>NZ_JAPZVQ010000009.1:215295-219877 GCF_027622945.1 Glycomyces lechevalierae | reverse complement strand
GTTCGGCGTGGCCGCGCCCGCCTGCCACCAGGCCGCGCTGTAACGACCCGGCGGGCGGGCCCCCGCCCGCCCGCCGCGTTCCCCGAATCCGAGCCTGCGTCCCCTTTGCGGCGATATATTCAGGACTCCAGTGCCCTCATCGGGCCTCAACGGCGCGACCTGCGAGGACTCCACATGGCCCATGCCGCGAACACGACCGAGACCCCGCGCACCGCCAAACTCGCGTTCTGGACGCTGACCTCGATGGTGGTCGGCTCCATGGTCGGCGCCGGCGTCTTCTCCCTCCCCTCCCGCTTCGCCCAGGAGACCGGCGTCGCCGGCGCCCTCATCGCCTGGGCCGTCGCCGGCACGGGCATGCTCATGCTCGCGTTCGTGTTCCAGAACCTCGCGGTCCGCCGCCCCGACCTCGACGCCGGCGTCTACGCCTACGCCAAAGCCGGGTTCGGCGAGTACCCCGGCTTCTTCTCCGCGTTCGGCTACTGGGCCAGCGCCTGCGTCGGCAACGTGACCTACTGGGTCCTCATCATGTCGACCGCCGGCGCGCTCATCCCCGCGCTCGGCGAAGGGGACACGATCCTCGCGATCGTGCTCTCCTCCGCGGGCCTGTGGGGGTTCTTCCTCCTCATCAAGCAGGGCGTGAAGGAGGCCGCGGCGATCAACCGGATCGTGACGGTCGCGAAGCTGATCCCCATCGGCGTGTTCGTGATCCTCGCGCTGTTCTTCCTCGACCCCGGCGTCTTCGCGGACAACTTCGCCGGCGCCGACTACGCCGGTTCGCTGTTCAGCCAGGTCAGGGGCACGATGCTCGCCACCGTGTTCGTGTTCCTCGGCGTCGAGGGCGCGAGCGTGTACTCGCGGCACGCGAAGCGCCGCGAGGACGTCGGGCGGGCCACGATCACCGGTTTCCTCTCGGTGTTCGCGGTCTTCGCGTCCGTCACGATCGTGTCGTACGGGATCATGCCGATGGCCGAGATCGCGGAGCTGCGCCAGCCGTCGATGGCCGGGGTCCTGGAGGCCGCGGTCGGCACCTGGGGCATGGTGTTCGTCTCGATCGGCCTCATCGTCTCGGTCCTCGGGGCGTACCTCGCGTGGACGCTCATGGCCGCCGAGGTCCTGTTCGTGGCCGCGCAGGACAAGGACATGCCGCGGTTCCTCGGCCGCTCCACGAAGGCGGACGTGCCCGTCCCGGCCCTCGCGCTGAGCACCGCGCTCAGCCAGGTCGTCCTGGCCGTCACCTACTTCTCCGACGACGCGTTCAACTTCGCGCTCGACCTCACCAGCGCCCTGACGCTCATACCGTTCCTCCTCGCGGCCCTGTTCGCCGTCAAGGTCGCGTCCGGCCGGGACGGGACGCCGGCGCGCGGCGGCTCGAGCGAGCTCACTGTGGCCGTCCTCGCCTCCCTGTACACGGCGTTCCTGCTGTTCGCGGCCGGATTGAAGTTCGTGCTCGTGTCCTTCATCGTCTACGCCCCCGCCACGATCCTGTTCGTCATGGCCCGCCGCGAGCAGGGCCGCCGCGTCTTCAGCCCCGGGGAGGCCGCCCTGCTGGCGGTCTCGATCGCGGGCGCCGTGCTCGGCGTCGTCGCGCTCGCCGCCGGCTGGATCACCATCTGAAGGCCATCGAGCTAGGGGGAACCGCAATGAACGACCGCGTCCAGTCCTACGGCGTCCATTCCGAGGTCGGGAGGCTCCGGAAGGTCCTGGTGTGCGCGCCGGGCCTCGCGCATCGGCGCCTCACGCCGACGAACGCGGAGGGGCTGCTGTTCGACGACGTCATGTGGGTCGAGAACGCCCAGCGCGACCACGCCGAGTTCGTCGAGAACATGCGCGACCGGGGCGTGGAGGTCGTCGAGCTGCACGAGCTCCTGGCGCAGACCATGGCGGACAAGGAGGCCCGCTCGTGGCTCCTCGACCGCAAGATCACCGCGAACGAGGTCGGGATCGGGCTCATCGAGCCCACCCGCGAGTTCCTGGAGTCGCTGGGCCCGGCCGAGCTCGCCGAGCACCTCATCGGCGGACTGTCCACATACGACCTTCCGAACGACCTGCGTCCCGGGTACGTGGCGCTGGCGCGGGAGTCGACCGGCGCGCGCGAGTACCTGATGCCGCCGCTGCCGAACACGTTGTACACCAGGGACACCACGTGCTGGCTGTACGGCGGCGTGACCCTCAATCCGCTGTACTGGCCTGCGCGCCATGACGAGACGCTGCTGATGAAGGCGGTCTACACGTTCCATCCCGAGTTCAAGGGCTCGCAGGTGTGGTGGGGCGACCCGGACGAGTCGTGGGGGCAGGCGACGTTCGAGGGCGGCGACATCATGCCCGTGGGGAACGGCGTGGTGCTCATGGGCATGAGCGAGCGCACCTCCCGGCAGGCGATCACGCAGGTCGCGAAGGCCCTCTTCGACCAGGGCGCGGCCGACCGGGTGATCGTGGCGGGCATGCCGAAGCTGCGGGCGGCCATGCACCTCGACACGGTGTTCACGTTCGCGGACCGGGACGTGGTCACGCTGTACCCGAAGATCATGGACGCGGTGCACACGTTCTCCTTGCGGCCCAGCGACAGAGCGCCGGGACTCGAACTGGAGGACCACAATTCGGCGGCGTTCACCGAGGTCGTGGCGAAGGCGCTGGGCCTGCCGAGCCTGCGCGTCATCGCGACCGGCGGCGACGTGTACGCCTCCGAGCGGCAGCAGTGGGACTCGGGGAACAACGCGGTCGCGCTCGAGCCGGGCGTGGTCATGACGTACGACCGGAACACGCAGACGAACACGCTCCTGCGGGACGCCGGCATCGAGGTCATCCCGATCGTGGGCGCCGAACTCGGACGCGGACGGGGCGGCGGGCACTGCATGACCTGCCCGATCATCCGCGATCCCGTCGACTTCTGACCCTGGGACAGGGGTAGGGGCGCGGCCGGCGGCCGCGCCCCTTTTCCGGTCTCCTCGCGGGTCTAGCTCCAGGCGCCGGGGGTGTAGTTGCCGCCGGGGATGCGGGGGATCGCGTTCATCCGGTTGTAGGCGTTGATGAGCGCGATGAGGGAGACGAGGCCCGAGAGCTGGTCGTCGTCGAAGTGCTTGCGGGCGGTGTCCCACACGTCGTCCGAGACGCCCGCGCTGTCGGCGAGGCGGGTGCCCGCCTCGGTGAGGGCGAGGGCCGCGCGCTCGGGTTCGGTGAAGACCACGGAGTCGCGCCAGGCGGCGACCATGGTGAGGCGGACGGTGGTCTCGCCGGCGTGGGCGGCGTCCTTGGCGTGCATGTCCGTGCAGACGCCGCAGCCGTTGATCTGGCTGGCGCGGAGGAGGACCAGGTTCGGGATCTCGGCGGGGAGGCCGGTCTTCTTGAGGGCCAGGCCCGCGGCGTTGATGTGCTTGGCGAACTTCGCGGCGATGGGGTTGGCGTAGTAGTCGATGCGGGCTTCCATGGCGGTCTCCTTCATGATTCGTTCGATACACGGGGATGACGGAACCCGGCGCGATGATGTGACCGGTCGAATGTGCGTAGTGTCTTGGATCACAGTGTCGGTCTCGCGGGGGCGGGACGGTCACGTTCGCGCGCCCGCGCGCGTCATAGATTCGACAGGCCCCGCCGAAGGAGGAACGACATGAACGACGACCAGTGGCTCGCCGAGCGCTTCGAGACCGACCGGCCTCGACTGGAGGCCGTGGCGTTCCGGATGCTCGGCTCCTCCGGCGAGGCCGAGGACGCGGTGCAGGAGGCCTGGTTCCGCCTGGCCGCCAGCGACACCGCGCGCATCGACAACCTGAGCGGCTGGCTGACCACGGTCGTCGGACGGGTCTGCCTCGACCAGTTGCGGCGCCGCAAGTCCCGCGCCGAGCAGCCGATGCCGGACTACGGGACGGAGCCGACCGCGCTGCCGGGACCCGCCGACGTGGAGGCCGACCCGGAGTCGGCCGCCGTCATCGCCGACTCGGTGAGCCTCGCGCTGCTGGTCGTCCTGGAGACGCTCGACCCCGCCGAGCGGCTCGCGTTCGTCCTCCACGACATGTTCGGCGTGCCCTTCGACGACATCGCCCAGATCGTCGACCGCACCCCGACCGCCGCCCGCAAGCTCGCGAGCCGCGCCCGGGCCCGCGTGCGGGGGACCGATGTGCCGCAGCGCAAAGAGGTCTCGAAGCAGCGCTCGGTGGTCGAGGCGTTCCTCGCGGCCGCCCGCGGCGGCGACTTCGAGGCGCTCGTGTCGGTGCTCGACCCCGAGATCACGCTGCGGACGGACGCGGCCGAGGTCGGCCAGATCATCCGCGGCGCCGCCCAGATCGCCGGCGGCGCGATGACCTTCGCGGCCATGGCCTCCGCCGCGCAGCTCGTGCTCGCCGACGGCAAGATCGGCGTCATCTCGTCCCTGCCGAACGCGGCGACGCGCGTGCTCGTCTTCACGGTCGAAGGGGACCGGATCATCGCCATGGAAGGCATCACCGACCCGGACCGCGTGCGCGGCATGGAACTCACCCTGCTCGACGCGTAAGGGAGCAGACGAGAACGGTGTGGGCCGCGATCCGAATCGGATCGCGGCCCACGCCGCAGGCGCAAGCCCCCGCGCGGACGGGGCGGGCCCCCCCGC
>NZ_JAPZVQ010000009.1:51101-215285 GCF_027622945.1 Glycomyces lechevalierae | reverse complement strand
CCGCGCCCCCCCCCCCCCCCCCCCCGCCGCGGGCCCCCCCCCCCCCGGGGGGGGGCCCCCCCCCCCCCCCCCCCCCCCCCCCACGCCGCATGCTCAAGCCACCTCGCGGAAGTGTCGTACCCCCGAGCCACCCTTGTGATCGGGGGAGTTCCGTTGCGACACACCCGACCCCGGGGAGCGGACCGGCCGAAACCGTCGTACCCACCGGCCACCCTTGTCATCGGGGGCGCGGCGTACCGACACACCCGACCCCGCGGGCGGGACGAATCGCCTAGTGGCCGAACTGGTCCGAGTCCGCCGCCGCGGCCTCGCCCTGGTCGAGGGCGGCAAGGGACATCACGTCGTCCGGCTCCAGCTCGAAGTCGAACACGTCCAGGTTCTGCGCCAAGCGCTCCGGGTCGCTCGACTTCGGGACCACCGTGAGCCCCGAGTCGAGGTGCCAGCGCAGGACCACCTGCACGGGCGTCTTCCCGTACTTCTCGGCCAACTGCAGCACCTTCGGCTCGTTGCGGACCTCGCCGCCCTGGCCGCCGATCGGCGACCACGACTGCGTCACGATCCCCCGCTCCTTGTGGTACGCCCGCGCCTCGAGGCGAGTCGTCAAGGGGCTCAACTGGATCTGGTTCACGTCCGGAATCACGCCCGTGGCCTCTATGATCCGGTCCAGGTGCGTCGGCTTGAAGTTCGACGTGCCGATCGCCTTCACCCGCCCCGACTCCAGCAGCCCGACCAGGCCCTCCCAGGCCTCGATGTACTTCCCGTGCTGCGGGTTCGGCCAGTGGATGAGCAGCAGGTCGAGGTAGTCGAGCCCGAGCCGGTCGAGCCCGCGCTCGCAGGCCTCGGCGGCCAGGTCGACGCCGTGCCACTCCTTGTTGAACTTCGTGGTCACGAACAGGTCCTCGCGGGCCACGCCGGAAGCCTTGAGCCCCAGGCCGACGCCGCGTTCGTTCTGGTAGTTCTCGGCCGTGTCGACCAGCCGGTAGCCGAGCCCGATCGCCTCGGCGACCACGCGTTCGGCCTCGGCGTCGTCCATCGGCCACGTGCCCAGGCCCAGCTGCGGCATGGCCGCGCCGTGGCCGAGTTCGACGGTGGGTGCTGTGGGTGCCATGGAGGAAGCCTCTCTCATCGGAGGCGCCGCCGGGGGCGGCGCGGTATCGGGGTCTGCGAAGGCGGACGTGAGGGCGCCGCGGTCTACGCTACCGCCCGGGTACCCGAGAACCAGAGCTCGGAAAACAGCGCTCGAGAACGGCGCGAGACACCTGCGGCTACCCGTCGTTCCCACATCATGGCCAATTTTGTGTCAAGTGCTCGGATCTTTGTACCGACACATAGATTCGCGTCATGGAAACGAACCCGAACCCCGTCCTGCGCGTTCCCCCGGCCGCCCCCGCCGACGCCCTCGCGTACTTCACCGGCCTCATGGCCTACAGCACCGACGTCTCCGACGTCTACGCCGCCGGCCAGAACGACGACCTCGGCTTCACCCTCGTCGACACCCGCGGCGACGCCGCCTGGTTCCAGGGCCGCGTCCCCGGCGCCCTCCACCTCCCCACCGACGAGATCGCCGCCCGCGCCGCCGCGCTCGTCGACCCCGCCCGGCCCGTCGTCGTCTACTGCTGGGGCCCCGGCTGCAACGGCGCCTACCGCGCCGCCGTCGAGTTCGCGAAACTCGGCTACCAGGTCAAATACATGATGGGCGGCTACGAGTACTGGGTGCGCGAAGGCCTCCCGGTCGCCACCGACGCCGGCGTCGAACGCGGCAAGCCCGACCCGCTCACCGCCCCGTCGAGCGGCGTCTCCTGCGCCTGCTGAACCGCGAGCGATAATCGACGCATGAGTGAACTCCTTGCCATGCCCGAGGACTGGACGAAGGCGCTGGCCATCGTGGCCCACCCCGACGACATGGAATACGGCGCCGCCGCGGCCGTCGCCCGCTGGACCGGCGGCGGACGCGAGGTCGCGTACGTCATGGTCAGCCGCGGCGAGGCCGGCATCGACACCCTGCCGCCCGAGGAGTGCGCGCCGGTGCGCGACGCCGAGCAGCGCGCCTCGGCCGCGGTCGTCGGCGTCACCTCGGTCGAGTTCCTGGACCACCCCGACGGCGTCATCGAATCCGGAGTCGCGCTCCGCCGCGACATCGCCGCCGCGATCCGCAGGCACCGGCCCGAACTCGTGATCACCCTCAACCGGCGCGACCACTTCATGCCCGGGAACTGGAACAGCGCCGACCACCGCGCCGTCGCCGAATCGGTGCTCGACGCCGCCAACGACGCGGGCAACCGGTGGATCTTCCCCGAACTCGTCGAGGAGGGGCTCGAACCTTGGGGCGGGGTGCGGTGGGTCGCGCTCGCGGCCTCGCCGGAGTCGACGCACGCGGTCGACGTGACCGACACGATCGAGACCGGCGTCGCTTCGCTTCTCAAGCACCACGCCTACATCACGGCGCTCACCGACGAGGACCCGGAGACGTACGTGCGAGGCTTCCTCACCCGCATCGCCTCGGCCGCCGGCGAACGCTTCGGAACGAAGTACGCGACCACCTTCGAGCTGATCAATTTCTGACAGCGGCCTCGGCGTGTCTTGGATTTCCGGACGTGATCGTGGTGGTGATCGGACGTTCGGGCGTTTCCTGTCGGACCTCGGGCGTACTTTTACGCCAGGGGTCCCTTAGGGGGGATTTATCCGGATATTACGGGATCGCACCCGTTTCACATTCCCGGAGCGGGGCCCGAGCCCGCGGGGCGGGCCCCGCGCGCCCGGGGGGGGGGGCGCGGTGGGGAGCCGCCGGCGCTCCCGGCCCCCCCCCGGTCGCACTGCCCCGGCGCGGGCCCCGCCCCGGCGGCGCGGCCCCCGCTCTCGCTCTGGGGTCGCCGCGTTGGTCAGGCGCGGCGGAGTCAATCAGTTCGGCGGCGGCCGGAGCGGGCCCCGCCGAGCGAGCGGGCCGGAGTCCGAGCGGCGATCCGTCGCGTGGCGGGACCGGTCGTGCCGGTCGTCTCTGAACCGAGGCCGGGTCGAACGGGCTTTGGCGGGACCGGCCGCGCCGGTCCGCCCCAGCGAGCGCCGGTCGCCGCTCACGCGAAGTCGCCTTCCACCGCGCCGCCCTCGCCGCCTTCGGTCACGGCGTCGAAGGAGTACCGGTCGTCGTCCGCGCTGCGCGCGCCCGCCTCATGGTTGAACTGGCCCGCGAGCGTGTACTCCCCGGCCGGGAGCACCTTGCCCTCCTGCAGCGTCCAGCGGTAGACCAGGAAACCGTCCTCCTCCGTCACCGCTGCGGCCGTGAAGAAGCTGTCCGCGGTCGTCCACGCGCCGGTCGACGCCACGCCCTCGCCCTCGGCGATCCGCAGCTCGATCGTCAACGCCGCCAAGGGCTCCTGGTTCTTGAGCGTCAGGTCCGACTGCGACCAGAACTCCTGGCTGTTCGCGTTCACCGACCCGTCCGTCCACAGCCATTCCGGCGCCTCCTCGAGCTCCGGGGTCGACTCGTCCGCCGTGGTCTCGGTCGCCTCGCTCTCGGCGTCCGAGGTCGTCTCCTCCGCGTCCGTCGAGGCGTCGCCGCTGGTCGCAGGGTCCGTGGCCTCAGCGGACCGGGTACCGGGACCGGCCGCGGGAGGTTCGAGAGTCGGGCCGGCCACCGGGCCGATACCCAGGAACTGCCCGAAGAACACGATCGCGCCGATGAGCGCCAGCGCCGCACCGGTCGCCAGCCCCAACTGCGGGATCCGCCAGCCGGTGCGCACCGGCTCGGCCCTCACGCGCGGCTCGCGCATGCCTTCGGACACGCGCGACCACATCCGGTCGCGGTCCGGTTCGTACTCCTCCGCGGTCACCCGGAGCCGGTCGTTGATGTCGTCGTTCACCGCTGCTCCCCCTTTCCGATCGAAGCCCAGGCCGATCCCTCCTGGGGTCCGAGGAGGCGCCGCAGTTCCGCCAGCCCTTTCGAGGTCTGGCTCTTGACCGTGCCGATCGAGACGCCGAGCGCGTCGGCGGTCTCGCGCTCGGAGAGTTCCAGCGAGTGCCGGAGGACGACGCACGCGCGCCGCCGCAGCGGGAGCCGTTCCAGCGCTTGGCGGACGTCGACCACCGCGGCGGAGTCCGGGCCGTCGTGCGTCTCGCCGGGGCGCTGCCAGAACAGCGTGTTCCGCCGCCGCTCGCGCACGGCCGCGCGGATGCGGGTCTTGGCGAGGTTGGCGACGATGCCGCGCGCGTAGGCGATCTGCGACCGGGCCCGCCGGGCCTGGTCCCACTGCCGCCACACGGCGAGCATCGCGTCCGCCGCGATGTCCTCGGCCGTCCCGCTCTCGCCGATGAGCAGCCACGCGAAGCGCGCCAGCTCGGCGTGATGCCGCTCGAAGAAGGCGCGGAAGGCGTCTTCATCGAACTGGGCGGGGACGTCCAACGGGGGGCCTCCGGTAGCGGGCTGAATTCGGGGAGGCGGAGAGTCTAGCAGTCGAACCATGACACCCTCGCTTTCAGAAAGGCCGCCCTGAAGCAGGGCGGGCGCGAGCACCCCCGGTGCTCGCGCCCTGCGTTTCCCTTGGCAGGAAACCCTTTTCGTGTGCCTGTCGTCGTCTACAGGCGGTTCATGTCGCGCAGTGGCAGCCCCGCACGTCGGCGAGCCCGTCGCCCTTCCCGCCGGCCGCGGCGGCGACCGCTGCCGCGGCCGCCGCGCGCGCCTGGCGCTTCCTGCTATTCGGTGAGGACAAGACGCCCTGTCCCTGATTGTTGGTGGGTGCGACGGAGCCGGGTTGCCGCACCGACATGTGGTCGCCGCGGGCACCCCGAAGGTTGCCGCGTTTCCGGAGATTTTTTGAGGAATCTCGGGAGCGGCAATGGAACCGCAGGTCAGGGAGGGTCAGGTTTTAGCTGATCGTGACGTGGGCGTCGACGGGCCGCCCGGCCGGGTCGTCGAGGAGGCCGTCGAAGAGGTTGTCGAAGACCGCGGTGCGGTCGAACCGCATCGCGTACTCGCGGGCCCGCTCGGCGGCGGCCTCCCGTTCGGCCGGGGGCATGGCGAGCGCGCGGTCGAGCGCGGCCGCGAGCGCCGCCGGGTCCGAGTGCGGGACCTCGATCGCGGTGTCCCCCACGGCTTCGGGGATGCCGCCGGTGCGGGTGGTGATGACGGGCCCGCCGCCGGCGAGCATCTTCTCGGCCAGTGCGATGCCGAAGGTCTCGACGAACTCGGGGCGCGGCTTCGAGGGCAGTGCGTATGCGGCGCAGCCGTTCATGAGCAGCGGCTTCTCGTCGTCGGCGACGTCGGTGAGGAAGAGGATCCGCTCGTCGTCGCCCGCGAGGGCCTTCGTCTCGGCGTGCGCGGGGCCGTTCCCGGCGATCACGAGCCGGTGCGTGTTGGACGCGTTGGACGCCCGGTAGGCGTTGATGAGGTCGTCCGCGCCCTTCGCGGCGGCGACGCGGGAGAGGAAGAGGATGTAGCCGTCCCGGGCCAGGCCCCGCGTCGCGAGCGCGGTGTCCACTGCGGACGGATCGAGGTCGAGGTACGCGCTCGCGTCGATGGCGGGGTAGGAGACCCGCACGCGGGCGGCGACCTCGTCGGCGAACCTGGTGCCGCAGGCGAGGTCGACCTGCGCGGCCGATTCGAGGATCAGGTCGCGCGTGTAGGCCGAGACGGCGACGCAGCGGTCGTGCGAGAGGTAGGTGGTGAACAGGGAGGCGGCCGCGCCGATCGCGCCTTCGGCGATGCACGAGCGGACCACGTTCGTGATGTCCGAGCCCACGGCCTCGGCGATCGTGGTGACGTCCGCGTCCAGCCCCGAGGCGCGCACCGACCGCAGCGCCTCGGCGACCGCGTTCGCGTGCGGCGTCAGGTACATCGACATGCACACCGTGGGCACGCCGTCGGTGAACAGCTCGAACAGCCGCCCGGCGAGGCCGAGCAGGTGCCGGCCGGTCGGGACGCGGTAGTCCCCGACCGGCCCGGGCCGCTCCACGGTGATGCCCGCCGAGTACGGCAGGAGCTCGTCGAGCGGTTTGAGCGGCAGCCCCGCCGCCTGCAGTGCCTCGATCGGCCAGGTCACGATGCGCACGTCGTCGAAGCCGCGGGTGAGGGCGACTTCGGCGAGGCCGCGCGCCTCGGTGGCGTGGCCGCAGATGACCGGATCGGCGCGGACCACGATGACGAGGCGGCGCGTCGGGCGCGCGTCCCCTTCGAAGCGGTGCCGGTCGATGCGGCCGTGCGGGCCGCGGGGCTGCTCGGTCACGGTAGGAACTCCTGGAGTCGGGCCCCGCCGCCCCATTCGGGGTGCCGGTCGGAGGCGGACGGCGGGCGCATCTTCGTCGCCCAGTCGGACGGTTCGGGGCCGAGCTCGATCTCCAGCCGCCCGCCGCCGTGCAGCTGGTTGCCGGTGAGGAACCCGTGGTCCAGCGGTTTCCCGTTGAAGCGGGCGGACTGGACGTACTGCGCGGTCGATCCGGCGGCGTCCTCGCCGATGCCGGACTCGACGTGGCCGGTGGTCACCAGCTCGAAGTCGTTGCCGCCGAAGCGGAGGCTCGCGCCGCCGAACGCGGGGGCGTTGACCAGGAACAGGTTCTGGCCGGCGACCGGGAAGAGCCCCAGGGAGGCCCACACGTACCACGACGAGAGCGCCCCGGAGTCGTCGTTGCCGGGCAGGCCGCCGCGGCCGGTCCCGAACTGGTACGCGAGCGCGGCGTGCACGACCTCGGCGGTGCGGTCGGGCCGGCCCGCGTAGTGGTAGGCCCAAGGAGCCTCCATGTCGGGCTCGTTGTTCAGGCCCTCGAAGCGGTTGAGGTCCTGGCCGATCGCGAACTCGGGGCCGAAAGGCGGCACGCCGAGCTGGGTGACCGGCACGGCCCCGAACCCGAAGAAGCGGTCGAGGATCGCGGTGAAGGCCTTGTCGCCGCCCGCCAGCTTGATGCGGGCGGCCATGTCGTGCAGGAGCCGGAACGAGTAGTTCCAGCGCCCGCCCTCGTAGAAGCTCGAGTCGCGCAGGAGGCCGTCGCCGCCGAACGCGTTGGCCCAGTTGCGGGCCTTCGCCTCGAGCTCGTCGGCGAGCCGGTGGTCGCCGAGGCCGCGCGCGACGATCGCCGTGCACCAGTAGCCGGACGCGAGGTCGAGGGTGTGGCTGATCGGGTGCACGATGCCGCGTTCGGCGAAGTCCTCGCCGTAGCCGCGCCGCAGGTCGTCCTGCATGTGGACGAGGGCCCAGTCCCATTCGAGGCCTTCGAGGCCGAGCTGGTAGCCGTCCGCGAGCACGGTGTGGGCGAGGGCGGAGGCCTGGCGGAAGAACCGGTCGGAGCCGCGCGCCATGCGGTAGCCGATGGGGAGGTTGCCTTCCTCCTCGGCGATGCGCACGAGCGATTCGAGCATCGACGCGCCCTTGACCGGGTCGAGGGCGGTGAGCAGCGGGAACTGGGTCTTGTACATGTCCCACATCGTCGCGATGTCGAACACGAAGGGGCCCTTGGAAGGCCAGAACGGGCTCTCGTCCTCGGCGAAGCAGGGCTTGATGAGCGAGTGGTAGAGGCTCGTGGCGAACACGGTGCGCCGCTCGGGGGTGCCGCCGTCGACCTCGACCTGGGCGGCGTACCCGGCCCACACGTCGTGGGTCTGGGCGCGCACGCGCTCGAAGCCGTTCTCGAACCCGCCGGGTAGGGCCTGCTCGAGGTTGCGGCGGGCCTGGTCGGTGCCGCGCATCGAGAAGCCCATGCGGATCTCGACGGTCTGGCCGGCGCGGGCCGGGCCCATGAACATGAGGCCGAAGGGGCGCAAGGTGGTGCGGCGGATGTAGTCGAAGTCGAGGCGGGTGCCGCCGTCGACGCGGCGGCGGTCGTACCAGACGAGCTGGCGCCAGGCCTTCGGCGTGTCCGAGTCGATGTACACGGAAAGCGGGATGCCCTCCATGACCACCGTGCCCTGCGCGCAGCCCTGGCCGAGGCTTTCGAGGCCGGCGCGGAGGGGGACCGTGGTGCCGTGCTCGATCGCGAGGCCGCCGTACGAGAAGTCGAGGACGACGCGCGCCGAGGACGACTCGGGGAACGTGTAGCGGTGCACGGCGGTCTTCTCGCCGACGGTGAGCTCGCAGCGGATGCCGTTCTCGAGGGTCGCGGCGTAGTAGCCGGGCTCGGCGGCCTCGTCTTCGAGCTTCCAGCGGGTGCCCAGCGCGTCGAGCGGCTCGATCATCGGGGTGACGCGGAAGTAGTTGTAGTACTTGCGGATCGCGCCGGTGCCGGACTGCTGGAAGTGGGTGAAGCCGCTGGCCAGGTAGTCGTCGTAGATGGGGGCGGGGGCGCCCTCGGTGGACATGCCGTAGCGGCCGTAGCCGGTGGGGTAGGCCCCGGAGCAGGCGCAGGCGGAGACCATGCCGAGCGGGTGGCAGGCGCCGGGGTGGGTGTTCCCGACTTGGGCTTTCGGCCACCACCAGCTGGCGGCCAGTCCCTGCGCCGCGGGCAGATCGGCCGGTTCCGTGCCGATGAAGGGGTCCACTGAGTCCAAGATGCGACCGAGGTTAGATGTCATGGGTCACATCCTCGTTACGGCTGGATGAACGCGCAAGCGTTAGACCGCACTTCGTCTAAAATTCGCCACTGCGCAACCCGAAACATGATCGGAGCAGGGTGAATGTGAGGCCCCGGATCGGTACAATCCGCCCGAGCCGAGCCGAGCCGAGCCGAGCCGAGCCCCGAGCCGAGCCGAGCCCCGAGCCGAGCCCCGAGTCGAGCCGAGCCGAGCCCCGAGCCCCGAGCCGTGCCGAGCCCCGAGCGCTTCGCGAGACGCCGTCGCGGTGCGTCCTCTCTTCGGGTGACATTTCGGCCGCCGGCGCCGATCGCGGCCGGTTTTTGTCGGACCCGGCTGCGACGCTGGCCCCACGATCTTTCCCCTCCAGTGGTGGGTGGGGGTTTGTGGACGGCAATCGCGGCGGGAGACTTCCCGAGCTGCCGCCGGTCTTACCCGGCGCGGTGCTCCGTCTCCAGGCCCGCCAGATGCCCCGTCTCGGCGATCGCGATCGGCCGCAGGCCGTCGATCACCGTGATCGCCCCCGACGGCACGCCCTCCCGCAACAGCGCCTCCGGCACCGCCGCATCGCCGAGCAGCGTCCGCAGCAGGTCCACCGTCACGCCGCCGTGGCAGGCCACCGCGATCGGCCCGTCCGCGCCGAACTCCTCCCCGCGCTCGACCAGACTGTGCTCTTCCAAGAACGCCCGGAACCGCGCCCCCGCCGCCCGCGACGAATCCCCCACGGCCGGAACGAAATCCCGGTCCTCGCTCGCGCGCGCCCAGTCCGCGAAGAACCGCTCCGCCGGCACACTGCCGTCCCAGTTCATCCGCTCCGTCACCCGCGCGTCGACCCGCACCGGCAGGCCCGTCACCGCCGCGACCGCCTCCGCGGTCTGCCGTGCCCGCCGCAGCGGGCTCGCGAACACCGCCCGCAACCCCTTGTCCCGCAGCCACTCCGCGGCGAGTCTCGCCTGCTCCCGGCCCCGCGCCGTCAGCCCCGGATCGCCCGGCTCGCGCGGCTCGCGCGCCTTCTCGCCGTGCTGCACCACGTACACGATTCCCATCGCCGCAGCGTAGCGGCGGGGGTAAGGCTGGCCCCACCCTTTATTCGGCGGTGAACGTCAATGTGCCGCAACGCGAACCCCAATACCGTCGTACCCATGAACAAGACGCCCGTGACCCCGCAGGTCAGCCCCTCCCGCCACCGCCGCGCCGCAGCCGTCGACATCGTCACCGAGAAGGTCGCCGCCTCCGGCCTCGCGCTCACCGAAGGCGGCCGCCGCTGGCACCGCCCGCTCCTGATCCTCGGCATCGCGTGCGGCGTCGTCGCCCTCGCCTCGCTCCTCGCGATCCCGTTCGACGACCGCACCATCCAAGGCGAGAGCGTCTGGATCAAGTCGTTCAAGTTCGGCTTCTCGTTCTTCACCTACTGCCTGTCGCTCGCCTGGCTGCTCTCCCACATGACGAAGCTCCGCCGCACCGGCTGGGCCTTCGGCACGCTCTTCGCCGTCATCAGCGCCGCCGAGGTCGGCGTGATCGTCGCGGCGGCCGCCGCCGGCACCTACAGCCACTTCAACGCCTCCGAAGGCGCGTTCAACCAGGTCGTGCAGCTCGCGTTCCAGTTCGTGCCGGTCATGTTCCTGGCCAACCTGGTCATCGCCGTGATCGTCCTGTTCCAGCGCATCGGCGACAAGGCCGTCACCGCGGTCGTCCGCTGGGGCCTGCTGCTGTCGAGCCTGGGCATGTTCGCCGCGTTCTTCATCGTCACCGTCGGCGGCCAGGGCAAGCGCACCGCCGTGGACGCCAACGGGACCGAGGTCCCGCTGAACGCCGGGCACGGCGTCGGCGACCTGGACGGCAACGGCATGTTCCTCACCGGCTGGTCCACCACCGGCGGCGACATGCGCGTCCCCCACTTCATCGGCCTGCACGGCATCCAGGTCCTGGTCGGCGTCGCGATGCTCCTCGGCCTTCTCGCCGCCCGCCGCGCCTGGCTGCGCGACGAGCGCGTCCGCGCCGCCGTCGTCCGCTGGCTCGCGGTCGGCTACCTGGGCGTCTTCGCGACCGCCGTGGTCCAGGCCGTGCGCGGCCAGTCCTTCGTCGCCCCGGACGCGGCCTCCCTCGCCGGCTTCGCGGCCTCGATCCTCGTCGCGGCCGCCGGGATCGCCCTCCAGGTCCGTAAGGCCCGCAAGCGCACCGCGGCCTTGGACGGCGCGCAGGACACCGCCGAGGCCGTCCGCGAACCCGCCCTCGCCCGCCGATAACGCTTGCACTCAGGCATTGCACCGGGGCCGCCCCAGCCGTAGGCTGTGGGCGGCCCCGCTCCCGCACCGATGGAGGCAGAACACATGGAACCCTTGCGGCCCAAGCGACTCCACCACGGCGACACGATCGCCGTCGCCGCCCTCTCCGGCCCGCGCACCGCCAGCCGGCGCGACGAGCTCGACGCCGCCGTCGCCGCGTTCGAGGCCGCGGGCTTCAACGTGCGGGTCACGCCCCTCGTCGAGAACGCCGACACCCATTTCTGGCGCGCCGCCCCGCCCGAGGTCCAGGCCGCCGAGCTCAACGGTCTCCTCAACGACCCCGAGGTCCGCGCGATCGTCTCCTTCACCGGCGGCAACGCCACCACCGCCTACCTCGACCGCATCGACTACGACGCCGTCCGCCGCGACCCCAAGCCCCTTCTCGGCTACAGCGACATCACCGCCCTCCACCTCGCGATCCACGCTCGGACGGGCCTCGTCGGATTCCACACCGACCTCGCCCCCTCCTTCGGCGGCCGGACCGACGCCGCCGCCCAGCGCCAGGCCGTCACGAACGAGCTCGTGCTCGACCTCCTCACCGGCAAACTCGACGAGGTCGACCTCCCCGCCGACAACACCTGGGAGACATGGAAACCGGGCCAGGCCACCGGCCGGCTCGTCGGCGGCCTCCTCGACCGCCTCATCAACGTCCAGGCCTCCCCGTACCCGCTCGCCCCCGACACCTGGGACGGCGCGATCTTCTTCTGGGAGGACGTGGGCCGCAACCTCGGCCACGTCTGGAACCAGCTGCACGTCCTGCGCATGCACGGCGTCTTCGACCGCGTCGGCGCCATGGTCGTCGGCATCCCCCTCGACGTGGAGATCCCCGCCGAAGCCCCGTTCGGCCCGTTCACGGTGAAGGACATCGTGCTCGACGTCCTCGGCGACTACGACTTCCCCGTCCTAGCGGGTGTCGACTTCGGACACACCGGGCCCAACCTCCCGATGCCCATCGGCACCCTGGCAGCGGTGGACGCCACGTCACGCAGCCTGCGGCTCCTGGAATCGCCCGTCGACTAGACACTTCTTGCACAGACGGGTTGCTCCGGCAATTGATCGCGCGCCAATGGTTGCTTTCCTGTGGACCTTCGGGCACGGTTGGTAGACATGAGGATCCGAACGGCAACCCCAGCCGACGCCGACGAGATGGTGCAAATCCGCACTGCCGCATGGCGCGCGGCCTACGCCGGCCTGGTCGACGCCGAAGTGCTCGCAGGGCTCCCCGAAGAGGCCTCCGAACGCTACGTGCGCCACCTCGCCGAGCATCCCGACCTCGAACTCACGCTCGTGGCCGAGAAAGGCCCGTACGTCATCGGATTCGCCGTCTTCACCTGGGACCGAACCGAATCGAGCGAGGAGGACGCCGGTCCGGGCGTCCCCGGCGACGTGCGCATGCTCTACGTCCACCCGGACCACTGGAGCCGCGGCACCGGCCGCGCCCTCATGCGCGAAGGCGAACGCTGGCTCACCGAGCAGGGACTCCTGCCGATCCGGGTGTGGGAGCTCGAGGGCAACGAGGTCAGCCGCCGCTTCTACACGCGGTACGGCTTCGTCCCGGACGGCGAACGCCGCACCGAGGAGATCAGCGGCGCCGAACTGCCGTGCGCGCGGCTGACGCTCCCCAAGGACCACAGCCCCGACGACTGACGGGGACAGCAGGAAGGGCCGGAATCGCTTCCGGCCCAACGCCCGACGCTGCCCACTCGGCCGCGCCGCCTACTTCACGACGTCGAAGATCTGCTTCTGGATGCCGTTCTTGTACACCTCGTGCTCCACGAGCTCGAGGAGCTGGGCGTCCTTGTCGGCCTCGCTGAACAGCCGCTTCCCGGCGCCGAGGAGCTTCGGGAAGACCAGCAGGTGGTAGCGGTCCACGAGTCCGGCGTCGGCGAGGCTCTGTCCGAGCGTGGCGCTGCCGTGGACCGAGATGGGGCCGCCCTCGGTCTCCTTCAGGGCGGCGACGTCGTCGAGCGAGCGGAGGATCGTGGCGGGCCAGCGCTCGTCCTGCTCCTCGAGGGTCGTCGACACCACGTACCGGGGCATGGCGTTGTACCCGGCGAACTCCTCGACCATGGTCGGCCACACCGGCGCGAACGCCTCGTAGGACTTCCGGCCGAGCAGCAGCGCCCCGGCCTCGGCCTGCTCGCGCTCCTTCAGCTCGTAGGCCTCGGGCACGAACTCGATGTCCTTGAAGGTCCAACCGGAGTTGCGGTAGCCGGCCTCGCCGCCGGGGGCCTCCATGACGCCGTCGAGGGACATGAACGCGGTGATGATGAGCTGACGCATGGGGCCGGCCTTTCGCTAGTGAACGTTTGTTGCTTCCACTCACTATGACGAGGCGGCACTCGGGTATTCATCGCAAGCGGGAAAGTTTCTCCGAGAATCAGGGGAGGCGCAGTCGGGCCAGCACGGGCGCGTGGTCGCTGCCCTGCTTGTCGAGCACTTCCCAGTCCAGGATCTCGACGCCCTCTTCGGCGATCACGTGGTCGAGCGCGACCGCGGGCACTTTGACCAGCCCGTTCAGGTAGCCGCCCTCGATCGGACGCCAGGTCATGTCGAGCCCGCCGCCGGTCGCCTCGGCGGCGTCGGTGTACCCGGCGCCGAGCAGCTCGCGCATGTCGTCGTGGTCGAGGGTCGCGTTGAAGTCCCCGGCGAGGACCCACGGCGCGCCGCCGTCGGGGCGCGGCATGTTCTCGAAGTCCTCCTCCCACAACGGGACCCGCTCCGGCGTGGCGGGCGCGGCGGTGTGCACGGCCATGAACCGCACCTGCTCGCCGCCGCCGAGGTCGATCTCGGCGCCGATCTGGTAGAAGATGCCGTCCCGGCCCACGGTCTCGATGCGCTCCAACGGATGCACGGAGTACAGCCCGGTCCCGACCGCGAGCTCGTCCGGTTCCTGCACGGAGTACGGCAGCAGCTCATCGAGCCCGAGCCCGGCCAGCGCCTCCGCCGCGCCGGGGGTCAGCTCCTGCACGCTCAGCAGGTCGGGCTCGTGCTCCTCGACCAGGTCGATCACGTACTGCAGGTTCGCCTGCCCCACATAGAGGTTCACGGACATCACGGTCAGCTCGGGCCCCGAGGCCTCGGCCTGCGAATCCGGGATGACCCTGGGCGCGACCACCGCCGCCAACGCCAGCACCGCCGCACCCGTGGCGATCGCGGCCGCCCAATGCCTGACGAGCAACTGGAGCCCGAGCCCGGCGACCGCGGCCAGGATGAAGTAGGGCACGAACGCGATGGTCGTGACCAGCAGCCACCTGGTCTCCAGCCCGAACAGCCGCTCCAGCGAGTACGCGACCACCCCGGCCGTCCCGGCCCACGAGAGGAACCGCACCCACCGCCGCCGATACCAGCGCGGCTTTTCCGCCGGCGCGGCCGTCTCTTGCTCGGCCACCGCAACAGCCCCAGCCTCATCACTCATGCGCCGGGAGCCTACTGGCCCTGTGCCATATCCTGGCCGCCGTCCCCGGAATCCCGATGCCCTCAAAGGAATCCCATGGCCGACAGCGTGAAGCGCGAGTTCCCGGAATGGCGGTCACTGTGGCGCGAGTCGATCAGTCTGCGCCGGGCTGAAGGCGATGCGCCGGTCGTCGCGTCCTACTGATCGATTGAACGCGGCACGCTGTGCGGGTCCGTCGCGGGGAGCAGGTCCGCGATCGACTCGGGCGTGCTCGGCATGGCTCGCAGTCGGTCGATCATCAGGTCGAGTGCGGGCCCGCGTGTCCCCGCGAGGTAGAAGGAGGCCGAGCGCAGTCCCGCGACGGTCATGTAGCAGCGCAGGCGGTTCAGTTCCGTGGGCGTGAAGTCGGCGGTCGCGGAGGCGCGCGCCTGCGGGGTCATGACCGGCCAGGCGCGGCTCCAGAACAGTTGGTAGGCAAGGTCCCAGAGCGGATCGCCGATCATCGCGCACTCCCAGTCGATCACCCCGATCGCGCCGTCCTCGGCCACGATCAGGTTGTCCGCGCTGTAGTCGCCGTGCACGAGCCGATCGCAATCGGGCAGCGCTTCGACCTCGGCGAGGGTTTCCTCCGAAAGGGTCTCCAGGAATGCTCGGTCAGCCGGATCGCTCAGCTCGGGCCACGCCTTCGGGACGCCCCACGCGACGGCGTCCGCCCATGAAGGGTTGCGGCCGTCGCCCGTAGCGGGGTCGATGCCGCCGAAACCCTGCCTGCCGGGCAACGGTGTGTCGCCGATGCGGCGCAAGGTCTCGGCGACGGCCGGCGCCGAGACCTCGACGGCCGCCTCGTCGAGGTCGCAGAGCCTCGTCCCGGGCAGTCGCGTGCTCGCGCAGAACCACGCTTCGCCGACCGCGCCGACGGCGAGCACTTCGGGGACCGCGATGCCCTGGCCTGGAAGCACTTTCGCCGCCCACGCGTCGAGCTCGAAGCCCTCCCGCCGGAGGTTGACGCGGACGACGACGGCACGGCCGTCGGCCACGGCGCTGTAAGCCTGCGAGTTCTCGCCTTCGGTGATGGCCGTCCAGTCGCTGACCGGGCCGATCGCCTCGGTGATCCGCTCGCGCACGACATCGCCGTCGATCATGGGCTTCCACATCACCGCAGGCTAGAGCCGCGCCCCGTTCTCTGGCAACCGGATTGCGCCGGACCCGCCGGTCAGGGGCGTTTCAGGAGGCCGTGCAGCGCCAGGTCGATGCAGTCCTCCAGGAACGCCGCGTCGAGCGGTTTCGGCGTGACGAGCAGCCGCAGGTAGACCTGGCCGTACAGGAGTTCGGCGGCGCGGAACGGGTCCGCGTCGGCCGTGATCTCGCCCGCCGCCTGCGCCCGCCTGATCCGGTCCTGCACCGGCTCGCTGGAAGGGCCGATCAACCGCTCCCAGAGCCGCTCGGCCAGGTCCGGGTCGTGCTGGGCCTCGCCGATGAGGGAGGCGAGCAGCGGCAGCGAGTCGCTCACCATGTCCCAGGTCTCGCCGAGGATCCGCACCAGGTCGCCGCGCAAGTCGCCTTCCTCGGCGGCCGCCGCGTTCATGTAGGGCCGGTCCTGGAGCCGGGCGGCGTACGCGTCGAGCACGACCGCGCCCTTCGAGGGCCACCAGCGGTAGATCGTCCGCTTGCCCACCCCGGCCCGCGCGGCGATGCCTTCGATGGAGACCTTGGCCCAGCCCTGGTCGCGGGCGAGCGCGAGGGCCGCCTCGAGGATCGCTTTGGTGGACTCCGGGTTGCGGCGGTTGGGATCGGGGGTTCGCGGTGCTGCCATGGGCCACACACTACCCGATGGGGAGACGAACCGGTTCGTGTTGACAGCTCGGGATTTCGGGCGTACTTTGAGGGAACGATCCGGTTCGTCTCCCCAAGGAGGAAGACCATGACCACCCGACTGACCGTCACCACCGCCGTCATCGTCGCGGCACTGTCCATGCTCGCCTTCGGCGCGTGGTCCTGGCTCGACCCGGACGGCTTCGCCGTGTGGGCCGGCTGGCCGAACCACGTCCACTTCCTCCACGACGCGGGCGCCTTCCAGATGGGCATCGGCATGATGATGATCTGGGCGCTGTGGTGGCGCGACGCGGTCGCAGTCGTCTTGGCGGGCTTCGTGTTCACCAACACCTTCCACGCCTACAACCACGCCATGGACCTCGACATGGGCGGCCACGCCTCGGACCCGTGGCTGCTGCTGGCGCTCTCGGCGATCGCCGCCGTCGGCCTCGCGCTCCGGCTCCGCGTCCTCCGTCACCGCACCGCAGACGAGAGCGCAGACGAGGAGGCCGCGGCATGAAGGTCCTCCTCGCGGGAGCCACCGGCGCGATCGGCGCCGAACTCGCCTCGCAACTGCAAGCGGCGGGCCACGACGTGCTCGGCCTGACCCGTTCCACCGCAGGGGCGGAGCGGTTGGCGGCCAATGGCATTCGACCGGTCCACGCCGACCTGATGGACGCCGACGGGCTCCTCCGTGCCCTCGACGGCGTCCACGCCGATGCCGCCATCCACCAGGCCACCGCGATCACCGGGATGCCGCTCTTCCACCGCTCCCTCTACGCCACCGACGACCTGCGCGAACAGGGCACCGCGAACCTCCTGCGAGCGGCCGCCGCGACCGGTGCGACCCGCGTGATCACCCAGTCGTTCTTCCTCGGATACGGCTACCGCGACCACGGCCCCGAACCGGTCACCGAGGACCGCCCCTTCGCCGAACCGACCGGGCACCGCGGCATCGACCGGCACATGAGGTCCATGCGCGCCAACGAAACACAGGTCCTCGGCGCCGGCGGCATCGCGCTGCGGTACGGCATGTTCTACGGCCCCGAACCCATGACCCGCCAACTGTTCGCGATGGTCGAGCGGCGGCGGCTCCCGGTCGTGCGCGGCCGCGGGACCATCGCGCCGATCCACCTCCACGACGCGGCGTCGGCCGCTGTCGCCGCCCTCGAACGCGGGCGAGCGGGTCAGGCCTACAACATCGCCGACGACCGGCCGGTCGGCTTCGACGACTACATCGGCACCATGGCCGACATCGTCGGCGCACCGGCGCCGCGCGCCGTTCCCGGCGCACTGCTCGCCGCCTTCCCGTACCTCCACGCGTTGACCGTCGACACCGGCATCCGGCTCTCCACCGCCAAGGCCAAACGCGACCTGGCCTGGACGCCGGCCTTCCCCTCGATCAAGGAAGGCCTCCCGGCGAGCCGCTGAGCACGCGGGCGTCGCGGTCAGCGCCCGGTCACTCGATGCCGAACCGGCCGAGCCAGGCCTGGAACCTCGCGTCGTCCTCTTTAGACAAATCGCGGAGTGCGCGGGCGTCCTCGGGCGGGCGCAGACCGAAGGTCTCGTCCAGCCACGCGACGTATTCGACGTGGGCGCCTGTGTGCTGCTCCACGAAGTCGGGTTCGAGCCACTCGTTGTCGATCGTGAGGAGCTGGAGCAACTCCAGCAGGTTCCGCGCGACGATGTAGAGGTCCCCCTCGTCGCCGATGAACGCGATCGGCAGGTCGGCCACATCGGGCCGGTCGTCGCAGCGCCAGAACGCGTAGTTGGAGCCGGAGCCGGTGGCGTTCGCGAAGGGGATGAACCGGCTCACGAACTCGGGGTCCTCCGACCAGGTGCCGAGTCCCGCGTCCTCCCCGTACGCGTGGAGTTCGAACCCCTCCGAGTAGAACACCGGGCCGGTCCGGTCCTGGAACGCCTTGAGCAGGTTCAGCTCTGGCACGGGCGAGTAGGCGTCGCTCACGAGTCCTCCTTGCGGGGCGGGCGGTCTCGCGCACCGGCGTGGTCCGCGACCCCGGCGATGCTAACCATGCAGTGCGACATCCGACCCGTGTCGTCGCGGGCTCACCAGGTGAGGCGGTCGATGACTTCGATATTGGCGGTGCGTGGGCCGGGGCGCCAGGCGACGAGGGAGATCTCGTTGGTGGTGATGGTGCCGAAGTCGATGGTGGTGCGGGAGTCGACGTAGGCGGCGACCTCGGGTTCGGGGACGGCTTCGCGCGGGACGAGGAGCGAGATGTGGGCGTTGTCGCGATAGCGGTCGCCGTCGCCTCCGGCGGGGCCGAGGTTGCCGAACGGGATGCGGGCGTCGCGCAGCCGGCGCCGCAGTTCGAGGAGGTCCGCGTTCGGGTAACCGCGAACGTAGAGGCCGCCGATGGAACCGCCGAGGCCTTCGAAGCGGGCCGAGATCGGGCCGAGCCCTTCGGTGGCGTCCTTGAGTTGGCCGAGGTAGTGGTCGATCTGCCGCTGCGGCACCGTGTCCTGGTGGCCCTCCAGGCTCCGCACGGTCATGTGCAGGTCGCGTCGCACGTAGTTCAGGTGCGTGCCTTGGCATCGCGCGGCGATCGCATCGGCCTCGGCGGCGATCCGTTCGGCGAAGGAACCCTCGGTCGGCACGACGAGACTGAGCCCCCAGCGCGCGTCCCCGTCGCGGGGAACGGGATCGGTCCGGACGGTTCCCGCGGCGAACGCGGCCCGGCCGTCGGTCCACTCGCGTTCGTAGTGCGATCGCAGGGCGGCGTGGTCGGATCGGGCGAAAGACAAAGGGCCTCCAAGAATCGCTGGTGTGACACCGTCCGGGACGATCGCACCTCGGTTGCGGTACCCGTCCAGGGTGGCATCAATTGCGGTCGCGGCGGATGATGGTCGTTCTGGTTGATGCGCTGGGGAAGAGGACTTATGACGTTGCCCGCGGACAGTCATGTGCACAGTGAGTGGTCCTGGGACGCTCCGATGGGCTCGATGCATCGCTCCTGCGTGCGGGCGGTCGACCTGGGCCTCCCGGCGATCGCCTTCACCGAGCACCTCGACCACACGGTCTGGACCGTGGCCGTGGAAGGCCCTTTTGCCAGCGACTATCTCACCGGCTTGGCCACGCCAGAGGGGCGGCTGACACCCCCGAGGTTCGACGCCTACGGGTATCTCGAAGCGATCGAGGAGTGCCGCGACCGCTTCCCGGGACTCCGGATCCTCAGCGGCGTGGAGATGGGAGAACCGCACTGGCACGCCGCGGCCGCAGCGGAGGTGCTCGGCGCGGGCCGGTTCGACCGCGTGCTCGGTTCCCTGCACTGTCTTCCGCTTCCGGACGGCGACGGGTTCACCGAGCCGCCGGGCCAGTACGAGCGCCGAGAGGCGGTGGAGGTCGTGCGGGAGTACCTGGCCGAGGTGGTGCGACTGGTCGAGGGGAGCGACGCGTTCTCCGTGCTCGCCCACATCGATTACCCCGTCCGCTATTGGCCGCAACAGGAGGCCGGACCGTTCGACCCCTCAGCGTTCGAAGACGAGTTCCGCCACGCGCTGCGGGTGACCGCCCAGTCAGGCCGGGCGCTGGAGATCAGCACCCGCATACCCCTGCACGCGACGATCCTCCGGTGGTGGCACGAAGAAGGCGGCGACGCGGTGACGTTCGGCAGCGACGCCCACGAACCCTTGGCGATCGCCCGAGGTTTCCGCGAGGCGACGCAAATGGCGCGGGCGCATGGCTTCCGCCCTGGACCGAACCCGTACGACCTCTGGGCGCGCGTGAACTGACGGCCCGGCACCTACGGCTCCGCAGCCTTGGTCCGACTCGCATCATCCGCAACGGTCACAAGAAGTTCGGTCAAGGCACCGCAACAGCAGCATCAGGCGATCGTGCCTTCGGTCGCCGGCTTCGGACGCCGACCTCAGCAGGCTCGGATCAGTCGCCCATGGTCAGCCGGATGACCGCGGTGCCTTCCTTGAAGTCGAGCATTTCGAGCACGAGCACGCCGGGCTCCGTTTCGGGTTCCGGGGCCTCCTCCGGTTCGATGTCCGGATAGCACTGCATGGTGTTGCTGCCAGCGGTCAGGTAGGCGACACAGTAGGAGTCCGACATCCCGGAGCCGCCCATGCTACTGCTGCCGGCTCGCGTGCTGTCGCTGTTCGCCGTGTACGTCTCGATGCTGTCCTCGTCAATCGTCACCGTGAGCGTGAGATCGTCGAACTCGAACTCGACTTCGCCGGACACGAGGACCTCGCACGAGCCGTCATCGCAAGCGGCGTAGTCGCTGCCGTCCGCAGCCGACGGCGACGGTTCCTCGGTCGGTTCGGATTCCGCGGTGGTCTCGGCGCCGGCGCTCTCGCCGGTGTTCGATTCGGTCGGGGAGGCCGGGTCGTCGGATTCGGCGGTGCAGCCGGTCAAGGCGAGCGCCGCGAACAGGGCGGTTGCGGCGAGGGAGCGCCGGTCGAGCGCGTTGCTGGAGGTCATGCCCGGAGCGTAAGCGGCCCTTGACGGGACCGGTCCCGGTGGGCGGCCGCCCGTCGCCGTGCGGAGCGCCTGCCGGAGGATGGGGTCATGCCGCCTGCCGACCTCCGCATCGTCGACTACGACCCCGAATGGCCGCGGCGAGCCGCAGCCGTGATCGACGCCCTCCGCGCGGCGGCGCCGGGTCTCTTCGTCGAGATCGAGCACATCGGTTCGACGGCGGTCCCGGGGCTGGCCGCCAAACCCGTCCTCGATCTCATGGCCGCCGTGCGCGACCTCGAAGCGGCCCAACAGAACCAGAGCCGCCTCGCCGATCTGGGGTTCTACCCGCACGACAACGGCATGACCGACCGGCTCCTGTTCGTGCGGGCCGACGACGGCGCCCGCAGCCACCTCCTGCATGTGGTGACGCTGGCGAGCTGGCCGACGCGGAACCAGCGGATCCTGCGCGACTTCCTCCGGACCCATCCCGAGGACGCCGCCCGCTACGCGCGGTTGAAACGCGAGATCGTCGCCGCCGGTACCCGTCCCGGCGAGTACTCGCGGGCGAAGACGGCGCTCCTGCAAGAGCTCACCGACCGGGCCCGCGCCGAACGCGGTCTGCCCTCGGTGCCGGTCTGGGAGAAGCGGTTAGTCGCTGACCAGGCCCGCTTCGTAGGCGATGATCGCCGCTTGGACGCGGTTCTTGGCGTCGAGGCGGGTGAGGATCGTGCTCACATGGCCTTTGATGGTGCCCTCCGAGAGGTGCAGTTGCTTGGCGATGTCGTGGTTGGATTCTCCTTTCCCTATGAGGGCCAGTACGTCGCGTTCCCGCGGTGTCAGGGAGTCGAGGCGCTCGCGCGCCGGCGCGGCGCGTTCGAGCTTGCCGTGCTGCAGCTTCGCGATGACCCGCTGGGCGATCCTCGGTGAGAGGTAGGCGGCGCCGTCCGCGACGGCCTTCACGCCGATGATCAGCTCCCGCGGGTCGGCGGCTTTCAGCATGAAGCCGCTCGCGCCCTGCGAGAGCGCTTGGGCCACATACGCGTCCTCGTCGAAGGTGGTCAGCATGACCACCGCGACCTCGGGCATTCCGCGGCGGAGCTCGGCGGCGGCCGCGAGGCCGTCCATCTTCGGCATGCGGATGTCGAGCATCGCCACGTCCGGGCGGTGCGCGCGGGCGAGTTCCACGGCCTCGGCGCCGTCGCCCGCTTCGGCGACGATCGCGATGCCGGGGTCGGTGGCGAGGATGGCCGCGACTCCGGCCCGGACCATGGTCTCGTCGTCGGCGAGCAGTACGCGGATCATCGGTTCCCCTGCCATGTCACGTCGATCTTGGCGTCCTCGAACGGCACCTCGGCCCGCACTTCGAAGCCGCCCTCCACAGGCCCGGCCCTGAACGAGCCGCCCAGGAGCCGCACCCGTTCCTCCAGACCCACCAGGCCGCTGCCCTTGTTCGAGAGGATCTCGACCTGCCTCCCGCTGTTGCGAACGGCGACCGTCGCGATCGCGTCGGCGACCGCCACGGTCACAGCCACCTCCGAACCGGGGGCGTACCTGGCGGCGTTCGTCAGCCCCTCCTGGACCACCCGGTGCACGGTCCGCGCCGCCAGCGGCGGGAGCGGGACTTCGGCGGCCGTCAACGTGACGGGCATGCCGGCCTCGGCCGCGCGGGCGACGAGCGCTTCGACGGACTCGTCGAGCGGGGCGGCCGGCGCCGGTTCGTCGCGGAGGATCCCGATGGTCTGGCGGAGCCGGTCGGTGGCGTCAACAGCATTGCGCCGCAAGGCGGCTGCCGCCTCACGGTGCTGCTCGGGCAGGTCCGAGGCGAGTTCGAGGGCACCCGATCGGAGTGCGATCAGGGCGAGCTCGTGGCCGAGCGAGTCGTGCATGTCCGTCGCGATCCGGGCCCGCTCCTGGGCCCGGGCCCGGCCTGCGACGAGTTCGCGTTCGCGTTCGAGCCGGGTGACGCGGTCGGCCGTGGCGGCGATCAGGTCGGCCTGCTGCCGCCGGAAGCGCCCGATCAGCCAGGGCAGCACCACGAAGGTGCCGAAGGTGAGCAGGGTGTTGAACGGGTCGCGGTTGGAGACGACACCGAGCAGTGCGCCCATGGCGCCGATCGCGCCGAGGATCCACCAGCCGTAGCGGACGGTCAGACGCCATCCGTGCAGGTATGCCGCGGCGGCCACCACGACGAGGACCGACTGCCGCGACATCGGCACTGCGAACGTCGCGAATCCGTCGATCAACCCGGCCAGTGCGATGGCCGCCAGCAGCATCCCTTTCACGCGGCCGAGCCTACCGACCGCAGCCTGATCAGACGGGCGACCACTACCGCCGCACCCGCGAGCGCGCCGATGAACAGCGTCAGCGTGAACGGCAGCGCGAAGTACAGCGTGCCCTGCCAGGTGACCGTGCGTCCGTTCGAGATGAGCGACACGAGCGAGGGATAGGCGAGGAACAGCGCCACCGCGGCCAGCGCCGGGAGGAGTCGGACGCCGATGCGCCAGGCCGGGCGGCCCGCGCGCTTCTCGGCCCAGCGGCGCGACCGTGCGACACCCATGGCGCCCAAGGCGATGGCCGCGAGCGACAGGACCGCCAGGACCAGCTCGAAGAGCTGGCGGCCGTGGCCGGGTTCGGGCACCGTGTCGCCCTTGAGCAGTGCCGACAGGCCCTCGAAGGCCCCCCAGGCGGGGTCGGTGAGCCCGGCGCCGTTGGTGAGCACCGCGATGCCGTACCCCGTTTCGGGGTCGATCCACTCGACGGCGTTGAACGTGGTGAGGTTCCCCGAATGCTGGAGCGTGCCGTCGGACTCGGTGCCCCAGCCCATGGCGTAGTCGTGGACCTCGGAGGGGGTGTGCATGTCCTTCAGGCCCTCCGGCGAGAGCAGTTGCGTGCCGAGGCCGTTCTGGCTGATGAGCCACTGCCCCATGTCTGCCGCGCTCGTGATGATGCCGCCGGAACCCGCGTTGTCGAGGAACCCGGGCTCCTCCTCGCGGGCGATCCAGAGCCCGAAGAGCGAGTTGTAGCCGAGCGCGGGGTCTTCGAGCTCGTCGCGGGTCGCGCTGTGCTCCATGCCGAGCGGCGCGAACACGCGCTCCTCCATGAACTCCTCGAAGGGCTGTCCGCTCGCGACCTCGACGAGGCGGGCGGCGACGTTGAAGTTCGGGTTGCAGTACTCCCACTCGGTGCCGGGGTCGGAGGCGAGGGAGTCGTCGGCGAGGCGGGCGACGTAGTCCTCGAGGGAGGTCGCCTCCTCGAGCTCGACGGTGTCGATCGTGGTGTCGGAGAACCCGGAGGTCTGGTTGACGAGTTGGCGGACGGTGATCTCGTCGGCTCTCTCGTCGGCCATCGTGAAGCCGGGGAGCTGGTCCGCGACGGGTTCGTCGAGGGCGATCGCGCCCTCCTCCGCGAGGATCATGACGGCCATCGCCGTGAACGACTTGGAGACCGAGGCGACGCGGAACGGGGTGTCCGCGGTGACCTTGTCGCCGTTGGAGTCGTGGCCGTACCCGGCGGCGTGGACGACCTCGTCGCCTTTGGTCACGACGACGGAGATGCCGGGGGCGCCGGAGGTCTCGTAGAAGTCGGTCATGTAGTCGTCGATCGCCTCGGCGGTCGGCTCGGTCGCGGGCGCGGCGGAGGCTGCGGGGGCGGTGAGCGTCAAGGCGGTGAGGGCGATCGCGGTGGCGGCGAGGCCTTTGGCGAGCCGGGTCCGTGCGGGGTGTTGTGGTCGTTTCGGGTGCATGTTTGAAGGCTATGGATTTTCGGGGCCGCTGCCTTCGGTCGAATTTCCGAAACCACCCCTGACGAAAGTTAGGGGTCCCGGCCCGCTACTCATCCTTATTGCTGAGGTAGCAGCGCCAACTGCGGCAGTCCGCGATGCGGTCGAGGCCCAGGTAGGGGGCGGTCCACCTGATGAATCCGGCCGCGTCCACGAGCCCCGCGAGGTCGAAGGCGACCGGGAGGAGTTCGAGCTCGGTCGCGGTGAGGAGCCGGACCTTCTGGTAGCCGGCGAGCGCGGCCTCCGCGACGGCGGCGGGGAGACGAAGGTCCGGCCGCTCCAAGGCCGCGTACTGGAGGAGCCGGGCGAGGTCGAGGATCAGCGGGCCGTGGTTGAGTTCGTCGAAGTCGAGCACGGCGGTCACCCGGCCGTCCTCGGCCAACAGGTTCCGGCGGTGGAGGTCGTGGTGGAGCGGGCCCGCCGGCTGTTCGGCGAGGAGCGCGAGCGCTTCCGCGTGGTGGTCGAGGAAGCGGCGGTTCTCCTCGCGCCACTCGTCTCCCCCGGCGAGTTCGACGTCGCTGTCGGCCGCGGACCCGAGGACGTCGAGGCGGTCGATCACGGGGATGCGGTCGTCGGCCCAATCCATTGCGGCCGTGTGCATCCGGGCCAACAGTGCCCCGGACTGCTCGGCGAGGTCCAGTGTCATCGCGGGCGGCACTTCGCCGGAGGCGAAGGGGAACACCGCGATCGGCCTCCCCGCGACCAGCGCGAACGGGTCGCCGTTGTCGGCGGTGTACGGCATGGGTGTCGGGAAGCCCTCCCGCGCGAGGTGCGCGACGAACACGAGTTCGGCCGCGACCTTGGCACGCGTCGAGTGCACGTATTCGCGCACGACCACGTCGCCGCGGTCGGTGCCGACGCGGGCGTTGATGTTGTCCTCGCCGCCGAGCAGCGGCTCCGCGCCGCCGCGGGCTTCGAGTCCGAAGCGCGCCAAGAACACGGGCAGGTTGAGCCGCAGTTCGCCGTTCGGCCAGTTCGGGTTGCCGGTCATCTGGTCAGCATTCAGTGAGGGGACTTCCGGAGCAAGCGGTTAAGCGCCCGAACCGCTCACCGGACGCCAGCCCGCCGGCGGGTCCTCCCCGACCCTGCCGTCGACCGCTTCCCTGAGCAGGTCCGCGTGCCCGGTGTGGCGGCCGTACTCCTCCACCAGGTCGAACACGATCCGCCGCACACTCAGATGCCCTCTGCCCGGCCATTCGAGATGCGCGGGCTGGTCGAGCCCGCCCTCCTCCAGGATCGCGGCCAGCCGCTCGCGCGAGCGCGCGACCGCCGCGTCCCACAGGTCGTACAGGAACTCCGGCGAGTCGTCGGCGGCCGACGAGAACTCCCAGCGGTCGCTGTCGTCGAGCAGGCTCTCGTCCCAGTCCGGGCCCGGGGCGCGGCCCCGGATCTTCCAGTTGAACGTCACGTCCTCAACGCGCGCAAGGTGCTTCAGCAGCCCGCCGAGCGTCAGCGCCGAAGCGCCGATCCGCGTGTTCAACCCCTTCGAGTCGAGGTCGTCGGCCTTCCACCGGAAGGTCACCCGCAGCCGGTCGAGGGCCCCGACCAGGTGCGCCTCGTCGGTCCCCGCCAGCGGCGGCTCCCACCAGTAGTCGTTCTCACTCATGCCGCCACCGTAACCGCCGCCACCGACAACCCGCGTGAAATGCGTTGCGCCCGCGCGGCCCGCCCGCATAGGGTCCGGGGCATGGTGAATCCGGAATCGGACACGGCAGGGGCTGCCGGTCACCCGCCAGCCCCCTGATCCGTCAGGCATGACCCGGGGCCGCTGGCCGCGGTGACGAGACGTCCCATCCGAACGCTCGACACCACGGAGTCACCCGATGCCACTGCCCGTCTACCTGCTCGCCCTGGCGGTCTTCGCCATGGGCACGTCCGAGTTCATGCTCGCCGGCCTCCTGCCGGACCTCGCCGCCGACCTCGGCGTCCCCGTCGCCACCGCCGGCCTGCTCACCTCCGCTTTCGCCGTCGGCATGGTCGTCGGCGCCCCGCTCATCGCGGCCCTCGCCCGCCGCTGGCCGCCGCGCTCGAGCCTGCTCGCGTTCCTCGCCCTGTTCCTCGCCGCGCACGTCGTCGGCGCGGTCACCGAGAGCTTCGCGGTCCTGTTCGCCACCCGCGTCGTCGCCGCGTTCGCGAACGCCGGGTTCCTCGCGATCGCGCTCACCGCCGCGGCCGCCCTGGTCGCGCCGGACCAGAAGGGCCGCGCGCTCGCGGTCCTGCTGGGCGGCACCACGATCGCGACGATCGCGGGTGTCCCCGGCGGGGCGCTGCTCGGCGCGCTCCTCGGCTGGCGCGCCACGTTCTGGGCGGTCGCGCTGCTGTGCGTGCCCGCCGCGCTCGGCGTCCTCCGCGGCCTCCCCGACACGCGGGGAACGCACGGCCCGCATCTGCGGACCGAGCTCGCCGTCCTGCGGCGACCCCGGTTGCTCCTGGTGATGGGCTTGGGCGCGTTGGTGAACGCCGGAACGTTCGGCGCGTTCACCTATATCGCGCCCGTCGTCACCGAGACCGCCGGGCTCGGCGAACTCTGGATCCCGGTCGTCCTGGTGCTCTTCGGCGCGGGCTCGTTCGCCGGGGTCACGGCCGCCGGGCGCCTCTCGGACCGCCGCCCCGGCCAGGTCATCGCCGTCGCAGGCCCGCTCCTGCTCCTCGGCTGGTGCGTCCTCGGCCTCTGGGCCATCCACCCCGCGGTGCTGCTGCCGCTCGCGTTCGCCCAGGGCGCGTTGGCGTTCGCGGTCGGCAGCACCCTCATCGCCCGCGTCCTCTACGAAGCCGCGGACGCGCCGACGATGGCCGGCTCCTACGCCACCGCCGCATTGAACGTGGGCGCGGCGGCCGGCCCGATCCTCGCCGCGTTCACGCTGGCGGCAGGACCGGCGGGCCCGCTCTGGGCCGCGGCCGCGCTCGTCGCGGCGGCGCTGCTCCTCGCGGTGCCGGGACGCCGCGTGTTCGCGAGCGCCGCAACGGCACTCACCCGCTAGCGGTCAACGAGTCGGCGACCATGGCGGCGACGGACCTGCCCAGGTCCGCGAGCCTGCCGTGGTCGCCGATGAGGATGAGGATCCAATAGAAGATCGGCCCGAGCAGCTGTGCGTGAACGATGGCGGCATCGGGTTTCGCCGCCAGCTCTCCGCGCTCCAGGGCCCGCTCGAGCACCGTGTCGATCACGAACCGCTCCCGTTCGATGAACGTCCCCGAGAACCGCGCCCCGAGCGCCTTGTCGCCGTGGATGTCGGCCAGGAGTCCGTGCAGCACATCGGGAGGCGCGGTCGAGAGCTGCTTGGCGATGACCTCGCAGACCGCCTCCAGATCACCCCGCAGCGAACCCGAATCCGGCGGCGGCTGCTCCTCCATGTCGTGCACCGTGGCCGCGAAGATCATCTCCTGCTTCGTGGCGAACCGCCGGTAGATCGCCGCCTTCCCGATCCCCGCCCGCGACGCGACCGCGTCCACGGTGAGCTTGGCGTACCCGCGCTCCGCCAGCAGTTCCCTTGTCGCGCCGGCGATGGCGTGGTCCACGCGACTGTCCCGGGGGCGCCCCACGGCTTGCTTCGGTTCAGGCATGGCCCTAGGATACAGAACCAGTAGTACCGAAACTATTGGTTCCATAATTGCAGCGGAGTCGCCCCATGATCAAGTCGGCCGGATGGATCTTCACCCTCCTCGGAGCCGGACACCTGCTCCTCGCCTTCGCCCTCACCGCCGGAACGCACGCGACCGCCTGGCTCGGCGGCGAACTCTGGATGCCCGAAGGCACCATCGCGCAGATGACCCCCGAAACGGGCGGCTTCTGGATGACCCTGGGCAGTTTCGGCATCCCGCTGCTCCTGCTCGGCCAGACCGTGCTCTGGCTGCACCGCAACGGCATCACGCCCCCGGCCTTCATCGCCTGGACCCTCGGCGGCTGGTCGGTGGCGGCGGGCCTGATCTTCGAGCCCGCCCCCTGGATCGCGGTCACCGTCGGCGCCGCGCTCCTCCTCGCCGGCGCTCGGAGGGCCGCCCGGTCCTGACGTCAGAGCCGGTTCGCGAGGCTCACGATCTCGACGTCCATCGACGAGTTCGCCGGGAAGTCGATCACGGACGGCGCGATGCCGGCCGAGACGAGGTGCGAGCCGAGCGCGGCGACCATGGCGCCGTTGTCGGTGCACAGCTTCGGGCGCGGGTAGCGCAGCGTGATCCCGGCGTCCTCGGCGCGTTCGACCGCGAGGGTCCGCAGGCGCGAGTTCGCGGCGACGCCGCCGCCGAGGAGGATCGTGTCGACGCCGTGCTCCTTGGCGGCGAGGATCGCCTTCTGGGTGAGCACGTCGCAGACCGCCTCCTGGAACGCCGCGGCCACGTCGTTGACGGGCACGTTGTTCCCTTCGGCGCGTTGCGCTTCGATCCAGCGGGCCACGGCGGTCTTGAGGCCGGAGAACGAGAAGTCGTAGCGGTGCTTCTCCATGTCCTTCGCGGCGGTGAGGCCGCGCGGGAACCGCACGAACGCCCGGTCGCCCTCCTTGGCGGCCTTGTCGATGTACGGCCCGCCGGGGAACGGCAGGCCGAGCAGACGCGCGACCTTGTCGAACGCCTCTCCGGCGGCGTCGTCGATGCTCGCGCCGAGCTGCGTCACCTTCCCGGCCAGGTCTTCGACCATCATGATCGAGGAGTGGCCGCCGGAGACGAGCAGGCCGATCGCGGGCTCCGGGATCGGGCCGTTCTCGAGCGTGTCGACCGCGATGTGGGCGCTCAAGTGGTTGACGCCGTACAGCGGCACGCCCGTGGCGAGCGAGTACGCCTTCGCCGCGCCCACACCGACCATGAGGGCCCCGGCGAGGCCCGGGCCGGCGGTGACGGCGATGCCGTCGAGGTCGGCGAGGGTGAGTCCCGCGTCGTCGAGGGCGCGCTGCACCGTGGGCACCATCGCTTCGAGGTGCGCGCGGCTGGCGACCTCGGGCACGACGCCGCCGAAGCGCGCGTGCTCGTCGACCGACGAGGCCACGGCGTCCGCCAGCAGCTCGTGGCCGCGCACGATCCCGACACCGGTCTCGTCGCACGAGGTCTCGATGCCCATCACCACAGGGTTGTTCTTCACAGGTCCATCCTCATCACTGCCGCATCGGTGCCGGTGTGCTGGTAGTAGTTCTTGCGCACCCCGATGCCGTAGAAACCGTACCCGTCGTACAGCCGCTGGGCCGGGACGTTGTCCACCGCGACCTCCAGGTACACGCTCTTCACCTCGTGCGCCCGGGCGCGTTCGATCAGGTCGTCCATGAGCATCCGCGCCACCCCCCGGCGTCGGGCGTCCGCGGCGACGGCGATGTTGTTGAGCCACAGCTCATCGCCGTTCAGCGCGGTGCCCGCGTAGCCGAGGATGCGGTCGCCGTCGAAGACCGCGCGATAGTCGTTCCCGGCCGAGAGCTCGGTCCACAGCAGGCCCTCGCTCCAGGCCTCGGGCCCGAAGATCGCGGTCTCCATCTCGGCGACGGCGGGCAGGTGCCACCAGCGCAGCCGGTCGATCCGCAAGTCGTTCATCGCATCAAGCTGTACCACGCGGCCGTCAGGCCGACGGCGCGGCTCCGGAGGGCTGCGCGTCGGGACGGCGCAGGTACAGCGGGGTCAGCTTCTCGGTCGGGGCGCCCGCGAGGAGGCGAGGCCCCGCGAGTTCGACGAGTTTCACCAGGTCAGGGTAGATCGCGGTGGCCTCGGCCTCCATCGGCAGCTCGTCCGCGTACTTGCTCGCGCCCTCGCCGATCGCGTAGTCGGCGCGGGTGTCGGGCAGCTCGCTCGGCTTGCACACCTGCGGTTCGCCTTCGCGCACACCGTCTTCGTAGACGGCCCAGTAGATCTCCTTGCGGCGCGCGTCCGTCGCCGCGAGGGCCCGGCCGCGCGTGTTGCCGCCGATGCCGTCGAGCGAGCAGACGCCGTAGACGGGAATGCCCGCGCCGTCGGCGAACGCCGCGGCCGTGACCATGCCCACGCGCAGGCCCGTGAACGGGCCCGGGCCTATCCCTGAGACGACCGCGTCGACGTCCTTGACCGTGCGGCCGGCGTCGGCGAGGCAGCCCTCGATGAACGGCGCCAGCTTCTCCACGTGCCCGCGCGCGTCCACCTCGCGGCGGAACGCGGTCAGGAACAGTTCGTCGTCGTCCAGGTCGACCAGCGCGGCCTGCACTGCGGCCGTGGACGTGTCGAGAGCGAGGACCCTCATGCGGCCGCACCCACCGGGGACTCGAGGGAAGCGAGGCGCGCGGCCCAGTCGCCGCCGCGGCCGTGCAGCTCGACCTCGCGGACCTCGTCCGCACGGCGCTCGATCGCGATCTCCAGGTGCGACTCGGCGAGGCGCTCGGCCAGGCCGGCGCCCCATTCGACCACCGTGACGGCCGCGTCCACATCCGTGTCGAGGTCGAGGTCGTCGAGCTCGTCGAGGGTCTCCAGGCGGTAGGCGTCGACGTGCACGAGCGGCACCCCGGCCGTGCCCGCGCGGTGCGAGCGGGCGATCACGAACGTGGGGCTGGTGATCCGCCCCTCGACGCCGAGCCCGGCGCCGATGCCCTGCGTGAGAGCCGTCTTGCCGGCCCCCAGCGGGCCGGTGAGGATCACGAGGTCACCCGCGCGAAGGACGGCGGCCAGCCGCCGCCCGAACTCGTGGGTGTCTCCGGCCGTCTGGAGCTGGAGCTTCACGTTTCACTCCTCCAAGTGCGTTTCGATGGGCCGCGCCGGCGGCGCGGTGCCCTACGGTTCGAGACGATGCCCGTGGTGGCGCGAGAACGGCGACCACCTGCGCGTCCGTTCCGGACCAGGGTGGGGACGAGGGTCGGCCCGCGTCGCCGCCGGGGCGGCGGACACGGCGGAGCCCCTGCCGATCTCAGCCACGACTTTGTCGATCATCTCCAACAACAGTTGTGAGATCTCACCAGGGTACTCCAGTTGCGGTGAGTGAGCCGCCTCGGCTATGAGCGCGAATCGCGACCCCCCGAGCGCCGCCGCCAGCCGCCGCGAGTGCTCCGGCGGCGTCAGCAGATCCTCGTCACCGACCACCACCAGCGCCGGCAAGCCCGTGAACAGCGGCAACGTCGCCGTCTCGTCGTGATCGAGGATAGCGCGCGCGTAGCCGACGATGCTCTGCATCGACGTGCGCCGGTTCATCCGCTCCACCAGCGTGACCAGCGACGCGGGCGGATCGATGTGCCCGAACGCGGCCTTGCGCGTCAGCAGCCACCCCAGGTCGCCCGCGAGCAGCCGCGACCGGTCGATGAGATCCGGCGTCCACCCCGCCACCTGCTGCAGCATCGGCAGCACCGTGCGCCGCAACCGCCGCAGCGCCCGCATCGGCCGCGTCTCGACCGTGTCGAGCCCGGCGGCACTGCTCGAGAAGAACGCCACGCCCTTCACGCGCTCCCGGAACTCCGGCTCGTAGAGGCGCGCGAACACCTGGATCGTCATGCCGCCCATGGAATGCCCGACCAGCACGAGCGGCCCGCGCGGCGCCACCGCCGCCAGCACGTCGTGCAGCACCCCGGCCAGGTCCTCGATCCCGTACTCGGTGCGCGGCAGCGGCCCCGACTTGCCGTGCCCGGGCTGGTCGTACAGCACCGCGCGCATCGACACGCCCGACCGCTCGGCCTCGGCGATCGCCTTGCGCTGGAAGTAGAACGTGGCCATGTCCTGCATGTAGCCGTGCACGAACACCACGGTCAGGTCCGCGTCGTCCGGGCCCGCCGTCTCCACGTGGATCGGCACCCCGTCGCTCGATTCGACGGTGAACACCGACCGCTGCGGCGGCAGCTCGAACGGCTCGTGCGCGTACGGATCCGCCGACGCCGCCCTCGTGCGCCGCGCCAGGTACCGCGGCACCCCCCACGCGATCGCGGCGCCCACGGCCACGCCACCGGTGACCCCGCCAGCGATCGCCAGACCGCGCCGCCGACGGGACTGCTTCTCACTCATGCGGCCTCGCAATGCTCTCGAACCCCAAGCCCCCGAACACTCAGCCCCCGAACACCAAGCCCTGCCATCATGCCCGGAACCTCCGCAGTGCGGTAGACGCGTCGTTCAGTACTCAGGCGCCGTCGTTATCAGGCACCGTCGTTATCAGGCACCGTCGTGATGTGAGCTGTCGCGCGGCTCCAGGCCCCGGTTCCACAACCGCGGCACCCGCGAACCGATCGCCGTCAGCACGTCGTTCGGGATCGTCCCCGCCCACGCCGACCAGTCGTCCGCGTCCGGATGCTGCTCGCCCGCGCCGATGAGCACGACCGGCTCGCCCGGCTTCACCACGTCGTCCCCGCAGTCGACCATGAACTGGTCCATGCAGATCCGGCCCAGCACCCGCCGGCGCTTCCCCGCCAGGTACACCTCGGCCCTGCCGGAGGCCGCGCGCGGCACCCCGTCCGCGTAGCCCAGCGGCACCAGCGCCACGTTCGTGTCCCGCTCCAGGTGCACGGTGTGCCCGTACGAGATCCCCGACCCCGCCGGGACCCGCTTCACCGACATCACGACCGACCGCACCTCGATCACCGGCCGCAGGTCGATCGCGAACTCCGGCACCGGGTTGTACCCGTACAAGGCGATCCCCGGGCGCACCATGTCGTACCGGGTCTCCGGGTCCGAGATGAGCGCCGCCGAGTTCGCCAGGTGCCGCACCTCGGGCTCCAGACCCGACGCCGCCACGGCCTCGAGGAACCGCCCGAAGGCCGCCTTCTGCTCCGCGTTCGCCGGGTGCCCGATCTCGTCCGCGCAGGCCATGTGGCTCCACGCGCCCACGACGACCAGCGAACCGGCCGCCTGATGCTTCGCCGCCGCCTCGGCCGCGAACTCCCATTCGTGCGCGGCCACCCCGCCGCGCGCCATCCCCGTGTCGCCCTTGAGGTGGATCCGCGCCGGACGCCCGGCCTTGTCGGCCGCCGCGGCGACCGCGTCGAGCTGCGCCAGCGACGACACCCCGAGCTCGACCCCCGCATCCACGACCTCGGCCAGGCCCGGCTGGTCAGGGGAGAAGAAGAACGCCATCACGGTCGTGTCCGCGAGGTCCGGCAGCCGCTTGAGCCGCCATGCCTCCCGCAGTGTCACGACCCCGAGGCTCGCCGCGCCGGCCTCGACCGCGACCCGCCCGGCCGGGACCATGCCGTGCCCGTACGCGTCGGCCTTCACCATCGCCAGCAACGGGACCCCCGCCACCGCGGCCAGGGTCTCCACGTTGTGCGCGAGGCGGCGCCAGTCGGCGCTGGCCTTGGCCAGGCCTGACATGGTGCCGAACTCGGGCTCGGTCAGGACGCGGTAGTTGTCGATCGCCACATATGCAAGGGTACGTGCCCGCCGCGCCCGCCCCTGGCAGGCCGACGCGGCCGCCCCGCCCCGGGTCGCGGACCGCGCGCACGGCACGGTCCGCGACCCGGAAACCGAGGTCAGGCGAGCTGCTCGCGCACGGTCCGCGCGGCCGCGACCAGCCCTTCCAGTGACGGCCGGACCTCCTCGTACCTGCGGGTCTTCAGACCGCAGTCCGGGTTCGCCCACACCCGCTCCGGGCCGAGCGCCGCGACGGCGAGGCGCAGCGCCTCCGCCATGTCCTCGGCGGCCGGCACGCGCGGCGAGTGGATGTCCCACACGCCCGGGCCCACCGCGCTGCGGTAGTTCGCGCGGTCGAGGTCGGCCAGGACCTCCATCTTCGAACGCGAGGCCTCGATCGACGTCACGTCCGCGTCCAGGGCCGCGATCGCGTCGATGACTTCGCCGAACTCGGAGTAACAGAGGTGCGTGTGGATCGCCGTCTCCGGCCGCACGCCCGCGGTCGCGATGCGGAACGAGCGCGTGGCCCAGTCCCGGTACGCCGCACGCGAAGCCGCGCGCACCGGCAGCAGCTCGCGCAGCGCCGGCTCGTCGACCTGGATGATCGCCGTCCCGGCCGCCTCGAGGTCGCCGACCTCGTCGCGCAGGGCCAGCGCGACCTGGTCGGCCGTGTCCGCCAGCGGCTGGTCGTCGCGCACGAACGACCACGCCAGGATCGTCACCGGCCCCGTGAGCATGCCCTTCACCGGCTTCTCGGTGAGCGACTGCGCGTACGAGGTCCACTCGACGGTCATCGGCGCCTGCCGCGCGACGTCCGCGAACAGGATCGGCGGGCGCACGCACCGCGAACCGTAGGACTGCACCCAGCCCGCGGCCGTGGTCGCGAAGCCCGTCAACTGCTCGGCGAAGTACTGCACCATGTCGTTGCGCTCGGGCTCGCCGTGCACCAGCACGTCCAGGCCCAGCTTCTCCTGCTCCGCGATGACGGCCGCGACCTCGGCCTTCATGCGCGCCTTGTAATCGGTGTCGATCATGAGGCCGCGCCGGTGCGCCGCCCGGGCGTTGCGGAGTTCCGCGGTCTGCGGGAACGAGCCGATCGTGGTGGTCGGCAGCGGCGGGAGCGGCACCCGTTCGGCTTGGGCCGCTTGGCGGTTCGCGTACGGCACCCGCCGGTCGGCGTCCGCGCCGAGCGCCGCGAGCCGCTCGCGCACGGAAGCGTCGCGCCATGCCTCGGGCGTCGCCGGACGCGCCTCGCGCGAGCCCTCCGGGTCCGCGATCTGGTTGATCTCTTGGAGCTTCTGCCTCGCGAACGAGAGCCGCTCGAACAGCGCCTCCGGGAGGTCCTGCTCGGGCGCGAGATCGACCGGGACGTGCAGCAGCGAGGACGACGAGGAGACCCCGACGCGGTCGCTGATGCGCTGCAGCCGTTCGAGATCGGCCGCGCCCTTCGCGAGGTCCGCGCGCCAGATGTTGCGGCCGTCGACCACGCCCGCGAGGAAAATTGTTTCACGTGAAACATTCAGTGCCTCAAGTGCTTCGAGGTCACTGCGGCCGCGCACCAGATCGAGCGCGACGCCCTCCACACCGGCTTCGAGCAGCACCGGAAGGGCCTCGCCGAACGGCCCGTAGCCGCCGGCGATGAGGATCTGCGTGTCGGCGGCGAGCCGCCGGTAGACCGCGGCCACAGCCTCCAGCTCGGCCTCGGTGCGGTCGGCGCAGAGCGCGGGCTCGTCGAGCTGGACCAGCCCGGCCCCCGCGTCCCGCAGGGCCGCAAGCAGCTCGGTGTACACCACGACGAGATCGTCGAGCCGGTCGAGCGGAGCGAATCCGGCCGGGGCTTCCTCGCTCGCCTTGGCCAGCAAGAGGAACGAGACGGGTCCGAGCAGCACCGGCCGGGCGTCGAGACCCCGCTCCTTCGCCTCCAGGAACTCGGCGACGGCCTTGGCGGGCTTGGCCGCGAACGCCGTCTCGGGCCCGATCTCGGGCACCAGGTAGTGGTAGTTCGTGTCGAACCACTTGGTCATCTCGAGCGGCACGGCCGCCTCGTCGCCGCGGGCGGCGGCGAAGTATGAGGCGAGCTCGCTGTCACGCCGGTGCCGCGGCGCAAGCGCGTCGACGGCGCAGATCGTGTCGAGCACGTGGTCGTAGAGCGAAAAGATCCCGGTGGGGACCGTGTCGAGCATCGAGAGGTCGTCGAGCATCCCGGACCGGACGGCCGCGGCGGCGTCCTCCAGGCCGGCGGCGTCGAGCCGGCCGGACCAGTGGGCTTCGAGCGCGCGCTTGAGCTCGCGGTTCGGGCCGATGCGGGGATAGCCGAGTGCGGTGGCCTGCGGTCGTTTCGCGGGCACGCTGGTAGTCGTGTTCATGTGTCAGTTCCCTCGAACGTGCGACAACGGGACCGCGCGCGGTCGCGCGCGGTACGCGGGCAGGTATTCGGACTCGAGGGCGCTTGGTATTCCTAGTCCCCGCCGCTTCCCAGGTTCCGGGCCCAGTGCTCATGGCGGGTTTCGTTCCCTCTCACCGCTGCGGGGCAGTCCTGGATTCGCACCAGATTCCCTCTTAGCCGGGGCGGCAAGTGCACCGCGCCGGAACCAGCGTCGGAACCGATGGTACGGCCGCACCCGGCCCCGCGCCCCGGACGAGGCCGCACTGTGGGACGGAAGGTGGGACCGACAGGTTCGCCCAGTGGGAGTCTCGGACCGAGGACATCGCAGTTCCCCGTCGGCATGGGTAGGCTCGTGCCCCATGAGCACCAAGCCTGTAGCAGTAGTCACGGGAGCGAGCAGCGGGATCGGAGCCGCCGCCGCGAAAGCCCTCGCCAAGGCCGGCTTCGACGTCGTCCTCGGCGCCCGCCGCGCCGACCGCCTCGCCGAGGTCGCGGCCGAATGCGGCGGCCGCGCCATCGCGCTCGACGTCACCGACGAAGCCTCCGTGGCCGCCTTCGTCGAGCAGGTCGAACGCTGCGACCTCTTGATCAACAACGCGGGCGGCGCCCTCGGCCTCGACTCGATCGCCACGGCCGACCTCGACCTGTGGCAGAAGATGTACGACGTCAACGTCCTCGGCACCATCCGGGTCACCAAGGCGCTCTTGCCGAAACTCATCGACTCCGGCGACGGCCAGGTCGTCGTCATCGGCTCCATCGCCGCCCGCCAGTCCTACCCGGGCGGCGGCGGCTACAACGCCGCCAAGCACGCCGAAGCGGCCGTCACCCGCGTCCTCCGCCTCGAACTCATCGGCCAGCCCGTGCGCGTCTGCGAGATCGACCCCGGCATGGTCGAGACCGAGTTCAGCCTCGTCCGCTTCGAAGGCGACCAGGACCGCGCCGACGCCGTCTACGCCGGCATGACCCCCTTGACCGCCGACGACATCGCCGAAACGATCGCCTGGGTCGCCACCCGCCCCAGCCACGTCAACGTCGACCAAATCACGATCATGCCCCGAGACCAAACCGGAGCCCAGCAGGTCCACCGCCGCTCTTAGGCACCTGCTTGGGAGCTCGGCTCTAAAGCAGACTCACACTGGAGACGACGGCGTCGACCTCGCTTCTCATCGCGGGGTCGTCGCCGTAAACCATGCCCATGAGGAAGACCGAGCGATCGCCGTCGATGATGTGGATGATGTGCCCGTACATCGGCGGCTCCCCGGTCGTGGAGACCTCCCACGTGAACCGGTATGCCTCCTGGCCGTCGACCTCGGCGGCTTCGGAGATGAGGATCTGCTTCTCTTCAGGGAACGGGTAGAAGTACTCGGAGTTCTCCCCGGCGATCGTGGAGGTCGACATCGACATCTCCTCATCGGTCATCGCCTCCCCTGAGAACGCGACCACCGAGGCCCCGGTGCCCTCCGCATCTCCGGCGACGCTCGCACTGGAGGTGAAGGCCTCGATCAGGTTGTCCGAATCCATCTCCTCCCATGCCTCGGGCATCGTGTAGGAGATCCCGGATTCGGAGTCCTCGATGATGAGTTCATCGGAGAGCGGCGATCGCCCGTCTCCACCGGGCCGGGCCATGAACCACCAAGCGCCTGCCCCGCCACCGACGACCAGCAACAAGAGCACGACGACCAGCGCGACCACCCCGCCCCGGCGTTTCCGAGTCGCAGGCGGCGGCACTGGCGGAAACCCTTGTCCGCCATACGGATACGGCTGATGAGGCGGCGCGCCTTGCACCTGATACGGCCCGGGCGCAGGCCCGGGAGGTTGCTGCGGTGGGTGCTCGAAGGGCGGTCGAGTATTCGACTGCTGATACACGAGGGGCCTTTCAGTGAGGGGATCGGGAGGATCAGGTGCTGACCTGGACTGGCGGTGGGCTGATCGTGCACGGCGAGACTCGCCCGGGACTTGACTCCAACACTTCAGAGCAGGCCTTCATAGGGACTGGGGCCCGTCTCGCTCGGATCAGGCTCGCGGGCCCAGGGGACCATCCCCGTAGGAGATGGTGATTCGGATTCCTGGAAAGGCGCGGTCGCAGTTTCCGATGGTGCTTCGGGCATGCCCTCGAATCCGTCGATACGGATGTTGTCCCGCTGGCTACCTGCGTCAACGCCGCCCGTCGGAGCGATGTATGCAATCTCGCTGGGGTCGCTTCTTGTCACGCAACCTGACTGGACGTATAGAGTCACCTTCGTCGCAACGGAGTACCAGAGGTTGATGCCGTCGTCTCGGCGGGCTTCTAGGGAGTAGTTCTTTCCGGTTGGGCTCGGCTCGTCGCGGTGGATGTCGTACCCGAGGTCAGTCCAGCGTTCACGGAGTTTGGAGACATAGGTATCGCGGACGTTGCTGGTTGCGGAGTCTGCGTCGTCGAAGCCGTATCTGATCTCGATGTTGACGTAATCCTCGTCGTCGATGCCGTCATGTGAACAGGGCATCTCGTTCCAAGAACGGGTGTAGAAGCCGGGGAAGTCGGGGAGACTCGCAGCGATCTCGGCGGCCTCGGCCTCCATTGGCGCAAAGGCCTCGGCCTCGGTATAGACAGTTTCCGGTGGTTCGCGATCCATATTGCCTCCAGTGCAGCCGGTTGTTGTCACGATCATCGAGGCGAAGATCAGAATGGAGGTGAGTCTTCGTTGCATGGTGCGACTCGGATCTTGACTACTCATTGCTCACCTCGTCCCTTTGCCCGGTGATGATGTACGCCATATTCTCGCGCGCTGCATTGCCTTCATCCCAGTACGCACTGTGGTTGGAGACCGCATCAGCCCCGGGCTCGTACCATTCGCCGGTGTTGTCTCGGGTTGCATCGCTGGCGAAGGTATTGCCGCCGAAGGAATCAGCTGTGGGATCGGTACCGTGGATCATTTCATCCTTGTCTGCGGTGAGATACCCGATGGCACCGCCGACAACCGCACCTCCGGGACCTGCCCAGGATCCGGCGGCGGCCCCAGCCAAGGTGTGCGTGTTGGTGTCAGTGGCCTGACCGATTACGTCCTCCTCATTTCTGCTCGCCCAGACATTGTCGGGGTCGATGCCGAGATCGGCTGCGGTGTCGACGCCGACACCTGGAGAGCCGACGAAGATCATGTTGTCAACGTCCAGTCCTTCATCGCGGGCGGCGACGCCGACCGTAGTTGATCCGTACGAGTGGCCGGTCATGGTCAGGTTCGACTCCGCCCCCTGGTCGGTGGAACGCAGGCCCTCGGTGAACGAGCTCAAAGAAGAGGCCGCGTTCTCCGCATAACTGGGGTCGGTTGCGAGCGCGACATTGTCGGGCGCGTCATAGCCGAGCCACAATACTGAAGCAGTGGTGCTGCCCGCCGGTCCGAACTGATATGCATCGGCGTAGGTCGACTCGGTTCGGCTGAGAAGGCCGTTGACGTCCGCAAGATTCCCGCCAGTACCGGGGACATACACGTTCACATTGTCCGCCGTGTCGGGATTCCCAACCGAGACGATAGCCTGCCCGTCGGCTTCTGAGGAATACCCCAGCAAGTAGTAGGAAGCGCTCACGCTCCCGTCCTCTGATGTGAATGGTTCGGCGATCTGGTTGTTGAGGTTGTCCAGGCTGTCGCGTTGTTCTCGGAGCGCTTCGATTTCCTCTTCGAGGTCGATGTACCGCCCGTCTCGCGGGGTGTTCTCCAGTTCGGACTCCATTCGCGCGATCTGGGCGTCGAGGTCGGTGATCTCCTCATCCAGCAGGTCGCGATTGGCGGTGTCGCGGTCCTCGGTGGGGATGCCGTCGAGCGGGCCGACGAGATCGGGTGCGGTGGCGACGAAGAGCGCTCGTTCCTCCTCGGACATTGAGTCCCACCATTCAGTCACCTCAGCTGGGCCGGCCTCACCGTCGTCGATCTTTTCGAGGAAGTCCTGATGCTTTTCTCGAAGGTATTCGCCGTTGCGTTCGGCGAACCCGGGCTCACCTACCACCGGTGGCATCGCTGGGGCCGAGTCGTCGAGCTTGTCGAGCTCCGCGGCCAGATCATCGTCGATCCGGCGTGTATCGGTCATGATCGTCTTGAACTCGGTCGACAACGCCTCAGCGCGGTCGTAGAGCGTCTGCTGCTCGTCGGTGACCTCGGCCTGGTGGTGATCCGAGGCGAATGAACGCAGGACTTTGAACCGCTCCTCGCCAATGCCGCCTTCGGGAAGCAGGTCGCCACCGGCCTCGGAGAAGAGGTCGTTCAAGGCGGACTGTTGGGTTTCGAAGGCGCCTTTGGCTTCGTCGAGGAGGGTCTGGATACGGGTGGCGCGCTCGGCCAAGTCCTCCTCGAAGACATCGACCACTTCGGCAACGTATCCGCGTGAAGCTTCGGCGACCGGGCCGGAGAAGTCTTCTTCCCCTGCTTCGGACAGGAGCTTGATCTCCTCGGGTAGGTCGACGATCGTGGTCGTCGCGTATTCAATGTAGCTTTGCCACAGGGCCACCGTGTCACTCATGCCAGAGAAGTCGGTATCGCGAAGGGTCTGCCAGGTCAGCTTGCTCATACCGCCACGCTCTCCCCGTGCACGGAAACGGCTTCCTCACTTGGCGGGGCGGGCGGAGTCGTCCCCGTGGCCGCGTAGTAGTCAGCCTTCGTGTACTCGTCGAGGCTGACGCAGAGGTCGGCTTCGAGCGTCACGAGATCGCTTTCCGCGTCCTCGTCGTTTGCTCTTGCGGTGGCTGCGTGAGTGGCCAGGAAGCAGGCGGCCTCCTCCAGGCGCTCACGGGTCCCCTGGGCGCGGGTGGCCCAGAACGCGGAGACGGCGGAGTGAGCAGCGCGGAATGCGAACTCCTGGATATCGATGCCTGCCATGGCGTTCGCAACCTCGCTGCTGTGCGAGGTGGTGCGAGTTCCGAACTCCTCCATGAGCTCGAGGAGGTCGTTCGATGCTTGATCGACCTTGTCAGGGTCAATCGACACGGTCTCTTTCACCGGGACCCTCCGGCTGCATCGAAGTCGACATGGAGGGGCGTCATGCGGCTGTCTCCTTGAGATCCAGAAGGAATCGGCCGGACGGACGGGGTGCTTTGAGGCGCGCGGGGGCGCGGGCGTGTTGAGGTTCGGATGGGGTCCTCCGAGGGAAATGCCAGGAATCTTCTACGGGCGCAACCCAGGGTAGCGGAGTACTACCTGTCGCGGGGTACACGAACACGGCTGGTGAGGGTGGGGTGGGCGGGGGCTTCTAGACGCTTTTGCACACGAGGGTGTGTCGCGCTTGCAGATGCGCGAAAAGCTGTGTCAGCCTGAACTCACGTGCGAATCGCACGTCGAAGAACCAATTGAATATGACCGGTGGGCCGCCTCTCGACCGCAAAATCAGATCGGCGGCCCACCTTCCAACCAAGGAAGGCGAGCCTCCCATGGCAGAGTCCACCCTACGCGAAAACAGGCGTGGCGCAACTCATCAAAACGCGACGACGGTGAACCAGGCGCGGATGCGCGTCCTGGTCCAGGAGCCGTTCTACCAACACGATCACCTCGGCCCTGGTGCGCCGCTGCGCAAGATCTCCGGTCAGGGTGAGGGCGACGGCTACTACGACTGGGCGGGCCGTCGCCTGTTCCTGGCCGACGGTGAGCCGGACCCGATGTGCCCCGGCGCGTACCGCTACCAGCACAACCCGGCGTGCTGCGACCTCGAAGCCCCCGACTCCGACCCACGCAGCCCTCGCTACGAGCCGATGCACCTGCGCCACAAGCCAGGCGACACCTGGATCATCGACTCGAACCGCCCGTACGACCCCTACGACCCGGGCCCGTTCGGCTCCCCGGGCTGGTACAAGGACGAACGGACCGGTCGCCACCGCCGAGACGAAACCCCCGACCCGCTCCCCGCCGAAGGCTGGGTGCCACCCAAGGGCGCCTGGTTCCCAGGAACCGCCAACTGGCCTGAACCCGAACCGCCGCAGGATGAGGCGACCGAAGTGCCTACCCGATTCGGTCAGCCTCGCCGCGACGACGACCAACGAGGCGACTCCCAGGGCCGCGGCGGCTCAGATCGACCGCCGCCGTGGGGTTCGCGCGGCCGACCCGTGCCCTCCGAACCCGGCGAACCCGAAGAGTCGCAACGACCTTGGGGCGCGCGGACTGAACGGCCGAGCCCGTCCCCGGACGCCGATCGCCCTGCGCGGCGCTCCTGGGACCGCGGCGGCCCCGGCGACGCAGGCTGGATCAGCGGCTACAGCCGCAACCAGAGCGACCACAGCGACGAACAGGACAACGGCGAACGCGAAAACGACGTCCGGTCCGGCTCTGATTCCACCGGCGAGTACCGGTTCTCCAAACTCCGAGAAGACGCCTTCGACCGCTTCATGGCCAACTCCGCCCAACTGCGGGCTGCCCACTTCCAACCCGAAAAGCCCTACCTGCGCGAACGCGCATTGTGGGTCCTGCGACGGCTGCTGTGGGTCCTCGCCATCGGACTCGCGCCCATGCCCGCGCCGCTCAACCGACACCACCGCCAACCCCAACCGCTTGCGCCGCATCCCATCCCGGCCCAACCAGGTCCCAACGATCAAGGGAGCGAACGGACGCGGCCGGCCGAGTCGGCTCCCGCCCAACTCCCGGGTGCCGCGCTCGCCGCTGCCGTCGAAGGCGCCCGCGCCGCCCGAAAACTGATCACCGACCGAAGTACCCGCACCAGCACCGACCTCGCTGCTGCCGTGCGCGATAGTGCGAACCGAACCAGCGCGACCAGGCCCAGCGCGGCCACCCACTGGCGGACCCAGCCCCGCCAGACCCGTCCACGCCCCTCGCCCAGACCGCGCACTGGTTCCTACATGGCCGGCTGGGAACACGCCTTCGACTCCAGCGCCACCTTCATCCTCACCACCGGCAGCGCGTCCGGAGCCGCCGCATGATCCCCGACCGCTACACCACCCGCCGCATCCGAGCCCGCTACATCAAAGCCCTGCAGGCAATCCCACTCCCAGTCCGCCACACCGACCCACCGGACCAAGTCCTCCCGATCGACCTGGCAGGACTCCCCATCCTCGCCACCGAAACCATCGACGACCGTCAAGTCCAGTACTCCCTAGTCCTCGGCCAAACCCGCTTCCGCCTGACCTTCAAGGAGATCCACCCACCCCCCATCGGCCACATCATCAACCTTGAAACACCCAACCCAAGACTCGTCATAGCCGAGCCCTTCCACACCGAATGGGCCTTGGCCAACGAACCGGCCCTCACAGCATGCGCGGCAGGAGTTTGGCGGGCCAATACCAAGATCTGCGACCGCTAGCCGAACCGACAAAAGGTGCGGGCGGCATTCGCCGCCCGCACCTTGGTCAGTCCAGGCCCTGCGCCGGAATGCCCTCGATTTGGCCCCGGTAGGGGTGCCGTTGCCCGAAGATCTCCTCCCACAAGACCAGATCGCCTTTCGCTGGTGTGAGGTCGGGGCGGTACACCCGGCTCGGCCGGCCCTCTCAGACCACCGGATCGGCAAACCCCTCACCTGGGTAAACTCGCCCGCGCCCTGGACCCGTCGAGGGTTCCCCCGCGTGACTCAGTGATCCATGGAATTCATTGATGCGATAACCGCATCAATGAATTCCATGGTAGCGGCGTCCGCATCGCCGAGGTCGCGCGTCACCGGGCCAGTCCCGCAGCCACCCGATCATGCAGTGCGCCTGAGCGCTGCGCGATGGGGAGCTCAGTGGAAGGTTACGTAGCCGTTGCCGTCGGCGTCATCGCGCGCCGGGGTGTAGGAGTGGGAGTCCGCGCCCGCGCCCGTCGGCTTGTAGAGATAGATGGAGTCGCCGGTGTTGTTCCAGATGAAGTTGCAGTTGTCCCGGTAGACGACGTTGTTCCCGTCCGAATCGTTGCCGTTGCCCCCGCGAAGCCGGACGTAGTCGCCGGGCTGGAGGTAGTGGTCGGCGGTGAACTTGAAGCTGTTGCCGGCAGCGTCCTTCACCAGGTAGCCCCGGAGGTTGACCGTCGCAGTCTTGGAGTAGTTCTTGATGGTCAGGTACTCCTGGGAGGTGTTCCCTCCCACGCAGCGGTTGTCGTCGCGGCCGGGCGCGTTGTACTGGACTCCTTGGATTTTGAGGGCCGACGAGTACTCCGTGGCGGAGGCCGGGGTCGCGGTGGCAACAAGGGTGGCGACGGCCAGGCCGACGACCATAAGCGTCTTCTTAAGCACCAGAATGTCCTCATTGTTCTGAAGTCAAGGGGAGGCTCGAATCGCATCTCGTGTGCATGTTCGAGCGACTGAGGATAAATGTTAGCGCTTCTCGGAATTGCTGTGGGGACGCGTGCCTGCACCTGTCGCCGCCTGTAGCACCGCTATTCCCGCAGGTTGCCTATTGGCCGTTGGGCGTGATTGCTCTCTGACGGCTATGTCGTGATTCCGATGAATGACAAGGGCTCGTGCGCGTATCGGGTGTTTCGTAGCCCGGCTGGTGTGGGATCGGTTGGGTCGCAATAGCAACGCGGACACGGCCCAAGCGATCATGTGAGTGTCGAATTCCCATGAGCGCCAAGGCAAACCGCGTCCGCCGACATTGGGCGATCGAGAACCGGTCGCACCTGGTAGGGGGTCACGACATAACCGCCAGGAAGCAATCACACCCACGCCCTGCCGTCACTGCCTCCTCCGGTCACCATGATCCTTACCCTCAGGTTGCTGTCGACCGCGTAGCGCCTGCTCCACGTTTATCTCCGAGGTGCAGTAACCAGGGGCAAATCCGACGATCTTGTCCGATCCAGGTCTCTGAATGCGTGAAGGTTACGGGGTGCCGCCGGGCTTCACCTGGCGGCACCTTTCTCCGTTTACTCTCGCTCCAGCCCATCCACAACAGGAGGCACTAGCGCACCGAGAATCTCGTAGGCAGCAGTCTTGACCTCTGCCTTGGCGACCTCGTTTCCACTATTCAGGACGAGCTCATCTGGTACCACGAACACGAAGCTGGCTGTCACGTAAAGATTGTCGAGGTTTGCGAAGAAATTGAAGACTATCGCTGAGCTTTCTTCCATGAAGTAGCTGCTGTCAGTCTCGACATCCTGGACGACTTGATCCCATTCTTGGAAGTATTCTGCTCCGGACGCCTGGTTGAAGTCGACCGCGGTTCCTTGAAATAGTGGGATCAAGGGCGATCCGTCCGTGATGATCACGTCCGTGCCACCGGATGCCAGGACGATGGAGTCGAGTCCGTCCAAAATTTCAACGCCGCCTCTGTATGAACATGACAGCGTCTCATAGGAGTTTGGCGTGGAGAAATCTTCCTGGTATCCGATATCTTCCGGCGCTGCATACTCACCGGGCAGTGCACCTGCGGGTGGACAGGCATCCGGGTCAATCTCCATGACGAACTTAGGGTCGTCATCTGGCGATTTCTGGCTTGCTTCAGTCTCGGAAGGGCTTTCGAGCGATCCCTGCTCGGGGTCGGTGCAAGCGGTCAAGAGCGAAACGAGAAGCATCATCGATGCAGCGGCACCGGTGGTCGTGGCAATCCGTGAGAGATGGGCGAATGAGGTTCGCGACCTGTTCATCATGCCGGTCCTTGCTGCGGTTCTGGTGTTGGATGGTCCCAACCTTCGGGGTCGTAGGCGATTTCTGCATCGTCATCGGGGGTCTCGTCCTGAGCCCCAGGTTCGCTGGTGCGATCGGTAGCCGCTGCGAGGCCCTCGGATTCATCGTGGGCGACTGGAGGATCGCTTTGAATGTCCCCAGTCTCGTCTTCCCACGCTTCGAAGCTCGTTGCGGCCTGGTCGTCGGACTCCGCGTACGTGCGAGCGGCCTCTTCGATCTGTTCGCCGGCGAGGCAATATCGCCCTATCGCAGTAGAGATGAAGTTCAAGAAGTCTTCCCGCATGGCGAGCACACGAGTGTCGGCCTCAGTCGCGTCGCCATCTTGGTCCTTCAGGTGCGCGTCACCGTCATAGACGTCCCCGAGTTGCGAGCGAATCTGCTCGTAGGCTTCGGCGATCCCGTAACAAGTCGAAGCAAGGCCGGTCATCTCGTCGATGTCGGCGCTGAACCCGGCGTCGCTGCCCGCGGTTCCTTCAGGATTGTTCTGCGTGATGTCGTACAGCTCCAGAACTTCGAGTCTGGCCGATCCGATAGCGCTCTCAACCTGCCCTGACTCCGATCGGTAGTCAGCCTCGCTGTACTCGATGTCACGTTTCATTTCGTCGATAGCATCGGAAAGCCGCGTCGCCACTTCAAGTGGATCGGAGGCGAAGTTCGTCTCCTTCTTCGTTGGTTTCAGTTGTGCACCAAGCCATCCCACGAAAACGATCGGAGCGCCGACCGTGGCCCCTGCTGGAACCAGGGAGATGGCCGCCCCGATGCCCTCGACGACCGCCCAACGCTTGGTGAGGTCGACATCAGTCGTAGCCGTCGCGCCTAGTGCTTCAGTGGCGGAGCCGATGAGGTCGAGGGTGTTGCGCCGATTCTCGTCGATGATCGTGGCTCTGAGATTGATCAGGTATCCGAGAGCGTTCGCTATGAGGGCGTGATTGTGCAGCGTCGCAGTGATGGTGTGAAAGAACCCCAGAGCGGCGCCTTCAGCGGCCGCGCCCGTCCAACCGGCCAGCCAAGCAGGCGGGGGGCTCAGTTCGGAGTAGGCGATATCGTCGATGGTTTCGGGCAAGCTGCTTCCGACTCCGTCGAGGGTGAAGGTTCCGTTGGTGTCCCAGCCGTCGCTCCCTGCTTCCGGACTCGCCCCGAATGCCTGTGCGGCGTTGACGAAGGCGTCCCGTGCCGCTCGCAGCGCGGGAATCTGCTGCATCGAGAACTTTGGGATGCGCTCCTGGATCCATTCGCGGTCTTGTGTCGCCCATTCGGCGGCCAAGGTCAACAGCTCCGGGGCTTTGCAGGTGAAGCCCTGGGTGCTGGAGCCGTCGGTGAGGTATTGCTGTGGCACATAGCCCGAGCAGGTGATGGAGTCGAAGCGGGTTCCGACTTCGTTCTCCGCGAACCACCGCTGGATCTCGCAGTACGCGACGTGTGCCTGATCGGCTTCGGTGAGCTCTAGTACTGGCCCGCCGTCGCCGCCGGTGTTGGCAGGACCGGGGAGGGACGTGGTCGTCGACCTGTTCAGGGCCTCGCAAGCCTTGCGCATATAACGGTCGGCCAGGGCCTGGTGGAATCCGTCGAGCGCGGTGAGAACCTCGTTGAAGTGCTGACTGGGGCCGCGGCTGGACCCTCCCGCGCGGCTTACTGCCATGGCAGCGCTCCGATTGCGGTGGGACTGAGAGGAGCGGGCGGTGCGTACATGGGGGATCGTCTCTCATGTCGATTTTGGGAGTCGCGGTCAGTTATATCCCAGACGTGTCGTGCGTGGGGTACGCGCGTGAGCGGGTGCTCACGGGTTGGGCTGTGCGCCAGGGGGTGTGGGGCTGGACAGCGACGCGCCCCACCGGTTGGCCGGTGGGGCGCGTTGGTTGTTGGGTTATTTGGTGAGGGTGAAGGTTGGTGATTGCCAGGCTTCCCAGTGGGCTGGGTTGGATTCGTCGCCGAGGGCTTTGAGGACCTTGACTTCGAGGGTCCAGCGGCCCGGTTGGAGGGCGTCGGGTTGTTCGGCGGTGAGGTCTTGGAGGTGGATGCCCATGGCGTCGTCGGGACCGGGGGAGCGTTGGAGGTATTGCTCCGGCTCCCATTCGATGCGTTCGCCGGTGTCGGCGTTCTCGGCGGTGATCGTCAGTTCGGCGACTTGGTGGCCGAGGAAGACGAGTGCGGCGAGGTCGGGGCCTTCGGTGAGGCTGAAGGTTTCGCCGTCTTCGATGTCGCGGTAGTCGAACTCGTGAGTTTCCGGGTCTTGGCCGACGACGGCCGCGAGCTTCGGGAAGTCCGGGTGTTCGAGGACGGGGATCGACAGGTAGTCGCCTTGGTAGCCCGAGTAGGCGGCGGTCAGGGACTCGCCGTTGTCGGGGCGGGCGGTGATGCGGCCTCCGAAGACGCTTCCCAAGGGGAGGTCCGGGCTCGGTTCGACGGTGACCTCGATGGTCGCGGTTTGGCCTGGGTGGAGGTCCAGGGTCTTCGGTTCGAAGGTCACTTTGGGTTCGGCGGCGTTGAAGCCGGGGTCTCGTTCGTCTCCTGTTGTGGCGATGGTGGATTGGTGGGTGAGCTTGTACGTGCGGGTTTCGCTGTCGCGTGACGTCAGTTGGAGCTCGAAGGTGCGCGGGCCCGTGCCGTCGCCGGTGTTGACGCCCGTCGGGTAGAGGCAGGCCTCGGCGTCGAGGGCGTCGATCACGTCGATGACGCCGGTGCCTTGGCGGTGGGCCGCTTCGAGTTCGCCGAGGTCCGGGTTGTCGCCCCACGGGACGGGCTTGGCGGAGTTGGCGAGGCGGGTGCGCACGTCGCGGGGTTCGAGCCGCGGGTCGTCCTGGAGGAGGAGCGCGGCCGCGCCGGCGACGTGCGGGGAGGACATCGATGTGCCGGAAAGGGACTTGTAGGAGCCGTCGGCGACGGGGACGGTGGACCAGATGCCGCCGCCGGGGGCGGACACGTCGGGTTTGAAGGAGAGGTCCGGGCCGGGACCATAAGCGGTGAAGGAGGAGGCGAGGCCGCCTCGCGGCATGTCGACCAGGACGGTCTTGCCGGTGAACTCGAGAACGGGAGCCTTGCCGATCGCGGCGAGGTCGTGCAGGTCCTTGCCGTCGGTGTCGGTGATGCCGATCGCCGGGACGGGGCCGTCCGCGATGCCGCTGCCGCCGAAGGGACCTGAGCGGTCGTTGTAGATGACGACGCTCGTCGCGCCCTCGGCGACGGCCCGTTCGTACTTCACCTTGAACGTGCAGGAGCCGCGCACGATCAGCGCGGCCTTGCCCGCGACGTCGCCTTCGGAGGCGTCGTCGGGGCACGCGCGGCCGAGCCACACCAGCGGGTCGGTGAGCGCGCCCGGTTCGGGCTCGGGGGTGTCGTCGATGAGCCGGTAGCCGACCTTGCGGTCCAGTGCCTCGACGTACACGGCGTCCATGCGCTGCTTGGGATTGTCAGTGGAGGCCACGCCGATCACCTCGGAGCCGACGCCCGGCGCGGAGCCGGAGTAAACGCCGGCGTCGCCGTCGTTGCCCATCGAGGCGACGACCGTGACGCCCTCCTCGGTGAGCTTGTCCGCGGCGACCGCCGTCGGGTAGCCCGGCCACTGGAACGACTGGCCGAGCGAGAGGTTCACGACGTCCATGCCGTCGTCGAGCGCCGCTTCGAGCGCCTGCATGATGACCTCGGAGCTGGTGGAACCGCTGCAGCCGAACACCTTGTAGGCCCCGAACTCGACGTCCGGGGCGACGCCGGTGACGCGGCCGTTCGCGCCCACGATGCCCGCGACGTGCGTGCCGTGGCCGGCGCAGTCGGCAGGGTCGTCGTCGGGGGCGGGGTCGGCGTGCTCGGGGTCGTCGGAGTCGAACTCGTCGCCCACGAAGTCGGTGCCGTACGCGACCCGGCAGTCCGAGCCGAAGCAGCCGCCCAGGTCGGGGTGGGTGTAGTCGATGCCGGTGTCGATGATGCCGACCTTGACGCCCTCGCCGGTGATGCCCCGCGTGTGCGCGTCCGCCGCGCGGGTCGTCTGGATCGCCTGCGCCAGTTCGGGTTGCGCCGATTCCTCGGGGCCCGCCATGTCGACGCGGGACGGGCCGCGGAAGCGCACGTCGGACCAGACCTGCTCGACCATGTCGAGGCGCTCGAGGCGGCGCGCGGTGGCTGGGTCGGTCTCGACCGAGACGCCGTTCCACACACGCGAGAAGTCGTGCCGGACCGTGTAGTCGAGCCCGCGGGCAGCGGCGTCGAGCGCCGATTCGCCCGCGCCCGGGGCGAGTTCGACCAGCCAGACCTGCGCGGGCCCTTCGTCCGGGTTCGCCTGCGCCGCAGGGGCCGAGGCGGCCAGGAGCGGCAGGGCGACGGCGGCCGCGAGGAACGCGGCGGGTCGGGTCGGGAAGCGGTGCGGTGCGGATCGTTGGCGCGCGAGCGCGCGGAAGCCTCCCGGCATCAGGGGTCCCCTTCGAGTCGTGCCGGTCGGGGGACCGAAGTCCGGGCCCCCGACCGGCAGCTTTGGCAGGACCTCGATCGTCGGGTATGGAGGTGCCGGAACCGCGCATTTGACGGTGGCGCGTGTCGGGATCGGAGGGACGAGTCGGGCGCCGCCCTGCAAAACGGGCACCCCTGGGCCCCCAGTCTCAAGGGTGCCCGGTGGGTCTGACATCGGGCCTTCGCGGCGCCGGTCAGCCGGTGATCAGGTGCGCGAGGCCGAACCCGGCCAGGCCCGCGCCGAGGCCGCCCGCGAGGTTCGCGGCCACGTTCCACAGCGCGTGGTGCCAGCGCCCGTCCTCGACCAGCCGCAGCGTCTCGTACGAGAGCGTCGAGTACGTGGTCAGCGCGCCGCAGAAGCCCGTGACGAGCAGCGCCGACCAGCCCGGGTCGGCGACGGCGACCGCGAGGAACACGGCCAGGCCGGAGCCGAAGACGTTGACCACCAACGTGCCCCAGGGGAGGAACCGGCCCGCGTAATGGGCGACGACGAGGTCCGTGAGGAAGCGGGCGGGCGCGCCGACCGCGGCTCCGGCGGCGATGAGGAGGAGCGTCATGAGCGGCCCCGCACCAGGAGGCGGCGAGTGCCGTACATGCCGACGGCGGCGGCGAGGAGGGCCGCGGCCATCGTCGCGAACGCGTACACGACGGCGAGCGCGGTCGCGCCGACGTTCGCGGCCCGGCCGATGTCGACGATGTACGTCGAGAACGTGGTGAAGCCGCCGAGAATGCCGACCCCGACGAAGGGCCGGATGCCGCTGAGGCCCGGCGCGACCTCGGTGACGGTGATCATGAGGACGCCGATGAGCAGGCCGCCGACGGTGTTGGCGATGAACGTGGCCAGGTCGAACTCGCCGGGCGCGGCCGGGAACGCGACGGTGAGGCCGTACCGGGCGAGGGCGCCGATCGCGCCGCCCGCGGCCACTGCGACGAGGGACGGCACGGAGACGGCGCGCAGCATGCGGCGCAGGGGCGGGCGCTGGGATTCGGGCACGTCCCGAATCTAGTACCCGCCGGTTATTCCCCCGCGCCGCGCCGTATGCGGTCCCTCACTGGGGCTTGCGCCCGTTATGCGAGAACCGCTAACGTTGACTCGCTATGCGCTACACGATCACGAACCAGCACCTGACACGCAGGCGTCACCTCGACTTCTGCCGCGTGTCGACCGTGCTCTGTCGTTAGCACGCACCTCTTCACCGGCGGGCTCGCCGATGACCCTTCCTTCCGCCGGCCTTGAGCCCACGCCGGCGTCTCCCTGAAACTCCCGCAGCCGCGTGCCGCCCTGCCGCGTGCTGTCCGCCCATTGCATCGAAGAGGTTCACCATGTCCGCAACCGCGGAAGCAACCGATGTGAAGCCGCGCAAGCGCTTCAAGATCCCGTTCGCCTGGCAGCTCCTGATCGGCCTCGCGCTCGGCCTCGTCCTGGGCTACGTGGCCCGCGAATGGTCCGTGGCCTGGCTCGGCACGACCCTCGAGACGATCGGGACGCTGTTCGTGCAGCTCCTGTTCCTGATCGTCCCGTTCCTGGTGTTCACCGCGATCGTCGCCTCGATCGCCAACCTGCGCAACCTCGCGAACGCGGGCCGACTGGTCGCCAAGACCCTCGGCTGGTTCGCGCTCACCTCGGCGATCGCGGTCGCGATCGGCCTGGGGATCGGCCTCGCCACGGACCCCGGCGAGGGCGTGACGCTGACGAGTCCAGCCGCCGCGCCGGAGACGACCGGTTCGTGGACGGACTTCCTCACCGGCATCATCCCGACGAACGTCGTGGACGCCTTCCTGAACGTGAACGTGCTGCAGATCGTGTTCGTCGCGATCGTCGTCGGCGCTGCCGCCACGAAGCTCGGCGCCAAGGCCGAGCCGTTCCTGAAGTTCAACGAGTCGGCGCTGGCGTTGATCCAGAAGGCCCTGTGGTGGGTGATCCGCTTGGCGCCCATCGGCACCGCGGCGCTCATCGGGAACTCCGTGTTCTCGTACGGCTGGGACCTGCTCGAGCCGCTCGCGGTGTTCAGCGTCGACATCTACGTCGGCGCGCTGATCGTGATGCTCGTGGTCTACCCGGTGCTGCTGCGCCTGGTCGCGAAGGTCTCGCCGGTGCAGTTCTTCCGCAAGGCGTGGCCGGCGATCCAGTTCGCGTTCGTCTCGCGCTCGTCGGTCGGCACCCTGCCGCTTGCGCAGCGGATCGTGACCGAGCGGCTGGGTGTGGACCGGAACTACGCGTCGTTCGCGTCGCCGTTCGGGGCGACGACGAAGATGGACGGCTGCGCCGCGATCTACCCGGCCATCGCCGCGATCTTCGTGGCGCAGGTGTACGGGGTGCCGCTGGGCATCCAGGACTACCTGCTCATCGCGTTCGTCTCGGTGATCGGCTCGGCGGCGACGGCGGGCCTGACCGGCGCGACCGTGATGCTGACGCTGACGCTCTCGACCCTGGGCCTGCCCCTGGAGGGCGTGGGTCTGCTGCTGGCGATCGACCCGATCATGGACATGATCCGCACGGCCACGAACGTGACCGGGCAGATGGTGGTGCCGGTGATCGTGGCGAAGTCGGAGAAGATCCTCGACCGCGAGGTGTACGACGCGAAGCCGGTGCCGCTGGACGTCGAGTCGGCATTCAACGGTTCGGAAGCGCCGCAGCGCAAGGGCGAGCCCGCGCTGCAGCCCGCTTAAGGCTTTATCCTCTCTCCTGAAATACCGGGGGCCGGTCCGTATCGGACCGGCCCCCGTTTCATCGCGCGGGTCGGACGGCGCGGTGCGCACCAAGGGGACTGGGAAGCGGCATACGGGGTTGACGCATCGGCTGGGCGGCAGCGGCTGGGTCGGATTGCGGGTTGGTGGTTGTGGTGGGTTGCGGCTAACCCTGGCAGCGACGGAGGGGTGGGATCGGGGTCCCATTTCGAGTGGCGGGCGTGGTGGCGATAGGGGTTCAGTCAGGCGGCGATGGTGGGGTGCGGCCGGGGCTGGTCTGTTGGCTTGGGGTGCAGCGGGGTTGGGGCGAATGTGAGGGTCTTGTACCCCTGTGGGTGATGACGGTGCGGGGTGGTGCGAGGGATGATTGATGTACGCACAGGGATACGGAAAACGTACAGGTGGCTATTAGGTGCAAGCAGACTACGCCAAGCCTCTGGCCGAAACCCAAACCGGACGAGTTTCCGAGACCACTGCCTTGACGAAGCAGTGGTTTCAGTCCCCGGTGCTATCGGGATCCACAGCGGTCCACCGCTCCTTTCACGGGGTGGTGCTGGGTGGGAGATCGCCGGTCGGGATCACCTCGACCGGAGGCAGTGTCCGGAACGAGGCACAGCGAGTAAGACCGCCAGCATGAACGGTGATGCCGACCAGGCAATAGAGGACCTGGTCTCCCCATCGCTGCCATGCCAGGCAATGCAGCACCTCCGCGCACTCGCATCGACTTGGTGCGTGCGGGGAGCAGTACACCGTCTGGGCGTCACCGTGCGCTCGGGAGGCGAAGGCCTTCAAGACGGCAATCGCACAGCAGGGGCAGGAGTGTGCCCGGGGGCTGATGCGGCGCGCCAGGAGGACTGGATCGGTTGCCGCAGCGGCAGACACGGGACGGCAGTGTGCCCGGGCTGGTGCGAGTGCAGGCCGGGAAGCGGCAAGGCTTCCCGGGCAAGGCGCCAGGCGCCCGATGCGAGATCGAGAGCGACGCTGAGGAAGGAGGCGGCAGGACATGACGACGCTCGACCATGGGCTGTGCAAGCCGCACCTGCGAACCTTTGGCGTTGCCCGCTCGATCGCGGCACCGACCCCGCGGACCCGGCCCGAGCCCGCTCGGGCCCGGCTCCAGCCGCGCACGGTGGGGGCCATCCCCGCCGCGCCCTTGCCGCCCGCCCGAACCTCGCGCGACTCCGGGTCGGCTCCAGCCGCGCACCCTGGGAGGGGCACTCACCGCGCCATCGTTGCCCGGTTGAAGCCCCACCCGATACGGACCCCGACCATGCGGACCCAAGCCCAGGCAGTCTCCCACCTCGCCGTCGCAGTTCCACTTCACAACCGGAGGCCTTCGCCGGTCAGGCCAAGCGCCTAACCCACGAGAACAACGTCCCCGGGCATCACACCTGGGACTCGCGGGCGACGGCGGTGCTGGCCCAGATGCTCGGGCGGTCGAACCGCTCGCCCTTCTCGACGGCTTCGATCCAGTCGGAGGTTGAAACCACCTGGGCGAAGTTCGACTGCATGACGGTGAGGACCCCGTGGTGCACGTCCTCGGCGCTCATGGCTCCGGCGGCGTTGGCGAGCGGCACGGTCCCGGTGGCGTCGGCGAGGAATTCGACGGCGTAGCCGAGGTGGAAGGCGTCTCGCGCGGTGGATTCGTCGCAGTTCTGGGTCATGTACCCGGCGATCGCCACGGTGTCGACGCCGGCGAGCAGGTCGTTCAGGTTGGTGCCGTGGAAGGACGAGGCCTTGGCCTTCTCCACGAGGTGGTCGTGCGCGCCGAGCTCGGGGTGGAGCTCCCAGGCGTGCGTGCCGCGCGCGAAGAGCGGCGAGGTCTCGGGCGAGGAGTGCTGCACGGCGATCACCGGGATCCCGGCGGCGCGGGCCGCGGCGATGGCGGCGTTGATGTTGGCGAGGCTCGCGTCCCGGGGCGGGTAGGCGATCGGGAGGTTCCCGGTGAAGTACTCGTTCTGGACGTCGATGACGACCAGGGCGCGTTGAACGGTCATGCCGCCCAAGTTCATCACGCGGCATGCCCCGGGTGCACTGTGGCGGGTGGTGCCGTCGCGCACAGTGCGGTCAGCGGTGCGTCTCGATGTGGCGTTCGAGCCCGTCGAGGACCCGTTCGAGCCCGAACTCGAAGTAGCCGCCCATGTCGGCGTCGGCGGTCCCGGGCTCGGCGAGGCGCGCGAGGTTGGGGTAGCGGGCGCTGATGACCGGGTCGGCGAGGAACTGGAAGAAGTCGGTCTCCCCTGAGCCGCTGTTGATCTCGGGCCGCACGGCGCCGAGCGCGAAGCAGTCGACGGTGAGCACGGCGATGAGGCCCAGTTCGGCGGGCATGCCGACGGCGGTGAGCCTCCCGATCACGTCGTCGACCCACCCGGCCTCGCCCGGACCCATCGGCCGCTCGGAGGTCGCCACGGTCAGCGCCCACGGGTGGGCGTTGAAGAGGTCGCGCACGCCGAGTCCCCAGCGGCGCAGGATCTCCCGCCAATCGCCGGCCTCGGGGAGGGGCATGGGCCCGGCCATGAGGGAGTCGTACATGAGGACCACGAGCTCGTCCTTCCCGGGCACGTGGCGGTAGAGGGACATGACGCCGCTGCCGAGCCGTTCGGCGAGGTGCTTCATCGAGACCTTCTGCAGGCCTTCGGCATCGGCGATGGCGACGGCCTCGGCGACGATGCGCTCGCGGCTGAGCCCGGCGGGCCGTCCGCGTCCGGTGCGGGTCGCCTCGCCCCAGAGCAGGTCGTAGTCGGCTTTCCCCACTGGTGCGTTCCTTCCGCTCGCGTCCCGTGCCCCGCAGCCTACGTCGCGGTCGGGCGCCGGTGGCACCCGTGAGTCTTGCGTATGAGGTACGCTATTTAGCGTATCTCATACGCATCGATCGGACCACGTGATCGGAGACCCCATGGCCGAGTCCACCCTCCTCGCCCCGACCCCCGAAACCCCGCCCGCGCAGGCGAAGCCGAAGTGGTACCGCCGCCCGTGGATCGTGCCGCTCTTCGTCATCGTGGGCCTCTTCGTCGCGGCCCGCCTCCCGAGCTATCTCACCTTCGACACCGGCGACTCGCTGATCGTGCTGCGGGAGGACGACCCGGAGCTCCACTACCTGATGCTCTCCGCGCACATCCTGTTCGGTTCCATCGCGATCATCACCTGCTCGATGCAGGTGTGGCCCTGGCTCCGGCAGCACCACCCGAAGGTCCACCGCGTCAGCGGCCGGATCTACGTGTTCGCCGGCGTCGTCCCCTCCGGGATCTTCGCCGTCGTCGTCACCCTCATGTCCACGATCGCCAGTCCCGGTGCCATGACCGGCAACCTGCTTCTGTCGCTGCTGTGGTTCGCCACCACCTTCGCGGGGCTCGTCGCCGCGCGGCGCCGCCGGTACCAGGAGCACCGCCGCTGGATGGTCCGCAGCTTCGCGCTCTGCACGTCGATCATCATGAACCGGTTGTGGCTGGTGGTCTTCATGGTCGCGTTCATGCCGTTCCTCGACAGCGCCTACGGCGGCGACATGGACGCCCTCACCATGGACGCGGCGTTCGCCTCGATCTGGGCGAGCTGGATCGTCAACCTCATGATCGCCCAATGGTGGCTCGACCGGAAACCGCAGCGCGGCAGGCGGACCGGGTCTGCCACCAAAGTCGCAGTCGGCGCTTGAGCCTGCCACTTTCGGGGCGGCCGGCCCTGCACCCCCGGTCGCCCCTCTCCGAGGCGAAAGTCCATGCCGCGGAAGGATTCTTTCGGCCCGGCGGCGCGCGAACCTGAGTACATGCAGACCACTACCGCGGCGGTCGAGACCGCCGCCGCCACCGCACCGAAGGCCCGGCTCCCGCTGCTCGACGTGCTCCGCGGCGTCGCGATCCTCGGCACGCTCGGCACCAACATCTGGATCTTCGCCTCCGCGCACGGCGAGGCCGAACCGCTCGTCGGCTCCGCCTCCAACGACGGCAGCGTCCTCGGCGCGGTCTTCGAGATGCTCACCAACGGCAAGTTCCTGTCGATGCTCACCGTCCTCTTCGGCGTCGGCCTGGCGATCCAGTACCGCTCGGCCGAAAAGCGAGGACGCCGCTGGCCCGGCCGCTACCACCTCCGGGCACTGTTCCTCTTCGCCGAAGGCACCGTCCACTTCGTACTGATCTTCGCCTGGGACGTGCTCATGGGGTACGCCGTGACGGCGATCGTCGTGGCCTGGATGCTCCGGCGCTCGCAGCGCGCCCAGCACGCCGTCATGTGGACCGCACTGGGCCTGCACCTGACGATCATCGGGCTCATGACGACCGCGATGTTCGCCGGCCCCGGCGTCGACCCGCAGCCGGACCCCGAGATCGAAGCGCTCTACGCCTCCGGCTCCTGGTTGGAGCAGGTGCAGTTCCGGCTCGACAACGCCCTCGCCTTCCGCATCGAACCGGTCGTCACCTTCCCGCTCCTGGTGTTCCTGTTCATGCTGGGCGTCCGACTGTTCCGCTCCGGCGCCTTCGGCGACGACGCGGCCGGAAGCCGGATCCGCCGCCGCCTCCTCGGGTGGGGCCTGGGGATCGGCCTGCCGCTGAACCTCGCGCTGATGGTCGGCCCCGAAGAGCTGTTCTTCCTCGAACGGTACGTGGCCGCGCCCGTGGTCATGCTCGGTTACATCGGCCTGGTCGGCCTCGTCGTCGAGCACGCTCGGCGCGGGATCGTCATGTCCGCCTTCCAAAGCCTCGGCCGCACGGCCCTCAGCGGCTACATCCTCCAGAACCTGCTGGCCTCGGCGCTCTGCTACGGCTGGGGCCTCGGCCTCGCCGCGCGGTTTGACTCCAGCCCGTGGCTGGTCGTCTCGCTGTGGATCGGGATCAGCGCCGTCCTGCTCGTCGGATCGAGCCTGTGGCTGCGCCGCTTCACGACCGGCCCCGCCGAGATGCTGCAGAAAGCCGTTCTCCGCTAGGGACGCGACAAGGTGCGGGCCGGAAGCCCCCGGCCCGCACCTCCCCCTCTTGCAACTAAGCCGCGACGGGCTCCTTCTCCCGCGTGGCGCGGCGGCGGACCAGGGACACCAGCGGCCACAGCGCGATCACGGCCACGATCGCGTACACCGTCCACGACACCGGGCCGCCGATCAGCCCCGACAGGTCGCCGCCCGAGAGCTGCAGCGACATGCGCGCCTGCCGTTCGGCCATGGGCCCGAGGATCACGCCCACGATCATCGGCAGCATCGGGATCCCGAAGCGCCGCATGGCGAGGCCGATGAGGCCCAGCACGATCAGGATGTACAGCTCGAACGCCTGCCCACTGGTGGCATAAGCGCCCATCGACGCGAAGAACAGGATCCCCGCGAACAGGTACGGCTTCGGGATGCGCAGCAGCTTCACCCACATCGGGATCAGCGGCATGTTCAGCACCAGCAGCATCGCGTTGCCCACGAACAGACCCGCGATGAGCGTCCACACCAGCGCCGACTCCTTCTCGAACAGGAGCGGGCCCGGCTGGATGCCGTACGTCTGGAACGCCGCCAGCATGACCGCCGCCGTCGCGTTGCACGGCAGGCCGAGCGCGAGCATCGGCACGAGCGTCCCGGCCGCCGAGGCGTTGTTCGCCGCCTCCGGCCCCGCGACGCCCTCGATCGCGCCGTTCCCGAACTCCTTCTTGTGCTTCGAAAGACGGCGTTCGGTCACATAGGACAGGAACGTGGGCACCTCGGCGCCGCCCGCCGGGACCGCCCCGAACGGGAAGCCCAGCGCGGAACCGCGCAGCCACGGGCCCCACGAGCGACGCCAGTCGCTCTTGCCCATCCACACCCGGCCGACCGGGATGATCTCGTCCCCGCCGTTCTTGCGGCGGGCCGCCGTCCACAGCGCCTCGCCGACCGCGAACGCGCCCACCGCGACCACGACGATATCGATGCCGTTCGCGAGCTCCGGCACGCCGTACGTGAGGCGCTGCTGGCCCGTGACCGCGTCGATCCCGATGGTCCCGATGACGAGGCCGACCAGGAGCGACGCGAACCCGCGGATGCGCGAGGAGCCGAGCACCGAGGCCGTCGCGACCAGCGCGAGCATCATGATCGCGAAGTACTCGGGCGCGCCGAGGCCGATCGCGAAGTCCACGGTGATCGGAGTGACGAACACGAGCGCGATCGTCGCGATCGTCCCGGCCACGAACGAGCCGATGGCGGCGGTCGCGAGGGCCTGCCCGCCCCGGCCGTTCTTCGCCATCTTGAAGCCCTCGAGGACCGTGACCACCGACGAGGACTGGCCCGGCGTGTTCAGCAGGATCGCCGTTGTCGACCCGCCGTACATGCCGCCGTAGAAGATCCCGCCGAACATGATGAACGCCTGCGTCGGCTCCATGCCGTACGTGATCGGCAGCAGCAGCGCGATCGCCATCGCCGTGCCCAGGCCCGGCAGCATGCCCACGGCCGTGCCGATGGTGACGCCGATGAGGGCGATGAGCAGGTTCCCCGGCGTCAGGATCGCCGCGAAGCCGTCGAGGAGCGAATTGAGATTGTCCATGCCCGCTCCTAGAGGATGCCTTGGAGGATGCCCGCCGGCAGGCCGAGGCCCAGGCCGATCGCGAACCCGTAGAACGTGGCCAGGCCGAGCACGACCCCGGCGGCCAGCGCCAGGAAGTACCGGCGCGAGCCGAGCACGATCGCCGCGCCCCAGAACAGCAGCGAACCGGAGATGACCCAGCCCAGCCAGTCGATGAGCAGCGCGTTCGCGATGAACACCGCGCACAGCAGGCCGATGGTCTTCCAGTCGTAGTGGTCGCCGGCGTGCTTGCCCTCGTCCTCGCCGTGCCCCCCGCGGAGCACGTCGAGCGCGTAGAGCGCGGCGACGGCGAACAGGAGCACGCCGAGGAGGATCGGCACCGGCTTGGGGCCGATCGGGTCGTTCGACGCGGAGAACCCGCCGAGGCGGGAGGCGTCGACGATCACCAGGATGCCGAGGACCGCGAGGAACCCGCACACCCAGAGCTGCGCGAGGTCGCGCTTCGGCTCGGGCGCCTCGGTCTCCTCGACGGCCGCTTCGCTTTCGACCGTCATGCCAGGCCCAGTTCCTGGAGGGTCGCGGCCACCGTCGCGTCCTGCTCGGCGAGGAAGTCCCCGAACTCGTCGCCGGTGATGAACGCGTCGGTCCAGCCCTGCTTCTCGAGCTCGTCCTGCCAGGCCGCGGAGTCGTGCATGGCGGTGAGCGCGTCGATCCAGGCCTGCCGGTCGGCGTCCTCGATCCCGGGCGGGGCCACCCAGCCGCGCCAGTTCGTGAACTCCAGGTCGATGCCGGACTCACCGAACGTGGGCGCGTCCGGGACGACGTCGACGCGCTCGGCGCCGGACACCGCGAGGACCCGGAGCTGACCGGCCTCGATCTGGTCGATGAACTCGCCCACGCCGCTCGCGCCGAACCCGATCTTCTCGCCCAGCAGCGCGGGCAGGAGCTCCCCGCCGCCGTCGTACGAGACGTAGTTGACCTGGGTCGGGTCGATGCCCACGGCCTTCGCGAGCTGCATCGGCAGCAGGTGGTCGGGGCCGCCGGGGGAGGAGCCGCCGCCGACGGTGACGCCCTTGAGGTCCGCGGCCCAGGCCGTGACGAGGTCGTCGATGGTCTGGAACGGGGAGGCCGCCGGGACGACGATCGCGCCGGACTCCTCGACGAGCTTCGCCAGCGGGGTCGTCCCGGTCAGCTTCGCCTCGGAGTTCTGCGTGTAGGAGGCGCCCACGACGCCCAGGCCCATCTGCATCGCGAGCTTGCCGTTGGCCTCTTCGCTCACGACCCGCTGCAGGCCGACCGTGCCGCCGGCGCCTTCGAGGTTGAACACCTCGATCGCCTTCGCGATCGACTCGTCCTCCATGATGCGGGCGATGGAGCGGGCGGTCGTGTCGTAGCCGCCGCCGGGACTGTTGGGCACCATGATGCGCAGACCGGTGAGCGGTCCGCCGTCGCCGCCGTCTTCTGCGGTGAGACCGCAGGCCGTGGCCGTGGCAGCGAGGGGGACGGCCGCCGCGGCGCTGAGGAGGGCCCTCCGGGGAAATTTCATCGTCGTTGCTCTTTCATTTCGAGGGTGGTGTGAGAGACGATGGTCACCCTGACGCGGCCCCGACGTCAGCCTTGTGTCCGTAACGATCATTGAGTTCATTGTGTTCAGGCCCAAACTGCGCCGCCCGCGCTTCCCGCGCCGTCCGACCCTCGCCGGTCAGCTGCTCGCCTTCCAGCTGACGGTGATCCTCCTGGTGCTCGCCGCCGTCGCCGGGCTCTCGCTCGCGCAGTCCGCGGCGGTGTTCAACGTCGAGCAGGGCCGACGCGTCACGCAGCTCGCGGAGAGCCTCGCCGCCTCCGACCTGGTGCGCGAGCGGCTCCCGGAGCCCGTCCCGGCGCAGACCCTCGCGCCTGAGATCCAGTCGAGCCAACAGCGCTGGCAGGTGTCCTCGGTGACGATCGTGGACGCGGACGGCGAAGTCGTCGCGTCCACGAACCCGCTGCTCATCGGCAGTGACCTGCCGCTCGGACCGGGCGTGCTGGACGGCCGCGGCTGGCGGGGCGAGATCGAGCTGGGCGGGCTCACCGAGCTCGTCGCGCAGGCGCCCGTGATCAGCGCCGAGACCTACGACCTCCTCGGCGTCGCGGTCGTCGGCCAGGAGGTGCCGTCGGCGGCCGCGATGCTCGCCGGGGACAGCCCTGACCTGCTGCTGTACCTCGGCATCGCGTCGGCGGTCGGGGTCGCGGGGTCGTGGCTGCTGGCGCGGCGGATCAAGCGGCAGACGTTCGGGATGGAACCGCGCGAGATCGCGGGGCTGGCCGAGCACCGCGAGGCGATGCTCTACGGGATCGCGGAGGGCGTGGTCGCCCTGGACGACCAGCAGCGGGTGACGCTGGTGAACGACGTGGCGCGGCGGCTGCTCGACCTGCCGCAGGACGCGGAGGGCCGCACCCTCGGGGAGCTCGACCTGACCGCCCGGCTGCGCGACGTGCTCACGGGCGCGGCCGAAGGCTCGGACCAGGTGGTGCTGCAAGGGAACCGGGTGCTGGTCGTGAACCGGATGCCCGTCGAGAAGGACGGCCGCCCGCTCGGCGCGGTGGCCACGTTCCGCGACCGCACCGAGCTCGCGCAGCTCGAACGCGACCTCGGCTCGTTCCGCTCCACCGCCGAAGCCCTCCGGGCGCAGGCGCACGAGTTCGACAACAAGCTGCACACGATCTCCGGGCTCATCCAGATCGGCGAGCAGGACGAGGTCGTGCGGTACATCGACGCGCTCAACCGGCACCGCCAGTCCCTGGACCTCTCGATCGGCGAGCCGATCCGGGACAAGGCGATCGCGGCCCTGCTCATGGCGAAGTCCGCGCAGGCCTCCGAGCGGCGGGTGCGGCTCGACATGGTCGACGGGAGCGCGCTCGGGCCGCTCGCGCCCGAGGACTCCGCCGACGTCGGCACCGTCCTCGGCAACCTCGTCGACAACGCGGTCGAGGCGGCGGCCGGACTCGTGCGCGACGCGCCGCTGCCGCGCCGCAGCGACACCGATGCTTGGGTCGCGGTGCAGATCGTCGAAGCGGATGGGGCCGTTCGGATCACGGTCCACGACTCCGGCCCGGGCGTCCCGCCGGAGACCGCCGGGGAGGTCTTCGAGCACGGCTACACGACGAAGGCCGCGGCCGGCGAGCACGGCATCGGACTTGCGCTGACCAGGCTCGTGTGCGAGCATCACGGCGGCTCCGTGGCCCTGGAGCACACCGAGCGGGGCGCCCGCTTCACCGCCGTCCTGCCGCTCCTCCGCGAAGCCGCCCCGCCGTTCGCCGCCACCCGCCCGGAGAAGGAACCGACATGATCGATGTGCTGGTCGTCGACGACGACTTCCGGCTGGTCAACATCCACCGCGGCTTCGTCGAACGCACTCCCGGATTCCGAGTGGTCGGCACGGCCCGCTCCGGTGAGGAGACCCTCGCGGCGCTCGCCGAGCACCAGCCCGACCTGGTGCTCCTCGACCTGTACCTGCCGGACGTGTTCGGGCTCGACCTGCTGCCGCGGATGCGCGCCGAAGGCCACGAATGCGACGTCATGGTGATCTCGGCGGCCCGCGAGGCCGAGGCGGTGCGCGCGGCCGTGCGGCTCGGCGTCGTCTCCTACCTGCTCAAGCCCTTCGGCTACGACGACTTCGCCGAGCGGCTGGAGCAGTACGCGAACCGCCGGGCCGGGCTCGCGGCGGCGGCCGTGCGCGACCAGGCCGACGTCGACCGGGCCTTCGACCGGCCCGCTACGGGACCGATCGCGTTGCTGCCCAAGGGGTTCAGCACCGAGACGGCGAAGCTCGTGGAGACCGCGCTGCGCGAGACCCGCGAGACCCTCTCCGCGGCCGAATGCGCCGAGCGGATCGGCGTCTCCCGTGTGAGCGCCCGCCGCTACCTCGAGCAGCTGGCCGAGACCGGCCGCGCCGAGGTCGCCTTGAAGTACGCGGGGCGGGGCCGCCCGGAGCGCCGCTACCGCTGGCGCCGGCCGGACGGCCCGGCGACACACTAGGAATCCGTCTTGTTCGCGTCGCCCGCGGGCGAGACCAGGAACCAGACGTCCTGCACGCCTTGGCCGTCCGTCTCGCCCGGCCCTTCGTCGTCGGCGTAGTAGTACAGCGGCCAGTGGTTGTACGTGACCTGCGTGGTGCCGTCCTTGCGCTCGATCGTGCCGATGAGCGAGGCGTCGATCCCGGTCCCGGCCGTGACGTCGGCCGTGTCGGTGAGCAGCGGCGGCCACGTGCGCTCGCACGCGTCGTAGCAGGTCGTCGTGTCCGGCGAGTCCGAGGTGAACAGGTACAGCGTGAGGCCGTCGCCGTCGACCAGGAACTCGCCGTGGTCGTCGTCGTTCGCGACCGCGAGCGCCGCCGCCGTCTCGGCCGTGGCCGTCTCGGACGGCGATGCTGAAGCCCCCGTGGTCGAGTCGCCGCCGTACGGCGTGCCGCCGCCGTCGGAGTCCCCGCAAGCGGCCGCCGCGAGCAGGGCGAACGCGGCCGCCGCGACCGCGCACGCGCGCTGGTGTCGTATCCATCTCGTCATGCGTGGAGCCTAAGCAGCGCGGCGCCGGGCCCGGGGGATTTCCGCGGTTCAGGCTCCGGGCGTCCGCGCCTCGGACCCGAGGACGGGGCGGTAGTCGTAGAGCCAGCCCGTGGCCTTCTCGTACACCAGCGGGATGAAGATCCGCATCATCAGCGCCTGCACCCGCCGTTTCGCCGGACCCGCCCGCTTCGCGCCGCGGTTGTCCTCGGCCGCGCCCAGCAGCTTGCTGATCCTCGGCTTGCGCTGCGCCGCATACGCCTCCAGCGCCGCCTCCACATCCGACGATCCCCGCACCGCCTCGGCCAGCGCGATCGCGTCCTCGATCGCCATCGACGCGCCCTGCCCCGCGCCGACCGGATGCGCCGCGTCCCCGACCAGCACGATGCGGCCGCGGTGCCAGGTCCGCACTTCGTCGAGCACATGGTGCACGACCGGGCGGTGCAGCCGCACCGTCCCGGCGATCACCCGCGACGTCTCGGCCTCGCCCCGGTACACCGCGGCCGTCCGCCGCAGCCGCTCCGCATCGCTGACGCCGTCGCGTCGGGGTTCGACCGGGTCGTTGATCTGGGCCGCCCACCACACCTCCCCCTGCTCACCGGCCACATGGATGAACGCGCCGCCGCGCCCGAAGGTCATGTTGAACACCCCCGGCTCCACCGCGACCCCTTCGGCCACACCGGAAACCGTGTACAGCCCGGCGTACTCGGGCCGCGGCGCCGCCGCGTCGACCACGCCGCGCAGCACCGACCAGATCCCGTCGGCGGCCACCACCAGGTCCCCGCGGTCCCGCGATCCGTTCGCGAACTCGACCGAGGCGCCTTCAGCGCCGGTCACCCGCTCCCCGAGCCGGAACTCGGCCCCGGCCGCGATCGCGGCGCCGCGCAGGGCCTCGACCAGGCGCCCGCGCATGAGCGTGACCGAATGCAACCCGTCCGCCTCGCGCCGCCCCCGCGCCACGTCGCCGAGCAGCATCCCGCCGGCCGACCACATGCGCTGCCGAGGCACGTCGATGCCCGCTTCCTGCACGGCCGCGAGGCAGCCGAGCAGTTCGAGGCCGCGCAGTCCGTTCGCGGCCAGGCTCACGAACGACCCCACGTCACCCGCCGGGTCCGCGTAGGCCTCGTAGACCACGACCTCGGCGCCGACCCGCCGCAGCGCCAGCGCGGCCGCGGCTCCGGCGACGCCTCCGCCCACAACGATCACTCGCATGGAAACTCCCTGAATGTATGTTCACTGAATCTAAGTTCGGTGAAAGTATGTTCGGTATACTGGCCTCCTGTCAACCCCCTATCAGGAAGGGCTCCCCGCATGGGCGTGCGCAAGGCGAAAGCGGCCGAGACCAGGACCGCGCTGCTCGACGCGGCCCGGCGCCTGTTCGCCGAGCGCGGCTACCTCAACACCAAGATCACCGACATCACCAAGGAGGCCGGCCGCGCGACCGGGTCCTTCTACGAGCACTTCACGAGCAAAGACGAACTGCTGCAAGCGCTCCTGCAGGGCATGGAGGACCGCGCGGACGAACTCGTCGACACCGCCGTCCATCCCCGGGAGCACGACCTCACCGACCGCGCCCAACTGCGACAGCACCTGGCGGTCTCCTGGACCGTGTTCCGCGAGCACGCCCCGGTCGTCTCCGCGCTGTTCCAGGCCATGATCGCGGCCGAGCCGGGCAGCGGCCGCGCCTGGAACGACCTCGTCGGCGAGACCGGCATCCTCAAACAGCACCTGGAGTACAGCGCCGAGCAGGGCAAGGCGCTCCCCGGCGACCCTGAGCTGGTCGCCGCCGCGATCGGCGCGATGCTCGCGATGCTCGGCTACGCGGTCAACTCCGCGCGCGGGCGCGAGTTCGACGACGACGCCGTGATCGACACCCTCACCGACCTGCTGCATTCCGGGCTCGCCGGGCCGCGCGACTGACCCGCGCTGCTCACAGCGGATCCGCCCCAGGCGGAATCGGTGGCGGCCCGCACCCGCGCCCCGCCATGGTGGAGGCATGAGTGAAAACGGGAAACCGCCGCTGTTCGACGACAGGGCCCGCCGCGAGCTGTACCAGCAGCGCGTGCTCGTCCTCGACGGCGCGCTGGACGACGACAACGGGACCCTCCTCGCCACGCAGATGCTCTCCCTCGCAGGGGAGAACGCCTCCGCCGACATCGCACTGTGGATCCACTCCCCGGGCGGGTCGGTGCCCTCGATGCTCGCGATCCGGGACGTCATGCGGCTCATCCCCTGCGATGTGTCCACATTGGCGCTGGGGCTGGCGTGCAGCGCGGGCCAGTTCCTGCTCTCCTCGGGCACCAAGGGCAAGCGCCGCGCCCTCCCGCACGCCCGCGTCCTGATGCATCAGGGCTCGGCCGGGATCGGCGGCGCCGCCGTCGACATCGAACTGCAGGCCAACGACCTGCGGCACACCCGCGACACCGTGCTCGGCCTCATCGCCGAGGACACCGGCCAGCCGCTGGAGCGCGTCTTCGAGGACTCCCTCCACGACCGCTGGTACACCGCGACCGAAGCGCTCGACTACGGCTTCATCGACGGCGTCGTCACCGCGTTCGACGAGATCGCCCCGCACGCCCGCCGCAGCATCGGCCTCGGCCTCACCCGCGAAGGAGCCTCCGCATGAGCAGCTACACGATCCCCAACGTGATCACCAAGAACGACCGCGGCGAGCGGATCATGGACGTCTACTCGTACCTGCTCAGCGAGCGCATCATCTATCTGGGCACCGGGATCGACGCCGGCGTGGCGAACGCGCTCGTCGCGCAGCTCCTGCACCTGGACGCGGAGAACCCCGAGCGCACCATCAACCTCTTCATCAACTGCGAGGGCGGCGACCCGAGCGCGATGCTCGGCGTCTACGACACGATGCGGTACATCAAGGCGAAAGTGGCGACCACCTGCGTCGGCCAGGCCGTGGCCGTCGGCGCGGTGCTCCTCGCGGCCGGCGCCGAGGGGATGCGCGCGGCGCTGCCGCACGCCCGGGTCGTGCTCCACCAGCCCGCCGGGCAGGGGCGCGGGACGATCCCGGACCTGATCCTCGCGGCCGACGAGATCGTGCGGGTGCGCGCGGACATCGAGGCGATCCTCTCGCGCCACACCGGCCAGACCGCCGAGGCGCTGCGCGCGGACACCGACCGGGACCGCGTCTTCACCGCCGAGGCGGCGAAGGACTACGGCCTCATCGACCACGTCATGGTTGAACGGTGAAGCGAACGGTGAAGCGAACGGTGACCGTCGAGCGCTAGGCGGCGAGGGCGTACGCCGAGCGGTGCACGTACGCGGCGACCGAGGCCGTGAACTGGACCGTCCGCAGCCGCTCGGCGACCGCCACCGTCAAGTCCGTCAACGTGAGTTCGAGGGCCCCGGCCACGGCGGCGATCATCTCGCTCGACGGGTCCTTCATGCCGCGCTCGATCTCGGAGAGGTACTGCGGCGAGATCCCGGCCCGCCCGGCGGTGTCCGTGAGCTTCTCGCCGCGGTCGTGGCGCAGGTCGCGGAGGCATTCGCCGAGGGCGTCGCGCCACAGGGGTTCGCCCTCGGTGCGCTTCGGGCTCTCGTCCGGCGACGCGTGATCCGGTGCAGCAGTCTCGGCCATGCCTCATCGTAAAGCCGCGAGAGCCGTGCTGAACAGGACGTTTCGCCCTGAGCAGAACGGAAACCCCGGTTCCCTTGCGTCCACCGCCGCGATGCGCGATACTTAGCCTCATGGCAAAGTATTCGGAGGAGCTGGACGGCCTGTTCACCGCCCTCGCCGACCCCACCAGGCGCGAGGTCGTGCGACGCCTCGGCCGCGGCCCCCAGAGCGTGGGCGACCTCGCGGACGCCTTCCCGATCACCCTGCCCTCGTTCATGAAGCACGTGCGGACGCTCGAGGCCAACGGCCTCATCCGCACCACCAAATCCGGTCGCGTGCGCACCTGCGCGCTCCGCCGCGAGCGCCTCGCGCTCGTCGACGGCTGGCTCGCCGAGCAGCGCCGGGGCTGGGAGGAGCGCACCGACAGGCTCGAGCGCTTCGTCACCGATCCTGAGGAGGAGCAATGAATCCCGCACTGAACCCTGCCCTGGACCTGGGCCTCGAGCGCGTCATCCGCGCTCCGCGCGACCGCGTCTGGCGGGCCTGGACCGACCCGGACCGCTTCGCGCGATGGTGGCTCCCGGCCCCGCTGCACTGCCGCGTCGACCGCCTCGAAGCCCGGCCCGGCGGCGCGCTCGTCACCCGCATGAGCGAGGACGGCGAGGTGTTCGTCCCGCACCTGGACGGCTGCTTCCTCCTCGTCGAGGACCGCCTGCGGCTCGTCTTCACCAACGGCCTCGACAGCGACTGGCGGCCGGCCAGCCCGCAGCCGGTCGCCATGACCGCCGAGATCATGCTCGCCGACCACCCGGAGGGCACCGACTACCGCGTCCGCGTCCGCCACGGCGACCCGGCCGCGCGCGAGCTCCACGAGAAGCTCGGCTTCGCCGAAGGCTGGGGCACGGTGACCGGCCAGCTCGCCGCGCTCACCGAATCCGAGGCCGGCTAGCGCGCGAAACCGGACCGCCGCGAATCGCACTCGGCCCGGGCGGCAGCAGTTACGCTGACCGGTATGGCTGAGCCCCAAGTGCTGTCGAGCCGCGATCCGGGCGGCGAACCCGACGGTGCGCGGCTGTTCCCCGCCGGAGAGCACCGGGCGCTGACGTACAGCTCGTACCTCGCGCTCGACGAACTCCTTGCGGCGCAACGCCCCCGCTCCGAAGAGCACGACGAGATGCTGTTCATCGTCATCCACCAGACCTACGAGCTGTGGTTCAAGCAGCTCCTCCACGAACTCGCCCACCTGCAGGAACGCCTCGAGACCGGGGACGGCCAGCACGCGCTGCGCACCCTCAAGCGGCTCCTCGCGATCCTCGGCGTGCTGGTCGAGCAGGTGCACGTCCTCGAGACGATGACCCCGCTCCAGTTCAAGGGCTTCCGCGGCCGGCTCGAGGACGCCAGCGGCTTCCAGTCCGCCCAGTTCCGCGAACTTGAGGCCGTCCTCGGCCGCCGCGACCCGCGCGTCCTTCAGCAGCACCCCGAAGGCGAAGCGCGCCAACGCATCGCGGCAGCGATGGCCCGCCCGTCCCTCTACGACTCCTTCCTGGCCTACCTCGCGCTCTCCGGCTACGAGGTCCCGCCGCGCGCCGACCTCGGCGCCCCGCTCGAGCCCTCGGCCGAGACCCAGCGCGTGCTGCTGCAGGTCTACCGCGACGACGGCGAGCCCTCGCAGGTCGCCGAGCGCATGGTCGACATCGATGAAGCCGTGCAGGAATGGCGCTACCGGCACGTCAAGATGGTCCAGCGCACGATCGGCGGCAAACGCGGCACGGGCGGCTCGTCCGGCGCGGGCTACCTGATGACGACCCTGCACACGCCGGCATTCCCGGATCTGTGGGAGGTCCGCAGCGACATATGAGACCGGCACAGGACGCCCTCGCGGCGCGGCTGCGGGAGGCCTTCCCCGAGTTCGGCGCGGATGACGCCCGGACGTTCGCCGCCATGCTCCTCGCCGGACACGGCCCTGGCCTCGTCGACCTCCCCGAACCCGAATTCCTCGCCCGCGTCCGCCGCGACCGCGATTACTCCCCCAGCAGGCTCGTTCCCGACGCCGCGGCCGTCCTCGACCGGTACGCGGAGGAGAGCCGGAAGGCGCGGGAGACGGTGCCGTGGAAGGAGATCGCTTACGGGGACGACCCCATGGCGCGGATCGACCTCTTCCCGGCAGACGGCCCGCTGCTCATCTATATCCACGGCGGCTACTGGCAGGAACTCGACAAGTCGGACTCGGCCTTCATGGTCCCGGGCCTGCACGCGCAGGGCGTCACGGTCGCCGTGCTCGGCTACGGCCTCGCGCCCCGACTCGACCTGGACGCGATCGTCGCGATGGTCCGGGCCGGGGTCCGCTTCCTCACGGGCGCAGCCGGATCGCGACCCGTCTACCTCGCCGGCAGTTCCGCGGGGGCGCACCTCGCCGCGATGTGTCTGCCGGACGAGCGGGTGAGCGGCGCGATCCTCCTCAGCGGCGTGTACGACCTCGAACCCTTGGTGGGGACGTACATCAACGGCGCGGTCGGCATGGACGAGGCGACCGCACGCCGCAACAGCCCGCTGCGCCTGCCGATCGAGACACCGCCGTCCATAGTGGCGCGAGGAGAGCGCGAACCCGCCGGATTTTCGGAGCAACACGAGGCCTGGCTCCGCGCCCACCCGGGCGACTCGCTGATCGTCCAGGACCGCAACCACTTCGACCTCCCGCTGGACCTGGGCGATCCCTCCACCACGTTGGGCCGCAAGGCACTGGAACTCATGGGGGTCCGGCCATGACCTGGCAGGCGAAGGCCCGCGAACTCGACGCCGCCGACCCGCTCCGTGCGTACGCCGACCGCTTCCGCGTCCCCGGCCCCGAGCTGCGCTACCTCGACGAGGCCTCGCTCGGACGCCCGCCCGCAGACACCGCCGACGCGCTCGCGCGCTTCGTCGACCGGGAATGGGCCGGCCGACTCGTCCAGGGCTGGGACTCGTGGCTCGACCACCCCCAGCGCCTGGGCGACCGCCTGGGAGCCGGCATGCTCGGCGCCGCACCAGGACAGGTCGTCTACAGCGACTCGGTGACGGTCAACCTGTACAAGCTCGCCATGGCCGCACTGCGCCACAGCGGCCGTCGCGCGATGATCACCGACGACCGGAACTTCGCCACCGATCGCTATGTGGCCCAGGGCATCGAAGCCCTGGGCCAAGCCGACCTCCGCCCCGTGGAAGCCCACCCGGACAAGGGCGTGGACCTCAATTCCCTCGGGAGCCTGCTGGACGAAGAGGTGGCGGTCGTAGTCCTCTCCCTAGTGGACTACCGCTCCGGCGCACTGCTCGACATGGCCCGGGCCAACGAACTCGCCCATGAAGCGGGCGCTCTGGTCCTCTGGGACCTCAGCCACGCGACCGGCGCGGTCCCGATCGCGCTCGACGCCACGGGCGCGGACCTGGCCGTGGGCTGCTCGTACAAGTACCTGTGCGGCGGGCCGGGCGCGCCCGCGTTCCTCTACGTGCGCAAGGACCTCCATCCCGTACTGCGGCAGCCGATCTGGGGATGGTTCGGCCAGCGCGACCAGTTCGGGATGGGCCCGGCGTACGACCCCGTGCCCGGGATCGAGCGTTTCCTGTGCGGCACGCCGTCGATCCTCGCCCTGGCGGCTGTCGAACCGAGCCTGGACCTGCTCCTCGAAGCGGGCATCGACCGGGTGCGCGCGAAGAGCCTCCTCTTGACCGAGTTCGTCATCGACCTGGTCGCGGCGTACGCGCCGTATCTGCGGCTCGCCTCCCCGCGCGACGCCGAAGGCCGCGGCGCGCACGTGACCTTCGAGCATCCTGAGGCCCGCGCGATCGCGGCCGGACTGGCCCAGCACAACGTCCTCGTCGATTACCTGGGCCCCAACCGGATCAGGCTGGCGCCGGGTGCGCTGTCGACGAGCTTCGAGCAGATCTGGGAGGCCGTACGGCACTTCCCCCCTTCCACGCAGATTCGAGGTTGACCATGAGATCAGTGCTGGTGACAGGCGCTTCGGGCGGCATCGGCGCGGCCATCGCGCACGCGTTCGCCGAGGCCGGTGACCGCGTCGTCGTCCACTACCACCGCAGACGCGAAGCGGCCGAGAAAGTCCTGTCCGCACTCCCCGGCACCGGCCACCACGTGATCGGAGCCGACCTCACCGACCCGGAACAGGCGCGGCAACTGGTCGCCGACACCGTCGAAGCCCTTGGCGGACTGGACGTCCTCGTCAACAATGCCGGGGTCGAACGTCCCCATCCCGTCCTCGACGTCTCGTACGGCGAATGGCAGGACGCCTGGTCGTTCACGATGGCCGCCAACCTCCAAGGGCCCGTGAACCTCGCGTACTGCGCGGTCCACCACATGAAGGACCACGGCGGCGGCCGGATCGTCAACATCTCCTCCCGCAGCGCCGTGCGCGGCGAACCCGAGGAGATGGCCTACGCCGCAGCCAAAGCGGGCCTCAACGCCTTCGGCCAATCCCTCGCCCAGGCGGTCGGCCACCGGGGCATCGCCGTCATGACCGTCGCCCCCGGCTTCGTCGACGCCGGCATGGCCGACCCGATCCTGGCCGGTCCCGACGTCGAGGCCATCAAGGCCCAGAGCCCGCTGGGCCGCGTCGCCCGCCCCGAGGAGATCGCCGCGGCCGTCCTCTTCTGCGCTTCCCCCGACGCCGAGTTCGCGACCGGGGCGATCCTCGACATGTTCGGAGCGTCCTACCTGCGCTGACCGCCAGGCGATCCCGGTTCTACCAGGGCACGACGCCGTCGTCGTTGAAGAACGAACCGGTCGGGCCGTCGTCCGGGAGGGTGGCGAGCCGGATCGCGACGGCCGCGCCCTGCTCGGGGGTGCGGGGGCCGAAGAAACCGGTGAAGTCGGTCGCGACGAGGCCCGGGCAGGCGGCGTTGATCAGGAGGTTCGTCCCGGCGAACTGCCGGGCGTACTGCACGGTGAAGGCGTTGAGGTACGACTTCGTCGGCGCGTAGGCCGCCATGACGGGCCCGATCTCGACGTTCGGGTCCGCTTGCAGGGAAAGGGAGCCGACGCTGCTGGAGACGTTGACGATGCGCGGCGACGCGGAGCGCCGCAGCAGCGGCAGCATCGCGTTGGTGACGCGGATGACGCCGAAGACGTTGGTGTCCACGACCGTGCGGACCACGTCGAGGTCGAGCGTGGTCGGGTCCTGCCCCCAGTCCGGGCCGGTCGGTCCCGAGACCCCGGCGTTGTTGACCAGGACGTCCAGGCGTCCCGCCTGCTGGTCGATGAGTTCCGCTGCGGCGGTGACACTCTGGTCGGCGGTCACATCGAGCGGCACACCGAACGCGTCCAAGCCAGCCGCGCGCAGCTTCTCCACGGCGGCCTCGAGCCGCGCCTCGTCCCGGGCGCCCACGCCCACGCGGTATCCGAGGGCACCGAGACCGGTCGCGATCTCGTACCCGATTCCCTTGTTCGCGCCGGTAACCAGCGCAATCTTCGTTTCATTCACGGGATCGATACTCGCCCTGGGGAAGCGATGCGAACAACACCGATCGGGCATCCAGTGATACCCCTCGAGTATCACCGGAAAGTACACTCTGGGCATGGACACGTCCGAGATCCTGGAGACCCGCGAGCTCCGATACTTCGTGGCCGTCGCCGAGGAACTGCACTTCGGCCGCGCCGCAAGGCGACTCGGCATCGCCCAGCCGCCGCTGTCCCGGGCGATCCAGCAGCTCGAACGGCGCCTCGGCGTCCCGCTCCTGAACCGCAACCGCCGCGGCGTCTCGCTGACCGGCGCCGGAGAGGTCCTCCTCGCCGAGGGCCGCGCCGCCCTGTGCGCGACCACGGCCGCCGCGCGCCGGACCCGCCGCGCCGGCGGCGCCGGTCACTCAGGCGTGGCCTGCGAGCGCCTGGTCCTGGCGGTCAAGGCCGCCGCCTCCCAGGAACTGCTGCGCAAGCTGCTCGATGCGTATGCGGCCCAACCCGAGGCCGCCGAGATCGAGCTGTTGCCTTGCGGCATAGGCGAGCAGGAGATCATGCTGCGCGACGGCCGCGCCGACGTGGCGCTCATGCAGACCCCGTTCGACTCCCTCGCCGGGTTCGACAGCGAGGAACTCCTGACCGAAGGCCGCATCGCCGTCCTCCCCGCCTCGCACCCGCTCGCCACCCGCACGACGCTCAGCCTGACCGAGGTCACCGACCTCCCGGACCTTCCTCTCGCCCGCTGGCCCCGCAACGGGACCTATCCGCCCGGCCCCGGCCCCGAGATCCGCGACCAGACCCAACTGGCCCAACTCATCGCGCTCGGCCGCACCGCCGCCGTCTGCCCCGAGTCCTCGCGCACCTGGCTCTGGGCCGAACACGCCGCCGTCGCCCTCACCGACGCCCCGCCCGTCACCACCCACATCGCCTGGCCCCCGCACAGCCGCTCCCGCCCGCTCGCCCGACTCATCCGCACCGCCATCCAGCTTTGACGGCGAGGCATCTGGAGGCGAGACCTTTTGGGCGGCAACGGATACCGTCTAGCGTGATGCCATGGCCTTCATTCGCGTGCCCTTCCACCTGGTCGACGCCCGCTACCAGGCCGAAGGCGGCCCCGACCTCGGCGCGATCCTCCACGCGGTCAGCACCATCAGGGCCACCGGCAGACTCGCGGCCCTCAACCTCGCCTGCACCTGGAACCCCGGCGGCTTCGACACCGAGACCGCCCGCCGGCACGCCCTCACCGCGATCTACGGAGCCCTGCGCTGACTCGTGCCGGGCATGGCTCGCGAAGAGCCCTGGGCAACGCCCGGGACGACGGCGGTCCATTCGGCCGTTACGCAGCGGCTCCGGCGAGCTTGCCCCGGACCTGTCGTACGGCGGGGTGCTGGAGCTCGTCGAAGATGGCCTCGGCTTCGCGCCAAGCGCCTTGGGCCGCAGCCTGGTCGCCGCTCGCGTGATAGGTGTCGCCGAGGTTGTCGAGGCTCCGGGCCGTGTAGAAGCGGTTTCCCACCTGCCGGGCCAGCCGGATGGCCTCCTGATAGCTGTCGATCGCCTCGGTGAACTGCCCCAACTGCTGGTGGGCGTCGCCGATCGTGTCCATCACCGCGGATTCCGCCTCAGGGGCCTTCAGTTCCCGGAACGCCGCGAGCGACCGTCGACCGTGGTCGAGCGCCAGTTGATGCTGCCCCACCTGGATGTAGCAGCAGGCCACCGAGTTGAGGGCGTTCGCGTGAGAACCGGTGTCGCCCAGCCGCTCGTGCAGGTCCAGCGCCCGCAGCGCGTGCTCCAGGGCCTCGGGGTGCCGGCCCTGCTGTTCGCGGAACGCCGCCAGGCCCATGGCGACGTGCGCCTCGCCCGAGAGGTCGCCGTTGTCGCGATAGAGGGTCAGCGCCGTCTCGAAGTGCCGGTCGGCGTCCTCGTCGCGGGCCGCCCGCAGGTACATGTTCCCGAGCCCCCGGTGCGCCCGCGCCTGCAGGAGGGGTTCGCCGAGCCGTTCACCGGCCTTCAGCGCCGCCTCGAGACAACTGATGGCCTGCGCCGGGCTTCCCTGCCGCATGAGGTACGGGAAGAGGACCCACACCAGTTGCCATACCTGCCGGTCGAACCCGGCGTCCGCCGCCCAGTCCAGGATGGACAGCAGCACCTCCTGCTCGGCCGTGATCCAGTTCAGGGCCGCGTCATGGTCCGCCAGATCCTCCAGCGCGACCTCGGGAAGCGCCTCACCCGGCCCGTCGCCGGTCAGCAGCGGGTCGATGACGTCCACTGCGGCGTAACCGTTGTGCAGGTAGTGGTCGAGGAGGCGGCGGACGGCTCGATCCCGGTCGGCCTCGGCCTCGTCGGCGGACACCAGCTCGGCGGCGTACTCACGCATCAAGTCGTGCAAGGCGAAGCGCCCCGGGACCGGTTCGGTGACGAGGTTCGCCCGCACCAGCTCGTCGAGCAGCCTCCCTGCCGTCCGCACCGGGAGGCCGCCGAGGCTCGCCGCGGCGGGCACCGTCAGATGCGGACCCGGATGGAGCCCGAGCAGCCGCAGCATACGGGCGGCGTCCGGGCTCAACGCGCGATACGACCACGAGAACACCGCGCGCACGTCCGTCAGGTCCGATGCGGTGTCGAAGGCGTCGAGCCCGCCGCGCAGCTGCTCGGCGAGCGCGCTGAGCGGGGCGCCCCGGTCGATCACGGCGCGGGCGGCGGCGATCGCGAGCGCCAGCGGAAGCCGTGCGCTGGCGGCGATGATGTCATCGGCGGCCTGCGACTCGACGGCCAGCCGTTCGGGGCCGAGCCGCCGCGCCAGCAGCTCCCGCGCCTCGACCATGTCGAACAGCTCCAGGTTGACCCGGCTCGCCCCGTCGATGGCGATCAGGCTCAGCAGGGCGTCCCGGCTGGTGACGACGGCCAGGCAGTCGGGCCCGGTCGGCAGCAGCGGCCGGACCTGGTCGGCGCTGTTCGCGTTGTCCAGCACCATGAGCAGACGTCGGCCGTCCATCGTGGACCGGAACATCGCGGTGAGTTCGTCGGCGTCGGTGGGGATGTCCTCACCGCGCACCCCCAGCGTCCGCAGGAACCGCGCCTGCACACGATCCGGCGACAACGCCTGCCCCGGATGGTAACCGCGCAGGTCGGCGAAGAGCTGCCCGTCGACGAACCGGTCGGCGACCCGGCGCGCCCAGTGGACCGCCAGCGTGGTCTTCCCGACCCCGGCCGTCCCGGTGACCACACCGACGACCGGCCCTGACGACCCGTTCATCGCCGTCAGCAGCCCGTCGAGCTCGGCGAGTTCGCCCTTGCGCCCCGAGAAGGCCCCCGCACTCGCCGGGAGCTGGCGCGGAACCGGCAGCCGCAGCGGCTCGGTGCCGCGGTCCTCGTCCTGCCTGCCGGTCAGGATCGCGGCGTGCAGCGTCCGCATCGACTCGCTCGGTTCGACCCCGAACTCGTCGCTCAATCGGCGGCGGAACCGGTGGTAGACGTCCAAAGCCTCGCCGCGTCGTCCACAGTGGTGCAGCGCCTGCATCAACTGGCCGCTGAGCCCCTCGCGCAACGGGTGCCGAGCCGTGAGGGCCACCAGTTCGTCCACCAGCTCGGCGCCGCTCCCGCGGCGGAGCAGGATGTCGAAGCGCCGCTCCAGCAGCTGCAGCCGCTTCTCGCGCAGGCCGGGCGCGACCTCGCGCTGCAGCTCCTCTGACGGGACGTCCGCCAGCGGCTCACCCCGCCACAGTCCGAGCGCCGCCGTCACCGCGGCCAGTTCGCGTTCGGCGTCGTCCGCGGCCGCATCGGCTTCACTCAGGCGGAGCGCGAGGGCCCCGGTATCGGTGGCCTCCGGTGGGACGTCGAGCCGGTACCCGTCGGGACAGGTCACCACGATGTCGCCGGCGCCGATCCGGTCGAGTTGCGCCCGCACCCGCACCGCGCACAACTGCACCGCGCGGCGGGGGTTCTGCGGAAGTTCCGCCCCCCACAGGGCATCCGCGAACTCGGACAACGAGACCTGCCTGCCGGCGTTGAGCACCAGCAGTGCAAGGAAGCTGCGCGACCGCGGGGAGGTCAGCTCCAGTTCCGTGCCGCCCGCGGCGACCCGCAGGGGCCCGAGTACACCGAGTTCAACGCGGCCAGGTGATCCGGCAGGCGTGCTGGCGCAGCTTTCGCCGCCGTCAAGGTCCGACACGTCGTCATTTTAGCCCTGGCGAACAGGGGCGTCGGCATGGTGAAGCCGATCTGAAGCCGGGTTCGGGGAGAGTGCTCCCTATGGCCGCGAGAACCCGCCATCGGCGTGGCGGGCGAAGGCGGCGAAGCCCAGCGATAGACCAAGGAAACCGCATGTCCTTTCGTTCCCCGTCCCTACTCGCGCTGAGTCTGCTCCTCGCACTCGCCGGATGCTCCGAAAGCGGTGGCGACGAGAGCTCGTCCGAGGCGACGACCACTGAAGCGGACGCGCCGACGAGCGCGTCCGAGCCCGCGTACTCGCAATTCGAGGACTACCCCGGCGAGGAGCTGCTGTACACCGACGGCCGCGAGGAGTACCGCCTGCGGGTCAAGCCGGTGGAGACCGCGTGGCTCACCGAGCTGGCCGGCAGGCCCGCCCAGATGGGATCCCACTACCTCGCGGTCTACGTCGTGGCGACCGGCGAACAGGCCGACCGCGGTGTGGAAGAGGCCTACCTGAACGCCTTCTCGGTGGGGCTGCGGTTCGGGTCCGGCGACGACTGCAACCGGGACGCGCTCGGCGCCCGGGACGAGTCGATGGAGGAGATCTGCCACGACATGGCCACCATGGTCACCTACCTCGAGGACGTGCCCTACGAGGACTGGGGCACCTATGGTTGGACGGAATCGACCCTCGGCGGCTCGCCGCTGGACGCCGGGGCGACCGTGGCCGGGGTCGCGGCCTTCACCGTCCCGGACGACTTCGAGGTGACTAGCGCGATCGAGTTCTGCGGGGGCGGCGAGTCGGTCCTCATGGAGTGGGACAACTGCGTCACCGTTCCCGCGCCGACCGAGGAGCGAAGCTGATGTCGACGCGACCGATCTCCGCCGTCACCGCGGCACTCCTTCTGGCGCTCACCGGATGCACGAACAGCGGCGACACCGACGCCGCCGAATCGACCTCGCAGCAAGAGTCGCAACAGGAGTCGTCTGAGGGCCCGTCCGGGCCGACCTACACCGCCTTCGCCGACTTCCCCGGCGAGGAGCTGCTGTACGTCGAGCAGGGGGTGGCGCCAGTCGGGTTGCGGCTCAAGGCCGTGGACACGGTCTGGCAGACCGAACTCGCCGACCACATTGCCGACGCGGACGCGCACTACATGGTCGTCTACGTCGCGGTGACCGGCGAAGCCGACGACCGCGGCGTGGCCGACGCCTGGTTGAACTACTTCGACTTCAAGCTGGACTTCCCCGCTGTCGACGGCGCCTGCGCGGCCGACGGCACCGACGCCTACGGGGACTGCGTCGCCAACCCCATCACCAGTCTCGAAGCGGTCCCCGACGACGAGTGGCGCGACCACATGTGGGGCAGCGCCGACGCCTTCGGGCGCGTCGACCTCCAGGCCGGCGCGACCATGATCGGCGGCCTGGCCTTCCAGATCATGGACGACGCCGATCTGTCAGGCGACATGCAGCTCTGCGCCACCGGCCGCGACCTCAGCCGCGCGGACAACTGCATCACGGTCCCGGCACCGGCGGAACCGTGGAGCTGAGGGGCACCGGTCCTCGCCGTCTCTGAACGCGGGCGGCTCCGACCCTGCCGAGGACGGTTCGGGCACAACAGGATTCGGGCCTGGGGGCGAAACTCCCCCAGGCCCGACAACACGTTCGACGACGGTTCACGCGGCGAGCATCAGTTCCTGGTCGGACCGATGGCGAACGCGCTCGCCTCCGGCGCAACCCGATCGGGCTTCCGGCGGATTCCTGACGTCGTCGATGACGACGACGATCACCGCGACGACCGCCAACACGATCACGGCCGCCACGATGAACGCCCCGCCTATCAAGCGCTTGTGCGTCATCGTGCCTCCTTCCAAGAGCGACTTCCTTTGTAGCAAACCGCTCCCGGGACCGGTCCCGGCCGTCGCGCGGGCGGCGGCAGCCGGTGCTCCGATTTCACAGTGCCGCTACAGGATCGACGCCGGTCAGCTCGACGCTCGCGGTCCACAGTTGCCGGGCGGTCTCGGGGTCGGTCATGTGCTGCTGCGGCTGCTCCAGGCGGGGCTGTCCGCGGAGGCCGAACACCCGCGGACCCCAGAGCTGGCCGCCGACGACCTCGGGGTCGAGTGCGGCTCGGACCGCGGACCAGGCGCCGGCGTCCTTGCCCTGCAGGACGAGTCCGCCCGCCAGGCCCCTCAAGTAGCTCGCGCGGGAGCGCACGTGGACGCCGGGCCGCGCGGGGGTCAGGGAGTCGAGGGCGCCGCCGGGATGGGCGAGGACGCTGATGAGATCGCCACCCGCGGCGCGGAGGCGGCGGTCGAGCTCGAAGGCGAAGATCATCTGCGCCAGTTTGGAACGGCCGTAGGTCCGCTTCGGCTGGTAGGAGCGGGTGGACTGGAGGTCGTCCAGGTCTAGCCGCTCGGAGCGCGCGGCGAAGCTGCCCATGGTGACGATCCGCGCGGCGGGCGCGGCGGCGAGCAGCGGGGCGAGCCGGTGCGTGAGTGCGAAATGCCCGAGGTGGTTGGTGGCGAGCATCAACTCATGACCGGCGGTGTTCTCCCGGCGCGGCGGGTCGTCGATCGCGATCCCGGCGTTGAGGACGGCGACGTCGAGACAGTCGAGCGGCATCCCGTCCACCGCCGCCTGCAGCGAAGCGAGGTCAGCGAGGTCGAGCTGCATGTGGTGGATCCGGGCGCCCGGTACCCGGGCCCGTATCGCCGCACCGGCGACGGCGGCCTTGGACGGGTCGCGGCAACCGAGGACGACAACGGCTCCCGCCGCGGCGAACTGTTCGGCGATGAAGTAGCCGATGCCGGCGTTTCCGCCGGTCACCAGGACGTTCTTGTCGTCGGCGCGCGGCAGTCGGCGGGGATTCCAGTTCATGACAGCGTCCTATGCGTTGCATGGGGATGGGAAGAGACGGGTGAGGCTCACAGGTCGGGCCAGCCGCGCTTGAGCCGGGTGAACGCCTCGGCGAGGGCGGCCCGGCGGTCCGGTCGGCCGGACGCGAGGTCGGGGGTCTCCAGGATGTAGCGGGCGAGGATGCGCAGGGACTCGTCGGGCTCCGCGCGGCCCGCGGCCTCGGCCAGGAGGTCGGCGAGGGCGGCCTGACATGCGATCCAGACCTGGCGGGCGTAGGCGCAGAGCTCCGGGGTGCGCAGCACCAGATCCATGCGGCGCCGGTACTCCTCGGGAAGGTCCTCGGCAAAAGGGGCCCGACCGGCGAAGAACGCGTGCAGCGCGTCCAGCACGGATGTCCCTTCAGGACGGTCGCGGACGGCCGCGGTCAGCGACCGCTCCCGCTCGCCGCTGTCGTCGAGGATGAGGGCTTCCTTGCCGGCGGGGAAGTGCGCGAAGAGCGTCGTGACGGCCGTGTCCGCGGCCTCCGCGATCTGCGCGACCGTGACCTTGTCGTACCCCCGCTCCAAGAAGAGTTCCAGCGCGGCGTCGGACAGGGCTTTGCGAGTCGCCGCCTTCTTCCGCTCGCGCCTGCCCGGGGTGGATCCATCGGTCGTCGCCATCAGTCGACCATACAGCAGTCACTACAATTCCGTAGTCACTACGAATTCATCATCACTGTGCTCTATCCCACTTGAAGGTGGCACTCGACGCGGCAATTAACGCTAGGTGTACCAACAAACCCCCGTCGAGTCGTTGACTACACATAGATATCTCTCTATAGTTCGAATCGCCGGAAAAATCATCAGATGTTTCGGGACTAGGTTGCGACCGGCCCCGCCCAGATCTGATCACTACGGCCATCTGGAACGGAAATAATCCTATGAATTCAAGGGGCAAGAGATGCGAATAAGAGCAAGGTGGCTCGGGGTCCTCGCGGCACTCGGTGTCGCGGCGGCCATCGTGACGGCGCCGGTCGGTTCCGCCAGTGCGGAGTCGAACGGCGGGGTTCGGGTCATGCCGCTGGGCGACTCCATCACCGAGGGCACCGCGACGCCGGGCGGATATCGGATCGGCCTGTGGCAGCGCCTCGCGGGCGGCGGGTACACCACGGACTTCGTCGGGTCGCAGTTCAACGGGCCGGGGAACCTCGGCGACCACGATCACGAGGGCCACCCCGGCTGGCGTATCGACCAGATCGACGCGAACATCGTCAACTGGGTGAACACCTACCAGCCGCAGACCGTGCTGCTGCACATCGGCACCAACGACATCCTGCAGGACTACAACGTCTCGACCGCCCCGAACCGGCTGTCCGCCCTGATCGACCACATCAACACGGCGGCGCCGAACGCCGAGGTGTTCGTCGCGCAGATCACTCCGCTCGGGTGGCCCGAGGGCGACGCGGCGGTGAACAGCTTCAACGCGACCATCCCCGGCATCGTGCAGAGCAAGGTGAACGCCGGCAAGCACGTCCACATGGTCGACATGCACAGCGCCCTGACCACCGCCGACCTGGACGACGGGGTCCACCCGACCGCCACCGGATACGACAAGATGGCCGCGGTCTGGTACTCCGCACTGCGATCGGTACCCGGCAGCATCGGCTCTGCGGACGGCACCGAGATCGTGGGCGCCCAGTCCGGTCGCTGCCTCGAGGTCACCGGGGTCGGCACCGCCAACGGCACCGACGTCCAGCTGTGGGACTGCTGGGGCGGTTCCAACCAGCAGTGGACCTACACCGCCGGCAAGCAGTTGAAGGTGTACGGCAACAAGTGCCTGGACGCCTCCGGCGGGGGCACCAGCAACGGCACCAAGGTGGTGATCTGGGACTGCAACGGACAAGCCAACCAACAATGGAACGTCAACGCCAACGGCACCATCACCGGGGTGCAGTCCGGCCTGTGCCTGGACGCCTCGGGCTGGGGCACCAGTAACGGCACGAAGGTCACTCTCTGGACCTGCGGCAGCGCCCAGGCCAACCAGCAATGGACCCGACGGTAACTAAGGAGTGCCAGCTCGTTGAGAGCTGGCACACCAGATCCTCGACCACTCACCGGACGCCCGCCGGGCCATTCGGGGCATCCACGCCGCCGTCGCGCGGGGGCCCTTTGCCGTGGAGGGTGTTAGAAAGTGACTCTGAACGTCGCGTCCTGGCGGTCCGATGCGGACGAAGAGCTGGTGAGCGGATCGATCCGCAGGACGTACCCGGCGTGGCGGAGGTACCGGTCCGGGTAGTTGTAGGACCGGAACGACGCCCAGGCGGCGTCGGCGAGGCCGGGGGTGCGGGTGAAGGTGGCGTCGGCGGCGAACTGGGCCGTGTTGTCGTTGGGGTCCAAGCGGATCGCGTAACCGGAGTGGCGCAGGAAGCGGCCGGGGTAGTTCACCGATTCGAACGAGACGCCCGCGGCGTCGGCCAGGCCCGACCGGAGTCGCCACTGCTGGTCGGCGGGCGGCTCCATCGGGAAGGGGTCGATCCGGCCGACGGCGTCGGCGTGGCGCACATACCGGTCCGGGTAGTTGTAGGACTTGAGCCGGTTCCATTGCGGTGCGCCCCAACGGGTCAGGAGCGCGGCCCGCTCGGCCTCGGTGATCGGCACGATCCCGGCGTGCTTGCTGCTCATGGGTGCGGTGAAGGTGCGCTGGTCGAGTCTCGCCCATGAGTTGCCGCCGATGTCGCTGGACTGCCAGGCGTAGAACACGGCGTTGGCGGGCCCGAAGGAGTCGCCCCAGAGCCAGAACATGTTGCCCGCGTTGGACTTCACGAGGATCGGGGCCTCGATCGCGTCACCCTGGCGCAGGCCCGAGGTGAGCGTGGTGAAGGTGTTCGGCTGACCGGTGGCCGAGCGGGCGACATACAGGTTGTTGTCGCCGAGGTTCTTGTAGGCCAGGTAAAACGCGCCGTTGTGCATGAGGACGTCGCCGTCGAGGACGTTGAAGCCGGGGTCGAAGAAGACCTCTGCGGCGCCCATGTTCACGAAGTCGGTGGTGTAGTTGACCATGAAGACGTCGCGGGTGCCGTTGTTGGCCGAGTACACGACCGCGTACGCGCTGCGTGAGGGATCCCAGAACGCGGTGGGCGCCCACGAGTGGGTCGCGAGGTCGTGGAGCTTGACGCGGCGGTAGCCGGTGAAGCTGCGCAGGTCCGCGGAATCCCAGACGTGGATGTACTGGTTGTTGAGGTTGAACACGCGTCCTTTGAGGTCGGTGGCGAGGACGGTGAACGTGCCGTCCTGCTTGCGGAGGAGGAACGGGTCGCGCAGGCCCAGCATGCCCTCAGTCGGCGTGGCGACGGGCTGGTTCTGATGCAGCGGCGTCCACTCGAGGCCGTCGCTGCTGACGGCGAGGTGCAGCGCGTAGCTGTCGTCGGTCGAGTTCGGCGACTCCTTGAAGTACACCATCGCGTACGCCGCGTACGACTGCGCTTGTGCGGCAGTGGGAACGGCGATGGCAGCGGTGACGGCGGAGGCCATCGCGGTGGTGAGCAGGGTACGGCGAGACGGCATCGTTCTCAGCCTTTCTGAAGCAGGAGCAGCGCTCGATGAGCGACCGAGATGATCGGTAACATCCGCGCCGCGCATAAGTGTGACCCGTAACATTTAGAAAGTCAAGGACATCGATGTAAGTGAGCGAGACCCCTCGCGGCGCGAAACGCTTGCCGCGCAGGGGCACCGGCACGGTGCGGCTTGGCGACAGTGGCGGCGGGTAGCAGCGTGGAAGCAGCGGCACGACCGTTCTCGACGAGGAGCCGGTGATAGGCCAGTGCGAGCGGGGAGGTCAGGTGCGCGCCACCGCGTCAGGGAACTGGCGCACCAGATCCTCGCCCACTACCCACCAGCGGTCTGACCTCGACGCCGCAGTGGGCCAGGCCGATTTTCAGGACAAACTTCAGGTGTACCAACAAACCTCTGTCGAGCCGTTGACTACACATAGAGATCTCTCTATAGTTCAGATCGCCGGAAAAAATCATCAGATCTTTCGGAGCTAGATGTCGTCATGTGAGCGATAACAGGCGGCTTTGTCTGCTCGAGGAAAGGCAATTCATGCAACGAGACCGTTCTGCGCCTCCCGCTGACCCTTAGCGGAGGCACCCCCTGCCGGCCCCCTGCGAATCCCTCATTTCCCGTACCCGCATCCGCTGAGGAGCGCCCGATGACATCGGCTGCACCCGATTTCTCGGTCCTGCCCCGCTGGACCCGAGGCATGGCCGCGCTCGCGGCGGCCTCCGTCGACTGACCGATCCGGACCGGACCGCGGCGCACCAGCCAGTCGGTCCGTCCCACCCCCAGCAATGAACCCTCATCTCCATGACCCGACGCATCAGCGACGTCTGGGGAAGCGACCCTCGACTAAGGAGACCACCATGGCCTGGATGGAAACGCCCAAGAGCCGCAGGCGGATGCTCATCGGCGGCGCCGGCGTGCTCGCCGGGGCCGCCGCCGCGACCGCACTCGACCCGCCCACCGCAGCCCAAGCCCGGCAAGTGTTCGCGTCGACGGGCACCGCCCAGGCCGCCGAAGCATGGAATCCCGATTCGTCGTACACGACGACGGACACCGGCGACGGCTCCTACACGGTTCCCATGCTGAACTCCGACGTGCCGGATGTCAGTGTCGAGCGCGTCCCCGCATCGCAGAACGATGAGCGGCGCGACATCTACTACATGGTCAGTACGACGATGCATCTCAGCCCGGGCGCACCGATCATGAAGTCGTACGACCTCGTCAACTGGGAGATCGTGAGCTACGCGTTCGACCGCCTCGACATCAGTGACGCCGCGTCCTTGCGCAACGGCTCGAACTCCTACGGGCAGGGGCAGTGGGCGTCGTCGATCCGCTTCCACGAAGGCACCTTCTACGTGCTCATCAATTCGCTGAACCTCGGCGGCGCCTTCCTCTACCGCACCGACGACATCGAGAACGGAGCGTGGACGAAGACGGCGTTCGGTCGAGGCTTCCACGACCCGTCGCTCTTCTTCGACGACGCCAACGGCGGAACGCCGTACATCGTCTACGGCGGCGTCAGCGCGGTTCGGCTGAACCCGACGCTGACGGCGGTCGAGCAGGATTTCCCGGACTTCATCCGGCGCAGCGACTACTCGAGCGAGCCGTACGTCGGCAGCGACGGGATCTTCGAGGGCGCCCAAGTGTGGTTCATCGACGGCTACTACTACGTGGTGATGATCACCTGGCGCAGCAACGGTCGACAGGTCGTCATGTTCCGCTCGACCGAACTGCTCGGACGCCTCGCGGACACACCGGTGGCCTACGAGTCCTATGGAGCGCTCGCTTCGAACGGATTCGCGCAAGGCAGTCTTGTGCCCATCTCGAATGACGCGGGCGACGACGACTGGCACGGCTTCTTCTTCCGCGACTCGTATCCGGTCGGTCGCATCCCGGCGCTGATCCCGGCGACCTGGAGCGACAGGTGGCCGACCTTCGGCGACAACGGCGTCGTGCCGGTCGACGGCGCCTTCGAGAAGCCGATCAGGCTCACCCCGGAGCAGGAGCGCTTCGAGCGGCTCAGGTGCATCGTCGTGTCCGACGACTTCGACAACGACGCACCGCACCGTGCCTTCCAGGACGAGCAGTGGACGCTGCCGACACCGCCCGACATCGACGAGAGGCTGGTCGGGGTCGAACTCTTCGGCAATCCCGGCGTCGAGTCCGGAAACACCGAGGGCTGGATCGCCAACGACGGTGCGACGCTCTCGACGACGACGGACGCGCACAGTGGCTCGACGGCTATCGCGGTCACCGGGCGGAACCTCACGGGATCGGGGCCGGCGCAGGACCTCACAGGCAAGGTGCAGCACAACGTCATATACGACGTCTCGGCATGGATCAAATACGAGAACCCCGCAAGCCCGGCGACCAAGCCGTTCATCATCACCGCCCGGTACGGCGGCGACAACACGAACTACGCCAACCTCACGCCCCAGACGGCGGTCACCCGCGGGACCTGGGGCAAGGTGTCCGGGTCGTTCACGATTCCTGCCTCCCAGGCGCTCTCCGACGTGCGCATCTTCATCGAGACTCCCTGGGTGAGCGATCCGTCGACCGACCCCGACACGCACCTCATGGACTACAAGGTCGACGACGTGTCACTCATCGGGCGGACTGACGCCGTCGAGCTGCCGCATCCCGATGAGATCGCCCCGAACGGGTCGAACCTCGATCTGGCCTGGGAGTGGAACCACACGCCCGACAACCGGTACTGGTCGCTCACCGACCGCGAGGGGTGGTTGCGGTTGACGGCCGGCAAGGTCGTGACCGGTGCGTACACACACCGCGACTCCGGTGGCGAGCTCGCGTGGCTGGAAGAAGCGCGCAACACGCTCTCGCAGCGCTCCTTCGGACCGCGGCAGTCGGCCGAGACGAAGCTCGACTTCTCGGGCATGAACGACGGCGACGTCGCCGGACTCGCAGCATTCGGCCAGGACTTCTCATATGTCGCGGTCCAGCGCGTGAACGGGGAGAACACGGTGGGGGTCGTCCATCGCGGACGTCCCTTCACCGCGCCGATCGACCAAGCGGCGATCGAGCGTTTCCTGCCTGGAGCCACTGCGGAACTCGGGGACGCCACGGAGGTGCACCTCAAGGCGGATCTGGACTTCACCCGGAGAGAGGGGCAGCTCTTCACGACCTTCTATTACAGTCTGGACGGGATCGATTGGACCCAGCTCGGCGACGCCGTCGGACCGCTCGAGTTCGGCGGATCGATGCACTTCATGGGGCACCGGGTCGCACTGTTCAACTACGCGACCCAGCAGACCGGCGGCCACGTCGACTTCGACCACTTCCTGCTGAGCGACACACTGACATCGCAGAACCAGCCGCTCGACAAAGGCGACCTGGAGGCAGCGATCGCCTACGCCGAATCACTGGACTCGGGGGACTATCCCGCCGAAGCGTGGGCGGCGATGCTCGACGCGCTCGCCGAAGCGCGAACCGTGGCAGAAGGGGTGGTCGGCACGCAGAACCAGATCGACGCCCCCGAGCGAGCGCTCAGCTATGAGCTCGCCCGCCTCGGAACGCTGAAGGGGCCGGACCCCACCGCCTGGTACGTGCTGGTGAACCGCAACAGCGGCAAGGTCCTGGACGTCAGCGGCGTGTCCACCGCCGACGGCGCCCAGCTCCACCAATGGACTCGCACGAACGCCACCAACCAGCAGTTCCAGTTCGTGGACGCCGGCGGCGGCTACTACACGATCAAGGCGCGGCACTCGGGCAAGGTGCTCGACGTGTCCGGCTGGTCGACCGCCGACGGAGCCAACATCCACCAGTGGACCGACCACGGCGGCGCCAACCAGCAGTTCCGGCTGGCCGACTCCGGCGGCGGCTACGTGCGCCTGATCAACCGCAACAGCGACAAGGCGATCGAGGTCCGGAACGCGGCGACCAACAACGGCGCCACCGTCGTGCAGTACAGCGACTGGGACGGCACCAACCAGCAGTGGCAGCTCGTCCGCTGACCTGAGCGGCACGGACTCCGCCGACCCGGGTCCGCGTCGCTCAGAACCCGGTCCCGAGGCGGCCCTCGGGACCGGGAACCCAACGTCCCACTGGACCCCAGATTCTCGACAACCGCCTGCGGACTGACCCCGATGCCGCAGGTGCCGACCATTTTTCGGGAAAGTCTCGAGGACCACCACCAGCGCGATGTCGGCTCAGGATTGCCCAGAGGGCTCCTCACCCGCAATCACCCTTGGAACAGCAAAAAGCGGTCATCAACCTGATGACCGCTCATTTACTCAATATCCGATTCTGTGGAGCTTAGGGGATTCGAACCCCTGACCTTTTCCATGCCATGGAAACGCGCTACCAACTGCGCCAAAGCCCCTTGATTGGCGTTCCAGAGGCGTTTAGACCTTGGAACCGGCACTAGTTTACACAGTGTTGAGGGGCGGCCCCAGGGTGGGGCTGGAGACGGCGGTCACGTTGGTGAGCTGGGGGTTTGCTGGGCCGGGAGGCAGGTCTGTTTGCAGGGATGGGAAAGGGCGGGCCCGCACGCGGGCCCGCCCTGGTTCGTCAGTCCCAGCTGAGGCCGGGGGCGTAGCGGCGGGGGCGGAGTTTGGCGATGAGTTGGGCTGCGACGTCGAAGAGGCGGCCGGTGGAGCCGGGCGGGCCGACGAGTTGGACCGTGGCGGGGGCGCCGTCGCTGCGCATGCCGACCGGGACGACCAGGGCCGGGAGGCCGGCGAGGCCGAAGGGGGCGGTGAAGGCGGCGGCGCTGGCGAGGTGGGTGACGTTGGCGCGCAGGGTCTCCGTGGACCACTCCTTGGCCGCCGGGGGCGCCGCGGGGAGGCCGGGGGTGATGAGGAGGTCGTAGTCCTCGAGGTCGAACCAGTCCTCGAGGTGGCGGCGGACGCGGTTGCCGTCGCCGAGGACGCCCCCGAAGAGGCCGCGCAGGTAGGTCCTCTCGCCCACGGACACGAGCCGCTTGGTGCGGCGCTGCAGCCCGTCCGGGCCGCATTTGAGGCTGCGCAGGTAGGCCGCGCAGGTCCAGGCCCCGGAGGAGGCCGGGGTGAGGCGGGCGCCGAAGCGGGGCTTGGCGCGGAAGGTGTCGTGGCCGAGGTCGGTGAGGGAGCGCACGGCCTTGAGGAGCCACTTCGTGGCGTCGTCGTCGACGCGGGCCGGAAGGGGCGCGATGTTGGAGGCGGCGATGCGCAGGCGCCCGGGGTCGCCGGTCGAGCGCGGGTGGCGGTGGGTGAGGGCCGCGTAGGCGAGCGCGGCGTCCTCGACGGTGGTCGCCATGACGCCGGTGTGGGCGCCGAGCCAGTGCTCGGGGTCGGTGTTGATGTCCGCGGGCACGTGCTCGGGGCTGTAGGCCACGATGCCGCACGCGGCGGCCGCGGTGCGCACGCCGCCGGCCGAGCCGGGTCCGTCGAGGCCGATGCCGATGGGCGCCGCGCCGGTGGCGACGGCGAGCGCGGTGCCGCCGCTGGGGCCGCCGATGCCGCGGTCGGGGCGCCAGGGGTTGGCCGGGACGTTCCCGTCGTCGTCGGTGGCGGGCCAGAGCCCGAGCTCGGAGGAGCGGCCGAAGGCGACGATCACGGCGCCGGCGCCGCGGATGCGCTGCACCGCTTGGTGGTCGGTGTCCGCGATCGGCAGGACGGCGGCGTTGGAGCCGAGCCGGGGCGCGTGCCCGGTGACGGCGAGCTGCTCGCAGACGGCCACGGGCACGCCCGCGGCGGGGAGGGAGTCGCGGTTGTCGATCTCGTCGACGGCCGCGGCCTCAGCGAGGGATTCGATCTTGCGGACGCTGGTGAGGGCGCCTTCGGCCTCGCGGTGGTCCTCGATGCGGCGGAGGTGGTGGTCGACGACGATCGCGGCGTCGGCGTCGCCGCGCCGGACCGCCTTGGCTATCTGCTGCGCGGTGGTTCCCGACCAGCTCACTGCACGTCCTTCTTTCTCACGGGGGCGGTGTCTCTCAACGGCGCAGCGGGTGCCGGTGCCGTCTAGCCCAGGGCCTGGCGCAGGTCGGCCAGGAGGTCGTCGGCGTCCTCGATGCCGACGGACAGGCGCACGAGGTCCGCGGGGACCTCGAGGGCGCTGCCGGCGGCCGAGGCGTGGGTCATCCGTCCGGGGTGCTCGATGAGGGATTCGACGCCGCCGAGCGATTCGCCGAGCGTGAACACCTCAGTGCGGGCGCAGAGGTCGACGGCCGCCTGCTCGCCGTCCTTGTGGCGGAAGGAGATCATGCCGCCGTAGCGCTTCATCTGCTTGCCCGCCACGTCGTGTCCGGGGTGGGTCGAGAGGCCCGGGTAGCGGACCTCGGCGACCTTGGCGTGCCCGGCGAGGAACTCGGCGAGCACTTCGGCGTTGTCGCAGTGGCGGTCCATGCGAACCCCGAGGGTCTTGATGCCGCGCAGGGTGAGGAAGGCGTCGAAGGGTCCGGCGACGCCGCCCATCGAGTTGTGGTGGAACGCGATGGCGTCCGCGATCGTGTCGTCCTGCACGACGATCGCGCCGCCGACGACGTCGGAGTGGCCGCCGATGTACTTGGTCGTGGAGTGCACGACGAGGTCGGCGCCGAGCGCGAGCGGCTGCTGCAGGTAGGGGCTGGCGAAGGTGTTGTCGACGACGACGAGCGCGCCGGCGCGGTGGGCGAGGTCGGAGAGCTGCTCGATGTCCGCGATGTTCAAGAGCGGGTTGGTGGGCGTCTCGATCCACACCATCTTGGTGCGCGCGTTCATGGCCGCGGCGACGGCGTCCGTGTCGGTGAGCGGCGCGGCGGTGTAGTCGACGCCCCAGCGCTTGGCGACCTTGTCGAAGAGGCGGAACGTGCCGCCGTAGGCGTCGTCGGGGATGACGACGTGGTCGCCGGGGGCGAGGAGGGCCCGCAGGATCGTGTCCTCGGCGGCGAGGCCGGACGCGAACGCGAAGCCGCGGCTGCCGCCTTCGATGGAGGCGAGGCAGGTCTCGAGGGCGGTGCGGGTCGGGTTGCCGGAGCGGGAGTACTCGTAGCCGCCGCGCAGGCCGCCGACGCCGTCCTGCTTGTAGGTCGAGGTGGCGTAGATGGGCGGGACGACCGCGCCGGTGAGCGGGTCGGGCTCCTGCCCGGCGTGGATGGCTCGTGTGGAAAACCCGTGACCCTCATGCATGTCCCTACGCTAACCGACGCGAGTACCACTGCCCATGGATAGGCACGCTATCGTGCAGACAACACTTTCCCACTTCAGTTAAGGGGCGCCTCATGGGCTTCGACGAAGTACACAAGATGGACATCACCGGTGACGGCGTCGACGAGACGGTCGGCGTGCGCCGCAACGAGGACGGCTCGGTCGAGTACCACGTGGACATCGACGGCGACGGCACCGCGGACATGAAGGCCGTGGACGTCGACGGCGACGGCGTGATCGACCACGTGCTGGTCGACCACGACGGCGACGGCAAGTACGACGCGGCCGTGGTGGACGCGGACGGCGACGGCGAGCTCGACGCGGTCGCGGAGAAGTAGGAACCCCCCTCGGCAGGCAGCGGTTCTCTAGCGAGACGCCAGTCAGACTTCGCGCCGCGGGCGCCCCGGCAGGGGCGCCCGCGGCGTCGCTTTATGCTTGGCCGCGTTCGGCTTTGGAGCGTTCGACGCAGAACTCGTTGCCTTCGGGGTCGTGCATGGTGACCCAGCCGGTGCCGTCGGGCTTGCGGTGGTCCTCGAAGATGGTGGCGCCGAGGCCGAGCAGCCGCTCGACCTCCTCGTCGCGGGTGGTGTCGGGGGAGATGTCCAGGTGCAGACGGTTTTTGACCGTTTTGCCTTCCGGGATGTTGATGAAGAGGAGTCCGGGGTGGCCGCCGTCCGGGCCGATGAAGCACTCGGTGTGTTCGGGGGCGTTCGGGTCGTCGGGGTCTTCGACGTATCCGGTGACCTTCGCCCAGAACAGGGACAGTGCATAGCCGTCGCGGCTGTCGAACGTGACCTGGTTGATTGATGAAACCATGCGCATACGCTAACGTGCCGCCGCGAGCGGTGGCGATCGTTATTCACGCGTGACAGACTTGCCGCATGACCACGACGCACCCGATCCTGAAGCATCCCATCGACGGCTCCCCGGGGCCCGACGCCGAGACCGCGTACTTCGGCATGGGCTGCTTCTGGGGCGCCGAGCGCCTCTTCTGGCGCGTCCCCGGTGTGTGGACGACCTCCGTCGGCTACATGGGCGGGAACACCGAGAAGCCCTCCTACGAGGAGGTCTGCACCGGCCTGACCGGCCACGCCGAGGTCGTCAAGGTCGTCTGGGAGCCCGAGGCGGTCGACTACGAGGACCTGCTCAAGGTCTTCTGGGAGAACCACGACCCGACGCAGGGCATGCGGCAGGGCAACGACATCGGCACCCAGTACCGGTCGGTCCTGTTCACGACCACGCCCGAGCAGCGGGCCGCCGCCGAGGCGAGCAAGGCGGTGTTCGAGCCGATCGTGCGCGGCGCCGGCCTCGGCCCGATCACGACCGCGATCGTGCCCGCCGGGCCGTACTGGCTCGCCGAGGACTACCACCAGCAGTACCTGCACCACAATCCGAACGGCTATTGCAACCACGGCCCCAACGGCCTCTCCTGCCCCGTCGGCGTCGTCAAGGCGCAGGTCGAGGTCGAGCCGCCGCGCGCCTGACCCGGCGCGGAAGAAATCGGTCCTGCCGACGCATCCGGCCGCGCCGCGGCTCCGAACATTCAACGACCACCGAGACGAGCACGGGAGCGTGAGGATGTTCGACACCGGCGCCGGGGGCCGGCCCCCGGAGTGAGCCGCGGCTGGCCCCCGTACCGGGCGAGCCGGAGAGCCCTGAGGCGCTGCTGCACCGCACGGCCCTCGGCGAGGACGCGGCCTTCGCGGCCCTCTACGACGTGATGTCCCCGCGCGTCTACGGCCTGTGCCTGCGCGTCCTGCGCGACCCGGCCAGGCCGAGGAGGTCGCCCAGGAGGTCCTGGTCGAGGTGTGGCGCACCGCCACCCGCTTCGACGCGCACCGCGGGTCGGCCGGCGCCATCATCGACACCGTCCTCATGTCGTAATCGCATACGATCTCCGGGGGCCGTCCGCATTGGACGGACCCCAGTGCCGTCTGGAGCCGCCATGCCCGCCACCGCGCTACTGCTGTTCACCGCCGACCTGCGCGTGCACGACAACCCGGCACTCGCCGAGGCCGCCCGCGCCGACACGGTCGTGCCGCTGTACGTGGACGACCCGGGCCGGCGCTCGAACCCGAACCGGCACCGGCTCCTCCTCGACGCCCTCGCGGACCTGCGCGCTTCATTGCGAGACCTCGGCGGCGACCTCGCCGTCCGACGCGGGGACACCGCGGACCGGGTGATGGCCGTCCGCGCCGAGACCGGCGCGGACGCGCTCGTGTGCGCCGCAGACGTCGGGCCGTTCGAGACGCGGCTGCGCGAACGCCTCGCCGCCGCCTGCGAAGCCGAGCGCGTGCCGCTCCTCCTCACCCCCGGGCCGTCGGTCGTCGAGCCCGGCCGCCTCCTGCCCTCGGGCGGCGGCGACCACTACAAGGTCTTCACCCCGTACTGGCGCGCCTGGTCCCAGTCGCGATGGCGCGACGAAGCGCCCGAACCGGAGCGGCTGCGCGTCCCCGCCGACTTCCCGGCGAGCGACGACCTGCCCGAACCCGAAGGGACGGCACCCGGCCTGCCCGCCGGCGGCGAGCGCGCCGCCCTCGCCCGGCTCGACGCGTGGGCGCCCGGCGCGGGGGACTACGCCGAACGCCACGACGACCTGCCCGGCGACCGCACCTCCCGCCTCAGCCCCCACCTCGCCCTGGGCTGCCTCTCCGCCCGCGCCTTCGCGACCGACCCGCGCGTGCCCGAAGCGGCCGTGCGGCAGCTCTGCTGGCGCGACTTCCACCGGCAGGTCCTCGCCGCGTTCCCGCGCCTCGCCGACACGCCGTACCGGCCCGGCTCACGCGACGACTGGGACACCGACCTCACCGCCCTGCACGCCTGGCAGGAGGGCGCCACCGGGATCGGCATCGTCGACGCGGGCATGCGCCAGCTCGTCCACGAAGGATGGATGCACAACCGCGCGCGGCTCATCTGCGCCGGCTACCTCGTGAAGACCCTCGGCCTCGACTGGCGCGACGGCGCGGCCTGGTTCGCCCGCCACCTCGCCGACCTCGACGAGGCGAACAACTGGGGGAACTGGCAGTGGACGGCGGGCACGGGCAACGACACCCGCCCGAACCGCGGGTTCAACCACGCGCGGCAGGCCGAGCGCTTCGACCCGGACGGGGCCTACCGGCGGCGCTGGGGGCCTTCGTGACCCCACTCGGCGCCGACCTCGCGCATCGCCTCTGTGCTCACCTCGAGGAACCGGGCCACGACCTCCCTTTCGGCCGCGTCGAAACCGGTCCACGCCGCCGCGAAGGCCGCCGCGAGCGGCACGAACATGCGCCGCCCTTCCTCAAGGGCCGCTTCGGGAACCTCGAGCGCGACGCGGCGCCGGTCCCCGGCCGGGCGGGTCCGCTCCACATGGCCGAGGGCTTCGAGCCGGTCGATGAGCGAGGTCGTCGCCGAAGGGCTCAGCCCCAGCTCACGGGCGAGCGCGGTGGGCGACAAGGGGTCGCCGCGGCGGGCGGCGTCGAGGATGAGCGCGAGGGCGTTCACATCGGTGCGGTGCAGGCCGTGCCGGGTGCCGAACCGCTCCGCGTACCGGTCGGACTCGACCGTCAGCGTCTGGAGCAGACGGGTGAGGTCGAGATCGGTGAGCGGCCGCTCGTCGTCGCGGGTCATGCGACCCATCATCCCCCATGATCCCGGCCACGCCGCCGTCGAATACTTCGATCATCGAATTATCCTGACGTGGAACCACCCGATACGACGCGAGGAGACCCGCTCATGGCCCCCGACCGACCCGTACCGCGACTGCGCTGGCTCCTGCCCGCGCTCCTGGCCCTCGCCTGGCTCGCCCTCGGCGCCTTCGCCGGCCCCTTCGCCGGGAAGCTCAGCGAGGTCGCCTCGAACGACGGCTCCGCGTTCCTGCCGTCCACCGCCGAATCCACCGAGGTCAACGACCTGCGCGCCGCGTTCGACGACACCGGCGCGACCCCCGCGATCGTCGTCGCCGAGCGCCCCGGCGGCCTCACCGGCGCCGACCAGGCCTACCTCGAGTCGGCCGCCGCCGCGCTCGCGGCCCTCGAGTTCAACGCCGGGCCGCCGATCCCGCCGCAGTTCTCGGCCGAGACCCCGCCCGAGGCCGCCGAGCTCGTCGTCCTCATCGACACCGCCTCCGAGGACGGCGCGGTCGAGGAGATCCGCACGGTCCTCGAGGACGGCCGCCCCGACGGCCTCGACGTGCTCGTCACCGGCCAGGCCGCGCTCGGCGCCGACCTCGGCGAGGCCTTCGCGGGCGTCGACGGCCTGCTCCTGCTCGTGGCCGCCGCCGTCGTCGCGGTCATCCTCGTCCTCGTCTACCGCTCCCCGCTCCTGCCGCTGCTCGTCCTGCTCTCGTGCGGGTTCGCGCTCGCCGCCGCCAGCGCCGCGGTCTACGCCCTCGCCGACGCGGGCGCGATCGACCTCAACGGGCAGAGCCAGGGCATCCTGTTCATCCTCGTGTTCGGCGCGGCCACGGACTACGCGCTGCTGCTCGTGGCGCGGTTCCGCGAGGAGCTCACCGCGGGCTCGGACCGGTTCACCGCCGTCCGCAGGGCCCTGCGTGCCACGATCGAGCCGATCGCCGCCTCGGCGGGGACCGTCATCCTCGGCGTGCTGTGCCTGCTGTTCAGCCAGCTCGAATCGAACCGGGGCCTGGGCCCGGTGGCGGCCATCGGGATCGGTGCGGCGTTCCTGTCGGCGGTGACGTTCCTTCCCGCGGTGCTGGCGCTCTGCGGGCGGGCGGCGTTCTGGCCACGCCGCGTCGCCCCGGGCAAGGGCGCGGGCCGCTCCCGGCTGTGGTCCTCGGTCGCGGGTCTCGTGGCGCGCCGACCGCGCGTGGTGTGGGCGACGACGGCCGCAGGCCTGGTCGTGGCCGCCGCGTTCATGCTGCAGCTCAAGGCGGACGGCACCCGGCAGACCGACGTGTTCCTCACCGAAGTGGACTCCGTCGCCGGACAGGAGGTCCTCGCCGAGCACTTCCCGGCCGGATCGGGCGCTCCCGCGGTGGTCGTCGCGAACGCGGACGCACTGGACGCGGTCCTCGCCGCGACCGAAGTGGACGGCGTCGCCGAGGCGGCCCCGAAGACCGACCCTTCCGGCGCGGTGCTCGAGGCCGACGGGCTGGTGCTGATCGAGGCGGTGCTGATGGACGCGCCCGACAGCGACGCGGCGATGGACACCGTTGAGCGCCTTCGCGACTCGGTGCACGCCGTGGACGGCGCCGACGCGAAGGTCGGCGGCGCGACCGCTATCCAGCTCGACACGCTGGAGACCTCCGAAAGGGACCGTGCGGTGATCATCCCGATCGTCCTCGCGGTCATCCTCGCGGTGCTCATGCTGCTGCTGCGGTCGATCCTGGCGCCGCTGCTGCTCACGGCCACCGTGGTGCTGTCGTTCGGCGCCACGATGGGCGTCTCGGCGCTCGTCTTCAACCACCTCTTCGGCTTCCCGGGGGCCGACCCGACGGTGGTCCTCTTCGGCTTCGTGTTCTTGGTGGCCTTGGGAATCGACTACAACATCTTCCTGATGACGCGGGTGCGCGAGGAGTCGGCGCGGCTCGGCACGCGCGCGGGGACGCTGCGGGGGCTGGTCGCCACGGGCGGGGTCATCACCTCGGCGGGCGTGGTGCTCGCGGCGACGTTCTCGGCGTTGGCGGTCCTGCCGATCCTGTTCCTGGCGCAGATCGCGTTCGTGGTCGCCTTCGGGGTCCTGCTCGACACGGTGATCGTCCGCTCGCTGCTCGTGCCGGCGCTCACCTTCGACGTCGGCCGGGCCGTCTGGTGGCCGTCGCGGCTCGCCCGGAGTAAGGCCCTCACCCCGCTGAGGCCCCCGGAGTAAGGGCCTCAGCCCCTTACGGGCCCGGAACTGAGGCCCGTAAGGGCGGGGACTGCGTGGAAGCCTGATGCCCCCTGGCGGGCCTCAGCCGGAGCATTGGTGTCAGGCCGGAAAAGCCGGCCTACGACACCAAAGGAAGTTCACATGAACGACTTCGAGCTCAACTACCTCCACTACGCGCGATCCGAGGAGCTCATCAAGCAGGCCGAGCACGAACGCCAGGCCCGCGAGCTCGTGAGGGCCGCCAAGGCGACCCGCCGCGCGGGTGCGAACGTGCGCCACGAGGGGCTCGCCGCCCGCGTCGCCAAGGCCTTCGGCCGCGGCGAGCGGGCCGGCGAATCCGCCGGAGGACACGGGTCCGCCCGCGTCCAGCCGGCGAAATGACAGGCGCGGAACGTCTTAGGCCCGTGTCATGATTGCTGACATGCCGCGCCTGGGTTCCGACCTCCCCCTGTTCGCCCGCGACGCCGAACTCGCCTCGCTCCGCGAGACGCTCGACGCCGCCCGCGCCGGGCGCCCCGCGACGGTCCTCGTCTCCGGAGACGCAGGGGTCGGGAAGACCCGGCTCCTGCACGAATTCAACGACAGCGCCGGTGACGGTGTCCTCACCGTCACCGGCCACTGCCTCGACACCGCCGACTCCGCCCTTCCCTACCTCCCCTTCGCCGAGATCGTCGGCACCCTCGCCCGCGACAACCCCGACCTCGCCGCGGACCACCCCGGACTCAGCCCCCTCCTCCCGGGCCACCCCACCCCCGCCGAAGGCGACCTCGGCCGCCTGGGCCTCTTCGAGGCCTTCCACGCCGCCCTCGCCGACCTCTCCGCCGAGCGGCCCCTCGTCCTCACCCTCGAAGACCTCCACTGGGCCGACCGCTCCAGCCGGGACCTCCTCGCCTTCCTCACCTCGCGCCTCACCGGCCAGCGCGTGCTCATCCTCGGCACCTACCGGGCCGACGCCGTGCACCGCGCCCACCCGCTCCGGCCCCTCCTCGCCGAGCTCGTGCGCCTCCCCGCCGTGCAGCGCCTCCACCTCGACCCGTTCGACGCCCAGCACGCCGCCGACTTCGTGCGCGAGCTCAACACCGGGCTCGACGAGGAGACCGTCTCCAAGATCGCCGCCGCCTCCGAGGGCAACGCGTTCCTCGCCGAAGAGCTGGCCGCCGCCGAGACCCACACCGTCACGTTCGAGCTCGCCGAGGTCCTGCTCGCCCGGCTCGAGCGCCTCCCCGAATCGGCCAAGCAGGTCGTGCAGCTCGCCTCCGTCATGGGCCGGCGCTTCACCTACCAGCGGCTCAACGCCGCCGCCTGGTCGATGCTCGACGAGAACGGCCTGCGGCACGAGCGCGAGCTCGACCAGGCCCTGCGCGCCGCGATCTCGCACGGCATCATCGTGCAGAAGAGCGCGGACACGTACGCGTTCCGCCACGCCCTCCTCGGCGAGGCGGTCTACACCGATCTCCTTCCGGGCGAACGCATCCGGTACCACCAGAAGATCGCCGAGTCGCTTGCGGACGACCACGGGAAGGGCGCCGAAGCCGAGCTCGCGCATCACGCCCACGAGTCGGGCGACCTCTCCTGCGCCCTGTCCGCGTCGGTGCGCGCGGCCGATGAAGCCGTCGAGCTGGCCGCCCCGGCCGAGGCCCTGCTGCACCTCGAGCGGGCCCTGACCCTGTTCGGACAGGTCCCGGCCGAGCAGCGGCCCGAAGGCCTCACCGAACTGCGCCTGACCGTGCGGGCCGCCTCGAACGCCGAGGCCTCCGGCGAGATCAAGCGCGCCCAGTCGTACTCGGCCGCCGCAGTGCGCCTCGCGGACGCCTCGGGCGACCGCCTCGAGGGCGCTTACACGCGCCGCAAGTACGCCAAGCACCTGCTCTCGATCGAGGGCGGCGAGCAGGAGGCCCACCGGGTCGCCTGGGAGGCCTGGCAACTGGTCAAGGACGACGAGCCGCACACCGTCAAGGCCTGGGCCCAGGCCGTGGTCGCGCGCACCGTCTACCACGCCCGCAAGTACGACGAGGCCGCCGAGTGGTGCGCCCGCGCGATCGCGACCGCCGATGCGGTCACCGCGGCGGGCACGGCCGACGAGCACGACGGGCACCTCGCGGCGAAGGCCGACGCGCTCCTGACCCTCAGCATCGGCGCGTTCCGCCACGGCGAGCAGACCCTCGCCGAGACCGTGGCCCGCAACGACGAGGCCCGCGCGCTCGTGCTCGGCAAGGGCTGGCACGAGGTCGAACTGCGCGCGCACTTCAACAACGGCCTGGTCATGGTCGAGGCCGCCCGCATCGCCGAGGCTCTCACCCACTTCAACCGCGGCATGGACCTGGCCCGCAGCACCGGCGACAAGTGGAGCGGCTACGGCCTCGAGATCGCGGTGCGCCAGGTCATCTCCAACTACATGATCGGCCGCTGGGACGAGGTCGACGTGAACGGCGAGATGGCCTCCAGCGTGCTGCCCGGCGTGGTGCTCACCCGCCTGGCCGCCGCCGTGCTCCTCGTCGACGTCGCGCGCGGCCGCTTCGAGGCCGCCGACCGCCGCCTCGAATACCTCGCGGACCGCTGGCAGCTCGACGGCCAGGTCCTCGCCCTCGCCTCGGTGTGCGGCGCCGAACTCGACCGCTGGCGCGGCCGCCCGGAGGCGGCGCTGCGCCGCGCCGAGCGCGCCACCGAGCGGATGACCCGCATGCGCGGCTACTACCTCGCGGGCGTCTCGGTCTGCGCCGCCGGGGTCGGCGCCGCCGCCGACCTCGCGCAGCGCCACCGCCGCGAGGGCGACGCCGCCGCCGCGAAGACCGCCGTCTCGGCGGGGGAGCGCCTGGCCGAGCGGGCCCGGTTCTTCAACGAGCACGGCCGCCCCCTGTCCGGCAAGCTCGGCCCGGAGGGCCTGGCGTGGATCGCGCAGCTCGACGCCGAGGAGTCCCGCCTCTACGGCGACGGCGACCCGGACCTGTGGCGCGCGGCCGCCGCGACCTTCGACTACCGCCACGCCGTGACCGGTGGTGCCGAAGCGCCGCAGGCGGACAGCGGCGCGATCGAGCTCGACGAGCATGAGCGCCTGGAGCTGGCCCTGCGCGACCCGTTCGCCTCGGAGGCCTTGGCGCTGATCGAAGCCGACCGGTCCGCGGACGCGGTGCCGTTCGACGGGACCTGGGCGGAGCCGTACCGGCAGGCGTACGCCCGCTGGCGCCTCGCGGAGGCCCTGCTCTCGGAGAGCGGCGCGGAGTCCCGCACCGAGGCCGCCGCAGTGTTGGCCGAGGCGAAGACGACCGCGATCCGGCTCGGGGCGGTGCCGCTCGTGAAGGAGCTGTGCGCGCTCGCGGAACGGGCCCGGCTCGACGTCGTCGCCCCGACCTCGACGCCGCTCACGCCGCGGGAGCTGGCGGTCCTGCGCCAGGTCGCGCGCGGCCTCACGAACAAGCAGATCGGCGCCGAGCTGTACATCTCGGAGAAGACCGTGAGCGTCCACCTCTCACGCGCCATGGCGAAGCTTGAGGTCGCCGGCCGCGCGGCAGCGGTGAACGCGGCCCACCTGCGCGGCTACCTCACCGAGGACTGACGGCGCGATGTCTGCGGCCCGCACGAACACGGGCCGTAGTCCAGCGACCCGCGAACGCCGCCCGCCTGCGCGGGTTCCGCGCCGAAGACCGACGCCGCGAGACCGACGACCACGCAATCGGGTCGCACCCCTGAACGGCCGAGTCGCTGCGAAGGCGCCCATGCGCGGGCGCCGCGCCGAGGGCCGGCGGCGGCGCGAGGTCGCCGACCCCGCCTGCGGATCGCGGCTCGAGACCGCTCAGCCGCCACCGCTTCCACTCGGAGTCCCGCCGACTCGCCGTGAATCGTGCCCTGCTTTCCGGCTTGCCCGACCTGCCCGCCCACCTCCGCATCCTGCGTCGCACCGCTACTGGAGGTTGACGCCGCCCGGTGGCGTAGTCCCGGAGTGGTACGCGGATTGCCTTCCCCGGCCCGATGTCATCGGGTGGCCGCCGCACGAACATTGCAGCCATGAAGCGGCGTAAAGCACTGAAGTGGACCCTCATCGGCGTCGGGGGCGGAGTCGGGGCGGTGGCCCTCGGCGGCGCCGGCACCCTCGGCTACTTCTGGAACAAGTCGAAGCTCGAGACCGTCGGCGAGATCGACTTCGACACCCCTCTGGCCGTCCCCCCGCTGGCCGAGCCGACCGAGGACCCCTCGGGCGCGCGGGTCTTCAACCTCGAGATCCAGTCCGGCACGGTCGCCTTCAAGGACGGCCGCGAGACCGAGACCTGGGGCGTCAACGGCCCCTTCCTCGGCCCGACCATCCGCGCCAAGCGCGGCGAGGAGGTCGCCTTCGCGGTCCACAACGGCCTCGACGAGGGCACCTCGATCCACTGGCACGGCATGCACCTCCCCTCGGTCATGGACGGCGGCCCCCACCAGGAGGTCGAACCCGACGGCGTCTGGACTCCCCAGTGGACGGTGAACCAGCCCGCCGCGACCCTCTGGTACCACCCGCACCCCCACGGCCGCACCGGCCACCACGTCTACCGGGGCCTCGCCGGGATGTTCATCGTCGACGACGACGAGTCCGCGGGCCTGAACCTGCCCTCCGACTACGGCGTGGACGACGTCCCGATGATCATCCAGGACCGCAAGTTCAACGGCGACAACCAGTTCGACGACAACGCCTCGTTCATGAGCATGCAGGGCATCCTCGGCGACGAGATCATGGTCAACGGCACCCTCGGCCCCTACTTCGACGTCAGCACCCGCCTGGTGCGCCTGCGCCTGCTCAACGGCTCCGTCTCGCGCCTGTACAACTTCGGGTTCAGCGACGACCGGCCGTTCTCCCTCATCGCCACCGACGGCGGCCTGCTCCCGCAGGCCTGGGAGACCGACCGCCTCCAGCTCTCACCGGGCGAGCGCGCCGAGATCGTGGTCGCCTTCGAGCCCGGCGAGTCGGTCGTCCTGCGCTCCAACCCCGCCGACGAGGGCTACGAGGGCCCGCTCGCGCGCTTCAACGGCGGCGACGACCTGCTCGACATCTGCGAGTTCCGCGCCGCCGACACCCTCGCCGACACCACCGAGATCCCCGAGACCATGGGCGCCGCACCGGATCTCGCCGACGCCGAGGTCGCCGAAGAGCGCTCGTTCTCCCTCTCGGGCTTCAACCAGATCAACGGCGAGTCCATGGACCCCATGCGCATCGACTTCGGCGTCCGCGAAGGGACCGTGGAGGTCTGGGAGGTCGAGAACGCGGACGGCTTCATGCACAACTTCCACGTGCACGACGTCCAGTACCAGGTCCTCACCGTGGACGGCCAGGAGCCGCCGCCGCGCCTGCGCGGTTGGAAGGACACCGTGCAGCTGGTCCCGCAGACCAAGTACCGGCTCGCGATGCGGTTCGCCGACTACACCGACCCGAACCTGCCGTACATGTTCCACTGCCACATCCTCGTCCACGAGGACTCGGGGATGATGGGCCAGTTCGTGGTCCTCGGCGAGGGCGAGGAGATCGGCGCGGTCCCGCCCAGCGCCTCCGCGGCCTCCCACGGCGGGCACTGAGCCCTCCCCGGGCCGCCAGGGCCCGGGGACCAGAGCGGCGCAGGGGTCCCGCCCGTAGGCACCACGAACGGGATCCCCTGCGCCGCAACAGCAGCTAGAGCACGTAGGTGCCGATGAGGTTGGCGAGCATCCGGATGTCCGACTTGCCCTTGAACTCGAACCGGACCTTGCCGAGCCCGGAGAACCACAGGTCGAGCTCGGCGTCGAGGTCGAAGTGCCCGGCCGTCTCGACCGAGAACGCCTGGACCTTGCTGTAGGGCAGGGACGTGTAGTCGCGCTTCTTGCCGGTGATGCCCTGCGCGTTGACCGCGATCGCCCGCTTGTCGGTGAAGACCACGAAGTCGCGGATGCCCTTGTAGGCGGACACGAGGCGTTCGCCCTGCACGAGCAGGGGCTGCAGTTCGGTGGCGACGCTGCCGGGGTCGATCTGCTGGAGTTTGAAGAGGGATCCGTTCGAGAAGTCGATCATGCACTCATCGTAGTGACGCGAGCGCTCTTCACGGGTCCTCCGACCGGGCCGGTCTTCGGCGGGGGTGCCGCGCCGCGGCGCCCCCGGTCCGAGCGTTTCACGATCCGTTGTGCCGGAGACGGTTCGCGTCTAGAGGGTGGCGTTGGCGATGTGCTTGGCGATGGCCGGGAGGTCGACGTTCTCCTTGAACTCGAACCGGACCTTGCCGAGGCCGGAGAACCACATGTCGAGCTCGCCGTCGTTGTCCATGAGGCCGTCGGTCTCGATCGAGTAGGCCTGGATCCTGTTGTAGGGCAGGGAGGCGTAGTCCTTCTTGCGGCCGGTCAGGCCCTGGACGTTCACGGCGATGACCCGCTTGTTGGTGAAGGCCACGAAGTCGCGCACGCCTTCGAAGGTCAGCGCGACCTCTTCGCCGTCGGCGAGGAGCGGGGCGACCTCGTCGCGGAACCCGGGGTCGTCGGTGAGTTTGAGCTTGAAAAGCGAACCGTTCTCGAAATCGATCATGCGGGCAGGATATCGGTACGTCCCCACCGCCGCGGGCCGCCTAATACTGTTCGGCCGCAAGCGCAGTGGCCTGGGCGATCACCACTTTGAGCGGACGCCCCAATGCGGCGGCCGCGGCGGCCGCGTCCTCGTACTCGACCGAGGCGTTCACGACCTCGCCGCGCTCGAGCGCGATCTTCACCCCGATCTCATGACCGTCCACATTGACATGGGTGTACTGCCGCTCCAGCGCATACTTCTCGATCTCGTAGGAGCGCATGCCGATCGTGGTGGTGTGCCGGACCAGTGCCGACCGCACCGCGTCGATCATCTCGGGGCGGCACAGCACGTGGACGGTGTGCGCCGGGCGGCCCTTCTTCATCAGGATCGGCGTCAACCAGGCATCCGAGGCCCCGGCGGCCAGCAGCGCGGCCAGCGCGGCGGGCCACAGCCGCGGATCAAGGTCGTCCACATTGGTCTCGATGACGACGGGCTTCGCGCCGGGAGCGGCGGCCTGCGCCGCAGAACCTGAAACAGGATTCCCCTGCGCCGCAGGGGCTCCATGATCGTGGGTCGAGTGCTCGGGCGCTGCAGTCCCGTGGCCCGCGTGCTCGTGCGCATGACCGGCACCATGTTCATGGTGCTCATGCCCGTCGTGATGCACATGCGCCGCACCGGTTCTGCGAGCCGGTACCACCTCGCGGCCGATCACCAACCGCAGCAGGTTCGCCCGCTCCTGCGGGTCGCGGCCGCCCGCGCCGACGCCGATCTGCTCGACCACCAGCTCCGGCATCGACCCGAAACCCGAGGCCGCAGCCGCGATGATCGCCGCGCCTGTCGGCGTGCACGCCTCGTACGGCACGGCCCCGACCACCGGCGCGCCCGCGTCGGCCAGCACCCGCAGCACCGCCGGAGCTGGCAGCGGGATTGACCCGTGCGAACCCCGCGTCGTGCCGCCGCCCACGGTCACCGTCGAAACGGTCAACCGCTCGATGCCCAGGGCCGCCAAGCCCGCCGCCGCGCCCACGATGTCCGCGATCGAATCGAGCGCGCCCACCTCGTGGAAGTGCACGTCCTCCACGTCGATGCCGTGCGCCGCGGCCTCCGCCGCCGCCAGTCGCGCGAACGCGTCCAGGGCCGACCGCCGAACGGCCGCATCGAGTTCCGCTCCTTCGAGCATCGCCCGGATCGACCGCCAGCGCCGGTCCGTCGCCACCTCAGGGGCCTCGACGTCGACCTTCGTCCCCACCAGCCCGTGCCGCGTCACCTTCTTGGCGCGCAAGCGGATCGGCTCGGTCCCGAGCGCGTCCACGGCCGCCTGCATCACCGCGAGGTCCACCCCGGCGTCGGCCAAAGCCCCCAAGAACATGTCGCCGCTCGCGCCCGCCGAGCAGTCCAACCATGCGATAACCATGCGATCGTCACCGCTCCGCCTTCACGCCGAGCATCTTCGCCGCGGCCATCGCCGCGCCGAACCCGTTGTCGATGTTCACCACGACCACCCCCGGTGAGCAGGAGTTCAGCATCGTCAGCAGCGGCGCGAGCCCGCCGAACGCCGCCCCGTACCCGACCGAGGTCGGCACCGCGATCACCGGCGCGGCCACCAGGCCCGCCACGACCGACGGCAGCGCCCCGTCCATGCCCGCCACGACGATCACGCACGCCGCCTCCCGCAGCTCCCCGACCTTGTCGAGCAGCCGGTGCAGGCCGGCGACGCCCACGTCCGCCACGATCCGCGTGTCGATCCCGTTGGCGCGGGCCACGATCTCGGCCTCGCGCGCCACCGGCAGATCCGAAGTCCCCGCGCAGACCACCGCGAGCAGCCCGGTCTCGGCGTCAGGGAACGCGCCCACCGCGCACACCCCGCTCTCGACCAGCACGTCCTCGCCGAAGGCCTCCCGCACCGCCGCCACGCACGCCTCATCGCAGCGGGTCGCGACCGCCACCCGGCCCGGGTGCGCCTCACGCAGCGCCGCGAGCGCGCCCACGACCTGCGCGGGCGTCTTCCCCGCCGCGTACACGGCCTCCGCCGTGCCCGTCCGGGCCGGCCGGCCCGTGTCGATCTTCGCCCAGCCCAGGTCGCGGTACCCCTCCCCGGCGTCGCCGAACGCCGGCGCCACCGCCTCGGCACGCTCGTCGGACGCACGCGCGGATTCGGGCCCCGCGGACGCTTGCGGAAGTTCAGGGTCGTGTCGCACGGACCTATCCTCCCTCCCGCCCCGCGCCCGCCGCCACCGGAATCGCACCCGTCCCAGCCGCGGAGACCGCGCCCGAGCGCCCGCCGTTCACCCGCACCCGGCCGGCCGAGGGACGTTCATCACCCCCACCCCGTCCGGTCACCGACAAGCGGGCCCGGTGTCGGATACCTCGACTATCGTCAAGGGGTGTCCCAGCCGCTGATCGCCGCCCACCGAGGCGCGAACGAGTTCCTTCCGGAGCATTCGATCGCCGCGTTCCGGCAGGCGATCGTCGAGGGCGCCGACGGCTTCGAGTTCGACCTCCGCCTCACCGCCGACGGGCAGCTCGTCCTCCACCACGACCGCACCGTCAAGCGCACCGCCGGAGCGAAAGGCGCCGTGGCGGATCTCACTCTCGCCGAATTGCGGGGCCTGAACTTCGCCCACCAGTTCCCCGACTGCGCCGGCAACCCCGAAGCCGAACGCATCCCCACCCTCGAGGACCTCTTCGCGCTCGTCATCGACTCCGGCAAGGACCTCAAGCTGTTCATCGAGGCCAAGCACCCGTCGAAGTTCGGGCCGCGGCTCGAACTGCGCCTCTGGGAGACGCTGCGGCGCTGGCCCGGGCTCGACGTGACCGTGATGTCCTTCTCCCGGGCGGCCCTCAAGACCTGGCGCAGCCTGGACTCGGACACTCCGCTCGTGTGGATCTTCGAGTACCCGTTCCGCCGCCCGCCCGAGGGTGTGCAGGTGCTCAGCTCCCGGGTCGACTACCTCGATTCGACGCCCGAGTTCGTCCAGCGCAGCCACGACGCGGGGTACCAGGTGTACACCTGGACGGTGAACGACGCGGACACCGCGCACCGGATGGCCGGACTCGAGGTCGACGTCATGTTCACCGACCGCCCGGCCGCGATCCGCCAGACCCTCGCGGGGTGAAGCGCCGCACCTCAAGACGGACTCAGGGTCCGTCCGTAATGCTGGCGTCATCCTGAAGCAACGGGTAGGTTGCTGTATAGCCTCCCCGACGGCACGGAGGAAGGAAGGGGACCGCGATGCCCGCTGCGATACCGGCACCAGAGCGGCTGCGCGTCCCCCACCAGTCCGGGGCCGCGAGCCAGGTCCGCCGGTGGCTGCGCGAATCGCTCCCCGATCTGCCCGACGAGGTCCGCGACGACCTCCTCGTGTGCGCGACCGAACTCGTCTCGAACGCGGTGCGGCACGCCCGGCCGCTCCCCGGCGGCGACGTCTGCGTCAGCTACGAGCTCGGCCCCGCCGACGTCGAGGTCCGCGTCATCGACGGCGGCTCCCGCACCCACCCGCACGTATGCGCGGTGAACCTCGACTCGGCCCACGGCCGCGGCATGTTCATCGTGTCCAAACTGTCCAACGACTGGGGCGCCCGCTCACTCGGCGACGGCACCCAAGAGGTCTGGGCCCGCATCCCCGTCCGCTGAAAGCGAACACGGCTGCCCGCGGCCTCTGAAATGTCACACCCCCGCATCACCCTTGATAACCGGGGGCCCAAAAATCCGGGTTCTGAAGACGTTCGGGCTGCCCGCTGAGCCGACCCGAAAATGTCGTACCCCCGCGCCACCCTTGTGCATCGGGGGCCCAAGAATCCGGGGCCTGTGGACCTGCGGGCTGCCATCGAACCGGCGAGCGGCAGGCTGCTTCCGAGTCGGCAGGCAGCCGCTCGAAAATGTCGTACCCCCGCGCCACCCTTGAGCTTCGGGGGCCCAAGAATCCGGGGCCTGTGGACCTGCGGGCTGCCCGCCATCCGCATGTGCCCGGTCCCCGTACGCTGTGCGGGTGTCCAACCGTCCGCTCATCATCGACCTCGCCTTCTACGGCGTGGCCGCGCTCTTCGCGGGCGCCACCGCGCTGTGGACCACGCTCGACTCGCACGCCCAGTGGGGCGCGATCGCCTTCGGCGGCTACCTGCCCGCCGCGATCTGCGCCGCGATCCTCCTCGCCCAGCCCGGCCCCGTCTGGCGCCGCCGCGCCTTCGTCGCCGTCGGCGCCGCCCTCGCCGTCACCGCGATCCCCTTGGTGTTCATGGCGATCGACCGCGCCGCCGGCATCAGCGGCCGCGCCCAGGAGGAAGTCCTCGTCGTCGAGGCCTCCGGCGCGCGCCTCCTCGACACCGGCAGCCCCTACCTGCACGCCGACGCGATCGCCGCCCTCCCCGAACCGCTCCTCGGCTACAACCCGTACCAGCCCGGCATGGCGGTCTTCGGCATCCCCGCCGCGCTCTTCGGCGAGCACTGGTGGACCGACGCCCGCGTCTACTTCCTCCTCGCCGCCGCCGCGTGCGCCATCGCCGCGGCCCGGCTCCTCCGCGGCGGCCCCGGCAGCGCCCTGAACCCGACCGGCGCCGGCAAGGGCCCCCTCCTGCGCGCCGTCCAGGCCACGTTCGTCTTCCCCGTGTGCGCCTTGACCTTCGCGACCGGCGGCGACGACATGCCCGTCGTCGCCCTCATGGTCCTCGCGCTCGCCTTCGCCCACCGCGAGCGCGCCTTCGCCGCCGGCCTGGCCATCGGCGCGGCCGGCGCCCTCAAGCTCTTCGCGTGGCCCGCCGCCGTCGTCATTGCGTTCCTCCTGTGGCGCAACGGCGACCTGCAGTCCTGGCGAAGCTTGCGAGCCATCAATGTGCGGAGATATCTCGCGGGCTTCGCCCTGCCCGTCGCCGCGACCATGCTCCCGGTCCTCGCCGTGGACGCCCGCGGGTTCTTCGACAACGTGATCGCATTCGGCCTCGGCCACGGCGTGGTCACCTCGCCCGCGCAGTCCCCGCTGCCCGGTTTCCTTATCGCCCAGTACGTCCCGAGCGGCGACCTCATCGCCCCGGCCCTCCTCGGGCTCGCCGCGCTGGTCATCGCCGGGCTGATCTGGGTGCGCCCGCCGGTGACGGCCGCGTCGGCGGCGCTCTGGTGCACGGCCGGGCTCTCGGCGGCGTTCCTGCTCATGCCGTCCACCCGCTTCGGCTACCTCCTCTACCCCGTGGTCCTGCTCGGCTGGTGGCTCCCGCTGCGCGACGCCGTGGCGGGCACCGTGACCGGCAGCCTCTTCCAGGGCCTGGCGCAGGACGACGAGGCGGTCGACGAACTCGAGGAGGAGACCGGCCTCGGCCCGTCCCTCGCGGTCGAATGGTGGCGCTGATGAATGGTGGCGCTGATGAACGGCGCTGAGGCCCGGCCGAAGCGGCACTGAAAGACCCTCGCGAGCGGAACCGCAAGGGGCCGCGGCGAAGTGTACGGTGACGGGCATGCAACTCACCTGCCCCAAGTGTGCTGCCCTCATGCGCCAGTACGAGCGCAACGGCATCGTCGTCGACCAGTGCTCGGCCTGCCGCGCCGTCCTGCTCGACCGCGGCGAGCTCGAACACCTCATCGACACCGAGAAGTGGGTCAACGGCTCCCAGGACGGCGGCGCCGCCACGAGCCCGATGCCGCAGTACGCGAACGGCGAGACCCCGCAGGTGCGCGAGCGCCGCACCCTCCTGCAGATCCTCTTCGGCGACTAGACCCGAGCGGGCCGCTTCACGAGACCTCCGCCAGGCGAAGAGCGGAACCGGCGAGTCCGGTCGAGTCCCTTCGACTCCCCGTGAAGAAAATCGGGAACGGATGCATCGCGGTTGTCGAAAAGCGCGGACCGGCTCCGTCGTCCCAGACGAAGATTCGCAAGAGCCGGAACCGCGACCAGGAGGTCACCATGAAGTACGTCATCCTCATCCACTCCAACCCGCAGCCGTGGGGCCACCCGACCGGGGAGTACATCCCCGAGCACCAGGCGCTGCCCGCCGAGCAGCGTGAGCGCCTGAACGCGGAGTTCGAGCGGCTCCTCACCGAGATGAGCGAGAACGGCGAGCTCGTCCACGGCGAGGCGCTCGCCGCCCCGAGCACCTCGACGCTCTACCGCTGGAACGGCGGCGGGCCGCTCGCCACGGACGGCCCCTACTCCGAGACCAAGGAGCACCTCGCCGGGTTCTTCCTCATCGACGTCTCCGGGCCGGAACGCGCCCAGGAGATCGCGCACGCCTTCTCCGGCCCCGGCGAGACCGTCGAGCTGCGCCCGGCGATGTGGCCCGGCGGCGAGGAGCACTGATGGACGGCGAGCTCGAGGACGTGTGGAGGCGCGAGTCGCCGCACGTCCTCGGGGCGCTGGTGCGCCGCTACGGCCACTTCGACGCCTGCGAGGACGCCGTCCAGGAGGCCCTGCTCGCCGCGGCCGTCCACTGGCCGCGCGAGGGCCTGCCCGCCAACCCCCGCGGCTGGCTGATCCGCGCCGCCTCCCGCCGGCTGGTCGACGCCCTGCGCTCGGACCGCGCCAGGATCGACCGCGAGAGCGACGCGGGCCTGCACGTGCCGACCGGAGCGGCGGTCCCCGGCAGCGACGACTCGCTGCACGTGCTCCTCCTGTGCTGCCACCCGTCGCTGGCCCCCGCTTCGCAAGTGGCCCTGACGCTCCGGGCCGTCGGCGGCCTCACCACCGAGCAGATCGCCGCGGCGTTCCTCGTCCCCGTGGCCACGATGGGCCAGCGCATCAGCCGCGCCAAGGCCCGGCTGTCGGCCGCGGGCGCCCGTCTCGGCGATGTCACCGCGGCCGACCTGCCGGAGCGCGTCGGGGCGGCCCGCCAGGTGCTGTACCTGATCTTCAACGAGGGGTACGCGGCCAGCGGCGGCGCCGACCTCGTCGACGTCTCCCTCACCGCCGAGGCGATCCGCCTCGCCCGCGAACTGCGCCGCCGCCTCCCCAGCGACACCGAGACCGCCGGGCTCCTCGCCCTCATGCTGCTGACGGAGGCCCGCCGGGCCGCCCGCACCGACGGCCGCGGCGACCTGGTCCCGCTCGCCGACCAGGACCGGTCCCGCTGGGACCGGGCGCTCGTCGCCGAGGGCGTGGCCCTGCTCGAAGCGGCGCTCCCGTCGGGTCCGGTGGGGCCCTTCCAGCTTCAGGCCGCGATCGCCGCCGTCCACGACGAGGCCGGCGCCTACGCCGACACCGACTGGCTCCAGATCGCCGAGCTCTACCGGATGCTGCAGGCCGCCGCGCCCGGTCCGGTCGTCACCATGAACCGCGCCGTGGCGGTCGCCATGACCGAGGGCCCCGACGCGGGCTTGGCGATGCTCGACCCGCTCCTGCGCGAACCCGCCCTCGAACGGGCCCACCGCCTCCACGCCGTCCGGGCCCACCTCCTCGAACGGGCCGGACGGCTGCCCGAGGCCCGCGACGCCTTCCATGAGGCCGCCCGGCTCGCCACCAGCACCCCGGAGCAGCGCTACCTCCTCAAGAAGGCCGCGACGATCGCGGAGTGACCGCCGGGCGGCCGTTCGCGGCGCGTTCGGCGCACCGGGGCCGCCGTCCGGCGCAGGCGCCTTGCCCGGACGAACCGAATGCATTGATAATTGTCAATGTCTAAGGCATCGCTCCATCGTCCCCCTCATGGCGATCGCGGCCCTCACCCGGGAACCGTCGACGCGGACTGATGCGCCGCATCGCATCCCAAAGGAGGGCAGCATGCACGGCATCCGCCGCCGCATCCGGCCGATCATCGCCACCCTGTCCGCACTCGCCGTCGCAGCCGCGACCGCCGCAACGCTCTTCGCCGCGAGCCCCGCGCAGGCCCAGACCTGCAACGGCTACGTCGGCCTCACCTTCGACGACGGCCCCAACCCCGGCACCACCAGCAGCCTCCTCAACGCGCTCACCTCGAACGGCCTGCGCGCCACCATGTTCAACACGGGCCAGCGCGCCGCGAGCAACCCGTCGCTGGTCGCGGCGCAGGTCAGCGCCGGCATGTGGGTGGGCAACCACTCCTACACGCACCCGCACATGACGCAGATGTCGTCCTCTCAGATGGCGCAGGAGATCTCCAGCACGCAGCAGGCCGTCCAGCAGGCCGGAGGCGGCACCCCGGTGCTGTTCCGCCCGCCTTACGGCGAGACCAACCAGACCCTGAAGTCCGTCGAGGCCCAGTACGGGCTCACCGAGGTCCTGTGGAGCGTCGACTCCCAGGACTGGAACGGCGCCAGCACCGCGCAGATCGTGTCGGCGGCGAACAACCTCCAGAACGGCGGCGTCATCCTCATGCACGACGCCTACCAGAACACCATCAACGCGATCCCGCAGATCGCCTCCAATCTGCGCGCCCGCGGCCTGTGCGCGGGGATGATCTCCCCGGCCACCGGCCAGGCCGTCGCCCCCACGGGCAGCGGAGGCGGGGGCGGTGGCGGTGGCACCGGCACCGACCTGCTCCGTTCGGACTCGGCCGGCAAGTGCGTCGACGTGCCGAGCGGCAACACCGCCAACGGCACCCGCGTCCAGCTCTACACCTGCTACGAGGGCGCGAACCAGCAGTTCACCTACACCTCGGCGCAGGAGCTCCGCGTCCTCGGCAAGTGCCTGGAGCCCTCGGGCAGCGCGAACGGGGCGCTCGCGCAGATCGGCGGCTGCTCCGGCGCGAGCGGCCAGAAGTGGACCTTCGGATCGGACGGGACGATCCGCAACACCGGGACCGGCCTCTGCCTCGACGTCTACAGCAGCGCGAACGGCGCCGCCGTCCAGCTCTACTCCTGCTGGACCGGCGCGAACCAGAAGTGGACCCGCGTCTAGGCAGGGATTACCGACCCGAAGTCATCCGGTCCCGCGGCTCCGGCCGCGGGGCCGGCGGCTGCGGGGATCTCCTTAGACCGCCATGTCGACGAAGCGCGAGAGGTGGAGCTGGGCCGCGACGGTGATCGTGTCCGTCGCGCCGTTGCGGTGCTTGGCGACGATGAAGTCGGCCTCGCCCGCGCGCGGGGACTCCTTGTCGTAGTAGTCCTCGCGGTGCAGCAGGATGACGACGTCCGCGTCCTGCTCCAGCGAACCGGACTCGCGGAGGTCGGAGAGCTGCGGGCGCTTGTCCGTGCGCTGCTCGGGACCGCGGTTGAGCTGCGCGACCGCGATCACCGGGCACTGCACCTCTTTCGCGAGGAGCTTGAGGCCGCGCGAGATCTCCGAGACCTCCTGCTGGCGCGACTCGGTCTTCTTCGGCGAGGTCATGAGCTGCAGGTAGTCGACCACGATGAGCTTGAGGTCGTGGCGCTGCTTGAGCCTTCGGGCCTTGGCCCGGATCTCCATCATGGTCATCGAGGCCGTGTCGTCGACGAACAGCGGCGCTTCGGAGATGTCGCCCATGCGCTTCGCCAGGCGCGTCCAGTCGTCGTCCGAGAGGTCGCCCGATCGCAGGACGTGCATGGGCACGCGCGTCTCGGCGCTCAAGAGGCGCATGACGATCTCGAGCTTGCTCATTTCGAGGCTGAACAGGGCCGCGGCGTGCCGGTGGTGGAGCGAGGCGTGCCGCATGAAGTCCATTGCGGCCGTTGACTTACCGGCACCGGGACGCCCGGCGACGATGATGAGCTGGCCGGCCTGCAGGCCCGAGAGGAGCCGGTCGAGGTCGGCGAAACCCGTGGGGATGCCGGTCATGAGGCCCTGGCTCGCGCCGATCGCCTCGATTTCGTCCATGGCGGGCTGGAGGAGGTCGGAGAGGACCGCGAAGTCCTCGCTCTGACGGTTGTCAGTGACCTCGTAGACGGCCTGCTGGGCGAGGTCGACGAGGTCGTCGATGTCGCGCCCGCCCTGGCCGCCGCCGTACCCGTACTGGACCACTTTGGTCCCGGCCTCGATGAGGCGGCGCAGGATCGCCTTCTCCTTGACGATCTTCGCGTAGTACCCGGCGTTCGCGGCCGTGGGCACGGCGTTGAGCAGGTCGTGCAGGTAGGGGCCGCCGCCGATCTTGGCGAGGTCGCCGGAGTCGGCGAGGGCCGCGGCGATCGTGACGGCGTCGGCGGGCTCGCCGTTGCCGAACTTGTCGATGATCGCGTCGAAGACCATGCCGTGCTTGGGCTGGTAGAAGTCGCCCGGGCCGAGCACTTCGATGACGTCCGCGATGGCGTCCTTGCTCATGAGCATGCCGCCGAGGACGGACATCTCGGCCTGGTGGTCCTGGGGCGGGGTGCGCTCGTAGGCGCGGGCACTGCCGCCGCCCCCGCCGCGACCGCCGTTGTCGCTGAACGGGTCTTCGGGCGGAGTGTCGAAATAGGAGTTGCTGGAGCCGTTCGCGCCCCGCGAGTAGACGCCTTCCGCCGACACGTCGGTCATGCCGTCCACCCCCTCGGTCACCGTGCGTTCATGGAGAATGTACCGCCTGCATACGACAGTTCGGCGGCGTCAACGACGCTATGTCGCGCCGGGCACGGTTGCAAACGAACCTGTGGACAACCCTGTGGACAAAGCTGTGGATAACCTGTGGATAACCGCGTCCGGCCTGTGGACAACCTGTGGACAAGAACGTGATCGCGGCTCGATTCGCGGCGTTCACCTGTGCCGACGTCGTCCACCGCCTGTGGACGGAGATTCGTTCGTGCCAACTTGCGGCTAAGGTGAGGGGCGACCCCGGCACGGATCAGAGGAGCGAGACCCCATGAACGCCCCCCGGCAACCCGAGCGCAGGCCGCGGCTCGACCCCGACGGCGACGACCGCCCGGGGGAGCGCGCGTTCACCCCGACGTTGCTGGTGACGCTCGCCTGGTACGCGGTGCCGATGGTCGTCTACCTGGCGTGGGTGCTCTCGCAGCCGCCGGTGGACGCCCGCTGCGCCGAAGGCGGCTGCACCGTCGCCGGGCGGCTCTCCACCGCCATCGCGGGCGGCTGGGCGTGGACGCTCTCGGCCCTCACCGCGAGCCTCCTCGTGGCCGTGCTCCTGCGCCTCCCGCGCGCCGGCTGGCGCGCCGGCGTCGCCGGTTCGGCCGCCGCGATCCTCGGCGCCGGCCTGGTCACCGTGGTCCTGCGGACGGCGGGCTGGGTCATCTGACCGCGCCACTGACTCCCGCGCACACGTCGAAGGCCCGCGACCGGATCGGTCGCGGGCCTTCGCTGTCGCTTGCGCGAGCTACTTCTTGCGGCGCTTGGCCGGGGTGACCTGGAGCTTGAACTTCGCGGTCACCTCCGGGTGCAGCTTGACCGACACGTCGTAGGTGCCGACCGACTTGATCGTGGAGGACAGCTCGACGCGGCGGCGGTCGATCTTCGGACCCCCGGCCTCGTCGACGGCCTTCACGATGTCGACCGCGGTGATCGAGCCGAAGAGACGGTCCCCGTCACCCGTGCGGGCGACGATGTGGGCGTCGGTCTTCTTCAGCTGCTCGGCCAGGGCGCGCGCCTGGTCGAGGTCGTGGATCTGGCGGGCCGCACGGGCGCGCTGGATCGCGTCGACTTCCTTCTGACCGCCCTTGGTCCAGGCGATCGCCAGGCCCTGCGGCAGGAGGTAGTTGCGGCCGTAGCCGTTCTTCACCTCGACCACATCGCCGGCCGAGCCGAGGTTGGGCACCTCATGAGTCAGGATGATCTTCATGTTGCGCTCCTTCCTTAGCGGGTCTGGCTGGTGTACGGGAGCAGAGCCATCTCGCGGGCGTTCTTGACGGCCGCGGCGATCTGGCGCTGCTGCTGGGTGGTCACGCCGGTCACTCGGCGGGCACGGATCTTGCCGCGGTCGGAGATGAACTTCCGCAGCAGCGCCGTGTCCTTGTAGTCGACGTACTCGATACCCTCTTTTTCAAGCGGGTTCGGCTTCTTCTTCGGCTTCCGCAGGGGAGCCGATTTCGGGTTGGCCATGTGTTGTCTTGCCTCTTACTCGAGATCGTTACCGGTCTGCACGAGACCGATCAGAACGGCGGGTCCTCGTCGAAGCCTCCACCGCCGGCGGAAGCGCCGGCAGGGGCGGCCGAGGCCCAAGGGTCGTCAGGTGCGGAGCCGCCGCCGGTGTTGCCGCCGCCCCCGAAGGAACGACCGCCACCGCCGCCGGAACCGGCACCGGACTTGTTGAGCTTCGCTGTGGAAAAACGCAGCGCGGGGCCGACTTCCTCGACGTCGAGCTCGTACACAGTGCGCTTCTCGCCCTCGCGGGTCTCGTAGCTGCGCTGCTTGAGCCTGCCCTGCACGATCACGCGGGTACCGCGCGACAGCGACTCGGCGACGTTCTCGGCGTACTGGCGCCAGACGCTGCAGGTGAGGAACAGGGCCTCACCGTCTTTCCACGCGTTCGACTCGCGGTCGAACGTGCGCGGGGTCGATGCGATTCGGAACTTCGCGACGGCGGCACCGGACGGCGTGTAACGCAGTTCGGGGTCGTCGACGAGGTTGCCGATAACCGTGATGACTGTCTCTCCTGCCATGACCTCTTCTCCCTAAGGTCTCGCAGTTGCAAGGTCGGGTTACCGAAGCTCCGGTCGCAGCACCTTGGTGCGCAGCACCGACTCGTTGAGCCGGAGCTGACGGTCCATCTCAGCGACGGGACCGGGCTCGGACTGCAGGTCGATGACGGCGTAGACGCCCTCGTTGCTCTTGTTGATCTCGTAGGCGAGACGGCGCCGGCCCCAGACGTCGATCTTGTCGACGGTCCCTCCGGCGTCCTTGACGCCCTTCAGGAACTTGTCCAGCGTCGGGCTGACCTGTGCTTCCTCGATGTTCGGTTCGAGGATCACCATGAGTTCGTAGTGCCGCAAGATCGCTCCACCCCCTTTGGTCTCAACGGCTGCGGTCTCTCCGCAGCAGGAGGATTCACTTGCGCGTGCCGCCCCGCCCTCAGTAGAGGCCGGTACGGACAACCGGGCAATCGTACCTGCTTACAGGCGGTGCGCCAGCGCCGCGCCGCCTGGATGTGACGCTACCGGCCGGGTCCGACATTCGCCGGGCGACATCCGAGCCCGCGCCGTTCGAACACGGGCGCCCACTGAGCTTCGCCTCACACACGGCCCGCGCACCCTGCGCGCTAAGTTGGAACGCGTGACATCGGAGTTCCAGTACACCGAACAGATTCCCCTCGGCCCCGACACCGCCGAGTACCGCCTGATCACCAAGGACGGGGTGAACACGGTCGAGGCCGCCGGGCGGCGGTTCCTCACGGTGGAGCCCGAGGCGCTCACGAAGCTGGCGACCGAGGCGGTCAAGGACATCTCCCACTTCCTGCGCCCGGCGCACCTCGCCCAGCTCCGCTCCATCCTCGACGACCCCGAGGCCAGCGGCAACGACCGGTTCGTGGCGATGGACCTGCTCAAGAACGCCAACATCGCCTCCGGCGAGGTCCTGCCGATGTGCCAGGACACGGGCACGGCCATCATCATGGGCAAGCGCGGGCAGCACGTCCTCACCGACGGCCGCGACGCCGAGCACCTGTCGCGCGGCGTCTGGCAGGCGTACCGCGACCTCAACCTCCGGTACAGCCAGATGGCGCCGGTGACCATGTGGGACGAGAAGAACACCGGCTCGAACCTGCCCGCGCAGATCGAGCTGTACGCCGAGGACGGCGACGCGTACAAGTTCCTGTTCATGGCCAAGGGCGGCGGCTCGGCGAACAAGTCGTTCCTGTTCCAGGAGACGAAGGCGATCCTCAACCCGGACTCGATGCTGCGGTTCCTGGAGGAGAAGCTGAGGAACATCGGCACGTCCGCGTGCCCGCCGTACCACCTGGCGATCGTCATCGGCGGCACGAGCGCCGAGTACGCGCTCAAGACCGCGAAGTACGCGTCGGCGAAGTACCTCGACGGGATGCCCGTCGAGGGCTCGCCGCTCGGCCGCGGTTTCCGCGACGTCGAGCTGGAGCAGGAGGTGCTGGCCCTCACCCGCCAGTTCGGGATCGGCGCGCAGTTCGGCGGCAAGTACTTCTGCCACGACGTGCGGGTGATCCGCCTGCCGCGCCACGGCGCGTCGCTGCCGGTGGCGATCGCGGTGTCGTGCTCGGCGGACCGCCAGGCCACGGCCAAGATCACCGCCGAGGGCGTGTTCCTCGAGCAGCTCGAGACCGACCCGAGCCGGTACGTCCCGGACGTGCAGGAGGACGACCTCGACGAGGACGTCGTGCGCGTCGACCTCAACCGGCCCATGGCCGAGATCCGCGAAGAGCTCTCCAAGTACCCGGTCAAGACCCGCGTCTCGCTCACCGGCACGCTCGTGGTCGCCCGCGACATCGCGCACGCCAAGATCAAGGAGCGCCTGGACGCCGGCGAGCCCATGCCGCAGTACCTGCGCGACCACGCCGTCTACTACGCCGGCCCGGCGAAGACCCCCGAGGGCTACGCCTCCGGCTCGTTCGGTCCGACCACGGCCGGGCGCATGGACACCTACGTCGAGCAGTTCCAGGCCGCGGGCGGCTCGTTCGTCATGCTCGCCAAGGGCAACCGCTCCGACCAGGTGACCAACGCCTGCAAGGCCCACGGCGGCTTCTACCTCGGCTCCATCGGCGGCCCCGCCGCCAAGCTCGCCCAGGACAACATCAAGTCGATGGAGGTCCTGGAATACCCCGAGCTCGGCATGGAGGCGGTCTGGAAGATCGAGGTCGAGAACTTCCCGGCGTTCATCGTCGTGGACGACAAGGGCAACGACTTCTACGCCGAGACCCGCAAACCGGTCCTCACCGTCGGCCGCAAACCCAAGATCAGCATCGGCTAGCCGAGCACCTCTACATCGGGGCCGTCCGCTCACCGAGCGGGCGGCCCTGTTTCCTTCCACCCCTGGGAGTTCCCGTGGACGACCGGCTTCGCGCGCTCGCCGAGCGCGCCGGGATGCGCGAGCGGCCGCCCGCGGGCATCGACTGGGCGCAGGTCGCGGCAGAGATCGGCGCCGAGCCCCCGGCGGACTACCGCGAGCTGGTCGACCGCTTCGGCGTCGGCGCCTTCGACCACTACTTCCAGATGTTCGGGCCCGGCGAGCAGCACTACCCGCTCGGCGACGGCTACGACTGGGACGGGCACTCCAAGGACGACTGGGCGTCCGAGCCCGAACTGGCGCCCACCCGCAAATGCGCGCCGGGCAGTGAGAGTGCTGAGCCCGCTACGCGCGTTGCGAAAGTGAGCGGGCGGGGCCGGACGTCCGGCCCCGCCCTCCGGTCGTTATGGCAGGTTGGGGAAGTGGCCGGCCACGGTGTTCGCGAACTTGTAGCCGCTGGTCTTGTCCCAGTTGATCGACCAGGTCATGGCCCCGCCGATGCCGGGGTAGGCCTGGTCGGGCTTGAAGTCGCCGCAGTTGGCGAGCGTGGCGAGGCAGTCGAGGGCGGCGTTGACCATGGCCGGGTCGACGTAGCCGGAGCCGGCGGCGCTCGAGACGGCCGGGAGGCCGAGGCCGACCTGGCCGGGGTCGAGCCCGGCCTCGAGCTGGATGCAGGCCTGGGCGGTCAGGAAGTCGACGTCGCCCTGGGCGTACACCCGGCCGTCGCAGCCGAGCATCGAACCCGAGTTGTAGTACTGCATGTTGACGATCGTCAGGAGATCCTTGGTGTTCACCGCGAGCTGGTAGTAACCGGCCGAAGTGGACTGGAAGTCGATGGTCTGCGGGGCCATCGTGTACGTGAAGCCGGGCTTCGCGGCGTCGATCGCGCGCAGCGCGGTCTCCAGGGCCGGGGCGTTGATGCCGTGCTCGAGGTCGATGTCGACGCCGTCGAACCCGTACTCGTTCATGAGCGCGAGCACCGAGCTGGAGAACGCGGAGGCGGTCGCGCCGTCGTTGACGGTGACGTTGCCCTTCTCGCCGCCCACCGAGATCACGACGTGGCGGCCCGCGGCCCTGAGCGCGGTGATGTCGGCCTTGAACTCGGCTTCGGTGTACCCGGCGGCGGTGAGGCTGGAGTCGAGCGCGAAGTCGACCCGGCCCGGCGTGGTCGTGGATTCGGCGAAGGCGACCGCGATGATGTCGTACGCGGCGGGGACCGCGTTGAGCTCCATGACGCCGGAGCCGTTGTCGAAGTTGTGCCAGTAACCCGTGAGGTGCGCGTTCCCTTGTCCCGGTTCGCCTGTGGGCTGCTCCGTGGGTTCGCCGGTGGGCTCCTGGGCGGTGGGGGACCCGGTGCCGGGGGTGGTCGGTTCGGCGCCGCCGCAGGCGCCGAGGTCCTGCCAGACGCCCCATTCGCCGGTGGTGCCGGGGGTTTCACCGGTGGTCCACCACTTGGCGCGGTACTCGCGGCCGGCGTGGCTGACCTCGTCGCCGCCGACGTAGACCTCGCCGGGCGCCCATGCGGCTGCGGTGCAGGCGGTCTCGGCGGAGGCGTTGCCGGCCAGGGCGATCGGCACGGCCACGGCGGCGCCCGCCGCGGCGAGGGTGGCGGCCGCGATGACGGCCGTTCTGCGGATGCGTCCCAAGGGACCTCCAAATATATAAAGATTCCTAAAAATAATTACCTCATCGTGTCGAGACGCGGCGCGAAAGTCAAGAAGGCGGGCATGGAAAAAATCCGACTCGCCCGGTTTGCGGCCCGTCTTGGCAAGGCTCGCAACCGAACGAGTCGGATACTTTCCTATTTGGATTTCCGGCGACTACGCCACGTCCCGGCGGCGCGTCCTCGCGGGCCGATCGGCAAGGCGGCGTTCGCGTTTGCCTCGGGCGAGTTCGGTCTCGAGGGCGTCGAGCGGGCCGGTGAAGCCGTCCGCGAAGCGCTCGAGCCAGAGCCGCACGGCCGCGAGGCCGTCGTCGTCCACGCCGTAGAAGCGCCTGGTCCCCTCGGCCCGCACGGTCACGAGCCCGGCCTCGCGGAGCACCTTCAGGTGCTGCGAGACGGCGGGCTGCGAGATCCCGAAGTGCGCTCCCAGGATCTCGGCGACGGCCCCGGCTGGGCGTTCGCCCTCGCCGAGGAGTTCCATGATCCGGCGGCGCACCGGGTCGCCGAGGGCGTCGAACGCGGCCTCGGCCGCGGGCCCGGTCTCGGTCACGCTTGATCCGGCGGGGTCGTGTAGAACGCGACGACCGCGTCGACGGAGGCCTTCGCGGCCTCCGGGTCGTCGCCGTCGGCGATCGCGGCCGCGCCCCACGCCTCGCCCAGGAGGCGCGCGTACGCGACGCCCATGGGGCTGGTCATCCACTGCTCCCACTCGTCCGGGTCCAGCGCCTCGCCGGTCTCGAGGTGGTAGCCGAGGCTGTGCAGGAGGCCGTCCCAGCCGACGCCGACCGCGCCCGGGCCGTACTGCTCCCACATCTTCGGGTCGACCGGGGCCTCGTGGACGAGTTCGAGGACGGTGCCGTCGCCGCTCCCGCTGAGCCGCACTTCGACCCAGGACAGATTGCCGCCGAACTCCCAGGTCACGGCCAGCAGGTCGGGGGCGTCGCAGCGTTCGACGATCCCGCCGGCCTGCGCCTCGAACTGGTAGCGGCCGCCGACGCGGAGGTCGCCGGTGACCGGCTGGAACCAGCGCGGGAGCCGTTCGGGACTGGTGAGCGCGTCCCACACGTCGGCCCGGTCGGCGCGGAAGGTGCGCCGGGCGGTGAGGACTTTCGTGGGGGAGCCGCCGCGTTCGCCGGTGCGGATCTCGCGGGCCACCATCCCGGCGGACGCGATCGGGTCTCGAGGATCGGGCATGTCGCCTCCTAATATAAGTTGCTACTTATACTAGGAGGGCGACGGCCGCAATGTCGAGGAAACGCCGGAACTCAGGCGCGCGCTCAGTGCTCCACGTAGCTCAGCAGGTCCTGCCGGGTCAGCACGCCGACCGGCTTGCCCTCGGCGAAGACCATGAGCGCGTCCCGGTCCTGCAGCGCCGCGACGGCCCGCTCGACCTGCTCGCCCGAGCCGATCGTCGGCAGCGGCGCGCCGATGTGCCGCTCGAGCGGGTCGTGCAGGGTCGCGCGCCCGGAGAACAGCGCGTCCATGAGGTCCCGCTCCGCGACCGCCCCGGCCACCTCGCCGCTCGTCACCGGCGGCTCGGCCTTGAGCACCGGCATCTGGCTGACCCCGTACTGGCGCATGATGTCGATCGCCTCGCGCACCGTGTCCTGCGGGTGCACGTGGACGAGCTCGGGGATCTCCCCGCCCTTGCTGGCCAGCACCTCGCCCACAGTGGTCTCGCCCGAGCCGCCCATGAAGCCGTACTCGGTCATCCACGCGTCGTTGAAGATCTTCGAGAGGTACCCGCGCCCGCCGTCCGGGAGGATCACGACGATCACGTCGTCCGGGGAGGCGTCGCGCGCGACCGCGAGCGCCCCGACCACGGCCATCCCCGCCGAACCGCCCACGAGCAGCCCCTCCTCGCGGGCCAGGCGGCGGGTCATCGCGAACGACTCGGCGTCCGTGACCTCCACGATCCGGTCAGCGAGCTGGGGGTCGTAGTTCTCCGGCCAGAAGTCCTCGCCCACGCCCTCGACCAGGTACGGCCGCCCGGTCCCGCCCGAGTACACCGAGCCCTCCGGGTCGGCGCCCACGATCTGCACCTTCCCGCCCGAGACCTCCTTGAGGTACTTGCCGATCCCGGTGATCGTGCCGCCCGTGCCGACCCCGGCGACGAGGTGCGTGATCTTCCCGTCCGTCTGCTTCCACAGCTCAGGGCCGGTCTGCGCGTAGTGCGAGGCCGGGTTCGCCGGGTTCGAGTACTGGTCGGGCTTCCACGCGCCCTCGATCTCGTGGATGAGCCGGTCGGAGACCTTGTAATAGGAGCGCGGGTCCTCGGGGTCGACCGCGGTGGGGCACACGACGACCTCCGCGCCGTACGCCTTCAGGACGTTCCGCTTGTCCTCGGAGACCTTGTCCGGGCACACGAACACGCAGTGGTAGCCGCGCTGCTGCGCCACCATCGCCAGGCCCACGCCCGTGTTGCCGCTGGTCGGCTCCACGATCGTGCCGCCCGGCTTCAAGGCGCCCGAGGCCTCGGCCTCGTCGATCATGCGCTGGGCGATGCGGTCCTTGATGGACCCGCCGGGGTTCAGGTACTCGACCTTCGCGAGCACCGTCGCGGCCACGCCCTCCGTGACCGAGTTGAGCCGCACCAGCGGGGTGTTGCCGATGAGGTCCAGGACCGATTCGTAGTACTGCATGCTCACAGCCTAGGCCTGCGCCCCGTGCGACCCGGACAGTCCGCACCCGTGTCCGTGCGCGCGTCCCGCCTCGTGGATACGATCGGCGGTGGGACCGCCCCCGCCGCACAGCTCGGCGACAATCAGGGCGCACACCTCTTACGCAACGTAGGGAGACACAGGCATGAGCACCGCCGACATCGGCGTGGTCGGGCTGGCCGTCATGGGCTCCAACCTCGCCAGGAACTTCGCCCGCCACGGCTTCACCGTCGCCGTCTACAACCGCACGCACGCCAAGACCACCGAGCTGATCGAGGCCCACGGCGATGAAGGCGACTTCGTGCCCTCCGAAGCGCTCGAAGACTTCGTCGCCTCGCTCAAGCGCCCCCGCAAGGCGATGATCATGGTCCAGGCCGGCAACGCCACGGACGCCGTCATCGACCAGCTCGCCGCGCTCATGGAGCCCGGCGACATGATCATCGACGGCGGCAACGCCCACTTCGAGAACACCCGCCGCCGCGAGGCCGCCCTCCGCGAGCAGGGCCTCCACTTCGTCGGCACCGGCGTCTCCGGCGGCGAAGAGGGCGCGCTCCTCGGCCCCGCGATCATGCCCGGCGGCTCCGCCGAGTCCTACGAGTCCCTCGGCCCGATCCTCGAGGCCATCGCCGCCAAGGCCCCCGACGGCACCCCGTGCTGCACCCGCCTCGGCCCCGACGGCGCCGGGCACTTCGTCAAGATGGTGCACAACGGCATCGAGTACTCCGACATGCAGCTCATCGGCGAGGCCTACGACCTCCTGCGCCGCGGCGTCGGCATCGAACCGGCCGACCTCGCCAAGATCTTCTCCGAGTGGAACGCCGGCGAGCTCGACTCCTACCTCATCGAGGTCACCGCCGAGGTCCTCGGCCACACCGACGCCGCCACCGGCAAGCCCCTCGTCGACGTCATCGTCGACCAGGCCGGCCAGAAGGGCACCGGCCGCTGGACCGTCCAGAACGCCCTCGACCTGGGCGTCCCGGTCACCGGCATCGCCGAGGCCACCTTCGCCCGCGCCCTCTCCTCGGGCACCAGGCAGCGCGAAGGCGCCGTCGACCTCCTCACCGGCCCCACCGGCAAGGTGGACTTCCCCGCCGACTTCGTCGAGGACGTCCGCCAGGCGCTCTACGCCTCCAAGATCGTCGCGTACGCGCAGGGCTTCGACCAGATCGCCGCCGCCAGCGCCGAATACGACTGGGGCATCGACCTCGGCTCGTGCTCGGCCCTGTGGCGCGCGGGCTGCATCATCCGGGCGCGCTTCCTCGACCGCATCACCGAGGCGTGGCGCTCGGACCCCGAGCTCCCGACTCTGCTTGCGGCGCCGGAGTTCACGAAGATCGTCACCGACGCGCAGGACGCGTGGCGCCGGGTCGTCTCGACCGCCGCGCTCGCGGGGATCCCGACGCCGGGCTTCTCGTCGGCGCTGGCGTACTACGACGGGCTGCGTTCGCGCCGCCTGCCGGCGGCTCTGATCCAGGGGCAGCGCGACTTCTTCGGGGCGCACACGTACAAGCGCGTGGACCGCGAGGGCACGTTCCACACGGACTGGTCGGGCGACCGGAACGAGATCGAGCTCTAAGCACCGCCTTTCAACGGCGCCGCCCCGCTCGGGGCGGCGCCGTTTCGCGTTCGCCCCCATGGGCGATCACCATGACGGCGATCACTTTTACACTCCTGGGTTTCCTTTTCCGCGGCGGCGTTGTAAGCTCGATTTGCACCAAGTGGTTTCCTAAAGAAACCGCTAAGTCTCCTCGAAGGGATCCATCATGCCGGCCCTCTCCACCCCCGCAACCCTGTCCGTCGCCGCCGCCCAGGTCGCCTACCGCGTCGTCCCCTCCGCCTCCGGCAGCGAACGCCGCCTCGTCCTCGTCCACGGCACCGGCTCCGGCGGCGCCGAATTCGTCTGGGGCCAGCTCCTCGACCACTTCGCCGCCACCCACACCCTCGTCCTCCCCGAGCTCTCCGGCACCGTCCACACCGTCGACGACGGCGCCCCGCTCACCGTCGAGACCCTCGCGAACCAGGTCATCGCCGTCATCGAAGCCGAACGCGCCGAAGGCGAACCGGTCGACCTCATCGGCTTCTCCCTCGGCGGCTCCGTCGTCGCCGCGGTCGCGGCGCTGCGCCCCGACCTCGTCGTCCGCCTCGTCACGATGGCCGGGTTCTCCCGCTCGGACCACCTCGGCTTCCAGCAGTCGGTGCGGCTGTGGCAGTCCCTCGCCGACGACCCCGAGCGCTTCGGCAGGCTCGCCGCGGTCCTCGCGTTCAGTCCGGGCTTCCTCGGCGCGATCGACGCCCCGACCCTCGACTTCATCAACGCGGGGATGGTCCCCGACGAGGGCACCCTCCGCCACATCGACCTCGACCTGCGGCTCGACATCCGCGGCCTGCTGCCCCGCGTCACCGCGCCGACCCTCGTCGTCGGGAACGCCAAGGACGCCCTGGTCCCGGTCGAACTGACCCGCGAGATCGCCCACGGCATCGCCGGCAGCGAGTACGTCGAGCTCGACAGCGGCCACGTCACCTTCGCCGAGCAGCCCGACGCGGCGCTGAAGGCGGTCGACGACTTCCTCTCGTGAACTGCGCCAGGCGGCGGGGACGGGCGGGTCCCCGCCGCCACTACACTGGCGCCGAACCGGAAGGGACCGCCATGGGAGACGCAGCCGAGAGCCGAGGACGCCCCGACAAGCGGCGCGCCATCGTGCGCGCCGCCAACCTCGTGTTCGGCCGCGACGGCTTCACCCGGGCCACGGTGGACGCGATCGCCCGCGAAGCCGGGGTCTCGAAGAAGACCATCTACAACCACTTCGCCGACAAGGAAGCCCTGTTCCTCACCGGCGCGCTCGAGGCGTCCCGGGAGCTCTCCGAGGAGATCACGGCGCTCGCCGACCGGCATCTGCACAAGATCGTCGACCTGGAGGCCGAGCTCATCGACTTCGGCGTCGACCGGACCCGCGCCGTGCTCGGCCGGGAGGACCACGCCGCGATCGCCAGGACCATCCGCGCCGAGGTCACCCACCTCCCGCGAGAGATCCTCGACGCGTGGCTGGAGACCGGGCCGCTCCACTCCCGGCGCGTCGTCGCCGAGCACTTCCGGCACCTGAAAGCGAAGGGCCTCTTGGCCTTCGACGACGCCGAGAAGGCCTCGGCGCACTACACGCTGCTGACGTTCACGCCTGTGGCCGAGCGGACCTTCTTCGGAGCGCTGCCGTTCACCGAACGGGAGCTCGTCGAGACGACCACCGAGGGCGTGCGGATGTTCCTGCGCCTGTACGGCGCCTAATCACTCCAGCGGGGGCTGTGGGTCCCGCCGAGATCGACCGGCTCGGCCGGGACGTCGCCGTCGCGCAGGCGCTTGACGAGGGCGACCGTGCGGTCGGGCAGGATCGTCCCGTCGGCCGCCCCGCACTGCTCGATCGGCAGCCACGCGAACGCGAACTTCTGCTCGTAGGCGTCGCCGCCGGTGACGCGCGGCTCGAACCGCTCCGTGCGGCAGAGGAAGTACCAGTTCTTCTGCACCAGCAAGCGGCCCTTGGGGAACGCAGTGAAGACACCGAACGCGACCGGCCCGACGAGCGACGCGGGGTCGATCGCGCGACCGGTCTCCTCGGCGGCCTCGCGCACGGCGGCCGCGTGCAGGTCCTCGCCCGACTCGACGCCGCCGCCGGGGGTGATCCAGCGGGTGATCCCGTCGAGGCACTGGTCGCCGCCCATGTGCAGGACGGTGTCGTGCTGGTCGAGGAACAGCACGCGCGCGGCGGTGCGGAAGACCGCTCCGGTCTCCGATTCGATGCTCACGAGGGCTCCCTATGCCGCGTCGAGCTGGCGGCCGATCGGATCGAGCTCGACCGGCTCGGCGGGGACGTCGCCGCTGATCAGGCGCTTGACGAGATGCAGCAGCGGCTCGACCTGTTCGAAGCCGTCGGTGGTCAGGAAGTCGTCCACCGGGATCCAGTTGAACTCGAGGTCCTGCTCGTACGCGTCCCCGCCGGTCACCTTCGGCGCGAACCGCTCCACGCGCACGAGGAAGAAGTGGTTCTCCTGCGTGAACGTGCTGTCGGGGCGGACCTTCCGGTAGTACTGCCGGGCGACCGGGCCGACCAGGTCGGCCGGCGCGACCCGCAGGCCGGTCTCCTCGTACAGCTCGCGCGCGGCCGCGTCCCGCATGGACTCGCCCGGGTCGATGCCGCCGCCGGGGAGGATCCAGCGGGCGGGACGCTCAGGGGTGGCGAAACCGCCGATGAACAGGACGCAGTCCTGTTCATCCACGATGATGCCCCGCGCTCCTCGCCGGTCGATTCGGGTGGGTTCGTTCGTCGCGCTCACCGGTCAAGTATGGTGGCACGCTCGGTGACCGTCCAGTCCCTATCCGCGTCCCATCGCCAGGCGCCCCACGGGACCTCAACGGGCGCAACCGGAACCACACCCGCCAAGAGTCCCTTGAGCAGGCCCGCGATCCGCGCGGGGAACACGAGGGCGTCGGCCTCGCCGATCTCGTCGAGGGTGAGCCACCGCGCGGCCGTGAACTCGGCCTGCTCCACCGCCTCGAGCCGGTCGCGCACCGGCTCGAAGTGCGGCACCCGCAGGAAGAAGAACGAATCCCGCGAGTGGATCACCAGCTCCGGACTGTCCGACCAGTCCCCCTCCGACTCCGCCACCACCGGCCCGAGCGCGCCCGGATCGATCCGCAACCCGGTCTCCTCGAACACCTCCCGCGCCGCACCCTCAGCCAGCGTCTCGCCGGCGTCGAGCCCGCCGCCGGGCGTCACGTAGTACTCCACGCCCGGGCCCATGTAGTCCCGGCTGTAGAACAGCAGCACCCGGTCCGCCTCATCAACGAGCAGCACCCGCGCACACCGCCGCCGCACGATCTCAGGACCAGTCATGAACCGAGTATCCGCACCCGCCCCTGGCCGCGTCCACCCTGGCGGTGCTCGCCGGGCGCATCGAACGACCGGCGAGCAGACACTCATGCGACGGCGAGATCAAGCTCCCGTCGCTCGGCAGCCGAAAGCTGCCGCTGGAGCCGCCTGGCGCGCAGGGTCGAATCGGCGATCTCGCAGATCCGCGCGATCTCCACATCGGCAGGCGACAGGGCGGCAAGCCCGTTCGCCACCAGCCACATCGACACCTCGGCCCAGGAGTACAGGCTCACGCGCGGACGCGGCACCCGCGGCTCCGGAAACTCGCCGGGCCCGCGCCGACCGGTCACCCAATGGTCGACGGCAGCGGGCGTGCGGCCGGTCCGCTCGGCGATCCCCTTCAAGGAGACGTAGTCCTCGGTGACGCCGAGAAGCTCCACTCCGGCCTTGCGGCCCTCCCGGATCGCCGTCACCACGGCCTGCAACGCAGAGGGCGCTTCGCGATCGAAGGTCGCCCATCCCTCGCCTCCGGTGACGGGATCGAAGGAGACCACGGCATCGTCCCAGCCCGCCTCGTACAACTCGTCTATGACGGCCTCGCCAGGCGGGGCGGAGAAATGCAGTTCGAACGCGTAGACAGTCACTGTCTTAGGCTCCCTTCTCTGACTCGGTCAAACCGTGCGGACATTGGTCGGCGATCCACCGCAATCGTCTGGCGTGCAGTTCGGGCGACCTCGGGGTCGAGTAGATCGAGCTGGGCGGTCGGCATCCGTCGCCACCACCGGGGCAGAAGGCACGTCCCCAGGCGTGCCCGCCTGAAATTTCGATCTTCCAGCCCTTCCCTTCCATGTATTCGATTGCCGCGCGGATGTGCTTGTTGGGATGTCTCGGCATGTATCAATAACACTACATTTCACGGCCATCGTCCCGCAACGACACGCCGCGGCGCGCGAAACAATCAGCTGGAAGTGAGACCAGCCCACGGCAGTTCGATCGGGACCGCAGGCGATCCCTCCGTGAACAGGCGCTCGAGCAGGCCTGCGAGGCCGATCGGGAACACGATCGCGTCAGTCGCCTCCAGGTCCGCGAGCGACAGCCACGCGCCGTGCACGATCTCGCGCCGCTCGCCTTCCTCCAAGCCGCTGAGATCGGGCTCGAAGTTATCGGTTCGCAGGAAGAAGTAATGCTCCTCGGCGTGCATCAGAGTGCCGTCGCTCATGCGCATGGGGCCCTCGCGGCGGCACACCACCGCGTCCAGCGTCTCCGGCGTCGCGCGCAGGCTCGTCTCCTCGAAGAGTTCCCGCGCCGCGGCCTCCGCGAGCGACTCGCCCGCCTCGACCCTGCCGCCCACCGTGTAATAGGAATCCGCGCCGGGCACCACCGAGTCCTGGTTGAAGAACAGCAGCACCCGGTCGTCCTCGTCGACGAGCAGGACGCGCGCCGAAAGCCGCCGGGCCGGGTCTGTGGGGTTCGCCATACGAATCACCCTAAGGCTGAGAGCAAGGCGTTTCCGCGGGGCGATTTGTCGGTACCCGGTGCGACGCTGGTGGGACCACATCGCACTCGTGAGAAGGGAAAGCCCATGGCAGCAGACGGCAAGAAGGCCACCGAGCCCGAACACGTCACCCGCCTCGTCGCGGAACGACTCAACGCAGGCGACATCGACGGCATCGCCGAACTCTACGAAGACGACGCGGTCATCGCCTTCCCGCCCGGCCGGACCACGACCGGCATCGACGCGATCAAGGCGCTCTACGCCCAGATCGCCGCACAGGGCGCGAAGTTCGCGACCGACGAGGAGCAGCTGCCGACCGTCCACTTCGGGGACCTCGCGCTGGCGTCCACGGTCAGTGCCGACGGCAAGGGTGCCCGCACGCAGGTGCTCCGGCGCCAAGTCGACGGCACGTGGAAGCGGATCATGGACCGCCCCGAGGCGCGCTGAGCACGGAGGCGGCCCGCGGCGGGGTGTCGCCGCGGGCCCGGTTTCCTGGTTTCAAGCTCAAGCGGTGGCGGGAGCCGCCGTCTCCGCATCGGTCTCGGCGGGTTTGCGGGCGTCGATGAGCTGCTTCGCGAGTTTGCCGGTGCTGCCGACCATGCCTTCGATGATCAGCGCGTTCACCACGTGGAACCCGAAGATGATCTGGCCCGGCACCGTCCCCGCCACCGCGATCATCGCGATCACGAACTGGAGGAACACGAGGCCGAAGATGATCGCCGACCGGCCGACCAGCTTCCCGCCGGCGCGCGCCGCCGCGGCGAACAGGATCGCCAGCAGCGAGACCGCCGCGATCACGCGGCCGTTCATGATGTGCAGGGCGAACGCCTCGTCGGGCGAGCCGGTGCCGATCGCGCCGTAGCCGGCGAGGAAGAACTGGATGCCGATCAGCGCGCCGAGCGCGAACAGCCAGATCCGGAAGAACTTAAGCATCGATGCCCTCCAAGGCGCTGTTCCTGGTCGCGATTTCGTCCTGCAGGGCGTCGACGCCCGTCATGGTCCCGTAGGCGAGGAGGTGGACCACGCAGTGATCGGAGTGCTTCGCGCCCCGCCACACCGCCACATCCGCCTCGTTCACCGAGCCCGGCGCGAGCGCCGCCGCCACCGCGAGCCGCGCCCCGAGCGCGGGACCGCGCTCGAGCCAGCCGCCGCCCACCAGCTCCGGCAGACCCGCGCCGGCCGCGCCGTCGATGAACGCGTCCTCGCGGACGCCGATCGTCCGCGCCACAGCCTCGGCCGCGTCCCCACCGAGCAGGCCCGGCCCGGACGACGCGTACGCCCGCAGATGCCCGTAGGCCACGCCCACCGGTGAGCCTGCGGCCCAAGCGGGTTCGCGCACCTTCAGACCGCGCGCCCAGCCCGGCCGCTCCTCCAGGAGCTCCAGGCTCGTGCCCGGCTCCAGGTCGGCCGCGACGGCCGACCGCAGCGTCCGCGACGCCACCGACCGGCCCAGCCGGGTAGCCGTCACGGGGTGCGGCGCCTCGTTGTGCGCCAGCACCTGCACCAGGCGGGTGATGAACTCGAACACCAGCGCCGTGCCGATGAACCGAGGCGCGGCCGACGCCGCGAACGGCCCCTCCGGGCCCGGGTCCACCGCCCATTCGGCGAGCGGCGCCCACTCCTTCGGCGGGTTCGCGGCCCGCAGCCCCTCGGCCAGCGCGGACTCGCCCAAAGCGTGCAGCAGCACCGTGTGCGCGTCCGTGCAGAACCGGCAGCCGTTGCGCACCGCGATCGCGGTCGCCACGACCTCCTTCGCGAGCCGCTCCTCCGGGCCGCCGACCATCAGCGACTCGCGCAGCAGCGACCACATGGACGCGAGCAGCTCCGGTGCGGGCGAGAGCATCTGGAACGGCGCGCCGACCGCGCCCAGCTCCCGCTTCGCCTGCGTGTAGACCTCGGCGACGAGGCCGTCCGCCTGTCTGGCGTCGACCGGTGTCACGAATCTGATCTGGGGCATGGGGGTCCTCCTCGTTCGGCTGGCTCCCACCGGTTCTCGCCGGCGGCGCCTCATGCCTCCAGACTCCCCGCCGCGGGCCTCCGGCGCGTCGTCCCGGCGCCGACATTCGGGCCCGCGCCGAGCGCCGCATTCGGGCCCGCCGCGTACACCCTGCGCCGTACGCCGGCGCTGCACCGCGGGCCGATGCCGAGGTGACGGCCCCGACCTAGGATTGGGCCCATGCCGAACACCGCCGGAAGCCGCCTCTCAGGCCGGCGCCTCGACCTGGTCGTCGCCGTGATCCTGCTGTCCGACACGCTCGTCTCGGGCGCGGCCAAGGCCGTCAGCGACGAAGGCCTCCCCTGGTACGGCTGGCCGCTGCTCGCCATCGGCCCCTTGGTGTTCCCGCTGTGGCGCCGCTACCCGCGGGCGGTCCTGCTCGTCACCGTCGGCGCCCTCATCGCCTCCGGGCACCTCGGCGTCGGCCCGCTCGCGGCCGTCCCGGCGCTCGTCGCGATCGCCGTCGCGACCTACAGAGGCCACCGCAAGCTCACCGTGGGCCTGGTCCTGTTCGTCTCCACGGTCACGATGCTCGCGAACTGGAGCTCGGCCGGATTCCAGCTCACGGGCGAAGTCCTCGAACAGTCGATGCTCGTCATCGGCTGGCTCCACGTCGCGCTCATCTCCGGCGAGTCGCGGCGCCAGCGCGACGCCTACATGGCCGAGGCCGAGCACACCCGCGAGGAGGCGGTCAAGCGCAAGGCCGCCGACGAACGCGTCCGCATCGCCCGCGAACTCCACGACTCCCTCACCCACTCGATCTCGGTCATCCGCGTCCAGGCCGGGGTCGCGCTCCACCTGGCGCGCAAACGCGGCGAAGAACCGCCGCCCGCGCTCGTCGCCGTCGAAGAGGCCGCCAAGGACGCCACCCGCGAACTCCGCGAAACCCTCACGATGCTCCGCGACGACGAGGGCCACCGGCTCTCCCGCGTCAAGCCCCTCGCCGACCGCTACCGCGGCCTCGGCTTCACGATCGACGTCGAATGCGAGGTCGACGACACCGCCGTCCTCGACGAAGAGGTCGACCACGCCGCCTACCGAATCGTCCAGGAAGCACTGACCAACGCGGTCCGCCACTCCGCGGGCGACCGCGTCCGCGTCCGGGTCCGCCGCGGCGACGACGCCCTCGTCATCGACGTCGCCGACAACGGCCGCGCCCGCGACTTCACCCCCGGACGCGGCCTCACCGGCATGCGCGAACGCGTCGACGCCCTCGGCGGCACCCTCACTGTGGACAACGGCGCCGTCGGGCCCGGCGAGTACGGTTTCACCGTCACCGCCCGGCTGCCGCTCCCCGAGCCCGCCGCCGTCCCGATCCCGGCCCAGGTCGGCGCCGAACCCGGGAGCCAGCGATGATCCGGGTCCTCCTCGCCGACGACCAGCCGCTCATGCGCGGCGGCTTCCGCGCCCTCATCGACGCCGAAGACGACATGACCGTCGTCGCCGAGGCCGCCGACGGCCCGACCGCCGTCCGCCTCGCCGGCGAGTACCGGCCCGATGTGGCCCTGCTCGACGTCGAGATGCCCGGCGGCGACGGCATCACCGCCGTCCGGGAGATCGCCGCCGACGAACGCCTCGCCTCCCTGCGGGTCGTCATGCTCACCAACTACTCCTTCGACGCCTACGTCTTCGACGCCCTCCGCGCCGGCGCCGCCGGATACCTCGTGAAGGACACCGAACCGGAAGAGCTCCTGCGCTGCGTCCGCGCCGCCGCCGCGGGGGAGACGCTGCTGTCCCCGCAGATCGCCGCGAAGCTCGTCGCCGAGTACGTCGCGCACCCGCCCGCCCGGCTCGCCGGACAGGTCGAAGGGCTCACCTCGCGCGAGACCGAGATCGTCGCCCTCGTCGCGCGCGGGCTCACGAACGGCGAGATCGCCGAGCGCCTGTTCATCAGCCCTGCGACTGCGAAGACCCACGTGCACCGCGCGATGATGAAACTCGCAGTACGCGACCGCGCGGGCCTCGTGGTCTTCGCCTACGAGTCAGGTCTGGTGCAGCCCAAGGGGAGCAATTAGGCGGCGAACTCGCCGCCGCCGAACGCACTGGCCTTCGCCGCGCCGCGCCGCACCCGCGGCCGCCCCTTCGCACCCCACGCCCGCGCACCCTCGCACCCGTAAACACGGCCGCCCCTCGCCTCCGCACACCGCACCCGCTGGCGCGGCCGCGGCACCGCGCCCGTGTCACCCGTCCGGGCGACACGACCGCCGCGGACCCCTCGTTCTGTCGTACCCCCGCGCCATCGTGGGCACTACGGTCCCCCGGGTGGGTGGGGGTTAGGGATGGCATTCGGCCTTAAGCCCTCCCGGCCCGCCCCGAGCCCGACTCACCCGAGTCGTCCATGTCAGCCTCGTGTGCCTCGGTCGAGTCGTCCACCTCAACCGAACTCGGCCTTCCCGGCTCGCCGGAGTCTTCCACCTCGGCCGCATTCGGCCGGCCCGCCTCATCCGAGTCATCGATTTCAGCCGCGCTCGGCTCGCCCGCCTCACCCGAAGCGGTCCCGGCCGTGTCCGTCTCCGGCTCCGCCGTCGCGTTGTACTCCGCGCCGAACAGCAAGGCCGCGTTCGTGATCCACAACCAGATCAGGAACACGATCACCCCGCCGAGCGCCCCGTACGTCTTGTCGTACCTCCCGAAGTTCGCCGCGTACAACCCGAACAGCACCGAAGCCGCCAGCCACAGCACCACCGCCAGCGCAGCGCCCGGCGCGCGCTGGCCGAAGCGCGAGCGTTTCGCGGGCGCGAGCCAGTACAGCAGCGCCACGATCACCACCACGAGCACGATCACGACCGGCCACTTCACCCAGCCCCACACCGTGACCGCGGCGGCGTCCGCGTTGATCGCGTCGCCGATCGCGCGCGCCACCGATCCGCCCGTGGCCGCGACGAGCCCGCACACCGCCGTCAGCACGCCCACCACGAGGGTGAGCACGACCCGCACGATGAGCACGGTCCACCACTTGCGCGTCTCGTCGGTCCCGTTGACCGCGTTGAGGGCCCGCGAGAACGCCGCCACATAGTTCGACGCGGCCCACAACGCCGCGACCAGGCCCACCAGCGCCAGCAGCCCCGCCGCGCCCGGGTTCATCTGGAGCCGCGCCACCGCGTCCTCGATGATGTCGAAGCCCTCGCCGGGCGCGAGCGAGGCGACGCCGTCGAGCAGCGTCTCGGTCGCGTCCTCGTTGAGCATGCCGATGACGGAGGCGCCCACGAGGATCGCGGGGAACAGCGACATCACCGAGTAGTACGTGAGGGCCGCCGCGGTGTCCCCGCGGCTGCCCGAGCCGTACCGTTTGGCGGCCTTGAGGAATGATCTGGCGCCCATGTCCCCACCGTGCCAGGCGTCGCCCTGGGACGGGCCGGTTCCGGCGAACTCGGCACGCCTCAGCGCCGGCCGGTCTCCTCGCCGCGGGCGCGCGTGGCGAGCTCCCAGATCACGAAGACGTCCACCGCGATCACCATCGCGGCCCACAGTGGATACGTCGGGGCGAGCAGGGCCTGGTTCACCGCTGAGAGCGCGGCGATCGCCAGTGCGGGCGCGGGGTGCGTGCTCCAGCGGCCCAGCTTCCGCCACGTGCCGAACTGGCCGAGCCCGATCACGATGGCCGCCAAGCCGATCGCGAGGTTGACCCAGCCCCAGCCGGTGTGGTCGCCGCGGTACCAGTAGCCGCCGCCGGTGAAGACGAACGCGTCGCCGACCGCGACCGCGTACCCGATGCACACCTGCCACACGCCCATGAGCAGCAGCAGGACGCCCGCGAGCGCGGAGCCGTCCGCGCGGCGGCGAGGCAGCCAGTCCTCTCGGGTCATGTGGGGTCCCCTGGGGTGCCGGGCGGCGCCGACGGCGCCGCTTGCGCACACAGCTTAGGCGACGCGGCGCTCCGTGCGCGGTTTCCACGCTCGGGTTTCACCGCACAACGGCAGGTGCGCGGCCGTGCGCGCCGCCTAGCCGCCCGCCGGTCCTTCCAAGCGGCGCAGCCAGTTGCCGAGCAGCGCGCTGCCGTCCTCGGTGAGGATCGACTCGGGGTGGAACTGCACCCCTTCGACGTCGAGGCGGCGGTGCCGCAGCCCCATGACGGTCCCGTCGTCGCTCGTGGCGGTCACCGTGAGCGGGTCGTGCACGCTGGCCGGCTCGACCGCGAGCGAGTGGTACCGGGTGGCGGTGAACGGGTTGGCGAGCCCGGCGAAGACGCCTTCGCCGTCGTGCCGGATCGGGGAGGTCTCGCCGTGTCGCAGTTCGGCGGCGCGCGTGACCTCGGCGCCCCAGTGTTCGGCGATCACCTGGTGCCCCAGGCAGACACCGAGGATCGGGACCTCGCCGGCGAAGCGGTCGAGCAGGTCGTGTCCGAGCCGGGCCTCGTCCGGCCGCCCCGGCCCGGGCGAGAGGAGCACGCCGGCGGGCCGCAGCCTCACGGCTTCGTCCACATCGGTCCGGTCGGAACGGCGCACCTCCACGCGGGCGCCCAGCGCCCGCAGGTAGGAGACGATGGTGTGGACGAACGAGTCGCGGAAGTCGACGACCAGCACGCTACCCATCGGTGTCTTCCATCAGCGCCCCCACCAGTGCGTTCGAGTCTTGCCCTACTCCCCGTCCGGGGACTCCGCGGTCTCCCAGTCCTCGGGGTCGAAACCGGTGCCCGGGCAGTCGACGCCCGGTGTGCAGGTCTCGCCGTCCGCGGGCGCGCCGCTCTCGCCGTTCTCCATGTTCACCTGCCCGGCAGGGTCCACGTTGCTCCACGGCATGAGGGGCCGCACGGCCGGGAACACGATGTACCACAGCAGGGCGACCACGCCGACGCTCAAGGCGACCGAGCCGATCAGTTTACCCGGGAGCCCGCCGGGGAGCTTCCTCCATATCCACGAGTACACGTCAGGCCTCCGGGTCGATCGCGGCGTCGGGGAGGTCGCCCGCGGGGTCGCGCGGGACGGTCTCGACGAGTTGGCTGTAGACGACGTACCGCTCGTAGTTGTCCCACCTTGGGTGGCAAGTGAAGAGCGTCAGCCAGTAGTCCTCGTCGCCGGGCTCGGCGCCGGGCTGGCCCGGCACGGGCGCGGTGATGTCGATCTGGGTCTCGTCGACGACGACGTGCTCCTGGACCTCGTAGATGTAGAAGTTCTCCTTGGTCTCGATGACGACCTTGTCCCCCGGTTCGAGGGAGCGGATCTCGGAGAAGATCGCGGGCACGTTGTGGCCGGCGAGGGTGAAGTTGCCCTGCTCGCCGGGGTAGGCGCCGTCGAGGAAGCGGCCGGGCGCGTACTCGATGTCGGCCGGTTCGGTGCCTTCGACGAGGGTCCAGGACTCGGGCCGGATGTCGGGCGCCCACATGCGCGCGAACGCGTCGCCCAGTTCGGGGACGGGCGCGCCGTCGACGCCTTCCTCCTCGGCCTCCCCGTCCCAGATCGTGTCGAGGTTGGTGGAGAGGTCCTCCTGCTCGTGGTTGATCGCCTCGGAGACGCCGAAGACCTCGTAGCCGGCGTAGAGGAGGACGACCGCGCCGAGGGTGATGAGCGCTTCGCCGAGGCCGCGCACGGTGGTGCGGAGGCCGCCGTCGCCGCGGTGGCGTTTGACCGAGCGCTTCTTGCGGGCCTCGCTGTCGGCGCCGGGCGGGGCGGGGGTCGCGTCGGCGGGGATGACGGGGAGGATCGCGGTCCCGTCGGGTTCGGGGACGAGGGGGGCCTGCTGGGCCTTCTTCGCGAGGCCGGGCGGGCGGAGCGCGGTGGTCCGGTCGGGGTCGGCGGCGGCCGGGGCGGGGTTCGGGCCGGGGACGCTGGCGCGGCCGGGGTTCGGGGCGCCAGGACTCGGCCTCCGCGGCGGCGATCCCGGGTTCGGTCCCGGATTCGTTGCGCGGGGCGGTGTTCCGGGGTTCGGTGCAGCAGGTGGCGGCGGCGTTCCGGGATTGGGTGCCGCTGGGTGCGGCGGCGTTCCGGGGTTCGGCGCGGCGCTCGCCGCCGGTCCCGGCGAGGGCCGCCGCGGTGGCGGAGGCTCGTTCGCGAAGGGGGACCAGTCCTGATCGCTCACCTGGAACGTCGCCTCCATAGTGCCGGTGTTCTCTTCGTAGGGGGAATCTCGTAACCATAACGCGCGAGGCAATCCTAGGGTTGTACCGCGAACCCGAATATCAACCGAACGGGCAGGTCTGCGCAGTGTTCCCGCGGTTATGGGCGCGAGCGGGCCCGTATCGGGCGTGTCGCGGTGCGGCCCGGGCGCATCGGCAGCTCAGGCCGAGGGGTGTGAGCTACGCGATGCCGCGCGGACGCCGCGTCACCGGCGGGCGGTACCCTGGACGCCGGACATGTCCCTCAGTTGGAGAGTCGTCGATGCCGAAGTCACGTGTGCGCAAGAAGAAGGTCTACTCGAGCTCCGGCACGAGTACGAGTTCGACCTCGGGCGAGAGCTACGAGCCGAGCCCGATGTGGGTGCCGATCACCGCCGTCGCCCTCATCGTGATCGGCATCGGGTGGCTGACCCTGTTCTACCTCTCGGGCATGAACTACCCGGTCGGGGCCTGGGGCTACTGGAACCTCGCGGTCGGCTTCTCGTGCATGGTCGCCGCGCTCCTCGTCCTCTCGAAGTGGCGCTGACCCCGGCCTGAAGGCCGCTCACCCCGGTCGCGAGCCGAGGCTCCCTCGCCTCTTGTTCGAACCGAACGCTGTCGGACCCCCGGCACATCGTTGCGCTGTGCGAGTTTACGGCTCGCAAGCTTCGCCGAGGCCGGGGTCCCTAAGGGCGGATTGATCGGGATAATTCCTGATCCAACCGGTTCCGTCCCTTCACCACAGCTCGAGCACGGTCGCGTTGGCCATGCCGCCGCCCTCGCACATCACCTGCAGCCCGCGCCGGGATCCGGTGTCGCGCATGTAGTGCAGCATCGTCGCGGCCAGCCGCGCCCCTGACGCGCCCAGCGGATGCCCGAGCGCGATCGCCCCGCCGCGCGGGTTGAGCCGCTCCTCGTCCGCACCGGTCTCCGCCAGCCACGCCAGCGGGACCGCCGCGAACGCCTCGTTCACCTCGAACACGTCGATCTCGTCCAGGTCCAGGCCCGCGCGCGCCAGGATCTTCGCGGTCGCCGGGATCGGCCCGTCCAGCATGAGCACCGGGTCCGAGCCGACCGCGCACGCCGCCGCGATCCGCGCCAGCGGCCGCACCCCGAGCCGGCGCGCGTGCTCGTCCGTGGTCACCACCAGCGCCGCCGCGCCGTCCGAGATCTGCGAGGACGACCCGGCCGTCACCGAACCCTCCGCCGTGAACGCCGGCTTCAGCCCGGCGAGCTTCGCCATGCTCGTGTCCCGCCGGATGCCCTCGTCGGCGGTCACGCCCGCGATCGGCGCGATCTCGGCGGCGAACAGGCCGCCGTCGCTCGCGGCCGCGGCCTTCTCGTGGCTGGACAGCGCGAACGCGTCCATCGCCTCGCGCCCGATCCCGTACCGCTCGGCCACCAGCTCAGCGGCCAGGCCCTGGTTGAACAGCACCGGCGCCGTCGCGTCCACATGCGCCGCATAGCGTTCGCGCACTACCGGACCGTACGGTTCGCCCGCGCCGGTGCCGACGCTCGACCCCATCGGCACGCGGCTCATCGACTCGACCCCGCCCGCGACGACGACATCGGCGTGCCCGGCGAGGACCGCGGCGGCCGCGAACGAGAGGGCCTGCTGGCTCGAACCGCACTGGCGGTCCACGGTGGTGCCCGGGATGCGGTCGGGCCAGCCCGCGGCCAGCACGGCGTTGCGGGCGACGTTCCAGGACTGCTCGCCCACCTGGGAGACGCAGCCGAGGACCACGTCGTCGACCGCGTCCGGCCCGAGTCCGGAGCGTTCGAGCGCCGCGATCATCGCGTGCGCGGCGAGGTCCACGGCGTGCACGCCGGAGAGCACCCCGCCGCGCCGTCCGAGCGGCGTGCGGGCGGCGGCGAGGATGACGGCCTCAGGCATGGCGGTACACCGGCGCGACGACGCCCCGCGCGATCGCGTTGAACGTCAGGTGGAAGGAGCCCACCGCCATCGAAGCGGTGTGGTCGACCTCGATCGGCGCCTTGAGGGCGTGCACGGCGAACAGGTAGCGGTGCTCGGGGTCGCCGGGCGGCGGCGCGGCGCCCGCGAAGCCGACGGTTCCGGAGTCGTTGCGCAGCTGCACGGTTCCCGGCGGCGGCGCGGCGGCCGCGCCGGTAGGCAGCTCGGTGGTCGACGCGTCGAGGCCCAGGAGCATCCAGTGCCACCAGCCGGCGCCGGTCGGCGCGTCCGGGTCGAAGCAGGTGACGGCGAACGCGGCCGTCTCGGCCGGGAAGCCCGACCAGGTCAGGTGCGGGGAGACGTCGTTCCCGGCGACCTGTGCGTGGTCGAGGGTGACGCCGTCGGCGACGTCGTCCGAGACGACGCTGAACGACGGGAGCGGAGGCAGGTAGTCGTAGGGCCACGGGGCCCTGGTGCGATCGAGCGACGTCATCGTTCTCCTCAACTTCTCGGCCCGGCCCGCGGCACCGGCCCACCCCGCCCGTTCGGGGCGGCGGGACCGCTTCCGCTTGCGGGGCCGCATGTTCGACGGAACCGTCAAGTACCTCGCGGGGCGCCGGGGCCCCACACTTGCACCGTATCGCGGCCCGGCCCCGGGCACGAGCGGGCCGCGCGGCGAACTCCCGTCCCGACCGCCGCCGGGCACCCGTTCGGCCCGGCGGCACCGCCACCCGCGGGCGGATCCGGGCCCGGATCCGCCCCGAACCCCCGCGCGACCGTTCTGTCCGGCGGCGGGCCCGGCCCCGGCTCGACGGGCCTGGCACCGCCGCCCGGCGACGGTACCGACAGCCCTGCCTACCTCAAGCCGCCTCCTGAGGCCTCCGAACGGGGATCCTCTTCGCCCCGCCGGTGGCCCGCCGTCCGCATCGTGGACGCCGCCGCGGCAGGCGCTGCCGCCGCGTCCGCCGGTGTGCCCGAAGCTGACCCGGGATGCCGCCCGGTGGGGTGTGCCGGAGCCCGCCCATATGCCGCTCGACGTCCACCCTCCGGGCCGCTTACGCTGGTGTCATGCCGAACACCGACGTCATCTCTTTCTCCCGGGGCGCCCCGTCGCTCGACATCGTCGACACGGAAGGCCTCAAGGCCGCCGCCGTGGCCGCGCTCGAAGCCGATCCGGCCGGGGTCACCGGCTACGGCACGTCCGTGGGCTACGGCCCGCTGCGCGAGTGGATCGCCGCCAAGCACGGCGTGACCCCCGCGAACGTGCTGGTCACGAACGGCTCGATGCAGGCCGACGCGTTCCTGTTCGACGAGCTCGTCAAGCCCGACTCGCCGGTGATCGTCGAGCGGCCCACGTACGACCGCACCCTCCTCGGCCTGCGCAACCGCCGCGGCGAGCTGCACCCGGTGCGCCTCCAGGCCGACGGCCTCGACGTCGACGAGCTCGAGGGGATCCTCAAGGGCGGCGTCCGACCGACCCTCGCGCACATCATCCCGAACTTCCAGAACCCGGCGGGCGTGACGCTCTCGGGCGAGAAGCGCACCCGGCTGCTGGCGCTCGCGGACGAGTACGAGTTCACGATCTTCGAGGACGACCCGTACTACGACATCCGCTTCCGCGGCGAGCAGTTCCCGACCATGCTCGAGCAGGACCGCTCGGGCCGCGTCGTGTACGCGTGCTCGTTCTCCAAGACCGTCTGCCCGGGCCTGCGCACCGGCTACCTGGTGGGCCCGGCCGACATCATCGCGAAGATCGCGGCCGCCGCCACCAACACGTACATCGCGCCGAACATGTTCGCGCAGGCCACGATCTACCAGTTCGCGGCCTCCGGGGCGCTGGACCGCTCGATCGCCACGGTCAAAGCCGCCCTCGAAGAGCGCGTCGACCAGCTCTCCGCTTCGCTGCGCGCGCACCTGCCGAACGCCGAGTTCATCGTCCCCGACGGCGGCTACTTCCTGTGGGTCGACCTCGGCGAGGGGATCGACTGCGCGAAGGTCGCCGCGGCCGCCGCGGACGAGGGCGTCCAGGTCGTCAAGGGCACCGACTTCGTGCTCGAAGGCGGCCAGACCTGCCTGCGCCTGGCGTACTCGGCGGTGAAGGCCGACCGGATCGACGAAGGCGTGCGCCGCCTCGCGAAGGCCGTCGAAGCCTCGAAGAGCCTCTAGTCGCACACTCCGTGAGCGATCGCGGACGTTACGTCGACAATGGATGGCGGTTATGCGCCATGGCGTATAACCGCCACCGCGACGCCCTTCCCAGAACGGAAACGGGGAGCGAAGATCGGTGCGTGACCGCGGTTCGCCGCGGTGCGGTCGTTATCCCGCCCCCATTGACGCCGGATCGGTGGACTCGCCCACTCCCCCCGAGGCGAGGCACCGATCCGGCGTTTTCTCTGCACACGCGTTCGGGGATCCACGTCGCCGTGGATCCCCGATCTGCCGTGCCGCCGCCGGTTCCCGCCTGGCGGCCGCACACGGGCTTCCGGCCGGTGTCGTCGCCGACCGGTGCCCCCCTTATTCGTTTCACGCGGCTCAGCCGTAGCGGCCTCGCCCCGGTCCCGCGCACTCCCCCCGGAGCGCGCCGTCAGCGCGTGACGCTGTCGACGAGCTCCTCGGTGAGGGCCCGGTTCCGGTTGTTGTCGAGCTCTGAGTCGTCGAGGAGCTCGTCCGCGAGGAGCGCCTCCCCGATCGACTCGGTCCGCTGCCGGTACCACACGTAGGCCGCGACGCCACCGAGCGCGAGGCCCGCGCCGATCGCTCCCAGGACCCACGGCCACTTCGGGGCCGGCGGCTTCCTGAGCCCGACCTTCGTCAGAACGACGTTGACTCGCGGAGCGGCCGCCTCCTTCGTACCTCTGGCCGCAGCGAAACCCGCGTTCTTGAACGAGGTCACACCCTGCGTGAAATGGTCCACGGCCTCCTTGGTCGGAGTCGTGGCATGTCGGCTGAAGCCCATCGTGAATGCCTCCTCTAGGTGCCTGTAGGTCTCATCGTGCCCCGGCCTGTGACACCCGTCGAGGGAAACGGGGGAGAAAGTTGGACGAACCTCGGCGGTCTGGCACCATAGACGCCATGACGAAGGCGACGCTCAAGACCAATGCAGGCGACATCAAGATCGAACTGCTCGACAACCACGCGCCCAAGACCGTGGCGAACTTCGTGGGTCTGGCCGAGGGCACCAAGGAGTACAAGGACCCCGCGACGGGCAAGCCGGGCTCGGGCCCGTACTACGACGGTGTCATCTTCCACCGGATCATCGACGGCTTCATGATCCAGGGCGGCGACCCGACCGGCACCGGCCGCGGCGGCCCCGGCTACCAGTTCGCCGACGAGTTCCACCCGGACCTGCACTTCGGCGAGCCCTACCTGCTCGCCATGGCGAACGCCGGGCCCGGCACGAACGGCTCGCAGTTCTTCATCACGCTGGGCCCGACCCCGCACCTGAACTTCCGCCACACCATCTTCGGCAAGGTCGTCGACGAGGACTCCAAGTCCGTCGTGGACCGCATCGGCAAGGTCGCGACCGGCCCGATGGACCGTCCGGTCAACGACGTCGTCATCGAGTCCGTCGTCATCGAGAAGTAACGAGCCTCGATGAGCGAAGAGCAGTCGGCCCCCACCTGCTATCGCCACCGGAACCGCCAGACGTATCTGCGGTGCGTCCGCTGCGACAAGCCGATCTGCGCCGACTGCCGCATCGACGCTCCCGTCGGGTTCCAATGCCCTGACTGTGTGGCCGCCGGCCGCCGGACGATGCGCCAAGCGCGCTCCTCGTTCGGCGGCGGCGCCCGCGCGGGCGCCGCGGGCACCGTCACCAAGGTGCTCATCGGCCTCAACGTCGCCGTGTTCCTGCTCGCGGTCATCTCCGCGGGCAACATCGGCGCCACGACCAGCTCCGGCCTGACGCCGCTCCACCTGATCGGCGCGGAGATCGGCTTCCTCCCCGGATACAACCCCATCGTGACCGTGGACCTGTTCGGTCTCCACATCACGGCACCCGTCATCGCGGCCGGCGGCTACTTCCGCATGCTCACCGCGATGTTCCTGCATTTCGGGGTCATCCACCTGCTGTTCAACATGGTGGTGCTCTGGATGCTCGGGCGGATCCTCGAACGCGACCTCGGCCCCGCGCGGTACCTCACGGCCTATCTGCTTTCGGGCCTGGCCGGTTCGGTCGCGGTGTACCTGTTCTCGTTCGACACCTTCACCGCGGGCGCCTCCGGCGCGGTCTACGGGCTCTTCGGCCTGCTGATCCTCGTCAACCGCAAGATGAAGCGCGACAACCAGGGCATCTACATCCTGCTCGGGCTCAACCTGATCCTGACGCTCGTCATGGGCTTCAGCTTCGCGGGCCACGTGGGCGGCCTAGTCGGTGGCGCGATCTGCGGCGCGATCCTGACGTTCACACCGCGCCGGCGACGGTCGCTGCACTGGGTCGGCTTCGCGCTGTTCCTGGTGGTGCTGGCCGCGATCACGTTCTTCCAGACCGGCGTGCTCGACAACCAGTACGACATCGTCTGACGCCGCCGAAAGGCGGCCCAACCCGAGCGCTTCGCGCTCGGGTTTTGTCGTGTCCAGACGGTCTGGCTTCTGCGGAGGGGCTTGGGGGATCCTCTTGCGGGTGGTCCCGCCGATCTTCTTGATTAACCGATCCTGACCGGAAGGCCTTTGGGGCCCTCCCCCCCCGCCCCCACCCCACCCGCCCCGATTGTTATTTGAGATCCGCAGCCCAGGTGCGTGCCTGAGCGAGGTCTTCTGGTGTGTCGCAGTCGAACCATGGGGGCGGACTTTCGTCCTCCCAGGTGATGGTCTCGACGTCGATGCCGTCGAACAAGAGCCTCGCGGGGGCTCCCGGTTCGACCTCGGCCGCGTTTCGGCGGACCGGTTCAGCGGGCCACAGGCCGCACAGCCACTGCCTTCGTCCCGCGTTGTCGCAGAACAGCGCTCCGTGCTCCGGGCCGCCCTCGCTCGCGTACTGATGGAGCTGGCGCAGTGCCTCGGTGGTCAGGAAAGGCAGGTCGCCGCCGAGGATCGCGACTCGGTCGCAGTCGTCCGGCACCGCTGCCAGACCGGCCTGCACCGACCGGGCCGGGCCCGAGCCCGGTGGATCCTCGAGGACCTGGAGCACCCCCTCCGGGAGGGGCCCGGCCTCGGGGGGCCGCGTGCCCACCACGACCCGGGACGCCGCGCCCTCGGTGGCCGCGAGCATCCGCTCGAGGATGGTGGAACCTGCGACCACCAGTTCGCTCTTGGCACGCCCGTTGAATCGCCGTGCCTTGCCGCCGATGAGGATGATCGCGGCAAAGCCGCCCGGGTGCTCAACCATGCTCTCAGCGTAGCGATCACTCCGCGCTGGGGAGGTGCCGCTGCGAGGTCGTTCGCGTCGGGTTTCCTACGGATGGTGTTGGCCATGCTTTCTCCTTTGCGCTTTACGGGTTCGGGGTCGGGTCCGGTGGATCATCGGTTGGGGCCGTGGGGCCGTGGGGCCGTGGGGCCGTGGGGCCGTGGGGCCGTGGGGCCGTGGGGCCGTGGGGCCGTGGGGCCGTGGGGCCGTGGGGCCGTGGGGCCGTGGGGCCGTGGGGCCGTGGGGCCGTGGGATGTTCGTCAGGTGGGGCCGGGTTCGTCAGTCATTGACCTCGGCTTCTTCTCGGTCTCCGCAGCCGATCCTCGACAGGGCGGCGGGCGGGATGCCGGCTTGCAAAGCGGCCATGAGCATTTGCGCGAGCCGGTAGTGCGGGCTCGCCTTCAAGGCGAGTTCGAGGGCCTCCAAGGCGAGCACGCCGTTGCCGAAGCGGTAGGCGGCGAAGCCGGCCACCGTTGCGGCCGCGGGGACTAGGTCGTCCTCCAGATGCCGGGCCACCCAGATCCACAGCTAAAACTGTTGAGATTACTCACCTCCTTGGGTGAGCACAGGCCACGGAGATACCACGTCGGGAAGCCGCACCTTCCGCCAGACGCGTAACCAAGCTCCCGAAGCTGCCTCATCCCTGACCCCACTCGGGGCAGGCGAACAACCAACGCCCTCCCAGGGAGGGGCCGACAAGGAGATGATCCCCCATGAACAACGAAGAGAAGGAAGCCGAAGCACTGGCGCTGGCTACTTGGCTGCTCAGCCTTGAGAGCGAAAAGGAAGTGACGTTTCAGCCTTCCGGGGCTGTGGTCGCCAAGTGCTACGACGCGGACGGCGCGGCTGTGAGGATCGTTGCGCGCCAGCCTTTCAGCCTCACCAGCGAGCAAATCGACCTGATGTTGCTAGAGGTCGAACACCAGGCCAACGGCTGGCCGCTCGCCCCTGCAGGTGTCGGACTCGACACCAAGAACCGCGTCTATCTCGACTACTGGCGGTTTTACCGCGATGCAAAAACCAAGGCCGACAACAAGTAAGGGCCGCAGGCTGCCACCTGCGACCCGTCCCCCGATCGAAACCGAGGAACCATGCAGAACTACCTTAACCGGGCGGTGCGCCTTGGTGCGTAACGCCACGCTGCAGAGAGCAGCAGACCACCGCGAGCGCGTTCGCCTTGTCGCCGATTCGCTCGGACTCGACACAGCCACGCCAGCGCAGATCATGAACATCCTGACGCGGGCTGAGGTGCCTGCGTCTCGTCCAACCGTCTCGAAATACCTCAACGAGCTCCGCAGAGACTCAGCAGAGCCGGACAGGGCAGGCCAGACGGAATACGAGACAGTCAAAGCGTCTGAGGCTGTCTCTCCCGAAGCTACAGAGCCGCCCCCTACTGAGGGACCCACGCAAGCCCCTGCGGCCCCTACTGGGCACGCAGCGAAGGAGACACCAGACCAGACAGCACGCAAGCGGGTTCGTATCTGGCCCCTTTGGGTCCTCTACATCTCCGCATTCGTCGCGGTGTGGTCTGGCTGGGTCGGGCTGGGTGCAATGACCGGATTCGGGGAGATCCAGCCGCTTCCGGGGATCGCTGACGAATTCACGATCAACTCAGCGATTGCCCTTCCGATCGGGGTGGAAGCGTATTCCGCGTTCGCAATGTACGTGTGGCTGTCCGGTCGGGCAGCTCCGAAGGCAATCGGGTTCGCCAAGGTATCGAGCATCGTTGCCTTGTGCATTGGCGGACTAGGTCAGGTGGCGTATCACGTGCTCGCCGCTGCAGGGATCGAAACGGCCCCCTGGTGGGTCACCGCTTTCATCTCGACTGTGCCAGTCGTAGTGGTCGGCATGGCTGCAGCCCTGGCACATATAGCGAATTCCAGCGAGTGAGAATTGGATCACGTGAAGGGCCTTCTTGATGGCGATTCACGCCTGAGTCTCGTCTCAGAAAGAGTGTTTAAACGGTGAGGTAGCTGAGAATCACATCGGTGTCACCAAATGTAGATTTCCGAGTTACAACTGACTTCCGAGCAAGGTTGGCAACAGGGTCAACTTGCACCGATCGAAAGGAGCCATCCATGGCTCGGAAGGAACGTCCTTCTATGAAGGACATGTCAGCAGTCGTCGTGATCCTGATGATCATTGGGACCGCATCTGAAGTCGCTCAGGCAGCCACACAGCTACTGAGTTAGACACCTGAGAGGGGCCACGTTTGGTGGCCCCTCTCGCCAACTTTAGAAGGAGAAATTTTGAGTCAAATCATTGAGCAGCGTCGGCAACGGTTCCGTCGCTGGACATGGGACGAGATTGAAGCCGAGCGCGAGGCGCGGCCGGTCTGGGTCATTGACGGGCTGATTTCAGACGGCACTACCAGTATCTCAGGTCGGTCAGAAGCTGGGAAATCCATGCTCTGTGCTGCTCTGACGTTCTCGTTGGCTACCGGCAGGCCCTTCCTCGGACGAAAGCCGAACCGGATGTATCGCCCTGCGATCATCGGCACCGATGATCGCGCACACCTTGAGTACACAGAACGGCTAGCGAGGATCGGACCTGGGGCTGCTGAGTCAGTCAGAGACAATCTGAACGTGTTCACGGCTGAGGGGCTGCTTCAGTACGAAGACTGGAGAGATTTGTTTGAGGCCGTAATGGAGTCTGGATCTGATTTCGTCATTGTCGACAACGTCACGCAGATGATCGAAGATGAGAACAGCGGCGCTGACGTGAACCGGACGTTCGCTGGTGTGCGGCTGTTCACCCAGGCGGGCATCCCTGTTGTCGTGGTTAACCATCACTCGCAGAAGGTCAACACGACTGCCTCAGTCGCTAACCGTGGCCCTTCGGGAAGCTCGAACCTGGTTCGGCATGTACGCCACCGACTGACACTCGCAAAAGACCGCGAGGGTAGCGGCCGGACTCTGTTCGTTGACGGTAACTACGCGGAAGGCGAACAGCTCAAACTTGAGATGCCGCGAGGAATTGACCGGCCGGTTTACAAGGTGCTGACGGCTCCGCAGCAGCGGAAGCCTGAAACGCTGGACCAAAATAGGGAACTTGCAAACTGGATCAAGGCCAACTGTCGAAGCGTAAACAAGACTCAGCAGGCAGAGAATGCCGCTAAGCACTTCGGACTGAACAAGGCGACTGTGTACGACAAGCTCAAGCCGGGTGGCCCAGTGGCAAGGCTGCTTGACGCAAACTAGCAGGTCCAAGGGTTGGGGAGGTTGGGGGAGCATTTCTCTAGCTTTCCCAACCCTGTTTTCTGTTTGCCCTGGCAGTTGGCTTGAGGTTGGGGAAACAAAAGTCCCAGAGTCCCCCAATGCCTGAGCATATCAGCAGGTCAACGGCTATGGGGATTGGGGAGATGGGTCCCATATATACGGGCTCGCTACGCGACCCGCGTATTGATATTGATTCCCACTCTTGCCACCCGCTTCTAAGCTTCGGCGGGTGGATAGTTAGCTACTAACTATGACTGGCCGCTGAGGCGGCCGGTATATCATATTGATTGATAATTCAATGGCAGGCTCGCGGCCTGCCTGATTGATAGTTAGCCAATCAATTGGCGGCCCTTTGAGGGAGCCGCCGAGTATTGATAGTCAAGCTACTGGCACGGTGTGACCGTGCCGTTGGTTTGAAAGTTGGTTGATCAACTAGCCGCCTGCGGGCGGCTATTGCTGTATTTGCAGGTCATTCGCCTACGGGCTGACTAGCCCTCCGCCTCATGACTTGGTTACCTGCTCTTCGATGGCATCGAAGATGTCACAGTTGGTCTCCTGCTGCCACTTGGGAAGGTCTTCCCAGGGAGCCCGATACGAGGGCTTCGGATCCTCGAAGAACCTCAAGACCTGTCCGTTCCAGCAGATGCTTACGAACCTGCCGCGCTCCTCTCGGCTGAGCTTGGCAGTAGCAACCTCGCTTGTCTTAATGAAGTCGGCAATCTGCTGATAGACGGCCGTCGCTGAGAGCTGTTCCCATAGCCCCATCTCCTCCCAGGGCGCTACATAGCCTGGTTTCGGCTCGCCTTCCATGTGCTTCCGAACGCCATCGATCCAGGCTTGCCGGAACCGCCGACCCTCAACACTCATCTACTGCCCCTTCGTTACAGCGCTGAGCACTTCGCTCAGCTCAGCCGTATCCGGTTCGTCTTCCAGCTCAGCTCGGAGCTGAGCCAGCTTTCCTAGCACGTAGTCAGACTTGGTGCGGCTGGCAATCTCTGCAGCCGCCTCCACCGATTCCCTGGCCGCCTCAGCGGCTCCCTGACGGACTCTCAGCCGTGCTTGGTCTACGAGGATCGCTGCAGCCCTCCGGGGCGTCAGCGTGGCTTGTAGGGCTTTTTCAAGTTCGGCCTCAGCCTTCGCGTACTCGCCGAGTGCGAGGAACGCCGAAGCTCGTTGCTCGGACAGGCGATCCCCGCTGTACCGCAGCCAACCGCCGGGGGCAGTCAGCTCCAGGACTGTGCTGGCGGCGTCGAGCGATCTCTCAGCTTCTGATGCGTCACCTTCGGCAGCGGCAACCTCGGCACGCACAGACGCGACCCATTGCCTAGTAGGAAGATGGCGGTCACCACGGGCGGCTACCCGAGCCGCTGCAGTCAACAGCTCTCGGGAATCTGCCCAGCGCTGTTCAGCGTTCAGGACGAGAGACCAGCGGACAAGGGCGGTAGCCCAGCGGTCGTAGTCTTTGGCTTCCTTGGCAGCGCTCGCGGCCAGCACATAGGCCGCGATCGAGTCGTCATGGTGGCCCTGGTCAAACAGAACCTCACCCGAAAGCTGAAGTGCTTCGGAGTGGAGGGCGCAGAGACCAGCGTTTGAGCTGGTAGTCAGCGCTTCGTGCAAGCTCTGCAAGTGCTCTGCCACGGCAGGAAACACATCAGCCTTGTTTTCTACGCGCCCGTAGAAGCGCCAGAGGTGAGAACTTACAGCAGCATACCCGTTGAACTGGGAAAACTCTGCAAATGCGGGTTTGGCCGGCAAATATCCTGAGCTGGTCAACATCATGGCTCCGCTGGCGCCAGCGAGCCGGAGTATTTCCCGTCTGAGCATCGGGTCTACTCCTCTCTCTGCCGCCTTGCGAGGCTGCTTCCCAGCTCTGTACGCCTTGACGAACTTGCCTGTGCCACAGAGAGTATCCAGATCCTCAGCGAGTCCCAAGCTCATGGCTTGATGACCGTTGACCACCCGCGAGAGCATCGCGGGGTCACGATGCATCTTCTTGGCAGCAGCGCGAATCGACAGCGCTCGGCTGTCCAGCTCGGACCGCACCAGTTCGCCAAACTCCATGCGCTGACCCTTCGCGCGATGCTGTTGCCAGCTCGGGAAGTCACCACTTGGCAACGCCTGGCGTCTCCCGGTAATCGGCTCTTCGCTCCAGAGTAGCTGTAAGGGCGTTCGCCCTGGTAGCTGGCAAGGAGGGCTGGTCATGTCAAGGCGAGAGCACACAACGCGTGAGGTGAAACCCTTGCCAGAGCGGAGGTTCCCGCTAGGGGCTTGGTTCGAGAACAGAGCTAAGACCGTGGTCGGCGCGTTCTGGTTCCCTGACGCGCAAGAGATCCGAGAGCTACGCGGCCGAGCCGTGGCGACGATCGCGACCACTTCGGCAGAGACGGACCCGGAGATTGCCGTTTCCTGGCTTGAGTCCTGCCCCTACTCAGAGGGCAAGAAGACCGGGCTCGCACGACAGCTGAAGCGGCTGCATCGGAATCTTGTCGAGTACCGAGCGTGCGAGGGCTGAGCAGTGCAGAGGACCAAGTACGCCAGCTACAAGCCGCTATCGCCCCGGGAGGAGGCAGAGCGGATCATTCGCAGACACTTTCCAACCGAAGATGGGCAGCACTGCGCGTGCTGCCTGACCTTTGCTGGCATCGAAGTTGCTCCGTACGAGTGTGAGCCCGTGCGGTACGGGCGCAGGTTGCTGGAACAACTCGATCAGTTCGAACCTCAAAAGCCCTCAGAGCCTCTGTAAGTCTTACACTCTTCGTTTGCATATCCCGCTAGCCCCGGGGCTCTATCGGCGCTCTACGGCTCTCGTAGGGGGCCGAAACATCTCCCTCTTAGGACTGAACGGGTAGACTCAAAATTGGGAGGGAATCTAATGGATCGGGAAAACATCCGTCGCTCTGAGAAAGAAGCGAGGGAAGAGGTCGTCAGCAACACCAGTGACGAAGTCAGGGCAACGGTGCATGGCACGGTCAGGAATGTTCGAAACTCTGCGATGGAGCACCGTGTGTCAGTCCAGGATGAAATAGAATCGGCGGAAGCAGGCAAAGAGAAAGACTGAGAAGAGTAAGAACCTTAGTAGGCCCCTACCTCTCCGGTAGGGGCCTTTTCCTTGCCTGGTTCTCCTTCGCAGACTGGATCTCTCCGCGAAAGGCATCCCTGGGAAACTCAGTAGATGTTATCTCGGTCACGGATCGCAGAGAAACCCCTGGTTCTTCCCCATCTCTCTTTGAGGGTCAAAAATAATTCCGAAGATCTTGCAGAGGGTTCACGCCTTCTGTCGAAGTAAACAGCGAGGTCAGAAGTAGCAGCGGCGTAGCGCCGCGACTCTGACCAGGGGTTCTAGTTTAACCGAAGTAAGTAAGTAGGGGAGAGCTTTTAACCCCATCTCTCTATGAAGGGCTTCCTCCTTCAACGAGCTACCGCGCTACGGCGCGGCTTTTTATTTGGATGACGATTTTGTGTTACGAAGCAAAGGAGTACCTGCCATGCCCCTATTTACAGAACCCGTTGATGTTGCTGAAGATATTCGAGCTTATCAGTCCAACGTCGCAACTTTTCGGATCGAGAAGGGCTGGACTACAGAAGAGCTTGCCCGGGCTGTGAAGGTCTCTGCGGCTCATATCCACAACCTCGAAGCAGGTCGGTCCGCTGGATCGGTGCATCTGCTTTTCAAACTTGCCCGAGCCCTGCGGTGCGGCCTTGATGACCTTGTTAGCCCTACCGAGGAAAGCGAATGACCTTGAAAGTAACCCTGTCCATGGCTCCTGATGTTGCCACCCAGCTAGCCACCGAACTTGACCGGCACAGGTCTCACCTTGACGAAGCCGCCGACGTGATCCCACACGATGAAGCCGAGCGGCTACGTGCGCGAGTGGCGTTTCTTGCGGCCGCTATTGACACCATCAATTCCCAGCTCAACCCCTAAGGAAGATCCAAATGTCATTCTCCCGCTACGACGCTGCTACCGGCAAGCGTCGCAAGCCGTTGTCGATTGAACAGCCCTACGAAACCTTGACTGAGTTGGCAGGGCTCATTGACCTGCCTCAGCCGGTTGCTGACCACCTAGAGCGCGTCGAAGCGCTCAGGGCACGACTAGGTAGGCCTGCAGTAGTCGCTCCCTCTCTGCCTGCTCCTGATGCACCTGAAGATGAGTTCGACGCCTACCAGCGCACAGTCACCAGGATTGAGGCTGACTCTGCCGACCGTGCCAAAGCACGAGCCGAGCTTGCCAACCGCCGAGGTGCGACGGGACCGAACAACTCAGCCAAGGTCATCCTTGCTAATGCTGACGAGATCATTGCAACGCTGAATGAGGCTGCGCAGAAGATCATTGCCAAGAAGACGGCTACGACGGAAGATGCGGAGACGTTTAGTCTCCTCGGCCGTCATTGGATTGCAACTCTTGCCTACGTCATTTCGATGACCGAGACGTACGACCTAGGGCACGGCAGCCACGACGAATACGCCGCCTCAGCAGGCGCGCGAGTCGAATTCCCGTTTACGTTGGTCCGGCTGTCTTTCAACTGGGATGCGCCCGCGATGCTGTGGGCAAAGCCTGACGACGTTCCGTCAACTGCGGTAGCTGATCCGTATGACGGTATTCCGTCGCTTGCCGATGTCAAGGTCTTGACCGCTGGTGACTTCCGCCTTGCCTCGCTCAGCGAGGCTGTAGCCATCACTCGACACAGCACGGCATTGAAGTATGAAGCTGCAGTAGAAGCCGCTAGCGCGCGTATCAAGCCGTTGTCCGGTCCGTTCGCAGTCTATCTCGACAAAGCTATTCAAACTCAGGGCCAGACTGACCCTGAGTCCATCATTTTCTGAAGGGACAATTTCGATGACTACCAAATACGAGGACATGCTTGCCAGGGCAGAAGCAGGAATCTCCGTGGATTCCAGTCCTGACACCATTGCTTACCTTAAGGCTCGCGTCGAGACAGAGCGCGAGACGGCTAAGGCTCGTGAAGAGCGTCTTAAAGGCTTGTCTGCTGATGAGCTAGCTGCCCTGATTCGGCCTCGTTAGAAGCAACTACGACTAAGGAACATGAATCATGATTGACCACACTTTTACCCTTGCTGACGGCACTACGCTTGTTGTCTCTCTCGACAAGACGGGACGTGACAGCATCCTTGCGGCGCTCGCGCTTGGCAAGGTTGTGACTGTCCAGATGGCTACGGTGCACGCTGTTATCTTCCCGAACCAGATTGTCTCGATTAGCTGGGCTGTCTTATAGCTCTGCAGGTGGGGGGAGTCCCCCTCCCCCCGCCCTGATCCAAGCGCCGTGGCGCTACCGGCTGCCGAATCTTACAGGTTTCAAGGTTCGCGAAATTCAGACACAAGCTCGCTAGCTGGGCGAACGGTACAATCTAATCAGGACACTTGTTGTCCGGGATTCTGACCGCAGCTTTTCGGGGCTTCCGTTCTCGCGTCTCTGCGCCTAGAATGCCGACATGTGGAGCAACATCAGCGACGCCGCTTCCAACCCCGTATCCGCTTTTCTGATCGCCATCCTTGCGCTTCTATGCTCGCTCGCTGCCCTGAGCTTGCAGTTTCGATCCCATAAGGAGTCCGGCCCCCTCGTAGAAGTGGAAGCTTGGCCTTACTTCGAAACTGACAACGGCAAACGCATGGACGCGCCACTAGATTCCATAGTGCGTCGACTGCGGCTAGGTGATGAGGAGAAAGCGCGCACCGCCGAACGGCCTTCGGTCGTGATAAAGGTGGTAAGTACTGGAAGAATGCCGGTCACCGTGAATCGTATAAATATTCGATACAGTAGCATCTCTTTTGGTGAGTACCGAAGGTTCGAGGGACCGGATTTTCCATGCCGCCTCGAAGCTGGAGAATCAAAAAGCTGGCGTATTGGCGGAAAAAGCATTCTCCGCTGGGAGAAGATGATAGCCGAGGATGAGTCTTTGTATGGCTTCCGTGCGTGGATTGATAGCCGGTTGGGGCGCGATGGTACAAAAGCCCAAGTCTTTCTAGGAAATGGTCAAGTGGTTCGAAGCAATCGAATACGCTTCCTCAGTCCGAAAGAAGCGAACGCGCTTAGAGCTGACGAACCACCCCGTTATTCAGATTTCAACCACACTTGGGACGACGACGAACTTCCGCCGCCTAGAACTGATTTAGCTCCATCCAGCGCGGACGGGACCCCAACTCAACCCTTGGACCGGCCCTGAACGGCCCTCAGAATCAATCTGAGCGGGTTTTCCCTGGTAGACAACGGAAGAACCCCCAGGGCACTTGGCCCCGGGGGTTCCGTATGATTCATAGCTGTCTAGGAAATGAATCAGGTGCCAGGCTACCACCAAACGCCCGGAACGCCGCTGGAGCCCCAGGCGGCCTAGAAGTTGGGGACCGGGTTCACGGCCCGTGTTTCGCCCGTCAAAGGGGCTTCTCTCGTAATGGACGTCAAGCGCCAGCGAGGCTGTGTGTCACGGGTGACCGTGACGCATCCAAGGAAGGCCCGGCCTCGTGTGTTCGCAGAGAACCAGCTACAGGGCGACACTCCATCGCTTCCCCCGCTTTGGGGGACAGGATGCCTGGAGACCAGAGCGCTTGACACACAGCCGCCCTTGCAGAGCCCTAACCAGCCTGCCTAGTGTGATGTCAACTGACCGAAGCGACAGCGACGGATAGTCACTCACCTAGCCCTTTTGCGTCGCCGGACGCTCTAAGGCTAGGGCTCCGTCTGCCTTCCCTCAGCTCTGCTCTGGATAGTCAGTCGTCATGAGGACAAAGAGAAGCCCCTAGCCGAAGCCAGGGGCTGTGTCGCCTGTATCCGACAGGCTGACGGTTGTCAGGATGAAGGTAACACAACCTCTTCGTTCTCTGGTCGCTTCCACTTGACCCGCAACCACTTATAGCCACCCCGGATGGTCAAGGGCGTGACCATATCGGCATAGCCTGCAGGAGGCGGCTCAACACTCGGCGCCTCGGGATCGCCGTAGATCCAGGCTGCAGCCTCTAGATTCGCCAATAGCTTGCGCCGCTCCTCAACATCGGCTGACGCCCAAGCCTCTGCATAGGTTTGCGCGGTCGGCTGCATCTCAATTCTGTCGGGACGCTGCGGCAATGCTTCGAGCCGGGTGCGTTCGGCCGTCAGCGCCGTCAGACGCTTCATGTAATCCTCGGAGTGGCCTTCCCAGAGTCCAGCGTCCGCCTCAGCACGGGTGCGATCGATATTGGCTTGCACTTGTTCAAGTGCTCTGCTGTGATCCTCACCAGGGACGAACACGGGCTCCAAGACGTGTCGTTCCCCCATCTCATCTAGGAACAGGGCTTCAATCATTGGCTCTACCGCATCGGCCCGAATGCGTTGTGGTGCTTCACAAGGCAACATTCGGACGCCAGAGCTACACACGTAGGAATATGGCTGACCCTTGCCCCTTGCGCTTCGATACATCACGAGGCCACAGGACGCACACGTTATGAGCCCTCGGAGCAAGTAAGAAGGGCCGGTCAGCGGACCCTTACGAACCTCCTGAGCGTCTTCGAACGCTCGCAACTCCTGGAACTTCTCGAAACTGATCAGCGGCTCTCCGAACTGAATGGGTGTGCCCGACTCGTCTGTCACGAGTCGGCCCTTCGATGTCCTCTGCCCGATCAAGGCGTATGAACCGAGGATCGCGCTCACGGAAGTCTGGCGCCACTGCTTGCCGTACTTGGTAGGAACGCCTTTCTCGTTGAGCCACTTCGCAAGCTGGCGTTGCGACATGCCAGCGAGACGCTTGTTTACCATCTCCCGCGCGATCTGCGCCGTTTCGGGGTCAATCTCTAGGTACGCGCCGTCATCTCGGCGAACAGTCTTGTAGCCGAACGGGGCGGTAGAGCCGTGAACACGGCCTAGGCTCCTGAGCTTGGCTTGCGAGCTAGTTGCACGCATACTGACCATTGCCCGTTCCCACTCCGCCATAGCCGACAGCAGGACAGTGAAGAACCTGCCCTGAGGCGTTGTGGTATCGACCGTGCCGTCTGTGGTAGCGATCTGCTTGCCGTGCTCAGTCATCCAGTCGGCAAGCTTCAGGAACTCAGAGACGCTGCGCGAGAAGCGATCAAGCTTCCAGGCACATACGATGTCGAACTCAGCCGCCTTGGCGTCGGTCAGCCACTCGCCGAAGCCCTCGCGGTCGAAGGGGGACGTTGCCCCCGACACGCCGTTGTCCACGGCTTCTCCGATGATTTCGTGACCGTGGAGCTTCGCCCATAGCTCCACAGCCTCGCGCTGACGCTCGATACTTGTGCTCTCATCTGCGGCTTTACTCAGCCGCGTCACTATCAAAACCCTCATGTTGACAGCCTAGCAAGCCGGGGGTAATCTGAACACCTCCACAGGTCGACCCGGTTGCCTTCGAACTTGCCCGAGTTGATGCGCCGCAGCGCGTAGTCGCGGATGTCCAGGTCGCCGAGGGCCAAGCCCACGGCGGCGATGCCGTCGGGTCCGGGGAGGGCGTTCGTCTCCATCCAGTGGTCGATCGCGCGGAGGTCGACGTCGCGCTGCACGACCCAGTCGATTTCGGCGTCGACTGTGAGCGCCCTGAAGACCGCCCGTTCCACAGCCGCGCGGCTTCCGGCGGGGGCCGGGGCCAGTTGGGCCGATATGGCGCTGCGGTCCGCCTCCGCGTAGCCGCCCGCGACCGCCACTTCGCAGGAGGCCGCTGAGGTCTCGGGGATCGGCAGGCCTTCGGGCGGGCAGCAGGCCTTCTCACAGGTGAGGCTGAACCAGCGGCCCTCGGCCACCCGCAGCAGGTCGAGTGGTGCGATGCCGGCGGCGTGGTACCGGGTCGAGACCCGCTGGGCGGCCGCCTCCGCGAGTTCGGCCTCGCCGTAGACGATGACCACGCAGCCGTCGCATTCGTTGAGGCTCAACTGCGCCGTGAGGTCCGGCAGGTGCTCCAGATGGTCTGCCGAACCGGGCAGGTCCACCCGGAAGGTGCACTGGAGTTCTCCCTTGAGGAGGCCGACCACGACCAGGCTGTGCTCCGGATGGAAACCCAGGAGGAGCGGAACGGTCGTAAGAAGATCAGTGGGGCCGTTGAGTCGGATTCTCGCTTGTGTCGTGTGCATATAACAACTGTCCGTGACCTGCCTAGTACTGGCAAGAATTATTTTTTGACCTGTGGATAACTAAAACAGGGTGAATTCACCCTGTGGATTGTTTGGACCCGTTTGCGGAGTGTGATAGCGGCGCGTCGCGGGTCCGTCCGGGGCGGCTCGGAGGGCTGAGAGGGAGGGCATCGCGGGCCTGGAGTCGGCGCGGCCGTCCGGCGCGGGGCGATAGGGTGGAAGGTCTGAACCGGGCCGCCCGCGCCCGTGCCGCAAGAGCGCCGCGCGGGGGCCCGCAGCGGGCGAAACCACAGGTCAAAGCGGGAGCGAAGCGTGTCGAACCAGTACGTCCACCTGCACGTGCACACCGAGTACTCGATGCTCGACGGGGCTGCGAAACTCAAACCCCTGTTCGCAGAGGCGGAGCGACTGGGTCAGCCCGCGATCGCGATGACCGACCACGGGAACATGTACGGCGGCTACGCCTTCTATCAGCAGGCGAAGAAGACCGGCGTGAAGCCGATCCTCGGCATCGAGGCCTACATCGCGCCGCAGGACCGCTTCCACAAGAAGCCCGTGTTCTGGGGCGAGCCGTCCCAGCGCGGCGACGACCTCTCCGGCGGCGGCTCCTACACGCACATGACGATGGTCGCCAAGAGCTCCACCGGCCTGCGGAACCTCTTCCGCATGTCGAGCCTCGCCTCCTTCGAGGGCTACTACTACAAGCCCCGCATGGACCGCGAGCTCATCGCCCAGAACGCCGAGGGCATCGTCGCGACCACCGGCTGCCCCTCCGGCGAGGTGCAGACCCGCTTCCGCCTCGGCCAGACCAAGGAGGCCTACCAAGCCGCCTCCGACTACCGGGACATCTTCGGGGCCGACAACTTCTTCCTCGAGATCATGGACCACAACAACCAGATCGACGTGCGCGTCAAGGACGAGCTGTACGAGCTGGGCCGCAAGATGAACATCAAGCCGCTGGTCACGAACGACTCCCACTTCGTGACCGAGGAGCAGAAGTCCACGCACGCGGCCCTGCTGTGCGTCCAGTCGGGCACCACCCTGGACGACCCGAAGCGGTTCAAGTTCGACGGCGAGGGCTACTTCCTGCGCTCGGCCGAGCAGATGTACGGCATCAAGACCGACGACCTGTGGCAGGAGGGGTGCCAGAACACGCTCCTCGTCGCCGAGATGGTCGAGTCCTACGACGAGATCTTCGCCGTCCAGGACCGCATGCCCGTCATCGACGTCCCCGAAGGCCACGACCAGGGCTCCTGGCTGCGCCACCTCGTCCTCGGCGGCCTCAAGGACCGCTTCCCCGGCCAAGAGGTCCCCGCCGACTACCTCGAGCGCGCCGACCTCGAGCTCAACGTCATCATCAACGCCGGCTACCCCTCCTACTTCCTCGTCGTCGCCGACCTCATCAGCCACGCCCGCTCCATCGGCATCTACGTCGGCCCCGGCCGCGGCTCCGCCGCCGGCTCGCTCGTCGCGTACGCCATGAAGATCACGAACATCGACCCGATCGAGCACGGCCTCCTCTTCGAGCGGTTCCTCAACCCCGAGCGCGTCTCGATGCCCGACATCGACATCGACTTCGACGACCGCCGCCGCGGCGAGATGATCACCTACGCCACCGAGAAGTACGGCAAGGAGTTCGTCGCCCAGGTCATCACCTTCGGCACCATCAAGACCAAGGCCGCGATCAAGGACGCCGCCCGCGTCCACCACGGCCAGCCAGGCTTCTCCATCGCCGAGCGCATCACCAAGGCCCTCCCGCCGCCCGTCGCCGCGACCGACATCCCGCTCTCGGGCATCCTCGACGCCGACCACCCGCGGTACAAGGAGGCCGGCGAGGTCCGCACCCTCATCGAGACCGACAACGAAGTCCGCACCATCTTCGACACCGCGCTCGGCCTCGAAGGCCTGATCCGCAACGCCGGCGTCCACGCCTGCGCCGTCATCCTCTCCTCGCAGCCCCTGATCGACTGCATCCCCATGTGGGCCAGGCCGGACGGCTCGATCATCACCGGCTGGGACTACCCGTCCTGCGAGGACATCGGCCTCCTGAAGATGGACTTCCTGGGCCTGCGCAACCTCACCGTCATCGGCGACGCGATCGAGGCGATCAAGCTCAACCGGGGCGTCGAGATCGACCTCGACACGCTCCCCACGGACGACCCGAAGGCCTACGAACTGCTCGCCCGCGGCGACAGCCTCGGCGTGTTCCAGCTCGACGGCGCGGCCATGCGCGAACTCCTGAAGCGCATGCAGCCCACCGAGTTCAACGACATCATCGCCGTCAACGCCCTCTACCGGCCCGGCCCGATGGCCGCGAACTCGCACAACAACTACGCCGACCGCAAGAACAAGCGCCAAGAGGTCGTCCCGCTCCACCCCGAGCTCGGCGAGGCCCTCGAGGACATCCTCTCCGAGACGTACGGTCTCATCGTCTACCAAGAGCAGATCATGCGCATCGCCCAGAAGCTCGCCGGCTTCACGATGGGCCAAGCGGACATGCTCCGCAAGGCCATGGGCAAGAAGAAGATCGACGTCCTGGAGAAGATGTACGCCGACTACGAGGCCGGCATGCTCGGCAACGGCTACTCCAAGGACTCGATCAAGACCCTGTGGGACATCATGCTCCCCTTCGCCGGCTACGCGTTCAACAAGTCGCACGCCGCCGGCTACGCCCTCGTCGGGTACTGGACCGCCTACCTCAAGGCCAACTACCCCGCCGAGTACATGTCCGCGCTGCTCACCTCCGTGGGCGACTCCAAGGACAAGGCCGCGATCTACCTCTCCGAATGCCGCCGCATGGGCATCACCGTCATGCCCCCGGACGTCAACGAGTCGCGCCACATGTTCCACCCGGTCGGCAAGGACATCCGCTACGGCATGGGCGCGGTCCGCAACGTCGGCGCGAACGTCGTCGCCGGCATCATCGAGGCCCGCGAGGAGAAGGGCGCCTACGCCGACTTCAAGGACTTCCTCCAGAAGGTCCCCGCCCCGGTCTGCAACAAGCGCACCGTCGAATCGCTGATCAAGGCCGGCGCGTTCGACTCCCTCGGGCACGCCCGCCGCGGCCTCGCCGAAGTGCACGAGAAGGCGATCGACGCCATGGTCTCCATCAAGAAGGAGGAGGCCCGCGGTCAGTTCGACCTGTTCGGCGGCATGATGGAGGACACCACCGAGACCCTCGGCGTCGACCTCACCATCGCCGACGACGAATGGGACCGCCGCGACAAGCTCGCCTTCGAACGCGAAATGCTCGGCCTCTACGTCTCCGACCACCCGCTCAACGGCTTCGAGCGGCTGCTCTCCTCCAACGCCGACCGCCCCATCGCCGCGCTCCACGGCGAGGAGATCGCCGACGGTGCGAACGTGCGCGTCGCCGGCATCCTCCAGAACGTTGCCAAGCGCGTCACCAAGCAGGGCAAGCTGTGGGCCTCCGCGACCCTGGAGGACCTGGCCGGCTCGATCGAGGTCCGGTTCTTCCCCAACACGTACGAGCTCGTCTCCGACTCGCTCGCGGACGACCTCGTGTGCTGCGTCAAGGGCAAGCTCGACCGCCGCGACGGCACCGCGCAGCTCATCGCCCAGGACCTCGCCGTCCTCGACACCTCGACCGGCCCCGAAGCGAACTCGGCGCCGATCACGTTGGCGCTCAGGGCGGCCGCGGTGAACCAGGACCTCATCGAGAAGCTCTCCGACACGTTCAAGACCCACCGCGGCGAAGCCCAGGTCCGAGTCCAGCTCGCCAACGGACCCAAGACCACCCTGCTCGCCCTCGGCGACCAGTGGCGCGTGCGGCCCTCGGTCGAACTCTCGGCCGACCTCAAGGCGATCCTCGGCGTCGGCGCCCTCGTCGGCTAGAAGCATGGAAAAAGGGCCCGGCCGCTGCAACGCGGCCGGGCCCTTCGCATTCCGGCTACCGGTCCCGCCGTCCACCGCGCACTGCGCAAGGATGACGACATGACTCCCGTTCACGAACTGGGTGCAGCCTCGCCGACCCGGCGGAAAGCCTCCCTCCTGCGCTTCGCCACCGAGCTCGGCGCCTGGGGCGCCATCGGCACGGCCTTCGCCCAGATCTCGCTGCCCCTCGCCATCGCCGTGGTCCTCGCCGCGATCGCACTCCCCACCGTCTACGCCACGCCCGGCGACAAACCGCAGGCCCACGTCCCCGTCCCCGGCTGGGTGACCATCGTGATCCTCGCCGCGACCATGGCCGGCGGCGTCGTCGCCGCCTGGATCGCCTGGCCCTGGTGGGCCGCGGCCGCTCTGAGCGCCTTGACGATCGCGAGCCTCATCGCGGAACTGCCGCGGTGGCGCTGGCTGCTGACCGCGAAGGCCCGTCAGTGAAGTCGCCGACGGGCCCTGAGCGTCAAGCGTCGAAGTCGGTCCCGCGCGAGACGTGCTCCCACGCGGCGAGCTCTTCGACCTGGGACTTGAGCGCGCCGCCGATCGCGTCCGCCGCGTCGTTTCCCAGCACGAGGCGCAGCGGGACCTGCTCGGCCGCAAGGGCTTCGAGGACCGCGGCGGCCGCCTTCGCCGGGTCGCCCGGCTCCTTGCCGTTCGAGTCGGGGAACGCAGTCCTGAAGGGCCCCACGGTCTCCTCGTAGGCGTCGAGCGGCGCCGAGGTCGTCTGCGAGCCGCTGGTCAGGCCGGTCCGGAACGCGCCCGGCTCGACCACGAGCACGTCGATCCCGTGCGGCGCGACCTCGGCCACGAGCGCGTCGCTGAGCCCCTCGAGCGCGTACTTCGTGGCGGAGTAGGCGCCCACGCCGGGGAACGACATGCGCCCGCCCATGCTGCTGAACTGCACGATCGCGCCGCTCCCCTGGGCGCGCATGTGCGGGAGGACGGCCCGCACGAGGTCGGCGGGACCGAAGAAGTGCAGGTCCATGAGGGCGCGGAGCTCGGCGTCCGTGGTCTCCTCGACCGCGCCGATGTGCCCGCGTCCGGCGTTGTTGACCAGGACGTCGATGCGGCCGTACCAGAGCACGGCCTCGGCCACGACCGCCTTGATCCGGGCCGGGTCGGTGACGTCGAGCGCCACCGGGATCGCCCGGCCGGGGTGGGCGGCGGCCAGGTCGTCGAGGGTCTCGGGCTTGCGGGCCGTCGCGATCACGGTGTCGCCCTTGGCGAGCGCGGCCTCGGCGAGCGCGCGGCCGAAGCCGGAGGAGGCGCCGGTGATGAGCCAGACGCGGCCTTCGGCGGCGCGGGTGGGGTTGTCGCTCATGGGGTTCCTTCCAGTGCTGTGTGCGGTTCCTTTATCCCCCTGGGGGATGGGGAGCGTCCAATACCGATTTCGGAAGATGTCATAAACGGCGTTTATGATCGCTGCGTGGAGTTGCGGCAACTGCGGTATGTGACGGTGATAGCCGAGCATGGGAACCTCGGGCGGGCGGCGAACGCGCTGTACGTCAGCCAGCCCGCGCTTTCATACGCGCTCAAGCGGTTCGAGGCCGAGATCGGGCTGCGGGTCTTCGACCGCAACCCGTCCGGGGTCGTGCCGACCGAGGCGGGCCGGGAGGTCCTGGCCGCAGCGGCCGAAGCGGTCGCCGCCGCGGAACGGGTTGCGGCCGTTGCCGACCGGCACCGTCTCGGCCAGGTCCTGCGGGTCGGTTTCGAGGCGAGCGGCGCGGGCGAGTTGACCACGCGGGCCCGCGCCGAGTTCGCCCGGCGGCACCCGGACGTGCGGGTGGTGCCCCGGCGGTTCGACTGGGGCGGTGAGGGACCGGCGCTGCGCGAGGGCCAAGTGGACGTCGCTTTCGTCTGGCTCCCTGCAGATCTCACCCGCTGCCGCAGCGTGGTCGTCCACTCCGAGCCGCGCGTGGTAGGCCTCCCTGTCGGGCACCGGCTGGCGTCGCGCGAGGGCGTGAGCGTGGTCGAGACGAACAGCGAACCCCTCATGTGGACGGACAAGGCGCCGCGCGACTGGGTCGACTGGTGGGCCGTCAATCCGAGGCCGGACGGCTCGGAGCCGTTGTGGGGACCGCAGAACGACAACGTCGAGGAGATGCTGGAGCAGGTCGCCGAGGGCGCCGCGATCTGCTTCGCGCCGCAGAGCATGGCCGCGTACTACGCCCGGCCGGACCTGGTCTGGGTGCCGCTCACGGACGCCGAGCCGCTGCGGGTGGCCCTGGCCTGGCGCGGATTCGACGATTCGCCGCTCGTGCGCGGCTTCGTCGAGGTCGTCCGCGAACTCGCCGAGCGGTGAGGCCGTGAGCCGGAGCGGCGATGCGGTGAAAGAACACCGGTCCGATCCGGTCACATCCGCCGCCCGCCATCCGTCATAAGGGCATAGAGCACAACGAGAAAGAAGGCAGACAGCCATGAGCGCCACCACGCCCCGCTTCCCGAACCCCGGCTCCCTCGTCCCCGCCGTCAACGACGCCACCAAGGTCCTCTACCAGGCCACCGGCAACGGCTCGATCCCGCGCGCCACCATCTCCCTGGTGCAGCTCCGCATCGGTCAGATCTTCCAGAGCGAGTACCTCACGACCCTGCAGGTCAACATCCTCCGCGGCATCGGCGAGACCGAGGAGCGGATCGGCGCCGTCGCCGACTGGAAGGACGCCGCGGTCTTCGACGACGCCGAGCGGGCCGCGCTCGCCCTCGCCGAAGCGGTCTTCACCGAGAGCCCCACCGGGCAGCGCGTCACCGACGAGGTGTACGCCGAGGCCGCGAAGCACTACGACGAGGAGGGGCTCGTGACGCTCGCGACCGTGATCGGCCAGATCGGGTTCTTCGTCCCGCTGGCGGTCATCGGCCAGCCGATCCCCGGCACCTCCCCGTCCAAGCAGTGGAGGCAGTGAAGGCACGACGGCGAGGGCCCGCGCTCGGCGCGGGCCCTTTTTCGTTGCCGCCCTGCCGAACTCATCGGAAGTGACCGGCATCACGGACGGAGGATCGGCTCGGGCGGTCACATCGGCGCGGCGGCATCCGTCATGGCGGTGTACCGGAAAGACGAGAAAGGAACACCGTCATGAGCACTTCACCTCGCATCGAGAACCCCGCCCAGCACCTTCCCGTCGTCGGCGAGATCGCCGCGGCCGTCAACCGCGTGAACGAGGAGGGCGTGCTTCCCAAGGAGCTGGTCACCCTGGTGGGCCTGCGCGTCGGCCAGCTGGTCGGCAGCTCCTACTTCACGGCCCGCCAGCTCGGCGAAGCCGAGGACACCCCCGAGCGGCTCGGCGCCGTCGCCACCTGGCGCACCTCGCCGTACTTCACCGAAGCCGAGCGGGCCGCCCTCGCGCTCACCGAGGCCGTGCACACGCCGAACCCGACCGGCGAGCGCGTCAGCGACGAGCTGTTCGACGAGGCCGCGAAGCACTTCAGCGACAAGGAGCTCGTGGTACTCACGGGGGTCCTCGGCCAGATCGGGTACTTCATCCCGCTGGCCCTCATCGGCAGCCCGAAGGTCGGCGTCTCCTTCGCCGAGCAGTGGCAGAAGTAGGAACACCGTTCAGGGCCCGCGCGCGGCGCGGGCCCTGTCCTGTGCGCGGGCTCAGGCGAGGACGCCGAGGACGAGTGCGGCGGCGGTCGGGACCAGGTACAGGACCGGGTACGCCACCGTCGCGTATGAGCGGGCCCGCAGCACGGTGACGACCGCGCCGCTGAAGTAGAGGATGACGCCGACGGCCGCGGCGACCCCGATCCACGGGATCACCAGGCCGACGAGCAGGCCCACCGCCCCGGCGGCCTTGAGCAGGCCGAGCGGGGCCCACCACGACTGCGGCACCCCGTAGTGCTGCAAAGGCTCGATGACGAAGGCCGCCTTGGTGAGCAGCGAGTAGGCCGAGAATCCGACCCAGAGCGCGGCGGCGATGGTGACGATGACGTGGGCGATGGCCATGGGAATGCTCCGGTTCGATTCGCGGGGACGCTTACATCCGGTTGAACCGCCGCGCGCCGCGAACGTGACAGCGACGCCTGAAAGGTGTCGTGGATCACGAGCGTCCGGTCGTGGCCGGCCGGAGGCCTAGGATTCGGCGATGCAGAGGATCGAAGCCGGGGCCGTGACGATCACCGACCGGCGCACCGAGCGGAGCTGGACGGTCGAGGTCGCACCGTTCCTGTTGTCGCCGTTGCAGGTCGCGCAGTGCGAGATCGGCGAGGCGCGCGGGAGTGCCGACGATCTGCTGCCCGCGGTGAACACGTCCTGGTTCGAGGCCGTCGACTACTGCAACCGCGCTTCCGAGCGGGCGGGCCTGCGACCCGCCTACACGGTCACCGGCGCGGCGGGCGAGGGCGGAGCCGTGGTGTGGGACCGCGCCGCCGACGGGTACCGGCTGCCGACCGAGGCCGAATGGGAGCACGCCTGCCGGGCCGGCACGACCGGCCCCCGTTACGGCGAGCTCGACGAGATCGCCTGGTACCGGGACAACTCCGGCGAGCGCCTGCACCGCGGCGGCGAGAAGGCGCCGAACGCGTGGGGCCTGCACGACATGATCGGCAACGCCTGGGAATGGTGCTGGGACGTCTACGACGCCGAGGTCTACAAGGACTACCGCGTCATCAAGGGCGGCGGCTGGTTCGACGAGCACTGGTCCTGCCGGGCGGGCGTGCGCCGCCGGACCATGCCGACGCTCCGCATCGACGACCTCGGCTTCCGCCTGGCGCGCAACGCCTCTTGAGTACGACCGCGGGCACGTGGAAGCGGGGGGGGGGGGGGGGGCCCCCCCCCCGCGGGGGCGGGGGGGGGGGGGGGGCCGCCCCCACAACCCGGCGGGGGCCCCCGGGGC
>NZ_JAPZVQ010000009.1:17452-51091 GCF_027622945.1 Glycomyces lechevalierae | reverse complement strand
GCGGGGCCCCCCCCGCGCGGTGCGCCCCCCCGGGGCCCCGGCCCCGGGGGGCGGCCCCCCCGCCCCCCCCCGCTGCGCAGCGCTTACGCGTTCAGGGACTCCCAGAACTCCAGGCGGTGCTCCGCGGTGAAGTCGACGTTCCGTGCGCCTTCGACGGTGAGCTGCCGGAAGCCGCAGCCGCCTTCGGCCTCGTGCCAGCGGCCGCGGCCGTCCGGGTCACCGGTGCGGGCGAAGGTGGTCCAGGACTTGACCATCAGGTCCGCGAGGGGCTCGACCTCGGCGCTGCGGTCCTCGAAGATCGTGGTGTCGAAGAGGAACGCGACGTCGACCATGTGGAAGGCGTCCATCTCCCAGGCCGGCGCCTCGGCGAAGGTGAAGTACGGGGTGCCGCTCACCGACAGCTCGTAGGCGTAGGTCGGGACCTGCCCGGCGAGCGCGTCCACCGTGGTCGCGGTGTCGGCGGCCCAGTCGGCGTCGGTCTGCACGGCCGCGAGGGCCTTCGCCGGGTGGTCGTAGTCGCTCAGCGGGTACTCGGCGGCGATCGCCTCGGCGTCCGCGCCGAACTGGTCGACCAGGGCCGGGGCGTACTCCTCGTCGGTCATCTCGTGCCCGGTCAGCATTTCGACGCCGGCGGTCATGAGCTGGTTCTCGTCGCGGTTGATGCCGATGAGCACGGGCACCTCGTTGACGTCGCCGGACGCGATCGCGTCAGCGGTGGCGACGGGCATGACGGGCCCGCCGACGGCCGGCTGCACCTCGAACAGGCCCGCCGTGGCCGCGTTCAACTGCTCGGGGGAGAGACCGCGCAGGCAGGCCTCGACGTCCTCGGCCTCGGGGCACAGCGAGTCGGCGATCGCGATGTCGCGGGCCTGGGCCTCCTCTCGTGAAGGGGCCCAATCGGAACCGCAGGGCGCGCTCTGCACGATCGCCTTGTCGAACAGGCCCGCCGAGCTCTCGGCGGCGAGGTGCGCGCAGACGTCGTAGCCGCCGCCGGACTCGCCGAAGATCGTCACGTTGCCGGCGTCGCCGCCGAAGGATTCGGCGTTGTCCTTGACCCAGCGCATCGCGGCCTGCTGGTCCTGCAGGCCGTAGTTGCCCGAGGTGGTCTCGCCGTCCTCGTCGAGTGCGGGGTGCGACATGCTCCCGAACAGGCCCTGCCGGTAGTTGACGGTGACGACGACCGCGTCGCCCTCGGTCACCAGGCGGGAGGGGTCGTACTGCTCGGCGGCGCCGTAGGTGTTGCCGCCGCCGTGGAACCAGACCATCACGGGCAGGTCGTCGGCGTTCTTCTCGGGGGCGTAGACGTTGAGGTAGAGGCAGTCCTCGTCGGTGCTGGGGATGCCCGGCATCGGGGCCGCGCCCTGAGCGCACACGTTGCCGAACTCCGTCGCCTGCCGCACCCCCTCCCACGGCTCGGCGGGTTCCGGTGCGGCCCAGCGCAGTTCGTCGACCGGCGGGGCGGCGTAGGGAACGCCGAGCCAGGAGCGGACGCCGTTGTCGGCGCTGCCCTGGAGCGCGCCGAGGTCGGTGTCGACGAGGGTCGGGTCGGCGGGGGAGGCGTAGGCGGCGGTCGTGCCGCACGCGATCGAGGCGGCGGTGATGCCGACGGCGGCGAGGCTCGCGGCGATGGTCTTGACGGTCTTGGGGAGGGCCATGGGGGTGCTCGCTTTCGATTGCTGCGGAACGGGGTTGATCCGCGTCTGGCAGAACCGTACCAAGGATTTGCGCAGATGCGCAAGGCGAATGCCTAAGAAATTTGCGCAAGACGTTCGCGCTAGGCAAACGTGCAGGTCGCTGTTAGGATCAGCCCCATGGGAAACCGGGAAGCGCTCCTCGACGGAGCCAAGCAGTGCCTGCTCGAGAAGGGCTACGACCGCACGACCGTGCGCGACATCGCCACCGCCGCAGGGGTGAGCATGGCCGCGATCGGCTACCACTACGGCTCCCGCGAGGCCCTGCTTCAGCAGGCGCTCTTCGCCTCCCTCGAAGACTGGGACGCCGGCCTGCAGGCCCAGCTCGCCAAGCTCGATGAGCCCAAGGGGCCCAAGCGCTTCGAAGCGGTCTGGAATCTGCTCATCGACCACATCAAGGCGAACAAGACGATGTGGATGGCCAGCTTCGAGCTCTTCATGCAGGCGCAGCGCATCCCCGAACTCGCCGAGGTCTACGCCAAGGGCCAGCCCGGCGCCCTCGCCGCGATGGCCGCCCTCGCGACCGGCGAGATCGAGGAGACCATCGACGCCGAGACCATCCGCACCGTCGGCGCCGTCCAACTGGCCCTCGTCAGCGGCATCGTCATGCAATGGATGTCCTACCCCGACAACGCCCCCGACCCCAAGGCCATCGCCGCCGGCCTGCGAGCCCTCACCGCCACCCTCGACTGAGGTTCGGACCAGAGCACCGTGCCCAGCAGGCGCTCAGCGGAGCTAGGCGCGCGGACCATGCTTGGAACGGTTACGCTCGGTGCGCGGCGCGGTGGTCGTGTCGCGGCGCATGATGAGGGAGCGGCCATGACCGACATGGACGGCATCGCGAAGTACCTGCTCGAAGCCGGGAACCTGAAGCGCATCAAGCGAACCGGCTGGTGGTTCGCCCAGATCAAGGACCCCGAGAGCGTCGCCGAGCACTCCCACCGCACCGCGCTCGTCGGCATGATCCTCGCCGCCCTCGAAGGCGCCGACCCCAACCGGACCGCGCTGCTCGGCGCGCTCCACGACACCCCCGAGACCCGCATCGGCGACATCCCGCACATCGGCCGCCGCTACCTCACCGCCGCGCCCGCCGAGGACATCGTCGCCGACCAGGTCGCCGACACCCCCGCGCCCGTCGCCGCGTTCATCTCGAGCGCCGTAGCCGAATTCGAATCCGGCGACACCCTCGAAGCGCGCTGCGCCAGAGACGCCGACAGGCTCGAATGCCTGATCCAAGCCGTCGAATACCGCCACACCGGTGCCGAAGTCCAGGAGTGGATCAGCAGCAGCATGAACGCCCTCAAGACCGAATCCGCCCGCGCCATCGCCGAAGCCGTCCTCACCGCCGACCCCCTTGCCTGGCAGAAGCCTCCACGCGATTGAGCGCGACCTGACACGCCTGCCAAACGTGTCATTCCCGCCCAAACCTCCCAGCGGTCCATAGGGTTCGAGTGAACTGACTCCTCACTCGATGGGACTTGCCTTGAGCGACACCGACCTTCACGGTTCCGACATCACCCGTTACGAAGCGGTCGAAGCGGAGGAGTCGGGAACACAGTGGACCGACGTGCCGTTCGTCAGTCGGTACACGGCGACGGCGGACGCGGTCAAGCAGGCCGGCGGCGAAGGTGCACTGAGCACCGCGTTCAGCATCGGAGGCGAGATCAAAGGACTCGGCGATGACGTGATGGGCGTCCTCACCGATCCGATCGGCACGCTCGTCGGCGCCGGGCTCACCATCGTCCTCGACCTGGTGCAGCCCTTCGACGACCTGCTCATGATGGTCTCCGGCGACGCCACCGAGATGCAGCGCCAGATCGACGTCCTCGGCCAGGTCGAGGCCGCGCTCGAGGCGCTCGACGGCGAGATCGCGAACGCGGCGGACGCCAATATGACCACATGGGACGGTGAAGCCGCCGCCGCGGCCGGCAACGCCATCGGCGGACTCGCCGCGACCGCCGGATCGATGAGTCAGCGCGCCAAGGACGTCGCCGCGCTGCTCGACTGGGCGCGCATGCTCGCCGAGACGATCTACGAGGTCATCAAGGCGGTCCTGACCGAGCTCGTCACGTGGGCCGTCACGCGCGGGATCGTCGCTCTCGCCGCGAGCGTGCCCACTGCGGGCGCCTCGGTCGCCGCGTTCCTCATGGACGCCGTCGTCTCCGCGTCCCGCATGCTGCTCAAGGCCACCAGGAAGTTCCAGTTCGCGCAGCAGATCTTCATGAAGCTGCTCAAGTTCCTGCGCGCCAATCCGGTCGTCGACCGTGCCGCCGGTGAGTACCGGCTCTGGAAGGAGCTTTTGTCCACCGCCGGTGCGGCCGTGGTCGACTCGGCGAAGGGCGCGGCCGCCGACGTCTACGGGCACGTCGCCGATGCGGGAGGAGACGCTCCCTCGATTTCCACAATGGTCGGCGACGCCACTCGCTGGCAGGTCGAACCCGACGAGCTGGAGGCGGCCGCCGCCGCCCTCGACGACCTGGCGCCGAACGCCGAGGCGATCGCCACGGCCGCAGGCGAAGCGGGCACAGCCGAGATGACTTGGGGCCTGCCCGGCCTGTTCTTCGCGGAGGCCTTCACGGAGGGCTGCGCGGAACTCGCGAACCTCACCGGCCTGCTCGGCGCCTCGATCGGCCGCCACGCCGACGGCCTGCGCCGATGCGCCGAGACCTACGCCCAGACCGACGCCGACATCGCCGCCGAGTTCGAAAGGCTCGCAGCCGAAACCGCGGGATGACGCCGTCTCATTCGGCGGTGATGTTCCTGAGTTCGTCTATGCCGCTGCGGATCAGCGCCGGGAGCCCCGGCGTGTCAGGACCGTTCACCCACTGCTCGAACGCGACCCGGAAGACCGCGAGGCCGGTCTCGGCGGCGAGAGCCGCGGCCAAGTCGGGAACGCCGCGTTCGCGCAGCGCCGCCGCCAGGCCCGCCGCCATGTGCGCCAGCTTCACCAGTTCGCGCTCCTGAAGCTCGGGGTTGGCGGCGATGACCGCCCGGCGGCGCAGTGCCCGCTCGCGTCGGCCCTCCAGTGCCTCGGCGAGATCGGCGATGGTCGCGGCGGTCACCTCGAACGGGCTGGCCGACTCCGGCGCGGCGGCCACCGATTCGGCGATGGCGCTGCTCATGGGCTCGGAGCCGAACAGCACCTCGCGCTTGTCGCTGAAGTGCCGGAAGAACGTCCGCTCGGTGAGCCCGGCGCGCTCGGCGATCGCGGCCACGGTCGTCTGCTCGAATCCGCGCTCGCCGAAGAGGTCGAGGGCGGCCTCCTCGAGTCGTCCGCGCGCATTCGGTTCCCATCTGGCCATGGCACGATTCTAGTTGACGTCAGTGACTGACATGAGATACGTTGATGTCAGGAACTGACATCAGGTGGTCCCGGCCAGGGACCACCGGTCGCAAGGAGGAACCCCATGCGCGTATTCGTCACCGGCGCCACCGGCTTCATCGGCTCGGCCGTCGTCCCCGACCTCATCGCCGCCGGCCACGACGTGGTCGGCCTCGCCCGCTCCGAAGCCAAGGCCGCAGCCCTCGAAGCCGCCGGCGCGCAGGCCCGGATCGGCACCATCGACGACCTCGACCTGCTGCGCGACGCCGCCGCGGACGCCGACGCCGTCATCCACCTCGCCTTCAAGCACGACATCGCCTTCAGCGGCGACTTCCCCGCCGCGGCCGCCGCCGACCGGACCGCCATCGACGCGTTCGGCGAGGCGCTGCGCGGCACCGGCAAGGCCTTCACCATCGCCTCCGGCGCCCTCGAGACCGCCCCCGGCGAGGTCGCGACCGAGCACGACCGCCCCGACCTGGGCGAGGGTTCGGGCGCCGCCGTCCGGCTCGCCAACGCCCAAGCGGTGCTCGACCTCGCCGACCAGGGCGTCCGCTCCTCGGTGGTGCGGGTCCCGATCGTGCACGGCGAGAACGACCCCGGCTTCCTCACGGTCCTTGTCGAGATCGCCCGCAGCCGCGGCGTCTCCGGCCATGTGGACGACGGCTCGGCCCGCTGGCCGGCCGCGCACCTCGCCGACGTCGCGACCGTGTTCCGCCTCGCGATCGAGAAGGCCCCGGCCGGATCGGTGCTGCACGCGGTGGACGACGAGGGCGTGCCGTTCCGCGAGATCGCGGCGGCCGTCGGCGCCGGGCTCGGCATCCCGACGGTCTCGGTGCCCGGCGATGAGGCGATCGCGCACTTCGGCTGGCTCGGCGCCTTCGCGGCCGTCGACCGCGGGGCTTCGAGCGACTACACCCGCGAACTCTTGGGCTGGAAGCCGAACGGGCCGAGCCTGCTCGCCGATCTCGAGCAGGGGCACTACTTCAAGTAGGGGAAGCGGCCGCCGGGCGGTGGGCCCGGCGGCTCCGGTCCCGGTCGGGACGGCGCTCAGCGCGCGATGTCGATGTAGACGACGTAATCGCCGTTGTCGGCCTGGAAGTCGTCCACATGGAAGCCGGCCTTCTCGTCGAGGCCGAGCGCGACCGACACGGTCCCCTCGAAGTCGCCGTTGAGCACGTACGCCTCCAGACTCCCCGCATCGACGGTGACCGGATCGGTCGGCGGGTCGGTCAGCGTCGGCTCGCCCTGGTCGTCGTGTGCCTGGGCGGGGTTGAAGACGAGCTGGATGAACGCGTCGCCGGGCAGGTCGACCGAGTCGCCGGATCCGTCGTAGACGATGTCGGTGCGGTAGCCGATCTCGTAGCCGGGCAGCGTGTCGAATTCGAAGGCGACCCGGTCGTAGCCGTCCTCCGGATGGCTGCCCACTCGAAGGTCCAACAGGATCGGCACCGGCGGGACGGTTCCGGAAAACGCTGCGGACACGTCGTCGGTCGGCCATGAGGTCGGCTCGGGCTCGGGTTCGGGCTCGGTGGTCTGCGGGCTCGGCGTCCCCGTGCCGCCGTCCTCCGCCGTAGTGGATTCCGTTGTGGGCGTGGGGCTCGGCGAGGGTTCGTCGGCATCGTCGTCCCCGCAGGCTGCAGGCAGCATTGCCAGTGCGAGGGCAACCGCTGCGAGAATGTTTCGTCTCATACACCAGGTTACCTTTCGGCGACGCGAAGTAATGCCGAAATGACGCCGCTGAGCAGGGGTTTCGTCCCGACTCCGATCAGGCCCAGTTCGCCTTCCGGGCGGTCCTCCGCATGACGCGCAGCAGGAGCGGGCCGGTCAAGAGCACCAGCACGACCGTGGTGATCGCCCGGCCGATGTCCCAGCCCAGCGAGGTCGCGAGCGAGTACGCGAGCAGCCGCGACAGGTTCTCGCTGAAGCCGCCGCCGGGCACGTACGCGAGGTTCCCGTGCGTGATCGCGAAGGGCCAGAACGACAAGTTGAGCAGCAGGCCGTACAGCAGCGACGCGAACGCCGCGTAGACCGCCAGGATCGCGAGCTCGGTCGTCCGGCCCGCCCGCGTCTCCGGCGTCCCCGGCAGCAGGCCCGCGCCGAGCGCGACGAACGCCGCCGCGAACATCTGGTACGGCAGCCACGGCCCGACCCCGCCCGTGAGCAGCGCCGACGCGAACAGTCCCGTGCAGCCCAGGATGAACCCGAACCCCGGCCCGAACACCCTGCCCGCCAGGATGAGCAGGAAGAACACCGTCTCGACTCCGGCCGCGCCCGCCCCGAACGGCCGCACCGCCGCGACCACGGCCGAGAGCACCCCGAGCATCGCGACCGCGCGGGCGTCGAGCCCGCCGTCCGTCAACTGCAGCAGCACGACCGCCGTCACGAGCGGCAGCAGCAGCGCGAACAGCCAAGGGCCCGAAGTGGTCTCGGTGAGCGCCCCGCCCGGGGACGCGAGCAGCGGCCAAGACATCGCGACCAGCCCGAACCCGGCGGCGAGCGCGAGCGACAGCACGGCCTTCCACCGCACGGCCGGGCGCGGCCTCGTCGCAGGCGTCTCAGTCGTCCTTGTCATCGCCGGTCCCGTTCCCGAGGGCCGCAGCGACTTCGGCGACCGTGAGCCAGCCGGGCAGGACCTTCTCGACCTGCGGGGAGAACATCGGGGAGGCCGAGAGGATCTGCCGTGCAGGGCCGTCCGCGACCACTTCGCCGTCCGAGAGGATCACGACGCGGCTCGCGAAGTCCGCGCCGAACTCGACGTCGTGGGTGGAGACGACCACGCAGTGCCCGGCTTCGGCGAGGCGGCCGAGGCGGTTCGCGAGGGCGGCCTTGCCGGGGTAGTCGAGGCCGCGCGTCGGCTCGTCCAGGAGCAGCAGTGGCGGTGCGGCCGTGAGGGTCACGGCGAGGGCGAGCGCGAGCCGCTGGCCTTCGGAGAGGTCGCGGGGATGGGCCTGGGCGGCGACGCCCTCCACGAGGTCGGCGAGGATCTTCGCGCAGGTGCCGTTCGGGGCGCGGCCGTCGCGGTCGGCGCCTTCGCATTCGGCCGCGACGGTCTCGGCGTAGAGGAGGTCGGCGGGTTCGGCGGGCACGAGTCCGGCGAGGGTGCGGCGCTCGGCGGGCTTGCGGGTCGCGGGGTCGGTCCCGGCGATCGCGACCGTGCCGCCCGAGCGTCTCCCGGTGCCCTGCAGGGCCCAGAGGAGGCTGGACTTGCCGGATCCGTTGCGGCCCATGAGGGCGATGCGTTCGCCGCGTCCGGCGACGAGGTCGGTGCCGTTGACGGCGCGCACGCCGCCCGGGTAGTCGACGGTGACGCCGCGCGCTTCGAGCAGCGGCGGGCCGGTCGGGGTCTCGACGACCGAGGCGGGGACCAGGCCGGCGAGCGTTTCGCGCAGTCCGGCGGCGTGCCTGCGGGCTTCCCTGATGGTGACGGGCGGTCCGGGCCATCCGGCGAGGCGACCGAGGTCCACCACGGGCGGGGCGACCGGCGAGACCGCCAGGACCTCGCCGACCGGGCCGGCGGTCACCTTGCCGCTGTTGAGGAGCAGCGCCGAATCGGCGTACTGGGCGACGCGTTCGAGCCGGTGCTCGGCGAGGAACACGGTGACGCCGAGGTCGTGCACGAGCCGGTGGAGCGCGGAGAGCACCTCGTCGGCGGCGGTCGGGTCGAGCGCTGAGGTCGGCTCGTCGAGGACGAGCGCGGCGGGCCCCGCGACGAGGGCCGCGCCGATCGCGACCCGTTGGCGCTGACCGGAGGAGAGGGCGGCGAGGTCGCGGTCGCGCACGTCGGCGAGGCCGAGGAGGTCGACGATCTCGGTGACGCGCTTGCGCATCGCGGCGGGGTCGACGCCCAGCTGCTCAGCGGTGTAGGCGAGTTCGCGTTCGACCTCGTCGGTCACGAAGCCCGCCAAGGGTTCCTGGCCGACGTACCCGACGAGGTCGGCCAGGTCGGCGGGAGTCGAGCCGTGGACCTCCCGGCCCGCCACGGTGATCCGCCCGGAGATCGTGCCGCCGGTGAAGTGCGGCACGAGCCCGTTGACGGTCTTGAGGAGCGTCGACTTGCCCGCGCCCGTGGGTCCCACGAGCAGGCAGAACTCGCCTTCGGGGAGGTCGAAGGAGACGTCGTCGAGGACGGGCCTCCCCGTGTAGGCGAAGGAGACGCGGTCGAAGGCGATCCCGTTCATGGTGTTCCTCCTCTTGAGGACGGCACGAGCAGCGCGGGCGCGGCGGCCAGGAGGATGCCGCCCGCGGCCCACATCGGCAGGTCGGGCACCGTGAGCGGGTTCGTGGCGGGCCACAGCGCCGCCGACTCGACAGCGCTCGCAAAAGATGCACCACTAAGGACAGTGCCGACGACGGCCGCGGCGCCCGAGGCGACGACCGCCCAGTCGCGCGCGCCGAAGCGGTCGGGCCGGTAGCGCGTGTGCGGGACCCGCTTGGAGGCGAACGCGATCCCGAAGACCGCGATCCCGGCGCTGACGGCGACGGTGGCCCACGCGAGCGGCGCGGGCGTCGCCGCCCCGAGGAGCGCATAGGCGCCCGCGCACAACCCGATCAGTCCGATGAGGAGTGACGCTTCGGTGGCGCGCCGGGCCGGGGCCGGAATGCCGGTGGCGCGGCCGTACCCGCGTGAGGCCATCGCGGCGGCGAGCGCGAGCGACCGGTCGAGCGCGTCGTGCAGGATCGGCGAGACCACCGTGCGCATGAGGTTCGCGGGGCTGCGACTCGTGTTGCCGCGCAAGGCCCTCGCCCGGCGGACGCGGCCGACGCTCTCGACGAGCTGGGGCGCGACGGACAGCGCGACGACGACCGCGACGCTCACCTCGTACAGCGCGGCCGGGACCGAGCGGAGCAGCCGCCGGGGGCTCGCGAGGGCGTTCGCCGCGCCGACGCAGATGAGGAGCGTGGCGAGCCGCAGGCCGTCGTAGGCGGCGGCGAGTGCGCCTTCGGCGGTCACGTCGCCGCCGAGCCGGAACCCGGCCGCCCAGGCGGGGAGGGTCGCGGAGGGCAGGGAGAAGAGGACGGTCGGGCCGTCGGAGCCGCCGAAGACGACGTAGAACGCCATGCGGACCGCGATCGCGCTGAGCCCGATGAAGAGGAAGACGCGGTACGCGCCCGACCAGGGTTCGGACCCGCGGCACCAGGTGACGACGAGCCCTGCGACGGCGATGATGAGCAGCAGCAGCCACGGGTTCCCGGTGCGCCCGGCGGCGGTCGCGAGGAACAGCGCCCAGCCCCACCAGGCGACGGGGTGGGTGGTGCGGCGGACCGGGTTCGTCATGCACGCCGCCGGGACGGGTCGGACCGTCGGCCGGGGCCGGTCGTTCGGGTGTGGAAGTCGCCGACGACGAGTGCGGCCGAGGCGTTCGGGGCGACGCGGGCGCCGCCGTTCGCACGCATCGTGAATTCGAGCTCGGCCCGCCCGTCTGCGGGCGCCCCGACGGCGACGTTCGCGGCCGTTTCGTGCACGTCGGTGAACATGAGCATCGCGGCCCCGAGCCTGGTCACGCGCGCCGGTCGCGGCGCATGCGCCAGATCACGAGCGCGGCGATGACGGCGAGTGCGGCGACCGCGATGATCCAGGTGAACGAGGCCTCGTCCTCGGCGTCGGGGCCTTGCCCTTCAGTCGAGGCGGCGGCGTCGTCGGGCGCGATCGCGGGCGGGGTCGAGCCGTCGCCGAAGACCCAGCCTTCGACGTCCCCGGCCTCGGGGTGGGCGTCGGCGCCGCCCACGGGCGAGTAGGCCCAGTCGGCGTCGCCGGAGTCGGCGCGCCAGTACGACCAGTACTCCTTCGCGGGAGGCGCTGCGCCGCAATTGGATTCGGGGAGTTCGTCGATCCGGCACACCATGCCGCGGATCGAGGCGACCTCGGTGACCGAGAACCCGGCCCCCGCGAGCGCGTCGAGGCCGTTCGCGGGATCGGCGGCGCATCCGGTGGCGGGATCGGCGGCGAGCGCCCCGAAGTCCACCACCACGGTCACGTCCGAACAGCCGTCATGCGCCGCCGCTGGTGCGGCCGGGAACGCGAAGACGAACAGCGCCGAGAGCAGCGAGGCCGCGAACGCGGCGAGGCGGGAGCGGCAGGTGGACGAACAGTCGAGGGTGCGCAGGCAGCGCCCGCCGGATCGGCGGGCGCTGCCTGGGTTTCGTTCGCTTCGGGACACGTGCCGACTATTGCTTGTCGGTGCCGTCGGTGTCGGTGCTTTCGCCGTCCGCGTCGCCGGTCTCCGGCTCGTCCGCCGGGGCGGCGTCCTCGGCCGGAGCCGCGCCCGCCTCAGTCCCGCCCTTGCGGGACTTCAGCGCGAAGCCGATGATCAGCGCGGCCAGCACCACCACGGCGGCGCCGATCGCCCAAGGCAGCCACGAGGTCGAGCCCTCGTCGTCGCTCGCCTCGGCGGTGGCGTCGCCACCGGCGTCGGCGCTCTCGCAGTCCGTGCCCGGCACGGTGGCCTCGATGCCCGTGGCGTCGAGGTTCGCGAGGTCCTGGCCCGCGATCGGCACGATCGCCTGCGCGGTCGCGAGCAGGCGCGAGGCCTCGCCGAACTCCGGGTCCTCCGGGTCGGTGTACATGATCGCGCCCGGCTGGTCGGCGGTGCAGTCGAACTGGAGCCCGATGAGGAACGCGACGGCGCGCTCGGCGGCGTCGGCCCGGTCGGCAGCGAGGAACGCCTGCGCGGCCATCGCGGTCGAGTTCGCGTTCTCGCCGAAGCCGTTGTCGAACCCGCCGTCCTCGGCCTGCGCGCCCTCCAGCCACTTCACGGCGGAGGTCAGCGGGTCGGCGCCGGCGTCGCCGAGCGTCGCGAGCGCCGAAGCGACCAGGCCGGTCGTGTCCGGGTCGGAGACGCAGTCGTCGCCGCCGTCGACGTCGGCGTAGTTGAAGCCGCCGTCGGGGCACTGGACCGCGGTGAGGCCCGCAGCGGCCTCCGCGCCGGCCGGGGTGTCGGTGCGCGAGAGGCCGAGCACGGCCCAGGCGGTCGACGGGGCGGTCCCGTCGCCGTAGGTCCCGTTCGCGGTCTGCGAGGCCGTGACCTGGTCCGCGAGGCGGATCTCGCCGAAGTTCGTCGGGTCGCCGCCGGCGGTGGCGACGGCGTACATGACCTTCCCGGCCGCGCCGGCGTTCAGCGCGGGCTCGGTCGCGCCGTCGGCGGTCGGGAGCACGTACGGGGTCAGCGTCTCGTTGCTGTTGAGCCATTCGAGGGTGGCCTGGACCTGGTCGCCGCCGACACCGGCGGCCTCCAGGGCGATGACGGCGTCGAGCGAGGACGAGACGTCCCCGCCGTTCCAAGAGGTGCCGTCGGACTGGCCGACGAGCCAGGACGCGGCGGCCTGGGCGGGCTGCGCGAACGGGGCTTCCTGGGCCTCAGCCGGTGCGGCGGAGGCGAAGACGGTGATGGGCACGACCGCGGCGGCGGCCAGCAGTCGGGCGGGCAGGTGGCGCAATTGCCTGACCTTTCCTAGAGCGAGTGGGTCTTCGGGCAGGCGGCGGCGCCGCAAGCGCCTGTAGACCACGACAGGCGTTGACAATTCGGATGGCGTCGGCGGGCATTCGGGCTCACGCGGGTGGACCGAGCGGAATCGAAGGGTGCTCGGCGGTTGTTCGAGTTACGAACCGCGACTACCGTTGCGGGTCAGCGCCGGCCTTTCACCGGACTTCCCCCGCCTGGCGCCTGTTCAGTTTGGGCCTCATTCTCGCGGGTGGATTCGCTGGGTGTCAAGCTGACCGGTCGCGCAGTGCAGCCGTTCACTCGCGCCACGCGAGTGAACTCTCGCCTTGCGGTTATTGACCCGTAGCACCGGGTGTCGATACGGTGCACAACGTGAGCAGAAATAAGAACGCCGATTTGGACAGAGTTCTGCGCGCTGCGACACGGGTCTTCCTGGAGCGCGGGTTCTCCGCCACCTCCATGTCGGACCTCGTCGCGGCGACCGGCATGAACCGCGCCGGGCTCTACGCCGCCTTCGGCTCCAAGCACCAGCTCTACATAACGGCACTGGGCCGCTACCGGGAGGACACCGAGCCCGAGCTGCGCTCGATCGCCCATCGCGCCCTCGAGCGCAAGGACGACGAGCGGGTGGACGCGCCGCGCGTCGTCGGCGACCTGCTCGACGTCGTCGCCCGCCACTCCAAGGAAGGCGGCTTCGTCGTGCGCGCCGCGGTGGAGCTCGCCGACGACCCCGCCACGATGCGCCGCGTCCAGGAGGCCTGGACCGAGCTCGAACGCGATCTCGCCGCGATCCTGGCACGGGCGGTCGAGCGCGGCGAGATGGATCCCGACGCCGACCCCGACCGGCTGGCCCGCACCGTCCTCGTGTTCGTCCAGGGCGCGCTCGTCCTCGGCCACGCCGACGAGGACGACCGCCGCCTGGCCGACGCCGCGGCCGGCATGGTCGCGCTGATCGCGGCCTACAGGCCCTCGGCGACCGCCGAGGAGATCCGCAGCCAGGCCGCCGACGACGCCTTGCTCAACGAGTCGTAGCGGATCGGCTCGCCCGAGTCGAGCAGCTTCTCGTACGGCGCCAGCAGGACCGCCCGTGTGCGGGCCGCGAAGTGCCGCTGCACCGCCGGCAGGTCCACGTCCTTGCGGTGGGCGGGCATCGACACCACCGACACCGCGCCGCGCACCAGGTCGCGGCGGCCGGTCTGCTCCAGATGGTCGAGCATCCGCGCGGCGGTCTCCGCCGAGTCGTTCCGGGCCGACATCGTCACCACCAGCTGGTCGGTCGCGTCGATCGCCGACTGCCAGTTCGCCGCCCGCACGTTGTTGCCGGTGTCCACGACGATGAGCTTGTAGAACCGCGAGACCGCTTCACGCAGATCGCCGAACGCCTGCGAGGTCAGCATCTCCCCGGCCGTCGCCGACTCGTCCGAGGCGAGCACGTCGAACATCGCACCGCCCTGGGCCCGCACGTACTGCGAGAGGTCGCCGATGCGCCCGGTCGGGCCCCGGAAGTGGTCGAGGTCCCGCAGCAGATCGCGAACGGTACGGACGTGGAAGTCCTGCTGGGCGCGCATGCCCAGCGTCCCCTGCGTCTCGTTGTTGTCCCAGGCCAGCACATAGCCGCCGCGGTGGCGGCCGAACGTCATGGCCAGCATGAGGACCGCGACGGTCTTGCCCGCGCCGCCCTTCGGGTTGACGACGGTGATCTGCCGCAGGCCCCCGAAGTTGCGGCGCACGGTGTCGACCGCGCGCTGGCGGGCGCGTTCGCGCGGGCCGGGCGGCAGGGCGACCATGCCGAGGCTGAACCGGTGGAGCGCGCCGCGCAGGCCGGTCTCGGCCACGGGCGGGCGCGGCGGCACGACCCGGCGGGACGAGAAGTCGTCGGCGGTCACGCCGAGGCGTTCGAGCGCGCCGGCGTGGTCGGGGAACACCGGGACGGGGACGTGCGCGGGCGGCGTCTGCGGCGCGTCCACGGGTCCTGCGAACTGGCGGCTCGGCACGGGCGCCTCGGACGGCGCCGGCGGCGCGGGCCAGGCCTCGCCCTGCTGCGACTGGTACGGCGCGGGCTCGCCGCCGGGCATCGCGGTCGCGGGCGGCGGCGCGGCGCTCGGCACGTGGTCGCCCTGGCGGGGGTTGCGGACCGATTCGGGACCGGCGGTGTACGGCTGGTTCATGACGTCCTCAGGGGCGCTGTGCTGGTCGTGCACTTCCGAAGACGCGTGACGGTACTGCTCGTTCACTTCAGGCGGTGCGAACGGAGACCACCCTGGAGCATCCGGCCGGTGCAGAGGAACGGTGTCCTCTTCGGTGTGCTCCATCGGGCCTCCCAGCGCGCGGATGCGCTCAGCGTCAGAGTGCGGTTACCCGACTATTGTGGCCCATACGCCTGTCATCGCGTGGGAACTCGGCTCGGCTCCCGCTCGCGGCCTCACAGCAGTCGCGGCTGCTCAGGGCCCGAACGGTCTTGCGGCACCATCCCGAATGGACTGAAGAGCCCTTGGTCCACATCGGCCAGCAGCGGCGATCCCGCGCCGGTATGGCTCACGTAGGCGAGATCGCGGGTGCGTCCGAGCGCGACGTACAGCTCGCGGCGGGCCGCGGCCGTGTTCGGCCAGGCCTCCGCGGTCATCCCGGTGAGGCACACCACCCGGAACTCGCCGTCGGCGGCTTCGGCGACGCTCATGCCGTCCGGGCCGATCACCGCGAAGTCCTCCGGCGCGACGCCGAGCTCGACGAGACGGTCGGTCAGGTCCTCCACGAACCGCTTCTCGTCCTCGTCGTCGACCGCGAAGCAGCGGCCGATCCCCGAGCCTTCGAGCGCGGGGCGCTCGGGCTGCACGAGCCGGCCGGGGACGCGGCTGATCGGCTCGATCACCTGCGACGCGGCGACGAGCACGGCGGCCGGGCTGCGGTGGTTGCGCGAGAGCCGCATGACGTGCGCCTGCGGGAACTGCTCCGCGAAGGCCGCGAACGCGGCCGGCTCGCCGGAGACGAGGGCCGAGTCGGGGTCGCCGGTGGCGGTGATGTCCGCTTCGGCCCCGCGGTGCTCGGTGACCTGGCGGAACAGCCGCATCGGCATGCGCGGCAGGTCGTCGATGAAGACGTGGCCCAGTTCGGGCGGGCTCGCGGCGGCGAAGTCGTCGAACTCGGCGATGGTGATCGAGGCGGCCTCGCGGCCGATGAGCGCGCCCAGTTCGCGGCGGATGCGGGCCGCGCCGGGCGCCGAGGCGGCGAGGACCAGGCACTGGCGGGCGGGCACGCCCAGTTCCTGCACGAGGTAGGCGACGCGGCGGATGAGCAGGTGCGTCTTGCCGGTCCCGGGGGAGGCGTTGATGAGCAGCGGGCCGCGTCCGGCGGAGGCGGCGACGCGCTGCATGGCGTCCAGGGAGTCGAGTAGGCCCGCGCCGACCTCGTCCATGCCCGTGAGCAGGGGCGCTGACTCCAGCCACGGGTCAGGCGTCCGGGTCGTCAACGCCGGTTCGGGCATGGGCACGGCTTCGCGGGCGTACCTGGAGTGGTGGGACCGGTGCGAGCGGCGGCGCCGCTCGGCGGTGGTCCGCATGCCGGCCGAGATCTCGAACAGCGGGGACGCCACCTGCGGTTGCTTGCGTTCATCAGGACGGCGCACCTATGCATCCTCGCAGACAGACGGCACGACCCCCGAAGCGGCTCCCGCCCGGGCGGGTCGCGCCCTGAACCGGGAATCCTCCTCGCGAATCGGCGTGCCCGCGCACGCCCCGCTCCGCCCGCGCGTCACGGCCTCACCCGCCCGCGAACGGGGGCAGCACCTCCACCGTGACCCCTGCCGGGAGCACGGTCGCCGGATCCTTCGCGGCGAGGCCGTCGACCAGCAGCGTCGAGGCCGAGAGCACCTTGTGGAGCACCGGGCCGTGCCGCTGCCCGAGCACCGCCTTCAATTCCGCGACGTCGGCGGCGGCCACCTGCTCTTCGCCGATCCCCGCGGCCGCCTTCGCTCCCGCGAAGTACCGCACGGTCACCACGTTCATCCTCCGATCGCGGACATCGGGCGGGCCGGCTGCAGGAACGACGGGTCGTCGATGCCGTGGCCGGGGAGCTTGCCCCACATGGCCTCGCGCCAGCGTGCGCCGACCTCGGCGTCCGAGGCGCCGTCGCGCAGGAGTCCGCGCAGGTCGGTCTCGCCGCGCGCGAAGAGGCAGTTGCGCACCTGGCCGTCGGCGGTGAGCCGGGTGCGGTCGCAGTCGCCGCAGAACGGGCGGGTGACCGAGCCGATGACGCCCACTTTCGCGGGGCCGCCGTCGACGAGCCAGGTCTCGGCGGGCGCGGAGCCGCGGTGCGCGGGGTCGGGGACCAGGTCGAACTCGGCTTTGAGGGCCGCGAGGATCTCGGCGGCGGTGACCATCTCGTCGCGGCGCCAGACGCCGGCGGCGTCGAGCGGCATCTGCTCGATGAACCGCAGCTGGTAGCCGTGCGCGATCGCGAAGCGCAGCAGTGCGGGGGCCTCGGCGTCGTTGACGCCGCGCATGAGCACCGTGTTGAGTTTCACGGGCGCGAGTCCGGCCGCGGCCGCGCCTTCGATGCCGCGCAGGGTGGCGGCGAGGCGGTCGCGTTTGGCGAGTTCCTTGAACGTGCCCGGGTCCAGGGTGTCGAGGGAGACGTTGACGCGGTCGAGTCCGGCGTCGACCAGCGGGCCGGCGAGGCGTTCGAGGCCGATCGCGTTGGTGGTCAGGGAGATCTCGGGGCGCGGTGCGAGGGCGGCGGCGGCGGCGACGATGTCGACGAGGCCGGGGCGCAGGAGCGGTTCGCCGCCGGTGAAGCGCACCTCGTTGACGCCGAGGTCGCGGACGGCGATGCCGACGAGGCGCGAGACCTCGTCATCCGTGAGCAGCTCGGGTTTGGGCAGCCACGGCAGCCCCGCTTCGGGCATGCAGTAGGTGCAGCGGAGGTTGCACCTGTCGGTGAGGGAGACGCGCAGGTCGGTGGCGGTGCGCCCGTGCCGGTCGCGCAGGCCCGGCGCCGCGGACGGTGAGTCCGCGGTCCCCTGGGTCGGAGTCGGTGCTGCCATGCGTCGAGCCTAGTTCGTCAATATGACAGTTTCGTAAAGTGAGACACGTTTCCCAGCAATTGGTCACGATACGCGCGCCCGAAGAGCGTCGTGTGGACCAGGAGCGGGAACAGGTGGTGGAGCGGCGTCCGCTCCTCCCAGCCGTCGGCGAGCGGCCGCACCTCGGTGTACCCGGCGATGACGGTCTCGAACATCGGCACGCCGCCCCAGAGGCGCAGGTTCGCCAGGTCGGTCTCGCGGTGCCCGCCGTGCGCGGCGGGGTCGATGATCCAGGCCCGTTCGGCGCCCCAGTGCACGTTGCCCCACCATAGGTCGCCGTGGGTGCGCGCGGGCGGCTCCTCGGGTCCGGCGAGCTCGGGCAGGCGCGCGGCCAGGGCTTCGAGGGCGGCCACGTCGGCCGCGTCGAGCGCGCCGTTGTCGCGGGAGGGCTTCAGGTACGGCTCGATCCGCTTGGCGCCGTACCACTCCGCCCACGAGCCTTCGGCTTCCTCGTTGTCCATGAACGTCTCGCCGATATAGCCGTGCCAGGGCGCCCCGAACCGGTCCGCGCCGGCGTCGTGCATGGCCGCGAGCTCGCGGCCCAGCTCCTCGGCGTGCTCGCGGGTCGGCGCGGCCGGTTCGATCCACGGCTCGACGAGCAGCCGCTCGTCGGCGTACAGGAGCGGGACGGCCGCGGGGGTGGCCTCGCGCAGCCACCGCAGTCCGTTCGCTTCGGCCGCAAGGTAATCGTCGGGTGCGTGCTCGGCGAGCTTGGCGAACAGGTGGGTGCCGTCGTCGAAGGTGAGGCGCTGGGCGGTCGCCCGGCACGGGCGCGGCTCGGTCAGCGGCATCGCGAAGTCGCTCGCCTTCACCGGGGTGGTGCGCACGCGCTGGTGCTCGATGAGCTCGGGCAGCAGGCGCAGGCGTTCGAGGTCGGGGGCTTCTTCCACGAACCCAATGTAGCGGAAGGCGAACGGCCGACCGGGCATGAAAAACTCTTCGTGTTGGAACCCCTTTGGTCTGGAGGACCCATGCGTCGCACCGCCCGCTGGCTCACCGCCGTCAACACCATCAGCGCGCCACGGGTATCGTCCCAGCGCTCCCGAGTGGACAGTGTCTTCGACCGCATGGTCCACCGCGCCGAGCATCAGGCCGAAGCCGATTCGGCCGTGGCGCGGGAGTTCGTCGACTCGTACCGCTTCCTCCTCCGCGAGGTCGCCAAGCAGGACACGCTCTCCATGGTCGGCTGGCAGGGCTTCATCGACGACCTGACCCGCCGCATGACCAACCACCTGCGCGTCGAGCGCCTCATCGCCGAGCACCCCGAGATCGCGCTTGAGCCGATCGAGCGCCCCATCGTGGTCGTCGGCCTGCCCCGCACGGCCACCACCGTCACGCACAAGATCCTCATCCAGCCCGAGGGCAACCGGGCCCCGCTCATGTGGGAGCTCATGAACACCCACCGCGGCGACATCGACCCGAAGCTGCGGGACAAGCTCATCAAGGACGCCCAGACGATGGCGTCCCTCGCGAGCAAGGCCTCCCCGGTGTGGGACCTCATCCACCCGATGAACGCGCTGCAGCCCGAAGAGTGCGTGTTCGCGCTGCCGCACGGGTACCAGTTCATCACCCGCGCGGCGATGCCCGCCTACCGCCGCTGGGTCGACGAGCGCGACTACACCGAGGACTACGTGCACCTCAAACGCGTCCTCCAGGTGCTGCAGTGGCACCAGCCGCGCCGGCGCTGGGTCCTCAAGTCGCCGTTCCACCTGTTCAACCTCGATGTGCTGCTCAAGGTCTTCGACGACGCGACGATCGTGTGGATGCACCGCGACCCCTCGACCGTCATGGGCTCCTGGTGCTCCCTTGTGGAGACCGGGCGGGCACTGCACCACCGCACGTACGACGCCTCGAAGATCGGCCCCGAATGGCTCGACATCTTCGGCAAAGGCGTGGCGCAGGCGCGCGCGGTGCGTTCGGCGGCCTCGCGCGAGCGCTTCGTCGACGTGCCGTACCACTCGTTCACGGCCGACCCGCACGGTCTGATGCCGAAGCTGTTCGCGCGGCTCGGCATGGACTGGACCGAGACGGAGGAGGCCAACCTCGAGCAGGTCCTGGCCCGCCCGGGGATGCGCCGCGCCCACGAATACCACCTGTCGCGCTACGGGATCGAACTCGACGACGTCGAGAAGGCCTTCGGCGACTACGGCCGCCTCGGCTTCTAGCGCCCGAGACGCGCGGCGGGGCCGGTCCGAAGCGGACCGACCCCGCGCTGCGTTCGCAAGCTGCGTCTTTATGGATTGTCGTACCCGTCCGATACGTTCGAAGCGGTCGGGTGGAGCGTCATGCGGGTGCCGCTCCGCCCGACCGGCCGAACTGCATCAGCACGACCGGACGGCGCACAGCACAACCGGGAGGTGGTACTAGCTCAGGTGCTCGACCACGAAGTCGATGGCCTCGGTCAGCTTGGCCGCGTCCGAGGGGTCCACAGCCGGGTAGGTCGCGATGCGGAGCTGGTTGCGGCCCAGCTTCCGGTACGGCTCGGTGTCGACGATCCCGTTGGCGCGCAGCACCTTCGCGATCTCGGCCGCGTCCACGCCCTCGAAGTCGATCGTGGCGACCACGTTCGAGCGCAGGGCGGGCTCGGTCACGAACGGGTTCGCGAACTCGCGGGCGTCCGCCCACGAGTACAGGGCCCCGGCCGACTCGGCGCAGCGCTTCGCGGCCGCGTCCAGGCCGCCGGCGGCGTTGAGCGCGTCGACCTGCTCGGCCGCGAGCACCACGGTCGCTACCGCCGGGGTGTTGTACGTCTGGTCCTTGCGCGAGTTGTCGATCGCGGTCTTCAGGTCCAGGAAGGCCGGGATGTAGCGGCCGGACGCGGCGATCCGCTCGGCCCGCTCGATCGCGTCCGGGCTCATGATCGCGATCCACAGGCCGCCGTCGGAGGCCAGGCCCTTCTGCGGCGCGAAGTAGTAGCAGTCGGTCTCGGTGAGGTCCACCGGCAGGCCCGCCGCCGCGGACGTCGCGTCGTGCAGCATGAGCGCCCCCTCGTGGGCGACGCGCTTGACGTCGACGGCCACACCGGTCGAGGTCTCGTTGTGCGGGGTCGCGTACGCGTCCACGCCGTCCTCGAAGGACAGGTACGCGGCGGTGCCCGGCTCGGCGGTCACGATCGTCGGCTCGCCCAGGTGCGGGGCGATCTTGATGGCCTTGGCGAACTTCGAGCCGAACTCGCCGAAGCTGGCGGCCTGCGCGCGGTCCTCGATGAGGCCGAACACGGCGACCTCCCAGAACGCGGTCGCGCCGCCCACGCCGAGGACGACCTCGTAGCCCTCGGGCAGCGAGAAGAACTCGGCCAGACCGGCCCGGAGGCGCCCGACCTCGGATTTGACCGCCTTCTGGCGGTGGGAGGTGCCCATGACGGACCTGCCCAGTCCGGACAGCGCGCTCATCGCCTCGGTCGGCACCTTGGAGGGGCCGGAGCCGAAGCGCCCGTCGGCGGGCAGCAGCTCTGCGGGGATGGTGATCGGGTCGGTCACTGTCGGCTCCGTTCTGGTCGGTCCTGGGGCTCACTGTAAACCCGCGTTCCGGTCCCGTGACCGGCCGGGGCGGGCCCGGCCGCCAACTGGGATCGCACGCCCGGCAACCCCGCGATCGGCACCGAAACCCACCGAGAACCGCCAACACCTGCGCAACCGCCCGCAAGACGGGCCCGCCGCCTGCCGCAAGGCCCCGCCCGAACTGCGCCCGCCCGACGACTGCGCGCCATCGAGAACCGCCGACGCGCAACCGCCCGCAGCACAGCCCGATAGCGCCTGCCGCAAGGCCTCGCCGAACTGCGCCGCATCGCGCACCGCTGGTCCGGCCGCCCCGCCGCACCACAGGTTCGCCCGAGCGGCGGCCCGCCGCCCTTCACCCGCGCGGGATGTCGTACCCCTCAGCCACTATCGAATCGGGGGCGCTTAGCGATGTCCGATTCGCGAAGACCCGCCGCGAACCGCCCAAGACCGAGCCCGCCCCGTCAGACCGCAGGGGACCAGCCCGCGGGCGGTTCGCCGCCCGGCTCGGCCTCGGCCGTCCACAGCTCGCCGTCCGCCGCGACCGCCCACAACCGCAGCGCACCGTCCGAACCGAACGCCGCCGCCGGACGCTTCACCACCGTCACGTCACCCCGCGTCCACGGCCGCGACAGCAGCCCGAACCCGCCCGTGCCGGCCGACTCCAGGTCCGCCAGCTCGAGCACAAGCACCGCCGGCGCCCCGGTCCCGTCGTCGCACACCACCGCGAGCGCGCCCTCCGGCCCGATCGCGAGCGCCGGAGCCAGCACCCCTCCCTCCAGCGGCACGCGCACGCCCGTCCACTCCTCGCCCCGCCCGATGTGGAGCGCCACGTCGCTGCACCCGGCCACGCGCGAGGCGAGCACGGCCCGCCCGTCGGGCACCTGCGCGGCGGTGACGGCGCTGGCGGGCAGGAACGGCAGGTCGTCGGGGCCGGGGAGATCGAGCTGGCGCGATACCCAGGCGACGCCGTCGCCTTCCCAGGCGGCCACATTGTCAGGGGTGGCGGCGACGATGGTGAAGGCCCCGTCGAGGGCGAGCGCGGCGGGCGCGTCGTGCACGGCCGGTCCGTCGAGGCGGGTCCACTCGGACCATTCGCCGCCTTCGGGCCGCACCCGCACGGCGAGGCCGTGGAGGTCGCGGACGCAGGCGAGCGCGGTGCGGCCGTCGTCGGCGGCGGCGACCTGGCCGACGATGCGGGCGCCGGCGCCGGTCCCGGCCGGGTTGCCGAGGAGCTGCCATTGGCCGGAGACGAGGTCGTAGCAGTGGACGTCGCGCACGTGGGTGGCCGGATCGTGGGTGTGCTCGGCGGCGATCGCGTAGAGCTTCGTCCCGGCGAGGTCGAGCGAGGGGAGGGTGTCGGGTCCGCCGAGGTCTTCCCAGCCGTCGTCGCCGAGGACCTGGACGGTGTTGTCGCGCACGGCGACCGGGCGGATGAGGCCGTCGATCTCGGTGGCGGCCACGGCGGCGGTGTAGCGCGGGTGGGTGGCGTGCCCGTAGGTGGTGCCCGCGCCGGGGCCGGCGATGAGGCGGTCGCCGCAGCCGCTGGGGAGGCCGCAGTCGGCGCCGTCGTTCCAGGAGTAGACGTCGAGCGCCCGGCCTTTGGGTTCGAGGTCGGCCTCGCCGAGGTTGCCGGGCCAGCGGCGGTTGTAGTAGCCGCGCCAGGCTTCGACGGCGCCGGCCTTGCCCCAGGCGCGCGCGGCTTCCCAGGCGAAGAGGGCGGCGGCGGTGTGGTCGATGTGGTCGGAGTAGCCGGGCTGTTCGGCGCCGAGGCGTTCGCCGGCGACCGGGTCCGGGTCGGGGTCGAGGGTGTTGACGACGGCGGGCTCGTACCGCTCGAGCAGTTCGAGGAGGGTCGCCTGGACGGTCGCCCGGTCCACGGTGGACTCGGCGGTGAGGGGCGAGTCGGTCGGGGGCAGGACCAGGGAGTCGTCGAGCCGCCCCTCCCAGAGGGCGAGGAGTCGTGTGAACTCGCCGGTGATGCGCCCGAGGTTCGTCCACAGTGAGCAGAAGACGACGTGGACTTCGGGTTTGTCACGCAGGACGCAGAGTTCGACGTCCTGGCCGGAGTCGAGCGGGGCGAGGTAGCGGTCCCACGGCGCGTCGGCGTCGCCGAGGGCCATGAGGGCGTAGGCGCGGCGCAGGCCGTTGTCGCGGGCGGCGGCGTACCCGGCGAAGTCGGCGGGGGCGGCGGTCTCCCAGGAGTTGCGGCCGTCGGCCTCGCCGGCGGTGAGCACGACGGTGCAGACGCCGGCGCCGTCGGCGAGGACGCGGGCGACGCGCGGGTTGACGAAGTAGAGGCAGTCGTCGGGGTGGGCGACGATCTGCATGTGGATCGGGACGCCGCGCACCGGTTCGGGGATCGCGTCGCCGTTCGCGGCCTCGCGGATCGACCACGCGCTCTCGGCGGCCGCGGCGGTGACGGCCAGCCCGGCGATGCCGCCGACGAGGAGGTCGCGGCGGCGCAGCGGCAGGGGCCGGGGGGAGGGCATGGCGCGTCCCGTTCGGGTGGTGCGGGTGTTGGATCGTGCGGTGGCGGGAGGTGCGGCGCCACGACCGGACGATCGTATCCCGAACGCGCCCATATGAGACGAGTCCTCATGCCGGACGCGGAAAAGCGGCCCGCGTCACCCCTCGCGGGGCGGCGCGGGCCGCTTCAGGCTTCGGCTACTGCTGCCAGCCCTCGACCTCTTCGGGCTTGCGGGGGCCGGGGCCGACGTAGGTCGCGGAGGGGCGCACGATCCGGCCGAGCTTCTTCTGCTCGAGGATGTGGGCGCTCCAGCCGGCCACGCGGGCGCAGGTGAAGATCGGGGTGAACAGCTCGGCGGGGACCTCGGCGAAGTCGAGGAGCACCGCGGACCAGAACTCGACGTTGGTGGCGAGCACGCGGTCGGGCTTGCGGGCCCGGAGCTCGGCCAGGGCGGCCGACTCGAGCGCCTCGGCGACCTCGTAGCGGGGGGCGCCGAGTTCCTTGGCGGCGGCGCGGAGCACGCGGGAGCGGGGGTCCTCGGCGCGGTAGACGCGGTGGCCGAAGCCCATGAGGCGCTCGCCGGAGTCGAGGAGGTTCTTGACGTACCCCTCGGCGTCGCCGGACTTCTCCACGCCTTCGATCATGTGCAGCACGCGCGAGGGGGCGCCGCCGTGGAGCGGGCCGGAGAGCGCGCCGATGCCGGAGGAGATCGCGGCGGCGGCGTCGGCGCCGGTGGAGGCGACGACGCGGGAGGTGAAGGTGGAGGCGTTCATGCCGTGCTCGGCGGCCGACATCAGGTAGGTGTCGACGGCCTTGACGTGGGCCGGGTCCGGCTCGCCGCGCCAGCGGCGCATGAAGCGCTCGGTGATGGTGCCGGCCTTGTCGATCTCCGACTGGGGCACGGCGGGGCGGCCGGAGCCGCGCGCGGACTGCGCGATGAACGACAGCGTGGTGACCGACACGCGGGCGAGATCGTCCCGGGCGGTCTCGTCGTCGATGTCGAGCAGCGGCTGCAGGCCCCAGTAGGGGGCGAGCATGGCGACCGCGGCCTGGGCGTCGACGCGGGTGTCGCCGGAGGAGACGGGCACGGGCACGGGCTCGGCGGCGGGCAGGCCGTTGCCGAACTTGCCGTCGACGAGGAGGCCCCATACGTCGCCGTAGGTGCTCTGGCCGACCAGGTCCTGGATATCGACACCGCGGTAGCGGAGCGATCCACCCTCTTTGTCAGGCTCGGCGATCTCGGTTTCGAAGGCGATGACGCCCTCGAGGCCGGGCTTGAACTCAGACATCGTTGTACTCCTGAGTGTGTTGTCCCTGTGGTTGCCGACCGGGGGCTTCCGGGAGGCGACGGTTCGTAGTTATCTGGAAATGGTGCCTCAATGCGGTGGCCGACGGAAGTGGCCACGGGTCGAGGGTGATCCTCGTTGGCGGTACAGAAGGTGCGCAAAATATGAGACAACCATCGTGAGCTTGGTGGTTTGTCCTGGTTTGACGTTTTTTATGGGAGGGTTTCAATAATGGGTCTTGTTGGTTTCAACGGTTTCCTGCGATCTCGCCCACATCGATACGCGTGCCGCAGGTCATTGGACATGAGCTAACGTCAAAGCACATCCCGCCCACCGATAACGACACGGAGGTACCCCCTATGGCGCTGTCCGGCGAGCAATGGGTGATCGCCTACAACGACCACGAGGCCACCATCGTCGCTGTCGGCGGTGGCGTGCGCTCGTACACCTACCGCGGCCGCCCGGTCGTCATGTCCTACGGGGACGAGGAGCTCGCGCCCGGCTGGTCCGGCCACATGCTGGCCCCTTGGCCCAACCGCACCCGCGACGGCAAGTACACGTACGACGGCACCGAGTACCAGCTCCCGATCAACGAGATCGAGACGAACACCTCGCTCCACGGCTTCGTGGCGTGGGCCGAGTGGACCGCCGTCGACGTCACCGAGACCTCGGTCACCCTCGAATGCCGGCTGCCCGCCCGCCTCGGGTACCCCTGGACCCTGCACCTGCGCACCCGCTGGTCGATCGGCCCCGGCGGCCTGCGCGCCGCCCACACCGTCTCCAACCCGGGCCACAAGACCGCGCCCTTCGGGTTCGGCACCCACTCCTACCTCATCCCGGGCTCGCTCGAGCGCATCGACGAGGCCACCCTCCACGTCCCGGCCGGCAAGAAGCTCAAGCTCGACAAGCAGAGCATCCCGGTCGGCTCGGGCCCGGCGGACTTCGACGACCCGACCGTCCTCAAGGACCTGGTGATCGACGACTGCTACGGCGACCTCAAGCGCGGCTCCGACGGGAAGGCCGAAGTGCGGCTGACCGACCCGGTCTCGGGCCAGGCGGTCACCGTGTGGATGGACGAGTCCTTCGGCTGGTGCCACATCTACACCGCGGACGGCCTCGAAGGCGACCGCAAGCGCGGCTCCGTCGCCATCGAGCCGACCACCTGCCCGCCGAACGCCCTCGCCACCGGCGAGGACCTGATCGAGCTCTCGCCCAGCGAGGCCTGGTTCGGCGTCTGGGGCATCCGCCCCGAGTAGGCGCATCGACTCCGAAAGCGAGGGACCGTCCCACCGGGACGGTCCCTCGCTGCATGTGAGGCCCCATCGGATACGACACGCCGAGTTATCCACAGGCAACGCATGAGCCCGAATCACGTTGACCTCCAACGCTGTCCGATTCATCCGAAAAGCCGGAAGTTATCCACAGCTTCAACATTGCCCCTTGTCGGCCCTCCTCGTCACCGGTCATGGTTACTCCAAGGCACGTGAACATCACCGAACGTAGGAGCAAGCCATGGCCGCGACACTCGACCGCACCACGATCACCGCCGCACCCGCCGTCGAATCCCTCCTCGTCACCACCGACGACCGCCTCGCCGAAGCCATCACCCCACTCGCCGCCACCGCCGGCCACCCCCTCCGCCGCGTCCACCACCCCCGCGACGCCGCCGGCCACTGGCAGCGCGCCCCACTCGTCCTCGTCGGCCCCGACCTCGCCCCCGAATGCATCGCCTGCCACTTCCCCGCCCGCGGCCCGATCCTCATGTGCACCACCATGTCCTGGCTCGGCGGCGACGCCGACGACACCTCACTCCTGTGGCCCATGGCCATCCAGATGCAGGCCACCAGCGTCGTCGCCCTCCCCGACGCCAACGACTTCCTCACCGACCTCCTCATCCGCACCGTCCTCGACGTCGAACCCGCGCCCGTCATCGCCACCGTCGCCGGACACGGCGGCGCCGGCGCCTCCACCCTCGCGCTCGCCGCCGCCACCGACAGCACCCGCGACGACCGCAAGACCGTCCTCATCGACCTCGACCACACCGGCGGCGGCATCGACACCGCCGCAGGCCTCGCCGCCCAATCCGGCTGGCGCTGGCCCTCGCTCGCGAACGGCACCGGCCCCATCGACCCCGAACGGCTCCTCGGCGGGCTCCCCAAACGCGGCGGCCTCCACCTCATCGGCCCCGACCCGCACAACCCCGCCGAGGTGAGCGCCACCGCGTTCGACCGGGTCCTGCGGGCCGCGCGCCTCGCCGCCGACCTCGTCGTCATCGACCTGCCGCGCACCCGCACCGACGCCTCGGCATCAGCGGCCGTCGCCGCCCGCTCGATCGCGGTCGCCCTCGGCCCCGGCGCCCGCTCCTGGGAGGCCGCCCGCAGCGTCACCGCCGCCTACGGCCTCCACAGTGCCCACCTCGGCGTCGTCCTGCGCGGCGACGCCCGCCCGCGCCCGGCCGGCGTCACCTGGGACGGCCCGCGCGAAGCCGACTGGCTCGAACCCCCGGTGTGGGGCAGCGTCCCCACCGACCGGCGCCTCCCGGTCCTCCTGCGCCAAGGCCGCGTCCCGCGCGGCAAGGTCGGACGCGGCATCCGCGACCTCACCGAAGCCCTCAGCGCCCCGCGCTCACGCGGCGAACTCGCCCTCCACGGCATCGAACGGTCCGGTGCGGCCCGATGAACCTCGAACTCATCACCCGCGTCCGCCGCCAACTCGCCGCCCAGACCCGCCCCGGTGCGAACCGCACCCGGACCGGCGGATCGGCCAAAGCGGACATCGTCAAGGCCCTGTGCGCCGCCGGAGCCGCGCCGCCCGACCAGGCCTCGCTGCTGCAACTCTCGGCGGCCCTGAGCGACGACCTCATCGGCGCCGGCCCACTCCAACCGCTGCTCGACGACCCCGAGGTCACCGACGTCGTCGTCAACGGCGCCGGCGGCGTCTGGGCCGACCGCGGAGATGGACTCCTGCCCGTCGCGGTCCGCCTCGGCACACCCGACGCGATCCGCTCCCTCGCCTGCCGCCTCGCCGCGGCGGCCGGACGACGCCTCGACGCGGGCAGCCCGTACGCGGACGTGCGCCTCCCGGACGGCACCCGCTTCCACGCCGTCCTCGCACCGATCGCCACCGGCGGCCCGTACCTGTCCTTCCGCACACACCGGTCCAAAGCGTTCACGCTCACCCAGCTCGTCGAAGCGGACACGCTCACCGCGGACATGGCGGATCTGCTGCTGCGCATAGTGAAGGCCCGACTCGCCTTCGTCGTGACTGGGGGTACCGGCACTGGTAAGACCACGCTCCTCGCGAGCCTGCTCTCGCACGCGCCCGAGGAGGAACGCATCGTCATCGTCGAGGACGCCGCCGAACTCGCCCCGGGCCATCCGCACACCCTCACCCTCGAATCGCGCCCGGCGAACATCGAGGGCGCGGGCGAGGTCGACCTGGCCGCGCTCGTCCGCCAGTCCCTGCGGATGCGCCCGGACCGGATCGTCGTCGGCGAATGCCGCGGCGCCGAGGTGATCGAACTCCTCGGGGCCCTCAACACCGGCCACGAAGGCGGCGCGGGCACGTTGCACTGCAACGCGGCCGCCGACGCGACCGCGCGACTCGAAGCCCTCGCCCTCCCGCACGGTCTGCCACGCGAAGGGCTCCACGCCCAACTCGTCGCCGCGCTCCGAGTCGTCATCCACCTGCGACGCAACGGCACCGGCCGCCAAGTGGCCGAGATAGCCCTGATCGAGACCGGCGACGCGAGAAACCCGCAGCCGACGGTCACCACCGCCTGGACCCGCCACGGGCCGGGCCCGAGCGCCGGGAGTCTCGAACGCCTTCTGAGAGAGCGGAACGCATGAGCATCTTCGTCAGCCCGAAAGACCCCCACCCGAAACCACAGGCCCGCCCGCATCGACAGTCACGGCCGCTCCAAGACAGCAACCACCCGTCGCGTCAAGGCCGAAGCGGCCCGGACCGGCCGGGGTTTCGGGACCGTCGGTGCCGCGCCGGGCCAACCACACATCGGAGGCCCCTGAACCGACCGCCGCAGCGCTCCACCTGCGGCACCCTGCCACCACCCACCGAAACCTCACCGCCGATCGCGGTCCACCGCCATGGATCCCAGTCCGACCGATCACCCATAAGGGAGCGCCGACCATGACCACCATCGCCACCGCATCCGCTTCACCTCCCGGCCGTCGACGCTGCACCTGGCCAGCCCGCATCCGCCGCAGTGGACACACCGCGGCTCCACGACCCGACAAGGAAGCGAGCCTCCCGCCCCCGCAGATGGGCCGCATCGCACCCCGAAAACACCGGACCGCAGGCCGAAACCCGAAGGGAGACACCGCATGACCGCCATCGTCATCGCACTCGTCACCCACCGCCCCAAAGCGACCGCAGCGATCTCGGCCGTGCTCACCGCCGGCCTCGCCGCCTGGCTCGCCGGATTCCGCCACGACGGCGGCCTCGGCCCGCTCGCAGCGGCGACCGCGGCAGCGATCACCGCGATCTACACCGCAGCGGCCGTCATCGCCTGGCATCTCGCACTGCGCCGCAAACACACCCGCGAAGCCCGACGCGCCGCCGCCGACACCGTCGCCTACCTGGCCGCCGACCTCGCCGCAGGGACCGACCCGGCGCACGCCGTCGCCGCAGCCGAACCCGAATGGCCCGCCGAAGCCACCGCCACCGCCCGCCGACTCCGCGCCGCGCTCCGCATCGCGGCCGAACTCGGCGCACCCGCCGCGGAACTCTGCCGCAGACTCGCCGACCACCTCAACGACGACGACCAAGCCGCCGCCCGAGCCGGAGCGCAGACCGCTTCGATCCGCGCGACCGCCGCGCTCCTCGTCGCCCTGCCCGTCGCCGGAGTCGCCCTCGGTGAAGTCGCACTCGGCGTCCAAGCCGTCGCGTTCCTGTTCGCCAGCCCAGCCGGCATCGGCGCGGCCGCGACCGCGATGGCCCTCCAAGCCGCCGGGCTCGCCTGGACCGGCGCGCTCATCGCCTCCGTCAACTCCAGGAGTTCCTGATGCTTCGCAAACTCGTCGGCCCAGTCGCGGGCGTCGCCACCGCGTTCGCCATCGGCGGTATCACCGGCATCGTCGCGGGCTTCGGCGCCTGGTGGCTCACCGCCCGCCTCCTCCGAGTCGACCCGGACCGCGCCGAGCGAACCGCCGCCGACCGGCTCGCCCCGTCCTGGCCCTGGACGCTCGACCTCCTCGCCGCCTGCATGCGAGCCGGGGCCCCGTTCCCGCAGGCCGCTTTCGCCGTCGCCGAAGCCGACGACCACGAGATCGGCGACCGCCTCAACCGCTTCGCCGGAGCGATCCACCTCGGCGCCACCGCCACCGAAGCACTCCCCGAACTCGGCAGACTGCCAGGCGCCGCACGCCTGGCCCGCCAACTCGACCGATCAGGCGACTCCGGCGCCGCCATCGCCGCAGGCCTCGAACAACTAGCGGCCTCGATCCGCTCCGAACTCCGCACCCGAACCGAAGAACGCGCCGGACGCGCCGCAGTGGCCCTCGTCGGCCCACTGTGCCTGTGCTTCCTGCCCGCCTTCGTGATCGCCGGAATCAGCCCGGTGGTGCTCGGCATCGTCTCCGACACCCTGGCCTCCGGCCTCTGACCGCACCGTCCCCGGGCACCACCGCCCGACAACCGAAGAGAGGAAACCGCGATGCACGCGAACACCCACACCACGATGGCCCTCCCGACCCGCCGCGACCGGAGCGACCACTGGGCACCTTCCCGACCCGACACCTGCCAGACCGCCTGCCGCCCCGAAAGCCGCAGGCAACCCGCCTGCGAACCCGGCGGCACCCACCCGAGGCCCGCATGCGGCCGCCTCTGCGACTTCGACCAACCGAAAAACCCCGACCAGCGCGCCCCACAACCGGACCAGGAAGCCAAGCCCGACCAGTCGGAACGACAGCCGAAGACCGACCAACCGGCAACAAGCCCCCAGACGAGCGCAGTCGCGTCCGCAACCGCGACCAAGCCCTGGTCTCCGGGCTCGAACCGGAGCCGGACCCCGATCACCGCAGGCCCATCGACCCTCACCGACGAGCGCCCGACCGACCCGAAGCGCCGCCCGAGCCCGCGGCCGAGGCCCGAGGACGAATGGAGCCCCGGCCGAATGCGGGCCACCGTGAAACCGAGCTGGAGCGACCGATTCGCCTCGAGAGTGCGCGGCGAGAGCGGCATGAGCACCGCCGAATACGCAGTCGGCACCCTCGCCGCCGTGGCCTTCGCCGGCGTCCTGCTGAAAGTGCTCACCTCAGGGCCGGTCCAGACCGCGCTGTCCGACCTCATCGAACGGGCCCTGTCATGAACACCGCCAACCGAACCGCTGCGAAGCACCAGGTCCGAGCGGACCCGCCGCCTCCCTCGGCCCGGAGCGCCCACCGAAGACCAGACTCGGAGAAAACGCCGAAACGCCGACCAAGAAGCAAGAGCCCCCGCGCAAAACCACCACCGGACGAGGACCGCGGCAAGCGCCGAGGAGCCGAGAGCGGCTTCGTGACCGCCGAACTGGCGGCCGTCCTGCCAGCCGTGGTCGCGGTGCTGGCGCTCGGCCTGTGGGCGGTGTCGGCCGTCGGCATGAAGGTCCGCGCCATCGACGCCGCCAACAGCGCGGCGATCGCGGCGGCAAGAGGCGAAGACGCCCAAGCGGTCGCCGCGGCCTATCTGCCCGACGGCGCAACGGTCGCAGTCTCGAGCGACGACACCGTCGCCCGCGCGGTAGTGACCGCACCCGTGCGGCCGCTCGGCGCGCTGACACCGCCGATGGACATCACCGCCGAAGCCGCCGCCCCGATGGAACCGGGTCTGCCCCAATGAGAAAGGAAAGGAGTGAACCGAGGCGAGGCACCGCCGCACAGCGCGACAACGCCAGCGAACAAGACCCGGCGACAACCCGGCCGATGCAGAAAGAACGAAAGCCGGCAACGAGCCCGACCGCCGGAAGCAAGCCGGAGCCGCCACCACGAGCTGAGCTTGAGAAGGCGAAAGCAGCGACAAGGCGCCCCGCGGCCGACAAAGAGCGGGGCTCAGCGACGGTCCTCGCAACCGGAGTGACAGCAGCGCTGTTGGTCTCGGCGATCGCCTTCACAGCCCTCGGCCAAGCGAGCGCCGCCCGCCACCGAGCCCAAGGCGCAGCCGACGCGGCGGCGCTGGCAGGAGCGGCGCGGGTCCTGTTCGGTGAAGGCGAGGCATGCGCGGCGGCGCAGGAGATGGTCGAGCGGTCCGAGGCCGAGTTCCAAGGATGCGAGGTGAACGAACTGGAGGTGACGGTCCACGTGGACGAGACCCCGAACGGCCTCCCAGCGGCCTTCGGCCCAGCCCGAGCGGTATCCCGGGCAGGTCCGGTAGCGGTCGAATAGACAGCATCGCAGCGAGCGGGCACGCCGGCCAGGCATCTGCCCGTACACAGCGGCAACCGGTCCCGGCGGCCAAGGCCAGGCCGCCGGGACCGGGCACAACGAACGACACCAACCGATAACTGGCGTGCAGGAAGGCGGCGGGTGGGCGAGGGGGCGGGGTGGGTGGGTGGGGGGGAGGGGGAGGCCCCCAAAAAAGAGAGCCCGGCCCGGATCCATTCGGGAAGGAGCGGAGATCATCATCGGAGCCGAGCCGCCGAGCCGCCGAGCCGCCGAGCCGCCGAGCCGCCGAGCCGCCGAGCCGCCGAGCCGCCGAGCCGCCGAGCCGCCGAGCCGCCGAGCCGCCGAGCCGCCGAGCCGCCGAGCCGCCGAGCCGAGCGATTCGGAGCGGCGCGGCGGCCGGCTTCGGCGCCTCGGAGTCTCCTTGCGACGTGCCTGGTGAGGTGGGTTGGTCACACTCCGGTGTGTCCTTGGCCCTGGGGTTGCGTGCCGGGGCTTTCGGCTGTCTAAACTCGCGCCATGGAGAAACACAGTTCTTCACCTGCCGCGGCGCCCGCGACCCGGTCGCCCGGCCGCCGCACGTACCTCTTGTGCCGCCCCGCCTACTACGCCGTCGAGTACGCCATCAACCCTTGGATGGACACGACCGCCCCCGTCGACGCCACGCTCGCCTGCGCCCAGTGGGAAGCCCTCGCCGACGCCTACACCGCTCTCGGCCACGAAGTCCTCACCATCGAGCCCGAGCCCGGCCTGCCCGACATGGTCTACTCCGCCAACGGCGCCTTCGTGGTCGACGGCATCGCCTACGGCGCGAGCTTCCGCTACCCCGAACGCCGCCCCGAGGCCGACGCCCACGAGAAGTGGTACCGCACCTCCGGCTGGAAGTTCTCCAAGCCCGAGTTCATCAACGAAGGCGAAGGCGACTTCACCTACCTGCCCGGCCGCGAGCTCATCCTCGCCGGCTGGGGCTTCCGGACCGACGCCCGCGCCCACGCCGAGGCCGCCGACGTGTTCGGCCGCCCCGTCGTCTCGCTGCGTCTGGTCGACCCCCGCTACTACCACCTCGACACCGCGCTCGCGCCCCTCGACGACGACAACATCGCCTACTACCCCGATGCGTTCGCCCCGGGCAGCCGCATGCTGCTCGAACGGCTCTTCCCCGACGCGGTGATCGCCGACGCCGAGGACGCCGCCGGGTTCGGCCTGAACTTCGTGTCGGACGGCCGCAACGTCGTCATCAACGCCGAGGCCGTCGGCTTCGCCGAGAAGCTCCGCGCCGCCGGGTACGAGACCGTCCCCGTCGACCTCTCCGAGCTCAAGAAGGGCGGCGGCTCCGTCAAGTGCTGCACCGCCGAACTGCGCCGGTGACCGGACCGCAGTAGTACCGAGAACCGACCGTGGGGGGGGGGGGGCGCGGGGGGGGGGGGGGCGGGCGCCCGGGGGGGGGGGGGGGGGGGGGGGTTGGGGGGGGGGGGGGGGGGGGG
>NZ_JAPZVQ010000009.1:9860-17442 GCF_027622945.1 Glycomyces lechevalierae | reverse complement strand
GACGTAGAACCGAGAACCGACCGTGGGGCCGGTGAACCGAGATCGTCGGTTCACCGGCCCCACGGCCTTTCGGGGGGATCGGGTCTTGAGGATGCGGGCCGCGTCCTGCCAGGCGTGCGCGAGCCGCCTGCACTGCCCGCATCCCGGTCTCAGCGGGGGCTCACGCCGTGGCCATCGTGCTCTCGAGGTCGGACGCCTGGAAGCCCGTGGGCCGCTGCGGCACGGCTCGCGGCCTGCTCGCGTTGATCGCGGTGTCGCGCACCGGAAGCGCGGGACGCTCGTCGACCGCCACCACCGGCGGCAGGAACGATCGCTGCTGCGGCGGCTGCACTCGCGCGGCGGCCGTGAGGCGCGGGTTCGGGGCGGGGAACGGGCTCGTCGGGTGGACGGCGCCGACCGGCAGGACCTCCGCCAGCGCGGTCCGCGCGAGCGCGGTCCTGACGAGCGAGACGGTGTCCTCGGTCCGGTCCGTCGCCGCGTCGTCGACCAGGTCGAGGTCGGCGAAGATCGAAGGATTCGCGAGGCGATCGGTCGCGGGCCGGGAGTCGGCCTTGGGGCGGCGGAACGCGCGCGCCAGCAGCGCGTCGATCCGCCAGACGCGCTTGGCGTGGGCCGCCGGTAGCCAGAAGTGCCAGCGGCGCGGCTCGGTCTCGCCGGGTCCTTCGAGGACGGTGAAGTTGAGTTCGACGCCGGGTCCGGCCGGGTCGGCCGACCAGCGCAGGTTCTCGATCGCGGCCACCGGCGCGTCGAGGCAGAGGCGGACGCGGCTGAGGAGTCGCGATTGGCGGGTGACGACCATGCGCTCGCCGGTGAGCATGAGGACGTGGTCGCCGCTGCCGAGTCCGTCGGAGCCGACGCAGCGGCTGAGCAGGGACACCTGGTCGCCGGGCGCGATGTTGCGGCGCAGGAGGGAGACGTGCCGGGTCAGGGCCGTAGAGGTCAGGCCCGCCTCGGCCGAACAGGCGAGCATCGTGCGGGAGAAAAGGTCCATTTGCTTGTACCCCACAGAAAATCCGTGTGCCGTCACTGCGACGCGCTCTCAGAGGGAGTAACGGCAATCCGCATATGCAAGTTACGGCTACGGGGTGGCCTTCCCCACAACTCACTCCTTCGGGCGAGTCGCTGGACCGGCCGGACTCAGTCCTCGATGCCTGTCGAAGCGCCGGGCGCGGGTTCGGAGGCGGCGTCGGACGGGTCCTCGGGTTCGAGCTCGGGCTCGGTGGGCGCGTCGAATTCGAGGTCGAGTTCGATGTCGGCCTGGTCGAAGATGACGTCCAGGTCAATGTCCAGTTCGGGCAGGTCGGGACGGTCCCAGTCGTCGCCGTTTCCCCGGCCCTGACCTTGCCCCTGACCTTGCCCCTGACCCCGGCCTTGACCTTGACCTTGACCTTGGCCTTGGCCTTGGCCTTGGCCTTGACCCTGGCCTTCGCCGTTTCCGTTGCCGCCGTTGTGGTCCGTACCGGCGTTCCCGCCCGGGGCGGCTTCCTCGCGACCGCAGTCGTCGTCCTCGTCCTCGACCGGGACCAGTTGCGGAGGCGTGCTCGCTTCGGTCGCCGCTTCCTCGCGCGGGTCGCGCTCGGGCAGTTCGTCGGCGTCGACGATGCGTTCGGCCTGCGGCTCGGCGGGGCTGACGGCGATCTGCGGTTCGTGCCCGGGCCCGGCGGGGCCGAGCGAGCCTTCGTCGCCCCCGGTGACGCCGAAGGGGTCGGGGGTCTCGGCCTCGATGACCACGGTCTGGGGGTCGTAGCCGAGCGGTTCGGTGCCGTCGCCGCCGCCGTAGAGGTCCTTCGCGAAGGTCCATCCGATCAGGGAGAAGGACGCCACGGTCCCGGCGCTCACGCCGACCATGGCGAACCAAATTCCCACCGGCCAGTGTCCCCCCTGGTCGCTGCCTCTGCGGCGCACCGCGCGCTCCTTCCCGCCACCCCCGTGCGACGAAACGGCCGTTCAGGACCGATGATGTCGATGGCTCGACCGATCACTACTGTGCGTCAGTCCGTCGACTCGAATAGTAATGGGGCGGCGGCTATGGCGCGCACCACCCAAGACTTTGGGATGCTTGGATACACCGGAATACGAATATGAGGAGGCATCAATGGGCGACACACAGCGTCCTGCCAAGAAGGCGGCCAAGAGCCGTCCGAAACCCGCCTCAGCGAACGAACCAGAGTTCGTGCAACTGCTGACTCCGGAGGGTCAGCGCGTCAAGCATCCCGACTACGACATCTCCCTCACCGACGACGAGTACCGCAGCCTCTACCGCGACCTCGTCATCACCCGCGAGCTGGACGCCCAGGGCACGGCCCTGCAGCGCCAGGGCCAGCTCGGCCTGTGGCCGAGCCTCCTCGGCCAGGAGGCCGCGCAGGTCGGCTCCGGCCGGGCCCTCAAGCCCCAGGACACGGTCTTCCCGGCCTACCGGGAGCTCGGCGTCCAGTGGTGCCGCGGCATCGACCTCATCTCGTCGTTCGCGCTCTTCCGCGGGACCGACCTCGGCGGGCGCGACGTCGCCGCCGACCGCTTCAACATGTACGCGATCGTGATCGCCTCCCAGACCCTGCACGCCGCCGGCTACGCGATGGGCGTGGCCATGGACGGCGCGGTCGGGAACGACGACGGCGAGGCCGTCGTGGTCTACCACGGCGACGGCGCCACGAGCGAGGGCGACTTCAACGAGGCGCTGATCTGGGCCGGGGTGTTCAACTCCCCGCTGGTGCTGTTCTGCCAGAACAACCAGTACGCGATCTCGGAGACGAACGCCCGCCAGTTCCGGCTGCCGCCGTACCGCCGCGCCGAGGGCTTCGGCGTCCCGGGGATCCTCGTGGACGGCAACGACGTCCTGGCGACCTACGCGGTCACGCAGTCCGCGCTCGACCGCGCCCGCCGCGGCGAGGGCCCCAGCCTCGTCGAGGCCTACACGTACCGCATGCAGCCGCACACGACCTCCGACGACGCCACGCGCTACCGCGACGAGGCCGAGCTGGACTTCTGGCGCGCGAAGGACCCGATCGTCCGCTACCGCAAGTGGCTGACCGCCGAGGGCCTGGCCGACGAGTCCTATTTCGCCGCGGTCGACACCGAGGCCGGCGAGCAGGTCCGGGCGCTGCGCGCCCGCGTCATGGCGCTCACCGACCCGGAGGTGACCGAGATGTTCGACAACGTGTACGCCGAGATGCCCGCCGGCATCGCGGCCCAGCGGGCGGAGGCGGTCGACTTCCAGGCCTCCCTCGAGGAAGGGAGCGACGTCCGATGACCACCATGTCCATGATCAAGGCCTTGAACGAAGGCCTGCGGCGCGTCCTGGAGGACCAGCCGAAGTCCCTCGTCATGGGCGAGGACGTGGGCCGCCTCGGCGGCGTCTTCCGCGTCACCGACGGCCTGCAGAAGGACTTCGGGTCCGACCGCATCATCGACACCCCCCTGGCCGAGTCGGGCATCATCGGCACCGCGATCGGCCTGGCCCTGCGCGGCTACCGCCCGATCTGCGAGATCCAGTTCGACGGCTTCGTCTACCCCGCCTTCGACCAGCTGGTCTCCCAGCTCGCGAAGATCCCGAACCGCTCCGGCGGCCGCGTGCGCCTGCCCGTGGTCGTGCGCATCCCCTTCGGGGGCGGCATCGGCGCGATCGAGCACCACTCGGAGTCCCCCGAGGCGTACTTCGCGCACACCGCCGGCCTCAAGGTCGTCACCTGCTCGAACCCGGCCGACGCCTACTGGATGATCCAGCAGGCCGCCGCCGGCGACGACCCGGTGATCTTCTTCGAGCCGAAGCGCCGCTACCACTCCAAGGGCGAGGTCGACACCGAGAGCTCCGAGCTCGACCTCTACCGCGCCCGCACCGTCCGCGAGGGCCGCACCGCGACCCTGATCGCCTACGGCCCCACCGTGGACGTGGCCGCGAACGCCGCCGCCGCGGCGGCCGAGGAAGGCCTGGACCTCGAGGTCATCGACCTGCGCGCGCTCTCCCCGATCGACTGGGAGCCGCTGTTCGCGTCGGTCCGCAAGACCGGCCGCGCCGTCGTCGTCCACGAGGCGCCCGGCAACATCGGCCTCGGCGCCGAAGTGGCCGCGCGCATCTCCGAGGAGTGCTTCTACTCCCTGGAGTCCCCCGTCCTGCGGGTGACCGGCTATGACGTCCCTTATCCGGCGAGCCGCCTCGAAGACGACTACCTTCCGAACCTGGACCGGGTGCTCGACGCCGTCGACCGGTCGCTCGAGTACTGAGGAGCGGACATGGGTCAGAGGATCACGTTCAACCTGCCCGACCTCGGTGAGGGTCTCACCGAGGGCGAAGTCGCCGCGTGGCTCGTGGAGCCGGGCGGCGAGGTCAAACTCAACCAGCCCTTCGTGGAGGTCGAGACCGCCAAGGCCCTCGTCGAGGTGCCCAGCCCCTACGACGGGGTGCTCGCCGAGCACCACGCCGAAGCGGGCGAGACGATCGACGTCGGCAAGCCCCTCGCGAGCTTCGAGGTCGAAGGCGCCGAGGCGCCCCCGGCCGAGAAGAAGAAGGACGAGCGCACGCCCAACCTCGTGGGGTACGGCGCGCGCGAGGCCGGCTCGAAGCGCCGCAAGCGCCGCTCGGGCGAGACCCCGCCGGCCCCTGCGGCCGCGGCCCCCGCCGCTGTCGTCCCGGCGGCTCCGGTCGCGCCGCCCGCGCCCGCCCCCGCGGCGTCCGGACCGGTGCTCGCCAAGCCCCCGGTGCGCAAGCTCGCCAAGGACCTCGGCGTCGACCTCGCCTCGGTCGTCCCGACCGGACCGAACGGCACGGTCTCCCGGTCCGACGTCGAAGCCGCAGTCGCAGCTCCGGTGTCGGCCGCGGCTCCGGTCCGCGTCACCGCGTCCGCCGAAGACCAGCGCATCCCCATCAAGGGCGTCCGCAAGCTCACAGCGCAGAACATGGTCGCGTCGGCGTTCACCGCGCCGCACGCCACGGTGTTCCTCACCTGCGACGTCACCGGCATGATGGAGACGGTCAAGGAGTTCAAGGGCCGCAAGGAGTTCGCTGACGTCAAGGTCACTCCGCTGCTGTTCGTGGCCAAGGCGGTCCTGCTGGCCGCCCGCCGCCACCCGATGATCAACGCCCAGTGGGACGAAGCAGCCCAGGAGATCGTCGTGAAACACGACGTGAACCTCGGCATCGCCGCCGCCACCCCGCGCGGCCTGGTCGTCCCGAACGTCAAGGCCGCGCAGAACCTGAGCCTCGTCGAACTGGCCGGGGCCCTCACCTCGCTGGCGCGCACCGCCCGCGAGGGGAAGACCTCGCCGGCCGACATGTCCGGCGGCACCATCTCGATCACCAACGTCGGCGTCTTCGGCATCGACACGGGCACCCCGATCCTCCCTCCGGGGGAGTCGGCGATCCTCGTGTTCGGCGCCGTCCGGCCGCAGCCGTGGGTGCACGAGGGCGAGATCGCCGTCCGTCAGGTGACCACGCTCGGACTGTCCTTCGACCACCGGCTCATCGACGGGGAACTCGGCTCGCAGTTCCTCGCCGACGTCGGCTCGTTCCTGCAGCACCCTGGGGAAACACTGCTCGCCTGGACGTGATCAAGGGCACCGAGGAATCGTTGGCGGATCACGGCGTTCGGTGTTGTAATTGAGGCACGGAAACAACGAGGAAACATAACTTCGAAGCTTCCGACGTCTCAGGCGACTGGGACCGCGAACTTTATCTCCTCCCATTGGTGCGGCGAACAGCGCCGAGTTCCCGCACCATTGAGACCCTCTCCAGGGGGTTCTCACACCGGCCCGGTGCCGCGTTTGCCATGAGGGGTGGGCAAACCGCTGGCACCGGGCCTTTTTCTATGCCTCCATTCGCCACGGACCCCCCGCGGCCGTCCTATCGCGAGGCTCCCGCTCCGCCTTCCCGTGCCCGGTCACTAACCCTGTCGAGTGATCGCGAGCGCCGCTGCGGTACCGTGTGACGCGTCTGGCGTGCCCCCAAGACGCCAGGCCGGAAGCAGCATTGAGGAGCAGCCGTGACCTCCGAGCAAGGCAACCCGCCTGAAAAGGGCGAGGGCAGCGAAGACCAGAACGCAGCCGAGCGGGTCCCCGAGACCGACGCCGCGGCGACCCCGAGTCCAGAGCCGGCGACCGCCGACGACCAGGGCACCGCCACCGAGACCACCGCTGCCGACGAGAGCGAGGCCGAGCCCGCGCCCGCCGCAGACACGGCCGCCCCCGAGGCGCCGGCCGCCGAAGCCGCTCCGGAACCCGAAGCGCCGCAGGCCGAAGCCCCTGAGGCACCCGCCGAGCCTGAGGCCCCCGCTGCGCCTTCGGTCGACGAGGGCGCCACCGAGTCGGTCTCGACCTCCGCGCTCGCGGACGCCGAGATCCCGGCCGCTCCCGCCGCCGACAACCCCGCCGCCGACAACCCTGTCGCGGACGCCGCGCCGGAACCCGAAGCGCCGCAGGCGGCCCCCGAGCCGCAGCAGGTCGACGAGGGCGTCACGCAGGCGATCCCGACCGCTTCGTCGATCGACATCGACATCCCGGCTGCTCCCGCAGCCGACAACGCGCCCGAGCAGGTCGCCCCGGCCGCGCCGGAACCGCCTGCCGCGCAGGCGCCTCCGTCGTCCCCGCAGTACGACCAGGACGGCACGCAGATCCTGCGCCTCGGCCCGTCCTCCTCGCCGCCCGCGAGCCAGCCGTCTCCGCCGCCGGCCCCCGCGGCGCAGCCGTACGAGGAGCGCACGCAGGTGCTGCCGCCCCAGGGCGTCTCGGGCTTCAACGCGCCCGCGCCCTACGGCGAGCAGGCGGCCCAGTCGCCCTCCTCGGCATGGCCTTCGCCGCCGCCGAACCCGCTGACGAACCCGGACGCCCAGGCGCCCGCGCCGGCCCCGCACCCGATGCAGGCCCCCGGTGCCGTCCCGCCCCCGCCGCCTCCGGCCAACCCCTATGCGCAGCAGCCGCAGTCGGCCTACCAGGCGCCGCCGCCGGCCGCCCCGCCGACGCAGTCGGACGACACGCAGAAGCTCATCATCGGCGCGCACAACCCGCACAGCGAGCCGCCGTCGGCGGCGATGGGCGGGTACGACCCGAACCAGCAGTCGCAGCCGCAGATGGCCCCCCAGTACTCGCAGCCGGGCATGCCGCCCGGCTCGGTCCCGCCCGGCCAGTACCCGCCGCAACCGGCCCAAGGCGGTGGCGGCTCGAAGAAGAAGCTGCTGCCGATCCTCGCGATCGTCGCCGCGCTCGTCGTGGTCGCGGCCGGTGTGGGCGTGTACTTCCTGCTGTTCGCCGCGCCGAAGTTCGAGGAGGACGGCTGCGTCCGCCACACGAGCGGCGACCAGGCCGAGGCCATCGACTGCGCCGACGCCAAGGAAGGCGAGGACTACGAGATCGTGCAGAAGGTCGGCGACGGCCAGGAATGCGCCGACGCGGGCCGCGAGACCCTCACCGTGGGCGAGGACGTCTACTGCCTCAGCCTCCTCGGCGCCCCCGCCGAGGGCGAGGGCGGCGCGGAGCCGAGCGAAGACGCTTCCTAGCAGTCAGAGTTGCAGCAGTGGGGGGGGGGGGGGGGGGCCCCCCCCCGGGGGGGGGCCCCGGGGGGGCGACGCCACCACAAACAGTGGTTGGTTGGTGG
>NZ_JAPZVQ010000009.1:0-9850 GCF_027622945.1 Glycomyces lechevalierae | reverse complement strand
GGCGCGGCGGGGCGCGCCCCGCGGCACCCCGCCTCCTCCCTCCATCTGTTGCCGCGGGGGGGCGGGGCGCCGCCCCCCCCCCACTGCTTTGCAACTCAGTTGCTCCTACTCAACACCATCGAGTGATGCTTTGCTGGAGGATCCTAGCTAGCCTCGAGTGGTGACAGCGCGCAACGTAGCCGATCTGTATCTTCGAGTTTCGTCCAACCGAGAAGGACACTCCGGCATCGAGCGGCAAGAGGCCGACTGCCGAGAATGGGCTGCACGGAACGGTTTTGCCGTGCGCAAGGTGCATGTAGATCGCGGTCGCTCCGCTTTCAAGGCGGTGCGCCGCACCGGATTTTCGGATGCGATCACCGCCATCGCCGCAGGCGTGGCCGATGCGCTCATCGTCTGGAAGCTCGACAGGTTGTCCCGCCGCGGAATCACCGAGGTGGCGGCGCACCTGGACAAGTTTCAGAAGGCTGGTGCGCGCTTCGTGTCGGTGATGGACAAGCTCGACACCGACGAGAAATCTGCCAGGGATGTGATGATGCTGCTGGCGGATCTCGCTCGCGCGGAGTCCGAGAACACGAGCATGCGTGTCGAGAGCGCAAAGCGGCATCTCCGGGAAGCGGGCAAATGGGCCGGAGGCCGACCTCCATACGGACTCAAGGTGGACCGGGAGACACAGAGGTTGGTCCCCGATCCGGAGACCGCTGTTCATGCCCGCCTGATCGCCGACGAGGCACTGGCCGGATCGACGCTGGTTGAGATCGCCCGCCTGCTCAATGGGCACGGAATCGAATCGCCGAGAGGCGGGGAGTGGAACTCTTCGACGGTTCTCCAGCTTCTGAAGTCGCCTGCATTCGCAGGAATCATGCCGCGGACTGAGACTGCCGTGTCCGCGGACGGGACCCGGAAGTACGGGCATCGTGTTCATCCTTGGATCGACCCGGTGACCCTGATGCCGGTATCCATCGGTGAGGGAGTGATCGGAGTCGAGGAGCGCGAGATCATTCTCCGGAAGATCGCGAGCCGGAGTCTCTCGTTCGCAGGCAGCCGGACGGGTCGGAACCACAGTCCGGCCCTGCTGACAGGGCTTGCCCGATGTGGCCGGTGCGGGTCTCGGATGAGCAAAGCCGGTACTTCGTACCAGTGCTCTCGGCACCGAATGGGTCGCGACTGTGCAGGCGTTTCTGTGCAGGTCAAGAGCTTCGATCGTTATGTCGAGAACGCGGTTCGGACCCGAGCGGCCGAGCTGCAGCCGGGCGATTCGCTGATGGAAGTGGTGCTCGACCGGGTCGCCAGACGAAGCCATCCCGAGCTCCATGAGAGGCGCGATGTGATTCGACAGGAGATCTCGACACTCGAGAAACGAAGATTCGAGCTTGAAGAAGCCAGATACCTGCGAGGTGAATTCGGCGGTGAGGAAGGAGCCAACCGCTATTCGCTGATTGCGGACCACCTGCACGAGCGGCTCGAGCGACTTCGCCAAGCGGCAGCGCATGCTTCGCTGGCGCTAGCGAGTCGACCGGCGCGCTGCGAAGAGGAGCTGGTGTGGATGGTCGAGCGAGCCGATTCGCCGGAGGAGCGAAGGGAGGTGCTCGCGCTGTTCGTCGATCGTGCGGAGGTGCAACCTGGTCGTGTCGGTGCCAGGTTCGACGGTGATTCGAGGGTCGCGATCACGTGGGCGGAAGCAGGAGTTCCCACAGACTCCTGACGTGATGGATTTCTCGAACTACTGGGCTCCCGATCACGGCAGTGGCAGCCTTGAGCCCATGACGAAGCCCGCTCGAGTCCGCGCCGCCGAGCTGCGGGGGCGCTCCTGGTTGAACACTGGTGGACGGGACCTCTCCCTGGCGGATCTCAGAGGGCGTGTCGCCATCATCGACTTTTGGACCTTCTGCTGCATCAACTGCCTCCACGTCCTCGACGAGCTCCGCCCGCTCGAGGAGAAGTACGGTGACGCGCTCGTCATCATCGGCGTCCATTCCCCGAAGTTCGAGCACGAGCGCGACCCGCAGGCGCTCGCCGCGGCCGTCGAGCGCTACGGTGTCGAGCACCCCGTCCTCGACGATCCCAACTTGACCACATGGGATGCGTTCGCTGCACGGGCTTGGCCGACGCTGGTAGTGATTGATCCCGCCGGCTATGTGGTCTCAACGATGGCCGGCGAGGGACATCTCGAAGCGCTCGATGCGATCGTGGGTGAGCTGGTCGCTGAGCACACCGCCGATGGAACTCTCGACACCGCTGGTTCGCTCTACGTGGCCGCCCCGCCCGCCGAGACCGCACTCCGCTTCCCCGGCAAGGCGATCGAGCTCCCGGGCGGCGACGTCCTCGTCACCGACTCGGCCCGCCACCGCCTCGTGCGCCTCGCCCCCGACCTCGAGACCGTCGTGTCCGTGATCGGCACCGGCGAACGCGGCCGCGCCGACGGCACCGAAGCCCAGTTCAACGAGCCGCAGGGCCTCGCGCTCCTCCCGGCCGAGGTCGCGGCCGAGGCCGGCTACGACCTCGTCGTGGCCGACACCGTCAACCACCTCCTGCGCGGCGTCCGCCTCGCCGACGGCCACGTCACCACCGTCGCCGGCACCGGCAAGCAGTGGCGCATGGACAACGGCACCGCCGACGCCCTCGAAGTGGACCTCTCCTCGCCCTGGGACCTCGCCTGGTTCGAAGGCGAACTCATCATCGCCATGGCCGGCATCCACCAGCTCTGGTCCTTCGACCCGCTCGCCCGCACCGCCGGCGTCTACGCGGGCACCACCGTCGAGAGCCTCAAGGACGGCCCCCTCGACCAGGTCTGGATGGCGCAGCCCTCCGGCCTCGCCGCCACCGCCGACCGCCTCTGGCTCGTCGACTCCGAGACCTCCGCGCTCCGCTACGTCGAGCGCGGCGCCATGCACACCGCGGTCGGCCAGGGGCTCTTCGACTTCGGGCACGTCGACGGCCCCGCCGCCGACGCCCTCATGCAGCACCCGCTCGGCCTCGCGGTCCTCCCCGACGGCCGCGTCGCCGTCGCCGACACCTACAACGGCGCCCTCCGCGCCTACGACCCGAGCACCGAAACGGTCGCGACCCTCGCCGCGGACCTCGCGGAGCCCAGCGACGTGATCGTCCTGGGCGGCAAGGTCGTCGTGGTCGAATCCGCCGCGCACCGCCTCACCGCGCCCGACCTCGGCGAGGCCGCCGTCTCCGGGCAGCACCACCGGGTCACCCGCAAGCGCACCAAGGTCGCCCCCGGCGCGCTGCGCCTCGAAGTCCTCTTCGAACCGGCCGCCGGCCAGAAGCTCGACTACACGTTCGGCTCCCCGATCCAGGTCACGATCTCGGCCGACCCGCCGCAACTCCTCGCCGAGGGCGCGGGGAAGGGCGAGGAGCTGGGCCGCGACCTCGTACTCGCCGACGGCATCGAGAAGGGCGTCCTGCAGGTGGTCGCGCAGGCGGCGACCTGCGACGCCGAGGCCGAGCACCCGGCGTGCCACCTCACCCGCCAGGACTGGGGCGTCCCGATCGAGATCGCCGAGGACGGCGTCTCGACCCTCCGCCTGGTCCTGCGGGCCTGAACCCCGAGCCTGTGACCTCTTGCGGGAGCAGGTATTTCACCTGCCCGCAGCGTGTCATGAATCCGTGCGGTGCTCACGGCGCATTACGTTGTTCGGACCGCACTGCAAAGCACGTCCTATCAGGGAGGAAACCGCTGTGACCTTGGCGCCGGTGGAAGAACGCTACTCCGAGCACGAGCACTGGCTGGTGCTCAACGCCGCCGATCAGATCGTCACCGTGGGCAAGCTGCTCGAGCAGCAGGTCCGCACCCTCGAATACCTCACCCCTGAATACGCCGGCAGCCTCGCCGACTTTGAGCCGGACCTCTCTCGCCTGAACGGCTAGGCCGGCCCGGCCGTTCGGTCGAATCACGCCGGGTCGCTTCGGAGTAACGTCGGCCCGGACGCGAAAGGCGCGTCCCTCCAGAAACGGTCCGGGTTCCCCGAGAAAGGGGCACTGTCGAGACCGTGGCGGGGCCGGCAAGCCCGACGCGCGCGAGGGCCGTCCCGGCGCCGGCGCACTCTCACGGGAGCGCGTCGCAATCGGGCACTCAACGGGCACTGAGCGACTCCTGGTATCACCGCGCCGGGACGGCTCCCTCCGCGCCAATACGCTGAAAGCGAAGTCGCGCCCCAGCGGCGCTGCGGCGTCGCACCTCGCTGCTACCGTCGATGGGTGGAATCTTTCGAGAGGCCCTTCGGCGACGAGTCCGGCCCCGTCCAAGCCCCGATGCACCCCGCGTGGATCCGCATCATGCCGTGCAGCATCGAGTTGTTCCGCACCGTCCCCTCCGTGAACCCGTTCCCGGCGAGCTGGTGGGCCGACGCCTTCCCCGAGGACGACATCTGGAACGAGCCCGTCTGGTGCGACCCGGGCGACGTGGACGACTGGATCGCCGAGGCCTCCGAGCACCACCTGGGCGCGTCCCAGGAGGTCATCGAGAAGGAGGCCCGCGAGGAGTACGACCGGGCCACCGCCGAGCGCAGCGAGCGCATCGACACCTTCACCACGCACTGCCGCCGTGCCGGACTGCCCGTCCCGCACACCGTGCGCGACCTCCTCGAGTTCCTGCTCGCCCTGGGCCTGTACCGCTCCGAGATGCGCGACGGGAAGCTGTACGTCGCCCCGATGCTCTACATCAACCCGTTCGACGTGCTCGCCTTCGACAAGGTCGAGGCCATCGAGGAGGCCGCCGACCAGCGCGGGGACCTCGAGGAGCTCACGGCGATCGCGATCCGCCGCGTCGGCGGCATCGAGTACGAGTTCGACGACGAAGGGCGTTTCGTCCTCCCCGGCGGCGCGAAGTCCGCGACCGTGCAGGTGAGCCTCGCGGCGCTCGCCGAGGACTCCGGCGTGCCGGCCCCGGTGATCCGCGGGATGCTCATGGAGCTCGCCGAGGACGGGGACGTGGCCGGCTCGGTCGACATCGGCGAGGTCGGGGTGGCGGAGGAGTTCACGCTCACCGCCTCGGACGACCTGCTGGGCGGCTATCCGAACGACGAGCTGCTGCCGCCCGAGCACGCCTGAGCGCGGTCCGGGCGCCGTTGAACGGCGCCTGGACGCCTGCGACCGGGACCGCACTGCATTCACTCTCAGTTCACCTTCACGTTCACCTGCGTGCACCTGCGTGGCGTTCCATGAGGGCAGGACACGTTAACGGCGGTTGACATTCGGTGATTGGAGTTCGCGTGACCGTGAACGAGACTGGTACCCGCGCCAAGGCCCCCATCGCGGGCCTCGCCCCGGGCCGAGCGGCGCGCAGCGAAGGCTCGCTGTTCACCCCGACGCAGACCGAGACGGTCATCGACCTCAAGGGCGTCGACATCCACTACGGGAAGGCGCACGCCGTCCGCGACGTCTCGCTGCCCGTGGCGCGCAATCAGATCACCGCGATGATCGGCCCGTCCGGCTGCGGCAAGTCGACTGTGCTGCGCTCGATCAACCGCATGAACGACCTCATCCCGGGCGCGAAGGTCTCCGGCAGCATCACCTTCCACGGCAAGGACATCTACGCCTCGGGCGTCGACCCGATCGCGGTGCGCCGCCACATCGGCATGGTGTTCCAGAAGGCCAACCCGTTCCCGAAGTCGATCTTCGACAACGTCGCGTACGGCCTGCGGATCAACGGCATGAAGGACAACCTGGCCGACCGCGTGGAGCAGGCGCTCCGCGGCGCGGCGCTGTGGGACGAGGTCAAGGACAACCTGAAGAAGAGCGCCCTGGCGCTCTCGGGCGGGCAGCAGCAGCGCCTGTGCATCGCCCGCGCGATCGCCGTGCAGCCGGAGGTCCTGCTCATGGACGAGCCGTGCTCGGCGCTCGACCCGATCGCGACCGCGCGCATCGAGGAGCTCATGAGCGAGCTGGTGCGCGACTACACGATCGTGATCGTCACCCACAACATGCAGCAGGCCGCGCGCGTCTCGGACGCGACGGCGTTCTTCTCGGCGGCCGTGGACGACGCGGGCGAGCGCTACGGCTTCCTCGTCGAGTTCGACGAGACGCAGCGCCTCTTCTCCAACCCGTCCGACTCCCGCACCGAGGACTACATCACCGGCCGCTTCGGCTAGGGCCGCACCGGGACCACCGCTTACGGCGGCGCGATCGAGGGGTTCGCGCCGCCGTTCCCGTGTCCGAGGAAGCCTTGGGGAAGCGGAGCCGAGACAGCGAGAAGCGGGGCGGCCGGAGGCCGCCCCGCTTTCACGTGCGATGTCTAGACGTCGTTGCCGCAGAGGATCCCGTAGGTGCGGTTCTCGCCGTCGACCATCTTCCAGTACCAGTCGGTGCCGCAGTCCGCGCCCTTCGCTTCGGCGTCCGCGTCGGACATGTCCTTGACGGGCTCGTCGAGCATGATCGTGTCGACGACGGTGTACAGCGCCAGGCTGGAGCCGCAGTCGATGCTCCACCAGCGGTCGGCGTCGTCGAAGCAGTCGCCCACGTCCGGCATGACCGGCAGGTGCTCGGGCTCGGCCGGGTCGGGGTTGCCGACGGCCTTCATGCAGTAGAGCGAGTCGAGGCTGCCCGAGGAGTACACGTAGTCCCAGTGGGTCCACGCCTGGCCGAGCTGGTTGGCGCCCCAGCCGTCCCCGCACAGCGCGTAGACGGGTGCGGTGTCGACGATGGAGCCCTCGTCGTCGACGGCGATGTCGGCGACGTCGTAGGACTGGGCGGTGATCTCCCAGAACGCGGTCCCGTCGGAGCAGTCGACGAGCGCGCCGAGGCCGCTGCCGTCGACGTCGTACTCGTACGGGAGGCACTGCCCGACCTCGGAGCCGGCCTCCTCCTCGGCGGGGGTGGTGGCGTTCTCGTCCGGCGTGTTGTCGTTCTCGGAGGCGGACTCGGAGGTGTCGTCGCCGCCGCCTTCGGCGGTGTCGTCGTCCTTGCCCTTGAGGTTCATGGTGACGAGGAGGACGCCGCCGAGCACGAGGACCGTGGCCACGACGACGATCGTGCCGATGAGTCCGAGGTTCCGCTTCGGCGGTTCCGGCGGGAGGACGGGGCCGCCGTAAGGGCCGCCCGGGTCCTGGCCGTAAGGGGGCTGTCCGCCGCCGCCGCCGTAAGGCGGCTGCTGTCCGCCGCCCGCGCCGCCGTAGGGGGGCTGCTGCGGCTGGCTGCCGTAAGGGTTCTGGCCGCCGTTGTAAGGCGACTGGTAACCGTAGCCGGGGGTCTGCGGCTGCTCCGGCGGAGGACCGTAATTCGGAGGGACAGTCATGTCGGCCACGCTATAGGGGCCTGTCAACAATCGGCGAATCCGGGGTCGCGCGCGAGTAAGGAATGTCGCAGCTCAATGGGGACGCGTGGGGTCGAACGCCCCCGCCCGTCACCGGTGCGAGGTGACGCACCGCTCGGCGGCTTCGGGCCCGGCCGGGCCCGCCGGTGCCCGCGTGCCCGAATCAGCAGGTCAAAGAGTGTCCGGAAGGACGAGCACGCGTTCGACCGTGTAGTCCTCCATCGCGGAGCGCACGCCTTCGCGTCCCACGCCCGAGCCCTTGACCCCGCCGTACGGCATCTGGTCGGCCCGGAAGGAGGGCACGTCGCCGATGATCACGCCGCCCACGTCGAGGGTGCGGTGGGCGAGCATCGCCTGCGGCAGGCTCTCGGTGAACACGCCGGCCTGCAGCCCGTACCGGGAGTCGTTGACGGCGTTGAGCCCCGCTTCGAAGCTCTCGACGCTGGCGAGCACGAGGACGGGCCCGAAGACCTCGTCGCGCAGGACCTTCGCGTCGGGGCGCACGTTCGCGAGCACCGTGGGCTCGATGAGCGAGCCCTCGCGGGGCGTGCCTCCGCAGAGGACCTTCGCGCCTTCGTCGACGGCCTCTTCGATCCACGCCTCGACCCGCGCGGCCGCGTCGGCGCTGATGAGCGGTCCCACTTTGCAGGACGGGTCGTTCGGGTCGCCGGAGGGCAGGGCCTTGACCTGCTCGGTGATGCGGGCGGCCATGTCCGCGTAGGCGGGCGCCTCGATGAACACGCGCTGCACGGCGATGCACGACTGCCCGGCCTGGTAGTTCCCGAACATCGCGATCCGCTCGGCCGCCCAGTCCCGCTTGGGGTAGTCGGCGCTGACGAGGACGGCGGCGTTGCCGCCGAGTTCGAGCGTCACGTGCTTGTCGGGGATGCGGCGCAGGATCTGCTTGCCCACGGGCCCGGAGCCGGTGAAGGAGACGACGGGCAGGCGCGGGTCGTCCACGAGCTGGTCGGCCCGGTGGTTCGGGACGGGCAGCACGGAGAGCATCGCGGGCGGCAGGTCGGTCTCGGAGAACAGCGCGCCGAGGTGGAGCGCGGAGAGCGGCGTGGCCGGGGCGGGTTTGACGACGATCGGGCAGCCGGCGGCGATGGCCGGGCCGACCTTGTGCGCCACGAGGTTGAGCGGGAAGTTGAACGGCGAGATGCCGAGCACGGGCCCGCGCGGGAAGCGCCGCACGAGCGCCATCCGGCCTTCGGCGGCCGCGTCGGTGTCGAGCCGCTGCACTTCGCCGACGAACCGGCGTGCCTCCTCGGCCGCCCACCGGAACGTGGAGACGGCGCGGCGCACTTCGACGCGCGCCCAGGCGATCGGCTTGCCCGATTCGGCGGTGATGAGCTCGGCGCAGGTCTCGGCCTCTTCGTCGAGGCGGCGGCGCACGTGCTCGAGGGCTTCGGCCCGCACGTGGGCGGGCAGGCCCGCGCATTCGCGCGCGGCCCCCGAGGCGGCGGCGACGGCGGCCTCCACCTGCCCGGCGGTGGCCCACGAGGTGGCGCCCACCGGGGACTCGTCGTAAGGGTGGGTGACGAAGAACTCCTCCTCGCCGTGCTGCGGACGGCCTGCCACCCAGATCGGCGAAACGGGACGGAGACGTTGCGACATGCTTCCAGCCTACGGGTTCGAGTGTGTGCGGCGCTGCGGTTGGCGGGGGCGAATCCGCGCCGGAGTGGGGCGCGGCGCGCAACCCGAAGGGCCCGAAGCGGGTCGGGCGTGCACTGCGGACCGGCGCGGCGTCCGGCCGCTCCATGCAGGGGGAATCCCGTGCAACCCGGGTGCGTCCATTTGCCCGCCCAAGGCATGATGAGGACATGAGTGAACAGCAATCAGGTGCGGGGTATCCGCAGCAGCCGACCTCCGGCCAGCCCCAACAGCAGGCCTACCCCCAGGCGCCCTACGCCTCGCCGCAGGCGCAGTACCAGGCCCAGCAGCAGTACGCGGCCTATGCTCCCCCGGCCCCGTCGCTGTTCGACAAGCTCGGCGTGCCGTCCATGCCCGCGATCCTGGGTCTGTGCGGTCTCGGCGCCCTGGTGCTCGCCGGCCTCATCGCCGGCACGAGCTCCGGCGGCTCCTCCGATTTCGGCGACGGCACGGTCCTCTCCACGTTCGTCGCGGGCGAGTTCAGCGGCGACATCCTGTCGATCCTCGTGGCCGTCATCGTCATGTTCGCGCTGACGCTGTTCACCGGTGAGAAGCTGCGGAACCTGTGGAAGACGCTGGCCGTGGTCGGCGCGTCGATCTTCCTGGCGCGGCTCCTGTTCACGGTCCTGTCGCTGGGCGACGGCGACTCCGCGGCCGACGCCTCGGCCTGGATCGGCGCGCTCCTGCTCGTGGCCGCGTACGGCCTGTTCGCCGCTGGTGCGGTGATGGTCCCCGGTTCGGCCGCGGCCGCGCAGCCGGCCGCCCCGGCCGGCCCCGCGCCGCAGCCGGGCTACCCGACCGGCCAGCAGCCGGCCGTGCAGCCGCAGGCCCCGCAGGCCCCGGCGACCCAGCAGAACCCGTGGCCGCAGGCGCCGCAGCAGTAAGGCAGCCGAAGAGGCGGGGGGGGGGGGGGGGGGGGGGGGGCCGGGGGGGGGGGGC
>NZ_JAPZVQ010000008.1:138039-228890 GCF_027622945.1 Glycomyces lechevalierae | reverse complement strand
TCGGTCGGGCGATGCGCCTCCCGAACGCTTCCCTTAGGAGGAAGCTGGAGCTTGAGCAACCGAAAGGGTGTGCTTGGCAGGGCTGCGACCGCCCGGTCGCTTGGATCGAAGCGCACCACATCCAGCACTGGGCTGACGGCGGCATGACGGCCGCCGAGAACCTGATCCTGCTCTGCCGATTCCACCACGGCCGCATCCACACGACCGGTTGGTCGGTGGAGAAGACCGGCCCGGGCCAGGCCATCATCACCCACCACGATGGCCACGAACCCGCCCTGAGCGCCTCCGGTGAATCCGGGTGCGGCTGCTCCGACTGGCGCACCGACCACGACATGGACACCGAACACCAAGACTCGGACTGGGATGTGTTCCCCACCGGGCTCTACCGCTCCGAATGGTCCGAGACGATGAAGCCCGAGCTTGATGGGATGGCCCAGATGATCGACCGGGACCGGGCGATCCAAGCCATGCGGGCCGCCAAGGCAAGATGCCGAGAGAAGTTCAGGGCACCGAGCCCGCCCTCCCCGATACCGGTCTTAGGCTGCCCCAGCAGGCGACTGCTGGGGGAAGCGCCGCAAGGGCAACAACCACCATGCAGCGCAGCCTGATCCTCGAGAGGGATCGGGTCCCTCGGCATGCCCAAGGCGAGCAACCGACCCCTGCCAGTACCTTCCAGTCGCTGCCCGCCCGAACCCCGAACCACACACACCGGGAAGCCGGAGACCGGCCAAAGCCCCGCCCCCGCCTTGTTGTCGCTGCCAGGTTGAACCTCGAAACGATCAGACCAAGCAGCCGGAGACCGGCCGGGACCGCCTGAGGCTTTGTTGTCGCTGCCAGACTGAACGCGGACCGGATCGGACCGGGTGGCCGGAGAGAGGCAAGGATCTTATGAGGCCTTGTTGTCGCTGCCCGAATGAACACGGGCCCACGCACACCAAGCAGCCGACGAGCAACCGAAGCCCCACCCCCTGCCTCGTTGTCGCTGGCAGGTTGAACCCCGACGCGATCGGACCGGGCAGCCGGAGGCAGGTTCGAGCCCCCCTCACCGTCGCCGCCCGATTGAACCTCGTAGCGATCGCACCGGGCCGCCGGAGACCTGCTTGGACTTCATGAGCCCTGGTTGCAGCCCGCTCGATTCCGCGCTCGAGCCGATCGCGCGCGAGCGTTCACCTGATGGAGCTTGCGGTCAAGCGACCCCGGGCTTGACGCGCAGGCGTGGCGTCGGCGGTGGCCGAGGAGGCGACCCGTTGGAACACGGCCATGAGGCTCGTGGGCCACTCCCCACCTCGATGCGCGTGCCGCATCAAGTCCGACGCCATGGACGAGCCGATCTGGAACGGCGCGTACAAGAACGACGAGTGGTACCCCTGGTTTCTCAAGCGAATTCGCGCCTTGATCGCCGCCCCGCGGGACGCCTGAGACCCACTCCTCCGGGCAGGCCAGTCGACCTTGGCGGGTGTCTCGGCCGGCCCACAGCCCTCCGGGTTCGTGGGCATCAGCGACCGGCGGTCGCCAAGGCGGGGAACGCGTCCGGGTTCGCGGCCATGAACGCGTCGAAGCTGCGCGGCGCGGCTCCGGTGAGCCGTTCGACCGCGTCGGAGACCTCGCTGAACATACCCTCGCCGAGCGAGGCGTACAGCGACGCCATCTCGTCGGCCTGCTGCGGGGCGAGACCGTAGCCGCGCAGGCGGTCCGCGATCGCGCGCTCGGACTGGCCGCTGAAACCGACCGGACGGCCCCAGCCCGCGGTGAGCTTCGCGGCGATCTCGCTGTAGCGGACGGACTCTGGGCCAGTGAGCACAAAGGACTCGTTGCGGCCCGCGTCGCCCGTGAGCAGCGCGGCCGCAGCGGCGGCGATGTCGTGGCAGTCGATGAACGCCACGGGCGCATCGGCTTCGGGGCCGATCAGGTTGCCGTCCTCGTCGGCCAGGCTCGACGCCGGGCTGAGGAAGTTCTGCATGAACCCGCCCGGCTGGAGCATGGACCAGGCCAGACCCGAGTCCTTGAGATAGGCCTCGACGACGCCGTGCGCGCCTTCGGACATGCGACCTCCGATGCGCGCGTTCCACACCGAGAGCTTGACGACGTACCGGACCCCGGCGGCCTTCGCCGCGTCGATGACATTCCGCTCCCACCGGATCATCGGCTGCTCGCCGTCGGGCGCCTCGGTCTGGGCACCGGGAGAGGCGAGGAAGACCCGGTCAACGCCTTCCATTGCGGCGCTGAGCGATGCGGGGTCGTCGAAGTCGCCGATCGCGAAGTCCACGCCGAGCGCCTCGCCCTTCGCCTTGTCGCGGACGAGCGCCTTGAACGCCGCGCCGCGCGCTTGCAGCTGGGACACAAGGTGCTTGCCGGTCGAGCCCGTAGCTCCGGTCACGAGGATCATGTCGCCTCCAAGGTTAAGTGGAAGAATGTCTTCCGCTTAGAAGCTAGCATAAGCGGAAGAAAATCGTCCAGTACTATCGGGCTATGACTTCGACCGCCCCCGCGCCGCGCCTGCGCGCCGACGCCCAGCGCAACCGCGAACGCATCATCGCCGGCGCCGCCGCCCTGATCGGCGAGCGCGGACCGGAGGTGCCGATGGAGGACATCGCCCAGCGCGCCGGGGTCGGGGTCGGAACCCTCTACCGGCGTTTTCCCGACCGGCACAGCCTGATCCGCGAAGTCGCCGCCGACATGTTCCGGCGCGTCACCGAAGTGGCGGCAGCGGCGCTGGACGAGGAGCCGACCGGTTGGGACGCGGTCGTGCGGCTCGTTCGCCACTGCGCGGAACCCGACCTCGGCGCGCTCTCAGGGGCGTTGCGGGGCTGGCTGTCCGAACACCGCGACCGGGACGAGGAGCTGCGGAGCCTGACCGCGATCTGGCTCGAACGCTTCGAGACTGCGGTCGAGCGGGCGCAGGCCGAGGGCGCGATGCGCACTGACATCGGAGGCGCAGACCTGTTGCGGCTCATCAGCCTCGTCACCTGCCGCATGCCCGAACTCCCGGCCGAGGCGAACCGCGAGGCGACTGCCCGCTACATCGAGATCTTCATCGACGGCCTTGCCGCGCAGGGCCGCTGAGGCAGGGCGCAGCGGACCGTACTCTTGGGACGCATGAGCGAACGAGCGAACCCCTCGGGGCGGCGCGAGGTCCGATCCCGCCTGCTTCGCGAGGGACGCGCCGAGGCGATGTTGAAGTCCCTCTTGGTCAGCCTCGCGCAGGTAGCCGTTGGTGCAGCGATCATGTACATCGGCGATACCGCCGAGTCAGTCGCGATCAGGACCTCAGACACCCCACCGGGTCCCGGCGCCATCGCACCGGTCGCCCCGTTCATTATGGCCGCCCTGCTGCTCGCCCCGCTCGGCGCGATGATCATCGGGCCCCTTGTAGCGAAGATGCTTCGACTCACCGCACGAGGTGCCTTCGCCCTTTCCGTCCTCGCGGTCATTCTGCTGGTCTGTGTACTCAAATCGTCGAACCCGAGCCTCGCCCAGAACGTGCCGTTTCTCCTCCTGGCCCTGACCGGGGTGAACCTGCTCATCGGCTACGGCACCGGCATGGATCGGCGCTAGGCCGTGTCCGGTGGCGCGGGATGCGCCGCGGAGTGTCGGTGACCCGTGATTGGCTGTCCGGATGGCGAAAACCATCTACAACACCGCGACCAGTATCGACGGGTTCATCGCGGACCCCGACAACTCCCTGGAATGGCTGTTCGCCGTTCCCGGAGGAAACCCTGAGGAAGTCGGGGAAGGCGAGGAGACGCCGCTGGACGAGATGAACGAGTTCTTCGCCGGTGTGGGGGCCATATGCATGGGATCCACGACCTACGAGTGGATCCTCGAACACGAGAAGGCGCTTGAGCACCCCGAGAAGTGGGCGTACCCGATGCCGACCTGGGTCTTCACGAGCCGGAACCTTCCGGCGGTACCGGGGGCCGATATCCGCTTCGCCTCGGGCGACGTCGCATCGGTCCACGCCGAGATGGTCGCTGCCGCAGGCGAACGCAACCGGTGGATCGTCGGCGGCGGTGAACTGGTCGGCAAGTTCGCCGACGCCGGGCTCCTGGACGAGATCGTGCTCTCGCTGGCGCCGGTCTTCCTCGGCGCGGGCGCACCGCTGCTCCCCCGCCGCCTCCTCGCCGACCGACTCGAGCTGGTCGAAACCAAGGCGGTCGGCCAGTTCGCCTGCCTCACTTACCGAGTGAAGAAGTAACGCTTCGCCCCGCCTCGTCCGGCCTGGCGTGTACGAGGGACTTGGACGAGGCGGGGCGGATGTTCCGTTCAACTCGAAGCACTAAAAAGGGGCCCGCCGTGTCGATGCATCGACACGACCGACCCCGAACGTTGTGCCAGGTGTCAGCGGGCGTGGCCCAGGAGGCTCACCAGGTCGCCGGGGGTGAGGTCGAAGACCGGGGAGGCATCGCCGAGCTTGGAGTCACGGACGTGGAAGCCATCGCCTTCAGGGCAAGCGGCCAGCTCGACACAATCCGAGTTGTTATCGACCCCGCTGCGGGTGCCCTTGCGCCAGGCACGGCGGAGCTCGACGCAGTTGGAGTTGTTGTCCACGCCGCTTCGGCTGCTCTTGCGCCAGGCGGTCACGTCATTCATTCAGGAACTCCCTCAACGGTATCGATTTGCCCCACAGAAGCTGCCAGAGTTCATCGTAACGCGCGAGCCTGTCCCTCTCCTCGATGCACCAACTGGCATCCCACACCTCCGCGTAAACGAAGGGCGGGCTACCGAACTCCGCCCCATCCGGAAGGTAGATGTCGAATGCATGTGCGCCCTCGGGATAGATGGCGTCGAGGACATGGATATCCCAGTTCGGGAGCGCATCGAGCTCCGCAAGGCGGTCGATCTGTTCTTCACGGGCGTCTTCGCCGATGTGCCGCAGGCTTTCGATCGCGGTTGCGGCGATAAGCAGTTTGACCTGCGGACTGTCGGTGCGCCTCAAGAGCGCTTCCTGCCGCTCCTTCTTGAACGCCCAACCTCGGTTGGCCTGCTCATCGGTGCCGTTGGAACCGACCTTCACGAAATCGAAGTGATAGGCACGGGTTTGTGCGATTCCGGGAATGAAGTAGGTCTCCCACTTCAGGATGAGGCCGTTTGACCGCTCAGCCATGCGCAGGCACATCGCGTTGAAACGGCGGTCAGCCTGGAAGTTCTCCTCGTGCTCGTTCTCGGCGATCTGGATCATGTACGACTTCAGTTCCTCGTCCATGCCGAGGTGAGCCGCGAGTGCCCACATCTGCCCGACATCGGGGCACTTCTCGCCGCGCTCCCACTTCGCGACGGTCTGATCGGTGCGCTTCACGAACCTTCCGACCGCTGCCTGACTGAGTTTCCTTTCGAGTCGGCGGACTCGGACTTCTCGGCCCGGGAGCCACTTTGCGAGCTTCGATGATGGCACGGTGGGTTGCCTCCTGCCTCAGCGGAATTCGATGCTGGCCTCCCATGATGACACTCGGTTGCGACACGGTAAACATCTGTCATGCCGGGCCATTCCAAAAGCATCTATACAAAATAGGCCCTCAAAAGTATGGATCAATAACTCCGCCTTCACGACTCACGCGATAGACCGCCTGCTCAGAGGCTTGCACTCGCCTTAGGTTGAAGAAGTCCGGGACATGGTCACAGGCCACGGACACGGTGGGAGAGCCCGGCGCTCGTCAGGTGCCAGCCGTTTCGGCGGGCGCTGGGCCAGAACTGTCGGGCATCCGACAGAATCCGAAGTGGAGTGATATGAGATGGCCGATACGATTCGATCCACGATCTCGCAGTCGCCGGAGCCTTCCGATCCGTTGGTGCGCGGTCGATTCACCGATGGGCGCACCGAATTCGCGGTGCGGGCGTCGAGCGCCGATGCGCCCGACTCGTTCCAGGTCTACGTGCCCGGCACGCGCGCGGACATCGTCCTGATCGTCTCCGGTATCAACTCCGGCGTCATGCACGCGACCTGGGGCGAAGGGTGGCGCGGCTACGCCTCCGAATGGAAGGTGTGGCTGGAGGACACGGCGTTCCGGTACTTCTACCGATTCGCCCGGCCCTCTCCGCACCCGAAGGGCGGCAACGACTTCCGTGAGGGCGCCTCGACGAGGCGTCCCGGAGGGGTCCGGTTCTGCGATGGATAGGCCGACCACCCGCGCGAAGGACCCGCAGGACCGGTACAACCTCCGGTCCGACGGCGAACCCGGGATCCACGGCCACCTCGGCTGGTTCCGGCGCGGCCCGGCGGTGTTCACGCTGTACGAGATCCCGGCGGACCAGTCCTGTTACCCGAACACTCCGGCGGTCTATCTGCTCGACTGCGACGACGGCGTCGGCCCGCACGAAGTGTGCCGCATCGAGGCCGACGCCATGGACGAGCCGATGTGGAACGGCGCGTGGAAGAACGACGAGTGGTGCCCGTGGCTGCTCAAGCGCGTCCGCGCTCTGATCGCCGCACCACGGGACGCCTGACACCCACTCCCCCCGGCAGGCCGGTCGACCTTGGTGGGGGTCGACCGGCCCGAACATACCTGCGCGGCTACTGCCCGGCGAGATAGTCCTGGGCGTTGGACAGGTACTCCTCGATCTGCTTCTCCCAGGCGTAGACCTCGGATTCGCGGTCGATGACCTGCGCGACGCTCATGCGCGCCCAGGCCTCATCGGTGCCCTCGCGCAGACCGGCGTCCTCGGCGCACTCGGCGAAGTCGAGGGCCATCGCGAACTCGTAGGCGACCGGGTCGGCGTCTTCGGCCTCGTCGGTGAGCGGCGGGACCCCTTCCGTGGCCTCGGCGCCGCCGTACATCTGGTCCAGGTACGAGCCCGTCGGGAGCCACCCGAACTCGTCGAACTCCCATTCGCCGTAACCGCGTTCTTCGACGCAGACGAGGAAGTCCTCCTCCTGCGTGGCGTGGTCGGCCGAGAGTTCGGCGTACAGGTCGCCGTCGCCGATCCAGGTCAGGGGGCTCTCCGTGTCGGGCCTGCTCCAGTAGCCTTCGCCGTCCTCGAACTCGCTGTGCACCGGCTCGCCGTAGACGATCTCGATCGTCTGCAGCTCGCAGCCGCCGAAGGGCGGCTCCTCGCCGAGATCGATGTCCTCGATCTCCGCGTCGGTGTCGGCCTCCTCGAACGCCTCCGACATGGCCGCGTCGTAGGCGGCGCGCTCCGCGCCGACGAACGCCACGGTCCAGGCCTCCTGGTACTCGGCGTCCATCGCCTGCCACTCCGCATAGGAGTCGTCCTCGTCGCCGGAGGTCCAGCCCTGGTCCTCGGCGGTGAAGGCGAGGTAGTCCATGTCCTCCCGCATCGCCTGGGCCGCTTCGGTGTCCGTCGCCCAGACCCAGGTCCCGAAGCCGAGCTTCTCGGCCTGCTCGACCGCGGGGACGCGCGCGTACGGGGACTCGAACCCTTCGAAGCGGTTCGGGATCATGCTGCCGTGCAAGCGGTTCGTGTCGTGCACGGTGAACCCCTCGTCCTGCATGCACATGCTCGCCACCCGCGTCTCGGCCTGGGTCAGCTCCCAGGCCAGCGCCGAGCCGTTCACGAGGCTCGCCTCGATGGCGGCGATGTCCGCTTCGGTGACTTCGGTTTCCGTTTCGCTGCAGGCGGAGAGGACGAACGCTCCGGTGAGGGCGGGAATGACGAGACGACGCATCGGGTGTCTTTCTGCGAGTGGGGTGGAACGCATGGAGTACGCCTTCGTCGCGGCGTGGGGTTGCCCTGGTTCGGGTGGAATCGGCCGTATCGTTGCCAGCGGGTGGAGGCGGTGCTCGCGGCCGGGGCGTTGCGTACGCTCGCTGCCGGGACCGCCGCGTTCGATGCGGGGCCCGTGTTCGCTGAGGAGGAGACCATGTCGCATCAGCCTGTGAGGTTCCGTCCCGGCGGGTCCGACCCTCATGTCGAAGCGGACTGGCACGCGGGCTGGCCTTCGTCGAAGCACGACCCGGCCCCGGAGATCCAGTCGCACGCGGCCGACGAGCACACGATCATCATGCGCCAGAACAAGTCCGTGAACTACGAGGCGCCGTTCATGTTCCTGCTGTTCGGCAACGACGCGGCCCTCCTCGTCGACACCGGCGCGACCCCGCAGGCCCAGTACTTCCCGCTCCGCGCGGTCGTCGACACGCACATCGCCGAGTGGCTGACCCGCCACCCCCGCAGCGAGTACCGACTCATCGTCGCCCACACGCACGGGCACGGCGACCACAAGGCCGCCGACGCCCAGTTCGCGGACCGGCCGGACACCACTGTGGTCGGTACCGCGATCGATGCGGTGCAGGCGTTCTACGGCTTCGACGACTGGCCCGAGACCTCCCGCGAACTCGACTTGGGCGGCCGGGTCGTCGACGTCGTGCCGGGGCCCGGGCACCACATGTCGGCCACGGTGTTCTACGACCGGTGGACCCAGCTGCTGCTCACCGGGGACACGTTCTACCCGGGGCGGCTGTACGTGGACGACTGGGACGCGTTCGCGGCCACCGTCGACCGGCTCGTCGCGTGGTGCGAGGCGCATCCGGTCTCGCACCTGCTCGGCTGCCACGTCGAGATGTCGGTCCAGCCTGGCGTGGACTACCCGCGCGGCTGGACGTACCAGCCGGACGAGGCGGCGCTGCCGATGCGGGTGGAGCAGCTGGTGGCGCTGCAGGCGGCCGTGCGCGAGATCGGCGGCGCGCCCGGCATCCACAAGTACGACGACTTCCACATCTGGTACGAGGTCTGAGCGCTGGAGGCCGCGTCGTAGGGTGGCCGCATGAGCCTCACCCCTGACGAGCCGCTCGCCGTCCGCGGCTACGACGACCGGCGCCCGAAGTTCGAGCGTCCCACCGCGAACGAGCTCCGCACGCGGGTGCTCGAGGTGGCCGACGGGACCATCGAGTGGATCGTGGTCGAGCGCGTCCCGTACCTGCCGCACGACACGATCCAGGCCGCCGGGGACGGTGACGGGCGGCTCGTGGTGTCGTACCGGACCGGCGACGAGCCCTGGATGGAGGCGGTGCTCGACGCGGACGTCGCGGCCGACGTGTTCGTGGCGTGGGCGCGGAGCGAATCCGGTTGGGAGGGCGGGCATCCGTGGGCTCCCGCCGAGTGGTGGGCCCCGGAGCCGGTGCCCGCGCCCGCCCCGGAGGCGGCCGCGGAGACGACGGTGCTGGCGGCCCGGTACCTCCAGGAGGGGTACCTGTCCTTCGACGACATGGTGCGGGCGCTCCAGGACATGTCCGAGGCCGATCCGCCCATCACGAGGGCGCAGGCGCGCGAGATCCTCGCCCCGATGTGGCGCGAGCACGTTGCGGCGCAGGCCGATTGGGGCGTGACGGACTGCGACCGGCTCACGGCGGCCTTCGCGGAGCTCGACGCGGGCGGGATCGTGGCGCGGGAGCATTTCGCGTGCTGCCAGAACTGCGGCACCAGCGAGATCTGGGGCGAGGCCGACCCGGACGACCGCGGCTACGTCTTCTTCCACATGCAGGACACCGAGACCGCCGGGGACGGAGTGCTCTACCTCGCGTACGGCTCGCGGTCGAACCTGACCGAGGAGACGATCGCGGTGGGGCACGAGGTGGTGAAGGTGCTGCAGGCGCACGGGTTCCGCACGAACTGGGACGGCTCGGAGCGCACCCGGCTCCAGATCACGGACCTGGAATGGCAGAAGCGGCTCCAGTAGCCGCCGCGCCCGTTGCAACGTTCGGCGGGGCCCGCGGCGTATTCGCCTTATGCGTGAACATCGATGGCGGATGGCCGCCGCTCCCCCATGGCGCCTGGCGGCCGGGCTGATCGGCGCCGCCGCCCTGGCGGCGACCGCCGCCTGCACCGAATCCGGCGGCGACGCCTCCGAAGCGACCGCCGATCCCGAGGTCGTGGACGCGGCCGGACTGCTCGAGATGGCCAACGAGAGCGTGCGGCTCTCGAAGGAGCTCGACGCGGCCGAGTCCAGGGTGATCGCCGAATGCCTTGAGGCGCAGGGTTTCGACGTGCACGACCAGCGGGAGCTGGGGCAGAACGAGCCGTACGAGGTCGCCTCGCTCGTCGACGCCTACCCGACCGCGGAGTTCCTGCCGGAGGCGGACATCGCGGCGGAGTGGGGGTTCGGCTGGTGGGCCCAGACCGCGGAGATGTTCGATTCCGAAGAGACGCAGGACTACTACGCGGAGGCGTACCCCGACCCGTTCGCGGACCAGCCCGTGTTCGACAACTCCGAGTTCGAATCGCTGCCCGACGACGAGCGCCGGGCCTGGAGCGTCGCGTACCAGGGCGAGGAGGCCACTGCGGCCCTCGAGTACACGGGAGAGCCGAGCGAGGAGGAGGCGTCCTCAGAGGACGGATCGCTGGACTTCGGGGACGGCGAGACGCCGAGCGCGCCCAAGCCGGGCGGATGTCAGCTCGAGATGATCACGGCGATCTACGGGGAGCCGAAGCAGGTCGAGATCGACCTCGACGGCGGCTACCTCGTCTGGGAGTGGCGGCCCGAGCAGCCGGAGATCGAATACGAGTCGATCGAGGCCGAGTTCGCCGGCCGCATGGCCGACGCCGAAGCCGGATTCCTCAGCTGCATCGACGAGGCCGGTTACCCCGGTTGGGAATTCGACGAAGGCGGCCGGCTCGCGATGAACGACTACTCCGCGATGCTCTACACGGGCGAGCCCTTCGACCCGGGCGCGCCGCCGGGCGAGGAGCCGCCGGTGGACACGAGCCCGCCCGCCCCGGACCTGCCCGACGACGTGCCCGACGACTTCGAAGGCAAGCGCGCGTACGAGGTCGACATGGCGGTGGCCTTCGCGGCCTGCGGCGACGACACCGGCTACCGCGAGGCGGCGACCTCCGCGTACGACGCCGTCGTCGCCGAGCAGTACGCGGCGATCGAGGTGGAGACGTACGCGTGGCAGGACCAGATCCGCGACTACACCGTGAAGGCGCAGGAGCTGATCGCCGGCTGACCGGCTGACCGAAGGGCGGGACCGCGGTCCCGCCCTTCGGTGTTCGTTCCCGCTCAGACGTAGTCGCGCCAGGTGTGCTTCGGGTCGAAGCCGAGGATCCTGCGGGCCTTGTCGATCGAGAGCAGCGTCTCGTGGCCCTCGACGGGGCGCTTGAGTTCGAGGTCCGGATAGTGGGTCTCGACGAGTTCCGCTGTGGGCGTGGACATCACAGTGTCCGGAGAGGCGATCACGAAGACCTCCTTGCCGGTCCCTTCGCGTTCGAGGCCGAGGCGGATCGCCAGCGCGCCGTCGCGGGCGTCGATGTACGACCACAGGTTCCAGTCGCGGAGGGTCGGGTCGTCGTTGAAGACGGGGAAGGCGGCGTAGTCCTCGACGTTCATGACGTTCGAGAAGCGAAGGCCGGTCGCCTTGAGTTCGGGGTTCCAGCGGCAGAGCTGGTCGACCATGGTCTCTTCGAGGGTCTTGACGAGGGAGTAGGTGGATTCGGGGCGGGGCGCGTACTCCTCGTCGACGGGCAGGTACGGCGGCGGGGTCTCGAAGGGCAGGCCGAGCACGGTTTCGCTTGAGGCCCAGACGATGTTGTGGATGCCGGCGGTCTTCGCGGCGGCGAAGACGTTGTAGGTGCTGAGCATGTTGTTGTGGAAGATCGCCGAGTTCGGGCGCAGCCCGGGCGCGGGGATCGCGGCGAGGTGGACGACGGCGTCGAGCCGGTCGTAGCGGTCGTCGACGCCGGTGAGCGCGGAGACGACCTGGCCGTGGTCGGTCAGGTCGATCTGGATGAAGGGCGCGAGGTCGTCCGGCGAGGGCGCGCGGTCGAGGTTGACCACCTCGTAGCCGTTCTCCACCAGGTCCCGGACGCACGCCCGCCCGAGTTTGCCGCTGCCGCCGGTCACCGCTACGCGAGTCATCGCTGTTTCCCCCTTGTCGTCGGAGCCTCGGAACGCGGTCTCGGCCGCGCCTCGGGCTGGTACGGCCCGTAGCCTACGGCCTGGAGTGGGCTCCAGGGCAACTTGCCTGTTCACGGGCTTCTTTGGCGCTGCGGACCCGAATTCGTCGTACCCCCCTGTCAGGGTTACAACCGGGGGGCCCATCGATGTCCGTTTTGCCCAGGACTCTCCGCTCACGTTTCCCACCCTGCCCAGCCGGCAAGTGAGCGTGGCAGGATCACCGCCATGACCATCCCTCGCATCCGTATCGGCGACACCGAGATCATCGCCCTCACCGACGGCGCCGGCACGTTCCCGTTCACCTCCCGGGAGGCGGCCTTCCCGGATGCCATCGCCGAGCAGTGGGCGGCGGCCGACCGGTTCGACCCCGGCGCGATCGACGCCGAAGGCCGCTGGACCCTCGAGTTCCGGGCGTTCGCGATCCGCGGGCCCGGGGGCATCACGTTGGTGGACACCGGGATCGGTCCGGAGGACGCGCTCGCGACCTGGGCTCCCCTCCCCGGCAGGCTCCCGGAATCGTTGGCGGAAGCGGGGATCGGCCCGGACGAGGTCGACGCCGTGGTCCTCACCCACCTCCACACCGACCACATCGGCTGGGCGGTCGTGACCGAGGAGGCGGTCACGACGAGCGGCGACGGCCCGAGCAGCGACCGGGGCCCGTTCTTCCCGAACGCCGAGTACCTGTTGCAGCGCAGAGAGTTCGACGCGATCGACGACCTCAATCCGCAGCTCCGCGCATCGCTGATCGACCCGCTCCGGGAGGCGGGCCGGCTCCGGCTCCTCGACGGCGACGCGCCCCTGCGCGACGCCGCCCGTGTCGTCGCGACGCCGGGGCACACGCCCGGGCATCAGAGCGTGCTGGTCGCAGCGGGCCGCGAGTCGGTGCTCATCACGGGCGACCTGCTCGTCCACGCGATCCAGGCGCTCTACCCGGAACTGACCTACATGTTCGAACGCGATCCCGCGGAGGCGAAGCGCTCGAGGCAGCGGCTGCTGGCGACCGAGCCAGGGAGCACGCGGCACTTGGCCACGTCGCACCTGACGGCGCCGTTCACCCGGGCTCAGACCGCGAGCCGGTAGAGGCGCTCCAGCTTCTCGGCGGTCTCGTCGTCGGCGGGGCTGTAGACGGTCATGCGCATGCCGCCGTTGGGCTGCAGCCACATCCGGTCGGCGTGGAGGCGCACGATGCCCACGTCGCGGTTGCGGAACATCTTGATGGGCTTGACCTTGTCGGCGACGTCGCGGCGCGCCCAGATCTCGCCGAACTCCGGCGAGGCCGCGAGCAGGCGGTCGACGAGCGCGCGCCACTGCGGCTCCTCGAAGTGGCCGGTCCCCAGGTTGCGGAAGTTCGCGACCATCTGCTCGAGGACCTCCCGCCGCTCGACCAGGCTCCGGCCCCAGTCGGGGTCCATGAACGCGAGCCACATGCAGTTGCGGTCGCTCGGCGGCAGCGCGTCGAGGTCGGTGAACAGGCGGCTGAAGGTGCGGTTGTAGTGCAGGAGGTCGTAGCGGCAGTTCTGGATCGACGCGGGGAACGGCTCGACCTGCTTGATCAGCGCCCGCATCGAGGGCGAGACGTCGGCGTGCGCCTCTCGCGGCACGGGGTCGACCGCCCCGGCGAGGCCGAACAGGTGGAACCGTTCCGAGGAGTCGAGGCGGAGCGCGCGGGCGATCGCGTCGAGGACCTGGGGCGAGACGGTGATGTCGCGGGCCTGCTCGAGCCAGGTGTACCAGGAGACGCCGACGGAGGCGAGCTGCGCGACCTCTTCGCGGCGCAGGCCGGGGGTGCGGCGCCGGCGGCCGGGCGGGAGGCCGACGGCTTCGGGGGTGAGGCGTTCGCGGCGGGAGCGCACGAATTCGGCGAGTTCGCGGCGGCGTGCGGCGAGGTGCGGGGCTTCGGGGGCTTCGGCGTCCGCTGTCGTGGTGGTCGCGGTCATGGTTCCCATCCCACCAGGATGCTCCGATTCGCGTTCGGTATCCAGGTGCTCCCAGTCCCCGGATAACGACGATCAGGTACCGGGTTGGGGGCCGCGCGAGAGTCGGTGCATGACTCAGACCGCAAGCGCGCCGCGTTCAGCGTCGCTCGACAGCTCCTCACCTCCCGCCTCGCCGCTCCCCGCCGCGCCGCCCGCCCTCACGGGGGCAGGGCTGTTCACGATCCTCCTCATCGCCTCCTTGTCCTCAATGGACGCCTTCATCGTGAATGTGGCGCTGCCGACGATCGGCGCCGACCTCACAGCCGGCCCGGCGGCGCTGGAACTCGTCGTCGCCGGGTACGCGACGGCGTACGCCTCGCTGCTCGTGCTCGGGGGCCGCCTCGGCGACGGCTTCGGGCGCAGGCGCATGATGGTGTTGGGCCTCATCGGGTTCGGCGTCACCTCGCTGCTGTGCGGGCTCGCGCCGACGGGCGGGGCGCTCGTGGCGGCCCGCGTCCTGCAGGGCGCGACGGCTGCGCTGTGCCTGCCGCAGGCGATGGCGACCATCCAGGCGACCACGTCCGGGGCCGGGCGGGCGCGGGCCATGGGCATGTTCGGTGCCGTTGTGGGCCTTGCATTCGCGGTCGGACAGATCCTCGGCGGGCTGATGGTCGGCGCGGACATCGCCGGCACCGGCTGGCGCTCGGTGTTCTTCATCAACGTGCCGGTCGTGGCGATCGCCGTCGTCATGCTGTTCCGGACGGTCCCGGAGTCGCACGCCCCGAAGTCGGCCCCGCTCGACCCGTTCGGTGCCGCGCTCCTGGGCGCGGCGATGATCCTGCTCCTCGTGCCGCTCACCGAAGGCCGCGCGGCGGGCTGGCCGGCGTGGTCCTGGATCTGCCTGGCGGCGTTCCCGTTGACGGCGGCCCTGTTCCTGTTCACGCAGGCACGCCGCGAGCGGGCGGGGCTCGTGCCGCTGCTGCCGCCGAGTCTTCTTGCGCTGCCGGGGATGCGGCGCGGCCTGCCGGTGATGATGCTGTCCATGGCGGGCTTCGGCGGGTTCCTCTTCGCCTCGGCCGTGGCGATCCAGCAAGGGCTCGAGTACGGGCCGGTCGCCGCCGGGTTCGCCTTGGTGCCGTACGCGGTCGCGTTCTTCGCCGGGTCGATGCTCGGGCCGCGGCTGGCGCCGATGCTCCGCGGCCGCTCGGTCACCGTGGGAGTGGTCGTGCAGGCCGTCGGCCTCATCGCTCTCGTGTGGACGGTGACGGCGGCGTGGTCGGACACGGCCGCGATCGCCATGGCGCCCGCGCTGGTCGTGGTCGGATTCGGACAGGGCCTGCAACTGCCGCTGCTGTTCCGGGTGGTCCTCGCCGAGATCCCGCCGGAGCGCGCCGGGGTCGGCAGCGGCGTGATGGCCACCTTCCAGCAGATCTCCCTCGCCTCGGGCGTGGCCGTCCTCGGCGCGGTGTTCCTGCACCTCGTGCCGGAGGTCGGCGTGCAGGAGGCCTACGCGTGGACCATTGCGGTCCAAGCGGTCTCGGCACTCGTCAACCTGGGGTTGAGCGTGCGCGTGCGGGCGTGAGCAGGGCGCGGCCCGGCCGGGCCGCGCCGTCGCGCATCAGATCCGGGCCGCGCCTTACCCGTCGGCTCTGCCGATGCCCAACGCCTCGAAGTCGATCACGAGGTCGGCCCGGTGCCGCGCGGCGCGGATGCGCTCGGCGTTGCGCTCGTCGACGTCCGCGACCCACGAGCGGGCGTGCTCGGGCGACTTCCCGAACCGCTCGTGCCGGGCCACGAGCCGCGCCAGCCGCAGCGGCTCGGGCGTCTCGCAGTACCAGACCTCGGTGAGCGCGGCCCGCACGCCGGGCCACGGGCCGTCCTCGTCGAGCAGGTAGTTCCCCTCGGTCACCACGACCTCGGCCTCGGGCGGGACCGCGATCGACCCGGCCACGGGCTCGCCGACCCGGCGGTCGAACTCGGGGGCGTACACCACCGCTTCCCGTTCGGCCGCAAGGCGTTCCAGCAGGGCCCGGTAGCCGTGGCCGTCGAACGTGTCGATCGCGCCCTTGCGTTCGCGCCGCCCGAGGCGCACGAGTTCGGCGTTCGCCAGGTGGAACCCGTCCATCGGCACCTGCACGGCCCGCCGGCCCTCCGCGTCGAGCGCCCGCGCCAGCCACGCGGCGGCGGTCGATTTGCCCGCTCCGGGGCAGCCGGCGATGCCGATGAGCACGCGGCCCGGCGCGGTCAGGGCCTTCGCGCGGGCCAGCAGGGCCTGGGGGTCGTCTGCGATGTCCACGCGCCGAACCTAGCCGACCGCCCGCGCGTGCGGGTCCCCGGCGGTCCCGATTCGGGCCTCAAGCGGCCCCCACCGGGTTACGGTGACCGGGTCAACAGGCCTGCCATCTGCGGTTTCGCGGCGGGCGAAGCACGAGCCGCAAGATCCGGAGGAGTCCATGAAAGCCCTGCAGTACCGCGAGATCGGCGCCGCGCCGGTGGTCGTCGAGATCCCCACGCCCGAGCCCGGACCCGGCGAAGTGCTCCTCAAGGTCACCGCCGCCGGGGTGTGCCATTCCGACATCGCCGTCATGTCCTGGCCCGCCGAGGGATTCCCGTACGAGCTGCCGCTGACGCTCGGCCACGAGGGCGCGGGGACCGTGGCGGCGCTCGGGGACGGCGTGCACGGCGTCGAGATCGGCGAGTCCGTCGCCGTCTACGGCCCGTGGGGCTGCGGGCGCTGCGTCACCTGCGCCGCAGGCAAGGAGAACTACTGCCAGCGCGCCGCCGAGCTCAAGATCAACCCGCCCGGGCTCGGCTCGCCCGGCGCGATCGCCGAGTACATGATCGTGGACGACGCGCGGCACCTCGTGCCGCTCGGCGACCTGGACCCGGTGCAGACCGTGCCGCTCACCGACGCCGGGCTCACGCCGTACCACGCGATCAAGGGTGCGCTGCCGAAGCTGGCGCCCGGTTCGACGGCCGTGGTGATCGGCACGGGCGGGCTCGGGCACGTCGCGGTGCAGCTGCTGCGGGCGCTCACGGCCTCGCGGGTGATCGCGCTCGACGTCTCCGAGGAGAAGCTGGCGCTCGCGCGCCGGGTGGGGGCGCACGAGACGGTGCTCTCGAACGCGGAGGCGGCCGGGAAGGTGAAGGACCTGACCGGTGGTATCGGGGCGCAGGCGGTGTTCGACTTCGTGGGCGCGGCGCCGACCGTGGCGACGGCGGGCGCGTGCGCGGCGGTGGAGGCGGACGTGGTCATCGTGGGCATCGGCGGCGGGACGCTGCCGGTGGGGTTCGGGGCGCTGCCGTTCGAGGTGTCGGTGTCGGCCCCGTACTGGGGTTCGCGAGACGAGCTGATCGAGGTGTTCGACCTGGCCCGCGCGGGCATGGTGGACGTGCACGTGGAGCGGTTCGGGCTCGACGACGCGCCGGAGGCGTACGAGCGGCTGCACGCCGGGACGATCGACGGCCGCGCGGTGATCGTGCCGAACGGGTGAGGGCTTTCGGGGCGGCGGGGTCGGGCTGAACGCCCGGCCCCGCCGCTGTCGTACTGCGCGGCGTCTCCTTGCGGAACAGCGGACCCTAGCGCTACGATGCATAGAACCTCAAGGCATAGCACTACTAGGGTTAGGAGGCACCCCTCATGCACATCGCCAAAGACCTCGTCGCCGCCTCGGCGACGCCCCTGGTCCTCGGCATCCTCGCCGAGGAGGAGAGCTACGGCTACGCCATCCTCAAGGCGATCGCCGAGCGCTCCGGCGGCCGCCTCGAATGGACCGAAGGCCTGCTCTACCCGCTCCTCCACCGCCTCGAGCGGCTCGGCTACGTCGAGTCCACCTGGCGCACCCCCGACGGCGGGCGGCGGCGCAAGTACTACGCCATCACCCCTGACGGCCTGCGCGAGCTGGCCGAGCAGCGCAAGCAGTGGGACGCCGTCACCGAAGCGCTGCAAGACATCTGGAAGGCCACGCGGTCGATCGCGCCGCTCGCCCCGCCCGCGCTGGAGGCGTGACATGACCGGGAACGACACCGAGCTCGAGGCGCAGATCGCCGAATGGCGCGCCTACATGCTCCGCCGCCGCGCCGTCAGCGGCGCCGATGTCGACGAGCTGGAGGACCACCTCCGCGAGCGCGTCGCCGACCTCACCGAGACCGGCCTGCGGCCCGACGAGGCCTTCCTCATCGCCGTGAAGCGCATGGGCCGCATGGACGAGCTCTCCCGCGAGTTCGCCCGCGAGCACTCCGACCGGCTCTGGAAGCAGCTCGTGCTCACGGACGAGGACGCGTCCGCCGCGGCCGAGCGGCGCCGCGGCCTGCTCGTCATGGTCGCCTGCGCGGCCCTCGCGGTGCTGGCGGTCAAGCTCCCGGCCCTGTTCGGGCTCGGACTCGACGACGACCCGGCGTTCTACGTCAGGAACCTCGGCCTGCTCGTGCTCGCGCCGCTCGCGGTGTACTTCGCGGTGCGCCGCAAGGTGCACCGCGGCACCGTGATCGCGCTGGTCGGGCTGTTCGCACTCGGGGCGGTGGCCACCAACGCGTATCCGCTCGACGAGGACTCCCAGTCCATAGTGCTCACTTCAATCCACCTGCCGCTCGCGCTGTGGCTCGTCGTCGGGATCGCCTACGCCGCAGGGGAATGGCGCTCGGGCCAGAAGCGCATGGACTTCATCCGCTTCAGCGGCGAGTGGTTCATCTACTTCGTGCTCATCTGCATGGGCGGCGGCGTCCTCGCCGCGATCACCGTGGGCACGTTCAACGCCATCGGGATCGACGCCGAGGTGTTCATCAGCGAATGGCTCGTCCCCTGCGGCGGCGCGGCCGCCGTGGTCGTCGCGGCCTGGCTCGTCGAGGCGAAGCAGAGCGTCGTCGAGAACATGGCGCCCGTGCTCACCCGCGTGTTCACGCCCCTGTTCGCGGTGACCCTCGTGGCCGTGCTCGTCGCGATCGCCGTGACCACCAACGCGATCGACGTCGAACGGGACATGCTCATCCTGTTCGACCTGCTGCTGGTGGTCGTGCTCGCCCTGGTCCTGTACTCGATCTCGGCCCGCGACCCGGGCGCGCCGGCCGGGTTCTTCGACTGGATGCAGCTCGCGCTCGTGGTGAGCGCCCTGCTCATCGACGTGCTCGTGCTCGTCGCGATCACCGGCCGCATCACCGAGTTCGGGTTCACGCCGAACAAGAGCGCCGCGCTCGGCGAGAACCTGGTCCTGTTCGCGAACCTGGCCTGGACGGCCTGGCTGTACTGGTCGCTCGTGAAGGGCCGCAAGAAGTTCGCGCGGCTCGAGCGTTGGCAGACCGATTACGTGCCGGTGTACGCCGCCTGGGCGTGGGTCGTGGTGCTGGTCTTCCCGCCGCTGTTCGCCTTCGCGTAGAACGCGAGAGCCCCGGGCCGCGGCCTCGGCGGTGCGAGCCGCACATGAGCCACGCGGCCCGGGGATTCGTCCTATTCGGAGCTGAACGCGGCGTCGAACGAGGCGTCCGGCTTGTCGAAGTTCAGGTTCCGCACGTACTCGAGGGCTTCAGGGGCGCCGCGCAGGCGGTCCATGCCCGCGTCCTCCCACTCGATCGAGATCGGGCCGGTGTAGCCGATCGCGTTGAGCACCCGGAAGCAGTCCTCCCAGGGCACGTCGCCGTGGCCCGTGGACACGAAGTCCCAGCCGCGCCGGGCGTCGCCCCACGGCAGGTGCGAGGAGAGGCGCCCGTTCCGGCCGTCGAAGCGCTTGCGGGTGTCCTTGCAGTCCACGTGGTAGATCCGCTCGCGGAAGTCCCACAGGAACGCGGCCGGGTCGATGTCCTGCCACACCATGTGGCTCGGGTCCCAGTTGAGCCCGAACGCCTCGCGGTGCCCGACGGCTTCGAGCGCGCGGTGCGTCGACCAGTAGTCGTAGGCGATCTCCGAGGGGTGCACCTCGTGCGCGAACCGGACGCCGACCTCGTCGAACACGTCGAGGATCGGGTTCCAGCGCGCCGCGAAGTCGTCGTAGCCCGCCTCGATCACGGACTCCGCGACCGGCGGGAACATCGCCAAGTACTTCCACACGGCCGAGCCGGTGAAGCCGACGACGGTGTCGACGCCGAGCTTCGCGGCGGCGCGCGCGGTCGCCTTCATCTCCTCGGCGGCGCGCCGGCGGACCCCTTCGGGCTCGCCGTCGCCCCACACGCGGGACGGCACGATCGCGCGGTGGCGGTCGTCGATCGGGTCGTCGCAGACCGCTTGGCCCACAAGGTGGTTCGAGATCGTCCAGAGGCCGAGGCCGTGCTTGTCGAGCAGGGCCTTGCGCTCGGCCACGTAGTCGTCGTCCTCGGCGGCCCGCACGACGTCGAGGTGGTCGCCCCAACAGGCCACTTCGAGGCCGTCGTACCCCCATTCGGCGGCGAGCCGGCACACCTCCTCGAACGGCAGGTCGGCCCACTGGCCGGTGAACAGCGTGATCGGTCTAGGCATCGGTGAGACTCCTCAGATAGGCGAGTCCGTCGACGGCGAGGGCGTCTTGGCTCGATGCGAGCGGCCGCCAGATCGAGGCGGCCGTCGCGATGGTGGCATTGTGCGAGGTGAACGACTCGATCACGAGCGGGCCGGGGTATCCGGCCAGGTCGAGCGCGTGCAGGAGGGAACGCCAGTCAAGGTGGTCGCGGCCCGGGGAGCCCCGGTCGTTGCCGCAGACCTGTACGTGCCCGATCCGGTCCCCGGCGCGGATGATGGCCGCCGGGAGGTCGGTCTCCTCGATGTTCATGTGGTAGACGTCAAGGGCCAGTGCGGTTCCCGCCAGTCCGTCCAATGCGTCCAGTGCCTGGTCCACGGTGTTGACCAGGCTGGTCTCGTAGCGGTTCAAGGGTTCCACGGCGACGGTGACGCCGCGTTCGGCCGCGTAGTCCGCGACCGGCGCCAGGTTCGCCCGCAGTTCGCGGTAGGCGGCGGGCCGGTCCTCGATGCGCCGGGTGCGGCCGACGGAGGCGTACGCGGGCCCGGCGATCACCTTGGAGCCCACGGCGACCGCCGCGTCGACGACGCGGCGGAGGTAGTCCTGGGTCTCGGCGATGACAGCGCGCGGGGCGGCCACGAGCTCGCGGCCGGGGCCCATCACGAGCACCACGGTCGCGTCGAGCCCGAGGCCCTGCAGGAGTTCGCCGGCGCGCTGGGGGTCCCAGTCGCCGGGTGACTCGACGGGCAGTTCGATCGTGTCGAACCCCCAGTCGCGGACCATGGGCGCGAGCCGGGCCAGGGCCTCGTCGTCGAGCGGCGAGACCCAGACCCAGGTGTTGACGCCGAGCTTGCGCGTCAACGGTCGCACCGGGGCGAGCCGGGCAGGTCCCCGCCGAACGTCGCGCAGTGCGGCGACGGCACGTCGGCGTCGTGTTCGAGGTAGTCGTCCAAGTCGGCCTCCGTGTTCGGCTCCTGCGGCAGCACCCACTCGAAGGTACCTGCTCGCCGCGGGCGTGTGGTTCACTGGTGGCGTGACGGATGATGCGCCAGTGGCTCGCCGTCCGGTCTCGGGAACCCCCGTCCGCGCCGGAATCCGACCCTCGCGCGACGGCGCCCGGCGCTCCGGGCGCTCCGCCCTCACCGCCCGGCTCGACTCGAGCACCGATTTCAAGACGAACGGATGATGATGCAGCGCAACACCCTCGGCCGGACCGGCCTCGAAGTCACGCCCCTGTGCATCGGCACCAGCACCCTCGCCGGGTTCGACGCGGTGTACGGGTACGAAGTCGACGACGAACGGGCCGTCCAGACGATCCTCGCGGTCTTCGACAGCGAGGTGAACTACCTCGACACCGGCAACAACTACGGCAAGGACGGCCTGTCCGAACGCCGCATCGGCGAGGCCATCCGGCGCCGCGGCGGCCTGCCCGAGGGCTTCGTCCTCCAGACCAAAGTGGACGCCGACCCGGAGACCGGCGACTACTCGGGCGACCGGGTGCGCCGCTCGCTCGAGGAGAGCCTGGAGCGGCTCGGCGTCGACCACCTGCCGATCCTCGCCCTGCACGACCCCGAGTTCATGAAGCAGGACGGCTTCGCGCCCGGCGGCGCGCTCGAAGCGCTCATCGAGATCCGCGAGTCCGGGGTGGCCGACCACCTCGCGGTCGCCTCGGGCGACGTGCAGGTCAGCCAGCGGTACCTCGAGACCGGCGAGTTCGACCTCGTGCTCAACCACAACCGGTACACGCTGCTCAACCGCGAGGCCGAGGAGCTGTTCACGAAGGCCCGCGCGGACGGCCTCGGCGTCCTCAACGCCGCCCCGTACGGCGGCGGGATGCTCGCCAAAGGCCCTGCGCAGCAGCCGAAGTACTGCTACGGCGAACGAGACGAGTCCATCGCCGCGGCCGCTTTCGCGATGGCCGAGGCATGCGAGCGCGCCGGGGTGCCGCTCATCGCGGCCGCGCTGCAGTTCTCGACCCGCTCGCCGCTCGTCGACTCCACCGTGGTCGGCATCTCCAAGCCCGAGCGCGCGGCCGAGACCATCGCGCTGCTCGAGGTCGAGATCCCCGAGTCGCTGTGGGAAGAACTCGAGGCACTGGCCCCGAACGCCGGGATCTGAACGGGGACAACCGAGGTCAGGGGATCCCCGGGGCCGCGGCCCCGGGGATCCCCTGACGCTATGAGCGGGTGAGCCGCGCGATCACCAGCAGGATCTCGGAGATCGCGACCGGATCGATCGCCTCCCCTTCGGGCAGCACCAGTTCGACGGTCTCGAGCGTCTGCTCGGTGTTGTTGTCGTACCCGTAGCCGGGGTGGACCCCGGGCGCCGAATCCAGGTACACGTACCCGCCCTCGGGGAACTCGCGGTAGAGGCCGTAGCCGCCGCGCGTGGCGGGCCCGCCGAACTTCCAGCCCCGGTTGAGCAGGCCGATGAGCGGCCCGCCGCCGGCCTTCACGCCTTCGAAGCGCGTGAGCCGTCCGGCCTTGCGCTCCTCTTCGGACAGTTCGTAGGCCGGCCGGCCGAGCTGGTCGAACGGCTGCAGGATCTCGTAGTCGCTGAACACCGTGGCCCACTCGTCGACCTGGTCCCCCAGGGTGAGCGGGTGCGCCAGGCGCACGCTCGCGTCCTCGGGCAGCTCGAACGGCTCGTCCTCGACGTCGGCGAAGGTGCGGTCCTCGGCGAGGCGGAACGCGGCGCCGTCGGCCTGCCAGACGAGGCGGCTCGAGAGGTGCCACATGAGCGGGTGGTCGACCAGGAACTCGCGGAACTCCGCGCTGCTCCAGGTGCGGCCGCTCCCCATGGCCGCTTCGAGGCGCTTGACCTGCTCGGCGGCCGTGGCCTTGAGGTCCTTGCGCAGCGCGGCGAACCGCTCGTACGCGGGCGGCGCGAGCTCGGGGTCGTCCTTCGCGTTGGGCTTCGGCGCGCTCGCGCGGCGCTTCCCCTCGTCGTCCAGGACATACGGTTTGAGCGACTCGTCGAACTTGATCGTGAAGGTGCGCGGCCCGTAATCGAGCACGAGGGAGTCCCCGGCGAGCCCGAAGTCGGGCACGAGGCGGTCGCCCAACTGGTCGAGCGTGAGCGCCAGCCGCTCGGCGATCACCTCGATCTGCTCGGTGGCGGTCTTCTTGAGCGCCTTGAACTTCGCCTTCTGCGCGATGCCGTGCACGGCCCGCAGGGCGGCCTCGGAGCCGACCCCGCCCAGGATCTCCAGGCCCCGCACGGACTTGCGGTTCTGGCTCTGGCCGGGCCACTCCTTGATGAGCGCGGTCAGCCGCCGCACGGCGTGGTCGTCGGCGAAGCGCCGCAACTGGTCCATCGCCCACGCGTCCTTCGACGGCGACCCCGCCGCGAGCCACAGCTCGAACAGCCCCCACGAGAACGCCGTCAGCGAGATCGGATCGCACTCGGCCGCGAGGAGGTCCACGCCCGCGTACGGCCGCTCGCCGTCGTCGATCGCCAGCGCGGTCATGAGCGCGAGCACCGCCGCATCCGGAAGGGCCGCAGCGCGGTCGGCGAGGAGCACCTGCGGGAGCAGCGCCGGATCGGCCCACTTGGCCGGCTTCGGGACGCGCACCTGCGGGTCGAGCGGGTCGGCGTCGAGCAGCGCGGCGACGGCCGCGGCGGCGGCGTCCCCGTAGACCGCCGCCTGCTCGTCCACAACGGACCTGTCGAGGTACCTGAGGGCGTCGAGCGCGGCCTTGGCGAGCTTGGCGTCCTTGCCCACGGCGTCCGGGATGAGGAGCGCGGCGGCGTCGGCGGCGTGCCGGTCGAGCCAGGCCTTCGCGGTGGCGCGGTCGTTCGAGCGCTTGAGCCAGCCCGCCGCGAGCCGCGCGGCGTCGCGGTTCACGAAGGGCATCATGGCGGCCCGGTGCGATGATCTGCGTTTGAGCAGGGGCATCACGGGCGGCGCGGCCTCGTCGCCGAAGCGGGCGAGGATCGCCTGGAGCGTGCCGGTCCCGAGCGAGGCGGTCGCACCGTCCCATTTGGCCAGTGCGGTGCGGGCGCGGTCCTCGGGGCCGTAGGCGATGAGCTCGTTGAAGACCCAGTCCTCGGGGCCGGTCACCGAGCCCCAGTAGCTCGTCCAGTGGGATTCCTGGGTGTAGTAGCTCCGGTACTCGGAGGTCTGGAGCCACTCGTCGCGTTCGCCTGGGGCCCAGCGCAGTTCGTCGGTCGCGGGCGGGGTGAGCACCAGCGGTTCGCGCTTCGTCGGCTTGGCGTAGGGCGCCCATGGGAGGTCGGCGTACACGGCCGGGACCGTCTCGGCGACGGGATGGCGCCGGCGGGTCAGCTCGGCGATCCGCTCCTGGTCGGTCTCGCTCAACTCGGCGACCCTGTCGAGCAGGCCGTTCGCGCGGGCGAACCCGGCGAGGCGGGGCCTGGAGGCGGCGGGGGTGTTCGGCGCCATGGCCGCGACGGCGCGCAGGGCCCGGAGCGGGAACCGCTGCGCCGCCTGCTCGGCCGCGGCGAGGGCGAGCGGGTTCGTGGTCTCCCCGAGGAGGTACGAGACGGCCGCGTCGGAGGGCAGGCGGCTGATGGCGTCCAGGAGGAGTTCGCGGGTCTCGGTCGTGGGCCGGTCCTCGGACTGGAGGGTGTTCAGCAGGACGGGGAGGGCGTCGGCACCGAGCGCGTCGACCACCAGGGCGATCCGGGCGTCGATGGCGCCGTAGGAGCCGAGGACACGCGCGCCCGCCCGTTCGGCCTGCTCCGAGGTGGAGACCATCGCCCATATCAGGTCGTAGCCGGACCGCTCGTATCGAGATCCACTGTGGAGGTCGCACGCTTCGCGGACCCAATCCTCCTGGTCGGGCATGAGCAGGGCGGCGGCGAACTTCTTCGCGTCGCTGTCGCGCTGCTGCGCGATCGCCTCGCGCACCTCGGCGTACTCCGCTTCCGGAAGGGCCGCAAGGAGGGAGCGGAGCGGGCGGATCCGCCGCAGGTGCGAGTTCGTGAGCGCCAGGTGGTGCACGTTCGGCACCTCGATCCTCGCGCTCCGCGAGCGGTTCCGCGAGCCCGCCCACCAGTGCACCTGGTGGCCGATCATCTCGACCATGACCTGGCAGGCGAAGGCCGGGCCGTGCTCGGCGACCAGGGCGTCCCGGCCGCGGTCCTCGACCTCGTACAAGCCGCCGGCCGCGAGCCCGAGGAGGACCAGGGCCAGCGCCGCGCCCTGCGGGTCCGGATCCCCGGCCATCCCGGCCCGGATCGCCGGCTCGTACGCGGGGACCGCGAGGTCCCTGATCGCCTGTTCGAGGTCGTCGGCGTGCTCCTTGTAGAGCGCCTTGAGCCATTGCGGCCCAGCGGGATCGATGGCCACCGGCTGCGGCGTGCCGCGTCCGCGCCATTCAAGGCCGCGCCATTCAAGGAAATGCTCGCGCCACTCGTCGCGGACCGCCACGCGGTCTTCGTCGGGCGCGGCGTTCGAGGGATCAGTTCCGTTCACGCCCAAGAGCATAGGAACCCGGTACGACATCCGGCCAGGGCTCAGTCCAGCGCGGCGCCGAGCAGCACTTCGGCGGCGGCGCGGGCCTGGGCCGCGGCCTCGGGGGTGCCCGCGATGGCGGCGGTCGTCTGCGCGCCTTCGGCGAGGATCGCGAGCTGGGCGGCGAGTGTCTCGGGGCCGCCGGCGTCGCGCACGAGGTCCGCGACGTACCGCTGGAAGGAGGCCTTCTGCTCGCGCACGGTGCGGCTGACGTCGGGGTTGCCGTCGTGCAGCTCGCCGTAGGCGTTGATGAAGGCGCAGCCGTTGAAGTCGGGCTCGCGGAACCAGCCGTCGAGGAAGTCGAAGACGGCGAGGATCTTCTCGCGTGCGGTGTCCGCGCGCTCGGCGGTGGCCGCGATGCCGGCGTTCCACTGGGCGCGGCGGCGTTCGAGGACGGCGGCGATGAGCGCGTCCTTCGAGGGGAACAGCGCGTAGATGCGCTTGAGCGAGACGCCGGCGGCGGTCCGCACCGCGTCCATGCCCACGGCCTGCACGCCGCGCGCGTAGAAGAGCTGGTCAGCGGCCTCGACCACCTGCGTCCGGGCGAGTGTGTCGTCAATCACAAAGGAACTCCTTGCCATGAGAACGGTCGTTCTCTATCGTAGTCTACATCAGCGGAGAACGATCGTTCTCCAACAAGAGAGGATCGCTGTCATGGGCACCATCACCGTCGGCACCGAGAACACCACCCCCGTCGAGCTCTACTACGAGGACCAGGGCGAGGGGCAGCCCGTCGTCCTCATCCACGGCTACCCGCTCAACGGCCACAGCTGGGAGCGCCAGACCCGCGAGCTCCTCGCGGCCGGGTACCGGGTCATCACCTACGACCGCCGCGGCTTCGGCCAGTCGAGCAAGGTCGGCACCGGGTACGACTACGACACCTTCGCCGCGGACCTGAACCAGGTCCTCGAGACCCTCGACCTGCGCGACGTCATCCTCGTCGGCTTCTCCATGGGCACCGGCGAACTCGCCCGCTACGTCAAGAACCACGGCCACGAGCGCGTCGCCAAGCTCGCCTTCCTCGCCTCGCTCGAGCCGTTCCTGGTCCAGCGCGACGACAACCAGGAGGGCGTGCCGCAGGAGGTCTTCGACGGCATCGCCGCCACCGCCGAGAAGGACCGCTACGCCTGGTTCACCCAGTTCTACAAGGACTTCTACAACCTGGACGAGAACCTGGGCGAGCGCATCAGCCAGGAGGTCGTGACCGCCAACTGGAACACCGCCACGACTTCGGCGCCCGTCGCCGCCTACGCGGTCGTGTCCTCCTGGATCGAGGACTTCCGCGAGGACGTCACCGCCGTCCGCGCCGCGGGCAAGCCCTCGCTGATCCTCCACGGGGACAAGGACAACATCCTGCCGATCGACGCCACCGGCCGCCGCTTCCACGCCGCGTTCCCCGAGGCCGAGTACGTCGAGGTCGCAGGCGCGCCCCACGGTCTGCTGTGGACGCACGCCGAGGAGGTCAACGAGGCGCTGCTGAAGTTCGTCCGCTCCTAGACCACCGCAAGGACCGAGGCCCTCTCCGCGACCGGAGGGGGCCCGGTCCTCTTCCCGCCGCTCAGCACGAATCAGAGCCGACGTACACGTACTCCAAACTGATCGGCGCGTCGCGGTCGCTCTGCGAACCGCCGCCCGGCGTCTGCCCGGTGACCTCGCAATTGCGGTAGCCGGGACCTTCCGAATCCCGGCGATCCCCTTGGACCGCGATATTGGTGAACCCCGCGGCGGCAAGCGTCCGCTTCGCGTCGGCGACCGTCTCCCCGACCACATCGGGCACTTCCGTTGTGGCGGCCTCCTGGTCCGAGGCAGGGGGCCCGTACGGCGTGGGACTCGAACCAGGATCCGAAGCAGGACTCGACGGCGTCGGCGAGGCCGCCGCCGCCGAGGCGGAGCCTTCGTCGTCTTCGGACTCAGGATGCTCCGACGCCACCGGCTCGCCGGAGTCCTCGGCATCCGTCGGAGCGGCCGACTCGGTCTCGGCCTCAGTCTCGACTTCGGCCGTTTCATCGACGGTCGCGGGACTGGACTGCAGGACGACGTCCCCTTCCAGCGCGGTGTCCGGACCGCCGCGATTGAGCAGCACGGTACCTACGACGGAGGCGACCAGGATGACGACCACCATCGCCGTCACCAGCACATCGGGACTCGCGTGCAACCGGGTGAACCGCGAGGTGTCTTCGGGCGCCTCCCCAGCGGCGCTTCGTATCCGGGCGAGCCCGGCGAGCGCCGCGCCTTCGGCGACCACCAGATCCGGCAGGTCGGGCCGCACGGGCTCGACGCCGAGATGATGCCCGAGCACGGTCGCGGCCAGCGGCATCCGGCTCACGCCGCCGACCAGCAGCAGGCCCTGGACCCGGTCGACCTCCACCGCCGCGTCCCGCATCGCGTCCTCGACCAGGCCGACGGTCCGCAGGATCGCCGGCATGAGGCACTGGTCGACGTCCTCCCTGGTCAGACGCAGGTCGCGCGCGAGCCCGGGCAGCGAGACGGTCACGGCCGGGTGGTCGGTCAGGTACTCGCGGGCGCGCCTGACCTCGTCGAGCACCTCGGCTCGCAGCGCGGTCTCGGCCGGGTCCCCCGCGCGCGCCCAGAACTCGGGGGCGGCCTGGCGGTATCGGCTCGCCAGGTGCTCGAGCAGGAGCCGGTCGAACTCGCGCCCGCCGATGTCGTCAGCGCTCGTCGCGGCCTCGATCGAGTAATGGTCGCCCTCGCGGCGGACGACGCCGACGTTGCAGGATCCCGCACCGATATTGCAGACGACGAACAGCGCATCCGAATCCGCTTCGCGCCCTTCGTCTTCGAGGTACTGCCGCGCGGCCGCCTCAGGCTCGGACACGAGGAAGGACGCGTCGAACCCGGCGTTCGCGGCCGCCTCGAGATGCGCCCGACGACGGGTCGAACTCCAGGTCGCGGGCACAGCTAGCACCACGAGCGCGGGCTCGTCCACGGGAGGATCGGCCGCGCCGTCGGCCCGCGGAGGCTCGAAGCGCGCGGTGCCCGCTTCGGCCTCCCCGGACTCGGCCCGGTGATCGCTGCGGCGGGTCGACACCGTCGTGGTCGACGACCCGAGGTCGACCCCCACTGCGACTGCTCGGGGTGCGGGTTGCATGCGGGTGAGTCTATGGGGTGGAATCGAACCGATTCAATGGGTGGGGTCGATCACATGCTCGCAGCGCGTTGCAGCCCTGCCGATTCCCGCCGTCTCCCCGAACCGAAGGACCTCAGTCCCCGGCTTCGGCCTCCGCGCCGCACCGTCTCCTCGACTTCGGCGATCCTCCCGGGCGTCCACTCGACCTCGAAATCCAACTCCAGGAACGCCGCCTCGATCGCGGCCACGGCCGTGCGCTGGCGAAGGTGGCCCCGGTAGACCCAGGACCGGCGGTCCAGCGGTCAAAGGGACTCTGGCCGGTCCCGCGAATCCAGCCCAAGCTTGCTGACATGAACGTACTCATCGTCCACGCCCACCCCGACGAGCGCTCCCTGACCGCCGCGCTCAAGGACCTCGCCGTCACCACCCTTGCGTCCCAAGGCCACACGGTCGTCGTCTCCGACCTCTACGCCATGAAATGGCAGTCGGCCGCCGACTTCACCGACTTCGACGGCATCACCGGCCCCGACTTCATGCACGCCTCCGGCACCGCCACCGAGACCGGCCGCCTCAGCCCCGAGATCCGCGCCGAACAGCAGAAGCTCCGCGACGCCGACCTCGTCATCCTGCTCTTCCCTCTCTGGTGGTTCACCGTCCCCGCCATCCTCAAAGGCTGGATCGACCGCGTCTTCACCTACAACTTCGCCTACGGCGCCGGCCTCGGCCGCTACGGCAGCGAAGGCCCCCTCGCCGGCAAGCGCGCCATGCTCGCCACCCTCACCGGCGGCCGCGCCGGCCACTACACCCCCCGCGGCGTCAACGGCCCCATCGACGACCTCCTCTTCCCCCTCAACCACGGCCTCCTCCACTTCACCGGCTTCGACGTCCTCCCGCCCTTCGTCGAACACAGTGCCGTCCACCTCACCGACACCGACTACCGGCGCATCACCGCCCACTTCCAAGAACGCCTCGAAACCGCCTTCACCACCGAGCCCATCCCCTACCGCTCCGAATCCAGCGCCGACTACACCGCGGTCACCCACCCCGGCGCCTCCGAACTCGCCCCCGGCCTCGAACACCCCGGCACCACCGGCTTCGCCCTCCACACCCACCCGACATCACCCAACCCCTGACGGCCCTGGTCCTCCGCCACCGGGCACGAATCTCAGCGGGCGCGGGCATGCCCGACCGATCCGCGGCCGCGGGTAGGGTGCTTGCCATGCGTTTGTTGGTGGCACGGTGCCAGGTCGATTACACGGGGCGGCTGGCCGCCCATTTGCCCATGGCGACACGGCTGATCATTTGGAAAGCGGATGGGACGGTCCTCTGATCTTCCAAACCGCCGGTTTAGCCGCTCCCTGTCCGTTTTGAGGGGAGAATGGCGACATGAAAGTCCTTCCTGTCAAGCGCATCAGCAGGGACACCGAATCGTCCAGCGCACTGGAGCGCCAGGACATCGAACTCCGGGAGGCCATCGCACTCGGCGGGCACGAACTCGTGCACATGGTCGAAGACGCAACTGTCTCAGGCGCGATCAACCTCGATGAACGCCCGTCGCTCGGTGAGTGGCTGACCGAGCCGAGGGTCCACGAGTGGGACGCCCTGATGGTCACCACCCAGGACCGCATCACCCGCGACGACATGCACTGGTGGCAGTTCGTCGGCTGGGTGCTCAAGAACGACAAGTCCGTGATCGTCCTCGACGATCCCTCGCTCGACCTCACGACAGAGGACGGGCGCATGATCGCGGGTATCAAGGCAACGCAGGCGGCGAAGTACCGCAAGACCGTTCAGGAGAAGAAGCTCAAGCAGACCGCCTACTACCGCGAGGTCAACCTCTGGAGTGGCGGCGTCTGGCCCTTCGGCTACAGGACCGAGGCGTTCCAGTTCAACGGGTCCAAGCGACTCCGACTCGTCAAAGACCCGTACACCGCCGGACTCGTTCGCGAGGCGTACGAACGCATCACCGACCTCGGGTCGAGCTTGAGCCGAATCTGCGCCGACTGGAACGCCCGGGGCGTCCTCACCGCGACCGACTACCAGAAGTCGGAAAATGCCAAGGCCAACAAGGAGGAGGCGAATACCAAGCCGCGTGGCGTGCGCTGGCAGCCTACGATCCTCAAGACGGTGCTGATCAGTCCGACGCTGATGGGCTACGCGACCCACAAGGGCAACATCGTCCGCAAGGACGGCCTCCCGGTGCAACGCGCTGAGCCGATCCTTACCCGAGCCGAGTTCGACCGGCTTCAGGAGGCGCTGGCGAAGCTCAAGGGTTCAGGCCGTCGGCCCTTCCACGAACCGACGGCCCTGGCCGGTCTCGTCTTCTGCATCTGCGGGCTTCCGCTGTACTCGAACTCGTCAAGCCGCAAGCTCGCCAACGGCACGCGTCGCGAATACCACTACTACCTCTGCGCGGCGCGGTTCTCTGACCAGATGTGCGAGCACCGCGTCTCTTGGGACCGGCAGTTCCTCATGGACTCCCTGGAGAGCTACTTCCTCGAAACGGTCGGCGACCTCGAGATCATGAACCGGGCCTTCATCCCCGGCCGTGACCGGACCTCCGAGGTGACCGAACTTCAAGGTGCCGTGGACAACTTGACCCAGGCCATCGCCAGCGCCGAATCCGCCACCGCGGTCACGGCACTGACCCAGTCCCTGGAGCGGCACGCGAGGAACCTCGAAACGCTCAAGGCAATGCCGGTAGTCCCGTCTTCCTGGCAGGAGACTGGAACCGGCATCACCTACCGCGAGAAGTGGGAGTCGCAGCCCGACTGGGACGCCAAGGGCGAGCTGCTACGCAAGGGCGGCTTCACGCTCTACTGCGCAGGCACTCCCGCTGCTCCCGTGCTGCACTTCCACATGCCCGAGAACATCGAACGCCGACTCGAACTCCGCACGATCGACTACCGTCCGGAGATCGAACTGCGCGACGGCATCCCGTATGACCGCGAGTCGGGCGCGCCGGTCGCCTCACTGCTGAAGTCCAACGGGCACCGACGCAGGTAAGCCGAACAGTTCGCCTCCATAGGTGAACGCGCCGTTCGGCTTCATGGGGATGAGGACGGGCTTGACTACCCCGTCCTCGATCTCCAACACCACGAACCCCGGCCCTCGCCCGAAGGCAGGCTTTCGGAGTTCGGCGCGGTGACTCGGCACCCTCAAATGACCGACCTCCACGGCGTGAAGGGTCTGCCTCCGCTCGCTCGGGCCACGCGTTTCGGAAGCGATCCCGAGGAACCCTGAACACCCGCAAACCACGTTGACTCCGAGTTTCCGCGCCTCGGCCAGCGCCGTCACCCCGACGGTCGATCGGCGTCGAACCCCGGGTACCGCACAGGCGATCACCCAACCCGGAACCAGCTCAACATAGCTGGGAAGCATCGTCACCTCGAAGCCAGCGAGCATTTCCGCCAGCGCCGTTGACGAATCCAGACCTCGGCTCAGTCGGGTTTGACGAGGTATCGGAGCGCTCCTGTTCGGCGTAGGCATCGCGACCTGCCCTGAGTACACCGCTCGCAGCGGACTCAGGTATTCACGCGCGACAGCGTCCAGCAGCGCCTCTTCGTCACGGCCCTTCCGTTCGCCAATCAAACGGTCCGCGTAGAGACCCCCGATATTAACCACAGCAGCCGGTTGCAGCCGCTCGATGAAGCGCAAATGGCTGGCGAGCAACCTGACTCCATGAACTGGGAACCCAATTGGGCTGGTGATGACGACCGTCCCGGAACGGAGATCGTTCAGGAGGACGCCACCCTCGGCCCCACGGGATATATGTTTCGGAGTCACGCTGCCCCGCACAACCTCCCCGCCACCTGGCGATACACCGCCATCCGCCCCCGCGCCGCCCGTAGGGGCGGTGTGGGGGCCAGCGGCAGGGCCGGTGTGGCCCGCGGTGTGGGGCCCGGTGTGCCCCCATTCTCGGCCGATCATGGCCTCACCTCCGGCCCGAGTTCGCTCAGCCTCACAAGCTGTTCGGAGCCGATCAGCCGCCAACATGCACCTAGCAGTCCGGTGCCGATGCTCGTGGTGGCGATCAGGAACGGGAACTGACGACCGGCGAGCTGGTCGTGGAGATTGCGTTCGCGACCGGGCCGAACGATTTGCAGCAGAACGTGCCGATGTCCGCCAGCAGGCTGCCTCGCGGCGTAGCGGTCGAGTTTCGCAGCCAGATAGGCGAGCGGTTCAGTACCGGTGTCGTACTCGAAGAAGAACGGAATCGCACCGCCTTCCACAGTAAGGACCCCGGCCCCGTCAGGCCGAACCTTCCCAAGGAAGAACCCGGCAGCCTCGTCCTCACACAGCCACTCGCTCAAAACCACACCGCCGTCTTGCCGAGCTTCAGCATGCAGGCGGGTGAAGAACGTGTTCACCCCCTCCAGATGCCCGCGTTTGCGGGACACCGCGAGCTGATGGATCGCGAGCGCAACCGCCGCTTTCGTCGGTGCGGGCTCCCCTCGCCGCCAGGCATGGACGCCAGCGCCCCAGTAGCCGAGCGTGTACCGGTACGCCTTCCGGTTATCGTCGCGGAACCTGGCGAGCACTTCCATTTCGACGAGCGTCACTGCGCGGACTCGAGCGGCCCATTCCGACGGAAAGCACAGGTCGGCCAATTGAGCTGCGGTGAGGATGCGATGCCGGGCCAGGGCATCGATGAGCCCCATGTCCCGCCCGGTCAGGCGTTCAAGGACTTCGGTGAAGTCCTTCGTCACCTGACCGGGTATCCGCTGTGCGCTCAAGCGGCCTCACCGAACCTCTCCTCGTTCGCCCGGCGCTGCTCGGCGAGGCGCTGCCGCAGGATCTTCGTGAACGGCCCCGCCTCTGGCGGCTTCGGTTTCCGGCCGGTGGCCTGGGCGCGGATTTGCTCGGCCTTGCCGACGATCGGCGCCGGCGGATCCGTCCGCAGCGTGAACGCCGGAGCCGCCACCCCGTCGACGATCAAGCGGCAACCCGCCTCCCAGGCACCCATTCGAGCAAGGTCCTCCTCGCTCAGCTCGGGCAGCGTGTGGCGCTGGAGCCGGTGAGCGTCTTCGGGACTGGCGTTGAAGAACACCTTGTTCCGCGCGTTCGCCGAGATCCCGTCCGCCAGCTCGCGATTGAGCTGACCGAGATGCTGATGCGCGAGCACCAGACCCATGCGCAGCCCGCGGGCCTCGGCGAGCAGATCCTCAATCGCGTAGGGCAGATTGAGGAAGTTGTGCGCCTCATCGATGTACAGCACCGTATCCGGCCGTTTGCCTTCCGGCAGCTCCGAGCGTCGCATGGCCGTCTGCCAGGCTTTCGCCACGAGCACCGACCCCATCAGCGGCACGGAGAACTCAGGCATCTCGCCCTTCGGCAAGCGCGCAAAGATGATCCCGCCGTTGTCGAGCACTTCACCGATGTCGACGGGGTTCACGGGCTTGCCAAACGTCGAGCGCATGAACTCGTTGCCGAACAGCGCATCGAAACGCGAGAGGATCGGCCCGATCGCCTGGTAGCGACTGGTCTTATCCATGTCCTCCCACCAGACCCAGAACCCGAGCAGCTGCTCATCATCGGGGTCAAGGCGCTTGACGACCTCCCGCCAGTAATCGGGCTTCATCATCAGCCCGGGCAGGTCCACCAGATCCAACTTCGCGGCGAGGACGGTCCGCAGCCCGTTGCGCAGGATGTAGTCCGCGCGAGGACCCCAGTGCCGCTCCCACAGCTTGTTGCAGATCCCGACCATGTGATCGACCGCGATCTCACTGTTCGGCCCCGACAACGGGAAGAACCCGTGCCCGTTCGATTCCGAGGGGTCGATCAACACCAGGCGGCCCTTGACCGTCTCCGGATCGAGCCGGTCAAGCAGATCGTTGATCAGATCGCCCTTCGGGTCGATCACCATGATCCCCTTCCCGTTCTTGATCTCGGCGAGGATCATGTTCTGCTCGAGCGTCGACTTCCCCGTACCTGTAGAGCCGAGGATGTGGACGTGCTGACGAGCATCAGCGGCAGCGAGCCCGATCTTCCGGCCGCCCTGCGCAGCCCGCCCGAGCGGCGTGACGTTCCGCCCCCCGGACCGGACCGCCTCGACCGGGCGCACCCGGCGCGCCCTGGCCCGCTCCAACACCGGCACCGTCTCGTCGAACGGCAGATGCGCCAGCGTGGCGACTTCTGCCGTGTTCAACGTGACCGTCGAACCGAGCGCCCAGGTGTTCACCAGCCGATCAGGCCGGAAAATCCGGCGTCGATAGACCCCGTTGGCGCCGGCGAGTGAATAGACCGAGGCACTGACCTGATTGTTGGTGGCCTTCAGTCGGGCCATGTGCCTCTCGGGTGCGGTGAGCGCCCACCTCGCCGAAGCCGACCAGAACGCCCCTTTGGCTACCCGGTCCTGCAGAAGCTTGCGCTTGTGCGAAACCCAGGCGGTCTCCGGTGCCGGGCGGGTCGACCCCGAACCCGGTGACGAGGCTGGATGCACGAAGTCGAGCGCCTCGTTGGCTAGGCTCTTCATGAACGAGGAGCCCCCGCCCCCACCGTTCGACCAGGCGGCCTTCGATATCCGCGACATCTGCCGCCGACTCGCCGGACAGACCGCGACCTGCACCACCAGGCACGTGTCGATGTCGAGTTCACCGATGTCGTGCAGCAGGAACCGCATCACATCAAACCCCGCGGGGCCGGGTGCCACCGGCACGTCAAGACCTCGGGCCCAGGCAAGCCTGCCGCCTTTGGCGAGCGGCTGCATCCGCAGCGGCGGCTCGGCCTCGACCACCGTCGTCGAAGCGCCGGGCCACGCGGCCTCGACCGCCCCCTCGACGAGCGCGGTGTCGATGCACGAGGGCACCCACACCCGCACCGTCAGCCGACGCCGATCGGCGCGCAGCTCCCACAACAGGTGCGGCTGGCCGAACCAGTACCGCCGCCAGGCGGGCCGGGCGATCGAACCGAGGTGGTCCCAGAACACCTCCCCGCCGGACTCGGGCACCTGGCCGGGCGCTGCGATCTCGACGTACCGTGAACCGGCCCGCCAGCGGGCCTGCTCACGGCCGTGCAGCACCCGCCGCACCACCTGCACCGCAAGCAGTGCCGTCAGGGCCGCTGCGAGGACCGCGGCAGCCATTCGTACCTGCGGGGTCTGGCCCAAATGGGCGAGCAGTCCCCACGGCCCGCTCTCGATGAGCGCGGGCATGTTAATGTTCGATTGCGTGTGCATGTAGAACCTCTCTTTCGTTGATTGAGCACACTGATAGACAGCCGCCGGGCCATCCAGAACCGGCAGCTAGCCACACGACAGCCGCTATAGGCCAGCGACTGCCATCGGCTATTCAATTGAGAAATCTGGAGACAAGTGACGTCAATCGAGGACACTCGAGACCGCTTGTCAAGGAGAAGAATGAACGGCACTCCGCCGACGCTTCGGAGCGCACCGCGGGCCGTAGGAGACTCACACCACCTGTGAAGTTGATGGACATCCAGTTGAGCTCGTTACTGCGGTTACTGTCAAGCACTCCGGTAACCCTCCAGCTCAAGCCCGGTTACCAGAATCGCCAGTAGCCGATAACCCTCGATGACCCTGCCCTCGGCAGATCGGTAACCGAACCTGCTGCCGGAAGAATCTGCGCCCGTCGTTTGAGGACGGGTACGGGTCGATGGGCGACCGGTCCGGTGCCTGAAACATTAGCCCCATAGGTATAGGCAACCAGAGGCCAGTTTTCCGCACCCCGAAAGCCCTCGTTTATCAAATTGTTATGGCAAAATCTCACGATTGCGCATGGACAAGCACAAAGGTGACCGGCTCACGAGCCAATCCGATTCACCGACTACACACCCGATCAGCGAGTCGGAGTCGAATGAAATCGCGCGAAGCGAACCACTACATCCATGCTCGGTACCTCCAAGTTGTCAACCGCGACATGCACTGCCCGCGGCTCCAGCGCCTGTTCGCTGCCCCCTCCATGAACGCTCGTGTCAGGGGCCTCCGTCAAGGGGTTGTGACAGTTTGTGACAGCACATGACTGTCACAAGCACCCGCACAGCCTCCGCTGTGACAGCCAAAACCGCAGCTCAGCACAGAATCGGAACGGACCGGGTTTATAGGCGGTCACGTGGAACCGCCGCCGGTCACAAGCTGTCACGGTGACCCTGTCGTGCGGGGTTGTGCGGGGCAGCCGGACCCGCACAACCACTCGCCGCCGCGTCGGCAACCGCGTTAACGTCGCCTCGTGGGGACTACGCCGCATGCAAGATGGCGCCGGAAAACAACTGGGACCCAGACGACCCGCGAGGGATACGCTGCTGACCGGAGGCCGGAGCGGACCCCTGGGACGCGGAACATTCGTCAGGTCTAGCGTGACCGTGCTTCGAGGACTGCATCCGTATAAGTACCGGGTTCAAGCTCGTTTTCAAGCCTCAGTTCCCTGAGCAAGCCCTTCAGCGCTTCGAGCGCCGCGTCGAACTGTTCGTCACCAACGAGGGTCTCTACTTCAAGAAACGCCCCGTCAAGCTCGGGTACATGGACAAGTGTGGCAAGAATGTCGTAGCCGGCGAACTGGAACGTGTAGTTCTGGCAGTGCTTCGTCAGCCGGACGTACTCTGTGAACCCGATGTCGAGCAGCAAACTCGCGACGGCATTCGGGGCGCTGACCTGGGTCTCATGCTCGGGCTTCGACCCGCTCTCCTCATCGACGCGTGCCTGCTTGTAGGTCAGGACTGAGCGCTGAGCCTTCGCAGTACTGACGGTCCGGATGCGGAGCTCTCGGTCGCTGCGGGTCAGCTCGTCGCCCTTGTCGTAGTAGATGTCCTGGTAAGTAGCATCCTCTGGAGTGGCTTGCCTGCCCAACCAGTCCTTGACCGAAGCAACGTCCTTGACACGCGCCTTGAGTTCCGCCTCAATCACGAGGACTCCCTTCGCTAGATCACGACAGCCGAGGACTGCCACACTTCATCGAACTGGCGCTCAAACCCCGTCCACAAAAGGTTGTACTGCGCCGCTACCAGCTTGTACACGCTCGACTGGTGCCCTTCCGATGAAGGATGGAACATCGACAGATAGAGCACGTCGTCCAGCCTGATACAACGCCAGACAGGAAGCGCGCGGTACTTCCGCACCGACACGTCGACGTTCTGCCGTCCCGTGAGTTCTTCCAGCCGAGCGATTGACAGGTTGATGCCCGCCCGGAAGGAGGCGGGCGATTCCCGGATCTCCTTCGCCCGGACACTCGCCGCCTCGCAATCGGGATCGAGCAGCAGGACACGCAACCGGAGCGGTTCCCGCCTGTCGCCCGTCACCGCGGATCGCAGCAAGGACTCGTTGAGTCCGATCAACCCGAGCGCACGTACAACCAGGAGATCGATTCGCTTCGCGTCTGTCGCGCGACCGGAAATCTCGCCGGCGGCTTCGCCTTGCGACGCGAAAATCTGAGTGATGCCAACTCGATCGAGCTGCGACATGGATTCGATGGAATCCTCAAGCCGCGGAGCGAGCCCCAGGCGCAGCCGCGCCCGGCTCGGCATGTTGAGCCCATCAGCGATCCGTTGCAGTACTTCGATACTGGTCACTTCGCGGTGGCCGTGGATGATCTCGCTGACCCGTCCCTGGGGCATGCCGATGGCGATCCCGATACGAGACTGGCTGGAGCCGACCCACTGTTGAGCGATCTTGAAGAGCTTGGCTACGTCGCGACTCGTAAGCGCTTTTTGGACATCGTCCTTGTCCCATACCGCATCGGGTATGCGAATCGGTTCGTACATGTCCCTAGACATAGCACCCACACGCTATCTCATCGTGAGATACCTGTCCAGGGATAGAAACGGCCCCTTCACAAGAGCAGCATCGAAGGAGAAAGGCTCTACGCCCCCGCAGTAGAGAACGGCCTTCACGATCGCTCGAAGGGGTATAGCGATGACAGCACCTACAACCGAAGTGAAACGCGGGTCCTTCGTACAGGACGGTTCAGCGTTCGACGTGTGCGCCTCAAGCGAGCACGCTCCCGAGGCCATGCGGGTGTATCCCGCTGGGGACCGGAGCGCGCTCGTGCTCGTCGTGTCCGGCCTCAACTCCGGTGACATGAAAGCGAACTGGGGCCAGCCGTGGCGCGACTACCCCGATCAGTGGCGTGACGACTTCGAAGAGCGCGCGTATCGCGCCTACGTCTCCCGTGACGCCAAACCATTCGCCTCCGTGCGCGCGGTCGGCACGGTCCGAATCTGCGAAGGGTGATCCACCATGCGACCGAACCCGAGAGCGCTCAACCCGCAAACCTTCGAGGTTGAGGGCCAGCAGTACGAACTCGCCGAGTACCGCAACGACATGGGCGGCCCACACCTCAAGGTCACCGAGCTGAGCGAACACCCGTTCACCGTGATGACCCGAGGACTCGAATACGGCGAACGGCCCTTCTGGATCGGCGGATACGCCATCGGCCAGCCCGAGCTGCGGGAACACATCGCTGCAGCAGTAGCCGCACTCCACGACGGCCCCGCCACCACAGGCAGGACCTAACGACTCGGGCGGGCATGCCTCCCCAGAACCACGCACCGCCCGTTTGCGTCCTCCGCGTTGCCACACCACGCGGAAGGCCAACCAGCCGAGCGAAAGGGTCATTGGTGGATCGCTCGGCAGCCTCGCTACGGGCATAGCGGGGTCCGAGGGCCGCTGTTACCAGGGTGGCGGGAACAGCGGCCCTCCTCTCGACTACCGGAAGAAAGAGAACGCCGTGCTCACACTGACCCGAACCCTTAACGACCTTGCCGAAGACCTGCACATCCGCGGCTACACCCTCATTCGGGCCGAGCCGGAACCCGAGGCCATGACCGCTGCCGCGAGCGTACTTGGGACCCATCTCGGCGCACGCTGGATGGGCTCGCGAACCCTTACAGCCAAGAACGATCCGACATGGCTCCCCCGGCACACCGAACAGCTCGACGACCAGGAGCCCCTTCGCTTCTTCGCGCTCGGCTGCCTCATCCCAGCCACCGAAGGCGGCGCAACCTGCCTCTTCGACGGGCGAGCGGCTGCGCGCACCCTCCTCGCCCAGCAACACCGCTTCACCTCGGTTCGGATCACGTACTCGACCAAGTGGCGCCCCAATAAGGCGACACACCCGCTCATCAATCCAGGCGTCCACGGGCCCGCGCTCCGTTTCCGCTCCAAGCTGGAGACGAACAGCGTCCTCGGCCTTCCAACTGGCCTCAGCGAGGACGAGATGTACGGGCATGTCGAATCCGCGCTGGCCGAGGCCGTTGTGCTGGTGCACCAATGGCGAGCTGGAGACCTCCTGGTGGTGAACAACCGCGCCATGATTCATGCTCGGCAGCCGTTCAACGGCACCCGCCGCATGATCCGCTTCCGCTACGACGACCCGCACTACCGGACCGTCACACTGAAGCCATGAAACACGTCCGCCTACCGGCGTCCGTCCTGCGCGCTCTCGCGCCCATGCACCGCCTATGGTGGCGGGTCCGCAAACCAAACACCTTTGGTGTCAAGGTCCTGCTGCGCGACGACGCCGGCCGATTCCTCGTCGTCCGCCACTCCTATTCAGACCCCACACGATGGGGCCTCCCCGGCGGCGGCTACCACCCAACCCGAGAGACACCTGCCGAAGCTGGGGCACGCGAGGTTGCAGAAGAACTCAGTCTCACCCTTAACCCGAACGACTTCGTCGAACTCAACACCATCACCACAACCCTTGAGGCCAAGCGAGACACGCTCACCATCCTCACCGCTGCCACTCCGACAACAACCGTCACCACTTCACCAGAACTCGCGGAGGCACGGTGGATCTCCAACGTCGGCGATCTCAGCAACGCTCCAGTATCCCGGTGGCTCCTAGCCGCTCTCGCACAGACAGCGTGAGCTCATGAAAGAAAATATGAAGACAACCTAACTTAGAAGTGCCGTCCCATAGCCGACACGTAGGGCGTCGTTACGACAAATAGGGGGCCGCGCCGAACATTACAACAGCATGATCAAACGTCCGAGCATCCTTCGACCCAACCGTGGGCTCTCCCATTCCGGCCCGGTGCTTCCTGGATCGCGAACCTTGAGCACTATTGCCTGAAAGGTAACCGAGTATGCAGCCTCAGATCCTAGAAAAGCCCCGCAGATTCCTTCGCTTCAGACCCCGGAATTCCCCCCTCGCCAGCGAATTCCTTGAGAATCGAAAAGAAGGTCATAATGTCTTCACAAATTTCCTCGGCCCTCATATTTTTAGCCACATCCACCGGCCGAACATTGAAATGAGAAAGAATGTCTTTCGCGCGCGCATCCATAAATGCTTGAGCGGCATCCGTGCGTTTCCACCTATCGTCGAAAGAACCAAGCCCGAACTTCGAGCTGAGATCCGACTCAACCTTGCTTCGCGACATTTTTGCCGCTTGAGCAATCGCTTCAGGCCAGATTAGATACGCTTCGATATAGCGTCGACGCCACTTCACTGCCTTGAAATGTTCCGGGACCTTCCACCCCTTATCGAGGAGATCAGATCCAGTGGTGCCAGACGCCTCATCATCTCGATCGCGAAGACTAAGGGCAGTAATTTCACCATACTCATGACTCAGGAGTTGCCAGATCTTCTTTCGCTCTTTGACACTCTCACTCGTTTGCCATTCGGCAACATTCTCAGGCCACTCAACCTCTGCGATCGCAGAAAGGGCCTGAAGTATCAATCTATCCGATTTTCCTTCATAGAAGAACACTCGCCTCTTCTTTCGAACCTGATCGATACGCGGCGCATAATCGCTCCCAATCCCAACAAGAAGTCCTGTCTTTTGAGAATCTTCCGTTAGGTATCGGAAGCGAGATTGACCGCTATTTCTAACTTCAAGTATGTTGTGAGGATCGGTCGAGCGGATAATCTCGGTCGAATGAGTAGCTAGAAGAACCTGCTTCTCAAATTGACCAGAAAGCATCGCCAATCTTTCCACCATTTGCATCTGAAGCGCAGCATGAAGATGTGCATCAGGCTCATCAAATAGGAGAATATCAGTCGAAGGAGACGTCGCAAGTGTGTAAACACTAAGCCATTGAAGGAACCCACTTCCTTCAACCATCAAGTCATGTGGCTTATACTTCGGGAACCTTGTGAGCTTGTACCCGGCCACAGACCCTTTATCAACATTCGCCTGAATGTACGAATGGTATTCCTCATTAAACTCTGCCATAAGAATTTCCGCTGAAAATACCTCCCTCAGTGTCTGCTGAAGAATTTCCCATGGGTCCTCATCGCGAAGCTTAACGAGATCTTTTTCCGGAACGCGCGTCTTGTCCTTTCCTAGGGAATCTCGTTTTGCAACATTCTCTAGCCGCATATCCAGGAGAAGATTTCGCAACACTGCACCCGCAAGCCCCTCGCCAATTCTGCGCCTTCGCATTGCCCCTGTCGCCCGCTCTTCCCGGGCAGATATACCCGCGAACGGCGGCAAATAGGCAATAGTTGGAGTCCGATCGTCTTCGTCAAGATTTGAATCCGACAACTTCACAAAAAGACGATCATTGGCTAGCGAGAGCGAAAACTTCAGCCGCTTCTCTGCGTCCGCGTCGTCACGCCAAGTGCATCCGATCGAAAGAGTATAACCATCCGGATCTGTCTCCGGATTCTTGGACGATCTCAGGTTCGTCCACAGATGATTAAGGGTTGGAATATTAATAGGAGAAAACTCGTCATCACCAATTCCCAAACCCTGAGCGCCTAGGCTGGTTCCTGTAAGAGCGGTAGTCCCCTTTTCCGCAACAATGGCGACCTTACAGAATTCCCAAACAGCGAGAGCCTGTAGCAGCGAGGATTTTCCCGCGTTGTTTCCACCCGCTACAATCGTCACTCCTTCACGGAGTTTCAGATTTTCTTCAGTGAACTGCTTGAAGCGTTTGATGGTGACCTCAGTAAGCTTCATGTTACTTCCTAGTTTACGCAATATGAGTGCTTGAGATACTTCAGCCCAGCCTATCGGCGCGTTTCCTTCGGATCAACCCCTAACACCTCGATGACGCGACCGCCTCGACGAGACGGGGACGCTGGCTCCTCACTTATCACCGTGCAAGAGGGCGCTCGCAGCCCGGCCGATCCGCCTTCCACGGAGCCCCTTGCGCAGTCCCTATACAGCCATGATAGTTCTGTGGATACGTGACCACGAACCGCCAGCTGACTTTCGGCTCTTCCCTCCGCGCCGGCCCCTCGCGGCGGCCCCCTCGCTCGCCTCTGGGACAAATCCACACGAGCTGACACCTTCTGTACATCCGTCTGTCAACGCGCGAATTCTTGCGATGAAGCTGGAACAAGATCAAAGTGAAAGTGCGGGCTTGCGTTGGAACGAGGTGTGTCATAAACTTGACTCTCGATTCGAGTGCTTTACGTCATTTGCGAATATTTTCATCCCTTCGAAATCCTGGACTGTCGGTACGATCTCTACCGAATCATCTTAGATCCAGTCGGAGGTATCCGTGTCTCTCGAAATACCCGCACAGAGCGATGAAGCGCTCAGAAATAACAGTAAGGATATTGCGCTTGAAGAATCAAAAAATAGAACCTTGCGCGCACAGCGCCTAATGAAGGTAATCTGGCTATCTTCCAGCCTCGTCGTAGCGCTCTTCTTGGGTTGGTCGATGTTTGTCGGTATTTGGACCAATTACCGAGAGCCGTTCAGCATAATAGGATTCCTAGCTGCAGTTGGTTCCACGGGCGCTGCAGCCTATTTCATATTCACCAGACAATCCGAACTCGCGCAGCATGACAACCAACTCGTGCATCTCTATACCCAGAGGGCTCACCTTGCGGCAAAGAACGCCCTGAATCACGAAGAATCTCTACGAATCTATCGGATTAATGCAAGGTCAGCCATGGATAGGTACCGCGAGCAGGCAACTCAAAGCCGAAAAATCGGCAACACTCTTCAATGGCTGATTATTGTTGGGGCAGTGATCGCCGCCAGCTCTACCAGCGCCTCCGCTGCGACTATCTCTGACACAAATTGGTTCAAATGGGTAGCAGCCGCCATGAGCATGGTCGTAGCGATCGCCTCAGCCGCAACTGGATTCTTTAAGTTTCGCGAAAGAGGCATCGCAAAACAGCAGACTGCTGACTCCATCGCTCGCGAGTCTCAAGCAATGGAGCTTGGACTTCATGACTATCGCGGCAAGAGCGACGTGGAACGACTGACGCTCTTTGCAGAGAGAGTTGAGGAGATCGTCGAAGAGCAGCGTAAGCGCGAGCTACAGCTCGAAGAATCCTCCGGCGAGGAGAAGAACCGCGAAGCTAGATAGTCGCGCACGAAGTGGCCTTATCGGCCATCTTAAAGACTTTCCCCGAACATCCGCACAAGCAGACGTCGAACACGACCCTCGGTTCACAACCCACGAACTCCTCCGTCGATGCCACTCGACGAAACGGATTCAGGCCTCCTAACTTGCACCCACGAACTTTAAACGAGCTCAATGAAGGTCCTGCCAATAATAACAGTCCGTCAAGAGTCCACCGACGGATACTCATTGTTTCCCCACATATCAAGCCGTTGTTCAACAACGCGCCAGGAAAGCTGAATAGGAGGCTCTGTCTTATGTAGTTCCCATAGGTCAGCAACATACCTCATTGCTTCTTCTGAAAGAATGTCCAGCCCGGTCATGATCATCGAGTACGCATCCAGGACGAGGAGTTCTCTAGCGTTTTCTTCCGGAGTATTCCGGACTGGACTGAACCATCTACCGTCGTAGGGTGGTACGCTTTCTAGCGGATGACCGGCAATGACACTCAAATCAAATATGTGCTCTATTGCACCCTCGGATGAAAGGTCTGGTTGGGTTACCCATTTGACTACGCAGAGGTCCGAAAACTGATGATAGCTAACCGCAACAAGATCTGACCTTAGCCAGCGGCGCATTCGACTTTCAAATCCAGGAAGCACATCGATCTCATCAGCTTCGTTTTCTTCATCCACAAGATATTCCGCAGCAACTGATCGAACAACCTCAATCGCTTTCATTGTGGGAAGCTGAAAGAATTCCCTGCGCTTGTTGAGTCTGTAATCAGCAAGCAACTCATGAACTTTGCTTTCGACCGTAATTGCATCACTGACAATCTGCTCGTAAGCTACTTCAAAATCATCAGGCACCCCAGTTGCGGTCGAGAGCTCACGAGCGCGGAGCGTTGCTGTTCTCTCGGTCATCCCGATCTTTACAATATTCCGTGCGAAGTACCGATTTGTGAGCACATAAATTACGCCTCGTTTTGCAGGCAATTCACGCCTCCGTCTCTTCCCGTGCTGTGGCTTCAAGCGACAGGCCCGACCTGGCAGCCATAGATCTCCCGCACCCGCCGTACATTGCTCTGAATTCCTTGCGATCTCTGTCCGGCAGGATGCCGGAACCATACTCGGCCCCACCGACAACTCATCCCGAAGATACCGGCGACTCACGGCGAGGGCCAGTCGCTTCACCTTGGCCGCGCCAAATCACCAAGCGGCAGTGCATCCGAACCTCTGCATACCAGATTCCGATCGGAGTCGTTAGGTGACATGGGCAGCTGATATCGCTCAGGTTCGACGTAGACGAGCATGACTTCTTCGCCCAGGTGACAGTGCTTCCTACAGACTCGCGAAATCCCATGCACGGGTCTCAGGCTAGCAACGGCGCTGCAGGACCTCCTCGACCCGATCAAGACCGGTGAAGTCGACCGAATCAACACGGCTACTGGTGAACTTGGTGACCTGCTCGGCGTAGGTGAAGGCACCGTGCGCAAGGGCGAGCGACCCGATCCAGCCCTCAATCGACGCGTGCAGGGCCGCCCAACGCACCTCAGCGATCCCGAACGCTCCATCGGGCCCGATCATGAACCCGTAAGCAACCGTCACAAAACGGACCCGGCGGCAGGACGAGACCACCCCACAACCTTTGAAACGCGATCGCCCGATCAACGAACTCCGAGGGCACGCCGCCACCGATCCAGTCCTCTCGGTACCGGTCGAGTTGCGGAGTTCGTTCGCGCTCCATAGGAGTAGACGAAGGCGCGCGCTCGGTCCTCCACATCCAGATCGAACGAAGAGTGACGTGCTCTTCGACTGACTCGCGACCACCAGCCGGGGAACACGGCGGTTTCGCTGACTGCCGGTCGCGAAGTCGAAAGCCGCGTGGGAATCGTCGGCCGCTCACAGCAGACAATCCGATCCACATTCAGACACGGTGAATTCGCCTGGCCGATTGCCTGCCCGCAGCACAACCTCAAAGGCGGAACCATCCTCGAAGGCCAGCCGGAAGAACGGGCTCGCCTCACACAGGAGATCCCAGATCTCTACTGCTTCACCGTCAGCGAGTGCATCGTCGGCGAGTCGACCACGAGCGGCCAGGTCTGCGCTCCTCTCCTCGATCGTGATCAACACGTCGAAACGCATGCAGATGGTTGAGTTGGCCCACCATTCGAGCTGCGCCGCAAACGTTTCCTCCACTCGCGAAGTCTTGCATCCGGCACTACGCTGCATCCATGGACAAAGCAGCCGCCATGCGCACCCGGCTTATCGAGCAGGTCACGCAGATGCTGCGCCGCCCCGGCTTGTACGTCATCAATGACCAGGACTTCGAGTCGATGTGCAAACTGCGGCTTGATGACCTGCGTTTCCTCGACGGCCTCCCCGAGCCAACCAGAGACGACCTCGGACTGTCGGACAAGTACCGGTCATGCGGCATCCCCGGGCTGTTTCGGGAAGCCTTCGGCACTGACACCCGCTTCCACAGCGAGGTCGCCTCACTCTTTGCTGAGATCTTCCACGGCTACGGATACCTCACCGTAGACAGACTCCTCCCGGACGAACCCTGGTCCGCCCTGCTCGCTGCAGCCGACTCCGCATTTAACGGCAGAGACGCCCATCTGAGCGAGATCGTCAAGGCGTTCGGACCTCCGAGCTTCAGAATCCACAAGTACGTCTACTGCTACGCACCGGAAAGCGGGACAGGCTGGGCCTTCTTCGACGGCTTCGGTTACACCCCCGACGACCACGGTGCCCCGGCGACAACGTTCCGCGGCTACCCCAGCGACCCCGTACTACGCAGCATCCGCCTACCCGGCCCCGACTTCGAAGAGTCCCTGCGACTCACACGACAAGGCGAAGCACTACGACACCACACCCAGCTCGAACGCCTCAACTGAGCGACTGGGCTCAGAACTCTTGTGGGTGCTTGGACAACCAGTCCTGGTGCCGGTCTCGAAGCGCATCGCGGTCCGCTGCTGTCGGGGCGATGACGTCCATGCCACCGTCGTACGGGTGAAAGAGCCAGCGCGCACCGGGATCGGTGATGATGCCGCCAGGTTCCCGGTCATCGGCGACCTTCCGGAGTCTCGGGTCGAGCAGGCCACGTTGCCACACATGGCGGGTGAGAAATAGGTCCGCGCGGGAGGGGCCGAACTCGGGGTCCACGTCGTAGACGGTGGTGCGCCAAGCTTTCTGCAGTCCGCGCCGAGCTCTCCTGCCGCTGTACTCGGCACGAACCACGCACACCTCACCGCCGCCGAACAGCTCATCGAGCACGGAGTTGTACCGGTCGAGGATCACGGCAGTCTCTGACTCGCTCTCGGCGTAGCGCTTCGACTCAGGCAGACAGTGGAACCTCACCCACCGGTCGCGATAGCGGTGCTTCAACTCGTACGGAGTCGCGAGCAGCTCCAACTGCCAACACTTCTCCCACACACTCGCGAACTCCTTATGCACGGGTCTCAGGCTAGCTGCGGCATGTCAAGGGCAGGCCTGTGGCACAGGTACGGTGCTGGGCATGCGTTTGTTGGTGGCACGGTGCCAGGTTGATTACACAGGTCGGCTTTCTGCCCATTTGCCCATGGCTACCCGTTTGCTAATATGGAAAGCGGACGGGTCTTGTTAGTCCGCAAATCTCACCTGAGTCGGTTGTTACCTCTGCGGGTTCCGTGCGACCTTGGCGATTGCCATGAGTGCCTCCGACATAGCGACAGCATCGATCGTGTGGTTCGGAGTTGGCAGAGCCAACTCGACGTGGTCCAGGGTGAGGTTGTCGTCCGGGCGGTAGGACGGATAGAACGACGGTTCGGTCTCCAGTGCAATGAACCCGCCTTCGGGGAACTCGAAGTAGATGCTCCGTCGGCTTCCTCTGGGGTCGGGGTCGCCATACCGCCAGCCGCGTTTGAGAAGCCCCATCAGAGGGCCGCCGTCCACTGCCTGGCCCTCGAATCGGCTCAGCCGCCCAGACAGCCGCTCTTCCTCGGTCAGTGAAAGCGCAGGGCGTCCGAGCTGATCGAACGGTTGGAGGGTCTCGTAGTCGGCAAGGACCGCGGCCCACTGCTCGACTTCATCGCCCAAGGTGGCCGGGTGCGCGAGTCGGACGACGGCTTCGCCAGGCAGGGCCATCGGCTCGTCTTCGAGATCAGCAAGAGTGCGGTCCTCTGCGAGGCGGAACGAGGTCCATCCTGAACCAGAATCGGCCTGCCAGACCAGGCGGCCCGTCAGGTGCCACAGCAACGGATGACCGACCAAGTACGTCTGGAACTCATCGCCGGTCCAGTTGCGGCCGTGGACCATCGCTGATTCGAGGCGGCGAACCTGCTCCACCGCGACTTTTTTGAGGTCCTTGCGCATCGTGGTGAATCGCTCGTACGCCGGCTGGGCGAGGTCGAGGTCGTCCTTTGCGCCGGGCTTCGGCAGATTGGCGCGACGTTTCCCGGAGTCCTCGACCGCGTAGGGCCGCAGCTGCTCGTCGAACTTGACGGTGAAGGAGCGGGGACCATAGTCGAGGACGAGCGGTGTAGCCGCATCCAGGCCGAAGTCCGGGACGAGACGGTCGGCGAGCTGTTCGCGATCGAGACCGAGCCGCTGCGCGATCGCGTCGATCTGATCGGCGGCCGCTTTCTTGAGCGCCTTGAATTTCGTTTCCTCGGCAATCCCCCGTACCGCCCAGAGCGCCGCCTCGGTCCCAATGGCGCCAAGAATCTCGACGCCCCTGACGGCTTTGGTGCTTTGCCCCTTCGCGGGCCATTCGCAGATGAGCGCAGCGAGACGTCGCACCGTGCGCTCGTCGGCGAACCTCGCCAACTGCGTCATGGCCCAGACGTCCTTGGAGGGGCAGCCCGCGGCGGTCCACAGCTCGTACAGGGCCCACGAGAACGCGGTGAGTCCAGCCGCATCGCATTCGCGAACGAGCACGTCGACCCCCCGATAGGGGCCCTCAAGCCCGTCGATCGCCAGCGCGATCATCAGTGTCTTGACTGCATCCGTGGGCAACGCGGCAGCACCGCCTGCGAGCAGCACCTGTGGCAGCGAATGCGGATCAGCCCATGTGCCGATACGCGGAAGGCTGTCGAGCTTCGGGTCGAACGGATCAGGCTCGATCAGCGCTCGAACCGCCTCCGCAGCAGACACGCCGTACTGGTTCGCCTGGGTGTCCAGGATTTCCCGGTTTGACTCGGCCAGGTACCGCAGCGCTTTGACAGCGGGCCCGCGCAGCTTCGCGTCTGGACCGAACGCGTCCGGGATGAGGAGCGCGGCCGCAGCGTCGGGATGCCTGTCGAGCCAGGCCAATGCAACGGCGCGGTCGCTCTGCGACCGCGTCATGCTGTCAGCTGCAGTCCTCGCCGCATCGATGTTCACGATGGGAAGCATGGCGGGACGGAAGTCCTTCTTCGACCGGACGTTCTGCATGACACGGTCGATCGCGGCTAGCGAGTGCCGGCCGAGGATCGCCTTCACCGTGGAAACCGAGGCCGAGCGAGCCCCACCATCCCATTGGTCGAGCGCTGATCCGACCAGTTCTTCGGAGGCGTAAGCGAGGAACTCCGGGAGCCAGGGGTGATCAGCTCGCGGGCCGTCAGGCATCGAACGTTCCCAGAACCCCTGGTGGGCGACGTGGTTCTCGCCATCGGCAAGGACCTGGAAGGCCTCCTGTTCGCCTTCGTTCCAACGCAGTTCGTTCAATGGGGGTGCAGAAAGTCCAGCAAGCGGGGTCGGTGTTGCTCGGTTCACGAAAGCCGCCCAAGGCGGCGATGTGAAGCGCTCCGGCAGTGTCGATGGATCAGCCACCGGAACCCCCGCTGACATCGCCTGAAGCTGCTCGATCGCCTGGCGATCGACTTCGTCGAGCATCGCAACAGCCTGCTGTATCAGGGCGTTCGACTGCGAGATTCCGGCAAGCCTGGACTTGGCAGGACCAGTAGACGCCTCCGACACCGAGGCGATCGCTCGCAGGGTCCGGACCGGGAAGCGCTTCGCTGCGGCACGCGCCGCAGCCATCGGCCGCGCTTCGCCACTACGTTCGAGAAGGTATTCGATCGCCGGGTCAGAAGGCAGGATTCCGAGCGCGTCAACCATCGCCCGTGCTACCTCAGGACGCTTGACCGACCGGCTGCCAAGGGACTTCACCAGGACCGGAAGCGCCTCGACTCCCAGCGCATCCACGAGACGGACCACCGTCCCCACCTCGCACTGATAGGCATCGATCATTGATGCGCCGCTGGCTTCGAGGTGTTCCCGCCTCGACACGCAGGACCACAGGGCATCCTTGCCGACGTTCAGCGGGCCGTGCGATGCATGGAGCAGACAAGCCTCCTCTACCCAGGATTCCTGGTCCGGGATCAGCATGGCGCTGGCAAATCGTTTCGAATCATCCGATCGCATGCCACCGACCGAGGCAACAACCTCCGCGTACGCCGAAGAGTCGAGCGCAGCCAGCAACGACCGGATGGGGCTGATCCAGCTGGCGACTCCCCAAGTCCCTGCCAAGTGCGCGATATGCATCGGCCCGATTCGGACCTGTTGCCGAGAGACGATCCGAGGATGCAGCCAGGTAACGCTGGTACTCAACAGTTCGACCGCGGCTTTTACAGTGAAGCCGATTCCGTACTGTGCGATCCAGGCATCGCGGGCGAGCTCCCGGTTGTCGCGAGAAGCATCCACCCAATCCAGCAGCTTCAATGCCAGCGCGGCTCCGAGTGGGTCCGGTTCTCCGGCGATACCAGCGCGAATGGGCGCTTCGAGGGAGGGATCGGGGAGCGCACGGAACGCGTACTCGAGATACCGGGCCCCCTCGGTGAATCGTTTGTTGAGTTCGGCCGGGGCGTCTTCCTTGATCTCGACCGGCCGAGGCGCTCCACGGCCGGGCCAGTCGAAGGTGTGTTGCTTCCAGGATTTGGGCAGCTCAAGCAGGTCTTCATCGGGCAGCTGGCGAGGGGCGGAGGGGTTCACTCTCTTCATAGGAGTAAGGCTATGAGACAGGTGTGACATTCGTTCGCGACCCTAGACCCGTCATACCGCACAGACGGTTGCACGCGCGGTCCTTGCCGCAGAGCTGCCGGTAGGGTGCTGGGCATGCGTTTGTTGGTGGCACGGTGCCAGGTTGATTACACAGGTCGGCTTTCTGCCCATTTGCCCATGGCTACCCGTTTGCTAATATGGAAAGCGGACGGGAGCGTGCTGGTGCACGCCGATGGGGGGTCGTACAAGCCGCTCAACTGGATGACGCCGCCGTGCACGGTCGTCGAGGGGGCCACGGAGTGGACCGTGACCTCGAAGAAGACCGGGGACCAGCTGAAGATCAGCATCGAAGAGGTCTTCCACGACTCGAGCCATGAGCTCGGGATCGACCCCGGACTGCAGAAGGACGGCGTCGAGGCGCACCTGCAGGAGCTGCTGGCCGCCGACACGGCGCCGCTCGGGAAGGGCTGGTCGCTGGTGCGCCGCGAGTACCCGACCGCGATCGGGCCGGTGGACCTCATGTGCCGCGACTCGGACGGGAAGCACGTGGCCGTCGAGATCAAGCGGCGCGGCGAGATCGACGGCGTCGAGCAGTTGACCCGGTACCTGGAGCTGCTCAACCGCGACCCGCTCCTCGCCCCGGTCGACGGCGTCTTCGCCGCCCAGGCCATCAAGCCCCAGGCCCGCGTCCTCGCCGAGGACCGCGGCATCCGCTGCGTCGTACTGGACTACGACGACCTGCGCGGGGCGATCGACGAGAGCCAGCCGAGGCTTTTCTAGACGAACGGCGAAGGGCCGCAGCGTAACCGCTGCGGCCCTTTTGCAGTACTCGAGGCTACTCGACCTCGAAGTCCTCGGCGTCGTCCCAGAGCTGCTGGCACTCCGCCTCGGTGCCGTAGCCCGAGTCGACGCAGTCCTGGATGGTGTCCTGCTCGATCTTGTCGGCTTCGTCCTTGACAGCATTGAAGACCAGGGCGTTCATCGCGATGGCAACGCCGATGGCGAGGATGCCGAGCACGAGACCGGTACCACCGGTGCCCTTGCCCTTGCCGCCGCGCGAGCCGGCCTTGACGACCCCGATGATGCCGAAGATGAGGGCGAGCACGCCGAGCGGGATCGCGGTGAAGACGTTGACGACGGGGATCACGGCAAAGACGAGGCCGATGATGCCGAGCACGAGGGCGGTCACGCCGAAGCCGTTGCCCTGCTTGACGGGGACGGGCTGCTGCATGGGGGCCGGGGCGGGCGGGTAAGCCACGGGGTAACTCCTATTGAAATCGATCGATCGGGTTGTTCGGGCGGAACAGCCTGGAGTCTATGGCAACGGCGCAAATCGCATAACGGTGGTCAACCGGTCGATACGCGAGATACTGGTCACTGCAACCGTTCGGACCAGGACGATTACAGATCGTGTTCATTCCAATGAAAATGACGCAATGGAGTCGTTATTAGACTCTCCGCAGTCGCATGATCGCCGAGTCCCAGTCCGCACCCGTGAATCGGAGTGGCAGACCGAGCACGTTCAGTGTCGCTCCCCAATGGATTTCGCCGGTGTCCTCGTCCTGCCAGCGCGAGTCGGCCGCGATCCCCTCGGGCCGCAGCGGCGCCAGCGGCCGGTTGCAGTGCCAGGGTGTCTTGAAGCCCAGCACCGCGATCCGGTCGCCGTGCACGTACTGGACGCCGGTGAGCGCCGAAGCCTCCGGGTCGCCGAGGCGGTACTGCACGCCGTGCTGCACGACCGGCCGCAGCCGCTTGTACTGCACCACATGCTCGGCGGCCTCCTCGAGTTCGGCCTCAGTCCATTCGGTGAGGTTGCCGCCCACCGCGAGCACGCCCGCGCTGGCGACCTGGAAGCGGAATCGGAGCGAGGTGGTGCGCTGGTTGAAGCCGCTGGGCTCGTCGGTGATCCAGGTGTCCATGGCGCGCGCCGGATACGCCTGGCTGAAGCCGTACTGGATGGCGACGCGGTCGCCGGCGTCGGTGTTGTCCGAGGTCCAGACCTGGTCGACGTAGCGGAGCATGCCGGGGTCGACGCGGCCGCCGCCGCCCGCGCAGCCTTCGATGCGCACGTTCGGGTGCGCGGCGCGCAGGCGCTCCTTGATGGAGTAGACGGCTTCGACGTGCTCGAACCAGGCCCGGTCGGGGTCGGCGTCGCCGGGGCGGCCGACCTCGGTCCAGGGCCGGTTGTGGTCCCATTTGACGTAGTCGATGTCGTTGCCGCTCAACAGGTCGTCGAGCCAGGCGTAGGCCCAGGCGGCGACTTCGGGGCGGCCGTAGTCGAGCACGAGCTGCTGCCGGAGCTCGGTGCGGTCGCGCCCGGCCTGGTGCAGGACCCAGTCGGGGTGGGCGCGGTAGAGGTCGGAGTCGGGGTTGACCATCTCGGGTTCGACCCAGATGCCGAACTTCATGCCGGTGGCGTGCACCGCGTCGATGAGCGGCCCGAGGCCTTTGGGGAACCGGTCGGGGTTGGGGTGCCAGTCGCCGAGCCCGGCGTCGTCGGTGACGCGCTGCCCGAACCAGCCGTCGTCGACGACGAACTGCTCGCAGCCGATGCGCGCGGCCAGTTCGACGAGCGGCAGCTGCTGCTCCTCGGCCACGTCGAAGGCGACGGCCTCCCAGGAGTTGAAGAGGACGGGCGCGTCCTCTTCGGGGGTGGGCATCACATGGCGGCGCAGGTGCTCGTGCCAGGCGCGCGAGGCGCCGCCGAAGCCGGCGTCGGTGAACAGCCCGGAGTAGACGGGCGTCGTCCAGGTCTCGCCGGCGCGGAGGGTCCAGCGCAGGCCTTCGTGCCCGGCGCCGCCGGTGATCGACACGCGGCCCTGGGCGGAGCGGCGCAGCAGGACCCGCCAGGAGCCGGACCAGGCGAGGTTCGTGGAGTAGACGGTCCCGGCGGTCTCGGTGGCGGTGCCGTCGTCGACGGCGGTCCAGGGGTTCGACTGGTGGCCGGTGAGCCCGCGCCGGGTGCCGAGTGCGGTCTCGCCGACGGGGAGCGTGACGCGGCGGAGCTGCCATTCGGCGGCCCATTCGCCGCTGAGGTGGGAGAGCCGGTAGTCGCCCCAGTGCGGGAGGGTCCAGGCGGCGGAGTCGAAGCGGGTGAGTTCGACCGGGGCCGCGGCCTCGAGGGAGGCCCAGCGGTCGAGCACGCCGGTGTCCCAGAGCCGGTAGTGCAGGGTCAGCGCCAGGTCCCGGTCGGTGAACCGGATCGCCAGGTGATCGTCATCGATCGTGTGGTCGGCGTAGTGCCATGCGAAGCCCTTGGCGCCGTCCGGGTGGCGCAGCTGCAGGGACGGGGTCGCGAACTGCGGCCCGAGCTCGCCGAGGAGTTCGGCGCCGGTGTGCAGGCGGTCGTCCCACGAGTAGGCCTCGCGCCATGCGACCGCGAGGGTGGGGACGGCCTCGTCGGGGACCGCGGGGCCCCAGTGCAGCTGGCGGGGCAGGCCGTCCTGGAGGCCGACGACGTAGGAGAGGCCGGGCCCGGTGAGGTGCCAGGCGAGGGCGGCTTCGTCGAAACGGATGGGCATTGCTGTCTCCTCAGAATCAGATCGGGTCCAGTCTGCCCCGGCGGCCGCCGCCTATAGAAACCGGTATCACTACTCGAGAAGACGCGGAGTTGCCGCGTTCTTCACGCCCTCGCAACCGCCGTGTCACCGCACCGGGCCCGCCGCAGGTGGTGAACGGGCACGTGGGAGCGGCATGCAAGACTATTGGCATGCTTCACGCGGTGGTCCCCGCGGGCGGTTCCGGAACTCGGCTCTGGCCCCTGTCTCGCGCGCAACGACCCAAGTTCCTGCTGCCATTGACCGGCACGGATTCGTCGTTGCTGCAATCGACCGTCGAGCGGGCCCGGCTGCTGTCCGACCCCGACCACGTTTACGTCGTCACCGGGGCCGCGCACGCCGTCGACGTGGCCCGCCAGCTCCCCGAGGTGCCGGGCGACAACATCCTCGTCGAGCCCTCCCCGCGCGACTCCGCGGCCGCGATCAGCCTCGCCGCCGCGGTGATCGCCGAGCGCGAGCCGACCGCGATCATGGGCTCCTTCGCCGCCGACCACCTCGTGCTCGACGGCGAGGCGTTCGCGAAGACCGTGCAGAAGGCGATGGAGCTGGCCTCCACGGGCCTGCTCATGACCATCGGCATCACCCCCACTGGCCCGGACACCGGCTTCGGCTACCTGCGGCTCGGCCCGCCGGTCGGCCCCGGCTACCAGCTCGGGGCGTTCGTGGAGAAGCCCGACCAGGTCTCGGCGGTCGAGTACGTCTCGGCCGGGAACTACCTGTGGAACGCCGGCATGTTCGTGTGGCGCGTCGACGTCTACCTCGCCGAGCTCAAGCGCCACCGCCCCGCGCTGCACGACGCGGTGCGCACCCTCGCGGCCGCGTGGGACTCCAACCGCCGCGAGGCGCTGTTCGCGCAGCTCTGGCCGACCCTCGAGAAGATCTCGATCGACTACGCCGTCATGGAGCCCGCGGCCGCCGCCGGGAAGGTCGGCGTCGTCCCGGGCGATTTCGAGTGGCACGATGTGGGCGACTACGACACGCTCGGCCAGGTCCTCCCCGCCAACGACAAGGTGGGCAACGTGATCCTGCGCGGCTCGGGCGAGGCGCTGCTGACCGAGTCGAAGCGGAACGTGGTCGTGCCGGCCGCCGGGCGGCTCGTCGCCACGGTCGGCGTGGACGACCTCATCATCGTGGACACCCCGGACGCGCTCCTGGTGTGCCCCCGCGACCGGGCCCAGGAGGTCAAGGGCCTGGTCGAGGAACTCAAGCAGGCCAATAGAACCGATCTGGTGTAATGGCGCCCATGAAGCTCGGGTCCCGCCAGATCACCTCCCGGCAGCGCTCGGTCATCGCGGCCGTCCTGCTCGCCTGCGCACTGGTGTTCATCGCCGTCGCCTTGTCCCAGTGGCTCTTCGGGGTCGGCCTCGACCCGCGCGACGACACCCTCCGCCGCGCCGCCGGCATCGGCTTCACCGACGAGGCGCGGGCGACGCTCTTCTCGATCCTCCCGGTCGCGCTGCCTGCGCTCGCGTCGTTCGTCGCACCCGACACGCGACCCGGACGGGTGACAGTCCGCCTTACCCGTCTCGTTTATGTCGCCTACCTCGTTATCGGTGTACTGCTGACGCTGTCGGCAGCCCGGTACGGATTCGACGACGCCAGGCAATTGGCTGAGGAAGGACAGGTCTTCATCGACACCCGCGCCGCCGTGGAGCGACTGCTGCTCGACGCGGTGTGGTTGACATTGGCCGGTATCGGTCTTGTCTTGGTGCGGTGGAACGGAACTCGTGAGCGATCCTCCACTCCGAAACCTGTCAAGTTAAGTCCCCCACAAGCGTGAGTCTGAGGGGTCCTTCCATCATTCAGTTCACTGTGCGCTATCGTCTGATATCGAACCGTGACCGAATAGCGATGAGCACTCATCGTCCATAGCGACGAGTAATGGCGGTGCGGCCCCATCTACAGGCCGCCCGCGGGCACCGGGCTTCACCAGAAGCACAACCATGCAGGACAGGCACCAGCGGACGACCGGCTCGTCCGCAGCAGGGCCGTACGCGTTTTCAGGGGAGGGAACGCGTCCAGCCCGCCATCCGCATCCCGGTGCAGCGCAAGTGATTGCAAGGGGGGAGCACCGGTCCGACCGGTGCGCGAACGAGGAGGCGGACGTATATGGACGGCCGTGACTACTTGGCCGACCTTTTGGGTAACGTTCCGGAGTGGCAGGCTCGCGCATTGTGCGCGCAGACCGATCCGGAGGCGTTCTTCCCCGAAAAAGGGGGGTCCACGCGGGATGCGAAACGCATCTGCGCGCGGTGCGAGGTCAAAGAGAACTGTCTGCAGTACGCACTCGACCACGATGAGCGCTTCGGCATCTGGGGCGGGCTCTCCGAAAGGGAGCGCCGCAAGATCAAGCGCCAGGCGCGCGAGGCGGCACGTCGGCGCACGGAGCGCCTGCCCGTGGTGGTGTGCTTCCCGAGCCCGATGATCAACCCCGCGCTGACTTCGGAGGTCGTCTTCGCGGCGGAGCAGCGCCATGTCGAGCCCGTCCTGGTCGGGGGCGGCATCGGCAGTCAGGTGGACCTGCTGGAGGAGCTGGTCGGCGCCCGCCTGCCCGCTCCGATCGGCGAACTCGCGGAGGAACCGGCCGTGCAGGAGCGCATACCGGTCGCCGCGTAAACCACATCCCTGCGAGCGAGCGGCGGGGGCGGGACATCGATGTCCCGCCCCTGCGCTGTGCTCGAGGCTCAGAACTCCAGGTCCTCGGGCGGCAGGTTGAGCAGGGACGCGAGCTGCTCGGCGAGCACCGAGCGCACCAGGCCCTCCATCTCGCCCTTGCCCTCGGCCCGCAGCTCGATCGGCCTGCGGTACAGGACGATCCGCGGCGAGGCCGCGACCGTGCCCGGCTGCGCCGGGTACAGCTTCGAGAGCGGCACCCCGCGGTCCTCCACGATGTCCGCGTCGTAGTTCTGGGACTCCGGCGGCACCTCGTCCACGGCGAACTCGATGTGGCGCAGGTCCGTGAACTTCGAGCCGAGCGACTCCGCCAGGCGGCGCTCGATCTCGACCACCGAATCCATCACCAGCGCGTCGAACTGCTCGACGGGCGTGCGCCGCAGCGGCAGTGCGCGAGGCGCCAGCGGCCCCCGCATCCCCCGTCCGTGTCGATCTCTGCGCATGGGGAAACCATAGCGTTCGCGCCCGACGATTTCGGTCCCCGCGATCCCGATCCGGACAATTCCGCATCGGACCACAGTTCAGCGTCGCTGACTTCGCCACCGCGAGTGGTAGTTTCGTGGGGTGAGGTCGGATCGGCGTTGCTCCCGGAACGGCTGCCGCCAGCCTGCGGTGGCCACTTTGACATATATCTACTCGGATTCGACGGCTGTGGTCGGCCCGCTCTCGACGACGCGGGAACCCCACAGCTATGACCTGTGTGATGCGCACGCCCGGCGCCTCACCGTGCCCCACGGCTGGGAACTGGTCCGCCATCAAGGCGATTACGCGGTGCCCATGCCCACCGACGACGACCTGGTCGCCCTGGCCAACGCCGTGCGGGAAGCCGCCGTGAGCGAGAGGCACGACATCGACGCGTCCGAGCCCGCCCCCATGACGGGGAGCCGGTACGAGGACCCCGATGCGTCTCCGCGCCAAGGGCTCCGCCCCTCTGCGCCGCAGATCGGTGCCCGGCGTCACCTCCGGGTGGTGTCCGGCGACGAGGACCTACAGCGCTAGTCTCGTCACGGGGCGGCCTTGGCGAGGGTGCCGAACGTCTCCCCACCGGACCCGCAACACCGGAAAGGCGGCAACTGAGTGGCTCCCAATCTCAGCGAATTCGTGAAGGCCTATGACGTGCGCGGACTCGTCGGTTCGCAACTCACGCCCGAGGTCATGGAGGCCATCGGCGCAGCGGCCGTGGCCGTCACCGGTGAAAAGACGTGGGCCGTCGGCCACGACATGCGCGACTCCGGCCCCGGCTTCGCCGAAGCCTTCGCGCGCGGCGCGACCCGCGCCGGCGCAGATGTCATCAATGCCGGTCTCTGCTCGACCGACATGCTCTACTTCATCGCCGGCCAGCGGAACGTCGCCGGCGCGATGTGCACCGCCAGCCACAACCCGGCCGCCTACAACGGCCTGAAGTTGTGCCTGCCCGCGGCCCGCCCGATCGGCCTCGACACGGGCCTCGCGGACATCCGCGACAAGGCCCAGGCGATCCTCGACGGCGAACCGGCCCGTGAGGCCGAGAAGCCCGGGACGACCACGAGCGAGGACTTCCTCGCCGCGTACGCCGCCTACCTGCGCGACCTCGTCGACCTCTCGAACATCCGCCCGCTCAAGATCGTCGTCGACGCGGGCAACGGCATGGGCGGCCACACCGTCCGCGCCGTCCTCGGCGACCAGGTCCTCGCCGCGCTCCCCCTCGAGATCGACGAGCTCTACTTCGAGCTCGACGGGACGTTCCCCAACCACGAGGCCAACCCGCTCGAACCGGCGAACATCGTCGACCTGCAGGCCCGCGTCAGGGAAGTCGGCGCCGACCTCGGCCTGGCCTTCGACGGCGACGCCGACCGCTGCTTCGTCGTGGACGCCGACGGCGAGCCCGTCACCCCGTCCGCGATCACCGCGCTCATCGCCACCCGCGAACTCGCCAAGCACCCCGGTTCCGCGGTGTGCCACAACCTGATCACCTCGAAGGCCGTCCCCGAGATCATCGCCGAGCACGGCGGCCGCCCGCTGCGCACCCGCGTCGGCCACTCCTACATCAAGGCCGTCATGGGCGAGGAGAACGCCGTCTTCGGCGGCGAGCACTCCGCGCACTACTACTTCCGCGACTTCTGGTTCGCCGACACCGGCATGCTCGCCGCGATGCACGTCCTCGCCGCCGTCGGCGAGAGCGAGCGCACCGCCAAAGAGCTCTCCGAGGAGTTCGTGCGCTACGTGCCCTCCGGCGAGATCAACTCCAAGGTCGACGACCCGCACGCGAAGATCGAAGAGGTCGCCGCGCAGTACGCTGCGCGAGAAGGGGTCACGACCGACCGCCTCGACGGCCTCACGATCAACCTCGAAGACGGCTCGTGGGCCAATCTGCGCCCGTCCAACACCGAACCGCTGCTGCGCCTCAACGCCGAGGGCCCCGACCAGGCGTCCATGGAGCGGCTGCGGGACGACATCCTCCGCACCGTAAGGAACTAGCCCATGCCCGCCACCGCTCCCAAGCCAGTGCTCCTCGAGCTGCTGCGCTGCCCCGAGCCCCACCACGCCCCGCTCTCGTACGACCGCGAGGCGAACGCGCTCACCTGCTCGGAGTGCGCCAAGGTCTTCCGGGTCGAGGACGGCATCCCCGTGATGCTCCTCGACGGCCCGGAGTAGCAGCGCCCGCCTCGGCTCCCGAGGCAGTGCGAGAACCGTCCCGGCAACGAAGCGAACCGCCCAGGGCCGCAGGCCAAGGAGGAGTACAGCATGGGTCTTGAGGACGACGGCCTCGCCGGGATCACCGGCGACCGGCTCCCCGACGAGCGCCGCATCGAAGGCGACCTGAGCGAGTCGATCCGGCCCGGCGGCGCCCTCTGGGCGCTCGCCTCGGCCGGACCGCAGCTCCGCGAGTCCGCCGCGCTCGCCAACGACGCCGGCCTCACCGCGCTCGCCGAAGAAGGCCGCCCCCGCGCGGTCGTCGTCGCGGGCGTCGGCACCGCCGCGCGCACCGGCGACATCCTCGCCACCGTGGCAGGGCCCCGCTGCCCCGTGCCGATCCTCGGCCACCGCTCCGCCGGCGTCCCCGGCTGGGTCGGCGCCGCGGACGTCGTCATCGCCGTCTCGGCCTCAGGCCGCAGCCCCGAGGCGCTGGCCGCCGCCGAGGCCGCCTGGCGCCGCGGCGCGCGCCTCGTCGCCATCGGCGCCCCCGACTCGGAGCTGCAGTCGCTCGCCGAGCGCGCCCGCGCCCCGTTCGTGGCCGTCCCCCGCCGCGCCCCCGCACGCCTCAGCCTGTGGGCGCTCACCGTCCCGGTCCTCATGGCCGCCAGGGAACTCGGGCTCGTGAACCTCGTGGAGGCGGACATCGCCGAGACCGCGCGGCGGCTCGACGAGGACGCCGAGCGCTGCCGCCCGGACGCCGACGCGTACGTCAACCCGGCGAAGGAGCTCGCGATGAACCTGGCCGGGTCGATCCCGGTCGTGTGGGGCTCGAGCCCGCTCGCCGGAGTGGCCGCCCGCCGCTTCGGCGACATGCTCGCCGCGAACTCCCGCTACCCGGTCGTCTCCGGTGAACTCGGCGAGGTCGGGCGCGGCCGCGTCGGCCTCCTCGACGGCGTGTTCGGCTCGCTCGCCGAGGGCCAGAAGGACATCTTCGCGGACCCCGAGGACGACGAGCTGACCCGCCTGCGGATCGTGCTCATGCGCGACGACGGCCTCGACGGCGACGAGACCGGCCCCAAGCCGGACGTGCGCCGCGCCGACGCCGTCGCCGACCTGGCCTCCCGCCGCGGCGTCCGCTGCGACGTGCTGCCCGCCGAGGGCGGCTGCTCGCTCGAACGGCTGGCCTCGCTCATCGCCGTCCCCGACTTCGCGTCGGTGTACCTGGCGCTCGCCCACGGCCTCGACCCGATGCGCGTCCCGGCAGTCTCCGAGATGAAGGACGCCACCCTCGGTTCCGACTAGCGGAACCATAAGGGCCGCAACACTTTCAAGGCCGCGGACGGCGATGCCGTCCGCGGCCTTCGCCGTCCCGCGCTCAGGCGGGCCGGGGTGGCGGGCCGCGCGGGCCGAACCGTTAGAGTTGAGGCCTTCAACCCGAACAGTGAGGAGCGGCGGTGCAGGGGCTCTACGGTGTCATCCGCAACTACGCGTGGGGATCGCAAGTCGACATCGCCCAGTTGCAGGGCCGGGAGGTCCCCGCCGACCTCCCTGAAGCCGAGGAATGGCTCGGGGCCCACCACAGCGCCCCCTCGACCCTCCACGACGGCCGGCCGCTGGACGACGCGATCGCCTCGTCCCCGGCGGAGATGCTCGGACAGCGGGTGCTCGACCGCTTCGGCCCGAAGCTCCCGTTCCTGCTGAAGCTGCTCGCGGCGGGCAAGCCCCTGTCGCTCCAGGCGCACCCGAACCTGCGCCAGGCCAACTCGGGCCACCAGCGCGAGCTGCGCATCGGCATCGACGCGGCCTACCGCAACTACGTCGACGACAACCACAAGCCCGAACTCCTGGTGGCGCTCACCGAGTTCCGCGCGATGTGCGGCTTCCGCGACCCGCTCGCGGCCGCCGCGGACATCGAAGCGCTCGGCGTCCCCGAACTCGAATCGCTGGTCGCCACCCTGCGCGACCCGAAGGCCGGCCTGCGCCGCGCCGTCCCGGACCTGCTGGGGCTGGGCCGCGAGGAGTGCCGCGGCATCATCGACGCGGCCGCGAAGGCCGCCGCCGAACTCGCGACCGCGGACGCGGCGGACCTGGTGAACCTGGCACGCTCCTACCCCGACGACCCGGGCGTCCTGGTCAGCCTGCTGCTCAACCACATCACGCTCCAACCGGGCGAGGGCGTGTACATGCCCGCGGGGAACCTGCACGCCTACCTCAAGGGCTTCGGCGTGGAGATCATGGCCGCGAGCGACAACGTGCTGCGCGGCGGCCTCACCAACAAGCGCGTCGACGTGCCGGAGCTGCTGCGCGTCCTGGACTTCAACGCGATCGACGAGCCGCGCGCCCTCATCGAGGACGCCGGCGTGGTGCGCACCTGGCCGGTCCCGATCGAGGACTTCACGCTCCGGCGTATCGAACTCACCGGCGAGCCGCTCCGGATCGACATCGACGGCCCCCGGATCTGCCTGAGCACCGGCGGGAACGTCACCGTGGCGGACGACGAGGGCGAGGTGGCCCTCTCCCCCGGCCGCGCGGCCTTCTCGGCCGGCACGGCGGGTCCGATCATCGCGAGCGGCGAAGGCGAACTGTTCATCGCGAGCGCCTGACGCCCCAAGACGAAAGACCGGCCCCCAGCGCTGTTCTCACTATGGCTCGCAAGCTTCGCCACTGATCTCATTCACGGCTCGCAAGCTTCGCCGTGTGCGCCGGGGGCCGGTTCCCATCTGCAACGCGGGAATCTGCGTACTAAGCGAGCTTCTTCTGCACGTCGATGTCGCGGCAGTAGCGGCGGTAGCCGATGGCCTCGTTGATGGCGATCATGTGGGAGTTGACCTCGGCGTTCCAGGTGTGCACGTACCGCAGCTTCGGCCGGTACTCGCGCAGCAGGCGCTGGTTGGCGATCTTGAGGATGGTGCCGAGCCGCTTGCCGCGGTGCGCCGGGTCCACGATCGTGTCGTTCTGGCCCGCATGGGTCTCGTCGCCGGGCAGGACCAGGATGTCGGTCAGGCCGGCGACCTCGCCGGACTCGACGTGGCGGACGGCGGCCGCGAGCTGGAGTTCGCCGCGGTCGGCGCGCACCCGCTCCTCGTCGCGCACGCGCTCGACGTCGAAGTGGGCCGGGCGGATGTCCAGCTCCTCGCCCATCGGCGGGTCGGTGTACATGCGGGCGCGCATCGCGGCGATGCCCTCGACGATGTCCTCGGGCGCATGGTTGACCCACTGCACGAGCTCGTACCCGGCGGCCTTGGCCCAGGCGTCGGCGTAGAGCGTCGCGAGGTCGTCGTCCTCCACGGCGAAGAGGTCGTTGCGGCGGTGGATCTCGTTGTCCACGGCCTTGTACCCGCGCGCCTTGGCGAATTCGCGGCCCGAGTGGTCCATCGCCGGCCCGCCTTCGACGGTCTCGGAGACGCCGGCCAGGAGCGTGTCGCGGCCGAGCTCGGCGACGCGCTGCTCCATGAACTCGAGCAGGCGGGTGCCGACGCCGCGGCGGCGGTGGTCGGGGTGGACCTCCAGCTCGAAGCTCGCGAGGTGCTGGTTGTCCTGGAGGAAGAGGACCAGCTCGAAGCCGCCAACGACCAGACCGTCGACCTGCGCGACGTAGCGCTCGACGGCGACGGAGGCGGGGTAGAGGAACAGGCGGAGCCGCTGGTGAGCGGGGCTGTAAAGCGCGTCGCCGGGCCGGTCGTGCGCGGCGATCGCGTTCTGCATCGCGATCCAGGCGTCGACGAGGGCGTTGTCGAGAGGATCGATCGGAAGGATTTCAATGTCGCTCATGATGACCGTACGATCCCGCATCACGGGAAGGCCCGCAATCGAATTAGCGACCGTGCACCAGAAGACCGTGCACAAAAATGTGCCGGGCGGCCACCCCAGACCGCCCGGCACTCCCCCCGGTTTGGTATTCCCCGGCGCCTCGGTGACGGTTCCGGACCCTGTGGGCCCTCCGCATCTCCGTGACGCTGTGTATCTGCAATATTACCCACAGCCTCGGCAGTGTCAAGCAGAAACACGCGTTGTTGGAAAATTTTTTTCCGTGGCGTGCGCCGCAGTGCTCCACGCTGCCCCCGCAGTGGCGTTGTTCAGGTCTTCAGGGCGCGGCGCGTAGCATTTCTGCCATGACGAACACGCTGCGTGCCGACGACTACAAGGTCGCCGACCTCAAGCTGGCCGACTTCGGCCGACACGAGATCCGCCTGGCCGAACACGAGATGCCCGGCCTGATGGCCTTGCGCGAGCGTTACGGCGCGTCCCGCCCGCTGGAGGGTGCCCGCATCACCGGGTCCCTACACATGACGATCCAGACCGCCGTGCTCATCGAGACGCTGACGGCGCTGGGCGCCGAGGTCCGCTGGGCCTCGTGCAACATCTTCTCCACTCAGGACCACGCCGCCGCCGCGATCGCGGTCGGCCCGCAGGGCACTACCGAAGCGCCGCAGGGCGTCCCGGTGTTCGCGTGGAAGGGCGAGACCCTCGAGGAGTACTGGTGGTGCACCGAGCGCGCCCTCGACTGGGGCGACGCGGAGCCGAACCTGATCCTCGACGACGGCGGCGACGCCACGATGCTCGTGGTCAACGGCGCCAAGTACGAAGCCGACGGGGTCGTGCCGGACCTGTCCACCGCCGAGAGCGAAGAGGAGGGCGTCGTGCTGGCGCTGCTCGCCCGCTCCCTCAAGGAGGACCCTCACCGCTACTCCCGCAAGGCGGCCGCCGTCAAAGGCGTCACCGAGGAGACCACCACCGGCGTGCACCGCCTCTACGAGCTCGAGCGCGAGGGCCGCCTGCCATTCCCGGCGATCAACGTGAACGACTCGGTGACCAAGTCGAAGTTCGACAACAAGTACGGGGTGCGCCACTCGCTGGTCGACGGCATCAACCGCGCCACCGATGTGCTCATCGGCGGCAAGGTCGCGCTGGTCTGCGGCTACGGCGACGTCGGCAAGGGCTCGGCGGAGTCGCTGCGCGGCCAGGGCGCGCGCGTCATCGTCACCGAGGTCGACCCGATCTGCGCGCTGCAGGCGGCGATGGACGGCTACGAGGTGCTGACCCTCGAGGACGCGGTCGAGTACGCCGACATCTTCGTCACCACCACCGGCAACCGCGACATCATCACGATCGACCACATGCGCCGCATGAAGCACCAGGCGATCGTCGGCAACATCGGCCACTTCGACAACGAGATCGACATGGCCGGCCTCGCCGCCGAGCCGGGGATCAAGAAGCTCGAGGTCAAGCCGCAGGTGCACGAGTGGCAGTTCGCCGACGGCCACTCGATCATCGTCCTCAGCGAAGGGCGCCTGCTCAACCTGGGCAACGCGACCGGCCACCCGAGCTTCGTGATGAGCAACAGCTTCACGAACCAGGTGCTCGCCCAGATGGAGCTGCACACCAAGCTCGACCAGTACCCGATCGGCGTCTACACGCTGCCGAAGAAGCTCGACGAGGAGGTCGCCCGCCTCCACCTCGACGCGCTCGGCGTCAAGCTGACGACCCTGTCGAAGAAGCAGGCCGACTACATCGGCGTGGACGTGGAAGGGCCGTACAAGCCCGACCACTACCGTTACTAGAGCATGAAAGAGCGGCCCGGACCATTCGGTCCGGGCCGCTTTCGCGTGTCTAGAGGACGGCCTTGTCGATCACCGAGCGGGTGATCTTGGCGATCTCCTTGACGATGCCGATGCCCGTGGACTCGTTGGGGGCCTTGCTGGTCAGGATCGCCATGCGGATCGCGGTGCGGCCCGGGTAGGTGATGACGCCGCAGGAGTTCACGACCCAGAGGCCGCCGAGCGAGGAGCGGGAGTCCCAGCCGTTCTTGATCCAGAGCTTCTCGCCGGACTTCAGCGCGGCGCTCACGCCCCAGCGCTGCACGGAGGCGACGCCGCCCATGAGCCAGCGGGCGTGGTCGACCTCCTCCTGCGTCAGCCGGCCCTTGTAGAGGAGCTGGCCCATGACCTTGAGCTGGTCGGTGACGTTGGTGGTGGTGAGTCCCCAGCGGCAGTCCGAGGAGGCCTTCGTGTACTGGAGCCCGTAGCGGACGTGGGCCGCCGAGAGCGCGGTGCAGCCGCCGAGGTGGTTGTACACCTTGGTGGTCGAGTCGTTGTTGGACCAGACGATCATCTGCCGGGCGTGCTCTTTGATGTCCGAGGGGATCGCGGCGATCCCGTTGTACTTCTCCAGGAGCATCAGCAGGATCTCCATCTTGACGATGGAGGCGGTGTCGTGGATCTGCGACTGGTTGGAGGTGACGAGGCGGACGCCGCGCGAGACGGCAACGGACGCTTCGGTCTTGGTGCCGGTGGAGGAAAGGTAGGTCTTGATGCGGGAGGTGAGTTCGGTGGAGAGCTCGGCGTCGGTGGGGCCGGCCGCGGAGGCGACGGTGGCGCCGTAGATCGCGGTGCCGCCGGCGAGGGCGAGGGCGGCGGGGATGCCGGCGCGGAGGAGGAGGCGCCGGGAGGGACGTCGTTCGGGGGCGTGCGTCATTGCGCAAGATTATGAGATTGCCTCACGAGTGATGGAGGCCGGTGTCACCCAACACGTCTCGGCCGGGCCGCGGACGCGCGGCGGGCGCCCGGCCGAGGCCGGACGCCCGTTGACTTCGCTTGCGCCGCAATATGTTCCGAGAGCCGGTTTATGCGGTCTCGATGACCTCGCGGGCGATCTTGGCGATCTCCTCGACGATCGGGATGCCCTCGACGTCGTCGACGGCGCCGCTCGTGAGGACGGCGAGCTTGACGGGATCGTCGCCGTCGCCGCCGAGGACGCCGATCGAGTTGACGACCCAGAGGCCGTCGAGCTGGGACTCGACGTCCCAGCCGTTCTTGAGCCAGACGGTCTCGTCTTCCGTTGCGGCGGCGGAGATCCCCCAGGACTGCTCTTCGATGACGCCGCCCATGAGCTCGCGGCCGAGTTCGACCTGCTCGGCGGTGAGGACGCCTTCGTAGAGGTTGAGGTCGGTGATGATGAGCTGGTCGGAGGCGCTGGACCAGCCGACGCCCCAGCGGCCCTGGGCGTCCACAGTGGTGTCCTGGAGGCCGTAGCGCTCGTGCGCGGCCTCCAGGGCGGCGGCGCCGCCGAGGTAGTTGTAGAGGCTCGTCGCGGAGTCGTTGTCGGACTCGGTGATCATGAGCTGCAGTTCTTCCCGCTGGTCGGCGGGGATGGCGTCGACGGAGCCCCAGTACTGCTGGATCATCGCGAGGATCTCGGCCTTGACGATGGAAGCGGTGATGTGGGTCTGGTCGGGGTTGTAGTCGAGGCGCATGTCGCCGCGCTCGATGGCGACGGAGGCCTCCACGGCGGTGCCGGTGCCCGCGAGGTACTCGTCGATGCGGGTCTTGAGGTCGGCTTCGAGGTCTTCGCGGGACGGTCCGAAGAGGCCGGTCCCGTTCTCCGCGGCGTTCGCGGCGACCGTGGCCACGACCCCGCCCCCGACGAGGACGGCCGCGGCGGGCACGCCTATCCGCAGCAGGTTGCGGCGGCTCGGGGTGAGGCGGCCCGGGGTGGAGCGGCGGGGAGATGGTTCGCTTTTGCGGATCATCCTTGCGAGGGTACGGAACCGGTCAAGCGAGAGTCAATGGCCCGACATCGGATTTCGCGGTTCATCAGGGGTTCGATATCTCATACCCGGCCGCGGCCCCCGACCGGCGCTCCGCAGGCTTGGACACGGGCGTGCGGCCCGCGACCGCACGCCCTTCGATGCCGTTGTGCCCCTTGGCCTGTGCCTACTAGTAGGCGGGCAGGCTCGGGTCGACCTGGTTGATCCAGCCGAGCACGCCGCCCTGGACGTGGACGGCGTTCTTCAGGCCGGCGGCCTTGGCCGCGGCGAGCGCTTCGGCGGAGCGGACGCCCGCCTTGCAGTAGAACACCGCCTGGCGCTCGGTCGGCAGATCGGCGAGCGCGGCACCGGAGACGATGTCGCCCTTGGGGATCAGCCGGGAGCCGGGGATGCGCACGATCTCGTACTCGGCGGGCTCGCGCACGTCGATGAGGTCGATGTCGCGGCCTTCCTTGATCCAGGCCTCGAGCTCGCGCGGGGTGATCGTGGAGCCGATCACGGCCTCGGCGGCCTCGTCGGTCACGGAACCGCAGAAGTCCTCGTAGTCGATGAGCTCCGTGACGGTGGCGTTCGGGCCGCAGACCGCGCAGTTGGGGTCCTTGCGGACCTTGATCTTGCGGTAGCTCATCTCGAGCGCGTCGTAGACCATCAGCGAGCCGACGAGCGGGTCGCCGATGCCGGTGAGGAGCTTGATGGCCTCGGTGACCTGGATCGAGCCGATCGAGGCGCACAGCACGCCGAGGACGCCGCCCTCGGCGCAGCTCGGGACCATGCCGGGCGGCGGGGGCTCGGGGTAGAGGCAGCGGTAGCACGGGCCCTGGTCGGCCCAGAAGACCGAGGCCTGGCCGTCGAAGCGGTAGATGGAGCCCCACACGTACGGCTTGCCGAGCAGCACGGCCGCGTCGTTGACCATGTAACGGGTGGCGAAGTTGTCCGTGCCGTCGATGATGAGGTCGTACTGCTCGAAGATCTCGAACACGTTGTCGTTGTCGAGCACCGTGTTGTGGATGACGACGTTGACGTACGGGTTGATCTCGCGCACGGACTCGGCGGCGGACTCGGACTTGGGGCGGCCGATGTCGGACTGGCCGTGGATGATCTGGCGCTGCAGGTTCGACTCGTCGACCGTGTCGAACTCGGCGATGCCGATCGTGCCGACCCCGGCCGCGGCCAGGTACATCAGCGCGGGGGACCCGAGGCCGCCCGCGCCCACACAGAGCACCTTGGCGTTCTTGAGTCGTTTCTGACCGTCCATGGCGACGTCGGGGATGATGAGGTGGCGCGAATAGCGGCGCACCTCGTCGACCGACAGCTCGGAGGCTGGTTCGACCAGCGGCGGCAAACTCATATGGTCAATAATGCATGTCCACGGGCTGGATATTCCACAGGGAAGCCCGGTGTGCGGTTCTTCACGCGAATGGGACGCGATGTCCCGCATGGCGGGACACGGCCGGTCGGGGTGGAACAAGTCCGGTCGCGGCCCTACTGGTCGATGTAGTGATCCGGCGGAAGATCGGGCCCGTTGTAGTCGCCCGCGGGACCGGAGACGTAGGTCGAGCCGTCGGGGAAGGGCCAGGCGTTGCCGACGCAGCCGGCGAGCTGGTAGGTCTGCTGGGCCATCACCGGGGAGAGCTCGCCCTCGGCGGGGCAGACCTCGTGGCCGTGGCCGAGCCGGTGGCCCACCTCGTGGTTCACGGCGTACTGGCGGTAGGTCTCGAGGGTGCCGTCCCAGTGGTCGACGCCGGTGATCCAGCGGGCCGAGTTGATGACGACGTTGTCGCCGTTGCGGCACGAGACAGTGGTGTTCTGGGAGCCGCAGAGGATCGCGCGCTGTTCGGGGCTGGCGAGGTAGACCGTGAAGTCCGCGCCCGCGCCCTCGGCGACCTGCTGGAAGCGCCAGGCGCCGCCGGCGGTCCAGGAGCGGGAATCGGCGAGGGTCGCGTTGACGAACGCGCCGAACTCGGTCGCGTCGAGCTCGAGGCCGTTCTCGACGGCCACGTCGTACTGCAGGAGCGTGCCGGCGTCGCCGGCAATCGTGTCGTTCGCGGGTTCGGCGTAGGTCCAGGTGCCGGTGCCGGAGAAGTACAGCGGCGGCGTGACCTGGGTTTCGACTTCGGGCGTGGGCGGCACGGCCTCGGGTGAAGTGGGGTCGGCGACCGTGGTCGGGACGATCCGCTCGTCCTCGTCCAGGGCCTGGGGCTTCTCGGAGCCGCCGATGCCGAAGGCGAAGTAGAGGCCCGCGGCCGCCATGACGACGAGGATGGCGAAGAAGACGAAGCGACGCCTCCTGCGGAGCCTGCGCTTGCGGTCCAGCCGTCCCTCAGTCACGTGCCGAGTCTAAGTCAGACTCGGCTTCGGGGGGCCGACACCCGGGGACCCGTGTGGCGCGGTTCTTGTTCACAATACGGACAAAGCACTATCAGAGGCGTCCAAATCCTCGGCCTCGTCGAGCATCGCGACCATCGCGCGGGCGACCGCCTGCGGGCGCTCCATCATCGCCACGTGCCCGGTCTTGTCGAGGATGAGCAGCCGCGAATCGGGGATCGCGAGCGCGGTTGGTGGGGCCTGGCGCACGTCGATTACGCGGTCCTGCTTGCCCCAGACGATGAGGGTCGGGCACTCGATGTGCCGCGCGAGGCGCCACAGCGAGTGCGTGCCGGGCACGAAGGCCTGGAGGAACGAGGCCATCAGGCCCCGGTAGGTCTGGATGTACGCACGCGAGTTCCAGGGGACGGCGAGGCGGCGGCGGGCCTCGGCGATCGCCTCGCGGCGGCGCTGCGGGTGGATCGTCGTGGGATCGGCCCAGGTGCCGAGGATGAGGTCGTCCACGACCTGCTCGGGCGTGCGGGACTTCATCGCCCGGTCCGCGAACCAGGCCATGCGCGGGACCGCGAGCATCGGCACGAAGCGGGACTGGTGCGAGCGGCGCGGGTTCGCGAACGGCATCGCCGGGGAGACCAGCGTCAGCGTGCGCACCAGGTTCGGGCGGGTCGCGGCCAGGTAGACGGAGACGGCCCCGCCGAGCGAATGGCCCGCGAGGTGCACCGGGCCGCGCCCGGACTCGATGATCCACGCGGCCACGTCCTGCGCGAGGAGCGGGACGGTGACGCGCGGGGCCGGCGCGGAGTGCCCGAATCCGGGCAGGTCGATCGCGTCGACCATGAGGCGGTCCGAGAGCACGTCCGCGAGGTCGGTCCAGTTCTGCGCAGAGCCGCCGAGCCCGTGCACGAACACCGCGGGCTCGGTGCCCGGTGCCGTCGGCGGCGTGTGCCGGATGAAGAGGCGACGGCGGCTGAGCTGGTGTTCCATGCCCGGGAACGGCGGGTGGGGGCGGGTCGGATTGCGAACCCCGCCCGCCTCGGCCAGCCGTGCCCGTTTCATGGAACCTAGTGTGTCACTTCACCGGCGAGCGCGCCCAATGTAGCCGAAACCACCGCGCGGGAGCGTTCGGCGGTGACCACCGACGCGCCTGAGAGGCGGCGGACGGAGCGGCCGTCGAGCCAGAGGATGACCACGACGGCGGTCTTGACCGGCCCGGTCGGGACGATCGAGGCGTGCTCGACCTCGACGCGCACGTCGTTCGCGCCCAGCCGCGGGCGCAGGGCCTCGACGGTGGCCGCGGCGGCGGCGTGCTGGATGTGCCAGTCGATCGGCGGGACCGCGACCTTGCCGGTGGAGTCGACGTCGCCGAGGGCCAGGGTCACGCTGACCTCGGCCTCGAGCCCGGCGGACTCGATCTCGACGCGGCGCAGCTCGACCGGGCCGACCTTCGCGACCGCGACCTCGGCGGACGGGGACTCGACCTGGTCGTGGACCTCGAGCTCGTCGGCGGTCTGCGGGCCGGGCTCGACCGCGCGCTGCTCGGCGACGACGGCCGAGACGACCGCGTGGACCTCGTCGGGGTCGACGCCCTCCTCGAGTTCGAGGCGGAGGCTGGAGTTGCCGTCGGGGGCGGTCACGTGGAAGGCGTCGCGGACGCCGGGGACCTGACGCACAGCGTCGACGAGGCGCACGGATTCGGGGTCGTTCACGTCTTTCTCTACTGTCGCGGGTGGGGTGGGCTCGGCGAACGGCGGACGGTTCGCCGCGGCTCGCAGCGGGGCCTGCTCGGTGACGGGCGGGCTCGGGACCGCCGCGGGCGAGACCTCGGTGACCGGCGGCTGGGGCTGCACGATCGGGAACTGCTCGGTCTGCTGCTCCGCGTTCGGGATCCCGTGCGGCAGCGGGGTCGGCGCGCTCGGCGCCGGCGGCGCGGCCTGCTGCGGGAGCTCGATCGGGCCGGTGTGCTGCTGCGGCCCGGGCGGCTGGAGCGGCGGCGGCGCGGTCGGGTCCTGCGGCGCTTCGGGGGCCGGGGCCTCCTGCGGGGTCGCGGGCTGGGCGTTGAACTCCTGGGCGGGGGCCGAGCCATTGGCGCTCGGCGGGACGAACCCTTGATTCATGGCAGGCGGGGCGCTGAACTCCTGGTTCGGGTGCTGCGGTGCGCTGTGGTCCTGCTGGTTCGGCTGGGCGCTGTAGTCGTGCTGCACGGGCTGGCCGAACTGCGGGTTCGCGGGCGGCGCGCTCGGCATGGCCTGACGCGGGGCGCTGTAGAACTGCTGCGCCGGGGCGTTCTGGTCGTGCTGGCCGACGTACTCCTGTGGCGCGGGACCGGAACCGTTGGCGCTCGGCGGCACACTGTATTCATGGTTCGCGCCTGGCGGCACGAACTCCTGGCCCCCGGGCGGTGGGGCGAACTCCTGGTTCGGCTGCGGCGGGCCCTGGTTCGGGTGCTGCTGGGCCGCGTAGTCGCCGGGCATCGGCGGGGCACTGTAACCCGGGTGCTGTTGCGGCGCACCGAAGTCCTGCTGCTGCTGTTGCTGAGGCGCGCTCTGCTCCTGCTGCGGGGCGCTGGCGCTGTACTCCTGGCTGCCGCCTTGGTTCGCGCCGGACTGAGCGTTGTAGTCCTGGTTCGCGCCGGGCTGAGGGCTGTACTCCTGGTTCGCACCCGGCGGCGCGAACGGCGACTGCTGCTGCTGTTGCTGATCGCCCTGATAGTTCTGGGGCGCTTGGGAATGCTGCGGGGCCGGCGGGATCGGCTCGAACTGGTCGCCGGGCGAAGGGCGACGAGTGGCCGGGACCATCGGGCCGGTCTCGGCGATCTCCACCGGCACGTTCGGCACCTGCCCGGTGGGGTCCTCGCTGTAGCGGTGGCGGCGCCCCCGGTCCGGATCGAACCGGTACTGCTCCGGCGCCTGGCCCATCCCCTGCCGCGCCTCCTCGGCGGGCTCGGGAGCCTCCTCGGCGGGCGGTCCCCAAGACCTGCCGATGCGCCTGCGGGCGGGTCGTTCCTCCCCGCTCGGACGCTGCGGCTCATCCGGTCGGTTCTGGTCATACACCACTAGACAACTCCTTCATATTCCCGGTCTCAAGGTACCGTGGCGCGCCCAGTGACTCGAACCCGCGTTTGTCGCCCCCGTACGCTGGGAGACTGTATTCAGGTTTCCGTAAACTTCGTTCAGGTCGCAAGAGCGGACCGCTGACGGATGGCCGACATGTGCCGAGGAGAGGTGCCGTGGTGAACAGCGCTGGTGAGGGCCGGGTCCGACTGCCCAGGAGCGAACGCCGGGCGCAACTGCTGCGAGCCGCCCAGGACGTGTTCGTGTCCAAGGGGTACCACAGCACCTCCATGGACGACATCGCCGAGAACGCCGGCGTCTCGAAACCCGTGCTGTACCAGCACTTCACGTCGAAGCTGGAGCTGTACCTGGCCCTGCTCGACGGCCGCGCGGCCGAGCTCGTCGGTCAGGTGCGCCACGCCCTGGACTCCACTGAGGACAACAAGGAGCGGGTCAACCGCGCCATGCGCGCCTACTTCGAGTTCGTCGACGCGCAGGGCGAGGCGTTCCGCCTCGTGTTCGAATCCGACCAGCGCAACGACCCCGAAGTCTCCGAGCGGGTCCTGAAGATGGAGGCCGACTGCGTCGCCGCCATGGCCGAGACCATCATGGGCGACACGCACGTCGACAAGGCCCGCGCCGAACTCCTCGCCACCGGCCTCCTCGGCATCGCCGAGATCTCTGCGCGCAAGTGGATCGCCTCCGGCCGCGCCATCCCCAAGGATGACGCCGTGCAGCTCATGAGCACCCTGGCCTGGCGCGGGATCTCGCACTTCCCACGCGAAGGCGAAGCCGAGCACGGGTAGAAGAGGCGCAGCCCGCGCGACGGCGAAGCCGAGCACGGGTAGAAGAGGCACAGCCCACGCGAAGGCGAAGCCGAGCACCAGTGACACGCGGATCGTCGAAGCGATTCTCGTGAGCTCCGCCACGTCCCCGCCCCTGGTTCCGTTCGCTCTCGGCGCACTGCGCCGCACCGGTCGCAGGCGGTGGCCGCTAGTAGTCTTGCAACCGTAGAGACGTCACAGTATTTCGATTGAGGAGGGCCCGTGGAGGTCAAGATCGGTGTCCAGTACGCCCCACGCGAACTGGTGTTGGAGAGCAAGCTGTCGCCGAAGGACCTGTCCGAGACGATCGAGCAGGCCGTGACGAACGGCGGCGTCCTCCGTCTCGAAGACGACAAGGGCCGGCAGGTGTACATCCCCGTCGAGAAGATCGCCTACGTGGAGGTCGCGGCGAGCAACGTCCGCTCCGTCGGCTTCTCGGTCGGCGCCTGAGCTTGCGAAGGCGTCGGGCCGAGAACAGAAGGCACAGCTCGGTCGGCGCCTGAGCTTGCGAAGGCGACGGGCCGAGAACAGAAGGCACAGCTCGGTCGGCGCCTGAGCTTGCGAAGGCGACGGGCCGAGAACAGAAAGCACAGCTCGGTCGGCGCCTGAGCTTGCGAAGGCGACGGGCCGAGAACAGAAAGCACAGCTCGGTCGGCGCCTGAGCTTGCGAAGGCGACGGGCCGAGAACAGAAAGCACAGCTCGGTCGGCGCATAGGAACTCATGCATTGCGAAGGCCCGGAGCGGGAACGCTCCGGGCCTTTCGCGTGGCTACTGGTAGAGCACCGTGAACGGCGCCGTGCCGTTCACCGGCTCGTCGCCGTTCGTCACCGGGTCCAGGCTGGCGGTGAAGACCCGGTAGAGGGTCGAGTTCGCCACGATGATGACCGGCTCGCCGCGGTCGGCGTTCGGCCGCGCCGGGTCCGCGGGGTTCGCCGCGATCTGCATGATCGTCGGGAACGTGCCGGTCCCCTCCTGCGGCACGGTCCGTGAATTGTCGATGGCGATCCGGAACAGCTCGTCGTCGCCGCGCTCCCCCACCACCCACAGGTAGTTCTCGGAGCTCCAGGCCACGTCCGCCACGTTCTCGATGTCGAGCCCGATCCGCCGCGGATCGCCCACCGTGAGGTTCCCGTCCGCGTCCAGGCCCAGCGGCGCGACCCAGGCGTGGCCGTCCTCGACGAAGGCCAGGCGCCGCCCATCGGCGGCGAGAGCCATCGCGGTCACGTTCTCCCCCACGCCGAGCGGCTGCGCGGCCCCGGTCGAGGGGATGACCAGGGTCGGCACGCCGTCGTCGATCACGAGCAGCGAACCGGCGTCGAGCCACTGCGGGTCGGCGAGCGCCCCGCTGACGTCGGCGACGTCGCGCATCGTCGACGTCGACGCGCCCGTCTGTAGCACGTCCCCGCCCGAACCGCCGACGATCGCCGCGACCTTCTGCGACGGCCCGACGGCGAGCTGCCGGAGCCCGTTGGCCTTGTAGCCGACCCACGGATGCTCGGCAGAGTTCTGCGTGACGGTCTGGTCGGCGGAGTACTCCCACACGGTGTTGTTCGCGATGAAGTAAGCGGTCTCGGGCAGGCTCGGCGGAATCGCGTTCCAGGACCGCCACTGCGCGGCCTCGCCCTCCTCCCGTACGTCGCCGTCCGTGGTGAGGGTGAAGGCGCCGTCGAGCCCGAGGCTCCAGACGATCTGCGCCGCAATGGCGTTCGCCGTCTCCTGCTCGATGGTCTCGCTCGGCGAGAGGTCGACCTGGACGCTGTCGTCGTCGTTCGAGATCGAGATCTTGCCGACCGTCCCGTCGGGGATCGCGTTGCTCGCCGACATCTCAGCGAAGTCGTCGGCCGGGCCCGAGGAGAGCCAGGAGAACAGGAGGCGCTGGCGGGTCTCGGTGTCGAGGTCCTTGTAGACCCAGCGCAGGTCGGGCACGAGGAGTTCGGCCTGCCCGGCCTGGAAGTACATGGGCGACTGCTCGTAGGCGTCGGTGAAGTACTCGTAGTCGAGCGCCACCTGCTTGGGCAGCGTGTTCATCTTCCAGAGCTCGTCGATGTCGTCGCGCTGGAGGGTGAAGGTCTCGTCGTAGGCGCTGGCGGTCGGGTTCATGCGGACCGAGCCGTCGGGCTGGTAGGTGCCGACGACCGAGCCGGTCACCTTCACGGTCGCCGAGTGGAAGTCCTCCGAGTCGCGGACGGTGACGTCGAGCGCCGAGACGAGGCGGATGCCGTCCGAAGGCGCCGAGAAGGGCTGGTCGCCGCTCGCTGTGAAGGCGTTGAGCCGGTCGTCGCGGCTGTCGGGGTCGCCCGAGGAGGCCTTGAGGAAGTTCTCGACGGTCTCCTCGGCGCTCGTCGTGGGTTTGAAGACGGTGGGATTGGCGCTCGAGGACGAGTCGAAGTCCGTGGGGGCGTCGCCCACGACCTCCGGCGCCCGGTCCGTCGGGATGCCGCACGCGGTCAGCGCCCAGGCGGCGCTGAACGCCGCCGCGGCGGCGAGGCTAGTCCTGCGTCGCACGGGGCGCCTCCTTCTTCTGCTCGAGCCGCAGCGGGATCGGCGAGTTGATGACCCGGTTCCCCGCCTGGAGCGGGAGGGTCAGCACGAACAGGGTGCCTTTGCCGGGGGCGCCGGTGGCCTGGAGCGTGCCGGAGTGGAGCTTCGCGTCCTCCAGGCTGATCGCGAGTCCGAGGCCGGTGCCGCCGGTCTTGCGGTTGCGGGAGGGGTCGGCGCGCCAGAACCGGTCGAAGACGCGGTCGGCGTGGCCGGGCTTGAGGCCCACGCCGTGGTCGCGCACGGCCACCGCGACGGCCGTCTCGGACTCCGCGATGGTGACCTCGACCGGGCGGCCCTCGGCGTGCTCGATCGCGTTCGAGACGAGGTTGCGCAGGATGCGGTGCACGCGGCGCTGGTCGACTTCGGCGATGACGCGGCGGGAGGGTTTGGCGATGGTGACCTCGACGCCGCATTCGCCGGCGAGGCGGCCCAAGCCCTCCACGACGTCCTCGGCGATGCGGCCGACGTCCACGGCCTCCACTTCGAGCGAGGCGAACCCGGAGTCGAAGCGGGAGATCTCCAGCAGCTCCTGGAGCAGGTCCTCGAAGCGGTCGATCTCGTGCTGCAGGAGCTCGGTGGAGCGCTTGGTGAGCGGGTCGAACTCGTCGCGGTTGTCGTAGAGCAGGTCCGCGGCCATGCGGATCGTCGCGAGCGGCGTGCGCAGCTCGTGCGAGACGTCGGAGGTGAAGCGCCGCTGCATCATCGACATCTCTTCGAGCCTGCGGATCTGGTTCTGCAGGTTCTCGGCCATGAGGTTGAACGACCCGGCGAGCCGCGCCAGGTCGTCCGAGCCGCGCACTTCCATGCGCTCGTGGAGGAGCCCGGCGGCGAGCCGCTGCGAGGTGCGGGCGGCCTCGCGCACCGGGGTGACGACGAGGCGGGTGACGAGCGCGGCGATCACGCCGAGGAGCAGCACCAGCGCGACCCCGGCGAGGGCGAGGTTGGTGCGGAGCAGGCCGATGGCGTCCTGCTGCGATTCGAGCGGGTAGAACGCGTAGATCTCGTACCCGATGTTCAGGTCGATGAACGAGCCCACGACCAGGTAGGGCTGCGGGCCCTCGCCGTCGAGGTCGAACTCGGCGTACTGGGTCGCGACCTTGCCTTCGGCGACCGTGGTCTGCAGCTCCTCGCTCGGCTCGGCCCCGCCCGCGACCGGGTGCGTCTTGACGACGGCGCCGTCCGCGGTGCGCAGCATGATGTACGGCGCGTAGACCGGGTCCTCGGCGAGCTCGTTGACGATGAGCTGCATCCGGGAGGGCAGCGTCGTGTCAGAGGAGGTGAAGAAGGAGCCGAGCTGCTCGGCGGCGCGCTCGGCCGCGTTCTCGGTCTCCTCGACGGCCGTGTCCTGGCGTTCGTCGAGGAGCCCCGAGGTGACCGATCCGGCCACGACGAAGCTGAAGATGAGGACGAGGATCGTGGAGGCGATCAGGGTCGAGGAGACCACGCGGAGCTGGAGCGACGCCCGGAAGCGGTCGACCAGCGGGCGTGAGACGCGGCCCGCGAAGCGGGCGGCGCCCCCGGCGAGGCGGCGCAGCCAAGCCGGCCTCTCGCGAGTCCGGCCCTGATCCGCCGCCATTAACCCAATCCGGCTTTGTACCCGACGCCGCGCACGGTCTGGATGAGCTGAGGGCGCTCGGGGTCGGGCTCGATCTTGGCGCGCAGGCGCTGCACGTGGACGTTCACCAGGCGCGTGTCGGCCGAGTGCCGGTAGCCCCAGACCTGCTCCAGGAGGACCTGGCGGGTGAAGACCTGGCGGGGCTTGCGGGCGAGGGCCACGAGCAGGTCGAACTCGAGCGGCGTCAGCTTGACCTCGGCGCCGTTCAGCGTCACCTGGTGGGCCGGCACGTCGATCTGGACCTGCAGGCCGGGCTTGCCGATCTCGAGGCGCTCGGGCGTGACGTCGTCGCCGCGGCGCAGGCGGGCGCGGATGCGGGCCACCAGCTCCTTCGGCTTGAACGGCTTCACGATGTAGTCGTCCGCGCCCGACTCGAGGCCGAGCACGATGTCGACGGTGTCCGACTTCGCGGTGAGCATGACGATCGGCACGCCGGACTCGCCTCGGATCGCCTTCGCGACGTCGATGCCGCTCATGCCCGGGAGCATGAGGTCGAGCAGGACGATGTCGGGGCGGTGCTCCTTGAACGCGGCAAGCGCCTTCTCGCCGTCGGTGACGAACGTGGGGGTGAAGCCTTCGGTCCGGAGGATGATGCCGAGCATCTCCGCCAGGGCCGGGTCGTCGTCAACGACGAGTACACGTGCTCTCATGGACACCAGTTTTCCACCTCGCTAAAGGCTGAAGCACCACGGGTCTCATACCCGTGGTGCTCCAACTGTAACGACTAACCGACGGACTTGGCGGCCCGTGCGGGGTCAGTGCCTGCGGCGATGGCCTCGAACGGCTCGCGGCCGGCCTGGATTTCACCGAGTTGGACCATTTCGCGCTTCGTGAAGAAGCCGACGATCCAGTCCGCGAGGACGCGGCCCTTGCGGCCGGTACCGGGCACGCGCGACAGGTGGTAGCCGCGGTGCATGAGCCAGGCGAGCAGGCCCTTGGCCTTGAAGCCGTAGGTGTTCGCCACGCCCTTGTACAGGCCGAGGCCCGCGACCGAGCCGATGTACTTGTGCTCGTACGGCTTGAGTTCGCGGCCGACGTGCTTGGCGTACACGTTGTCGGCGAGCACGGCGGCCTGGCGGACGGCGTGCTGCGCGGACGGGGTGCACCAGTCCATCGGGAAGTCCGAGGTGTCGGGCACCTGCGTGGAGTCGCCGGCGCCCCCGGCGCCGTCGACGACCTCGCCGATGGTGTGCTTGCCGGCCTCGACGCCGGTGGCGACCTGGAGGCGCGTGTTGCACTCGAGGTGGCCGCGCGGGCCGATCGGCAGGTCCGTCTTCTTGAGCATCGGGTGCGGCATGACGCCCGCGGTCCAGATGATCGTGTCGGTGTCGAACTCCTCGCCGTCCGTCAGGACGACGTGGCCGTCGATGCAGGACTTGAGGGTCGTGCCGAGGCGGATGTCGACGCCGCGCTTGGTGAGCTCGCGGGCCGCGTACGCGCCCATCTCGGGGCCGACCTCGGGGAGGATCTTGTTCGCGTACTCGACGAGGTACCACTTGATCTCGTCGGCGTCGAGCATCGGGTAGTTTTTCACGATGTTCGCCGTGAGGTCCTCGAGCTCGCCGAGGGTCTCGGCGCCCGCGAAGCCGCCGCCGACGGTCACGAACGTGAGGGCCTTGCGGCGCACGGCCGGGTCCTCGGTGGTCGCGGCGATGTCGAAGCGCTGGAGCACGTGGTTGCGCAGCCAGATGGCCTCGCCCATCGACTTGATGCCGATGGCGACGTCGGCCAGGCCCGGGATGGGCAGGGGGCGGGTGACAGAGCCGGGGGCGACGATGACCTCGTCGTACTCGACCTCACGGCTGGGTCCGACGAAGGGCTGCACGACGAGCTTGCGCTCGGCGTGGTCGATCTCGGTGACCGCACCGGTGAGGATGGTGCAGAGCTTGAGGGCCTGTCGGAGCGGCACGACACCGTGACGCGGGGAGATGGAGCCAGCGGCCGCCTCGGGCAGGAACGGCTGGTAGGTCATGTGCTGGTTGGGGTCGATGACCATCAGTTCAACTTGACCGCGCTTGATATCGCTCTTCAGCTTCTTGCTCAAGCGTTCGGCAACGTAAAAACCGACGTGACCGGCACCTATCACGACTATACGTTTCACGGGTTCAATTCTGTCCTTACTCAGGGGTTCTTGTGTAGTGAACGCGCGAGGACGTAGATCACTGTTACCGCGGACACGATCCCGGCTCCGATGACGAGACCTGCGGCCAATCCGGTGAAATACGCGGTGAACAGGGCCAGGGTACCGGCGACGGCCACAGTCGACGCCAGGACGAGTCCCAGGTGGCGGGCCCAGGTGAGGATGATCTCACCGTCCATTGCGGTAGTTGTTCGGAAGCGCTGGGTGACCGCCGCCGTGGCGTGGGCCGTGTACAGCAGGCAGGCCAGGGCGGTGGCCGTCCACAAGGAGGGGTCGCCCTCCTTCAGGGCGCCGCTGATGAGCCACGAGGAGAGCACGAACAGGATCGCGAGCACCGGCGCGATACCGCCCGGGAGCAGGGCCGCGACGAGCGCGAAGAGCGCGGCCGCGCCCACGTAGAACCCCGCGGCGGCCCACTCCGGCGGGACCGCGAGCTCGGCGGCGAGGAACAGCGGCAGCGCGATCGCGAGCCGCAGCAGCACCCCGGCGGGCGCGACGCGGCGGGCCCACGAGACGCCGCCGGCCCTGCCAGCCTTGAAGCGGTCGCGGGTGCCTTCGCTGAGTGCCTGGACGAGGGTCCGGCTCCGGTGGGCGTCACTCATTCATGACTCGCAGGCTTCGTCAGCGCGCTCGTTCTTGACTCGCAGGCTTCGGCAGTGCTCATTTATGACTCGCAAGCTTCGTCAAGGGGGTGCTCATCGGTAGCGCCTCCGGTTCAGTTCGGCGAGCACGTTGTCGAGGGAGGCCGAACCCTGCCAGGGCTCGACAGCGACGCCGAGGTCGCGCAGCTCCATCACGGTGTTCGCGCGGGTGAGCCGCCACAGCCGCTCCGCATACGGCGTCCAATGTGAACGCTCGGGCGGCGAGACGTGCGGCGGGAGCGTGTCGACGCAGAGCACGGGCCGACCGGCGCGGGCGATCGCGGCGACCAGCGCCAGCGAGCGGTCGGTGAGCAAGGGCGTGAACACGACGTTGAGGCTGCGCTGGCCGGCGAGCTGGCGGCGCAGCATCTCGGGCGAGGGCGGCAGCGGGTCCGGCGGCATGTCGACCGAGGCGAGCCAGCGGAGCGTCGCGGCGGCATGGCGTCGGCCCGCGCCGGCGCGCATGCGGCGGCCGCGCGCGCCGAACTCGATGCAGGCCGTGCGGTCGCCCTGCAGCGCGTAGTGGGAGGCCACGGCCCCGGCGGCGCGCACGGTGAGGTCGGCGATCGAGGCGGCGCCGTCGATACCGCCGGAGATCCCGGCTTCGACCTGGAGGTCGAGGATGAGGGTCACGTCCGTGTCGCGCTCGGACAAGGTGGCGTTGACGTAGAGGTCCTGGCTGCGCATCGAGGTGCGCCAGTCGATGCGGCGCAGGCGGTCGCCGGGCTGGTAGAGGCGGACCTCGGCGAGCTCGCCGGAGTCGCCGCCGCGCCGGGAGCGGTGCACGCCGGTGACGCCGTCCGCGAACGGGAGGGTCTCGGCGGAGTCGAACCAGTCGGGGACCGGCAGGACCCAGACGGTCGCGCCGTGCAGGCGCTGGACCGTGGTCTCGAGGAGGCCGCCGCACGCGATCGAGCGCACATGGATCGGGCCGAGGTGGTGGCCGCCCCAGCGGCGGGCGCGTCCGGCGACGACTATCTCGCGGCCGGAGCCGGGCGCGAGGCGTTCGGCGAAGTCGCCCTTGCCGGTGTGCAGGTCGATCCAGGGGTCGGCGGCGGCGGTCACGAGGGTCGTGATCGGGACGGGCTCGGGGTTGAACACGGTGAGGCTCGCGGCGGCCGTCGCGCCTTCGGCGGATGTCGCGTCGTCCAGCGCGGCGAGCTTCGCCTCGGGCACGCGGGTGGGCCGGTGCTGGAGCAGCACGGCGGTGCCGATCGCGAAGGGCGCGGCGATGAGCACCAGGTCGATCCGGCCGAATGCGACCGAGACGAGCAGGCAGACGGCGACGAGGGCGACGGCCCGCGTCAGGGCCGGCGTGCGGCGCCACGTCACGGGCGGCTCGGCCGCGACCCGGCCGGCGGGCCGGGCGCTGTCGGTGCGCAGTCTGAGCGCGGGGTCGCCGGCGAGTGTCATCGTTGAGCGGAGTAGGTGGGGGCCTGGGCGGTCTGGGGCGCCTCGACGCCGTGGCAGATGTCGGCGACCACGGAGGCCGGGTCGATGCGGCGCATCCACAGCTCCGGCTTGAGGGTGATGCGGTGCGCGAGGGCCGCGCCGGCGACGCCCTTGACGTCGTCCGGGGTCACGAAGTCGCGTCCCGCGAGCACGGCCAGTGCGCGGGAGGCCAGCAGCAGGGCGAGCGACCCGCGGGGCGAGGCGCCGACCTGGACCTGGGCGTGGCCGCGCGTCGCGTTCGTGATGGCGACCATGTAGCGGCCCACGGAGTCCTCGACCGTGACGTTCTCGAGGGCCTTCTGCATGCCCACGAGGGTCGCGGCGTCGATGACGGGCGCGAGGTCGACGGTCTCGGCGCGGCGTGAGATGCGGCGCTGCAGGACCTCCCACTCCTCGTCGGGGGTCGGGTAGCCGAAGGAGACGCGGAGGAGGAAGCGGTCGAGCTGGGCTTCGGGGAGCTGGTAGGTGCCCTCGAACTCGACGGGGTTGGAGGTGGCGAGCACCGTGAACGGCTCGGGGAGCAGATGGGTCTCGCCTTCGACGGAGACCTGGCGCTCCTGCATGGCCTCGAGGAGCGCGGACTGGGTCTTGGGGGGCGTCCGGTTGATCTCGTCGGCGAGCAGGAGGTTGGTGTGGACCGGGCCCTTGCGGTAGACGAACTCGCCGCTCTTCTGGTTGTAGAGGAGGGACCCGGTGACGTCCGCGGGGAGCAGGTCGGGGGTGAACTGGAGGCGCCGGAAGTCGAGGCCGAGGCTCTGGGCGAAGCAGCGCGCGGTGAGCGTCTTGCCAAGGCCCGGAAGGTCTTCGAGGAGGATGTGGCCGCCGGCGAGGATGCCGGCGAGGACGAGCTTGAGCGGCTCCTCCTTGCCGACGATGACGGACTGGACGGATTTGAGGACCGCGCCCGCGTGGTGGGCGACCTGGTCGAGGCTGACGCTCGGGGTGTCTGACATTAGATCTCCTCGATGGCTTGCAGGTGTTCGCCGAGCTGCCGAGGGGTGGGGCAGTCGGGCGCGGGTTGGGTCAGGAACAGGAACGTGGTCTCGCCGAGGAGCTCCCGGCACTGGTCGGGCTGGTCGGCGAGGGAGAGGCCGCGGCGCAGGCGGAGGCGTTCGGAGGCGACCTCGACGAGCTGCTGCTTGGCGTTCGTACCTTCGAAGCGGCCGGGTTTGGCCTCGGCGAAGATGAGCCGGTCCTCCCAGCGGTTGACGTCGGTGAACGGCCGCCAGCTCGGGTCGTTCACGCTGCTGGTGACGAGCGGCGGGGCCTTCTCGTGGTCGGCGCGCATCCCGTTCACGACGGAGTTCGCGAGGAGTGCGGCGAGGGAGAGCAGGACGAGCTGCCAGATCGCGAAGTCGACGCCGCTGATGCGGGCGGCGCCCCAGAACACGAAGGCGAGCGCGACGGCCCCGACGGCGGGCCACAGCCGCAGGCGCCCGAACGGGGCGAGGAACTCCCTCATCGGCCGGTCCTCACGCCGAGCTGCGCCTGGAGCGCGATGAGCGCGTCCCGGGCCTGGTCGCGGTCGGTCTCGCCGACCTGGTGCGGCGAGTACCGGGCGCGCAGGTAGGCCTCGGAGAGGCGGCGGAGCGCGGCCCCGTCGAGGTCGTGGCGGACCAGCAGTTTGCGCACGAGATCCGAAGGGGTGTCGGAGGATTCGCGTTCGATACCGACGGCTTCGGAGGCGCGCTCGAAGTGCAGCCAGCAGGCCATGATGGCCGCGCGGGGGTCGTCGCCCAGGTCCATCTCGGCGAGCGCGGCGTTGACCGCCTCTTCGACGAGGGTGAAGTCGCGGCGCAGGTACTCGGGTTCGGGATCTGCGACGCCGTCGCTGGGGGGCGCGTTCGTGAGCCAGTCGATGAGCTTGCGCGTCAGGAACAGGAGGATGAAGAAGGCCGGGACGCCCACGAGGATGCCGAGGACGAGCCAGGTGATCCAGGACGGGAGGGTGAACGAGTCGCGCGGCTCGCCCTCGACCATGTCGGTCGGCATCTCCTGCGTCTGCTCCAGCAGCGGCGGCGGCGACTCCTGGCTGCCGGTCGACGGCGGGAGCTCGGCCTCCTGCCACTGGAGCCCGGCCCCCTGCGCGGCCAGCCCGACGACCAGCAGCGCGGCGACCACCACCAGGACGGGCAGCCAGCGCCGCATCACCGCGGTTCGACGCGGCTGCGGTTCGGGTTGCGCCATACGGGACCTCAACAGGGGTGCTCGGTCTTCAGGGGTTACGCGCCCCACCATATGCCAACGACGCTGCAACCGCCTACCACCCTTGGAGGCCCTCGCGAATGTTCGCAAACCCCGAATTAATCGAACCGAACATTCATTGGTTGCGTTTATTTCGAATATTTCGCATGATGGCCGGTGAAGGAGGTGCTCGTCATGACTGGAATCGGATCGGTCAGCTCCGTGCAACCCGGCGATGTCGATGCGGAGGTGTCGCAACGCGCTTTGCGACGGATCAAGGATTACCTCGCGAAACACCCGGTTGAGCCGGAGATGATCGAGGTGATGGTGGAGCACGGGGAGCCCTCACTCGTGCTGCCCCGTCCCGTGGTCACCCTGTTCGCACAGATCCTCGCCCAACTCGCCGAAGGGCGCGGCGTGTCGGTGATCCCGTCTCAGGCTGAGGTCACGACCCAGCAGGCCGCCGACCTGCTCGGTGTCTCCCGCCCCTACGTGGTCGGGCTCCTGGAGGACGGCGTGATCCCCCACCGCAAGGTCGGCCGCCATCGCCGCATCCTCCTCACGGATCTTCTGGAGTACAAGCGGACCGACGACGAACAGCGCCGAAAGGCCGCCGACGAGCTCGGCGACCTCGGCCAGGAGCTGGGGATCTGACAGTGCCGCTTCGAGCCCTGTACGACGCGAACGCCCTGTACCCGAATACGCTCCGCGACATCCTGATCCGGGTCGCCCAGGCGAACCTCGTCCAAGCCCGTTGGACCAGGAGCATTCTCTACGAGATGGAGCGAGCCATCCGCAGGAACCGACCGGATATCGATCCGGCGAAGCTCGCAGTGCTGCGGGATCGGATGAACGCTTCGCTTCGCGACTGCGAGGTGGAAGGGTACGAATCACTCATCGACGGCCTCAAGCTGCCGGATGCGGACGACCGCCATGTGCTCGCGGCTGCGATCGCCTGCCGGGCTGACGCCATCGTGACATTCAACCTGAGCGATTTCCCGAGGATGCGCTGGCACAGTGGGGCATCGAAGCATGGAGCCCTGACGAGTTCCTGCTCGAGCTGATCGACCTGGACGCCAAGCGTCTCTGGGGCTGCTTGCAGCGCATAGCCGACTCCCGGCGGAATCCGCCCGAGACCATTGACGACGTGCTCGCGCGTCTCGAACGGTCCGGCTTGATCGAATCGACTGCCGCGCTCCGTGGAAGCTAAGGCGAGCCGATCGCCATGGTTCGCTCTGGCCCGCCCGCCTCGTCATCTCAAGTCTCAGGGCCGAGATTTGAGATGACGATCGACTCGACAACTCCAGTTGAGATGACGAAGTCAGATTCGAGCCCCCGATCGCGACGATTCAGCGGAAGCGGGTGACGAAGCGGTTTTGCCAGGGGGTTTCTACCGCTCTCTTGGCGTAGTTGGCGCGGACGTAGGCGACCGCTTCGGTGGCGTGGACGCCGTCGAGGACGGCGAGGCAGGCGAGGGCGGTGCCGGTGCGGCCGTGGCCGCCGTGGCAGGCGAACTCGACGCGTTCGGTCTCGGCGCGGGCCCAGGCGGCGCGGAGTTTGGCGGCGAAGTCGGACTTGTCGCTGGGCAGCCGGAAGTCCGGCCAGCGGACCCACTCGGCTTCCCATGCGACAGCGGGCGGCTGCTTGCCTAGGAGATAGAGCGCGAAGTCCGGCGTCGGGCCTTCCGGCAGGGGCCGGGCGAGTCCGCGGCCGCGCACGAGACGGCCGGAGGGCAGGCGGAGGACGCCAGGAGCGTCCGGGTCCCAGGTTTCCTTCATCCTCTGGAATCTACTGCGTGCCAACGACTCGGAATTCGGCTGCGGACTAGGACGCCAGCGCGCCTTCCTCGGGGATCTCCTTCAGCTTCCGCAGCGGCGTGCGCAGCAGCGGCAGGGACCCCGCGAAGAGCATCGCCGCGGCGATCAGCAGAGCCGTGCGGGCGCTGAACAGGTCGCCGGTGAACCCGCCGACGATCGACCCGACCGCGAGCCCCGCCCAGCAGATCACGCGCTGCGTCGCGCCGACCCGGCCCTGCATGTCGTCCGGGGTCACCGCCTGGCGGTAGCTGATGACGTTCACGTTGAACACGACGATCGCCGCCACGTACACGACCTGCCCGACGAACGCGACCGCCGCGCCCCAACCGGGACCTGAAGCCGCGACAATCGCCATGCCGGGACCCGAAAGCGCAAGCGCCGCAATCGCGGTCGGGCCGACACCTGCCTTCTTCGAGATCCGGCCGACCAGCATCGCCCCGAGCACGCCGCCCACGCCGGAACCCGCGAGGACGAACCCGGCGACCTCGCTCGACTGGTCCGCTTCCCGGATGAGGAACACCATGAGCATGGCCTGGAACGCGCCGACCGACAGGTTGCACCAGGCGCTCACGAGCAGGATGCTCCGCAGCATCGAGTCGCGGAAGATGAACTTGACGCCCTGGACGACCTCCGCACCGAGATGCGGTTTCTCGGGCCTCTCCGGCTCCTCCTCGCGATATTGAATGCGGGCCACCGAGAACGCCGACACCGCGAACGACACCACCGCCACGACGATCGCGACCGGCGCGGTGAGGAGCGAGACCAGCGGCCCGGCGGCGAGCGGTCCGCCCGTGTCGGAAGCTGACCGGATGCCTTGGATGCGGGAGTTGCCGCTCGCGAGACGCTTGTTGTCGATCAGCCTGGGCACGTAGCTCGACTGGGCCACATCGAAGAAGACAGAGGTCAATCCGAGCAGGAACATCGCCGCGAAGACGTGCCAGGTCGCGAGCGCGTCGAGCGCCCACGCCACCGGAACGCTCACCATCACCACGGCGCGCAGGATCTCGCTCGTGACGATGATCGGCTTGTCCCGCAACCGGTCCACCCACACGCCGACGAGGAGGCCGAACATGACCAGCGCGATCTGGTCCATCGCGTACAGGACGCCGATCTGCGACTCACTGAGATCCAGCACGACCACCGCGATGATTGAGATCGAGAAGTACGCGACCTGCAGGCCGATCTGGCTGGCGCCGACGGAGACGAAGATCTTCCGGTAGTCGGGGTTGCGGAACATCGACTTGGGCGCTGGCTTGGGCGGGGCTTCGGTCATCGGGGGTAGACCTTTTCAGGAGTTGGCGGGCGGGGTCACGCACCGAACGCGACGAACGGATGCCACGGGCGGTGCTCCCCCACGGCGGCAAGGGCTTCAGCCGGGGTCGCGCCGGCGGCGCAGCGTTGGTGGTACTCGATCATCATCTCGGCGGCCATGTCGTCCGGGACGCGGCCCAGACTGGACACCACGGTCGAGGTCCCGGCGTGCAGGAGCGCGGCGGTGAAGCCGAGCGTCTCGTTCCCGACCGCCACGGTCGATCGGCCGAGGTCGCATGAGGAGAGCACAACGTGACCCGGGGGCTGGTCGAGACCCAGGAGTTCGTACGCGTTCAGCGGCCCGAGACCGAAGTCGAGGCGGGAGAAGAGCACGTTGTCCGGCTCGTGGTGTCCGTGCGCCGCAATGTGAGCGACAGAGGCGCCGTCGAGCGCCTTCAAGACGATCTCGGGATCTGACTGGTCAGCGGTGATCAGGTTCGCGCCCGGGTAGAGTCCCGCAATCGTTTCAATCTCCCCGCCGGCGCGGGACAGTGCCGGGCCTGCGGCAACCAGAGCCGGTCCGGTGGCTGCGGGTCGGTGAACCGCCCGCCACCAGGCTTCGGCCGAGGGCGACACGGTCATCGGCCGACCGCGCAGCTGCGGCAGCAAAGGCCAAGGGACCCAGGCGAGTCGGCTGTGCGGAACGATCACGACTTGACGGTCGCCCACATAGTCGGCGATCGGGTCCCAGATGCCTTCGGCGAGCGCGGCGGCGTTGCGGCGGATGGAACCCTCCACGCTTGCTTGAAGGCGCGGCGGGAGCCTAAAGGGCTTACCGAGAGCGTCGAGGTCGGCACCGAGGCGCCGTTCGAGTTCAGAGGCCGCATCGAGCGACATCAGCCGGACGTGCTTGAGCCCCTTGCCACCGGCGAGGACGACGCGCACATCGCCGCCGACCTCGTAGAGGCTGACCAACGCGGTGTTGCGGGACTCGGCCAGCTCTTGGAGAGCCTCAGGCGTGACGCGATCAGCCTGCTGGCCAGGGCCGGGCTTCGTGCGATCGTAGTTGCGGATCGCCTCTTCGAGCTCACGGACCCGCTCAAGAGCCTCGGCCACATCCTTGCCTTCGGACTGAAGATCCCAGAGTTCCTGGCGAGCTTGCCGAAGTCGACCCAGCGCTTCACGCGCATCCGGATCAGCCGAGGACTTCACAGGTGGAATGCGAAGTGCCTGGGCCCGGCTGCGTTCTGCCCACCGGAGCATGTCCGCAGGAGAGCCATGGTTCGTGGTGTACGTCAGCCCCTTGCTGGAAAGTTGCTCGCCGAGCGCCGATACTCCCGCTTGGAATTCGACCGAGCCGAACGTCATTCGGTACTCGTCGAGAAGGTCCAGCCCTTTCTTCAGCTCTTGCATCGGGTCCGATCCCCGCGCGCCTGCGAGCTCCGCTCGAGCAAGGTGCCGGGCGAGACTTTCAGCGAGGGCGTCATAGCCGGGGCCGCCTGGCCCAGGCCCCTCCTCGAGGACTGCTTCCACCTCGTCCAGCTGACCGGCCCTGATCTTGGCGCGGGCTGCGAGAATCTTCGCCTGGTTGAGGCGCAATGTCCAATCGCGTTGCTCGAGTGCGTCGCAAAGGCGCGAGACCTTATCGGCGAAGTCCGGACCGACTTGACCGGCATCGAACCGGCCTTGCAGGATGAGCAGTCTCGCAAGGAAGGCCATCGGCTCATTTCCTTGCCGGTAAAGCGATTCCATGGCCTGCTCGGCCCAACGCTCGGCGACCTCGAACTGCTTGTCCTCGAACGCCGCGACCGCACGCCAGAACTCCTGGATGGCAGCGGTCCTGAAGTCGCCTGTCATCCGGTGTGCCGCAATCGCTTCTGCCCATCGAAGGATCGCCTGGCGGTTCATTCCGACGTGCAGCAGCGCTTCAGCATGCGAGCCGTGCAGGAAGGCTTCCAGGTCAGGCGCGTACTTCCGGTAGAGTTCACGGACGTCGTCGAACGCGATGAGCGCCTTGGCGACCTCGCCGAGGTCGAGCCAAAGCAGCGCCTCGGCATGGATTGCCTTCGCCTCGTTCGCGGGGACATTCACGTGCCGGTACAACTCGACCGCACGTCGAATATTTTCGATGCCTTTTTGGAGCTCGCCGAGATCCCTGAACAACGATGCACGATTATGGAAGAGCATCGCATAGAAGTAATCCGGCCCATAACTGGCCAAGAGCGGTTCTGCCTCGTCGAACCATTGCAGGGCCTCGGAGAGTCGGCCGCTCTGCCAAAGGATGAACGCGCGCTGATGCAACAGCATGCCGCGATCCTCCGGCAGGGAGAACCCCTCGGCATTGTCGAGCAGTCGCAGACCACCGGCGGAGTTGCCTTGGGTGGCCATGTTCGTCGACCTTGCCATGAGCGCCTTGGTGATCAGGCGCGCCCGAGCGGTCCCCTTCAAGGGAGGCCGTTCAGGATTCCATTCGAGGAGCCGAAGGGCTTCCTCAAGCGCGTCCCCGGCCTCCATCATGCGACCACGACGGTGCAGACGCTGACCTCTTGAGATCAGCCGCCAGGCACGTTGAAGCATTCTTCACATGCTACAGCCGCACTGCGGGAGTCACTACCACCGCTGGCAGTCCTTCACGCTGGAGCGCCTCGCTGGGCCGGACCACCAGTTGAAACATCTGCCCGTCCGGTAGGCCTTCGAGCACGAACCTTCCGGTTTCATCGCTTGAGGCCCTTCGCGATCCATCCGGGCTTCTGAGTTCGACCTCGTAGGTTCCTTCCGGCCCGATCCATCCGTCAAGTCGCAGTTCTTGGAGCGACGAGGGTCGCGGAGTGACCATTACCGTGACCGATTCGCAGTCGAAGGTGATCGAGGCCGGATCCCCTTGGCCGACGGTCAGTTCGGCTTCGCCGCGCGTCAAGACCAGCTCGCCGGAACGGGATACCTTTGCGATGCGGGCGTCGAGTTGCGCCTCGAGTTCGAGCACCAGCTCGACCCGTTCGTTCAGGTCTTCTGGCATCGGGTCATCTCGGTGATGCAGTTCGTTGATCACCGAGAGGATCCGCTCGTCGCAGGAATCCAATGGCTCGTATTCACCCTGACTCTGATATTCAGGTCGCATTTTCATCCCGCTCCTCACCTCCGCTCCAGGACGGATCGTCCAAGAGCGTTCTTCTCAGTTTGTCCAAGCAGCGTCCCCGAGTGGGTCCGATGCTCCCCCTTTTCATCCCGAGCGCCTCGGCGATGACGTCATAGTCGGGCCGGGAGACCGTCGCCACGAAGGCGAGCAGCCGTCGGCACCGTTCGGTTTGGGCAAGGAAGGCACGGCGCACCGCTTCTCGCTCGACATCGCGGACCAGCCCGTCCTCGACGCCTTCGATCGCCACTTCTTCCCGGATGTCGATCGGGTCGGCGACGACCTCGCGCCGCATGTGGCCGATCTGCTTCCAGGACTCGCGGCTGACCGTGGTGAGCAGCCATTTGGTCAGCGCGCGAGGTTCGTCCAGCTCTTTGCCGATGTGCCACAGGCGAAGCCAGGCCGTCTGGACGACGTCCGAAGCGCTCTCCCGATCAAGCCCGGTGCGGCGGGCCGCTCGCCAAAGGAGCTCGTTGAGCTCCGCGACAAGAGTCTGCTGCGCATTGCCGTCGCCGGGGGGGGGGGGGGGGCGCCCGCCCCCGCCGCCGGGGGGGGACGGAGGGGGCCAACCGGGGTA
>NZ_JAPZVQ010000008.1:118300-138029 GCF_027622945.1 Glycomyces lechevalierae | reverse complement strand
CGGCCCCCGCTCAGCACCCCGCCACGCGTCTGCGGCCCAGTGCCGCCGCCGGCGCGCGCGGCCCGATCCCGCCGCGCGCGCCGGTCGTAGTCGACGGCTGCCACCGAGTGAGCCGAGATCGCGTTCATGGCTTCAGGCTAGCGGCTTTTCAGGCGCTTCAGCGCCTCGTGTGCACGGGCTGAAGCCTGGATGGCGTCATCCACCTCGGTCATCCCCGATTCGGCGATGGCGTTCACCAAGAACGCGGCCGCCAGTGGTGCGGCGAACGAGGTGCCGCTCCAGACAGCGAAGCCGGACGAGAAGTCATCCGGATCGTGACTTTCCCGATGACGGTCGAGGAAGGCGGACTTGGCCCGACGGTCGGGCATCCTTGAACCCTTCGCCTCACAGGGATACGTGCTCACCAACCCGGCCCCGGTGGCGTAGCACGAAACCCAGGGGCCTTCGTTGGAGAACATCGCGACGTGCTGGTTCGGGTTCAGTGCACCGACACTGATCACCGGCGCCGCGTTCTCCGGCTGCGGATGCGCCGCGAAAGCCGCCGGGTAGAACGGTCGGTCAGAAGACTGGTTGCCCGCAGCGGCGACCACTGGGACCCCAAGCGCTGAAAGCCGATTGATCGCATCACCGATCCAGCCGCCGGGCTGATCGTCGGGGCTTTCATCGACGTAACCCATGGCGAGGACGACGACATCGACGTTGTAGGCCTCCTCGTCGCCGCGCCGAGCGGCTTCGACCTGATCGGCCACATGGTGCAGCGCCCCGATGACCTCATGTTCGTATGCCAATCCGTCGTTGTGCACCACCCGGAGCGAGTAGACCTGCACATCCGGGGATATCTGTCGGAGAAGACCGGTCATGAACGTGCCGTGCCCATAGTGGCTGGCCACTTCACCGATGAGGGTCGGTTCATGGACCGGACCCTCCCACGGGTCGTCCAGAGGGATAGCGGGGGAATCGGAATGTTCACCGATCTTGACCTGGAAGGCGTGGTCGACGACTACGAACGTGTCTTCATGCTCGGTCCGATCGGAAACGTCGAAGGCAGGATGCTTCGTCGGTACACCCGTGTCCAGGATGGCCACTCGGAGGCGTCGTCCCAGGCTCTTGCGGTCCGGCATCGGATTCACCATGTCGACCGGGATGCGGCCGAGAGAGTACGAGTGCCCGCCGCCCGGGGGCGGCTCGCCGTTTCCGGCTCCGGGGGTGCCTTTGGAGCAGATCATCAGGTGCTCGAGCCGGACCTTGTCGAGGATCTCACTAGGGAGGTTCGCCTCGTCGTTCACCGTCCGCAAACGCTGCAGGAGCGCCCAAGCGTCAACCGCTGCCTGGTCGCCGTGACTGCTGAGTACTGGAACACGGAATGAGCCCTGTCCGGCGACGATCGAGCTCGCGGACTGGCTCTCCAGCCACATGCCCGTGTTCTGGATGGCGCTTTCGAGCTTCTCGCGGGTATCCGAATCGTGGATGACCGACTCGTCGACGAGCAGCCGGTCGTAGCGGTAGATCGTGCCGACCGGGGCGGACTGGCCTGCGGTGCGGACGACCTGTCCCGGGGCGAGGACGCGGCCGCCGTGGCGGTCCAGTGTCGAGTAGGACAGCTCGGGCACGCCGCTCATGTGGTCGCGGCGGGGGTTGGGCTTCAGATGGGGTTCGTGATCGGCGAACACCAATCGCATGGGAGCTCCTCTGCTGGTCTCGGGGGTCTATGCGGTTGTCCGGTGAGGAGGGGGATCTCTTCGCGATCCATTCTCCCCGCCTGCCGCCACGCGCGGGGTACGGCGAACGCTGCGGGCGTTCACGTACGCGTGCGGCCAAGGGCCGCACGGGTACTCCGTCGCGGGGCGCCGATAGGTCGGGAGGCACTCAAGCCCGGAATGCCGTGAACGCCACGGGCTGGCGGGTATCACGACTTTCACCAGGGAAGAGACCGCCGAGTCCGTTCGGATACAAGAGATTCCCGAGAAATTCAGGTTGGCACGTTCCGGCGATGCGAGGGCGAAAGCCCGGGGGGCACGTGCCGGCGCTGCGTGCACAATGCCGGACACGCGAACGGCCGCGCCGACGGGATTCCGTCGGCGCGGCCGTGAGTCGGTGCGGGCTTAGTTGGAGGCGGACTGCCCCGCGGGCTTGTCCCCGACCTCGTCCATGATCCGGGCCTCTACCTCGGCGTCGGTCTCGCCCTGTTCGGTTTCGTCTTCTTCGTCTTCGATGATCTCGACGATGGGCTCGTCGTCCCAGGTCTCGATGTCGAATTCGCCGTCGCGGACGCCTTCGACGAAGGCCTCCCATTCGGACGGGGTGTAGATGAGGATGTCGCCGTCGGGGTCCTCGGCCATGCGGAGGGCGACCAGGCCGTTGTCGGCGTAGCCGATCTCGAGCGCGGCGGGCGTGCCGTCCTCGTGGGTGGTGCGTTCCCAGCGGGCGGTGGCAGTGTCGAACTCGCCCTTGAGCGGGTGCTCACGCTTCGTCATGGGCCAAGCATAAAAGGGCCCGAACCTCGCGGTCCGGGCCCCCTCAGCGCGGTTCGGCTAACCCTGATGCGGGTAGCGGTAGTCGGTGGGCGGCAGGAAGTTCTCCTTGATCGAGCGCGGGCTGACCCAGCGGACGAGGTTCTGCCAGGAGCCGGCCTTGTCGTTGGTGCCCGAGCCGCGGGAGCCGCCGAAGGGCTGCTGGCCGACGACGGCGCCGGTGGGCTTGTCGTTGATGTAGTAGTTCCCGGCGGCGAAGCGCAGTTCTTCACTCGCACGGGCGATCGCGGCCCGGTCGGTGGCGAAGACGGCGCCGGTGAGCGCGTACGGCGCGATGTCGGCGGCCTGGCGGACGACCGTGTCGAAGTCGCCGTCGTCGTAGACGTAGACGCCGTTGATCGGCCCGAAGTACTCGTCCGTGAACAGCTCGTGGGTCGGGTCGGTCGACTCGATCAGAGTGGGCTGCACGAAGAAGCCCTGCGAGTCGTCCGCGGCGCCGCCGGTGACGACGGTGGCCTTCGCGTCGCCTTGCAGGCGTTCGAAGAGCGCGGTGTGCTTGGCGAAGGCGCGGTCGTCGATGACGGCGCCGCCGAAGTTCGCGAAGTCGGTGACGTCGCCGTAGGTGATGTCCTCGGTCATGCCGACCACCGCGTCGCGGAGGCCGTTCCTCCACAGGGACGCGGGCACGTACGTGCGCGAAAGCGCCGAGCACTTCTGGCCCTGGTACTCGTACGCGCCGCGGACCATGGCCACGGCGAGGGACTGGAGGTCCGCGCTCGGGTGGGCGACGATGAAGTCCTTGCCGCCGGTCTCGCCGACGAGGCGCGGGTAGGTGCGGTACCCGGCGATGTTCTGCCCCACGGTCTTCCAGAGGTGCTGGAAGGTCTTGGTGGAGCCCGTGAAGTGGATGCCGCCGAGGTCGGGGTCGAGGAGGGCGGTCTCGCTGTGCTCGCCGACGCCGGTGACCATGTTGATGACGCCGTGCGGCAGGCCGGCCTCGAGGAGCACCTTCATCACGAAGTGCGCCGCGAACTGCTGGGTGGGCGAGGGCTTCCAGACGACGGTGTTGCCCATGAGGGCCGGGGCCGTGGGGAGGTTGCCGGCGATCGCCGTGAAGTTGAAGGGCGTGATGGCGAGGACGAAGCCGTCGAGCGGCCGGTGGTCGGTGCGGTTCCACAGGCCCTTGGAGGAGTTCGGCTGCTGCCGGTAGATGCCCTCGGCGAAGCTGACGTTGAAGCGCAGGAAGTCGATGAGCTCACACGCGGCGTCGATCTCGGCCTGCGCGGCGGTCTTGGACTGGCCGAGCATGGTGGCGCCGTTGAGCACGTCGCGGTAGGGGCCGGCGATGAGTTCGGCGGCGCGCAGGAAGATCGCGGCGCGGTCGGCGAAGTCGGTGCGGATCCAGTCGTGGCGGGCGGCCTTGGCGGCGGCGACCGCGTCGGCCCATTCGGCGGCGGTGGCCTCGCGGGCGACGCCGAGGACGTGGGCGCGCCGGTGGGGCTGGACGACCTTGATCTCGGCGCCCGCGCCGCGCCGCCACTCACCGGAGATGTTGAGGTCGAGGTCGAGCTGGGTGCTCGCGAGTTCCGCGAGCGTCTTCTGGAGGCTTTCGCGCTCCGGGGTGCCCGGCGCGTACGAATTGACCGGTTCGTTCTCCGGAGTGGGAACCGTAAACAAGGCGTCCATCGCGCCCTCCCGTCGAATCGATGGCTACTGCAGTTTCAAGTCTTTGATCAGTAGGCTACAAGACTCGCGGCCCTGTCGTCATCCTCGCACAGTTCGAGGGCTCCGACCTGGTACGAAGCCAACAAAGCAGGGCGGCGGTGTGATGTAAGCGCCCGAACGGGGATACGTACTCTGGGCTGGTGACTGAAACGCAGGAAGCGCAGACCCAGGAGCAGGAGACCGAGCGGAACGCCGCGGCCCCGCCGGAAGTGCGGCCCGGCCGCGTCGCGCTCTGGGTGCTCGGCGCCGCCGCGCTGCTCTCGCTCGCCGGAGTCGTCTTCTCGCTCTACCAACTCACCGGCATGGCCGACGGGCTCGACGACACCGGCGTCATGCTCCTCGCGAACAGCCTGTTCAGCCCCATCATCGTCACCGCCTTCGCGGGCGCGGTCGCGGGCATGGTCGTCCCGCGCCTACTGAAGGGCCCGCAGCGGGCCCTCACCGTCCTCGGATTCACCGTGATCGGCCTCATCGCCGCGGTCGTCGGCTACGCGAGCTTCGCCGTGGACGCCTCGATCGCGCTGGTCCTGGCGCTCGTGCTGCTCGGCTCCGCGATCGTCGGCGGCCTCTTCGCGCTCCCCAAGCGCAGCGTCACCGTCGTCGCCGGGCTCAGCGCCACCCTGCTGCTGCTGGTCTTCATGTTCGCGCGCGGCCTGTTCGAATCGGCCACCTCGGTGAGCCTCTTCTCGGACCCGCTCGACCAGTACGGCACCCTCGGCCGGATCCTGCCGTTCTTCGCGGGCCTCGCCTGCGGCATCTGCGCGTTCCTGTACCTGCGCAAGAAGAAAGCCGGCGTGAAGCTCCTCGGGCACCTGCTCGCCGGCGCCACCCCCGGCGCGATCTGGATGGTGTCCACGATCATCGCCCAGATCGGCGTCGAAGTGCTGCTCGGCGTCGGCCTCGACGAGGTCTCCCCGCTCGACGAGGCGTTCCTCTCGCTCAGCTTCCAGTGGCAGTACAACGGGTCGATGACCGCGATGTTCGCCGGAGCGTTCTGCGCCGTGCTCGCGTTCGGCCTGCTGCTGCCGAAGGCCCCTAAGGCCAAGGCCGCCAAGAGGTCCTGAAGCTCCGACGGGGCGTACCAGTCCAGCACGTTCGACTCGATGCGCTCCAGGTCGGGCTCCCCTGAGAGGAGCTCGGCCGCGATCTCGACCGCCGCGGCGGCGTCGTCCATGTGGATCGCCGCCACCTTCTTCAGCTTCACGCTGCCGTCGAACCGGGCGGCCGTGCTCCCCGGCTCCTCCGACACGAGGTCGTCCGGCACGTCCGCGGAGATCACCACCCGCCGCGGCGCCTGGTCGACCAGCCCCTTCGGCGACGCTTGCGAGCCGTCGATGAGGAGAGCCACCGACGCCAGCGCGGCGTCGGCGAACGCCGTGTACTCCAGGTCCTCGATGTCGGCGTTCGGCGCCTCGCGCTTGAGCCAGGCCGTCACGGTGTGGACGTTGAGGACCGGCCTCACCTCGCCGTGAGCGGCGAGGTGAGCCAGCATCTCCGCGTTCGCGGGAATGTAGATCCGGGTCGTCATGCCCTTAGTCTGCAGCTCCGCCAGGGGCTCCGTGGCAGCGCTTGTACTTCTTGCCCGAACCGCACGGGCAGGGCTCGTTCGGCCCGACCTTCTCGGACTGGCGCTGCTGCGGGTTCGCCTGCTTCGCCGGCGGCGCGGTCGACGCCTTGCGCGGACCGGCCGAGCGGGCCGACTTCGGGGCGACCTTCGCCGCGCCCTTCGTACCCGCGCCCGGAGTGCGCTTCACGGCGCGCTTCTGGCCGGGGACCGGCTTCGGCGGGCGCTTGAACACCGCGCCGTCCTCGGTCGTGGTCTGCTGCTCCACACCGCTCGCGGTGTCCATCGACGGCGCCGACTGGGTGAGCATCTCCGGCTTGCGCAGCGGCTCCAGGCCCCGGATCTGGGCCTCGGGCTCGGCCTGGCCCTCCGTCTTCTGCTTCAGCTCGGCGTTCATGAGGAACCGGACCGACTCCTCCTTGATGCCGTCGAGCATGGTCTGGAACATGTCGAAGGCCTCGCGCTGGTACTCGATGACCGGGTCGCGCTGCGCGTACGCCCGCAGGCTGATGCCCTGCTTGAGGTAGTCCACCTCGTACAGGTGCTCGCGCCACTTGCGGTCGATCGTCTGCAGCAGGACGCGCCGCTCGAGCTTGCGCAGGACCTCCTCGCCGAACTCCTCCTCGCGCGACGCGTACACCTCGTGCGCGTCCTCCTTGACGGCCTCGAGCAGGGTCTCGGCGTCGAGCTCGGTCAGGCCGCCGGCCTTCTTCACGAGCTCCTTGTGCGTGATCCCGATCGGGTAGAGCTGCTTGAAGGCGCTCCACAGCTCGTCCAGGTCCCAGTCCTCGGCGTAGCCCTCGCTGGTCGCGCCCGCGACGTACGCCTCGAGCGTGTCGTCGATGAAGTGCCCGATCTGCTCGGAGACGTCCTCGCCGTTGAGCACCTTGCGCCGCTCGTCGTAGATGACGGTGCGCTGGTTGTTCATGACCTCGTCGTACTTGAGGACGTTCTTGCGGATCTCGCCGTTGTGGCCCTCGATCTGCGACTGGGCGGACTCGATCTGGCGCGAGACCATCTTGGAGATGATCGGCACGTCGTCGGGGACGCGCAGCCGGTTCATCATGGCGCGCACCGCGTCCGCGTTGAAGCGCTTCATCAGGTCGTCCGAGAGCGAGAGGTAGAACCGCGACTCACCCGGGTCGCCCTGGCGGCCGGCGCGGCCGCGGAGCTGGTTGTCGATGCGGCGCGACTCGTGGCGCTCGGTGCCCAGCACGTACAGGCCGCCGGCGTCCTTCACGTCCTCGGCCTCGGCCTTGGTGGTCTCCTCGAACTTCTCGAGGGCCTCTTCCCAGGCGGCCGCGTAGGTCTCCTCGTCGGCCTCGTCGATCCCGCGCGCGCGCAGGTCGGCGGCGGCCAGGTACTCGGGGTTGCCGCCGAGCATGATGTCGGTGCCTCGGCCGGCCATGTTGGTCGCCACGGTGACGGCGCCGCGCTGGCCCGCCTGCGCGATGATGTCCGCTTCCTTCGCGTGGTTCTTCGCGTTGAGGACGTTGTGCGGGATGCCGCGCTTCTTCAGGAAGTGGCCGAGCATCTCGGACTTCTCGACCGAGGTGGTGCCCACGAGGATCGGCTGGCCGGTCTCGTGGCGCTCGGCGATGTCGTCCACGACCGCCTGGAACTTCGCCTCCTCGGTCTTGTAGATGACGTCGGACTGGTCCTTGCGGATCATCGGCTTGTTCGTGGGGATCGGGATGACGCCCATGCCGTAGACGTTGTTGAACTCGGCGGCCTCGGTCTGCGCGGTACCGGTGATGCCGCCGATCTTGTCGTACATGCGGAAGTAGTTCTGGAGGGTGGTGGTGGCGAACGTCTGGTTCTCCTGCTTGATGTCCACCTTCTCCTTGGCCTCGATGGCCTGGTGGATGCCCTCGTTGAAGCGGCGCCCGGGGAGCACGCGGCCGGTGAACTCGTCCACGATGAGGACTTCGTCGCTGTCGGAGACGATGTACTCGCGGTTGCGCTCGAACAGCTCGTGCGCCTTGATCGCGTTGTTGAGGTAGCCGACGAGCGGGGTGTTCACCGAGTCGTACAGGTTCTCGATGCCGAGGCGGTCCTCGACGCGGGCGACGCCGACCTCAGTGATCGCGATGGTGCGCTTGCCCTCGTCGACCTCGTAGTGCTCGTCGCGCTTCATGCTGCGGACGATCTCCGCGAACTCCTTGTACCAGCGCGGCGTGTGCTCGGCGGGGCCGGAGATGATGATCGGGGTGCGGGCCTCGTCGATGAGGATCGAGTCGACTTCGTCGACGAGCGCGAAGTTGTGGCCGCGCTGCACGAGGCTCTCGGCGGAGCTGGTCATGTTGTCGCGCAGGTAGTCGAACGCGAGCTCGTTGTTCGTGGAGTACGTGATGTCGCAGTTGTAGGCCTCGCGGTGCTTCTCCGCGCCTTCGCCCGGGAGCACGACGCCGACGGTGAGGCCGAGGAAGCGGTGGATCTCGCCCATCCACTCCGCGTCGCGTCGCACCAGGTAGTCGTTGACGGTGACCTGGTGCACGCCTTTGCCGGTGAGGCCGTTGAGGTAGACCGGGAGCGTGGAGACGAGGGTCTTGCCCTCACCGGTCTTCATCTCGGCGATGTTGCCCTGGTGCAGGGCGGCGCCGCCCATGATCTGCACGTGGTAGTGCCGCATGCCGCGGACGCGCTTGGCGGCCTCGCGCACGGTGGCGAACGCCTCGGGCATGAGGTCGTCGGTGGTCTCGCCGTCTTTCAGGCGCTCTTTGTACTCGTCGGTGAGCGCGCGGAGCTCCGCGTCGGTCATCGCCTCGTACTCGTCCTCCAAGGAGTCGACCGCATCGGCGATCGCGTTGAGCCGCTTGAGCGCACGGCCTTCGCCGGCTCGCAGTACCTTCTCGAACAACGACACGGAAGATCAGCTCCCACAGCAACGTCTCGGCCAAATCGGGTGGATTTCCCGGTCAATAGTACGCGTCGTCGGCGGCTGGTCCCGAGTGCCGCCGGTGGGGCACAATCGGTCCCTATGGAACCCGTCACCCTCACCGCCGACGGCCTGCGACTCGTCGCGTGGGAGCAGCGGCACATGTCCGGTCTGGCCGAGATCTACGCCGACCCGCTCATCGAGCGCTTCCTCGTGATGCCGCTGCCGTGGTCGGGCACCGCGCGGGAGCGTTTCGTGTGGCTGCAGGAGCGGCACTGGCAGGGCGGGAACCCGCGCTGGGCGGTCGTGGACGAGGACGGCGCGCTCGTCGGCTCGATGGCGCTCACCAAGTCGTTCCCGTACGAACTGGTGATCACGTACGTGACCGCGCCGTGGGCGCGGGGGCGCGGCGTGGCCCAGCGGGCGATCCGCGCGGCCGTGAAATTCGGGTTCGACAACCTGGGCGCCAAGCGCATCGCGTGGGACGCGATCGTGGGGAACCACGCGTCGCGGCTCGCGGCGGTCCGCACCGGCTTCACCGTCGAGGGCATCGCCCGCAACGGGGTGCACCAGCGCGGCGTCTCGCGCGACTGCTGGGTCGGCGGGATCCTCCCCGGGGAGATCCGCGGGCCCGAGGACCCGCCCGGGGACTACCCGGTCCTCAAGCGGCAGGCCGGGTTCTTCCTGGCCGAGCGGCGCGAGCTGGAGACCGGCGCGGCCGGGCTGCGGCTGCGGCCGATCCGCGAGACCGACCTGGACGACCTGGTCGCGAGCTGCCAGGACGAGGACGTGCAGCGCTGGACGACCGTCCCGGGCCCGTACACGAGGGCGATGGGCGAGGCCTGGCTGGCCGAGAGCGCGCAGCGCTGGGACCGCGGCACCTCGGCGATGTTCGTGCTCGCGGACGCCGACGACCGCTTCAGCGGCGCGGTCGAGCTGGGGCTCCGGGCGCCCGGCGAGGCCGAGATCGGGTATTACTGCTCGCCGTGGGCGCGGGGCCGGGGCTGGATGACGGCGGCCGTGCAGCGGTTGTGCGAGCTGGGCTTCGAGGAGCTGGGGCTCGAGCGGATCGACTGGCGCGCGGTCGTCGGGAACGAGGCCTCGCGGCGGGTCGCCGAGAAGGCCGGGTTCACCGTCGAGGGCACGCGCAGGGGCCTCAGCCACGGCTCGGACGGGCGCGTCGACTCGTGGATCGGGAGCCGCCTCCGCGAGGACCCGGCCTGAGCCCCGCCTGAACCGGGTCCCGACCCGGACTGAACGTGAATTCCGTTCCGCGAATGGTTGACGGGACGGTGCCGCCCCTGCTTGGCTGAAAGCGTGGATGACTTCGCGCCCGTCGAGTCGACCGCGTTCTCGCTGCGCCCCGCGTCCGAGGACGTGCGGCTCGACGGCGTGCAACTCGAATGCGGGTTCGCGCCCGACGCGATCGCGTACGGCCCCGAAGGCGAGGCCGTCTGGGGCGCGCTGGGCTTCGAGAGCGCCGGCGGCACGGTCCTCGTGCGGTACTGGGTCGCGCCCCAGCGGCGCGGCAAGCATCTGGCGGCGGCGATGCTGCGGGCGGCCGTCCCGGGCGTGTTCGCCCAGGGCGCGAACCGCCTCGAGGCGCGGCCGCCGGTGCGCGACCAGGCTGCGATCCGCGCGGCCATGCGGGCCGGGTTCCGGCCCGACGGGGGCGTGGCGCGCGGCGGCGCCTGGGACGGCACCGAGGCGCTCATGCTCGGCCTGCTGCCCGGGGACGGGCCGGGGCCGACCCCGCGCGTGCTGCCGGACCTGCCGGGCGGGAGCCTCCGCGACGACGTGATCGCGCTGCGGCCCTTGACCCCTGACGATTTCGAGGCGCACCTGCGGCACCGCTCGCGGCCCGAGGTGTACTCCGGCGCGGTCCTGCCGCTGCCGCCGAGCCCGCGGGAGGCCCGCGAGGTCTGCGAGTGGCGGGCGGCCGTCGAATGGCTGCGCGGGCGCAGCGCCCTCATGGTCATCGACGACGGCGAGGGCTACCAGGGCACGATCGGGCTCTACGACGTCGCGCGCATCGTCGGCACCGGCATGATCGGCTACGACCTGCGGCCCGAGACGCGCGGGCGCGGGTACGCGACACGCGCGGTGCGGCTGGTGCGGCGGTGGGCGTTCAAGGAGGTCGGGCTCGACCGGGTGTGGGCGGGGACGGACATCCACAACACCGCGTCGCAGGCCGTGCTGCGCCGTGCCGGGTTTCGCCTCGAAGGCGTCGAAAGGGGCGGTCTGCCGACCCTCGCAGGCAGGCGGCGCGACACGCTGCTGTGGGCTTCGCTAAGTGCCGATTGACGTGCAACCCAACAGGTGGGGCCGAGCGTCGAAGCTATAGTGATCCAGTCACTTCGCTTTGTGGAGGAACCCCCTTTGAAGTTCAAGCCCGCGCGCGCGATAGCGGTGCTGTCCCTGGTGCTGGTCATGGGCGCCTGTGCAGCGCCCCAGACCGGGACGTTCACGCCCGCGCCCATCGTCCCTGAGGTGTCCATGGACGCCGTCGAAGAACAGGACCCGACGGCTCCTTTCACCCTGTCCGTGGTCGACGGCATCCTCGAAGAGGTCAATGTCACGTCCGACCGCTCCGAGACCATCGACGGCTCGTTCTCCGAGGACCTGACGAGCTGGACCTCCGAAGGCGTCCTCGACGCCGGCTCGACCCACACCGTGGTCGCGAAGGCCGTCAGCTCGGACGGCACCGTGACCGAGTTCGAGCAGCAGTTCACGACTGAAGCGCGCGAGAGCTCGGGCTTCGAGGTCGCGGACGTCACGCCCGTGGCCGAGGGCGAGGAGGTCGGCGTCGGCGCGCCGATCATCGTCACGTTCACCGAGGACGTCCCCGACCGCGCCGCCGTCGAGAAGCTGCTCGTCGTCGAGTCCGAGAAGCCCCACGAGGGCGCCTGGCGCTGGATCGACGACGACACCGTCATCTACCGGACCAAGGACTACTGGGAGGGCCACCAGACGGTGACCTTCACCGCGAACCTCGAGGGCGAGTTCCTCGGCGACGACACGTGGGGCGGCGAGGACTACACCGCCCAGATGGTCATCGGCGAGTCGCAGATCTCCCGCGCCGACCTCGACTCGCACACGATGACCGTCGAGGTCGACGGCGAAGTCGCCCGCGAGATCCCGATCAGCGGCGGCAACGGCGAGGAGTTCGAGTACTACACCGCCACCGGCACCCACCTGGTGATGGAGAAGTTCGAGAAGAAGACCATGGTCTCCCCCGGCAAGGAGGAGGGCGACGAGGGCTACTACTCGACGGACGTCAACTGGGCCACCCGCATCAACGCCACCGGCGAGTTCGTCCACGGCGCGCCGTGGAACGGCAGCCTGGGCCAGGCGAACCTCTCGCACGGGTGCCTGAACGCCAGCGAGACCGACGCCGAGTGGTTCTACCACATGGCGCAGCGCGGCGACCCGGTCGAGGTCGTCGGGGACTCCTCCCCGCGCGAGATGCCCTGGGACAACGGCTGGGGCTACTGGGTGATGTCCTTCGACGAGTGGAAGGAGGGCTCGGCCCTCTAGGCCGGACCCCCCGAACCCCCACCCCTGCAAGAGAAGTGAACATGGAACGAGGCCCCGGGCGCGAGCCCGGGGCCTCGTCCGGTCCGGATGCCACCCCTCAGAAACATCCGGACCGAAGAGGAAAGTCCCCCCTCTTCGACGGCGCCCGTGTGCGCGGCGCCGTGGTCCTTCTAGAGGTCGAGCCGCAGCAGGCCGTAGTCGAAGGCCCGGCGGCGGTAGACGACCGACGGGCGGCCGCTCTCCTTGTCGTGGAACAGGTAGAAGTCGTGGCCGACCAGCTCCATGTTCTGGAGGGCGTCGTCGACGGTCATCGGTTCGCCCGGGTGGATCTTCTCGCGGACGATGCGGCCCGGCAGGTGGTCCTCGACGAGGCCGTCGAAGTGGTCGACGTCCTCGGAGATGAAGTGCGCCGCGGCGGCGTCCTTCGTCTCGGGTTCGGCGAGCAGGGTGCCGTTCATGCCGTTGCCGTTGGAGGTGGCCTTGGAGACCGACATCGGGGTCTTGGACCCCCCGCGCGAGACGCGCTTGCGGTCGGTGTTCTTGCGGAGCTGGTGCCCGAGCTTGGTCACGGCCAGCTCGAACGCGGACCGGAAGTCCCCGGCGCAGGCTTCGGCGCGCATGACCGTCCCTTTCGGACGGCACGTGATCTCCACTCGCTGAGCGTGATCGGCCTGGCGGGGGTTGGGCTCGTGATAGAGCTCGACGTCGATGTCGATCGCTTCCCCGTCGTAACGGGCGAGGTATTTCGCGATCTTGGATTCGATCTTCTCCTCGACGAGCTCGCGGTAGTGGTCGGGAACTTCCACATTGCGGCCCTTGACGACGATGTCCACCTCTGAACCTCCCAGGTGCATCCCGCGCCTTCGGCTGCGGTGATGCGAACGTAGTTGTGCGTGCTGGGTCCGGAGCCGATGGTCCGGTACGGCGGAAGGAGCGACCTCCTCTCACGGGTGGGGACGACCTGGGATTCCGCGCCTCTGGAATTGGGGGCGTTCACCTTTGGGCCATCTGGCCTCTGCCGTCTCGTTACCGATCTGAGATTTCGAGACTATCCCCTCGGCTACCGAAAGTCGACCCTTCGGCTACGGGAATTCTCCAATGCCAATGGGTACGCGCGCGCGAAATTCGGCGGACTGGAGATAACTCTTCGCATTCGCGGTCGAAGCGGCGTTCAACGTCTTGTCGTCTTGCCGACAGGGAGAGGGGTACCCGCCGGTACCGTCCCGTGAACCACTCCAGCCCCACCCTCCCACTTCGATCACGCCGCGGCGATGGCGATCGCCGCAGGGACGCGGACCCCCGCGGCGCGCAGGACCGCGGCCGCGGCGGCGAGGGTCGCGCCGGTCGTCACGATGTCGTCGACGAGGACCGCGGGCCGGCCGAGGGCGACGAGGGCTGCGAGGCGGCGCGGGACGGGGTGGAGGCTCTGCCGGGCCGCGGCGGCTCGCTCGGCCGGGGTGAGGCCCACCGAGTCGGGCCGGGGCCGCGCCCGCAGGCACGGATACCGGTCGCCGAGGCCGGCGCAGGCGGTCGCCACATGGTCGAAGCCGCGGGCGCGGCGGGCGGCGCGGGTGGGCGGGACCGGCACGAGCACGGCGTCCGGGACCTCGGCGGCCACGACCGCCAGCGCGCGCCCGAGGACGGCGCCGAGGGCGGGGGCGAGTTCGCGGCGGGAGCGTTCCTTGAACTCGTTGAGCGCTTCGGCGAGCACGCCGTCGTAGGGCCCGCCCGCGACGACGGGCGGCGCGGTGCGCACCGCCGGCGTGGCGAGGACGGGGCGGCGGGCGAGCAGGTCGGCGGCGCATGGTGCGCACAGACCGCTGCCCGCCGCCGGCGCGCTCCGGCAGGAGGCGCAGGCGGCGGGCAGGAACAGGTCCCGTGCGTCCTCGGTGAGTCTCACCGGGGACTAACGAGGGTCAGGCCCTCAGGGTCACCGCGGGGGGGATGCGGCTGGCGCGCCAGGCGGGGTAGACGCCGGCGACGACGCCCACGACCGCGCCGATGATCGGCCCGGCGGCGAACAGCATCGGGTCGAACACGATCTGCCAGTCGCGGTAGAGCGAGACGATCGCGGTGACGTTGACGCCGAGGACGGTGCCGAAGAGGCCGCCGATGAGTCCGATGAGGGTGGATTCCCACACGAACTGCATGGCGACGGCCCGGCGGGCGGCGCCGACGGCGCGGCGCAGGCCGATCTCGCTGCGGCGCTCCATGACCGAGACGAGCGCGGTGTTGGACACCGAGACGGCGCCGATGACGAGCGAGACGCCGGCGAGGCCGAGCAGGAGGGCCTGCATCTCGTTCTCCACGCCCTTGCGGAAGTTCCGCAGGTCCGAGGGCTTGGTGACCGAGAGGTTCTCCGCGCCTTCGGGGAAGACGGCGGTCGGGGCGGTCTGGGCGACCTTGTCGGCGGCGCCGAGGTCGGTGCGGATGAAGACCTGCGCGGCCCCGTACTCGGCGTCGCCGGCGGTGCACGGGGTCGGCGGGACGATGACGGCGCCGGTGAGCTTGGCTTCGCCTTCGGGGGCGGTGTAGATGCCGACGAGGGCGTACTCCTGGCCGTCGAGGTAGATCATCGGGCCGCCTTCAAGCGAGGCGTAGCCGAGGTCGCGGGCGGCGGACTCGTCGATGACGGCGACTTTGTCGTCGCGTTCGACGTGCCCGGTGTCGAAGGCCGCGCCTTCGACGAACTCGAAGCCGTAGGCGTCCATGGCGCCCGGTTCCATGCCGAAGACCGGCACCTCGCGCAGGTAGTCCTGGGACTCGGTGCGGGAGGCCTGGCGGTCTTCGCTCGAGGCGCAGAAGATCCCGGCGTCCTCGACGCCGATGATGTCGCGCACCCGCTCGCTGGACTCCAGCGTGGGCACGAAGCCGGCGTCGCGCATGTTGTCGGAGAACGAGACGGTGACCTGGGTGGCCTCGGTCGCGTTGAAGCGCTCGGCGATGGCGGCGGCCGAGGTGGACGAGAGACCCACGGTGGCGACGGTGGCGGCGATGCCGAGGGCGATGCCGATGGCGGTCATCCAGGTGCGCATGGAGCGCCCGCGCAGGGACTGGAACGCCTCGTAGGCGATGCCCATGCTGCGGACCCCGAAGCGGCCCTGGCGTTTCGGCACGGCGCCCTTGGCGGCCTCGCGCTCCGCCTTGCGGTCCGCCTTGTCCGCCTTCTTGGCGGCGCGGCGGGCCTTGCGGCCGAGCGGTTCGGCGGCGGTCGCGTCGCCTTCGGACGGACCGTCCCCTGTGGAGATGTACTCCAGGAGTTCGGTGTCGGTCTCGGGGTCGCGGCGCTTGCGGGCCATCAGGCGCTGTCCCGGTCGCGCCAGGCGATCACGACCTCGTCGTCTTTGGCGAGTTCGCCGTCGACGGCCTCGACGACGCCGCGGCCGTCGTGGCGCAGGGTCACCTCGACCTCGACTTGGCGCTCCTTCTGGTCGTCGCCTTCGACGACGGTGAGCATGGTGCGGTCCTCGCTGTCGGTCCACAGGGCCGAGAGCGGCACGATGAGCGCGTCCTCGGCCGAGCGGGCCAGGATGAGCGTGACCTCCTGCTCCTCGCCGGGGGCGAGGTCGTCGATCCCCTCGACCTTCTCGGCGTCGAACTCGAAGACGGCGTAGGTGACCTCGGTGGTCTGGGCCTCGCCCTCCTCGCCTTCGAACCCGCCTTCCTCGCCTTCGGCGGCCTCTTCGCGCTCCTCGAGCTCGAACGCGCCGACCTCCTGGCCCTCCATCGGGCCGTCGCCGAACTCGAGTTCGGCGTCCTCGCCGAGCTGCGAGAGCTGCTTGGCGGTCTCCTCGTCGAGCTTGGCCTCGAGCTTCCAGTCGCCGGAGGCGAGCGTCATCACGGGCTGGTCGGTGCCGACGGGCGCGGACTGCTTGGCGTTGATCTTGCTGACCTGCATGGGCAGGTCCGGCAGGAAGACGATCTCGGACGAGGGCACGGTCACGCGCTCGACCGTGGCGGCCTGGCCGCCGCCGGTGTTCTCGTCGCCGCCGGCGGTCTCGTCGGTGTTCTCGGTGTTCTCTTCGCCTTCGGTGTCCTCCTGGGCGACCTCTTCGGAGGTCGTGGCGTGGTCGTATCCGGCGTTGTCGTAGAGCTTCTTGACGTCCGCGACGGTGCGCGCGTCGAACGTTCCGGTCTTCGGCGTGCCGTAGATCTGCTGGAGCGCGAGCTGCAACTGCTCGACGTCCGGCCCGGTGTCGCCTTCCTTGAGGTCGCGGTAGGCGGGCACGTCGCCTTCGAGGGCGATCATCGGGCGGCCGGAGACCTCCAAGAGGACCGTGCCGGCCTTGACCTCGTCGCCGACCTCGAGCGGGAGCTTCGAGGCCAGCGCGGTCTCGATCCCCTCGGGTGCGGCCGGGGCGGGGACGTCGTAGTCCCCCGTGCGGTTGAGTTCCGCGTCGAAATCGAGCGTGTCGATCAGCTGGTCCTGGTCGACCCGGACGGTGATCACACTGTCCTCGGGTTCGGCCGTCTCCTCGGCGCGCTGCGCCGGGGTGCGCGCCTGCAGCGCGAAGTACCAGGCGGTGCCGGTAGCGCCGAGCAGCGCTAGAGCGAGCACCCCGCTGACGACATGGCTTTTCTTGAGCCGCATGTTTGTGTCCTCCTCCACCGCCAAGACGCGTGGAAGGAAGGGTCCAGTTGCGGCCGAATCATCTCGATTCGGTAACGCCCCTTGCGGGACGGGGCCTCAGTTGTTCAAGCCGACGGACTTCATGCGGTCCTGGTGCGCGCGGGTGAGGCGGCGCAGGAGTGCGTCGAGGGTGCCGCCGTCGCCCACGATGATCCCGGTGAGGCGCTCGTTGGCGGCGGCCACGCCCTGGGCGCGGTTGATGCCCTCGCCGACGAGGCGGCGGGCCCACAGCGAGAGGCGGCCGGTGACGGCGGGGTCGGCCTCGACGGCGGCGCGGATCTCGGCGGCGGCCAGGTCGGAGGCCCCGGTCTCGGCGAGGACGGTCTCGATGAGGGTGCGGTCCCGCTCCTCGAGCCCGGCGGAGACGACGCGGAAGAAGTCGTCGGCGACGGCGTCGCCGAGGTAGACCTTCACGAGCGCTTCGAGCCAGTCGCGCGGGGAGGTGGAGGCGTCGAAGGAGCGGAAGGCCTCCTTGAACGGCGCCATGGCGTCCCCGGGGTCGGCGCCGAGCTCGCTCAGGCGGTCGGCGAGGAGCCGGTAGTTGCGAATCTCACCTACGGCCGCTTCGGAGAGGGCGGCGCGGCGGCCGAGGTCGGGGGCGAGCCTCGCGTCGTAGACCATCCGTTCGAACGCGAGCAGTTCGCCGAGGGCAAGCAGCCCAAGGAGATCGATCACGGCTTCGCGGCTGGGGGCCGCGGCGGCGGGGGCCGGGTCGTCGGGTCGCGCGGCGGGATCAGTTGTCTCGGACACGGGGGCAGGTTACCACTGGCCCGGAGTGCCCTTCGTCTTCACGGGTTGTCGCAAACCGGACCGATATACATGTCTTCGCAGGTCGGCAGGGGCCCGAACGGGTGAGTCCGCCCACGTCGGGAGCCTCGTGGCAGCGTCGCTCCGAGACGGAGGTGCGTCCGGGGCGTACGATGGACGGGAGCGACCGCGGCCATCTGGTGGCAGTCCCCTCGACGAAGCTCGCGAACCTCGGTTCGAACCATGCGAGAGCGGCGATGCGAGAGCGGTCCTCGAACGCGGTACCGGCGCCAGGCGCCGGCCCGCTCCTGCGAAGCGGCGACTTCCCGAATCCGGCGGTCGTCGCCGCTGTATGACGAGACTAAATGTGGCGCCGAGTTCCCCGGATCTGGTGACGTCCTCCGCCACGAGGTGAACAGAGTGAACGAAACGAACAGCGACCGGCCCAAGAACGAGGGGCCGACCTTCGCCCAGCTGGGCGTCAGAGAAGAGACCGTCGAAGCGCTTGCGGCGCTTGGCATCGAACGGGCCTTCGCCATCCAGGAGTACGCGATCCCCATCGCGCTCCGCGGCTCGGACATCATCGGCCGCGCCCCCACCGGCACCGGCAAGACCTTCGGGTTCGGCCTGCCGATCATCGACCGCATCTCCTCCGCCGAGGAGGGCGCGAGCGGCAAGCCGCAGGCGCTGATCCTCGTCCCCACCCGCGAACTGGGCCTCCAGGTCGCGCGGGACCTCGAGGACGCGGGCAAGACCCGCGGCATCCGGGTCCTCCCGATCTACGGCGGCCGGGCCTACGAGCCCCAGGTCGAGGCGCTCAAGGCGGGCGTCGACATCATCGTCGGCACCCCCGGACGGCTCCTGGACCTGTACAAGTCCAAGCACATCAAGCTCGACGCGATCGCGCACTGCGTCCTGGACGAGGCCGACCGCATGCTCGACCTCGGCTTCTCCGAGGACGTCGAGAAGATCCTCAAGCTCCTCCCCGAGGAGCGCCAGACGATGCTGTTCTCGGCGACGATGCCCGACACGATCATGTCGCTCTCGCGCCGCCACATGCACCGGCCCATGACCGTGGCCGCCGACGTGACCGGCCCCGACCAGGAGGCGGCGAACAACACCCGCCAGCTGGTCTACATGACCCACTCCATGAACAAGGTCGAGGTCACCGCCCGGATCCTCCAGGCCCGCGAACGCGGCCTCACGATCCTGTTCTGCCGCACCAAGCGCGCCGCGCAGAAGGTCGCGGACGAGCTCGACTTCCGCGGCTTCGCGGTCGGCTCCGTCCACGGCGACCTGGGCCAGAACGCGCGCGAGCGGGCCCTGCGGGCCTTCCGCGCCGGGAAGATCGACGTGCTCGTGGCGACGGACGTGGCCGCCCGCGGCATCGACGTCCCCGACATCACGCACGTGATCAACTACGACGCGCCCGAAGAGGCCGACACCTACGTGCACCGCATCGGCCGCACCGGCCGCGCGGGCGCGACCGGCATCGCGGTCACCTTCCTCACCTGGGAGGACCTGCCGCGCTGGAAGATCATCGTCAAGGCCAACAACCTCGACATCGGCGAGCCGGTCGAGACGTACCACACGTCCGACCACCTCTACACGGACCTGGACATCCCCGAAGGGGCGCCGTCGGCGCTCCCGAGCGAGCTCCGCAAGCGCGACGGCCTGAGCGCCGAGCGCGAGGAGAACGTCGAGGGCGACAGCCGCAAGTCCGCTCGCGGCCGAGGCCGTGGCCGCGGCGACCGCGATCGCGGCCGGGGCGGCTCCGACCGCCGCGGCGGCGGCCGCTCGGGCGGGCGCGGCGAGCGCTCCTCCTCGGGCGATCGCGAGACCGCGCCTGAGCGCATCACTGTCGACGAGAGCGGCACGGTCAAGGCCGGCACGGACGGCGAGGCTCCGGCCCCGCGCAGCCGCCAGCGCCGCCGTATCCGCACGGAAGGCGAAGGGGCCGAGGCGAAGGCCCCCCGCGAGTCCAATCCCGCCGAGAGCGCTCCTGAGGCCGACGGCGACGCCCCGGCCCGCCGACGCCGCCGCCGTCGCCGCCCCACCGGCGACAGCGACCGCCAGTCGACCGCCGAATAGGCAAAAGCGAAGCGGGGGGGGGGGGGGGGGGGGGGGGGGGGGGGGGGCAGGGGGGGGGGGGGGGGCGGGGCGGGCGCAGGGGCGCG
>NZ_JAPZVQ010000008.1:6412-118290 GCF_027622945.1 Glycomyces lechevalierae | reverse complement strand
CCCCCCCCCCCCGCCACAGCGACCGCCCGTCGCCCGCCTAAGCGGCAAAAGCGAAGCGGCTCGGGCCGGTGAGATCCGATCGGATCTCACCGGCCCGAGCCGTTCTCGCGTCCGCGTCCGTCGCTCGGCATCGCCCCCAACCGTGCTGTCGCACCCCCGCGCCACAGTTGATTCGGGGGGCGCGCCGATCCGCCACACCCGACCCCGGGTGCGGGACAAGCCGGACACGCTCCCGGAACCGTCGTACCTCCGCGCCATCGTTGAACCGGGGGACCTTCGATTCCGACACACCCGACCTCGCGTGCGGGACGACTCGGACACCCGTCTCGCACCAGTCCACCGCGTCCGACGACCCACGCCTTCTCCTGCGCTCCAGCGCTAGGCTTTCCCGCATGAGCGACCGCAACGAGTACGACGGGCCGCCCGTCAACGTGCCGCCGCCTCCCGGCTGGCGGGTCGAGGCCGTGGCGCTGCCGAGTGAGCCCCGGGCGCTGCCGCCGCAGGACCACGCCGCGATCACCGCGGCCGAGCAGCGCGCGCGGCTCGTGACCCACTGGATCACCCTGGTGAGCGTGGCGCTCATGTTCACCGTGCTCATCGTCGGCCTGCTCACCCACTGACCGGAACGCAGCGGCCCCGGCCGGGCGTCAACCCGGCCGGGGCCGTCGTCTTCGCTTCGCGCCCTAGCGCACCAGGCCGCCCCAGGTCATCTCCGCGCCCGCGTGGCCGGTCTGGAACAGCCACCAGCCCGCCAGCAGCAGCAGCGCGAACGCCGCGACCCCGACGACGAACATGACGACCTTCCGTCCGGTCGCCGCCGGGTCGGACGAGCCGGCAGCGGCGCCCTCGCCGTCCTCGGCGGGAGCAGACGCACCGCCGTCGCGGGCGCGGGCCGCGCGGCGGCCGCGGTCGAGGCCGGCGAACAGGAACCACACCAGCACCAGCGCCAGGAGTGTCCACAAGAGCCAGTACGCGTAGTCGTGGTGCTGCGTGACGGCCTCGGACCAGCCGTCCGGCTCGTTGTAGTCCGCGAGCTCCTGCCCGGTCAGGATCGCCCCGTACACCGACGCGGGTGCCACCAGCGCCAGCGCCGCCACGGCCCAGCCGATGCGTTGGCGCAGCGGCGGAATCAGCAGATAGGCGAGGCCGCCCAGGACGAGCAGCCCGACCAGGATGATCGGCGCGTGCACCACCAGCGGGTGCAGAGGGAGATTGAGAATCGTCGGCATGGGGTTTATTGAACCCTAAACAATCACCAGCCGGTAGCCCCGGCAGAACTTTCGAAGAGTTCGACGTAGCCCATCACGGCATCTGCTATGAGCTGCACCGCGATCGCGGCCAGCAGCACGCCCGCGATCCGCGTCAGCACCTCGATGCCGCCGCGCCGCAGGATCTTCACCAGGAACCCCGAGAAGCGCATGACCAGATAGATCGCGATGTGGATGACGATGATCGCCAACGCGATCCACAGGTAGTCCGCGTGCGACGGCGCCTGCTGCACGAACAGGATCACCGCGACGATCGCGCCCGGCCCGGCCAGCAGCGGCGTGCCCAACGGCACCAGCGCGATGTTCGAAGTGGCCGTGCCCGAGGGCTCGTCGGCCTGCCCGGTGAGGAGCTGGAGGCTGACGAGGAGCAGCAGCAGCCCGCCCGCGCCCTGGAGCGCGGCCAGGTCGATGTGGAGGTAGTTGATGATCTGCTGGCCGAGCAGCGCGAACAGCGAGATCACGCCCAAGGACAGCAGCGTCGCCTGGAGCGCGGCCCGGTTGCGCTCGCGCTGATCCATGGTCCCCGTGAGGGCCAGATAGATCGGCACGATCCCCGGCGGGTCCATGATGACGAAGAGCGTCACCATGACCGTCAGCAAGTATTCGATTCCACCCACGCTGCGAGTATGTCAAGTCCGCTCGGTCACAGATCCGGATTCGACCACCCGTGTTAGGTGTAGCTCAGGATGGGCATCACAGCGTTCGCGGGCGGCTCGAGTTCGGAGACCACGGGCTTCTCGCCGGACGCGTCGATGAGGAGCCAGGAGTCGGCGTCGCGGGTGCCGGCGATCTGCCACTCGCCCTTCGGATCCGTCCAGTACTCCGACGCGCTGTCGTACTGCTGCTGGTACTCCCCCAGGTCGAGGTCGTCCAGCGGCGAGAACTCGGGATCCTCCATGGACTGCACGTTCCCGATCACCCGCTCGACGAGCGGGGTCGGATCGGCCTCGACGCCCGCGGGGGCGCCCTCTTCGGCGATCGCGAGCGACTGCACGACCGCGTCGCTGTCGACGGGGCCGCACTGCTCCTGGCCGCTGGCCTCGCCGGCGGCGTCGAGGTCGGAGACGCAGACGAACTCCGGGTCGGTCGTGTCGACCAGGACCGCGGTCTCGAACCCGGCGGCGCTCACCGACTCGAGGCCCAGATCGAGCTCCTCGTTGAAGTAGTAGCCCTTCGCGACACCGGTGGCGGTCGAGTACAGGTCGGTCGTGAACACGGCCGTGGTGTCGTCCCAGTCCTCCAGGGTCACGGCGTAGTTGGTCGTGAACCCGGACTCCTCGGTCGGCTCGTGGAGGGAGACGTCGACGAGCGAGTACTCCTCCGCCGTGTAGTCCGAGTTCGGCGTGACCAGCGCGAAGCGGTCGCCGACGCCGTTGATCTTGGTGTAGGTCTCGGCCTCCGAGGGCTTGTCGATCTCTGCACCCTCGCCGTCGAGACTGACCGTCACGACGGAGGTCGCGGTCTCCGTCATGTACATGCCCGCGAGCTTGTAGATGTCGCCGGGCGGCTCCTCGCCGCCGTAGGGGATGGTGTCGCCGTTCTCGGTGAGCACCGAGTAGCCGTCCGGATCCGCGACGAGGAACTCCATCGCGAACTCGTCCTGCACCTCGGTGGCGTTCGTGTCCGCGGCGATCACGCCGTTCTCGCCCTCGTCGTCGGGCACGAGCCACGGCTGCCACACGAAGACGGCGGCGCCGAGCACGAGCAGGCCCGCGCCGCTCGCGGCGGCGGCCGCACGCCGGCGGCGGCGGATGCGGCCGGCCCCGGCGATGGCCAGATCGGCCAGCCCGGGGTCGTCGAAGGTGGGCGCGGCGTCGGCCCGTTCGGCCAGCCCGCTGCGCAGCAGGGACTCTATGTCGTCGCTCATGCCGCCTTCCTCGGTTCCATCGCGAGGCCGAGCGCTTCGGTGGGCGTGCCGAGTCGCTTGCGCATGCCCGCGAGCGCGCGCGAGGCCTGGCTCTTGACGGTGCCGACGGAGATGCCGAGGATCTCGGCGATCTGCTGGTCAGTGCGGTTCTCGTAGTAGCGGAGGACGAGGACGGCGCGCTGGCGCTTGGGAAGGGCGGCGATGTGGCGCCACATCGCGTCGCGCACCGCCGAGTGCTCGGTGAAGTCGCGCGAGTGGTCCGGCCGGTCCTCGAACACCTCGGTGGGCTTCTCGCGGTTGGACCGCTTGCGCCACCAGGAGGCGTTGGTGTTGTAGAGGATGCGGCGGGCATAGGCGTCGACCGAATCAGTAGTCCTGATCCGGCTCCACGCCAGGTAGGTCTTCGTCAAGGTCGTCTGCACCAGGTCCTCCGCTGTCGCCCAGTTCCCCGTCAGGAGATACGCCGCACGGTGCAGCGCGGCGGAGCGAGCCGCCACGTACTCGCGGAACTCCTCGTCCTGGGACGATTTGACCTCGCTCACGAGTCTCCCTGGGGGGGTCGAAGAACAGACGACATCACCCCGGCGGGCGGTTGCGCCACCGGGCGGAATTCTGCCAAGAGATGGGTGTTCCTGGCAACCGTGGGTCGGATAGAAACTGAGTATACGAAGTAGGTGCAACCCCTCGGGTCCCGGCATCCGTTGCATTGATCTGCGTCATGACCAGGACGAAGAACACCCGCCGACGGTGTCGGCGGGTGTGCGGACGGTGAACGCGGGAGCGCGGCCTCAGGCGTCTGCCGGTTTCGGCGCGGGCTCCCCTTCGGGTATCAGGTCCTCTTCGGGTTCGGCCTCGCGCTCGTCGACCGCCTCGGGCTCGTACATCTCCTCGCACATCTGGAGGTAGAGCTCGTTCGGGTTCGGCAGGTGCGGGACGTTGCGCAGCGCCTGGTCCTGGCCGGCGGACTCGATGATGAACTCGCCGTAGTTGAGCATGCGGCCCATCGGGGTCTGCGCGTACTTCATGTCCGTGACGCGGCCGAGCGGCATCATGGCCACCGAGCGGGTGATGACCCCCTGGATGAGCATGATCCGCTTGTTGGTCAGGATGAACCTGTCCATGTACCAGTCGAGGATCTTCCAGCCGACGAAGCCGAGGATGAGCAGCCACACCAGGACGGTGACGGTGACGGCGGTGCCGCGGCTCTCGTAGTCCGACTTCGTGAGCATGCCGGAGGCGAGGCCCATGATGAAGGTCGCGAGGGTGCCGACGAGGTACCAGGGCATGAGGTGCACCCAGTGCCGGCGCCACTCGCCGCGGTACTTCTCGGTCGGGAAGAGATAGCGGGCGGAGATCGGGGAGGGGACGTCGGGCACGGACGGGGCGCGGACGCCGCCGAGGAGGCCGCCGCCGAGTCCGGCGGTGAGCCCGTCGTCGAAGCGGACGCCGTCGATGTCGCTCGCGGCGGTCGCGGGCGCGGATCCGGCGGTTCCCGGTGGGAAGCTGAATTCGCGCGTGGGGGATTCCGCGCCCGGGGCGGGACTGTCGGAGGGGGCGCGGGGGCTAGGGGGTTCCAGCGGCTCGGTGTCCTTGTTGTCCCCCGAGCCGCCTGCACCGGAATCGGTCATAGTGCCGTCGCTATCAGGTCACGAGGTTCGTGAAGAACGCCGCGAAACCGTTTGCGGCATCGAGGATTCCGCCTGCGAGGTTCCCGACCACGTCGCTGGCTTCGCCTGGCCTGAAGGCTACAAAGAACACCAGGAACGCAAGTCCGCCCCAAGTCAGAAACTTCTTCAACTTCCTCACCCCTCCCGTCAAGGGTCCTGGCCGATCGTTCGTCTGGCGCAGGCTGGCACGAGTCTACCGTACGAGCAGGACTCGGCTTTCAGTTTTGTCTGGGCCCCAACGGTGCGAACCGTGCGGCCCGGGTGCCGGGATCAGCGTAACGCGGTGGTGCCACTTTCGCCCGACTCCGCCTATCTACCAGCGGATTCAACCTATTCGCTTGTACCTCCGGGAGCTTACCCCAAGTAACCTGCCATTGGCTCAATGTAGGCGCATCGCACCCCTTGACCCTATGGAAGCGTCAGGTATCCGACACCGGCCGTTCGCGAACGCCCCGTGGGGAGTCGCGCCGCGACGCGGTGTACCCAGGCGTCGTCGCCTTCGGACCTCCCGAGCACGCGGGTGCTCCATTCCAGAGTGCCACCGGGGTGCGACATCGTGTAGCCCCAAGGGCGGTCGGATATCCGACGGGCCGTGTTATCCCTGCGACCGCCGCCAGGCAGCGCTATCTCGTCGGGCGCTGACCGAACACATGTTCCCTTACCCAGGCGTGCATGGCGATGCCGCTGGCGACGCCGGCGTTGATGGAGCGGGTCGATCCGAACTGGGTGATGGAGCAGATCATCGAGCAGACCTCGCGCACCGGTTCGGAGAGGCCGGGGCCCTCCTGGCCGAAGACGAGGACGGCCCTGCGCGGCAGGGCGGTGGTCTCGATCGGGACGGAGCCGGGGAGGTTGTCGATGCCCACGACCGCGAGGCCTTCGTCCCGGGCCCAGGCGACGAACTCCTCCACCGTGGCGTGGTGCCGGACGTGCTGGTAGCGGTCGGTGACCATCGCGCCGCGGCGGTTCCAGCGGCGCTTGCCGACGATGTGGACGGACTCGGCGAGGAAGGCGTTGGCGTTGCGCACGACGGTGCCGATGTTGAAGTCGTGCTGCCAGTTCTCGATGGCGACGTGGAACTCGTGGCGGCGCTGGTCGAGGTCGGCGATGATCGCCTCCCGGGTCCAGTACCGGTACTCGTCGACCACGTTGCGGCGGTCGCCCAGGCGCAGCAGGTCGGGGTCGTAGTGCTCGCCTGCGGGGAGCGGGCCCTCCCAGGGGCCGACGCCGACCGCCTCCAGCGCGGGGTCCTCGAACACGGGGTTCTCGGGTTCGCTCGCGTCGTGCGGGGGCTGGGCGGGGCCGGTCGTGTCAGTCACGCGCCTATTGGAGCACAGGGGCCGCCGAGGCGGGCCCGAGACATAGCGCCGCCCCGGCGGCTACGGGGGAAACCGACCGGGGCGACGCGTTGCATACTATCTGCCGGACGCCTGCGATCGGGCACACACCTCACTGAATTCCCTTGCCGCGTAAGGAAATCGGGTTATTGAGCGTCCCTTGTCACTCAGGTCTCGGTCATGTCCGCATGAACGCCTTGAGCGCGTCAGGGTTGGCCAGCGCGTCGCGTGCGATGGCCTCTTCGGGGGGCACGCCTTTGAGGATCTTCTTGACCGGGACCTCGACTTTCTTGCCGCTCAGGGTGCGCGGGACGGCGGGGACCTGCCGCACCTCGTCGGGGACGTGCCGGGGCGAGAGCTGCTCGCGGAGCGCGGTGTTGATGCGCCGGCGCAGGTCGTCGTCGAGCTCCGCGCCTTCGCTGCAGGAGACGAAGAGCAGGAGCCGGTCCTGGCCCGGGTCGTCCAGGTGTACGACGAGGGAGTCCGCGACGCCCTCGATGGCTTCGACGACGGCGTAGAACTCGGCGGTGCCCATGCGCACGCCGCCGCGGTTCAGCGTGGCGTCGCTGCGGCCGGAGATGACGGCCGAGCCGCGGTCGGTGATGGTGATCCAGTCGCCGTGGCGCCAGATCCCGGGGAAGTCGGTGAGGTAGGTGTCGCGGTAGCGGTGCTTGAGCGGGTCGCCCCAGAGGCCCACGGGCATGGAGGGCATGGGCGAGGCGATGACGAGTTCGCCTTCGCGTCCGATGCCGGGGCGGCCTTCGGGGTCGAAGGACTGCACGTCCGCGCCGAGGCACCGGCAGGAGAGCTCGCCGCGCCAGACCGGGACGGTGGGGGCGCCGCCGATGAAGCCGGTGCAGAGGTCGGTGCCGCCCGAGAGGGACTGGAGCTGGGCGGTCTCGCTGATCTGCTCGTAGACGTAGTCGAAGCCGACGGCCGGGAGCGGGGCGCCGGTGGAGCCGATGCCGCGGATGAGCGAGAGGTCGGCCTCTTCCATGGGTTTGATGCCGCGGGAGCGGCAGGCCATGAGGAAGGGGGCGCTGGTGCCGAAGTAGGTGGTGCCGGACTCCTGGGCGAGGCGCCATATTCCGGCGGGGTCGGGGGCGCCGTCGAACATGACGACGCCGGCGCCCACGATGGGCGCGGACATGAGGTAGTTCCACATCATCCAGCCGGTGGTGGAGTACCAGAAGAAGCGGTCGCCCACGCCGAGGTCGTGGTGGAGCGAGTGCATCTTGGCGTGCTCGATCGCCATGCCGCCGTGGGAGTGCACGATCGCCTTGGGCAGGCCGGTGGTGCCCGAGGAGTACAGGATGTACAGCGGGTGGTCGAAGGTGAGGGGTTCGAAGGCGACCCCTTCGTCGTAGGCGCAGAAGCGGTCCCAGGTCTCGCCCTCGACCTCGGCGCCGATGTACGGCAGGGTGATGAGCGAGCCGAGGCCTTCGAGGCCGCGCGCGACGCGGCGCAGGTCCGCGGTGCGGTCGATGGTCTTGGGGCCGTACTTGTAGCCGTCGACGGCCACGAGGACCTTCGGCTCGATCTGCGTGAAGCGGTCGAGCACGGCCTTGGCGCCGAATTCGGGGGCGCAGCTGGAGAAGACCGCGCCGAGGCTCGCGGTGGCGAGCATGAGCGCGTAGGTCTCGGGGATGTTCGGCATCCAGGCCGCGACGCGGTCGCCGCGGCGCACGCCGTGGGCGATGAGGCCCGCGCGGGCGCGGGCGACGGCCTCGCGGAGCTCGCCGAGGGTCCATTCGACGGGTTCGCGGGTGTCGGAGTAGGCGCGGACCAGGACGTCGTCCTCGTCGACGCCGGGCGCGGTGAGCACCGCGCGGGCGTAGTTGAAGGTCTCGTCGGGGAACCACACGGTGTCGGGCATGGTCTCGTCCGCGAGGACCCGGTGCTCTGGCACGGTCTTGCCGAGGCCGAAGTACTCCCAGATCGCGCCCCAGAACGGGCGCAGGTGCTCCACGGAGTACTGCCACAGGGCCGGATAGGCGGTGAGGTCGCGCTCCTCCCGGCGGGACAGCCACTGGCTGAACCGCCCGATGTTCGTCGTCTCCACCGCGTCAGGCCGCGGCAGCCACAGCACCTCGTTGGTCACGTCGCCTCCCCGATATCCACAACAGTGTGGTCCACAGCACTATCGTGTCACGAGGAAGCCTCGGCCTGCCTTGCGGGGGCGTCCGTTTCGGCGGTTTCGTCCCCCTATTCAGTTATTCCAGCTCGTCTTCGATGTAGCGCTCGCGGATCACGTAGAGGCCCGCGCAGAAGAGGACCGCGGTCAGCGCGGCCACGAACCCGAACGGGGCCGAGAACGAGCCGGTGAGGCCGTAGACCCAGCCCACGGCGAGGGGCCCGACCCCGGCGATGAGGTAGCCGCCGGACTGGGCGAAGGAGGACAGCGCGCTCGTCCCGGCGGGCGTGCGGGCCCGCAGCCCGAACAGGGTGAGGACCAGCGGGAACACCGAGGTGCCGATGCCGAACAGCGCCATCCACAGCCAGGTGAGCGGGCCGCCTCCGGCGATCCACATCCCGGCGATCGCGGGCGGGTAGCAGGCCATGAGGGCGAGGAAGACCGGGCGCGGGCCCCAGCGGACGGTGAGGATCGGGACGACCACCGAGATCGGGATCGGCACGATCGTGAGCAGGCCGAGCATCGACCCGGCGGCGGCCGGGGCCATGCCGTCCGCGACGAGGATCGTCGTCGTCCAGCCCATGAGGATGTACGCGATCGCCGACTGGCTGCCGAAGACGACGAGCATCATCCAGGCCAGGCGCGAGCGGCGGACGCCGTCGAGGCGGCCGATCGGCGCGGCCCCGGCCGCGGCGGTCCCGGGCCGCCACAGCAGCCACGGGACGACCGCGATGAGCGCCGGGAGCGCCCAGACCGCCAGCGCGAGGCGCCAGTCGCCGGTGAGGTGGTCGATCGGGGCGGTCGCGGCGGCGGCGACGGCGGTGCCGACCGCGAGCGTCGTGGAGTAGGCGGTGGTCATGAGCCCGATGCGGTTCGGGAAGTAGCGCTTGACGATCACGGGCACCGCGACGTTGCCGACCGCGCCCGCGGCGAGCGCCAGGAGGCTGAAGAGCAGGAAGAGCGCGGTGTTCGGGGCCCAGGCGCGGGCGATCATGCCGACGCTCATGACCAGGAGCGCGCCGGTGAGGAGGGCCCGGGGGCCGTAGCGGCGGGCGAGGCGCGGGGCGAAGGCGCCGAGGCCGGCGAAGGCGAGGACCGGGAGGGTGGTGAGGAGCCCGGCCACGGTCTCGGACATGCCGAGGCCGGTGCGCAGTTCGGCGAGGATCGCGCCGACGCTGGTGACCGCGGTGCGGAAGTTGAAGGCGGCGAGGACGACGCCCGCCACGAGCATCCAGCCGGCCGCGACGGCGGCCGTTCTGGTCGGGGCCGGAGGATCGGCGAGTTCCGCGTGCGGGGTGGGGGCGGGGTGCTCGACGGGGTTCTCGACGGGGTTCTCGACGGGGTTCTCAACACCGGTCGCGGGCGCATCGGTCGTCGTCACGCGGACGGCTCCTTCCGGGTGGGGCGGAGGCGGGCGGGGTCCGGTGGGGGTAACCGTTATCCAACCGTTCGGCGGACGCTTGTCCACACTTCAGTACGCATTTGCGGCTCGCAGGCTTCGCCGTGGGCGCTGGGATAGGATGGAGTCAATTCATAGGATGAATTGACGGCCTGTCAACGGTATCGCGACGGCTGTCTGCTTTAATCCTCCTAGTGTTGGGAAACACGCACCCTCCCATGGCGGGCCCCCGCAAGCCATGGACGCTCCGGAGAGGTCAGGTCCGTCAGTGGCATTGCAGTCGACACGCAAGTCCGCCCTCGTCGATCAGGTGATCGAGCAGCTTCGCCAGCAGATCAGCGACGGCGAATGGGGCCTCGGCTCGCGCATCCCCACCGAGAGCGAACTGGCCGAGCTCCTCGGCGTCGGCCGCAACACCATCCGCGAAGGCGTCCGCGCCCTCGCCCACGCCGGCCTCCTCGAGATCCGCCAAGGCGCCGGCACCTTCGTCGTCGGCCGCTCCGAGGTCACCGCCGCCGTCCGCCGCCGCATCGCCGCCAGCCCCGCCTCCGACGCCATGGAGGTCCGCCGCGGCCTCGAAGTCGAAGCCGCCCGCCTCGCCGCCCACCGCCGCGACGAAGCCGACATCACCCGCCTGCGCATCCTCCTCTCCGAACGCGAGGCCACCCACGAGGTCAACGACACCGAGTCGTTCATAGCGGCCGACATCGCCCTCCACCAGGCCGTCGCCGAAGCCAGCCACAACAAGCTCCTCGCCGAGCTCTACTCCGAACTCGCCGACTCCCTCCGCGAGACCGTCCGCGCCGGCCTCGGCCCCAACCTCGCCGAAGAACCCCACATAGACCACTCCCGCGCCATCGAGGCCATCATCGCCGGGGACGCCGACCTCGCCGCCGCCGAGACCGCCGCGTACCTGCGCCTGCTCATCGACGATTGACTGACCGCCAACGGGCCGGACGGCTCACAGGCACTCCCCTGAGCCGGTAGGAAAGCCGCATCAGGGAGATAGAGTCAATACAGCCGCTCGAGATCGAAGGAGTCCCCATGCGCCTGTCCGCCCGCGTCGACTACGCACTGCGGGCCGCCGTGGCCCTCGCCGGATACGGCGAGCGCTGGGTCTCCGCCGAGCAGATCGCCGATGACCAGGGGATCCCCCGCAAATTCCTCGAATCGATCCTGCTCCAGCTCCGCCGCGGCGGCATCGCCACCTCCAAACGCGGCTCCGAAGGCGGCCACCAGCTCGCCCGCCCCGGCGACCAGATCAGCCTCGCGGACGTCATCCGCGCCGTCGACGGCCCGCTTGTCGGCGTCCGCGGCGAACGGCCCGAAGAGGTGCCCTACACCGGCACCGCCGCCGCCATGACCAACGTCTGGATCGCCCTGCGCGTCTCCGAGCGCAACATCCTCGAATCGGTCTCCCTCGCGGCCGTCGCGAACGACGACCTCCCCACCTCCGTCACCAAACTCCTCGAAGACCCCGACGCCTGGGTCATCCGCCCCTGACGCGTCGGGCCGCGCCCGCGGCTCCGGCTTTGGCAGAATCGGCTCGTGAAGTTCCCTGACTTGGGGGCCTGGTGGGACCGCGTCCTCCTCGGGGCTCGAAAACGGTCCAATCTGGTGGACCACTCCTGGCGCGCGGGCGAACGGTACGGCGAGGTCCACGGCGGCCAGCTCGCCGCCGCGATCTCGTACTACGCCTTCTTCGCCGCGTTCTCGATGTCGCTGCTCGCGCTGGCGATCTTCGGTTACCTGCTGAACTTCCCGGACATCTACGCGTCCGTCGAGTCGTGGCTCTCCCAGAACCTGCCGGTCATCGACATCGGCGTCCTCGAAAGCTCCCGCAAGTCCGTCACGATCTTCGCTTCGGCGGCGCTCGTCGTCGCCGGGGTCGCCTGGGTCCAGTCGGTCCGGGCCGCGATCCGGCAGATCTGGGGGCTCGACGCGCAACCGGGGAACCCGTTCCTGCGGTGGGCGATCGACTTCCTGATCCTCATCGGCATCTCGGTACTGCTGCTCATCACCATCGGCGCCACCGCCGGCGCCGAATGGGTGCTCGCCTGGTTCAATCTCGACGAGGCCACCGGCAACCTCGCCCTCGTCGTCCGCGGCATCTCGATCCTCGTGGGCCTCATCGCGAACGCCCTCCTCGCGATGGTCCTCCTCCAGGCCCTCCCCCGGGTCGTCATGCCCCTGCGGCGGGTCGTCTGGGCCTCCGTCGCGGTCGCTATCGGCATGGAGCTGTTGAAGACCGTGGGCCGCATCTACGTCCTCCACGTCTCCGACCGCCCCGCCTACCAGGCCGTCACCACCGCCGTCGGTCTCCTCGTCTTCCTCTACCTCTTCAACGTGATGATGCTCCTCGCCGCCTCCTGGACCGCGACCTCCCTGCGCGGCAAAGCCATCGACCTGGCCGAGCGCACCCCCATCCCGTACGAGTCGGGCCGCCTCCACAAACCCGAGAAATAGCGACGGCCCGGACGCGATGCGTCCGGGCCGTCGATCAACCACTCGTTACCAGTTCGCGGCGGCCTTGCGGCGACGCAGTACGAACAGGACCGCACCGGCGACCAGCGCCGCGGCGGCGGCGCCCACGACCGCAGTAAGCGCGTTGCCGGTGACCGGCAGCTGGCCGGAGCCGCTGCCGTCGCCGACGGACAGCTTGGCGGTGTTGTTCTCGAGGTCGGCGTCGAGGACCGGGTAGTCCTCCTCGCTCAGGTCCGGCCAGTTCTCCTCGAACTCGTCGAAGTCCCAACCGGTCGTGTCGAGCTGGGCGACGACGAGACCGTCAGCGGCGGAGGCGCCGTCGGCGATGACGACAGGAAGCTCGATCTCGACCGCGCCGTCGGCGGCGATCGTGTCGTAGATCCAGCACTGGACGTCGAGGCGCTCGACACCGTAGACCGCCGGGTCGATCCCATCGAACCAATCGAAGGCGTCGGCCACGGCGCAGAAGTACGAGCCGCCGTCGATCACGCCCTCGTCGGTCTCACCGATCGTGACGCCGGTCGGCAACTGGACGCTCACGGTGAAGCCACCCTCGCCGCTACCCGGGTGCTGGCGCGCGAATGCCGCCGCGGGGCCGTTGTTCCCGACCGGGATCGCGAGGGTCGAGGACCCGACGACCTGGTCGCTCACCGCGAGGTCGTACAGATTCTCGGCGGACTCGATCTCGATCAGGCCCCAGCCCTCGACACTGTCCCGATCGGATTCGACGAACGCCAGTTCCTCATCGGCGTCGAAGAAGTCCACCTCGTCGAAAGGACCGACGGGCGAGGCTTCGAACCAGGCGCGGTACGTGATCGGCCCGGGCGCGTTCTCCGCGAGGGTCACGGTAACCGGCGTGTTCGGGTCCAGCTCGTAGACCGTGCCCGGTTCAGGGGAGAACTCGGGCAGCACGCAGACGAGATAGCCCGGCTCCAACTCACCGCAGTTGCTGTAGTCGGCCGCGACCGTCAAGAACTCCTCGTCGGCGGTGAGGGTCACGTACGTGCCCTTGAACGTCGTGTCAGTGGGGTTCGCGATGGCGATCTCCGGGGTGACCGAGGTGCCGGGCTCGACATCCGTGAAACCGGAGGCCTCGACGTCGTAGAAGATGTACTCGTCCTCCTCGGTCTCGAATTGCCAGAGGTCGGAGAAGTACTCGGTGTCGTACCCGTCGGCGGTGACGCTGATCGTGTACTCGATCTCCTCGCCCGCGGGAATCCCGCCATCGGCCACCAGGTCGAAATCGACCTCGGCGCCCCAGGTCGTGTCGACGTAGAGGCAGGCGATGGTGGTGCCGTCCGAGGTGCAGTTCTCGTCCTCGGTGATCAGCGTGATGCCGTACTGGGACGGGACCGAGAGCGTGGCCTCGAAGCTCGCGATGGTCTCATCGCCTTCGAGCAACGGGTTCGCGTAGAAGGAACCGGGTTGCGGCACACCGACGTGCGCGCCGTCGGTGTACCAGTACTCGGCCTCGGGGAACGCTCCGGTCTGGAAGTCGTAGGGGGCCTCTTCGGCGCTGGCGGCCGGGGCCGCGACGCCGATGCCGAGGCCCGCAGCGGCGAGGGCCGCGGCCGTGCGCCGGGCGAATCGCCGACGAGGATCGGGAGTGGACATGGATCTCCTTGATGAACGGGGTCTTCGAAGGGGGGCTGGCAAGCATTTGCCCAGCAGAGGCAACACGCCACATCGGCCTCAGCGGTTCATCCGTTTAGGAGTCTTTATCGAAGTGTTACCGGTGAGCACGAGTACGGCCCGGACGCGATGCGTCCGGGCCGTGCTTCATTCAGTTGTGGGCTAGGCGGTGGCGCAGACCTGGTCGTTCATGAGGAACATGCCCGGGTCGTGCGGGTCTCCGGTGCCTTGGTAGCCGATCTGCTTGGTCTGGCCCGGCTTCAGGGGGTAGTTCCAGAAGGCCGGGTCGGCGTGCACGGCGTCGCCGTCGATGGCGATGGTGCCGCCCCAGTCGTGCTCGACGGAGGTGACGCCGCCTGACTTCCAGGCGAGGTCGAACTCGCCGATCGCGGTGTCGCCGGTGTTGGTGACCTTGACTTGGACGACGAAGCCGTCGCCCCAGTCGGCGACCACGTCGTACTCGACCGAGCAGGAGGCGGCCGCGTAGGGGGCGGCGGCGGTGTCGCGGGCCGGGCCGGCGGTGACGGTCTCCCAGACCGGGGCCTCCATGTCGTAGCCGAGGAAGAAGCTCGGCCACGGCGGCTGGTTGTACGAGACGTTCTGCCACGAGACGGCGAGGCGGTACTGCGGGTCGTTCATCAGCGTCGGCATGGCGTAGTCCGAGGCGATCGAGGTGGTGAAGATGCGCACGCCGTCGTTGGACTCCTTGCGCAGGATCACCTCCTCGCGCCAGTCGCCGAGCAGGTCGCCGGTGAGGACCGCGTTGCCCTTGGTGCCGTTGTTGGTGTCCACGCCTTCGGGCGTGAAGATCTCCTCCTGTGCGCCGGTCTCGTAGTCCCAGTCGGCGATGTACGGGTAGATCGGCACGTAGTCGGGCTCGTTGAACTCGTGGTCGAAGATCTCGCGGCCGAGGTCGCCGTCCCACCAGATCATCGAGTTCGCGGACGGGATCGTGGTGCCGATCAGGGTGCCGTCGGCGGCGTGCAGTTCGCCTTCGCGCGAGTTCCACGCGCCGGTGGCGCTCACGGCCCAGCATTCGGCGCCCGCGTAGTTCGGGTCGATGTCGCCGCACGCGCCGCGGCCGGTGTCGCGGGTGCCCGGGATGGACCACAGGACCTCGGCGGTGTCGGCGTCGCGGAACGCGGCGGCCTTGTTGCCCGAGCACGCCATGCACTCGAAGGGGCTGAAGATCTCCAGGCCCTCGTTGGACGGGTCGAAGTCCGAGACGTGCAGCGCGTCGCCGTGGCCGAGGCCCGTCGAGTACAGCGGCGTCCCGTCGTCGTTGATGGTCATCGCGCCGAACACGATCTCGTCGCGCCCGTCGTCGTCGACATCCGCGATGGACATCTGGTGGTTGCCCTGGCCCTGGTACTTCCCGCCCCAGCGGTCGGAGGTGAAGTTCCATAGCTGCGGCAGGTTGTCGCCGTCCCAGTTCCAGGCGGTGATCTCGGTCTTGGCGTAGATGCCGCGGTTGGTGATCAGCGACGGGTGCACGCCGTCGAGGTAGGCGACCGAGAGCATGAGCCGGTCGCCGCGGTTGCCGTAGCAGTCGCCCCATGAGCAGACGTCGCCGCGCGCGGGCGCCCAGTCGACGGTCTCCATCGCGGCGCCGGTCTGGCCGTTGAAGACCGTGAGGAACTCCGGTCCGGTGAGGATGCGGCCGTCGGTGCCGCGGTAGTCGGCGTCCGCGTCGCCGATGACGTTGCCTTCGCCGTCCACGGTGCCGTCGGCGGTCTTGAGGGCCAGCTCGGCCTTGCCGTCGGAGTCGAGGTCGTAGGCGACGAGCTGCGTGTAGTGCGCCCCGGCCCGGATGTTGCGGCCGAGGTCGATGCGCCACAGGCGCTCACCGCTGAGCGTGTACGCGTCGATGTAGACGTTCCCGGTGTAGCCGCTCTTCGAGTTGTCCTTCGAGTTGGACGGGTCCCACTTCTGGATGATCTCGTAGACGCCGTCGCCGTTCACGTCCGCGACGGTGGCGTCGTTCGGCCGGTACTCGTAGGCGACCCCGTCCGGGGTGGTACCGCCGGCGGGGCGCTCCATGTCGATGTCGATGTACTGGTCGTCCCAGACCTCGAAGGCCTTGGTGTAACCGGTCTCGACGCCTTCCGAGACGGTGGCGATCCAGTACGTGGCGTTCGCGGTGCCGCCCTGGTCGGTGAGGTTGGTCAGCTGCGTCGGCTCGGGCGTGATGAGCCTGCCGTCGCGGTAGACGTTGAACGCCAGGCCCTCCGGGTCGAGCGTGAGGCTGCGCCAGCTCAGGAAGTTCCCGCCTTCGGTGCTCACGGCCACGGGTGCGCGGTCGAGGCTCTCGATCTGCTCGGCGCACTCGGTGCACGGCTCGTCGGGGCCTTCGGACCCGCTGCCGGGGACGTCCCCGATGCGGGTGAGCTCGAGGCCGTTCAGGTGCCCGGTCTGGCCGGAGACGGTGACGTCGAGCTGCCCGTCCTCGACGGTGATGCCTTCGAAGTCCTTGGTGAGGATGGCCTTCGAGGCGGCGTTCGCCGCGCCGTAGTCGACGCCTTCGAACTTCACGTTGGTGCGGGCCGAGCCGACGTAGTCGCCGGTGATCACGCGGGCGGTGTAGAGGCCGTCCGCCACGTCGACGGCGAAGTCGTACGAGCCGCCGAACCAGGCCACGAAGTCGCTGCCGAGCGGGTCGGTGGTGACGCCGCGGTCGCGGTCGATGGCGGCGGTCATGTCCGTGGTGAAGCCGTAGCCGCGCTCGGCGCTGTAGGCGGTGCCGCGGTTGACCTCGGTGTAGCCGGGTGCCACGGTCTGCGAGGCGGGGCCGAAGTCGTACTTGAAGCCGGCGGTGGCGGTGGTGACGCTGAGGTGGGCGGACTTCTCGCCTTCGCCCTTGCCGTTGACGCCCGCGACGGCGAACTCGTAGTCCGTGTCCTCCTTGAGGCCCGAGACGCGGCCGACGCCGACGGTGGCGGTGGAGCCGAGGCGCCATTCACCGCCCGGTTCACGCACGAAGACGCGGTAGATGTCGGCGTCCTCGGCGGTGTCCCAGTTGAGCGTCACGCTCGCGTTGGCCACAGTGGCCGCCGTGAGGCCGGTGGGCGCGGCCGGCACGTTCGCCGGGGGCGCGACGTCCACGACGTGCTCGGCGAGCGGGAGATCGAGTTGGGCGGTCTCCTCGGCGACGAGGCGGGCCATCTGGATCGCGCCGTACTCCTGGAAGTGCGTGTCGTCGGCGGTGCCGTTGGGCCGGTTCGGGTAGACCCCGGCCGGGACGTGCAGGAACACCGACTTCGCTTCCTCGGGGCCGATCTCGTTGAGGTAGGCGCGCGAGGAGGCCGAGAGGTCGACCATCGCGACGCCGGTCTCCTCGTGGAGTTCGTAGACCTTGTTCACGTATTCGGGGAAGGACACGTTGAACTCGCCCGTCTCGGCGTTGAAGCTGCGGCGCGAGACGGGGGTGACGAGCACCGGGATGGCGCCCTTCTCGATCGCGCCCGCGATGTAGTAGTCCCGCAGGTACCTCTTGTAGTCGTCGGGCGAGGTGTACCGCTCGGGGACCGAGGCGGTGGCGTCGTTGTGCCCGAACTGGACGAAGAGGTAGTCGCCCGGCTGGATCTCGTTCAGGATCGCGTCGAGGCGGCCCTGCTCGATGAAGGAGCGCGAGGAGCGCCCGCCGATGGCGTGGTTCTTGATGGTGACGGTCTCGTCGAAGTAGCGGTCGATCACCTGGCCCCACCCGGCCTGCGGCTCCCAGTAGGGGTCGTAGGTCTGGACGGTGGAGTCCGAGGCGAGGTAGACGGTGATGCCGTCATCCTGGGCTTGTGCGGGGGCGCCCGCGGAGAGGACGCCCGCGAGCGCGGTGGCCCCGGCTGCCAGCACCGCGAGGGTGCGGCGCCACCGGGAGGCCGGAGGAGGAGTTGTGGGCCTCATGGTCACTTCCGTAGTGAGAGGAGGGTGCTTTCCGGGCAAGCGGGACTGAATCGTTTCAATCAATGGGCCGATTGCGGGGCAAGCGTTTACTACCAAGGGGACCGTACCGAGTGGAATCTCAAAAGTCAATACATGTCGATACGTGTGGCGGCCGCTGCAGGGTTGCGAGGAGTTGCGAGGAGTTGCGGGGCGCGCGAGCCGCGGCGCATGCCCGGGGTGGAGGGCAGGGTGGAGGGCATGCGCCGCGTGGAACCGGCTAGCGGACGTGCGCCGCGATCGGCTTGCTCAGCGCCTTCGTGCCCTCGGAGACCAGGCGCGCCATCTGGTTCGCGCCGTTCTCCTGGAAGTGGGTCGAGTCGGCCAGGCCGTCCGGGTAGTTCGGGTACTCGCCCGCCGCGAGGTGCATGAAGACCTCTTCGCGGGCGCGGTCGGGCCCGATCGCGTTGAGGTACGAGCGGGAGCGGGCGCCGAGGTCGATGGAGGCCACGCCGGTCTCGTTCACGAGCTCGCGGACCTTCGCGGCGTAGGTCGCGAACGACTCGTTGAACTGGCCGGTGGAGGTGTTGTAGTCCAGCCGGTTCACCGGGGTGAGCAGCACGGGGATCGCGCCCTTGGCGGTGGCCCCGGCCATGTAGTGGTCGCGGAGGTACATCTTGTAGTCCGCGGGCGAGGTGTACCGCTCGGGCTTGGAGGAGTCGGCGTCGTTGTGCCCGAACTGGACGTACAGGTAGTCGCCGGCCTTGATGACGTCGAGGATGGCCTGGAGGCGGCCCTGCTCGATGAAGGAGCGCGAGGAGCGCCCGCCGATGGCGTGGTTGGCGATGGTCGTGTTGGCGTCCATCCAGCCGCCGAGCTTCTGGCCCCAGCCGGTCATCGGGTAGGCGGAGGAGTTGTAGGTCTGGGCGGTGGAGTCGGAGGCGACGTAGATCGTGGGGTTGCCGGAGGCGGCCGCGGCCTCGGCGGGGACGAGCTTCCACTGCTGGTTGATGCCGCCTCCGTTGTCGTACTGGGAGACGCGCGAGCCCTGGGCGATGGCCCATTCCCACACGTCGAGGGCCTTGCCGGAGTTGCGGTTGACGAAGCGCAGCCAGGTGCCGTCGTCGATGATCTGCCACTGCTGGTTGGTGCCGCCGGTGCTGGTCCACTGGATGACGTCCGCGCCGTTGGCGGTGGACTTGCCGTAGACGTCGAGCACGAGCCCGGAGTGGCGGGCCTCGATGCGGTAGTAGCCGCTGCCGACCGAGACGAAGCGGAACTGCTGGTTGGTCGCGTAGGTGCGGTTGCGCTGGACGAGCTTGGCGCCGGTGGCGGTCGAGGCGCCCGCGACCTCGAGGACGAGGCCGGAGTAGCGGGACTGGAGGTGGTACCAGGTGCCCGGGGTGAAGGCCGCGTTCGCGGCGCCCGCGCCGAGGAACCCGCCCGCGGCGGCGCCGGCGCCGAGTCCGGCGAGGAGGCCGAGGGACCGGCGGGAGAGCTTGGCGCTGAAGGGGTTGGGGTGGTCCGCTGGGTGGGTCATGTGCGCTCCTTCGAAAGTGGATGCGCACACGGCCGGAGCACGACTTGATGAAACGATTCAAGATCGCGCGGTTCGCGGGCCCCTGCGAAGGACCTCGAGCGGTGCCGGGTGCGCCAAAGGTTTTACATACTCATACATTTCGATGTGTTTCGGAGCATCGTAACCCCGAGGCAAACGTTCGCACAAGACCCGACCCACCCGGCCTGTCAAGGCCGTAACGATGCATGCCATCCCTAACCCCCACCCACCCGGGGACTGTGCCGCGATCATTTCGCGCGGGTGCGACAAGAACCGGCTCGAATCCGGGCCACCCGCGCGGAAGCCACCCGAACGAGTGACGCGAGCGCCGGCGCCCGAACGCTCAGTCCGGGAGGAGCGGCGCGAGGCGCGCGGCCGCTGCTTCGAGGTCCATGCCCTGGGCCGCGACCCAGTCGTCGTCGAAGTAGGTGCTGCCGTACCGCTGCCCCGAGTCGCACAGCAGCGTCACGATGCTGCCGCCGCGCCCGGCCGCGCGCATCTCCGCGATGATCGCGAGCGCCGCCACGAGATTCGTCCCGGTCGAGCCGCCGAGGCGCCGCCCCAGCCGCTCGGAGGCCCAGCGCACGCACGCGATCGACTCGGCGTCGTCCACCTTCACCATGCGGTCCACCAGCTCGGGGATGAACGACGGCTCCACCTTCGGCCGCCCGATCCCCTCGATCCGCGAGCCGCGCTCGCTCGACGCCTCCGGGTCGCCCTCGAGCCACCCGTCGAAGAACGCCGAGTGCTCGGGGTCGACCACGCACAGGTTCGTGGCGTGCTTGCGGAAGCGCACGTACCGCCCGATGGTCGCCGAGGTCCCGCCCGTGCCCGCGCCGACCACGATCCAGGTCGGCACCGGGTGCCGCTCGAGCCGCATCTGCTCGAAGACGCTCTCGGCGATGTTGTTGTTCCCGCGCCAGTCGGTGGCCCGCTCGGCGTACGTGAACTGGTCCATGAAGTGCCCGCCGGTCGCGGCGGCCAGCCGCTCGGCCTCCGCGCACACCTCCCCGGCCTCGCGCACGAGGTGCGCCTTGCCGCCGTACGACTCGATGAGCGCGATCTTCGACGCGCTCGTCGTCCGCGGCATCACGGCGGTGAACGGCAGCCCGAGCATCCGCGCGAAGTACGCCTCGCTCACCGCGGTCGAGCCGCTGGAGGCCTCGATGACGGGCGTGCCCTCGCCGATCCAGCCGTTGCAGATCGCGTAGAGGAACAGCGAGCGCGCGAGCCGGTGCTTGAGTGAGCCGGTCGGGTGCGTCGACTCGTCCTTGAGGTAGAGGTCGACGCCCCATTCGGGCGGCAGCGGGAACGGCAGCAGGTGCGTGTCGGCGGAGCGGTTGGCGTCGGCCTCCACTGTGGTGATCGCCCAGTTGGTCCAAAGCCGCGGCTGGGCCCGGTCGACGGAGCGCATTCAGTCCGCCTGCTCGAACGGGACGGGCTGCGGGCGGTCCTCCCACTTGGTCGAGAGGGTGATGGTGGTGCGCGTCTGGGCCACACCGGGAATCGCGCCCACGCGATGGATCAGCCGTTCGAGATCGCCCATCTTGGGCACCCGGACCTTGAGTTGATAGCACTCCACGCCCGCGAGGAAATAGCACGATTCGATCTCCGGAATGGCGCGCAGCCGTTCGCAGATGTCGCGGTGGTCGGCCGCGTTGTCGGGGATGATGCCGATGAGGGCGGTGATGCCGAGGCCGATGGCCTCGGAGTCGATCACGGCCTTGTAGCCGGTGATGATGCCGTTCTTCTCGAGCTTGGTGACTCTGTCCTGCACGGAGGGCGCGGTGAGACCGACCCGCCGCGCCAGCTCGGCGTAGGAGGTACGCCCGTCGGTGCGCAAGAGGTTCACGATGGTCTGGTCGATCTCGTCCACTTGTCGAGGATAACCAGAGTTGCCACTTGCGCCCTGTGCCTACCTCATACCCGCGTAGTCCTAGAGCGTCAGATTCAGCTCAGAGCGCCGTTGACATACGCGTGGTACTTTCAGGCAATACCTACCAGCCGAAAGTATGTCCAAGAACTCATGGCAGGTTTGACTGAATAGTGGTGTAATGGGTTTAACGCACGAAGTGAGTCTTCATCACGGGGAGGAAGAAATCATGGAGACCGAGGACCGCCTACTCACACCCGGCGAAGTGGCCACGCTGTTCCGAGTCGATCCCAAGACCGTGACGCGCTGGGCCGCCGCAGGCCGGATCGGGAGCATACGCACACCGGGTGGACACCGCCGGTTCCGCGAATCGGAAGTGCGGGCCCTGCTCGAAGGCGATGCCGGAGCACAGACGACTTTTGAGACCGGTAACGCCCAGTAACACCGCAGCCCAGCCGTAACGAGCGGCCGCCTCAGCGACCGCGATTCCGTGAACTGAACGACCGTCCGGCACAAGCCGGTCCCGCGCAGCGCCCCACGTCCGCACACGGCCGAGGAAGGACGCGCCCGGTACCGGCTTTTCGCATGCTCGGGGCAGGCGCAGTTCGGGCTAGCGGTTCAGGCAGGCGCGGTTGTCGGGGCAGGCGCAGTTGTTTGGTCAAGCACAGTTGTTGAGGCAAGCACAGCCGGGACCGAAGGTTCCGCGGAGATCCGAGCCCGCGCCGCCATCAGGCGGCGCGGGTTTTTCGCTGCCCGGACCACATCTGATCCAAAGTGGATCTATTTTGTTCCATTAAGGGCATTTGTTCACTTTTTGAAGTCGGATGAATACCCTGAGTCGCCATACATGCCGCCAATGGGAAAATTCTGGATTCTCCGGTATCGAGCCCCTTGACATCACAGTGAGACATAGGCAAACTTCGATGTGAAAGTTTGGGAGCGCTTCCGTGTCCGCCCGGTACCCACGGAGCCGTTCCCGAAGACGTCAAGCCCGACTATCAATCGAGGGAAGGCACATGACACTCAGTCGAAGGAAACAGCGCCTAGGGGCCCTGGCGGCCGCGGCGCTCGCCGCCGCATCGGTCAGCACCTTGGCGCTCACCAGCGCCGGAGCCCAGGAGCAGCCGGACGCCGGCATCGCCCAGGCGAAGGTCGACAACCCCTACGAGGGCGCGCAGGTCTACGTCAACCCGATCTGGTCCGCGAACGCCGCGGCCGAGCCGGGCGGCAGCGCGATCGCGGACGAGGCCACCGGCGTGTGGATCGACCGGATCAGCGCCATCGAGGGCAACGGCTCCCCCACCACCGGGAGCATGGGCATCAAGGACCACCTGGACGAGGCCGTGGCGCAGGGCGCGGACGTCATCCAGTTCGTCATCTACAACCTGCCGGGCCGCGACTGCGCCGCGCTCGCCTCCAACGGCGAGCTGAAGGCCGACGAGATCGACCGGTACAAGAACGAGTACATCGACCCGATCGTGGCGATCCAGGGCGACCCGGCCTACGCGGGTCTGCGGATCGTCAACGTGATCGAGGTCGACTCGCTGCCGAACCTCGTCACGAACGTCTCGCCGCGGGCCACCGCGACGCCGAACTGCGACACGATGAAGGCCAACGGCAACTACATCGACGGCGTCTCGTACGCGGCGGCCGAGCTCGGCGCGCTGCCGAACACGTACAACTACCTCGACGTCGGCCACCACGGCTGGATCGGGTGGACCAACGACGACCCGCAGTACGACAACTTCCACGCCTCCGCCGCCCAGTACGGCGACCTCATCGGCGAGAACGGGATGACCGCGGACGACGTCCACGGCTTCATCACCAACACCGCGAACTTCTCGGCGCTCGAGGAGCCCTACTGGGAGGTCGACCAGACCGTCGGCGGCAAGCCGATCAACCAGAACGGCGACGTCAAGTGGGTCGACTGGAACGCCTACAACGGCGAAATCGACTTCGCCACGGCGTTCCGGGACGAGCTCGTGTCGAACGGGTTCAACAGCGACATCGGCATGCTGATCGACACCAGCCGCAACGGCTGGGGCGGCCCGGACCGCCCGACCGCCGCGTCCACGTCGACCGACCCGGTGACCTTCGTGGACGAGTCGCGCATCGACCAGCGCTACAACAAGGGCAACTGGTGTAACCAGGCCGGCGCGGGCCTGGGCGAGCGGCCGCAGTCCTCGCCTGAGGCGGGCATCGACGCCTACGTGTGGATCAAGCCTCCGGGGGAGTCGGACGGCGCCTCGGAGCCGATCGACAACGACGAGGGCAAGGGCTTCGACGAGATGTGCGACCCGGCTTACGAGGGCAACATCCGCAACGGGAACAACCCGAGCGGGGCGCGCGGCGAGATGCCGCTCTCGGGCCACTGGTCCTCGGAGCAGTTCGCCGAGCTGCTGGCGAACGCGTACCCGCCGGTCAGCTAGCGACCTTGCGGCTCGGCGAACCGGAAAGCACAGCGCTGAGCCGCTGGCGAACGCGTACCCGCCCATGAGCTAGTTCGGGCAGGACAAGGGCGAACCGGCACTTCGCCCGCATGAAGACGGCGGGGCCGCGCAACGCGCGGCCCCGCCGGCGTGTCGTGCTGCGGGGCAAGGATGCTCGCGAGCGGCGCGAATGCGAAACGGGCCGAGTCTGGCGATCGCGCGCAAAACGGACACCCACCCCGAGGGTCCGACAGGGTTGCGGCGGGAAGTTTTTCTAAGGGAACCATACGGTTTATGCGGGAGCGTTTTCACTGCGTCAAGCGCTTGCCTTCATTGGGACTACCTTCGAAAGCGTTGGCCAAATGAGCCGAAGGAGCGAAATTTCCTGGTGGACCTCTTGACAGTCCATCAATATATCGGAGATTATCAATGCACATCTTGGGAGCGCTTCCCTCGATGGGCACCCGTTCCGGGCCGTTGGCGCGGCCCATCAACCCCGAAGGACATCGACACATGCAAGTATCTCGAAGGAGAAGGAGACTCGCGCTCACGAGCGTCGCCGTGGGCGCCCTCGCGGCCACCGGTCTGACCTTTGCTTCGGCGAACCAGGCACTCGCCGAAGAAGGCTGCGAAGTCGACTACAACGTCGTCAGCTCGTGGAACGGCGGCTTCCAGGCCAACGTCGTGATCACGGCCGACGAAGCGATCAACGGCTGGGAGGTCAAGTGGGACTTCCCGTCCGGGACCAAGGTCTCCTCCGCGTGGAACGTCGGCTGGACCCAGAGCGGCACCGGCTTCACCGGTAAGGACGTCGGCTGGAACGCGAGCATCGCGCATGGCCAGAGCAAAGAGGTCTTCGGGTTCATCGGCAGCGGGTCCTCTGCGACTCCGGCCCGCTTCACGGTGAACGGCGACGTCTGCAACGGCCCGACCACCCCGACCACTCCCCCGACCGAGACCCCCACCGATGACCCGACGGGCAACCCGGGCGGCGGCGACAAGGTCGACAACCCGTACGCCGGCGGCGCGCAGGTCTACGTCAACCCGATCTGGTCCGTGAACGCCGCGGCCGAGCCGGGCGGCGACGCGATCGCCGACCAGCCCACCGGCGTCTGGATCGACCGCACCTCCGCGATCTACGGCAACGGCTCGCCGACCACCGGCTCCATGGGCCTCGAGGACCACCTCGACGAGGCCGTGTCGCAAGGCGCGGACGTCATCCAGGTCGTCATCTACAACCTTCCCGGCCGCGACTGCGCCGCCCTCGCCTCCAACGGCGAACTCGGCGCGACCGAGATCGGCAAGTACAAGACCGAGTACATCGACCCGATCGTCGACATCATGGGCCAGGCCAAGTACGCCGACCTCAGGATCGTCAACGTGATCGAGGTCGACTCGCTGCCGAACCTGGTCACCAACGTCTCGCCGCGCGCCACCGCCACGGACAACTGCAACACCATGAAGGCCAACGGCAACTACGAGGACGGCATCTCCTACGCCGTCTCGGAGCTCGGCGCGCTGGGCAACACGTACAACTACCTCGACGTCGGCCACCACGGCTGGATCGGGTGGACGAACGACGACCCGCAGTACGACAACTTCCACGCCTCCGCGGCGCAGTACGGCGACCTCATCGGCATGAACGGCATGACCGCTGACGACGTGCACGGCTTCATCACCAACACCGCGAACTTCTCGGTCCTGGAAGAGCCCTACTGGGAGGTCAACCAGAACGTCGGGGGCAAGCCGATCAACCAGAACGGCGACGTCAAGTGGGTCGACTGGAACGCCTACAACGGTGAGATCGACTTCGCGACCGCGTTCCGCCAGGAGCTGATCAGCAACGGCTTCAACTCCGACATCGGCATGCTGATCGACACCAGCCGCAACGGCTGGGGCGGCGACTACCGTCCGACCGGCCCGTCGACCTCGACGAACCCGATCACCTTCGTGGACGAGTCCCGCATCGACCAGCGCTACAACAAGGGCAACTGGTGCAACCAGGCCGGCGCCGGCCTCGGCGAGCGGCCGCAGGCCAACCCCGAGCCGGGCATCGACGCCTACGTCTGGATCAAGCCCCCGGGCGAGTCCGACGGCTCCTCGCAGCTCATCGACAACGACGAGGGCAAGGGCTTCGACCAGATGTGCGACCCCGACTACGGGGGCAACATCCGCAACGGCAACAACCCGTCCGGTGCCCGCGACAACATGCCGCTCTCGGGCCACTGGTCCTCGGAGCAGTTCGCGGAACTCCTGCAGAACGCCTACCCGCCGGTGAACTAAGGCGGCCGGCCCGGCTCGCCTAGTGGCGGCGAGCCGGGCCCCTAGACCACATCCTCGGTTCCTTCCGGTGACCGGGCCCCGCGGGACGGCGGGGCCCGGTCGCATCTGGTCGGGGGAAGCGAACGCGGCCTTCACGATCGGCGGATCGTGAAGGCCGCGAGGCGTTCTTGTGCTTGCGCTACTCGACGAGGGCCGTGCCGATGCCCTGCAGCAGGTTGTCGACGAGCCGCTCGACGGTGTCGGGCTGCTGGACGTCGGAGTACTGGCCGTAGACGTAGATCGTCAGCAGGGGGCTGATGAACATCGCCACCGCCAGGTGCAGGTCGAGGTCCGGGCGGGCTTCGCCGCGTTCGACCCAGTGGGCGAAGGTGTCGCGCACGAATCTGCGGCGGTACTCGATGAGGCGCTTGTGGTGGCGCTGGTATTCCGGGTTGTCCTTGGCGGCGAGCATCATGCACTTGACGACCTTCATGTCCCGGGGCCCGAAGGTCCGGGTCATGCTGTGGCCCAGGTGGATCAGATCGTCGCGGAACGAGGTGCGCGGCATCGACTCCGGGAGCGGGGCCTTGATGCTCTCCATCGCCGCGGCGAGGAGCTCCTCCTTGGAGGACCAGCGCCGGTAGATGGAGGCCTTCGAGACGCCGGAGCGGTCCGCGATGGCCTCCACGCTCACATCGGTCGTGTTCTCGTGCTCGGCGATGAGATCGAGGGCGGCTTCCAGGATCGCGTGGCTGACCGCCTCGCTGCGGGGCCGGCCCTTGGCGGGGGCCGGCGCCGCGGCGCCGTCGTCTGCGGCACCATCGGGTCCGCTGCCGTCAGGCCCGGGGGCACTGGCTGCGGCGGCATGGTCCGGAACGGTCGGTGTCTCGCTGAGCTCGGGAGGCATGGCCCGATTCTCCCCTAGGCCTCGACCAGGGCGGGTTCGGTGGCCCGCTCCGGGGTCTGGGTCTCCCGGCGCTGCTTGCCGGGGAAGAACAGGGCGATGATGATGAGTCCGACGAGCGCCACACCGATCGCGGTGAACGCGGTGGTGTGCAGGGCGTCGATGAACGAGGCGTCGGCCGCGTTCGCGACGGCGCCGGCCGCCTCGGCCGGGATGTGGCCGCCTTCGAGCGCGCCGTACGTGGCCGCGTAGGACTCGCGGGCCGCGTCCGGCAGCTGCGGGGCGGCGTCGCCCATCTTGGACTGGTAGGCCTGGGCCATGATCGTGCCGAGGACCGCGACGCCGAGGGCGCCGCCGACCTGGCGCAGGGTGTTGGCGAGCGCCGAGCCGACGCCGGCCTTCTCCCTGGGCACGGAGGACATCAGCGTGTTCATCGCGGGCGGCATGAGGTTGGCCATGCCGGCGCCGGTGATGAGGAACAGGACGATGACGACCCAGACGGAGGTGTCGGCCTCGAAGACGAGCGCGGTGACCGTGAAGTTGGTGATCACCAGGAGCATCGCGGCGATGCCGACGACCTTGGCGCCGAGCTTCTGCACGAGCGTGTTCGACAGCGGCGCGAAGACCAGCATCGAGGCGCCGAACGGCAGGAACAGCAGACCGGTCTCCAGCGGCGAGTAGCCCTTGAGGAGCTGGAGGTAGAAGGTCATGAAGAACATCAGGCCCATCATTCCGAAGAAGGTCAGGGTGATGATGGCCGAGGACGCCGAGAAGCGGGTGTTCTTGAACAGCTTCATGTCGAGCGAGGCGTGCGGGATGCGCTTCTCCCACAGGACGAAGCCGACGAGGACGAGCACGCCGAGCGCGATGGTGCCCCAGACCTCGATGCCGGTCCACGAGCCGGCGTCGCCGGCTTCGATGATGCCGTAGGTGAGGCTGACGAGGCCGACCATGGACAGGACCATGCCGACGAAGTCGGCCTTGGCCTGGCTGCCCTTGGACTCGGGCGCGAGGATCGTGACGGCGATGAGGCCGAAGATGACGATCGGGACGTTGATGAGGAAGACCGAGCCCCACCAGAAGTGGTCGAGCAGGGCGCCGCCGACGATCGGGCCGATGGCGCCGCCGATGCCGACCGCGCCGGTCCAGATGCCGAGGGCCTTCGGGAACTCCTTGGTGGAGAAGACGTTGCGCAGCAGCGACAGCGTCGAAGGCATCATGATCGCCGCGCCGGCGCCCATGAGAGCGCGGTACCAGATCAGCTGGTCGGGCGAGCTCGCGTAGGCGGAGAGCAGCGAGGCGACGCCGAAGACGGCGAGGCCGGCGAGGAGCATCTTCTTGCGGCCGATGCGGTCGCCGATGATGCCGGACGCGAAGAGCAGGCCCGCGAAGACGAGCGTGTAGGAGTTGATCATCCAGGCCAGGTCGCTCTGGCTGGCGCCGACGCCCGCCTCGGGGTCGGCCAGGGTCTTCATGGCGACGTTCAGGACGGTGTTGTCGAGGACGACGACGATGAGGCTGATGACGAGGACGCTGAGGATGGCCCACCTGCGCGGGTGGCCTTGGTCCTCGACCTCCAGGGTCGGTTCGGAACGGGTATCGCTCACAGGGTTTCCGTTTCTGTGCAGTGCAAGAAGATTCGTGCATCTGATGATGTGGCCGCGGCGCCGACCGCGGCTCGTGCGCGCGGGGTTCCGGCCCGGGGCGCGCTGGGTGTTCGATGCCCGGGGTTGTCGTACCCCGGTCGTATCGTGGTGCTCGCTCGAGTTTACGCCTTTCCGAAACGAGACGGTACCGTTTCGTAAGATAGTTCACACGCGCCGGGACCGCAAGCGATCAAGACCGCCGGGCTGTCCACACGCCGTCGACACCGCCGCGCCGACTGCTCGCCGTGCCCCCTGCACCGCTGTGCCTCTCACACCGCTGCGCCTCTAACACCACTAGGACGAAGTACAGCGCGGAAATGTGACGACGGCAGGGTGGTTGAATGAACGCCGTGGCACCAAAGTTCCCGTACGAAGACCTGCAGGCGTTCCTGGCCGCCCTCGAGGCGGACGGCGAGCTCAAGCGCGTCAAGGCCGAGGTCGACCCTCACCTTGAGATCTCCGAGGTCACCCAGCGGGTGATCCGCGAGGACGGCCCCGCGCTGCTCTTCGAGAACCCGGCCGGGAGCACCATGCCGGTCGCGATCAACCTCTTCGGCACCGAGGCGCGCATGGCCAAGGCCCTCGGCGTGAGCTCGCTGAACGAGATCGGCGACCGCATCGGCGCCCTCGCCAAGCCCGAGCTGCCCGTGGGCTGGGCCGGCATCCGCGACGGCCTCGGCAAGCTCATGCAGCTCAAGTCCGTGCCGCCCAAGAAGATCCGCAAGGCCCCGTGCCAGGAAGTGGTCTTCACCGGCGACGACGTGGACCTGAACATGCTCCCGGGCCTCCAGGTCTGGCCGGGCGACGGCGGGGTCTTCCACAACTTCGGGCTCACCCACACGAAGCACCCCGAGACCGGCAAGCGCAACGTCGGGCTCTACCGCCTCCAGCAGCACACCGAGCGCTCGATCGGCCTGCACTGGCAGATCCACAAGAACTCGACCTCGCACTACGCCGAGGCGGAGAAGCGCGGCGAGCGCCTGCCCGTGGCGATCGCGATCGGCCCGGACCCGGTGATGGCCTACGCGGCGACCGCGCCGCTCCCGCCGGACATCGACGAATACCTGTTCGCGGGGTTCCTGCGCGGCGAGCGCGTCGAGATGGTCGACTGCCTCACCGTCCCGCTCCAGGTCCCGGCGAACTCGCAGATCGTGCTCGAGGGCTGGGCCGAGCCGGGCGAGCGCGTGCCCGAGGGGCCGTTCGGCGACCACACCGGGTTCTACACGCCCGTGGAGCCGTTCCCGGTCATGCACATCGAGGCGATGACCATGCGGCAGAAGCCGATCTACCACACCATCATCACCTCGGCCCCGCCCCAGGAGGACCACGGGCTCGGCAAGGCGACCGAGCGGATCTTCCTGCCGCTGGTGAAGATCATGATCCCCGAGATCGTCGACTACGACATGCCCGCCGCCGGGGTCTTCCACAACTGCGTGATCGTCTCGATCGACAAGAAGTTCCCGAAGCAGGCGCAGAAGGTCATGAGCGCCATCTGGGGCCTGCAGATGATGAGCCTGACCAAGCTCATCGTCGTGGTCGACGCCGACTGCGACGTGCACGACTACCGCGAGGTCGCCTGGCGCGCACTGGGCAATGTGGACTACTCGCGGGACCTGCTCCTCACCGAGGGCCCCGTCGACCACCTCGACCACGCCTCCTACCACCAGTTCTGGGGCGGCAAGGCCGGGATCGACGCCACCGCGAAATGGCCCGAGGAGGGCTATACGCGCGGCTGGCCCGAGGCGATGCGCATGAGCTCGGCGATCGAAGCGACCGTCGACCGCCGTTGGAAAGAGTACGGACTTGACTGAAACCCTCGCCCCGAAGCCCAACCACGTCAAGGACTTCCTGAAGCTCGTCGCGTTCGAGCACTCCGTGTTCGCGCTGCCCTTCGCGTACCTCTCGACGCTCACCGTCATGACGCTGGAGGACGCCTTCAGCTGGCGGGTCCTCGTGCTCGTGACCATCGCGATGGTCAGCGCCCGCACGCTCGCCATGGCGGCCAACCGGATCATCGACCGCAGGATCGACGCGCTCAACCCGCGCACCGCCAAGCGCGAACTCGTGACCGGCAAGGTCTCGCTGCAGACCGCCTACATCGGCTGCGCGGTCAGCCTCGTGGCCCTGCTGGTCTCGGCCGGCCTGCTCAACCGGCTGTGCCTCCTGTTGAGCCCCTTGGCGGTCGCGCCCCTGATCGTCTACCCGTACGCGAAGCGCTTCACGAACTACCCGCACGCGATCCTCGGCCTGGCCCAGATGGTCGCGCCGGTGGGCGCGTGGCTCGCGGTGACCGGCAGCTTCGAGGGCTCGGCGCCTTCGATCGTTCTCGGTGCGGCCGTGGGCCTCTGGATCGGCGGCTTCGACCTCATCTACGCCTGCCAGGACACCGAGATCGACCGCGAGATCGGCGTCCACTCCACCCCGGCCCGCTGGGGCGTGAAGGCCGCACTGCACGCCTCCACGGTGACGCACGTGATCGCCTGGGCCGCCTTCGCCTGGTTCGGCGCGCTCACCGGCTTCGGCTGGATCTACTGGATCGGCCTCGCGGCCGTGGCCGTGGCACTCGCCTACGAGCACACCGTGGTCAAGCCCAACGACCTCTCGAAGGTCAACCGCGCCTTCTTCACCGCGAACGGCTTCGTCGCGGTGGCCCTGTTCGCCTTCGCGCTGGCGGACCTGCTGCTGCGCTGACGGGCCGGGCCGCGGCCCGGCCCTGACCGTCAGGCCGCTTCGGAGGCGTGGGCCAGCGCCGAGGGCGTGAGGCGGCCGACGATCGCGGGCGCCTCCTGCACGAGCGTGTCGTCGGTGACGGCTTCGACCATGAAGAGCGCGAAGTCGGTCCGCCGCGTCATGTTGCTGGCGAGGACCGGGTCGCCGACGTGGCGGGCCCAGACCGGCAGGCCTTCGCTGGGGCCTTCCTCGAGGTCGCTGCCGCGGACGACGGTCCAGCGGGTGCCGCTGTCGAAGATCAGGTCGGTGGCGCGGTACTGGTCGTTGAGGTCGACGAGCCGCGTGATCCGCAGGAGCCGGGCGAGGACGACCGCTGCTTTGATCTTCCGGGAGTAGACGTCCTTGCCGTCGCGCGTGATGTGCCAGCCGCACGAGAAGATCAGGCGCGCTTCGGGTCTCGCGTGGTCGATGACGGCTTTGGCAGTGCCCGAGGCGTAGTCGTCCACGCCCCAGGGCGCGAGGACGGTGAGGACGGCGTCGCAGCCTTCGACGGCCTTGGCGATGACCTCGCGGTCGTTCGTGTAGCCGCCGAGCACGGTGATGCGGTCCGCGTAGTCGGCGAGCTTGGGCACGCTCTTCTCGCGACAGACGCCGACCACCTCGTAGCCGCGTTCGAGCGCGTGCTGGACCATGTAGCGGCCCAGCTTCCCTGACGCGCCGACGATGCACATCCGCTTGCCCGCGCCGACCTGCGGCACGATCGGGTTCGACGGTTCCATGACTTCTCCTCGTGGTGAAGGGTGCTTCTACCTTTACACTGTACAGGAAATCTGTACAGTGTAAAGTACCGGCGAAAATCCGATCGATGAACGGGGATCGACGAGTGACCACCGAACCGGCATCAGCCCGCGGCACGCTCAGCAGGGAGAAGGTCGTGCGCGCCGCCGTCGAGATGGCGGACGAGTCGGGCGGCAAGGTACCGAGCACCCGCAAGCTCGCCGAACGCCTCGGCGTCCAGGCCATGGCGCTCTACCACCACTTCCGGAACAAGGACGCGCTGCTCGACGGCATGGTCGACTTCGTCTTCGCCGAGATCGAGTTCCCCGCCGAGGGCGTCGAGTGGAAGTCCGCGATGCGCGATCGCGCCCAGTCGATGCGCGAGGCCCTCATCCGCCACCCCTGGGCGACCGGGCTGATGGATTCGCGGGCGAACGCCGGCGTGGCGACGCTGCGGCACCACGATGCGGTGATCGGCTGCCTGCGCTCACAAGGGTTCACGGTCGCCGGTGCGGCGCATGCCTTTTCACTGCTCGACGCCTACATCTACGGTTTCGTGCTCCAAGAGCTGGCGCTCCCGTTCGAGTCGCCTGGCGACCTCGAAGCGGTCGCCGGCCCGATCTTGGAGCAGGCCGCCATGGAGGGATTCCCGCACCTGGCCGAACTCGCGGTCGAGCACGCCCTCAAACCCGGTTACGCCTACGCCGACGAGTTCTGGATCGGCCTCGACCTCATCCTCGACGGCCTCGAACGGCACCGAACCACCTGGACCTGATGCTCAGTTCGATTTTCAGTTCGGCGGTTGTCCCATGAAGTTCGCCAATTCGTCGATATGGATGCAGCTCAGCGATACAGCTCAAGTCGTGTTTTGGCGTTGTCATGCGTTCGCTTGCCGGTGGGGTGAACGGGCACGGTCAGAACGAGCAGCGACAATGAGATGGGCGCGGGACGGGGTGTCTTCTTTCGTCCCCGGGGCCTGATTGAGTTCCGGTTCAAGCGGCGGCGACAACGAGGTGGTGGCGGGCTGCTGTTGCTGCTGCGGCCGCCCGGTCCGGTCGGGCCGTGGTTCAACCTGGCAGCGACAACAAGGCGTCATGCAGTCCTGGCTGGTCTCCGGCTGCTCGGCCCGATTGCCTCAATGTTCAAACTGGCGGCGACAACGAGGCAGTGGCAAGGCGCGGACGCACTGCGGCTGCCCTGCCCGATCGGGTCGGGGTTCGGGCGGGCGGCGATGGGAAGTGGTTGGCGGGGGTCGGATTCCTGGCTTGGGCATGCCAAGGGGCCCGAACCTCAAGCGGAGGTTCGAGCTGCGCTGCATAGTGTGGTGCCCTTGCGGCGCTTCCCCCAGCAGTCGCCCGCTGGGGCACCCTAAGACCGGTACCGGTATCGGTGCCACCGACTCCGGGTCCGGTTTCGCGAAGTTCGCTCGGCATCGGGCCTTCGCCGCTCGCATGGCATTGATCGCCCGGTCTCGTTCAATCATCTGGGCCATGCCGTCAAGCTCGGGCTTCATGCTCTCGGACCATTCGGAGCGGTAGAGCCCGGTGGGGAACACATCCCAGTCCGAGCCTTGGTGTTCGGTGTCCATGTCGTGGTCGGTGCGCCAGTCCGAGCAGCCGCAGCCTTGGCTGTCGTTGCCGCCTGCTTCGTGGCCGTCATGGTGGGTGATGATGGCCTGGCCGGGCCCGGTCTTCTCCACGCTCCAGCCAGTCGTGTGGATCCGGCCGTGGTGGAACCGGCAGAGCAGGATCAGGTTCTCAGCAGTGGTCAGCCCGCCATCGGCCCAATGCTGGATGTGGTGCGCCTCAGTCCAAGCGACCGGCCGGTCACAACCGTGCCAAGCACACCCTTTCGGTTGCTCAAGCTCCAGCTTCCTCCTAAGGGAAGCGTTCGGGAGGCGCATCGCCCGACCGAGCTCGACGGCTTCACCGGTGGTGTAGTTGAAGACCGAGGGGATGACCCCGGCTTCACAAGCGAGCAGGCGGGCACGGGCGACGCTGATCGGCTGCCCTTCCAGGAGGGGGAGGCGGCCGGTGTCCTTGCCCTGCAACGTCTCGATGTCCACCACCAGATCCAGGGTGGCAGTGTGCCCATGCCTCGTGGCCGCCTGCGGCGAGGACCCGTACCCGGCCAGGAGCTGGTGGAGGGCTTCGGCATTCCGGTTCGCCTGCGCGGGCAGGAGCCCTTCCCCGCCCTCAGTATCAGCCTCAGCCTCGGTGTCTTCCTGGCGAGGCGGCGGGCACGCGGTCTTCAAGTACTTGTCCAGCAGCCGACCGGTCGCCTCGGACAGGGTGCCTTCGAGGTGCCACATGCCGTTGCCGGTCTCGGTGAGTTCAAGCCGCTGCAGGGACTGCTCACCCAACTCGTCGAACAGTTCGCTCTCTTCTGCAATCGAGGCCCACAGCTCATCCAGGTGCCGCCGCAGCTCCTTGAACGAAGCGTGCTGGCAGTACTGGGCGACCATCGCCTCTGGAGTCGTGCACTCGACCGAGGCATCGAAAGGCGAGACCGCAGGGGTGCGGAAGGGGGTGCGGGCGAAGAGTCTCATGGCGGGGGTCTGGTCGAGTTGGCGGACGGCATAGGCGACCTGGTCGATCCTGGCGGTTCCTGTCGTTGCCGCTTTGGCCAGGATCCGGAACTTCCCTGACAGTCTCGCGATGGCCGCGATGGATCCTGCCGTGTTGTAGGTGAAGTCGAACTGGGACAGCAGCAGATCCCGCAGGGCGGAGAACCCGAACTCGGAGCGGTGCAGGCCCTGCTCCTTCATCGCGATCACGGAGGAGAGGATCTGGGTGTGGAAGGCGTTGATACCGGCAGCGGCCTCATCGAGGGCCGTGCGGATCGCCGCAGCCTGAGACCTGCGATCGGCAGAAGCAGAGAGGTTCGAGGCGGGGGAGAGGGCCGGAGTGGTGTGGGTGTTGCAGTGGGCCATGGGTCTCGCCTCCACACCTGTTCTCGAATGATCTGGCTGTTTTCGCTTGCTTGTTCGTACTTCAATGATGACATCCCACCGTGCTGGTGTCATCACCCGATAGAGTGAACATTCCATAGAGGACTATCGATACCCTGCCCCACCTCCACTCCAACCTCCCTGGAGCGCAATACAAACCAAGGGAGAATCGCTACCCCCGCCCGCGCCCCGACGCTGCCTGCCAGCCGCACTGCACGCCCAAAAGGGATCCGACCCTTTGTCGCTGCCCGCTCTAACCTCGACCGAAACGGCGCGGCAGGCGTGAGTGATCCATGCGCGCCCACACCGCAATTCGCCATTCAGACTTCTGCGTGGTACTCGAGTTCGTAGGCGCTGGCATCGATGATCATCTCGGTGACCTCGACGCAGCGGTCTTCGGCGTCGAACGCGGTGCGCACGATCGCGATGACCGGTGTGCCTCCGGGAAGTTCGAGCGCGGTCCGCTCCGCTGGATATGGCATCCGCGCATGCAGGCGTTCGGTGAATCGGACTGGCGCACGCCCGATCTCGGCGAGCCGGGCGTAGACGCCGCCAGGTCCCGTGTCGGTGTAGACGATCGGGGTCGCGCGGACCATGTCGATCAGGTAGAAGGAGTCGGCGAGCTGGACCGGCCGCTGCTCGACCGCGAAACGCCTCGAACGGCGCAGCACCGGGTCGCCGGGCGCAACACCCAAGGACGACGCGATCGACTCGCTCGCCGGTACCTCGCCGACGGTCACTTCGACCATGCGGGCCCGCTTGCCGGTGTCGGCGTCCTGGATCGCCTCGCCCTCGCGCCAGACGGTGAGGCGATGCGGGAAGGAGCGGACGATCCGCTCGAAGCTCCGCACATAACTGCCGGAACTCGGCTTGGTGATGATGTATCCGGCTTCGCGGAGCTGAGCGAGCACTCTCGCGGCGGTGCCGCGGTCGATGCCGAACTCTTCACTAATCAATGTGGCGCTGGGCATGCGGTCGCCGGGAGCGTAAGTGCCGTCGATAATGCGCTGGCGCAGCGCGTCGACGGCGACCGCCGCTGATGCGCCCCGCTTGCCTGGCATGTCCCTCGAACCCCTCCTCGCCTGATGCCGCATCAGCCTACCCAGTGGCGCGCCCCGGAATGAGCGGCGTGTGAGCGCAACTCATTTCGATGGCATTGCTTGTTGACCGATGCCATCGGTTGTGGTGTACTTATCGGACTAGTCGGACCCAATAGGGCCGCAAACGAACAGCGACCCGCCGGAAAGCTTGGAACCTCGACCGGCGGGCCGCGCGCTCCACGAGAACGGAAGTCCCATGGCGCTGCTGAGCCTAGTTCGCGACCCTGTCCCCGCTCGGACGAAGATCGCCCTGCATCTCCACGAGCCTTACCGGACCTGGCTGGGGTTCGGCCGTCTCCGCTGCACTTGGTGCGGCGAGCGCTGGGGCACACACGGCTGCACCGCCCGCGAGTCCGCCGTGCGCCTCTTCCTTTACACCGCAACCAAAGCCCAGCGCGCCGCCGCGCTCGAGTCGGGCGACATCTCCCCCGCCGACCTCCGGCTCCGTCGCAGCACTCCCACCCGCCACCGCCGCAGGACGCGCCCCTCCCCCAGCCCGACCGCGCCCAATCCGCTTGCCGCCCTTGTCCTCGAACTCCAAGGGGCGGCCCGATGACCGACAAGACGAAACCGCGCCGCGCACTCATCCCGATCGACCGCCGCGACGACTCCGCCGACTCGCGCGACTGGCTCAGACTTGACGAGTTCTACATCGGCATCGGCGGAGGCGATCGCGTCCGCCTCACCGTCTTCCGTTCCACCACCGACCCGACACTCCACCGGCTCGTATCCGACGAGATGACCAGCGCGGGTCCGCGGCTCATCGCCGTGCTCACCGAACCGCCGTCCGACATCGAGAACTGGCACCCGGCCTGGGAGCACGACCCGATGCGTCCGGCCGTCGAAGCGCGCGCCCGCACCATCGCCGGGAGGCGCTGACGAGAGCGGCCGATTCGCCGAATACGACGTTCCCGCATCTCACCTTGTATGGATCGACGAGTATCAACACGGTCTCGACGCTGGACTTCGGGGTGCCCGGTAGTCCAAGATGAGGCCATGTGGCCCCGATCGACCCATCTCATCCCCCCGGGGAGGATGCCGTGCATCCGCTGATCGGGTTCTTGATCGCCGTAGGGCTGTTCGCGATCGGCCTCTACGGGGTCCTCACGCGCCGCAATGCGGTGCTGCAGCTCGCCGCCGCCGAGCTCATGCTCGGCGGGGTGCACCTGGTGCTGGTGACCGCCGATCTGGTCCACAATGCGTACACCGGTCAGAGCTTCGCGCTGTTCATCGTGGTCATCGCGGCCGCCGAGGTCGGGGTCGGGCTCGCGCTCATCCTGAACCTGTGGCGGGAGCGGGCCACGATCGACACTGACGACCTGCCCGCCGAGACTGACGGGGCTGCCGGGCGCGGAGCCGAGACTCACACTTCAGGTGCGCTTCAGGAAGCCCGCTCTAGGGTTGAAACCGGGGGCCCTTCCCTGGCCGCGGACGATGTTTCCGGGGTGCCCGCTGAAGCGCCTCCCGAGGACCGGAGCGGCTGATGGCGTACGGACTCCTCCTCATCGGCCTCCCCGCCGCGGCGGGGCTGGCCGGGCTGCTGTTCCGGCATCGGGGCCTCGCGAAGTTCTGGGCGATCGCCGCGCCGGCGTTGGCACTGTGTGCGGCGCTCATGTGCGCGGTCACCCTGCCCGAGTTCGCGCTGACGCTGGCCGACTTCGGTTCGATCCGAGTGGAGCTCGCGCTCGACGTCTCGGGAACGGCTGCGGCCGTGGCGATCGCGACGGCGTTCGTGACGCTCCTCGTCCAGGTCTACTCGGCCCCGTACCTGCGCGACGATCCGCGCTATATCCCGTTCGCGGCGCAGGTGAACCTGTTCTGCGCCGCGATGCTGCTCGTCGTGGCCGCCGACGACCTCGTGTTCCTGCTCATCGGGTGGGAGGTCATGGGCGCCTGCTCGTACCTCCTCATCGCGCACTACGCGAAGCTGCCCGAAGCGCCCGGTGCGGCGGCGAAGGCGTTCCTGGTGACGCGCTTCGGCGACGTGGCGTTCGTGCTCGGCGTGATGGTCCTCGGCACTGCAGCCGGGAGTTTCCGGATCGGCGACGTCGCGGAGGTGTCCGGAGGGACGGCTGCGGCCGGGATGCTGCTGATCCTGTTCGGCTGCATCGGGAAGTCCGCGCAGTTCCCGCTCCAGATCTGGCTGCCGCCCGCCATGGCCGGCCCGACGCCGGTGAGCGCGCTCATCCACGCCGCGACGATGGTCGCGGCCGGCGCGTACGTGCAGACGCGGCTGCTGCCGGTCTGGCCGGAAAACCTGCTGCTCGTGGTCGCGCTGGTCGCTGCAGCGACGATGATCGGCGCGGGCCTGTGCGCGCTCGCGGCAAGGGATCTCAAGGGCGTGCTCGCATGGTCGACGGTGAGCCAGGTCGGGTTCATGTTCGCGGCCGTCGCAGTCGCGGCCGGGGACGCGGCGCTGTTCCACCTCGTGTCGCACGCGGCGTTCAAAGGCCTGCTGTTCCTCACCGCGGGCGTCATCATCTCGCTGGCGGGGACGAGCGGCTCACTGCGGACGACCCGGCTGCGGCCTGGCGATGCGCCGCTCGCTTTCTGGGCCATGACGATCGGACTCGCCGCAATGGCGGGTCTACCGCCGCTGGGCGGCTTCTACAGCAAGGAAGCGGTCCTCGGCGCGGCCTACGAGGCCGGGACGCCGGCCGGGGTGGTCGTGTTCTGGGCCGGGGTCGGCGCGAGCATCCTGACGGCGGCGTATTCGGCGCGGCTGTGGCTGATGCTGTTCTGGCGCGGCGAATCCGCGCGGGAGACACGGCCGGCGGTGCCGGTCGGTGAGTCGTTCAGCCTGTGGGCGTTGATGATCGCCACGGTGGGCGTGGGCGCGGTGTACTACACCGGGCTGTTCGAGGTGCCGGACCTGCACATGGATCTGATGGCGCTGGTGCTGCTCGCGACCGCCGGGGGTTTCCTCGTGGTCGCCGACGCGTGGTGGCGCACGGTCCGGCGCGGCGTGCCCGCGACGGACGACGAGCGCGACCCGGCGGGCGTCCTCGGCCGGGCCCGGCCCGCGTTCGCGGACGGCCTGTACGCGGAGTGGTTGGCGGGCAAGGCGACCCGCGCGATGGCGCGGACGGCCGGGTCGGCGGCGCGGGTGCTCGACGAGCAACTGGTCGACCGGACGGCCGTGGAGGGCTCGGCGCGGGCGACGCTCGCCGCGGCCGAGGAGACCGCGGCCGGGCACCGGGGCGGGCTGGTGCGGTACCTGCGGTTGAGCGCCGCGGGGACGCTGCTGGTCGCGGTGGTGGCGATCGGGGTGAGCCTGTGGACGTGATGCTGCTGGTCGCGGTCGCGGTGCCGTTCTTCGGCGCGGTGCTGGTGTGGGCTTGGCGGGAGCGGGCTTTCGCGCATTGGCTCGGCGTGGGCGCGGCGGCGCTGTCGCTGGCGGCGGTCGCGCTGCTGCCGATCGGGCGCGGCGACGGCAACTGGGTCATCACTGGCGGGCACCTCTCGGGCGGCTGGTGGCACCAGCTCGAGTACGAGTGGGCGCCCGCGATCCACCTGGACTTCGCACTGGCGGTCGACGGCGTCTCCTGGCCTCTCGCGGCCCTGACGGCGCTCCTCGGCCTCCTGTGCTGCCTCCACAATGCGCTGGGAGCGGAGGGCCGCACTTCAGCTCCCCTTCAGGTTCCGGTCGCTACGGTTGCAACCGGGGGCCCTTCCCTGGCCGCGGATGACGTTTCCGGCGTGCCCGGCCAATTGGGGCCCGGTGTGCCCGGTGGCGCGGCAGCGCTCGGCGCGTCGGGATCTTTCGCGGGTGCCGGGGCGGCTCGGCCCTCCGCATCGCTCACCGCCCTCCTCCTCGCGGTTCAGTTCGCTTCGATCCTCGTGTTCTTCGCGGACAACCTGATCCTGTTCTTCATCGCCTTCGAGGCGGTGCTCCTCCCGATGTGGGCGATCATCCACCGCTACGGCGACCCCGCCGCGCGGCGGCATGCCGCCGCGAAGTTCGCGCTGTTCACCGTCGGCGGGTCGCTGGTCATGGCCACGGGCCTGTTCGTCGCCGTCGCCGACACCGGGACCGCCGACCTCGGGGCGATCATCGTCGGCGGGGGCGTCGGCTCCGGCGTCTCGCTGCTCGTCTTCACCTTGCTGGCCATAGGATTCGCGGTCAAAGCCCCGCTCTGGCCCCTCCACTCCTGGCTGCCCGACGCGCACACCGCCGCCCCCACAGTGGGCTCGGTCCTCCTCGCCGGGGTCCTCCTCAAACTCGGCACCTACGGCCTCATCCGCATCGCCGGCGGCATCGCCCCGCAAGGCGCGGCCGACGCCGCGCCCGTCCTCGCGGTGCTCGCCACCCTCGGCATCCTCATCGCGGGCCTCGTCTGCCTGAGCCTCCCCGAACTCAAACGCCTCATCGCGTACTCCTCGGTGGGCCACATGGGCTTCGTGGTCCTCGCCTTCGCCGCCGGCACCGAAGCCGGCATCCGCGCCGCGCTCTTCGGGAACGTCGCCCACGGCCTCATCACGCCCCTCCTGTTCTTCCTCGCCGGAGCCCTCAAGGCCCGCACGCGCACCGGCCTCCTCGGCTCGCTCGGCGGCCTCAGGCTCGCCGCGCCCCAGCTCGCGGGCCTGCTCGGGTTCGCCGCGCTCGCGTCGCTCGGCCTGCCCGGCCTCGCCGGGTTCTGGGGCGAGGCCTTCACCGTCTACGCCGCAACGGAACGCGGCGGCGCCTGGCTCGCGCTCGCCGCCGCCGCGGCGTTCGGGGCGTTCCTGGCCGCGGCCTATCTGCTGCGGATGCTGCGGCGGGTCAGCCACGGCCCCATCGTGCCCGCGACCGACGGCATCGGCGACGCCTCCACTGTGGAACTCGCGGTCTGGGCGCCGCTGGTGGCCGGGACGCTGCTGCTCGGCCTGATGCCGGGGCCGCTGCTGGACCTGTTCGGGGAGGGGCTGCTGTAGATGCGGGTCCAGGCGATCGACCACGTGGCGCTGCTGCCGCTCTACCTCGCGGCCGGCACGGCCGCACTCGCGCTGTTCACGGGACGGTTCGCGAAGGCCTGCATGATGATCGGGCTCAGCGCCGCCGCGATCGCGGCAGTCATTGTGGCGGCGGGGGCGGACCGGGCCACGTTCGCCGTCGGCCCATGGCATTCGTACTGGGCCGACGACGCGGCGATGGGCGCGGCGGCCCTGTTCGCGGGCTTGAGCGTCCTGGTCGCGGCGGTGAGCGGACGCCAGCCGGGCGAGTACTGGTTCCTACTGGCGGTCTCGGCGGCGGGCGGCATCACGCTCGCGGGCGCGCGCGACCTCATCACGCTCATCGTGGCGCTCGAGACCCTGACCGTGCCCTTGTACGTGCTCGTGACCAAGCCCGGCCGCGACGGCGCCGAAGCGGGCGTGACCTTCGTGATCGCCTCGATCGCGTCCTCGGCGACCGCGCTCATGGGCGCGGCGTTCCTGTACGCGGCGGCCGGCACGGTGCACCTGGCCGGTCTCGCAAGCAATTTGGGGTCGGCCGACCCCGCGCTCACGGCGGCCGGGGCCGCGCTGCTGCTCGGCGGTTTCGCGTTCAAGCTCGCGGCCGCGCCGCTGCACGCCTGGGCGCCGCTCGTGCTCGAACGCGCCCCGCTGCCGATCGCCACATACCTCGCCAGCGCCTCGAAGCTCGGCGGCGCCGTCGCGATCATCTGGGTCGTCTATTTCGGTCTCGCGGCGGGCGCCGAGACGAGCACCGGGATGGTGGTGGCGGCGTTGAGCGTCGCCTCGATCGCGATCGGGAACCTCGGGGCGCTGGTGCAGCGCCGCACGGTGCCGCTGCTCGCGTGGTCCGGCATCGCCCATGCGGGCTACGTGCTCGCCCCGCTCGCGGTCGTCGCGACCGCCGTGGGGCAGGAGGCCGCGTCGGCGGCGCTGGCGTACGCGGTGTTCTTCGTGCTGCTGGAGGCGGGCGCCTTCGCGGCGCTCACGGCCGTCAGGCCGGTCGCCGCCGCCGAGGGCCGCGTTTCCGGCGTCGGCGAAGGCGGCGCGATCGGGGAGCTCGCCGGGCTGTGGCGGTCCGCGCCGCTTCCGGCCTCGGTGTTCCTCTTCGCGGTGATCGGGCTGGCCGGGCTGCCGCCCGCGCTCGCGGGGACGTTCGCGAAGGTCGCGATCCTGGAGGTGCTGGCGCCTTCGGCGGTGTGGCTGGCTGTGATCGTCGCCGCAGGTTCGGTGCTGGGGCTCGCCTACTATCTGCCGCTCGCCCGGACCGTGCTGCTCGGCCGGGGGCCTGCGACGGGCAAGGGCCGCTTCGCGATCGCCGTCGCCGCGATCGGGCTGGCGCTGCTCGCGGTGACCGTGGCGCCGCAGGCCGTGCTCGACTTCACCGCCGTTTCTCGGTGAATTCCCAGCTCATGCAGAAATACTGGCCGTAATCAGGACGTTGCTTCTTCCCACAGGGAGGGAACTCGAACATCATGAAGCACCACAACGGCCTCAAGACGGCGGTGCTGCTCGGCGCGATGTCGGCGCTCGTGATCGCCATCGGCTACGCGCTGGGCGGCTCCACCGGCATCGTCATCGCCGCGGTCATCGCCGTCGGCATGAACGCTTACGCCTACTTCAACTCCGACAAGATCGCCCTGCGCGCCATGCGGGCGCGGCCGGTCTCCGAGGCGCAGGCCCCGCAGCTCTACGCGATGGTGCGCGAGCTCGCGCAGCGCGCGAACCAGCCGATGCCGCGCCTGTACGTCTCGCCGACCATGCAGCCGAACGCGTTCGCGACGGGCCGCAACCCGCAGAACGCGGCGGTCGCCGTCACCGAGGGCATCCTGCAGCTCCTCACGCCCGCCGAGCTGCGGGCCGTGATCGGGCACGAGCTGTCGCACGTCTACAACCGCGACATCCTCATCTCCTCGGTGGCCGGGGCGCTCGCCAGCATCATCACGATGCTCGCGAACCTCGCGATGTTCCTGCCGTTCTTCGCGTCCGACGACGAGGACCGGCCGAACCCGCTCGTGTTGCTGCTGACGATGATCCTCGGCCCGCTCGCGGCCGGCCTCATCCAGATGGCCGTGTCGCGCTCGCGCGAGTACGAGGCGGACGCGGACGGCGCGCGCCTCACCGGGGACCCGCTCGCGCTCGCGAGCGCCCTGGAGAAGATCTCGGCCGGGGTCGACCGGATGCCGGCGCGGTCGGACAGCCGCATCGCGGAGCAGTCGCACCTGATGATCGAGTCGCCGCTGCGCGGCGGCGGGCTCACGAGCCTGTTCTCGACCCACCCGCCGACGGCGGAGCGGGTGAAGCGCCTGCGGGAGATGGCCCGCGGCGTCGTCCGCTAGTGCGCTAGCCAAGGGGTACAGCGAAAGCCGCGTCGACATCGTCGACGCGGCTTTCTCACGTGTTCGAGCGGACCGCTCAGTACGACGAACCGCCGCCACGGAGGTCTTTGAAGCCCGTGCGCACGTCCAGGAGGTACACCAGCGCCGCGGCGAGCGCGATCAAGGTGAACATGAACCCTCCCCGCACACTGAGCAACAGCGACAGGAGCAGGGTGATCGCCAGAATGCCGAGCCAGGCGCCCTTCGAGAGCGTGCCGACGGCGCTGAACGCGTCGGGTTTCTGCACCGCGCAATGGGTGAGGGCGATCACCGACAGCAAGGCAGCTCCGAGCGTGATGACCAGGTAGACGAAGAACCTCACCTCGAAGGCGAAAGCTACCGCTGTGAACTCAGGCATGCGCTCAGCCTACCCGCAGGTGCTCGCGAGCCGGTCGTCTCGGCTACTTGCCGAGCTTGCGACGCTGCACGCGGGTCTTGCGGAGCAGCTTGCGGTGCTTCTTCTTCGCCATGCGCTTGCGCCGCTTCTTGATGACCGAGCCCATAGAGCTTCCTCACAGATGTTCACTAGACAATTTTTCGAGCCCGACCAGCCTAACGCGCCTGCCCGGCGGCCCCCGCGCCGGGCGAGCGGAACCGCAGGCCCCGTCACAGCTCGTGCGTGGCGGGACCTGCCGGGCCGAGGGGGATCAGTCGTCGGTCTGGAGCGCTTCGGAGAGGTAGGTCTTGACGGCGCTCTCGGGCACGCGGAAGGAGCGCCCGACCCGCACCGCCGCGATCTCGCCGTTGTGGACGAGCCGGTACACCGTCATCTTCGAGACGCGCATCAGCTCGGCCACCTCCGTCACCGTCAAGAACTTGACCTCGTCGAGGAGGTCCCCGGGTTCGCTCATGTGTCTCACCGTTCTGTCGAGGGCTGTTGCGAGCACTTATGCAAGGACGTGGGGTGTGTGATGTGTTTGAGGTGCGGCGGACGCGAATGCCCATATGAACCGAAACAAGTCGGTCGTCACAGACTGTGACGTTGATGTCTTTCGATTGGGATGAGGCTCATGTTACGGCAGTCCGGGCCACCCGGCAACACCCGATCTCACACGGTCTGGGCAATGAAGGCCGTAATCTCCTGCATCAGGTCGGCATAGCTCTTCCCGTACACCTCTTGCGCCTTGTCCACCGCGGGCTCGCCCTCGCGGGCGGTCGCGCCGAAGAACTCGGCGAACTTGTCGACCCCGTACGTGTCGATCAGGTAGTGCACGCCGAGGAACCCGCACCCGTACTTCCCGGAGCCGGCGAGCGTGTCGTCGTCCGCGTCGGGCGGCAGGATGTCCGTCGCGCAACCGCCCTGCTCGACGTAGTCGCGCACGTCCAGCGCGCGGTCGTACTCGTCCACGGGCCGGTCGCCGTTGTCGATGTACTCGGCCACGCCCTCGACCATCCACCACGTGTCGTCCGCGTACCGCTCCGACGGCGCCGCCCACAGCGTCACCGCGTGCCCGAGCTCGTGCCGGATCACCGAGGTCAGGCCGTAGCCCCAACCCGTCCGGTCCACGCCCATCACCGTCGCGTACGTCGACGGCTGGCGCCGCCCGTCCACCGTGCCGTTGAGCGGCAGCGCGAAACCGAGCACGTCCTCGGAGTCCCAGAAGCCCCCGAACCAGGTCTCGAACTCCTCGTCGCTCGCGATGTAGATGACGTACCGGTCGGGCTTCTCCCAGTACGCCCACTCGTCCGCGTTCACCGCGGCCGCCTCGGCGATCTCCAACGCGTCGTCGAGACGGTCGGCCATCTCCAGCGGCACCGCGGTCACCGTGCGCTCCCCCACGGCCGCAACCAGGTCGGTGACCTCCCACGGGTGCGGGCCCTCCCCGTACTCCGAGTTCGAGACCTCGACCATCACCATGCCGTCCTCGCCCGCGCGCCAGCGCGAGTCGAAGACGATGTCAGCGGCCTTGCACGTGTCCGCCGGCTCCACGAAGCAGTACGAGAGCGCCACCGAGATGTCGTAGAGCGGCACCGCACCGGACGCGTCCTCGATCGGACCCGAGGCGATCTGGTAGTCGAACCGCGACACCTGCATCGACGTCAGCGAGTCGAAACGGCCCGTCATCGCGTCGTGCAGCGTCGGGTCGTACGCCGCCAGCCAGCCCTCGAGGCTGCCGTTGATGAGCGACTCGCTCTGCGCGTCGAGCACGAGCTGCGCCTGCTCCTTGAGATAGGCGAGGATCTCCGCCTCGGACGCGTCCGGGCCCGGACTCGGGACCGAGCCCTCGCCTGGCTGGACCGCGAGCCCCTCGATCGTGCCCGTCTCGGCCCCCGGCAGCGCCGGACGCCAGCCGTTGACGAGGGCCCCGCCGAAGACGGAGCCCGTGACGAGCAGCAGGACCATGAGGATCGTGCCGAACCGCGACCGCTTCCGGTCGGGCCGCGGGTAGTAGTGCACCGGCCCGCCGGGCCACGGCGGCATCGCCGACACCGGGATCGGCCCCGGCGGGACCTGCCCGGGCGGGACCGCGCCGTGCTGCGGCACGCCCTGGTAAGGGGCCGTTGGATAGTGGCCGGGCGGGGCCTGGCCAGGCATGGGGCCCTGCGGCACCGCCCCCGGCGGCAGCATCTCGACCGGCAGCGCCGACGGCGGCGCCGTCGGCTCCGGGATCGGCGGCATCGGGGCGGCCTGCGGGATCGCCGCATTGCCCGCGTCCGCCTGCGGCAGCACCGGTTCGGGCGAGGTGCTGCGCGGCGTCTCGGACCCGGAGCGCTGGCCGGGCACGTGCGGCGCCGGCGCGGCCTGCCCGGGGCGGGGCTCGCCGGGGTGGTCGCGCTCGGGGGAATCCGGGGTGAAGTCCTCGGGGGCTTGAGTCACGTTCGCAACTGTAGTCGCCGATCGCTACCCGTGCGAGCCCCGAACAGCGGGTGTGCGCTGGTCGTCCACCCCGCGTGAACAGGGACGGGCCGCGACGGCGGACACACCGGCGCGGCCCGGAACCTCAGAGACTTCTAAGACTTCGTCCACAAAGAGCGCGCGAACACGGCCAGGTTCGCCGGGCGCTCGGCCATGCGGCGCATCAGGTACCCGTACCACTGGTCGCCGTACGGCACGTAGACGCGCATCCGGTACCCGTCCGCGGCCAGCCGCAGCTGCTCCGTGGGGCGGATCCCGTACAGCATCTGGAACTCGAACGAGTCCTTGTCCCGGTCGTACCAGCGGGCCCGGTCGATGCCGATCTCGATGAGCCGCGGGTCGTGCGTCGCGAGCATCGGGTAGCCCTCGCCGGCCATGAGCGCGTTGATGCAGCGCACATAGGACCGGTCGACGTCGAGGCTGCGCTGGTAGGCGACCGACTCGGGCTCCTTGTAGGCGCCCTTGCAGAGCCGGATGCGCGAGTCCGGGACGGCCTGCGACTTGCAGTCGTCCTCGGTGCGGCGCAGGTAGGCCTGCAGGACCGCGCCGGTGGACGGGAACTCCTCGCGGAGGCGCTGCACGATCTCCAACGTGGAGTCGGTGACCGTGTGGTCCTCCATGTCGATCGTGACCGTCGTGCCGGCGTCCGCGGCGGCCCCGCAGATCTCGCGGGCCCGCTCGTAGGCGAGCTCGGGGTCGATGCGCTGGCCGACCGCGGAGAGCTTGACGCTGACCTCGGCGGACTTGGCGAGGCTCTCCTTCTTGAGGGCGGTGAGGAGGCCGAGGTATTCGTCGCGGGTGGCGTCGGCCTGCTCGACGACGATGGTGTCCTCGCCGAGGTAGTCGAGGGTGGCGAGCAGTCCGTCGGCCGCGAGGGTCCTGGTGGTGGCGACGGCGTGGGCCGTGGTCTCGCCCGCGACGTAGCGGCGGACGAGCGAACGCGTCACCGGCGCGGTGCCGACGAGCCGCTCGATCTTCGATGACCGGGCGGCGGCGAGAATGACAGAACGCAGCATGTCTGCAGCGTAGCCGCACCCGGCCCGGGCACAGGTCACGGTGGCGTAACACGTGTGCCGCAACATTGGAAACCGCGCCCCGAATGGCGAAAACTTCTTGCCTTCCAAGGCCCGGCTGGCGTCAGGCCTCTGTTCCCGCCGGTTCACTCAGGGAATTTGCCTGGTTCTGACCATTTTGGTCGGTTCGCGGCGAGGGCACCAGCGGCTCCGGGCCGCCGTTGAGCAGCCGGCGGTAGATCGCGTCGTAGCGGGCGGCCTGCGCCTCCCACGTGAACTCGTCCAGGAACCCCGGTTCGGCGTAGGGCTTCGTGTAGCGCGGGCGGTCGTCGAGCACGGCGCGCACGCCGCGCGCGAGGCCCGCCGCGTCCCCGTAGTGGAAGACCTCGCCGATGCCGAGACGCGCGACCTCTTCGGACATCACTTTCACGTCGCTCACGACGACCGGGAGTCCGGCGTGCATGAACTCGAAGAACTTGGTGCTCAACGCGCTCTCGTGGTTCACCTGGCCGGTTTCGAGCGGGTGGACGCCGACATCGGCAGTAGCCAGGAAGGTGGTCAGCACGTCGTACGGCACGTAAGGCATGAGGTGGAGGCGATCCGCGGCCCCGAGATTCGCGGCCTGCTCGATCAGCGAGTCCGGGTACGGCCCGGTGAGCTGATTGATCACGAAGGCGGCGTGGAGATCCGGTTCCAGACCAAGCGCCTCGGCCATGAGGTGCAGCCCTCGCACCGGCGTGGCCCCGCCGCAGTAGACCATGAGCGGCGTCGCGGCGTCCAGGCCGCAGGCGGCCCGCACGTCCCGGAAGCCCTCCGGAGTCGCCCAGTCCTCGCGGGCCGCGTCCGGGCGCGGCGGCGAGTTGAGGACGATCTCGGGAGTCTCGGAAAGCCCATGCTCTTCCACGAGCAGTTCGGCGATACGCGGCGACACCGTCACCACGGCGTCGGCATACGGCACGTATTCGGCCTCATGCGCGATCTGCGCGGTCTGCCACTTCGGGTTCTTCGGCTTGATACCGGGCACGAACTCGTGGGCGTCGTACACGACGGGGACCTCGCGTCCCTTGACGCGAGCACGGGCGGCCGCACGCACACCGACGCCGAGCATCCGGTGGTCCTGCACGTGAATCAGGTCGGGCGCCAGCTTGGTGATCAACGGCGAGAACGCCAGGTCGAAGCGGAAGGACCACGGGTCGAGCTTGCGCCAGGCACGGTCCCCGAGCATCAGCTTCCAGTACGACGCCTCGAACCGCTCCAGCCGGCCGTCCGGGCGGGCCTTCTGCGCCTCGGCCATGCCCCGCGTCTGGGAGAGGCGGAAGCGCAGCCAGCGCACGCCGGCTTTCGTCCGCACCCGCTGCGCGAGCAGCGGCAGGCCGCCGCGGCCGCGGCGCTCGGCGAGCAGGCGCCGCTGCGCGTCCTCGGTGCGCAGGATCCGCCGCCGCTCCCACTCCAGCTCGGCCTTCGCGACCGTGGCGTGGGCGAACGGGAAGCGGGCGCGCGCGAGGCGCTGGCGCAGCGGGTTCAGGCCGGGCCAGAGCTTGACGACGCGCCGGTACGCGGTCGCGCCGCCGAGTTCGAAGCGGGAGGCCGTCTTGCCGGGGGCGATGCCGATGAGGTGGACGTCCCAGCCGTGCTCGGCCATCGACCTCGCGCCCTTCTGCACCCGCGAGTCGCCGTCGATGGCGTTGTCGACGAGCATGACGACGCGGCGGCGGGGGTGCGGCCGCTCCTGGTCCGACATCGGTGCTTCTCTCTGTGAGGCTCCTCCCGCCCGGGCGATGGACGGAAAGCCCCATATTAGTGACACCGCGGCCGGGGCCGCACCCGCCGTGGCCGCGGCGGGTTCAGAGGGGCAGGTAGGGCGGGCGGTCCTCCTTGCGGTGGGTGTCGGGGTCCCAGGGTTCGAGGGGGAGGACGACGGGGTGGTCCTTGTAGGGGCCGTAGTGGAGCGCGCGGGTGACGACGGGGCGGGCGTGGCGCTTGGCGAGGGACCAGGCGAGGGGGACGGCCGCGGGGTCGGGGCAGACGACGTGGTCGGCGGCGCCGATGTCGAGGCGGCCGATGCGGCGGAGCGCGATCGCGCGGAGGGCCTGGTGGCGGACGGGCCGGTAGAGCTTCCAGAAGAGGTTGCGGCGGCAGAAGCCGGCGGCCTTGCGGTGGGCGCGGCGGGCGAGGCCGGCGCCGGGGACCCTGCCGTCGAGGCGGCGGAGCACCGCGGCGGGGGCGCGTTCGATGACGGATTCGTAGAGCCACAGGAGCGGCTGGCGGTTCTCCGGCTTCGCGAGCGAGTACACCTCGACGCTGGGGTGGAGGGCGGGCGCGCGGCGCCAGCCCTGGCCGTCCGCGACGACGGCCTGGACCTTCACGCCGCGGCGGGCCATCTGGTACGCGTAGTCGTTGGTGCGCTTGATGGCGCCGTTGCCGAAGAGGAGGATGACGACCCGTTCGGGGAGTCCGGCGGTGGTCTCGAGCGTGTCAGTGCTTTCAGTGCTGCTCATCGCTCGCCTCCGTTCTGCGCGATGGCGCGGGCGCGCCGTTCGAAGGCCTCTATGGCGCGGTAGCGGGTGAAGCCCGCGCCGTATTCGCGGGCGCGTTCGGCCAGGTCCGGGTCGGCCTTGCGGGCCGCGTCCCCGGCCTCGGCCATGGCGGCGGCCACGGCGCCGGGGTCGAGGCTGCCGGGGTTGAACCAGAGCGGGTAGTCCCGCAGCAGTTCCTCTGCGGCCGAACCGGGTTCGTGCACGGAGACGATGGGTTTGCCGGTGGCCATGTACTCGAAGATCTTCCCGGAGGTCACGTACTTGGAGCCGCCGACGAGGAACACGAGCACGTCGCTCGCGGCGTACGCGTCGCCGATCTCGGCCTTGGAGACGGGTCCGTGGTGGCGGACGCGGTCCTCGGCCTCGTCGTCCAGGCCGATGTCGGCGCGCATCCGCGACTCGTACTTCGCGAAGAACCCGAGGTGGCCGTAGAGGTCGAGGGTGCTGCCGGGGTGGGAGCCGGCGCCGGCCATGGCGCGGAAGCCCGCGAAGAGGGCGTCCACGGGCTGGTTGGCGGTGAGGGTCCCGATGTAGGCGTAGGAGAGCGGGCGGCTCTCGTCCGCTGTGGACTCGGGGATCCGCGGGAGGACGTCGGGGTCCCAGCCGTTGAGCATCACGTGCATGCGCTCGGCCGCGCGCGGGTAGCGCGCGGCGTGCCACTCGCGGAGGGCCTCGTTCACGAACAGCGCCTCGGCGGCGTTCTCGAGGATGCGCTTCTCCCAGCGCCAGGCCTTGTCGCCCTTGGGGAACGCGTCCTCGTTGGTGAACAGGTCGAGGGTCCAGGAGTCGCGGTAGTCCACGATGTACGGCAGGCCCGTGCGCCTGCCGAGCTCGTAGGCGGCGCCGAAGGCGGAGAACGGGTTGCCGGTGGCGACGATGAGGTCGAAGGGGCGTTCGGCGTGGAGCCGCAGGCCCTCGGCGACGGCGGACTCGCCCCAGGAGGCGTACCGGTCGGGGAACTTGAAGCGCTGCAGCCATTTGTGCCAGCGGGCGGCCAGGAACGGGAAGTTCCCGCGGAAGGACCCGAACGCGCGCACGTCGGTCTCCCACATGAAGTCGTCGAGCGCGGGGCTGACCGTTGCGATGCGGGGGTCCACAGTGTCCAGGAGGCCGTCGTCGGTGGAGCCGACCACGTCGGTGAGGAACCACTGCGGGACGCGGGCGACGGTGACGTCCCAGCCGGCCTCGGCGAAGTAGTTCGCGGTGGCGCGGGCCCGGTAGACGCCGCTGGCGCGCGAGGGCGGGAAGTAGAAGGCCAGGTAGAGCAGCCGTAGGGGCGGCGGTTCAGCGGTCACGGTCGCCTCCGGGCAGGGGCTCGTACGCGTAGGTCGCGCGGGTGTCGGGGTGCGCGTCGAGGAGGGCGGGCACGAACTCGGCGGCGAGTTCGATGGCCGCGGACTCGCAGAGGACGAGCCAGTCCGGTTGCGCCGCTTCGATGCGCGCTTGGACGCGTTCGAGGCGGTGGCGTTCGCGCAGGGCCTCGGTGCGGCGTCTGCGGTCGGCGTCGAGCGGGTTGGTGACCTGGCGCTTCCACCGGCGGGCGGCCTTGTCCGCGGGTTTGCGGAGCGGGCCGCGGCCGACGCGGCGCAGGAGGCCGAGCGGGAGCTTGCGGGCGAAGAGCGCGGTCGCGCGCGGCTCGGCGGCGTCGATGGTGTTGGCCTGCAGCCATTCGACCTCGACGCGCGGGTCGAGGTCCCAGCCTTCGCGGTTCACGCCGGCCTCGGCGACGAGGACCACGTGGTGCCCGTCGTCGAGGGCGCGGCGGGTCTCGATCGCGACGGCGCGCTTCCGGCTGGCCTGCGGGGCGAGGAAGAGCAGGTTCACGATGCGTCTCCGAACCAGATCCGGTGGTGGTGGTCGCCTACGGCTTCGTAGGAGTACTTGGCGCGCAAGTGGTCCCGGGCCCGGTCGAGGTCGACCTTGCCGGGGTAGCGGTCGCGCAGGGAGCGGTAGGCGTCCGCGAAGACCGACGGGTCATCGACGACGTCGACGAGCGCGCCCGCGTCCTCCTCGATGCCTTCCAGGACCTGGTCGGAGCCGCCCGAGCGGGTCACCAGGACCGGGGTGCCGGCGGCGAGCGCCTCGACGACGACCACGCCGAAGGTCTCGTGGCGGCTGGTGTGCACGAGCAGGTCGTGGTCGGCCATGAGCCCGGGGATGTCGCCCGGTTCGACCGCGCCGATGAAGTCCACCGCGTCGTCAAGGCCCAGTTCCGAAGTGAGGGCGAGGAGCTGGCGGCGCAGTTCGCCCTCACCCGCGAGCGTGAGCCGGAGGTCAGGGTCCTGGGCACGGCATTCGGCGAACGCGCGGAGGAGGTGGTCGAGGCGCTTGCGTTCGATGAGCCCGGCCACGGACAGCCAGCGCCGCAACGCGATCGGCGGTTCGGGGCGGCGGACGCGGAAGTCGATCGGGTTGGCGATGTACGCGAGTTTCCCGGCGTGGTGCGGGAAGACGTCCTCGATGAGCCGGTGCAGGGGCTCGCCGACGACGAAGAGCCCGGCGCTGCGGTCCAGGATCTCGTCGTAGAGGGCGCGGGCCTCCTCCTGGGCGAGCACGTCCGCGAGGAACGAGGAGTGCTCGGTGAGGTAGACGCGCGCGCCGGGGCGGGCGTTCTCGAGCGCCGCGTACCCGCCGTACATGGGCACGTGCGCGTGGATGAGGTCCGCCTCGATCTGCTTGCCGTCCAAGGCGACGCGCAGCCATTCGGCGTGGCGGCGGGCGTGGAGGGCGTGCTCGCGGCTGCGTTCGATGACGACCGGGAGGCGATAGAGCCGGGCGCCCGCGACGGCCGGGGCCGGTGCGAGGGCGCGCGGCAGGAGCCGGTGCTGGAGGTCGCGGACGCGGGCCAGCTTCTCCGGTTCGCGGGTCACGGCCCAGCCGTCCAGGTGGTAGACGTCCACACTGTCCAGCCCGGGGGCGGTGGCCTCGACCATCGCCTGCACGAACGAACCCCGGTAGGGGCGTTGGGCGTCGGGGTACCAGGGGGTCACCACGGCCACGTGTCGGCGTGCGCTCATCGCCGGGCCCCCTTCCCGAGGAGTTCCTCGTACAGCGAGACGTACTGGCCCACTTGGCGTTCCCACGTGTACGCGGCGAGCGTCGCGGGATCGCGGTAGGGGGCCCGGTACGACTCGGGGTCGGCGATCACCTTGTCGATGGCCGTGACGAGGCTGCCCACGTCCCCGGAGGTGAAGACCTCGCCGTTGCCGATGCGCCGCACCTCCTCCGAGAGGGTCTTCACATCGGAGACAATGAGCGGCAGGTGCGCGTGGCTGTACTCGAAGAACTTGTTGGGCAGCGCGATCTCGTGGTTGATCGGCCCGGTCTGCATGGGGTGGATGCCCATCGTCGCGGTGGAGAGGAACCGCGGCAGGTCGGCGTAGTCGACGTAGCCGCGGAAGTGCAGCCGCTCGGCCATCCCGTACTGCTCGCCCAACGCGATGAGCGACTTGACGTACGGGTGGTTCGGCCGGTTGACGAGGAACGCGACGTGCAGCGCCGGGACCTGCCGGGCCGCCTCGATGATCATCTCGATCTTGCGTTCCGGTGCGGCCCAGCCGGAGTAGACGGCGAGCGGCGTGTCCGGCCCGAGTTCGCAGGCGGTGCGCACGTCGCCCGGGTCGGGCCGGGAGAAGTCGGGCGTGAGCGGCGCGTTGAGCACGACCGCCGGTTCCCGCTGCAGCCCATGGTGCTCCTTGAGGAGCGCGGCGAGCGGCTGGGAGACGGTGACGATCGCGTCCGCGTACGGCAGGTACCGCCGCTCGTAGCGGACCAGGGACTCGAAGCGGTCGGCCGGGAGCGTGTCGCAGCCGGGCACGAACTCGTGCGCGTCGTACAGGAGCTTCACCGCTTTGCCCTTGCGGCGCAAGGCCGCGGCGGCGCGGGCGCAGAACCCGATCGGGTACATGTCGTGCGCGTGCAGCAGGTCCGGTTCGAGCCGGACGATCTCGGGCAGCAGCGCGAGCTCGATGCGCACGGCGTCGTTGTCGAGCCGCCGCCACACGCGGTCGCCCAGCAGCAGCGTCCACCAGCGGCGCGAGACGCGGTCGAGGAACCCGTTCTCGCGGGCGAGGTGGCGGTCGCGGGCCTTGGTCTGGTCGATGCGGCGGCCGATCCACACGCGCTGGACCTTGCGCCCGGCGCGGCGCACGAGGCGCGGCACGCGCAGCAGGCCGCTGCCCGGCTCCTCGGCCATCGCGGCGACCTCGATCCGCTCGGCCTTGATGCGCTGCACGCCGTGCCCGGCGCGGGCCGACTCCCGGTACGCCAGCGGGTACTTCAGGCCCGCGACGCGCCGGCGCAGGGTGCGCGGCGGGTCCATCTTGGGGACGGGGATCTTGTGGTAGTCGACGTCGCCGTGCCGGTAGTGCTCGGGCTTGCGCGCGACCGAGAGGCCGACGAGGTGGACCTCCCAGCCTGCTTCGGCCATGGACTGCGCGGACTTCTGCACGCGCGAGTCCCCGTCGATCCGGTTGGCCACCACCATGACCACGCGGCCGGGCCGCGTAACGGCGGTCACGCCGCCCGCCCGAGCTCGGGCACGTCGGCTGTTTCGGGAGACCCGATGAGGGACGCGTAGACGCCCGTGAGGTGCTCGGCCTGGCGCCGCCAGGTCCACTCGTCGAGCGGCACCCGCTCGAGGTAGGCCTCGCGGTAGCGCTCGGGGTCGGCGAGCACGAGCGTCACGGCCCGCGCGAAGTCCGCGGTGTCCCCGGCCCGGAAGACCTCGCCCTGGCCGGTGCGGCGCACCTCCTCGGCGATGGTCTTCACGTCCGAGACGACCATGGGCAGCCGCGCGTGCGAGTAGTCGAAGAACTTGGTGTTCAAGGAGATCTCGTGATTCTGGTGGTGGTGGTTGGGGCTGACCCCGATGTCGGCCCCGGCGATGAACCGCACCACCTGGTGGTGCGGGACGTGGGGCAGGATGTGGACCCGGTCGGCGACGCCGAGCTCCTCGGCGCGGGCGGCCATGCGGCGCACGTACGCCCAGTGCGGCTTGGAGACGACGAGCGCCGTGTGCACCTCGGGCAGGGAGGGCAGGGCCTCGACCATGATGTGGATGCCGCGCTGCTCCAGCGGCACGCCGCTGTAGATCATCAGCGGCGTGTCCTTGTCGACCCCGCACAGTTCGCGCAGGTCGGGCACGTCCTCGCCGTCGTCCTCGCGCTGGTCGGGGGTGTTCATGACGATCGCGGGGCGCGTCTTCAGGCCGTGCTCGGCGACGAGGAGGTCGGCGAGCGGCTCGGAGACGGTGACGACGGCGTCCGCGTACGGCGCGTGCTCGCGTTCGAAGCCGAGCTGGGCGGCGGGCCACCACGGGTGGGGCTTCCAGGGCTTCATGCCGGGCAGGAACTCGTGCGCGTCCCACACGAGCTTCACCTCCCGGCCCACGGCCTTGGCGCGGATCTTGGCGCGGGCGCCGACGCCGAGCATCTGGAAGTCGTTGGCGTGGATGAGGTCCGGCCGCAGCTCGTCGATGACGGGGCCGAACGCGAGCTCGAGGTCCCACAGGGCCGGGTCGAGCCGGCGCCAGGCGCGGTCGCCGAGCGCGGCGGTCCAGAAGCGGCCCGCGGCGCGGTCGACCGGGGCGTTCGCGGCCGCACGGCGTTCGCGCACGCGGCGGCTCAGGCGGGTGCGGGCGCGGATCCACGTGCCCGCCGCGCCCACCGCGAGGCTGCGGGCGCCGAGGGCGAGGCGCGGGCCGGGCCCGGCGCCTTCGACCGCGATCTTCGCTCTCGCGTACGCGAGGTCGGCCTTCCAGGCCTGCACCTGCTTGCGGCGGTAGGACTCGAGGGGCCCGGGCGGGTAGGCGAGGGGGCTGCGCAGCCAGGGGCGGCGGACCTCGTGGCGGCGCAGGTCGAAGTCGCGGCCGGTGGGCACGAGCCGCACCGTCGCGCCGCCGAGCTGCCACTCCTCCGCGCGCTTCTCGCTGCGGCCCAAGAGGATCACGTCCCAGCCCGCGGCGGCGGCGGAGGCCGCCTCCTTCTGCACGCGGGAATCGCCGACGACGCCGTTCTGCACCAGCATCACGATGCGTCTGCCCATGGTTCCTCCGAATGGTCGTGGTGGGATGGTCTCCTACCCCGGTCTAACGACAGATCGTACGAAACGGATTCGTTCACCCTTCGTTGTCTCGCAGTTCGAAAACGCGACTGACCTGCGCAATATGACGTTCGCTTGCTTCCGCTGAGGTCGTGGCGAACGCCCCGTCCGTATACTCGTCCCGGTCAAGACCGATCTCGGCGAACGCCACCAATCCATTGAAAGCAGCGAATGCGTTACAGGGTTCAGGAATCCGCTCAGGTGCACGAGACCGCCGCGGTCGGCGACGGCTCCGCGATCTGGGAGCTCGCCCAGATCCGCGAGCACGCCAGCCTCGGCACCGACTGCGTGATCGGCCGCGGCGCCTACATCGGCACCGGGGTGCGCATCGGCGACAACGTCAAGATCCAGAACTACGCGCTGGTGTACGAGCCCGCGACCCTCGCCGACGGCGTGTTCGTCGGCCCGGCCGCCGTGTTCACCAACGACCACAACCCGCGCGCGGTCGCCCCCGACGGGAAGGCCAAGCGCGCCCACGACTGGGAGGCCGTGGGCGTCGACGTCGCCGAGGGCGCCTCGATCGGCGCGCGCGCCGTCTGCGTCGCCCCGATCCGCATCGGCCGCTGGGCCATGGTCGCCGCCGGTGCCGTCGTGACGAAGGACGTGCCGGACTACGCGCTCGTCATGGGCGTCCCCGCCCGCTTCGCCGGCTGGGTCGGGCGCGCGGGCGAACGGCTCGAGGCCGACGGCGAGGGCCAATGGCGCTGCCCGCAGACTGGGGAGCGGTACGCGGAGCAGGACGGCGTCCTCTCCCCCATCGAAGAGAGCAAGGAGCAGCAGTGAAGGTCGTCAGCATCGTCGGGGCCCGCCCCCAGCTCGTGAAGCTCGGCGCGGTCGCGAAGGCCTTCGCGGGCACCGAGCACCAGCACGTGGTCATCCACACCGGGCAGCACTACGACCCCGAGCTCTCGGACGTGTTCTTCACCGAGTTCGGCATCCCCGAACCGGACTTCCACCTCGGCATCGGCTCGGGCAGCCACGGCGCCCAGACCGGCGCGATGCTCGCCGCGATCGACCCGATCCTCGACGCCGAGCAGCCCGACTGGGTGCTCGTCTACGGCGACACGAACTCCACGATCGCGGGCGCGCTCTCGGCCGTCAAGCAGCACCTGAAGGTCGCGCACCTCGAGGCCGGGCTCCGCTCGTTCAACCGGCGCATGCCCGAGGAGCACAACCGGGTCCTCACCGACCACTGCGCGGACCTGCTGCTCGCGCCCACCGACGAGGCCGTGCGGCACCTCACCAACGAGGGCCTGGGCGACCGGGCCGTGAACGTCGGCGACGTCATGGTCGACGTGTGCTTCCACACCCGCGACGCCGTGCTGGCCGCGGGCGAGCGCCCCGAACTGCCCGCCGGGATCGACCCCGAGCGGCCGTTCCTCGTCTCGACGCTGCACCGGGCCGAGAACACCGACGACCCCGAGCTGCTCGCCGCGCTCGTCGAATCCCTTGCGGGCCTGCCGATCCCGGTGGCGCTCCTGGCGCACCCGCGGCTGCAGGCGAAGGCCGAGCAGTACGGGCTCAAGCTCACCCAGGGGAACCTGCACGCGGGCAAGCCGCTGCCGTACCGCCAGCTCGTGGCGGCCGTCCTCGCGTCCTCGGGCGTCGTCACCGACTCCGGCGGCCTCCAGAAGGAGGCGTACCTCCTCGGCCGCGCCTGCACCACGCTGCGCACCGAGACCGAATGGGTCGAGACGCTCGAAGCGGGCTGGAACGTCCTGGTCCCGCGCCCGGACCGGCTCAGTGTCGAGGAGTGGCACGCGACCGCGACCCGTCCCGCGCCCGCCGAGACGCTGGACGCCCCGTACGGCGACGGCCGCGCCGGCGCCGCCGTCGTGAAGGTCCTCGAAGACCACTTGAAGTGACGCGCGGTGAGGGCGCCGGCGACAGGGTGAACACCCGGCCGCCGGCGCCCTCACCGTTCACCCCACATACCTGATCCGGACAGCTCAGGGCCCTTGAGCTCCGTGCTAACGTCCACTATCATGTCAGCGTTCTCAAGCTCCGGGGCCCCTCGCTCCGGCAGCGCCTCCACCGACAATGTCGCCGGTCCAGGGCGCGGCGGTCAGCGCCCCCACCTGATCTACCTCGCGATCGGCTTCCCACCGGCCGCGAAGAGCTGCGCGTACCGCATGCGCGAGACCGCGAACCAGTTCACCGCCCAAGGCTGGGACGTCACGGTCGTGACCATCGCGGACGAGTCCTGGGAGCTCGACTCCGGCGTCGACCACTCGCTCTCCGAGCAGGTCGACCCGCGCGTCCAGGTCGTGAAGCTGCCGCTGCGCCGCGAGGACCTCGAGACGGACATCCGCCGCTTCGACGAGGAGCGGGCCATCGCCCCGACCCGCTGGGTCAAGGCCCTGCGCGAGCGCCAGCGCGCCGCGTTCCCCGAGGCGACCTTCGGCGACTGGCGCGGCCCGATCGAAGACGCCGTGACGCGCCTCCACGGCGAGCACCCGGCGGACCTGCTGCTCGCCAGCTGCGTGCCCTACGTGAACCTCGCCGCGGCCTGGAAGCTGTGGGAGGAGGCGGGGGTCCCGTACGCGGTCGACTTCCGCGACGGCTGGTCGATCGACGTCGTCGACGGCCGCGAGGCCTTCGGCCGCGACACCGAGGAAGGCCGGTGGGAGGAGCGCATCCTCGGCTCCGCCGTCTCCCTGTGGGTCGTGAACGACCCGATCGCCGAGCACTACCGCGAGCGCTACCCCGAGTACGCCGACCGGGTCCACGTGGTGCGCAACGGCTACGACGCCGACAGCGCCCCCGGCCGGGCCCACCGCCCGGACCCCGGGCAGGGCCTCGTCTTCGGCTACCTCGGCACCGTCAACTTCTCGACCGAGCACCTCAAGGTCGTGCTCGACGCGTGGCGGGCGGCCCGCAAGCGCGAGCCGCTGCTCGCCAACGCCCGCTTCGAGGTGCGCGGCCACATCGGCGGCGGCGCCCACCGCGGCACGAACCCGCACGCGGTGCTGCTGCAGGAGGCCGAGCCGGACGGCGTGAGCTACGGGGGCCCGGTCGCCAAGGCCGAGGTCGCCGCGACGTACGCCCGCTGGGACGCCATGGTGCTCATCCTCATCGGCGGGCACTACGTGACCTCCGGGAAGGTGTACGAGTACATGGCGACGGGCCTGCCGATCGTCTCGGCGCACGTCATCGACCACGACGCCTCGAACGTCCTCAAGGGCCACCCGCTGTGGACGGGCGCGCGCGGCATCGACCGCGAGGCGATGACGGAGGCGTTCGTCGAGGCCGCCCACCTCGCGGTCGACTCCACGGACGAGCAGCACGCCGAGGCCATGGCGCACGCCGACCGGTTCACCCGCGAGATCATCATGGCCGAGGCCGTGAAGGACCTCGTCAACGAGTTCCAGGTGCAGAAGGGCCGCGCACAGTGAAGAGCCCAGTGATCGACGTACTCCTCATCAGCGGCAACACCGTCGCCGTCCCCATGCTCCGCGAGGCCGTGCGCAAGCTCGGGGCCGAGGGCGCCCGCGTCTCGTACGCCGCCTCCGTGCCCGCGCAGTGGTACGCCGGGCAGCTCGACGGGATCGACTTCGCCGACAAGCACCGCCTCCCCCGCGCCAACCTGCGCCGCGCCGCGAACCTCCCGTTCGGCGAGCGCGTCTGGCTGCGCTCCCGCAAGGACGCGTGGCTGCGCGAGCACGCCGCGAAGGCGCATGTGATCGTCGCGCTCGAAGAGGGCTCGGTGTACACCGTCTGGGAACTCGCGCAGCGCAACCGCACCGCGAAGGCCGTGTACGGGGTCGCGCCGGCGCTCAACGCCGTGCGCGAGCTCGCCGAGCAGGGCGCGCCCGCGCCGAAGGCGTTCCGGCCGCCGGCGTCGTTGGTCGCCCGCGACTTCGGGCGGGCCCTCAAGCGCCTGCCGGACGCGACGGGCCGCGCGCTCACCACCCGGAAGCTCATGCGGCGGAACGTCGTCGCGAAGCTGTGGCGGCTGCCGCTGCGCGCCCCCGGTGTGCCGCAGGGCCTCCGCGTCGCCACCGGCCGCCGTGTGGCCGAGGCGATGAAGTGGGCGGACAAGCACAGCGGCGCGGCGTACGCGCTCGCGCTGACGGCGTCGAAGGTCAAGGACCCGGCGGTCAAGGCCCGGCTGCTCGACGACGCGGCCTCGATGGAGTTCGGCCGGGGCGTCGTGTCCAAGCACGTGAACCAGGCCGTGAAGGCGCTGCTCGTGCAGGCCGACGCGAAGTTCGCGGCCGGCGAGTACCAGGACGCGGCGATGACGCTGCGGCGCGCGCTCGTCCTCGGCTTCCACCGCGTGACCCACATCGACCAGCTCACCTCGCCGCTCGCGGACAACCCGGAGCGGTTCGTGAAGCCGTTCCACGCGTCGAAGGCGCTGCAGGCGATCATGGCGCCGCGCGGGCGCGAGCGGCCCCCCGCCGAGCCGCCGACGGACGGGCCGCTGCGGCTGCTCATCGCGACGAGCGCGAACGACAACTTCCTGCGCCACCTGCTCGACCGGTACCGGGAGCACCCGGACGTCGAGGTCCGGTACCTGGACTTCACGACCCAGCCGTCGCTCAAGCGGATCCTCGGCACCGACTGGCGGGTCCTGGCGACGCGCATGGGCGGCGACCCCGAGTACGCCGCGCTCGTCGAGGACCTGCTGCGCCCGCACCTGGACTGGGCGGACACGCTGTTCCTGGACTGGTGCGTGGGCCCGGCGGCGATGCTCACCACGATCGACCCGGGCGACACCCGCGTGATCGTGCGCCTGCACTCCTACGAGGTGTTCACCCGCTGGACGCAGCTCGTGGACTTCTCGCGCATCGACGACCTGGTGTTCGTCGCCGACCACGTGCGGGACCTGGCGACGTCGCTCGCGCCGCAGCTCCGCGGCCCGCAGGCGCCGCGGATGCCGATGCTGCACAACGCGATGGAGCTCGCCGGGTTCGCCCGCGAGAAGGCCCCGGACGCCCGGTTCAACATCGGGCTCGTCGGGGTCAGCCAGGTCGCGAAGGACCCGATCTGGGCGGTGGACCTGCTGCGGCTGCTGCGCGCCGAGGACGAGCGGTACCGGCTGCTGCTGGTGGGCGGGGACATGGACCCGGGCACGAGCCAGGCGACCCGCAAGTACCGCAACCGGATGGAGCGGGTGCTCAAGCCGCTCGTCGCGTCCGGTCAGGTGCTGCGGCTGGGCCCGACGGACGACGTGGCGGGCAAGCTCACGGACATCGGGTTCGTCATCAGCTCCTCGGTGCGCGAGGGCTCGCACGTGGGCGTCATGGAGGGCGCGGCGAGCGGCGCGGTGCCGGTGGTGCGCGACTGGCCGTTCTACGCGGGCAAGGCGAACAGCGCCCGGACGCTCTACCCGGACGGGTGGGTCGTGGACACGCCCGCCGAGGCCGCCCACCGGGTCCTGGAGGTCAACACGACCGAGGGCTCCTGGGCCGACGCGTCCAAGCTCGCCTCCGAATACGCGCTGTCCACATGGGACTGGTCGGTGGTGAGCGGCGACTTCGACGAGCTGTTCCTCGGCGACCGGTAAGACGGCATGAGGAAAGCCCCCGGCCGTCCGGCCGGGGGCTTTTCCGTGCGTCTAGCGCCGGGCTTCGGGGTGGTGGAGGCACCAGCCCTGCCAGGCGGACTCGACCATCTCGCGCACGCCGTACCGGGCGGACCAGCCGAGTTCCTTCATGGCCAGTTCGGCGGAGGCGACGACCCGGGCGGGGTCGCCGGCGCGGCGCGGCGCGATCGCGGGCTCGACGCCGTCGCGGCCGGTGACGTCGAGGATGATCGCGCACATCTCGGCGACCGAGGCGCCCTCGCCGCGGCCGACGTTGAGGACCAGGCGGGTCTCGGCGTCGGCGGTGAGGCGGCGGGCGGCGGCGAGGTGCGCGGAGGCGATGTCCTCGACGTGCACGTAGTCGCGTTCGCAGGTGCCGTCCGGGGTCGGGTAGTCGTCGCCGAAGATCACCGGCGCCTCGCCGGTGGTGAGGCGGTCGAAGACCATCGGGATCAGGTTGAACACGCCGGTGTCGGCGAGTTCGGGCACGGCCGCGCCCGCGACGTTGAAGTAGCGCAGGCAGGCCGTGGCCATGCCGTGCGCGCGGCCCGCGGCCTGCACGAGCCACTCCCCGGCGAGCTTCGTCTCCCCGTACGGGCTCATCGGCGCGCACGGCGTGTCCTCGGTGACGAGGTCGACGTCCGTCATGCCGTAGACCGCGGCGGAGGAGGAGAACAGGAAGCGCCCGACCCCGGCGGCCGCGGCGGCCGCGAGGACGACCCGCAGGCCCTCGACGTTCGCCCCGTAGTACTCGAGGGGCCGTTCGACCGACTCGCCGACCTGCTTGCGGGCGGCGATGTGGACGACCCCGGCGACGCCGTGCTCGCGCATGACGCGGTCGAGGAGGTCCCGGTCGAGGACGTCGCCGTGCACGAGCGGCACGTCCGCCGGGAGGCGGGCGGCGCGGCCCGAGGAGAGGTCGTCGAGGACGACGACGCGTTCGCCCGCGCCGGTCATCTCGCGCACCACGTGGGAGCCGATGTATCCGGCGCCGCCGGTGATCAGCCAGGTCATGGGTTCTCCTTCGTCGGGGTCACGCCGCGGGCGCGGGGCCGATGAGCCGCTCGTAGACGCGCACGTACTCGCGGGCCTGGTGCTCCCACGAGTACTCCTCGAGCAGCGCCGGGTCCTTGTAGGCGCGGCGGTAGCCGTCCTCGTCGGCGATGATCCGCTCCATCGCGGCGGCGAGGCTGCGGGGGTCGCCGGAGGTGAAGACCTCGCCGTTGCCGAGGCGCCGCACCTCCGCGGAGAGGGTCTTCACGGTGGTGACGATGAGGGGCAGCCGCGCGTGGCAGTACTCGAAGAACTTGTTGGGCAGCGCGATCTCATGGTTGACCGAGCCGGTCGGCATCGGGTGGATGCCCATGTCGGCGGTCGAGATGAACCGCGGCAGGTCCTCGTAAGCGACGTAGCCGCGGAAGTGGAGCCGGTCGGCGATCCCGTGCTCCTCGCCGAGGGCCTGGAGCTTCTTGACGTACGGGTTGGTGTCGTGGCGGCTGACCATGAACGCGAGATGCAGGTCGGGCACGAGCCGGGCGGCCTCGATCATGACCTCGAGCTGGCGTTCCGGGGAGGCCCAGCCGATGTAGACCGCGAGCGGCGTGTGCTCGTCGAGGCCGAGGTCGCTGCGCAGGTCACCGGGGTCAGGGCGGGGCGCGGGATGCGCGAGCGGCGCGTTGTACACCACGGACGGCTCGCGGTCGAGGCCGTGGCGCTCCTGGAGGAGCTTCGCGAGCGGGTGCGAGACGGTGACGACGGCGTCCGCGCCGGGCAGGTACTGCCGCTCCCACCGCGACTGCGCTTCGAGCTTGTTCGGTTCGAGCCCTTCGTGCCCGGGCACGAACTCGTGCGCGTCGTACACGACCTTCACGGTCTTGCCCCAGCGGCGCAGCTGCTCGGCGGCGCGCACGCACACGCCGATCGAATAGGCGTCGTGGGCGTGGAGCAGGTCCGGTTCGAGCCGCAGGATCTCGGGCCGGAACGCCAGCTCGAACCGCTGCATGTTGACGTCGAGCCGCCGCCAGGCCCGGTCGCCGAGGAGCAGGCCCCACCAGCGGCGCTCGATGCGCTCCAGGCGCCCCTCGCGCTTCAAGTACTGCTCGCGGGCCTTGGTCCGGCGGACGCGGCCGCCCACCCAGGCCCGCTCGAGTTTGCGGCCGGCCCGGTGCACGACGAACGGCAGCCGGATCCCGCCGCGGGCGCGGGTCCCCCCGCGCAGCGCGTCGAGTTCGAGCCGCGCCGCCTTCAAGTGCCGTTCGCGCTTCTTGGCGAGCGCGAGGTCCGAGTACGCGAACGGGTACCGCCAGGCCGCCAGGTGCCGCCGCAGGGACCGCGGCGGGTCCATCTTCGGCAGCGGGATCTTGTGGATGTGGGCGCCGTCCTGCACGTACGGGTCCTGCGCACCGGTCACGGACACGCCGACGAGATGCGTCTCCCACCCGGCGGCGGCCATCGAGGCCGCCGCCTTCTGCACGCGGGAGTCCCCGTCGATCCGGTTGGGGACCACCATGACCACGCGGGCGCGGCCTTGCGCGGACTCCATGTCGATGATTCCTGCCTTCCGGGGGATCAGCTGCCGAGCACGATGTGCTCGCGGCCCTCCCAGGCGGCGGGGTCGGTGATCCGGCGGCCGTCGAGCAGCACCGTGACCTCGGGAAGGTCCGCAGGGGCCAGCGTACGGTACTCGTCGTGGTCGGCCTGGACGACAGCGGCCGTCACGGCCTCGCCGCGGTGCGCGGGCAGGCCCTCCGCCTCGAGCTCCTCGGCCGTGTACATCGGGTCCGACACGTACGGCGTCGCGCCCTTCGCCTGCAACGACTCGACCAGCGGGAACACGCCCGAGAACGCGGTCTCCTTCACGGCGCCGCGGTAGGCCGCGCCCAGCACGAGCACGCTCGCGCCCGCGAGGTCCCCATACGCGGCGGCGAGCACGTCGACCGCGTACGACGGCATGCCGGCGTTCGCCTCGCGCGCGGCCCGGACCACCGTGGCCTCCGGGTCGTTCCACAGGTACATCTGCGGGTAGATCGGGATGCAGTGCCCGCCCACGGCGATCCCGGGACGGTGGATGTGGCTGTACGGCTGCGAGTTGCAGGCCTCGATGACCTTCATGACGTCCAGGCCCTGCTTGTCCGCGAACCGCGCGAACTGGTTCGCCAGCCCGATGTTCACGTCCCGGTACGTCGTCTCCGCGAGCTTCGCCATCTCCGAGGCCTCCGAAGACCCCAGGTCCCACACGCCGTTCGCGCGCGGCAGGTCGTCCCGCTCGTCGAAGTCGAGCACGGCCTCGTAGAACGCGACACCGGCCGCGGCCGACGCCTCGTTGATGCCGCCCACCAGCTTCGGGTAGCGGCGCAGGTCCGCGAACACCCGGCCCGTCAGCACCCGCTCGGGGCTGAACACCAGGTGGAAGTCCTCGCCGGCGGTCAGGCCGGAACCGGCCTCCAGCATCGGCCCGAACCGGTCCCGGGTCGTGCCCACAGGCAGCGTCGTCTCGTACGACACGAGCGTCCCCGGCTTGAGCCCGGCCGCGACGGCCTTCGTCGCCGCGTCCATCCACCCGAAGTCCGGCACGCCCTGCGCGTCCACGAACAGCGGCACCACGATGACCACGGCCTCGGCCTCGGCCACCGCCGCGGCGGTGTCCGTCGTGGCCTTCAGGTGCCCCGAGGTCACCGTCTCCTTCAACAGCTCCGCGAGGCGGTACTCGCCCGGGAACGGCTCGACCCCGTCGTTGACCGACTGCACGGTCCGGGCGTTGACGTCCGCCCCCACGACCCGGTGGCCCTTAGTCGCGAACTGGACCGCCAGCGGCAGCCCGATCTTCCCCATGGCGACGACACAGATCCGCATCTCACGCATCACTTTCTGAAGTCCAGTACTCGAAGACGGGAGAGACCCCGCCACGTGGCCCGCTCGTCGACCCTGACGGCCAGGCTCCGGTGCCCGCCGTACTCGACGGCGAGCCCGATCGGCATGCCGAGCCGCTGGAAGTACCCGCGCGGGGCCTTCAGCGGCAGATCGTACGTGAAGCCCAGGAGCGTCACACGGGCCCGCAGCGACCAGCGGCCCGCGCCGCGCCCCGTCAACTCCTCGGTCCGCAGCCGCGCCGTGACCACGGTGACCGCGCCCTCGGCGCGCACCTCCACCGCGGCGTCCACATCGAACGCCGGCGCCGACGCGGCCTCGACCGCACGGCGCTTCCGCGGCGACCTGCCCTTCGCGAGCCGGTCCACACCGACCCGCACCGCTTCAGCCCCAAGGCCTTCCACCGGCACGAAGAACGAATACTCCAGGCAGTAGTCCGAGCGCCTCACGCCCGTCCACACCAGATACCGCGGCCTGAGGCCCTTCGCGAGCGGCACCGTCACCTGCTCCGCGACCACCTCGAACCACTCGTCCGCCAGCCCGTGCGGCTCCTCCCGGAACCCCGGGTACCGCGCGAACAGCCGCCCGTCCTCCAACAGGAAACCGGGCGCCTCCAACGCGACCGCCGCCTCCAGCAGCGCATGGTCCCGGTGCTGCGCCAACGAGACCCGCACCCGCGGCTCCGTCGGCAGCCGCAACCGCAGCTCCTCGCTCAAATGCGCGTCCGCCAACTCGGCGACCGCCGTCCAGCACTTCGCGCGCTCACCGGCGTCGACCGCCAGCGCATGCGGCTGCAAAGCCTCCGCGACCTCGGACGCGAAAGCCCCGAAGACCAGCTCGTCCCGGTCCGGGCCGTCCGCCGAAGCGAGGATCCGCGCCGCGGCCGCGACGCACTCCGCGGGCTCGGAGACCAGCGTCGCCGCGGGAGGGGTCGTCTCGTTCATCGCGATCCGGCGCTGTCCAGGGCAGACGGGTCGAGCGCGACGGTCTGCCCCGTCGCCGCCGACCGCAGCATCATCTCCGAGACCTCCACCGTCATCGCCCCGCGCCGCAGGTCCACGATGTCGTTCGGCTTCCCCAGCACCGCGTCGCGGAAGTGCTCGTGCTCCACCAGCAGCGGCTCGCGCTTGCGGATCGCGTACCGGATCATGTCACCCTCCGAGACGCCCCGGAAGTTGCTGATCGCCTCCCACTCGGTGTCCACCACGCCGTTCGCGTAGAACGTCAGGTCCGCCGTCAACGTGTCCGCCACGAAGCAGCCCCGGTCGCCCGTGACCACCGTCGTGCGCTCCTTGAACGGGCTCAGCCAGTTCACCGAGTGGTTCGCGATCGCACCGCCCGAGAGCTGCCCGACCGCCGCGATCATGTCCTCGTGCTCCCGACCCGACCGCGACACCGTCTGCGCGCTGATCGTCCGGTACGACTGCCCCGTCACGAACCCCGTCAGGTCGATGTCGTGCGTCGCCAGGTCCTTCACCACGCCCACATCCGCGATGCGCCCCGGGAACGGACCCTGGCGGCGCGTCACCACCTGCAGGATCTCCCCCAGCTCACCCGCCTTCAACCGCTCCCGCAGCGAAGCGACCGCCGGGTTGAACCGCTCGATGTGCCCCACGCCCGCGACCAGGCCCGCGGCCTCGAACGCCGCCGCCAACCGCACCGACGCCTCCGCCGTGTGCGCCAACGGCTTCTCGATCAGCGCATGCACACCCGCGTCGGCGAGCGCCAGACCCACCTGCTCGTGGTACGCCGTCGGGCACGCCACGACCACATAGTCCACGCCCAGCGCGATCAGGTCCTCGACCCCCGCCACCAGACCCACCCCGGACGGCAGCGACGCCGCGTCCGCCACCGGGTCCGCCACCGCCACCAGATCGACGCCTTCAAGGGCGTTCAGGACACGGGCGTGGTTGCGGCCCATCGCCCCCAGGCCGACCAGGCCCGCGCGAAGCTGCGAATCGGTCACTGCTAGAGCTCCAATGCGTTCACCGCGGCGATGACGCGGTCGAGGTCGCCCTCGGTGAGGGACGGATGGACCGGGATCGACAGGACCTCGGCGGCCGCACGGTCCGTCACCGGCAGGTCGACGTCCATGTGCGCGTACGGGATGAGCTTGTGGATCGGCGTCGGGTAGTACACGGCGGAACCGACCCCCGCGTCCTTCAACTGCGCCAGCGCACTGTCGCGCTCGGCCGCATCAACGCGCACCGTGTACTGGTGGTAGATGTGCCGCGCCCCGGCCGCCACGGGCGGCGTGACCACGGTCTTCAACTCCGCGTCGAAACGCGCGGCGTTCGCCCGCCGCTGCTCCGTCCACGCGTCCAGCTGGCCGAGCTGCACCCGCCCGATCGCCGCGGACACGTCCGTCATGCGCATGTTCGCGCCCACGATCTCGTTCGCGTACCGCTGCTCCATGCCCTGGTTGCGCAGCAGCCGCAGCGTCCGCGCGAACTGCGCGTCGTCGGTGGAGACCATGCCGCCCTCGAGCGAGTGCATGTTCTTCGTCGGATAGAAGCTGAACGTCCCGGCCTTCCCGAAGGAGCCGACCGGCTTCCCGTCGACCTGCGCGCCGTGCGCCTGGCAGGCGTCCTCGAGGATCGCCAGGCCGTGCCGATCCGCGAGGGCGGTCAGGCGGGTCATGTCCGCGGGGTTGCCGTACAGGTGCACCGGCATGATCGCGACGGTCTTGGGCCCGATGAGGGACGCGACCGAGTCGGGGTCGATGTTGAACGAGTCCGCCTCGATGTCCGCGAACACCGGGTCGGCGCCCACGAGGCGCACCGCGTTGGCGCTGGCCGCGAAGGAGAAGGAGGGGACGATCACCTCGTCGCCGGGGCCGACGCCCATGGCGAGGAGCGCGAGCTGGAGCGCGGAGGTGCCGGAGTTGACGGCGACGCAGTGGGCGGTGCCGGAGACCTTGGTGAACTCTTCTTCGAAGGCCGCCACCTCGGGGCCCTGCACGACCATGCCGCTGCGCAGGACGCGCACGGCGGCCTCGATCTCGGCCTCGCCGATGTGCGGTCGCGCCGGGGGAATGAACTCCCTCTGCTCGTCTGACATTCGTCCCCCCAGGGGTGTGATTCGCGGGCTTTCGTTCGGTGATGCGCCGTCGATAATACAGACGCAATATTCGGTTAATTGACGCAGAACCCGAGGAAGCGACCAGGTTCTGAACAGGGAACCGGGGCGTGAACGGGGTCGTTCAGCGCCGTTCGTACGGTGACGGGAACGGGAAGTAGCGCTCGAGGAACCCGCGCACCATCGCGTCGATCTCGGCCTCCCGTTCGGGCGGGGTGTCGACGTCGTTGACGCAGAAGAACTCCGCGTCACGCCGGGTCTCGAGCGCCGCGAGCTTGGCGGGCGCGTCGGCGGAGGCCACGTCGACGTACATGAGCTTGGACGCGCCGGGCACGCCGCGGCCGGTGAGGACCGAGTAGTGGTGGAGGAGCCCGGCGAACTCGATGTCGGCCGGGTCGCGGAAGCGGGAGCGGGCCGTGGCGGCGACGGCGTCGGGGTAGCGGGCCTCCAGTTCGAGTGCGACCTCGCGCAGTTGCGGGTGCGGCACGTGCTTGAACTTGTTCGTGACGAGCCGTCCGAAGTCGGCTTCGAGCAGCCGCCGGGCGTTGCGGCCGGCGAGGTTCGGCGCCGAGTCCTCGGGGCGGCCTTCGCCGAGTCCGATCTGCATGGAGGAGAACGGGACCCGTGCGATGCCGCTGGCGTGGAAGAACTGCTCGGGGCGGCTGGCGGCGCCGAAGAACACGTCGTCGTTGAGGATGAGGTAGTGGTCGGCGAGGCCGGGGATGCGGTGGAGCTGCGTGGTGATCGCGTGCGAGTTGAACACCGGGAGCGCGCTCGTGTCCGCGAAGATCTCGCTGTGGTCGACCACGCGGACGCCGGGCGCGTCCGGGTCGAGCCAGGCGGGGGTCTGCCCGGCGGTGACGATGTAGATGTTCCGCAGGTAGGGCGCGAAGGTGTGGAGCGAGCGCAGGGAGTACTTGAGCTCGTCCCGGTCGGTGTACCGGGAGGCGCCGGCGAGGTGCGCGTGCCCCTCGGCGGCGGAGCCGGAGGCCGCGTCCCCCGAGTGCGCGGCGCGCTTCGCGGCCCAGGCCGGGTCGGACCCGTCGACCCACATGTAGACCGCGTCGACGGGGAAGTCCACGTCGTCGATGAGCTTGCGCGTGAACGGCTCGAACGTCGGGTACTTGTGCTCGCCCACGATCAGCGTGGCGGCCTTGCGGGCCTCGGCGGGCAGCACGTCCGCGACCCTGTTGGGGCGCGGCGCGACCCAGGTCCCGGCGAAGAGGGCCTTGGGGATGAGGACCTTGACGCGGTCGATCCGCTCGGCGTAGTCGGGGTGCGCGGCGAAGTCCTCGCCGTCGGACCAGAACTCGACGTCGCACCCGTACTCGAGCCCGGCCAGGCACTGGCCTTCGGGGCCGAGCAGGAACCGGCCGTAGCGGAGACTCATTGAGCTCTTGACCTGCGCGGGCAGTGCGCCTTCGGCGTACAGCGCGGGCCCGGCCGTGAGGTTCCCGGCGCGGCTCGCGCGGGCCACGTACAGCTCCGAGTCGCCGTGGCGCTCGCGCATCGCCTCGAGGAACGCCTTCTTGTCCGCGCGCCGCAGCCCGACCGTGTACCGCTCGGGCGCGTTGCCGCGGATCAGGAAGTACGCGAGCCCGGCCGCCTCGGCGACGTCCACGACGAGCCGCAGGTTCGCCTCGGCGGCTTCGGCGGCGGTGAAGTGCTCGACCCGGCGGCCCACGAGTGCGGCGCCGTCGCGTTCGAACGCGCCCAGCCCGGCGTCGCGGGCGAGGAGCGCGGCCCGGCGCGGCGCGGCGCTGCCCTCACGGGCCCGCGCGGCCCGCTTCGCCTTGAGCGACGCGGGCAAGAGCCGCCCCGCGGCCCGGCGCATCCTTGCGACCGGGCTCCGCTGCTCCTTGGGCATCCGTACTCCTCGAAATGGGCGATGGCAGGGGGTGAACGGCGCTGTGGCCCTCCAGATAATACAAACGCGACAGGACGGGAACAGGTTGCCGCGTCGGGGGGACCGCTACGCGGGGCGGTCGGCGATGAGCGCGTCCTTCGCGAACTTCAGCGACTCGTACAGGTCCTCGGCCCGGCGGGTCCGGTTGCCGCTCTTGCGGGTGCTCACCTCGACGGTGATCGACCCGTCCCAGTCCGAGGCGCCCAGCGAGCCGAGCAGCTCCGCGCACGGCTGCGTCCCGCGGCCCGGCACGAGGTGCTGGTCCGCGCCCGGCTCGGTGCCGTCGCACAGGTGGATGTGCCTGAGGCCCTTGCCCATCCGCTCGGCCATCGCGATCGCGTCCGCGCCCGACGCCGCGCAGTGCGAGAGGTCGAGCGTGTACGAGTCGTACCCGTGCCGGGTCGGGTCCCAGTGCGGCCGGTACGGCACGAGCTTCCGCTTGCCGAGCTTGAGCGGGAACATGTTCTCGACCGCGATCGTCACGTGCGGGTAGCGGACCTTCAGCCCGTCGAGCACCGTCGAGAACTTCGACGCGTACTCCTTCTGCCACGAGAACGGCGGGTGGATCACCACCGTCGGCGAGTCCAGGTACTCGGCGGCCTGCACCGACCGCCGCAGCCGCGTCCAGGGGTCAGAACTCCACACCCGCTGCGTCACGAGCAGGCACGGCGCGTGGACCGCGCCGATCTTCACGCCGTAGTGCTTGGCGAGGCTGGCGGCCGCCGCCGGGTCCTGCGAGACCCGGTCGGTGAACACCATCAGCTCCACCCCGTCGTAGCCGAGCTCGGCGGCGAGCTCGAAACCGACGGCGGTGGGCTCCGGGTAGACGGAGGTGGTCGACAGCAGAACCGGGACGGACTGGGTCACGCCCCCCAGGGTACGCCGTACCGATTTACGGCTCGCAAGCTTCGCCGAGGGTCGTCCCTTCGCGGCGGGCGCGCGTCCCGTTCGGACCGCTCCCGGCCGGGTACCTTGGTGGGATGACCGACGAGGTGGCGCAGGACTTCGACCGCGAATGGGTCGAATTCCTCGATCCCGACGACCCCGAGACCATGGTCCGGGCCGATCTCACCTGGCTGCTGTCGCGCTGGGGGTGCGTGTTCGGCAGGCATCCCGAAGAGGGCGGCTGCCCCGGGATCGAGGCCGACCAGCCCGCCGACGGCTGCTGCCTGCACGGCGCGTTCTACACGGACGAGGCCGACATCAAGCGCACCAAGCAGATCGTCAAGAAGCTCACGCCCGAGACCTGGCAGCTGCACCGGCGGTGGAAGGACACCATCGTCGACGACACCCTCGAGAACGAGGACGGCGAGGAGGAGCCCGCGAAGAAGACCGCCGTCGTCGACGGCGCGTGCGTCTTCCACAACCGCGAGGGCTTCCCCACCGGCGCCGGCTGCGCCCTGCACCAGCAGGCGATGCGCGACGGCGTCCACCCGATGGAGTACAAGCCCGAGGTGTGCTGGCAGCTGCCGGTGAAGCGCGACTTCAAGACCGAGCACCGCGCCGACGGCACCGAGGTCTCGGTCACCCTCATCACCGAGTTCGACCGCGCCTCGTGGGGCCCGGGCGGGCACGACTTCGACTGGTGGTGCACCGCCTCGCCGACCGCGCACACCGCGGCCGAGCCCGTGTACCTCTCGTACGCCGTGGAGCTCACCGAACTGCTCGGCGCCCGCGCCTACGAGAAGCTCGCGGACCTGTGCGACGCCCGCGACAAGCTCGGCCTCGTCGCCCCGCACCCGGCCACGGTCGCCGCCTCCCGCGGCACGACGCCCCTGGCGTTCCCGACCCGCCTCCGGAACACCGCCGACGCCCGCTGAGACGCCGAAGGGGCCCTGCCGGATCGGCAGGGCCCCTTCGGAACAGCGTATTACGCGGCGAGGGCGGACTCGCCGGTGGCGATCTTCCGCACCGGCTCGGCGTACGTCGCCTTGACCTCCTCGACGAACAGCGGCACCAGGTCCTCCGGGGCCACGTCGCCGAGGTAGTACTCGCGGATCTCGGCCCGCAGCACGGCCTTCGAGTCGGTCACCAGCAGCTCGTCGAGGACCTTCTCGACGTTCCCCGCGTCCGGGTCGAGCAGGTACGAGGCCTTCGCCAGCGGGAACTCCGCGAGGTAGTGCTCCTTGAAGCCCTTCGGGTCCGTCATCGCGAACGGCCGCCCGCTGTAGATCCAGTCCGAGGCGGTGCCGCTGATGTCCGAGATCGCCACGTCGGCCGCGTTCACGCAGTCCGTCAGGCTCACCTCGGTCTCGGCCTGCGCCCCCCACAGGTGCGCCCGGCCGGTCTTGGCCGCGTCGGCCGCGATGATGGCCTTGATCTCGTCCGCGAGCGCCTGGTAGGCGGCGTTGGTGCGCGTGTACGGGTGCGTGCGGAAGATCAGCGTCACGTCCCGCGCGAGCACGGCCTCGACGATCCGCTTGCCCTGCTTGAGGGACGAGTAGTTCACGTCGGCGGTGAGGCCGGTCCACGTGGGCGTGTACAGCACCACCGGGCGCGCGCCCTCGATCTTGTCGCGCTCGCCCACCTTGAGGTCGTGGAGCTGCGGCCGGGCGATCTTGCGGAACTTGTAGTTCGGGATGTCGACGCCGTGGCGGTGGTAGCGGTCGACGCCGGCCTGCCCGGCGACGAACACCCGGTCGTACATGAGCGAGACGGGGCTGCGGCTGATGGCCTTGTCCGAGTCGCCGTGCATGAGCTGCACGTGGAGGTAGTTGTCGAGCTTGATGAGCTGCGCGTTCTTGACCGCGTGGTTGACGTAGTAGCAGGCGCGGACGCTCTCGGGGAGGATCGTGTCGAGCACCGACTGGGCGGGCACGAGCACGATGGGGGCGCTGGTGCGCGCTGCGATCCCGTCGTAGAGGTAGCGGTCGCGGATGATGATCATGTACGGGTCGCCGACCTGCTCGAAGTACGGCAGCCACATGTTGAGCTGGTACTCGGACTCGCGCGCGCCGGCGAAGTGGATCACGAACTTCGGCTGGAGGCGGGTCACGGCGGTCATGACGCGGCCGTCGACGGGATGGGGTTCGCGCTTGCGGTGGAGGTAGCCGTCGAGGACGGCGACGCCGGTCCAGGCGAGGGCCACGCCGGTGAGGGCGACGAACACGAGGTCGACGGCGGTGCCGAAGGGGGCCTCGGGCCAGGCGGCGACGGCGTAGAGGATCGTCAGCCAGTTCATGACGAGCCCGATCGCGGGCGGGGTGGACCAGCGCTCGCGCTTGGAGCGCTCGATGTCGAGGTTGCTCGTCTGGAGGAAGCCGACGTTGAGCGCCTTGGCGATCGTGTCGGCGCCGACGATGAACAGGGTGACGAGGACGCCGGCGACGAGGAACGGCCAGCGGTCGGTCCCGCCGTGGTTCCAGGCGGTGATGAGCACGGCGAGCGCGGTCATGGTGCGCGCCATGCGCATGCTGACGAGCGCGTCCGGGACCTTCCACGTGATCATGCCGAACACGGCGACGGCGACGAGCAGGGTGATCCAGGGCTGCGAGGCGATCGCGACGGCCGTCACGACGGAGGCCACCGCGAGCAGGTTGAGCCAGATCGGCAGCGACTTGAGCAGTTTCTTCAACGCACCGGGCCTTCGGCTAGGTTCGTGCGCGCGGCGCCGGGCCGGGCCCGGCGCCGCACGGTGTCTGTCGAGCGGTCACTCCTGCGGGACCTTTTACTTGAACGCCTGGTTGACGCTGTTGAGGTCTTCGGCGAAGTCGACCTCGATGACGTTGTGCTGGGAGATGTCGACGGCTTCGAACTTGAGGCCGTCCTTCTCGATGGCGAGCTCGATGCCGCCCTCGAAGTAGTCCTGGTCGTCGACCTCGGCGAGGCGCTTGGCGACGAGCGCGCGGTCGTCGGCGGAGACGTAGTTGATGCCCACGGCCTCGCCGAGCGCGCCGTCGCTGACCTTCTTGGAGAGCTTGTTGATGTACCCGTCGGCGCCGAGGGTGTACTTGACCTCCTCGTCGGAGACCTTCGCGGTGTTGACGGAGATGAAGGAGCGGTCCATGGCGATGTGCGGGAGGATCACGTCGAGCACCTGGGGGTCGAACACGACGTCGCCGTTGAGCCAGAGGACCCCGCCGGGGCCGAGGATGTTGAAGGCCTTGAGGAGGCTCTTGGAGGTATTGGTGTCGCCGTAGGCCTGGTTGTAGATGAAGCCGACGTCGGGCACCTCCTCCATGATCATCTCCTTCTTGAAGCCGACGACGAGGTGGATGGAGTGGCGGCTGAACCGGGAGGTGAGCAGGCGCAGGGAGCGGCCGAGGATGGTCTCGCCGGTGTTCAGGGGCGTCAGCGGCTTCGGGTGCGGCTTGCCGAGCCGGGAGCCGACGCCGGCCGCGAGGATCACGATGTTCGTGGACATGTCGAGTGCCACCTCGTTCGGTTTGGATGATGGATTGGTGCAGTTTACCTAGCTGAACGTCCCGTGACGCATGGCCCAACGTGCGGTTTCCACGGGGGTCACATGTGAATGCGCTGATGATGCGGGCTGTCGCGCGGCAGGGACCGGGGGTGACGGTCACCGGTCGAGGAGGGCCTCGGCGAGGGCGAGATCAGCGGGTTCGGTCACTTTGAGGTTGCGTTCGGCGCCCGCGACGGTGCGGACGGGGACGTCGGGCCGGCAGCGCAGGACCACCGAGCAGTCGTCGGTGGGGGTGAAGCCGGGGTCGGCGGCGGCTTCGGCGTGGGCGGCGGCGATGAGGCCGAGCCGGAAGCCCTGGGGGGTCTGGACGCGGGCGAGGGAGGCCCGGTCGGGGACGTCGACGATGCGCCCGTCCCGCACCTCGACGACCGTGTCGGAGGAGGGGATCGCGGCGGTGACGGCCTGGCATTCGTCAAGGGCGGCAACGACATCGTTGATGATGCGGCCGGTGACGAGCATGCGGGCGGCGTCGTGGACGAGGAGTTTCGCGTCCTCGCCGACGCCGGGCTGGGCGAGGGCCCAGCGGATCGCGGCGACGGAGGAGTCGGCGCGGGTCGCGCCACCGTCGATGACCGCGGAGAGTTTTGTCACATTCGCGGCTTTCGCGATGGCCCAGGCGGTGTCGTGGAAGCCCTCGGCCATGACGAGCACGATCCGGTCGACCGCGGCGGCGGCCTCGAAGGCCTCGAGGGTGTGCTGGAGCACCGGCTTGCCCGCGACTTCGAGGAGCTGTTTGGGGACCGCGGCGCCCATGCGGGAGCCGCGGCCGCCGGCGAGGACCGCCGCGATGGTCGGTGGGTGGGGCACGACTGGTCCTCCTGCTGGTCGGCGGTCGGCTGCCGGACCAATCTACGTTCCCTGCCGCGCGCGCGGGCCGAGCGGGCCCGCGCGTCGCGGCGGCGGGTGCGCTGCGCTGCTACGACCCGGCCGTGGCGCGGGCCTTGAGGACCTTCTCGAACAGCTGCACGTGGAGGCCCACGACCTGGTCGGGCTCGAACCGCTTGGCGGTGGCCATGCCGCCGTCGGCGAGCTTGCGGCGCAGGTCCGGGTCGGCCATGAGCCGGCGGAGGGCGTCGGCGAGCGCGGCGGGGTTCTGGGACTCGACGAGGAGGCCGTTCTCCTCGGTGTCGATGATCTCGATCGGGCCGTGCTTGACGGCGGTGCACACCACGGGGAGGCCGGCGGTCATGGCCTCGACGATGACGAGGCCGAACGGCTCGAAGCGGGAGGGGATCGCGGCGATGGAGGCCTTGCCCCACTCGGCGTCGAGGGGGGTGACCGGGCCGGGCATCTCGACGCGGCCTTCGAGGCCGTGCTCGGTGATGAGGCCTTCGAGCTTCTTGCGGTCGCGGCCGCGCCCGAAGATCTTGACCTTCCACTCGGGGAACTCCTCGGCGACCTGCGCGAAGGCCTTGATGAGGATGTCGAAGCCCTTCATGCCCGTCATGCGGCCGGCGGTCATGATGACCGGCTCGGTGAGCACCGAGGGCGGGTTGGGGTTCGCCGGGATCGAGTTGGGGACGCAGACGATCTTTTCAGTGATCGCGGGGAAGGCCTCGCGGTAGGCCTTGGCGTCGGCCTCGGTGATGGTGACGATCGCGTCGAGCTTGGGGTACTGCGCGTCGATGTGCTGGCGCATGTTGGCGCGGTAGCTGTCGAGGTACATATGCTCCTGGGCGACCATGGCGTACCGGTCGGGGCGGCCGTACGCGGCCATGTACAGGTTCACGGAGATCTGGGTGCCGATGGCGATGTCGGTGTCGAGCTTCTGGAGGTACTTCTTGACCCTCATGTCCAGGAGCTTCGAGGATTCGCCCTGGTTGTTCACCTTGTCGGCGTCGAGGAATGACGGCCGCTTCGACTGCCACCGCTCGATAAAGGACAGCTTGTCGCCGCCGTCGGAGGGCTTGCGGACGTTCCAGAGGTCGACGATCTTGATGCGCGGGTCGATGGCGAACGCGGGCTTGGCCTTGTGCTTCACGAATGAGGCGATGGTCACGTCGTGGCCCAGGTCGACCAGGGCTTCAGCGGTATTGATGGAGGTCTTAATGGTCCCGCCGATGCCATAGATGTTCCGGACCAGAAATGTGATTCGCATGAACTCGAAACTCGCTTTCGAAGAATTGCCGTCTTCAGCCACAACGGATAGACGGTGCTCTACGCCGAGACCGATCCGCATTGCTTTGACGCGCGAGCCACCGCTGCGGGTTGCATCTACGCGGCATTTAGTTTACGGAAGGCTGAACCCTAGGGGGACGCGCAGGACCCGGGCGTGGCCGGTGGCATGGCACTGTCAGATAAGCCACATAACCGGGCAAACTTCCAGTGATCGCGTCGCCTCGGGATCACTCGTCCGGGTACCCGCGACTACTCGTCGGAAGCGGGCGCGGCCTTCTTCGCCGCCTTCTTCGCAGTGGTCTTCTTGACGGTTTTCTTGGCGGCGGTCTTCTTTGCCGCGGTCTTCTTCGCGGCGGTCTTCTTCACCGCTTTCTTGGCGGCCTTCTTCGCGGTCTTCTTGGCGGGGACGGCCCCGGAGGAGACCTTCTCGCGGCGCTCGGCGAGCAGTTCGGCGGCGCGGTCGATGGTGAGGTCCTCGATCGAGTCGGTCTTGCGGATCGACGCGTTCGTCTCGCCGTCGGTCACGTACGGGCCGAACCGGCCGTCCTTGAGGGTGACCTCCTTGCCCGTGACGGGGTCGGGGCCGAGCTCCTTGAGGAGGGTCTGGGCGCGCTGCTGGCGTCCGCGGGTCTTCGGCTGGGCGAGGAGCTTCTCGGCCTCGTCGAGGGTGAGCGTGAAGAGCTGCTCCTCGTTCTCGAGGGACCGGAAGTCGCGGTTCTTCTTGACGTACGGGCCGTGCGGGCCGAGGCCGGTGCGGATCTCCTCGCCTTCGGCGTCCTTGCCGACCAGGCGCGGGAGCGTCAGGAGCTTCACGGCGTCGGCGAGGGTGATCTCGGAGAGCTTCTGCCCGGTGAGCAGCGAGGAGGACTTCTCGCCGCTGGTCACGTAGGGGCCGTAGCGGCCGGTCTTCGCGAACACGGGCTCGCCGGTCTCGGGGTGGGTGCCGAGCTCGCCCTCGTTCTCGGCCAGCTCGAACAGCTCCTGGCCCTTCTCGGGGGTGAGCTCGTCGGGCGCCAGCGACTCGGGGATCGAGGGGCGCTTGCCGGGCTCGGCGGCGTCCTCCTGCCCGGGCGTGGTCCGCTCGAGGTAGGGCCCGTAGCGGCCGACGCGGGCGACGACCTTGCGGCCCTTGTCGTCGGTGTACAGCGGGATGGAGTTGACCTCGCGGGCGTCGATCTTCGCGAGCTCCTCCTCGATCATGTGCCGCAGTCCGCCGGAGGCGGCGACGGTGCCCTCTTTGTCCTTGCCGCCGAAGTAGAACTTGTGGAGGAACTCCTCGCGGGACTCCTGCCCGGCGGCGACCTCGTCGAGCTCGTTCTCCATGCCGGCGGTGAAGTCGTAGTCGACCAGGCGCGGGAAGTGGCGCTCCATGAGGCCGATGACGGCGAACGCGCGGAAGGCCGGGACGAGGGCCTGGCCCTTCTTGAACACGTATTCGCGGTCCTGGATGGTCTGCATGATCGACGCGTACGTCGAGGGCCGGCCGATCCCGCGCTCCTCCAGGGCCTTCACGAGGCTCGCCTCGGTGTAGCGCGCCGGCGGCTGCGTGGTGTGCCCGGCCGGCTCGAGGCCCTGCTCGGAGAGGTGCTGGCGCTCGGCGAGTTCGGGGAGGCGCTTCTCGGCGTCGTCCGCGTCGCCGTCCTCGATGGACTCGACGTAGGCGAGGAGGAAGCCCGGGTTGGTGATGGTCTTGCCGGAGGCGCCGAAGTCGGCCTCTTCGCCGTCCGGGGTGGTCGCGCGGGTGCGCACGGACGTGGAGTTCCCGGTCGCGTCGACCATCTGGGAGGCGAGCGTGCGCCGCCAGATGAGGTCGTACAGCCGGTGCTCCTCGGCCGAGAGCTGGCCTTTGAGCTGGTTCGGGGTCTTGAAGCGGTCGCCGGAGGGCCGGATGGCCTCGTGCGCCTCCTGGGCGTTCTTCACCTTCCGGGCGTACCGGCGCGGCTCGGACGGCACGTACTGGGCGCCGTAGAGCTCGGCGGCCTGGGCGCGCGCGGCGTTGATCGCGGTGTTCGACAGGTTCGTCGAGTCGGTCCGCATATAGGTGATGTGGCCGTTCTCGTAGAGCCGCTGGGCGACCCGCATGACCTGCGCGCTCGAGAGGCGGAGCTTGCGTCCGGCCTCCTGCTGCAGCGTCGAGGTGATGAACGGCGCGTACGGCTTGCGCCGGTACGGCTTCTTCTCGACCTTGAGCACGGTGAAGTCGCGGCCTTCGAGGCGCTGCGCGAGGCCGCGCGCGCCGGCCTCGTCGAGGTGGACGACGTTCCCCTTGACGTGCCCGGTGGCGGCGTCGAAGTCCTTGCCGGTGGCGACGCGGTCGCCGTCGACGGCGATGAGCGTGGCCTTGAACCGCTGGTCGTCATCCGTGGCGAGATTCGCGGTGACGTCCCAGTAGTCGGCGGCGCGGAACGCCATGCGCGCCCGCTCCCGCTCGACCACGAGCCGCGTCGCGACGGACTGCACGCGCCCGGCGGACAGGCGCGGCATCACCTTCTTCCACAGGACCGGGGAGACCTCGTACCCGTAGAGCCGGTCGAGGATGCGCCGCCCTTCCTGGGCGTCCACGAGGTCCTGGTTGAGCTCGCGCGGGTTCGCGGCGGCCTCGGCGATGGCCTGCGGCGTGATCTCGTGGAAGACCATGCGCTTCACGGGCACTTTCGGCTTCAGGGTCTCGAGCAGGTGCCAGGCGATGGCCTCCCCCTCGCGGTCCTCATCGGTGGCGAGGAAGAGCTCGTCGACCTCCGCGAGGTAGCCCTTGAGCTTCTTGACGTGCGCCGAGCGGTCGGGGTTGACGATGTACAGCGGCGCGAAGTCGTTCTCGACGTCCACGCCCAGCCGCGACCAGGCCTTGTCCTTGTATTTGGCCGGGATCTCCTTCGCACTGCGCGGAAGGTCCCGGATGTGCCCGAGCGAGGAGTCGACGATGTAGCCGGGTCCGAGATAGGAGGCGATCGTCTTGGCCTTCGCAGGGGACTCCACGATGACCAGGCGTTTCAGATCGGCCACTGCTCCCACCATTCACTCGGATATGCACTCGGTTCGTTACGTTGGCCTTCGCCGCTCCGTGACGGAGCGGTTTCCACCATACTGTGGCCGCTTACCTCGCGGCAGTGGTGATTCCTACTTCTGCCCAGTCCCCGACCGGATGTCGGGCTTGAGATTGCGCGAACGCCTGGTCGCGCGGGGGCGCTAGCAGGTCTTCTTCCGCTCCATAGGCGTTTTCCCTCTCGGCGAGCCCCGCCGCGAGAATGACCTTCGCCGCATTGACGTCCCGGTCATGGAGGACGCCGCAATGGTTGCACGTCCACGATCGGACGTGCAACGGCTTACGATCGCCGACGGCCCGGCACGAAGCGCAGGTCCTCGTGGACGGCAGAAAGCGATCCGTCTTCACGAGTTCCCGGCCGCGCCTTGCGGCCTTGTATTCGAGCATCGCGGTGAACCTCGCCCAGCCCGCATCGTGCACGCTCTTCGCGAGCCGGGTCCTGGCCAGCGCCTTCACGCACAGGTCTTCGATGACCACCACTTGGTTCTCGCCGATGATCTTCGAAGAAAGCCGGTGAAGGAAATCCGTGCGGGCGTCCGCGACCCTCGAATGCGCGACCGCGACGGCGCGACGCGCTTTTTCGCGATTCGCGGAGCCCGGCCGTTTTCGCGCCAGATTCCTGTTCGCCTTCGCGAGTTTCCGTTCGGCCCGGCGGCAGTACTGCGGCGCCGCCGTCTTCGAGCCGTCGGACCCGGTCACGAACGATGCCAGTCCGAGGTCGAGCCCGATCGCGCGGCCCGTGTCCGGGAGCGGATCGTCGCGGGTCTCGCAGACGAACGAGGCGAAGTACCGCCCGGACGCTTCGCGGACGACGGTGACGCTCGAAGGCGCCGACGGCAGGTCGCGCGACCAGACCACGCTGACCTCGCCGATGCCGGGGAGCCTGAGTCGTCCCGCCGCGGTGATCTTGAATCGCGCGTTCCGGGTGAACCGGATCGCCTGCCTGCGGTCGCGCCGGGATTTGAAGCGCGGCTTGCCGACGGGGCCCCTCGCCCGTTTGCCGGTCCTCGCGGCGAAGTAGTGCCGGTAGGCCTTGTTGGCGTCCCGGACGGCCTGCTGGAGCGCCACCGCCGAGGTCTCGGCGAGCCAGGCCCGCTCCGGACGGCGTTTGGCCTCGGTCACGACCCGGCGTGACACCTCGGCGTCGTTCACCCAGGGCCGTCCTTCGGCGAACGCCTTGTCGCGCAACTCGATCACGTCGTTGAACACGACCCTGCAACTGCCGAACGCCTTCGCCAGCGCCGCCTCCTGGGAGGCGCCGGGGTAGAGGCGGTAGCGGTATCGCAGTTGCACCGACTCACATTAGCCGCCGGACGTGACGAATACGCGGAACCGACATGGGTGTGCCCCGGCCGGATCGGCCGGGGCACACGCGGGAATGTTCCAGAATCAGCGGAGCCGATCTACGGCTCGCAAGCGTCGCCGTGGCTGCTCGCGAGCTGACCGGTGTCGTCGGCGGTCAGCCGACTTCGACCTTCTCACGCTGTTCCGGAGTGCGTGCTTCCCCCGCCTCCACCACCGCGGAACGGCGCTTGGAGACGATGATCGCGGCGACCAGGACGGCCACGGCGAGGCCGGCGATGATCCAGCGGACCGGGCCGCCGGACTCGGCGCCGACGCCGTCGACGGTGTAGACGACCACGGCCGGGGCGATGATGAGGCTCACCAGGTTCATGACCTTGAGGAGCGGGTTGATGGCCGGGCCCGCGGTGTCCTTGAACGGGTCGCCGACGGTGTCGCCGATCACGGCCGCGGCGTGGGCTTCGGAGCCCTTGCCGCCGTGCGCGCCGTCCTCGACGTCCTTCTTGGCGTTGTCCCACGCGCCGCCGGAGTTGGCGAGCATGACGGCCATGAGCACGCCGCACGCGATCGCGCCGGCGAGGTACGCGGCGAGCGGGCCGACGCCGAGGCCGAAGCCGACCGCGATGGGCGCGGTGATGGCGAGGAGGCCGGGCGTGGCGAGTTCGCGCTGGGCGTCGCGGGTGCAGATGTCGACGACGCGGCCGTACTCGGGCCGCTGCGTGCCCTCCATGATCCCGGGGAACCGCGCGAACTGGTCGCGGACCTCGTTGACGACGGCGCCGGCGGAGCGGGCGACGGCGTTGATGGCGAGGCCGGAGAACAGGAACACGACGGAGGCGCCGATGATGAAGCCCACGATGTTCGCCGGGTTGGCGATGTTGAGGGCCTCGAACAGGGCCGCTCCGGCGAGGCCCTCGCCGGCGACGGCGTCAGTGTAGGAGCCGAACAGGGCCGTGGCCGCGAGGACCGCGGTGGCGATCGCGATGCCCTTGGTGATGGCCTTGGTGGTGTTGCCGACGGCGTCCAGGTCGGTGAGGGTCCGGGCGGCGTCGCCTTCGACGTCGCCGGACATCTCGGCGATGCCCTGCGCGTTGTCGCTGATGGGCCCGAAGGTGTCCATGGCGACGATGACGCCGACGGTGGTGAGCAGGCCGCAGCCGGCGAGCGCGACCGCGAAGAGGCTGATGAGGATCTCGCCGCCGCCGAGCAGGTAGGCGCCGAGGACGGCGGCCGCGATGCACAGCGCGGTGTAGACGGCCGACTCCAGGCCGAGCGAGAAGCCCGACAGGATGTTGGTGGCCGCGCCGGTGCGCGTCGAGGCCGAGACGGCCCGGGTGGGCTTGTAGCGGGTGTCGGTGTAGTAGCCGGTGAGCGCCATGATGACGGCGGCCAGGGCGATGCCGATGACGACCGCGACGATGGCGTAGACCTGCGGGTTGACCGGGATGCCGGCGGCGTCGATGCCGGTGCCGAGCGAGGCCCAGTCGGACGGGACGTACCACAGGACCGCGGCCACGGTGAGCAGCGCGGAGATGACCGCGGACAGGTAGAACGCCCGGTTGATCGCGGTGAGCCCGGAGGCGTCGGAGGCGCGCATGCGGGTGATGATCACGCCGAGGACGGCGCAGACGATGCCGACGGAGGCGACGAGCAGCGGCAGGACCAGGCCGGTCTCGCCGAACGCGGCGCGGCCGAGGATGAGGCTCGCGACGAGCACGACCGCGTAGGACTCGAAGAGGTCGGCGGCCATGCCGGCGCAGTCGCCGACGTTGTCGCCCACGTTGTCGGCGATGGTCGCCGGGTTGCGCGGGTCGTCCTCGGGGATGCCCTGCTCGACCTTGCCGACGAGGTCGGCGCCGACGTCGGCGGCCTTGGTGAAGATGCCGCCGCCGACGCGCATGAACATGGCGAGGAGCGCGGCGCCGAAGCCGAAGCCCTCCAGGACCACCGGCGCGTCGCCGTTGTAGACGAACACCACGATCGAGGCGCCCAGGAGGCCGAGGCCGACGGTGAGGAACCCGACCACGCCGCCGGTGCGGAAGGCCAGGTGCATCGCGGTGGTGGGCTGGCCGTCGCGGGCCGCGGCGGCCACGCGCACGTTCGCGCGGGTGGCCATGTTCATGCCGGCCCAGCCGATGAACGAGCTGAACAGCGCGCCCACGATGAAGAACACGCTGCGTCCGATGCGGACGTCCATGCCCCCTTCGGCGGGCAGCAGGAACAGCAGGACCACGGCGATGACGACGAACACGCTGAGCGCGCGGAACTGGCGGCGCAGGTAGGCCGAGGCGCCTTCTTGGACGGCCCCGGAGATCTCCCGCATCTTGTCGGTGCCGGTGCCGGCCGCGAGGATGCTCTTGACGAGTGCGGCGGCGCCGCCGAGGGCGACCAGCGCGAGCGCGGCCGCGACCACGACGAGGCTCAGGTTCGAGCCCGCGAGCTCACCTACGCCCTCGTCGCCATTGGCGAGCAACGTATGCATGTAGTTCCTCCAAGCTGTACACATTTCATGGCTCGCAAGCTTCGCCATGTGTCCGGCGGGGCACCGCGGGACAGGTATCGCGAACACGTAAAGGCCGCGGGACGGGTAGGACGGCGCGGCCAGGGGGCCGGGCCAACGGCCCGGCAGAAGTAACGTGCGGAGTGTAACGATGTGAGGGCTTTGCGAGTGGGGATGGTCACGCTCTCCCGACCGGGTGTGCAACGCCTCAGTGATCGGCGGCGGAGCCCGATCCGGGGAGGGGCCAGGACATGCTGACGGTCGTCCCGCCGTTCGCGTCGGGACCGGTCACGACCAGGTCTTCGACCAGTCCCCCCAGGACGATGAGGGTGATCTCCTCGGAGAGGGTGTCCTCTTCCATCGCGTCGTGATCGCCCGCTCGCGCATCGCCGCCGCCGACGCCCGCCCCGATCCGGCCGCTCGAGCGCGCGCGCAGATCCTGCGCGTTATCCGTGATTTTCGCAACAAAACGATCACCGATCGAAAATTCCACGCGCACCAGATCGTCCATGCCCCGGTCACGGTGCCGCAGCACCGCGCGCGTGCACGCCTCGCCGACCGCCTGCCGCACCTCGTCCAGCAGACCCGTCGCGACGCCCGCGTGCGCGGCCACGTCCGCGGCCACGAGGCGCGCGGCGCGGACGTACGCGGCGGCCGGGGTGAACGCGAACCGGACGGTCACCGCCTCGGCCCGTCCCCCAGTGCGGTCGTGCTTGGAGCCGTTCACTCGCCGGGCACCGCTTCCCGGACATCGAGCACCTTGTCGAGGCCGGTGAGGTCCAGGAGCTTCCGGATGCGCGGGTTCGCGCAGACGACGACCAGGCTCCCGCCCGCGTCGGAGAGGCGCCGACGAGCGCCGATGAGCACGCCGAGACCGGTCGAATCGCAGAACTCGGTAGGCGTGAGATCGATCGCGACCCGCATGCGGCCCTCGGAGGAGAGTTGGCGGACGGCCTCGCGCAACTGCGGCGCGGTGTACATGTCGATCTCGCCGGTCACGCTGATGACCGCGTACTCGCCGACCTCGGAGAGGCTGAGCCCCAGCTCGGGCTCGGCCGCGCCATCGCCTGATGTTCCCCTCACGCCGTCGCTCCCCTCTCTCGGCGGATCCCGCGGTGGTGCGGGCGGGCCTGGGCGGGCCCGGTCCCGACGCAGCCGCGGCATATGAGCACTGTGTCTTGGCCCATAAGCGTACTGCGTTCCCAGTGAAGGGGAGCCGGGAGCGTATGACCGAATTGCGGGCGCGCGGCTTCGCTGGCGGCGACCCTGTCGGTGGGCTGCGGCATCATTGGACGGTGTCCGTCGACCAGCTCATCGCCGCCCTCGAATCGGAGGCAGTGCAGATTTATGGCTCGCAAGCTTCGCCAAGAGCGGGCCTCCGCCACCTGCGCCGCCTCCCGCCGCGCGCCTCCGTGCGCACCGAATGGCCCGAGTGGGTGCCCGGCGACGTGCGAGACGCCTTGGGCGGCATAGGGATCACCCGCCCCTGGCCCCACCAGGTCGAGGCCGCCACACACGCCTTCGAAGGCCGCGACGTCGTCGTCGCCACCGGCACGGCCTCCGGCAAGAGCCTCGCCTACCTCCTCCCACTCCTCACCGAAGCCGCAGCCGCACCGATCGACGGCCCGCAAGCGTCCCCGAGACCCGGCGAAGGCCGCACCCTCTACCTGGCCCCCACGAAGGCCCTCGCAGCCGACCAGGCCCGCGCAGTGGCCGAATTCGAGGTCCCCGGGCTCATCCCGGCGATCGTCGACGGCGACACCCCCTTCGAGCACCGCCAGTGGGCCCAGCGGTTCGCCAACCTCGTCCTCTCCAACCCCGACCTCCTCCACCACTCGCTGCTCCCCCGCCACCGCATGTGGCGCTCACTGCTCAAGAACCTCAAATACGTCGTGGTCGACGAATGCCACGTCTACCGGGGCGTCTTCGGCGCACACGTCGCACTCACCCTGCGCCGGCTCCTGCGCCTCGCCGCGCACTACGGCGCGAGCCCCACCGTGATCGCCGCCAGCGCGACCGCCGCAGACCCGGCGGCGTCCCTGTCGGTACTGACCGGACGTCCCGCGGTGGCGGTGACGGAGGACTTCTCGCCGCATCCGGGGGCCACGGTGGCGCTCTGGGAGCCGGTCACCTACGAGATCGAGGGCGAGCCGCAGCAGGCGAGCACGCTCTCGGAGACCGCGCGGATGCTGGCCCAGCTGACGCGCCGGGGCGTGCGGACCCTGGCGTTCGTGCCGTCGCGACGAGGCGCGGAGATCGTTGCGGCGGAGGCGAAATCACGCTTGGGGGCCGACCCTGCGGCGAACAGGATCGCCGCGTACCGCGCGGGCTACCTGCGCGAGCACCGCAGGGACCTCGAGTCGGACCTGCGCGAGGGCAGACTCCTCGGTGTCGCGACGACGAACGCCCTGGAACTCGGCATCGACGTGACGGGTCTCGACGCGGTGCTGCTCTGCGGGTATCCGGGACGGCTGGCGTCGTTCTGGCAGCAGATCGGGCGCGCGGGCCGCGGGGACACGGAGGCGCTGGCGGTGATGCTCGCGAAGGACGATCCCCTCGATACGTACCTGGTGCATCATCCGGAGGCGATCTTCGACCGGCCGGTGGAGGCGAGCGTGTGCGACCCGTCGAACCCGTACGTCCTGGCGGGGCATCTGTGCCTGGCGGCTGAGGAGCTGCCGCTCAAGAACGAGGACCTCGACGCGATTCCGGGCAGCCGTGAAGTGGCGGACCAGCTCTGCGAGCAGAAGCTGCTGCGGAAGCGCCCGGGGGGCCGCTACTACTGGATCGGCTCGGAGCGGCCGGAGGTGACGCTGCGCGGTTCGGGGCCGATGGGCGTGGACATCGCGGAGACGAAGACGGGCCGGCTGATCGGCACGATCGACGCGGCGGCCTCGCACCGCATCGTCCACAAGGGTGCGGTCTATCTGCATCAGGGCGAGTCGTTCCTGGTGGACGAGTTGGACCTTGAAGAGGGCATCGCGATGGTGCACGCGGCGAAGCCGCCGTGGACGACCAGCGCGCAGGAGATCACGCATCTCGAGATCCTGGGAGAGCGCGAGCGGCTGGAGATGGGCGACGTCTCGCTGTGCCTGGGCGATGTCGAGGTCACGTCGTGCGTGATCTCGTATCAGAAGCGGCGGCTGCCGTCGGGAGAGATCATCGACACCCAGGCCCTGGACCTGCCGCCGCAGACGTTGCGCACTGTCGCGGTGTGGTGGACGGTGGAACTCGAAGCGCTGGAAGGCGTCAAGGACCTCGCCGGTTCGCTGCACGCGGCCGAGCACGCCTCGATCGGCCTGCTGCCGCTGGTCGCCACCTGCGACCGGTGGGACATCGGGGGTCTGTCGACTCCGGCGCACATGGACACGGAGCTGCCGACGGTGTTCGTCTACGACGGTCATCCTGGGGGCGCCGGCTTCGCCGAGCAGGCCTTCCGCAAGTGGAAGGACTGGCTGGGCGCGACGAAGGACGCGATCGCGAGCTGCGGCTGCAAGTTCGGCTGCCCGAGCTGCATCCAGAGTCCCAAGTGCGGCAACGGCAACGAGCCGCTGCACAAGCAGGGAGCGGTCGCGGTCCTCGACCTGCTGCTGAAGGCCGGTGAAGGCCCGGTCAAGTCGACGGTCCACGCCGCCGAGCCGCCGCAGGCGAAGCAGGAAGACGACCTCTGGCCAGGCGATTTCTAACCGCCCACAGAGTTATCCACAGGCCGGAAACTCACTGTTGCCGATCAACGACAACCCGTGACAGGGTTGACGCATGCGCCAGACGAACCGACCCACCCGCAGCCTCACCGACACCCTCCACAAAGCCGTGTCCAGCGCGAACTCGCTTCTGCGGAAAGTTATCCACAGGCAGCAACTTTCTGTTGCAGAGCAACTACAGCATGTGTCAGCCTTGGATCAAAAAAGCCATCTGGCCTTGCGGGATGGCGGCGACAAGAGGGATTTCGCGAACGCCACCATACCGAGACCGCGCGCGGGAAGCCACCCGCGCGCGGTCCCCGCACAGGCCACACCTCCTCCATGGAGGAACACCAGAGGGCGGCCGGACACACCAGCCCGGCCGCCCTCAATCGCGTGTCTGGACGACTATCCGGCCACCCGGCTCAGGCTGGCGCTCAGGTGGGGGCTGAGGGGCTTGCCTTCGGCGGCCAGCTCCTGGGCGTACATGAGGGCGCCTTCCACGATGCCGTACAGCCGTTTGCCGGCGGTGACTTCCTTCGCCTGCGGGCTGCGCACGACCGCGTCGGTGGCGATCTCGATCTGAAGGCCGTCCACGTGCCCGTAGTACAGGTCGAGGATGCCCGTGGGGTGGGAAAGCAGCACTTCGATCTCGGGGCGCTTGGGGTCCTCGCCCTTCACGACTCGCCACCAGCCGGTCTCCTGGGCCGCGGGGCGGATGGGCTTCCCGTCGGGGTCGATGATCCAGGACCTGGCGTGGTAGCGCAGGAACGGGCGCCCGTCGTGGAGGAAGGCGATCTCCTGGGCGTACAGGAAGTCCTCGGTGCCGGGGTAGCCGCCCTGGCCGCGCCCGCGCCAGCGGCCGACGAGGGGCAGCAGCGGCAGCAGGTCGTCGTGCAGGTTGGGCCCGCGGCGCAGGTCGTCGGTCTCCTCGAACGGGTAGGGCTCGACCTTCTGAAAGGTCGAGGCGAACTCTTCGGGTACTTCGCGCTCGCTCATTTGTTCCTCGCGGTTCGAATGGTCCAGTAGCCGAGTGCGCCCGCCATGGCGCCTGCGGCGATGACGAGCACGGCCGTCAATGCCGTCTCCACGGGCACCACTTTACGTCCGGTCCTCGTCGTTTTCTCCGAGCGATGGCAAGATGTTGAGCATGACTACACCTGGACCCTTCGACAGCTGGCTCTCGGACATGGACGGCGTGCTCGTCCACGAGGGCGTGCCGGTTCCCGGCGCCAACAAGCTCATCGAGAAGTTGCAGACGGCGGGGAAGCGGTTCCTCGTCCTGACCAACAACTCGATCTACACCCCGCGCGACCTGCATGTGCGGCTGAAGAACTCCGGGCTGCAGGTGCCGGTCGAGTCGATCTACACCTCGGCGATGGCGACGGCGGACTTCCTGCAGTCGCAGCGGCCCAAGGGCTCGGCGTACGTGATCGGCGAGGCGGGCCTGACGACGGCGCTGCACGAGATCGGGTACGTGCTCACCGACTACCGGCCGGACTACGTGGTGCTCGGTGAGACCCGGCGGTACGACTTCGGGGCGCTCACGACGGCGGTGCGGCTGGTCAAGTCGGGGTCGCGGTTGATCTGCACCAACCCGGACACGACCGGGCCGAGCCCGGAGGGCCTGATGCTCGGTGTGGGCGCGGTTGCGGCGATGATCACTGCCGCGACGGGTTCCGAGGCGTACTTCCCGGGGAAGCCCAACCCTCTGATGATGCGGAACGCGTTGCGCCGCATCGGGGCCCACTCGGAGACGACGGTGATGATCGGCGACCGCATGGACACCGACGTGCTGTCGGGCCTCGAGGCCGGGCTCGAGACGGTCCTCGTTTTGTCGGGGGTCACTGACACTATGGAAGAAGTCGAGCGCTACCCCTTCCGACCGAACCACGTCAAGGATTCGGTGGCGGACCTGATCGACTGGATCGAGTAGTCACGGCACCGCTCGCGGCGCCGCACGTTCACGAGGAGCCGCCCCATGCCTCCCGGCCAACGCCCCGCCCAGTCCGCATCCCGTGCACGCCAGGGCGGTGAGGAACTGCTGCCCGCGCCGCGGCCGGCGCGCGGGGAGGAGACCTCCCGTCCGGCACGGGAGGCGCCCCCGAAGCAGCCTGCCCCGCAACGGGAACCGCGCGGTCCCGAGTCGAAGCTGAGCGCGCTGGAGTCGCGGCTGCTCGCGTTCGAGGCCCGCTGGTGGCGGGCGTCGGGCGCGAAGACGCAGGCGATCAGCGACGAGCTCGAGCTCACCCCCGAGCGGTACTACCAGCATCTGGCGCGGCTCATCGACCACCCGGAGGCGGCCGCGGAGCAGCCGGCGGTGGTGCGGCGGCTCAGGGCCGCCCGGGATCAGCGGCGCGCCGAGCGCTGACCGGGCTCAGGCTCGGCGGGCGCGGCGTTCGGTGAGGGCGTACCAGCCCGCGCCGACGGCGAAGACGGCCAAGCCGCCGAGGACGGAGTGCAGCGGCAGGCTCGCGGCGACGAGGAGGCAGCCGACGAGCCCGAGCCACGGGATCACGGCGCGCCGCTCGAGGGTCACGGCCGAGGCGTTCGCGACCCCGTAGTAGACGAGCACGCAGAAGCTCGAGAAGCCGATCGCCCCCGACAAGTCCAGTGTGGACACCAGAATCAGGACGAGGACGCTCGCCGCGACCTCGGCCGCCCACGGCACCCCGAACCGCTCCGACACCGCCGCGAGTCCGCCCGGGAGCCGCCGGTCCCGGGCCATCGCCAGCGTGGTGCGGCCGATCCCGGCGAGCAGGCTCAGCAGCACGCCCGCGACGGCGACGCCCGCGCCGATCGCGACCACCGGCTTGAGTGCCGGCGCGCTGGCCCCGGCGAGGTCCGCGAGCGGCGCGGTCGACGTGGCGAGCGTGCCCGCGCCGAGGACGCTCAAGACGGTGACGGCGACGAGCAGGTACACGGCGAAGGCGATCCCCAGGGCGATCGGGATCGCGCGGGGAATCGTCCGCTCAGGGTCCTTGACCTCTTCGCCGAGGGTCGCGATCCGGGCGTACCCGGCGAACGCGAAGAACAGGAACCCGGCGGCGGTGAGCACGCCCCACGGGTGCGTGCCGCCGAGCGGCTGCGCGGCCACGGGCCCCGTGAACCCGGCGACGACGACGGCGGCGAGCACCGCGAGCGTCGTCGCGGCGAACACGGCCGAAGCCGCGGCGGTCTTCTTGACGCCCAAGAGGTTGATGGCGCAGAACGCGGTCACGGCCGCCGCCGCGAGCGCCCGCGGATGGTCCGGCAGCAGGTACGCGCCGAGCGTCAGCGCCATCGCCGCGGCCGAAGCGGTCTTGCCGACCACGAACGCCCACCCGGCCGCGAACCCGGCCGCCGGGTGCAGCCGCCGCGTCCCGTACACGTACGCCCCGCCCGCCTGCGGATAGAGCGCCGCGAGCCGCGCCGAGGAGTTCGCGTTGCAGTAGGCGACCACGCCCGCGACCGCAAGGGCGGCGAGCAGGCCCGGCCCGGACCCGGCGGCGCGCGCGGCGGGGGCCCAGACCGCGAAGACGCCCGCGCCGAGCATCGACGCGAGACCGATCGTGATGGCTGAGGGGAGTCCGAGGCGGCGCTGCAGTGTCGGCCGCTCGCGCGGCGGTGTGGGCATGGGTCGAAGATACCGTGCCCGTATTACGCGAACCGGCTAGCGATAGCGCCGGTCAGGCTCGAGCCAGATCGGCAGTACCACTGTGTCCCATGGGATGCGTTGGACCGTGCGGAGGATGAGGAGCCCGAGCACGAGCCCGCCCGGGGTATCCGAGAACCAGTGGAAGCTCACGTACGTCGTCGAGAACATGACGATCACCGGCGGCGCCAGCCGGACCAGCCCGCGCTGCCAGCGCCGCATGTGCGCGCCGATGAGGAGGACGATGAACCCGTACCAGATGATCGTGTTGAGCACGTGCCCCGAGGGGTACGCGCCGGACGGGTCGAGCGAGGTGAACAGCACGGCCTGCGCGGCTTCGGCGTACGGGCCCGGTTCGGGGCGCGGCCAGTGGGGGTAGACGCGCGGCAGCGTGTACTTGAGGACGAGTACGGCCCCGGCCATGCCGTAGGCGACGAGGAACGCGATGAGGGGTCGCACGTTGCGGCCGCGCCAGGCGATGATGGCCGCGATGCCGAGGGCGATGCCGCCGAGGAGGCCGCCCTGCCCGAGGCGGTTGGTCTGCACGGCGAGGAGGTACGCCCATTCGGGGCGGTGGGCGTCGGAGAAGTCGCGGATCCAGATGTCGAGGTCGACCAGCGGGCTCGGCCAGGCGAGCGGGATGGTGAGGGCCGCGAACGCGACGGCGAGGACGATCTCGGGTACCCATGAGCGCGGCCGCTTCAGCACGAAGGGCCGCCAGGCGTCGGTGCGGCGCTGGTCTGCGGCGATCACGGGCGTAAGCCTAGCGACCGGCACGGGCCCGGCGAATCGGATATGGGGGTGCGGCCGGATACGCCGCAGGGGCGCCCGGGCGGGCGCCCCTGAACGGTGCCTGAATCTTTCGGGAAGCGCGGGTTACAGTCCGGCGACGTCGGCCTGCTTGGTGCGCACGGCTTCGGCGGCTTCCTTGAGGTTGGCGAGCTCGTCGTCGGTCAGGGGGGTCTCGACGACCTCCTTGACGCCTTCGGCGCCGATCTTGGCGTTGACGCCGAGGTAGACGCCGGAGATGCCGTATTCGCCGTCGACCCAGGCGCAGACGGGCATGACGGCGCCGGAGTCCTCGGCGACGGCCTTGGCCATGCGGGCGGCGGCGGCGGACGGCGCGTAGTACGCGGAGCCGGTCTTGAGGAGGGCCACGATCTCGGCGCCGCCGTTGCGGGTCTTGGTGACGAGTTCTTCGACCTTGTCGGCGGGGAGGAGGTCCGCGAGCGGCTTGCCGTCCACAGAGGACTGGCTGGGGACGGGGACCATGGTGTCGCCGTGCGAGCCGAGCGTCAGGGTCGTGACGGACTTGACGGGGACCTGCAGCTCCTCGGCCACGAAGTTCGTGAACCGGGCGGTGTCGAGCATGCCGGCCTGGCCGAGAACGCGGTTCTTGGGGAACCCGGAGGCGAGCTGCGCGAGCGCGGTCATCTCGTCGAGCGGGTTCGAGACGACGATGATGACGGCGTTCGGGGAGTGCTTGACCAGGTTCTCGGTGACGCCGCGGACGATCTTGGCGTTGACCTCGAGGAGGTCCATGCGGCTCATGCCGGGCTTGCGCGGCAGGCCCGCGGTGATGACGATGACGTCGGAGCCGGCGGTCTTCTCGTACCCGTTGCCGTCGTTGTCGGTGGTCGCGCCGACGACCTTGGTCTCGAAGCCCTCGATGGTGCGGGACTGGTTCATGTCGAGGGCGATGCCCTCGGGCTTGCCGTCGACGATGTCGGTGAGGACGACCTCGTCGAAGACGTCGTACTCGGCCAGGCGCTGGGCGGTGGTGGAGCCGTAGAATCCGGCGCCGACGACCGTGACTTTCTTACCCATCGAATGCTCCTCTGCATTAAGGCTGCCTGTGCGGTTCGCAGGCCCTCGGGTTGTTGCGGCGGCGCGTGCGTCGCCGTGGCGTACCAGGTGAATGTTGGGCTACACGAGAGTAACCAGGTCTGTTCGTCCACGCTATGACCCTCGTCTCGGAGGGTGCGACCGGCCCCTGACCGGGTGGCGGAGGCCTCCAAATGCGATCGGCCGGGCTGTGCGGCGCCCGGGGTGGCCGCGCCGGGGGATGATGGCGGGACGGACGGGAACCCGCGTGGTGTCGCATATCCGTCCCGCTTCGCGGTCCCGAAGCGTGGGCACTCGTTGACTTGTCCGATTGATGTAGTGGACTATTCAGAGGCCATCCGTACCCGAGGGAGCCGCGCGTGCTGTTCGCGACCACCATCCTCTCCTCCGTCGCCGCGGGCTTCGTCGCCCAGCTCGTCGACGGCAGCCTCGGCATGGGCTTCGGCACCATCACCATGACCTTCCTGCTGGGCCTGGGCATCGCCCCGGCCGTCGCCTCCGCCTCGGTGAACGTGGCGACGATCGCGACCGGCGCGGTGAGCGCCGCCTCGCACCACAGGCTGCAGAACGTCCACTGGCCGACCACCCTGAAACTCGGCATACCCGGCGCGGTCGGCGGCTTCGCCGGCGCCTGGGCGCTGGCGTCCCTGACGCGCCTGGACGCGGCGACGCCGGTGACGAGCGCGATCCTCATCGCGCTCGGCGCGGTCATCGTGTGGCGCTTCGTGAAAGGCGCCGGCGCGGGCCACGGCCCGATCCGCGGCGGGTTCGCGATCCCGACGGGCCTGGTCGGCGGTTTCCTCGCGGCCGTGGGCGGCGGCGGCTGGGGTCCGGTGACGATGCCGATCACGTTGACGACGTCGCGGCTGGAGCCCCACCGCGTGGTCGGCTCGGTCTCGACCGCGCAGGTGTTCGCGTCGACGGCGGCCGTGCTCGGCTTCTGGATGGCGGTGCCGGACACGCTGACGGTGCTGTGGCCGGTCGTGGTCGGCATGGCGGTCGGCGGCATGGCCGCCGCCCCGCTCGCGGCGTGGCTGACCCGCAAGATCCCCACGGCGAAGCTCGGTTCGACGATCGGCATGCTCGTCGTGGCGCTGAACCTGCGCACCCTGCTGGGGAACTTCGATGTGCCGTGGCCGGTGGTCACGGGCCTCTACCTGGCGCTCGCGGCCGTCTGGGCCCTCGTCCTGATCGCTCCGAAACGCACAGCGGCCCAACGGGAAGCGGCCACCGCTCCCGCCCCGGTGGAGGCCGAAGCGTAGCCGCGCAACGAAAGACGCCCGGACCGTCGCGGTCCGGGCGTTCTCATTCCCAGGTCAGCTGATCTGGTACGAGCCGGCGCGGTTGTTCCAGCCGATCGTGTCGAGGTTGGCGAGGTTGTCGATCCAGGTGGAGGACGCGCCCGAGAGGGTCACGGTGTCCCACAGCTTGATGTCGCACGAGCGGTAGGTGTGCACGGAGCTCGCGCGGTTGTTCCAGTTGGCCGCGTCGAGGTGGTCGACGCTGAACTCGACGGGCGAGTACGCGGCGGAGCAGGTGTAGCTGCCGTCGGCGACGAAGGACCGGGTGCCTCCGGCCGGGTCGTAGTTGGTGCGGTCGTACAGGGTGATGAGGGTGACGGACATGATGCCGACGTCCTCGGCGGCGGCCGCGTCCGCGGCGAGCGCCAGGGACTGGGTTGCGGCGCAAGTGGTCTCGCCGGTGCTGAGGTTGACGACGCAGTGGTCGGCAGCGTCCCGGGCCTGGGCGGCGCCCGGCGCGGACGCCAGGAGCCCTGCAGCGGTGAGCAGGGCGAGCGCCACCGCGGCGATCTTGCGACGGCGGGGGGCATGGTGCAGAGGTTCACTCATGCCCGAAATCATAAGCGAAGGGACGTCCTATTCGGAAGCCCCGCAACATGACAGAAAAGGCCCGAACCGGTGAACGGTTCGGGCCGCTCGGTGCTCGCCGCCTAGAACGCCTTGCCGCGCTGGAGCTCCCGGGCGATGACGATGCGCTGCACCTGGTTGGTGCCTTCGTAGATCTGGGTGATCTTGGCGTCGCGCATCATGCGTTCGAGAGGGAAGTCCTGGGTGTAGCCGTAGCCGCCGAGGACTTGGACCATGTCCGTGGTGATCTGCATGGCCGCGTCGGAGGCGAAGCACTTGGCGGCGGCGCCGAAGTAGGTGAGGTCGGCGTCGCCGCGTTCGGAGCGGGCGGCGGCCGCGTAGGTGAGTTCCCTTGCGGCGCTGATCTTCATGGCCGCGTCCGCGAGGATGAACTGGACGCCCTGGAACGCGGCGATCGGCTTGCCGAACTGCTCGCGCTCGGCGGCGTACGCGGTCGCGGCGTCGAGCGCGCCCTGGGCGATGCCGAGGGCCTGCGCGGCGATGGTGACGCGGGTGTGGTCGAGGGTGCGCATGGCGAGCGAGAACCCTTGGCCCGCTCTGCCGATGAGGCGGTCGGCGGGCAAGCGCACCGAGTCGAGGTAGACCTCGGCGGTCGGGGAGCCCTTGATGCCGAGCTTCTTCTCGGGCTTGCCGAAGGAGACGCCGGCGTCGCCCTTCTCGACCACGAACGCGGAGATGCCCTTGGCGCCCGCGCCGGGCTCGGTGACGGCGAAGACCGTGTAGAACTCGCTCACGCCCGCGTTGGTGATCCAGCGCTTGACGCCGTCGAGCACCCATCCGTCGCCGTCCTTGACGGCGCGGGTGGTCATCGAGGCGGCGTCCGAGCCGGCCTCGGGCTCGGAGAGGCAGTACGAGAACATCGCGTCCCCGGCCGCCACGGGCGGCAGGTAGCGGCGCTTGAGCTCCTCCGAGGCGTCGAGGAGCAGCGGGAGCGAGCCGAGCTTGTTGACCGCGGGGATGAGCGAGGACGAGGCGCACGCGCGCGCGACCTCTTCGATGACGATCGCGGTGCCGAGCGCGTCGACGCCCGCCCCGCCGTACTCCGCCGGGATGTGCGGGGCGTGCAGGTCAGCGGACTTGAGCGCCTCGTACGAGCGCTTCGGGAAGGTCGCGGCCGCGTCGGCCTCGGCGGCGTGCGGGGCGACACCCGTGTCGCAGACTTCCCGGGTGGCCGAGCGGATGTCGGCGTACTCTTCTGGCAACTGGTAGGGGCTGAACCCGGTGGACATCAGTGGCTCCCGCGGTTGTTACTCGTCAGTAAGACAGGCCGAGTGTAACCCACGGTGGACGCGACCGGTGACGCCCGCCACCGCGAATTTCTCACGGCTTCGCCGCAACTTAGGACGAAGTTCATGCGTGAAGCTGAATATACGACTGCGCAGGCCAAAGTCGCATTCACGTACAATTCGAGGTCGCCGCGCACGGATCCCACGCACGGGCGCCGCCCCCACCGGGCACGCCTGCCGAACGAACAGACAAGGCACCAGATGGTCAACGCGATCCAGCCTCCCTCGCAGAACACCACCACCCGGCCCCGCATCTCCTTCCTGGGGTGCGGGTACCTCGGGGCGACTTACGCGATCTGCTTCGCGGAGCTGGGCTACGAGGTGGTCGGATTCGACGTCGACGCCGCCAAGATCGAGTCCTTCAACACCGGGGTCCTCCCGATGCATGAGCCGGGCCTGCCCGAGCTGCTGAAGAAGAACCTCGAATCCGGGCGCCTGCGGTTCACCACCGACGTCCAGGCCGTCGCCGACTTCGCCGACGTCCACTTCATCTGCGTCGGCACCCCCCAGCGCAAGGGCGAGCACGGCGCGGACCTCTCCTACATCGAGACGGCCGTCGTCAACCTCTCGAAGCACCTGAGCCGCAAGGTCCTCATCGTCGGCAAGTCCACCGTGCCCGTCGGCACCGCGCAGTGGGTCCAGGAGCTCGTCGACCGCCACGCCCCCGAAGGACTCGGGGTCGAGGTCGGCTGGAGCCCGGAGTTCCTGCAGGAGTCGAATGCGATGCACGACGTCCTGCGCCCCAACCGGATCGTCTACGCCTCCCAGTCCGAGTGGGCCTCCCAGCTCCTCAAGGACGTCCACCGCGGCATCCTCGAGCTCGCCGCCGTCGAGGACCGCGAGGTCCCCGTCGTCGAGACCGACCTGGCGACCGCCGAGCTCGTGAAAGTCGCCGCGAACGCGTTCCTGGCCACCAAGATCTCCTTCATCAACGCCATGGCCGACCTGAGCGAGGCCGCCGGCGCCGACGTCGTCGACCTGGCCCGCGCGATCGGCTACGACCAGCGCATCGGCAACAGGTTCCTGCGCGCCGGCATCGGCTTCGGCGGCGGCTGCCTGCCCAAGGACATCCGGGCGCTCTCCGCGCGCGCCGGCGAACTCGGCGTGGGCGAGTCGTTCCGGTTCCTCGACGAGGTCGACTCCGTGAACACGCGCCGCCGCACGCACACCGTGCGGGCCGTGGCCGACCTGGCCGGGCGCACCTCGGGCCCGAACGGCCCGGACCTCTCGGGCGTGCGCATCGCCTACCTGGGCGCGACGTTCAAGCCCGACACCGACGACATCCGCGACTCGCCCGCACTCGACATCGCGCGGCGGCTGCGCTCGGCGCGCGCCGACGTCGTCGTGTACGACCCCGAGGGCCTGGAGAACGCGAAGGCGTACGCGCCCGAGCTGAGCTTCGTGAAGACCCTCGCCGAGGCGGTCGCGGACGCCGACGTCGTGTGCGCGATGGTGCCGTGGGAGGAGTTCCGCACGCTCGACCCCGAGGCCCTGGGCCGGCAGGTCGCCGAGCGGCGCATCCTCGACGGCATGAACGCCTTCGACCCGGAGCAGTGGCGCAAGCACGGCTGGTCGTACCAGGGCATCGGCCGCTAGACGCCGCACTGCGGCCAGGCTCCGCCGTTAGGCTCTGCTGCCAGGCTCCGCTGTTAAACTCTGAGACGCGAATTCCCCGAACCGCCCGGCGCGCACGACGCGCCGGGCGGTTCGTCGTTCACGGCGCGAGGTTGACTCTCGTGAAGGGCCAGGCGTGCGGGGGGCGGTCGATGAGTTCCTCAGGCGGGTCGGGGAGGCGGCGGGGCGGGTGGTCGCCCACGGCGATCACGACGACGCGCTCGCCGGCGATGAACACCTCAATGCGCACCCCGGGGTCGGCGAAGGCGCGCACGCCTTCGTCGAGCACCCAGCGGAGCAGTTCGGCCCCGCGCCCCTCGGCGGCCTTGGCCTCCCACATCAGCGTGTCCACCGCTACTCCTCCTCCGCGCCGGTGCTTTCCGCGTCCAAGCCTTGCAGGCCGTCCCAGCGGCGCGCGCGCGAGTACTCGAGCCCGAACTGGTCGAGCGTCCGCGCGACCACGTGGTCGACGATGTCGTCGATCGTCTCAGGCTTGTTGTAGAAGGCGGGCACCGGAGGAAGCACGACCGCGCCCATGCGCGAGAGCGCCAGCAGGTTCTCCAGGTGGATCTCCGAGAGCGGGCTCTCGCGGGCGAGCAGCACGAGCCGGCGCCGCTCCTTGAGCGTCACGTCCGCGGCCCGTCCGATCAGGCCCTCCGTGTAACCGGTGCGCACCGCCGCGACGGTCTTCATCGAGCACGGCGCGATGATCATCCCGTCCGTGCGGAACGACCCGGAGGAGATCGGCGCGGCCTGCTCCCCCGGCCCCCACGCGTGGTCGGCGAGCGCGGTGACGTCGGCGGGCGTGTACGGCGTCTCGAGGCGGAGGGTGGTGCGGGCCCAGCGGCTCATGACGAGGTGGGTCTCGACGCCGTCGAGTTCGCGGAGGGCTTCGAGGATCCGGACGCCGAAGATCGCGCCTGTCGCTCCGGTGATGCCGACGACGAGTCGCATGTACCCTCCAGGTTTCCTCGAATTGTGGCCCAGCGCACTTACAATCACGGCATGGTCCGCCACAATCTGGGCATCGCGGCTGCCGCCGCCGCGCTTCTCGTACTCGCCTGGCTCTGGCCCGAGGGCGCGGAGCCTCCTGCGAGCGCGACGACGGCCGCGACCGAGCCTAACGCCTCGGGGACGTCCGCGCCCCCGAGCGAGGGCGAGGACGAGGCCGGGGACACGGGTTCGCCCGAGGCCCCGAGCACGCCCGCGGCGTCGCCCGAACCGTCCACTCCCGAGCAGCCGGATCCGAGTCCGGAACCCACGCCGGCCTCGCCGCCCGCGCCCGCGTCGCCGGCCCCGCCGCCGGCCGAGCAGGCCGCGAACACGTACGACGGGCCGCTGGGGACGCGCAACCACACCGGGGACACCACGGTGGCGCTGACCTTCGACGACGGGCCGTCCCCCGAGTGGACGCCGAAGGTCCTCGACATGCTGCGCGACCAGGGCGTCAAGGCCACGTTCTGCCTGATCGGCGCGTACGCGGAGGCGTACCCGGAGCTGGTGGCGGACATCGTCCGCGAGGGCCACACGCTGTGCAACCACTCGTGGTTCCACGAGTTCGACCTCGGCAAGTGGAGCGAGGCGGAGATCCGCGCGAACCTGCAGCGCACGAACGACGCGATCCTCAAGGCCGCGCCGGGCGCCGAGATCGCGTACTTCCGGCACCCGGGCGGGCAGTGGACCGACCGGGCGATCGCCGTGGCCGCCGAGATGGGCATGGAGTCCCTGCACTGGAGCGTGGACCCGTCGGACTGGGACAACGCGACCACGGAGGCGCAGATCCGCGACCGGGTGCTCGACCGCAGCGAGGAGGGCGCGATCGTGCTCCTGCACGACGGCGCGTCGAACCAGAAGGACATGTGCGGGGCGCTCAAGTCGATCTTCGCGGAGTTCACGCGGCGCGGCTACGTCTACACCGCGCTCTGAGCACCGAAGGGTCGCGCTTCGGCCGGCCTCCGGTCAGCGGAGGCCGGCGGGCATCTTCCGGCCCGGCAGGAGCGCGAGGAACGCGAGGGCGATGAGCCCGACGCTCATGCCGGCCTGCACGGGGAAGGCGAGGTCGAGGAGGCCGCCGTCGCCGCCGCCGGACCCGGAGTCCCTCGGCCCCGACTCGGGGCTGGCGCCGCCGCCGTTCGACGGGTCGGGCGTGCCGTCCCCGTCCGTGTCGTGGCCGTCGGTGTCGGAGGTGCCGTCGCCGTCGTAGCTGGGGCTCGGCGCGGGGGAACCGGACGGGCCCGGGTAGGTCTCGTCGGCGTTGATCCAGTCCACATGGGAAATCGCGGAGGGGTCGCCGGCCGCGTTCCCGTCCGCCGCCGCGTCGCCGAGAATCGCGGGCAGCGAGAAGAGACCCGCCACCCCGATCACGGTCGCGGCGAGCACCAGACGCGAGAGCCGGAACTTGCGCACAGGTACACCTTAGTCGTGGGACACCAGCGGCGCTCGCCTGTCGGGGCATGTAACCCGAACGAGTTCGCTTGGCGGTCAAGCATGACGGGCCTTTTGGGCCGGGTGGCGTTGGGGCGGCGGGGGTTCGGGGGTCAGGCGGCGGCTTCGCGGGCGGCGCGGATCGTGCCGGTGACGACGGCGCCGACGAACACGCCGGCGACGTAGACCGCGAGCACCCCGTAGACCACAGTGGCCACTGAAGGTTCGGTGGCCACGGCGATCGCGGCGGCCGCGATCGCGATGATGCTGCGGGCGGGCCAGCCGAGGCCGAGGTCCCGGCGGGCCACCGGCGAGGCGGCCTTGTCGAGTCCGGCGGCGAGGTCGTAGAAGTACAGGGCGATCACCGTCAAGAGGGTGTACAGCACCGGCCAGGACACGCCGGCGGCGATCCCGGCGGCGGCGATCGCGCCGAGTTCGACGGCGCGCAGCCCGGCCGGGATGAACCAGTCGAGCAGGCCCTCGTGGTCGGTGCGGGCGACGGAGGCGGCGAGGACGATCGCGAGCCCGGCGAGGCCGAACGGCACCCACGGCGGCGTGCCGAGCGCGGCCGCGAGGACGGCCGCGCCGGAGGCGAGGACGGCGGCGGCGGTCGCGGCGAACGGCGTCATGTCCCCGCCGACGGGGCTGCGCGGCACGAGCTTCCCGAGGGGCCCGTCGTCGCGGTGCGCGGAGCGGTCCGGGCGGCGCAGGGCCGCCGTGCGCGCGGCGAGCGAGCGGAGGGTGCGGCCGGCGGTCGTGTAGCCGAGCGCGAGGAGCTGCCACACGAGCAGCGCGGTGATCGCGATCTGCGGCCCGAAGGCCACGGCCGCGACGGCGAGGAGCAGCCAGCGCTCGCCCACGGGGGCGACGATGGTGCGCTTCGCCCAGTACAGCGGGGTGCGGTGCGCGCCCATGACCTGCTCGGACGCGGAGCCGAGGCGGCGGCCGAGGTGGGCGGCGCGGCCCACGGGAGGGGCGGATTCGCGCATCCGGGCCTGGCGGACGACGGCCGTGTCGAGGAGGACCGCGTACCAGGTGTCGGCGGTGTGCCGGATCGTCTGGGTCGCCATGGCGGCGATCGCGAGCCCCCACGCGGCGGGCGCGCCCGCGCCGCCCGCGACGGCGCCGGCGGCGAGGCCGGCGTAGATGAGGAACTCCTTGGAGCGGTCGGCCATCATGTCGAGCCAGCCGCCGAACGAGGAGAAGTTCTGCGTGTACCGGGCGAGCTGCCCGTCGACGCAGTCGAACACGAAGCTGAAGTACATGAGCGCGGCCGCCGCCAGGTACCACCATGACCAGCCGGTCGCGAAGATCGCGGCCGCGCCGACGGCGAGGGCGATGGACACCCACGTGATCGGCGTCGGGGTCCAGCCCAGGCGCGCGGCGAGCTTCACGAGTTTCGGCGTCCAGGTCGAGACCGCGTACGTCGCGAAGAAGTCGTCGTCGTGCTTGATGGCGTTCTTGAGCCGCCACGCGTCCATGTCGACCGCTTCGAAGGCCGCGATGGTCTCGCGGGCCTCGTCGGGGTTGTCGACCTGGCGGTGCTCGAGCCCGGCGGTCCGGTACGCGTTGACGGGGATGGCGCGGGCGTGCAGCGCGGCGAGCATGGACGCGAACGCGTCGCCGGTGCCGTCGGGAGCACTGGCGCGGCGCGGCCAGTGCCGGCGCAGCCGGGCGAGGTGGGCCGCGGAGACCTTGAGGAGGCCGCCGAGGCGGACGGGGCCCGGGCCGGGCCCGGTGACGAGGCCGCGTTCGACGTTGACGGGGGCCGCGGTCGGGTCGTCGCCGCCGACGAGCACGCCGGAGCGGCGCGAGGAGTCGGAGAGGACGGCGGCGACGGTGGTCTGGGAGGCCACGAGGTCGGCGCAGGCCACGAAGAGCGCGCCGCCGCCGGCGAACGCGAGGTCGCCGAGGTGGCGCAGGTCGGCGTTCGCGTCGGCGGACTCGAGCTGGGCGGCCTTCACGGGCCGGTCCGTCCCGGGCCGGGTGAGCACGGTGACGTCGTCGCATCCGGCTTCGCGGATCTGCGCGATGAGCCGGTCGAGGACCGTGGTGTCTTCGGTGATCTCGGCGTGGCCGCCCGGAGCCGGCAGGATGACGGCTCGGCTCACGTGGCCGCCTCGACCGCTCCCGGGACGACGGCCGGAGCGGCGGCCTGCTCCGCGGCGGCCTTCGCCGCCTCCTGGCGCTTCTTCCTGGCGGCCTTGGCGTCGGCGTCGCGCTTCTCGGCGGCCTTGTACGCGTCGAGGGCTTCTTCGACGGTGCCGTCGGTCTCGAGCGTGCCGGCGTCGAGGAAGATGCCGCGCTTGCAGTACTTCTTCAGGTCGCCTTCGGAGTGGGAGACGAACACGAGGGTGCGGCCCTCTTTGAGGAGTCCGGCGATGACGGCCTGGCATTTGCGCTTGAACGCGGCGTCGCCGACCGCGAGGGCCTCGTCGACGAGGAGGATCGGGTGCGGCAGCTGGGTGATGACGCCGAAGCCGAGGCGCACCTTCATGCCGGAGGAGTAGTGCTTCAAGGGCGTGTCCATGAAGTCCTCGAGTTCGGAGAACTCGACGATCTCGTCGTACTTGGCCTTGATCTCCTTGTTGGTCATGCCGTGCAGCGCGCCCACGAGGTTGACGTTCTCGCGGCCGGTGAGGTCGCCCGAGAAGCCCGCGGAGAGCGCGATGAGGGGGGCCACGCGGCCTTCGCGGCGCACGTACCCCTCGTCGGGGATGAGCACGCCGGTGATCAGGCGCAGCAGCGTGGACTTGCCGGTGCCGTTGCGGCCGATGATGCCGACGGCGTCGCCCGGGAAGATGTCGAAGTTGACGTGGCGCAGCGGCCAGAAGTCCTGCGCCGCGACGCCCTTCTGGTTGGCGGCGCGCCTGACGAACAGGTCTTTGACCCGGCCTTTCTTCTGCTTGCCTTTCGCGAAGCAGATCCCGAGGTCACGAGCCTGAATGATCGGCTCTTCCATGGGGGCGGCCCTCCCGGACAGGTGGTTGACACAGCGCGCCCATAGTACCGCCCGGCGGTTTTCGGCAGCTCGCGGCAGATCGGAGACCTTCCTCATGCCGGGCCGCGGGGCCCGGTTCAGGCCGCGCGGTCGCCGGCGGCGGCGCCGCGCCGCTCCGCTGCCAGGCGTTCGACCTCGAACGCGGCCAGGATGCGGCGCAGCGTGACCTCGGACCGCTCGGCCGAGGCGCGGGCCTCGAGCCGGGTCTGGCGGCTCTCGTTCCACACGAGGCCCAACGCCCCCAACGTGACCAGGCTCATCAGCAATGAGACGGCCCACACCAGGCGCGGGCCGCCGAAGAGGCCGACGGCGAGGAGGACGACGGCGCACGCGCACCAGGCGGCCACCGCCAGGCGCAGCGGCGAGGGCCTGCCGAGCCGGACGTAGACGGCTTTGAGCTTCTGCTTCATGGGAGGCGCACCCTCATCTGGCGACGGGACTTCGGACGGCGGGGGTTTCGGCGGGCTCGGGCCGGGCGGCCGGAGCGCCGACCGCCGGGGCGGGCCCGGGGGCGTCGCCTGCGGCGCCGTCCAGCAGGTCCGCCACGAGCCGGCGGTAGGAGTCGTGGCTGAACCGCTCGCGCACCCGCCGCTGGGCGAGGGCGCTGCGGGCGAGGAACCGGTCGGGGTCGGCGTACAGCCCGTCCACCACACCGGCCACTTCGGATGGTTCGCAGTAGAGGGCGGCGTCGCCGAACGTCGGCTCGAACCGGTGCGGGAGGACGACCGCGCACCCGGCGGCGAGCGCTTCGAGGATCGCCCGCCCGAACGCCTCGTACTGGCTCGGGTGCGGGAAGTAGATCCAGAAGTCGAGCTGGTACAGGAACGACTCGACGTCGGTCTCGTCGAAGCCGTAGCAGGTCCACGCCGCCGGCGGGTCCTCGCCGGTGATGCGGGCTACCGACCCGGCGCCGCCCATGATCCGCACGTCCCAGCGGCCGTCGCCCGGGTAGATGAGCGGCAGGTCCGCCGCGGCGGGCCACTTCGTGCGGTCGTCGCGCGAGTGCCGCCCGACGACGGGCATGACGGACCGGAATCCGGTGCGGGCGGGCGCGATGTCCGCGGTGTCGATGATCCCGGGCATGTCGAAGTCCGCCAGGCGGGTCGCGGTCAGGCCCGCGAGCGCCTCGCGCACCTGCGGGCCCTGCGGGACCCACAGGGGGGCGACGCCGAACATGTCGATCGCGTTGGCGTGACAGGCGTCCGGGACGTACCGGGTGTCGGAGCCGTCGCGTTCGTGCGGGGCCTGGTTGGCGAGCACGATCATCCGCTCGGGGCGCACGTTCGAGCGCTCGCCGGAGCGGAACTGCAGGATCGGCGGGTACCGCAGGACGAGCAGGTCGCATGCGACGTCGTCGGTGACGAGGACCTGCTCCACTCTGCCATCGTCGGCTCCGCCGGTGCCATCGTCGGCTCCGCCGGTGCCATCGTCGGTGCCGCCGGTGCCGCCGTCGGCTCCGCCGATGCCGTCGTTGACGAGCCGCTGGAACTGCTCGCACATCGGCCGGTCGTCGACGGTCATGTGCCGCCACGACTCCAGGTGCATGACCGCGACGTTCATCCCGGCGGCCTTGAGCGCCTTGATCTCTTCGATCATGGACTTCTGCGGGCCGCCGAAGGGCCGCCAGTCGAGGCAGAACACGACGTCGAAGTGGCGGCGGCGCTGGTCGGCGCGGGCGACCGCCGCGTGGTACGGGGCCCAGAACGGCCGCCGGGCCGGGGATCTCGGCAGGTACGGGTCGGCGCCGGCGCGGATCTCGTCGTGCCACAGCGGGTACGAGGACTGGTAGGCGCGGCGCGCGGGGTGCTTCCAGCCGGGACCGAACTCGTCGCGGGAGAGCGAGCCGGGCGCCTGGCGCATGATCGTGTCGCGGACGCCGTGGAGGCGGCGGACCGCGCCGTCGCCGAACGCGGCCGAGACCCGGTGCAGGAACTCGGTGTCCGCGCCCTTGCGGATCTCGTCGTAGTAGCCGAGCCGGTCGAGCACGCTGCGGCGGAACATCATCGAGGCGGTCGACACGGTGGTGAGGACCCGGCCCGGGCGGGTCACCGTCAGGTCCTCGTTGCACAGGAACGCCTCCCCGTACGTCAACTGCAGGCCCGGGTCGTCGAGCAGCGGCGCGACGGAACGCGCGAGCCGCCCGGGGACCGCCCAGTCGTCCGAGTCCAGGCCCGTCACGAAATCCCCCGTGAGCGCGTCGAACGCGGTGTTGCGCGCCGCGAACGTGCCCCCGTTCAGACCCCGGCGGATCACCCGCACCCGCTGCTCGTCCAACGCGGCGACCGCGTCGAGGACCGCCGCGTAGTCGGGCCCGGAGGCGTCGTCCACCACGAGGACTTCGAGGTTCGTCCACTCGCCGTCGAGGAGCGAGCGGACCGCCGTGAGCAGGGCCCGGTCCGGCCGGTACGCCGTCACCACCACGGAGATCCGCGGCCCGGACTGGACCCGCCGGCCCGGCGCGGCCCGCAGCCGGTCGAACCACGGCAGCAGTTCGCCGTCGGCCGAGGCCGGACCGAGCCGCAGCTCCCGATGGCCCGCGAGCGCGCCGAGCCGCTTGATCCACGCCAGCTCGTCGCCCCCCGCGTCCGGGTGCGCGAGGTCCGCGACGAGCGCGCCCCGCTCCAACGCGGGCAGGTGCCTTCCGTAGCGGCGCAGCAGACTCCGGGTCCGGCCCAGGTCGCCGAGGACGTACGCGAGCTGCACGTGGACGGCCGCCTCCCGCGGGCTCACCCGCCGCACCCCGCCCGCGTCCAGCGCGAGGTCGAAGAGCGCCAACGCGTCCCGCCGGTCCTGTTCACTCCCCGTCTGGAGGCCGATCACCCGCGCGAGTGACGCCAGCGCCGCCGGGTTCACCTCGAGTTCTCTCGCGGGGAACGCATCGCGGTGGTGGGCGGCGTCGATCAGGGAGGGCAGGTCGAGGCGGCGGGTGGCGGCGCGTGCGAGCAGGTGGCGGGCGCCGGGCGAGCGGGTGCGCAGCGCGGTCGCGGCCATGGTGCCGGGGGCCCGCTCGCCCGCGCGCACCAGGAGATCATCGGTGAGTCGTCCCGGATAGCGTGCGGTCTCATCAGCTGGGTTCATCTCGTCCGTTCATCTCCACGTTGCATTCCGCCCAGATCTTCGCGTAACCAAAGGCAATAGAACTGAATTGAGTGCGAACAATGCTCCTCACTCGCGTAAACAGATGCTGAACTGGGAAGCCGGTCATTCCCCGCGAATGGCGCCGGGATATCGTGGTCGGGAAATGAGCGACTCACCGAAACGCCCGCGCATCGTCCGCAACGACTATAAGGCCCTGCACCCGCCCACCTCGGGTGATTGGACGCCGAGTCTCGCGGTGAGTGTGGTCGTCCCGGCCTATGGCGGCCAGGACGAACTGGATCTCGCATTGGCGGCCCTCGCCGCGCAGTCCTATCCGGCCGGCCTCATGGAAGTCGTCGTCGTCGACGACAATTCGCGCCCGCCGCTGCGGCTGCCGGAACTGCGGCCGGAGCACACGCGACTGGTCGTGACCACAAGTGAGTCTTGGGGTTCGGCGCACGCGGTGAACACCGGCGTGAACCACGCGGACGGGCAGGTCGTGCTGCGGCTCGACGCCGACATGCTCGCCTTCCGCGACCACGTGGAGGCGCAGATGCGCTGGCACCATGCGGCCGACTACCTCGCCGTGCTGGGCCACAAGCGTTTCGTGGCTTGGGAACCGGGCCGGTTCACGCCCGAGCAGGTGCACGAGAAGGTGCTCGCGGGCGAGGCCGACGCGCTGTTCGCCGTGGAGGACTCGAAGCCGCACTGGATCGAGAACGTCATCGCGGACACGGGCGGGCTCGTGCAGCACCACCCGGGGATCTTCCGGGTGTTCGTGGGCGCCACCAACTCCGTGCACCGCGACTTCTTCAAGACCGCCGGGGGGCTCGACACCGATCTGCGGCTCGGCTCGGACACCGAGTTCGCGTACCGGCTCGCGCAGGCCGGGGCCGTGTTCGTCCCCGAGACCACGTCCTCCGCTTGGCATCTGGGCATGCCGCAGATGCTGCAGAAGTGGGACGAGGGCCGCCACCAGCGCGTCCCCTATATCGCGCAGCGCGTTCCCCTGCACGGGATGCGGCGCACCGCGCCGCCGCGCGCGTGGCGGGTCCCGCTGGTCGACATCGTGATCGACGTCAAGGACGCGACGGCCGCCGACGTGGACGCCTGCGTCGCACCGGTGCTCGCGGGCCAGGACGCCCGGATCACGCTCGTCACCGGGCAGGGCCCCGCCCCGCAGGACCGGGCGTCGATCCTCGCCGGGGACGGCGCGCAACTGCGCCTGGTCGAAGAGGCCTACGACTGCGAACCGCGCGTCCGGATCGCGGCCGAGGCGCCCGCGCCCGACCCGGTCGTCCCCTACCGGCTCGTCCTGCCGAAGCCGGTCCCGTTGCGGCCCAACAGTGTCGCGAAACTCATAGCGAGCATCGAACGGTCCGACGCGGGCCTGCTCCTCGCTCCCCTGCCGGACGCGCCGCCCGCGCGCCTCGAACGCACGGCGGCCTTCGCGCGCGCCCGCCACATCACCGACGGCGGCGGGCTCGACCAGGTCGTCGCCGGGATCTGGGGCGCCGCCCAGTACACCGGGCTCGCGGCCCGCGAACCCGAATCCACCGTGTACGAGCCCGGCCCGCCCGACGCCGCCCGGCGCTTCGCCCGCCGGTTCTTCGACGCCCGCCAGCGCGCGCGCCTGCGCGCCCTCCTGCGGCGGTGACCGTGGCCGCTCCCGTGCTGCGCGGCAACGACTACGGGCCGCTCGAACGGCCCGACGCGCCGCCCCGGCTCAGCGTCAGCGTCGTCATTCCCGCGTACGGCCAGCAGGACAAGCTCGACGCGACCCTCGCGTCCCTTGCCGCCCAGACGTATCCGGCCGGTCTCATGGAGGTCGTCGTCGTCGACGACGGCTCCGAGCCGGCCCTGCGGCTCCCGGAGATCAGGCCCGAGTCGACGCGGATCGTGGCGCCCCTGCCCGGCGGCTGGGCCTCCGCGCACGCCACGAACTCCGGTGCCGCCCAGAGCGACGGCGACGTGATCCTGCGCCTCGACGCGGACATGCTCGTGTTCGACGACCACGTGGCCGCCCAGCTGCGCTGGCACCATGCCGCCGACTACCTCGCGGTCCTCGGCCACAAGCGGTTCGTGGACTACCGGGCGGGCGATCTCGACCCGGCGGACGTGTTCGAGGCCGTGCGGGCGGGGAAGGCCGCGGAGCTGTTCGACGCCGAGCGCGCTGAGCCGCAGTGGATCGAGCAGATCATCGACGCCACCGCGGGGCTGCGCCAAGCGGACCACCGGGCGTTCCGGGTCCTCGTCGGCGCATCGTTCTCCGTGCACCGCAGCCTGTTCGACGCCTCGGGCGGCATGGACGCGGACGTGCTGCTCGGCTCCGACACGGTCTTCGGGTACCGGCTGCACCAGGCCGGCGCGGTGTTCGTGCCGGACGACCAGTCCTCGGCGTGGCATCTCGGACCGCGCCAGATCGCCGAACGCGGCGAGCTCGCGAAGGCCTACCGGCGGCCGCGCATCGCGAACCGCGTCCCCGAGCTCGACCGCAAGCGCCCCAGGGCCACCCGGATCTGGGAGACGCCGCTCGCGGACGTCGTCATCGACGCCGGCAAGGCCCCCGCACCCGAACTCGAGTCCACTGTCGACATGATCCTGGCGGGTACGGCCCCCGATGTCCGCGTCACGCTCACCGGCGACTGGCCCGCACCGCACACCGGCCGCCACGCCGCCCTCGACGACCCGGCCCTCCGGGCACGGCTGCTCCTCGAGGCGTTCCGGGGCGAACCCCGGGTCGCGTTCACCGACGCCCACGAACCGGACCCCAAGGTGCCGTATGTGATCCGCGTCCCCGCCGCCGCCGAGCTCGGCCCGGACTCCATCGCGGCGCTCGTCGAGTACGCCAACCGGCACCGGCTCGGCCTGCTCGAAGTCGCGACCCCCGAAGGCGTCCTGCGCCTCGAACGCACCGCCGCCGCCGCCAGGGCCGCCCGCCTCGGGGTCGACATCGACGCCGTCTGGGGCAGCGCACGCGTCTCCGGCCGGCACGCCGAAGCGTTCGGCGCGAACGGTGCGGGATCAGGAACCGGTGACGCGCGGGGCGGGCAGCGTGGGCTGCGCGGGAAAGCCCGGGGCCTCCTCCGCCGCGTGCTGGACCGCTGAACCCACCGAGCCGTTCGCCGACGACGCCTCCACTTCGGAAGCCGTCGGCTCGGGCACCGGCACCGGCCGCTGCGGCCCGTTCCGGTTGACCCGCTTGGCAAGCCGGTACACCTGCCGGAACGCCTCATAGCCCACGTACGCGCGGGCGGCGAGCAGCCGCTGCTTCAGGCCCGTCACGCCCTCGGCGGGCTGCCACGCGTCCGGACCCGGGTGGTAGCGGCGGTACAGCTCCGAGGTGCGGCGGAAGAACTCGCGGCGCTTCTTCGGCTCGACCCGCTCGGTGTTGCCGATGACGAGCAGCAGGTGCCAGACCATGTGGTTGAACAGGGCTACGCGGATGCCCGCGTCGTCCACGTCCTCGAAATCGTCCCAGGTGCGCTGCCACTGGGTGAACACGTCGAAGTGGCGGTCGTCGCGGGTGCGGGTGATCGAGGACCCGGCGCGCTGGCGCCACTGGTAGCAGCATTCGACGACGACCGCGATCCGCTCGGCGCGGCGCAGCAGCGCGTAGGTCCACGGGATGTCGGTGTACCAGCCGGTGGGGAAGCCGAGTCCGGTGCCGTTCAGGAAGTCGCGGCGCGAGACCTTCGTCCACGGGGTGTGCGTGTAGTCGACGATGCGGGGCCATTCGGCGAGCGTGAAGCCGCTCGGGTCGGCCGGGCAGTGCGCGGCGAGCTCGGGGAGCTCGCCGGTCTCGATGAAGCCGGTGTCGCGGCGCTTCTCATGCTGGACGAGGACGACGTCCGGCGGGCGGGGCCCGGCGATGGCGGCGAGGACCCGCTCGACCGCGCCGGGCTTGAGCTCGTCGTCGGCGTCGACGAACCACACGTAGTCGCCCTTCGCTTGGGCGAGACCGTAGTTGCGGGCCGGGCCGGAGCCGGCGTTCGCGGGGGTCGTGAAGACCTTGACGCGGCCGTCGAGTTCGGCGTAGCGCTCGGCGACGGCGCGGGAGCCGTCGGGCGAGCAGTCGTCGACGACGACGATCTCGAGCTCGTCTGCGTTGTACACACCGGTGCCGCCGTCGACGACGGTGTCGAGACAACCGGGGAGGTATTCCTCGGCCTCGAAGACGGGGATGACAATGCTCAGAGCGGGCATGTGTCGATAGTAGCCCCAAGCGCACACTCGCATTGCCCGGTGAATAGGACCGGGATCACGTCGCAGATAGGGCATCAGCGCATGTAAACGGCGGATTTTCACTGTGAATACGAGGGCCATTCTTGATTCGTGTCGCGAGCCGAAGAATGGTGAACTCTTTTCAATCGCAAGGTGAACAATCCGACGAGGCTGCGAACGGCTTGACGAAAGGTGTCGCCGATATGAACGAATGACCTACAGGGAACGACGTCTTCCCTGGCCAGCGTTGCGTTGTTCGCTATTGGTAATGTTGGCCCAGGCACCCCTGACTCGCCTCTGAATCGCAAAGGACTCCACTGTGGCAACTGTTGACGAAGCAGCGCGCCCGATCGACCTGGTCGTCGTCGGCCAAGGGTACGTCGGCCTGCCGCTGGCCCAGGCGGCGATCGCCAAGGGCCTCACCGTGGTGGGCCTCGACCGCTCGCAGCGGGTGACCGACGCGCTCAACGCCGGGTCCAGCCACATCGACGACGTCTCCGACGCCGACCTCGACACGATGCTCCGCGGCGGGTACAGCGCCTCCACGGACGCGTCGGTGCAGGCGCGCGCCAAGGCGATCGTCATCTGCGTGCCGACCCCGCTCGGCGAGGCCGGCGGCCCCGACCTCGCGGCGGTCATCGGCGCGTCGCACGCCGCCGGGAAGCACCTGCGGCCCGGCACGCTCGTGGTCCTGGAGTCCACCACGTACCCGGGCACGACCGAAGAGGTCGTCGCCCCGATCCTCCGCGAGGAGTCCGGGCTCGAACCCGGCGTCGACTTCCACCTCGCGTTCTCGCCCGAGCGCGTCGACCCGGGCAACCCGGTGTACGGGATCGTCAACACCCCCAAGGTGGTCGGCGGCCTCACCCCGGCGTGCACGGCCGTCGCGAAGGCGATGTACTCGCGGTTCATCGACACCATCGTCGAGGCCAAGGGCCCGCGCGAGGCGGAGATGGCGAAGCTGCTCGAGAACACGTACCGGCACGTGAACATCGCGCTCGTCAACGAGATGGCGGTGTTCTGCCAGGAGCTCGGCGTGGACCTCTGGGACGCGATCAACCTCGCGAAGACCAAGCCGTTCGGGTACCAGGCGTTCTATCCGGGGCCGGGCGTCGGCGGGCACTGCATCCCGATCGACCCGAACTACCTGTCGTACAAGGTGCGCACGCTCGGGTACCCGTTCCGGTTCGTGGAGCTCGCGCAGGAGATCAACAACCGGATGCCCGAGTACGTGGTGACGCGGGCGATGGCGCGGCTGAACGCGGCCGGGATCGCGCTGTCGCGCGCCCGGGTGCTGCTGCTCGGGGTCACCTACAAGCCCGACATCGCCGACCAGCGCGAGTCGCCCTCGACGCCGGTGGCGCGCAAGCTCATCGCGGCGGGCGCGGAGCTGGCATACCACGACCCGCACGTGCCGGTCTGGAGCGTGGGCCCGCAGCAGGTCGAGCGCGTCACCGACCTCGCGACCGCGAAGGCGGACCTGATCGTGCTGCTCACCAACCACGCCGAGTACCGGCCGGAATCGCTCCCGGCGGGCGTGCCGGTGCTGGACACCCGGGGTGCGCTGCGGGGCGTCGCGGGCGTCGAGACGCTCTAGGGCCCGGCCGCCCGAGGGCAGCCCCCGCCCTCCCAGGGGGGCGACCCCAGGCCAAGTCTCTCGCCGGGGTCCGACAGCAAACCCCGGTTCTTACCGTCGTTAATGGAAGTGTCACTCGAAAGAGTGAGAGCGCCGCCGCGGCCGCCCCCGCGCGGGGCGGGGGCGCCCGGGGGGGGGTGTGGGGGCG
>NZ_JAPZVQ010000008.1:0-6402 GCF_027622945.1 Glycomyces lechevalierae | reverse complement strand
CCTCGTTTATGCTATCTCCACCCCAACGGGTGCCGCCGCCCCCGCCCCCCCCCCCCGCCCCCGCCCCCGCTCCCGTTCCTGGTTTCCTTCAGGTCTAGGCGACCGCGCGGGCGAACTTCCGCGTCGCCCACAGCACGAGCACGATCGTGAGCGCGCCGAGGATCACCGGCGCCTGCCACACGGCCGCGGTCGACATCTCGCCCGCGAACAGGTCGCGCGAGGCCTGCACCGCGTAGTAGAACGGGTTGAAGTCCGCCACGTTCTGCAGCCACTGCGGCGCCATCACCATCGGCAGCATGATGCCCGAGATGAGCATGATCGGCTGGACGAGCGTGTTGATCGTCGGCGCCATCGCGTCCTCGCTCTTGAGGATGATCGCCAGCCCGAGCGACACGGCCGCGAGCATGAACGCCGTCAGCATCACGATGAGCAGCATGAGCGCCACCCCGGGCCAGTAGACGTCGAGCTTCCCGGTCAGCGACGCGAGCAGCACCAGCGCGAGCGACTGGAACACCGTCGTCGTCACCGTCGAGAGGGTGCGGCCGAGCATGAGCGCGACCCGGCTCACCGGGGTCACGCGCATCCGCTCGATCACGCCCTGCCGCAGCTCGGCGATGAGGCCGAAGCCGACGAACGCGGAGCCGAAGAGCGCCATCATGATGATCAGGCCGGGCACGAACGTCTCCATCGCGCCGTTCTCGAAGCCGGGCATCCCGTCCATCGGCTCGAGCAGCGGCGCGAACAGGAACAGGAAGTAGATCGGCTGCACCAGCATGACGATGAGCCACACCGGCTGCTTCAGGTTGAGCTTCATGGCCCGGGAGTAGACGAGCCAGGTGTCGCGAATGGTCTTCACCGTTATTTCTCCTCTCGCAGCGACCGGCCGGTCTGCTTCAGGAACACGTCGTCGAGGCTGGGCCGGTGCAGCTCGATGGAGGCCGGGGTGATCGCGGCGGCGTCGAGGCCGCGCAGAAGCTCGGGGAGGGCGGCGGCGCCGTCCTCGACGTACATGCGCAGGACCGCGACGCCGGTGGCCGGGTCGGGCTCGCCCGCCTCGACCTCGCGCACGAAGTCCTTGGCGGCGAACAGCTCCTGGGCCTCGGCGGCGCGGTCGGCGACGCCGACGGCGACGACGTCCCCGGCGACCTCCTTCTTGAGCGCGAGCGGCGTGCCCTCGGCGACGATCTCGCCGTGGTCGATGATCGCGAGCCGGTCGCAGAGCGCGTCGGCCTCGTCGAGGTAGTGCGTGGTCAGGAAGATCGCGGTGCCGCGCTCGCGCAGCCCCCGCACCTCGTCCCACATGTGCGCGCGCGACTGCGGGTCGAGGCCCGTGGTCGGCTCGTCCAGGAACAGCAGCTTCGGCTGGTGCATGATGCCGAGCGCGATGTCGAGGCGGCGCTTCTGGCCGCCGGAGTAGGTCTTGACGTTGCGGTCGGCGTACTCGCCGAGCTGGAACGACTCGAGGACCTCGACGGCGCGGGCCTGCGCGGCCTTCTTCGACATGCCGTACAGGCGGCCCTGCATGACCAGTTCCTCGCGGGCGGTGACCTCGCCCCAGGTGCCGCCGGCCTGGCCGACGTAGCCGATGTCGCGGCGGACCTTCGCGGACTCCTTGGCCAGGTCGTGGCCGCAGACGACGGCGTGGCCCTCGGTGGGCTCGATGAGGGTGCTGAGCATCCGCATCGTGGTGGTCTTGCCGGCGCCGTTGGGGCCGAGGAGGCCGAAGACCTCGCCTTCCTTGACGGCGAGGTCGACGCCGCGCACGGCCTCGACCTGCTTGCCGCGGGACTTGAAGGTCTTCTTCAGCCCCTTGGTCTCGATGAGCATGGGTACCTCACGGGTGGTTGAACGATGTTCCTATTTCCTTGTTCAAACTTGACTATAGCGACGGGGTAGCGAAGGGCACAACCAGGTATAGGCGAGATTGTGAGGATAGTCAAAGGGATACTATTCAGCCATGTGGAGCACGCGTCTACTCGTCCTCGGCCTCGTCCGCTGGCTCGGTCCCGTCCACGGCTACCTGGTGCGCCGGGAGCTGGACTCGTGGCGGCTGCCCGGGGTCTCCGAGATCGGCGCGGGCTCGATCTACCACGCGCTCAAGAAGCTCACGGCCGACGGCGCCATCGAGGTCGTCGGCACCGAGTCCGTGGACGCCCGCCCCGCGCGCACCACGTACCGGATCACCGCGGCAGGCGAGGCCGAGTTCCAGCGGACGCTCCGCGAGAAGCTCTGGGAGGTCACGGCCTCCGACGACCCGTTCCACACCGCGTGGACCTTCGCGCAGGTCCTCAGCCCCGCCGAGAACATCGCGATGCTCCGCCAGCGCGCCGAGACCCTATACGGCCGCGTCGAGATGGTGACGCAGGTGCTCGCGTCGACCACTTCGGACTTCAAGGAGGCCAACGGGGAGGCGTTCGTCCCGGCGCACGCGCGGGCGATGATCAAGCGCCAAGCCGACCTGTGGGCCGTGGACGCCGAATGGTGCGAGCAGACCGCCGACCGCATCGAGTCGGGCGACCTCGATCTCGGGCCCGACCTCGACGCGGCCCACGCCGCCTACTGGCGCGAGGCCATCAGCAGCGACCTGTTCCCCACCCGGGTCGCGCAATGGCGCGAAGGGATCGAGGAGTGACGGCGCCGCGCCGCCCTGAACGATCGTTCAACAAATCACGCTAAAATTTACACAATACTTGTTGTGGAGACCCTCCAGGCCGTAGGCGGTTTATGCCGTTTCATCCGGGCATCCGGCGACGGCGAGGCCCCGGACTCCGATACCCGGCCATTACACTGCGGAACGTGCGCAAGGTTTTGATCGCCAACCGCGGCGAGATCGCAGTGAGAGTCATCCGGGCCTGCCGGGACGCCGGGTACGAGTCCGTCGCCGTCTACGCCGACGGCGATCGCGATGCACCCCACACACTCCTGGCCGACGAGGCCTTCGCCCTCGACGGCCTCACGGCCGCCGACACCTACCTCAGGATCGACAAGCTCCTGCGGATCGCCGAGCGGTCCGAAGCGGACGCCGTCCACCCCGGGTACGGGTTCCTGTCCGAGAACGCCGAGTTCGCGCAGGCCGTGATGGACGCCGGGCTCACCTGGATCGGCCCGACGCCGCAGTCCATTCGCGACCTCGGCGACAAGGTCACGGCCCGGCACCTCGCCATGAAGGCGAACGTGCCGTTGGTGCCCGGCACCAAGGACCCGGTCAAGGACGCGACCGAGATCCTCGCGTTCGCCGACGAGCACGGCCTGCCCGTCGCCATCAAGGCCGCCTTCGGCGGCGGCGGCCGCGGCCTCAAGGTCGCCCGCGAGCGCGACGAGATCCCCGACCTGTTCGAGTCCGCCGTGCGCGAGGCCGAAGCCGCCTTCGGGCGCGGCGAGTGCTTCGTCGAGCGGTACCTCGACCGGCCGCGCCACGTCGAGGCGCAGGTCCTCGCGGACACGCACGGCAACGTCATCGTCGTCGGCACCCGCGACTGCTCCCTGCAGCGCCGCCACCAGAAGCTCGTCGAGGAGGCGCCCGCGCCGTTCCTCACGGACGAGCAGCGCGCCACGATCCACAACGCCGCCAAGGCGATCTGCAAGGAAGCCGACTACCACGGCGCGGGCACGGTCGAGTTCCTCGTCGCAGTCGACGGCACCATCTCGTTCCTCGAGGTGAACACGCGCCTCCAGGTCGAGCACCCCGTCTCGGAGGAGACCAGCGGGCTCGACCTCGTGCGCGAGCAGTTCCGCATCGCCTCCGGCGAGGCCGTCCCGCTCACCGAGGACCCCGCGCCGCGCGGCCACTCGATCGAGTTCCGCATCAACGGCGAGGACCCGGGCCGGGGCTTCCTGCCCGCTCCCGGCGCCGTCACGAAGCTGCGGCTGCCCGCCGGGCCCGGCGTGCGCGTCGACACCGGCATCGAAGAGGGCACCGTCATCGACGGGAACTTCGACTCCCTGCTGGCCAAGGTCATCGTCACCGCCTCCACCCGTGAAGAGGCCCTGCGGCGTTCGCGCCGCGCCCTCGCGGAGATGGAGGTCGAGGGGCTCGCGACCGTGCTGCCGTTCCACCGGGCCGTGATCGAGGACCCGGCGTTCGCCGAGGACTTCACCGTCCACACCCGCTGGATCGAGACCGAGTGGGACAACACCCTCGAGCCGTACGGCGCCGGCGCCTCGGCCGGCGGCGACGCGGAGGACCGCACCAGCCTCGTCGTCGAGGTCGGCGGCAAGCGCCTCGAAGTGTCGATCCCCGCCGGGCTGCTCAACCCGGTCGCCTCGAACAAGCCGAAGAAGCGCGGCCCCAAGAAGCAGGCCGACGCGGGTCCGGCCATCGGCGGCGACGGCCTGCCGTCACCGATGCAGGGCACCATCGTGAAGGTCGCCGTCGCCGACGGGCAGACCGTCGTCAAGGGCGACACGATCGTCGTCCTCGAGGCGATGAAGATGGAGCAGCCCATCGAGGCGCACAAGTCCGGCACGGTCTCCGGGCTCGAGGTCGCGATCGGCGACGTCGTGGCCGCCGGGGCGCCGATCTGCCAGATCTCCGATTGAGCCGCGTAACGGATCTGTCAGATCGCAGACTTACAACCGGGCACCGGTAGAGGGAGAATGGTCAGTGCTGTGCGTAGCACCACAAGCACTGCTCTCATCGACCGAAAACGGGTTAGGGTTCCCGGCGGCGGAAATCCTCCGTCCGGCACCCGACCACTCCCTACAGGGGGACAGCCATGCGCTTCATCGACGGACAACCCGGCCACGACCTCACCTACTCGGACGTGTTCATGGTCCCGAACCGGTCGAGCGTGGCCTCGCGCCTCGACGTCGACCTGTCGACCGCCGACGGCACCGGGAACTCGATCCCGATCATCGCGGCCAACATGACCGCGGTCTCGGGCCGGCGCATGGCCGAGACCCTCGCGCGGCGCGGCGCCCTCGCCGTCATCCCGCAGGACATCCCGGTCGACGTCGTCGCGGACGTCATCGCGCGCGTCAAGTCCCGCCCGCTCGACTGCGACGCGGCCCTGACCCTCCCGCCCACCGCGACGGTGGCCGAGGCGATCGCCCTGTTCCCGAAGCGCGCCCACGGCGCGGTCATCGTCACCGACTCCGAGCGCCGGCCGCTCGGCGTCGTCACCGAGGCCGACTGCCGCGGCGTCGACCGCTTCACCCAGCTCGAGCAGGTCGCGTCCGACCGGCTTGTCACGCTGCCCATGGGGATCTCCGACGCCGAGGCGTTCAAGGTCCTCGAGGACGCCAACATCAGGCTCGCGCCCGTCCTCGACGGCGACGGCCGCCTCCACGGGGTCCTCACCAGGGCCGGCGCCCTGCGCAACACCATCTACTCGCCGAACACCGACGCGAACGGGAAGCTCCGTGTCGCCGTCGCCATCGGCATCAACGGCGACGTCACCGGCAAGGCGACCGCGCTCGTCGAGGCCGGCGCCGACGTCATCGTCGTCGACACCGCGCACGGCCACCAGGAGAAGATGCTCGACGCGCTCAAGCTCGTGCGCGACGCCGCCCCGAACCTCCCGATCGCCGCGGGCAACGTCGTCACCGCCGAAGGCGCGACCGACCTCATCAACGCGGGCGCCGACATCGTCAAGGTCGGCGTCGGCCCGGGCGCCATGTGCACCACCCGGATGATGACCGGCGTCGGCCGGCCCCAGTTCTCCGCCGTCCTCGAATGCTCGGCCACCGCGCGCCGCTACGGCAAGCACGTGTGGGCCGACGGCGGCGTCCGCCACCCGCGCGACGTCGCCCTCGCACTGGCGGCGGGCGCCTCGAACGTCATGATCGGGTCCTGGTTCGCCGGCACGCACGAATCCCCCGGCGACATGCACTACGACGCGGACGGCAAGGCCTTCAAGGAGTCCTTCGGCATGGCCTCGGCCCGGGCCGTGAAGGCCCGCAGCGCAAGCGACTCGTCCTTCGACCAGGCCCGCAAGGCCTTGTTCGAAGAGGGCATCTCGACCGGCCGGATGTACCTGGACCAGAAGCGCCCCGGCGTCGAGGACCTGCTCGACTCGATCGTGGCAGGCGTCCGCTCCGCGGCGACCTATGCGGGCGCGACGAACCTGGAAGAGTTCCACGAGCGCGCGGCCGTCGGCGTCCAGTCCGCCGCGGGCTACACGGAAGGCGCGCCGGTCCCTAGCAGCTGGTAGGCACAGCAAAGAACGAATCATCATCGACAGGCGTCCGCCGTTAGGCGGGCGCCTTCGGTGTCTCTTGTGCGTGGTTGTGGTGTGCCGCTAGGCGGTGCTTGGTCCTTTCTTGTGTGCGTGTCGTTCGGGTTCGCGAGGTGTCTGGTTTGGTGCGGGCGCACCAGCGCCTTTGCTGGTGCGCCCGCGAATGACCTCGCGAGGTGTCCTGGCAGGAGCCGAGCGCGGGTGCACCCGCGCTCGGTCTTCGGGG
>NZ_JAPZVQ010000007.1 GCF_027622945.1 Glycomyces lechevalierae | reverse complement strand
GGGGCCCCCCCCCGCGATCGGGGGTCAGTCAGTGACCCGGAATGTGGCGTCGGCCCGGCCGGTGGCATCGGTGATCGGGTCGATGCGCAGGACGTAGTTCGCGTGGCGCATGTGCCGACCCGGGAAGTTGTAGGACTGGAACGAGGTCCACCCTGCGTCGGAGAGACCCGCGACGCGGCGGAACGTGGCGTCCGCGGCGAACTGGGCCGAGCCGTCGTTGGCCTCGAGCTTCAGGGTGTAGCCCGCGTGCCGCAGGTAGTACCCGGGGAAGTTGCGGGACTCGAACGAGACGCAGTCGTCGGCGTGGTCGGCCAGCCCGGTCGCGAGATGGAACCTGGAGTCCTCGGCGGGGCTGACGTTCGCTTCCAGCAGGACGTTGAAGTTCTTGTGCCGCACATAGCGGGTCTGGTGGTTGTAGGACTGGATCCGGTTGGCGGCCACCGCGGCCCGGTCCCGCGTGTACAGGAGCGTGCCGAAGCCGAGCGCGTCGAACCCGCCCGAGGTCGTGCCGTAGTCGCCGCCCCCGCCTTCGGGAGCGACCTGCGCCATGATCGCGGCCGTGTTCGGCATCGGGATGCCGCGCCGGGACCAATAGTGGTGGTAGATCATCGCCCACACGGGACGTGCGCCGCCGCGTGCGCCGTCGCTGATGACGGTCTGCTCTGCGTAGGCGCAGCTCTGGCCCGTCCCCCAGCTGTAGGTGGTGAACGGGACGTCGTTGTTGCCCGTGTTATAGCGCGCCGTGTACTCGGCTGCCTTGGCGAAGGCGTTGTCGTTGGCGGCGTACAGATCGATGCCCTGGTTCCACGCCATCTCCATGATGGACGCCATGAGGCCGACGCCCATCATGGTGTGGGCTTGGTCGCGGCCGGACTCCTGCCACTGGGCGAGACCCCGGTCGTCGTATACGAACGGGATCGCGTTCTCGATCGAGCCGTTGCCGGCGCCGTTCCAGAAGTAGTCGACGGCCTGGTCGATCATGGCGTCGTCGTCGCACAGGATGCCGGTGGCGAGGATCCCGGCGATGTTGCACAGGTCCCAGTTCGCCCAGTAGTTGGTGATGCATGCGCCGTTGTGGTTGCGCAGGAAGTCGTCGCTGAGCGGGTAGAAGTGGTCCACGAGCATGTTCTGGAACCGGGCGAGGTCGAAGCCAGGGGCGCCGCGGAGGAGTTCGGCGGCGTTGGCGAACTCGTAGCCGTAGATGCCGGCTGCCAGGAACCGGTCCGCGTTGCCGGTGACCTCCACGAGCATCCCGGACCAGGCATTGCAGATCTCCACAGCGGTGTCGCGGCTGGCGGTGTTCCCGGAGATGCGCCAGTTGAGCGCGTTCTGGTAGGCGGCGGCGATGTCTTGGTAGAGCAGCGAGTAGTTCTGACCGGTGCCCCCGCGGATCACGGTCTCGACGGGGCGCGGGACCCATCCGGGCTGGGAGTGCGAGTTGGCCATGAGCTTGTCCCAGCCGGACTTCCAAGGCTCGGCGCCGACCGCGATCTTCGCGGCGATGTAGTCGAAGTCGGCCTGGGTGTGCAGCATGCCCGGGTGGGTGCCGATGGTCTGGGCTTCGGCTTTCCGCATCTCGATGAGGGCGGCGCCGCCGAGTCCGGCGAGGGCGAGTCCGCCGGTGACGGCGGCTCCCTTGAGGAAGGGTCGCCGCTTGAGGCGGGCGTTGGCGAGTCGTGTCATGGTGCTCCTTTGCGCCATGCGATGGGCGATGCCGGGGGATGCCATCGCGAATCACAATCATTGCGTGATCGCTCACGCAATGATGGAACGATAGCGCTTTCTATAAACCCGTGTCAATAGCTCGATGGTTCTGACGTGGGGGTATCCGGTGGCGCGCGGCGACAAGACGCAGCCCGCCACCGTACCGAGAGGCTAGGTCGAGGGGCGGATCACCGCGGAGGCGAACGACCACGGGGGAAGGACGAGATCGATCCCGCTCTCGCCCTTGGCGTGCTCGCGGACCGGTGCGACCGGCGACGCCTCGAAGAGCGCTCCCTCGTCGGGCCCGGCACCGGCCAGGAGCTCGACATCGGCCTCGACGGCACCGAGGACGTCGCCGAGGTCGACACGGACGGTCTTCTCAGTGTCCTCGGCATTGACGAGTCGGACCACGTACTCGGTGCCGTCGGTGCTGGAACGGGAAAGCGCGCCGGCCACCACCCGGTGCTCGGGCCGGGCATCCAGTTCGAGGTCGTGGTGGAGTTCGCCGTCCACCCAGACCCGCAAGCACGGCCCGTCGAGAAGCACCCGCACGCGCACGGGGACGCCGTCGCCCCACGCGGGCCACGGGCAGGTCGCCTCCCAATTGTCGATCCCGTCGTCGCGGCGGAAGACGACGCTGTTGCGGTTGCCCCCCATACAGAAGGCGAACTTCACGGAGCTCAGCGGATCGTCCGGCCCCAGCCGCAGTGAGAAGCCGTCGCCGCCTTCCGATCGGACCGCGGTGAACTCGATGTCGGCGGCGGTCGGGTCGATCGCGCCGAGGCCGACACCGTCGCTTCCGGGGGTGGTGACCTTGTCGGAGACCGGACGCCCGTCGACCACGACATCGCTGAAAGCCACCGTGGCCCGGGGCGAGCACACATGCGCCTCCCCGGACTCCGGAACCGGCCGGGTCCACGGCTCCGCCCCTTCGAGTTCCACTGCGTGAACCCGTTCGCCCCGTTCGGAGCCGAAGGCCCGCTGCACGAAGTAGGAAGCGGACAGACGCACCTCGTCGGCAGTGAAGTAGATGAGGTCGGGAGTCCATTGCGAGTGCCCGACCCTGGCGAGGAGCGGGGCATAGGAGGCGAGGCGGACCACGGCCGGGTTGCGTTCGAGGCCGATCATGTACGCCGCCTCGGCGAGGGCCGAACGCACTGTGCTTGAGCAGCCGGCGTATTCGCCCAGGTAGACCTTCGGGCCCTCGGGGTCGTAGCCGGCGTAGCGGTCGAGGTTCTGGTGGAGCCAGCGGGGACTCTGGTAGCCGTGCTCGTCGACCATCGCCACCCCGCGCTCGCGCGCGTACTCCCAGCCGGCCTCGAAGTCGGGGCCGGTGGTGCACGGTCCGGAGGTGCCGATGACGGTGATTTCGGGATGGGCCCGGCGCACGGCGTCCTCGATGCGGGCGTAGCGGTCCCGGAAGTCGTCGGTGATCTCGTCCTCGTTGCCGACACCGAGGTACCGCAGTCCGTACGGCTCGGGGTGGCCGTGCTCGGCCCGCTTGGCGCCCCAACGGGTCTCGATGCCGCCGTTGGCGTATTCGATCAGGTCGAGCACGTCCTGAAGGTATTCATCCATTTGGGACTCGGCTATCGCGTGCTGGCCGCCGGGCGAGTTCTGGCAGCAGACGCCGGCGGCGACGATGGGGATCGCGGTGGCGCCGACGGCCTCGCACAGTTCGAAGTACTCGCCGTAGCCGATCTGCCGGGACTGGTGGTAGCCCCAGATATTCCGCGTCTGCGCTCGCCGCCAGCGAGGGCCGATCGTGTCCTTCCAGTGGTAGATGTTCGCGAGCCCGTAGCCGTGGGCGAGGCAGCCCCCGGGGAAGCGAACGAAGCTCGGAGACAGGGCCCCGAGCGCGTCGAGAAGGTCGGGGCGGAAGATCAGCGGCTCCCCGTTGTCGCCGAGCGGCCGCAGGGAGATCGCGTCGAGGTCCACGTCGGCTCCGGCGGGCACGGCGATCCGCAGTTCCCCGCACCCCGCCGCGACGGTGGTGAGGTCGGCTTCCAGGTAGCGCCAGCCGCCGGGCTCGACGTCGAGTTCGGTGCCCGCGAGTCCGGCGCCGAGGGCCACGGCCAGGCGCGTCGGCGCGGCCGCGCGGGCGAACAGGGTCAGCCGCAGCCGCTCTCCCGCCCTCGCCCTAATGCCGTGCCAGCCGCCGTTGGCGATGGCGGCCGGGCCGGTCAGCGAGGCATAGTGGCGGTTGTTCGGATGCAGCGGGAATGCGGTCCGCACCGCAACGGCGCCTTCGGTCGCCCATGCGGTGAGGTGGTGGAAGTCGTCGCGTTCTGACGGGTCGAACTCGAAGTCGCCGTTGCGTACGAGTTCGGCGTTGAGCCCGCCGTCGAGGGCGTCGTTGAGGTCTTCGATGAACAGGCCCCACAGGTCGGGGGCCGAGTCGGACATCGCGGCACCGACGCGGACGGTGATTGGATTGCTCATCGTTTCCTTCCAAGGATGGGGGACGTGCCCGTTCGCGGCGGCGCCGCTTCCGGGTGCGGGTGTGAAACCGCGTTCCGATCGGAACGGGACTGGCAGGGATAATGGGGGGTATGCAGCGACGTGTGACGATCGAGGACATCGCCCGTGAGGCCGGCGTCTCCCGGCAGACCGTGACCCGGGCGATGAACGGGATGCCGCGGATCAGCGAGGCCACACGCGACCGCATCCTCGAGATCAGCGAGCGGCTCGGCTACCGCCCCAGCCGGTTCGCCTCGAACCTGGCGCGGACTAGCAAGACCAAGACCATCGCGTTCGTCGTGGATTCGTTCCGCAACCCCTACTATTCCGAGCTCGCCGCCGACCTGCTCGATGCGGCGTCGGCCCGCGGCTGGCAGATGACCATCGTCTCGCGCGAGGACGAACCGGAGCTTCAGTTGCTCAGCCGGCTGGCCAACCAGGTCGACGCCGTCGTCGGTTATCTCGGCGAGACCGACGAGAAGGCGCTGGCCACGGCCGCCCGCGGTGCGCCGCTGGTCTTGCTCGGACGCACCGCGACCACCGATGGCCTCCACTCGGTCGACTTCGACTTCGGCCCCGCCTTCGCCAACCTCGTGGACGAGCTGCGGAAACGCGGTTCGAAACGGTTCGGGCTGCTGGAGAGCCAGCCGCTCGGCGCCGTCTATGAGCCGAGCACGCGCCGAATCGCCTATGAAGCCGCGGTCGACCCGGTATCGGCGGCCGCGGTCGTCGTCTGCGAGGCGCCGCCGCAGTCGGTGGACGCGGGCGAGCTCGGCTTCGACGAACTCATGGACCGCTTCCCCGAGACGGACACTGTGATCGCGTTCAGCGACCTGATGGCGATGGGCGCCCTGCGGGCCGCCCACCGCCGCGGCGTCGACGTGCCCGGACAGGTTCGGCTCGTCGGCGTCGACGGCCTGTCGCTCGGCGCCGTGACCTCGCCCGCCCTCACCAGCTTGGCGATACTGGGCACGGGGTTCGCCGAGCAGATCGCCGACGTCATCGAGCAGGCGCTGGACGGCGGAGACGGAGCCGAGCGGCGACGCGCTTCGCTCCCGATTCTCTGGCGCGAGTCTGCCTGAGCTGCAAGGGTTCACGGTCCGCCTGGCGGCAGGATCGGCGCGGTCAGCACCTCGTCCCGGTCGCAGACCAGCCTTCCGTCGACCACCTGGGCCCGCGCGACCTGGATCGAGGTTCGGCGGTGACCGTACAGGTTGTCGCGTATCGGTTCGCCCGGGACGCGTCCGGGGTGGGTGAAGTAGAAGACGAACGCGTCGTCGCCGACGACGACCACGTCGGCGTGGAGCCCGTTGCCGCCGTCGTCTTCGCCAGTACCGGAGGTGTCGAGGATGCGGTCTTGGATCTCCCAAGCGCGCAGGTCCGCCGAACGGTGCACGCGCAAGCCCGCCCATTCGTCGGTGAGCATCCAGTAGGAGCCGCCGAGCGCGAAGACGTTCGGCCCCTCGTGCGGGCAGTTCTCGACGGCCGGCCCGCTGGGTTTCCACTCGTACAGGTCCGGGCTGTCGGCGGCGTAGGTGTGCGCGCCGCGGGAGCTGTCCTTGAACCACATGCGCCAGCCCCCTTCGGGGAGCGGGAAGACGCAAGCGTCGATGACCTGCCGGGAATTGAGATCCAGTGTGGACTCGAACGTCCAGTGGACGAGGTCCTCGCTGGTGTAGTGGCGGATCAGCCCTTCGGCGCCCCATCGGGGGTGCACGCCTTCGATGTAGCTCACGTACATGTGGAAGCAGTGGCCGTCGTCGACGATCTCGGGGGCCCAGAACGTGTTGCGGCCCCAGCCGGTCTCCAGTCCTTCCGCGATGCCGCGGTAGACCCAGGTCGCGCCGCCGTCCGCCGAGGAGGCGATGCCGATGTCGGTGCCGAACACCCAGGAGACGTCGTCGATCGGGGGCGCGAGGACGCGGCGATTGGTATAGAACATCCACCACTCGCCCGCGGCGCGGTTCCAGATGACGGTGGGGTCGGCGGCGCCGTCCTGGACGGGGTCGCGGAACAGCGGTTTCGAGATTTCGTTCATCGTCGGTGCTCTTTCTTCGCTCAGCCGACGGTGATGCAGGTCCAGGAGACCGGCGGCAGTTGGACGGTGATGGTGCCGTTCTCGCGGCTGACCTTGGTGTTCTCGCGCAAGGTGACGCGCTCGGGCTCCGAGAGGGTGTTCTTCGCATGGCGGTCCTCGTCCCAGATGCCCTGCGCGCGAACGGGACCGTCGATGCCGAGGGCGTCGATGTCGATCGCGAACGCCGCGGTGTCCCCGACCGAGCGGTTGAGGACGAACACGGCCGCCCGGTCGCCGTCGAGCGTCGCGACGGCGTCGACGGCGGGCACCTCGCCGAACTTCGCGGTCGCGACCTCGGGCGCGTCCACGACGCCCCGCAGCGCGGTCCCCGTGGCCAGGCGCGAGGTGGTCGCGAACGGGTAGAACGTGGTCTGCCGCCAGGCGGGCCCGCCCGGTTCGGTCATGATCGGGGCGATGACGTTGACCAGCTGCGCGAGGTTCGCGGCCTTCACGCGGTCGGCGTGCTTGAGCAGCGAGATGAGCAGCCCGCCGAGGACCACCGCGTCGGTGACCGAGTACTGGTCCTCCAGCAGCCGGGGCGCTATGGGCCACGAGTCGAGGTCGAGCGTCTGGCCGGCCTGGTACCAGATGTTCCACTCGTCGAAGGAGATGTCGATCCGGTGCTCGGACCGCTTGACGGCGCGGACGTGCTCGATGGTGTGCACGACGCTCTCGATGAAGTCATCCATGTCCACACCGGACGCGAGAAAGCTCGGCAGGTCGCCGTCCACCTCGTGGTAGTAGGCGTGGCAGGAGATGTAGTCGATCTGCTCAAAGGCGTGCTCGAGGACGGTGCGCTCCCAGACGCCGAAGGTGGGCATGCCCCGCCACGACGAGCCGCACGCGGCGAGCTTCAGGTCCTGGTCGATCGCGCGCATGGCGCGGGCGGTCACAGTGGCGAGGCGCCCGTACTCCTCGGCGGTCTTGGCGCCGATCTGCCAGTCACCGTCGAGTTCGTTGCCCAGGCACCACATGCGCACGTCGAACGGCTCCTCTCGCCCGTTCCTTCGCCGCTCGTCGGAACGGGCCGTCCCCGAACGGATGTTGGCGTACTCCAAGAGGTGCAGCGCCTCTCGCGTGCCACGGGTCCCGAGGTTGGTGCCCAGCATCAGTTCCGACCCGACGAGGTCGAGCCAGGCGGCGAATTCGTGCAGGCCGACCTCGTTGGTCTCGATCGAGTGCCAGGCCGGGTCGAGGCGGCGGGGACGCTCGGCGACCGGGCCGACGCCGTCCTCCCAGTCGTGGGCCGAAACGAAGTTGCCGCCCGGGTAGCGCACGTGGGAGATGCCGAGCTCGCGGACGAGGTCGACCACGTCGCGGCGGAACCCGTCCGGGCCCGCGGTCGGGTGGCCCGGCTCGTAGATGCCGCCGTAGATGTGGCGGCCGAGGTGCTCGACGAAGCCGCCGAAGAGTTCTCGGGAGACGGGGCCGACGGTGAAGGCCGGATGCAGCTTGAGCGATGCTTGGAACATGCCGTGGGTTTCCTGTTCGATTGGCGGGTGCGGTGGTCGCGGGGGAGCGGGTTCAGCCTTTGACGCTGCCGGTGACGAGGCCGGAGACGATGTGGCGCTGCGCGGCGATGAAGAAGACGACCAGCGGTGCGAGCACGATGACGCTGAGGGTCATGAACGCGGGCCAGTCGGTCGAGAACTGGCCGACCGCGCTGTACACCTGGAGGACCAGGGTCTGCTTGTCGGGCGAGTTGATGAAGACGTTCGGGGTGATGAAGTCGTTCCACACCCACATCGCCTGGAAGACGCCGACGGTGACCAGGATCGGGCGGATCAGCGGCAGCACGATCGACCAGTAGATGCGGAACGCGCCCGCCCCGTCGATCCGCGCCGACTCGAACAGCTCGATCGGGAGCGTCCGCATGTACCCGATGATCAGGAAGTAGCAGAAGATCGACCCGGCCATGTAGAGGACGACGAGTCCCTCCAACGTGTCCACAAGGTACATTCCAGAGAGCATGCGGTACAGCGGGATCAGGGTGGTCTGGCCCGGCACCAGGAACGCGATCAGGCACATCACGCCGATGAGCCTGGTGAGCAGGCCCTGGCCGATGAGCATCCCGTAGGCGGCCATCGACCCGATCAGGAGCATGAGGGTGATCGACACGACGCCGACGTACAGCGTGTTGAGGAACGACTGCCAGATAGGCAGGGTCGCGAAGACCTCGCTGTAGTTGGAGAAGTCGAGTCCGGACGGGAGCCCGAGCGGGCTGGCCGAGATCTCCGGCTGGGTCTTCAGCGTGTTGACCACGATGTAGTAGAAGGGGATCGCGACGATCCCCGCGATCGTGAGCATCACGATGCTCAGGACGATGCTGCGCAACTGCTTCATGAGAACCGGGACTCCAGACGTCGGGCGAGGGCGAGCTGCGCCACGATGATGAGCCCGACCGCGACGAAGAAGACGACGCTGAGCGCGGAGGCCTTGCCGACCTCGCCTTGGGCGATGCCGTTCTCGATGATCGACTGCGTCAGCGTCCGGGTCGCGAAGCCCGGCCCGCCGCCGGTGAGCGTGTACGGGAGGTCGTAGACCTTGAGCCCGCCGGTGAGCAGGAGCAGTTGGCTCACGGTCATGGCGGGGATGAGCAGTGGCAGTGTGAGGTACCGGAACTGCTGCCAGCGTGTGGCGCCGTCGATGCCGGCGGCCTCGTAGAACTCGGACGGGATCGCCTGGAGGTACGCGAGATACAGGACGGCGTGCCAGCCGGTGCCGCCCCAGACGGCGACGATGATGACGCTGAGTTTGGCGAGGGTCGGTTCGGCGAGCCAGGCGATCGGCTCGGCGCCGAACCAGCCGATGATCGAGTTGATGACGCCGGTGCCGAGCGGGGCGAAGATGAAGCCCCAGACGAGACCGAGGATCGCGACGCTCACCACCGAGGGGAAGAAGAACACCGAGCGGACGAGGTTGCGGCCGAAGAACTTCCGGTTGAGCACGAGCGCGAGCGGGATCGCGAGCGCCGTGATCGCGGCCGTGGTCCCTACCGTGAAGACCAGGGTGAATCCGAGCGCGGAGAGCATCGAGCTGTCCTGCCAGATCGTGGTGTAGTTGGCGAGGCCGACGAAGTCCGCATCGGTGGAGTAGCCGTTGAAGTCGGTGAGGCTGTAGTAGAACGATTGCGCCAGCGGGATCGCGAACAGCACTACGAACACGATGACGACCGGCAGTGTGAACAGGTACGACTCGATGCCGCGGCGGCGGAGGCGCTGGAGGCGGGTGAGTCGGGGCGCGCGCTGGAGCGGCGGCTTCGACCGAGGCGGGGCGAGGACGGTGCCCATGTCGGGGGTCTCCTCTCTGAGACGGGTCGGGGCGCCGAGGCGGGTGCCTCCCGCCCCGGCGCGACGGTCACTGCAGGGACGCGAGTTTGGCGTCGAGGCCCTTGCCGACGTCGGCGGGCTCGATCTCACCGGTGGCGAGCTGCTGGACGAGGGCGTTCGCCTCCGTGGAGAGGGCGTCGTTGTTGTCGATCCAACTGGTCGCAGGCAGGTAGTACTCGCCGTTCTGCACGGCGGCGACGAGGTCGCCGAGCTGCTCGGGCAGTTCGGGCTCGTAGTCTTTCGTGGTGGAAATGAACTGGTTGGCCTCTTGGTAGAAGCTGACCCCTGGCTCGGTGGACATCCATTTCAGGAACACCTTGGCGGCGTCGGGGTGCTTCGCTTTGGCGTTGAGGGCGAGGCCGGGCGAGACCGCACCGGACCAGTACGGCTGGCCTTCGAAGCCCGGGACGGCCTTGAACTCGAAGTTCAGGTCGGGCGCGCCGCCCGTGATCCCGCTGATGCCCCACGAGCCGGTGGTCATGACGGCGAGGCGGCCCTGCTGGAATTCGGGGAGCACCAGGTCGCCGGTGAGTCCGGCGGCCGAGGAGTCGAGGATGCCTTCCTCGAAGAGCCGGTACCAGGCCTGGGCCGCGGGGGTCCACGCCTCCTCGAAGGTGAGGTCGCCGTCCCAGATCTGCTGGTCCATGGTGCCGCCGTAGGCGAGGTTCTGCATGCCGAGGAAGGCGCAGAAGGTGTCGGTCATGCCGCCGACCGCTTCCATGTACGGGACGGTGCCGTCGGCCTTGAGCTGCTTGCACAGGTCGATGAAGCCCTCCCAGTCGGTTGGGAACTCGCCCGGCACTAGGTCGAGGTTGACGACCATGCCGCCGGCCCAGGCCGAGATCGCCGAGCCGTAGAGCTTCCCGTCCTGCGTGTAGGTCGCGACGGCGGTGTCGTTGAGGTTCGCGGCCCACGATTCGTCCGAGAGGTCCTGGACGAAGCCGCCGTCCATGAGCTGGTGCTTGTTCTCGGCGGTGATGATGAAGACGTCCGGCGCGCTGTTCGATCCAAGCTGCGTCTGGAGCTTCTGGATGTATCCGGCCACCGGCGGCGCGTACTGCGCTTCGACGCGGTAGTCGGGGTTCTCCTTCTCGAACTGGGCGATCACCGGGCCCATCACCTCTGCGTTGTCCCAGGACAGGAACGTGATCGCGTTGGGGTCCGAGCCGCCGCCGCAGGCGGCGAGGGTTCCGGCGGCGGGGGCGGCGACCGCGGCTGCGGCCGCGATCCGCCCGACGGCCCGGCGGGTGAGTCTGGGGGCATTCGAAGGCGACATTGCGCTTCTCCTTTGGGATCGGAAGGGGTTGGTACTCCAGGTGGGTGCCGGGATGACTATTTGCGTGATCGCTCACGCAATGGTTACCATAACACCGCCCCGGACCGGGCACCACCGGATCGACGAACAGGAGCGACGGCATGTACTTCGGAGGCGACTACAACCCCGAGCAGTGGCCTGAGGAGGTGTGGGACGAGGACGTCCGGCTCATGCGAGAGGCACGCGTCAACCTCGTCAGCGTCGGCATCTTCGCGTGGGCGCGCCTCCAGCCCGACGAGGGCGAGTTCGACTTCGCCTGGCTCGACCGGCTCCTCGACAAGCTCCACGACGGCGGCATCAGCGTCGACCTGGCGACGGCCACCGCCTCCCCGCCCAACTGGCTCGTGCGCCGCTACCCCGACGTCCTGCCCGTCACCGAAACCGGCACCGTCCTCGGTCCCGGCAGCCGCCAGCACTACGCCCCGACCTCACCGGACTACCGGCGCCTCGCCGCCGATCTCGTCACGGCGCTCGGCCGCCGCTACGCCGACCATCCCGCGGTCGCCATGTGGCACATCAACAACGAGTACGCCTGCCATGTTCGCGCCGACTACTCCGAGCACGCCGCCCTGGCCTTCCGCAGCTGGCTCTCCGTCCACTACGGCGACATCGACTCGCTCAACGACGCGTGGGGCACGGCCTTCTGGTCCCAGCACTACAACGGCTTCGACGAGGTCCGGCCGCCGCGGGCCTCACCGACCACCCAGAACCCCTCGCTCGTGCTCGACTGGCGCCGCTTCACCTCCGACTCGGTGCTCGACCTCTACCGCATGGAACGCGACGCGCTCCGCGCCGCCGGCGCCGAGCAGCCGGTCACCACGAACTTCATGGGCGCCTTCCCGGCGATGAACTACTGGGACTGGGCCGCGGAGGTCGACGTCGTGTCCCATGACGGCTACCCCGATCCGCGCGATTCCGACGCGCATCGCCACGCCGCGTTCGCCGCCGACCTCATGCGGTCCCTGAAGCCCGACCGGCCGTGGCTGCTCATGGAGCAGGCGCCGAACGCCGTCCAATGGCGACCCAACAACGCCGCCAAGGCACCGGGCCAGATGGCCGCGTGGAGCGAGCAGGCCGTCGCGCGCGGTGCCGACAGCGTCCTTTACTTCCAGTGGCGCCAGTCGCGAAGCGGCGCTGAGAAGTTCCATTCCGCGATGCTGCCCCATTCGGGGAAGCGCTCGCGGACCTGGAAGGAGATCTCCCAGCTCGGCGCCGCCTTGGAAGGCCGCGAACCGGCATCGCCGCCGCCCGGCGACGTTGCGATCGTCTTCGACTGGGAGAACCGGTGGGCGCTCACCCAGCCCGACCTCCCCGCCGACATCGACTACCAGGCCGAGGTCTTCGCCTGGTACGAAGCACTGCACGCCCGCCACGTTCAAGTGAGCTTCGTGCGCGCCGAATCCGACCTCTCCGGATTCCGCCTGGTCGTCGCCCCCGCCCTGTACTTGCTCACCGAGGACGGAGCCGCCTCGCTCGAGCGGTTCGTCGAGACCGGCGGCACACTCGTCACGACCGCCTTCACCGACATCGTCGACGAACACGACCGTTTTCGCCCCGGCGGCTACGGCACCCAGCTCGGTGAGGTCCTCGGCGGGCGGCCCGTCGACTTCTTCGGCGTGCTCCCCGAGGAAGGCCGGAGCGCCCGCGCGAGCGGCGCGGACTTCGCCGTCACGACGATGATCGAGGACTTCGACCTCGACGGCGGCGACGTCCTCGCCCGCACCGCTGAAGGCGAACCCGTCCTGATCCGCAACCGCTTCGGCGCCGGCACCTCACTGCACCTGGCGTGCTTCACCGACAAGGCGGGCACCGGATTCGTGTTGGACCACGCCCTCGAAGCGGCGACCGTGACACCGGTCGTCGACGGACTCGACCCCGCGGTCGAAGCCGTCGCCACCCTCCACGGGGCCACCCTGATCAATCAGTCCGCGAATCCCGTCAAGGTCAAGACCGAGAACGACGCCTTCACCATGGCCCCGTTCGAAGTCCGCCACATCACACGCGATCAACTCCACCAGTAGACCGGGAATCCTGCAATGCGCAACTCCGAACGCCCGAACGCCCGCGACCTCACCGGCCCCGGACGGCTCCTCGTCGGCGCCAACTACCACCCGCACGATTCCGGCCCCGAGACCTGGCGGCGCGATGCCGCGATGATGCGCGACGCCGGGATCACCGTGGTGCGCCTGGGCCATCTCGCCTGGGACACCTTCGAACCGGCCGACGGCGACTTCCGCTTCGACTGGTTCGACGAGGTCATGGACCTCATGCACGAGCACGGCATCGGCGTCCTCCTCGACATCGCCGCGCGCCCGGCCCCGCTGTGGCTGCACCGCAAGCACCCCGAGATCGACGTCATCGACCCCGACGGCACCCGCCGGTATCCCAACCACCGGTACACCGTGGACGCCGGCGACCCGCACTTCCGCGAACATGCCGTGCGTTTCACCGACCGCCTCACCCGCCGCTACGCCGATCACCCCGCGCTTGCGGCGTTCGGGATCGACAACGAGCCTGCTGACGGCCCGATCTCATACTCCCCGAACGTCCTCGCTCGTTTCATCGACTGGCTCAAAGCGAAGTACGGGACCGCCGAGGCCCTGAACCGCGCCTGGGCAGGCCAGCGCTGGTCCCGCCAGATCGGCGACTTCGACGAGATCGGCCTGCCCCGGCCCGGCATCGCGGGCGGCGCGCCCGAACGCCTCCTCGACTTCCGGCGGTTCGTCTCCGACGAGATGAACGGCTACCTTGACGCCCTGTTCGACACGATCGAGACGAACGCGCCGGGCGCGCTCACCACCTCCAACATGTGGTACTACGCCCCCAGCAAGCACTTCGACTGGGCGCCGGGCGCTTATTCCGGACGCCTGACCCGCCCCGGCAACGGCCTCTACCCGAGCGCGTCTATTTTGGACACTGACAGCATCCGGGACGCGCTCTTCGGCATCGCCCGCATCCGATACGAGCAGGCAGAGCCGTTCTGGTGCACCGAGTTCACCACCATGACCGCCGTCCCCGGCTCGATCCGCCGCTCCGCCTACGCCTCGCTGATGCTCGGCAACCAGCTCGTGTGCGGCTGGACCTGGCAGACCATGCACGCGGGCGAGGAGCAGTTCCTGCAGGGCATGGTCGACTGGGACGGCGAGCCCACCCGCAAACTCGACGAGTACCGGCAGATCGCCGCCGAGTTCCGCAGGATCGAAGCCCACGGCTTCCCCTGCAAGGTGAACGCCGAGATCGCGATCGCCATGGACTTCCCCAGCCAGATCGCCAGCGCACCGTTCCCCGAACGACACGACGACCAGGTGCTGACCGCGTTCCGGACCGTCCTCGACCGCAACCTGGACGTGCGCATCGTCGATCTCGAACGCTCCGAGCTGGACTACAGGATCCTCATCGTGCCCGGCGTGCTCGTTCTCGACGAGGCGGCCGCCGATGCGGTCCGCGGCTTCGTCGAGCGGGGCGGGACGGTCGTCATGACCTCGTACTCGGCGATGCTCGACGCCGACGGCCAAGTCTTCGCCTCCACCCGGCCCGGCCGCCTCGCCGACGTCTTCGGGATCCGCGTCGGACCGTACGAGGAGACCGCGCTGCTCAACGAGATCGCGAAGGGGCGCAGCGGGGACGACGAGGTGGAGGTGCGGTTCGGCGACCGCTCGGTGCGCACCAAGGCGCCGCGGTTCGACCTGGTCGAACCCCGTGGCGCCGCAGTGGTCGCCACTCTCGGCGGGCCCGACCGGGAATACCCCGCCGTCACCGAGCACCAGTATGGCGAGGGCAGGGCGATCTACATCGCTCTGCCGACTCGCCGAGAGGTCCTCGACGCGGTGCTGGAAAACGAGATCGAACGCCTCGGCGTCCGTACCGGTCCACAGGCACCCCAGGGCGTGATGGCTCGCGCCGTCACCGACCGGCATGTCCTCTACCTGAACCTGGACAAAGAGTCGAAACCGATCGACCTTCCCCACGCCGCATCAGGTCTCCTCAGCGGCCACCGTTTGGAGAAAGGATTCATCCTCGGGGCCTGGGACGCCGAACTCGTAGAACTCGACCCGCCCCGATGATCACCGCGACGGCAGGAGCGACGTTTCACCGGGTCCTGATCTGAATCACCAGCACTCTGCGACCTGTGCACGCGCAACGGTGCGGCCCGGATTGGGAGACAGGGCCTGACCACCGCTCCCGGAAGGCACTGCCATGCATGACTTCGCTGCTCAAAAGATTCTCGCCTTCGGGTTGAGCCAACCGTTGATCAGGTCGGTCACGAGGTTCACCCCGACGACGAGCATCACGCTGAAGACCGTGATGCCCATGATGACGGGGATGTCCCCTTGGATGGAGGAGTTGAACGCGAACGAGCCGAACCCGGGGAGGGCGAACATGTTCTCGATGATGAGGGCGCCGCCGAACATGCCGATGAACTCCAGGGAGAGCACGACCAGCTCAGGAGCGGCCGCGTTGCGCAGCGCGTGCTTGTAGACGATCGCCTTGGTGGAGACGCCGCGGGTGCGGAGGCATTCGGCATGTGTACCGCGGATGCGGTACGGCGGACACCGCGCTGAGCCGACGCCGAGAACACGCTGCGGAAGAAGACTTGAGACCTCCCACCGATTCACAGAGAGGCACACTCATGTCCGCACTTGCCCGCTGGTGCTTCCGGCGGCGACACATGGTCCTGACCGGCTGGATCGTCCTCCTGATCGGCCTGGCCGCCGCCGCGCTGAGCGCCGGAAGCGCCTTCACCGACGTCGCCGACCTACCCGAGAGCGAGTCCTCCCAGGCGTACGCGCTCCTGGCCCAGGCAGGTGCCGGATCGGGCACCGAGAACGGCACCATCGTCTGGCGCACCGACGACACGGCGATCGACGACCCGACCGTCCAGAACCAGGTCGCGTCGATGCTCGCCGCAGTCGCGGCCGAACCGGGCGTCGAAGCAGTCGTCAGCCCGTACGGCGAGGGCGCCGAAGCCCAGATCGACACCGCCGAGCACACCGCCTACGCCACTGTCGCCCTCACCGAGGACGCCGACACCGACGCGATCCGCGCCACCGCCGAAGACCTCGGCGGCTCCTACGAAGTCGGCCTGGGCGGGCAGGCGTTCACCGAACAGCCCGAACCCTCCCAAGGCACCGAGATCGTCGGCGTCCTCGCCGCGTTCGTGCTCATGTTCCTGGTGTTCCGGTCGATCTGGGCCGCGGTGCTGCCCATCATCACCGGCGTCGTCGGCGTCGGCGCCTCGCTCCTGGCCGTCATGCTCGGCGCCCACCTGGTCGACCTGTCCGCCACCTCGCTGACCATGGGCGCGCTGATCGGCCTCGGCGTCGGCATCGACTACGCGCTCTTCATCGTCAACCGCTACCGCAAGGCGCTTCTGGCGGGAGCCACGGTTCCCGAAGCGATCACGAAGGCGCTCAACACCTCCGGCCGAGCCGTCGTCTTCGCCGGCCTCACGGTGATCATCGCGCTGCTGGGCATGTTCGTCGTGAACCTCGGCCTGCTCACCGGCATGGCCCAAGCCGCCGCCGTCACGGTCCTCTTCACCGTCGCCGCGGCCCTCACACTGCTGCCGGCCCTGCTCGGCATGATCGGTCACCGCGCCCTGTCCAAGCGCCAGCGGGCCCGGCTCCGCAACGGCGGCACCGTCGCGGAAACGCCCCCGGTCGTGGCCTCCTTGTGGGCCCGGATCGTGGGCTGGGCGCCGCGAGGCATCGCCGTCACCGGACTGGTCGTCCTGATCGCGCTGGCGATGCCGGCACTGAGCATGCGCGTGGGCAACGCAGACGCGAGCAGCGACCCGGTCGGCTCACGCGGCCGCGAGTACTTCGACCTGATGTCCCCGGCGTTCGGCGAGGGCTTCGACGCCACACTGCTGGTGGTCGCCAAGACCCCTGACGCGGCTTCGGCGGCGGCGTTCGAGGCGCTGGTCGCCGACATGAACGACGTCGACGATGTCGCAGCGGTGTCGGCCGCGCCGGTCCAGCCGGGCCAGAGTATCGCGGTCGCCTCGGTGACGCCGGCGACGAGCGCGCAGACCGTGGAGACGCAGCACCTGGTCGAGACGCTGCGCGGCGAGGTCGTCCCTGCCGCGGAGGACGGCACCGCGCTGCAGGTGTACGTCGGCGGCGAGGCCGCGACGAACCTCGACATCGGTAACGCCCTGATGGAACGGCTGCCGCTCTATCTCGGCCTGGTGGCCGTGCTCGGGTTCCTGCTGCTGGCCGTGGCCTTCCGCAGCGTCCTGGTACCGCTGATCGGCGCGTTGAGCAACCTCGCGACGATAGCAGTGGGCTTGGGCGCGATCACGGCGATCTTCCAGTTCGGTTGGGGCGCAGAGCTGCTGAAGGTAGGCACGGGCGCGCCGGTGATGTACATCGTGCCGGTCGTCGTGGTGGGCGTCCTGTTCGGGCTCTCCATGGACTACCAGGTGTTCCTGGTGAGCCGCATGCACGAGGAGTGGGGCCGCACCAGGGAGCACCACGGGTCGGTCGCGGTCGGGATGCGGGAGACCGGGCAGGTCATCGCGGTGGCCGCCGCGATCATGCTGTGCGTGTTCGCCTCGTTCGGGTTCTCCGGCGAGCGGATCGTCTCGGCGATCGGCATCGGCCTGGCGATCGCGGTCCTGGTCGACGCGTTCGTGGTGCGACTCGCCCTGGTTCCCGCGCTCATGCACCTGATCGGGCCGCGCACCTGGTCGTACCCTGGGTGGGCCGATCGCGTCACGCCGCATCTGTCCGTCGAGGGCGCGCCCGAACCGGGCAGCGCCGAGGCTGAGCGGCCGCTGGCCGGGGTCGGCGGGTACCGCGGCCGCCATGAGGAGACCGAATGACCGCACGCTCGGGCCTCGCCCGGCTGGCACGCTCCGTCGCCGGGGCGGGACGCGTCGCGCGCCCCGCCCCGGCGGGACGTGCGCTCACCGTCGCGATGCTGCCGTTCATGCTGCTCACCGCTTCGCTGCGCACCGGCGGGTTCGAACTGCCGGGCCCCGGTCTGGTCGCGATCACGGTCGCGGCGTGGCTCCCGCTGCTGCTGCGCGACCGCTGGCCGCTGCCGGCGCTCGCGGCGACCACGGCCGTCGAGGCCGTGCACCTCGCGTTCTTCGTTGACTCGGGTTCGCTGCAGCACTTGTCGATCGGCGCGTACCAGCCGGTGCCGCTCGCGACGATGGTCGCGGCCTACACGGTCGCTTCGCGGTTGCCATGGCGGATCGGGTGGACGGCCGGGGGATCGGCGGGGACCGTGCTGTTCCTCGTCGGGATCTTCAACCAGTCGGGCCCGATCCTCACGACCGACCTGGCGGTGCTCAACCTCGTCGTCATCGCCACCGCCATCGGCGCCGCGGTCTACGGGCGCCGGGAACGGCTCCAACGCGAAGCGGACGAACGGGAGAACGCCATGCGGGAGGCCGTGCTCGCTGAGAGGATGCGCATCGCCCGCGAACTCCACGACGTGCTCGCCCACAACCTCACGCTCGTGAACGCCCAGGCCGGCGTCGCCGGCTACCTGCTCCGCACCGATCCGACCGCCGCTGCGACCGCACTCCATGACATCACGAAGCACACCGGCGCCGCGATCGACGAACTCCGTGCCACCGTCGGGCTGCTCCGCCACGGCGACAACGCGCCCGCGGACCGTCCCGAATCGGCGCTGCGGCCGGTGCCGGGGCTCGACCGGCTCGACGACCTGCTCGCCGCCTACCGGAGTACGGGCGCGTCGATCGGAGTCGTGGAGACCGGTGCGAAGGCGCGGATGGACCAGCAGGCCGACTTCGCCGCATACCGGATCGTGCAGGAGTCGTTGACGAACGCGGCCAAGCACGCCCCCGGCGCTCCGGTGACCATCCACTTCGACTGGACCGCCGACGGCCTCGATCTGCGCATCGCCAACTCGGCGGAACCGGACGGCGCTCCGGCCCCGGCCGGGACCGGACACGGGCTCATCGGCATGCGCGAGCGCGCAGCGGCCGCCGGCGGCCACCTCGCCGCAGGACTCCTGCCCGGGCGCTGGTTCGAAGTCCACGCCGTCCTGCCCATCACCGAGAAGGACACCGATGTGAAAGGCACTGACACATGACGATCCGGGTCATCCTCGCCGACGACCAGGCGCTGCTGCGCGCTACGTTCAAGCTCCTCCTCGACGCCGTGCCCGACATCGAAGTGGTCGGCGACGCCGCCACCGGACTCGAGGCCGTACGCCTCGCCCGGAGCACCCGGGCCGACCTCGTGGTCATGGATCTGCGCATGCCCGACATGGACGGCATCGAAGCGACCCGCCGCATCACCGCCGACCCGGATCTGGCGGGCGTCAAGATCCTCGTCCTCACCACGTTCGAGACCGACGACCTCGTCGTCGCCGCACTCCGCGCGGGCGCCTCCGGCTTCCTCGGCAAAGGCGTCGAGCCGGAGTCGCTCATCGCCGCGATCCGCACGGTCGCGTCCGGCGAGCGCCTGCTCTCTCCCAAAGCGACGAGAGCGCTCATCGAACGCGTTGTCGCCGAACCCGAACCGACCCGGAAGCGGCAGGTGCCCGGCATCGACGACCTCACCGACCGGGAACGCGAGATCACCGTGCTCGTCGCCGCCGGGCTTTCCAACGACGAGATCGGCGAGCGCCTGTTCATCAGCCCCGCCACCGCCAAGACCCACGTCAACCGCGCCATGATGAAGACCGGCGCCCGGGACCGCGCCCAACTCGTCGTCTTCGCTTACGAGTCCGGGCTGGCGCCTCGCATCGCCATGGGCCCCTAGGAGACCCGCGAAGCCGCATCTCAGCGCCGGCGTTGCAGTTCCCGGTTGACGGCGCGCATGCCGATCTCCAGGCCGCGAAGTTCGTCGAGGGAGAGTCCTTCGAGGACGTCGCGGCGCAGTTCAGGGCGGGAGCCGAGGATCTCGGCGACGATGGCGCGACCGAGTTTCGTCGGCACGAGGCGGCGCACCCGCTGGTCGCCGTCGTCGGAGGCGCGGACGACGAGCTGCTGACGCACGAGCTTGTCCAGGAGCCGGGACATCGTGGGCAGGGCGACGTCGAACTCCTCGGCGAGGCCGCTCGCGGTCGTGGTCTCGTTCACCACGATTGACGACAGCATCCATCGCAGCACCGATCGAACTCGAATCGATCCGAGAGCGGTACCGACGCGAACGCGACCGCCGCATCCGCCCTGACGGGGCCCGTCAGTACCGCAGCGCCGCAGGCGAATGGGGCTACTACGCGAAAGACCCCTATACCCCGCGCGCCGAGCGCGACCCGAAGTCCGACCGGGTCGAGCTCGGCGACCTCGGCTTTGCGATGCCTGGTGAAGTGACTGGACTCTTCGCCAGGGTTCTTCGCGGGGTGCCGCGAGGGCCTCTGATTCTGTTGTTCGTCTTGTGGGACAACAACATCGAATCAGAGACCCCTTCACCGCCTTCAGCTTCTGCGGGTCCTTCAGAGGGCCCAGCGTTGGTTGCTGCCGCCATTGCAGGTCCAGAGGATGATCGGGGTGCCGTTGGCGGTGGCGGCCCCGCTCGCGTCCAGGCAGAGTCCGTTGTGGGCGTTCGTGATGGTGCCGTTGGAGTTGACGTTCCAGCGCTGGTTCGCGCCGCCCGTGCAGTCCCAGATCGCGGCCTTGGTGCCGTTGGCGGTGCCCCATCCGGCCGCTTCGAGGCACTTGCCGCTCACTTTCAGCTCACCGGCGGACGTGCGGGTGAACTGCTGGTTGGACCGCTGATTGCAGTCCCACAGCTGCGCCTGGGTGCCGTTGGTCGTCGAGGAGTTCGGGATGTCGAGGCAGCGGTTGGAGGCGGCGCCCACGATCGCGGTGGAGCCGGACGGCTGGCCGCCGCCGAGGCCGTTCATGATGGCGTCGATGATGCCCTGCTGGGTCACCGCGTTGTTCGAGCGGTTGAACAGGCCGAACCCGTACTTCCCGTTGACGCCGTTGTCCCAGTAGATGGTGGCGGCGCCGTACTTCTTGGAAGTGGACACCATGGTGCGCGCGAAGTCCTGCCGGTAGCGGTTGTTCGCCGAGTCGTGCGAGGACTTGTCGATCGAGCCGTACTCGCCGACGACGACCGGGTACCCCTTGGAGACGAACGCGTCGTAGGTCTTTTTCATCTGGGAGTCCATGTAGTCGGCCTGGCCCCAGGTGGAGGTCTTGGACGGGTTGGTCGCGCCGGGGCCCCATTGGGTGATGGTGCCGTTCTCCTCGCCGGCGAAGTCCCAGGGGGCGTAGTAGTGCACGGAGATCATGATCCGCTTCTCGCCGCTGGGGATGGAGGGCGAGCGGTGGTTGTCCGTGGGGATCGCGAACCCGTAGTTCCCGGTGGTGTAGTCGATGTTGGTGTTCCAGCCGGGGACGAGCAGCCACCGGGAGGTGTTGTTCCCGCCGGTCTGGCGCACGGTGTCGACGAAGATCTGGTTGTAGGCGTTGATATTCGAATAGCAGGGCTGGGTGGGGTTGCCGTACTGCCCGTCGAAGTTCTCGTTCATGGACTCGAGGATCAGGCGCTGGTCGTAGTCGCGGAAGCGGGTGGCGATCTGCTGCCACGCCTTCTGGTACTTGTCCTTGATGGTCGCCTGGTTCGAGGCGTCGCAGATGAGCCAGGAGCCGGTGACAGTCTTGTAGCCGTCGCCGTGCATGTTGATGACCACGTGCATGCCCCGGTCGTAGGCGTAGTCGACGACCTGCTGGACGCGGTTGAGCCAAGAGGCGTTGATGGTGTAGTTCGGGCCGGAGCCGATGTGGTTCAGATAGGAGACCGGGATTCGGATGGTGTCGAACCCTGCGGCCTGGACGCTGTCGATCAGCGCTTGGGTCACGGTCGGGTTGTTCCAGGCGGTCTCGTTCGGGACGCCGTTGGCGTTGGCCTCCAGGCTGTTGCCGAGGTTCCAGCCGGCGCCCATGTCGGCGATGATCTGCGAGGCGTTGCGCTGCGTCATGGTGTCGGCCGAGGCTGGGGACGTCCAGCCGGTGACCGAGACGCCGACCGCCAGCATCACCGCGACGAACGCCGCCCTGAGCCTTCTCTTCATCGAACCCACCAGCAGTTCTCCTTTCAAGTCTTCTCTCTTGATCCTGATGCTCGGACGTCTGGTGCCGAGCTGCGTCGGCGATGCCGGTCGTCGCTGTTCGATCGCGCTCAGAGGAGATGAGCTACCTCCGTTCGAGTGCCCAGACGGTGTTAGCGTCCGCCGTTCCGGCGTTCCACATGACCGAGGTGCCCGATCCGTAGAGGAAGCCGCGACCGCTCTGCTTGTTGTCGATCCGGAATCCGCCGGAGACCGGTGTGACCGCCCAGAGCGTGTCATCGCCGACGCGGGCGTCGCCCCAGATGACCTTGCCGTCCGGGTCGGTGTCGAGGTATCCGCGGCCTGTCCTGACGTTGTCGATCGTCCAGTAACCCTGCTGCTGCTCGGTGAGCGTCCAAAGCTGGTCGTCGTAGGTGCTGCCCGCCTCGAGGGCGACCGCGCCGGCGGCGCCGGAGTCGAGGTACAGCCCGGTCGAGACGTTGCGGAGTCGGTAGGTCTGGCCGCTGCGGGGATCGGCGGCGTTGGCGGCCGGCTTGTAGGCGCGGAAGTAGTCGACGACCAGTTCCTTCGGCCGGGTGTCGTTGGGGTCGACCGTTCCGGTCCAGTCGGCGTGCTCGTAAATGCCCAGGTAGAAGACGGCCGGATAGGTGAAGGACTGGTTGATGGTCCTGGTCAGGACGTTGTCGATGTAGAGCTTGAACTGGGTCGGCGTCCACTCGAGGGCGTAGATGTGCATTTCTGTGGTCATGTCGAAGCCGACGCCGACCTGCTCTGTGTGAGTGGAGAGGTTCGGGTCCGACCAACTGAAGAGGTTCCAGTTGAACTTGCTCTTCCCATGGATGCCTGCGTGCTCGACGACGTCGACTTCTCCGCGCTGCTCCCATGCGTCCTGTCGGCCGGTCAGCCAGAACGCGGTGTGGATGCCGCTCCTTGCGGAGCTCTTCGCACGCACCTCGAAGTAGCCGTACTGGGGCGTGTACTTCATGTCGGTGGGGATCGAGTGGTCGAACTCGTTGTCCTTGTGCAGGTTCGTCCGCTGGCCGGTTTGGACGCTCGAGACTTTCATGGGGTTGCCGCTGTAGTAGGTGGGCTGGTCGTCGTCGATGCGGAGCACGAGGGCGTCGTTGCGGAACCCGTATCGCGCGGTCGATCGTTCGACGGTGGTCCGAGATTCCAGGTATCTCGGGATCCACAGGTTCCCGTCCAGGCTGCCGGTGTCGAACTCGTCGTGCCGGTCGAGGATCCACCCCGTCTTTTCAAGCGGGTTCGGAGGCATCTCCGCGGCGGACGCGGAGGCTTCCAGGAACGCCGACAAGGCGAGGGCGCCGCCGCCCGCGAATAGGCCGCGGCGGGCGAGTTTGACGCGTTTGGGATCGAAAGCCATGAGGGTCTCCTTCGGAGGATGTCCTGCATAGGGAAGGTGCAAGCAGTGAGCGAAGCGCCCTTGCCGCCGACGCCGGGCAGGGCTGTCGGAGACGCGCAGCGATCGCCGTGGAACTTCAGAATCAGAATGACAACGGTTCCAGAATCTGTCAATTTACATGTGTCGATATTTAGATTACGGTTTCATAACGCGCACATCGCCGATGCGGTGTCAGCCAAGGCGGGCGGGGGTGGTGCCCCGAACGACGACCCGAGGCTCGAATTCGATCCTTCGGTGATCGCCGGGCCCGGTCAATGCGAGTTCCACCGCGGCGGCGCCCACACGCGCCAGAGCAAGATCCACACTGGTCAGATCCGGGGTGACGTCCTCGGCGCCGACGACATCGTCGAACCCGGCGACGCCGATCCCGGCACCCGGAGCCAGGCCCGCGTCGCGCATCGCGGTCATCGCCCCGATGGCCATCGCGTCAGTGGCGGCGAGGACCACGTCGAGGTGTTCGGGCCGCCTTGCGAGGAGGCGCGCGGCAGCATCGTACCCACCGTCACGGGTCATGGGCGCGCGCACGGTGTCGCCGCGCTCGATCCGCATTCCCAGTCGGTCGGCGGCCTCGAGGACACCGTCCTCCCACTGGCGTGCGGCCGCCGAATCGCGGTCGGGCCGGATCAGGGCGGGCGACCGGTAGCCGAGGCGGAACAGTTCGGCGACGAGTGCCGACGCACCTCGTCGGCGGGGGACGACGACGGTGTCGAAGGGCAGCTCGTCGTCTCCGGCGACCACGACCCGGCCCCCCTCCTGCGTGTAGCGCTCGAGTTCCGCCTCAAGGGATGTCCGTGAGACGGTCGAGCCGCTGCGGGTGCCGGTCAGGATCATGGCGTGCGGCCTGAGACTGCGCATCATGCGCACGACCCGGATCTCGTCGTCGATGGCGTGGTCGGTCCCGGCGAAGGTGGCCACGAGTCCGGAGACGCCCGCCTGCTCGATCACTCCGTGCACGATCTCGGCGTTGTAAGGGTCGCGGATGTCGGAGACAAGCACAGCCACCATCGCGGTCGCGCCGGTGGTCGTGGCCCGAGCGGACGCGTTCGGCCGGTAGCCCAGGCGCTCGGCGGCGTCCAGGACGCGCGCACGCGTGCTTGACGACACGTACTGGGAGGCCGGGTCGAGAGCACGGGAGGCTGAGGCCTTGGAGACCCCGGCGGCCTCGGCGACATCGCGGAGCGTGGCCGCCGACGGTCGGGTCGGTGCGCTGGGGGACCGGTCGTCGGTGGCAGGGTCGGTGGTCACAGTGCCATCCTGGCACTGTGCGCATCCCAGGGTGCGCCGCCCCGTTCTCGATCGCTCGCCGATGCCGGCGGGAGCTTGCGGGTGCGCGTTCGACATTGGAGGATGGATGCGGCGTTTGTATCAGCGGGCGACACTGCGCGACGTCGCCCAGGCGGCCGGCGTTTCGCCCTCGACTGCGTCCCGAGTGCTCAACGGCGGTGATCTCCGCGTGAGCGAGCGGCTCTCGGCGCGCGTCCTCGCAGTGGCGGAATCCCTCGGCTACGTCTCGAATCAGGCGGCTCGGGCGCTGCGGGGGCGGCGGACGGCGGTCGTGCTGCTGGCGAGCGATCCGAGGACTGCGTCCGTCGCCGCGATCGCCGCCGGAATGGAGGCGGCGGCCCGGGAGCGCGGCGCGCTGGTCAGCATCACCGGGGCCGGCAGCGGCACTGCCGCGCACCTGACGGCGCTTGAGGTGCTGCGCGCCTTGCGCCCCCGTGCACTGGTCGTGACGAGCGCGAGCTTCGCCGATGTGCCGAAGGAGCAGATCCTTCCTCAGCTCGAGCGATTCCGGGAGGACGGCTGCGGTGTCGTCTTCATCGGCGAACACGACACGCCGTTTCCGGCGGTCCGCTTCGACGACTTCGAATCCGGGAGGGCCGTCGGCCGCCATATGGGCGGGCTGGGTCGGCGCCGTGCCGCCGTATTGACCACTCCGGGGCACCCGGCGCTCGACTGCCGTGCCGAAGGGTTCCTGCGGGGATTGTCCGAGCGGGGCTTCGACCCGGGCTCAGTGGTCGTCGAGCACTGTGAGCTCAGCCGGGACGGCGGCAGGGAAGCGGCAGGCCGGCTCTCGCGGCTGCGCCCGCATCCGGACCTCGTGCTCGCGGGCAACGACGTCCTCGCGATCGGCGCATTGAACGAGTTCAGGCGTTTGGGCATCGATCTGCCGACCGGCATCGCTGTGTCCGGAGTCGACGACATCCCGCTCGCGCGTGATGTCACTCCAGCGCTAACCACCGTGGCACTCCCCTTCGAGGAGGCCGGGAGGGCGGCTCTGGAAATGTCCCTCACTCCCGATGTCCCAGCAGACGTGGTGCTGCCCGGGCGACTCATCGTCAGGGCCAGCACGATGCTGGAGCAGGTCGAAGACCGCTGAGCTGCGGGAGACTCCTAAGGGGAAAACCGGTGGTGGAGCCACGGGGGCGAGGTCCTCCTCCGTATGAGAACGCCAATCCCGGTTGCAAAGCGCTGCAGCTTGACAGGTTCTGGAACCGTTGTCATCATGGTTCGAGTCCATAGCCGGATCGTCGTCGGGGTGCTGCTCGCTCCTTGCGCTCGCGGCCGACAGCGACATCTCGCCAAGGGAGACCGAAGTGCCCATCGCCAAGCGCGGAGCCGCTTCTCGGCCGCGAACACAGGTCAGGCTGCTCGCCGCCGGTGCCCTGCTCCTCTCGCTCCTGTTCGCTCCGCACACGGCGGCAGCTGCCGATACCTTGAGCACGGTGCTGATCGATGAGCGCTTCGGCGCCCAGACCGTGCCCGCGAACTTCGGCTTTCCGGCCGGGGCCAGTATTGGCGGCGGCGTCTTGAAAGTCACGGAGAACATGCGCAACTACACGACATCGGTCAGCCGGTTCGACCCGTCGATCATGAGCGAGAAGACACTTGATCTGCGATTCGACTGGAAGACCTCGATCGCATCCGACGGGATGAAGACCGGCTTGGAGTTCCGCGACGACTTGGGACGCCTCGTCTTCGCGATCGCGGCGACCGGTTCGCAACTCCGTTACGGCCTCACCGGTCCCGACTCGAGTTCGGCCACTGCGCCCGACTCCCTCAATCCGACCTGGATCAAAACCGGCTTCGACCGCACCAAGTGGTACACCGTCGACCTGCACATAGACTTCACCCTCGGCCGGGTCCAGTACTCGATCGCCACCAAAGAGGCGTCGCCGCGAGTGATGGCCTCCGGTACCGGGGCCATCACGGGTGAGCGCCTCGCGAAGTTCGTGGCCTGCAACTACTACGGGACCGGGGTGCAGTCGATCGACAACTTCCGGCTCGCCCGGCCGGACCACGCCGCCGAAGGGGCTTTGGCCGGATCGTCGGTCTACGCCTTCGGCGACAGCATCGTCTACGGCCACAGCTACTCGCGGGGGTTCGTGAACCTGGTGGCCGAACGCGAAGGCATGGTGCTGACCAAGTACGCGGTGAACGGTGCGACCGTGGGGCCGGTGTCGGGTCCCTCCACCGGGAAGATCCTCACCCAGGTCCGGGCGGCGAGCTCGCAGGCGCCTGACTTCGTCGTCTTCGACGGCGGCACGAACGATGCGCTCACGCTCCATGAACTGGACGGTTACGAGATCGGCGCCGTCGGCGACTCCTACGACCCCGGCAGCTTCGACACCGGTACCTTCGCCGGATCGTTCGAGACGACCATCCACGCGATGAAGCAGAAGTGGCCGACCGCTCGCCTGGTCTACGTCCCCGTCCACAAGTTGGGCTCGCGTGACTGGGAGACCCAGCTCGCCCTGCGGGCGGTGACCTTGGAGGCCGCCGAGAAGTGGGGCGTGGCCGTCGCCGACGTCTTCGCCGACACGACACTCGACACCCGCATCGAAAGTCACCGTGTCGCCTACACGTTCGACGGTCTTGTCGGCGGGTTCCCGGGCACCGGTGGCACGGGCACGCATCCGAACATCGCAGGCATGACCGAGTTCTACGTCCCTGTGCTCACCATGCGACTGGCCGATCTCGCCGGGGTTGCGACGGAACGGAATTCGGGAGCCTGAGTGCCCGGGCGGTCAGCGGCGCGGCGCCGGGCCGGTCGATTCGCGCCAGACCACGTGCTGCAGCGGGCGCGGGGCGGGTTCGAGTTCGCGACCGGAGATCGCTTTGACCAGGCTCAGCATGGCGTTGCGGCCCAAGCCCTCGAGGTTGAGCTCGACGCTGGTCAGGCCCGGCGGCAGATACTGGCACGCTTCGTTGTTGTCCCAACCGGTGACGCTGACGTCGCCGGGAACGTCCAGACCGCGCTCGATCAAGGCGCGGATCGCCCCCGATGCCACGATGTCGTTGGCCGCGACGACGGCGGTGGGCATCTGCTCGTCCGATAGCGAGTGCACCGCGTCGTATCCGGACTTGCCCGACCAGTCGCCGTCGACGACGCCGGCGGACTCGAGTCCGAGCCGCTCGACCGTCTCGAGGTAGGCGGCCTTCCTGGCCCGTGCCGAGGCGAACTGCAGATTCCCAGCCACATGGAAGAACCGGCGGTGCCCGTACTCGACCAGACGCTCCATGACGGCGACCAGCGGTGAGGCGTCGGCGAGTTCGCCGATGCCGCGCATCTGGTCGTCGAAGTCGGCCGCGACGACGATCGTCCCTCCTTGCGGCAGTTGGTCTCCGACCCCAGGGGAGATCGGGGCGAGCGCCAGAACGCCCTCGACCTGCCCGGTGCCGGCGATCTCGAGCATTCGCTCGGTCCTGGCCTCGGTGTCGCCGATGACGCTGACCGCCTCGACGGAGAAGCCCGCTTCGTGGGCGGCCTCGGTCGCGCCGTGGAGCATCCGCGCGGGGTTGTAGAGCATCGTCGGAAGCAGGACCGCCAGGCGACCGGTCCGGCGCGTCCGCATCGATCTGGCGACCAGGTTCGGGCGGTAGTTCAGTTCGTTGACGGCCGCGTCGATGCGCGAGAGCGTGTCCGGCTTCAGGCCGTTCCTGGAACGCAGGTAACGGGAGACGGTCTGGTGGGAGACGCCGGCCAGGCGCGCGACCTCCTTGATCGTCGGTCGTCTCGATTCGGTGGAGCGCTCGGTCATCCGTTCGGGTTCCTCTCGCTGATTCCGATGATCATCTTGACACACGGGTGATCGTTCACTATCTTAGGCTGATCCGCAAATAGTGAACGATCACTATTTCCTGACGCAAAGGAGCGCCGATGCCGGTCCCCGATCCCGCCCGCAGCACGGGCACCGCGTGCCTGCTGGAGGCGGGGCCATGAGCGCCACCACTGAACTGCGCAATCTGGGCGGCCGCGGCTCGACCGCCAAGCGGCAGAACAAAGTGGCGTTCTGGTTCCTGCTGCCGTGGTTCCTAGGCCTGTTCGCGATCACGCTCGGCCCGATGGTCGCCTCCCTGGTCCTGAGCTTCACCGACTACAACCTGCTGCAGCCGGCAGAGTTCAACGGGCTGGAGAACTTCAGCCGGATGCTCGGCGATGCGCGACTGCACCAGTCGCTCGGCGTCACGTTCACCTACGTCCTGGTGTCCGTCCCGGTCCAGCTGGGACTCGCGCTGGGCCTGGCCATAGTGCTGGACCGCGGCGTGCGGGGCCTGGCGTTCTACCGCTCGATGTTCTACCTGCCCTCGCTGCTGGGCGCCAGCGTCGCGATCGCCGTCCTATGGCGCATGGTGTTCGGCGCCGACGGCCTGTTCAACGACGGCCTCGCCCTGTTCGGGGTCGAGGGGCGCGGTTGGATCTCCGAGCCCGAGACGGCCCTGGGCACGCTGATCACCCTGAACGTCTGGACGTTCGGCTCGCCGATGGTGATCTTCCTGGCCGGGCTGCGGCAGATCCCGCGCATGTACTACGAGGCGGCCTCGGTCGACGGCGCGAGCCGCTGGCGCCAGTTCGTGTCGGTGACGCTGCCGCTCTTGACGCCGATCATCTTCTTCAACCTGGTCCTCCAGATCATCCACGCGTTCCAGTCGTTCACCCAGGCGTTCATCGTCTCCGGGGGCACCGGCGGTCCGGCGGACTCCACCCTGTTCTACACGCTGTACCTGTACCAGCGCGGGTTCGGGAACTTCGACATGGGCTACGCCTCGGCCCTGGCCTGGCTGCTGCTGCTCATCGTCGGCGCGTTCACCGCGGTCAACTTCTGGGCTTCGAAGTATTGGGTCTTCTACAATGACTGACACCTTCGCCAAGACCACCCCCGCGGCCGGGCGGCTCGGACCGGCATCGGCCCCGCCGCGACGGGCCCGGAGCGGATTCCGACCGGTCCGCTCGATCATCAAGCACGCCTTGCTGATCTTGTGCGCGCTGGTGATGCTCTACCCGGTGCTGTGGATGGTCGTCAGCTCGCTGCGGCCCAACGACGTCATCTTCAGAGACCCCAGCCTGCTGCTGAACGACCTGGAGACCGGGAACTACGCCGAGGGCTGGAACGCCTTCGCCGACCCGTTCAGCGTCTACCTGATCAACTCCTCCATCGTCGTCCTCGGCGCGATCGTGGGGAACCTGGTCTCCTGTTCGATGGCGGCCTACGCCTTCGCCCGCCTGGAGTTCACCGCCAAACGGTGGTGGTTCGCGATCATGCTGCTCACGATCATGCTGCCGATCCACGTCATCATCGTCCCGCAGTACGTGCTGTTCGCCCAGCTCGGCTGGGTCAACACCTTCCTGCCCCTGATCGTGCCGAAGCTACTGGCCACCGACGCGTTCTTCGTGTTCCTGATGGTCCAGTTCATCCGCGGCGTCCCCATCGAACTCGACGAGGCCGCGCGTATCGACGGCGCTGGGCATCCGCGGATCTTCGCCCAGATCATCCTGCCGCTCATGGTGCCCGCGCTCGCCACCACCGCGATCTTCACCTTCATCTGGACCTGGAACGACTTCTTCTCCCAGCTGATCTACCTGACCGACCCGGACATCTACACCGTCCCGCTGGCGCTGCGCGCCTTCGTCGACGCCCAGTCCGGCACGAACTGGGGCGCCGCACTCGCCATGAGCGTGGTCTCACTCGTCCCGATCTTCCTGGTGTTCCTGTTCGGGCAGCGATTCCTGCTCAGGGGCATCGCCACCACCGGCGGCAAGTGAACCGCCGCAACCCTTCATCACAACCCTTCACAAAGGAGCAATGCCATGCAACGCAGACTCATCCTCAAAGGTCTCGGCGCCTCCGCCGTGGCCCTGCCCGGCCTGGCCGCGTGCGGCACCGGCGGCGGCGGCGACGTCGAACTGAGCGACGAACCGGTCACCATCCGCATGACGTGGTGGGGCGCGGACACCCGCGCCGAACTGACCGAACAGGCCATCGCCGCGTTCCAGAAAGAACACCCGAACATCACCGTCAAGGGCGAGTTCAAGGACTGGAACGGCTACTGGGACGCCCTCGCGACCACCACCGCCGCGAACGACTCGCCCGACGTGATCCAGATGGACGAGCTCTATCTCGCCTCCTACGGCGACAGGGGCACCCTGCTCGACCTGGCCGACACGAGCGACTTCCTCGACACTTCGGCATTCGAGGCGGCGACCCTCGAGACCGGGCAGATCGACGGTGCGCAGTACGCGATCCCGATCGGCGCGGGCATGCTCGCGAGCGTGGTCAACGCCGACCTCTTCGCCCAGTACGGCGTCGACCTGCCCGACGACACCACCTGGACCTGGGACGACTACGCCGCGATCGCCAACGAACTCACCGAGAAGAGCGGCGGGGCCATCAACGGCTCCGGCCTCACCGGCGGCACCGACGCGGGCAGCATCCGCTACTGGGCGCGCCTGCACGGCAACGAGCTCTACGGCGAGAACGGCGACGTCACTCTCGACCCGGCGGTGCTGGCCTCGCTATGGGAGTACAACCTGGGCCTGGCCGCGAGCGGCGGGATCGAGAGCGCCGCCCAATCCGTCGAGAGCCAGAGCGCCGGCATCGAAGGCGGCAGCCTGGCCACCGGCAAGATCGCCATGGGCTTCGGCTACAACACGCAGATCACGCCGCTGCTCGCCGCCAGCGGCGCCGACCTGAGGCTGCTCCAGCTGCCCGGCAACGTCGAGGCCGCCGCGAACTTCATCAAGCCGTCGATGTACTGGGCGATCTCCTCGCAGAGTGACCACCCGGCCGAGGCTGCGACCCTGATCGACTTCCTCGTGAACCACGAGGCCGCCGCCGACATCCTCGGCACCGAGCGCGGCATTCCGGCCAACCCCGCCATGCGCGAGCACGTCGCGGCCGACCTCGACGAGGGCGGGAAACTGGCCGTGGACTACATCGAATCCGCTGTCGCAGGGCCCGCCGTGGTGGTCACCCCGCCCGGCGGCAGCGGCTTCGACCCGATGATCCAGCGCTACACGCAGGAGGTCATGTTCGGCGAGCGCACTCCGCAGGACGCGGCCGAAGCGTTCATCGACGAACTCAAGTCCGAAATCGACGCCGCCGCCTAGGACGCTGTCCGAGTAGAGAAGAGCATCATGCCTGTCCCCAGACCCCCGCTCCGCTGCGGCATCATCGGCACCGGCGGGATCGCCCACGCGCACGCCCACGCCCTGACCGAACTGGGCGCCGATCTGGCGGCCGTGGCCGAGATCGACCCGGCCAGCGCCGAGGCGTTCACCGGCCGATTCCCGGTTCCCGCCGTATACGGCGACGCCGAGACCATGCTGAAGCAGGAGCGGATCGACCTGGTGCACATCTGCACGCCGCCGGGAACCCATGTGCCGCTGGCGATCGCGGCCATGCGCGCCGGGGTGCCCGCGCTGGTCGAGAAGCCGACTGCGCTGAGTCTGGCCGAGATGGACGAGCTCGTCGAGGTCGAGGCCGAAACCGGGACGCCGGTGCTGACAGTGTTCCAGCACCGGTACGGTCCGGCCGCGATCCGGCTACGGCGACTGGTCGCCTCCGGGGCGCTCGGTCGGCCACTGGTAGCGACCTGCGAGACGCTCTGGTACCGGGACGACGCCTACTTCGACATCCCCTGGCGGGGGCGATGGGAGGTCGAGGGCGGGGGGCCGACGATGGGCCACGGCATCCACCAGTTCGACCTGCTCCTGTCGATCCTCGGCCCGTGGACCGAGGTCACGGCGATGGCCGCCCGGCTGTCCCGGCCCACGAACACGGAGGACGTCTCGATGGCGCTGGCGCGCTTCGACAACGGTGCCATGGCCACAGTGGTGAACTCGGTCGTGTCGCCGCGGGAGACCTCCCGGCTCCGGTTCGACTTCGAGCACGCCACCGTCGAACTCGAGCACCTCTACGGCTACCGGGAGGCGGACTGGCGCTTCACGCCCGCGCCCGGACACGGGGAGCTCGCCGACCTTTGGAGCGCGGCCGGTGCCGACGACCCCGAGAGCGGCCACCGCCTCCAGATCGAGTCGGTACTCGACGCGATCGCGGCCGGGACCGCGCCGGGTGTCTCCCTCGCCGAGGCCCGCCGGACGCTGGAGTTCGCCGCGGCCACCTACGCCTCGGCCTTCCAGGGCCGCCCCGTCTCGGCCGGCGAGATCACCGGCTCGGATCCGTTCAATCGCAGCATGGACGGCGGCGCCGTTCCGTGGGCGCCGATCAAGGAGACTTTCGGATGAGCCACCTCCACATCCGCCACGACATCGAGAGCGCGGTGACCGTCAGCGACGGCGAGACGGACCTGTTCCGCTACGTCTACCGGCCGGACTCCCCGCAACTGGAGTCGCCCAAGCCGTACCTGCACCCGATCCGCACTCGCTCCGGGCGCCTGGTGAGCCTGTTCCGGCCCTGGGACCACGTGTGGCACAAGGGCATCGCCCTGTCGCTGCCGCACGTGGGGGAGGAGAACTTCTGGGGCGGCCCGACCTACGTCCACGGCCGGTTCTACGTGCAGTTGGAGAACAACGGCACGCAGCTGCATCGGCGGTTCACCCGCATGGAGCAGGTCGACGGGACTGCCGAACTGGTCCACGAACTGGACTGGAACACTCAGGGCGGGGCCCCGTGGCTCACCGAGCGCCGAGCGCTGAGCGCACGTCTGCTCTCGACCGAGGCCTGGATGCTGACCTTCGAAACCGAGCTCCGCAACGTCTCAGGCGCGGATATCGCGATCGGCTCGCCGACCACGAAGGGTCGTGAGAACGCCGGCTACGGCGGCCTGTTCTGGCGTGGGCCGCGCGCGTTCACCGGCGGCCTGCTCGTCACGGCCGAAGGCTCCGGTTCCGGCAACGACATGCGCGGTCAGCGCCACGAGTGGATGGGCTTCGCCGGACGCCACGACGACATCGACGCCACCTCGCTGGTGGTCATGGTCGACTACGCCGCGAACCCGCACCATCCGCCGCAGTGGTTCGCCCGCAGCGAGGAGTTCGCGTGCCTCAATCCCGCGCCGTTCTTCAGCGAGGAGCTGACCGTTCCCAGTGGTGCGTCGGTCGGGTTCCGCTATGGCGTGGGCATCGCCGATGCGGACGCCGACGCGGCGCAGGAACTGGCGGAGGCGGTGCGCAAGTCGCTTTGATCGAATCGCCATGAGGTGAGGAGGCTTGTGATTGTATCGATAAACTTTCTGCTTCCAGACGAGTAGGTGCGCTGCCGCCTGAGCGGATTCGATGGTCTGTATGAATCCCCAGGTAGGAGCGTACATTGTCGTGCCCTGATTCCGTAGGGGTGATTTTTCGGATCGGGTTCCATGTCGATCGGTGGCCCTGCGGGCTTGGGCACGACCTTGCCCTATTTCAGCCTTGAACTCGTAAAACTCTTCCATCAAGGACATTGACGGAGTTGAGTGTTACGATATAACGTAGTTTTGGGAGTTGACCAAACAAATTGCTCGTCCGCGACCGCTCCCGGTCCGACGGCACCGCCACGAAAGGACCTGAGATGCCCCCCGAAACCCGAAGGGCGCCTGCAAAACGCCTGCTGCTCGGCATCGTCGCCGCGTTCTGCATCGCCCTGGCGTCGACGCTCGTCACGGCCACGCCGGCCCAAGCCGCGAGCACCTGCAACAAGGGCGAGACCATCGCCATGGGCAAGTACTACGTGACCAACAACCTGTGGGGCAACGGCTCCGGCACCGGCTGGCAGTGCACATGGAACAACTGGCAGTCCGGCGACACCATCGGATGGGGCACTTCCTGGGAGTGGAGCGGGTCGTCCTACTCGGTCAAGAGCTTCTCCAGCTCGGTCCTCGGCTGGCACTGGGGCTGGCAGCGTCCTGGCACCGAACTGCCGGTGCGGCTCAGCGACAACCGCAGTGTCGCGACGAGCTGGAACTACAGCGTGAACGCGTCGGGCACGATGAACGTCGCCTACGACCTGTGGCTGCACCCCCAGTCGAATCCCGACTGGTCCAACAACCCGACCGACGAGATCATGATCTGGCCCTACAAGATCGGCGGGGCCGGTCCGGCCGGCACCAGGCAGGCCACCGTCACCCTCGCCGGCGGCACCTGGGACCTGTACCGCGGCTGGATCGACGCGGGGAACGGCGTCGGCTGGAACGTGTTCTCCTTCGTCCGCACCTCGAACACCACCTCCGTGAACGTCGACCTGCGCGACTTCACGGGCAACCTCGTGAACCGGGGATGGCTCAGCAACAGCAAGTACCTCACCAGCGTCCAGGCCGGCACCGAGGTCTTCACCGGCAAGGGCCAGCTCAACACCAGCAGCTACTGGGTCGACGTGCGATAGCGCCGGCCGCCTTGGGCCGCAAGCACTCAGCGAGCCGGCCCAAATGTACCCATGCGACGAACGAGCGGCCATCGCCACGATGGCCGCTCACTTCACCGCGAACTCCCGCTCATTCGAGCATTCCCTCGAACGCAGTTCCACCGAAAGGACAGCGACGTGGCCACTCCCTCAAACGGGTCGATCTTCCGACGCCGATCACTACTCAAGGCCGCCGGCCTCGGCGCGGCCGGCGCCGCCGGTCTCCCCCTCATCGCCGCGTGCAGCGACATCCAGAGCAGCGAAGGCAGCACCCAGGTCACCGAAGGGTTCGACTTCCTGCCGCAGTACAAGGAATGGCCGCTCCCGGTCGAACCCGACCTCGTGGGCGAACCCCCGAACCACCGATCCGGATTCACCGCCTACCCCGAGCCGGCCCAGGCCATCCCCGAGCCCCCCGCGAACGCCGGCGCCTACCGGATCACCGTTCCGACCTGGGGCACACCCCCTCCCAGCGACGACTCCTACTTCGCCGCGGTTCAAGAAGCATGGGGCGGCACGGTCATCGAACTGGCGCACGCGGACGGCAACACCTACGCCGAGACCTCGAACCAGTGGCTCCAGGCCGGCGAGTTCGGCGACGGCATCCACATGTTCAGCTGGATGCTCGGCGCCCACCCCAACTTTCGGGAGACCGTCGTCAACCGGTTCTACGACCTGACCGACATCCTCACCGGCGACATCTCCGAGCGCTGGCCCCTGCTCGCCGGCCGGGCCACAGAGGCCTGGGGCAAATCGGTCTGGTCGAGCGACCCCGAGGACCCCGAGAGCGCCCGCCTCTACGGCATCCCCGGCAGTCTGGCCGGCGGCCCGCAGAACGGCATGTACGTCCGCACCGACCTGCTCGAGGCGGCGGACCTGGCCGTTCCCACCACAGTGGATGAAGTGCTCGAGGTCGCCCGCACCTGGTCCGACGACGCGGCCGGCAGATGGGCTTTCTACGGACTCGACTACCTCACCCCCCAGTGGTTCGGCCTGGCCTCCGGCAACGGCTGGGCCTGGATCGACGGGAAGCTCGTCCACAACTGCGAACGCCCCGAGTACACCGAATGGCTCGAATTCCGGCGCACCGTCTGGGATGAGAAGCTCATCCACCCTGACGCCCCCACGGCCTCGCTGGATCCCAAGGAGCTGCACAAGGCGGGAACGACCCTGTTCCACCAGGACGGCATGTCCTATTGGGGTGACTTCAGCGGCGCCGTCACCAGAGGCGAGATCGAGGGCGCCGTCGTCCCGCTCGGCCCCGTGGCCGCGGGCGGAAGGACCCCGGTGGTGTTCGGCACGGCCGACGTCGAGGGCTGGCTCTTCCTCAGCAAGAGTCTCTCCGCGGCGCAGGTCGAGGAGATCCTCGACGTCGCCAATTTCTGCGCCGCTCCGTTCGGCACGATCGAGAACCAGCTGCTCGACTACGGCATCGAGGGCGAGCACTTCGAGTTCGACGCCGAGGGCGTCCCGCGGACGACCGACCACGGCAGTGCGACCATCGGCGGCTACTACGGCATCTCCGGCAAGGTCCAGCTGTTCCACACCGGTGACCCGGTGCTCGTCCAACAGCGGTTCGACTACGACGCCTCGGTGCTGGACTACCTCGAGAAGGACCTCTTCGAAGGCATCCGCGTCGAAGCTCCCGCTGACTTCATCTCGGCGTCGCAGACGCTGAAGGACCAGGAGGCCGACGTGGTCTACGGGCGCTCCGAGATCGCGGACATCCCGGCCATGGTCGAGACCTTCCTGACCAACGGCGGCGAAGCCGCGCGAGCGCCGTTCACCGACGCCTACAAGATCGTCAACGGCGAGTAAGCGAAGGCGGGGGAGCGGCGGCACCGCCGATCGGATGAGACCGCTCCCCCTCGGCCGCTATTCCTCCGAAAAGGAGTCCTCATGGCAATGCAACGACGAACGTTCCTGAACCTGGGCGCGGCCGGTGTCTTCGGCGCGGGCGCGTCCCTGCTCGGCACCGCCCAAGCGAGCGCCGAACCCGCCCCTGCCAATCCGTTCGCCGTGGGCGTGCGCCGGTACGACTGGTACCGCGGCACGCGCCCGGTCACGACCTACGTCTACTACCCGGCCACCGGCACCGCCGGTGGCACCCCGGTCGCGAACGCGCCGGTCGCCGACGGCGTCTTCCCCGTCTACGCCTACACCCACGGCCTGGGCGGCAACCCGGCGAACTCCACATTCGCCCCGGGACTCGCCTCGGCGGGGTTCATCGTCCCGTCCCCGCACTTCCAGCACACCCTGGACGACGTCAACAGCGGCAACACGTCCCGCGACGTCTCCCAGGCCCTCACGAACACCCTCGCGCTCAACACCAGCGGGCCGCTCGCCGGACACATCCGCACCGACATCGGCGTGGGCGCCTGCGGCCACTCGATGGGCGGCATGACCACCCACGGCCTGCTCACCACCTGGCCCGACAGCCGCATCGTCTCGGCCAACCCGCAGTCGTGCCTCGACATGGGCACCCCGTCCAGATCGGTCAACGCCAAGGTCCTGTTCGTGCACGGCGACCAGGACTCGACGACCGCGTACTCATCAGGCCGGCAGGCCTACAACGAGATCACCTGGCCGAAGGCGTTCCTCACCTTCGTCGGCGGTAGCCACACGAGCTTCTGGGACGACCAGCGCTTCAGGAAGACCGTCGCCAACTGGGCGCGCTGGACGTTGTACGGCGACACCGCGGCCAGGGACCGCCTGCCGATCGACGCTGCCGGCTCCGGCACCAAGTGGGAGGCCGTGCTGGGCGAGACGTCAGGCGGGTCGGGTGCCTTCCGGCTCATCGCGCAGCACAGCGGGAAGTACGCCGACATCAACGGAGTCTCGACCAGTGCGGGGGCGCTGCTGCACCAGTGGTCGGGCACGGGCCGGACCAACCAGGAGTTCGAGTTCGTCGACGCGGGCGAGGGCCATTTCAAGATCAAGGCCCGCCACTCCGGGCTGGTCCTTCAAGCGGCTGGCAACGCGAACGGCGCCGACATCACCCAGCAGGCCGACACCGGCGCCACAAGCCAGCACTGGCGCCTGACCGACCACGGCGGCGGCGTCGTCAGCATCATCAACCGCCAGTCCGGCCTCGCCATGGACGTCTGGGGATGGTCCACTGCAGACGGCGCGCGGATCTCGCAGTACACGTACAGCGGTGGCGCCAACCAGCGCTTCACCCGCCAAGCTACCTGAGGCCGGTCAGGCGGTCGGCCCCCTTGACGGCCGGACCACGGTCCGGCCGTCCAGACGTGTCTTCAGTGGGACGGCGACGCAGTTCGCACCTGCCTATCTGCTTCGGCTGCGCCCGATCCCGTGATGCATGCCGCGAGGACCGCGGCCGCTGCGGACACCGAAGCGCCGACGAGCAGGCCTGACCGCTCCCGAAGGCCGTCCAGTGTCATCGAAGGTCTGTTTTGGATTTTCAACGCCCGTCCTTGTTTCAGTGCAGTTGGTTTCGACCAGTCGTCCATGTTCAAGCCTGCGGCGGCGAACGCCGCGCAGATCTCGGGCGCCGCCCGCTTCGCGGCATCGTCCATGTCCGAAGGGACGAGGTGTTCGCTGCCGATGTGCTCGTCGAGGCCGGGCCGAGCTCAATGTGCTGCGAACACTCGGTGGCCGCGCCCGCGGGCCCCGCTCGACACGGGATGACCCCGAGTATAAGTAAGTCACACGTGTTACTAGAATTAGTCACACGTGTTGACCAGGGATGAAGATCTTGACGGTTTAGTACCCGAGAGCCCTGGCCGAATTTGACGAAGGAGTCAATGTGGCATCCCCCCAAGAATCCGAGGCCCCCGTTGCCGTAGCCCGCGCGGCGGTCGGCACTTCCCTCCCGGCGGACGGCAAGCCGCTGGAGTCCCCGCCCGTCCACGTCGCCGAGACGCCCGTACGCATGGGGGAGCGGCTCGCCTACAGTGTCGGCGACATCGGCGGCAACCTGATCTTCGCGGCCGTGTCGTCGTTCGTGCTGTTCTACTTCACGGACACCGTCGGCATCGGTGCGGCGATCGCCGGCACGATCATCCTGCTCGGACGCGTTCTCGACGGCACGATGGACCTCGTCATCGGCACCATGATCGACAAGACGAGGACCCGCTGGGGCAAGGCCCGCCCCTGGGTGCTCTTGAGCACCCCGGTCGTCGTGCTGGCGTTCATCGGCCTCTTCAACGTGCCGGCCGGGCTGAGCTCGACCGGCAAGGAGATCTACGCGTTCGTCTTCTACTTCCTGTGCCTGGCGATCGGCTACACCGGGTCCAACCTCGCCTATCACACGCTGCTCTCAGTGATCACCTCCGACGGCAAGACACGGGTCAGCCTGACGGTGATGCGCACATTCGCCGCCCTCACGGCGACATTGCTCGTCAACTTCTTCACGATCCCGCTGATCGCGCGGTTCGGCGGCGGACAGGACGGCTGGACGACGGTCGTGACGATCTACGGCGCGGTCGCCGCGATCACCTTCATCGTCGTGTTCCTCGGCACGAAGGAGCGCGTGACCACCACGGTGGCAAGCGACCACAGCGCCGCCCGCCCGGTCCGTGAGCTGCTCCTCATCCTGTTGAAGAATCCCTACTTCTACCTCGGTTTCGCCTTGTTCCTCACCCAGAACCTGGCCGCCGGTGTCGGTGGTGCCGGGATCTACTTCGCCCGCGACGTGCTCGGCGACGCCGGCCTCTACGGCTTCTTCAGCCTGGCCGGCATCGGACCGCTGCTCATCGGCATGTGGTTCATGCCCGCCATAACCGCGCGATTCGGTAAGCGGCTGCCGTTCCTCGTCGGCTCGGCAGTGGCGGTGGTTGGCCTGCTGATCGCACTGATCGACCCGACCGACTTCAACGTAGTGATCGCGGGCGCCGTGATCCGGGCGATCGGCACGATCCCGGTCTCCGCCGCGCTCTTCGCGCTCATCGCCGACATCGTCGACTACGGCGAGTGGAAGACCGGCGTGCGCATCGACGGGATGACGTACTCCGCGGCGACCGCGGGCCAGAACCTCGGCGCCGGCGTCGGCGCCGCACTCATCGGCTGGCTCCTGGCGTTCGCGCAGTACGACGGCACCGCCGCCGTGCAGCCGCAAACCGCGGTCGATATGGAGGTCTTCCTCTACCTCGGGGTGCCGCTCATCGTCTACGTGCTGCAGTTCGTGGTGGTCGTCTTCCTCAATCTCGACCGCTTCCAGCCGGGGATGACCGAGGACCTCATCGCGCGCCGCGCCGGCGCCACCCCGGCGGCCCAAGACTGAGCCGTCCTGACTGCGACCCGATCCAACACGCCCGCAACCAGAAAGCACCCGCATGACTCGCCATTCCTTCAACCGTCACTGGACGGTGCGTCCCAAAACGAGTCTCTTCGCGCAGCTCGGCCGCCCCGCTGAGGCAGCAGAGGAGATCACCCTGCCCCATGACGCCCTCTTCGCAGAGGAGCGGTCGGCGGCCAACCCCGGCAAGACCGCCTACTTCCCGAGCGCCGCCTACGAATACTCGAAGACCTTCGACGTGCCGGAGTCGTACCGAACCAAGCGGGTGGCCATCGAATTCCAAGGGGCACACCGCGACGCGATGGTCTACCTCAACGACGCCTTCGCCGGGCAATGCCCGTTCGGCTATTCCGCCTTCACCGTGCCGCTCGACGACCACCTCCGCTACGGCGAGCAGAACACCATCACGGTGGAGGTGCGGGCGCATGACGACTCCCGCTGGTACACAGGGGCGGGCCTGTACCGCGAGTCGACCCTCATCGTGACCGAGCTGATCCGGATCGGCCTCGACGGGCCCCGCGTCGCCACTCCGGACATCGACGCCGAACGCGCGATCGTCGAGATCGCGGTGCCCGTTGACCACCGCGGCCTCGCCGCCGAGACGGTCACGGTGCGGACAGAACTGCGGGACCCTGCAGGCACGGTCATCGCTGGCACGAGTGCACCGATCACCGTGCGCGCCGGTACCACCGGGATCGCCAGGCAGCGGCTCCTCGTCCCGGATCCGAAGCTCTGGAACGTCGACACGCCTCATCTCTACAGCGCCAGCGTCCGGCTCGAGCAGGACGGGGCGGTGCTCGACGAGCGTCGCACCAGCGTCGGCATCCGACGCCTGCAGCTCGACCCCGTGCACGGCCTGCGCATCAACGGCGTGCCGACGAAGCTGCGTGGGGCATGCATCCACCACGACAACGGGCTGCTCGGGGCGGCGGCCTTCGCCCGCGCGGAGGAGCGAAAGATCGAGCTGCTGAAGGCTGCGGGCTTCAATGCGATCCGCAGCTCGCACAATCCGGCCAGCTCGGCCCTGCTTGACGCGTGCGACCGTGTCGGCATGCTCGTCATGGACGAGGCCTTCGACATCTGGACCGAGAGCAAATCGAACTTCGACTACTCGCTGTCCTTTCCCGAATGGTGGGAACGCGACATCGAGGCATTCGTGACCAAGAACCGCAACCACCCCAGCGTCATCTTCTACTCGATCGGCAATGAGATCCCCGAATCCGGCCACCCGCTCGGCTCTGAATGGGGCCGGCGTCTCGCCGAGAAGATCCGCGAACTCGACGACACCCGGTTCATCACCAACGGCGTGAACGGTTTCGTCTCCACCCTCAAGACCCTGCTGCCGATGATGCAGCAGCGCAGCGCGCCCGGTGGCGACGGCGGAGTCAACGACGCCATGGGCGCCGGCGACATGCTCAACCGTGTCAACACCTCGACCATCGTCACCGAGCGCACCGCCGAGTCCTACGCACTGCTCGACGCAGCGGGCATGAACTACGGCGACGCCCGGTACGAAATGGACAGCGAGCTCTTCCCCAACCGCGTCATCATCGGCACCGAGACCTTCCCACCGCACATCGACGTCAACTGGGCTCTGGTCCGCAAGCACGCCAACGTCCTCGGCGACTTCACCTGGACTGGATGGGACTACCTCGGCGAAGTCGGCATCGGGCGCAACCAGTTCCTCGACGAGCCGTCCGCGTTCGAGGCGCCGTTCCCCTGGCTCACCGCCTGGTGCGGCGACCTCGACCTGACCGGCCACCGCCGACCGGCGTCCTACTACCGTGAGATCGTCTTCGGCCTGCGCACCGAGCCGTACATCGCGGTCATCGACCCCTCGGCCGTGGGCCGCGCCACCCGGCCCGGACAGTGGGCCTGGAGCGAGAGCATCGCCAGCTGGGACTGGGCGGTCGAAGCCGGGACCGACATGCGCGCCGAGGTCTACAGCGACGCGGAGGAAGTGGAGCTGGTGATCAACGGCCGCTCGCTCGGCACGCTCCCGGCGGGGCGGGACCACCGCTTCCAGGCCGTATTCGACCTGCTGTACGAGCCCGGAACCATCGAGGCGTTCGCCGTGCGGGGCGGGCAGCGCGCCGAGCGGTTCGCGCTGCGATCGAGCGCGGGTGACGCCGACCTTTCGGTCACCGTCGACCGCGACACCATCCGAGCCGACGACGGCGATCTCGCCTACCTGGACATCGAGTTGCGCGACGGCGCCGGAACCCTCGTGACCGACGCCGATCGGACCGTCTCCGTGACGGTCGAGGGCGCGGCGCTCGCGGCGGTCGGCAGCGGTCGACCCGACAACATCGAGCGGTTCGACCAAGGGAAGCACTCGACATATCGCGGACGAGTTCAGGCGATCATTCGGCCGACCGGGATCGGCCCCGTGGCGGTCACCGTCAGTGCCGAAGGTCTTGCAGACCGCTTGGTGCACCTCTCAGTCGAATGACGCCCGCAGCAAGGGTTTAGGAGCTCTCCCGTTCCACGAGCGTGAAGCGGTGCACCGGCTCGGCTGCGGCGTCCACGTCACGGCCGAGCCGGCGTTCGAGCTGGATCGACAGCAGGTCGACCATCGCCGGAAAGCCGGTGTCGATCGTCGACAGGGTCGGCGCGCTCAGTGCGCTCATCGGCGTGTTGTCGACACCGACCAGGGAGACCATCTCGGGCACATGCACGCCTTCACGCCGTGCACCGGCGAGCAGCGCCATTCCCACATCGTCGTTGTAGCAGGCGATCCCCGCCGGGCCGCCGACCTCGAGGACCTCTCGCAGTGCCGCCGCACCGCCCTCGACCGTGAGCGGCACGGAGACCGAGCGCGGCGGCTCCAGGCCGCGTTGCTCGCAGAAGCGCTGCAGCGCCTTGAACCGATGGGGTCCGTAGGCGTCAATGCGGTTGTCAGAGAGGGACGCGAACCAGAGCCGGCGCGGACCCCGGCGCAGCAGCGCATCGGCCTGGATCTCACCGATGCCCCCATCGGGCTGCCCGTCGCCGCGCCGCAGTGACGACACGACGATCACGCCGGTCTTCTCGACGTTCTCCCGATCCTCGGCACCGAGTACGCCGAAGTCGACGACGGCCAAGGGTCGTAGTGCCCGTACGGCGTCCAGTGTCGCGTCGATGGTCGTGCTGGCGAAGCGGACGACCACGTTGCCGCCGAAGGTGTCGGAGTGCTCCACGACGCGGTCCACGGCGTCTTGCAGGTTGCTCCCGAACGTCGTGTTCGGGAGGAGCACGATGACGGTGTCACTGCGTCCGCTCACGAGCGACCGCCCTGCGGACGAAGGCCGGTAACGCAGCCGCTCGGCGGCTTCGAGCACTCGCCGACGCGTCTCATCGGGGAAGCGGTCGAGCTTGCCGTTGAGGATGAAGCTCACCGTCGACCGTGAGACCCCGGCCAGGCGAGCCACGTCGGCGGCAGTGGCCGGCTTCTCCAAGACAGGCTCAGACGTCATCCCACCATTCTGATCGACGCGCCGCCGCCGACCCAAGCGGGCTGGTCGCACTGCTCAGGGGGGCATGCTTCGTGCTGAGCATGTCTGAGGAGATCCGAGTGTCCGCGGACCCGCGCCGTCAAGCGGCGGCGGTGCTCTCGGCGTAGGCCGCGACCGCCGCGACGGGGTCTCAAGTCAGCGGTGCGATGGCGTTCATGGCCTGGTCCAGCAGTTCGCCGAGCGGCTGCTCGTTGCCCTCGGCGACCCATTGCGTCAGGGCGGAGTCGAGGCCGGCCAGAGCCGCTCCGGCGAGAGCGATGGCGGAGATGCGGGCGGGTCCCCGGCCGTTCTCGGCCAGGCGTTCTTGGAGGACGTCGGCGAGCGCGTCCCGCCAGAGCGCGTGCTTGTGCAGGTGCGTGGCATGCAGTGCGGGGGTGTTGAGGGTCATGCGGGTGATGTCCAGCGGCATCGGCCCGGTGCCCAGCTGCTGCACCAGGTCGTCGAAGCCGCGACGCAGGGCGAGCCATGCGGGCTCGTCGGCCGGACGGGCGGACAACGCGGCGGCGATTTGCCGGCCCATCGCCTCGTTCCACTGCCCGAGCACGTCCTCCTTGCCTGAGAAGTAGCGGTGGAAACTCCGGCGGGACAGCCCGGTCTCGACCGCGATCTGCTCGACCGTCGTCTCCTCGAAGCCCTGCTCCACGAACAGGCGCAGTGCCGCCTCCGCCAATTGGGCGCGTACGGCGTTGCGTGTGCGCTCGCGCAGATCGACCTTCGCCTCGTCCATGCCACCACGATACCCGCTCGACACGAAGAGTTGTTTAAAGCACAGCGAGCCTGAGTTGGCACAGTGAGACATGTATGGCGTAGGATGAACTCATTGATGGCGCCGCACGACCGCGACGCCGCCCCGATCCGGCCCCGTGCCGGACGAACGAGAGGACCCCAACGTTGAAGACGTGGTTCATCACCGGCGCTTCCCGCGGTTTCGGCCGCACCTGGACCGCCGCCGCCCTGGAACGCGGTGACCGGGTCGCCGCCACCGCACGCGATGCCAGTGCGCTCGACGACCTGGTCGACCGCTACGGCGAAGCCGTCCTCCCGATCCGGCTCGACGTCGACGACCGCGCCTCCGGCATCGCCGCCGTCGAAGCCGCGCACCGGCATTTCGGCCGACTCGACGTGGTGGTCAACAACGCCGGCTGGGGCCTCTTCGGCACCATCGAGGAGACCACCGAAGCAGAGGCCCGAGCCCAGATGGAGACCAACTTCTTCGGCGCCCTCTGGATCACCCAGGCCGCGATCCCCCTGCTGCGCGAGCAGGGCGCCGGCCACATCGTGCAGGTCTCCAGCATCGGCGGCGTGACCGCCTTCCCGGGTCTGGGCCTGTACAACGCCTCGAAATGGGGCCTCGAAGCCTTCACCGAGGCGCTGGCCGCAGAGGTCGCGCCCTTCGGCATCAAGGCCACGCTGATCGAACCGTCCGGTTTCGACACCGACTGGGCCGGCTCCTCGGCGCGTCGCTCCGAGCCGAACCCGCTATACCAGCCGCTGCGTGATGCGATGGCCGAGTGGGGTGCCGTCGCCAGCCCCACCGCGGAGGACAGCGTCGAGGCCGTGTTCGCGATCGTCGACGCCGAGGAGCCGCCGCTGCGGCTGATCCTCGCCTCGCAGGGCTTCGACATGGTCATCGCCGCCCATGGGCAGCGTCTCGCCACCTGGCGCGAATGGGAGAAGACCGCGCGCTCTGCCGACCCGAAGTAGTCGCCGAAGAGCGAGCAGCCACAACCGAAGCGGGCCAGGAGGTTTCCCTCTGGCCCGCTTGTCGTCTCCCGGCTTGAGGCCGCTGTTCGCCGCGTTCCTCGCTCTTGAGGGGGCCATCACCTGCTTCAAGAAACTCGCCAACTGAGACACGCTCTAAAAGTCCCAGTCGATCCGACCGTCGAGGACGACCCCACGACGACCGTGGCCGCCGCGTTCGACCTGTCCTATCAGGCGCTCGAACCCGAAGAGGAGCTGCTGTACCTCAAGCTCGCGTGCCTGCCGGGCACGGACTTCTCCAAGGGCCTCGCCTGCGCGCTCGTCACGTGGGAACCCGAAGCGGCCGAACGGCTCCTGGCGAACCTTGTGGCCGCGCACCGCATCGGCGAGTACCGGCCGGGCCGCTACCGGTTCCATGACCTGGTACGCGAATACGCCCGTCAAAAGGCCGAGGCGGCATTCGACCCGGCTGCACTGCAACAGCTCCGCGAGCAGACCGTCGCGTGGTCTTGATCATTGCGGTGAAGCCGCCGATGTCGACGACCCCGGTGCACACCTGCCCACGGCGCAGGCGCTTCAGGCCCTGCCCCTGCAACGCCGCAGCACGGGCACTCGCACTGAGCGGAGCCGCGCCAGCAGCCTGAGCGCCGAGCGTCGTCGCAAAGAAGTGATCGGTTGATCAGAAGTGGTGGTTGCGGCAATCCTCGTCGGCACATAAACTGATAATGTCATCAGTTATGCGGAGGTGATCAGAAATGGCTTCGATGCCGAAGACGGCGCACGAGGACCTGCACAGTGAGCAGGGCCCCCTACGAGAAGACCGCCCGGATCGGGCGAAGAACCCGACGATCAAGGTCGAGGACTTGGCATGGCTTGAGTTCGAGAAGCCCGACCTGGACGCGGCGGAGCGTTTCGCCCACGACTTCGGGCTCATCACGGCCTACCGTGACGACGCCGAGCTGCACCTGCGGGGCACGCTCGGCGGCTCGCAGTGCATGATCATCCGCAAAGGCCTCGCCTCGCGATTCCTCGGACCCGCGTTCCGCGCGGCGTCGACCGCCGACCTGCACCGGCTCGCGCGGGCGACCGGAGCGAGCGTCGAGGAGCGACTGGCTCCCGGCGGCGGCACGATGGTGCGGCTCGACGACCCGTCTGGCATGAGGCTCCAGGTAGTCGCCGAGGTCGAGCAACTCCCGGAGCTGCAGCACCGCGCGCCGCTGGAACTGAACTTCGGGCAGGTCAGGCGCGTCAACGCCCCCCAGCGGCCGACGCGCGAGCCCGCCTGGGTCGAGCGGCTCGGGCACGTCGTCCTCGAGACGCCGAAGTTCAACCGCACGCTGGACTGGTACCAGGAGCACCTGGGCCTCATCGTCTCGGACTTCCTCTTCTTCCCCGGCCAGCGCGACCGCGGCGCGACCATGGCGTTCATCCGTTGCGACCGCGGAGCGACACCGGCCGACCACCACACGCTCGCGATGCACCTGGGGCCGAGCCGACGCTACGTGCACTCGGCGTACCAAGTCGCCGACCTCGACGCCGTGGCGACCGGCGGCGAGTACCTCAAGGACCGCGGCTACAACCGGGCTTGGGGCATCGGCCGACACATCCAGGGCAGCCAGATCTTCGACTACTGGCGGGACCCGGACTCGGTGATGGTCGAGCACTTCGCCGACGGCGACATGTTCGACGACACCGTCGAGGTCGGCTGGACGCAGATGTCGGCCAGCGGCCTCGCACAGTGGGGACCCTCGGTCACCGCGAACTTTCTGGGGGCCAAGCCCTCCGCACACATGGTCCGCGACCTCGTCGCCGCACTGCGAGACGACGACAACGAATTCGATATCCGACGACTGGTCGGTCTGCTGAAGGTGGCCACACGATGAGCCTGAATCTGGTCCGATATGTCGAAGGCCGAGGCGCAGCATGGGGTGTCGTGAACGACGCGGACGTCCTGCCGTTGCCCGACGAATTCGCCACCACCGCCGAGGTGCTCGGCGAAGGCACCGAGCTCGCGCGCCGCCTGCTCGTGAATCCTGCAGCACACCGGGTGCCCCTGAGCGGATTGCGGCTGCTGCATCCGGTTCCCGATGCTCGCATCCTGTGCCAGGGCGCGAACTACCGCTCGCACATGGTCGAGTCCGGCATGGACCCCGAACGTGCCTTCAACATGCTGTTCACCAAGTCGACGGCGTCGCTGGCCGGACCGTACGCCGACATCGTCCGTCCCACGCATGTGCAGCTGCTCGACTACGAGGTCGAGCTCGGCATCGTCCTCGGCAAAGCGATCACCGGTCCCGTCACCGTGACCGACGAGGACCTGTCCGACTACATCGGGGCGTTCGTCGTCGCCAATGATGTCAGTGCCCGCGATATTCAACTGCCGCAAGGACAGTGGTACAAGGGAAAGAGCTATCGCGGGTTCTGCCCGGTCGGGCCGTACCTGTGCGTCCCCGATCCCGACGAGGTCGGCCGCTGGCGCGAGCTGCGCCTGACGCTGTCGGTGAACGGCGAGACCCGCCAGGACGCGCTCGCCGGGGACATGGCCTTCGGCCCGGCCGCGACCCTGACCGAGTGGTCCGGGCTCGAACGGCTCGACGTCGGCGACCTCCTGCTTACCGGGACGCCCGGCGGCGTCGCCCTCCAGCCTCCCGGCCGGCTCGTGCAGCGCATCAGCGCGCTCCTGCCCGAGGAGAAGCGGTGGGAGCTGTTCGTCAAAGGTCAGGCGAAGAGCGACGCCTACCTCAAGCCCGGCGACCACGTCGAGGCCGCCATCCGCACCGACGACGGCAAGCTGGACCTCGGCGTCCATCGGAACACGGTCAGGTGAGGACATGACCGAGTTCCGATACGTCCCGGCCGTGGTCGTCGGCGCCGGCCCGACCGGCGTCAGCGCCGCCATCGGGCTCGCCCAGCGCGGGATCGAATGCCTGGTCCTGGACCGCTGGCCCGAGGTCTACCCGCTGCCGCGGGCCGTCCACTTCGACGATGAGGTATTCCGCGCCCTCGCCGACCTCGGCGTCGGCGACCGAGTTCGGGAGATCTCCCGCCCGGCTCCCGGCATGCAACTGGTCGACGCGAAACTACGGCGGCTCGCCGAGTTCCCGCGTGACCGGCGCAGCATCGGCTACCCGCAGGCGAACATGTTCGACCAGCCCGACCTTGAACAGGTGCTGCGCGAGCGGCTGGCCGAGCTTCCCGAGGCGACGTTCCGCGGGGGCGTGGAAGTGACCGGCGTCGAGCAGGTCGCCGGGGGCCCGGCACCGACGCGAGTGCGCTTCCGCGAGGTCGACTCCGGCCGCGAATCGACGGTCTGGGCCGACGCGGTCCTCGGTTGCGACGGCGCGAACAGCCTCACCCGCGAGCGCCTCGGCATCGCCATGCAGGACCTCGGCTTCGAGCAGCGGTGGCTCGTGGTCGACGTCCAGGGATCTGAGCTCCCCGACGTGTACGACGGCGTCCAGCAGGTCTGCGACTCGGGTCGCGCGGCCACGTTCATGATGATCACGCCCGGCCGCTACCGGTGGGAGTTCCGGCTGCGCCGAGCCGAGCATCCCGACGAGATGACCGACGCGCAGATCATGGACCTGATCCGTCCCTGGCTCGGCGCCGTCGACCCGCAGGGGCTCCAGATCGTGCGCCGTACCTCGTACACCTTCCGGGGCGCCGTCGCCGAGCAGTGGCGCGACGGCCGGATCTTCCTGCTGGGGGACGCCGCGCATCTGACGCCGCCGTTCATCGGGCAGGGCATGTGCGCCGGCATTCGCGACGCGGCGAACCTGGTTTGGAAGCTCGCCCTGGTCCTGACCGGACGGGCGGACGACCGCCTGTTGGCGACCTACGAGACCGAGCGGCTCCCTTACGCTCGGCGTCTCATCCGGCTCGCCATCCTCATCGGATCGGTGATGACCGGCGGCACCGCCCTGACGAGCGGACTACGCCGGGCCGCGATCCGCGCGGGCTCCGGCCTGCCCGGAAGCGAGCAGCGCGTCGTGGACCTCGCCTGGCCGATCTTCCGGGCCGGTCCGCTCACCGCGCCCGACGACAGGCTCGCCGGGAGACCCTGCCCGCAACCGCGTGTGGCCACCGCCCGAGGCGAAATGCCGCTCGACGAGGCGCTCGGCGACGGATTCGCCATCGTCACCCGAGACCGCTCCGGCGTGTTCGACGCCTTCGAACCCGCCGTCCGCGACTACTTCGCCGCCCTCGGGACTACGACCCTGCACCTCGGCGACCCCGACATGGGAGGTGTCGTGGACCTCGACGGCGCACTCACGTCGCTGCTCGACCGAGCGGGCGCCGATGCCGTCCTCGTGCGACCGGATCGGGTGATCGCCGCAAGCTCGTGCCGAGCCGACATCCGCGCCTGGCGCCGCATGCTCGAGAACGCGGGCATCCGAGCCTCGAACGCGGAAGTTCACCAAGACCGATGCATGTATCAAGAAGCCAGTCCGAGCTGGTCAGCGACCATGCATGATCAGACCGGCCGGCTCCCAGCGAGCCGATGAACCGGTGCCGGCCATCCGGTCGGCACCACACCAGGAGGGAACACATCATGAGCGACACCGAACTGCAAGCGAAGTTCCAGAGCCTGCCCGCGGCGATCCGCGAGAAGGTCGAGACGGCCCTCTCCGACGCGAAGATCGAGCTGAAGGTCCGCGTCGGCCTGATGCTGGCCGATCCGAAGGAGAAGGCCGAGCACGAGGTCACGACCGCGGGCCGGGTCGGCGCCAAGAGCGGTGAGGTCTCCGAGTTGACGGTCATCATGCCGTTGAAGCCGAACGGCGCGGAGCGGCTGCGGAAGTTCTTCCGGCTGGTCGGCGGGAACCTCGCCGGGGCAGGCCAGGTCGGCACGCTGCACAACATGCGTTTCGTGTTCCTGGACAACGACACGAAGCTGCTGTTCGCCACGGCCTACGACGGTGAGTGGGACCCCTACATCGACGACTTCGCCACCGAGATCCCCGACATGATGAACTACCTGTTCAGCAATGTCGAGGGCTGGCCGGGCATCGCCTCGCCGGACGTGAAGGACTTCATCGCGAAGTACCAGATCCCGGCCGAGGCCTGGTTCGTCTCGCACCCGAACGTCACCGTCGCCGAGGCCAACCGGCTCACGCGCCAGGACGACAGAGTGCACTCGTTCCTCTCCGAGCTGAACTGACGAGGCAGCCATGAACATGGACCTCTTCCGGCGGATGCGCCGCAAGCCGACGTTGGACCTGGACGACATCCAGGCGACGGTGCTCCGGGCGCGGCCTGAGCCGTACTTCGGGACCCACGCGATCCTGGAGATCACCGACCCGGCCGCGGGCAAGGAGCTGCTGCGGCGGCTCGCGCCGCGGGTGACCTCGGCGGCCCGATGGGACGAGCCCCAGCCGTCATGGCTGGCGCTCGCCATCAGCTACCAGGGTCTCGTGGCTCTGGGTGTCCCGGAATCCTCGCTGGCCTCGTTTCCGGCGAACTTCCGGGCCGGCATGGCCGCAAGAGCCGAGCGGCTGCGCGACACCGGACCCAACGCACCCGAGCGCTGGGAGTTCCCGTTCGGGACCCCGCGAGTGCACATGGCCGTGACCGTCTTCGCCGAGAATGAGGCCGACTGGCAGTCAGAAGTGGCCGCCTATGAGCAGGAGCTCAGGGGCCTCGCGGGTGTCGACCTGTTGTCCCACCAGGACTTCGGGGCGGACGGGTTCAACGTGTTCGGGTATCGGGACGGCTTCAGCCAGCCGGTCGTCGAGGGCAGCGGCGCTGAGCCGCTGCCCGGCGACGGCCGCCCGATCAAGGCCGGTGAGTTCGTGCTCGGGTATCCCAGTGAGACCGGCAGCCCGCTGGCGATGCCCTCGCCCGACGTACTCGGGCGCAACGGCACCTATGTGGTCTTCCGCAAATACCACTCGCATGTCGACGCCTTCAACCGGTACCTGCACGACAACGGTCGAACCGAGGACGAGCGGGAGCTGCTGGCGGCCAAGCTTGTCGGGCGCTGGCGAAGCGGGGCACCGCTCGCGCTGGCACCCGACGGGGACGACCCGGCGATCGGGGCGGACCCGAAGCGGATCAACAACTTCGATTACTCGAAGGACCCGCGAGGGTTGCACACGCCGCTGGGATCGCACATTCGCCGGATGAACCCGCGCGACACCAAACTGGAAGTGCTCACCGACGTGAACATCCGCCGGGTCATACGGCGAAGCACTTCCTACGGCGGCCCGCTGCCGACCGACGTGCTCCGCGATGACGGGAAGGGCCGCGGCCTCGACTTCATCGCCCTCGGGGCCCGCGCGATCGACAACGTCGAGTTCCTGCAGAGCGAATGGGTCAACTCCGGCAACTTCGTCGGACTCGGCAAGGAGAAGGACCCGATGATCTCGTTGCAGGAGAAGAAGGGCGCGTACTTCACCGTGCCCGGGACGCCGCCACGCCGCGTGCACGGCATCCAGTCCTTCAACACACTGCTGGGCGGCGAGTACTTCTTCATGCCCAGCCGCTCCGCCATCGACTGGCTCAGTCGGTGACAGGGAAGCACTAGGGGAACCGACATGTCAATCAATTATGTCCGGTACCGACCGGACCTCGAACAGCCCTTCCCGAACGAGGAGGAGCTGACCCGCCAGGTGGTGCAGGCGATGCTGCACGCGAACCAGGCGGTCGCCGCCAAGCACCGGCACGGCCTGCGCGACGCGCACGCCAAGAGCCACGGCGTCCTCAAAGGCGAGCTGCGCGTGCTGCCGAATCTGCCCGAGCATCTCGCGCAGGGCTTGTTCGCCGAGGAGCGCACCTACCCGGTGATCCTGCGGCTCTCGACGGCCCCAGGGGACCTGCGATCCGACCAGGTGCCGGTGCAGCGCGGCTTCGCGGTCAAGGTGATCGGGGCTCCCGGCCCCCGCGCGGTCGACGACGGCTTCACGACTCAGGACTTCCTGCTGGTCAACCATCCGACGCTGCCGTTCGGGAACATCGCTGAATACGCGAAACTACAGGGCCTGCTGGAGAAGCAGCCGGGGCAGAGCGACCAGACGCTCCAACGCGCGGGCTTCGCGGCTCGCACCGCGGCGAAAGTGCTGGAAGCGGCGCACCGGCCGCTGCCGCCCGCGGTCGAGACGCTCGCCGCAGCCAACAACCACATCCTGGGCGAGACCTTCCACTCGATGGCCGCGGTGCGCTACGGCGACTACGTCGCCAAGATCTCTGCAGCGCCGAAGTCATCGAACGTCAAGGCGCTCACCGGGAAGAAGATCGAAAAGCGCGACGGTGAGTCGGCGCTGCGCCGCCTGGTCGCCGACTTCTTCGGCAAGCAGGACGCCGAGTACGAGCTGCGGGCGCAGCTGTGCACCGACGTCGAGAAGATGCCGATCGAGGACGCATCGAAGCTGTGGCCCGAGGAGCTCTCGCCTCACCAGCCGATCGCGGCGCTCTCCTTCCCTGCGCAGGAACCGTACAGCGACGAGCGCCGACGCTACGCCGACGACGTGCTCTCGTTCAATCCGTGGCACGCGCTGGAAGCGCACCGGCCGCTCGGCTCGATCATGCGATCGCGCCGCAAGGCGTATCCGCGATCGAGCGACTTCCGGCACGGATACAACGGGATCAACGAGCAAGAGCCGTCCAGCCTGGACGAATTGCCCGACTGATGGCACGCGGCAGGGGAGATCGTAGAAAATCCATCAGTACTGATGTCGACTACGATCTCCCCATGACCCAGCCCAGAACCGCGAACCGCCTCGACCGACGCAAGGCCCGCACGCGCGCCGCCCTCGTAGCGGCGGCCAGGGCGCTGCTCACCTCGCGGGATCCCGCCGACGTCAGCATCCAGGAGATCACCGACGCCGCCGACGTCGGCTTCGGGTCGTTCTACAACCACTTCGCCTCGAAGCAGGAGCTGTTCGAAGCGGCTGTCACGGAGGTCATCGAGGAGCACGGTGCGATGCTCGACGAGATCACCGCCGCGCTCAGCGACCCGGCCGAAGTCTTCGCGGCCTCGGTGCGGATGACTGCGCGCTTCCCGAAGACGCACCCGGAGATGGCCAAGATCATCGAACGGGTCGGCCAGAGCTTCCTCACCGCCCCGATCGGGCTCGCGCCGAGGGCGCTCCGCGACCTCCAGCTCGCAAGGGACGCCCAGAGATTCACCTTCGGTGATCCGGACGTGGCCCTGGCCTGCATCGGCGGTGCAGTGCTCGGAGTGGTCCATCTCGGGCTGTCCCACTCCGAACCGACCGCGATCGACAACGCCGCCGATGAGTTGGCCGTCAACCTCCTGCGAATGATGGGACTCGGCGGCGACGAGGCACGGGCGATCGCAGAGCGTCCGCTCCCCGAACCTCGCTGATCTCCAGCTGCCTCACCTGCGGTTTCACCCATGCATCAAAGATGCCTTGACACTTTGCGCCAATTAACTGATAATATCATCAGTAACGCTGATATTATCAGTTCAAGGGTGGCCGGCAACGCCGCCGCCACCCGGAAGGCGGTCACCATGACGACGCTCTCGACAGCACCGACGACGGTTTCAGTCGGTGCACGATTCCTCGCCACCTGCGCGCGGTTCGGCACGACCGAGGCATTCCGCCATCCCGGAACCGACGGCGGATGGACATCCCTGTCCTGGAACGACCTCTCCTCCCGCGCCCAGGTGCTGGCGGCCGGCCTCCTCGCGCTCGGCGTCGGCCGCGGCGACCGTGTCGCCATTGCCGCCTCGACCCGAATCGAATGGGTGCTGGCCGATCTCGCGGTCACCCTCGCGGGCGCGGCCACAACGACGGTCTACCCGAACACCAACGCTGAAGACGTCGCCTACATCCTCGGCGACTGCGGCGCCGTCGCCGTCTTCGCCGAGGACGCCGACCAAGTCGCCAAACTCCGCGCAGACGGCCACTGGATCGGCGCGATCCGCTCCGTCGTGACCTTCGACCACGTCGAGGACCAGAGCGCCATCGGTTGGGACGACCTCGTCGCGATCGGCCGCGAGCGCCTGCGCACCGATCCCTCATCCGTCCGCGAAGCCGCGGCCTCCGTCGGCGCTGACGACCTGGCGACCATCATCTACACCTCCGGAACGACCGGCCGACCCAAGGGCGTCGAGCTCACCAATGCCAATTGGCGGTACCTCGTCGAGGCGGTCGCCTCCCAGGACGTCCTTCGGCCCGAGCACCTCCAACTCCTGTGGCTGCCGCTGTCGCATGTGTTCGGCAAGATGCTGCTCGCGATCCAGTACGAGATCGGATTCAGCACCGTGATCGACGGGCGGGTCGACCGGATCGTCGACACCCTCGCCGCCGTCAGGCCCACCATGATGGCGGCCGCCCCGCGCATCTTCGAGAAGATCCACGGCAAGGTCCAATCCGTGGCCACCACGCAAGGCGGGATTCGCGCCTGGGTCTTCCGATGGGCTTTCCGCATCGGCATCGACGCCATGCGCCGACTCCAGGACGGGCGAGGCGTGTCAATTGGGCGCCGAGCCGCGCTGGCAGTCGCCGACCGCCTCGTCTTCCGCGCGATCCGCAGCCGACTCGGCGGCCGTCTCGAGGTCCTCGTCTGCGGCAGCGCAGCGCTCGCGACGCCGATAGCCGAGTGGTTCGCCGCTGCGGGGCTACCGCTCCTGGAGGGATACGGCCTGACCGAGGCCACTTGCGTCTCTTTTGTGAATCGGCCGAACCGACACCGCATCGGCACCGTCGGGCAAGCGCTCCCCGGTACCGAAGTCCGCATCGCCGACGACGGCGAGATCCTGCTGCGCGGACCCGGCGTCATGCGCGGCTACCACCAGCTTCCCGAGGCCACCGCCGAGGTCATCGACAGTGACGGCTGGTTCGCCACCGGCGATGTCGGAGAGATCGACGCCGACGGCTACCTGCGGATCACCGACCGCAAGAAGGACCTCGCGAAGACCAGCGGCGGCAAGTACATCGCCCCGACCGTGATCGAGTCTGCACTGAAAGCCGCCTGCCCGCAGATCGGCACCGCGGTCGTCATCGCCGAGGGCCGCAAGTTCGCGAGCCTGCTCGTCTCGCCCGAACCTGACACGACCGCGGGCATGCCGCCCGATGCCGTAGAGGCCGCAGTGACGCGAGCCGTCGCCGAGGTCAACGCCGGGCTCAACCGGTGGGAGACGATCAAGCAGTTCCGCCTGCTGCCGCGAGACCTCAGTGTCGAGGCCGGCGAGATCACTCCGAGCCTCAAAGTCAAACGGGCGGTGGTCGCCGAGCACTTCGCCGACCTCATCCAATCCATGTACCAGGAGCACCAATCGTGACCATCGCGCTCGCCATCGTCCTGATCGCCATGTTCGGCGTCCTCGGAGCAGCGAAGTTGGCCGCCGTCCCCGCCATGCGCGACGCCGCCGCGCACCTGGGACTGACCGTCGGGCATTACCGCGTCCTCGGCGCCCTCGAAATCGCCGCGGTCGCTGGGGTGGCGATCGGCTTCGTGGTTCCCGTGCTCGGTATTGCCGCCGCCTGCGGCCTCGTCCTGCTCATGCTCGGCGCCGCCGGCTTCCACGCGGTCCACCAGGACGGCGTGCTTCGTGTGGTGATCCCGCTCCTCGTGGCCGCAGTCGCGGCCGCATACGCAGCGGCACTCATCTGAGCCTCAGTCGCTTGGCTCGTCGGCCCCAGTACTTCGGTGACGGCCCGGTACATGCGGTGGTCGGGAGGCTTGGGCGCCGACTCAGCTACCCATAGGCGACGCCGAGAAGGCTCCCGTCCGTGGCGACGGCTTCGAGACCGCGCAGTCCCGGCTGCTCCAGATGGGGTGGTGCGAGGAGCGGCAGCGGAGGGGGCGAGCCATTCGACGCTGGGGCCTGTTCGCTTTCCGGTCAGGTCCGGCGCAGGCGCCTCGCCCAGACTGCGGCGAGCAGGCCCGCGGCAATGAGGGCGGCGCCTGTTCCCAGGGCAAGCGGTTCAGTGCCCGTAGACGGGAGCATTGCACTGGATTCGCAGCGGGGTGCGGGACCGGGGTCCGGGCCCGGCTCGTTCCCGCTGCCGTCGCCGTCGCCGTCGCCGTTGCCGTTGCCGTTGCCGTTCCCATCGCCATCGCCATCGCCGTCGCCGTTCCCATCGCCGTCGCCGTCGCCATCGCCGTCGCCATCGCCATCGCCATCGCCGTTCCCGTCGCCGTTCCCGTTCCCATCGCCGCTGTCGTTCCCGTCGCCATTGCCGTTCCCGTTGCCGCCGTCGCATTCGGGTTCGGGTTCGGTGGTGACGGTGACCGTGGCGGTCGCGGAGTCGATGGTGCCATCGCTGCCAGTGGCGGTGGCGTTGTTGGTGACCGAGCCGCGTTCACCGTCGGCCTCGGTGACCGTGTAGGTGCCGGTGCAGGTGGTGGCGTCGCCGGGTTCACCCGCGCGGGCAAGGGTTGTGGATTCGCACGAGACGTCGTCGATCAGGTCATCGTCGATGACGAGGTCGGTGACGGGGACGCCGGTGGTGTTGGTGACGGTGTACGTGTAATCGATGGTGTCGCCGGGCCGGTAGGTGCGGGTGTCGTCGGCGGTCTTGGTCAGCTCCAGCAGCGGCAAGGGCCGCTCGGAGGAGACGGTGAGGCCGCCTACGAGGTGGACGTCGGTGAACTGCCCGGTGGAGGCCGCGAACCCGAACTTGTAGGTGTCGGGGACCGGTTCGGGCGCGGGGAAGTCGAGGACCTCGACCGGACCGGCCTCGGTGAGGAAGTCGATGAGGACGGTGACCCGCGGCGAAGGCGCCGGGCTGATCCGGACGGTGACAGTGCGCTTCGACGGATTGATGAGCGCCGCGGCCTCCTCGGGGCTCGCGCCGGGTGGCACCGATGTTGTGGAGCCTTGGAGGTCGCCGGGCAGGGTCGTGTTCCACGGGCCGGTGGTCGTAAAGTTGTCGCTGGTCGCTGTGAGGAAGCAGTATCCGGTGGTGCCGTCGCCGGGGCCGCGGACGGTCACCATGTTCTCGCCGGGCGCAGGCACGTAGAACGCGGTGCCGGACGGTGACGTGTCGGTGCAGCCGTCGCCGCGGCGCTCCCAGTCTCCGAAGAAGTTCCCGAGGACGTCAAGGCCGATGCCGAGGTAGCCGCCGTCGACGCCGGGAATGAATGGCGGGTCCGGCGTGAACCCGGGCTCCTTCTGCGCGTAGCCGAGGCTGCCGCCGAACGCGCCGGGCGACGAGAGGCCGCCCGAGCCGTCGACGAGGAAGAACGAGATGCCGTCGGCCGGCGTCGCGGGCGTGGTCGAACCGTACTGGTACTGGTCGAAGACCACTTCAAGGCCCTCGTCGGCGGGCAGGGCCTGGTCGAACAGGACGGCACCGGCCTGGTCGGTAGCGGCGTCGGTGAGCTCCAGGAACCCGTACGGGTCACCTCCGGCGGGCGGAACGGGACCGGTGCGGTCGTCGGCGCAGCCGCGCAGCTGGTGCAGGCCGTCGCTGACACTGGTGACCGCGGGCGCGCCGGTGAGGCACGCGGAGCCGTAGCCGTTGAAACGCGGGTCGGCGGCCGCGCCGGTGAACGGTTCTGCGACCAAGAGCGTCCCGCCGTCGGCAGCCTGCGCGACGCTCGGAGCCGCGAGTGGTCCGAAAAGGAGCACGGGCGCGGCGCAGATCCCGAGGGCCATGGAAGCCGCGCACCGCGCGGCCCGGCTGACATGCAGCATGGGGCCGACTCTAGCCATCCAGAGCTCCGGAACGGGGAGAACACTCGAAAGCCACGTCCGAAAAGGAGTGTAGGTCGGAAGCAGAGGTGGCGATGACGGAATCATGATGGGCGTTCATGCCATCAGTCGGTTATGAGAGGTGGCCCTGCGTCTCATCAGCGTCGGGGCCACGTCAACGAGGTCCTCAAGTCGATACTCCAACCGCGTGCGGAGGCACGCGTTGGGAACTGGAAACACCGCACCATGTCATCCGGCGCCGCCCGGTGCCTCCGGATCAGAATCGTCGTGGCGGTGCCATTCGAACAGCCGATCCACGATCCTGGCCACCGCTCACCTCCCCCTCTCGGCGTGGCATGGCGGGCACACAAGAACGATGGCCAGCCGCGTTGGACGCGGATGTTGTCGAGCGCAGCAAGGGCGGTCTCATCGGCGTTGTCGAGGGTGTGGAGGTACTTCTCGGTGGTGACGATGCTGGCGTGGCTCAAGCGCTCCTTGACGACGATGAGGTCCGCGCCGCCGTTCAGCAGCCAGGAGGCATGGGCGTGGCGGAGCAGGTGCATCCGGATGTCGATGCGGAGGCCGGCGATTTTCAATGCGGGCTTGATGATCTGGTCTCGGAACCAGCGGCCGGGGACTTGCCCGTCGGTGTCTCATCCCTTTGGAGGCCGAGGCTGGTCTTTGCCGCGGGCGCGGCGCTGCACACCTGCGACGACTCTCTTTCAGTCTCCTTGCCACGCGGCCCAGAGTCTGGCGTAGGCCCCGCCAGCTTCCAGCAGCTCGGCGTGCGTACCCTCCTCAGCGATCCGGCCGTTCTTGACAACTGCGATCCGGTCGGCCGAACTCGCGGCTTGGAGCCTATGTGCGATGGCGATCACGGTTCGGCCCGCGAGCGCCGCCGCGAGGGCGACCTCCACATTGTTCGCGCTGGCCGGGTCTATCCCGGCCGTCGCCTCGTCGAGGATCACGACGTCGGGGTCGGCGACCACCACGCGGGCGAGCGCGATCTGCTGTGCCTCGGCGGTGCCGAGCTTCCGGTGCTCGTCGCCGAGCATCGTGTCGAGTCCTTCGGCGAGGGCCCAGCCGGCGTCCACGCGTCGGAGCGCGTCCAGCAGCGTCGCGTCGTCGGCGTCGGGGGCGGCCAGGATCAGGTTGTCACGCAGCGTCGCGGTGAATACGTGGTGCTCCTGGGTCACCAGTACGACGTGGCGGCGGAGCTCCTCGACCCCGATGTCGCACATCGGGACGCCGCCGAGTGTCGCGGACCCGGTCCGCGGCCGGTCGATGCCTGCGAGCAGTCGCGCGATAGTCGACTTCCCGGCTCCTGAAGGTCCGACCACCATGAGCCGCTCCCCGGCCTTGGGGTGCAGGCTCAGCCCGTGCAGGACGTCGGGACCGTCGCCGTAGCCGAAGGTGACCGCGTTCAGGCTCAGGCCCGATCCTTCCGGCCGATCTCGGCGTGGCTCAACTGGGATCATGTTGACTCCTTCGATGCGCGCGAGCGCGGCAGAGCCTTGCTGGAATCCGTTCAGCTGCGCCATGACAACGTTGGTGGGGTTGGCGATGCGCACGGTCACGGTGATGGCCGCGACTGCCGCGCCGAGGCTCATTGCGCCTTCGAAGGACCACCATCCGGCGGCCGCGATCACGAGGACCAACTGGATGCGATTGAGCCACAGCAGGAGCAGGAAGAACTCGTTCTGAAGTCGCAACACTCGCATGAACCACCCGTACATGGTCTCGGCGTGCGCGTATCCGGTCGTGCGCCGCTCCTCCTGGAGTGCGAGGGCGGCGACGGTCCTTGCTCCTGCACCGGAGGCGGTGAGCGTCTCGGCCGCCTCGCTCATTGCCGCGCGTTCACCCCGAAACGTGGCCCCGGCCCGGCGCAGATAGCGACGCGCCGCCAGCAGCAACAGTGGCAATGTCAGCAGCGAGCACAGGCCGAGCAGCGGGTCGATCACGAACGTGGCGGCGTAGAGGACGAGCACTTCGATGAGCGCGGTGGCGATCGTCGGACCACTGTCTCGAAGCAGGTCGGCGACAGTGTTGACATCCGTGGAGGTGCGGGTGCCGAGGTCTCCGTGCCCGGCCCGCTCTACCCGGTCGAGCGGCAGTGACAGAACTCGCTTCACGACCGACTCACGCAGCCGGGCCGCGGCCCGTTCTCCGAACCGGTAACCCGCGCGCCGGCCTAGGCGGCTGAGGACGAACTGGACCGCGACGCACACCACGATGAGGGCGCACACCAGGTTGATGCGCTCGACGTCCCAGCCTGCACCGATCCCGTCGACGACCCGGCCGAGGAAAATGGGCACTGCGACGCCGCACCCGGCCGCCAGCGTGTACAGAACGAGGACCTGGACGGCCCTGCCCTTGTCGGCGGCGAACAGCCGTATGAAGGCCCGTCGCACCTCGGTGGGGCCAGCGACCGGGAGTCGTGCGTCGGTCGCTGTGTCGGTGGCGCTCATATGGCACCCCTTTCCCGACCCGGTCCTCGTCGGCGAGGTTCGCAGGTCATCGATCGGCACTGTGGGTAGCGAGAATCCGATAGGCGGGGAGGTCGAGGAGTTCGGCGTGCGACCCGGTCGCGTGGACCTTGCCTTCGACCATCCACACCACGTGGTCGGCGTGTGCCAGCCACAGCGGTGAATTGGTCACGACCAGTGTGGACACCAGCGTGCGCGTGATGGCCACCCTCTCAGCGATGAGCGATTCGGTGTGCGAGTCCACCGCCGAGGTCGGCTCGACGGCCAGCAGCGTCTCCGGCGCTGCCGCGAGCGCCCTTGCCAGGAGCAGTCGCTGCCGCTGCCCGCCTGAGAGGTTCCGCCCGCCTTCAGTGATACGGGCTTCGAGCGTGCCGCCGAGCCCTGTGTACACGTCAGCCGCGCAAGCGGTCTCGATCGCCGCGAGGGCCGCGCTCGGTTCCACCCGCAGTGTCTCGCCGAGCGTCGCAGCGAACAGGCGGTCCTCGTCGGTCAGCAACATGATCCGCTCACGCACTTCTTCTAGCGCATACGCGTCCAACAATGTCGTGCCCCAAACCGCCTCGGAGTCGCGGTAGCGGGCCAGGCGCTCGCACGCTGCCAGCGCCGGGGCGGTCGCGTCGGCGACCACCACAGTGAGGCCGCCGGCCGGCACGGTCAGATCAGTGTCGGGGTCGTATAGGTCGCCTCCCGGGCCGCAAACGGTTCCGGTATCCCCGATATCGGGCTCGATGGCCAGGAATCGAGTGATGCGCTCGGCGGCCACTAGAGAGGTCAGGAGAAAGCTCGCGGCGCCGATGAGGCCCCCTGATACGGCGATGAAAAAGGTCGCGAAACTGAACGCCGAGGCCAGACCGCCGATGGTGATGGCGCCGTTCGCGGCCAGGAGCGCGCCGGTCCAGGTGATCGCGGCGACGAACAGGATCGGCATCGAGTACTGGAGCGCGTGAATCCACGAGGTCGAGTTCGCCACCAGGAAACCGGTGCGCTGCAGGGCCGCCGACCGCTCCCGATACCGTGCCGCGAACAAGAAGTCGCCGCCGATGCCGCGCAGGACCCGCAGGCCGCCGACGATGTCGGCAGCCTGTGCGGTGAGGTCGCCGACCTGCGCCCGGTAGTCGGTCCGGCGCCGCTGGAGCCGCCTCAGGATTGGACCGGTGGCGGCGGAGGTGAAGACGCTTCCGGTGACAATCACCGCGCCCAACAGCGGGTGGATCGACCACACCAGGATCGAGCCGACCGCGAACATCGCGAAACTGTTGAAGAACAACCCGATCTCCGAGATCGCACCGGCCGCTCTCCGGGTGTCCTCGCCGACGAGGTTCACCAGCTCTCCGGTCGACACGCGGCCGCGCACTCCCGTTCCGGCGGTGTTGAGGTGGTCGGTGAGTCGCCGGAGCACCGTCCGCTGGGTTGCGGCCTCTGCACCCACGAAACGTCGGAATCCCGCTGACCAGAAGAGCGGCTGGACGAGTACGGCGAGGAGCATGAGCGCCATCCAGGAGATGAAGTTCCTGGCATCGCCCGCGACGATCCCCTCGTCGATGATCCGGCCGAGTATCCACAACTGCAACATCGAGGTCGCACCCGCGAGGAGGTAGGACACTATGCCGATCGTCATGCTTCCGGCGTGGGGCCGCGCGAGGCCGGCAACGAAGCGCCAAGCGGCGCGTGGAGATGCGGGGAGCATGGGTCCGAAGCTTATCGAGCACTCGGCGCCCCGGGCAACGCTCCGCAGGTTGATGGAACCACCGCTGACCTCTGCTTTTGCCGGCACAGCGAGCGCTTGTCCGGATCGAAGTGCACACCGGCGGGACACCGGCGGGACACCGGCAGTTTATCGGCGACTCACGACAGTTGATTGAGGACTATATTTCAATTTTATCCATTGAGGATCGATCTGAATCGAGACTCGCGGAGGCGCTGAGCGACCGCATAGCCGCTGTTCGGAACGGAATCGGGTCCTTTCCGGCGGCTTCGGTCGCAGGCGGTTTCATTTCGGCGTCACTGGCGCCGACGCTCATCACCGCTGTACAAGGCCGCCGATCGACACCCTTGACGGTGACTCGGCGCAGTTGCCAGAATCCAACCGACGCTCGCAATTGCACGCTATTGCGAAGTGCGGGCGTCGGGTCGGGCTGTAAGTCCTCGCTCTGCCCTCGAAGCACACATCTGGAAGAAAAGGAGATGCGCAGATGAGCAATCTGGCCTACAAGGTCCACCCTGTCGAGCAGGCGGAGCTGGTCAACACCGTGGCGACGGCGATGGACGCGCTGATCGGCCGACTCAGCTACGACGAGTCGTTCAAGGCGGCGCTCGCCAATAATCCGAAGGAGACCCTCCAGGCAACTGGGATCGTGCTGCAGAAGGAGGCCCTGGAGGCCTACATCCGCAGCCAGCCCGAGCGGTTCGAGCAGGCGTCGGAAGCGCTGTTCTCGCGCGTCGACTCGGACTTCCTGATGAGTCTTTCGGCTCCTTCCTGCGACGACCCCAAGTAGGACGGTCATGCCGGCTGCGAGGTTCGACGACCGGGGCCATCGCACCCCGGCGCCGTTCGGCGTAGACGGCATTCACGTCAAGTGTCTGGGGCGGCGTTCGAACAGGCCCGCCCCAGACATCCCTTCCTTAGGAGTGAACATGGCCCGCGTTGCCCTGGTGAACCTGGCGAGTCTCAAGATGCCGGGAAATCAGCCCATCTTTCCTTTGGGGATCGAGCGAATCCGGCAGGTATTGCAGTCGGAGGGGCACGACGTCGAGATCATCGACTTCTGTCAACGCCCCGATCTCCAAGCCGATCACGGGTGGATCCGGGAGGGCTGGGACGTAGTCGGCTTGACGATCCGGAACATCGACCCGATCGACATCGCATGTGAGAGCCACGTCCCCCATTACCTCCAGTACACCGCGGACCTCCAGGCCGCGGCCGGTGACGTCGACATCCTCTGGGTGGGCGGAGGGCCCGGGTTCAGCCTCTTCGCCGCCGAGCTCACTGAGGCCATGGGACTGTCGATAGGCGTCGTCGGCCCCGGGGAGTCGCTCATGTCCCAGATCTGCGCTGATTTCGAGGCGTACTCGGGATTGCCGTCTCGCGTGTTGACCGGCGTTCCGGACCCGAGTTTCGAGACGCGTGTCATGCGGTACTCGCCGGAGCTCATGAAGGTCTACACCCTCAGGGACCCTTCGGCGATGATCGGGGTGGAGACCCGCCGCAAGAGCTGCTACCAAGGCTGCACCTACTGCCCATATGCCCACATCACCCAGGACGAGGGTGGGACGTGCAGGGCGATCCCCTCGCTGATCGAGGAGATCCGCGGCATCTACGACGCGGGCTTCCGAAGGATCTTCTTCACCGACGGAATCTTCAACGCCGAGCTCCGGTTCGCGAAGCAGGTGGTCGCAGCCGTCAAGGCCGAGGCGCTCCCGGGGCTGGAGTGGTCCGCATACTTCACCCCCAAGCCGTTCGATGACGAGTTCGCCGAGCTGCTGTCGGGCAGTGGGAACGACTCGGTGATCGTGTCGCCAGACTCCCTCGATCCGGAGATGATGAACGAGATCGGGAAGTCCTTCGATGTGCGCCACGTGCGTCGTTTCCTCGACTCATGCCGTTCCCATTCGCTCAAACCGCGCGTCAGCGTGGTCATCGGGGGCCCCTTCGAGTCGGAGCAGACCGTCGCGAGCACGATGGCATTCGTCAACGAGCACCTGCGCGACAACGAGCTGACACTGAATGTCGGTTACCGGGTCCTGCCGGAAACCGCTATGAGCCGGCAGACCGGAGCGACCACCGCGGAGCTGCTGGAGCCAACCTTCATGGAGTTGGATCCGCGAGTATTCCAATGGATCTTCGACCATCTCGACTCGCGGTTCCTCACGACCGACCTGATGCTGAACATGGCGGCGGCCAAACACGGCCTGAAACAGCGGAGCACGATCAAGCCGAAGTTCTCCGTCGCCCGGAAGCAGCAGCTCCGAGTCACGGTGGCCTGATGGTAGAAATTCGCATCCTGAGCGCCGACGACAGCGCCACCGCGGTCGTCCACGACCGGCTCACTCCCCGATACGACGTCCTGGAGGAAACGCGCCGCCCCGACGACTTCCTGTGGGCCGTCATCGCCGACGGCGAGTCGGTCGTCGCAGCGCACCGCGCACTGATCGGGCACGGCCGTCTCTACCTCCGGGGCGTCTTCACCTTCCAGAACACTGGTTTCGCGACCGCGTACACGCTCGCGCGGTACCTCCTCGGTGAGGCGCGACGGCGCGGGATCCACCGATCGCACCTCTGGGTAGAGACCGCGGGGCGCGAACGCAGCATCGCCGAACTGCTCGGCGCGAGGACCGATCCGACACCCCTGCACCGCTTCCGCGTCCCCGCCTCGCCTAAGGCGGCGAGCGGACCACGGGGCATCTCCGGGACGCTCGACCTCCCCGGAGCGCCGCTGCTCGACTGGCTCGCGGACCGATCGACGACGATTCTCTTCGGACCTAGCGGTCCTGACGGCCGCCCCGGCCCTGTCCCCTTCGGCGAGGCGATCGATCTGCCCTGGGACGAACTCGTCGCGACGCCGTTCATCGAGCTGCCCGTGCCCGCCAGCGACATCCCGGCCACCCTCGATCTCCTCACTCGCGGAGCGAGGCGCATGAGCCGCTACGCGGTCCTCCACGGCGATGTCGCACCGGGCGCGCCATGACCGGAGTCCTCGCCCTCCACGGCGCCGGCAGCTCCGCCGAGCGCTTCCGAGACCGGCTGCGCCACATCGCATCCGACGAGTCTTCGTGGCGCGTGCCGACCGCCGACAAGCGCCCCGACCCGTCGGACAAGATCCACTACGCCGGGCTCGGCGCCGCCGCGTACCGCCTACCCTGCTGGGACATCGACGCGCTGGCGCAGACCGGCCGCGGCAGCGTCGTCCTCGGGTTCTCCATGGGCGCGATCACCGCGATGCGAGTCCTCCAGGCCTCCCCGGCAAGCACTCGGGCGGTCGTCTGCATCGCCGGATGCCACAGCATGATGCAGCTGCTCGGAGAGCCCTACAGCGCGCCGAGTGCATTCAAAGGCGCCGTGCTCTTCATCCACGGGACAGCCGACAAGAAGATCCCCCCGGCGCTCTCGAACGAATGCGCGACAGCGCTCGAACAGGCGGGCGCGTCGGTCGATTACTGGACTGTGCCCGGCGCCGGGCACAGCTTCGGGCAGCTCGGCCTAGCCGATCCCAGCCCGATCGCTTACCGACTACGTCAATGGATCGAGGACCACACATGAACCCCGAGACCACCGCGGTCGCGGCGCGGACCGGCACCCCGGCACCGCGGCGGCTGTCCCGTGAGGACCTGCTGGCGGCGCTGCGCGCCCGCGGCCCGGAGCAGCGGGCGCTGCACGCAGCCGCACTGGACATGAAGAAGCAGGTGTTCGGAGACGACGTCGTGCTCCGAGGTGTGATCGAGATCGGCAACGTGTGCCGGGTGAACTGCACCTACTGCCCGATGCGCCGCGACAACAACCGCGCCAACTCGAGCTTCTTCATGTCGGTCTCCGACATCCTCGAGCGCGCCGGGCACATCAAGGACGCCGGGATCGATGTGATCCTGCTTCAGGCGGGGGAGACCCCCAAAGCCGCTGCCATCGCACTCGACGCGCTCCCTCAGATCGTCGCGCTCTTCCACGGCTCCGTCGAAGTGATCCTCAATCTCGGCTCGCTTGGGAACGAACGCTACCGGCGCCTCCGCGACGCCGGCGCGATGACCTACATCCTCAAGCATGAGACCAGCTCCGACCTCCTGCATGCCGAGACCAGGTTCGAAAAGCTGTCGCAACGCATGCAGGAGTGGTACGTCGCCAGAGACGCCGGCTTCCGTATGGGCACAGGCATCATCTCGGGGCTGCCAGGGCAGGATTACGAATCCCTCGCCGACGAACTCGTGTTCCTGCGATCGATGGACCCCGACATGATCAGCGTGAGCCCGTTCGTCCCGGCCCCGGACACCCCGATGGCCGACGTTCCGCCCGGGAACGTCGACGACGCGCTGAACTTCCTGGCGCTCACCAGACTCGAACACCCTCGCGCGCTGATCCCGTCGGTGAGCGCCATGGAGAAGAACTCCAGCGGAGGCCAAGGGGCCGGCATCGCCGCGGGAGGCAACGTGATGACGATCAATTTCACCGGCGACCACCAGGGCGAATACCTGATCTACGGCAAGCAGCGGTTCGTAGTCAAGACCGAGCACGTGAGCCGCGTCCTCGCCCTCAACGGGGCCAGGCGCGCCGGCTCGGTCTGGATCTGAACACCGACCCGCCTGCCGACTCGCGCCGCCAGCCCCACCCGGGCCCCACGAGGCCCGGCGATCGCACTCGAGGAGCACCGTTGACGACACCGAATCTGCTCGCCGGACTCTCGAGCTCACACGCTCGAGTCAACGGCCGCAACGTCCCCGACCTGACCGCCGACTTCCGTCGCAGTCCGGCGCTGTGCGAACCCGGCGACCTGCGAGGCCGGGTCGTCGCCATCGAAGAGCCGGACGCCGCATCGATCATCGGCATGATGTCGGCAGTGTGGGAGCGCGGCGCCGTGCCGCTGCTGGCGGGCGCATCTGGACACGAGACCCCTTGGCACAGCAACACTCCGGGGAGTCAGCTCGTCCCCGATGCGGTTTCCTCCGAATGGGATCTTCCACCCGCCTGCGCACTGGTGCAGGCCACCTCGGGATCGAGCGGCACACCACAGCTGGCAATGCGTTCACATGAATCCTTCTATTGGGAGTCGTTCGCCTACACGGCGGCTTGGGGCCCCGGTTCCCACCCGCTCGTGCACTGCGTCCGCCTCGAGCACTCGCTCGGCATCGGCATCACTCTCAGTGCGCTGCTCGCAGGCCGGGACGTGTTCCACGAGCCCCCGATCCGAGCGGACCGACTGTCGGGCTTCGATGACCGCATCGGAGTACTCGCGGGTACGCCCGCCACGCTGCGCATCCTCAACGCGGCGCTCTCGGCCCGGGAACTCCGAGTGGACACCGTCTTCTGCGGAGCCGGCAACCTCGACCCCAAGCTCCGAAGCATGCTCGAGCAGCGCTGGGGAACCGAGATCGTTCTCGGATTCGGCTCGACCGAAACCGGCGGCGCCCTCGCAGGAACCCGTGGCATCGGCGCTCCCGCACTGGGCGCCGAATTGTCAGAGGTGCCGCCGACCGGGGCTGAGCCCTTCCAATTGAAGGTGCGGTTTCCGCACGAAGTGCTCGGATACGTCGGGAAGTCCGGCAGCACGCATCTCTGGGAGTTCCCCGACCTGGTGCGCCGCGGTGACGACGGCCAGCTGGAACACGTCGCACGCATCACCCGAACGATGCGCACCCGGGACCGGACGCAGGCGCTTGCGCATCTCGCTGAAACGCTGAAATCGATGGACCGCGACTGGCGGCTTCTCGAACCGAGTGGCGATGACACCTGGGCTCCGTGCCTGCTCCTCGAAGGTGAGCCCCTGTCTAAGACCGATGTGGATCGGATCCAGGACACAGGCGGCCCGGCCATCAGCGGCACGGCGATCCGCTCGATGCTCCGCTTCCCGCGCAACGAAGTGGGAAAGGTCGAGCTGGCGAAGCTCCTTTCCGCGAACAACGACCCGCACCTTCCCAGCACACTCGAAAGGCGGTAAGCGCTTGAACGGTATCGAATACGAAGAGTTTCTAGCGTTCATGCAGCACAGCCTCGCAACAGAGAAGCCCGAGCTCGCTGACATGTCCGTCGTCGAATTCGCACGCTGCTCCCTCCAAGACGCGGGCGTCGACTCCCTAGCCCTGACTGAACTGGTGATCAAGGTGAACTCCCGCTGGAGCAACGAATTCAGCGACCAGTTCCTCGCCTCGCCTCAGATCGACATCCCGGGGCACTGGTGGGACCAGGTTTCGAGAAGCACGCAGGGAATCGAGAAAGGTCAACGATGAGAAGGCAGATCACATCGGTCGGCGACCGGTTCGTCGTCTTCGACGGCTTCTTCGACGACGACGAATTCCGGCTCGCCCAGGAATGGGCGGCATCCACTACCGTCGAAATGCGCGACTCGGTGATCGGCGCGTCCGACGGCAAGGCCTGGCGTAGCTCCACAGTCGGTTTCTCCACCGACGCCACCGATATACCGGCGCATCTCCGGACTGTGGTCCAGGCGTTCGCGATGCCGGAGGTCCCTTGGGCGGCCGAAGCGAGCAGCACGGTCACGGGCGCGGTTTGGCGTTATCCGCGAGGCTCCGCCCTCGGTTGGCACAACGACGCGGGCGGCGGACGGATCGGCGAGTTCGTGTGCTTCCTGCACACCGAGTGGGGCGCCGACTGGGGCGGCGAACTGGTGGTCCTCGACAAGGCCGCCGACCAGGACGACCGGACCGGTCCCGACCGGAGGCTGTCGATCGCCGAGTTCGTCGGCGAGAGCCGCAGCACGATGACGCTCATCGCGCCACTGCCGAACCGGGTCGTGTTCCTCAAGGCCGGCACGGCCCACACGATCAAGCGGGTGGAGGACCAGTGGAAAGCAGAGCCTCGGCTGACCTTCACCGGATTCGTCACGAACAAACAGCAGTCGAACCAGGGACGCGCGCGCCGGCTGCTGCAGGCGCTGGTTTCGGAAGGATGATCCCCATGCGAGAAGCACACGACGGAGCTGCCCGGCACCTGCGGGAGTGGACGGCGGGCAAGGACATCGCGTCGACCGACGTCGAGCGGGTGCTCGCCGGCCTGGAGGCGCTCGAACGAGGCGACCACCCCGGACTCCCGCCCGACTCCCCAGACCCGACCTGTCCCCTGCCCGGCCTGACGTCGCGGCCCTGGTGGACTCCCGAGTCATTCCCCTGGGCCGCAGCGTTGCTCGCCGAGGCCGAGGCGATCCGCGAGGAATACTTCGCGGTCTCGTCCCAGCTGACGCGATCCGAAGCGCTCCGCAGCCCGAAAGAGAGCGGCCGCCTCCGCGCCTCCGGCAGATGGACCACCGTCCAGCTCTACCACCTCGGCCAGAGGCAGGCCCTCGCCAGTTCATTCCCGATTGCCGCCGCGTCGCTTCAGCGAGTCGCCGAGCAGCCCTGCGGCATGGTGTTCTTCTCTACCCTGGAACCGGGGAGCAAGATCGAACCCCACACGGGGTACACCAACGCGCATCTCCGAGTCCACCTGGTGATCAAACCCAACGAAGGTGCCCGGTTCCGCGTCGCCGACGAGTGGCGGGCGTGGAAGGACCATGAGCTGCTCGTGTTCGACGACACCTTCGAACACGAGGCCGTGAACGAGGGGGACGACGAACGCGTCGTGCTGCTCTTCGACATCTGGCATCCGGACCTCTCCGAGATTGAACGCCTGGCGTTCCAGGAATCAATGGACTTCTTCCGCAAGGCGAGAGCCCGGCACCATTTGCTGCATGCTCTCGCCAACGGCTGAGACCCCGGCCGAGTCAGAACCTTGAAGTCGAAGTACGCGATTCCCATCGCGCTGGTAGACAAGGAATACCAATGACCGAGCGTCTTTCCGGCGAGCGCCGGCAGGAAACCGACCCCGAACAGGACTTCCAGGACTTCATGCGCACAGGCTGGAGTCCAGTGGAACGCCCCGCGGAGCGATTGCAACAGGCGCCGTTCCACGCCGAACGACGCCGAGCAGTGTCGGAATCCTTCCCCGGCGAGACGCTCGTGGTACCGACAGGTCAGGAGCTGGTCCGTGCCAACGACACGCATCACCGCTTCCGCGCAGGGTCCGACTTCGCTTGGCTCACTGGTGATCTCGCTCCCGAAGGCGTGCTCGTGCTCCATCCGAACGCCACAGGACACGACGCCGTGCTCTACCGGCGCCCGAGTAAGGGTGTCGAGTCCGAGGAGTACTTCGCGTCGCCCCGATACGGCGAACTGTGGATCGGTCGCAAGGAGACGTTGGCGGAGACCTCGACCGCGCTTGGCGTCGAATGCCGTGACCTGGAAGAGCTCGACCGTGTTCTCGACGGGCTCACTCGCGAGCGGGTCCGAGTCCTGCGCGGCAGGGAGCCCCGCATCGACGCCCGCTTCGCCCTCGACGGGCCCTCCGAGCGGGAGAGCAGCGACGGCCGTCTGGCCTGGACGCTTGCACACCTGCGCTTGAGAAAGGATCCGTGGGAACTCGAGCAGCTTCAAGAGGCGGTGGATGCGACCGTCCGAGGCTTCGAGGACGTCGCCCGCATCCTTCCGGCGACAGGAACGGTTCCCGAGCGGCTCATCGAGGGGGTCTTCGGCACGCGCGCGCGTGTTGAGGGCAACGGGGTCGGCTATTCCTCGACCGTCGCTGCCGGCGCCAACGCGACCACCCTCCATTGGACCGCGAATACCGGGCGTACCGCACAAGGCGACCTCATCCTCATGGACATGGGGGTCGAAGGCCGCAACCTCTACACCGCTGACATCACCCGCACGCTGCCGACCAGCGGGTCCTTCACGCCCGTGCAGCGGGAGGTCTACGACATCGTCCTCGCCGCCCAACAGGCCGGCATGGAAGCGATCAAGCCGGAGGTGAAGGTACGCGCGATCCGACGGGCATGCATGGAAGTTCTGGCGGAAGGGCTTCAAGACTTGGGCCTGCTGCCTCGCACGACCGGAGGGGTAGCCGCGACCGATTCACTGCGATACCGGCGCTGGACGCTGCACGGCTTCGGCCACATGCTCGGCATCGACGTGCACGACTGCGATGCGTCCTGGCCAAGCTTGTTTCAAAGTGGCGCAGTCGAGGAAGGTCACGTCCTCACCGTGGAGCCCGGTCTGTATTTCCAGGCCAATGACGAACTTGTTCCCAAGGAACTTCGAGGGATCGGTATCCGCATCGAGGATGACCTGCACGTCACTGCCGACGGCTGTCGAAACCTCTCCGAGGCCCTGCCCCGAACGGCGATAGAGGTTGAGAACTGGCTCGCCGCACAGCGAGAAGCTGGCCCCCGCCTTCCCGCAGAACACTGAGACACGACCATCGATCTCGGCAAGCAGCTGCGCCGCTTCGACTTTCGCGGCCGTATCGATGTACCTCTCTCGTGTCCGTGCCGACCTACCATTGGCGAATGCCTGATCGCGCATCCGAGGTCGGCGATAGCCTCCGACCATTCCGAAAAATGGCGATGAGGACGCAGAAGGAGCTCGCGTTCAAGGCGAGGGTGGGGATCCGGAGGATCCGGGACATCGAATCGGGCAAGGTGCGACCGTAGCCACGGACGATGCGCCTGCTTTTCAACGCGTTATCGTCGCAAAGACTGGGCTGGCCGCCGAAGGAAAAGTCTTGAAGGCTAACGAGCCGGCGCACCTCGCGGAGTCCTCAACTGAGCGCTCGATGAAGTGCTCTACGCCTCCCGCCACCGGGAATGTGGCCGCACGGCCGGGTCGCTCGGGCCGCCCGCGGAGCCAGCGCATGGCGCGGTCCCACCTCCGGTGCGGAGGGCGTGCGCTGGTATGCGCCACTGAGCCGACGTCCCTTCACATTCACTGCGTCGTCCTACTATTGAGGCATGCCTGACAACTCGGCCGATTCCGGCAACAACCTTCGGTCGCTTCGGTTGCGGGCGATGCTGACCCAGGAGGAACTCGCGTTCCAGGCGGGCGTCGGGATTCGCACCGTTCGCGACATCGAGTTGGGACGAGTGCGACCACAACCGAGGACGTTGCGACTGCTCGTCGAGGCGCTGGATCTGGACAAGACCGACCGGGCGATGCTGACCGAACTACCGGACCGGACCGGCGAAGTGCCTCGCGAGCTGCCCGCGGACGTCATTGGATTCACCGGTCGCGCGGAGGAGCTGCGCGACCTTGAGTCGGCGCGGCTGGGCGATGGGGACGAGAGCATTCCGCCTTCGCCCGTCGTCGTCATCTCGGGCGTGGCCGGGGTCGGCAAGACCGCGTCGGCGGTGCATTGGGCCCACCGCATCGCGGACGGCTACCCCGACGGGCAGCTGTTTCTCAACCTGCGCGGCTATTCGCCGTTCCCCGCGCTGCAGCCGATCGAGGCCCTAACGGCGATGCTGCGGTCGCTCGGTCTCGCCAGCGACCAGGTGCCCGCCGAGGCCGATCAGGCCGCCGCCCGACTGCGTACGGAGACGGCCGGAAAGCGGATGCTCATCCTCCTCGACAATGCGGAGTCAGCCGAGCAGGTGGTCCCGCTGGTTCCGGGCGGTCCGCATTCGCTGGTGATCGTGACGAGCCGGAATCGACTCGGCGACCTCCACGCGCGCCATGGAGCCTTCCGTCTCGGTCTGGCACCGCTGACACCGGACGAGGCGACCCGGCTTCTGAAGGCCCTGCTGCGGATCCCCCGCTCGTCGGATCATCCGGAACTGGACGAGCTGGCCCGCAGCAGCGGATACCTGCCGCTGGCGCTGCGCATCGCGGCGGCGAACCAGGCCGGCGGTCATGTGGTCCCTCCCCACGGCGATGGACCGCATGCCGCGCTCAAGGCCACATTCGACGGTTCCTACAAGGCCCTGGCTGACGACGCGCGCCGCATGCTCCGGCTCCTCGGCATCGTCCCGGTCAGGTCCCTTGCCGTCGAAGCCGCAACCGTGCTGGCGGACATGTCCACGGCTGCGACTGAGCGTGCGGTCGAACAGCTCGTGCACGCGCACATGGTCAATCGTGACGGGCGCGGCAGACTCTATCTCCACGATCTGATCAGGGACTACGCAAACGATCTGGTCGAAGCTGAGGGCCCCGTGAGAGTCGAGGCCCTCAATCGCCTCTTCGACTGGTATCTCGGCACGGCCGATGCGGCTTGCAGCGCTCGGTATCCGCGTTACGCGAGGCTGTCGGCTCCCGACGGCTCCACCGGTGTCCCGAGACTCGACGAAGTACAGGCCGCGCAGTGGCTCGACGACGAACGGGAAAACCTCGTCGCCGTCGCGCGGTACGCCGGCGAGCACGGTTTCGGTTCGGTGGCCTGGAGGCTCGCCGATACGCTCCGCGGCCACGCCTGGATGGAGATGAGCGCCTCGGACTTCCTCGCACTCGGTCAATCGGCGTTGAACGGCGCGCTGGCGGAAGCCAATCTCCCTGGGGAGGCGGTCTCCGAACTCTGCATGTCCACGGCGTACATCAAGGCTCGCGACTTCACGGACGTGGTCCGCCACGCCGAACGCGCGATCGAACGGTCGCGCCGGGTCGGATGGGAGGACGGCCAGGCAGCGGCGCACCATGACTTGGCGCTCGCCTGCTGGAACCTAGGGAGGCTACGGACCTCACTCGAGCAAGGCGAGATGGCGCTCGCGATGAATCGCGCTCTCGGCAAGGTGCGTGCGGCGAGCGTGAACCTCGGGGCGCTGGCGGTCGTCCACGGCGACATGGGTGAATTGCAGGTCGAAATGCGACTGCTCGCAGAGGCGCTCGAAATGGCAGAGGAGATCGGAGACATCTCCCTTCAGGCATCACATCTGCGAAGGCTCGCCTCGGTTTCGACCCGCCTGGGTTTGGTGGGAGCGGCCGACTACCTGGGTCAGGTCATGGATATCGAGGTGCATGCGGGAGAACGGAAACTCGACGCGTCTACGGCCGAATTCAGGTCGGAATTCTATTCCGCGCAGGGGAGGTACGACGACGCACTGGCATACGCGGACGTGGTCGTCCGTCAGGCGGATCTGAGGGGCGACAGAATGAGCAAGGCAATCGGGCTCATTGCGGTCGCTGTCGCACTCAATGGACTCGGGCGCCACGAGGGAGCGGTGGCCGCCGCGGCGCAGTCGCTGTTGGTGGTGAACGGCGAATTGACCAGAGTCAGGATCGATGCCCTGATCGAGCGGGCCGTCGGGAGGATCGGGCTCGGTGAACTCGAGGCCGCCGAGGTGGACGCGGATCTGATTTTCAGTCTGGCTCGGGAAGGCGAGTACCGGACCAGCGCGGCCATGGCGCTCAACCTCCTGGCCGAGGTGCGTCTACGCCGCGGCGCCGCTGACGGCGCCCGCGAACTCGCGGGGCAGGCCCTCGACAGTCACCGCTCCTTCGGTCATCGCGGGGGAGAGTCCTGGTCGCTCTGGATCTTGGGATCAGCCGCGCGGGACGAGGGCGACGAGGTCACGGCCCGCCGGCACTGGCGCGAAGTGGAGCAGATCTACGCGGCGATGGGCGCGCCAGTGCCAGCGAGGTTCACGATGAGGACCTTCTGAGGACGCTGGACCTGGACCGTACCCAGCGTTGACAAGACCACGAAGGACACTGGGCGTCTGGCTCTCGGCGTGGCGCGCGGCTCATTCCATCCGATCCACATAGTGCATGAGCTGCCACCCGAGTCGGGGGCCAACAGGCCGGTTTCGGGGCCCCGGGCGGGCAACGGGTCGGATAGACGTTCTAGCAGGCCGTCTAGCTGGGGGTTGGGTTTGAATAAGCGAGTGTTGGGCCGACCGTGTGATCTCTCGAGAGATCGGAAACAGGTCGAACCTGCAAAGGTTCGGCCCGTTTTGCTATGCAGGTCTGGTGGGTTCTTTGGGTTTGCCGGTGGGTTGGTAGTCGAGGGTCAGTTGGCGGAGCGCCGGGACGGCTTTGGGTCTGGTGGTTGACGGCGATCTGGACGGTGGCCAGGTAGCGGACGGCGAGTTTGTCGTATCGGGTCGCGAGGGCGCGGTGTTGCTTGAGGCGGGCGATAGTGCGCTCGGTGGTCGAGCGTTCCTTGTATCGGTCAGCGTCGAATGCCGGTGGCCTACCGCCTGTCGCGCCGCGCAGCCGTCGGTTGGCGATCTGGTCGGCAGGCTCTGGAATGGTCGCTCTGATCTGGTGTTCACGGAGCCAGGCGCGGTTGGCCCGGCTGGAGTAGGCCCGGTCGGCCATGACGTGGACGGGGTGCTGCCGGTCCCGCCGACTGTGGCCAGGTGTGCCCGGGCGGTGGTCGAATCGATGCTGAAGGTCCAGCTCAGGCGCTGTTCGGCGCGGGCGAGGGCCTGCAGCGAGCGCCAGATCGGCGTCTATGCTCCCGATCGTTGCCAGGCGCAGAACAGCCAGTAGGCCGTGGTCCAGGGGCCGTAGCGGTTCGGAGGTCGCGCCAGGGCGATCCGGTCCGCACCCGCCAGGCGATGCCGTCGACCAGGACTCGGCGGCTTCTGGATATCGGTCGGCCGAGCCGGTTCGGCTCGGGCAGCCACCGGCGCAGCCGTTCCCACTGGCGGTCGGTCAGGTCCCTGCGTGCTGTCACGCTCGACAATTGAAGCCTCCGGGTGAACCTTGTTGCAGCACAACAGAGTCAACCGGAGGCTTCCTCAATTCTCAAACACGGCCTAGGCGGCGTTGCCTGCCTCGTCGGCCACGTCCTGCGTCAGCGCGGCGGCGTTGTTAAGGCGATCGTCATCGTGTTCCAGCCGCTGTCGAGGGCGGGTGAGGCGCCGTAGCTGCCCGTGCCGTTGCCTTTGAACAGGTAGAGCACACCGGTGGCCGTCTCGCGGCCGATCCAGTCCGCGTGGCCGTCGCCGTCGAAGTCGCCGACGGAGGCCGCCGAATCCATCACGCTCCAGCCGCAGTCGAACAGGACCCGGGGCTCGAAGCCCTGGTTGCCCGGTCCCGCGTAGAAGTACATGCACTCGTCGTTCTTGCCCACGGCGACGATGTCGGCGAGGCCGTCCTCATTGAGGTCACCGACTGCGGTCAGCTCCCGCACCTCGTTGAAGCTCGAGCCGATCTTGACCCGGACGCCGTGCGTGCCCGTGCCGGTGCCGGGGTAGAGCCAGAGGTATCCGGTGGTGGCGTCGACGGCGAGGAAGTCGGTCTTGCCGTCGCCGTTGTAGTCGTGCCCGGAGACGATGGCGCTCATGACTTCCCATCCGCGGCCGATGCGCACGGCCGGCCTGAAGCCGCTTCCGGTCCCCGCATAGAAGTACAGCGCGCCGGTGGACGCTTCGCGGGCGATGAGGTCCGCCTTGCCGTCACCGTTGAGATCGCCTGCGGTCTCGATGAGGTTCATGACGCCCCAGCCCGAACCGATCGTGACATGGTCAATGAAGCCGCCTGAGCCGTCGCCCGACCAGAGCTCCAGGGTTCCGCCCGGGTTCCGGCGGGCCAGGACGTCGTCGAGGTCGTCGCCGTTGTAGTCGTAGTTCCCGGCGGCCACGAGTTCCACTGGGCCGGTGCCGGTGGCCTCGTCGGTGGGGGACTGCGCCGAGGACGTGCCTGGGGTGACGGCGATGGCGGCGCACACGACGCCCGCGCTTGCAGCGGCGACCCGTCGAAGGATCCGGACGAGACACCCGCCGTGTGAGCTGTGCTCCATCAGGACTTCCTTTGCAGTAGAGACCGAACGGCCTATTGTCAGGAAAGACAGTCCTTATTCAACTACACCTGGTGGATATCGAAGTGGTTCCTTCGAATGTGAGGAAGGCTTCGGATGGTCGCTGCGCCGACGTGCGGCCGCGGGTGCCCGGTGGCGGTTGCAGGTATCCGGCGACGACACTGCGGGAATGATCGCAACCTCGCCGCCACACCGTGTTACACAGGACAGCGTCCTGTTCTCAATGGACATTCGGTCGACGTCGGGAGTTGTCGGTGTTCATACGGAATTGGCGGAAGCTGTGCGCTGCGGCAGTGGCAGGGCTTGTCGTCGGTGCACACGGGCCCGGCCTCGGCATGGCGATGGCCGGCGAAGTGCTCGACTGCTCCGAAGGCGTCCCCGGCCTCGAGGTCGGCGAGACCGCCTTCAGTGAACCCGACGCCGATTCTGGAACCCGAACGGCGATGTTCACCATCGGCAACCGTGGCGACCGGGTCCTTTCGGGCATCACTGTGGAGCAGGACTTGTCGGGGGTGCTCGACGACACCGCCTGGGGAGGGGTGCAGGGGCCGGGCGGTGGACGGGTGCGCCTGGACGGCGAGACCTTCACTTGGTCCGGCGACCTGAGCGCCGGTGACGAGGCCAAGGTGACCTACCGCCTCAGCGACCTCGAAGCAGACACGCCCGACGACCCCGAGTCCGATCCCGTCTCAAGCACGGAATTCGACGTGGTGACCACCGCGACGAGCACTGACTGCGGCGCGGCGGACGACGCCGGGTCGACTGAAGATCCGCAACCGGACGCCTCCGAGCCGGACGCCGATGAAGACGCATCGCGAGGCGAAGCCGAGCCGGCGGCGCGGGAGAGCGACCCGGAGTCGGCGGTCGGAACGCTGACCGGCGTGCAGATCCGACCGGTAGCCGCCTCGGGCATGTGCTGGGAGGCGGCCAGCAACGGCATCGGCGCGAAGCTGACACTGCAGACTTGCTCCGCGACGAGGTCGATGCAGAAGTGGGACGTCACCACCGACGACCGGATCCTGTTGAACTCGAACAACGCTCGATGCGTCGAGAACGCCGGCAACAGCACGGCGTTGAGCCAGCAGCTGCAATTGGGCAGCACCTGCACCTCGGGCGCGACCAACGCCACCTGGCCGTACCAGACGGCGACGGGGACCTACCGGGCCGGCGCCTTCGTCAACACGTTCGTGAACCTCTGTGCGGACGTGCGAAACGGTGTGTACACGGCAGGGGCGGTGCTCCAGACGTTCACCTGCAACGCCGGAGCGTCCCAGACCTTCTCGGTCGGCACCGCCGACTTCGCCGCCTCCGCGCAGACCAATGTGACCGGCAAGCCCGGGGCGTCGGTGACGCCCGAGGTCAAAGTGCGCAACCTCGGGCCCCAGCCTTCGATCGGCCAGAGCCTCAACATCACCGGCAGCAGCGGCTTCGCCATGACGAGCGCCGCGCGCACGAATGCGGCCAGCGTGGGCTACAACGCCTGCACGATCAATTCGGCGACCACCGCCACCTGCCCCACTTCGAGCAATGTCTGGTTCACCGACACCGGTACCTCGGCCCACAACGGCGACGGTTCCGGTCTGGTGGCCGTCACCGGGACGATCCCCGCGAGCGCGACGCCCGGCACGGTCTACAACGTCTGCGGGACCAGCGTCGCCGCCGTCACGGTCGACACCGTGAGCACGAACGACAGCGCCTGCGCGACGGTCACGGTGATCCCGGCCGCCCCGGACTTGAAGATGACTGCCGGGTCGGCGAGCGTGACCGGCGACGCCGGTTCGAATGTGGACACCACCTTCACCCTCGACAACCTCGCCACCGACGCCCTCGACTACGCCCAGAACCCGCTCGTCTCCTTCACCGAGCCCAGCGGCTACACCATCACCGGCATCAGCGGACCTTCGGGCTGGGCGTGCAACACCGCTGCGCTCCTGTGCACCTACTCGAGTAACTTCGCCGCCGGAGCCACTGCGGCCTTCACCGTCTCGGGCACCATCGCCGTCGGATCCGACGCGGGCACCACGCTCGGCAATGTCACGGCTTCGGCGAGCACCTCCGGCACCCGATGGACCGACAGCAACACCGCCAACAACAGCACCACCGAGGCCGTCAACGTGTCGGCCACTGTCGACGTCGCGATGGCCAAGCAAGGACCGACCACCGGCACCATCCGCAACACGGTCACCTACCAGGTCACGGCGACGAACAGCGGCACGGCCAAGGTGAACGGCATGACCATCACCGACACGGTGCCCAGCAGCCTGACCGGCGTCACCTGGACCTGCACGGCCACTTCGGGTTCGAGCTGCGGCACCGCCTCGGGCAGCGGCAACGGCGTCAGCCTCACCGGCAGCGTCGCGCCCAGCGGGGTCATCACGGTCACCATCACCGGAACCGTCGCGGACGCCGCCGCCGGCACGACGATCACCAACACCGCGAGCGTCTCCATGCCGAGCGGGTTCACCAACAACGGCACCGCGAGCGACTCGGTGGACACCGCGATCGAGCCCGCGGCTGATCTGGCGACAACGAAGCAGGTGCAGGGCTCTACTCCGGTCGTGCCCGGGCGGACATTCGACTACGTGATCACTATTGCGAACGAGGGACCGTCGCAGGCGACCAACGTGACCGCCACCGACGTCCTGCCCGCCGCGCTGACGTTCGTGTCCGGTCAGGACTGTTCAGCGAACGGCCAGACCGTGACCTGCGGCCCGCAGGCCACGCTCGATGCGAACGACTCCCACTCGTGGACGATCACGGTCAAGCTCAGCTCGGCCTATCCCGGCGACGGTTCGGACATCCGCAACGTCGCGACCGCCTCCAGCGATGTCCACGACCCGAACCCGGACAACGACTCGTCCAACCCCAACGCGGATGACGACAACGACGGCCACCCCGACGGCGGCCTCCCCGGCGGCACGGTCGCCGATCCCGAGTCGGACCTGTCCACGACCAAGCAGGTGCAGGGCTCGGGGCCGGTCGTCCCGGGCAACGATTTCAACTACCTGATCACGGTCACGAACAACGGGCCTTCGGACGCGGCGAACATCAAGGCCACCGATGTCCTCCCGGCGACGCTGGCATTCGTCTCCGGTGCCGGCTGCACCGCTTCGGGCCAGACCGTCACCTGCGGCCCGCGGGCCACACTGGTGGCCGGAGCCAGCGCCTCATGGACGATCACGGTCAAGCTCGTCCCCTCCTACACCGGCGACGGCTCCGAGATCCGCAACGTCGCGACGGCCTCGAGCGACACCATCGACCCCGATCCGGACAACAACGCGTCGGACCCGAATGCCGATGACGACAACGACGGCCACCCCGACGGGGGCCTTCCCGGTGGTACGGCCGGCGACCCGAGCGCGGACCTGTCGACGGCGAAGGTCGCGCTCAACACCGCACCGGTGGCGGCGGGCAGCTTCTTCGACTACCGGGTCACCGTCACCAACGCGGGCCCGTCCAACGCGGCGAACGTGACCGCCACGGACGACCTGCCGATCGGTCTGCTCTTCAGCCAGGGCACGGGCTGCTCGGCGTCGGGTCAGACCGTCACCTGCGGTCCGCAGGCCACGCTCGCTCCCAACGGCAGTGTGGTCTGGACGTTCACCGTCCAGATCGACCCGGCATACACCGGCGACGGTTCGGACCTGGGCAACATCGCCACGGCCCATGCCGACACCGACGACCCGAACCCCGGGAACGACGCCAACCCGGCGCCCGGGGTCACGCCGAACGGCGGCGTCACCGATCGACCGACCATCACCGATCCGGCCGACGGGACCACCACCGGCGACGACACGCCGACCTTCACAGGCACCGGCGTGCTCGGATACTCGGTGACCGTCGTCATCGGGAACGCCGAGCCGGTGTGCACCGGCGCCGTGCAAGCGGGTGGTACCTGGACCTGCACGCCGACGGCGCCGCTCGCCGACGGCACCGACTCCTACACGCCGGTCGCCGATGACGGGACCGGCGGGACGATCGCGGGGACGCCGGTCGAGATCACGGTCGACACCCAGGCGCCGCCGCCGCCGAGCTTGATCAGGGTCGTCGGCGACCTCGACGGCAGTGGCGTCACCGTGATGGGTTCCGGCGAAATCGGTGACACGGTCACCGTGGACGGACCCACCGGCGTTCTGGTCTGCACTGCGCAGGTCGCGGCCGACGGATCCTGGTCCTGCCACGGCGAGATCGTGGGCAGCGGTCCGCTCATGGTGACCGAGACCGACCCGGTCGGGAACACCAGCGAGCCCGTCTCGGTGCTCGCCACCGACCTGGACGTCGACATCGCTCTGCCGCTGCACATCACCGACAGGGGCGTCGTGACCGTCACGATCTCGAACAGCGGCCCGATGGTCGCTCCCGGGGCCGAGTTCATGCTCAACCTGCCGAGGATCCTGGAGCTCGCTGGGCCCGCCGAGGGCGCCGACTGCACCGGCACCACCACGCTCATCTGCAGTATCGAAGACCAGATCGACAGGAGTGAATCCGCGAACACCGAGGCGGAAGCCGGTGTCGTCGCAGAAGCGGGCGCGGCCGAGGCGTTGGTGGCAGCAGCGACAGTCTCTATTCCGGTGCGGGTGCCATCGGGCTGCCGTGCGGACTCGGACGCGGGCACCGTCGCAGTGTTCGTGGCGCCGACCGAGGGCGGCATCGACATGGCCGCGTCGGACAATACCGCAGCTGCGGATACCAGCGTGCCGGCCGGCGGCGACTGCGCGGCCCAGACCCAGACCCAGACCCAGGACCAGTCCCTGGCGGTCACCGGCGCGACGACGGCACCGATGGTCCAAATCGGCCTTCTGGCAGTAGCTTTGGGCTCAGCCCTGGTGGCCGCACAGTGGCTGACCCGCATGCGACGCAGCCAGATCTGACAGTGGCGGTGACCGCCGCCGGCAAGGCGGCGGTCACCGCACCGAGTCCTCGCAGCCGATCGTCACCGCTTCAAACCGGCATTGTCCTTCATTGTCGCCATGCGGGACGCCTGGCCAAGCAGCCTGGTCAGTGCGACGACGATCGTCCCGGCCGTCAGTGCCGCGATCACGCGGTTCCTGGATAGGAACCGGCTTCTCACCTGCTACGGCCGGCCTCCGGTCCGATCGTGACGAGGGCGCTATACATGCTCAGCTGCAAGGCTAGAGCTCGGGGAGTCCCGGATCGTACTCGCCTACGAACTGGCTGTGGACCCAGAGGTATCGGCCGCGGTCCAGTACGCGATGCAGCCCGCCGAACGTAGGATCTTCTATTCGGAGGAACTGCTGCAGCAACCTGAGTTGGGCCGGGCTCGGTTCAGCGAACTTGTCTACGACGAGGTTCTGCGGGTCGCCGTCGATCTCCTCGACGAACTGGGCCCCGAGCTCGGCAACGGATTTCATGGTGTCTTCGGTCAGCTTCAGGCTGCTCTCCAGCTCCGCCCACCGCTGGGGAGCGATCTCCAGCTTGGCGATACCCATGCCAATCGGGAGCGCGCTCCGCAGGAGCGTTGTGCAGGCGCGGATCCAGGGCGCGGCGCTCACGATCCATCCCTTGGGGATCTCGATCTCGTATACGCCTTGGCGCTTGTCGCCGAGCATGTGGACCGGAAGCCGGGAGTGCTCGCACCACAGCGAGATCTTAACGCGCTGGTGGGTGGCCTTGCGGTACCACGGATACTCGTCCGAGAGCTCCGCCGTGAACAGCCGAGGGCCCGAGGAGGACTCGTCGGCCAGAGCACGAAGAATATCCTGAAGGCGTTCCTCGGTCCTGCTCGCCACATCTTTCATCGAAACCGAAAGCGCGGCCACTGTCTGGATTCGCTGGCTGTTCATCATCTCGATCAGCTCAAGGAACTTCGGCTGCAACGCGGACTCCACAACGCTCGCGAGACCCTGCGCGACCTCGGAAGTATTGCTGACGCCGGTCACCAGGTGGTCGATCGGGACGTCTTCGCCGCAATGGCCGCATTCAGTGTGCAGTCTTCCGCGGGCCGCTCTTGCGAACAGTCGTTTGATCTCAAATTGCCCCGCGCGCGAGCAGTTCGGGTCCTTACAGGTGCTGCGGCAAGGGAGGAGGTTCTTGAATTCGAGTCCCGGCCAATAATTCTTGGCGTAATCCCTGATGTCTTCCGTGATCTGGTCGAGGAAGAACTGAGGGTAGGCCGCTTTGACCTTGACGATGAGCTGGTCGCGCTCGACCTGGATCAATGCCCTTCCGTGGAGTCCACGATCGATGACCAGTCCGGTGCGCCAGTGCACGCTTTCGTGGTGGCGTTCCCGCCCAAGGGAGAACCGGTGCATTCGGACGATCAACCGGTTGATCAAGTCCTCAGGAATGACCTTCAGGCCGCTGCTGTCGATGAACTCGCAGATACGGACCTGCTCTTTGAGGTTCCATCCGTACTCGGTCCAGGCTTCCAGCGAAGCAGGCTGTTCCTGGACCAGCTGTGTGATGAGGCTGGTCGGCTGGTGGCTGGTGTCCTCGGAACTGATGCGGTATGAGATCTCGTATTTCTCCATGAGTCGCAGTAGCACGCGGTGGACTCTGGGCTTGTACCGCAGGTGTCGTGGGCGTTCAGGGTTATGCCATACGTCCAGGAGTCGACGGTGTTCGATGAGCCCGTTCCGTCGATTGGTTTCGTCGTCGTCCAGCACCAGGCTCACCGCAGTGCTGAGCCAGTCGGGTTGGAGCACGACAAGATCATCCAGACCGCTGGTTTCGGGGTAGTAGCACCAGTATCCAAGTTCAGTCGCCACACGTGCCAGCGACTCAGCCGAATCCTGAGTGAGGTAGAACTCGGCCGCTCGCTCGACGTACTCTCCGAATTCGAGATAGGGCTCTCCGCTTTCCTTCAGAGCCGCTTGGAATCTCAACCAACTCGCCGGAAGCTTGCGGTGCAAGTGCTGGAACTGCGCGGCGGTGGTCGCAATCGCAACTTTGAGGTCATCGATACCCCTGCCCGTCTCACTGCCGACATGGTGGACGCCGTCTATGATGCCGGGGTACTGCTGGCGGAGGCGCGTATCGTCGAAGTGAGCGTATCGTCCCTGCCGGTCCCCATGGGTGGCGACGATATGGATCTTGATGCCCGTTCCGGTTCGGCGCCTGATCAAGCTGGTCCAGTATTCGACGAACCCTAGTTCCGGCCCTTGCCTGGGTTTCCACACGACCAGGTAGATGGCCGGGGCGGTGAAGAAGAGCTGGTGTGTGGGGCGGTAGACATCCTGCCCGCCGAAGTCCCATGCGTTGAGCGAGACGGAGTCGCGAGGGTTGGTGCCCGTCTCGACTACGAGTTGTTTGACCTCGATTCCATGGGTCGAGTTGCGGCCGATCTTGAAGGGATCGCCTCGCAGGGCGGCCAGCAAAGTGCTCTTCCCGACCTCGCCCTCGCCGACGAGGACCAACTTTGCTTCTCTGAGCGGTGTGCCTTCCACTTCCAGCAGGTTCAAGAGCTGCCGCAACGTGGGTAGGCCGTTGTAGTGGGCAGCCAGCAATTCGGGGGGCAGAGGGTTCTCTTCAAGATTGAGGCTGTGAAGTGAGACGAGCTTCCCAACCTCATGTGGTATCCCAGTCAGGTTGTTTCTTGAGAGATCCAGTGACAGGAGTTCCGTCAGGGCACCGATCGATCCGGGCAGTGACTTGAGGCAGTTCGATGAAAGATCGAGATCATTGAGTCGAGTGAGTTCACCGATAGAATGAGGGATGTCGGATATCTGGTTCTTTTTCAGACTCAGCGTGCGCAGATTGCGCAGTTTAGAGATGGAATCTGGAATGTATCTCAGATGGTTGTTCGTCAAGTCAATCCAGGCGATCGAGGATTCGTCCTCGGTTATTTTTGGTAGAACCTCAAGATGATTCCATGACAGGTTGACCATCTTCCTGTTGGGGGCGCTCAGTAGTTTGCTTGGAATTCTTCGAATGCTGTTCATTGTGAGATTGATGTACGAAAAATTCAACTCACTGAAGAAATCAGGGATGACCTCGATGCTATTCTGTGATAGGTCCACTTGATTGATCTCGGGGAGATCCTTGATCTCTTCAGGGACCTCCTTGAGTGAGAGGTTCGAGAGATTCAGGCGGCCGCTTCGGTCGATGCGTGCGCGAAGATTCAGAGGCACCGGGGGTCCTTGTCCTACTGAGGGATGACTGGACCTGATTATGGCACATCCTGCAATCTCATGGGGTTCTGCTGAGTCAGCCTCGCCACGGGGACCCGCCTCGCTTATCGCGCCGTTGACCAGCTCAATGAGTTCCAAGGGCTGGCGCCGAAACCGACGTCGCTCAACCAGCGCATGCCGTCCAGCTCCACGAGCGGCATGCGTGCGTCGCCGGACGAGGCTTCCGCGGGTCGGCGCCCAGCTGCACCCGCCCCGAGGCGGCGGCGAAGCGGAACCCGAGCGGCTCCAGCACCGCGGCGACGAAGAGCGAGACGTGCTCGAAGCAAAAGCTGCCCCCAGTCGTGGCGTATCAGCCTGTCCTGCAACGAAGTCAGATCGAGCCGGGCTGCTGGTACAGGAAGCTGTCGAACCTGTCGCAACGCACCGGAGGCGCAAGGCTTTCACGCTGAGGTGACCTCGGCGGTGAGCTTCTTGCCGTGCCTGTCATACGTCTTGCTCTTGTTCGCATCTCTTACTCCTTGAATCCATTGGATCTTTTCCGTTCCAGATGGCCGCAGGGATTCGGGCGGGCTCGGTCTCGTGCCGAGCCCGCCCGCTGTCTCGGGAACGCCCGAGCCGGATCTGCGTCGTGCTGTTAGCGCTGCAGGGTCAGCAGACCCGGCCGGTAGGGCAGCGTGCTGTACTCCCCGCCGTCGGTGCCGGGGTCGCGTCCCTGGTAGAGGAACTGCAGGTTGCACGGGTCGATGGTCTTGGTCTGGTCGGGGTTGGTGCGAACCAGATCGCCGTGGCTGATGTCCCGGGTCCAGGTCGCGCCGCTGTTGGCACTCCCGGCGAACGGGCTGTTCGCGGTCTCGGCCTCGGGTTGGGGTGTCCACGTGCCGTCGAGAGTGGGGGCCGTGAACGAGCGGAAGTAGCGACCGAACCCTGTGTAGTTCTGGGCCTCGACGATCATGAGGTACTGGTTCTGCCCCTGGACCTTGTAGACCTCGACCGCCTCGAACAGGTTGAGCGGCGTGTCGCGCATGATCTCCGTGAACGAACCGAAGGTGCCCGGGAAGTTGCCGATGGGCATGCTGGCGCGGTAGATGCCGCCCTCATCGTCGGCGAAGAACATGTACATGTTCGTGTCGTCGCCGATGAGGGTCACGTCGAGGGGGCCTCCCTTCGGGAGGGTGCCCGTGAACAGCTCCTGCTGCGCGGACCAGCCGTTGGGGTTGGTGGGGTCGGTCGAGGTGCGGTAGCCGAAGCTATATGGCCAAGCCCCGTTGTAGGCGAGCACCCAGAGGCCCTTCGGCGCGAAGTAGAACAGCGTCGGTGCGATGCCGTCGAAGGGAATCGTGTTCTGGGGGGCGGTGGCCATGTCGGACCAGTTCGTGAAGGGGCTGAAGGACATCAGTCCCCAGTTGCCGTCGGGATAGGGCAACGCGCCGTGCGTCGTGGCGTAGACGATCTTCTGGCCGTTGTGGACGACGGCGGTGAAGTCCTTGAGCGATGCCCACCCCGCCTTGGGTTGCGCCAGGGGGCCGGTCGATGTCCAGCGGTACGTCGACGGAAGCGCGCAGGCGCCGCTGCCGCTGTCGACGCGGACGAGCTGCCACTGCTGGTTGCTGCCGCCCCAGTCGCTGTACTGCACGACGGTGGCGCCGTCGTTGGTCGCCGCGTTCTGGACCTCGACCGCCTTGTTGCTGTTGCGGTTGATCAACCGGACATAGCCGCCGCCGGAGTCGGCCAGCCGGAACTGCTGGTTGGCGCCGCCGGTGTCGGTCCACTGGTGGATGGGGGCACCGTCGGCCGTGGACCAGCTGGACACGTCGAGCAGCTTGCCTGAGTGTCGCGCCTTGATTTTGTAGTAGCCGTTGCCGGCGTCGATGAACTGGAACTGCTGGTTCTGGGCGTTCGTGCGGGTCCATTGGTGGAGCTGGGCGCCGTCGGCGGTGGACACGCCGCTGACGTCCAGGGCCTTGCCGCTGTTGCGGTTCAGCAGCACGTACCAGGCGGTGGGGTCGGTCGACTGCTGTGCTTGGGCTGCGGTGAACGGGTTGAGTACGGTCGCGGCGGCGGCCCCGGCGAGCACGCCGGCTCCGCCGATGAGCATCCGCCTGCGGCTCTTGGGGGTTTCCATCCAGGCCATGCTGGTCTCCTTAGTCGAGGTTCGCTTCCCCAGAAGTCGCCGATGCGTCGGATCATGGAGATGCGGGTTCATTGCTAGGGGGGGACCGGACAGGCGGTCGCGGACTGGGGGTGCGCCGCCACGGTCCGGTCCCGGATCGGTCAGTCGACGGAGGCCGGCGCGAGCGCGGCCATGCCTCGGGTCAGCGGGAGGTCCACGGCAGCAAAGCGGCGTGGGCACTTGGATGCCCACACCGCCTTGCAGATCGCCGCTTAAGCGGTGGTACCTGTCACGGTCGAGCCGGTCTTGGTGATCGTGTAGTCGATCGTGCCGCCGCCCCAGAAGTGGAACGTGAGGGTGACGGGCTCGTCGTCCCTGACCTCGTTGAAGAAGTCAGGGGTGAGGCTGATCGTGCCGGCGTCGTAGTCGGGCCGGTAGGTCGCCCACAACTCCTTGAACGCGGTCCACGTGTGGGGCCCGGCGTTGGTGCCGTCGGCGTACTTGGCCTCCATCGTGGCGATCTGGTCGCCGTTGAACTCGGTCGGGATCGCGAAGCACGAGGAGTTGCAGGGCTCCCACCCGGACCAGGGTTCGCCGTCCAGGGTCCCGGACGCATCCGAGAGCTGCGCCTTGTCGTAGGAGATGATGTGGATCGCCCAAGGCAGGCCGTCCGAGAAGCGGGCTTCGATGGTCGCGTTGGTGCCGTAGGCGCGGTCGCCCGCGAGACGGGTGAGCGCGGCGGCGGTCAGGGTGAGCGTGTCACCGGAGACGGTGTAGTCAGCGCCCTCGGTAAGTGCGGTGTCCCCCTGCCACAGGCCCTCGAAGTCAAGGCCGTTGCGGTTGAGGGTGAGCGACTCGTCGGCGATGGTCCCGGCCTTCTCGAGGTAGATCGAGTCGAACGAGGCGGTGCCCGAAAGCGTCGTAAAACCTGAGTCCATGTACGCCTTCAGGAGCGGGTCGCGCCATTCCAGGGTGTGGCGGTTGAGGTACGAACCGGCGTCCCACAGCATCAAGGTCAGCTGCTGTTCGACGGCCTGGTGCGCGGTGGCCTGGAAGAACTTCAGCAATTCGCCGTACTGCGGCGAGTTGGGCACGGTGCCGCGGGTGTAGTCGTAGCCGAGGACACCCCACTCCCCGACGATGACCGGCACGCCGTTGTCGACGAAGGTGTCATTGGTGCGCTGGAAGGTGTTCTCGAGGTCCTGCTGGGTCGCCTCGTCGTAGGTGGTGACCCCGGCGACGTTGACGCTGAAGGGATAGAACCCGTAGAAGTGGACGGTCGCGGCGATCATGTCGTCGTCGAGCTCGTCGATGGTGGCCTTGAGCGCGTCCAGGTGCGGCTGCTCGGAGTTGGTGACCCACGTCGGCAGCACCAGGAGCCGGTCCGCGTTCTTCCCGCCGGTGGCGCGGACGGTCTCGTAGAAGTTGACGTTGAGCGTGGCGGTGTGGGCGTCCTGGTTGGCCGTGTCAGTGGGGAACTGCGGTTCGTTGATGCTCTCGAACGACAGCTCGGACGGGTAGTCCTTGAACCGCTCGGCGATCTGGCGCCACATCGAGTTGAACTTCGCGAGCACGTTCTCGCGGTCGTCCGGCAGCGCCTTGGTGAACATCTGGTCGTGGATGTTGACCAGCACCTGGAGGTCGTTCGCGATCGCCCAGTCGACGACCTGCGCGACACGCTCCATGCGCTCGGAGGAGATCGTGTAGTCCGGTCCCGGGCCGGTGTGCTCGTAGTCCCAGGCCACCGGGAGGCGGATCGAGTTGTAGCCCTCGGCCTTGATGGTCTGGAGGAGTTCCTCGGTGATCAGCGGGTTGCCCCAGGCGGTCTCACCGCCGGTGTCGCCGCCGAAGGCGTCGAGGCTGTTGCCGACGTTCCAGCCCGGCTGCATGGCCGCGACCTGCTCCATGGCGGTGACCGCATGGTCCGGCGGGGCGGTCGGCTTTTCTGCTTGAGCGCTGGCGGCGCCGATCAGGCCCGCGGTCAGGGCGGTGATTGCTGCGGCGATCGCGCCGAGGCGCAGTCGTCTTCTATGGACAGTGACTGAACTTGTCACGGTTCTCCTTGTGAGGGTGGGTACCGTGAGGGCGCGGCGTTGGCCGCTGGAGGGGGGTCGATCTCCTTGTGCGCCCCCACATTAAGTTGAACGATCAAACTTTGTCAATAGGTTGATCCTCGATACGGCCTCGTCGGCCGCCTGCCGCAGCGCAGGCGCGTTCCGAGATTGCCTGCAGGCCTTGGGGAAGCGAACGTGAAGACGAGACTCGAAAGCAAGCGCTTAACGCTGGGTGTACCAACAAACTTTTCGTCAACCCGTTGACTGTATATCGAGATTTCTCTATAGTTCGAATCTCCGAACAGTCATCAGATGTTTCGGATCCAACCCATGTCATGTGAGCGATAACAGGCGGCTCTGCCTGCTCACGGAAGGGAAATTCATGCAACGAACACTGCGAAATCGCGTGCTGGGAGCGGCGACAGTGCTCGCCGTGGCCACCACGCTGGCCTCGAGCGCGCTCATCGCCAACGCCCAGACCACCGACGGCGGGACCACCGGAGACGGCGGCGCCGACGAAGTCGGGGCGCAGGCCCTGCCGACCACCTATCAGTGGGAGTCCACTGGGCCGCTCATCGGCCCCAAGCCGGACGCGACGCACGACGTCGTCTCCGCCAAGGACCCCACCGTGGTCCGCTACAACGACGAGTGGCTCGTCTACAACACCGTGGCGAACACTCCCGAAGGGCACTGGAGCCTGGCCTTCACCCACTTCTCCGACTGGTCCCAGGCCGCGAACGCGCCAGTGACCTATCTGGACACCAACCCGAACATCGGCTCCCGGTACGCCGCCGCTCCGCAGCTGTTCCACTTCGCGCCGGACGACGAGTGGTACCTCGTCTACCAGACCGGGCCGCCCTCGTACTCCACCAGCAAGAACCCCGCCGACCCGATGAGCTGGTCGGCGCCGAAGAACTTCATCGACGAAACGCCTCCCATCGTCGAAGAGAACAGCGGCGGATGGCTGGACTTCTGGAACATCTGCGACGACAGCATGTGCTACCTGTTCGCCGCCGACGACGACGGGCGCGTGTACCGCTCCGAGACCACGATCGGCGAGTTCCCGAACGGCTTCCGCAACACCCAGATCGTCCTGCAGGACACGCGCGACCTCCTCTTCGAGGGCGGCGCGGTCTACAAGGTCGACAACACCGACCAGTACCTGCTGATCTGGGAGGCGATGGGCTCCAACGGCCGCTACTACCGCTCGTACCTCGCCGACGGTCTCACCGGGCAGTGGCAGCTGCAGGCAGGAGACCAGAGCGCTCCGTTCGCCGGGATCGCGAACGTGACGTTCCCCGACGGCAAGTGGACGGCGGACATCAGCCACGGTGAACTCATCCGGCAAGGCAACGACCAGACCATGCAGATCGACACCGGCAACCTCCAGTTCCTCTACCAGGGCCGCGACCCGAGCACCGACGGCATGGAGTACTCACAGCTCCCGTACCGCCTCGGGCTCCTGACCCTCAAGAGCGGCGCCTCGTGCTGACCGTCCTGAACCTCCCTCCGGCACTTGGAGGAAGCGCCCCGTGCTGACCCCCGCGAAACCCTCATTCCCTGTCCGCGCATCCGCTGAGGAGCACCCGATGGCATCGGACGCACCCGATATCTCGATCCTGTCCCGCTGGACCCGAGGCATGGCAGCGCTCGCTGTGGCGATCGTGATCGCGACCGCCGCACTGGTCGCCTTCCACACCGACCGCGCCGAGGCGCAGCCGCCGAGCACCAGCGACTGGTACACGATCGTCTCCCGCCACTCCGGCCTGGCCTTCGACATCCAGGGCGTCTCGACCGCGACCGGGGCGGCCCTCACCCAGTACACCAACTGGGCGAACCCGAACCAGCAGTTCCGCTTCATCGACAGCGGCAACGGCTACTACCGGATCCAGGCCCGCCACTCCGGGCTGGTGCTCGACGTCTGGGACTTCAGCACCGCCGACGGCGCCACCGTCGCCCAGTACACCAACCTGAACGGCACCAACCAGCAGTGGCAGGTCAACAAGGACTCGGCCGGCTACTACTCCTTCATCAACCGCAACTCGGGCAAGGCACTCGACGTCTACGGCTGGTCGACAACAGCGGGTGATCCGATCCGCCAGTGGACCCCGACGGGCGCGGCGAACCAGCAGTTCTCGCTCGTCCCCGTGGGCGCCACCTGCGGCGCGGACACCGTCCTCGCCGACATCGCGGCGGCCTCCGTCGACTGACGACCGGGACCGGACCAGGCGGCGCACCCGCCGGTCCGCGACCGCCCGGTCCGGTCCCGCCCCTGGCAAGAGCCCGCATCTCCATGACCCGACGCATCGCCAACGTCGGGAAAGCGAACCTCGACCAAGGAGACCACCATGGCCTGGATGGAAACCCCCAAGAGCCGCCGACGCATCCTCATCGGCGGAGCCGGCGTGCTCGCCGGCGCCGCCGTCGCAAGCGCGCTCAACCCGTTCACCGCAGCCGAAGCCCAGCAGACGAGCTTCACGAACCCCGTCATCTGGCAGGACTTCGCCGACGTCGAGATCATCCGCGTCGGCTCGGACTTCTACATGACCGCGTCCACGATGCATTACTCGCCAGGAGCCCCGGTCCTGCACTCCAGGGACCTCGTCAACTGGGAGTTCATCGGCCACTCCGTGCCGAGACTCGACTTCAGCGACTGGTACGACCTGAACGGCGGCCACCGCTACATCGTCGGCATCTGGGCCTCCTCGCTCACCCACCGCGCCGGCGACAACCGCTTCTACTGGCTCGGCCAGATCGACTTCCACCGCTCGTTCATGTACACCGCCACCAATCCGGCCGGACCTTGGACCCGCCACACCGAGTTTCCCCGCTCCTACTACGACGCCGGGATGCTCGTCGACACCGACGACACCATGTACGTCGCCTACGGCAACACCGAGCTCTACGTCGCGCAGCTCTCGGCCGACGGCAAGACCGAGGTTCGCAACGAGCACGTCTTCTCCAGTCCGCCCGAGATCGGCGGCATGGAGGGCGCCAGGTTCTACAAGATCAACGGCAGCTACTACATGTTCCTCACCAAGCCCCCGAACGGCCAGTACATCCTCAAGTCCTCGTCGCCTTGGGGCCCTTACGAAATCCGGGAGGTGCTGCTCGACATGCCCGGACCGATCCCCGGCGGCGGCATCCCGCACCAGGGCGGTCTCGTCTCCACACCCGACGGTGCCTGGTACTACATGGGGTTCGTCGACGCCTATCCCGGCGGGCGGGTGCCGGCGCTCGCGCCGATCAGCTGGACCGCGGACGGCTGGCCGCAGGTGCAGACGGTGAACGGCGCCTGGGGGCAGACGTACCCGTTCCCGAACCTCACCCCGCATCCCGTGCCGTCCATGATCGGCACCGACACGTTCACCACCGCGACGCTCGCCGCCAAGTGGGAATGGAACCACAACCCCGACGACACCAAGTGGTCCACCGGGAACGGCCTCAGGCTCCAGACCGCGACGGTCACGGACGACCTCTACCGGGCCCGCAATACGCTCACCCACCGCGTCCAAGGCCCTGCTTCCACGGCCACCATCGAACTCGACCCGGCCCAGATGGCGGACGGCGACCGCGCCGGCCTGGCGATGCTCCGCAACGACTCTGCCTGGATCGGCCTGCGCCGCGAGAACGGCGTCACCCGCATCTCCATGACCGACGGCCACACCATGGACTCGGGATTCAACACCGTCGGTAAGGGCATCGAACGCGCGAGCGCCGACCTGTGCGCGTCCACCGTCTGGCTGCGGGTCACCGCTGACATCCGACCAGGCGCCGAACGTCAGGCGCATTTCTCTTACAGCGAAGACGGATCGAACTTCATCCCGCTCGGGACCGCGCACACCCTGGGCACCAGCCCCGCGTTCTTCATGGGCCCCCGGTTCGCGGTCTTCAATCACGCCACCCGATCCCTCGGCGGCGCCGTCACCGTCAAACGCTTCTCGGTCACCGCGTGACGAGTCGCGACACCCGATCCACTACCCGTTCCATGCATCCTGAATGACACCCATGGCGCGCGAGCGCCGGAGAGGTTCCCCATGAAGACACCCCATTTGAGACGCCGCCTGGCGGCGGCGCTGGTCGCGGCGTTCGTCGCGGCCCTGCTGAGCACGGCCGCCGATCCGTCTCCCGACCCTGCGCAGGCCGACAACCCGATCGTCCAGACCATCTACACCGCCGACCCCGCGCCGCTGGTCCACAACGGCCGCGTCTACCTCTACACCGGGCACGACGAGGACGGCTCGACCTCCTCCTTCAATATGAAGGATTGGCGGGTCTACTCCTCCGACGACATGGCCAACTGGACCGACCACGGCTCGCCGCTCAGCCTCGACACGTTCAGCTGGGCGGGCGCGAACGCCTGGGCGGGCCAGGCCATCGAACGAAACGGCTTGTTCTACTGGTACGTCCCCACATCCGAGCGGACCACCGGCCAGTTCGCGATCGGCGTGGCCGTCTCGAACAGTCCCACCGGTCCGTTCTGGGACGCCCTCGGGCACCCGCTCGTCATGAACGGCGAGATCGACCCCACGGTCTTCATCGACACGGACGGGCAGGCCTATCTCTACTGGGGCAACCCGAACCTGTGGTACGTGAAGCTCAACGCCGACATGATCTCCTACTCGGGCTCGCCCACGAAGATCCCCCTCACCACGGAGGGCTTCGGCACCCGCCCCGGCAGCACCGACCGCCCGACCCTCTACGAGGAGGGGCCGTGGGTCTACAAGCGCGGATCGCTGTATTACAACGTGTTCGCGGCGCAGTGCTGCCAGGAGTTCATCGGCTACTCCACGGCCCCGAGCCCGACCGGGCCGTGGACCTACCGGGGCACCGTCATGCCGGCACAGGGCAACGCCTTCACCAACCACCCAGGGGTGATCGACTTCAAGGGATCGTCGTACTTCTTCTACCACAACGGCGCCCTGCCGGGCGGCGGCGGCTTCACCAGGTCCGTGGCCGTCGAGAAGTTCACCTACAACGCCGACGGCACGATCCCCCAGATGAACATGACCACAGCCGGGCCGCCGCAAGTGGGGACCCTCAATCCCTATGTGCGCCAAGAGGCCGAGACGATCGCCTGGGCCACGGGGGTCGAGACCGAGTGGACCGCCGCCGGTGGGATGAACGTCAGCTGGATCGAGAACGGCGACTCGATCAAGGTCAAGGGCGTGGCCTTCGGCACCGGCGCACGGACATTCAGCGCACGGGTGGCCTCGGCGACCAGCGGCGGCACCATCGAGCTGCGGGTCGACGGCCCGAACGGCCCGGTCGTGGGCAGGTGCACCGTCTCGGGCACCGGCGGCTGGCAGACCTGGGCGGACGTCTCCTGCCCGGTCGGCGGTGCGACCGGCACCCGCGACCTGTACCTGAATTTCACCGGCGGCAGCGGTTTCCTGTTCAATGTGGACTGGTGGCGCTTCGCCGTTTAGCCCGAAGGGAACGGGCCTCCCGCAAAGGAGGCCCGTTCATTCGTTCGTTTATTTACATATCCAAATTTAATGACGATCGCTCCCATACCTCCCCGGGAGCACTCTCGAAAGGACCTCTCCATGCCGGTTCCCTCCTCCAACGCGCCCTTCAACCGCCGCTCACTGTTCAAGGTCGCCGGCCTCGGCGCCGCCGGAGCCGCCGGGCTGCCCGTCCTCGCCGCCTGCAGCGACATCGAGTCCGGCGAAGGCGCCGTGCAGTCCACCGAGGGGTTCGACTTCCTGCCCACGTACCAGGAGTGGCCGCTCCCGGTCCAGCCCGACCTCGTCGGCGAGCCGCCGAACCACCCCTCCGGCTTCACCTCGTACCCGGAGCCGGTCCAAGCCGTCACCGAACTCCCCTCGGGCAGCGGCACTTACGAGATGACCGTGCCGAACTGGGGCGCCAACCCGTCCAATGACGACCCGTACTTCGCGGCCGTCTCCGAAGCCTGGGGCGGGACCGTCATCAACCTCCGCCACGCCGACGGCAACACCTACGCCGACACCTCGGTGCAGTGGCTCAAGGCCAACGAGTACGGCGACGCCATCATGATGTCCAGCTGGATGCTCGGCTCCCACGTCAACTTCCAGGAGACGGTCGTCAACGGCTTCTACGACCTGACCGACATCGTGAAGGGCGACATCGCCGGGCGCTGGCCGCTCCTGGCCGGCCTCCCGACCGCGTCGTGGGGCCAGTCGGTCTGGTCGACCGACGTCGCCGACCCCGCCACCGCCCGCATCTACGGCATCCCAGGCACCCTCAGCGGCGGTCAGGGCAACGCCGTGTTCGTCCGCACGGACTACTTGGAAGCGGCGAACCTGGCGATGCCGACCACGGTCGAGGAGCTTCTGGAGGTCTGCCGAGCCTGGTCCGACGACGCGAACGGCAAGTGGGCCTTCGCCACCCTCGACTGGTTCGTCGGCGAATGGTTCTCCACGGGAGACACCGAGGGCTGGAAGTGGGACGAGAACGAGAAGAAGATGTACCACACCAGCGAGCTGCCCGAGTTCACCGAGCTGCTGGAGTTCCGCCGCACGCTGTGGGACGAGCAGCTCATCCACCCCGACGCCCCGAGCGGGACCCTCGACACCCACGCGATGCAGGCGGCCGGGAGCGTCCTGTTCACTCAGGACAGCATGATCTGGTGGGGCGAGTTCGCGCGCCAGGTCAAGACCGGTGAGGTCGAGGGCGCGATCGCCCCGCTGCCGCCCCTGGCCGCGAAGGGCCGGACGCCGATCGTCTCGATGAACCCCGCCGTCGAAGGCTGGACGTTCTTGAACAAGGATCTCAAGAAGGAGCAGGTCGAGGAGATCCTCGACGTCGCGAACTGGTGCGCGTCCCCCTATGGGACCAAAGAGTATGAGCTCTTGCAGTACGGCGTCGAAGGCGAGCACTTCGACCTCGGCGAGGACGGCACCCCCGTCCTCACCGAGTCGGGCAGCACCATCGTCGGGGCCCCGGTCAACTACAAGGCGCTGTGCGGCCAGGTCCAGAACTTCCTCACCGGCGACCCCGAGACGGTCCAGGCCCGGTTCGACTACAACGCCGCGATCCAGCAGTACGGCAGCAAGAACATGTTCGAGGGCATGCGGATCGAAGGCCCCGCCGACTTCAAGGCCGCCGCCTCGACGCTGTGGGACCAGCAGAACGACATCGCCTACGGCCGCGCCGACCTCTCCACCATCCCGGACATCGTCCAGACCTTCCTGGACAACGGCGGCGAAGCCGCCCGCGAGTACTACACGGAGGCGTACAAGAGCGTTCACGGCGAGTAGCGCCTTCGATCCGGGCGGCCCTTCGAGCACGGGCCGCCCGGTCGCCGCGCTCCCGCCATCGACCACAGCACGCTCTCACCACGTCGGCCGAGTCGTAGTCGGCCGCCCTGGCGTAATCCGGCCTTGGACAACCGCGCTCCGCGTAGTAAGTTGGGGCATCCGTAAGAATTAAAGCTGCGATTCCCCTCCGAGAGGAACCGATGAACCAGCCCGCTGCACCTGAGAGCTGCACCCGCTGGGGCGTGTACGAAGTCGCGCTCCACGGCCCCGCCGACGGCAACCCGTTCACCGACGTCGACCTGGCAGCGGTCTTCAACGACGGTGAGCGGGAGATGCGCGTCGGGGGGTTCTACGACGGCGACGGGACCTACCGGATCCGCTTCATGCCCGACGCTGAGGGACGGTGGACCTTCACGACGGACTCGAACGTCCCCGTTCTCGACGGCGTGACCGGCGGGTTCACCTGCACCGCACCGGCTCCGGGCGCGCATGGTCCGGTCCGGGCCGAAGGCTTCCACTTCGCGCACAGCGACGGCACCCGCTACCTCCCGGTCGGCACCACGGCCTACGCGTGGACCCACCAGGTCGGGCGTCTGCGGGACCAGACCCGCCGGACGCTGGCCGCGGGGCCGTTCAACAAGGTGCGGATGTGCCTGCTGCCCAAGTGGTACCAGTACAACCACGTCGAGCCCGAGTTTTACCCCTTCCCCGGCTCGGCCGAGGACGGCTGGGACACGACCCGGTTCGACCCGGCGTTCTTCCGCCGGTTCGAGCAGGAAGTAGCCGCCTTGCAGGGCATGGGGATCGAAGCGGACGTCATCCTCCTCCACCCCTACGACCGGTGGGGATTCGCCGACCTCGGCCCCGAAGCCGACGACCGGCTGATCCGCTACACCGTCCGGCGCCTCGCGGCCTACGCGAACGTGTGGTGGTCCATGGCCAACGAGTACGACATGATGGGCGCCAAGACCGAGGACGACTGGGAGCGCCTGGCCGCCGTCGTGACCGAGGAGGACCCGCACGGGCACCTCAACTCGATCCACAACTGCGGCCCGTTCTACGACTACGCCAAACCGTGGATCACCCACGCCAGCATCCAGCGCCAGGACGCCTACCGGACCGCCGAGTTCACCGACGAGTGGCGCGAACGCTGGGGCAAGCCGGTCGTGATCGACGAATGCGCCTACGAAGGCGACATCGACCAGGGCTGGGGGAACATCTCCGGTGAGGAGCTGACCCGGCGCTGCTGGGAGGGCGCGGTACGGGGCGGCTACGTCGCGCACGGCGAGACCTACCTCAACGACGCCGAGGAACTCTGGTGGTCCAAGGGCGGCGACCTCATCGGTTCCAGCCCGGCCCGCATGGCCTTCCTGCGCGAGGTCATCGCCGCGTCGCCGACCGGGGTCCTCGATCCGCTCCCCTCCAACTGGGACGCACCAGTCGGCGGGGTCGCCGGCGAATACGAGGTCACCTACCTCGGGTTCAGCCGCCCACGCTTCCGCGAACTCAAACTCCCCGAAGGCAGGCGCTGGGCGGTCGACGTGATCGACACCTGGAACATGACCGTCGAACGCGTCGCCGACCACGCCGAGGGCACCGTCCGTGTCCCTCTCCCCGGCCGCGAACACATGGCCATCCGCATCCTCGCCGAGCAATGACGAGGAACCAGGGCAAGGAAACCCCCCTATCGAGAGCGGAGTAGTAGATGGCATCGCAAGTCCCGTCGCATGGTGACGAGGATCCAGTATTCGAGTGGGCCCTCCCTGGGCTCCACCTGAGATTCGACCACCGCGACGACCGCCCCGTGCAGCTCGTGCGCCTCGCGACGGCACCCGAGGCGCCCTCGGCGGTCGCGCCGTGTGCGGTCGTCGACGTCGTCACCGCCGGCGTCGAGCACCGCGACAGCGACGACCAGGGCCTCCTCTACTCGAGCGCCGGGCAGCGGCTCCGCTACGCGGGCCACGAATCGGACGAGACCGAGCTGCGGATCCGCCAGCGGGCACCGGAGTTCGGCGTCGAGGTGCTCAGCGTCTTCCGCGCCGCTGGGCCGGGCCTCCAGATCCGTCACACCGTTCGCAATAACGCCGACCGGAGTCTCGTACTGCTCTCAGTGAGCTCGGCGCTCGTGGCCGTGTCCGCCGACGGTGCGCACGACCTCCTCTGGGCCGAGAGCGAATGGCGGGCCGAGGGGCGCTGGCGGCAGCGCCCATTGAGCGAGCTGCTGCCCGACATCGATCCCCCGATGCACGGCGGCCAGCACCCGCGCGGGCTCTTCTCACTGACCAGCCATGGGAGTTGGTCGACCGGTTCGTTCCTGCCGACCGGGGTCCTCGCCGGCGAGACCGTCCATTCGATCGCGTGGCAGGTCGAGACCAGCGCCAGCTGGCACTGGGAGGTGGCGCAGACCGGGGCCACGGTGACCGTGGGCGTGTACGGCGCGACCGACAGGCACCACCAGTTCGCCGCGCGGCTGGCGCCGGGCGAGGAGTTCACCTCGGTGCCGGCAGGACTCTGCGTCGCCGATGGCGGCCGGGACGCGGCCTTCGCGGCGCTCACCGGTTACCGGCGCGCGATCCGTGAGGTGCGCCCGGTCGACGCGCGGCTTCCGGTGGTCTACAACGACTACATGAACACGCTCATGGGCGAGCCGTCGACGGAGAAGCTACTGCCGCTCATCGAGTCCGCGGCCGAGGCGGGCGCGGAGTACTTCTGCATCGACGCCGGGTGGTACGCCACGCCCGGCAGCGCCTGGTGGGTCGGCGCGGGGGAGTGGCTCGAGGCTCCCGAGCGGTTCACCGGCGGCTTGTCGTCGGTCACCGACGCCATCCGCGCCAACGGCATGCGGCCCGGGCTGTGGTTGGAGCCGGAATCGGTCGGGGTCGAGTCGGCGCTAGCGGAGCGGTTGCCGGAAGAGGCGTTCTTCCAGCGGTTCGGCGAGCGGGTGATCGTGGCGGGGAACTTCCAGCTCGACCTGCGGCATCCGGCGGCGCGCGCGCACTTGGACGAGACGGTGGACCGGCTGGTGGGCGAGTTCGGGCTCGAGTTCATCAAGCTCGACTACAACAGGAACATCGGCGGCGGGACTGAAGTGGACGCCGACACGCCAGCGGCAGGGCTGCTCGGTCACACCCGTGCCTTCCGCGACTGGCTGCGCGGCGTGCACGCCCGGCATCCGGGAGTGCTGTTCGAGAACTGCGGTTCGGGTGCGCTGCGCATGGACTACAACCTCCTTTCGGTGGCGCATCTGCAGTCGACCTCAGACCAGGAGGACTTCCGGAAGTACGCGCCGATCGCGGCGGCCGCGCCCGCGAGCGTCCTTCCCGAACAGGCGGGGAACTGGGCGTATCCGGCCGCGTCGATGACCCTGGAGGAGACGGCGTTCGCGATGACGGCGGGCGCCATGGGTCGGTTGTACCTCTCCGGGTTCCTTGACGAGTTGAGCGCGGAGCAGTCCGCGCTGGTACGCGAAGCCATTGCGCTGCATAAGGACTGGCGGCACCGTATCGCCAGGTCGCATCCGGTGTGGCCGCTGGGGCTGCCGGGTTGGGGGGACGAGGTGATCGCGCTGCAGCTCGACACCGAGTCCGAGTCGCTGCTGGCGCTGTGGTCGCGCGGTGAGGCCGCGGAGGTCGCGCTGCCCGGGCTGCGCGGGCGGGACCTGAAGCAGGCGTACCCGGTCGCCTTGCCGGAGTGGACGATCCGCACCGACGGCGAGACGCCGGTGGTCGAGTTGCCGGCGGGGCCCGCCGCCAGGATATTCACAGTGCAGCGGTGATCCGGAGTCCAGCTGTCAAAGGCCTACGAGAACTCCAGTGGCGGACGCTGAGGGCCGGGAAGGTTTGCAGTTATTCATCTGATCTTTTTCACGCACAAGGCTTGTGCGAGGAAGGGCTCTCGGCATATTGTTAGTTTGTAGGCATATCCAAATTTAAAGATCCTTCGCTACTTCAGCCCTTCCGGCGGCATCCTGGAAAGGACCCCTCCAATGCCCGTTCCCTCCATGAACGCGCCCTTTCCGTTGGCCCAGAAGCACTTCACGAAGGCCGGCATCACCGGCGCTGTGAAAGGTTGACCCGCGGTCTCTGAAAGTTCCGCAGGGGGAGGGCGTCCGGATCTGTGCCGGGCCCGGACGCCCGCTTCCCCCACGCCGTCACACCGCGGGGACGCAAGTTCCGACAACCGATTCAAAGGAGATCCACGTGCGACGACGCACATTCGCCGCGACCGCAGGAGCGGCCGTGGTCGGGGCCGGTGCCCTGTCCGTTCCGCTCCTCGCAGGAGCCGAGGAACGCAACAGGCAGGGCGGCGACGCCTACACCTGGAAGAACGCTGCGATCAACGGCGGCGGGTTCGTGCCGGGCATCGTCTTCAACGAGACTGAGGCCAATCTCATTTACGCCCGCACCGACATCGGCGGATGCTACCGCTGGCAGGAGGACTCGCGGACCTGGAAGCCTCTGCTCGACTGGGTCGGCCGCGACAAGTGGGGCTACTCGGGCGTGGTCTCGATGGCCACCGACCCGGTCGAGACGAACCGCGTCTACGCCGCCGTCGGGACTTACACCACGGACTGGGACACCAACAACGGCGCGATCCTCTACTCCGACGACAAGGGCGACACCTGGGGTGTCGCCGAGCTGCCGTTCAAGCAGGGCGGCAACATGCCCGGGCGCGGCATGGGCGAACGTCTGGTCGTCAACCCGGCCGACAACGCCGAGCTGTACCTGGGCACTCCCAGCGGCAACGGGTTGTGGCGCTCGAAGGACTACGGCCGCACCTGGGCGAAGGTCGAGGAGTTCCCGAACCCCGGCAACTTCGTCATCGACCCCGCGAATCCTTACAACGCGGACAACCAGGGCGTGATCTGGATCGACTTCGACCAGATCGGCGGGAAGATCTATGTGGGCGTGGCCGACCCGGCCGATCCGCTGTACGTCTCCGAAGACGGCGGCGCGACCTGGCAGGCCGTCCCCGGCGCAGCCGCGGCGCTGGGTTCGGTCGACGGCAACCGCACCATTCCCAAGCAGTCCGCAGTGGACAATACGAACGGGTTCCTGTACGTCATCACCGGCTACGACCCCGGCCCTTATAACGGCGCGCCCGCCTCGGGCAACGGCGGCAAGATCCAGCGCCTGTCCACGCAGACCGGCGAGTGGACCGACGTCACCCCGACCTACAACCCGCGCGGCGTGATTCCGGGCTTCGGCGGGATCACCATCGACCTCCAGAACCCCGGCACTCTGATGGCCTCCACGTGCAACAACTGGTACCCCGACGAGATCCTCTACCGCTCAACGGATTCCGGCGCTACCTGGTCGCTGAGCTGGGACTACGCCGAGGGGCAGGATCGCCACGACCGCTTCGTCATGGACAGCTCGGGCAGCCCGTGGCTGTCGTGGAACGGCGAGGACCAGGGGCCCGCGTACGCGGTCAAGCACGGGTGGATGATCGAGGCCTTCGCGATCGACCCGCACAATTCCGACCGCCTCATGTGGGGCACTGGGGCCACGATCTGGGGCACTGAGGAACTGACGCAGTGGGACGCCCAAGGCGAGTTGATCGGTGAGGACGGGAACGGCGGACGCGTCGCCCTGCCGATCGAGCAGTTCACTGTCGGCGTGCGCGCCGAAGGCGTCGAGGAGTGCGCGGTCCTGGACCTCGCCGCGATCGGTGGCACGCTCGTCTCCGCTGTCGGCGACGTCGGCGGCTTCGTCCATACCGACCTCGGCCGCGCCGAGCCGATGATCGACACCGACTGGTCCACGGGCACCAGCGTCGACTTCGCCCAATCGAAGCCTGACGTCGTCGTCGGCACGGGCAACGTGCACGGCAACGAGAAGGGCCACGTCGGCGTCTCCACCGACCGGGGCAAGACCTGGAAGAACGCCGCACCCGTTGAAGGCGTCCCCGGCGACGGCCACGGCGGCACCGTCGCGGTCACCGCCGACGGGTCCAAGATCGTCTGGTCGCCGAGCGACACGGAGGTCACTCCGGTCTACAGCACCGACCTGGGCGAGACCTGGAACCCGGTCGAAGGACTCCCGGCGGGGGCGAAGGTCCGCTCCGACCGCGGCAAGGCCTCGGTCCTGTACGCCTTCTCCGGTGGCGTGTTCTACCGCAGCACCGACGGCGGCAAGACCTTCGCCGACACGGGTGCGACCGGCCTGCCGACCGGGGCGGTGGAGAACTTCCGTGCCGTTCCGGGCCACAAGAACCACGTCTGGCTCGCCGGGCGCGGCGACGAGAAGGAGGGCATCGGCGGGGGCATGTGGCGCTCCAAGGACGGCGGCACCACCTGGAAGAAGATCACGGTGTTCGAGACGGCCGAGTCGGTGGGCTTCGGCAAGGCCGCCAAGCGATCCGGCTATCCCGCGATCTTCACCTCGGCCGTGAAGGACGGCAAGGCCGCGATCTACCGCTCGACCGACGGCGGCAACCGCTGGTCCCGCATCAATGACGACGACCACCAGTGGGCCTGGTCGGGATCGTCCATCACCGGCGACCCGCAGATCTACGGCCGCGTCTACCTCACCACGAACGGCCGCGGCATCATCTACGGCGACATCGCCGCCTGATGCGAAGAGCCGCCCCGCGCGACGCGGGGCGGCTCCTCGCCGACGTGACACCCCGAAAGGCTTCACCGAGGTCCCCGCCTGGGGCCGAGCCGCGCCGAAGCTGCGAACTCCAGCGGATCGTCTTATCACGATCCGCCTCCGACCGATACCGATCCCCCGACCAGAAGGAGACCAACATGTCCGCCGAGCTTTCGGTGCAGCTCTACAGCGTGAGGGACGCGCTCGCCGCCGATCTGCCGGGAACGCTCGACCGTATAGCGGAGCTCGGCTTTTCGAACGTCGAACTCTTCGGCTTCGTCGACCGAGTCGACGAGTACCGCACCGCGCTCGCGAACGCGGGCCTCACCGCGCTCTCGGGCCACGCGTCGATCGCCGAGGGCGATGCCGAGCGCGCACTCGACGCCGCGGCAGCCCTCGGCATGCGGACGCTCATCGAGCCGATGATCCGCCACGGATGGGAGACCGAGCACGGCGTGTCCGCCATCGCGGCACGACTCGGGCAGATCGCCGCCCAAGCACAACCCCTCGGCCTCGAGGTCGGCTACCACAACCACACCTGGGAATTCGAGTCCGACATCAACGGACGCAACGCCTTCGACGTGTTTGCGGAACGACTCGACCCCGCGGTGGTCCTCGAGATCGACACCTACTGGGCCGAGGTCGGCGGCGCCAGCGCACCCGCGCTTCTCGCCCGTCTGGGCGACCGGGTGCGGCTGATCCACGTCAAGGACGGACCCCGCAGCACCGACGCGGCCGCGCAGCAGCCCGCGGGAGCGGGGGACATGCCGGTCAAGGAGATCCTGGCGGCCGCACCGGACGCGGTGCGGGTGATCGAGTTCGACGCCTATGCCGGGGACATCTTCGACGGGATCGCGCAGAGTCTGCGCTTCGTCTCCGGGCAGGCGTCGTGAACGGCGGGCCGGTCGGCGTCGGCGTCATCGGCGCGGGAGTCATCAGCAGCGAGTACCTGCGCAACCTCACGACGTTCCCCGATCTCGCCGTGCGATTCGTGGCCGACCTCGACACCGAACGGGCCGCAGCGCAGGCGGAGGCGTTCGCCGTCCCGGGATCGGGAACGGTGGCCGAGCTCCTCGCGCGCGAGGACATCGAGATCGTGGTGAACCTGACGATCCCCGCCGTGCACGTGGAGGTCGGCCTCGAGATCCTGCGCGCCGGCAAGCACGTGTGGAGCGAGAAGCCTGTCGCGATGGACCGCGAGAGCGGCCGGCCGCTGTTGGAGGAGGCGGAGCGACGCGGTCTCAGGGTCGCTTGCGCCCCGGACACCGTCCTCGGCTCCGGCATCCAGACCGGCCTGCGAACGATCGCGGACGGCCGGATCGGGGAACCGCTCACCGCCCTGGCGATCATGCAGTCCCCCGGCCCCGAGTCGTGGCACCCGAGCCCGGAGTTCCTCTTCGACACGGGTGGCGGCCCGCTGTTCGACATCGGCCCGTACTACCTGACCGCCCTCGTCCACGTCTTCGGCCCGGTGCGCCGCGTCAGCGCGACCTCGTCGCGGTCGCGCGCCACGCGCGTCATCGGTTCGGGTCCGCGCGCCGGAACCGAGTTCCCGGTGAACGTGCCGACGGCGCACAGCGCGCTGCTGGAGTTCACCGGCGGCGCGAGCGCGGTGGCCATGTTCAGTTTCGAGTCCCACCTGTCGCGGGCCGGCCTCCTCGAGATCACCGGGACCTCGGGCACGCTCGCGCTGCCCGACCCGAACGGCTTCGACGGCCCCTCGCGGCTGTGGCGGGACGGCGGCGAACCGGACCTGATCGACGCCGTCGGACCCGAATACGGCAGGGGCGCCGGCGTGCTCGACCTGGCCCGCGCCATCCGCTCGGGAACCGGCGAGCGGGCCTCCGCCGCCGTCGCCTTCCACGTCCTCGACATCATGGTCGCGATCGCGGAGGCCGCGGCGTCAGGAAGCGCCGTCGAACCGCAGAGCACGGTGGCCCGGCCCGATTCCCTTCCGCACCAATGGGACCCGGCGGCTCGCACCCTCTGACCATTGCCAACATGACACGAACGGCTCGCCTTCGTGATCGGAGCCGCGTCACCCCGCCTCGGCGTGTCCCTCGCCGAGGCGGGCTTCGGCACCCCTCGGGTGACTGCCTCGACGGCACGGCCCTGTTCGGGAACCGATCCTTGCCCTCGCTCACCAGCGCATGGGGCCTCGAGCCGCAATGATGTCGTCGTAGCCTGAGCGGTAGTCGGGGTATCGCAGCGTTCCAAGGAGCGATGCGAGCCGCTCACCCGAGATGAGGTGCCCGCTCGGCTCGGTGGGCAGCGCCGGCGGCGCCGGGATCTGCAGTCGCCGCGCGATGTAGTCGGCCACCTCGCCGCGGGTGGCCGGGTAGTTGTCGACCGCATGCAGTGTCTGCGGCGGCTTCGGTGCACGCAGCAGTTCGCGCAGCGCGCGCACCAGGTCGGTCTCATGGATGCGGTTGGTGCGCCGCTTCCGGTCCATCGGGACACCGCGCTCAACCTGCCGGATCAGATGATCGCGGCCCGGCCCGTAGATCCCCGCCGGGCGGACGACGACCGCGTCGAACAGGCGGCGGGCCTCGGTTTCACTGTCCAGGAGGGCCTGCGCGCGCGGACTCGCCGGACTGGGGATGTCGTCCTCCGTGAGCGTCCGCAGGCCCGGGTCGCCGTCGAACACGCGGGTCGAGGACACCAAGATCACGCGCCGCGGCCGAGCGGGCAGGGCCGCCGCGAGCCGGCGCAGCGGGTTCACGAGGTCGGGCGATTCGCGCTCGGACGCGCCGGGCGTCAGGGTGACGACCATCGAGCCGACCGATGGGAGCTCGGCGGTGAAGGGTCGGCGGTAATCCAGCTCGATGCCCGTGAACGACCGAGGGAGCACTTCGACGTCGCGTCGCACCGCGAACACCCGATGCCCCGCCTCGATGAGCACTTCGCCGAGTCGGATGCCGACCTTCCCGCAGCCGAACAAGAGCACGGAGGCATCGAGGTTCTCCATCGCCCGCCCCTTCCCTTCGGCCTCTCCACGATATCCGCATGAGCGGTTGACGCGGCCGTGTCGCGAAGCGGTCGAGTCAGACTGGACGCTTCGCAACCGCCTCGTCCGTCTCCGGGGCCACGAATCCGAACCGGTCCGCCACGCTCTTGCCTTCGCTGATCAGAGCCGGTACGTTGATCAGCGAACCGGTTCGCTGACGCGGCACTGCCCAAAGTGCCGACGAGAGGCGGACTTCTCAAAGATGAGATTGAGGCGAAAGTGAACGTACGAGCACGGCGTGCCGCGCGAATATGCAGTGTGGTGGCGGTTGCCGCGATCATCCCCTTGGCGGCGGTGCCCGCCGCCGGCCAGGAGGCGGGTGTCATCAGGGCCGATCTCGGCCAGACCACCGGCGACTTCCTCGGAGGAGCGTCGGGCACACTGTACGGCCTGTACGACGAGGGGCTCCCTTCTGAGAACCTCATCGACGGCATCGATCTGACCACGGTCGCGACCAAAGCGCAGGACGGCCCGCAGCACCCGGGCGCGGACGCGCTCGAAGCCCTCGGCTCGGTAGTGGAGGCGTCGAACGGCGACGTCTACATCTACACGACGGACATCTACCGCGGCTTCCCCTACCAGTGGCCCGGTGACACCCCCGAGGAGAAGCTCGACGACTACATGGACAAGCTCCGCGTCCAGGTCGAGCAGGTCGCGACCCTACCGGTGGAACAGCAGGACAACATCGTCTTCCTTCCGTACAACGAGCCCGAAGGGAACATGTTCGGCACCGGCCCCTGGAGCTACAACGGCATCAGCTGGCACACCGATCCGCAGTACTTCTTCGCGGCCTGGGACCGCGCCTACGAGGTGATCCACTCGGTCCTGCCCGACGCACGCATCGGCGGTCCGAACACCAGCACCCTCTACAACCAGGTCGAGGGCTTCTTGGAACACACCGTCCAGGCGGGAACGGTGCCGGACGCGATGGTGTGGCACGAGCTGTCGAACCCGGCCACGATCCGCAGCAACGTCGACAAGTACCGCGGCTGGGAGGCCGAGCACTTCGCCGGTACCGAGCACGAGGGCACCGAGCTGCCGATCAACATCACCGAGTACGCGTACAACTACCACACCTCGGTGCCCGGCCAGATGATCCAGTGGATCTCCGCGCTGGAGGACTCCAAGGTCTACGGCGACATCGCCTACTGGAACATCGACGGCAACCTGTCGGACTCGGCCGTGCAGGCCAACCGGGCCAACGGCCAGTGGTGGCTCCTCAACGCCTACAGCCAGATGCATGGTGGACAGACCGTCAAGGTCACGCCGCCGCGGCCGGGCGTGAGCTACACGCTGCAGGGTGTGGCGGCCCTCGACACCGACAAGCGGCAGGCCCGCGTCCTGCTCGGCGGCGCGAGCGGGGCGTACACGCTCGCACTCGACAACGTCCCGTCCGGGACCTTCGGCCAGAACGTGCACGCGGTCGTGCGCGAGATCGGCTGGAGCGGCCAGCTCGGCGACTCGGCCCAACCCTCCACGGTGGCCGAGGTCGACCTGGCCGTCACGGGCGGCACCGCCGAACTCGCCTTCGGCTCCGGCGGACTGCCGGCGCTCGATGCGGAATCCGCCTACGAGGTCATCGTGACCCCGAGCGTCGCTCCCGGGGATGCGGCCGTCCCGCAGACGGCGTGGGAGTCGACGTACGAGGCCGAGAACGCCACCTGGACCGGCACGGGCCTGCAGCGCAACGGCCCTGAGGGCTCCCCCTCTGCCCTGGCGAAGTTCTACACCTCAGGCGGGTACAACGTCGGCGGGATGCGGACCGGCGCGAACAACGCGATCGAGTTCAACGTCAGCGTTCCCCAGGACGGCGTCTACGACCTGAGCGTCTTCGCCAGCTCGCTCAACACCGACCCCGACGTGCAGGCCCAGGGGCCGACGAACATGTTCCTGCGGGTCGACGGCGACGCCGCCACCGAGCAGGAGCTCTTCTTGAGCCTGGGCTACAAGTGGGTGGTGTGGGACCACACCGACACCAAGGTCGAACTCACCGCCGGGGACCACGTCATCACCCTGGCCACCCGCAGCCTCGACGGGACCGGAGCCATCACCGGCGACGTCATCCTCGACAAGATCGACCTGTCGCTGCCCCACCCGGGCTTCACCGGCGACGTGTACGAGGCCGAGTTCGCCGAACTCGACGGCGGCGCGGCCCCCACCTACGCGAGCACGCACCACGGCTCCGGTCCGGGCGCGGCGGCCGTGCCCGCCGGCGGCGAGGCGACGTTCTGGGTCTACTCCCCGGACGACGCGTCCGCGCTGCTCGACGTCGCCACGCGCGGCGACCGCAAGGTCGAGCTCGAGGTCAACGGCCAGGCCGTGACCACCGGACAGGGCGGCATCGTCGACGCCTTCCTGCTCGGCGGCATCAACCAGGTCACCGTCAAAGGCGCCCAAGGACTCGAGGTCGACCGACTCGTCGTGACGCCCTCCGGTGAAGCCACCGGGGCCGTCTACGAAGCGGAGGACGGCACGGTCGCCGGGAGCGCCGAGGCCACGAGCCTGTCCCTCGCCTCCGGCGGGGCCGCGGTCACCGGCATCGGCGGGGACCCCGGCAACGGGAACACCCTGACGTTCAACGACGTCGAGGTGTCGAAAGCCGGCAAGTACGCGCTGACCTTCCGGTACTCCAACGAGGAGCAGTCGCCCTCCACGCACTACAACCCCGACCCCGTGGCACGGTACGCCCTGGTGTCGATCAACGGCGCCCAGCCGGTCCGCGTGATCTTCCCGCACTCGTTCCACGAGAACAACTTCTGGGAGCTCACGGTGCCGGTCGACCTCCGAGCCGGAGCCAACTCGATCGTCGTGCGCGGCGAGGAGAAACCGCAGTTCGACGGCACAAGCTACGCCTCCGACACCTGGCCGGGCGTGCCGCTGCGCTCGCAGTTCGCGCCCAACCTCGACCGGATCGCGGTCACGCCGCTGTTCGGCGACGTCGCCTGGCGCGAACTGCAATCGCTCAACTACCCGGATCGTCTGGTGCGGCACGCGAACTCGAATGTCCGCCTGGAACAGAACCCCACCCCCGAAGACGACGCGCGTTTTCGGATGGTGCCGGGCCTGGCCAACGGCTCGGCCGAGTACGTGTCGTTCGAGTCGGTGAACCACCCGGGCCAGTACCTGCGGCACTCGTACTTCGAACTCGTGCTGGCGCCCGACGACGGCACGGCCCTGTTCGACAAGGACGCCACGTTCAAGATGACCGAAGGACTGGCCGACGAGTGGTGCACGTCGTTCCAGTCGTACAACTTCCCGGCCCAGCACCTGCGGCACTCGGGCTTCGAGCTGCAGCTCGATCCCATCGAGGACGCGGGCGACCGCGCCGACGCCACGTTCTGCATCACCGTCTGATCCTCCCTTGTGGCGGCCGCCGGCTGAGCCGGCGGCCGCCGCTCAGTCGATCGACGCTCCACAGCGAACCGGTACACTGGACCGGGTTCGAGCGAGGAACGGAGGGAGCGGCGTGGCCACGATCGGCGATGTAGCGCGCGAGGCCGGGGTCTCGCGCAGCACCGTCTCCTCGGTCCTGACCGGCCGCAAGTACGTCAGCCCCGAGACGCAGGCCAAGGTCGACGCGGCGGTCGCCAAGCTCCAGTTCTCCGTCAACGCCGGGGCCAGGGCACTGGCGACCTCTCGGACCATGGCGTTGGGAGTCGTCGTCGGCTTCCACGAGGCCGAGTTCAGCCCGGCGCTGGCGGCGTACCTCATCGCTCTCTCCGACGCGGCGCGCGAGCAGGGCTACTCGGTCGTGCTGCTGACCGAGCCCGACGGCGTCGAGGCGGTGCGGCGGGCGATCTCCGGCCGTCAGGTCGACGGGTTCATCCTGCTCAACGTGGTCGACGACGACCCGCGACTGGAACCGATCAACAAGGCGCGCTATCCGGCGGTCCTGCTCGGGATGCCCCAGGACACCCGCGGCGTCGACGCGGTCGACCTCGATTTCGCCGCCGGGGCCGCGATGCTGGTCGACCACCTCGCCGACGCGGGCCACCGCGAAGCGGTGTTCGTCAAATGGCCCGAAGAGCTGTACGCCGCGGGCAGCACCTATGCGAACCGGTTCGCCAGCTCGGCCCGTGAGCGGGCCGAACAGCGCGGCCTGCGGCTCGTCCCGATCGCCGTGCCGGTGGGGCCGGAGCAGGTGCGCGCGACCCTGCGCGCGGTGCTCCAGGACCCCGAGAACCCGCGCGCGCTGCTGATCCACAACGACGCCGCCGTCGCGATGCTCCCGTTCGCGCTCCATGACCTCGGACTCGAAGTGCCCGCCGACCGGAGCGTCGTCTCACTGCACGCGGCCGAGCTCGCGCGGCTCTACGTCCTGTCGTTCACCTCGGTCGAGTCCGAGCCGGCGGCCGTCTGCCAGACCGCGGTCGAGATGCTCGCCAAGCGGATCGCTTCTCCCGACGGCCCGGTGCAGAAGCGGCTGATCGTGCCGCCGCACATTGAGCCGAAGGGCAGTGTCCAAGCCGCCGCATAGGCCAGCCCGCGTCCGGGCGTGTACCAACCCTGCCAACCGGCTGGTGGCGATCCCGCCGGCACGGGAGCGGCGCCACCGCACTGCGTCCGTTCGGATCCCGGGGAAAGTGCGTTCGCGGGCATTGGTTCCTGCTCTCGCCGCGCTGCCCGGTTTGCGGTCGGTGGCAATCGATGGCTTCCGGTGCGCTCAGCGGTGTTCGATAGGATTCGATGGGGTGGCGCCCGCCGCGGTATGGGACCCCATGTGCGCTGCGGTGGCGCGCACCAGGTGCATTCGGGCAGGAAACGGGCGGTGGAGGTTCGGTGAATCGCGGCAAGGTCACCATGAGCGACGTTGCGCGGCTCGCCGGCGTGTCGCCGATGACCGTCTCCAACGTCATCAATGATCGAGTCCCCGTCAGCGACAGCGTTCGCGAGCGGGTGCTCGCCGCGATCCGTGAATCCGGCTACCAGGTCAACGCCGCGGCGCGGCATCTCAGGTCGGGACGCAGCGGGGTCATCGGGCTCGCCGTCCCCCAGATCGGCAACGCCTACTTCGGGATGCTCGCCACATTGGTCATCGAGGAGGCGCAGCGGCACGGCTACCACGTCGCGATCGAGCAGACCGGTGCCCTCGCCACCGGCGAGGTCGCGGCGATCGCGCAGTCCCGGAGGCTTCAGTTCGACGGACTGATCCTGTCCGCAGTGGAGATCGAGTCGCTGACGCCCGACCGCGGCAACCCGATCGTGCTGCTCGGCGAGCAGGATCTGGCGGGCCGCTTCGACCGCGTCACGGTGCCGAACGAGGGCGGCACCGCCGCGGCCACCGAGCATCTGATCGATCAGGGGTGCGAGCGCATCGCGGTCGTCACCGGGGGCGATCTGAACCGCCTCACCATGTTCACGCGTCGCTACAACGGCTACCGAGCCGCGCTGGAGGACCGCGGGATCAAGCCGGACCCGCGGCTGCGGTTCGCGGTGGATTCGCTCTCGTGGGAAGGCGCCCGGGCCACCGGCCGCCGGATCGCCGACGCGGATCTGGGCATCGACGGTGTGGTGGTCTTCAGCGACACCATCGCGATGGGGGTCATGCGCGGCTTGCGGGACCGGGGTGTCGGCGTCCCCGACGACATGCGCGTCATCGGGTTCGACGACGTCCCCGAGTCCGCGGTCTACATACCCTCGTTGTCCACGGTCAGCCCCGATCACCGGTGGAAGGCGGCCAAGGCCGTCGAGCTCGTCGTCGCGCGGATCGCCGATCCCGAGTTGCCTCCTCGCGAGTTCACCGCCCCGTTCACCGTCGTCCGGCGGGAATCCACCGCCTGAGCTTCCACATGGTGCTGCGGCCGCCGTAGATCGGCGGCCGCAGCGTCCGTCAGGTCAGAGGCCGGCGCACTGCCCGCTCCTGGGGCCCTTCACTTCGTTGGCCGTTCCGTTGTTCACGGGGGCCGGTTCACTTTCGCTGCACGACAGCGGACCGTCGATCTCGTTGCCCGCGATCACGTTCCACCCGTTCGTGCCGACCGCGCTCACCGGACCGGAGACCTGGTTCGGCTCGCAGCCCAGGACGGGATCGCCCAGGGTGACCGAGGCACTTCCGGTGAGGCTCACCGGTCCGCTGACCTGCGTGCCGCACAGCACGATCAGCGCCGCATCGTTCGCGGAGAGCGGGCCGGTGATGCGCGCGCCGTCCGTGACCAGTGCGGCCCCGCCGGCGACGTTCACCGGCCCGTACACGCGCGACCCTTCGCCTAGGCAGGTCGTTCCCGAGGTGACCGCGAGCGGCCCGTAATGCGTGCCGCTCACCTCCGTGTCGCAAGCGACGGCTGCGAACTCGTCCACGACGTCGACCACGGCCGTCACTTCGCCGTACTCGGTCGTGCCGGTGACCTCGACCCGACCGGCGCTGCCGGTCGCGTTCGAGGGCAGGTCGGCCCAGGCCACCGGGACCGCCGCCTCGGTGCCGTCTGCGGTGGTCAGCACCTGCACCGTCTCAGGCAGCGCGGGATCGCCGCCGGTCTCGACCGCCGTGTAGACCGTGTCCTCAACGACATGCGTTGCGCGGCTTCGGTTGTAGACGTCGATCGAGGCATTCGGCTCGGAGGTGTTCGCCATGCCGGGCACCGACCGGAACATCGACTGCCAGCTCGCGGGTTCCCACAGGAGCGCTCCGGCGCCTTGGTTGTCGACGACGTCGTTGACCATCTGGAACACGTGCTGGATCGCGTCGGCCTGGCCCTGGACGGTGCGCGGGAAGGTCGAGTTGGGCTGGGTGCCGCCGCCGGTGGCCGGGTACGAGGTCTCGGCGATCTCCAGTCGGTACTGCGGGTAGGTGGTCGCGAGCGTGTGGAGGTTCGATTCCATCTGCTCGAGGCTGCCGTGGTGCTCGGGATAGTAGGAGAGCCCGAGTACGTCGAAGTCCTGGCCCTTGGCGTTGAGCCGGGTCGTCAGCTGCTTCCAGTACTCGCCGGCTTTGCCCATGCCGCTGATCCGCCCGACCACCGAGTGCAGCTCTACTTCGGACTCCGGCGAGGCGTCGCGGACCGCCGCGATGCCGGCCGCCAGCAGTGTCGTGAACCGGTCCCAGGAGTCGAGGTACAGCTGGCGTTCGGCCGGGTCCTCGGCATACCGGTACTGCCACAGGATGCCGCCGCCGGGCTGCGACTGGTAGACCGACGCCTGGTCGCGGAAGTACGGCGGGTTCGCGCCCGCGTGGACCGCCTCGGTGTTCGGCGCTCCGATCGCTTCGCTGCCCCACATGAACCCGTTGGCGATCTCGTTGCCGACCGCGACCTTGTCCGGCACGGTCCCTTGCGCGACGAGCTGCTCCACGTAGTCGTACGTGTAGTCGTAGACCGCTTCCGTGAGTTCCTCGAACTCCAGTTCGGCCCAGGCCCGCGGCTTGGGCTGCTTGCCCGGGTCGGCCCACGAGTCGGCGTAGTGGAGGTCGATCCCTAGGCCGAGGCCGCGCTCCTTGACCCATTGCGCCGAGGTCAGGGTCCGTTGGGGCCCTTGGTAGGGCACGGTGTTCGGATTGCCGGTGGACTCGTTCCGGGGCTCGTTGAACACGCGGAGGCGCGTGTACTCCAGGCCGCGGTCCTGCATGACGTCGAGAAGGTGCGGACCCGCGCCGCGGTCCTCGGCCTGCGGGTGCATCCAGTACTGGCGGCCGCTCGGATCATCCATCCAAGACAGGTCGGCGCCCAGCACGACGTCGTCCCGCAGGTAGTTGAAGACCTCCAACTCGCTGACGCCCACGGTCGCGCCGGGAGAGGCCGCGGTGAGGGCGACGCGCACGAACCGGGTTCCGGGCTGCGTGAACAGGTCGACGCCGCCCGAGCCCGGTGCGGCGCTGGCCGACCGGTCCGCGACGACCGTCCAGGACTCGCCGTCCGGGGAGGCCTCGACGACGTACTGGTAGACGGCGCCGGGATCGGGAAAGGTCACGTGGACTTTGCGGAGGTTGTCGTAGGCGCCGCCCAGGTCGAGCCGCAGCCACTGTCCCGGGCCGGATTCGGTTGCCAGCCAAGCGGTGTCAGCGTCCTGGTCGACCGCCATCCCGGCGGTCTCGGCGCCGCTGGCGGCGGTCGCCTCCACCCACGGCTTCGCGGCGAGATTGCTCTCGATGGGCTGGAGGTCCGCCTCTCCGTAGAGGGCCGCGGCCGGGGCGGCCGGTCCGAGGGCGCCTACCAGCGCCCCGGCGAGTACCAGTGCCGCCGATGCACCGGCGGCACTGCGTTGCGGAGGTCTCATGAAGGTTCCTCTCGGGGGTCAGCGGAACAGGCCGGCGGGGACGATCCCCTGGTTCCGCATGTCGTTGCGGACGAGCTGCGCGAACTGGTCGGCGCCGTACTCGGAGGTGTGGGTGTTGTCGCTCGCCTCGTTGGTCAGGTAGAGGGCCTTGGAGCCTTCCGGGCCGAGCCGTTCGACCAACTGCTTGGTGAGCGCGGTCAGGTCGATGAGGTCCACGCCCTGCGCTGCGGCGAGATTCCGCATCTCGCGGGGAAGGTCGACGCCGACGCCGTTGACGTGCAGGGCGGTGCCGTTGTTGAGTGTGCCGTCCGAGTTGAACGAGCGGCGCACGATCGGTGTGACGAGGACGGGGACGCCGCCCTGTGCCTTCACGCCGTCGATGAGCCGGGTCAGGTTCGAGCGGAAGGTCGAGGCGCTGGTCTGCTTGTCGTTGTGCCCGAACTGGATGAGGACGACATCGCCGGGGCGGATGAGCGGCTTCATCGTCGGGAACAGGCGCGAGTCGGACAGGAACGACCCGGAGCTGTCGCCGGAGTCGGCGTAGTTGGCGACGGACAGGCCCTGGTCGAAGTACTGCGGGAGCTGCTGGCCCCAGCCTGTGTACGGGCGGGTGGACTGGTCGCAGACCGTCGAGTCCCCGGCGAGGAACAGCTGCGGCTGCCTTGCGGGCGTGACGGTCACACTGCTCACCCGCGGCGCGGAGCCGCCGAAGTACAGGTTCAGTCCGGGGTTGCCGGTGGATCCGGTCGGTTGTCCTTCGGGGGTGCGCACGTTGACGGTGAAGCTCTTGGTGACCTGCTGCCCGGCGGCGGTCACGGTGGTGCCGAGCATGGTGCGGCGGGTCTCGGCGGTGACCGTTGTGGAACCTGCGGTGGCGCCGCCGAGGACGACGGTGACGTCGTAGGTGCCAGGGGCCACGTCGTACCTGCAGGAGACGGGCGAGGTGCCGGTGCAGCCTTCGAGGCCGCCGCCCGATCCGCCGTCGTCGTCGACGGGGATGAGCTGGAACTGCTGGTTGGTGCCGCCGTTGGCGGTGTACTGGCTGATGCGGGTACCCGGGGTCGTCGAGCGCTCCCAGACGTCGAGGGCCTTGCCCGAGAGCCGACTGATGAACGTGGCATAGCCGCCGCTCTCCTGGACCTGCCACTGCTGGTTGGTGGAGTTCTGGTCGGTGTACTGGGCGATGGTCGCGCCGTCCGCGAGGCTCTTCCCCCAGACGTCGAGGACCTGACCCGAGTGGCGGGCCTGGATCCGGTAGTAGCCGCCGCCGGCGTCGATGAAGCGGAACTGCTGGCTCTGCGCGTCGGTGCGGGTGTTCTGCACCAGGCCGGCGCCGGTCGCGGTGGAACCGCCCTCGATCTCGAAGACGAGGCCGGAGGACCGGGACTTGACGACGTACCAGGCGGAGGTGTCCGGCGCGGCCGAGGCCCCGGCGGGGGAGATGACGAGGAAGGCGAGGACTGCTGCAGCGGCGGCCAGGAAGGCCGCCGACCGCCGCAGCCATCGTGCGGGGGAGAAGCGCATGGGCGCTCCGATCTCTTGGGAGTCGAATGGGTTCGGGCAGTGCGTCCGGAGGGAGCGCCGGGCCGGTGCGCGGCGCTCCCGGCGGTCTACTTGACGTGTGCTGCGATCGGGAGCGGCAGTGCCTTCGCGCCCTCGGAGACGATGCGCGCCATCTGGTTCGCGCCGTACTCCTGGAAGTGGGTGTTGTCGGCGACGCCGTTGGGGAAGGCCGGGTACTGGCCGGAGGCGAGGTGCAGGAACACCCGCTTCGAGGCTTCGGGCCCGATGCTGTTGAGGTACTCGCGCGAGCGTTTCGACAGGTCGATCATCGCCACGCCGGTCTCGTTGACGAGCTCGTACACCTTGTTCACGTAGTCGGGGAACGAGACCCGGAACTGGCCGCTGGAGTCGTAGTCGCGCCGTGAGACCGGCGTGAGCAGCACCGGAATGGCACCGCGCGCGGTCGCCCCCGCCATGTAGTTGTCACGCAGATAGCGCTTGTAGTCCGTGGGGGAGGTGTAGCGCTCGGGGTTGCCGACGCTGGCGTCATTGTGTCCGAATTGGACGAACAGGTAGTCGCCGGGCTGGATGGCGTTGAGGATCGTGGTGAGGCGGCCCTGCTCGATGAACGAGCGCGAAGAGCGTCCGCCGATGGCATGGTTCGCCACCGTCGTGTTCGCGTCGAAGTAGCCTGCGAGCTTCTGGCCCCAGCCCATCTGGGGGTAGTAGCCGGAGTTGTAGGTCTGTGCGGTGGAGTCGGAGGCGATGTAGATCGTCGGCGTCCCGTCGCCGGGCGGCGCCCCGACCGCGAGTGCCCGGAACTGCTGGTTCGTGCCGCCGTTCGAGGTGTACTGGGAGATGCGGCCCCCTGCGGTGGTCGACTTCTCCCAGACGTCGAGTGCCTTGCCCGAGTTGCGGTTCACGAACCGCAGGTACGTGCCGTCGTCGAGGATCTGCCACTGCTGGTTCGCGCCGCCCGTGTCGCTCCACTGGACGATGTCCGCACCGTCGGCGCGGCTGCTGTCGCGGACGCTGAGCAGGAGGTTCGAATGGCGGGCCTGGATCTTGAAGTAGCCGCCGCCGACGTCGACGAACCGGAACTGCTGGTTCGTCGCGTCGGTGCGGTTCCACTGCACCAGCATCGCGCCGTTGGCGGTCGATCGCGCTTCGACGTCGAAAACGAGGCCGGAGTGGCGGCTCTGGAGGACGTACCAGGTGTCGGTCGCGAAGGCCGCGCGGGCGGGAGCGGCGCCGAAGAGGCTGCCGGCGGCCGTGCCGGCGACGAGGCCCGCCAGGGTGCGGCGGCTGAACTTGGATTCGAGCAGGCGTGGTGTGTCGGGAGTGCGCATGGGTGCTCCAGGAAGCATCGGCCCCGGCGTCGCCGCCGGGGCCCGTGGACAGGGAAGGGGACCGTGGGTGGACCGCGGGACCCGGGCGTTCCGGCACGGCGTCCGGGCCCCGCGGGGCTTCTACGGGGTGTGGATGTCGGGCCAGGGATAGGCGGTGACGTCTGAGCCGATGTAGAAGCTCGGGTGCGGCGGCTGGTTGTACCCGGTGTTCTGCCAGGCGATGGCGACCCGGTACTGGACGTCGTGCATCAGGGTGGCGATGCGCAGGTTCGTCTGGTGCGGTGTCGCATAGATCCGCAGGGCCCGGTTGTCGCTCGTGCGCCACACGACTTCCTCGCGCCAGTCGCCGAACAGGTCGGCGGACAGCCCGGGGGTCGATTTGGTGCTGTTGTTGGAGGACACGCCCGACCCGCTCAAGAGCGTGCCGGAGGGGTAGTTGGTGATCTGGGTGCCGTCGAGCAGTTCGCGCTCGCCGTCGCCGTCCCACCAGGACAGGAAGTTCATCGAGCCGGGCTTCGACCCGATGTTGGACCCGCTCGCGTTGAGCAGGCCGCCGACGTTCGCCGACCAGTACTCGGCGCCGGGGTTCGACGCGAGCACGTTCGCGGCTACGCCGCGGCCGTTGTCGCCGCTCGCGCCGGTCTGGAACATGACCTGCCCGTTCGAGCCGTTCAGGTGCGAGGACGGCTGGTTGCCCGCTTCGTGGACCATGAAGACCTCCTGGCCCGCACGGCTCGGCACGAAGTCGCTCACATGGAGCGCGTCGCCGTGGCCGAACCGGGTGTTCCACAGCGCGTTGCCGTCCGAGCCGACCGCCATCGCGCCGAAGACCACGTCCTGGCGGCCGTCGCCGTTCAAGTCCGCGATCGAGAGGCTGTGCGCCCCTTGCCCCGCGTACTGGCTCCCGGCCGTGTTCGAGTCGAAGATCCAGCGGGTGGTCAGGTCGGTGCCGTTCCAGTCCACGGCCCAGATCACCGAGCGCGTGTAGTAGCCGCGCGAGAAGATCATCGACGGCGTGGCACCGTCCAGATAGGCCGTTCCGGCGAGGAACCGGTCGACCCGGTTCCCGTACGTGTCGCCCCAGCTGCCGACGTTGCCGCGGGCGGGCTGGTAGTTCACGGTGTCCATCGCGGCGCCGGTCTGGCCGTTGAAGACCGTCAGGTACTCGGGTCCGGTGAGGATGTAACCGCTGGAGTTGCGGTGGTCGGCGCTCGCGTTGCCGATGACCGTCCCCTGGCCGTCGCGGGTGCCGTCGGCGGTCTTGACGGCGAGTTCGGCCTTGCCGTCCCCGTCGTAGTCGAACGCCTGGAACTGGGTGTAGTGCGCCCCGGCCCTGATGTTGCGGCCCAGATCGATCCGCCACAGCCGCTGCCCGTCGAGCTTGTACGCGTCGAGGTAGACGTTGCCGGTGTATCCGGACTGCGAGTTGTCCTTGGCGTTGGTCGGATCCCACTTGACGATCAGCTCGTACTTTCCGTCCCCGTCGAGGTCCGCGGTGCTCATGTCGTTGGCGACGTAGGTGTAGGAGCCTGAGGGGTTCGAGCCTCCGGCCGGGGGCTGGATCGCGACGTCGAAGTAGCCGCTGGAGTTGAAGGTCACCTCGGTGCCGGACGCCGATCCTTCAGTGCCGCCGACGACGCTGCGGACGGTGTACTGCGAGCTCGAGGAGCCGCCGGTGTCGAGGTAGTTCGACGCGCCGGTGATCGGCGACGAGTTGAGCTTGGTGCCGTCCCGGTAGACGTTGAAGGCCACATTGGACGGGTCCGTGCCGAGCAGCCGCCAGGACACGAGGCGGCCGCTGCCCGAGGGCACCACGGTGACCCCGCGGGTGAGCGCTTCCACCTCGTACTTGCCGTCGCCCTGCTGCGGCGGGGTGCCGTCGCTGAGCTCGACGTAGTCGATGTTCGCCAGGCCGGCGGCAGTGGAAGCGTTGAGCCGGATCGTGTTGCTTCCGGCGTTGACCGGGACCGTGAGGGTCTTGGTCGACCAGGTGGTCCAGGCGCCGGTCGCACTGAAGGCGCTCGCCGCCTCCACCGCCGTGCCGTTCACGAGGATGTCGGCCGAGCGGGTGTCCGTGCCGCCGTGGGCGTACCGGATCGCCAGGGTGGCGGTGCCCGCGCTCGCGGCGTTGACGGTGAACTGGCTCGACGCCCCGACCGCGTTGCTGGAATTGCAGAACCCGCTGCCGGAGTAGCCGGCGTGGTTCGACTCGATCGCGCCGTCGCAGACGGCCGGGGCGGTCTCGGCCTCGTACCGGGTGGTCGCCGCGTCGGCGGCGTTCATCGCCATCATCGTGGCCGCGGCCGCGGCCACCAGGCCCGTCACCGCCGCCATGGGCGCTCGCAGGCGTCTCGCCCGTCGAGAGGTTGACTTGTGCATGTTCACTCCGAAGTCGTTGGGGGAGCACCCGACCGGGACGGCGTCGGCGCTGCGTGCCGGGGAAGGCCGCCGACGCCGTCGCTGCGGGTGGGACTGAATCGTTCTCAACGCTCGGCGGTTCAGACCGCTTGGCGGGCGAAGCGCTGGTTGGTGCCGCCGTTGTAGGTGTACTGCGAGATGCGGGCGCCGTCGGCTGTGGACCGCTCGTACACGTCCATTGCCAGGCCCGACTGGCGGTTGATGATGCTGACGACGCCGCCGCCGTGGTCGGTCAGGCGCCAGTGCTGGCTGGGAGCGTTGGTGTCGGCCTGCTGGGTGATGTCCGCTCCGTTGCTGTTGCTCGCGACCTGGAGGACCAGTCCGGAATGGCGGGCCTTGATCTTGAAGTGGCCTTCACCCGCGTCGATGAACTGGAACTGCTGGTTGGTGCGCCCGGTGGGGGTCCACTGGTGGAGCAGCGCTCCGGCGCTGGTGGAGATCCCGTCGATGTCGGCGTACTTGCCGCTGTGCTGCGCGACCAGGCGGTACGTGCCCGGCTCGGTGGGCGTGTCGCCGAGCGCGGACTCCCAGCGGGTGCCCGATCCGGACGCGTCGGCCGGGAGCCGGTCGCGGGCGGCGGTGTCGCCGTACATGGTCCAGCGGGCCCAGTCGGTGACGGTGGTGGGGAAGCGCTGGTCGCTCCAGAAGCTGGTGTGGCTGCCGCCGACGAAGGTGAGGAACGCCTTGGGCCAGGTCATCTCGGTGTACGCCTGCCGCGCCGAGGAGTAGGACGTGGTCGAGTCCCTGTCGCCGTGGACGAACAGGACCTTGGCGGAGACCGATGCGGCGGGGTTGCCCATGTCGATGCACGACTGGGGGTTGGCGGAGATGATGCGGCTGTCGGGCCAGGAGGTCAGGAGCCCGTGGGTGATCATGCCGCCCAGGGAGTGGCCGGAGACGCCGACGCCGATGTCGGTGCGGATGCGGCCGGCGAGCGGCCCGCTCGCGTTGAGGGCGAGGGTGTTGGTGAGGATCTGCGAGACGTCTTGGGAGGTCCTGCCGGTGTTGACGTCGTCGAAACTGTGGTTGAAGTGCGGCGCCGGGACGATGAAGCCCGCCTCGGCGAGCCGCCGGATGATGAAGAGGGAGTTCTGGGGGCTGCTGCCGAAGCCGTGGGTGAAGTTGTAGACGGGGAAGACCCCGTTGGCGACCGGGGCGTCGGTGACCGGGTTGCCTCCGGCGGTGCCGGTGGCGGGGTAGTAGACGTACGTCGTGCACGGGCGGCTGCCGCGGGTCCAGTCGTACCGGCGCACGCCTACGGCGAACGGGTTGGCCGGAGCCGGATCGGCGAGCGCGGAGCCTGCGCCGAAGAGGGACGCGCCCACTCCCACGGCCCCGGCCATGCCCAGGCCGAGAAAGGTCCGTCGTTGCATTGACATGAGTGCTCCTTCAAGGAGAGTCGTGAGGGTTGCTGATGCGGAGCAAATCACTGTGAACGTGCACAGCGAGGATCAATATATCGTTACATTTCTCTATAGTCAAGAACTTCGATATATGGTTCGGGTCGGTGTCCCCGCATCGGCATCGGTCGAACACGGTCGCCGTCCGCGACGGTGCCGTTCAGGCACTGTCGCGGACGATCAGCTCGGTCGGCAGGATGACGGACTCGACCTCCTGCTCGTCGAGCAGAGCGAGCAGCAGGCGCACCGCCTCACTCGCGACCTCTGCCAGCGGCTGCCGGATCGTGGTGAGCATCGGGTTGGTCGCGGTGGCGACCGCCGAGTCGTCGAATCCGGCGACCGCTACCTCCCCGGGCACGCTGCGCCCGGCTGCATGCAGCGCCTGGAGCGCGCCGGCGGCCATGAGGTCGGAGGCGACGAAGACCGCGTCGAGGGCCGGGAACTGCCGCAGGAGCTCGTGCATCGCCTTCTCGCCGCCGGCCTGGGTGTAGTCGCCGTGGACCACCATCCGCTTGGTGACCCTGCGGCCCGGCACGCTCGTGAAGCCTTCGATCCGCAGCGACCCGCCCGGGGTGTCGACGGGGCCGGCGATCATGCCGATCTTCCTGCGGCCCTGTCCGATCAGGTACGTCGTGGCCTGCCTGGCCCCGCCCCGGTCGTCGGCCGCGGCGTAGGGGACCACGCCCTCGCGCCCGAGCACCGCTCCGCACGCCACAGAGGGGACGTGCGAGCGCTCGATGGCCTCCAAGAGCGGATCGTCGGCATGCGTCGAGATCAGCAGCGCCCCGTCGGCGTGGCCGCCGCGCAGGTAGCGCGCCACCCGGTCGCGGCCCCCGTCGTCACCGGCGATCATGAGCACCAGCGACATGTCGTGTGCGGCCAGCTGATTGGTCGCCGCACGCATGAGCACGCTGAAGTTCGGGTCCTCGAACAAGCGCTCCTGCGGCTCCGAGAGCACCATGACGACCGAGCCGGTCCGGCTCGTCTTGAGACTCCTGGCGGCACGGTTGACGACGAATCCGGTCTCGGCGACCGCCCGCCTCACTGCCAGTTCAGCGGCCAGCGAGACGTTCGTCTTGCCGTTGAGGACACGCGAGACCGTGCCGCGCGAGACGCCGGAGGCCGCAGCGACATCGTTGATCGTGGGTCTTTTCCGTGCCAAGTTCCTCAGTCCCCGCGTGGATTCGAGTGTCTGATCGACGCCGTCGAGGGAGGCCGCCCTGCCCGGGCGGCCTCCCTCCCGCCTCACGCGGTGCGAGTGAGGCTCACCGAGTCGAAGTTGATCCAGTTGCCCGCGTTCGCGTTCGAGTAGAACCCGACCTCGATCTGGCCGCTGGTGACCTGGATGCCGGTGATCGACACCTGCGTCCACTGCGAGGCGACCGGCAGGTTGGCCTGACGCTCGGTCCCGCCGTGGTTCTTGGCGTACATGCGCGCGGCGTTCTGGCCGCCGCCGTTCATGATCCAGGCGGTGAGCGTGTACGTGCCGTTCGGGACGCTGCGCGACTGGTAGGTCGAGACGGTGTAGGCCGAGGCCTTCCAGTGCGTGAACTTGGCGGTGCCCTGGTGGAAGGTCCCGCGCGTCTCACGGAAGGCCGCGTCGAGGTTCGTGTCGCTCGACGCCCACACGCTCCACCCGGTCGCGGTCCTGCCGCTGCCGGACTCGAAGCTGCCGTTGGTCAGCACGTTCTCGCCGGTGCCGGGATCGCCGCCGCCGGTGACCTCGCCGAAGAAGTCGAGCGTCGAGAGCTTGTTCCCGTTGTGGTCGAACAGGGTCTGGTTGTCCCAGGAGTTGCTCTCGCCGGCCTGGTCGTTGATGTACGACATGCCCGCCGGCTTGGCCCAGGAGGTGTCGCCGGTCCAGGCCGGCTCCCACCAGACCAGGCCGCGGCCGCGGTCGTTCGGGACGTCCGCGATGGCGTCCTGCAGGTCGCGCAGGAACTGCGTCTGCCCCGCCACCGTGGCCGGGTAGCCCGATTCACTGGCATGGCTGCTGGTGAAGATGTTGCCCCGGCCGTCGCCGTCCGCGAGGGTCCAGGCGTAGGCGGTCTCGACGACCATGACGTCCTTGCCGTAGCGCGCGGCCACGTCGTTCATGTTGGTGCGCAACTGGCTCATCGTGCCGTGCCAGTACGGGTAGTACGACATGGCGATGATGTCGTACGGCACGCCCTGGTTGCGGGCGTTGTCGAACCAGGTGCGGTAGGCGGCGTTGTTGCCGCCGCGGTCGAGGTGCAGCGCGATCTCGATGTCGGAGCCGCCCTCGTGGACCCCCGCGATCCCGGCTTTGAGGAGGCCGCCGAGCTGCGACCAGTTCGACGTGCTGCCGGTGGGCTGCAGCATCCCGTTGGTGATCTCGTTGCCCACCTGGACGATGTCGGGCTTGGCGCCCGCGGCGGCCATCTGGGAGACGACGTCGCGGGAGTAGGTGCGCACCGCGGTGGTCAGCTGGCTGTAGGACATGTTCTGCCAGGCCTTGGGCTTGATCTGTTTGCCCGGGTCGGCCCAGAAGTCGGAGTAGTGGAGGTCCAGGAGCACGTCCATGCCGAGGGCTTTGGCGCGCTGCGCGAGTGCGATGGTCTTCGCCAGGTCGTTGGTGCCGCCGCCGTAGGGCTGGCCCGAAGCGCTGTACGGGTTGTTCCACAGCCGCAGCCGCACCAGGTTGGCACCGCTCTCGGCCATGATCTCGAGGGCGTCGCCTTGGACGCCGCCGTCGTAGAAGCGTTCACCGCTGGCTTCGACCTCGGCGAGGGTGCCGACGTCGACGCCCATGTAGAAGTCGTCTCTGACGGCCTGTGCCGGGGAGGCTGCCGTGGCGAACGCGACGAAGCCCATGGCGGCCGTGAGGGCCACCGCGATCATCCGTCTCATGTGTCGCTCCTTTGCGATCGTGGGTCGGGCGCCGGGGCGCCCGTCGCGGCGGCGCAGAGGCGCCGCCGAGCTTGTACGGGCCGCTGCGGCCCTTGGACGCTCATCCCTTCTCCGCGCCCGCCATGGCCCCGGTGACCAGGTGGCGCTGCAGGACGATGTAGAGGATCGTGATGGGCAGGGCGAGGGCCACCGCGCCGGCGGCGAAGGTGGTGAAGTCGTTGCTGTACTGGTCGGTGATCATCTGGAACAGGCCCAGGGCCACGGTCTGCTTGCCGCTGCTCTGCAGCAGGAGCCGGGGGAGGATGAAGTCCATCCACGGCGCCGTGAACGACGTGATCGCCACGAAGGTGAGCATGGGGCGCATGAGGGGGAGCACGATCTTCCGGAAGATCGTGAGCCTCCCTGCCCCGTCGAGAGCGGCGGCCTCGTCGAGGCTCGCGGGCAGGTTGTCGGTGAAGCCCTTCATGAGCCACGTGTTGTAGGGCAGGGCCGCGGCGATGCTCACCAGCGCGAGGCCGGTGAGGGAGTCGAGCAGGCCGAAGTTGAGGAACAGCATGTAGACGGCGATCGCGGTCAGGAAGCTGGGGAACATCTGCAGGATGAGGATCCCGAGCATGCTGGCTTTCCGGCCCCGGAACCTGATGCGGGCGAACACCCAGCCGCACAGGGCGGAGAGGGCGACGGATCCGGCCATGTTGATCGTGGCGACGTAGAGCGAGTTGAGGTACCAGCGCCCGTAATTCGTCTGCGTGAAGAGGTGCACGTAGTTGTCGAACGTCGCGTTCTCGGGGATGGGAGTGGCGTTGGCCAGCCCGCCGCCGGGGCCGAAGGAGGAGCCGACGACCCAGACGAGCGGGTAGATCACGATGATCGCGACGACGGCGAGGACGAGGTGCATGATGGCGCTGGTGGCGCCGTCGCGCACGCGCTGGCGGCCCTCGACGCTCCCGCTGCGGCGGGTCCGGGCGCTCCCTGTAGTGGCGGACATGGGTCAGAGCTCCCGGATCGCTTTGGTGCGGTTGAGGTTCAGCACCGAGATGGCGCCGACGATGACGAAGATGACCAGGCTCATCACCGCGCCGATGTTGTAGAGGCGGTTGTCGAGGGTGAGCTTGAACAGCCAGGTGACGAGCAGGTCGGTGCTCCCCGCGAACCGGTAGTCCACATTGTCGGGACCGCCTTCGGTGAGGAAGTAGATCACCCCGAAGTTGTTGAAGTTGTGCACGAACGACAGGATGATGAGCGGCGTGACCGTCCGCTGGACGATCGGCAGCGTGATGTAGCGGAACTGCTGCAACGGGCCGGCGCCGTCGATGCGGGCGGCCTCGTAGTAGCTGTCGGGGATGTTCGCGAGGACGCCGCCGACGAGGGCCATGAAGAACGGGAAGCCGAGCCACAGGTTGACCAGGAGCGCGACCGCCCGCGCGAGGTTCGGGCTGGTCGGGTCGGTGAACCAGTAGACGCGCTCGTCGGTGAGCCCGATGTCGACCAGCCATTGGCTGACGGGCCCGAACTGGCCGTTGAACATGGAGCGGAACACCAGGGCTGAGACGATCGCGGGGACCGCCCAGGGCAGCAGGAACACCGACCGCCACACGCGCGGGAACCTGACCCTCCTGCTCGCCAGCATCACGGCCAGGAGCATTCCGGCGGCGTAGGTGGTGACCGTGGCGACCACGGCCCAGACCACGGTCCAGACGAGGATGCCCGCGAACGTCTCGGTCCAGGAGGGGACGGCGAAGAGCGTCGCGAAGTTGTCGGTGCCGACCCAGCTGACGAGGTTCTTGGGAGGCAGGTTGTCGCGGTTGTAGTTCGTGAAGGCCACGAGGATGCCGAAGAGCACGGGCAACACCGACATGAAGACCAGGAGGACCAGGCCGGGTGAGAGTGCGATGTAGGCGAAGGCGCTTTCCCACAGGCGCTTGAAGTAGGCGCTCGAGGTCTCGGCGCGGCGGCCGGCGTTGCGCTCGGCCCGGTAGCGGGCCGCGTCGCGGATGCTCCAGATCCAGATGACGGCGAGCAGCGCCAGCGTCAGGAGGGCGATGAGGCCGTTGGCCATGAGGACGATCGAGTTGTCGCCCTCGGTGAGGCCGGTCATGGTCATCTCGCGCGGCTGCGTGCCGAGTGTGATGAGCCCCCATAGTCCCCGGATGAAGAACCCGCCGTTCAATCGCGCGGTGAACTCCATGCCCGCGTAGTAGTTGCCGGTGGCGATCTCCCCGACGACCATGCCGGCGAAGAACGTGAAGAAGAACGCGGCCTTGCCGGCCTGGCGGTTGAGCAGCTGGCCCGCACCCCACACCAGCGCCGAGGCGAGGCCGGGCGCCAGTGCGGGAAGTCCGGGGCCTGTCCGGCCCGGGCCGCGCGGGGCGCGGCGCGGGGCCGGGACGGGGTGTTCGGTGGTCTCGATGGTGGTCACGGCGCTCGGTCCCTAGAGCCCGTGCAGTTCGTTGTAGGTGGTCACGGCCTTCTCCTGAGCTGCGGCGGCGTCCGAGAGGTCGTCCCACACGTCGATGACCATGGTGTTGCCGGTCTCCCAGAAGTACTGGGGCACTTGCGGAATCAGTTCGGCATTGGCCGACTGCGCCACGATGCCGGCCACGTGGGGGTCGTCCTCGATCCCTTCGATGCCGGCGAGGAGGTCGGCGTTGACGGCCGGGATCTGACCCGTGGCGGCGTAGACGGCGGCGGCGCCGGCGTCGGAGGCGAGGAAGTTCGCGAAGACACGGGCGGCCGCAGGGTACTCGGAGTAGCCGGAGACGACGGCGACGTGCATCCCCGCGAAGGAGCCGGCGGTCCCGCCGCCCTCGACCCCCGGCAGCGTGGTCACGCCGTACTCGAAGCCGTTCTCGGCAGCGCCGGTGTCGAAGAGCGAGAAGCTCCAGGGGCCGGTGATGACGTACGGGGTCTCGCCTTTGGCGAAGCCCTCCTCGATGGTCTCCCAGGTGCTGTCGGCGCTGGGCACGTCGTAGATGTCGCGCAGACCGCCGTAGTAGTCGAGCGCGGCGGTCAGCGCCGGGTCGTCGAAGCCGGGATCGTCCACATTGCCGTCGGGGTAGACCTTCCAGCCCATGGAGGAGAGGATCGGGTAGGCGCGGTAGATCTCGGCGGTGGACATGCGCAGCGTCCAGCGGTTGGCGGCGGGGTCGTTGTAGGTCGCGGCGAGGGCCTTGATCTCCTCCCACGTGCGCGCCGGCTCGGCGGAACCGGTCAGCTCCTCGAGGAGGGTCGTGTTGTAGATGAGCGCGAGCGACTCGGTCGTGACCGGCACGGCGTACATCTGGTCCTCGACGGAGACGACGCTGGTGGCGGCGTCGCTCATCCGCTCTCGGAGGACGCCGGTGTACTCGCCGAGGGGCGCGGCGGTGCCGTCGTCGATGGCGCGGGCCACCTGGTCGTAGAGGCTCATGTAGACATCGGCGCCGTTCCCGGCCTCGCCGGCGAGGGACATCTTCTCGACCGCATCGTTCTTGGTGACGAGCTCGTACTCGATCTCGATGTCCGGGTACTCGTCCTTGAACTCCTCCTTGAAGGCCGCTATGGCGGCCTCGGCGAGGTACTCCTCCTCGAACCAGACCTTGAGCGGCACTTCGCCGGAGGCGATGTCGTCCTCGATGACGTACTGCTGGGATTCGGCGTCCCACTCCAGTTCGGAGGACTGCTCCTCCTCAGTGGGGCCGCCGCAGGCGGTCAGTCCGAGCGCCGCTGCCGCGGCGAGCGCGAGAGCTCCTCTGCGTCGCATGTGCGTGTCCTTGTCTCAGTGAGGGATGCCGCCGCCGGTACGCGGCGACTGTGAACGTTTACAGCAACATAGCGACATGTATCACTTGATACAAGCGAGGAATACTCCTTATGTGGCATTTGCATCATGATTGTTACGATAAAAAGTTGAAAAATCACGCCCGCCGAGAAGCTGGGCGTGGCACGGCGACTGCACCAAAGCCATCCCCACCCGCAACTCTGGTGACGGACGGGTAAGCGTCACAACGTCTTCAGAGAAGCCGCCGAGTTGCCGGCCGATACGTGCGACGGCTCAGTAGAGGTCTGCGGCGACGTGGCCCTCTGGTCGACCTCCGCGCAGTGTGTCGGCGGCGCGCGCAGCTCAGGGCGGAAACGTGCCCCGCGGCATCGGCGCGCCCTACCGGCGGGCGGTGACGAGGTAGTAGTCGATCAGGCCGTTCTCATAGCAGCGCAGCCAGTTCCGAGCCCAGGAGACGCGGAACTCGGTCTGAGCGATCCACCGGTCGAGCTGGCGCCACACGTGCTCGCCGATCGACTCGACGGCGACGTCAGCGAATCCGGCGGCGGTCAGGTCGGCGGCGAACTCCCCCACGGGCCGGATCACGTCGGCACCGGAGGCGACGGTCTCGAGGAGCTCGGCGACCGGAGCCGCCTCCGCGCCGTCGGGCGCGAAGAACGTCGCGGTCGCGAAGCGCCCGCCGGGCCTGAGGACCCGGTAGACCTCGCGTGCCACGGCGGCGAGGTCGTCGACGTGCTGAAGCACCTCGACGGCGTAGACACCGTCAACGGAGGCGTCGCCCCAGGAGAGGTCGGTGACCGAGCCCTGGACGAACGAGAGCGCGCCGCCCAAGGCCTCGATCGCCTCGGCGTTGATCGTCAGGGCCCGTTCGAGCTGAGTTGCGGAACGGTCCATGCCGGACACGAGTACGTCGTATTCGGAGGCGACCAGTGCGGTACCGACGCCGAGACCGCAGCCGAGCTCCAAGAGGCGGTCGCCGGGCTCGGGTTCGAGACTCGTCGCGACCTGCCGGTACAGCTCGGCATGGCTCTCGACGCGCTCCTCCGCGGTGATCTCACGATCGGGTTCGAGGTCGCCCCAGTACCCGAAATTGATGAACGATCCCGAGAAGATGGACAGCGATCCGAGGTCGAATTGGCCGTACATGAGATCGCGCTGCGCCTGAGCATCAGATTCCGGTTCCATATCGCCCGATTCTGGCACGAACCCGATCCGGGAATACGAACTTTCGCGCGTCGTCGCCTCTCCGTTAGGGGAGTTCCCCGGCCGCGATGACTCGGTCGGTGTCTTCCCCGCCCCCGGTACCGGCACAGCGGAGGACTTCTACATGGCCGCAAGGACATCCGCCTCGGCGATGCCGGCGGTCTCGACGGCGTTGCGGCCGCCCGACTGCGATCGAGTCGCCATCTGGCGCACTGGCCCTGGGCCACAATACGTCCATCGAAGCCCAATGTAGCGGCATTCCCAGAACTCTTCCCGCTGTGCGCAACTCGCGCCATCGTGAAGGCGGAAGTGTCGCTCCGCCCCTGCGGCGGTGCGGCAATCGCCAGACCGACAGCAAAGGGGATTTCGTGAAGAACCGTCGAGACCGAACACGCCGGCCGCTTGCCGCAGCAGCGATTGGACCGATGAACGTGTCGAACCGGACCGGGCTCGGTCATGTCCCGCACCGGATCCACGGCCTCGCCCCCTCGGCGAGGAGCCTCGGGTTCGTCTCGCTGGCGCTGGTCAACCTGTCCGCGGGAATCGGCCTCGCGGCGGTACCGGCGCACGCCAACGGGATCGACCTCGAAAACTCCGACACCGTTGAGATCAGCTCGTATCTGAATGACCTCAGGCAGCGTCGCAGTTCCGAAGTGGAGAAGATCGACGTGCTCGAGACCGAGCGCTCGGACCTGGAGGCCCTGATCGAAGGTGCCGAGGGCGACTTCGGCACGGTTGAGGCCCAGCTCGCGCGGGCCACTCAGGCCCTCAACGAGGCGAACGGCGACCTTTCGGGCAAGTTCGAGGCGCTGGCGGCGTTCAGGGTCGAGCAAGCCGACCGCTACGAGGCCTCCGAACAAGCGTCGGAGCGCCTTGAATCGGTTGCGCCGGAGATCTCCCGGGGGACCGAGAGGATCGAGGGGCTGGGCGTCGAGATCGGAAGAAGCAGGCGCGCGCTGGAAGAGGCTGAACAAGCGGCGGCTCAAGCACAGGCCGAGGCCGCCGCACGGAGCGAGACGGCTCCTGATTCGACAGGGTCCGCCGATCGCCCGGGGTCTGCGAACGCGGTGGTTCGTTTCGCCTACGACCAGTTGGGGAAGCCCTACGGCTTCGGCAAATCCGGACCGGAGGCCTACGATTGCTCCGGCCTGGTGATGGCCGCCTACTCCCAGTCAGGCGTGTCTCTCAGCCGCACGTCCCAGGGGCAGTGGAGCGATACCGTGCCGATCAGTCGCAGCGAACTGTCCCCAGGCGACTTGGTCTTCTTCTACGGGTCAGGGCACAGCTCCCTCTACATCGGCGGGAACCAGGTGATCCACGCCACGAAACCGGGCGACATCGTGAAGATCGCCTCGATCGACGTCATGCCCGTTTCCGGCTATAGACGAGTACGTGCTTGACCCGCGAAACCTCGATCATCCGCGCGCACGCGCTTTCTCGCGCACGCGAGCGCTCCCCTGTCGAGGATCGACCTCCAAGACGCCGGCAGCCTCGGGGTCCTTCGGGTCGGTCGAGTCGTAGAAGTTGACCACCGCCGCCTGGAAGTTGGAACGGACCGGGTGAGGTCCTGGCCCCGTGCCGACATCTCATGAGCGAAGTCACGTTGCACTTAGTGCAACGTAGCATCTAGTGTAATCATCATGTCCGCGACTCCCGCACCGATCGACCGCCGCGCGGCGCTGAAGGCCCGCAGTCGCAGGTCGATCCTGGACGCCGCCGCGAACCTGATGCACCGGAGCGGCGGCACGAGTTTCTCGGTAGATGAGCTCGCCGCTGCTGCCGACGTCTCCCGCCGCACCGTCTTCAACCACTTCGACTCCCTGGAAGACGTGGTCATCGCGGTCGCCGAAGAGATGTTCGGCGACCTCATGGGCGACATCGAGGCCCAGACCGCAAGCCCTTCGAGTGAGCCCGAGACCGTCCTGGCCGACCTCGCGGCCATCGCCGACGCCGATCGCATGGTGCCCGCCGTCGCCTCCCTGGTCCGGATCTTCGGCGGCGTCGACGGCCCGCCTTCCAACCGGGACGCCGTGCTCATGCAGCGGGCCATGGCGCTCTTCACTGTGCGGATCTCCGCCGCGATGACCGGGCGCCATCCCGATCTCGACCCGCTCAGCCTGGATCTGGTCGTCGCGGCGTTCCTGGGCGGCATGCTCGGCTTCGTCGAACGCTGGCGCACCGAGACCGGCGCCGACGACACCCCCGAGTCCCGCCGCGCCTGGGACCACTACGTCGCCAAGCTCATCGACGTGCTGCGCGAGCCCGGCTCCTGAAACGCCGCCGGGCCCGCACCCGGCGCCCGTTCCGCGTCGCCAACCAATGAGAACCGGAGGCCGTCATGGCTGAATTCCTGTACCGCCTCGGGCGCTGGAGCGCCCGACGCGCACGAACAGTCATCGCCGCCTGGGTATTGGTGCTCGCGGCCGCAGCCGCCGCATTCGTCGTCTTCGGAGGGACGCTGACCAGTACGGTCTCGATCCCCGGTACCGAGACGGAGCGGGTCACCGAGCAGCTGCAGCAGGCGCTCCCCGAAGCGGCCGGCGGCAGCGGGCGCATCGTGCTCAGCACCACCGACGGCGAGCCGTTCACCGACGACCAGAAAGCCGCGATCAGCGCCCTCGTCGCCGACGCCGCCGAAGCGGACGGCGTCGAACGGGTCATCGACCCGTTCGCCACCGAGGCCGACCGCGCCGACCAGGCGCAGTCGATCGAGGAGGGGCGGACGCAGATCGAAGCCGGCCGGGCCCAGATCGCCCAGGCCCGCGCGGACCTGGAGGCCTCCCAGGCGCAATTGGACGCCGCCCGTGAGCAGGCCGGGAACTCCGGCGAACTCGACGCCCAGCAGGCCGAAATCGACGCCGGACTCCAAGCCCTCGAAACCCAGGAGGCCGACCTCGAAGCCCAGGCGATGACGCTCGAACAGGGCGCGACCCTGCTCGAACTCGCCGAAGGCATCACCACCGTCTCCGCGGACGGCAGCGCCGCGGTCGTCAACGTCGCGTTCACCGAACCGCAGCTCTCGGTCGCCACCGCGACCAAGGAAGCCGTGACCGACGTGTTCGACGACGCCCCTGTGGACGGCGTCGAGGCCGACTACTCCTCCGACATGCTCGAATCCACCCCGGCCCTGTTCGGCGCCGGCGAGATCGTGGGCCTGGTCGTGGCCGCGATCGTCCTGGTCGTCCTGCTCGGCACCCTCATCGGCGCGGCCCTGCCGCTGGTCACCGCGCTCGTCGGCGTCGGCGTGGGCGCCATGGCCGTGCTGTCGCTGTCAGGCGTGATCGACATGACCTCGGTGACACCGGTCCTCGGCCTGATGCTCGGACTCGCCGTCGGCATCGACTACTCGCTCTTCATCGTCAACCGCCACCGCCGGCAGCTCAAAGAGGGCCAGCAGCTCGACGAGTCGATCGCCTTGGCGACCGGCACCTCCGGCAACGCCGTGGTGTTCGCCGGCTTCACCGTCGTCATCGCGCTGGTGGCGCTCAATCTCACCGGGATCCCGTTCCTCGGGCTGATGGGTTCCGCCGGCGCGTTCAGCATCGCGACCGCGGTGCTCATCGCCGTCACGCTCGTCCCGGCGCTGCTGGCACTGGTCGGCCTGCGCATTCTCCGCAAGCCCGAGCGCGCTTCCCGCGACGCGGCGGTCCACGACGAGAAGCAGTCCGCCGCGAAGACGATGGGGACCGGACGGGCCGTGGCCCGGGTCCTCATCGGCGTCGGCGTTCTGGTGGCGGTCGCCATCCCGGCCATGGACCTGCGACTCAACCTGCCCGACGGCTCTTCAGAGGCGCACGACTCCACCCAGTACCAGGCCTACGCCACCATCGCCGACAAGTTCGGCGAGGGCCAGAACGGGCCGCTGCTCGTGGTGGCGGACCTGCCCGGCAGCCCCGACGAGGCCGAACTGCAGACGATGCAGGTCACGATCGCGCAGACCCTGGCGGGCCAGGACGACGTGGCCGCCGTGGCCCCCATCGGATCCTCAAAGGACCGAACCGTCGCGGCGTTCCAGGTCATGCCCGAAGCCGGCCCGACCACGGCGTCCACCGAGGCGCTCGTGCATGCGCTGCGGGGCCTGTCGATCGACGGTGTGGACGACCTCGGAGTCGCCGGCAGCGCCTCGGGCAACATCGACATCTCCGACAAGCTCGCGGACGCCCTCCCGACGTACCTGATGGTCGTCGTCGGCCTCTCGCTGATCATCCTGATCGTCGTGTTCCGATCGCTGTTCGTGCCCGTGATCGCCACGCTCGGGTTCATCCTCAGCTACTTCGCCGCGCTCGGCGGGGTCGTCGCGATCTACCAGTGGGGCTGGCTCGGAGGCGTCTTCGGCGTCGACAGCCCCGGCCCGATCCTGAACTTCCTGCCGACGCTCCTGGTCGGCATCCTGTTCGGACTCGCCATGGACTACATGCTGTTCCTCGGCTCCGGCATGCGCGAGGCGTACGCCCACGGCGTCCCCGCGCGCCTCGCGGTCGTCCACGGCCTGCGCGCCGGCCGCTCGGTCGTCACCGCCGCGGCGATCATCATGATCGCCGTCTTCGGCGGGTTCGTGTTCTCGCACTCGGCGATGATCCGGCCCATCGGGTTCGCGCTCGCGTTCGGCGTGCTCGTGGACGCGTTCCTGGTGCGGATGCTCATCATCCCGGCGCTCATGCACCTCGTCGGCGACAGAGCCTGGTGGCTCCCGAAGTGGCTCGACCGCATCCTGCCGGACGTCGACGTGGAGGGCGCCGCCCTCGAACGCCGCCACCCGCACCGAGAAGCGGCAGCGCAGCAGGAACCTGCGAAGCAGTAGCACCGCCGGCAGCTCATCCCGCCTGAGCGCGAGGCGCACGGGAGGCGAGCGAGGTCCCACCCTCTGATCCCGGCCTCATGGCGACGCAGCCCGGTGGCGGTGGCTCACCGGCTCACGATGTCCAAGCGCCCGTTGATGAACGGATCAGCGGGTGGTTGCGCAGGCGACAACACTCTGGGCGTCTCAAATGGGGAGCAGTCATCCATTATCGACTGACTTGCTCGTTTTAGGGGCGGTGAGGGCGACGATGCCGACGCCGAGGAGCGCGGCGAGGAGGGATCCGGCGAGGACGCCGATCTTGGCTTCGGCGGTGAGCAGTTCGGTGCCGTTGCCGCGGAAGGCCAGCTCGGTGATGAACAGGGCGACGGTGAAGCCGATCCCGGCCACGGCGGCGATGCCGGTGAGCAGGGGCCATCCGGTGCCGTTGGGCAGGCTGCCGATGCCGAGTTTCACGACGATCCAGGTGGTGAGGGTGATGCCGAGCGTCTTGCCGACCACCAGGCCCAGGACGATCCCGAGGGTGACCGCGGAGGTCGCGGCGGTGGCGACGAGGTCGCCGCTGAGGGCGACGCCGGCGTTGGCGAGGGCGAACAGCGGTAGGACCACGAACGAGGAGAACGGGTGGATGCGCTCTTGCAGCCGGTCGGTCGGCGGCACGGCGTCGCGGCTGAGCCGCACCACCTTCTCGGTCTCCTCGGCGGTGAGCCCTTCCTTGGTCATCTCCTGGACTTCGGCGTGCGCGATTTCGGGGTCGAGCAGTGGCTTGGCGGAGATGATGAGGCCCATGACGACGCCCGCGATGGTGGCGTGGATGCCCGATTCGAGCATGGCGACCCACAGGAGCACGCCGATGACCAGGTAGACGGGTCCGGACCAGACGTTGAGGAGGCGCAGGACGATCGCGAGCGCGATGAGGGCGCCGGCGGCGGCGAGCCAGGTCATGGACAGGCGGTCGGTGTAGAAGACCGCGATGACGGCGATCGCGCCGAGGTCGTCGACGATCGCGAGGGTGAGCAGGAAGATCCTTGCGGGCGAAGGGATGCGGGAGCCGAAGAGGGCGAGGACGCCGACGGCGAACGCGATGTCGGTGGCCATCGGGATGCCCCAGCCGCCCGCGCCGTCGCCTCCGGCGTTGAACGCGGTGTAGATGAGCGCGGGGACGGCCATGCCGCCGACGGCGCCCGCGATCGGGGCGACGGCGTTGCGCGCACTGCGCAGGTGGCCGGAGACGATCTCGCTCTTGATCTCCATGCCCACGACGAAGAAGAAGACGGCCATGAGGCCGTCGTTGATCCAGTCTCGCACCGAGTGGTGGAGGTCGAAGTCGCCGAAGTGCAGCGTGATCTCCATGCCCCACACGGATTCGTACGAGGCGGCCCAGGGGGAGTTGCCCCAGAGCATCGCGGCGACGGCGCAGACGAGGAGCACGATCCCGGCGGCCGGTTCGATCTTGAGGAACTCGGCGGCGGGGCGGCCGACGTAGCGGGCGAGCGGCCTGCGGGAGTAGAGGAAGGTCGGGCGGTCGCGCCAGATCGACGAGTTCCAGGGCTCTTTCGGCGGCGAGTGCAACGGTGACGGCATGCGAACGGGCTCCGCTCCAGGGTACGGACATTGCTCGCCGACCAGACTTCCCGGCACACCGGTGCGAACGATACAGCATCACCTGTGATGCGGCGGATACCGCACGGTGCGGGCACGGGTGCCGGCCGCGCGTTGCGTTCGCTTCGCGCGGCCGGTCAGCCGGCGCTGACGGTGCCCGTTCCGATCTTCACCGGACCGTTTGGAAGGGGAGGCGGGGGTTTTGCCAGTCCCAGATTCGGCCCAGGGACTTCGTGACGGTGACCTCCGGACGCGACGTAGCTACCGCTAACGCAATGTCGCCGTGTCGAGGGCCAGGAGTTCGCCGAGTGCTTCTGCGCCCGTATCGGTGAGGCGCACCGCCCGTGTGGATCCGATCCGGCGGACCCAGTCCGATTCGAGGAAGCGGGCGCAGACGGCCGCTCCGGCGAGGCCTGCGAGGTGGCTGCGGCGCTCCGTCCAGTCGAGGCATTCCCTGACCGCCGGGCGGCGGCCGCGCGACCATGCCGCCGTGTCGACGCCGAGCGCGGTCGTCATCCAGTCGCGTCCCTTGTCGCTCAACGCGAAACCCGCCGTCCGGTCGAGGATCCCGCGGTCGGTCATCGCGTCGGTGACCGCGACGCCGAGTCTCCCGGCGAGATGGTCGTAGCAAGTCCGGCCGCGGGCCAGCGCGGCCGACGCGGTAGACGCGCGCAGTCCCGACGGGGCCACCGCGGGCGCCTGGGAGTGACCGGCGAGTGATTCGATGAGCGCCGCGGTCTCGGGGTCGGCGAGCTGCACGTACCGGTGGCGGCCCTGCCTGCGTTCGGTGCACAGGCCGGAGTCCACGAGCCGGTGGAGATGTCCGGTCGCCGTCGGCGCCGACACTCCCGCGAGTGTCGCCAGTTCGTTCGCGGTCCAGGCGCGTCCGTCGAGGAGCGCGACGCAGAACGTCGCCCGCGTCGGGTCTGCGAGCACTGCCGCGACCGCTGCCAGCCGAGTTCCTTGCGCACGATCGGTCATCCGCCGATTGTGCCCCTGCGACATTTCGGCGGTCGCCGAACCGTCCCGGCTCTACGGTCGCTGCATGACGACCGTTTCATTCGGTGCCGAGCGCGCCGCCGAACTGCTCGGCCACCCGGGCCTCGTTCCGCCTCCGGTCGCGCCCGGCCCGCCCGGCGGTCTCGACTGGCTGCGCGCCGGCGTCGCCCGCTTCGCCACCGGCGGGGCGCACGCGCGTCGCCGCGCCCAGGTCGCGGACTTGTTGGACGCCATGGATCTTGACGTGCTGCGGCTGCGCGCCGAGATCCTCACGTGCATCGTCCTCGACGAGGGGCCGCTTGACGTCATGACCCGTGTCGCCCGCGACGTGCCGGTCCGCGTCCTCGCCGAATCCGCCGGACTCCCCGAACCGGACGTCGCCGCCGTGCGCACGATCGCCGCCGCCTATCTCGCCGGCGAGGCCACCGCCGAGACCGACGCGGCCGTCGCGGCGCTCGTCGCGGCCTTCGGTGGCGTCCCCGACGAGCCCACTGCAGCCGGCATCGGGCTTCTGGTCCAGGCCTGCGAGGCGACGGCGGCTCTCATCGGCAACGCTCTGGCCGACGGCGCTTCCGGTTCAGCCTGTGCCGATGTCGCCGCGCAGCTCCGTGACGACCCTCCGGTCAAGGCCACGATCCGCATCGCCGCAACCGGGATCGCGGGCACCGGTCTGCGACCGGGCGACCGCGCCCGGATCGGGCTCGACGGCTCCCACCCGTTCGGCGCGGGCCCGCACGCCTGCCCGGGCCGCGAACAGGCCATCGCCATCGCGATCGGCGTATGCGAAGCGCTCCTCCGCGTCCAGCCTCCGAACACGCCGATCGCATACGAGGCCTTGGAGAATCTCCGCATTCCTGCCCGCATCGATGTGGCGCCCATCGTCGCAGAGGGGAACCCGTGACCTTCCTTGCCGGAGCATGCCTGCGCGAGTGAGGTTTCCGGTCGGATGGTTCGTCGGCGGTCTGAGCTTCCACCCGGATCGGCCGGAGCCGCTGATCGGTCTGTCGCAATAGGACAGTGAAGCGGGTGATTATCTACCGCCTCGACCTGTGGGACGTCGATCGGGGCGGGCAGATCGCCTCGGTTCCGCTGCCCGATCTGCCGCACGACATGGAACTGAGTCCCGAAGCCGGAGGGCGTGGCAGCGCTGGCAGCGCGCCGGTTGAGGGCGGCGCGCTGTCCTCCCGGCATGGTCTGGCGGGACTGCAGGTACCGCTACTCGTTGAATCCCTGGGTGGCGCAGGGCACGAGCGCGTTGCACAGTCGCATTCGGTAGATGAGGCCGGTGATCACGTCGTAGCTGAAGCTCTCGTACGTGCCCGCGCCGGAGTCGTTGTTCTTGCAGCGGAGGGTGACCCAGCCGGTCCTCGGGGTGTACGTCTGGAGGCAGCCCTCGACGCTGTGGCCGTCCCTGAGGGAGTCGTAGACGCGGAAGGAATCGCCGTCGTCGACGTGCTGCATGGCGCCGACCTGGTGGCCGTCGATGTCGGACAGGATCAGCCAGGTATCGGCCGCGAAGGCGGCGCTCCCGGTTCCGGCGATGAGGCTGACGCCGATGGCGCAGGTGAGCGCGAACCTCGTGACCCACTTCTTGAACATTGATGCTCCTTGTGCCGCAGTTGAACAAGCCGGGCAACCCGGCTTGAGCCGACGAACCATGTACGCCGCGAGGCGTCGCGGCGGTTGCTCGACGGGCGCCGGGATCTGCGAACTGCGGTGCGGGGTCAGTTGACCGCTTCGACGAGCCAGATCGCGGCGGGGAAGCGCAGGACGCCGTCCACCAGGTGGCGCCGCAGTTCCGCTCGGACGTCGTCGAGCAGGGACGCCCAGCCGTCCTCGCCCAGGCGCGGCAGCAGCTGCTCCCGGGCCAGGCGGCCCACCCCGCCGCCGCTGATCGTCGCCATCCGCTCCTCGACGCCGTCGGTGCCGTTGAACCCGTAGTCGCAGGTGAAGTCGAACGGCTCGACCCTGATCCGTCCCCACCCGGCGCCCTCCAGCAGCGAGCGGACCCGGTCGCGGTCGGCGAACGCGGCGGGCCCGGGCTCGCCGGGGGCGGGCGCCTCGGGCTGCGGGTCGAGCCGGTCGGCCAGGACCGCGGAGCCGAGGCTGAACATCGGGTTCTCGTCGAGGTCGCGCCAGCACGCGAACGCCAGCCGCGCGCCCGGCGCGGCGGCGCGGCGCAGGTTCGCGAACGCGGCCTCCGGGTCCTCGAAGAACATGACGCCGAACCGCGAGACGACCCGGTCGAACGGCGCCCCCGGCACCGCGGTCCGCAGGTCGGTCGTCTGCGCGTCCGCCACGATCACCGTGGCCTCGGGCACGCGCCTGCGTGCGGCGGCTGCCATCGCCTCGGCGATGTCGACGCCCACGACGTCGGCCCCGGCCGCCGCCCCCGCCGCCAGCAGCGTCCCGGTCCCGCAGCCGACGTCGAGCACCCGCTGCCCGGCCGCGATCGCCGCCGCCTCCAGGATCGCCGCGGTCACCGGCGCGAACACGGCGTCGAACGTCGCCTGGTTCTCCACCCACGCCTGCGCGCCCTCGGCCCAGTTCTGCCGCATCGTTTCGTTCGCCACAGCGCCACCCTACGACTTCCGCGGGCCGACGGGTCGCAGTCGGGACTCGTGGCGTCCCCGCGACCTTCGTGTCGTCCGCATGGGGCCCGCCGCGCTGAAGGCCGCGCCGTGCCCGCCGCGCGGCGGACGACCCGTCATCTACATGCGAGGGTCGAGGTGATGCCACAGTGCGTCGCCGAGTTCGGCGAGGATGAACTGGCGGCAGATCTCGGCGGCGCCCTCGAAGTTGCGGAACCCGCGGTCGCGGGCCGCCGCGGTGAGGGTTTCGGGGTCGGCGCCGTCCAGTCCCCAGAGGCCGCGCAGGAACGTCCGGACCGATTCGGTCTCGAGGCCGTCGATGGTGACGCCGTGCGCGGCGGCCCGGTCGTTGACGGCGAAGGCGTGGGCGATCGCTGCGGTGATGGCGCTGTCGGGTGCCGCCTGCGGCCAGTCCGATCCGGGGGTGACCGGTCCTGCTGCGGTGCTGCGCACCAGGATCCGGGCCAGGGCCTCGGCCGGTTCGAGGTCGTCCTCGTCGGCGGTGAGCCAGTGGCGGCGCTGCTCGGGCGTCAGGTCCGCGAGGCGCAGTCCCGATGCGGCGGCGGCGTCGAGGGCTGCGTCGAGAACCTCCTGCGGGGACCGGTCGTCGGGTCCGGTGGCGCCGCCGATCCAGGAGAGGACGAGACGGCGCCGGCGCCGCGGGTGCTCAGGGTCGAAGATCTGCCGGTACTGGGCGTGGGCCGTGCGGGTGATGTGACGTCCCTTGTAGATGATGCCTCGATGGCGCGCGGTCCAGTCCCGCAGGTACTCGGTCCGCCATGCCCGCTTCGTCCAGGGACCCGGTGCGGCCGTGGTGATGCCGTCCTCGGCGAGGAGGCGCAGCGCGGTCAGGGCGTCGCGGTGCTTGGCGCCGCGCAGGTCGGGGCGGGCGTCGAGCCAGGCGCGGAATGCGTCGATGCCCGGGGCCCGGAGTGCGGCGAAGCGCTGCGGGCTGCGTTCGGTGTAGTGGACGCCGCGGAGGGCCGCGGCGAGGGCGGCGTGCTCGCCCCGGTCGACGGCACCGTCGCGGCACGCGTCGTCAAGGTGCGCTTCGAGGTCGACCATCGCCAGTGAGAGCTGCTCGATCCGTCCCCCTTGCGTATGGGTGACCGCCACGTCGGCGTCGGCGTCGGTCTCGCCCGAGCGGTACCGCCGGTAGACCTCGCCGATGCCGATCATGCCGAACGCGTCGAGCTCCGCGGCGCGGAGCGCCCCCATGCTGGAGCAGCCGGCGACCGCGGTCCGGGCGGCGATCAAAGCAAGGATCTCCTTGTGGCGCACGGCGGCCGACTGGTGGAACACGCCGTCGACGATGAGGACGATATCGCCCGGTCCGGTGTCGAGGCGCAAGGCGTCGCCGTGGCGGATCGGCGGGTGGACGATCGCGTCAGGGACGACGGCGCGGACCTCGTCGCCGCTGAGCGTCGGTCCGCAGAAGACGTGCTGGGTCATCGGCTACTCCGGGCGGGGAAGTGCGTGTCGGGCGAGGAACGCCAGGCCCGGGGCGAGGGTCTTGACGACCGCGAAGTCTCCGGCCGCGCTCGGGGCGGTGAGGTCGACGCGCATCGGCGGGGTGCCGGTGGCGGCGGTGACCAGAGCCGTGAGCCGCTGGAGCTCCTCTTCGTCTGTGCTGCTTGGGACGTGGCCCTGAGACGTCCACGGCGCGGTCCGCTCGGCCGGGCGCGGCGGATGCGCGGTGCGGTCGCGGTACACGCGCGGGTCGATGTCGTCGCGCGTGCCGGTGATGAAGGTGAGTCGCGACTGGACGGCCTCGGTCAGTGCCCGGGAGAGCGCGATGGCGGGGTCGATGTGGGCCCCGGCGCCCCCGATCAGCGCCCCCATGTCGGGCATCCACAGCTCGGCCGTGAAGCACGAGACCGGCCGCCACCGGTCGGCGCTCGCATCGGTGATCTCGAGCCAGGCGCCCGCGGCGCGGATGCGCGCGATGAGGTCGGCGCAGTGCGGGTCGGTGACCGAGGCCGGATCGATGACGGTCCGCTCGCGGACCGGGACCTCGGCGATGGCGCTCGTGCAGTCGCGCTCGATCTGCTCGTAGAGGGCGTGGACCGTGGCTTCGGCCAACGTGTTCCCCGAGGCGAGACCGTTCGACGAGGCCATGAGGTGGTGCCCGCGCCAGTCGGCGGCGGTCGTGCCGAGCTGCACCGCCGCACGGGGGACCAGGGTGCGGCCGCCGGTGAGGACCTCGGCCTCGAGCCAATCGAGGCGGGTGCGGTCGGTGAGCAGGCTCCCGGGGACCTGCTCGAGGTCGGCGACCCGGTACGGCAGGTCGAGTTCGGCCGCGCCGACGCCCTCGAGCACGGCGGCGGGGACGGCCTCCTCGGCGTGCCACAACTCGATCGCCTCCATCGCGGCCGAGACCTTCGCCAGGGTGAGCGTGGCGCCCTTCCCCTGCGAGACCGACAGCGTGGTGGCGAGGGGCCGCACCGACATCACGACCGGGATGCCGATGACATCCAGGCCGGTGACGTCGGCGAGGCGGGTGATGCCGTAGTCCCCGAGCCGCACCGCGACGCGTTCCAGAGTCTCCTCCGGATCACGGGTCCGACGGGTCCCGGGATAGGTCGTCAACTGCGACACGGGGCGTCCGGCTCAGCAGTCGGCGGCGGTCTCGGCAGTGGCGTCGTGCGCGTCGAACGCGTACGCCGTCACTTCGTTGAACGTGCCGTCGGGCAGGACCGTCGCGTGGTTCGCCGCGCTGGCCGCGAACGGGGCCCGCTCCTCTCCGGAGTCGAGCAGGCGGGCGACGAACGCGGCGTCGATGAGCGCGGTGGCGTTCGAGTTCATGGTGGGTCCTCCAAGTCGTTTGCGGTCGGTGACGGTGCGCCGAGCCACCTTGCGGCCGAAGGCATGCGAGGTGTGCACGACGATGCGCCGCAGAGCATTGTCGCAGCCGGGGGTGGCGGAAAGATGGAGCGAAGATGGAGCAGGTGCACTGCCGGCACCCCGGAGCACCGTGGGGCCCTTCGGGGCGACGGGCGGTCGGGCCTCCTGGAGGCGGTTCCATCTCGGCACCACGTTCGCTCCACATCGGGCGTGAATGATCATCTCGTTCAACGCAACGCCCACAAGGAGAACGAATGATGCAGTTCCGCCGCGCGCTCGTCGGGGCGCTCGTCGCCCTGACGGCGACCATCGGCGTGGTCGCCTTCGCCGCACCGGCCTCGGCCGCCGCGCCCTCGATCTGCGGTGCCGCCGGCTACACCAACGGGCGCAACACGATCGTGCACAACGACCTCAACGGCAGCGGGGCATACGTGTACGCCGACGTCTGCTGGAAGCCCACCGGCGACGGCTACTACAGCACCGCGGTGTTCTGGACGGTCTCCGACACCGAGGCCGACGGCTCGGGGGCGACGATCCGCATGGAGTGGACCGGCACCGACGGCAGGACCCACTACGACGTCCCGCCCTCGAGCCAGCGCGCCTGGCACTACCTCGACGCCGTCGAGGGCGACTGGGGCAAGGGCGGCATCAAGAACCTCTACGTCCGCGCCTGCCTCACCAATGCCGACAGCGAAGCGCACCACTGCGGCGCCAAGGGCTAAAGCCCGCGACCTGCATCGTCTGCACAAAGGAGATCTCGACATGAAGTTCCGCCGCGCCCTCATCGGCGCCCTCGTCACCCTGCTGGCGGTCATCGGCGCCACCGCCGTCGCCTCGCCCGCCTCCGCCGCTCCGAGCCTGTGCAACGCGGCGGGCTACCCGAGCGGCCGCGAGGTGCACATCGACAACGCGAACAACGGCGGAGGCGCGTTCGTCAGCGCCGTCCTGTGCTGGAAGTCCAGGGGGAACGGGTACTACGACACGTTCGTCTCCTGGACGGTCACGGACAACAAGGCCAACGACGCCGGCGCCACGATCCGCATGGAGTGGACCGGCACCGACGGGGACACCCACTACGACGTCCCGCCCGCGAGCCAGCGCGCCTGGAGCGCCTGGGACACCGCCGACGGCGAGTGGACCAGGAGCAACATCAAGAACCTGTACGTGCGCGCCTGTCTGACGAACACGAACAGCGAAGCCCACCACTGCGGGACGAAGTACTAGTCGTCTTGCGGCGCAAGTAGATCGGACCCGGGCCGCCGTCGATGCAGACGGCGGCCCGGGGTGTGCGTCCGTTCAGGAGCAGTGGACGTCGGCGGGGCGGACTCCGCGCATGGTTCCCCACACGCGGGGAGAAGAGACGGTGCGAAGGTGGATCCGGGTCAGCCGGCGTCCCTGAGGAGGGCGCGGACCCTGGACGCGTCGTGGCCGAGTTCGTCGAGGAGGTCCGCGGCCCGCTTGAAGGCGTCGCGGGCGGCGGCGGTCTCGCCCCGGGCGCGCTGGACGTCGCCGAGTCGGGTCAGCGTCGCGGCCTCACCCGCGCGGGCGTCGAGTTCGCGGTAGAGCGCGACGGCCTGTTCGTAGCGTTCGACCGCGCGGCCGTGCTCGCCGAGGCGGTGGTGCGCGAGGCCGAGGCTGTCGAGGGTGGCGGCCTGCCCCGCGCGGTGGCCGATCTCATCCATGATGGACAGTGCGGCAGCGCCGCTGCCCAAGGCCGCCTGGTGGTCTCCGGCCTGTGACTGGACCCAGGCGATCGAATTGAGCGCGCCGGCCTCGCCCGCCCGGTGGCCGGTCGCGCGGTAGTGGTCGATGGCGCGCCGGTTGTGCTCGATCGACTCGGCGTGCCGGCCTTGGACGCTCGCGAGGGCGCCGTAGACCTGGTGCGTGTGGGCCCGGTCGTTGCCGAGGTCGTCAGCGAGGGCCAGCGCCTCATCGAGATGCGTTCGCGCCGTATCGAACTCCTTGAGGTGGACGTGCGCTTGGGCGAGCTGGCGCAGCGCGCGGGTCTGCGCGGCGCGGTCGCCGAGCCGCCGGGTCGCGTCGAGGGCGGTCCGCCAGACCGCGGCCTGGTCGTGGCGGCGGCCCCGGCGGTGCAGGTAGTCGTGGAGGCACCAGGCGAGCTGCCAGCATTGGACGTCGAGGCGCTGCGCGGCCGCGAGCTCGACGGCTGCGAGCAGGGCCGGGTGCTCGGCGGTGAACCAGGCCATCGCGGCGTCGGCGTCGGGGAGGTCCGCGACGGGAATGCCGGGCACGGGGGGCTCGACCGCGATCGGGTCGCGGAGGGGATTGACGAGTCGGGCTGCGGCGTAAGCGGTCTGGAGGTAGTGGTCCAGGACGCGGCGGGCGGCGTCGGGGCGCTCGTCCGCGGCGAGTTCGGCGGCGTAGACGCGGACGAGGTCGTGGAAGGCGTACTGGCGCGGTGCGGCCTCGGCGAGGAGGTTGAGCCGGGTCAGCGCCGTGAGGAGGCGTTCGGCCTGGGGGAGCGGGATCGCGGCGGCGGCCGCGGCCGAGACGGGCGTGAACGCGGGTCCGGGGTGGGCGCTGAGAAGGCGGAACAGGCGGGCGGTCGGTCCGTCGAGGGCCCGGTAGGAGCCGTGGAGGACGGTGCGGAGGTCCACGGCGGGGTCGGGGTCGGCGAGGGCGTCGAGCCGGTGGGCGTCCTCGCGGAGGGCGGCGGCGAGTTCGGCGAGGGGGAAGCGGGGGTTGAGCGCGGCGCGGGCGGCGGTGACGGCCAGCGCGAGGGGAAGGCCCGCGCAGGCGTCGATGATGTGTTGCACGGCTTCGGGTTCGGCCTCGGTGCGGTCGGCGCGGAGGCGGTCCCTCAGGAACGCGCGGGCGTCGTCGGCGCTGAGTTCGGCGAGCGGGAGGGCCCGGGCGCCGTCGACGACGAGCCCCGACAGGCGGTCGCGGCTGGTGACGAGGACCCGGCAGGTCGCGGAGCCGGGGAGGAGGGGGCGGACCTGGGCGGCGTCGCGGGCGTTGTCGAGGACGAGGAGGACGCGCTTGCCCGCGAGGCGGCTGCGGTAGAGGGCGGCTTGGGCGTCGAGGCCGATGGGGATCGATTCGGATGCGGTGCCGAGGGATTCGAGGAGGCCGCGGATGGCCTCGCCCGGGTCGACCGGCGCCGCGGCGGGGTCGAAGCCGCGCAGGTCGCAGTAGAGCTGGCCGTCCGGGAAGTGGTCGGCGGCCCGGTGCGCCCAGGCGAAGGCGAGCGTGGACTTGCCGATGCCGCCGGTCCCGGAGAGGGCCGCGACTGCGGGCCCGCCGTCGGCGAGCAGGGTGTCGAGTTCGGCGAGTTCGCTTGTCCTGCCGGTGAAGTGCGTCGTGGCGGCGGGCAGTTGCCGCGGGACCGTCCACCGCTCGCGGACCTCGGCCGCGCCGGGCTCGGAGGACCGGCCCGCGAGGATCTGCCGGTGCAACTCCTCGACCTGCGCGGAGGGCCGGATGCCCAGCTCATCGTCGAGGACGCGGTGGAGGCGCCGGTAGGCCTCGAGCGCTTCTCCTTGGCGCCCTGCGCGGTAGAGGGCGAGCATGAGCGTGTGCCAGAGGCTCTCGCGCAGCGGCTGCCCGGCGATCTCGGCCTCCAGTTCGGACACTTCGCCGATGCCTTGGCCCGCTTCGAGTTCGGCGCGCACGCACTGCTCGAACGCCTCGAGTCGCAGGTCGTCGAGCGCCTGGGCGCGGGCGCGGACGGCAGGGACGTCGACGCCCTCGAACGCCGGGCCGCGCCACATCCGCAGGCCCTCGCGCAGCGCGGCCGCGCCGCCCGCGTGGTCGCCCGCGGCGACGGCGGCGCGCCCGACTGCGACGAGGGCTTCGAACCGGGCCGCGTCGACCGCGTCGGGAGGGATCTCGAGCAGGTACCCGCCGCCTTTGCTGCGCAGCGTGATCCGTTCGTCGGCTCGGAGCCGCTGCCGGAGCCGGTAGGCGTAGGTGCGGAGGGTGGAGACGGCCGTCGCGGGCGGGGCGTCCCCCCACATCTGGTCGACGAGCCAGTCCCGGTTCACCACCGTGTTCGGCTTCAGCAGCAGGAGCGCCAGCAGCGCCTGCGGCTTCGCCGTCCACGACCGGTCGGCGCGCCCGGCCGCGTGGGTCTCGACCGTACCCAGGACCAGGAACACCGCAGCATCCGCGAACACCGCCGAATCCTCTCACCTTCCGCCGAGCCGGCCCCACGAGCGGTGCTCCGGGACCCGTTCGGATACGGTCGAGCCTGAATCTATGTGCGCGCCAACGCGCCTCGCGGCCCGGCTCGAAGCGGGGCGGCATCGGTTCCGCCCCCCGCGCTACGATTGCGCCGTTTCGTGTTCCAGAGAGGATGGACCGATGGCCGCAGAGAGCGATTTCGCCCAGCAGCTCGCCGAAGCGCGTGCGGCACTGGCGAACACGACCGCCGCGCCCGAGCAGGTGCAGGTCGAACCGGTCACCGGGGAGTCCGCGAAGGGCCGCGTCCGCGTGACGCTCGGCGTTGACGGCCGCGTCGACCGGATCGAGGCGGACCCCAAGGCGTTCAAGGAGGGCACCGACTTCATCGCCGAGCACGTGCTCCTGGCGCTGAACGAGGCGCTCGACAAGCGCGCCGCCATGGCCCCCGACGAGCGAGTCCCGGACCTGGCCTCGATCGGCGAGTCGCTCGCCGCCGTGCAGGACACCGGCGTGCGGCGGCTCCAGGCCATGAGCGAGTCGATCACGCAGGTCCTCGCGAAGCTCGACGGCGGCAGGTAGGCAGGGCGTCGGCGTTCTCGCCGCGAACGGCTAAGGTCTCCATGCCCCCTGCCATCGCGATCGAGGGAGTCCCATGCCGAAGGCCGCCGCCGTCCAGCCCAACGAATGGGCGACGACCCACGACGTCTTCACCCCGTTCGACATCGGGGCGCTCAACCGGGTCGTGCTCGACTACGCGCAGGTCGAACTGACGCTCGCGAACCGCTGGTACCGGCGCACGGCGCTGGGCCGGACCCTGGCGGTGGCCGGGTTCAGCTGCACGATCATCTGCCTGATGGTCGCGGTGGGGCTGGGGTTCCTCATGCTCGCCGGCGGCATCGAGGACGAGGCGCTGCCGACGGTGGTGCGGGCGGGCGCCGGGCTCTCGGGCTGCGCGCTCCTCGGGTTCTTCGTGCCGTGGCTGCTGACGCCGTACCGGCAGTGGGACCGGACCCTGAACGGCATCGCGGTGATGATCCTCGCGATCGCGGCGGTCTCGCTCGGGGCGGTGCTCGTCAGGCATTGGGAGTACGCCTCGAAATCGGCACTGGCGGTGCCGTTCATCCTGCTGGCGGCGTTCGCGGTCGGCGTCATGGTCGCGCACGCCCGGCTCCGGTCCACCGAGAAGCCCCCGGTGGTGAGCGTCGAATCGCTGTCGCCGCGGGACGTCGAGATCCTGCGGAAGGTCCGGTGGCGGGCGCTGCGGATCCTGCGGTCCCGGAACGTCGTCGCCTACAAGGACTTCGACGGGTACGACAACGCCTCCCTCGACCCCACCCCGTCCGAGGCGGCGGACGGCAAGGTCTAGTCGCGCCGCATGTGAAGGGGCGCAAAGGAAACTGCTGGATCGCCGGGTACAACCCGGACTTCGTCGACCTGCGGATCCGGGCGGCCGGGTGATCGACCGCCCGGATCCGGCGTCAGCCCTTCAGACCCGAGTGCGCGAGGCTCTCGACGAACTGGCGCTGGGCGAAGATGAAGACCACCAGGACGGGGACGGCGGTCATGGTGGCCGCCGCGAGCTGGGTGTTCCACATTTCGCCGCCGTAGGCGTCCGTGAACCGGGTGAGGGCCTGCGGGAGGGTGAACAGCTCGGGCGAGGTCAGGTAGACCGTCGGCTCGAGGTAGAGGTTCCATGAGGACAGGAAGGTCAGGATCGCGACCGCGGACAGGGCGGGTCTGGCGAGCGGCAGGCAGATGCGCCGCCAGATCCCGAAGCGGCCCAGGCCGTCGATGCGGGCGGCCTCCTCGAGTTCGATCGGGAGGGCGATGAAGAACTGCCGCATGATGAACGTGGCGAGCACGCACGGCGCGGCGAACGCCGTCACGAGGATCAGCGGCCAGTGCGTGTTCACCAGGCCCGCTTGCTTGAACATCTGGAACAGCGGCACGATCGTCACTTCGCCGGGCACGAGCAGCCCGACGAGGACCACCACGAACAGCAGGTTCCGGCCGGGGAAGCGGATGCGGGCGAACGCGTAGCCGGCCAGGCTCGAGACGAGCATCGTCGTCGCGGTGACGACCAGGGCGATGTAGACGCTGTTGAAGTACTGCCTCGCGAAGGGCTGGAACGAGAACGCCTCCGCATAAGCGGCGCCCGTGGGGTTCGCGCTGAAGAACGACGGCGGCGACGCGAAGATCTCGTTCAGCGGCTTGAACGACGAGGTGATCATCCACAGCGTCGGCACTACGAACGGCACGGCCATGACGATGAGCGCGATGTAGAGCGCGGCGCGGCGGGCGCGGGGCCCGAAGCGCGGGGGCCGCGCGGCTGCGTCAGTCCTCATAGAACACCCACTTCCTGCGGAGCTGCCACTGGATCACCGTCAGCACCATCACGAAGGTGAGGAGCATCAGTGCGAGCGTCGAGCCGTATCCGATGTCGTTGAAGCTGAACGCCTGCTGGAACACGTAGTAGACGAGGACCGTGGTCGACAGGCCCGGCCCGCCCTCGGTGAGGACCGCGATCTGCGCGAACGACTGGAGCGCGCCGACGATCGTGATGATCGCCGTCAGCAGCAGCGTCGGCGAGATGAGCGGCAGGGTGATGCGGAAGAAGATCCGCCGGCTCCCCGCCCCGTCGAGGCGCGCGGCCTCGTACAGCTCGCCCGGGACCCCTTGCAGCGCGGCGAGGAACAGCACCATGTTGATGCCGACGCTGCGCACCACCTGCGTGAAGGTCACGGCGATCATCGCCGTGGGCCCGGACTGGAGCCAGTTCGGGCCGTCCGCGCCGAGCGCGGCGAGGACGCCGTTGATGCCGCCGTTGTCCTGGAGGAGGAAGCCCCACACCAGGGTCCAGGCGACCACGGAGACCACGACGGGGGAGAAGAACAGCGTCCGGAACAGCACCGAGCCGCGGAAGCGCCGGTTGAGCATCACCGCGAGGGCCAGGCCGAGCGCCAGGTTGAGGACGACGACGCCGCCGGAGAACACCGCGGTCGCGCCGAGCACCTTCGGCAGCTGTGGGTCGTCAAGGGCCGCTTGGTAGTTCGCGGCTCCCACGAAGGTCGTCGCGCCGGTGAAGACGTTCCATTCGTTGAGGCTGTACCAGATCGCGAGGCCGACAGGGACGATCACGAAGACGAGCACGCCGAGGAGCTGCGGAGCGATGAACAGGTAGCCCGCGGCGGCGTCGGCGCGGGACATCGTCCACACGCGCCGCCGCCGGGCGGCGGGGCCGCGGGAGGCCGGGGCGGCCTCCCGCGGCTTGATCCGGGTGTCCGCCACCGCTATGCCGCCAGCAGCGGGTCGATGGCGTCGCAGACCGAGGCGAGCACGGCGGGCACGTCCGCGTCCGGGGTCCACATCGCGTCCAGCGCGGTCTTCGCCTTCTGGGCGACCTCGGCGGGGTTGGTGTGGTTCGGGAGCGTCACCGCGCCGGGGACCTGGTCGACCACGACGGTCTGGAGCTGCTCGGCCGTGAACTTGGTGTTGTTGGCGGCCAGGCCTTCACCGGTCAGGAGCGACTGGCGCGGCGGCGGGAAGTACTGCGCGAGCTTCGCGGCGTTCTCCGGGTCGGTGAGGTACGCGAGGAAGCCGGTGGCCGCTTCGACGTGGGCGCTGGACTGGAGCACGCCCATGCCGGCCTGGCCGATCACCGAGTAGTCGCCCGCGGGGCCCTGGGGGAGCGGCTGGATGTCGTACGCGAAGGAGCCGTCGAGGTTGCCGGCGCGGGAGACCTGCGCGACGGCGAAGGCCGCGTCCCCGGCGAAGAAGTCGGCGGTCACGCCCGGTCCGGGCATCGACTCGTCGGTGTAGACCGCGTTGTGCAGGAAGGTGAACGCGTCGGTCATCTCGGGGCTCGCGAACCCGCACTCGGTGCCGTCCTCGTTCCAGGCGGAGGCGCCGAAGGCGGTCCAGACGGTCGCGAGCGTGTTCCACGAGGAGTAGTTGAAGTCGTTGACCACGAAGCCGCCCTTGCCGGTCGCGGCGTGCACGGCCGAGCCGAGCGCGGAGACCTGGTCCCAGGTCAGCGCGGCGGGGTCGAGGGTCTGCCCGGCCTCGGCGAGGAGGTCGGTGTTGACGTAGAGGGCGAAGGGGGAGTTGGAGAACGGGTAGGCGTAGAGCTCGCCGTCCCGGCTGAACTCGCCGGTGACGCTGGGGACGAGGTCCCCGTAGTCCCAGCCTTCGGCGCCTTCGAGGGTCTCGGTGAGCGGCACGAGCGCGCCGGAGTCGATGAGGTCGGCCGAGAGGTCGCCCATCCACGCCAGGTCGGGGGCGTTGCCGCCGGCGATCTGGGTGGTCAGGGTGGTGTTGTACTCCTCGAACGGCAGGCTCTCGAAGGTGATCGACTCGATCTCGGGGTGGTCGGCGATGTAGGCGTCCGCGATGGAGTCGAACAGCGCCAGGTGGTCCTCGTTGGAGGTCCACACCGTCATCCGCAGTGCGACGTTCTCGTCGGAGGCAGTGGTGCCGGCGCAGCCGGCCGCTGCGGCGAGGGTTCCCAGCGCGAGGGCGCTGACCAGCTTCTTTGCTGTCGTGGGCATGATGGGTTCCTTTTAGTATCCGATGATCTCGGGCCAGTGGATTTCGACGCCGGCCTCGACGAGGACGGCCTGGAACCGGCTGACCAGCTCGGGTTTCGAGCAGACCTCCGCGGGGGTCAGCGAGCGGTCGAGGCAGAACGCCGCGAGCTCGCCGGCGGATTCGCCGATGTTCCATTCGACGGGGTGCAGCCGGTACGCCCCGTTCGTGATGTGCGTGGTGCCGATGTTCTTAGCGGCCGGCAGCAGGTTCTTGGTGGCGACCGGGACGAGCGCGCCGAGCGGGATCTCGAACGGCGCGCACTCGACGTCGATGTAGTTGTCGCCGCCGGTCGAGGGGTGCAGGTCGATGCGGTACATGCCCACGCCCACCGAGTCCGGGAACGTGGCGGGGCGGCCGTGGCCGCGCAGGGCGACCGCCACGTCCTGCTCGACGACCGTGCGCATCGCGCGGATGCGCCGGGACTCGCGGATGTACGGCGCCTGCGCGAAGCCGTCGTCGGTGCCCACGACGTCGCCGCGCAGGCGCAGCCCGGGCCACCCGGCGCCCCCGTCGGGCCGGGGCGCCTCGGTCTGGAGCCAGTGGACGAACGCCCGCGACTGGGCCTTGGCTGCGCGCAGGTGCTCCTCGCGGTCGGGGGTGTCGATGACGGACCCGCCGAGGTAGTCGAGCTGCGGCCAGTTCGCGAGCACGATGTCGCTCTCGAGGCTGCCGGGCAGGAACGTCTCGCGGGCGGCGATCCGGCGGAAGACCCAGAGGTCGAGGTCGCCGGGGTCGTCGCCGTGGGCCTCGTCGCGGCCCACGGTCGCGTACGGCGGGTTGACGTTGAAGGTGCGCGTCTCGGGTTCGAGGGTGCGCGGGCTCGGCGCGGTGAACGAGAGCATCGCGTCCCCCCAGAAGCCGGGCGCGAGCGCCCGCCACCGGTCGTAGTCCGCGGGCCGTTCGATGGCGTGGTCCTCGCCTTCGACGTGGTCGAACACGAAGCACCAGGCGATCGACTGCACGTTCGCGGGGTCGCCGTGCTCGGGCGCGGAGGGCTCGCCGGTCTCGGCGCGGCTCTCGGCCCCGGTCACGTATGCGGTCCCGGTGAGCGGCAGCAGGTCCCCGGTCTCGGTCGCGTCGAGCACGAACGCGGCCTCCACAGTGGTCTCTTCGCCGGTCTCCTTGTGCCGCAGCGTGACCGAGCGGACCGTGCCGTCGACCGTGGCGGCCGCGACGGGCACGTGCGGCTGGAGGACGGTGAGTCGGCCGCTCGAGAGGTGCGGGGCGAGCATCTTGGTGATGACCGCGAGCGCGACGCGCGGCTCGTGGCACAGGCGGCTGACGCGCCCGCGTCCGGGATTCAGGTGCCGGTCGCGGCGGGCCGCGTCGGTGAGCGGGTAGGCCTCCCGGTAGTACTGGCGGATGCCCTCGCGCAGCGCTCGGTAGGAAGCGGTGACCCCGAACTGCTCGACCCAGACGTGCTCGTCGGGCGGCACGGCCTGGGAGGTGAGCTGGCCGCCGAGCCACGCGTACTCCTCGCTGAGGACGACCCGGCGCCCGCGCCGCAGTGCCGCGAGGGCGGCGGCGACGCCGCCGAGCCCGCCGCCGACGACCGCGATGTCCGCTTTGATCGGCGTCATCGGGCACCGCCGCGCGCGGTGAGGGTGTCGCCGAGCGCGACCTCGCCTTGGAGCAGGCGCTGGATCTCGATGCCGCCGCGCTCGTCCGGCGCGGTGGAGATGAGCTCCTGGAGGAGCGCGAGCGCTTCGGCCGCGATCTGCTGGCGCGGGGTGTGGAACCCCGAGAGCGCCCGCCCCCCGATGCGGTGGCCGCGCACCTCCGCGAGCGCCGCGAGCGAGAGGCCCGCGCCCTCGTCGCCCAGGGCGAGGGCGATGTCCTCCACCAGGAACGCGTCCTCGGCGAACACGGCCGTCGCACCGGTCTCGGCGACGAGGCCCGGCACCCCGGCGAAGTCGTCCCCGACGACGGCGAGCGCCACGTCGGGGCCGTCGGCGCGCGCGACGGCGGCGAGGCGGTCCCGCGCGGTGGGGCTGTTGCGGTCGCGGTGCATGTAGAGGATCCGCTCGTGCCCGAGCTCAGCGGCGCGGTCCAGGAGCGCCCCGGTCAGGGCGCCGTAGTCGATCCCCACGTACGGCACGGGCGCGTCGGTCTCGTCGCGGCGGCCGACGGCGACGAACGGGAAGTCCTCGGCGACGAGCCGTTCGAGGTCGTCGCCGTCCATCTGCTGGCCGAGCAGGACGCAGCCGTCGGCCAGGCGCAGCCGGGTCTGGCGGTGGAACAGCCGCCGGCGGCCCTCCTCGACGGGGGAGCTGGTGAAGAAGAGCAGGTCGCAGCCGAGCGATTCGGCGGCGCGCTCGATGCCGTTGAGCAGCGGCCCGTAGAAGTCCATGCTCTCGGGGGTCAGGGCCGACTCGTAGGTGAAGACGCCGAGGATCTTGTTGTCGAGCCCGGCGAGGCGGCGCGCGGCGGGGTCGGCGACGTAGGTCGACTGCTCGATGGCGCGGCGCACGCGCTCGCGGGTGGCGTCGGGGATGCGGATGTTCGAGCCGTCCCGGTCGTTGAGCACCATCGACACGGTCGTCTGGCTGACTCCGGCGATGCGCGCGATCTCGCGCTGGGTGACCTTGCCGGGCTTCGGTGTCATCTGTCGTTTCCCATCGAACTCGATAATGCGCATTAGCAACGCGGGTTCCCGGAACGATAATACGTATCAGCAAATTCCGCAAGCACCCTTGACACGAGACTTCGCCGCCCGGCACGATGTGCTGCAACCGCTGATAATGCGAATTATCACCCCGCGGTCCGACCACCGGCCCCGGCCCGGCCCGCTCGCGGCCGCTCCGGGGCCGCGCGAACAGCATGGGAGACAGACGATGACGTCTGACCGAACACACGAGATGACCCGCCGCGGCCTCCTCGGCGCCACCTTCGCCGCGGGCGTCATGCTCGCCGCCGAGGCCAGTCCCGTCGAAGCCTGGGCCGCCGACGGCGACGTGGTCCTGAGCGCGAGCGGCGTGAGCGTCCTCGCCAGCGTCGGCGGCCGCGTCGCCATCCGCGACGGCCAGGGCACCACCCGCTCCGCCGGCTCGAAGTTCCAGGTCAAGGACAGCGCCGCGGGCGTACTGATCTCGACCGGCGGCACCCCGACGCTCACCAGCCTCGCCGACGGAACGCCGGCGATCCGCATGGACTACACGATGCCCTCGACCGCGGTCGCCGTGTACGGGCTCTTCACCGTCTCGACCAACCATGTCGGCCTGGAATGGCACGTCACCGGCCCGGCGACCCTCGTCCCCGACGGCTTCCAGTTCAGCCGCGCCATCCAGAACCCCACCGAGCCGGACGGGTTCGCGCCCATCACCGAATGGGCGCGCGACACCGGCGGCGGCATCCCCTTCGAGGAGACCGTGGGCATCGCGCACACCTCCACCTGGGGCGCGCTCCACGGCCTGTTCCTCCTCGCCGACTCGCGCCAGTCGTGGACGAACGCCACCTGGATCCACGCCCCCGGCGTGCCGCAGACCGACGAGAGCATCGTGAGCCGCGCCGACTTCCACTTCAGCGACAAGCGCCCCACCGCGACGACCTCGATCGGCACGGGCCGCGAGATCGGCGTCGAGATCTGGACCGACCGGCCGTTCAACCTCTGGGACGCCGCGGGGGCGACCGCGAGCGTCCGCGTACAGGTCGCCAACGGCGCCCCGAGTACCAGGGCCGTCGACCTCGCCTTCCTGGTCAAGGACTTCAACGGCGCCCAGCTCGCGAACACCGCGGTCACGAGCACCGTGCCCGCCGCCGCCGTCTGGGACCACACCTTCACCGTGCCCGCCCCGGCCGCCGGCATCGCTTTCGCCGAGGTCACCGCGACCTCCGGCGACGACGAGGCCTTCGTCCGCACCAACCTCGCCGTCCTCGGGCCCTTCACCTACCAGTCCGGGGCCGACGGCATGTTCGGCATGGCGAACTACCCGTGGCTCCAAGTGCCCTCCGCCGACGCGCTGCTGGACCTGTGGCAGCTCGCCGGGGTCTCGCGCGTGCGCATCGCCTACGACGGCGGGCCGGGCCTGCCGCCCGCCGCGTTCGACGCCCGCGGGATGGCGCACAACATCGAACTCCAGCCCGCGCTCGACGTCACCGACACCGTTGCCGCGCAATGGGCCCAGACCAACACCGACATCGCCGTGGCCGCCGGCGCCGAGTACTTCGAGGTCGGCAACGAGCTCAACCGGCCCTTCAACACCGGCGCCGCCGCCCAGGCCTACATCGACAAGGCCCTGCGCCCCGTCCACGACTACGTGACCGCCACCGGCGCGAACCTGAAGATCCTCAACAACGGGCTCGCGGGCATGGACGAGCCGTGGGTCGAGAACTTCATCGCGGGCGGCGGCTGGGACCTCGTCGACGGCTTCGCCTACCACCCCGGCCGCGGCAACTTCACCCCCGACTACATCCCCGACGGCGACTGGGACGCCGGTGCCACGGGCAAGTACTGGAACTTCCTCGGCGGCCTCCGGAAACTCCAGGCGCTCATGGCCGTCCACGGCGAGAAGGAGATCTGGCTGACCGAGGCCTACGCCTGCACCCGCCCCAACGCGTGGTGGAACGACACCTACCGGGCCGCCGCCGAGAACGTCTTCCTCACCCTCGCCATCGCCAAAGCCGAAGGCATCCGCAACGTCTGCTGGTACCAGTTCCACGACAGCGTCCTCGGCCGCCCGCAGGTGGCCCGGCCCGAGAACGTCGAATACCACTTCGGACTCATGAACCGCGACACCAGCGCCAAGCCCTCCCTGCTCGCCTACGCCACCGCGGCCCGCGCCTTCGACCAGGCCGCCCCGCTCGGCTGGCTCTCGTTCGCCGACCCGAACCACAAGGGCCTGCTGTTCGACACGCCCGCAGGCGAAGCCGCCGTCCTGTGGAACCGCGCGGACGGCTACGTCCTCAACGCCGACCACGACCCGGCCGGCGCCTACTTCCCGGCCCCCGAACCGTGGGTCGACCACTGGCCCACCAAGACCCCGCTCAAGGTCAAGGCCGCCGGGTCCACCCTGACGCAGGTCGACTGCATCGGCCAGCGCCGCACCCTCCCGGCCGCCGCAGGCTGCGCCACCGCAGTCCTCGACGGCGCCCCGCGCCTGTTCATCGGCACCGACCTCACCGACCACCTCGCTTAGCAGGCGCCGGTGCCCCGGAAGGCGAGCCGCCCGGGGCACCGCGGATGCGGTCGCGCAGGGCCGCAACGGCAAGGAGATCGAGCAGCGGACCGACGCCTGCGGCACCGACCAGGCCGCGGACTTGACCGGCACCCCGCACCCGCTGCGGCGGCACGGGAAGCGCACGCGTATGCGGCGGCGGTCGCGAGCAAGGGCATGCGGCGGGTTCCTCAGTCCTTCTCGGTGGCCACGGCGGAAGCGGAGAGCAGCGTCGCAGCGGTGAGTCCGCCCCAGAGGGCGGTCGGGCCGAGGGCCGCGAGCGTGGTGATGACCGCCGGGGAGACGGCGAGGCCGAAGCCCGTGGAGAGCTGGAAGCGGGCGAGCGCGCGCCCCATCGCGTGGTCCGGAGCCAGGGCGGTGACGAGCGCGGTCGCGCTGCCCGCGTACAGGATCTCGCCGACGGTGCAGATCAGGGACACGGCCGCGATCGCCGGAGCCGCCCAGCCGTGCCCCCACAGCGTGGCCGCGAGGAAGCCGAGATACGAGCCGCCGAGGACCACACCGCCGAACGCCAGCACGGCCCGGCGCGGGTAGCGGGACATCAGGACGGTCACCGGCACCTGCAAGGCGACCACCATGACCGTGTTCGCCACGAACACGACCGCCGACCACGCCGGGGAGGCGTCCAACTGGGTCACCAGGACCAGGGGCAGCGCGATCTCGGGCACGTTGAGGCAGAACGTGTAGACGACGTTCGCGGCCAGCAGCGTGCGCATCCGAGGCGGCGGTCCTTCGTGCTCGACCACTTGGGCGCCGGCCGGATCCGCTCGCAGGCGGACCGACCACGTCAAGGCGGCCGCCGCGACGTAGGCGAGCCCGGTGACGGCCGCCAGCCCCTGCAGGGCGGCGGCACCGCCGGTCAGGAAGGCGAGGGCGAGGAGCGCGCCCGCGCCCATGCCGCCGTTGCGCAATGCGCGCCCGGCCGCGAGTGCGGCGTCGCGCTCGCGGCCATGGGCGACCGTGGCGACCAGGGCCGCATGGGCGGCCGGCCACGCCTGGTTGCCGACGCCGAGGAAGAGCGCCGCCGCCGTGAACATCGCGACGTTCCCCGCGGGAGCGGCGAGCAGCAGCGCCACTCCCAACACGCGCACCAGCATCGACGCCGCCACGACCGTGCTGCGGGCGCCCCGGTCCAGCCACCGGCCTACGAAGGGCGTGCACGCCAGGGCCACGATGATCCCCGCCGTCATGGCGCCGCCGGTGACCGGCGCGGACAACTCCAGCACCGTCACCCCGTACAGCAGCAGGAACGGCCGCAGCAGCCCGGTTCCGAGCGCGTCAACGGTCAGGGCGATGGCGTAGCGGGGGCCTCCGGAGGCGCGGACGAGCGCGCGCGGCCGGATCTCGGCGGTGGTCGGCATGGCGACAACGATGCGTGCGGCCGCCGAAGCGACCGCGTCGATTGACGGTGTTCGTCAACCCGTGCGGAGCCCGCCCCGCCGACCGGCGAGAATGAGGGCATGGCGTTGAGGATCGACATCGGCGGGCTGCCGCCCGGGCGGGTGCGGTTCTCGGTCTCCCCGCTCGCCGAACTGACCGCGATGCTGCACGTGCTCGCGGAGCCCGCGCACCACCCGCAGCACGTGGCGTGGGCCGGGAGCGTCTGGGCCGGGCTGCGGCCGGAGCTGGCCGAACTGCTCAAGGAAGCGGAGTTCCTCTGGCGCTCTTCACGAGCCGACTTCCTGATTCCCGCCCGTCCGCGGCCGACGCTCGCCGAGGAACTGGACGATGTGGACCGGATCGACGACGAGGCCTACGTGACCGCCGCGCTCATCACCACCTGCGGCAGCAACCGGATCCACTTCGCCGCCCCGTCACCGCTCGCCGACGCGGCGGCGCGCGACCGGGCGCTGGGCCTCGCGCAAGCCCGCGGCGCCGTCCAAGAGGCCTTCGCGGAACGGCTGCTCGCCGACCCCGCGACCGTGCGGGCGAGGGTGCGCCGCACCCTCGAGGAGTGCGCCGAGGCCTTCTTCGACGAGGCATGGGCGGACGTCGCCGTGCGACTCGCCGACGACCGGCGACTGAAGCACGATCTGCTGCAGCGCCGCGGCCTCGGCGCGGCGCTCGCATCGGTCTCCGGTGCCATCGGCCTGGCGCCGGACGGCGACGCCGTCATCGTGGACAAGCTGCAGGACTCCGCGACCACCGCCGGCGACGCCGGAGTCACGTTCCTCCCCAGCGTCTTCGGACGCCCGCACCTGGTCGCGGTCTACGCCCCCGGGTGGAATCCGGTCGTGCAGTACCCGGTCACCGAACCTGACGCGCCGACCCCGATATCGCTCGCGGCGGTCACGCTTCGGCTTGAGGCGCTTGCACATCCGGTGCGGCTGCGGCTGCTGCGCACCCTGGCCCGCGGGGCGCACACCACCGGCGAGCTGGCCCACGCCTGGGAGCTCTCGCCTCCGGAAGTCTCCCGCCACCTGGCCGTCCTGCGCCGCGCGGGACTGCTCTCGTCCCAGCGGCACGGCCGCTACGTCCGCTACAGCCTCAACACCACCGACCTGACGGCCCTGGGATCCGACCTCCTTGCGGCCGTCCTGCGCTGAGCGCGGTCGTCCGCCACTCAGCGCCGTACCAGGGCGAACCAGTCGGCAGCCAGTCGATACTCAGCGCGCGCGGGGTGCCGAGACCGATTCGCGCCACACGATCGTCTGCAGATCGGTCTCCTGCTCCGGGGCCTCGTCGCCGCGGATCGCGGCGATGAGGCGGCGCATCGAGTGGGCGCCCAGGCGCTGCCGGTCCTGGAACACCGTCGTGATGGACGGGATGAAGTGGTTGCTCAGGAGGGCGTCGTCCCAGCCGGTCACGCTCACGTCCCCCGGGACGCTCCACCCGCGCTCGACCGAACCTCGGATCGCCCCTGCCGCAAGGATGTCGTTCGCCGCGATGACCGCGAGCGGCAGCACGTCGCCGGGCAGCGCGTGCACGCACGCCTTCGCGGTCATGCCGCTCCAGTTGCCCCCCACGACACCGACGGACTCCAACCCGAGCCGCTCGACCGTGGAGAGGTAGGCGTCGCGGCGCGCGACGGCCGCGGGGTACGTGGAAGGGCCCGCGATGTGGAGGAACCGCCGGTGCCCAAGGCCGACAAGGCGTTCCATCATCTCCACGAGCGGGGTCGCGTCGCTGAACGCGCCCGTGGCGTGCATTTCCTCGTCGAACTCGGTGAGCGCGAGGAACGCGGGCGCCGAGTCCGCGGCCGGCAGCCGCGGCGTCGGGATCGGCGAGAACGACAGGACCCCTTCGTACTCGTACGAGGCGAGGAGGTCGTCGACCTCCTGCGCGTGCCCCTCGGACTCGAGCGGCAGGTTCACCACCTCGACCGTGTAGCCGGCCTCGCGCGCGGTGCCCACCGCGCCCTCGAGCAGCGGCACCAGGTTCAGACCCGAGAAGGGGACGACGACGGCGAGCCGCCCGGTCCGCTGCGTGCGCATGGAGCGCGCGGCGAGGTTGGGGCGGTAGTTGAGTTCCGCGGCCGCCTGCAGGACCTTCTCCCGGGTCGCGGCCGAGATGCCCTCGCGCCCGGTGAACACGAACGAGACGGTCGACTGCGAGACCCCCGCGAGCCGCGCGACGTCGTGACTGGTCGGCCGTTTCCCCATGCCTGCATCCTCCATCGTGAGAATCCCGCGCGGAACTCTTGACCGGGCGGATGTGCCGTGCTCATACTACCTACTACGTCTTAGTAATACGTAGTAGAAGTTGCGGGGAACCATGCTGAGAGTTGGAATCATCGGGACCGGCGGGATCGCGGGAGCGCACGTCGACGGGTACCTCGCGTTCCCGGAGGAGTGCGAGATCGTCGCGCTCGCCGACGCGGTGCCGGGCAAGGCCGCGGAGAAGGCCGCCTCGTTCGGGCTGGCGAACGCCGTCGGATACGACGACCCCGTGCGGATGCTCGCGGAGGCGCAACTTGACCTCGTGAGCATCGCGACCCCGCCGTCCACCCATGCGGCGCTGGCGGTCGCGGCCCTCGACGCGGGGGTGAACGTCCTCGTCGAGAAGCCGATGGCGCCGTCGCTGGAGGAGTGCGACGCGATGCTCGCGGCGCAGGAGCGCTCGGGCAGGCTGCTCTCGGTGGTGGCGCAGAACCGCTTCCGCGACGACCTCGCCGCCCTCAAGCACGTGCTCGACTCCGGGCTCCTCGGCTCGGTCTCGCATGTGCGGGTGGACTCGGCGTGGTGGCGGGGCATGCCGTACTACGACCTGTGGTGGCGCGGCACCTGGGAGAAGGAGGGCGGCGGCTGCACCCTCAACCACGCGATCCACCACATCGACCTGCTGCTGTGGCTGCTCGGGAGCCCGACCGAGGTCACGGCGATGCTCGCGAACGCGCAGCACGACAACAGCGAGGTCGAGGACCTCTCGGTCGCGGTGTTCCGGTTCGAGCGGGGCCTGGCCCAGCTGACGAGCTCGGTGGTGCACCACGGCGAGGAGCAGGAGATCGTCATCCAGGGCGAACATGCCCGGGTCTCCCAGCCGTGGAAGGTCATGGCCGAGCGCTCGACCGAGAGCGGGTTCCCCGCGCAGGGCGGCGACCCCGAGCTGGTCGCCCGGATCGAAGCGGTTGTCGCGCAACGCGAGCCGCTGCGCCACCATGGGCACGAGGGGCAGATCGGCGACCTCCTCGCCGCGATCCGCGAGGGCCGCGCGCCGATCGCGGACGGGCGGGACGGCCGCGCGGCGATCGAGATCGTCACGGCGATCTACAAGGCCGGCATCGAGCGGGCGTTCGTGTCGCTGCCGCTGCGGCCCGACGACCCCTACTACCGCGCCGGCCGGTTGGTGGAGCGCGCCCCGCACTTCTACGAGAAGCAGCGCTCCCTCGCCGAGGCGGCCCAATGAGCGCGTCGTCCTTCCCCGGCGGGACCTCCCTGTCGCACCTCGCGGTCTACGAAGGCGCCGCACCCGACGGCGTCTGCGGCGGCAGCCCCCACATGCACCTCGTCTCGACCGAGGCGTACCTCGTGACCGAAGGCCAGGGCGCGCTCCAGACGATCGACGGCGAAGGCTTCCGCGAGACCGCGCTCGAAGCGGGATCGGTCGTGTGGTTCACGCCTGGAACGATTCACCGCGCCGTGAACCGCGGCGGCCTCAAGGTCATCGTGCTGATGAGCAACGCCGGTCTGCCCGAAGCGGGCGACGCGGTGATGACGTTCCCGGCTGCGATCGTCGCCGATCCGGCCGCGTACGCGGCGACGGCCGATCTCGGCGACCCCGACGGCCGCGGCGAGCGCGCGGCGCGGCGGCGCGATCTCGCCGCGGACGGGTTCGCCATCCTGCGCGACGCGGTGGTCGCCGGGGACCGCGGACCGCTCGAGGACTTCTACAAGGCGGCGGGCGCGCTCGTCCGCGACCGCGCCGCCGACTGGGGCCGGCTCGTGCGCGAGCGCCCCCTCGCGCAGGCCGAGCAGTCGCTCGCGCAAGCCGACGCGATCGCCCGCGGCGACCTCGCGCACCTGGGCGAGGCCCGGGTGCAGCAGGCCGTTCCCGCTGCGGGCGAACGGAAGTACGGCATGTGCGGCCGCCTCCGCACCTACGACGTCACCGGTTAAGGAGCACTTCCAAATGGACCACCCGTACACCTTCGACCCCCTCCCGCAGCCCGTCGTCGAGCCGGGGGAGTTCGCGTTCGCGGCCGTCGGCCTCGACCACCCCCACATCTTCGGCATGACCGAAGGCCTCATCGGCGCCGGCGCGACCGTGACCATGGTCTACGACCGCGATCCCGACCGGGCCGCGGCGTTCGCGGAGCGGTATCCGACCGCGCGCGTCGCGTCCTCGGAGCAGGAAGTGCTCGACGACCCCGAGGTGCGGCTCGTCGCGACGGCGGCCATCCCCTCCGAACGGGCCCCGATCGGCTTGCGCGCCATCGAGGCCGGCAAGGACGCGTTCGCCGACAAGGCGCCCATGACCTCTCTCGAGCAGCTCGAGGCCGTCCGGGAGGCGACCGCGCGCACGGGCCGCAAGTACGCGGTCTACTACGGCGAGCGGATCCACAACGAGGCCGCGATCCTCGCGGGCCAGCTCATCGAGCGCGGCGCGATCGGCAAGGTCCTGCAGGTGGTCTGCTTCGGCCCCCACCGCATCGGCGACGGGCGACCGGACTGGTTCTACGACCCCGCGCAGTACGGCGGCATCCTCTGCGACATCGGCAGCCACAACTTCGAGCAGATGCTGTACTTCACCGGCGCGGCCGACGGGCGCGTGTCGACCTCCTCGGTCGCGAACTACGCCCACCCGGAGACCCCCGGCCTCGAGGACTTCGGCGACGCCCACGTCGTGCTCGACAACGGCACCACGGGATACGTGCGCGTGGACTGGTTCACCCCGGACGGCCTGGGCGTCTTCGGCGACGGCCGCACCCTCCTGCTGGGGACCGACGGCTACATCGAGCTGCGCAAGTACATCGACGTCGGCACGGACAACGGCGGCGGCCAGGTCCTCCTCGTGGACCAGAAGGGCCAGTACCGGTTCAACGCCAACGGCATGGTCGGCTTCCCGTACTTCGGGCGGCTCATCCGCGACTGCATCGACCGCACCGAGACGGCCATGACCCAGGCGCACGCGCTGAAGGCCGCCGAACTCAGCCTGCTGGCGCAGCGCGACGCCGCCGTCCTCGCTCCGTAACCGGCCACGGCCACAAGCATTGTGGCGCCGACGCAGCGCGGTGCGCGATCCGCGATCGACCCCGGCCGTGACCCCCACGGCCGGGGACCCCTGAAGAAAGCGAGCAAGACATGGCGAAGACGCCATCCGCAACCCCGTTCAACCGCCGCTCGGTCCTCACGGCCGGCGCCGCGGCGCCCCTCGCGATCGGGCTGACCGCGACGCCGGCCCAGGCCGGCACGGCCCAGCCGCCGTCCGTCCTCGTCGAGCCGCGGCGCTGCCGCCAGGTCATCCGCGGATTCGGCGGCATGACGCACGCGAGCTGGATCGGGGAGCTGACCCCGTCCCAATGCGACACGGCGTTCGACAACGGCAGCAAGGACCTCGGCTTCACGATCCTGCGCATCCCCGTCCCCGAGGACCGCGCGAACTGGAGCGTCGACCTCGCCACCGCGCAGGCGGCCGCCGCCAAGGGGGCGCTCGTCTTCGCCTCGCCGTGGAACCCGCCCAGCGACCTCGTCGAGATGTTCGAGCGCGTCGACGAGGCCCCGGCCGGCAGCCAGTACGAGGCCGAGACCGCGACACTCGTGAACGCGCACATCGCCACCGACACCCCCGGCTACCAGGGCGAGGGGTACGCGCACTTCGACGGCGCAACGGACGCGAGCGTCGAGTTCGGCACCGTCTTCATCGGATCGACGGGCACCAAGAACCTCGCGTTCCGCTACTCGGCGCCCACCGCGGACGTGCACGCGGACGTCTACGTCGCCGGCGTCCTCGTCGCCCAGAGCGTGCTGTTCCCGCGCACCGAGACCTGGGCCTGGAAGTCGGTCCAAGCCGCGATGACGCCCGGCCGATGGCCGGTCACAGTGGCGGCCACCGGCGAGGGCGGGCCGGACCTCGACTTCCTCATGGCCGCGCCGTACACCCCGCCGACCGAGGCCCGCCGACTGCGCTATGACGCCTACGGCGCCTACGCGCAGCACCTGAACGACTTCGTGCTTCATATGCGCGACAACGGCGTCGAGCTGTACGGAATCTCGGTCCAGAACGAACCGGACTACGCGCACGACTGGACCTGGTGGACCGCAGCGGAGATGAACCGCTTCCTGCGCGACTTCGCCGACCGGATCGACTGCCGCGTCATCGCCCCGGAGTCCTTCCAATACGTGAAGTCGGTCTCCGACCCGATCCTCGACGATCCCGCGGCACTGGCGAATGTGGACATCGTCGGCGCGCACCTCTACGGCACGGCGTACGAGGACTTCCCGTACCCGCGCTTCGAGGACGAGGGCGAAGGCAAGGAGCTGTGGATGACGGAGGTGTACCACCCCAACAGCTCCAGCTCGGCGAACCTCTGGCCCGAGGCGCTCAAGGTCGCCGAGCACGTCCACCACGCGATGGTCGACGCCGAGTTCCAGGCGTACGTCTGGTGGTACCTGCGCCGCTACTACGGGCCGCTCCTCGAGGACGGCACGATCAGCAAGCGCGGCAACATGCTCGCGCACTTCTCGAAGTTCGTGCGTCCCGGCTGCGTGCGGGTCGAGGCCCAGAAGGAGCCGCAGGCCGGCGTCCTCACCTCCGCGTACGCCGGCGACGACGGGACGTTCGTCGTGGTAGCCGTGAACACGACGACCGCCGCGGTCGGCCAGTCGTTCGCGGTGCGGGGCCACCGGGTCCGCTGCGCGAAGCCGTGGCTCACCGACGCGACCCGCGACATGGCGGAGCAGCCCGCCGTTCCGGGCCGCGGCGACGGCTTCACCGCGTCGCTCCCGCCCGAGAGCGTCACGACCTTCGTCGTGTCGGCCTAAGGCAGGGGCCTCAGAACACTCGCTGCGGAGTGGCCCCGCCGCGTTTCGCGGTGGGGCCTTATAGGGAGTCGGACAGCCAGGCGCGGCCCGAGCCCCGGCGTTCGCGTCAAGGCGCGGGCGGGTCGCTTCCCAAGGGCTTGCGGAGCGCCCTGGGGGAGGCGCCGAGCTCGCGGCGGCAGGCCTTGTTGAACGCCTGGAGGTCCGGGATGCCCACGGCGGCCGCGATCGCCGGGATCGACAGGGTCGACTCGCGCAGCAGGTGCCCGGCCCGTTCGAGGCGGCGGCGCCGGATGTGGGCGACGACGGTGGTGCCGGTCGCGGCGTGGAAGAGCCGTGTCAAGTGGTTGTGGGACAAGCCGACCGCGGCGGCGATCTCCGGCACGGTGATCGGCAGCGGCAGGTGCTGCTCGATGTGGGCGAGCGCCGCCGTCACCGCCTGCGGGCTGCCTCCGGCGTGTTCGCTCGACGGCAGGCGGACGATGCGCCACAACGCCGCCCAGGCCTCGGCGGACGCCTGCGCGGGTGCGTCCGGGGCGGCGGTGATCGCGCGCCGCAGCACGTCGGCCAGCGCCGGCGCCGCCGGTCCGGCGTCCCGCATGGCCGGCGTCTCGACGGTCCGGCCCCGCTCGCTCAGGCGCAGGTGGAGGTACAGGTGCTGCGAGGGGCCGCGGTACAGGAAACGGGCCTCGACGCCGGCCGGGATGAGGCTGATGTGGCCCGGCCGGATCAGATGGTGGGTGCCGCCGATCCACAGGTCCGCCTCGTAGTCGAACAGGTGCAACTGCCACAGCTCGGGCAGGCGGAAGCGGTCCTCGGCGGTGGTGAGGCCGTGGACGGCGATGCCCGCGCCGACGACCTCGGGCGGTTGGTCCAGGTGGAGTCGAACTCGTTGCACAGTGAAAACCGACCACTAGTTGGTGAAAACATCCAATTGCAAAGGGCAGATGCCCTTCTAGTCTCATCGTATGACAACCACCAAGCATCTCCTGACCTCGGTCGAGATGGCGCGGTTCGTCGCCAACGGGTTCCACCGGATGGACGCGATCGTGCCCTCGGACCTCAACGAGCGGGCCCTCCCCGTGTTCGACGCGGGGCACCAGTCCCTCCCGCACGTCGACTACGGGACCCCCGTGAAGCGGGCCTTCCCCGAAGGCTCGATCTCGCGCGAGCTCGTGGAGCTCCCCGAGGTCGCCGGGGCCCTCCAGAGCCTCATCGGCGCCGACCCGACGGTCGACCACCACGCGATCCACATCCGCGAGCCGCACGAGGGCAGCGCGCAGCCCCTCCACGGCGACGCGATCATCGACACCCGCCAGGACGCGTTCGACGTGCAGCTCATGTACTACCCGCAGGAGGTCACCGCGGACATGGGCGGGACCCTCTCGGTCCCCGGCTCGCACCTGCGCCGCACCAACGAGTCCGACACCGGCCGCTACCAGAACCTGCGCGGCCAGACCCGCCTGACCTGCCCGGCCGGCACCGTCGTCCTGCTGCACCACGGGATCTGGCACGGCGGCCGCCGCAACGACTCGGACATCCGCCGGTACATGTACAAGATCCGCTTCAACCCGACCGTGCCGCAGGTGCGCACCTGGGACGTGTCCGATCTGGACGACCCGCAGGTGTCAGCCGAGCTCTCCGCCTACCACCCGTGGAGCGAGCACGCCACGAGCCGCCTGGAGATCCACAACCGCATCAAGGTGTGGCGCGCGCTCACCAACGACCCCTCGTTCGACATCGACTACTGGGCGACCCGTGTCGCCAACCGCCCCGGGAGGGTCTGATGAAGCAGCAAGTCCTCGTCCTCTACCTCAACACGTCCGGACTCGACTCGCACGTGCTCGCCTGGGCCAACTACGACGGCACCGGCAGGACCGACCCGACCACCGGCGACAGCGACGACCCGCCGTACGAGACCGGCGTCGAGGCGCTGCGCGACGGCTGGCGACTCTTCCAAGCGTCCCAACTGATCCCGCCGTACCCCGGGCACGAGTACGACACCTCGTTCCTCAAGCACGAGTTCTGGTTCGAGAAGATCGAATAGGCGAGACCCTCCGCCGCCGGACGCCGCCCCCGGCGTCCGGCGGCGCCCCACGAACAGAAAGCCGCACTGATGACCCTCGCCGACGGCGCTTTCACCTGGCGCCTGCCCGACCTGCATCTGAGCTTCGCGCACGGGGACCGCCCCGTCCGGCTCACCGGCCTGTCGACCGGCCCTGACGCGCCGTCCGCGCTCGCGCCGCAGGAGATCGTCGACCTCTTCACCGCCGCCGAGATGCGCGCCCGCTCCAGCCAGGCCTACGTCTGGTCGCACGTCGGCGCGCGGCTCCGCTACGTCGACCACACCGCGGGCGACACCGAACTCGTGGTGCGCCAGCGCGATGCGCGGACCGGCCTCGAGGTCGCCTCCCGCTTCCGCTCGGCCGGACCCGGCCTGCAGATCAGCCACACGGTCCGCAACACCTCGGACGCCGACGTCGTCCTCACCGCCGTCACCTCCGCGCAGTTCGCGGTGCCGCTGGGGGACTTGGACCTGCTCTGGGGCGAAGGCGAATGGCTCGGCGAAGGCCGCTGGCACCAGCGGCCGCTCACCGAGTACCTGCCCGACCTCAACCTCGAGTTCCACGGCCAGAGCGCCCGGGGCCACTTCGCCCTGACGAGCGTCGGCGCGTGGTCCAGCGGCACGGTCCTGCCCACCGGCGTCCTCGCGAACCCCGAAGGTCCTTCCGCCGCTTGGCAGATCGAGACCAGCGCCGGCTGGCACTGGGAGGTCTCCCAGCGCCGGGATGCGGTGATCGTCAGCGTGCTCGGCCCCACCGACCTCGAGCACCAGTTCGCCGAACGGCTCGCGCCGGGCGCTGAGTTCACCTCGGTCCCGGCCGGTCTCGTCGTCGCGGACGGGGGCCGGGACGCCGCGATCGGGGCGCTCACCGGCTACCGCCGCGCGATCCGGCGCCTGCGGCCCGCCGACGCCGCGCTCCCGGTGGTCTACAACGACTTCATGAACACCCTCATGGGCGACCCGACCACCGAGAAGCTGCTGCCGATCATCGAGGCCGCCGCGGACGCCGGGGCCGAGTACTTCTGCATCGACGCGGGCTGGTTCGCCGGCAAGGACGACGGCTGGTGGAGCGGCACCGGCGAATGGCGCGAAGGCGAGGGGCGCTTCACCGGCGGCCTCATCTCGGTCATCGACGCCATCCACGGCACCGGCATGCGCGCGGGCCTGTGGCTCGAACCCGAAGTCCTCCGCGCGAGCGCACCGCTCGCGCAGACCCTGCCCGACGAGGCGTTCTTCTGCCGCTTCGGCGAGCGCGTGATCGAGAGCGGGGCCCACCAGCTCGACTTCCGCCACCCCGCCGCCCGCGCCCATCTCGACGCCACGGTGGACCGGCTCATCGCCGACTACGGTGTCTCGTTCTTCAAGCTGGACTACAACATCAACCCCGGGGCCGGGACCGACGTGGACGCGGCGGCCCCCGGCGGCGGGCTCCTCGCCCACACCCGCGCCTACCGGGACTGGCTGCTCGCCGTCCAGGCCCGCCACCCCGAGGTGCTGTTCGAAAGCTGCTCCTCCGGGGCGATGCGCATGGACTACGGGCTCCTCTCCGCGGCGCACCTGCAGTCCACCAGCGACCAGCAGGACTTCCGGCTCTACCCGCCGATCGCCGCCGCCGCGCCCCTCAGCGTGGTCCCCGAACAGGCCGGGAACTGGGCCTACCCGGCCGAGGGGATGAGCCCCGAGGAGACCGCGTTCGCGATGGTCGCGGGCATCATGGGCCGCCTCTACCTCTCCGGGTTCCTGCACCGGCTCGACGAGCAGCAGACCGGTCTCGTCCACGAGGCCGTTGCGCTGCACCAGGACTGGCGGCAACGGATCGCCGCGAGCCGCCCGAGCTGGCCGCTGGGCCTGCCCGGGTGGAACGACGACGTGATCGCCCTCGTCCTCGACGCCGGGGACCGCTCGCTGCTCGCGGTGTGGTCGCGCGGCGAGGCCGCAGAGGTCGCCCTGCCGCAGTTGCGCGGCAGCGCCCTCGACCAGGTCTACCCTGCGCGCCTGGCGGCCTGGAAGGTCCGCACCGACGACGGCGTGCCCGTCATCGAGGCGCCCGCGGGCCCGGCCGCCCGCGTCTTCGAAGTGACCCCCGCTTAGCCGGCGCCGCACAGCGAACGGCGGCCCGGAGACGATCGCGTCTCCGGGCCGCCGCACCTCTTGAACGGGCGCAAGGGGAACCTCTGCACGCGGTCCGGTCATCCATCGCTCACTGTGAGCGTTCGGGGATGCGGTACCGTGAACCTTCACGGGCCCATGAGCGGCCCGATCGGAACCCTGGAAGGCTTGGTACGGGACGATGAACCACAGCTATGCCGGATACCTCTACGCGCACTTCAAGCGCGAATCGGTGGACGGCGAGCAGATCCACTTCGCGTTGAGCGAGGGCGGCGACCCGCTCCGCTTCGACGACCTCAACGGCGGCAAGCCGGTCCTGCACTCCACGCTGGGCGAACGCGGCGTCCGCGATCCGCATCTCGTGCGCTCGCCCGACGGCGACCGCGTCTACCTGGTCGCGACCGACCTCCGCGTGCACGGGCGCACCGACTGGGACGAGATGCAGCGCAGGGGAAGCCGCTCGATCATGGTCTGGGAGTCCCGGGACCTCGTCGACTGGGGCGAGGGTCGGCTCGTCGAGATCGCCCCGCCGGAGGCCGGGAACACGTGGGCGCCGGAAGCGGTGTGGGACCCGGAGCAGGAGGCGTACCTCGTCCATTGGTCCTCGAAGCTCTACGCCGACGCCGCGCACGAAGGCGAGAGCTACAACCGGATCATGTACGCCACCACGCGCGACTTCCGCGAGTTCTCCGAGCCGCGGGTCTGGGTCGATCGGGGCTGGAACACCATCGACGCCACCGTGATCGGGCACGAGGGCGTCCACTACCGCTTCCTCAAGGACGAGCGCGGCCGCGACGGCGAAGCGCCGCACGGCAAGTCGGTGTTCTCCGAGACCGCGGCGTCGCTCACCGCGGCCGACTGGAAGCCGCTGGCGGAGGGCATCGGCCTCGGCACGATCGCCCAGGGCGAGGGGCCGCTGGTCTACAAGTCGAACACCGAGGAGAAGTGGTACCTCTGGATCGACGAGTTCACCTCGGGGCGCCGCTACGTCCCGTTCGAGACCACCGACCTCGCCTCCGGCCAATGGATGCCGTGCCGCGACCACCGCCTGCCGAAGGACCCCTGCCACGGCGTCGTGCTGCCGGTGACCGCCGAGGAGGTGGAGCGGCTCCGTGCCGTCTGGGGTTGAAGCCGTGAAAGCGCCTTGCCAAAGCCGCCTGATAACGTTACCGTGAACCTTCACGATTCAATATCGTCTGAGTGCGGGCCGACCGCCCGGTCCGCCCCCGCCCAGGCGGCCAATAGCATGAGCTTGTGCAGGGGAATGGTGGCCCAGTGGGCAAACGGGTGACGATCCTCGATGTCGCAGCGGCGGCAGGGGTTTCGCGGCAGACGGTGACGCGGGCGATCAACGACATGGGGGACATCAGCGAGCCCACGAAACGCAAGGTCCTCGCCGCCGCCGAGCGGCTGGGCTACCGGCCGAGCCGGTTCGCCCGGAGCCTCGTCACCAGGCAGAAGACCCACGCGGTGGGTCTGGTCGTGGCCTCGTTGCGCAACCCGTACTTCACCGACATCGCCGCGGACATGCTCTCGGAGGCCGCTGCCCGCAAGTGGCAGTTGATGATCGCGGCCTCGGAACGCGACAGCCCCGAGCTGCTGCAGCTGCTGTCGACCCAGGTCGACGTCATCGTCGGGCACTTCGGGCTGCCCGACGCCGAGATCCGCGACGCCGCCCAAGGGCTGCCGATCGTGCTCCTGGAAGGCCGGAGCGACCTGCCCGGCGTCCACTCGGTCGAAGTCGACATCGAATCCGGGATCGGCGACGCGGTGAGCGCTCTGCGCGCGCGGGGGGCCCGGCGGTTCGGGATGGTCGACTCGGCGTACTCCGAGCGGATCCGCGGCGCGTACGAGCCCACGCCCAAGCGCCAGTGGTTCGAAGCGGCGGTCGGCGACGGCCTGGCCGGCGTCGTCGTCGGGGAGGAGTCGATCTCCGGCGGCGGCCGCGCCTTCGCGGAGCTCATGCGCCTGCACCCGGACATCGACGCGGTGCTCATGTTCAACGACCTGATGGCGCTCGGCGCGGTCCAGAGCGCTCATGCGATCGGCATCGCCGTCCCCGGAGACGTCCGCATCATCGGTGTCGACGGCCTCGCCCTCGGTGACGCGGTCGATCCGCCGCTCACCACGATCTCCCTGGACCAGCAGAGCCTGGCCTCGAACACCCTCGACATCGTCGAGATCATCGCCAAGGCTGATTTCGCCCGGATCGCACCGATTCATCGGACCGTTCGCTCGAAGGTCTTGTGGCGCGAGTCCGCCTGATTTGAAGAGCACCGCTTGACAAGATCGAAGCCGGTCTTTACCGTGAACCTTCACGGGCATTCCCGTGAAGGTTCACGGATCGGTTTTCGCGAAGGAGCGAAGGTGCATTTCAAGACCGGAGAGTGCCCGGAGAGGGCACGTACGGCGATCAGGGCGGAACGGTGACCGCCGCAGCGGCGCAGGCCGCGACGAGTCTCCGCGAACGCCGCCGCCAGACTCGCAGGCGGAACGTGCGCCGGCATTGGCAGCTCTATCTGCTGCTGGTGCTGCCGGTGGCCTACTTCGTCGTCTTCCAGTACATCCCGATGGCGAACAACGTGATCGCGTTCAAGGACTACAACGTGGTCGACGGGATCTGGGGCAGTCCCTGGGCCGGGTTCAAGCACTTCGAGCGGTTCTTCGCCAACCCGGTCGCGCTGGACCTGATCCGGAACACGCTGATGCTGAGCTTGTACGGGTTCCTGGCGGGTTTCCCGATTCCGATCATCCTCGCCTTGGCGCTCAACGAGGTCCGGGCGCGGTTCTTCAAGCGCACCGTGCAGATGGTCACGTACGCGCCGCATTTCATCTCGACGGTCATCGTCGTCTCGATGCTGATCCTGATCTTCTCGCCGCGGATCGGGTTCATGGCCGATGTGCTGGGGTTCTTCGGCATGTCGGAGAACTTGTTGGCTGATCCTGATGCGTTCCGCAGTGTGTACGTCTGGTCGGACATCTGGCAGACCGCGGGCTACTCGGCGATCATCTACATGGCCGCGCTGGCGGGTATCGACCCGAGTCTCTATGAGGCGGCGCGTCTGGACGGCGCGAGCCGGTTGCGGAAGATCTGGCACGTCGACCTGCCGGGCATCGCCCCCACCGTGGTCGTGGTGATGGTCCTCAGTGTCGGCAGTGTGATGGCGATCGGGTTCGAGAAGGCGTTCCTGCTGCAGAACCCGCTCAACCTCTCCACGTCGGAGATCATCGCGACGTACACGTACAAGATGGGCCTGCTCAATGCGGACTTCAGTCTCGCAACGGCGGTCGGGTTGTTCAACTCCGTCATCAACCTCATCCTCCTCCTGCTGGTCAACACCGTGTCCAAGCGCGTGACCGGCAACGGGCTCTGGTGAAGGGAGCCAGCCAATGACCCTCAAGACCGCGACCCGGGCGGACCTCGAATCCGTACCTGGCACTGAATCACAAGCACAGCGCCGCAAGCCGAAGCGCCGTCGCTCCGTCCAAGTGCAGGACACTCCTGTGGACCGGATCTTCATGGTCGGCGTCTACATCCTCCTCTCGACGTTCCTGCTCATCGTGCTCGTGCCGCTGATCAACATCGTGGCCAGCTCGTTCTCCAGCCCCGCAGCGGTCTCGGGCGGGCAGGTGTTCCTGTGGCCGGTCGACTTCACACTCATCGGCTATGAAGCGGTGCTTGGCAACGAGGCCATCGTCACCGGGTTCGCCAACTCGTTGTTCTACGCCCTGGTAGGGACGCTGGTCAGCGTCACGCTGACGGTCATGATCGCCTATCCGCTCTCCCGCTCGGAGCTGGTGGGCCGCAAGGTCCTCATCGGTGGGGTTCTGTTCACGATGCTGTTCTCCGGCGGCCTCATCCCGACCTACATGGTGGTCCGGGCGCTCGGTCTGCTGGACACGCGTTGGGCGATGATCATCCCTGCCGCGATCGGGGCTTGGCAGGTGCTCATCGCGATGACCTTCTTCCGCTCCTCGATCCCGGGGGAGCTCTATGAGGCGGCGCAGCTCGACGGCGCCTCGGACCTTCGCTTCCTGTGGTCGGTCGTGCTGCCGCTGTCGAAGCCGCTGCTGGCGGTCATCGCCCTGATGTACGGCATCGGACAGTGGAACTCCTATTTCTCTGCGCTGATCTACCTGCGCAGTGAAGAGCTGTACCCCTTGCAGTTGGTGCTGCGGAACATCCTGGTGCTCAACAACAACAGCGGCGGCACGAACCTCGCGGACCAGATGCAGGCCAAGCAGGTCGCCGATCTGATGAAGTTCTCCCTCATCGTCGTGTCCACAGTGCCCGTGCTGCTCGTCTACCCGTTCGTGGCGCGGCACTTCACCAAGGGCGTGATGCTCGGCTCCGTCAAGGGCTGATCCGCGGCTCGCGAGCGTCGCCGTGACGCGGCTGATCAGCGACTCCGAGCCTTGCCGGCTGAACGCCCCCACAGATTTCCCCTCAAGCCCATCAACTCCTCAGTGAAAGGCAGTCAACGATGACCAGCAGATTCGCCCGAGCGGCGGCGGCCGGAGCGGCACTGGCCGTGTCAGCCAGTGCATTCGCCGCGTGCTCCTCGGAGCCGGAGACCACTCCGGACGACGTGATCACCATCTTCGCGCCCGAGAACCCCGACATGGACTTGGACGACAACGCGTTCACGAAGGTGATCGAGGAGAAGTTCGACGTCGACCTCCAGTTCGAGACCACCACGTACGACGGCACCGCGGCCGGGGAGAAGCGGCAGATCTCCCTCGCCAGCGGCGACTACCCCGACGCGTACATGCTCATTCCCTGGGTCGACCAGTTCAACAACGACGAGCTCGTGAAGCTCGGCGGGCAGGGCATCATCGTCCAGTTGGACGACCTGATCGGCGAGGACACGCCCAACATCGCCGCAGCGTTCGAGGACGAGCCCGACTACAAGAAAGCGGCCACGGCGTCGGACGGCAACATCTGGGGCCTGCCGCAGTGGAACGAGTGCTTCCACTGCTCGTACGGCACGAAGCTGTGGATGAACTCCGCTTGGCTCGACACCCTCGGGCTGGAGCAGCCGACCACGCCCGAAGAGATGCGCACGGTCCTCGAGGCGTTCAAGACCCAGGACCCCAACGGGAACGGCAAGGCCGACGAGATCCCCCTCTCCGGAGACCTCGGCGGTACGGTCCTCCAGTACTTGATGAACCCGTTCGTCTACACCTCGGGCATCAACGCCGAAGGCACCACGCCGGCCTCGCTCGCCGCCGTCGACGGCGAGGTCGTGCTGCAGCCGACCCGCGACGAGTGGCGGACCGCCATCGCCTACGTCAACTCCCTGTACGAGGACGGCCTGATCGACGAGGGCACCTTCACGCAGAACGGTGAAGCGCTGTACGCCAAGGGCAACAGCGCGGAGGGCGTGATCCTCGGATCGGTCGCCACGCTGCACCCCGCGGTCTTCGTCGACCTCGCCGCCGCGGACGGCCGCGGTGCGCAGTACGACGCGGTTCCGCCGCTGACCGGGCCGAACGGCAGCGACACGTCCTGGAACGGTCCGAGCGGCGCCGGCGGCGCGTCCTTCGTCATCACGAACCGCGCCAGCGAGGCCAAGCAGAGGAAGCTCATGCAGATCATGGACTTCATCTACTCGTACGAAGGGCACCTCCAGGGCGAGTTCGGCATCGAAGGCGTCAACTGGGCCCCGCCGGAGTCCGGCGACGTGCCCCTCGACGAGACCGTGGAGCCGCTGTACAAGACGCTCACCCTGCCCGAGGGCGAGGGCCTGAACAACGCCTGGGGCGCGATGACGCAGTACTTCAGCGACGAGACCTTCCGCGGCGGCCAGATCGTGTCGACCGACGTCTACGACCCGGCCGGCTACGAGCGCCGTCTCTTCGAGGCCACGAAGCTCTACGAGGGCCACGAGTCCGGCGAGGCGTTCCCGTACTGGGACATCCGGATCAGCGGTGACACCGCTTCGGAGCTGGCGACGATCCAGACCAACGTGGAGAGCGCCGTCGTCCAGGCGAGCGCCGAGTTCGCCACCGGCACCCGCGACATCGAGAGCGACGAGGACTGGGCCGAGTTCCAGCAGAACCTGACCGACCTCGGCGCCGAACGCTACGTCGAGATCTACCAACAGGCCTGGGACGAGACCAAGTAGTCCCGCCGCAATCCGAGGCGGGCCGCGACTCTGCGCGAATGCACGGCTCGCAAGCAGCCTTGGCGACGCTTGCGAGCCGTGATCGAGCCGCACCGGGAGACGCGGCCCGCCTCCCCGACAACACCCATGTGCTGAGAGGTCCCGACCGCATGATCCGCGAACAGCGCTTCATCAACGACGACTGGACGTTCGCGTACGGCGAGCATCCCGGTGCCGAGTCCGAGCCGCCGCACCCGCCACGGCCAGAAGCCGCCCGGCACGACGCCGCCTGGTACGACATCGGCCTGCCGCACTCCTTCGACCTGCCCGACTTCCGCGAACAGCGCTTCTACGTCGGCCACGGCTGCTACCGCCGCACCGTCACGATCAATCCTGAATGGACAGGCCAGTGGATCGCCCTGGAGTTCCTGGGGGTCTTCCAAGCCTGCGAGGTCTTCGTCAACGGCCGCCCCGTCGGCCGCCACGAAGGCGGCTACACGCCGTTCACAGTGGACATCTCGGACGCCGTCGTCGCCGGGGCCAACGAGGTCTTCGTGCGCGTCGACAACCTCTGGAACCCGCGACTCGCTCCGCGCGCGGGCGACTACAGCTTCGCCGGCGGGATCTACCGCGACGTCAGCCTCATCGTGGCCGACCGGGTGCGCATCGACTGGTACGGCATCGGCGTGACCACGCCCGACGTCGGCCGCGAACGTGCGACCGTCGCCGCGAGCGTGGAGGTCGTCAACGACGAGCCGCATCCGGTCCAGGTCGACGTGGCGGCCGTGATCGCCGATCCCGGGCGCACCGTCGCCGCGCTCCCTCCCGTGACCCGCACCATCCCGGCACGCTCACGGGCCGTCGTCGAACTCGAAGGGGCCGTTGCGCGTCCGATCCTGTGGCACCCGGACCAGCCGCACCGGTACCGGCTGACGGCCTCCGTCTCCGTCGAGGGGACAGCGAGGGATTCGCAGCAGACCGCATTCGGCATCCGCAGCTTCGAGTTCACGGCCGACCGCGGGTTCTTCCTTAACGGCGAACACCTCGACCTCCACGGCGTGAACGTCCATCAGAACCGCGGCGGCTGGGGCGACGCGGGCACCCGCGCCTCGATCCGCCGCGACGTGGCCATGGTCAAGGACCTGGGCATGAACATCATCCGCGGCTCGCACTACCCGCACCACCCGTTCTTCGCGGAGGAATGCGACCGCCAGGGCCTGCTGTTCTGGTCCGAGCTCCACTTCTGGGGGATCGGCGGCGAGGACGTCGAGGGCTACTGGTTCGCCAGCGCCTACCCCGTGGAGGAGGCGGACGAGCCCGCGTTCGAGGAGAGCCTGCGGCGCGCCCTGCGCGAGATGGTCCGGACCCACCGCAACCACCCGAGCATCGTCACGTGGAGCATCGGCAACGAGGCGTTCTTCAGCGATGACAAGGTGATCGACAAGGCCAAGCGGCTCACCGGCGAACTGGTCGAACTCGCGCGCGAGCTCGACCCGACCCGTCCGGTGGCGGTCGGCGGCGCGCAGCGCAAGGGCTTCGACCGTCTCGGCGACATCGCCGGCTACAACGGCGACGGCGCGGAGCTCTTCCACGATCCCGGCATCCCGAACGTGGTGTCGGAGTACCACGGCGTGCGCGGCCAGGGGCCGGGGGAGTACGAAGTGGAGTGGGAGCACGGCGTCGAGGTCGACTACCCGTGGCGCTCGGGCAAGATCTTCTGGTGCGCGTTCCACTACAAGTCGATCGCGGACGGCGCCGGTCTCCAGGGCCTGGCCGATTACTGGCGGAGGCCCCGGCGGCCGTACCACTGGTACCGCGAGCGGTTGCGCGGCATCGCCCCGCCCGAGTTCCCCAAGCCCGGGTGGGCGGTCGCGCTGCGGCTGTCCTCCGATGTCGACACGATCCCGACCGACGGCACCGGTGACGTGCGCATCGAGGTCGAACTGGTCGACACGCGCGGCGTCCGGGTCGTGGACGACCGGGCCGTGACGCTGACCGTGGTCGAAGGCGAAGGCGTGTTCCCCTCGGGCCGGAGCATCACGCTCGCGCCCGAGACCCACAGTCTGTGGGGCGGTGCGGGGGCGATCGAGTTGCGCTCGTATGTGCCTGGGGTGCAACGCATTCGGGCCACCGCTGACGGTCTGGTCCCGGCCGAGCTCGTTGCCGAGGCGGTCGGCGAGCGCAAGGCGCCGCGCGCGAGGCGGCTGCCGCCGCCCGCGCCGTCGGTAGCCGAGCCCCCTCGCGGGCAGGGGAAGACCTCGCTGGCCGCGTACCGGCCGGTCTCGGTGAGCAGCGCCGAGCCGCGGTTCGAGGGCGGGAACGCCACGAGCAGCGGGAGCGGCACGTTCTGGCGGGCCGCGAACCGCGATCCCGGCGAGTGGATCACCGCGCATCTGGAGTTCCCGTACGAGATCAGCCGGATTGAGGTGGTCTTCGCCGAGGCCCCCGCGCATCCGTGGGCGGTCGAGACGAGCGCGGACGGGCAGCGGTTCGAGCCGCTGCACCGCGGCGAGCCCGGCGCCGATTCGCTCTCGGTGCACCTGGACTTCCCGGCCCGGCCGGCTTCGCGGGTGCGGATCGCCTTCCCGCAGCAGCCGATCGACATCGAGGAGATCCGCGTGTACTGAGTTCCGCACAAGCTCCGACCAGGGGCGGGGCAGTCTCGGTCTCCGCCTCTGGCCGGGTGTGCGCAAATGTCGGATACCGCAGATTTTCATTGAAACATATAGATAAATTGTGTTATCGTGAACGTTCACGAGCGGTCGCATCCCCCGGCATGTCACCGCATGGCGCAAAGGAGCACCATGTCCCAACACCACGCGAACGAACCGCGCCTCGCCCGGCGGCACCTCCTGCGGGGAGCCGTCGTCGCAGGAGGCCTCGCGGTCGCCGGCACCGCGGGCCTCGGGATCGCCCAGGCCCAGACCGGCGCCCATCCCGGACTGCTGCACACCCAGGCCGACTTCGACCGGATGCGCGAGCAGGTCTACGCGAACGCGGAGCCGTGGATCTCCGGCTGGCGCAAGCTGATCGGCAACCGCCACTCCTGGCCGGACTGGCAGCCCAACCCGCAGACCGGCATCTACCGCGGCAGCGGCTGGCCGGAGAACTACGCCATCTTCTACAACGACATCCACGCCGCGTACCAGAACGCGCTGCGCTGGCGGATCACCGGCACCACGACCCATCGCGACTGCGCGGTGAACATCCTCAACGCCTGGTCCGGCACCCTCCAGGAGATCAACGGCTCCGCCGACCGCTGGCTCGCCGCCGGCATCTACGGCTACCAGGCCGCCAACGCCGCCGAGCTGGTGCGCGACGCCCCCGGCTTCGACCGGGCGCGGTTCCAAGCCATGCTGCGCAACATCTTCTACCCGATGAACGACGACTTCCTCAACCGCCACAACGGCGCCTGCATCACCAACTACTGGGCCAACTGGGACCTGTGCAGCATGGCCTCGATCATGGCGATCGGCGTCTTCAACGACGAGCCGGCCAAGTTCGACCGCGCCGTCGACTACTTCTGGAACGGCGCCGGCAACGGCTCGATCAAGAACGCGATCCCGTTCATCCACGGCGCCCTCGCGCAGTGGCAGGAGTCGGGCCGCGACCAGGGGCACACCATGATGGGCATCGGCCTGATGGGCACGATCATGGAAATGGCCTGGAACCAGGGCGTCGACCTGTACTCGGCGCGCGACCACGCCTTCGCCCGGGCCGCCGACTACGTGGCCCGCTACAACCTCGGCTACGACGACCTGCCGTTCACCAAGTACACCTGGGGCTCCGGCGTCAACTGCAGCTACAACGAGCACACGGTGATGGGCGCGGGCGGCCGCGGCCAGGCCCGGCCTGTGTGGGCGCGGGTGTACGGCCACTACATCTCCCGGTGGGGATTCACCCTGCCCAACCTGAAGCAGATGGTCGAGCAGAGCGGCGCCGAAGGCGGCGGCGGCGACTACGGCACCACCTCAGGCGGCTTCGACGAGCTCGGCTTCGGCACGCTCGCCTGCCTCCGCTGAACACGACACTTCTCCCGTGCGGCATTGCGCCGCAACGACAGGCGGGGACCGGACCCGGTCCGGCCCCCGCACCCTCCCCTCCCTTTCCGAACAGATGAGGAACCATGACTGAGAACCCTTCACGCACCAGCCTGTCCCGGCGCGCCGTGCTTCAGGCGGGCGGCGCGGTCGCCGTCGCCGGCTACCTGGCCACCGCCGCTAACCCTGCCTCCGCACAGGAGCCGTCCGCTGAGGACCGCCTCGTGACCTACCCGATCCCCGAGGGCGTCGCCCGCAACAGCACGTTCACGGTCGCAGTCAAGAACCCCGGCGGCCAGTGGACACCCGTCGAGGCGTACAACGTGCGGCTCAAGGAGATCAAGCTGACCGGCGGCGACCAGTTCTACCAGTCCTCGGTGGCCTCCTTCGACTTCAGCGGCACCGTCGAAGTGAAGGTGACCTTCACCAAGGCCGAGGTCGAGCAGGCGCGGGTGCGGCCGCTCTCGTACGGCATCGAATCGGAAGTCGAGGACCGCTCGATCCACTTCACGCTCACCGAGCCCCGCAAGGTCGTCGTCGAGGTCAACGGCCTCCTCTACGACTGCCTCCACCTCCTCGCCAACGCGATCGACGACGACGCGCCCGACCCCGAGGACCCGGGCGTCGTCTACTTCGGTCCCGGCGTGCACACGGGCGGGGAGCTCGCCGTCCAGAGCGGCCAGACCGTCTACCTCGCCGGGGGCGCGGTCGTCAAGCGCAAGATCGCGTTCAACGGCGTCGAGAACGCCTCGCTGCGCGGGCGCGGCGTGATCACCGGCGTCGACTGGGGTGCCGCCCCCGTCAGGTCCTCGAAGAACATCCTGATCGAGGGCGTCACGGTCATGAACAACCCGACCGGGAACCTGTGCGACATCGGCGAGTCCGAGCAGGTGACCGTCCGCGACGTGTCGTACTTCAGCTCCGCCAAGTGGGGCGACGGCATCGATGTGTTCTGCTCGAGCGAAGTCCTCATCGAGGGCATGTTCATGCGCAGCTCCGACGACTGCATCGCCCTTTACGCCCACCGGAACGACTACTACGGCGACGTCCGCAACATCACCATCCGCGGCTCGGCGCTGTGGGCCGACCTCGCCCACCCGATCAACATCGGCACCCACGGCAACACCGAGGAGCCCGAGGTGCTGGAGAACATCGTCATCAGCGACCTCGACATCCTCGACCACCGCGAGCCGCAGCAGAACTACCAGGGCTGCATCGCGATCAACCCCGGCGACAGCAACCTGGTGCGGAACGTCCGCATCCAGGACGTGCGCGTCGAGGACTTCCGCATCGGCCAGATCATCCACATGCGAGTGGCCTACAACAAGTCCTACAACACCTCGGCCGGGCGCGGGATCGAGTCGGTGTTCGTGCGCGACATGAGCTACGAGGGCACGCATGCCGACACCGCGCTCCTGCTCGGGTACGACGCCGACCACGGCATCAAGGACGTGGTCTTCCAGAACTTCAAGGTCAACGGCAAGGTCATCGCTGACAACATGGCGAAGCCGGGCTGGTACAAGGCCTCGGACATGGTGCCGATGCACGTCAACGAGCACGTGACCGGAGTGCGGTTCCTGAAGCCGGAGACCGCGCCGAGCACGACGCCGCCCGCGATCATCGCGGCCGGTGAAGCGAGGACGAAGACGGGGGCCAACACGGTCTACACCGTGAGCGCCACCGGGTTCCCCGAGGCGTTCGAGGCCGAGGGCCTGCCCGAGGGTCTGGTCTTCGACACCGCCGCGGGTGTAGTGTCCGGTGCTGCGGTAGAAACCGGTTCCTACGACGTGACCTTCAGCGCCGCCAACGGAGCCGGGACCGTCGAGCACACCACCACGTTCACTGTCGCCTGACCCTCCGCCACTAGGGAGCCATGATGAACCAGTACCGCCCGACCCGCCGCGTGTTCCTGCGCGGCGCCGCGGGGTCCCTGATCGCGGTCGGCACCGGTGCGGCGCTGCCGTCCGCTTCCGGATTCGCCGCGCCCGCATTCGCCTTCGCGCACCCCGGTCTCCTGCACACGGCCGCGGACCTGGAGCGGATGCGGGCCGCGGTGACGGCGGGGGAGGAGCCGATCCACTCCGGTTTCGCGGCGATGGCCGCGAACGGCCGCTCCGCCCACGACTACCGGATCCGCAACACCGGCCAGATCACCTCGTGGGGCCGCGGCCCCACCGACCACACGGCCGAGGCCGCAGAGGACGCCGGGGCCGCCTACCAGAACGCGCTCATGTGGGCGATCACCGGCGACGAGCGGCACGCGGACAAGACCCGCGACATCCTCAACGCCTGGTCGGCCAGCCTGCAGACCATCACCGGCGCCGACGGCCAGCTCGGCGCGGGCCTCCAGGGCTTCAAGCTCGTCAACGCCGCGGAGATCCTGCGGCACAGCGAGTACGACGGCTGGGCCGACGCGGACATCGCCCGGTGCGAACGGTCCTTCAAGGACGTCTGGTACCCGTCGATCTCCGGGTACGCCCTGTTCGCCAACGGCAACTGGGACGTCGCCGCCCTCCAGACGATCATCGCGGTCGCCGTGTTCTGCGACGACCGCGTCATGTTCGAGGACGCGGTCCGCTACGCGCGGCACGGTTCCGGGAACGGCTCGATCACCGGCATCGTCGTCGACGAGTCCGGGCAGGGCCAGGAGAGCGGGCGCACGCAGGCGTACGCGCAGCTCGCGCTCGGGCTGCTCAGCGACACCGCCGAGGTCGCCTGGAACCAAGGGGTCGATCTTTACGGCCATGAAGGCAACCGCATTCTCGCCGGGTTCGAGTACACCGCCAAATACAACCTCGGCGAGGACGTGCCGTTCACCGCCGACCTCGACCGGACCGGCAAGTACCTCAAGACCGCCATCTCGGCGAGCAACCGCGGCCAGTACCGGCCCATCCACGAACTCGCCTACGGCCACTACGCGGGCCGACTCGGCCTCGCCGTCCCGTACACCGAGCGTGTCGTCTTCCGAGGGAGCGGCGGGAACCGCTTCATCGAAGGCGGCAACGACGACCATCCCTCCTGGGGCACACTCACCTTCGCGCGCGAACCGGTCGAACCCGCGGCGCCGCAGGCGCCCCCGCCCGCGCCCGCCGGCCTCGCCGCGGACGGATCCTCTGCCGGGATCACCCTCGCCTGGGCCGCCGCGGTCGAACCGGCGAGCATGGCCCCGGCCGCGTCCTACACGGTCAAGCGCGCCGGCCTTGAAGGCGACTTCGCCACGCTCGCAACCGGAGTCACCGAAACGACCTACACTGACGAGTCGGCCCGCGCCGGGCAGACCTACGTCTACGTCGTGTCCGCCGCGAACGAGGCGGGCGAAGGCCCGGACTCGCTCGGCATCGCCGTCTCCGCCGGACTGCCCTCGCCTTGGGCGAGTATGGATGTCGGCGAGCCTGGGCCTTCCGGGAGCACGAACTTCGACGGCCAGGCGTTCCGCATCGAGGGCGGTGGCGCCGACATCGCCGGGGCGGGCGACGCGTTCCGCTTCACCTACCTGCCGATGAGCGGCGACGGCACCCTGACCGCGCGGATCGCCCACCCCGTCAGCTCGCAGTACGCGAAGGTCGGCCTGATGATGCGGGAGTCCCTCGAGCCGGACGCCGCGCACGCTTCGATGCTCATCCAAGGCCTCCCGCTCCACACCTGGAGCGGCGTCTGGACGACCCGCGCCGCGACCGGGGCCGCGACCACCGGCACCGGCAGCACACCCGTCCCGCCCACCCAGCAGACGGAGATCACCGTCAACGCGGGGTTCCCGATCGCGAGCCACGGCTCCCTCCCGGCGTCGGCGACGCCGCTGCCCGCGCCCCACGTCGAGGGCGCGAGCGACGGCTACCGGTGGCGCCGCCCCTACTGGGTCCGGTTGGAACGCAAGGATTCCAAGTTCACCGGCTGGATCTCGCCGAACGGCCGCGACTGGCGGAAGGTCGGCTCCACCAGGCTGGAGCTCGACCGCGAACTGCACGTCGGGCTCGCCGTCTGCTCAGTGCTGGGCGCGGACGCGGACTGGGCCGAGACCACGACGGCGGTCTTCGACAACGTCACCGCGCCAGGCTGGTCCTCCGACGCGCCGACGGCTCCGGTGGGAGACCTGCGGGCGCGGGCGGGAGCGAACGCCGTCGAACTCGCCTGGGCCAGTGCGGATCTCGCGGCGCGTTTCACCGTCAAGCGCGCCCCGGCGAGCGGCGGCCGCTTCGCCGTCCTCGCCCGCGACATCGGCCCGGTCGGGTACGGCGTGCAGACCCGTTACACGGACGCCACGGGCACGCCCGGCACCGAATACCGCTACCTGGTGTGCGCCGCGAACGCGACCGGCGAAGGCCCGGCGTCGACCGAGGCCCGAGCGGTGATGCCGACCCCGACGGCTCCGGAGATCACCAGCGCCGGCACGGCTTTCGGCAACGCGGGCAAGCCGTTCGAGTACCTGATCCGCGCCACGGGCGACCCCTCCGGTTTCACCGCGGGCGGCCTGCCCGACGGGCTCTGTCTCGACGCGGCGACCGGCCTGATCTCGGGTACGCCCGCCGTGCCGGGCGAGTCCACTGTGGCACTGAGTGCGGCCAACGCGACTGGAGCGGCCGCCGCGAACCTCGCCGTCGTCGTCGGCAGCTCGCCGCCGGCGCCGTGGGCCTATCGCGACATCGGCGATCACGTGCCCGACGAGAGGCTGCTCGGATCCCGCAGCGTCGTCGACATCCGCGTTCCCGGCATCACCTGCCATGACGAGGCGACGGGTATGTTCACGCTCCGCGGAGCGGGCTCGGACCTCAACGTCATCAACCAGGGCATGACCGTGCACTTCGCGTCCGTGCCGCTGGAAGGCGACGGCTCGATCATCGCGCGCCTGGCCGACTGGCGGGGAGCTGCGGCGACCGGCCGCGCCGGGCTGGTGATGGCCAAGTCCCTCAACCCGTTCGACCAGATGGCCGGGACTGTTCTGGGCGCCAACGGGACCGTCCAGTTCTTCCGGCGCACGCGCGTGGCCTTCCGCCCGACCACGACAGACGGACCGGTCGGCGTCGGCGCGCCGATCTGGCTGCGGCTCAGCAGAACCGGGGACGCCTTCAGCGCTGCCACATCCACCGACGGCGAGACCTGGACCCCGATCGGCGAGCCGCACGCGATCCCGGCGTTCGGCACCGCCCTGTACCACGTCGGACTCGCCGTCGTCTCCGGCGATCCGGCCGCGTTGAGCACCGCGGTCTTCGACCAGGTGTCCGTGGCGCCGACCGCCGGCGCATGAGTTGCGGGCGTCCGGACCCGCCCCCTCCGGACGCCCTCCCGTCGGTCCGTCTTCCCGGCGTGGATCGGAGAAGCCGAGTCGCTGCACATCGGACGAATCCCGAGCGCTCGCGGGCAGGGCCATCGGGGCGCCGTCCCGATTCGAGCGCTGGAGGCCTTCCGCGTCGGGAACGATAGGGTCTGGAAATGGCTTCAGCGGCACCGGCATCGGACCTCACGGGATGGCGGCGAGCGCCGTTCGCCGCCGGCGGTGTCAGCCACGACTGCTACGAGAAGGGCTCCGGCCCCGGCGTCGTGCTGGTCCCCGAGATCCCGGGCATCACCCCCGAGGTGCTCGGCCTCGCCGACCATCTCGTCGACGCCGGGTTCACCGTCGTGGTCCCGTCGGCGTTCGGCACGCCGGGCCGCCGGGAGTCGCCCGGGTACAACCTGGGCGTGATCGCCAGGCTCTGCGTCTCGGCGGAGTTCCGCGCGTTCGCCATGAACGCGCGCCGGCCGTTCGCCGATTACCTGCGCGCCCTCGCGCGCGATCTCGCCGCCCGCACCCCCGGGCCCGGCGTCGGCGTCGTCGGCATGTGCTTCACGGGCGGGTTCGCGCTCGCGGCCGCCACCGATGACGCGGTGCTGGCTCCGGTGCTGGCCCAACCGTCGGTGCCCTTCCCGATCAGCGCCGCCCGGCGCGCCGACCCGGGACTGTCGAACGAGGAGCTCGACCGGGTCGCGGCCCGCGCCCGTGACTCCGGGCTGTGCGCGCTCGGCCTGCGTTTCAGCGAGGACCGGTTGGCGCCGCCCGACCGTTTCGCCGCGCTGCGCGCCCGACTCGGTGACGCCTTCGAGGTGATCGAACTGGACGCCGCGCCCGGCAACACGGGCGGCTTCGACCGGTCCGCGCACTCGGTGCTGACCAGGGAAGTGCGCGCTCGGCAAGGGCACCAGGCACTCGCGGCGCGCGAGCGGGTCGTGGCGTTCCTGCGCGAGCGGCTGACCCCGCCGTCCTGAAGCGGCCGACGGCGCGAGCGCGCCGCCGCCGAATCCGAGACGCCGTCGACGACTCCGGTCAAGGCAAGTGCAGCGTTGCACCGCTGCGGCGCCCGAGGAACGGCCGGTCCGCCGTGCCCGCACCACTTTCCCACCACAATGGCTCTACACCGCCGCGCGAGACTGGTTCCACTCCGCACGGTCGCCGCGCATCGCCGCTCGATGCGAGCGGGCGCGCGCGGTCGCACCCCCGATCAGCCAGGAAGGGAACCCCTATGCCGCGAACGACCAAGAGGCGTCTGAGCCTCAGGGCCGCATGCATATTCATCGCCTCCTTCACGACCGTCGCAGTCACGGCGGGCGTCGCCTGGGCCGCGTACACCGACAACATGTACCCCACCCAGTACCTGACGGTGGGCTGCTTCAGCATCAGCAGCCCCACCGGTCCGGGCTTCTGCCAGACCGACAACGCGACGGTCACGTACTACATGGACAGTTCCGGCTCGAACATGCTCGAGGCCGTCGACCGCTCGGTCGTCAACAACGTCATGTCGGGCGAGTACGCGCCGACCGACCTCTCCGTCTCCTACGACTCGACGCCCTCGTTCTCCGGCAGCGCGGAGACCGACATCGTCTACGAGGAGAGCGGCATCGGCGTCCCCGCGAGCGCTGACGGCGGCACCTTCTGCAACAACGCCGCCAGCAGCATCAAATGCGACCAGCAGTACATCCGCATCCGCGGCGGCGGCTCCTACACCTACGGCCTCACCTGCCACGAGACCGGCCACGCCGTCGGGCTGACCCACGGCGACGCCGCGGCGCCGAAGCGGAGCAACACCGACACGAAACTCGGATGCATGACGACGCCGACCGACGCCGACCGCACGCTCGGGGCGAACAACATCGAGAACATCAACGCCACCTACTGAGGAGGACCCGTGAGAACCCGCAACCGCATCGCGGCCGCCGCCGGCATCATCGCGGCCGCCTCCGTCACCGGCATCATCGTCGCGGCCATCGCCGCGCCCGGAGCACACCCCGAGGACCAAGCGGCCCCCGCCGCCGAAGAGATCATGCTGGGGCAGGGCAGCGACCACCTCCCGAGCGTCACGGCCGCCGACTGGGTCACCTACGCCGACCACGTCATCGTCGTCGAGGCCGTGACGGAGCAGGCCATCGCGCCGTCCGCAGAGGAGGTCGAACGCGGCGAGGGCGTCATCGGCCGCATCATCTCGCTCACAGTCGAAGACGTGCTGTGGACGCGGGAGGGCGCCACGCACGCGGCCCCCGCGACCTGGGACTACTCGGGCCTCGGCTGGGCCTTCAGCGACGGGGACACCGCCGCCGCCGTCGAGATGGCCTTCCACGACCTCCCCAGGATCGAGGTCGGCCACCAGTACGTCATGGCCGTCCGCTGGGAAGCGGCCGTCTGCGACGAGGACGGCGAGTACACCCCGGCCATGTGGCGCGGTCTCGGCGAAGGCTCGGAGATCCCCTACGACGGGGACATCCTCGGCAACGGCGAGTCCGAAGGCACCGTGCAGGACGCGGCGGCCTTCGCCGCCGCGGCCGAAGACGAGCCCGACCAGGGCGTCGAAGAGCTGCTGGCCGGCCAGGGCGCCGACGCGATCGTGAGCGCCCTGGAAAGCGCAGCGCCGGACACCGCGGCGCAATCCGAGCTGGCGGCCTTCGCCGCCGAGAACGCCTGCGTGTGACCGACATGCGCCACCGCACCCCCGATCGGCCAGGAAAGGAAACCCCCATGCCGAGAACAGCGAAACGCCTGAGCCTCAGGGCCGCATGCATTTCCATCGCCGCCTTCACGACCGTCGCGGTCACCTCGGGCGTCGCCTGGGCCGCGTACACCGACAACATGTACCCCACCCAGTACGAGACGACCGCGTGCTTCAGCGAGGGCGGCCCCGACGGGCAGGTCTCGTGCCAGACCGACAACGCGACCCTCACGTACTACATGGACAGCTCCGGCTCCAACATGCTCGAGACCGTGGACCGCGACGTCGTCTTCGAGGTCATGGCCCAGGAGTACGCGCCGACCGACTTCAGCGTCTCCTACGACTCGACGCCCTCGTTCTCCGGCAGCGCGGAGACCGACATCGTCTACGAGGAGAGCTCGGTGGGCATGTCCTCCAGCACCCTCGGCGTCACCTTCTGCAACAACGCCGCCAGCACCACCAAATGCGACCAGCAGTACATCCGCATCCGCGGCGCCGGCTACTACACGCACGGCCGCACCTGCCACGAGACCGGCCACGCCGTCGGCCTGCTGCACGGCGGCAAGTCCGCGCCGCAGCGCAGCAACAGCGATCCGAAACTCGGATGCATGAGGACGCCGACCAGCCCCGGGGACGGGCTCGGGGCGAACAACATCGAGAACATCAACGCCACCTACTGAGGAGGACCCGTGAGAACCCGCAACCGCATCGCGGCCGCCGCCGGCATCATCGCGGCCGCCTCCGTCACCGGCATCGCCGTCGCGGCGCTGGCCGCTCCCGCATCAGACCCCGGCGACCGACCGGCCGCGGCGTCCCAGGAAGTGCTGCTGGGCGAGGGCACCGACAACCTTCCGAGCATCACGGCCGCCGACTGGGTCACTTACGCCGACCACGTCATCGTCGTCGAGGCCGTCTCCGAGGCGAGCATCGCCCCGGGCGCGGAGGAGATCGAACGCGGCGAAGGCGTCATCGGCCGGACCGTCGCGCTCACGGTCGAGGACGTGCTCTGGTCGAGGGACGGCGCGCCGAAAGCCGCGCCCACGAGCTGGAACTACTCGGCCCTCGGATGGCACTTCACCGACGGCGACACCGCCGATCCCGTGAAGCTGGCGCTCTCGGAGTTCCCCCGCGTCGAGGTCGGACACCAGTACGTCATGGCCGTCCGCTGGCAGGCCGCCCTCTGCGACGAGGACGGCGAGTACGCCCCGGCCCAATGGCTCGGCCTCGGTGAAGGCTCGGAGATCCCGTTCGACGACGGCATCCTCGGCAACGGCGAATCCGAAGGCACCGTGCAGAACGCGGCGGCCTTCGCCGCCGCGGCCGAAGACGAGCCCGACCAAGGCGTCGAGGAGCTGCTGGCCGGCCAGAGCGCCGACGCGCTCGTCAGCGCCCTGGCGGAGGCCGTCCCGGACACCGCCGCGCAGTCCGAAGCGGAGGCGTTCTCGACCATGAACTCCTGCGTGTAAGCGGAGGGCCCGGGTCCGACCGGACCCGGGCCCTCACCATGGAGCGGTCGGCTAACGGAGCGAGTCTGGCCCGGACCTTCTCCGCGCCGGGGTGGCCGAGGTGGTCGAAGATGGCCAGGGCGCGCCGCCAAGTGCGCTGCGCCGCTTCGGTATCGCCGATGGCGTGCTGGGCGTCGCCGAGATTGACGACGGTGTCGGCCTCGCCCGTTCGGCTGCCGAGGTCCCGGTACAGGGCGAGCGCGTGCTCATAGAAGGCGATGGCCCGGGCATGCCGTCCGAGATGGTGGTGGGCGTAGCCGAGGCTGTCCGCCGCGGTGGCCTGGCCGTGGCGGTCCCCGATCGACTCCATGAGCTTCATGGCCTCCTCGCAGTAGGCCAGCGCCGTCCGGTGGTCGCCGGACATGGAGTGGTACCAACCGATCGCGTTGAGGGCGCTGCCTTGGCCCTCGAGATGATCCGCGGCCCGGTACAGCTCGAGCGCGCATCGGGCGCTGGCGATCGCCTCGTCGAACCGCTCCTGCCGTTCGAAGAACCGGCCGCGGATGAGGTGGGCATGGGCTTCGCCGGTGCGGTCGTTCAGGTCCCGGCACAGGTCCAGTGTCCGGTCGAGGAGCGCGCCGGCGTCGTCGGTGCGTCCGATCTGGCTGTACGCCTCGGCGAGCGGGCGGCTCACTCGGACTTCGGCGTCGGCGTCGTCGAGTCGTCGGGCGGCCTCCAGGGCCGTCTGCCAGACGGCCGTCTGTTCTTGCCATGGCCCGCGGTCGAGATGGTCCCGGAGGGTCCAGGCGAGTTGCCAGCAGTGGGTGTCGAGGCGGCGCTCGGCCGCCGCTTGGACCGCGGTCGTCAGGGCCGCGCCCTCGGATGCGAACCACGCCATGGCGGTCTCGCCGTCGGCCAGACGGAAGGGCGTGATGTCGGCGGGCGGGTCGGCGAGGGGGATCGGGTCGCGGTTCGGGTCGGTCAGACGGCTTGCGGCGTAAGCGGTGTGGAGGTAGAAGTCCAGCAGTCGCCGGGTCGCGTCGTCCCGCTCCCGCTTCGAGTCGACGGTCTCGGCGAGCTCGGCGGAGTATGCCCGCAGGAGATCGTGGAAGGCGAACCGTCCGGGTGTCGGTTCGTTGAGCAGGTTGCCGCGGGACAGTTCGATGAGGAGCCGGTTCGCCGCGTGCGCGGTGATGCCCGCGACGGCCGCGGCGGCCGCCGTGGTGATCTCCGGGCCCGGATGAGTGCTGAGGAGCCGGAACAGCCGTGCCGCATCGGCGGTGAGGGCTTGGTACGACCAGGAGAAGACGGCGCGGAGATCGACCGTGGGGTCGGGGTCGGCGAGCGCGTCGAGGCGGTCGTTGGCGTCGTCGAGCGAAGCGGCGAGGGCGGTCAGGGAGAAGTCCGGCCGCGCGGCGGCGCGTGCGGCGACAATGGCCAGCGCGAGTGGGAGCCCGTCGCAGGCGGCGATGATCCGTTCGGCGGCTTCGGGTTCGGCGGCCGTTCGCCGGTCGCGGATGCGGTGCTCCAGGAACCGCTCCGCGTCCTCGGCGGCGAGGCCCGTCAGGGTGATCGGGACGGCGCCGTGGGCGGAGAGCCCGGAGAGGCTGTTGCGGCTGGTGACCAGTGCGAGGCTCGTGGCGGTGCCGGGCAGGAGCGGGGTGACCTGGTCGAGGTCGCGGGCGTTGTCGATGACTACGAGGACCCGTCTGCCCACCAGCAGACTGCGGTACAGGGCGGCCTGCGCGTCCAGGTCGCGCGGTATCCGCATCGGCGGCGTGTGCAGCGCCTCGAGGAGGGACCGGAGCGCCTCGCCGGCCTTGAGCGGCTGCCCGACGGGATCGAATCCGCGCAGGCTGACGTACAGCTGGCCGTCGGGGAAGCGGTCGGCGACCCGGTGCGCCCAGTGGACCGCGAGCGCGGTCTTCCCCATTCCGGCGGCGCCGGTGATGATCGCGGCCGTCGCCGCTCCGGCCGATTCGACCGGAGCGGCGAGCAAGGAATCCAATGAGGACAGTTGGGCTTCCCGGCCGGTGAAGTGCGGGGCCGAGGACGGGAGTTGCCGCGGCACCGTCGGCCGCGACCCGCCTGCCGCCGTGGCGTTCTCGGGAGCAGCGGGTCGCAGTCGCGGGTCGTACTGCAGGATCTGGCGGTGCAGTTCCTCGATCGGCGGTGAGGGTTTGATGCCCAGCTCCGCGTCGAGCAGTCGGTACAGCCGCTGGTACGCCGCGAGCGCTTCGGCCTGCCGTCCGGCACCGTACAGGCCGAGCATGAGCAGGCGCCAGAAGCCTTCCCGCAGCGGGTGCGCGAGTGTGAGCGCTTCCAGTTCCGCGACGGTGGTCACGGGCGAATCCGCTTCCAGCTCCGCGGCCAGGCACTGCTCGACGACCTCCAGCCGCAGGTCGTCGAGCAGCCGGGCTTTGTCCCGCACAGCTGCGGCGTCGATGTCCGCGAACGAGGCGGGGCCGCGCCAGAGCCCCAGGCCTTCGCGCAGTGCCGTGATGCCCTCGTCGGACCGGTTGCGCTGCAACGCCTGCCGACCGCGCTTGGCCAGCGCGTCGAAACGCTGCGCGTCGACCGTTCCGGCGGGGGCCTCCAGGACGTACCCCTGGCTCCGGCTGTGCAGAGCCACGGCGTCATTGCCGCGCAGGCGCTTTCGCAGTTGGTACACATAGGTTCGCAGTGTCGCCTCGGCGCTGTTGGGCGGCTTCTCGCCCCAGAGCTGCTCGATCAGCCAGTCGCGCTCGACCGGCCGGTTCGCGTCGAGCAGCAGCAGCGCCAGCAGGGTCCGCGGTTTGGCCGCGCCGATGGCGGCCGGCCTGCCGTCCACCACTATTTCCACCGGCCCCAGCACTCGAAACTCCTGTGCATTGGCGGTCATGGCGACTCCCTGCGGTGTGGGTGCGGGCGGAGTATGCGTTCACTCAGACGTCATACGCCGCGTCGCTCGCCCTGGTTGCATCGGGGGGAGTGGACCGATGGCCTTGGCGTGCACAGGGGTCTGCGAAGTCCCAGGGCGCTCCCAGCTGACCCGGCCTTCGGTCTCGAAGGCGGGCTCGGCGCTGTCGAGCACGCCGGGCCGGGCGGCCCCGTCAGGACCGCGAGGCGGCTTCGATCAACGCCATGTACTCGGGGTCGATGTCGCCACCCGTGGCGAACGGCTGGGATCCAGAGGACCCGCCGAGCAGAAGGGGGAAGGTTTGCGGGGGCCGTACAAGACGGGACGGCGGCGCTCCGGGGGATGGGCCGAGGCCCCCGCTCTCATGCGATCCCTTGTGGGGAACGGAGAGCAGGGGCCGCGCGCTGCTGCGGCGTCCCGGATCGGGTGCCGCAGGTGGACGTCGGTCTAAAGTCCCTCGACCTTGACGGGGAACTTCTCGATCGTCGCCACGTCCGTGTTCGGCTGGCCCGGCAGAGCCAGGGCGATCGTCTCCTTCAGCCGGTAGCGGGCGCCCTTGTCGGGGAACCCGGCGAGCTTTCCCACCAGGACGGCGGGAGTCCGGACCGACAGCGAGAGCGGTTCCTCGGTGTCGGCCGGCAGGCCGAGCACCTCCGGGTACCTGACCGTGATCTTGAGCGGCAGGTTGAGCGTGTGCTCGAAGGTCGGCGACTGGGTCCGGTGGTGCCGCAGCACCGACTGGTCGCCGTCGTCGCGCTTGCTCGGCTCGATGGCGATAGTGATGCCGCCCTGCTTGGCGGGCGAGGTCAGGAAGAACTCGCTCACCTTCGTCTGCACCGAGGTCGGGTCGCCGGTGTTCGCGCTGACCTCGAACGTGATGTTGCCCTTGAGCGGTCCCGTGTTGACCTTGTGGCCGACGAAGACCAGCTCGATGCCCTTCGAGATGAGATCCATCTCGATGGTCGCGCCGGGCGCCGGGAGCTTCGGGATCGGGCGTTCGGTCCGGCTCGCGGCGATCGCGATGCCCGCCGCGGCGATGCCTACGGCACCGGCCACCGCCGCGCCCGTCGCCACTCGGCGATTGAGCTTGGAGCGCCCGCGCGCGGACGCCTTCGACGGCGGCTTCCGCATCATCAGGGCCCGCTTGACCTGCGGTTTCTTTTTCGTGGACGTCTTCATCGGCATGTTCCTCCATTGGATTTGCCAAGCTGACGAATTGAAGCTAGTCCCAGTTGGACGCTTCGTCAGCGAATCTCGCATTCCTGCGCGCTGTCCCGAATATTCATGCGTGAAACCGGCTTGGAAAATCGGCGGACAGGTCCGTCCGGTGCGGCGACGGTCGTGTCAGGACGCCCGGGCGAGGGTGCCTGCGGCGAGGGTGGCGATGGTGGTGCGGAGGTACTCGGTGAAGTCGATGCGCATGGCCCCGATCGCGGGGTCGGCCTCGTAGGCGGCGACGACGCTAGCCGAAGGACGGGCGTGGGTGGCGACGGCCCCGGTGACCAGGATGATGTGGCGGCAGAGCTGCTCGGCGGCGTCGCCGGTCTCGGGGAGGTGGCGCCGGATCAGGTCGGTCAGGACGGCGCGGTGGCGGGTGGCGGCCCGCTTGTAGCGGAGGGCGACCTCGGCGGAGACGTTGCGTTCGAGCACGGCGGCCTGGGCGCTGAGGAGGTCGCACAGGATCCGCTCGTCCGTGAGCGAGGCGGCGACGGCCGCGGCGAGCTGCTCGGCGCGCTCGGCGGCGACGTCGGCCGTGACCGCCTCCTCGAGCCGGGGCGGCAGCTCGGCGAGCCAGCGCCCCTCGGCCCGGTCGAGCAGTTCGAGCAGGACGGCTTCGCGTGATTCGAAGTAGCGCAGCACGTTCGACTTGGCGAGGCCGACGCGGCGGGCCAGTTCGTTGAGGGACAGCTCGGCGACCGGCATCGCCTCGAGCATGCCGGCGGCGGTCTCCAGGATGGCCTCGCGGCGGTGCTCCCGCTGTTCGGCCGAGCGTGCGCGCTGGAATGTCGTCATGGACACAGCTTACAGACTTCCGGTCTCTTGATAACAGACCGAAGGTGCGTTAGATTCGAGAGACAACGGACCGACGGTCTGTAAAACGTCCGACTTCTAGGGCGGCGGCCGTTCGCATCACGAAACGAGGGAAACCATGTCCAAGGTCTGGTTCGTCACCGGCAGCTCCCGCGGTCTGGGCCGCGCCATCGTCACCGCGGCGCTCGACGCGGGCGACCGCGTCGCCGCCACCGCCCGCGATCCGCGACAGCTCCAGGATCTGGTCGAGCGGTACGGAAGCCGCGTCCTGCCGATCGCGCTCGACGTGGCCGACGACGCCGCCGTCCGAAGCGCCGTCAAGGCAGCGGTCGACGCGTTCGGCCGCCTGGACGTCGTGGTCAACAACGCCGGCTACGGCGACCTCGCCGCCGTCGAGGACATCGCGCTCGACGACTTCAAGGCGCAGATCGACACCAACTTCTACGGCGTGGTCCACGTGACCAAGGCCGTGCTCCCGATCCTGCGCGAGCAGGACGCGGGCCACCTCTTCCAGGTCTCCTCGATCGGCGGCCGCGTCGGCTCGGTCGGGCTGGCCGCCTACCAGAGCGCGAAGTGGGCCGTCGGCGGCTTCTCCACCGTCCTCGCCCAGGAGGTCGCCCCGCTCGGCGTCAAGGTGACCGTGCTGGAGCCGGGCGGCATGCGCACGGACTGGTCGGGCTCCTCGATGGCCATCCCGCCGATCAGCGACCCGTACCTGCCCACCGTCGGCGCCTCCGCCGAGCGCCGCCGCGCCGCCGCGGGCACCGAGCCCATCGACCCCTCCAAAGTGGCCGATGTCGTGCGGGACCTGGCCGGCCGCGACGACGCGCCGCTGCGCCTCGTCATAGGAGCCGACGCCTACGCGCTCGCGGCAGCGACGGCCGCGGCACAGGCCGAGTCCGACGAACGCTGGCGGGCCGTCTCCGAATCCGTCGACTTCTGAGACCCGGGTCCGATCGGAATACGGGCGGGTGCCGGTCCGCGCATGGGCCATGCCGGCACCCGCGAACCGCCTCTTGCGCCGCTGTTTCGTCCTAAATGGGACGGTAATCGATCCTCATTGTTATTCTTTCGTCGCTCATAGTGACAGCGCGGGGACCGGGGTGGCGACAGTGGATTCGATCGCAGGAATGCGACGCGTCGGGGTGCTCGTGGCGGTGACCGCCATCGCGGCGGTCGGGATGCTCGCCGTCCCCGCGCCCGCCCGGGCGGGCACGTTCAGCTCCGCCGTCACCGACGTCTACATCACCCCGACCCAGCACCCCGACCTGTGCGTGACGGCCAACGCCGCCGTCGGTACGGCGGCCCTGCGCCTGCGTCCTTGCGGCGAGGACGACTCGATGCAGCGGTGGACCATCACCGGCGACGACCGGATCCAGCTCCAGTCGGACACCACCCGGTGCATCGGCAACCCGGGCAACAACAGCAGCGCGAACAACCCGCTCACACTCACCACCTCCTGCGCCTCCGGCGCGACCAACGCCACCTGGCCGTACCAGCTCAAGGCGAACTCGGCCACCGGCGCCCCCGCGGGCGGCTTCATCAACACCTACGCGGGCGTCTGCATGGCCATCAAGGACGGCGCCATCACCTCCACCGCGTCGGTCGTGCGCAGCCCGTGCGCGACCACCGCCGCGTACGAGCAGTTCTCGATCGGCTCCGTGGACATGCGCGTCACGGCCGCGAACACCACCGGCAAACCCGGCGCGACCGTGCAACCGCAGTTCACCGTGTTCAACTCCGGGCCGCAGGCCGCCAGCTACAACAGCTTCGCGGTCACCGCCGACACCGGCCTCACGATCGCGAACCTGCAGCGCTACAACGCCGCCAGCACCGGCTACGCCGACTGCACTGTTGCCTCCGCCACCGCCGCGTCCTGCCCGGCCGGCGCCACCTGGACGACCGGGAGCACCGGCACCGTCCTCGTCAACACCGCGATCCCCGCCGACGCCGTCCCCGGCGCCGAGTACCAGGTCTGCGGCACGAACACCCTCGCCCCCACAAACGATGTCGTCGCGAGCAACGACACGGCCTGCTCCAAGATCACCGTCGGCTACCTCGCCTCCGACCTGGCCATGTCCAACACCGCGACCGGCGGCAGGGCCACCCGCACCACCGTCGAGCCCAGCACCGCCGTCGAGGTCCCCTTCACCCTCACCAACAACGGACCCGACACCGCCGGCGTCCCCAAAGCCGTCTTCGCCGCGCCCGACGGGTTCACCGTCACCGGCATCACCGGGCCCACGGGCTGGACCTGCGCGCTCGCCGCCAAGACCTGCACCGGGCCCACGAACACCTTCGCGAACACCGCCGCGGCCGCGTTCACCGTCACCGGCACCGTCGCCTCGGGCCTGAGCGCGGGCGGCACCATCGGTGACGTCACGGCGACCGCCTCAGTCTCCGGCAAGTCCAGGGACGCCGAATCGGGCAACAACACCGCCGCCCACACCCTGGCCGTCGACGCCGACGTCACGCTGGACGTCACCAAGACCGGCGGCGACACCGCCCTCCCCGGCGGCCCCATCGAGTACACCCTCACCGTCGCCAACGACGGCGCCACCGGACTGGTCGGCGCCACCGTCACCGACACCGTCCCCGCCGACATCGACGTCGACTCGTGGACCTGCACCGCCACCGGCTCCGGCTCGTGCGGCACCGCCTCGGGCACCGGCAACGACATCGCCACCACCGTCGACGTCCCCGCCGGCGGGCAGGCCGTCATCACCGTCACCGGCACCGTCGCGACCGCCGCCGCCGGGACCACCGTCACCAACACCGCCCGCATCACCATGCCCTCCGGCATCGGCAACAACGGCGCCGCCGGCGCCTCGACCCACACCACCGTCAGCAACTACACCGACCTCGAAGTCACCTCCGAGCCCGTCACGCTCGCGCCCGGCACCTCCGGGACCGTCACCGCCACCATCCGCAACAACGGCCCGGCCGACGCCGCCGAGGGCGCCGTCGTCACCCTCACCTTCCCCGACGGCGCCGCCGTCTCCGATCTGGACTCCCGCTGCGCCGACAACGGGGACGGCACCGCCACGTGCACCATCCCCGCCGCGACCCTGACCGTCGGCGCCTCGACCGGCCTCGCCTTCACCGCCGCCGTGCCCGCCGACACCGCCGCCGGCACCGTCTTCACCGGCGCCGCCGCCGTCGACTACGTGCTCGACCCCAACGCGGGCAACAACACCGCGGACCTGACCGTCACCGCCGGAGACGCCGCCGCCGACTTCGGCCTCACCGCCACCGACCCCGCCACCGTCGTCCCCGGTCAAGGCGGCGAAGTCACCTTCACCCTCCGCAACCAGGGTCCCTCCACCTCGGTCACCGACGCGACCGTGACCCTCCAGGCCCCTCCCGCCGCCACCTGGGACACCGGCAGCCAACCCACCGGATGCACCGGCACGGAACGGGAGCTCACCTGCACCGTCCCCGCCGGAGTCGCACCCGGCGCCGAGACCGACCTGACCCTCGCCTACACCGTCGACCCCGCCGCGGCCGAAGGCACCGCCACCGGCACCGCGCTGGTCGCCGGCGGCGAGGACGCCAACGCGGGCAACGACACCGCCGAATGGGCGATCGACGTCGCCGCCGCCTCCGCCGACCTCCACATCGACAAGACCGCCGCCGCAGGCACCGTCACGCCCGGCGACCAGTTCGAGTACACGCTCACCGTCCACAACGACGGCCCCTCCACCGCCGTCGACGCCGCCGTCACCGACACGCTCCCCGCCCAGCTCGCCTACGTGTCCGCCACCGGCACCGGAGCGACCTGCGAAGCCGCGGGCCCCACGGTCACCTGCGACTACGCCGCGCTCGCGCCCGGCACCCAGACCATCACGCTCACCGCGCAGGTCGACCCCGCCTACACCGGCACCGGCACCGACCTGCCCAACAGCGCTGCCGTCACCGCCGCCACCGCCGACCCCGACACCGCGAACAACACCTCGGGCACCGCCGTCCCGGCCGTCGGCGACGCGAGCGCCGACCTAGCCCTGACGAACCAGACCACGACCGACACGCCCATCGCGCCCGGCGAGACCTTCACGTACCTCGTCGACGTCGTCGACCAGGGGCCCTCGGCCGCCCCCGGCACCGTCGTCACCGTCGACCTGCCGTCGGCGCTGGCGTTCGTCGCCTCCGAGTCCGGATGCACCGGCGCCGCAGGCGAATACGGCGGCACCGTCACCTGCGAACCGGGCGCGCTCGGACGCGGCGATGAGGCCGCCCTGCTGATCACGGTCAGGCTCGACCCGGCGTACACCGGCACCGGTTCGGACGCCGCCGTCACCAGCTCGGCCGCGGCCGTCTCGGACGTCGCCGACCCGGACGGCGGGAACAGCACCGCCGCTGCCGGCCTGCCCGGCGGCACCGTCGCCGCCGCGCGCGCCGACGTCTCGATGTCCAAGGCCCAGATCACGCCCGGCCCGGTCGCCCCCGGCGAGACCATCACCTACACCCTCAACACCCTCAACGACGGCCCGTCGACGGCGGTCGACGTGGACATCACGGACACGCTCCCGAACGGGATGACCTTCGCATCCTCACTGGAGGGATGCACCGCCTCCGGTCAGGACGTGACCTGCCCGCGGATCGCCTCGCTCGCGCCCGGCGCGGCCGTCGCCTACCACCTGGCGGCGACCGTCGACGCCGACTACACCGGCGACGGCGGCGACCTCGCCAACGCCGCCACCGCGACCTCGGCCGCCACCGCCGACCCCGATACCGCGAACAACTCCGACTCCGAGCAGCTCTCCGCGGGCGGCGTGTCCGCCCCGTCCGCCGACCTCGCGATCGCCAAGTCCAGTGCGGCCGACGCCGGACACGTCGCTCCCGGCGAGCAGTTCACCTACACCCTCACCGTCGAGAACCTCGGCCCGAGCGATGCGGCGGACGTCGCCGTGACCGACACGCTGCCCGCCTCGGTCTCCTTCGTGTCCGCCGCCGACTGCACCGGCACCGTGGGCGAACTCGGCGGCACTGTCACCTGTGGACCGCTCGGGTCGCTGCCCGCGGCGGCTGGCAGCAACACGGTCGCGTACCCCGTCACCGTGGAACTCGACCCCGCGTACACAGGGTCGGGCACGGACGTGGTGAACGCCGCCGCGGTCGCCTCGGGCACCGCGGACCCGAACAGCGCCAACGACAGCACCGATCTGACCGGCGTCCCGGCCCTCGCCGCCGGGGAGGCCGACCTGTCGATGGACGCGGCCGTGGTCGGCTCGCCGTCGATCGCCCCCGGCGCGACCTTCACCTACCGGGCCAGCGTCCACAACAACGGCCCGTCCACCGCCGTCAACCCCGCCGTCACGGCCACGCTCGGGGCCGGCATGAGCTGGGACGCCTACCCGAGCGGCTGCACCCTCGCCGGGCAGACGCTGACCTGCCCGCCCGAAGCGCTCGGCGCGCTCCAGCTCGCCAGGCTCGCCACCGCGAGCTTCGACGCCACGGCCAAAGTGGACGCCGACTACACCGGCGACGGCAGCGACCTCACCGACACCGCGACCGTCGCCTCCGACACCGACGACCCGGTGGCCGCCAACGACACCGCGACCGCCACGGGCGGCGTCACCGTGACCGACCCGTCCGCGGACCTCCAGACCGCCAAGGAGATCACCACATCCGGCGAGGTCATCCCCGGCGGCGTCATCGACTTCCGCGTCTCGGTCGCGAACGCCGGGCCCTCGGACGCCGCGGACGTCACCGTCACCGACACGCTGCCGGACGGCCTCACCTTCGCCGGCGCCGCGAACGACGCCTGCACCGCCGACGGCCAGACCGTGACCTGCGGCCCGACCGCCGCGATCGCGGCGGGCGACACCCGCACCCACCTCTACCGGGCGACCGTCGACCCCGCCTACACGGGCACCGGCGCCGACCTCGGCAGCACCGCGACCGCGACCGCCGCCACCGCCGACCCGGACACCGCGAACAACACCGCGCCCGAGGTCGTCCCGAGCATCGGCGCGCCCGGGGCGGACCTCCGGCTGACCAAGCGGCTCGACTCCACCGCCGAGGTGCGGCCCGGCGAGACCTTCCGGTACGCGCTCACCGTGGACAATCTCGGCCCGTCCATCGCCCAGAGCGCGACCCTGACGGACACGCTCGACGACGACCTCGCCTTCATCTCCTCCACACTGGACGAATGCACGGTCTCGGGTCAGACGGTCACCTGCTCGCATGACGACGCGCTGCCGGTCGGATCGCACACTTGGGTGCTCACCGTGCGGCTCTCCGCCGACTACACCGGGGACGGCTCGGACATCGCCAACTCGGCCGCCGTCACCGCGGACACCGCCGATCCGGACAGCGGCAACAACACCGGCACCGCCGAGGCCTCACCCACGGTCGCCGCCCCGAGCGCGGACGTCGCGATCACCAACGCCGCCAGTGCGAACCAGGCGGCCCCCGGTGAGTCTTTCGACTACACGCTCACCGTCGCCAACGCCGGTCCCTCGACCGCCACGGGCATCGCCGTCACGGACGCGCTCCCGACCGGGCTCGCCTTCGTCGCGTCCGACGACTGCACCGCCACCGGCCAGGACCTCACTTGCGCCACAGTGGACTCACTCGCGGTCGGCGCGCAGCGGGCCTTCACGGTCACGGTCCGCATCGACCCCGCCTACACCGGCACCGGGGACGACCTGGTCAGCACCGCGACCGCGACGCCGACCACCGCCGATCCCGACACCGCGAACAACACCGCCGCCGCCGGCGTCCCCGGCGGATCGGTCGCGGCCGCGCGCGCCGACGTCAGCCTGACCGCCGCCGTGATCGGCAGCGACCCTGTCCTGCCCGGACAGACCTTCGGCTACTCGCTCACCGTGGCCAACGCCGGGCCCTCGACCGCCACGGGCATCGCCGTCACCGACGCGCTTCCCGCCGCGCTCGCCTTCGTCGAGAGCGACGACTGCACCGCGGACGCCGACTTCGGCGCCACCGTCATCTGCGCCACTGTGGACGAACTCGCGGTCGGTGACCAGACCACCTTCACCGTCACCGTCCGGCTCGATCCCGCCTACAACGGCACCGGAGACGACATCGCCGCCACCGCCGTCGCCACACCGGCCAGCGCCGACCCCGACACGGCGAACAACACCGCCGCCGCCGCCGGCGTCCCCGGCGGCACTGTCGCGGCCGCTGAAGCCGCCGTGTCGATCACGCAGACCGCGCCCGCTTCGGCGGTCGCGGGCAGCACTGCCGCATTCACACTCACCGTCACCAACACCGGGCCTTCGACCGCCCAAGACGTGACGGTCACCGACACGCTGCCCGCCGGTCTGGCCTTCGCCTCGGCCACGGGTGCGGACTGCACCGCCGACGGCGCCGTCGTCACCTGCGCCCTCGGCGCGATGAGCCCCGGCGCCGCAGTCGCCCTCACGCTCACCGCCGACGTGGACGAGGCCGCCGCCGCCGGGGAGGTGCTGACCAACACGGCCGAGGTCACCACGGCCACCGCCAACACCGCGGACGACACCACGACGAGCGCCGACTTCACGGCCATCGCCGAAGCGGCCGTGTCCCTCGCGCAGACGCCGCCCGGATCGATGACCGCCGGAGCTGAAGCGCAGTACACCTTCACCGTCCAGAACCAAGGGCCGTCCGACGCCACCGGCGTCGTGATCACCGACCAGCTCGACCCGCGGCTGACCTTCGCGTCCGCCACCGGCGCGACCTGCACGGCCGACGGCTCGAACCTGCTCACCTGCGAGATCGGGACCGTCGCGGACGGAGTGCCGGCCTCGGTCGCGGTGACCGTCCGGCTCGCCGCCGACACGCCGGCGGGCACGCGGATCGACAACACCGCCGAGCTGGCGACCGCCACCGCCAACACGTCGCCGGACACGACGGCGACGGCGACCGGCCCCGAGGTCGGCGTGAGCGCCGACCTCTCGGTGGCCATGGCCCCCTTGGGGACCGAGGCAGTCGCGCCTGGCCAGTCCTTCGACTACCAGGTGACTGTGGCGAACGAGGGCCCGTCGGACGCCGCCGCCCCGGTCGTCACCGTCGAGCTGCCGATCCTGCTGGGCTTCGTCGCCTCCCCGAGCGGGTGCACCGGTACCGCCGGGACCTTCGGCAGGGCCGTGACCTGCGCGGCCGGTGCGCCACTGGCCAACGGCGACGAGCTGACCTTCACCCTCACCGTCAAACTCCACCCGCGGTTCACCGGAAGCGGCGAGCGGTACCGCGCCAGGGCAACGGTCGACGGCGAGACGCCCGACCCGGTGAGCGACAACGACACCGCGAGGGCCGGCCTGCCCACGGGCGCCGCCGCGGCCCCGATCGCCGACCTGTCGGTCGTCAAGACCCTCACGTCGTCCGACCCGGTCACGCCCGGCGACACCTTCACGTACGAGCTGACCCTCACCAACGCCGGGCCCTCGGTCGCCGCGGGCCTGGCCTTCACCGACACGCTGCCCGCTCCGCTCCACTGGGTCCAGTCGGTTCCGCCCGCCGCCGCCTGCCGGCGTGACGGCAACACGGTCGCATGCGCCACCGACAGGGAGATCCCGGTCGGGGCCACTCGGACCTTCACCGTGACCGTCGAGCTCGACGCCTCGTACACCGGTGACGGCTCCGACCTGGTCAGCAGCGGGGTCGTCTCGTCCGCCACCGCGGACCCGGTGCCCGGCAACAACAGTGCGGCCGCCGCCGCGGTCGCGGTGAACGGCCCCAGCGGCGACCTCATGCTCACGCAGGGCTTCGCGGCCTTCCCGGGGAGCCCGATCGCGCCCGGCCAGACCACGAACAACCTGCTGAGCCTCAACAACTACGGGATCTCGACGGCGACGGACGTGGTCGTCACCCACCAGCTCCCGCCCGAGCTCGCGTTCGTGTCCTCGATCGACGGGTGCACCGGCGAGGTCGGGGTCTACGGCGGGACCATCACCTGCCCGACGATCGACCGGCTCGAGCCGAACGAGTCGGTGTTCTTCATCGTCACCGTCAGGCTCAAGCCGGACTACGTCGGCGACGGCTCGGACATCAGCAGCCATGCCGGCGTCGACTCCTCGAACGACGACCCGGCCCTGCCGAACAACGACGCGCCCGCGACGATGGACGGCGGCGTGAGCGACGCCGTCTCGGACCTGTCGATCACCAAGACCGCGCCGGACACGATGATCGCCGGTCGGGAGGCGGTGTGGACGATCGACGCCGCCAACGCCGGCCCGTCCACGGCCACGGGCGTCACGGTCACCGATGAGCTCGACCCGGGCACGACGTTCGTGTCCGCGTCCCCGGACGTCTGCTCCGCCTCCGGGCAGCAGGTCTCCTGCGCCCTCGACGATCTCGATCCCGGTGACGACGCCACGATCGAGCTCACGGTCCTGGTCGACGAGGCGGTCGACAGCGGTACGACCATCGAGAACACCGCAATGGTCGTTGCCGACACCGATCCGGAGGGCGACAGCGCGACCGCCGTCGGCCCGCCGGTGCGGGTCGTCACCGATCTCGCCGTCGCCAAGGAGTTCGACCCCGACACGGCCGGGCCGGTCACCCCGGGCACCGATTTCGGCTACCTGGTCACCGTCACCAACCTCGGCGGATCCGAGACGGCCGATAACGTGACCGTCACCGACACGCTGCCCGACGAACTCGCGTTCGTCGCGGCCGCGGACGCCGACACCGGCGAGCCGATCGCCTGCAGCACTGCGGGACAGGCCGTCTCGTGCGCCCTCACGGACAACCTGGAACCGGGCGCTTCGGCGACCGCCGCGATGACCGTGCGACTCGACCCGTCCTACCGGGGCGACGGCCAGGACATCACCAACACCGTCGCCGTGGCCTCGGACGCGGTCGATCCCGACGCCGGCAACGACACCGCCTCCCAGACCGGAGTGCCCGGCGGCGTGGGCGATCCCGTCTACGACCGGAGGATCAGCGTGAACGAAGGCTCCGCGACCGCACCAGGGGACACGACCACAGTGGAGTTCACCGTCGAGTCGAGCGGACCCTCGACCCTCGACGGCCCGGTCACAGTGGCGATCGGGATGCCCGAGCACGTCGCGGTGGCCGGTCACCTGCCGAACGGGTGCACGGCTGACGGCGACACCGTGGTCTGCGCCTTCGACACCGACCTGGCTCCGCAGGCCGAGGCCGCGACGACGGGCCTGCCCGAGGCGGCACGGCCGACCGAGTCGCTGGCGATCGCCGAGGCCGCTCCGGCCACGAGCTGGACCGCCTCGATCACCGTGGGCGTCGACGAGGACGCCCCCGAATCGGCCTACCTGGACGGCGGGACCGCGGCGCTGAACCTCGACCCGAACGACCCGGACGGCAGCTCGGACACGGCGACCTGGGGCGTCCGGACATCGAATGCGGACGACGCGGACGCCGGTGACCCCGGCGATTCCGACTCCGGCGATGCCGACTCCGACGGCGCGGACGGCCTGGCGCGGACCGGCGGCGACTCGCTCGCCCTCGTCCTCACCGGCCTCGGTGCGATCCTGGCGGGTCTGGTCATCGCGACGGCTGCGACGCGTCCGCGGGCCCGGCGACGGTAGGTCCTGCGGAGGTTTCGGTCGTGTCGCGCCGCTCCGCGCGCCCGCGTGGGCTACAACAGGCACGGGAACGGTACTCGGAGGGCGAGGAGAAGGCCATGCTGCACTGGATTCGGACGGCTGCGGGCGCGACGGGAGTCGCGGCGGCCCTCCTGGGCGGCGCGGCCCCGGCGCAGGCGGCCGACGAGGGTCCGATCGCCATCACCGTCGTCCGCGACGGCGACCCGGGCGCGCCGGTCCGCGAAGGCGACTCGGTCGCCTACGCGATCAGTGTGGAGAACACCGGGGATGAGTCCTACGTGGACCTTCGGGTCGCGCACCTGCTGCCCGCCGGTTTCACACTGCGCGACGCCGACCCGGCTCCCGACAGCGCGGGCGGTCGGCCCGGCTGGACCGTCTCGCTCGACCCGGGGGAGCGCATCGACATCGCCGAGAGCGTCGTCGCGGGCACTGGCGACCAGATCGAGCAGGGGCAGCTCGTCGTCGTCGAGCAGCCGGACCAGCCGACCGAGACGGGCACCGGCACGGCGTTCACGACTACCGTCTGCGTGTCCGCCGCCGACCACGGCACGGTCCTCGGCTGCGCCAGCGACCAAGCGGCACTGCTCGACCCGGAGCCCGAGGCCAGCGTCTGGTGGTGGTGGGCGGCGGCCGTGGCCGCGGCGGCCGTCGCCGCCGGTGCCTTCCTGCTCGGCCGCAGGATCCGCAAGGCCCGCAAGCACGCCTGATGCGGCACGAGTGCGGGCCCGGTCGGAACGACCGGGCCCGCATCCTCACCTAAGCTGATGAACAGCGTCCGGTTGGGACTGCCCGCCGGGTCGATGACCACATTGGCCGTCGAGTTCCCGATCAACGCGGACGCCACGGTCGCCGGGCTCGCTGTCGGGTTGGCCGACAGATAGATCGCGGCCGCCCCGGCGACGTGCGGCACCGCGATCGAGGTGCCGGACAGCCGCGTGGTGACGTTGAACAGGTAGTCCGACCGGACGTTCACGCCGGGCGCGAACATGTCGACGCAGGTGCCCCAGTTCGAGAACGAGACGCGCGTGTCGGTCGAGTCGGCGGCCGCCACGGTGAGCACCCCCGGCACCCGGGCGGGGGAGTAGCCGCACGCGTCGGCGTCGAAGTTGCCCGCCGCCACCGAGTACGAGACGCCCGACGCGAGGGACGTCTCCACGGCCGCGTCGATCGCCTGGCTCGCGGTCGCCGTGAGGCTCATGGTCGCGACGGCGGGCTTGACCGCGTTCTGGGTGACCCACTCGACGCCGGCGATGACCGAGACGGAGTCGCCGGTGCCGGAGCAGTTGAACACCTGGACGGGCACCAGCCGGACCTGCTTCGCGATGCCGTAGAGCGTGCCGCCGAGCGTCCCGGCGATGTGGGTGCCATGCCCGTGGCAGTCGCGGGAGTTGCCGTCCGGGACGATCGCGCTGTAGCCGGGATCGAGCCGGCCCGCGAAGTCCGGGTGATCGAGCCAGATCCCGGTGTCGATGATGTACGCGTGCACGTCCGTCCCGGCGTTCGGGTACGTGTAGGAGCCGTTGAGCGGCAGCGTGCGCTGGTCGACCCGGTCCGCGCCCCAGCCCGGCGGGTTGAGCTGCGTGGCGGCGGTCTCGACGCGGAGGTTCTGCTCCACATAGTCCACCGCCGGGTCGGCGGCGAGCCGCGCGGCGTCCGCCGCGTCCATGTGGACGGCGACGGCGTTGATCGACTCGAGCCGGGTGTCGACCCGGCCGTCGAACCGGCGCACCAGCGCGTCGGCGGCCTCGGCGGCCTCGGCGGCCTCGGTGGCCTCCTTGAAGGCCACGATGTACTCGCCTGGGATCGCGTTCGGGCTGCCGGCGTCGAGGACGTCGGCGGTGCGCGCGTGGACCGGCGAGGCGGCGAGCGCGATGCCGACCCCGGCCGCGGCCACGGCGGCGGTGAGATAACGGAACGGATTTCGGGACTTGAGGCTGCCCATGGGCATCACCCTTCTCCAGGCCTGCCGATGGTCTCGGTTCCAGAATCGCCGAGCCTCGCCAGGCGCTTCAACTCCTGGTCAAGCTACTCCGATATCCGTATGAATCTTCCACAATGGAGTGAAATCGCCTCATTCTGACACGAGTGCCCGCCGTGGAACCCGGTCGCGCCGCTAGGCCCCGTCGTCGTCGCGCTTGGCGGACCACCAATCCCGGACCAGGCAGAAGGGATGGCCGGCTGGGTCGGCGTAGACGCGCCAGCCGATCTGGTCGTCGAGGAGGGTCGCACCGTTGGCGAGGACTTCCGCCTCGGCCTCGTCGAGGTCGGGGACGGCGAAGTCCAAGTGCATCTGCTGCGGGTGCGCGGGATCGGGCCACTGGGGCGGGCGGTAGTCCTCGACCGGCTGGAAGAGGAGCGCGAACCCGGTGTCGAGATGGAGGGTCGCGCCACCGTCCGCGAGCGACCAGCGCTCGTCGGGCCGGTCGACCTCGCCGCCGAGGACGGACCGGTAGAACTCGGCCAGCGCCGGGGGATCGGCGCAGTCGAGGACGATGCATTCGAAGTGTGCCTTCATCGCCGCATCGTAGGGGGCGCGGGGATCCCGAGCATCGCGAGGAATCCGGTCAAGCTCTCCCGCAGGTAGTCCTCGATCGGGCGGTCGGGGCGGAACGCCCACCACGTCATCGCGCCCTGCCAGTGCGAGGCGAGGGCGTGCCCGAGCTGCGGCGGCGCGTCCTTTCCGAAGCACGCTGCGAGGGCGGCCACGAGCTCGCCCTCCCAGTGGGCGCCGCGTCGGCGCAGCACCGGATCGCGCAGGTCCTCGCGCAGCAGGAGCAGGCTGTCGGCGTAGTTGTCGATACTCCCGAAGCCGCCGCTCAGGCCGATGAGGAGGCCGATCGCGCCGTCGGGCGTCTTCGGCGCCGACGCCGCGAGGGCGGCGGTCTGCGTGTCGAGGTGGTCCCACGCTCGCAATAGGACTCGGAGTCGCAGTTGCTGCTTGGTGCCGAATCGCTGCACGAGCGTGGCGGGGGAGAGCCCGCAGCGCTCGGCGACCGCGGCGAAGCTGAGCTGCTCGATGCCGCGCTCATGCATGAACGCGAGGGCGGCGTCGAGCACGGACTCATCGGAGCGTGTCTTCGGTCGAGGCATGCCAGTATAGTAACCTACCGTTCGTTTATAAACGATTGGAGTCCAGCATGACGCTCGCAGGCACAGTGGCCCTCGTGGCCGGAGCCACCCGCGGCGCCGGCCGCGGCATCGCCGTCGAACTCGGCGCGGCCGGCGCCACGGTCTACGTCACCGGCCGCACCACGCGCGAACGCCAGTCCGAGTACGGCCGCCCCGAGACCATCGAGGACACCGCCGAACTCGTCACCGCCGCAGGCGGCACCGGCATCGCCGTCCCCGTCGACCACCTCGACCCCGAACAGGTCCGAGCGCTCGTCGACCGCATCAGGACCGAACAGGGACGCCTCGACGTCCTCGTCAACGACATCTGGGGCGGCGAACTGCTCGCCGAGTGGGGCAAGCCCGTCTGGGAGCACGACCTCGACGGCGGCCTCCGCCTCCTCCACCTCGCCATCGACACCCACCTCATCACCGCGCACCACGCACTGCCGCTGCTCATCGAACGCCCCGGCGGCCTCCTCGTCGAGATCACCGACGGCACCGCCGAGTACAACGCCCGCAACTACCGCCTCTCCCCCTTCTACGACCTCGCCAAAGTCGCCGTCAACCGCATGGCCTGGGCGCACGCCAAAGACCTCGCGCCCCACGGCGCGACCTCGCTGTCGCTGACGCCCGGCTGGATGCGGTCCGAGATCATGCTCGAGCAGTTCGGCGTCACCGAGGACACCTGGCGCGACGCCCTCACCCGCGAACCGCACTTCGCCATCTCCGAAACGCCCCGCTTCATCGGCCGCGCCGTCGCGGCGCTGGCCGCCGACCCCGACCGGGCCCGCTGGAACGGCGAGTCCACCTCCAGCGGCGCGCTCGCGATCGCCTACGGCTTCAACGACCTCGACGGCTCCCGCCCTGACTGCTGGCGCTACCTCGACGAGGTCCAAGGCGCCGGGAAGCCGGCCGACACCACCGGATACCGCTGACCGGAAATCGAAGGGCCGCTCCGACTCACGGAGCGCGGAGCGGCCTTCTCGTGAATCCTGTCGTGCCGGTCGCCGAACCGCCCCGTTCAGTGGACGGTGGATGCCGCCGCCGGTACCGTCACCGGCATGGACTCCCATGAGGCGCGATTCGCCGAATTTCTTGCCGCTCACCGTGGTCCGCGGCCGCTCGTGCTCCCGAACGCCTGGGACCCGGCCTCGGCCGCGGCGCTGTTCGCAGCCGGATTCGCGGCGGTCGGGACCACCAGTCTCGGCGTGGCCGCGTCGAACGGCCTGCCCGACGGCGAGGGCGCGACCCGGGACGCGACCCTCGACCTCGCCCGGCGGATGGCCGCCATGCCCGGCCTGGTCACGGTCGACATCGAGAACGGGTTCAGCGACGACCCCGAGACCGTGGCCCGGACCGCGCGCGACCTCGCCGACCTGGGCATCGTCGGCGTCAACATCGAGGACGGCCGCGCCGGCGGCACCCTGGCCGACCCCGAGGCGCAGGCCGTCGTCATCGCGGCGATCAAGGAGCGTTGCCCGCACCTGTTCGTCAACGCCCGCACCGACGCGTACTGGATCGGCCTCGACGATCCCCTGGAACGCTCGCTCGAACGGGCCGCCCGCTACACCGCCGCGGGCGCCGACGGCGTGTTCGTCCCCGGCGCGATCCCGGATGCCGACGTGCGGACCCTTGTGGAGCAGATCGACGCGCCGCTCAACCTGTTCTTCGTGCCCGGGCGGCACCGCCTGGACGACCTCGCCGCGCTCGGCGTCGCCCGCATCAGCACCGGTTCCCTCCTGTACCGCACCGCCATCGGCGCGGCGGTCGAGGCCGCCACCACGATCCGCGACGGCGGCGCCCCATCCGCCGATGTTCCGTCCTATCAAGACGTACAGGCCTGGTCGCTGCCGAGCTGACACCGTCCCGTTCAATTCGGCCGTGGGACCAGGCCGCAAGGGCGTCCGCTTGTCCTAGGACGCTCGGCGATCGAGGCGGCCGCATCGCGGTCCGTCGAGGGCGGATGAAATCAGGTCGGCGAGGAATATATATCGACATCGATACATTTGCTCTCATTGGACCGCAGGGATCGCCGGAGGACGGGGAAGGGCGCCGAACCGTTCCGGTTCGGCGCCCGCAAGCGCGAAGAGATCCGATCTATCCAGAACTCAATCCGTGAGCATCCCCGCAGATCGCCGGCGTGGACCGGGCAAAGATCTGACCTCCACAGCGGAGATTCGGTGATCACGTCTTGACGGGCGTCCGGTGGACCCGTTAGCGTGCAGAGTGACCGAGTTATCGATCAACTTCGATTCTTAGTCGGTTCGCCCGCAACGGGTCTCGCAGTGTTTGGAGCACGCCCATGCGATCACGGATGCCCTCCGCCGCCTTCACCGCGAGGCGCCCGTGACGGCCCTTGAACGGGACGCCGGAGTCCAAGGGCGGCTCGGCGCCTGGGTGAGCGAGCGCGTCTCCGTCGCCGTCTCCGAGTTCACCGCCGCCGCGGCCCTCGTCGTCCTGTTCGTCGCGCTCAGCCTGGCCAGCCCGAACTTCCTCACCGCGGACAACCTCTTCAACATCGGCTCGCAGACGGCGGTCATCGCGATCATCGCGGTGGCCCAGACGATGGTCATCATCACGAAGGGCATCGACCTCTCCGTCGGATCGACGGCCGCGCTCGCGGGCGTCATGGCCGCCATCGTGGTCCGCGACCTCGGGGTCTCCGTCTGGACGGCCGCGCTCGTCGCCATCGCCGTCGGCGCGGCCTGCGGCCTCGTCAACGGGCTGCTCGTGTCCGTGGTCCGGCTGCCGCCGTTCATCGCCACGCTCGGCACGATGTCGGCCGGGCGGGGCCTCGTCTTCATCGTCACCGGCGCAGTCGGCGTCTACAGCCTGCCCGAGTCGTTCCAGCTGCTCGGCAACGGCCAGATCGGCGGCGTCCCCTTCGCGATCGTCGTCACCGCGCTTGTGGCCCTCGCGGTCGGCTACCTGCTGTCGCAGTCGCGGTTCGGGCAGCACGTGTACGCCATGGGCTCCAACCTCGAAGCCGCCAGGCGAGCCGGGATCGCGGTGCGGCGCAAGCTCACCGCGGTGTACGTCCTCGCGGGCGCGCTCGTCGGCCTCGGCGGCGTGATCGCCGCGTCCCGGGTCAACTCCGGGCAGCCCAACTACGGGATCGGGCTCGAACTGGACGCCATCGCCGCCGCGGTCATCGGCGGCGCGAGCCTCTTCGGCGGTCAGGGCCGGATCGCCGGAACCCTCATCGGGGCGTTCCTCATCGCCCTGGTGCGCAACGGCTCCGTGCTCCTGGGCATCAGCATCCACTACCAGCAGGTGATCGTCGGCCTCATCATCTGGGCCGCCGTCGCCTTCGACCAGTTCCGCCGCAGGCGTCTCGAAGCCCGCGGCTGAAGCGCCCCTCGAACGGAAGGACCCCGACCCATGAGCCCACGATTTCGGAGCCGCTGGACGATCGCACTGCTCGCGGCGGCCGCGACATTCGCATTGAGCGCCTGCGTGGAAGTCCGCGACGGCGGCGGCGGTGAGGAGACCGGGCCGGTCGACGGTCCACTGGAGATCGCCGTGGCGCCCAAGGCCGTGGGCCACGAGTTCTGGAACACCGTGAAGGCCGGCGCCGAATGCGCCGCCGGACTCGCCGAGGACGTCACCGTCACTTGGGACGGCGTCGCCGCCGAGACGGACATCGAAGGCCAGGTGAACCTCATCCAGAACTTCGTCACCAGCGGGGTCGACGGGATCGTATACGCCGCCACCGACTCCGCGGCGCTCGCGCCCGCGACCCAGTCCGCCCTCGACGCGGGCGTCCCGGTCGCCATGATCGACTCCGGTACCGACCCGCAGCCCTCAGAAGTGCCGTTGTACGCCACCGACAACCGCGCCGGGGCCGTCGAGGCGGCGAACCTGCTCGCCGACGCGCTCGGGGAGGGCGACCACGAGGTCGCGCTCATCGAGTTCCAGCCCGGCTCGCAGACGAACACCGAACGCGCCGAAGGGTTCACCGAAGGCCTCGCCGCTCACGCGAACCTCGAACTGGTCGCCCAGCAGCCCAGCCACTCCGACGTGAACGAGGCGCGGCGCGTCACCGAGGACATCCTCACCGCCAACCCCGAGCTCGACGGCATCTTCGCCGCCAACGAACCGAGCGTCCTCGGCGCGATCCAGGCGATCGAGTCCGCCGGGAAGACCGGTGAGGTCACCGTCATCGGCTGGGACGCCGCACCCGACGAGGTCGCCGCGCTCGAAGCGGGCCAGATCCACGCGCTCGTCGTGCAGAACCCCTTCAACATGGGCTTCCTCGGCGTCCAGAGCATGATCGAGCACCTGCGCGAAGGCACCCCGATGGCCTCGGCCGACACCGGCGTCACCTTCGTGACCGCCGAGAACATGGCGTCCGAAGAGGTCCGCGCGGTGCTGGAACCGAGCTGCGACAACCCGCCGGTGGACCAGTGAGCGAAGCAGCAGAGCCGCCGCCGGTGCTCGAGGCGCACGGCGTCGTCAAGCGGTTCGGGCACGTCGAGGCGTTGCGCGGCGCGGACTTCACCGCCCGCAAAGGCGAGGTCACCGCGCTCATCGGCGACAACGGCGCGGGCAAGAGCACGCTCGTGAAGGTCCTCGCCGGCGCCCAGCCGCACGACGAGGGCGCGGTCCTCGTGGACGGCCGCGAGATCCGGTTCGCCAGCCCGCTCGACGCGCGGCGCGCAGGCGTCGAGACCGTCTACCAGGACCTCGCCGTCGCGGACGACCTCAGCGTGGCCGCGAACCTCTACCTCGGCCGCGAGATCCCGCTCGGCGGCCCGCTCGGGCGGCTCGGCCTGCTCGACAAGCGCGCGATGCGCCGCGGCGCGGCCGAAGCGCTCGCCGAACTCGGCGTGCGCATCCCCCGGGTCACCACGCCGATCGCGATGCTCTCGGGCGGCCAGCGCCAGTGCGTGGCCGTAGCCCGTGCCGTCATCTGGGCGTCCAATGTGGTCATCCTGGACGAGCCGACCGCGGCGCTCGGGGTGGTGCAGACCGCGCGGGTGCTGGAGGTCGTGGCGCGCGCCCGGGAGGAGGGCATGTCCGTGGTGCTGGTGAGCCACAACATGCCGCAGGTGCTGGAGATCGCCGACCGTGTGGAGGTCATGCGGTTGGGCAGGCGTACCGCCCGGTTCAAGGCGGCGGACGTCACGACCGACGATCTGGTCGCGGCGATGACGGGGGCGCTCGTGACCGAGCCGGAGGACGCGGAGCTCGGCTGACCGGTGCGGCCGGCGCGCTTCGATCGGCGCGTTGGCCTTCCGGGTCAGGCGCGTTGGAGGTTGAAGCGCTGGTTGGCGGCGCCGGTGTAGTTCCACTGGGAGATGCGGGCGCCGTCCGTCGTGGCCTGGCTCCAGACGTCCATGGCGAGGCCGCTGGCGCGGTTGACCAGGCTGACGGTGCCGCCGCCGTGGTCGGTGACCTTCCACTGCTGGGTGGTGGCGGTGGACGAGGGCTGCTGGGTGATGTCCGCGCCGGTGCCGGTCCCCGAGACCTGGAGGACGAGGCCGGAGTGGCGGGCGCGGATCCTCCAGTAGCCGCTGCCGGCGTCGACGAAGTCGAACTGCTGGTTGGCGCCGTTGTTGATCGTCCATTGGACGAGTGCGGCCCCGGCGGCGGTGGAGGCGCCGCTGATGTCGGCGGCTTTGCCGCTGTGCTGGGCGACCATGCGGTAGTTCACGCCGGGTTCGACGGGTCCGGTGCCGCCGCCGCCGGTCTCGGTGGGGCGGCGGGCGAGCGTGGTGGCCTGGTCGACGGCGGGCAGCGGTTTGAGGCGGTAGGTGTAGGTGTAGTCGCGGTTGGGGAAGAGCTTGTACTGGTCGAGTGGTTGTGCGCCCCAGCTGTTGTCGCCGCCCACGCCGGTCTGGCGGTGGTTGAGGCGCAGCACGACGTCTTGGCGCGGGGTGAGCTGGTAGTCGTGGCGGGCGCTGCCGGAGAGGTCTTCCGGGGTGTAGTGGGAGGCGTTGACCTCGAGGAGCGGTTCGGCGGCGGCGAGGAGGCCGCGTCCGCTGCCGTCGACGAGGGCGACCCAGCGGACGTCGGTCTTGTTGCCGTTCTCCTGCGGGCGGATGTAGCCGGTCCATTGTCCGGACACTGTGGAGGAGTAGAGGCCGATGTCGGTGCCGGTGTGGCGGTCCCAGTGGTTCTCTTCGGGGCCGCGGCCGTAGTAGTGCATCTGCTCGAGCGCGGCGGGCAGGTAGAGGATCGTGCCGACCTCGGGGATGTAGGGCAGGTTCGACGCGCCGGGGTGGAGCGTGTTGTCCACTTTGATCTCGCCGTTGCCGTAGACGGTGTACGTGGTGGAGTAGGTGGACTGGGTGCTCGTCGGGAGGGTGCCGCGCACGGTGATCTGCCGGGACTTGTTGGAGGGCCTGGTGACGGTGACGCCGGTGACCGTGCGGTTGCGTCCGGCGGCCCGCCAGGTGCCGTTGCGGGTCGGGTGGCCGTTGCCGCGGTCGTTGTCGGTGGGCGCCCGCCAGAAGTTGGGGACGGGCCCGGAGTTGATGAGCCGCATGCCCATCGCCTCGTAGGCGGTGATCTCGCCGGTGGTCTTGGAGACGGTGACGCTGAAGCCGTCGCCGGTGACGGTGATGCGGTCGCTCGCTTCGGTGTCGGTCAGCGCGGGCACGTCCGCGATCGGGACCGGGACGACGGGCGGGCTGTTGAAGTCGACCGCGAGCTGCTGGGCGGCGATCTCGTATCCGGCGTCGGCCCAGGCGGTCGCGGTTTTGAGCGTGAACGACAGTTCGAGGAAATACTCGGCGCCGGGCGCGGGTGAGGCGGGGCGCTGGATCGGCACGCGGATCGCCTTGTTGGTGAGCGGGGCGATGTCGAGCTGCGTCGCGGTGAGGTTGCCGCTCTGGATCACTTTGTCGTCGGCGACGAGCGCCCATTTGCCGTCGAACTCGTTGGCGTTGGTGAAGGCGTACTCGTTGGTGATGCGCACGTCCCCGGCGGGGAGGTCGGTTCCGGCGGTCGTGTTGAGCGCCTGGTAGACCCGTTTGACCTCGGCGGCCTTGCCGGAGGGTTTGCGCTCGGCGGAGACGATGCCGTTGGCGCAGAAGTTGCCGTCGTTGGGGCTGTCGCCCCAGTCGCCCCCGTAGGCGAGGTAGGTCGCGCCGCCGCCGAGGGGAACGGGCCAGCGCAGGCCCTGGTCGGTGAAGTCCCAGATGTAGCCGCCCTGCAGGACGGGGTACTGGCGGATGACGTCCCAGTACTCCTTGAAGCCGCCGTTGGAGTTGCCCATGGCGTGGGAGTACTCGACGAGGATGTAGGGCCGGGTGTCGCCGGTGTCGAGGGCGCGGTCGCGGATGCCGGCGGCGGTGTTGTACATCTGGGAGCGGATGTCGCTGACGGCGGGCCGGTTGTCGCCTTCGTACTGGACGATCCGGGTCGGGTCGGCGGCCTTGATCCAGTCGCGCATGGCGACGAAGTTGGAGCCGCCGCCCGCTTCGTTGCCGAGGGACCACATGATGACCGAGGGGTGGTTCTTGTCGCGGTGGACCATCTGGGCGGCGCGGTCGACGACGGCCGAGGTCCAGGCGGAGTTGGACGCGGGGTAGTTGTCGCGGACGCCGTGGGTCTCGAGGTTGGCCTCGTCCATGACGTACATGCCGTACTCGTCGGCGAGGTCGTACCAGTCGGGGTGGTTGGGGTAGTGGGAGGTGCGCATCGCGTTGATGTTGAGGCGCTTCATGACCGCGATGTCGCGGATCATGTCCGCGCGGGTGAGCGCGGCGGCGTGGTCGGGGTCCATCTCGTGGCGGTTGACGCCGCGCAGGGAGACGGGTCTGCCGTTGATGCGCATGAGGCCGTCGCGGATGGCGAACTCGCGGAAGCCGACGCGGGCGGAGACGGTCTGGGTGACGGCGCCGGAGGGGTCGCGCAGGCGCAGGACGGCGGTGTAGAGGTTGGGGTGCTCGGCCGACCAGAGCTTCGGGCCCTGGACGGCTCTGGTGCCCTTGCCGGTCGCGTCCTGTCCTGGTTGGACGGAGCCGATGGCGACCTGGGTCGTGAGTGGTTCGGGCCAGACGGGTTGGCCGGCGGCGTCGTAGAGCTGGGTCTCGACCGTGTAGGTCGCGGTCTGCTGGGTGCCGCGGTTGCGGACGGCGACGGCGACGGCGAGGTCGGCGTTGGTGTAGTTGTCCCGCAGCGGGGTGTCGATCTTGAAGTCGCGCAGGTGGACTGCGGGGAGCGAGTAGAGGAGGACGGGGCGGAAGATGCCGGAGAGGCGGATCATGTCCTGGTCTTCGAGCCAGTCGCCGTCGGGGAAGCGGTAGACCTCGACGGCGATCTGGTTGGCGCCGGGGCGCACGTGGTCGGTGATGTCGAATTCGGACGGTGTGTAGGAGCCTTCGCGGTAGCCGACCTTGGTGCCGTTGACCCACAGGTAGAACCCGGATTTGACGCCTTCGAAGTGGAGGTGGACGCGCCGGCCCTGCCAGGCGGCCGGCAGGTCGAAGGAGCGGCGGTACTGGCCGACGGGGTTGAACCGGGTGGGCGCGTAGGGCGGCTGGGCGTTCTCGTTCTGGCCGTTGGCGCCCCACCAGGGGTAGGTGAAGTTGAGGTAGATGGGGAAGTCGTAGCCCTCGGGCTGCCAGTTGGCGGGCACCGGCATGGTGTCCCAGCCGCTGTCGTCGAGATCGGTGCGGTAGAAGTCGAGCGCGCGGTCGGCGGGGCGGTCGGCGTGCTGGAACCGCCAGTCGCCGTTGAGGCCGAGGCGGTAGGGGGAGGCGGTGCGGTCGGCCTTGAGGGCCTGGGAGAGGTCGGCGTAGGGCATGAACGTGGCGTGGGCGGGCTCGGCGCCGACCTGGAAGATCCCGATGTTGTTGTTCCACTCGGGATAGCCGTTGGGCGGGTCGGTCCAGGCGGCCGCGCTGACCTCACCGGTGCCCGTTTCCTCTTGGGCCGCTGCGGGTTCGGCCGCGACCGGGAGGGAAGCGCTCCCAATCGCGGCGAGGCCGCTGCCGATGACGGTGCGGCGGCGCGCGCGGGCGCGCCTGCCGGGTTCGGTGGACATGTGGGACTCCTCTGCGTTGTCGGTGCGCCGGTTCAGGCGCGCCGGAGTTCGAAGCGCTGGTTGGCGGCGCCGGTGCGGTTCCATTGGGAGATGCGGGCGCCGTCGGCGGTCGAGGCGGACCAGACGTCCATGGCGAGGCCGCTGGCGCGGTTGACCAGACTGGCGGTGCCGCCGCCCTGGTCGACGACCTGCCACTGCTGGCTCGTCGCGGTGGACGTGGGCTGCTGCGTGATGTCCGCTCCCGTGGCGGTACCGGCGACCTGGAGGACCAGTCCGGAGTGGCGCGCGCGGATCCGCCAGTAGCCGCCGCCGGCGTCGACGAAGTCGAACTGCTGGTTGCCGCCGCTGGTGACCGCCCATTGGATGAGGGTCGCTCCGGCGGCGGTGGAGGCGCCGTTGACGTCCGCGGCTTTGCCGCTGTGCTGGGCCACCAGCCGGTAGTTCACGCCGGGCTGGACCAGCGGCGCGGGGCCGAGCGAGGTCGCGCGGTAGGTGCGGCCGGCCTCGGCCCGGAACTCGATCACGTCGCTCTCGGGCTTGCTCGGCACGACCGCCGCGCCGTTCGACTCGTCCACGAGGGCGTACTCGCCGGTGAACATGCGGCTGCGGATCTTCACGGTCCCAACCCGATCGGGCTTGACGGTGAGCGTGCCGACGGCCCCGTTGCTCCAGGTCGCGCCGACGGTGTAGCCGCCGCGGCCGCGCAGGCCCGCGACGCTGCCGGCCGGCCACGCCGAAGGCAGCGCGGGCAGCACGTGCAGCTCGCCGTTGTGGCTCTGCATCAGCATCTCGGCGATCCCCGACGCCGCGCCGAAGTTCCCGTCGATCTGGAACGGCGGATGCAGGTCGAACATGTTGGGCGCCAACCGGTCCGGGGTGACGAGCTGGCGGATGAGGTCGTGCGCCCGGGTGCCCTCCTCCATCCGCGCCCAGTAGTTGATCTTCCACGCCAGGGACCAGCCGGTGCCCGCGTCGCCCCGCAGCTCGAGGGTCCGGCGGGCGGCCGTGAACAGCTCCGGGGTGCCGCGCCTGGTGATCTGGTTGCTCGGGTGCAGGCCGTACAGGTGGGAGATGTGCCGGTGCTGCGGGTCGGTCTCGATCCAGTCGTGCAGGTACTCCTGGATGTTGCCGCGCGAGCCGACCCGCATGGGGGCCAGCCGGTTCCGGGCGGCGAGCACCTGGCTCCGGAAGTCCGCGTCGACGCCGAGGGCCTCGGCCGCGCGGGCGCAGCCGTCGAAGAGGTCCCGCAGGATCTGGTTGTCCATCGTGGGCCCGGCGCACACCGTGGCGTCGTTGTGGTGGAGCAGCTCCGGCGAGTTCGACGGGTTGGTCACCAGCCAGCCCAGGCTCGGGTGCTCGACCAGGGTCTCCAGGAAGAACTCGGCGGCGCCCTTCATCGCGGGGTAGCGGTCCTCCAGGAAGGCGCGGTCCCCGGTGAACCGGTAGTGGTCCCAGATCATGGTCGCCAGCCACGCGCCGCCGGTGGGCCACATGCCCCACCGGGCGTCGTCGACCACTGAGGACCCCCGCCAGCCGTCGGTGTTGTGGTGCGCGACCCAGCCCCCGGCCCCGTATTGGACGTCGGCGGTGCGCGCGCCCGTGACCGTCAGGTCGTCGATCATGTCGAAGACCGGCTCGAAGCACTCGGGCAGGTTCGTCGTGTCGGCCGGCCAGTAGTTCATCGGGAGGTTGGCGTTGAGCGTGTACTTCGACTCCCAGGACGGGGTCAGCGACTCGTTCCAGATGCCCTGCAGGTTGGCCGGCTGGGTGCCCGGCCGCGACGAGGAGATGAGCAGGTACCGGCCGTACTGGAACAGCAGCGCCGAGAACTGCGGGTCGCTGACCGAGCCGTGCCGGGAGACGCGCACGTCAGTGGTCTCGTCGGCCGCGGCCGTCCGGCCGAGGTCGATCGTGGTGCGGCCGAACAGCTCCCGGTAGTCCGCGACGTGCCGCGCCCGCAGGTCGTCGTAGGTCCGCGCCGTCGCGGCGTTGAGGTGGCCCCAGGCGATCCCCTGGTAGTCGCCGTTCGCGTTCCGGTAGTCGACGTAGCTCGTCCCGATCGAGATCAGCAGCGTCACCGCGTCCGCGCCGGACACGGTGAGCGTGCCGCCGGACGAGCTCGTGCTGCCGCCTTGGACGACCGCCCGTGCCAGCGCGAGGAACTTGACCGCGCCCGCGATGCCGCGCTGGTCGCCCGACCGGCCGTCGAGGGCGACGGTCCGCGCGTCCGGGCTGGACTTCGTGCCCCGCTGCGGGGTGGCGAACGTGGCGGTGAACGCGATCTTGCCGCCCGCGTCGGCAGTGAGGCGCACGGCGATGACCTGGTCCGCGGCGGTGGCGATGATCTCGCGTTGGTAGCGCACGCCGTTCGCGACGTAGCCGACGCCGGCGGTGGCGTTCGTGAGGTCGAGCCACCGCTCGTACTCGGACGTGGTGCCGATGCCGGGGAAGGTGAGGTTGAGGTCGCCGACGGGCTGGTAGGCGAGCTGGCCTGCGGGCTTGCCGAGCATGGTCTGGTTGATGAGGTTCTGGGCCTGGCCCCACTGGTCGGCGAAGACGAGCTGCCGGATCTGCTGCAGCGAGTTCGCGCCGGCGGTGTTGCTGTAGTCGTGCGGGCCGCCGGCCCAGACGGTGTCCTCGTTGAGCTGCAGCCGTTCCGATGCGGTGCCGCCGAAGACCATCGCGCCGAGCCGCCCGTTGCCCACGGGGAGGGCACGCAGCCAGTCCGTGCCCGCGGGCTCGTCGTACCAGAGCGCGAGGTCGCCTGCGGCCCGCACGGCCGCGGGCACCGCGGCCGCGTCCTGGCCCGCCCACTGGAGTGAGCCTGCGAGCGCTCCCGCGGCCCCGTACGCGAACACCTGTCGTCGCCGCAGCGCTGCCATGTCGATCCTCCGGGGGGTGGCCGCGAGCGCGGCAGCGGATATCGACGACAGTCTATAAAGGTTGGATCTATTAAGTCAAGTATGTCGATATTGCACCGCGAAGATCAACTTCGGCGGCACGGGGCCCGAGAATCATCCGATCAACGGGCGCGCCCCGAGCGAAGTGCCCGGGGCGGCCGGGAGGCCTAGGACGGCGCGGCCTGGGCGACGAAGACGCCGAAGATGTAGAAGGCCCGGTCCAGGAGGCCGATCCCGGTGGGCGCGTAGAAGCCCGCGACCTCCGGCTCGCACGAGCCCCACATGTCGTTCGCGTCGTTCGGGAGATCGGTCGTGGAGACGTTCCACGTCACCAGCGCGTACAGCGCGCACAGCAGCCCGAGGCGGACCCACACGGGCAGCCGGTGCCGGTTCGGCACTGCGAGGGCGAAGGCCGCGAAGACCATGAGCGTCCCGGACTGGATCTTGCCGCCGCCGAGCAGGATGATCCCGAGCAGCCCGGTGACGACGATGATCGCCCACTTGGCCGTCTTCTTGAAGGTGTCCATCAGGGTCCGTCCTTTCACAGCGGCCGGCAGGGACCCGGCCCGAGGGGGCCAGTCCACCCCACCGGCCGTTGCGCGGGCGTCAACGGGAACGGCAACGCCGCGGCAACACGCGCGAAGGAAACTTCTGCCCTCGGGGCAACGTTTCGGTCGGGAACGCGCATCTAATCAGGAGGAACCCGCTGAACCTACTGGAAGGCGACTTTCATGTCATCGATCAAGAAATCCGCTGTAGTCGTGGCCTCCGCCGCCGCGATCCTGCTCCCCGCGACGGCCGCCGCCGCGGGCGACCCGGAGATCCCCGCCGAAGGCTGGGAGTACTCCGAGCAGTGGGACTTCGTCCAGGACGAGTTCACCGAGGAGGCCCACGCCGAGACCGTCGAGGCCCTGACCGAGCACTTCGAGGACTGGACCTTCGACTCCTCCCTCGAGATGAAGCGCCTCCAGAACTACTTCATCGACGGCCAGAACGAGACGCCGGTGCAGCGCAAGTTCCGCGCCGACTTCTACGTCGACCAGACCGGCGAGGGCCTCGAGACCGCGCTGTACGTGCCGGGCGGGATCTCGACCGGCGTCCAGGACGTGTCCGACGGCGCCGAGTTCGACATGCACTACCTCCTCCACTGCCGCGACACCGACACCGAGTGCGGTGAGAACGAGCTCGAGGACGGCACCGTGGTCGCGTGGACGACCGACTCGACCTACATCGAGGCGGCCGCGTTCTTCCCTGACGGCTCCGTCGCCAACGTGTGGTGGGGCGACATGGACGGCGACGAGGTCGACGTGACCGTCGAGCAGATCGTGGGCCTCGCGGCCGACCTCGACACCGAGCCGGTGTGGGAGGCCCTGAAGGCCGACAGCGAGTCCTAAAGCGAGTGCGACGGCCCCCGCCTTTGCGGCGGGGGCCGTTCGCATGCACCAGGTCAGCGGAGCGTCGAGTGGGGGACCGGCGCCCCGAGCCAGTGCGCGAGGGCTCCGGTGAGGCCATCGATATCGTGCGGTCCTGAAGCGGCCCAGCCGATGTAGGCGTCCGGCCGGACCAGGATTCCCGTCGCTGACGCGGAAGCGAAGTCGACCCGGTCGCCCCAGGGCTCCGCGATCTCGCGGAGGACCTCGGGTCCGATGAGGACCGGGCGGGCGGCAAGCAGCGACGCGCGGGCCTGCTCGGCGAGGTCGTCGGGGAGCCGCCTGCCCTGCAGCGGATCCGCGCCGGGGTACCGGACGTCGATGCCGGAGATCTCCCCGGCGACGCGCCGGTTCGCGGCCGGATCGGCGAGGAGGTCGCCCAGGACCTCCCGCACGGCCAGCAGGTCCGGGTCGGGGACGGTGAGCACGCCCTGCGCCCGGGTGTTGACCAGGACGCGGGCCGCGACCGGATGCCGCTCGTCGTGATACGTGTCCAGCAGCGAGGTCCAGGCGCGGCCGCGCACCACCGAGGCCAGCTTCCAGCCGAGGTTGAACGCGTCCTGCAGACCCAGGTTGAGGCCCTGTCCTCCCGCGGGAAGGTGGAGGTGCGCGGCGTCCCCGGCGAACAGGACCCGCCCGTGCCGGTAGCGCTCGACCTGCCGCGACGCGTCACTGAACCGCGAACCCCACCGCACCTCACCGACCTCGACGCCGTCGCCGTGCACCGCTTCGAGCGCGCGCTGCACCTCCGCGGCGGTCACCGGCTCGGACCGGTCGAGCGACTGCTGCTCCTCGCCGCCGAACAGGACCCGGTGGACGCCGCCGCCGAGCGGCAGCAGGTACCCGAACCCGCCGCCGCCGAACTCGGGCGGCGCCCACTCGTCGGCGAGCCCGGGCGGCCGGCGCGCCAGCACGATGTCCGCGACGGCCATGCGCATCCGCGCCGCCCGGCCCGGGAACGGCACGCCGAGCGCGCGGCGCACCGCGCTGTGCGCGCCGTCCGCGGCCACCAGGTACCGCGCGGTGAACTCGATTGGGCCCGTGGGGGTCTCGACCGCGACCGTGACCTCGTCATCGTCCTGGCGGACGGCGGTGCACGCGTGCGACCACCGCACGGGCGACCCCGCCGCGGCGACCCGCTCCTCCAGCACCTCCTCGATCCGGGCCTGCTCGACCGCGATCTGATGCGGGAAGCGCGTCTCCAGCGCCGCGTAGTCGAGCGGCAGACCTGCGAAGTGCCCCTTGGGAAGCCGCGCGTGGACGTGCGGGCGCAGCGGCTCCAGCCACCCCCGCGCGTCAAGCAGTTCCGCCGAGCGCGGCTGCAGCGCGAGCGCCTTCGACTGCCCCGAGCGCCCCGGGAGCGCGTCGATCACGACCGCGCCGACCCCGGCGAGCGCGAGTTCGGCGGCGGCGGCCAGGCCCGTCGGGCCCGCGCCGACGACCAGGACGTCCGCGCGGTACTCAGGCACGGAGATCGACCTTCTTCGTGTAGTACAGGTGGAACGCCAGCGCTGCGGCGAGGATCGCCCAGTACGCGCCGTTCGAGACCGCGGCGATGAGGTCCACCGGCAGCGTGTAGATGAGCACGAGGTTCACCGCGGCGGCGGCCAGGAGCAGGACGCCCCACACCGCCGTGAGCACGCGGATGCCGTGGCGGAAGGCGCGGTCGTGGTCCCACCGCGCCGCCCATTTCGCGGCCCCGGCCTCGCCGGTCTTGGTCTCGGCGATGCCCCGGCCGAGGACCATCAGTGCCGGGCGTCCGATCCCGACGCTCACGATCATCCACGCGCCGAACAGGCCCAGCAGCGAACCGACCCAGCCTTCGCGGACCGCGAGGGCGCGCGGGTCGTCGGTGAGCAGCCCGATGACGAGGCTGAACACGATCACGCTGAGCGTGAAGACCGCCATCACGTCGAAGCGGCGGCGGGTCAAGAGCTGATGGGCCACACGGGGAACGACCACCAGGATGCCGGCCATCATGGCCCACCACTGGCCGACCCCTGCGGCGCGCAGCCCGTAGTAGACGGCCATCGGCAGCACCAGGTCGAACAGGACCGTGGCCGCGTTGCGGCGGAGGAGCGCCCGCATGCCGTCCTTCACGCCGGGTTCGTCTCGCACACTGTTCACGACCGTGCTCCTTCCGTGCCGGGCCGGGTGATCCGCTCGAACGCGTCGGCGAGTTCGGTTGCGGCGCGGCGCATGTCGACGCCCTCGGGACCGGCGCCCACGAACGCGTCGATCGCGCCGGTGAGCGCCAGCGCGATCACCTCGGGGTCGAACGCCCCGAACTCCCCGGCGCGCTGGCCGTCCCGGAAATGGTCGGCGTACCGCCGTGTGCGGGCGGTCAGTCCGGCGTCGCCGAGACCGCCTTCGGCGTCGCGGACGTTGCGGAGGATCTCCACGAGCGCCCGCAGCTCGGCGGGGCGCTCGACCAGGAGTTCCAGGTTGGATTCGATGGAGGCGCGGAGTTTCGCCGCGTACCCCTCGGCCGCGTCGATGCGCGGCCGCATGTACTCGGTCGCGATGCGGGTGATCTCCTCGACGCAGGCGCGCAGGAGGTCGTCCTTGCCGGCGAAGTGGTAGGAGATGCGGCTGGTGCTGCTCAGGCCCGCGCGGTCGGCGATCTTGGCGAAGGAGGCGCGGGCGTAGCCCAGTTCCGCGACGGTCGCGATCGCGGCGGCGACGATCTGCGTGCGCCGCGCCGCCTCGGTCACGGTCAGCGCGTTCACCGGTGGCTCAATCGAGCTCTTTTCAGCTTGCATAAGCTGACAGTAGCTCAATTGAGCTACCGGTGTCAAACGGAAGGACGCCCAGGTGTAGCCTCCGAACGTGGACGAGTCGTACGTCGAACGGGCCCCCGACCCCGCACTGGCCGCGGTGGTCCGCACCGTCTGGATCCAGCGCACCGGGGCCCTCGCCTACGCCCAGCGGCACCTGCCCACGGGCGGCGTCGAACTGCATTTCCCCATCGGCGGCCGCCCCCGCCTCCTCGGGCCGCTCACCGGCCCCAGCCTCGAGGTCCTGCCGCCGCACACCGTCCTGGTCGGCGTGCGCTTCCACCCCGGCACCGCCCCGCCGCTCCCCGAGGTCCTCGACGATCTCGTGGACCAGCGCATCGACCTCGGATCCCTGTGGGGCGGCACGGCCGACCGCCTCGCCGAGGAGATCGCCGGCGCCGTCGGCGCCGAAGCGGCCCTCGCCCGCGTGCAGGCGCACCTCATCCGGGCCTTCCGCGCCTCCACCGTCCTCGACCCGCTCATGCGCGAGGCCGTGCGGCGGCTGATGCCCTGGAGCCCGGTTCCGGTCGGCGCTCTCGCCGACCGGCTCGCGATCTCGCCCAGCCAGCTCCGGCGCCGCTGCCTCCACGCGGTCGGCATGAGCCCCAAGGCACTCCAGCGCACCCTCCGGTTCCAGGGGTTCCTCGCCCTCGCGCAGGCCGGGGCCGCGCCGAGCGGCCGCCGCGACGCCGACGGCATCGCGGGCCTCGCGGCCGACACCGGCTACGCCGACCACGCCCACCTCGCCCGCGAATGCGTGCGCCTCACCGGCGTCAGCCCCAGCCGGCTGCTCCACGGCGGCGTCGACCGGTGCGGCTGCGGGCACGACCACGCGGCCTCCTACCGCCCGTTCCTCGCCGGCCGGGCCCTCATGCCGCCGCGGCGGTGAGGACGCACGAATCGTTCAAGACCCGACCGTCCCGCGCCCGATAACGTCAGCGCATGAACGACCTCGCGCGGCTCCGCGCCCGACTCGACGGCGACCTCGTCACCCCCGACCATCCCGAATACGACACCGTCCGCCGTCCCGCCGACCCCCTCTACCAGGACGCGCGCCCCGCACTGGTCATCCGCTGCCGCTCCGAGACCGACGTCGCCCTCGGCATCGAGCACGCCCGCCGCACCGGCACGACGGTCGTCCCGCGCGGCGGCGGCCACTGCTTCGCCGGCCGGTCCTCGACCAGCGGCATCGTGCTCGACCTCGCCGCGCTCGACGGCATTGCCGTGAGCGGCAGTTGCGCCGTGATCGGCGCCGGCGCGCGCCTCGCCGAGGTCTACACCGCGCTCCACGCCCACGGCCGCACGATCCCGGCCGGATGCGGCGCCACCGTCGGCATCGCGGGCCTGGCACTCGGCGGCGGCATCGGCCTCCTCGGCCGCGTCCACGGCCTCACCGCCGACCGGCTCACCGGCGCCCGCGTCGTCCTCGCCGACGGCCGGACCGTCGACTGCGACGCCGAGCGCGAACCCGACCTGTTCTGGGCCCTGCGCGGAGCGGGCGGCGGCCAGTTCGGCGTCGTCGTCTCGCTGACCTTCGACACCGTGCCCGAACCCGTCGCCACCCGCTTCGAACTGCGCTGGCGGCGCCCGCCCGTCGCGGACCTCCTCGCGGCCTGGCAGGACTGGGCCCCCGACCTCCCCGACGCGGTCACCGCCGACCTCACCGCGGGGGAGGAGGCCGTGCTGTTCGGCGCCTCGCTCCTTGGAGAGGCCCCGACACGCGAACTGCTGCAAGGGTTCTGCGACTCGATCGGGGTCATGCCCGAAACGGACGTGCGCGGCGGCATGGCCTACCACCGACTGAAGCGCTCGTTCGAAGCGCTCGACTCGGCGCCGAGCGAAGGGATCCTGCGCTCCCGCTCGATGTTCTTCGCACAGGCCGCGCGGCCCGACACGATCAAGGCGCTGGCCGCGGACCTCGCCGCTGCGCCGCGGCGGCGGTGCCATCTCACGGCCATGGGCGGCGCGTACAACCGCGTTCCCGAGGCGGCGACCGCGTTCGCCCACCGCGGCGAGCGGTTCCTGCTCCAGCTCGCCGCCTCGGCCGGGGACCCGTGGCTCGACCGGACCTGGGAGGCCGCGTACGCCGAGAGCTCGCAGCGCGTGTACCCGAACTTCCCCGATCCGCAACTGCGCGAATGGGAGTCCGCGTACCACGGCCCCAACCTCGCCCGCCTCCAAGCGGTCAAGCGCGCCTACGACCCCGACCGGTGCTTCGACTTCCCGCAGTCGGTGTGAAGACCGCCCCTGGCGAATTCACGGCAGCCGTGAGGGCCGCCCCCGCTCGGGGGCGGCCCTCACACGTCAGGCATTGCCGATTCAGGCGTTGTCGAAGGCCGCCTGGAGCTCGGCCGGGTCGAGCTTGCCCATCCGCAGCATCGCCGCGACCACGGCCTGGGCCTTGACCTGGTTCGGGTCCTTCTGGAGCTCGAACATGAGCGTCGGCGTGACCTGCCACGACAGTCCGAACTTGTCCTTGAGCCACCCGCACGGGCCCTCCTCGCCGCCTTCGGAGAGCCGGGCCCAGTAGTAGTCGACCTCCTCGGCCGTCTCGCAGTGGACCATGAGCGACACCGACGTGTTGAACGTGTCGCCGGAACCGCCGTTCAACGCGATGTACCGGCGGCCCGCCAGTTCGAAATCGACCGTGAGCACCGTCCCGGCCTCGCCCGGGCCGGCCGAGCCGTTCTCGACCACCTCGAGGATCTTGCCGTCCTCGAAGATCGACGTGTAGTGCTCGGCCGCCTCGAGGGCCTTGCCGTCGAACCACAGGAACGTCGTGATCTCACGCATTCCCAACACCTCCGCGATAGACGTACGCCCGCCTCCATTCGAGACGGTCGGGCCCGGACCACCGGACCTGGCCTGACGCTATCGGCCGCGGCACCCGCTCGGCTTGAACAAATCACGCGTGACGCGAGGCCCGCCCGGCACGGCGAGCCGAGGGCGCTCACGCCGTGAACTGCACGTCCGCGTACCCGGCCTGGAAACGCTCGTCCTCCTCGGCGTCGAGCATCGTCACCTCGAAACGCACCCGCGAGACCCCGGCGAGGTCCACATCGAACGATTCGACGTCGCCGTAACCGAGCTCGGCGCTCCAGATCGGGTCGGTCGTGTCGGGGACCGAGTAGATCGCGAAGGCCACCCGCATCTCGGTCGCGTCGGAGTTCTGGTCGATCCCGGCGAGCCCGGACAGGCTCGTGGAGCCGGCGGGCACGAGGAAGTCGATCGAGCCGCCGCCCGTGTCGGTCGAGGAGCCTTTGGCCATGCCGCAGTTGAACCCGCGCGAGTACGGCTCGCCGCCGTACTGGACGGCCTGCTCGACCCAGTCTCCGTAGCCGAAGTTGTCGCAGGGCTCGCTGTCGACGGCGGTGTCCTCGACGACGAAGCCGCTGGCTTCCCCGGAGACCGGGTCGCCGGTCGGCGCGTCCGTCGCCTGGAGCTCGTCGAGCTGGGACTGCAGCGCCTCGACCTCGGCGTCGCCCTCGTCCACCTCCTGGACGAGGTTGGTGATCTCCACCGAGAGGCTCTGCTCCTGCTCCTGCGAAAGTGCGAGGTCCTCGGCCTTCTCGTCGGCCTCCCGGTCCTTCATGACGGCGAAGACGATCGAGACGACCGCGGTCAAGGTCATGACGGCATCGAACACCAGGCGGATGCGGTCGACGGTGACACGGCGCTTCTTGGCGGGCTCGGCCATGATGTCTCATCTCTGGGAGCGAGGGGGGCGACGCCCGCGGGCAACGGTGCGCCGATCGAAGGGATGCGCCGGCTCCGCTTGGCCGCCAACGTGACTCCACTTGCCATGGTCGCACCCGGTCCGCCGTCCGCGCGTCGGACGAACGGTCACCGACCGGTTACCGTTCCGGTGGAAAGCTAGAACGCGAGGGCCCGCTCGGTCTGGCCGACCGCTTCGAGGATCGCCGGATGGGCCCGCTCCAGGAACTTCGTGACGACATGGTTGGGGCCGTAGCGGGTGGCGGCCTCGGCGATGCGGCTCTCGACGTTCAGGCTCTCGCCGTCCGGGCCGGTCGTCATGTCGCAGTAGCAGAGCGCCTGGGTCACCGCGGAGTCCTCATCGGGGAACTCAGCCTCCAGCTCCTCGCGGCACCCGCGCAGCTCCGCCTCGACGATCGCGAACGAGCAGTGCGCCACGAGCCCGGTGATCCGCTCGTCCCAGTCCCGCGCGCGCAGCCACCGGGCGCCGTCGAGCTGGGAGAAGCCGGTCTCGGCCGCCGCCGGGGCGTGGCCGATGTCGATGAGCATCGCGGCCGTCGCGAGCACGCCGCCCTCGTCCCGCGAGAAGATCTCCGCGCCGATGAGCGCGGCCTTCGCGCCGACCGCCTGCGCCCGCCGCCAGCGCCTCGGCAGCGTCGGGGCGAGCAGTTCCTCGGCGGTCGTTCGCGCGGTTTCAAAGGCGCTCATGGCATCGCGCTTTCACCGTGCGGCGTCGCGGATCGCGACGGCCGCGTTGATGAGTCCGATATGGCTGAACGCCTGCGGGTAGTTGCCGAGCATCTCGCCGGTGGCGGTGTCGATCTCCTCGGACATGAGGCCGAGGTCGTTGGCGCAGGCGGCGGCCTCGTGGAACGCCTTCAGGGCCAGGTCCGGGCGGCCCGTGAGGGCGAAGGCCTGGGCGAGCCAGAAGGTGCACATGACGAACGACCCCTCCTCGCCGTCGAGGCCGTCGAGCCCCGGCTCGTAGCGCAGGATCAGGCCGCGGTCGTCGCGCAGCCGCTCCGCGATCACATCCACAGTGGAGATGACCCGCGGGTCGTCGCCGGGGAGGAAGCCCACGGCCGGCAGGAGGAGCAGGGACGCGTCCAGGTCCTCGCCGTCGAACGCGGCCCCGAACGCGCCGATGCCGGGCTTCCAGGCGTGCTCCTCGATCGCCTCGCGGATGCGGTCGCGCGCGGCGGCCCAGCCCGGGATCAGCTTCACGGGCGAGAAGTCCTCGGGCGCCAGCTCCCTCGACGCGAAGATGTCCGGGCCGAAGATCATGGCGTCGCGCTGCTCGACCTCGATGACCTCGGCGTGCTTCACGGCGCGGTCGAGCGCGACCCAGCACATGAGCTTGGAGTACGTGTAGTGGCGCGGCGGGCCGCGCATCTCCCAGATCCCCTGGTCGGGCCGGCCCCACTGGTCCGCGGCCGCGTCCGCGACGCCGGTGAGGAACCGCCGGGCGGCCGCGTCCAGGTGGGTCAGGTGCGGCCAGACCTGCCAGGCGGCGTCGAGGAGTTCGCCGTAGACGTCGAGCTGCGGCTGGAGCCAGGCGGCGTTGCCGATGCGCACGGGACGCGAACCGCGCCAGCCGCGCAGGTGCGCGAGCTCGCGTTCGGAGAGCTCGTGCTCGCCGCCCACGCCGAACATGATCTGCAGCGGGTTCTGCGGGTGGTACTGGGCGGCGGCGCGGGTGATGAACTCGAAGAACTTGATGGCCTCGTCCGTGGATCCGGCGGCGGCCAGCGCCTGGATCGTGAAGCTGGCGTCGCGGATCCACACGTACCGGTAGTCCCAGTTGCGGCCCGCCCCGATCGCCTCCGGCAGCGACGTCGTGGGCGCGGCGACGATCGCGCCCGTTGGCTGGTAGCGGAGGGCCTCGAGGACGAGGACGGAGCGGCGCACGAGGTGGGGGAGCGGCCCGTCCCAGAGCGGGTGCGCGTCGGACCAGGTCTGCCAACCGATCAGGGTCTCCTCGAGCGCGGCGTCCACGGCCTCGGGCGTCCAGGCCGTGGGCGGATCGTCGGCGAGCCCGGCGGACTGGGTCGCGAAGCGCAGCTTCTCGCCCTGGTGGAGGACGAAGCGGGCGGTGGTGCCGTCGCCGCTGAAGTCGAGCGGCACGGGGCAGGTGAGCACGAAGCGCACGGGCCCCCCGGTGGCGAGGATGCCGCCGGGGACGTTCGTGAAGACGGGGCTGACCAGCCCGTACTCGGGGCGGGGCCGGAACTCGAAGTCGATCGTCACCTCCCCTTCGGTGCATTCGAGGACGCGCAGGGTGGCCCTGGGGGCGCGGGAGGCGAGCCGGAGCCGCACGCCGGTCTCGGCCTCGATCGACGGGCCCAGCGCGAGGGCGTCGATGAGGTGGGCGGTGCCGGTGGGCGTGTTGAAGACGGTGCGGAGGACGAAGGTGTCGCCGATGTAGGCGCGTTCGCTGCGGTACTCGCCCGCGGGGTGGATGGACCAGTGGCCGGCGTCGGGGTCGAGGAGGCGGCCGTAGACGGCGGGGCTGTCGAAGCGGGGGCGGCAGAACCAGTCGATGGAGCCGTCGGGGGAGACGAGCGCCGCGCAGCGGCGGTCCGAGAGCAGCGCGTAGTCCCCGATCGGGCGTCCGGCGGCAGGGTCGGTGGCCATCGCGACTCCCCCCTGCAGTGCTGCTTACGGCTGATCTTATGCCGTTTCGCACCTCGGGTTGCCCGGATCGCGTCCGCCGCCCGGAGAGCGCCGCCCGCTTTGTCGCCTCCACGTCGGGGGCGTCCGGCGCGGTGCCGAACGCCCCCGAACGCGTCCCGCCTCCGGTGCCGTCACCGGTGGCTCCGCATGGAGCGGTCACGCCCGATCGCGCGCCCCTGGTGTTCCGCCCGGGGCCCTGCCTGCGCGTCGGCCGATTCTCAGAAGCCCCGGGCTCAGAAGTCCCGGTTGGCCGGGGCCACGCTGAACTCGCGGTTGTCCGTGCCCGGGAACGTCGTAATGCGGACGCTGTCGTCATCGCTCGTGATCCGGGCGGTGAAGTCGCGGTTGTCCGCGCCCGGGAACGTCGTAATGCGGACGCTGTCGTCATCACTCGTGATCCGGGCGCTGAAGTCGCGGTTGTCGGCGTCGGTGATCCGCACGCTGGCGTACGGCGGCGTGAACCCGTCGGGCTCGGCGGTCCAATCGGTGCTCGCGGCCGCCGGGGCCGCGGCGACCAGGACGAACGCCAGCGCGCCCGCGGCCGTCAGGCCGGTTCGCAGTCGAATGCTCATCTGTATTCCCTTCCCTTATGCCGGCAGGGGTTCCTGCGGCACCTGACCCCTGATCCTCTGTGAACGAACGCGCCTTGCGCGGTTTCCGAACGAAACCGAACGCCGGAGCGGTAGCGGGCGCGGGCTACCATGCACTCGATCAGTGCCGTCCGGCCGCAACGCGCGGGAGGCGCTGTGGAGGAGGCGCTGTTGAGGAGGCGCTGTGGAGCAGCGGAAACCGGATACGCGGACGGTCCAGACCCTCGACGACCTGGCCGCCTTCCTCCGTGATCTGCGATCGCTCGCGGGCGGGACGCCCTTCCGCCGCATACACACCGAGATCCGGGCCTTCTACAAGGCACAATCCCTTCTCGATGAACCGCCGTCGCTGGCGACTATCCACGGGTACTTCCAGAACGGTCGCACGCGCATGAACCCCGGCACCGTGCTCGACATCGCCCGCGCCCTCGGGCTCGACGGCGCGGCGCTCCGCTCGCTCGAACAGGCCTGCCACCGCGTGCTCGACCGCGTCAACCGCTCGCTCATCATCGCGACCCGCGACGCCGTCCCGGCCCCCACCGCGACCTTCACCGGACGCCGCGCCGAACGCGACCGGATCGCCGCGCTCGCGGCAGCCGCCCGGGATGCGGACCGCCCTGCCGTGATCGTCATCGAGGGCATGGCCGGGATCGGCAAGACCGAGCTCGCCAACCGGGCTGCGCAGGACCTCGTCGACGCCGGACTGGGCGGCGACACGCGCCTGTTCGCCGACCTCCGCGGCTACGACCAGCTCGAACCGCCCGCCGCCGCCGACGCCGTCGTGCGCGGCTTCCTCGCCCACCTCGGCGTCCCAGGCCGCCGGATCGACGCCCTGACACCGCCGGCGCGGGCGGCGCTGCTGCACCGCGAACTGGCGTCCCGCCGTGCACTCATCGTGCTGGACAACGCCTCCGACGAGGCGCAACTCGAACCGTTGCTGCCGCAGAGACCGGGCGCGGTGGTCCTCGTGACGAGCCGCCGGCGGCTCACCGGCCTCAAGGACGCCACCCGGCTGCCGCTCGGCACCGTCGCCGCCCGCGACGCCCTGGAGATCCTGCGCCACCACGACCCGGCCAGCCGCCTCGACGCCGTACCCGAGGACGCGATGGCCCTCGTCGAGCTGTGCCGGGCACTCCCGCTCGAGCTGGTGGCCGTCGGACGGCAACTGGAGGCCAAGCCCGACTGGGGGATCGGCGACCACCTCGAGCGCCTGCGCCGGATACCCCCGCACGAGCACAGTGGACCGGTGCTGGTCTCCTCCTACGACGGCCTGCCCGTTCCCGTGCAGCGCCTGTTCCGGTTCCTCGCGATCCATCCCGGCCGCCGGTTCGCAGCCGAGGACGTCGGGGCGCTCCTCGAAACCCCCGCAGCCGAAGCGCAGTCGCTCCTGGCGCGGCTCTACGACGAGAGCCTGCTGCTGCGCCGCGCCGAAGGCTCCTACGAGTTCCACGACTCCGTGCGGGCCCTCGCCACCGAGCTCGCGCACCGCGAGGACCCGGCCAGCGGACAGCATGCGGCCGTGGGGAGACTGCTGCGCCACTACCGGCTGCGACTGGAGGACACCGGTGACGGCGCCTGGTTGAGCGCCGACCGTGCGAGCCTCCTCGCCTGCCTCCACGTCAACGACCACGACGAGGCCGCCGCCGCCCTGGCGGTCCCGCTGAACCGCTGGCTGCGCCTGCTCGGCCACTACGACGAGGCCAGGATCTGCAACCAGCAGCTCCTGCGGATCGCCCGCCGCGCGGGCCGGATCGACTGGGAGGCCGACGCACTCGCGGGCATCGCGGAGATCGACCGCCTGACCGGCAGGTTCGCCGCCGCCGCCGTGGGCTTCGAACGGGCGCTGCGGTTGCGTCGGCGGCTCGGCGACAACGCCGGCGAGGCCCACGCGCTGCGCGGCCTCGCCCAGACGGCGTCCAATGACGACTACCCGGTCGCGCGGGCGCGGTACCGGGACGCGCTGGCGATCCACCGCCGGCTCGACAACGCCGTCGGCGAGGCCGAATCGCTCTGGGGACTGGCCGAGATCGCCTTGTCCGCAGGCGATCTCGCCACTGCCGCGGCGCACGCCGCCGAGGTCACCGCGATCTGCAACCGCATCGGCAACGACATCGGGGAGGCGTACGGCCTGCGGGCCATGGCCGACGTCGCCGCCGAACAGGGCGACCTCGCCACCGCGACGCAGCGGTACCGGCAGGCGCAGGCCATCTGCGAACGCATCGGCAACCGCCGGGGTGCGGCATATGCCCTGTGCGGGTTGGCGCGTGTTGCACTGCGCGAGGGCGATCTCGAACGCTCCGAACGGCTCCACTCACGCGTCCTTGACCGCTGCCGCCGGATCGGCGATATCGCCGGCGAAGCGGACGCGCTGCGCGGCCTGGCCGAGACCGCCCTCGCTCGGGACGAGTTCGACGCCGCCGCAACCGAGTTCAACCGTGCGCTGCTCATCTACCGCGAGACCGGCGACCGCGCCGGCCAGGTCCACACCCTCGCCGGCCTCGGCCACGCCGCCTGGGCCATGCAGCGCCGCGCCCGCGCCCGCACCTACTGGCGCCGCGCCCTCCGACTGGCTGACGGCAGCGGTCTGCCGGCGGCGGGAGCACTCCGAGAACTGACGGCGACCGGGGCCTGACCGTCGGCGCGCGGTCGTTCGCGTTGGGACCCATACCTATCGGGCCTCGCTGACGCCGTGTGCGGTCGCGTCGAACACCCGAAAGCCATGCCTGCCGAACGCACGTTCGCCGGATCCGTGCTCCGGTCCAGTCGACCGAGAATCGGGGTCGCGGCCCGGCGTGTGTCGCCGTAGGGTGGGGGCTCGATGCAGGAGGTGTGCTGATGCCGCAGGTCGCAGTGGTCACGTTCGACGGGTTCAACGAGCTCGACAGCTTCATCGCGTCGGCGTTGATCAACCGGTGCCGCAAGGACGGGCTCGAAGCGTTCATCACGACGCCGACGCCGGTGGTCACCTCGATGAACGGCGTGGAGGTGACCGGCCAGCGGCCGATGGACTTCGTCGCTGAGGCCGACGTCGTGCTCATCGGGAGCGGCGTCAAAGCCCGGGAGATCTCGGCCGACGACGCGATGCTGGCCCGGCTGCCGCTCGATCCGTCGCGCCAGTTGATCGGCTCGCAGTGCTCGGGCGCGCTCGTGCTGGCCGCGCTCGGGACGCTGGGCGACATGCCCGCCTGCACCGATGCGAAGACCCGGCCGTTCCTGGAGGCCAAGGGCGTCAAGGCACTCGACGTGCCGTTCCACGCCGAAGGGAACATCGCCACCGCCGGCGGCTGCCTGGCCTCGCAGTACCTGGCGGCATGGACCATCACCAGGACGCTCGGCGAGGACGCCGCCCGGGCGGTCGTCGACTACGTCGCGCCGTACGGCGAGAACGAGGAGACCGTCGAGCGGGCGATGCGCGCGATCGGCGCGGGCGCGATGAGCGCCTGACGCGCTGGTACCGCGGTCCCATAGGGGCCCTGAAGATGCCACTCCGGTCCCACGGGAGCGGGCGCATCCGCTCGTAGGTTCGGTCGCATACGCCGCCTCACGGCGCGCGACCGATCCATTCGATGGGAGCACCCGTTCATGGCCACTTTCCTCTACCGGCTCGGCAGGGGGTCCCTGCGCCTGCGCTGGCTCGTCCTCGCGGTGTGGGTCCTCATCGCCGCGGGCGCCGGCGTCGCCGCGACCGCGATGCAGCAGGAGACCGACCCCGAGTTCGTCCTGCCCGGCACCGAGTCCCAGGAGGCGTTCGACCTGCTCGACGACCGCTTCCCAGGGATGAGCGCCGACGGGGCCTCCGCCAAGATCGTCTTCGCCGCCGAGGACGGCGCGCCCCTGACGGCCGCGGACCACACCGCGCTCGTCGAGGAGCTGGCCGCGGCCATGGCGGACTCGCCGCAGGTCGCCGCCGTCAACAGTCCTTTCGCGACAGGCCCGAACGGCGAGCCGGTCGGGATGCTCTCGGCCGAGGACCCGGGCATCGGCGTCCTCCAGGTGTCGTACACCGTGCCCGCCAAGGACCTCGACGAAGCCACGATCGACTACCTCGAGGACGCGGTCGCCGACGCCGAGGGCCAGGGCGTGCAGATCGAGGTCGGCGGGGACGTGCTCGAGGAATCCGGCGGGCCGCCCGCGACCGAGGTGATCGGCGTCGGCGTCGCGCTGATCGTCCTGGTGCTCACGTTCGGTGCGTTCCTGAGCGCCGGGCTGCCGATCCTCACCGCGCTCCTGGGCATCCTCATCACCGCGTTCGGCATCTCGGCCGCGACCGCGTTCCTGGACGTCAACGACTCCACCGGCATCCTCGCGATCATGATCGGCCTCGCCGTGGGCATCGACTACGCGCTGTTCATCCTCTCGCGCTACCGCAGCGAACTCGCCAAGGACGGCCGCGTCGCCGACCGCGAAGCGCGGGCCGAGGCGATGGGACGCGCGGTCGGCACCGCCGGTTCCGCCGTGGTCTTCGCGGGGCTCACAGTGGTCGTCGCCCTGCTCGGCCTGGCCGTCGTGAACATCCCGTTCCTGACGCAGATGGCGACCGCCGCGGCCGTCAGCGTCGCCCTCGCGGTGGTCATCGCCGTGACCCTGCTGCCCGCCATGGGCGGCGTGCTCGGCGCGAAGGTCTTCTCGCGGCGGCAGCGCCGGCGCATCGCCGAGGACGTCCAAGAGTCGAAACCCAACGGCGGCAGGCGATGGGCCGGGTTCGTCACCCGCCACCCCGTCCTCGTCGGCCTGGTCGGGATCGCGGGGCTGGGCCTCATCGCCGTCCCCGCAGCCGATCTCGAACTGAGCCTCGTCACCGGCCCGGCCTCGGACACGACCGCGGGCCGCGCCGCCGACCTCATCGCCGAGGGCTTCGGCGACGGCTACAACGGGCAGCTCCTCATCGTCGGCGACCTCGCCGACGGCGCCGACCCGATGGCCGCCATCCAATCCGTCACCGATGAACTCGGCGGGGTCGACGGCATCGCAGCGGTCGGCCGGGCCCTCCCGAACGAAGCGGGCGACACCGTCCTGATCGCGGTCATCCCCGAGACCGGGCCCGCCGACGCCGCCACCACGGACCTCGTCCACGCCATCCGCGACGCCCTCGCCGCCGACCCGGACGCGGCCTGGTCCGTCACCGGTTCGACCGCGATGAGCATCGACATCTCCGACCGCCTCAGCGACGCGCTCATCCCGTACCTGGCGCTCGTGGTCGTCCTCGCGGCGCTCATCCTGATGCTCGTGTTCCGCTCGATCCTGGTGCCGCTCATGGCGACCCTCGGGTTCGTGCTCAGTGTCGGCGCGGCCCTGGGCGCACTCGTCGCGGTCTTCCAATGGGGTTGGGGCGCAGGGCTGTTCGGCGTCGAGGACCGCGGCCCGATCATGTCGATGATGCCGATCCTCATGATCGGCCTCGTCTTCGGACTCGCCATGGACTACCAGATCTTCCTGGTTACCCGTGTGCGTGAAGCCCATGTTCTCGGCGCGGACCCGAGACGGGCCATCGTGGAGGGCTACGGCCATTCGTCGCGGGTCGTGGTCGCGGCCGCGCTCATCATGATCAGCGTGTTCGGCGCGTTCATCCTCGCCGACCAGGCCTTCATCGCCTCGATGGGCTTCGGCCTGACGATGGCCGTCGTCTTCGACGCGGTCGTGGTCCGCATGGCGGTCATCCCGGCGGTCATGGCCCTCATCGGCCGCGGCTCGTGGTGGATCCCGAAGTGGCTGAACCGGATCCTCCCGAACGTCGACGTCGAGGGGGAGCGGCTGCAAAAGCGCCTCGCCGAGGACGGCGCGGAGGACGAGACGGCGTTCGTCGGCGCGGCGAAGTAGTCTCCCGGGAGAATGAGGGCCATGAGTCCCGAACCCGCGGCCGGACCCCGGGAGCCGGCGCCGCCGCTGCCGGGGGCCGAGCCGGCGCACCCGCTGCTGGACCGCGTGATGCGGCTCCGGCGGCGGGCGCGCGAGTTCGACCGGCGGCACCCGCGGGTGCTCGACGCGGTCGTGGCGGCGGCCGTCGCGCTGGTCGCCTTGTCCGACTTCCTGTTCGGCGACGGCGGCCGACCGGGAGCGGACGGCTTCCCCGCGTTCGCGCCGTACGCGTTCACGGCGGCGATGGCGCTCGCGCTGTGGTGGCGCCGCCGGTACCCGGCCGCGGTCTTCTTCGTCCTCTCCACGATCGTCTTCGCGCAGTCGGTGATCGGCCTGTGGCTGCCCTCGCGCGTGAGCGTTCTCTTCGCCTTCTGCACGCTCCTCGCGTTCCACACCCTCGCGTCGATCGGCTCGCTGCGGCTGTTCGCCTGGGGCGCAGCGGTGATCGCCGTCGAGATGGTCCTCATGGTGCTGGTCCTCGAGGACATCGACCAGCCGGCGCTGAGCCTGCTCCTCATCCTCGGCACGGTGACCGCCGCGGGCGCGCTCGGCCTCACCGTCCGCGTCCACCGCATGTACACCGCGGCCCTCGAAGACCGCGCCAGGAGGCTCGAGATCGAACGCGAGCAACGCGAAAGGCTCATCGCCGCGGCCGAGCGCTCGCGCATCGCCCGGGAGATGCACGACATCCTCGGCCACAACCTCTCGGTCATGGTCACGCTCGCGGACGGGGCCGCGACCCTCGCGGGCAAGCGCGGCGAGGAGTCCGCCGGGGCGCTGCGGATGCTCGGCGACACCGGCCGCGAGGCGATGGACGAGCTCCGGCGCGTGCTCGGGGTTCTGCACGCCGACGAGCGCGATCCGCGCTCGCTCAGCCCGCAACCGGGCGTGGACGACCTCGAATCGCTGTTCGAGCGCGTCCGCGCGGCCGGCCTCATCGTCACCTGCCGCACCTCGGGGCGGCTCGGCCACCTCGGCTCCGGCGTCCAGTTGACGGTGTACCGGATCATCCAGGAGGCCTTGACGAACACGCTCAAACACGCGGGCGGCCCGGCGGCCGCCGCGGTGACCCTGGCCGTGGACGACGGCCAGGTCCACATCAGAGTCGTCGACAGCGGCGGCGACACGGCCCCGCCCGGCGGCAGGCGACGCGAGACCGGCCGCGGCCTCATCGGCATCCGCGAGCGGGCCGCCCTCTACGGCGGCACGGCCACGATCGGCCCCAACGGGAGCGGCAGCGGCTGGGTCGTCGACGTGGTGCTGGAACGGACCGCCGCACTGCACGGCAAGGGAGACTCCTCGACATGACCACCGTGATCGTCGCCGACGACCAGCCGATGCAGCGCCTCGGCCTGACCATGCTCATGCAGGGCACCGACGGGCTCGAGATGATCGGCGAGGCCGCGAACGGCTCCGAGGCCGTGCGGCTGGCGGCCCGGCTCCGGCCCGACGTGGCGCTGATGGACATCCGCATGCCCGGCATGGACGGGCTCGAGGCGACGCGCCGCATCGTCGCCTCAGGCGGCCGCACCAGGATCATCATCCTCACCACCTTCGACCTCGACGAGTACGCGTACGACGGCCTCCGGGCCGGCGCGAGCGGGTTCCTGCTCAAGGACGCCCGCCCCGAGGAACTGGTGGCGGGCATCCGCGCCGTCGCCTCCGGAGACGCCGTCGTCGCCCCGAGCCTGACCCGGCGACTGCTCGACGCCTATGCGCACCAAGTGCTCTCACCGGCCACCGAGGCCCCCGCCGACCCGCGCCTGCGCGACCTGAGCGAGCGCGAACTCGAGGTGCTGGTCCTCATCGGGCAGGGCCTGTCCAACGCCGAGATCACCGCGCGGCTCGTGCTCTCCGAGTCCACGGTGAAGAAGCACGTGGGCAGGGTCCTCGCGAAGATCGGCGCCCGCGACCGCATCCAAGCGGTCATCGCCGCCTACGACACGGGCCTGGTCAAACCGCGGACCTGAGGCGCATCGGCGCGAAACCGCCTCGCGCCCAAGGATGGAGCGGCTCAGACCCCGGGGACCGCGACCGGGCGGGCACCGAGGCGGCATCATGCCGTACGTCCTACGACAGTTCCTCGACGCTTAGCGAGGCCCGCCGCCGTTGGGCGGCAACGGCACTCGATCGCTGCTGATAGCGCGTGCCATGGCCTCCCAATTGAGATAACGATATCTAAGTCGCGTCGATGCATCGCTGTGCGAGCTTCGCGACTGGGGCGCAAGTGAACTCATCATGGGATGATCGTGTCATCATTACGGCTCTGAACTGGTGATTCGTTAATGATACCGGTGGCCTTGATCATCGGGAGACGATGAGATATCGTTATCCATCGATTGAAAACGATCTCTCGAACAGAGGAGTCACCTCTCATGCGTCCCTCACTGGCCGCTGTCCGCGACCGCGCCGCCCTCCTCAGGCGTGCCCTCGCGTTGACGGCGGCACTCCTGCTCTCCATCGGGCTCTGTCAACTCGTGCCAGGCGCCGCCGAACCCGTTGCGGCCCAAGACCTCGGCACCTGCGACGTGCAGTTCGACTCCACGAAGAGCGAAGCCGGCTTCAGCCACCCCGGCATCGGGCTCACGGAGCCCGTGCTGCAGAACGCCATCGACCAGATCGCGGCCGGCGCCGAGCCGTGGGCCTCCGGGTTCGAGGCGCTGAAGAAGTCCTCCGCGGCCGGAGAGGGCGTCAAGCCCTCCAACGCCGGCTCGGACCCGACGAAGCCGCGCACGACCGCGTTCAACTCGGGCACCCGAGGCCTGTTCGAGGCGGACGGCCTGAAGTCCTACACCCAAGCGGTCATGTACGTGCTCACCGGGAAGGAGGTCCACCGGCAGAACGCCCTGGCGATCATCCGCAACTGGGAGCAGATGGACCCCTCCAAGTTCGAGTACTACACCGACTCGCACATCCACAACGGCGTCCCGCTGTTCCGCATGGCCTCCGCCGCCGAGCTGCTGCGCTACACGAGCTGCGCCGGCAGTGACACCCTCGCGTGGACCGACGCCGACACCGAGGCCTTCAGCACGAACCTGATCAGGCCCGCCATCGCGACGTTCATGTCCTCCCCGGACCGATTCATGAACCAGCACAACTACCCGCTCCTCGGCTCGATGGCCGGGTCGATCTTCATGGACGACGCCGACCTGTACGCCGAGAAGGTCGAGTGGTTCACCGTCAACGAGAGCGCGAAGGACGAGGGCTTCAACGGCTCCATCGCCCGCCTGGCCCGCTGGGTCGACACGAACGACAAGACCGGCGAGCCCATCGCCGACCCGCACGTGCAGCTCGTCGAGATGGGCCGCGACCAGGCCCACGGCGGCGGCAACATCACCAACTTCGCGGCCCTCGCCCGCATGATGCTCGCCCAGGGCACCAAGGTCGACCCGGTCGACGGCACGGTCTCGACCGCGGACGACGCGGTCGGCCCCTACGAGTTCCTGGACGACCGGATCCTGCACGCCGCCGATTACTTCTGGCAGTTCATGTCCGGCCGCGATCCCGAGTGGACCCCGGTGGCGTACGCGATCTCGCCCGACGGCACGATCCGCGACACGTACGACCACATCGCCGACGGCTACCGCGGCCGCTACGGCACCGCGAGCTTCTGGGAGATCTACTACTACTACAAGTTCACGCGCGGCGAGGACGTCGAGGCGATGGCACCGTACTTCGCTGAGGCCTATTCCAAGCGCCCCGGTTCCGCCTCCATCGGCTGGGACGGCCACGACGGCGGCGGCGACTCGTGGCTGTTCGCGCCCGCCGAAGCGTCCGGCGAGGCGAACCCGCCGCTGCCGGAGAACCCGAACCTCCTCGAGGTCGAGCAGCGCTACACGAACCTGGCGGGCGACGTCCAGGACGGCGACGGCTACGTGAGCATGGGCGACGGCGCGAAGATCGCCTACCTCAGCGGCGCGAACAACAAGCCGGAGCAGGCCTTCCGCATCCGCACCGAAGGCGCGGCCGTGATGCACCTCGGCGGCGTGAGCCACAGCAACACGGTCAGGCGGGACACCACCGTCACCTTGCCGGACACCGGCGGCGAATGGCGTTACGTCACGGTCACCCGGGCCATGGACAACATCCTGTACATCGAGACCGAGGGCGCCACGGTCGACATCGACCACATCAACATCAACGCCCAGGCCGAACTCGACGGCCCGGTCTTCCCGGAGACCGCGCCCAGCCGCGTCATCGGCTGGTCCGGCGCCGACCTCACGGTCGACCTCGCCGCCACCGGTCCCGAGGGCATCATCTACAGCGCCACCGGACTCCCCGACGGGGCCGAGATCGACTCCGCCACCGGGAAGCTCACGTGGACCGGAGCGGACTCGGGGACCATCACCGTCGACGCCGACGACGGCACGAGCGTCGCCGCGCGGACCGTCGTCCTCGACGCCGCGGCCGACCGCGAAGAGGCGCTGGAACTGGCATTGGAGGACTTCGAGCCCGAGGACGGGTACGAGTCCGCGACTGAGGCCGCCTTCAACACCGCACGCGACAACGCCGAGGCAGCGCTCGAGGACGGCACCGATGCGGCCTACGCGACCGCCTTGGCGGGCATGGTCACCGCGGCCGACGGCCTGCGACTCATCTCTCCGAAGTCGGACGTGGACGGCAGCCTCGACTACACGAACCTCCTGCACGCCTCCACGACGAAGGAGCGCACCCCGCTCCTCCTCGACGGCGACAACCAGACCGGCACGTCCTATCCGCAGGCCGTGAACATGTCGCACACCTTCGACTTCGGGCCCGACTTCCGGGTCTCGGCCCGCGAGTTCGGGTTCCAGAGCAACATCTTCGCGGACCGCATCGCGAACTCGACGGTGTACGGCTCCAACGACGGCGTCAACTGGACCAGGATCACGCCGGGGGCCACGGAGTTCACCCAGGACTTCAACAAGCTCGAAGTGGCACCGGAGTTCCGGGACGACCAGTTCCGGTACATCAAGGTCCAGATGATCGAGCAGTTGCCGGACGTGCTCTACGGCATCGTCCGCGGCGTGTTCGAGATGACCGAGTTCCACATCTACGGGGAGCGCCACGAGGTCGACAACCGCATCGCCGCCACCTCGATCGCCTCCGATCAGGCGATCGCCGGAAAGATCGCGGTAGGCGACACCGTCGATGTCACCGTCACGGCGAAATCCCCGCTGTCCGCCGTCACCGCGACCGTCGCCGGCATCACCGCGGAGGCGTCCTCAGAGGACGGCGTCACCTGGACGGCCTCCGTGCCGCTCGACGGCGTCGCACCGGGCACCGTCTCGCTCGCCGTCGACTACACCGATGCCGACGGCCGGCCCGGCCCGACGTTCGCCGGCGTCACCGACGGCACGGCGCTCTATGTCGGCGGCGACCGCGACCGGCAGCTCGACATCGCCGAAATCGCCACAGTGACGGCCTCCGCCAAGCAGTGGCCCGGCAACGGACTCAGCGCCGCGGAAGTGGGCTACCTGCTCTTCGACGGCGACGGGGCCACCTACGGGGACCTCAACACCAGTACCGGCTCCTACTACACGATCGACTTCGGCGAAGGAGCCGAGGCGCACCTCGACGAGGTCTACTGCCTGCCGCGAGCCTCCCATCCCGCCCGGGCCAACGGCACCGTGGTGCAGGGCTCGGACGACGGCGCGACCTGGACCGACCTGACCGCGGCGCTCAGCGGTGCGACCACCGGCAAGTGGATCCAGCGCAATGCCACGGGAGACGACCACTACCGGTACTTCCGCATCTACAACGCGGGAGCCTGGAGCGGCAACCTCGCCGAAGTGGAGTTCTACGGGGACCTCGCCTGACACAGACCGTCTCGGCCGCCCGCCCCGCCGCGCACTCACTGCGCGGCGGGGCGGTGTGGTTTCAGGCTTGGATCGAGAGGAGCCGGGGGTCGACGGCGTGGACGAGCGGTTCGCCGGCCGCGAGCCGTTCGGCCTCCTCGATGATGAAGCGGCCCATGCGGGCCAGTTCGTTGCCCTGCGAGCCTGCCACGTGCGGCGTCAGGAACAGGTTCGGGAGGTCGAACAGCGGCGACGCGGGCGGGAGCGGTTCGGGGTCGGTGACGTCGATGATCGCCGAGATCCGCCCGGTGGCCAGCTCGGCGACGAGCGCGTCCGTGTCGACCAGGGCGCCGCGGGCCGTGTTGATGAGGACCGCGCCGTCCTTCATGGCGGCCAGGCGTTCGGCGTTGACGAGGCGGCGGGTCTCGGGCAGGTCGGGCGCGTGGACCGAGACGATGTCGGAGGCGGCGAACAGCTTGTCGAGGCCCACGAGGCGCACGCCGAGGCGGTCGGCCTCTTCTGGTGCGACGTGCGGGTCGGCCAGCAGGACCTCGAAGTCGAAGTGGCGCAGCAGTTCGATGACGCGGCGTCCGATCCTTGAAGCACCGATCAGGCCGATGGTGCGGCCGTAGTTGCCTGAGTCCGTGTGGTCCTGCCCGATGACGAAGCCCCGTTCGGCGCGGAAGCGGTCGCGCAGGCCGAAGAGGTTCTTGCCCGCCAAGAGGATCGTCCCGAGCGTGTACTCGGCGACGGGGACGGCGTTGGCGTCGGCGGCGGAGGAGACGGCGATGCCGCGCTCATGCACGGCGCGGTCGACCCACTGGACGCTGCCCGCGGAGTGGAGGATCGCGCGGAGCTTGCCGGCGCGCGCGAGCGTCTCCGGGTCGAGAGGCGGAGCGCCCCAGCCGGTGACGAGCACTTCGGTCTCGGCGAGCGCTTCGGCCGCGCGCGGGTCGCCGAAGTCGCGCACGACATGGTCCGGATCGATGTCGAGTACGGCCTGGAGGCGGCGCAGGTTCGGCTCCGGGAAGAGCTTCGGGAGGTAGACGGGGTCCAGCGCGAACAGGGCCGGGAGGCGGTCGGTCATGCGGGAGTTCCTTGCCAGGTCTGAGGGATAACGATATCTAGGATAGAGCCTCCGCTGCGGATTGTCGAGATCGCACTGCGGTGTTCACCGCCTGTATCAGGCATGTCTACGAGCATTCTCATGCTGATTCGCAGCCGATTGAAGCTCAAAAGTATTGACATGTATGGATGATAACCTTATCTTGAGAAGTACGGGATAACGTTATCCACTCCCGTCGGCCAAACCCCTCCACAGCGCCTCTCTACGACAGCGAAGGAGCACCATGTCCGACAACCGAACCGGTCGTCCACGACCAGGCCTGCGGCGGCGAAGCCTCTTCCGGGGCGCGGCCGCCGCGGGCGCCCTGGCCGCCACCGGGGCCGGCGGCCTCGTCATCGCGCACGCGCAGGAAAGCACCGACCCGATCAACGCGCTCGCACTCGCGCACCCCGGCGCGCTCCACACCCAGGCCGACATCGACCGCATGAAGGCCAAAGTCAACGCCGGCGCCCAGCCGTGGAAGGCGGGCTGGGACAAGCTCGTCGCCAACTCGCACTCCCAGAGCACCTGGACACCCCAGCCGGTCGAAGAGATCGTGCGCGGCAGCACCGACAAGCCCCAGAACTACTGGCTGCTCTACAACGACGCGCACGCCGCCTACCAGAACGCCCTGCGCTGGCACATCAGCGGCGACACCGCGCACCGCGACGCGGCCGTGCGGATCTGCAACGCGTGGTCCGCGACCCTGAAGTCCATCTACTGGCCCCCCTCGGACTCGCGCCTCGCCTCGGGCATCTACGGCTACCAGTTCGCGAACGCCGGCGAGCTCATCCGCGGCGCCCCCGGTTTCGAACTCGGCCGGTTCCAGCAGATGATGAAGGACGTCTTCTACGCCCTCAACACCGATTTCCTGGTGCGGCACAACGGCACCTGCGACACCCACTACTGGGCGAACTGGGACCTCTGCAACATGGCCTCGATCATGGCCATCGGCATTCTCTGCGACGACCAGGCCAAGATCGACGAAGCGGTGGACTACTTCCACAACGGCGCCGGAGCAGGGTCGATCAACAACGCGATCCCGTTCGTCTACGAGGACGAGGGCCTCGCCCAATGGCAGGAGTCCGGCCGCGACCAGGCGCACTCCATCATGGGCATCGGCCTCATGGGCGCCTTCATGGAGATGGCCTGGAGCCAGGGCATCGACCTCTACTCCGCGCGCGACAACGCCTTCGCGAAGGCCTGCGAGTACGTCGCCCGCTACAACCTCGGCTACGACGTGCCGTACACGACGTACAACAACTGCGAGAACAGCAACCAGACCGTGATCTCCGAGGGCTCGCGCGGGCAGATCAGGCCCGTCTGGGAGCTGGTCTACAACCACTACAGCGCCAGGAAGGGCCTGCGCATGCCCTACACTGCGCGCATGGCCGCCCTCGCCCGCCCCGAAGGCGGCGGCGGCGACTACGGCGGCAACTCCGGCGGGTTCGACGCCCTCGGCTGGGGCACCCTCGCGCACATGCGGTCCACCCCGGCGGTCGCGTCCGGCGCCACCTACTCCCTCATGTGCGAGCGCTCCGGGAAGTTCCTCGAGAACGGCCGCTCCACGGTCGACGGCCACGCGGTCCTCCAGTGGGCCGAGAACGGCGGCACCCAGCAGCGCTGGAAGATCACCGACGTCGGGAGCGGCTATTACAAGCTCGTCTGCGAGCAGTCGGGCAAGGCCCTCGACAACGGCAACGCCACGACCGAGGGCGCACAGGTCAAGCAGTGGACCGACAACGGCGGATCCACCCAGCGGTGGAAGATCACCGACGTGGGCGGCGGCGCGGTCACGCTCACCTGCGAACGCTCCGGCATGCTGCTGGACAACGGCAACAAGGAGGCCGACGGCGACGTCGCGATCCAGTGGCCGAACAAGGGCTCCGTGCCGCAGCGGTGGCGGCTGATCCGAGTCTGACGCGGTGGAACGCGAAGGGGCCGAGCGGTTTCGCTCGGCCCTTTCATGTCGCGTCGTTCAGCCCGCCTCGGCGATGTTTGCGAGCCGTAAATCAGCCGGTCTCGGCGAAGCTTGCGAGCCGTAAATCAGCCCTTGATGGCGCCGGTGAGGACGCCGGAGGTGAAGTAGCGCTGGAGGAACGGGTAGACGACGAGGATCGGGACGGTGGCGAGGACGATGACCGCCATCTGCAGCGTGATGCCAGGCGGGGGCGGGGCGTCCGGCGAGACCATCGCGCCGGGGATCTGCACGCCGGCGAGCACGTACTGCTGCAGGACGACCTGGATGGGCCACTTCTCGCTGTCGTTGATGTACAGCAGCGCGTTGAAGTAGGTGTTCCAGTAACCGACCGCGTAGAACAGGCCCATGACCGCGAGCACCGGCTTCGACAGCGGCAGGACGATCTGGAGGAAGATCCGCCATTCGCCCGCGCCGTCGATGCGGGCCGCTTCGATGAGTTCCTCGGGCAGGCCTTGGAAGAAGTTCCTGATCACGATCATGTTGAACGCCGAGATCAAGCCCGGGATGATGAGCGACCAGGTGGAGTCCAGGAGGCCGAGGTACTTGATGAGCATGAAGTTCGGGATGATGCCCGCGCTGAAGAACATGGTCGCGAGGATCAGGACGAGCACGGCCTTCGCGCCGGGGACCTGCCGGGTCCGGGCCAGGCCCCACGCGAGCATCGAGGTCGCCGCCAGCGACAGGATCGTTCCGACGACCGTGATGAACAGCGAGTTGGTGAGGCCCTGCGTCACGGTGCCGCCGTTGAAGATCGCTCGGTAGGCGTCGAGGGAGAACTCGGTCGGGAAGATGACCCCCGCGCGCGCCTGGGACGGGGCGGCGAAGCTCATCGCGATCACGTACACGAGCGGGTAGATCATGGTGATCACGATCAGCGCGATGACCAGCGCCTTGATCCCTCGCACCCATACCGAAGGCGGTTTCATCCAGGGCGCGGTGCCCTGCTTGCGTCGAATGGGAAGTGCTGCAGCCGTTGCCATTAGAAGATCCCCTCTCCGCCGAGGCGCTTGGCGACCCGGTTCGCGGACAGCACCAGGATCGTGCCGATGACGCCCTTGAGCAGGCCCGCCGCTGTGGCGATGCCCCACTGGCCGCCGAGCACGCCTCTGAAGTACACGAACGTGTCGATCACTTGGGCCGCATCGGCACCGACCATCGGCTGCTGGAGCAGCAACTGCTCGAAGCCCACGGTCAGGATCGACCCGATGTTCAGGATGAGCAGCAGCGTCGCCACCGGGACCAGCGCGGGGAGCGTGATGTGCCAGGTGCGCTGCCACGGCGTCGCGCCGTCGATCGCGGCCGCCTCGTACCGGTCGTTCGGAATGCCGGCGATGGCCGCGAAGAAGATGATGGTGCCCCAGCCGCAGTCCTTCCAGATCCCCTGGGCGACAACGAGGAGCTTGAACGTGTCGGCGTTGGACATCGCGTCGAACCCCGAGACCCCAAAGCCGTCGAGCAGCCCTGCCACGAGGCCGCCGCCGCCGAGCACCTGCTGCCACACCGAGATCACGATGACCCAGGACAGGAAGTACGGCAGGTACACCACGGTCTGCACCATGCGCTTGATCCGGTCGGAGATCAGCGAGTTGAGCAGCAGTGCGAGCGCGATCGGCGCCGGGAACGCGAGCACCAGTTGCAACACCGCGATGATGAGCGTGTTGCGCAGCGCGGTGAGCACTTCGGGGTCGGCCCAGATCGCGTTGAAGTTCGCGAACCCCACCCAGGGGGAGCCCTCGATGCCCCGGAACGGCGAGTACTGCTGGAACGCGACGACGTTGCCGAGCATCGGCACGTACGCGAAGACCAGGAAGAAGAGCGCCCCGGGGACGATGAACGTGTAGGACCAGCGCTCGCGCCAGATGCGTTGGCCCAGCGAGGGCTTGCGGCGCTTCATAGACGGGTTCGGCCCCGGGGCCCGCTCAGTGCGGGTCCCGGGGTTCGCAGCGGTCTTGACGCTCACTTGCCGGCGTCCTTGAGTGCCTGGGTGTACTCGTCCTTGACCTGCGTGCCGCCCTGCGACATGTAGTTGTCCACGAAGGACTGGAGGCCGTCGATGCTCTCGCGGCCGGTGATGACCCCGTTCTCGAAGTCGGTCCACAACTGCTTGAGCTGCGCGCCCTTGGTGATGAAGGTCTGCGACGCGCTTTCGAGGCCGGTCAGCGGCCGGTCGATCGAGTTCTGGGCCAGGGGTTCCATGACGGCGACGAACGAGTCGACCCATGCAGCCGCATTCGGGTGCACCCGGTACCCGTTGTCGCCGCCGGGGACGCCCACGTACTGGACGCCCATCTCGGTCGCGTACTCCGGGTTCGGGATGGGGATGCCGTGCTCGTCGAAGTCGAAGTTGCGTCCTTCGATACCGGAGTTGACGAACAGGTTCTCTTCGGAGCCGTACGGGGCGCAGAAGTAGTCGAGGACGTTGAGCACCTCGGTGAGCCGCTTCTCGTCCTCGGCCACGGCGGCGGAGACGCAGGTCGACTTGCCGTAGGGGATGTTGCGGACGACCAGTTGCTCGGAGCCGTCGAAGCCGGGCATGTCGAAGAAGTCGTACTTCGCGCCCGGCAGGTCGGCCTCCCACTGCGAGAAGCCGGTGGCGCTGATCGCGGCGCCGATCGCGTCGTAGCGGATGGCGGCCCCGGAGACGATGTCGGTCGGGGTGGGGGACATGGAGACCGGGTCGAAGATGTCTTCGGCCCAGGCGCGGGCGAGCCATTCGAGCATGGCCTTGTAGTTCTCGGTCTGGGTCATGTGGACCAGGTCGCCGTCGGCGTTGAGCTGCCATTCGGGGCCGACCTTGAACAGGCGCTGGAACATCGAGGCGGTGCCCGGGTGGGGGTCGAACTTGTTGAGGCCGTAGACCTTCTGCCCGCCGGGGCCGGTGCCGAGGGCAGAGACCTCCTTGAGCATGGTGAACAGCTCGTCGGCGTCCTTGGGGGCGCGGCCGATCGAGGTCTGGTCGACCAGGTCGGTGCGCATCGTCGGGATGTTGGTGAGCGCCCAGCCGACCGAGGGCACCTGAAAGATGCGGCCGTCCTTGAGGCTGGCCTGCCAGATCTCCTCTTTGCGCGCGGCCAGGTTGGGCCACTTGAGGATGTTGTCGCCCGAGAAGACGGTGGAGAGGTCGGCGAACGCGCCGTCCCGGACGCCCTGGAGACAGGTCGCGTTCTGGTCGTCGAGAAAGACCAGGTCGGGCACGTCGCCGGAGGCGAGCATCGTCGCGAACTTCTGGTAGAAGACCGGCTGGGGCACGAACTGCGGCTCGTAGCTGACGCCGAGGCGCTCGTTGAGCTCCTGCCAGTACGGGTTCTCGTCCAGGGGCTTCGAGGGGTCGCCCCAGGTGAGCTGGAAGCAGCTGACCTTGCCGCCGGAGGCGGGCTCGCGCTCGACCGACTTGAAGTACGTCTGCACCTGCTCGGTGTAGATGTTCTGCATGCCCGGCGTGTCGGTCTCGTAGTACGGCTGCACGTCCAGTTCGGGCGCGGGCTGGTACGTCGGCATGTCGTAGTCGCCGCCGGCCGCGGTGCCGGCGTTGTCCGAGCAGCCCGCGGCGGTGGCGCCGACGGCGGTCGCCGCGGCTGCCGCGCCTGCGGCACCGAGGAAGTTGCGGCGAGAGAATTCGACCATGAGAGGGGTCCTCCTACTGATGTCCCTGAGGTTTGATGACTCTGGTTCGACGGATGGGAGGAAGGCCCGTGGTGCCGGAAGGGTCGGCCTTCGTTGCCCAGCGTCGAGAGAAGGTTATCAACACGATCGATGGCGGTCAATGATCAGGATGGAAAGGGCTTTCTATGTCTCGATAGGAGCAGCCCGAAGCAGCAACGAATGACCAGGTAGATCGGATCATGTTACGCCTGAGGAAGCCTCGGAAATGATCTTGGCTCGGCTCGATATCTGAGATAACGATTATCTCGACGAGGGATCCCGTGCGCGGAACGCCCGGAACGTCTCGTATCCTCAATGCCATGGCCTCCTCGAAGTCGTACCGCGCCCCTGTCCTCGCCGACGTCGCCAAGGCGGCGGGCGTCTCGGTCCCCACCGTCTCCCGCGTGCTCAACGGGACCAAGAACGTCGCCCCGGATCTGGTCGCGCGCGTCAACGCTGCGGTGAAGGAGCTCGGCTACCGGCCCAACAGCGCCGCCCGCTCCCTGCGGCTGAGCCAGTCGAACCTCATCTCGATCATCGCGGAGGCCACGACCTCGAGCTACGGCTACGCCAACACCCTGCGCGGCATCGAGACCGCGGCGCAGCAGGCGGGCATGTCCATCTCGATCACCATCCTCTCCTCAGACGAGGACGAAGCGGTGGCGCGCGCAGTGGACCTCGCCCTCTCCCAGCCCATCGGGGGAGCGATCGTCCTCGAATTCCGCGCCGCCGGCATGAAGGTCGCGCGGGCGCTGCCCGAGTCCCTGCCGGTCGTCGCAGCCGGAGGCGCGTCGCGCCCGCCGGGCGGCCCGGTGGCCGCGCTCATCGACGAGGCCGCGGGCGGCCGCCAGGTCACCGAATACCTGCTGCGCCAAGGGCACCGGACCGTCCACCACATCGAAGGGCCCACCGGCGGCAAGGTCTCCGGCCGCACCGAGGGCTGGCGCGCCGCCCTCCAGGACGCGGGCGCCGAGGTCCCGCCGGTCATGAACTCCGAATGGGACGCCGTCTCCGGCTACCGCTGGGGCGAGCGCATCGCCGGACGCGACGACGTGACCGCCGTGTTCTGCGGCAACGACGAGATCGCGCTCGGCGTCATGCGGGCGCTGGCCGACCGCGGCATCGACGTCCCGGGGGACGTCTCCATCGCCGGCTTCGACGGACAGCCGCTCGTGTCCCTCTGGCGCCCTTCCCTGACGACCGTGGAGCAGGACTTCGAGGATCTGGGAGCGCGCGCATTCAACCTGCTGTCGCAGCGGCTCCAAGGCAAGACCGACCTGAAGTCCTCAGTGGTCAAGCCGCAGCTGGTGGTCCGGGAGTCGACCGCGCCGCCGCGCGCCTGACACGGCGAACGCCCGGAGTCGCCTCCGGGCGTTCACATCAGCGGGACGCTACTGCGGCGCGTCGCCGAAGTCGTCGATGCGCAGCCGCTCGCCGCCGCGCAGCGCGGACTCGTGGGCCATGATGCCGGGGAGCGTGTACCGCGCCGCGACCCAGGCGTTGACGGTCGGCAGGGTCCGCTCGTTGACGGCGGTCACGAAGTCGTGCACGAGCAGGTGGTGGCTGCCCATGTGCCCGTTGCCGAGTCCCTTGAACTCGACCGGGAGCGCCGAGGTGTCGTGCACCGGCGCGTGCCCGGAGATGAACGAGTCGTGCAGCGCCGGGTCGACCTTCGCGAGGATCGGGTCGTCCGCGCCGGTCGCCCAGCCCGGCTGCACCAGCTCGGTCACGTCCTCCAGCTCCTTGGACCGGTTGTGCCAGAAGGTGGCGCGGGAGTTCTGCTCGAGGATGCCCTCGGTGCCGTAGAAGTTGAAGCGGGACTCGGGGATCCAGTGGGCGAGGCCGACGCGCCGGAACTCGTTGGTGCGGAAGCTGGCGCCGTCGGCCGTCTCGAACAGCGCGGTGGCGTTCGAGAAGTCGTTGTCGAACATGCTCACGGACTTGTCGAAGACGCCGTCCCCGCGCTGGTCGGGCACGCCGATCGCGCTCACACTGACGGCGTGGGTGTCCCAGGCGCCGAGGACGCCGCCGATGGCGTGGGTCGGGTACTTCATGGGCGGGAAGCTGGCCGTGCGCTTCCAGTCCGCGCCGCCGCTGTACTGGTACGCGGCGTAGAAGCCGTGGTCCATGTCGTGCACGTAGTCGCCCTCGGCGTAGAAGAGGCGGCCGAACGCGCCTTCGGAGGCCTTCTGCCGGGCGAGCACCGTGGTGGGGTTGTACTGGCTGGTCTCGCCCATCATGTAGGTGAGGCCGGTCTCCTTGACGGCGTCGATGATCGCGCCGATCTCCTCGACGGTGAACGCCATCGGCACCGCGGAGTAGACGTGCTTGCCCGCGCGCAGCGCCTTGACGACGAGCGGGCCGTGGGTCCACCGCTGCGTGAAGATCGCGACGGCGTCCACATCGGAGGCGAGCATGGCGTCGAAGTCGTCCTCCGCGCCGGCCAGGCCGAGCTCGGCGACGAGGGTCGAGGCCCGGTCGGCGATCACGTCGGTGACGGTGACGCGGGAGACGCCGGGGTGGGCGTCGAACAGCTTCGCGAAACCGCCGGCGAACTGGCCGGCCCCGACGATACCGATAGCGAACACGGTTGGACTCCTTGGTCGTAGGTCGATGGCCGAACGGCCGGTGCCGGACGCCTCCATGAACGTATTAGTTTTGATCCGAGAAGTCTTCATCGATACGAGCGAGTGTTTCTTGGATACTCAGATCGCGGTCCAGCCCTCAGAGCTGGTCGGGTGGGCCGGGCGGCCCGTCCTGATGGACACCGCCCACCAGCACGACGACCTGGAGATCAACTTCGTCGCCGAGGGCGGCACGATGCTCTACCTCTTCGGCGGCGAGCCCGTCGAGATCGGCCCGGGCTCCGTGGCCGCCTTCTGGGCGGCCGTGCCCCACCAGCTCGTCGCCAACGCCGCCACCAGGGCCCACTGGGTGCACGTCCCGTTCGCGACGTTCCTGGGCTGGGGGCTGCCGACCGCGCTGGTCGGCCGCCTGCTGTCCGGGAAGCCGCTCATCGCCCCGCCCTCGGCCGCGATGGCCTCGGACCCGGCGAACTTCACGCAGTGGGCCGCCGACCTGGACGGCGCGCAGCCCGAGCGGCGCCGCATCCTGCTCCTCGAGGTCGAGGCGCGGGTGCGCCGCCTCGCGCTGGACGCCCCGGGGGAGCCCGTACCGCCGTACACCGGCGGCGACCCGGCGCTGCGCCACGTCGTCGCCATGGTCCGCCACCTCGCTGAGCACTTCCGCGAACCGCTGACGGTCGCCGATGTCGCCGCGGCGGCGAATCTCCACCCCAACTACGCGATGGCCCACTTCCGCAAGATCGTGCGCACGACGATCTGGGACTACCTCACCGGATGCCGCCTCGCCGAGGGCCGCCGGCTGCTCATCACGACCGACCTGCCGATCGCCGACGTGGCCGCCGAGTCGGGCTTCAGCTCGGTGAGCCGCTTCTACGCCGCGTTCAGGGCCGAGTGCGGCATGCCTCCCGCCGCTTACCGGCGGCTGCACCAGTGACGCGAACGGGCCGGGGCACCGCGCCCCGGCCCGCCGTGACGACTATGCAGGGAGCGCGATCGCGACGGTCTCGTAGCCGGGCGCGGTGACCTTCACGTCCTCGGGCCGGTCGGCGACGACGACGAGCCGGTCGCCGCTCACCCAAGTGCGGCACCAGTTGTCGGCCTCGGCGGACACGGCGACCTCGGGGAAGCTCCGGTCGGCGGTGTACGGCTTGATCGAGGACATCCATTCGGCCACACCGGTGAGCGTGCGCAGCTGGACCTCGGGGATGCGGCCGGACGCGTCGGGGCCGACGTTGAGCAGCAGCCGCCCGCCCCGCGAGACCACGTCCGCGTAGTGCTTCGCCAGCGCGCGCGGGCTCAAGGTGAGTGATTCGTCCTCGACGTGGTTGTAGCCGAAGGAGGATCCGAGCCCGCGGTTGTGCTCCCAGCCGATCCCGGTCTCGTGCTCCGCGGCCATCGAGTACTCGCTCGTGCGGTAGTCCCAGACGTCGGCGCCCCAGCGGTCGTTCACGATCCCGTCGGGGACGGCGTCGCGGTAGTGGGCGATCAGCTCGGCGAGCGAGCCGTCCTCCTTGCCGGCCTCGGGCCATTCGATGTCGTTCCAGAGCACCGACGGCGCGTAGCGGTCGATCAGGTCCCGGACGTGCGCGGTGGCGTAAGCCGCGTAGGCCGCGTCGTTGGGGCGATACCGGTGGAAGAGATCCTCGGCGTCCCTGATCGGCGGGAAGTCGGTGATCGACCAGTCGAGGCCGCCGGAGTAGTAGACGCCGAAGCGCATGCCTTCTGCGCGTACGGCTTCGGCGAGCGGGCCGAGCAGGTCGCGCTTCGGGCCGCGGTCGACGGTGTTCCACCCTTTGCTGCCCGGGGCGTCCCACAGCGTCACTCCGTCGTGGTGCTTGGTGACGGGCACGACGTAGTCCGCACCGAGCGCGCTGAACAGCCGCGCCCATGCGGCGGGGTCGTAGTTCTCGGCCCGCCACTGGTCGAGGAAGTCCTCGTAGGGCGCCGATCCGTAGACCTCCGCGTGGTACGAGGCGGCAGGCGACCCGTCGATGCGGATGGTGTTCGCGTACCACTCGGCATAGGAGCTGTGCTTGAACCACCCGCCTTCGGGTTCCGCTTCGCCCGCAATGTGCTCCGGCTCGGCCCAGGCGGGGACCGCGTACGCTCCCCAGTGGATGAAGATGCCGAGGCTGGCCTCACGCGCCCATTCGGGAAGGTTCTCGCGGTGCTTACCGGTCATGGTTCAGTGTTCCTTTCGAGGTGTCACGCCGGCGACGCCGACGGTCAGCAGCAGGTTCGCCCACTGGCGCTGGTCGCCGGTGGCGATGACGACGGCGACGTCGCTTGTCCGGGCGAGGTCGTAGAACGCGAACCGCTCGACCTGCTCGAACGGGACCACGTCGCCGAGCGCGGCGCGGTAGCCGTCATGGGCGGGGACGTGCGCGCCGTCCGAGGCCATGACGGCCGCGTGCTCGATCGGCACGGCGTCGAGCAGGGTCTCGAGGACCTGGTCGACGTCGAGCAGGCCGGGGCGCAGGTTGAGATGGATCATCGCCGCCGCCGGGTTCGTATGAGTCGAGCACGGGAAGTGGCCGTCGGCGATGAGGATCCGCGAGCCGTGCCCGGCCGCTGCGAGCGCGGCGAGGAGCGGAGGGTGGATGAGCTTGTAGGTGAGCATGCCGTCCTTTCGATCGCGGCCCCCGGGCCGCCGCAGCCGAGCCTAGAAGCAGAGACGGGCCGCGGGAAGGTCCGCATTCACCGACCAGTGGTCGGTTTTCACCATCCTGCAGATACAGCACAGCCCGGGGCGGTCGCTCGACCGCCCCGGGCTGTGGTCGTCGCTAGCCGAGCCTCCACTGCTGGTTGGAGGTGCCGCTGCAGGGCCAGAGGATGAGCTTGGTGCCGTTGGCGGTCGCACCGCCGCTGGCGTCCAAGCACAGTCCGTTGTGGACGTTGGTGAACGTGCCGTTGGCATTGACGTTCCAGCGCTGGTTCGCGCCGCCCGTGCAGTCCCAGACCACGGCATTGGTGCCGTTGGCCGTGCCCCAGCCCTGCGCTTCGAGGCACTTGTCGCCGACCCGCAGCTCGCCGGCGGAGGTGCGGGTGAACGTCTGGTTGACGCCGCCGTTGCAGTCCCACAGCACCGCTTGCGTCCCGTTCGCCGCCGGCGAGTTCGGGACGTCCACGCAGCGGCTCGAGGCCGTGCCGACGATCAGACCGCTGCTCGCCGGCGCGAGGCCGAAGAAGCGGAGCGTCTCGAGAGGCTGGTGCGGCAGGCCGTGGTTGACGCCCTGCATGCTGATGGCCTCGACCAGGGCTTGGCCGCCCGTGCTGCCGTAGCGGGTGCGGGTCCAGTTCGACTGCGGGTGGTCGGTGTACTCGGGCGTCAGGTCGGTGCCGTTGACGTTGGTCCACTGGTCGATCTGCTCTTGGAAGTTCGGGTAGTAGAGCGCCTCGTCCTCGGTGCCGTGGAAGATCTGCATGCGCGGCCACGGGCCGTTGTAGCCGGGGTTGGCGTTCCTGACCGCATCGCCCCACTGCTGCGGGGTGCGGTTGATCGTCCCGGTCGCGCAGGCGGTGCTCCACTCGCCGCTGCCGGCGAAACAGGTGAAAGGCACACCGGCATACGACGATCCGGCCTTGAACACCTCGGGGTAGACCCCGAGCAGGACGTTGGTCATCATCGAGCCCGAGGAGATGCCGGTGGCGAAGATCCGGTTCGGGTCGGCGCCGTAGTTGGCGAGTGCGTAGTCGACCATCGACTTGATGCTGACCGAGTCGCCGCCGGTGCCCGAGAGGGAGACCTGCGACGCGACGTCGAAGCACTTGCTCTCGCGGGTCACGGACGGGTAGACGACGATGTAGCCGTACTGGCCGGCCAGCTCGTCGAACTGGGTGCCGTCGAACATCGCCTGCGCGGACCCGGTGCAGAAGTGGGAGGCGACCACGATCGCCGGGTTCGGCCCGACGTTGTCGGGCACGTACACGTACATCTGGAGGTTGCCGGGGTTGTTCCCGAAGTTCGTGATCTGCGTGAGCTGGGCGGCCTGCGCAGCCTTGGGGGACATGAAGACCATCAGCGCGGAGGCCAGCGCGAGCGCGATCGCGAAGACCGCCGCCGTGCCGCGGCGCCATTGCATGACTGTTGACATGCCTTGCTACTTCCTTGTAGGTGGACTGTGCGGATGAGGGGGATCCGGGGTGCCCGGAGGGGAGTCCGGACACCCCGGATCGGTGGAGTGGAACGGGTCGGCCTCAGGCGGCGATGTCGCCGTAGATGATGCCGCGGCCGTTGGTGGTGAGGTAGACGCGGCCGTAGACGAGCGGGTCGCCCGTGATGGCGGACCCGGAGTAGGCCCACTGGTGGACGTCGTCGTTGATGCGGGTCCAGGTGGCGCCGCCGTCGGTCGAGCGGTAGATCGCGGCCTTGCCGTCCTTCACGGCCGAGGTGAAGATCGCCGGGTAACCGGATTGGCTGGCGGCCTTGCCGAAACCGACGGATTCGGCCGTGTCGAAGGCGGCGATGCGGGTCCAGCGGGTACCGCCGTCCGTGGATTGCCACATGCCGCCCGCGGCGCCACTGGTGTCGTCGCCGCGCCCGGCGAGCCAGACGTGGTTCTTGTGGCCCGGGACGGCACGGAAGTCTTCGACCCCCGCGGTCGGCAGGCCGGTCGCTCCCGTGCTGGTGAACGTCGCGCCGCCGTCGGTGCTGCGGTAGAACGTGCCGCCGGAGAACGAGTACAGGACCGACGGCTCGACGCGGTCGGACCGGATCTTCGCCCCCGCCGGGAGTCCTTGGACCGGGTTCCAGGTCGCGCCGAGGTCGGTGCTGTAGACCGGAGTGATCTCCGTGTCGCTCGGCGACCAGAGGATCCTGGACCCGTCGGCGGTGACCGCGACGGTGCCGCCGTGGCCGTCGCCGGGGACGCCTTCGACGCGTGCGGCGTTCCTCCAGGTCTTGCCGCGGTCGGTGGAGACGCCGACGTGGCCCTTCTCGTTGCCGTGCACGTTGCCGGCGCCGACGACGACGTCCGGGTCGGACTGGGCGAAGTCGACGCTGGTGCCCGTGGACCAGTCGGTGTCGATCATGGGTTCGGCCCGGCCGAGGTCGGTGTGGACGAACCCGGCGATGTCGCCGACGGCCGAGACGAGCGTCCCGCCGAGTGCCGCGAGGTCGAGGGAGGCGGTCTCTTCGACGCCCTCGGCGCGGACGCCGACGGTGAACTTGTCGATCGGCAGCGGGACGCGCTGGCCGGCCTCGTTCTCGCCGATGAGGTCGCCTTGGGCGTCCCATCGGGTCAGTTCCTCGGTGCCCCAGATGGTCGCGCCGGTGCCCCACATGATCCGGTCGGAGTTGTGCGGGTCGATGGCCAGGCCCTCGATCATCCACCCGTGCTTGACCGCGTACTGCGGTCCCTGGTTCTCGCCGTTCCACGACAGCCACGGGCTGCCCGAGCTGTCCATGTCGAAGCGGTCGTGGCGGTCCTCTCCTTCGGCGTAGTCCCAGCTCAGCGACCAGGTCGCGCCGGAGTCGGTGGAGCGGAACAGGATCTCGTCGGGACCCCAGTTGTTGCAGGTGGACGCCATCAGAGTGCCGGGGTTCTGCTGGTCGACCGTGATGCCGCCGAAGCCTGGGATCGGGCGGCCGGGGTTGTAGGGCGGGGTGACGTCGGTCCATTCGCCGGTCTGGGTCGACAGGCGCTGGATCCGACCGCCTGTGCCGGAGGAGGGGCCGCCGTTGTAGGGGCCGGGATCCCAGCTGGTGATGACGTACAGGTAGCCGTTCGTGTTGTCCACTGCGGACTGCTTGGGGATGGTGCGGTTCCCGTCGGCATCGCCGAGCGCCGCGGCGGCGCCGGGGACGGCCTGCCAGGTTGCGCCGGCGTCCTCGGACACGTACAGCGGGTCGGCCGGGTCGGCCACGCCAACATAGATCTTGCCGCCGATCTGATCGAAGTCGATCCAGATCACGCCCTGGTTGTCGGCGAGCGTCGGATTCGACGGGTCGACCACGAAGTCGCCGGGGTTGGGGAAGTTCTCGACCTTCGCCCAGGTGCGGCCGAAGTCGTGCGAGCGCCAGAGGCCGTTCCCGCTGGGTGCGCCCAGGTACAGCTCGTAGTTGTGCACCGGGTTGACGGCGAGGCGTTCGCCCATGCCGCGCCCGGGCATGTTGCCGCCCTGCTTGAACGGCAGCTCGGCGATGCCCCAGGTGTCGCCCTTGTCGTCGGAGTAGAGGATCGCGCCGTTGTTGGGGTCCCAGTCGATCGTGTAGGTGCCGACCGCGGCGTAGACCCGATTCGTGTCGACCGGGTCGGTGGCCATCGAGACCACGCCGGAATAGCCCCACTTGTCGCGGCCGACCCAGTCCAGGAGCGGCTTCCAGGTGCGGGAGTCCTCCTGCCACCGGTAGCACCCGCCGATGTCGGTGCGGGCGTAGATCAGGCCCGGCTCGGTCTCGTTGAAGACGATGCCCGGCACGAACCCGCCGCCGTTGATCGCGACGTTCTTCCAGGTGTAGGTGTCGGCCTGCTTCGGCCTGTCGTTGTTTCGAGCCCAGGCCGGCAGGGTGCCGACCGCCACTGCTGTCGCGGCTGCGGCCGCGCCGACGGAGGCGGCAAATGTGCGTCGTCGCACGATGTTTTCTCCTTCGTGTTGGTTGCGAGGGGTGGGTCTCGGGGGCCGCCCCGCCTCTCGGCGGGGCGGCTCTCGTCTTGTCAGGCGATGTCGCCGTAGATGATGCCGCGGCCGTTCGTGGTGAGGTAGACACGGCCGTAGACGAGCGGGTCACCGGTGATGGCGGATCCCGACCAGCCCCACTGGTGGTCGTCGTCGTTGATGCGGGACCACTTGGAGCCGCCGTCGGTCGAGCGGTAGATCGCGGCCTTGCCGCCGATCACTGCGGAGGTGTAAATCGCCGGGTATCCGGATGACTTGGCGGCCTTGCCGAAACCGACGGACTCCGCCGTCTCGAACACCGTGATCTTCTTCCAGGTGGTGCCGCCGTCCTTGGAGCGCCACATGCCCCCGCCGATGCCTTCCTTCTCGTCGCCGCGCCCGGCGAGCCAGACGTGGTTCTTGTGGCCGGGAACGGCCCCGAAGTCCTCGACGGCCCCCGGGGGCAGGCCGGTCGCACCCGTGTCGGCGAAGGTCTTGCCGCCGTCGGTGCTGCGGTAGAACACGCCGCCAGAGAAGGCGTACAGGACCGAGGCCTTGACGCGGTCGGAGCGGACCTTCGCCCCCGCCGGGAGTCCTTCGACCGGGTTCCAGGTCTTCCCCAGGTCGTTGCTGTACACCGGGGTGACCTCGGTGCCGTCGGGGGACCACAGGATCGCGGACCCGTCGGCGTTGACCGCCACGGTGCCGCCGTGGCCGTCGCCGGGGACGCTTTCGACCCGCGTCGTGTTCGCCCAGGTCTTGCCGCGGTCGGTCGAAACCCCCACGTGGCCCTTCTCGTTGCCGTGCACGTTGCCGGTGGCGACGAGGAGGTCCGGTTTCGACTGGGCGAAGTCCACGCAGGTGCCCGTCGAATAGCCGAGGTTGATCATCGTCTCGGCCCGGTCGAGGTCGGTGTGGACGAACCCGGCGACGTCGCCGACGGCCGAGAGGAGCGTCCCGCCGATCGCGGCGAGGTCGAGGGTCGCGCACTCCTCGACGCCCTCGGCGCGCACGCCGACGGTGAACTTCTCGATCGGCAGGGCGACGCGCTGACCGGCTTCGTTCTCGCCGATGAGTTCGCCCTGCGAGTCCCACTGGGTCAGTTCGTCGGTGCCCCAGATGGTCGCGCCGGTGCCCCACATGAGGCGGTCGGAATTGTGCGGGTCGATCGCGAAGGCCTCGATCATCCACCCGTGCTTGACCGCGTACGCGGGCCCCTGGTCCTCGCCGTTCCACGACAACCACGGGCTGCCGGACTTGTCCATGTCGAACCGGTCGTGGCGGTCCTGGCCCTCGGCGTAGTCCCAACTGGTCTGCCAGGTAGCGCCGGAGTCGGTGGAGCGGAAGAGGATCTCGTCGGGCCACCAGTTGTTGCAGGTGGATGCCATTAGGGTGCCAGGGTTCTGACGGTCGACGGTGATCCCGCCGAAGCCGGGGATCGAGCGGCCGGGGTTGTACCCGGGGGTGACGTCGGTCCATTCGCCGGTCTCGGTCGCCAGCCGGGAGATCTTACCGCCGCGGCCGGAAGCAGTGCCGCCGTTGTACGGGCCGGGGTCGTGGCTGGTGATGACGTACAGGAACCCGTTCGTGTTGTCCACTGCGGACTGTTTGGGGATGGTGCGGTTGCCGTCGACCGAACCGAGGGCTTCGGCTGCGCCGGGGACGGCCTGCCAGGTCGCGCCGCCGTCTTCGGAGACGTACAGCGGGTCGGCCGGGTCGGCGACGCCGACATAGATCTTGCCGCCGATCTGGTCGAAGTCGATCCAGATCACGCCCTGGTTGTCCGCGTTGTAAGGATTCGCGGGGTCGATGACGAAGTTGCCGGGGTTCGGGAACTCCTCGACCTTCGCCCAGGTGCGGCCGTAGTCCTTCGAGCGCCACAGGCCGTTGCCGCTGGGAGTGCCCAGGTACAGTTCGGCGTTGTCGGCCGGGTTGACGACCAAGCGTTCGCCCATGCCGCGGCCGGGCATGTTGCCGCCCTGCTTGAACGGGAGCTCGGCGACGCCCCAGGTGTCGCCCTTGTCGTCGGAGTAGAGGATCGCGCCGTTGTTGGTGTCCCAGTCCGTGGTGTAAGTCCCGACGGCGGCGTAGACGCGGTTCGTGTCGACCGGGTCGGTGGCCATCGAGACCACGCCGGTGTAGCCCCACTTGTCGCGGCCGACCCAGTCCAGGAGCGGCTTCCAGGTCCGCGAGTCCTCCTGCCAGCGGTAGCATCCGCCGATGTCGGTGCGGGCGTAGATGAGATTGGCCTCGGTCTCGTTGAAGACGATGCCCGGCACGAACCCGCCGCCGTTGATCGCGGCGTTCTTCCAGGTGTAGGCGTCCTCGCATTGCGTACTGGGCGCGGCGAAGGCCGAAGTCGGCAGGGCGCCGGCCGCGACCGCGGCCGCGCCGAGGGAGGTGGCGAAAGTGCGTCGTCGCACGGTGTTCTCCTTATGGACTGATAGTGAGAGGTCGGAGTCGTTGGGGCGGCGCGCTGACGCTGCCGCGCAATCGGGGCGAATGCGTTGTCTGCGTGGGGAAGAGGAGCACGGGCGTCCGGACCCTGCACAGATCCGGACGCCCTCCCCCTGCGGAACCCTCACAGACCGCGGGTCAACCCTTCACGGCGCCGGTGATCACGGCTTTCGTGAAGTGCTTCTGGATGAACGGGTACATGATCACGATCGGGATGATCGTGCAGACGACCACGGCCATCTTGAGTGCGGCGGTCGGCGCCGATTCGCCCTGGTCCCGGTACTGGGCGGCGGCCTGGGCGCCTTCGGGGAGCCCCTGGGTGGACATGAGCATCCGCTGCAGCACCACCTGGATCGGCTGGACTTCCAGGCCCGGCGTGTAGAGCACCGCCGCGAAGTACATGTTCCAGTAGCCGACCGCATAGAACAGCGCGATGACGGCGAGGATCGCCTTGGACATCGGCAGCACGATCCGGAACAGGGTGCGGAACTCGCCGGCGCCGTCGATCTTGGCGGCGTCGATGAGCTCGCCGGGGATCGAGTTCATGAAGAACGCGCGCAGGATGATGATGTTGAAGGTCTGCACGGCCCCGGGCAGGATGAGCGACCAGTACGAGTTGAACAGGCCGAGTTTCTGCACCACCAGGAAGCTGGGGAACATACCCGGTCCGAACAGGAACGTGAGCAGGATGAACCACAGGATCGGGCGGTGCAGCAGCGAGCCGGTCCGCGACAGCGCGTACGCCCCGCAGATGGTGAGGACCATGCTGATCGCGGTGCCGCCGATGGTGAGGGTGGTGGTCAGGACCAGCGAGTCGGTGAGCGCGCCGCCGGAGAAGATCTCCTGGTAGGCCTGGAAGCTCACTTCGGTGGGCAGGATCAGCAGGTTGCCGCCCGCGCGGTTGAGGGCGTCCTCGCTCGCGAAGCTGGTGGCCACGACGGCCCAGAGCGGCAGGACGATGGCCGCGCCGTAGCAGATGAGGAACAGGGCTTTGACGGCCTTGCCGGCGAGCGAGGGCTCCTCGTCCCAGACGGGGCGCTTGCTGCGGCGGGGTTGGCGAATCGCGGTGGCGGTCATGACTTCTGGTAGATCCCTTGCTCTCCGAGGCGGTGCGCGATGTTGTTGGCGACGAGGATGAGGATCAGTCCGATCACGCCCTTGAACAGGCCCGCCGCGGTGCCGAAGGACTCGCCCTGGCTGCCGACGATGCTCTGGTAGTACACGTAGGTGTCGAGCACTTCCGTGGCCTGGTAGCCCACGGCCTGGCGCTGCAGCTGGTACTGCTCGAAGCCGACCGAGAGGATGCCGCCGATCTGGAGGATGAGCAGCAGGATGATGACCGGCCGGATACCGGGCAGGGTGATGTGCCACATCCTGCGCCACCGGTTCGCGCCGTCGGAGGCCGCGGCCTCGTAGAGGCTCGGGTTGATCGACGCCAAGGCGGCCAGGAAGATGATCATGCCCCAGCCGGCGTCCTTCCACGCCCACTGCATCCACACCAGGAAGGTGAAGGTGTCGGGGTTGGAGGTGAAGTCGAGCCGTTCCCCGCCGCCGTCCATGATCCAGTTCGAGACGAGGCCGTCGGCGCCGAGGACCTGGACGAAGACGGTGACGACGAGGACCCACGAGAAGAAGTGGGGGAGGTACACGATGGACTGGAACGTGGAGCGGACCTTGAGGGAGATGATGCTGTTCATCGCCAGGGCCAGCGCGAC
>NZ_JAPZVQ010000006.1:267191-285030 GCF_027622945.1 Glycomyces lechevalierae | reverse complement strand
AGACCGGACCGGGCAGGGCGATCATCACCCACCATGACGGTCATGAAGGCCCAGGCGGCAACGACAGCCACGGCTGCGGGTGCTCGGACTGGCGCACCGACCACGACATGGACACGGAACACCAAGGGACCGAATGGGATGTGTTCCCCACCGGGCTCTACCGCTCGGAATGGTCCGAAGCCATGAAGCCCGACCTGGATGGGATGGCTGAGGCCATCGACCGCGACCGGGCATTGCAAGCCATGCGGGCCGCCAAGGCAAGATGCCGAGAGAAGTTCAGGGCACCGAGCCCGCCCTCCCCGATACCGGTCTTAGGCTGCCCCAGCAGGCGACTGCTGGGGGGAAGCGCCGCACGGCAACACCATGCAGCGCAGCCTGATCCTCGAGAGGGATCGGGCCCCTCGGCATGCCCAAGGCGAGCAACCGACCCCTGCCAACACCTTCCGGTCGCTGCCCGCCCGAACCCCGAACCACACACACCGGGAAGCCGGAGACCGGCCAAAGCCCCGCCCCCGCCTTGTTGTCGCTGCCAGGTTGAACCTCGAGACGACCGAACCGAGCAGCCGGAGTCCGTCCGGGGACCGCCTGAGGCCTCGTTGTCGCTGCCAGACTGAACGCGGACCGGATCGGACCGGGTGGCCGGAGAGAGGCAAGGATCTTATGAGGCCTTGTTGTCGCTGCCAGGTTGAACCTCGAGGCGATCGGATCGAGCAGCCGGAGACCGGGCAGGGCCCCGCTGCCGCCTCGTTGGTGCACCCGATTAGACAGGCGGCCGAGGACCGGCCAGGGCTGTCTGAGGCCTTGTTATCGCTGCCAGGTTGAGCCGGAAGTCAAGCAGTCCGGGAGCTGCAAAGCGACCTAGCCTCGCTGCCACCCGTTGTCGCCGTCCGCTTGAAGCTGGGCCCGATCGGGCCGAGTTCGGTACTGGGGGAAAGAAGAAGAGCCCGACCTGCGGATCGCTCGGAAGTGAGGAAGGCCCCGCGAGCGGCGGGGCCTTCTCCTCGTAGGGCAGGCAGGACTTGAACCCGCGACCCAGGGATTATGAGTCCCCTGCTCTAACCAGCTGAGCTACTGCCCCGAGCGGGCAATATCCTCTCACACCGCGTGGCCGCGTGGTGTCCGGAGGGGATGACGGAGCAATGCCGGCGCTGGGCAGAGGTCGGGTGAGGGCCGGGCCGGGGTAGCGGGATCGTTTCGGGGATTTCATCGGTCTCGAATGCGACCGCAACGGGACTAGGGAACAACCGGTCGCAACGAGGATGCCCGCCGGTAACATCTGGGCCACAATGGCAACGGTTTGATAACGACACCTGCAGTTGTTACCCAGCTCTCCATAAGATCCGACTCACTCCCGTCGTTTCGTGTTTCTCGAACAATCCACGACACACGGGTTCCGACGCCCAAACCTCCCGAGGGGGCCCATTGAGACGTGCAGTGTTGTTGCTGTCGGCTGCGTTCGCCGGCCTGTTGCTGGGGTTGGGGGTGAACAGCAGCGCCACCGCCCAAGACGCCTTCGGCGTCCACGGCACGCTGGAGAACCAGCAAGACGAACCGGTGGCCGGGGTCTCGATCACCGTGACCGACGCCGCCGGCACCGAGGTCGCCACCGTCCAGAGCGGCGAGGACGGCACCTGGTCCGTCCCGCTCGACGCAGGCGGGGACTACGTCGTCACCCTCGACGAGTCCACCCTCCCCGACGGCCTGGTGGTGCGCAACGGCAAACCGCAGCTCGAAGTCACGATCAGCTCCGACCGAACCGTCCTGTTCCCGCTCGACACACAGGTCGCCGGCGGCGCAGACCCCGGCGGGGACGAACCCTCATCCGGCGGTGACGCCTCCGGCGAGCCCGAGGGCGACGAGTCCAGCGACGATTCCGACGCGGCCGAGAACGGCGAGAACCTCGGCGAGATCGAGGACGAGGCCGGCGCCACCCGCGCCGTCAGCCTCCTCGTCTCCGGCCTTCACTTCGGACTCATGATCGCCCTGGCGGCCGTAGGCCTCTCGATGGTCTTCGGCACCACCGGCCTCACCAACTTCGCCCACGGCGACCTCGTCACCTTCGGCGGCGTCATGGCGCTCCTGTTCAACATCACCTTCGGTGTGCCCGTATGGATCGCGGCGATCGCCGCCGTCCTCCTCGGCGCCGCCTTCGGCTGGTTCCAGGACTGGGGCCTGTGGTCGCGGCTGCGCAAGCGCGGCACCGGCCTGGTCTCGATGATGATCATCTCGATCGGCGTGGCCCTGCTCATCCGCTTCGCGACGCTCTTCTTCGTCGGCGGCGAGCGCCGCCGCTACGACGAGTACGTCGGCCAGAAGCCCTGGGACTTCGGCTGGCTCGTGATCACCCCCAAGGAGGTCGTCACCGGCTCGATCGCGCTCGTCGTCTGCATCGCCGTCGGCCTCGCCCTCGTCTACACGCGACTCGGCAAGGCCACCAGGGCGGTAGCGGACAACCCGTCGCTCGCGGCCTCCACCGGCATCGACGTGAACCAGGTCGTGCGCCTGGTCTGGACGATCGGCGGCGGGCTCGCGGCCATGTCCGGCGTGTTCCTGTCGATCAGCGACGGCGTCAAGTTCGACATGGGCCAGCACCTGCTCCTCATGGTGTTCGCCGCGGTCGTCCTCGGCGGGCTCGGCACCGCGTTCGGCGCGTTCCTGGGCGCGATGCTCATCGGCGTCTTCGTGCAGCTCTCGACCCTCGTGATCGCCCCGGAGCTGAAGTACGTCGGCGCGCTGGCCGTCCTCATCATCATCATGCTCACCCGGCCGCAGGGCATCCTGGGCCGCCGCGAGCGAATCGGCTAGGAGAGCGAAATGGATTGGCACTTCGTCTTCAGCCAGGCGCTCACGCAGGCCATCGGGCCCACGATGATCGTGTACGCGCTCGGCGCCATCGGCCTCAACCTCCAGTTCGGCTACACGGGCCTGCTCAACTTCGGCCAGGCCGCGTTCGCCGCGGTCGGGGCGTACGGCCTCGCGCTCTCGGTGGTGGCCTTCGGGCTCCCGTTCTGGTGGGGCATCGTCATCGGCCTGTGCGCCGCGGTCGTGCTGGCCCTGCTCATGGGTATCCCGACACTGCGGCTGCGCGCCGACTACCTCGCGATCGTCACGATCGCCGCAGCTGAGATCGTGCGGCGGCTCTTCCGGGCCACGGTCTGGTCGGAGCACACCGGCGGTTCCGACGGCATGCGCGGCTTCTCGGACCCGTTCTTCGCGCTGAACCCGTACCCGGAGAACGGGAACTTCCAGCTCGGCTTCGTGTCCATGGACAGCGGCCGCCTGGTCGTCGAGTTCGGACTGTTCAACCTCCAGTACTCCGGCCGCGACCTGTGGGTCATGACCGTCGGCTGGGGCCTCATCGCGGTGTTCCTGGTCGTGCTCGGCCTGCTCGTGCACAGCCCGTGGGGCCGCGTCCTCAAGGGCATCCGCGAGGACGAGGAAGCGGTGCGGAGCCTGGGCAAGAACGTTTTCGCGTACAAGATGCAGGCGCTGGTCATCGGCGGTCTCATCGGCGCGGTGGCCGGTTTCGTGTTCGCGCTGAGCCGCGCGAACGTGCAGCCGGACGCGTTCTCGACGGACTTCACGTTCTACTTCTACGTGGTCCTCATCCTCGGCGGCGCGGCCCGGATCTTCGGGCCCGTGCTCGGGGCGGCCCTGTTCTGGTTCCTGTACAACATCTTCGCGCAGGGCCTGAGCCAGGCGATCAACTCGGGCGTGATCTCGGCCGACGTGATCAACCAGACCCAGGTGGGGCCGCTCGTGTTCTTCCTGCTGGGCCTCGGCATGGTCCTGCTGCTGATCTTCCGGCCGCAGGGCATCCTCGGCAACCGAAGGGAGCTGATGCTCGATGTCCGATGAAGCCTCGACGCCCGAAGCGGCGCAGCCGGAGCCGGAGAGCGAGCAGCCGGTGGCGCCCGCCGACCGGGCGGGCATCACCGCGGCGCGCGCGTCCCTCGCGGACGTGTCGCCGGAACCCGGTGCGCCGAAACAGGATCCGATCCTCAAGGCGGAGGGCGTGCGGCGGGCCTTCGGCGGCCTCGTCGCCGTGGACGTGGCGCACCTGGAGGTCCAGCGGGGCACCATCACCGCGCTCATCGGGCCGAACGGCGCCGGCAAGACCACGTTCTTCAACCTGCTCACCGGTTTCGACCGGCCGAGCCGGGGCGAATGGGTCTTCGACGGCCGCCGCGCCGACCGGATGCGCTCCTACCAGGTGGCGCGGGCGGGCATGGTCCGCACGTTCCAGCTGACGAAGGCGCTCACCCGCATGACCGTCATGGACAACATGCTCATCGGCGCGGCCGACCAGCTCGGCGAACGCTTCTGGGCCGGCCTCATCCCTCCCTTGTGGAAGGCGCAGGAGGCCGCGAACCGGCAGAAGGCCATGGAGCTGCTTGAGCGGTTCAAACTCGTCGACAAGCGCGAGGACTACGCCGGGGAGCTCTCCGGCGGCCAGCGCAAGCTGCTCGAGATGGCCCGCGCGCTCATGCTGAACCCGAAGATGGTGATGCTCGACGAGCCGATGGCGGGGGTGAACCCGGCGCTGAAGCAGTCGCTGCTGGAGCACATCAAGGACCTGCGCGAGGACGGGATGACGGTCCTGTTCGTGGAGCACGACATGGACATGGTGCACGAGATCGCGGACTGGGTGGCGGTGATGGCGGCCGGTCAGTTGATCACCGAGGGCACGCCGGACCAGATCTCGGCGGACCGGCGGGTCATCGACGCGTATCTGGGCGCCCACCACGACGCGGCTCAGCGTTAGGAGACGACATGAGCGACAACGAGACTGAGGCCGGCATCGGCCCGACGGGCGTGCCGCTGGAGGCGACGCCGGAGTCGGACACGGAGGTGTGCTCCCGCGAGGGGCACCTGGCGGCCTCGCAGGAGGCGCTGCTGCGTGCCGACGAGGTGGTCGCCGGGTACCTGCCGGGCGTGTCGATCCTCAACGGGACCGACCTGTACGCGAACGAGGGCGAGCTGGTGGGCATCATCGGCCCGAACGGGGCCGGGAAGTCGACGCTCCTGAAGGCGATGTTCGGGCTCGTGGGGATCACCTCGGGTAAGGTGACCTTGCGGGGCAAGGAGATCACGAACAGGAAGGCGCACCAGTTGGTGCCGCTGGGCGTGGGCTTCGTGCCGCAGACGAACAACGTGTTCGCGGCGCTGACGGTCGAGGAGAACCTCGAGATGGGGGTCTTCTTGCGGCCGAAGGCGTTCAAGAAGCGGTTCGAGTTCGTGACGGACCTCTTCCCGATCTTGGGCGAGCGGCGCGCGCAGCGTGCCGGTTCGCTCTCGGGCGGGGAGCGGCAGATGGTGGCCATGGGCCGGGCGCTCATGATGGAGCCGTCGGTGCTGCTGCTGGACGAGCCGTCGGCGGGGCTCTCGCCGGCGATGCAGGACGAGGTCTTCTTCAACACCAAGCAGATCAACCAGACCGGTGTCACGGTGGTGATGGTCGAGCAGAACGCTCGGCGGTGCCTCCAGATCTGCGACCGGGGCTACGTGCTGGACCAGGGCCGCAGTGCCTATACGGGTCCTGGTGCGAGTCTGATTGACGATCCGAAGGTGGTCGAGCTGTACCTGGGCACGCTTGGGAAGGCTCGCTAGAACACGGATAAGGCGATGCCCCTCGGGTCCTGTGGTCCCGAGGGGCATCGCCGTTCGTGTTGCGGTGCTTGCTACTCCTCGAGGTCGCCGAAGCGGTACTCGAGGTTCACGAAGGTGTTGTCGGCCTGGTACTGGAAGATGCCGATGGTGGCGGCGGTGACGTCGCCTTCAGCGGAGAACTCGATGGGGCCGGAGTAGCCCTCGTAGTCGATGTCCTCGCCGTCTTCGAGGAGCTTCGCGCATTCGGTGAAGCCGTTGCACTTGGTGCCCTCGCGGCTGACGTCGATGAGGTTGTCCTTGATGACCTCGGAGTCGACCTCGCCGCCCTGGATCGCGGCGAGGGCCGCGAGGACGGTGGCGTCGTAGGACTCGGGGCCGTACGTGAAGTCGTGGAGTTCAGGGTCGACCTCGAGGAGGCGTTCCTGGATGCCGGCGGTGTCGGCGCCGGGGTAGGTGCCCTTGGCGCCCTCGAGGAAGCCGGCGGGGAACTGGTCGCCGTAGTTGGAGAGGTTGCCGTCGACGAAGTACCAGCCGAGGTCCTGGGCGCTCATGCCTTCCTCGGCGAGGGCCGGGGCGAGGTTCACGATCTCGTTGAAGGTGATGAGCACGACCGCGTCAGCGCCGGAGTCGGCGACGCGGCCGGCCTCGGCGGAGAACTCGGTGGCGGCCGGGTCGTAGACGATCTTCTCGACGACCTCGCCGCCGAACTCGGTGAAGTTCTCCTCGACGGCGTCGGCGAGGCCGGTGCCGTAGGAGTCCTGGAGGGCGAGGATGGCGATCTTCTCGTGGCCGTCGCCGATGAGCGTGTCCGCGAGGACGCGGCCCTGGAGGACGTCCGAGGGCGCGGTGCGGAAGTAGTAGTCGCCGTTGGCGTAGGTGGTGAACTCGGGCGAGGTGTTCGCCGGGGAGATCTGGACGATCCCCTCCTGGTAGAGCTTGTCGATGAAGCTGAGCGACACGCTGGAGGAGGCGGCGCCGATGACGGTGTGGACGCCCTGGTTGATGAGCGCGTCGGCGGACTGGCTGGCGATGTCGGTGGTGGTGTCGCCGGAGTCCTGGTGGATGGCGGTGGCATCGCAGCCGAGTACGCCGCCGGCCTCGTTGATCTCCTGGATCGCCAGGTCGACGCCGGCGAACTCGGGCGGGCCGAGGAACGCGAGCGAGCCGGTCTGCGGCAGGATCGTGCCGATCTTCAAGCCGTCGCTTTCGCAGTCAGCGCTGTCGGAATCGGAACCCTCGCCGCATGCTGTGAGCGAGAGTGCTGTGATACCCGCTGTGGCGACTGCCAGCAGTGCTCGGGGAAAGCGAGACATGGTTGCTCCTAGTTTCGTTCGAGAGGACACGCAGCAAAGATGTGGAGGTTTGCGTGATCCGAGTTACACACTATGGCAGTGACAGGGGTGATGGCAGAGGTCGTGACCACACCCGATCCTGTTTGTGATGAGTCCGTGACCTTCTCGATCGGGTATTGCAATCGCAGGTCGACCATGTTGCGGCCCAGTGGCGCCTGGGCCTCCCGCTCCCCCGCGCAGTTCCCCCTGCAGAGGGAGGCGGTTCGCCCGCGCGCGGGAGGGAACGGGCCCGGGAAATCGCGAATCTGTAGGCATGACAACGCAAACGCCGCTCCGTCGGCCCGCCCGCCTGACACGGATGACCGTGATCGCCGCCTTCCTCTGGTCGCTCCTCGCTCTGCCGATCGGGTTGTGGCAGCTGCTCGATCCCGCGAGCGGCCCGTACTCGAACGACCTCTTCGAACCCACGATCCCGCTGCCCGCGGCGCTGCCGGACTGGATCGCGCCGGCCGCGCTCGTCGCCGCCGGGCTGCTCGGCCTCCTCATCGCCAGGGCCAGAAAGGGGCTGTGGCCGCTCACCGCGCTCTACGCCGTGGTCTTCGGGATGCTCCTCAGCACGGTCACGCCGATCTCGGTCGCGGGTTACCTGTGCGCCTTCGCGATCCCGATCGCGGTCGTCGTCGTCCCGGTCCTGCTGGCCCGCGGCACGGCCGCCCGCCTCATCACGGCCGCGGCGATCGCGGCGGTCCTCATCGGCTTGGGGGTCACGGGGGTCGTGGACTACGGCGCGGTGGCAGAGTTCGCGAAGCTCCTGGGCGGCACCATGGCCGGGCTCAGCGGCTATCTCTTCACGCAGGTCTGGACCGTGGCGGGCGGGGCGATCTGGGCCGCGCTGACCCTCCAGCTCCTCCTCATGCGCCGCGACGGCGAACCTCAGGCCGCTTGGCTCGCGCCGGAACACGCCGTGCGGTGGGGCCGGGTCGCGAGCTGGGCCGCGTTCGCCAGCGCCCTGCCGTACGGCCTGATGCGGATGACGTGGCTGACCCCGTGGGCCTACGCGGGCGGCCCGATCGGCGAGGACTTCCCGCTCGAGACGCGGATCTGGGGCCTGCTGCTCGGGTTCGCGGCGCTCGGCGGCGGGGTGCTGTGCCTGGGCCTGACGCAGCCGTGGGGCGAGCGGTGGCCGTTCTGGATGCTGCCGCTCAAGGGCCGTCCGGTGCCGCCGATGGTCGCGATCGTGCCGGGCGCGATCATGGCCGCGCTGTTCACGTTCATGGCGGTGCCGATGGTGGCGTTGGGCATCCGGCAGGACGCGCTCGAGCTGGTGTGGGCGTTCCCGTTCTACGTCTGGGGTCCGGCGCTCGGGGCGGCGACGCTCGCGTACGCGATCCGTCGGGGCGTGGTGAAGACGGCCCGCTAGATGACACGCGTTCGGCGGCGGCCTCCGGGTCGCCGCTTCGCGGTGCCTGCGGCACCATGGGCGGGAAGGGGCTTGACCGATGCACGGCCGGAGCCTAGGGTGAACTCCTGCAACATATTCCAGACTTTTCTGCAAATTCTTGCAAAGGAAGCATTCATATGCTCGACATCCTGGTCGTCGGCGGCGTCGGCGTCGACACCATCGTCCGCGTCCCCGAGATCGCGATCGGCGACGGCGACTCCCTCGGCGTGGAACCGATCTACGACTACGTGGCGCACACGGGCAACGGAGTCGCGCTCGGCTGCCTCCACCTGGGCCTCACCACCCGCTTCATCGACTTCATCGGCGACGACGAGCAGGGACGGCTGGTCCTGCGCCACTACGAGGAGCACGGCCTCGACTTCCACCACCTCATCTCCCCCGACGGGACCTCGCGGTCGGTGAACCTCGTGGACGCCGAAGGCCGCCGGTACTCCTTCTACGACTACCGCCACGACCCCGAGCTGCGCATGCCCGCCGAGTTCTTCGGCCCGCACGTGGCCGAGGCGAAGCACGTCCACGTCTCGATCCCGAACCACACCCGCAGCGTGCTGACCGCGATCCCCGACGGCGTGACCGTCTCGACCGACCTGCACGCCTGGGACGGCGAGGCCGAGCACCAGAAGGCCTTCGCGCAGCGCGCCGACCTCGTGACCCTCTCGGCCACGAAGCTCGGCGGCACGCCGGAGAAGGCCATGCGCTGGATCCTCGACAACGGCCGCGCCTCGGTCGTGATCGCGACCGACGGCGAGCGCGGCGGGTACGTCATGGAGCGGGGCGGCTCGCTCGAGCGGTACGCCGCGATCGACCCCGTCGCCGAGCTGGGCGGGACGATCCCGGCATGGGCGGACTGGGCGCCGGTGGACTCGAACGGCGCGGGCGACGCGTTCGTGTCGGGGCTGCTGTGGGCGCGCGCGAAGGGCGGCGACCTCGCGGCCGCGATCGACGCGGGCCGCGTCGCGGGCGCCTACGCGTGCCGCACGAAGGGCACGAGCACCTCGCTCATCTCCGAGGCGCTGATGACCGAAAGCCTTGCGGCCCTGAAGTGACGACATCGGCCCCGGCATACCGCCGGGGCCGTTCGCTACTCCTGCGGCTTGTTCGCGGTCATGGCCTTCGCGCGGGCGATCACGTCGTCGAAGGGCGAGGGCTCGACCGGGACCGGCGGCACGTAGTCGCGCCGCTCGGGCTGGACCACGAGCATGAACAGGCCGCCGACCACGGCCGCGACGACCGGCGCGCCGAGCCCGATCTCGGCGGCGGGCCACACGCCGGTGTCCGCGCCGGTGGCGATGAGGAACGCCCCCCACACCGGGATCGCCCAGGCCCCGGCGAGGACGAGCAGGTCGCGGCGGCGGCGCAGTTCGGGCCGCACCAGCCAGATCAGGAAGTCGAGCCAGGCGCCGGAGAGCAGGAAGATCCAGACGTACCCGCCGTACTCGAAGCCCGTGTAGGCGCCGACCATGATCGCCGGGTATGCGAACGCGACCGTGAAGAACCCCAGCGGCAGCCGGAAGCGCCCGGTCATGAGGACCGCCAGCGCGAGGACGAGCACCGTGGTGAACATGATGCCCGCGACCGGGAAGCCCTCGAAGACGTTGGGGCCCTTGAGGGCCGCCGCGACGGCTTGCGGCGGGTTGGTGTGCGGCACGAGGTAGGCGAGGAAGAGCACGAGCGCGGTCGTGATGTAGCCCAAGGAGAGCGCGGGCGCGGCCATGCGCGCTTCGACGGGGATCGGCTCGGGTTCGGCGCCGAGCACGGCGCGGCGCCAGGCCGAGAGGAGCGGCGCGGCGACGATGAGGACGCCGCCGGCGGCGAGCGCGAGATGCGAAGGGCTGAAGAGGATCGCGAGGTTCGCCTCGACGCCGAGCACCTCGTGCCAGATCATGTCGGCGATGCCGGAGACGAGGAAGAGGGGCACGCCGACTACGGCGGGGCCGTAGCCGTGCGGGACGGCGGACATGCCGGTGCGGCCCTCCGCGCGGTGGGCGCGCACGAAGATCCAGGCGATCCAGGCGGCGGTGGCGAAGAAGCCGGTGTAGAAGGCCAGGTGCCACCAGGTGAAGAACGTCTCGGCCCAGCCGCGGGCGTGGGCGTTGACGTCGAGGATGAGGCCGCCGAAGAACCACGCGGAGAAGGCCGCCGTGGTCAGGTCCTGCCACCAGGTGGCGTAGGCGCGGGGCTGCCGGGAGTCGGTCAAGAGGTGCATCTTGTACTCCAGCAATCGGTCCAGGGGTGTGATGGCCATGACCTCATCATGGCCTACCCGCACCGGTCGCGCAATTCCCGATATTCGCGACCATCCGTTCACTCAGGACGGCCGGTCGCCGGTTCCCTACGCGCTCGGGCGCTTCAGGGTGAGGACCTTCGTGACGGAGCCGTCGTCCTCGGGCTTGTCGCGCACGTGCTCGAAGCCGAGCTTCTTCATGACGGCGAGGGAGGCGGTGTTCTGGTCGGCGACGGTGGCGTGCACCTCGGTGAGGCCGAGGGCCGTGAAGCCGTAGTCGATGATCCCTTGGGCCAGTTCGGTGCCGAGGCCGCGGCCCCACGCGTCGTGGGCGAGCGCGTAGATGAGCTCGTGGCCGCCGGACACCTCGGTCGGCTTGATCTCGGCGTGGCCGACGAACACGCCGTTCTCGCGCACGCCCCACACGTCGAAGGCGCCCTTGTCGTAGACCTTCGTGAAGACCCGCCAGAAGAGCGCCCGGTCGTTCTCCTCGGTGTCGGGCCCGTCGCCCATCCACTGCGAGACGCGGGTGTCCTGGAAGAGCGCGACGAAGTCCTCCTCGTCCTCGGGGACGTAGGGGGCGAGGACGAGGCGGTCGGTGTGCAGCACGGGTGTCATGGCATGGGATGCTGCCATGCTCTCGGCCCGGGCCGCAATCGAGAATCGGGTCAGACGAACTTCACCAGGAACAGCTTCGGCCAGTACTTGCCCGTGAGATAGAAGGTACCTTCCTCTTCGCCGGCGGCGATGCCGTTGAGGACGTCGGCGCCGGCCGCGTCCTCGGCGGGGAGGAGGCCGGTGGCGTCGACGACCGCGCCCACTTCGCCGGTGGCGGGGTCGATGCGGACGATCTGGTCGGTCTGCCAGAGGTTGGCCCAGACCTGGCCGCCGGTCCCTTCTGCTGCGCTGCCGCACTCGAGCTCGTTGATCTGGTAGACCGGTTCGCCTTCGAGCGTGACGTCGACGGAGCCGGTCTCCTCGAAGGTGACCGGGTCGCGGAATCGCAAGGTGGGCGATCCGTCGCTCATCACGAGCCGTTCGCCGTCATAGCAGATGCCCCAGCCTTCGCCCTCGTACTCGACGCTCTCGACGATGTCGAGGGTGACCGGGTCTCGGCGGTGGGCCACGTGCTCCTGCCAGGTGATCTGCCACAGGTCGGAGTCGGTGAGGGTGAGGCCTTCGGCGAACTGCTCGGCCGGGAGGTCCTGGGACGCGAGCACTTCGCCGGTGCCGGGGTCGACGATGCGCACGTCCGATTCGCCGTACATGCCGGCGCTCTCGTAGAAGACGGTGCCGTACTCGGGGTGCTCGGCGAGCTGGAGCCCCTGGGTGAACGAGCCGCCGTCGTGGTCGAAGGTCTCCAGGACTTCGACCTGCAGCTCCTCCACTTTGGCGTCTTCGGGCACGCTCACCTGCTCCTCGGCGCCTTCCTCTGCGGCCGCGTCGCCGGTGCCGCAGCCGGCGAGGGCGAGCAGTCCGGCGGCGCCGAGGGCAAGGCCGCGCCGCGTCGCGCGTTTCTCATCGAACACTGATCTCATCTCCAGCCGGTTCAAGGTGATGGTTCGTACCGTACTGGTCAAGACAAACGAGGACAAGTGCTCGATCCAGGGCGCGTGTCCGCGGCCGGGGGCCGGTTCCCGGTGGCGCGGGAGATCGAGTCCCGTCAATCCTTCTTGCGCCACCGGGCCACCGTCGCCGACACCGTGACGTCGATGCGCTCGGGCAGCGCGGCCACGGCCGCGGCGAGCGCGGCGGCGTCGAGGTGGCGGGCGCTCGGGCCCATCCCGACCAGGCGCAGGACCTCGTTGTGTCCCAAGCCGATCGAATAAGAGATGTCGTCGGCCCGCTCGGTCTCGAAGAGGGTCCCGAGCTGGTCGGCGGTCCGCTGCGGTTTCGCGGGGTCGACGCTCAGCAAGTCCAAGGCGGCGACGAGTTCGCGCAGGTGGTCCTGCCGGGGGGTGAGGACCACGAGTGCTCCTCGTGGGTGGAGCACGCGCGCGATCTCGTCGGCGTTGCGGGGGGCGAAGACGTTGAGGACCGCGGCGGCGGAGCCGTCGCGAATGGGCAGTCGCTGCCACGCGTCGGCGAGCACCGCGGCGAGGCGTCCTTGAGTTCCGGCGTCTCGCCGCGGTTCGACCGTTCCTTCTGAAACCTCCGGGATCACGCGCTTGGCGCAGCGGCGCAGCGCGTACTTCGAGGTGTCCAGCCCGATGCCCTCCCGGGACGGGTCCGCCGCCAGCGCGGCGGCGAGGTAATGCCCTGTGCCGCAACCGGGTTCGATGATCACGCCGGGGGCGTCGGTGAGCGAGGCGTCCGCGACGGCGGCCATGAGCCGGTCGTAGACGCCCGAGTCGAGGAAGTCCTCGCGGTTGGCGACCTGGTCGGCCGTGTCGCCCGTGGTCGCGTTCGAGCCGGGCGCGAGCAGCGGCGCGTAGCCCTGCTTGGCGAGGTCGAACGAGTGCCCGTTGGGGCAGGACAGGCGCCGGTCGGCTTGGGCCAGCGGCTCCGCGCAGTTCGGGCACGCCAGGGCGTCGAGGGCAGGCAAGGTCACTGTGCCGTTTGTCAAGGTGCCGCTTTCGGATCGAGTAGCCGGACGAAGGCCCGGAACGCTGCGGGCATGTCGAACGACTCGGGCTCGTGGAGCCACTGGAACTGGAGACCGTCCATGATCGCGATGAGGAGCGGCGCGGCCTCCTCCGGGGTGAGCCCGGACGGGAGCCGGTCACCCCATTCCTGCCGCAGGCTCGCGGTGTAGGCCTCGCGGACGCGGCGGTAGCGGAGCTTGAAGAACTCGGCGGCGGGGTGGTCTTCGGTGACGGACTCGCCGAGGAGGGCCGAGAAGGTGCGCACGATCGCCTCGCGGTGCGAGTTCGCTTCGACGACGCCCTCGTGGGCGGCGATGGTCATCGGCTCGGCGATGATGTCGCGGCCGCCGGAGTCCCAGCGTTCGCGGAGGGTGAGCACGCCGATGAGCAGCGCTTCCTTGCTCGGGAAGTAGTGGAGCAGGCCCTGCTGGGTGAGGCCCACCTTCTCGGCGACGGCGGCGAGGCTCGCGCCGCGATAGCCGCGTTCGGCGATGACCTCGATCGCGGCCTGCACGATCTCGTCGCGGCGGGCCTGGCCGCGGGTGCTGTGCTGCGTGCTCGTCATGTCGCTTCTCGAATCTGGGCGGTCGGGCGCTCCGGATCGGCGCTTCCTCGCATCTGGGCGGTCGAAGGGCTCAAGCATAGAGTGTCACAATTCGATAACCAAACCTACCGATCACTCGGTAGTCGTGGCAGACTCCAAGCGTGACTCCCCCTCACTGCAGAGGAGCGGCCTGATGGCGCTCGCCGAGACCCCGCCCGCCCCGGGCCCCGCCGGACCGCAGGCCGCGCCGCGCGGCTTCGTCGTGCGCGCCGCCCTCTCGAACTGGGGGCTGTGGACCGCGCTGATGACCCCCTCGATCGTGACGCTCGCCGTCCGCGTCGAAGCGGTGGCCGGGCCCGACTACGAGGCCGTCTTCGCGATGACCATGAGCGTCGGCGCCGCCGTCGGCATGGTCGGCGGCCCGATCTGGGGCCGGCTCTCCGACCGCACGCGTTCGCGCTTCGGCCGCCGCAGGCCGTGGATCGCCGGGGGCATCGCCGTCGGCACGGCGGGCATCGCCGTCGTCGCGTTCGTCCCCCAGGTGTGGGCGCTGGTACTGGGATGGGCGCTCGCTCAGGCGGGGTTCAACGCGGCGCTGGCCGGGACGATGGCGTCGGTGCCGGACCAGGTGCCCGCCAAGGACCAGGGCCGGGTGTCGGGCGCGTTCGGCGCAGCCGTCACCGGCGGGATCCTCGCCGGCTCCGGGCTCGCCGCGATCACGCAGCACACCGCGCTGATGTTCATGGTGCCGTGCGCGCTCGCGATCGCCCTCGCCGCGCAATTCGTGCTGGCGTTCCGGGACCCGCGGGTGGAGGCGCCGCGAGAACGCTTCTCGCTCAAGGCAATCGGCGCTACGTTCGTCTTCGATCCGCGCCGCCACCCCGACTTCGGGTGGATCTGGCTCGCGAAGTTCCTGCTCGTCTTCGGCGGGGCGACGCCGATGATCTACATGGTCTACTTCATCGCCGCGCGGCTCGACCTGACCGCCGCGGAGGCGGCCGGGGTCGTGGGCGTGGTCTTCCTCGTCAGCTACGCGCTGCAGACCGCGGTGGCCCTGTGCGGCGGCTGGCTCTCGGACCGGATCGGGCGCCGCCGGCCGCTGTTCGTCGCCTCCGGGCTCGTCTCGGCGGCGGGCCTGCTCATGCTGGCGTTCGCGCCGAACCTGCCGATGATCGTGGCCGCGCAGCTCGTGCTCTCGGTCTCGGGCGGCCTGTTCGCCGCCGTCGACGCCGTGCTCGTCTTCCAGACCCTGCCGGACCCCGAGGAGCCCGCGAAGGACCTCGGCATCGCGAACCTCGCGAACGGGCTCCCGCAGGTGGTCCTGCCCGTCGCGGCCGCCGCGGTGCTCGCCGTGGGCGACTACTCCCTGCTGTTCGCCGCCGCGGCCTGCGCGGCCGTCGGCGGCGCGTTGAGCGTGCTCCGCGTCAAGCGGGTGCGGTGACCCCCGATTCCTGGTACGAACCGACATGACACACCACAGAAAGAAGGATGGGACATGAGCGACTGGAACGTCCCGGCCGACCGGCCCGAGTACGCCGAGGCCGTCGAAGCGGCCCTCGCGAAGATGGACCTCGACACGAAGGCCGACCTGCTCGCCGGACGCGACATGTGGCGCACGATCCCCGTGCCCGAGGCGGGGCTGCGGTCGATGACCGTCTCGGACGGCCCGATCGGCGTGCGCGGCCGCTTCTGGACCGTCGCCGACCCGTCCCTGGCCCTGCCGAGCCCGACCGCGCAGGCCGCCTCGTGGGACCCGGAACTGGTGCGCCGCATCGGGAACCTCCTCGCGGCCGAGTCCCGCCGCAAGGACGTGGACGTGCTCCTCGCACCCACGATCAACCTCCACCGCTCCCCGCTCGGCGGGCGCCACTTCGAGGCGTTCAGCGAGGACCCGTACCTGACCGGGCGCATCGCCCAGGCGTACGTGGCCGGCGTGCAGGAATGCGGCGTGGCCACCACCATGAAGCACTACGTGGGCAACGACGCCGAGACCGACCGGTTCACCGTCGACAACGTCATCGGCGAGCGCACGCTGCGCGAACTCTACTTGCGGCCCTTCGAGATGATCACCGCCGCCGTGCGCCCCTGGGGCGTCATGACCGCCTACAACTCCGTCAACGGCCACACCATGACCGCCCACAAGGAGCTCATGGCCGTCCTGCGCGACGAGTTCGGGTTCGACGGCTTCAACGTCTCCGACTGGGGCGCCGCCCGCCACACCGTCGAAGGCGTCGAGGCCGGCCTCGACCTCGCCATGCCCGGGCCGTTCACCGTGTACGGCAAGGCCCTCGCGGACGCCGTGCGCGAAGGCCGCACCAGCGAGGCCCATGTGGACGCCGCAGTGCGCCGCATGCTCACCCTCGCCGCCCGCGTCGGCGCCCTCGAAGGCGTGCGCGCCGCAGTCGACGGCCGTATCGAAGCGATCGCCGACGTCAAGGCGCTGCTGCGCGAGATCGCCCAACGCTCCTTCGTGCTCGCCCAGAACGACGCGCCCGACGGCGACTCCGGGCCGATCCTCCCGCTCGAACGCGACGCGATCGGCCGGCTCGCCCTCATCGGCCCGGCCGCGGCCGAGGCCCGCATCCTCGGCGGCGGCTCCGCCACCGTCTTCCCCACCGAGGTCGCCTCGCCGCTCGACGGGCTCCTCAAGGCCCTCGGCGACCGCGTCCACTACGCGCAGGGCGTCGACCTCTTCGAGCAGATCCTGGCCGCCGCCAAGGGCTTCGACCTCAAGGTGCGGCCCGTGCGCAAGGACGGGAGCGAGCTGCCCGCCGAGCCGCTCGCGAACGGCGACGTCAAATGGATGGGCTACCTGCCGGGCGACCTCCCGCAGGACGAGTTCTCGCACGCCGTCCTCGACGGCGTCTTCACCGTCGCCGAGACGGGCGACCACGTCTTCGGCACGCGCGGCTTCGGCCACCACAAGCTCGTCATCGGCGGCGAGACGGTCTTCGACGCCGACCAGGACTACACCGGCGACGACCCGTTCGAGGCGTTCTTCGGCCCCGGCGTCGAGCGCGTGACGCTCCATCTCGAAGCGGGGCAGCAGATCCCGGTCCGCCTGGAGTTCACGCCGTTCTCCTTCCCGCCCGGCTTCCCGCCCTCAGTCCTGTTCGGGCTCATGCACACCGCGCCCCGGCCCGACGAGGACCGGCTCATCGCCGAGGCCGTGGACGCCGCCCGCACCGCCGACGTCGCCGTCGTCGTGGTCTCCACGACCGCCCTCACCGAATCCGAGGGCTTCGACCGGCCCGACCTGCGCCTGCCGGGCCGCCAGGACGAACTCGTCGCGGCCGTCGCGGAGGCCAACCCGCGCACGGTCGTCGTCGTCAACACCGGCTCCCCCGTCGAGATGCCCTGGGCCGACGACGTCGCCGCGATCCTCCTGACCTGGTTCCCCGGCCAGGAGGGCGGCCACGCCCTCGCCGACGTCCTCCTCGGCGCCGAACCGGGCGGGCGGCTCACCACCACCTGGCCGCGCCGCCTCGAGGACGCGCCCGTCGTCCAGGTCGTCCCCCGCGACGGCGAACTCCGCTACGACGAGGGCATCTTCATCGGCTACCGCGCCTGGGAGCAGCGCGACGGCTACCAGCCCGCGTTCTGGTTCGGGCACGGCCTCTCCTACACCGAGTGGGAGTACGAGGACCTGGCCGTCGAACCCGATTCGGTGCGGGTCCGCGTCCGCAACAGCGGCGCGGTCACCGGCCGCGAAGTCGTCCAGGTCTACCTCGCCCCCGAGGCCGGCCTGGCCATCGAAGGCGGCATCGAGACCCACCGCCTCGCCGGCTTCGCCGCGATCGAAGCGGCCCCGGGCGAGACCGTCGAAGTCGCGATCCCGCTCGAAGAACGCTCGTTCCAATACTGGAGCGAGGCCGACCACGCCTGGCGCACCGTCCCGGGCGCCTGGACCGTCGCCGCGGGCCGCAGCGTCGCCGACCTGCGCCTGAGAGCCCACGTCAAGCACTAGAAACGACCTTGGTCTGAGAGCATGCCTCAAACGCTAGAAGAGACCTTGGTCTGAGAGCACGCCTCAAACATTAGAAAAAGAGCGGCGGGCGGGACCGAAGTCCCGCCCGCCGCGCCACGCGCTCCGGGGATTCAGAATCCGGGAGCGTCCCCGCG
>NZ_JAPZVQ010000006.1:142602-267181 GCF_027622945.1 Glycomyces lechevalierae | reverse complement strand
CTCGCGTGTGCGCTCCCCCCCCCCCACCCAACCGAGACAACCGGGGGGGGGCCCGCCCCCCCCCCCCCCCCCCCCCCCGCCACGCGCTCAGGGGATTCAGAATCCGGGAGCGTCCCCGCGCAGTGCCCTGTCGCTGCGCGCCGGAGTGGTCACCCCGGCGGAGTCCCAGGGCTCAGCTTTTGGGGGCTCGTCCGCGCTCGTGGTGAAGTTCTCGACGATCTCACCGAACTTGGTGCCCTTGATCTTGTCCTGCGCCGCGTCCACGGCCTTGTTCGCCTGCGTGCGCATCGTCGTGGCGACCTGCTGCACCGTGTCGTTCCCGGTCACGCGCCGGGCGTAGTCGACGATCTGCTCATAACGTTCCCGCCCGGCCTTCGCCCCCATGACGTACCCGACGGCGAACCCTGCTACGAGATACCACTTCCGCATATTTGCCTCCTCGGCCGACCCGCGGGCCGAACGCTGCTCTGGTTTGTGCTCTGGAGTTCACTGTGCGTTGCCGCATATAGCGGCCATTCTGCCCCATCTCGGGGTGCCCAGGCGGCCCATGACAGAAACGCGCCGCGCGCGCCGCGCCGCTCCCCCTGCCCGGATTGGACCCACACCACACCGACCCCGCTGGCACCCGCCCCCGCCAGTCCTGTACTGTCATATCCGGTTCGCACGGCGAAACGCCTACTCGAACCCCTTCCCCAATAGCTCAATTGGCAGAGCAGCCGACTGTTAATCGGCAGGTTCTTGGTTCGAGTCCAAGTTGGGGAGCCACACTAGAGATATCCGAACCCCTGGCCGGGAACACCGGCCCGGGGTTCTTCTCTTTCCCGGGCGCATCGCACTCCCACCTCGCACTGAACACCCGCAGTGGAGCGGACTGACCGGCGACCGAGCCTCGTCGGCGACGATGGAGCCCCGGTGAGCCTGGGTTCAGGTTCACCGGGGCTGTTGTTGTCTAGTCGCGTGCCGGGCGTGCGAGTGCGGCGATCGCCAAGGCGGCGATGGTGAGTGCCGCCGAGACCACCACAGCGGCCGCTCCGAGCCAACCGCCTGCGTGGAGGGTGACGTGCTCGAAGGTGATGCCGTCGTCGAGGCCGTATCCGTTTTCGGAGACGTGGTAGAAGTACGTGATCACCCAGGTGGTAAAGGCCCAGGCCGCGGCGAAGCCGAGGGAGAGGGCGCGGATCGAGCGGGGCGCTCGGCCGTCGCCGGAGGCGGGCGTCTTCAGCCGCCGCGAACCGGCGCGCAGCAGGGGCAGCATCGCGCCGAGGATCAGCACCAGCGGAACCGTGATGATCACGAGGTAGAGCGGATCGAGGTAGTTCTTCCCTTCGTTGGGGTCGCCCACGATCGTCTCGACCGTGTTGGCGAGGAGGTACCAGGTCGCCGCGACGGCGAGTCCCGCTGCGGCCGCCACCAGGTAGCCGCGAAACACCCGCGTCGTCGAAGTGGTCCTGTCCCCGGTGTCGTCGAGGCCGGATTCCATGGTTGCCATGTCGTGCCTTTCTTGAAGTTGGTCGGTGCCCGCTAGGCGACCGGGTCGATCGCTTGGGTGAAGAGGCTGTTGCCGTCGAGGTCTTTGAGGGTGACCTCGCAGACCTCGGTTTCGGCGTCGATGACGACCTCCCCGAAGAACTGGTAGCCGACGGCCGGGTTGGTGTTGGCGGCCGGCGGCGGCTTCTGGAAGACCACTTGGGGGCCGAAGGTGTTGTCGAGGCGGCCGGGTCCGAAGGAGCCCGCGTTCAAGGGGCCGGACACGAACTCCCAGAACGGATCGAAGTCCTGGAAGGTCGCCCGGTCGGGGCTGTAGTGGTGGGCGGCGGTGTAGTGGACGTCGGCCGTGAGCCACACCAGGTTGCGGATGCCGCCGGCGCGGCAGTGGGCGAGCACGTCGGCGATGTCGGACTCGCGGCCGAGCGGTGCGCCGTTGTCGCGCTGCGCGATGCCTTCGTAGATGTTCGTGCCGTCGCCGATGATCAGGCCGATCGGGAGGTCCGCGGCGATGATCTTCCAGGTCGCGGTCGAGGCCGAGAGCTCGGCCTTGAGCCAGGCGCGCTGCTCGTCGCCGAGGAGGCGGCCGCCTTCGGGGGCGTTGTTGGGGCCGTTGGCGTCCTTGTAGGTGCGCATGTCGAGCACGAACAGGTCCATCAAGGGCCCGTACGCGATCTTGCGGTAGATCCGGTCGCTGCCGGGGAGTCCGACGGCGCCGGGCGTGTACTCGGCGAAGGCCTGGCGGGCGCGGGCGGCGAGGACGTCGACGTTCTTCTCCGTGTACTGCGGGAGGTCGAGGATCTCGCCGGGGTACCAGTTGTTGACAACCTCGTGGTCGTCCCACTGGTTCACCATCGGCACCTTGGCGAGGTAGTCGCGGAGGTTGTCGTCGATGAGGTTGTACTGGAACTGGGCCCGGAACTCCTGCAGGGTTTCGGCCACTTTGGACTTGCCTTCGGTGGTGACGTTGCGCCAGACCGTGCCGTCGGGCTGGACGACCTCGGCGGCGATGGGGTTGTCGGCGTAGATGTAGTCCCCCGAGCATAGGAAGAAGTCGGGCTCGGAGGCGGCCATGGTGTCGAAGATCCGGTACCCGCCCAGGTCGGGGTTGATGCCCCAGCCCTGCCCGGCGAGGTCGCCCGACCACTGGAATCGGATGTCGCGCGGCTCGGCGGGGGCGGTGGTGAAGGAGCCCGCAAGCGGCGCCGAGCACTGGTCGCCGTGGGCGCTGATCCGGTAGTGGTACGTCGTCCCCGGCGTCAGCCCCTGCAACCGGAGCTTCCCGGTGAAGTCGGAGGCCTCGGTCAGGGCCGGCCCGGTGATCGTCCTGGCGCGCTTGAAGTCCGGTCGCGTCGCGAGCTCGACCCGCATCTGCGAGGCCCGGTCGGCGCGCGTCCACACGACCGCGCCGCGGTCGCTCACGTCCCCGGACTGGACCCCGTGGGTCAACTGCGGCCGCGAAGCCGCGAACGAGATCCCGGGCGCCCCGAGCGCAACTGCGCCCCCGGCCCCGGCGGCCAGCAGCCGACGTCGGTTCATCTGCAAGACGGTCTCCATTTCGGATGATGCGCTTCGCGGTTGCGGCGCATGGCAATAGGTGTGCATGGCGTTGTCCCCGATCGGGTCCGATCGGAGCGGACGGGGCCGTACAGCCCGTCCCCTAGTTGAAGCAGTGGTCGACGCTGCGGGTCTTCGCGCTCTCGGCGTCGTCGTTCCACCCTCGCTGCGCATGGCCGGCGGTCAGCGCCGGGATGCACAGGAGGTAGCCGGTGTAGTCGTCGTTGTCGTAGAGGACGACGGCGTAGTTCGAGTAGTTGTAGACGGAGCTGATCTCGTTGTCGCCGTCCCAGCCGTCGATCTGGTACTTGTCGTTGCCGCCGTCCGGCTTCCAGTTGACGTACCTGCTGCCGGTGAAGTCGTCGTCCTCCCACATGCAGATCCTCCCCCGGTCGCAGTCCGGGGCCGCGGCCTGCGCGGGAGTGGCGCTGAGCGTGACGACCGCGGCGGTCGCGGCGAAACCGAGAGCGGCGACCCGCGTGAAGCGCATCTTGGCCTTCGACATGGTTCCGAACATTGCAGGACTCCTTGACGGGTACGGCGTTGGCGCGGTACGAGATCCGGGGAGCTACGACGTGAAGCCGCCGGGCCGGATCGTTACCAGCGAGACGCCGTGAACACTCACGGAAGTTGCCCGAACGGCGCCCCTCCTCACTAGACGGCCCATTGATCGCTTTGAACCTCAGCCAGTCGAAACCTCAATGGGCACAACGAAACTCTAGGTTGACGAGGGAACGCGCCCAATCCCGCATCCGGGCACATGAAAGCGTCTCAACGGGCAGTACGGAATCCGAACCCGAGCCGCGACGACGGCGGCTACTCCTGCGGCGCGTGGCCCGCGGTGTACTGGTCGGCGTGCTCCCCTGTCGCCGGAACGACGGTGATGACGTCGACCATGACACCGTCAGGGCCTTCGACGATGAAGTGGCGCTGGCCGAACTCCTCAGTGCGAAGCGGCAGCAGCTCGGTCAGGCCGGCCTCCCCGACGAGGCGGCGGTGCTCCTCGTCGACGTCGTCGACCTCGAAGTTGAGGATCAGTCCGCCGCGCACCGGGGTCCGGTGGCCCTCGGGGACGGTCGGATGGTCGGCGTCGAGGAGTGCGAGCTCGTAATGCGGCGCGTCGGGGCGGTACAGACTCACGTACCAGTCGGCGGCGAAGGTCGCCTCGAAGCCGAAGTGGCGGGCGTAGAAGTCGTGCGCGGCGGCGACGTCGCCAGTGGCGATCACCGGGTAGAAGCCTTTGAGGGCGGCGGTCATGGCAGGTCTCCGTTTCAACTTCACATACCTCGAGTATGCGAAAATGATGTTAACATACCCTGGGTATGCGAAAGGGGAGGTCGTCATGACGAGAGCGGCCCAGCGCGAGGCGACACGCCAGGCACTGCTCGCCGAAGGACGCCGGCACTTCGCCGCCGCCGGGTACCAGGAGGTGGTCCTCGCCGAGGTCGCGCAGGCCATCGGCGCGACGAAAGGCGCCGCTTACCACCACTTCGGAAGCAAACTCGGCCTCTTCCGGGCCGTGGTGGCCGAAGTGCAGAACGAGCTCGGCGCCCGCGTCGCCGCCGCGGCCGACGCACACGAAGACCCCTGGGAGCAGCTACGGGCCGGCTGCAGGGCGTTCCTGGCGTCGGGAACCGATCCCGAGGTGCGGCAGATCCTCCTGGAGGACGCCCCGGCGGTGCTCGGCTGGGACGAATGGCGGGCCATGGACGAGGCCTCGTCCGCACGGCACCTCGCCGAAGCCCTTGGAGAGCTGATAGCGGCAGGCGTGATCGCCGAACAGCCGGTCGAGCCGCTGACACGACTGCTCTCGGGCGCGATGAACGAGACCGCCCTGTGGATCGCGCGTTCAGACGACCGGACCGCGCTCGACCAAGCGTCTGCCACTCTGGATCGACTGCTCGTAGGGATCCGGGCCTAGAGGCCGTCCCGCCATCGATTGCGGAAGCTGCCGATTGCGCGAGCAGGCGTAGCCGGACCGGGCTTGTGCCTGAGCAGGCCGGGAAGCAGGCGAACGGGTGGGGGTGATCGCCGGGCTGTGCGGCGAATCGGGGACGGGGTGTGCGCGGAAGTCTTACGGTTGGGCTGTGGGGTGCCTTGGACGGATCCGGGTTTCCTCTTCAAGGCGCGAGCGGACCGCTGCGCCGTGCTCGGGCGATATGGCCGGGGGCATGCGGCTCTGTCCGCGCGATCTCTTCCGTTTTCCCAATGGGGGCATTCGATCATGGGCGATCTCAACGGAACGAAGCTTGAAACTCTGCGCGGGGCGTTGCGGGGCGGCGTCGTCGCTCCGGACGATCCGGGTTATGACGAGGCCCGCAGCATCTACAACGCCATGATCGACCGGCGTCCGTCGGCCGTCGCCAAGTGCGTCGACGCCGCCGATGTGCGGACCGTGCTCGCGTTCGCGCACGAGGAGGGTGTCGAGCTCGCGGTGCAGGGCGGGGGCCACAGCGGGCCCGGGCTCGGCATGATCGACGGTGCGCTCACCCTGGACCTGTCCGCGATGAACTGGGCGCGGGTGGACCCCGCGGCGGGGATCGCGCAGGTGGGAGGCGGGAGCCAGCTCGGCACGCTCGACCACGCGGGCCACACGTTCGGTCTCGGCATACCCTCGGGGATCATGTCCACCACCGGCATCGGTGGTCTGACGCTGGGCGGCGGGCACGGGCACCTCACCCGGAAGTACGGGCTCACCATCGACAGCCTGCTGTCCGCCGATGTCGTGCTCGCCGACGGCACGTTCGTGACCGCTTCGGCGGACAACCATCCGGACCTGTTCTGGGCGTTGCGGGGCGGGGGCGGCAACTTCGGTGTCGTCACGTCGTTCGCGTTCCGGATGCACCCGGTGTCGAACGTCGGGGTCGGGTTGACCGTGTGGCCCGTCGAGCGCACGCAGGACGTCCTGCGGTGGTACCGGGAGTTCCTCCCGACCGCGCCGGAGGATCTCAGCGGATTCTTCGCCGTCCTCGCCGTGCCGCCCGGGCCGCCGTTCCCGGAGCCGATCCACGGGCAGAAGATGTGCGCGGTGGTGTGGTGCTACACCGGCGACCTGGAGGAGGGCCACCTGGAAGAGGTGCTGTCCGTCGTGAACGAGCCGGCGCCGCCGGCGTTCCACTTCAGCGCGCCCATGCCGTACCCGGCGCTGCAGAGCATGTTCGACGGGCTGATTCCCAAAGGGCTGCAATGGTACTGGCGCGGCGACTTCTTCGACGAGATCTCCGACGCGGCGATCGAGGTGCACGAGCGGTACGGCAGCGCCTTGGCGACGGATTCGTCGACCATGCACCTCTATCCGGTGGACGGGGCCGCGCACCGCGTCGGCGCGGACGACACGGCCTGGGCCTACCGGGACGCCGTGTGGTCTGCGGTGATCGGCGGGATCGACCCCGAGCCGGCCAACGCGGACACGATTCGCCAGTGGTGCGTCGACTACTGGAACGACCTGCACCCGCACTCCATGGGAGGGTCCTACATCAACTTCCTCGGCGAGGAGGAGGGCCCGGAACGCGTCCGGTCCACCTACCGCGGCCACTACGACCGCTTGGCCTCGATCAAGCGCACGTACGACCCGGAGAACTTCTTCCGCTCCAACCAGAACATCCCTCCCTCGGAGGGCTGAGTGAGGCCGCACGGCAGGCCGGAGCCGGGATCGCGTTGGGAGGTCCCGGCTTTCGCCCTCCGCCGCATCGGTGCGGGCGGCGAGGGCGCCGACGATGACGGACCGATCGCGTTGCGGCGCTGGGTGTTCTGAGGGCTTTCTAGAGCTCGGCGCGGGCCTGCATGAGGGCGAAGCCGAGGAGGTTGAGGCCCTTCCAGGTGGCCGGGGAGGCCGCGAGGGGGTCGGTCTCGCCGAGGCCGATGCCCCAGACGCGGTCGCGAGGGCTGGCTTCGACCAGGACGCGGTTCTCGGTGGCGCGGAGGTAGGCGAGGAGGTCGTCGTGCTGGCTGAACTTGGCGCGGTTGCCGCGCACGACGATCCCGAACCGCTCGGCCTCCCAGGTCTGCTGGTCGAAGCCGCGGACCTTGCGGCCGAGCGCCTGGGCCTCGCCCGGGTGGCCGGCGTTGAGGATCTTCTTGGCGGAGGCGGCGTCGCCGAAGAGCCAGGCCTTGTGCGCCATCATGTAGTGCTCGGCCGAGGCGAAGCGGTGCCCGTCCTCGGTGAACGCCGCCGGCCACCACTGGCTCAGGCAGCCGCGTCCGGCGCTGCCGTCCGCGTTGGGCGAGTGGCCCCAGAAGTAGACGTACGTGAACGACTGGCCTGACGACGTCAGCGCGACCGCCTCGTCGACATTGCGCGGCAGAACGAGAGCTGCAGACATGCGCCCACCTTGCCATACCAACGCTCGCCCCGCCCGGCGGTAACACTGGATCGGGATCGAAAGGAGCCGCAGTAGGGTCGGGTGCATGGGCGATCCTCGACTGGCTGCCTTGGCGCAGCGGTACTTCGACTTTCATCTGGCCGACAACCCCACTTCGGCGAGCTTCTACGGGATTCCGGGGTACGACGACAAGCTGCCCGACCCGAGCCGCGAGGGCGACCGCGTCCGGCTCGCACACCACGCCGAGATCCGCGCCGGGCTCGACGGGATCGACGCGGACGCGCTCGCGGGGCAGGACCGCATCACCTACTCGATGCTCGCGCGGCTCGTCGCGGACCAGACGGCGACGATCAACGCGGCGCTCGCCGAGGTCGGGCTCTCCAACACCATCACCGGGCCGGTCTCCACCATGCTCTCCTCGCTCCCCCGGTTGAGCCTGAACTCGGGGCAGCGCTCCCGGGACTACCTGGTCCGGCTTGGGGCCCTTGGGGAGTACTTCGACGCCGTGCTCGAGCGGTACCGGCAGGCCGCCGAGGAAGGGCGGAACCAGACGAAGCGCGGCGTGCGCGCCGTCATCGAGCAGATCGACGACTACCTCGGAACGGAGTTGGAGAAGGATCCGCTCGTCTCCCCCACGCCTTCCGGAGTGGACGTCGAGGAGTGGAAAGCCGCCGCCGCCGAGCTGGTCTCGCAGCGGGTGCGGCCCGCGCTCGCCCGATGGCGGGAGGCGCTCGAGACCGAGTTCCTGCCCGACTCGCGGCTCGACGACTACGTGGGGGTCTGCTACACCCCGGGCGGGTCGGACGGGTACGCGGCGGTGTCGCGCACGTTCACCACGACCGATCACACGCCCGAGGAGATCCACCGGATCGGACTCGAGGAGGTCGAGCGGCTGCGCGGCGAGTTCGCCGAGATCGGGGCCCGCGTCCTCGGGACCTCGGACGTGGCCGAGATCGTCGGGCGGCTCCGCGAGGACCTCACGCTGCGGTACGAGACCTCGGACCAGATCCTCGCCGACGTCACCGAGGCGCTGCGGCGGGCCGAGGCCGCGCTGCCGAAGGCGTTCCTGGACTACGACATCGCGCCCTGCACGATCGAGGTGATCCCCGAGGCGGCCGCGAAGGGCGCGACCCTCGCGTACTACACCGTGCCCGCCGCGGACGGCTCCAGGCCGGGCACGCACTGGGTGAACACGTACGAGCCGGCGACCCGGGCGCGGTTCGAGTACGAGGCGCTGGCCTTCCACGAGTCCGTTCCCGGGCACCACCTGCAGTTCGCGCTCGGACAGACCCTGGACGGGCTGCCGCAGTTCCGGCGGTTCGCGTACGTCACCGCGTTCGGCGAGGGCTGGGGCCTGTACACCGAGCGGCTGTGCGACGAGATCGGGCTCTACAGCGGCGATCTGCAGCGGCTCGGCATGGTCTCGTTCGACGCGTGGCGGGCGTGCCGGCTGGTCGTGGACACCGGGATGCACCTCTACGGGTGGTCGCGCGACCGCGCCGTCGCGTTCATGCGCGAGAACACCGCGCTCTCAGAGGTGAACATCGCCAACGAGATCGACCGCTACATCGCGTGGCCGGGCCAGGCGCTCGCCTACATGATCGGGCGGCGGCACATCGGCGCGCTGCGGGAGCGGGCTCGAGAAGCGCTCGGGGACGCGTTCGACCTGCGGCACTTCCACGACCGGATCCTGTCGAACGGCTCGATCCCGCTCGAGACCATGACCGGGGTCGTGGAGGACTGGATCGCCGAGGCGGCCTAGGCGTTTCGGGAGCTGACGCACGGTTGTCGGATTGGTGACAGACAGTTCAGGCCCCGTCCTGCACGATGTATGAGCGCGGCGGTGGCTCCCCCCGGGCGCCGCCGCAACTCTTGCTTTCAGGCACTGCACCCGATCGATTCGATCGGGACGCAGTGCCTTTTTTCATTCCACAATGGACTTCATTGAGGGCGTGCGCCCTTCGCAAATGCCTTATCGCGGATGATTCCGCAAGAATTCGTGGAGAACGTCACCATTCGGGATGACCCCTTCTGCGCGATCGTGATTTAGGTTAGCCTAACCTACACGTTCCCCGGCTTCCCTCCGAGACCGTCCACGCGAAAGGACCCTCCGTGCTGACAAGCGCCGACCTCCGTCCGGCTCCCGCGCCACTCGCCAGCGCCGGCCCGCCGGCCCTCCTGGGCCGCGACTCGGCCGCCGCCTACCGCGGCATGATCACCGATGTCGCAGGCCGCCTTGCCGACCGGTTCGCCGCCGTCGACCGGCCCTGGACCGGCGCGGCCCCCGCGGACCTCGGTCCGGCCATCGCCGCGGTCGATCTCGACCGGCCGCTGGCGTCCTTCGAGGACGCGTTCGACGAGATCGGCGAGCTGTATCTGAAGGACGCGGTCTGGTTCCACCACCCGCGGTACCTCGCGCACCTGAACTGCCCGGTCGCGCTGCCGGCCGTGGCCGCCGAGACCGTGCTGGCCGCCGTCAACACCTCGGTCGACACGTGGGACCAGAGCGCGGGCGGGACGTTCATCGAGCAGCGGCTCATCGACTGGACCGCGCGGCGGATCGGGCTCGGGCCGGACGCGGACGGGATCTTCACTTCCGGTGGGACGCAGTCGAATCTGCAGGCGCTGCTACTGGCGCGGGACGAGGCCGTCGAGCAGGTGCTGCTGAAGCACCGGCTGGAGGTGGGCACGCCGCTGCGCGGGGTCGAGGTGCTCCCCCGGCTGCGGCTGTTCGCCTCGCCGCACTCGCACTTCAGCGTCGTCAAGGCGGCCCGGCTGCTCGGCCTCGGGGAGGAGGCCGTGGTCACGGTGCCCGCGGACGACTGGTTCCGCATGAATCCGGCGGCGCTCGACGCGGCGATCGAGACGTGCCGGGAGCAGCGGCTCGTGCCGGCCGCGGTGGTCGCGACCGCCGGGACGACCGACTTCGGGTCCGTGGACCCGCTGGGGCCGATCGCGGAGGTCATTGCGGCGCACCGGGTCTGGTTCCACGTGGACGCGGCGTACGGGTGCGGGATCCTCGTCTCGCAGCGGCACCGCGGGCTGCTGGGCGGCATCGAGCACGCCGATTCGGTCACTGTGGACTACCACAAGTCGTTCTTCCAGCCGGTCAGCTCCTCGGCGCTCATCGTGCGCGACCGGGCCTCGCTGCGGCACGTCACGCACCACGCCGACTACCTCAACCCGGCCGAGGCGGTGTTCCCGAACCAGGTGGACAAGAGCCTCCAGACGACGCGCCGCTTCGACGCGTTGAAGTTGTGGATGACCCTGCGCACCTTGGGACCTGACGCGCTGGGCGCGATGTTCGACCGGGTGTGCGCGCTCGCGGACCAGACCTGGGACTGGCTGGCCTCGGACCCGCGCTTCGAGGTGGCCGCGCCGCCCTCGCAGCTCTCGACGGTGCTGTTCCGGCTCGCCGGGGCGGACGACGACACGCACCGGCGGGCGCGCGAGGCGCTCGCGGCCTCCGGTGAGGGCATGGTCGCGGCGACGAAGGTGGAGGGGCGGACGGCGTTGAAGCTGACGCTGCTGAACCCGGAGACGACGCTCGCGCACATCGTGCCGGTGCTCGAGGCGCTGGCGCGCCACGGCAAGAAGGCGCAGGAGGCGGCGTGAGCTCCATCGAACCAAGCGGCACTGTGATTCACGACTTCATCGGGATCGGGTTGGGGCCGTTCAATCTCGGGCTCGCCGCGTTGACCGCGCCGATCGAGGATCTCGACGGGATCTTCCTGGAGCGCAAGCCGAACGTGGACTGGCACCCGGGGATGCTCATCGAGGGCACGACCATGCAGGTGCCGTTCATGGCCGACCTCGTGACCCTCGCGGATCCGACCTCGGCGTACTCGTTCCTGAACTACCTCAAGGAGAGCGGGCGGATCTACCCGTTCTACATCCGCGAGTCGTTCTTCCAGTTGCGCACCGAGTTCCAGGACTACCTGCGCTGGGCGGCCGAGAAGCTGGACAACCTGCGCTTCGAGCGGAACGTCGTCTCGGTCGCGTGGGAGGACGGCGTGTACGCGGTCCGCTCGGAGGGCCCGGGCGGGGCCGCGACGGACTACGCGCGCCGGCTCGTGCTCGGGACCGGCACGCCCCCTTGGATTCCGCCGGCGTGCCGGGAGCTGGAGAGCCCGACCGTGTGCCACGCTTCCGCCTATCTGGAGCACCGGGAGCGGCTGCGGGAGTGCGGGTCGATCACGGTGGTGGGCAGCGGGCAGAGCGCCGCCGAGATCTACCGGGACCTCCTGGGCGACATCGAGGAGGGCGGGTACGAGCTCAACTGGGTCACCCGTTCGCCCCGGTTCTTCCCGCTCGAGTACACGAAGCTGACCCTGGAGATGACGAGCCCGGAGTACGTGGACTACTTCCACGGGCTGCCTTCGGCGAAGCGCGACGAGTTGAACGCCGAGCACAAGAACCTGTACAAGGGCATCAACGCCGAGCTCATCAACGAGATCTTCGACCTCCTGTACCAGAAGCGGTTCGAGCGCGGGTCCGTGCCGACGCGGCTGTTCACCAACTGCACCGTGGAGAAGGCGGCGGGGTGCGGGAGCGTGCGGCTCTCCGTGCGCCAGCACGAGCAGGACCGCTCGTTCGAGCTCCAGACCGAGGGCCTGGTCCTGGCGACCGGCTACAGTTACCGGGTCCCCGACTTCATGGACGAGGTCCGCGACCGGCTGCGCTTCGACGCGACCGGACGCCTGGAGGCCCGCCGCGACTACAGCGTCGACGCCGCGGGCGAAGGGGAGGTCTTCGTCCAGAACGCCGAACTCGCCACGCACGGGTTCGTCTCGCCCGACCTCGGCATGGCCGCCTACCGCAACTCCTGGATCATCCGGTCGCTGACCGGCCGGGAGGTCTACCCCATCGAGCGCCGCATCGGCTTCCAGGAATTCGGAGCACCGGAGTGATGAGTCCGCAGCCGCCCACGAGCTTCTACTACCTGCACCCCGAGCTGGGCGACTTCGGCCTGCGCCCGGTCGACCCGCCCACGGACTCGCCGCTGCTGCACGAGTGGGTGACGCACCCGAAGGCGAAGTACTGGATGATGCAGGAGGCCTCGGTCGCGGACGTGCTCGCCGAGCACGAGGAGATCGAGGCGAACCCGCGCCACTTCGCGTACATGGGGCTCTACCACTACCGGGCGCGGTTCCTCGTCGAGGTGTACGACCCGGCCGGGACGGAACTCGCGGGCGTGTACGACCCGGCGCCGGGCGATGTCGGCATGCACGTGCTGACCGCGCCCGCGGAGCAGCCGATCCCCGGATTCACCAAGGGCGTCATGGACACCGTGATGCACCTGCTGTTCGACGGGTTCGGTGCGCAGCGGGTCGTCGTGGAGCCGGACGTGGGCAACGAGGCCATCCACCGCCTCAACGAGTTCGTGGGCTTCAAGCCCGAGCGAAGCGTGGACCTCAAGGACAAGCAGGCGCTGTTGAGCTTCTGCACCCGAATCGATTTCGAGCGGTCCGCCGCGAGAGGAGTGCACGCGTGAGCGCCATCGACCACCTCACCCCGGACCTGTGGCAGCAGGCCACCAGGAACCTGCTGGCCAAGGCCATCGGCGAGTTCGCCCACGAGCGGCTGCTGGTGCCCGTCAAGGACGGCGAGCGGTACGCGCTCGCGGCCGGCGCGGAGCGGTACCGGTTCGCCGCGCACCGCTTCAAGCTCGACCACTGGGTGGTCGACCCCGCGTCGATCGAGCGCACCGACGGCACCGCTGTTGAAGGAGGCACCGCAGTTGAAGGAGGCACCGTTGAAGGAAGCACCGCAGTTGAAGGAAGCACCGTTGAAGGAAGCACCGCAGTTGAAGGAAGCACTGTCGAGCTGGAGCTGGACGCGGCCGCGTTCTTCCTGGCGTTCAGGGGCGAGCTCGGTTTGAGCGACGCGGTGCTGCCGGTGTACCTCGAGGAGGTCGCCGCCACGGTGAACCGCGGGGCGTACCAGCTCGGCGAGGGCCTGCCGAGTGCGGCGGCGCTCGTGGACGAGGGGTTCCAGGCGATCGAGGCGGGCATGACCGGCGGGCACCCGTGCTTCGTGGCCGGGTCCGGCCGGCTCGGGTTCACCTCCGAGGACTACCGGGCGTACGCGCCCGAGACCGGCGCGGGCGTGCGGCTCATGTGGCTGGCGGCGCGGCGCGAGCACGCGATGTTCGCGGCCGCACCGGAACTCGACTTCGCGTGGCTGCTGGAGACGCAGCTCGACGCGGACTCGCGCGAGTACTTCGCGTCCATGCTCACCGACCGCGGACTCTCCTATGAGGACGTCTTCCTGATCCCGGTGCACCCGTGGCAGTGGCGCAACAAGATCTCGGTGACCTTCGCGCCCGAGATCGCCGCCGGGCGGCTCATCCCGCTGGGCGAGGGGCACGACGAGTTCCAGGCGCAGCAGTCGATCCGCACGTTCTTCAACCGCTCCCGGCCCGAGGCCGACTACGTGAAGACCGCGCTCTCGGTGCTCAACATGGGCTTCATGCGCGGCCTCTCGACCGAGTACATGGAGGTCACGCCCGCGATCAGCGACTTCGTGGCCGACCTCGTGCACGGCGACCCGACCCTGAAGCGGCACGGCGCGACGGTCCTGCGCGAGCGCGCGGCCGTCGGCTACCGGCACCCGGCCTACACCGCCGGCGCGCCGAAGGGCTCGCCGTACCGGAAGATGCTCGCCGCGCTGTGGCGCGAGAGCCCGATCCCGAAGCTGGCCAAGGGCGAGCAGGTCGCGACCATGGCCTCGCTGCTGCATGTGGACGGTGACGGGAAGCCGCTCGCGTCCGCGCTCATCCGCCGCTCGGGCCTGCGTCCGGCCGACTGGCTGCGCGGCTACCTCGACGCGTACCTGGTGCCCGTCGCGCACTGCCTGTACCGGTACGGCCTGGTGTTCATGCCCCACGGCGAGAACGTGATCCTGGTGCTCAAGGACGGCGCCGTCGAGCGCGTGTTCTTCAAGGACATCGGCGAGGAGTGCGCGGTCCTCGAAGCGACGACGCCGGTGCCCGAGGCGATCGGCCGCATCCGCGCCGAGGTGCCCGACGACGTGCGGGCCCTGTCGATCCTCACCGACGTCGTGGACTGTTTCCTGCGGTTCCTCGCCGGGCACCTGCACCTCGACGGCGTGCTCAGCGAGGACGAGTTCTGGCGCGTGGCCGCCGAGTCGCTGAAGGACTACCAGGCCGCCCACCCCGAGCTGGCCGAGGCGTTCGCGCGGTTCCCGCTGTTCGAGGACGGCTTCACGCTCTCATGCCTGAACCGCTTGCAGCTCAAGAACAACCTGCAGATGGTCGACCTCGAGAACCAGGAGGAGAGCCTGATCTACGCCGGCAGGCTCGACAACCCCCTGGCCGCCTGGCGCTGATCCGGACCCGGGGCCGGCCGGCGAGGGCCGGCCCCGCCGAACCCCGCCACCCGGCGGGTGCGGGGACGAGACGGGGCGAGCCATTATGTACAACATGCATCTGAATAGCCCTGTTCTCATCACGGGTGCCAGCCACGGCCTGGGCATGGCCACGGCCTCGGTGCTCGCCGCCGAAGGCGTGCCGCTCGCGCTCTGCGCCCGCAACGCCGCCCCGCTCAACGAGTTCGCCGAGAAGCTGCGCGCCGAGTTCGACGTCCCGGTCGCCACCAGGGCGCTCGACGTGAACGACACCGAGCTGATGATCGAGTTCGTGCACGAGGCCCAGCGCCGCCTCGGCGACCTCAAAGGCGTCGTCGCGAACGTGGGCGGCTCGCGGGGCCGCAGCATCGTCGACACCGAGCCCGCCGACTGGGCGTACTCCTTGAGCGTCAACGTGACCAGCGCGATGACCGCGCTCAAGGCGGCCCTGTCGCAACTGCGACGGACCGGCGGCTCGGCGGTCCTGGTCTCCTCGATCTCCGGCTCCAAGCCCTCCCCCGGCCTCGCGTACGGCTCGACGAAGGCCGCGCTCAATCACGCCGCCACGGTGCTGGGCCGCGAGCTGGGCCCGAGCGGCGTGCGCGTCAACGCCGTCGCGCCCGGCTCGATGCTCATCCCCGACCGCAACTGGGACCGCCTGCGCGTGGCCGACCCGGGGCGCTACGAGGCGTTCCTCGAGGAGTTCCCGAACCGGGAGCTCCTCGACCCGCGCGACGTGGCCGAGGTGATCGCCTTCCTCTTGTCGGACAAGGCGAAGGCGATCAACGGCGCGGTCATCCCGGTCGACGGCGGCCAGAACGCGCCCAGCGCGTACGGCTACTAGACGGCGGTCAGGCGGCTTCTTCGACCGGCTTCGGGCCGGTCAGCCGACCCATCAGGAACGGGAACACGAGCAGGGCGACGACGGCGCAGAAGACGCAGAGCATGCCGTAGCTGGCGTATTCGACGATCGGCCCTGAGGCGAGCCCGGCGGCCATCGCGGCGAGGCCCATGATCAGGTCCGAGAAGCCTTGCGTAGAGGGGCGTTCGGCGGGCGTGATGGCGCTCGTGACGAGCGCGGCCGAGCCGACGGTCATGGCCGACCAGCCGAGGCCGAGCAGGACCAGGCCGACCGAGAGCCGCACGTGGTCGCTCGCGGGCGAGGAGCCGGAGACCGCGCACGCGGCGACGAGGACCGCGGTGCCCGCGATGAGGATCGGGCGCGCGCCGTACTTGTCGACGAGGCGGCCGATGATCGGCGCGAACGCGTACATGCCGCCGATGTGCAGGCCGAGGATGACGCCGACGACGCTGAGGGCTTCCTCCGGGTCGGCCATGCCGTGCTTGATGTGCACGGCCGTCATGGCCATGACGCCGACCATCACGAAGTGGCCCAAGGCAGCCGCGATCACGCCGGTGCGCACGGCCGGGTTGGCCTTCGCGGTGCGGTAGCCGTCCGCGATCGAGCGCTTCGGCGCGTCCGTCTCACCGCTGATCTCGCGGGCCGTGAGGAGCGGGTCGGGGCGCAGGAACACGAGGATCACCGCGGCCGTGATCAGGCAGAGGACGCCGATGGCGGCCATCGAGCCGACGTACGCGGGGCCGCCGAACCAGCCCGTCCAGACCCGCTCGGCGAGCCCGGCGAGGGACGGGCCCGCGACCGAGCCGATCGTGGTGGCCCACACGATGAGCGCCAGGTGCGAGCCGCGCCGCGCGACCGGGGCGAGGTCCGCTGCGGCGTACCGCGACTGGAGCCCGGCGAAGGAGGCCGCGCCGAGCAGGAAGTAGCCGACGACCGCGAGGACGGCGTTCTCGAGGTGGATCGCGGAGGCGACGATGAGCGTGCCGATGACCGCGCAGCCGTAGCCGAAGGCGAGGCCGCCGCGGCGGCCGAACCGCTCGGTGATGCGCACGGCCGGGACGACGACGAGCGCCGAGCCGCCCACGAAGAGGCTCTGGGCGAGCCCGGTGAACGTCGCCGAGCCCGTCATCTCCTCGACGAGCAGGGCGCCCACGGCGATGCCGATGCCGACGGCGAGGCCGCCGAGGATCTGGGTCATGAAGAGCGTGCGCAGGACGCGCTTCTGGAGGGGAGCGGTGTCGGGGACGGTGCGGTCTGGCGGGGCGTCTTCGGGGAGGGTGCTGGTCACGAGGGTCGGTCCTTTCTGGAGTTGTCGGCCGGATCAGTGGGGTCCGGCCGGTCAGATCGGCGGTGCCGCCGGTCCTGACGCCTGGGCGATGGCGTCGGCCACCGCCCCGGCGAGCTTCGGGTCGAGCCGGGAGGTGCTCACGCGGATGCCCTGGTGGCCGTGGAAGGAGTAGGCGCGGCCGGGCGCGACGGCGAACCCGGCGTCGCGCAGGGCCACCACGGCGGCGGTCTCGTCCGCGACCGGGACCCATACGTTGAGCCCGGAGCGGCCCCACACGTCGATGCCGCGGTCGGCGAGCGCTTCGCGAAGGGCCGCTTGACGTTCGGCGTAGACGCGGCCCGCGTGGGCGACCTGCGCCTCCACGGCGTCGTCGGTCCAGGCGGCGATCACGAAGTGCTGCAGGATGCGCGAGACCCAGCCGTGGCCCATCTGCATGCGTCCCTGGATACGGGCCTTCGTCTCCGGATCGGCGGCGACGAGCGCGCAGCGCAGGTTGGGGCCGTAGGGCTTCGACGCGGAGCGCACGAACATCCAGCGCTCGGCGGCGTCGGCCACGAAGTGCAGCGGGAGCTGCGAGAGCTCCGCCCAGTGGTCGTCCTCGATGACGAAGACGCCCGGGTGGCGGGCGATGACCTCGCGGAGCGCGGCGGCGCGCTCGGCGGACACCGCTGCGCCCGTGGGGTTCTGGCCGCGCGAGGTGAGGATGAACGCTTTCGCGCCGGCGGCGAGCGCCGCGGCGAGCTCGTCGGGCAGCGGGCCTTCACCGTCGATCGCGACGGGCGTGACCTGGTATCCGGCCGAGAGCAGCAGGTCCCGGCCGTTCGACCAGGTGGGCTCCTCGACGGCGATGGTGTCGCCGGGTTCGAGCCGGGCGGCGAGGCCGCGTTCGAATGCGTCGAGTGCGCCGGAGGTGACGGTGAGATCGCCGTGCACGCCGTCGGCGGCGAAGCGGTCGCGGGCGAGGTCGAGCAGGTCGGGGCAGGGGCCGCCGTCGCGGTAGTTGCCGGGCGAGATCTCGACGCGCGGCATGAGGGAGGCGAGGTCGGGCAGCAGGTCGGGGTCGGGTTCGCCCGAGACGAGGTCGAGCACTCCCGAAGGGACCGTGAGGGTTCCGGCGGGGGTGAAGGCGGAGCGCTGCCGGATGAAGGTGCCGGCGCGGCCGCCGGTCTCCACCACGCCGCGTTCGCGCAGGCGCCGGTAGGCGGAGGCGACGGTGCCGGGGGCGACGCCGAGGTCCGCGGCGAGCTTGCGGACGGGAGGCAGGGTGCGGCCGGGCGCGAGCTGCCCCGAGCGCACGCCGGACTCGATGCTGGCGGCGATCTCGGTTGCCGCCGATCCGGTGATCTGATACTGTACCGACATAACTGAAGCATTGTATCAGTACAAAAACGCGATAGGAGCCACCCCCGATGTCCGCCCTCGAATGCCCTTACAGCGGCCAGTTCACCCCGACCGAGCGGACCACCCCGAAGCGCTCGCGCGAGCGGGTCACCTATGAGCGGGAGGCCGCGTACCGGGTGCTCGACGAGGCGCTGTTCTGCGACCTCGCCTTCGTCGGACCCGACGGCGCGCCGCGGGTGCTCCCCACCTTCCATGTGCGCGTTGGGGACACGCTCTTCGTGCACGGCTCGACCGGGTCGAGCATGGGCCTGGGCGGGCGCGAGGAGTTCGCCGTGAGCGCCACCGCCACCATTGTGGATGGACTGGTGTTCTCGAAGAGCTGGTTCCACCACTCCATGAACTACCGCTCGGTCGTGGTGCACGCCAACGCGAAGCTCGTCACCGACGCGGACGAGCGGTGGACGGTGTTCAAGGCCCTCATCGACCGGATGGCCGAAGGCCGCTCAGAGCGCTCGCGGGAGGCGAACGACAAGGAGAACGCGATGTCCGCGCTCCTGGCGATCCCGCTCGAGGAGGTTTCCATCAAGCAGCGCTCGGGCCCGCCCGTGGAGGAGCCGGAGGACGAGGACCTGCCATTCGACAACGGCGTCGCCCCCGTTACCACTGTTGTGACGGGGCGGATTTAGGGGCGCCGGAGGATCCCCTAAACTGCGATCCGCGCGGTGCCGGACCAAGGCTCGGCCTCTTGACGACATGACCGTCCAGAGCGTGGGTCGTGGGAACTTCCCTTCGAGCCGGTCCGGCGCCGTGTCAGGCGCAGGAGGTGCACCGCGCGGATCGCTTCCGATCGGGCGGGCCGCAGTTCGAGACGGCCCGCCCGATCGACTGCTTACGCCTTTGCGGCGGCCTCTTTCTCGGTCTCGGCCTTGTCCAAGCGCCACACGGCGATCGAACCGCCGCCCGCGACCGCGACCACGAACAGCACGAACGTGAGCGTGTACGGCCAGGCCGGCGCGGCGTCGTCGGAGTTCTGCACCAGCGCGCCCTCTTCGCCGGCGCCCCACCAGATCGCCTGGCGGATCAGCTGCAGGAAGTCCCGGTCGCCCCAGGTCTTGCCCTCGCCGCCGGGCGAGGCGTAGAAGACCGGCAGCCCCTCGTTGACCCAGGCCACCGCGCCGCCCGAGCTCAACTGGGCCAGGATCGTCGAACCCGGTTGCGCCGGTGCGGGATCGAACGAGTACCAGTGCTCGGTGAGCTTCAGCTCGTCGTCCAGGCCCTCGGTGATCTGCGAGCCCGAGTTGAAGGTCACGGACTCCTCGGTCGCGGCCTCCGCCGGCGGGAGCGCCGTCGCGCCCAGCGTCTCGTGGAACCAGTCCCAGTCCGGCTCGCTCTCGATCGCGGAGTCGGTGGCGACGAGGCCGCCGCCCTGCTCCACGAAGGTCTCGAGGGACTCCTGCTGGCGGTCGTCGAGGAAGTCGCCGCCGGTGTTGAGGAGCATGACCACGTCGTAGTCGCCGAGGTCCTCGAGGTCCTCGGGGGCGCCCTCGGTCAGCGTGAAGTTCCAGCGGCGCGCCTCCATCTGGAGGCGCTCCACCGCGTAGTCGGCCACGTCCTGCGCGGCGTTCCCGGTCGAGACGACCAGGACCTGCGGCCCTCCGGCGGCGAAGGCGGCCGAAGGGGCGAAGGCGGGCGCGCAGGCCAGCGCGACGATGGTGCACAGTCGCAGCAGGGTTCTCACGCGCCCAGCCTATCGGCTCTTAAGTGCAGTGCTCGAAACCGCTCAGGTACGAGCTCGAGCCGACCGATCCTCCCCACTTCACGCAGTCGTCGGCCGCGGACTTGCGGATCGGCCCGGCGTAGTACGCGAAGCTGCCCGAGTCGGTGGTCATGGTGCCGCCCTCGACCTGGAGGCTGGCCGAGACGGCGGAGGCGGTGCCGATGCTGGTGCTCTTGATCGTGGTGACGCAGTTGTAGCCGTTGCCGCTGTTGTACAGCAGGTAGACGCGGCCGCCGGTGACGGCCTGGGAGTCGATGACGCTGTAGCCGGAGCCGCAGACCTCTTCGGGCGTGTAGGGGTTGGTGCTGCCGCAGGCGTTGGTGGACTTGATGGCCTTCTTGGTGCCCAGGGGGACCTGGACGCCTTCGACGACGGGGGTGACGACGGAGCCGGAGGCGTTGCGCTGTTCGTAGTGCAGGTGCGGGGCGTCGGAGCCGCCGGTGGAGCCGACGGTGCCGATGACGGTGCCCTGGGAGACGGTCTTGGAGGTGCCGACGGCGCCGACCATGCTGGCGAGGTGGGCGTAGCGGGTGCGGGAGCCGTCGGAGTGGACGATCTGGACCCACTTGCCGTAGCTGGTGCTGCCGGCGTCGTAGAAGGTGGCGGTGCCGGCCGCGGTGGCGCGCACGTTCTCGCCGTTGATGTCGTCGCCGCCGTAGTCCTGCCAGTCGATGGTGTTGGACGGGTTGTGCCCGCCGGACCAGTTGTTGGCGTTGAAGGTCTTGTTGCAGTTGAAGGGGCTCTTGTGGGTGACGGCTTGGATGGAGACGTCCTGGGCGTTGGCGACGATGGTCGGGGCGAAGGCCGCTGCGGCCGCGGTGAGGAGCGCGGCGACGAGGAGTGCGACGCGCCTTCGGCGCGATCGGAAGGTGAAGCGCTGTTCCATAACAGGACGGTATCGAAGAAATTCTTCGTTGTGAAGGTCACATTTGAAGAAATTCTTCTTACAGTGGTGCTTCTTGGACGGCGCCGGACCAGCGGGACGGGTCGGCCGCGCTCCCTGCGGAGCGCGGCCTGCTGCTTGACCGTCTCTATTTGTACAAGGCCTTCGCCAGCCGCTTCTGCGCGATCCACATGCCCGCCAGGCACAGTGCCATGAGGTAGGCGATGTGCACGAACATCATCGGTCCGAGCTGGCCGAGGCTGAGGCCGCGCACGAGCTCGATGCCGTGGTAGAGCGGCATGATGTAGACGATCGGCTGCGCGAACGCCGGGTAGGCCTCGACGGGCGTGAAGGTGCCGCCGAAGAGGAACATGGCGAAGACGACGGCGTTCATCCAGTCGAAGTCGGGCCAGTCGCGGAAGAGCGTGGCGAGCGTGAGGCCGATGCCGGCGAAGGCGAGCGCGATGAACACGCACGCGGGCACGGCGAGCAGCGACCACCAGGAGTCGAGGAGGCCGAAGGCGCCCATGACGACCACGAACGCGGCGATGTAGGTGCCCCCGCGGATCAGCGCCCACCAGACCTCGCCGAGGGCGACGTCCCAGGGCCGCAAGGGGGTCGCGAGGATGCCGTCGTAGACCTTCATCCACTTGAACTTCGCGAAGACGTTGATGGAGGTCTCGGCGAGCACGCCCATCATGGCGGCGTTCGCGAGGATCGCGGGGGCGACGTAGGCGGTGTAGGAGATGGTGGTGCCGTCGGGGAGGGTGATGTCGCCGACGAGGGCGCCGACGCCGAACCCGAAGGCGAACAGGAAGAGCAGGGACTCGACCGCGCCGGAGATGATGAGGATCCAGGCGCGGCGCATGGCGACCCAGTTGCGGTTGAGCAGCGCGCCCGAGGACTTCAGGGAGGCGCGGGCGGCGCCGTAGGCGATGACCGACATTCGTTGGGCTCCTAGAAGTTCAGGCGCTTCTGGATCCGCCAGCGGGCGGCGAACCACCCGGTGACGGCCAGCGCGGCCAGGTAGGCGATGTGGGCGGCGGGCGGCAGTGCGGGCGCGACGTCCGCGGTGGCGGCGCGCGCGAGTTCCGTGCCGTGCCAGAGGGGCGAGGCCCACACGAGCGGCTGGAGGAACACCGGCATCTCACTGGCGGGGAAGAACACCCCGGAGAACAGCGAGATCGGTATGACGGCGAACCGGAAGATCATGTTGAGGTTCGCGTCGTTCTTCAGGCTGGAGGCCCAGAAGTGGAGCCAGGGCGCGAGGGCGGCCGCGACGAGCGCGGCGGCGATCACGGCGAACACCGCCCACCAGCCGTTGGGGTAGACCCCGAAGAAGGCCAGGACGAGCGCGACGATCGCGCAGTTCGTGAAGGGGCGGAACACGACCGCGTACAGGAGGTGCCCGTTGAGCATGTCGACGGGGCTCAGCGGGGTGGCGCGCTGGGCGAGGTAGTGGCCGCCCCAGTCGGCGTAGCCGCCGAAGACGGGGAAGACCATGTCGTTGCCGAGCATCATGACCGCGACGGAGCAGACGAGGCCGGGGGCGATGAACTCGGCGTAGGTGAGGCCGCCGACGGCGGACGAGTCGATGTACGCGCCGACGCCGATGCCGATCGAGACCATGTAGAGGATCGGCAGGAGGCCGGAGGTGAAGACGGTGCCGTGCCAGACGTGCTTGTACAGGGCCAGTTGGAGGTTGAAGGCGCGCCGGGCGGCCTGCGCCGGGGTGGGCGCGGAGCGGTCCACGGTGGTCACGCTTCGTCCTCCACGAGGGCGCGGCCGGTGAGGCGCAGGAAGACGTCTTCGAGGGTGGCGCGGCGGGCGAGGACCGAGGTGGGGTGGATCTTGCGGGCCTCGAGCGCGGCGTTCGTGTCGTCCGCGTCGTCGGTGTAGACCAGGATCTTGTCGGGCAGGGCCTCGATCTGGGCGCCGATGCCGTTGAGCGTCAAGGCGAGTTCGGCGAGCTCGGTGGTGTGGGCGGGGCCGAAGCGCAGCTCCACGACCTCCTTGGTGACGTGGGTGTCGATGAGCTCGCGGGGGGAGCCGGAGGCGATGATACGGCCCTCGTCCATGACGACGAGCCGGTCGCAGAGCTGCTCGGCCTCGTCCATGTAGTGGGTGGTGAGGAGGATCGAGACGCCGCGGTGCTTGAGCTGGAACAGCCGCTCCCACACCAGGTGGCGGGCCTGCGGGTCGAGGCCGGTGGTGGGCTCGTCGAGGATCACGAGCTCGGGCTCGTTGATGAGCGAGCGGGCGATGGCGAGGCGGCGCTGCATGCCGCCGGAGAGCTCGCTGACCTGGTCCTTGGCGCGGGAGGAGAGCTGCACGAACTCGAGGAGCTCGGCGGCCTTGACCTTCGCCACTTTCTTCTTGATGCCGAAGTAGCCGGCGTAGACCACGAGGTTCTCGAAGACGGTGAGCATGCCGTCGAGGGTGTTGTCCTGGGGGACGACGCCGAGGCGGGCGCGGATCTCGGCGCCCTGGGTGTGGGGGTCGCGGCCGAAGACCTCGAGCTCGCCGCCGGTGGGCTGGGAGACGCAGCCGATCATCCGCATCGTGGTGGACTTGCCGGCGCCGTTCGCGCCGAGGAAGCCGAAGGCCTCGCCGCGCCGGATCTCGAAGTCGACGCCGCGCACCGCCTCGTGCTCGCCGTAGCTTTTCCGCAGGTCCGCGGCGCGCACCAGGATCTCATCGTCATGTGGCATGGGGCAACCCTAAGCCCGGGCACCGACAGAGTACAACCGTTTTTGAAGCGAATCCTTCATAAATACCGGCCAGTAAAGGTAGTGCTTGCCCTACCCCTATTGAGGGGTCAGCGGTAGCGACAAAAAAGCGCTTGACGGGAAGACTTGCAGTTGTCGATAGTTCCCGACAGATCGGACGCATTACATGACGCTCATCGCCGAGAAGGCCACGCCCGTCGCAGAGCCGCGACCGCGCACCGGCAGCGATTTCGCCGAGCTCGGCAAGCGGATCAACCAGGCCGGGCTGATGGACCGCCGCCCCGCGTACTACGTGATCCGCTTCGCGCTCATGTCAGTCGTCTTCGTCGGCGGCTGGACCGCCTTCGCGCTGATCGGGAACTCCTGGCTCCAGATGTTCACGGCCGTCTTCATGGCCCTCGTGAGCACCCAGGTGGCGTTCCTCGGCCACGACCTCGCGCACCGCCAGGTCATCCGCAGCCGCGCCACCTCCGAGCGCATGGGCTGGTTCACCGGCAACCTCGCCAACGGCATGGGCTACGGCTGGTGGAACGACAAGCACAACCGCCACCACGCCAACCCCAACCACGAGGAGCTCGACCCCGACGTCTCGCCGGGCCTCTTCGTCTGGTCGAAGCGCCAGGCCGGCTTCGCGCAGGGCATCACCACCTGGTTCGGCAAGTACCAGGCGCAGCTGTTCTTCCCGATCCTCACCCTCGAAGGCCTCAACCTCAACTGGTCGGGCATCAAGTCGGTCCTCAAGCCGGGCCTGAAGAACCGCGGCTGGGAGGCCCTGTTCCTCGCGATCCACTGGGCCGCTTACCTGAGCGCGCTGTTCATCGTGCTCTCCCCCGGCAAGGCCGTCGTCTTCCTCCTCGTGCACAAGGCCGTGTGGGGCCTGTACATGGGCTCGGTCTTCGCGCCGAACCACAAGGGCATGCCGACCTTCGTCGGCGAGACCGAGCTGGACTTCCTGCGCAAGCAGGTCCTGACCTCCCGCAACGTCAAGGGCGGCTGGTTCACCAACTTCGCCCTCGGTGGCCTGAACTACCAGATCGAGCACCACCTCTTCCCGGCCATGCCCTCGGTGAACCTCGCCAAGGCGCAGCCGATCGTCGAGGAGTTCTGCAAGGAGAAGGAGATCCCCTACCACGCGACCGGTCTCATCCAGTCCTGGAAGGAAGCCCTCGGCGAACTCCACGCCCACGGCGAACCGCTGCGCAACGCGGCGAAGGCCAAGCTCTAAGACAGCGAGAACAGCCGCCCGCGGGGACCCGCGGGCGGCTGTTTCGTTCGGTTCACGAGGCCGCGACGAAGAGGCGCTGGCCCGAGCCCCAGAAGTCCTGGACGCCGATCGCGGCGGTGTCGAGCCCGGCGGTCGGCACGGCGATGCACTGGCTCCCCGACGCCGTCCCGCCCGCGAACACCTCGGGGGCGCCCACGAGGTCGCCGGGGATGATCCCGCACGGCTCGGAGTACACGCTGCTGTCGACGTACACCCCGAACAGCAGGTCCGTCCAGGCGATACTGGACTCCTCACCCTGGTAGGTCGCGGCGACCTGGAACATGAAGTACTGGAACCCCTCAGCCGGGGGCACGTTGAACTCGTTCGCGGCCAGCACCTGCTCGGTCGCGTCCGGCACGACCTCGCTCACGACCACCGTCCAGTTGCCGGTGGTGACCTCGCTGCCCGCCGGGAGCGGCGCCGTCGGGTCCGTGCCGTCGACGACCTGGTCCTGCGGCGCGTCGCCGTGGCCCTCGTCCTCGCCGGACGAGTCCCCGTAATCGGTCGGCCAGTCCTCGATGATCTCGTCGGCCGAGCGGCCCACCGCGACGGTGATGATCACGGCGACGATCAGGCCCACGACGGCCAGCGCGATACCGATGATCGCGAACAGCCTGTGGGACTTGAAGATCCCGATGATGCCGAGCACGATCGCGGCGATCCCGAACAGGCCGCCGATGAAGATTCCGGCGATCGGGATGAGGCCGAACAGCAGCGACAAGCCACCGAAGACCAGGGCGAGCACCGAGATGGTCTTGGAGTTCTCCGAAGGCGGGTATGAGCCGCCCGGCACGGGCGGCGGCGGGTAGTACGGCGGAGGCCCCGGAGGCGGTTCGGGCGGCGGCGAGGCAGGCGGTTGGGACATGATCCCCCCGATCACGGCCGTCGAGCACCCGGCCGTAGAGACGTACCTGTTACCGCATCACAACACGAGAATTCGAGGCTGTCTCGGATACCGCGGGGTTCCGGGCGCTACTCGAAGGCGTTCGCGGCTTGGTCGCGGAGGGAGCGGACGTGCTGTTCCAGCCCCATGAGCTGGCCGAAGAGCTTCATGTACTCGTCTTTGTCCGTGCTGGGGTTGATCCGCTGGAGGCGGCGCTTGAGGTCGGCGACCTCGGCTTCGACCACGGGGCGCTGGATGCGGGCGAGGATGGTGCGGACGTAGAGGCCGTCGGGCTCCCCCGCGAGGCGCAGTTCCTCGACGGCGAGTTCGCTGACGAGGGCGCCGGCGGCGATCTCGGTGCAGGCGTTCTGGACCGCGGCGATCCAGTTGGGGCCCGCGGCCGCGTGCGCCGCTCCCCCGGCGGCGGCGACGGCCTCGCGGACCGCCCGGTAGTTCGGGTCGGTGTAGGGCGTGGCGTCGACCGCGTCGAAGTAGGGGCCGGCGACCTGCGGCTGCTGCAGCGCGACCTTCAGGACCTCGCGCTGGGCGCGGAGCTGGGTCGAGTCGGCGCGCGGCTCGCGCTTGGGGCCCGCGGGGGCCTCGGGCTGCTGGCCGGCGGCCGCGCCCTGGACGGCGCGGCGGAGTTCGGCCTTCTCCTTGCCGAGGCGTCCGGCGTAGACGCCGATGTACTCCTCGACCAGGCCGCGGTCCTTGACGCGGGCCAGGAGCGGCGCGATCGCGCGCGTCGCGTGCAGGCGGCCCTCGGCGGTGTCCAAGTCGTGCTTGGCGATCGCGCGTTCCAGCGCGAACTGGACGAGCGGCGTGTGCCGCTCGATGAGCTCGCGCACGGCCGCGTCCCCGGCGCTCTGGCGCAGCTCGCAGGGGTCCTGGCCGCCGGGGGTGACGGCGATGTAGGTCTGGGAGACGAAGCGCTGCTCCTCGTCGAAGGCCTTGAGGGCGGCGCGCTGGCCGGCCTCGTCGCCGTCGAACGTGAAGATGATGCGCCCGTCCGCGGTCTCGGAGTCGAACAGGAAGCGCCGCAGGATGCGGATGTGCTCGGGCCCGAACGCGGTGCCGCAGGTGGCGACCGCCATGGGGACGCCCGCGAGGTGGCAGGCCATGACGTCCGTGTACCCCTCGACGATGACGACCCGGCCGGTGCGCGCGATGTCCTTGCGCGCCAAGTCGATCCCGTAGAGGACCTGGGACTTCTTGTACAGCGGCGTCTCGGGGGTGTTGAGGTACTTGGGGCCCTGGTCGTCGTCGAAGAGCTTGCGCGCGCCGAACCCGATCACGGAGCCGGACGAGTCGCGGATGGGCCACACGAGGCGGCGGCGGAACCGGTCGATGAGGTTGCCGGTGCGCGAGGGCTTGGCGAGCCCGGCGGTGTTGAGCTCCTCGGCGGTGAAGCCCTTGGCGCGCAGGTGTTTCGCGAGCGCGTCCCACGAGTCGGGGGCGTAGCCGCAGCCGAAGGTGGCGGCGGCGTCGCGGTCGAAGCCGCGCGCGGTGAGGAACTGCCGGGCCGTGAGGGCCTCGGGCGAGAGGAGCTTCGCGGTGTAGAACTCGGCGGCGGCGGTGTGGGCGTCGAGCAGGCGCTGCTTGAGGCCGGGCGCGCCCGAGGGGCCGCGCTGGACGCGGCCGTCGACGTCCTCGTACGTGAGCTTCAGGCCGGCGCGGGCGGCGAGGCGCTCGACCGCCTCGACGAAGGTGAGGCCGTCGAGCTCGGTGAGGAAGGTGATGGCGTCACCGCCGACGCCGCAGCCGAAGCAGTGGTAGACGCCGCGCGCGGGCGTGACGTTGAAGCTCGGCGAGCGCTCGTCGTGGAACGGGCACAGGCCCTTGAGATTGCCGCCACCGGCGTTGCGCAGGGTGACGCGCTCGCCGATGACATCGGCGATATCCACGCGCTCGCGCACGAGCTGGATATCGGCGTCCCGGATTCGCCCCGCCACTGTTCACCTCTTTTCGCTGCTCCACCATTCTGCCCGGTCCCCCTGACAGCCCGCTCGCAGACGCCGCCCGGTGTGAGCCCCGAACTCGGCGCGCCCCGGCCCCGCGAGCGCTGCGTGACGCCCCGACCCCGGTGCGGTATCGCAGGTGAGGGATCGGCCACCATGGACGGGTCGCGGAGGTCACGTCCCGCACCGGCCTCACGGAAACCGTTGGCGCAGATCAGAACCGGTGCGACGGCCCGCTGTACCACGGTTCCCGTCAGGAATTTTCCCGACCACGCCTCACGCGTGCGCGGTCCGATCCGCTAGAGTCGCCTATCATGCCGGACCCATCGCCCGAGCAGCCGCCCTCCTGGCCTCCCACCAGTGAACCGGCGGCCACACCCACCAATCCGCCCCGAATCACCGCGCGCGGAGTGGGCCACCTGCCTTCCACAGCGCCGGACGACGAGCCGTCGGCGGCCGAACGGTTCCTGCGCCCGCCGCAGCAGACCGGACCCTACGAAGAGCTCGACCCCGAAGCGCGCCGCAGTGAATGGGGCGCGTTCGACGACGCCACGCCGGGGGTGCCGCAGCAGTCGGGGCCCCAGTACGGGAACGCGCCGTACGGCGAGGCCCAGTACGGGGAAGCGCAGCACGGCCAGCCGCAGCGAGACGAGGCGCAGTACGGCCAGACGCCGCAGCGCGGCGCGCCCGACCCCGTCTACCCCGAGTCCGATTACCAGGGCTTCCAAGAGCAGTCGCAGCAGGAGCCGCCGCGGCAGGACGCCGCGCAGCAAGGCGACTGGGGCGAAGCGCCCGACTGGCCGCCGAAATCGAGCCAGGACTGGATGCACCAGCAGTCGCAGACCGGCTGGGGCCTGACCGGCGGCGCGTCTTGGAACGGCACTGGCGAGGCCCCGCCGCCCGCCGCCGCTCCCGAAGCGCCGGCCGAGCCGCAGTACCAGCCCGAGCAGGGCGGTTCCCCGTTCGGCGCCGCGCCGCAGGCCCCCGGGTTCGACCCGCCGACCTACGACGCGCCGCGCCAGCCCGCCCAGGGCGAAGGCCTCGAATTCCCCGAGCTGCGCTCCGACCCGTACGAGGCGGACGTCTACGGCCACAACCAGTACCGCGGCGAAGCGGGCGGCCAGGACCTCTACCAGTCCGACCCGTACCAGGCCGAGCGGCTGCAGGCCGAGGCCCAGCAGGCCCGCGCCGAGTACCAGGCCCAGCAGCAGGCCGAGCCGTTCCCGCCCGTGCCGCAGCAGGGCTCCTATGGGGAGCCCCGCAACGGCGCGACCTTCGGTTCGGGCAGCGACGCGTTCGGCCCGACCGGGGCCGCGACCGCCGAACCCGCACAGCAGCAACCTTTCTCCTCCCAACAGGACCCGTACGCCGCGCCGCCGTCCGCGTACGGCGACCAGAGCTCCTACAACGACCAGACGTTCCCCGAGTCCGCCTACGCCGACCAGGGATCGCAGCAGGCCGCCGCGCCCGAGGCCGTTCCCGCGCAACGCACCGGCGAGGAGACCGAGCAGCCCGAGGCCCCGGCCGAGCCGGCGGGCAACGTGCGCGTCGCCCCGCCGACGCACCGCGGCGTCCGCTACGCCATCTACGGCATCGGCGGCCTCATCACGCTGGGCCTCATCATCGGCATCGTCCTCATGCTGGGCGCCGCTCCCCCCGAGGAGCCGAGCGAACCGGGCGAGGACGGCGGCGACGCCAGCGAGGACAGCGGCGCCGACGACGCCCTCACCCCCGAGCGCTACGGCGAACTCGCGGCCGCCGCCGGCACCGCCGAGTGGTTCTCCTGGCGCTACGGCGAAGCGGGCGAGAACGGCGCGGAAGAGCTCGCGGCCGCCAGCGGCGACGCGCTCGCCGCGGAACCGCTGTTCGGCGACGCCGACCGCAGCATCCAGGGGCAGCTCGGGTACGTCACCGACGAATCCGGCCTCACCGGCATCGACCACGTCACCGTCGTCGAGTCCACCGACACCGCGCTGGGCCTCACGCCCCGCGCGGGCGGGCGGTTCACCGACGAGGGCCAACCCGAACTCGAACTGCAGGAAGGCACCACGGCCGACTGCGTCGCCGGGCTCGGCGGCGAACTCGGCAAGCCGGTCGCCCTCGCCCGACCCGAGCAGAGCGCCGAGGTCAACGCGCACTCCGTGATCGCGTTCTCCTCCGGCGTCATCGCCACCGCCGGCATCAGCGGCGCGCAGGGCGGCACCTGCCTCCAGCTCCCCGACGGGCAGGTCCCGACGGACGTGGCGCTCACCGACGGCAACGAGCTCGCGCTCGTCACCACGTGGACGCCCGAGTCGCAGACCGGCTCGCTCGTCGTGATCGCCTTGGGCGACAAGAAGGGCACGTACCAGTCGAGCTGGTCGGAGTCCTACCCCGGCCTGCCGAACCCGGGCCACTTCGGCACCGCCGAGATCGTGGGCACCGTCGTGCTGCCGTTCACCGCGCCGACCTCGGTCGACGCGTGGTCGAACTCGGGCGGGTCGCTCTCGGAGTCGCGCAACGACGTGGCGGACGGCGCCGGTCGCGACCAGGTCGCGACCGCCGGCTACGCGATCGTCGGCGACCTGAGCTCCAGCCAGGTAGCGACCGTGGACCTCGCCTCCACGCTCGAAGGCCTTGCGGCCCAGCACTACGACGGCGCCGAGTTCACGTTCGAGGCGGCCGCGGGTGAAGCGGTCGGCTTCGACGGCGGCGTCGCCGACGTGGCCGCGACCGAGTCCGCCTCGGCCGTGGCGACCGCCGACGGCACCGTGCACGAACTCGACGGCTCGCTCAAAGAGACGGCCGCGACCGAGGTCGGCGCCAACCCGACCTGCCTGGTCGTGGGCGCCCAGAGCGGCGCGTTCATCGCGACCAGCCGCGGCGAGGCCAAGGTCAGCTGGGTGTCCGGCGGCAAGGTCGAGAAGGAGCTCGCGGACTCCCGCATGTCCGACCCGCTGTGCGCCTCCGAGACCCCCGCGCTCAACGCGAAGGGCTACGACGGCACCGCCGCGATGGTCCTCGTCTCGGACTACACCGGCCAGAAGCTCCACTCGTACCTCGACGGCCAGGCCACGATTCCGGGCGGCGCCACGGTCGGCGACGACGGGTTCTCCTACGCCGGGGCCTACGAGGTCGCCGGCAACCCGTGGGGCGCATCGGTGACCGTGGACCTCGAATAGATCTCGACCCGATCGAGGGCCGCCCGGCGCAGCGCCGGGCGGCCTTCGGCATATCGGGTACCTTGTGCGGATTCAACTTCTCAGAGACGGATGGTCATGGACTACGGATGGAACCTCGCGCTGGTGGGCGTGCTGGTGCTCCTGAACGCGCTCTTCGCGGGCAGCGAGATGGCGCTGGTGTCGCTGCGCGAGGGCCAGTTGCGAGCGCTCGAGCGCGAACCGGGCAAGGGCGCGAGCACGCTCGTGCGCCTCGCGCGGGACCCGAACCGGTTCCTCGCGACGATCCAGATCGGCATCACCCTCGCCGGGTTCCTGGCCTCGGCGACGGCCGCGGTGTCGCTGGCCGAACCGCTCGTGCCGCTGCTCGCCTTCCTCGGCGGGGCCGCGAACGCGGTCGCGGTCGGCCTGGTCACCGTGGTACTCACGTTCTTCACGCTCGTGTTCGGCGAGCTCGCGCCGAAGCGGCTCGCGATGCAGTACTCGCTGCGGTGGGCGCTCATGGCCGCCAAGCCGCTCGACTTCCTCTCCACTGCCGCCCGCCCGGCCGTGTGGGCGCTCAGCAAGTCCACGAACCTCGTAGTGCGGGTCTTCGGCGGCGGCAACGAGACCGACGGCGAGCAGATGAGCCCCTCCGAACTGCGCGAGCTCGTGTCCGGGCAGCGGGCGCTCAACCCCGAGCAGCGCGAGATCATCACAGGTGCCCTGGAGATCCACGCCAGGCGGCTGCGCGAGGTGCTGGTGCCGCGCCGCGCGGTGTTCATCCTGCCGTCCGACATGAGCATCGCGGAGGCGCGGGCGGCCCTCGCCGACTCCGGCCACTCGCGGGCGCCGGTCACGGGCGAGACGGGCCTGGACGACGTGCTCGGCGTGGTCCACCTGCGCGACCTCCTCGACGACTCGGGCGAGCTGACCTCGGTCATGCGCCCCGCGGTGGTCTTCCCCGACTCGCTGCGCGTCTCTGATGCGCTGCGGCGCTTCAAGACCGACCACGAGCAGTTCGCGGTGGTCGTGGACGAGCACGGCGGGATCGACGGCATCGTGACCCTCGAAGACCTCCTGGAGGAGTTCGTGGGCGAGATCTACGACGAGACCGACCGGGACGTGATGGCCGTGCAGCACCGCGCGGACGGCGTGATGACCGTGCCAGGCACCTTCCCGATCCACGACCTCGAAGACCTCGGCATCGAACTGGTCGGCCGGCCCGAGGGGACCTTCACCACCGTCGCGGGCCTCCTGCTCGCACGGCTCGGGCGGCTCCCGGAGGTCCCCGGCGACAAGGTGCGCCTCTCGGGCTGGGAGTTCGAGGTCGTCGAGGTCGAGCAGCACGCCATCACCCACATCCGAATCCGTCGCCTCGCGACCGACGACTGAGGTGGAGCGCGTCACCGGCCCGGGCGGGAGCGCGGGACCGCTGGAATAATGGACCGGTGACAACGCAGCTCTCGCTCGCAGGCGCCCCGGTCGACCCGCCGGTGGTGCTGGCCCCCATGGCCGGGATCACCAACCTGCCGTTCCGCAAGCTCTGCAGAGAGCAGGGCGCCGGGATCTACGTGTGCGAGATGATCACGACCGTGGCGCTCACCGAGCGCAACCCGAAGACCATGCGGCTGATCGAGTTCGACCCTGAAGAGACGACCCGCAGCCTGCAGCTCTACGGCGTCGACCCGGCCGGGATGCGCAAGGCCGTGCAGATGGTCGCCGACGAGGACCTCGCCGACCACATCGACCTCAACTTCGGCTGCCCCGTGCCGAAGGTGACCCGCCGCGGCGGCGGCTCGGCCCTGCCGTGGAAGCGGCGGCTGTTCCGCGAGATCGTGACCGCCGCCGTCGACGCGGCCGGGACCATCCCCGTCACCGTCAAGATGCGCAAGGGCATCGACGACGACCACCTCACCTACCTCGAAGCGGGCAGGATCGCCCAGGACGCGGGCGTCGCGTGGGTCGCCCTGCACGGCCGCACCGCCGCCGAGCGGTACTCGGGCACCGCCGACTGGGACGCCATCGCGACCCTCAAAGAGCACCTGGACCTGCCGGTGCTCGGCAACGGCGACATCTGGGAGGCCGACGACGCGCTGCGCATGGTCGAGCAGACCGGCTGCGACGGCGTCGTGGTCGGCCGCGGCTGCCTCGGTCGGCCGTGGCTCTTCGGGGACCTCGAAGCCGCGTTCAACGGAAAACAGCGCCGCATCATGCCGTCGCTCGGCGAGGTCGCGAAGGTCATGTACCGCCACGCCGAACTGCTGGTCGAGTGGATCGCGGGCGCCGAATCGTACGAGGCGCGGCGGAACATCGACGCCGAGGAGCACGGCTGCCGCGAGTTCCGCAAGCACGTGGCCTGGTACCTCAAGGGCTTCCCGGTCGGCGGCGAGCTGCGCCGCGAGCTCTCGATGGTCTCGCACCTCGACGAGCTCGAAGACCTCCTCGGCAAGCTCGACGCGGCCGCGCCGTTCCCCGAGTCGACCATCGGCAAGCCGCGCGGGCGCACGAACAGCCCCGGCAAGGTGACCCTCCCGGACGGCTGGCTCGACGAGCGCGACGACCTCACCGTCCCCGAAGGCGCCGAGATCGACTCCTCGGGCGGCTGACCGGGAGGGGTCCCGCCCCTCCTGTCGGCACAATGGGAACCGAGCCCCGAAGACCTCGGAGAGGACGGTTCCCCATGCCCGAACAGGCGTTCTTCCCACGAGTGCTGCCGCCTTGGGTGCGCAGCCTCGCCGCCGGCGTGCCGGCCCCGCCGGACGACGCGGACCCGCTGCCACCCCCGCCCCTGGGCACGGTCCTCGCGCTCTCGGCGCACCTCGGCTGGGCCGTGCCGCCGCGCCCGTACGAACTCACCTTCGGACGGGCCGGGGACGACGTCCACATCCCGCTCGGTGTGAACGACCAGCGGATCAGCCGCTGCCACGGGCGACTCGTCTGCCACGGCCGGGAGTGGACCGTGCGCAACGAGGGGAAGCTGCCGATGCTCTTCCCCGGTGACACGATGCTCCTGCAAGGGCAGGAACGCCTGGTCGAGGACGCCTATACGCCCATCTACATCGGCGACCCCCGGGCCGAGGTGCACTTCCTGGAGGTGCGCGTGATCGGCGGCAGGCGTCCCGACGGCGAGGCCGCCCCGGAGGACGAGACCGTGATCCCGGTGGTGCACAAGCTGAGTCGCGTCGAACGGCTCGTCGTCGCCTCGCTCGCGCAGCGTTACCTGCGCGGCGTGGCGCACCCGCAACCGGTGTCATGGAAGCGGGTCGCCGAGGACATGGACCGGCTGCCGGGGCCGAAGGACCGCGAATGGAACGAGCGCACGACCGCACGCGTCGTCGCGGCCGTGCGGGAGCGCCTGTCCGCCCCGGACTACCGGCACCGGGTCTACGGCCTGCGGCGCAGCGAGGTGTTCGGCGAACCGCTCGGCAACGCGCTCAACGACAACCTGATCCGGGCCCTGCTCCAGAGCACGACGCTCACGCCCGCCGACATCGAGCCGTTCGACCGCGCCGAAGCAGCCGGCGCCGCCTAGAGTCGGCTACAGGTAGCGGTAGCACATGATCCAGTAGATCCTGTCGGTCGCGGGGTCCCAGACGGCCTCCTCGCCCTCGTCCGCGTCCGAGTCGGAATCGCGCCACCGGTACTCGAAGTCGATGTCCCCGCCGCCGCACGCGATCCAGGCGGCGTCCTCGTGTTCGGGCTGCGACGGGTTCGGATCCTCAGGGCTGTAGACGATCCGGTAGACCACCTCGGTCGCCGCCGGGGAGTCGCACGCGACCACGACGTAGTAGTCGGGGTCGTCGCTGAGGCATTCGCCTTCGGTTGGATAGCGTGTGACCTGCTCGTCGCCCGCCACCGGCTCCACTGTGGGCGACGGAGGATCGAGGTTCGCGGTCGGCGAGGCCGTCGCGGACGGCGATGCGGTGGAGGCGCCCTCCCCGGCGCTCCCGGCTTCGGCGTCCTCGGGCTGGAACAACTGGTAGAGCAGCAGGCCTCCCGCGAGCGCGACGGCGAGCACCGCGACGACCAGGCTGAGCAGCATGTTCCGAGTCTGGTCGCGGCGCGGTCCAGTGTCGGGAGCCGGCATGGCCCCTGCGTAGGCGGTCGCGTCGTCGCGCTGCGCCGCGTCGGTGCGGAGCCGGTCCTGGATGTCGCGCAGGATCGGCAGCGCCATGCCGTCCTTGGCGAGGCCGAGCGCCTGGGTGAGCGCCGCGGCGAGTTCGCCGCAGGTGTCGTACCGCTGGTCCGGGTCGAGGTGCATCGCCTTGGCGACCACGGCGTCGAGTCCGGCGGGGAGCCCGTGGCGGCGGGCGCTCACGAGCGCGAGGTCGCCCCTGCGCTGCGCCTCGAGGGCGGCGTTCTCGTCGGGCTGGTCGAAGGGCCGGCGACCGGTGAGGCAGTGGTAGATCACGGCGCCGAGCGAATAGACGTCGCCGGCGCGCTCGCGCGGGGTGCACGGCAGCATCCGCGCGACCGCGGGCGGGTCGGCGGTCGCGGCTTCGGCGGCGCCGGCCGCGAAGACCTCGGGGGCGGTGTAGCCGCGGGTGCCGATGGATTCGCCGAGTGTGGTGAGGTCTTCGCCGAAGTGTTCTTTGGCGACGCCGAAGTCGGTCAGGTAGACATGCCCGTCGGGTCCGAAGAGGAGGTTGCCGGGTTTGACGTCGCGGTGGACGACGCCCCGGTCGTGGGCGTGGTCGAGCGCCCTGGCGGCCTGGGCGATCACGTCGGCGGTCTTGGCGAGGTCGAGCCGGCCCGCCGCGAGGAGGGTCTTGAGGTCGCGTTCGGCGCGGGGCATGACGAAGTACAGCAGCTCGCCGTCCTCGGCGGCGGCCGTGATGACGTACATGATGTTGGGGTGCTCGAGGCTCGCCATGAGCTGGATCTCGCGCAGGAAGCGCTTGCGGTAGACGGGGTGCGCGGCGAGGTAGTCGGCGATGATCTTGACGGCGACCTTGCGGTGGTGGAGCCGGGTGTCGGTGGCGAGGTGGACCTGGCTCATGTTGCTGGTGTTGAGGGGCTCGGGGTCGAAGGCGTAGCCCGGCAGGAGCCGCGCCAGCTTCTCGTGGGAGGGGAACGGAGAGGCGGTGTCGTCCATCTGGCTCAATACCTCTGGGATCGGGATGCAGTGGGCGCGGTCTGCCGAACACGGTCGAAACCGGTTCCCCCCGGAGCAAGGACCATGAAACCAAACGAACCTGTGCCGAAGCAAGCCGAGGCACGGAAAAGGGGGACCTCCGGTGCCGGGAGGTCCCCCTTAGTCCGTGTGCCGCTCGCCTACTCGGCGGGCGTCTTGCCGTACTTCTTGTAGAACTTGGCGACCCGGCCCTCGTCGTCCATGACGCGGCTCTTGCCGGTCCAGAACGGGTGCGAGGCCGAGGAGATCTGGACGTCGATCACCGGATACGTCTTGCCGTCCTCCCACTCGACGGTCTCGGCCGAGCTGACCGTGGACCGGGTGAGGAAGGAAAAGTCGGCCGCGCGGTCGCGGAAGACGACGTAGTCGTATTTCGGGTGAATACCTTGCTTCATTACTGGTTCCTCTCCTTGCTTTCGAAACAACCTTCGAAGGGGTCGGGGTATTCCCGCCAGGCGGCGGGTCCCTCGGCCGCTTCGGCGTCGGTCAGCAGACACGCGTCGAGCAGGGCGGCGATCTCGTCCGCTTCGAAGTGGATACCCACGAACGCGAGCTGTATCTCGCGGTCACCGTATTCGGCGTCCCAGTGCAGGTCGGCGTTGACGCGCCGCTCGGGGCTCGATTCCTCCCACTCCTCGTCGGGGGTCGCGGCGAGCCAGCGGCCCATGTCGCCCATGGAGACGCCGCCGCCGCTGGACTCCCAGGCCACGATCACGTCGGGCTGCCCGGCGAGCCAGAGGTGGCCGCGTCCGCGCAAGGTGCTGCCGGCGAGGGTCGGGAGGGCCTGGTGGAGGCGGTCGGGGTGGAAGGGCCTGCGGGCGCGGTAGAGGGCGGCGACGACCCCGCAGTCGGGTTCGGGCTCGTGGCAGCCGACGGCGTACCCCTCGATGCCGCGGCCGTAGGGCTCGGGCGCTTCGGGGTCGAAGCGGCCGGTGCGGCGGATGCGGCTCGAGAACTCCGCCGATTTACGGCTCGCAAGCGTCGCCGAGTCCGACGGTTCGGGCAGGTCGAGGACGAGGTGGCGGGCCCAGGGGTTGAGGCGCTGGAGGAGGACGGCGAGGCGGGTGTGCTCGTAGTCGAGGTCCGAGTCGGGGGCCCAGAGGAGCACGGTGTCGGCGAACTCGATCTGGCGGGCGGCGACCTCGGAGACGGAGCGGGTGTCGTCGTCGGCGGCCTGGAGGCGGCGGTCGGCGAGGTCCTGGTCCGAGTCGAGGGTCTCGAGGAGGGTGCCGGGGTCGCAGACGGCGACGACGGAGTCGATGCGGAGGGCGTCGGTGACGGGCGCGCCGTCGACGTGGCTCCAGCCGCAGGCGGTGGTGACGGCCTCGGGCTCCATGGAGGGCGGGAGGAGCAGGACGAGGTCGCCGGCGGGCCGGGAGCGGGCGAGGCGCACGAGAGCGGGAAGGAGGTCTTCGCGGATCGTGCAGTTGATGCACCCGTGCTCGAGGGTCACGCGTTCGTCTTCGACGAGTCCGCGGCCGTCGCGGACGGTGCGGCGGACGGTGCCGGCGACGAGGAGTTCGGCGAGGTCGTAGGTGACGGTGAGGAGGCTCGGGTCGGCGCGGGTGAGGAGGTCGGCGGCCTCGCGGGTCGCCGTGGGGGCGAATCCCGTGAGAAGGGTGAGCGCCGGTCGCAGGTCGGCTGGCGAGATTGAGGATCCGGGCTGGGCGAGCTGGCTCATGAGGCCTCCGATCTATTTGAAAACGATTGTCATTATACTGGTCGACACGAGAGGAGGACGACCGTGTCCAGAACATGCGAGGTGACCGGCGCCGGTCCCGGCTTCGGCAACAACGTGCCGTGGTCGAAGCAGAAGACCCGGCGCAAATGGAACGTGAACCTGCAGCACAAGCGGTACTACCTGCCCAGCGAGGGCCGGCACGTGCGGCTGCGGGTGTCGACGAAGGGCATCAAAGTGATCGACCGCGACGGGATCGAGGCCGTCGTGGCGCGGCTGCGAGCGGAAGGGAAGCGGATCTGAGATGGCGAGCAAGAGCACTGACGTCCGGCCGGTGGTCAAACTCCGGTCGACCGCGGGGACCGGGTACACGTACGTGACCCGCAAGAACCGCCGCAACGACCCGGACCGCATGGTCCTCAAGAAGTACGACCCCGTGGTGCGAAAGCACGTCGACTTCCGGGAGGAACGCTAGTGACGACCCGGAGCATGAAGCACAGCCGGGAGGAACGCTAGTGACGACCCGGAGCATGAAGCACGGCAGAGAGGACCGGCAGTGGCCAAGAAGAGCATGATCGCGAAGCAGCAGAAGCGGGAGATCCTGGTCGAGCGGTACCGCGAGCAGCGTGCCGAGCTGAAGCGGCTCATCGCCCACCCGGGCACCGACCCGGAGGCGCGGGAGGCGGCCGTGGCGAAGCTCCAGAGGCTCCCCCGGGACTCCTCGGCGACGCGGCTGCGGAACCGGGACGTCGTGGACGGGCGCCCGCGCGGGTTCAACCGCAGGTTCGGACTGTCGCGTGTCCGACTCAGGGCGATGGCGCACCGCGGCGAATTGCCCGGTCTGCGAAAAGCGTCCTGGTAGTAATTCCCCGCACACCGGGCAAATGCCGCTCCTGGTCGGCGCCCTCTTGCGACTCCATGGAATGAAAGCGTTATACGACCGTCGCAAGAGGGCGCTATGGTGGGCGTTGCGAGTGCGCTGTGAGACTGCTCTCAAGCCCGGAACCATGTGAGCTCCTCCTGCGTTTGACTCGATGACCGATGGAGCGGCTCGGTGAGGATTCCGAGCCGTACTTGAGTGGAGATGCGATGGCCCAGCAATTGGAGTCCGCCCCGGCACAATCGCCCGTGGAGCAGAGCGAGCCCAACCCGCTCGCGAACGCCGCAGACGTGCCCGCCAGCCCCGCCGCCCTCTGGGCGTCCGAGAGCCGAGCGAACTACTCCATCACGCACACCGAGAAGGTCGAGCACGACTGGATCGACTGCGGCTGCGTCATTCACTCCGAATGACCGGTCGGCCTTCTCCCGGCCGAGCGATCCTGCGCGATCGCTAGTCCTCGACCTCGACGATCGAGCGGCACCCGTCCTGGTACATGTCCGTGCCGGGATCTATCGAGAACGCTGCTTCCCCGTCGAAGGCCGCGTAGAGCCCGTACACCCAGAACGGGCAGCTCACCAGCGCCGAGCGCGTCTCGCCGTCCTCGGTGATCTCCACCTGCGCCCGAGCCTCCCCGGGGAGTGAGGACTCGAGCCCGAAGCCTGCGCCGTGCTCGTACCAGAGCCGTTCGGCGCGCACCTCGGGATAGGCCGTGACCTGCCAGTGCGCGCCGGGCGCGAGCGCCACGTCCCGCTCGGGGTCCTCAGGGAAGCCGAAGGGGCAGCCCTCGATCGCGGGATCGAGCTCGCACGCGTCGTAGAACTCGCGCAGGGCCGCGTTGACCTGGTCCTCGCCCTCTTCGTTGACGATGATCCAGGGCGTGGGCATCCACGTGTCGATGAAGCCGTCCTCGATCGCGAGGAACTCGTCCCCCAGCACGAGCATCGAGCCGCCGCCGCCCTCGAAGTCCAGCACGGGCGGCAGGTCCGGGTAGAACTCGTAGTATCCCGGCAGGAGCAGGATGTAGGTCGGGGCGCCCGTGAGGTCGATCTGCTGCCGCACGCCGTTGAGGTCCAGGTACTCGAGGGAACCCCAGGCCTCGCTCTCGGGCATCGCGTCGACGATCTGGGCCTCGCCGCGGTCGATCGCCACCTGGTACCGGTGGCCGACGACGGACTCGTCGCCGACGGCGATCTCGGCGTAGACCTGCGCGCCGGCCTTGCCGTCGCCGAGGTCCTCGTAGGCGACCTGGGCGAGTCTCCTGATCTCCCAACGGGAGTCGAGGGCTTCGGGGACCAGGAACGCGCCTTCGGCGTCCGCCTGGTCGGTGAGGGCCAGCGCGGCCTCCACATCGCCCTCGTGGACCGCTTCGAGGAAGTCGGCGACCGCGGCCTCGGCGAGCGGCCGGTGCAATGGGGACCATTTCACGACGGTGACGACCGCGGCGGCCAGCGCGATCGCGATGGCGGCGTATGCCAAGGCGGCGTTGTGGATCCGCGGGAAGCGGCGGGCGGGCGAGGGGGCGGGTCCGGGGTCCGGGGCGGCGGTCGCGGCGGGGCCGCCGACGGCGCCGAGGTCGATCATGTGCTCCTCGCCCCACCGCTGCGGGGAGGCGGAATCGGACACGCTCGCTCCTGTGGCTCGGCTGCTACCTTGGTTGAGGAAAGTGTAGCGGCCTCGGCTAGGAACCCCATGCCCTCGAACCGGTGGACCCGGCGAATCGCACGTGCGTTGCGCGACACGGCGATCCATGCCCATATGCGGGCGGAGATGCTGCCGCGCCTGCCGTTCGTGATCGCGCTCGTGGTCGCGGCGGTGGCGCTGGTGGTCGCGGTCGAGCACCGTCCGGGGACCGACGCGCGGACCGTCGCGGTCGAGGAGCAGACCTCGGCCGTGCCCGAGGAGTACACGGACGAGCCGGCGTTCACCGAGGAGCAGGTGGAGCTGGAGATCGTCGAGTACGGGTTCAGCAAGGTGACTCTGGACGGCGGCGAGGAGTATGTGCTGGTCGCGGTCGTGATCAGCAATCCGCATGACGGCGAGCTCGTCCCGGGCGGGCTGGCGATCTTCACGGAGACGAAGCGCGGCTACCCGGTCAACCTGGACACGATGTACATCGGGCAGCTGCCGCCGCACTCGACCACGGCGGTCGGGTACGTGATGTCGGTGGGCCTCGGGGACGTCGAGGTGGAGGACCTGTCGCTGGAGGAGACCGATCCGGCGATGCTGTACCCCGCGGAGTACCTGGACGCCGTCGAGGGCGGGATCGCGATCGACCCGCTGCCGAGCTTCGAGTTCACCGGGCTCGAGCCGCTGGCCAGCCCGTCCGGGTACCGGGTGCATTTCACGGCCGAGGCGCCGGCGGAGACGGACGCGCAGATCTCGGTGCTGTTCCGCGACGGCGAGGGGACGCTGCTGGGCGGGCTGCCGGCCGACAGCGGCTACGACGACTACCTGGGGGCGGTCCGGACGATCCCGGCGGGCGAGTCGGAGCAGTACGTGGACGTGACCGAGGACTGGATACCCGAAGGGGCCGACCTCGATCGGATCGAAGTCGGCCCCAGCAGGTACTGAGCAGTGCGCTGGTTACAGGCGCTCGAGCAGGAAGCGCTCGACCTGGTCGATGGCGACGCGCTCCTGCTTCATGGAGTCGCGGTCGCGGATCGTCACGGCCTGGTCTTCGAGGGTGTCGAAGTCGACGGTGATGCAGTACGGCGTGCCGATCTCGTCGGCGCGGCGGTAGCGGCGGCCGATCGCGCCGGCGTCGTCGAAGTCGACGTTCCAGCGCTTGCGCAGGGTCGCGGCCAGGTCCTTCGCCTTGGGCGAGAGGTCCTCGTTGCGGCTCAGCGGGAGCACCGCGGCCTTGACCGGGGCCAGGCGCGGGTCGAAGCGGAGCACGGTGCGCTTGTCCACGCCGCCCTTGGTGTTCGGGGCCTCGTCCACGTCGTAGGCCTCGATGAGGAAGGCCAGCACCGAGCGGGTGAGGCCCGCGGCGGGTTCGATCACGTACGGGGTCCAGCGCTCGCCCTTGGCCTGGTCGAAGTAGGACAGGTCGGCGCCCGAGTGCTTCGAGTGGGTCGAGAGGTCGAAGTCGGTGCGGTTGGCGATGCCCTCGAGCTCGCCGAACTCGCTGCCGGCGAAGTTGAACTTGTACTCGATGTCGACGGTGCGCTTCGAGTAGTGGGAGAGCTTGTCCTTCGGGTGCTCGTAGCGCCGCAGGTTCTCTTCCTTGAGGCCGAGGTCGACGTACCAGTCCCAGCGCTGCTGGAGCCAGTACTCGTGCCATTCCTCGTCGGTGCCCGGCTCGACGAAGAACTCCATCTCCATCTGCTCGAACTCGCGGGTGCGGAAGATGAAGTTGCCCGGCGTGATCTCGTTGCGGAAGGACTTGCCGGTCTGGGCGATGCCGAACGGGGGCTTGCGGCGGGACGCGGTCATGACGTTCGTGAAGTTCACGAAGATGCCCTGGGCGGTCTCGGGACGCAGGTAGTGGGTGTTCTCGGTGTCCTCGGTGGCGCCGAGGAAGGTCTTCATCATCCCGTTGAACATGCGCGGCTCGGTGAAGGAGCCGCGGGCGCCGCAGTGCGGGCAGGTGAGGTCGGCGAGGCCGTTCTCGGGCTCGCGGCCGTCGTGCTTCTCCTGGTAGGCCTCGATGAGGTGGTCCGCGCGGTAGCGCTTGTGGCAGGACTGGCACTCGGTGAGCGGGTCCGTGAACTCCTCGAGGTGGCCGGAGGCGACCCACACCTGCGGGTTGAGGACGACGGCGGAGTCGAGGCCGACCACGTCGTCGCGCTCGCGCACCATCGCGTTCCACCACTCGCGGCGGATGTTCTCCTTCAGCTCCACACCGAGCGGGCCGTAGTCCCAAGCGGAGCGGGTGCCTCCGTAGATCTCCGAACTTGGGAAGACGAAGCCGCGGCGTTTGGACAGGCTGATGAGCGCTTCGGTGCGGTCTTGGGACACGATGATTCCTCTCGATCCGGCTGGCGGTCGGTGAGACTGCGGATGGTTTTCTCTCGGACCAGACTGTCCGAGCGGCGGCCCGTTGTCGACTCGGTTCTCACGACCGATTCGATCCCCGGAGCACACGGAAGACGTGGCCCGCCAGTGAGCAAGCGTACCTCGCAGTAGTCGCGGGACTGCCCGCGCCCCGCTCAGCGAGTCGCGCCCGTCAACCCTCCGCCGCCCCCTGGCGCAGGTCCGCGAGGTGCTGCTCGAAACCCTCCCTGGCCTCGGCGGACTCGGGTGCGGTGAGCCAGGTCAGGGCGTCCTCCCCCACCTCGATCGCGCCCTGCGCGTCGCCGAGCTCGGCGAGCAGCCACATCGTCTGGTGCGCGGTCAGGCTCGCCCGTTCGAGCAGCAGCGGGCCCTCCCGGAACACGGCCAGGGCGCGGCGCTGCAGGTCGAGCACCGGCTCGGCCTCGTCGCGGTGCAGGCCCTGCTCGCCGGCCTGGCTCTCCAGGAACTGGAAGGTGAGCTGGGCGTGCTGCCGGTAGGTCTCGCCGAGCTCGAAGCGGGCGGCCTCGCGCTGGGTCTCGGGCGCTTCGGCGTCCGCGCGCACGGCGTGCAGGCGGGCGGCGATCTGCGCCATCGTCTGCAGGCCCTCGCCGAACGCGCTGTCGCCCATGATGGTCCGCAGGAGCCAGGCGCGGGCGCGGCTGACGCGGGTCCAGGAGGCGAGGTCGCCGACGGCGTCCGCGGCCTCGATCGCGCGGGAGTACACCTCGAGGGCGTGGTCGTGCTCGCCGAGCTTCTCGAGCAGCTCTCCGGTGAGGAACAGCGTGTCCGCGTACAGGTTGACGAGGTAGTCCTCCTCGGCGGACTCCATGAGCGCGAGGGCCGCGAGGCCGTGCTCGACGCCTTGGCGGGTGTCGCCCTGGCGGTCGTAGGACTCGGCGAGGTTGAAGCGCACATTGCAGATCCGCCAGAGCTCGTCGCCCGGGAGGTCCTCGAGCGCGGCCTCGAGGAGGGGCACGGCCTCGGCGCGGCGGTCGAGCTCGACGAGGGCCACGCCCATGAGGTGGCGGGCCACGGCGGCCGGGACGGTCATCCCGGCGGCGTCGCAGTGGATGGACGCGGCCAGCGCGTGCTCGTACGTGGCGGCGTGGTCGGCGGCGCGCATGGTGAACTCGGCGGCCTGGAGGTGGAGCTTCGCGGCCACGGTGTGGGAGGGCTCGCCGCCGAGCGCGGCCAGGCCTTCGCGGCAGATCGCCAGGGCCGCTTCGAAATCGCCGGTGAGGCCCACCTGGTCGGCGAGGTCGGCGCTGGCGCGGGCGACGGCCCAGCCGGCCTCGGCCTCGCGGGCGACGTCGATCTGGGCGGTGAGGAGCGAGGTCTTCGCGGCCGGGTCGCGTTCGAGGCGGGCCCGGAGGTCGAGGAGGTCGCAGCGGCGGATGAGCGCGTACCGGCGGTCGGGGAATGCGGCGAGTTCGGTTTCGAGGGTCCGGGCGCGTTCGTTCAGGTCGGCGGGGAGCAGGTCGGGCCTGGCGGTCGCGGCGAGGTATTCGGCGCGCATGGCGAGGACCTGGCTGGTGTGGAAGCTGCGGTCGTCGATGCGCTGCTCGGCGCTGAGGGCGCGGGCGGTCGCGGCGATGCGTTCGGCGCCTTCGGGAACGCCCTCGGGGTCGGCCTCGGAGCGGTGGATGAGCAGGAACGACTCGGCGACGAGGGCCCGGCCGGGCTGGCCGGCCGCGCCGAACAGCTCGATGGCGCGGGTGAGGCCGTCGGCCACGGTCTCGGGGTCGTCGGACTGGGCGGATTCGGCGTGGGCGATCTCGGCGCGGTGCTCGGCGATGAGCTCGATGCCGAGCGCGTCCGCGAGCGCGCCGACGCGCAGCCAGGCCTTCCAGGTGTCGGGCGAGCAGTCGTCGTACGCGGCGTACGCGGCGTCGATCGCGGCGTCGAGGTCGGGGCCCTGGACCTGCCCGGGCGCGGGCGGCTCGACGACCGGTCGCGGCTGGGGTTCCTTGAGGCCCAGGTGGACCGGCTTGTCGTAGGGGGTGGACTCGATGACGCAGGCGGACATCCGGGAGTGGTGGTCGTTGCCGTTGCGGGCGTCGAAGCGGGCGCAGATCGCGGTCCGCTCGGCCTCGGCCCAGTCGAGCAGGGCCGCGGCGGTCCATTCGGTGCCGCCGGGCCCGGGCATCGCGGTGTCGGCGAAGCCGAGGGCGATGAGGCGGCGGCAGGTGAGGACGGTGACCTCCATGAGGCGCTGGCGGTCGCGCACCCCGAGGTCGAGGTCGAGGAAGCGGGCGTGGTCGGCGAGGATCTCGACGGCGCGGTGCTCGTTGCCGGTGAGGGCGCAGAACTCGACGTGGAGGGCCCACATCTGGACCATGTCCTCCTTGCCCTTGCACATCTGGTAGCCGCGCAGGTGGTTCGCGCGGGCCTCGTCGATGCGGCCGAGTTCGACCAGGGGCAGCAGGGAGAGCGCGAGCCCGTAGTGGGGTTCGTGCGCGCAGGTCTGCTCGCCGGAGAGGACCGGTTCGAGCATCTCCATGGCGGCGTCGGCGGAGTCCTCCTCGGCGTAGAACACGATGGTGGCCAGGGAGGTGTACTGGCAGGCGGTGCAGTCGGACATCTCGTCCTCCTCGGCCTCGCCGAGGGCCTCGATGGCGGCGGCGACCCGCTCGTAGTCGCCCACGTGGTAGGCGAGCTGCATCTCGTAGGCGGCCGGGGCGTGCATGGAGTAGCCGGCCTCGGCGTAGCGGCGGCGCATCTCCTCGAGCCAGTGCTCGATGGATTCGAGCGGCACGTCGGGCTGCTCGATCATCGTGTCGACGATCCACTTGAACGTCCAGTACAGGGAGCGCGTCAGGTAGGCGTCGAAGTGCGCGGGCTGGGAGTCGAAGTTGCGCAGGAGCCTGGCGAAGGGGACGAGGAGGCGGGTGGAGTCGCGGGAGAACTCGTAGGCGTCGACCAGGCCGTTGAGGGCGTAGTTCTGCAGCTCGGGGTCGCCGACGGCGTCGGCGGCCTCGACGGCCCGCTCGAGGGCCGCGACCTTCGCCTCACTGGCCTCTTCGAAGCGGGCCTCGTTGAGCAGTCGCCAGATCTCGTCGGGGTCGGGAGTGGCCATACCAGTCCTTAACTGTCCTATGTGAGGAGTGAGCCGCCGCTCTTAGACGGTGGAGAGGGGAGCGGCTCAGTCCTGCGTGATGTGTTCCAGCAGGTTCATGAAGGAACGGTTGAGGAGCGCGGTGTCGGCGCTGCGCAGCGGCCGGTGGCTCATGAGGAGCGCCTGCCCGTAGAGGGACTCGACGGCGGTGCCCGCGAGCTCGGGGTCGCCGATGGCGGCGATGCGGCGCACGGTGGGGTTGCGGTGGTTGAGGACGAGCTGGGCGCGCGGCGCGTGCTGCTTGATCGAGGCGAGGATGCCGCTCCACAGGTCGTCGGCCTGCGCTTCCGCTTCGGCCCGTTGGCGTTCGCGGCGCGACTCGCGGTCGTCGAGGAGCAGCGCGGGCACGGAGACGGGGTTGAACTCGCGCACGACCACGTCGACGTCGACGCTGTCGAGGCGGGCGCGGGCGGCGTTCAGGAAGGACCGCAGCGCCAGCTCGGTGCCGGTGTCGACGGGGTCGAGGCTCGCCGAGATGACGCCCGGCTGCAGGTGCTCGACCTTGACCTGCGGGTCGAGGCGCGGCAGGGCCTGCACGAGCTCCGCGTCGTAGGTGTAGCCGCCGTTGACGACGCCGATGCCCTGCGCGGCGGCGATCTGCGCGACCTGCCGGTATTCGTCCACGCTGGAGGCGAGGTAGACCGGCTGGTAGGCGCGGGCGAACTCGGGCAGGCTGGTCTGCCCGGCGGTGGTCTCGAACCGCAGCCACGGCAGCATCGCCGCGAGCAGTTCCGGATCGTGGCGGGCGAGGGCCTTCACGCCGAGCTCGTGCACGGCGAGGAAGGCCTCGAGGCGGGTCGGGTCCTCGGCGGCGAGGCGGGAGATCCACTCCCGGATCTGAGCGCCGATCGCGTCCCGGGCGACCGCCAGCGCCTCGTCGTCGTACAGGGACTCGCGGGAAGCGGTGGGGCGCAACGCATCGGTGTCGATGACGCAGCGCACGAAGAACGCCCACTCGGGGACGAGGTTGTCCGCGGTGTCGGTCAGCAGCATCCGCTTGAGGTGCACGCGGTGGGCCGGGCGGGTCGAGGGCGAGGTGGCGTGCGGGAGGACGAACACGACGCCCTTGATGCCGGCGAGCGGCACGTCGAGGTCGATCACGTCGAGCGGCGGGAAGCCGAGCACCTGCTCGCAGTAGGCGTTCAGGGCGAGGCGGCGGGCCGTCGGGGTCGGATGTTCCCGTTCCCACAGCGGCGGCGTGTCCGAGACGGCGACGGGCGTGCCGCCGTCGGAGACGGTGACGCGCACCGGAAGCAGCGAGCCGTACTCGCGCGCGAGATCCACGACCCGCTTGGGCTGCAACCAGTCCTCGCCGCGGCGGGCCTCGAGCTCGACCGTGGTGCCGGGCTCGGGGTGCTCGCCGAGCGGGACCTCCGTGACGGTGTACGAGCCGTCGTCGCGCGCGGCCCAGCGGACCACCGGCGCCGCCGGGTCCTTCGCCGACCGCGAGGTCACGGTGATGACGGACGCGACGGTGAAGCACGCGAGGAGCCCGATCCCGAACTGGCCCAAGAAGTCTCGGCGGGCGCCCTCGATCTCCTCGTCGCGTTTGGAGGAGCCGCCGATCGTCGCGAGGAGACGGTGGACTTCCTCGATCGTCAGGCCCACACCGGGATCGGTGATCCGCAGGCGTTTCCCGTCCGTGGCGATCGAGACCTGTTGCGCCGAAGCATGGAAGCCCGGTTCGATCTGGGCTCGCGCGGTGATCGCGTCCACCGCGTTCTGCAGCAGTTCGCGCACATAGACCTTCGGTGAGGAGTACAGGTGGTGGGACAGGAGGTCCACCAGGCCGCGCAGGTCCACTTGGAAGGTATGGGAAGTGGGCGTTGTCTCAACCACAGCGCGTCCTGCTTCACTCGGAGGTCGTTCGGCGTCAGTCAGACTAGCAAACCGCCGCATCCCGGGAACGCGTGAAAAGGACCCTCAGTACGAACAGGGACGCGGAGGCCCTGCGGCCCACGGCGAAGCTCGCGAGCCGTGAACGTGCAGGCGGACACGCGCGAATCCGCGTGAACCGGCGCGGACCACCCGATTGTGCACCACCGCGAATGGGACAGGTCCGGTAAGGTGACCGCTACCGAAGCCCCAGAGCAAGAGGAACATGCCCGAATGACCATGCCGCCCCCGCCCCCGGACCGGATGCACCTCCAGTACCAGCCCGCCCCGCCCCCGCAGCCCGGGCCGCAGCAGATGGGCCCTGGCGGCGCGTACGGCCCGGCGCAGTACGCCCCCGAACAGCCCGTTCCAGGGCAGATGCCCGCTTTGTCGATGAGCAAGCCCGGCACGATCACCGGCATCCAGGTCATCCTCTACATCTTCTTGGCCGTCAGCGCGATCGGGAACGTCTTCTCGGTCATGAGCATGGTCGAGTTCTTCAACCCGTTCAGCCTCATCGGCCTCGCCTTCGCCGTCTACTCGGCGATCCAGTCCCTCGCCAGCGGCGTCCAGATCGCCCGAGGCAAGCGCTGGGCGTGGATCTGGTCCCTCGTCAGCGCGATCCTCGGCCTGGTCCTGGCCGCCGCCATGGACGTCTGGGGCATCATCTACTGGGACACCGGCGGCGACATCACGCTCCTCATCGGGGTCCCGCTCGCCGGCCTCTACGGCACGCTCCTCGGACTCCTCTGCTCCAAGTCGGCGCGCCAGTGGATCCTCATGCACCGCATCCAAAGAGGCGAAGTGCAGGTGCCCGGCATGCCCGTGGGCGCTATGAACGGCATGCCCGGCAACGCGTTCGGCGCGGCACCGCAGGGCCCGGCCGAACGGCCGCAGACCCGGCCCGGCGCGGCCACCTTCATGCTCGTGGCGCTCGGCCTGATCCTGGCGATCTGCGTGTGGACCCTCTACGGCACCATCCGATCCCTGCTGATGCTCAACAACACGTTCGGCACTGACTTCAACGACCCGGCCCTGCTGTACGGGTCGCGCCTGCCGCTCATGGAAGGCCTGGCAGCGGTCCTCGTCCTCATCTGCGCGCTGATCTCGGCGATCGCCATCCAGCGCGGCAAGGCCGGCGGACGCGTCTTCACGCTCGTCTGGACACCGATCCTGTTCCTCGCAGCGGGCTTCTCGACGTTCAGCATCACGATGGAAGCAGTCCACTTCCTGGACCTCGCGCTGCCGCAGGCCCGCACGAACTGGATCATCGTCCTCGTTCGCAACTACGCCCTGCTGGCGCTGATCCTCGTCGCGTTCATCGCCGCCCTGACTCCCGGCGTCAAGGCCTGGACCCCGGGCAAACCCGCCACCGCGCTCATCATGATGGTCCCCATGGGGCAACCGCAAACGCAGCCGCAGCAGACCGGCCCGTACGGCCAACAGCAGGGCGGATACCCGCAACAACAACAGCAGTATCCGCCGCAGTACTGACCCCGAGACAGGCGATGACCTGAACGATTCCGGCGAATGCGCGGTTCCGGCTGCGCCGCAGGCGTATCCGGTGCCGAGGCAGCGGAACTAGACGTCGCGCCAGCCGCAGACGCTCGTGTTGAGGGCGTCAGGGGTCTGCTCGATCGCGATGACGAGTTCGACGGCGGTGCCGTCGTCGAACTCGACCCTGACGTTGCCGGTGGAGGCGTTCATGGCCTGGACGTCGGCGCCTTCGGTGTCCCAGGAGTCCCATTCGGGCACGTAGTCCTCGGCGGGGCGCTGGCGGTAGGAGTCGCAGAGCATCGCGTAGGCGGTGTCCCAGTCGTCGTGGGCGATCGCGCCGATGAACTCTTCAGCGGTGCTCTCGACCTTGTCGGTGATCGAGTTGGTGAAGACGATCATGGCGATGACGACGGCGGTGACGACGCCGATGATGCCGAGCGCGCCGCCGGTAATGCCGAGGCCGAGCTTCAGGCCGAAGAAGCGGGAGTGGCCGGTCGGCGGGGCCGCGAACGGGACCGGCACGCCGGTGGGCGGCGGAGGCGGGGCCGAGGGCGCGGGGGCGGGCTCGACCTCTTTCGTCGTGGGCGGCAGCGCGAGCGTCTCGTCGGTCTCGGCGGTGAGGGCGACGGGCGCCGCCGGTTCGGGCGAGACCGGGTCGGGGACCGAAGGCTCGGGTTCCATCGGGATCGGCGGGCGGCCCGGTTCGGGCGCGATCTGCGGCGGCGCGGCCGGTTCGGCGACGGCCGCCACGGACGTGTGCGGCTCGGCCTCGACCTCTTCGCGCGGCTGCGACGACTCGGGTTCGGGAGCCGGCTCGGCGGTCGACGTCGGGAGCGGCGGGGTCGGTTCGACGGGGATGGGCTCGATCGGGACCGACAGGGGCGGCGGCTCGGGCCACGGGGACTCGACGGAGTCCGGGGTCGACGGCGAACCGGACCGCTCCGGGGACGCGGGTTCCGGGGTCGCAGGCTCCGCTTCGCGCTCCGATTCCGGGCCTTCGGAACTCACCCGTTCGGGGTTCGGCCGGTCGGTCATCGGGCGGCCTCCCGGCGAGCCTCGTCAGGGTCGGGCGCGCGGTCGGAGCCGGTGCGGCGCGGCTCGCCGCCGGGCGCGCATTCGGCGAGGACCTCGAAGCCCGAGGCCTCGGGAAGCGCGCGGGAGAGGAGCGGGGTGGCCATCTTGACCTGGAAGTTCGAGAGCGCCCGGCGGTAGGAGCCGACGTCGCTCCACTCGGTCCAGAGCATCCAGGCGGTGTCCTCGCCGTCGGTGAACGAGTCGAGCGCGCGGCCCAGGCCGCCGCGTTCGTAGCCCGCGCAGGAGGCCAGGGCCGCGAGCGCGCCTTCGGCATCGCGGGCGAAGGCCTCCGTCTCGCCTTCGGTTACGGCGAAACGATATACAACCAGCACGGCGCCCAGCCTACTTCGAGCACTCGGCGCACAGGCCGTGGAGTTCGAGCGTGTGTCCGACCTCGGTGAACCCGTGGTCGGCCGCGACCTTGTTGGCCCAGCGCTCGACGGTGGGCCCGGCGACCTCCACGGTCTTGCCGCACGAGCGGCACACCAGGTGGTGGTGGTGCTCCTCGGCCGAGCAGAGGCGGTACAGGTGGTCGCCGCCGGGCAGGCGCATGACGTCGACGATGTCGGCCTCGGCGAAGGCCTGGAGGGTCCGGTAGACGGTGGTGAGGCCGATCTTGGACCCGGTCTCACGGAGGATCGCGTGGACGTCCTGGGCGGAGCGGAACGCGTCGTCGTGCTCGAGCAGTTCGAGGATCGCGGTCCGCTGCTTGGTGGAGCGGGCCATGTTCTCGGCCGGAGGCTTGATGGCCACTAGCGTTCCTCTCGGGCGTGGTGGACGGCGTCGGTGACGATGTGCGCGATGTGGTCGTCGATGAGCGAATAGGAGATCTCGCGCCCCGAACGGGTGCCGCGCACGATACCCGCTCCCCGGAGCACCCGCAAATGCTGGGAGACGAGCGGCTGCGTGACGCGCAGGGTCTCGACGATCTGGTGCACGAACTTCGGCCCGGCGGCCAGTTCCATCACGATCGCGATGCGCAGGGGCGCGGCGAGCGCGCGCAGCAGCTCCCCCGCCGCCTCATAGTCGGCTGGGGTGGCTTCGGTTGGCTCGGTCTCGGTCCGCACTCCGCAAAAATATCGCGTCGCGGGTCCGTTCGCGGGTCCAGGTGTCGCGGGTCCCGCTCCGGTCATGCGCTCGCGGCGGGCAGTTCGACCTCGAGCGGCTCGCCTTCGGGCGGGAGGTGGGCGCGGCGGACCCGGCGGACGCGGCGCACGAGCGCGGCCAGGAGGGCGGTGACGACGAAGACGGCGACGCCGATGAGCACGATCGTGGAGCCCGGCGGCACGTCCTTCGCGGCGGAGGCGACGACGCCCGTGCCGGCGATGAGCAGGCCCGCGCCCATCGCCGCGAACATCGTGGCCTTGAACGACCGCGTGAACTGCTGGACCGTGACGACCGGGATGACGAGGAGGGCGCTCACGAGGAGCAGCCCGACCGCGCGCATCGAGACCGAGACGGTGACGGCCGTGGTGATGAGGAGCAGCAGGTTGAGCCCGGCGACGGGCAGGCCCGAGACGCGCGCGTACTGCTCGTCCGCGCAGATCGCGGTGAGCCAGGGCCGGAGCACGAGCATGAGGACCGCGACGACCGCGCCGCCGATCGCGATCGTCCAGACCTCGTCCCACCCGGCGGTGAGCAGCGAGCCGAACAGGTACTGCTGGAGGTTCGCGACGCCCTTGTCGGAGGCGATGCCGGTCAGGTAGACGCCGCCGGCGATGCCGCCGTAGAACATCATCGCCAGCGCCACGTCGCCGGAGGTCTTGGAGTGGCTGCGCAGGATCTCCATGACGACCGAGGCGGCGACGGTCACCGCGAGGGTCGTCCACATCGGCGCGACGCCGGTGAGGAAGCCGATGGCGACGCCGGTGAGCGCGATGTGGCCGAGGCCGTCCCCGATGAGCGCCAGGCGCTTCTGGACGAGGAACACGCCCACGGCCGGCGCGCACAGGCCAACGACGAGCGCGCTGATGAGGGCGCGCTGCATGAACTCGTACTGGAAGTAGTCCAGGATCGACAGGTCCAGGTTCATTTGCCGCCCCAGATGGCTTCGTCGGCGGTGTCGCCGTTGGCGTGCGGGTGCGCGTGCTCGTGGTGCGGGTCGGCGTGCTCGCCCACGGGCCGCGGCGGGGCGCCGTCGTGCACGACCTTGCCGTCGGCGAGGACCACGGCCCGGTCGAGCCGGTCGGTGAGCGGGCCGAGTTCGTGCGTGACGAGGAGGACCGCGCAGCCGGCGTCGATCCGGTCGGCCACGACTGCGGCCAGCGCGGCCTGCGTCTCGGCGTCGACGCCCACCGTGGGCTCGTCCATGATCAGCAGGTCGGGGTCGGTGGCGAGGGCGCGGGCGATGAGGACGCGCTGCTGCTGACCGCCCGAGAGGGTGTCGACGGAGCAGTGCGCGTGGTCGGCGAGACCGACCTCGGCGAGGCTCTGCGTCACGGCGTCGCGGTCGGCGCGGCTCGGCGGCATGCCGAGGAAGCGGTGGGCGAGGCGGCCCTGGGAGACGACCTCGGCGGCGGTCGAGGGGACGCCCGAGGCGGCGCCGGTGCGCTGGGGCACGTAGCCGATGCGCTTCCAGGCGCGGAAGCGCTTCTGGGGGGTGCCGAAGAGCTCGATCGAGCCGCTCGCGAGCGGGACGAGCCCGGCGACGGCCTTGATCAGCGTGGACTTCCCGGAGCCGTTGGCGCCCATGAGGGCCACGGCCTCCCCGGGTTCGACGGCGAGGTCCACCCCGCGGACGACGGCGCGACCGCCGTAGGAGACGGTCGCACCGCGGACGTTGAGAACGGGCATTGGGCTAATGCTGCCTTATGCCGCACCGAGGGCCGTCTGCAGCGTGGCCAGGTTCTCGCGCATCACAGTGAAGTAGTCGGCGCCGGCGTCGGTCTGCTCCTGGGTGAGGCCTTCGAGCGGGTTGAGGACGGCGCTCTGCGCGCCGGTCTCGGCCGCGAGCGTGTCGGCGATGTCGGGCGAGACGAGGGTTTCGAAGAAGATCATGGTGACGCCGTTCTCCTCGACGTAGTGGGCGACCTCGGCCATGCGCTGGCTGTCGGGCTCCTGGTCGGGGCTGAGGCCGGAGATGGCGACCTGGGTGAGTCCGTAGCGGTCGGCGAGGTAGCCGAACGCGGCGTGGGAGGTGACGATCGCGTCGGAGGTGCGGGCGGCGAGGCCGTCGGTGAACTCGGCGTCGAGGTCGGTGAGGTCGGCGGCGAGGGCTTCGGCGTTCGCGGTGTAGTCGGCCTTGTTGGCGTCGTCGAGGCCGGCGAGGCCTTCGCCGATGGCGGTGCCGATCTGGCCGTAGCGCATCGGGTCGAGCCAGACGTGGGGGTCGGTGCCCTCGAGCTCCTCGTGCTCGTGCTCGCCCTCTTCTTCGGCCTCGGTGGGCTCCTCGGAGTGCTCTTCTTCGGCGTGGTCGTCCTCGAAGACCTGCGTGGAGTCGTAGCCGATGGTGTCGACGGCGGTGAGCACGTCGAGGGACTTGTCGGCGGCGTACTCCTCGACGGCGGCGTCGAGTTCGGGGATGAAGCCCTTGAGGTAGACGACGTAGTCGGCCTCTTCGATCGCGGCGATGTCGGAGGGGGCCAGCTCGAGGTCGTGGGGCTCCTGGCCGGCGGGGGTGAGGTTGGTGACCGAGACGTGGTCGCCGCCGACGCGCTCGGTGGCGAAGGCGAGGGGGTAGAAGGCGGTGACGACGCTGATCTCGCCGTCGGCGGCGGGGTCGTCGGAGCCGGAGCCGCAGGCGGTGAGGGCGGCGGCCGCGGCGAGGCCGGCGATGGGGGCGAGGATGAATCGGGAACGGCGCATGATGGAAGCTTGCCCAGTCATGACAATCATTGTCAACATCTAATATGTGGCTCCTCGAATCGGAACGTCCCTCGCCAGCAGCGCGAACACCACTCCCGTCCCACCGGAGGCCTCGAGTCGCGATGACGGGTATCACGCGAACGGATGAACGCCGCGCCCGCGGTAGCCGAATTGTCGGACCCTGCGGGCATCGTTGAGAACCGGGGGCCCAACCCGCCGGCCTCCGTCGACCTGCGGCGTGCGCCGTTACTGGTACTCGTTCTCCGGCGTCGGGATGTTCGTGATCGACTCGACCGCGATGTACGGCACCAGCTCGCCGTTGATCTCGTCCCGGCCCTGGCGGTCGGTGTACTCGCCGACGACCTCGACCCACTGGTCGGGCTCCAGGTTCGCGGGAAGATCGCCATCGAAACCGATCTTCACCGGGCGCGCGTCGGCCGCGCAGCACGAGACGACCATGCGCGCGAGCTGCGGCTCGTCCCCTTCGTAGAGGATGAACCCGCGGAGCTGGATCCGGTGGCCCTCGAGGGTCGCGCCGTCGTCGAAGATCGCGCGCGCGGCGTAGTCGAGGAGCGTGAGCGGCACGGGGTCGACGTCGTCGGGCAGCTCCGGATAGGTCGAGCGGTTCTCCTCGGCGCCGACTACGGTGCCGGTGCGCTCGGCCTCGTAGGACCCGAGCGCGTCCGGGGCCACGAGCAGCATCCCGACCACGGGCGCGAGCAGCAGCCACGCCACCTTCGGCTCGCCGTGGCCGTGCCCGTCGTCGGCGTCTTTCTTTGCGCGCCAAGTGTTCACGGCAGTGATGGCGGCGACCGCGACGAGAATGGCCCCGGCGGGCACGATGAGCCAGAAGGCGTACGGCTTCACATAGTTGAGGTAATCGCCCGTGGCGGCCAGGCGCAGCATCCCGCCGCCGACCAGGAGCAGGATGACCGCCTGCGCATCGCGTCTCACAGCAGCAGCACTCCCATCAGGACGGCCGCGAGCACGGCCGCGCAGAACGCGGTCGGCGCGAAGCGCAGGGCGAACCGGCGGCCGAACGTCCCGGCCTGCATGGCCGCGAGCTTCACGTCGATGAACGGGCCCACGACCATGAACGCCAGCTTCGCCGTGGGCGAGAACTGGGTCAGCGAGGCGGCCACGAACGCGTCCGACTCCGAGCAGATCGAGACGAGCACCGCGAGGACCGCCAGCGCGAGCACCCCCAGCACGGGGTCGTCCGCGATCGGCTGGAGCCAGGTCTCGGGCACGAGCGTGTTGAGGCTCGCGGCGATGGCCGCGCCGATGACGAGGTAGCCGCCGGCGTGGAGGAAGTCGTGGCGGATCGCCGACCAGAACGCGGCCCACTTGCCGTCGTCGTGGTGGTGGTGCTTGGGCAGGTTGAGCCATTCGGTCTTGCCGAGTTTGGCCCAGAGCCAGCCGATCGCGATCGCGGCCGCGAGAGAGGCGGCGACGCGCGCGACGACCATCCGCGGGTCGCCGGGGAAGGCCACGAAGGTGGAGACGACGACGATCGGGTTGATCGCGGGCGAGGCGAGCATGAAGGTGAACGCGGCGGCGGGGGCGACGCCGCGGCGTACCAGCGCGCCGGCGACGGGCACGGACGCGCATTCGCAGGCGGGCAGCACGGCCCCGGCGACCCCGGCGACGGGGACGGCGAGCGCGGTGCGCTTGGGGACGACCTTGTGGAAGAACCCGGCGGGGACGAACGCGGCGATGGCGGCCGAGAGGACCACGCCGAGGACGAGGAACGGGAAGGCCTGCACGCAGACCGCCACGAACCGGGCGGACCAGGCCTGCGCGGCGGGCGCGGCGAAGATCTCGGTGAGGCCGGGCCGGGCGGTGAGTCCGAAGATGAGCAGGAGCGCGAGCGCTTCGATGGAGGTGAGCCCGCGGCGGCGGCTCGCGGGTTCGCGTGGGGGCGCGGGAGTGGCCGATGTCTCGGCTGGGGGCGGGGTATCGGCGAGTTCGGCGCTCACGCAGTCATTGTGCGGCATGGCTCCGGTGAGGGAACGGCTGCCTTGCACAACCCACCAGTAGCAGAGTGATTCTCTTTATTACTCTTGTGCGGTGCGTGTTCCCACCCTAGGTACCGACCCGAGCCGGATCCCGGCCGCTTGCCGGGCGCTGCTCGCGAGTCCGCGGTTCCAGATGGTGTCGATGGTGGTCATCCTCGTGAACGCGGCCGCGCTGGGGGCGATGACGTTCCCGCATACGACCGAGGTCGCCGATTTCCTGCACTGGGTCGACCACGTGTGCCTGGGGTTCTTCACGTTCGAGGTGCTGGCGGGGCTGCTGTCGTTCGGACGGCGGCCGCTGCGGTTCTTCCGGGACGGCTGGAACATCTTCGACTTCGTGATCGTCTTCGCGTCGTTCATGCCCGGCCTGCGCGAGAACGTGACGATCCTGCGGATGCTGCGCCTGGCGCGGATCGTGCGGATCTTCCGGTCGCTGCCGTCGCTGCGGATCATCCTGGTCGCGGCCGGGAAGGCCCTGCCGAAGTCCGCGGGCGTGTTCGCACTGACCGGCGTGGTCATGTACCTGTGGGCGATGGTCGGCTGGATCGCGTTCAGCTCCAGCGACCCCGCGCACTTCGGGACCGTGGGGAAGGCCCTGCTGAACCTGTTCCAGCTGGTGGCGTTCGACGACATGGGGAACGTCATGCGCAACAGCATGGAGCACAACATGTGGACGCTGCCGTACTACCTGGTGTTCATCCTGTTCGGTGCGTTCGTGCTGGTCAACCTGCTGCTCGGCGTGGTGCTCGCGTCGATGGAGGAGGCGCAGCGCCTCGACGACATAGACGAACAGATCTCGGCGGACACCGCGATCATCCTCGACCGGATCGACAAGCTGCAGGTCACGGTCGACAAGCTCCAGGCCGAGCAGGAACGCGGCCGGGGCTTCACGCCGTTCAGATAGCGGGCACGGGGATTCGCCCCGGCGACTGTCACACTTGGATGGGGTTGGGCTCGGCTCCGCCGAAGCGGCGGTCGCGGCTCGCGTAGACCTCGCAGGCATGCCATAGGTGGCGGCGGTCGAAGTCGGGCCAGAGGACGTCGAGATAGACCATCTCGGCGTACGCGGACTGCCAGGGCAGGAAGTTCGAGGTCCGCTGCTCGCCGGAGGGGCGCAGGAACAGGTCGACGTCCGGCAGGTCCGGGTTGTACAGGTACTTCGCGAAGGTCTTCTCGGTGATGCGCTCCGGGTTGAGCCGCCCGGCCTTCACGTCGCGGGCCAGCGCGGCGGCGGCGTCGGCGATCTCGGCGCGGCCGCCGTAGTTCACGCAGAACTGCAGCGTGATCTTGTCGTTCTTCTTCGACATCTCCTCGGCCACTTCGAGTTCGCTGATGACGCTCTTCCACAGCTTCGGGCGGCGACCGGCCCAGCGGATGCGCACGCCCATGGCGTGCAGCTCGTCGCGGCGGCGGTGGATGACGTCGCGGTTGAAGCCCATGAGCCAGCGGACCTCGTCGGGGCTGCGGCGCCAGTTCTCGGTCGAGAACGCGTACGCCGAAAGGGTGCCGATGCCCATCTCGATCGCGCCCTCGATGGTGTCGAACAGGGAGGCCTCGCCCATGGTGTGGCCCTCGGTGCGCTTGAGGCCGCGCTCCTTGGCCCAGCGACCGTTGCCGTCCATCACGAGCGCCACGTGCCGGGGGACGAGCTCACGCGGCAGCGCGGGCGGCTTCGCGCCCGACGGGTGCGGCTTCGGCGGCTCGTACGTGCGGCTCACAGGACCTCCAGGCGGCCAAGTCGTCAACGGGGGCCTCGATACTAATCCGCCCCCACGCGAGGCCAGGACCACGCCCGCCGACAACCGGTCGCAACGCGCGCCGATCCGCTCGCCTCCGGCGCGCTGCTCGCTCAGGCCCATCGGTCGAGTCCCCATCGCTCGGGCCCCACCGGCCTGGTCCCGCCGTCTTGTCGGACCCTCGGCGCACTATCGAAAACGGGGGCGATTACGAACCCGCGCAGCGCTCACCTTCTCCCCGTGGCGCATCCATGTGCCCTCTGTTACGTTCGGCCCGTGGAACCTCTCAACGTCGAGCACGCCGGCCGCACCCTTCGCGGCGTCCTCCACCTCCCCCGGCCGCATGATGCCCCCGTGCCCGCCGTCGTCCTCTGCCACGGCTTCGGCGCCAACCGGATGGAGTTCGGCAACATCTTCGTGAAACTCGCCCGCGACCTCGCCGCGCAGGGAGTCGCCGCCTACCGGTTCGACTTCGCGGCCTGCGGCGAATCCGACGGCGACTTCGCCGAGCTCACCGTCACCAACCAGGTCGCGCAGGTCGGCGCCGTCCTCGAAGCCCTGGCCTCCCACCGCGCGCTCGACCCCGATCGCCTGTCGCTGCTCGGCATGAGCCTCGGCGGGCTCACCGCGTCCCTGGCCGCAACTGAGAACCCGGTCCGGACGCTGGCGCTGTGGGCCCCGGCCGCGCTCGCCGTCGAGGCGAACGAACCCGACGAGGTCGAGTACTGGCCCGAGATCGTCGAGAAGGGCTACGACGATCTCTTCGGGCAGCCGGTGACCCGGCGCTTCACGGAGGACGGCTTCGGCATCGATTCGTGGACCAAGGCCGCCGCATTCACCGGACCGGTCCTGCTCGCGGCCGGCACCGAGGACGAGCTCTTCCCCGACGACGTGATCGATCATTACCGCGAGATCTACGCCGACCGGCTCGAACTGCACCTCTTCGAGGACCTCGACCACTGCTTCGAGACCGTGCCCGCCCGCGCGGCGCTGGTCGACCTCACCGCCGAGTTCCTGCTGCGCACCATGTAGCGCCGTCAGGACTGGTGCGGCACGTACTTCAGGGTCTTCAGGGGCCGCTCGGAGTGCCACTGGAAGTGCGCCGCGATGAGGCCGGCGGCCTCGGAGCGCTGGCGCGCGTCCGCGGCCCTCGCGCTCGCCCAGTCGCCTTTCTCCAACGCGCGCATGAGTTCCAGCGAGGCCGGCTTCGGCACGGTCGCGCCGCCCGGGCGGCAGTCGCCGCAGACCGCGCCGCCGGCGGCCACCGCGAACGCGCGGTGCTCGCCGTCCTTACCGCAGCTCGCGCATTGGTCGAGCGACGGCGCCCACCCGGCGGACTTCATGCCGCGCAGCAGGTACGAGTCCATGACGAGCACGGCCGGCAGGTCGGTCTCGGCCAGCGCCCGGAACGCGCCGAGCGTGAGCTGGAAGACGTCGAGGTCGGGCTGGTGGTCCTCGGGGACCAGCCGCTCGGCGGCCTCGGCGATGACGCAGGCGGCGGTGTACGCGGGCCAGTCGGCTGCGATCGCGCCGCCGGAGAGGTGCAGGCCGACAGCCTGGGTGACGGTGTGCAGCTCGGCGCGGCCCTCGATGAGCTGGAGGTCGACGTGGCTGAAGGGGGCGAGTCGCGCCCCGAACTTGGAGGAGGTGCGGCGCAGGCCCTTGGCCATGGCGCGGTAGCGGCCGCGCTGGCGGCCGAGGAGGGACACGATCGCGTCGGCCTCGCCGAGTTTGAAGGTGCGCAGAACGACCGCGTCGTCGCGGAACAGCTTCCGAGTGCTCACCCCCACGCCGCAAGCGTAGCCGGAGGGTCCGACACGACAAATGGGGTTGAGGCGCGGGCGGGCGCTCGTTAGGCTCTCGACCCGTGAAGATCATCAGCGTGAACGTGGGGAAGCCTCGGGACAACCCGTGGAAGGGCCTCGCGGCCACCTATATCGACAAGCAGCCGGTCGAGGGTCCCGTGCGCGTGACCTCGCCGGGCCCGAAGGGCGACGGCTCGGTCGGGCTCGCGGGCGACAAGGTCGGGGACGTGCAGCACCACGGCGGCACGAACCAGGCCGTGTACGTCTACGGCTCGGAGGACTACGCGCATTTCAACGGGCTCGTGGGCCGGGACTTCGGGCCGGGTGCGTTCGGGGAGAACCTGACGACGACCGGGTACGACGTGAACGCGGCGCTCATCGGCGAGCGGTGGGCCGGCCCGGGCGGGCTGGTGCTGCAGGTGACCGGCGCGCGGATCCCGTGCGGGACGTTCCGGGGCTGGATCGCCGAGCGCGGCTGGCTGAAGACGTTCACCCGCGAGGCCCGGCCGGGCCCGTACATGCGGGTCGTCGAGCCGGGGTTCGTGGAGGCGGGCGCCGAGTTGGAGGTCGTGCACCGGCCCGACCACGGCGTGACGGCCGCGATGTTCTTCCGGGCCGCGATGGGCGACAAGGACCTCGTCCCGGTGGTCCTGGAGGCGCCCGAGCTGCCGCCGGGCGAACGCGAATGGCTGCGCGGCAACTTCGACGCATAGAGAGGACTGCCCCGGCCGGGAAGGCCGGGGCAGCGCCGTTTCAGGGGGCGCCCGTTTTCAGGCAGTTCTGTTTCAGGCGGTGGCGAGTTCGGGCTTGCGGAAGTAGGCGTTCGCGCCGGGGCTGAACATGAGGCCGGTGGCGAGGAGGACGGCGGCGATGTGCAGGAGCCGGACCACGAAGAAGGCGATGGCGAAGTCGCCGTCGCCGCCCACGGCCGCGATGAGCGATTCGCCGTCGCTGAGCTGCATCGCGGAGGGCACGACCATCGCTGCGAGGCCGACGACGGAGAGCAGCAGGGCGAGGCTGACGCGGGCCCAGCGGCGGCCGCGCGCGAAGAAGCCCACGAGGACGAAGGCGCCGAGGTAGACGGCCGAGCGGACGCCGATGTTCATCCAGACGCCGGAGTCCAGACCGGAGTCCTTGGCGATCTCGCTGACGGCGAGCACGGTCTCGACGATCCCGGCCGTGATCGCGGTGGCCCACAGCAGGGTGGCGTTCTTGACGGTTTCGGGTTGTTCCATGGCGTCGACGCTATCGGCGGACGGGAGCGCGATCCATCCGGCGAGCGTCCCCGCGCGGGGTAAGGCGGACCCTACCGCGTGGTCATTCGGTGGCGGCGAGTTGCTTGCGGCCCAACTGGTCCGCGGCGCGGATCGGTTCGGGGAGCCGGTACTTCGGGGCGAGTTCGAGCACGAGGTCGCGGGCGGTCGGCAGGGTGCTGCGGTGCCCCACGGAGACGTACACGGGCTTGACGCCGTCCTGGGTGCGCAGCGCGCAGCCGACGGTCTCGCCGCTCGCGGTGATCGCCGTCCACGCGCCGCGTTCGGGCGCGGGGGCCTCCCAGGGCAGATGCGGCGGGTTCTTGGCGACGCCGATCGCGGGCGCGTCGAGGACGACGCCGAGGTGGCAGGCGAGGCCGAACCGGCGCGGGTGGGTGAGCCCGTAGCCGTCGCACACGTACAGGTCGGGGGTCACCGAGAGCGCTTCGATCGCCTTGAGCAGCAACGGGAGTTCGCGGAAGGCGAGGAGCCCGGGCACGTACGGGAAGTCGGAGGCGCCGTGCACGATCGTCTCGTCGAGCACTTCGAGGTCGGCGCGGCGCATGACGACGGCGGTCGCGACGGCGGTGTCGCTGTCCTTGTCGTAGGCGATGTCGAGTCCGGCGATCGTCTCTATAGGAGTGTCGTCGTCGGCGACGACCACGCATCCGGCCAGCTCGGTCTGCATGGCGACCGCTTCGGCCTCGTCGCGGGGCAGGCGGGCATAGGCGGCTCGGGGTTGATCGCTCACGCCGAAAGCCTAACGAAAGCCGCGGACCGGTCGCGGGCACCTACGAACGAGAACGGTGCTCAGTCGCCGTCGAAGCCGTAGAAGGAGCTCTGGCCGCCGTCGAGGTCGGGCTCCTCGCCGGCCTCGGTCTCGAAGCTGCCGTCGCCCTCGGCCTCGTACAGGAACTCCTCCACGCCGCCGTCGCCTTCGAGGTCGAAGTCGAGCGTGTCGTCCGGTGCCGCGTCGTCGGGCTCGTCGGGCCCGGATTCGAGGGACGCGAAGAAGGACTCGTCGAATTCGCTGCCGTCGTCGGTCATCGCGCCTCCACTCCCTGGTCTTCCATCGTATTGCGCCGCTGCGGCTTGCACATCCGCACGGTCGTACCCGAAGCACAGCGGTACCCGAAGCACGGTCGTACCCGAAGCACAGTGGTACCCGATCCGCTCAGGGCGAACCGCTCTTGCCAGCCGGCCGGCAGGCGTCCATGCTCGGGTGATGAGCACTGAGAAGAACGTCCTCGTCCTCGGCGGGACCGTGTTCCTGTCCGAGGCCATCGCGAAGCACGCCGTCGCACGCGGACACCGCGTCACCGTCGCCTCCCGCGGCACCACCGGCGAACCGCCGGAGGGCGCCGGGTTCGTCAAGCTCGACCGCGCCACCGGTGAAGGCCTCGACGCGTTGCGCGGCGAGGAGTTCGACGCCGTCTTCGACGTCGCGCGCGTCCCCGGGTACATCGGCCCCGTGCTCGACGCCCTCGCCGATCACGCCGGCCACTGGTCGCTCGTCTCCACGATCTCCGTCTACGCGCGAAACGACGTCGTGAGCGACGAGCTCCACGAGCCGACCGCGCCCGACTCGACCGACCCCGGCTGGGAGATCTACGGCGCCAGCAAGGTCGCCTGCGAGCAGCTCGTGCGCGACCGCATGGGAGACAAGGGGTTCATCACCAGGCCCGGCCTCATCGTCGGTCCGCGGGACCGAAACGACCGCCTCGGGTACTGGCCGCTGCGTTTCGCTGAGGGGGGCGAAGTACTCGCCCCCGGTACGCCTGAACGGCGGGTCCAGTGGATCGACGTCGAGGACTACGCGGCCTGGCTGCTCGATGCCGCCGACACGGGCCTCACCGGGACGATCGACGCCATCGGCGAACCGCTCGCCTTCGGGGCCTTCCTCGACGGCGTCGCCGATGTGCTCATCGAGCGAGGTGTCATCGCCGAGCGCCCGAACCTGACCTGGGTGCCGCAGGAGTTCCTGGCCGAGCACGGCGTCAACCCTTGGGCCGGGCCGGACTCGCTCGGCATGTGGGTGCCTTCGCCCGAATACGACGGGATGCAGGGCCGCCCCGGCGGGCCGGCGGCCGCGGCCGGCTTCCGGGCGTCGCCCCTGGACGTCACCGTGAACCGCTGGTGGGACGCGAACGCCGAAGCGCCGCAGTTGAAGGCCGGACTCACCCGGGAGAAGGAGAACGCCGTGCTGGCCGCCTGGCACCGCGATCCCGATCGGGTCGCGCACCACGAGGGCGAGCGGCATTTCACCGTCCCGGAGCCGGGGAACCTCAAATACGAGGGCTGAGGACAAGGCGAGGGCCCCAACGCTGATGCGTTGGGGCCCTTCAACTCTCGTTACTGCTGCGGCGGAGGCGGCGGCTGCTGCCCGTAGGGCGGCTGGTCGCCCGGCGGCTGCTGGCCGTAGGGCGGCTGGCCCGGCTGCTGCCCGTACGGCGGCTGGCCCATGTACGGGCCCATCGGCTGCTCCTCCTTGCGGAAGAACTCGTTCGCGGCCGGGACGGCGAGCAGGATGATGATCACCAGCGAGCCGACGATGAGCACGATGAGCGTGGCCCAGTCGATCGCGTTCACCCAGGCGGGCGTGGCGTCTTCGATCGCCTGCGTCGCCTCGTCCTGGTACTCCTGGCCGTTCACGTTCGCGGTCATCGAGCCGACCTGGCCGACGAGCCCGCCGATGCCGCAGCACAGCAGGCCGATGCCGGAGAGGATCCAGCTCAGGATGCGCCCGGCCCGGTTGCCCTTGTTCACCAGCAGGGCCAGGACGACGTAGAAGATCGCCATGATCACGTACACGCCCGCGATGAGCGCGAACGTGAAGGTGATGAGCGAGTTGACGTTGTCGTCGGTGAGGCCCGAGTTCGCCAGCTCGGGGTCGCTGAGCAGCTGGTCCTTGACGGTGTCCTCCACCGAGGACATCACCGAGAACATGGCGATGCCGCTGGCCACGAGCAGCACGGCGGTGAGGATCTGGGTCCACACCACGGCGGTGACCACCGCGGGCCTGGTCTTCGGCCCCGGCGGGGGCGACTGCGGATACTGCGGCGCCGGCGGGTATGCCATGGCGGCCTCCGATTCTCGAGCAAGCGGGCGTAACGGTCTCAGGACCCTCATCGTACGGAGTCGGGAACCGTCCCGCCACCCATCCTCAATGGCCGGTGCAGGCTGCGAGCCACGGTGAACGCCGCCCTGATCCTTGGACCAGGGCGGCGCGAGCAGCGGAAATCAGACTTCGAGGTTCAACCGGTAGCCGCGTTTGATCACGGTCTCCACACAGGACCGGAGGTGCACGGCGTCGCGCAGGCGCGTCACCGCCATCTCCACGGCGTGGCCGTCCGCGCCGCGCGGCAGGTGCCCGAGCAGCTCGGCGCGCGAGAGGACCTTGCCGTTCGCCGAGGCCAGCGCCCGGATCACGGCCATCGGGGCCGGCGGGAGCTGGAACGGCTGGTCGTCGAGGAGGACCATGTGGCCGCGCAGTTCGATGCTGTGCCCGGTCGCGAGCTGGAGCTTGCGCGAGCGCTTCGGCAGGGCCGAGGCGACGGTGCGCACGAGCGCGCCGAGGCGGGCGCGCTGCGGCTGCACCGATTCGACGCCGAGGCGCGTGAGCGGCGCGGCCGTGATCGGGCCGACCGAGACGGGGAGGACGCCGTTGTCCTCCGCGGAGGCGCGGAACGCCTCGAGCATGTCGGCGGCCTGGTCGCCCGCGATGCGCAGCAGCGCGTTCGCGGCCGGCGCGGAGGTGAAGGTCACCGCGTCGATGCGGCGTGCGCAGATGGCGTCCACGAGACGCTGCACCGGCGTGATGTCGGTGGGCAGGGTCCAGCGGTAGACCGGGACGGCGACCGCTGCGCCGCCGCCGTCGCGCACGGTCTGGATGAAGTCCTCGGCGGGGTCGCCGTGGAGCTGGATCGCGACCCTCTGGCCGTTGACGCCGCGTTCGCGCAGGTACTCGACGACCTCGTCGCCGGTCTCGCTCGGGGCGGTCCACTCCTCGGTGAGCCCGGCCGCGCGCACCGCGCCGAGGGCCTTGGGGCCGCGGCACAGGATGCGCGCGCGGCCCATCACGGTGAGCAGGTCGTCGCCCATGCCCCAGCCCTCGGCCGCTTCGAGCCAGCCGCGGAAGCCGATGCCCGTGGTCGCCACCACGAGGTCAGGGGCCTCGCGGATGAGCTCCACTGTGGCCGCTCGCAGCGCCTCGTCGTCCGGGAGGGGGACGATGCGCAGCGTCGGGGCGACCACCGTGCGGGCGCCGCGGCGCTCGAGGAGGGTCGCCAGCTCGTCGGCGCGGCGCTGCGCGGTCACGGCCACGGTGTAGCCGGTCAGCGGAGCGAGCGCCGAATCAGCTGCGACCGCGACTTCACGGGAAGGGGCTTGGGCTGCGACCATCAGGCGCTCGCTTTCACTTCCGAGTTGACGCCGACGCGGACCTCGCCGTCGAGGACTTCGACGGCGAAGACCTCCAGCGCGACCAGCTCGTCGTCGAGGCAGGCGCCGGTCTTGAGCGAGAACGCCTGCTTGAGCAGCGGGCTGGTGACGATCGGTTCGCCGCCGCGGTCGCCCACGAGGCCCCGGCTCATGACGTTCGCGTCCATGAACGGGTCCAGGTTGGACACCGCGTAGAGGCTGTCGTCGTGGAGTCGGAACACGGCGACCTGGGTGCCGTCCTCGAGGAGGGCGGCCACACCGCGGCCGGGGATGATCCGGTCGAATGCGCAGATGGATTGCATGCTGATCACTTCCCTTGTGAGCGGAGGCTAACGGGCGTGCCGAGTGCGACGGGCGTGCTGTGCGAGCGCGCGGTGGTCCCGGCCGGGAACTTCTGGCCGCGCACCTCCTCGAACTCGATCGTCGGGTCCGGGGCTTCGGGGGCGTTGACGAAGGACACGAAGCGCTCGAGCTTCTCGGGGTCGTCGATGACGCCCTTCCACTCGTCCGCGTAGTTCTCGACGTGCTTCTCCATGAGCGCGTCGAGCTCGCCGCAGATGCCGAGCTTGTCGTCCACGATGACCTCGCGGAGGTAGTCGATGCCGCCTTCGAGGCCTTCGACCCACTTCGAGGTGCGCTGGAGCCGGTCGGCGGTCGAGATGTAGAACATCAGGAACCGGTCGATCGTCCGCACCAGCGTCTCGGAGTCCACGTCGGACAGGAGCAGGTCGGCGTGGCGGGGCGTGAAGCCGCCGTTGCCGCCCACGTAGAGGTTCCAGCCGTGCTCGGTCGCGATGATCCCGAAGTCCTTGCCGCGGGCCTCGGCGCATTCGCGCGCGCAGCCGGAGACGGCGGACTTGAGCTTGTGCGGGCTGCGGAGGCCGCGGTAGCGCAGTTCGAGGTCGATGGCCATCTTCACCGAGTCCTGGACGCCGTAGCGGCACCAGTCGGTGCCGACGCAGGACTTGACGGTGCGCAGGGCCTTGCCGTAGGCGTGGCCCGACTCGAAGCCGGCGTCCACGAGCTTGCGCCAGATCTTCGGCAGGTCCTCGACGCGCGCGCCGAACATGTCGATGCGCTGGCCGCCCGTGATCTTCGTGTAGAGGTCGAACTCCTTGGCGACCTCGCCGATGACGATGAGCTTGTCCGGGGTGATCTCGCCGCCGGGGATGCGCGGGACGACCGAGTAGGTGCCGTTGCGCTGCATGTTCGCCAGGAAGTGGTCGTTGGTGTCCTGGAGGGACGCCTGCTCGCCTTCGAGGATGTGGCCGTTCGAGAGGCTCGCGAGGATCGAGGCCACCGTGGGCTTGCAGAGGTCGCAGCCGGCGCCGGTGCCGTGGCGGGCGATGAGCTCCGAGAAGGTGGTGATTCCGGTGACCTTGACGATGTCGAAGAGTTCGGCGCGGGACTGCGTGAAGTGCTCGCAGACCGCGTTCGAGACCTCGACGCCGCCTTCCTTCAAGAGCTGCTTGAGCATCGGGACGCACGAGCCGCAGGAGGTGCCGGCCTTGGTGCAGGCCTTGAGGGCCGGCACGTCGGAGCAGCCGTCCTCGTGGATGGCGCTCATGATGTCGCCCTTGGTGACCGCGTTGCAGGAGCAGACCTGCGCGCCGTCCGGGAGCGAGCCTTCGATCTCGCCGCCGCCGAGGAGGTCCGCGAGCTTGCCCGGGACCTTGCCGCCGACGGAGGCGCGCAGCAGCGGGTAGGCCTCCGCGTCGCCCACGAGCATGCCGCCCAGGAGCGTCTGCGCGTCGTCCGAGAGGATCAGCTTGGCGTAGGTGCCGTGCGCCGGGTCCAGGTACGTGGTGGAGAGCGGGCCGTCCATCGCGCCGAACTGGGCCACGTCCACGCCGAGGAGCTTCAGCTTCGTCGACATGTCCGCGCCCGGGAACGTCGCCTCGCCGCCGGCGAGGCGGTCCGCGACGACCTCGGCCATCGAGTAGCCGGGGGCCACGAGGCCGTAGCACATGCCCTCCATGGCCGCGACCTCGCCGATCGCGTACACGTCCGGGTCCGAAGTGGCGCAGGAGAGGTCGGTGATGATGCCGCCGCGCTCGCCCACCTCGATGCCGCATTCGCGGGCGAGCTGGTCGCGGGGGCGCACGCCCGCCGCGAAGATGATCAGGTCGGTGTCGTAGGCGATGTCCTCGCGGTTCGTCTCCATGCGGAGGCGGCCGTCGACGGCTTCGATCTTGGTGCCGCCGGTGCCGCAGTCGACGCCGATGCCCAGCTTCTCGATGTGCTGCTTGAGGATGCCGCCGCCGGCCTCGTCGAGCTGGCGGGCCATGAGCCAAGGGGCGAACTCGACGATCTGCGTCTCGAGACCGAGGAGCTTCAACGCGTTCGCGGCCTCCAGGCCGAGCAGACCGCCACCGATGACCACGCCGTGGCGCTTGCCCGCGGAGTGGGCCTTGATCGCCTCGAGGTCGTCGATCGTGCGGTAGACGAACACGCCCTCCAGGTCCGCGCCCTCCATCGGGGGCACGAAAGCGTAAGAGCCGGTGGCGAACACGAGCTTGTCGTAGGGGTACTCGCCCTTGTCGGAGTACACGACCTTGCTGGTACGCGCGATCGAGACCGCGGGCTCGCCGAGCTTCACCTCGACGTTCGGCAGCTCCGACGCGAGCGACAGCTCCTCGGCGCTGACCCCGTCGAAGAACGCCGACAGGCGCACCCGGTCGTACGCGGGACGCGGCTCCTCGCAGAGGACCGTGACCTCCCAGGACGGGTCGCGCTGGGTGACCGCCTCCAGGAACCGGCGGCCGACCATGCCGTCGCCGATGACTACCAACTTGCTCATGCTGACACCTCATTCAATTGCTCGGCAGCCTGACCGATTCCAGCGACGGTGCTGTTCAGCCACTTGCACAGGCCCGCGACGTCCTCGGCACAGGTGCCGCAGCCGGTCGAGGCCTGCGTAGCCTCCGACAGGGCCTCGGGGGTGCGCGCGCCGTTGAGGAACGCTTTTCCGAGGGCCCCTTTCGTGACGTTGTTGCAGCGGCAGACCACGACCTCTTCGGGCATGGACGCCGGAGTATTGGGGGCCACCGACACGGATTCGCCGGGGCGGCCCATCAGGAGGGTGCGGCGGTCGTGCGGCACCGGGTCGCCGGTGTCGAACAACTGGACCACCTGGCCCACCATCGGGTTGTCGCCGAGCATGACCGCGCCCGCGAGCCGGCCTTCCTCGTCGATCACCAAGCGGGCGTAAGTGCCCCGCGTCGGGTCCGCGAACGAGACGACCTCGTCGCCCTCGACCTCGCCCATCGCGGCGAGCTCGATCCCCGAGGCCTTCAAGCGGGTGACCAGGCGCGAGCCCTCGTAGGCCGCGTCCGGGTTCACGCCGGAGAGCAGGTCGACCACGACGTCGGACTGCTCCCAGGCCGGGCCCACGAGCCCGTAGGGGATGCCGCGGTGCTCGGCGCAGTCGCCGACCGCGAACACGTCCGGGTGGGAGGTGCGGCACTGGTCGTCGATCTTCACCGCGCGCCCGCACTCGACGCCGATCGCCTGGGCCAGTTCGATGTTGGGGCGGATGCCGCACGAGACGACCATGAGCTGGCCGGTGATGGTGCGACCGTCCGCGAGCACGAGGGTCAGGCCGTCGTCGCCGTGGATGACCCGGGTGGTCTGCGCGTCCACGATCGAGTTGACGCCGACCTCGGCGTACGAGTCCGCGAGGACCTTGGCGCCCAGGGGGTCGAGCTGCCGGTCCATGAGATGCCCGGCCGCGTGGACCACGGTGACGTCCATGCCGCGCTTGGCGAGGCCGCGCGCGGCCTCCAGGCCGAGCAGCCCGCCGCCGAGCACGATCGCGCTGGCGCGGTTCGCGGCCTCGTCGAGGATCGCGCGGGCGTCCTCGATCGTCCTGAGGACATAAGCGCCGGTGGGCAGCGGCAGCAGCCCGGGGATGGGGGGCACGAAGGCGCCGGCGCCCGTGGCGAGGACCAGCTTGTCGAAGGAGACGCCGTTGACGACCTTCTTCTCGAGGTCCACGGTCTCCACCGCTTCGCCGAGGCGGAGCTCGACGTGCTCGGGCGGGACCGGCAGGGCGATCTCGTCCTCGGTCTGCTTGCCCGCGATCATGCTGGAGAGCAGGATGCGGTTGTAAGCGGCCTGGGGCTCGTCACCGAAGACGGTGACGTCGACCCCGCGCCGCCCGAGCTCGCGGGCGATGCGGGCCCCGGCCATGCCGTAACCGACGATCGCGACCTTCACGCGCTGGACCTCCCGGTACTGGACTGACTGCGTAGGCGGCGGTGGGCTCACAAACTCGCGTTGTTCCCGCAAGCCCGCCCGCCGCGCGCTGTCTGGGCGACGACGCTGTCAGTCCCCGACTGGCGTCTAGATTCACCCGCACCTGTTACGCGATCGAGCGGGCAATGTTTCGCGTGTGCTAAGTAGTCCGCACGCTTCGCCCCCTACGACTGGACAGCTTGTGAACGCCGCCGCACACGAGGTAGCGGCCCGCCGTCCCGCCGATCGGCGGAAGCGAACGATTCGATCTGCCGTACGCGCGTCCCGAGCGGCGGTCGCGGGATTCACTGGCCGTTCGCCAACACCACCCGTCTGGGGGTAGCGGGTTCGCAGCCAAAGGCTTACAGTGAGTCGCGGTGCAAACCGCCGGTTTCAACCCCAAGGAGTGATATGGCAGAAAATCACCCGTTCGTGTTGCCCGTCTTCTATCTTCCGTACCCCGCGCGGTTGAATCCGCATGTCGAGGGCGCTCGCGTGCACGCGCGGGTGTGGGCGAAGGAGATGGGGATGCTCGACGCCCCGGCCGAGGGGGGCGGGGTCATCTGGGATGAGGCCGAGTTGGATCGGCACGACTACGGGCTGCTGTGCGCGTACACGCACCCCGACTGCGACGCGCCCGCGCTCGACCTGGTCACCGACTGGTACGTGTGGGTGTTCTTCTTCGACGACCACTTCCTCGACGCGTTCAAGCGCACGCGGGACATGAAGGGCGCCAAGGCGTACCTCGACCGCATCCCGCTGTTCATGCCCCTGGACCTGGGGGCGATGCCGGAGCCGGAGAACCCGGTCGAACTGGGGCTCAGGGACCTGTGGCAGCGCACGGCCCCGGCGATGTCGATGGGGTGGCGGCAGCGGTTCCTCCAGAGCACGATCAACCTGCTGTTCGAGTCCCTGTGGGAGCTCACGAACATCACCACCGACCGCGTCGCGAACCCGATCGAGTACATCGAGATGCGCCGCAAGGTCGGCGGGGCGCCGTGGTCGGCGGGGATCGTCGAGTACGCCGTCGGCGCCGAAGTGCCCGACAAGGTCGCCCACGAGCGGCCCCTCAAGGTCCTGCGCGACACGTTCAGCGACGCGGTGCACCTGCGCAACGACCTGTTCTCGTACGAGCGGGAGGTCACGGATGAAGGCGAGAACGCGAACGCGGTGCTCGTCTTCGAGCGGTTCCTGGGCTACGACACGCAGCGCTGCGCCGAGCTCGTCAACGACGTGCTCACCTCGCGGCTGCACCAGTTCGAGAACACGGTGCTCACCGAACTGCCGGTGCTGTGCGCCGACAAGGGGCTCGGCCCGGTCGAGCAGACCGCGATCGCCTTGTACGCCAAGGGCCTCCAGGACTGGCAGGCCGGCGGGCACGAATGGCACATGCGGTCGAGCCGGTACATGAACGACGCCGCGGACCGGGTCCTTGGCGGCCCCAACGGGATCGGAACGAGCGCGGCGCGCATCGCGGCGTCGGGCCTGAAGCAGCACCTCCGGACGCCGTTCCGGCAGGTCGGGCCGACCGCGCTGCCGGTGTTCCACCAGCCGTTCGAGCTCAGGCTGAACCCGAATCTGGACGCGAGCCGGGAGCACGCGGTCGAGTGGGCCGAACGCATGGGCTTCCTCGCGCCCGACCCGGCGCTGCCGGGCTCGGGACTGTGGAACCGCCGCCAGTTCATCGGCTTCGACTTCGCCCTGTGCTCGGCCGGGATCGACCCGGTCGGCACGAAAGCGGAGCTGGACACGTCGAGCGACTGGCTCGCGTGGGGCACGTACGGCGACGACTACTACCCCGCGGCGTTCGGCCGGGGCAGGGATCTGAGCGCCGCGATCGTGCAGCACCGCAGGCTGCTCGAGTGCATGCCGCTGGAACTCGGCGCCGCGCCGCCGCCGGTGAACCCGCTGGAGCTGGGCCTGGTCGACCTGTGGCGGCGGACCGCCGCGAACTTCGACGAGCGGGCCCGCGCCGAGTTCCGCACCGCCGTGGAGCGCATGCTCGAAGGCTGGCTGTGGGAGCTGCACACCGAAGGGCAGAACCGCGTCCCCGACCCGGTCGACTACGTCGAGATGCGCCGCGATGCGTTCGGGTCGGACCTGACGATGTCGCTCGCGCGCCTGCGCGCGGGCCGGACGGTCCCGGACGAGGTCTGGAACGCGCGGCCGCTCAAGTGGATGGAGGCCGCGGCGATGGACGCGGTGTGCCTGCTCAACGACGTGGTCTCGTACCACAAGGAGATCGAGTACGAAGGCCAGCTCGTCAACGGCGTGGTCGTGATCGAGGAGTACCTGGGCGTCGAGCGGGCCGAAGCGGTGCGGATCGCGGCGGCGCTCGCAAATGCGCGCATCGAGCAGTTCGAGACGGTCGAGGCGAACGACCTGCCGGGCGTCGCGGAAGAGTACGGGCTCGACGCCGACGCCAAGACCGCCGTCGAATCCTATGTAGAGGATTTGAAGAACTGGATCGCCGCGATCCACAAGTGGCACCTGGACGGGACCGACCGGTACGCCGCGTCGACCCTCCGCCGGCAGCACGACTTCGGTCCCGGATCGACCGCACCCCACGGCGTCGGCCGGTTCCTCGAAGCGGGCGCCACCACAGAGGAGCCGAAGGCGTTCACGCTGCCAGCGACGGCGACCGCTGGACTGCGGCCGCCGTCGTGGCGGGACTACCTGCCCGCGCGGCCCGAGATCGCCGCTCCGCCGCCGATCGCGAGCGCGAACGCGAACATGACGACCATCAACCGCTTCTTAAGCGTCGCCGAGTCGTCGTCGGCCGCTTCGGCGGCAGCGGCCGCCTCTTCGACTTCGAAGGCCTCTGGCAGCGGGCCGGGGGCCGGAGGCGGCTCGTCCGCGCTCGACGGCGCCTCGCTCGACAGTTCCTCACTCGGCAGTGCCTCGCTCGACAGTGCCTCGCTCGTCGGTGCTTCGCTCGGTGCCTCCTCGGCCGGCGGCTCCCCGGTCGGGGACGGTGCGGCGGAGGGCGCGGGCGCGGGAGACGCCGGGTTCGTCGGCGCGGGGTCGGTGGGCTCAGGCTCCGCCGACGGTTCGGGCGACGACGTGGCGTCCGTGGGCTCGGGGGGCGTCGGGGAAGGCGGGGGACTCGAAGGCGGGGGCTCGGACGGCTCGGGGTCCGGGCAGTGCAGCAGGGGCGGCAGGTCCGGCAGGTCGATCACGGGGAGCTCGATGCAGATCTCGACCCCCAGGGCCGCGTGCACCGAAAGTCGCTCCGGACCGGCCTCCGGCGGCGGCTCGGAGGCCAGCGCCAGGCCCGAGAAGAGGATCAGCGCCGCCGCCGCGATGACCAAGGCCACTAGGCGGCGCACGTATCCCTCCGCAGGGTTTTGCGTTGTTCATCACGATTCATACCTCATATTCTGCTTCATGAAGTCTGGTGAGATCAATGCCCATCTGGTTGCAAGGACTGCTGTTCACTCTTTCGATAGTCGCGTTGGCATGCGTGGTCGTCGCGCTGCTGCAGAAGTTCGCGCCGCCGACCGACCGCGCCCACAACAACGAGCTGGGCACGACGATCTTCGAGCTGTTGACGGTCCTGTACGCGATCGTGCTGGCGTTCGTGCTCATCACCGCATGGGAGAACAAGAACGAGGCCGGGCAGGTCACCTACCGGGAGGCGAACGAGCTGGTCGACGTGTACTGGTCGGCGGCGGCGCTCGCCCCCGAGCAGCGCGACCAGGTGCGGGACTCGGTGCGGGCTTACACGAACGAGGTCATCGACGCCGAGTGGCCCGCGATGCGCGACCAGGAGCCGGTCACCGCCGAGGGGCTGATGCTGCTCGACGAGATGCGGGCGCCGGTCGCCGGCGCCCGGACCGATGACGACGTGGTCCAGTCGCGGCTCGACGCCACCGAGGACGGCGTCCTGGCGGTCTCGGAGTACCGGACCGAGCGGCTGTTCGCGGCCCAGAGCGGCCTGAGCGCGGCGATGTGGACGGTGCTGGTGCCGGGGGCGATCCTCGTCTTCGCAGTGATGCTGACCCTCGGGACGCCCACCAGGAAGTACCAGTTCGTGCTGGTGGGACTCGTCTCCGGGATGGTCGCGCTGATGCTGTTCGCCACGTACCAGCTCGAGTACCCGTTCAGCCGGAGCGGCGCGACCGACCCCGTGGCGTACGAGATCGCGATCGAGCGATTCGACGCGATCGATGCGAACTATGATCAAGAACAACTCTTTTGAGTGAATTATTGGCATTCGTGCCTTGAATGTCAATAAGATGCTCTTCGAGCCTTAACCGCCTCAACGTGAGGAAGTGTGAGTATGACCGACTCTGTCGTCGACAGCACCCCTGCCATCCCCCAGCAGTCCGCTAACGGACAGCAACCCCAGACCAGCCTCAGCACCGCCGCCGCCCGCAACCTCGCCACCACCACCAAATCCGCCCCGCAGATGCAGGAGATCACCTCCCGGTGGCTCCTCAAGGTCCTGCCATGGGTCCAGACCCAGGGCGGCGCCTACCGCGTCAACCGGCGCCTGACCCACACGATCGGCGACGGCCGCGTCGAGTTCAGCACCGAGGGCGACGCCGTCCGCGTCATCCCGACCGAGCTCGGCGAGATCGCGCACCTGCGCGGCATCAAAAACGAGGACGTGCTGACCGCGCTCGCCGACCGCTTCGAGCAGCGCGAGGTCCGAGCCGGGGAGCACCTGGCGCAGCAGGGCGCCCCGATCGACGGGCTGTACCTCATCGCGCACGGCCGCGTCGAGCGGTTCGGCGAGGGCAAGTTCGGCGACCGCTTCTCCTTGGGCGTCATGGTCGACGGCGACCACTTCGGCGACGAAGTCCTCACCGAGTCCGGGCCCGTCTGGGGCAACGACGTCATCGCCGCCACCCCCGTCACGGTGCTCACGCTCCCGACCGGGGCCGTCGCCGAACTCATCGAGCGCATCCCGGAGCTCGAGGCGCACCTGTCGCAGTACCGCGCCGGGCGTTCGGCGAAGACGAACAAGCACGGCGAGTCCGCGATCGACATCGCCGTGGGCCACGTCGGCGAACCGGACCTGCCGACGACGTTCGTGGACTACGAGCTCAAGCCGCGCGAGTACGAACTGTCGGTGGCGCAGACGGTGCTGCGCGTGCACACCCGCGTCGCCGACCTGTACAACCAGCCGATGAACCAGATGGAGCAGCAGCTCCGCCTCACGGTCCAGGCCCTCCGCGAACAGCAGGAGGACCAGATGATCAACAACAAGGAGTTCGGGCTCCTGCACAACGCCGCGCTCAACCAGCGCATCCCGACCCGCTCGGGCCCGCCCACGCCGGACGATCTCGACGAGCTCATCTCCCGGCGCCGCGACACCCGCGTGATCCTGGCGCACCCCAAGGCGATCGCCGCGATCGGACGCGAGCTCAACAAGCGCGGCCTCTACCCGCCGCTCACTTCCTTCCAGGGCGGCGAGGCCGTCGCGTGGCGGGGCGTACCCGTCCTGCCGTGCAACAAGATCCCGATCACCTCCGCCGGTACGACGTCGATCCTGGCGATGCGCCTCGGCGAGGACAACCAGGGCGTCGTCGGCCTCCACCAGACCGGCCTGCCCGACGAGTACGAGCCCGGGCTCTCCGTGCGGTTCATGGGCATCGACGAGAAGGCCGTCATGTCCTACCTCGTGAGCGCCTACTACTCCGTCGCGGTCCTGGTCCCCGACGCGCTCGGCATCCTCGAGCACGTCGAGATCGGACGCTGAGAAACCCCGGGCGGCCGCCTTCGCACTCAGGCGGCCGCCCGGGCCCCGACCCGCAGCGAACCGAACCCCGCAGACCCCGCGCCCAGGGAGGCCCCGCATGACCGTCCTGACCGACCACACCGCCGCCCGCGAGGCCGTCGACGCGGGACTCCGCGCCGCCGCCGCCCGGCTCCCCGCACCCGCCGCGCACATCGCGGCCTACCACTTCGGCTGGACCGACGCCTCCGGCTCACCCGTCCAGGCCAACTCCGGCAAGGCCCTCCGGCCGCTCCTGACCCTGCTGGCCGCCAAGGCGGTCGGCGGCGAGGACGCCTGGCGGCAGGCCGTCCCGGCGGCCGTGGCCGTCGAGATGGTCCACAACTTCTCCCTCATCCACGACGACATCATCGACCGCGACAGCCTGCGCCGGCACCGCCCGACCGCGTGGAAGGTCTACGGCGTGAACGACGCGATCCTCGTCGGGGACGCCCTGCACGCGCTGGCGTTCGAGGTCATCGCCGAGTCCGGCTGCGACCGGGTCCCGGCGGGCACGAGCCTCCTCGCGCAGACCGTGCGGGCGCTCATCGAGGGGCAGCTAGCGGACACGCGGTTCGAGACGCGCGAGCAGGTCGAGCTCGCCGAGTGCGTGGCGATGTCCGAGGCGAAGACCGCGTCGCTCATGGGCTGCGCGACCGCGCTCGGGGCGCTCTTCGGGGGCGGCACGGCGCAGCAGGTGGACGCGTTGCGGGACTTCGGGTTCCGGCTCGGGCTGGCGTTCCAGCACGTGGACGACCTGCTGGGCATCTGGGGGGACCCGGCCGTCACCGGCAAGGCCGTCTACTCGGACCTGCGCAACCGCAAGAAGTCGCTCCCGGTGACCGCCGCGCTCGGTTCAGGGCACCCGGACGCGCCCGAGCTCGCCGCGATCTACAACGCCACCGGCCAGCTCACGGAAGCGGAGCTGCGCCGCGCGGCCGATCTCGTGGAGGCCTGCGGCGGACGGCAGGCGAGCCGGCGGGCCGCCGAGATGCTCACCGAGGCGGCGACGGACAGCCTTGGCGTGGAAGGTCTCCGGGCCGAGGCCGTGGAAGAGCTGACGGACCTGGCCGCGAGTACGGTCCACCGAGCCAACTGATGGCCCGCGAGCTCCGCCGAGAGGGCCGACCGACGGCCCGCAAGCATTGCCGGGCGGGCGCGTTCGACGCTCCTGAGCCGCATCGGATGCACCGACCGATCTCCCGCGAACGACGCTGCCGGAAGGCTGATTCATGATGCAGGAGCCACAGGCGACCGCGACCCGCCGTGTGCTGCTCCCCGCGCCGCGGTCGTTCTGCGCCGGGGTGGAGCGGGCGATCGAGATCGTCGAGCGCCTGCTCGAGGAGCACGGCCCGCCTGTCTACGTGCGCAATCAGATCGTGCACAACGCGCATGTGGTCGCGGACCTGGAGTCGCGGGGCGCGGTCTTCGTCGGCGAGCTCGACGAGGTCCCCGACGACGCGCTCGTCGTCTTCAGCGCCCACGGCGTGGCGCCGGCGGTGGAGCGGGAGGCGGCCGCGCGCGGGCTCGACGCGGTCGACGCGACCTGCCCGCTCGTCGCGAAGGTGCACGCCGAGGCCAAGCGGGCGGCCGAAGGCGGCGACACGGTGATCCTCATCGGACACGAAGGCCACGAGGAGGTCGTCGGCACCATCGGCGTCGCCCCGGACCGGACCCTGCTGGTCGAGAGCACCGACGAGGTCGCGGCACTGGACGTCCCCGACCCGGCGCGGCTCACCTACCTGAGCCAGACGACCCTCGCGGTGACCGAGGTCGAGACCATCGCCGAAGCCTTGAAGCGGCGCTTCCCGGACATCAAAGGCCAAGGGGCCGAGGACATCTGCTACGCCACGAGCAACCGCCAAGCGGCGGTCGCCGCGGTCGTGGACGAAGCGGACCTCGTCCTCGTGGTCGGCTCCGCGAACTCCTCCAACTCGAACCGCCTGGTGGAGCTGGCCAGGAACGCGGGCGTCTCGGCACATCTGATCGAGGACGCCGCCGCGATCGACCCGGCCTGGTTGGCCGGTGCCGCGAACGTGGCCGTGACGGCCGGGGCTTCCGCGCCGCCGCAACTGGTCGACGAAGTGGTGCGGTCCCTTGCGGCCCTGGGCCCGATCGAGATCGTCGAACGGGTCCACACCCACGAGACCCAGGAGTTCCTACTCCCCCAACGCCTCCGGCCTTCCGCGGCGAACCGCCCTCGCTGACGGCCCGCTGCTCCTCTCTCGCGCAACGCCCGTCTACCGGCGGGCGGGTTCGCGGCTACTCGCTCCCTCACCGCCCACTCACTGGCGCTCGGGTCTGCGGCTGCTCGGTCTTCCCCCTTCCGCCGCCGCCGAGGAAAGGCTCGCGGTCAGCACCAAGCGCGTTCCCTCCCTTCTCTCAACCATTGAATAAAGCCGGCTGCGTCTCTCGCGTCGGCCGCTAGGCTGACCGCATGATCGTGAACATTCCCGCCCTTCCCTTCCCCCTCGCTTGGGAAGACGCCGTCGAACCGCCGAGCTGGCAGGTCACCGACACCGGCCTCGAAGCGACCGCCGCGGCCCGCACCGACTGGTACGTCCACGCCCCCGACCCGGTGAACCACGCCCCGGCCAACGGGGCCCGCCTCCTCGGCCCGGCACCGGAGGGCGACTGGCAGTTCAGCGCCCGGATCACCGTCGGCTTCAACGGCAAGTACGACGCCGGCACCCTCTTCCTCTTCGCCGATGAAAGCCACTGGTCGAAGCTGTGCTTCGAGTACTCGCCCGACGGGCAGGCGATGGTCGTCTCGGTCGTCACCCGCGACGTCTCCGACGACGCCAACGCCTGGGTCGTGGACGGCGACTCGGTCTGGATGCGCGTCAGCCGCATCGGCGAGGGCTTCGCCTTCCACTCCTCGAACGACGGCGAGCGCTGGGAGTTCGTGCGCTGCTTCGGTTTCGGGGTCGAAGGCCCGGTCAAGGCCGGCTTCGGCGTCCAGGCCCCCGAAGGCGAGGGCTGCACGGTCCGGTTCAGCGACATCGCCTTCAAGCAGGAGACCCTGCCGGACCTCCGCGACGGCTCCTGACCTCACGTTCGCTCCTCTCCAGTCTTACGGGCCCGGCCGCGCTTGCGCGCGGCCGGGCCTTTTCACTTGGTGCTTACGGGTTGTGGAAGACCAGCTCGGGCCAGTCCTCGTTCGGGCCGTCGAGGGCCGGAGCCACGTCCTCGCCTCGGAGGTGGGTGTCGGCGAAGGCCGTGATGAGGGTTCGGGCGATCTCGTTGCTGCGGTTGCCGTCCAGGTCGTCCTGGTTCAGTCCGGCCTGCTCGCCCAGAGGGCCGAAGTCGGTCATGGAGCTGTGGGTGGTGCCGGTGACGGAGATCCAGCGCTTCCAGCCGTCGAGCTTCTTCCAGGCCTTGTCCCAGGTGTCGTCCTGGCCGGGGGAACCGTGGTCGTCGCCGCCGCCGACCATGAGGAAGGGCCGGTCGAGCTTGTGCGGGTCGAGGGCGAAGAAGGTCCCGTCGAGGTTGAAGCCGGCGTCGAAGCGGTCGTCGGTCTGCATCGCGCGGTGGCTGCTCGCGCCGCCGATGGAGTGGCCGCCCACCAGGATTCGATCATCGTCCAGAACGCCCGCGTCCTCCCAGGCCGGGTCGTCTCCGGTGAGTTCGTCGAGGACGAAGGAGAGGTCGGCGGCCCGGTTCGGCACCAGGGTCTCGTCGTCGAGGTCGTCTTGGAGGCAGGTCAGGCACTCGGTGGTGCGGCCGTCCGGGAAGCTGATCGGCGCTTCGTAGGTGTGGCCGACCGCGGCCACCGCATAGCCCTGGCTCGCAAGCTCTTCGGCCGCGCCGGTGAGCGTGGCGCGCGGGAACGAGAAGCCGGGCGAGAGGACGACGAGCGGCAGGCTGCCGTCGTCGGCCAGGGGCTCGGCGTCGGTGATCGAGTTCGTCTCGACGGTGGAGAGCAGTTCGCCGGGCAGGTTGAGCTGCTTGCCGAACAGCTCGCCCTCCTCGGCGGTCATGTACGGCGCGGTCGCGCCTTCGGTCTCGTCGGTCGGGTACCACATGGTGACCATGAGCTCCCGGTCCCGTTCGGGCACCCATACATCGGGGCGGCCCTCGTCGACAAGGTGGAGTTGGGTGGTGCCGGTGGCGAACTCGCCGCCGGGCACGGGGATGGCCAGCGCCTCCTGCGCGGGCTGCGGGTCCTCGGTCGCGGCGTTCGCGGTCGTCATCGCGAAGACGCCGCCGGCGGCGGCGAGTGCCGCGGCGGTCGTGCCGAGCAGGGCGCGTTTGAGTGTTCGCTGCAAGTCAAGCTCCTGGTCTCGAATGGGAGTGGTCGGCCCGGTCGCTGTGCGGGACCGGGCCGCCATTCCACGGTAGAAACGCGGAGGCCTCGGCCGCATGGGTCTTCTGTCCGAACCGTCTCCGTCTTTGGACCGAGATACGCGGGCGGTGTTTCGGACGAAAGTCAGGGTGTGGGAACGGGTTCGCTGGTGACGGGCCTGGTGCGGACGGCCCAGCGGGCCGCCGCGGGGACCAGGAGTCCGGCGGTGGCGAAGCAGGCGGCCATGAGGACCCAGCCGGGCCAGCCGAGTCCGATGACGGCCACGGAGAGGACGGCGGGGGCGACGATGTCGGCCACTTGGAAGCCGGTGTTGTACAGGCCTTGGTACTGGCCTTGGGCGTGGTCGGGGGCGAGTTCGTAGGAGAGGCCCCAGCCGCCGGCGGCCATGTAGAGCTCGCCGAAGGCGTGGACGGCGGCGCCGGCGACGAGGATCGCGGCGGCCGCCCAGGCGGGCCAGCCGGCGCTGAGGGCGTAGAGCATGCAGGCGCCGGCGAGGAGGAGGCCGCCGACTCGTTGGGCGCGTGCGGCTCCGGGGACGGTGGCGCTGCCGCGGCTGGTGCGTACCTGGAGGGTGACGATCATGATGGTGTTGACGACGAACAGGGCGGAGACGACCCAGGCCGGGGCCTCGGTGCGTTCGAGCACCCACAGCGGGATGGCGACGTTGGTGATGCCGAAGTGGATGGTCAGGACCGCGTTCAGCACGGTGAGGGCGACGTACGGGCGGTCGCGCAGGGCCGCGCTGATCGATTCGCGCTTCGAGGCGTGCTGGGGCACCACTGGCGGCACGCGGAGGTAGAGCAGCGCGCCGAGCGCGGTGACCGCGCCGGTCGCCGCGATCACGGAGGCGTAGGCCGCGCGGGTGTCGAAGAAGAGGGCGAGTCCCGCGAGCGGGGAGCCGACCATCCAGCCGACGTTGGTGACCACGCGCAGATAGGCGCGCGTGCGGACGCGCTGCTCGGACGGGACGCTGCCGGCGATGAGCGCGCCGCGCGAAGCCTGGAACGCCGACTGGCCCACGGAGACGAGGCTCGCGACGGCCACGAAGAGCGGCCAGGTCGAGACGAGGAAGTACAGGTTGATGACGCCGGCCACGACGAGGCCGAAGACGATCGTCATGGTGCGCGGGCCGATCCGGTCGGCCAGGTGCCCCATGGGGACGCCCGCGAGGAGGCCGATGCACGCGGCGATCGTCAGGCCGGTGCCGACCTGCAACGGGGACAGGCCCACGGACTTCGTGAAGAACACGACGGAGGCGGTGATGAACAGGCCCCGGCCGATCGAGGAGGGGAACGACGCGATCGTGAGCGCTCGCGCGGGTCCGGGATCGGGGAGGAGCGACCGCAGCCGGGAGGAGAGTGTCGGCACCTCGAAAAGCTAGCACCGTAACCGGATATGCACCAGTTCGTTGCCGTTGGGGCCGAAGCGCGCTCAGGGCCTCGCGGCGGGGGCGATCTTGACGGCGCAGACCTTGAACTCGGGCATGCGGCTGATCGGGTCGAGCACGTCCGAGACCGCGGCGTTCGCGTTCGCGGCGCCCGGGAAGTGGAACGGGCTGAAGACCGTGTCCGGCCGGATGTCGACGGTCAGGCGCGCGGGGGCGGTGTAGGAGCCGCGCCGGGAGGTGACGCGGACCCAGTCGCCTTCGCCGATGCCGTGGCGCACGGCGGTGTCCGGGTGGATCTGCAGGAACTGCTCCGCGTCCGGGCCGTCGAGGGAGGCGATGAGGCGGGTCTGCGCGCCCGACTGGTACTGGGTGAGGACGCGGCCGGTGGTGAGGTACAGCGGGTAGGAGCGGTCGCGGCGCTCGGCCGGGTGGCGGTGGTCGACGGCGATGAACTTGGCGCGCCCGTCCGGGGTGGGGAACTTGAAGTCGGCGAACATGCGCGGGGTGCCCTCGTGGTCGGGGCCGGGGACGGGCCACTGGAAGGTCTGCTCCTCAAGGCGCTCATAGGAGACGCCGGAGTAGTCGGCCTTGCCGCCGGCGGAGGCGCGGCCGAGCTCCTCGAAGATCGCCTCGGGATCGGTGGAGTAGGCGCCGGGGGCGTCGAGGCGTGCGGCGAGCTCCTTCATGATCCACAGGTCTGAGTGGACGCCGTCGGGGGCGCCGCGCAGGGACCGGCGGCGGATGATGCGGCCTTCGAGGTTGGTCATGGTGCCGTCCTCCTCGGCCCACTGCGTCACGGGCAGCACGACTTCGGCGAGGCGCGCGGTCTCGGACATGACGAAGTCGAACGAGACGAGGCAGTCGAGGTCCTTGAGGCGGTCGGCGACGCGCGCGGCGCGCGGGGCCGAGACGACCGGGTTGGAGCCGAGCACGAACAGCATCTTCACCTCGTCGCCGCATTTGCGCAGCAGCTCGACGGCGGAGACGCCGGCGCCGGGCAGGATCTCGGGGTCGACGCCCCACACCGCGGCGACGTGCTCGCGGGCGGCCGGGTCGGTGATCATGCGGTAGCCGGGGAGCTGGTCGGCCTTCTGGCCGTGCTCGCGCCCGCCCTGGCCGTTGCCCTGGCCGGTGATGCAGCCGTACCCGGAGCTGGGCTTGCCGGGCAGGCCGAGCGCGAGGGCGAGGTTGATCCAGGCGGTGACCGTGTCGACGCCCTTCGCGTGCTGCTCGGAGCCGCGCGCGGTGAGGATCGCGGTTTTCCTACCCGCCATCAGACGAGCCGCGGCGTAGAGGTCGGGGACGGAGACGCCGGTGATGCGCTCGACGAACGCGGGCCAGTAGCCGGCGACGGTCTGGCGGACCTCGTCGAAGCCGTTCGTGTGCGCCTTGATGTAGTCGTGGTCGAGGTAGCCCTGCTCGATCGCGATGTGCAGCAGGCCGTTCGCCAGCGCCAGGTCCGTGCCGGGGGCGGGCTGGAGGTGCAGTTGGGCCTGTTCGGCGGTGGCGGTGCGGCGGGGGTCGATGACGATGAGTTCGGCGCCGGTGAGGAACCGCATGAGCGGCGGCATGGTCTCGGCGGGGTTGGCGCCGACGAGGACGATCACGTCCGCGTCCTTCAGGTCCTCCTTGGGGAACGGCAGGCCGCGGTCGATCCCGAAGGAGCGGTTGAGGGCCCCGGCGGCCGAGGACATGCAGAACCGGCCGTTGTAGTCGATGTGCTTGCTGCCCAAGGCGAGGCGGGTCCACTTGCCGAGCTGGTAGACCTTCTCGTTGGTGAGGCCGCCGCCGCCGAAGACGCCCACGGCGTCCTTCCCGTGCTCGGCCTGGACCGCGCGGATCCGCTCGGCGACGTGGTCGAGGGCGGTCTCCCACGAGACGGGCTCGCCGCGCAGCAGCGGGGTCATCAGCCGCTCGGGGTGGTCGAGGAGCTCGGGCGAGGTCCAGCCCTTCTTGCACATGCCGCCACCGCGCGGGGAGGCGGTGACCTTGCCTTCGGTGTCCTCTTCCAGCCGCATGCCGCACTGCAGGGCGCAGTACGGGCAGTGGGTGTCGGCGGTGCGGACGACGGGGAGGGCGGCGCGAACGGTCATGCGGCGAGTGTGACCGCGCGTCGTTTCGGCGTCACGTGAGCAATGTTTCCGGAATGCTAAGTGGCCCGCAATCGTCCGTAGGAGACGATTGCGGGCCGTGGGGCTCGACGGCGACTCTGCCGTGTTCGAGGTTGCGGGTCAGACTTTGGCGTGGGCGAGGCTGGGGGCCTTCTCCAGGAAGACCGTGCGCTGGTAGCACCACCAGTTGATGACCAGGAAGACCGCGTAGCCGCCCACGAAGACCCACATGGCGGGGACGACCGAGCCGGTCTCCTCGTTGGCGATGCGGAAGCCCTGGTTGACGAGGAACCCGCCGAAGGCGCCGATGGCGCCGATCCACCCGAGGGCCGCGGCGGTGAGCTTCTTGGCCTTGACGATCTCGACCTCGCTGGCCTGGCCCCCGGCCGCGGCGTTGGCCTCGGCTTGGAAGATCGCCGGGATCGACCGGTAGGTGGAGCCGTTGGCGATGCCGCTCATCAGGAACAGCACCATGAAGGAGGTGAAGAACAGCGGGAACGAGTGGCTGTTGATGCCCCAGATCGCGCCGAGCGCTCCGATGCCCATGAGGATCAACGCGATGCTGGTGATGGGGGCGCCGCCGCGCTTGTCGGCGAGCCAGCCGCCGAAGGGGCGGAAGACGGAGCCTACGAGCGGGCCGAGGGCGGCGATCCACAGAGCGTTGAACTCCGGGAAGGAAAGCTTGATGACCAGGGGGAACGCGAAGGAGTAGCCGATGAAGGAACCGAACGTCCCGATGTAGAGGAGGCTCATGATCCAGGTGTGGCTGCGTGTCAGCGCGGGCAGCTGCTCCTTGATCGGAGTGCGCGCCACCGAGAGGTTGTCCATGAAGCGCCAGGCCATGAACGCGGCGAAGACGGCCAGGAGCATCCAGAGGATGGGCACGTTGTGCAGGAAGATGCTCTTGCCCGCGTCGTTGACGCCCTGGGAGGTCCCGGCGACGCCGGCGACGATGAGGAACGGGCCGATGAACTGCACGGCCGGGACGCCGATGTTGCCGCCCGCGGCGTTGATGCCGAGGGCCGTGCCGCGGGCGCGCTCCGGGTAGAAGTAGGAGATGTTCGCCATCGAGGAGGCGAAGTTGCCGCCGCCGAATCCGGCGGTGACGCCGGCGACGATGAACAGCCAGTACGGCGTGCCGGGCGTCATGACGCAGTAGGCCAGGAGCGTGGTCGGGATGACCAGGAGCATCGCCGTGATGATGGTCCAGTTGCGTCCGCCGAAGATCGCCACGGCGGCCGTGTACGGGATGCGCAGGAACGAGCCGACGAGGTTCGGCACCGCGGTGAGCCAGAACAGTTGGCTGACGGTGAAGTCGTACCCTGCCGCGGCCAGGTAGGGGGTGATGATGCTGAACATCACCCATACGGAGAAGCCCAGGTGCTCGGCGACGACCGACCAGATGAGGTTGCGCCTGGCGACCGACTTGCCGGTCGCCTTCCAGAAGGCCTCGTCGTCCGGGCGCCAGTCGGCGATCCAGCCCTTGCGGGCAGCGGTGGGCTTTTCAGCCGTCGATTGCGTCAGAGTCGATGTCATGGGCACTACATTCACGGAGCGTCGTTGCCTGGTTGTGCGGCACCTGTGCCGGTGCGATGAAGTTCGGCTCACGGTCTTGTTACGGAGGGTGTGAAAGGAGCGCTTGCCGGCCTGCTTGCAACCCCGGGTGTACGAGCCCGGTCCGCGTACACCCGTGAGGCGAGAACCCAGTCACAGAGGCCCATGGCATAGCGTTAACGGCTATGGACGCCGCCATCGAGGTCGCCGACCTCCGCAAGACCTACCGCGGCCGCGGGACCGGTGAGGTCCGCGCGGTCGACGGCGTGAGCTTCCGCGTCGAGCGCGGCGAGTTCTTCGGCATCCTCGGCCCGAACGGGGCCGGGAAGACCACGACCCTCGAGATCGTCGAGGGCCTGCGCAAACCCGACTCCGGGACGGTGCGCCTCCTCGGCCTCTCGCCGTGGCCGCACTCCCCCGAGCTGACCGGCCGCCTCGGCGTGCAGCTCCAGGCGTCCGCGTTCTTCGAGTTCCTGACCGCCCGCGAGCAGATCGAGACGTTCGCGCAGCTCTACGGGGCGTCGAAGGCCCGCGCGGCCGAGATGCTGGAGCTCGTGGGCCTCACCGAGCACGCGAACGTGCGCTGCGAGAAGCTCTCCGGCGGCCAGCAGCAGCGGCTCTCCATCGCGTGCGCGCTCGTGGGCGACCCCGAGCTGGTGTTCCTCGACGAGCCGACCGCCGCGCTCGACCCGCAGGCCCGGCGGAACCTGTGGGACCTCATGCGCTCGATCAACGCCGAGGGCCGCACGGTGGTGCTGACGACGCACTACATGGAGGAGGCCGAGGCGCTCTGCGACCGGGTCGCGATCATGGACGCCGGGAAGATCCGCGCCGTCGACTCGCCGGCCGGGTTCGTGCGGAGCCTCGACGCGCCCACCAAGGTGACCGTGGCCGCCGGGCAGCTCAGCGGCGAGCGCGTCCAGGCGCTCGCGGCCGGAGAGCCGTGGACCGCCGACGAGGCCGCGGTCGTCTTCGAGACCCGCGACCCGCGGAAACTGCTCACCGAGCTGGCGTCGGACGGGGCCCTGGACGGCCTGGCGGTGCGCACGGCGAACCTCGAGGACGTGTTCTTGCACGTGACCGGACGGGAGTGGCGGGCATGAGCCTGGATACGGCCGAAGCGCGTACCGAGCGCGCCGAGCGTGCGGGGGGCCGCGCATACCTGAGCCTGTTCAAGGCGCTGGGTCGCGGATGGATCCGCGACCGCAGCCAGATCTTCTTCACCATCCTGCTGCCGCTCATGTTCATGGTGCTGCTGGCGAGCGTGTTCGGCTCCGGCGACACCGCGGCCTCGCGGATCGTCGCGGTCGGCGACGTCGCGGTGCTCGAGGGCGCGGACGAAGGCGAGTTCACCGTCACCGAGGCGGCCGACCTGGACGCGGCGCTGGCGATGCTGCGCGAGGGCGACGCGGACGCCGCAGTGGTGCAGGACGGCTCCACGGTGCGCATCTACCCGTCGGGGACGAGCTCGACGTCGGGCGCGATCGCCGAGGGGCGGCTCTCGGCGCTGGTCGACGACGTGAACGTCGAGGTCCTCTCGGCTGCGGCCCCGGGCGAGCCGGTGCTGGCGACCGAGGTCGAGGAGGCCGACGGCGGTGCGCTGCAGCCGATCCAGTACCTCGCGCCGGGCATCCTGGCGTGGGGCGTGGCGATCTCGGGCGTGTTCGGCGCGGCCGGCACGATCGTGGACTGGAAGCGCGACAAGCTGCTGCGGCGGCTTCGCCTGACGCCCGCTTCGGTGCGCACGTTCCTGGGTGCGAAGGTCTCGGTGAACCTCGTGGTGGCGCTCGGGCAGACCGCGGTGTTCCTGACGGTGGCGGCCTTGGGGTTCGGGCTGCGGCTCTCGGCGTGGACGTGGTTCGCGGCGCCGCTGGTGCTGCTGGGGACGCTCGCGTTCCTGGCGATCGGCGTGGTCATCGGCGGCATCGCGCAGACGAGCCCGGCCGCGGCGGGGCTGAGCAACCTGGTGACGATGCCGATGGCGTTCGTGTCGGGCGCGTTCTACCCGCTGGCGCTGTCGCCGCAGTGGGTGCAGTGGATCTCGTACGCGTCGCCGATGCGGTACCTGAACGAGGCGCTGCAGTCGGTCGTGGTCTACGGCGAGCCGCCGTCGGCGGTCCTGCCGCAGATCGGCTTCCTCGCCGCCTTCGCGGCGGTGGTCGCGTTCGTCTCGTGGAAGACCTTCAAGTTCGACGAGCTGTGAGCCCCGCTCACGAGGCCGGATCGTCGGACTATGCGGGTACTTTTGCGCCAGGGGTCCCTTAGGGGCATATATCCGCTTAGAGCGTCCGCCAGTAGGTCATCGAATGCGTGGGAACCATCATGTTACGAGTTCTCAGCACACATGCCCTGTCATGGTCGTGTCCCAGCGCATGCCGGCGACCATGTGTTCCAGGTAGCCCGCGTCGCTGACGGTCACCACAATCTCTGCGTAAGGGATCTCAGCGAAGGAGTAGTCCTCCTCCAGCTCCAGCCCATCCCATACGTCCAGCTCCTCCGGATCCTCCAGCACTGCGGCCTCGCTCAGGTGCGGGGCGTTCCGGTAGGGGCTGATGTCGTAGGAGGTCACGATGTCGGCGGCGCATTGTGAGAACTCCTCGGCGTTGCCGGAAGTAAACACGGAATAGCCGGGGCGGCTGCCCCCGCTCAGCTTGTACACGTCCTCCGCTTTGCGCCTGGGCTCGAGGATGGTCTTGCCGTCGTCCGCGAGCAGGTACCCATCCTTGGTAACCCTTATCTCCTTACCGAGGATGAATTCGTAGAGCTTCCAGAACTCGTCCTTCAGCCGCATGCCTGCTGCGATGGCCTTGCCCTGCTCGTCGGTGAAGGGGTATCGCTCTCCGCCGCCCTCCTCATCGTCTTCGTTGTGCAGAAACCCGTTATCCAGGTGCCACCAGGCGTCCACCAGGAGAGACAGGGGGAAGACGGTCTCCTGTGGCACAAATGGGACGTCGGGGTTGATGACGTGCACCCTCCCACGGAGTGTCGAGCCTTCGACCGAATCTACGGACACGGTGAAGATACTGGTCATGCTGGGGCGCCCCTTCAGTCGGAAGTGGTGGTCACACTTGATCACCAGTCAGTCCGGAGAGTAGGGGGTCCCACCGACACTCGTTCCCGGGGTCGAACGCGCACACGCATCCGATCGCCTACTGGCGGAAGCTCTTGTTTGGCTTTATGGCTTCTGCTTGATGCCGCTCAGTCCGCCTTCAGGACCGCGTCGTAGACGTCCCGCCGGCTGACGCCGTAGCGGACCGCGACTTCTTTCATGGCGAGTTTCCGGTCGGTGCCGGCCGCTTCGAGCGCGGCCACCGCTGCGGCCATCGCCTCCGGGGTGGCGTCGCTCGCGTCCGGGCCGGTCCAGCCCGAGACGACCAGGGTGATCTCGCCGCGCGGCGGGTCGGCCGCCGCGCCCTCGGCGAGTTCGGCGAGGCCGCCGCGGCGGATCTCCTCGTGGGTCTTGGTGAGCTCGCGGCAGAGCGCCGCGGGCCGGTCGCCGCCGAAGACGGAGGCCATGGCGCGCAAGGTGTCCTCGACGCGCCGCGGCGATTCGAAGAAGACCATGGTGCGCTTCTCCTCGGCGAGTTCGCCGAAGAGGCGCCGCCGCTCGCCGTCCTTGCGCGGCGCGAACCCCTCGAAGCAGAACCGGTCGCAGGGCATCCCCGAGAGCGCCAGCGCCGTCGTCACCGCGCTCGCGCCCGGCGCGCAGGTCACCGCCACCCCGCCGTCGATCGCGGCCTTCACCAGGCGGAAACCCGGGTCGGAGACCGAGGGCATGCCGCCGTCGGTGATGACGGCGACCCGTTTTCCATCGTACAATTGTTCGAGAAGGGTTGACGTTTTCCCCGCCTCGTTCGCCTCGAAATACGACGTGATCTGCGCGGTGGGAACGACATCCAGTTCGCTGAGGAGCCGCCGCAGCCGCCGGGTATCCTCTGCGGCGATGACGTCGGCGCGGGCCAGCTCGGTCCGGAGCCGAGACGAGGCGTCCTCTGGATTTCCCAGGGGCGCACCGAGAAGCACCAAAACGCCCGTTGAAGATGTCGACATCCGGCCAGTATCCCCCACCAACGAGGGCGGGGCACCGGCTCGGTGACCGTGTCGGGACGGGCCGCACATGCAGGATGCCGGGCCAAGCTGTCGGGTACCGGACAGTGACCTTACGCGTGAGCGAACGGTAACGGATACTCATAGTCATGGCGAAGCTTGCTAGCCATGAGCTGACACGTCATGGCGACGCTTGCGAGCCATGCATTGGCACTGCAGGCGACGCTTGCGAGCCGTGACATTTGCACTGCGACATCACAGGTGACATAAAGCTAGACGCTAGACGTCTCGCGGCGACGCCGCGGGCCGTGAACCTGTCGAGCCCTCTCAACCCAGTGGAGGCCGCCTTGTCCGTGATTCTCAGAGTCGGAGCGGGAATCGCCGTTCTCATCCTCGGTTACTTCGTTCTCGGATTCATAGCGGACCACTGGGCCTGGTTCGCGTCCATAGCGATCCTGTTGGGCGGCACCGCACTCGCGGGCTGGATCCTGTTCCGCAGCCGCGGGCACGAGCACCGCGACCGCGCGGTCTCCGCCGAGCGGCACGCCCTCATGCGCAGCGTCGACAAGATGAACATCCCGGCCTTCGACGCCATGGCCGGCCAGCTCCTGGTCGGTCTGGACGCCAAGCGCGTCAAGAAGTTCGGCCACCGCAAGAACGACCTCGGCTGCAACTTCGTGGTCACCTTCAACAACGGCCAGCGCATCATCGTGCGCGCCAAGAAGGACGACAAGACGATGCGGCGGCGCAACGGCAACCGCCACGTGCAGATCCTCGGCGGGGAGATCAAGGCCCGCTGGGACTGCGACGCGGGCGTGCTCATCACCAACGCGAACCTGCACTGGATGCACCACGCCGCGCGCAATGAGGCCGTGGCCGCGCAGCTCGGCGTGCTCATCGTCGACCGCGAGCGCTTGGCGGAGTGGATCGACACGGGTGTGGCCCCGCCGGAGCTGCGTCCGGTCCAGGCCGCGCTCGAGACGAGCGCGACGACCGCCGCGCAGTGATCCCCGATCGCCTGGCGCCGTGATCGCGACATGGCGCCATGGCATTTGAGACGCGTGCTCAACGGCCCTTGAGCACGTCCGCGGCCCCGAGCCTGAGGCTCGGGGCCGCGTTCGTGCTCGCGATTATGAGGCGGCGAGGGTCGCCGTGGTCTCGGCTTCCTGCTGGTCGCGGGTGTAGGTGATGGCGATCTCCGTGCCCGAGGAGGTGCCCTGGACGGCGGCGACCACTTCGGACGCGGTGGTGACGGGGGTCCCGTCGATCGCGGTGATCACGTCGCCTTCCTTGAGCCCGGCCTCGGCGGCCGGGGAGTCGGGTTCGACGCTGAGGACCATGGCGCCGTTGCCGTCGGTGTCGCTGACGGAGACGCCGAGGTAGCCGCGCTCCACGGAGCCGTTCTTGATGAGCTGCTCGACGGTGTCCTTGACGGTGTTGGACGGGATCGAGAAGCCGAGGCCGATCGAGCCCGAGTCGGTGGTGGCGATGGCGGTGTTGATGCCGATGAGCTCGCCGTCGCCGTTGACGAGCGCGCCGCCGGAGTTGCCGGAGTTGATGGCCGCGTCGGTCTGGAGCAGGCCGCTCAGGGTCGAGCTGGACTGCTGGCCCCCGCCCGGCTCGCCGGAGACGGTCATGGACCGGTCGAGGGCGGAGACGATGCCGGTGGTGACGGTGCCTTCGAGTCCGAGCGGCGAGCCGATCGCGACGGCGACGTCGCCGACCTGGACGCCGCTGGAGTCGGCGAAGGTGATGGGCGTGAGGTCGTCGACGCCGGAGACCTGGATGACGGCGAGGTCCTGGGTGGCGTCGGTGGCCACGATGGACGCGTCGGCGGTGGTGCCGTCCGAGAAGCGGACCTGGACGGACTGCGCGCCGTCCACGACGTGGTTGTTGGTGACGATGTAGCCGTCCTTGGAGTAGACGACGCCGGAGCCTTCGGCCGCGTCGGTCACGATGGTGACGACCGAGGGGCTGACCTTGTTGACGATCTCGGTGTAGGTCATGCCCTGGCCGGCGTCCATCGAGACGGACTGGACGGTGGTGATGCCGCCGTCGCCGTCGTTGAGGAACCATCCGGCGATGCCGCCGGCGCCGCCTGCGATGAGCGCCAAGGCGAGCGCCCCGGCGACGATCTTGCCGCGGCCGCGGGGCCGCGGCGGCGGGCCGACGGGTGCGCCGGGCTGGTGGTACATGGGCGGGACGGGGCCGCCGGGCTGCCAAGCGGGGGCGGACATGTGCGGGGCCCCGGCGGGTGCCGGAGCGGGCGCGCCTTGGATCACCTGGGTCTGCCCGGTGTGCGGCGCAGCGGTTTGCGATGCGGAGCCGGCCGGGTAGCCCGGTGCGGCGGCTTGCGGCGCTGCGCCCGGGTAGGCCGGTGCGGCCTGCGGCGCCGCGTGCGGTGCGGCCGGGTGCGGCTGGTGCTCGGGCCCGGGCGTGCCGAGGACGGCGGTGTCGTCGGCGGGCGTGGTGCTCGGGGACAGGCTCGCGGCCTGCTCGGCGGCCGGGGCGACGGGGTCGGCCACCGGCTCGGGTGCGGCGTCGGGGGTGCGAGGCCCGTCGGGGCCCTGCGGTTCGGTCCCCTCGGGGCCCTTGGTGCTCTCAGTGCTGCTCATGTAAGGCAGCATGCCGCGCCCAGCTCTCGGCCCGCTGCGAAAACGCCTTAAAACCCTTTAATGCTTCGCGACGGTTTCAGATGCGGGCGCACTGGTCAGCGGGGTCGGGACCGCCGCGGCGGGCGGGTGAGGCATCGACGGTCTTTAAAGCTTTCCAAGCTTCCCTAGTCGGCGGGGGCGTCGGTCGCGGGCTCGTCCACAGGCGGCTCGGCGGTGAGGACGACGGTGAACGCCGTGCCCTCGCCGGGCTCGGAGGCGACCTGGACGGTCCCGCCGTGGGCCTTGACGATCGCGGCCACGATCGCGAGGCCCAGCCCCGAGCCGGGGTGGGAGACACCGGGGTTGGAGGCGGAGCGGAAGAACCGCTCGAAGACGCGTTCGGCGATCTCGGGGGTCATGCCGGGGCCGTCGTCGGCGACGGTGAGCCGCACGGACGCGTCCTCGGCGGCGACCTCGACGTCGATGTGCGTGCCCGCCGGGGTGTGGCGCACGGCGTTCGAGAGGAGGTTGTCGAGGACCTGCCGCATCCGGGCCCGGTCCGCGGCGACCACAGTGGACGACCCGGGGACGCAGGTGAAGCGGAACTCGTGGTCCTCGGCCGTCACCGCGTGCGCCGCGACCGCCTCGTGGCCGAGCACGGCCAGGTCGACCGGCTCGGTCTCGACCGGCCGCTCCTGCCCGAGCCGGGCCAGGTGCAGCAGGTCGCCCACGAGCAGGCCCATCCGCTTGGCGGCCTCCTCGATCTGGCCGACGTACTGCTGCCGTTCGGCCTCCGGCATCTGCGGGTTGGTGCGCACCAGCTCCGCGTACCCGCGCACGCTCGTCAGCGGCGTCCGCAGCTCGTGCGAGGCGTCCGCGATGAACTCGCGCATGCGCTCCTCGGAGTCGTGCGCGCGCTGCTCGGACCATTCCCGGGCGCGGATCGCACCCTCTACTTTGGTCAGCATCGAGTTGATGGCGCGCCCGACCCGGCCGACCTCGGTGTTCGGGTCGTGGTCGGGCACGCGCCGCGAGTAGTTCCCGGCCGCGATCATCGCCGCCGTGTTCTCGATCTGCCGTAGCGGCGAGAGGCTCGCGCGCACCAGTCCCACGCCGATCGCCGCCAGCCCCGCGAGCACGCCCGCGCCGATGAGCAGGTCCACCCACACGAGCCCGGCCACGGTCTTGTCGAAGTGCGAGAGCTTGTAGGAGAGCACGTAGTACGCGTCAGGGTCGAGGTCGTGCTCCTCGGGCACGTAGTCGGGGTCCTTGCTGCCCACTTCGGAGCCGGGCAGGCCCAGGACCCGCCAGCGCGTCACCCCGTCCGCGCTGAGCGCGGTGAACGCCTCGCCGTTGGAGGCCGCGACCTGCTCGTAGTCGAACGCCGGCAGGTCGGCGTGGTAGCTCGTGCGGTCCTCGCGGGTGCCGTCCGGGTACACGACGCTGAGGAGGTACTGCTCGGGCCGCAGGCCGGGCGACTCGTCGTCGTCCTCGGCGCCCATGGGGCCGAACGTGTCCGGCTTCCAGCCGGTCAGCTGCGTCTGCAGCTCGTCGTCGACGGTGCCGAGGAAGTAGGAGTGCAGCGCGAGGATCGTGGAGACGCTGATCAGGCTGAGGGAGCCCGCCACCAGAACGAGCACGGCCGCCGTGAGGCGGACCCGCAGCGGCGTCCGGTCCCACTTGTCGCGGACCCCTTCGAGTACGGCGCTCAACGAGGCTGCTCCCGGAGGACGTAGCCGATGCCGCGGAGGGTCTGGATGAGTTTGGGCTCGCCCGTGTCGATCTTGCGGCGCAGATAGGACACGTAGGACTCGACGATGCCGTCGTCGCCGCGGAAGTCGTAGCGCCACACGTGGTCGAGGATCTGGGCCTTGGAGAGCACCCGCCCGGCGTTGATCATGAAGTACCGCAGGAGCTTGAACTCGGTGGGCGAGAGCTGCACGGCCTTGCCCGAGCGCCACACCTCGTGGGTCTCCTCGTCGAGTTCGAGGTCGGCGTACTGCAGGCGGGAGGGGCGGGGCAGCTCGCCGGAGGAGCGGCGCAGGACGGCGCGGATGCGGGCGACGACCTCTTCGAGCGCGAAGGGCTTGGTGATGTAGTCGTCGCCGCCCACGGAGAGGCCGGTGACGGTGTCGGCGGTGTCGTCGCGGGCGGTGAGGAAGAGCACGGGGGTGTGGTCGGAGCCCGAGCGCATGCGGCGCACGACCTCGAATCCGTCGAAGTCGGGGAGGTTGACGTCGAGGACGACCAGGTCGGGGCGGTGCCGGGCGATGGAGCGGAGGGCTTCGTCACCGGTGCCGACGGCGTGGACGGCGAATCCCGCGTACCGCAGCGACGTGGCCAGGAGTTCGCAGATGTTCTCCTCGTCCTCGACGACGAGCAGGGTGGCCTCGGTCTCGGCGTTCGGCTGGCTGGTCGAAAGCGGCATGGGCCTCTCACAGGTTTCGGCGGGTCAGCGGTCCGCAGGTCACGGGTGGTTGTGAAGCATACGCCCGCGGCCAGGACGTGCCAAGCGGTCCGCGGCCGGGCACGGCCTCCGGCGGTGACGCTGCGCACCCGCTCGGAACACGATCGAGTGACCTTTATCTGAGGAGTGTGGGGCTATGCGGGAAACTGGCGCGCGCGAACTGTTTTCCGTCGTACGGGTCGGATAGACTTTGTGTCGCAGCCGAGCACGTAATGCGCTCGGGACCCTACCGAATCAGGTGAGTTCATGACGCTGTCAATCGAGACCGCCACGACCGACGCCGGGGTCGTCACCGTCGAGCTGGCGGGCGAAGTCGACTACGCGACCGCGCCGCAGATCCGCGAGACGATCACCAACGCTCTCGAGGCGGGCGGCGCCACCGCCATCCGGGTCGACGTCGCGAAGGTGACGGTCCTCGACTCCACCGGTATCGGCACCATCGTGGTCGCCTACCGGATCGCCCGCGAGATGGGCGTCGCGCTGGCCGTCGTCAACCCCAACCGCTTCATCACCCGCTTGTTCACCGTCGTCGGCGCCGAGGAGTTGCTCGAGGAGCCGACCGAGACGTTCTCGGGCAAGGAGCGCAGCGCGGCCGGCTAGGCCCGCTCGCGAATCACGCTTTCTCACCGTCCGCGCCCCGGCCCCGCCGGGGCGCGCGTGCGTTCCGGGACGGGCCGGAAACCCGGTTTTCCGCGCACAACCGGGCGTCCGCCTTCGTGCGAAACGCCGGTGTGGCGAACGAGACTTGCACGCGTATCCGCCTGCTGCGCAGCACATTCGCAACGACCCTAGTGACCGGCCCCGCAACGGCGTTACCGGTACTACACTTTTTCCTCCCCCCGGTTACCCTTGAGTCCGGGGACTGCCGTCCCCGTCCACGCAGCGTCAAAGAAGAGGCGATTCAGTCGTGTCGAGTGCGACTCCGGGCAATCCGTTGACCGATTTCGGTGCCAATGAATGGCTGGTCAACGAGATGTATGAGCGTTACCGCGAAAACCCCGACAGTGTCAGCGCCGGATGGCGCGAGTTCTTCGGCGGCGATCCGACGGGCGCGACCTTCGCCGACGAGGGCGAGCGCAAGGCCGAGCCGGCCGCACCCGCGCCCGCCGCTGCGCCGGAGCCGGTTGTGCAGGCCGCTCCCGTCGCCGAGGCGAAGCCGGAGCCGGCCGTCGTGCCGGCACCCGAGCCGGCTCCCGCCGCTGCGTCGACCCCCGAACCCGCGAAGAAGGCAGACTCCGTCGTGAACGAACCCGGCACCACCAAGCCGCTCAAAGGCGTCGCGGCCAAGGTGGCCCAGAACATGGACGCGTCCCTGGAGATCCCCACCGCCACCTCGGTGCGCGCGGTCCCCGCGAAGCTCCTGTTCGACAACCGGATCGTCATCAACAACCACCTCAAGCGCGGCCAGGGCGGGAAGGTCTCCTTCACCCACCTGATCGGCTACGCGCTGGTGCAGGCCGTCAAGGCCCACCCGGGCATGAACGCCTCGTACAAGGTCGTAGACGGCAAGCCGCAGCTCGTCACCCCGGAGCACATCAACCTCGGCCTCGCGATCGACCTCGCCAGGCCCGACGGCTCGCGCACGCTCGTCGTGCCGTCGATCAAGAACACCGAGTCCATGGACTTCCGCGAGTTCTGGCAGGCCTACGAGGACCTGGTCCGCAAGGCCCGCAACGGCAAGCTCACCATGGAGGACCACGCCGGGGCGACCCTGACGCTGACGAACCCCGGCGGGATCGGCACCGTCCACTCCGTGCCGCGCCTCATGAAGGGCCAGGGCCTCATCGTCGGCGTCGGCGCCATGGAGGTGCCCGCCGAGTTCGCCGGGGCCTCCGACGAGACCCTGTCCGACCTGGGCGTCTCCCGGATCATGACCGTGACCTCGACCTACGACCACCGCATCATCCAGGGCGCCGAGTCCGGCCAGTTCCTGGCGACGCTGCACCAGCTGCTGCTCGGCGACGGCTTCTTCGACGAGGTCTTCCGCTCGCTGCTCATCCCCTACGAGCCGGTCCGCTGGGTCCGCGACGTGTCGAAGACCCACGAGGGCCAGATCGACAAGAACGCCCGCGTCATCGAGCTCATCCACGCGTACCGGGTGCGCGGCCACCTCATGGCGGACACGAACCCGCTGCACTACGAGATCCGCCGCCACCCCGACCTCGACATCCTGTCGCACGGCCTCACCCTGTGGGACCTCGACCGGACCTTCCCGGTGGGCGGCTTCGCGGGCCAGCAGCGCATGAAGCTGCGCGACATCCTCGGCGTGCTCCGCGACTCCTACTGCCGCCGCGTCGGCGTGGAGTACATGCACATCCAGGACCCCGAGGAGCGCGCGTGGATCCAGCGCCGCATCGAGGTCCCGTTCGAGAAGCCGAAGGTCGAGGAGCAGAAGCACATCCTCGGGCGGCTCAACGCCGCCGAGGCCTTCGAGACCTTCCTGCAGACGAAGTTCGTGGGCCAGAAGCGGTTCAGCCTCGAAGGCGGCGAATCGCTCATCCCGCTGCTCGACCGCGTCCTCAACGAGGCCGCCGGCGCGGACATCGACGAGGTCGTCATCGGCATGCCGCACCGCGGCCGCCTCAACGTGCTCGCCAACATCGTCGGCAAGAAGCTCTCCAAGATCTTCACCGAGTTCGAGGGGCACATCGACCCCAAGAGCATCGGCGGCTCCGGCGACGTCAAGTACCACCTGGGCCTGACCGGCAAGTTCACCTCACCGGACGGGAAGAACGAGACCGTCGTGTCCGTCGCCGCGAACCCGTCGCACCTGGAGGCCGTGAACCCGGTGCTCGAGGGCATCGTGCGCGCCAAGCAGGACCGGCTCAACCTGGGCGAGGACGGCTTCACCGTCATGCCCGTGGCGATCCACGGCGACGCGGCCTTCGCGGGCCAGGGCGTCGTCGCCGAGACCCTGAACCTCTCGCAGCTGCGCGGCTACCGCACCGGCGGCACCGTGCACGTGGTCGTCAACAACCAGGTCGGCTTCACCACCGCGCCGGCGCACTCGCGCTCGTCGCTGTACTGCACCGACGTCGCCCGGATGATCCAGGCGCCGATCTTCCACGTCAACGGGGACGACCCCGAGGCCGTGTGCGAGGTCGCGAAGCTCGCCTTCGCGTACCGGCAGCAGTTCAACAAGGACGTCGTCATCGACATGGTCTGCTACCGCCGCCGCGGCCACAACGAGGGCGACGACCCGAAGATGACCAACCCGCAGATGTACCAGGTCATCGACGGCAAGCAGTCCGTGCGCAAGCTCTACACCCGCGCGCTCATCGGCCGCGGCGACATCACGATGGAGGACGCCGAGGAGGCCCTCGCGGACTACCAGGCCCAGCTCGAACGGGTCTTCCGCGAGACCAAGGAGGCCCTGGCCGGGCAGACCGGCCCGCTCCCGTGGCGCCACCAGCCCGAGCCGGTCGCGGACATCGACACCTCGGTCGACGCCGAGACGATCGCGATGATCGGCAAGGCCCACACCACCCTGCCCGAGGGCTTCGGCCCCCACAAGGCGGTGCGCAAGGTCCTCGAGAAGCGCAGCGAGATGTCCACTTCGGGCGCCATCGACTGGGCCTACGCCGAGACCCTCGCGTTCGGCTCGCTCCTCATGCAGGGCAAGCCGATCCGCCTCGCCGGCCAGGACTCGCGCCGCGGCACCTTCGTGCAGCGCCACGCCGTCGTCGTCGACCAGGCCACCGGCGCCGAGTACACGCCGCTGGCGCACCTCGGCGAGCAGGCCGCGAAGTTCTTCGTCTACGACTCGCTGCTCTCCGAGTTCGCCGCCCTCGGCTTCGAGTACGGCTACTCCGTCGAGAACCCCGAGATGCTGGTCCTCTGGGAGGCCCAGTTCGGCGACTTCGTCGACGGCGCCCAGACCATCACGGACGAGTTCATCTCCTCCGGCGAGGCCAAGTGGGGCCAGCACTCCGGCGTGACCCTGCTGCTCCCCCACGGCCACGAGGGCGCGGGCCCCGACCACACCTCGGGCCGCATCGAGCGGTTCCTGCAGCTCTGCGCCGACGAGAACATGCGCGTCGTCAACTCCACGAGCCCGGCGAACTACTTCCACCTGCTGCGCCGCCAGTCCCTCGACCCGGTCAAGAAGCCCCTCGTGGTCTTCACGCCGAAGTCGCTCCTGCGCCACAAGGCCGCCGTCAGCCCGCTCGAGGAGTTCACCACCGGCCGCTTCCAGCCGGTCCTGCGCGACACGGCCGTCGCGAGCGGCCAGATCAAGGCCGAGAACGTCAAGCGCGTCCTCCTGTGCTCCGGCAAGGTCTACTACGACCTGGCCGCGGCCCGTGAGAACCGCGGCGTCACCGACACCGCGATCCTGCGCGTCGAGCAGCTCTACCCGCTCCCGGCCGAAGAGCTGCGGGCCGCCCTCGAGGCGTTCCCGAACGCGACCGACACCGCGTGGGTCCAGGAGGAGCCGGCGAACCAGGGCGCCTGGTCGCACATCGCGCTCAACCTGCTCGAGCAGCTCGGCGGGGTCCACCTGCGCCGCATCTCCCGCCCGGCCGCCGCCGCGCCGTCCACCGGCTCGCCGAAGGTCCACGAGGTCGAGCAGCAGGCGCTGGTCGACGTGGCGGTCCCGCAGCCGCAGTAGCGAGCACGCAAGGGAAAGGGGAGGCCTCATGGCCTCCCCTTTCCGTTTCCCGGGGAACTTTACCGATAACGTTTCGGCGCCAAGGAACTTTACGCAGATTGCAATATTGTTTTCTTCGCATGTCCGCCCTTGACCGTGCAGATGAGAACGATAACAATGGCTCCACGGCCCACCCCCCGACCGGCCTCCCCGACAAAGAATCACATTGGAGTGATGCATTGATGCCGAATCATCCCTCGCCCCCTGGCGCTCCTCTCGGAGCCGTTTCCAGAAGGGCACTCCTCACCGGCACCGCGGCGGCCGCCGGTCTCGGACTGGCCGGATGCGGCTCGGTCGCCGGAGGCCTGAGCGGCAAGACCCGCGTCAAGCAGTGGAACCTCCTCGCCGGCGCCGACGGCGCGGTCATGACCGAGATGCACGACGACTTCTCGGCCGATCACCCCGACATCGAACTGCAGGCCACCACCTTCGGCTGGGGCACCCCGTTCTACACCCGCCTGGTCATGGGCGCCTCCGGCGGCAACGCCTCGGACATCGCCACGATCCACCTCTCGCGGCTCAAGAGCGTCTCGCCCGCCACGCTCCTCGACCCCATCACCCTCGACGAGCTCCAGGCCCACGGCCTCGACCCGGCCGACTTCCCCGAGAAGATCTGGGAGAAGTGCTTCGTCGACGACGAGCTCTACGCGGTCCCCCTCGACACGCACGCCCTGGTCAACTACTACAACAAGGACCTGTGCGCGCAGATCGGCGTGCTCGACGCCGACGGCAGGCTCATCGAGACCAGCGGCGTCGAGGCCTACCTCGACATCCTCCGCGAGGCCAAGGCCATCACCGGCCAGTACGGCACCTCCCTCGACACGCTCGGCGGCTGGCGGCAGTTCTGGGCCTGGTACCGCCAGGCCGACGGCGAGATGACCTTCACCGACGGCGACTACGAGATGGACGACGACAAGGCGCTCGCGGCCATCGAGGTCATGTACAAGATGTCGGAGGAGGGACTGTGCCCGCAGTTCGCCGACGGCGGGCAGTGCGCGGCCAACTTCGAGAACGCCGCCTCCGCGTTCGTGCAGGTCGGCAACTGGGAGCTCAACCGCTTCAAGCTCTTCGGCGGCGACAACCCCGAGTGGTTCTCCATGACCGAGATGCCCGACTTCTTCGGCAACCGCCGCACCCAGGGCGACTGCCACTCGTTCGTCCTGCCCCACCACAACAGCTGGGACCCCGCCGTCCGCGACGCCACGATCGAGTACGCGGCCTGGATGCTCCAGCACAGCTTCCGCTGGGGCGAGGGCGGCGGCCACACCCCCGCCTACCTGCCCGTCACCGAAGGCGCCGACTACCAGGCCCTCCAGCCCAACGCCGAGTACTCCGGCGTCGTCGAGAACGTCCAGTTCGACCCCGACGCGTGGTTCTCCGGGTCCGCGGCCCGCCTCTTCGACGAGACCGGCGCGATCTTCAACCAGGTCTACGGTCTGCAGATGACTCCCGAGGACGCCCTCGCGGAGATCAAGACGCGGATCGAGGCGCTTCTGGCCCTTCCCAACCCGGTCGACTGAAACGTTGCATTAGGACTCCCGATGACTGTGAACACCGAGGCGCCCGCAGCGCCGGCCGCGATGACGCGGCCCCCGACCCCCAACGGGGCGAAGAAGCAGCAGTGGGCCGGACTCTGGTTCGTGCTCCCCTTCGCCGCCTTCTACGCCCTCTTCCTGGTCTGGCCGACCTTCCTCGGCCTGTACTACTCCTTCACCGACAAGAGCCTGACCGGCCGCCCCGCGAGCTGGGTCGGCCTCGAGAACTGGGCCGAGGCCTTCGGCGACGAGCGCGCCTGGGCCGCGCTCGGCAACACCGCCGAGTTCACCCTGTACTCGACGCCGCCGCTGGTCGTCCTCGCGATCGTCTTCGCGCTCCTGGTGAACCGGGCCCGCAAGCTCGGCTGGTTCCTGCGCATGGCGTTCTTCGCGCCGTTCGTCGTGCCCGTCTCCGTCGTCACCATGATCTGGATCTGGATCTACCAGCCCGACGGCGGCCTGCTCAACCACTACCTGCAGCTCCTCGGCATCCAGGACGCCGCGGCGCCCACACTCTGGCTGCAGGACAAGAACACCGCGATGTGGTCGGTCGTCGTCACCACCGTGTGGTGGACGATGGGCTTCAACTTCCTCCTCTACCTCGCCGCGCTCCAGACCATCGACCCGAACGTCTACGAGGCGGCGAGCATCGACGGCGCGAGCTGGTGGCGCCAGCTGTGGCACCTCACCCTGCCCCTGCTCAAGCGCACCACGGCCCTGGTGATCGTCCTGCAGCTCATCGCCTCGCTGCGGATCTTCGACCAGATGTACCTCATGACCGGCGGCGGTCCCGACCGCGCCACCGAGGTCGCCATCCACTACATCTACATCTCCGGCTTCGAGGGGTACCGCATCGGCTACGCGTCCGCGCTGTCCTATGTGCTGTTCATCCTCATCCTGATCATCTCCATCTTCCAGTTCCGGCTGTTCTCCCGGAAGGAGGACTGACATGACCGCAGTGCAAGAGAAGCAGACCGCCGCCCCGTCGGCGCGCCCCGAGGTCCGCCGCAGGCGCTTGAAGAAGCCGTCCGTGGGCGCCGTCATCGTGTACGTCGCGGCCGCCGCGCTCGCCGTGCTCTGGCTGCTGCCGCTGCTGTGGGCGCTGTCCACCTCCTTCAAGGTGGAGACCGAGGCGAGCCTCGGCCAGGACATCCACTGGATCCCGCAGGACTGGTCGCTCGAGGGCTACAAGACGCTGTTCGAACGCGGCGACCACCTCACGTGGATGATCAACTCGACGATCGTCTCGACCATCGTCACCGTCCTGACGCTGGTCCTGTGCGTCTCGGCCGCCTACGGGTTCTCCCGGTTCGAGTTCCCCGGCAAGAAGATCATCTTCGGCGCGATCATCGCCGGCCTGATGGTGCCGGGGCAGGCGCTCATCATCCCGCTGTTCGACCTGGTCAACGACCTGCACCTGGCGGGCACCTACTGGGGTCTGGCGCTGCCGCAGGTGGTCGCGCCGGTGATGGTGTTCATCCTCAAGCGGTTCTTCGACGCGATCCCGCGCGACTACGAGGAGGCCGCGAAGCTTGACGGCGCCGGGCACCTGCGGGTGCTGTGGAACGTGATCCTGCCGCTCTCGGGCCCGATCATGGCCGCGGTCGGGATCTTCACCTTCATCGGCTCGTGGAACAACTTCCTGTGGCCGCTGCTGGTCGCCACCGACCCGTCGATGATGACCCTGCCCGTCGGCCTGGGCGTCGTCTCGGGCGGTTACGGCCTGTTCTACGCGCAGAACATGGCCGCCGCGATCCTGGGCGCGCTGCCGCTGCTGATCGTCTTCCTGATCTTCCAGAAGCAGATCGTCAAGGGCGTCGCCGGCGTCGGCCTGAAGTAGCCCGCTGCACGTGAAAGCGGGGTCCGGCCGAAGCCGGGCCCCGCTTTTTCACGCCCCCGGACGCGCTGCGGCGCTAGAAGATCCCGTCGCTGGCGAGGCAGGAGGCCGGCGCGTAGCCGACCGTATCGCCGTGGCGCACGTGGATCCACTCGGTCTCCCATTCCAGGCCCTGGCAGCCCAATGACTTCTCGCCCTTGGTGGACGTGCAGGAGCCTTCGACCTCGGTGCCGTTGAGCAGGCGCGCGAGGCGGCGCGAGCTCCAGTCGGTGTCCGTGAAGATCGAGACGCCGAACGTGGCGTCCACGCGGTAATTGCAGAGGAAGAGCTGCTCGTCGGTCCAGCCTTCCGAGAGGATCGCCCGCTGCGCGCTGATCGGATGCGCGTCGGTGCTCGAGGTCTCGAGGCCCCCGGTGGTCTCGGACGCGGCGCTCTCCCCGTGCCTCGCCAGGACGATGGCGACGACCATGATGGCGGCCGCGACCGCGACTCTGATCAGGAGCTTCTTGGTGACGACCCACGTGCTCCCGGCGGCGGCTTTGAACCCGCCCTTGACCCGACCCATAACTGACATGGCCGCTCTCCCCCTTGTGCACCGCGAACCTTTTCGGCGGTGACATCCATTACAGGGTGAACGCAGGCGGGCCCGCCCGTAGGGCGAACCCGCCAGAAAGCGGCTCCACTGTCGTACTTACGACGTTGGGGTTCTAGTCGATCGTGACGACGACCTTGCCGAACGCCTCGCCCGAGTGCAGGCGCCGCAGCGCCCGCTCGGCGTCGGCGAGCGCGAACGTGGAGTCGATGACGGGCTTGACCTCCCGCTCGGCGCAGAAGCGGATGACCTCGAGCAGCTCATCCCGGGTGCCCATGGTCGAGCCGAGGATCTCGAGCTGCTTGAAGAAGACGTGCCGCATGTCGACCTCGGCGATCGGGCCGCCGGTCACGCCGCAGCTCACGAGCCGCCCGCCGGGCTTGAGGGACTTGATCGAGTGGGCCATGACCGGCGCGCCCACGGAGTCGATGACGATGTCGACGCGCTCGGGCAGGCGCTCGCCCGCCTCGATCGGGATCGCGCCGATCGCCTCGGCCTTCTCGCGGCGCTCCGGGTCGCGGCCGGTGGCGTAGACGCGCGCCCCGAGGGCCTTGGCGAGCACGATCGCGGCCGTGGCCACGCCGCCGCCGGTGCCCTGCACGAGCACGACCCCTTCGGCGGGGAGGCGGCCGCGGGTGGTGAGCATCCGCCAGGCCGTGAGGAACGCGGTGGGCAGGCAGGCGGCCTCGGCGGCCGTCCATCCCTTGGGGACGTGGACGAGGTTCCGCTCGGGCACCGCGACGGACTCGGCGAGCGTCCCCGGGTACAGCTCCGAGAGGAGTGTCCGCTTGGGATCCAGGGTCTCGTCGGCGAGCGAGGCGTCCCCGATGACCGGGTAGATCACGACTTCCTCGCCGGTCTCGGTGCGCCCCACGGCATCCGTGCCGAGGATCATCGGGCACTGGTCGGCGCGCAGGCCGACGCCGGCGAGCGACCACAGGTCGTGGTGGTTGAGCGAGGCCGCCACGAGGGGGACTCGCGTCCACTCCTCGGGAACGGCCGGAGGGTCGATCTCACCCACCGAGAGGGCGGCGAACGGGTCGTCGGGGTTCACTCCACTGGCGTAGGCGGCGAGCATCTGGATTGACCTCCATCTTTGCGGCGCTTGGCGGGCCGAGGGTCGTGCCGACGGCGTTTGCACTGTCCAACATGGTGTTCCGTGCGGGACTGTCGTGCGTCTCTAACTGTAGGGGCCGGGCCGAAATCGACCCTAGGAGAGGTAGGGTCGGCATGGAATCACACCCACTGGAAAGAAGCTGGAGGGGCACATGTTCAAGCCTCTGTTCAAGCGGCTCATGCCGCAGATCTCGGCTTCGGCTCACTGCGACCTGCCGTGCGGGGTCTACGACCCGGCGCAGGCCCGCATTGAAGCGGAGTCCGTCAAGGCCATCTGCGAGAAGTACCAGGCCAACGAGGACCCGGAGTTCCGCACGCGCGCCCTGATCATCAAGGAGCAGCGTTCGAACCTGGTCAAGGAGCACCTGTGGGTGCTGTGGACCGACTACTTCAAGCCGCCGCACTTCGAGAAGTACCCGCAGCTCCACGGTCTCGTGAACGAGGCGACGAAGCTGGCCGGGGCCTCGGGCTCCAAGGGCTCCGCCGACCCGAAGGTCGCCGAGGAGCTGCTGGCGAAGATCGACGAGATCGCCAAGATCTTCTGGGAGACCAAGCAGGCCTGAGCGCCCGCGGTCGCACACGTGACAAGCGCCCTCCACCGCGACCAGCGGCGGCGGGCGCTTCGTCGTCTCCGGCGGTCCCTCACGGGTGCTCAGACGTCTCAGGCGTCTCTCACCGGTGCTCAGACGTCTCCGGCGTCCCCTTGAGCGGGATTTCAGGCGGGGTGTTCCTCGCTGCGCAGCCGACCGGATTATCCTTTGCAGCGAGAGGGCGGAAGTCCTTCGGCCCCTCAGTCACAGGAAGCGGCGATGCCGGTGAGCGATGAGCGCGAGGACGTGCTGCTGCTCGACGTGCCCTCGACGGGCGACTACCTGTCGGTCCTGCCGACCGCGACGGCCGCGGTGGCGACCAGACTCGGGTTCTCCCTCGACGAGATCGAGGACCTTCGGGCCGCGGTGAACGCCGCCGTGGCGCTCCTCATCCCCGCCGAGCCCGGGCGTTCGCGTCCGTTCCGCCGCAAGCCGAGCGACCAGCCCCTGCACTGCCGCCTCGCGGTGGGCGAGGAGACCCTCCAGATCGCGCTGAGCCGCCCCAAGGGCGAGCCCCTGCCCGACTCCGGGTCGTACCAGTGGCAGGTCCTCAGGGCCCTCACTGACGAGGTCGAAGCCCACGTCGAGGGCTCGACCACCACCATCACGATCTCCCAGCGCCGCCCGCCCACCGAGGCGGACGCCGACACCCAGCGCCACCAGATCTACTGACCCCGGCGCGGTCCCCGGCCGTCCACCAGATCCGCTCGCCTCGCTCAATCCCCCGCAATTCACCCGATCGGGTCCCCGCGGAACCGCCCGAATCGTCGTACCCCCGCGTCATCGTTGCAACCGGGGGCCCTTCCCAGCGCCGCGCGAGTCGCGTTGTGCTGCCCTGGGATCGGGCCGGAGGAGAATGTCGTACCCCTCGGATAGTTTGGCTCGAAAGGGGTGCCGCGAATCGCGAGGCGCTCTCACATCCAGACAAGCCTGAAGGCCCGGCGGGGCCGCCGGGCCTTCCAAGCTTCTGTTGTCACAAATTCGAGGGATGGACTAAATCAAGGGATTGCGCGTTGCCGCTAGCCGACGACCTGGGTCGCCAGGGTGCGCAGCGCACCCGAGCGACGCTTCAGCTCGCGGCGCTCGATCTCGCTCATGCCACCCCACACGCCCGCGTCCTGACCGGACTCGAGCGCCCACCGCAGGCACTCCTCGGTCACAGGGCAGCGCCGGCAGACGTTCTTCGCCTGCTCGATCTGCGTCAGTGCCGGTCCGGTGTCCCCGATCGGGAAGAACAGCTCGGGGTCCTCGTCACGGCAGATGGCCTCGTGGCGCCAATCCATCAAAACATCTCCTTGCTAAGCATCAAGCGTTTCGCTTTCACGGTGTTATGAACAGCTCTTGCGGTTCGGGCGTCTTGCGGACCGTTGCGGACCGCGGCGGCGTTCAGGTCGCTTCGCGCGAGTGTCGCACCGCGTCCGTCACGGAAACCGGTGTGACGGTCGCACCTTCGCGGGCGACACGGCGAGTACTCGGCACGGAACCCGTTTCCCGGCAAAGGGAATCGTTGTCACCGCGAGTTCGGAGCACTCTCGCATCAGCGTCATTGCTGAACGCCAGGGCATCGGGGAGCACACCCGCCTACGGCGTCGGTCGCCCAAGTGGCGACTGAATAGGTCCGCACCTCGACCCGACCTATCTTGTGAATACTTTCACAAGCTCGGGATTTGTCAAGGGTTCGACTCCGGAAATCAGCCCGAAGTGAGTGAACTCACCGCGCTGTACCTCGAAGAAGACTCATGGAACACGTTCCATGTCACCGCCGGGATCCCTACCGCGGATCCTCGTGGCGGCCTCCGCCACACTCCCCCGAACGGAAAACACCGGGGTCGGTGACAGCGAGTCGAACCGGTTTGACACACTGGTACTCAACGTTGGCTTGCTTACCACGTCGGGAAGCTCGCCAGGGCTTGGCTAAGTTACGGCTTGCAAGCTTCACCAAGACTGAGGTACCCACCGAATGCCCGGTCTATACGCACCGAAAATACGATATTCGGTTGTAAGTCTCGTGCCGTCCCGGTAGGGATGGCGAAATCAACCTTGCCTGCTCACGGGCGACTTGTCAACACCCACCTTGAGGTTTTCCCAAGTTGTTAGCAGGCCACCCGCAGCGCCTCCGGAACCGAACTGAGTTCGATGTCGGTCCGCTCTCCGAGGTAGTCCCCGTCGAGCTGGAAGGCCTGCGGCAGCGCGGCGCGCAGCCGGATCCTGGAGAGATCGTGGTGCGTCACCGCGTGCTTGCCGTCCGGTCCGTCCCGACCGACCAGCAGTGAAGCGGCGGTCATCGCGGCGTCCGACAGGCCAAGTTTACGCAGAATCAGGACATCAAGTCCAGCATTAAAGGATGCCCGCGCGTTGAGATTCACCGGAAGGGTGCCGAGATAGGTCCACGGTGCGCAGTTCTGCACCACGACCATCCCCTCGGAGAGGTCCTCCTCACCCGAGGAGAGTTCCACCTCAATCGTGTCGCCTTCCACCCCATGCTCGTTCAGCTCCGCCATCACCGCGCGGGCGTAGTGCGCGCCGAGGTTCCGCTTCTTCCGGTACGACTCGACCTTCTTGATGATCGACGCGTCCCAGCCGAGTCCCGCGCAGAACGTGAAGAGCCGGTCGACGTCGTCGCCGGTCGCCCGCCCCAGGCTCACCGTGCGCACCCGCCGCTCCTCGATGGCGGACACGATCGCCAGCGACGCCCTGCGGCGGTCCCAAGGCAGTCCGAGGGCCCGTGCGAAGACGTTGGTGGAGCCGGCCGGGATGGGCGCGAAGATGGGGGCCTCGTCGGCGGGTCGGCCGTCGGCGACCAGGCCGTTGACGACCTCGTTCACGGTGCCGTCGCCGCCGAGGCTGAGGACCACGTCGTAACCCTTGTCCGCTCCGCGCTTCGCCAGGATCTCGCCGTGGTCGCGCCGGCGGGTCACCTCGACGTCGAGATCGAGCACGTCGTCGAGCTTCTTCCTCACCCAACGCGTGCGACGGCGCGAGCCGGTGGAGGCCTTCGGGTTCACGATGAGCAGACCACGCTGTGGCGCTGCTTTCAGGTCGCGCATAGGCGCAGCGTAGCCCGGGATACGGTTGGCGTGTGAACGAAACCGACCCCGACATGGGCGCGGTCACCGAAACCCCCGGTTCCGGTGACCGTCCTTGGACCTTGACCGCAGCGGCGATCCTGTTCTGGCTCCTCGCAACGGGACTCGCGGCCGCCGGAGTGTGGGGCCTCGCACAGATCGTGATGGGCCAGGTGGACACCGTCGGCGGCGCCATCGGCGTCGCCGTCGTCGCGTTCCTCGGGGCGCTCTACTACTGGTACCTCGGCCGCCGGCTGCTGCGAGCGGAGGACGCCATCGCGCAGACGGTCTTCCAAGGGCTCCTTTGGCTCCCGGTCGGCTACTACCTCCGGGAGGCGGCCCACCCGGTCATCGGGATCGCGGCCTGGGCGCTCGCGGCGGCGATCATCGGGCTGGTCCTCAGCGGTCCGACGCGGCGGGCCGTCGGGTTCGGCGAGCGCAAGCCGTTCGGGCAGGGCGACTGAACCTCGGCCGCTCGCCTTTGCGGCTGAGCGGCTTCACGCTGCGGCGGCGCGCTTTTGAATGAGCTCGATGAGTTCCGGTGCCGTGCCGAGCGGTTCGCCGACGTGGACGGCTCCGGCCTCGCGGGCCGACTCGATCGCCTTGTCGCACAAGAGACCTGGAGCGATGAAGTAGCAGACGGCGGCCACGCGTTGTGCGCCTTGGGCCTGCAATGCCGCGACGGTCTCGCCCGCGGTCGGGCCGGGGCCCGAGGCGAAACCCGGTCCGGCCGGGACTCCCAGCAGGCGTCCGGCTTCGGCGGCGACGGCCGCGACATGCGCGCGGCCCTCGTCGACGCGGGTGCCCGCAGCGCAGACCACCAGGCCGTCGGTGTCGTCGGGCAGATCTCGGATGAGGGCGTGCGCCAGCGACAGGTCCCCCACCGGGCGGCCCACGTGCACGGCGAATCCCGGTCGGCCTTCCTGCGCGCGCTTCGCGACCTCGGGGAGGTCCGTGCGCGAGTGGTAGGCGTCAGTGAGCAGCAGCGGCAATGCGACCGCGTCCTCGACGCCGGCATCGGCGAGGCCGGTCAGGACCTCGACCGGGTGCGGGTCGTTGAACTCGAGGAAGCCCACGTGCGCCCCGGCCGCCAGCGCGATCTCGCGGACGGCCTCCGGGGAGCGCGGGTCGGGACTGCCATGGGCGACAAGCACAACGGGCCGCGCCGAGGGTGAGACGCCGGAACCCGACGCGGCGGCCGCGTCGGGTTCCGGGTCGAGCTGGTCAGACATGCAGTCCGCACTCGGTCTTGTCGAACGCGGCCCAGCGGCCGGCGCGCGGGTCCTCGCCCGGCGCGGTGCGCCGGGTGCAGGGCCAGCAGCCGATCGAGCGGAAGCCGTCCTTGAGCAGCGGGTTGACCGGGATGTTGTAGCGCTCGATGTACGCCTCCTGGTCGGCCTCGGTCCACTTCGCGATCGGGGAGACCTTGACCTTGCGGCGGGAGAGGTCGAAGTCGACGACGCGCGTGTTGGCGCGGGTCGGGCCCTCGTCCCGGCGCAGGCCGGTGGCCCAGCCGTCGTAGTCGGCCAGGGCCGCGTTGAGCGGCAGGACCTTGCGCATGGAGCAGCATTCGTCAGGGGAGCGCGCGAAGAGGCGCGGCCCGAACTCCGCGTCCTGGGCCAGCACCGACTGGTCGGGCTGGATCGAGCGGACGTTGACGTTCATGGTGGAGGCCACGAAGTCGCGGACTTCGAGGGTCTCGGGGAAGTGCAGACCGGTGTCGAGGAAGACGACGTCGATGCCGGGGGCGACCTCGCTGGCGAGGTGGACCACGGCGGCGTCGGCCATCGAGGAGGTCACACAGAAGCGCTCGCCGAACTCGCCGACCGCCCACTCGATGATCTGGTGGGCCGTGGCGTCTTCCAGGCGCTCCCCCGCGGCCATCGCGAGGTCACGGAGTTCGAAGGGGTCTCTCTCTTTCCCTGTGCTGCTCATGCTGCTTCACTCCGATCGGGGGTATTTCATTCGGGCTGTCGGCCCGTGGGCGGGGCCGCGTAGGTGGTCGCGGCCTCCATCCCGTGGTATTTGACGGCGAAGACGCGGGTGCAGTCCGCGCAGTGCCATCCGCCCTTGATGTCGACGTCGCTGTCGGCCTCGGGCTCGTACGGCGTGAGGTCCTCCTCGCCGCAGTAGGGGCAGTAGTAGGGAACGACGCGGCCGCTCACTGCAATTCCGATTCCTCGGTGCGGTGGACCCACTGGGCGAAGGTCTCCCCTTCCGACCTGGCGGCGAGGTAGCGCCGGGTGAGGCGTTCCACATAGTCGCCGAGGTCGGCCGAGGCGACCTTGAGGCCGCGGGACTTGCGGCCCAGGCTCGCCGCGGCGGCGTGGCCGCCGCCGAGGTGGACCTGGAAGCCTTCGACCTGTTCGCCGTCCGCGTTGGTGACGAGCTGGCCCTTGAGGCCGATGTCGCCGGTCTGGGTGCGGGCGCAGGCGTTCGGGCAGCCGTTGACGTGGATGGAGATCGGCACGTCGAGTTCGGGGACGCGCTTCTCGAGCTCGGCGACGAGGTCGCGGGCGCGGTCCTTGGTGTCGACGATGGCGAGCTTGCAGAACTGGATGCCGGTGCACGCCATGGTGTTGCGCCGCCACTGGGACGGTTCGGCCTCGAGGCCGATCGAGCGCAGGTCCTCCACGGCGTCGCGGATCTTGTTCTCGGGGATGTCGAGGACGAGGAGCTTCTGCAGCGGGGTGGCGCGGACGCGGTCGGAGCCGTACTTCTCGGCGATGTCCGCGAGCTGGTCGAGGATCGTGCCGGAGACGCGGCCGGCGACCGGGGCGACGCCGATGTAGTAGTTGCCGTCGTTCTGCTTGTGGACGCCGATGTGGTCGAGGAGCTTCTCGGGGACCGGGGGCTGCTCGAGGTCGGGGAGCTTGCGGCCGAGGTAGGCGTCGGACTCGAGGACCTCGCGGAACTTCTCGGGGCCCCAGTCCTTGACGAGGAACTTCAGGCGCGCGCGGGTGCGCAGGCGGCGGTAGCCCCAGTCGCGGAAGATGCGGACCACGTTGACCCACACGTCGACGATGTCGTCCTGGGAGACCCAGACGCCGAGGCGGGGGGCGAACATGGGGTTGGTGGAGAGGCCGCCGCCGACGTAGAGGTCGAAGCCGGGGCCGTGCTCGGGGTGGTGCGCGCCGATGAGCGAGATGTCGTTGACCTCGTAGGGGCTGTCGGGCAGCCAGCCGATGGTCGACTTGAACTTGCGCGGCAGGTTGGAGAGGCTGCGGTCGCCGATGAAGCGGTCGTAGATCTCCTGGATCTGCGGGGTGGGGTCGATGACCTCTTCGGTGGAGACGCCGGCGACGGGCGAGCCGAGGATGACGCGCGGGCAGTCGCCGCAGGCCTCCTGGGTGTCGAGCCCGACCGCTTCGAGGCGGCGCCAGATCTCGGGGACGTCCTCGACGCGGATCCAGTGGTACTGGACGTTCTCGCGGTCGGTGACGTCGGCGGTGTCGCGCCCGAACTCCTTGGAGATGCCGGCGATGGTGCGCAGCTGCGCCAGGTTGAGCTGGCCGCCGTCCATGCGCACGCGCATCATGAAGTACTTGTCGTCCAGCTCCTCCTCTTCGAGGACGCCGGTCTTGCCGCCGGCGATGCCGGGCTTGCGCTGGGTGTACAGGCCCCACCAGCGGAAGCGCCCGCGCAGGTCGGCGGGGTCGATCGAGTCGAAGCCGCGGTGGGCGTAGACACCCTCGATGCGCTGCCGCACGTTGAGCGGGTTGTCGTCCTTCTTGGACTGCTCGTTCTTGTTGAGCGGTTCCCGGTGGCCCATGGCCCACTGGCCTTGGCCCTTCGGGCGGGACGGTTTGCGCGTTGGCGTTGGCACAGTTCTCCTCATGCGGACACAGGTGTGGCGTGGTTCGTCGGCAGAAAGCCGGAAGGATTTAGCGGCGCATCAGACAGGCGGCGCTGAACACACGGCAGAAGTCGACGTGGCGGCGTGCCACCAGTCGAAGCCCATGTGCGCGAGACATGCCTGCAAGCATGCCACACATCTCAGCCGATGACACCTGTCGTCCCGCTGCATGGACTCCCCGGTCACAGGCCAGGAGCGCACGAAGGCCGGACCCCTCCGGTGAGGGATCCGGCCCGGCGTCGTGGTCGCTATTGCAGGGCGCAGTGCTTCCCGCTTCGCCCGTTCCGTTCCTTCGTCACTGCAGGGCGAAGTCGACGACGGCTTCGGTGCCGCCTTCGGTGCGGGGGCGCATGTCGATCGTGCCGCGCAGTTCGCCGGTGACGAGGGTGTGGACGATCTGGAGGCCGAGGCGGGTGGAGTCGGCGATGCGGAAGCCTTCGGGGAGGCCCTTGCCGTGGTCGGAGACGGTGACGCGGAGGTGGTCGCCGGCGCGCTCGACGCCGATGACGACCTCGCCGTCCTGGCCGGGCGGGTAGGCGTGCTCGACCGCGTTCTGGATGAGCTCGTTGACGACCATGACGAGCGGGGTCGCGTACTCGCTGGGCAGGACTCCGAAGGTGCCCTCGCGGCGGAGCGTCACCTTCGACTCGGCGACGGAGACCTCGACGGCCATGGAGGCGACGCGGTCGACGATCTGGTCGAAGCCGACCGACTCGTCGCCGGACTGGGAGAGGGTCTCGTGGACGAGCGCGATCGAGGAGACGCGGCGCACGGACTCCTCGAGGGACTGCCGGGCCTGCGGGGAGCCGACGCGGCGGGCCTGGAGGCGCAGCAGCGCGGCCACGGTCTGGAGGTTGTTCTTGACGCGGTGGTGGATCTCGCGGATCGTGGCGTCCTTGGTGACCAGCTCGCGGTCGAGGCGGCGGACCTCGGTGATGTCGCGGACGAGCACGAGCGCGCCGGCGGCCTTGCCGCCCGGGCGCAGCGGCAGCGCGCGCATGAGGACCGTGGCGCCCTTCGACTCGATCTCCTTGCGGCGCGGGGTGCCTCCCGCGAGGGCGTCGGCGATGCGGCGGGCCGCGTCGGCGCCCACGTCGGTGTTGGAGGGCAGGCTGCGGGTGAGCTCGGCGAGGTCGCGGTCGCGGAGGTGGCCGGTGACGCCCATGCGGCGGTACGCGGAGAGCGCGTTCGGCGAGGCGTAGCGGACGAGCCCGTCGGAGCCGATGCGGACGAGGCCGTCGCCGATGCGCGGCGCGGTGGTCGGCTCGCCGGGCAGGAGCGGGGGCGGGAAGCCGCCGTCGGTGAGCATCTGCACCAGGTAGTCGGCGGTCTTGAGGTAGTTCAGTTCGAGGTGGGAGGGGCTGCGCGTGTCCGAGAGGTTGGTGTCGCGGGCGGCCACGGCGATCACTTCGCGGCGGTCGCGGCGGCGCACCGGGATGGCCTCGTGGCGGGCGGCGACGTCGCCGCGCCAGACCGGGTCGCCCTCGCGGAAGATCCGGCCCTCGGTGAAGGCCACGTTGAGGTGCTGGGCGTCCTCGCCTTCGAGGATGCGGCCGACCTGGTCCTCCTCGTAGGCGGTCGGGCCCGTGGTGGGACGGACCTGCGCGAGGCAGACGTACCGGCCCGGGTGGTCCTTGACGGCGCCCCAGAGCAGGAAGTCGGCGAAGGAGAGGTCGGCGAGGAGCTGCCATTCGGCCACGAGCCGCTGGAGGTGGGCCGCGGAGTTCGAGGTCAGGTCGGTGTGCGCGCTGATGACGTCGCGGAGAGTGGACACCCGACCAATACTAGCGGCGGGCCGGGCGGCGGACCCCGTCCTCGAGCGGGCACCGGTGCAGGTCACGGCGGGAAGCAAAAAGCCCCGCCTTGAGGGGCGGGGCGGATCCGAGCGGCTAGGGCAAGGTCATGTCGGGCTTGTCGAGCTCCTCGACGTTCACGTCCTTGAAGGTCAATACCCGCACGTGCTTCACGAAGCGGGCCGGGCGGTACATGTCCCACACCCACGCGTCGCTCATCTCGACCTCGAAATAGGTCTCGGCGTCGGTCCCCCGCACGTGGACTTCGACGGCGTTGGCCAGGTAGAACCGCCGCTCGGTCTCGACGACGTAGGTGAACTGCCGCACGATGTCCCGGTACTCCCGGTATAGCTGCAGCTCCATGTCGGTCTCGTACTTCTCGAGGTCCTCGGCGCTCAACGCTCCTCCTTCTCAACGACGCTTCCCACGATAGTGCGCGGGTGCCCCGGCCCGTTAGCGGCTTGCTCGTGCTGTCCGGGTTTCACCCTGGGCGGGGTTGCCAAACCCGCTCAAATCCGGGCGGCCGGGACCGCTCGGGCGGCCACGTTCGCGTAGGACTTGCGATGCATCTCGCACGGACCGAAGCGCTCCAGGGCCGCCTCGTGCATCGGCGTGCTGTATCCCTTGTGGACGGCGAACCCGTATTCGGGGTGGTCGCGGTCGAGTTCGGTCATGATCCTGTCGCGCGTGACCTTGGCGACCACGCCGGCCGCCGCGACGCACGCGGCCGTCCTGTCCCCCTTGACGACCCCGAGGCTGCCGGGCAGGCCCGGCACCGGGAAGCCGTCCGTGAGGACGTATCCGGGCCGCTCGGGCAGGCGCGCCACGGCGACGCGCATGCCCTCGAGGTTGCAGACGGCGATGCCGCGCCGGTCGATCTCGTCGGGCCCGTAGGCGACGACGCTGATGTCGGCCTGCGAGCGGCGCAACAGTTCGAAGACGCGCTCGCGCGCCGCCTCGGTGAGCAGCTTCGAGTCGTTCAACTCCTCGAACCGCGCGTTCGGCGGCAGCCGGACCGCGGCCACGACCAGCGGCCCCGCGCACGCGCCCCGTCCCGCCTCGTCCGCCCCGGCCACCGGCCCGAGGCCGCGCCGATGGAGCGCGGCCTCCAGCGCGTACAGGTCGCTGTCGCGCCTGATGCGGGAGGGGACTGGACGGAGCATGGGATCAGGACGGCGCCGGGACGTCGTCGAAGGTCTCGGGGATCTTGAACCAGGTGAAGTCGTCCACGGGCCAGAACAGCACGAAGGCCTTGCCGATGACCGCGTCGACCGAGATCGTCGAGGCCTCGATGTCGCCGCCCGTGCGCACGAACCGCTCGCGCGAGTCGCCCGAGGCCGAGCGGTGGTCGCCCATGACCCACAGGCGGCCCTCCGGCACGATCACGTCGAACGCGTCCTGCGAGGACTTGTCCTGCTCGCCCGTCACCGGGTTCGTGTACAGATAGGACTCTTCTTCGAGCGGCTCGCCGTTGACGGAGATGTTGCCCTCTTCGTCGGCCACGACATGGTCGCCGCCCGTGGCGATGACCCGCTTGATGAACTCGTCCTCCTCCATGACCGAACGCCAGGACTCCGGAGCGGTGAAGACGATGATCTCACCGCGCTCGGGCTCGGAGAAGTCGTAGACGAGCTTGTTGACGAGCACCCGGTCGTTGATCAGGAGGGTGTTCTCCATCGAGCCGGAAGGGATGTAGTAGGTCTGGACGACCCAGGTCCGCACCACGATCGCCACCAGAATGGCGACGCCGAGCAGGATCGGCAGTTCTTTCCAGAACGATCCCTTCTTCTTGGGCTGCTGTTCTTTGGAGGTCTCCTCGGCGCTCTCGCCTTCAGCGCCGGGCGCTTGCCCTTCATCGATCACGGTCCGAGTCTACGCGCTCGCGCTCCGGCCCCAGGTGCCAGCATCACCGTGCCGGGCAAGGAAGGCGGCTGCTGCCAGGCGGTATTCCAGGCGGCCGGGACGCCGTCGCCCACGGTCCCCGCGGCGGACGGTTCGCCCTCGTCGGAAGCGCTGCCGGTGGTCCCGTCCAGGGCGTCGAAGGTCTCGGGGATCTCGAGTTCGCGGGCGCGGTCGGTGGGCCAGACGAGGGCGATCGCGCGGCCGATGATGTTCTCCACGGGCACCGTCCCGGAGCACCGCGAGTCGGACGAGTCGCCGCGGTGGTCGCCCATGACCCACACCTCGCCTTCGGGCACGGTGAGCTCCTCGAAGCGCCGCGCGCCGCACACGCCGGGCTCGATCTCGAGCGGGGAGTTCTCGTAGACGTACGCCTCCTCGTGGAGGGACACGCCGTTGACGACGACGTTGCCGTCCGCGTCGCAGCAGGAGACGGTGTCGCCGCCGACGGCGACCACCCGTTTGATGAAGTCCTTCTCGTCGGGCTTCGCGAGGCCGATGAGATCGAGAACGCCCGTGGTGAAGGTCGAGAACGCACCGTCGTCGCCCGTCGCAGGCCGGTACTCCGGGTCCCAGGAGTCGGTGCCGCGGAAGACCACGACCTCGCCCCGCTGCGGCGTGCGCAGCGTGCTGGTGAGCTTGAGGACGAGGACCTTGTCCCCCTCCTGGAGGGTCTGCTCCATCGACCCGGACGGAATGTAGAAGGGCTGCACGGCGAAGGTGCGCAGCAGCACGGCCGCCGAAAACGCGATGACGAGCAGCAGCGGCAGCTCGACCCAGAGCGACAGGTACTGGCGCTTGTGCGGCTGCGAGAGCCGGCTCTCGGCGCCCTTGCCGCCCTTGTGCTTCCCGCTCGGCTGCGGGTCGACCTGGTCGTGGGCGCCGCTGGCCCGCTCGACGGCCGCGCTCGCGCGCTCGCGTTCGGCGGCCACGCGGTCCTGCGGGCCCGAGGGCCCCTCGGGGCGGCGGAACGTGCGGGTCGCGTCGGGGTCGTCGCGGAGGCGGTGGGTCTGGTCGGTGCCGCCGCGGCCGGTGCCTGCGACGGGACCGGGAGGGGGCGCCGCCGGGCCTGGCGGCGGTGCCGCTGGGCCGTGCGACGGTGCTGCTGAGCCGGGCGGCGGTGCGCCGGGAGGGGGCGGGGCTGCGGGGGGCGGGGCGTCCGGGCCGCCGGGACCGGGGAGGCGGTCCCAACCGATGCGGCGGGGGCCCTTCGCCCCGCCGGGGGTACCAGGACTCATGTGCCGAGGGTATCCGACCGTGCCCCTGCTCGGCTCGCAAGCTTCGCCGAGTGCTCCTGCCCGGCTCGCAAGCTTCGCCGAGTGCGGGGGCAGCGAAAAACCCCGGGCGATGCCCGGGGTCTTTCGGAGACTCGTTGCGCGGTTTAGAGTTCGCGCTTCTCCTTGATCTTGGCGGCCTTGCCCTTGCGGTCGCGCAGGTAGTACAGCTTCGCGCGGCGGACCTTGCCTCGCATGGCGATCTCGATCGAGTCGACCATGGGGCCGTGCACCGGGAAGGTGCGCTCGACGCCGATGCCGTAGCTCAGCTTGCGGACCGTGAAGGTCTCGCCGAGGCCGGCGCCGTGGCGGCGAATGACGACGCCCTGGAACACCTGGACACGGGACCGGGAGCCTTCCTGGACTCGGACGTTCACCTTGACGGTGTCGCCGGGACGGAAGTCCGGCACGTCGGCGCGCATGGAGGCGGCGTTCAGCTCATCCAGAATGTTCATTGGTTTGGGTCCTCTAGGTTGGTAACGCTCAGAAGTTCTACCGGGAGAGGTACCGCTTGAACGAACGGCACGTCACGGGAACTCACCTACTCTGCCACACCCGGTCCGGGCAGGCTGAACCCGGCCCCTTCGAGGAGGAGCCGGTCACGTTTGTCGAGGCTACCCGGGTCGAGCCGCTCCAGCAAATCCGGGCGGGCCTGCGCCGTGCGCAGGAGTGCCTGCTCACGCCGCCAGCGGTCGACCTTGCCGTGGTCCCCCGAGAGGAGGACGGGCGGGATCTCGTGGCCGCGCCATTCGGCCGGGCGCGTGTACGCGGGGGCCTCCAGGACCCCGGCGTTGTGCGACTCGTCGTCGAGCGACGCGGCATTGCCGAGGACGCCCGGCACGAGCCGCGTGACGGCCTCGATGATCGCGAGGACCGCGACCTCGCCGCCGAAGAGCACGTAGTCGCCGATGGAGACCTCGGTGACCTCCATGCGCTCGGCCGCGTAGTCGACCACCCGCTGGTCGATGCCTTCGTAACGGCCGCAAGCGAACATGAGCCAGGGCTCGGCCGCCAGCTCGTGCGCCATGGCCTGCGTGAAGGGCCGCCCGGCGGGACTCGTCACGAGCAGGCGCGGCTTCGCCTCGCCTGGGATGAGCTCGTCGAAGCACTCGCCCCACGGCTGCGGCTTCATGACCATCCCGGCCCCGCCGCCGGCGGGCGCGCCGTCCACCGAGTGGTGCACGTCGTGGGTCCAGCGGCGCAGGTCGTGGACGTTGAGGTCGAGCATCCCGCGCTCGCGGGCGCGGCCGATGAGCGAGAGGTCCAGCGGCTGCAGGTATTCGGGGAAGACCGTGACGACGTCGATCTTCATTACAGCTCCAGCAGGCCCGGCGGCAGGTCCACGTTGATGACCCCGGCTTCGAGGTCGACCTCGACGACCATGTCGGCCACGAACGGGATGAGCGCCGGCGTCTGGCCCTTGCGCTTGACGACGAGGGTCTCGTAGGCGGCGCCGTGGTCGATGCGGCTGACGGTGCCGACCTCCCCCGCTTCCTTGTCGACGACGGTGAGGCCCATGAGCAGCGTGTCGTGGACCTCGTCCTCTTCCGCGACCAGCTCCTCCTCGTCGACCTCGACGCTGAGCAGGACGCCGCGCAGCAGCTCGGAGGCGTTGCGGTCCGAGTGGCCCTCGAAGCCGATCATCGGCCGGCCCTGGTGCCAGCGCACTGTGACGGCCTTGAGCGGCGCGCCCTTGAGCTGGCCGCCCTTGGTCTGGTACTCGACGCCGGGCTGGAAGCGCAGTTCGGGATCGTCGGTGCGGACCTCGACGACGACCTCGCCGCGCAGCCCGTGCGGGCGCACGATCCGGCCGACCACCACTTGTGACAAGAGAAATCCCTCTTTAAGAACAGCAGAGTAGAACACCGGAACGGCCCCGAGGAGAACCTCGGGGCCGTTCCGAAAGACTCAGTAGGAATCGACGACCTCGACACGAATGCCTTTGCCGCCGATCGAGCCGATGACCTGGCGCAGCGCGTTGACGGTGCGACCCCCGCGGCCGATCACGGTCCCGAGGTCGTCCGGGTTGACCCGGACCTCGAGCCGCTTGCCGCGGCGGGAATCGACCAGACGGACACGGACGTCGTCAGGATTGTCGACGATGCCTTTGACAAGGTGTTCAAGCGCCGGTCGCAGCACGATTACTCCCCTTTGGTCTCAGAGGCCTCGTCGGCAGCGGCCTCGACCTCTTCAGTCTTAGCCGATTCGTCGGCCTTGGCGGCGGACTTCTTCGACTTCGGCGCGGCCTTGGCGGCCTCTTCCGAGACGTACGCCTTCGAGGGGTCGATACCCGACTCCTTGAGGGCGGCCACGTACAGGGATTCCTTCTCCGGCTTGGGCTCGGCGACCTTCAGCGGAGCCGGGGCCGGCAGGCCCTTGAACTGCTGCCAGTCGCCGGTCTTGCGGAGGATGGCCTTGACGGTGTCGGACGGCTGGGCGCCCACCGAGAGCCAGTGCTGGATGCGGTCGGACTTGACCTCGATCCGGGACGGGTTCTCCTTCGGGTGGTAGATCCCGACGTTCTCGATCACCTTGCCGTCGCGCTTGACGCGCGAGTCGGCGATGACGATACGGTACTGGGGAGTACGGATCTTCCCCATTCGCGTGAGGCGAATCTTAACTGCCACGTTTTGTTACTCCTGTAGTAAGGATCACGTTAGCGCGCACGACGTCCAGGGGAATTACTCCGGATTTCGCTCGCGCTGAAACTTGGCCTTGCGTCACGGTAGTTGAGAGGGCTTCCGTCCCAAAGCTCATGTACAGCGACCGAGTCTAGCGCACCAGGTGCCTAGTACTGACGGGCGAGGTAGGCGATGAGACCGGACTCATCCAGGGAGTCCGGGACCGAGCCGTCCTCGCGTTGGAGCACGCGCACGAACACCGCGGACTCGCCGGCCTTCGCCTCGCCCTCGAGGCCGCAGGCGTCCCAGGGGAGGCGGGCGTAACCGGTCTGGGCGGCTTCGATCGCCTCTTCGACCGTGGAGGTGTCGACGGTGTGCTCCTCGCGGAAGGCCACGGCCTCGTCCCAGAGCTGGTCCTGGGCCTCCTGGAGGGCGGCGGCGACGGCCTCGGCGAGCATCCCGATCGGGACGGTCTGCTTCGTGCCCTCGACGCGGTTGGCGATGGTCGCCTCGCCGTTCTTGAGGTCGCGGGGGCCGATCTCGATGCGCACGGGGTAGCCCTTGAGCTCGGCGTCGACGGCGCGGCGGCCGAAGGCCACGTCGCCGCGGTCGTCGAGCTTGACGCGCACGCCGTCGTCCTTGAGCTCGTCGTAGACCTTGCGCGCGGCGGCTTGGACCTCGTCGGTGTCCTTGACGACCATGACGAGGGCCTGCACGGGCGCGAGCTTCGGCGGCACGCGGAGGCCCGCGTCGTCGCCGTGGCCCATGATGAGGCCGCCGACCATGCGGGTCGAGGTGCCCCAGGAGGTGGTCCAGCCGAAGGCCTGCTTGCCGTCCTTGCCCTGGAACTGGATGTCGAAGGCCTTCGCGAACTTCTGGCCGAGCTCGTGCGAGGTGCCCATCTGGAGCGCCTTGCCGTCGCGCATCAGGGCCTCGACCGCGAAGGTGTTGAGGGCCCCGGCGAAGCGCTGGGCCTCGGTCTTGATGCCGCGCAGCACCGGCAGCGCCAGCACGTTCTCCATGAAGTCGGCGTAGACCTCGTGGAGGATGCGCAGGGTGAACGCGTGGGCGTCCTCATAGGAGTCGTGGACCGTGTGGCCCTCCTGCCAGAGGAACTCCGAGGAGCGCAGGAACAGGCGGGTGCGCAGCTCGTAGCGCATGACGTTGCACCACTGGTTGAGCTGGAGGGGCAGGTCGCGGTAGGAGTTGACCCACTTCGACATGTACTCGCCGATGATGGTCTCGGAGGTGGGCCGGATCGCCAGCTTCTCCTCGAGCTCCTTGCCGCCGCCGTGGGTGACCATCCACAGCTCGGGGGCGAAGCCCTCGACGTGGTCGGCCTCGCGGGTGAAGTAGGACTCGGGGATGAGCAGGGGGAACGACGCGTTCTCCGTGCCGGTCTCCTTGATGCGGGCGTCCATCTCGTCGACCATGCGCTCCCACAGGGCGAAACCGGTCGGTCGGATCACCTGCGAGCCCTTCGCCGGGCCGTTCTCGGCCAGCTGGGCCTTGGCGATGACGTCCTGGTACCAGCGAGGGAAGTCCTCGCCCTGCGGTGTGAGTACATTGGCCATAATCAGCGATTCTAGAGGTCGGGCCCTATGGGGCCGCAATCGGATAAGGCGCGTGCGGGCCGCGTCTCCTCGGCCGAAGGACCGAGGCGCGAATCGGGGCTTCGGTCCTTCTGCGGTGATAAATCAGGGCGGCTGTCGCATAAGCTGTCGACGTGACAACACCCATGCTGGCAGGTGACCGCGGCCTGACTGCCGCCGAGGTGGCCGAACGCGTCGAGGCCGGAGCCGTCAACGAGGCGAAGCGCCACACCAGTCGACCGCTCTCCGCGATTCTCCGCGCGAACTTCTTCACGCCCCTGAACGCCGTGATCGCCGTGCTCGCCGCGATCGCGATCGGCTTCACCGCAGTAGAGGAAGGCTTCCTCGAGGGCCTGAAGCAGGGCCTCTTCGCGGGCGTCATCATCGCCAACATCGCCATCGGCACGATCCAGGAACTGCGCGCCAAGCGCACCCTCGACAAGCTCTCGCTGATGAACCGGTCGAACGCGAAGGTCCTGCGCGACGGCGAGGTCCAGGAGATCGACCCGGCCCGCATCGTCCGCGACGACCTCGTCTACGTCGAGCCGGGCGACCGCATCGTCGTCGACGGGCCCGTCGTCGAATCCCGCAACCTCGAGATCGACGAGTCCCTGCTCACCGGCGAGGCCGACCCGGTCGCGAAGGCCCCCGGCGACGAGGTCCGCTCCGGCTCGTTCGCCGTCGCCGGCACCGGGCTCTTCCGGGCCGAGCAGATCGGCGCGGACTCCTACGCCGCCAAGCTCGTCGAAGAGGCCAGCAAGTTCGCGCTGGCCCGCTCGGAGCTGCGCGAGGGCATCAACCGCTTCATCAAGCTCATCAACTGGCTCATCGTCCCGATCGCGCTGCTGCTCATCATCAGCCAGCTCGCCGACGCCGCCAACTGGCGCCAGATCATCGTCCGCACCGTCGCCGGCATCGTGCCGATGATCCCCGAGGGCCTCGTGCTCCTCACCTCCGTCGCGTTCGCCGTGGGCGTCATCCGCCTCGGCGCCCGCCACGTCCTCGTCCAGGAACTGCCCGCCATCGAAGGGCTCGCCCGCACCGACGTGCTGTGCCTCGACAAGACCGGCACCCTCACCGAGGGCGGCATGGACGTCGACGAGATCCGGCCGATCAACGGCTCGGACAACGCGGCCGTGTGGGTCGCGCTCGCCGCGCTCCGGGCCGCCGACGACAGCCCGAACCCGACCATGCAGGCCGTCGCCGCGCACCTCGAGGAGCGCGGCGTCGCCGACCCGAGCTGGCGCGTCATCGACGTCATGCCGTTCTCCTCCGCTCGCAAATGGAGCGGCACCCGCTTCACCGACAACGGCACCTGGCTCCTCGGCGCGCCGGACATCCTCCTCGAGCACGGCGACCCCGTGGCCCTCGAAGCGGACGTGCTCGCCGCCCAGGGCCTGCGGGTGCTCGCGCTCGTCACCGCCGAGTCCGCGTCCACCACGGGCGGCGTCACCGGCGTCAAGCCGCAGGCGCTCGTCGTCCTGCGCCAGCGCCTGCGCGGCACGGCCGCCGCGACCCTCGCCTACTTCAAGGAGCAGGGCGTCAAGGTCAAGATCATCTCGGGCGACTCCCCCGCCGCCGTCGGCGCCGTCGCCGCGCAGCTCGGCGTGGACGGCGCGGCCGACACGGTCGACGCGCGCCGCCTGCCCGAGGACCCCGAGGAGCTCGCGGACCTGCTCGAGCGGGCCACGATCTTCGGCCGGGTGAAGCCGCACCAGAAGCAGGCGTTCGTGAAGGCGCTCCAGTCGCGCGGCCACACGGTCGCGATGACCGGCGACGGCGTCAACGACGTGCTCGCACTCAAGGACGCCGACCTCGGCATCGCCATGGGCTCGGGTTCGGCGGCGGCGCGCTCGGTCGCGCAGGTGGTGCTGCTCGACGACGAGTTCGCGACACTCCCGCACGTGGTCGACGAGGGCCGCCGCGTGCTCGGCAACATCGGCCGGGTCTCGAACCTGTTCCTCACGAAGACCGTGTACGCGATCTCGCTGGCGCTGTTCATCGCCGTGGGCGCGATCTCGGCGTGGATGCTGGGCAACGACCCGCTGCCGTACCCGTTCCTGCCGATCCACCAGTCGCTGATCAACCTGTTCACGATCGGGCTCCCGGCGTTCTTCCTGGCGCTCGCGCCCACGTTCGAGCGGGCCAAGCCGAACTTCGTGCGGCGCGTGCTCAAGTTCGCGATCCCGGCCGGGATCTGCTGCGCGGTGCCGACGTTCATCGTGTACCTGCTGTCGCTCGCGCACGACGGCACCGATTCGCAACTGCCGCAGACGACCGCGGCGATCACGCTGTTCTGCCTGGCGCTGACGGCGCTCGCGATCGTGGCGCGCCCGTACGTGTGGTGGAAGTTCCTGCTGGTCGGGGTCTGCGCGGCGTCGTTCGTGGCCGTGGTGTCGATCCCGCCGCTCGCGGACTTCTACGAGCTGGAGCTGCCGGGCGTGTGGAACACCACGGTGGCGGCGATCGGCGTCGGCTCGGGTGTGGCGGCGCTGCTGTTCTGGCTGGTCGTGCGGCCCAAGCACCTCAAGGACTGACCATTGTTTCGGCCCCCGCTACATCGGATGTAGCGGGGGCCGTGGCGTGTCCGTAGCGCCTTCTGGGTGAGAGCAGCTGACCTAAAGGAGGCGGACATGTCGCAGCGCGAACTCGCGATCCGAGCCGAAGGGCTCGTCAAGCACTTCAAGGACGTCAAGGCCGTGGACGGCGTGGACCTGGAGGTCCCGGCGGGCACGGTGTACGGCGTGCTCGGCCCGAACGGGGCCGGGAAGACCACCACGGTTCGGATGCTGGCCACCCTGCTGCGTCCGGACGCGGGGAGCGCGACCGTGTTCGGCCGCGACCTCGTGGGTGACGCCGCCTCGGTGCGGTCCCAGGTGAGCCTGACCGGCCAGTACGCGTCGCTGGACGAGGATCTGACCGGGTTCGAGAACCTGGTGCTCCTCTCGCGGCTGTACGGGTACGCGAAGCCGGCGTCGCGCGACCGCGCTGGGGACCTGCTGGAGGCGTTCGGATTGAGCAACGCGGGCGGCAAGCAGGTCAAGGCCTACTCCGGCGGCATGCGCCGGCGCCTGGACATCGCCGCGTCGATCATCGTCACCCCGAAGCTCCTCTTCCTGGACGAGCCGACGACGGGCCTGGACCCGCGCAGCCGCAACCAGGTGTGGGACGTGGTGCGCACGATCGTCGGCGAGGGCACCACGGTGCTGCTCACGACCCAGTACCTCGAGGAGGCGGACCAGTTGGCGAGCCGCATCGCGGTCATCGACACCGGCAGGGTCATCGCCGAGGGCACGCCCGGCCAGCTCAAGTCCTCGGTGGGCGCGGGCTCGATCCGGGTGCGGCTGCACCACGCCGACCAGCGCGACCACGCGCGGCAGGTCCTCGTGGAGGCGCTGGCCGGGGAGGTCGCGCTCGACGACGACCCGGTGGCGCTCACCGCGCGCCTGGCCCCGGGGCAGGACACGGCCGTGCAGGGTTCGCACGCGCTCGGCGAGCTGGCCCGCGCGGGCGTCCTCGTGGACGACTTCTCGCTCGGCCAGCCGAGCCTCGACGAGGTGTTCCTCGCGCTCACCGGCCGCGTCGACGCCTAGCTCCCACGACTCGAAGGAAGGAAGAAGCACATGACCGTCACCCAGACCACGACGAAGTCCGATGCCGACGCTCCGGCGCCGGTCGAGCGGGAGCACCTGCGGCGCCTGCTGGCGACCGGGGAGCGCCCGGCGCCGCCGAGCGCGTTCACCTCCGCGCGGGCGTTCGCCTGGCGCTCGATGCTGAAGATCAAGCACGTGCCGGAGCAGGCCTTCGACATCCTGCTGTTCCCGATCATGATGCTGCTGATGTTCACGTACCTGTTCGGCGGCGCGATCGCGGGCGGCACCGGCGACTACCTGCAGTTCCTGCTGCCGGGGATCATGGTGATGAGCATCGTGATGACCACGATGTACACGGGCATGAGCGTGAACATCGACATCAACAAGGGCGTCTCGGACCGGTTCCGGACGCTGCCGATCTGGCGGGCCGCGCCGATGGTCGGGTACCTGCTGGCGGACGTGTTCCGTTACGCCGCAGCGGGAGCGGTCATGTTCGGCACGGGCCTGGTGATGGGCTACCGGCCCGAGGGCGGCGCGGCGGGCGTGCTGCTGGGCGTGGGGCTGCTGCTGGTGTTCTGCTTCGCGTTCTCGTGGCTGTGGACCTGGCTGGGCCTGATCACGCGGTCGGAGAAGACCGTCATGTCGATCTCGATGTCGATCATGTTCCCGCTGACGTTCCTGTCGAACATCATGGTGGACCCGTCGACGATGCCGGGCTGGCTGCAGCCGGTCGTCGAGAACACGCCGATCAGCCAGCTGGTCGACGGCGTGCGTGGCCTGTTCGACGGGAACGTGGACTCCGGTTCCGTCGCCACGACGCTGATCTGGTCGGCCGGTTTCATCGCGGTCTTCGGATTCCTGACGATCAGGGCCTACAACCGCAAGTAACGCTTGATTCCACAACACCCGGCGGGGGGGGGGGGGGGGGCGGGCCCCCCCCCCCCCCCCCCCCGGGGCGGCGCCCCCCGCCCGGGGGGGGGGG
>NZ_JAPZVQ010000006.1:49496-142592 GCF_027622945.1 Glycomyces lechevalierae | reverse complement strand
GGATCCCTCCCCCCCCGGCCCAACACCCCAACTCCACCTTTCTTCCCCCACCCCCCGGGGGGGGGGGGGGGGCCCCCGCCCCCGCCCGCCCCCGTCCGTGTTCACAGCTCCCATCGGGGCGCTTCGGGCTCGGGGCGGTAGACGCAGGCCGAGCCGGTGGCGACGGCCTCGTGCAGGTGGCCGGCGAGCGCGGGGTGGACGGCCTCGATCTTCTTGAGGGTGTTGCGGATGCGGTTGGTGACGCTCTTGCGGGCGCGTTCGGCGTTGTCGCCGAGGCGGCGGGAGCGGCCGCCGAGTCCGGTGGCGGCCTTGAGCTGTTCGATGAGGGCCTGGCGTTCGGCGTCGAGGCGGGCGGCGCGGGCGTCGTCGCCGAGGGCGGCGGCGGTGTCGATCTGCTCGTCGAGCGCTTCGAGGTGGTCGCGGTAGCGGGCGCGGGCTTCGGCGTCGAGGAGGTCGTCGCCGCCGAGGCGCGCGTCGGCGGTGACCTCTTCTCCGGACGCGGAGGCGAGGAGGTCGACGGCGGCGACTTCGAGGCCCGGGTGGCGCAGGAGCCGGTGGAGGTCGGCGAGGCCTTTGGTGTGCGGGAGGTGGACGCCGCGGCCGTCGTAGCGGAGGGTCCAGGTGGATCCTTCGCGGCGGAAGACCGCGCCGGCCGCGTCGGATGCGGTGGCGGTGGCGGCGAATCCGAGTTCGGCTTCGGCTTTGCGGGCGGCTTCGGCCCAGGGGCGGGCGTCGAGGCGCTCGGACTGCGCGACGGCGTTCGCGAAGTGGGCGCGCGCGGCGTCCTCGTCGCCCGCGGCGGCGGCGAGGCGGCCGAGCCAGTGGCTGACGGGGCCGTGGATGCTCAAGCCCCACAAGGCGACGAGCCATTCGCCCTCGTACGGCGCGAGGCGCTTGCGCAGGCGCGTGATGGCTTCGGTGTCGCCGTCGGTGAGGGCGAGTTCGGCCTCGAGCCGGATCCACAGCGACTCCCAGGAGTTGCCCGGGGCCGGGCCCCTGCTGAGTCTGGTGTGGAGAGTGCGGGCGAGGTCGACGTCGCCGCGGCGCAGGGCGGTGAGCCCGGCGAGGATGTCGGTGTGCCAGCCGCCGAACATCTCGTCCCAGTCTTCGGGGACCTTGGCGGGGCAATCGCCTCGGGCCATGGCCACCTCCCACTCCAGGTGCTGGATCATGCGCTGGTACATCGGGTCGTCGGCGGTCTGCCCGGCAGCGGCCTCGAACCGCGCCCGGGCGTCGTCGAAGCGGCCCTGCAGCAGGTCGGCGATGGCAAGGTCGACGTGCACGCCGCTGCGCCAGCGCTCGGATTCGCTGGCTTGGGCGAGGGCGCTGAAGTGGGCGAGCTGGGCCTGGAACGCCGGGTCGCCGCGTTCGAGGAGCACGACCCACCGGAGCGAGGCGGCGAGCAGGCGCATCTCCATGTCGCCGGTGCGGCGGGTGATCTCGGCGAGTTCCTCGACGATGGCCTGGCGTTCGGCGGCGGTGCCGGGGCCCCAGTTGACGGCGTGGGTGGCCCACAGTCCGAAGGAGAGGTCCTCGTCGGATTCGGCGGCGCGCGCGGCGAGCATGTAGTTGTAGAGCAGCCGCCTTGTCAGTTCGTCCTCGGAGAGCCCGGGTTCGGGTGCGGCGCCCGCGAGTGCGGTGTGGGCGAGGGTCTTGAGCCGCAGGAGGTCGTCGGCGCGGTGGTCCTTCGGCGCTTCGAGGGCGGCCCGCGTGAGGAGCATCGGGTCCCCGGAGTCCTCGGCTTCCAGGAGCGCCTGGTCGAACAGGGTACGGGCCTCGTCGGCGCGGCCGGTCCAGGCGACGGTGCCGGCGAGCTGGAGCCGCAGGAGCACGCGTTTGCGGGTCATGGCGGGGGTGCAGCGGTCGAGGGCGCGCCGGTAGTGCCGCTCGGCCCCGGCGACACTGAGGCAGCTGCTGGACTCCTCGGCGGCGCGGGTGAGGAAGCCGACGGCGGTCTCCGGGTCGAGGTCGTCCCCGGCGAGCCAGGCGTGGTGGGCGATCTCGGTGGAGAGCATGAGCTTCTGCAGCGACTCGTCCGCGACGAGGGCGCGGACGATGCAGCCGTGGTGGTGGGCGGCCTCCTCGTTCGACATCGTGTTGTACAGGGTCTCGCGCACGAGGTCGTGGACGAAGACGTAGCGGTCGCGTTCGCGGCGGACGAGCCGGGTCTGGCAGGCGGCGTCGAGCGCGGCCTCGATCCGGTGGAGGTCCATGCCGGCGGCCTGGGACATGACGGCGGCGTGGAACTCGCGGCCGCCGACCGAGGCGAGGGTGAGCATCCGGGTGAGCGGTGCGGGGAGCTGGTCGATGCGGCGCTGGAGGGCGTCGCGCATCCCGGCGGTGGTGGCGTCGACGCGCTGCCCGGAGGCCCAGAGCTGCGCGGTCTGCTCGACGAAGAACGGGTTGCCGCCGGTGCGGCGGGTGATCTCGGCGACCGTGTCCGCGTCGGGCGCGTCGCCGACGGTGGTGCGGCAGAGCGCGGCGACGCCGGCTTCGTCGAGCCCTTCGAGGCTGATCATGGCGGCCTTGGCGACGAGCGGGAGCATGCGGGCGCGCAGGCGGTGGCCGGGGTCGATCTCGGAGTCGCGGTAGGTGCCGATGAACAGGACGCGCTCGAACCACGTGTGCTGCGAGGCGAACTTGAGCAGTTCGATGCTGCCGGGATCGGCGAAGTGGAGGTCGTCGAGGACGACGAGGAGCGGGCCGCGCTGGGAGGCGGCGATCAGGAGCTGGGTGACGGCGTCGTAGAGCTCGAACGGAGGGGGCGCGGAGCCGTCGCCGCGGCCCAGCAGGGCCTCGGCGGCCGGGCCGGGTTCGAGCGCGCGCCAAGTGTCTTCGCCGAGTTGGGCGCGGAGCGAGCGCAGGACCTGGACCCACAGCCAGTGGTCGGGGACGGCCTCGGATTCCCAGGAGGTCGCGAAGGCGACGGTGAGCTCGCCGCGGCAGCGGGCGGCGACGTCGGTGACGAGCGTGGACTTGCCGATGCCCGCCTCGCCGGTGACGAGCGCGAGCCCGCCGTGGCTGGAGACGGTGCGTTCGACGGCCGAGCGGAGGGCCGCCGCCGGGTGGTCGCGGCCGATCAGGAAGGTCACCCGACCAGTGTGGCCGACGGGTCCGACAGCCGCCATCGGGTTCTGGTCCTAGGACCCCGGCCGGCGTCGGCTCGGTGGATTGTCGACTATCGGACGATGTACCTCATGTTCCGGCGTTCCGCCAGGTCAGCCCGCGGGATCCGTTTACATGTGCAACAAGGGTTCGCTTTGTTTTCGTTGAAACCACTCACCGCTCACTGTGGGTATCTAGAGTGCTACGGAAAGTAGACATCCCGGTGTCGAAGGGCGGTCGTATCGCCCGCGTTGGCGGTTCGCGAAACCGCGCCTGAGCCGGGAGCCGACGATCAACGGGAGCAATCCTCATGGCACTGTCCATGTTCGAAAAAGAACGCAGCGAAGCACGGACCGACGCAACTACCAAGACCTGGCGGGCCCTCGTGGTCGGGGCCGCCGTCCCGATCGCGATGCTCGCGGCCGCACCGGCCGTCAGCGCCGCCGAGACCGGCGACCAAGCCGAGACCGTCAAGAGCGAGCAATTGCCGCTGCCCGACCCGGGGCTGCCGGTCCCGGACCCGGGCCTGCCGGTGCCCGGAGGCCTCGACCCCGCGGCTCTGGCGGACCTGCCGGACCTGCTCACCTGCGTGTCGGACCTGCTCGACGGCCTCTCGGCCGACGTGCCGGCACCCGTGCCCGCGCCGCCGGTCGAAGGCTCGGAGCAGCTGCCCGTGCCGCTGCCCGTCCCGGACCCGGGCGTTCCGGCGCCCGGCGGCGACGCGCCGCTGCCGGACATCGCCGACCTGACGACGAAGTGCCAGGACGCGCTCGCGAACCTGCCCGCGCCGCCCGTCGACGTGCCGCCGGTCGAGCCGCCTGTCGGCGCACCGCCCGTGGCACCGCCGGTCGAGTAGCGATCGCCACCCGCTGAACAGCGAAGGGCCCGCGGCCACCAGCCGCGGGCCCTTCGCCGTGTCCGTTTACTTCAGCCGCTGCGCCGCGTCCGCGATCGCCTCGTCAGTGGCGGTGAGCGAGAGGCGCACGTGCTGCTTCCCCTTGGCGCCGTAGAACTCCCCGGCCGCCGCGAGGATGCCGCGCTCGGCGAGCCACTGCACGGATTCCCAGCAGTCCTCGCCGCGGGTGGCCCACAGGTACAGGCCTGCGGTCGAGTGGTCGATGCGGAACCCGGCGGCCTCCACCGCGCCGCGGAGCACGCCGCGGCGGTTCTCGTAGCGGGCGCGCTGCTCGATCGCGTGCGACTCGTCGTGCAGGGCCGCGATCGTGGCCTGCTGGACCGCCCACGGGACCATGAAGCCCGAGTGGCGGCGGATCTCCAGCAGGTCGGCGATCAGCTCCGCGTCCCCCGCGAGGAACGCCGAGCGGTAGCCGGCCAGGTTCGAGCGCTTCGAAAGCGAGTGCGCCGCGAGGAGACCGGTGAGGTCGCCGTCGTTGACGCGCGGGTCGAGGATCGAGACGGGCGGGTGCTCCTCGTCCCAGCCGAGCGTCAGGTAGCACTCGTCGCTGGCGAGCACCACGCCGCTGTCGCGGGCCCAGCGGACCAGGTCGCGCAGGTGCTCGACGGAGGCCACCTCGCCGGTCGGGTTGGTGGGGTAGTTGATCCACGCCAGGCGCAGGCGCGAGCCCGCGGCGTCGCGCGGGTCGGCCACCGGCAGCGCGTCGGCCTTCGCCAGGAGCGCGCCGATCTCGTACGTCGGGTAGGCGATCTCCGGGTAGGCCACGGCCTCGCCGGGGCCGATGCCGAGCTGGAACGGGAGGTTCGCGACGAGCTCCTTCGAGCCCACCGTCGGCAGGACCGCGACGTCCTCGGCCACCCCGGTGTGCCGGTGCAGCCAGGAGCGCATCGCCTCGCCGAGCGCCGCCGGGCCGGCCACCGTGGGGTAGCCGGGCCGCGCGGACGCGTCGATGAGGGCCTGCCGGATCGACGCGGGCACCTCGTCCACGGGAGCGCCGACCGTGAGGTCGACGAGCCCGCCGGGGTGGGCCGCCGCGCGCTCCTTGTACGGGGCCATGCGGTCCCAGGGGAAGCGCGGCAGCCGCCGGGCCGGAGAGGCGCCGTGGAGGCGCCGCAGCGCCATCGCGGCTACTCCCCCTTCGGGGGCAGCGCGGCCACGAACGGGTCGTCCTTCTCGATCTTGCCGACCTTGGAGGCCCCGCCGGGGCTGCCGACCTCGTCGAAGAAGTCGACGTTGGCCTTGGTGTACGGGGCCCATTCCTCGGGGACGTCGTCCTCGTAGAAGATCGCCTCGACCGGGCACACCGGTTCACATGCACCGCAGTCGACGCACTCGTCGGGGTGGATGTAGAGCATCCGGTTGCCTTCGTAGATGCAGTCGACAGGGCATTCTTCGATGCAGGCCTTGTCGAGGAGATCCACGCACGGCTCGGCGATTACGTAAGTCACGAGTCGTCCTTCCTACAGCGCGCAGTCGGGCGGACTGCGCTGAGATGAGCCTAAAGCTTATTGCCATTTATAGACCCGAAGGCTTGGGGTGCGCCAGATGCTGGGACCGGAACATGTCGGCCGTCGCGTGGCGGTTCGGATCAGGTTGGAATCTCCCGAACCGGGTCGCCGGTTCACGGACATCACCGGCGAGCTTATAGAGATCGGCCCGGAGGTCTGGCGCGTGCTGCCCGAATCGGGGGCGGTCGTCACCATCGCGGCGTCCGCGGTCGTCGCCGCCCGGGCCATCCCCCCCAAACCTACGCCGTTCTCCGAGATTCTGGAACTCGAACGGCTCCTGGCCGCCACCTGGCCCGCGCCCGAGACCGCCGAGCTCGGCGGCTGGCTCCTGCGCTACGCCGAGGGGTTCTCGCGCCGCGCGAACTCGGTGCTGGCGCTCACCGCGCCCGAAGGCGGGACGGACGCGGCGCTCGCGGCGGTCGAGGCCTGGTACGACGCGCGCGGCGCGCGGCCGCTCGTGGCCCTCGCGGGGGCCGTGACGAAGCGGCTCGACGAGGAGCTGGCGGCGCGCGGCTGGGAGGCCGAGGCCGCCACGGCGGTGATGACCAAGACGCTCGGCGACGTCGCATACCAAGGCGAAGCCGTGATCGCGGACGCGCCGAGCGCGGAGCTGCTGGAGCAGGAGGGCCGAGGGCGGCCCGACATCGCGGCGCGGATCTTCGGCTCGGGCCCGGGCCGCGGCTACGCCGAGATCCGGCGCGGCGGCGCGCTCGCCGCCCGGGGCCGGGGCGCGATCGCGGGCGATCTCGTCGCCATCACGTCCATCGGGACGCTGCCGGCGTTCCGCCGCCAAGGGCTCGGCACGGAGATCCTGCACGCGTTGGAGGCCTGGGGGCACGCCAATGGAGCGCGGCGGGCCGCGCTCCAGGTCGAGACGGACAACGAAGCCGCGATCGCGATGTACGCGCGCCTCGGGTACGCCGAGCGGTACCGGTACTACTACCGGGCCCGCTAGGCGGCCTTCGGATTCGCCTTGCGCTCGAAGGCGATCCGGGTGGCCTTGAGCTCGCGCCCGTACGTGTCGACGCCGAGCGCCATCACGATGAGGAAACCGACCCAGCCGGAGAGCGCCAGCAGCGCGAAGTAGATGAGGACCTGCGAGAACACCCCGTCGAGGGTCGGGTACTCGACCTGCGCGATGAGCGGGTTCACCAGGACCGTGAACAGCGTGACGACCACGAAGATCGACAGCAGCTCACCGGTGATCTCCTGGCGGCGGCGGCGCACGCCCCACCAGATCCCGGCGGCGATCGCCACGGCGGCCATCGCGCCGAACGTGTACACGCCGACGAGGTCGCCGACCGCGGTGCCCTCGCCCCACTTGGTGGAGGCGAACCGGCCGGCCAGGTTGGCGGCGATCAGGCCCAGGGCGAAGCCGTAGATCGAAGGCCAGTGCGGGATCAGGAGGCGGCTGAGGAGGGTCACGGTCGGGACTCCTTCGTAGCGGTAGGGGTGGCCTGCGCCGGGGCGGCGGGACCGCGCGCGGCCCGGACCTCGGCGTTCGGCCTGGGTCGAAAATACTGCCACAGCGCGAGGGCGATCCCGGCGGTCCCCGCCAGGAGCAGCACGTAGCCGTTGAAGCCGCTCGTGATCACGAGCGAGCCCCCGTCGGTGGGCATCGACGCGGCGAGGACCACGGCGAACCAGGCGGCCGAGGTGAGCACGACGGACCAGCGCCCGCCCGTCCAGTACACGGCCAGCGCGGCGAGGCGCCAGTTCGCGACGAACGCGATCGCCCCGGCGACCGGGACCGCGATCCCGGCGATGTAGTACGGCACGAGGAAGGACTCGAGGACGGCCGCGAGCAGCGCCGCGGCGGTGACCACCACCGCCCCGCCGACGCGGATCGCCGTTTCCAGACCCTTCTCACGCACGCAGGCGATCCTACGGCAGCAGGCGAACACGATGCGCGGCAGCGCGGGGCGGGGGCGCGACGCGCCCGGGTTCGCCGGAAGTCCTTGTGAATCAACCGATCCGGGACAATCAGCTCATGACCACGATACGAGAGACAACTGCCACGAAACGCCGACGCTTCCGACAGCTGTTTCCCGAACGGTCCGACTACCTCCACCTCAGCCGCCACTGGCACACCGACCTCCTCGCCGGCCTCACGGTCGCGGTCGTCGCGCTGCCGCTGGCACTCGGATTCGGGATCGCCTCCGGGCTCGGCGCGTTCGCCGGGCTCATCACCTCGATCATCGCCGGCGTGCTCGCCGCGCTCCTCGGCGGATCGAACCTGCAGGTCACCGGCCCGACAGGGACGATGGCCGTGGTGCTCGTGCCGCTCGCGGCCACGCACAGCCACGCGGGCGTGATGCTCGTGGGCATCATGGCCGGGCTGATGCTCGTCGTCCTCGCGCTCGCGGGCGCGGGCCGGTACGCGCGCTACGTGCCCGTCCCGGTCGTGGAAGGGTTCACCGCCGGCGTCGGGATCGTGATCGCGGTCCAGCAGCTCCCGCCCGCGCTCGGCCTGCCCGCGCAGAACGCGCACCTGATCAGCGGCGCGTGGGAGTCGCTGAGCGCGTTCGCGGCCGACCCGAACTGGGCGCCGCCGGCGATCGCGTTCGGCGTGGCCGCCGCGATCCTGCTCGGCTCGCGCCTGCACTCGCAGATCCCGACGCCGCTGCTGGCGGTCATCGTCGCCTCGCTCGTCACGTGGTGGGCGAACGCCGAGGCGTCGGTCATCGGCTCGCTGCCGCGCACGATCCCCGCGCCCGAGGCGGACTTCCTCGACTTCGCGGAGGTGCCCCAGCTCGTCGCGGCGGCCGTCGCGATCTGCGCCCTGTGCGCGCTCGAATCGCTGCTGTCGGCCACGGTGGCGGACAACATGACCGTGGACCAGCACCACAACCCGGACCGGGAGCTGTTCGGGCAGGGCATCGCGAACCTGGTGACGCCGTTCTTCGGCGGGATGCCGTCCTCGGGGGCGCTGGCGCGCACGGCGGTGAACGTGCGGTCGGGGGCGGCCGGGCGGCTCGCGTCGCTGACGCACGCGATCGTGCTGGCGCTCATGATGCTCGCGCTCGCGCCGCTGGTGGCGCACGTGCCGCTCGCGGCGCTCGCGGGCGTGCTCATCGCGACCTCGATCCGGATGATCGAGGTCGGTTCGATGCTGGCGCTGGCGCGGTCGACGCGCGCGGACGCGGCGGTCATGTGGCTGACGCTCGCCGCGACGGTGCTGTTCAACCTGGTGTGGGCCGTGGCCGTGGGCATAGCGCTCGCCGGGCTGCTGGCGCTGGGGCGGATCTCGCGGTCGGTGTCGGTCGAGGAGGAGCCGATCGAGCCGGCCGACCACCACGACGAGGAGGCGGCGCTGCTGCACGAGCACATCGTGGCGTACCGGCTCGAGGGCCCGCTGTTCTTCGCGGCCGCGCACCGGTTCCTGCTGCAGCTCTTGGATGTGGCGGACGTGCGGGTGGTGGTGCTGCGGATGAGCCGGGTGTCCACGATGGACGCGTCAGGGGCCACGGTGCTCGCGGACGCGATCAAGCGCCTGGAGCACCGCGGCATAGCGGTCTACCTCTCCGGCCTGGAGCCGGTGCACGCCAAACCGCTTGCGGCCCTGGGCATCCTGGAGCTGCTCTGGCAGCAGGGCCGGCTGTTCGAGCACACCAGCGAGGCGATCGCGGCCGCCCGCCAGCGCCTCAAGGCCGACGGGCTCCTAGAGCAGCTCGAAGCGGAGGCCGCCGCTGAAGCCGAAGCGGAGCGCCCATAGGCGCTCGGGCTGCCCGAGGTGGGTGGTGGTCTCGACGTCCTCGATGAGGACCGTGTCGGGGTCGACGCCGTGGAGGACGAGGGTGCCGCGCTCGCCGGTCCAGGTGGCGCGGTCGCCCTCGGTCTCGGGCCGGATGCGGCTGACGAAGGACTCGACGATCTCGGGCCCGGCGTCGAACAGCTCGATGCCGTCCTCGGTCCAGGTGAACTTGCGCAGGAGCGCGCCGTCGCCGTAGGCGTCGATGTAGGCGTCCACGCCGTCGTCGGTGTAGACGAGTTCGGCGCGGGAGTCCTCGCCCACCTGCTGGCCGGCGCCTTCGACGGTGGGCACTGAGTGCCAGGCGGCGGAGGGGTGCACCTGCTCGTAACGCTCATCGCCGAAGTACGCGGCGGTGTACTCGCCCGCGCCGGGGTCGCACAGGAGCTGCTCGCCGTCGGCGGCGATGATGAACGACCCGAGGTCGAGGTGGTTGTGCGGCTCCTCGTTGTAGCCGCCCTTGACCGCGAGAGACCACATGCGGCGGCCGATGACGCGGCGCTCGACGTACCAGCCGACGTCCGCGAGGAGGGTGCGGCCGGGCTTGATCTCGCCGCCGAGCTCGCGTCCCCATTCGAGGGTGCGGGTGAGGTGGGCCCAGCGGGCGCAGTAGTCGTCGGCGAAGGTGGGCGTGTGCTCGATCGCGGGGAGCGGGACGCCGAGCCGGTCGGCGAGGCGGGCGAGGAGGCCCGGCGGCAGGGACGGGTTGTAGTGGGCGTCGCCGAAGGTCGCGAAGGACCGCGGGTAGAGCTGCACGTGGGCGGGGAAGGAGGCGATGGCCTCGGTCCCGGCCAGCAGGTCCTCGCCGGTGGCGTCGCGCCAGGCCTCGGCGAAGTAGGTGAAGTAGCCGAAGCCGTAGACCCAGTAGTCGATGCCCTCGACGCAGCCGCCGTCCGGTCCGAACGAGAACAGGTAGGCCTGGAGGGCGGGCAGGACGCGGCCGCGGATGACGTCGGTGTCGTAGCCGAGGGCGAGGGCGGCCATGCCGGCGGCGCCGGCGCACACGGCGGTCCAGTTGGAGAACCGCTCCTCCCACCAGAACGGCTCCTCGGACTCGAAGAACGGGTCGAGGACGCGGCGGCGGATCTCGGCTTCGACGCGTTCGCGGTCCTTGACGTCGTCGCGAAGGTTCAGGATCTCGGCGAGGGTCTGGGCGGTCTCGCACGCGAAGAGGTCGACGCAGACGGCCGGGTCGCCGTCGTCCCAGTGGGCGGGGAGCGCCCAGGAGTGCTCGTCGCAGATGTCGGCGATGAGGGTCGAGAGGACGGCGCCGTCGCCGACGAGGGCGTGGGCGGCGAGGTGCCTGCGGCGCGCGAAGTACTGGTTCTCGTACGGCAGGCGGCGGCCGGTCTCGGCGTAGTCGCCGGCGAGGTCCGGGTCGAAGGCGGGCACGGGGAGCGCGGCGATCTCGCGCAGCTCCTCGAGGAGTGCCGTACGGAGGTCTTCAGGCATGGCGCAGCCGTTCAGGTTCGGGTACCGGCGGCGGGGCGGTCGGACTCGTGGAGGTCCATGGTCCCGCCTTTCCGGTGGGGTGGATCGAAGGCGGGGGTTCCTGCCCGGCTCAACGGTAACGCGGGCGCGCATTCCGTCATAGACTCCCTCGTATGCGCATCGGGGAGCTGTCGGAGCGGACCGGCGTTCCGGCCGCCACCATCAAGTACTACCTGCGGGAGCACCTGCTCCAGCCCGGCGAGCACGGCGAGGGCAACACCGTCGAGTACGGTCCGGCCCACGTGCACCGGCTGACGCTCATCCGCGCCCTCTCGGAGACCGCGGGACTCTCGGTGGCGCAGATCGGCGAGGTGCTGACTGTGCTTGGGCGCCATCCCGAGTCGGCATTCCAGGCGCTGGGCGCGACCCTCGCGGCGACGCACCGGGACCCGAAGTTCTCGCTCGCGAGCGAGGGCACCGCGGAGGCGGCCGAGCGCACGGTGGACCAGCTGCTCACCGAGTACGGGTGGGCCGAGGTGGCCCCGCCGAACTACCGGGACGCGCTGGTCACGGCGCTCACCGCGTTCTACCGCTTGGGGAACCCGGATCCGCAGGAGGTGCTGGGCCACTACGCGGACGCGGCGGCGGCGCTCGCCTCGGCGGACATGGAGGCGATCGCGGAGGCCACGAAGATCGAGGGCGTGAACGTGGAGCAGGCGGTGGTGGCGACCGTGCTGGGCGAGACGGTGTTCGCGGCGCTGCGGCGCATCGCGCACGTCGCGGCCTCGGCCAGGACCCAGGCCGGGCAGGGGCCTTCGGGCACAATGGGTCCGTGAACCCGCCCGAATCCGAACGCCCCGCGCTGCGCATCGACCGCGACCCCGACCGCCCGAACCTGCTGCACCTCGTCGCCGACGAGGTCGTCCAGGCCACGGTCGACCTCGACGACCCGTCCTATCTGGATGCCGAGTACATGCAGCGGGTCGCCTACCTCATCGACGCCATGGCCGAGCCGAAGCGACCGCTGCGGGTGCTGCACCTGGGCGCGGGCGGGCTCGCGATGGCGCGGTACGTGGCGGCCACGCGGCCCGGCTCTTACCAGCAGGCGGTCGAGACGAACCAGGAGCTCGTGGCGCTCGTGCGGGCGGAGGCGCCGCTGCCGCGCAGCGTGAAGGTGAAGATCCGGCACACGGACGCGCGCGAGGCCGTGGAGGCCGCGCCCGACGCGAGCTACGAGCTGATCGTGACGGACGTGTACGCGGGCGCGCGCGTGCCCGCGCACGTCACGAGCACCGAGTTCCTGCAGGAGGCGCGGCGGGTGCTGCGCGCGGGCGGGCACTACGCGGTGAACCTCTGCGACGGCGGCCAGATGAAATTCCTCAAGCCGGCGCTCGCGGCGATGGGCGCGGTGTGGCCGCATACGGCGGTCATGGCCGAGCCCGCGGTGCTGCGCGGCCGCCGCTTCGGCAATGTCGTCGCCGTGGCCGCCGACGTCGAACTCCCGGTCGCGGCCCTGCGCCGCCGCTGCGCGGGCGCGGCCTTCCCGTGCCGGGTGCTCGAAGGCACCGAGCTGCAGGAGTACATCGGCGGCGCACCCCCGGCCACGGATGCGACCGCGATCCAGTCCCCGCCGCCCCCGCGGTCCCTCCGCAGCTTCTGAGGCCGCCGGGTGTCGTGCCCGCCGGGCACCATCGAAGCCGGAGGCGATCGCGAATCCGAGCCGGCTTGACCATCTGCGCCCGGCCGGCCATCGCAGGCTCGGCCGTTCGGACAATAAATCCGCTGGATAGTGGCCCTGTCTCCCGCCACGTCCTCACTGTCCGTTACTGGACTGTGGAGCGACTCACAGAGGGCTTGGCGATTCGGGTCACCATGCGTTAGCGTCGGCGCCTGTTCCGGTCGGGTCCTCAGGGCTCCCCCAGAGACCCACCCGTCCGGACCGCCGAGCCGCGCTCGCATGACGCCCGTTCCTCCCGGTTCCGGGTGAAACACCGATGCGCGGGCCGGGGACCCAGCCGTGCCGCGTCCCCCCTCGCTGGTTTGAGAAGACGCAGTGAATGCCGTGGCACACGGGGTGAATCCCGCTGCAGCGCAGCCGCAGCGGGTAGGGCGATCTTCCCTGCCCGAACCCGACAGCTAACCCGGTAGGCGGCCGAGGAAGAAAGGCCACCTCGTGGCTCACGCCTGCTCTGATACTGAACAACGTTCGAAAACCAGCGCCATCCTTCGCCGCGTCGCCGCCTACACGGGCGTCACACTCGCCACCGTCGGGCTCGTGACGGCATTCGCCGGCACGCACGCCGACGCGGCCGACATCGACTACACCTCCGCTTCCGCCTCCGACATCGAGGACCACCTCACCGATCTCGAGACGCAGCGCGACACCGCCGCCGCCGACCTCACGGCGCTCCAGACCAAGCTCGACGCGGCCCAGGCCGTCATCGATGCGGCCACCGCCGAGTACGGCACCTCCGGCGCGCAGCTCAGCGTCGTCACCGCCGCGGTCCAATCCGCCGACGACGACCTCGGCGCCAAGGTCACCTCCCTGGTCGCCTACGCGCAGGAGCAGTCGGACAAGTACGAGGAGGCGCAGGCCGCCTCCGAGACCGCCGACACGCTCAACGCCGACATCGCGGCCGCGAAGCAGGAGCTCGCCGACCTCGACACGCAGATCGACGAGGCCGAGAAGGCCCACGATGAAGCCGAGGCCGCCGAGGCCGAAGCCGCTGCGGCCGCAGCCGCAGCCGCCGCTGAAGAGGCCGCCGCGAGCGAGTCGGACTCCGGCTCGGACTCCGATGCCGACTCCGGTTCGACCGCCTCCTACAGCGCCGACGCCGCGACCGCCGCCGTCCAGTTCGCGAAGGACCAGCTCGGCGAGTCCTACGTGTTCGGCGCCGCCGGCCCCGACACCTGGGACTGCTCGGGCCTCATCGTGGGCGCGTACGAGGTCTCCGGCATCTCGCTGACCCACTCCACGTGGTCCATGTGGGACGAGACCAGCTCGATCGACCGCAGCGACCTGCAGCCGGGCGACCTGATCTTCTACAACGGCGAGAACCACGTCGCGATGTACATCGGCGACGGCCAGGTCATCCACGCCCCCAAGCCGGGCGACGTCGTGAAGATCACGAACCTGGACGACATGGGCATGTCCGTCGACGGCTACCGCCGCGTCTGACCGACACCGTGAACGACGGAAGGGCCGGGGCTTTCGCCCCGGCCCTTCCGCCATGTGTCCTAGTGCTTGTTACGCAGTCAAGCCGCTTCGGCCATGACCTGGTCGTTGGCCAGCTCCTTGAGGCGTGCCAGCGCCTGGATCTCGAGTTGGCGGATGCGCTCGCGCGACAGGTGGAACCGGTGCGCGACCTCCGTGAGCGAGTGCTCGCGGCCGTCCTCGAGCCCGTAGCGGGCCTTGACGATCCCCGCTGAGCGCTCGTCGAGGTGGTTGAGCATCATCTCGATCCGCTGACGCTCCATCCCGGCGAGGACGACGTCCTCCGGGCTGGGCTCGTCGGAGTCGGCGACGAGGTCGCCGAGGTTGGTGTCGCCGTCGTCGCCGATCGGCGTGTCCAGCGAGACGGTGTCCTGGCTCCAGCGGATGAGCTCGTTGACCCGCTCGACCGTGACGCCGAGTGCCTTGGCGACCTGGTCGGGTTCGGGGTCGCCGCCGAGCTCACGGGTGAGCTGGCGGGTGACGTTGCGCATCCGGTTGACGTCCTCGACCAGGTGCACCGGCAGGCGCACGGTGCGCTCCTGCTGGGCGATCGCCCGGCTGATGGCCTGGCGGATCCACCACGTGGCGTACGTCGAGAACTTGAAGCCGCGCTGGTAGTCGAATTTCTCGACGGCGCGGACCAGGCCCGTGTTGCCCTCCTGGATCAGGTCGAGCATCGGCATCCCGGAGCGGACGTACCGGCGGGCGATCGAGACGACCAACCGCAGGTTCGCCTTGATGAACTGCTCTTTCGCCTTCGCCCCGTCTTCGACCAGGCGCTTCAGGTCCTTCTCGGTGGCGTCGCCGAAGGTCTCCCCCTCGCCGAGCAGGTGCTTCGCGAACAGACCGGCTTCGACAGCCTTCGCCAAGTCGACCTCGGCGGCGGCGTCAAGCAGCGGCGTCTTCGAGATCTCATGCAGGTAGACACCCACAAGGTCTCGTTCCTCAGCGACCTCTTCGGTGGTGAGGGTGGGTGTTGTCGTTTGCTCCACGCTCAAGGTCTCCTCCAGCTTCCTCGTCCCCCGACACCGCGTGAGCGGTGTACCAGTTACAACGACCGCTTCGTTGCGTGGAATTCCGTGCCCCGGTGTTCGATGCGCCACGGTTACGAAATCGATGCGATTCGGTGGCCGCCGGGTTTTCGGGGCCCAGTTGCCTTCACATCGTTTCGAGTACCCGTAATCGTCGGCTAAGCTCGGTTCACGGCTCCCGTTTCTGAGACGAGGACAGGTCGTCCTCATGATGTCTCTGAGACGGGGATCACCTCACCTCGGCAGAGGCCTGATGACCCGAGTCCTGGTCACGGTATCGTCTCCGGTCTGCTTCATCGCAAACCTTCAATCTCTAGGGGTACACGCGCCCTACCTTGAAAAAGTTGAGAGATCATCTTATTGCGGCCCTAATCACTGCGATCCGGGCCGCAAAGGCGGCGACGCTCTGATACCCGCACCATAGCGGACGGTAGCGGTGACAAGCAACACCTTTCCCAGGCGTTGATGTCCGATTCCGAACACCTCTCGTTCTCCTCAGTCTGCGCCCTCCCCGGCGCCCGCGGGCCCGCTTCCGGCAGCGTGCCTCGTAGATCACCCAACGTGTCGCCTGCGCGTAGAGTTGGCCCGGTGACTGAAGAACGCCTAGTGTGGGTCGACTGCGAAATGACCGGCCTCGACCCGGATACCGAAGCCCTCATCGAGATCGCCGTACTCGTCACGGAACCCGACCTCACCCCGGTCGACGAGGGCCTCGACATCGTGATCGCCTGCGAGGGCGCGACGCTGGACGCCATGGGCGCGTTCGTCGCCGACATGCACGCCAAGTCCGGGCTCACCGACGAGGTGCGGGCTTCGCGGATCTCCCTGCAGGAGGCCGAGGACACGGTCCTGGAGTACATCAAGCAGTACGTGCCCGAGGCGCGCACGGCCCCCTTGTGCGGCAACTCGATCGCCACCGACCGCACCTTCATCGCCAAGTACATGCCGCGCCTCGACGACCACCTCCACTACCGGATGATCGACGTGTCCTCCATCAAGGAGCTCGCCCGGCGCTGGTACCCGCGCGTGTACTACAACCAGCCGCCGAAGGGCCTCGCCCACCGCGCGCTCGCGGACATCAACGAGAGCGTGCAGGAGCTCGAGTACTACCGGCGCACCCTGTTCGTGCCCCTGCCCGGCCCCAGCAGCGACGAGGCCAAGGCCGCCGCGGCGAGCGTCGCCGGGACGCCGCAGGACTGAGACGGCCGACACCGAACCCCGTTGACAGGAACGCCGGAAGCTTGGCTATGATTGTCGCCGGTCCCAGGTTTCGCCTGTGGAACCGATCTTGGTGACCGTAGTTCAGCTGGTAGAACGCCTCGTTGTGGTCGAGGAGGTCGCGGGTTCGAGCCCCGTCGGTCACCCCAATGCAAAAGCCTCGCGGCACCGCCGCGAGGCTTTTCGCTTGTCCGGGGGCTAGCCCTCCATGCGCTTGCGGCGCAACTGCTCTCGGCGCTTGCGCTCCTCGGCCGGGCGCATGATGAACCGCTCGGCGAGCGTCATGGGGATGCCGACACCGATGAACGGCGCGGCGACCCAGATCGGCCACGGGTAGGTGTGGCCGGCGAAGAAGAAGATCACGAGCCAGATCGACAGGCAGATGGTGATCGGGATGGAGAACCCGAACCACATCCACTTGATCCAGTCGGGCACACCGCGTTTCACTGGGGGCTCGGTCTCGACGATCGTGCGGTAGGCGGGCAGGTCCACGAGCACCGGCAGGGCGTCGCCGACGGTCTTGGCGGCCATGACGACGTCGACGCGCTTCTCGTACTCGTCGAGCTCGAGGTAGCCCTGGTCGACGGAGGTCCGCAGGAGGTCGGCGAGGGCGTCGCGCTCGGCGTTGCCGATCCGCATCTCGCGGTCGCCGCCGAAGCGTTCGAGGGAGGACATTCGGTTGGGCTCCTTGGGGGTTCGGGGCGCAGGGGGCTCAGTAGCGGTCGCGGTGGTGGCGACTGCGTCGCTCGTGCCGCTCCTCGCGCTCGCGCGCCCGGCGCTCGTGCCGCTCGCCGGCGTCGCCGTGGTCCCAGTCTCGGTGGCCCCAGCCGCCGTTGACGACCTGCATGATCGTCGCGATGCCGAGGCCGAGGATCGGCCAGATCGGCCAGAAGTAGTGCCACTCGCCCGAGGCGATTGAGGAGGCGGCCCACACGCCGGTGGTGATGACGCCGACCGTGACGAGGCCGCGCAGGGCCGGGAGCTGATGGAAGCGGGGCCCGCGGGGGCGGTCGTGCTCGGGGGCTTCGGCGGGCTCGGCCGCAACGACCTCGCCTTCCTTCGGACGGCCGCCGGGCAGGTCGTCGAAGATGAGGTCGAGCTCGGCGTTCGTCTTGGCCTCGTAGGCGGTCTTGGCCCGCTCGTCGAACTCCGCGAGGTCGATCCGGCCTTCGTCGAGGGCGGCCTGGAGCTGCGCGATCGCCTTGTCGCGGTCGGCGTTCGAGATGCGCAGCTTGCCGTGGTCTTCGGTCACGATGCCAATTATGGCACCGGGGTCCTATTCCGCGCGAGCCGCGCTCGCGACCGCGTCGCCCAGTTGTTCGACGCCGCCGTCGGGGGCGGTGAGGACCCAGACGCCGTCCTCGCAGAGCGCGATGGTGTGCTCGACGTGCGCCGCGGCGGAGCCGTCGTCGGTCACGATCGTCCAGCCGTCCGCCAGCTCGGCGGTGTCCTCCGAGCCGAGCGTGAGCATCGGCTCGATCGCCAGGGCCATGCCCGGGCGCAGCTTCGGGCCCTCGCTCGGGCGGCCGTAGTTGAGGATGTGCGGGTCCTGGTGCATCTCGGTGCCGATGCCGTGCCCGCCGAAGCCGGTCACGATGCCGTACTCGCCCGAGGCATCCACGGACTGCTCGATGGCGCTCGAGATGCCGCCGAGGCGCTTCGCGGTGGCCGCGGCCTTGATCCCGGCCCACATGGCGGCCTCGGTGGCCTCGCGCAGGGCCGTCAGCTCGGGCGCGACCTCGCCGATCTCGATGGTGATGGCCGCGTCCCCGTGCCAGCCGTCGACGATCGCGCCGACGTCGACCGACAGGAGGTCCCCTTCCTTGAGGACCGCGTCCTCGGAGGGGATCGCGTGCACGACCTGCTCGTTCACCGAGGAGCAGATCGAGGCCGGGTAAGGGCCGTTGCCGATGTCGTAGCCCTTGAACGAGGGCGTCGCACCGCAGCCGCGGATCACCTGCTCGGCGATGCGGTCGAGTTCCGCCGTCGTCACGCCCGGGCCGGCCGATTCGCGCATGGCCTGGTGCACCTCGGCCACGACGAGGCCGGCCTTCCTCATCGTGAGGATCTGCTCGGGCGTCTTGTACTGGATCTGCTGGCGACGGCGGAACACAGGGCTATTCCGCGGCGCCGATGGCGTTCAGGGCGCGCTCGGTCACCTCGGCGACCTCGCCGATCGCGTCGATGCGCACGAGCTTGCCCTGCGCCTCGTAGTAGCCCACGAGCGGCGCGGTCTGCTCCGCGTAGACCTTGAGGCGGTTCTTGATCGTCTCGGGCTGGTCGTCGCTGCGCTGGTACAGGTCGTCGGAGTCCGGGTCCGCGGGCGGGTCGAACTCCAGGTGGTAGACCTTGCCGGTCGACTTCGAGACGCGGCGCCCGGAGAGGCGGCGCACGACCTCGTCGTCACTGGCGACCAGTTCCAGGGCCAGGTCGAGCGTGCTGCCCGCCGCCTCGAGGACCCGGTCGAGGACCTTGGCCTGCTCGGTGTTGCGGGGGTAGCCGTCGAGCAGGAAGCCGCCCTTGGCGTCGTCCTGGGCCAGCCGGTCGGCCACCATCTCGTTGGTGACCTCGTCGGGCACGAGGTTCCCGGCGTCCATGTACTCCTTGGCCTTGAGGCCCAGCGGCGTGCCGCCGGAGACGTTCGCGCGGAAGATGTCGCCCGTGGAGATCTTGGGGACGCCGAGCCGCTCGGCGATGATCTCCGCCTGGGTGCCCTTGCCTGCCCCGGGCGGGCCTACGAGTACCAGTCGCACAGTTGTTCCTCCCGTGTAATGCCTATGAAGATTTCCTACTTCAGCGGAGGAAGCCCTCGTAGTGGCGCTGCATCAGCTGGGACTCGATCTGCTTGACCGACTCCAGGCCGACGCCCACCATGATCAGCACCGAGGTGCCGCCGAACGCGAACTGAGCGAACAGCTGCTGGTTACCGAACGCGATGATGGCCAGATTGGGAAGGATAGCGATCGCGGCCAGGTACAGCGAGCCCGGGAAGGTCAGGCGTGACAGGACTCGCTGCAAGTAGGTCGCGGTGGGCTTGCCGGGGCGCACGCCGGGGATGAACCCGCCGGCCTTCTTCATGTTCTCGGCGACGTCGTCCACCTTGAAGGTGATCGAGACGTAGAAGTACGTGAAGAAGATGATGAGGAACGCGTACAGCGTGATGTACACCCACGAGCCCTGGTTGAGCAGGTAGCGGTCGATGAAGCTGACCCACGACGAGTCGCTGTTCTGGTTGAGCTGGCGGAACAGCGTCGGGATGTACAGCAGCGAGGAGCCGAAGATGACGGGCACGACGCCGGCCTGGTTGACCTTGAGCGGGATGTAGGTCGAGGTGCCGCCGTACATCCGGCGGCCGACCATCTTCTTGGCGTACTGCACCGGGATGCGCCGCTGCGACTGCTCGATGAAGATGACCGCGACCATGATCGCGATGCACAGCCCGATGATGACGCTGAACATGAACCAGCCCTCGGACTTGCGGAGGGACCAGAACTGGCCCGGCATCTGCGCCGCGATGGACGCGAAGATCAAGAGGCTCATGCCGTTGCCGACGCCGCGCTCGGTGATCTGCTCGCCGAACCACATGATGATCGCGGTGCCCGCGACCATGACGGCCACGACGACGACGATGGTCATCCAGTAGGGGACGTTGGCGTCCGTGGCGGACAGGTCCGGGAGGATCGGGTCCGGGCACTCGGCCTGGAACAGGATGCCCGAGCGCGCCAGCGCGATGTAGCCGGAGGCCTGGAGCAGGGCGAGGCCCAGCGTCAGGTAGCGCGTGTACTGGGTGATCTTGACCTGGCCGGGCTGGCCCTCCTTGCGGAGCTGCTCGAGCCTCGGGATCACGACAGTCAAGAGCTGCATGATGATCGAGGACGTGATGTAAGGCATCACGCCGAGTGCGAAGACCGAGAGCTGGAGGAGCGCTCCACCGGTGAACAGGTTCAGGAGTCCGAAGACGCCGCCCTCGTCAGTCTGCTCGTTGAGGTTGAGGCAGGTCTGCACTGCCGCGTAGTCCACGCCGGGACTCGGCATCTGCGCACCAAGACGATACAGTCCGATGATCATCAAGGTGAACAGGATCTTCTTGCGCAGATCGGGGGTCCGAAACGCGCTGATGAAGGCGGAGAGCAATGCGGTTCCTCCTGAACAAGACCCCCTGGCGGGGCCCTAGGCGTTGCGGGGCAACACCTTTCGTAACCAGTGGGCGTGTGTAGTTCGTAGCGAGAGCGTCACACGCCCGAGGAAGACGGTGGTCCTCGCCATGGGAGCCTAGCAGGCGCATTCGGACGCAGAGTATTCGGCATTAGTCACGACGAAACGGGCCGGAGTTCCCTCCGACCCGTTTCGCGGATCTCTTGTTCGAACCGGTGGTCCGGGTGCGGTTACGCGCCCAGGGCCTCGCCGGTCTTCTTGTCCACCACGGTGGTCGAACCACCGGCGGCGGCGATCTTGTTGACGGCGGAAGCCGAGAAGGCGTGGGCCTTCACGTCCAGCTTGACGCCTTCGAGCTCGCCGGAGCCGAGGACCTTGATGAGCTCCTTCTTGTTGAGGACGCCCACCTCGATCAGCTCGTCGGGGCCGACCTGGCCGCCCTCGGGGAAGAGCTCCGCGAGGCGGTCGAGGTTGACCACGGTGTAGACGAGCTTGTTGTGCGGCTTGAAGCCCTTGAGCTTCGGCAGACGGATCTGGAGCGGCTGCTGGCCGCCCTCGAACCCGGCCGGCACGGTCTTGCGGGCCTTGGTGCCCTTGGTGCCGCGGCCGGCGGTCTTGCCCTTGGAGCCCTCACCGCGACCCACGCGGGTCTTGGCCTTCTTGGCGCCGGGGGCGGGCTGCAGGTCATGAATGCGGATAGCCATGACTACTCGACCTCCTCGACGTCGACCAGGTGACGGACACGGTGGACCATGCCGCGGTACTGCGGAAGGTCTTCCTTGTAGACGGTCTGGCCGATCTTGCGCAGGCCGAGCGTCTGGATGGTCGCACGGGCCTTCGGCTTCTCACCGATGACCGACTTGTGCTGGGTGATCTTCAAACGTGCCATGTCGTGAACCCCTAAGCCTTCGCGGCCGCGGCGGCCTCGGCGCGGGCGCGCAGCAGGCCCTGAGGAGCGATGTCCTCGAGCGCCATGCCACGGCGGGCCGCGACGGCCTCCGGGGATTCGAGGCCCTTGAGCGCGGCCACCGTCGCGTGGACGATGTTGATCGCGTTCGAGGAGCCCAGGGACTTCGACAGGACGTCGTGGACGCCGGCGCATTCGAGCACGGCGCGCACGGGACCGCCCGCGATGACACCGGTACCCGCGGACGCGGGCTTCAGCAGCACGCGGCCGGCCGCGTCCTCACCGAAGACCTCGTGCGGGATGGTGCCGCCGATGCGGGGGACCTTGAAGAAGTTCTTCTTCGCCTCTTCAACGCCCTTGGCGATGGCGGCGGGAACTTCCTTGGCCTTGCCGTAGCCGACGCCGACGTTGCCGTCACCGTCGCCGACCACCACGAGGGCGGTGAAGGCGAAGCGGCGGCCGCCCTTGACGACCTTGGCGACGCGGTTGATGGTGACTACGCGCTCGACGTGCGGGGACTTCTCGGCGCGGTCGCGACCGCGACCGCCCTCGCGTCCACCACGACCGCCGCGACCGCCGCGGCGGTCGCCGCCGCCGTCCCGGCCGCCGGCGGCAGCTTGCTGTTGATCAGCCACGAGACTGATTCCTTTCGTTCGCTCAACGCCAGCCCGAAATAGGGCCGACTCGCATGGAATATCCGGATTCGAAGACCCGGAGACGCTGCGCCGAGGCGCAACCTCTCGATTATGCCTGGTCAGGGGTTCTTCGGCGAACGGCGGGGTCGGGCTGAGGCCGGGGACACAGCAGGACCGCCGCCGGCGCTGCGAAGTCCGCCGGCAGCGGTCCTTGTCTATGACGGGCGTGTTCTAGAGTCCGGTCACGTCCCACTGCTGGCTGGTGGCGCCGGTGCAGGTGGCCTGCACGATCGCGGCGCTGTTGGCGGTCGAGGCGGCCTGGAGGCAGAGCCCGGAGTGCTGGGCGACGATCGCGTAGTTGCCGTTGGCGGAGGCGCGCAGCGAGAAGCGCTGGTTGCCGCCGGCCCAGCAGCCCCACTGGCCGACGGGGGTGCCGCTCGCCGTGGCCTGGTCGAGGACGTCCCAGCACTTGCCGGTGGCGGTGTTGGAGACGGCGCCGACCTTGGAGCCGGGGTAGACCGGGTCGAAGGTGAAGGCCTGGGGCGCGCCGTTCCAGCAGTCGTACTGGATGAGGTGGGTGCCGTCGGTGCTGGAGCCGCTGGGCACGTCGACGCAGCGGCCGGAGGCGGCGTTCACGAACTTGGTGGCGTACGGGCTGCCGTCCTCGGTGCCCACGACGCCTTGGACCGTGCCTGCGGCGGCGTCGATGTTGAGGGTGGAGTACCAGGTCAGGGTCATGGACGTGTTGCTGGGGAAGCTGATCGGGAGCCAGACGTACTCGCTGTCCATGGGCTTGCCGCCCCACTGCGGGCCCCAGCGGTCGCCCATGTAGAGGTAGCTGGTGCCGGCGGTGCCCTGCACGGTGGTCACGAAGGTCGGCTGGGAGCCGTAGGTCGTGGAGTTCCCGGCGTTGGTCCAGCCGGACCAGGCCCCCTCGGGGAAGTTCGTCGTGGTGGCGTACTGGGTCTGGTTGGCGTTCCAGCCCGTCGCGCCGGAGGTGACGAGGAAGTAGACCCCGTTGCGCTGGAACACGGCCGGTGCTTCGCGGTGGTAGCCGTCGAAGACGTAGACGAGCTCGTCGATGGCGAGGTAGTCGGGCGTGAGGCGGTAGACGTTGAGGTCGTAGTTGACGTCGGCGGCGGAGATGAGGTAGCCGGTGCCGTCGGTGTCGACGAAGAGCGTCATGTCGCGGGAGTCGTACCCGGCGGGGCGGAAGGAGCCCTGGTACTGGTAGTCGCCGTCGACGGTGTCCGAGACCGCCACGGCCACTTCGGCGTCGCCGTAGTCGACGCCGTTCTCCTTGTGGGCCCAGAGGACGTACTTGTCCGTGGCGGCGTTGTAGATGACCTTGGGCCGCTCGATGTTCGAGGGCGAGAGCTCGGGGTCGGACTCGGCGCTGAGGATGTCGTTCTCGAACGTCCAGTTCACGAGGTCGGTGGAGGAATACATGCTGACCTGGTCGAACAGGTAGTCGTTGCGCTGCTCGCCGACGAGGTAGTAGGTGTTGCCGACCTTGAGCATGCCGCCGCCGTGGGCGTGCATGAGGTTGCCGGCGGTGTCGGTGATGGTCTGGCCGTTGTCGAACGCCGCGGGCGCGGCGGTGGCGGGAGCCGGGGCGGCGAGGCCGAGGCCCGCGGTCGTCAGGGCCGTCGCCGCGGCGAGGGCGCCGAGCCGTCTGCGCAGGGACATCGTCGTCTCCTTCGAAAGGGTCGCAAGGGGAAGCGTGGGGGATCGAATGAGTTCGATATTTCCACAGATTGGAACCCTTGTAAAGACCCTTCGTATAACCGGTGGAGGAACGGGCTGCGGCGACAGGAGCGCAGGGACGCAGGGACGCCGGGAGGCCGGGAGGCCGGAAAGGCGGGCACTGCGGCGTGCGGCGCTGTGGCGATTGAGGTTAGAGCGGGCAGCGACAAAGAGGTCTGAGGGCGGGTGGGTGTGCCCAGCGGCTGACGGGCAGCGCCGGGGCACGGCTGGCGGGGCGGCGATGTTCCTTTGGTTTGTCTTGCACCTCAGGGAGGTTGGGGTGGAGGTGGGGCGAGGTATCGATAGTCCTCTATGGAATGTTCACTCTATCGGGTGATGACACTGTCGCGGTGGGATGTCATCATTGAAGTACGAACAGGCAAGCTAAAACAGCCAGATCATTCGAGAACAGGTGAGGAGGCGAGACCCATGGCCCACTGCGACACCCACACCAGTCCTCCGGTCCTCTCCGCCTCGATCCTCCCTGCTCCTGCTGACCGCCGCTCCCAGGCTGCTGAGGTTCGCTCCCTGCTCGATGAAGCCGCCGCCGGTATCAATGCCTTCCACACCCAGGTCCTGTCCGCAGTGATCGCGATGAAGGAACAAGGCCTGCACCGCTCCGAGTTCGGGTTCTCCGCCCTCAGGGACCTCCTGCTGTCGCAGTTCGACTTCACCTACAACACGGCAGGATCCATCGCGGCCATCGCCCGACTCTCAGGGAAGTTCCGGATCCTGGCCAAAGCGGCAACGACAGGAACAGCCAGGATCGACCAGGTCGCCTACGCCGTCCGCCAGCTCGACCAGACCCCCGCCATGCGCCTGTTCGCCCGGACGCCCTTCAGAACCCCTGCGGTCTCGCCTTTCGACCCGGACATCCTCTGTGCCACGCCTGAGGCGATGGTCGCCGAGTATTGCGCTCATGCTTCCTTCAAAGACCTGCGCCGGCACCTCGATGAGCTGTGGGCCTCGATCGCCGAAGAGACCGAACTCTTCGACGAGTTGGGTGAGCAGTCCCTTCAGCGCCTGGAGTTGACCCCGCAGGGCAACGGCATGTGGGCCCTGGAAGGCACCCTGTCCGACACCACCGGTCGGCTGTTGGACAAGTACCTGAAGACCGCCTGCCCGCCGCCTCGCCAGGAAGACACCGAGGCCGGCAGCGAAGACGACAGTGAGGGCCTGCTGCCCGCGCAGGCGAACCGGAATGCCGAGGCCCTCCACCAGCTTCTGGCCGGGTACGGGTCCTCCCCGCAAGCCGCCACCAGGCACGGGCACACCGCCACCCTGGACCTGGTCGTGGACATCGAGACCCTGCAGGGCAAGGACACCGGCCGCCTCCCCCTGTTGGAAGGCCAGCCCATCAGTGTCGCCCGTGCCCGCCTCCTCGCTTGCGAGGCCGGGGTCATCCCCTCGGTGTTCAACTACGCCACCGGTGAAGCCGTCGAGCTCGGCAGGGCGATGCGCCTGCCGAACGCTTCCCTCCGCCGCAAGCTGGAACTGGAGCAACCGGAAGGGTGTGCCTGGCACGGTTGTGACCGGCCGGTCGCTTGGACCGAGGCGCACCACATCCAGCACTGGGCCGACGGTGGTGTGACGGCCGCTGAGAACCTGATCCTGCTCTGCAGGTTCCACCACGGGCGGATCCACACCACTGGTTGGTCGGTGGAGAAGACCGGGCCCGGCCAGGCGATCATCACCCACCATGACGGTCATGAAGGCCCAGGCGGCAACGACAGCCAAGGCTGCGGCTGCTCCGACTGGCGCACCGACCACGACATGGATGCCGAACACCAAGGGACCGAATGGGATGTGTTCCCCACCGGGCTCTACCGCTCGGAATGGTCCGAGAGCATGAAGCCTGACCTGGATGGGATGGCTGAGGCCATCGACCGCGACCGGGCATTGCAAGCGATGCGAGCGGCGAAGGCCAGATGCCGAGAGAAGTTCAGGGCACCGAGCCCGCCCTCCCCGATACCGGTCTTAGGCTGCCCCAGCGGGCGACTGCTGGGGGAAGCGCCGCACGGCAACACCACGCAGTGCAGCTCGAACCTCCCCTTGAGGTTCGGGCCCCTCGGCATGCCCAAGCCAAGAAACCAACCCCCGCGCCAACCACTTCCCATCGCTGCCAGGTTGAACCAGGACCGGATCGGGCAGAGCAGCCGGAGAACGACCGGGCCCTGCCACTACCTCGTTGTCGCTGCCCGATTGAACCGGTAGACAAGTGATCCGGGAAGCTGAAAAGTCGACCCGAGCCCCGCTGCCACCTCGCTGCCGCACCCGATCAAGCCAGGTGGTCGCAGACCGGCCAGGACCGCATGAGGCCTCGTTGTCGCTGCCAGGTTGAACTCGGGCCCAACAGGACCGGGAAGTCGGAGACAGACCAGAGCCCTGCTACTGCCTCATCGTCGCCGCCCGCTCGATTCCGCGCCGGTGCCCGCGCGCTCTCGTGCGCCTGCCCCAGTGCCCGCGCCTGCCCCTGCGTCTACTTGATGGCGCCGGCAGTCAATCCGGCCTGGATCTGGCGCTGGAAGAGGACGTACGCGATGAAGATCGGGACCATCGCGAGCACGGTCCCGGCGAACAGCGCGCCCGAGTCCCCTTCGTAGCCTTGGCGGAGCGCGAGGTTCGCGAGGCCCTGGGAGATCATCGCGTCCTCGGGGTTGCGGCCGAGGAGCACCAGCGGGAGCAGGAACTGGTTCCACTGGCCGATGACGTTGAAGATCGTGATCGCCACGAGCCCGGGCTTGGCCATGGGCAGCATGACCTGGAAGAACAACCGGTAGTGCCCTGCGCCGTCCACGACCGCCGCCTCGGCGACACCCGTTGGGAGCGTTCGGAAGAACGCGGTCAGGAAGAAGACCGTGAACGGCAGCGAGTACGCGATGTACACGATCACCAGGCCCGTGTAGGTGTTCAGCAACGCCACGTTCTGCAGGGTCTTGAACAGCGGGAACAGGGCCAGGAACACCGGGAACATCATCCCCGCGGCGAACCCGAAGTAGATGACGCGGTTGCCGGGGAACTCGTAGCGGGCCAGCACATACGCGGCCATCGCCCCCAGCAGCATCGTGCCCGTGACGCTGAAGACCAGCACCTGCGCGGTGTTGAGGAAGTACCCGCCGATGTTCCCGTTCGTCCACGCGTTCACGTAGTTCGCCCAGTGCGGCGCGCTCGGGAGGCCCAGCGGGTCCGAGGCGATCTCCCGCGTGGTCTTGAAGGAGGACATGACGATCCAGGCCACCGGGATGATGACCATGAGGGCCCACAGCCACAGGAAGCCGTGGGAGAAGACGTTGAGCACGTTGCCTTCGGGGCGCGGGGCGCGCTGCGGGGTCCGCGCGGGCGCGGCCTCGGCGGTCCCCTCGGCGGCGGGGGCGGTGTCGGTTGCCATGTCGCTCCTCAGAACTCGATCTGCTCGCGGCGGCCGAACCGCAGCGACACGACCGCCAGGGACAGGGCGGCGAAGAACAGGACCACGCCCAGCGCCGACGCGAACGCCTGCTCGCCGTGGTTGAACGCGTACTTCCAGATGACCCCGCCGACCACTTCGCTCGCCGCGTTCGGACCGCCGCGCTCAGGGGTCATCATGTAGATGAGGACGAAGACGTCGAGCGCCACGATGGAGAGGTAGATCCACGCGGTCTGCACCGAGTCCCACAGCAGCGGCAGCGTGATCCGGAAGAACATCGCGCCGCGCCCGGCCCCGTCGATCACTGCCGCCTCGTACAAGTCGCGCGGGATCGACGCCATCGCCGATGAGAAGAACACCAGGTAGAACCCGACCGCGCTCCACACGAGCACGCCGATCACGGAGGCGAGCACGAACCGCGTGTCCGCCAGGAACCCGTTGACCGGGGCCGGCAGCCCGACCGCGGTGAGCGCCCCGGTGATGAGCCCGCCGAAGTTCTCGGGCGCGTACACCTGCTTCCACAGGATCCCGATGATCGCCACCGAGAGCACCTGCGGGAAGAAGTAGACGACCTTGTGGAACCGGGCCCCGCGCACGCCTTCGATGCGGCCCTGGCGGACCCGGCCGCCGAGGTTGAGCATGAACGCGAAGAACAGGCCCAGCACGATCGTCACGAGCGGCAGCACCACGAGGATGATCCCGGTGTGCCGCAAGGCCGGCAGCACCAGCCGCTCGTCCTTGAAGAGGTTCGCGTAGTTGTCGAACCCGATGTAGTCGAAGGAGTTCGACGACCCCGACCAGTCGGTCAGGGAGATCTGGAAGGCCTGGGCGAACGGCAGGATCACCAGCCAGGCGTACAGCCCCACCGGCAATGCCAGGAAGCTCAGGATGAACGGGTACTTGCCGTGCTTCACAGCCCAGGCCCTCCTCTCTCGGTCCGCTTGCGGCGCTTAGTCGTCGTGGGTGAACTTCTCGATGGTGTCGTCCGCGGCGGTGTCGTCGGCGACCGTCTGCATCCGCTCGATGAACGCCTCGGGCGTCGTCTCGGCGTTGATGAGCTGGCCGAGCGCCGGGCGCACCTCCTCGTTCATCTTCGTGTACCAGTACCGGAACTGCGGCTGGAACATGTCGTCCGGATTGGACACCAGCTCGTTCGTCATCTTCGCGGTCGGGTTGTCGAGCTCCACGCCCTTGACGACCGTGGTCGCCTGCACCGTGTCGCCGAAGATCTGCGAGCCCTCCTTCGAGAGCATGATCCGCAGGTACTCGTACGCGCCCGCGAGGTTCGTGGCGTTCTTCGGCACCACGAACGGCTCGTCGCCGCCCGCGCTGATCAGGCCCGGCTGGGCGCTGCCCTCGAGGTAGGGCACGCCCATCGGGGCGTACTCGAAGTCCGCCGGGGCGATCGCCCGCTGCTCGTTGGGGAGCCAGGAGCCGCACGGCAGGAACGCGGCCTCGTTGTTGTTGAAGGCCGTCTGCGACTGGATGTGGTCGATGCCGGCGCTGCCGTCGAGCAGGTACCCGGCCTCGCCGAGCCCGTGCATCGCCTCGGCCGCCAGCGCGACCGACTCGTTGCTCCAGGCGCCCTCTTTGAGGTTGTCGATGTCCTTGAGGACCTGCGCGCCGCCGTGGCGGCCGGCGAGCATGAGGAACATGTCGTAGAGGTACACCGGGTGCTGCCCGGCGTAGGTCCACGGCGCGATCCCGGCGGCCTGGATGGTGGGGCAGAGGGCGAGCATCTCCTCCCATGTGGTCGGCGGGGTCCAGCCCTGGTCGCGGAAGAGCTTGGCGTCGTACCAGATCGTCCACGCGTTGAACACGTAGTTGAGGGCGTAGACCTTGCCGTTGAAGGTGCCGGCCTCGAGCACGCCGTCGCGGAGCGTGTCCCGGACGGTGACCTCGGGGTCGTCGTAGGAGGGCGCGTCGAGCAGCGGAGTGAGCTCGGCGAGCTCGCCGTCGCTGGAAGGGGATCTCACGTCCGCCGGCCGCGACGACTCCGGTCACCAGGAGGCGGGCGTTGCCGGTGTTCACGACCTCGAACGACACTTGCGCCGAGCCGGGCGCGAACGGATTCCAGGACAGGTCGTACGAGGACGCCACCGCCTCGACCGACGCGGCGGGCGCCAGCTCGCCGGTCACCCGGGTCATCACGCGGAACCCAACACGGGACTCCACACCGACCGTCGCGCCGTCCTCCCCCGCCTGCTGGGACAGGACCGACGCCGCGATCCCCGCGGCGTGGTCGCCCGGAGTCGCGTTCTCCGGCACCGTGGTCGTGAACGGCACGATCACGGTCTCGTCCGCGCCGACTGTGACCTCGTCCCGCACCTCGATCCACAGCCCTGCGTCGACGGACTCCTGGTCGGAGGGCAGCATGCCGAAGCGGCCGTTGTCCCCGAAGTACCCGTCCGCCGCCGAGATGCGGAACGTCACGTCCTGGTCGGACAGATTGTGGACCGCCAGGTGCTCGGTCGCGCTCTCGCCCGGGTCGAGCTCCTGCTCCACCCAGGACCGGCCGTCCTCGCCCGACTCGTCCGCCGGGCGCACCGACCATGTCACCGTGCCCGGGTCTTCACCTGTCTGGGCCGCGGCGGGAGCGGCGGGTCCCAAGGCGGCCAGGAACACCGCGGCGGCGCACAGACTGCGTACCGCGAGGGAGGGGAGCGAGGGAACCATCATCGGCCTTTCCGGAGATCAGGAGGCGAGAACGCGGGCGGGTGCCGCGAAGGGCCGGCACCCGCCTGATCGGCCCTATTCGAACAGCGAGAGCGTGATCGTCGAGCTGTACGAGCCGGGCTCGACGTCCGCCGGAACCTGCAGCGTCAACGTGGCGCCGGCCTCCCACGACCCGATCGCCTCGTCGCTCGTGAGCGCCATCGCCAGCAGCTCGCGGCCCTGGAGGCCGACGTTGTTCGGGGCCTCCGCGGTGTCAAGCGCCGGAGCGACGTCCGGGCCCACGGCGACGGCGCCTGAGCCGTCGTCCACGAGCGAGGGCGACCAGCCCAGGTTCTCGGCGCCGATCGGCGCCTGTCCCGCATCGCCCACGAAGCTCGAGGCCGTGCCCTCGACCCACCAGAACGCGCCGTCCGGGATCTCCTCCGCGGTCCGCGTGTCCGTCACGGTCACCGTCGGCAGATCGCCCGTGAACTGTCGCACCGTCTCCGTCGACCCGTTCTCGGCCAGCGTCGTCGTCGTGCCCGCCACGCTCATCGCCAGCACACCGGGGTCGATGTCCTCGATGGTCACGTTCACGTCCACATCAGAACCGGTGCCGACCTGCTCCTCCGCGAACGCCGCACCCGCTACTCCTGCGAGCATCACGCCGCCGAACGCGGCGACCGTCACCCGCTTCGCCATTCCACGATTCATGTCGAGAGACCTCTCTTGGACTGCAGTGGGCGACTGTCGCCCTCCAGACCGGACGACGCTCATGTCATCCGGGAATGCCCCGCCGGACTTGGCGCCGACGGGGCGGGGCGGCGGCCCTGGGCCGCCGCCCTTGCGCCCTCAGCCGCAGCTCGCGGCCGCGTAGGCGGCTTCCTGCTCTGCGGCGGTGCCGTCCGCCGCCGTCGCGGTCACGGTCACCGTGCCCGCCGCGGCCTGCGCCGCCCGGGTCGTGAAGCCGATCGTCGCCGTGCGGCCCGCGGCCAGCGACGCGATCGTCTTGTCGCCGTAAGGCGTCGACACCACGAGCGACACCGGTCCCTCGCTCTGGTTCATGACCGACACGGTCAGCACGACCTTGCCGGCCACGCACCGCGATCCCATCGCCACCGCGAACTCCGGCCCCGGCGAGGGCACGGTCTGCGGCTCGACGCTCGAAAGGGTCGGGGCGACGGCCTGGAACAGGCCGTCCTCGCCGATCTCGAGCCGGTCGATCGTCGTCTCGCGGTGGGTCCCGTCGCCGCCCGAGAGCGCGAACCGGTGGTAGGCGATGTACCAGTCGTCCGTGCCGGGCACGTTGATGATCGAGCTGTGGCCCGTCCCCTTGATGCCGAGCGACGTGTCCTTCTGGAGGATCACCCCGCGGTACGTCCACGGTCCGTCGATGCTCGTCGACGTCGCGTAGCCGACGCGGTAGTTCTCCGAGCCGGTGTCGTCGATCGAGTAGGTCAGGTGGTACAGGCCGTCGCGGTAGTTGAGGAAGCTTCCCTCGCGGAAGTCGGTCAGTCCCGAGATCCGCCGGTAGGTGCCCGCCTTGATCGACACCATGTCGTCGCCCAGCTCCGCGATGACGGGGCTGCCGTTGCCCCAGGCGAGGTAGTACTTCCCGGATACCGGGTCGTGGAACGCCGCGGGGTCGATCGCCTGGCCCGAGGTGACGGCCTCGTTGTTGAGGATCATCGCCGTCGGCTGCGCCGTGAAGGGGCCCTCCGGGCTGTCGGCGACCGCGACGCCGATGGTCTTGCGGTTCAGGGCCGCGTTGTGGCCGCTGAAGTAGAAGTAGTACTTCCCGTCCCGCTCGATGATCGTCGGCGCCCAGGCGTTGCCGCTCGCCCAGGGGACGTCGCCGTTCGCGCCGTCCAGGGTCAGGATGGGCTCCTCAGAGCGCGTCCAGTCGACGAGGTTCTTCGAGGACCACACGTAGAAGTCCTTGCCGCCCCAGCCGGGGTACCCGTCGGTGGTCGCGTAGATGTAGTAGGTGTCGCCGAACACCGCGATGTTCGGGTCGGCGTAGAGCCCCGGCAGCACCGGACTGTTCACGACCTGGGCGGAGAGCGTCCACGTCGTGGTCTCCGCGCCGGCCGTGACCGTGTACTCGACGGGTGCGGACAGGTCCACGACCGTGCCCGACGCGGGCGAGACGGTGGCGCCGGTCGCCGAGGCGAAGACCGGCGCGAGCGACGAGACGTCGGTGCCCTTCACGACGGGGAGGACGACGGTGTGCGCCTGGGCGTCGACGAGCGGCGCGCTCGCGAGCGCCTCGGCGTCGGTGAGCGACACGTCGGTGATCGCGCCCGTCGCGCCCGCCGCGTCGAGCACCTCGGCCGAGCTCAGCGCGCGGTCGTAGATCGCGAACGACCGGAACTTGCCCTTGAAGCGGGCGTCCTGCTCGTACAGCGAGCGGCCGAGGTAGTTCGCCCAGGTCTCGCCGCCCGAGATGTCGCCGGGATCGGCGGTCACGCCCGTCTTCGTCGCGACGAGCACGCCGTCGAGGTACAGGCGGGCCGTCTCCCCTTGCAGCGTGTAGGTGAGGTGCGCCCAGCGTCCGCGCGGCAGCGCCGAACCCGAACTCGCCGTCTGCTCCAGCGAGTACGTGCTCGTCGTCATGCTCGTGCGGTACGAGCCGTTGCCCGTCGTGAAGAGGTACCCGCGTCCGGCGCCCGCGGCGTCGGTGTTGCCGAGCCCCCAGATGAAGTAGCTGCCGGACTGCGCGGTGTCGACCCAGACGTCGGCGTCGACGGAGATGTCGGTGAGGCCGGCCATGAGGTCGTCCGGCAGGTCGACGTAGTCGTCCGTGCCGTCGAAGGTGAGCGCGCCGTCGGACCAGGTCGCGCCGTTGATCTTCGCGTCCCGTCCGTTGCCCGACACGTCCGCGAGCGTCGTCCCCGCGCCGTCGGCGAAGTCGTAGCGCACGACCTCGCCGTTCTCGTTCGAGGAGATCGGCGCGCGGCCCTCGTAGAGGTCCGCCAGCTCCGCGGCGGTCACCGGGATGACGGTGCCGTGGCGCGGGCTCGCGGGGAGGTCGTATTCAGGGGCGACGGTCCATCCGCCGGCCGCGATGTCGTCGGTGACGAGAGGGATGTAGCCGCGTCCGCCGTACTCGTCGACGAACAGGTAGTGCTTGCCGCCGCCGTTCACGTCGCCGGGGTTCGCTTGGAAGATCGAGGGGCCCTCGACCGCTTTCGTGCCGGCGTCGCGGCCGATGCACGAGTCGATCATGGTCCACTCGGGAAGCGGGGCGCGCAGGGAGGTCGAGGACTCCTGGATGATGTCGGAGCAGCCGGTCGTTCCCGCGCCCTCGTCCTTGGTGAAGCGGTAGTAGACGCCGTCGTGCAGCGTGACGGTGGAGTCGATGCGCGACTTGCCGTCCTGCCAGATCTGCGGCTCGCTGAAGGTGACGAAGTCGCGCGTCGTGGCGTACAGCATGCGGTTGTAGGTGCTGCCGGTGTGCCCGGGGTCGTTCGCCGCGTACAGCTTCGAGGCCCAGAACACGACGTAGGCGCCGAGGCCTTCGTCGTAGTACGCCTCGGGCGCCCACGTGTTGCCGGCCGTCTCGGGCGAGACGAGCACGTGCCGCTGCGCCGACCAGTTCACGAGGTCGCGCGACTCCCACACCTCGAGGTACCGGCTGCCCTGGCGCTGGGAGGTGTCCCATGACGTGCCGGAGCCGATCGAGAGGTCGGTCGCGATGAGGTAGAACTTGTCGCCCTCGGGCGAGCGGATGATGAAGGGGTCGCGCAGGCCCTGCTCGCCGTATTGCGAGGACAGGACGGGGAGCCCGCCGTTCAGCTCGTTCCAGGCGAGGGCGTTGTTCCCCTCGCTCGCGGCGAAGTGGATGTTCTCGCCCGCGACGCTGTTGCCCGTGAAGTACGCGAAGGCGTAGCCCTCGTACTCCTCCTGCGAGCGGGCCGCCCGCACCGTGAGGTCGAACTCGCGGGTCAGGCCGCCGACGGTCGCGGTGAGGACGACGTTCTGGTCCGTGGCGCCGCGGGTGACGACGCCGGGAGCGATCTCGCCGTCGGCCACGGTGGACACGACGCCTTCGGGCGACGCGGTCCAGGTGACGGCGCTCCCGGTCACCGCGCCGGTGGCGGGGAGTGTGATGTTGCCGCGGATGTCGTCCGCGTTCGGGATGGCGATGGCGTCGAGATCGGCCTGGAGGTCGGCCTCGCCCGTCGCGGGCACCGTGGCGACGAAGGAGCGCGTCGTCGTTGCGGAGCCCTTGACGGCCGTCGCAGTGAGCGTGACCTCGGCCGAGCCGCTCGCGGGTCGCGTCACGCGGCCGGTGGACGAGATGACGGCCTCGTCGCTGGAGGCCCAGCTGATCTGGGAGCCGTTCGGTGCCGCCGTCGGCAGCGTGAGGTCGGCGGTCACGTTCGAGAGGTCGCCGAGCGAGAGCGCGTCGAGGTCGCGCTGTGCCCTCGTCGCATCGGACGGCTGGAGCGCCGCGACCTCGGACGCCGAGAGCGCCACGTCGTAGATGCGGAAGTCGCGGACGCTGCCGGAGAGGTACTTGTCGGCGGCGTAGTTGGAACGTCCGATGTAGTTCGCCGTCGTCGTGCCGCCGCCGATCTGCGCCGGAGTGACCGTGACGCCGGTGTTCCGCGCGACCTGGACGCCGTCGAGGTAGAGGGTCGCGGTGTTCGTCGCGTCGTCCAGCGTGTAGGTGATGGTCTTCCAGACGCCGCGCGCGAGGTTCGCGCCGCTGGTCGTGTTCTGCTCGCCCGACCAGTTGCCCGTCGTGATCGCGGTGCGGTAGGCGTTGCCCGTCGAGAACAGGTAGCCCGTGCCCGAGCTCGAGCTCGCGGGATTGCCCAGACCGTAGATGAAATAGGGCGTGCCCTGCTCCGGGCGCACCAGGACCTCGGTGCTCACCGTGATCGAGGTGATCCCCGCGAGGATGTTGTCGGGCAGCTTGACGTGGTCGTCGGCGCCGTCGAGGCGGACGCCCTCGCCGCCGGTGAGCGTCGCGCCCCCGGCGATCTGGGCGTCGCGGCCGTTGCCGGAGCTGTCGGCTGCGACGGTGCCGCTCGTCTCGTCGAGCGCGTAGTGCGCCACGAGGTGGTCCTGGGCCGCGGCCTGCGCCGGGCTGACGCCCGCGACCGCGAAGCCGAATGCCGTTGCGGCGGCGAGGAGTCGGGGTATCAAGCGGCTCGCACGGGATGGGACGTCCATGCGCTCTCCTTCGAGGGGACGTGGCAACAACGTTGTTACCGGTATCAGATATTAACGGGAGTGATGCTCGCGAGGCAAGGGGTGCAGTCCGGCCTCTGCATTTCGCCGGCCGGACCGCCGCACCTCACCCCAGGTGTAGGACGTGTACGGGGCTCCTATTTCGACGGTCGCGGTGCTTTCATGACGGTCCGGTACGGAGCCCGCGGCTGTGGACGCCCGCGTCGAGCACGTCTGCGAGGCGGGAGGCGTCGGCCGCTTGCGGCCGACGCCTCCCGCACGACGTGCCGCCACGGGCACGGGAGTTCCCTCTACTGAGGAGTCAGCCGCATTTCGCGGCCGGGTAGGCGGATTCGAGGGAGGCGCCGTCCGCGGTCGCGAGGACCTTTCCGGCGGGAATGGAGGCCTGTCGCGTCGTGAACACGGACGACGAGGTCGCTCCAGGGTCGAGATCGCTGATGGCCTTCGCCCCGAAGTCGGACGACAGCACGACGTCCACGGCGGCGTCGCCGACGTTCGTCGTCTTGACGACCACGGTCGCCTTGCCGCCGAGGCACCGCACGGACGCGACGACCGTGAGCGGAGCGGTCACGGTGACCTGGGCCGTGACGGGAGCGCGCGAGTCGTCCTGCGCGACACCGGCCACGGTGAACGTGCCGGGCCGCGCGTACTGCGACGCGTCGATCGCGTCCCACGCGACGGCGACGTCCTGCTCCGAGCCGTCGGCCTTGGTGAGGTGCGCGCCGGGCAGGACCGGAGCGGTGCCGGCCTTCGTGGTGACGGCGATGTCGGCGGCGCCGGTCACCGCGATGTCGGGCGCGAAGGCCGCGAGCACGGCCTCGTACTCGGCGCGCGTCACCGGGATGACGGTGCCGTGGCGGGGCTTGCCGCCGTCGGCGTTCTCGGGCAGGTTCTCGCGCAGGGTCGAACCGACCGGCTCCCATGCGTTGCCGTCGGCGATGTCGCCGGTCGCGAACGGGATGTAGTAGTTCGGTCCGGCGTGGTACGAGGGCTGGTCGATGAAGAGGTACCACTCGTAGCCGTTCACATCGCCCTCGTTGGCCGGGAAGATGCTCGGGCCCTCGCCCTGGGTGAAGGTGCCGCCCGGCTCGCCGTTGGGGAGCCCCGTGGCGACCTGGTCCTTCACGAGGGTCCACTCGTCGGCGGCGCCGGTCGTGCCCGGGAGCGTGCCGGTCACGGTCGCGAGCAGGTCGTCCGACCGCTCCTGGCGGATGGTCATCGACCCCTCGTCCTTGATGAACCGGTAGAAGGTGTCGTCGACGCGGGCGACTGTGGCGTCGATGGTGCCGCGGCCGGTGCCGCGCTTGACGTCGACCCAGGGCTTCGCTTCAGAGAAGTGGACGAAGTCGTCGGTCGTCGCGTACATCATCCGGTTGTAGGTGACGGCCGTGCGCGCCGAGGCATCGGTCGTGTCGTAGAGGTTCGAGGCCCAGTAGACGACGTACGTGTCCAGCTCCTCGTCCCAGTACGCCTCGGGCGCCCAGGTGTTGCCGGCGAAGTCGCTCGACACCTTGATGTGGCGCTGCTCGGACCAGTGCACGAGGTCGTTCGACTCCCACACCTCCATGTACAGCGACCCGGTGCGCTGCGCGGCGTCGAACCCGCCGGCGAGGCCGGCGACCTTGAGGTCGGTCGCGAGCATGTAGAAGCGGTCGCCCTCCGCGGACCGGATGATGAACGGGTCGCGCAGGCCCTGGGTGCCCAGGGTCGAGGTGAAGAGCGGCTTGCCGTCGTTGAGCGTGTTCCAGCTGAGGGCGTCGTTGCCTTGCGAGGCCGCGAGGCTCACCTGCTCGGCGCCGTCGCCTTCACCGGTGAAGAACGCCCAGACGTAGGCCTCCTCCTCGGCTCCCGCGGCGGGCAGGGGCTGGAGGGTCAGCGTGATGTCGCGCGTGCGGACGGCGTCGCCGATGCGCGCCGTCGCGGTGACGACGACGGACACCGGGTCCTCGCCCGCTGCAGGGCGGTCGACCACAAGGGTCTGCGTGCCGTCGGCGGCCCCGTCGCGCAGCGTGATGGGCGCTCCTGCGGGGACGGTCCATTCGATGGCCGCGCCGTTCGCGCCGGAGGTCGGCACCGAGACGTTGGTGCGCACGTCGTCAGCGGTCGCGATCGCGATCGCCGCGAGATCGGCGTCGGCTTTCTCGACGTCGGTGAGGTCTTCGGGGACGATCACCGTGTATGCCTTGGTCCGGGTCTCGCCGAGCGCCGTGAACGTCGCCGTCAGTGTGACTGTGGCGTCGCCGGAGCCGGAGGCCGGTCGGGTCACCGCCGCCGCGCCGCCGTCGACGGCGATGGCGGCGCCGTCAGAGGCCCACGTGATCGCCGCTCCGTATGCGGAGGTGGGGAGGTCGAAGTCCGTCTCCGCGGTGCCCGGCACCGAGACGGAGGCGACGGCGCGGTCGAGCGCCCCGTCGGCGTAGAGCGCCTGCGCGTCGGCGGCGGCGAGGGCCGAGCCGTAGACCGTGAGCTCGTCGAAGTCGCCCGCGAAGAACGCGTCGTTGTACGTCGAGCGGCCGAGGTAGGCGACGAGGCTGCCGCCGAAGCTCGAGAGGTTCCGGGCGATCGCGTGCTCGGTGGTCTTCACCCCGTTGACGTAGAGGGTGAGCAGACCGTTGGTGCCGTCGATGACGGTGGTGTAGAGCGCCATTCCGGCGGGAGTCCGCACGCCCGCCGTCGGCGTCGCGGTCGAGCCGGCGCCCACCTCGGTGTTCCACGGCGCTGACGCGTCCGTTGCATTCGTGACGACCGACTTCACATACCCCCTCGGATTCGAGGGGTTGAGCAGCCAGTACCCGCTCGAGAAGGACGCGCCCGATGCGACGGGCGCGCCCACGAAGGCGGCCGCGACATTGCCGGCGCCGGAGCGGTCCGAGACCCAGGCGGACACGGTGACGTCCTTCAGCCCGACGAGGTCGGCCGTCGGGATCTCGACGTACGCCGCGGCGCTCGTCGATGAGCCGCCGGGAAGCGACAGGACGCCGTCGGTGAACGCGGCGCCCGACTGGCGCACGACGCCGTCGTTGCCGTTGCCGGATTCGTCCGCGATCGTGACGCCGTCCGCGGGCGCCTGATCGAAGGAGTAGTGGATGAGGGGCGCCGCATCGACGGCGTACACGGGGGCCGCCGTTGCGGCGAGCCCGACGGTCAGGGCGGCGACGCCGGCCAGACGGAGCATGCTTCTCAAGGGATTCGCCTCTCGTCATTGAGATGAACGGCATTGGTGTTGCGGATGGAGGGCTTCGACGGGGGTCCCGCCGGCGCCTCGACCTGAGCCGGGGTGGTGAGGCGCCGGCGGGCTGGGGTTACTCGCGGCGTCGTGCCAGGACGGCGCGCTGGAGCAGGACGAACACCAGGAGGATGCCCCCGGTGATGATGGTGGTCGCCTCGGGCGGGATGCCGCCGTCGCGCGTGATGAGGACGTTCATGAGGCCGAGGACGAGAGCGCCGACGACCGAGCCGAGCACGAAGCCGGCGCCGCCGGTGAGCAGCGTGCCGCCGATGACCGTGGCGGCGATCGCGTCGAGCTCCCAGCCGATGCCGGTGATGTTCTGGGCGCTGCCCAGGCGGGCCGTGTAGACGACCGCGGCCAGGCCGGCGAGGGTGCCGCTGATGATGTAGACCCACATCTTCGTGGCCGCGACGGGCAGCCCCATGAGGGCCGCCGACTGCTCGGAGCCGCCGATCGCGTAGACCGTGCGGCCCGTGCGGGTGCGGTGGAGGACGAAGAACGCCGCCGCGACCACGATGGCCGCGATGATCACGCCGGGCGTGATGACGATGTCGTCGACCTTCGGTCCGTCGTAGATCTCGATCTGGGTGCCGAGTGAGCGCAGCGGCGATTCGTCGGCGAGGCGTTCGGGCACGGTGCTGAGGATGGAGGCGAGGCCGCGTCCCAGGAACATCATCGCGAGGGTGGCGATGAACGGCTGCACGTGGAAGTGCTGGATGAGGATGCCGGAGACGGTGCCGAACGCGGTGCCGATGAGGACCATGAGGGCCATGGCGAGCCAGGGGTTCCAGCCCGCGTTGATGAGCATGACGCCCGCCACGCTGCTGAAGGCGATGACCGCGCCGACCGAGAGGTCGATGCCGCCGGTGAGGATCACGAAAGTGAGGCCCACGGCGAGGATGATGAGGTGCGCGTTGTTGATGAGCAGGTTCGAGAGCGTGTTGAACTGCACGATCCGCCCGTACGCGGCCTCGCCGTAGATGATCATACCGATGAAGATGACGACGGCCGCGGCGGTGGGCAGCGTGTCCAGGTGCAGCGACAGGCGCTTCGCAAGGGCGCGGACGCCGGTGGGCTCCGCTGCCGGGTGGGTGGTGAGGGTGCTCATGCGGCGACGACCTCTCGCTCGGCCGGGCGGGCGGCACCCGCTGCGCGGCGCTGACGGAACATACGGCGCACCCGCTCCGACTGGAGGAGGCAGAGCACGACGATGACGACGGCCTTGAAGGCGGGTGTCGCGGACGAGGAGACCCCGAGGAAGACGACCGTCTTGTCGAGCGTCGCGATCAGGATCGCGCCCACAACGGCGCCGGTGATGTTGAACTTGCCGCCCGCGAGCGAGGTGCCGCCGATGACGACGGCGAGGATGGCGTCGAGTTCGAGCTGGTAGCCGGTGCGCGAGACGTCGACGGTCATCACGCTCGCCGTCGCGAACACGCCCGCGAATCCGGCGAGGACGCCGCCGAGGATGTAGACGGTGAACAGGAGCGCGCGGCGGTTGACGCCCGCGAGCCGGGCCGCCTTGGCGTCCATGCCGATCGCTTCGAGCATGAGCCCGAGTGCGCTGCGGCGCACGAGGAGGCCCATGAGGAGGGCGAGGAGCAGGGCGAGGAGGAACACGACGGGGAGCCCGAGGACGTAGCCGTTCGCGATCCACCGGAACGTCTCGTTGGTCGCGGTGGTGTTCTGCCCGCCGGTGATGACCTTGGCGAGGCCGCGCCCGGCGAGCATGATGACGAGGGTGCTGATGAAGGGCTGGAGGCCGACGACCGACACGAGCACGCCGTTGACGGCGCCGAGGGCCGCGCTCACGATGACGACGAGGCCGACCGCGGCGAGGCCGGAGCCGACCGTGTCGGAGGCGCCGTTGAGGAACTCCATCGACACGGCCCCGGCGACGGCCATGACGGACCCGACCGAGAGGTCGATACCCCCGGTGGACACGACGAGGCACATGCCGACGGCGATCAGGATGATGGGCGCGGCGGCGCGCAGGATGTCGATGACGTTGCCCGCGAGGTTGCCGGACTGCCCGATGGAGACCGCCAGGTAACCGGGGTCCTTGACCAGGTTGACGAGGAGCAGCAGCGCGATGGCCACGATGCCCCAGAAGTACTGGCGCCGGACGAGGCCTTTCAGGGCCTCGGACGGGCCGTGCGCGTTCGCGCTCATGTGGTGACCTCCTCGCGGACCGCAGCGTCCGCGCTTGCGTCGCCGAGGCCGTCCTCGGCGATGACTGTGACGATGGAATCGGCGGACACGCCTTGTCCGCCTTCGAGTTCGGCGATCTTCCTGTGGTCCTTGAGGACGATGATGCGGTCGCTCTGGCGGACGACCTCCTCGATCTCGGAGGAGATGAAGAGGACCGAGAGTCCTTCGTCGGCGAGCACCGAGACGTACTCCTGGATCTCGGCCTTCGCGCCGACGTCGATGCCGCGCGTGGGTTCGTCGAGGATGAGGAGCTCGGGCTCGGTCGCGAGCCAGCGGCCGAGGAGGACCTTCTGCTGATTGCCGCCGGAGAGCAGGCGGATGGGCCGCTCGGGGTCGGCGGGGCGCACGCCGAGCGCCGAGACGTACTTCTCGACGATGGCGTCCTGCTCGCGGCGCGGCAGGGGACGGGCCCAGCCGCGGCGGGCCTGGACGGCCAGGACCAGGTTCTCGCGGACGCTGAGGTCGCGGATGATGCCCTCGTCCCGGCGGTTCTCGCTCGAGAAGGCGATGCGCCGGGCGAGCGCCTTCGCGGGCGTCGTGATCTCCGTCTGCTCGCCGTTCAGGGTCACTTCGCCCGTGTCGGGGCGGTCGGCGCCGTAGATGAGGCGCGCGAGCTCGGTGCGCCCGGAGCCGAGGAGGCCCGCGAGGCCGACGACCTCGCCGCGGTGGAGTTCGATGTCGGTCGCGTCGATCGCGCCCTTGCGGCCGATGCCCTTCGCGGAGTACAGGGGCTCGGCGTCCGGGCGGACGCGGCGGGAGTCCTTCGCGTCGAGGGACTTGAGCGCCGCGATGTCCTTGCCGATCATCTTGGAGATGAGCTGGGCCCGGTCGATGTCGCTGATGCGGTACTCGCCTTCGAACCGGCCGTTGCGCAGCACGGTGAGGCGGTCGCTGATCGCGTACACCTGGTCGAGGAAGTGCGAGACGAAGAGGATGGCGACGCCTTGGTCCCGCAGGCTCCGGATGACGGTGAAGAGCTGCTCGACCTCGTTGGCGTCGAGGCTGGAAGTCGGCTCGTCGAGGATGAGCACCTTGCACTGCGCCACCATGGAGCGGCTGATCGCGACGAGCTGTTGGACGGCCAGCGGCAGCGTCGAGAGGGCCTGCTTGGGGTTGAGGTGGCCGAGGCCGAGCTTCTTCAGCGTCTGGCCCGCCGCCCGGTGGGTCGCGCGCCAGTTGATGCCCGCGGCGCCCCTGACCTCGTGGCCGAGCATGACGTTCTCGCCGATGGTGAGGTTGGTGCAGAGGTTGACCTCTTGGTAGACCGTGGAGATGCCCGCGCTCTGCGCGTCGGCCGTCCCGCCGAGGCGCCGCGGCTCGCCCGCGATCCGGATCTCGCCCTCGTCGATCTTGTAGACGCCGGTGAGCGCCTTGATGAGCGTCGACTTCCCGGCGCCGTTCTCGCCCATGAGGGTGTGCACCTCGCCGGGGAAGAGCCGGAGCCCCACCTCGTCGAGTGCTTTCACGCCGGGGAACGAGATCGAGATGCCGGCCATCTCGACGATCGGAAGCGATTCTGACATCGCGTGCTCCACATGCTGTCGCCGCGGCCGCGCCGCGGGGGGTGGTCTGGTGGGGGGGGGCCGCGGGGGCCCCCCCCCCCGCGCGTCCCCCACTGGGTGGCGCGGGGGGGGGGGGGGGGGGGGGGGGCGGGGGGGGGCCCCCGGCGGCCCCCCCCACCAAGGGGGATTGCCGCTCCGGTGACTAGAACTTGCGGTCGGGAAGCGCGGTCTCGGCCGCCTCGGGCGAGTCGAAGGTCGCGCTCGGCACGACGATGCTCGACTCGACCTCGTCGCCGGCGAGGACCTTCTCGACGACGTCGAGGGCGGTCTCACCGAAGAGCGGGTTGTACTCGGCGACGAAGCTCAGCTCGCCGGCGGCGAGGGCGGTGAGGGCGTTCTTGGTGCCGTCGATCGTGGCGATCTTGACGTCGACGCCGGGGGTGAGGCCGGCCTCCTGGACGGCTTGGACGGCGCCGAGGCCCATCTCGTCGTTCTGGGCGAAGATGAACTGGATGTCGTTGCCGTTGGACTTGAGGACGGTCTCGACGACGCCCTTGGCCTCTTCGGTGGACCAGTTCGCGGTCTGGGCGCCGACCTTGACCAGGCTCGGCTGCGCGCCGGCGACGGCGTCGAAGCCCTCGTTGCGCTCGTTGACGACCGAGACGCCCGCGGGGCCTTCGAGCACGAAGTAGTTGGCGCCGTCGGGGAACGCCGAGACGGCCCAGTCGGCGACGGCGGTGGAGACCTCGATGTTGTCGGGGGCGATGCGCGTGACGTAGAGGTCGGTGTCGTTCGGCTCGATGCCGCGGTCGAGGAGGATCACGGGGATCTCCGCCTCCTGCGCGCGCTTGAGGGAGTCCTCCCAGCCGGTGGCCTCAGTGGCCGAGAGCAGGATGACGTCGACGCCTTCGTCGACGAACGACGTGAACGCGTCGATCTGCGACTTCTGGTCGAGGTTGGTCGCGGGGGCGTACTTGAGCTCGTAGCCCGCCTCCTCGGTGAAGGTGTCCTGGATGTTGGTCTCGTTGGCCTCACGCCAGGCGCCTTCGGGGCCGACCGCGACGAAGCCGATCGTCGTCACGCCGTCGTCGCCGCCCGAGTCGCCGCCGCACGCGGCGAGGCCGAGCGCGAGGGCGCCGACGGTCGTCATTCCGATCGCCTGGGCAAGGCGGTGCTTTGCAGACATGGTTCTCCTCCTTGAGATGCCGGACGCAAGGGCCGCCCGGCGGTCCGGACCGCGGGGTCCGCTGCCGATCGCAGTGGAGCAGGGGTGCGTTCCAGATTCTTGTTACCGGGAACAATTTAGCGTGAACTGTTTCACGGAGACAAGGCCCGTGTCACAATCGTGACCGAATAACTCCTCGGACTCCCCGTCCAGGTCGGCCGCGATCATCTCGACGATCGTGTCGACGGTGACGCCGGGACCGTTGCTGAGCTCGCCGATCTTCTCCCGGTCCTTGAGCACCACGATCCGGTCGCTCAGGCGCACGACCTCCTCCATCTGCGAGGAGATGAACACGACGGCGACGCCCTCTCCCGCCAGCCGCGCCACCCGCCGCTGGATGTCGAGCTTGGCGCCGATGTCGATGCCGCGCGTCGGCTCGTCGAGGATGAGCACGTGGGGCCGCGTCGCGAGGAGGCGCGCGAGCAGCACCTTCTGCTGCGTGCCGCCCGACAGCTCCTCGACGGGGCGGTCGATGTCGTCGGGCGAGAGGTGCAGCGTGTCCAGGTACGTCTCGACGAGCCCGGCCCGCTCGCCGGCCGACAGCGGGCGCGACCATCCGCGCATCGCCTGCAGCGCGAGCACGATGTTCTCCCGGGCCGTGAGCCCGCGGATGATCCCCTCGTCGCGGAGGTTCTCGGTCGACAGCGCGACGCGGCGGCGCAGCGCCGCCCCGGGGCTCCGGAGCTGTACGCGGACGCCGTCCATCCAGATCTCGCCGCTGTCGGCCCGCTCAGCGCCGCCCATGAGGCGCGCGAGCTCGGACCGTCCCGAACCGTTCAGCCCCGCGAGGCCGACGATCTCGCCGCGGGAGAGCTCGATGTCGGTCGGATCCAGCGTGCCGCGCCGACCGAGCTCGGAGGCCCGCAGCGTCGGCTCGCCCGAGGCGCAGTAGTGGTGCGCCAGCCGCTCCGACCGCAGCGCCTTGAGCGCATCGATGTCCTCGCCGATCATCTTCGAGATGAGCTCGGCGCGATCGAGCTCGTCGGCCGGGAACTCCCCCACGAAGCGGCCGCCCCGCAGCACGGTCATCCGGTCGGCGACGTCGAAGACCTGCTCGATGAAGTGCGAGACGAAGAGGACGGCGACGCCGTGGTCGCGCAGGCCGCGCACCACGCGCAGGAGGGTGTGCACCTCGGCCGCGTCGAGGCTCGACGTCGGCTCGTCGAGGATGAGCACGCGCGGCTCCAGGACGAGCGCCCGCGCCACGGCCACGAGCTGCTTCACCGCGGGCGACAGCGCCGACAGGGGGCTGCGCGGGTCGAGGTCGTCGAGGCCCAGGCGGGCGAGCACTTCGGCGGCGCGCGCCCGGTTCGCCTTCCAGTCGATGCCGAACGTCCCGCGCACCTCGTTGCCGATCATCACGTTCTCGGCGACCGTGAGGTGCGGGCTCAGATGCGTCTCCTGGAACACCGTCGCGATGCCCTCGGCGCGGCTGCGCGCCACGCCCGCGGGCGTCCGCTCCTCGCCTTCGATGCGCACCTCGCCGGAGCGGATCGGGACCGTCCCCGCCAGCGCGCCGATGAGCGTCGACTTCCCGGCGCCGTTCTCCCCCATGAGCGCGTGGACTTCGCCCGGGTACAGGGTGAGGTCGACGTCGTCGAGCACCCGCACCCCGGAGAATTCGACCGTTATCGCCGACATCTCCACCACTGGCCGAGTCGCGGTCATGAATCCTCCCCCCTGGGCGCGGCTGTCGACGACCGTACCAGCAGTTCCGCCGGAATCTTCGTCACGCGTGGGATCTCGCGCTCCTCGATGGCCGCGCGGAGCAGGTCGACGATCGCGACGCCCAGCGCCCGGAAGTTCTGCCGCACGGTCGTGAGCGGCGGCAGCACGTGCGCGGCCAGAGGCACGTCGTCGAAGCCGACGACGCTGAGGTCGCCGGGCACGGAGAAGCCGCGCTCGTGCAGGCCGTGGATGAGCCCCACGGCCATGTCGTCGTTGGCGACGAAGACCGCCGTGTAGTCGGGCAGCTCTTTGATGCCCTTGGCGAAGTCGTAGGCGAAATCGGCGCTCCAGTCGCCCACGACGATCGGCCGCTCGCGGACGCCCCAGGACTTCGCGCGCGCGTGGAACGCGCGCTCGCGGGCCCGCGCGTCGAGCCAGTCGAGGGGGCCGGCGAGGTGGAGGATGTCGCGGTGCCCGAGGGAGACGAGATGGTCGACGGCGAGCGTCGTCCCCTCCTTCTGGTCGAGCGAGACGGTGAGGAACGAGGGGTCCCTGTCGGGCTTGACGACCAGGACGGGGATGTTGATCGAGATCTTGCGCAGGGCCGCGATCGACGACGAGCGCGGCGCGATGACGCAGAGCGCGTCGACGCCCTGGGTCGTGAGGTTGTCGACGGCCTCCTGGGGGGAGATCCGGTGGCCGTCTTCGAGGGCGATCGAGCTGACGGCGTAGCCCGTCCCGCGCGCGGTGGCCTCCAGCGCGCGGAGCGTGCTCGTCGGGCCGAACTCGACGGCGCTCTCGACGATGACGCCGATGCGCTGGCTCTTCTGGGTCGCGAGTGCGCGCGCGGCCATGTTGGGGCGGTAGTCGAGCTCCTCGATGACTTCCAGGACGCGGCGCCGGGTCGCCTCCTTAATGTGCGGGTACTCGTTGAGGACCCGCGACACCGTCATGTGTGAGACTCCGGCGAGCCGCGCGACCTGCCGGATGTTCGGCTTGTCAGCGCTCGTGTTCGCCACGCACGTCCTCCAAAGGGCTCTTCTCCATCGGGTCCGTCCTCTTCGCGAGCCGGGGAGCCGCGTAGGGTGCTGCGCGACTCCCCCAGCCTACCGATCCGGACTTTGGTAACGGGAACATCACCCGCAGGTTGCGGCGGCATGGGCCGCCTCGCCGTGGTAGTCGCGCGGCCGGCGCTCCCGCCGCCGCGGCCGCAAGGGCCTTCGTGCCGCATCCCGTGGAGACGACCACGTCTGCCGCGGCGTCCCCGACGCGTTCGTACTCGCGCTGCGTGATCGGCAGGATCGTGCCGTGGCACTTCTTCAGGACGCCGAAGTCCACATCGGTCGCGTTGCTCCAGTCGGCGGGCGAGGTCGAGCCCGGGTCGGTCGTGCGGAACGGCAGGCAGCCCCGGTCGGCCTCGTACCGTTCGGCCATGAGGCCGTACAGCTCCTGCGCGGAGGCCCTGTCGTCGTCGTTGTAGCGGAAGAACTCCGGTCCTTCAAGGCAGCGGCCCGAGTAGTTGCGGCCCGTGCCGCAGGACTCGGTGGTGCCTCCGAGGATGGACTGGAGCGTGCCCCGTAATACCGCTGGCACTCAACGCGATCACATAAATGTTACCGGGAACAACTCAGGTGATCAGGTCCGGGACTTTCTCGTTGCGCATCTGGACCGAGGTGTTGTCGTGGCTGCTCGGTGGCGGGGCGCTCGTAGGATGCGGCGGTGGTCGGGTGAGGTGAGGAGGCTTCGGTGAGTGACGACGGGGGCAAGCCGCAAGGCTGGCACTGGCATGAGTACTCGGTCGGGGTGGCCGGTGAAGCGGCGGGTGCGTGTGCCCGTTCCTTGACGGCGGTTCTGATCGGGCTGGGCGGTGCGTTCGCCCTGATCCTGGGTGGGGGCATCCTCGCTGAGGAGAACCTGCTCGGCGATCCCGGACTCGAGACGGCCGTCGACCACCTCATGCGCATCAGCGTCGGCTTTCTCATGGTGTTCGCGCTGGTCGTGGCGCTCATTTGGGCGGTTGCGAGCTACTTGCGGGAAGTGGCCGCGTCCAGGGCGCTGGTCGCCGCCTCTGCCCAGGGCGCGTCCCGTCAGGCCGTGCCCTCGCCCGACCAGGTGGCGTCGGTCGTCAACCCGCCGGCGTCGCGGCTCAGCTTCTTCGGCTGGGGGAACGCCGTCCTGGCCGGCGTGCTGGGGTTGGTCGGGCTGGGGGTGGTGCTGTTCGACAGCAGCCCCGAAGGCTGGGCGATCGCCTTGTCCGCCATCGGATACGCGGCGATCATGAGTCTGCTCGGGTACGCCTGCCAGCAGTGGCTCCCGCGACCCCACGCCAAGCGCCGGGCGCGGATCGCCACTCATTGGAGCGCGGAGGACGAAGCGCGGGCCTGGAGACGCGCGAAGGGCCGCGGCGCCGAACCGCTGGTCTCCGGGTCCCCGAAGGCCGCCGCCTTCATCTACCTCGCGGGGCTGATCTGCGTGCTGGGTTTCGTCGCGCTGCAGGCGTCGATGGTGATGCGGTGCGCGAGCATCCCGGCGCGCGGGTCGAACGAGTGCAACGAGGTCTATTACTCGTCATTCATCGAGCGCGTGCTCTCCTGGGGGTTCTGGATCTTCGCGGTCTCGGTCCCCTTGGCGGCGCTGCTCGCGCTGATCGGGGTGCTGCTCGAATGGACGCAGCGGCAGGCCGAACGCGCCGATCTGCTCGCATCACTGGCCGACCCGCGGTCTCGCCGCCCCGACAAGGACGTTCTGGCCTTCCACTCGGAACGGCGCATGCACCCGCTGGCTCGCGTCGCCGCGATGTTGTCAGGAGCCGGCCTCGTGTTCAGCGCCTCCGCCTACATGCTGGGCCAAGGCATGGGCCTGGGTTCGCAGGAGGTCTTCGCCCAATACCGCACTGAGGCGCTCGCCGCGATCCTCGTCTCGGTCGCCCTCTTCATCGCCGCCGTCATCGGCACCGCCATCGCCGGCACCCGCGGGCGCGAGCTCCGCAACGCCCTCATGCAACGCTGGCCCACGATCCCCGAGCAGCCCCGCGACAGCGAAGGCAAGCCAACCCGCCGCAATCGGGGCCTCGTGCCCTGAAGCGGTTCAACTAGGACTCGCTCTGGACCCTTGACGGATCGGCGGCGTGGTACTCCCCTACGACTTCGATTCGGCCGATGATGTGGCCGTTGAACTCCTCGAGTTCCTCTGCCGGGACCCAGAGTTCGAGAATGGTCTTGCCGCCGGCTTGTTGGATCGGGTAGCGCTCGGCGAAGGTGCGGTCGAGTTCGAAGCGGGTCACGTAGCCGACGCCGTCGCGGGGCGCGTTCCAGTCGCGGGCGATCTTCACCGCGTAGTCCTCATTGAGCACTGGGTAGAAGATCGGCTGGTCGGGGAGTCGCGGCGGCCAAGCGGTCCAGTCGGACTCGCGGACCAGGGCGAGCTCGGCCGGTCCGCATGGGCGCCAGAGGGTCATGGTCTTCAGGTCGGTCATCGCACTGGTTCCGTTCGGAAAGGGGGCGCTCTGACTCTGCCACATCTGGAGTTCGACGTGCATCGCCTTTGTGCCCGACCGTTGATCTGTGATGCCCCCTATCGGGCAATGCTCAAGGGGGCGCCGATCTTCAGATCAGCGCCCCTTGGGCATTGCCTCGTACGGGTTTCCGGTCAGGCCAGGGTCGTGAAGAAGTCGCGGAGGTCGGTGGCAAGGAGGTTCGGGACCTGGTGGGCGGCGTAGTGGCCGCCGGTCTCGTGGGTTCGCCACTGGGTGATGTCGGTGTAGTCCCGCTCGGCGAAGCAGCGGATGGACTGGAAGTCGCCGGCGAAACTGGAGTTGGCCATCGGGAAGTCCGCAGGCGTGGTGTCGACCGGATTGTGCTTGTTCTCGAAGTAGAAGCGCATGGACGAGGCGATGGTGTCGTTGAGCCAGTGGACGATGACGTTGTCGATGACGAACCGGTCGTCGACCACGTCGCCGAAGAGCTGGTCCATCCACGCGAGGAGACCTCGGGGCGAGTCCGCCAGGGCGTGGGCGAGGGTCTGCGGCTGCTGGGAGTGGAGCTGGTCGTAGGAGCTCTTGTTCTCGTAGAACCATTGCAGGACTTGCAGAGCGCCCATCTCCTCTTCGGACATGCCCTCCATCTCGGACGGGTCTCCCGAGGGGAACGAGAAGATCTGGTCGACGTGGACGCCGATGACGTGCTCGCCGTCGATCCGGCCCAGTTCCGGGGCGATGAACGCGCCGCCGTCGTTGCCGTGCGCGCCGTACCGTTCGTATCCGAGCCGCGCCATCAGCGTCGCGAGCGCCTTGGCAGTGCGGGCGGCGCCCCAGCCGGTCTCCTTGGTCGGACCGGAGAAGCCGAATCCGGGCAGCGAGGGAATGACCAGATGGAAGGACGGGCCTTCGCTCGGCCGGGTGAGCGGCTCGATGAGGTCGACGAACTCCATGATCGTGCCGGGCCAGCCGTGGAGCAGCAGGAGCGGCACTGCCGCAGGGTCGGGCGACTCGATGTGGAGGAAGTGCAGGCGCTGGCCGTCGATCTCGGTGACGAACTGCGGGTATCCGTTGAGCCGCGCTTCGGTCTCGCGCCAGTCGTACTGCTGCAGCCAGTAGTCGGTCAGGTGGTCGACCCGGTCGACGGTGACACCGTATTCGTCGCCGGCCCCGGGGATCTCCTGGGCGCGGCGGGCGCGGGACAGGCGCTCGTGGAGGTAGTCGAGCTCGAACTGCGGGACGTCGATGGTGAAGGGCTTGATCGTCTCGTGCTGCTTCATGGCCGTCTTCCCTCATTCGGTCTTTCGGGAACTGGTGCTCCCTGGCTACGTTCAGCATAACAGAACGGAATGCTCCATTCCAGTATTTCGGCTCAAGACTTTGCCTGAAGGATTCGGTCACGGCATCAGGCCGAGGACGTGCGGCGCGCCGTTGGGAGGCCTGGGAGGGCGAGGGCGGTGTACTCGGGACGCGGGGTCAGGGTCGGAATGCTGGTGAGGCTGCGGAGGTTGGTGTTGCGGCGGGTGAGGGCTTCGGGGGTGGTGGGGAAGAGGGTGGCGGTGCCGTTGTCGACGAGGGCTTGGTTGGCGGTTATGAAGGGGCGGGTGGTGGTTTCGTAGGTGGTGAGGGCTGTGGTGTGGGTGCGGTTCGTGGCGAGTGCGTGGGCGAGCATGTAGGCGCCGACGAGGGCGAGGCTAGTGCCTTGGCCGGTAAGGAATGAGGGGGCGTAGGCGGCGTCCCCGATGAGGACGGCTCGGCCTTTGGACCAGGTGGGCATGTGGATCTGTCCGACGGTATCGGAGAACAGGTCGTCGGCCTGGTGCATGGCCTCGATGAGGGTGGGGAGCTGCCAGGCTGAGCCGGCGAAGGCTTCGGCGAGGAGGTCCGCGGGGGCGCGGGAGTCGTGGTGGGGTACGGGTCGGTGGACGTTGAGGAAGGCGTGCACCCGGTCGTCTTCGCCGCCGGTGGCGTAGAGGGCCGCGGCCCTGCCGGGGGCGTTCCACATCAGGAGCTCGTGGGAGAGTCCGAAGGTGTTGGGCATGGTGAAGACGGCGAAGCGGTAGCCGAGGTGGCGGTGGAACTGGGCTTCGGGGCCGAAGAGGAGTTCGCGGGTGTGGGAGTGCATGCCGTCGGCTCCGACGACCAGGTCGAAGGTACGTCGGGCACCGCTTTGGAAGGTGATGTCGATGCCGTCGGCGGATTCGTCGAGGGTGCTGATGGCGTCGTTGAATACGTATTCGACGTTGTCGCGTGTGGTGGCGTGGAGGATGGCCGCGAGGTCGCCGCGAGTTACCTCAAGGTCGCGTCCTTCGACGCTTCCTGCGACGGTGTGCGGGGAGAGTGAGGCGACTTCGCTGCCGTCGGCGTCGAGGAAGGTGAGGCGCTGCGAGTCGACGTGCGCTTCGCGGAGCTGCGGGAGGATCCCCATCCGTTCGGCCACTTCGATCGCGGTGCCGCGCACGTCGATCGGGTAGCCGCCTCCGCGTGGTGCGCCGGCCTTCTCGACCACGGTGACCGCGAATCCGTACCGGTGCAGCCAATACGCGAGCGCGGGTCCGGCGATGCTGGCGCCGGAGATCAGGATGGTGGGTGCGGTGGAGGTCATGACTGGGTTCCCTTCTTCATGACGCGGACGATGAGCAGAGCGAGGGCGGTGGTGAGGCCTGCGATGACGAAGCCCGTGGTGAAGGCGGGTTCGGTCGGAAGGTCGGTCACCGGGTCGGTGCCGGCGCCGAGGATGGCGCCTGCGATCTGGGCGCCCAAGGCGACGCCGACGACGCGGGTCACGACGAGCAGGCTGGTGGCGATGCCGGTGTCCTTGGTGGACACGGCAGTGGCGGTGGCGGCGAGCAGTGCGACGAGGCTGACGCTGACGGCGAATCCGATCAGGGCTCTGGCGACGACGAGCTGCCAGGCCGCGTCGTGGAGCGACGCGAGGGCGATGAGGGCGGTCGCCGTGACGACGGTGCCCGCGGTGATCACGGCGCGGGGGCCGAAGCGGCGCGCCGCGAGTCCGGCGATCGTCCCGGCGACCACGCCCGCGATGGTGGCGGGCACGAGGAACAGCCCGATCTGCGTCGAGTCGGCACCGAAGCCGTAGCCGTCGGCCGAGACCGAGAGCAGTTGCGGGACAAGGTAGACGGCCATGCCGAAGCCGAGGCTCATGAGCAGGGTGACGACGCAGGCGCTCCAGATGGCGGGTGACGCCAGCATGCGGAGGTCGACCATAGGAGAGGGCGCGCGGCGCTCGACGGCGACCCACGCGGTGGCGAGGGCCGCCACGACGGCGGTGACGGCGCCGATCGCGAGCGGGGGCAGGCCGCCGCCGGTGACCGCAGAGACGCCGAGCACGAGCGCGATCAACGTGGCGCTCAACAGGACCACGCCCGGCCAGTCGATTTTGGAGGCGTCCCCGGCGGGCGGGTCGTCCGGCATCGCTCGGGCGACTATCAGGGTCGCGGCGATGATCGCGATCGTCGGGATCGCGAACATCCAATGGCGGGACAGCCCTTGTGCGATCGGTCCGGCGATGAGCATGCCGACCAGGCCGCCGCCGGTGAACAGGCCGCTGACGAGCCCTACCGCCACCTGCGTGCGGCCAGGTGGAAGGTGCTTGCGCACCAGGATGAACGAGAGGGGCAGGGCGCCGACCATGGCGCCTTGCAGCACTTGGCCGAGGAGCAGCACGGGCAGGTTCGGCGCCATGCCGGAGATGAGGCCGCCGACCGAGACCGCGGTCATCAGGACGACCAGGACCCGCTTGCCGCCGTAGCGGTCGCCGAGTTTGCCGGCGATGGGCGCGACGACCGCGCCGGTGATGAGCAGGGTGATGAAGATGAGCGAGCCTTCGGCGGGGCCGATGCCCAGATCGTCCTGCAGCAGCGGGAGCGAGGGCTCCACCACCGCCTGGAGGGTGCCGAGGGCGAGTGCGAGGGCGCCGAGTGCGCCGATCGCGAGCTTTCCGATGCGGACTTGGGGTTCGAGGGTCACGGCCATGGCGGTCCTTGTCTCTTCTGTTGCACGCGTGGCGAAACCGCCCCCGTTGCGGTCACGTCCGAGTTCCGATTCGTTGGCGCCCAATTGATCATGAAATCGCACGATCGCGGCGCCTTGAAGTTCACACTACACGGTGTAGTGCGTTTTTCGGGTCCGCGCTGCCATGACCGGCCGGACGCCGGCGGCCGGTCCGTTAGGATCTGCCTATGCCGACGGAGAAAACGCTGCGTGCGGGGTCCGCACACAAGAGGGCCGCCATCCTCACGTCGGCTCGTGAGTTGTTCCTCACAGAGGGCTTCGACCGGTCGAGCGTGGACGCCGTCGCCGCCCGCGCGGGGGTGTCCAAGCGGACGGTCTACGACTACTTCGGCGACAAGCAGACGCTGCTGCACGCGGTCTTCGACGACGTGGGCCAGTCGCTGCTGGCCACCGTCAAGCGCACCCTCGCCGACACCCTCGACGGCCTCACGGAAGCCGACGAGCTGGAGCCCGCGCTCGTCGAGTTCTCGATGCGGATCACCACCGACATGCTCGACTCCGCCGAATACACCACGCTGCAGCGCTTCGTGCGCACCGCGGGCGGCCACCTGCCCGAACCCGACGACCGCGCCCTGACGAACGCTCCCGAAGAGGCCATGGGCGAGCGGTTCACCGCCCTCGCCGAGGCCGGGCTGCTCGACGTGCCCGATGCGCGGCTCGCGGCCGACCACTTCATCGCGTTGACCTTCGGCGTCACGCTCAGCCGACTCGGCTCCGCGAACGCCGCGAAGGACGCCCGCGTCCGGCCGCTCATTGTGGAGGGCGTGCGGGCGTTCCTCCGCGCCTACGCGACCGGTCTCGCGAAGTAGCGGCGGTGCCGCGCCCCGTCAGTGGGTGCGGAGGAGGCCCAGGGCTTCGAAGGTTTCGTGGCTCCATTCGAGGGCGGTGTCGAGGGTGCGCCATTGGGATTCGAGGTCGTCGAGATAGGGGAAGACGTAGGGGTCGGTGACGCCGGGGGGCAGGTCGGTGGCCTTGCAGGAGTATGGGGGTGCGCCGTAGTTCTCGAGGACGAGGCTCAGGGCGAAGTCGCGGTCTTCGGCGTCGAGGACGGCGAACCAGAGGCGGCGGAGCATCGCCGGGTGGGCGGTCGCGAAGCAGAGGCGGCCGATGTCGAGTGGTTCGCCGGCGGCGATGACGCGGGCGACGGCGGAGAAGCGGCCCTCGCCGGGGAGGTCGGCGGCGTAGCCGCTCCAGATCTCGACGCTGTGGCCGACCGCGATGATCGCCGAGCAGAGCGCGGCGAGGGCGAGGCCGCGGTTGGTGATGTAGTGGTGCGGGGTGGTGCTCGCATAGGTGGCGGGGACGAGGAAGGTGACGACGCGGCCGCGCACGGAGGTGCTGCGGGGCACGGCGTCGACCATGCACTCCGGGACGCCCGAGAGGTAGACGCCGACGTCGACCTCGCTGCCGGTGACGTCCCAGGTGGGTTCGAGGGCGGAGACCGCGCGGGTCAGGCCCGCCCGTTCGCGGAGTTCACCGACGCGGACGTCGGTGTCGGGGAGGTCGACGTGCCAGCCGTCCCGTCCGAGCCGTTGCGCCTCTTCGAAGGTGGCGCCCGCCCACGATGACCGGCCGTTGCGGCCGGAGCCGAAGTCGATCGAGGGCGGGCGCTGCGACGCCTCGAGGAACTCCTGCCAGGAGTGGAGCGGCTTGATCGCGATCATCTACCGCACTCCGAGGGCGGTCCGGTGCGAGTCCGAGAGTCCTCTGAGGACTCGCCAGGCCATGGCCTGCTCGACGGTGGCGCCCGCTTCGAGTAGCTTCGCGCCGTCGATGCTCGCGCGCGGCGAGAAGATCAGCGGGAGGTGCTTGCGCTCGGCGGCCTCCCGGAGCCGCTGCACCTCCTTGAGGAGCCGCTTCACCTCGTTCGATTTCGAGGGTGCGTGCGCGTGCGCCAGGCGGCGTTCGAGTTTCGGGTCGATCGGGACCTCGATCATGGTGAACCGGTCCAATGTGGCCGCGTCAAGGGCCTGGCGGCCGACGTACCGCTGGTCGCCGCCGGAGCCGAAGGTGTTCGCGGTGGCGACGAGGTGGAAGTCCGGGTGCGCGCTCACCATCTTGTCCGCGAACGCGCAGACCCGAAGGGCCAGCGCCTGGTTCAACTCCCCCAGCAGCCCGGGGTGGCCGTTGTCGAGCTCGTCGAGGAGCATGACGCCGCCCTCCTCGAACGCGCGGCGGAACGGCGTGCCGTGGTAGTTCCCGTGGGCGTCGAAGTAGCCGAACACCTTGCTCATCGGGGTGGTCGGGCCGAGCGAGAGCGCGTGGAAGCCGAGGCCGAGGCCTTCGGCGGCCTGCTTGGCGAGCATCGACTTCCCGGTGCCGGCGGGGCCGACGAGCAGCACGTGGCAGTGCGCGCGCAGGGCCAGGAGCAGGTCCGGGAGGACGGCGTGCGCCGCGCCCTGGATGTCGATGGGCCGCGGCGCCTCGGGCAGCAGCACCTGGACCGGCTCGGGGAGGAGGCCCGGCAACTGGGTTTCGATCTCGGCGCGGACGAGGACGGCGAGTTTGGCGACGATCTCGGCGCGGGCCTCCTCGATCTCCGCGAAGTAGTCGTGCCGGGTGCGCTCGAGCAGTGCCTCGTGCTGCTCGCGCGCGTGCGCGATCTCGAGCTCGTGCGCCTCGCGCGCCCGTTCGATCTGGCGCTCCTGCTCGTCGGTCCACGCGGTGGTCTCGTTCTCGACCATCCGCTGGATCGTCCTGTGCGGCACGGACAGCAGGCCTCTGGTCGCCTTCGCCGCGGCCTGTTCGGCGAGGCCGGCGAGTTCGACGTCGCGGCTGTCGAGCTCCTGCCTCGCGACTTCGTGCGCGATGCGCACGACCTCGTTGCGGGTCTTCTCCTGCACGGGATGCTCCGTCTCGTAGGGGGACGAGTTCGCCTCTATTGGTATCGGGGAGCGCCCGGGAGGGGTCCCGCCTCCGGATTTCTTCCGGTCCGGACCCCGTCCGGCGCGGCCGGGGCCGCGAATACCCGGTGTATCAATGCCTGAGACCGGTTCACGGTTCCTGTGTGGTCCGGAGGGCCGCCTCGTACTGGTCGCGGTCGAACGTGAACGGTCCGAGGCCGCTGAGGTCCCAGTCCGGGCGGTGCTCGTTGCTGAAGTTCCGCCATGTCACCGTCGCGGCGGTGACGTCGACCTGGGCGAGCAGGGGCCAGCAGCCCCAGTCGCCGCAATCGCAGCCGAGGAGCACGGTGTCGCCATCGGGTTCCCCGAGTGCCGGTGCGCCGAGGAAATGGCGGCTGGGCCAGCGGACGGTGTGCAGCGGGGTGAGACCGGCGTAGGCGCCGGCCAAGTCCGCTTGCCCTGCGGCGCTGGCGGACTCGAGCTCGGCCCGCCGGGCGTGCGCTTCGAGCGCGACGCCGTCGACCTTGATGTCGATGCAGCCGTTGGCTGCGGAGAATTCGACGCGGTTCATTCGTGCATCGTAGGGCCATGCATCGCAAGAACGGTCCCTGATTCCGGTGCGGATCAGGGACCGTTCGGCGTGCACGGGGCTCGCCGTATCGGCCGTTCGGGCGAACATGGACGGCCGTTCGTAGGATGCGTGGCGCCGCAAGGATTTCCGTCTTGCTAGGTATCAACCCACATCCTCGTCAGGAACGGATCGAACGTGAGCGGATCGACGGCCCCACCCGGGGTGCCGCAGTCGCGGCAGGGCGAGTTCGAGGACTTCGTGAGGGGCAGGTCGAAGGCGCTGTGCGCCTCGGCGTACCTGCTCACCGGGGACCGCGGGCTCGCCGAGGACCTCGTGCAGGACGCGCTGGCGCGGACCTGGCGCTCGTGGAAGCGCCTGCACCGCACGGCGAACGCCGAGGCGTACACCCGCCGCACCATGTACCACCTGCATGTGAGCCGGTGGCGGCGAACGAAGGTCGCCGAGATCTCGGTCGACGCCGTGCCCGATCGGGCCGGCCTGGAGCCGGACACCGCGATGCGGCTGGCCGTCCACGCGGCACTGCTGTCGCTGCCGCCGACCCAGCGCGCCGCGATCGTGCTGCGCTACTTCGAGGACCAGACCGAGGCCGCCGCCGCGGCGATCCTCGACTGCCCGATCACCACCCTGCGGGCCCGCGTCCAGCGCGGTCTCCGCAGGCTCAGGACGCGCTTCCCCGAGCTCGTGCTCGGCGACGCGGACCTGCAACTCGCCCAATGGGAACGAGAGCTCCACGCGGAGAAGGGAGAGCGTCATGCCTGAGTCGATTCGCTCACTGCTGCACGACATCGCGGATGACGCGGAGGAACCGACGCGGGACCTCGCGGCCGGGGCCTACCAGCGGGCGCGCGGCATCACGAGGCGGCGCATCGCCGCCGGCGCGATCGGCGTCGTCACCGCGCTCGCGCTCGCCGGCGCCGGCACCGCGGGCCTCAACCGGCACCAGGACCCCGGCCCTTCCCCGGCCGAGGAGGAGACGACCGAGACCGACGAGAACGAGAGCCTCCCGCCCGGCTGCGGGGTCCGCCCCGAGGACTGGGACGACTTGGGCATCGGCTTCCCGGCGCTCGGCGAGTCCGGCACGGAGCAGCCGCGCGAGGAGCTGCCGTACCGCATGAACTACCAGGTCCAGCATGACGAGTACGGGGCGACCACCTGGGGGTTCTTCGACACCGGCGAGGTCGACGGCCTCGACGTCGAGGAGGACTACCGGTACGTGGTCGCGCCGGACGGCAACCGTGTGATGGCGGTCGACCGCGCCGACGAATGCACCGGCGTGTACATGGAGATCGGCCTGGACTCGTCGGTCGAGCCGATCGTGGGGTTCTCGTTGGAGACGACCAGCTGCGGCATCGCGTGGTCGCCTGATTCGGACAAGCTCCTGTTCTCCGAGCCGGTCGAGTTCGACCGGGCCAAGACGTACGTGCTCGATGTGACCACCGGCGACTTCACCGTGCTGGGGGAAATGGGCCGCGACCTCTTCTGCTCCAGCGAATGGATGCCCGACGGCGAGCGGATCTGGTCGGGGCGCACGACGATCTGGAACCTCGACGGCACGCTCGCACAGGAACTGCCCGGCCTGGAGGCCAGTCTGGCGACCGAGAACTGGCTGGACGCGGGGATCTCGGCGGACGCCGGCGAGGCCTGCTTCGACGAGGTCGGTGAAGGCGAGGGTGACGGGGTGGGCCGGTTCTGCGACGTCTACGTGGACACCGCGACCGGGGACGAGATAGCGCTGCCGGTCGGCGGTGAGCGGCGGCAGGTCGTGTTCCTGGCGGACGGCTCGATGCTGATCCTCTCCCACGAGGGCGATGTCGCGACGCAGTACCTCGTCGATCCCGCAGGCGAGGTGATCGACCAGCGCGACCTGCCCATGGGCTTCGCGGGGAGCATCGACGAGCTGGTCACCTACTTCCCCTGGTAGGTCCGGGGAACCGAACGAGCCGCCGTCCTTCGAGTGAAGGACGGCGGCTCGTTCGTCTTGCGTTACAAGCGACTTGCGGCGGGACCGGACCGGGCGGTCGCGGACCGGCGGGGGCGCCGCCCTCGGCCCGGTCCCGGGTCTGGGGACCGCCGCCCGGGTGGACTGTCGTGTTCCCGGGCGGCGGTCGGTGAGAGAGGGATTCGGTCCTACCAGGTCCAGCGCTGGTTGGTGCCGCCGGAGCAGGCCCAGAGCTGGACCTTGGTGCCGTTGGCGGTCGCCGCGCCCGCTACATCAAGGCAGAGCCCTGAAGCGGCGTTCGTGATGGTGCCGTTGGAGTTGCGGTTCCATTTCTGGTTCGCCCCGCCGTGGCAGGACCATATGATCGCGGCAGTCCCGTTGGCCGTGCCACCGCCCGAGGCGTCCAGGCACTTGCGGGAGCCGCCGGAGTAGACCGAGATCTCCCCGTTGTTGTAGGTCCACTGCTGGTTCGCCCCGGTCCAGCAGTCGTAGATCTGCAACTGCGTTCCGTCCGTGGTGGACTGGTTCGGCACGTCGAGGCAGCGGCTGGAGGCCGCCGAGGTGATGTGGCCGCCGGTGCCGGTCGGGGGCGTGCCGTTGTTCAGGGCGGCGAGGACCGAGTGGTAGGCCTGCTTCTTCTGGTAGTTGCCGTCGAAGAGCAGCGGGTTGTCGGTGCGCCAGGAGTACTTGTCGGTGACGCCCCAGACGGTGATGCCGGTGCAGCGGGCCACGGCCATGCAGGCCTTGGTGACGGTCTCGTAGGTGGCGGCCTGGCCGGTGCCCTGGCCGACATCGAGCTCGGTGATCTCGACGGTGACGCCGAGGTCGGCGAAGCGCTGGAGGTTGGCCTGGTAGCTGCTCAGGTTCTCGTTGGAGGCGAGGTGGGACTGGAAGCCGACGCAGTCGATCGGGACGCCGCGGGACTTGAAGTCGCGCACCATGTTGTAGATACCGGTGCTCTTGGAGTTGATGGCGTCGGTGCCGTAGTCGTTGTAGCAGAGCTTCGCGTTCGGGTCGGCGGCGTCGGCGGCGCGGAAGGCCTCCTCGATCCAGCCGTTGCCGAGCTGCTGCTGGAGGTTCGACTGGCGGCGCGAGCCGTCCCACTCGAAGGCCTCGTTGACGACGTCCCAGGTGAACACGTCGCCCTCGTAGTGGTTGGCGACGTTGGTGATGTGGTTGACCATGGCGTTGCGCAGGTTCTGGCCGGTCAGCCCCTGCACCCAGCCGGGTTGCTGGGCGTGCCAGACGAGGGTGTGGCCGCGGACCTTCATGCCGCGGGCCTGCGCCCAGTTGACGATCTGGTCGCCGCCGGAGTAGTTGAACTGGCCGGGGTTGGGCTCGGTCGCGTCCCACTTCATGGCGTTCTCGGCCACGACGGAGTTGAACTCCGCCGCAAGGGTGTTGGCGTAGCCGGATTCGCTGAGGCGGTTGCCCGCGACGGCCGCGCCGAAGTAGCGGCCGCTCTCGGCGGCGGAGGCGCCGAGGGTGGTCGCGGCCTGGGCGGTCCCGGCGGTCATCACGAGCGCGGCGGCGGCGGTCAGGCCTACGGTCGCGACGGCGGCTATGGCCGACCAGGCGCGGTGCCGCCGTCTCGTTGAACTGTTGATCATGGTGCTCCCTGTGAAATCAGGTACTCAAGCTTCGGCGCGGCCGGCGATACCGGGCCAACGGCGCGTGCGCGACTCCTGAACGACCGAAAGTTTCTGGACGGACTCCGAAACTTACGTGCTTCGAACTATAGATATGGTTCGATATCCCGTCAAGAGGCGGCGGGGCGGGATCTGGCGGCCGGGTCGGCGGTGCACCTCAGGCCCCCTTCGCGGCGGCTCGAACTGGTGCGGGAGGGTCACATCACATCGATCTATTTACATACGGCGAACCAGCGGACTATCCTGTGTGCACGCCCCACGTTCGGCGAGAAGGCCGAAAGTTTCGAAGACCCTTGGGGCTGTTAGCGATAACCAAGGGCCTGAACAGAGAGGCAATCGATGAGACACCCCACCCGATGGCGATCGTGGATCGCGCTGCTGGCGACGACGCTGGCAGCCGCCCTCGCCGCGGCGACCTTGAGCGCAGCCCCGGCACAGGCCGCCCCACTGCCCTCCCCCTTCAAATGGAGCTCGACGGGCGCGCTCGTCGGACCCCAGCAGACCGCGCCGGGCCGGACCCTCGTGTCCATCAAGGACCCGTCCGTGGTCAAGGAGGACGGCAAGTACTACGTGTACGCCACGACCGCCGACACCAACGGCGGCTGGTCCCTGACCTCCTTCGGCGGGTTCACCGACTGGTCCCAGGCCGGGCAGGCGCCGCAGACGCACCTCTCGACGACCGCGGTCGGCGGCGGCTACCGGGCCGCCCCGCAGGTGTTCTACTTCGAGCCCAAGAACCAGTGGTACCTGCTGTATCAGACCGGGCTGCCCTCGTTCTCCACGCTCACGCACCCCTCGCAGCCGCAGAGCGCCTCGGCGCCGAAGAACTTCATGACCAACCACGGGATCGCCGACGCCAACTCGTCGTACATCCTGGACTACTGGGTCATCTGCGACGACGTGAACTGCTACCTGTTCTTCAACAACGACAAGCAGGAGTTCTACCGCGCCCAGACCACGGTCGCGAACTTCCCGAACGGCTTCGGCAACGTCCAGATGTTCATGAAGGGCTCCAGCCAGAGCCTGTTCGAGGCCACGAACGTCTACAAGGTGGGCGACTCCGGCCAGTACATGCTCATCATCGAGGGCATCGGCACCAACGGCGTCCGCTACTTCCGGTCCTGGACCTCCAACAAACTCAACGCGAACTTCAACGAGTGGACGCCGCTGGCCGACACCCAGTCGAACCCGTTCGCGGGCGCCGCGAACGTGACGTTCCCGGGCGGGACGTGGACGGCCGACATCAGCCACGGCGAGATGGTCCGGGTCGACAGCAACCAGACCATGGAGATCGACCCCTGCAGCATGCAGTACCTCTACCAGGGCAGGAACCCCAACTCGGGCGGTGACTACTCGCAGCTCCCCTACCGACTGGGCCTCTTGACCAACACCAACCCGACCGCCGACTGCGGCGGCTCGGGAGGCGGCGGCGACTCGGGGCAGTTGCGCGGCACCGGATCCAACCGCTGCCTCGACGTGCCGAACCAGTCGACGACGAACGGCACGCAACTGCAGATCTACGACTGCTGGAGCGGGGCGAACCAGCAGTGGACGTACAGCAACGGCGAGATCTCGGTCTACTCCGGCACGAGCCGCAAATGCCTGGACGCTTCAGGCGGCGGCACGGCCAACGGGACGGCCGCGATCATATGGTCCTGCCACGGCGGGGCGAACCAGAAATGGAACCTGAACTCCAACGGCACCATCACGAACGCCGCTTCAGGGCTCTGCCTTGATGTAGCGGGCGCGGCGACCGCCAACGGCACCAAGGTCCAGCTCTGGGCCTGCTCCGGCGGCACCAACCAGCGCTGGACGCTCACCTGATCCCTTCGCGCGCTGAGTGAAACGACCGGGCGGCCCGTTGGGGCCGCCCGGTCTTCCTCCGCTCGTTCGGCGGTTCTGGACGAGTTCCTCGATCGGCTTCCGGGCGCTACTCCTTCGCGGTGATGCGGTCGAGGGCGGCGAGGACTTCGGAGGCGATCACCGGGTCGATGCGGGGCGGGAGTCCGGAGGCGCTGCGGTGGTACACGTCAAGGCGCTTGGACAGGAAGACCGAGGCGAAGCGCTGGTCCTCGGTGTCCGCGCCCATGCCGATCTGGAGGCCGGGGTCGAGTTCGACCATGACGTATCCGCCTGCGGGGAGCGGGAAGTGGAACCCGAACTCGGTGCCGTTGTCCATCGGCTTGCCCCGGACCCAGCCGTGCTTGGTGAGGCCGAGGATCGCTCCCGGCGGGACGACCGCGCCTTCGAAGCGCCGCAGGCGACCGGTCTCCAGCTCTTCTTCGGTGAAGGCCATGACCGGGCGGGCGAGCTGCGGGAACGGTTGCAGGATCTCGTAGTCGGCGAGGAGCCGCGCCCAGGCGCCCTGCTCTTCGGCGGTCATGTCGACCGGGTGCGCCAGGCGGATGACGGCGTCGTCATGCAGCTCGACCGCGTCGTCCTCGGCGTCGGTGTACGTGTTGTCCTCCGCGATGCGGAAGGTCTGCCGCGACTCGGCGGTCTGCGCGAGCCACACCATGCGCCGGGTGAGGTACCGCATGAGCGGGTGGCCGTGCAGGTGTTCCTCGAACTCGCGGCGTGTCCAGGTGCGGGCGTTGATCATCGCGGCCTCGAGCCGCCGGACCTGGTCGACCGAGACGGTGCGGAGCTCCTTCTTCAGCGCGGTGAACCGCTGGTACGCGGGGCCGGCGAGCTCCGGGTCGTCCTTCGCGCCGGGCTTGGGCAGTGCCTTGCGCGGCTTGCGGTCCTCGTCGGTGACGTACGGGCGCAACTGCTCGTCGAACACCACGGTGAACTTCCGCGGGCCGTAGTCGAGGACGAGGCTGCCGTCGGTCCCGAGCCCGAAGTCGGGCAGGAGCCGGTCGGCGAGCTGCTCCCCGGTGAGCCCGAGTCCTTGCGCGATGACCTGGATCTGCTGCGCCGCTTCGGCTTTGATGGCTTTGAACTTGGCGCGCTGCGAGATGTGCTGCATGGCGCGGAGCGCGGCCTCGGAGCCGATGCCGCCGAGCACCTGCAGGCCCGCGACGGCGCGGCGGTGCTGGTTCTGGCCCGGCCACGCCTTGATGAGCGGGGTGAGCCGGGCGACGGTCTCGTCGTCGCCGAAGTGCGCGAGCGCCGCGAGCGCCCACCGGTCGGCGGACGGCGCGCCGTTCGCGAGCCACTGCTCGAACACCGCCCAGGAGAACTCGCGCAGCGACTCGCGGTCGCACGTCTCGCCGAGCTCCTCCAGGCGCGGGTCTTTGCTCGTGTCGACCGCGATGGCCATGATCACGGCGGCGTGGCGCATCGCCGTTTCCGGCAGGCCGAAACGATGGTCTTGCAGGAGCACCTGCGGCAGCCTCGTCGTGTCGAACCAGTCGCCGGGCTCCGGCACGCGGTCCGGCAGATTGTCCCGGCCGGCTTCCAAGAGCGCCAGGATGCCGGCGTGCGCGTCCTCGCCGTAGACCTTGGCGGCGTTGAGGACCGCGTCACGGCCGAGGACATCGGCGAGGTAGCGCAACGCGGCTTCGGCGGGTTCCCGGAGGGACTTCTTGGGGCCCAGCGCGTTCGGCACCAGCAGTTCGGCGGCGGCCGCGCCGTGCCGGTCCAGCCAGGCGGCGCCGAACTCCTTGGCGGACGGCCGCTTCGCGAACCAGTTCGCGGCGGCCTCGGCGGCTCCGGGGCTGCGGATCGGTCCCAGGAGGGCGCCGAGTTTCGACTTGGCGGCGAGGAACGTGACCACCTGATCGGCAACCGAGGCGCCGAAGCGCGCGAGTACGGCCTGGAGGTAGCCGGCCGATCGGTCGTCGCCGAACTGCTGGAGGGCGCCGTTCCAGCCTTCGAGGTGCTGCTCCGCGATGTCGAACGGGGCGTAGGCGAGGACTTCGGCGACGATTCGGTCACGGCGGTGGGCCGACAGCCACTCGAGGCGCTGCTCCCAGTCGACGATGCCGGGATCGAACTCCGCCGCGTTCTCGAGGTAGCGTTCCCGCTCGCCGTCCGCCCAGAGCACCGACACTGCGCCGCTCGGCTCGAGACCGCGCACGACCAGCGGCTTCGACTTCGGGCGCTCGACCGTCCACGGCGGACGGACCAGCAGTTCGGGCAGGTCCGCTTCCGCCGCTTCGGGAGCGGGGCGCCGCTGCGCCTTGAGCTCCGCGACGGCGGTCTGCTCGGCCCCCGTGAGTGCTTGGAGCGCACGGGGGTCGACGCGGGCGGCGAGGGCCGCGAGCAGGGGGATCCGCGCGGGCAGCGCCTCGGGCGCGTGGGCGGCGATGACCCGCAGCGTGCGGACCGGGAACCGCGACGCGGCCGCGACGGCGTGCTCGAAGACGAAGGGGTCGGCGAGGTGCTCGACCAGGTACGCAACGGCATCGTCGTGCGGGAGGATCGCGACGGCCCGCAAGCGCTCATAGACCTGATGCTGGTCGAGCGGGTTCTTGGTCGGGGCCGTGAGGAGCGGCAGCGCATCCGTGCCGAGGCCGTCGAGGAGCGGCGCGATCAGGCCCGCATGCTGCTCGTGCGGTTCGATCGATCGCATGCGCATCGCCGCGAACTGGTCGAGCGAGGTCGCCGAGTGCGCGAGCCTCGCGGTGAGGAGGCCGGTCCAGGACTCCTTGGCGACTTCGACCGCCGCTTCATGGATCCAGTCGGCCCGGTCGGGGAACAGGATGGCGGCCAGATATTTGCGGGCCGGGGTGGTGCGCAGTCCATCCACTATCGACGCTGCCGCCGCGAACTCCGCGTCCGGGGCGTCCGCGAGCAGTCCGCGCAAGAGGTGGAGATCATGGTCGCGGTAGAGGACTTCGCCCATGGAGAAGAGCGGGCGGTCGCTGAATCGCCGGTGGCCGTATTCGATGAGCGGCGTGAAGGACGGGTGCGCCGTGTTCCTCGTGCCTGCGAAGGACATGAACGCGACGGCCGCGCCGATCGCGAACGGCAGGCCGTGCTCCTCGATCCAGGCGTCGAAGACCAGCCGCACCCTGGTGACGGCCTGGTTCGAGGGCTCGGCGTTCACCATCTCGGCGATCAGGCCGGCGCCCGACGGATTCGGCTTCCCGTCGAGGTATTCGACCGCGTCGGGAACAGGAGTCGCGGCAAGGGCCGCGCGCAGGTCCGGTTCCTGAGCGCTGAGACGCTTGCGCCAGAACGCCGTCGCGTCCGCATCCGGTTCGAACACCGCGCCGGGCCGCACGCCGCGCCGGGGCAGCAGTTCCTCCTGCCATTCGGCCGGCAGGAGGAGGAGCGATTCGTCGGGCAAGGGGTTCTCGTCGTTCACAACGGCAACGGTAGCGACCGGGTGCGACATTCCCCGTAGCCGAGCAACCCTCGCAAAAGGACACCGGCCCGGATCAGCGACCCGGGCCGGTGTTCATCGTGGTGTTACTGCAGGTTCTCGATGACGAAGGGCGCGTGGCCGTGGAGGTAATTGGTCCAGCCCCCGGTCAGCGGTGCGCCCGAGGCGAGGAGGTTGGTGGAGTCGGGGCCGACGTCGAGTTTCCAAGCGGTCCAGGAGATGCCGTTGGCGGCCATCCAGTCGATCCAGGTCTGGGCCTCGTCGAGGCAGAGGCGGCCGTCGAGGCCGCCGTCGGCGGCGCTCGCGCCCCACTCGGTGACGAAGAGGGCCAGGCCGGCGTCGATGGCGGCGTCGGCCTTGTCGCGGTTCCACTGCTGGTGGGTGCAGGAGTAGAAGTGGAGGGTGTACATCAGGTTGGTGCCGGAGACGGGGTCGCCGGCGGCGACGTCGACGTCCTGGGACCAGGTCGGGGTGCCGAGGACGATGATGTTGTCCGGGTCCTCCGCGCGGATGGCCGCGACGACGGCTTGGTGGTACGGCTTGACGGTGCCGCTCCAGGACACCTGCTCGGGCTCGTTGTAGGGCTCCCAGATGATGTTCGGGAGATCCCCGTAGCGGGCGGCGAGGTCGCTGAAGAACGCGACCGCTTCGGACGTGTGCTGGTGGGCCGCATGGGCGTGGAAGTCGACGATCACATAGACCCCCGCGGCGGCCGCATTGTCGATCACGGTCTCCACTTCGGCCTTCCAGCGTGCCGGGTCGGAGAGGTAGGCGCCTTCGGGCTCGACCCCCATGGCGACGCGGAAGACGTCGATGCCCCAGTTGTCGCGCATCCATTCCAGCGCGGAGCGGTTCTGCGCGTAGGGCTGGGTCTGCCAGTGCAGCCACATGCTCGAGACGCCCTTGAGCTGGACGGGCGCATTGGACTCGTCGCACATCTGCGTGCCGCAGACGTGGAGCTTGCCGTGCTCCTCGACCGGGGTGCCCGCGGGGGCGGGGTCGGTCGGCTCCGGGTCGGTGGGTTCGGGTCCGGTGGTCTGCTCGCCGCCGCCTTCGCCGCACGCGACGCCGTTGAGCTTCAGGTTCGTGATGTCGCCTGAGTCGCCGTCGGCCGTGAAGCCGAAGACCTCGCGGGTCTGGCCGGCGCCGATGGGGCCGTTCCAGCCGGCGTCGGTGGCGGTGAAGTGCCTGCCGCTGAGGGAGGACTTGGAGACGTTCCAGGCGCTGATGCCGGAGACAGCGCTGGTGAAGTCCCATTCGACGGTCCAGCCGTCGATCCGTTGGTCGGTGGTGATGCTGACGTTCGCCTGGAAGCCCGAGCCCCAGTCGCTGACGACTTCGTAGCCGACGTCGCAGCCGGCCGCGGCGTTCGCGCCCTGGGACGCGGCCACGGTGATCGCGCCCGCGCTGAGCGCGGCGACGGCCGCGCCGATGATCGCCGTCAGCTTTCGCCTTCGGGTTGCTCGCATGGTGTGCCTTTCATCGATCCGGACATTGGGAAGCGCTCCCAGTGGTTGCATCGGAGTTTGTCAATGTATTGGCGCGCCGTCAAGGGCCGCCGACCGCCCGGTTTGCCCCGGGGTCCGGAGGGGAACTTCAGGTGGATGTTTCGGAAGACGCTGGCCACCATGTGTGGCGTGGTGGTGCTCGGCGGAGCCGCGGCCTGCGGGACCGGCCAGCGGGAGTCCGAGGCTTCCGCCGTGGCCGAGGCGTTCTCGACCGCGATCGCCAGCGGGGACGCGGCCGCCGCGTGCGCCGTGCTCTCGCCGGAGACCGCGGAGGCGCTGGCCGCCTCGGAGGGCAAGCCGTGCGAGGAGTCGCTGAAGCCCGAGGAGCTGCCGAGCGGCGCGGTGAGCGACGTCCAGGTGTGGGGCGACCGCGCACAGGCCCGAACCGCGGGTGACGTGCTCTTCCTCGTCGAACTCGATGAGGGCTGGAAGGTGGTCGCGGCCGGCTGCGTGCCGCAGGGCGAGCGGCCGTATCTGTGCGAGGTGGGCGGCTGATGGGCAAGCGGGGCATGTTCGTGGCTTACCTGATCGTGATCTTCGGCGGGCTCGCGTACTTCATCGCGGTCGGCCTGATGCGGCTCTGAGGAGGGGAAATGAAGCGCTTCCTTCGCGGCAGCTTCCTTCGCGACAACGGCTTGAGCGCGGGCTTCGGCGCCATGTTCCTCGCCGCGCTGGTCGGCCAGGCGTTCGCCGGGCAGGCCGATTTCAACCATCGGCAGCTCGTCGAGGGCGGCAGCCCGGTCACGCTGCTCCAGTACGTGACCTCGAGCGATTTCGCGGTCAACGTGGCCGAGAACTGGCAGTCCGAGTACCTGCAGTTCTTCCTGTACGTGTTCGCGACGGTCTGGCTCGTCCAGCGCGGTTCGCCCGAGTCGAAGCCGATGGACCAGATCGGGACCGAATCCGACAAGAAGCAGAAGACGGGCCGCTACGCCACCGAGGACTCCCCCGAGTGGGTCAAGGCCGGCGGCTGGCGCACCGCGGTCTTCTCACGGTCCCTCGGCATCGTCATGGCCGTGATCTTCCTGCTCTCGTGGACCGCCCAGTCCATCAGCGGCCTCAGCGTCTACAACGCCGAGCTGATCGCCGACCTCCAGGACCCGGTGAGCTGGCTGGGCTACGTCGGCTCCGCCGAGTTCTGGAACCGCACCCTGCAGAACTGGCAGTCGGAGCTCCTGGCCGTGGGCTCCCTGGCCGTCATGAGCGTCTACCTGCGCCAGCGCGGCTCCCCCGAATCGAAGCCGGTGGGCACCTCGCACGCGAAGACGGAGGAGTCCGGCTGAGTCAGGCCGCGGTGGCGTCGAAGCGGGTGGCCTTCATGAACATGGTCCAGACGGAGCGGAACGGGGCCTGGCGGAGGCTCGTGAGGCGGGATTCGCCGATGACGGCGTCGAAGGGCGCGTCGCGGAAGTCGTAGATGCGCAGGCGGCCGCCGCTGCGGAGGACGCGGGCGATCTCGGCGGCACCGGCTTCGGGGTCCTCCCAGTGGTGGGAGCTGAAGGTGGAGACGACGAGGTCGAACCGATCGTCTGCGAACGGCAGGGCGGCGACGTCGGCGGCGCGGAGGTCCGGCGGGGTCGCGAGGTCGGCGAGGTTGTGCGCGGCGTGCTCGATCATGTCGGGGGCGATGTCGATGCCGGTGAGCCGCAGGTCGGGGCGGGCTTTGCCGAGCCGCTTGAGGAGGATGCCGGGGCCGGTGCCGACGTCGAGCACGGCGGCGCCGCGGGGCGCGATGGTCGCGATCTCCTTGGCCATCCGGTTGTAGAACGGCTTCGCGAACAGGCGGGCGATGGTGTCGTAGCGGTCGCTGTGGCGCCCTTCGATGGCGCCGCTGTCGTGCTGGTGCTGGTGCTGGTGGGAACGGTGCGGCATGACGGCCTCCAATAGTTGTGCTCTACAACTTTCAAGCCAGTCTACGATGAATGGTTGCAACACACAACTCTGGGAGGAGCGGCGATGGAGGCCGAGCACCTGCACCACCTGCTCATGGACCTGGTCCGCACCGCCGAGTTCGCGCTGCTCGAAGAGGTGTTCCCCGGACGGACGGTTTCCATGTCGCAGCTGTTCGCGCTGCACGAACTCGACCACCGGTCGGGTATCTCCCAGCGCGAGCTCGCCGAGCGCCTCGGCCTGGAGAAGAGCAGCGTCAGCCGCCTGGTGGCCGACCTGGAGGCGGACGGCCTGCTCACACGCGAGCGCGACCCGGACAACCGGCGGCTCTACCGGCTCCAGATCACCGAGGAAGGACGGCGGCTCCACCGCGGCGCCGCCGGGATGCTGCACGAGCGCTACGGCCGCTGGACGGCCGCGATGTCGCCGGCCGAGCGCGACGGCCTCGCCACCGGGCTCCCGGCCCTGCTCCGCGCCATGCGCGAGGAACGGACCGACGGCTAGCGGGAGGCGGCGTTAGCTGGAGGCAGCGTTAGCTTGAGGCGGCGGCCCGTTCGAGGGCGGCGTCGGTGCGGGCCTGGATGTTGTTGCAGGCTTCGCAGACCGAGTCGGGGATGAGGCCCATGCGGGTGAGCAGGGCGAACATCTTGCAGCCCAGGCAGAACGCGAAGAAGGCCTCGAGTGCGGCGGCCATCGTCAGGGCGGCGAGGACGATCCAGCCCGCGACGTTCAGGTCGAAGGCGAGGAGCAGGAACGAGGTCACCGAGAAGACCGCGCCGATGCCCTGGGCGAAGCGCTTGGGCGGGCCCGGGACGGGCTTCGGGGCGATCGGCAGGCGCGGCGTGACGACGCGGGTGACGAGCTGGCCGAGGACGCTGAGGCTCGGGCCGGTCGCGACGCGGGCGAGGAAGCCGAGCGCGATGATCGCGACGAGCCATTCGAGCTGGAAGGCGAGCGCGGCCGCACTCATGGCGACCACGCCCCCGGCGACGAGTCGGGCCGAGACCTCGTTCACGGGGTTCGGGAAGCTGAACAGGCTTCGCATGGGGCGGTTCCTTCGGACGGGCGGACAACCGGGGCAAGTCCGCCAATGGTAGCGCCGTGATCATGGAGGAGGCGCCACCCGAAGCGGCGCGATACCATCGGTGCCCGATCGACTACGGGGGCTCGTGTGGGGGAAGCGATGGAGAGGGTCGTGCTGCTCGGGGACGACGGCACGCCGCTCGGGACCGAACGCAAGGACCGGGTGCACGGGGCGGCCACGCCGCTGCATCTCGCGTTCTCCTGCTACGGCTTCGACGCCGAAGGCCGCCTCCTGGCGACCCGGCGGGCGGACGCGAAGCGGGCGTTCCCGGGCGTGTGGACGAACACGTGCTGCGGGCATCCCGGGCCGGGCGAGTTCATGGAGGCCGCGGTCGCGCGCCGGATGGAGACCGAGCTCGGGATCAGGGTGATCGGGCTGGTGTGCGCGCTGCCGACGTTCCGGTACCGGGCCGAGTCCAACGGGGTCGTCGAGAACGAGATCTGCCCGGTCTTCCTCGGCTGGGTCGCGGGCGAGCCCGCACCCGACGCCGAGGAGGTCGGCGACGTCGAGTGGATCGACTGGCCCGCGTACGTCGCCCGCGCGGAGCGGGAGGACTCGGACCTCTCCCCCTGGTCGCGGATGCAGGTCGCGCAGTTGCAGCAGTGGGGGCTGGTCGAGCGGTTCCTGAACGGGTGAGGGCGGCGCCGCGGCGCCGCCCTCCTCCTCATCGCCCGGTGAACTCCGGCGCCCGCTTCTCCTTGAAGGCGCGCATGCCCTCCTGCTGATCTGCGGTGGCGAAGAGCGCGTGGAACGCCCTGCGCTCGTAGCGGATCCCGTCGGCGAGCCCGGTCTCCAAGGCGCGGTCGACGCAGTCGCGCGCCGCCATCACCGCGAGCTTGCCGTAGCCGGCGATCTGCTCGGCGATCGCGTTCGCCTCGGCCGCAAGGGTTTCGGCCGGGACGACCCGCGAGACGAGCCCGATGCGCTCGGCCTCCTCCGCGTCGATGAGACGCCCGGTGAGGATGAGGTCCATCGCCTTCGCCTTGCCCACCAACCGGGTGAGCCGCTGCGTGCCGCCGATGCCCGGGATGACGCCGAGCGTGATCTCCGGCTGCCCGAACTTCGCGTCGTCCCCCGCGATGATCATGTCGCACATCATCGCCAGCTCGCAGCCGCCGCCGAGCGCGTAGCCCGAGACGGCCGCGAGCTTCGGCGTCCGCAAGGCCGCGAAGGCCTCCCAGCCCGCGAAGTAGTCCTCCGCGATCATGTCCGCCGCCGACTTCCCGGACATCTCCTTGATGTCCGCGCCGGCCGCGAACGCCCGCTCGGAGCCGGTGATCACGAAGCAGCCCACGCCGGGGTCGGCGTCGAGCGGGGTCAGCGCCTCGACCAGCTCGGTCATGAGCGCGGCGTCGAGGGCGTTCAGGACCTCGGGCCGGTGCAGGCGCACCCGCACGACCCGGCCTTCACGTTCGATCTTGAGTCGCATCGTCTTCCTCTCTCAGGAGTCCCAGATCGCGCCGTAGGCGGGGATGCCCCGGCGTTCGAGCCCGTGGACGACCTGCCAGGTCAGTTTCTTGTTGGAGATGCAGATGACCGCCTCGGCGCCGAAGTCGCGGTAGGCGGCGACCGCGAGGCGGATCATGTCCGGCTTGCCGTGCTCCGCGGTGTCCCATATCCGCGCTTCCGGTTGCACTGCAAGGATCTCGTCCACCAGTTCGTCGCCGAACGTGACGCGCGGCGCGCGCGTCGACCACACCAGCAGCGCCGGGACCTCCTGCGCCAGCAGGTGCGGCAGGCACGGGCCGATGCCGCTCCCGGTCGCCACGTACACCACCTTCTTGAACAGCACCTCGATGTTCGCCACGCCCGCCACGGTGATGCCCTTGACCCACACGTGCGACGGCATGTCGTCGATGAACCGCCCGGTCCAGTCGCCGGCGCGCGAGATCGTGAGCCGGAAGCCGTGCTCGGTGGGCGAGGGGATGTTCGCGAACGAGTGCCATTCGCGCAGCGGCGAGCGGCTGATCGCCGTCGACGAACCGGCGAAGGGCTTGCGGCCGTGCGTGAACCGCGCGATCGCGACATGCGACGAGGGCCGCTTGATGTCGACCGGGACGCGGCGCAGGCGCGTCCACGGCGCGATGACCGCGACCGTGACCGCCGCGAGCACCCAGAACTCCAGTGTGGAGAACAGCGGCTCGCCGCTGTGGCCGACCTGCGTGATCGTCATGGCCCACAAAAGGACCAGCGAGGTCCAGCCGCCGAAGCGGTGCACGAGCTCGAACCGGTTGTGGTTCTTGGCCCGCAGCTTCGGGATCGTGGTCGCCAGCATCGCCGCGAACAGCGCCACCAGCGCGTACGCCAGGACGAGCACGTCCACCGGCGCGCCTTCCACTGTGGCCAGTGCGACGAACGCGCCGAACCACAGCGAGCCCGCGAGCGCGCCGCCCACGTGCAGGCCGCCGAAGTGGTAGACCTTCGCCAGCGTCCACCGCACCTTCAGCGGCCAGGTGACCGGCGCAGCGGTCGCCATCCGGAACAGCAGGTTGATCAGGCGCTGGCGGCGGATGAGGATCGCGAGGGCGAAGTTCAACAGCGCTGCGCGCGAGGCGAACTCGGCCGGGACCTCCGGCACCGCCGCGATCAGCACGACGAGGTTGACCGCGATGACCGAGGCGGCCAGGCGGTTGAAGTGCATGAGCGCCGGGTGCTTGAAGGCGCGGCGTACGAGCGGGAGGAGCGGCGGGAGTTCGACGTCGTCGATCCGGTCGTTCTTGAGCTGCGTGTCGTGCCTGAGCTCGGTCATGACGTGGCCTCCCGTCCGAGGCGGGCGAGCCGGAGCAGCCGCGGTTTGTCGATCTTGCCGCGATCGGTGAGGGGGAGCGCTTCCAGGAGGTGGACCGCTTCCGGGACGCAGTAGTACGGCAGCGCCTCGGCCACGACCTTGCGCGCGAGCGCCGGGTCGACCGTGGCGGGCTGGACGAACGACGCCAGTGTGCGGTCGTCGAGCTTGACCGTGGCGGCCCGGACGCAGCCCGGAACGCCTTCCAGCACTGCCGATACCGCGTCGAGTTCGACCCGGAAGCCGCGGATCTTGACCTGGTCGTCGGTGCGCCCGAAGTGCTCGAGCTCGCCGTCCGCGGTCCAGCGGCCCAGGTCGCGGGTGCGGAACATGGTGCGGCCGCCGCCGAGGAACGGGTCGGGCGAGTACCGCTCGGCGTTCAGCTCGGGGTTGGCGAGGTACCCGGCGGAGACGCCGTCGCCGCCCGCCCACATCTCGCCGACCTCGCCGATCGGGCACGGATTGCGGTGCTCGTCGAGGATGTAGACGGTGTTGTTGGGGGTGGGCCGGCCGATGGTGAGCCGCGCGGCGCCGGGGTGGTGCCGCTGCATCGTGTTCACGATGGTGGTCTCCGTGGGGCCGCATCCGTTGTAGAAGGCGCATCGTGCGGCCCACCGGTCGGCGAGCGCGCGCGGGCACGGTTCGCCGGCGACGGCCACGGTCCGGATGCGTTGGCAGGACTCGGGATCGATCCGGGAGAGGATCGTGGGCGTCGCTATCAGGACCTCGGCCCGGCGGGCGGTCGCGGCGATGTCGTCGCCGCGGATGAGGAGGGTGCCGCCGTGCGCGAGGCAGCCCAGGATCTCCCACGCGGCCATGTCGAACGCGATGTTGAGGATCTGCCCGACGGTGGTGCCCGGCCGGATGCCGAGGTCGCCCGGCTCGGTGAGCAGGAGGTTCGCGAGGTTCGCGTGCGTGACCGCGACCCCGTTCGGCGTGCCCGTGGTGCCGGAGGTGAACAGGATGTAGCAGGCCCGCTCGGGGTCGGCGGGGATGCGGGGCGCGGGGGCGTCGGTCCGTTCGGCGCGGACCTGGTCGATGTCGATGCCGGTGATGCCGGGCGGGAGTTCCACGGGCGCATCGGATTGCGTGAGGACGATCGTGCTTCCGGTGGTGCGCAGGATGTGCCGGAGTGCCGGGTTCCGGATCATCTTGGCGTCCTGGGGTACGTATGCGGCGCCGGTCTTGAGGATCGCGAGGATGCCGATGAGCATCGGGATGCCGCGGCGCACGACGAGCGCGACGCGGCCGCCGGGGCGGACGCCGTGCGCGATGAGGCGCGCGGCGAGCCGATTCGCGTCGCGTTCGAGTTCGCCGTAGGTGATGCGGTCGCCGCCGTGTTCGGCGGCGGTCGCGGACGGCGTTGCGGCCGCGTGCTTTTCGATCGTCTCGTGGATCGCGACGCGGGGCACGACGCGAGCGGGACCCCATCCGAACCGGCGGAACAGGTGTCGGTCCCGTTCGTCCAGTGCGGATCGAGTCCCGCGTTTCTCGAGGAGCGGCGTGCCGCCCTTTCGTTTGACGTAGTTGATTGATCGCTGTGTGTAGTCGACTTCAGGCATAGGTCACCCGCCAGTTCGCTGCTTTTTGCTTGAATCCCAACCCTTTCGAATCGTGCGCGCGCTCCTTGTGGTAGCGCTCACACGTGAGAAAGTATAGGTTTCAATCAAATTGAAGTCAATGTGCCGAACTGAGCGAGCTGCCCGGGAAGGTCCGTCGGCTCCCCGCGCAGGACCGCGTCGAGGAAGACGGCGGTGGCGTCGGCGGTGCGCTGGAGGCCTTCCGTGCGGCCGACGGTGCCGAGGATCGAGGGGACGGGCGGGAACGAGAGGGCGGCGTCGGTGAAGGAGAAGTGCCCGGCGCCTTCGAGTTCGATCCGGTAGGTGTCCTTGGGGCCCAGGGCGAGTGCGGCGTCGAGGGTGGGCAGGTAGTCGGGGTTCTCGGCGGCCGAGATCGGGCTGGTGATCGAGAGGACCGGTTGCGTGAAGGGCCCGGGCATGAGGGTCGGTTCGAGGCCGCCGTCGATGTGGACGGCCGCGTCGAAGCGGGGGTCGGCGGCCAGGGCCGCGAGGGCGGCGACGGCTCCGCGCGAGTGGCCCGCGACGGCGGCGCGGCCGGTGTCGAGGTGCGGGGCGAGCGCGACGGTGTCGAGCTGGGTGAGGGTGAAACTCAGGTCGGCGCTGCGGGTCTCGATGTTGGCGCGGTTGATCGCGGCGATCTCGGCTTCGTCGGTCGTGTTGAGCGTGTTGCGGGAGTAGGCGGGTGCGCCGTCGACGTAGGTGAGCGCGGCGTCGTAGGGGTGGTCGACGGTGGCGACGGCGTAGCCGCGGCTGACCCATTCCTCGGCGAGCGCGGTGTTGGCGGTGCGGGTCGCGTTGAGGCCCGGGGAGAAGACGATGACCGGGAAGCGGCCGGGCGCGGCCGGGGCGTCGAAGACCGCGTGCGAGGGCGCCGCGGCGGCGTCCTCGAGGAGGAACCCGGGGATGCCGAAGAGGTCGGCCGTGGCCTGCGTGACCGCTTGGGACTCTTCGAGAGTCGACCTGCCTGCGATCGCTCGTTCGGCGTCCGGTCCTGCCTCGGCGGGGTACCAGAGCTGGACGACGATGGTGCGGTGGTCGTCGGGGTCGTCCGTGAACGGCTCGGGGCGGGTCTCGTCGGTCCATTGGAAGACCGCGCTGCCGACGTCGTGCGCGCCGGTCGGCTCGGGATAGACCGGGACGGGCAGCGCCCAGGCCGCGATCGGCGTGGCGGCGAGGACGAGCAGGCAGGCGGCCGTGCCGGGGACCGCGAACCGGCGGCGCATCCGGCCGCGACCGCGTCTCGCCAACGCGACGACCAGGACGATCGCAGTGAGCAGGAGGACCGAGTACAGCTGCCAGCGCAGGCCGGTCGCCGCGAGCGCGGCCCCGGCGGCCGCTACGACCGAGGCGCCGGTGAGCAGGACGGCTTTGCGGTGCGCGAGCCACCGGGCGAGGACGACGGCGAGCGCGCCCAGGACGGCCAGGATCTCCAAGGGGGACAGGCTCAGTCCCGGGATCGGTGCGGTCACCGGTCCGAGTGTGGCAGCGCGAAAGGCGGCGTCGCTTCCGCAATCCAGCCGTTTTCCAGCCGCCGCCTCGGTCTTTCGGCCGATCTACACGGCGGTGAGATCGAGGGGTGCCTCGACCTGTTCACGTGCCGCGATCACGGCGTCGACGCGGGCGGCGAAGGCTTCGACGGCGGCGCTGTGCTCCTCTGCGCGCCAGGCGAGGCCGTAGCGGACGGGCGGGGCGTCGAGGATCTGAACGTAGGCGATGCCGGGCCGGGGCTGGTGGGCGGCTGTGTGCGCGCCGGTGAGCATGGCGCCCTTGCCCGCGGCGACGAGCATGAGGCCTTCCTGGAGGCTGGTGATGCCGGGCCCGGCGGGGATGTCGCGGCCGTCCGGGGTGCGGCGGGGCGGGCGGCGGTAGTCGGGCACGTCGCCTTCGATCGCCAGGAGGGCGGTCTCGGCGAGGTCGTTCAGGGTCAGCCAGGGCCGGGACGCGAGCGGGCCGCTCGCGGCGACGGCCAGGACGCGCGGCTCGGTGAGCAGGGTCGGGCCCTTCGCGAGGTCGTCCTCGCGGACGGGGAGCTCCATCATCTGCACGTCGTAGTAGCGGTCGCGCAGCTGCGTGAACGGGTCGGTGAAGGACATCTCACAGATCTCCACGGCCAGTTCGGGGTACGCGGCGCGCAGGTCGTCCGCGGCGCGGATCGCGATCGCGCCGGTGAGGGAGTCGGCGAAGCCGACGCGGAGGGTGCCGCCGATGCCGCGGGCGGCCGCGGCGGTGCGGGCGAGGGCGCGTTCGATGGCGCGGTGGTGGGGTTCGACGTCGTCGCGGAAGCGCGCGCCGAGCTCGGTGAGGGCGACGCTGCGGCTGGTGCGCTCGAAGAGGGGCGCGCCGAGGCGGCGTTCGAGTCGCTGCACGAGCTGGCTGACGCGGGCGCGGGAGAGGCGCATGCGCGCGGCCGTGCGCCCGAAGTGCAGTTCCTCGGCCAGGATGAGGAAGCACTCGAGTTCGTCGCGTTCCATGGGTCCCTCCGGATCGGTAAGCCTGACTTACCGAACGTTGCGTGCTTCGCCGTTGTTCCCTGCGGCGGGCGGATCGATGATTGCCGGGCCACTGACACCCACCGAAGGAGTGACCCGTGAAAGCCCGTGAATGGGGTGTACTGCTCGTCCTTTCAGGAGCTATCTTCCTGGAGGGCATCGACATCGCCATGCTCAACATCGCCCTGCCCTCGATCCGCACCGACCTCGGCCTCTCGACCGGGTCGCTGCAGTGGGTGGTGAGCGCCTACGTCCTCGGCTACGGCGGCTTCATGCTGCTGGGCGGCCGCGCCGCGGACATCCTGGGCCGCCGCCGGATGTTCCTGGCCGCGCTGTTCGTCTTCCTGCTGTTCTCCGGGCTCGGCGGGCTCGCCGAGAACGGGGCGACGCTCATCGCGGCCCGGTTCGTGACCGGCCTCGCCGCCGCGTTCATGACCCCCGCGGGGCTCTCGATCATCACGACGGGCTTCGAGGAAGGGCCGAAGCGCGACCGGGCGCTGATGATCTACGGCGCGATCGGCGCGGGCGGCTTCACGCTCGGCATGGTCATCGGCGGCCTGCTGACGGCGCTCGACTGGCGCTGGGTGTTCTTCATGCCCGTGGGCCTCGCGCTGGTGCTGCTGATCGCGGCGGCCGCGCTCATCCCGAAGGCCGCGCCGCCGGAGCGCGACGGCAACCGCTTCGACCTCCTCGGGGGCCTGACGATCACGGCGGCCGTGGTGCTGCTGGTGCTCGGCGTCGAGCGCGCCGCGCACGTCGGTCCGGAATGGACGATCGGCCTGGTCGCGGCGAGCCTGGTCTGCTTCGTCCTGTTCTGGGCCGTCGAGCGGCGGCACGCCGCGCCGCTGGTGCGCCTCGGCATCCTCAAGTCGGCGTCGCTGGTGCGCGCCAACCTGATCGGGATGCTGTTCATGGCCGGGTTCTTCGGCTTCCAGTTCCTGGTGGTGCTGTACCTGCAGGAGCTGCGCGGCTGGTCGACGATCGAGGCGAGCCTGGCGATGCTGGTCCTCGGCATCGACGTGGCGCTGGCCCCGTCGCTGACGCCGAAGCTGGTGCGCCGCTTCGGGAACGCCCCGGTGCTGCTCGCCGGGCTCGGTTTCGCGGCCCTGTCGTACGTCCTGTTCCTGACGGCCGGCCCGGACGCGTCGTACTTCGAGCTCCTGCCGAGCCTCGTCTCGACCGGCATGGCGTTCACCCTGGCGTACGGCCCGCTGACCATCATCGCCACCAACGGGATCGAGGAGTCCGAGCAGGGGCTCGCGGGCGGGCTGCTGTACACGTCGTTCCAGTTCGGGGCCGCGATCGGCCTCGCGGGCGTGGCGGCGGTGAACGTGGCCGCGACCGCTTCGAGCGACCCGGGCGACCTGCTCGCGGGCTACCGCGCGGCGCTGCTCGTGCCGCTCGCCGCGGCCGTGCTCGCGGTGGTCGTCGGCGCGTTCAACCTCCGCCGCAAGACCACTGCGGCCCAGGAGGAACCGGCGCTCGCCGGCGTGTGAACCGAAGGGCGGCGCTCAGAGGCGGACGATGAGCAGGGCGATGTCGTCCTGGGCGCCGTCCGCCACGCCGAGGTCGGCGAGCACGCCGTCCGCGAGGAGCTCCGGGCTCTCGTCGGCGTGGCGGCCGAGGGTGTCGACGAGGCGGGCGAGCCCGGCGTCGATGTCCTCGCCGCGGCGCTCGAAGAGCCCGTCCGTGTAGAGCACGAGCGTGTCGCCCGGACTGTAGGACAGTGCGGCCTGCGGGTGCGGCACGTTCTGCGGGCGGGCCCCGAGGGGCGGGTCGGCGGCCTCGTCGAGCATGTCGCAGGTGCCGTCGGGGTGCAGGAGGACCGGCGGCGGGTGCCCGGCGTTGCTGTAGATGACGAGGCGGCTGCGGGGGTCGATCATGGCCCAGACGACCGTGGTGTTCGCGGCGCCTTCGATCGAGCGGGAGTACAGGTTGAGCACGTCGAGCGCCTGGGCGGGCCGCTCGAGTGCGCGGATGGTGGCGCTGAGGGCGCTGCGCAGCATCCCCATGACGGCGGCGGCCTCGAGGCCGTGCCCGACGACGTCCCCGACGGCGACGCCGTACCGCTCGTCCGAGAGGTCGATCATGTCGAACCAGTCGCCGCACACGGTCATGGAGCCGGTGGCGGGCAGGTACCGGAGGGCGACGTCGTCGTGGCGGGCGAGGTCCGGCGACTGCAGCATCGCCTCCTGCAGGGTCACGGCGACCTGGCGTTCGCGGGTGTGGGCGAGGCGCAGCTCCTCGTTGAGCCGCTGGAGTTCGCGGGCCCGCGTGTACAGCTCGGCGACGACGGCCTCGCGTTGGACGGGCGCGCTGTCGGGCGGCCAGCCGCCGGAGGCGAGGGCCTGGAGGAACGGGGTGATGTCCTCGACCTTGTGAATGATCCACTCGACGGTGCCGTCCGGGCCGAGGACGGGCGTGTTGATCGGCGACCACCAGCGCTCCTCGAACTCCCCCGGGCGCTCGGTGACGGGGATGTCGTACTTCTGCAGGGCCATGGTGTCCTGCCTGCGCAGGCTGAGGACCCGCTGGAGGGAGGCGTTGAGGTTGCGCACGCCGTCGGCGTTCGGGTCGGCCGGGTTGTCGGGGAACGCGGCGAAGATGTGCTTGCCGAGCAGGTCCGCCCGGGTGCGGGCGGTGGCGGCCAGGTAGGCGTCGTTGACCTCGACGATCACCAGGCCGGGATCGATGATCAGGTACGGGCTGGGCGTGGCCGCGAAGAGCGCCGCGTAGTCCAGGTCCGCCAGCACCGGTCGTCCGGCGTTCTCCGTCCGCATGACGTGCTCCCACCTCTCCTGAAACGACAGTACCTCCCGTTTCAGGCGGGCACAGGCAATCAAGGCTAGGCGGCGAAGGGCCCTTCGAGGGCGGCCCACTGGAGGAGCATCACGGTCTTGGCGTCGGCGATCGCACCGGTGCGGATCATGGCGAGCGCTTCGGCGAAGGGCAGTTCGACGGTGGTGATGTCCTCGCCTTCGGCGGCGTTGCCGTGCGGGCGGTCGTCGAGGGCGTCCTCGTAGGGCGCGGCGAAGAAGTGGAGGCGTTCGGTGACCGAGCCGGGGCTCATGTACACGTCGAAGACGTGCCGGACGGCGCCGATCGCGTGCCCGGTCTCTTCGGCGGCCTCGCGGCGGACGGCGGTCTCGGGGTCGTCGTCGTCGAGGAGGCCGGCGGCGGTCTCGAGGAGCATCCCGTCGGGGTGGCCGTTGACGTAGGCGGGGAGGCGGAACTGCCTGGTGAGGAGGACGGTGCGGCGGTGCTCGTTGTAGAGCAGGAGGGTCGCGCCGTCGCCGCGGTCGTAGGTCTCGCGCTGCTCGCGGCTCCAGCGGCCGTCGGCGTGGCGGTAGTCGAAGGTGGTCTCGCGCAGCACGTACCAGTCGCTGGAGAGCAGTTCGACGTCGCGGATGCGAACGCGCGCATTGCCGTTCAGGTCGCGGCCGTGCCGGTCGAGGCCGGTGCGGCCGCGCCGGTCGGGGGTGTCGACGCCTGCGGTCATGGTGGTCTCCTCAGATCAGGTGGGTGCGGACGCCGGCTTCGCGCAGGGCGCGCAGGGTGGGCGGGCCGCCCGGGTGGGTGGCCTCGTCGCCCGCGGCGGCGTCGGTGACGAACTCGTGGGCGGCCTCGAGGGGCGCGACGCGACTGAAGGCGCGCACGCCGAGCTTGGTGGCGTCCGCGACGGCGATGGTGCGGGCGGCCTGGTCGAGGCCGATCTGCTTGACGGCGGCGTCGTCGATGGAGAACTCGGACCAGCCGTGGTCGGCGTGGACGCCGCCGATGGACATGATGAACCGGTCGAAGGTCAGGGACGCCAAGGTGCGCAAGGCGAGCGGGCCGACGAGGGACCGTTCGCCGGGGCGGGAGCGGCCGCCGACGACGAGGAGTTCGATGCCGGGCCGGTCGGCTAGGACGGCTGCGGCCTGGAGGCTGAGGACGGCGACGGTGAGCGGGCCGCGCGCGGCGAGGTGCTCGGCGACGTGGACGGTGGTGGTGCCGGCGTCGAGCAGGACCCGCGTGCCGGGTTCAATGAGGGCCGCGGCGGCCGCGCCGAGGCGGTCCTTGGTGGCGGCCTGCCAGGAGGCGCGCACGAGGTACCCGTCGTCCTCTGCGACGGCGCGGGTGGCGACGGCGCCGCCGCGCACGCGGCGCACGAGGCCACGCCGTTCGAGTTCGTCGAGGTCGCGGCGCACGGTCATCTCGGAGACGCCGAGGCGCTGGGCGAGTTCGGCGACCGAGACTTGCTCGGTGTTCTGCACGAGGCGCAGCGTCAGGTCGAGGCGGTCCGCGATGCTCATGCCACGAACCTAACACCCGATTGTTTGAACGAACAATGTGATGTTCGTTCTAGGGGAGCGGGTCCCCCGGCTTCACGAGGCCGGTCTGGTAGGCGATGACGACGAGCTGGGCGCGGTCGCGGACCCCGAGCTTCGTCATGGCCCGGTTGACGTGGGTCTTCGCGGTGAGCGGCGAGAGGTAGAGCTTCGCGGCGATGTCGTCGTTCGAGAGGCCGTGCGCCGCCAGCGCGAGGACTTCGCGCTCCCGTTCGGTCAGCGCCGCAAGGGGTTCGGGGCTCGGCAGCGGGCCGGGCTCGTTCTGGTCGAGGAACCGGCCGATCATGCTGCGCGTCGCCTTGGGCGACAGGAGCGCCTCGCCCGAGGCGACGACGCGGATGGCCCGCACCAGGTCCGCGGGTTCGACGCCTTTGCCGAGGAACCCGCTGGCGCCCGCGCGGAGGGCGAGGACGACGTTGTCGTCGTTCTCGAACGTGGTGAGCACGAGGATGCGCACGCCCGCGAGGTCGTCGTCGGCCGCGATCCGCTTCGTGGCCTCGATGCCGTCGACCTCGGGCATGCGGATGTCCATGAGGACGACGTCGGCGCGCTCGGAGCGGGCGAGCTCGACCGCTTCGCGGCCGTTGGCGGCCTCGCCGACCACTTCGAGGTCGGGTTCGGAGCCGATGATGAGCGCGAAGCCCGCGCGGATGAGCGCCTGGTCGTCGGCCAGCAGGACTCGGATGGTCACGGGGTCTCCTTCACAGCGGTCAATGAGCACTGGCGGGCAGTTCGGCGTGCACGGTGAAGCGGCCGTCCGCGGCTCCGGTGGTGACGGTGCCCCCGGCGGCGGCGGCGCGCTCGCGCATCCCGACGATGCCGTACCCCGACCCGGACGCCTTGGCGCCCTTGTCGATCGGATTCTCGATGTCGATCGAGACGGTGCCCGGGGCGTACGTGATCGCCAACTGCGCCCGGCCGGTCCCGTACTTGTGGGCGTTCGTCAGCGACTCCTGCACGATCCGGTACGCGGCCAGGTCGACCACCGCCGGGAGGGCGCGCGCGTCGCCGGTCTGCCGGTGCTCGACCCGGAGTCCGGCGGCGGCGAACGAGTCGAGGAGTTCGGCCAGCCGCGCGAGGCCGCGGGTCGGCTCGGTGGACCGCTCGCCGGCGTCCTCGGGGCTGCGCAGGACCCCGACGACGGAGCCGAGCTCCTGCATCACCGTGTCCGCCGCGCGCCGGATGTGCGCCAGTGCCGGGCCGACGGCCTCCGGGCGGGACTCGAGGACGTGCGCGGCCGCTCCGGCCTGCACGTTGATGACGGCGATGTGGTGGGCCACAACGTCGTGCAGCTCCCGGGCGATCCGCAGCCGTTCTTCGGCCACGCGGCGCCGGGCCTCCTCCTCGCGGGTCTCCTCGGCGCGGCGGGCGCGGTCCTCGACTTCGTCGATGTAGGCGCGGCGGCTGCGGGTCGCGTCCCCGATCGCCACGACGGCGATCGACCAGGCGGTGACGCCGAAATTGCCCGGGGCGATCCAGCCGCCGTCGCCGAACGCGCCGGAGGCGAGGTACATGGCCGCGATGCAGGCGCCCGCGACAAGCCAGACCCGGCGCCGGCCGGTGCGCCGCGCGAACGTGTAGGCGACGATCAGCCAGGTGACGATCAGCAGCGGATGGCGGTACCCGGTGGCGATCATGACGCCGACCGAGACCGCGGTGTCGAGGATGAGCAGCCGCTCGGGCCACAACCGCCGGGCGGCCAAGGCGAACAGCGCGGTGGCCGCGGCGAGGACGTGTGCGACGACCGAGTCGGCGATGGTGAAGTCGCCGCCGCGGGGGCCGTGTCCGTCGCCGAAGAAGTAGCCCATGAAGAACAGTCCGACGAAGGCCACCGCGAAGGCGGTGTCCATGAGCGTCGCGTGCCTGCGCGTCCACGCCCGAGTCGTCCCCCATGCCATGGCGAAATCGTACGCGCGCATAGGTTCGCAGGTCATCGTCCACGCGCAGTAGCAGTGGACGCCGCGTCTACCGCAACCGCGGTAGTGCGGCGGCCCGCGTCCGGACGACGACGAGTACGGGTCCCGGATCAGAGACTTGACCGCATGATCGAAGTACACGACCTCACCAAGCGCTACGGCGACAAGACCGCCGTCGACGGCCTCGCCTTCACCGTCAAGCCGGGCATCGTGACCGGCTTCCTCGGACCGAACGGCTCGGGCAAGTCGACGACCATGCGCATGATCCTCGGCCTCGACCGGCCGACCTCCGGCACGGCCACGGTGAACGGCCGCCCGTACGCCGAGCACCCCGACCCGATGTTCCAGGCCGGCGCGCTGCTCGACGCGAAGGCCGTCCACACCGGTCGCACCGCCTACCACCACCTGCTCGCCCTCGCCGCCACCACCGGCATCCCGAAGTCCCGCGTCGACGAGGTCATCGACATCGTCGGCCTGCACGAGGTGGCCCGCAAGCGGGTCGGCGGGTTCTCCCTGGGCATGGGCCAGCGCCTCGGGATCGCCTCGGCGCTCCTCGGCGACCCCGAGGTGGTCATCCTCGACGAGCCGACGAACGGCCTCGACCCCGAGGGTGTCCTCTGGATCCGCAACCTGATGCGTGATCTCGCCGCACAAGGACGCACCGTGTTCGTCTCTTCGCACTTGATGAGCGAGATGGCGCTGACCGCCGAGCACCTGATCGTGATCGGCAAGGGCCGCCTGATCGCCGACGTGTCGGTGAGCGGATTCATCGAGAGCGCGTCCAACGAGAGCGTCCGGGTGCGCTCGCCGCACGCGAACGCCCTGCACGACCTCATCTCCGGTCCCGGGACCACGGTGCTCAGCATCGACCGCGGCCTGTTCGAGGTCACGGGCCTGTCCGCCGAGGAGATCGGCGACCGGGCCGCGGGCGCCGGCATCCCGGTGCACGAGCTCACCGTCATCCGTCCGTCCCTCGAGGAGGCGTTCATGGAACTCACGAAGGACGCCGTCGAATACCAGTCCGCCACGATCGGAGCAACCCGATGACCACCGCAATCGCCGCCCTCCCCCGCAAGCGGGTCAGCCTGCCGCGGGTCCTGAAGAGCGAATGGATCAAGTTCTGGTCGGTGCGCTCGACCCTCATCACCCTGGGCATCGCCGTGCTGCTGCTCATCGGGTTCGGGCTCCTCGCCTCGTCCCTGTACGGGGACGGCAGCGACCCGGGCGGCCCTCCCGGCAACGAGCCGACCGATCCGATCAGCGCGAGCTTCACCGGCACGAACTTCGCGGTGCTGGCGTTCGGGGCGCTGGGCGTCCTGTTCACGGCCGGCGAGTACAGCACGGGGATGATCCGCTCCTCGATGGCGGCCGTGCCGAAGCGGCTGCCGGTGCTGTGGGCCAAGGCCGCGGTGTTCGCCGCCGTGGTGTTCGTCGTGGCACTCGCCGCTTCGGCGGTCGTCTTCACCGTGGGCCAGTCGCTCATCGACGGCGGCGCTTCCTGGTCCGACCCGGGCGTGGCCCGCGCGGTCGTCGGCACCGCGGGCCTGCTCACCGGGTCGGGGCTGCTCGGGGTCGGGCTCGGCGCGCTCATGCGCTCCACGCCCGGCGCGATCACGACGCTGTTCGGCGTCATGTTCCTGCTGGCCATGGTGGCCGCGCTGCTGGTGCCGGAGAGCTGGAGCGATGTCGTGCAGTACCTGCCGTCCGAGGCGGGGGACGCGTTCACGGCGGTGACGCAGCAGGAGGACGCGCTCTCACCGCTGGCCGGGCTGACCGTGTTCAGCGGCTACATCGCCGCCACGCTCGGCGCGGCCGCCTGGCGCATCAAGCGGTCCGACGTCTAGCCGGTCGGTCGCCGGAGAGCGGCGATACGCATACGGGAGGGCACCTCTGGGAGGTGTCCTCCCGTCGCGTCTTCAAAGGCCCGCTTCGGGCTTGCCTGCCAGCCGACAGATAACGGTTCGGGGAGTAATTAGTTGAATCGGGCGACCAAACATTGACACCACGATATGGGATATAGGAATCTGTCCATACATCGCTGCGGGGCCGCCCGTCCCGCCGCGATCGGTATCGCCCATCGCACCGCCGCGTCGACGCGGACCGTCCCCGGTGCTCCGAAAGGAGAATCTCCTTTGATACGCAAGGCATTGCGACTGCTCCTCGCAGTCCCCGTCGCCCTCGCCATGATGGCGGTCCCCGCCGCCTCCCAAGCCGAAACACCCGCCGCCGCCGCGAACCTGACCGCGACCCAGATCGTGGCGGCCATGCAGCCCGGCTGGAACCTCGGCAACACCTTCGACTCGATATGCTGCGGCGCCGACGAGACCGCCTGGGGCAACCCGCGCGTCACGCAGGCGCAGCTCGCGGCCATCCGCGCCCAAGGCTTCAACAGCATCCGCATCCCCGTGAGCTGGGGCAACCACCAAGGCGCCGGCCCCGACTACACGATCGACCCGGCCGTCATGGCCCGCGTCCAGGAAGTCGTCCAGATGGCCCTCGACGAGGGCTTCTACGTGATGATCAACATCCACCACGACTCGTGGCAGTGGGTCAACACCATGCCGACCCAGCACGACACCGTGCGCGCCCGCTACGACGCGACCTGGACCCAGATCGCCGACGCCTTCAAGGACTTCCCGCCGGAGCTCGTCTTCGAGAGCATCAACGAGCAGGGCTTCGACGGCCTCACCGACGCGCAGAGCTTCCCGTACATCGCCGAGCTGAACAGCTCGTTCCACGACATCGTGCGCGGCTCCGGCGGCGGCAACGCCTCGCGACTGCTGGTCCTGCCGACCCTCCACACGGGCGGCGACCAGGCCGCGATGGACGAGCTGTCCTCCGAGATCGCGGCCCTGAACGACCCGATGATCGCCGCGACCATCCACCACTACTCGTTCTGGCCGTTCTCGGTCAACATCGCGGGTTACCCGACGTACAACGCCGAGGTCCAGGGCTACCTGGAGGACGACTTCAACCGCTTCTCCAACACGTTCGTGGCCAAGGGCATCCCCGTGATCATCGGCGAGTGGGGCGTCCTCGACAGCGGCTACAGCGCGGTCGAGCGCGGCGAGCTGCTGAAGTTCTTCGAGCACTTCGGGTACGTGGCGCGCTCCAAGGGCATCACGACCATGTTCTGGGACAACGGCTCCCACTTCGACCGCACCGCGCTGCAGTGGCGGGACCCGGAGCTGTTCTCGTACATCTCGTCGGCCTGGACCACGCGCTCCGGCACGCTCTCGTCCGACCTGCTGTTCGTCGACTCGACCGACCCGATCACCGACAAGTCGGTCACGCTGAACACGAACGGCCTGTCCTTCACGGACGTCTACTACGGGACCAAGCGCCTGAGCGCCAGGAAGGACTACGTCGTCCGGGGCAACACCCTGACGCTGAAGGCGGGCCTCCTCGCCAGTCTGCTCCCCGACCGGACGCCGGGCAAGCAGGCGCAGTTGTCGGTCCGATTCTCGGCCGGCGTGCCCTACAAGCTCAACGTCGTCAGCCACGAGACCCCGGTCCTGCAGAGCGCCACCGGGACCACGGCCTCGCTGCTGATCCCGACGGACTTCAACGGCGACCGCATCTCGACGCTGGAGGCCAAGTACGCCGACGGCACGAACGCGGGCCCGCAGAACTGGACCCCGTTCAAGGAGTACGGTGCGGCCTTCAAGCCCGACGCTGCGGCGGGGACGATCGAGATGACCCAGGCGTTCTTCAACGAGGTCACCGACGGCTCGACGGTGAACTTGACGATCCACTTCTGGAGCGGCAAGACCGTTACGTACACGCTGAACCGCAACGGCACCGCCGTCACCGGGACGGCCTGACCTGATGGACGACGGCCGGGGCGGCGCGCACTCGCCGCCCCGGCCGTTGTCGTGTAGTCCCTCATCGGGTCCTGAGCAGGCGCAGCCGCCCTGGCCGACTCGTCGATGCCGCGCTCGGGCAGGATGATGTGCATGAAGAAGGCGCTTTCCGACGAGTGGATCTACGTCGTGACGGACATCGAGGTCGACGGCCCTTGGCCGGGAGCCAACTCCATGCGGTCGTTCGCTTCGGTGGCCGTCTCGCTCGACGGCACCGAGCACGGCCGGTTCGAGGCGGTGCTCGAACCCCTGCCAGGAGCCGCCCCCAACGAGAAGACCCTGGCGTGGTTCCAGACCATCCCGGACGTGTGGGCCGCGGCCACTGAGGACCCGCAACCGGTTCACGATGTCATGTCCTCATACGCCGCGTGGGTGCAAGCCCTGCCGGGGAAGTGCATGTTCGCCGCTTCTCCGCTCGCCTTCGACGGCTTGTGGATCGACTACTACCTGCGCCGGTTCACCCGCTACGGCCTCATCCAGGGCCCCTACGAGGAGGACCGGATCTTCGACGGACCGGGCCTGTGCATCCGGAGCTACGCGGCGGCGCTCACCGGCCGCCCGGTCGCGGAGATGACCCCGGCCAACCTGCCCTCCGAATGGTTCGGCGACATCGAGCACACGCATAAAGCCCTCGATGACACTCTCGGGTACGCGAACCTGCTCATCGAACTCGCACGCCGGTCCGGTGCCGCCTCAATCGAGCAGGCATAGACCTGAGCCTGAGCCGCTCGACTCGGGGGTTGCGCGTGCATGAGCGACTTTGTCGTCGGGATCGGCTTGCGGTTCAGGCGGGCGGCGACGGAGAGGTGGATTCGGGGTGGGGTTGCTTGGCGGGTGGCGGGTTTGGTCGGGGCGCGGCGGGCGGCGCCGTTTCCCTTGGGGTGCAGGTGGGTCGGGCTGAACATGAATGTCTTCTCACCCTGTGAGTGATGACAGTGGGGTGTGGTGCGAGGGATGATTGATGTACGCACAGGGATACGGAAAACGTACAGGTGGCGAGTAGGTGCAAGCAGACTACGCCAAGCCTCTGGCCGAAACCCAAACCGGACCGATTCCGAGATCAGCGCCTTGACGGAGCACTGGTCTCAGTCCCCGCGTGCTATCGGGATCCACAGCGGACCACGGCCCCAGGGGGCCGTGCTGGGTGGGAGATCGTTGGTCGGGATCACCTCGACCGCGGCAGTGCTCTGAACGAGGCACACCTTGGCAAGACAGCGAGCGCGAGCAGCAACGCCAGATCGGGCATTAGAGGACCCGACTCGGCGACGACACCCGCGCCCGCGAACAAACAGGCCGGTCGCTCAGCTTTCCCCACTGGAACTGAGCGACTGGGACTCGAACCCACCCGCCTTCACGGCGGCCACGATGCTGTCGTGGACGGGTCGGGGGACGTTCGGCAGCAGGGCCTCAAGGTCGCTGTGCCTCGCTTCGGTCCAGCCGGCCTTCACGTTCGAGAAGATCGAGAGGGTGTGGGTGATCTGGTAGGGCAGCATGCCGCTGCCTTCCAGGCCCTGGCGGAGGTCCGAGAGCGAGATCGATTGGTAAGTGACAGGGCGGCCGAGTGATTCGGTCAGCACCTCGGCGATCTCGTTCCCGCCGATGGGGGTGGGGCCCTCGAGTTCGTAGGTCCGGCCCGCGTGGCGACTCTGGTTGCCTGCGGCCAGGTCGCGGTCGGTTTCGACTGCGACTCGGACGGCGATGTCGGCAAGGTCTTCCTTGGCGACGACCGAGACTCGGCCGTCGCCGAACGGGGCCGCGAAGATCCCGGTCTCGGCGGCCATCGCCGCTCCGGTGAGGGCCAGGCCGAGGGGGATCTCGGTGTAAAGCCCGTTGCGGAGGATCGTCACCTCGAAGGGGCCGTTGGCGAGTCGGTCTTCGGTCCAGCGGTGCGGCAGGGCGATGGTCATGCGTTCGCCGGAGGAGGCGAGGCTCGTGTAGATCACGTGCTTCACACCGGCGGCCCTGGCGGCGTCGGCCACTGCGCCGTGGCGGGCCAGGACGATGTCGTCCTCGGCGTACCCGGCGGAGATGAAGACCAGGACGTCGACGCCTGCGAAGCCCTCGGCGAGGGAGGCGGGGTCGTCGAAGTCGATCCGGCGGGCGGCCGAGCCGTCCCCCTTGCGGGTTCCCGGCACCACCTCGATGTCGTCGATGCCTTTGAGGCCGTTGAGGATGAGGCCGCCGAGGCCGCCGGTCACACCGGTCACGAGAATCATCGGGCTGCTCCTTGCGCTGTAAGGTTCGAATGGCAGCCCGAGATTCGCACGAGTCAGCCGACTCCGTAAGGAGGCACTTCTGTGTCAGCCACGAACACGGCCGTAACTCCCCAGGTCGCGGCCCCTATTCCCGAGGGGCCCTGTGGGGATGACGACTGCGGGATCAGGGACGTGCTCGACCGCTTGGGCGACAAGTGGACCGTGCTGGTCGTCGTCGAACTCGCCAAGGGCGTCCGCCGGTTCCGCGAGCTCGAACGGGCCATCCCGGGGATCTCGCAGCGGATGCTGACCTTGACGACGAAGCGCCTCTGGCGCGACGGCCTCGTGGAGCGCACCGTCTATCCGACGATCCCGCCGCAGGTCGAATACCGGCTCACGCCGGTGGGCCACAGCCTCGCCGGGATGGTCAACGGCCTGGCGGACTGGTCCCGCGAACACAAGGACGCCATCGCCACCGCCCGCGCCACTTGGGACGCAGACCAGGAAGCGGACCGCCTCTGATCAATCGCCAGTGGCCCACTGAGGGCCGGAGTGGTTCCAGGTGTCGCCGTTGGGAAGCTCCTCGACGACAGGCACGCCCTTGCCGCTCGCGTTCACAAGCCGCGCGATGCGGCGGGCGCTGGTCTTGCCGATTTGGACCGACCAGGAACGCAGATGCCGACGAACCTTTGAGCCGGAGTTCGGGTCCCTGGCAGGGCGGACGGCCGGGTACAGGCCGTAATTGTCGTAGGCGAAGCCCTCTCGAGCGCTGACGGCCACCATCGTCGACATCTCGCCTCCGAGGCGCTCATGCCAGATCACCACGCCGTTCGCGTCCTCCCACCGCACGAAGATCCGGCCCCTGCCGATGCTGGGGCGCACCGTGATGCCGTCGGGGTCGGTCTCGACGACAGGGATCCTCATGATGGTTTTCCAGTTCAGAAAGATCGTGAGTACGCCCAGCAAGGCTCCCATGTACGTGATTGGAACGGGCACCGTCCCGATCCCCCGGAGGACGATGATCACGGGGGCCATGAGGAACACCGCCGAAATCAGGTAACCGAAGATGCCCGGATTCAGGTGGACGCGGCCGTAGACCGGTTCCGGGGCGGGAGGTGCGTCAGGGGATTCGGGGGGCATGCACCGATCCTATTCGAGCGGCGGCTTCGCCATGGGACGCGAGATTGCCCGCTCTTGAAGACATGAGCGGCCCTTGACCAGGGAGGTCAAGGACCGCACCGTCACACGGTCGGCAGGAAGACGCGCATTGCGGCGCTGCCTCGTTGCGCCCACCGGTGGTACGGGATGAGACGGAGTTCGGTCGTCGCCGCGCTGGCCGATTTCGGCGGTTCGGAGCGGTAAGGCAGTCCTGGCCGCGCTCCACCCCCGGCGAACACCGCTTGGATTGTGGCTCCGTCCGATTCGGGGCGCAGGGGCTGCGACGGGTCCACTCGGAGATCCTCGATCGTCGCCGCTTCTGGGAAATCCGTGGATTCCGCGCAGAGCACGAGCGGGCCGCGTTCCACTGCTACGCAACCTCTCACGGCGTCGATCCGCTCATCGGGCCAGGTGAACCGGGGTTCGACCGGCAGGCTGAGTTCGACAGTCATCCCCACCTTCAGCGGGCCCCGGATCGCCGCCCAGCCAGGTTCGACCGCGAACGCGGCCGTCTCGTCGGCGAGGCTCGCGCCGTCGGCCCAGTGCGGGACGCGGAGTCGCAGTCCGATCGGCTCACTCGGGGTCTCCAGGACCTCGATCCGGATCGCGCCCTCCTGCGGATATTCGGTGGTGATCCGCAGGGCCAGTTCCCCGTCGCCGATCTCGATGCGCATGTCGCCGTTGGCGTATTGCAGCAGTGAGACCCGGTTCCCCTCGACCGAGGCGGCGTAGGCCTGCCAGCTCGCAAGCGTCCGCGCGAGGTTGGTCGGGCAGCATGACACGTCGAACCAGGGCGCGCGCACGCCGCCTTCGGCGCGCGGGTTGACCTCGTCGGGGCGCACATCCGCTGCGGCGCTGCGCTGGTGGAGCGGGTTGGCGTAGAAGAAGGCCTTGCCGTCCTCGGCCGGGGAGGCGGCGATGACGTTGTAGAAGGTGCGTTCCATCAGGTCCGCGTACCGCGCCTCCCCCGTCGCCAGGTAGAGCCGCCACGACACCATGTTGGAGGCGATGCCCGCGCACGTCTCGCAGTAGGCACGGTCCGGCGGGAGTTCCCAGTCCTCGCCGAAGCCCTCATCCTGGTGGCGCGAGCCCATGCCGCCGGTGAGGTAGGTGCGGCGTTCGACGCTTCGTTCCCATTGGCGCTCAACAGCGTTGAGCAGGCCGGAGTCGCCGGTGTCGACGGCGACGTCGACCGCCCCGGCGGCCAGGTAGAGCGCTCGGACGGCGTGGCCGCGCCAGGCGTCGGCCTCCCGGACCGGGATGTCGTCCTGGAAGTAGGAGGCGTCCAGCAAGGTCACGGGCTTCAACGTGCCCCGTCCTCGTCGTTCGATGAACAGGCGGGCCTGCTCGGTGTAGCGGGGTTCGCCGAGGGCGCGGCCGAGTTCGGCGAGGCCGACTTCGATCTCGGGGTGGCCGCAGATGCCGTCGCTGCCGTCGGCGCCGAAGGTGCGGCAGACCTCGTCGGCCGCGCGCCGGGCGACCTCGACGAGTTTGTCCTCGCCGGTCGTCCGGAGGCGCGCGACGGCGGCCTGCAGCAGGTGGCCCGTGCAGTACAGCTCGTGCCCGGAGGACAGGTCGCTGTACCGTTCCGCTTGGCCCGCATGGCCGTAGCAGGTGTTGAGGTACCCGTCGTCGTCCTGCGCGGCGGCCACCCGCTCGGTGAGGGACGCGAGGGCCTCCTCGGCCCAGGGCGAGCCGGTGCGGCCGTGCTCCCAGGCCAGGGCTTCCATGAGCTTGTAGATCTCCGAGTCGGAGAACTGCCAGCCGGGCCGTCCGCCGCCGGTGTCCCCGCGGGCGACGCGGTCGAAGTTCGTGATCCAGCCGAGGCGTTCCATCCACTCCAGACAGTGCTGGAGGGTGGCGGCCGTGTTGACGGCCTGGAGGCCGCCCCAGAAGCCGCCGCGGAGCCGGAACTCGCCGAGGCCGAGTCCCCGCGGGCCGCCGGGCGGGTCGACGGGGACGGTCGCGGTGTTGTCTCGCACTGGTTCAGTCCTTCACGGCCCCGGCGGTCACGCCGGCGGCCACATATCGTTGGGCGACGACCAGGAGGATCGCCGCGGGGAGCGAGGCGACGACGGCGGTGGCCATGATCGCGTTCCACTGGGTCGTGTTGTTGCCGATGTACTGGTAGATCCCGAGGGTGATCGGCACGTACTCGCTCGAGCGGTTGAGGGTCGAGGCGAAGATGAAGTCCGACCAGGCCCACAGGAACGCGAAGAGCGACACCGTGAGCGTCGAGTTGCGGCTCACCGGCAGGACGATCTTGGTGAACGTGCCCCAGGCCCCGGCGCCGTCGACGCGGGCGGCCTGGATGAGCTCCTTCGGGATGCCCGCCATGAACGTCGTGTAAAGCAGCACGCCGAAGGGGACGGCGATCGTGGAGTCGGCGATGATGAGGCCCCACACCGTGTTCAGCATGCCGAGCCGCACGTAGATCGCGTAGAACCCCATGGCCATGACGACCGCGGGGACCATCTGGGCCACGAGCAGCAGGAAGTTGAGCGCCCGCCCGCCGCGCAGGTTCAAGATCGCGAGCGCGTACCCCGCCGGGGCGGCGATCACGACCGTGAGGAGGACGCAGCCGATGCCGATGCCGAGGCTCGTGCCGAGCGCCGGGAGCTGCTGGCCGAGCGCGGAGTCGAACCCTTCGAGCGTGGGGTGCACCGGGAACCAGTTGGTCTGGCGCAGTTCGTTGGTGGGCGTGAGCGAGACGTTCACCATCCAGTAGACGGGGAACAGCATGATCGCGGTGAAGACGAGGCCGAGGCCGGTCTTCCACCATGTCCTTGCGGTGGTCATCGGCGTTCTCCGTTCCGCTGGATGCGCAGGTGGACGAAGCCGAAGACGAGCGCGATGACGATGAGCAGGTTGCCGATCGCGGCGGCGGGCGAGAAGTCGGGCTGCCCGGTGCCGAAGGCTTCGCGGTAGGACCACACGGCGAGGGTGAGCGAGGCGTCGCCGGGTCCGCCGGTGGTCATGATCCAGATGACGTCGACGACTTTGAGCGTGTAGATGAAGCCGAGCAGCAGCGTGATCGCGGAGACGGGCCGCAGCAGGGGCAGCGTGATGTGCCAGAACTGCTCCCGCGCGTTCGCCCCGTCGAGCGAGGCCGCCTCGTAGGTCTCCGGAGGGATCTGCTGGAGTCCTGAGTAGAGGATCACGAGGTTGAACGGGATGCCGAGCCAGATGTTGGCGGCGATCACGGCGGTGAGCGCGGTGTCCGGCGAGGTGAGCCAGTTGATCTGCTCGCCGCCGAACGCCTCGATCACGGAGTTGACGATCCCGTTCTCGCTGTTGAGCATCCACGCCCACGTGGAGGACGAGACGATGAGCGGCAGGAGCCACGGCACGAGGAACAGCGCGCGCAGCACCCCGGAGAGCCGGAAGTTGTTGCGGAAGAACACTGCCAGCGCGAGTCCGATCGCGTATTGGAACGCGATGGAGACGACGGTGAACAGCGCCGTGTTCAGCAGGGCGGTGCCGAACGAGTCCGAGCCGAAGACCTCCGCGTACTTGGCGAAGCCCACGAATTCGGGGTTGCCCTGCACGAAGGCCCGCACGGTGTAGTCGTGGAGGCTCAGTTCCACGTTGCGCCACAAGGGGTACGCGTAGAACACGAGCAGGTAGGCGAGCAGGGGCGCGGCGAAGCCGAACGCGGTCCAGCGGGACGCGCCCTGCCTGCGGCGGGCGCCCGGGCCGGGGGGCGGGCGGGGGGGGGGGGGGCGCCCGCGGGGGGGGGGGCGGCGCGGCGGGGGGGGGGCGGGGGGGGGGGGG
>NZ_JAPZVQ010000006.1:0-49486 GCF_027622945.1 Glycomyces lechevalierae | reverse complement strand
CCGCGCGCCCCCCCCCCCCCGCCCGGGGGCCCCCCCCCCCCCGGGGGGGCCCCCCGGGGGGGGGGGGGGGGGGGGGGGGCCCCCCCGCGCCGGTGCCGGACGCACGGCCGGTCGTGGTGACCGAGGTCGTGGTCATGGCGACTCCGTCTTACTGGGTGGCGGCGGCCGCGTCGGCCTGCGCCTGGGCCAGGGCGTCGGCCGGTGTGGCCGAGCCGGAGAGGGCGTTCTGGACGGCGGTCCAGAGCGCTTCGGAGATCTTCGGGTAGTCGGTGCCGAGGTTGTCGCTGGTACGGCCCTTGGCGCCGCGCACCGCGTCGACCCACGGCTGGAGCTCGGGCTGCGCTTCGAGGAGCGCGGCCTGGCCGTCCGGGGTCGGCGGGATGTAGTACGCGAAGGTCGTGGCGGTCTCGACGAAGCCCTCGGGGGTGGTCATGCACTCCACGATCTGGCGGGTGACGTCGTACCGGTCGGTGTCGGTCTGGACGGGGGCGACGATGAACTCGCCGCCGGTGGGCGCGGGCGCGGTGCCGCCGTTCTGGGCGGGCAGCGGCATGACGCCGGTGGCGAACCCGGCGTCGAGGGCGCTGTTGACCTGCCAGGTGCCGTTGACGGCGAACGCGTACTCGCCGGTGAGGAACTCCTCCCAGGTGGTGTTCTGGGAGTTGGTGATCACGGAGTCGGGCGCGTAGCCCGCGTCGAGCCAGCCGGTCCACAGTTCCAGGGCCGCGACGGCTTCGGGCGAGTCGAGCTGTTTGAGGTCGGCGCCGGCGCCCCAGAACCAGGGCAGGAACTGGAAGGAGCCTTCTTCGGTGCCGATGCCGGCGAAGGTGATCCCCTTGGCGCCGTTACCGGTAACCTTTGCGAGCGCGTCGGTCAGGGAGGCCCAGTCGGTCACCGAGGCCGGGTCCACGCCGGCGGCGGTGAGCACGTCGGCGTTGTAGTAGAGCGCGAGGGTGTTGGCGCCCACGGGGATCCCGTAGGTCTTGTCGTCCACGACGCCGGCGGCGAGCAGGTTCTCGTCGACTCCGGAGACGTCGAGGCCGAGTTCGTCCATGGTGCTCAACATGCCCGTGTCGGCGAGGGTGGAGACGGCCGGGTTGTCGAGCAGGATGATGTCCGGGCTGGTGCCCTCCTGCGCGGAGAGCAGCGCCTGGTTGGTGAGGGCGGTGGTGTCGAACGGCGTGCGCTCGATGGTCACCCCGGCCTCGTCGCCGCAGGCGGCGACGCGCTTGGCCCAGTCGGAGTCGTCGGCGTGCTGGGGGTACGGGTCCCACCACGTGTAGGTGTCGGCGTCCTGGTCGGTGGTGCCGCCGGACGAGCAGGCGCTCGCGAAGGCGAGGGCGGCGCAGGCGATGCCCGCGGCCGCGGCCCTGAAGAGGGGCTTCTTGGCTTGCATTTCGTGTTCCTCCTTGAACATTGCGGTGCATTTAGGGATATGCGATGAGGGATGGGTCTTCTTACTGCCGGGTCGCCGGGGCCGCGGTGCTGCCGCGGTCGACGAGTTCTGGGTTGACGAACCGCACGACGTACGGGTCGCCCTCGGGGACCTGCTTCTCGATGCGCCGCACGAGCTGGCGGACGGCCATGCGCCCCAGGCGGTCCGGGGCGCTCTCGATCGAGGAGTAGGGCAGGGAGAAGGTGCGCGCGAACTCGTCGGAGTAGCGGCCGATCACGGAGAGGTCGGCGGGGGCATCGAGGTCGCGGGAGCGCAGGACGGTGGGGAGCGCGGCGGCGGCGGCCTCGTTGTTGAGGAGGAGGCCTGTGGCGCTGGGGTGGGCGTCGAGGAGGGCGTGCAGGTCGCGGCCGATGTCGGGCTGGGTGGCGGCGCCGAACACGGTGTGGAGGGTGATGCCTTTGGCAGCGGCGGCTTCGAGGGCGGCGTTCTGGAGGCGCCAGACGTAGGCGCCGCCGCGTTCGACGACGTGCTCGGGCTGGGAGACGAGGATGAGTTCGCGGTGGCCGAGGCGGGCGAGGTGCTCGACCATGGTGCGCCCGGCCTCTTCGAAGTCGAGGTCGAAGACGTCGACGCCGGTGCAGTCGCGCGGGAGGCCGACGAGCGCGCCGGGCTGGGCGGCGGCGCGGAGCACGGGCAGGCGGTCGTCGTCTTCGGCGACGTTGAGGAGCACGACGCCGTCGACCATGCGGGAGTCGGTGATGCGCTTGAGGGCGCTGCGCCCGTCCGCGTCGGAGCTGAGCAGGATGTCGTATCCGAGGTCGCGGGCGGTGTCGGTGACGCCTTGGAGGTACTGGAGCATCGCGGGCGCGAACTCGTCGGGCAGGAACTGCGCGAGGAGCCCGATGACGTTGGAGCGGGAGGTGGCGAGGGCCCGCGCGCCGGCGTTCGGGGTGTAGCCGAGTTCCATGGCGGCCAGGCGGACCCGTTCGCGCACCTCGTCTGACACGGCGCGCTTGCCGGTCAGCGCGTAGGACGCGGTCGAGCGGGCCACGCCCGCGGCGCGGGCGACGTCGCCGATGTTCACCATGTGCTGTGCCTCCTCCGAACCGGTTCGACTCGGCTTGGACCTCGAGAATTCGTCGAACCGGTTCGGAGCATAACCCCGTGACGCGGCTGACGCAAGTGAGGCCTGAGGACGTTTCCCGTGTATATGCCTTTGTTATATCGAAGATCTTGCATCGAACGAGGTTCGAAACTAGCGTCGGACCTCCATCGACGTGTCGAACCGGTTCGACCTTTCGTGTAGGAGCAATGATGCTGTCCACCCTCAGACGGGCCGCCGCGCGAGCGGGCGTGATCGCGCTCGTCCTCGGCGCCGCCGTCGCCGGGAGCTCGGTCCCGGCCCAGGCCGCGGGCCTCACCCTCACCGTCAACGTCGCGAACACCGTCCGCCCGGCCACGCAGGTCGCCGCCGGCGGCCTCTACGGCGTCGGCTCGGACTCGCAGCCGACCACCGCGATGCTGCTGCCGCTCAACCCGACCAGTTTCACGCAGCCCGCCCCGGGCACGACCCACCTCGGCAACGGCGCGACCGAGCCGTGCTGCGACTCGCTCAAAGTGGGCGACAACCTCGTCCGCGCGGGCGCGCAGCAGTACATCCGCATGCCCGACATCTACCCGTCCTTCCCGTACCAGTGGCAGGGCTGGGCCGACTGGGAGTCCAAGGCCCGCAAGCAGGTCCAGGACCGGCTCGCCGAGACCGACATGACGAACATCCGCGGCTGGGAGCTGTGGAACGAGCCCGACTGGACGTGGAACACCAGCGCGGCCGGTTCGTTCAACGACGGCTGGGCCCGCACGTACAAGCTCGTGGACTCGCTCGACCCGGTGACGCCGATCGTGGGCCCGAGCTATTCGCGGTACGACCACAACTGGATGCAGTCGTTCATGACGGCCGCCAAGGCCTCGAACACCGTCCCCGACGTGATCGTGTGGCACGAGCTGACCGACATGGACTGGAACAACTTCGACGAGCACGTCGCCGACTACCGCGCGATCGAGGACTCGCTGGGGATCGCGGACCGGCCGATCGTCATCAACGAGTACAACAGCCTCAACCAGATGGACATCCCCTCCGTCGCGCTGCACTGGATGTCGGTGTTCGAGCGGTACGGGGCGCGCGAGGCGCACCGCGCGTACTGGTTCGAGGCGGGCACGTTCGACGGGCTGTTCACGCTGCAGAACCAGCCGACGGCCTCGTACTGGCTGTACCGCTGGTACGGCGCGATGACCGGCAACATCGTGCAGACCACCCCGCAGTCCTGGTTGGACGGTGTCGCTTCCTATGACTCGACCCGGAAGATCGTGAACACCGTCTTCGGCGGCGACTACGGGAACAACACGGTCCGCGTCGAAGGGCTCGGCTCGTTCGGTTCGCAGGTGCAGGTCCAGCTGCTGTCGACTCCCGGCTCCGGCCGGAACACGGCCGTCGCCGCACCCACCACCATCTCGACCACGACGATGAACGTCTCGAACGGCACGATCTCGGTGCCGGTCAACAATATGGACGCCGAAGCGGCCTACCAGCTGATCGTGACCCCGGTCGGCGGCCCGACCACGTCGTGGCAGCAGGTCTACGAGGCGGAGAACCAGACTGTCGTCAACGCGAACACGTTCGCATCGGGCAATGCGTCGAACGGCTCCTACGTGGGCCAGATCGACGGTTCGGCCGACATGCGCTCGCAGTCCTTCGTGGACTTCACGGTGAACGTGCCGACCGCGCGCTCGTACACCATGACCATCCGGTACGCGAACGGCACAGGAGCGAACTCGACGCACGGCCTGGCCTACAACGGCAGCGCCTGGTCGACGGTGACGTACCCGCCGACTGCGGGCTGGGCCCAGTTCGGGACGGTGAACGTCACCGTGAACCTCAAAGCGGGTTACAACGTGATCCGCCTGGCGAAGGGCTCGCCGTACTTCAGCGGCGGGACCGGCTACGCCGAACTCGACAACATCAAGCTGACCTAAAGGCGCACAAAGGAAGCCGGGCCGCGTCAGGGACGCGGCCCGGCCCGGTTCTTCGGCGAGCCGGAACCGACACCCGAATGGTTCGGCGCGTGGAAGCACGACGAGTGGTGCCCGTGGATCCTCAAACGGGCCTGCCGCCTCGTCGCCGAGCCGCAGACGGGTTGACTCCGGGGCACCGCCCGCACCTCGCCCGACAACAGCAGACGACCCATCGACTCCGGGGCCGGGCGCAAGCCCGGCCCCGCTTCCCTTGCGCCTCAAGCGAAGTCGGGGACCGTGAACACCCGCGCCTCCATGTCCCCGCCGAGGACCACGAGCAGGTTCCCCGCGAACGAGGCGTGCTCGGGAAGATCGGCGCCCACGGTCTGCCCCGCGGTCTGCTCGCCGGTCGCGGTGTCGACCACGGCGACGTCCCACCCGCCCATGGTCGAGACCTCCATGGCCGCGAGGCCCCCGCGCACGGCGATCGCCGAGGTGAACAGCTCGCCCTCGACGAGCTGTTTGCCCGCGAAGTCGAGCACCTGAGCGGAGTCGACGGTGTCGAAGACCTGGTCGCCGAAGACGAGGCCGTTCGCGGTGGAGTACCAGTGGTCGTCGACGGACCATTCGACGCCGACCTCCCACACCTGCTTCCCGGTCTGCGTGTCGACGGCGATGGTCTTGTACTGGTCGTCGGCGTTGGCGTGGTCGAGCGCCACGCAGACGAGGTGCGGCCCGCAGGCTTTGACGTGCTGGATCGTGAACGCCACGTCGAGTTCGATGCGCCAGGCTTCGCCGAGGTCAGAAAGCGAATGGGCGATGAGGGTGTCGCGACCCGGGGAGGCCTCGTCGGAGGCCTTGCCGATGGCGAGGTCGTCGAAGACGGTCCAGTATTCGCTGTTCACGGGCAGGTCGCCGTCGGTGACGGCGCTGCCGTCGGCGGCATCGCGGACCACTGCGGTGCCTTCGTCGGGGTCGAGTTCGACGATCCGGTCCGTCGCGGCGAGGTTGTCGTAGAGCGCGTTCGAGTTGGGCGGCAACGTACCCATGCCCTCGGCGCCTTCGTCCCAGACGGTGGCGGCGCGGGCGCGGTACTCGTCGATGATGAACAGGTCTTCGGGACCGGCCTTGCTCCACACTTCTTCGCCGGTGGTGAGGTCGATGCGTTTGACGGCGTTGTCCTCGAAGCCGGTGCGCTGCTCGATGATCGCGTCGGTCCCGTAGTAGGCGACGTCGTTGCGGTCGATCCAGGGCTGCTTCCAGAGGAACTCGCCGCTGTCGAGGGCGACGGCGGCGCGCATGTTCTGGCCGTCGTCGGTGGCGGATCCGGTGGCGTCGACGAGGATGACTCCGCCGACGACGGTGAGGAAGAGTTCGGTGGGCTCGAGTTCCAGTTCGGTGGTCCAGACGGCGTCCCCTTCGGGGGAGACGGCGCTGACCTTCGTGAGGCCGCCGGCGACTTCGGCGAAGATCGCGATGCCGTCGGCGGCGGCGACGGCGTTCGCGCCGGAGGCGTTGAGCTGCTGCGAATAGGTGAGGGCAAGCTCGGGTCCGCCGCCGCCGGTGGCGTCCTGGAGGCCGTCGGCGATGCCGTCGATGAGGTCGCCGGTCGCGCCGTTCCCGGCCAGGCCGTCCCAGTCGACCTGGTTGAGGGCGAGGACGATGACCACGGCGAGGCCGATGATGAACGGGTAGAGGGCGAGGAGCCCGACGCGGCGGCGCGGCGGCCGCTTGGTGACGCGGATCGGCCCGGTGTAGACCGGCGGCAGGGTCGAGCCGGGCGCCTGCGGGGTCATCGGGGGCGGCGTCGGCTGCGGCATCGGTTGCGGCGCTGCGGGTGTCGGGGTGCTGCCAGGGGGCGGGACGGGCACGTACGTCACCGGGGGGACCGGGGACGGCATCGGCGCGGCGGCGGGGGTGGTCGCCTCGGGTTCGGGTCCGGCGAGGGCGTGCCGCAGGGCGCCGAACGCGACGGGCAGTTCCGGCTGCTCGGGCACCGATGGCGCGATGCCGAGGCGGGCGTGGAGGCGGGTGGCGACGAGGGGCATGCGGCTGGAGCCGCCGACGAGGAGGAGCGCGGTGAGGCCGCCGGGGGCGACGCCGGCGCGTTCGACGGTGCGGCGGGTCTCGTCCACGGCGCGGGAGACGAGGGGGTCGGCGAGGGACTGGAGTTCGTCGCGGGTGAGGTGGAGGCCCATGGGGTTGTGGCCGGGGAGGGCGACGGGCGCGGTCGAGGTGCGGGACAGCATCTCCTTGGCGGCGCGCACTTCGCCCCAGAACGCGAGCCGGTCGCGGAGGTCGGCGGTGGTCTGCGGCTCCGAGAGGCGTTGCCACAGTTCGGGGTCGCGTCCCGCGACGATCCGCCCGAGGTGGGCGGCGAGGGCCATGTCGACGTCGAGGCCGCCGAGGTCGTCGAGGCCGCCGACGGCGAGGGTCCGGAACCGTCCGGTGCCGTCGTCGTCGCGGCGGACGACCGCGACGTCGAAGGTGCCGCCGCCGAAGTCGAAGATGGCGACGGCGCCGCCGGGCGGGATGTCCTGGCCGAGGATCTCGGCGCAGTAGGTGGCGGCGGCGAGGGGTTCGGGGAGGAGCCGCACGTGTTCGTAGCCGGCGTTCGCGGCGGCGCGTTCGAGGACGGCGCGGCGCACGGGGCCCCAGTCGGCGGGGTAGGTCAGGACGGTCTCGGTGGGGGCGAGGCCGGAGGCGGTGGCGGCTTCGGCGACGCGGCGCAGGCCGGTGGCGAGCAGCTCCTCGACGGGGATCTCGCGGTCGCCGAGGAGGACGGTGCCTTCGTCGATGCGGCGCTTGGGGTGCGGCTCGAACCTCGCGGGTTCGGCGGCGGCGAGCCGCTGCGCGTCCCGGCCGGTGTGGAGTTCGCCGGCGGCGTCGAGGTACACGCCGGACGGGAGGAGCGGCGAGCCGTCGAACAGCAGTGAGCGCGGTTCCTGGCCTTCGCGGCCGACGACGGCGACGGTGTGGGTGGTGCCGAGGTCGACGGCGAGCCATACGGGGGTCTGCAAGCGGGCCTACTCAGGGGCGGGGCGGAGGGGGCGGGGACCGGCGATCCTCCGCGAGGATATCGCGATGTCGGCCCCCCGATCTACAGTGGCCGCCGACGACACCGAAAGGGGCATCGCATGGGGGCTTGGGGATACGGGCCGTTCGAGAACGACGCGGCGCTGGACGGCTTGGGCGGCCTCGCGGACGCCGCAACCGGCGGCGTCCGGGACGGCCTCCTCGCCATGATGCGCGAGGTCACCGCCACCGCCGGGTACATCGAGGACCCGGAGGCCGGCGCCGCGGCGGCGGCGGCCGTCCTGGTCGCTGCCCGGCTCGGCGCCGACCCGGGCAGCGCTTCCGCTGCGGCACTCCTGGCGTCCCATCCGTTCGAGGCGGACGGCGAGCTGCGGCTGGAGGCCCTGCGGGTCTTCGACCGGCTCGCCGATCCGCGCGAGAACGAGTGGCACGACCTGTGGTCCGACGGCGGCGCGCTCGACGAGGTGCTGGACCTGTTGGCGCCCTTCCGGGAGCGGCTCGCCGCGGCCGCTTGAGGTCGCGGCCGCGGCGTTCGCGCTCACGGGTTGAGGGTGGTCAGGACCACCAGCTCCGACTCGTCGTGCGGGAGGTACCGGACCCGTACGACCATGCCCGGCTGGAGCTGCGCCAGCGCGCCGGCGTCGATCGGCTTGCGCTGGTCGAGGTCGAAGGTGGTGGTGTCGGCGCGGGTGACGCGGAACTTGATGTCCATGACGGCGCGGTCGCCTTGGAGGTCGCCGGTGGGCGCCATCGCGAGGACGACCGCTTTCGCTTCGACGCCCTGCTCGGCGATCTGCAGTTGGCGGGGCGAGACGAGGCCCTTGGCGACGCGCACGCGGTCGAGGACGGCCTGGAGTTCGTGCTGCGGGGCGTCGGCGGCGATGGCGATCTTCCCGTCGGTGCTGCCGGGGCGGTAGCGGACGGGGAGGATCGCGCCGGGGACGACGGAGGCGAGTTCGGTGAGGTCGATGATGGCCTTGGCGACGCCGCGGAACGACTGGCCGTCCATGGTGTCGACGTCGAACAGGATCTCCAGTTGCGGCTGGTCGTTGATGCTCAGGCCGGTGCGCTGGGCGGAGACGATGGTGCCCATGGCGATCGGGGCGCCTTCGAAGCCGCGCGCGGTGTGGCCGCGCAGTTCGCGCATCGCCCCGTCCGCGAGGCGGCCGATGGAGAACATCGGGAGGGTGGTGAGGAGGATGATCGGGCCGGCCATCCAGCCGCTCACCCAGGGCATGGGGTTGTCGCTGGTGAGGCCGTAGACGAAGTACATGACGGTGAGCGCGCCGCCGATGATGATGCCGATGACGCCGATGGTCTTGAACATGGTGGGTTCCTTTCGGGTTGGTGGATTCAGTCTCCGGTGGTCCCTGCGCCTACCGGTCACAGGTTTCGGTCAGTCGCGGCCGATCTCGACGCGTTTGAGGGAGCCTCCGGGGGCGACGACGACGAGGTCGCTGAGCCAGTAGGACCCTTCGGGGGCGGCGATGACGACGGTGTGGCCGCCGGGGCCGGTGAGGGCGCGGCCGAGGCGGCTGCCGGTCGCGGTGGAGGCGGTGACCTGGCCGGTGGCGACGTCGATGACGTGCATGGCGTAGGCCTCGGTGCCCGGTTCGGTGCGGTGCTCGACGAGGACGTGTCCGGAACCGGCCCCGGCGGCGGCCGTGCCGAGCCCGGTCCACAGGTTCTGGCCGGCGGCGGCCGGGTCCTCCAGCATATCGTCGATGAGCTCGTCCACGTCGATCTCGACGGTGAACGAGGAGACCAGCGCGGTCTGGTCGAGGACGATCCCGGCCTCGTAGAACACGCGGGTCCCTAGGGCGCGTTGGCCTTCGGGTCCGTCGAGGACGAGGTTCGAGCCGAGCGAGCCGGCGGCGGTCGGTTCGAGCCGGACCGAGGACTCGTCGTCGGCGAGCAGCGCCTCGGTGCTCGTCATGCCCCCGATGTCGGGCACGGACCCTTCCGCGAACAGCAGCCCCGACCAGGCCGCGGTGGTGTCGGCGTCGGCGGGCGCGGCCTCCAGCGCGTCGAGGGCGATCGTGTGCACGCCGCCGTTCACGTCCAGAGCGACGACAGCCCCGATCCCGGAGTCGAACGCGTACGCCGCACCCGAGACCGCTTGGGCCCCTTCGAGGCCGGGGATGTCGCCGGGTTCGGTGACCACATCGCCGTCGGCGAGGTCGAGGATCGTCAGCCCGTCGTCCGTCGCGAGGTACGCGTAGTGCTCCCCCGCCGCGACCACGGCGGCCTTCCACGACAGCTCCTCCGAGAGCCGCACATCCCACTCGGTGTCGCCGGTCGCGAGGTCGACGGCGGCGAGCCGCACCTCGAACATCTCGTGCCGCATCGACGAGATGAGGTCGCCGGACCCGCTGCGGTCGTACGGCACCAGCGCGAGATCGGTGCCGCCGTACGCCGCGAACCCGATTCCGGACTGGACCGCGATGTCCGGCTCCGGCGCGGTCAGGTACTCGCCGCCGACCGCGATCGCGCCGATCCCCAGCGAAGGCACGATGATCATCCCGAACAGCCCGAGCCCGCGCGACCGCTTCGGCTTGGGCGTCAACGGGTTCGTCGGCGTCCCGTACGGCGACCGCACGAACTGCCGGTGGTCCGGGAACGGCCGGGCCGACGAGTATCCGGGGACGTGGCTCATGACGGCCTCCTTCAAAAGCTGGTCCCGTCAGCGTCGCCCCCCGCCCGCGGCTACCGATCACAACTTTCCGCGGGCCGATCCCGACTAGACTTCGCGTCATGGTGCAAGGCATCTCGACCGGACCGGCCGTGCCCCGGGGCATGCTCATCGCCGACGCATGGGCCGGGCTCGGCGATGCCGTGGCGCCCTTGAGCAACGCCTCCGGCCGGCCCCTCGCCCGCACCGTGAAGCTCCTCCTCGACCCGCTCGTCCTGCGCCCCACCATGAACCCGCGCTTCGCGGGCGGACTCATCGACGTCGAACACGTCGACGAACTCCGCCGCACGATCCTCGAAGCCGGCCCCGCCCTCGCCGCGACGGCCGCCTGGTTCCGGCTCGTCAAGCAGGCCCGCCGCCGCGCGGGCGTCACCGAAGGCAACCCGCAGGACCGCTACTTCCAGCGCTGCTTCGAACTCGCCCACACCCACGGCGACCCCGCCGCCCTCCCCGACGCGGCGGCGATCGCCGCCGAGACCGTCGCCGACGTCCACGCCGAACGCGGCGACGTCACCGTGGACCGCTTGCGCCGCTTCATGACCGACCCCGACCAGGTCGTCCGCCTCGCCGGACTCCTCCACCACGCCTGGGCCGACCGCCCCGACCCGCAGCCGCTCTCGCCCGACGGCCTCACCGCGTTCCTCGACACCTGCGCCCACCGCCCCGACGAACGCCTCTGGAAAGCCCTCGCGGAGAAGGAAGTCGGCACCGCCGAAGCCGCCGAACTCGACCGGCCCCGAGTCGCCCGCGACTACGGCCTCACCGCCAAAGCAGCCCCCGCACCACCCGAACTCGGCGACCGCGCCTCGAAACGCCGCCTCCCGCCCCCCTTCGACAGATCCATCATGGAGCGCCTGTTCGCCGCGTTCACCGCCGTCTTCCAGCGCGAGACCATGGCCGACATCCCCTCCATGGTCGTCGGCGAGATCCACCGCTCCGCCGCCCCCTGGCAGCTCGCCGACGAACCCAGCCGCGTCGCCATGGCCCTCGGCCGCGACGCCACCACCGGCATCGACCACCGCACCGACACCACCCCTGCCTCAGACGCCAACGCCCGCTTGCAGGCCCGCTACTCCCGCGAGGCCTACGTCCACGCCGTCCTCCGCCGGCCCGACCCCGAATCCGCAAGCGTCCCCGAAGACCTCAAACACGAGATCCTCCACGTCCAAGCGCCCTACCTGCGGCGCCTCTGGGCCCGCCTCCACGGCCGCGAACTACGCGGCGAGACCACCGCCGCCGCCGACGTCTGGGACCTCCTCGACGGCGTCTTCCGGTCCGTCCTCCTCGACCAGCGCGACCGGCTCCGCCGCATCCTCGAAAAAGACGGAGGCCGGACATGACCGAACTCCACATCACCCGCGCCCGCGACATCATCCACGCCGCGACCGAACCGACCCCCGAACGCCCCCACCCCGAACGCACCGCACTGGTCGAAGCACGCGGCGCACTCCTCCACTGGGACATACTGAACCGCGACCCGCACCCGACCGCCGAGATCCACGACCCGGACCTCGCCGCCGACTGGCTCTGGGACATCTACGGCCCCGAAACGGCCGCCGCGATCCTCGACACCACAGGCCCCGTCACGACCCAATGGGCCTCCCCGGTCCTCGACGCCGCAAGACGCCTCGCCCACCTCCGCTGGGCCGAAGCCTGGTGGCCCTCCTCCCACGCCGCCGCCGTCCCCGCCCTGAACATCGGTCTCCTCCGCGCCGAAGCCGCCTGGCGCACAGCAGGCATCGAGCACCTCCTCGACGACGACCAGGCCGTCGAACGAGCCCTGGCCGACACCGACCTCACCGCACTCGAAGCACTCGCCGACGACCCCGCCCGCCACGAACTCGCCGCAGCCCTCGAAGACCTCGCCGACGACTACGGCGTCGAACTGCGCCGCCGACCCGCCCAACTCAGCCGCGAAGACTGGGCCCTCGCCGCCAGCGGCCACCACCCCGTCGACTTCGCACTCGCCAGCGGCGGCACCCTCGTCGACTGGGCGCAGGTCCCCCAAGGCCTCGTCGACGCCGCCGCCGGCGCCACCTGGACACTCACACAACGCGAAAGCGGACTCGCCGTCACCGTCACCGTCCCCGCCGCACCCGAAGCCCGCGACCTCGACCTCACCGCCCGCATCGCCACCGTCGAGATCCCCCTCCGACTCGACCCCGACACCGGCCACTTCACCGGCGAAGCCGAAGCACCCCAGACATTCCTGCTCCTCCCCGCCAACCAGCGCGAACTCCGCGTCCACTCCCCCGACTTCGTGAAACACCCGACCGAACCCGCCGACGCACCCCACCGGGCCGCACTCATCGAATACGCCCGCACCCGCCTCACCGACCCCGTCGCCAGCCTCGCCGAGCGCACCGCATGACCGGCGACAACCTGATCAGCCTGCACGGCAAGGAAACCACCGGCCCCCGCTGGGCCCACGCCCGCGACCTCAACAACACCGCCGCCCGCCTCCTCGGCGAAGGCCGCACCACCGAAGCCGACGCGACATTCCAAGCGGCCTACCGCCTCACCCTCGTCGACGACCTCGACCCCGCCGGCCACGACGTCCGCGCCCGCATCCTCGGCAACCTCTCCACGACCGCCGAAGGCCTCGGCGACACCACCGCAGCCCTCCGCTACGCCGACGAAGCACTCACCGCCTGCGCCAACGCCGAACGCGACGCCGGCGACCGCTACGGCACCGTCGCCGTCCGCACCTCCGTCACCATCCAACGCGCCCAGACCTACCAGCTCCTCGGCCGCCTCGACGAAGCCCTCACCGACCTCGACACCGCGCTCGCCCTCAACACCGGCGCCGACGGCAGCGCCGAAGACCGGCTCCTCGAGATCACCATCCACAACACCCGCAGCGTGCTCCTCATCGGCCTCGAACGCATGGAAGAAGCCGAAGCCGCCGCCCGCCACACCCTCGCACTCGCGAACGAGCACCACCCCCGCCTCGCCGCGCACCCCTACGCCAACCTCGGCCTGATCGCCCAGGCCCACAACGACCACGACACCGCCATGTCGTACCTCCGCCTCGCCGAGCAGATCCACACGGCCGCAGGCGACACGGTCCAGGCCGCGCTGGCGGTCGCGAACCAGGGCCGCATCGCCGCCCGCCGAGGCGACGGCGACACCGCCGAACGGCTCCTCGCCACCGCCGAGCAGGCGTTCCTCGACGGCGAGCAGCCGTTGCGCGCCGCCGAGATCAGGTTCAGCCGCGCGGACGTCGCAGCTCGGAACGGCAACCCCGACCTGGCCCGTTCCCTGCTCCCCCAGGCGATCGAGACCCTCCGCGAGGCGGGCCACGCCGTCGCGCTCGCCGACGCCCTCGGCCTCCAGGGCGATCTGCTCGCGGCCGACACCGGCCTGGAGGCGGCCGAGAACGCGTACCTCGAATGCCGCGCCCTGTACGAGTCGATGGGCGCCCGGTACCACTTGGCGCGCATCGACATGCGCCGTGCGATCACGATCGCCGACGCCGCCGAAGCGGCCACCGACCCTGCGGTGCAGCAGCATCTCTTGCAGCTCGCGCTCTACCTCTCGCTCCCTTCGGCGCTCGCCACGGACGCGATCCGCCACACCTACGCGCCGGGCCAGGCCCGCGAGCAGTGGGCCGCGACCGTGGCGATCCCGGCGATGGCGCACGCGCTGCACCTGGTCGTGGCCCTGCGGGACGGAGCGCTGATCTCCGAACTGCTGGAGCACATGAGCGCCACGGTCTCCCTCCACGCTCCGACCCAGGCCGCCCGCGCCCTCACCTTCGAGGCGTTCGACCTCCCGACGCCCGCCCCGAGCGCCGACCGGTTGTCCTTCGCCGCGTCGGCGTTCGTCACCGGCACGTCGGCGGACTTCCCGACGCCGCAGTTCGCGCTGCCCCCGAGGCTGCGCGTCAACCCGAACCGTCCGTCCGCATTGGAGCCGTGGATCGAGGAGACCGAGCGGCGGTACGGCTTCGCGATCCGCTCCGACCAAGTGGTGGACTCATGGTGAACCGACCGGCAAGACCCACGGTCCAGCTCAAACTGGTCGACACCGACGACCTGTTCTATTCGTGGCGTTGGGAACACGAGCCCGGAGCGATCCAGAACATCATGGTCCCGGGGGATTCGGTCCGGCCGGTCCTGGACGAACTCGCCGCCGCCCTCCCGACCCCGCTGCCCGGCGAAACCGTCGAGCAGGCCCTCGAACGCTCCCTGAACGGGCCCCTCACCAACCGCGAACGAGAATTCGAACTCGCGACCGACCTCGCCCGGGCGTTGATCCCCAACCTCCTCGCGAAGGAGATGAACGCCTACCTGGAACAGGGCATCCGCCCTCATGTGCGCATCCAGCCCTCCCACGCGACGGGCCAAGTGCCTTGGGAGGCCATGCGAGTCGACGAGGGCGAGCGCTTCGTCACGAACGCCGACATGTCGGTCCTCCCGCCCGCCACGGTCCGCAACGCCCCCGAGCGCCGCGTCACCCCATGGCGTCCGGACGCCGACCTCCTCGCCGTCCTCGACCCCAAGGTGCCGGGCGCGAACCTCGCCCTCGGCTCGGTCCTGGGCCCCGAAGGCGAAGCCCTCGCCGAACGCCTCGGCCTCCCCCGGTCCGCCTTCCGCAGCGCCGACCAGACCCGGGACACGATCCAACCGCTCCTCGCCGACGCCTCCCGCCTCCTCTACGTGGGCCACGTGACCACCTCGGCCCATGGCCTCGACGCCCGTCTCCACTTGAGCTGCGGCCCCACCACGACCGGCCGGGCCGCCGCCGTCGCGGGCCACCGCCCGCTCACCGCCGCGGACATCGTCCTGGGCCACCGCCCCGACGCGCCGGGCGGCTGGCGCATGCCGAACCGGGTCGCGTTCATCGCCTGCGAAAGCGGCGGCGAAGTCCGCTTCGCCGAACCGGTCGGTCTCGTCGCCGCCGCGATCCACGCCGGCGCCGAGTACGTGACCGCCACCCGCTGGACCCTCCCGACCGACGCCGGCATCCGCCGCTTCGCCTCCGCCGCAACCCCGTCGACCACCGTCATCCCCGGCATCGTCGAAGCCGTGGACCACGCCCACCAGACCCCCGACCCGGTCGCCACCCTCAGCGACTGGCAACGGACCCAAGCAGCCCAATGGGAAGCCGAAGGCCGCCTCGAACACTCCCCGATCCTCTGGTCGGCCTTCGCCACCGCCCACGGCTGACCGACGACCGTCGCCGATCGACCCTTCGCGCTTCGAAACCGATCCCAGTCACACCAAAGAGCTTCAGGAAGACCTCCAACACGGCAGCAGCACAACACGTTCCGGCCCCCCGGGGTAGTCCGATCAGTCCATTCACGCGGCCCGAACATGCAGACCCCCGCTCAAGGCATTGCAACCATGCACCCGAAGTGCAATCGTGTTGTCACTCATAGTGGAGTGGACAGAGGAGCGGATCCGATGGCGTACCGATTCAACGCGCCCCCAGGATGGCCGGTAGGACCAGGATGGGCTCCGCCCGTGAACTGGCAAGCGCCGCCTGAATGGCCAAGCGCTCCCCCAGCCTGGCAATGGTGGGTACCGGCCGATTCGACACCGCAGGTGACCGCACCTGGCACACCGGCACCACCCGTACTCGAGGTCAACCCCGACCTGCAGCAGCTCCTGACGACCCCTATCCGCTCGCTGCCGGGATCGGAGACCGGCGGCTTCGGCCGAAAGCACCGGTTGGAAGCCCAAGTCACGGCCGCCGAAGAACTCGCCTTCCGACTCCAGCGGGCCCTGATCGCAACAGTCGGAGAGCTTCACGCCCTTGGCGCACTCGAAGCCTCAGAGCTCACTGTCGAAATCGAACGACGCAAAGCGCTCATCGAACACCTCGACTCCGAGGCCGCCTCCCGCAAGGAGTCGATCACAGCCCAGGCTCAGGACCAACTCCACCAGATAGGCCTCCAGGCGACCGCCGCGAACGCCGAACTCCACCGCGTGAACGCCGAACTCGAACGAGCGAGGCAGTCGCTCGTCGTGACCCGCGACGAGGCATTGCTCCAGGAAGTCGGCGTCTACGAATACACGCACCCGCTCGAGGACGCGGTGGCGTACAAGGCGAAACTCGAATCGATCAAGACCGACTACAAGGCCCTCGCCAAGGGCGACAAGGCCATCTCCAGCGTCTCCAACTGGCAGGTGAACGGCTCGGCCGCAGCAGGTCGCAAGATGGTCCGCGAGTTCTCCAAACTCATGCTCCGCGCCTACAACGCCGACGCCGACAACCTCGTCCGCACCATGCGCCCCTACAAACTCCGGTCGGCCGTCGACCGGCTCCAGAAGACCCGCGAGACCATCACCCGCCTCGGTTCGACCATGGACATGCACATCACCGATGCCTACCACCGGCTCAGGGTGCAGGAACTCCAACTGACAGCGGACTACCGGGCGAAGACCGAAGAAGAGAAGGAGCGCATCCGCGAACAACGGGCGCGTGAGCGCGAGGAGGAGAAAGCCCAGCGCGAATTGCTCAAGGAGCAAGAGAAGCTAGAGAAAGAGCGTGCGCATCTCCGCTCCGCGATCGCGAAGCTCGAGGACAACGGCGACACTGCGGCCGCCGCCGAGCTCACCGCGAAGCTGGAGGCGATCGACACCGCGTTCGAGAACGTCCTCGCCCGCCAGGCGAATTCCGCCACCGGATACGTGTACGTGATCTCCAACCGCGGAGCCTTCGGCGCCAACATGGTCAAGATCGGTATGACGCGTCGGCTGGAACCCTTGGACCGGGTGAACGAACTCGGCGACGCCTCCGTGCCGTTCCGCTTCGACGTGCACGCCATGGTGTTCAGCGAAGACGCCCGAGGCCTCGAATCCCGGCTGCACGAGACGTTCGCCGAGCACCGCGTCAACAAGGTCAATCTGCGCCGCGAGTTCTTCCATGTGACGCCGCAGCAGGTCCGGGGGGCGCTGGCGAAGCTCGCCGGAGAGCACTTGCTCGAGTACACCGACGAACCCGAGGCGTACGAATGGCGGGCCAGCGGCGGTGAGCCGAGGCCCGCCTGAGGCATCAGGCGAGGTCGCCGAGCAGTCGCTTCGGCTCGCCTTCCAGCTCCAGCTTGTCGAGGATCGCCAGGAGCTGGCTCTCCTCGTACCTGAAGTGGGTCTCCATGACCGCGCCGATGCCGTCGAGATGGCGGTGGAGCTCATCGGGGTCGGCCCCGGAGTCCATGGCGTCGGCGAGGCGGCCGATGAGGTGTTCGAGCATGTTGTGGTCGCTCATGAGGTTGGCGATCACGGGTTTGAGCTCAGGATGCTCGGCGATGACCTGCGGGAACAATCCCCCATCCTCGCTCCGGTGGTGGCCGGAGAGGGCCGAGCAGAAACCGCGGCAGAAGAGCAGGAGGTCCTGCCCGGCGGTTTCCTCGAACTCGCCGTCGATCGAGCGGCGGGCGAGGTCCAGGGCCTTGCGGAGGCTCTGGTGGACATTGCGGAGTTGGGTGCTGAACGCGACCAGGCGGCCGGTGTCGGAATCTATAGTCGTTGCTCCTTCGATCACGGCGCTGTGCCCACTGGGGCGAAAGCGCCGCAGCGATTTTACCGACGCTGACTCAGGCGGCCTATGATCCGGGTCATGACCGACCTCCTCCCCCTCCACCGCCGGACGATGGCGACGGCCACCGCGATCGTCGAACAGATTCAAGAAGACCAACTCAGCGCGGAAACCCCGTGTGCCGGTTGGGATCTCTCCCAGCTCCTCGCCCACATGACCGGCCAGAACCACGGCTTCGCCTCCGCCGCCCGCGGCGAGCCCTTCGACCTCGCGACCTGGGCCGACCGGCCTGTCTCGACCCGCCCCCACGAGGCCTTCGCAGCCTCGGCCGTCGAGGTCGTCGACGCCTTCGACTCCCCCGGCGCGGTCGACCACGACTGGCCGATCCTCGTCGGCGCCGACCGCTCCCTGGCCGTCCCGGGCGGGCAGGGCCTCGGCTTCCACTTCATCGACTACGTGGTCCACGCCTGGGACGTCGCCGCCTCGATCGGCGTCAAAGTCGAGTTCGACGACGACATCCTCGCCGCCGTCCTGCCCCTCGCACAAGAAGTACCCCTCGACGGCCCAACCCGAACCGGTCCCTACGCCCCCTTCGCCCCAGCCGTCCCCCTCGAACCGAACCGAGGTCTCCTGGAAACCCTCCTCGCAACCTTGGGCCGCAACCCCACCTGGACCCCCGCCTGATCCCCGGCCACCCACATCCCTGACCTGCGAAATCCACAAGTTATCCACAGGCGGCAAACTCGTAGTTGCCACCCTGAAACAACCCGTGACAGGGTTGATGCATGCGCCAAACGAGCACCACTACCAGCGACATCGACATCACGATCCACAAGGCGGTGTCCACCATGCACATCGGCACTCGGGAAGTTATCCACAGGCAGAAACTTTCTGTTGCAGGGCAACTACGGCATGTGTCAGCCTTGGTACAAAAACGCCATCGGCGGGATGGCGACGATATGAGGGAATTCGCGAACGTCGCCATACCGAGACCGCGCGCGGGAAACCACCCGCGCGCGGTCCCCGCCAGATGCCCCTCCTCCTCGCGAGGAACACGCGGGCGGCCCGGACCAACCGTCCGGCCGCCCGCAATACCCATGCCACAAAACAAGAACCGACCGCAAGACCCGCCTCCCGCGTCGGGACCGCACTCTCCACCCAGCGGCACCAGCCGATGAGCCCAGCCGAATCGATCAGTCGCTGTAGATCCGCTGAAGTTCCCGCTTGAGGATCTTGCCGCTCGGGCCGAGTGGTAGGGCCTCGACCACGTGCACCACACGCGGGTACTTGTAGGCCGCGATCTTGGCCTTCACATACTCGACGAGCTCGGCCGGATCCGCTGCGGCCCCTTCGGCCGGCACGATCACGGCATGGATCTCCTGCCCGTGCTCGTCATGCGGCACACCGAAGACCACCGCGAGCGATACGGCCGGGTGCCGCGAGAGCACGGCCTCGACCTCGGTCGGGTAGACGTTGTAGCCGTTGCGGATGATCATGTCCTTCTTGCGGTCCACAATCTTAATCACGCCCTCGCGGTCCACAGTGCCCAGATCTCCGGTGCGGAACCAGCCGTCGACGACCGCGGCGTCCGTGGCGTCGGGGCGGCCGAGGTAGCCCTTCATGAGGTTGTGGCCGCGCACCACGATCTCGCCCAGCTCCGATTCGGGCAGCAGCTCGATCCGGTCGTCGATGTCCGCGTCGGCGACGGCGACGTCGACCCCCCAGATCGATTTCCCCACCGTTCCGGGCCGGATCGGTTCTGAGACCAGGTTGAAGCTGGCGACCGGCGAGGTCTCGGTGAGCCCGTAGCCTTCGTGCACCTGGGCGCCGAACTCGGCTTCGAAGGCCTCGAGCAGCGCGGTCGGCAGGGCCGCGCCGCCGGAGATCCCGTAGCGCAGCGGGGGCCGGTCCGGGTTGCGGCCGGCCGCGGCGATCATTGCCGCATAGTTCGTGGGCACGCCCGCGAACACGGTCGCCTTGTGCTGCACCAGGAGTGCCAGCGCCTCGTCGGGGTCGAACTTCGGGAGCAGGATGATCGCGGCGCCGCGCCGGAAGCCGGCGTTCAGGACCACGGTCTGGCCGAAGGTGTGGAAGAACGGGAGGCCGCCGTAGAGCACGTCGTCGGGCCGGTACTCGACCGTGTCGAGGAGCCAGGTGTGGACCTGTTCGACCGCCGCGAGATGCGAGCCGACGGCGCCTTTCGGGGTGCCTGTTGTGCCTGAGGTGTACAGGATGGTGGCGGCCGCGAGCGGGTGGAGGGCCGTGTAGCGCTCGATCGGGGTGGCTTGGGCGGCTTCGGCTTCCATGCGTGCGACGGGTTCGCCGTCGATGGTGAAGCCTTCCGGGGCGAGGACGGTGAGGAGCGGGACGCCGGCGAGGGCGGCCGCCGGGGCGGCTTCGCCGAGGAAGGGGGCGGCGACTACGGCGAGGTCGACGTCGGCGTCTTCGAGGACGAAGCGGATCTCGTCGGCTTTGAGCAGCAGGTGGACGGGTACGACGACCGCGCCGAGGGCGAGGGCCGCGTAGTAGACGCGGGGGAAGTCGGGCACGTTCGGGATGACGATGGCGACTCGCGAGCCGGGCCCGATGCCGCGGGCGGTGAGGGCGCCCGCGTAAGCGCGGGTCTGGTCCCAAAGGGCCCCATAGGTGATGGCCTGTCCCATGAAGTACAGGGCGGGTGCTTCGGGGCGTCGCGTGGCGGTTTCGGCGAGGATGGCCGCGATCGAGAGCGTTCCGTGGCCGGGGCCGTCGAGGGCGAGGTCGGGCTGGTGCGTCATTGCACGTCTCCTTCGTTCTCCGACCATCCTGCCGTGTGGGGGCGGCCCGTGTCATCGTCCTGAGGCGAGCCAGTCGGTGGGGTCGCGGCGGATGCGGTCGATGACGGCCATGGCGGCGCCGATGGCGGCGGCGTCGGGGCCGAGGGTTGCGGGGCGGACTGTGATCGGGGCCCAGCGGGCGGAGAGGACGCGCTGGTTGATCTCGGCTTCGACGCCGGTGATGAGCCAGGAGGAGACGAGGGCGTAGCTGCCGCCGAGGAGGACGGTGTCGATGTCGAGGAGGTTGAGGACGTTGGCGATGGCGATGCCGAGGGCGGTCGCGGCGGTGTCGAGGGCGGCGAGGGTTTCGGGGCGGCCGGCGTCGGCCCAGGTGAGGAGGGCGGCGTCGGCGGTGAGGCCGGCGGGGAGGGTGTCGCCGGCGAGGATCGCGGCGAGGCTGGCGTAGGTCTGGAGGCAGCCGCGGGAGCCGCAGCGGCAGGGTTTGCCGTCGGGGTCGACGGTGAGGTGGCCGAGTTCGCCGCCCCAGCCGTGGGAGCCGCGGAGGGGGCGGCGGTCGAGGATGATGCCGGCGCCGATGTCGAGTCCGCCTGAGACGTAGAGGAAGTGGTCGGGTGTGGCGCGGTGGAGTTCGCCGCGGGCGGCGAGGTTCGCTTCGTTGTCCACATTGGTCGTGACATCGAGGTGGCGGAGGTGTTCGGCGAGCATCGCGCCGGCGTCGACGTCCCTCCAGCCGAGGGAGGGGGCGGTGCGGACGACGCCGTCGTCGGTGGGGCCGGGGACGGCGAGGGTGGCGGTGACGACGGTGAGGCCTTCGGCGGCGGCGGCTTCGGCGGCCTCGGTCGCCATGCGGCCCAGGCGTTCGAGGACGGCGGGGGCTTCGGTGTCGGTGAACGGCGCGAACGCGAGGTGGCGCACGGCTCCGGTGAGGTCCACGACGCACGCGGCGAGGCCGTCGGTGCGGATGTCGAGGCCGAGGCCGGCGGGCCCGGAGCGGGAGACGGTGAGCCCCATGCGGGGTCGGCCCGCGCGGCCGTCGGGGGTCGCGCCGGTCTCGGTGACGAGTCGTCCGGCTATGAGCTCTTCGACGATGCGGGTGATGGTGGGCCGGGTGAGGCCGGTGGCGGCGGCGAGTTCGGTGCGCGAGACGGGGGCGTCGGCGGCGAGCACGTGCCGGAACACGAGCTCGAGGTTCAACGCGCGCAGGCGTTCCTGCCGGGCGGGGTCGTTGGAGCGGGGCGTGTTCATGCCGGGGGCCGCGCTGCTTCGGCGAGCGCGGCGGCCGCGTCTTCGGTGAGGTTGCCGTCTGCCACGACAGCGAGGATATGCCGTTCGATCTGCTCGCCGGGTTCGAGGACCAGTGGACGGTCCCATGTGAGCGATGAGCCGACGCCGAGGTAGTCGCGGGCTCGCACGAACCATTTGTCTTGTGCTGTCGTCGCATCGGCGGGCACGAACAGCATCGTCCACTGTGCATTCGTGCTGGCGCCGGAGACGGTGAGCCAGGGCGCGGTGGTGCCGTGGACGGCCCGAACGCCCGTCCCGGCGGGGCTCTGCACGCGCACTTGGCCGTTGGCCGCTGGGCCGCGCCAGAAGAACCCGCCGTAGCCGGCGCCGACGCGGCCGAGCGCGGCCGGGCTGCGGATCGGCAGCGGCCGGTCCGTGGCGTTGGCGAGGCGGGTCTGGACCGAGAGCGTCCAAGCGTCCGGAGTCAAAGGGACGCAGGCGATCGCGCGCCGTTCGCTCAGCAGCGCCGCGCCTTCCCGGTCGACCCAGTGCAGGGTGTGCGCGAGCTCGGAGTCGGTGTGCCGCAGCCACCTCTGGTGCCGCTGCGTGCCGTGGTCGTCGAGCCAGGCGGGGCCGTGCCCGGCGACGAAGGTGCGCCCGCCCCAGAAGTTCTGGCCGCCGATGTCGGGCGCGGCGATGCTGATGCCGAGCTGGTGGGTGTGCGAATGCGGGCGGGCGTCGGTGACGACGGTGCCGGCGAGGGTGCGCACGGGGTGGAGGAACGGCCGGGGCGCGGTGGAGGCGGGCAGCTCGGAGCGCCACACGTAGCTGGCCACTTCGCGGCCGTCGACCTGGAGCCGGACGGGTTGGTCGGCGTCCAGTTCGCGGACAGTGCCGGAGTGCTCCATTGCGGCTCCAATCACTTAGGCCTCGCGGGGTGCGGGGCTCGCCGCGACCGCTTCCACCAGGCCTTCGATCGCTCGCGGCCCGAGGTCGCCGTCCGCGACTACCGTGATGATACGACGCCTCGGGCCCTCGCCCGGGGCGGCCGTCAGCGGCTCCTCCCAGGCGAGTGCGGGGCCGACGCCGACGTAGTCGCCGCCGCGCACGAACCATGGATCGCGTTGCGCCGCAATGTCGATGAAGACGAGGGTCCAAGGTTCGGGGCCGGAGGCGGAGAGGGCGAGCCAGGGGGTCGCGGAGCCGTGGAGGCGTGCTTCGCCGGCGACGTCGGGCCCGAGGATCTTCACGTTGTTCTGGCCGCGCCGGGCCCGCCAGAAGAAGCCGCCGTATCCGGCTCCGGTACGGCCCTTGACGCCTGGGCTGGAGATGACGAGCGGTTCGGCGGTGAGGTTCTGGAGCGCGTACCGGAAGTCGAGGGCCCAGGCGCGGTCGTCGACGGGCCGGGCGGCGATGCGGCGGCGTTCGCGCAGCAGCGTCGTCCCGTCGGGGCCGATCCAGTGGAGTTCGTGAGCGAGCACGGCGTCGGTCTTGGCCTCCCAGCGGTGGTGGCGCTGCACGCCGTGGTTCGGCAGGGGGATGGAGCCTTGGCCCTGCACGTAGGTGCGCCCGCCCCAGAAGTTCGCGCCGCCCGCGTCGGGGACGGCGACGCTCACGCCGAGGTGGTGCAGGTGGTCGGGCGGCATGACCTCGGTGACCGTCGTCCCGGCGAGGGTGCGCACGGGATGCAGGAACGGCCTGGGCGACAACGTGTTCGGCACGTGCGGGCGCCACACGTATTCGGCGACGGTGAGCCCGCCGAGGATGAGCGGGAGGGTCTGCACGAGGGTCAGCTGGTCATCCATGGGCGTCCGCGGCGGTGATGCGCACGGCGTCGAACACGGCCGAGCCGCCCCGGGGTTCCTTCCCGGCGGTGGCGGCGAAGAGCCCGAGGGCCGCGCCGACCCATCGGCCTTCCTTGGCCTGGAACGGTTCCCCGACCGGCCGCGGCTCCTCGCCGGGGAGGGCGGCGAAGAACTGGCAGCGGCCGTCCGCGTCGACCTCGACGCCGACTGTGACCTCCGCGGAGACGCGGTCGTCGAGCATCGGGACGGGCATGGCGGGGCCGTTGCCGCGCATGTATTCGCCGTCTTCGGAGATGCGGCAGATGACGATGGCGTTGACGGGTGTGCGCGCCAGACCGATCCAGGCATAGTCGTCGCCGACGACGGCGAGGCCCGCCATCACGCCGTCCGGGGCGTCTTCGAGGCGCATGGTCGTCTCGGCGCGGCAGCCGCCGTCGGGCAGGCGCTGGCCGAGGAGGTGCGGGAGGTGGCGCAGGTCGAGGGTGCCGCCGGGAGCGCAGGCGAGCCGCAGGCCCGAATCAGTTGTGGCCCAGCCGGGTTCGGGGTTGGCCTGCCAGGCCCACTGGGGGCCGATGCGTTCGGCGAAGTCGTCGGAGGTGGCGGGCGCAGCGAGGGGTTCGTCGGCGACGGGCTTGGCGTGGGCGGCCACGGGTTGGCCGTCGTCGCCGATCACGGGCCAGCCGTCGCCGTCCCAGCGCATGGGTTGGAGGTGCACGACCCGCCCGAAGGGGCCCTTGTCCTGGAAGTGCAGGAACCAGTCGTCGCCGTCCTCTGTGGTCACCCACGCGCCCTGGTGCGGTCCGTTGACGTCCGTGGTGCCCTGTTCGAGGACGATGCGTTCCTCGTAGGGCCCGAAGGGATCGCGGGCTCGGAATGCCGACTGCCAGCCGTCGGTGACGCCGCCGGCGGGCGCGAAGATCCAGTACCAGCCGTCGCGTTCGTAGAACTTGGGGCCTTCGAGCGTGCGGTAGCCGGGCAGCTCGTCGCCGTCGATGACGACCCTGCCGCTGTCGTTACCAGGAGCACAGTCCAGGAGTTCGGTCGCGTCCTCGTTCATGCGGTGCACGGTGAGCCGGTTGTTGATCCCGGCGCGGCTCTTCGCCCAGCCGTGCACGAGGTACGCCGAACCGTCGGATGCCCACAAGGGACACGGGTCGATGAGTCCCTTGCCGCACTTCAGCAGGTGCGGTCGCGTCCACTCCCCTGCCGGGTCCTCGGCGCTGGTGACGAACAGGCCCCGGTCCGGGTCGGGGTAGACGATCCAGTACCGGCCGGCGTGGTGGCGCAGGGCCGGGGCCCAGACGCCGCCGCCGCGCTGCGGCGTCGCGAAGTCCTCCTCCGGGACGAGCCGCTGCAGCGCGTGGCCGATGAGTGTCCAGTTCACGAGGTCGCGGCTGTGCAGGATCGGCAGGCCCGGGACGCGGTGGAAGCTGGAGGCGGTCAGGTAGAAGTCGCGGCCGACGCGGATCGCGTCGGGGTCGGACCAGTCGGCTCCCAGGACCGGGTTGCGGTAGGTGCCGTCGCCGTTGTCGGAACTGAAGTGGCGCAAGGGTGTTCCCGTTCGTTATTCGAGGCCGGCGTTATTTGAGGCCTGTGGTGGCGATGCCTTTGACGAGGTACTTCTGCCCGGCGATGAAGAAGCCGATGATGGGCGCGAGCGAGAGCACGGACATCGCGAACATCTGCCCCCACTGCGACTGGCCTTCGGAGTCGATGAACTGGCGCAGTGCGAGCGGCACCGTGTACAGCTCCGGGTCGGTGAGGTAGAGCAGCGGCCCGAAGAACTCGTTCCACACCGAGATGAACGTGAAGATCGCGGTGGTGGCGAACGCGGGGCGGCACAGCGGCAGGATGATGCTCCAGAAGGTGCGGAACGGCCCGCAGCCGTCGATGCGGGCCGCGTCGTCGAGCTCCTGCGGCAGCGAGCGCATGAACTGCACCATGAGGAAGATGTAGAACGCGTTGGTGGCCAGGAAGTTCGGCACCAGCAGCGGGTAGTACGTGTTGAGCCAGCCGAGCTTCGCGAACAGGATGTACTGCGGGATGAGCAGCACGTGCCCGGGGAGCATCATCGTGCCGAGCATGAGCGCGAAGAAGAGCTTGCGGCCGGTGAAGTTGAGCCGCGCGAACCCGTACGCCGCAAGGGAGCACGAGAACAGGTTCCCGATGATGCTCAGCACCACGATCACGATCGAGTTCGAGAAGTACACGCCGAAGTCGTATTCGAGGGCCGTCCAGCCCTCGGCGTAGTTCGCCGGGTTCCAGTCCGCCGGCCACAGCGACAGGTCCGAGAAGATCAGGTCGTTGGGCTTGAGCGAGCTGGAGACGAGCCACAGCAGCGGGTACATCATGACCAGGCCGATGACGCACAGGATCACGTGGCGGGAGAAGCGGCTCTTGCGGGTGCTGCCGAAGCGCTCGATGAGCACGTCGGCGTCCTCGTCGGGCTTCTTGGCGGCCCGCGGGGTTGGCAAGGTCGTTGACATGGGTGGGACCTCAGTTGTCGTAGTTGACCCAGTATTTGGCGGAGAGGAACGTGATCGCGGTGAACACGGCGATGATGACGAGCAGGGTCCAGGCCATCGCGGAGGCGTAGCCCATGTTGAACTGCCCGAAGCCCTGCTGGTACAGGTACAGGTTGTAGAACAATGTGGAGTTCGCCGGTCCGCCGCCGCCGTTGTTCATCACGAAGCCCTGCGTGAACGTCTGGAACGAGGCGATGAGCGACTGGATCAGGTTGAAGAAGATGATGGGGCTCAGGAGCGGCAGGGTGATCGACCGGAACCGGCGCCATTTCGAGGCGCCGTCGACGGCGGCGGCCTCGTAGTACATGGTCGGGATCTGCCGCAGCCCGGCCAGGAAGATCACCATGGGCGAGCCGAACGTCCAGATGTGCAGGATGATCAGCGTCGTCAGCGCGTAGTCGGGGTCGGAGGTCCACGAGATCGCGTCGACCCCGAACCAGCCGAGGAACGCGTTCACGATCCCGTCGAACCCGAAGACATAGCGCCACAACAGGACCACCGCGACGCTCGCGCCGAGCAGCGACGGCAGGTAGAACACGGCCCGGTACCAGGGCAGGCCCCGGATGCCGCGGTTGAGGATCATCGCCACGCCGAGCGCGGCCGCGAGCGAGAGCGGCACGGACACGAACGTGTACACGAACGTGACCTGCAGGGACTTGAGCAGCACGGGGTCGCGGAACATGTCCGCGAAGTTCTCCAGCCCGATCCACTTCGGAGCGTTCAGCAGGTTGTAGTCGGTGAACGCGAGGTAGAGCGAGGCGAAGAACGGGACGACCGTGAAGAGCATCCCGATGAACCACGGCAGCAGGAACAGGTAGCCGGCGCGGTCCTTTCGGACCCGCCTGCGCCGATCGTTCGCTTGCGGCGCAGGCGGGTCGACTGCCCCCGGCATGACGGCAGACTCAGTGGACACGGCGGTCACCCCTCGATCGCCGCCGTCGCCTCGGAGATGAACTGGGCGGCGCCGTCCGCGGCCGACTGGCGGCCGAACTCGACTTCGACGGCGATCACGTCGAGGAAGTCGGCGATCGCGCTGCCCCCGGGCGGGTACGTGTAGGAGCGCGGCAGGTCCTCGCCCTGGAGGCCCATCAGGTACTCGGTGGCGACCAGGTCGTCCGGTTCGAGCGAGTCCTTGATCTCCTCGGCCACAGCGGTACTCGCGGGCACGCCGCGGGTCGTGCCGGTCGCGAGCGAGGCCTCGGGGTCGTTGGTGAGGAAGTCGAGGAGCTTCACGGCCTCCTTGGGGTGCTTGGAAGCCGCGGCGACCGACCACAGGTGCGGGCAGTCAACCGATTGCCCCCGCCGCACGGCCTGGGCCTCGCCGGGGATGCGCAGCAGCACGAGGTTCCCGCCGCAGGCCTCGTTGTAGCCGAGGAAGTTGTTGGTCGGGATGATCTGCGACGCGAGCTTCCCCTGCGCGATATAGGACTGGTCGGGCGAGCCGCCGATCTCCTCGAAGAACCCGGCGGGCGGGTACGCGCCGCTCTGGCGCATCCCGTCGGCGAGTTCGAACCAGGCCTGCATGGTGGCGGCGCTGACGCCGAGCTTCCCGTCTTCGGTGAACAGGTCCTCGCCCTGCTGGCGCACCCAGACCACGAGGTTCTGGAGGGTCTGCACGTCGTAGCCGGTGCCGTAGACCTCCTGGCCGGAGGCGTCGCTGATGGCCTGCGCGAACGCGGCGAGGTCGTCCCAGCTCCAGGTGTTCCCGTCGGGCACGGCCACGCCGTACTGCTCGGCGAAGTCCTTGCGGATGACGAAGCCGACGGCGTTGAGCCCGGCCGGGACGCCGAAGACGCTGCCGTCCACTTCGGCCAGATTGGCGGCGTTCTCGCTGAGGCCGCTCAAATCGATGTCGTCGCCGTACTCGTTGAGGTCGAGGAGCGCGCCGCGGTCGGCGTACTCGCGCAGCGAGTCCATGCGCATCGCCATGAGGTCCGGGGCGTCGTTCGCGGCGAAGCGGGTCGCGAGCTTGTCCTGGTAGGGGCCGGAGTCCTGGTACTCGACCTTGATCGTGATGTCGGGGTTGGCCTCCGTGAAGATGTCGAGAGCGGCCTGGGTCTTCTCGGCGCGCTTGGCGTCGCCCCACCACACCATGTTGAGGGTGACGCCGTCACCGCTCTCGTCGTCGCCGCCTCCGCCGAAGCCGCGCCCGCAGGCGGCGAGCCCGGGGACGGCGGCCAGGCCGAGGCCGGAGAGCTTGATCAGGTTGCGGCGGTTGAACTCCGAGCCGGAGGCGGGGGGTCGTTCAGTGGTCACGCTTGCGGTCCCTTCACGCGGACGAGGGGTGGGGGCATCGATCAGACTCGATGAGTGGGATCAGGCTAGGGCCGCGGACCGAGTTATGTCAAGTCATGAAAGAAATTATCCGGAAGTTTTGGCAACCCATTGACGCAAATCGATGATCATGCTTAGGCTGTGCCGAGCAGACGCCCACCCTCCATCGTTAGGAGCGTCCCATGAACCCTTCCCCCGCAGGACGAACGCGCCGTGCGGTCGTCGCCGCCGCGGCCGCCGCGGGCATGGTCGTCGCCGGCCTCGCCGTGGCGCACCCGGGCTCGGCCGAACCCCCGAGCCGCCCCCGCCAGGGCTGGTCCGACACCGCCGACGGCTTCGCCTCCCTGCCGGGACTGGGACGCGGCCCCACCACGGGCGGCGCCGCCGGCGAGACGGTCACCGTCGACACCATGGAGGAGCTGAACCGGTACGTCACGGCCGCCGAGCCCTACGTCATCCAGGTCGCGGGCTCGATCGACCTCGACCCCAAGGGAACCGAGCTCAAGGTCGCCTCCGACAAGACGATCATCGGCGTCGGGACCTCCGGCGAGATCGTGGGCGGCGGGTTCTTCCTCGGCACCGGCGTCCACAATGTCATCATCCGCAACCTGACGATCCGGGACACCCTCATGCCCGAGGACGACCCGGACGACAAGCAGTACGACTACGACGCGATCCAGCTCGACACGGCCGACCACATCTGGATCGACCACAACACCCTCACCCGCATGAACGACGGCCTCCTCGACAGCCGCAAGGACACCACGTTCCTCACCGTCTCCTGGAACCGCTTCTTCGACAACAACAAGACCTTCGGCATCGGCTGGACGCCGAACGTCACCTCGCAGATCACCATCCACCACAACTGGTTCAAGGACACGGTGCAGCGCAACCCGAGCGCCGACAACATCGCGAACCTGCACATGTACAACAACTACCTGCAGGACGTCGCCGCCTACGGCAACTACGTGCGCGGCAGGACCAGCGCGGTGATCGAGAACAGCTACTACGAGGGCACCCACAACCCGTACTACACAGTGGAGGGCGAGCTCGTCCAGCGCGGCAACATCACCGTCGACTGCACCTGGGACGACGTGATCCGCGAGCAGGGCGACGCGTTCGACCCGCACGACTTCTACGACTACAAGGCCGATCCGGCGGCGGCCGTCCCGGCCCTCCTGAACGAATTCAGCGGCCCGCAGCCCGAGATTGGGACCTGAGCCGCGGCCCGTCTGGATTCCCGCGGCGGCCCCCGGTGCACCTGTGCGCCGGGGGCCGCCGCCTACAGCAGTCCGGCGGGGGCGTCCTCGCGGCGGAGGAACGCGAGGCGCGCGGTCTTGTCGGGCAGCGTGATCTCGGGTCCGATGGCGAACCCGCTGCGGCGCAGGCGGGCTGAGGCCTGCGCGTTCCTGGTGTCCGGTTCGGCCACGATCCGGCGGTGGCCCGGATCGGCGAAGAGGTGCGCGCCGATGACCTTGAGGAGCGCCACGGTGAAGCCGGTCTCGGCCTTGCCGTCGGCGGCGGCGACGAGGAGGTGGACGCCGATGTCGCCGGGTTCGACCTCGTAGCATTCGCCCACGGGGTCGGCGTCGGGTTCGTAGGTCTGGAAGAGCGCCACGGGTTTCGCGTCCCGCAGCAGCAGGTAGGCGTGGTGGGTGTCGAGCGAGTCGAGGTATTCGTAGATCTCGAGCACGTAGTCGCGGGAGTGCTCGGTCATCCCCCAGAACCGGGCGCGCTCCTGGGTGACCCAGCCGTAGATGAGGTCGAGGTCCTCCTTCGGCCTGACGGGCACTATGGACACGGTGCCGAAGCCGTCGAGGGTCTGCTCGAACACTGCCGGTCGGTCGATCATGCGGTATTCCTCTTGCAGGCGAGGCCATTCGGTGACGACGGGGATGAGTTCTCCGTCGCGCCAGAGCGGGAACTGGTCGCGGTGGTGGGGGCCGGGCGTCCCTGACGTTCCGAAGGGGACGATCCAGCGGCTCTGCTCGCGGTCGGCGAGGTCCCAGACCCAGCGGGCGGCGGGGCCGCCGGAGAAGTCCTCCGTGGCACCGGGGATGCAGGAGGTGGCCAGGACGCAGTCGACGTCGCCCGCGTTGCCGCCCAACGGCGCTGCCGGCGCGAAGCCGATCGGCTGGTGCTCCCAGGGTCGCAGGCGGTGGACCTCGCCCCAGGTCGCGAACTCCTCGCCCGCGACGTCGTCGAGGGCGGCCCGGAGCACCCGCTCGGCCTCCGCTCGGCCGACGAAGCCCAGGACGTGCTCGACGACGTAGCCGATGCGGTTGCGCAGCAGCAGCCATGGCACGAACGTCGGGTCCGCGCCTTCCGGCACGCCCAGGTCCGCGAACACCGGCAGGGCGGCGAGCCGCCGTGCCGCGGCGGCGCGGTAGGCCGCGAAGGCGGCGGCCTCGACGCTGTCTGCGTCCATGCGGCGGTCCCAGTCCCGCATCCGGTCGAGCAGTTTGGCGGACTCCGGGGCGAGCTCGACGCCCTCCAACGGCCTGAGCAGCACGTCGGCCGAGGGCTGGAGCGTGTCGGTGTGGATCGCGGCCATGTCGGCGGCGGCCCAGCCGGTCCGCTCCTCCAAGAGGGTCCGGATGCGGTTCGCGCGGTGCGGCGGACAGAACTCGACGCCGAGCGGCGCGGACAGGCCCCGCTCGTTCGCCATGGTCGCGACGCGGTCGATGTCCTTGCGGGGCATGGTCTTCCATCCGCGCCAGGCGTGCTTCGCCTCCCAGGCGGGGACCGGATGGCGCCGGTTCTCCTCGTCCCGCTCGGGGACGCGCCCGGCGACCCGGTGCAGGGTCCGCCCGGCGGCGTCGGCGGCCATCACGACGTTGACGGGCAGCACCCAGTGCTCCATCGCGGCGTCCACGTCGTCGACCGTGCGGGCCCGGAGCAGCTTCGGCAGCGCGGCGAACCCCAGGTCGGGCAGCTCCTGGAGCGGGCCGCGCATGCTGAAGGGGCCCTTGGCGTCCTCGCCGACGACGGGTCCGCGTGCGGTCTCGACGATCTCGACGGTCTGGGTTTCGCCTCCGGCGACGGTGTAGGTCTCGCTCCGGACCGAGGCGGGCTCCCACCCGCCGGGCCCGAACGCCTCGACCGACCCGTCCGGGCCGCGTCGCAGTCGTTCGCGGAACACGTCGCAGGTGTCGGCCATGGCGTTGGTGATGCCCCAGGCCACGTCACCGGTGTGTCCGAAGTGGGCAATGCCGGGGGTGCCCGGGATCGCCAGCCCGACGACGTCGAACTCGTCGCACGCCAACCGGATCTGCTGGTAGGCACCGGGAAGCTGGATCGCGCGGTGCGGGTCCCCGGCGAGGATCGGCTTCCCGCTGGCGGTCATGGAGCCGTCGACGAGCCACCCGTTCGACCCGACCGGCTCCGGCCCGTCGAGCGCGAAGGCCCGCACCGCCCGCTCTCCCAAGGCATCCCGTACCAGCTCGCGCCACAGCTTGCCGGGGAACCCGCCGCCGAACAGCAGGTGCTCGCCGTACCAGACCGACAGCGGCGTCCACGGGTCCCACGGCTCCGGCACCGCGTCGAGTTCCGGTGCGAGCGCCGTGCCGGTGGCCATGCCGCTGTTGACGCCGTCGACGTAGGCGCGGACCCACGCGGCGGTCCCTGAGTCGAGGGCCTCGAACGCGGCCTTCGCGGAACCGACGACCCCGGCCCGCCGCACGAGCCGGTCCCAGTGGGCCCAGTCCGCCCCGAACGACGCCGAGGCGTTCCCGGCGGCGCGGCGGCGCGCGGCCTCGATCTGCCAGCCGCGGTCGACAGCGGCGTTGCGGCCCTGGGCGAACGCCAGCGCGTTCGCGTCGGGCGCCTTGAGGTGGGGGACGCCCCAGGCGTCCCGGTAGCACACGAAACTCATAGTTAGGTTAGTCTAACCTAAGCAAAGCTTCACTCATTTTCACCGGGACGCGAGAAGGGATCGGGCATGGGCCACGGCTGGGAGGGCGCGGTACTGAAACTGCTGCGCGCCAAGGACTTCACGTTCACCGTCACGGGCGCGACGCCGATCACCGAGCACTACCGCCGCCTCACCTTCACCGACGGCGGCCTCCTCGCCGATCTGCCCGGGCACCCCACGATGTGGGTCCGTCTCTGGTTCGACGACGGCGGCAGGCCCCACCAGCGCGGTTACACCCTCGTCGACCCCGACCGGGAGGCCGGCACGTTCGCGATCGAGTTCGCCCTCCACAACGGCGTCGCGAGCGACTGGTCCCGGAGGGCCGAACCGGGCGACACCATCCAGGCCACGGTCTACGGCACCGGCTTCGAGCCCTTGGACCCCGAGCCGGAGCGTCTCCTCCTCGTCGGCGACGCCGCCTCGCTCCCGGCCGTCAACTCGCTCCTCGACGCCTTCCCCGACACCCCGGCCACGATCTGGTTCGAGACCGCGGGCGACGACGCACTCCCGTACCGCACCACCGACCGCCACGACCTGCGCCTCGTCCCCCGCGTCGCTGACGGGGAGGCCCTGGTGAGCCGGGTCCGGGAGGAACTCCCCGGTCTCGCCCCGGAGCCCGCCCTCGCCTACCTCTGGATCGCCGTCGAAGCCAGGTCCACGCGCGCGTTGTCCGCGTTCGCCCGCAGGGAGGTCGGTTTCCCGAAGCACCGTGTGCACGCGATGGCGTACTGGCGGTCCTGAAGCGTTCGCCCGTAGACCTGGCGGCCGCGATCGTCTAGTCCGGGCCGTCGCCGATGAACGCGAGGACCGACGCGAATCGGTCCTTCGTCGCCGCGGCGGCGCGGTATGCGGCCTCGATGCGGGCGTGCTCGGCGCGGACCACCGCCCGCTGCTCGGGGGTGACCTCGTCGGCGCTCGCGCACCTGCGCAGTTGCGCGATCGCCTTGCTGGAGAAGCCGTTCCCGAGCAGTGACCGGATCCAGAGGACCTGGTCGACGGCGTCCGGGGTGTAGATCCGCTGGCCGCTCGCGGTCCGTTCGGGCCGCAGCAGCCCTTGCTCCTCGTAGTATCTGAGGGCGCGTACCGTCGCCCCCGTCGCCTCGGCCAGTTCCCCGATGCGCATCCGCACTCTCCTCGCTGTGGTGTCCGCCACGGTCGTTTGCCTCTGACGCCGGCGTGAGGTCTTAGGGTCGACCTCATGCACATCGAAGGTTCCATCGCACTCGTCACCGGCGCCAACCGCGGCCTGGGCCGCCATTTCGCGCGGCAACTCCTAGAACGCGGCGCGGCCAAGGTCTATGCCGGGTCGCGGCGCATCGACGCCGTCGACCTCCCCGGGGTCGAGCCCGTCCAGCTCGACATCACCGATCCCGCTTCGGTCGCGGCCGCCGCGGCGAAGGCCGCCGACACGACGATCCTCGTCAACAATGCCGGGATCGCCACGTTCGCGAACCTCCTCGAAGGCGACGGGGCCGCGGTCCGCAGCGAGATGGAGACCAACTTCTTCGGCACGCTGAACATGGTGCGGGCCTTCGCGCCGGTCCTCGGCGCGAACGGCGGCGGCGCGGTCCTCAACATCCTCTCGGTGCTGTCGTGGCGCGCGTTCGGGGTCGGGAACGCCTACGCCGCAGCGAAAGCCGCGTCGTGGAGCCTCACCAACGGCGCGCGCCTCGAACTCGCGGCGCAGGGGACGCAGGTGACCGGGCTGCACGTCGGCGGCATCGACACCGACATGCTCGCCGCCGTCGAAGCGGAGAAGGCCGACCCGGCCGATATCGCGCGCGCCGGACTCGACGGTATCGAAGCCGGTGCCTTGGAGGTGCTGGCGGACCGGAACGCCGTGGCGCTCAAGGCGATCCTGAACGCCGACCCGAGCGTTCTCTACCCCGAACTCGCGAGCTGAACGCGGCGCCGAGGGTCCGCCCGTTCGGGCGGGCCCTCGGCCGATCGCGTCTCAGAACCAGCTCCCGAAGGACGGCCCCTTCGCGGTTTCGTCCGGGCCGTGGAACACCCGGCCGTCGCGCCAGGCGCGCACCGGGCCCGGGCGGCGCAGCTCGCCGCACTTCCCGACCGCCATCCGCGCCCGGCCCAGGCCGGCCCGCAGCCGCCCGAGGCCGGTCACGGCCGCGACCCGGCGAGTACGGGCTCGGCGGTCGCCGGAACCGGAACCGCGTCGACGGCGAGGGCCGGAACCGTTGCGGGCGTTGCCGTCGGGACGGTCACGCGGGTCGAGTTCGCGACCAGGATCCACACCAGCGCCGAGAGCACGACCAGCAGCACCCGCTGCCCGATGCCGCGCCAGTCCCCGCCGTCGAGGAACCCCGGCAGGAACGTGTTCACCGTCGTCGTCAGGAACGTGAGCGCCGCCAGGGCGGTCACCCACCACGTGCCGCGCCGCACCCAGTCCGGCACCGCCGCGTCCTTCATCCGCAGCGCGCACAACGCCGCGACCACCGTGAGCAGCACGAACGCCGCCCCGGCCGTGTACCGGTGGATCTGCGCCCACCACGTCAGCCCCGACTCGGGCGTCCCGGTGCGGAACACCGCCGCGCACAGCAGCATCACCGCGGTCGAACCGAGCAGGAAGCGGATGAAGCCCTCTCGGGCGAGCCCTACGCCGCGCCCGGCGAGGATCGCGCACGCCAGCGCGAGGGCGAGCACGGAGGCGGGGAAGAGGATGATCCCGGGCCAGGTCAGGGCGTAGCTCGAGACGGGGGTGGCGACCGGGTCCACCGTGTCGGCCTGCGTCAGGTGCATCACGGCGAAGCCGGCCTGGCTGGCCGCGACCGCGGCCATGGCGGTCGTTTCGGCTGCGCGCGTGCGGAAGAGGTTCTGGGTCATGCGGCGAACGGTAGGGGCGTTGACGTGCGGTTCCCTCGGGCCGAGGCGTGGATTCGGGTCTCATACCGTGGGGTGAGGCGGGGGCGCTCGACCCGTACCCGGGAGTGAGGGCGTGCAGGCCGCGGGCGGCATAGGTTGGTGCGGTGACGACCCGTGAGCAGTCCCGCCGACCCGCGCGAGCCCGGAAGTCCCGTTCGACGGGGCCCGCGCCGTACAGTCCCGTCCGTGCCGTGGTCTCCTATCTGGTCGCGGCCGGTCCGGTCGGTTCGGGGACGTGGCGGTGGCGGTTCCCGACGACGCTCGCGTTCATCGGCCCCGGTTCGGTGCCGTTCGCGTTCGTCTTGTTCATGACCGCGAACCAGATCATGCGCACGGAGTACCACGTGGCGTGGGGTGTGCTGCCGGCGTTGGCGACGGGCGCGGCGATCGTGCTGGCCCGGTTCCGGCCGGTCGAGGCGTGGCTGCTGGTGCTGGGGTCGCTGGTGGCGACGATGCTCGGCGCGGACTTCATCGGGTGGCAGCCGTGGCCGCTCACGACCCCGAACCTGTTCGCGCTCATGGTGGTCCTGTTCGCGTTGGCGCGGGACCGGCGGCCGTGGGCGGGGGTGCTGGCGTGGCTGTCGTACTTCCTGGCGGGCGCGGCGGCGATCGGGATGTCGAACGCGCGGCTGGTCACGATCGTCTCCGATCCGGTGGCCAACCCGACGCCGACGCCCGCGACGGACAGTCTCACGCTCGGGGCGCTGCTGGGGGCGTTGGCGTTCCTGGTCGGGTTCACGGTGCGGATCTGGCGGCAGGGCCGGATGCGGGTGGCGGAGGAGGAGCAGGTCGCGGAGGCCGAGCGGCATCAGCGGCGGCTGCTGGAGGAGCGGACTCGGATCGCGCGGGAGCTGCACGACATTGTGGCGCACCACATGTCGGTGATCACGGTGCAGTCGTCGACGGCGGAGTACCGGCTCGCGGGCTTGAGCGAGGAGGCGAAGGCGGAGTTCCGGTCGATCAGCGGCCAGGCGCGTGAGTCGCTCGCGGAGATGCGGCGGCTGCTGGGGGTGCTGCGGAGCGAGGACGAGGCGGGGGCGCGGGCGCCGCAGCCGGGCCCGGAGGCGCTGCAGGGTCTGGCGGAGGCGGTGAACCGGGCGGGGACGCCCGTGGCGCTGCGGGTGGGCGGCCTGCCTGAGGATCTGCCGGAGACGGTGGCGCTCACCGTGTTCCGGGTGGTGCAGGAGGCGTTGAGCAATGTGGTGCGGCACGCGCCGGGGGCGGCGGCGGACGCGGAGGTCGCCGCCGCCGAGGGCCGGGTGACGGTTACGGTGGTGAACGGCCCCGCGCCGGCGGGCCGCGGCTCGGAGGTCGGCGAGGCGCACGGTTCGGGCCTGGGCCTGGTGGGGATGCGCGAGCGCGTGTCGCTCGACGGCGGGACGCTCGAGACCGGGCCGACCGCCGACGGCGGGTTCCGTGTGCACGCGGTGCTGCCGGTCGAGGACCGTTCGAACGCAGAGGAGCCCTAGTGCAGATCAAAGTGCTCATCGCCGACGATCAGGCGATGGTCCGCGCCGGTTTCGCGGCGCTGCTGAACGCGCAGGCGGACATCGAGGTCGTGGGGGACGCGGAGAACGGCGTGGTCGCGGTGACCGAGACGTCCCGGCTGCGGCCCGACGTGGTCCTCATGGACGTTCGGATGCCCACTATGGACGGTTTGGAGGCGGCGAAGCGGATCCTGTCCGCGCCCGAGGAGCGCCGCCCGCGCGTGCTCATGCTCACCACGTTCGACCTCGACGACTACGTGTACGAGGCGCTTCGCATGGGCGCCAGCGGATTCCTGCTCAAGGACGCCCCGCCCGGCGACCTCATCGCGGCCGTCCGGGTCGTCGCGGCCGGCGACGCCCTCCTCGCCCCGTCCGTGACACGGCGGCTCATCGAGCAGTCGTTCAAGGCGAAACCCGCGCTGCAGCGGTCCGCGAAACTCGACGCCCTCACCCCGCGTGAGGAGGAAGTCCTGCGGCTCATCGCCCGGGGCCTCTCCAACCCCGAGATCGCCAAGGCGCTCTTCGTGTCCGAGCAGACCGTCAAGACCCATGTGGGCAAGGTCTTCAGCAAGCTCGGGCTCCGCGACCGCGCCCAGGCCGTCGTCTGCGCCTACGAGACCGGCCTCATCACCGCCGGCGACCCCCGCGAGCGATAAGCCCGTTCCGGTAGACCGCACCCGAAAAGGTGGGGTCTGCAGGAGTGTTCCGCGCCGCCGATCCGCATAGCCTCGGACCCAACGGGCGAACCGCCCGAAAACCCGCATTCCCGCCGCATGCGCCGCCTTCCGAAGGCCCGCATGACGGTCCGCCCTGCCCGGAGACCAGCGCAGAGAGATCGGCACCCATGCACACGCAGACCGCACCCCCTCCCACGGCCGCCAAGCGGCCGCCCACCGTCCGCGTCGCCGCCTGGTCGGCCGCCAACCCGTGGAAGGCCATGCTCGCCTGGGCGGTGTTCGTCGCCGTCTGCTTCGGCGCGGGCACCGCCGCCGGCACCCACCAGGTCGCCTTCTCCGACTTCTGGATCGGCGAGGCCGGCGACGCCGAGACCATCGCCCTCGAGCACGGCCTCACCGCGCCCGCCGTCGAGCGGATCCTCATCACCTCCCCCACCGGCGACCTCGACCCCGAGGCCGCCGCCGCGGCCGCCGCAGACGTCACCGCGCGGATGAACGCCCTCGACGAGGTCGCCGACGTCGCCGCGCCGGTCACCGCCGCGAGCGGCGACGCCGTCCTGCTCGCCGTCACCATGTCCATGCCCGCGCACGAAGCCGGGGACCACATCGACCCGCTCCTCGAAACCACTGCGGCCGTTCAGGAAGCGCACCCCGGCCTCGACATCGCCGAGACCGGGAGCAAATCGATCTCGTCGGAGCTCGACGACCAGCTCGGCACCCAGCTCGGCCAGGTCGAGCGGTTCACCCTGCCGATCACGCTCGCCATCCTCTTCATCGTGTTCGGCTCGCTCCTCCTCGCGGGCGTCCCGCTCGCCCTCGCGATCACCTCGATCATCGCCGCTCTCGGCGCGTACGCCCTGGCCTCCCACTTCTTCCCGGACGCGGGCGGCGCGGTCACCAGCGTCCTCGCCATGATCGGCATGGCCGTCGGCGTCGACTACTCGCTCTTCTACCTCAAACGCGTCCGCGAGGAACGCCGCCGCACCGGCGGCCTCGACCCGGCCGCCGCCATCGAGCACGCCGCCGCGACCGCCGGACGCACCATCGTGACCTCCGGGATCGCCGTCATCGTCTCCCTCGCCGGCCTCTACCTCGTCGACGACGTCATCTTCTCCTCCATCGCCACCGCCTGCATCATCGTCGTCGCCATCGCGATGATCAGCTCCCTCACCGTGCTCCCCGCGATGCTCGCCAAGATCGGCCGCCGCATCGACGGCGGGAGACTCCTGCGGCGCAAGACGACTGCCGCGACGCCGGGCGAGGGCCGGTTCTGGCCGGCGCTCCTGCGCCCGTCCCTGCGCCACCCCGTCGCCACCGCCGTCATCGGCCTCGCCGTCATCGGCGGCCTCGCCCTCCCCGCGCTCACCATGACCACCAGCGTCGAAGGCAAGGAGACCTTCCCCAAATCGCTCGGCACCATCGCGGCCTACGACGACCTCGTCGCCGAGTTCCCCGCCGAAGGCCTCTCCCACTCCGTGGTGGCGCAGGCCGACGACGCCGCCGCGCTCGCCGCGGCCGCCGCCGAACTCGAGGAGCGCACCCGCGGCGACGCCCTGTTCGCCGCCACCGACGCACCCCGCGTCGCCGTCTCGGACGACGGCACCGCGATCCGGCTCGAACTGCCGATCCCCTACGCCACCAGCGACCCCCGCGCCGCCGAGTCCCTCGCGCTGCTCCGCGACGACCTCGTCCCCGACACCGTCGGGCAGGTCCCCGGCGTCGCATACGCCGTCTCCGGCGAACCCGCCTACGCGAAGGACTACGCCGACCACCAGTCCCAGCGCCTGTTCCTCGTCGTCGGGTTCGTACTCCTCGCCACCGTCGTCATGATGCTCATCGCGTTCAGGTCACTGGTGTTCGCGCTCCTGAGCATGGTCCTCAACCTCCTGTCGACCCTCGCCGCATGGGGCGCGCTCGCCCTCGTCTTCCAGCACACCTGGGCCGAAGGACTCCTCCACTTCGACTCGCCCGGATTCGTCGGCTCCCGCACGCCCCTCATGGTCTTCGCGATCCTCTTCGGACTGTCGCTCGACTACCAGGTGTTCGTCATGAGCCGCATCCGAGAGGCCGCACTCGGCGGCGCCGCCCCCCGCGAAGCGATCCGCCAGGGCATCCGCTCCTCCGCCAGCGTCGTCACCAGCGCCGCCGTGATCATGATGTCGGTCTTCGTCGCCTTCGTCTTCATCGACCGCATCGAGATGAAGCAGCTCGGCCTCGCCCTCGCCCTCGGCGTCCTCCTGGACGCGGTGGTCGTGCGGGTCATGCTCCTGCCCGCACTCATGGCGCTCGTCGACCGCGCCGGACGGTGGCCGCGGACCTGGAAGAGCATCGAACAGCGGGCCTGACCTGGGGATCCAGAAAAACACCACACCCTACTGGAACAGACCGTTCCGCTCTGCTAAACTTGGAACATGACATTCCGTTCCGGAGTTTCGAAGAAGGAGAACCCCATGCGCATCCTCGTCACCGGCGCCACCGGCACCGTCGGCAGCAACGTCATCGAGCAGCTCACCGCCCTCGACGCGGACGTCCAGATCCGGGCGCTCACCCGCAACGCCGAAGCGGCCCTTCCCGAAGGCGTCGAGATCGCCGTCGGCGACCTCGCCTCGCACGACACCCTCGCCGACGCCTTCAAGGACGTCGACGCCGTCCACTTCATCAACTTCGCGGGCGACCAGAACGCCCCGCTGCCCGACCCGGCCGGGCTCGTCGCCCTCGCCGAAGCCGCCGGCGTCCGCCGCGCCACCGTCCTCGGCGGCATCGCGGCCGGCCCGCTCGAGCAGGCCCTCGCGGCCAGCGCGATCGAGTCGACCTGGCTCCACCCCGTCGAGTTCATGTCGAACACGCTCATGTGGTGGGCCGCGCCGATCAAGGCGGACGGGGTCATCCGCGAGCCCTTCGGGGACCGGGTCAGCGCGATGGTCCACCCCGCCGACATCGGCGCGGTGGCCGCGAAGGTCCTGCTCGAAGGCGGGTACGACAACGAGACGCTGGTCATCACCGGACCCGAGGCCGTCCCGATCAAGGAGAAGGTCGCGATCCTCAGCGCCGCGGTCGGCCGCGACATCGAGTTCGTCGAGCTCACCACCGACGAGGCGCGCGAGAAGTGGGCCGGGGAGGGCATGAACGAGCACGTGATCGCGTTCCTCATCGAGGCCCTGGGCAACACGCCCGTCGAAGGGCGCACGGTCGCCGACACCGTCGAGCGCGTGACCGGGCGCCCGGCGCGGCGCTTCGCCGAGTGGGCGGACGAGTTCGCGGCCGCCTTCAAGTAGCAGCGAAACCCCAAGGGGCGCATCCGCTTTGCGGATGCGCCCCTTTTTGCCCGTAATTCTGGGAATTCACAGGCTAATTGACATTCCTGAAACAACGCACCACTTAGGTTGATATTCACTGAATTACTCGCATCTTTCACTTTTTCCGATTTGGCTCTAATCTCCTTGCATGGCATGGATCACCATCACCTCGGCGCCGTCCGCAACCAGCGGGCGCCGCCGGCCTGCCATGGCGGCCGCCTTCCCCGTCGGCCGCCGATGCCCTCACCCGAAAGGCATGCATCACATGAATCGCCAACGCGCGCTTGCAGTCACCGCTGCCGGTGCCATCGCCACCGCTCTCTCCCTAGCCGCCGGGGCCGCACCCGCCTCGGCCGAGATCCTCGACGCCAAGGCCGAAGAGGCCCGCGCCGAACTCACCGGCAACGTCTCCCAGGGCCTCATCAGCGAGCTCCAGGACACCTTCGGGCTCACCGAGTCCGAGGCGTACGACCGCCTCGCCGTCGAAGACGTCGCCGCCGACCTCCTCGACGAGGTCCCCGCCGACCTCGACGCCTCCTATGCGGGCCTGTGGGTCTCGGACGACGCCGACGAGATCTTCGTCGCCACCACCGACGCCGCCGAGACCAACCGGCTGCGCGCCGAAGGCGCCACCCCCGTGCTCGTCGAGCACGACCTCGCCACCCTCGAGGACGCCGCCGCCGCGGTCTCCCCGATCGCCGTCGACGGCTACTACGGCAACTACGTCGACGTCGTGTCCAACACGCTCGTCGTCGAAGCGGCCGACGCCGCGACCGCCGCCGACGTGATCGAGGCCGCAGGCATCGACCCGTCGCTCGTCACCGTCGCCGAAACCGAAGCGCCCCAGACGTACTTCGTGCGCGGCGGCGACTCCTACATCGTCGAGAACTCGTGGCGCTGCTCGGTGGGCTTCGCGGTCCGCCAGGGCTCCACCCCCGGCTTCGTCACCGCCGGCCACTGCGGCTCCACGGGCGACCAGGTCACCAGCGGCGAAGCGGCCCCCGGCACCTTCCGCAACTCGGTGTTCCCGTCCTCCGACCGCGCCTGGGTCGCCGTCGGCTCCTCCGAGCCGCTGTACGACGACGTGAACATGTACTCCGGCACCCGCGACGTCGCCAACGCGTCGCAGGCCGCCGTCGGCTCCTCCGTCTGCCGCTCCGGTTCGACCACCGGCTGGCACTGCGGGAGCATCCAGGCGTTCAACCAGACCGTCAACTACGCCGAAGGCTCGGTCTACGGCATGACCCGCACCAACGTCTGCGCCGAGCCCGGCGACTCCGGCGGCTCGTTCATCTCCGGCAACAGCGCGCAGGGCATGACCTCCGGCGGCTCGGGCAACTGCTCCTCCGGCGGCACGACCTACTTCCAGCCCATCGGCCCGGCCCTCAGCGCCTGGGGCCTGACCCTCGTCACCAGCTAGACGGACGCTGCACCCTGGGGGCCTTCCGGAAGGGAGGCCCCCTCCTCGCGTCTCACGCCCGGGCCCTCCGCCCGCGCAGCGCGCCCACGTACACGCCGACGAGGATCAGCGGGGTCCCCACCAGCAGCGACACCGTCAGCGGCTCGTCGTCCAGCCACGCCGACACCACGATCGCCACCACCGGGACCACCACGAACAGGTACGCCGCCCGCGGCCCGCCCCACCGCTGGATCACCATCAGGTACAGCACGAACGTCAGCACCGAACCCGCCACCACCAGGTACGCCAGCGCCCACCACGTGTCCGCGAGCTCCGGCAGCACCCACCGGTCCCCCGCCGCGAACGAACCCGCGAACAGCAGCACCGCCGCGGCCCCCATCCCCACCGCGTTCATCGTCACCGGATGCACCTCCGGCAGCCGCTTCACCAGCACCGCCGCCTCCGCGAACGACAGCACCGCCCCCAACGCCGCCAACAGGACCGGCAGCGGCACGTCCGCCCGCAGCGGCGCCTGCGACACCACGGCCACCCCCGCCACGGCGATGAGCGTCCCCAGCAGCGCGGCGGTGTGGAAATGCTCCTGGCCCTGGGCGACCGCGAGCAGCAGCGTCGCCAACGGCACGAGCGCCAGCAGGGTCTGGCCGAGGCCGGCGTGGAGGTAGACGAGCGCGTAGTACGCGAGCGAGAACGGCACCCCGAAGTTCAGCACCCCGAACACGACCGCCCCGGCCAGCGCCTTCCCGCGGGGCAGGCGCAGCCGCATGACGGCGAGGACGGCGAAGAGCAGGAGCGCGGCGGCACCGAACCGCACGGCGGCGCCCCAGAGCGGGTCGAGCTCGCGGTTGCTGAACCTGATGCCGACGGCATTGCACCCGGCGAGAAGGGTCGCGCCTGCGAAGGCGGCCAGCGCGGCCCGATCGCGAATGGGCTGCATACCTCCACGATAGGCCCGACCCGGCCGGAGCAGACCCGAAACCGCAGGTCAGGAGCGGGCGACGCGCCGGTCCCTCAGAGGGGCATCGGATGCACTTCGGCCTTCCACCGGACCTCGGCGTTCACCCATTGCGCGGCCCGGTCGACGGCGGCGTGCAGGTGCTCGCGGTCGGCGCGCGCGTCGTCCCACTGCACCGCCTCCACCACGAGATCGCCGTTGCCGCGGCGCAGCGCGACCCGCCCCGGCAGGTCGTCCCCGACGAAGATCGGCAGGCAGTAGTAGCCGAAGGTCCGCTGCGGCTCGGGCACGTAGATCTCGATCTTCCAGCCGTGGCCCCACAGGCGCTCCATGCGCTCGCGCAGCCACACCAGCTGGTCGAACATCGACACCGCGACCGCCCGCTCAGCGCCCGTGAGGCGGGTGCGGCGCACCTGCGGGTCGATCCAGGCGCGGCCCTTCCAGCCTTCGACGGCGATCTGCTCGACCTCGAGGTCGCGGAGCACGCGCTCGGTGTCGGCGATCTTGAGGCGGAAGTAGTCGGCGATGTCCTTGCTCGTGCCCACGCCGAGGTTCCGCAGGGCCGTTGACACCATGTAGCGCAGGCATGCGTCGTCGTCGGCGTCCCACCGGTGCTCGGCGGGGATGGCGCGCTCGGCGAGCTGGTAGACGCGCTTGAACCCGATCCGGTGCGTGCACGCGACCTCGCCGAACCAGAGCAGCCGCTCGACGGCGTGCTTGTGGTCGGTGCGGAAGTTCCAACTGTCGCCGATGTTCCCGGTGCTCCGGTCGCGGTGCATCGCACCGGAAGGGAAGTCCGACACGGTGATCGCCCCGCGGTCGGCGAGCAGCGCCAGCACCTCGGCCTCGGCGGCCGCGAGCGAGTCGTCCTGGTACCGCTCGCGCCAGTTCCGGCGCCGGCGGGCGAGGTACGGCCAGGCGGAGACGGGCAGCAGCGACATCGCATGCGCCCAGTACTCGAACGCGACAGGATGCTTGCGCCGCTCGAGACTCCGCACCGCCTCATCGACGTCGAGGTCCCGTGCGAGCAGCGTCAACTCATGGGCCCGGCGCACGGCCGAGATCGTGTCGAGCTGGATGCACCCGAGGCGTTCGAGCACGGTCTTGAACCGGGTCGCCTTGGGCCGCAACTGCGCGGCGATCGCAATCCGACGGGCATCGGCAAGCCGCAACGACTCAGGCACAGATCCGGTCCTCTCTCAATGACGAGCGCACACCCCGACCGTACCGCCAGGGTCCGACACGGCCGACCGCCGCAAGGAAGACCGAAGGCGCAGCGGCACGCGCCGCGAGCCGAATCGGTGCATCATGGGGAAATGGCGACATTCAACCAGCACAACCAGACCGTGCACGGCGACCAGTACATGGCGGACTCGATCAACGTCACCCACGGGCACCGCAGCCCCATCGATGCCCGGACCGACGCCGTCGCGTTCGACCGGGCCCTGTCCGCCCTTCAGGAGGCGGCGATCCCCGCCGCCGCCCGCGAACACGTGGCGACCGAGCTCACCGCGGCCCGCGGCGAATTGGAGTCCGGTGACGCCGGTGCCGCCCAAGGCCGCATGGCCGGACTCCTAGGGCAGGGCGAGACGGTCGCGGCGATCGTGAGCAGCCTCGCCGCCTCGATCGGGGTGTTCCTCAATGGCTGAGCCGGACGATCGCGACCGCCGATCGCACCTCGAGCGGCCGCAGACGTACTTCCAGCAGCAAGGACAGCAGGTCCACGGCCCCCAATACAACGCGGACAGGATCGAGATCCACATGTCCGCCGATGCGGACGGGTGGATCAACGGGCCGTCCCGGCAGCCGAACCCGGTGGCGAGCCGCGCCGAGATCGAGCGCGAGCGAGCACGGCGGCAGGAACGGGACGACCTCGCGTACTACGGCTACCGCCACTACACCCGGGACCGGAATCGCTGGCTGCAGACCCTGACTCCCCAGGAGCGGGCGGCCGAAGTGCAGCGCGACCGCGATCTCCCCCGGCACGGCGGGTCGAGGGCTCGCCACCACCGGCGAATCCTGCGTTCGGGAGATCTCCCCGCTGACACCAGCCCCGCCGACCCGCGATACGTGCAGGCCAAAAGGAAGCTCGAGTCCGGACAGGACAGACGATCGCGGCTCGCCTGCATTGCGGCTGCCGTCGCCATGCTCCTGCTCGTGCTGATCGCCATATCGGACGGCGCCTACTGGTTCGTCGCGATCTCGGTGCTCGCAGTCATCGGCGGCGTGTTCGGATATGTCCGGCAGAAGGCTCCGGTGAAACCGAGCGGCCCGACCCGGTGATCCGGCCGTCGGACCGCCGTGACCGCGCGACGCTCGCCCGCCGTTCCGTCCTCGCACCATCGTCGATGCCGACGGTGACGCGAAACCTCCGACCTCGGGGACCGATCAATGCCCGGCCACGCTAGTTCGGCGCGACCGCCACCGTCCCCGTCTCCGCCCGCGGATCCGCCGCGCCCTCCGCGTGCCCGTCCTCGTCGATCTCGATCAGGTGCGCGTGCCCGAACCCGCTCCCGGCCTCCGCGTCAGCCACCGCGAACCCGCGCTCCCGCAGACCGCCCGCCCAAGCCTCCGGGCTGCCGCCCTCCAGCTCGACGTCGATCTCATGCACACCGTCCCAGGTCCCGAACCCGGTCTCGCCCGGGTGCAGCCGCCACCGCGGCGCCCCAACCGCAGCCCCGACCGACTCGCCGCCGTGCAGCACCCGCGCGATCAACTGCGCCACGATCTGCGGCTGCGAATCGCCGCCCATCGACCCGGCCACCAGCCGCAACGACCCGTCAGCCCGCGTCACCAGCGCCGGCACCAGCGTGTGCGGCGGCCGCTTCCCCGGCCCGAACTCGGCCGGATGCCCCGGCTCCAGGCTGAACCCGGTCCCCCGGTTCTGCAGGCCGATCCCCGTCCGCGGCTCGAACAGCCACGTCCCGAACCCCGCCGCGTTCGACTGGATGTACGAGACGCCCATCCCGTTCCCGTCGAGCACCGCCATGTACGTCGTCCCGCCGGCCGACTGCCGCACCGGCACCTCGGCCTTCCGGTCCGCGCTGATCCGCGCCGCCCGCTCCCCGGCCGCCGCCAGCAGATCCGCGACGTCCGCGCCCTCGAACAGCCGCTCCGGCCGGTCGTACCCGGCCTGCCGCGACGCCTCCACCAGGTAATGCGCCCACAGCGGGTTGCCCGCGTCCACCGGCAGCTCCAGCCGGTCCGCGATCGAGAGCGCGAGCAGCAGCAGGTACCCCTGCGAGTTCGGCGCCGCCGACCACACCCGGTGCCCGAACGCCTCGACGCTCAACGGCGCCTCCCAATCCGCTTGGGACGCAGCCAGATCCGCCTCGCTGAAGAGGCCCTTGCCCAGTTCGACGAGCCCCTGCCCGAAGTCGCCCAGGTAGAAGCCGTCCCGGCCGCCCTCGGCGGCCGCGCGCAGCGCGCCGGCGGTCCGCTCGCGCCGCACGGTCGACCCCGCCTCCAGGCCCACCAGGTCCTCCGCACCCGCAACGCCCGCAACGGTGTTGCCCGCCTTCGCGAGCATCGCGGTCGCGGGCCAGCCGCCCGACGCGAGCGCGATCGCCGGCGCCAGCAGCTCGTCCATCGGCCGCGTCCCGTACCGCTCGTGCAGCGCGAACCAGCCGTCCACGCAACCGGGCACGGTCGTCGACCGCACGTCGTTGCGGAACGGCATCGCCTGGTGCCCCTCGGCCCGCAGCCCCTCCGGGTCCGCGCCGGAACCGGCCCGCCCGGACGCGTTCAGATACGCGGGCTCCGCCTCGCCCGGAACGTGGACCAGCGCGAACAGGTCGCCGCCGAGCCCGCACAGGTGCGGCGCGACCACGGTCAGGGCCGCGCCCGCCGCGATCGCGGCGTCGACGGCGTTGCCGCCGTTCGCGAGCACTTCGCGTCCGATGCCGCTCACATGCGGATCGACCGAACACACCACACCCTGATCGACCACGGGGCCTCCTTCTGCGCAGCCGGCGGGCCGCACCGCGGCCCACCCGGGGGATCGACGCGCGCCGAACCGCAGGTCCGCGCGCTTGCAACGCCCCGAAGCCTACCTTGCCGGTCGGCTAGTAGAAAAGCCGCGAGCGCCCGTCAGACGTCCGGATCGGCGCCGAACATCCGCCGCCCCGAGATCTGCGCGGCCCGCCAGTACCACTCCACGTACGCGACGATGATCACCGCGAGGATCCCCAAGTGCTGCAACGCGGTCGGCTCCCCGAACAGCACCAGGACGATCCCGCCCGACGCCAGCAGCATCCGCGCCGCCGCCCCCGCGAAATGCCCGCGCCGGCCCTGCCCCACCAGGTCCGCCCGGCACGCGGGCAGCAGCGTGCAGACCGACACCGCCAACCCCGCCGCGAACACCGCCGCCAGCGCACCGGACAGCCCCACCGCGACCGCGAACGGCGTCGGGAAGATCCAGTCGATCACGTTGAGCAGCAACACCGCCCGCAGCGCCCACTCGTACCAGCGCCACGACCACCGCCGCAACGTCGCCTCGTACAGGCCCCACGCCTCGACCACCGCGGCGTCGCCCGCCTTGGTGTCGACCGCGTCGTTCACCACTTTCCATGCGACCCGCACCCCCGAGCTCAACCGCCCGCGCACCTGCAGGTTCTCCGCGAGGTCGTACCAGGCGTCGACGAGGTTCGGATCGAGCTCGATCGCCCGCCGGAGATGGGCCTGGGCCCGCTTGTGCCGCAAGTGATAGTCGAAGATCCGCCCCGCCGTGTGCTGCACCCACGCGTCCTCGGGCGAACGCTCGAGCGCCCGCTCCACCAGCTCCCGGGTCTTCGCGAACTCCTGATCCACATGGTGGTACCAGGCCAACTGCATGTAGTACCGGCCGTTGTCCGGCGCCAGCTCCACCGCCCGCCACAGCGACACCGACGCCTCGTCGACCCGCCCCAGCTCGTACAGGACGCTCGCCTGCAGCCAGTGCGCGTCCTCGTTCTCCGGCTCTTCGGCGACCGCCCGGTCCGCCCACTCGAGCGCGGCCTCCTGGCGCTCGCCCATGTGCAGGCACCACGCCAGCAGCAACTGCGAGACCGAACCGGCACCGTACTTCGCGATCCCCTGCTCCAGCACCTCAGCGGCCTCGAGGTACTGACCATCATCGATCAGTTCCCTCGCGCGGCCCTCCACGGCGCCGGAGATGAGCCCGGGCCAGGTCTTGTTCACCGCCTGCAGGACTCGGCCGCGCGCACGCGGAGACGGGATCCTGGACGGTCCGACGGCTTCGCTCATTCCCGACTCCAGATCGCTCCGGGGGCACTTCCTACGGCACGGCAGCCGGGGCGGCGGCGGACCACTCGGGCCTCCACGGGACTCGAACCGCGTGCCGGTGCTCACGACAGGTGCTTTTGTCTCCCGACGCCCTTAGCATAGAGGTGGACCGCGTCCACCTGTACGGCCAAGTCTCTTGTACCGTGGAGTGACTGCGGTGGGGACGAGAGGAAAGATCGGAACTGGTCATGGAAGAGCCGACACAGCCTGCTGACTCAGCCGGGCCGATCTCGTCGACGGTGCACCGCTGGCGGCGCCTCGCGGTCCGGCACGACCTCGAGTGGAGCGAACTCCTGCTCATCGCGTTGAACCTGTACGGGTTGCGCGGCAACAACTCCGAGGGCATGCGACTGCGCCTGAACTCCGAAGACGAAGAGTTCATGCTGGTCCTGCCGGCTGACCGCGCGACTTCGCCGTTCAGCCTCCGCGCCCACGTCGACCCCTCATCGCCGCAGCACGGCCTGAGCGAACTGTGCGTCGACGGCACCCCGGTCGCCGAGATCATCGAAGCCGAACCCGGCGAAGAGGTCCGCGGCTACCTGCGCGCCGACGGCACCGCCGCGACCCTGCTCCTGCAGACCGGCACCGAATCGCCCGAACTGGTGAAGTGCTACCGCGACCTGTTGCAGGCCTTGGCCTCCGATCTGGCCGACGACGGCGAGCCGCACCTCTTCGACGAGGTCACGCTCTCCGCCGGCGGCGTCCACGACGAAGCCCTCGTGGTCGAGCACCTCGTCGCGGTCCGCGAAGCGATGACCGCCGAAGGCCTCCCGGAGACGACGACGCTCGGCGTCCTCACCCCGGCCCTCCACAGCCAGTCCGCCTTCGCGGAACTGGCAGCGAAAGTCGGTCCGATCCTGCTCTTCCTGACCACCGAGACCTTCCAGGACGACAGTCCCGCAACGGAAGCCGAACCGACCGTCCCTGAGGACGCCGCGGCCGCGGACCCCCTGGTCCCGCCCACGAGCCGCCAGTCGGAACGCCTCTCGGAGATCCTGGCCGCGGCCCGCGAAGCCGGCCACCGGACCTCCTTCACGTACACCGTCGGCAGCGAACCGCTCGACGAGATGCGCGCCTGGCTCCTGCCGCTCGCCGAGCAGACCACCATGTGGCCCTCGCTCACGATCCTCCCGGCCGAGACGCCTGTGGACGACTCGCAGCACGTGGCCGCGCCCGACGAACGCCTCGACTTCTTCCTCGAAGCCCGGCGCCTCCTCGAGCAGATCTTCGCCCCGACCCAGCTCCGCCCGCAACCGTGGCGCTGCTACCGCGGCCTCTGGTACCGCCAACACGCCGGCGAACACCTCGACGGCCCGTACGTCTAAGAGCAACACAAAAAGGGCCGCAACCCGATG
>NZ_JAPZVQ010000005.1:276986-305836 GCF_027622945.1 Glycomyces lechevalierae | reverse complement strand
GGCCCCTTTCCCGTGTCAGGCGGGGTGTCAGTCCGGCGACAGGTCTGCGACAGCGCGGCCGACGATGCTTTCGGACATGAACGAAACGCAGTTCGCGGCCCCGAAGGCCCGCCCCACCAACCGACTCGCCGCCAAACTCCTCGCCGACCGCCACTCGATCCCGCTGTCCATCGCCCTCCACCTCGTCCCCGGCGCGCTCATCGTCGCCGCCTACGCCTGGATCGGCGCCCCGATCAGCCACGCCGTCGGCGCGCCGATCTTCGCCGCTTGGGCGATCGCCCTCATGATCGTGCTCTTCCCGCTCTGGTTCGGCCTGTTCTGGCTCGGCAAGCAGGCCACCGGCAAATACACGATGCGCGGCGGCGTGGTCCGCTATCGCGACAAGCCGTTCTCGCGGGGCAAGATCACGCTGATCGGCATCGGCTTCCTGCTGTACATGGCGATCGTGTCGCTCTCCCTTGCGCCGCTTGACGCTTGGACGTACGACACCTTCTTCACCTGGGTGACGTTCGAGGGCTCCGGCAGCTCGGGCACCGCCTACCTGGACGCGTACAGCAACGAAACCATCCTCACCACGATGCTCGTCTTCGGCGCCTTCACCGGTTTCCTGCTCCCCCTCATCGAGGAGTACTACTTCCGCGGCTTCCTGCTGCCGCGCCTGCCGCAGCTCGGCCGCTGGGCCCCGCTGTTCAACACGACCCTGTTCTCGATCTACCACTTCTGGGCGATCTGGACGGTCCCGTCGAAGATCATCTTCCTGCTCCCGGGCGTCTGGTTCGTCTGGGGCAAGCACGACATCCGCGCCTCCATCTGGATGCACCCCGGCTCGGCGCTGCTCATGACCGTCATCGGCACCACCATGTATCTCACCGGAGCCATGTAACACAAGACAAGGCCAAGGGGCGCCGTCCACACGGACGGCGCCCCTTGGCCTTGTCTGCGGGTGTTGTCAGCCTGCCGCGCTGATCAGCGCACTGAAGTCCTTGGGGGACAAGTCGAACACCGGGGACGCGGCGTCGAGCTTCGAGTCCCGGAGGTGGAAGCCGTCAGCGTCGGAGCAGAAGGCGACCTCGACGCAGTCGGTGTTGTTCCCGCCGCCGCTGCGGGTGCTCTTACGCCAAACGGTAACGCCAGTCGTCATCGTCATAGACCTCGATCCGAGGCCGAGGAACCGGGCGGGCCCGACGCGACCTTGACATGGAACGGCGCGTGGAACAACGACCCGTCGTGCGGCGGGATCCTGGGGCGCGCTCGGGCGATGATCGCCGACTCGAAGCGGTAGCGCGCCTTAGGGAGTCGGCCCCTGAACCGCTCCGCGATCCGTCAACCTGCCCCGGGAGGATCGCGGGCATCTGAAAGGCCGGTCGACTCAGGTGGGGGACGACCGGTCTCCAAGTCCTCCAGTGGAACTCGCTTTCTCGTCCTCGGCCTCGTCGCCGCGCCCGACCGGGCCGAGGGACGGCCCTTGCGGTACGGCGTCGTCCGGGACGAGCTGCCAGCGGTGGGCGTCATCGAGAGTCGGCACCATCGTCCAGCCGTCCAGCAGCTCCCCTGGCTCGCTCCAGACCCGGAAGGTGGCCCCTGTGAACCCGGCCCGTTCGCCGAACACCACATTCGAGAAGAAGGCCGGCCCTTCGAAACGGGCGAGCTCGAAATCGGCGAAACCCCGGAAGCGAGCAGCTGAGAAGGAGGAGTTCGCGCCGAAGGTTGAACCGGTGAAACTAGCATGGTCGTCGAAGTCGGCGCCGTCGAATTCGGCGAACGCTTCGAACCGCGCGTGAAGGAATGCGGAGCCGTCGATGAACCTCGCCTCCCTGAAACTCGCAGCACCCTTGAAGGCTGTGCTGATGAAGTACGCCTTCAGATTGAAGGAGGCGTGCTCGAAGTTCGCGAACACTCCGAAGGTTGCGGTCGCGAAGCTCACGCCCTCACCGAAGTCTGCCCGGATGAAGTTGACGACGCCCTCGAAGGCCGCGCGGTCGAAGGTCGCCGACCCTTCGAATCGGGTCCCCGAGAACGAAGTGAGACCGGAGAATGTTGCGCTGGAAAAGTCCGCTGAGTGTAGGCGGCAACCCCTGAAGTCCATGCCGTCAAGGAAGGCGTTCCTGAGGTTGAGGCGCGAGTGCGACCAGTACCTTCGGGGCGCGGCAGCAGCGTTCAAGTGGCGGAGAAGGATCTCCTGCGCGATGAGCCTTACCTCGCGCTCCGCGCGATTCGCCCGTAGTTCGGACACAGCGAGGCTTTGGGCTGCGCTGTCCTCCTCTCGCACCCCGCGTTTCGACGGCGTGTAGGGCAAGCGAAGGTACGAGCAGATCTCGTCGAGCACGATCTGCCGGAGTTCGTCGTGCTGCTCGCCCAGTCGCTCAAGGTTGTGAAGGCCGCCGATGCGGACCGTGGCATTCTCCGATCCGAGCTGAGCGACCGCCTGGATGCGCAGCTCGGTGATGCGCTGCTGCGTGGAGTGGTACTCCTCGTGCTGCTGTCGCCGGAAGCTCAGGATCAGTGCCGCAGCGCCGCCGAGTCCGGCTGCGACCGTGAGGGTGTTGCGGATCGTATCGAGCCGCATCTTGGTGATCTCGAGTTCGGCCCGGGGGTCGCCCGGGATGCGCGCCGCGTCGATCTGGTTTGCCTGCAACGAGTAGTACCACCACCCGCCGAGAAGGATCGAAGCGAATGCGATGTACAGCAGCGAGGTTCGAATCGGTCGCGGCTGCCAAGGAGCGCGGGGCGGGGTCCCCAACGCTCGGCGTCGACGGCTGGCGGGATAGCCGGTCATGCGTCGCCAGCGGGATTGGAGCCAGTCGGCGACGCCGTTCAGCCTCGCGAGGGATTCTGGGAGGGGGAAGCGCATGGAACCAGGTTATGAAAGATCCGCCCCTGTTAGGGCTCTCGCCTAGAGTCCTTCGCGGCGGCGACCAGTTCGGCGATGAGGCCCTCCGCGATCGGGGCGGCGCCCTCCTTCGGGTGCCAGGTGCAGGCGATGGTCATCGCGACGACCCGGCCGGTCTCGAGGATCCGGAGGGCGGCGTTGCGCACCTCGTCCGGCGTCGGGCCCGGCGACACCGGGAAGCGAAGGCCCGGAAGGGCTCCGGCGTCGATCACGTCGAGGTCGATGTGCAGGTACACCGGTCCCTCTGGGGCCGTGGCGGCTTCGACGGGCACGTGCTTGAGGACGCTCTCCGCGAGGTACGCGGACTCGGGCGCGTCGAGGTCGCGGGCGTCGACGAGGGTCACCCGCTCCGGCGGGACCGGGGTGAGGCCGGTGGCCGCGGTGACGGCGGGGTCGCCGTCGCCGAGGAGGGTGCGCAGCACCATGCCGCCCGGGTAGCCGGAGGCGCTGCTCTCGGCGGTGTGGAGGTCGCCGTGGGCGTCGAACCACATGATCGACGGCTCGATGCCGAGGCGCTGCAGGCCGGTGACGACGCCGAGTGCCACGGTGCAGTCGGCGGTGACGACGGTGGGGCGCTTCGCGGTGGCGACCGCGTCGCCCACGAGGTCGTAGAGTCCGGCGACGCGGGCCCAGAACGTCTCGCCCTCGAGGGGTTTGGCGACGACGCGGTCCGCGGTGACCGGGAACTCGTCTTCGGGTAGCCGTTCGTCGAGGTGGTAGGGCACCAGGAGCACTGTCATCGTGAGGCCTCCGAATCCGGGTCGCGCGGGTCTAAGTGGCGCAGGCGGGCGTGGTCTGAGCCATTATTACCGGAAAGCCGCCGGATTGAACATGCTCGATGCGGTGGGTTCGTTCACGATGTCGCGCGGTCGCGCACGCGGGGGCGCTGCGAGGCGGGCGCGCGGCCTCCGCTCGCGGCCAGGGCCAGGAACCCGAGGAGCCCGATCGCGGCGGCGCCCGCGAGGACGCCGCGCATCCCGGCGAGCGTGTACCCGGCCAGGCCCCACGCGAGCGTCGCGAGGGACGGGGCGACGGCGAGGGCGCTCTGGCGGACCAGGCTGAGCGTCCCCGAGGCGGTCGAGACGAGGTGCGGCGGGGTGGCCGCGAGGGTCATCGCGGTCTGCGCGCCGGCGTAGAGGCCGACGCCGATGCCGACGATCGCGATGCGCCACAGGACGTCTCCGAGTGTCCATGCCGGATCGAGGAACGCGAACGCGGCGGCGCCGCCGGTGGTCACGGCCATGCCGAGGGCCGCGGTGGGGCGGGCGCCCCACGCGTCGGTGAGCCATCCGGCGGCGAGGCTCGTCGCGGCCATGGTGGCCGCCAGGAGCATCCCGGGCAGGCCCACCTGGGTCTGGTCGGCGTGCAGTTCCCGGGTGAGGAAGAACGGGATCATGAGCAGCAGGACGAGCTGCACGGACGACTGCGCGGCGAGCGACAGGAGCGGGGCGCGGGCGGCTCCGAACAGCAGGCGCACGTCGCGGCCCGAGCCGGTGCGGAGCCACGCGATGACGGCGGGCACGGTGATGATCAAGAGCGACAGCCAGACCGGGTCGATCTCGACGGCGAGCGTCAGGGACGTGAGCGCCGCGGCGGCCGCGACGAGCAGGTAGGCGACCTGGACGAGCGCGCTCCGGTCGGGGGCGCGCAGCGGCGCGGTGCGGGGCCGGCGCGCGGCGATGGCGAGGATCGCGGCGGCGACCGGGAGGTTGAGCAGGAACGCGGCGCGCCAGCCGAACTGGTCCGCGAGGAGCCCGGCGAGGACCGGCCCGGCGACGCCGCCGGCCGGCCCGATCGCGAAGACCAGGCCCATGGCGCGGCCGCGCAGTGCCGGCGCGACGGACTCGGCGGCGATGAGCGGGAGCAGCACGAACGTGATCGCCGCGAAGCCGCCCTGCAGGAAGCGGGCGGCGATGAGCCAGCCGATGTCGGGCGCGAGCGCCACGCCCGCGCCGAGCGCGGCGAACCCGCCGACCGAGAGGAGCAGGGCCGGGCGGCGCCCCACTGTCGTGAGCCAGGTGCCAGCGGGGATGACCAGGGCGATCGCGGGGAGGGTGAAGCCGAGGACGGCCCATTGGGCGGCGGCGGGCGAGACCTGGAAGTCCGCGGTGATGGCGGGGATGACCGTGGCGACGGTGAACACGTCGATGTTGATCATGAACAGGATCAGCCCGGCGGCGACCACCATCGGCCACTGGTTCGGTTGGGCGGCAGGGGTAGGCGTGCGCTTCACGGAAAAGGCTCCTTCAGGAACTTCACATGCTGTGCAGTTAGTAAACTACACACCATGAGAAGTTGTAAAGGTCTGCCTCGGGCGTCACAGTGAGTCCTACCGTGAGCCCCGGCGAACCGCAGAACGCGCGCGGCCGCCGCACCCGGGCCGCGCTGCTGCAGGCCATCTTCGAGATCGTCGAGTCGCACGGCTTCGAGGCTCTGACGATGAACGCCGTCGCCGACCGGGCCGGCGTCTCGCGTCGCGCCGTCTACCTGCATTTCCGTTCGCGGGCAGAGCTCATCCCGGCGCTGCACGAGTACGCGGTCGAGCACCTGGGCCTGGAGGACTCGCTCGAGCGCGTCTACGCGCAGGCCGGTCCCGAGGCGATGCTCGACGAATGGGCCGTGCACCTGACCCGGGTCAACCTGCGCGCCAAGGGGGTTCACCGGGCCATCCGCAACACCCGGTACAGCGACCCCGAGGTCGATGCCTACCGCCGTGGCGTCGCCGAGCGCCAGCGGCACAACTGCCGCACCGTCATCGACGCGATCGTGCGCGCGGAACGGCTCTCTCCTGAGTGGACCGTGGACGACGCGGTGGACATGCTGTGGTCGCTCATCGCCACCGACATGATGGAGACCCTGGCCGACGACTGCGACTGGGACACAGGCAAAGTGGCCGAGCGGCTGGGGCTGCTGCTGCGCCGCACCTTCCTCGCCCCCTGAACGACGCCGCGGCCCCGGCGGCAATTGCCGGGGCCGCGGGTGTGACGCGTCAGCTCGCGTCCGGGTTGTACTTCACGTGGCAGGTGAACGCGTGGCCCGCGACGGCGTAGGCCCGTGCCGTCAGCCCGCCGTCCTGGACGTCGCGGTCCTCGGAGGCGCCGATCGAGGCCCAGGCGCTGTGCCGGTTCGCAGGGTGGAAGTAGTTCGAGTAGCAGCTCTTCAGTCCGCTGCTGTCGAGGCCCCAGCCGTAGCACCAGGTGCCGCCGCCCACGTCCTCGCAGTGGTCGGCCTCGGTCGCCTCGCGGACGATCACGCGGCCCTCGTCCGCGTCCTCGGCGCTCCCGGTCCCGGCCTGGGCCGCACCGGTGCCGACGAACAGCAGCGCGGCCGCCATGGCGGCGGCCGCAGTCGCTTGCTTCACGCGCTTCATCGCACGTTCCCCCTGGTGGTTGAGATGCCGGCGGCCTTCAGCGGCCGCCGCCCCCAATGACATCACCGGCATCGTTGCCGCTCAGGCGTTTACCGCGCCTGTCCGGTATCCGACACGGCGAAGGGGCCAGGCGTCGCCGCCCGGCCCCTCCCCTCCTCATCCCTGAGCGCTAGCCCAGGAAGGCCGTGTTCAGCAGCAGGTTCGGGCTGCCGTTCGGGTCCGCGATGACGTCCGCGAGGGCGCCTTCGGTGAGGGCGGTCGCGACCTCGTCAGGGGTCGCGCCCGGGTTCGACTCGAGGTAGAGCGCGGCGACGCCCGCGACGTGCGGGGTGGCCATCGAGGTGCCCGAGATGGTGTTCGAGGCGTCGTCGCCGTCGATCCACGCCGAGGTGATGCCCACGCCCGGGGCGAGGATGTCGACGCACTCGCCGAAGTTCGAGAACGAGGCGGCCGCGTCGTCCTCATCGGTGGCGCCCACGGTGATCGCGCTCGGCTCGGAGCCCGGGGAGACGTTGCACGCGTCCTGGCCCTCGTTGCCGGCGGCGATCGCGAAGGTCACGCCCGACTCGACCGCGGCGGCGATCGCGTCGTTCAGGGCCTGGCTGAAGGAGCCGCCGAGGCTCATGTTGGCGACGGCCGACTCGCCGGCGTTCGCGGCGACCCAGTCGATGCCGCCGATGATCGCGGCGTACGAGCCGGAGCCCTCGCAGTCGAGGACGCGGACGGGACGGATCGTGACGTCCTTGGCGAGGCCGTACGTCGAGCCGCCGATGGTGCCGGCGACGTGCGTGCCGTGGCCGTGGCAGTCGCTCGGGTCGGCGTCGTCGTCGATGAAGTCGTAGCCTTCGCCGACGCGCCCTTCGAATTCCTGGTGGGTCGTGTTGAGGCCGGTGTCGAGCACGAACGCCTCGACGCCCGCGCCGGACTGGGTGTACTCATAGGACTGGTCGAGCGGGAGCGCGTCCTGGTCGACCCGGTCGAGGCCCCACGACGGCGGGTCGGCCTGCACCTCGGAGGCGTAGGCGCGCTGGTTCTGCTCGACATACGCGACCGCGTCGTCCGAGGCGAGCTCGACGGCCTCGGCCTCGCTCATCTCGGCCACGTAGCCGTCGACGATGCCGAGGGTGTCCTCGACGTCGACGCTCACGCCGAGGTCGTCGGCGAGCGCGTCGAGCCCGCCGGTGGCCTTGGCGGCCTGGTCTTCCATGACGACGATGTACTCGCCGGCGATCGCGTCGGGGGAGTCGGCGCCGATGATGAGGTCACTGGCGTCGGGTGCCGGGGTCTCTGCCGCGTTGGCGAACGCGGAGGCCGCGACGAGCGAGCCTCCGGCCGCGGCGGCCGCGATGCCGATCGCGACGGTAGTTCGGACGCGCCGTTTCGTTCCTGCCGTTGACAAGACGGAACTCCTTCGGTTGTGCGGGGTGCCCGCCCGCTTGAAGGCGGCCATCCCCGGGGGGAGGGTGGAGGGCCGGGCGGCGCGGACCGGGCCTGGGGCGGCCCGGTCCGCTTCACCCGTCCGGGCCCCACGGCTCTGCGACGGGCCGTCAGACCCTGTTCGTGAGCCTAAGCCTTAGAACAAACTGTGTAAACCCCCCGAATCGCAACAACAGATCAGTGAATGAGCAAATCCAGCCTTTGGTCTAAAAGGGATAAACAGAACGGGACCTCGCGCTCACTGAGCGCGAGGTCCCGTGCGGGAGTAGCGGTTACAGGGTGTAGAGCAGGCGGTTCGGGCTGCCGGTGCCCGCGCCGGTCACGATGCCGGAGGTCGCGTTGCCGGTGACCCAGCTCGCGACCGCCGAGGTCGACGCGCTCGGGTTGGCGTCGAGGTAGAGCGCGACGGCGCCCGCGACGTGCGGGGTGGCCATCGAGGTGCCCGAGATGGTGTTCGTGGAGGTGTTGCTCGTGCGCCACGCGGAGGTGATGCTCGAGCCCGGCGCGAACACGTCGAGGCAGGACCCGTAGTTGGAATAGCTGGCGCGCGCGTCGGTGGAGGTCGTCGCGCCCACGGTGATCGCCGAGGGCGTGGAGGCCGGGGAGACGTTGCAGGCGTTCTGGTTCTCGTTGCCCGCCGCGACGGCGAAGGTGACGCCGGAGGCGACCGCGTTGGCGACGGCGTCGTTGAGCGCCGACGAGTAGCCGCCGCCGAGGCTCATGTTGGCCACGGCCGGCTTGATCGCGTTGGCGGCGACCCAGTTGATGCCGTTGATGACGCCGGCGGTGGTGCCGGAGCCGCTGTTGTTGAGGACGCGCACGCCGTGGAGCGTGACCTGCTTGGCCACACCGTAGATGGTGCCGCCGATGGTGCCCGCGACGTGGGTGCCGTGCCCGTTGCCGTCCTGCGGCGTCGAGTCGTTGGAGACGAAGTCGTAGCCGTTGCCGACGCGCCCGGTGAACTCGGTGTGGGTGGCGTTGATGCCGGTGTCCACGATGTACGCGTGGACGCCCGCCCCGGTGTAGTTGTAGGTGTAGGTGCCCGAGAGCGGCAGGTTGCGCTGGTCGATCCGGTCGATGCCCCAGGTGGCGCCCGACTGGGTCGCGTCGATCGAGACGACGGCGTTCTGCTCGACGTAGGCCACGCCGTCCGCGGCGGCGAGCTCCTTCGCCTCGGACTCGCTGGCCTCCATGAGGAACGCGTCGATCTCGTCGAAGGTCTCGACGACCTCCTCGCCTTCGACGCTCTTGACGGCGGTCGAGACGGAGGTGCCGTCCTCGAGGACGACGATGTACTCGCCCGCGATGGCGGTCGGGGCGTCCTCGCCGACGATGGCGCCCTGCGCGGGCTTGGCCTCGGCGGCGGTGGCGGTGAACGCGAGAGCGGTGAGGGCGGCGACGCCTACGGCGGCTGCGGCGGCGGATCTCTTCTTGTGCGACATGGACATGGGGTCCCTTCGGGTGAGTCCGGGCCGGTCCAGGGCTCGGACGGGATGAGGGTGACGGGTGGATCGGGGGATCGGATCGGCTGGCGCCGACGTCTATCGGGGTGCGGGGCCGCGGTGCGGGTCCTGGCGCGGCGGCCGGGCAGGCGACGGCTCCAGGTCGCGCTGCCGGCCGCCGCGGTCGACGGGGAGGGTCCCGCCCGCGGTCACCCGCTATTCAGTTGTGCGGGGGAGTCACAGCTCGAGGGTCCAGGAGTTGAGCGTCCCGGAGTCGCCGGCGTAGGCGTCCACGACCCGCAGCGTCCAAGTGCCCGTTGCGGTCTCGCTGGAGAGGTTGACCGGGTAGGTGGCGATCACGTTGTCGGCCGAGTCGCCGCTCGAGGACGTCTTGAGGGTGTAGCTCGTGCCGTCGGGGGCGATCAGGTAGATCGCGAGGTCCCCGCGCCAGGTGTGGGTGATGTTGACGGCCACGGTGCTGTTGGAGCGGGCGGTGCCGTCGCAGGTGAGCGCCAGGGTCGAGTTGACGGTGGCGCGGTCGGCGATCGGGGTGGCGGTCGACTTGGTGGCCGCGCAGTCGCTCGGCTCCGGGTCGGTGCCGCCGCCGGTCCCGGTGTACAGCAGCAGGTTCGGGCTGCCCTGGACGTCCGAGATCTTGCCGGTGCCGGCGTTGCCGGTCACCCAGGAGGCGACGGCGCTGGTCGTCGCGTTCGGGTTGAGGCCCAGGTAGACCGCGACGGCGCCCGCGACGTGCGGGGAGGCCATCGAGGTGCCCGAGATGGTGTTGGTGGCGGTGTTGGAGGAGTACCAGGCGGAGGTGATGTCCACGCCCGGCGCGAACACGTCCACACAGGACCCGAAATTGGAGAAGTAGGCGCGGGTGTCGGTGTCGTCGCTGGCGGCCACGGTGATCGCCGCCGGGGCCGAGGCCGGGGAGACGTTGCAGGCGTCCTGGTCCTCGTTGCCGGCCGCGACCGCGAAGGTCACGCCGGAGTTGACCGCCGCGGTGACGGCGTTGTTGAGGGACGAGGAGTAGCCGCCGCCGAGGCTCATGTTGGCCACGGCGGGCTTGACCGCGTTGGCGGTGACCCAGTTGATGCCGTTGACGACCCCCGCGGTGGTGCCCGAGCCGCTGTTGTCGAGGACGCGCACGGCGTGCAGGGTCACGTTCTTGGCGACGCCGTACGTGGTGCCGCCGATGGTCCCGGCCACGTGCGTGCCGTGCCCGTTGCCGTCCTGCGGCGTCGAGTCGTTGGAGACGAAGTCGTAGCCGTTGCCGACCCGGCCGGTGAACTCGCTGTGGGACGCGTTGATGCCGGTGTCCACGATGTACGCGTGGACGCCCGCGCCGGTGCCGAGGTACTCGTAGCTGCCGCTCAGCGGCAGGCTCGGCTGGTCGATGCGGTCGATGCCCCAGGTCGCGGGCGTCTGCACGGCGTCGATCGAGACGACGGCGTTCTGCTCGACGAAGGCCACGCCGTCGGCGGCGGCGATCTCCTTCGCCTCGGCCTCGGTGGCCTCGACGAGGACGGTGTCCACTTCGGCGTAGTCGTCGGCGACGGCGGCGCCGGCGTCACCGGCGATCTCGTCGGCCTCGGCGTAGGCGGCGCCGTCCTCCATGACGACGAGGTACTCGCCGTCGATGGCGGTGGGGGAGTCGGCGCCGAAGATCTGGACGGCCGGTTCGGCCTGTGCGGCAAGGCCGCCGAAGGCGAGCGAGCCGAGCGCCGCGGCGCCGGCCAGGGATGCGGCCGCGACGCGGCGCACGCCTCTCCTGCGAACAGACGTGTACGAGACGGTCATAGGGGGGTACTCCCTCTCGGTTCAGACGGGTTGGTGCGCAAGGGATCGATGGGGGCGCACCGCCCTTAGGGCGCGGTTCGGTGGAACCGGTCCTTTCGGGCTTTCAAACCGAGGTTAGGGATATCACAATGAATTGTGAAGACCCTGGAAGATGCCCATAAATCAGTGAATGAAGAGTCGGTTACCAACCGGTATGGGAGCGTTCGGACCCGCTAGAATATTCGGTCGAAATCGTGTCCGTTATGGAACCGCGACACGCCGAGGCGAGGCCGCGCCCAGCAGCGGCGGCGCCGTTCCGCAAGCGGTGCAGGGCTTTCGCCCTACTCCGCGAGCTCCATCCAGCGCTCCTCGATCTCGCCCCGCTCGGTTTCGAAAGCCGTAACCTGATCCTGCAGCTCCCCGAGCTTCCCCGGGTCCGTCGCGTGCTCGGCCATCTCCGCGTACAGGCCCGCGATCTTCTCCTCGACCTTCGCCAAGCGCCGCTCGAGCTTCGACAGCTCCTTCTGCGTCGCCCGGTCGTCCGCGGCCGAAGAGGCCTTCGGCGCGTTCGCGGGAGCACCGCTCTTCGCCTGCGGCGCAGCGGACTTGTCCGCCCGCCGCTCCAAGTACTCCTCGATCCCGCGCGGCAGCATCCGCAGCCGCCGGTCGCCCAGCAGCGCCCACTGCTCGTCCGCGACCCGCTCGGTGAAGTACCGGTCGTGGCTCACCACGACCATCGTCCCCGCCCAGTCGTCGAGCAGGTCCTCCAACTGCGTCAGCGTCTCGATGTCCAGGTCGTTCGTCGGCTCGTCCAGGAACAGCACGTTCGGCTCGGCCATGAGCAGCCGCGCGAGCTGCAGCCGCCGCCGCTGCCCGCCCGAGAGGTCCCGCACGAACGTGCGCTGCTTCCCGCCCAGGAACCCCAGCCGCTCCGCGAGCTGCCCGGCGGACATCTCCTTCTTGCCCAACTGGACCCGCTTCGCGACGTTCTCGATCGCCTCGAGCACCCGCCACGACCCGTCCAGGTCCTCCATGTGCTGCGTCAGCCACGCCAGCTTCACCGTGCGGCCCACCTTCACGCGGCCCGCCGCCGGCTGCACGTCCTCCAGCGCGTTCGCCAGCGTGCGCAGCAGCGAGGTCTTCCCCGCCCCGTTCACACCCAGGAGACCGATCCGCTTGCCCGGACCCAGGATCCAGTCCAGGCCCTCCAGCAGCGTCTGGTCCCCGGCCCGCACCGTGACGTTCTCCGCCTCGAACACCGTCTTGCCCAGGCGCCCGGTCGCGAAGCTCACCAGCTCGGCGGTGTCCCGCGGCGGCGGCTCGTTCGCGATCAGCTCGTTTGCCGCGTCGACCCGGAACTTCGCCTTCCCCGTGCGCGCCTTGGCACCCCGGCGCAGCCACGCCAGCTCCTTGCGCATGAGGTTCTGGCGCTTCTCCTCGGCCAGGTTCGCCTGACGCTCGCGCTCCGCGCGGGCCAGCACGTACGCCGAATAGCCGCCGTCGTACTCGAACACGGCGCCGCGCTGCACATCCCAGATGCGGTCGCAGATCTCGTCGAGGAACCACCGGTCGTGCGTCACGACGATGATCGCCGCCCGCGTCGAGCCCAGATACGAAGCGAGCCAGGCGATCCCCTCGATGTCGAGGTGGTTCGTCGGCTCGTCCAGGAGCAGCAGGTCCGCGTCCTCGGACAGGACCCGGGCGAGGTCGACGCGGCGGCGCTCGCCACCGGAGAGCACCCCGATGCGCGAGTCGAGCCCTTCGGGGAGGACAGGCGCGTCGAGCCCGCCGAACAGGCCGGTCAGGATCTCGCGGACGCGCGGGTCGGAGGCCCACTCGTGGGCGTCCGCGTTGCCGAACAGCTCGTCGCGCACGGACGCCGCGTCGTTGAGCGAGTCGCGCTGGCCGAGCACCGCGACGCGGGTGCCGCCGGTGTGCACGACCCGGCCGGAGTCGGGCCGGTCGGCCCGGGCGATGAGGCGCAGCAGGGTCGACTTCCCGTCGCCGTTGCGGCCGACGACGCCGACGCGCTGGCCTGCGGCGATGCCGAGGGATACCGCGTCGAGGACCACCTGGTCGGGGTAGGCCTTGGAGACGGTTTCGAGGTTGACGAGATTGGGCGCTGACACGTGGGACAACACTACCGGCGAAGCTTGCGAGCCGGTAATGAGCACGGGCGGCGAACCTTGCGAGCGGTAATGAGCACGGGCGGGGTCTCGATCGGGTGACATGGCCGCTGGTGGGGCGGGTTCTCGTCATACCCGGGCGGGAAGCTGGGCCGTACGGTCCCCGGGTGGGTGGGGGTTAGGGATGGTAAACGCCCGCGCCGTGCGCCGAATGCGGCTGGATCCGGCGCCCTTGGCCTGAGGCTCGAGCCCTTTCGCCATGCCCTCCAACCGTCCCGCTGTGCGGTCCGGGGATTGCGAGCGCTTTCGGGCTCCGCTATGGTGTCGTATAACAGTCATCATGACGTCATGAATGGATTCATATGACACCCCCGAATGCCAGCCCGATGCGCTTCGAGGCGGGCCGGGCCGTGCTCGCCGTCATGTGGCTCATGCCGCAGATCAGCCGCCCCCGCACTGCCCTCTTCGCCGCCACCGCAGTGCTCGTCGCCGCGCTCCCGCTCACCATGACCGTCGCCACCGGCCTCCTCATCGGCGCCGTCCCGGCGGCCGCAGGCGCCGGGCCCGGCTCGCCCGAAGCCCGCCACGCCTACGTCCTTCTCGCCGTCGGCGTCGCCGCGCTGCTCCTCGGCCGCCTCGTCGACAACGTCCACCGCGCCAACGCCTTCAACCTCGGCCGCGAACTCGAACTGCTCGTCCAGGACCGCCTCGTCACCGCCGTCGCCCGACCCGCCGGCGTCGCGCACCTCGAGGACGACGACATCCTCGCGCTCCTGCGCATCGCCCGCCAGCTCGGCGCCGACCACATTCGCCCCGAGCGCGCCGTCCGCGGACTCGCGCACATCGCCCCCGAGTTCCTCGCCGCCGCCGGCGCCTCGATCGTCCTGTGCTTCTTCAACGTCTGGATCGGCCTCGCCTGGCTCGTCGCCTGGCCCGCGATCTTCATCGCCATGCAGAACGAGTACACGCGCGTCGGCAAGACCGCCTACATGCGCTCCACTGAAATGCGCGAGAGCGAGTACATGCGCGACCTCGCCATGAACGCCGGGCCCGCCAAGGAGATCCGCGTCTGGGGCCTGATGGGCTGGCTCCTCGACCGGTACGACCGCCAGTGGGCTGAGCGCATGGACTACACGAACCGGTTCCAGCGCCTCCGCGCCCGCACCGCCGTCGGCGTCATCGGCGCACTCCTCGCGCTCACCGCCGTCACTGCGCTGCTCCTCGCCCGGGCCGGGCTCGACGGCGCCGTCGGCTTCGCCGCGCTCTCGGTCTACCTCGTCGCCATGACCAGCATGTTCAACTTCTCCGCGTTCGACGACACGGCCGCGTTCCTCGCGCTCGGCGCCCTGCCGGTCCCGAAGATCCTCGCCCTCGAAACGGAGCTCACCGCCGACGAGCGCCCCGTCACCGCCGAACTCCCGGCCGCTGCGCCCGCGCGGTCCGTGCGGTTCGAACAGGTCGCCTTCGCCTACCCCGGCGCCGAACGGCCGGTGATCGAAGGGCTCGACCTGAAGATCGAGGCCGGCACCTCCCTCGCGGTCGTGGGCCACAACGGTGCCGGCAAGACCAGCCTCGTGAAGCTCCTCGCCGGGCTCTACGAGCCCACCGGCGGCAGGATCACCGTGGACGGCACCGACCTCGCCGGCGTCGATCCGGCCGCCTGGCGCACCCGCCTCTCGGCCCTCTTCCAGGACTTCACCCGCTACCAGCTCACGGTGCGCGAGAACATCGCCCTCGGCGCACCGCACCTCGCCGAAGACACCGACAGGATCTGGAAAGCCTGCGAGCCCATGGGCATCCGCGCCCTCATCGACTCGCTCCCCAATGGACTCGACACCGTCCTGTCGAGCGAGTACGAAGGGGGCACCGACCTCTCCGGCGGCCAATGGCAGCGCATCGCGCTGGCCCGCGCGCTCTTCGCCGTCCAGGCCGGCGCGAAGATCCTCATCCTCGACGAGCCCGCCGCCGCGCTCGACGTGCGCGCCGAAGCCGAGCTCTACGAGCAGTTCCTCGACATCACCGCCGGTCTCACCACGATCGTCATCTCGCACCGCTTCTCCACCGTGCGCCGCGCCGACCGCATCGTGGTGCTCGACGGCGGCCGCGTCGTCGAAGACGGCTCCCACGGCGACCTGATGGCCCTCGGCGGACGCTACGCCGAAGCCTTCACCCTCCAGGCCGACCGCCTCGCCCGAACCTCTCGCAGCTAGGAACACTCCATGAAGGACAAACTCGCGAAGCGCCTGCGCGGCTTGAAGAACGGCCTCGCCGTCGGCTACCGCTCGCACCCGAGGGCGATCATCGCGCTCATCGCTTTGGGTGTCGTCCAGGCGACCCTCATGCCCCTCGTCGTCTACCTGTCCAAGGTCATCATCGACGCCGTCCAGCAAGGCCGCGAACAGGAGGCCTGGCTCGCGGCGGCCGGGCTCGCCCTCGGCATCGCCCTGATCTGGACGGTCGTCTTCGTCTACGTCAAGTTCGTGTTCCTTGTCCTCGACCACACCAACCGCGCCGCCGACCGGGAGCTCATGGTGCTCATGGGCACTCCGCCCGGACTCGACCACCATGAGCGCCCCGACTACCTCGACGAGGTCCAGCACATCCGCGAGGACCGGTGGCTCCTCTCCGGCGGCACCAACCAGCTCGCCCAATGGCTGCGCGCGGTGGTCACGATCATCGTCGGCGGCGCCCTCCTGTGCCAGGTCCACCCGCTGCTGCTCGTGTTCCCGCTGCTCGCCTTGGCGGCCATGGCGATCGCCCACAAGGCCGGCATGATCGAGGACAAGGTCTACGCCGCCACGAGCGAGCCCGAACGCAAGCGCCGCCACCTCTTCGAGGTCGCGACCCTCGCCGAATCCGGCAAGGAGCTGCGGATCTTCGGCTCCGCGGCGGCCGTCGCCGAGCGCCACCACGAGTCGGGCGCCGCCGTCGTCGCCGAACGCAACAAGGGCCAGTGGAAGGCCGCGCGCCTCGCCACCGGCGAGGGCGTCGTCTCCGCGATCGGCATGGCCGCCGGTATCGGCATCGTGCTCTATCTCGCCATCCGCGGGCAGGCCACCGCCGGGGACGTCGTCCTGCTCGTCGGCCTCATCGGCATGGTCGCCGGGGCGGCCGCGAACGTCGCCTTCCAGTCCATGTTCCTCGCCCGCCTCGCCAAACTCGGCGAACGCGTCACCTGGCTGCGCGAGTACGCCGAGAAGACCAGCGGCCCAAGCGAACCCGCGCCCGTTCCTGAACGCCTCACCAGCGGCATCACCTTCGAACGCGTCGCCTTCGCCTACCCCGAGTCCGAGCGCCCGTGCCTCGCCGAGATCGACCTGCACCTCCCCGCCGGGAAGGTGGTCGCCCTCGTCGGCGAGAACGGCGCGGGCAAGACCACGCTCGTCAAGCTCCTGTCCGGTTTCTACCAGCCCACTTCCGGTCGCATCAAAGTCGACGACCATGACCTGACCGATTTCGAGGTGGCCGCCTGGCGCGAGCGCATCGGCGCGACGTTCCAGGACTTCACCCAATTCGAGTTCACCGCCCGCGAGACCGTCGGCATCGGCGACCTCAAGGGCGGATTCGACGACGAGACCGTGCGCGCCGCAATGGAACGCGCCGGCGCCGACGACGTCATCGACGACCTCCCCGCCGGTCTCGACACCCGCCTCGGCGCGCGTTGGGACGACGGCACCGACCTCTCCGGCGGCCAGTGGCAGAAGCTCGCGATCGGCCGGGGCCGCATGCGAAAGGACCCGCTGCTCGTCCTCTTCGACGAGCCCACCGCCGCGCTCGACCCGCAGACCGAGCACGCGCTCTTCGAGCGCTTCGCCGAGGAGGTCCACGCCGGCCGCCAGCGCGGCACCGTCACCGTCCTTGTCTCCCACCGTTTCTCGACGGTCTCGATGGCCGACCTCATCGTCGTCCTGGAGGAGGGCCGGGTCGCCGAGACCGGCACGCACGACGAACTCATGGCTCGCCAGGGCGCGTACGCGGAGCTGTACTCCCTGCAGAGCTCCGCGTACCGATAGGATGCGAACCGGCCCCGGCCGCAAGGCCGGGGCCTCGCCCTATAACCCCTTGAAAGCCCCAAAATGGATACGAACTCCCGCGAGGCGGTCACGCCCGACCCGCTCATCACCGTCGAGGCCGCGCCGAGCGGGCATCGCGGCGTCGACTGGACGCCCGCCCAGAACGCCGCACCGATCCCGGTCCCGGTCGCCGTGCAGGTCGAGTGCCCGCACCGCATCACTGTCTGGGACCTGAAGGGCGCCAACCAGATCGTGTTCGCGGTCGCGGCGCTGCTGGTGTTCGCTTCGGGCCTGCTCGGGTTCGCGGGCCTGGCGTTCGCCGTCGCGGCGGCCATCGTGAGCATGGTTGAGCCGGAGGTGACTTCGTTCATCGCGTTCGCGGCCCTGGCGCTGCTCACGAGGATGCTGATCGCCGGTTTCCTCGCCTGTGTGAGGATCTGGAAGCAGCTGCACCGGCCTGACCTGATCGCGTTGGGCCTGAGCGTCATCGCGCCTCTGGCGGTGTTCGCGATCGCCGTGTTCATGATGACGCACGGCGCTCCGGCGTGGGTGCTGCTCCTCGGGGTGCCGCCGGTGGCGGTCATGGTCGTCCTCGGGTATTTCCGTGCGGTGCTCTATCACCCGGGCACGTGCGGTTCCCACCCTTGGCTGCCGGTGAAGATCCAGCAGTTGGTCAGGGCCTGAGATGGTAAGCCCCTCAATGGATTCCGCCGCTTCAGATCCCGGCCGGCACGAGCCTCCGGTCACGGTCGAGGCCGCCGCGGAGGGTGCGTTCGGTTCGCCGGATTGGGCCGGGTCGGTGGTGACGCGGACGGATCGCCACCCGTGCGCGCACCGTCTCTGGTTCCGGCACTTGAACACTGGTGGCCGGGTGCGGAGGGTCGGCGGTGTCGTGGCGCTCGCCGCGAGTTGGACGGTGATCGGCTTCGGGTTGATCGTCGCGCTTGTGCTGCTCCTCCTCGGTGACCGGGCGGCGGCGTTCATCGGTCTGCTCGTGGGGGTCGGCACTGCGTTGCTGGCCTTCGGTGCCGTCGCGCTCGCGTCCGCGTGGCGGCGGCCGCACCGGCCGCATGACGCGGCGATCGTGGCCGCCTCGGTCGGGTTCCTGATGTTCCTGATCGCGGTGGCGCTGTTCGTCATCGTCGCCCGCCTCTACGCCGCGCCGCTGCTCGCGGTGCCGTTCGCGGTGGTGCTGTGGCAATTGTTCTGGTTCCGGCAGGTGCTGTACGGCCGCGACTCATGCCGGACGTACCCGGGGTATGCGACCGCGGTCCGGGCGATGCTGCGGCACGACCCGGGCCTGTACGCGGTCCTGCCCGAGCCCGACCGGTTCCGGCTGGAGCGCTGCCCGCACCGGTTGCGGTTCGGCGAGCTGCGCCGCGCCGCCCAGGTGATGTCGGTGGTGAACACGGTCCTGCTCCTGGCCTACTTCGCGGCCTTGCTCTGGTTGATGTTCGTGCTCGTCTCGCGGCCGGAGTTCGGCCGCGCCGGGCCGGGGCACGAAGCGGTCGCGTTCCTCGCGGCGGGCGCGGTCATGATGCTCAACATGCCCGGGTTCCTTGAGTTGAAGGTCCGCTCGCAGCGGTATCACCGGGCGGCGGTCGGGTGGTACCCGGCCGCGTTCACCGGTTACGCGCTGACGGCGGCCGTCGGCTTCTGGAGCGCGGTCGTCCTCGGGGGCCCGGCGACGCTGGTCGTGACACTGCTGGCGGCTTACTGGGCGTATTCGGCGTGGGTCGCCTTGACCCGCTTGCCTCCGCGTTCGGCTTGCGGCGCCATGCAAGCGCCCCCGCCGGTCGTGCAGAAGATGCTCAAGCCGGGGGTCGAGGCCGCCGGATTATCGGGTATCCGACCGTCGCGGGAGCGAATTTCGCGTTCTCGCGGCGGAGGAGCCCGCGCTCTCCGAGGATGAGGCCTGGAAATCCAGGAACCGCACGCTCGAGGAGCCGCAATGCCCATGCCCGCCGCCAAGATCATGACCGCAGCCGCTATCGGCGCCATAGCCGCCGCCGCGTGGACCGCCGCACCGGCGTACGCCGCTGCGACGCCGACCGCCACGATCGAGCACGAGGAGGAGGACTACGGGTCCGACCTCGGCGAGATCTGGGACTGCGTCTGGGCGGTCGGCCCCATCGACTGCGGCACCGCGAAGGGCGCCGCGACCGACGCCGAGGCCGCCACCGTGGAGGAGGTCAACTGGGGCAACTTCACGCACGACTCGATGCATAACGGCAAGGCGGACGCGTTCCGCCACTGCTACTGGAACGCGCTCATGGTGGACCGCATCGACTTCGAACAGGCCGAGGCCGTGGCGACGGCCCATGAGGAGAAACCCGGTCAGCCCTTCGAGGAGAAGCTGATGGACCTCGCGAACAACCATGACGGCCGGATCATCGGCGACGCGACCCACTCGGAGGGGGAGGCGAGGGACCGCTGCCGTCAACGCGCGATGGAAGGCACGCTCAGCACGTTGGAATGACGGGCCTGCGCCGCTCGGGCTCGTAGACTCCGGCCTGTCCTAGCACTCTGCGGGAGGGGCCGATCCAGTGCAGCGAACCGATAGCGAACAGCGCGATGCCGAAGCGCCCGCACGGCCGCGGAGGCGCCGCCATGCCGCGGCCGCGATGCTCGGATTCGTCGCGGCCGCTCTCGTGGTCCTGCCGGACGTGGTCCGCTTGGACCATTGGACGCCGTTCGCGCAGCTCGTCGCCTTCAGGCCCGTTCTCGTTGCCGCTCTTGCGATCGCGGGGGCGGGCCTGCTGTTCGTCCGCCGCCCGGCCGTCCGCTGGGCCGCCTGCGCGGGTCTGCTGGCCTGCCTCGTCGCGGCCGTGTCGATCGCCCACCGCGCGATCGCCGACCCGACGATGAAGGGCGGGTCCACCGGCTCGCTCATCGTCGCGACCATCAATGTCAAGGGCGGCAACGCTTCAGTCGACCAGGTCGCCGCGCTTATCGAGCAGAGCGGCGCGGACCTCGTGGCGCTTCCCGAAGCGGGCGAAGAATATCGGGCCGCACTGGAAGCGGCGCTCGGCGACGAGTACGCGGGGTCGAGCCTGCAGGTCGCGGATTCGCCGGTGAGCGCGGTGTCGGTGTTGTACCGCACCGATCTCGGCGCGGTCGCGGTCGAGCCGTCGATCTCGGGCTCGTTCCCGACCATGGAGGTCACCGGCGGCGAACTCGGCTCGCTCCGGTTCGTCGCGTTCCACGCCTACCCGCCGCTGCCCTTCTCGACCGGGCGCTGGCGCGGCGACCTCGAAGGGCTCCAACGGTTCTGCGCCGCGTCCGACGGCGCGGTCATCGCCGGGGACTTCAACGCGACCCTCGACCACAGCGCCCTCCGCGCCGCCGTGGACGGCTGCGCGGACGCCGCTGCGACGAGCGGCGAAGGCCTGCACGGCACCTGGCCGGCGAGCGCGCCCGCACCGCTGCGGGCGCAGATCGACCATGTGTTCACCACCGATGGCCTGCAAGCCGACTCGGTGTCGTTCACCGGGATCGACGGTACTGACCATCTGGCTGTCGTCGCGGACCTGGCGCTGAAGTGAGCGCTAGTCCATGTTGTGCCCGCCGTTGACGGTGATCCGCTGACCGGTCACGAACGCCGCGTCGTCAGACGCGAGGTAGGCGACCGCGGCGGCCACGTCCGCGGGTTCCCCGATGCGGCCCAAGGGAACTTCGGAGAGGTACCCGGCGAGGTCGGCGTCCGAGAGCTCGCCGTGCCGCTCGACCGGCACCCAGCCCGGCGCGACGAGGTTGACGGTGATGCCCTCATGCCCGAGCTCCCGCGCCCAAGTACGGGTCAGACCCCACTGCGCGCCTTTGGCGGCGTTGTACGCGGAGAAGCCGGGCAGCGCGCGCTCGAACATGTCCGAGCCGATCTGGACGACCCGGCCGCGCCGGGCCGCGCGCATGTCCGGGAGCACGGCCCGCAGGAGCAGGGTCGGGCTCTTCACGAAGAACGCCAACTGATCCAGGTGGTCCTGCCATTCGAGCCGGTCCACGGGGACCTCCGGCTGAGGGCCGGTCGCGTTGGCCACGAGCACCGTCACCGGCCCGAGCTCCGCGCGGACCCGCTCGATCAACTCGGCCACCGCAGCCTCGTCGGTCACGTCTCCGCCGAACGCCGCAGCGGTCCCGCCCGCCTCGCGGATATCGGCGACGACCCGCTCTGCGCCTTCGCGGCCCTTCGCATAGTTGACCGCGACGGCGAACCCGTCGGCGGCAAGGCGTCGCGCGATGACGGCCCCGAGACCGCGCGAAGCACCGGAGACGAAAGCGACGGACATGGCATACCTCCAGGGAACAAGCTCGTCCAGCGAGCCTAATTCATCGATCCGCCCCGTGCTCAGACCCGGTATTCGGGGAGGCGCAGTCCCCTCGGCGGTCCGTCGGGGAAGTCGTCGAAGTGCGGCGGGTGCTCCCATGAGGCGACGCGGCCGAAATCGAGCCTCGCGCCTTCGAGTTCCGCGTAGCTGAAATCGAGATAGGCACCCGAGAATTGGCTGTTCACGAAGGTCGCCTTGGTGTCGGGACCGAACCGGCAGCCCTCGAACAGGACCGTCCCGCCCGCGAAGTCCGACATGCTGAACGACACGAACTCGCCTGTGAAGGCGGCGTAGCGGAACCGCACCTCGCCGCCTGACACGGCGATGCCGCTGCAATCGACCTCGCCGAGGAAGTGCGATCCGCTGAAATCCACTGCGGCGCCGAGGAAGCGGGCATTGCTGAAGTCGACCCGGCCCATGAATTTCGCGTCGCTGAGGTCGAAGGTGGCGAACGGGAACCGCGCGTAGGAGAAGGTCACCGAGCCGGTGAACACGGTCCGGCTGAGGTCGCCTTCGTCAAAAGTCGCGCCGGTGAAGTCGAAGTCGCATCCGTGCCAGGTGCGGCCGTGGACCGGTGCCGCCCGGAGTCGTTCCGCGAGGACCGACACCACGGTCTTGCGGACCAGCCGCTCCTCGAGCACCGGTCTGAACTGGTCGGCGCCCGCGGCCTCGCGCTCGTTGCGGCGAGGCGGCGGTTCGTACGGCATCCGCAGGTAGGCGCACAGGACATTGACGCAGGTCTGGCGGCCGGGCCCCCATTCGTCGGCGAGTGCCGCCATCGCGTAGACCCCGGCGAGCCGGTTGGCGGCCCGCTCCGAGGAGAGCTGGTCCGCGGCGGCGGCGAAGCGCTCGTTGTAGAGCTTCGCGTCCTCGCGGTCGACCTCGATCTCGCTGAGCCGCTGGCGGCGATAGGCCACGGTCAGGGCGATCACGCCGCCGATGCCGGCCACCGCATAGAAGGCGAGCCGGATGACCTCCAAGGTGATCTGGTCGGTCCGAGCCGCGGTCAGTGGTGAGGTCCGGTCGCTGGTGAGCAACCAGAGCAGGCCCGCCAGAACGGCGAGCGCCGCGAGGAGCATGACCAGGACATGCGCCGCCAGCGGCATCGGCGGCCGTTCTTCCCACTCGCGCCTGAACCGGCCCGGCGAGCCCGCGACCAGACGGATCCACAGGGCGCGAAGGTACTTGCGAACGGAGGTCACCGCCTTGTTGTACCAGAGTCGCTGCTGCGCAGGGTCACTCGCGAGACCGCGGCCCCGGCTCTCGCGTGTTCGGACTCTTTGAATATTGAAGGGCCGCAGGCGGTTTCGCCTGCGGCCCTTTCAACAATATTGTTCAGAGACTGCTACGCGCGGTGCTGCGCCAATGACAACCTTGCTATGCGCGGTGCTGTGCGCATGACAACCTTGCTACGCGCGGTTGTAGGCACTCGCCACCGCTCGCATCGTGGCCAGGACGATGTTGGGGTGCACGCCTGCGCCCCATACGGTCCGGCCGTCGATGGCGCATTCCACATAGGAAGCCGCCTGGGCGTGCTGGCCGGCGGACAGGGCGTGTTCGGCGTAGTCCAGGACTTCGACGTTGACGCCGACGGAGGACAGGGCGTCGGTGAAGGCCGAGAGCGGGCCGTTGCCGGTGCCGGAGACCTTCTGCTCGACCCCGTTCAGGACGATGTGCGCGTCCAGGGTCAGCGTCTCTCCCGTGTAGACGGTCGTGTGGTCCTCGACGACCAGGCGCGGCGTGGGCTGGTACTCGGGGTGGTACTCGCGGCGGAAGATCTCGTGGATCTCCTGCGTCGAGACCTCCTTGCCGGAGGCGTCGGTGTGCCGCTGGATCGCGCCCGAGAACTCGATCTGCATGCGCCGCGGCAGGTCGAAGCCGTACTCGCTCTGCATGAGGTACGCGACGCCGCCCTTGCCGGACTGCGAGTTGACGCGGATGACGGCCTCGTAGTTGCGGCCGACGTCCTTCGGGTCGATCGGCAGGTACGGTACGCCCCAAGTGAACTCGTCGACCGGGACGCCCGCTTCGGCCGCGTCGGCCTCCAGGTGCGTGAAGCCCTTCTTGATGGCGTCCTGGTGCGAACCGGAGAACGCCGTGTACACCAGGTCCCCGGCGTACGGGTGCCGCTCGTGCACCGGCAGCTGGTTGCAGTACTCGACGGCGCGCTTGATCTCGTCGATGTTGGAGAAGTCGATGCCCGGGTCGACGCCCTGGCTGAACAGGTTGAGGCCCAGGGTGACCAGGCAGACGTTGCCGGTGCGCTCGCCGTTGCCGAACAGGCAGCCCTCGACGCGGTCGGCGCCGGCCTGCACGGCCAGCTCGGCGGCGGCCACGCCGGTGCCGCGGTCGTTGTGGGGGTGGACCGACAGGATCAGCGACTCGCGGTTGGGCAGGTTGCGGTGCATCCACTCGATCGAGTCGGCGTACACGTTCGGGGTGGCCATCTCGACCGTGGCGGGCAGGTTGACGATCAGGGGCCAGTCGGGGGTCGGCTGGATGACCTCGGCGACCTTGGCGCACACCTCGACCGCGTAGTCCAGCTCGGTGCCGGTGTACGACTCGGGGGAGTACTCGTAGCGGATCGCGGTGTCGGGGGTGTGGATCTCGCGGTACTTCAGGCACAGCCGCGCGCCCTGCGTGGCGATGTCGGTGATGCCGTCCTTGTCCAGGCCGAACACGACGCGGCGCTGCAGCGTCGAGGTCGAGTTGTAGAAGTGGACGATGGCCTGCTTGGCGCCGCGCAGGCTCTCGAAGGTCCGCTCGATCAGGTGCTCGCGGCACTGGGTCAGGACCTGGATGGTGACGTCGTCAGGAATCAGGTCCTGCTCGATCAGCTGCCGTACGAAGTCGAAGTCGGTCTGCGACGCGGAGGGGAAGCCGACCTCGATCTCCTTGTACCCCATGTCGACCAGCAGTTGGAACATCTTCTTCTTGCGGTCGGGGGTCATCGGGTCGATGAGGGCCTGGTTGCCGTCGCGCAGGTCGACCGCGCACCAGATCGGCGCGGTGTCGGTGATCTTGTCCGGCCATGTGCGGTCGGGCAGATCGACCTTGAACTGGGAGTGGTACGGCTGGTAGCGCTTGGCGCGGTCTGCGAAAGAAGAAGAAGTCACGTCGGATGCTCCTGTGAGATGTCGCTGGTGGTCTGAGCCGTTGATTGCCTGAGCCAGCCGGCATGCGAAAACCCGCGACGAGGAGCCGACCTAGTTGGCCCCGCCGCGGCAGCTAAGGAGCATCGTGAACCGCATGACCCCGAGAGCCTACACCGGCGGTGTGACTCCGGTCGACTTCGACGCCCGCATCGTGGGACGCCCGCACCGTGGTGCGGCGCGTCCCACGGCCGCATCACGGGTGGATGAGCAGGTCGTCGATCGCGATCCGGGCGCGCGGGGCGCGGTCGGGGCCCGCGACGGCGTCGTCCAGGTCGGCCGGGTCGCCCGGCAGGCCGATCGCGACGACGGTGGTCGGCACGAGCGGCGCGGCGAGCTCGAATTCGGCGGCGAGCGCGGCGGCGTCGAAGCCGCCCATCTGCCGGACGGTGAGCCCTTCGGCGGCGGCCTGGAACGTCAGGTGCGCGATGGCCTGCCCGAGGTCGTAGGCGGCGTGCGAGAGCGGGCCCCTGTCGTTGGCGTCGGTGCGGACGGCCACGAGCAGCGCGGAGGCGCTGGCGGCCCAGTCGCGGTTGCCGGGGTTGAGGGTCTCGAGGACGCGCTTGAACTCGCCGGTGTCCCGCCGGGCGAGGAGGAACCGCCACGGCTGCGTGTTGCCGGCGCTCGGGGCCCAGCGGGCAGCCTCGAGAAGGGCCGCGACCTGGGCGTCGGTGAGGTCGACGCCCGGCGTGAAGGCGCGCGTGGAGTGGCGGGCGGCGAGGAGCGGGTGGATGGGGACCGCGGTCTGGGCGTGGCGGAGGTGGTAAGGATCAGTCGGTGCGGTCATGCGCGTTCCTTCGGTTGCGGGTCTCGCACGGCGCTGCCGGGCGCCGGTGTCCCGGCGGGGGCGCGTCTGCAGTCAAGTCGCGGCACAGTGCGCGCCGCGTTGTAGCGGCGTCGTCGCTCGCCATCGTTCATGGTGCCACGCGCGGGGTGTTCCGCGCCTGCTCGTGTCGCCTTCCTTACTCTCGATTCACTCCGCGGGCGACGGTGCGGGCGAGGGCGTCTCGGCCGGAGCGGGCGTCCCGGTCGCGCCCGGCGACTGAGTCCCGGATGGTGTCGCGGACGGGTCGGGCGTGGGGGTCGGCGCCGGAGGCGCCTTGCGGCCCAACGGTTCGGCGTCGCTCGGCTCGCCCGGGAGCTCGACAGTGGCGACGGCCTCGGCGGGCGGCCCGGCGAGCTCGAGCGTCCCGAAGGACTTGCTCTCGACGCCGAGGATCGTCCCGTCCGCGTCGAGGCACCATTCGCCCGCCGGGATCGGCGGGTCGACGACGATCGTGTTCGGCGTGAGGGTGAAGCAGTCGCCGTCCTGCGAGATCGCGAACGGCAGGTGCCGGTCGAGGAGCTGCGGGAGCCATTCGATGAACGGGAGCTGCACCTTCGGGTCGTAGTCCTTGGGGATCTCGCCGGTGATCCCGGCGATCCGGACGCAGCGCCCGGCCGCGCACTGGAAGAACCCGCCGGTGGTCCACGCGACCGTGACGTCCACGGTGCCGCCGTGCGCCCAGCTCGGCACGTCCACCCGCCACGTGCCGTCCGCGGCGGCCCACACGGTGACGACGCCGCCCTCGGACCACTCGTACTCGGCGGTGAACGTCGTGTCGAGGGCCTTGCTGACGCGCCCGATCAGGTTCGCCTGGGCGCTGGGGCGCCGCGGGGCCTCCTCGGGCGTGTCGACGGCCGTCGCCGTCCCGCAGCCCCCGAGCACCGCGGTGAGCGTGAGCGCCGCCACTGTCTTGCGCGTCCTTGTCCATGCCACTGCCCGATTCTCTGTCTCACCACCCAGAACGACCTGGCGACACACCGGTATGCGCAGCTAAGGTGAGGTGGCCGCCCCGGCAAGGGCGGCTTCGAGTGACCTGAGACACGAGCGAGTGAGGTGAAATCCGTGGCGCTAGTCGTGCAGAAGTACGGCGGTTCATCGGTGGAGAATGCCGAACGCGTCAAGCGCGTCGCCGAACGAGTGGTCGCGACGCGAAAGCGCGGCGACGACGTGGTCGTCGTCGTCTCCGCCATGGGTGACACCACCGACGAGCTGCTGGACCTCGCGGCCCAGGTCTCGCCGGTGCCGGAGCCCCGGGAACTCGACATGCTGCTGACCGCCGGCGAGCGCATCTCCATGGCGCTCTTGGCGATGGCGATCAACAACCTCGGCTTCCAGGCCCGGTCGTTCACCGGGTCCCAGGCCGGGATGATCACGACCGCCGCGCACGGCGTCGCCCGCATCATCGACGTCACGCCCGGACGCATCCGCTCCTCGCTCGACGAGGGGTTCATCACGATCGTCGCCGGGTTCCAGGGCGTCAGCCAGGACACCAAGGACATCACCACGCTCGGCCGCGGCGGCTCGGACACGACCGCCGTCGCGCTGGCCGCAGCGCTGGAAGCGGACGTCTGCGAGATCTACTCCGACGTCGACGGCGTCTTCACCGCCGACCCGCGGATCGTGCCGAACGCGCAGAAGCTCGACGCGATCACCTTCGAGGAGATGCTGGAGATGGCCGCCTCGGGCGCCAAGATCCTGCACCTGCGCGCCGTGGAGTACGCCCGGCGCTACGGGCTCCCGCTGCACGTCCGTTCGTCGTACTCGACCAAGACCGGCACGATGGTGTCGGGTTACATGGAGGAGCTGCCCGTGGAGCAAGCACTCATCAGCGGCGTCGCGCACGACCGCTCCGAGGCCAAGATCACCGTCACCAGCGTCCCGGACAAGCCCGGCGCCGCGGCCTCGATCTTCCAGGTGATCGCCGACGCCGAGATCGACATCGACATGATCGTGCAGAACGTGTCGACCGCCGGCAACGGCCACACCGACATCTCGTTCACCCTCCCCAAGGAGGCCGGGCCGAAGGCGACCGAGGCGCTGAAGAAGCACCAGGCGTCGATCGGGTTCGAGAAGCTCATCTACGACGAGAACATCGGCAAGATCTCGCTCATCGGCGCCGGGATGCGCTCGCACCCGGGCGTGACCGCGAACTTCTGCCAGGCGCTCGCCGACGCTGGCGTGAACATCGAGATCATCTCGACCTCGGAGATCCGCATCTCCGTGGTCTGCCGCGACACCGACCTCGACGCGGCGGTGCGCGCGGTCCACGACAAGTTCGAGCTCGGCGGCGCCGAAGAGGCCGTCGTCTACGCCGGGACGGGGCGATAAGCATGGCGCGCAAGCTGAACGTCGCGATCGTCGGCGCCACGGGCGTCGTCGGATCGATCATGCGGCGGCTCATCGCCGAGGAGCGCGGCAACTGGGGCGAGGTGCGCCTCATCGCGTCGCCGCGCTCGGCCGGCAAGGTCTTGTCGGTGGGGGATGAGAGCATCGAGGTGCAGGCGATCAGCGCCGACGTCTTCGACGGCATCGACATCGCCCACTTCGACCTGCCGGACGAGGTCTCGGCCGAGTGGGTGCCGGTGGCGGCCGCGAAGGGCGTCGTCGTCATCGACAAGTCCGGCTACTTCCGGATGGACCCGGACGTGCCGCTGGTATGCCGCGAAGCCAACCCGGAGGCGGCCGCGGTGCGGCCCAAGGGGATCATCGCGAACGCGAACTGCACGACCCTCGCGCTCATTCCGTCCCTGGCGGCGCTGAACGAGGCGTTCGGGCTCGTGTCGATGTCCGTGGCCTCCTACCAGGCCGCTTCGGGCTCGGGCAAGGAAGGCCTGGAGGCGCTGTACGCGCAGATCCAGAAGCTCGCCGGCGTCGACAAGGTCGGCACCGAGCTCGGCGACGTGCGCGCGGTCCTCGGCGAGGACTTCAACGCGCCGTTCGGGGCGCCGCTGGCGCTCAACGTCGTACCGAAGATCGGCGGCTGGAAGGACGACGGCTGGACCTCGGAGGAACTGAAGGTCCGCAACGAGTCCCGCAAGATCCTCGGCCTGCCCGACCTCAAGGTCGCCTCGACGTGCGTGCGCGTGCCGGTGGCCGTGGGCCACTCGCAGGTCGTGCACGCGACCTTCGAACGCGAAGTCACGGTCGCTGAGGCGCACCGCGTGCTCGCCGCCGCCGAGGGCGTCGACCTCGTCGACGACCCGCAGAACATGGTCTTCCCCATGCCGATCGACTCGGTCGGCAGGAGCGGCACCCAGGTCGGCCGCGTGCGCCAGTCGCTCGACTTCCCGAACTCCCTGGAGTTCTTCGTCGTCGGCGACAACCTCATGAAGGGCGCGGCCCTCAACTCGATCGAGACCGCGGACCTCGTGCGCCGTGAACTCGAAGCGAACGCGTAAGAGAAGCAAAGACGGCGGCCCCGGGTGGAGTCCCCGGGCCGCCGGCGTGGTGGGGGGGCGCGCCGCCCCCCGGGCGGGGGGGGCGGTTG
>NZ_JAPZVQ010000005.1:72039-276976 GCF_027622945.1 Glycomyces lechevalierae | reverse complement strand
CCGCCCCCCACCCCCCACCTACCTCTAACTCCCCCCACCCCGGGCGCCCGGGGGGCCCCCCCCGCCCCCCCCGTCGTGTTCGGCGGGCACGCCGAACACCGGTCGTCTCGCGATTTTCGGGCCCCCGGTCAAAACCCTGACACGGGGGTGCGACAGCGGGATGTTCGAAAAAACGGCCTGCGCCGCAAGGCGTTCGGCGGGCACCTCGAACACCGGTCGTCTTGCGGATTTCGGGCCCCCGGTCAAAACCCTGACACGGGGGTCCGACAAGCCGCTGTTCGAAAAACGGCCCGAGGCAGATGCCCCGGGCCGTTCGTCGATTCGTCTCGCCTACTCGCTTAGGCGTCGCGCTTCTTGAACAGGGTCCAGGCCGCCGCGATGATCACGGCCGCGAAGACCGCGAAGACCGCACCGGAGCCCCAGCGGCCGAAGTAGTCGAAGTCCGGCATGCCCGGAACCGTCATCTCCGTCATGTCGACCTGCATCAACCGGGCACCCGACGAGAACGGCAGGAACTTCACCACCGGCACCAGCCAGTCCGCCGCCGGCAGGAACGACAGCCCGAAGATCAAGTTCTCGATGATCAACGGCGCCAAGAAGATCACCACCAGCGCCGAAGGCACACCCCGGAACAGCAGCCCCAGGCCCAGCCCCGACAGCGTGTAGATCAGCGTGTACACCACATAACCCACCAGCGCCGACCGCAGCGGGTCCTCGAACAGGCCCGGCACGTCGCCCCAGAATGCCAGCAGCGTCAACGCGTTCAGCGCCAGCGAGAACACCGTCACCGCCACCGTCACGGCCGAGACCACCAGGATCTTCGCCGCGATGAGCCGCGACCGCTGCGGCAGCGCCGTCAGTGTCGGCTGGATCGTGCCGTGCCGGTACTCGTGCCCGGTTGCGAAGATCCCGATGATCGCCATGAACACGGCCAGGAACGGGATGCCGAACGCCGCGCCGCCGTTGAGCCCGGCCGCGGCCGTCGTCTGGTCGAGCGGCTGATCCGACACCGCGATCCCCGCGATGACCGGAATCGCGAGCGCGCAGAGCACACCGATCCCGGTGAGCCAGTACGTGGACCGCAGCGTCGTCAGGCGCGTCCACTCGTAACGAAGGGCGTCAAGCATTGTCGGCACCACCGGTCTTCGTAGCAGGGGTCTTGGCGGCGGGAGTCTTCCCGAGCGGCTCGGCCGCGACGAACTCCTCCGAGGAGCCGGTCGCGGACATGAACGCCTCTTCGAGCGAGGCGCTGCGCGTGGACAGCTCGGACAACTCGACGTTCTCGGTGAACGCCAAGTGCCCGACCGCGCCGATCTCCATGCCGGAGACGACCAGCTCGCCGTCCTTGCCCTTCGTGACGGCGGCGCCCGCGCCCTCGAGCGCGGTCGCGAACCCGTCCGCGCTCGGGCTGCGGACGATCACCGTGGACTGCGTGAACTCGCGCACGAACTGGTCCACGACGCCGTTGAAGATCATCGTGCCGCGCCCGATCACCACGAGCTCGTCGGCCATGAGCTGCATCTCGGACAGCAGGTGGCTGGAGACGAAGATCGTGCGGCCCTCGGACGCGAGGTGCTTGAGCATGTCGCGCATCCAGTGGATGCCGTGCGGGTCGAGGCCGTTCGTCGGCTCGTCCAGCAGGAGGATGCGGGGGTCGCCGAGGAGCGCCTGCGCGAGGCCGAGCCGCTGCGCCATACCCAGCGAGTAGCCCTTCGGCTTCTTGCGTCGCACGGTGCCGAGGCCGACGAGCTCCATGACCTCGTCGACCCGCTTGTCGCCGATGCCGTTGGCGCTGGCGAGCATCCGCAGGTGGTTGCGGGCGGAGCGGGTGGGGTGGAACGGCTTGGCCTCGAGGAGGGTGCCGACCTTGTTCATGGGGCGGCGGATGTCGGTGAACGACTCGCCGTCGAAGAGGGTCTGGCCCTCGCCGTGGTCGAGGCCGAGCATGAGGCGCATGGTGGTGGACTTCCCGGAGCCGTTGGGCCCCAGGAAGCCGGTGACGACGCCGGGCTGGACGTCGAACGACAGGTGGTCGACCGCGACGGTCTTCCGGTATCGCTTGTACAAGCCCTTCGCAGTGATCATCAGGCTCCAATCGGACTGAGGGGTAGGGCTGTGCCGGGCGGGACGGGGTCTCGCGGACGGCCGGGCGGGACGCGGTCCCGCGGACGCCGCCAGTCTATGAGGACGTACGCCCTGCGCACACCGACTCGCGGACGGAGATCCACCTCGTTCCCAGGGAGGAGAGGGGGCTGCAGCGCAGTACCGGGGTACTACGGGGCACGCCGGGTACGCGGTGCGGCGTGCCCGTTGGGGTTCCGACGCGGCCGGCTCCTCAACCGCCTTCGGGGCGCCGCGCTCTGCCGCCGTCCAGGTGCTCGTTCACCAGGCGCTCAAGGCGATCGGCGTCCTGGTCGGCGATCGCGTCGAACAGCAGCCGGTGCTCCTCGGCGACGCGCAGGAAGTCCTCGTGCCGGCCCAGGAGCCAGCGCAGGCGGCTGCGCATCGTCTGCCACACCTCGACGAGCATCCGGTTCCCGGCCAGATCGGCGACGGTCTCGTGGAAGTCGGCGGCCGCGCGCCGGGCCGCGACGCCGTCGCCCGCCCGGGCCGCCGCGAGCTCGGCGTCGAGCACGTCCCGCAGCAGTTTGAGGCCGTCGTCGGTGCGGCGCTGGGCGGCGAGGCGGAACGTCATCGCCTCCAGGCCCGACCGCACTTCCACGAGGTCGGCGATGTCGCTCGGCGTGAACTCCCGCACCACCGCCCACGTGCGCGGCCGCGACGTCACGAGCCCTTCGGCGACGAGCGCCCGGAGCGCTTCGCGGACCGGGACGCGGCTCACGCCGAGCCGGTCGGCGATGTCGCGCTCCACGAGCCGGCTGCCCGGAGGCCGCACCCCGTCGAGGATGTCGTCGCGAAGCCGCTCGACGACCCGCGCCGACTCAGGCGCCCCATCGGATGCAACTGCCACGCGCACATTCTCGCACCGGCGCGCCGCCGTCCCGCCTCCGCGACGCGGCGCGGACACGCGGACCGGGGCGGGGCCCAGGCGTGGCCAGGTTGTCTAGACTTGACGGGTGAGCCTGCGACTGTACGACACCGGCACCCGATCCGTCCTCGACTTCCAGCCCCGGAAGCCCGGCGAAGTCGGCGTGTACCTGTGCGGCCTCACCGTCCAAGGCCCGCCGCACATCGGCCACCTCCGCTCCGGCGTCTCCTACGACGTGCTCATCCGGTGGCTGCGCCGCAGCGGCTACAAGGTCACCTACGTGCGCAACGTCACCGACGTCGACGACAAGATCCTCGTGCGCGGCGAGGAGCAGGGCCGCCCCTGGTGGTCCATCGCCTACGCCAACGAGTGCATCCTCTCCGACGCCTACGCGGCCCTCGGCGCCGAGCCGCCCACGTACGAGCCGCGCGCGACCGGGCACATCACCCAGATGATCGACCTCATCCAGGAGCTCATCGAACGCGGCCACGCGTACGTCACCGGCGCCGGCGACGTCTGGTTCGACGTCGCCTCCTGGCCCGAGTACGGCGCGCTGTCGCACCGCCGCCCCGAGGACATGCTCTCCAGCGCCGAGGCGGGCGCGAAGCGCGACTCGCGCGACTTCGGACTCTGGAAGGCGCACAAGGCGGGCGAACCGGCCGACGCCGCGTGGACCTCCCCGTGGGGCCCCGGCCGCCCCGGCTGGCACATCGAGTGCTCCGCGATGGCCCGCCGCTACCTCGGCGACGCGTTCGACATCCACGGCGGCGGCACGGACATCATGTTCCCCCACCACGAGAACGAGCTCGCGCAGTCGAGCGCCGCCGGGTTGCCGTTCGCCAAGTACTGGGTGCACAACGGGATGCTCAACCTCGCGGGCACCAAGATGTCCAAGTCCCTCGGCAACACGCTGTCGATCGGCGCCCTGGGCGAGAAGGGCTTCGGGACGGCTGCGATCCGCTACTACCTCACCGGCGTCCACTACCGGTCGGCCGTCGACTTCTCCGAGGACGCCCTCGGCGAGGCCCGCTCGGCCTGGGAGCGCCTGTCGAACTTCGTGCACCGCGCCGCCGAAGCGCTCGGCGCCGAAGCGACGATCGGCGGCTCGCTCGCCCCCGGTTTCACCGCCGCGATGGACGACGACCTCAACACGCCCGCCGCCGTCGCCGTGATCCACGACATGGCCCGCGAGGGCAACGCCGCACTTGACGCGGGTGATGACGCCGCCGCGGCCCGCCACGCCGCCGCCGTCCGAGCTATGCTCGACCAGCTCGGCCTCGACCCGCTCGACCCGCACTGGGACGACCCGGGGGACGCGAAGCTCCACGGCGCTGTCGACGCGCTGGTGAAGCTCGCGCTCGAACAGCGCGCCGAGGCCAGGGCCCGCAAGGACTACGCGGCTGCCGACCGCATCCGCGACGAACTCGCGCACGCCGGCATCACCGTCAAGGACACCCCTCGCGGTCCCGTATGGACAGTGGACTAGGCGAAGCTTCGCGAGCCTTGAACTCCCGGCGTCGCCCGCCGAGCCCGAACCGCGCCGGTCCGGGCCGCGCCGCCGCCTGCAACTACCGAGACCTGGGGAACCGAGACCGATGAGCACCAAGGGTGGACACCCGAACCGCCGCAAGACCTCCAAAGCCGGACCGAAGATCGGCTCCGGCGGCGGCAAGAAGGGCCTGGCCGGCAAGGGGCGCACCCTCAAGGCCGAGGACCGCCCCTGGCACAAGGAGTACCAGGGCGACGACAAGCCCCGCAAGACCCAGTGGAAGCAGTCCAAGGAGCGCGCCAAGGCCGCCGCCGAGGGCCGCACCACCAACATCGGCAAGGCCCGCCCCACCGGCCGCACCCAGTCCCGCCGCCGCGACGACGAGCCGGAACTCATCCTCGGCCGCAACCCCGTGCTGGAGGCTCTGCGCGCCAAGGTCCCCGCGACCGCGCTGTACGTGGCGTTCGGCACCGAGCTCGATGAGCGCGTCGCCGAGTCCGTGCGCCTCGCCGGCAACCGCGACCTCCCCATCAAGGAGCTCGCCCGCCGCGACCTCGACCGCCGCACCAACAACGCCCTCCACCAGGGCATCGGCCTCCAGATCGAGCCGTACCAGTACTCGGAGTTCGAAGACCTCCTGGAGATCAGCCGGACCTCCGGCACCGCGCCGCTGCTCGTCGCCCTCGACGGCGTCACCGACCCGCGCAACCTCGGCGCGATCATCCGCTCCGCCGCCGCGTTCGGCGGCCACGGCCTGATCATCCCGTCGAAGCGGGCCGCCTCCGTGACGGCCGTCGCCTGGCGCACCAGCGCCGGCGCCGCCGCCCGCCTGCCCGTCGCCAAGGTCGTCAACCTCACGCGCACGATCCAGGCCTGCCAGCAGGCCGGCTTCATGACCGTCGCCCTCGACGGCGGCGGCGACGTCGACGTCTTCGACCTCCCCGTCGCGAACGACCCGCTCCTCATCGTGGTCGGCGACGAAGGCAAGGGCGTCTCCCGACTCGTCGCCGAGACCTGCGACCACCGCGCCGGCATCCCGATCTCCTCCGAGGTCGAGTCCCTGAACGCCTCGGTCGCCGCCTCGATCGCCCTCGCCGAAGTCCAACGCCAGCGCCGCTAGCAACCGAAGCGCCTCGACCCGTCGGCGCCGCAATCCCTGCGGCCGCCGACGGCCTCACCCGGATCACTCCACGTGTGTCCTCGCTCACGCCTCGGGGTCGAGCGGCCCCGGATCGTCGTACCCCTCTGTCAGGGTTTTGACCGGGGGCCCGAAATTCGCGACACGACCGGTGTCCGTGGTGCCCTCCGAACCCCCCACCGTCCGCCCGCAGACCCGCCCTCCCGTGTCCTCAGTCACCCCTTCGCTTCCGAGGACCCGGAACTGTCGCACCCCTGCGGCAGGGTTGTTGACCGGGGGCTCGGAATTCGCCAGACGACCGGTGTTCGGGGTGCCCGCCGCGTCTGGACACCCGTGCCGCGACCGACCACAAACGGTCATCCCGTGACCGCGCGATTCGCCGCATCGGACTAACCTGGAGCGACCCTGCACGCCCTAGCGCCCCCGGAGCTGCAACCTCATGCCGGCTGATTACCTCCTGAGCGTCGACCTCGGCACCTCCCACACCGTGGCGGTGCTGGTGTGGCCCGACGGCCGCACCCGGCCGCTGCTGTTCGACGGCTCCCCGGTCATGCCTTCAGCCGTGTTCCTCGACCCGGGCGGCACCATCCACACAGGACGCGACGCCGAGCGGCTCGCGCTCACCGCCCCCGAGCGGTTCGAGCCGAACCCCAAGCAGCGCATCGCGGACGGCACCATGCTCCTCGGCGACCGCGAGATCCCCGTCGCCGCCGCGCTGGCCGCGATCCTCAGCCGGGTCGCCCGCACCGCCGTCGAATCCGTCGGGCACCTCCCCAACACGGTCCTCACCTGCCCGGCCGCCTGGAGCGAGCAGCGCCGCGCCACCCTGCACGACGCGGCCGCCAAAGCCGGGTACCGGCCCGTCAAGATCCTCACCGAACCCGTTGCGGCCGCGCACTACTACACCTCCCGCCTCTCCCACCCGATGCGCCCGGGCCAGGCCCTCGCCGTGTTCGACTTCGGCGGCGGCACCCTCGACATCGCCGTCCTCGAACGCCGTGCGGACGGCTCCTTCGGCGTGCTCGCCGACGGCGGCCTGCCCGACCTCGGCGGCCTCGACTTCGACGCCGTCCTCGTCGCCCACATCGGCGAGACGGTGAAGCAGCGCGACCCCGACATCTGGAAGCGCCTCGAGAACCCCAGCGGCGCAAGCGAAATGCGCAACCGCCGCGAACTCTGGGAAGAGGTGCGCGCCGCCAAGGAGATGCTGTCGCGCTCCTCGGTCGCGCCCGTGACCGTGCCCGACATGGCCCAGTCCCTGCACCTCACCCGCGGCGAGCTCGACCAGCTCTCCCGTCCGCTACTCTCCCGCGCCGTCGGCGAGACCCAGCGGGTCCTCGGCCTCACCGGCCGCCGCCCCGACCAGCTCGCCGGCCTGTTCCTCGTGGGCGGCTCGAGCCGGATGCCCATGGTGTCCAAGGTGCTCCACGAAGGACTCGGCATCGCGCCCACCGTCCTCGAACAGCCCGAACTGCCCGTCAGCGAAGGCGCTGCCCTCGCCCTCGCCGGCCCCGCCCCCGTGACGCCGCCGGCGCAGGTGCCCTCGCCGCCGGTGCCGTCCCCGACGGCCCCGCTCTCCTCGCCGCCCATGCGCTCGGGCAGCCTGCCGCCCGTCACCCCGGGCACGGACGAGACGATCACCCTGCGCCGCAACGAACCGCCGAAACGGAAGCCGAAGATCCCGCCGAAGTGGATCGCGATCGCCGCCGCCGTCGTCGTGCTCGCGATCGCCCTGCCGATCGGCTGGTTCTGGCTCACCAACCCCTACAAGCAGAAGCCCTTCGACGAGGAGCTGGCGCCCGTCGGCGAGGCCACCGCCTTCGGCGGCGAGGTCAACGACGGCGTCTACCAGGTGCGCACCTGGGACGACCGCGCCCTGTTCGCCTACACCACCGCCTCGGGCGACGCGAGCGGCGAAGAGCTCCACCTGCGCGCCGTCGACACCGGCTCCGGCGACCCCCTCTGGGACGCCGACACCGTCGTCGAAGGCGCCGGCTGGGACGGCAACTTCTACGTCTCCGAAGACCTCGTGGCCTTCTCGCAAGAGGTCGGCACGGGTGAGTACCGCTTCTACTTCCTCGACTGGAAGACCGGCGAGATCCGCAACACGATCGACAGCACGGACCCCACGGCCGCCCGTTCCGGCGACCACCTCGTCATCGCCCCCTTGGGCGGCAACGCCTTCACCGTCTACGACGGCGACGGCGAGACCGTCTCGAGCTGGGACCTCGGCAACGCCGACGAAGGCGTCACCGTGTCCAATTGGGACCTCGTCGGCACCCCGGAGGACCTCGAGCACCCTTCGGAGCGCCTCAACGGCAACGGCCGCGTCTGGGCCGTCACGAGCGACAACGTCGTCCACGTCTACGACGTCGAATCCGGCGAAGTCGTGGCCGAGAAGGAGGTCGAGACCGTCGACGACATGTACTACGGCTGGGACGACCTGCTGTACGTCGCCGTCGACAAGGAGACCGGCTACGACCTCAACGTCTACGACATCGAAGAGGGACTGTCCCGTGTGGATGAGCAGAACATCGAGTCCGACACGCCCGCACCGGACCAGGTGAAGGCCTGCGGCGAGAAGCTGGTGTGCGTGCGCGAACCCGTCGCCGACGCCACCGAGGTCTACACCTGGCGGGTCTACAACCCCGACAAGAAGAAGATCGTCCACGTCTTCGACGAGGTCGAGTACCGCTACGTCAACCCGCTCGGCGACCGCCTCATGGTCGAGGAGTACGAAGGCGACGACGCCCGCACCCAGATCTACGACAAGGGCTTCGACCCGGTCGGCAACGACCTCGGCGAACAGGACTTCGAGGCCGTCGACGGCGGCAGCGCCCTCGCCTGGCCCGCGTCCTCCGGCTTCAGCACCACCACCGGCAACGTGATCGGCCTCGGCCGCGACGGCACCCGCTCCTCGCTCCGCATCGACCTCGAGGTCTACGCCTGCGACGCGAGCGAGACCCGCCTCGCCTGCCTCACACCTGAAGGCATGCAGGTCTTCTCCTTCAGGGACGCGTAAACGAAGAGGGGCCCGCACGAGGTGCGGGCCCCTTTTCCGTTCCCCCCCTTAGACGGCACGGACCCTTCGACGAAGCCACCACGCGATCTGCAGCAGCACACCGAGCGCGGGCAGGCCCAGGAACGCCCACGCGAACAGCTCGTCCTTCGTCACCCAGTCGATGCCCGGGTAGTACGAGGTGTCGGAGTACAGCACCCGCAGCCCGATGCCGAGGATCACGCACGCGAGCGCGGCCGCGCCGTACGCGATCCGCCGTCCCGGCAGCGGCCACGCGGCCGCGACGAACACCGCCGCCGCGCCGAAGAAGATGACCATGAGCTCCACGGGCGCAGGGCCGTCGTTGGCGATCATGTAGATGAGGACCGAGAGGTACAGCGCGACGAAGCCCGAGAGCAGCGCCCCGCCCTCGATGAGATATGTCCTGAGCGCCGGGCGCGGCATCCGCCACGACGCCCACAGCAGCCAGGGGGCCGGCAGTGCCATGACCACGATGAAGAGCGGGACGAAGAGCGCAGGGGCGAAGGACTGGACAAGCCCCGAGCCGTAGACGGCCAAGCCCCATGCCACCGGTGCGAGCCCCCACGCGATCGAACTCGCGCGGCCGGAACGGGCGGTTTCCTGTGTGGTGTTCATGGAGCCAGTCTCGCAACCGTACGCAAGCGCCCCACTACCGAAATCGCGCCATCGTTGTAGGGTCCCCACAACGAACCGCCGTCCGGCACCCGCCCGCACCCCACCATTTTCTAGGTTTCCGACAAACGGACCGGCGGTTCCGCGCCGGTTCAGGGCGTGGCGCCGGACGCGCCGGGGTCGGCTAGAATCGATCCGTCCGCGCTGCGACAGCGGCGCTGACCAGCCGGTGTAGCTTTAATTGGTAGAGCAACGCACTTGTAATGCGTAGGTTGCGGGTTCGAGTCCTGTCACCGGCTCCATTTCATTTCTGGGCCGCCTCACGGCGGCACCATGCTCGGGCGTCCGTGCCCGCCATCGCCCAGATGAGGGCGAGTGGGACCAGACAGAGCAGGGCCAGGACCGGCCACGGGCCGGGGCCCGCTTCGGTGAGGTCGAGGACTGCCGCGATGGCGAGCCAGGCCGTGTAGGACGCGGCGAGGGCGAGCGTGGCCCAGCGGGCCCAGTTGCGGTGGTAGGAGAAACCGATGTTCAAGGCGGCGTGGACGATCGCGAGCGCGACGGCCGCCAGCGCCGCCCAGGTCGTGCTTTCCTCCGTGAGGTCCGTGTCGTCGCCGGCGAGTGTCACGAGTCCGGTGGCGCCTGCGTAGAGGGCGGTGGCGGCGGCCGTCCAGAGGAGCAGGAGTGCGGCCACGACCTGCTGGGGCGGTTGCGCGGCGGTGTCGATCTTGGGGCTGTGGCGGGGTGCGTCGCTGTCGCACCAGTTGCGGGCGGGCGGCAGGAGGAGCAGGACGAGGAGCACGGCGAAGAGGAGCGTGGCGGCGAGGCCGGTGCCGGGGTTGAGGCCGGCGCCCGTGAGGATCGCGGCGGCGAGGACGATCGCGGTGACGATGACGACGATGTGCCGGGCCCAGTCGCGGCCGCTGCGGAGTTTCATCGCGAGGAGTCCGCAGAGGACGGCGACGGCTGCGATGAGTGCCGGTTCGACGAATGCCAGTGGGCTCCAAGCGCCTGCGTAGCGGACGCTCACTTCGAAGCTGGTCGCCACTAGGGAGATGACGGCGACCCAGGCGGCGGCGACCGTGAACAGCCAGAGGATGACGATCGCCGCCAGGACGGCCGCCGGGGTGCGGCGCTTCGGCGATTCCGGGGGAGCGGGGGGAGTCGGCGGGGGCGGTCCTGGGGGTGGATTCGAGTCGGCCGCGGGCGTCGCGGGTTCCGGCGGTGCTGCTTGCGGCTTCGGGTCTTGGTCGGGTTCGGGCTGTTCGGCGTGGTCCATGCTGCGGCTTTCGGTGGGCGACGGGAACACCGTCGACGGTAGGACATGCCGCCCCTGCGCACCACCCTCACGCGTTTTCGCAGACGTGTCTTGGAAGGCGGGGTGCGGCGCGGCCCGCACAGCTTCCGCGCGGGCCGCTCCGTGGTCGTGCTCCCGTCTCCGGCCGTCAGTCCTCCACTGTCGCCGTGCCCGAGACCAGGCCCGCCGCCGCTGCTGCCGCGAGGGCGCTCGCTTCGGCTTCCGCTTCCGCCAGGTTCGCCCGCAGGTCCTCGAGGGCGGTGTAGGCGGCTCCGCGGCGTTGCTGGTCGGCCAAGGTCAGGCGGGGGATCTTCACTGAGAGGAGGCGCCGTTTGGCGCCGGTGGCGGTGCGTTTGGTCGCGGTCGGGAGGCGGGCGGTGAGGGCTGCGGCGATCCAGCCGAGGTCGACGGTGGACTCGCAGATAACTGTCCACTGTGTCTCGGTGGCTTCGTTGCGCCACCCGAGGCGCACTTGGGGTTCGCCCACGGGGTCGATGATGACGCAGCGGGCCTTGTCGCTTTCGCCGCCTGGGGTGATGACCAGGTGGCCGTCGCGTTCGAGGTCCGCCAGGCTCGTCTCCGGGGCGCTCTCCTCGGTGCCGGTGCCGAACTGCGGCAACGGGTGTCGTGCGAGTTCGTCGAGGCGCCGGCTCAGTCCGGAGACCGATTCGGCGAGGCTCGCGGCGTCGCCGGTGGCGCTGGCGAGGTAGACGGCGGGGGAGATGTCGACGTCCTCGTCCCATAGGCGCATGAGCGGCACCGTGGCCGAATCGGCGGTCGCGAGCGGCGCGTCGGGGGCGGCGATGAAGGACTGCCAGGCGTCGGCGAAGTCGCCGCCGCCAGAGACGAGCAGTTGGGTGGTCTCGCCGCGCGGGGCGAGGATCCAGATGTGCGCCTTGGCTTCGGGAGAGTCGACGACGGCGCGCAGCGCTCCCCAGCGGAGGAGTTCGGAGCGGATGCGGCGGCCGGTGCGGCGGTGAGCGACCTGGGCGGGCATGCGGACGACCGCGTGGCCGCCGGGGGCGAGGAGCGAGACGCAGTGGAGGGCCCAGGCGAGTTCGGGCTCGGTGCGCGGCGGGGTGCCGTACGCGAGGCGGGGGTCGTCGCCGACGGCGTACTGGTTCGCGCCGCCGTCCTTGACGTTGAACGGCGGGTCGCAGACCACCAGGTCGTACCGTTCCCCCGGGACGGGCGACAGGAGCGAGTCGCCCACGCGCACTTGCACGTCGGCCTGCTCGTCGAGGAGGCGCAGGCGCTGCTCGGCGATCGCGGCGCGAGGTGCGGAGAGGTCCTGGCCGCTGAGGGCGCGGCAGTGGCCGGTGCGGCGGGCGACCTCGGTGAGGAGGTCGCCTTCGTCGCAGGCGGGGTCGTGGACCGCGGGGGTCGGCGTGCCGGCGGTGACGGCGGCGGCGATGTCGGCGAGCGGGGCGATGCCCGGCGGGACGCCGGTGCCGGCGGCTTCGCGGGCGCGTTCGATGAAGAACTCGAAGAGCGCGGAGGCGGGCGTCTCGCGCCGCAAGTCCTTGAGCTCCTTGGCGGTCGCGGGTTCGCCGGTGCCGCCGAAGGCCGCCGCGACCGCGCCGAGGGCCGCCTCGGCGGTCGGGTGCGCGGCGGCGAGGGCGAACCAGAGGCGGTCGGCGCCGGTGACGTCGAGGGCCCGGCCGTGCCGCTCGGCCCACTGCTCCAGTTCGGCGAGGGAGAACCGGGGGCGGCGGGTCGATTCGTCTACGGGGCCCGGGAAGTCGGTCTCGCGTCGGCGCCAGTTGCTGACGGCGTTGCGGCCGACGCCCGCGAGTCGGGCGAGGTCGGTCAGCGTGATGGTCGCGCCTGAGCTGGCGTCACGGGTGGTCATGCGGCTCCCCTGTCTGGATTCACCGAATCGTAGCCCACCCCGCCTTGCTGACGGTTTACACAGTCGACTAGTCTCGTGAAGTGAGTTCACAAGATCTGAACTCCGAACACCGCTCCACAGAAGGTAGATCATGAACCTCGAATTCCCCGAGATCTCGAAGCGCCTCCTCGCCGCCTCCGGCGCCGGCCTCATCGCACTCGCCGCCCTGTCCGCCTGCAGCGGTGAGGACACCGGCTCGGACGACACCTCGTCCGCCTCCGACGAAGCCGCCGAAGGCGCCGCGCAGGACGAAGCCGCGGCGGAGTCCTGCGAGGTCGCCCCGGCCGTGGAAGGCGGCGGCACCGACTTCGCCGCGCCGCTCGAGCTGTGCCAGGCCGGGAGCATCGAAGGCTGGGACGTCGCCGTCACCGCGGTCGAGCTCGACGCGACCCAGACCATCCTCGACGAGAACTTCCTCAACGAGGAGCCCGCCGACGGCTCGCAGTACCTCATGTTCACCCTCGCCGGCACCAACACCGGCGACGCCGCCTCCGACCCGTTCATCGACCTGATGACCGCCGTCGACATCGGCGACATGCGCTACGAGGACACCTGCGGCGTCCTCCCCAACGACCTCGTCGACGTCGGCGAGATCGCCCCCGGCGAGTCCTTCACCGCCAACGGCTGCGTCTTCGTCGACTCCGCCGGCGTCGAGGAGTCGGTGCTCGCCCTCTCCTCGCTCCTCTCCATGGACGAGACCGAGGTCTACTACAAGCTCGGCTGACCGTCCACACCGACCGGAGGACGCGGAGACCATTGGGCGGAACCCGCGTCCTCCTTTGTATCCCAACGGAAACGGATGAAACAGTTCGGTCTCCTTCGGGCTTGACCGAATTGCAACCATGGTGATCCTCGCCATGGGCGCCGCCCAGGGCTTTCGTGAACAGGGCGTATCCCCAGCTCAACGGCGCGACGAGCGGGGAGGTGACGATCCCCTGCGTCTCAGTAGTTGAACCTCTCCCATAGTGTCGCGCTGAATTCCCAAGCACCGTCCCCCCGAGGCGGTGTCGCACAGAAAGCAGCTCATGAACCTGATTTCCGAGACCCCCATCCGGCGCCTCCTCGCCCTCGGCGGCGTCGTCCTCGCGGGCGGCGTCGCCCTCTCCGGCTGCAGCCTCCTCGCGGACGCCTCCAACGACGAGACCTCGGGCACCGAGGTCAGCAGCGAGCAGTACGACGCCGTCGCCGACGCCAAGGCCGGCGACTGCCTCCCCGAGGAGATGCTCGTCGAGGACTCCCCGAACTTCGCGGTGGACTGCTCCGACCCGACCGCGTTCTGGACCCTCACCGCGATCGAGGCCGACCCGGGCCTGACCGCCGAGGCCGACGGCTCCCTCGCGGACCCGACCCCGATCTACGACCTCTGCGGCGAATCCGTGGCCGCGCAGGTGCCCGGCGCGACCTGGAGCGACTGGAACCTGGTCTACGACCAGACCACCTTCGAGGTCAACTACCTGTTCTGCGTCGAAGCCCTCGGCAACCCGAGCGCCCTCGGCACCACCCCGACCGTTCCCGACGTCGGCGAGTGCTTCAACTCGACGGCCGCCGAATTCCAGTACGGCGTCCTGGCCTGTGACTCGCCCGATGTCGACTCCGAGGTCGTCGACGTGTTCGAGGTCGACCCGGCCATGTGGGCGACCGCCGAGGCCGACGCCGAGTCGATGGCGATGGGCGAGTGCGAAGGCGACTGGACCTACTACTCCGCCGCCGTCGACCAGTTCGGCCGCACCGCCGCGATCTACTGCACCAACTGATGCGAAGCCCGGCTCCGGCCGGGCCTGACGCGCGCTCGCAGCGCGCGCGAGAATATGGGCCCCGGGACCTCGTCCCGGGGCCTTTCGCCTGCCCCGCTTACGGAATGAAGACGCAGTACTCGCGCAGATGGTGCTCGAAGGTCGGGCTGATCTCGATCACGAGCATCACCTCGCCGAGGGACCCGAACGGCCCCGACTGCTCCACCCAGTCCTGGATCTGCCGGGCGCTGCGCGCGGTGACCCCCGGCAGGGACATGAGCACGTGCAGCGGCGCGTGGTTGAGGTCCACGAGCCCGCCGTCGTCGAACTGCCGCGGCAGGTCCGGCCGGCCGATGCCGAGCCGCTTGGCCAGCATCGGATCCGCCTCCGCCGTGCGGCGCGCCTGGTCGCGCAGGCGCCGCGCCCTGTCCACGACCTCCATACTGGACAGCCGTGCCACCGGCACCTGCACCCGCTCGGGCGGCGCCCACACCGCCGAGCGGATCATCAGCAGATGCGCCGTCGCCACCAGGGACGTGATCCCCACGGTGCAGTAGAACAGCACGTCCGCCCACAGCGGCGGGTACTCCCCGTACGCGCCGATCGCACTGCAGCCCGCGATCATCAACGCGGAGTGGACGATCAGCGCCACCAGCGTCAACGTGTCCCGCCGCCGCGCCAGCGCGGTCGCGAACGCGATCGGCGCGCCGAAGCCGCAGGTGAGCAGGGGCATGAACGCCCACAGGTAGGTGCCGAAGCGGGCCCAGCGGTGGCGGGCGCGGGATCTGGTGTCGTCGAAGGGCGGGGTGTAGGGACCGAGGGCGGTCATCGAGGAGGACTCCCAGGCGAGGCGGGGGGCGGCACCGGCCACGCGGAACCTGCCTGGGGCCGCGCCGGCGGGCCCTGAGGCGGCGTGGACCAGGTCCGCAGCAGCCGTTCGGCTTCGATGGTATCGGCATCGGCGGGGCCGAGCGCCGCGGCCATCTCGCGTACCACTGTGGACAGTTCGTGGTGGGCTTCGGGGCCGCGGCCGAGGACGGCGAGCAGGTCGGCGGCGACGCGGCGGGAGCGCAGCGTGGAGCGGGCGCGTTCGCCTTCGAGGCGCCGCTGGCGTTCGATGACGCGGGTGAGGCCGGTGAGGGCGCTTGCCGCGTTCCCAAGGGCGGCAAGGCATTGCGCGGCGCGCATCTGGCAGTGGAGGGCGAGCGCGGGATCGGGGGCCTCGAAGTCCTTGGCGAGGGCGCGGAAGGCGGTGAGGGCGCCGTTGTAGTCGCCCGTGCCGAAGGCGCGGTCGGCTTCGGCGATGCGTTCGCGGCGGTCGGGTGCGGCGATGACGGCGGCCTGGGCGGCGGCCGCGGCGGCGACGCGGGCGGGGGCGAGGGGGGCGCGGAAGGGCCAGGTGGGGTCGCCGCAGTCGTGCACGGGCGCTTGGGAGGCGGGGGCGGCGGTGAGGAGCGCGGCGAGGCGGAGGTGGACGTCGGCGGCGTCGGAGCCGCGTTCGGCGGGTTCCTTGGAGAGGAGGCGGGAGACGAGGCCGTCGAGTTCGGCGGGGAGGTCGGGGCGGCGGCGGCGCACGGGGTCGGGGAGTTCTTTGAGGTGGGCGGTCTGGACTTCGTAGGCGGAGCCGCGGTCGGCGAAGAGGCGTTCGCCGGTGGCCATCTCGTAGAGGAGGGCGCCGAGGGCGTAGAGGTCGGCGGCGGGTCCGGCGGGTTGGGCGCGGATCTGCTCGGGGGCCATGTAGTTGAGGGTGCCGGGTTTGTCGCCGGTCATGGTGAGGCGCGAGGCGTCGGGTTCGAGGACGGCGGCGATGCCGAAGTCGACGACATGGACGAGGCCTTCGGGGCCGACGATGATGTTGGCGGGCTTGAGGTCGCGGTGGACGACCTGCCTCGCGTGGGCGGCGGCGAGGACGGAGGCGAGCTGCGCGCCGATGGCGAGGGTCCAGTCGCCGGGGAGGGCGCCGGTCTCGTCGAGGAGGTCGCGGAGGTTGAGGCCGGGGAGGTAGGCCATGACGAGGTAGAGCTCGCCGGAGGCGTCGTCGAGTCCGGCGTCGAAGATGGCGGGGACGCCGGGGTGCTGGATCTGGGCGGTGACGCGGGCTTCGTGGCGGAAGCGGGCGGCGGCCTCGTGCTTCTGGGGGCCGTCGAGGAGGTCGGGTTTGACCACTTTGACGGCGACCTCGCGTTCGAGGTGGAGGTCGAGGCCCTGCCAGACGCGGCCCATGCCGCCGGCGCCGATGGGCCGGACGAGCCGGTACCGGTCGCCGAAGACCTGGGGAGTGCTCACGGTACAAGCATGCCCGGCGGGCCGGGGGAGACGAAGGCCGGACCCTCGGGGAGGCGAGGGTCCGGCCTTCGCGTTCGGGGCGGCTACTCGTTGAACTCCTTGTAGCTGCACTTGATCGGGGTGGAGTCGTTCGCGCCGTCCTGGACGCAGACCTTCATGCGGTAGCTCAGGCTCTCGAGCACGTTGTAGTTGAAGGTGACGTAGTTCCCGGCGCCGACGTTGTTGTACTTGCTCTCCTCGTCGACCCACCTGAGGACGGTCGGGTTGTACATCTGGAGGGTGCCTTCGATGCCGTGGCCGTCGGCGTACCAGTCGGTGACGCGGAAGTCGTCGCCGTCGTCGACGTGGGTCATGGAGCCGCGGATGTGGCCGGCGTACTCGACGTCGACGTTGGTGTTGCCGGCGTAGGCGGGGCTGGTGATGCCCGCGACGAGTGCCGCTCCGGCGGCCGCGGTGACCATGACCCGCGCGGCCCACTGCTTGGTCGTCATGATGGTCCGCCTATTCGCTGAAGCGCTTGGTGGCGCACTTGATCGGGGTGAGGTCGTTCGCGCCGTCCTGGAGGCACACGAGCAGGCGGTAGTCGTCGCCGTACGCGTTGTAGACGTCGTGCTGGAACTCGACGTAGGTGCCGGAGCCGGTGTTGTTGTACTTGGAGTCGAGGGTCTGCCAGGAGCCGTTGGGCCCGTGGTTGACCTGGAGGGCGCCGTAGACGCCGTGCCCGTCCCGGTACCAGTCGTAGACGCGGAACTTGTCGCCGTCGTCGACGTGCATGATCTCGCCGACCAGCATGTCCTGGTAGACCAGGTCGATGTTGGTGTTGGCGGCGTAGGCGGGGCTGGTGATGCCGGCGATGAGTGCCGCTCCGGCGCCGGCGGTCACCGCGATGCGGGCCGCCCATTGCTTGATCTTCATGTCGCTCCTTCAGGGTGTGGGGGGTCGGAGAACAGGTGTCGAGTGTGGAGACGCCACCGGGCGGGAATCGGTTGCCTGCGGATCGCGGTGATCTGGGCCACTTTGCTTGGGGTGCAACGTATTCGAAAGAATGCTGCCGATTCCGGAGGTCAGACTCTCGATGCGACCCCTCGGGGAGCCGGGAGTCCCCTCGCGATCCGGTGCCTCAACCGGTGCGGTCCGGCTTGCCCGCGGTTGCGTCCGGAAGATGCCGAACAGTGTCGAACGGTGTCGAACGAACGTAGTTACCGGTCGGTTCGTTTTGCCCCTCGGGACACTTGCGACTCACGCGCGGTAGGAGTGAAACACCTGCGTAACACGTAGATAGAAGCCTAAAGATTTCCTCTGCCCGCGTTGACTCCGGTATGTGTCGGACGCTACAGTTCTTCACAATCACCCTTCCTAGTGAACGCGCATTCACCCCCACCGGTGAACCCCAAGTGGTAGGGAGCCCTATGCCGACGGCGATCTCAGACCAGCGAAGCGTTCGACTGCGCACAGTGGACGGCCTCAGCGCGCTCGGCCTGCCGGCGCCCCCCGCCCAGTTCCCCCTCCCGTTCCCGCCCGGGCAGCTCCCCCGCCTGCGCCCCCGCGGCCACGTGGAGGCCCGCGCCGCGATCCTCAACATCGTCCAGGCCCGCGTCTTCGACATGCCCGAGGAACTGGCCATGCGCTGGCTGCTCGACGCGCACGTCCTCGACCACCTCTCCCCGGACGAATGGGGCTTCATCGCCTGCGGCCGAGGCGAACGCGCGCGCTACGCCGACCAGCTCGAGAGCCTCTACACCGTCTCGTGGCTGCTCGGCCTCGTCGACCACCTCGACCCCGCCGTGCCCTGCAGCGAGGAACTGCCCGAGCTCCTGCCCGACCTGCGCCGCCCGGAGTCCTTCGGCGCCTGGCGCGACCGCCAGCTCACCCCGACCCGCGACCCCGCCGTGATCGCCGAGATGCTCGACCTCTACTACTGCCTCGACTGGGTGTGCGACCAGGCCCGCCGCGCCGGGCAGGCCCCGCCGCGCGGCGTGGACGACAACCTGGTGTGGCACCGGCGCTGGGCCCTCGAATGGGCCGTGGTCTTCGCGGACGAGCGGCCCGTCCACTGGGACGAAGTGCGGCTGTGAGGCGGACCCGCGAAACCGGCTGACTATATTCATGGGATGAATTCCAAGCCGTTGACGCAAGAAGCCCTCCGCCAGGCCCCCAAAGTCGTGCTCCATGAGCACCTGGACGGCGGCCTGCGCCCCCAGACGATCATCGAGATCGCCGCCGAGATCGGCCACACCCTGCCCGAGACCGAGCCCGAGGCCCTGAAGAACTGGTTCTTCGACGCCGCCGACTCCGGCACCCTCGAGCGGTACCTCGAGACCTTCGCGCACACCGTCGCCGTCATGCAGCGCGCCGACGACTGCTTCCGCGTCGCCTCCGAAGCGGCCCAGGACCTCGCGGCCGACGGCGTCGTCTACGCCGAACTCCGCTACGCCCCCGAGCAGCAGCTCCTCGCCGGCCTCAGCCTCGAGGAGGTCGTCGAGGCGACCCTCGCCGGCTTCGAAGAGGGCCAGCGCCTCGCCGCCGCCGCCGGCAACCCCGTCACCGTGCGCACCCTCCTGTGCGGGATGCGCCACGCCGACCGCACGCTCGAGATCGCGAAGCTCGCGGTCGCCTACCGCGACAAGGGCGTCGTGGGCTTCGACATCGCCGGCGGCGAGATCGGCAACCCGGCCGAGCGCCACGTGGAGGCCTTCGACTACCTGCGCCGGGAGACGATGCCGTTCACCATCCACGCCGGCGAGTCCTGCGGCCCCGAGTCGATCTGGGGCGCGGTCGCCGTCTGCGGCGCCAACCGCATCGGGCACGGCGTGCAGCTCATCAAGGACATCGACCTCACCGGCGACGAGGCGAAGCTCTCGAACCTCGCCCACTACATCCGCGACCGCCGCATCGCGCTCGAGGTCGCGCCGTCCTCGAACCTGCAGACCGAGGGCGCCGAATCCATTGAGACGCACCCGATCAAGGCCCTCTACGACCTCGGCTTCCGCGTCACGGTCAACAACGACAACCGGCTCCAGAGCCGCACCAGCGTCTCCCGCGAGTTCGCGATCCTCTCCGAGACCTTCGGCTGGGGCTGGGCGGAGGTCAAGCGCTGCACCGAGAACGCCATGAAGGCCTCGTTCCTGCACCACCCGGAGCGCCGCCGCGTCCTCGAAGAGGTCATCCGCCCCGCCTACGCCGCGCTGGAGTCCGCCGACGCTGAGTAAGCTCGGTTCCATGCACGTTTACACCGCCCCTGTCGTCGTCCCCGTCGCGGACGAGCCGATTCGCGAAGGCGCGGTCGGGGTCGACGACGGGCGGATCGCCTACGTCGGCCCCGCCGCCGACGCCCCCGAGGCCGAGGGGACCACCGCCTTCGACGGCGTGCTCACCCCCGGACTCGTCAACGCCCACACCCACTTGTGCTACTCCGGGTTCGCCGACATGTACGGCAACGAAAAAGAGTTCTTCGAGTGGATCCAGGACTTCGCGCGGCGCAACCCCGAGACCGCCGACGACGCCTGGAAGGCCGCGATGCAGCTCGGCATCGACGAGTCGATCGCCAACGGCGTCACCGCCGTCGCCGACGTCGTCACCCGCCCGGCCTGCTTCGAGCCGCTCTTCGCCTCCAAGCTCGCCGGGGTCGCGTACTGGGAGGCCGTGTTCATCGACAACACGGCCTGGGAGACGCGCCGCAGCGCCTGGCGCGAGGTCGTCACCGACAGCCGCGCCGTGAACAACTCCGACATCGCCGTGGGCATCAGCCCCCACACGCTGTACACCCTGGGCACGGAGGTCGGCAAGAGCCTCGCCGAACTCGCGCGCACCCTCGACATCCGGCTCCACCCGCACCTCGCCGAGACCATGCACGAGGACATGTTCGTGCGCCGCGGCTCCGGCCCGTTCGCGTTCATGAACCGCCGCGCCGGACTCGAACTCGAGATCGCCGACGGCGGCGCCGGGCACTCCCCGGCCGCCCAGATGGAGAAGGTCGGCTGGCTCGGCGCCGACTCCCATGTGGCCCACGGGGTCCACCTCGACAAGGCCGACCGCGAACTGCTGCGCACCCTCGGCACCGCCGTGGCCCTCTGCGCCCGGTCCAACGCCCGCCTCGAAGCCGGCGAGCCGCCGGTCGCGGCCTACCGCGCCGAAGGGAACACCGTCGCGATCGGCACCGACTCGCGCGCGTCCTCGCCCGACCTCGACGTGGCCGCCGAATGGCCGCTCCTGCGCAAACTCGCGCTCGCCCAAGGCGACAGCGGCGACGGCCTCAACGAATGGCTCGTGCGCGCCGCCACCGAAGGCGGGGCGAAGGCCCTCGGTCGGGACGACATCGGCGCCATCAAAGTCGGCAACCGCGCCGACCTCGCCGTCTTCGCCGTGGACACCGAAGGCGACCCGTACGCGGCGCTCGTCAACGGCGCCGGCGGCAACTGCACCGCCACCGTCCTCCGCGGGGATCTCATCAAGCGGGACCCCGCATAACGCTTCGATCTCGGCACTTGTCGATCGGCCCGGCGTCCGCGATGCTGAATGAGGCCTGAACGCGGGCTGAACGACTTCCTTCACCGGAGAGGCTCGCCTCTCCGTGTATCCCCTGGAGAAGGCGGGGCGCGCATGCGCGCCCCGCCGTTTTTGCTTTCCGGCCCCCGGACACCGCTGTGCAAAACGGCGGAACCTGCGGTTATCCGACGAAGGCATACGACCACGTCGCACCCTGTGACAACCGGCACCCCATTGCTATCGGAAGGGTTACACGGGATAACGGTTCGGTTTCATAGATCGACATCACAGCCTTCATGCGTCAATGTGGTCGTGTAGCGCAGACCGCACTCGGGGGATCTCTCAGCGTCATCCCAGCCGGGACCCGAACCGGTCCGCGCCCCTGCGAACCGAACACGACGAGGAGGCGACGATGCACCGCACACCCGCGACCGGCCCGGCGCCTTCCCGTGCGCCCCAGGCGCTCCCGTCCCACCCTCAGGTTCCATCAGAAGCTCCCTTCCCGGGTGAGCGCGCGGCCGTACCCTGCTCCCTCATGGCCGCTCGCGTCGCGTTACCCCGCGCGCGCCCGATATAACCCCTTGATCCGCCGGGGCCCACACCGACAGGGCTCCGGCGGATTTTCTGTTTCCCGTGTGCAAGGCTGTGCGAGTGATCGAGGCGAACGAAGCGAATACCCCGCGTAAAGAACCCGGCCGCATCGCGGCGATGTTCGACCGGGTCGCGCCGGGCTACGACCGCACCAACACCGTGATGGTCGCCGGGCAGGACAAGCGGTGGCGCAAGGCCACCCGCGAGGCGCTGAGCCTCCAGCCGGGCGAGCGCTGCCTCGACCTCGGCGCGGGCACCGGCGTGTCCACGGCCGAACTCGCGAAGTCCGGCGCGGACGTCGTCGGCGTGGACTTCTCCCTCGAGATGCTCAAGCACCACCAGGACCGGCAGGTGCCGCTGGTGAACGCCGACGCGCTGCGCCTGCCGTTCGCCGACGACGCGTTCAACGCCGTCACCGGCTCCTTCTTCATCCGCAACGTCGTCGACCTCGACGCCTGCCTCGCCGAGATCCGCCGCGTGCTCGCCCCCGGCGGCCGCATGGTCCTGTGCGAGGTCTCCCGGCCGGTCTGGAAGCCCTACCGCAAGGCCCACGGCGTCTTCGTCAAGCACGTCCTGCCGAAGGTCGCCTCCCGCGTGGCCTCCGACCCCGAGGCGTACCAGTACCTCTCCGAGACGACGATGGCCTGGCCCGACCAGGCCGAGTTCGCCGACCGCATCGTCAAGGCCGGCTTCCGCAAGGTCGCCTGGCGCAACCTCGCCGGCGGCGCGGTCGCCATGCACCGCGGCTTCAAATAGAAGGAAGACGCCGCCCGGCCGCCTGGTGGGGGCGGCGCGGACGGCGCGTGCGGGCCGGGATTATGACGATCACCTGCCCGCGGCTCTCGGGCCCGCCCCGTGGCCGGGCCCGCACGGTCTAGTTCAGTTGGAAGCTGCGCTTCGACAGGCCGAACCAGTACCCGTCGATGACCGTGGTCGCGGCCTGCTCCTGCTCGCTCGCGGCCCCGTAGGTCACGAACAGCGGCACGTAGTGGTCCACCGTCGGGTGCGCGTACGGCATCCCCGGCGCCTGCGAGCGGTAGCGCGCCAGCGCCTCGATGTCCCCGCGCGCCAAGGCCTCCGAGGCCCACACGTCGAACTCGGCCGACCAGCCGGGGACGTTCTCGGGGTGGTGGAAGTCGACGAACGGCAGCCCGTGCGTCATGAACCCCGAGCCGACCACGAGGTACCCCTCCTCTCGCAGCGGCCGCAGCCGCGCGCCGATCGCCATGAGGCGGTCGGGGTCGTGAGTGGGGATCGACATCTGCAGGACCGGCACGTCCCCGTCGGGGTACATGACCTTGAGCGGCACCCACGCGCCGTGGTCGAGGCCGCGGCTCGCGTGCTGGTGGACCGGCTCGGTGTCGGGCATGGCGGCGGCGACGCGCTTCGCCATGGCGCTCGCGTCCGGCGTCTCGTACCGCATCTGGAAGTACCGTTGCGCGAACCCGCCGAAGTCGTAGACGAGCGGGGTCCCGGCGGCGGGGCTCGAGATCATGAGCGGCGCGGATTCCCAGTGGGCCGAGACGATGAGGATGCCCTTGGGGCGCGGCAGTCCTTGGGCCCAGTCGAAGAGCTGCCCCATCCACTCGCCCTCGTCGAAGAGCGGCGGGGCGCCGTGGCTGAGGTACAGCGCGGGGAGGGCGCCGTCGTCGGGCGTCCAGTCGCGGCGTTCGGCGGCGGCGGGCGCGGTGGTCTCGAGGAAGGCGTCGAACGCGGCGCCGGGACGGCCGGACATGGAATGCTCCTGCTTCATTGAACCTTCAATAAATCTAGCGCGGGATTCTTGATGTATCAAGTAGTTCCGTTAAGCTTGTTGCATGAGTGATGAAGCGCCCTGGCTCGACGAAGCGGAGATGGCGACCTGGCTGGCGCTCATCGGCGTGGTCATGCGGCTGCCCGGAGCCCTCGAAGTGCAGCTTCGCCGCGACGCCGACCTCAACCACTTCGAGTACTGCGTCCTCGTGGGCCTCGAGCACGCCGAGGACGACACGATGCGCATGAGCGACCTCGCGTTCCTGTGCAACGGCTCCCTCTCCCGCCTCTCCCACGTCGCCCGCCGCCTCGAGAGCGAAGGCCTCATCGAGCGCTTCGCCTGCCCCGACGACGGCCGCTCGACCCTCGCCCGCCTCACCGCCGCGGGCCGCGAACGCCTCGCCAAGGCCGCCCCCGGCCACGTCAAGCTCGTCCGCAACCTCGTCTTCGACGAGCTGGACGACGACGAGATGCGCCAGATGGGCGAGCTCGCCAAGCGGGTCCTCGCCCGCATCCAGGCCTGACCCGAAAATTCGCATCTGTTCTGTATTGACTCGAGTCGTTATAGTGAGCGAAAGCTTCGTTCCTATCCCCGAGGACTCGAATCATGCCCCTTGCGCCCCATCTGGATCACCCCTACCCGAATGACGCCCATGGCGGGCGCTGACGTCTTCGCCATGGACCCCGACGAGGTCCGCAAGTCCGTCGAGATCCTCTTCGAGATCGAAGCGGAGGTCGACGCCCAGGCCGCCACGATGGCCACCGCCAACGCCGAAGCCGCCGGCCCCCTCAAGGACGCCGCCACCGCGCTCGGCCCCGCCCTCGAAGCCGCCGGCGAATGGTGGCAGGTCCACCGCGCCGGAGGATTCCGCGGCCTCGTGGGCAACACCGGCGAGTACCTCGCCGTCTGCGCCGAGGAAGCCGTCGAGGTCGACGACTACAACGCCGGCACCTTCGCGTCCGTCGCCGGGGACCGCTACCCCGAGCGGCCCAACGCGAACGCCTCCTCCCGGCCCGACTGGTAGCGCCCATGAGCGAACTCACCTGGGAACGCCTCCGCGACCTCGACTGCGGCGCGATCCGCACCCTCGGCGACGCCTGGAAGACCTATGTCGACCAGCAGCTCGCCCACACCGAACGCCTCCGCACCGACGTCATCGACGGCCACCTCGGCACCGAGCACTACGAGTCCGACACCGCCACGCAGGTGCGCGACCAGATCGCCATGACCGCCGACCGCTACGAGGACGACCTCTCCGACTACGCCAGCACCCGCATCGCCACGACCCTCCTCGAAGCGGCGGACGCCTTCGAGAAGGAGCAGAACGAGCTCAAGGAACTCGTCCCGCTCATCGAGCAGCACGACTTCGAGATCGAAGGGCCCCACACCGAGTACGACGTCAACCTCTCCGGCGGCCTCCACCGGGCGATCCTCACCCTGGACCCGCCGCAGTGGCTGTGCGACATGTGCGGGGTCAAGAAACCGGACGGCTTCTGGGATATCGACACCCTGAAGGTCCTCTTCGACAGCGTCGACCTCTACGGCACCGCCATCGGCCTCGCCGGGCAGTACCAGGACTGGCTCCGCTCGGTCATGTCCCGCGCCCACGACGCCGACGAGGAGGCCGCCGCCGCCCTCGCCGAGATGCGCGAGAACCCCACCGAACTGCCGCCGCCGCTGGGCGCGACCTACGACGACCTCGTGGACGACTACAAGGACAGCGTCTCCGAAGAGGTCGCCGGTGAGGCCCAGGCGATCGCCGAAGGCACCTCAGGCATGTCGCCCGAGCAGGTCAACGAATGGTGGGACCACCTCAGCGACGCCGAACGCCAAGCCCTCATCGAGGAACACCCGGAATGGGTCGGCCCGGTCGACGGCATCCCCGTCGAAACCCGCGACACCGCCAACCGGACCCTCCTCGACAGCCAGATCGACGGCCTCGGCGACCGCATCGCCGCGAAAGAGCAGGCGCTCCAAGGCATGGACCCCGAATCCGAGGAGTACGAGAAGGCCAAGGCCGAACTCGACGACCTCAAGCACGACAAGTCCGACCTGACCCGCCTCCAAGACCGGATCACCGACGACGACGGCAGTCCCGCCGCCTCCAACCAGACCGGCCAGGACTACTACCTCCTCGGCTTCGACACCGAAGGCAGCGGCAAGGCCGTCGTCGCGATCGGCAACCCCGACACGGCGGACAACGTCAACACCTACGTTCCCGGCACCGGCGGCAGCCTCACCGGCGCCGGCGGCGGACTCCTCAACCGCGCCGACACCATGGCCTTCGACGCCCAGCGCCTCGGCGGCGGCGACGAGACCGCCACGGTCCTGTGGATGGGATACGACGCCCCCGACGACCTCATCGAGGCGACCGACCCCAAGTGGGCCGAAGGCGGCGCCGCCGACCTCGAGTCCTTCACGAAGGGCGTCAGAGCCACGGCCGAAGGCGAGCCGTCCAACTTCACCCTCACCGGACACTCCTACGGCAGCACCATGGTCGGCACCGCCGCGGCCTCCGAGGGCGTCGAAGCCGACAACTTGATGCTCATCGCCTCCCCGGGAGCCAGCGTCGACACCGCCTCAGCCCTGGGCGTCGACGAGAACCACGTATGGGCCTCGACCAACGACGAGGACGCCATCCAGTACGCGCCCGTCCACGGCGAGAACCCGACTCACGAGGAGTTCGGGGCCAACACCTTCACCAGCGACTCGCCCCGCGAAGGAAGCGACTGGTGGAAGTTCTGGGAGGGCCCGGCGGAGAACCACAACTCGTACTGGGACCAGGACGACCTGAACACGCCCGCCAATGAGGCGAACGACATCAGCCGCGACAATCAGGCCTACGTCGTGACCGGCCAAGAGGAACGTGTCAGATGACCCGCCTGCTCCTCGCCGGACTTGCCGCCCTCATCACCACCGTCACCGCATGCAGCCCAATGGAGAAGGACATGGACACCCCGCCGGAGAGCGAGTACCAGCAGGCCGAGGTCTACGCCCCGGCCGAAGCGGCGGTCGCCGACCTCGTCGACGTCCTGCCCGACTTCCCCGGCTTCGCGAACCGCTCCTGGGGCGAGATCCCCTGCAGCCACAACGGCGTCGACGACCCGAACTACACCTCCGTGGAGATCCGCTACCAGTTCTCCGCCGAAGACTCGGCGACCCCGCTCGTCAACGAGGAGTACGTGAACGTCCTCCGTGAGCACTGGACCTCCCTCGGCTATCAGATCGCCCGCGACGACGCCACAGAGGGCGACGGCGGGACCTACCGCGACATCAAGGCCATCACCGAAGAGGGCGTGAGCATCTGGTACTCCGCCGCCTACCTGGCGACCTTCATGGTGAGTTTCGGCGGCTGCGTCCCGGTCAGCGACAAGGGCGAGATCGAGTACATCCCACCCGCCGGAGGGATCACCCCCGGCAGCGACGGCGACCGTGTCGGCAACTACTTCCCAGAGGGCATTCCCACCTCTCACGAAGCCGTGGCCCCCTTCGATTCCCCTGAGCATTTCGACGACCAACTCTGATCGGTACTCGGGACTTCTCCTTTCCGTGTATCCCTGATCTTCGGTCCGACCGGGCACGCTCGCGCTCTGGCGATTGCGATGGTCCGACCGGGCATGCTCGCGCCGTGGTGTCGGCGGTCGGTCAGGGCATGCTCGTGCCGTATCGATACGGCGGTGTGTTCGGGGTGCACGGGCCTGGCTGGTGAGCGGGTCCGTGCTCGTCTGGTCTCCCGTGCAGGCCTCAGCGACCTCGCTCAGGCCTTGCAGGCCTCGCGGTCACACCAGACGTCTTCGTGTGCCTCGTTCCAAGCACCGCCTCCGGTCGAGGTGATCCCGACCGGCGATCTCCCACCCAGCACGCCCTCCTTTGAAGAGGCCGTGGTCCGCTGCGGATCCCGATAGCACCAAGGGGACTGAAACCACTGTTTCGTCAAGGCAGTGGTTTCGGAAAAGCGTCTGGTTTGGGTTTCGGCCAGAGGCTTGGCGTAGTCTGCTTGCACCTACTCGCCACCTGTACGTTTTCCGTATCCCTGTGCGTACATCAATCATCCCTCGCACCACCCCACACTGTCATCACCCACAGGGGTACAAGACCCTCACGTTTCGCCCCAAACCCCCTGCACCCCAAGGGAACAGCCGACACCGGCCCCCGCGGTCGGGAGTGTCGCCCGCCCCGAAACAAACCCGCATCCCGCCAGCGACCGCATCCATCAACTCACCTCTTCGTCGCTGCCCGCCTGAACCCAAACCAAAAACAAACCCCACCAACGCAAAAAGCGCCCACCCGATCAAAAGATCAGGCGGGCGCTATTCGCGCGTAAGCGACTTACCGAGGTGCCGAGCTACCGACTAAGCAGCGATGGCAGCGCGGCCGGCCTTCAGGGCCGCCGCAGTCTCGACCACGCGCTCGGCCTGGGCGGCCGCGGCGGCGAGGGTCGTCTCGTCGATGTCGGAGCCGTTCCAGTGGGAGACACCGTAAGGCGAGGCGTTGGCGAACAGCGTCTCGTTGGCGTAGCCCGGGGCGACGACGATGCCGCCGAAGTGGTGGAAGGAGTTGTACAGCGCGAGCAGGGTGGACTCGTTGCCGCCGTGCTTGCCGGAGGCGGCCGCGAAGCCCGAGTAGACCTTGCCGGCCAGCTTGCCCTGGAACCAGAGGCCGCCGAGGGTGTCGAGGAACTGCTTGAGCTGCGACGCGACGTTGCCGAAGCGGGTGGGGGAGCCGACGAAGACCGCGTCCGCCCAGTCGACGTCGTCCGGGGTCGCCTCGGGGAGCTCGGCGATCGCGTCGTAGTTGGCGGCCCAGGCCGGGTTCGAGTCGATCGCTTCGCGCGGAGCGAGCTCGGCGACGCGGCGCAGACGCACCTCGGCGCCCTGCTTCTCAGCAGCCTCGGCGATCTGACGGGCCAGGGCGGTGACGTTGCCGGTGGCCGAGTAGAAGATGACGGAGACCTTGACGGGCTCGACAGCAGACATGTTCCTACCTCTTCGAAGAGTGCGAACTGATTAGTTCAGATTTGAATTACCCATCGACCATACGGCCATCCGGGAGAAGTTTCAAATTTGAACGATGTGTCGCTGGCCACGTTGCCTCACTCGCCGCCTTCCCTTATAGGGGCAACGGCATTCGCTCACGGCACTTGTTACGAGAGTGTTTCAAGGGGATACGTGTTGCAAGGGTATTCGACTGTCGGCTTTATCACTAGCTCGACTCGTGTCGCCTCAGGCGCTGGCCTCGCTCCAGCAACTCTGGTTCACGCACGTCTGTATGCACCGTGACCTCGAATAATGACAACTTAGGCGGACCTAAGTGACAGGGCGTAGATAGCGGAGTTCTAGACTTGCGGCAAACGCTTGTGAAGATCTTCACAAGCCGGATGGTCGTTAAAAGGATCACCGCCCCGACCGCCTGAGAGGACGCCCGTGACCACTCACGCATCCCCGGAGGCCGACGTCATCGTCGTCGGCGCGGGACCCGGTGGTTCGGCCGCGGCCTACCACCTGGCCTCCCGGGGCCTCGACGTGCTGCTGCTGGAAAAGACGCATTTCCCCCGCGAGAAGGTCTGCGGCGACGGCCTCACCCCCCGCGCCGTCGCACAACTGCTCAAGATGGGCGTCGACACCTCCGAATCCGCCGGCTGGATCCGCAACCGCGGCCTGCGCGTCGTCGCCGACGACATCGCCATCGAACTCGACTGGCCCGAACTCCAGGCCTTCCCGAACTACGGCCTCACCCGCACTCGCCTCGACTTCGACCAGATCCTCGCCGACCGCGCCGTCGCCGCCGGAGCCTCGCTCGAATGCGGCGTCAAGGTCACCGCGCCGGTCTTCGACCTCGCCGGCCGCGTCTGCGGGGTCACCGCCGTCAAGGACGGCGAGCAGCTGACCTACCGCGCGCCGCTCGTGATCGCCGCCGACGGCGTCTCCGGCCGCCTCGCACTCGCCCTGGGGCTCAAGCGGGACGAGAAGCGCCCCATGGGCGTCGCGGTCCGCCAGTACTACAAGTCCCCGGCCAAGCACGACGACGATTACCTCGAGTCCTGGCTCGCGCTGCGCACCGCCGCCGAGCCGGACGTGCTGCAGCCCGGCTACGGCTGGATCTTCGGCCTCGGCGACGGCCGCGTCAACGTCGGCCTCGGGGTGCTCAACTCCTCCGAGGGCTACGGCAAGACCGACTACCGGGCGCTGCTGCGCGACTGGCTCGCGAACACTCCCGAGGAATGGGGTCTCGCCGACGAGGCGAACGCCGACGGACCAGTGCGCGGCGCCGCGCTTCCCATGGGCTTCAACCGGACCCCGCACTACAGCCGCGGCCTCATGCTCGTCGGCGACTCCGGCGGCATGGTCAACCCCTTCAACGGCGAGGGCATCGCCTACGCGGTGGAGGCCGGCGAGGTCGCCGGATCCGTGGTCGCCGAAGCGTTCAAGGCCCGCTCGGTGCCGCGCCGCGAAGCCGTGCTGCGCACCTACGCCGACAGGATGGACGACCTCTGGGGCTCGTACTACCGCATGGGCGGCGTCTTCACGCACCTCATCGGCAGGCCCGCCGTCATGAAGCTGTGCACCGAGCACGGCCTGAAGCGTCCCGCGCTCATGCGCGTCGTGTTGAAACTGCTGGCGAACCTCACCGACCGACCCGGCCGCGACACCGCCGACCGGATCGTCAACGGCATGCGGATCGTCACGCCCACACTCGGAAGGAGGGTCTAATGGGGATGGAAGTCTACGTGCCCGTCGTCATCATGTTCGCGATCGGCGCCGGGTTCGGCATCGTCTCGGTGGTCGCCTCGCGCATCACCGGCCCGCACCGCAGGAACCGCGCCAAGTACGACCCTTACGAATGCGGCATCGAGCCGGCCCCCACGAGCTCGGGGCCGACGAAGTTCCCGGTGAAGTTCTACCTCACCGCGATGCTGTTCATCGTCTTCGACATCGAGATCATCTTCCTCGTGCCGTGGGCGGTCCACCACGACGTCCTCGGGATCTTCGGGTTCTGGGCCGTCCTCATGTTCATCGCCGCGCTGTTCGTCGCCTACGCCTACGAATGGCGTCGCGGCGGACTGGACTGGGACTGAGGTTCCGAAATGGGTGTAGAAGAGAAACTCCCGCAGGGCATCATCCTCACCACCGTTGAGGCACTGGTGAACTGGACCCGCCGGGCCTCGATGTGGCCCGCCACGTTCGGGCTCGCCTGCTGCGCCATCGAGATGATGGCCACCGGCGCGGCCCGCTACGACACCGGCCGCTTCGGCATGGAGGTCTTCCGGGCCTCCCCGCGCCAGGCGGACCTCATGATCGTCGCCGGACGGGTGAGCCAGAAGATGGCCCCCGTCCTGCGCCAGATCTACGACCAGATGCCCGAACCGAAGTGGGTCCTCTCGATGGGCGTGTGCGCCACGTCCGGCGGCATGTTCAACAACTACGCGATCGTGCAGGGCGTCGACCACGTCGTGCCCGTCGACATGTACCTCCCCGGCTGCCCCCCGCGCCCCGAGATGCTGCTCGACGCGATCCTCAAGCTCCACGAGAAGGTCCAGGCCGAGCCGCTCGGCGAGAAGCGCCGCCAGGCCCTCGCCGACCTCCCCGAGCCCCTGATCAAGCCCGGCGCGATGCCCTCCTCCTACCGCTTCGACAAGCAGCGCAAGAAGGAGTGGACCGAGGCCGTGAAGACCGGGACGGAAGAGCAGCTGCGCATCCGGAAGGCGGTGGCCAAGCGATGAGCGCCGATCCGACAGGGACCGGGGCTGCGGGCCCCGACGACGTGCAGCCGGTCGGCATGCAGCACAAGGGACTGTTCGGCGTCAGCGACACCGGCGACACCTCCGGCTTCGGCGGCCTCGTGCAGGCCCAGCCGAGCGCCGGCGAGATCGTCTCGACGCCCGAACCGCTCGGCGAGTACTTCGACGAGATCGTCGCGGCCCTGCGCGAGGCGCACGGCGACGAGATCACCCGCGCGGTGATCGTCGACCGTGGCGAGCTCACGATCCACATCGCGCCCGACCGCGTCGCCGACGTCTGCAAGACGATGCGCGACGACGAGAGCCTGCGCTTCGAGCTCTGCAGCTCGGTGTCCGGCGTGGACTACCCGGACCAGCGCAACCGGCTCCACGTCACCTATCACCTGACGTCGATGACCTACCGGCGCCGGGTGCGACTCGAAACCGCTGTGGGCCTTGACAACCCGACGGTCGCCTCCGTGACGGCCGTGTACCCGACCGCCGACTGGCAGGAGCGGGAGGCGTACGACATGTTCGGCGTCGTCTTCGAGGGCCACCCGCACCTCACCCGCATCCTCATGCCCGACGACTGGGAGGGCTTCCCGCAGCGGAAGGACTACCCGCTCGGCGGCATCGCCGTGGAGTACAAGGGCGCGCACATCCCTCCGCCGGACGAGAGGCGGGCCTACAAGTGACCAGCGGCATGGACGCCCCACGGGGGGTGCGGGGCGGCGGAGCCCCCCGCGGAGAGAAGCACTGCCCGCCGCCAGACGAGAGGAGGGCCTGCAAGTGACCGCCACCGACAATCACAACGGCACCGCCGACGCTTATGCGGCCGAACGGGACACGACCGAGGGCCGCGTCTACACCGTCACCGGCGGGGACTGGGACGAGCTCGTCGCCTCGGTCGACCCGGTCAGCGAAGAGCGCCTCATCGTCAACCTCGGCCCGCAGCACCCGTCCACGCACGGCGTGCTGCGCCTGGTCTGCGAGCTCGAAGGCGAGACCGTCCGCTCGGTGCGCCCCATCGTCGGCTACCTCCACACCGGCATCGAGAAGAACCTCGAGTACCGCAACTGGACCCAGGGCACGACCTTCGTGACCCGCGCCGACTACCTCGCGCCGATCTTCAACGAGACCGCCTACTGCCTCGCCGTCGAGAAGCTGCTCGGCATCACGGTCCCCAAACGCGCCGACGTGATCCGCGTGATCATGATGGAGCTCAACCGCATCAGCTCCCACCTGGTCGCCCTCGCGACCACGGGCATGGAGCTCGGCGCGCTCTCGATGATGATCTACGGCTTCCGCGACCGCGAGAAGATCCTCGACATCTTCGAGGCCGTCTGCGGCCTGCGCATGAACATGGCGTACGTGCGCCCCGGCGGCGTCGCCCAGGACCTCCCGCGCGACGGCCTCAAGATGATCCGCGAGTTCGTCGACTACATGCCGCAGGGCCTCGACGACTACGAGGGCCTCCTCACCGGCAACGCCATCTGGCAGGAGCGCACCCAGGGCGTCGGCTATCTCGACGTCTCCGGCTGCCTCGCTCTCGGCGTCACCGGCCCCGTGCTCCGCTCCGCCGGGCTCCCCTGGGACCTGCGCAAGACCATGCCGTACTGCGGCTACGAGGAGTACGACTTCGAGGTGCCGACCCACAACGGCGCCGACGCCTGGGCCCGCTACGTCGTGCGTCTGGAGGAGATCCGCCAGAGCCTGCGGATCATCAGCCAGGGCCTCGACAAGCTCGAGCCCGGCCCGGTCATGGTCGAGGACAAGAAGATCGCCTGGCCCGCCCAGCTCGCCCTCGGCAACGACGGCATGGGCAACAGCCTCAACCACATCCGGCACATCATGAGCCAGTCGATGGAGGCCCTGATCCACCACTTCAAGCTCGTCACCGAGGGCTTCCGGGTCCCGGCCGGGCAGGTGTACACCGCCATCGAGGCCCCACGCGGGGAACTCGGCATCCACGCCGTCTCCGACGGCGGCACGAGGCCGTTCCGCGTCCACATGCGAGACCCTTCCTTCGTCAACCTGCAGTCGCTCCCCGCGCTCGCCGAAGGCGGCCTGCTCGCGGACGTCATCGCGGGCGGGGCCTCGCTCGACCCGGTCATGGGAGGTTGCGACAGGTGAACTACCCGGAGAAGATCCGCGAGCAGGCCGAGGCCATCCTCGTCCGCTACCCCGAGGGCCGCGAGCGCTCGGCGCTCCTGCCGCTGCTCCACCTGGTGCAGTCGCACGACGGCTACGTCTCGGACGACGGCATCGCCTTCTGCGCCGAGATCCTGGACATCACCAAGGCGCAGGTGCAGGCGGTCTCGACCTTCTACACGATGTACAAGCGCGAACCGGCCGGCGACTGGCTCGTCTCGGTGTGCACCAACACCCTCTGCCAGGCCAAGGGCGGGCAGAAGCTCTTCGACGCGGTCAGCGACGAACTCGACGTCGGCCATGATGAGACCACTGTGGACGGCAAGATCACGCTGGAGCACGCCGAGTGCCTGGCCGCGTGCGACTACGCGCCCGTGGTCACCGTCAACTACGAGTTCTTCGACGACATGGACGAGGCCAAGACCCTCGACCTGGTGCGCGAGTTGAAGGAAGGCCGCCGCCCGATCCCCACCCGCGGCGCGCCGCTCTGCACGCTCCGCGAGATCTCGGTGCAACTGGCCGGGTTCGAGGAGGAGCGCACCGCCGGGCTCGAAGGCAACGCCCAGGGCGACGCGACGCTCGCCGGCGCGCGCCTCGCGGCTGAAGCGGGCATCACCGCGCCCTCCTACGACCCCAACGCGCCCTTGCTGGACAAACAACCCGAGGAAGCGAAGTGAGCGTTACCGTGCCCGGTCCCAGGCGGCCCCGCGAGGACGCCCTCAACAAGCTCAAGCCCGTCGTCACCAAGCGGTGGATGTCCCCGGGCGCGTGGAAGCTCGACGTCTACGAGCAGCTCGACGGCTACAAGGCGCTCCGCAAGGCCCTCAAGTACTCCGAGGCCGACCTGATCACCTTCATGAAGGACTCCGGCCACCGCGGACGCGGCGGCGCCGGGTTCCCCGTGGGCATGAAGTGGCAGTTCGTGCCCGACGACGGCCAGGACCACTACCTGGTCGTCAACGCCGACGAAGGCGAGCCGGGCACCTGCAAGGACCTGCCGCTCATGATGAACGACCCGCACTCGCTCATCGAGGGCATCGTCATCGCCTCCTACGCCATCAAGGCGAGCCGCGCGTTCGTCTACGTCCGCGGGGAGGCCGTCCACGCCGCCCGCCGTCTGCGCAACGCCGTGCGGGAGGCCAAGGAGGCCGGCTACCTCGGCAAGGACATCCTCGGCTCCGGCTTCGACCTCGAGGTCGTCATCCACTCCGGCGCAGGCGCTTACATCTGCGGCGAGGAGACCGCCCTCCTCGACTCCCTGGAGGGCAAGCGGGGCCAGCCGCGCCTGCGCCCGCCCTTCCCTGCGACGCACGGGCTCTACAACAAGCCCACCTGCATCAACAACGTCGGCTCCATCGCCGCCGTCCCGCACATTGTGCTCGGCGGTGCGCAGTGGTGGAAGGACCTCGGGTCCGAGAACGCCGCGGGCACGATGATCTACTCGCTCTCCGGCCGCGTCAAGCGCCCCGGCCAGTACGAGTGCTCCCTGGGCACCACGCTCCGCGAGCTCATCGAACTCGCCGGCGGCATGGAGGACGGCCACGAGCTCAAGTTCTTCACCCCCGGCGGGTCCTCGACCCCGATGCTCGCGGCCGACTCGATCGACGTCCCCCTCGACTTCGACAACGTCGCCAAGGCCGGCTCGATCCTCGGCACCACCGCGGTCATGATCTTCTCCGACCAGGACGACCCGGTCGTCGCCTGCTGGCGCTGGATCAAGTTCTACGCGCACGAATCCTGCGGCAAGTGCACGCCGTGCCGCGAGGGCAACTACTGGATGGTGCGCGTCTACGAGCGCCTCCTCTCCGGCCAGGGCTCCCTCGGCGACCTCAAGCTCCTCGAGAGCGCGTGCAAGAACCTCCTCGGCCGCTCCTTCTGCGGCCTCGGCGACGGGGCGACCTCGTGCGTCACGTCCTCGCTGAAGTACTTCCGGCAGGACTACCTCGACTACATCGAAGGGCACAAGCCCCCGCTCTTCGCTCCGCCGCTGAACGACAGCTCGAAGATCGGAGCCCACTAGCCATGACCGATCAAGTCACGTTCACCATCGACGGCGTCGAGGTCACGGTTCCCAAGGGCACCTTGATCATCCGCGCCGCCGAGCAGCTCGGCATCGAGATCCCCCGCTTCTGCGACCACCCGCTGCTCGAGCCCGCCGGGGCCTGCCGCCAGTGCCTCGTGGACGTCCCCGACATGGGCAACGGGCGCGGCATGCCCAAGCCCGCCGCCTCCTGCACGACGACCGCCATGGAGGGCATGGTCGTCAAGACCCAGCACACCAGCGAGGTCGCCAAGGAGGCGCAGGAGGGGATCATGGAGTTCCTCCTGATCAACCACCCCCTGGACTGCCCCGTCTGCGACAAGGGCGGCGAGTGCCCCCTCCAGAACCAGGCCATGAGCGCCGGCCGCACCGAGACGCGCATGGAGCCCAAGGACAAGCGCCGTTACAAGAAGGCGCTGCCGATCTCCTCCCAGGTGCTGCTCGACCGCGAGCGCTGCGTGCTCTGCGCGCGCTGCACCCGCTTCTCCGACCAGGTCGCCGGCGACCCGTTCATCGAGCTCATGGAGCGCTCGGCGCTCGAGCAGGTGGGCGTCTACGAGGACGAGCCGTTCGAGTCCTACTTCGCGGGCAACACCGTCCAGATCTGCCCGGTCGGCGCGCTCACCGGCACGCAGTACCGGTTCCGCTCGCGGCCGTTCGACCTCGTGTCGAGCCCGAGCGTGTGCGAGCACTGCTCGGCCGGGTGCGCGCAGCGAACGGACCACCGCCGCGGCAAGGTCCTGCGCCGCCTCGCGGGCGAAGACCCGGCGGTGAACGAGGAGTGGAACTGCGACAAGGGCCGCTGGGCCTCCTCCTACATCGAAGCGTCCGACCGCATCACGAAGCCGCTCGTCCGCGACGAGGACGGGTCCCTGCGCGAAGCGTCCTGGCCCGAGGCCCTGCGCCGCGCGGCCGCCGGACTCAAGGAGGCGGCCGGCCGCGTCGGCGTCCTCCCGGGCGGGCGCCTCACCGTCGAGGACTCGTACGCGTACTCGAAGTTCGCGCGGGTCGTCCTCGGCACCAACGACATCGACTTCCGCTCCCGCCCGCACTCCACTGAGGAGTCCGAGTTCCTGGCGCACGCCGTGGCCGGGGTCTTCCCGTCGAGCGGCGCGGTCACCTACGAGGACCTGGAGAAGGCCCCCGTGGTCGTCACCGTCGGCCTCGAGGTCGAAGAGGAGTGCCCGATCGCGTTCCTGCGCCTGCGCAAGGCGGTGCGCCAGCACGGCCAGCGCGTGCACGTGGTGGCGCCCTTCGCGACCCGCGGCACGGCGAAGCTCAACGGCAACCTCATCGAGGCCCTGCCGGGCGAGGAGGCCGAACTCCTCGACGGCTGGAAGCGCGGCGGCTTCGTGCGCGACGCGCTCAGCGAGGACGGCGCGGTCATCCTCCTCGGCGAGCGTCTCGCCACTGTGGAGGGCGCGTTCTCGGCGGCGGTCAGCTTGGCCAAGGCCACGGGCGCGCGGCTCGCGTGGATTCCGCGGCGAGCGGGCGACCGCGGCGCGGTCGAGTCCGGTTGCCTCCCCGCGCTCCTGCCGGGCGGCGGTCTCGCCTCCTATGCGGCGGACCGCGAGCAGCTCGCCGAGTACTGGGGCGTCGAGTCCCTGCCGAGCAGCGACGGCCGCGGCGCGTGGGACATCCTGCAGGCCGCCGCGGACGGTGACCTGGACGGCCTCCTGATCGGCGGCGTGGACCCGTACGACTTCGCGGACGGTCCGGCGGTCGAGGCGGCGCTGTACGCCGCCCGCTTCGTGGTCTCGCTGGAGATCCGGCACTCGGCCGTGACCCGCGTGGCGGACGTGATCCTGCCGGTCGCGCCGGTGACCGGCAAGCCGGGCGCGTACTTCGACTGGGAGGGGCGCCTGCGGACCTTCGACACGGTGATCCCCACGGATCTGATGTCGGACCACGCGGTGCTGGACACGCTCGCGACGGCGATGGGCGTCGAGCTCGGGACGGCCGAGACCCGCACGGTGCGTGCGGAGCTCGCGGGCCTTCCGGACCCGCTCACCCGCCAGCCGGCCCCGGACTGGGCCGCGGACAAGCCCGCGCACACGCATGAGGACGGCAAGGCCGTGCTCGCGACGTGGCGGCAGCTGCTCGACGGCGGTTCGCTCCAGGAGAACAACCCGCACCTGGCCGGCTGCGCGCCGGACCCGGTGGTGCGGCTCTCCGCCGCGACGGCGAAGGCGATCGGGGCGAGCGAGGGCGGCGGTGTCACCGTGGCGACCTCGATCGGCGGGATCACCTTGCCGCTCAAGGTCACCGACATGCCCGAGGGCGTGGTCTGGCTGCCGCAGAACGCGCCGGGTCGCGGGATCTACCGCCACCTGGGCGCCGGTTCGGGCGATGTGGTCACGATCCGCGCCTACCCGAACGTCCCTCGCCCGGTCACCGACGTCGGAGAAGCCGTGGAGGCGGTCAAGTGATGAACGATCCGATCTGGCTCATGCTCGTCAAGGGCGTGCTCGTCTTCGTGGTGCTGGTGCTGCTGGTGCTGTTCACCATCTGGTTCGAGCGGCGCGTGGTGGCGATCATGCAGGTGCGGCCGGGGCCGAACCGCAACGGGCCCTTCGGGCTCCTGCAGTCGCTCGCGGACGGTCTGAAGCTGGCGTTCAAAGAGGACGTGATGCCGCGGACGGCGGACAGGGTCGTGTTCATCGCGGCGCCGGTCATCGCCGTGGCGTGCGCGTTCACGGCGTTCGCGGTGATCCCGTTCGGGCCTGAGGTGAACGTCTTCGGGATGGAGACGGAGCTGCAGCTCACCGATTTCGAGGTGAGCGTGCTGCTGATCCTGGCGTGCTCGGCGGTCGGCGTGTACGGCATCGTGCTCGCCGGCTGGTCCTCCGGTTCCACGTACTCGCTGCTGGGCGCGCTCCGCGCTGCGGCGCAGGTGATCTCGTACGAGATCGCGCTGGGCCTGGCGGTCTTGACGGTCTTCTTCCAGTCGCAGCTGATGTCGACGGGCGCGATCGTGGAGGCGCAGGCCCAGGGCCTGCCGCTGAACATCGCGGGTGCGGAGATCACGCTGCCGGGCTGGTACTTCCTGGTGCTCGCGCCGAGCTTCGTGATCTTCGTGATCGCGATGGTGGGCGAGACGAACCGCGCCCCGTTCGACCTTCCCGAAGCGGAGTCGGAGCTGGTGGCGGGGTTCGCGACGGAGTACTCGAGTCTGAAGTACGCGTCGTTCTTCCTGGCGGAGTACGTCAACATGGTGACGATGTCGGCCCTGTGCGTGACGCTCTTCCTGGGCGGCTGGGCCGCGCCGTTCCCGAACTCGTGGTGGCCGGGCGCGAACGAGGGGTTCATGCCGCTGGTGTGGTTCTTCGGGAAGGTCCTGGCGTTCCTGTTCTTCTACGTGTGGCTGCGCGGCACGCTGCCGCGCCTGCGCTACGACCAGTTCATGCGCCTGGGCTGGAAGGTCCTCGTGCCGGTCTCGCTGGTGTGGCTCATGGTCTTGGCGGCCATGAACATCGGCCTGGACACGGACAACGAGCTGCCGACCCGGATCGCCTTCGCGGGCGGCGCGGCGATCGTGGTGATGGCCCTGATCTTCTTCTGGCCCAGCCGGAAGCCGTACGAAGACCCGGCCGAGCCGGACACGGGCCTGGGCGGCTTCCCCGTCCCGCCCCTGGATCTCGCGGTCCCGCCGAACCCGCGCGCGCTGCGCGAGCTCGAACCTGCAAACACGTCTGCCGTCCCTATCAACGGCTCTCGTCCGACTGACAAGGGAGAGGAGGAGTAGATGTCCGGTTTCGCAAAGGGTTTCGGCGTCACCTTCTCGCACATGTTCAAGCCGAAGGTCACGGTCGACTACCCCGAGGAGCCTTCGAAGCTCCAGCCGCGCTTCCACGGCCGCCACGTGCTCAACCGCCACCCGGACGGGCTCGAGAAGTGCATCGGCTGCGAGCTGTGCGCCTGGGCCTGCCCGGCCGACGCGATCTACGTGGAGGGCGCGGAGAACACCGAGGCCGAGCGGTTCTCGCCCGGCGAGCGGTACGCCAAGACCTACCAGATCAACTACGCGCGCTGCATCTTCTGCGGCCTGTGCATCGAGGCCTGCCCGACGCGTTCGCTCACGATGAGCAACGAGTACGAGCTGGCCCGCGACGACCGGCGCGACCTCATCTTCACGAAGGAGGAGCTGCTGGCCCCGCTCATCGAGGGCATGGAGCAGCCGCCGCACCCGATGCGCCTGGGCGCCAGCGAGAAGGCCTACTACGACTCGGGCCCGGTCAACCCCGGCGCGAGCGAGGGCGCGGAGTTCTCGCTGACGGAGATGCTGGCGCAGAACCGGAGGGGTGAGCAGTGATCGACCTGGCGCAGACCGTCGCTCAGAACGCCTCAATGGGCGAATCGGTCTTCTTCTGGATCCTCGCGCCGATCGCGCTCGGCGGGGCCATGGGCCTGGTGCTGGCGCGCTCGGCGATCCACGCGGCGCTGATGCTGGCGATCACCATGATGTGCCTGGCGGTCTTCTACATCATGCAGTCCGCGCCGTTCCTCGGCTTCGTGCAGATCATGGTCTACACGGGCGCGATCATGATGCTGTTCCTGTTCGTGCTCATGCTGTTCGGGCGCGACTCGAAGGACTCGATGTTCGAGACGCTGCGCGGGCAGCGGCTCCTGGCCGTGCTCCTCGGCATCGGCCTGGCGGCGCTCCTGGCCTCCGGGCTGGCCCGCGCGGTCTCGGGCATGACGATCGCGGCCGACCCGCGCTGGGCCACCGGGGCGCAGACGAACGTGGAGGCGATCGCCGAGGCGCTGTTCTCGACGTACCTGTTCCCGTTCGAGGTCGTCTCGGGCGTGCTCACCGTGGCCGCCGTGGGCGCCTTGATGTTCGCGCACGTCGCCAAGAAGGGCGGCCACCGCGGGCAGCGGGAGCACAGCCGCGAGCGGTTCGCGCCGGGCAACTACCCGGGCCCGAAGCCCGGCCCTGGCGTGTTCGCGACCTCGGACTCGACGGCGACGCCCGCGCTGCGGCCGGACGGCTCGATCGAGCCGGCGTCGCTCTCGGAGTACGTCCCGCCGCGCCAGCTCACGGCCGCCGAGTCGGCCCCGAAGCACACGGAAGGGCGGGACGCATGAGCCCCGAGTACTACCTGATCCTGGCGGCCGCGCTGTTCACGATCGGCGCGGTCGGCGTCCTGGTGCGGCGCAACTCGATCGTCGTGTTCATGTGCGTGGAGCTGATGCTCAACGCCGGGAACCTGACCCTGGTCACCTTCGCCCGCACCACCGGCAGCATCGACGGGCAGGTGATGGCGTTCTTCGTGATGGCCGTGGCCGCCGCCGAGGTCGTCGTCGGCCTGGCGATCATCATGGCGATCTACCGGTCCCGGCGCTCCGCCTCCGTCGACGACGCCAACCTGCTGAAGGCCTAGAGAGGACACAGTGGACGAAATCTCGTACGCACCGGCCGAAGGGCTCCTCTCGTGGACGTGGCTGCTCATCGCCCTGCCCGCGATAGGCGCGACGGTCCTGCTGCTCGCGGGCCGCCGCTCCGACAAGTGGGGCCACTGGCTCGGCGTCGTCACCGTCGGCGGCGCCTTCGCACTCGCCGTCGCCATGTTCAGCTCCCTTGCGGGCCTTGACAACAAGAGCGCGAACCTCGACCTGTTCACGATCATCTCGATCGGAGACCTGCGCCTCGAGGCGAACCTGCTCTTCGACCCGCTGAGCGCCGTGTTCTGCCTGCTCATCACCGGGGTCGGGCTGCTCATCCACGTCTACGCCGTCGGCTACATGGCCCACGACGAGGGACGCCGGAAGTTCTTCGCCTACTTCAACCTGTTCGCCGCCGCGATGCTCGTGCTCGTCCTCGGCGGCAACTACTTCATGACCTTCATCGGCTGGGAGGGCGTGGGCCTCGCCTCCTACCTCCTGATCTCCTTCTGGCAGTTGAAGCCCGCCGCGGCCACCGCCGGCAAGAAGGCCTTCCTCACCAACCGCGTGGCCGACGTCGGGTTCCTCCTGGCGATGTTCACGATGCTCGGCGCCCTCGGCACCGTCGACTTCCAAGAGGTCTTCAACGGCGCCGGGTCGCTCTCGACCGGGACGAGCCTCGCCATCGGGCTGCTGCTCCTCGCGGCCGCCTGCGGCAAGTCCGGCCAGTTCCCGTTCCAGACCTGGCTCCCGGACGCGATGGAGGGCCCGACCCCGGTCTCGGCCCTCATCCACGCCGCCACCATGGTCACCGCGGGCGTCTACCTGATCGCCCGCTCGAACGTCATCTTCAGCCTCAACGCCGACGTGCAGACCGCCGTCGTCGTCGTGGGCGCCCTCACCCTCCTCTTCGGAGCGATCGTGGGCTGCGCCAAGGACGACATCAAGCGGGTCCTCGCCTGGTCCACGGTCTCCCAGATCGGCTACATGTTCCTCGCCGTCGGCCTCGGCGGCGGGGCGTTCGCGCTCGGCATCATCCACCTGCTCGCGCACGGCTTCTTCAAGGCCGGCCTCTTCCTCGGCTCCGGCTCGGTCATGCACGCCATGAACGACCAGACCGACATCCGCCGCTTCGGCGGCCTCTGGCGGAAGATGCCCCTCACGTACGCGACCTTCGCCGCCGGCTGGCTCGCCATCATCGGCCTGTTCCCGTTCTCGGGCTTCTGGACCAAGGACCCGATCATCGCCTCCGCGTTCGCCCGCGAAGGCTGGCAGGGCTGGGTCGTGGGCAGCGCCGCCCTCCTCGGCGCGGCGCTCACCGCGTTCTACATGACCCGCCTGTTCGTGCTCACCTTCCACGGCCCCAAGCGGTGGACCGAGGACGTGCACCCGCACGAGTCCCCGGCGATCATGACCGCGCCGCTGGTGCTGCTCGGCCTCGGCTCGCTCGGCGCGGGCGGCCTCATGGCCACCTCCGTCGCCGACTGGCTCGTCCCGGTCTTCGGCGAGCCGCACGAGGTCCACGGCCACCTGAGCCACATGCAGGTCACCATCGCCACCACTGTCGTGGTGGTCCTCGGCGCGGCCCTCGGCTGGTTCCTGTTCCGCAACGGCACCGACGAAGTGCCGCGCGCCGCGGCCTGGCCGGTGCGCTTCGCCCGCGCCGACCTCGGGGGCGAGGCCGTCAACCGCGGCGTCTTCGAACGCCCGAGCCGCCTGGCCGCCAGCGCTTCGGTCGCCATGGACGGCCGCGTCGTCGACGGCGCCGTGAACGGCCTCTCGGCCGCGATCGGCGGCACCTCGCGCCGCCTGCTCGTGGTGCAGACCGGTTTCGTCCGCACCTATGCCCTGTCCATTCTGTCCGGCGCCGTCATCGTGGTGGCCGCGCTCATGGTGGTGGTCGTCCAATGAACGAACTCCCGTTGCTGTCGGCGCTGGTCGCCGTGCCCCTGATCGGGGCCGTGATCGTCGCGTCGATCCGCCGCGAGAACGCCGACGCGGCCCGCTGGACCGCCCTCGGCGTCTCCGGCGCGGTCGCCCTGCTGACCGCGCTCGTGGCGCTCGGCTTCGACTACTCCGCGGGCGCGCCGTGGCTCCAGTTCACCGAGTCCTACACGTGGATCGACGCGTGGGACCTGAACCTGTCGTGGGGGATCGACGGCATCGCGCTGCTCCTGGTCATCCTCACGGCCGGGCTGACGCCGATCGCGATGCTCGCGGCCTGGCGGGACCTGGACTCGGTGAAGCGCTCGGTGCCGGCGTTCTTCGCGCTGATCCTGGCGCTCGAGGCGGCGATGCTGGCGACCTTCCTGGCCTCCAACGTGCTGCTGTTCTACTTCTTCTTCGAAGCGATGCTCGTCCCGATGTACTTCCTCATCGGCTCGTACGGCACCGGTCAGAAGAAGCAGTACGCGGCGGTGAAGTTCTTCCTCTACAACCTGCTCGGCGGCCTGCTCATGCTCGTGGCCGTGATCGCCCTGTGGGTGGACAACGGCGGCGTCTTCGACTGGCAGACCCTGGTGGACGCGGATCCGATGGCGGCCGGGACGCTGCAGAACTGGCTGTTCCTCGGCTTCTTCCTGGCGTTCGCGATCAAGGCCCCGTTCTTCCCGTTCCACACGTGGCTGCCGGACGCGGGCGGGGCGGCGCCCGCCGCGGCCGCGGCGCTCCTGGTCGGCGTGATGGACAAGATCGGGACGTTCGCGATCCTGCGCTACTGCATCCCGCTGTTCCCTGACGCGACGAAGACGTTCGCGCCGTGGGTGATCGGCATGAGCGTCATCGGCGTGCTGTACGCCGCGTTCGTGGCCATCGGGCAGACCGACCTGAAGCGCCTGGTGGCCTACACGTCGATCGCGCACTTCGGCTTCATCGGCATCGGCATCTTCGCGTTCACGCAGGAGGCCGCCACCGGCGCGGTGCTGTACATGTTCAACCACGGCCTCGCCACGGGCCTCTTGTTCATGGTCGTCGGCTTCCTCACGATCCGCCGCGGCTCGGCGCAGATCGCGGACTACGGCGGGGCGGCCAAGACGCTGCCGCTGCTGGCCGGGATCTTCCTGTTCGCCGGGCTCGCGTCGCTCTCGCTGCCGGGCACGGCGCCGTTCATCTCCGAGTTCCTGGTCCTGCTGGGCGCCTTCAACGGCACGTTCGGCGGCAACGAGCCCGTGGCGGTCCTCGCGACCCTCGGCATCATCCTCGCCGCCGCGTACGTGATCTGGATGTACCAGCGCACCATGCAGGGCACCCGGAACCCGGTGCTCGACGAGATGCCGGGGATGAAGCGCGACCTCACGGTCCGCGAGAAGGCGCTCGTGGCGCCGCTGGTGATCGCGATCCTCGTCTTCGGGTTCTACCCGCAGCCGCTGATCGACGCGGCCCAGCCGGCCGTCGACAACACGCTCCTCTTCATCTCCGGTTCCACCGAGGACCTGCCCGCCGCCGAAGGAGTCACCAATGAATGAGGCCCAGCAAGCGGGGCTCCAGATCGACTGGGCCGGCCTGGCCCCCATGGTCATCGTGTTCGTCGCGGCCTTCGGCGGGCTCCTCGTGGAGGCCACGGTCCCCAAGGGCCGCAGGCTCGTGGTGCAGGTGTCCCTCGCGGTCCTCGCCCTGGCCGCCGCGTTCGTCGCGGTGGTCCTGAACTCTGACAAGCACGGCACGGCGTTCTCCATCGAGGGCGTCGGCATCGGCTCGGTCGTCCTGGACGGCCCCGGCCTGTTCCTGCAGGGGACGCTGGCGATCCTGTCGATCATCGCGGTGCTGCTCCTCGCGGAGCGGCGCACGACGCGCGGCGGCGACTTCGTGGCCGAGGCCGCCGTGGTCGCGGACTCGGCGGCGGACAAGGCGCAGCGGCGCGAGGACGGCGCGACGGAGATCTTCCCGCTGACGCTCTTCGCGGTCGGCGGCATGATGATGTTCGTGACCGCGGGCGACCTGCTCACCATGTTCGTGGCGCTCGAGATGCTGAGCCTCCCGCTGTACCTGCTGTGCGGGCTGGCGAAGCGCCGCCGCCTCATCAGCCAGGAGGCCGCGCTCAAGTACTTCCTCTTGGGCGCCTTCGCCTCCGCGTTCTACGTGTACGGCATGGCGATGCTCTTCGGCTTCGCCGGCACCGTCGACCTCGCCGGGATCAACCAGGCGGGCGTCGACTCCGGCCAGCCGCGCCTGTTCCTGTACATCGGGGTGGCGATGATCGCGGTCGCGATGCTCTTCAAGGCCGCCGCGGTCCCGTTCCACATGTGGACCCCGGACGTCTACACGGGCGCGCCGACCCCGGTCACCGCGCTCATGGCCGCGTGCGTCAAGGTCGCGGCCTTCGGCGGGCTCCTCCGCGTGTTCAACGTGGGCCTGGCGTCCTCCGCGTGGGACTGGCACCTGATCCTCACGGTCATCGCGGTGGCGACGATGCTGGGCGGCGCGATCTTCGCCGTCACGCAGCGGAACATCAAGCGGCTCTTGGCCTACAGCTCCATCGCGAACGCCGGCTACCTGCTGATCGGCGTGATCGCCCTCGGCGAGGCGGTCGGCCAGACCATGTTCTACCTGGCCGCTTACGGCTTCACCGTGATCGCCGCGTTCGCCGTCGTCTCGCTCGTGCGCGACGGCGACGAGGAGGCGACCCACCTGGCCCGCTGGGCCGGGCTCGGCAAGAAGTCCCCGGGCACCGCGGTCGTGGTCACGATCCTGATGCTCGCCTTGGCGGGTCTGCCGTTCACGAGCGGCTTCACCGCCAAGTTCAGCCTGTTCGCCGCGGCCCTCCAGGCCGACGAGCTCGGGCTCGTGATCGTCGGCGTGGTCTCCTCGGCGATCCTCGCCTTCCCGTACTTGAAGGTGGTCGTCCTGCTCTGGCTCAACGAGCCCGCGCCCGACGCCCCCACGGTCAACCTGCCGAGCCCCATGGCCGGCACCGTGGTCGCCGCGGGCGTCGCCGCCACGATCCTCCTCGGGATCGTGCCCGGCTTCCTCCTCGACCTCGTCGACCAGGCCAGCACCTTTCTGAACACCTAAGGCACGCAACGAAAAAGGGCCGCGGGGAGCATTGCTCCCCGCGGCCTTTCCATACCCCCTAGGCAGGTCTACGGCTCCCTCGACGCGTCCGCGTAGGGAGGTGCGGGCTGCGGCCCGGTGCCCTCATAGGCCGCGATCCACGAGTCGTGCAGCCACATCTGGGTCCCGCGGCGGCCTTCGCCGGAGTCCCACGCGATGTCGCGCTCGTAGGTCAGCACGCCCCCGTCAGGGCCGACGATGACCCAGGCGTACAGGCCGTCCTCGTGGTGCATCTTGACCTTCATGCCGGAGACCGTGATCTCGGCGCCGTCGTCGGTCGTGACGGTCTCGTCGTGCTGCTGCACGAAGTTCACGGAGAGCCCGCCCAGGTAGTCGGGCGCGACGGTGTGGATGAAGTCGAACGCGCGCTTCTCGGCCTCCTCCTCGTCGAGCAGCGCCGCCCCGGCGCCCTCCTCCGAGAGCTTCGTGAAGCCCAGGATCGTGCCCTCCTGGTCGAGCACGACCGTGGCGTGCGGCCCGCCGAGCCGGTAGTCCCCGGGCTGGTGGCGAATGACGTGGACGGCGCGCTCGTCGTGGTGCTCGGTGCGCACGTCGACGATCTCCCACCCCTCCGGGATCTCCAGGCCGGTGCCTTCCAGCGCGGCGGTCTCGAGTTGCTGTGCGGTCTGCATGTCCGGCTCCGGCAGGTCGGGTTCGGGTTCGGTGTCGTCGGCGGCGTAGACCGCCGCTGCGGTGCCGACGGTGACCAGGACGGCGCCCGTCACGACGGCGGTGGCTATGCGACCCATTCGGTCTGCTCCTTCCAACGGAAACGTTGGAGTTGAGTATAAGCATAGCGTGGATGGATTTCAACGCAACCGTTGGATATGATTCCCGCATGGCCTGGAACACCGCTGAGACCAAGCGCAAGCTCAAGGAAGCCGCCGTCGCGGAATTCGCCGAGCACGGGCTCGGCGGCACCACCATGGAGCGCGTCGCCCGCCGCGCCGGCGTCAACAAGGAGCGGCTCTACAGCTACTTCGGCGACAAGTCCCAGCTCTTCGCCACCGTCCTCGCGGACGAGCTGAACAAGGTCGCCGCCGCCGTCCCCCTCACCGCCCTCGAAGGCCCCGAAGCGGTCGGCGACTACGCGGCCGACGTCTACGACTACCACTCCGAGCACCCCGAGCTCACCCGCCTGCTCCTCTGGGAAGCCCTCACCGACCTCCCCGAAGTCCCCGACGAAGAGGCCCGCACCGACTACTACCGCGCTAAGGTCGCCGTCTTCGCCGAAGCCCAGCGGGCCCGCCGCATCAGCGACCACCTCGCCCCCGCCGACCTCGCGTTCCTCATCCTCGCCCTCGCCGGCTGGTGGTACGCCGTCCCGCAGATGGCCCGCATGATGCACGCCCACGCCACCGCCGAAGACTCCCCGCGGACCGCCCTCCGCAAGGCCGCCACGACCCTCGCCACCCCTGCTCCTTGAACGCGAAAAAGCCGCGGAGCGTGCTCCGCGGCTTTCTCTCCATGCGTCTTAGCGGGCGTTGACCGCTTCGAGTTCCCCGGTCTCGGAGAGCTCGCGGTCGATCTCCTCGAACAGCTCTTCGGCGGCGAACCAGGCCTTGGCGGCCTTGGTGCGCAGGAGCAGGAGGGTCGCGGTGGGGAAGGAGCCGCAGACGACGAGCATCGCGGCGGCGCTGAGGAAGAACGGGGCCTCATCGGGGAAGGTCGCGAAGTAGGCGCGGCCGAGGATCCACAGGTACATCGCGGCGGGGACGATCGCGAGGGCCCACCACGCGGCCGTGACCGCGTGGGCGCGGCGGCGGCCGAGGCGCGTCGCGATGAACGGCATCGAGACCGTGACGGCGACGCTGAGCAGGATCGTGACGAGGCGTTCGAGGTCGATCGAGCCGATGACGTCGAGCATCGTGTCGTGGCTGGAGGTCGACCGCGTCGCGTCGAAGAGGAACCGCACGCCGATCGAGTAGAGCAGCACGATGGCCGCGAACTGGAGCCAGATGACGCCTTGCGCGGCGAGGACGGACTTCGGCTTGGCAGAGGGCCCGGTGTGTCTGGGTCGCACTGCGCTCCCTTCTCGGCCGCGGATGCGCGCCGAAGGATCGCCCGGCGGACCACGGGTCGACACCGGAACACTCAAGCGTTGGCACGGCTCGCAAGCTTCGCCGTGGCGGAGGGCGCCGCTTCCTGGGGACAGCGACCTTTGAACGATAGCGAACCCCGACTACCCGCAGGGAACCGGTGCGATCCAGAACACGAACGATCCGGACACAGTTCGGGCACCCTTGACAGCCGAAATTCTGATAGCTACTGTCAAATGACAGTAACTTCCAGAATTGAGGCGCCATGGCACCCGTATCCGCCCGCCGTCGCTGGTGGGCCCTCCTCTCGCTCCTGTTCGGCCTGCTCGTCGTGGGCCTCGACATCACGATCCTCAACGTCGCCCTGCCGACCCTCGCCGTCGACCTCGACGCCTCGACCGCGGACCTGCAGTGGATCGTCGACGCGTTCATCGTCGCGCTGGCGGCGCTGCTCCTGCCCGCAGGCATCCTCGGCGACCGGCTCGGACGCAAGAAGGTCCTCCTCGCCGGCCTCGCGATCTTCGGCCTGGCCTGCGGCCTCGCGACGATCGCCGACTCGGTGGGCGTGCTCATCGCCGCCCGCGCCCTCATGGGCGTCGGCGCGGCCGTGGTCATGCCCGTCTCGATCGCGGTGGTGCCCAGCATGTTCCAAGGCGCCGAACGCACCCGCGCCGTCGCGCTCCTGACCGCCGGCATGGCGGTCGGGCTGCCGCTCGGCCCGCTCCTCGGCGGCTGGCTCCTCGAGCACTACTGGTGGGGCTCGGTCTTCCTCATCAACCTGCCGCTCATCGTGATCGGCTTCTTCGCCATCGCGTTCCTGCTCCCCGAGTCCACCGACCGCAACGCGCCGAAGCTGCACCTCTTCGCGACCCTCGCGGCCGTGGTCGGGCTGGCCGCCCTGGTCTACGGGGTCATCGAAGCGCCCGTCGACGGGTGGCTCTCGGCCTCGACGCTCATCGGGTGCCTCGGCGGGCTCGCGCTCATCGCGGCCTTCGTCGCCTCGCAGGTCCGGTCTCCCGAACCGATGGTCGACCTCGGCCTGTTCAAGGACCGGGCGTTCCTGTGGGGCTCGATGATCGCCACGGCCGCCTCGATGCTCATGATGGGCGCGCTCTTCCTTGTGCCGCAATACCTCCAGATCGTCGAGGGGCACAGCGCCTTCGGCACGGGCCTGCGGCTGCTGCCGATGATCGGCGGGCTCATGGTCGGCGGGCTCGGCGCGGAACGCCTGGCCGCCCGGTTCGGGTACCGGTTCACCGTCATCGCGGGCCTGGTCCTCTCCGCCGCCGGGTGCGCGCTCGCCACCGCCACCGACCCGGGCACGGGCTTCGGGCTCGTCGCGATCTGGCTCGCGGTCCTCGGCGCCGGCTTCGGGCTCTCGCTCGTGCCCGCCACGGACGCGGTCCTCGCCGCCCTGCCGCCCGACCGCGCCGCGATCGGCTCGGCCCTGATGCAGACCCTGCGCCAGACCGGCGGCGCGATCGGCGTTGCCGTCTTCGGGTCGATCGCCTCCAGCGTCTACCGCTCCGAGCTCGACCTGCCGCCGCTCCCGCCCGAGGCCGCCCACGCCGCGGAGGACTCCGTGGCCGGCGCCGCCGCCGTCGCCGAAGCGCTCGGCTCGCCCGAGACGGCGCAGCAGGCGTTCGACGCGTTCACGGACGGCATGGGCGCGGTGTTCCTGGTCTGCGCGGTGCTCGCCGTCGTGGTCGCGTGCGCGGCCGGCCCGAGGTTCCCGAAGCACCCGGGAGCCGAAGAGGCACAATCGCAGCATGAACCGTCCCGGGCTGCGTGAGCGCAAGAAGATCGAGACCCTGCACCGGTTGCAGGAGGAGGCCCTGCGGCTCTTCGACGAGCACGGCTACGACGCGACGACGATCGAGCAGATCGCCGAAGCCGCAGGGGTCTCCCCCTCGACCTTCTACCGCTACTTCCCGACGAAGGAGGACGTGGTCGTCCAGGACGAGTACGACCCGCTCATCGTCAACGTGTTCGAGAGCCAGTCCGCGGACGACGCCCCCCTCGACGCGCTGCGCGCCGTCCTCAGCGTCCTCTTCGCCGAGTTCACCGACGCGGACATCGAACGCGTGCGCCGCCGCGTCCGCATGATCTTCGCCGTCCCGGCCCTGCGCGCCAGGCAGGTCCAGCAGACGGTCGCCACCGAGGAACTGCTCGCCCGCATGGTCGCCGAACGCACCGGCCGCTCGCCCGGCGACCTCGAGATCCGCCACTTCACGGCCCTCATCGTCACCTCGTGGACCGTGGCCATCAGCGCCTGGGCCGAGACCGACGGCGGCAAGGACGACCTCGCGGCCACGATGGACCGCTGCCTCGCGCACCTCGAAGCGGGCGCCCCGCTATGAGGCCGAAGCACCGACGGGAAGACTTGGAGGACACGATCGCCATCCTCCGCAACCGGATCGCCCGAGCCGGAGACGCGCAACCGGTCGAGCATGAGGAGGCCAAACGGCGTCTCCGCGAAGCCGCAGCCAAGGCGGTAGGGCGCGACGGCCGCTCAAGTCCGTAGCCCAACGTGTCTCGTCGTGCTACATTGGGGGTATGGAGACGATCACACAGCGCGAGTTTCGCAACAATTCCGCCGCGGTCATGACCGCTGTCGAGGCGGGGCAGAGTTTCGTCATCACCCGCAACGGCGTCGAAGTCGCGGAGGTGCGACCAGTAAGCCGTCGGCGCAGGCTTACTACCGCCGAGTTGATCGAGCGTCACAAGCGTCTTCCGAAGATCGATTACGCGGAGATGCGTGCTGAAGCGGACGAGTTCTTCGGGGAGAACCGCCTCGGCGACAGCGATCCTTGGGAGCGAAAGTGACCGAGCCTCGCGGAGTGCTGGACACCTGCACCTACATCGATGTGGTCGAGATCGACCCGAAACTGCTGCCCGCGATACCAGAACTGACGGCGATCACGCTGACCGAGCTTCACCAAGGCGTTGCGATGGCGCGGACCGCGACCTCGCGTGCCCTTCGGTTGGAGGTACTCAACTCCGCCATTGACGAGTTCGAACCGTTGCCTTACGACGGTGAGGCCGCCAGCCGATTCGGCACGCTCGCGACCTTGACGGTCGAACAGGGGCGTTCGCCGAAGCCCCGCCAGATGGACCTCATGATCGCAGCCGTCGCATCGGTGCACGAGCTGCCGCTCTACACACGCAATCCGGAGGACTTCAAGGGACTTGAGTCCCTGGTGCGGGTCGTAGGGGTCTAGGCGTCGCGCTCGATCATGTAGTCGCAGATGTCGACCAGGGCCTTCTGGGCCGGGCCCTCCGGAAGGGATTTCGCGAGGGCGCGGGCCCGCTCCTGGTACTGCAGCAGCGTCGCCTTGGCCTGCTCGAGGGCCTTCGACCCGCGCAGGAGTTCAAGGGCCTCTTGGAGATCCGCCTCGGGGACGGGACCGGCGACGAGCTCGCGCAGGCGCGCGTCCGCCGGGTCGTCGTCGGCGAGCGCGTAGATCACCGGGAGCGTCGGCACGCCTTCGAGGAGGTCCGTGCCCGGGGTCTTCCCCGACGAGTCCGAGGCGATGTCGATGATGTCGTCGGCGATCTGGAACGCGACGCCGATGACCTCGCCGAACTCCTCGGCGGTCGCGATGGTCTCCTCGGTCGCGCCCGCGAACCACGCGCCGAACTTGGCGCATGTGGCGATGAGCGAGCCGGTCTTCTCCGAGAGGATCTCGAGGTGCCATTCGACCGGGTCGACGCCCTCGGGCTGCGGCATGGTCTCGTTGATCTGGCCGCGCACGAGCCGCGCGAACGTCGCGGCCTGGAGGCGCACGGCGTCGATGCCGAGGTCGGCCATCATCTGCGCGGCCTGGCTGAACAGGTAGTCGCCGGTGAGGATCGCGACCGAGTTGTCCCAGCGGGCGTTGGCGCTCGGGGCGCCGCGGCGCACGGCGGCCTCGTCCATGACGTCGTCGTGGTACAGCGTCGCGAGGTGCGTCAGCTCCAGCGCGACGGCGGCGTCGAGGATCCCGGGCCGGGCCGGGTCGCCGAGGTGCGCGCACGCGAGCGTGAGCATCGGGCGGAAGCGCTTCCCGCCGGCGCGGATGAGGTGGGACCCGGACTGGCGCAGCAGCGGCTGGTCGGTGTCGACGGCTTTGAGCAGTCGTTCCTCGACGAGCTCGAGGGAAGCGCGGATGGCTTCGGCGAAGGCCTCGTCGGAGAAGGTCAGCGCGGTCTGGGCGCGTCGGGTGGTCACCACAGCCTCACCTTATCGTGTGAACGCCCCGGACCGCTCGGCACGGGATGAGGGAGTCGCGCGCGCCGCAACGAGGAACGTCAATGCGCGAGGCGTTTGCCGACCATGCTGCCCGCGACGATGAACAGGGCCGACGCCGCCATCGCCGCGACCGCCGCCGTCCAGCCGACGCCCCACCCGGCGTGGTCCACGATGAGGCCGAATCCGATCGGGCCCACCGCGCCGCCGAGGAAGACCCCCGTCTGGGTCACCGAGGTCGCCAGCGCGGGCGCGTCCGCGTACCGCTGCACCACCGCGTGGTTCATCAGTCCGGGCCAGGCCCAGCCCAGCCCGTACGCGGCGGCGGTGCCGAACGGCAGCAGCCACGGCAGTTCGAACAGGTACGTGGCGACGCCCGCGGCCCCGGCGGCGAGCATGAGCGCGATGATCGTGAACTCGCCGCCCTTGCGCACGTCTGCGAGCGCGCCGAACCCGGTGCGGCCGATGACGCCCGCGATGCCGCCGATCATGAGCACGAGGCCCGCGTAGCTCTCGGAGCCGCCCACGTCGACGGTGAACGTGGTGACGAATGAGCCGATCGGCGTCGCCGCGAGCGCCCCGAGGAAGGTCGCGACCGCGAACAGCACGAGCTGCGGGTCGAAGGAGCGCGCGCCTTTGGTCTTGGGCCGCACGGCGGGCCGTCCGAGCCCGGCGAGGGGGACGAGCGCGAGGAGCACGAGCCCGGCGCCGATGACGAAGGCCCACCGCCAGCCGAGGGTCAGCGCGACGAGCGGGACGCTCGCGCCGCCGAGCATGGTGCACAGCGGCACCGAGGCCTGCTTGGCGCCGAAGAGGAGCCCGCGGCGGCCCTGCGGCGCCCATTCGCTGAGGACCGTGTTGGAGGCGAGCTGCCCGAGTCCGTTGGCGGGTGCGCACAGGACCATGAAGACGGTGAGCACGACCGGGTCGTGTGCGAAGGCGGCGATGCCGAGGAGCCCGGCGGCGGACATCGCGATGGCGACCCTGGCGGTGACGAGCGCGCCGAAGCGGTCGACGAGCCGCCCTGAGGGGACGGTGGTGACCGCGGTGACGGTGAAGTAGATGCCCGAGATCCAGCCGATCGCGCTGAGGCCCATGCCGAGTTCGCCGGTGATCTGCACGGCGAGGCCGCCGAAGAGGAAGAGCGGGAGGACGGCGGCGACCTGGACGGTCATGGCGGCGGTGACCGTGGTGGAGGTTTTCGGACGAGCTGGTGCGGAGGTGGACACGATGGCAACCGTACTCCGCTTATCTGATAACCAGTCTCGTTCTTGCGCGTGGTGAAACGTGAAGGTTCGTCCCTCGTCCGCGTGATCTGTCTCGGCTCTGTCTTGACTCCGACACGTAGTGTGTGCGACCGTTGCGTCTGTACGACAGCACCACTGGATGACGACTGGTTCCCTTCAGAACCGCCGTATCGCTTTCCGGCCCATAAGGTCTCAGGGGGAAACGAAACGCGGCGGCCCTGGTGGGAGGGAGCCGCCGCGTTACGTTTATTCGAATGTTCCGCGACGGCGACGAGGAAGTTTGGTGGGGACTCGACGCCGCCGTCGCGGGTTGTCCGCGACCGGCGGAAGCCGGACCGCGAACGGTGCTGACACATAGATACTGCCCCGTATGCGACCGTGACGCAACCGGCTGTTGTTTATATAGTTAGATCACGGCCGGTTCGACCGGCGCCACACCCGGTGCCGACAGTCGGATCAACTGGTGCAAATTGGAGCGGCGGCATGGTGGAGCAGCGGCGACCAGGGGACGAGCCGCAAGGCGGCGTCCCGAACTACAAGAGCGCGCCCCGACAGCGGGACACCAGGAACCGGCCCGCGCCTCCGGACCGCAAGCCCGCCAAGGCCTCGGCCGCCGGCGCCTTCGCGGCCGCGCAAGGCGAGCCGACCAAGATGATCCAGAGCGTCCAGAGGGCACTGCGCATCATGGAGCTCGTGGGCAACCACCCCTCCGGCGTCACCGCCCCGCGCATCGCCTTCGAATGCGGCCTGAACCGGGCCACCGCCTACAACCTCCTGCGCACGCTCGTCTACGAGCGGTACCTGCGCCGGGACGAGAACGGCCGCTACACGCTCGGCCTCGAGGTCTCCGACCGCTACTCCGAGCTCACCCGCGCGATCGCCGGGCCGAGCACCTGCGGCGAGTTCATGCGCCGCATGTCGAACGAGACCGGCTACTCCACCTTCATCGCCCGCTTCGTGGAGGGCCGCCCGGCCGTCACGGACGTGATCGAGGGCCAGCGCAGCCCGCACGTGGAAGAGCTCATCGTCGGCTTCGACGACGGCGCGCACGCCACCGCGCTCGGCAAGGCCCTCCTCGCCACGCTGCAGCCGCACGAACGCAACCGCTTCCTCAAATCCGCCGGGATGCGCCCGTTCACGCGCCGCACCCTCGTCGAACCGGACGCCCTCGAATACGACCTCGCCGTCTACGGCGAGTCCGGGGTCTACGCCGAGATGGGCCAGTTCCGCGAAGGGGTCGGCTGCGCCGGCGTCGTCGTCCGCGTCGGGGACACCCCGAGCGAGCGCATCGTCTTCGCGGTCGCGCTGCCGCTCGAGGAGATCCGCACCTCCTGGCCGGAGCTCACGCGCCGCCTGCGCGTCGCCGCCGTCGAGCTCGAGCCGCTGCTGTAGGGCAACCGAACCGCGCCGGGGACGCGTACTCAGGGAGTCGAAGGCCTTTCGACGCCACCTGAGAGGAACGCGGATCGATGCTACGCAAGACCCGGGCCGTCTGCGCCCTCGCGGCCGCGCTGGCCCTGACGGCCGCCTGCACGGACGACCCGAAGGACGACGCCGAGGGCGCGGGCGAGGTCTTCGAGGAGCCGCGCCTGGTCGACATGGTCAACGAGAGCAACCGGCTCCTGTACGAACTGGAGTCCGCGGAGAACCGGATCATCCAGGCGTGCCTGGAGGAGGACGGCCTCACGGTCCACGACCAGCTGTGGTTCTCGGCCACCGAGCCCGAGGAGCAGGAGGCCCTGTTCGGCGCGGACGACTGGGGGAACTGGCTGCCGCCGGTCGAGGAGGCCCAGAAGTACGGGCTCGGCGACTGGCGGTTCACCGACGAGGGCATGAACTCCGCGCTGGCCGAGGAGTACGCCGAGTTCAAGGGCTACGAGATCGACGCCGACTCCCCCGAGGCTGGCGGGGGCTCCAATCTGCCCGACAACAGCGCGTTCGAGGCGCTCTCCCCTGAGGACCAGTACGCCTGGTACGTCGGCTACTTCGGCGAGGCGGCCGCGGCGCAGGAGTGGGGCTACCTGGTCGGCGAGGAGGCCGCGGACACCGGCGGGGGCGACGATGGCGAGATCGACCTCGGCGACGACTTCGCCTATGTCCAACCGGAACCGGGCGGCTGCCAGCGCGAGATGATCGACGCGCTGTACGGCGACGCCCTGCAGCGGGTCGACACCCCCGAAGGCGAGGAGTACCGCGAGTCGACCTGGTCGTGGCGGCCGCTGAACCCGGTGGACGACCTCGCGGCCTACGAGGAGTTCGACCTGCTCTACGAGGAGCGGCTCACCGGCGTCCAGGGCGAGCTCGTCACCTGCCTCGCCGAGCGCGGCCACCCGGGCTGGGAGTTCGGCGAGGAGGGCTCGCTGCCGACCACGGACTACTTCATGGAGCTCTACGAGGGCAGCGCCGACGTGCACGACCACCCGGACCTGCCCGACGACGCCCCCACCGATTTCGAGGGCAAGATGGCGTTCGAGATCGCGTTCGCCGTGGACCTCGCCGAGTGCGGCGACGAGACCGGCTACCGCGAGACGGCCGCGCAGGCCTGGGGCGACACGCAGGAGGAGTACTACCTGTCGATCGAGACGCAGGTCTACGCCTGGCAGGAGGAGGTCCGCGGGATCCTGACGAAGGCCCAGGAGGTCCTCGAAAGCTAAGCAGCGCAAAGCAAGACGGGCCGGACCTTTCGAGGTCCGGCCCGCTTCATGCTTCTTGCTTACAGCACGGTCCAGGTGTCGCCCGAGTGCAGGAGCCGGTCGAGGGCCTCCTTGCGGTCGACGCCGGCGGCGGCCTCGTCGACCTGGGAGCGCACGCCCGCGTCGTACGTGGGCCGCTTGACGTTGCGGAACACGCCGATCGGGGTGTGGTCCAGGGCGATGCCCGAGAGCCGCGACAGCGCGAACGCGTACGCCGGGTCGTCCACATCGGCCTTGTGCACGACCACGTCGGCGGCGTCCGCCTCCGAGGCGTCCTTGACCTGCAGGCCGTAACCGGACTGCACGACGACCTTGTCGCCGAAGGTGATCGGTTCGCCGTCCTGGAGCCGGATGATCGACTCGTCGCGGGTCTCCGGGTTCTTCAGGACCTCGAACGCGCCGTCGTTGAAGATCGGGCAGTTCTGGTAGATCTCGACGAACGCGCTGCCCTCGTGCTCGGCGGCGGCCCGCAGCACCTCCTGCAGGTGCGCGCGGTCGGAGTCGAGCGTGCGGGCCACGAACGTGGCCTCGGAGCCCAGCGCCAGCGACAGCGGGTTGAACGGCGCGTCGACCGAGCCCATCGGGCTCGACTTGGTGAGCGTGCCCGGCCCGGAGGTGGGGGAGTACTGGCCCTTGGTGAGACCGTAGATCCGGTTGTTGAACAGCAGGATCTTCAGGTTCACGTTGCGGCGCAGCGCGTGGATGAGGTGGTTGCCGCCGATCGACAGCGCGTCGCCGTCGCCGGTCACGACCCACACGGACAGGTCCGGGCGGGAGACCGCGAGGCCCGTGGCGATGGCCGGGGCGCGGCCGTGGATCGAGTGGAGGCCGTACGTGTTGAGGTAGTACGGGAACCGCGAGGAGCAGCCGATGCCGGAGACGAACGCGATCTTCTCGCGCTCCAGGCCCAGCTCGGGCAGGAAGGACTGGACGGCGGCCAGGATGGCGTAGTCGCCGCAGCCGGGGCACCAGCGCACCTCCTGGCTCGACTTGAAGTCCTTGGCCTTCAGCTTGGGGGCGTCGAGCTTGACGTCAGCCATTCTTGATGACCTCCTCCAGGGCGTCCTGCAGTTCGTTGGAGGTGAACGGCAGACCGCGCACCTTGTTGTAGCCGACCACCTCGGTGCCCGGGAAGTTGTTGCGCAGCAGCATGGTGAGCTGGCCCAGGTTCATCTCCGGCACCACGACCTTGTCGTAGCGGGCGAGGACGCGGGCCGTGTTGTGGGGCATGGGGTTGAGGTAGCGCAGGTGCGAGCGGGCGATGGTGACGCCCTTCTCGCGCAGGCCGCGCACGGCCGCGCCGATCGGGCCCCAGGTGGAGCCCCAGCCGAGGACGAGCACGTTGGCGTCGCCCGTGGGGTCGTCGACGTCCAGGTCCGGGACCTCGATGCCGGCGATCTTCGCGGCACGGGTGCGGACCATGTGGTCGTGGTTGACCGGGTCGTACGAGATGTCGCCGGTGCCGTCGGCCTTCTCGATGCCGCCGATGCGGTGCTGCAGGCCGGGGGTCCCGGGGACCGCCCACGGGCGGGCCAGGGTCTCGGGGTCGCGCTGGAACGGGAGGAAGATCTCCTCGCCCTTGGCGTCCACGGCGTTCATCTCGGTCGCGAACTTGACGGTGAGGTCGGGCAGGTCCGACATGGCCGGGAGCTGCCACGGCTCGGCGCCGTTGGCGATGTACCCGTCCGAGAGGACCATGACCGGCGTGCGGTACGTGGTCGCGATCCGGGCGGCCTCGAGCATGATGTCGAAGCAGTCCGAAGGGGACTGCGGCGCGATGACGGCGATCGGGGCCTCGCCGTGGCGGCCGAACATGGCCATCACGAGGTCGGCCTGCTCGGTCTTGGTCGGCAGGCCCGTCGAGGGGCCGGCGCGCTGCACGTCGACGACGACGAGCGGCAGCTCGAGCGAGACCGCGAGCGAGATCGTCTCGGACTTGAGCGCGATGCCCGGGCCCGAGGAGGTCGTGACGCCGAGCGCCCCGCCCCACGAGGCGCCGAGGGCTGCGCCGACGGCCGCGATCTCGTCTTCGGCCTGCACGGTGGTGACGCCGAAGCGCTTGTGCTTGGACAGCTCGTGGAGGATGTCGCTGGCCGGGGTGATGGGATACGCGCCCAGGAACACCGGCAGGCCGGTCGCCACACCGGAGGCGGTGATGCCCCAGGCCAGCGCCACGTTGCCGGTGATGTTCCGGTAGGTCCCGGCCTTGAGCTTGGCCGGCGGGATCTCGAAGCGCACGGCGAACGCCTCGGTGGTGTCGCCGTAGTTCCACCCGGCCTTGAGCGCGGCGATGTTCGCCTCGGCGATGACGGGCTTGGCCTTGAACTTGCCGCGCAGGAACTCCTCGGTGGCCTCGGTCGGACGCGAGTACATCCACGAGACGAGGCCGAGGGCGAACATGTTCTTGGAGCGTTCGGCGTCCTTCTTCGAGACGTCGAAGTCCTTGAGCGCCTCGATGGTCAGGGACGCGAGGGCGACGGCGTGGACCTGGTAGTCCTCGAGCGAGCCGTCCTCGAGCGGGTTGTCGCCGTACCCGACCTTGGTGAGGTTGCGCTTGGTGAACTCGTCCGTGTTGACGACGATGGTGCCGCCCGGCTTGAGGTCGCGCAGGTTCGCCTTGAGCGCCGCCGGGTTCATCGCGATCAGGACCTCGGGGTGGTCGCCCGGGGTGAGGATGTCGCTGTCGGCGAAGTGGATCTGGAAGCTCGAAACGCCGGGGAGGGTTCCTGCGGGCGCCCGGATCTCGGCGGGGTAGTTCGGGAGGGTCGACAAGTCGTTGCCGAGCTTGGCGGTCTCCGCCGTGAAGCGGTCACCCGTGAGCTGCATCCCGTCGCCGGAGTCCCCTGCGAAGCGGATGACGACCCGGTCGAGCTGCCGGACGGTGTTCACCTAGGTTCTCCTCATTGCGGGTTCTGGGGCACGCAAGGACTGCGGCGTTTCGGTCGGGGAGCGGGGCTCCGCCGTGTCTGCTACTTGCGATGCTACGCGGGCGTCACCTCGCGATGCCAACCCTGCGACGCGGGCGCGATGTAGGCGACACCACTTTTCGCGATCTGGCTCACATGGTGAGACGCCGGTGGGTCCGCAGTGACCTGGACCTCTCGTTTCGGCTTTCCCGAGGCGTGTTCTGCCGCCTTCGATCATCCCGGATATTGGACGAGGGCCGGGCGCGGCGACACGCCGGAGTCGGTAATCCGACCCCGGTTCGTGTCTCCAATCAGGACCCGCTGGAGGCCGTCGACTGAGCGCTTTCCTCGGTCGTCGGCGTCTCGGCGGGAAGCGGGCTCGACGTGCTCTCGGTCGGCGTCGGCTCGGTCGGCTCCTCGGTCGCGACGGGCGCGAAGGCCTCGGCCTCGGCGTCCCACGCGTACTTGAACTCGCCGGTGTAGGCGGGCGAGGAGGTGTCTTGGGCGTCGACGGTGATGACGCCGTCGGCGACCGAGACCGCCGAGACGGTCCCCTCGATCGAGTACGGCTCCCACACCCAGCCGAGCTGTTCGAGCGAGGTGCCGTCCTCGTTCCACGAGAACGCCGCGACACCCGCGTAGAACACGATGTCCGAGTCGTCGGGCCGGCATTCGAGCACGGCGGTCACGTCGTCGGCGCCGTCGTTGTTCACGTCGCCGAGCACGGGCCCGCGTTCGTCGTCGAACGCGATCCTCCACGCCGTCTCGTCGCTGAACGTCCAGTCCTCGACGTTCAAGCCCAGCGAGACCGCCGTGCACGCGTCCCCGAAATCGCCGGGGTCGGTGATGACGAGGGTCGTCTCGGCCGGGATCGCGGCCGTCTCGGTCGGCTCCTCGCCGCCGGAGGAATGCGGGCTGGCGGGGTCGCCGATGCTGAAGCTCGTCGCCTCGTCGGACTCGGAGACCTGCATGGAGGAGTTCTCGGTGCCGGAGGGCTCGGGGCCGAACGCGATGGGGCCGATGGTCTGGGCCACGGCGAAGCCGCCCGCGGTGACCGCGGTGCACGCGCCGACGATCGCGGCGAGCGACACGAGCCGGCGGCGGCGCTGCGCGGCGGGGGCGCGGCCCAGCAGCTCGTTGACCGGCGGCGGCGGGAACTGCGCGGCGGACTCCGCCTTGAAGCTCGCGAAAGCCGCTGCGACCTTGTCGTCCTCAGGGTCGACGGTCATGAGCGGTCCTCCTTCACGGAAGCTCGGCGGGTCGCGGAACGAGGGGTCCGCTGCGCGCCGGGGAGGGCGCGCTTGATGCGGATGGGCATGGTGTCGGGGTCGGCCTCGACGGCCTTCGCCTTGGCGGGCTTCGCTTCGGCGGCCTCGTCGGTGAGCAGCGCGGCTAGCTCCTTGCGGCCGCGGTGCAGCCAGGACTTGACCGTGCCTTCCTTCGCGCCGGTCGCCTCGGCGATCGCGGCGACGGTCATGTCCGCCATGTAATGCATGACGAGCGCCTGGCGGCGCTTGGCCGGGACCAGCTTCAACGCGGCGACGAGCGCGACGTGGTCGGGGCTCGCGGCCGGGGCCAGCTCGGGGGCGGAGGACTTCTGGAGGAACTTGCGCGCCACCTGGTTGCGGCGGTGCCGGCTGGTGGCGAGGTTCCACGCGACGCGGCGGACCCACGCGACGGGCTCTTCGTAGCCGCCGACCTTGTCCCAGCGCTGCCACGCCCGCAGGAACGCCTCCTGGACGAGGTCCTGGGCTTCGGTGGCGTCGCCGAGGTAGGCGCATACCTGGGCCGCGAGCTCCGAGAAATGCTTCTCGTAGAGGTCGGTGAACTCCGCCTCCGTTCGCACATCCGCTCCAGCGCAGGTAGGTGGGACAAGGGAATCTTCCGGGTCATCGCGTTCGTGCCCGGCGGCAACCATTGTCGCGTTCGAGAAGGGGGAGATGCGAGGCGGGGTCGTTATGTCGACAATCCTCTCAGCGACGAGACCGGCCGGGCCCTCGAAGGCGTCGCCGAGGTCCACGGGGCGGTCGAGCAGCATCGTGGCCGACCCGGTGTCGGCCCGGAGCAGCGTCGGTGCGCCGGCGGCGGTCATGTGCGGTGATCCCATTTCTGTTACCTGTGCGTCCGCGCCCGTCCCCTTTCGGGTGCTGAGCGGCGTTCGAGTGAATCCTCTTCGTACAACAACACGCCCCTGCGTGCCGGGCGGTTGCGCCCGGTGCGGCGAAGTTCGCGAAGTCGCTCGGAATCGCGCCGATTCGCCCGCGCGCACGGGTATCGCGAGCCGCCCCGCGCCACTAAGGTGTCGGTATGGACACCACCCGGTTGAGCGATTACGCCGTATTCGGGGTGCTTCTGCTCGCCGGTTTCGCGTTCGTCGCCGCCGCGATGACCGCCAATCGGCTCCTGCGCCCGAGCGCCCCCTCGAAAGCGAAGGGGCAGACGTACGAGTGCGGTGTGGACCCGGTCGGCAAGGATTGGGCGCAGGTCCAGATCCGCTACTACGTCTACGCGTTCCTGTTCCTGCTCTTCGCGGTCGAAGCGGTGTTCCTGTTCCCGTGGGCCGTGGTGTTCCGGGCCTTCGGCCCGGCCGCCGCGGTCGAGATGGGCGTGTTCGTGGGCGTGCTCGCCCTCGGCCTCGCCTACGCCTGGAGGAAAGGGGTCCTGCGATGGCGGTGAAACTCCCATTCCCTTCGCGCCCAACGGAAACAAGCATTCTCGGCGAGCCGATCCGCTTCGTCCTCAACTGGGGCCGGCGCTATTCCCTGTGGGTCTTCAACTTCGGACTCGCCTGCTGCGCGATCGAATTCATCGCCGCCTCGATGAGCCGCCACGACTTCATGCGCCTCGGCGTCATCCCCTTCGCGCATTCACCGCGCCAAGCGGACCTCATGGTCGTCTCCGGCACCGTCACGGACAAGATGGCGCCGGCGATCAAGCGGCTCTACGAGCAGATGCCCGAGCCGAAATACGTGATCTCCTTCGGCGCCTGCTCCAATTCCGGCGGGCCCTATTGGGACTCGTACTGCGTCACGAAAGGCGTCGACCAGATCATCCCCGTCGACGTCTACATCCCCGGCTGCCCGCCCCGCCCCGAAGCCCTCCTCCACGGCATCGGCGAGCTCCAGAAGCAGATCGCCAGGGAACCGCTGCGCAAGCCCAGCCTGCGCCCGCTCGTGAGGAGGCCCCGTGACTGACGCCGAAGCCCCCGACGACTGGACCGCCCGCGTCCGCGCCGCCCTCGACCTCGAGGACACCGGCACGGACGGCCCGCGCGCGGTCGCCGACATCGCCGCCAAGGACTGGCACGAGGCCGTGCGCGTCTGCCGCGACGACCTCGGCTGCGACTTCTTCGACTGGCTCTCCGCCGTCGACGAGGGCCCCGGAGAAGCAGGCCGCGGAAAAGAAGCCAGCGCAGAAGAGGACGGCGCAGAAGAGGACGGCACGGAAGAGGACGACGCCCCCGCGATGCGCTTCCGGATCGTCGCCCACCTCTGGTCCGTGGCCGAACGCCGCGGCGTGCTGCTCCGCGCGCTCCTCACCGAAGGCGCGATCGCGTCCGTCGTCGACCTCTACCCCGGCGCGGACTGGCACGAGCGCGAGACCCACGAGATGTTCGGCGTCGACTTCCCCGGCCATCCCGACCTGCAGCCGCTCCTCCTCGCCCCCGAGTTCGAGGGCCACCCGCTCCGCAAGGACTTCATCCTCGCCGCCCGCGTCGTCAAACCCTGGCCCGGCGCCAAGGAACCCGGCGAAGGGCACGGCACCGTCCGCAAGCGCGCCCCGAAACGCCCGCCGGGCGTCCCCGACGACTGGATCGAACCGGATCCTCGCCTGAGGCGCCCCGATGCTTCTTGAGATCGCGGTCAAGCTCGCTGCCGTCCTGGCCGCGTTCCTGGTGCTGCCCTTGGTGGTCGGCCAGACCGAGCACAAGCTCATGGCCCACATGCAGGGCCGCCTCGGCCCGATGCACGCCGGGCGCTTCCACGGCTGGGCCCAGCTCATCGCCGACGGCGTCAAGTTCGCGCAGAAGGAGGACCTCGTCCCGGACGACGCGGACAAGCCCGTCTTCAAGCTCGCGCCCGCCGTCGCGCTCCTGCCGTACCTGCTCGTCATCCTCTTCATCCCGCTCGGCCCCGGCGACCTCGTCGGCGCGAACCTCGACATGGGCCTGTTCATCGTCGTCGCGCTCGTCGGCGTCGGCGTCCTCGCGGTCCTCATGGCCGGCTGGTCCTCCGCGAACAAGTACACGCTCGTGGGCGCCCTGCGCGGGGCCGCGCAGCTCATGGCCTACGAACTGCCGCTCGTGCTCGCCGCCGCCTCCGTCGCCGTCGCGGCCGGCACGCTCAGCCTCCCGCAGATCATCGAGGCCTGGAACCCCTGGTGGCTGCTGTGGCAGGCCCCCGCGGCGCTCGTGTTCTTCACCGCCGGGCTCGCCGAGATCCGCCGCCCGCCGTTCGACGCGCCCATCGCCGACTCCGAACTCGTCTTCGGCTACCTCACCGAGTACGCCGGGCTGCGCTTCGCGCTGCTGCTCCTCGCCGAGTACGTCGGCATCGTCGTCATCGCGGCCCTCACCGCGGTCCTCTTCCTCGGCGGCTGGAAGGGCCCCGGACCCGAATCGCTCGGCCCGGTCTGGATGCTCGCCAAGACCGGCGCGCTCGCGGCCGTCGTCATCTGGCTCCGCGTGGCCTGGCCGCGCCTGCGCGTCGACCAGATCCAGGCCCTCTGCTGGAAGGCCCTGGTCCCGATCGCCCTGGCCCAGCTCGTGCTCACCACAGCGGTCGCACTGGCCCTCTGAGCCACATCTGTCTCTTTAGTACCGAGGCAACCGATAGGCGCGTTTCGCGCGTATCTCTGGGCATGGAGTCAGGTCGCGCCACCGAGACCGAAGATCCCCGCCGCAGGTTCACCCTGCGGCCCTTCGGGAGACGGCCCGCGGAACCTCCGGGCCGGCCCCGGCGCTCCAGGCCCAAGCACCGCCGCAAGAAGCGCAAGATCGCCGCGCTCGGCCTCGCGGTCCTCATCCTCGCCACCACGGTCTCCGTCGTCGGCTACGTCTTCTACGCGAGCGTCGACCTCCCCGAAGCGCTCGACGACGACCTCAGTCAGGGCTCCACCGTCTACTACAGCGACGGCACCACGGTCATGGGCGAGCTCGCGGCCGAGCGGCGCACCTCCGTGGACCTCGCCGATATCGCCGACGACGTCGAGGTCGCGGTGGTCGCGGCCGAGGACTCGAACTTCTACGAGCACCCCGGCGTCGACGCCAAAGGCGTCCTCCGCGCCCTCGTCAACAACGTCAAAGGCGGCGACCAGCAGGGCGCCTCGACGCTCACGCAGCAGTACGTGGGCTATGTGGCGGACATCCGCGGCGACGGCTCGTACCTCCGCAAGGCCCGCGAAGCGGCCATGGCGATGAAGATGGAGGACGAGTACTCCAAGGACGAGATCCTCAACCACTACCTCAACATCGTCTACTTCGGACGCGGCGCGTACGGGGTGGAGGCCGCCGCGCAGGCGTTCTTCGGCGTCTCGGCCGCCGAGCTCTCCACCTCCCAGGCCGCGCTCCTGGTCGCCCAGATCAAGTCCCCGGACGGCCCGTACGACCCCCGCGACCCCTACGGCCAGGGCGGCAGCGTCGAAGAGGCCGCCGAGCGCTGGGAGTACGTGCTCGACCGGATGGTCGATACCGGCGGGCTCGAGCAGGTCAAGCGCGACGCGATCACCGAGCTGCCCGAGACCCTCGACCCGACGAACGACCCCGAAGGCCTCGGCCCGGAAGGGTTCGTCACCGACGGCTACGTGCTCCGCGAACTCGCCGACGCCGGCATCGGCACCGACGAGGTCCTGCGCGGCGGCTTCGACATCGTCACCACCCTCGACGCCGACCTGCAGAAGCTCGCCGTCGAGCAGTCCGGCATCCGCGACGTCGCGTCCCAGGACGGCATGGCCGCCGCCCTCAGCGCCGTCGAGCCCTCCACCGGCCGCGTGCTCGCCTACTACGGCGGCGAGAACGGCGCGGGCCTCGACCTCGCCGCCGACGTGGGCCACCGGCCCGGCACCGCCTTCAACACGGTCGTCCTGGCCGCCGCCCTCGACACCGGCCTCGACCCCTGGTCGCCCTGGCTCGACGGCTCCTCCCCGCGGCAGTTCGAGACCTACGTTGACGACGAGGGCGAACCCATGGACCTCGTGAACATCGGCGGCGCCCAGGACCACGAGGTCAGCCTCGTCGACGCCGTCCGCGACAAGCTCGACACCCCGGTCTACCAGGCCGCGGAGCTCATCGGCGGCGACGCGATCGCCCGGACCGCCGCCGACCTCGGCATCGACCGGATGTGGGACCCGCACGACGTGGACGAGCACGGCATCGCCGCCGAGATCGACCCGGCCGAGGCCACCGGCTTCCGCCCTGACATCGGCATCGGCGCGTACCCGGTCACCACCCTCGATGCGGCCGTCATGAACGCGGCGCTCATCAGCGGCGAGGTCGCCGAGCCCTACTTCGTGGAGACCGTCCGCGACGCCGACGGCGAACGCTACGAGGCCGAACCGGCCGTCATCCCCGGGCTCGCAGTCGGCGTCGCCGCCGAGTCCGCACTGCCCATGTACGACAACGCCCTCGAATACGGCGACCCCCAGCTCGGCGTGAACGCCTCCTCGACCTGGCACACCGGTTTCGCCCCGAACCTCGCGCTCGCCGTCTGGGCCGGCGACGAAACGAAGGAGGGCGACGGCAGCTCGCACAAGGGCACGATCGCCGAGTCCATCTGGTGGAAGGTCATGAGCGGCCGCTCGGACGCGTACCGCTGGGACCCCAAGGAGATCCAGGAGGAACGGAGCGGGCCGTCCCAGCTCCTGCCCGACGAGTCCGATGCGGACGAGATCGGGCCCAACGGCACCGAGTCGTACGAGACCGGCATCGGCGAGGAGGCGCTGACCGACGAAGAGGCCGCGCGGGCTGCCGAGGAGGAGGCCGCCGGGGCGCCCGAGCCGTTGCCCGAGACCCCGACCGACGAACTCACCGAGGACTGAACACACCGGTGCCCCGACCGCTTCACGCGGCCGGGGCACCGGCGGAAAGTTCAGATCAGGCGGCCTTGGCGGCGCTCCCGGACCCGGACGCGCTCGAGGCGGCGGCCTTGGTCTCGGACTTCGGCTCCGACTTCGTCTCGCTCTTCTTGGCCCCGTTCTTGGAGCCGTTCGAGCCGAGGGAGCTGGAATCGGTCGACCTGGAGTCGGTGCGGTAGAAGCCGCTGCCCTTGAAGGTCACGCCCACGTTCCCGAAGACCTTGCGCAGCGCGCCCTCGGCCTCGCAGTTCGGGCAGTCGGTGAGGCGCGCTTCAGAGAACGACTGGTGTTTGTCGAACTCGTAACCGCACTCCTTGCAGCGGTATTCGTAGACAGGCACGTCCTAGACCTCCAGCACTCAACACAGATCTCGATCGACATTAGCAGTCAACGCCGCTGAGTGCTAATCCCATCCGCCTGAGCCTGTGTGGCCTATCTCAACGAGGTGAATCCCGTGGCAGGAGTGATCACACCCGTCACGGGCCTGTCGTGCGGCTCGGCCGGCACCAGGAACCCGAACTCCCCGTCCCGCAGCAGCGCCACCACCGGCACCTCCGGCCCCACCCGGGCTAGCGCCCGGTCGTACGAGCCGCCGCCCCGCCCGAGCCTCATCCCATCGTCCGAGACGGCGAGCGCGGGGACGATGACCGCCGCGGCCTCCTTGATCGCGTCCGGCCCGAGCGTCTCCCCGCCCGGGTTCGGGCCGTCGCCGCCCTGCGAGTTCGCGTCCGGCTCCTCTTGCCCCCCAGGGCCTCCGGCATCCCGCCACGCGAGGTCCTTGTCGGGCAGCAGCACCGGTTCGATGACCTTGTAGACCACCGCGAGGCGTTCGGGCAGTTCGGGTTCGAGCGCCGCGCCCGGTTCGGAGCCGAACGGCCGGTACGCGGCCACCACGGCCCCTTCGTCCACGACTTCGATCAGGAAGTCCCGCAAGGCCTTCCATGTGGCCAGATCGGCGTACCCGCGCTGTTCCCCGGGCATCGCTTTGCGCGCCTCCAGCAACTGCCGACGTGCCGCACTCTTCGCCTCTTGCATACCGTTTCCTTCCTTCTCGAGCCGGTACCTGGGAGGATTCCCCTGAATGGTCGCCTCCACTCACCCTTTCGGTTAGTCCCGTTTACATTGCCCTGCCGTGTCGTGTCGAGTCGGTTGCTCTAGGTAGTCTTCTAAGTAGTGAACTTGAGGGGGATTCGGTGTCGCTGCGCTCACGGCTCACCACGGCGTTCCTCGTCGTCGTACTCGGGCCGGTCCTGGTGGGGGCCGTCTTCGTCGCTGCCGTCATGTCCCATCTGGCGGACTCCCGCGGGGAGGCGCTGGCGAACTCGGCGGTGACGATGGTCGACTCGACCCTCGGCACCATCTGCGAGCGCATCCAGGCTTCGGCCGCCGCGGTGGCATTGAACTACCGTAACGGCGATCAGGAGAACGCGGTAGAAATGGCGCAACTCCTCGTCGACCGGGCCGTGGTCGACGGCGTCGTCTTCTCCAGCCTCGCCACCGTGAGCACCGACCCCGGCACGGACATCGGCGCGGAGGCCCCGCAGGGCTCCTGGGTCGACTGCGGCGAGACCGTCGCCTACGCCGGCTCGGGCCCGATCGTGGCGCTCGGCGCGCAGGCCGAGGTCCAGAACTCCGACGGCTCGACCGCCGTCTTCAGCGCCTTCCGCGAGGTCGACCAGGCGTTCCTGGCGCGCCTCTCCCGCGTCGCCGACGCCGACCTCATCCTCCAGGACTCCCGCCCCAACCCGCTCGAGGTCGGCTCCGCCGGCGCGGGCCGCTGGGACTTCACCGATTCCTTCCTGCCCTTGAGCATCGGTACGGTCGCCACCGACGTCACCCCCATGTACTGGACCCTCGCCGCGATGGTCACCGCCTCCGCCGTGTGCGCCGTCGGCCTCGCCGCCTGGCTCGCCCGCTCCACCACCAGACCGCTCGCGGAGCTCTCGGCCGCCGCCGAACGCGTCGCCCAAGGCGACCTCAACGTCCGCGTCCCCGTGCACGGCCGGGACGAGGTCGCGCAGCTCGCCTACGCCTTCAACCGCATGACCGCCCAGACCCAGTCGTACGTCAACGCCCTCACCGCCTCCCGCGACCAGATGCGCGGCCAGCTCGGCCGCCTCGGCCAGACCCTCACCGCGACCCTCGACCTCGATCGCATCCTCGAGGTCATCCTCGACACCGCGATGGTCACCGCCGGAGCCGAAGCCGGCGTCATCATGCTCGTCGACGTGGACGACGCCGACCAGCTCCGCGAACGCGCCGGCGAAGGCGACCTCGGGCTCACCGAGCCCGCGAGCATCCGCATCGGCGAAGGCATCATCGGCGCGATCGCCGCCGGCGGCGTCCCCGCCCACGGCCGGATCGTCGACGGCCGCTTCGAAGACCGCCTCCGCGCCGCCACGGAACCCAACGCGCACACCATCGTCGCGGTGCCTTTCAGCGGGCGTCAGCCCGTTGAACATGAGCGGAGTAGCGGGCGTCAGCCCGTTGAACATGAGCGCAGCAGCGGCAGGCAACCCGTCGAGCAGGAACGCACCACGGGCCGCCCCAGCGACTCCGAGTTCGGCGGCGCCCCCCGCACCGACGCCGGCGTCCTCGGCGTCCTCGTCCTCTACAACCGGATCGCCGGCGACGACTTCGAACCGGGCGACGTCGACACCCTCAAGACCTTCGCCGGGCAGGCCTCCGTCGCCGTCGAGAACGTCCTCCTGCACCGCCACGCCGAACGATTGAGCCTCACCGATCCCCTCACCGGCCTGTGGAACTACCGCTTCATGCAGACCTCGCTGCGCCGCGAGGCGGAGCGCTCCCGCCGCTACCAGCGCCCCTCCGCGCTCCTCGCGATCGACCTGGACCGCTTCAAGACCGTCAACGACACCTACGGCCACCCCGTCGGCGACCAGGTCCTCATCGAACTCGCCCGCCGCATCACCGGCCAGATCCGCGAAGTCGACCTCGCGTTCCGCCACGGCGGCGAGGAGTTCATGGTCCTGCTGCCCGAGACCGACGCGGGCGGCGCGTCCGTCGTCGCCGAACGACTCGGCAAGGCCGTCAACGCCCGCAAGTTCAAAGTCAACGACGCCACCGGCGGCCGCGAACTCAACGTCACCGTCTCCATCGGCGTCGCCGTCCTCGGCGAGCACGCCGACACCGCCACCGGCATCCTCGCCGCCGCCGACGAGGCCCTCTACGCCGCCAAGGCCGCCGGCCGCGACACCTGGCGAGTCGCGACAGCCTGAGACGAACCGGCACGAACGTTCACCGGCTGTTCTCCCGGGTGGCTGACCGCCGACGCAGCGTGTGCACGCTACCCTCGCGGTATGTCAGCAACCGCGCCCCGCGCCACCAAAGCCGTCATCCCCGCGGCAGGTTTCGCCACCCGCTTCCTGCCGGTCACCAAGGCCATCCCCAAGGAACTCCTGCCGATCGTCGACAAGCCCGTCCTCCAGTACATCGTGGAGGAGGCCGCCGCCGCCGGCGCCGCCGACGTCACCCTCGTGACCGCCCCCGGCAAAGACGCCATGATCGACTACTTCGACGCCCGCGCCGACCTCGACAACGCCCTCAAAGCCAAGGGCAAGAACGAGATGCTCGCCAAAGTCAAGGCCCCCGAGACGATCGCCGAGATGACCGCGATCCGCCAGGGCGGCGCCAAGGGCCTCGGCCACGCCGTCGGCCGCGCCGCCTCCCACGTCGGCGACGAGCCCTTCGCGGTCCTCCTCGGCGACGAGTGGTGCCACCTCGACGACAAGCTCCTGCCGCGCATGATCGACCTCCAGTCCGAGACCGGCGGCATCGTCCTCGCCCTCATCGAGGTCCCCGACGACCAGGTCTCCCGCTACGGCGTCGCCGCCGTGCAGCCCACCGACGCCGAGGACATCGTCGAAGTCACCGGCCTGGTCGAGAAGCCCGCCGTCGAAGACGCGCCGTCCAACCTGATCCTCATCGGACGCTACGTCCTCCCCGGCTCCATCTTCCCGGTCCTCGAGCAGACCGAGCCCGGCAGCGGCGGCGAGATCCAACTCACGGACGCCATGGAGGCCATGCGCGCCAAGGGAACCCCCGTCCACGCCGTCGTCTTCCGCGGCCGCCGCTACGACACCGGAGAGCCCGTCGCGTACCTCCAGACGCTGGTCGAGCTCGCAAGCCAGCGGGACGACTTGCCCGGCTTCAACGCCTGGCTGCGCGAATTCAGTGCGACACTTGACTGACCCGGCGACCGCGAGGCGGCGCTGAGAGGAACTTGACCGACGGGGGGATGAGGAGTGAAGGGGACCGGCGAGGCGACACCATTGGCCGACTTCCTGGCGAAGGCGCTGGCCCTGGTGCGACCCCTGCCCCCGGTCGACATCGACATGACCCAGTCGACCGGGTCGGTCCTGGCGGAGAACGCCGTCAACCCGGGACCGCTCCCCGCCTTCGACTACGCCGCGATCGACGGGTACGCGTGCAACGGCGACGACATCGCCGGCGCGAGTCCTGAACGCGGCGTTGGCCTCAAGGTCCTCGGCGACCTCGCCGCCTCCTCCTGGCGCCCCGTGCGCCTCGTCTCCGGCACCTGCTTCTCCGTGGCCGCCGGCGCGGCCCTCCCGGTCGGCGCCGACATGGTCGTGCCCCTCGCCTGGACCGACGAGGGCATGGCGACGGTCGACGTCCGCCAGGTGCCGCGCCGCGGACACGGCGTGCGCCGCATGGGATCCGAGCGGCCCTCAGGGGAGATCCTGGCCCACGAGGGCCGCCGCGTCACTCCCAACCTCATCGGGCTCCTCGCCGCGGCCGGGATCGCGGACGTGGTCGTGCGCCCCACGCCCCGCGTCGTCGTGATCGCCACCGGCGACGAGCTCGTCGACACCGGCCGCCCCTCGCAGCCCGGCCAGCTCATCGACGTCAACTCCCACCTGGTCACCGCCGCCGCCTCCGAGGCGGGCGCGCACGCGTACCGCGTCGGCATCTGCGACGACGAGCCCGATGCGCTCCGCTCCGTCCTCGACGACCAGATCCTCCGCGCCGACCTCGTCATCACCACCGGCGGCACGGGCCTCGGCCCCGGGGACATGGTGCGCCGCACCTTCTCCCGCGACGGCGCCGTCGACTTCAACCCCGTCGCCGTCTACCTCTGCGAGACCATGGGCTTCGGCACGATCGGACCCGAAGAGGTCCCGGTCGTGTGCCTCCCCGGCGACCCCGTCGCCGCCACGATCGCGTTCGAGGTGATCGCCCGGCCGCTCATCCAGCGCCTCGCCGGGGCCGAGCCGGTTTTCCGGCCCAGCGTGCGCGCCAACCTGACCGAGCCCGTATCCTCACCGAGCGGGCTGCGCGAATTCCGGCCCGTCCGCGTCGCCGAGAGGCGCGGCGGCGGCTACACCGTCGCCCCGCTGGGAGCCACGTCCTACACGCTCTCCGGACTCGCCGAGGCGACCGGCCTCATGACGATCGGCGAGAACGCGACCCGGGTGCCCGCCGGCTCGACCGTAGACGTGCTGCTCCTGGACCGGAACCGATGATCAACGATCCGCAGTTGGACAACGAATGACCCTCTCCAACCCCGGTTGGCCCGTGAACCTGAACCACGGCGACGTCAGCGTCCGCCCCTTCAAGCGCTCCGACGCCGCCCGCTGGTCCGAGCTGCGCCGCGCCAACGAGGCCTGGCTCGCCCCTTGGGAACCCGGCACCGGCACCACCTGGCACGAAGCGCACTCGCCCGCCGCGTTCCGCGCCATGCTCCGCGGCCTCAAGCGCTCCATCAAGGACGGCACGAGCTGGCCTCTCGCGGTCTGCTGGCAGGGCCACCTGTGCGGCGGCCTCACGGTCGGCAACATCGTGCGCCGCGCCTTCGGCTCCGCCTACGCCGGCTACTGGATCGACCGCGGCCACGCCGGGAAGGGCATCACCGCCACGGCGCTCGCCCTCGTCGTCGACCATGCGCTCACCGTCGGCCGCCTCCACCGCATCGAGGTCAACATCCGCCCCGAGAACGGCCCGTCGAACCGCGTCGCCGAGAAGCTCGGCCTGCGCCGCGAAGGTCTGCACAAGCGCTACCTCTACATCGACGGCGACTGGCGCGACCACTACGGGTACGCCGTCACCGCCGAGGAGATCGCCACCGAGCGCATGATCGACCGTATGGCCCGCCTGGCGAGGACCGAAGCGGACCACTGAAGCGAGCGGTGCGGATCCCCGCACTTCAGCTCCGCTTCAGGTTCCCCGACCTAGCTTGGAAACCGGGGGTCGCCACTGCGAAGCTTGCGAGCAGTGCCTGTGGAGAGCCTGGCCGAGGCTTGCGTCTTTGGAGTGCCCGCCGGACGCCTAGTCGCGTGCCGTCAGAATGATCGGCCCGTCTTCCGTGATCGCCACCGTGTGCTCCATGTGCGCCCCGCGCGAACCGTCGGCACTGCGCAGCGTCCATCCGTCCGGGTCGTAGACGATCTCGTCGGTGGTCTGCAGGAACCAAGGCTCGATCGCGATCACGAGGCCCGGCTTCAGCTTCATGCCCCGGCCCGGGCGGCCGTCGTTCGGGACGTGCGGGTCGCCGTGCATCGTGCGGCCCACGCCGTGCCCGCCGAACTGCGTGTTCACCTTCAGGCCGTCGCCGCGCGCCACGGTCGCGATCGCGTGCCCGATGTCGCCCAGCTTGTTCCCCACGGTCGCCGCCGCGATGCCCGCCTCGAGCGCCCGCGTCGTCGTGTCGATCAAGTGCAGGTCGTGCTCGCTCGCGTCGCCGACCACGACCGACAGCGCCGAGTCCGCGACCCACCCGTCCACTTCGGCCGCGAAGTCGAAGCTCACCAGGTCGCCGTCCTTGATCTTGTAGTCGAACGGCAGGCCGTGCAGCACCGCGTCGTTCACCGAGGTGCACAGCACCTTCCCGAACGGGCTCCCGCCGAACGACGGGTGGTAGTCCACATAGCAGGACACCGCGCCGGCCTCCTTGATGCGGCGCGCGGCCAGATCGTCCAGCTCGAGCAGGTTCATGCCGACCTCGGCCGTGCGCGCCAGCTCGGCGAGCACCCCGGCCACGAAGCGCCCGGCCGGGCGCATCGCCTCGATCTCGGCGGAGGAGTAGTACTCGATCATGGACGGCCTTTCAGACATCGTTGGTATTTGTATACCGGTACTATAATACCGATATGATTCGACCGCCGCTGAGGCCCGAAGAGCACGACCGCGGACGCGCGCTCGGCCGGGCGCTGCGCGAAGCACGCGGCTCCCGCAGCCTCCTCGACGTCGCCGCCGAGGCCGGCATCTCCCCGGAGACGCTGCGCAAGATCGAGACCGGGCGCATCGCCACACCGGCGTTCTTCACCATCATGGCCCTCTGCGACGCCCTCGGCACCACCGCCGACGAACTCGCCGCCTCCACCGCCGCAGAACGTCCCATGACCGGTTGACCATGCCAATATATGGCCTGCAAGCTGCGCCAAGGGCGCAGGTCACGCCGCGTCCCGAACGCCGAACCCGAGGTCGCGGCCCGGGTTACGCTCTGGCCGTGGACGCCGCGACGCAACTTCCGACGGTGGGCATGATCGGCGCCGGTCAGCTCGCCCGCATGACCCATCAAGCCGCCATCGCCCTCGGCCAGTGCCTCAAAGTGCTCGCCGGCGACCCCGCCGAGAGCGCCGCGGTCGTCACCCCCGCCACCAGCCTCGGCGACTACCGCAACCTCGACGACCTCCGTGCCTTCGCCAAGGGCTGCAGCGTGGTCACCTTCGACCACGAGCACGTCCCCCAGGACGCCCTCCAGACGCTCGTCGCCGAAGGCGTCGAAGTCCAGCCCCGCCCCGAGGCCCTGCTCTACGCCCAGGACAAGCAGGCCATGCGCACGCGCCTCGCCGCCCTCGGCCTCCCGCAGCCCCGCTGGGCCCCCGTCGACTCCATCTCCGACGTCGAGGCCTTCGGCCTCCCCTGCGTCCTCAAGGCCGCCACCGGCGGCTACGACGGCAAGGGCGTCTGGATGATCGACACCCCCGCCGACGCCCAGGCCGTCCTCGCCTCCGGCATCCGCCTCATCGCCGAGGACCGCATGGCCCTCCAGCGCGAACTCGCCGTCCAGATCGCCCGCTCCCCGCGCGGCGAGACCGCCGTCTACCCGGTCGTCGAGACCGTCCAGACCGGCGGCGTCTGCACCGAAGTGATCGCCCCCGCCCCGCACCTGAACGACGAGACCGCCGCCGAAGCCCGCCGCATCGCCGAGACCATCGCGAGCGAACTCGGCGTCTGCGGCATGCTCGCCGTCGAGCTCTTCCAGACCTCCCACGGCCTCTTCGTCAACGAACTCGCCATGCGCGCCCACAACTCCGGCCACTGGACCATCGAAGGCGCCCGCACCAGCCAGTTCGAGCAGCACCTCCGCGCCGTCCTCGACTACCCCCTCGGCGCCACCGAGACCGCCGCGCCCTACACCGTGATGGCCAACGTCCTCGGCGGCGCCCCCGGCGGCCCCCGCATCGACGAACGCCTCCAGCACCTCCTCGCCGAGGACCCCGGCGCGCACGTCCACCTCTACGGCAAGGCCGTGCGCCCCGGCCGCAAGATCGGCCACGTCACCGTCTGCGGCGACGACCCCGACGTGCTGCGGCGCCGCGCCCTGCGGGCCGCCAAATGGCTCCAGGAAGGCGAGTAATGGCAGAGCAGAAACCCCGGGTCGGCGTCATCATGGGCTCCGACTCCGACTGGCCCACCATGGAACCGGCCACCGAAGCCCTCACCGACTTCGGCGTCCCCTACGAAGTCCGCGTCGTCTCCGCCCACCGCACCCCCCACGGCATGCTCAGCTACGCCGACTCCGCCGCCTCCCGCGGCCTCCAGGTCATCATCGCCGGGGCCGGCGGCGCCGCCCACCTGCCCGGCATGGTCGCCTCCGCGACCCCGCTGCCCGTCATCGGCGTGCCCGTCCCCCTCAAATACCTCGACGGCATGGACTCCCTCATGTCCATCGTCCAGATGCCCGCCGGCATCCCCGTCGCCACCGTCTCCATCGCCGGCGCCAAGAACGCCGGCCTCCTCGCCGTGCGCATCCTCGGCGCCGCCGACGAGACCCTCCGCGGCAAGATCGCCAACTACCAGGTCGACCTCGAACGCATGGTCACCGAGAAGGACGCGAACCTCCGCTACAGGATCGCCCACCCCGACTAGCGAAAACCGGTTCCGGCGCAACGGCACCGGCCATAGACTCGCGGTGTGTCAGACACCGAACTCCACCCCACCGGGGGATACGAGCACGTGACCGTGGTCGAGGCCGGACGCCTCGCGATGCTCGCCGGGCAGTGCCCCGTCGACGCCGACCAGCAGGTCGTCGGCATCGGCGACCTCAGCGCCCAGATCGACCAGGTCGCCGAGAACGCCATCGCCGCACTCGCGTCGGTCGGGGCCGCCCCCGACGACGTCATCCGCTCCGTCGTCTACGTCGTGAGCGCCGACAGCGCCGTCGTCGGCGCCGCCTGGCACCACTTCTCCGAACGGACCCCGCTCGGGCCCGCCTTCAAGGCCGCGAGCACCGTCGTCGGCGTGACCGCCCTCGGCTACGCGGGCCAACTCGTCGAAGTCGACCTCACCGCGCGCCTGCCTTAACAGCGCCTTCCAGAACAACGACGAAAGCCGGGCCCCGCTCGTGGCGGGCGCCCGGCTCTTCCTCAGCGTTCGCTGTCGGGACGCGGACCGAAGATCGTCCGATCCGCCTCCGCGATCTCGACATCGTTGATGCTCGCCTCGCGGCGGCGCATCAGGCCCTCGGCGTCGAACTCCCACAGCTCGTTGCCGTAGCTGCGCCACCACCGGCCCTCGTCGTCGTGCCACTCGTACTGGAACTTCACCGCGATGCGGTCCTCGGTGAACGCCCACAACTGCTTCCGCAGCGCGTACTCGTGCTCCCGCGCCCACTTCGCGGCGAGGAACCGCTTGATCTCCTCGCGGCCGGTCAGGAACTCGGAACGGTTGCGCCACACCGAATCCGGCGTGTACGCCAGCGCCACACGCTCGGGATCGCGGGTGTTCCAGCCGTCTTCGGCGGCCTGCACCTTCGCGGCGGCGGACTCGGCGGTGAACGGGGGCAGGGGAGGACGGGACATGGCATTTCCTTTCAAAGCAACGACTTTCAAGGCAACGACTTTCAGAGCGGTTGGGGTTACCACCAGCGGGCCGGGTACTTGTGCCCCGGCAGGGCCTTGCCGATCAGCCATCCGACGAGGACGGTCGCGGCGCTGGCGAGGAGGATCGGGTCGACGAGGAACCACAGCGAGGGTCCGGTCGCGCCGATGAGCGCGGCCGTCGCCGTCGCGGGCGGGTGCGGCGCCTTCAGGGCGACCATCGGCGCGGTGGCCAGGCCGGCCGCGACGGCGGCGGTCCAGATCGACGGGCCCATGACCGCGACGGCGGCGAGGCCGACGACGCCGGCGCTGACCTGGCCGATCAGCATGTTCCGGGGCTGCGCGAACGGCGCCTGCGGGGCGACGGCGATGATGCCGACGGCCGCGACCCACGGCAGCGCGAACAGGGCGGCGCCGGTCGCCTCTTCGAGTCCGGCGAGTGCGAGGAGGCCGAGGAGTCCGGCGAGGGTCGGCACGGCGGTCTGGACCCAGGCGGGCCTGGCGGTCTGGGGTTTCGGAAGGGTGGTCATGGGGGTTCTCCGTTTCCGTTGCGGCGCTTGCCGCTCGGGTCCTAGTGGTCGTGCCGGACGACCGGCCAGTCGATGTCGGTGTCGGCGGTCTTGTTGAAGTAGTTGGTGAAGACCTGGAGCGCGACGGTGGCGACCACTTCGGCGATCTCCTCGTCGCTGAGGCCCGCCTCGCGGGCGGTCTTCAGCTCGGCGTCCTCGACGCCGCCCTTGCTGCGCAGCACCGCTTTCGCGAACGCCAGGGCCGCAGCGGATTTCGGCTCCTCGGCCTCACCGCGCCGTGCGGCCGCGATCTGGCCGGCGTCGAGCTTGCCGCGCCTCTCGCCCAGGTACGTGTGGGCCGAGAGGCAGTAGTCGCAGCCGTTCTCCTGCGCCACAAGCAAGGACAGCCGTTCGCGGAGGTGCGCGGGCAGCACCCCGGCGGCGAGCGCGCCGGAGAAGCCGAGGTAGCCCTTGAGGACGGCGGGGCTGTTGGCCATCGCCTTCGTCATGTTCGGGGTGACGCCGAGGGCCTGCTGCACGCCGGCGAGGAGCTCGGCGGCCTGGCGGTTGGCGGTGTCCGGCTGGATCAGGGGGAGGCGTGACATGGGGCGTGCCTTTCACTTCTAACCGGCTAACTTTGTTTAGCCGGTTTCACGAGGAGAACATTAGCGCCCCTTGCTAACCGACTACAAGACTTTTACCGGTTATACTTGCGAGATGACCGTCACGCGACCGCTCACCGGCGAACCGCTCCCGCTCGATCTCCTCAACACCACGTGGATGAGCGGCGGCGCACCCTTCGACATGCTCGAAACCCCAGGCGCACTTCAGGACTGGCTGGCCGAACACGACTTCCCGCTCGACGCCCCGGAGTCCGAGGTCAAGCCCCACCTCATCGAGGCCCGCGAAGCGATCCGCGCCGTCGTCGCGAAAACCGAAGGCGCCGAAGCGAAGCTCAACGCCGTCCTCGCCCACGGCGTCCGCCGCCCCCGCCTCCTCGGCGGCGTCCCGACCCTCACCGACGAGGTCGACGACCCCGCCCGCCTCCCCGGCTGGCGCGCCGCCGTCGCCCTCCTCGACCTCCTCGAGTCCCGCCCCGACCGCATCCGCAAGTGCGCCAACCCGAACTGCATCCTCTGGTACCTCGACACCACCCGCAACGGCTCCCGCCGCTGGCACTCCATGGAGACCTGCGGCAACCGCGCCAAAGCCAAGCGCTTCCAAGACCGCCACGCCTGAGGCGCTCGCCCCGCTCTGGCGAAACCCGCGGGAATGCTCCCGCGGCGTACTACCGCTGGGTGGTAGTACCGCACCGCGGTAGTACCAGCCTTGTTACTATCGGAAGCGATACTATCTCCAGCGATAGTATTTAGGTCGATAGCTTAGTGAGGTGCGCATGGACGATTTCGTCGGGCGAAGCAGAGAGCTCGCCATGCTCGATGATGTCCTTGACGGTGTCAAGGAGGGCATCGAGCACCGCAGCCCCGGCAAGTGCCTGATGCTGCGCGGCCGTCGGCGTGTGGGCAAGTCGGCTCTGGTCGAGGAGTTCACCCGGCGTTCCCGCCTGCCGACCCTGTTCTTCACCGCTGCCCGAGAGGTCCCCGGGGGCGAGCTCGAAAGCTTCAGCGAAGCGGTCGCCGACTCCGATCTCCCCGAGCGCGCCCAATATCTCGAAGACCCGCCGGCCAACTGGAGCGCCGCCCTTCGACTGCTCGCCGACATCTTGCCCGACGACACCCCGAGTCTGGTGGTTCTCGACGAAGTCCCGTACCTGATGGACCGAGTGGACGCCTTCGAAGGCATCCTGCAGCGCGCCTGGGATCGGCAGTTGTCCCGTAAGCCCGTCCTATTGCTGCTCATCGGCTCTGACTTGTCGATGATGAAGGCTCTCAACAGCTATGACCGACCGTTCCATCAGCGCGGAACGGAGATGGTGCTCGGACCGCTCAACCCGGCCGAGATCGGGCAGATGCTCGGCCTCGAACCCGCTGCCGCCTTCGACGCGGCCCTGGTCACGGGCGGCCTCCCGCTGATCTGCGCCGACTGGCGGAAGGGCGCGGGCCTGTGGGATTTCCTCGAACGGTCGCTCGCCAAGCCGCTCTCCGCACTGGTGGTGTCTGCGCGGCTCATGCTCGCCGCCGAATTTCCCGATCAAGCCATGGCGGAGCATGTGCTGAGGGCCATCGGCAGCGGCGAACGGACTTTCACCAATATCGCCCGCGCCGCCGGTGGCATTTCACATTCAACCCTGAGCCGCGCCCTGGATCTCCTGGTGCAGAAAGGGATCGTCGCCTCGAATCTGCCGGTTTCCCTGAGACCTTCGAAAGAGCGCAGGTACACGATCGACGACCCGTACCTGAGGTTCTGGCTCGCGCTCGTCGAACCGTACCTGGACGAGATCGAGCGGCTCCGAGGAGACCTGGTCGTGAACCGGATCCGTGCGTCCTGGACCAGCTGGCGGGGCCGGGCGATCGAGCCGCTGGTCAGGGAGTCGCTAGCAAGGACGCTTCCCTCGCAGTCGATTCCGTACGCCCGAAAGATCGGTGGCTACTGGACCCGCAGCAATGATGTCGAGATCGACATCGTCGGTGCAGACGATGCCCCGGTGGCGAAAGAGCTGCTTTTCGTCGGTTCGATCAAGTGGCTCGACAACGACAAGTTCGACCGGCGCGACCTGACTGCGCTGCAGAACCATCGGGCAGCGCTTACTGACGAGGATCTGCCGTTGGTCGGTGTATCCCGCAGCGGCTTCGACTGCAAGGGTCTCGACGGTGCCTTCGGGCCCGACGACCTGATCAAAGGCTGGCAGCGCTGACTTCCCGGCAGAGGATCGCCACGTGGTCCGTTCCGACCCTGGTCGCGACAAGGGTCGCCTCGTTGGGGCCCTTGAGTTTGAGCTGCTTTCTGAGGGCTGCGGGGTCGATGCCGGTGCCGCGCTGCTTGATCGTGAGGCGGCCGATGCCTCGTTCTGCGAGCAGGGCTTTGAGCTTCTTGGGGTGGAGGGGCCAGACCTCTTCGACCTTCCAGGCCCTGGCGAACGGGGTCTCGACGAGCCGGTCGCTGTAGAGGTAGGCGATGGTCTCGTTCGCCGTGTGGGCTTCCAGTGTCTCGGCCAGCTCCGCCACCAGGCCCGCCCTGATCACCGCCCCATCGGGTTCATAAAGGTAGGCGGCTACTGCTCCGACCCGGGCTTTCTCCTCACCGCTGCCGGTCAGCTCGTGCCACTCGCCCGCCTTGCACAGGCTCGCGCGCCGCGGCACTTCGGCCGCTTCGCCCAGCCACAGGCACGCCTCGACCACGTCCCGGTCCACCGACACCCATTCCGCTTCGGCGCCTTCGGGAATCCAGTCGTGGCTGATGCCCGGTCCGAGTTTCAGGGCGGCGAAACGCGTCGATGCCATGTGGTCCAGCACCCGGTCCAGCGGCGGCGAGTAGTCGGCCGGGTTGAAGTTCCTCGTCGAACCCGAGCGGCGGGCCGGGTCGGCGAAGGCCGAATCGGCGATCGGGGTCTCCAGCGCGTCGCCCACTTCGATCTCGACCCTGACGCCCGCCGCTTCGGCGTTCGCCTTCGCGTACTCGGCCGTCTCCTCGCTCATGTCCACGGCCTTGACCGCCATGCCCGCCTCCGCGAACGCCAGGGCCTCGGTGCCGAGGCCACAGCACAGGTCGGTCACCGTCGTCGCGTGGCGCGCGAACCGGGCGGCGCGGCGCTCCGCGACGACCCATCGCGTGGCCTGTTCCAGACCGGCGCGGGTGAAGTAGAGGCGCTCGGCGCGGGCGCCGAACTTGGCCGCGGCGTGGCGCCGGAGGTCGGCGAGGGTGAGGGCGGCGGCGGCGAGATCCGGTGTGACGCCGGCCTTGCGGAGCGCGAGCGGGGCGCGGTCGCCGTCGCGGGCGAGGGCCTCGGCGGCGGCGCGCTGGAGCTCGGGGTCGGCCCGGAGGGCGGCGAGCAGGCTGGGTTCCACGGGTTTCATGATCCCTCACCGGCGGTACCCGCGGTCGCGGGGCTATGACTTCGCAGACCCGGCGTTGACGTCCCCACCTGGGCGAACTATCTTGACCCTTAGCACTCGCAGACCGAGATTGCTAAGCGCTATGATCGGCTTGGCACTCTCGCCTCGAGAGTGCCAACAGCCACGGGCCGGTGCCTCGGCACCCGCGACGACGAGACCCGCGCCGTCGTGGCGTACATCCGTATTGAACACGCAGGTTTGGAGAAACCAAGTGAGCAAGGCTGCCATCAAGCCGCTGGGCGACCGCATCGTGGTCCAGGCGAACGAGGCCGAGACCACCACCGCCTCGGGCATCGTCATCCCCGACACCGCCAAGGAGAAGCCCCAGGAGGGCACCGTTCTGGCCGTCGGCCCGGGCGCCTTCGACGACAAGGGCAACCGCCTCCCGATCGACGTGAAGGTCGGCGACGTGGTCATCTACTCCAAGTACGGCGGGACCGAGGTCAAGTACAACGGCGAGGAATACCTCGTCCTGTCCTCGCGCGACGTCCTCGCGGTCGTCGAGAACTAGCACGTTCCGGGCCCTACCCCACTGATTTACGGCTCGCAAGCGTCGCCGTGGGTGAAGGGCCCGATCGTGTCTTAGGAAGGGAAACCATGCCGAAGATTCTCAACTTCGCCGAGGACGCGCGGCACAACCTGCTGCACGGCATCGACCAGCTCGCCGACACCGTCAAGGTCACGCTCGGCCCGAAGGGCCGCAACGTCGTCCTCCAGCGCTCCTTCGGCGCGCCGCTGATCACCAACGACGGCGTGACGATCGCCAAGGAGATCGAGCTCGCCGACCCGTACGCCAACCTCGGCGCGCAGCTGGTGAAGGAGGTCGCGACCAAGACGAACGACGTCGCGGGCGACGGCACCACCACCGCGACCGTGCTGGCCCAGAAGATGAGCCGCGCGGGCATCAAGGCGGTCACGGCCGGGGCGAACCCGATCGCGATCCGCAAGGGCATCGAGGCCGCGGCGAACGCCGTGTCCGAGGAGCTGCTGGCCCAGGCCATCCAGATCGACTCGCACGAGCACATCGCGCAGGTCGCGGCCGTCTCGGCGCAGGACCCGGAGATCGGCGAGCTCATCGCGAAGGCGATGGACTCGGTCGGCGTCGAAGGCGTCATCTCCGTCGAGGACGGCTCCAGCCTGGAGACGATCCTCGAGGTCACCGAGGGCATGCAGTTCGACAAGGGCTTCATCTCGCCGAACTTCATCACCGACCAGGACTCGCGCCAGACGGTCTTCGAGGACCCCTACATCCTCATCACCAACGCCAAGGTCGGCTCCATCGAGGAGCTGCTGCCGGTGCTGGAGAGGGTCGTCGAGACCTCGAAGCCGCTCCTGATCATCGCCGAGGACGTCGAGGGCCAGGCCCTCGCGACCCTGACGGTGAACGCCCTGCGCGGCACGCTGCGCGTGTGCGCCGTCAAGGCCCCGGCCTTCGGCGACCGCCGCAAGGCCATCCTGGGCGACATCGCGGCCCTCACGGGCGCCGAGGTCATCTCCTCCGAGGTCGGCCTCGAGCTCAAGGCCGCGGACCTCTCGCACCTGGGCCGGGCCCGCCGCGTCACCGTCTCCAAGGACGCCACCACGATCGTGGACGGCGCCGGGGAGAAGGAGACCGTCGACGCCCGCATCGCGCAGATCAAGCAGCAGGCCTCCACGACCGAGTCGTCCTGGGACCGCGAGAAGCTCGAGGAGCGCCTCGCGAAGCTCTCGGGCGGCGTGGCCGTCATCCAGGTCGGCGCGGCCACCGAGGTCGAGCTGAAGGAGCGCAAGCACCGGATCGAGGACGCGGTCAACGCGACCAAGGCCGCGGTCGAGGAGGGCATCGTCGCCGGCGGCGGCGCGGCCCTGGTGCACGCGATCTCCGTGCTCGAGAAGATCGAGCTCGACGACCCCGAGGCCCGCGTGGGCCTCAAGATCGTCGAGGAGGCGCTGTCCGAGCCCCTGCGCCGTATCGCGATCAACGCCGGCGAGTCCGGCGACGTGATCGTGAACGCGGTTGAGGGCAAGGGCTGGCGCGAGGGCTGGAACGCCGCCACCGGCGTGTACGAGGACCTGGTCGCGGCCGGCATCCTCGACCCGGTGAAGGTCACCCGCAACGCCCTGCTCAACGCCGGTTCGATCGTCGGCATGCTGCTGACGACCGAGGTGACGATCGTGGACAAGCCCGAGGAAGAGGAAGAGGAGGCCGGTCACGGCCACTCGCACTCCCACGGCGGGCACAGCCACTCGCACTAGCGCCGGGAGCCGGTCCCGACCGGCGAAGGAACGCACGCAAGGCCGCCGACGCCCCGTCGGCGGCCTTGCCGCGTTTCAAGACCCTGGTTTAGCCGCAGGTCGATCGGGGGGTCGGAACCGCAAGTGTCAACATCCCGACACTTAGTCGCACTACTGTCGGGAAACCGATAGAGTTCAAGAGCCTTCGCGGCCTTTGGGGATCGGAGCCGCGAAGGCACTTTTCTGCCCGTAAACAACGGGTTCGGCCCCTCACCGCCGCAAGCCCCCCAGAAAGCCCCGTCCGGGCCCGAACGGCAAGGGCCCCAACTCATTCGCCGCTCTGGCGCACCCGCAGCTCCCGCATCCGGTTGAGCGTCGCCGCCACCTCGTGCCGCCGCGGCACCGCCAGGTCGATGTCCCGGATCTTCAGCAGCTCGGCCTCGCCGAACACGTCCAGCACCTCGTCCATGCGGTCCAGCGCCTCAGCAACCGTGGCCTCCCCGTCGATCCAGCCGTGCCGCACGGCCGCCTCGATCGCCAGGCCGATCCCGGTGGTCATCGCCGGGTCGGTGATCTGCTCCACCGACCTCACATCGACATCGGACTCGCCGAACCGCAGCCCGTCCGTGCCCCCGGCCTTGATCTTCTGCTTCCCGCGCGACTCCGACGACACCGACCGCGGGTCGACGACGCGCGCCCGCGGCATCCGGAACCCCTCGGCCTCCACCTGCCGCCCGGTCGGCTTGGCCGCCAAGGCCTTCGCCCGCTCCGTCACATCCTCCGGCCGGTACGCGTCCATGAGGATCACCCGGTCCGCGACGTCCATGTAGTCGCCCGATCCGCCCATGACGAGTATCGTGGCCACCCCGTGCTCGTCGGCCATCGACCGCACCAAGTCCACCAGCGGCGTCAGCGGCTCGCGGTCCTTCGCCACGAGCTCCTGCATCCGCGCGTCCCGGATCATCAGGTTCGTCGCGGCCGTGTCCTCGTCGATGAGCAGCGCCGTCGCGCCCGCCTCCAGGGCCTCGACCACGGCCGCGGCCTGCGAGGTCGAACCGGACGCGTTCTCGGTCGTGAAATGCCGCGTGTCGTCCCCGCTCGGCAGGTGGTCGACGAACGCGTGCACGTCCACGCCCGTCACCGCGCGCCCGTCCTCGGCCCGGATCTTCACCGCCGACCGGTCCGCGACCACGAGATCCCTGCCGTCGCCGGGAACGTGGTCCCACACCCCGGACTCCAAGGCCCGCAACAGGGTCGACTTCCCGTGGAACCCGCCGCCGACGATCAGCGTCACGCCCGGCCCGATCCCCATGCCCCGCACCGTGCCCGCATGCGGCAGCTCGAACGCCACCGCCATCGACTCCGGGCTCGCGAACGGCACGCCTGATTCCAACGGCCGGTCGTCCACACCCGAGCGCCGGGCGAGCATCGACCCGTCCGCGACGAACGCCACGAGCCCCGCCGCCGCCACGGCCTCCCTGAGCGCCTTGACATCGTCGGCGTGGCGCGTCCACACCGTCGCCTCCTCCTCGCTCACCGCCAGCGCCTCGTCGGCCGCGTCCGGCAGCATCTCGCACAGCAGCCGCGCGGCCTGCCGGCCCGCGATCCGCCGCCCGTGCCCGGGGAACTGCGCGCCGAGCCGGAAGACCACCGACCCGTCCGCGCCCACGGTGCACGACGCGCGCCGCAGGATCTCCTGTCCGCCGCCGTCGATCCGCAGGTCCTTTGACGGACACGCCTTCCGGAACCGCTTCGCCAGCAGCACCGCCAGCGCGCGCCGCCGCTCGGGCGTCGCGTACCACTCTTCGAGCAGGTCAGCGGCCTCGGCGTCGAACTCGAGAGCGACTCGGCTGGGCGGCGCGTACGGGTCGGACTGCACCCGGGATATGTCCAGAATCGCCGGACCCGCCCACCATTTGCCACGCAAGGATTTATATCGGCCGTAACTCGTACCTTCCAGGGCCGTTAGTTCGTTAGACAAGTCATGGCGAGGTGGATGTGAACGATGGTCACCAATATCGCGGGCCTCGGCTCGGTACGGTCGTCCGCCTCTTCGCTGTGTCATGCCCCCAGTTTCCCATCCGGGACGAGGAACTCGGGTCAACCGAACCCGAACAGCATGCGTCCGCGACTCGCCCCGGAAACCTCGAAAAGTCACTCGAAAAACTCGCGCGAAACCGCGTCATGGCGGCGGACCGCCTGCGTGCTGGTAACAGAGACACGCACGGCCTACCGCAGCGAAAGGTAGAACAAAGTGAGAACCGTACTGGTCTGTGTTAAGACTCCTCAAGCCGGACAGAAGATCTCGGCCTGCGCGACCCGCATGGGCCTGGCGCAGGCGGTCAAGTCGGTCGAGGGCTCTTCCGAGCTGTTCCTCGAACTCGGGCGCCGCCAGGTGGACGTGGTGCTGGTCGACGTGGCCTTGGCCGCGCCCGACCCGGTCAAGTTCGTCAAGACCGTCCGCGCCCGCTCGCCCCGGACGGGAGTCCTCCTGTCCGGCGCGGCCGATCCGCGCACGGCGGCCATGGTGGTCGCCGCGGGCGCCCGGGGTGTCATCCGCACCCCGTCCAACAACTGCGACGACCTGCTGGTCGCGCTGGCGCAGGCGATCATGTTCGCCTCGCCGACGCTCCAGCGCGTCACCGAGACCGTGCCGCGGCAGCGCTCGACGCTGCAGGGCATGAAGCTCACCGAGCGCGAACTCCAGGTCCTGCGGGGCATGAGCGAAGGGAAGTCGAACGCGGAGATCGGGCGCGACCTGTTCGTCTCCGAGGACACCGTCAAGACCCACGCGCGGCGCATGTTCCGCAAGCTCGGCGCCCGCGACCGGGCCCACGCGGTGGCCGAGGCCTTCCGTTCCGGCCTCGTCTGCTGACCATCCACTAGCGACGGCCGCGTCCCGACTGGCAGGAGAGGACGCGACGTTCCCCGGATCGACACGCCCGCAAGGCGACCGTGGTGACCGGCAGGTCATGCACGGCGGTCCGCCGAGGCGAGGCGCGGTGGCGCGAGGCGCCCGACAGGCAGTTCCAGCAGTACACGGTGACATGACAGGACCGAGGGATTCCGCGGGGCGAGGGGGCCCCGCGGCACCGGCGCCCCGGTCCGCATCGGCATGAGACGCGGCAGCATCGCTTGGGCCGCAACAGGATCGGGACACCCATCGTCCCGACCGGACGCGAGTCGATGATCGATCGGGCACGCGCGCGAGCCGTCTCGACCGTCTGACGTGTCGGCCGCCCATCGGCCGACCGGACCGGCGAGCGGCCGCGAGCACTGGCCGTCTCGACCACCGGGCCGCCCATCGGCCCGGCCGAGACGGCCGGCCGCCGGTCGCCCGAACACGTGGTCGGAACGACCGTCTCGCACAGCACTGTCGCGCGATCGATCCGCCTGAGCCGCTTCCATTCTGGCCGATCGGTCCCGGCATGGCGGCCCCGAGAGGGGGCAGCCTCCGTCGGACGCGCCCGCGCCGATCGCCCCTGTGCGCCTGCGGCTCAGGCCAGTTCCAGCAGCCTTTCATCGCCGCCCGGTGCGGCCACGAGCTGAAGGCCCACGGGCAGACCCTCGACCGTGCCCGCCGGCACGGCCAGGCCCGGTGCGCCCGAGAGGCCCGCGATGCACGTCAAGCGCACGATCGCCTCCCGGTTCGGCTGGTCCCCGATCAAGAAGGCCGGTCCCGGCGCGGCCGGGATCGCCAGGGCCGTGCCCTCCGGCAGCCGGTCGCGCACGAGCGCGGTCACGCCGCTGCGGACCCGTTGCGCCGCATCGATGTCCGCGCCGTCCAGCTTCGCGGCATTGGCGAACCGCATCGCCACGCCCGGCCCGAACTCCGGCTCGTTCGCCTCGATCCACGCGCCGTGCGCCTGCCATGCCTCCCACGCCTGCAAGGTCGCGTACGCGACCCGCGCGGTCTCCAGCGGCGCCGCGTCCCCGCTCTCCGGGAAGAACGGCGTGCGGTCGATCGGCAGTCCCAGCGACTCGGCCTTCGGCATCACGACCGCCCGGGTCGCCTCCGGGATCTCCGCCCAGATGTCCTGCGGCGCCAGCAGTCTCGTGATCGGCCCGGCCTCCGCCGCGCCTTCGAGGAGCACTCCCATCGCGAGCCGCAGCGTCGCCGCGTCCCGCGTCAGGACCCCGGCCGTGTCGAACGACGGCGCCAGCGGCACCGCGCCCTCCAGACTCACCCGGCCGTGCGTCGGCCGCAGCCCGAACAGTCCGCAGTAGGACGCCGGGACGCGGATCGACCCGCCCGTGTCCGTGCCGAGCCCGATGTCCGCGCGCCCCAACGCGACCGCCGACGCCGAACCCGACGACGACCCGCCCGGCACCCGCCCGGGGGCGGCCGGGTTCTCGGGGGTCCCGTAGTGCGCGTTGGTGCCGTTGAGGCTCCACGCCAGCTCATCGGTGATGGTCTTCCCGACCACCCGCGCGCCGGCCGCACGCAGCCGCGCCACCGCGACCGCGTCCTCGCCCGGGACCTCGTGCGTCTCGAGCCAGCGCGGGTTCCCCGCGCCCGTGGGAACGCCCGCGAGGTCGAACAGGTCCTTGACCGCCAGGCGCAGACCCGCAAGGGGCCCTTCGTGTCCGGCGTCCTCGAACGTCCTGATGAACGGGTCAGTCAAGGCTCAGCTCCTTCGGCAGTGCGCAGTGGACGCCCTTGACGGGGTCGACCACCTGCGGGTTCGGCGACCGCCACGTTCAGGGTCCGGTCGTGGTCCAGTGTTCCGCAGTCTCGGCGAACGGACCGCCTAGGGCGGCCGCGAGTCGAAGTGTCGCTCGTCGTGACGGGACTGGGACGGACCCGTGACCGGGCGCCGCAAGCTCTCATCGAGGACCACCCCTTTCGATGAGGAGCGCCCATGGACTCGAACGGCCGCGACAGCGACGGCACCGCCCGCAAGCCCGACAAGGACGACAAGAAGGCCCGCCCGTCAGGGCGTCCCGCCGATGACGACGACGGCGCGGCGGCTTTCGGCGTGAGCTTCGGCGTCGGCGCTCCGCAACCGGCCGACCCGGCCGCGAGCGGCGGCCCCGACGTGAACGTCCCCTCCGGCGAGGCCGCCAGTCTCGGCTTCGACCCGAACCACGGCGTCACCGGCAACATTCCCTTCGCTGACACGCAGATCCCGGTCCCGGTCGGCGACCAGGTCGTCCCCGTGAAGGCCGTGCTCGGCCTGACGTTGAAGGGCTGGGCCGCGGTCGGCGGCGTGGTCCTCGCGGGACTCATCGGCGTCAGCGTCGCCAACGCCGACGACGATACCGGTCCGGGACCCGGCACCGGTTCCGCAAGTGAGACCGACGATTTCAGCATCGAACCGACCGACGACTGGGGGAGCGGGGAGACCGAGGACACGAGCGACTCCGTCGAGCCCGACCCGGTCGCGGATGCCGCCGTCGGCGACTGCTTCTACGTCTCCGGCGACATCACCGATGTCGAGGTCGACATCGAGTCGACCTACTGCGGCGCCGGGGCGTTCGAGGTGATCGACATCGTCGAAGGCACCAACGACCTCGGCGTCTGCGACGCCGACGTGTACTCCGACCAGTCGGTCACCTCCACGGTCACCGCCCGGGTCCTCTGCATGGCCTACATCCCCATCGACGGCGACACCGCCTACCGCGCCCAGACCGGCGAATGCGTATACGGCCCCAACGACTACAGCTCCGCCTGGACCACAACCTCGTGCGACACCGGATCGTTCCGCGTGCTCGAACGCTATGAGGGCCAATCGGACCCGAACGCCTGCGCCAACGACGCGTATGGCGAACGCTCACGGACCTACGCGGCGACCGACTCCTACTTCGATGTGACCCTCTGCCTGCAGATCGTCTACCCGGACGACATCGGGTACGCCGAGCAGTACACCTGCATGGTCCTGTACGAGGACGACACGTTCGCGTTCGCGGACAGCTGCGACACCGCGAACGTCCGCGTCGTGGGCCGCACCAGCGACTACGACGCCTCGGGCTTCTGCGACGGGTACGGCTGGTCCACCTGGAGCAGCCCCGAGTTCCCGGAGCACTCCTACACGGTCTGCTGGGAGTGGTACTACTGAGCGGGCGCCAAGTGTGAAGCCGCGGCGGGAGTTCGGTTGAACTCCCGCCGCGGGTGCTCTTGCGCCAGTTCCGCTGCTGACCGGCCGAGAACCCTGCCCTGCATGGCATCAGCTTCGACGAGGACAAACGCGCCGGGCCCCGGCCCGTCGCGGTCTTCACGGAGCCGCCGGTCGGGCCGATCGAATGGCGGGCGACCGGATGTGCCGCGCGATCGAGCGCGACGCCCGCAGGATCGCCTCCGGCTGGTGCTCCGGCGCTCCCGAGCGCGATTCGGGGACTGCGCATTGTGGGCGAACGGGCTATCCTGAGGACAATCCGATTCCGCCGCAACGCCGCACCCCTGAGCGAGGCCGAATTGTCCGACATCTATGCCCACGACGCCGACCGCTACTGGGCCGTCGATCACCCTGTCCTGGAACTGATCCGGGCCCGCCAAGCCGCAGGCTCCCAGCCCGGCGCGCGGACCGACGGCCACAAGCTCGGCCTCGCCGTCGAAGGCGGCGGCATGCGCGGCGTGACCTCCGCCGCCATGCTCGTCGCCCTCGACGACCTCGGCCTGCGCCCCGTCTTCGACGCCGTCTACAGCTCGTCCTCCGGCTCCATCAACGCCGCCTACTTCATGGCCGGCGGCGACTGCTGGTACCCGCTCACCATCTACTTCGACGACCTCGCCACCCGCAAGTTCGTCGACATCCGCAACATGTTCACCGGCCGCCCGCTCCTCAACCTCGACTACGCCTTCGACGAGGTCATCGAGACCGTCAAACCCCTCGACTTCGAGAAGATCCTCAAGAGCCCCACCGAATTCCACGTCACCATCAGCCTCGTGGACAGCCTGAAAGCCATCGGCCCCCACGAGTTCGAATCCCGAGACGACCTGAAAGCCGCACTCAAAGCCAGCTGCTGGATGCCCGTCGCCGTCCCCGGCACCGGCACGTTCCGCGGCGAACGCGCCCTCGACGGCGGCGTCCTCACCGCCCACCCGAGCCTCCTCGCCCTCGAAGACGGCTGCACCCACGTCCTCTCCCTCAGCACCAAACCCCTCAAAGCCCCGCCCACCCGCCTCTCGCCCGGCCGCCGCTACTCCATCGCCTACCTCGAACGCCTCCGCAAAGGCCTCGGCAAGGCCTACGTCGCCTCCCAGTTCCAATACCGCAGCCAGCGAAAACAGCTGCAGCACTGGATGACCGACCCCGGACCCGGCCCGCAGGTCCTCGACCTCGCCCCGCTCCCGTGGATGAAGGAAGTCGGCAACCAGACCCGCGACCGCGACGCGCTCATCACCGCCGCCCGCGAAGCCCACGCCGTCATGGCCGCCGCCGTGCAGAGCATCCCCGTCAAAGAGATCCGCGACGGCGCCTTCCGCTCCGTCCCCCGCATCGTCACCGTGAGGACCGCCGATGGCAAGCGCATTGGTTGACCGCCTCACCGACGCCTGCGCCCACCTCACCGGCCGCATCGACGACCGCGACGCCGCCACCGAACTCGACCAGTGGCAGACCGGCGACTGGCGCACCGCCCTCCTCGACCTCCCGCTCGACGAACGCGCCTACGCCGACCGCTTCGGCATCGACCGCGCCGCCGCCCTCGAACAGCTCTGGACCTGGTGGGCCGCACCCGAACCCGACGAACGCGTCAGCCACGCCACCACCGGCCACCTCGGGTTCTTCCTGCTCACACTCATCGCCATGCACCGCTCCGACCGGATGCGCTACCACGGCGAGACCTACGAAGGCGGCGACATCGCCGGCCGCTCCGCCGACGACCTCTGCCGCGACCTCGTCGCCCACCCCCGCGTCCAAGACGCCATCGAAGCCCTCTACCGGCCCGCCGACGAGGACACCGAAGCCCGCGACGTCTGGGACACGATCGACTTCGCCACCATGGCCTTCCACCGCCAGGGCACCACCTCGGTCATCGTCACCGTCGACTCCGACACCCCCAAAGCCGGCTGGGCCACCCACTACGCCCTCAAAATCCTCATCTACCCCTACCTGCGCCTCCCCGCGATCGTCAAGGCCACCAGGGACTACCAGCGCGACTTCGGCGGCGAACGCCCCGAAGGCTCGCCCCTCGTCACCGTGTGGGCCAGCCACGACAGCTGGGTCCTCATGGAGTTCGTCAAAGGCACCACCCTCACCGACCACCTCCGCACGATCGCCAAGGGCCGCAGGAAACCCAAGTCCGAGATCGTGCGGCCAGTCGACATCGGCCAACTCCGCGTCCTCGGCACCGCCCTGCTCGACGCGATGACCGCGCTGGCCGAGAACGTGGGCCACCACAACGACCTCACGCCGTCGAACATCATCGTCCAGGTCGAGAACCCGACCACGGTGAAGCTCAAGCTCATCGACCTCGGCGTGAACTTCCTCCACACGCGGACCCTCGTGGGCGCCGAGTCCCGCGAATCCGTGTACATCGCCCCCGAGGTCAAGGCCACCGGCAAAGGCGGCCACCTCGCCGACCTCTACTCGGTCGGCATGGTGCTCATGGCGATCGGCGGCATCCCGCACAGCGCCCCCGGCACGGTCCCCGACCAGTTCTACGTCGCTTCGGTCGGCCTCGCGCGGCTCCTCGAAGACCTCGTCGACGCCGACCCCTCGCAGCGCCTCGCCGTCTCCGGCATCGACGCCGGCCGCGGCCGGTTCACTGAGATCCGCGACCTCTTCGTGTGCGAACTCGAAGTCCTCGAAGCGGCCGAGAAGGACCGGCCGACGACCCGCCGCGAGCGGCTCAAGAACCTCCTGCCCGGCGTGGCCGCCGTCAAGCGCCAGCGCGAGATCTGGAAGGTCCGCCGCAGGCAGGTCAAGGCCACCGACGAAGCGACCCACCCCATGCGCGCCCACCACCTGCGGCAGGCGCGGGGCCTCAAACGCTGGGCCGTGGCCTGCGCGCTCTTGTCGTGGGTGACGCTCGCCCTCGTCCTCACCTGGTGGTCGCGGGACCTCGACCTGTTCTGGCAGGCCAAATGGATCGAGTACGCCAACTGGCTGTTCAACCGCTCAGGGCAGCAGGGCATCCCGCTGCTCGACGACATCCGCGCCGCCGACTACGAGATACCGGCCGCGTGGGACAACCTGCCGGTGCGGATCGTCGCGCTCGCCTACGCGATTCCCGCCCTGCGGCTGTACATGAACATCTTCGCGGACATGACCCCGCATTCGGCGATCCGCCGGCGGGGATGGACGGGCGTACGCACCGCGGCGGCCTCGTTCATGATGAGGGGCACGGCGATCTTCCCCACCGTGTACATCCTGCTGCCGACACTGGTGCAGCGGCGGTGGTGGGTGATCTTCAGCCCCATCGGGATCATCACGGTGGCGACGATGATCTCGGCGTGCCTGTGGTTCGCGCTCGACGCGAACCGGCGGGCCCGCGCCTGGCACAACGGGAAAGGTCTCTCCACCGTCCCCAAGAGAGACATCATGACGCTGCAGCGCTTGGAGTCCTGGCAGCCCGCGGCCTGGCTCTACGCCCTGCCGGTGGTCATCATCGGGATCTTCCTCTACAACGACCGGCTGCAGGACGAGCTCATGTACGCGATCGCGATCGCGCTCATCAACATCGGCATCTGGACCTTCAAGAACACCGGCTCCGACGCGCCGTACGTGCGGGCCGGGCTGACGCGGGCGATCCTCGCGGCCGAACGGCTCGACGTGCTCGAGGCGAGGGACGAGAAGCGGAAGGCGCCGCAGCCCCGCGCCGACGAGCCGGTGAAGACGGCCGAGACCGGGGCGGTCGCCTAGACCGCGTCCTCGCCGTGCGTCATGATCCAGCAGTCCGAGAACCCCCGGGCGTAGTCCCAGGTCACGTAATGGGCCGGATCGGGGTCGAAGGCCGGTTCGTGGACCTGCGCGCAGTTCGCCTCCAGGAGGCCGCGCAGGTTCGCCATGAGCAGGCCCCACGTGAAGTAGTGCGGTTCGTCGCAGTCGGCGCAGTCGACGACGACGCCCCGGTAGCCCTGCGGGTGCAGGACCTTCTCGAACAGCTCCAGTTCGTGGAGGTCTTCGAGGAGGTCCGCGCGGTCGTCCTCGTCCAGTTCGGGCTCGAACGGGGCGAGCGCGTCCGCGTGGTCGGGATCGTCGGCGAACGGGTCGCGTGGCTCCTCATACACATTTCCCAGCCTAACCCTTGGCAACGACCTTGCCGGGCGTGCGCGGTGGCGGGGTGGTGACTCCCGGATGCGTGCCAGCCTCGCCTCCGCGTGCTGACAGTGCGCGTCCCGCTCGTTAGCATGGGCCGCAAGTCAACCCGCAACACTGAGGAGACGGCCATGGACGGCTTCGGCGAGAACGTAGAAGAGATCTTCGACGATGTGGTGGACGGTGTCGCGGACACCGTGACCGACATCGACGCCACCGAGGTCTGGGAGGACGTCAGCGAGAGCGCCGGCGACGCCTGGGACTCCGTCTCGGAGTCCGACGCCTTCGAGACCGCCTCCGATGCGGTCACCGACGCCGTGGAAGACGTCTTCTAGGGCATACCGGCATATTCCGCAACGAGTCTGACGGTGCGGCGGGTGAGCGGGGCGACGCCCCGCTCACACCCGTCCGGTCATCCCCTGAATCCGCCGCGTTTCCGCTGCGAATCACACCTCAAGGGGACGTGTGCGCTTCGGAGCGACGCACGTTACGGCTCTACGATTGACCCATGGCGTTCTCAGGGGATTTCGGAATTCAGGGGCACGAGGGTGCCACCGGTGGGCGAGTCGGCGGCACGACGGTGCCGATGGGCGCGGCCGGTGCGATCCCGCTCGGTCTGACGTTCGACGACGTACTGCTCTTGCCCGGTGAATCCGATGTGATCCCGTCCGAGGTCGACACCTCGACCCAGCTCACCCGCAACGTCCGCATCTCGCTGCCGCTGCTCACGGCCGCGATGGACACCGTCACCGAAGCCCGCATGGCCATCGCCATGGCCCGCCTCGGCGGCCTCGGGATCCTGCACCGCAACATGTCCGCTGAAGAGCAGGCCCAGCAGGTCGACCTCGTCAAGCGCTCCGAGTCCGGCATGGTCGCCGACCCGGTCACGTGTTCGCCCGAGGACACCCTCGAGCAGGTCGACAAGCTCTGCGGCAAGTACCGCATCTCCGGCCTCCCCGTCACCGACGAGGACGGCAAGCTCATCGGCATCGTCACGAACCGCGACATGCGCTTCGAGAGCGACATGTCCGTGACCGTGGCCTCCGTCATGACCTCCCGCAACCTGGTGACCGCCCCCGAGGGCGTCTCCAGCGAAGAGGCCCTTGAGCTGCTCAAGCGCAACAAGATCGAGAAGCTCCCGATCGTCGACGCCGACGGCCGCCTGCGCGGCCTCATCACCGTCAAGGACTTCTCCAAGCGCGAAGAGTTCCCGAACGCCTCCAAGGACGACGTCGGGCGCCTCCGCGTCGGCGGCGCCATCGGCGTCGGCGACGACCAGTACGCGCGCGCCGGGCAGCTCGTCGAGGCCGGGATCGACATCCTCTCCGTCGACTCCGCGCACGGCCACTCCCGCGGCGTGCTCGACATGATCGCCCGCGTCTCCAAGGACTTCGGCGACAAGGTCGACATCATCGGCGGCAACATCGTCACCGCCGAGGCCGCGAACGCGATGATCGACGCGGGCGCCGACGGCGTCAAGGTCGGCGTCGGTCCCGGCGCCATCTGCACCACCCGCGTCGTCGCCGGCGTCGGCGCGCCGCAGGTCTCCGCGATCATGGACACCGTCCGCGTCGCCCGCGAACGCGGCGTCCCGGTCATCGCCGACGGCGGCATCCAGTACTCCGGCGACATCGCCAAGGCCATCGTCGCCGGCGCCTCCACCGTCATGATGGGCCAGCTGTTCGCCGGCTGCGCCGAGAGCCCCGGCGACCTCATCTACATGAACGGCAAGCAGTTCAAGCAGTACCGCGGCATGGGCTCGCTCGGGGCCATGCAGTCCCGCGGCGAGGCCAAGTCCTACTCCAAGGACCGCTACTTCCAGGGCGGCGTCGAGTCCAACGACAAGCTCGTCCCCGAGGGCGTCGAAGGTCAGGTCCCCTATCGCGGCACCCTCGCACAGGTGGTCTACCAGCTCGTGGGCGGACTGCGCAGCGCGATGGGCTACACCGGGGCCGGTACCATCGAAGGGATGCATGAACGTGGCCGTCTGGTCCGGATCACCGCTGCGGGCCTCAAGGAGAGCCACCCGCACGACATCCAGATGACCGTGGAAGCACCCAACTACCACACGCGGTAGTCCGGGCCCTGTAGGAGGAGTGACTGTGCGGGAATTGGTCGAGATCGGCCCCGGCAAGATCGTGGCGCGCGGCTGGCGGCTGTCCGAAGTGGCGCTCGTGCCGACCCGGCGGACCCGGGACATCGACGACGTCTCCACCGAATGGCAGCTCGACGCCTACCGGTTCGAGATCCCGGCCGTGGGGCACCCGTCCGACGCGACGATGAGCCCGACGTCCGTGATCGAGATGGGCCGCCTCGGCGGCCTCGGCGTGCTCAACGGCGAAGGGCTGTGGTGCCGCTACGTCGACCCCAACTCGCTGCTGAAGGAGCTCGCGGACACGCCCGCCGAGAACGCCATCGAGCGGCTCCAGGAGATCTACGCCGAGCCGGTGAAGCCCGAGCTCATCGCCGAGCGGATCGCCGAACTGCGCGCCGGCGGCATCACCACCGCCATCCGCTTCAGCCCCCAGCACACCGCCGAACTCGCGCCGCTCGCGGTCGAGGCCGGGGTGGACCTGCTGGTCATCCAGGGCACCATCGTCTCCGCGGAGCACGTCTCCTCCGGCGGCGACGTCCTGAACCTGAAGCAGTTCATCGCGGACCTGGACGTCCCCGTCGTCGTCGGCGGGGCCACCAACTACAAGACCGCGATGCACCTGATGCGCACCGGCGCGGCCGGCGTCATCGTCGGCGTCGGCTCCGACGACTGGTCCACCACGGACACCGTCCTCGGCATCGACGTCCCGATGGCCTCCGCGATCGTCGAAGCCGCGGCCGCGCGCCGCGACTACCTCGACGAGACCGGCGGGCGCTACGTGCACCTCATCGCCGACGGCGAGATGACCAACTCCGGCGCGATCGCCAAGGCCATCGCCTGCGGCGCCGACTCGGTCATGCTCGGCTCGATCCTCGCGGACGCCGCCGAGTCCCCGGCCGCCGGCGCCTGGTGGCACTCCGCCGCCTCCCACCCGAAGCTGCCCCGCGGCCGCTTCCGCCCGGGAGACTCCGGTGACGTCGAGGTCCCCGACCTCGAGGCGATCCTCTACGGCCCCAGCAATTCCTCCGACGGCTCCCAGAACCTCTTCGGAGGCCTGCGCCGGGCCATGGCCAAGACCGGCTACACGACGGTCAAGGAATTCCAGAAGGCCAGCCTGGTCACCGCGTAACCAGCAGAGAAGGGCCCGGAGCGCTGCCGCGTTCCGGGCCCTTTGTGCTGCAAGGACTTCCGTGAACGCCCCGGCTTGTGGGAGTATCTCCCGATGCTGAAACTCACCGATTTCATCATCGACTGCCCCGAGCCCATGAAGCTCGCCGCGTTCTACGCCGAGGTCACCGGCCGCCCCGTCAATGACAACAGCACCGACTGGGTCAGCATCACCTTCGGCGAGATCGAACTCGCCTTCCAGCGCGTCGACGACTACCGCGCGCCCTCCTGGCCCGACGACGAGCACCCCAAGCAGTTCCACCTCGACTTCGAAGTCGACGAGTTCGAACCCGAACACGAACGCCTCACCGCCCTCGGCGCCACCCTCCAGAAACGCTTCAGCAAAGGCGAAGGCTACGGCTGGCACATCTACACCGACCCCATCGGCCACCCCTTCTGCCTCTGCCGCAACAAGGGAGTCGTCTGGAAAGACGGCAACCCCATCCACCCCTCGTAACCCCGCCGCCGAGCAGACCGGGTTCAGCGCATCTCACGGACGGACGCCGTACGCTTGAATCCGACCACGCAAAGGGAGGTGTCGACATGACGAGCAAGGAACTGCTGCACCGTCTGGTCGAGGATCTCGGCGAGCCGCAGGCCGCCGAGGCGCTCACCTGGATTCGGGCACGCTACGCCATGCCCGATCCGGCCCGGAACGAAGCAGCTCTGCCCGACTGGATCGGGTCCTTCTCCTCCGGCCGCGGCGACCTCGCCGAGCGGCACGAGGAGATCCTGCGAGACGAGGGCGAAGCGCGTTGATCGTCGTCGACACCGGCCCGCTGGTGGCGCTGATGGACAACGATGACGATCACCATGCAAGATGCGTGGAGTGGTTTCGCACGGTGCGGGTACCGCTGTTGATTCCGGCGCCGGTGCTCACCGAGGTCTGCTGGCTCCTTGACCGGAACCGCGGTTCCAAGGCCGAGGCGCTGTTCCTGCGGGCGCTCGCCGATCCTCGCGGACCGCTGACGCTCAGCCCGACCACTGACGAGGAGCTGCTCCGCATCGCCGAACTGGTCGAGCGGTACGCCGACCTCCCGCTCGGGGCAGTGGACGCTTCAGTCGTCGCGCTCGCCGAGCGCCTGGGTATCGGTGAGGTGGCCACGATCGACCACCGTCACTTCAACATCGTCCGGCCCGCTCACGTCGGAGCTTTCACCCTTCTGCCTTGAACCGGTCGAGGAAGCCGGGCCGGGGCGGGGTCGTGATGCTTTTCGGCCATCCGTCTCAACGCTTCCCGGGGCCGTGTCGAGCAGGGTGTCGGCAAGGCCGCGCCAGTCCTCTCGATTTCCCCACCAGCAGGTGTCAGCACCCGGCGGCGCCTGCCGTCAGTGGCGACCTCGTAGATCCGGGCGTCGTGGGTGTTGCTCGGTGGCAGGGGGGTTCACTGCGCTCGCTCCTGGATGAGGTCGGTGAATCGCTTCCAGTCCTTGGGGTTCATGGCCCATTTCGGGATGAGGCTGTATCGCCTGCCGTCGGCGCGGACTTGGTAGAGGTTGCCGAGGCGCGTCGAGTATGGCGGGGCTTTCAGTTGTGGAGCCGCGGTGGGGGTGCTCGGCTCTGGTGGGGTGATTCTATCGAGGATGGTGGGCTGCGTGGGTTCTGAGCTGGTGTCCTGTTCGGGGGTGAGCGGGCTCGTACTTTCGGGCCAGGGACGGGTCGTGCTCTTGGGGAATTGTGCCTCTGCACACAGGTATCTGTCAGCTAGGCCACGTATCCTTGCGAGCGTGAAGCGCAAGAACCACCCCATTCCCACAAGGAGTGGGGAACAACACACCCTGCCCTCGGCGTTGGTGCTGCTGTGACCTGCCCATTCTGCTCCGTGCCCACCGTGCCCGGCGCGCGCTACTGCCATAACTGCGGAGCGCCCCTCTCCCCGGAGGCGACCGCCCCGCAGACCGAGCGCCGGTATGTGACGGTGCTGTTCGCCGACCTCTCCGACTTCACGACCTGGTCTGAAAGTCTCGACCCCGAGCGGGTCTCGTCGGTCACCGACCGGCTGCTCGCCGAGTGCGTGTCCGCGGTGAACGAGTTCGGCGGGCACGTCGACAAGCTCATGGGCGACGGCCTCATGGCCGTCTTCGGCGCTCCGCTCTCCCATGAAGACGACGCCGAGCGGGCCGTTCGTGCCGCTCAGGCGATGCAGAAACGGGTGCGTCGTCTCCTCAAAGCCGAGTCCGGTGGTGGTCTTCCCATCGGACTTCGCATTGGGCTGCGCTCCGGCCTCGTGGTCGCCGGCATGCAGGCGAACCTCGAGTACACCGTCATCGGCGACACCGTGAACACCGCTTCACGCATCTGCGCGATCGCCTCGGTCGGCACCATCTGGGCCGGCGAGGAGACCATGCGCTCCACCAAGCACGCCGCCGCCTGGCGCCGCCTCACGCCCGTGCGCCTCAAGGGCAAGCGTGAGCCCGTCGAAGTGTTCCAGCTCCTGGGTCTCGAGGACGAGCCCGGGACGCGCGCGAGCCTCGGCGACACCGCGCCGTTCATCGGCCGCGACGCCGAGATCGGCCGCGTGAACGGCCGCCTCGAAGCCGTCATCGACCGCGGCGAGCCGCTGGTCCTCATCCACACCGCCGAAGCCGGCATGGGCAAGACCCGCTTCGCCCGCGAAGTGCGGACCGTCGCCTCCGAACGCGGCGCGCGGGTCCTGACCGTGCGCGTCGCGCCCTACGGCGAAGGCCGCCGGTTCGGGCCGCTCGCGGACCTGGTGCGCAAGGCCGCCGGTCTGCGTTTCGACGACGACCGCGCGACCGCTGAAGCGAAGCTCCGGCGCATCGCGGACGGGCACGCCGACCACGGCGAGTGCCGACTGAACATCACGCTTCTCCTCGGGCTCCTGGGGCATGGGCGTCCTGGGGCGGCGGACCGCGTCGGCGGGTTCACCGGCCAGCAGTCCGACGCCTACACGATCCCCGAGGCCGTCGCCGAGCTCATCACGCACATGGCGACCCAGGGCCCGCTCGTGCTCAACATCGACGACCTGCACACTGCTTCCGCAGCAGGTATCGATGCTCTCGGCGTCGCGCTCTCGAAGATCCACGGGCCGGTGCTCGTACTGCTCTACGGCCGTCCCGAACTCACCCGCTCTTCCGGTGTGCTCACCCGCATCTCCGAAGCCGAAGTGCACCCCCTGCCGCCGCTCGCCGGCGCCGACGCCGCGCGCCTCCTGCGCGAATTCCTCGGCGGCGGGCGCATGCCCAAGCCCGACGAGGACCGACTCCTCGGCTTCGCGCAAGGCAACCCGTACTACCTCGCCGAGCTCGTCACCCTCCTCACCGAGCAGGGCCTGCTCTCCGGCGACGGCGACCACTGGCGCCTCGCCGCCGGGTCGCTCACCGGCCGCGTGCTCTCGCGCGACCTCGCGCAGGTCCTCGGCGCCCGCATCGACGCCCTGACGCCCTCGGCCCGCGCGCTGCTGCGCGCCGCCTCGATCTTCGGCGACGCCGTGCCCCCCGAGGCCGCGCAGCTCCTCGAGAAGGAGGTCCCCGGCGAGTTCGACACCGCGCTCCAGGAACTCCTCGACCGCCGCATGCTGCGCCGCCGCTCCTACGGCGGCTACCGCTTCGTAACCCCGCTGCTGCGCCAGGCCGCCTACGCGCCCATCGGGAAAGCCGACGCCGCGCACGCGCACGCCGAGATCGCCCGCTGGGCCGCCGACACCGAACTCGAAGGCCAGAGCGCCGACGACCTCGTCGTCTTCCACGCCGAGCAGGCCGTCACCCTCGCCAAGGAAGTCGAGATCGAAGCGCTCGACGAGGTCTGGAACGTCCTCCCGCTCGCGGTCGAGGCCGTCCGCAAGCAGGCCGCCCGCGCCATGGACGCCTCCGAGCCCGAGCGCGCCGTCGCCCTCCTCAACGGCGTGGAACGCCTCGCGCCCCTCTCCTACGACGACCGCCTGCTCCGCGGCCGGGCCCTCACCCGCCTGGGCCGCACCGAAGAAGCCGAGTCCGAGATCGAAGGCCTCGCCATCGACATCGGCCTCATCGTCCCCGCCGACGAGCCCGGCGAGCACGAGGAGCACCCGTCCGGGCGCCTCTTCGGCGACGACTTCGCCGAGGACGAGGCCGAACTCGTCGCCCAGCTCCTGCTGCTGCGTGGCCGCCTCCACCGCTACAAGGGCGAACTCCAGGACGCCCGCACCGCCTGGACCGCCGCCCTCGCGCTCTCCCGCCGCGAAGGCCTCGCCGGCCCCCGCTGCGACGCGCAGTGCCGCATCGGCCTGCTCGACTTCCTCGCCGGCCACCTCAGCGAAGCCGAGACCCGCTTCCTCGACGCCTACGACACCGCGTTCGGCGTGGGCGACGACAAGCGCCTCGCCTGGGCCCTCCAGCACCGCGCGTGGGTCCTCGTGGCCCGCGGCGACTTCGACGGCGCCGACGACGTGCTCCGCGAGGCCGCGAAAGCCTTTGCGCGCCAGATGGACCTGGTCGGCCGGGCCTGGGTGCGCGGCGTCTCCGCGTTCGCGCTCCTCATGGCCGGGCGCTTCACCGAGGCCAAGCGACTGTCCGATGTGTTCATGCCGATCGGCGAGCGCTCGGGCGACGTGTTCGCCGTCGGGCTCCTGCGCGCCATCGGCGCCGCCGCACAGGTCTCGCTCGGCCACCCCGAAGGCGCCGACGCGGCCGCCCGCAAGTCCTTCCGCGACTTCGAACGCATCGACGACGACTGGGGCCGCGGCTTCGCCAAGTACGTGCGGGCCCTCGCGGCCCGCTCGATCGGCGCGCTCGACCACGCCCTCGACCTCGCCCAAGGCGCCGAGGAATACGGCACCCAGACCGGCCACCCGCTCCTGATCTCCTTGGCGCACAACCTCAGAGGCCAATGCGCCCTCGAACTCGGCGACACGGCCACGGCCGAGGCCGCCGCGGAGGAGGCGCTGGCGCTCGTCACCGACGACGTGCTCGAGCCGGGCCGCGCGGCCAACACCGCGCTCCTGGCCGACGTGCGCGCCGCCAAGGGCGACCGCGCCGGAGCCCTCGCGATGCTCGAACCCCTTGCGGCGCACTACGACGAGCCCGCGCTCGGCCGTCCGCGCCGGGCGATCGTGGCCCGCTACGCGCGCCTCCTCGACGAGGAGGGCCGGCTCGAAGCGGCCCGCCAGTGGGCCGGCACGGCCCTGAAGTCGTTCGGAGAGGACCCGGCGTCCACCGCCTGGGCCGAGGGCTACCTCGAGGCCGCAAGGGTCTCATGAGCAACGCCGCCTCGTGAGGAGCGCCTCTCGTGAGAAAGACCGTCTCGTGAGGACGCACACCCTGTACGCCGGCCCCGCCCTCGACGCTGCGATGCTTGACGCGGTGGGGGAGACGCAGCGGGTGGACGGGCGGCCCTTTCAGGCCGGAGCCTTGCGGCACGGGGCCCGTTCCAGTCGGACCGCCCGTCCTCCCGCGCGCCACACGGGGGATGCATTCACTATGGGCTACCGACAGTTCGCCCAGTGGAAGCGACATATCAGCCGTTCGGCCAGTTATCGCTGGCTCTTCGTCCAGGGGTATACAGAATCGTGGGCGCGTTGCCGTAACGTTATGCGTCAAAGGTCCCATGACTCGGATCCCCCAGGCCCGAGCACTATGACCTAGGTTCGGTACGTCCCCCACGCGCAGATCGCCCCGATCCGCGCACCGACCTGCATCAGCACCGACGCCCGGCCAGCGCATGGCCGCAGGCGCCGCCGAGAACGGAGGCTGTATCAAAGTGGACACCATCTCGTCCTACGGTGCTCCAACCGGTCCCCACCTCGCAACGACCGTCCCCGCCGAGCCCCTGAACAGCACCGATCCCGAAGCACTCTTCCAGGGCATCGAGCGCCTCACCGGCTTCCGCGAGATCGACCGCGGCGCCTTCTCCATCGTCTACAGCGCCACCCGCTACGACGACGGCTCCGAAGTCGCCGTCAAGGTCGAGGCCCGGCCGCTGACCGACGACGCCGCCCGAGAGCGCTTCCGCCGCGAGGTGCAGACCGCCGGGCGCCTCTCCGACCACCCGTGCGTGGTCAAGATGCTCTCCGCCGGCCTCACCCACCAGGCGAACCCGTACGTCGTCATGGAGCGCTGCCGCGGCACCGTGGCCGACCTCCTCGACCGGCACACCACGATCCCCCCGCACCGGACCATCGAGATCGGCATCCGCATCGCCGACGCGCTGGCCGCCGCGCACGAGGCCGGCATCGTCCACCGGGACGTCAAGCCCGCGAACCTCCTCGTCGACCACCACGGCCACGCCGTCCTCGGCGACTTCGGCCTCTCGAGCCTCATCGCCGCGCCCCGCCCGGGCGAGCCCGTGTCGACCATGGCGACGCCCGCGTACGCGCCCCTGGAGGTCTTCCAGATGCGCGAGGTCGGCCCGAGCGCCGACGTGTACTCGCTCGCGGCGACGCTCTACACGATGCTCTCCGGCACGCCGCCGCGGTTCCCCGTGGACGGGGTGCTCGACATCAACGACGTTGCGGCCCTGTTCGATCAGCCGATCCCGGCGATCCCCGGCATATCGCCGCTCCTGCTCGAGATGCTTCGCACGGCGCTCATCAACAACCCGGACGGGCGCCCGACCGCGGTCGAGTTCCGCGAGTTCCTCGCGAGCATCCCCGAGGCCTCCACCGGCATCCTGCCCCGCGTCACGGACGACCCGCCGCCGAGTTCCCCTGCGCCCCAAGGCGTCGGCGTCTTCGGCGCGTACTCGTCCCCGCCGCAGGAGGCGGTCCGTTCGGCCTCGCCTCCCGGTTACGCGCAGCTCGACCCGGCCTCGTTCCCGGACACGCCTTCGACGCTGCGGCTCGCGCCGAGCAAGCGCCGCGGCCGCGCCCAGGAGCCGCCGCAGCCGTTCACGTCCCCGGTCGTGCCGGATGTGAACTCGCGCATGCCGAGTCCGCCGGTCAGCCCGGCCGTCACCCCGGTGACCCCGGCCGCCCCGGCCGAGCAGGACTTCGGCTCCGAGACCACCGCCTGGAAGTCCTTCGCCTCCGGCGGCTCCCGCGACGACCACGATTCGCGCCTCCCGGTTCCCGTGCCGCGCAATGAGACCGGCCTGACCCGCCGCGAGCGCCGCCTCAAGGAGGGCGACACCGGCTCGAGCATGGGCCGCCTCGTCGGCATGGGCGCCGCCGCCCTGGTGATCCTCGGTCTCCTCGTGGGCGGCGCGATCTGGCTGTTCAGCGGTGAAGAGGCCCCCGACCTCGCGGAGCAGTCCGCCGCCGCCGATTACGTCGGCGAGTGCAAGCTCCAGACCGACGGGGTCCGGTGCGTGACCGAGCCCGCGTGCTTCGACGCCTCGTTCGCCGCCACCGATTGCGATGCGGCGCACCAGTGGGAGGCGTACGCGACCGGTGAGCTCCCCGAGGGCGTCTCGGACGCCGACGGGGCCCGCGCCGACGCGACCGTGGCGGGCGCGTGCGTGGACGCGCAGGTCGAAGGCGGCCCGCTCTCGCAGCTCATCGGCAGCGACTCGCTCGACTGGGTCACGGACGTCTACGTCTCGGGCGACGGCACGTTCCAGTGCGTCGCGTCGTTGGAGGACGGCGCCCAGGCGGAGGGTTCCACCTTCGCCCGCGCCGGCTAGCAGGCATAGGGGAAGGGCCCGGCGCCATCAGGTGCCGGGCCCTTTACCGCGCATGACTGGACACATTCACGGCTCGCAAGCTTCGCCGTGTACATTGCGCGGCTTCAGATCAGAACTCCTCGTCGAGGTCGACCTTGCCTTCCACGGCCACTTGGTAGGCGGTCGGGCGACGTTCGAAGAAGTTCGTCAGCTCTTGCACGTCCTGGAGCGCCATGAACGGGAACGGGTTCTCCGAGCCCCACTTCTTGGGCATGCCGAGGCGCACGAGGCGCTGGTCGGCGGCGTACTCCAGGTACGACTTCATGTCCTTGACGGTCATGCCGGGCATGCCGTCGCCGATGAGGTCCTCGGCGAACTGGAGCTCGGCCTCGACGGCCTCCTCCAGCATGTCCGTCACTTCCTGGCGCATCTGCTCGTCGAACAGCTCGGGCTCCTCCTGGCGCACGATGTCGACCACGCTGAACGCGAAGTTCATGTGGCAGGACTCGTCGCGGAACACCCAGTTCGTGCCGGTCGCGAGGCCGTCGAGCAGGCCGCGGCTGCGCAGCCAGTACACGTACGCGAAGGCGCCGTAGAAGAACAGGCCCTCGATGCACGCGGCGAAGCAGATGAGGTTGAGCAGGAACTTGCGGCGGTGGTCCGCCGTCGTCAGCTCCTGCATATCGAAGACCTCGTCGATCCACTTGTAGCAGAAGTCGGCCTTGCGCTTGATCGAGGGAATGTTGTTGACCGCGTCGAAGGCCTTGGTGCGCTCCTCCGGGTCGGGCAGGTAGGTGTCGAGCAGCGTCAGGTAGAACTGGACGTGCACGGCCTCCTCGAACAGCTGCCGCGACAGGTACAGCCGGCCCTCGGGGGAGTTGACGTGCTGGTACAGGTTGAGCACCAGGTTGTTCGCGACGATCGTGTCGCCGGTGGCGAAGAACGCCACGAGGCGGTGGATGAGGTGCTGCTCCTGGGGCGTGAACGAGGCCAGGTCGGTCAGGTCGGACGCGAGGTCGACCTCCTCGACGGTCCACGTGTTCTTGATGGCGGCCCGGTACTGGTCGTAGAAGTCCGGGTACTTCATCGGTCGCAGGGTCAGGTTCATGCCCGGGTCGAGCAGCATGGGCGGTCCTCTCTCGTCGTCAAGTGTTGCGATGGAGCGCAAGGGGTGTAGAAGGCGGGGTCCCGGAGGACCCCGCCTCACAGGGTCTTACTGGCAGGCCTCGCAGGTCTCCGGGTTCTCCAGGGAGCACGCGATGTCGGCCGGGATGACCTCGAGCTCGGTCGGGACGACGGCCAGCTCGGCCGGCTTCTCGGCGGCGCCCGCCGCACTGACCGTGGTCTGGTTGATGCGCGTGGCCGGGCGGCTGCGCAGGTAGTACGTGGTCTTCAGGCCGGACTTCCAGGCGTACCGGTACATCGACGAGAGCTTGCCGATGGTCGGCGCGGCCTGGAACAGGTTGAGCGACTGGGCCTGGTCGATGAACGGCGTGCGGGCCGCGGCCAGGTCGATGAGCGCGCGCTGCGGCAGCTCCCAGGCGGTGCGGTACCGCTCCTGGAGGTCGGCCGGGATCGCGGCGATGCCCTGCACGGAGCCCTCGGCGACCACGATCGCCTGGCGCACCTGCTCGTTCCAGATCCCGCGCTCCTTCAGCTCGGTGATCAGGTGGCGGTTGACCTGCAGGAACTCGCCCGAGAGGGTCTCGCGCTTGAAGACGTTCGAGACGACCGGCTCGATGCACTCGGCGCAGCCGGCGATCGAGGCGATGGTCGCGGTCGGCGCGATCGCGATCATCAGCGAGTTGCGCAGGCCGTGCTCGCCGATCAGCGCCCGCACCGCGTCCCACCGCTCGCCCAGGGTGAGCCGGGCGTCCGCGTAGTGGTCGATGTGGAGCACGCCGTCGGCCGCGCGGGTCTCGGAGTAGTTCGGGTGCGCCCCGAGCTCGGCCGCGAGCTTCGCGGACGTCTCGTACGCCACGATCGAGATCCGCTCGGCGATCGCCGTGGAGAGCGCCAGCGCCTCCTCGGAGTCGAACGCGAGCTTCAGCTTGAAGAACACGTCGGCGAGGCCCATGCAGCCCAAGCCGATCGGGCGCCACTTGCGGTTGGCCTTCTCGGCCTCCGCGGTCGGGTAGAAGCCGAGGTCGATGGTCCGGTCGAGGAACTTGACCGCCGTGCGGACGGTCTCCTCGAGGCGCTCGAAGTCGAAGCCCGCGGGCGTGGTGTGCTCGGCCAGGTTCACCGAGCCGAGGTTGCACACGGCCGTCTCGGAGTCGTTGGTGACCTCGAGGATCTCGGTGCACAGGTTCGAGAGGTGGATGACGTTCTCTTTGCGCGCCGTCTGGTTCGAGGTGCGGTTCGCGGTGTCGGAGAAGGTCATCCAGCCGTTCCCGGTCTGTGCGAGCGTGCGCATCATGCGCCCGTACAGCTCTCGCGCCGCGACGGCCTTCTTGGCCTTGCCCGCGGCCTCGGCGGCCCGGTACGCCTGGTCGAAGTCGTCGCCCCACAGGTCGACGAGCTCGGGCGTCTCCTTCGGGTCGAACAGCGACCACTGCTCGTCGTTCTCGACGCGGCGCATGAACTCGTCGGGGATCCAGTTGGCGAGGTTCAGGTTGTGCGTGCGGCGCTCGTTGTCGCCGGTGTTGTCGCGCAGCTCGAGGAACTCCTCGATGTCCGCGTGCCACGACGCGAGGTACACGCACGCGGCGCCCTTGCGGCGCCCGCCCTGGTTCACGGCCGCCACGGACGAGTCGAGGGTCCGCAGCCACGGCACGATGCCGTTCGAGTGCCCGTTCGTGCCCCGGATCAGCGACCCGCGCGAACGCACCCGCGACCACGCGATGCCGATGCCGCCGGCGTACTTCGAGAGGCGCGCGACCTGGCTGTACCGCTCGTAGATCGAGTCGAGCTCGTCCTTCGGGGAGTCCAGGAGGAAGCACGAGGAGAGCTGCGCGCGCTTGGTGCCCGAGTTGAACAGGGTCGGCGACGACGGCAGGTACGAGAGCGTCGAGAGCAGGCGGTAGAGTTCGGCGGCCTCCTCGACCGACTGGCTCAGCCCGCACGCGACGCGGAGCATGAAGTACTGGGGGCGCTCGAGCACGGAGCGGTGCTCGGGGTGGCGCAGCAGGTACCGGTCGTAGACGGTGCGCAGGCCGAAGTACTCGAACCGGTCGTCCGCGGCCTCGTCGATCACGGCGTCGAGGGCCGCGGCGTTGGCGTCCACGAACGCCACCAGGTCGTCCGCGAGGAGCCCGTTCGCGTTGCAGGCCGCGATGGACGACGTGAACGAGGTGACGCCCTCGCCCGCGGTCTCGTCGGCGATGTGCTCGGCGAGGAGCCGCGCCGCGAGCTTCGAGTACGTGGGCTCGGAGGCGACGGTGGCCGAGGTGATCTCGATGGCCCGCTCGCGCAGGGCCGACTCGGTCGCGCCGGGCCAGAGGCCGGCCTCGATCTGGGCGATGACCTTCTCGGCGTCCACATCGGGCAGGCCGGCGGCGTGAGCGCGGAGGCGCTCGGCGATGAGGGCGGCGGGACCCTGCTCGGGTTCCCGCTGCTGCGGTGCGGTGCTGGTGGCGGATGGCGTGGTGGCGAGCCCGGTCATCTCTGCATCCCCTCGGTCTGTGTCTTTGAAAGACGCGCGATCTGCTGCGGATCGCGCTGGCGGCGCGGCGGCGCCGCCCTCCCCACGCAGTGGGAACGGGAGCTGACAGCACCGACCTGACAGAGCAGAATCATACATGTAGTGGTCGGTCGTTGGGGTCGCCCCAAGATGTTGCGGTTTTCCGGTGTTTCGGACACCGAACCCCCAGCGTGTCAGCTAGGCTCGGGGGTTTCCGCCGGGTCAGCCTAGACCCGTCGGCCGACATTCCTCCCGCGAAACGGCGGCACTCGCCCGGGTGTGATCCTCACCGGCCAAACCGCCTGCGACCCCGCGCCCGGAGACTGGTAGCATCGTCCCGTCCGACGCATCGGACAGCGCCTCCGTAGCTCAGTGGATAGAGCACTGGTTTCCGGGACCAGGTGTCGCAGGTTCGAATCCTGCCGGGGGCACAGCAGGGGATCCGCCCGAGTCGATCGACTCGGGCGGATCCTTTTTTGTGCCCTGGGTCAGGTGGCGAGCAGGTACACGATCGCCACCGTCCCGATGGCGGCGATGGCCCCGCGGAGTACGGGTGCGGGGAGTCGCCGTCCGATGCGGGCGCCCACCAGGCCGCCGAGGGCGGATCCGACCGCGATGAGGGCGACGACGAGCCAGTCGATGCTGGCGGGGGAGATCACTAGGAACGCAACGGCCGCGATCAGGTTCACGGCCATGACCAGCAGGTTCTTCACGCCGTTGAGTGACTGCAGGGTCTCGACGGTGAGCAGACTGAGCAGGCCGACGATGAGGATGCCTTGAGCGGCACCGAAATAGCCGCCGTAGACGCCCAGCGCGAACATGCCCGCGAGCGTGACGGCGGTTTTCCACAGCGGTGTCCCAGACGGCCCGGTCCGTCCGGCCGCCCGCCGGGCCGCGTTCCGCTGCACGAGCGGCCCCACCAGCACCATCGCGATGCCGACGGCGATGAGCACCGGCACGATCAACTCGAACGCCGCCGCCGGCAGCAGGAACAGCAGCGAGGCGCCCAGGATTCCCCCGGCCATCGAGGCGGGCACCAGCATCCGCGCCAGACGCCCGTTCGCTTGCAGCTCACGGCGATAGCCGATGGTCCCTGAGAGGCTGCCGGGGACGAGCCCGAGCGTGTTCGAGACGTTCGCGACCACCGGCGGATACCCGAACAGGAGCAGCACCGGGAACGAGATCAGGGTCCCCGAGCCGACGATGACGTTGATCATGCCCGCGCCGAACCCGGCGGCCAGGATCGCGGCCGCCTCGAGCCAGCCCACCGACCCCACCGCCGCTAGGCCGGCTGCGCGGCGCGCTCGGCCGCCAGGAACTCGTCCTTCTTCGCGTGGTGGAAGAAGAACGGCGCCAACGGCACCACCGAGCAGATCAGCGCGACGAGCGTCGTGCCGAAGCCCCAGTCGAGGCGGCGGCGGATCAGGAACGTGCTGAGGACCAGCAGCACGAACAGGGCGCCGTGCAGCGCCCCGAGCGGCATCACCAGGTCGATCTCCGAGATCCGGCTCAGAAGCGAGCCGAACACGAGGAGCAGCACGAACGACCAGCCCTCGGCGAGCGTCAGCATGCGGTAGCGGAAGACGGGGTTTGCGAGCACGGCGGCGTGTCCCTTCGACGGTGTTCCACGGGGTGAGACGGGGTTTCCTGCGGTCGACCTTAACGACGACGCCCCCGGGTCGGCAATGGGCGCCGCCACTGCCGACCCGAGGCCCGCTGTGATCCTCGCCGGACCCGAAGCGCCGCCGCGGAGCCCGGCGGCCCCGGCCGTGTCGAGGACTCCGGCGGGTGTCCGCGACGGCATAGGATCGGGCCATGCGAACGACACCCCTCGTGGCCACCGCCGCGCTCGCCCTGCTCGCGGCCGCCGCCTGCTCCGGCAGCGGGGACCTGCCCGCCGCCGACGAGATGCTCCCCGACGCCGCCTCCGCCATGCGCGACGTCGAGAGCGTCCGCTTCGACCTCGCCGTCGACGGCGACGTCCCCGGGCTCGACATCAAAGCCGCCGACGGCACCGTCACCGCCGACGGCTCCGCCGAAGGCACCGGCACCCTCACCGCGTTCGGCATGGACATCGAAGCCGAGTACGTCATCATCGGCGAGGACGCCTGGGTCAAAGGCCCCACCGGCGGCTTCCAGCAGATCCCCGTCGGCGACGACATGCTGCCCTACGACCCCACCCTCCTGCTCGACCCCGACGCCGGCGTCGCCGCCCTCCTCGAAGCCGCCGACTCGGCCGAAGCCGAGGACACCGAGAAGGTCGACGGCGTCGAGACCTACCGCTACACCGTCGAATTCGACCCCGCCGCCTTCGCCACCCTCATCCCCGCCGAAGGGGACTGGAACGCCGCCACCGTCTGGTTCGACCAGGACACCTCCCGCGTCGTCAAAGCCGAGTTCTCCCAAGGCGACGCCACGGTCACCCTCCTGCTCTCCGACTACGACGAATCGGTGACGATTGAGGCGCCCTGACCTGAAGCAGGCCGACCCGGGCCGCCGCAGGCTCGCCATCGGCGCCGCCGGGGCCGCCGTCCTCATCGGGTCGATCGACGCGTACGTCCTCGTCACGGTTCTCGTCGACATGATCGGCGAGTTCGACATCCCCGTCAACCACCTCGAACGCGCCACACCCCTCGTCACCGGCTACCTCCTCGGCTACACCGCCGGGATGCCGCTCCTCGGGCGCCTCTCCGACCGCTTCGGCCGCAAAGCCCTCATCCACGCCTGCCTCGCCGCCTTCGCCATCGGCTCCGTCATCAGCGCGCTCGCCACCGACCTGTGGCCCCTCGCCGCCGGACGCACCCTCCAAGGCCTCGCCGGCGGCGCCCTCCTGCCCGTCACCATGGCCCTCGCCGCCGACCTCTTCACCGCCCGCCGCCGCCCCGCCGTCCTCGGATGGGTCGGCGCCGCACAGGAACTCGGCGCCGTCCTCGGCCCCCTCTTCGGCGCCGCCGTCGCCGCCCTCGTCGGATGGCGCGGCATCTTCTGGATCAACGTGCCGCTCGCGCTCCTCGCGGCGCTGGCGATCCAGTTCGCCCTGCCGAAGACGGAGGCGCGGCGCGACGCGGGCCGCATCGACTTCCTCGGCGGACTGCTCCTCGCGCTCGCCCTGGGACTCTTCACAGTCGGGCTCTACAACCCCGACTCCGCGGCCGCCGTCCTGCCCTCCTGGGGGCTGCCCACGGTCATCGCCGGAGCCGTGGTCCTCGTCGTCTTCGGCCTCCAGCAGCGGTACTCGGCCACCCGCCTCCTCGACCCCGCCGGGGTCGCCTGGCGGCCCTTCGCCGCCGGACTCGCCGCGAGCCTCGCCGCCGGCGCGGCCCTCATGGTCACCCTCGTCGACGTGCAGCTCCTCGCCCAGACCCTCCGCGGCCTCGACGCCACGGGAGGCGCACTCCTCCTCCTGTGGTTCCTCGCCGGCCTCCCGGCCGGCGCGCTCCTCGGCGGCTTCATCGCCTCCCGCTACGGCGAACGCCTCCCGGCCGCGATCGGCTTCGCCGCCGCGGCCGCCGCCTACTTCTGGATCGCCCGCACCGTCCCCGACATCGAACCCGGCCTCGCCCTCGCCGGAGCCGCCCTCGGCGCCACCATCGCCCCGCTCTCCTCCGCCGCCCTCCGCACCACCCCCGAGGACAGCCACGGCACCGCCTCCGCCGCCGTCGTCGTCGCCCGCATGATGGGCATGCTCATCGGCGTCGCCGCCCTCACCTCCTGGAGCCTCCACCGCTTCCAGCAGGCCACCGCCGACCTCGACACGCCCCTCCCGTTCGGCATCTCCGAAGCCGAATACCTTGCGCTCCAAGCGGACTACCTCAAAGCCCTCAACGCCGCCCTCGCCAACCAATACGCCGAAGTCTTCACCGCCGCAGCCTGCATCTGCGCCGCCGCCGCCCTCGTCTCCCTCGCTATTCCCGGACGTGTGCGAGCACGCACTCATTCGCTGATCAGGGGCTTACCTGGATAGGGTTGGCCGCATGGCGGATCTTTCTGTGGTCGAGAATGTCGACGAGAACCGGTACGAGCTGCGCGACGACGCCGGAGGCGTGCTCGGCTACCTGGAGTACCTCACCCGCGAGGACTTCGTCGTGCTGCCCCACACCGAAGTGGACCGCTCGCTGCGCGGCCAGGGCTGGGGCGACCGGCTCGTGCGCCACGCCCTCGACGACCTGCGGGAGAAGGGCGCGAAGGCGTACCCGACCTGCCCGTTCGTCGACCGGTGGATGCAGCGCCACGAGGAGTACGAGGACCTCCGCTACCAGCCGTAGACAGCTCACAGGTCGCGAGCTTCGCCGAGGGCGACGGCTCCGCCGCGGACTGTTCACCCCCGGTTCACCTTCGGCTTCATCCACAGTTCACTCAAGGATGAAGCATCTTCAATATGCGTCTCCCGGTTGCCGTGCCCCGGCCCTCGTCCCGCCTCCGCGCGAACGGGGGCCGCTGATGCTCTCAGCGCTCATCCTCCTGCGGCACGTCGCCCTCCCCGCGACCGCACCGGCGCCCCTCACCGACGAGCAGTCCCGCCGCGCCTGGGCGCTCGCCGACTTCCTGCAGCTCTACAACCCCACCAACCTCCTCAGCGGCCCCGCCCGCGCCTGCGCCGACACCCTCGCGCCCCTCGCCAGCCGCCTCGACCTCCGCGTCACCGTCGCCGACGACCTGAGCGCCCACGCCCCCGAACTGCCCGGCCCGGCCCACACCGCGGTCTGGCTGGCCGCCAAGGCGATCCGCGCCCTCCCCGACCCCCGCCGCACCACCGTCGTCTGCGCCGAAGGCATCGTCCTCGCCGCGCTCCTCGTCGCCGTCGCCGCCCGCGACGGCCACGACCTCGCCGGCCACGACCTCACCCTCCCCCTCGACACCCCCGACACCGCCCCGCCCGGCACCGGCTGGGTCCTCCACCGCGACGACGGCCGCCTCGTGGACGTCAAACCCCTCGCCGCCCGGTAAATCGATTGCTCCCGCAGGTCAAGGTTCAGTAAGCTCGACGGCTCGTCTGCTTCAATCCTGTACAAATCCACCGGGAGACAAGCTGTGTCCGAAACCGAGCTCCAAGCCGAACTCCAGCACCACGAGCACGCCCGCGCCCAGATGGCCGCCATGCGCGACCTCACCGAGGGCATCCACAACATCTACTCCGGCGACTTCGACGAGTCCACCAAGAACCTCGGCCTCGGCGACGTCCGGTCCGACCACCTCTTCGGCTGGGCCATGGCCAACTACACCGTCCCCCGCCTCGCCGACCTCGCCGACCGCGACATCGCCCTCTTCTTCGGCCGCATCTGGATGGACGACGGCGAGGACTTCCACATCGGCCGCCGCCACATCCGCGACGAGCACAACGACCCCATCGTCCTCGACTGGCGCGCCCCGCTCTCCGAGCAGTACTACCGCGCCTCCGCCCACGACCGCCGCGACGTCGCCAAACGCCGCCGCTTCGGCTTCCAAGGCGCCCGCATCACCGGCTTCGAAGACGAGAACCTCCTCCTCGGCGAAGAGGTCGCCTCCGACATCCTCACCGAAGAGATCGAACGCCCCCGCACCGGACCGATGCGCGACATCGTCGCCACCATCCAGCCCGAGCAGGACGAGCTCATCCGCCGCGAAGCCGCCGTCAACCTCTGCGTCCAAGGCGCCCCCGGCACCGGCAAGACCGCCGTCGGCCTCCACCGCGCCGCCTGGCTCCTCTACAACTACACCGAGAAGCTCGACAAGGCCGGCGTCCTCGTCGTCGGCCCCAACGAAGGCTTCCTCTCCTACATCTCGGGCGTCCTCCCCACCCTCGGCGAATCCTCCGTCTGGCAGGTCACCGTCCAGCAGCTCACCGGCGCCCACACCGCCCTCGCCGCCGACACCCACGCGGCCGCCCTCGTCAAACACGACGCCCGCATGGCCCTCGTCTGCGAACGCGCCGTCTGGGGCCACGTCGGCACCGCCGTCGACGGCGGTATCACCCCCGACGAAGGCCTCCTCATCACCGACGGCGGCTGGCGCTGGCGTCTCGGCCTCAGGTACCTCGACGAGGCGATCACGAACGCCCGCAAGCACACCCGCACCTACACCGCCGGACGCAAAGCCGTCGAGGACGCCATCGTGCAGGGCGCCCGCCGCCAAGCCGAGATCCGCTCCGGCCACTCCCCGGACAACAAATGGGCCACCAAGCTCAAGCGCACCGAGTCCGTGCGGGCCTTCCTCGACGCGGTCTGGCCCAAGCTCAACACCAAGACCGTCATGAAGAAGCTCCTCACCGACGCGGCCTTCCGCGCCGACGCCACCCGGGGCATCCTCACCGAAGAAGAGGCCGCGCTGCTCGCCGGGAAGCCCGCCAAGCCGACCGCCGGGGACCTCCTCATCGCCGACGAGATCGAGTCGCACATGAAGCTCCGCGAACCCTCGGAGTCCTTCGGCCACATCGTGATCGACGAAGCCCAGGACCTCTCCCCGATGCAGTGCCGCGTGATCGCCCGCCGCTCCGGCAAAGGCTCCGTGACCGTCCTCGGCGACCTCGCGCAGGGCACCACCCCCTGGGCCGCCGCCTCCTGGACCGACCAGATGCGCCACCTCGGCAAAGAGCAGGTCGAGCACACCGAGCTCACCACCGGCTTCCGCGTCCCGGCCGTCATCATCGCCCTCGCCAACCGGGTCCTCCCGCACCTCGGCGTCGACGTCGCGCCCGCGCGATCCATCCGCTCCGACGGCTCCTGCGACCGGATCGAGACCGCCGACCTCCAAGCGGGCGTGCGGGAGGCCGTCACCAAGGCGCTGGCGGAGGAAGGCCTCGTCGGCGTCATCGCCGCCGACGACCTCGCCGCCGAACTCAAGACCCTGCTCGACGGCACCGGACGCGTCGAAGTCGTCGCCGCCAGCCTCGCCAAGGGCCTCGAGTACGACCACGTCGTCGTCGTGGAGCCCGCCGAGATCGTCGCGGCCCCCGCGACCGGAGGCGCCACCATCGACGGCGTCGGCCTGCGCCACCTCTACGTCGCCCTCACCCGCGCCGTCTCCCGCCTCACCGTCGTCCACTCCCGACCGCTCCCCGCCGAGATGGAGGAGTGACGCCCCGCCGTTTGTCCCGAACTTCCCGAAACCGGCCCTTCCAGGTGTAACGATGATCCCGGGCCCTCGGGCCCCACAGTGGAATCGGACACGGGGGAGTGGTCATATGCGACCTGCAACAGCGAGGACCTGGGCCCTCGCCGGAACGGCGCTGCTGGCCGCCGGGGCGCTCGCCGCCTGCGGCGGCGGGAGCGATTCGGGCGGCGGGGACACCGACGTCACCTGGGCGATCAGCTCGGGCTGGGAGTCGTGGAACGAGAACACGGCCGACGGCAACACGTCCTACCTGCACCAGGCCCTGTACCCGGGCACCACTGCGCTCGGCGACTTCAACCAGGACGCCGAGTGGGTCTACAACGACGCGCTCCTCGCCAAGGCCCCCGAGCTCACGGGCGAATCGCCGATGACCGTGGCCTACACGCTCAACGAGAACGCCCAGTGGTCCGACGGCGAGCCCTTCGGCGTCGACGACTTCGTCTACGTCTGGCACCAGATGTCGGGCAAGGCCGAGCACTGCGACCAGACCCAGTGCCTGCCCGCCTCCACCGACTGGGGCGCCAACGTCGCCTCGATCACCCAGGAGGGCGACGTCGTCACCATGACTTATGTGGACGGCTACCTCGACCCCGAATGGCAGTTCTTCCAGACGCCGATGTACCCGGCCCACATCGCCGCGGACAACGGCTTCCCGAACTGGGAGACCGACCCGGCCCAGATGGGCGGCAGCGCCACCTGGTTCACCCAGAACCCGCCCACCTGGGCCACCGGGCCCTACAAGCCGGTCGACGCCGTCGCCGGCGATTACGTCACCTTCGAGCCCAACGAGAACTACCAGGGCTCCACCAAGCCCGCCCTCGAGAAGCTCCAGATGAAGGTCGTCGAAGGCACCGAGGCGATCATCACCGAACTGCGCCAGGGCTCCATCGACGGCTCCTGGCCCTCCGAGTTCAGCCAGGAGGAGCTCGACAAGGTCGCCGACGACGACGCCGTCACCACCGAGGTCTACGACGGCTCGATCTGGCTCCACATCGACACGAACACGAACAACGAGTTCCTGTCCGACCGGGTGCTGCGCCAAGCGGTCTTCGCCGCGATCGACAACGCGGACATCATCGCCAAGGCCTACCCGGACACCGATGTCACGCCGCGCACCAACCACTTCTTCAACAAGGAGTCCCAGTACTTCGAGGACCTGCTGGCGGCCTCCAAGCCGGTGCAGGGCTCAGGCGCCGCGGACGCGGCCAACCAACTGCTCAAGGGTGCCGGGTACACCACCGGCGACACGCTGATGACGCCCGACGGCAAGCCCGTCAAGTTCAACTTCCGCTACGGCGAAGGGGACGCGACCCGCACGCTCGCCGGTGAACTCGTGCAGTCCTATCTGGCCGAGATCGGCATCGACGTCTCGCTCGACGCCATCCCGGACGGCGAGCTCGGCACCGTGCTCTCCGAGGGCGACTTCGACCTCGTGATCTACGGCTGGTCCGGCACGCCCGCGTTCACGACCGCGCCCGCGCAGTACTTCGGGTCCGACTCGTCCTCGAACTTCGGCAAGTACCGGCTCGACGGCCTCGACGAGGCGATCGCCAAGGTGCGCTCCACGACCGACATCGGCGAGGCCGCGGGCTTCGCGAACGACGTCGGCGCGATGGTGGTGCCGCAGGCGTTCACGCTGCCGATCTTCGACGAGCCGCAGTCCGTGGTCTACCTGAACGGCGCGCTCGACGGGATCGTCGCCAACGGCAACAGCCAGGCCGGTCCCATGTGGAACATCCAGGAGTGGAAGCCCGCGTAGTCCGGCGGCATTCGCGAGGGGACGGCCCGTTTCGGGCCGTCCCCTCCGCGTATCGGTCCGGTAACAATGATCCGGCAACTTCGTACCGATGCGTTCCCTTCACCCCCCATGCATGGCACTGTGGCTCCCAGCACTGCCGAGCGGCCGCCTGGCCCCTCCGCGACCCCCGTGACGGCGACGAAGCCCCCCGCGGCGCATCGGGCGAACCCCTCGGCCGGAACACCCTATGGAGGAGACACAGCAATGGCTCTGACACGTAGAGCACTCGGCGGCCTCACGATCGGCGGTTCCTCCGCCCTCATGCTGGCGGCCTGCGGCGGCAACGAAGACGGCGGCGGCGCCCAGAACGACGAGCTCGTGTGGGCGGTCTCCTGGCCGTGGGAGGCCTGGAACCAGACCACCGCGCTCGGCAACACCAGCTCCTGCAACGAGGCCACCGCCCCGATGAACCCGGTCGGCGGCGGCGGCACCAACGCCGGCTACGACTTCGACCCCGAGGGCAACGTCTTCTACGACACCAACCTGTTCTCGGGCCCGCCGGAGCTGGTCTCCGAGGAGCCGCTGGCCGTGAAGGTCCTCCTCAAGGAGGGCGTCAAGTGGTCGGACGGCAAGCCGGTCCGCCTGGAGGACTTCATCTTCCTGTGGCACGCGATGTCGGGCCTGCCCGAGCACGCGAACCAGGAGAAGGCCACCCCGACCAGCACCGACTGGGGCTCGAACGTCGAGTCGATCACCCAGGAGGAGGACGGCTCGATCGTCACCACCTACAAGGCCGGGTACAGCACCGCCGAGTGGGCCTTCTCCGGCGGCGTCTACCTCCCCAGCCACGTCGCGGAGGCGAACGGCTTCCCGGACTGGGCGACCGACGCGGAGCAGATGGGCGACGCCATCCTGTTCTTCAACAACGACCTGTGCCCGGTGGGCCTCGGCCCGTACAAGCCGGTCGACTCCAAGCTCGGCGAGTTCGTCATCTACGAGCCCAACGAGCACTACCAGGGCGACAAGAAGCCGGTCTTCAAGAAGCTCACCATGCAGATGGTCGACGGCCTCGAGGCGATCGTCACCGAGATGCGCCAGGGCACCGTCGCGGGCTCGCGCCCCAGCGACTTCGACGTCGAGATCCTCGCGCAGCTCGACGACGACCCGAAGATGAAGTACGAGGTCTACTCCGGTGCGACCTGGTCGCACGTGGACATCAACATGAACTCGGCCTTCTTCAAGGACATCGCCCTGCGCAAGGCGTTCTTCACGCTCGTGAACATCAAGGACATCACCTCGAAGATGTTCCCGGGCATCGAGGTCCCGTGGAAGGGCAACCACTTCTTCTCGGAGTCGAGCCCGTACTACGCGGACTACACCACCGACGCCGGGTACGGCTCCGGCGACGCCGACGCCGCCAAGGCGCTCCTCACGGCCGCGAACTACACCTGGAACGGCGACGGCAAGCTCGTCAGCCCCGACGGCGACGTCGTGACGACGGACTTCCTGTTCTCCGCCGACAACGTCGTGCGCAAGGACACCGCCTCGCTGCTCCAGGCGTACGCGGCCGAGATCGGCTGGGACATCACGCTCAACGGCGTCGTCGGCGACGACCTGTTCTCGAAGATCGAGGCCGGCGAGTGGGACACCTGCATCTTCAGCTGGGTGGGCAACCCGGCCTTCACCGGCTCGCCGCAGCAGTTCTTCGGCTCCGACTCGTCCTCGAACTACGGCAAGTTCAACGACCCGGCCGTGGACGCGCTCATCGACCAGGTGAACAGCACCCTGGAGCTCGACGAGGCGGCCGAGTTCGCCAACCAGATCTCGAAGGCGGTCGTCGACGCGGCCTACACCCTGCCGATCTACGACAGCCCGCTGTCGTACGCGTACAACACCACGATGGTCGGCAACCTCCAGGCGAACGGCATGGCGCAGCTCGGCCCGGAGTACAACCTCGTGGAGTGGACGGCCGGCGAAGAGGGCTAGCCGCCTCATGCCGAGACCGAATGGAGCCGCTACGGTTTCGATACCATCCGTCCAGATAATTCACTGAATTCCCCCGTGGGGCCGATGCCATATCGGCCCCACGGTCCATGCTGGGCACTGCTTTCGAGGCGCAAAGTCACGAATACATCACGAATAAACTCCAGTTGGTGCCTCGGCCATGTCAATCCCCTCACGTCTGTGCAAGTGTTTGTCACAACACCGCCGAGGGCACCTGACGCCTTCCCCACCCCGCTCACACGGACGCGAGGCATCGGCGCCTTCGCGAAGGCCCCTCGGCATCGACACCTGGAGGAGAACACTCATGGCTCTGACCCGTAGAGCTCTCGGCGGCCTGACCATCGGCGGAACGGCCGCCTTCACCCTCGCCGCGTGCGGCGGCAACGAAGGCAACGGCGGCTCCGGCGCCACCGAGCTCACCTGGGCGATCCCCTCGGCGTGGGAGTCGTGGAACGAGAACACCCAGGCGGGCAACAACTCGTACGGCCACCAGGCGATGTACCCGATGCGCTACGGCCTCGACGGCAACACCTCGGGCGACTGGGACGAGAACGGCGAGTTCCACCTGAACGACGCCGTGTTCGCCGACGCGAAGATCGTCAGCGACGCCCCCCTCAAGGTCGAATACACCGTCCAGGAGAACGCGCAGTGGTCGGACGGCAACCCGATCCGCGTGGAGGACTTCATCTTCCAGTGGTACAGCATCTCCGGCCTCGAGGAGCACGCCGACCAGACCAAGGCGCTCCCGGCCTCGACCAGCTACGGCCCCAACATCGCCTCGATCGAGGCGTCCGACGCCGGCTTCGTGGTGACCTTCAAGGACGGTTACCTCGACCCCGAGTGGCTGTACAGCCCCACCATCTACCTGCCCTCGCACGTCGCCGAGGCCGAGGGCTTCGCGACCTGGCAGACCGACCCGGCCGTCATGGGCCAGGCCATCGAGTGGTTCGAGAAGAACCTCAGCGACGTCGTCTGCGGCCCGTACAAGCCCGTCGACTTCAAGATGGGCGAGTACATCAAGTACGAGCTCAACGACAAGTGGAACGGCTCGGTCAAGCCGACCGTCAAGAAGCTCACGATGACGGTCGTCGAGGGCACCGAGGCGGTCGTCACCGAGCTGCGCCAGGGCACCATCGCCGGCGCGTGGCCGAGCGAGTTCTCCCAGGAGGAGTTCGACAAGGCCGCTGAGGACCAGGCCCTCGCCCAGGAGATCTACGAGGGCGGCGTCTGGCTCCACATCGACACCAACCTGAACTCCGAGCCGCTGAAGGATGTGGCGCTGCGCCAGGCGATCTTCACCGCCATCAACGTCGCCGACGCCATCTCGCGCGTCTACCCGGACACCGAGGTCTCCCAGCGCCTCAACCACTTCTTCGGGCAGAAGAGCGAGTACTTCACCGACCTCCTCACCCCGACCAAGCAGGGCTCGGGCGACACCGCCGCGGCCGCCGCGATCCTCACCGAGGCCGGCTACACCGGTGCGGCCGAGGGCCAGGCGCTGACCAAGGACGGCGCCGCGGTGCCGAACCTGGTCTTCCGCTACGGCGACGGCGACGCGACCCGCACGACCATCGCCGAGCTCGCGCAGGCGCAGCTCGCCCTGATCGGCATCACCGTCGAGCTCCAGGCCATCCCCGACGGCGAGCTCGGCACCGTGCTCTCCGAGGGCCAGTTCGACCTGGTCATCTTCGGCTGGTCCGGCAGCCCGACCTTCGTGGCGGCGCCGAACCAGTACTTCGAGACCGGCGTCAACTACGGCAACTACTCCTTCCCGGAGGTCGACGAGGCCATCGCGAAGATCAAGTCGACCACCGACGTCGCCGAGGCGGCCCAGTTCGCCAACGACGTCGAGGCGATCGTCGTGCCGCTGGCGCTGACCCTCCCGCTGTTCGACGAGCCGCAGGGCATCCTGTGGAACAAGAACCTCATCGAAGGCGTCAAGGGCAACGGCAACAGCCAGGGCGGCCCGATCTTCAACTGCGCCGAGTGGAAGTCCCTGTAGGCTCCACCGGTTCGAGCGGCGAGGCCTTCCGAGGCCTCGCCGCTTCCCTGCTTTTCAGGGCCCAGGTTTCGGCGGTGTCGCTCCCGTGTGAACGGCCGTCGACACCGGTGGGACCTGAGTTAGTGCAGGCAGACGGTGAATTTTCCACTTATCGCCTTCATTCACGGAATGAACGTCACGGGAACATAACGAACGAAACTCATCTCGTGTTCGGTCGTCCGAAACCCGGGATTCCCGTGGAAGGCTGTACCTCGCGTCACCAGACCGCCGCCCCGGCCGCGCCATGGGAACTGCGCCCGCGAGCGCCGTTCCGACAGCGCGGCCCGGCGGCTCGGCCCGGATCCACCGAACCCACCGCGGTGCCTCCCGCCGGACCGGTCGGTGGCGCAAACCTTCGAGAGGAACCATGAAGCGACACCACATTGCTGCCGTCGCCGCCCTCGCCTGCTCCGCCCTGGCGCTGACGGCTTGCGGCCGAGGCGACGACACGACCGCGTCGAGCCTCGACGCGTGCATCGACGACCCCGCCGGCTGCAACTCGGGCGCGCGGGCCGACGGCGGCGAGATCACCTGGGCCCTCGACAGTTCGTGGGCCTCCTGGAACCAGAACACCTCTGAAGGCAACAACGCGTACGCGGCCGTGGCGCTCGTCGGCATGTGGCCGGCCACCGGCCAGTTCAACCCCGAAGGCGAGTACATCGTCAACGAAGGCGTCTTCGCCTCCGCGCCGACGCTCGTCAAGGAAGACCCCGTCACCGTCGAGTACACCCTCCAGGCGGGCGCGAACTGGGGCGACGGCACCGACATCAGCGTCGACGACTTCATCTACCACTGGTACGCGACCTCCGGCGACGCGTCGCTGTGCGAGGGCTGCGACCCCGCGAACATCACCCGCGGCTCCCAGGTCGAGTCCATCACCGGGGACGGCTCCAAGGTCACCGTGACCTACAAGGAGTCCTACCACTCCGCGGAGTGGCAGTACGAGGAAGTGCTCTCCGAGCCCGCCCACGTGGCCGAGGAGCAGGGCTTCGACTGGCAGAACGACCCGAAGGACATGGCCGCCGCCGAGGACTACTTCTCGAAGACGGTGCCCACCTGGTCCACCGGGCCGTTCAAGATCGAGGACGCGAAGGTCGGCGAGCACGTCATCTACGTGCCCAACGAGGACTGGGCCGGGGAGACCGAGGTGACCCTCGACAAGGTCACCTTCCGCGTCATCGAGGGCCTCGACAACATCACCACCGCGCTGCGCAACGGCGAGATCGACGGCGCCTCGCCGTTCTCGGTCAACGCCGAGACCGTCACGCAGCTCCAGGGCGCCGCGGGCCTCGAGTACCAGGTCGCGGGCGGGCCCTCATGGGAGCACATCGACCTGAACACGCAGAGCGAGTTCCTCTCGGACCCGGTGCTGCGCCAGGCCGTGTTCACCGCGATCGACGTGGAGAACATCATCGGCCGCACGTACGCGTACGTGCAGTCCGACATCGAGCGCAAGGGCAACCACCTCTTCCGCAACGGCTCCGAGTACTACACGGACTACCTCTCGGCCACCGGCCAGGGCACCGGCGACATCGAGCTCGCGTACGACATGCTCGACGAAGCCGGCTACAAGCTCGAGGACGGCGTGCTCCACACCCCGGACGGCGACCCGGTCGAACTCGACTTCCGCTACTCCGAGTCCAAGGAGAACCGCCGGATCACCGGCGAGCTCGTGCAGTCCAACCTCGCCGACCTCGGCATCGACGTCGAGCTCAAGTCCATTCCCGACGCCGATCTGGGCTCGGTCCTCGGCGAGGGCGAGTTCGACATGATCGACTTCGGCTGGAGCTCCGAGCCCACGTTCGTCGCCGCCGCGTCCCAGTACTGGGAGACCGGTTCCGGCTCGAACTTCGGCGGGCTCTCCGACCCGGCCCTCGACGCGCTCATCGCCGAGGTCAACGGCACCCTCGACCTCGACGAGGCCGCCGTCCGCGCCAACGTCGCGGTCCAGCAGGTCGTCCAGGACGCCTATTCACTGCCTATCGTGGACACACCGGTCGTGGTGATGGTCTCCGATAGGTTGGTGAACGTCCGCGACAATTGGGCGTCGCAGCAACGCGCCGCCTACAACATCGCCGAGTGGGGGGTCGCTGCTGAGTGATCCGAAACGGGGCAGTGATTTTTGGCAGTGCATTTGCAAGAACAAGTGCCAGGGGCTCACGAACGCAGCAATGGGGCGCCAGTGAGCCGTAGGAGAAGCCGCGTCACGACGCGGCCGGGCCGGTCGGCAGGCGAACCGGTCCACACCAGAGAAACCGTTAACGAGGCATTATGGTTGTATTCATAATCCGGCGCATCCTGCTGATGATCCCGGTGCTGCTGGGCGCCACTATCTTGTGCTTCGTCCTGGTCGACGTCGTCAACGACCCCGTCCAGGACAAGATCTTCGAGATCTCCCAGTCCACCGGCGAGCCGGTACCCCAGTCGACCATCGACGCCCTTGAGTCGTCGCTGTACTACGACCGCGGCATCCCCGAGCGCTATTGGATCTGGCTCACCGGCATCGGTGACACCAACGGCGACATCGGCCTCCTCCAGGGCAAGTGGGGTCCCTCCATCGAGGGCTCCGCCATGGACATCGGCTACGAGATCTCCACCCGCTTCTGGATCACCCTGCGGCTGGTGCTGTTCGCGACCATCGCCTCGATCGGCATCGCCATTCTCGCCGGTGTCGTCAGCGCGGTCAAGCAGTATTCGCGCACCGACTACACCCTGACGTTCCTGGGCTTCCTGTTCCTGGCCATGCCGATCTTCTGGCTCGGCTCGCTGTTCAAGGAAGGCGCGGTGCAGCTCAACAAGATCCTCGGCTCCACGGTCTTCCAGACCTACGGCTCCGGCACCACCGGCTTCAGAGGCAACGGCTGGGAGGTCTTCATCGACTCCCTGCCCTTCCTCATCGTGCCCACCCTGGTGCTCATGCTCGGCGGGTACGCCGCGATCTCGCGGTACCAGCGCGCCTCGATGCTCGAGGTCATGAACTCCGACTACGTGCGCCTCGCCCGCGCCAAGGGCGTGCGCAACCGCACCGTCATGCGCCGCCACGCCCTGCGGACCGCGCTCATCCCCGTCGCGACCTTCGCGCCCCTCGCCCTCTCCGGGGCCATGGGCGGCGCGATGGTCACCGAGAGCATCTTCGGCTGGCGCGGCCTGGGCGTGTACTCCCTGGACGCGATCAACGCCGGCGACACCTTCGCCGTCATGGCCTACGTGCTCATCTCGGGCGTCGTCGTCCTGATCGGCGTCCTGATCTCCGACATCCTGTACGGCGTGCTCGACCCGAGGATCCGCTATGAGTAACACCGCATCGCCCCGCCTCGAAGCCGAGGCCATCAGCAGCAAGGAGCGCGGCCAGTGGGAGATGGTCGGCCGCCGCTTCTTCCGCCACCGCGCCGCCGTCGTCAGCCTGGTGATCTTCATCCTCGTGGTGCTGTTCGCCTACATCGGCCCGTTCCTGTGGAAGTGGGACTACAAGATCCACTCGGAGATCCCCTCATGGGCCGCTCCGAGCCTGGACCACCCCTTCGGCACCGACAAGGCCGGGCGCGACATGCTCGGCGCGATGATGCAGGCGACCAAGCAGTCGCTGAACGTCTCGCTCGTCGTCGCCATCGGCTCGACCGTGCTCGGCGCGCTCTACGGCGCCGTCGCCGGCTTCTACCGCGGCTGGGTCGACTCCCTCATGATGCGCTTCCTCGACATCATGTTCGTGATCCCGTTCCTGGTCATCACCGGTGCCCTCGCGGGCGCGATCGACACCAGCGTCCGCTGGTACCACATGGCCATCATCCTCGCCGTCTTCGGATGGACCTCGATCGCGCGCGCCGTGCGCGCCGAGGTGCTATCCCTGAGGGAGAAGGAGTTCATCGAGGCCGCCCGCTCCGCGGGGGGCTCGGACTGGCATATCATCGTGAAGCACCTGATTCCGAACACGATGAGCGTCATCATCGTCTCGGTGACGCTGCAGATCGCCTTCGCCATCCTGTCGGAGACGACCCTGTCCTTCCTCGGTCTGGGCATCCAGAGCCCCGACACGTCCCTGGGCCTCCTCATCGAGGCGGCGGGCGCGTCGGCGTTCAACGAGCACTGGTACCTGTTCTACATCCCGGGTCTCATGATCATCCTCATCGCGCTCACCATCAACTTCATCGGTGACGGCCTGCGCGACGCGATGGACCCGCGACAGACGATGGTGAGGCGATAGCGTTGTCGAACATCTCAGTCAGCACCAACGGGGGTGCCCAGCGCGCCACCGGCGCCAGGGGCGACTCCGTCCTCCAGGTGAGCGACCTCAACGTGTCGTTCCCGACCGACGACGGGCTCGTGCACGCTGTCCGCGGCGTCTCCTACGAGCTGCGCCGCGGCCAGAGCCTCGGCATCGTCGGCGAGTCCGGCTCCGGCAAGTCCGTGACCTCCATGGCGATCATGGGCCTCCTGCCCAAGACCGCCGAGATCACCGGCTCCGCGAAGCTCGAAGGCGAAGAGCTCCTGGGCCTCGGCGACGCCGAGCTCTCCCGCATCCGCGGCAAGAAGATCTCCATGATCTTCCAGGACCCGCTCACCAGCCTCAACCCGGTGTACACGGTCGGCTTCCAGCTCGCCGAGGCCATCCGCGTCCACTACCCGGACGTGAACAAGGCGGAGGCGCGCAAGCGCTGCATCGACCTGCTCGACTCGGTCGGCATCCCGAACCCGCAGCAGCGGGTCGACGCCTACCCGCACGAGCTCTCCGGCGGCATGCGCCAGCGCGTCGTCATCGCGATCGCCATGGCCAACAACCCGGACGTCATCATCGCCGACGAGCCCACCACGGCCCTCGACGTGACGGTCCAGGCGCAGGTCCTCGAGGCGCTCGAGAAGGCCCGCGAAGAGGTCAACGCCGCGCTCATCCTCATCACCCACGACCTCGGGGTCATCGCCGGGCACACCGACGACGTCCTCGTCATGTACGCGGGCAAGCCGGTCGAGCAGGGCACCGTCGACGAGATCTTCTACGAGCCGCGCATGCCCTACACGCTCGGCCTGATCGGGTCGCTGCCGCGCATGGACGAGGACCGGGGCCACCGCCTCACCCCCGTCCACGGCACGCCGCCGTCGATGCTCAACCTGCCGCCGGGCTGCCCGTTCCGGCCGCGCTGCCCCATGCACCAGGACATCTGCTCCGAAGTCGAGCCCGACCTGCTGCCGGTCAACGCCTCGAGCCACGTGTCGGCCTGCCACTTCTCGGACCAGCTCGAGGGCAAGGCCCCCGACGACGTGTTCGCGCCCGTGGCGACCGACCTGTCCGTCGAAGCGGAAGTCGAGGCCGCCGAGGCCGAAGCCGCCGCGAGCAATGAGGAGGACGAGAAGTGAACGCCATGCTCGACACTCCGCAGACCGCGGCCAGCCCGGTCATCGCCGGGCGCAACCTGGTCAAGGAGTTCCCCGTGCGCTCCAAGGGGATCCTCCGCCGCAAGGTGGGCGCGGTCCACGCAGTCTCGGGTGTGAGCCTCGAGATCGGCCAGACCGAGACCCTCGCGCTCGTCGGCGAGTCCGGCTGCGGCAAGTCCACGACGGCGCGGCTGATGATGAACCTCATCCCGCCGACCTCGGGCGAGATCCTGTACGAGGGCCGCGACCTGACGAAGCTCTCGCGCAACCAGATGCGGCCCATCCGGCGGGACCTGCAGCTCGTGTTCCAGGACCCGATGGCGTCCCTGGACCCGCGCATGACGGTCTTCGAGATCATCGCCGAGCCGCTGCGGGTGCACAACCTGTTCAAGAACGGCGGTCGCGACCGGGTCAACAGCCTGATCGAGATCGTCGGCCTGAACCCCGAGCACCGCAACCGGTACCCGCACGAGTTCTCCGGCGGTCAGCGCCAGCGCATCGGCATCGCCCGCGCGCTCGCCCTGCAGCCGCGCGTGCTCATGCTCGACGAGCCGGTGTCGGCTCTCGACGTCTCGATCCAGGCCGGCGTCATCAACCTGCTGGAGGACCTGCAGGACGAGCTGGGGCTGTCGTACCTGTTCGTCTCGCACGACCTCTCGGTGGTGCGGCACATCGCGGACAAGGTCGCGGTCATGTACCTGGGCAAGATCGTCGAGGAGGGCACCACGGACCAGCTCTTCGCCGGTCCCGCCCACCCGTACACGCAGGCCCTCATGTCGGCGATCCCGCTGCCGGACCCGCGCAAGGAGCGGACCCGCGAGCGCATCGTCCTCCAGGGCGACGTGCCCAGCCCGTCCAACCCGCCCTCGGGCTGCCGCTTCCGCACCCGCTGCCCGCTGTTCAAGGAGCTCGGGGAGTCGGAGCAGGCCAAGTGCATCGACGTCGAACCGCTCCTGCGGTCCGACCACGCGGGCCTGACCCGCGCGGCCTGCCACTACGCGGAGCCGAAGCAGCTCGTCTAGCGAACACCGCACAGGGCCGCCCCGCTGTTCACGCAGCGGGGCGGCTCCGTCTCTTCTTGGCTCCGTCTCTTTCTCCCTTGTCGGTTCGCGCGCCCCGCCCTCCCAGTGCGAGACTTCGGCCATGACCGCATCTGCCAAGGCCACCGTCACCGCCCTGCTCGCCGAACTCGGCGACCGGTGGGAGACCCGCGAGAAGATCGCCGCCGCCCGCGAGCGCATCACCGCCGACCTCCCCGGCTGGAAGGTCCCGGCCGCGTACGGCCTCGGGATCTACGACGTCTCCGGCGAACTCGTCTTCGGCCACAAGAACACCGGGGACCATCCGCTCCCGGCGGTGGTCATGGCGGCGGTCCTCGGCCACTCCGGCGGCTCCGACTCCTACGACGTCGACGCCTCCACCCTCCAGCAGGCCATCCGCCTCCTCGAACCGGCCGGCGCCTGCCGGGCCTACGACCACCCGAACCTCGCCGACTGGAAGCGCGTCCTCAAGCTCCTCAGGGGCGACCGGCAGCTCGAGGCGAAGATGGTGTTCGTCGCCGACTTCGACGACTGGCGCGACAACGACGACGTGGACGACCTCTGCGAGGCCGTCTACTACGCCGCCAAGGACAAAGCGAAGCCGGACCGCGGCTGATTCCCGCGATCCGGCCTTCGACGGCTGTGCATTTGACGAGCGCTGTGCATTAACGACCGCTGTGCATTGAACGACGGGCCTTCAACGACCCGGCCCTCAACGACCAGGTCAGTCGACGTAATACCCCTGGAGGCAGCCGACGTGCGCGAAGCCCCACGTGTCGGCCCAGTTCACGACGATCCACACCTTCGACCAGGAGCCGCAGGTCGTGTGCTTCCCGCCGTCCGTGAACGGGGAACACCAGGTCCCGTCGACCCAGGTCCCCGCCGGAATCTTCGGCCCGATCTGCCCCGCGCTCGCGCTCGGGTACTCGCGCACCACGGTGTCCACACTGAACGCCGCACTGCAGTACACGCTCTCGGTGTCCCCGGCTGCCTGGATCGGCACCTCGGACTCGACCGTTCCCGCCGCAGCGGGAGCGGCCCACGCCGCACCGATTGCGAGAGCAGCGGCCGCACTGGCCAGAATTCGTCGCATTTGACCACCTCGTTGTAGGACGACAATGCCGCTTCATCTTGCAGCGGAGGCAGTGTCAAAGTGGACGAATCCTCTGCGCCCGTTTGTCGGATAGCCGATAGCGGGGGTCTGGCACTGCACGTGGACCGGTCTGTCGGGCCCTGCGAGTACGGTTCCTATTCGTGGCGGATCTGGAGCGTGATGTGGACGAGAAGGCCGACTTCGATCGGAGGATCGAGCCGTTTCGGGGTGAGCTCATCGCGTTCTGCTACCGGATGCTCGGGTCGGCCCATGACGCCGAGGATCTGGTCCAGGACACCTACCTTCGGGCTTGGCGTGCGCGATCGCAGTACGACGGGGCCCGGGCTTCGCTGCGCACCTGGCTTTACCGGATCGCTACGAACGTCTGCCTTACGGCCCTGGAGGTGCGCGGCCGTCGGCCTATGCCCGCCGGGTTCGTCGCCGCCTCCGATCCGCTTGGGCCGCTGGTGCAGCGCGAGCACGCGACCTGGCTCCAGCCGCTGCCGGACGCGATGCTGCGCGATCCCGCCGGGACCGTGATCGACCGGAGCAGTCTGCGGCTCGCATTCTCCGCCGCCCTTCAGCACCTGTCGGCTCGCCAGCGCGGCGCCCTGGTGTTGCGTGAAGTGCTCGGCTTCTCGGCGGCCGAGACCGCTTCGATTCTCGGCACGACCGTCGCATCGGTGAACAGCTCCCTGCAGCGGGCGCGCGCCCGCATGAAGGCGGTCGAAGGCGCTGAGGCGCAGACGATCGAGCTGACCACGGCCGAGGAGCGGGCGTGGGTGGACCGGTATGTGAAGGCGTTCGAGGTCGCCGACATCGAGGGTCTCAAGCGCCTGCTCACCCAGGACGTGATCCTGGAGATGCCGCCGATGGTCAACTGGTTCGCGGGGCGCGACAACTACGGCCAGTTCATGGGCTGGGTCTTCGACCGGGCGGGGAGCGACTGGCGCTTCCGGGCGGTCTCCGCGAACGGCGGCCAGCCCGGGTTTGCGACGTATCAGCCTGACGGCGGCGGATATCGGCTGCATCTGGTGCAGGTCTTCACCGTTACCGCCCAGGGCATCAGCCGGATCTCGGCCTTCCAGGACGCTGCGGTCTTCGAGTCGTTCGGCTTGGCGGCTCGGCTTGAAGGTCCGTCTGGAATTTCTTGACCGCGACGCGATGAGTTTCCACTTGCTCGCCGGTATGTATCCCTGAGCCCGCCGACCAGGGCGGGCCGCTTCAAAGGGAGAGAACGATGTCGAACACGCACGCGGCGGACGAGGCTGCGATCCAGGCAGTGCTGACCGATTCCTACAAGGCCTGGGACGCCGGCGACGCCGACGGGATGGTCGCCGACTACACCGAAGACGCGACCGCGATCCTGCCCGGCTCACTGCGCGACGGACGCGAAGCCATTCGCCAGAGCATGGCCGCCGCCTTCGCGGGGCCGCTCCAGGGAAGCTCGACCTGGAACCGGCAGCTGGGCATCCGGTTCGTCGGGGCCGACGGCGCGATCGTCATCAGCGAAGCCGCCATCCTCTTCGCGGGTGAGACCGAGGCCCCGGAGTCTCGCAAGGTCAACGCCACCTGGGTCTTCGAGAAGCGGGATGGGCGTTGGATGGTCGCGGCCTACCACAACAGCCCGGTGGTGGCAGGGGCTGAGTAGTCGCGCAGCAGGGGCGCGGCGCGGGTTCGGGATGGGCCGGACTCGCGCCGCGTCTTTGGCTTTCGGGACTGGTTGGGTTGCCGTTCAGGCGGGCAGCGACGAGGAGGTGGGGAGGGCGGCGGGGTGGATTGCGGGGCTTGTGTTGGGGTGGGTGCTGGTTCGGGCAGACAGCGACAGAGGGGTGGGGGTTGGGGCGGCTGGTTCTTCGGGGTTCGGGTTCGGTTGGGCCGAGCTTCAACCTGGCGGCGACAACGAGGTGGGAGCGACGCAGGGCGGCTCTTCGGAATCCGGCCCGATCGGGCCTCAACTTCAAGCCCGCAACGACAAAGGGGTAGTGGGAAGGGCGGGGTTTCGTGTTCGGAGCGGGGGCGGTTCGCCCAGAGCCGGGCCTTGGACATGGTGAGGGGCCCGGTCCCTCTTGGGGAACGGGCTGCGCTTGGTTTGACCTGCGCTCCCCTCAGCAGTCGCCCGCTGAGGGCGGGTTAAGAACGGGGGATCGCCCGGGTCTTCCTGAGGGGCGGGGACCAGTGGTTCTTCATTTGCCGTGCAGGCCTTGACTTCTGCGGCATCCTTTTCCCTGAACCGCTCTCGGGTTCTGGCGATGCTCGCTTCCATGTTCTTCTGGGCGAACCAGGTCGCGTAGTCGTCCAACTGGCGCTTCAGATTCGGGGAGAACTCCTCGGCGGACTGGCCGCTGGGGAGGTCCGCCTCCCATTCGGCATCCGTTGCGCCGGTGCGGAGGTGGCGGATGACTGCCTTGCCGGGGGCGGTCTTCGTGATCTCCCAGGTGTCCAGGTGGATCCTGCCGTGGTGGAACCGGCAGAGGAGGATCAGGTTCTCAGCGGTCGTTTCGCCGCCGTTCGCCCAATGTTCGATGTGGTGCGCCTCGGTCCAGGAGATCGGGGCCCGGCAGCCGGACCAGGCGCAGCCTTCGGGCTGCTCGAGCTCCAGCTTGTGGCGCAGGGCCACGTTGGGGAGGCGCTTGGCACGGCCCAGTTCGATCGCTTCGCCAGTGCTGTAGTCGAAGACCGAGGGGATGACCCCGGCCTCGCAGGCGAGGAGGCGGGCCTTGGAGACCGAGATCGTCTTGCCGTCGAGCTTCGGGAGCCGCCCGGTCTTGTCGCCGCGAAGGGTCTCGACATCGCAGGTGAGGTTCAGGGTCGCGGTGTGGCCGTGCCGCTTCGGGGCGTCGGGAGCAGTGCCGTAGGCGGCGACCATCTGGTGCAGGGCCTCTGCGTTGCGGCCGGAGACTCGGGGGAGCAGGCCGTCGGCGTCCTTGTCCTCTTGGCGAGGCGGGGGGACTGCGGTCCGCAGGGCGTTGCTGAGGAGCTTGCCGGTGTCGTCGGTGAGCAGGCCTTCGATGTCCCACATGCCATCGGGGCGCTGGTTGACTTCCAGCCAGGCCAGGGACTGCTGGCTCAGTTCGGTGAGGAGCGCCTGCTGGTCGAAGAGCTCGGCGCAGATGCGGTCCAGGTGCTCGGCGAGTTCGGAGCGGGTGGCGTGGACGCAGTACTCGCGGATCAGCTCTTCGGGAGTCCGGCAGGTGGCGCCATAGGGGGACTCGACCGGGGTGGGGTAGGGGACCCGGGAATAGACGGCCAGGCCTTCACGCTCGATGCGGCGCATGGCGTAGGCGATGGCGTCGATGCGGGCGGCGCCCGAGAGGGCGGCTTCGGTGAGGTGCTTGAACTTCGGGGAGAGGCGGGCAATGGAGGCGATCTGCCCGGCGCAGGCCTCGTTGAGACTGAAGGACTCTTTGATCCAGTCGCGAATGCCGGAGAAGCCGTCGCACTCTTTGTGAAGGCCTTGGGAAGTGTAAGCGATGACTGCTTGCAGGAGATTTGCCTCGACTGCGCAGAGCTGAGTGGTGAGGGAATCGATCTGGGGGCGCAGGGCGGCCGCTCGAGAGTTGTTGTCTGTGCCATTCATCCTGCTCACCCCCCTTGGGAGTTATCCGATTATCGGTGTGGCCGTTATAGGTCAATGATGACAGGTGTTCGAAGGATTGGCATCACCTGAAAGAGTGAATATAGGTCCATAGTAGAGGTGAGAAAGATTCACGCCGCACCACCGCACACCCTAAAGCCCAAGGGGGACAAGGACCCTCCACCTGCCTCTTTGTCGCCGCCGCCTGAACCTTGTGTACTGACGACCCGAACCCGAAGTGGGACAGGAGAAGCGGCATCCTTCGTCGCTGCCGCTTGAAGCGCAAGGGAACAGGACTCCGAAGTGTCGTGATCCCGACACTTCGCTGTTCTCAGAGGTGAAGGGCCACAAGGCCGCAACCGGGGGTGACCACAGGAGCCCGTTTCCCGCTAGCGTGGCAGCATACGGGCCCGAGTGGTGGAATCTGGTAGACACAGTCGGCTTAAAACCGGCCGTCGTGAGACTTGCGGGTTCAAATCCCGTCTCGGGCACGCGGGTGGTGAACGAAGTTGCGGCGCAACGAGGTCGGACGGAGGGGGGCCGTCCGGTCCGCAAGTGGTGTTCCTCGCATTCCGGTCAACACCTCCCGAACGAGTGAAGATTCACCGCCCGTAGGCGAGTGCTCACGATCGCCGCCCGGTCGCCTCCTGACCAGCCTATTCGGACCCCCGCAGAGGGGTTTTCATGCGCCAGTCCTTATGCATCGGCAGGTTGACTGCGCAGGGCCACCATGCTATCCAGGGAACTGAACGCTGATACCATTCTGTCGAAACAGCCGGTGGGGACATGGCTTTCCCTTCTGCTGCAACGACTTTGTCACTTCCCGGTATCGCGGAAGCCGATAGGCCAGTGTCGTGAGGATGGCGATGCCCGAAACACCCCGGTCCACAGCCCATACGTTTCCATCCGGGCCCCCGCCCTCGATCCAAGGTGTAGCCGCCGGCGAGGAGTCCGGCGTCCCGACCGATCTGAAAGCCCGTCTGCGGCGTATCGCCCTACTGCCGTTGGCGGCCGCCGTCGCGCTCGGCGCCGGCGTCGCCGTCTATCTCGTGCAGGCGCCCGCCGACCGCGCCGCATGGATGGACCCCGTCGTCTTCGGCGTCGTCGTGGCCATCGTGCTGCTCGTCGGCTACCTGGCGTCCAGCGCCGCCTCGGACGCCGACGCCGCGCTCAGCCGCCAGGTCGTCGCGGTCCGCCGCTCGACGGTGGAGACGCACTACAAGGTCTGGCAGATCCTCGACGATCTGCAGCGCGACCTGCCGATGGAGCAGCGCTGGTCGGTGCCGCTGCCCAACCCGAACATCAGCGCCCCTTCGTCGGTCGAGTCGCTGCGCCTCCTGGCGAGCGAGGCCCGGCACCTCCGGGCGGCCGCCGAAGCCGTCGCCGCGCGCGGCGATCGCCCTGTGCGGCAGGCGCCTCCGGCGAAGGCCCCCGTGACGATGACCTCGGGTCCGATCGACGCGGTGAACGTGAACTCGCGCGTCGGCATCTTCGTGAACCTGGCCCGCCGCCTGCAATCGTTGGTGCACCGGGAGATCGAGCAGCTCGACGAACTGGAGAACCAGGTCGAGGACCCCGATCTCCTCAAGGGCCTCTTCTCGGTCGACCACCTGGCGACGCGCATCCGCCGCCACGCCGAGAACCTCGCGGTCCTCGGCGGCGCGACCTCGCACCGGCAGTGGTCGCGACCGGTCAACGTCTACGAAGCGCTCCGCAGCGCCGTGGCCGAGGTGGAGCAGTACGCCCGCGTGAAGCTGGTGCGTCCCATCGACGGCACGCTCAAGGGCCACGCGGTCGCGGACGTCATCCACCTGGTGGCGGAGCTGGTGGAGAACGCGACGACGTTCTCGGCGCCGAACACGCAGGTGCTCATCCGGGTCGCCCGGGTCCGCACCGGCCTGGCCGTCGAGGTCGAGGACCGCGGCCTAGGCATGGAAGCCCATGAGCGCGACCGGTTCAACAAGATGCTGGCGACCCCCGACCAGGTCGACCTAGACGAGCTCCTGGCGGACGGCCGCATCGGCCTCTACGTCGTGTCCTCGCTGGCGCACCGCCACGAGCTGACGGTGCAGCTGCAGTCCAACATCTTCGGCGGCACGCAGGCGATCCTGGTGATCCCCGAGGTGCTGCTCGGCGACGACACGCCGAAGGCGCCCGAGCCCCGCGAGCTGCCCGCCCCTGCGCCGCAGGCGATGCCGGTGCGCCAGCCGGGCGCCGGTTCGCCGCACCTGCCTTCAGTGCAGTTGCGCCCCTTGCCGAGTGCGGGCACCGGACATTACGGTAATGCGATGCCGCAGCCTCGCATGGACAACCAAGGGAACGGCTACACCCCGGCGCGCTCGCGGGTCGACACCGGTGCGCTGCCGGTGACGGCCGAGCTGCAGGCGGTGGAGGCCGATCCCGAGTACGGGTACGCCCCGGGAGGCCCCGACGGCCGCCCCGAGCTGCCCAAGCGGAACAAGCAGACGCACCTGGCCCCCCAGTTGCGTGACATGCCCTCGCACGGTTCGCGCGGTTCGGACGCGGGTCACGACCCGGGTCTGATGGCCGCGTTCCAGCAGGGCCGACAGCGCGCGGACGACGCTCCGCAGATCCCCACATCCGATGGTTCCGTTTCTCCGTACAGGAATGAGGAGTAGCTAATGGCAGGCGATGAGGCAGGCGCGCAGTCGGATCTGAGCTGGCTGCTGGCCGGGCTGGTCAGGAAGGTCCCGCACACGCGGAGCGCGCTCCTGCTGTCCTCGGACGGCATCAAGAAGGCGTTCCACGGCATGGGCGTCGACCAGGCGGACCAGCTCTCGGCGATCGCCTCGGGCATGTTCTCGCTGGCGCGCAGCGCGGGCACGCAGTTCGGTTCGGCCGGCGGGGTCCGCCAGGTGGTGGCGGAGCTCGACGACACGCTCCTGTTCGTGTCGACCGCGGGCCAGGGCGCGGTACTGGCCGTGGCAGCGGGCCGGGACGCCGACGCGGGCGTACTCGGCTACGAGATGTCCATTCTCGTCAAGAGCGTGCGTCCCTATCTCGAGACGCCCGTGCGCAGGTCCCCGGCCCCCAATGGTGAAATGGTCGGCTGATGTCCAGTTTCGAGCACCCGCTGCTCGACGACGACGCGGGGCCGCTCGTGCGGCCCTATACCGTCTCGAACGGCCGCACCGCCCCGACCGCGAAGCTCGACCTGCTGTCGCTGGTCCGCTCGACGGGGCAACTGCGACCCTCGCAACTGGAGGCGGAGCACGCCGAGGCGCTGCTCCTGTGCCGGGAGCCGATCTCGGTCGCGGAGGTCTCGGCGCACCTGCGACTCCCCGCGATGGTCATCAAGGTCCTCCTCTCCGACCTCGTCGACGTCGGGGCGATCATCGCCCAAGCACCGGATCCCGCCGTCGACACCACCGACCAAACCGTATTGGAGGCACTCCTCAATGGCCTACAACGGCGACTCTGACCACTCGCCTGCACAGCAATCCCGCATGCCCACCCCGATCAAGCTGCTCGTCGCCGGCGGGTTCGGGGTCGGGAAGACCACGTTCGTCGGCTCCGTCTCGGAGATCGAGCCGCTGAGCACGGAGGAGACGATCACCGCCGCCTCGATCGGCACGGACGACCTCACCGGCGTGGGGGACAAGGTGACCACGACCGTGGCCCTCGACTTCGGCCGGATCACCCTGGACCCGCAGCACATCCTGTACCTGTTCGGCACGCCCGGCCAGGACCGCTTCTGGTTCATGTGGAACGAGCTGTCGGACGGGGCCTTCGGCGCGGTGGTGCTCGCGGACACCCGCCGCCTGGAGGACTGCTTCCCGGCGCTGGACTTCTTCGAGCGCCGCGGCACGCAGTTCATCGTGGCGGTGAACGAGTTCGACACCGGATTCCACTACGAGCCCGAGGAAGTCCGGGCCGCATTGGACCTCAAACCGAATATCCCGATCGTCTGCTGCGACGCACGCGATCCACGTTCCGCAACGTTGGTGCTGGTCACCTTGACCAAGCACCTCATGTCGGCCGCCGCTTCGAGCGTCCGGTGAAGGAGCCCAGCATGTCCAGTCCCGAGAACGAGTTCCGACTCACGATCACGCCCGAGGACCCGGGCGCCCCCGAGCGGGCCAAGCGCCTGCGCGATCTCGGGATCGGCAATCTGCCCGACCCCGAGTTCGACGAGCTGGCCAAGGAGTTGACCGAGCTCACCGGCGCGCCTTACGCGATGGTGAACTTCATCGACTCGGACCACCAGTACTTCGCGGGCCTCGCGGCGCCGGCCCCCGATGCGGCCAGCCAGGCGCTCTCGGGCGCTTCCGAGGCGCCCGAGGTCGGCCGCGAGATGGACCGCGACCACGGCTACTGCCCGCACGTCGTGGTGCGCGGCAAGGCGCTCGTGCTCGGAGACGTGTGCGACTACCCGCGGTTCGCGGGGAACCCCGTGGTCGACAAGATCGGGATCCGCTCCTACCTGGGCGCGCCGCTGATCGACGACGACGGGAACACCTTGGGGACGGTGTGCGTGGTCGACACGGAGACGCACGACTGGGGCCGGCCGGGCCTCGACATCATCAAGGGCATGGCCGAGAAGGTCATGGAACGGATCCGCGAGCGCAGCGCCGCCGACCCGCACCACCCGCTGCAGGGGTAGACGAATGAGGAGGCCGCTGACGCCGCCTCCTCACCGTCTTCTCTTCAGTGACGCGCTCGAGTCTCCGGCCGATCCTCCGGACATCGAGCGCGCTAGTGCACCTGGACCGCCTCGCCGCGGACGATGCGCTCGGACCACTGGCCCTTGGTCCGTCCCATCGCCGCCTCGGCGAGGCGCACCCGCTGCACGTCGGAGGTGCCTGCGGGAGCGTAGATGTGGTACGCGTCCCGCAGGAACCGCTCGATGGGCCGCTCGGTGGTGAGCCCGATGGCCGCGTGGATCTCCATCGACTCCCGGGCGGAGTCCAAAGAGGATTCCACGTTGACGAGCTTGGCGTTCATCAACTCGATGTCGCAGGGCAGGCCCTGGTCGAGCAGGTACGCCGCGTGGTACGCGGTGATCCTGGCCGTCATGAGCCGGGAGGTGATCTGCCCGATCTTCTGCTTGACGTTGTCGAGCTCCGCGATGGGCTTGCCGTAGAGCTCCCGCCGCGACGCGTACGCGACGGTCTCGTCGAGGATCGCCTGGTGGATGCCGAGCGACACGGCCGTCAGGTTCGCGCGGCCGTAGAGCGCCGAAGAGGAGTACGCGACGGCGAGGCCGTCACCTTCGCTGCCGAGCCGGTTGGCAGCGGGGATGCGGCAGTTCTCGAACAGCAGCTCGCCGAAGCTGAAGCCGTGCAGGCCCATCGTGGACTGCTGCGGCGCCAGCGCGAACCCGGGCCGGTCCGCCTCGACGAGGAACGCGGTGAGGCCCTTCGGGCCCAGCCCCGTCCGCACGACCACGCCGTGGAGGTCGCCGACGTGGCTGTTTCCGACGAAGACCTTGTGGCCGTTGAGGATGTAGTCGTCGCCGTCGCGGACGGCCCTGGCGCGCATGCCGAGCACGTGGCCGCCGGAGGCGGATTCGGTGACGGCGATCGTCGGGAGACAGTCGCCGTCGGCGATCTTGGGCAGCCAGGTCTTCTTCTGTGCGTCGGATCCGAAGTGGATGATCTTGGCGACGCCGAGCTGGGAGGCTTGGACCATCGCGCCCATGGCGCCGGAGACCCGGGCGAGTTCTTCGATGATGATGGTTTTCGCCAAGTGGCCCATGCCCATGCCGCCGTATTCGCGGGGGATGGTGACTCCGAGCCAGCGCTGGGCGGCGATGAGGCGGGACAGCTCGTGGTGGACGGTTCTCTGGGTCTCCATTTCGGGGACGCGCGGGCGGACCTCGCGCTCGGCGAAGGCCCTGACCTCGGCTCTGAGGGCGTCGTGCTGGTCAGTAGTGAAGTAACCGGTCGTCAACGGGTAACCCCCTGTGGGCGTCTTGCTCGTCTATGACCGCTCCGCAGCAGTCCCCACCAGTGACGAGCTGTATATGCGAGTTGTATTCGCAGTGACTGTAGCAACCGTTTACGCTCTGGGCAAGAAACTGCATTGTGGACATATTGCCGTGACCCTCGAGTAACAAGTCTTTGCCCTGCAAGCGATCACGTGCGGCTTTGCTATTCCCGTATCGCGAGAGTGAGGGTGTGCTGACTGTCGCCGTATGCTATGGCCGGGCCGCCCGCACCGTTATCAGTGCTTTGTGAAGGCGTTATGCTGCGTTGACTCCAATGCAATCGTCCCATGATTGGATCAGCTCGGGCGTCCCCGGCCCGCACGCTTCCCATCGACCCCCTACGGAGAGCCATGTTCACCATCAGACGCAAGCGGATCGCGGCGGCCGGCGCCGCCGCCGCGCTCGCCGCGACCACGCTCGCCGTCGGCGCGTGGTCGGCGAACGCCGGTCAAGAGGACCGCCACCGCGAGGTCGACCTCCAACTGCTGGCGCTCAACGACTTCCACGGCCACATCGAGGCCACCGCCGGCGACACGTACCCGGTCGACGGCGTGAACGTCCCCGCGGGCGGCGCCGAGTACCTCGCCACCCACCTCGAGCAGGCCCGCGAGGGCCAGCGCTACTCGACTACCGTGGCCGCCGGCGACCTCATCGGCGCGAGCCCGTTCATGTCCGCGATCTTCGACGACGAGCCGACCATCGAGGCGCTCAACGAGATGGGCGTCGAGGTCTCCTCGGTCGGCAACCACGAGTTCGACGCCGGCATCGACGAACTCGACCGCATCATCGAGGGTGACGACGACTTCGAGGGCGCGGACTTCCCGTACCTCGGCGCGAACGTCGTCGACGAGGCCACCGGGAAGCCCGTGCTCGACCCGTACTGGATCAAGGACTTCGGCAGGGGCGTCAAGGTCGGCTTCATCGGCATGACCCTCGAGGGCACCGGCGACATCGTCTCCAAGTCCGGCATCGAGGGCCTGGACTTCCTCGACGAGGTCGAGACCGCGAACAAGTACGCGCAGGAGCTGAAGCGCAAGGGCGTCAACTCGATCGTCGTGCTCCTCCACGAGGGCGGCGTGCCCGTCGCCGAGGACACCGGCCACGACTGCGAGTCCCTGGACGGCTCCGGCGTCGGCATGTCCGGCCCCATCGTGGACATCGCCGAGACGATGACCCCGCTCGTGGACATCCTCGTCACCGGCCACACGCACCAGGAGTACGTGTGCTCGGTGCCGGACCCGGCCGGGAACCCGCGCATGGTCACCTCCGCGTCGTCCTACGGCCGCGTGTTCACCGAGATCGACGCGACCTATGACAAGCGCACCAAGGACATCGTGCGCTCCTCGGTCACCGGCTCCAACACCGTCGTCACCCGCGACGTGGACGCCGACGAGGACCAGTCCGACATCATCGCCGAGTACGCTCCGGCCGCTGAAGAGGCGGGCGGCCGCGAGGTCGGCTACATCGCCGAGGACATCAAGCGCGGCGCGACCCGCGCCGAGGAGTTCCCGCTCGGCAGCCTCATCGCCGACGCGCAGCTGTGGAACACCGCCTCGGCGGACACCGGCGGCGCCGAGATCGCGATCATGAACCCCGGCGGCGTCCGCGACGACCTCATTTACACCGAGGGCGATCCCGGGGTGGTGAGCTACCGCGAGGTCTTCGACGTGCAGCCGTTCAACAACTACGTCGTCACCCTCGACCTGACCGGCGCGCAGCTCCTCGAGGCGCTCAAGCAGCAGCTCCCGATCCCGGGCGTGCGCTCGACGACGCTGTTCCTGCAGGTCTCCGAGGGCTTCACGTACACATGGGACAAGACGAGGACCGGCACCGACCAGATCGTGGCCGACTCGCTCATGCTCAACGGCGAGCCGATCGTCGCCGACCAGACCTACCGGGTCACGACGAACTCGTTCCTCGCCGAGGGCGGCGACTCGTTCACCGCGTTCAACGGCGGCACGAACCGCCTCTTCGGCGAACTCGACGTGGACGCGTTCGAGGACTACATCGCCGAGTTCGGCACCCAGGCGACGCCGCTCCAGGCGCCGGAACTGGGCCGGGTCACAGTGATCTCCTAGCTACCTGAGCGGATTCACAGCGCCGGAGCAGGGGAATGCTCCGGCGCTGTGTCGTGTTTGCGCCTATGACCGGATAGGCTGAGATTCACCCTTGAGATTCCAACGGAGGACCGCAGGTCATGGCAATGCAGAGCAGGAACTCATCCCTTCGAAATATGGTGAAGACCCAGTACAACGAGCAGCACATGGGTGCCGCGTACGGGCCTTACGGGCAGATGACCCAGGCTCCGCAGGCCGAGACCATGCGGATCGACGACGTCATCGTCCGTACTGTCGCGCTCGTCGCGGCGACCTTCATCGCCGCGCTGCTCACGTACGGCATGGTCGCGGACGGCATCGCCAACAGCGACGCCGACGCGATCGGCACCGCGATGATGCTCGGCACGATCGGCGCCGTCGTCGGCCTCGGCATCATGATCTTCTCGATGTTCAAGCCGGTCACGAACCCGTTCGTGGCGTTCCTCTACGCGATCGGGCAGGGCCTCCTGCTCGGCGGCGTCTCCGCGGTCTTCGAGCAGCAGTGGCCCGGGATCGTCGTGAACGCCCTCCTCGCCACCATCCTCGTGTTCGGCGCGATGCTGGCGCTCTACAAGTTCCGCATCCTCAAGAACTCGCCGATGTTCACCAAGGTCATCGTCGGCGCGGGCATCGGCATCTTCCTCCTCAGCATGGCCAACCTCCTCTTCAGCGCGTTCGGCGTGGACCTCGGCCTGTTCGCCGGCCCCGGCGAGTCGGTCTCGGCCCTGCAGTGGATCATCGCGATCGGCATCACCCTGTGGGCCGCGTTCTCGTTCATCCTCGACTTCGACATGATCGAGTACTCCGCCCAGCACGGCGCCCCGAAGAAGTACGCGTGGGCCGGGGCCTTCGGCCTCACCGCGGGCCTCATCTTCCTGTACTGGAACCTGCTGCGTCTGCTCTCCTACTTCCAGGGCGACTAGGCATCTTGAGCACTGAACTCGAGCGGGCGATCGGGCGTGTCGTCGAAGGCACGCGCCACTGGTCGCCCGCTCGCTGGTCTTCTCAAGGCGGCACCGCCAAGGCCGGGGTCATGCACGTCCTCGTCCAGGCCCTCGCCGACCTCACCGCCGACGCCGAAGGCCGCGAACGGCGTCCCGTCCCGCGCCTCCCGAGCGACATGCACCTGCCCGACCAGCTCCAGGTGATCGGCCTCGACCTCCTCGAAGCCGACCTCACCGAAGCGCAAGCGGCCGAAGCCGAAGCGGTCATCCGCACCGCCCGCGCGGCGCTCTTTTAAGAAGAACGGCCTAGTCGTTCCAGCCCGCCATGAGCAGGGCCGCGTCGTCCAACGCCTCCACGAGGTTGTCCGACTCCCAGCGCAGCACGCTGCGGCGCGTGCGCGTCTCCCGGTCGTCCACGGCCGCGAGCCGCAGGTCCAGACGCTGGACGGCGTCGCTCAAGTCGATGCCGCGCGGCGGCGCCGCACCCCGGGCCAGCGCGGCCAGCCGCAGGTAGGCCGTGTCGAGCGAGTCCGCGAACGCGTCGACCCCCGCGAGCCCCTTCGCCTGCTCGTCGCGGCCGAGCGTCGCGTTCACCGCGACCAGTGCCCTTCCGGCCCTTGACAATGCGGCCTCCGCGCCCAGCGCGTCCGCGGAGAGCGGGCCCGGGCCGGTGACCGGTTCGGCCTTCGCTTGATCGGCGGCGCTGGTGAGCGCGGCCCGGCGCGCGCGGATGCGGTCGATCGCGGCGTGCATGACCTTCCGGTCGTAGTCCGCCGGGTGCGCCTGCCGGTCGAGCGAGAGCCGGGCGTAGTCGCGGTAGGCGTCGACGAGGTCCCCGAGGAGGTCGCCGAGGCGCCGCGTCTGCCAGGTGGGGACGAGCACGTAGAAGCCGATCGCGAGGGCCGCGCCGACGAGGGTGCAGGCGCCTCGGTCGAAGGCGGCGGCGACCGGGCTCTCGCCCGAGAGGTCGATCTGGAACACGGTGAAACCCGAGACGGCTGCGGCGAACACGAGCATCGACACCGGCCGCGTCAGGTAGGCGATGAGCGCGTACGCGAGCACGGTCAGGCTGAGCCACAACTGGTCTTCAGGGAGGAGCAGGCCGAGGAGCGAGGCGAGGACGACGCCGCCGGTGGTGCCGACGGCGCGGGTGACGCCGCGCGTGAGAGTCCCGGCGAAGTCCGCTTGGAGCACGAGCCAGGCGGTAAGGGGGATCCAGTAGCCGTGCCCGGTGGGCCAGGCGAGGCCGACGGCCATGGCGAGGGCGATGACGCCGGCGCGGCGCAGGGCGTGGTGGATGACCGGGTCGCGCCGGTGCAGGCGGGCCCGGAGCTGGCCGATCGCCTGGCGGGCGGTGCTGGTGGCGTGCGCGAGGGCGGGGTCGGGGGGGGGGGCGGGGGCGCCGGCGGGGGGGGGGGGGGGGGGGCCGCGGGGGGGGGGCCGCCCCCCCCGCCCCCCCCCCCGGCGGTGATGCGCTCGGCGAACCCGCCGGTCTCGTGGAGGGTGCGCAGGAGGCCGCCGATCTCGGTCGGCATCGTGCCCGTGGCGGTGGCCATGGGGTTCTGGGAGAGGCCGTCGAGGAGCGCGTCCCAGTCGAGGTCGACCTGGCCGCGGGAGGTGATCTGCTCCGCGAAGTGGGTGAGGAGCCGGGCGGCGAGTTCCAGTGCCTCCGAATAGAACTCGACGGTGTCGCGGTCCTGCGCGTCGGCGCGGGCGCGCGCGGAGGCGGTGCGGCCGATCGCGGACGACACGGCGTAGATCTGGCGGCGCGCCTCGAGGATCGCGGCCGGGAGGGCCCGGCGGCGGTCGAGTTCCTGCGCGGCCTCGAACAGCGGCTCGGTGTGGAACGGCGCGTTCGGGTCGGCGGCGAGGGCGTCCGCTTCGGCCGCGAGCGCGAGCCACGCGTCGGCGAGCGTGCGCCGGTCCTCGGCCCACCGGTAGTACGGCGGCAGGAGCGCCGTGAGCGCCTGCACCGCGCCGCCCGCCGCGACGGCGATCGCCGCGTACAGGACCCCCGCGTGGGCGGTGAGGTGGTCGGCGAGGAAGAACACGATGCCGGAGACGGTGAAGGTGACGCCCGCGACGTGTGTGACCGAGCCGATGAACGTGAGCGTGAACGCGTAGGCCGCGGCGGCGGCGATGAGGATCACGGGCTGGTCGATCGAGCCGAGGACGACCCCGAGGGACCCGGCCGCCCCGACGACCACCGGCAGCGACGGCCCGGTCCGCGTCCCGGGGGTGAGGAGGGCGACGCCGCCGAGCCACGCGCCCATCACTGCCGCTGGGCCCCAAGCAGGATGGTCGAAGAACGCGACGACGCTCATGGCCGCGGCGATCCCGAAGGCGGCGCGCACCGCGAGCACGGGGACGGCCTCGCCCGGGGTCCATGACCGCAGGTCCCGGCCGACCCGGCGGAACGATTCGCGGACCCCAGGGTTGAGCACGTCATCAGGGTAGCCGCGCCTTCAGGTGTGAGGCCCCTTACCGGTTACGCTGGTGTCATGCGACAAACGGTGCTGGTGGTCGACTTCGGGGCCCAATACGCGCAGCTCATCGCGCGCCGCGTACGCGAAGCCAACGTCTACTCGGAGATCGTGCCCTCCTCGATGCCCGCGAGCGAGATGCTCGCCAAGGAGCCGGCCGCGATCATCCTCTCGGGCGGTCCTTCGAGCGTGTACGCCGAAGGCGCGCCGCAGGTGGACAAGGCCCTGTTCGAGGCCGGCGTGCCGGTCCTCGGCATCTGCTACGGCTTCCAGGCCATGGCGAACGCCCTCGGCGGCACCGTCGCCAAGACCGGGCTCTCCGAGTACGGCGGGACCGAGCTCGACGTGGTGTGCGCCTCGAAGCTCCTTGCGGGCCTCCCCGAGCACCAGTCGGTGTGGATGAGCCACGGCGACTCCGTGACCGAGGCCCCCGCCGGGTTCGAGGTCGTCGCCCGCACCGCCGGCGCGCCCGTCGCCGCGTTCGAGAACCTCGAGTCGCGCCTCGCGGGCGTCCAGTACCACCCCGAGGTCGCCCACACCCCGCACGGCCAGGCCGTGATCCGCCACTTCCTGCACGACATCGCCGGCATCAAGCCGAACTGGACGAACTCGGCGATCATCGACGAGCAGGTCGCCGCCATCCGCGAGCAGGTCGGCGACAAGCGCGTCCTGTGCGCCCTCTCCGGCGGCGTCGACTCCTCCGTCGCGGCCGCCCTCGTGCACCGCGCCATCGGCGACCAGCTCACCTGCGTGTTCGTCGACCACGGCCTCCTGCGCGCCGGCGAGGCCGAGCAGGTCGAGAAGGACTACGCGCAGCTCACCGGCATCGACGTGCGCGCCGTGGACGTCTCCGAGCAGTTCCTGACCGCCCTCAAGGGCGTCACGGACCCCGAGGAGAAGCGCAAGATCATCGGTCGCGAGTTCATCCGCACCTTCGAGGCCGCCGCCCGCGAGATCGCCGAAGAGCAGGGCATCGACTTCCTCGTCCAGGGCACCTTGTACCCGGACGTCGTCGAGTCCGGCGGCGGCACCGGCACCGCGAACATCAAGAGCCACCACAACGTGGGCGGCCTCCCCGACGACCTGCAGTTCGCGCTCATCGAGCCGCTGCGGACCCTCTTCAAGGACGAGGTCCGCGCGATCGGCCTCGAACTCGGCCTCCCCGAGGCCATGGTGTGGCGCCACCCGTTCCCCGGACCGGGCCTCGGCATCCGCATCGTCGGCGAGATCACCCGCGAACGCCTCGACCTGCTCAAGGCCGCCGACGCGATCGCCCGCGCCGAGCTCACCGCCGCCGGCCTCGACCGGTCCGTGTGGCAGTTCCCCGTCGTCCTCCTCGCCGACGTGCGCTCCGTGGGCGTCCAGGGCGACGGCCGCACCTACGGCCACCCGATCGTGCTGCGCCCGGTCTCCTCCGAGGACGCCATGACCGCCGACTGGTCCCGCCTGCCCTACGAGCTGCTGGCGAAGATCTCGACGCGCATCACCAACGAGGTCGCCGACGTCAACCGCGTCGTGCTCGATGTCACCAGCAAGCCCCCGGGGACCATCGAATGGGAATAGGCCCTGCCGATTTACGGCTTGCAAGCGTCGCCGAGAGTCTGTGATCACGCCGTACAGTTGAGGGATGCAATTCCGGATAGCTGCGTACGGGGAGGTCCGTGACGAGAACGGCCGGGTCCTGCTGACGAGGAGGACCCGCGGACGCGAAGCGGGCCCCTGGCACCTGCCGGGCGGCGTGATCGACCACGGCGAGCCCCCCAAGCGGGCCGCCGGCCGCCTGGTCGGCGAGCACACCGGCTACGAGGTCGCCGTCGGCGCACCCCGCGAAGCCGTCGCCGTCGCCAGGCGCGGCGTCCACACCAACGCGATCATCTACGCCGCCACCGTCGTCAACGGGCCCGGCGGCGACTTCGACGGCGACACCGCCGAATGGGTCGAACCGGCCCGCGCGGCCGCCGAATCCCATTCGCCGTTCGTCTCCGCGTGCCTGCACCTCGCCGACGACCGGCTCGCCGGCCGCGTCGACAAGGCCCCGCAGGAGACCCGTCCCGTCCCGCCCGCGAAGGCCAAGAAGGGCCGGCGCCGGCGCGGCCAGCGCTTCGGCGCGTACGGCGTCGTCGCCGACGGGGACGGCCGCATCCTGCTCGCCCGCATCGCCGAGGGCTACCCCGGCGGCGGCACCTGGCACCTGCCCGGCGGCGGCGTCGACTTCGGGGAGTCCCCGCGCGCGGCCGTCTCCCGCGAGATCTACGAGGAGACCGGCCAGGCCGCGCAGGTCGGCGAACTGCTCAACGTCACGTCGTTCCGGCACCGCCGCGCGATCGGCCCCGAGGGGTACCCGCTCGACTGGCACGGGGTGCGCGCGATCTACTCGGCCACGGTCGAGGACCCGTCGGCCGCGCAGGTCGTCGAGGCCGCAGGCGGTTCCACGAGCGAGTCGCGCTGGTGGAACGCGGACGCCCTCGACGACCTGCCGCTGTCGGCGGCCGTCGAGGACGCGCTCCAAGTGGTCGACCTGAAGAACCTAGCGGCTCAGGCTTAGCGCCATCTGGCTACGACGGTCTCTCCGGCGCGGATCGCCTCGCCGGGGACGACCGCGGATTCCGCGGCCCCGGCGGGCAGGTACACGTCGGTGCGGGAGCCGAAGCGGATGAGGCCGTACCGTTCGCCCTTGGCCACGGCCGCACCGGGTTTGGTGCGGTTGACGATGCGGCGCAGGAGCGCGCCGGTGCGCTGGGCGACGACGACGCGGCCCCGCGGGGTCGACAGGACGGTGTAGCAGGCGGCGTTGTGCTCGGCTTCGGGCGCGCTCACCTTGGAGTAGCCGCCGCGTTCGGTGAACACGTCCACGACCTCCCCGGCGACCGGTGCGCGGTTGATGTGCACGTCGGTGACCGAGAGGAACGCGCTGATGCGCAGCCATTCGGACCCCGCGGTGCCGGTGGCGGCGCCGAACCGCTCGTCGACGACGGTCTCGACGGCCATGATGCGGCCGTCGGAGGCGGCCAGGACCGCTTCGGGCTCGTCGTCCTCGCCGCGCAGGTCGGCCTCGCGCTGCGGGTCGCGGAAGAACGCGGCCACGGGCACGGCGGCGAGCGCCGGGAGCGCCCACGCTTTCGAGGAGGGCCGGATCTTCTTTGCGGCCCAAGCGGTCCCGAGGAGCAGACCGGCGGCGATGATGCCGTTGGAGTCGAGGTGCATGGTGGGCGTGACGGCCACGGAGGAGGCGCGCCAGGCGGGGGCGAGATCTTCGGCGGGGGCGACCGCGTGCGGTTCGCCTTCGCGTTTCGCGGCGGATCCGATGCGGAGCTTGTGGATGCGCACGGGCGGCAGGGACCGGACGATGAGGTCGGTGCCGATCCCGTACTCGGCCACGAGTTCGGCGATCTCCTCGCGGGCGGGGGCCGTCAAGGTCGCGGCGAAGGAGAGGACGCCGCCGGGGACCACTTTGCCCCGCAGCAGTTCGATGTCGGCGATGAACGCCTCGGCCTCGACGGTGACGGGCGCGGCGAGCATCACCTCTTCGGCCGGTTCGGCGTCGGCGAGGGCGGCGACGGCGGTGACGTTCCCTGCGGTCCAGGAGCCTTCGGCGGCGAGCGAGGCCTTCAGGTCCTCAATGGAGACCGCGTCGGCGACGACGGTGAGCCTGTCGGCGGGCATGAGCGCTTCGAGCGCGGCCGTGAGCACCGGGTTCCCCCAGGCCGCGCCCACGACCAGGCCGGTCTTGGGCCCCCTCCGGCGAGCGAATTCGTCGGTGATGCCGCGAGCGGCGGCTTTCGAGATCGGCATGACTCCGACTATAGAGCGCCGCGCTGGCGGGTCCGGGCCGCGCTCGCGTGTTGCCGGAGGGCGGGACGCGTCCCTTGTCCTGGTTTGGGCTCGTACTTTCGGTGGGTTCTGCACATCGTTCGGACCAGTGGCCGCGCCGTGACTCAGTGTCCTCTCGTTTCCCCTGCAGAGAAGACCTCACACCTCACGTCCGCTCCCAGGAGGACCGAACCACGATGAGACTCAAGACGATCCGCACGCCGCTCGCGGCGGCAGCCGCGCTCCTCGCCACGGCGTTCACGAGCGCCGTGGCCGGCGCCCCCGCCTTCGCCGAGGAGCCCGAGCCGGTCTCCGGCGACATCGTCACCGCCCCCGGCCTGGAGCTGCGCGGGCGCTTCGACGAGGAACGCTACGACGTGTGGGCGAACATCCTCGGCCTCAAGCCGCACGGCGGCGAGGAGACGCTCGTCGTCTACTGCATCGACATCCACACCCCGCTGGACACCGAGAGCCCGTACACCGAGGGCGAGTGGGAGGAGTCGGGGGTCGCGAACCTCGAAGAGGTCCGCTGGGTCCTGTTCAGCGGCTTCCCGAACGTGGCCGCCGAGGACCTGATCGAGGCCGCCGGCGCGGAGGTGAACCCCGACTGGTCCGATGAGGAGGCCGGCGAGGTCGCCTACGCGGGCACGCAGGCCGCCGTCTGGCACTACACCGACGGCTGGGACCTGCTCGAGGACGACCCGGTCAAGGGCGGCAACGACGGCAAGGACGACGCGGTCCTCGCGGTCTACCAGCACCTGACCGAGGAGACCGGGCGCGTCCCGGACCCGTCCGAGTTCGCCGTCGACCTCGAGGGCGAGGAGACCGCGACCTATGAGGACGGCCGCTTCGGGCCGTACACGGTGCGCTCCAACGCCGGACCGGTCGAGCTGAGCGCCGATGGCGGCACGCTCGAGACCGAGGACGGCGGGGCGGTCGAGTCCCTCAAGGACGGCGAGCAGTTCTGGATCGTCCTCGACGAGGGCGCGGACCAGGTCACCGTCAACGGCACCGCCGGGTACGACCTGCCGGTGGGCCGGGTCTTCGTCGCCACCAGCGAAGAAGCGCTCTCGGGCGACGCGGCGAACCCGATGACCTCCGGCGACTCGCAGAAGCTCATCCTCGCGCAGCCGCGTGAAGGGGAGGTCCCGGCCGAGTGGAAGTTCGCCCTCGACGCCCCCGAGGCGAGCGCGCCGCCGAAGCCGCAGCTGCCCACGACCGGTTCGAGCCTGAGCATCGCCTTCGCGGCGGGTGTGGCGCTCCTGGTCGGCGGCATGACGGTGATCGTGTTCGCCAAGCGCCGCAAGGTTTCTGAACACTAAGACCTGAAGGACGCGGGAGCCCGCTCGCCGATGGCGGGCCCCGCTGCCGCAGGAGCGTTCCGGACCACGTCGAACGGTCCGGACCCGGGCGCGCTCCGCGGCTCGCATCAACGCCCGGTGCATGGTGCGGCCGGGACTGGAGGAAGCGATCCCCTCCGGTCCCGGCCACTCGCGTCCCACCGGTATCCACTCGTCACCGTTCGAACACGACAGCGCGGTCGATACCGAATCGTTATAGTGGCGCGGCTCTCTAGGGCCGCGCCATTTCCCTTGCCTCCCAAGTGAAGTGCAGCTCCAGGAATTCGTGCCGCGCGATGCAACCGGCACCCTGCCGCTAACGTGTCGCATGAAGAGTCAACGCGTCAATCCCTCGGAAAAGCAAAGGGACTTCCACCAATGATGACCAAAGCCCTGAAAGGGACGATGGCCGCTGCCGCGGGCATCGCGCTCGGCCTCACCGGCGTCGCCGCCGCACAGGCCCAGGAAGAAGAGGCGCCGAGCACCCTCGCCGCCGGCAACGTGATCATCGAAGACGGCGGCATTCAGCTGTACGGCGAAGCCGACGGCGTCGGCAAGAAGCCGCACGCCTCGATGATCGCCCTCGACATGGGCGACGGCGAGTACCGCACCGTCTACTGCATCCAGCTCAACGTCAACCTCGAGGAGCAGTACCTCCACGAGGAGCGCCCGTGGGACGACGTCCCCGTCGAAGACCTCCCGATGGTCCTCGGCGTCCTCCTCGAGGGCTACGACGGCACCAACGCCGACGAGCTCCTCGAAGCGGCCGGCGTCGCCAGCGACGACTACGGCGACGTCACCGCCGACCAGCTCGCCTACGCCGCGACCCAGTCCGCCGTCTGGTCGCTGACCGACGGCTGGGTCCTCGACACCACCGACCCGACCGAGAACGACGTCGCCGACGCGATCGTCCCGGCCGTCCAGGACTACATCCTCGAGAACGCCGAGCCCGTCGACGAGCCCGAGCTCGAGCCGCGCTTCGACGTCGACGACTCGCAGTCCAAGACCGAGGGCACCACCGTCGGTCCGTTCACCGTCGAGACGAACGTCGACGCGATCAACTTCTCGCAGCCCGAGGGCGCGACCATCGTCGACGAGAACGGCGAGGAGCTCACCTCCCTCTCCGACGGCCAGGTCTTCTACGTGAAGTTCGACGAGGCCAAGACCTCCACGGTCACCCTCGTCACCGACACGTTCACCTGGACCACCCCGGCCGGCCGCACCTTCGTCCCCGTCGATGAGAACGGCGCCGACGTCGAAGGCCAGCGCCTCATCCTCGCCGAGGAGCACACCGAGGAGTACACGGCCGAGGTCGAGTTCGAGATCACCGTCGAAGAGGTCCCGAGCGAGTCCCCGAAGCCGCAGCTTCCCGTCACCGGCTCCAGCCTGACCACCGTCGCCTCCATCGGCGGTGCGGTCCTGCTCGCCGGCGTCGTCTCGCTGGTGCTCATGCGCCGCCGCCGCGCCGCCGCGAACTGGGGCTCGGACGCTTAAGAACGACTGAACACTGCGATAACGAACACACGCCCGCTGGTCAGACCAGCGGGCGTGTGGCATACTTGCGGCGTGACTCAGAGCGCGCGATTTTACTTTTACTACGGCCGGAACCGTCCGAGCCGTAGGTCGTCGCGCTGACACCGACCTACCGGCCCCGGGCGAACAGCCCGGGGCTTTTTTCACGCCCAGGGCCACCGCCCGGAGTCAGATGAGACATCGCTCTAAGGAGAAGCCCTGATGACCGCCAGCACCGAGACCGAAGTCGCACCCGACGAGCTCAAGGAGCTCCGCGTCGAGATCGACGCCCTGGACGCCGAGATCATCCGCCTCTGGCAGCGCCGCGCCGAGGTCTCTAAGCGCGTCGGCGAGATCCGCATGGCCAACGGCGGCACCCGCCTGGTCCTGGACCGCGAGCGCGCCATCCTCGAGAAGTACCGCGCCGCCCTCGGCGACGACGGCATCCAGATCGCCATGCTGGTTCTCCGCGCCGGCCGCGGACCGCTCTAAAGAGTGACGCCGCGCCGGTCGAGTGTCGTACCCGGCGCGGCATAATTGTTCGTGATGAACGACCTTCTGACCGGCCTCAACGAACCGCAACGCCAAGCCGTCGAGCATGCCGGGTCCCCGCTGCTCATCGTCGCGGGCGCGGGATCCGGCAAGACCCGCGTCCTCACCCACCGCATCGCCCACCTGCTCGGCGAGCGCGGCGCCCACCCCGGCGAGATCCTCGCCATCACCTTCACCAACAAGGCCGCCGCCGAGATGCGCGAACGCGTCGCCGGCCTCATCGGCGACCGCTCCCGGGCCATGTGGGTGCTCACCTTCCACTCCGCGTGCCTGCGCATCCTGCGCCGCGAAGCCCACCGGCTCGGCTGGAAGAGCAGCTTCACGATCTACGACACCGACGACGCCCGCCGGCTCCTCACCCAGATCGTCAAAGACCTCGGGCTCGACTCCAAGAAGCAGTCCCCGCGCTGGTTCGCCGCCGAGATCTCCAGGCTGAAGAACGAGCTCATCGGCCCCGAGCAGGCCGCCGCCAAGGCCGACGACGCCCGCGGCACGCTCGTCGCCGACGTCTACGCCCAGTACGACGAGCGCCTCCGCCTCGCCCAGGCCGTCGACTTCGACGACATCATCGGCGCCACCGTCCAGCTCTTCCAGCGGTTCCCCGAGGTCGCCAAGTCCTACCGGATGCGGTTCCGCCACGTCATGGTCGACGAGTACCAGGACACCAACCACGCCCAGTACACGCTCGTCCGCGAACTCGTCGGCACCGGCGACGACCGCGCGGAACTGTGCGTCGTCGGCGACGCGGACCAGTCGATCTACGCCTTCCGCGGCGCGACCATCCGCAACATCATCGAGTTCGAACGCGACTTCCCGGACGCCAAGACGATCCTCCTGGAGCAGAACTACCGCTCCACGCAGACGATCCTCGACGCCGCCAACGGCGTCATCCGCAACAACACCGAACGCGGCCGCGAGAAGCGCCTCTGGAGCGACGAAGGCCCCGGCGGCCGCATCCTCGGCCACACCGGCGACAACGAGCACGACGAGGCCGCGTGGGTCGCGAACCGCATCGACGAACTCGTCGACGCCGGCGAGACCAGCTTCGGCGACTCCGCGATCTTCTACCGCACCAACGCCCAGTCCCGCGCGTTCGAGGAAGTGTTCGTGCGCCGCGGCATCCCGTACAAAGTGGTCGGCGGCGTGCGCTTCTACGAGCGCAAGGAAGTCCGCGACATGCTCGCGTACCTGAAGCTCACCGCGAACCCCGACGACACCGTCTCCGCGATGCGGGTCGTCAACGTCCCCAAGCGCGGCGTCGGCGACCGCGCCGTCGCCGAGGTCGAAGCGCTCGCCGCCCGGCTCCGGATCTCCTTCCCCGCCGCGCTCCACCGCGTCGACGAGGCCCCCGGCGTCTCCGGCCGCGCCCGCACCGGCATCAAGCGCTTCTGCGAGATCCTCGACGAGGCCACCGCGCTCGCGCAGACCGCGCCGCCCGAGGAAGTGCTCGACAAGCTCATCGGCGACACCGGGTACCTCGAAGGGCTCGAGCAGTCCACCGACCCGCGCGACGAAGGCCGCGTCGAGAACCTCCAGGAACTCGTCGCCGTCGCCCACGAGTTCACCGAGTCCGTCGTCCGCGGGACCACGGCCACCGAATTCGAAGAGACCGGCGAGGCCGACCTCGCCGCGGACGTGCCGTCCTTCCTGGAGCACGTCGCGCTCGTCTCCGACGCCGACTCGATCCCCGACCCCGAGGCGGAGGAAGGCGGCGTCGTCACGCTCATGACGCTCCACACCGCGAAGGGCCTCGAGTTCGACACGGTGTTCCTCACCGGCCTCGACGACGGCCTCTTCCCGCACGAGCGGTCCATGAACAAGCCCGGGGACATGGAGGAGGAGCGCCGCCTCGCGTACGTCGGCCTCACCCGCGCCCGCAAGCACCTGCACCTCACCCGCGCCGGCACCCGCAACATCTTCGGCCAGCCCGAGTACTACGCCGCCAGCCGCTTCCTCGCCGAGATCCCCGCCGACCTCATCGAATGGAGCGAATCGGCCCCGCCGCCGCGCGTCGTCAAACCCAAGACCACCGCGAACTTCGGCTCCCCGATCGTCATGCGCAGCGCCGCCGACATCCCGTCACTCGACGTGGGGGACAGGGTCACCCACGACAAGTGGGGCCTCGGCCGCGTCGTCGAGCTCAAGGGCTCCGGTCCGAGGGCCCAGGCGCGCATCGACTTCGGCGACGGCGAACCCAAATGGGTGATCCTCAGGCTCGCCCCCGTCAGCAAACTCTGAGCCGCGGGGCCGGCCTCGCTCAACGCAGGTCGAGCCCCGCCTCGGCGAGATAGTTCAGCGGCTCGACCGGCTCGCCGTTCACGTGCACCTCGAAGTGGACGTGCGAGCCGAACGAGCGGCCCGTGTTCCCCGCGTTCGCGATCTGCGAACCGGCGTCCACCCAGTCGCCCTCGCTCACCAGCACTTCGGAGTTGTGCGCGTAGTACGTCTCCACGCCGTCGCCGTGGTCGATGATCACGAGGTTCCCGAACCCGGTCTCCCAGCCCGCGTGCGTCACCGTCCCCGGGTACGCCGCGTACACCGGGTCCCCGGTCTCCGCATCGAAGTCGACCCCGTTGTGGTTGCGGCCCCAGCGCTGCCCGAACAGCGACGTGATCGTGATCTGGTCCAGCATCGGCGTCCACTTGATCTGCGCCGCTTGGCCGGTGACGGGGGAGGTCCGCTCCGACAGGGCGACCTCGTCGGCCGTGGCGGTGCCGAGCGGGGCGGTCGAACCGGGCGACGACGTGCTCGCGACCTGCGCCTCAGGGACGCTCGCCTCCGCTGCGAGGGCCGCGATGTCGGCGACCGCCCGCGACGGCGGCGGCTCCTCCTCTCCGGAGGAGAACCCGGCTCCCGTCGCCATGGCGACGATCGACGCCCCGGCCACGGCCGAGCCCACGACGGCGGTGTAACGACGTTGCGTCCCCGCCAGCAGCGGGGACAGTTCAGCGGCCCACGAGGCGCGATGCTGGCCCCTCGTGCGGTGCGGCCGGGCGGCGTGACGCCTGATCGCTGAGGCGGCTACCGGTCCGGTTTCGGACATGAAGACTCCGAGATCGAAGTGTGCCCATCAGCGGCGCTTCGGAACCGCGCGGGTTCCCGGGGGGCCGGCCGTGGGCTTGGCGACCGCCACACGGTAGCGCCGCGAGCGCGCGGCGGGCGAGATCCGTCACCGCCCGGCGTGTCGCGACAATCAGGACAATTCCGGAAGGTAGTGGTCAGCCGTCCGCCAGGGCCGCCTTTGATTCGGTGAACAGGCGCACGATCTCCGGCCGCACCTCGGCCCGCTCCGACAGCGGCGACGCCCAGCGGATCCGGACCGGCACCTCGACGCCGTCCACGAGCGCCGCGAAATCCGCGCCGTCGCCGTCGAACCCCGTCATCCGGGCCGCCTCCGAACCGCGCTGGTCTCCGGCGCCCCGGCAGATCACGAGCGTGTCCGCGGCGTGGTCGGTGTTCATGTGGTGGCAGATCGCGGCGATGACTTTCGGCTCGAACGGGTTGCGGCCCAGGCCTTCGCCGAGCGCCGCGAGCACCGCGCCGTTGTGGTCGTACGCGAGCAGGACCTCCTCGATGAGGCGGTCCTGCTCGGCCGCGGTGAGGTCGGCCGCGTCGAGTCGGGACCGGTACTCGTCCTTGAACGCCTTGGGGCTCTTGATGTCCGCGAAGTCGTAGAACGAGGCGCCCTCGCCCTCGAAGCCGTAGTTGCGGCGCGCGGCCTTGCCGAACGCCTGGCCGCCCGAGAGGTCGCCCAGGTAGCGGGTGTACGCGTGGGCGATGTAGCCGCCCGGCCAAGCGGCCGCGGCCTCATCGATTCGGTCCACGTAGGCCTTCGTCGCCGCCAGCGGCTCGACCCCCGAACGCCACTTGGGGCCCATGAGGAACCGCAGGTCGGCCTCGATCGCGGGCACGCGCGCGAGTTCGGGGAACACGAACGGGCCGGCCACCGGGTCGTCCCGGAATCGCTCGGCCGCGGCCTCGATCGCCTCGTACACGAAGAACTGCTGTGCGTGCCAACGCGTGTAGTCGTCGACGCTCAGCGTGCCGTCGAAGAGCAGGTCGAACACGCCCGGGGTCGGCTCGGCGGCGTCGGCCGACGGGTCGAGGCCCTGGTGCCGTGACCAGGACGCTTCGCGGATCCGGGCCGAGAAGGCGGCGGTGTCTGCTGGCATGTGCGCATTCCTTATCGAACAGCGATCGTCTTCACGAGTAAGGCGAGCCTAACCTACATGATCGAGCAACGGCGGGCATGTGAACGCCCGACCCGTGAGCGAGGCCGCCGCGGCCATCGGCGAGAATGGGACGTGAGCCGTGCTCACCCGTACGGCTGAACCAGAAAGAGCGCGAGAATCACGGTCGCAAGCCTTCCCCGCGGAGAGCCGACTGTGGCACCATGGCTCTACTGGTCCCCTTGACAGCACATTCCCACACCTCACGGGAGGCCTCGTGAAACCGGTCAGAATCTTCAAGCGACTCGGCGCCGCCGTCGCCGCGGGTCTCCTCGCGCTCGGCATCATCGCCGGGACCGCGTCGGCCGCCAGCGCCGGCGGCTCGGGCGAACTCAACTCCGCCGGATCCGGTGAACTCAACAACGTGTCCACGTTGGGCTCGGGAGAACTCAACTAGCACCTGGCGACCGGAGATGGTCAGCATGCGATGCCGATGACAGGCCGGGCTTCGACCGTGCGCGAGGCCATGCCGCAAGTGATCTCCGGCGGCGTGTTCGCCGCCGGGCTCGCGTGGCTCGTGGTACTCGGGCCCCCGCCGTCGTACCCCGTCCTGCAGCTGATCATCTTCACGGCCTCGTTCTTCGTATGCCAGGGCCTGCTGGTCCAGCATCATGCCCGCGGCACCGGGATCGCGTTCAACCTGACGGACATCCCGATGGTCGTGGCGCTGTTCTACCTGCCGCCGTTCTGGGTCGTGGCGACCAAGTTCGTCGCGGCGGCGATCTTCTTCGGGCGGCGTTACGTCCGCGAGGACATCGGGCTGCTCAAGCCCGTCTTCAACACCGGGGTGACCACGACGAGCACCGCGGTGGGCGCGGTCTACGTCCAGTACATGACCCTCGGCGCCGCCACCGACCCCCGCACGTGGCTGGTCCTGATCTCCGCGATCGTCCTCATCGGGGTGGTGACCACCCTCTTCCTCTCGGCGATGTTCTTCTTCATGACCGGCTGGGGGGCCGTGGTCCACGCGTGGGCCGGGTTCGCGCTCACCATGATCGGGCCCGTCCTCGCCGCGTGCGTCGGCCTGATCTTCCTCGTGCTGCTCTCGGCGACGATGTGGACCTCGATCTTCATCGGGCTCATCGTCATCGCGTTCATCTACCTCGCCCGCAGCTACGCCGCGCTCCGCCGGCAGCGTCACGTGCTCCGCGAGCTCAACGCCTTCACGCAGCTCGTGGTCGACTCGGTGCGGTCCAACCGGCTCATCGACGCGATGCTCGGGCGGCTGCGGGACATCCTCTCGGCCGAGTCGGCGACGGTCTGGGTCCCGGCCGCGGGCAGGTACCCGCAGATTCGGCTGACCTCGACGCTCGACGACGCCGGGCTCACGGACCTGGACCCGATTCCCGATGCGCTCCAGCGCGAGGTCATGGAATCCGGCAAGGGCTTGCTGCTGAGCCCGAAGAACGGCACCCGCGAACAGCGGGCGACCCTCGAGGAGGCGGGGCTGCGCGGCGCGATGCTGCTGCCGCTGCGGTCCGGCGACGAGGTGTACGGCTGCCTGTCCGTGGCCGACCGCATCGGCGGGGAGATCTCCCACTTCGAGCCGGTGGACCTGCAGCTCATGGAGACCATCGCCGCCAACGTCGGCATCGCGGTCCAGAACGAGCGCCTCCTCGACCAGCTCCGGTACGACGCGTACCACGACCCGCTCACCGGGCTCCCGAGTCGCCGCCGGTCCCTCGCGGCGCTGCAGGAGGCGCTGTCGATCACGGTGCCGAACGAGGTCGTCGCGGTCTTCATGTTCGATGTGGACTCGCTCCACGAGATCAACGACGCGCTCGGCCACGAGGCGGGTGACACCGCGCTGAAGGAGTTCGCGAAGCGGCTCAAGGCCCACGCGCCCGCGGCTTCGTTCCTGGGGCGCATCGACTCCGACGAGTTCATCCTCCAGACCCGCCTCGCCTCCACCGATGAAGCGCTCGACACGGCCCGGCGCCTGCGCGCGGCCGTCCAGGGGCCCTTCGAGGTCGGCGGGGTCGCCGTGAGTCTTTCGGCGGCGGTGGGGGTCGTCACGCACCCGGACTTCGCCGCGGACGCGGACGAGCTCCTCAAGCGCGCGGACGGCGCCACACGGCAGGCGAAGACCGCCGCCGACGGCGTGCAGCTCTACCACTCCGGCCTCGAATCCGAGAGCCTGCGCCGCATCGGCCTCGCCGCCGACCTGCGGCGGGCGCTCGACCGGGGCCGGCTCGAAGTGCACTTCCAGCCGAAGGTCCGCCTCGACACGGGCGTGGTGCTCGGCGCTGAGGCACTGGTGCGGTGGCCGCACCCGACGTTCGGGCTCGTCGCGCCCGAGGAGTTCATCCCGATCGCCGGGTCGACCGGGCAGCTCGGGGCGCTCACCGAGATGGTGCTCGACGAGGCGCTGCGGCGCTCGGCAGAATGGGCCGGCGAGGACGGGCCGCTGCCGATGGCGGTGAACCTCTCGCCGCGCACGCTCGCGGACAAGGACTTCCCGGACAAGGTCGCCTCGCTCCTCGAACGGCACGGGGTGGCGCCGGAGCGGTTGACGTTCGAGATCACCGAGGACGACGTGGTCTCAGGTGAGCCGCGGCTCACGCCTGCGCTCGACCGCCTGCACGAGATGGGCGTGCGCCTGTCCGTGGACGACTTCGGGACCGGGTACTCCTCGCTCGCGTACCTGCGCCGGCTGCCGGTGCAGGAGATCAAGATCGACCTGCGGTTCGTGCAGGGCATGGCGACCGACGCGGACGACCGCGCGATCGTGGAGGCGGTCCTGGGCCTCGCCCGGCACTTCGCGATCGACGTCGTGGCCGAGGGCATCGAGGCCCACCAGACCGTCGAGGAGCTCCGCGAGCTCCACTGCGAGGCCGGTCAGGGGTACTACTTCTCGCGTCCGCTCCCGGCCGACCGCTTCGCCGCATGGCTCGACCACTGGACCCGTTTACGGCTCGCAAGGGTCGCCGAGGCCTGCGGCGGCACCGGGAAGACCCGCCTCCGGGCGGCCGATCGGGCCCGTTGTGGCCCGCACCGCAAGGCGGGCCCCGTGTTCGCTCCGGGCGGCCCGTCATGTACTCTTGTCAAGGCCGCGAGGGAAGCCTCGCGATCGCCCCCTTAGCTCAGTCGGCAGAGCGTCTCCATGGTAAGGAGAAGGTCTACGGTTCGATTCCGTAAGGGGGCTCGGAAGCACTCCGGAACCATTCGAGTGCTGTACTGCTCACAGGTTTTCTGCTCACGCAGTGCCATCTGGTGGCAGTGAGCGCACGGCGGTGTAGCTCAGTGGTAGAGCAAACGACTCATAATCGTTGTGTCGGCAGTTCGATCCTGCCCATCGCTACTTTTGTAAAGCGTCGACCACCGAGATACTCTGGTCGACGCTTTGTTTTGTTCAAGAACGGCCCGTCATCCCGGCAGGCCGCGTTAGAGGAAGGCACTCATCGTGGCCAAGGCTACTGACGTCCGCCCCAAGATCACCATGGCGTGCGTGGAGTGCAAAGAGCGCAACTACGTCACGAAGAAGAACCGTCGGAACCACCCCGACCGGCTCGAGCTCAAGAAGTACTGCCCGAGGTGCAAGGTCTCGCGGACTCACAAAGAGACCCGCTAGTCCCCACCGCTCCGGTACATGCTCAACACTTCGTACGCAGGTCGGTCTTTGCCGCCCACTGAACCCGTGGTCATCACCGCGGATGCGGTGACCCGTTTCGCCCAGGCCCTCGGCCTGGACGACGACGGAACGGTTCCGCCTACGTTCTTGATATCGCTCACGCTGCCCGCGGCGGAGCGGCTCATCGACGACCCCGACTTCGGGCTCGACTGGAGCCGCGTCCTGCACCGCGAGCAGCGTTTCGCGTACCACCGCGAGCTGCGGGCCGGTGCGGCGGTGACGTGCGCCTCGACCATCGAGTCGATCAAGTCCGTCGCCGGGAACGACCTCCTCGCGCTGCGCACCGACGTCGCCGACGGCGACGGCCTGGCTGCCGAGGTGTGGACCACCCTCTTCGTGGCGGGGGACGCGGCATGAGCCTCACCGGACTCGAAGCGGGCCAGACCGTGTTCACCTCGGCGTTCGCCGTCACGCGGGCCGACCTCGTGGCCTACGCCGACGCCTCCGGGGACCAGAACCCGATCCACCAGGACGAAGCCGCGGCCAAGGCCGCCGGACTCCCTGACGTGATCGCCCACGGCATGTACACGATGGGCCTCGTCTCCCGCGCGGTGCGCGAGTGGAGCAGGGGCGCCGGGCTCGACGCGACCCTCACCGACTTTTCGGCGCGCTTCGCGAAGCCCGTCGTGGTGCCCGCCGACGGCGGTGCCGAAGTGGTCGTGGAAGGCAAGATCCGCAAGCTCGACGCGACCTCGGTCGAACTGGCGATGACCGTCACGAGCGGCGGCGAGAAGGTGCTCGCGCCGGCGCGTGCGACCCTCGTGGTGAAGTAGCAGACAGCGAAGAACGGCGCGGACCTCCTGGTCCGCGCCGTTTCGCTGTATCCACAGGGCTGTGGATAACTCGCTGTAGTCGAAGAATCCCTTGCCGCTCTTGCGGCCGATCTCGCCGGCCGCGACGAGGCGGCGCAGGAGCGCGGGCGGGAAGAACTTCGGGTCCGCGGTGTCCTCGTAGATGTTCTCGGTGGCGTGCGTGATCACGTCGATCCCGGTGAGGTCGGCCGTGGCGAGCGGGCCCATCGGGTGGCCGAAGCCGAGCCGGCAGGCGGTGTCGAGGTCCTCGGCGGAGATCACGCCGTCCTCCACGAGCCGGGCCGCCTCGTTCACGAACGCGCAGATGAGGCGGGTGGTCGCGAACCCGGCGACGTCGCGGTTGACGACCACGCAGGTCTTCCCGGCGGACTCGGCGAAGCGGCGCGCGGTGTCGAGCGCCTCGTCGCTGGTGTGGATGCCGCGCACGAGCTCGCAGAGCTGCATCATCGGCACGGGCGAGAAGAAGTGGGTGCCCACGACCCGCTCGGGATGCGTTGCGGCGGCGGCGATCTCCGTGATCGGGATGGCAGAGGTGTTCGTCGCGAGGACGGTCTCCGGCGAGCAGATGCCCGAGAGCGTGCGGAAGACCTCCTGCTTGACCGCGAGACGCTCGAAGACCGCCTCGACGGCGATCCTCGACCCCGCGGCCTCGTCGAGGTCGGTGCTGACGGTGATGCGCGACTGCGCGGCCTCCGCGTCCTCCGCGGTGACCTTCTCCTTGGCGACGAAGCGGTCCAGCGAGCCGCGGATGGCGGCCCGTGCGCGCTCGAGCGCGCCCTTGTCCGTGTCGATCAACGTGACGTCCCAACCGCCCAGGCTCGTGACCTGCGCGATCCCGGAACCCATGAGTCCCGAACCGATTACCGTGACTTTTGCCATGGGGCGAGGCTATATGGTCGGTGCATGGCGGTCAATCTCACCAGGATTTATACGAAGACCGGCGACGACGGCACGACCGGCCTCGCCGACTTCTCGCGCGTTCCCAAGACGCACGTCCGGCTCGCGGCCTACGGCGACGTGGACGAGGCGAACGCCGTCATCGGCGCCGCCCTGGCGCTCCAGACGGGCGAGATCGGGGAACGGGAGCGGGAGGTCCTGCTCGCGGTCCAGAACGACCTGTTCGACGTCGGCGCGGACCTCTCGACGCCCGTGTCCGAAAACCCCAAGTATCCGCCGCTGCGGATCGACGAGTCCTATGTGACCCGGCTCGAGGGCTGGATCGACGAGGCCAACGCGGACCTGGAGGCGCTGCGGTCCTTCATTCTGCGCGGCGGCACCCCGGGCGCGGCCCTGCTGCACCAGGCGTGCACGGTGGCGCGGCGGGCCGAGCGGAACGTGTGGGCGCTCCTCGAGGCCGAGCCGGACACGACGCACGCGGTCCCGGTCACGTACTTGAACCGGCTCTCGGACCTGCTGTTCGTGCTGGCTCGGAAAGCGAACCCGGGCGGCGACGTGTTGTGGAAACCACGCGGCTCACAGGCTTGAAAACGCTATCTACCTTGGCTTTTCTCGCATCGTGTTGCTGAATCGTTACGCCTTTACAGCTCCTTTACGGGTTGACGAGAGCGGTAACACAGGTGAGGATATGAGCGGTAACATGCACGCGCGCAAATATCGAAAACCCTCGTAACAACCCTTTGAAAGGCGACCCCCATGAAACGACGGTCTCTTGCCGGCATCGGCGCCGGCGCCGGCGCAGCCCTCTTCACCCTCTCCGCGTGCGGCGAGGACTCCGGCGGTGATGGCAACGGCGGCGGCGGTGACGGGTACGTCATCGGCTTCTCGCAGGTCGGTGCCGAATCCGCTTGGCGCACCGCCAACTCCAAGTCCGTCCAGGACGCCGCCGCGGCGGACGACCGCATCACCGAGCTCAAGTTCGACGACGGCCAGCAGGACCAGGAGAAGCAGATCGCCGCGGTCCGCTCCTTCATCAACCAGGCCGTCGACGCGATCGTGATCGCCCCGGTGGTCGAGACCGGCTGGACCGACGTGCTCACCGAGGCCTCGGACGCCGGCATCCCGGTCGTGCTCGCCGACCGCGGCGTCGAAGCCGCCGACGAGGACCTCTACGTGACCCGACTCGGCTCGGACTTCGAGGCCGAGGGCCGCTCCGCCGGCGAGTGGGCCGCGACGACGTTCGCGACCACCCCGGACTTCAAGATCCTGGAGCTCACCGGCACCACCGGCTCGGCCCCCGCGAACGACCGCAAGGCCGGGTTCTTCGCCGTCCTCGACGAGAAGGGCGTGGCGTACACGCTCGTCGACTCCCAGACCGGCAACTTCACCGCCGAAGAGGGCAAGGCGACGATGGAGACCTTCATCACGACCCACGGTCTCGACGGCATCCAGCTGCTGTACGCGCACAACGACGAAATGGGCCTCGGCGCCATCCAGGCGATCGAAGAGTCCGGCAAGGCCCCCGGCACCGACATCCAGATCATCATCGTGGACGGCTCCAAGGCCGGTTTCCAGGCCGGTGTCGACGGCAAGGTCAACTACATCGTCGAGTGCAACCCGGCCTTCGGCGAGCAGCTCATGGACGTCGTGGTCGACGTCATCGAGGGCGGCAGCCCCGAGAAGTTCACGCCGGTCGAGGAAGGCGTCTTCGGCCCCGACCAGTTCGAGGCCGAGCTTCCGAACCGTCAGTTCTAACGTCCCGCAAAGGCACCGCGTCGCCGCTCAGGATCCCTCGCCCTGGGCGGCGGCGCCGACCCCCAGAGTCCGCTCCTAACAAAGGACGAGTCCCATGTCCGCTGCCCTGGTCTCGATGACCGGCATCGTGAAGGACTTCACCGGCGTCCGCGCCCTCGACGGCGTCGACTTCACCCTCAGGCCCGGCGAGATCCACGCCGTCATGGGTGAGAACGGCGCCGGGAAGTCCACACTCATCAAGGTCCTCACGGGCGTGCACGCGCACGACGCGGGGGAGATCCTGCTCGACGGGAAGCCCGTCCGGTTCAACAGCCCGGGCGCGGCCCAGGCCGCCGGCATCGCCACGGTCTACCAGGAGGTGAACCTGACCGAGAACCTCTCGGTCGCGGAGAACCTCCTCGCCGGGCGCGAACCGCGCCTCGGTCCGTTCATCAACTTCAGGGCCATGCGCCGCAAGGCGAAAGCGCTCCTCGACGACCTCGGCATCGACCTCAACGTGGCCGCGCCGCTGTCGTCGTACTCGATCGCGATGCAGCAGCTCGTGGCGATCGCCCGGGCCGTGGACATCGACGCGAAGGTGCTCATCCTCGACGAGCCGACCTCCTCGCTCGACCGCGACGAGGTCGCCGTCCTCCTGGGGCTCATGCGCCGCCTCGCCGCCGAGCGGGGCACCGCGATGGTGTTCATCTCGCACTTCCTCGAGCAGGTCTACGACATCTGCGACCGGATGACGGTGCTGCGCAACGGGAAGCTCGTGGGCGAATGGGCCACCGCGGACCTGCCCGAGAGCGAGCTCATCGGGCACATGCTCGGCCGCGAAGCGGCCGCACTGGAGCAGCTGGAGCGGTCGGTGGCCGGTCACGAGGTCGCCGACGAGGCGCCGCTGCTGAGCGCGAAGGGCTTGGGCCGCAAGGGCTCCATCGCCCCGTACGACCTCGACGTGCGCCGCGGCGAGGTGGTCGGCCTGGCCGGGCTCCTCGGCTCGGGCCGGACCGAGACCGTGCGGCTCATCGCCGGCGCGGACCGGGCCGACTCGGGTTCGCTCAGCTTCGACGGCGCGAAGGTCGCCGGCCACAACCCGCGGACCGCCGCCGCGCGCGGCATCGCGTTCTGCCCCGAGAACCGCAAGACCGAGGGGCTCGTCGGGGACCTCACCGTCGCCGAGAACATGATCCTCGCGATGCAGGCCGCGCGCGGCTGGGCCCGCACGATCCCGCAGTCCCAGCGGAACAGGGTCGTCGCGGAGTTCATCGACAAGCTCGGCATCCGTCCCGGCGACCCGGACATGCCGGTGAAGAACCTGTCGGGCGGCAACCAGCAGAAGGTGCTGCTCGCCCGGTGGATGCTCATCGAGCCGAAGCTGCTCATCCTCGACGAGCCGACCCGCGGCATCGACGTGGGCGCCAAGGCGGACATCCAGAAGCTCGTCGCCGAACTCTCGGGCGAGGGGATGGCCGTGCTGTTCGTCTCCGCCGAGCTCGACGAGGTCACCCGCCTCTCCGACCGGATCGCGGTGCTGCGCGACCGGGAACTCATCAGCGTGCTCGAATCCGAGGCAGACATGACGACCGAACGCATCGTCGACACGATCGTGGCCGGAGGCGGCAGTGAATAACGCGCTCAACCGCGTCCTCGCGAACCAGTACGCGCGCCGCCTCATGTGGCCGGTGCTCGTGCTGCTCGTGCTCATCGCGGTCAACATCGCCGTCACCGGCTTCGACTTCATCTGGCCGCACGTGAGCGACGGGCGCCTCTCCGGGGCGTTCGTGAACATCCTGCGCCGCTCGGCGCCGCTGCTGCTCATCGCGCTCGGCATGACGCTCGTCATCGCCACCAAGGGCATCGACCTCTCCGTCGGCGCGGTCTACGCGATCGGCGCGGCCATCGCGTGCCAGACGATCATCGACGGCACGGACCAGTCCGCGGCCGGGCTGATCTTCCGGGCCGTCGCGATCGCGCTCGTCGCCACCGCCGTCATCGGCGCGTGGAACGGGACCATGGTGGCGTACTTCGGGATCCAGCCGATCGTCGCCACCTTGATCCTCATGATCGCCGGGCGCGGCATCGCGCAGCTCGTCACCGGCGGGCAGATCCCGAAGGTCCAGGACTCCAGCCCGTTCACCGAGCTCGGGCGCGGCGAGATCCTCACGGTCCCCGTGCCGATCTGGATCGCCGCGGCCGTGTTCGCGGCGCTCGTGCTCCTCACCCGCCGGACCGCGCTGGGCATGCTGCTCGAAGCGGTCGGCGGCAACCCCGAGGCGAGCCGCCTGGCGGGCATCCGGTCCAAGGGCATCACCGTCCTGGTGTACCTCGTGTGCGGGCTCTGCGCGGGCCTCGCCGGGCTCATCGGCGCGGCGAACCTCGGCAGCGCCGACGCGAACAACGGCGGCCTGTGGATCGAGCTCGACGCGATCCTCGCGGTCGTCATCGGCGGCACCTCGCTGCTCGGCGGCCGGTTCTACCTGCTGGGCACCGCGATCGGCGTGGTCATCATCGGGACGCTCGGCGACACGATCATCAACATCGGGCTCTCCGACCAGTGGCAGTTCACCGTGAAGGCCATCGTGGTGTTCATCGTGGCGCTGCTGCAGAGCCCCGAGTTCCGGGCCTGGGTGTTCAAGCCGTTCAAACGCAGACCCGCCGCCCCGGCGGCCGCGCCCGCCGAGGAGGTCCTGGCCAAATGAGCACGCAAACGCTGACCGAGCGCCCCGCGCGCTCCACGCTGTTCGACGGCATGACCCGGTACATCCCGATCGGCGCCACGGTGGCGCTCCTGCTCGCCCTGTACTTCGGCGGCGTCGCGAACTACCGCAACTTCGACAAGCCGCAGGTCATCGCGAACCTGTTCATCGACAACGCGCCGCTCCTGGTGATCGCGGTCGGCATGACCTTCGTGATCCTCTCCGGCGGCATCGACCTCTCGGTCGGCTCGGTGATGGCGTTCTCGACCATGACCTGCGCCTGGCTCACGGTCGAGGCCGGGCTCAGCGCGCCGCTCGTGGTCGCCCTCGTGCTCGTGTTCGGCACCGGGTGGGGCCTGCTCATCGGCGCGGTGATCCACTACTTCAACGTGCAGCCGTTCATCGCGACCCTGGTGGGGCTGTTCCTGTTCCGCGGCCTCACGCTGCAGATCTCCACCAGCGACATGTCGATGCGCGAGGTGAAGTTCTTCCAGTGGGGGATGACGCACGTCGAGGTCGGCGGCGGGATCCGCCAGGGCGGGTTCTGGCTGCCGTACCTGTCGTTCGCGGCGATCGCGGTCGTCGCCGTGGCGTTCGTGGTCCTCCACTACACGCGCTTCGGACGCGGCGTGTACGCCGTGGGCGGCAACGAGCAGTCCGCGCTCCTCATGGGGCTTCCGGTGGCGCGCACCAAGATCGGCGTGTACGTCGTGAGCGGGTTCTGCGCGTCCCTCGCCGGGGTCCTGGCCGCGTTCGCGACCAAGAGCGCCGACCCGCTCCGGCACGTCGGCGCCGAGCTCGACGCCATCGCGGCCGTCGTCATCGGCGGCACGCTGCTCACCGGCGGCGCCGGATTCGTCCTCGGCACGCTCGCGGGCGTCATGGTGTGGGGCCTGCTCAACACCCTCATCCAGTTCCAGGGGAACCTCTCCTCCTGGTGGGCGCGCATCGTCATGGGCGTCCTGCTGCTCGCGTTCATCCTGCTGCAGCGGGGCCTCGCCCGCTCGGGCGAGAAGCGCCGAACCTAGTCCACTCTCTCCGCACCGCGAGGGCCGTCCACCATCGGTGGGCGGCCCTCGTCGTTATACGGGTTGGCGGAGAGCCATGACGAGATGTAGTATGTGTGCTATCGATGAACGAACTGCTACTGCGGAGATGATCATGGGACACCCCCCGGCTTACGACGGGCCCGCCATCGCCGTGTCCGACCTGCGGATGCGTTACGGCGACAAGGACGTGCTCACCGGACTCGACCTCGAGATCGAGCCCGGCGGCGTGACCGCGCTGCTCGGGCCGAACGGCGCCGGCAAGACCACCACCATCGAGATCCTCGAAGGCTTCCGCGGCCGCTCCGACGGCGAGGTGAGCGTCCTCGGCGTCGACCCTGCCCGCGGAGACGAGGCCTGGCGCGCCCGGCTCGGCGTGGTCCTCCAGGAATGGCGCGACAACGGCAAGTGGAAGGTGCGCGACATCGTCGGCCACTTCGCCGAGTACTACCGGCCCTACACGGAGCCTTGGGGCGCAGGGGAACTGCTCGAGATGGTCGGCCTCACCGCGCAGGCCGGGCAGCGGATCCAGACCCTCTCGGGCGGGCAGCGCCGCCGCCTCGACGTCGCCCTCGGCATCATCGGGAAGCCCTCGCTGCTGTTCCTCGACGAGCCGACCACGGGCTTCGACCCGCACGCCCGCCGCGAGTTCCACGAGCTCATCCACCGGCTCACCGACCTCGACGGCACCACGATCCTGCTGACCACGCACGACCTCGACGAGGCCGAGAAGCTGGCCGAGCGGATCGTCATCCTCGCCGGCGGGCGGATCATCGCGGACGGCTCGCCCGACCAGCTGGCCCGCGCGGCCGCGACCACCGCCGAAGTGAAGTGGATCCAGGAGGGGCAGTTGCAGATCCACGCGACCGAGGACGCCACCGACTTCGTGCGCAAGCTCCTCGCCACGGACGACGGCAAGGTCACCGAGCTCGAGATCCACCGCGCCAGCCTCGAGGACGCCTACCTCGAACTGGTCGCCAAGTTCGAGGCCGGCCAGGCCGCGACCGCCGTCGACACCTTCCTCGCCAAGTTATGGCTCGCAAGCTTCGCCAAGAGAGAGGCCACCCGATGAGCACCAACACCCTCCACGAGTACCGCACCGGCTGGAAGCGCGCCCTGATCCAGACCAAGATCTCGCTCACCTCTCCTGGGGACCTCCTCGGGTTCCTCATGCCGACCGCGATTGCGGTCGTCGTGCTGCTGTTCATGCAGAAGGCCGACTTCGAAGGGGCCCCGGTCTCGTTGGGCTCCATGAACATGCCGAGCCTCATCGGCATGAACGTGGTCTTCGGCGGCATCATGGGCATGGTCGGCTCGCTCGCGATGGACCGCACCAACGGCACGCTCCTGCGCGCCAAGTCGATGCCCGGCGGCATGACCGGCTACCTCGTCGGGCACCTCGCGTCCACGGCGATCTTCACGACCATCATGGCGCTCGTGCTGCTCCTCGTCGGCCTGCCGCTGTTCGACGGCCTCGAGTTCGACAGCCCGGACCGGTGGCTGATCTTCATTTCCGTGCTGCTCATGGGGATCGTCGCGACCCTGCCGATCGGCGCGGTCCTCGGCGCGCTCCTCGACAACCCGCGCAACATGGGCCTCGTCATGTTCCCGATCATGGGCATGGTCGCGATCTCGGGGATCTTCTACCCGATCACCGCGCTGCCGACCTGGCTGCAGGGCATCGGGCAGGCGTTCCCGATGTACTGGATGGGCCTCGGGATGCGGCACGCGCTGCTCCCGGACTCCATGGCGGCCGTGGAGATCGGCGGCGAATGGCGCACCGTTACCATGTTCGCCGTGCTCGCGGTCTGGGCCGTGGTCTCGATGGCCTTGGCGCCCAGGCTGCTGCGGCGGATGTCGCGGCGCGAATCGGGTTCGGCCGTGGCGGCGCGCCGCGCCGACATGCAGAGGGACTGGTGATCGAGCCATGGCGGGGGACGAGGTCTACAACCGGATCGCGATGCTGCGCGCCGAACGGGGCGTCTCGCGGCGGCAGCTGGCCGACGCCCTCGGCGTCCACTACCAGACCGTCGGGTACCTCGAACGCGGCGAATACAGTCCGAGCCTCTACCTGGCCCTGAAACTCGCCGAGTACTTCGAAGTACCGGTGGAAGTCGTCTTCTCCACCAAGCCCTTCCCGCGCCTCGGCGCGTAGCGAAGGTCTTCCGCCCCGCTCCCCGGCAACACCACGGCGCCAGCCGGTCCGGGGAGCGGGGCTCCGGCCTGTCACGCCGCTGCAGGGCTCCTTCCGGTTGCTTCCCAAGGACCGGTGATCCTCCGGCGGGATCTGTTCATGTGCGTGTCGCTTCGCGGTCGTCCTCGGCTGATTGGGTGAGGCTGTCAGACACCGACCCCCACGCTTTTGGAGACGACAGTGCAGATTGCTCGTCGGCGGCTGCTGGCCGCCGGGGCCGGCGGCGCGATCCTTCTCGGGACTCCCGGGATCTCGTACGCCGCATCACGCCCGCAGCTCACCCACGGCGTCCAGTCCGGCGACGTCACTGCGCAAGGCGCGGTCCTCTGGACCCGCGCGGACCGCGGCTCGCAGATGCGTGTCGAACTCGCGACCCGCCCGGACTTCAAGCACGCCCGCCGCATCGACGGCCCGGCGCTCACCGAGGCCGCGGACTTCACCGGGAAGCTGCGGCTCAAGGGCCTGCGGCCCGGGCAGGAGTACCACTACCGGATCACCGCCGAAGGCGAGCGGGAGTCCGAGGCGCTCGAAGGCTCGTTCACCACGGCCGCATGCGAACCCGCGTCCATTACCTTCCAGTGGTCGGGCGACCTCGCCGGGCAGGGCTGGGGGATCAACCCCGACTTCGGCGGGTACCGGATCTTCCAGGCCATGGCCGACGCCGAACCGGACTTCTTCCTCTGCTCGGGCGACTTCGTGTACAGCGACGGGCCGCTCGTCGAGACCGTCGCCCTGCCGGACGGCACCACGTGGAAGAACACCGTCGTCGACGAGAAGCTGAAAGTCGCTGAGACGCTTGACGAGTACCGGGGCCAGTTCAAGTACAACCTGCTGGACGAGAACCTGCGGGCGTTCCTGGCGCGGGTGCCGATGGTGAACCAGTGGGACGACCACGAGGTGACCAACAACTGGTACCCCGGGGAGATCCTGGACCTGCCGCAGTACACGGAGAAGAACGTCGACGTGCTCGCCGCGCGGGCGCGGCAGGCGTTCGCGGAGTTCACGCCCGGCGGGTTCGGCGCTACCGACGCCGCGGGCCGCATCTACCGCAAGATCGCGTACGGACCGCTGCTGGACCTGTTCGTGCTGGACATGCGGACCTTCAAGAGCCCCAACCCGGACGCGGACGGCACCGGCGCCGGCGCGGTGCTCGGCGCCGAGCAGCTCGCATGGCTCAAGCGGGAACTGCGGCGGTCGAAGGCGACGTGGAAAGTGATCGCGGCGGACCTGCCGATCGGGCTCATCGTCGGCGACGGCACCGGCGCGCAGGAAGGCGTCGCGAACGGGCTCGCCGGCGCCCCCGGCGGGCGCGAGACCGAGATCGCGGACCTGCTCTCGTACGCGAAGCGCGAAGGCGTGCAGAACATGGTGTGGCTGACCGCCGACGTGCACTACACGGCGGCGCACCACTACAGCCCCGACCGCGCGGTGTTCCAGGACTTCGACCCGTTCTGGGAGTTCGTGTCCGGGCCGCTCAACGCGGGCGCGTTCGGGCCCAACAAGCTCGACGCGACCTTCGGCCCGGAAGCGGTGTTCGTGCAGGCGCCTCCGGCGGCCAACACGTCCCCGGCGGTCGGCTACCAGTTCTTCGGCGAAGTCGGCATCGACGCCGAGACCGAGATGCTCACCGTGTCCCTCAAGGACATCGACGGGAACACGCTGTACTCGAAGACCCTCGAACCGGCCGCTTAGCGGCGAACGGCCCGTGGGAGGCGACTCCCGCGGGCCTTCGTCGTGCTAGTCGAGGAACGTCAGGCCGTCGATCGACGCGGCGCGCACCGCGCCGTCCGGCATCTCGCCCGGGTCGACCCCGCACAGGCCCGCGACGAGCAGCGACCCGAGCGCCCAGTTGACCCCGGCAGGGTCGGACGTGCCGTGAACGTCGTCGACGTTCCAGGTGAAGGTCGCCTGGCGCTCGCCGTCGACCGAATGGAACGAGTACGTCTGGTGGCCGAGCCCGCCGCCGGTGTGCCCCACGAAGACCTCCTCGGGGTCGCCGGGGCAGCCGGGCGTGAACCCGATGAGCCCCAGCCCGTATCGCATCCCCTCGCCGGCGTCGACGAAATCGGTCATCTCCGCGAGCTCGGCGCCGGTCAGGAGCGTCCCGTCGAGGAGCGCGTCGTAGAAGTCGTTCACGTCCGCCGGGGTGGACATGACCCCGCCCGCGGCCCACATCTGGTTGTTCGAGAGCTTCGTGGTGTCGAAGTACGGGTCGGCCGGGTCGCCCGTCGTCATGTACGGGGTCATGTTGGCGCCGCGGATGCCGGACGTGCCGAGCTTCGGCAGGTACGTGTCGTCCAGGCCGGCCGGGTCGAAGATCCGGTCGTCGAGGACCTCGTCGAGGTCGTCGCCGGTGCGCTCCTCGACGAGGAGGCCGAGCGCCAGGTACCCGGTGTTGGAGTACGACCAGCCTTCACCGGGCGCGAACAGCTGCGGGCCCTGGGTGCCGAGGTCGACGAGTTCCTCAGGGCTGTAGTGGATCCGGTAGTTCGCGTACAGGTCGGCGAGGTCGCCTTCGAGGAGCGACGGGTACAGGTGCGCGAAGTAGTCGTCCAGGCCGCCCGTGTGCTGCATGACCTGCCGGACCGTCGGCTCGTCCTCGTAGGGGAGGAGCCCGGGCAGATAGTCGCTGAGCGGCCGGTCGAGGTCGACCTCCCCTTCGGACTGGAGCTGGAGGAGGACGGCGGCGACCATCGACTTGGTGAGGCTCGCGATGCGGACCCGGTCGTCGGTGTCGACCCGCCCGCCCGTGCCGTCGATGTTCCGGGGGCCGACGGCCTCGGACCAGACGTCGTCGCCGAGGCGGACCTCGGCGGTGACGGAGTGGTCGGCCGCGTCATAGAGCTCGCGGAGTTCCTTGTCCAGCAGCGCGTCGTCGAGGTCCTCGGACGGGGCGGCGCTGGCGGTGGCGGGGATCGCGAGGAGGGCGAGCGTCAGTGCGCTCGCGGCGGTGGTGGTGCGGTGTCGTGGCATGCCGCAACGCTAATGGCGCGGGAGGTGTCGAACCACCGCAGAACGGCGGAATTCTGGTTGCGCCGCAAGGAGGATCGCAAACGGGACGGCTCCTCCGAAAGGCGGAGGGGGCGCGGGTCAGTCGCGTCCGGAGTAGAACTCGGCGCCGGGCGGGGCGGCCTCGAGCCAGGAGAGGAAGCCGGTGACCGCGGAGGTGGTCATGGCGAGTTCGACTTCGCCGCGCGAGCTCTTGCAGCGGAGGATGGCGACTTCGGGGGGGAAGATCTGCGCTTCGGGGCCGGCCGGCTTGCGGCGCTCGGAGACCTGGACGTCGTGGCGCAGCAGCGAGTAGCGCGGCCCGAACGCGAGGGAGAACATGCGGTACCAGCGGAGGGTGCCGCTCTCGTAGACGGCGAAGCCGGGGGCCCAGCCGCGTCCTTCCATGTGCCGGGAGAGCCTGGCGGCCATGGCCACCGAGCCGGAGCGGGACAGGAAGGAGCGGCGGACGTACGTCAGCACCAGGAACACCGCGACGGACGCCGCCACTGCGGCGACGACGAGCAGTGCCTTCAGCATGGGCTACGCCGAAGCGGGGGCGACCGCCTCGGCGGTCTCGGCGAGGATGGTGACCCCGTCGGTGGTCACCGACAGGAAGCCGCCCTCGATCTTCCAGGCCAGTTCGCCGCCGTCGACCGGCTGCACCCGTACGGTGCTGTCGACGCGCAGCTCGCCGAGCAGCGGCTGGTGGTTCGGGAGGATGCCCAATTCGCCTTCGGTGGTGCGCGCGTACACGGCCTTGGCCGTGCCGGACCACACCTTCGAGTCGACTGCGACGACTTCGACGTTCAGTTGCCCTGCCACGACGCTCCTTCAGACTGCGGGATGGTTACCGGAAGTCTAGACGGGCATGTGCGCGAACGTCGAATCGGCCAAGGGGCGTGATCGGGAGATCACCCTGGGGACCTGTGGAAACAAGAAGACCCCCGGCAGGGCCGGGGGTCTTCTCGGCGAAGCTTGCGAGCCGTAAGTCGGCTCTGTAGTTCATCCTTGGGTGTTACACGCGGGCCCGGCGAGCCAACCGCTCGGGGTCCATGATGATGACGCTCTTGCCGTCGAGGCGCAGCCAGCCGCGGCCGGCGAAGTCGGCGAGGGCCTTGTTCACGGTCTCGCGGGAGGCGCCGACGAGCTGGGCCAGCTCCTCCTGCGTGAGGTCGTGGGTGACGCGCAGGACGCCGCCGTCGCGGGTGCCGAATCGGCTGGCCATGTGCAGGAGGGCCTTCGCGACGCGTCCGGGGACGTCGGTGAAGATGAGGTCCGCCATCGAGTCGTTGGTGCGACGCAGCCGGCGTGCTATCACCCGGAGCAGCTGCTCGGCGATCTCGGGCCGGTTGGCCAGCCAGGGGCGCAGCGCCGTCTTCGACAGGCGGGCCAGGCGGGTGTCGGTCAAGGCGGTGGCGGTGGCGGTGCGGGGACCGGGGTCGAACAGCGCGAGCTCGCCGACCATGTCGGACGGGCCCATGACCGCGATCAGGTTCTGGCGGCCGTCGGCCGAGCGGCGGCCGAGCTTCACCTTCCCGGACATGACGATGTACAGACTGTCACCCGGCTCGTTCTCGGTGAAGACGGTCTGGCCCTTGTTGACGTCGATGTACTCCATCTCTTTGATGAGCGACTCGACAGCTTCGGGGTCTACGCCCTTGAACAGGGCGGCCCTGGCCAATACATCTTCCATGTCCGTTCGCACCTTTCTTCAACGCACCGCTAGTGCAAGTACTGAGTCTATGCCTCTTGTCCGCATTGCGGGAGCGAGACCCCCGTAAATCCACATGCGCACCGTAGACGCCGAAATCGACATTCGTATCCGAATGAATGCGTTCCGTCGGTTCCGAGCGTCACCGCGAGAGACTCACCACGCCGTCTCAGCAGGGTATACGTTCCGGAATTCGGAAAGCGTCGACAGCGACCGGTACAGCCTACCTGCAATGTGACGCCACGCCCAGTATCAGGCAATGGCGTAATCCCACAGGAACCCACAGATCAGGTGCAGGATCCGGTGCCGACGGGTCCGTCGGCGGTGCGGCCCGCGTCCAGGACGGGCGCGGACTCGTCCATGGTGAGCGCGTAACCGGTCTCGGGATCGTCGACCGCGGCGGCGAAGATGACACCGATCACCTCGCCTTGCGGGTTGAGGAGCGGGCCGCCGGAATTGCCGCCGATGATGTGCGCGTAGAGCTGGTAGACCTCGCGGGTGACCGTGCCGGAGTCGTAGATGTCCGGGCCGGTGACGATGCGCGCTTCGCGGACGCGCGCGGCCGTCGCGGTGTAGGGGCCGCCGGCGGGGTAGCCGAGGACGATCGCGTCGTCCCCGGACGCGGCGGTCTCGGACTGGAGCGGGAGGGGCGCGGCGTCGAGCTCGGGGACGGAGAGGATCGCGAGGTCCTTCTCGGGTTCGAACACGATCACCTCGGCGTCGTAGAGGTCGCCGTCGGATTCGACCTGGACGTGGTCGGTGCCGGCGACGACGTGCGCGTTGGTGGCGACGAGCCCGTCGTCGTACACGAAGCTGGAGCCCTCGATCTGGCGGTCGCAGGAGGGCGCGGAGCCGTGGACCTTGAGGACCGAGTCCTCGGCGTTGACGACGACGCCGGAGGCGGCGAGCTCGGGGTCGGGCGGTTCGACCGAGCGGGCCTCGGTCGGGTCGAGCCCGGAGAACACGTCCGGCATCCCGGAGGTGTTGAGCGATTCGCGCATCGACTCGTAGACGCCTTTGACGGCTTCGGGCATGTACTCGTCGATGCCGCTGACGAGGCTCGAGTTGCGGACGGCGGAGGCGACGGCGGGCATCGAGGAGTTCGCGAGCGGCGCGGCCGCGACCCAGGTGACGAGGAGGACGGCGGCGACCGAGACGATCGGGCCGGCGAGGTGGTCGAGGCGCTTGGAGCCGTCGCGGCGCAGGCGCCTGCGGAGCCGGTACCCGAGGGAGGTGGCGATGGCCATGCCGCCCAAGGCGAGCGCGAAGACGACGAGGAGCGAGGCGATGAGCTTCGCGAGCGCCTCGGAGTAGAAGTCCGCGGCGAACGGGGCGATCTGGATGCCGAGGATCGCGCCGCCGAGGAAGCCGATGAAGGTGGTCGCGGAGGCGATGAACCCTTCGCGGTAGCCGTTGATGGCGAACAGGAGCGCCAGGAGCACGATCACGACATCGACGAGGAGTCCCGCACTGGTCGGTTCCACGAGGCCTCCGTTCAGTGCCGTTCGAGCTCCATCGTCCGGTCGGCGTTCCAGGGGCGGGCCCAGCCGCCCAGGTCCAGCAGCCACGACAGTACCCCGGCGGTGAACCCCCAAATCAAGGGCACGCCTTCGACCTGGAAGCCCGGTCCGCTGCGGCCCGAAGGGAAGGGGACCGTGCCGCGCGAGGCCGGGTCGGCCAGGAGCGCCAGCGGCACCTGGTGCGCGGCCGCCACTTCGGAGGCCGCCTGCGGGGCGACGAGGTGCGGGCGCGTCCACAGCGCGAGCACCGGCGTGACCGCGAAGCTGGACACGGGGATCCAGAGTTTCGGGAGGGACCGGCCGATGACGACCGTGTCCGGGTCGACGGCGAGTTCCTCGGCGGCCTCGCGCAGCGCGGTCGCCGCCGCGTCGGCGTCGCCTGGTTCGGTGCCGCCGCCGGGGAACGCGACCTCCCCCGGGTGGTGGCGCAGCGTCGCGGCCCGCTGCTGCAGCAGCACTGAGGGGCCGTCCTCGCCGTCCTTCAACAGCACCAGGACGGAGGCGGTGCGGGCGTCCGCCTCTTCATAGGGGAGCAGGTGGTCGGCGATGACGCGGCCGATCATCGGCGGCTTCGCCTCTCCGGCGGCCTTGAGCAGCGGCGGCCACCAGTCAGGGTTGGTCATGCGAGCTCCAGACCGAACGCGGACTCGGCGGTCTCGGTCAGGCTCTCCGCGGTGACGCCGGGTTCGGCGATGAGCTCGGCGACCGTGCCGTCCGGGTTCACGAACGCGACCCCCGGCAGGGCCGGGACGCCGAGGCCGATGCGAACGGCCTCATCGGGATCGGACACGGAAGGGAAGGTCATGCCGAAGTCCTCCGCGAACCAGCGGCCCTCCTTGCGCGTGTCGGCCGTGTCCACGCCGAGCACGTCGACCCGGTCGCCGTACTGCTGGAAGAACGCCTCGACCTCCGGGGCCTCGGCCTGGCACGGCCCGCACCACGACGCCCACAACACCACGACCAGGGGTTTCTCGCCGGGACCGATCACCGTGGAGGCCTCGTCCCCGAGGCAGTCGAGCTCGAGATCCCCGACGCCCTCGATCGGGGTCGCGCCCGAAGCGCACGCCACCGCCCACGTCGGGTCCTCCGTGCCCGGCACGGACGCGCCGGTCTCGGGGGACTCGTTCGTGCAGGCCGCCAGGAAGAACAGTGCCGCCGCAGCGGTCAGCACCCGCCTCATGCGCCCACCGCGTGCTCGATGCCCGCCAGCCGGATCAGCTCGTCCACGTTGTCGCCCTTGAGGAGCTTCGCCGCCTCGGCCGGGTCCGTCGGGCCCTCGCCGAACGAGGGGCACTGCGCCGCGAGCGTGCACGCCCCGCACGCCGGCTTCCGGGCGATGCACACGCGGCGGCCGTGGAAGATGATCCGGTGCGAGAACATCGTCCACTCGCGCGGCTCGATGAGCTTCTGCAGCTGGAACTCCAGCTTCACGGGGTCTTTGCCGTCGACCAGGCCGAGCCGGTTGGTGATCCGGATCATGTGCGTGTCGACCGTGATGCCCGGGACCCCGAACGCGTTGCCGCGGATGACGTTCGCCGTCTTCCGGCCGATCCCCGGCAGCTTCACCAGCGCCGCCATGTCCTCCGGCAGCATCCCGCCGTGGTCCTCGACCAAGGCCTTGCCCAGGCCGATGATCGACTTCGCCTTGTTCCGGTAGAACCCGGTGGGCCGGATGATCGCCTCGACCTCCTCCGGATTCGCCTCCGCGTAATCCGAGGCCCCGCGGTATTTCGCGAACAACGCCGGCGTCGTCAGGTTCACCCGCACATCCGTGCACTGCGCCGACAGGATCGTCGCGATCGCCAGCTCCAGGGGATTGGTGTAGTCGAGCTCGCAGTGCGCGTCCGGATGGGCCGCGGCCAAGAGGCGGTCGATCACACGGGCCCGGCGCTTCTTCGCCAGCTCACTCTCGGTGCCCTTGCGGGCGTCAGCGGCGGTCACCCCGCCATGGTACGCGGACGCGAAGGCAGCCGACCGCCTCGCCGCGAACCGCGCCCGCCGCGCAGCAGCAGCGCCGACACCCCGATCAGGCCGCCGCCCGCCGCCGTCGCGGCCGCACTCCACACCGGCGAGACGCCCGCCCCGACCGACTCCGGCGCCTCCGGCTCCACCTCCGCGGCCACCGCCGCCGCCACGTCCACGACCCCCGCGCCCAGCCCCGGGCCGCCGCCCGACGCCGTCGCCGTCAACGCCCGCCGCACCTGGTCCGCGCTCCACTCCGGATGCGCCGACCGCACCACCGCCGCCGCACCCGACACCACCGCCGACGCGAACGACGTCCCCGTCACCGACTTGTACCCACCGCCCGGCCGCGGGGCGTTCAGATTCGCGCCCGGCGCCGCCACATCCGTCTCCGCGCCCGTCACCGCCGTCTTCCAACGTTCCCCGTGCTCGTCCGCGCCCGTCACCGCCAGGACGTCCGACACCCGCGCCGGGAACCACACGTCCTCATCCGGCAGCTCCTCGTGCTGATTCCCCGTGCACGCCACGATCAGCACGTCGTGCTGCTCCGCGTACGCGATCGCCTCCGCGAACGGCGGCGAGTCGTAATGCCCCCCGAGCGAGAGGTTCACGACGTCCGCGCCGTTGTCCACCGCCCACTCCACCGCCGCGCCCACCATCGCCGAATCGTGGTACCGGTTCTCGTCGTCCAGCACCCGCACCGGCAGGATCTCCGCGTCCGGTGCCACCCCCGGGTGGCCCGACTCCACACTCCCCGCGATCAACCCCGCCACCGCCGTGCCGTGCCCCACCGGGTCCGCCTGCCCGAACGCCCGCTCGTAGACCGGCCCCGGATCCGAGCCGAACGCCAGCAGCCGCGGCTCCGCCCCCGGATCCACGTCCACGTAGCTCCGGCCCGGCAGCACCGACCCCTGCAGCGCCGGATGATCCGCGTCCACACCCGAATCCACCACCGCCACGGTCACACCCGCGCCCGTCGCCACCGGCCACGCCTCGGGCGCCCGCACCGCCGACAACTGCCAGGCCACAGGCGCGGACGCGCCCCCCGTGTGCGCGGAGAGCAAGAGCCCCAACAGCGTCGAGCACACACAGGCCAGAACGTACCTAGCAGAGCGGTCCCCCATCAGAACCGGATCGTTACACAGGGACAGGCCCACAGCGTGGGAATGACACACGTTCTCCTTTATGAATTCGTTATTCTCGCCCTACTGACGGAAACTTGACAACGCCCTCGCGTTACGGTGACGATCGCGAGGGGACGCCGCGTTCGCTCGACACACCTCGGCGACGCTTACGAGCCGTCAATGAGCACCGCCCCATCCAAGACCGGTAGGGGGGAAGGGCTGAGTGGGATCGATGTGGGAACCCAGTAACGAGATCGAGCACCGCCTCCGCGAGGCGCTGCGAGCCGAAGACCAGGACGGATACTTCCGTACCCTGGCCCAGATCGAACTCGTCCTCCCACTGTCCTATGAGGACTCGAACGGGTCGGGCGCCGACACCTGGGCCACCTGGACCACCGACGACCGCACCCACATCCTCGCCTTCACCTCCGAGACCGCCCTCCAGACCTGCCTGCGCGACAACGCCGGCGCCTCCCGCCGCGTCTCCTTCGCCGCGCTGGCCGAGGCCTGGCCGGACGAGGAGTGGTGGCTCGCCGTCAACCCCGGCCTGCCGATCGAGGGCTACCTGCCCGCGTGGTTCGTCTCCCAAGTCGCCCAAGGCATGACGACCGTCCCGGCCGACCCCGAGCCGGAGTACGGCGCGCCGCCCGAACCCGCCGCCGACCCCTACGGCGACACGTATTCCTCTGGCGCGCAATCGTCCCCGTTCGGCGCGGCCCCGTCCGACCCGTTCGCGAACCCCATGGCGCCCGCCCCCGAGCCGCGCCGCGAGAGCTTCATGCCCCCGGCCCCGCCGGTGCCGGACGTGCCGCCCGCGCCCCGCCGCTCCTCCGACCTCAGCGGCGGCTCGCTGAACGGCAGCTCTCTGAACGGCGGCACCCAGCAGCAGTCCACTGTCGGCGGCACCACCTCCGCCGGCCTCCCGCTGCGCCAGCCGCCGCGCGATCCCGAAGCGCCCGAAGCCGACCCGTTCAACGGGCACTCCTTCGCGTCCCAGCCGCCGCCCGAACCGGAGCAGTCCCAGCCCCGCCAGGGCTTCGGCTCCCAGCCGCGCGGGACGGGCTCGCAGCCGCGCGAGTTCGGCTCCCAGCCGCAGGGCTACGGCTCACAGCCGCAGCAGTACTCGCAGCCGCCGGCCGCGCCCACGCCGCAGGCGTTCCCCGCCGACGCGCAGTGGCCCGACCCGACCAACCCGCAGGAGCAGTGGCCCGACGCCCCGGACTGGCTGCGCGAGCAGCAGCCCGCCCCGTCGACCCTGCCGACCCGCTCGCCCGCGCCGCCGACCGCCGCACCCGAGCCGTTCCCCGCCGGGGAGTCCTTCGGCGGCGGCTCCGCTTTCGGCGCGAGTCCTTCTGCGCCGCAACGGCAGCCGCAGAGCGACCCGTTCCAGGACGACGCCTTCGGCAACGACGCGTTCGGCTCCGAGCAGCGCTCCGCCGAATCCTTCGCGTCCATGTCCAGCGCCTTCGGCCGCCGCGGCCCCGAGCCCGAACCGCAGCCCAGTGCTCAAGCCGAGGACCGGCCGGTCGAGCTCACCGGCGACGAGGCCGAGCCGCTGCTCGCCCAGGCCGCGTCCACCGGCGACACCGCCGCGTTCCTGCAGACCCTCCTGTGCGCCAGCGTGATCCTCCCGATCGCCGACCCCGAAGCCGCCCACCTGCGCGTCGGCGACCCCGCCTTCCGCTGGGCCAGCGACATCGTCGACGGCATCATCGGCATCACGGTGTACACCACGAACGAGCGCATGGCCGAGCGCGCCGGCGAGGACACCCCGCACACCATCGTCCCGTTCGGCTGGCTCATCCAGCACTGGCCCGCCCAGGACTACGCGCTGTACGTCAACCCCGGGACCTCCGTGGGCGCCAACATGAGCGGCCCCGAGATCGAGCCGCTCATCAAGTGGGCCGAGGCCAAGGACCTGCTCGCCTTCGCGACCGAGATGGAGCAGCGCCAGGCCGCGGCCGCGCGCGCCAACTCGCCCTCGCACAAGGTCCAGCCGATCCTGTGGCAGAAGACGATCCCGCACCAGCAGGTGCCGTTCTACCTCGAACGCGGCTACGACCGCGTCGGCGGTTTCGTCCACCCCGCCGAGGCCGTGGACCACCTGCGCACCCCCGCGCAGCTCTACCTCGCGCTGGGCCTCATCCGCTCCAGCGAGGAGTTCAGCCCCGCCGACGACGCGGTGCACGTCCTCCGCTGGGTCGGCTACCGCACCGACCTCTACCCGGTCGCCTTGGGCGGCAACGACTTCGCGACCGCCGAATCGCGCGGCGGCACCGTGGTCGAACCCGGTCCGTTCCGCGGCGACGGCTTCGCGCCTTCCGAAGGCGACGAGCGCATCCCCGAGCACAAGGTCGACTCCGTGCGCCTTCCGCACGGCGCGAAGATCCTGCGCATCGACTCGCGCGGCGAGGTCACCGACATCGCGTACTACGACGCGGACACCCGCGAATGGACGCCCATCGACGGCGCCTTCGGCGGTCCTGCCGCGATCGAGGCGCCCTCGACGCCGGCGCTGCCGGCCGGGCCCGCGCCGAGCGGGCCGATGGGCGAGGCCTACGGCTACGACAGCGCTCTGGGCGACGCCTGGGGCGACGCGGACGGGCACTACGACCTCGTGCGGCCCAAGCCGGAGGAGCGGGCCGCGCACGTGCTCGACACCCGCGACCGCGAATGGAAGGACGCCTGATGCGCGACGGCTACATCGCCCGCTGGAAGGGCGCCGAATACGACTCGAGCCCCGACGGCGCGCACGTCCGGCTCTACTCGCCCACCGGCGGCGACGGCTTCGTCGAGGTCGCGGACGGCCGGTTCCGGCGCGGCGTGCCGATCGGCGAGCTCGAGGACTTCTTCTACGTGCGGACCGTCGCGACCTGGCGCGGCGAGCCGTTCTTCGTGCTCGGCGCCTCGGGGGAGTGGCTGCGGCTCGAGTACCGCGGCGGCCGCAGCGACGTGGCCCGCTCGCTCGGGCTCGAACCGTACGACAACGGCGTCTACCAGATCTGGGCGCCCGCCGAAGAGGTCACGGACATCAGCGAGCAGTACCTCTAGACGACTTCGGAGCAGCCCCGGTCCGCGCGGCCGGGGCTTTCTCCATGCCCGAAACGAGCGCGTTTCCCATGGCCGCGAACATGAGGCGATCGTTCCGGCGAAACTGTCAGGAGACCGCTTTCACATAGGTGTCGTTTGATGTATAGTTCAGGAAAATAAGAAAGCGTTTGCCTAAGCCTCGGCGAAGCCCGCGAGCCGTACACTCGCCCGGCGCCCCGGCGAGCGCTTCCGCAGCCATGTTCGGCAAGGTCTGGAGCACATCCCTATGGCAGAGAGAATCACCGTCGGCATCGCCCTCAACGGGGTGACCGGTCGCATGGGCTACCGGCAGCACCTCGTGCGCTCACTCCTCGCCATCCGCGAGCAGGGCGGCGTGGAGCGCGCCGACGGCAGCGTGATCTGGCCCGAGCTCACCCTCGTCGGCCGCAGCGCCGACAAGCTCGCCGAGATCGCCGGCCGCCACGGCCTGGACAAGTACACGACGAGCCTCGACGAAGCCCTCGGCGACGACTCGATCGACGTCTACTTCGACGCCCTCACCACCCAGCACCGCCTCGCCGCCGTCAATGCCGCCATCAAGGCCGGCAAGCACGTGTACACCGAGAAGCCCATCGCCACCAACCTCGACGACGCCCTCAACCTGGCCCGCGCCGCGCGCGACGCCGGCGTCAAGAACGGCGCGGTCGCCGACAAGCTCTACCTCCCCGGCCTGCGCAAGCTCAAGCGCCTCGTCGACTCCGGGTTCTTCGGCCGGGTCCTCTCCGTGCGCGGCGAATTCGGCTACTGGGTCTTCGAAGGCGACTGGCAGGAAGCCCAGCGCCCCTCGTGGAACTACCGCGCCGAAGACGGCGGCGGCATGGTCCTCGACATGTTCCCCCACTGGTCGTACGTGTTCGAAGAGACCTTCGCCAAGGTCAAGTCCGTCTCGGCCCACGTCACCACCCACATCCCCGAGCGCTTCGACGAGCAGGGCAACGCCTACGCCGCCACCGCCGACGACGCCGCGTACGCGATCTTCGAACTCGAGGACGGCACCGTCGTCCAGATGAACTCCTCCTGGGCCACCCGCGTCGACCGCGAGGAGCTCGTCGAGTTCCACGTCGACGGCACCGAGGGCTCCGCCATCGCCGGCCTCCGCAAGGCCCGCGCCCAGCACCGCGCCCACACCCCCAAGCCCGTCTGGAACCCCGACATCGACCAGCCGATCCCCTTCCGGCAGCAGTGGCACGAGGTCCCCGACAACGAGGTCTTCGACAACGGCTTCAAGATCCAGTGGGAGGAGTTCCTGCGCCACGTCGTCGACGACGAGCCGTGGCACCACGACTTCCTCGCCGCCGCCCGCGGGGTGCAGCTGGCCGAGGCCGGATACCGGTCCGCCCGCGAAGGCCGCCGCATCGAGCTGGAGGACCTGGTCCTGTGACCCGCAAGTTCAACTCCCGCATCATCTACTCCGCCGCCCACGTGGTCGCGGACCCGCTGGCGGACAACGGCCCCGGCCGCCCGGCCGCGGTCGACTGGGACGCCACCATCGCCTACCGGCGGCACCTGTGGGACCTCGGCCTCGGCATCGCCGACGCCATGGACACCGCGCAGCGCGGCATGGGCCTCGACTGGGAGGCCACCAAGCAGCTCATCCGCCGCTCCGCCGAAGCCGCCGGCCCCGACGACCTCCTCGCCTGCGGCGTCGGCACCGACCAGCTCGGCGCGGAACCGACCACTATGGACGAGATCCGCGCGACCTACCTCGAGCAGCTCGCCGTCGTCGAGGACGCAGGCGCCGGCACGATCCTCATGTGCTCCAGGGCCCTCGCCGCCAGCGCCAAGAGCGCCGACGACTACAAGGCCCTCTACGGGGAACTGCTCGGCGAGGTCAGCGGCAAGGCGATCCTCCACTGGCTCGGCCCGATGTTCGACCCGGCCCTCGAGGGCTACTGGGGCTCGACGGACCTCGAAGCCGCCGCGGACACCTTCATCGAGATCATCACCGAGAACGCCGCCAAGATCGACGGCATCAAGATGAGCCTCCTCGACGCCGAAGCCGAGATCGCCGTCCGCCGCAGGCTCCCCGCAGGGGTCCGCTGCTACACCGGCGACGACTTCAACTACCCGCGCCTCATCGCCGGCGACGAGCAGGGCCACTCGGACGCCCTCCTCGGCATCTTCGACCCGCTCGCGCCGCTCGCCGCTAAGGCCGTGCAGCGCCTGGACGAGAACGACGTCGCGGGCTTCCACGCCATCCTCGACCCCACGGTCCCCTTGGCCCGCAAGGTCTTCGAAGCGCCGACGTTCAACTACAAGACCGGTGTCGTGTTCCTGGCCTGGCTCTCCGGCCACCAGGACCACTTCAAGATGGTCGGCGGCCTCGAATCGGCCCGCTCCATCACCCACTTCGGCGAGATCGTGGACCTGGCCCTGGAAGTGAACCTCTTCCCGGACGAAGCCCTTGCCATGGACCGCTTCAACGCCCTGCTCAAGGTGGCGGGCCAACCGAAGCGGACCCTCGCATGAGCATCCTCGACCGCTTTTCCTTCAATCATGCGACCGCGAAGTTCTGGGACCAGCGCGAGGCGGTCGAAGCCTGCGCGCGCACCGGCTCCGGGATCGGCCTGTGGCGCGAACCGTTGCAGGAGATGGGCGTCGAGGCGAGCGCGAAGCTCGTCAAGGACGCCGGCGTGAGCGTCACCAGCCTGTGCCGGGCAGGGTTCTTCACCGACCCGACCGAGGAGGCGCTGGCCGACAACCGAAGGGCCATCGACGAGGCCGCCGCGGTCGGCGCCCCGACCCTGGTCCTGGTCTCGGGCCCGATCCAGCCGGGCGGCACGATCGACAGCGCCCGCGAGGGCGTCAAGACGGCCCTCGCCGAGCTCGCGCCGTACGCGCTCGAACAGGGCGTCACGCTCGCGATCGAGCCGCTGCACCCGATGTTCGCGAGCGACCGGTGCGTGGTGACCACGCTGAAGGAGTCGCTCGACCTGGCGGCGCCGTTCGACCCGGCCGCCGTCGGCGTCGTGGTGGACACGTACCACATCTGGTGGGATCCGGAAGTGTGGCACGGGATCGAGCGTGCGGGCGCCGAAGGCCGCATCGCCTCGTTCCAGCTCGCCGACTGGATCACGCCGCTCCCGGCGGGCGTGCTCACCGGGCGCGGGCAGCTCGGCGACGGCTGCATCGAGATGCGCCGTTACCTGGACGCGGTCGACGCGACCGGGTTCGACGGACCGATCGAGGTCGAACTGTTCAACGACGCGCTCTGGGCCCGCCCAGGCGCGGAAGTCTTCGAGGAGACCAGGGCCGCGTTCGCGCGGGTCCTGGAATAAGGATCACCGCGGGCGCGGACCGGCAGCGGTTGGGCAATGCCGGGCCCCGCGCCCGCGGATGAGCCCCCTGGAATGCCGCGGGGGCGGGGCCGGTTGGGGTCAAGCACTCCGGCCCCGCCCCCGCGGTCGTGTTCCGTCCGGTGTGGGCACTGGCCGGTACGCTCATGTCGCTCTGACATGAGAAGGGAACGCATACCCATGACCGGATCGGTCTCACGCCGCAACCTGTTCAAGATCGGCGGCGGTGTCGCCGCGGCCGGAGTCGGCGCTTCAGTCGCCTTGACCGCGCACGCGCAGGACCCCGAAACCGCCGTCATCTGGCACTCCGAACTCGTCTACCCGGGTGCGGACGGCGAACTCAACTACGCCCTCGATGACGCGAGCCGCAAGAAGATCCCCAACTTCAGTTTCGCCGGGTACCGCAACGGCGAAGCGCCGATCCCGACAGTGCCCGCCGTCAAGACGATCAGCTCGATCGTGGGTGAAGTCGACGCCACCGCGCGCATCAACGCGGCTTTGGCGGAAGTCGCCGCGATGCCCATGGACGCCAACGGCTTCTGTGGCGCACTGAAACTGGGACCGGGCCTGTACCAGGTTGCGGGCACGATCGAGCTGAAGTACAGCGGCGTGGTCCTACGCGGCTCGGGCCGGTCCAACGACCCCGCCGTGGGCACCATCATCAAGTCGACGGCGACTTCGGGCATCGAGAACCCGGAAGACGGTGTCGAGTGCCCGATCCGGATCGGTTCCAAGAACCAAGACGTCGACTGGAAGGCTAGGATCGGCGACACGATCCCCCTCGCCCCCGAGGTCGCGCTCGCCGGTTCACGGCGGCTCAAGCTCGCGCCCAATACCAGTCTCTCGGTCGGCGACAACATCATCATCTGGCACCGCTGCACCGCGGAATGGATCGCGGCGATCAACGGCGGCGGCGTGGAACTCGATCAGCCATGGCAGCCGGGCGATCAGCCCATCATGTACAACCGCACCATCAAGGCGATCGATGAAGATGAGATCGTCATCTGCGCTCCCATCTTCAACGACCTCGACCCCTCGCTCTCGGAGATCTTCGTCTACAAGTGGCCCAACATGAATGAAGTGGTCAACTCGGGTGTCGAGGATCTGCGCGTGGACATGGTGGAACCCCCGACTGGCCTTCCCAACAATCACGCCGACAGCTGCATCGTGATCGAGCGGAGCCGCGACACCTGGGTGCGCAACGCGGCCACAACACGCTTCAAGCAGTCCGGCGTCATGGTCCGCCGCAGCCATCGGGTCACCGTCGAGAACGTCTGGGCCCTGGAGCCGAGATCCGAGCTCAAAGGCGGGTTCCGCTATAACTTCTGCGCCGGGTACATGGCACAGCAGGTCCTGTTCACGGACGTCGTGGCCGCCGAGGCCAGGCACGCGTTCGTCGCGGGTGGCGGTGCCTCCGCCTCCGGCGTCGTCTGGCTCGACGCCGTCTCGAAGAACGGCTACCTCGAGTCCGGGGGGCACGCCCACTGGAGCCAGGGCCTCCTTTTCGACAACGTCACTGAAACGATGAACAGCAGCCCCGAGCACAAGAAGGTGGTGCTGAACCTCCACAACCGGGCGGACGGCGGTGCCGACGAGACGGGCGACTCTCACGCCCACGGATGGTCCTCCGTCTACAGCGTGCTGTGGAACTGCAAGCTGGACAACGGCAACCGGGCATGCGTGCAGCGCCCGCCGACCTCGCAGAACTTCGCCATCGGCACCACCGGCAACGTAGAAGACGTCGTCACCGGCTCGAACTGGCTCGTCACCGAGGAACGCGGGTATGTCGAGAACGAGCCCGGGACGCTGGAACCGGTGTCGCTGTACCGCAAGCAACTCGCGGACCGGCTGGCCCCCTGACTGTGCCCTAGTGGGCTTGAGACACGCAGAACTCGTTGCCGTCGGGGTCCTTGAGGACCGTCCATGAGAAGGATCCGCCGGGGGCCTCGTGGTCGGCGACGTGGGCGGCTCCGGCGGTGACGAGGCGTACGACCTCCTTGGCGGCGTTGGCGGCGACGAGGTCGAGGTGGATGCGGCCCGGCTGGGTGCCTTCGACGTACTGGAAGGCGAGGCCGGTGCCGTCGCCGAGGCCGACTTTGACGTACTCGCCCCAGTCGGCGGTGACCTCGCCGCCGAGCGCGGCGGCCCACCATTCGGCGAGCTGCTTCGGCCGTTCGGAGTTGACGGTGACGTTCACGATCTTCAAATCCATGCGGGCGAAGGTAACTCAGGGGGCCGACATTTCGCCTATCTGAAGTGGTCTCGGCCGTTCAGCGGGCGGTCGAGGTCCTTCGCGGTGGCGTCGCGTTTGCCGGTGTAGCTCGCGAAGACCACCAGGTTCTCGGTGTAGTCGCCCGCCTTGCGGTCGAAGGCGCCGCCGCAGGTGATGAGGCGCAGGGCCGGTTCGGGCTCGACGCCGAAGACCTCCTCGTACGGGAGGCGCTGCTTGGAGAAGGACTCGATCGCGGTGACCTCGTACGCGACGATGACGCCGTCCTCGCGGGTGACGTCGATGCGGTCGCTCTCTTCCAAGTCCCGCAGGGGAAAGAACACCGCGGGGCCCGAGCGCTCGGTGTCCACGTGGCCCATGAGCACGGTCGGCCCGAACTCGCCGGGCGTCGGGCCCGCCTCGAACCAGCCGGCCTCGTGGGGGCGCCACATCTTGGGGACCTCGAAGTTCCCCTCATAGTCGAGGCCGAGCGCGGTGAGCGGGGCGTGGACGCCGACCGCGTCGATGTCGACGCGGGTCGGCTCGGAGCGGTCGAGCCAGGTGCCGCCGGCCGGGTCGGCGACGGCGAACGGGTCCTCGTGGAACGGGTTTCCGAAGTGCGGCATGGAGAACGAGGGAACGGGGGCGACGCTGGAGAGCATGAGCCCGAGGCCCCCGGCGAGCACGAACGAGAGGACGACAGCGGCCACCGGCCGGAACGCGGGTTCCGGCCGGTGACAGGGCTTCTCAACTGCGCGTCGTCCGTCGGGCGAGGGTCCGCCCGCCGGTTCAGGCGGCAGTGACATTGCTGCGGCGCTTGAGCAGCCAGAGCCCGGCGGCGGCGGCGAGCACCGCTGCGGCGCCCGTCCACAGGACCGCCGTGGCCGCGTTCGAGGCCGTCGAGCCGCCGCCGGTCGCCGCGCCGGTCCCCGAGGTCACCGTGAACTTCGTGGAAGCGGTGTCCGATCCGCAGGTCACCGTGACCGTGTACGAGCCGGGCTTCATCTTGTCCGTCACCGTGAAGCTGCCCTGGGCGTTGTTGTTGTTCTTCGGCAGCTTGAAGCTCGTGTCGGTGTTCTCGACGTCGCCGGTCGCGTCCTGGTCGCAGTCCGAGGCGAGCACGTCCACGCGCGTGCCCACGGCGCCCGCCGTCGGCGAGAGCGTGACGGTGACGGCCGCGTTCGCCGGAGCGGCGGCGGTCAGCACGAGCGCGGCGCTGACGGTCAGCGCGGCGAGCATCCCTCGGATGGGCAGCGGCATTCGCATGGGCACGGTTCCTCCCCGAACGGCGCCGGGTCGCACCCGGCACGTGACGTGTCAATGGCTCACGGTAACGGCTCTTGTGGACGCAGCACGCGGTTTCATGGGAAAACCGGCCCCCTCGCCCGCGCCTGGCGAGTCGGGAATCGGACAGCCTGATCCTTGGCGTGGAACGGCAATTCATCCGCGAAGCGCGGCTCAGGGTCTGGAAAACCTCGGTGCCATCTGCCACGATGAGGTCATGAGGCTTCCCGGGAGCGGACTGGCCAGCGGTCTCGCGCAGACCGCGCGCACCGCCGCGCGCCGCGCGGTCACGAGTCAGTACCCCGAGCACGAGCCCGACCTGCCCGAACGCACGCGCGGCGTGATCGCGCTGCACGAGCCGAGCTGCACCTCCTGCATGCTGTGCGCCCGCGAATGCCCCGACTGGTGCATCTACATCGACTCGCACAAGGAGACCGTCGAGGTCGAAGGCGCGGCGCGGGCGCGGCAGGTGAACGTGCTCGACCGGTTCGACATCGACTTCTCGCTGTGCATGTACTGCGGGATCTGCGTCGACGTGTGCCCCTTCGACGCCCTGTTCTGGGCCCCCGACTTCGCGTACGCCGAAGGCGACATCCGCGACCTACTCCACGACAAGGAGCGCCTGGGGGAGTGGCTGGGGAACGTGCCCGAGTCGGCGAAGACGGAGGCCGTGAAGGCGGATGAGACCGAGTGACCCTCGCTGACGTGCTGCTCCTCGCGTTCGGGCTGCTCTCGCTCGGCGCCGCGCTCGCGGTGGTCACCACGGACCGGATCGTGCGGGCCGGGCTGTGGCTCGCGGTCGCGTTCGCCGGGATCGCCGGGGCCGCGCTCGTGCTCACCGCCGAATTCCTCGCGTGGGTGCTCGTGCTCGTCTACGTGGGCGCGATCGTGGTCCTGCTGCTGTTCGCGACGATGCTGACGCGGGCGCCGACCGATCCTTCCGACGACCTCGACCGGGCGAGACTCCCCGGTGCGCTCATCGCGGGCGGCGTCGGGCTCGGGCTCGCGGCCGTCGTGGTCGGCGCGTTCGGGTGGACGAAGGCGGGGCTCGACGACCGCGCGAGCGGCGCGGCGGCCGTCATGGGCGAAGCGGTCTTCGCCGACTGGGTGCTGCCGTTCGAGGTGCTGTCGCTGCTGCTGCTCGCGGCCCTGGTCGGCGCGGTCGTCGTCTCGACCCGGAATCCGGTCGGCAACGGGGGCGCTGACACGATGCCCGCCGAGCAACAATCACGTAACGAAGGATTACTAGCCGCGCGGTAAGCTGACGGCCATGACCTCACCGATATTCGCTTTGGCCGACGAGTACATCACCGCGTACGCCCGGCTCCACCCCATGTTCGCCGGGCTCGCCGGCATCAAAGGCGACTTCGGCGTCGCCACCGACTTCGGCCCCGAGGCCGTCGCCCAGCGCGCGAAGCTCGACGCCGACACCCTCGCGAAGCTCAACGCCCTGGAATCGACCGGACCCGCCGACGACCTGGCCCGCCTCCACATGGCCGAGCGCCTCGAAGTGAGCGTCGCGCAGCACGAGGCCGGCGAATGGCGCCGCGCCCTGCGCGTCCCGTACGGGATGCTGCAGAACTTCGTCGGGTATGTGGACCTCGCGCCGCGCAAGACCGAGAACGACTGGCGGCTCAACGTCTCGCGGATGCGCGCCATCCCCGAAATGCTCGCCACCTGGCGCCAGACCCTCAACGCCGGGATCGAGGCCGGCTCCACGGTCGCTCTCCTCCAGGTCACCGAAGGCGTCAAGCAGGCCCGCCGCAGCGCCGAGACCCGCGCCTTCGACAAGCACCTCGAGGCCTACGGCGACGGCCCCCAGGCCCGCGACCTGCGCGACGCCGCCGAAGCCGCGTACCAGGCGTTCAACGCCGCCGCCGACTACCTCGAGCGCACCTACGCCCCGCACGCCGCCGAGCGCGACGGCGTGGGCGAGGAGCGGTACCTGCTCGCGGCCCGCTCCACGCTCGGCGCGGTCCTCGACCCGCGCGACGCCTACGACTGGGCCTGGGACGAGCTGCACCGCATCGAGGACGAGATGGCGGTCGAAGCGGGGAAGATCCTCCCCGACGCCGGGCTCGACGAGGTCATCGCCCATCTCGACGCGACCCAGGCCGTGGACACCCACGAGGCGTACCTGGCGTGGCTCACCGAGAAGCACCAGGGCGCGCTCGAAGCGCTCAACGGCGTCCACTTCGACATCGACCCGCGCCTGATGAACCTCGACGTGCAGGTCGTGCACGGCTCCTCCGCCGGCTCCGCCTACTACACCGGCCCGAGCGAGGACCTCTCCCGGCCCGGCCGCACCTGGTGGCCCGTGGCCGAACGCGAGACGTTCCGCACCTGGGGCGAGCTGACCACCGTCTTCCACGAAGGCGTCCCCGGCCACCACCTCCAGATCGGCCAGACCAAGGTCGCCGGCGACGGCCTCTCCCGCTTCGCGAAGGTCTTCGGGTCCGTCTCCGGCCACGCCGAGGGCTGGGCGCTGTACGCCGAGCGCCTCTCGGACGAACTGGGCTGGTTCACCGACGAGGGCACCCGCCTCGGCATGCTCAAGGGCTCCGCGCTGCGCGCCGCCCGCGTCGTGATCGACATCGGCTGGCACCTCGACCTGCCGCTGCCCGCCGCCGAGGCGAAGCGCCACGGCGAACGGTGGAACTTCGACGTCGCCCTCGAGGTGCTCAAGTCCCGCGGCCGCATCGCCGGGCACCGCGCCTACCCCGAGATCGTTCGCTACGCGGGCTGGCCGGCCCAGGCCATCTGCTACAAGCTGGGCGAACGCGCCTGGGTCGACGCCCGCGCCGAAGCGCAGGCCGCCGCCGGGTCCGCGTTCGACCTGAAGGCCTGGCACACCCGCGCCCTCAACCTCGGCCCGATCGGCCTCGACAACCTGGCGTCCGTCCTCCGCGGCTAGCGTGAGAATGCAACGGGCCCAAGGCTTTCGCCTCGGGCCCGTTTGCCGTGCTCGGGTGCTTTCACTGCGACTGGCCGATGAGATCCGCTGCGGCCCTGTCGATCTCCTCGCCGAGGTGGCGCAGGCGCTCCTTCTCGAGTTCCGCGAGGCTCGTGGTGAGCCGGTCGGCCCGGTCCGCGCCCGGCAGGCGCAGGAGCCAGTTGCGGGCGATCACGGCCTGGCGGTACTGATCCAGCAGGTGCTGGAGATCGCCGAAGTGCGTGACCATGTCCTCGGCGGTGCGGCCGAGGGCCGGCGCGGCGACCTCCGCGAGGTAGTGCGCTTCGCGGGCGGCGATGCGGGTCTCGTCGCGGGCGAGCACGAGGTCGGTCGCGTAGCTGAGCTTGCCGTAGGTGTCGAGCAGGTGGGTCTTCGCCTGCGAGAGGACGCCCAGGAGCGAGGAGGCGGGCTTGTCGCCGTCTCGGCTGAACCGGGCGTGCTCGGCGAACATGCGGACCTCGCTGAGGAGGACCGCGACCCAGGTCTGGGAGGCGATGCCCTCGGTCTGCCGGTACGACTCGCGCATCTCGTTCTCAATGGCCCCATACCATTTCGGGTAGTCGGGGGCGGCGAGGCCGAGCTGGGCGAAGCGGTCGGCGAAGTGGACGCAGAGCTTCTCGAGGTCCTCGGTGTGCTTGAGGGCCGCGAGGAGGTGGTCGAGTTCCTGGCTGCGCGGCAGGGTCTGCGTGAACAGGTGGGCGTAGCCGCGGATGTCGGTGCGGAGTCGGTGGATGGTGGCGCGGACGGCGCCGGCGGAGCCGGGCGCTTGGCGTTCGAAGGCGGCGATCGCGCGGTTGAGCGCGTCGACGTGATCGGAGATGTAGGTCTGGACGACGATGCCGGCGCGCGTGTTCGCGGTCATCGGCTCGGACGCGGCTCGCGCCGACGCTGTGGATGCTGACATGGCTCCTCCCCCCGGAAGACCTGCTGGTTCAAGTATTCCAGGAGGTCCGCGGGGGGAGGAGTGGAAGCGGTGATATTTCGACGATCCTTCAGGTTCTCGCCTGGCAGCCGTCGTTCTCGGGAATCACCGCGGTGTCACGCGGGCATGCACTCCATGGGAGGCATGGTGGTGAGGTTGCCGGTGGCGTTGAAGCCGAAGCTCGCCGTCCCGCCCGACGCGATGGTCGCGTTCCATCCGGATGGGCTCGCCATCTGCATGTCGCCCATGGTGCTGATGGTCGTGTTCCACGAGTCGCGGACGGCGATGCCGGAGTTCGGCGGCCACAGCCAGTGGATCATCCAGCCGCCCATCGAGGCGCTGCCGGTGTTCTTGACCGTGACGTTCACGGTCGCGCCGCCGTCCCAGGAGTAGACCGAGGCGGTGGCGGTGCAGGTGCCCGTCGGGTTGCCGGTCGGACCCTCGGTCGGGGAGGTGGTCGGGTCGGTCGGCGGGTCGACGACGCCGCCGTCGTTGCCGGGGAGCTCCGCGCCGGGGCGGATGCCGGTGATCTCGCCGTTGCCGCCGTCGAACTCGATGTCAGAGCACGCGTAGAAGTTCTCGTTCGAGTCCGAGCGCACCCAGTGGGTGAAGACGATGTGGTAGCCGTCCTTCTGGGGCAGCGTCATGTTCGCGTAGTAGTAGTGGTCGTCGCTGCCGGGGCCGCCGTTGGAGGGCGGGTTGGTGATGGTCTGGAACTTCTCGAGGTCGTCCCAGCCGATCGGCTGGCTCGGGTCCCACCCGTCCTTGGTGATGTAGAGGTCGAAGCGGCCGGGGTGGTGCGCCCAGTTGTTGTAGCGCCATTCGACGGTGTCGCCGGCGGTCACGTGCGTGCGCGGCCAGTTGCCGGGGGCGTTGAAGGGCTCGAAGTCGTACGGGCCCTTGCCGTTGCCGTCGCAGAGGCGCCCGTCGGGGATGTACCCGACGGTCTGGCCGGCGCCGTTGGAGTCGAGGTTCCCGAACCAGTTGTAGAACGGGGTCGGGCCGACTTCGTCGAACGCGGCCTGGCAGGCCTCGTTGTAGGGGTCGAGGGCGCCGTTCTGGGTGAGGGCGTCGAAGTAGCAGAAGTACTGGCGCGAGCCGGGGAAGACGGTGGCGCCGTGCGCCTGCGCCTCGTCTCTGCTGAAGAGCCCGGTGATGGTCATCGCCGCTACGGCGGCGAGGACCATGGACATGACGGCGGCGATGCGGCGGCGTCTGCCGCGCAGCGCCGCCGTGGCGGTGGTGGACATGGATTGACTCCTCTGACGGACATGGAGCGCTCCCAACCTGGCCCTCGCGGAACCAGCGCGATCTCGTGGACTGCTGCCGACGATATTGTGATATTCGAGTGTATCTATATCTCTGGTCGGATTGCAACGGTTCCGGGCGGCCCGTGCTCGAACGGTCCTATCCCGGGAACCGCGGATACACTCGGCTTCATGGACACCGGAGACACCGCCCCCGCATTCACCCTCGACGACGACCACGGCAACCCCCGCAGCCTCGACGAGCTCCTCGCGTCCGGCCCGGTCGTGCTCTTCTTCTACCCGCAGGCGATGACGGCCGGCTGCACCGCCGAGGCCTGCCACTTCCGCGACCTCGCCGCCGACTTCAAGGCCGTGGGCGCCACCCCCGTGGGCATCTCGCACGACACGGTCGACCGCCAGGCGGCGTTCGCCGCGAAGCACGACTTCGGGTACCCGCTCCTGTCGGACCCGGAGGGCAAGATCGCCGAGGCCTTCGGCGTGCGGCGCAAGCTCGGCATCGTCGCGACCAAGCGCAAGACCTTCGTGATCGGCGAGGACCGGCGCATCCTGGGCGCGTTCAAGAGCGAGCTGAACATGAACGCGCACGCCGACAAGGCCCTGGAACTGCTGAAGGCGCGATAGCGAAAAGGCGGCCCTGGGGCCGCCTTTCATGCTTGAGATCCGCTCCGCGAGTTTGCGACTGCGCGCTAGATCTGCTTCGCCAGTTCTCTACTGTGCTTCAGATTCCGCTCGCAAGCTCGCGGAATGCTTTGCCGCGGTGGGAGATCGCGTTCTTCTCCGCCGCGGAGATCTCCGCGCTGGTCCGGTCGAAGCCGTCCGGGGTGAACAGCGGGTCGTAACCGAACCCGTTGGCGCCCTTGGGGCCACGGCCGACGGTGCCGCGCATCTCGCCGTGGACGACGAGTTCGCGGCCGTCGGGCCAGACGATCGCGGCCGCGCACACGAACTTGGCGCCGCGCAGGCCGTCGGGGACGTCGGCGAGCTGGTCGAGCAGCAGCGCGTTGTTCGCCGCGTCGTCCTTCTCGCTGCCGGCCCAGCGGGCCGAGAGCACGCCGGGCATCCCGTTCAGTGCGTCGACGGCCAGGCCGGAGTCGTCGGCGATCGTCGCGAGCCCGGTGTGCTTGACGCCGTCGCGGGCCTTGAGGAGCGCGTTCCCGGCGAAGGTCAGCTCGGTCTCGGGGGTCTCGGGGTAGTCGGCGACGGCGTCGAGGCCGACCAGCTCGATCTCCGGCGCGGCCTCGGCGAGGATCTGCCGCAGCTCCTCGATCTTCCCGGCGTTGCGGGTGGCGAGCAGGACCCTCATGACGACAGCAGGGTCCGGGCCTGGAGGCCGGCGAGTTCCTTGCAGCCCTTGAGGGCCAGGTCCAGGAGTGTGTCGAGCTCGGCGCGGTTGAACACCGCCTCCTCGCCCGTGCCCTGGACCTCGACGAAGTCGCCTTCGCCGGTGCAGACCACGTTCATGTCCACGGACGCGGCCACGTCCTCCTCGTACGGGAGGTCGAGCACGGGCACGCCGTTGACGACGCCGACGCTGATCGCGGCGACCGAGGTCGTCAGGATCTTGTCCGGCTTGCGGGCGATCTTCTGCTCCTTGAGCCAGTCCACCGCGTCGTGCAGCGCGATGTAGGCGCCGGTGATCGCGGCCGTCCGCGTCCCGCCGTCGGCCTGCAGCACATCGCAGTCGAGGGTGATCGTGTTCTCGCCCAAAGCCTTGAAGTCGATGCAGGCGCGCAGGGACCGGCCGATGAGGCGCGAGATCTCGTGCGTGCGGCCGCCGATCTTCCCGCGGATCGATTCGCGGTCGGAACGGGAGTGCGTGGAGCGCGGGAGCATCGAGTACTCGGCGGTCACCCACCCCTCGCCGGACCCGCGCCGCCAGCGCGGCACGCCCGGCGTCACCGTCGCGGTGCAGAGCACCCGGGTGCGGCCGAATTCAACGAGCACCGAACCCTCGGGGTGGTCGGTCCAGGATCGGGTGAACTTCACGGGGCGCAGCTCATCGGCGGCGCGCTTGTCAGGTCGAGTCATCCCCACCAGACTACGGGACCCCTGGAGCGTGTGAAACACTAGTTGCTGCCCATGGCCGGACCACCCGGCACGGCGTCGGGCGCATCGGGAACGATGCCGCCGACCTCACTGCTCGCGCGAGTGGCGGAACTGGCAGACGCGCAGGATTTAGGTTCCTGTGTCCTCGGACGTGGGGGTTCAAGTCCCCCCTCGCGCACCATCGGAAGGCCTCGAAGGTTCGGGGCCTTTTTTGCTGTGCGGGGTCAGTCGGTGCAGTGGACGGGGAGGCGTTGGACGAGGTTGTTGGCGAAGCCGCCTCGGTTCCAGGGTTGGGCGAGGGGTTGGGTGCGGCCTTCGGCGTCGGTGGCGCGGGCGGTGAGGGTGTGGGGGCCGGGGGTGGCGGTCCAGTCGAAGGTCCAACGGCGCCAGGCCCAGCGGTGGTCGGCGGGGGTCTCGAGGGTGGCGGGGTCCCAGGTGGCGCCGTCGTCGGTGCTGATGTCGACGGTGGCGAGGGGGGCTTGGCCGGACCAGGCGCGGCCTTCGAGGCGGACCGGGCCGGGGCGGACGATGCGGGTGCGGGACATGAAGTCGGGGAAGCCGGGCGGGACCATGAGGGCGCGCGGAGCGATGCGGGTGACCGGGACGCCTTCGTCGTCGGGGTCGTGGCGGAGGCGGTAGGCGACGGTGTGCTGGAAGCCGGTGAAGGGTTCGTCGGTGACGGTGATGTCGCGCAGCCATTTGACGTGGGCCATGCCGTACCAGCCGGGGACGACGAGTCGGAGCGGGCGGCCGTGCTGGGGCGGGAGGGGCGCGCCGTTCATGGCGTAGGCGACCAGGACCTCGGGTTCGTCGCCGAGGGCGGTGTCGAGGGGGAGGGCGCGCTGGTAGTCCTGTTCGACGCCGCGTTCCACGCCGTGGTCGGCGCCGGTGAAGACCGCGTCGACGGCGTCGTCCTGTACGCCGGCCTCGTTGAGGAGGGTGCGCAGGGGGACGCCGGTCCAGTCGGCGGTGCCGACCGCTTCGACCAGCCAGGGTTGGCTGACAGGTCGGGGTGAGAGGAGGGCGCGGCCGTTGCCGGCGCATTCCATGGTGACGCGGGTGGTGACGGGCTTGAATGAGCGGATGTCGTTGAGGCTCAGGCGGAGCGGGTGGTCGACGCGGCCGCCGATGGTGAGTTCCCAGGTGTCGTCCTCGGCGTAGGGGATGTCGTAGTGGACGAGGACGTAGTGCATGCCGGGCGGGGTGACGTCGTAGCGCAGGCCTTCGAGGGGCAGGCCGTGGTTGCGGGTGGCGAGCGACAGTTCGTCCCGGCCGATGCCTTCTCCGGGCCCGGCCAGGCGCGCGGGTGTGCTGACGTCCTCTTCGAAGCGGACCACGGCCTGAGCGTATCGCCGGGAGGCGGTGCGTGTGCCGGTGTCGGGCGCTATCCGGCGGCTTTACTGCAGCGAGCGGCGAGGCGGGCGAAGGCTTCGGCGAGTTCGGGCGGGTGCGGGGTTTCGATGTCGGTGTCGAAGCGGGTGAACGAGGCGGCGAGGGCGGGCCAGGACCAGGAGCCGAGGGTGAGGCGGCAGCGGTCGGGGCCGAGGTCTTCGATGAGGGCGTCCTCGGCGAACGGGGCGATCGCGGCGGCCGGGGCGGTGAGGACGGCCGAGCCGGTGCACGGCCAGGTGTCGGTGTCCGTGGCGCCTTTGAAGCGGGCGTTGAGGAACGAGGCCGGGTCGGTGCCGAGGTCGCGCGGGGTGAAGCGGGGGCCGTTGGGGGTGCGCGGGGTGATGCGGTCGGCGCGGAAGACGCGCCAGTCGCCGCGGTCGAGGTCCCAGGCGATGAGGTACCAGCGGCCGACGCGGACGGCGAGGTGGTGGGGTTCGGCGCGGCGGCGGTCCGCGCTGGGTCCGTAATCGAAGCGGAGGGTCTCGCGGACGCGGACCGCGGCGGCGAGGGTCGCGAGGAGGTCAGGGCTGACTGCAGGGTCGGGGCGGTGGGGGACGGCGGTGACCTCGAGGGCGTCGATGCGGTGGCGCAGGCGCGAGGGCAGGACCTGCCGGATCGTGGCGAGCGCACGGGCGGCGGCCTCGTCGAGGCCCGCGCCGCCGACGGTGCGGAGGGCGACGGTGAGGGCGACGGCCTGCTCGTCGTCGAACAGCAGCGGCGGGAGGGCCGTGCCGGCTTCGAGCCGGTAACCGCCTTGGGGGCCTTTGACGGCGGCGATCCGGTAGCCGAGCTCGCGGAGCCGGTCGACGTCGCGGCGGACCGTGCGCTCGCTGACCGCGAGGCGCGCGGCGAGGGTCGGCCCGGGCCAGGTCGGGCGCACCTGGAGGAGCGAGAGCAGCGTGAGCATCCGCGAGGAAGTGGCCATGCCCTGGATCTTGGCACGAGAAGCGGACGCCACCTGTCCGCTACCCCTGCCAGCCTCGAGTTCGCCGGGCGAGAGCCGCCCGGCGACTGTCGAGCAGGAGCTCCCATGACCGTGCAGACCACGCCCCATCTCAACTTCCGCGGCGACGCCAGGGCCGCGCTCGAGTTCTACCGGTCCGTCTTCGGCGGGGACCTCACCGTGATGACCTACGCGGACATGGGCGGCGCCGAGGACCCGGCCGAGTCCGACCTCGTCGTGTGGGGCCAGGTCGCGGCCGCGAACGGGTTCCGGGTGATGGCATACGACGTGCCCGCGGCGCGGCCGTGGAGCCAGGGCGACGACCCGTTCTTCGTCTCCGTGCGCGGGGACGACGCCGACGAGCTGGACGCCGCCTGGAAGCGGCTTTCGGAGGGCGCGTTCGTGATCCAGCCGCTCGGGCCCTCGCCGTGGGCCGAGCGGTACGGGATGCTCAAGGACCGCTTCGGGGTGACCTGGGTCTTGGACGTCCTCGGCGCGCAAGACAGCGCGCAATGAGAGCAGGCCCCCGGCGGTTCCCCGCCGGGGGCCTTTCGCGGTCTTACCGCAGGTCGAACCTGTCGAGGTTCATGACCTTGGTCCAGGCCCGGTTGAAGTCCCGGATGAAGTGGGACTCGGCGTCGTCGGCGGCGTAGACCTCCGCGACGGCGCGCAGCTCCGAGTTGGAGCCGAACACGAGGTCCACGCGGGAGCCCGTCCACTTGAGGTCGCCGGTGGCGCGGTCGCGGGCCTCGTAGGTTCCCGAGTCCTTCGCCGTGGGCTTCCACTCGATGTCGAGCGAGAGCAGGTTCCGGAAGTAGTCGTTCGTCAGCGCGCCCGGCCGCTCGGTGAGCACGCCGACCGGCGAGTCCTCGAAGTTCGCGCCCAGGACGCGCAGGCCGCCCACGAGCGCCGTCATCTCCGGGACGCTGAGGCCGAGGAGGTTCGAGCGGTCGACCAGCAGGTACTCGGCCGGGAGGTCGTGCTCCTTGCCGAGGTAGTTGCGGAACCCGTCCGCGGTCGGCTCGAGCGGCGCGAACGAATCGACGTCGGTCTGCTCCTGCACCGCGTCGACCCGGCCGGGCGTGAACGGGACCTCGATGTGGTGCCCGGCGGCCTCGGCGGCCCGCTCGACCGCGGCCGAGCCGGCGAGGACGATCAGGTCCGCGAGCGAGACCTGCTTCGCGCCCGACCGCTCGTTGAAGGCCCGCTGGACCCCTTCGAGGGCGTGCAGGACCTCCGCGAGGGACTCCGGTTCGTTGACCTCCCAGTCCTTCTGCGGCTCCAGGCGGATGCGGGCGCCGTTGGCACCGCCGCGCTTGTCGCTGCCGCGGAAGGACGACGCCGCGCCCCAGGCCGCCGCGATGAACTGCCGCATGCTCGGCCCCGACGCGACGATCCGCTCCTTCAGCGCCGCGACGTCCGCGTCGTCGATCGGCTCGTAGTCCGCGGCCGGCAGCGGGTCCTGCCACAGCAACTGCTCCGAGGGGACCTCCGGGCCCTTGTAGCGGACGATCGGCCCCAGGTCGCGGTGGGTGAGCTTGAACCACGCGCGCGCGAACGCGTCCGCGAGCTCGTCCGGGTTCTCGAGGAACCGCCGCGAGATCGCCTCGTACACCGGGTCGAACCGCAGCGACAGGTCCGTCGTCAGCATCGTCGGCGCGTGCCGCTTCGTCGGGTCGTGCGCGTCCGGCACGGTGCCCTCGCCCGCGCCGTCCTTCGGCCGCCACTGGTGCGCGCCCGCCGGGCTCTCGACCAGCTCCCACTCGAAGCCGAACAGGATCTGCAGGAAGCTGTTGTCCCACTCGGTGGGCGTGTTCGTCCAGATGCCCTCGAGGCCGCTGGTGATCGTGTCGTTGCCCTTCCCGGTGCCGTGCGCGTTCGCCCAGCCCAGGCCCTGCGCCTCGAGCGGCGCGGCCTCCGGTTCGGGGCCGAGGTTCGACTCCGGGGCGGCGCCGTGGGTCTTGCCGAACGTGTGGCCGCCCACGATGAGCGCGACGGTCTCCTCGTCGTTCATCGCCATCCGGCGGAACGTCTCGCGGATGTCGTGCGCCGCCTCCACCGGGTCGGGGTTCCCGTTGGGGCCCTGCGGGTTCACATAGATCAGGCCCATCTGGGCCGCCGCGAACGTGTCCTCCAGCTCGCGGTTGTCCCCGCGCCGCTGGTCGTCCAGCCAGTCCGTCTCCGGGCCCCAGTAGATGTCCTCGTCGGCCTCCCACGCGTCCTCGCGGCCCCCGCCGAACCCGAACGTGCGGAAGCCCATCGACTCCAAAGCGACGTTCCCGGTGAGGATGAGCAGGTCCGCCCACGAGAGCTTCCGCCCGTACTTCTGCTTCACCGGCCACAGCAGACGCCGCGCCTTGTCGAGGCTGATGTTGTCCGGCCAACTGTTCAACGGCGCGAACCGCTGCTGGCTCGTGCCCGCCCCGCCGCGGCCGTCGCTGATCCGGTACGTGCCGGCGCTGTGCCACGCCATCCTGATGAACAGCGGCCCGTAGTGCCCGAAGTCGGCCGGCCACCAGTCCTTCGAGTCCGTCATCACCGCCTCGATGTCGCGCTTCACCGCAGGCAGGTCGAGGGACTCGAACGCCGCGCCGTAGTCGAAGTCCGCGCCGAGGGGGTTGCCCACCGGCTGGTTCTTCGCGAGCAGCTTCAGGTTGAGCCGGTCCGGCCACCAGCCGCGGTTGCCGCCGCCCTGGACGGGCAGCAGCGCCCGGCTGTGCCGCACCGGGCAGCCGCCGGCGCCGTTGTCGTTCGCTTCTTGCTTGGCAGACATGGGAATCCTCCCGCATGGTCGCGTCAGGGAGCCCGAAATGAGGACACCCCCATGAGGTCATACCATCACAATGCCTCCATATGCCGAAAATCGCCCCGCCGTCGCGGCCCCGTCCCGACCCGGACCCGCGAAAACCCGATCGGGGGCAAACCGGACATCGATCGTTGTCGCCGCGTCCGGTCCGGTTCACCTCCGGTTCGTCTGCCCGACGTCTTCAACATGGACGGTCAATGGCATGAACACTGCTGACAACGGTGCCGCCACCGACCTCGAACGGGTCGCCGCCCTCGCCCTCGCGGTCCAGCGGTCCGGCATGCTCCCGCAAGACGAGCAGGCCGCCCTCCTCGACCGGTACCGCCGCCTCCGCGAGCACGTGCTGCGCACCGGCACCGCCGAGACCGCCCAGCGGCTCCTCGAGATCGACGAGGCCGCCGGCCCCCGCCCGCGCGCCCTCACCCGCCTCTGACTCTTACCGTTCTCTGAGCCGACTCCCAGGACGGCTGCGGGCCGCCCCGGTATGAATGCCTGGCAGCCGAATTAAGGAGTCCAGGTGAGCGAAGCGACCGAGCCCAAAGACCGCGTCCTCGTCGTCGACGACGAGGAGAACATCGGCGCGCTCCTGTCCGCCACACTCCGCCTCACCGGCTTCGAAGTCGAGGTCGCCCGCGACGCCGCCGAGGCCCTCCGCGCCGCCGCCCGCTTCGAGCCCGACCTCGTCATCCTCGACGTCATGCTCCCCGACATGGACGGCTTCGAAGTCGCCAAGCGCCTCCGGGCCGCCCGCGACCTGCCCGTCCTCTTCCTCACCGCCCGCGACGCCGTCCGCGACCGCGTCACCGGCCTCACCGTCGGCGGCGACGACTACGTCACCAAACCCTTCGACCTCGAAGAAGTCGTCCTCCGGATCCAGGCCATCCTGCGCCGCGCCAAGACCCCCGCCCCGCCCGAGGACCGCGTCCTGCGCTACGCCGACCTCGAACTCGACGAGACCGTCCACGAGGTCCGCCGCGCCGGGCAGCCCATCGAGCTCTCGCCCACCGAGTTCAAACTCCTGCGCTACCTCATGCTCAACGCCGGGAAAGTCGTGAGCAAATCCCAGATCCTCGACCGCGTCTGGAACTACGACTTCGGCGGCAACGGCCGCATCGTCGAGTCCTACGTCTACTACCTGCGCAAGAAGATCGACCAGGTCGAACCCGCCCTCATCCAGACCGTCCGCGGCTTCGGCTACGCCCTCCGCGAACCGCGAACAAAATGATGGCCCGCAAGCTTCACCAAGAGGGGACCCCGAGGTGAGACGACCGCGGCGCTGGCGGCACTGGACCGTCCGCTCCCGCATGGCGATCACGATCGTGACGCTGTGCGCGCTCGCGCTGGCCGCCGCCGTCCTCGCCGCCACGATCCTCCTCCAGAACGTGCTCACCGACCGGATCGACTCCCAGCTCCGGACCGCCGCGAACATGGTCCGCTCCGAAGCGCCGCCCACCGGCCAGGAGGACGACGAGTTCAACCCGCCCGGGCCGCAGCCGGGGCTCCCGGACACGCCGAGCGTCTCCATCTACGACGCCGACGGGGACCTGCTGCACGCCTTCGGGAACGGAGACGGCGCCGAACTCGGACTCGGCGACCTCGCCGCGCACACCGGCGAGCCCTACACCGTCGAGGACGCCGACGGGAACACCTGGCGCGTCCTCGTCGAGGACGCGGACGACACCGGGGAGTACGTGGTCTACGCCCTCTCATCGGAGTACATCGGGGCGGCCACCGAGTCGCTGCTGCTCATCGGCGGCGCCGTCACGCTCGTGATCCTGCTGCTGCTCGCCGTGAGTGCGTTCTGGGTCGCGCGCCTCGGCCTGCGCCCGCTCGACCGCATGCAGGAGACGGCCGACGCCATCGCCGAAGGCCGCCTCGACGCGCGCGTCACCGACACCGACCCGCACACCGAGACCGGGCGGCTCGGCTCCGCCCTCAACACCATGCTCGGCCGCATCCAGGCCGCGCTCGACGCCAGCGCCGCCTCCGAGGCGCGGCTGCGGCAGTTCCTCGCGGACGCCTCGCACGAACTGCGGACCCCGCTGACCTCGATCAAGGGGTTCGCGCAGCTCTACCGGCGCGGCGGCGTGCCGCCCGGGCCGGTCCTGGACGAGACCATCGGTCGGATCGAGGCCGAGTCGAAGCGGATGGGGCTGCTGCTCGACGACCTCATGCTGCTCGCGGCGCTCGACCGGCAGCGGCCGCTCACCCGCGGGCCCGTGGACCTGCTCGGCGTCGCCGCCGATGTGGTGGGGGACGCGCACCTCCGCGCCCCGAGCCGGTTCATCGCGCTCGAATCACTACGCGCGCCTCTGCACGACACCGGCGGCGGTGACGACGACCTGCTCGACGCCGTCGACATCACAGGCGACGAGCCGCGGCTGCGCCAAGTGCTCACGAACCTCGTGGCGAACGCGCTGCGGCACACGCCGCCGGACGCGCGGATCACCGTGCGCCTGGGATGGAGTTCGAGTCCGGGGCCGCGCTGCCTCGCGCAGGTCGGTGAGAGCCCGGCGCTGCCGGCGGCCGTGGTGGAGGTGGCCGACACCGGGCCCGGGGTCGCGCCCGAGCACGCCGAAGGCGTCTTCGAGCGGCTGTACCGGGTCGACCAGGGCCGGGCCCGCGGCGCCGAGGGCGGCTCGGGGCTGGGGCTCTCGATCGTCGCGGCCATCGTGGCGGGGCACGGCGGCTGCGTGCGCCTCTGCGAGACGCCCGGCGGGGGAGCGACGTTCCAGGTGGTCCTGCCGAAGGGCTGACCCGGGACTGCTCTCGGTGCTACTGCTCTTCCAGGCCGAGCTGCTTCTTGAGGCGCGCGACGTGGCCGGTGGCCTTGACGTTGTACTGCGCGAGCTCGATGTCGCCCTGCTCGTCGATGACGAACGTGGAGCGGACGACGCCGACGATCGTGCGGCCGTAGTTCTTCTTCTCGCCCCACGCGCCGTACTCCTCGAGCACCTTGTGCTCGGGGTCGGAGAGCAGCGGGAAGGTCAGGCCGTCGCGCTCGACGAACTTGGCCAGCGCCGGCGGTTCGTCGGGTGAGATCCCGAGCACCGCGTAGCCGGCGGCCTGCAGACCGGTGAGGCTGTCGCGGAAGTCGCAGGCCTCTTTGGTGCAGCCGGGCGTCATGGCCTTCGGATAGGCGAACAGGATCACCTTGCGGCCTTGGAGGCTCGACAGGGTCACCGGGTCGCCGGTGTCGGTGGTCAGCGTGAAATCAGGCGCCGTCTCACCAGGCTGAAGTCGTACGTTCACAGGTCGCAACCCTACCGGTCGTCCCTGACAATCCCCTGGGAGCACGCTTGGCGGTCCCTGTCCGGCGGACGGGCGGGTTCACGACACTTCGCGGTCCGGGTTGACGGAGAGGAAGCGGCTATTGCAAAATAATTGCAATAGCCGGACAGTTGGCTGTTGATTCCACGCGTGGGCGCCTCGCATCCGGTGAGGCGGCCGCCGCACCCGCCCCCGGCCCCGCCCCAGGCCGCCACAACCAGTCGAAAGGCGGCACTGCCCGTGTCAGACCTGGCGCTGCACATCCCCGTCAACGTCATCGACGGACCCACCTCCCTGGTCTTCGCCCTCCTCGCCGCCGTCGCCGTCGGCGCGTGCGTCCTCATGGCCCGCAGGCACCTCGACGAGCGGCTCGTGCCGCTCGCGGGCCTCGCGACCGCGTTCATCTTCGCCGCGCAGATGCTCAACTTCCCTGTGGCGGCGGGCGTCTCGGGGCACCTCCTCGGCGGCGCGCTCGCCGCGGCGCTCCTCGGGCCGTGGCTCGGGGCGCTGTGCGTCACCGTCGTGATCGTCATCCAGGCGCTCCTGTTCGCCGACGGGGCCGTCACGGCCCTGGGGCTCAACGTGGTCAACATGGCCGTGATCGCCGCGTTCACCGGTTACGGCGTGATCCTGTTGGCGCTCAAGGTGCTCCCGCGCACCCGCTTCGGCCTCGGCGTCGCCGTGTTCGCGGCCGCGCTCGTCAGCGTCGTCGCGGCCTCGGCCGGGTTCGTGCTGCAGTTCTGGCTCGGCGGCGAGGAAGTGGGGCAGTCCTTCGGGGCGATGGCCGCCGCGATCCTCGGCACGCACGTGCTCGTCGGGATCGGCGAGGGCGTGATCACCGCCGGGGCCGTCACGGCCGTGGCCGCGGCCCGCCCCGACCTGGTGCACGCCCTGCGCGGCACCCCGCTCGCCCGTACCGCGAAGGAGTCGGTGTGAAGACCAAGCGTTTCTGGATCACCGGCATCGTCGTGACGCTGGTCCTCGCCGGGTTCGTGTCCCTGTTCGCCTCCGCCTCGCCCGACGGGCTCGAATCGGTGCTGCTCACCGGCTGCGACACCGCGGACGGCGAGATCACCGGCGGCACCTGCGTCCTGCAGGCCGCGGGGGAGCACGAGATCGGCGGGGCGTTCGCCGACTACGGGATGTCGTTCCTCGACAACGAGATCCTGGGCGCCTCGCTCGCCGGGATCCTCGGCGTCCTCCTGACCCTCGCCGTCGCGACCGGGTTCTTCTGGCTGCTCGCCCGCGGCAAGAAGAGCGAGCGCGCGTGAGCCCGGTCGACGGGCTCTACCGGCCCGGGGACTCGCCCGTCCACCGGCTGCGCCCGCAGGTGAAGATCGTCGCGCTCGCGGCCTTCACCTGCGCGATCGCCGCCACCCCGCGGGAAGCGGTGTGGGCCTTCGCGGTCTACGCCGCGCTCATCGCGGGCCTGTTCGCGCTCGCCCGCGTGCCGTTCGCCTGGGTGCTCTCACGCAGTCTCGTCGAGTCGCCGTTCCTGGTGCTGGCCTTGGCGTTCCCGTTCATGGTCGACGGCCCGCCCGTCCACCTCTGGTTCCTCCACGTCTCGGAACCGGGCTTGTGGGCCGGCTGGAACCTCCTCGCCAAAGCCACCCTCGGCGTGTGGGCCGCGCTCGTGCTCGCGGCGACGACCCCGATCGCCGGGGTCCTCGCCGGGCTCTCGCGGCTGCGCTGCCCCGAGATCCTGCTCCAGATCACCGCGTTCGCGATCCGCTACGCGCACCTCACGGTGGCTGAAGTGACGCAGATGCGCCTGGCCCGGCTCGCGCGCTGCGACGACCCTCGGTTCCTGTGGCAGGCGGGCGCGCTCGCCCGCAGCCTCGGCGTGGTCTTCATCCGCTCCTTCGAACGCGGCGAACGCGTCTGGCAGGCCATGGCCGCCCGCGGCTACACCGGGCGGCTCCCGCTCGACGTCGGCCCCGCCCCCGCCAGCGCCCTCCAGTGGTCCGCCGCGCTCGCCGCACCGGCGCTCGCGGGCGCGATCGCGGCATGGACGGCGGTGATCGCATGAGCGCCCTGAACATCAGTGCCCTCGAACACGTCTACCCGGACGGGCACCGCGCCCTGAACGGCGTCGACCTCGAAGTGCGCGAAGGGGAACGCGTCGCGATCCTCGGCCCCAACGGCGCCGGGAAGACCACGCTCATGCTCCACCTCGCCGGCCTCCTCACCGCCACCGCCGGAGCAGTGTCGGTGGGCGGTGTCAAAGTGGAGAAGAAGACGCTCGCCGAGACCCGCCGCCGCGTCGGCATCGTCTTCCAGAGCCCGGACGACCAGCTGTTCATGCCCACCGTCGCCGACGACGTCGGGTTCGGCCCCGCGAACCTCGGCCTGCGCGGACCCGAACTCGCCGAACGGGTCGCGGCCGCGCTCGCCGACGTGGGCCTGAGCGACCTCGCCGACCGGCCGCCGCACCACCTCTCGGTCGGCCAGCAGCGCCGCGCCGCCCTCGCCGGGGTGCTCGCCATGCGCCCGGACATCGTGGTGTGCGACGAGCCCAGCGCGAACCTCGACCCGGCCGCCCGCCGCGACCTCGCCCAGATCCTGCAGGCGACCGCGCCGACCCTGCTGCTCGTCACCCACGACCTGCCGTACGCGCTGCAGCTCTGCGAACGGGCCGTCATCCTCGACGCCGGCCGCGTCGCCGCCGACGGCCCTACGGCCGAGATCCTCGCGGACACCGCACTGCTGCAACGGCACCGGCTCGAACTGCCCTTCGGCTTCTCCCTGGAGACCGCGCTGGCGGCGATGCGGGCGTAAGAGGTATGACGGCGGACCCTTTGGGGTACACCGGCACTACCGAGACTCCGTCCCGCGGATCCGTGCCCCCGTTCGGGTCCGCGGGGCGGTCACGCCCGGGCACACGTCCCCGACAGCGCGAACGGCAAGGGGCGCGGCCGTGAAAGCGGCCGCGCCCCGTGCCGAAACGAACGGTCAGGCCCCGCTAGCGGCCTCGCCCGTGGCGGCGAACGTCGCGTTC
>NZ_JAPZVQ010000005.1:59797-72029 GCF_027622945.1 Glycomyces lechevalierae | reverse complement strand
GGGGGGGCCCCCCCCCCCCCCCCCCCCCCCCCCCCCCCCCCCCCCGCGGGGGCCCCCCCCCCCCCCCCCCCCCCGCCCCTTGCCGAAACGAACGGTCAGCCCGCGATCGCGGCCTCGACCTTGTCGGCGAACGTCGAGTTCTCGACCTTCTCGCCGTTCACCTTCGCGGTCGGCGTCGCGGTGATGCCCTGGTCGGTGGTGGCGTTCGTGTTGCCCTCCTGGACCCATCCGCGGTACGTGTCGTCCTCCACACAGGACTGCCAGTCGCCGTCGAGGCCCACGTCCTTGCCGATCGAGATCAGCTCGTCATCGGTGAGGCCCTCGCTGTTCTCGGCGGGCTGGTTCTCGTACAGCGCCAGCGTGTAGTCCAGGAACTGCTGCTGGCCGGCGTCGGCCGCGCACACGGCGGCCGCCGCCGCGCGGCTCGAGTACTCGGTGCCGGAGCTCAACCGGTCGAGGATCGTCAGCGGGTGGTAGTTCACCGTGACCGAGCCGTCGTCCACCCACGACTGGATCTGCGCCGAGTACGCGGACTCGAACTGGTTGCACGCCGGGCACATGTAGTCGATGAAGAGGTCGATCTCGACCGGGCCGTCGCCGATCTGCACCCCGTACGTGTCCGTGACCGCCGCGGACGGCTCGTTCACCTCGAACTCGGGTTGGGTGTTCATCCAGATGCCCCACGCCAGGAGCCCCCCGATCAGCACCACGGCGGCGCCGATCGCCACCCCGAACACGATCTTCCGGCGCTTCGCCTCGGCGGCCTGCTGCCTGCGCAGCGCCTCAACAGCCTGGCGGCGGTCGGTATTCCGGTTCGACTTGCCCATGTGCCTCGCTCAGCCTTTCTCCGGTCCAACTCTCGATTCACGAAGCGGATTCGAGTACGCTCAGCGGCGATGCGATCCCGATCGAACGACAGCCACGCCGCACCAGCGACCCGCTCCGCCTGGTCGTCGCTCGCAGCGGCCCTCGTCGGTGCGCTCCTCGGAGTGGTCTTCGGCGCGCTCGCGGCCTCAGGTGCGTGGGCGCACGCCACCGCCACCAAGACCGAACCCGCCTCCGGGGCGCTCCTGGACGCGCCGCCGAGCGAAGTCGTCGTCGAGTTCAACGAACCAGTCACCCCCGTAGACGCGGCCACCGGCGTGGTGGCTCCCGATGGTGACCGAGCCGACACCGGGCTCACGCAGAACGAGGAAGAGACGACCCTCCACATCGCTGTCGACGCCGACCAGGAGGGCACCTACCTCGTCGGCTACCGCGTCGTCTCCCACGACGGGCACCCCGTCTCCGGCACGTTCACCTTCTCCGTGGGCGCCGAGACCGAGGCGCCCAGCGCCACGGCGCTCACCGCGGGCACCGACCCGTTCGTGCAGGCCCTGCTCTACGGCAACCGCTGGTTCGGCTACGCCGCCTTGGCACTCGCCCTCGGCGCGGGGATCTTCCTCGCGCTCGGCGCCCGCCCGCGCGAGGTCCCGGCGAAGCTGGTCGCCACCGGGCTCGCCGTCGTCGCCATGACCGCCGTGCTCGGCCTGCCGCTCCAGGCCGCGTACGAGACCGGCACCAGCGTCTCCGGCCTCGACGCGGCCGGGCTGCAGGCCGTCATGGAGTCGAACGTGGGCCTCGCGGGGCTCCTGCGGCTCATGCTCGTGCTCCTCGCACTGCCGCTCATGCGCACGGTCGTCACGAGCGAGGAGGAACCGCGGCCACCGCTCGTCGCCGGTCTCGCCGCCGTCGGCGCCGCGCTCACCGCCACCTGGCCGCTCTCAGGGCACCCCATGGCGACCGAGCCCGTGGTCGTCGCGTTCGTCGCCGACCTCGTGCACCTCGGCGCGGCGATGGCGTGGGCCGGCGGTGTGCTCGCGCTCCTCATATTCGCGTGCCGCAAGGGCGTCGAGATCCCCGACAAGACCGCCGAGACCTGGCTCGCGCTCGTGCCCTGGCTCGTCGCGAACGTGCTCGTCGCGGGGGTCGCCTCCGCGCTGCTCCACATCGACTCGATCGCGGCGCTCACCGACACGACCTACGGGCGCTTGGTGATCCTCAAGGCCGTCCTGTTCGCGGTCATCGTGGGCGCGGGCCTGTTCACGCGCCGCGCGCTCGTGCGCCGCGCCGAAGGGCGCAAGCGGCTGCGCGTCACCGCCGGCGTCGAGACCCTGTTCCTCGCGGGCGTCATGGCCGCCGTCGCGGTGCTCGTGCAGGCCGTGCCCGCGAAGACCGCGCTGCTGGAGACCGAGACGACCGAGGCGCAGTCCACCGAGACCGCCACGCTCGTCACCACCGACGTGTACTCCGCGCAACTCGTCCTCGAACCCGGGCGGCCCGGGCCCAACAGCGTGCGGATCCTCGCCGACGACCTCGAAGGGGCGCCGTTCCCCGCAGAGGAGTGGACTGCGACCTATGGGCTCGAAGGCGAAGCGCCCGAGGAGATGCGCCTCATCGAGCTGCGCACCGGGATCCTCGCGGGCGAGGTGAGCCTGCCCGACGACGGGCGGTACCTCTTCACGTTCACGCTCACCGACGCCGAGGGGAACACCGCGACCGCAGAAGCGGCCGTCGACGTCGACTGAACTCCGGGGCCGTGCCGCTGATCACCAGCGGCCGAACGCGGCCTCCGTGTTCGCCCACAGCCGTTCGCACCAGGACTCGAGGTCGCGGTCGAGGTAGTCGGCGAGGAAGCGGGCCGTGTAGTTCGTGAGCGCCGGGTGGTTCCGGTGCCCGCGCACCGGGATCGGCGCCATGAACGGCGCGTCGGTCTCGACGAGGACCAGCTCGGCCGGGGCGACCGAGGCGGCGTCGCGCAGGTTCTGGGCGTTCTTGAACGTCACGTTCCCCGCGAAGCTCATGAAGAACCCGCGCCGCGCGCACTCCTTCGCGAACGCGAAATCGCCCGAGAAGCAGTGCAGGACAACGCGGTCGGGGGCGCCGTCGGCGTCGAGGACCGCGAGCACGTCCTCGTGGGCGTCCCGGTCGTGGATCACGAGGGTCTTGTCGCGCTGCTTCGCGATGTCGATGTGCGCGCGGAACGAGCGCTGCTGCGCGGCCCGGCCGGACTCGTCGGTGCGGAAGTAGTCGAGGCCGGTCTCGCCGAGGGCCGCGACGCGCGGGAGCGCGGCGATCGCGTCGATCTCGGCCAGCGCCGCGTCGAGGTCGGCCTGGCGCGGGGCGTCGTTCGGGTGCAGCGCGGCGGCGGCGAGCACGCGCGGGTCGGCGGCCGCGAGCGCGGCGGACCAGCGGGAGGACTCGACGTCGGTGCCGACCTGCACGACGCGCGCGACCCCGGCGGCCTCGGCCTCGTCCAGGCGGGCCTTGACGCCGGGGGCGTCGGGGGCGGGCACCGGCAGCTCCTCCTCGGCGCCGAAGACGTCGACGAGGTCGAGGTGGGTGTGGCTGTCGGCGACGGGATGCGGCAGCGGTTCGGGCAGCGGCGCGGGTTCGGATCGGTACACGCCTCAACGATGCCACGCCGCACCGCGAGCGGTCCCGGGGTCGGCGGTGCGGGAGCCGGCGGGCCGCCGCGCCGCGCTCGCTCCGCGCCACCGCGCCACCGCGGCGCGGCGGCGCGCGCGATCCGGCAGCATCGTTGACCGCGCCCCGCGCCCCGCGCCCCGCGCCCCGCGCCCCGCGCCCCGCGCCCCGCGCCCCGCGCCCCGCGCCCCGCGCCCCGCGCCCCGCGCGAGCCCACACGATCGGGTGACATTCGCGCCGCCGCCCCCGTTCCTGTCGTACCCGCGCGGGAGGCTTGCGGCCACAGTCCCCCGGGTGGGTGGGGGTTTGGGACGGTATCAACGGTACGGCGCCAATGGAAGCGCTCCTAGCGGAAACCTGGGGTGCGTAATGCTGCCGCCGTAACATCTTCTTCATTTACCGGACATCCACGCCTGACAGGCGGCGCTTACGTTGGCGGACAGTCGAACCACAGGCCGTGGGAACCCAACTACCGTCCGGCGACAGCATCATCCGCGTAAACCGGGTTCTCGACAACGCCGTCGCACCACGCCGTCGCATCCGCGCAAGACGAATCGAGACGCACATGACCCGCGACCTCGCGTCCCGCCGCAACCGCGCCGCAGCGCTCCAGCAACGCCGCCCCGCCGTCCCGGCCGAACCGACGCAACCCCAGACCCTCGTCACCGTCGAATGGCGCGGCGAGAAGTACCCCGGCCTCCCCTTCGCGGACGGCGCCGCCTGGGAGCTGTTCTCCGCCCTCCCGCGCCCCGACTTCCTGGCCAACCCCCGCCCCGGCAGCGACTACCCCTACCGGCACTTCGCCCACGGCGGCGAGGTCCTCCGCGACGGCGTGCCCGTCGCCGTCGCCGACGACCGCTCCCTCACCGTCCCCCTCGCGCCCGGCCTCGACCTCGAGTACGTGCGCCGCCTGACCCAGACCCCGCACCTCGACCCCGCCGCGCGCGTCCTCCTCGACCGCGTCCGCCGCTCCGCCGCCGTCGCCCCCGGGGAGCTGATGGAGCGACCCGTCACCGCTCCGCAGATCGCCCGCCTCATGGAGACCGCCGCCGTCCCCGGCGGGTTCTGCTACCGCCGCTGGGACATCGCGCACCTGCGCACCCCCTCCGCGCGCTCCGTCCTCGGCGGCGAGACCGAGCCGAGCGAGCCGTGGGTGTTCGCCCTGCGCTGGCCCGCCGCGGACCCGTGGGACTACCAGGCGCCAGTCGCCCCCGAATACGAAGGCCTGACGGCGATGCCGTCCTCGGACCGGCGCGGCATGCCCGTGCTCGGGACCGGGTTCGCGATCTCCACCGGGCACCTCATCCCGGAGCACGTCACGGCCGACCTCACCGACCTGCCGCTCCCCGAAGGCGCGCGGATCCTCGCCTTCACCGAGCAGGGCGCCGAGCTCGAACTGTTCGCGTACTCGGGCCAGCAGTGGTCGCCGCTCACCCTCGAACGGCGCGTCGACATCCCGGGCGTCGAGCAGGGCCGCGTCCACCAGGTGCGCCGCGTCCTGCGCGAGGCGAACCACGTCGTGTGGAAGGGCGTCCCGGGTTCCCTCGTGGACGCCGACGACGAGTGGGCGCGGTTCCGGCTCTCCCGCCCGAGCCCGGACGTCCTGTCCCGCACCGGCGCCGAGGCCGTGCGCCGCGGCGTCTACGAGAAATGGGTCGAGCGCGGCGAAGTCGCCCCCGCCATCTGAGCGCATACGGAAAGGGCCCGGCCGGAGCCGGGCCCTTCCGCTTGCGCTCCTAAGCGTTCAGGCGCTCGATCTCCTCGTCCACGATGGACGGCTCGAGCTTCGTGAACACCGGGGTCGGCTTCTCCAGGACGGTGCCCGGCACCAGCGGCACCGACTCCCACTTCGGCACGTCCGAGTAGTCGCCGGTGAGGATCGGGTACGGCCCGTCGGTCGCGCCCTGGCCCTCGTCGAGGTCCGCGACCTCCTCGATGAACGGCATCGGCGCGAACACGCCCTCGCCGCCCAGCAGCTCGTGCACCCGCTGCGACGAGTGCGGCAGGAACGGGCTCATCACCGTCTTCAGGTCCGAGACCGCCTGCAGCACCGTGTAGAGGACCGTGCCCTGGCGCTTCGGGTCCTCCTTCATCTTCCACGGCGCGGTGTCCGCGAGGTACTTGTTCGCCGCCGCGACGGCCTTCATGGCCTCGCCGATCCCGGCCCGGACCTTGTTGGCGCCGATGAGGTCGCCGACGGTGTCGAACGCGGCCTTCGTCGTGGCCAGCAGCTCCCGGTCGACCTCCTCGAGCTCGCCGGGCTCCGGCACGGCCCCGAAGTTCTTCGCGGCCATCGCGATCGAGCGGTTCACCAGGTTGCCCCAGCCCGCCACCAGCTCGTCGTTGTTGCGGCGCAGGAACTCCGCCCACGTGAAGTCCGAGTCCTGGTTCTCCGGGCCCGCCGCGCAGATGTAGTACCGCAGCGCGTCGGGGGAGTACCGCTCCAGGAAGTCGCGCACGTAGATCACGACGCGGCGCGAGGACGAGAACTGCTTGCCCTCCATCGTCAGGAACTCCGAGGAGACGACCTCGGTCGGCAGGTTCAGCTTGCCGAGCGGGCCCGGCTCGCCGCCGTTCGCGCCCTCGCCGTTGGCGCCCAAGAGCATCGCCGGCCAGATCTCGGAGTGGAAGACGATGTTGTCCTTGCCCATGAAGTAGTAGGACACCGCCTCCGGGTCCTGCCACCAGCGCTTCCACGCGTCCGGGTCGCCCGAGCGGCGCGCCCACTCGATCGTCGCCGAGAGGTACCCGATCACCGCGTCGAACCACACGTACAGGCGCTTGTCCGGCCGGTCGATCCAGCCTTCCAGCGGGATCGGCACGCCCCAGTCCAGGTCGCGCGAGATCGGGCGCGGGTGCATCTCGTCGAGCAGGTTCTTGGTGAACCGCAGGACGTTCGTGCGCCAGCCCGTGCGCGTGTCCAGCCACGCGTTCAGCGCATCGGCGAACGCCGGCAGGTCCAGGAAGAAGTGGTCCTCCTCCACGAACTTCGGCGTCTCGCCGTTGATCCGCGACTTCGGGTCGATCAGGTCCGTCGGGTCGAGCTGGCGGCCGCAGTTGTCGCACTGGTCGCCGCGCGCCGAGTCGAACCCGCAGTGCGGGCACGTGCCCTCGATGTACCGGTCCGGCAGCGTGCGGCCCGTCGACGGGCTGATCGCGCCGAGCGTCTTCTTCTGCAGGATGTACCCGTTGCCGTACAGCGTGGAGAACAGCTCCTGCACGGTCTTGTAGTGGTTCCCGGTCGTCGTGCGCGTGAACAGGTCGTACGAGAGGCCCAGCGCGTCCAGGTCCTCCACGATGATCCGGTTGTACTTCGCGGCGGCCTCGGCCGCCGTCAGCCCCTCCGAGTCGGCCTGCACCAGGATCGGCGTGCCGTGCTCGTCCGTGCCCGAGACCATCAGGACGTCGTGACCGCGCATGCGCATGTAGCGGGCGAAGACGTCGGCGGGGACCCCGAATCCTGCTACATGGCCGATGTGGCGCGGGCCGTTGGCGTAAGGCCAGGCCAGCGCGGTCAATACGTGAGTCATACGCCCCATGTTATCGGTCCAGATATCAAGACCGGCACTGTCCGGACCTCTGGACGGCGCACGTCTCGTCTCCCCCGACACGGCGGTCCGGGCGCGATTGCGCCCCGGTTCGCGAATTCGGTGATGCAATAACCGGTATGTCTGGAACCAACCGCGCGGTCGACCCCCCGCACCAGCCCGCGTCCGAGCCCCCGAACGCGCCCGTCCCCGAACTGCCCGCCGCGTACGGCACCGTCGGCGAGCACACCTGGGACCCCGTCGCGGCCGCCCCCCGGCCCGTCTCCCAGCGCGGGCCCCTCGGCTCCCAGACCGACGGCATGGCCGCGATCCGCGCCGTCTGGGAGCGGGCCGCCGAATCCGAGAAGAAGCACGCCAAGCCCGACCGGCCCCAGCGCCGCCGCGAACCCAAGCCGTTCGCGCCCGCGCTCCTCGGCATCCTCGTGTGCGCCTGCCTGCTCATGTTCTTCGCATGGACCGCCGCCCCCGCCCTGTGGATCTCCTTGGGCCACTACGAGTACGGGACCGTGCAGGTCACCTCCTGCGAGGACGGGTTCGCGCCCGCCTGCACCGGCCGCTTCGAGACCACGGACTGGGCGAAGGACCTCCACCTCACCGGCGACGTCACCGTCGACGACGTCGGCGCCACCCTCCCGGCCCGCTCGACCGGGCCCGACGCGCACAGCGCCTACGTCGGCGGCACTCCCGGGCTCCTGCTCCGCTGGGCGCCCTCGCTCGTGCTGTTCACGGCCGTCGCGATCGCGCTCGTCGCCGTCTCCGGCGCCACGAGGCTCTACGAAGGACGCTCCGGCGCGATCGGCCTGTGCTGGGTCGCCGCCGGGGCCGTGCTCGCCGCCGCCCTCGCGTTCGCCTGGTGACCATGCGAACGGCGAGGCGAACGCCGAAACGAACGCACCCCGCGTCCGTCGCCCCCGGTAGCAGCCCGGGCACCCTGTGGGCGGGCGGCGCGCGAGCCCGCGGACGGGTTGTAATGACGCCCACCCGGGTCGGATGGCCCCGCCGCCCGCGAGGCGCGGCGTCGTAGAGTGGACCGGCCCCCCGAAACTCCGCCTGACTCGGCGCTACGCCGCGCCCATTTGCATTGACCGTACCTACCCCGCTCTGGGGCTCCTCGGGAGACAGCGTGAGTGATTCTTCGAAACCGGTGGCGCAGACCTGGTTCGGACCCATCACCGCCGTGCAGCGGCGCGCCATGTTCGCGCTCGTGCCGGTGGCGGTCGCCTTCGGTCTCGTCGTCGGCCTGGCCTTCCTGCCGGTGACGAGCGCCTTCGGCGGCCTCGCCAAGGTCGGCTCCGAGACCGTCCTCGAACTGCCCGACGAGCTCGTGCTCCCGCCCGCGCCCGAGGCCTCCACGCTCTACGCCTCCGACGGCACCACGGTCATCGCCACCTTCGGCGACCAGTACCGGGTGCAGCTCGAGTTCGACCAGATCCCCGAGTCGGTGACCAACGCGCTCGTCGCCACCGAGGACTCGAACTTCTTCGAGCACAACGGGGTCGACCCCGAAGGCGTCATGCGCGCGCTCGTCACCAACATCGCCGACGGCGGCACCTCCGAGGGCGCCTCGACGATCACCATGCAGTACGTGCGGCAGGTCCTCTCCTACACCGCGACCACGCCCGACGAGGTCGCCGCCGCCAGCGAGGTCACCATCGACCGCAAGGTCCAGGAGATGGGGTACGCGCTGGCGCTCGAAGAGGAGATGACCAAGCAGGAGATCCTCACCAACTACCTGAACACCGTCTACTTCGGCAACGGCGCGTACGGGATCGGCGCGGCTGCGCAGGTCTACTACGGGAAGGTCCCCGCGGACCTCACCGTCGCCGAGTCGGCGATGCTCGTGGGCCTCATCCAGTCCCCGTCGAACTACGACCCGATCAACGGCTCGTCCGAGGCCGCGCAGGTTCGCCGCGACCACGTCGTCAACCGCATGGTCGACGTCGGGTTCCTGACCTCCGCCGAGGGCGAGGCGGCGCGGGCCGAGGGCCTCAACCTCAACCCGCAGGAGGCCAACAACACCTCCGGCGGCGCGATCGACTCCGACTACGGGTTCTTCGTCGATTACTTCGAGCAGTGGTGGAACCAGCAGGCCGACTTCGGCGACTCCGAGGAGGTCCGCAAGGCCCGCCTCTACCGGGGCGGCTACGAGATCGTCTCGACCCTCGACGTGGACCTGCAGGACGCGGCGCAGGAGGCGGTCGAGAAGCAGAAGCCGACCGGCTCGGAGTACGCGCTCGGCTCGGTCGTGGTCGAGCCGGGGACCGGCGGCATCCAGGTGATGGCCGTCAACCGCAACTACTCCAACGACACTTCCGACAACGGGCCCAACACCTCGAACTCCGAGTACAAGGGCTCGTACCCGAACACCACGAACCCGCTGCTGAGCGGCAACTCGGCGGTCGCCGGGTACCAGGCCGGCTCGTCGTTCAAGATGTTCACGATGCTCGCGGCGCTCGAAGAGGGCCTGCCGCTTGACACCACGATCTACTCGCCTTACCAGTACACGTCGAAGTACATCGTCGGCGACGGCGAGGCCTCGTGCGGGAACCACTGGTGCCCGAAGAACGCCTCGAAGGGCGAGGTCGGCAACTACAACATGTGGACCGGCTTCGGCGAATCGGTGAACACGTACTTCGTCCAGCTCGCCGAGCGCATCGGCGTCGAGAAGGCCATCAACGTGGCCGAGCGGCTGGGCATCAAGTTCCGGGCCCAGGAGGACCTGAACTTCGTCCAGAACAGCCCGGAGACGTTCGGCCCGTTCGTCCTCGGCGTCACGCAGACCACGCCGCTCGACATGGCCGCCGCCTACGCGGCGCTCCCGGCGGACGGCGTGTACTGCCCGCCGATCCCGGCCGCCAGTGCGACCACCCTGACCGGCGAGACCATCCCGTTCGAGTCCGAGTGCGACCAGGCGCTCAGCGTCGAGGTCGCCCGCGCGGCCGTGGACGCGGCCCGCTGCCCGACCGAATACGGCGCGGCCGCCGGCACCTGCACGTGGGGCACCGCCCCGCAGGTGGGCGCCGCGGTCGACGGGCCCGTCGCGGGCAAGACCGGCACCACCGACTCCAACTCCACCAACTGGTTCGTGGGCTTCACCCCGAACGCGGCCGCCGCGGCGTTCATCGCCGACCCGGACAGTCCGCAGAACCTCGTGGGCAAGGCGAACCTCGGCAAACCCGCCAACGCGGTCGCCGACATCCTCGCCGCCCAATGGGACATGAACGGCGAAGGGGACTTCACGCCGCCGGAAGAACTGGTGCACTGACCGACGGGCAGCTACGGCCTGACGCGACTCGCCACAATGTGTCCTCAGGCCCTAGACTCACCCCGGTGAGCGCCACCGCAGTCCGGCCCGAGCAGCCGCCCGCCGCCTGGCGGCCGACGCCGCTCCCCGGCCCCCTCCCCGCCGTCCGGGCCCGTCTCCAGAGCACCGTCCCCGACGACCGCCGCCGCGCCCTCTGGGTGACCCTCCTCGTCACCGGGATCGCCGCCGCGCTGCGTCTGATCGGCCTGAACCACCCCAAGGGCCTGATCTTCGACGAGGTCTACTACGCGCAGGACGCGCACTCGATGCTCACCTACGGCGTCGAATGGGACCCGGGCACGAACGGCTCCGCGTACGTCGCGCACCCGCCGTTCGGCAAGTGGCTCATCGGACTCGGCGAATGGGCCTTCGGCTACGACGAGGTCGGCTGGCGCATCGCCGCGGCCTTCGCCGGGATCATCGGCGTCGCGATTCTCATCCGGCTCATGCGCCGCCTCACCGGCTCGACCCTCCTCGGCGGCACCGCCGGGCTCCTCCTCGCGGTCGAAGGCAGCCACCTCGTGCTCTCCCGCACGTCCCTGCTCGACATCTTCATCGCCACGCTCCTGCTCGCCGCGATGTACTGCCTCGTGCGCGACCGCGACTGGCGCCGCGCCGGCTGGCTCGCCGCGATCGAGGACGGCCTCGACGCCGCCCGCCGCCGCCCCCGCCTCGGCCTGCCGTGGTGGCGGATCGCGTGCGCGGTGCTCCTCGGACTCGCCATGGCCACCAAGTGGAGCGCCCTCTGGTACATCCTCGTCGTCATGGCCCTGTACATCCTGTGGGACTGGCGGCTGCGCGTCGACGTGGGCGCCCGCAAGCCCTTCCGCGACACCCTCATCTACGAGTTCGGGCAGAACCTCTGGTTCGGGATCGTCGCGATCGGCGTCTACACCCTCTCGTGGACCGGCTGGTTCCTCAACGACACCGGCTCCTACCGGCACTGGCTCGCCGACCAGGGCAAGTCCGAGCCGCCCGTCATCGGCACGCTCGTCAACTGGATGCAGTACCATTTCAGCGTCCTCGAATTCCACGAAGGCCTGCACTCCGAGCACGCCTACCAGTCCTGGCCGTGGCAGTGGCTGTTCGACCTGCGGCCCGTGGTCTTCTACTGGAGCTCGGACGTAAACTGCGGCACGAACGACTGCGCCGGCGAAGTCCTCCTCCTCGGCACCCCGCTCCTGTGGTGGACCTTCGTGCCCGCCGCCCTCGCCCTCCTCGTCTGGGCCCTCCACAAGCGCGACTGGCGCGCCTGGTTCCTCCTCGCCGGCATCGGCGCGGGCATCGTCCCGTGGTTCTTCTACCCCGAACGGACGATGTTCTTCTTCTACGCCGCCCCGGCCGTCCCCTTCTTCATCGGCGCCGTCACCTGGTGCCTGGGGATGATCATCGGCCGTACCGACCGGCGCCGCCGCGACGTCGGCCTCCCCGCCCTCGGCTCACCCGAGCGCCGCCTCACCGGCGCGCTCATCGCCGGGGCCTTCGTGGCCGTCGTCGTCCTCTGCTTCGCCTACTTCTGGCCCATCTACACCGGCGAGGCGATCCCCCGCGACGAATGGCACGCCCGCATGTGGCTCGACTCCTGGATCTGACCGCCCCCAACGAGACCCGGCCCACACGGCACCCTCGCGGCGCCCTCTCGCGGCTGTGCTAATCTTGTCGCCGCAAGGGGCTTTGGCGCAGTTGGTAGCGCGTTTCGTTCGCAATGAAAAGGTCAGGGGTTCGAATCCCCTAAGCTCCACAGAAGTAGACATCGTGTAGAAGAGCGGTCATCGAGTCGATGGCCGCTTTTTTGCTGTTCGAAGGGTGATCCGTTCGAGGCGGTGGCAGCGATCGGGATCTGGCTCTTGAACTCCTGGGGGGTCTCGCCGCGGTGCGGTCGGCGGAACGGGTGCGATGCGCGGTCATGTGACCA
>NZ_JAPZVQ010000005.1:0-59787 GCF_027622945.1 Glycomyces lechevalierae | reverse complement strand
GGTCGGCCCCGCGCGGCGGCGGGGGGGGGGGGGCCCCGCGGGGGGGGGGGCCCCCCCCCCCCCCCCCCCCCCCCCCGCCGGCTCAGGAACACCCGAGCCGGACCTGCGCTGTGCCGTTAGCGCTGCAGGGTCAGCAGACCCGGGCGGTAGGGCAGGAGGCCGTAGTCCATGCCGTCAGAGCTGGGGTCGCGTCCCTGGTAGAGGAACTGCAGGTTGCAGGGGTCGATGGTCTTGGTCTGGTCGGGGTTGGTGCGCACCAGATCGCCGTGGCTGATGTCGTTGGTCCACGTGGCACCGCTGTTGGCCTTGCCCGCGAAGGGGTTGCTCTCCGTCGCGGCCTGCGGCGTCCACGTGCCGTTCAGGCTGGTGGCCGTGAACGAGCGGAAGTAGCGACCCCGGCTGCCCATGGCCTCGACGATCATGAGGTACTGGTTCTGGCCCTGGACCTTGTAGACCTCGACCGCCTCGAACAGGTTCGCCTTCGTGTCGCTCATGACGAGCTGGTAGCTCGTGCCGAAGCTGCTCGGGAAGTTACCGAGGGGCATGCTGGCGCGGTAGATCTGGCCTTCGTCGTTGGCGAAGAACAGGTACATGTTCTGGTCATCGGCGATGAGGGTCTGGTCGATGGGGTTGTTCACGGGAAGCTGCCCGTTGAAGAGCTCCTGGTGCGGGCCCCAGCTGTTGGGGTCGGCGGGGTTGGTCGACGTGCGGTAGGAGAACTTGTACGGCCAGCCCCACTGGTAGGCGAGCACCCAGATGTTCTTCGGCGCGAAGTAGATCAGCGTCGGGGCCACCGGGTTGAAGCTCGTCAACCTGGTCTGGCCGGCCGAGGCCATGTCGGACCAGTTGGTGAAGGGGCTGAAGACCACCGAGTTCCAGGCGGTTCCGGCGTCGTGCGTCGTCGCGTAGACGAGGTACTGGCCGTTGTAGCGGACGGCGGTGAAGTCCTTGAGCGCGACCTGCCCGTTCTTCGGTTGTGCGAGCGGGCCCGTCGATGTCCAGCGGTACGTCGACGGAAGGGCGCAGGCGCCGCTGCCGCCGTCGACGAGGGCGAGCTGCCATTGCTGGTTGGCGCCGCCCCAGTCGCTGTACTGCACGACGCTTGCGCCGTCGTTGGTCGCCGCGCCCTGGACCTCGACCGCCTTGCCGCTGTTGCGGTTGATCAACCGGACGTAGCCGCCGCCGGAGTCGGCCAGCCGGAACTGCTGGTTGGCACCGCCGGTGTCGGTCCACTGGTGGATGGCGGCACCGTCGGCGGTCGACCAGCTGGAGACGTCGAGCACCTTGCCCGAGTGCCGCGCCCTGATCCGGTAGTAGCCGCCGCCGGCGTCCACGAACTGGAACTGCTGGTTGTTGGCGCTCGTGCGGGTCCACTGTTGCACCAGGGCCCCGTCTGCGGTGGACGCACCGCTGACGTCCAGGGCCTTGCCGCTGTTGCGGTTCACCAGCACATACCAGGCGGAGGTGTCGACCGTGGCGGCTGCAGCCGCGTTGGTGAACGGGTTGAGTACGGTCGCGGCGGCGGCCCCGGCGAGCACGCCGGCTCCGCCGATGAGCATCCGCCTGCGGCTCTTGGGGTTTTCCATCCAGGCCATGATGGCCTCCTTCTTCGAGGTTCGTCGGGTCATGGATATGCGGGTCCGTTGCTACGGGTGGGACCGGGCGATCGCGGACTGACGGGTGCCGGATCGGTCAGTCAGCGAAGGCCGCCGCGAGCGCGGCAATGCCTCGGGTCCAGCGGGACAGGATCGAGAAATCGGGCCCTCCCCGCCGGACGGGGGCACGGGAACTACTTGTTATCGCTCACACATCACAGCTTCGTTCGGAAACATCTGATGTTCTTCCGGCGTTTCGAACTATAGAGAAGTATCGATGTTTAGTCAATGGCTGGACCGGCCGCTCCTCTTGTCGGTATCGCACCGCCACGCGCTTGGCAGGGGAACGCGCGTTCACCGATGTGTTGTCGGGGATCCTCACTCCGCTCCGGCACTACCAGGACGAAGGGATCGGGCACTGCCGCGGCGTCCTGCTCGGCACCGCTCATGGCACGCGGTCACGATGGCGCTCTTGGATTCGTCGGACAAGCGTCGGCTCAGCGCCCATCGGTCTTCGGGCCGGTACTGTTTTCGCGTTTCCGGGGGTCGGGCACCGCTCGCGCCGGCGGCACGAGGCCGCGATTCCGGCGGGGGACCGGCGGGATGGCGGCGGGAATCCCGGAGGCGATCCGTCGAACCGCCTACTCGCGCAGGTCAACGGGATCATGGAGGTGATCGCGGGCGGCGGCCGGGCGATAGTGTCCCGTCATGGGAGCAGACAAGATCGAGACGTTCCGCAACGGCACCCCTTACGTCCCGGCCGGCGGATGGGCGACCTGCTTCGCCTGGCTGATCGACTTCGTGACGTACCTGGCCCTCGCCCTCACCGGGGCCGTCCTCCTGGGCGGGCTGGGCCAGGCCCTCGACCTGGGCAACGGCGTGCTCGGGCTCGCCGTGATCGTGTGGGTGCTCGTCGCCCCGCTCGTGTGCGGCCTGTGGTACCGGAACGGCCGCGCCCTCGGCGCGCTGTGCACCGGCACGCGGCTGGTGCGGCTCAGCGACGGCGGCCGGATCGGCCCGAAGGGCCCGTGGGCCATGCTCGTGCGCATGATCCTGATGCCGGTGGTGATCATCGCGGTCGTCGTGGGCGGCGGCTACGCGGACGGGACGATGCAGCGTGCGAGCATCGACATCGCCCGCACCCGGAGGCTGCACGCCGAGGGCTACCCCAGACGGGATGCCGGGCAACGGATCTGAGGGCGAAGCGCCGCGAGCCTGATCCCGCCGATCTTCCGCCTCGCGAACCGAGGCGTCCGCGGAAAGAATGGGCGGTGACTTCCCCATCGATCGAAAGAGGCCCCACTGTGCCCATCCGATACACGGCCGTCCTGCCCGTCGCCCTCGCCGCCTTGGGACTCGCCGCGTGCAGCGCGGAGGCCGGGCCCACCGTCTCCGGTATCGACGTGCAGGTCGCCGCCGAGCCCAACGGAGGCGAGGCCGCCGAATCCGCCGCAGAAGAGACCTCCTCCGCGGCGCCGCCCGCCGACGAGGCCGGGCTCGAGATCCCCGCCGAAGACCTCGCCTCCGCGGCCGCGGACGCGCTGGAGGAGCAGGTCGGCATGCGGCCCGAGATCGACTGCGGCGACGGCATCGACATCATCATTTACGAAGGCCGCCAGACCTACTGCGACCTGATCGACGGCGAATCGGTGTACGAGGTCACCATCACCGTCACGAGCATCGAGGGCACCGCCTTCGACTTCGACATCGAGGTCGCCGACGCGCCCAAATAGGCTCGCAGCGACATGAGCCGGCCAGGGAGGCGACGTTGAGGACGACCGCACTGCGGTCGCCCGCGGCCTCACGGACGAGGACCTCGCGGACCTCGCCTAGACCAGATCGGCGTCGTGGGCGAGGAGCGCGATCTGCGTCCGGTTGTCCAGGTCGAGCTTCGTGAGGATGCTCGAGACGTGCGACTTGACGGTGGTGACGCTCATGAGCAGCGCGCGGGCGATCTCCGCGTTGGACCGCCCGTTCGCGATCGCCACGGCCACATCGTGTTCGCGCGGGGTCAGCGCGGCGAGGGCCGTGCGGGCGCGCTCGTAGGCGCCGGTCTGCGCGACCGTGCGGTCCATGAGCCGGCGCATGACCCCGGGGGAGAGCATCGGGTTCCCGGCGGCGACGCGGGCGACCGCGTCCGCGATCTGGGCGGGCGGCGTGTCCTTGAGCAGGAAGCCGCTCGCCCCGGCGCGGAGGGCGTGGACGATGTTCTCGTCGGTGTCGAAGGTGGTCAGGACGATCACCTCGGGCGCGCCGGGCCGGGCCCGGAGGCGCCGGGTGGCGGTGATGCCGTCGACGTGCGGCATCTGGAGGTCCATCAGGACGACGTCGGGATGGTGGGCGTCGGCGGCGGCGACCGCCTCGCGGCCGTCGCCCGCTTCGGCGACGACGGCGATGTCCGCGGTCCCGTCGAGCATGAGCGACAGCCCGGCCCTGACCAGGGCGTCGTCGTCGACCAGGAGTACACGGATCACGCCGGCCATGGTATCCGGGCCCGCAACTGGAAGCGGCCGCAACTGCCTCCGTGATCGAGCTCCCCGCCGGCAAGGCGGACCCGCTCGGTGAGTCCGACCAGGCCCAGGCCGCTGCCGGGCACGGTCGGGCCGTCGCCTTGCGCGGGAAGGGGATTCGCGAGCTCGATGACGAGGTCGGCGCCCGGTTCGCCGCTCAGCGCCACCTCGACGGGGTGCCCGGCGGCGTGCTTGCGGGCGTTCGTCAGTCCCTCTTGGAGGACGCGGAACGCGGTGCGGCCGATCGTGGGCGGCAGCGTGTCCGCGGCGAAGTCCGTGCGAGCCTCGATGACCTGTCCTGCGGCCCTTGACTCCTCGATCAGCTTCTCGAAGTCGGCGGTCGTGACGGGCCCGCTCGCGGACGCGTCCTCGTCCACACGGAGGAGCCCGATCACCTGCCGCAGCTCTTCGAGGGCCTGGTGCACGCCTTCGCGGATCACCCCGGCGGCCACGGCGACCTTCTCAGGCGGCGAGTCGGGCCGGAACTCGAGCGCGCCCGCGTACGTGGCGACGAGCGAGAGCCGGTTCGCGAGCACGTCGTGCATGTCCCGGGCGAGCGCCCGGCGCTCGGCCGCACGGGCCTCGGCCACGCGGCGGCCCTGCTCGGCCTCGGCCCGCTCGGCGCGCTCCCGCAGCGACCACAGGAGCTCACTCCGGTTGCGGGCCAACGCACCCCAGCCGAGCAGCGCACCGTACGCGACGGTGACGAGGAGCGCCCACCAGCCGAACGAGAGCGCCGGATTCGGATGCCAGATCCACTGCAGCAGATGCGCGGCGACCCCGGCGACCGCCACCAACGCGGCCGGCCGGAACCGCCCCCGCCACGCCGCCTGGAGCGCCCCCGAAGTCGCCGCGGGCGTGGCCACGGGGGAGAGCACGGCGAGCACGGTCGCGGCGAGGGCCCCGGCGACGGGCCGCCACGCCTGCAGGTACGCGGCCCCGACACACAGCGCCGCGACCGCGAAGTCCAAGGGCCCCAAGTCGGTGCGCGACCACATCGACAGCGCGGTCAGCACGGCGATGCCGCCGACCAGGGACACCACTTCGGCAGGACGGGGTTTTCGGCGCTCGGTCACGGCCACATGCTAGCCGCGCCAAGGCCCGGCCCATCACCTCCGAAAGTAGGAGACGGCCCCTGCCCCGGGAGGGGAGAGCACGGCTTCCGGACCGAGGCGCGAACCCCTCGGCCGCAACGAGACTGGTCCACATGCAAACACGAACCCGCCGACTCCTCACCGTCCTCGCCGCCCCGGCCGCGGCACTCCTCCTCTGGACCGCCGCCGTTCCGCTCGGCGGCGTGGACCTCACGGTCGACCAGGCCGGCACCCCGCTCACGGTCGGCCCCGCCCTGGTCGCCGCCGCCGCCCTCATCGCCGGCCTCGCCGCCTGGGGGCTCCTCGCGGTCCTCGAGCGGTTCACGGCCCGAGCCGCACTCGTGTGGTCGATCGTCGCCGCCGCCGTACTCGCTTTCTCGCTCACCGGCCCGCTCGCCGCCGCGACGACCGCCGCGATGCTCGTCCTCATGGGCATGCACGTCCTCACCGGCACCATCGTGATCACGGGCTTGGTGCGGCGATGAACATCCCCTGGGGCTACCTCGTCGGCGTCGCCATTATCGCCATCCCCGCACTGCGGTTGCCGCGCATGCCGATCGGGCCCGCCACGGCCGTCTTCTTCGCCAGCATCACCGTCGTCGAACTGCCGTTCCTCGCCGCCGCGGCATTCGCTGCCAGCACCGCCCTCGCCTACACCGACGGCAGTCTCGCGTCGCCGGTCGCGATCGCCGCCGCCGTGCTCGGCGCGGCCTGCGCGACCCTGACCCTGTGGCGCGGCATGCGAACCCAGACCGTCATGCAGGACGCGATGGGCGACCTCCGCATCGGCCCGCGCCCGCCCATGTGGCGACTCGTATTGCGTCCCTTCGCATTTCAGTCCCGCTCCATCGAGAAGATCGCGGACATCGCCTACGGCCCCGCCGGAAAGCAGAACCTCCTCGATCTCTACCGCCACCGCTCGGCCCCCGCCGGCGCGCCCGTCCTCATCCACTTCCACGGCGGCTACTACACGACCGGCCACAAGAGCTCCCAGTCCCGGCCGCTCCTCCACCGCCTCGCCGGCCAAGGCTGGATCACCATCAGCGCCAACTACCGGCTGCGGCCCGACGCAGGCTTCGAGGACCACCTCACCGACGCCAAGCGCGTCATCGCCTGGGTCCGCGAGCACGGCCGCGCCTACGGGGCCGACCCCGACCGGATCGTCCTCTCCGGTTCCTCGGCGGGCGCGCACATGTCGGCGCTGGCGGCGCTCACGCCCGGCCATCCGCGGTTCCAGCCGGGCTTCGAGGACGTCGACACCTCGGTGTCCGCCGTCGTCGGTCTCGGCGGCTATTACGGCGCCTACTTCGACGGCGACCCCGAGAGCGACCCCCTGGCCCACGCCCGTCCCGACGCCCCGCCGTTCCTGATCGTCCACGGCGGCAACGACACCGTCGTCCATCCCGCAGGAGCGCGGCGCTTCGCCGAAGGCCTGCAGGCGGTCTCGACCCGACCGGTGCGCTACGCCGAGCTGCCCGGAGGCCACCACGGCTTCGACCTGTTCCACTCGCCCCGCTTCGAGGCGGTCGTCAACGCGGTCGAGGCCTTCGCGACCCGCGCGGTCGCGCGCGAGCGCTGAGACGCGGAGAGGGACCGTCCCCGAAAGGGCGGTCCCTCTGCTGACTCCCGCAAGCGCTCAGATCCCGACGAAGGCCTCCTTGTTCTCCTGCAGCCAGGTCTTGAACGTCTTGAGCCGCGGGTTGAGCGCCCGCACGGCGGCGAGGTCGCGGCGGCCGGTGAACTCGTCGTCGAACTCGGCGTAGTACTGGAACATGTTGCCGATCTCCTCGGCGGCCGGGAAGCCCGCCGCGCGCAGCCCGTCGAACGGCACCGGGGAGTACTGCACCGGCTCGCCGAGCACCTCGGTGAACGCGGCGGCGTACTCCTCGCCCGTGAGGTGCTCGCCCGCGATGCTCACCGTCTCGCCCACGAGTTCCCTGCCGCGCTTGAAGATCCCGAACGCGGTGCGGCCGATGTCCTCGGCGGCGATCCCGGCGAGCTTCGCGTCCGCCATGGCCAGCGCGAGGACGACGCTGCCGTCCTCCTGCCGCTTCGGCCCCATCCCGCTCGCGAGGCCGTCCCAGTAGAAGGTCGTCTGCAGGAACGTGGTCGGCACTCCGGCCGCGGTGAACAGCGAGTTCGCCTCGGCCTTGACGTCGAAGTGGGGGACCTTGTAGCGGCCCAGGAGGGTCGGCATGCGGTCGTCATCGAGCGGGACGGCGTCGCGCGTGTCCTCCAGGGTCGACCAGACCGCGTGCTGCACGCCCGCGCGCGCGGTCGCCCGGGCCATGTTGCCGGCCTGCTCGTACTCGCGCTCGGGGGACATGTGCTCCCAGAAGTTGGTGACGAGGTACGCGCCGTACGCCCCGTCGAAGGCCTTCGCGAGGCTCGCTTCATCGTCGAGGTCGGCTTCGACCACCTCGGCGCCGAGCCGGGCGAGTTCGCGGGCCCGCCGGGAGTCGGTGTCGCGGGTGAGGGCGCGCACGCGGAACCCGGATTCGGGCTCGGCGAGGATCGCGTGGGCGAGCCCGCCGCCTTGCTGGCCGGTCGCGCCGACGACTGCGATGGTCTTCTGTTCGGACATGATGGTGCCTTTCGGTTCGGTGTCGCGGACGTTCTCTCCGGACGCTAAGTGGATCTGGGGGTGCTCGGTGGCGGTTCGGGCGAACCGCCCGTCCTCGATGCGGGCGGGTACTAGAGGGCGTGCGGGCCGAAGCGGCCCCAGGCGACGACGGCGGTGAGGACGAGCAGGACGAGGTTGGTGACGACCGCCTGGCCTTCCTTGCGGCGGCCGTGGGTGATCGCGGCGCCGGCCATGAGCAGCGCGAGGCCGGTCGCGGCGAGCGGCACGAGGACCACGGCGGTGCCGAGCGCCGCGGGGAGGATCAGGCCGAGCGCGGCGAGGACTTCGAGCGCGCCGATGAGCTTGATGAGGCCGGGCGGGAAGTCCGCGGCCCAGCCCATGTTCGGCGAGCCGAGGAGTTTCTGCTTGGACCGGGCCAGCTTGGTGAGGCCGGCGAACAGGAAGAACGCGGCGAGCAGGCCCGCCAGGATCCAGAGGAGGAGGTTCATGGTTCCCACTTTCGAGGACGTGTAGTTGACGCGTCATGTGTCTCCTCGCGAAGGTTCATGACGCATCATCTACGCTAGCGCGAGGTAAATGACATGTCAAATACCTGGGTTCGCGAGAGGTCCGTTCCGTTCAAGACCGAGGCCCCCGGCCAGGCATAGCGTGGAGGCATGGCACGCATCACCGAGCACATGACCGAACGGGCGGCCGAGTTCATCTGGCTGACCGGCAGCACCCTCGACCAGCGCCGGCTCGAACACCTCCTCGGGGCCGGCGACCGCGACGCGATCCTCACGGCGCTCGCCGCCTACCGCACGGCTGACGGCGGCTACGCGTACGCCCTCGAACCCGACGTGAAAGGGCCCATGCCGCAGCCGCTCGCCGCGATGGCGGCCCTCGAGATCATGGACGAGACCGACACCCTCGCCCAGGACACCGCCGAGCCCGTCTGCGACTGGCTGCTCCATCACGCCGCGCCCGACCGGGGCGTGCCCGACCTCCTCGGCACCGTCGCCGACTACCCGCACCCGCCGTGGGTCGAGCCGCCGCCGCAGGACCGGGGCGGGCTCCTCACCACCGCGCGCTGCGCCGGGCTCCTGCTCGAGCACGGCATCGAACACGAATGGGTCGACGAGGCGAGCGCCTTCTGCCGCAACCGGATCAGCGTCCTCGAGACCACGCATCCCTACGAGGTCTTCAGCGTCATCAGGTTCCTCGACAACACGCCCGACCGCGACTGGGCCGCATCGGAGGCGAAGCGGATCGGCGCCCTCGTGCGCGACGGCCTCGTCCTGCTCGACCCGGCGAATCCGGACGACATGCCGACGCCGCCGGGGTACGCGGAAGGGGAGTACACCCACCCGTGCGAGTTCGCCGCCTCCCCGGAGAGCCTTGCGGCCCAATGGTTCAGCGCCGAGGAGATGGCCCTCTCGCTCGACCGCCTCGCCGCCGACCAGCGCGAGGACGGCGGCTGGCCGATCTACTACCGCCGCTGGAACCCGGCGATCGAACAGCAGGCCCGGCCCGGGTTCACGCTGCGGGCGTTGACGATCCTCGACGCGTGGGACCGGGCTTGACGAGCGCGCGCGGGCTCGCGCCCGCCCATCGCCGCACCTGGCGGCTCAGGTGCGCCTGGTCGGCGTAGCCCTGCTCGGCCGCGATGCGGCTCCAGTCGGGGACGCGGGCTTCGGTCGGGCCCGGAACTCGAACGGGCGCAACGGCTTCCATCGTGCGGCGAAAGCGCAGGATCTGCTCCAGGGTCTTCGGCCCGTACCCGGTAGCGGCCCGCACCCGGCGGCGCAGGTGGCGTTCGGAGTAGCCGAGTTCCCAAGCGAGGCTCGCGATCCCGGGAGGCCGGGGCCGATCGAGCGCGTCGGCGACGGCCACTGCGACCCGATCCGGCTCGTAGGCGGCCATGCGGTCCCGAAGTGCTGCGGCAAGCCCCGCCGCGATCTGCCACGGTTCGCGTGCTCGGGCGAGCGAGTCCGAGAGGCGAAGGGCCGCTTCGCCCCACAAGTCGCGCAGGCCGGGCTGGGCGTCGGCCACGGCGGTCGCCGGGGTATCGCCGAGCAGCGGGCGTGCGGCGCCGGGCCGCAGGCGGACGCCGACGATCAGTTCGCCAGGTGCGAGCAGCACGTCCCGGTGGCCCGTGTCGGGACCCGCGATCTCGAGTTCGCCTCGCCGCCAGAGAAGGTCGGTGCACCCGTCCGGCACGACCCGCGCGCTCGTCGCTCCGGTGTCCGGCGCGCGCCGCACCCACGCGCAGGGCGACCACGGCTGCAGCGGGCCCTGCGGCGAGCGTTCCTCATAGCCAGGTCGCACGACTCCACGGTAGCGCCGGGGCCCGACAGCACCGCCCAACGACAGCACGGTCCGACGACGATTCCGCCAGGCAGTGCGGTTCAGGCCGCGACGGGGATCCGGCGCAGGTCCTCGACGGCCGTCGCGTACGGGAGGTCTTCCAAAGGCTCGCAGGAGAAGAAGCGCAGCATGAGGTCCACGAGCTGGGCCGGGCGCTCGAGGTGGATGAGGTGGTCGGCGCGGGCGAGCTCGACGTACCAGCTCTCCGGGCAGGTCAGCGCCAGCTCGCGGCACAGCTCCGGCGGGGTGAGCGTGTCGTGCTCGCCGGTCGTGAAGAGCGTCGGCACGGCGGGCGGGATCGACGGGTCGATGAGGTCGCGCGAGAGCAGGCGGTTCGTGTTGGCGATGAACTTCGCGAGGTCCGCCTCGTCGGCCGCGTCGAACCGCATCGCGATGATGCGCCGCACGACGACCTTCGACGCGATGTCCGGGTGCGGGCTCATGAGCGCGTCCACCGCGGTCCGGCCGAAGTGCTCGCGGCGGCCGCGTTCGGCGAGGGCCACGGACGCCCGCATCATCGGCCGCGACGCGTGCGGGATGCCGCCCATCGTGCCGGCGAGGACCATGCGGGCGATCCGCTCGGGGTGGGTCTGCGCGAGCCGGTACCCCACCGAGGAGCCGTAGGAGCCCGCGAAGAGGTTCACCCGTTCGATGCCGAGGTCGTCGAGGAGCCGCACCAGCGCCTCGGCCGGGATGTCCGGCCCGAGGTAGGGCGGGAGGAGGTCGGCGCGGCCCCAGCCGGGCAGGTCCGGGCAGATCACGTCCGCGTGGTCGAGCAGGCCCTGCTCGACCCGGCCCCAGTCCTCCTTCCGGTGCAGCGCACCGCCGATGAGGACGACGGGCGCGAGCCGGGGCGAGTCGGAGTAGCGGCGCCGCGACCAGTAGGTGTAGCCCGCGAGGCGGTGCTTGTATTCCTGCGGGGTGGCGGCGTTGCGCGGCATGGAGGCTCCCGTTCGAGGTTCACGGCGGCATGGAGGCCGCCGCAGGTACGGGGAATCACCCTAGTATCCGAAATGCGAATTTCTGGTATTTTGCACCTTGCTTCGAGGCATGTCAGCCTTCCGACGCGAACGCAGCAGCGGCCCGGGGCACCCGCCCCGAGCCGCTCCCGTTAAACCGCGCTAGACCGCGACGCCCTTCCAAGCGCCCCACAGGCTCGCGTACACGCCGCCCGCCTCCAGCAGCTCCGCGTGGCTGCCCTCCTCGGCGATCCGGCCGTCCTGCACCACCGCGATCCGGTCCGCCGACTCGGCCGCCTGCAACTGGTGCGCGATCGCGATCACCGTGCGGCCGTTCAACGCCGCCGCGAGCGACGCCTCCACATTCCCGGCGCTGCCCGGGTCGATCCCCGCCGTCGCCTCGTCCAGGATCACCACATCAGGGTCCGCGAGGATCACGCGCGCCAGCGCCAGCTGCTGCGCCTCCGCCAGGTTGAGCCGGTGGTGCTCATCGCCGAGCATCGTGTCCAGCCCCTCCGGCAGATCGGTCGCCCAGCGGGCGTCCACGGTCGCCAGCGCCGAGCGCAGCGCCTCGTCGTCCGCCTCCGGCGCGGCGAGGTTCAGGTTCTCCCGCAGGCTGGCCGTGAAGATGTAGTGCTCCTGCGTCACCAGGATCACCTTGCGGCGCAACACCTCCAACGGAATATCCGCCACTGGCGCGCCGCCGAGCGTCACCGATCCGGCGCGCGGTCGGTCGATCCCCGCGACGAGCCGCGCGATCGTCGACTTCCCGGCCCCTGAAGGCCCCACGACCACGAGCCGCTCGCCGCGCCGCGGGTGCAGGCTCAAACCGTGCAGCACGTCAGGGCCGTCGCCGTACCCGAACGTCACCTCGTCCAACCGCACCTCCGCACCGTCCGGGGCCGCCTCGCGGACCTCGTCCGGCATGAGGTGCACGCCCTCGACGCGGGCCATCGCGGCCCCGCCCATCTGGAACTCGCTGAGCGACATCATGGTCCGGAACACCGGGCCGTCCAGGCGCAGCGTCAGCATCGCCACCGCGACCACCTCGCCCACCGTCACCCAGTCGTTCAGGTACCAGAGGCCGCCCACGATCGTCACGACCACCGCCGGCGTCAGGAACGTCAGGTCCGTGGCCGGGAAGAACCAGGTCTGCAGCCGCACGATCCCCTTGAGCCGGTCCAGGTGCGTCGCCGCCCGCGCGTACCCGGCCGCGCCCCGCTCCTCCTGCATCCGGTACGCCGCCACCGTCTGCGCGCCCGCCGCCGAAGCCGTCGCGGTCTCCGCGATCTCGCTCATCGCCGCCCGCTCGCTCAGGAACACCGGGCTCGCCAGCCGCAGGTACCGGCGCCCGGCGATGAACAGCATCGGCAGGCCGATCACGAACAGCAGACCCAGCAAGGGGCTCACCACGAACGCGGCCACGATGATCACCGTGCCCTCGATCATCGCGACCGCCACCTCAGGCGCGGTCTTGCGCAGCAGCTCCGCCACCGCGCCCACGTCACCCGACGTGCGCGTCGCGAGGTCGCCCGTCCCGGCGCGCTCCACCGTGCCCAGCGGCAGCCGCAGCACCCGGTCGATGAACGACTCACGCAGCCGCGCGGCCGCCCGCTCCCCGAGCCGGTAGCCGAGACGCCGGCCGGTGCGCATGAGCACCAGCTGCAGCACCACGCACGCCACGATCACGCCGCACACCAGGTCCACCCGGGACGCCGTCCAGCCCGTCCCGATCCCGTCGATGACCTCGCCGAGCATCACCGGCAGGGCCGCACTCGCACCCGCGGCCAGCACGTACAGCGCGACCACGCCCGCGAACGCGCGCCGGTCCGCGAGGACCAGCCGCTTGATCGCCTCGATCATCGCCCCGCGGCCCGCGACCGGCAGGCGCCCGCTCGTTCCATTGGCACTCATCAGGACTCCTGCCTCGAGGTGAGGGACCGGTACTCGTCTTGCAGTGAGAGCTCGGCGTGACTGCCGACGGCGCGGATCTTCCCGTCCCACATCCACGCCACCTGGTCGGCCCGCGCCAGCCACAGCGGCGAGGCCGTCACGACCGCCGTCGTCCGCCCGGCACGCGCCGCCGCGACCCGCTCGGCGATCAGCGACTCGGTGTGCGCGTCCACGGCCGAGGTCGGCTCGACCGCGAGCAGGACCTCCGCATCCGCCGCGAGGGCCCGCGCGAGGCGCAGGCGCTGGCGCTGGCCGCCCGAGAGGTTGCGGCCGCCGTTGTGGACCTCGCCGTCCATGGTGGATCCAAGGCTGGAGTGCACGTCGCCCGCGCCGGCGGCGGCGATCGCGGCCAGCGCGCGGGCCTCGCCGGCACTTCCAGCACCCGTACGCAGGGTCTCGCCGAGGGTCTGGGCGAACAGGTAGTCGTCGCGCAGGAGCAGCACGCGCTCGCGGACCTCGTCGAGGGCGAGGTCGGCGAGTTTCGCGTCCCCCCACTCCGAACTCGACTCGGCGTAGCGGGCCAGGCGCTCCATCGCGGCCTCGGCGGGCTTCGCCTCGGCGCTGACGACCACGGTGAGGCGTCCCGGTTCGATCGCGAGCCCCGACTCGGGGTCGCGCAGCGCGCCGGAAGCGCCCGTCGCGGTGCCGTCGTCGGCGATGTCGCTCTGGGTGTTGAAGAACGCGGTGAGCCGCCGGGAGGCGACCTGAGCGGCGATCACGGCCTGCGCCATGCCGATCATCGCGCCGGAGTGCTGGGCGACGAGCGCCGTCATGCCGAACGCGGCGGAGAGCTCCCCGATACTGATCGCGCCGTTCAGCGCGAGGCGCGCGCCGACCCACGTCACCGCGGCGATGAGCGCCAGCGGCAGGCTCGCTTTGAGGCCCTGCACCCACGAGTCCGCGGTCGCCACGCCGTACCCGGCGTCGCGCAGCTCCGTCGAGGCCGCCCGGTACCGCTGCGAGAACTGCTCCTCGCCGCCCACACCGCGCAGCACGCGCAGGCCGCCCACGACGTCGCTCGCCTGGCCCGTGAGGGTCGCGACCGAGGACCGGTACGCGATCTGGTGGTGCTGGAGGCGGCTGAGCACGGGCCCGACGACGAACCCGATGAGGAGCACGCCCGCGAGCGTGGTCGCCCCGAGCGCGGGGCTGGCCCGCCACAGCAGGACCGCGCCCACCGCGGTCATGACCAGGCCCATCCAGCCGAACCCGAGCTGGAAGATGAACGAACCGGTCTTGTGGGCGTCCTCAGTGGAGAGGTTCACCATCTCGCCGGGTGAGATCGCGCCGCGCACGCCCGTCCCGGCCCGGTTCAGGTGGTCGGTGAGGTTGCGGACCGTGCGCACGCGCGCGTGCGACTCGGCCATGAACAGCGACCGGTAGCCGGCGACGAACACCCACGAGGACGCGATCGCGACCACGACGAGCAGGACCGACCAGCGCGCCAGCGGCTCGGCCGTGCCCGCCAGGAGCACTTCGTCGATGATCTTGGAGATCGTCCACGGCAGCAGGATCCAGGCCGCGCCCGAGACGCTGAGCAGCACGAAGCCGAGGGCGACCAGGCCGGTCTGGGCGCGGGCGACGTACCAGAGGTACCGCCACGGGTCGGCCGGAATGTCCGCGGGGGACAAGGCAGAGGGGTGCAGTGGGTTGGGCTTCACAACTCACAAACGTAGGCACGGCCCTAGCCGTGCGACAAGCGCATAAACTACGAAGCGGCGTGTGATTCACGCCCAGGCGGCACGTAATTTCTTGCGGGCGGTCAGGCCCCGGGACCCGACCGCCCGCGCTCCATGGAGGAGGAGCGCTCCTGCGGGGACCGCGCGCGGGTGGCTTCCCGCGCGCGGCCTCGGTATGGCGACGTTCGCGAAATCCCCTCTGTCGCCGCCATCCCGCAATAGCGCCGAATGGCTTTTTTGCCATCTACTACAACACATCCAGTAGTCAAGCTGCAACAGAAAGTTTCTGCCTGTGGATAACTCCGTGCGCTGCGCCCTCACCAGCGCCTCCGCCGCCGCGTGCAGCCCCGCCGTGAATCGCGGGTTCGACGCCATCACCGGCTCCGCCCGCGCCACTGCCCGCCACGCGTCGTCCTTGTACGTCTCATCGCCCGTGACCTGGAACGCCTCCAGCATCGCGGCCGCCGCCAGCGCCCAACCCGACGCCGTCGGCCCGTCGTGCACGTCCGCGGGCCGGGTCACCAGCGCCTCCGCGTCAGCGGCCGTGTCGTAGAACCCGCCCTCGAAGTCCGTGAAATGCTCCCGGATCTGCTCGATGAGCCCCTGCGCGCGGGCCGTCCACGCCCCGCCGAGCCGCAGGAACCCGAGCGCGACCGCCGCGTAGTCCTCCAGGATCCCCGGCGCATCCGAAGCCACCCCGCCGAGCGAGGCCCGCGCCAGACGGCCGTCAGATGCAATGTGCACGCGCTGCAACAGCTCGGCGGCCCGCTCGGCCGCCAGAAGCGAATCCCGGTGGCCCGTACGCGACGCGTACTCGGCGAGCGCCGCGATCGTGAGCCCGTTCCAGGCCGCGACCACCTTGTCGTCCCGGCCCGGCTGGGCGCGCCGCCGCCGCGCCGCGAGCAGCCGGTGCCGCGCCGCCGCCCAACGCGCGCCGTCCTCCGGATCGCGCGGCAGCTCGAGCACGTTCGCGCCGTGCTCGAAGTTCGGATTCGCCGGCTCGATCCCGAAGACCCCTGCGGCCCACGCCGCGTCCTCACCGAGCGCTGACTCCAGCTCGGCCATCGTCCACACGTACGTCAGGCCCTCGACCCCGTCGGTGTCCGCATCGAACGCCGCCGCGAACCCGCCCTCCTCGGTCGTGAACCGCTCCAGCAGGAACGCCGCCGTCTCGTCCGCGACCCGCGCGAACAGCTCGTCCTCGCCGGAGAGCCGCGCATACAGCCACAGCAGCTCCGCGTTGTCGTACAGCATCTTCTCGAAGTGCGGCACCGTCCACGCCTCGTCCACGCTGTAGCGGGCGAACCCGCCCTCGAGCTGGTCGTAGATCCCGCCGCGCGCCATCCGCTTCGCCGTGAGCTTCACATGGTCGAGCAACGCCGCGTCCCCCGTGCGCACATACGCGTCGCACAGGAACCGCAACGCCGGCACGCTCGGGAACTTCGGCGCCGCCCCGAACCCGCCGTTCACCCTGTCCGCCGAAGCCAGCGTCGTCGCGGCGGCCGCGTCAAGCGACTCGGTGCGCACCGGCGGCGCCGGCGGGCACGGCCCGTCCAGCGGGCACGCCACCGTCACGTCCGCGAACGCCGGCCCGCTCCGCGCACTCGCCTCCACGATCGCCGCGCCCTGGTGCGCCAGCTCCTCCCGCTGCGTCCCCCACGCCGTGTGCACGGCGTCGAGCAGCCGCAGGAAATGCGACTTCGGGAAGTACGTGCCCGCGAAGAACGGCGTCCCGTCCGGGAACGCGAACACCGTCATCGGCCACCCGCCCTGACCCGTGATCGCCATCGTCGCCTGCATGTACACCGCATCCAGGTCCGGGCGCTCCTCCCGGTCGACCTTCACCGCCACGAACCGCGAGTTGATCGCATCCGCGACGGTCTTGTCCTCGAACGACTCGTGCGCCATCACATGGCACCAGTGGCACGTCGAATACCCGATCGAGATCAGGAGCGGCACATCGCGCTCGGCGGCCTCCGCGAGCGCCGCCGCGCTCCACTGGCGCCAGGCCACCGGGTTCGCCGCATGCTGACGCAGATACGGGGACAGGGCTCCCGCCAACTCGTTCACCCCCCAAGCCTCGCACACCGCGCGGTGAAGCGAGCGGGAGCGAGAAGGTAAGGCCTGCGGTACCAACCCCCGGGTGCTGGCGGGGGGAGCGATTCGGGTGCCTTCGTCACTGATTTCAAACCCCGATTTCGCGAGGCTTATTGCATGATCATTCATGCCCCCCTTGGCGACAGTGCCGACACTGCGACCACCCTCAAGGGACTGACGACGGCCGGTTTCACCGCGCTCGCCGCCGGGTTCGCCGCGATGGTCGTCCTCCACGCGACCTCCGGCCTCAACCCCGTCGAGGTCGTCATCAGCCTCCACCTCTACACCCCGCTCGGCTGGCTCCTGCCCGTCGCGCTCGTGCTCTTCGGCCTCGGCGCCTGCGCCTTCGCCGCCGTCGCCCGCCGCGTCCCGGCCCCGCGCTGGCTCAGCCCGATGCTCCTCGTCTGGGCCGGCTTCCTCGCCCTCGTGGCGATCTTCCCGACCGACCCGCCCGGGCTCCCCGAGGTCTCACTGATCTCGGCGATCCACCGCTACGCCGCGTTCTGCGCGTTCAGCACCATGGCCGTCATGGGCCTCGCGTTCGCCCGCTGGGCGAAGGGCACCGACTGCCCCGAGAAGACCCGCAGGGCCGTCCTCGCCACGAGCTGGATCGCCGTCGTCGCCCTCGTCGCCTGCTCCACGCCGTACGTCGCCGAGTGGTTCGGCGTGCCCCGCGAGCCCGGCGCGTTCGCGGCGGGCCTGCTGCAGCGCACCACCGTCGGCATGGAGCTGGTGGCCCTCGCGTTCGTGGGCTCCTGGCTCAAGGGCTCAGTAGAAGCCCTCGGCCTCGGACTGGTTCCAGGCGTCGCAGGGGGCGTCGTACCGGCGCTCGATGTAGTCGAGGCCCCAGAGGATCTGCGTGACGGGGTTGGTCTCCCAGTCGTCGCCGAACGCGGCCATCTTGCTGCCGGGGTAGGACTGCGGGATGCCGTAGGCGCCGATCGAGTTCTCGGCGAGTTCGTTCCAGTGGGACTCCTTGTCCCACAAGCGTTCCAGACACGCGAACTGGTCGAGGCCGTACCCGGCCTCGAGGGTGAGCGCGCAGCCGGTGGCCTTGTTCCCGGAGTACTCGCCGCAGTCGGACGGGACGTCCACTGACGTCGGGTTCGTGTTCGCCGCGGCGGCCTCGTCGGCGTCCTCCTGGGCGTCGTCGAGGCCGTTCGCCTTGTCCTCGGCGTACTCGAGGACCGCTGCGGCCTTCACGGTGACGTCGGCGCCGGCGGTCGCGGCGATGTAGTCGGCGTGGTGGCCGCGCGCCTCCTCGTACGCCTCTTCGGCCTCGGCCTGCTGCTCGGCGGCGGCCTGGCCGGGGTGATCGGCGTCGACCTTCGCGGGGTCGTCGGTGACGGCGTTGACGGCGATGAGGGCGCCGATCGCGAGCACCACGAGGGCGGCGATCCGGGCCCCGTAGCGGGTCAGCTTGGGGATCATGGGGTGGCTCCAAGAAAAAAGGACCGCCGCCCGGGGACCGGGCGGCGGTCTCGCTGCTAGTACCAGCCGACCTCTTCGGAGTGGTTCCAGGCCTCGCAGGGCGTGCCGTAGCGGCCCTCGATGTAGCCCAGGCCCCACTCGATCTGGGTGACGGGGTTGGTCTCCCAGTCGTCGCCCTCGCTGGCCATCTTGTCGCCGGGGAGGGCCTGCGGGATGCCGTAGGCGCCGATGCCGTTGGCGGCGGTCTCGTTCCAGCCGGACTCGCGGTCCCACAGGGCGACCAGGCAGCCGACCTCCTCGAGGTCGAAGCCGTGCTCCTGGGCGAGCGCGCAGCCGGTGGCCTTGTTGCCGGAGTATTCGCCGCAGCTGCCCGGAATGTCCACATCGGTCCGGCCAGCGTTGGCGGCCTCTTCGGCCGCCTCCTCGGCGGCCTGCTCGGCCTCGTCGGCGTCCTTCTGGGCGTCGTTCAGGCTGTTCGCCTTGTCGGCGGCGTAGTCGAACACGGCCTCGGACTTGACGGTGACGTCGGCGCCGGCGGTCTCGGCGATGTAGTTGACGTGCTGGTAGCGGACTTCCTCGTACGCCTCTTCGGCCTCGGCCTGCTGCTCGGCGGCGGCCTGGCTGGGGTGCCGGGCGTCGTCTTCCGAGGGTTTGTCGTTCACGGCGTTGACGACGATGACGGCCCCGAGTGCGAGGACGAGCACGGCGGCGAGTTTCGCGCCGTAGCGGGTCAGCAGTGGGATCATTCGCTCTACTCCTGTGTCCCGGGCGTCTGTCCACAGACGCCCGGGACACAGCATGCCAGAGCAGGATCCCTAGCCTTCGAGCAGGTTGGTGACCATCTCCGCGATCTCCGAACGCTCACTGCGCGTAAGCGTCACATGGGCGAACAGTGGGTGGCCCTTCAGCACGTCGATCACCGAGGCGACCCCGTCGTGGCGGCCCACCCGCAGGTTGTCGCGTTGCGCGACGTCGTGGGTGAGCACCACTTTGGAGCCCTGGCCGATGCGCGAGAGCACCGTCAGGAGCACTCCGCGCTCGAGCGACTGCGCCTCGTCGACGATGACGAACGCGTCGTGCAGGGAGCGGCCGCGGATGTGGGTGAGCGGCAGGACCTCGAGCATGCCGCGCTCCAGGACCTCCGAGATCACCACGTCGTTCGTGACCGCGCCGAGCGTGTCGAACACCGCCTGGCCCCACGGGCTCATCTTCTCGCCCTCGGAGCCGGGCAGGTACCCGAGCTGCTGGCCGCCCACCGCGTACAGCGGGCGGAACACGATGACCTTCTTGAACAGCTCGCGTTCGAGCACCTGCTCGAGCCCGGCGCACAGGGCCATCGCGGACTTGCCGGTGCCGGCCTTGCCGCCGAGCGACACGATCCCGATGTCCGGGTCGAGCAGCAGGTCGAGTGCGACCCGCTGCTCGGCGGAGCGGCCGTGCACGCCGAAGGCGTCCCGGCCCCGGACAAGGCGGATGCGCTTGTCCACAGTGACCCGGCCCAGCGCCTTCGAGCTGTTGCCGTTGAGGACGAGCCCGGTGTGGCAGGGCAGGTCCTCGTCGTGCGGCAGGTCGACCTCCGCGCCGTCGAAGAGTTGATCGATCACCTCGTCGGCGACGGCGAGCTCGGCCATCCCGGACCACGTGGGGTCCACGGCCTGCCCGTGGCGGTACTCCTCGGTGGGGATGCCGACCGCGGAGGCCTTGACCCGAAGCGGCATGTCCTTGGTGACCAGCACCGCGTCGGCGCCTTCGAGCCCCAGTGCCCGAGTGACGGCGATGATGCGCGAGTCGTTGGTGTCCACGGCGAACCCGGCCGGCAGGCCGGAGGTGTCGACGTGGTTGAGCTCGACCCGGATGGAACCGCCGTGGTCCCCGACGGGGATCGGCTGGTCGAGGCGCCCGTGCCTGATGCGGAGTTCGTCGAGGCGCCGGAGGCACTCCCGGGCGAACCAGCCCAGTTCGGGGTGGTGGCGTTTGGCCTCCAGTTCGCTTACTACTACGAGCGGAATGACCACGTGGTGTTCGTCGAACCGTGAGAACGCACCAGGGTCTGATAGCAGAACCGAGGTGTCGAGGACGTAAGTGCGTTGCACTGGCACGGTCGCCTCCCGGGTGTCGATGTGTAGGGGCGAGCCCCGTTGGTACTCACACTCTAGTTGGGAGGTACGTCACTCCGCCACCGTTAAATGCATCGAAAGCAATACTCGCAGTCATGGGAGCGTCGGAAATCCGACAAAGCAGACACGCCGGGTTGTGGTGCGATCACGGAAAGTGGACGTTTTCTCGGTGAGAATGAGCCTGTGTCCACCGTGAGCGTCGCCGAACTCAAGTCCGCCATCGCCGCCGCGCTCCAGCAGGTGCGCGACGGCCAGGCCGCCATTACCTCCGCCAGCCAGAACATCGAAGCCGCCCAAGGGAGCCTGACCGCCGTCACCGCCGGGTCGGGCCACGACTCCGTCGCCACCGCGCAGGCCGCGCTCGCGCAGGCGGCCGCCGAGCTCGAGCAGTCGCTCGCCGCCACGTTCGCCGCCGCCGAGCAGGCCGAGGCGTACGCCGCGACCCTCTAGACCTCGTAGAACGGAGCCCCCTGTGGACGTCGCCGCCCTCGCCGGGCGCCTCAAGGCCCTGGCCGCCGACCTCCCTCTGCCCGCCCTCGACACCGCCGACCAGTGCTTCGAGGCCGCCCAGGCGGAACTGAAGGAAGCCTCGCGGGAGTCGAACGCCGAGATCGGGCTCCACAAGCTCGGCGCCGCCCGCGAACGCCTCGACGCGGCCCGTGTCCGCCTCGCTGAGGCCGCCACCGCGATCGGCGACTACCTCGACGGCATCGGCGCCGGAGCTGCCGCCGCTCCTGCCACGGCCGCTCCACAAGGGAAAGCGGTGAAGCCCCCGCCGGTCGACCCGCGCCAGTGGTGGACCGACCGCGTCAACGAGCTCTGCGACCGCGCTGGCGCGGCCGACCCGCAGCAGGTGCCGCCCACGCGCTTGTTCAACGAGCTGCTCAAAGCCGCCGGCGACGGCAACGCCGAGGCCTACTGCAAGCGCCTGCGCGACGCCGGGCCCCAGACCGGCGTCAAGCTGCCGGGCCTGGCCTGGCCGCTCGTGCGCACCCTCGCCGCCGAGCACCTGGGCCGCACCCCGACCGCGCGCGACGTGCCCGGCCTGCGCGACAAGTGCGCCGAAAAGGTGCGGTCCCTCGTGCCGAAGGCCGAGCCGGACCACATCGGCGCCGCGCTCGCCTCGGCCTGCACCCTGGGGCGCAGGGGCGGGGACGACGAAGGCGACGCGGCCCGGACCGCGGCGATGGGCCCGGCCCTGGTCGCGGCCCTGCACCGGCTGAGCAAGAGCGAGCGGAGGGCCTGACCATGAGCAGTTGGCGGCGACGGTTGGTGACGGCCATGGGCGACGAACTGGGGCGCGCCCGCGGCGAGGCCCGGTTCCTCGCCGAGCGCACCGCGGCCGAGGCCGAGGCCGAACGCGACAAGGCCGAGCGGGCCATCACCGACGCGAGCCGCAAGCAGGCGCAGCTCAAGGGCATCCACGAGCGCATGCTCGCCACTCTCGAAGCCCGCAAGGCCGCCGCGGTGCGGGACGGCCACGAAGCGGCCCTCGCGGCCGCCGCGAAGGCGGCGCCTGCCGCCGCGGGGGCATTGTGGAGCGCATGGCAGCCCGAATCGGGACTGGGACGGGGTTCGGCGCCGCTGCTGCGCATCGGGCGTATCGCCGACAGCGAGTTGATGCCTTCTTCGGGGCCCTCCCTCCCCCCTCCCCACCCACCCACCACCGCCACCGCCTTGTCGGCTGCCACCTCGACCGGGCGCGCTCCGGTCGAGAGTGGTGATGACCCCGGTGCCTCCGGAAAATTCCGGATTCGTTCCGGTGCAGCGGTTGCATCCGCCGACCTGTCCAGTGTGGCAGGAGGGTACGACAATCCAGCACCCCCGGTGACGACGATCTCACTCCCCGCTCTCATTCCGCTGCTCGACCGGTCCCATCTGCGCATCGACACCACTGCGGCACAAGCACTTTCGGGCCTGCTGCTGCGGGCGGTGGGGGCCGTGCCCGCCGGGCTGGTGCGGTTGCACGTCTACGACCCCGAGCATCTCGGCGGGTCGCTGTCGGCGTTCGCCGCGCTCGGGAAGGCCGGGCTGCTGTCGTTCATCGGCCCTTCGGGGCTGCGCGAGACCCTGGACTCGCTCGTCGAGACCGTCCGGCGCGTGAACGCCGAAGTCCTTGCGGGCGAACACGCCTCACTCGCCGAGCTGGCCGCCGCCACCGGGCGGCGGCCCGAGCCGTGGCGCGTGCTGGTCCTGCTCAACGCCGACCTCGCGTCGTGGCCCGCCCACGACCAGGCGCAGCTCGCGCGGCTGCGGCGCACCGGCGTCGCCGCCGGGGTGCACCTCGTCGTCGTCGGCGACGACACCGCCGGCCCCGCCGACCTGCCGCGCCTCACCGGCACCGGCTACACCGGACTCCCTGGCGCCGTCCTCGAACTCGACGGGCCGCCGCCGCAGAGCACCATCACCGCCGCCGCGAAGTCCATCGCCGAGAAGCACAGCGCCGGAAGGGAACCCGCGCGCCTCGTCGACCTCCTCCCGCAGCGGCTCTGGGCCGCCTCCTCCGCGACCGGGCTGTTCGCCGCCATCGGCGAGACCGCCGCCGGCGACGTCGCCCGGCTCGCGCTCGGCGACAACCCGCCCCACGCCCTCGTCGGCGGGCCCTCCGGGTCCGGCAAGACGAACCTGCTCTACGCGTGGATCGCGGGGCTCGCCTCGAACTACAGCCCCGACGAACTCGCGCTCTACCTGCTCGACTTCAAAGAAGGCGTCTCCTTCGCGCGCTTCGCCTCCGGCCGCCGCGACCCCACGTGGCTGCCCCACGTGCGCCTCGTCGGCGTCAACATCAACGACGACCGCGAGTTCGGCCTCGCCCTCCTGCGCCACTTGAAAGAAGAGCTGCGCCGCCGCGCCGAGGCCGCCAAAGCCCACGAGGCCACCAAACTCGAAGAGCTCCGCGCCGCCGACCCCGAAGGCCACTGGCCCCGCATCGTCGCCGTCGTGGACGAGTTCCAGGTGCTCCTCGAGACCCGCGACGCCGTCACCGACGAAGCCGTGCAGCTCCTCGAAGACCTCGCCCGGCGCGGCCGCAGCCAAGGCATCCACCTCGTGCTCGCCTCGCAGGACATCGCCGGCATCGAAGCCCTCTGGGGCCGCCCGAGCCTCGTCGCCCAGTTCACGCTCCGCATCGCCCTGCCCAAGGCCCGCAGGGTCCTCGCCGAGAACAACCACGCCGCCGACACCGTCGCCCGCTTCCACGCCGTCGTCAACGACGAATCCGGGCACTGCAACGCCAATCGAAGCGTCGCGATACCCAACGCCGGCCACGCCGACGCCTGGGAGCCCCTCCAGAAGCGCCTCTGGGAGGCCCGCCCGATCGGCAACGAACCGCCCGCGCTCTTCGACGGCGACCACGTCCCCGACCTCACCGCCGCCGCACCGCCGCCCGAGACCGCGCTGCTCGGCCAGACCATCGACGTCGCCTCCCGCGGCGCCGAACTCGCCCTCCACCGCGCGCCCGGCCGCAACCTCGCGATCCTCGGCACCAGGGCGACCGAAGCCGCCGACATCCTCGCCACCGCCGCCCTCACCGCCGCGCGCGGCCAGCGCATCGGCGTCGACATCTGCTGCCTCGAACCCGACGCCGCCTCCTCCGCGCTCGCGCTCGCCGCCGCGCTCGAGACCGAAGGCGCCGAAGTCGACTGGCACGATCAGCTAGACGAGGTCTGCAAGGACTGGGACCGCCGCTGCGACGGCGTCCTGCGCCTCAACCTCGTCTACGCCGTCGACGCCGGGTCCGCGCGCCTCGACCCCGCCGGGACGGCCGCCTTGCGCGCCATGCTCATCGACGGCCCCGAGCGCCACCTCCACACCCTCGGCTGGTGGCGGTCCGTGCCGCGCCTGCGCGAGGACCTGGGCGGCTTCTCGGCCCGCTTCGACGCCGTCGACGCCTGGCTCGCCCTCGACGTGCAGGGACCCGAGCTCGCCCCGCTCTCGCCCGCGAGCGGAGGCCCCGCCTGGTACCCGCGCGAGCGGCGCGGCCTCTACTTCGACCGCGCCCGGCACCGCGTCCCGCAGGTCGTCATCCCGTACCGGACCACCGCCCAGCTCCCGCGGCCCGAGGCCGTCCTCGACCTGCCGTAAAGGAGCGCCCTATATGCCGATCGCTGACACCGAGTACGCCGACGCCGTCGCCGCCTACCTGAAGGAACGCGCCGACGCCGACGCCGAGATCCGCGCCGCCCTCGCCGCCTACCGCGGCGAGGCCGACCGGCTCACCGCCGCCGTCGACGCCGCCCGCACGGCCCGAGACGAGGCCGACAGCGCGTCCGTGGACGCCGCGGCGCTCGTGGCCGAGACCGACAAGACCGTCGCCGTCATGTGGCGCTCCCTCGGCGAGTTCGTGGGCCACCGTCGTACCGGCCCCACGCCGTCGGCGGGCGAGCCGGACCCGGAGCCCGACCCGGACCGCGTGCGCGCCCGGCTCGAACGCTCCGAGCGGCTGCTGTCCCTCGCCCGGCAGGGTGAACTGCCGATCGAGGCGCCCCGCCACACCGAGATCACGGCGGCCGCGATCGGCCTCGGACTCGGCGCCCTCGCGGTCTGGGCCGCGCTCGGGATCCTGTGGGCCGGGACGCTGCCGTTCGCGGAGGCGCTGGCGGCGCTGACGCTGTTCGCGGGCATCGGGACGGGCCCGATCGTGTTGGGCGCGTGGCTGTCCTGGCAGTACCGGGTGCGTCCCCGGCCGGGGCAGACGCTCGTGTGCGTGGGGGCGGCGATCGTCGCGGTGTGCGCGCTCGCCGGGCTGTTCATGAGGGGGCTTTGACGGGCGCTTGACGCCATGGGGTACACCTGATGCGTCAACGAAACGTGAGGAGTCCCGTCAATGGCCGCCATCGACGACACCGGCTCGTGGCATTACGGCCCCCTGCCGTCCACTGACGACGCCCCCGCCTGGATCTACGGAATTGTCCCGGACGGCTGGATCGCCGGCATGCCCGACGTGACCGTGGACCGCGACGAGATGATCATCATCTGCCCGCTCCCGACCCCGGACCACCCCGCCGACGCGACCGAGTCCGACCGGGCCGCGACCGAGGAGGGGCGGATCTCGCGCTTCCGGGAGGCGACGCGGGACATGCGCGTGCAGATCGCGCAGCAGCTGCAGTACCGGTACCACCGGCAGGCCTCGTGGGGCGCGCGCTGCGGCTCGACGACGATGGTGTTCACGCACCAGTCCCTGCCCGTCACGACGCGCCTGCGCCAGCCCGAGCGGCTGGTGCTCGACACGCTCGTGGGCTCGGGCGTGGCCGCTTCGCGCTCGGACGCGCTCGCTTGGTGCGTGCGCCTGGTCGAGCAGCACGCGGAGGACTGGCTCAAGGAGCTGCGCGAGGCGATGGTGAGCGTCGACGAGCTGCGCCGCCGGGGGCCCTCGGTCTAGCCGCATCCGAAAGGGCGGGAGCGCGCATCGCGCTCCCGCCCTTTTCGCGTGCTCATCTGAGGAAGAAGAAGGCCAGGACGATCGCCAGGACGATGACGATCGCGGCCACGAAGCCGATCGTCGCGCCCCGCGCGCGGTTCGGTTGCGGTTCCGGCTCTCGGTGCGCCATGGGCCTCTCCAACGCTTCGACACTCGGATGCGGCTGTGCAGACCTGCATCTTCACCCAAGACCTCGCAACGTGCGGCGATTCAGGCCAAAACGCCGCGACCCATGCGCGAAACGCAATCGCGACGGCGATCTAACGCGCTCGTTCCATGATCGAAACCGATCGCATTAGTTGTGAGGATCGGTCGAATTCAGACCCGAATGATCGGTGGTGCTCGGTCGCGCGGAAAGTGCAAGTAGTTGTGCTCGTTTCGAGCTTGAATGCGCACCAGGCCTAGTTTCACGAGAGGCGTCCCTGTTCAGGGCCGGACCGATCGCGCACGACTGCCTGCGCGTGCCCGGGGATTCCCGTAGCGTCCGAAAGACCGGTCCCGGTCGGAGCGTCCGAGCTCCGACCGGCACGGCGGTGCGAGCCGCCACAAGCGGGCAGCGCGCGCCGTGCATGAGAACAGCACCGAAGGAGCCACCGTGAGCATCGAAGCCTCCGTAGCCGATCCGTCGATCGGACTCACCGACCCGCCCACCCGCCACCACAGGCTGCTCGCCTGGGTGGGCGAGGTGGCCGAGCTGACCGACCCCGACCAGATCGTGTGGTGCGACGGCAGCCCCGCCGAATGGGAGCGCCTGACCGCCGAGCTCGTCGCGTTCGGGACCCTCGTACCGGTCCCCGCGAAGCCGGACTCGTTCCTGGCCCGCACCGACCCGAGCGACGTCGCCCGCGTCGAGGAGCGCACCTTCATCTGCTCGAACGACCCCGAGGACGCCGGGCCCACCAACAACTGGACCGCGCCCGACTACATGCGCGAGACCATGACCGGCCTCTACCGCGGCTCGATGCGCGGGCGCACCATGTACGTCGTCCCGTTCTGCATGGGCTCGCTCGAGGCCGAGAAGCCGATGTTCGGCGTGGAGCTCACCGACTCCGCCTACGTCGCCGCCTCCATGCACATCATGACCCGCATGGGCGCCAACGTGCTCGCCGCGATGGGCGGAGACGCCGACTTCGTCAAGTGCCTCCACTCCGTGGGCGCGCCGCTCGCGCCCGGCGAGAGCGACGTCGCCTGGCCCTGCAACGCCACCAAGTACATCTCGCACTTCCCCGAGGACCGCGAGATCTGGTCGTACGGCTCCGGCTACGGCGGCAACTCCCTGCTCGGCAAGAAGTGCTACGCCCTGCGCATCGGCTCCGCGATGGGTCGCGACGAGGGCTGGCTCGCCGAGCACATGCTCATCCTGCGCCTGACCTCCCCCGAAGGCAAGGTCTACCACGTGACCGGGGCGTTCCCGTCCGCGTGCGGCAAGACCAACCTCGCCATGCTCGAGCCGACCATCCCCGGCTGGAAGGTCGAGACGCTCGGCGACGACATCGCCTGGCTCCGCTTCGGCGAGGACGGCCGCCTCTGGGCCTCCAACCCCGAGTACGGCTTCTTCGGCGTCGCGCCCGGCACCGACTACAAGACCAACCCGAACGCCATGCGCACCATCGAGAAAGGCCACACGCTCTTCACGAACGTCGCGCTCACCGACGACGGCGACGTGTGGTGGGAGGGCATGGGCGAGGCGCCCGAGCACGTGATCGACTGGAAGGGCCGCGACTGGACCCCGCGCTCCGAGGAGCCGTCCAGCCACCCGAACAGCCGCTTCTGCACGCCCATCAAGCAGTGCCCGGTCCTCGCCGAGCAGTACGAGGACCCGCGCGGCGTCCCGATCGACGCGATCCTCTTCGGCGGCCGCCGCGCCAGCACGATCCCGCTCGTCACGCAGGCCCGCGACTGGGTCCACGGCGTGTACATGGGCGCCACCCTCTCGTCGGAGACCACGGCCGCCGCCGTCGGCGAGGTCGGCGTCGTGCGCCGCGACCCGATGGCGATGCTGCCGTTCATCGGCTACAACGCCGCCGACTACTTCGGCCACTGGATCGAGATGGGCAAGTCCGCCGTCAGCGAGGACCTGCTCCCCGAGGTCTTCTACGTCAACTGGTTCCGCCGCTCCGAGGACGGCCGCTTCCTGTGGCCCGGCTTCGGCGAGAACGCCCGGGTCCTCAAATGGATCGTCGAGCGCCTCGAAGGCCGCGGCGGGGCCGTCGAGACCCCGATCGGGTACTGCCCGACCCCGGAGGCGATCGACGTGGGCGGCATCGACCTGAGCGAGGCCGACCTCAAGGCCGTCCTCGAGGTCGACCGCGACGAGTGGGCAGCGGAGATCCCGCTGGTCGAAAGCTGGTTCGCGCGCTTCGGCGACCGGCTCCCGACCGTGCTCTGGAGCGAACTCGACGCGCTCAAGCAACGCCTCGACCTGCAGTAGCCCGGCTTCCACCGCCCGCGTGCCTCCCAGCGCGCGGGCGGTGGCGCGTCCGGCGTGAGGCGAAGCCTGCGGGACGTATTCGGACCTCATGGCGAAGCTCGCGAGCCGTAAATTTGGCAGAGCCTACAATTGCCGGTTGTGGCGATCTCGAACCTGCTTTACCGGATCTACGAGCGTCGGCTCACTCGCGAGCTGACCGGCCAGCCGCTGCCCAGGCACATCGGTGTCATGGTCGACGGCAACCGTCGCTGGGCCCGCGACATGGGCCTGACCGACCCCAACGACGGCCACCGCGCCGGCGCCAAGCACATCGAGCGCTTCCTCGGCTGGTGCGAGGAGCTCGGCGTCGAGCACGTGACGATCTGGCTGCTCTCCACCGAGAACCTCTCCCGCCCCAAAGAACAGCTCGACCCGCTGCTCGACATCATCGACGAGCTCGCCGGCGAGCTCGCCGAGGACGATCAGCCCTGGCAGCTCCGCATGGTCGGCGCCCTCGACCTCCTCCCCGAAGCCCACCAGGCCGCCCTCAAGAGCGCCCAGCAGCGCACCGCCGACAAGCGCGGCATGCAGGTCAACCTCGCCGTCTGCTACGGCGGCCAGCGCGAGATCGCCGACGCCGTGCGCTCCTTCATCCTCGAGCAGGCCGCCACCGGCGCGAGCCTCGAGCAGGTCGCCGAGTCCATCGACGCCGACTCGATCGCCCGCCACCTGTACATGACCGGCCAGCCCGACCCCGACCTCGTCATCCGCACCAGCGGCGAGCAGCGCATCTCCGGGTTCCTGCTGTGGCAGTCGGCCTACTCGGAGTTCTACTTCTGCGATTCGAACTGGCCGGACTTCCGCCGGGTCGACTTCCTGCGCGCGGTGCGGTCCTTCGCCATCCGCGACCGCCGCTACGGCAAGTAGCGCGATCCGGGAAAAAACCTCGAAAGCCCCTGCGTCATTCCGGACGGGTACTTCGTGTGGGGAGTGCGATCAAACCGACCGCACGCCATATTCCCTGGAAACGAGGAACCGGATGACTGCGAGCCCCATGGTGCAACAGTCCACTGTGTCCCGCGCGTCGCCAGCCGCGCGCACCGACTTCGACGGCTTCTACGCCGCGAACGTCGACCAGATCACCGCCCAGATCCGCGCCTACGTCGGTGACCTCGCCGAAGCCGAGGACCTGGTCGCCGAGGCCTTCTGCCGGGCGCTCGCCCGCTGGGGCTCGATCAGCGCCTACGACAACCCCGCGATCTGGGTGCGCCGCGTCGCGTGGAACCTCGCGACCTCGCGGCTGCGCCGCGCCGCCGTCCTCCGCAGGTTCCTGCGCCGGCAGCGGCCCGCGACCGCCGAAGGCCCCGGGCCCGAGCGGATCGACCTGGAGCAGGCGCTGGCCGAACTCAATGTGCGCCACCGGAAAGCGGTCATCCTCCGCTACATGGCGGGCATGACCACCGCGGAGATCGCCGACCAGGAGGGCGTCGCCGAGTCGACCGTCCGCTCCTGGCTCACCCGCGGGAAAGCGGCGCTCGTCGAGCGCCTGCGCATCGACGACTTCGAGGAGAACCGATGAACACCCCTCAGCGCGACCCCCTGAACGCCATGTTCGACCGGTACGCCGACGCCACGGCGGCCGAGACCACCCGGCTCACCTCCGGGCAGCTCCGCAGCCGCATGCACCGCCACCGCACCGTCCGCGTCGCCGCGGCAGGTGTCGCAGCCGCGGTCCTGGCCGTGCCTGGCGGCTGGATGCTCCAGCAGGCCAATGCGACCGATGGGCCGACCGGCGCCGCCGATCAGGGCCAGGGCCAGGAGTCGCCGCCCTGTGTGGAGGACGGCCGGTACGCGCTCCTCGCCGAGGACACCACCGTCGAGGACTACCTCGCCGCTGAGGGGATGAACGGCGCCATCATCCTCAGCCGCTACGAGGACATCGAGGAGTTCGCGGCGAACCCCGAGCTCTACCGAGTGGCCGACCTCGCCGAGGGAGTCGAGGGGGCCGAGGAGGCTGCGGTCCGACCCATTGAGGTGTACATCAACGAAGACGGGGAGGTGGAGGAAGTCCCTGTGGGCGAGAACGTCATCGCCGTCGAATTCTACGGGGCTTTCGAGCAGGGGGGAGCGGTGCAAGTGCTGTACCCGTGCGACGAGGCCGCGCCCACCGGGTCGCCGTCCGAATCGGGCACGCCCGGCGAGGAGCCCACGTCGGGGTACGAGACGCCCACGGGAGGCGAGGAACCCACCGAAGCGGGCGAGGAGCCGAGCGGGGGAGAAGAGCCCACGGAAGCCGGAGAGGAACCGACCGAAGCGGGCGAGGAGCCCACGTCGGGGTACGAGACGCCGACGGCCGGCGAGGAGCCGACCGCGGGCGACGACCCGTCCGAGCACTCCACCCCCTGATCCCAAGCGCGCCAAGGCCCCCGCAGGCATCGCCCCGCGGGGGCCTTTCGCCGTCCCGTGCCCGGCGCTGCGAGCGCCTGTTCGCGGTCCTATCGTGACGGTGCCGCACACCCACGCAGGCCCGGTGGCGCCCGCTCGCGCCGCCGAACCGAAAAACCCCGGATCAGGGGTGAGACGTTGCGCCGCGCTCGTTCGTGTGAAGGACGCGATCGACCGATCGCCATGCCGACCCCCCAGAGGAGCCCAATGGCAGCCAGCGTCGCCGTGGACACCGCCGCGTTGGACCGGGCGAGCCCGACCGACGACCGGGCCGAGTTCAACGCGTTCTACGCCAGCAACGTCGGCCCGATCACCGCGCAGATCCGCGCGTACACCGGCGATCCCGCCGAGGCCGAAGACCTTGTGGCCGAGGCGTTCCTGCGGGCGCTGACCCGCTGGAAGACCGTCGGCACCTACGACAACCCGGCCGTGTGGGTGCGCCGCGTCGCGTGGAACCTCGCGACCTCGCGGCTGCGGCGGGGCGCCTTCATCCGCACCTTCCTGCGCCGCCAGCGCGTCGCGGACGTCGAAGGCCCCGAACCCGACCGGATCGACCTCGAACGGGCGCTCGCCGGACTCAACGAGCGCCACCGCAAGGCGATCATCCTCCACTACATCGCCGGGCTCTCCGGCGTGGAGATCGCCGAGCAGGAGCGGGTCGCCGAGTCGACGGTCCGCACCTGGCTGGCCCGGGGGCGCGCCGCCCTCGCCGAACGACTGCGCATCGACGACACCAAGGAGCAGCGATGACCACCCCCGATCCGATGAAGGACCTCTTCGCCGAGTACACCGGCGACATCACCGCCGCTACCGGAACCGGTGCGGACCGATTGTGGCGCAAGGCGAAGCGCCGCCGTCTCGGCCGCGTCGCCGTCGCCGGCGTCGCCGTCCTCGCACTGACCGGCTCGGCGACCTGGGCTTTGCAGCAGACCGCGGGCGCCGACGAGCAGGACCGGCAGCAGCCGACCGCCGCGGACGAGACCCCCACGCAGTCTGAGGAGGCGAAGCGGCTCGACGCGATGGTGCTCGATGCCGAGGACCTGACGGAGGCCCCGATGGACCTGCCGCCGTTCGTGCCCGGTGACACCGACGTCGACGACGTCTGCCAGGTCGACGACGTGCTGCTGCAGAACGGCGAGCACGAGGAGCCGGCCGAGAACGGTGCGGTGTTCGTCAAGCAGGTCACCTACGCGCACGTGAAGTCCGATGCGGATGCGAGCGACGTCGCGGTCTTCGGGTGCCGGTACGGCGAGGAGTCGCTGTACCAGGTCGTGATCCTCGAAGACGCAGGCGAGGACGAGTGGGTCGCCGCCGAGCAGCTCCTCCACTCCGAGCCCGGGGGCGAGTCGCCCCAATACGTCACGGAGAGCTTCGGCGTCATCGATGAAGGCCTCGACGACGAAGGGCTGCTGGTCGGCTTCTCCGAGCGGTACGACCCGGTCGCGGACGACCTCCGGTACTGGGCCGAGCGCGTCAGCCTCGACGCCGAGGGGGAGCTGGTGCGCGAGCCGATCGGCGACGTCACCACGGAGGACTTCTCCCCCTTGACGATCGACGTGGAGGCGACCGAGACCGAGACCGAGGACGTCTGGACCGTCACGGCCACCGTGTACAACCCCGGCCCGCGGGTCGCGTCCGGATACACGTTGACGGCGCACCACGAGGCGTTCGTCGAAGTGCTCGACGGCCCGCCGGCGACGGAGACCGACGACCCGCTCTGGTCCGAGGTCGGCGCGATCGACGGGCTCGGCGTCGGGGAGACCTACTCGCTGGAGTGGACGGTGTCCGTCGACCGGGCGGCCCAGCGCGAGTGGGCCCTGGACATGGGACCGTATGCGGAGGACGCGGCCGGCAACATCGAACTCCTGCCCCAGTTCATCGTCAACTTCGAGTCGGACACGCCGATCGAGGAGCTGCCGCCGGTGATGGACGAACTCGTCTGGTGGAACGGGGGCGACAACATCGCGTTCCCCGAGTAGACCCGCATGACGGCGCCCCGCGAGCCACGCTCGCGGGGCGCCGCCGTGTCCGCCGGAAGGCCCGCCGAGGCGCAGTGGCCGACACCACTGGATCAGATCGCGGAATCCGCTGCATTACTTTGAGGGCACCGCTCGTGTATCTAAGTGCGGACCCCCGCCATACCCGAGTTGAGGAGCCCCGATGATGCCCACACGCGACAGGCCTGACACCACATTGGATGGTGAAGCCGTGGAGCGGACCGCGCCGCCGCGCGCGGACCACGACTTCGACGAGTTCTACGCCGCCAACGTCCGCTCGCTCACCAGCCAGCTGCTCGCCTACACCGGCAACAAGGCCGAAGCCGAAGACCTCGTCGCCGAAGCCTTCTGCCGGGCACTCGCCCGCTGGAAGAAGGTGCGCGAGTACCAGAACCCCACCGCATGGGTGCGCCGCGTCGCCTGGAACCTCGCCACCAGCCAGCTGCGCCGCCGCGGCGTCGTGCAGCGGTTCCTCAACCGCCAGCGGGAGACCCACGAGACCGCGCCCGACGGCGACCGCGTCGACCTCATGCGCGCGCTCTCCAGCATCCAGCCGAACCACCGCAAGGCCGTGATCCTCCGGTACATGGCCGGACTCACGGTCACCGAGATCGCCGAGCAGGAGGGCGCCGCCGAGGCCACCGTCCGCTCCTGGCTCTTCAGAGGCAAAGCCGCCCTTGCCGAACGACTCAGCATCCAAGACGAGAGGGAGCAGCGATGAGCACCCCCGAAGAAGAGACCCGCTTCGCCGAGGCCTTCAGCGAGCTCGGCGAGGCCGCCGAACTCATGGTCGAACCGCCCGCAGTGGCCGCCATCCACGGCAAGGTGCGCCGCCGCCGCACCGTCCGCGTCACCGTCGCGGCCGTGGCCGCGCTGGCGCTCGTCGCCCCGGCCTCCTGGATGCTCCAGCAGGTCGCGAACGCCGACGAGCAGGACAAGCCGGTCGTCGCCGACGACTCCACCAGCGCGATCGCCGAGGAGACGACCACCCCGGCCGCCGCCCCGACCACCCCCGCCGAGACGGAGGAGGCCGACACCGAGGAAGGCGGGCAGGAGCAGCCGGTCCTGCCGACCTTCGACGAACTGGTCGGCACCGAGATCGACCTGCCGTCCTTCATGCCCGGCAACGACATGGTCGACCAGGCCTGCCCGGTCGACGGCGCCGTCCTCGAAGACGGCACGACCGGCGAGTACATGCACGGCGACGGCCGCATCGGCCTCCTCGAAGTCGTCAACGCCCCCATGACCGAGGCCGGCGGGCGCGAACTGCCCGTGCTGTTCCTCGGCTGCCGCTTCGGCGAGGCCGCCGCCTACCAGGCCGTCGTGCTCGACCAGAGCGAAGGCACCGGCGACTGGTACGCGGCCGCGCAGCTCATCACCTCCAAGCCCGACGCGGACTCGCCCTACGACCTCGCCCTCGCCCCCGACTACGGGGTGCTCGTGGGCGTCGCCGAGAACTACGTCTGCTGCGACATGGACCCCGACGCACTCGACTACTGGGTCGAGCGGATCACGCTCGACGGCGACTTCGAGCCGGTCCTCACCGAGGTCGCCGAAGGCCCGCTCCCCGACCTCGCGATCACCGTCGACGCGACCGAGACCGACGAGCCCGGCGTCTGGACCGTCACCGCGACGATCCGCAACAACGGCGAGGCGGCCTCCGACGACTACCACCTGAGCGCCTGCGCCGACCCGAACGAGATCAGCGCGGAGTTCGAGGTCGTGGAGTGCGGCGTCGACGCCCCCGTCATCGAGGACATGAACGGGCTCGCTCCCGGCGAGGAGCACACCACCTCGTGGGAGGTGACTGTGGCGCCCAGCAGCGAGTGGATGGACGGCGCCTACCTCTGGCTCGACATCTCGCCGAACACCGCCGCCGCGGACGGCATCGCCCGCGACCAGACGTTCGCCGACAACGAGGCGACCTACGAGTTCACCGAGTAACCGCACGACAGAGCAGCGACACGACAGAGCAGCTTCACGACAGCGCAGCCACACGACACGAGGCCCCCGCGAGCATCGCTCGCGGGGGCCTCTCCGTGTGTCCGGCTCAGGCGAGCGCCACGCCCGCCGCTTCGAGTTCCTTGAGCGCCTTCGCCTTCGTCTCCTCGGCCACGGCCGCGGTGTACTCGAGGAGGACCGTGGTCTCGAAGCCCTCGGCGGCGGCGTCGAGCGCAGTCGCCCGCACGCAGTGGTCGGTGGCGATGCCGACGACGTCGACCGCGTCCACGTCCCGCTCGCGCAGCCACTCGGCCAGACCCGTCTCGCCCGCCGAGCCCTCGAAGCCCGAGTACGCGGCCTCGTACGCGCCCTTGTCGAACACGGCCTCGGCCTTCGAGTGGTCGAAGTCGGGGTGGAAGCCCGCGCCCGCCGTGCCGACCACGCAGTGCGGCGGCCACGAGTCGCGGAAGTCCGGCTCGGCCGAGAAGTGCAGGCCCGGGTCGATGTGCCAGTCGCGGGTCGCCACGATGTGGTCCCAGCGGCCCGGCGCGGAGCCGATGAGGTCGGTGACGGCGGCCGCGACGGCGGCGCCGCCCGCGACGGCCAGCGACCCGCCCTCACAGAAGTCGTTCTGGACGTCTACCACGATCAATGCCCGGCTCATACCTCGATCCTAGTGACGCGCGAGCGCCAGTGGAACCCCCGGTGCGCGGCAGTGCTCAGAAAACAGCGCTCGGAAACCCCGCGGCGGGCAAGCAAGAAGCCCGGAGCCGAACGGCTCCGGGCTTCATCGCATTGGCGTCAGTGCCCCTTGACTTCCTTGACCAGGTGGCCCCACTTCTCGTCGAAGACGGGGCGCTCCGAGCGGATGCGCGGGAGGCGGTCGAAGTTGCGCAGCGGCGGCGGGCAGCTGGTGGCCCACTCGAGCGAGCCGCCGTAGCCCCACGGGTCGTTGGTCTCGACCACGCGGCCGGTCTTCCAGGACTTGAAGAGGTTCCAGATGAACGGCAGGGTCGAGAGGCCCAGGATGAACGCGCCGATCGTGGAGATCATGTTCAGCGTCGTGAACCCGTCGGTCTCCAGGTAGTCGGCGTAGCGGCGGGGCATGCCCTCGGCGCCCAGCCAGTGCTGCACCAGGAACGTCGTGTGGAAGCCGATGAAGGTCAGCCAGAAGTGGACCTTGCCGAGCCGCTCGTCGTACATGCGGCCCGAGACCTTCGGGAACCAGAAGTACACGCCGGCGTAGACGGCGAACACGATGGTGCCGAACAGCACGTAGTGGAAGTGCGCCACCACGAAGTACGAGTCCGAGACGTGGAAGTCGACCGGCGGGCTGGCGAGCAGGACGCCCGAGAGGCCGCCGAGGAGGAACGTCACGAGGAAGCCGATGCTGAACAGCATCGGGGTCTCGAACGTCAGCTGGCCCTTCCACATGGTGCCGATCCAGTTGAAGAACTTGACACCGGTCGGGACCGCGATCAGGAAGGTCATGAGCGAGAAGAACGGGAGCATGACCGAGCCGGTCGCGTACATGTGGTGCGCCCACACGGCCATCGAGAGGCCCGCGATCGCGAGCGTCGCCGCGACCAGGGTCTTGTAACCGAAGATCGGCTTGCGGCTGAACACCGGGAAGATCTCCGAGACGATGCCGAAGAACGGCAGCGCCACGATGTACACCTCGGGGTGGCCGAAGAACCAGAACAGGTGCTGCCACAGGATCGCGCCGCCGGTCTCGGTGTCGAAGACGTGCGCGCCGAGCTGGCGGTCGGCCATGACGGCGAGGAGCGCGGCGAACAGGATCGGGAAGACCAGGATCACCAGGAGGCTCGTGATGAGGATGTTCCAGGTGAAGATCGGCATGCGGAACATGAGCATGCCCGGGGCGCGCATCGTGATGATCGTGGTGATCATGTTGACGGCGCCGAGGATGGTGCCGATACCCGAGATCGAGAGGCCCACGAACCACATGTCCGCGCCGATGCCCGGCGAGTTCACGGCGTTCGACAGCGGCTGGTAGGCGAACCAGCCGAAGCCGGCCGCGCCGCCGGGGGTGATGAACCCGGAGACGGCGAGGATCGAGCCCAGGAGGTACAGCCAGTACGCGAAGGCGTTCAGGCGGGGGAACGCCACGTCCGGCGCGCCGATCTGCAGGGGCACCAGGTAGTTGCCGAAGGCGAACACGATCGGGGTCGCGAACATCAGCAGCATGATCGTGCCGTGCATCGTGAACAGCTGGTTGAACTGCTCGGACGACACGATCTGGAGGCCCGGCTGGAACAGCTCGGCGCGGATCAGGAGGGCGAGGACGCCGCCGATCGCGAAGAACGCGAAGGACGTCACGAAGTAGAGCAGACCGATCTGCTTCGCGTCCGTCGTGCGGAGCGTGCGGGCGAGCCAGGAACCGTTGGGCTCCCGGCGTACCGGCCAGGGGCGCGCGACGATAGGCGTTGGCTCAAGCTTCGGCTCAACCGTGGTCACCTGTGGGCCTCCATGATTCATTTCCAGGTAGCGAACGCAGCATAGCCCCGGGAAGGGCCGCCTATGCGGAGGGGGATTGCACTAGCGGCGTGGCGGAGCGTGATCGGGTACTGCGTTCTTCGTGGTTGTCGCAGGTCGTGTGTACGACCCGCTCCGTGAGGGGAGCGGCGCCCGCGGGACGCCCGATGGGCGCGGCGCCCGCGGGTGAGCAATCTCCTACAGCCCGGCTACAGGCTGCCGCGGGCGTCCGGTTCGAGCGCGGCGTAGACGCGCTTGACCAGCAGGGCGGTCTCGTAGCCGACCTGGCCGAGGTCGCAGCCGGCGTTGGCGAGGACGGCGAGCTGGGCGCGGTCGCCGACGGCCATGAGCAGCAGCACGCCTTCGTCCATGTCGATGACGGACTGGCGGATCCGGCCGGCGTCGAGGACCTTGGCCGCCCCCGTCGTCAGGCTGGCGAGCCCCGAGGTGATGGCGGCGAGCTGGTCGGCCCGGTCGGTCGACAGGCCGCGCGAGGCGGCGATGGCGAGTCCGTCGACGGAGACCGTGAGCGCCTCGGAGACGTCCGGGACCTTCTCCACGAAGGAGGTCAGGAGCCAGTCGAGTTCACCGACGTTCTTGTCCTTGTTGTCCATCTCGCTGCTTTCTATTGGCGTTGTTCTTGCGCGGCGGCCGCCGCGATGCCGGACGCGAAACCGGCGAGCCGGTCCCTGATCTCGGCAGGGTCGAGGTCGGTTCCGCCGCCGCCCGTACGGGCGCTGGGGACGGAGCCGGGGAGCAGCCGGGAACCGGGTGCGCGGCGGGGCAGTTCCGCGCCGTTGACCCTGCCGGAGGTTTCGAGTGCTCGGTTCACCTTCCTGAAGGTAACATCCAGCGTCTCGGCCGCCGGGCCCGCAGGGGCGCCGGAACCGTTCCCGCCGTTGAGTGTCTCCCCCTTCGGCGACGCTTGCGAGCCGTAGTTTTGCCCAGCTACAGGCAGTGGTTCGGGGACGGCGCCGGCGCGGCGCGGGCGCGGCACGATCGGCTCGACGGCCCCGGGCGCGCCCGTCTCGGCACCCGTTCCGGTGACCGGGAGGTTCGCGGCGCGGGCCGAGAGCGCGAGCTGCGCGGCCGTCCCGGAGCGGTCGGCCGGGGCGAGCCCGACCGGGTCCTCGGCGTGCGCGCTCGCCGGGATGCGCACGAGTGCGAGCGTGCCCTTGCCCATCGTGGAGTGCAGTTGCACGCTGATCGAGTGCTCGGCGGCGAGCCGGCCCACGACGAGGAGGCCCATGGTCGCGGTGAGCTCGGAGTTGAGCTGGGTCGGCTCGGCGAGGCGGCGGTTGATCGCGGCCATCGGCTCGGGGGCGAGGCCGATGCCGTCGTCCGCGATGGAGATGACGATCTCCGAACCCGAACGGCGCGAGGTGACCCGCACCGACTGGGTCGGCGGCGAGTAGGACGCGGCGTTGTCGAGCAGTTTGGCGAGGATGCGCACGAGGTCGCCGGCGGGCTTGGTCTCGAGCCGGGCTCCGACCTGGTTCTCGACGACGACGCGGCCGGCGTCCTCGATCTCGGCGACGGCGTCGCGGATGATCGCCTCGAGCCCGGCCGGGTGGTTGTAGCGCCGCTGCGGGTCGCCGCCGGCGAGCAGCAGGAGGTTCTCCTCGTTGCGGCGCATGCGGGCGAGCAGGTGGTAGACGCTGCGCCACTCGTCGGGGATCGACGCGGCGGGCGTGCCCTCGACGAGGGCCTCCATGACCTGCTGCTGGCGGCGGATGAGCGACTGGCCGCGGCGGGCGAGGGTCTTCATCATCGCCTCGACGTCGATGCGCAGCAGCGCCTGGTTCGCGGTCTGGCGCAGGGCCTGGTGGTGGGCGGCGCTGAAGGCCTCGGCGAGGCTGTCGAGCTCGTCGGCGTAACGCGAGTCGGTCTGCAGCACCGTCTGCCGCTTCGCGGCCTGCAGCAGCCGGTCCACTTCGTTCGCATTGGCGGCCTGGGAGACCGCGGCCACGGTCTTCGGCAGCGTGTCGTACGCGGCGGTCAGGGTCGCCTCGCGGACGCCGTCGACGCGGAGGCTGATGCGCCGCGCGAGCATCGCCGCGGAGATGATCGAGGTCAGCGCCAGCACGAGCACCAGCGCGAAGGTCGTCAGGAGGGTGCGCGAGGCGGCCTCGCGCATCGCGTTCACGTCGTCCTGCATGAAGGCGATGACGGTGTCCCGCGTGGCGTCGAGGGAGGCGACGATCGCGCCCTGCGCGTCGAGGAACCCGGCCGGGGAGATCGTGGGGATGTTGCCGCGCAGGTAGACGCCCATGGCGGTCTGGGCGTCCTTGACCTCCTGGGACTCCATGGCGTTCTTGTAGGTCGTGGCGGTCTCGTTGGAGGCGTTCGCCCGGAACTCGGTGATCTGCTGGTCGAACTCGCCGGCGAGGCTCGCGACCTCCCCGAGGGTCTGGCGGCTCACCAGGACCGCACCCTGCTCGTTGAGGACCGCGAGGTCCGCGGCGACGGTGAACTGGATCTGCCCGGCGATCCGCCCGGCCTCCATCACCGCGGCGAGCGAGTCGAGGTGCGCCGAGATCTGGGCGTCGTTGACGAGGCGGGGGAGGATCGCGGCGACGCCCACGATCTGGTCGGCGGTCTCGCGGTAGACCTCGAAAGCGGCCACGACCTCGTCGTCGCCGTACTCGGCGTCCCCGTTGGCCAGCGCGTCGAACGCGAGGCGCGCGGTCTCGAACTCGGCGGACTTCTCGAACAGGGTCCGCATGTCGTTCCCCAGCTCGGGGAAGCGCGCCACGGCCGAATCGGAGATCCCCTGCAGCGCTTCGAAGGCGGCGTCGGTCTCGCGGCGGGCCACCGCGGAGTCGAACTGGCCGCCGCCGCCGTTGATGAGCGAGGTGACGACCGGCCGCAGCTCGGACTGATGCCGGTCGAGGGCGTCGTCGAGCCCCTCCGAGAGCTCGGCGAGGACCTCGGCGTCCGTGGCGTTCTGGTATTCGTCCCACACCGTCACCGTCTGGAACAGCCCGAGCACCAGCATCCCCATGAGCGCCGCCGCGATCGGCAGCATCAACTGCATCCGAATCGGGAGACGACTGGTGCGCTGCCGGCTTTTACGAGCCATCGGGGGGCGTCCTTTCTGAGGGGCGAAAGCGCTGCGGCGTGCTGGTGACCATCTTCGCTTGTGCTTTCAGGGCTGCATGAGGCGGGGCTCACTCCATGTATCGGCCGTTCAGCCCACGAGCGGCCGTCCTTCCGGGTATCGGTACAGGCGGTGGCGCGAACGCAGGGCGAGGGACGCGGCGAACAGTACCGGCCCGATGCGGCCGGTGTACATGGCGATCGCCAAGAGCCACTTGGAGGCTTCGGAGAGTTCGTACGTGACGCCGGTGGACTGGCCGAGAGTGGCCAGCGCGCTCGTCACCTCGAACATGATGGACATGAGGTCGAGCCCCGGCTCGAAGCGCTGCATCAGGAACACCCCGAAGGCGTTGCAGGCCACGTAGACGAGGGCGACGGTGAGCGCCTCGCGCACCACGGAGGGGTTGATGCGGTGGCGGAACGCCGTGACGTCGGGCTCGCCGCGCACCTCGGCCCAGATGACGAGGAGCAGCACGAAGAACGTGCCCACCTTGATGCCGCCCGCGGTCGAGGCGGAGCCGCCGCCGATGAACATGAGGATGATCGAGGCGAGCTGCGAGTCCTGGTGCATCGCACCGATGTCGATGGAGTTCAGGCCCGCCGCGCGGACCATCGAGGTCTGGAAGAACGCCGGGAGGATCCGGTCGTACCAGGGCCACTGCCCGAACGTGGCCGGGTTCGACCACTCGAACACGAGGAACGCGATCCACCCGCCGAAGAGGAGGATGCCGGAGCCGACGAGGGTGAGCTTGGTGTGGACCGACCACTGCTTGCGGCCCCAGCGGCGGCGCGTGACCTCGAAGATGACGGGCATGCCGAGGCCGCCGATGATGGTGCTGATGCACAGCGGCAGGCAGATCCACCAGTCCGTCGCGTAGCTCATGAAGGAGTCGGAGAACAGCGCGAAGCCGGCGCTATTGAAGGCGCTCACGGCGTGGAAGATCCCGTACCAGACGGCGTCGCCGAGCCCGAACCCGTAGGTGGAGAAGCGGATCGCGAGGACCAGGGCGGTCGCGGCCTCGACGACGAGGGAGAGCGCGACGGTGCGCAGCAGCACGAGCTTCACGTCGCCGAGGCTCAGCGCCTGGCTAATCTCGGTGCGGGTCATGAGCTTCGTGCGCAGCCCGAGCTTGTTCGAGACGAGGAGCCCGACGAGGACCGCGCTGGTCATGATGCCCAGGCCGCCGACCTGGAAGAGCAGCATGATGATGAACTGCCCGAACCAGCTCCAGTGGAACGGCGTGTCCACCACGGCGAGGCCGGTCACGGACACGGCTGAGGTGGCGGTGAAGAACGCGTCGGTGAAGTGGGTGACGTCGCCTTCGAGGTGCGCCCACGGCAGCATGAGCAGCAGGGTGCCGGTCATGATGGTGGCCAGGAAGATGAGCGGGATGAGCCGCGCGGGGTGGCGGAAGAAGGCCTGGACTCGGGCGGTCATGTCAGGTCGTGGACGCGAAGTGCTCGACCTTGGTGGTGTCCCCGGAGACGATGAGGGTGTCGCCCTCGGCGATCACGGTCTCGGGGGTGGCGTAGGTGAAGTCCTCGCCGGGCTGCTTGACGCCGACGACGGTGACCCCGTACTTGCTGCGGAGCTTGGACTCGCCGAGGGTCCGGCCGACGGCCTCGGCGGGGGCCTTGGTCTTGACGATCGCGAAGCCGTCGTCGAACTCGATGAAGTCGAGCATCTTGCCGCTCACGAGGTGCGCGACCCGCTCGCCCATGGCCGCTTCGGGGTAGACCACGTGGTGGGCGCCGGTGCGGTGGAGGATCTGGCCGTGCTTGGCGTTGATGGCCTTGGCCCAGATCTCGCGGACCCCGACCTCCTCGCAGGCGAGGACGGTGAGGACGCTCGCCTCGATGTCCGTGCCGATCGCGACGACGACGTGGTCGAACTCGCCGATGCCGAGCTGGTTGAGCACGGTGGACTCGGTCGAGTCGGCCTGCACGACGTGCGTGAGGGTCTCTGAGGCGCGCTGGACGATCTCGGGGCGCTCGTCGATCGCGAGGACCTCGTGGCCGAGCCGGGTGAGGGACTCGGCGACCGCGGAGCCGAAGCGGCCCAGGCCGATCACGGCCACGGTCTCCTCCGTCGGGCTTTCGCCCCTGCCGAACAGGTTCATCGGACGACCTCCGGTGCGGGCGCTGCCGCTGGTGCTGACACGGTGTCTGATTCTGCCACCCGCCGCCCGCGAGCCGGGGCGTACCCGCGCGTGGGCGGCCGGACGTCGGTCCACTTCGGATCTGCGGGCGTGAAAAAAGAGGGGGGCGGCCGATAACCCCTCATGGCCGCCCCCCTCGAACACCCCTAACACTCTCCAAGGATGGAGGAGAACCTGAAGTCTACTCCGCGAGCACGGCCCGGAGGAAGTCCTGCGTGCGCGCTTCTCTCGGATCCGAGAAGATTTCGTCGGGCGCGCCCTCCTCGACGATGACGCCGCGGTCGAACATCATCACCCGGTTCGAGACGTCCCGCGCGAAGCCCATCTCGTGCGTCACGATGAGCATCGTGATGCTGGTCGTGTCCGCGACGTCGCGCAGCACCCCCAGCACGTCCGCGACCAGCTCGGGGTCGAGCGCGCTGGTCACCTCGTCGAGCAGCAGGATGTCCGGGTCCATCGCCAGCGCCCGGGCGATCGCCACCCGCTGCTGCTGGCCGCCCGAGAGCTGCGACGGGTAGTTGTCCACTTTGGCGGAGAGGCCCACGAGGTCCAGGAGCTCCCGGGCCTTCGCCTCGGCCTCGTCCTTCGACCGGCCGAGCGTGTGGACCTGCGCCTCGGTGACGTTGCGCAGCACCCGCATGTTCGGGAACAGGTTGAACGACTGGAAGACCATGCCGATCTTCTTGCGGGCCTGCCGCAGGTGGCGCTCGTTGGCGACCACCAACCGGTTGCCCTTCTCCATGTGGGACAACGGCTTGCCCTCGACCCAGATCACGCCGCCCTCGGCGGCCGGGTCCTTCGTCGGCGTCACGTGCTCGAGGGTCATGAGCAGCCGCAGGATCGTGGTCTTGCCCGAGCCGGAGGGCCCGATGAGCGTCACGCGCTCGCCCGGGTCGACGTCGAAGCTCAACCGGTCCAGGACCGTGAGGTCCCCGAAGGACTTGTTCACCCGGTCGAAGCGGACGAGCGGGCCGGTCGCGGGCCCGCGCTCGGCGGCAGGGCGGTGCTCAGCATCAGTAATGGGATTTTGCAAGACGGTTCTCCAATCTCCGCGCCGCGACCGCCACCGGGTAGGAGGCGGCCAGGAACAGGATTCCTGCGATGGTGTAGCCCTCGACGGCGCCGTCGTAGTGCTGCCCCTGGTACTTCTGCGCCTGGGCGATCATCTCCAGCACGCCGATCACGAACAGCGTCGGCACTTCCTTGAACATGGCGATGATCCAGTTCGCGACCGCCGCGGACGAGCGCCGCAGCAGCTGCGGCAGCACGATCGCGCCCCACACGCGGTGGGTCGGCAGGCTCAAGGCCGTCGCGGCCTCCCACTGCCCCACCGGGATCGCCTCGATCCCGGCCCGGTACGACTCCGAGGTGTAGGAGGCGTAGTGGACGCCCAGCACCGCCGAGCCGACGGCGAACGCGCTCCACTCCGGATTGATGTACAGGCTCGTCGCCGTCCACACGAACAGCACCTGCACCAGCAGCGGCGTGTTGCGGATGAACTGGAAGACCCCCGAGACGACCCGCCGCACCCACGGCGGCCCGATCCGCTCGGCGATCGCCACCAGCAGGCCGAGCAGCACCGCGATGAGGCCGGCCACCAGCGTGACCTGCAGGACGACGATGAACCCCTCCCACATGGCGGGGAAGACCTCGACGACCGTGTCGTTGTTCCACTCGTTCATCAGGTCATGCCCTTCTGCGCGACGGCCGGCGTCAAGCGGCCCTTCTCGGGCTTCGCGTCGATCCCGATGCCGCGCTTGGCGCGGCGCTCGAGCGCCCGCATCCCGGTCCAGATGAGCCAGGCGAGGATGAAGTAGAGGACGAGGATGAGCGCGTAATGCGGCAACTGGTTCACGCCGCCGTCGCGCCCGCCGACGAGCCCCGCCATCGCGGTCAGGTCGGTGACGCTGATGAGCGACACGAGGGCGCTGGCCTTGAGCAGCATGATCGCGAACGCGCACAGCGACGGGATCATCTCGGGCCAGGCCTGGGGGAGGACGACCAGGCGCATGCGCTGGAACGGGGTGAAGTTCATGGCGAGACTGGCCTCGAACTGGCCCTTGGGGACGGCGGCGATCGCGCCGCGCACCACTTCGGAGCAGTACGCGCCGTAGTTGAGGCCGAGGGCGATGATGCCGGCGACGATCGCGTAGTCGAACTGGATGCCCAGGACCACCGGCATGGCGAAGGCGAACCAGAACAGCTGCACCACCACCGACGAGCCGCGGAAGAACTCCACGAACACGCGGGCGGGCGTGCGCACGGCCAGGTGCCGTGAACTGGTCATGAGGCCCAGGGCGAACGCGACGACGAGCGCCAGCGCCGCGGAGGCGAGCGTCACCTGAATCGTGACCAGCAGCGGCTCCGCGTAGCGGGGGAGCGAGTCGACGACTTCTCTGAAGTCCATGGCGACTCCTACTGGTAGGTGTCCGGGCAGAGGTCTTCGGCGGTGAGGCCGTCCGGGTGGTTCTCCTCGACGGTGAACCCGAACTCGCCGACCAGCCCCTCCCACGCGGCGGTGTCGTCGAGGAGCTTCTTCAGCTCCCCGTTCACCGCGTCGCGGAAGTCCTTGTCGCCGGGCTGGAAGACCGCCGCGCCCGCGCCGATCATGTCCTCGCCGGACTCGGGGTCGACCAGCCAGAAGCCGTCCGTGACCTCGACCTCGGGGTCGGCCTCGGCCGCCAGGCGGAGGTTCGCCGAGGTCAGCCCGATCGCGTCGCAGCGCCCGGCCTTGAGTTCGAGGATGAGCGCGGGCAGGTTCGCCTGCACGTTGATGCGCTCCTCGTCGAAGATCGCGTCCGCGACCTCCTGCTCGCTCGTGCCGTTCATGACGCCGATGACGCCGTCGGTCTCGGCCATGTCGTTGAGGGTGGTCCAGCCGCCCGGATTGCCGGCCTGGACCAGCAGCGCGTCCGGCATGATGTAGTCCGGGTCGGCGAACGCCACCGCCTCGCAGCGGTCGGGCGTGACGTACATCCCGGCGATGACCATGTCGTGGTTGGTGCCCAGGCCCGAGATGAGCGAATCGAACTCGGTGAGCTTCCATTCCACCTGGTCTTCACTGATACCCAGCTTGTCCAGCAGATAGAGCTGCACGGCCACCGATTGCCCGGTGACCGAGTCGTCGTCGCCCGTGTACGCGTACGGGGCCTCGTCCGCATACGCGATGCGGAGCGTCCCCCCGTCCTGGGCCTTCTTCAGCAGGCCGTTCCCATTGCCGTCGCCGCCCTGGTCGGTCCGGGAGCAGGCCGCCAGCGCGAGGGCCGCCGCCCCGGCGGTCGCCCCGCCGAGGACATGGCGGCGGTTGAGGTGCAGTTGGTTCGACACGATGGTCGCCTCCTGGTTCGGGGTCGGGTACCTTGCCGACCCTAACGGTCTATTGTAAGTTTGTCGACAATACGATGATCGACGTTCGATAACAAAAAAGCAAGCATGTTGACGGGGGACGCAACCGGAGCTTGCACCTGAACGTGATGTACCGGCAGCGCTAAGATGCTGCCCAGAAGAGACAGAGGGGGAGCAGACAGACGTGTCTGATCGCAGCAGCGGATTGAGCGGGCTCACCAGTGCCCGCCAGGTGGGGCGCCTGGCACCGGTGCGACGCACCTCGACGGTGGACCTCATCGCCGACCGGCTCCGCGAAGCGGTCGTGGACGGGTCGCTCCCGCCCGGGGCCGCGCTCGGCGAAGCCGAACTCGCCTTCCAGCTCGGCGTCAGCCGCGGACCGCTGCGCGAGGCCATGCAGCGCCTCACCGCCGAAGGGCTCCTCGTCATCCCGCGCCGCCGCGGCCTCGCCGTGCGCACCATGACCCCCGAGGACGTCCGCGACATCCACTGGCTCCGCGCCCGCATCGAACCCGAACTCGGCCGCCGCATCCTCGCCCGCCCCCTCGCCGAACGCAAGACCGTCCTCGCCGAACTCGGCACCGAGGTCAAGCGCATGCAGCGCGCCCTCAAGAAGGACGACGCCCGCGCCCTCGGCGACGCCTACCTCGACTTCCACCGCGGCCTCGCCGCCTGGGGCGGCTCGATCCGCCTGGCGCGCATGATGTCCACGCTCCTCATCGAGACCCGGCTCTGCACCTTCTCCATGTACGAGCACTTCGAGGTCGCCGTCGACCTCGTCCCCGAGCACCTGGCCTTCGTCGACGCGCTGGCCGCCGAGGACGCCGAGCGGTTCGACGCGCTCATGTGCGCCCACCTCGACGCCGAGGTCCGGCGCCTGCTCGCCGAACCTGAAGCGGCCAAAGAGGACGACGCCGACCGCCTGCTGGCCGAGACCCCGGACGAGCCGCAGCCGCTCGACCGCCTCGACCTCCCCGAGGGCATCTGACCAGCCGCTCCATTGTGTCCGTGACCGCTTGCCGCGCAAGCTAGAACGATGTTTGTCAATATCCCGACAATTCACGGTCCGTTGGTGGACCGTCCGTTACGAAACCTATATAAATAGGGCCCCGACCCCGGACAAAATTCGAGACGGAGCCCAAAATGTCCCACCCCCGACGAATCTCCACAATGGCGGGCGCACTCCTCGCCGCGGTCGTGTCCGTCACGGCCCTCACCGGCGGCGCCGCCCAGGCCCAGACCATCGAGTACGTCGCCCTCGGCGACTCCTACGCCTCCGGCGTGGGCACCCGCGACTACATCGACGACTCGAGCTGCCGCCGCTCCGACGCCGCCTACCCCTCGCTCCTCGCCGACGCCATCGGCGCCGACCTCACCTTCGCCGCCTGCTCCGGCGCCAAGACCGGCGACGTGCTGAACAACCAGCTCGGCGGCCTCTCCGACAGCACCGACCTCGTCACGATCACGATCGGCGGCAACGACACCGGCTGGACCGGCGTCGTCCAGAAGTGCGCCTACCCGTACCCCTGGACCTGCACCAAGGAGATCGACGCCGCCGAGGCCTTCATCCGGGACGCCCTGCCCGCCAGGCTCAACGACGTCTACAACGCGATCGAGGACGCCGCCCCGAACGCCGAAGTGATCGTCGTCGGCTACCCGCTCCTCTTCAACGGCGAGGAGTGCAACGCCATCACCCGCATCAGCCCCGGTGAGCAGGCCGCCCTCAACGACGCCGCGGACCTCCTCGGCGACGTCGTCGGCACCGTCGCAGACAGCCACGGCTTCCAGTACGCCGACGTCCGCACCGCCTTCGACGACCACGCCGTCTGCGACGACACCGAATGGCTCAACGGCATCTCCTACCCCATCGCCGAGTCCTACCACCCCAACAAGTCCGGCCAGAAGGACGGCTACTTCACCCTCCTCGACACCCTCGTCTAAGAGGCAATAGCGAAGGGCCCCACCGGGTTTCCGGTGGGGCCCTGGTTCAGTTCAGGATCAGATCTCGCCGCAGGCGACCCAGACGCCGTCTTCCTTGACGAAGTCCATGGTGTCCGCCTGGTCCTCGGTGCGCTCGGTGGTCCAGCCGGTGACCGACATGCCGTCCTCGCTCATCTCCGGCGCAGGCATGTTGTAGCTGACGGTGTAGTCGACGGTGGCGGTGTCGCCGTCCACGTTCGACCCCGTGACCTCATACGAGAAATCGACGTCGATGTCGACCTCAGGGAGATCCGAGAGGCCCATCTCCTCGGCCGCGGCGCTCATGTCGAGCTCCGAAGCGGTGGAGTCCATCTCGGCCCGCATGTCCTCGCACATGAACGGCTTGAAGTCCTCGATGACCGCGGCGACCGCGTCCGAGTCGGAGGCGAACGCGGCCTCGAACATCTCGCCCATGAGCGGGAGCATCTTGTTCGCGACGTCCTCGGGGGTGTCGGACTTCGAGGGGGCGCTGCCGCCGAAGGGGTTGGCGACGAGGAAGACGATCGCGACGATCAGGACCAGGACACCGGCGCCGACGCCGACGAAGAGGCCGGTCTTCGACTTCTTCGGAGCCGGCGGCAGGGACTGCCCGTACCCGGGCTGGGCGCCGTAACCGGGCTGCTGCGGGGGCTGCTGCCCGTACCCGGGCTGCTGGCCGTACCCGGGCGGCGGGGTCTGGCCGTAGCCCGGCTGCTGCGGCTGCCCGAATCCGGGCTGTTGCGGCACACCGTAACCCGGTTGCTGCGGAGGCTGCTGCCCGTACCCCGGCTGCTGACCATAGCCGGGCTGGGACGGTTGCTGGTTCGGGTCGAACCCCGGCTGCTGGGGCGGGTAGGCCATGACGAGTCCTCGGGTTGTCGGGAGTGGGTCGCGCCAGGTTAACACGCACGCACCACAACGAAGGACCTCCGATCTGGCCGGAGAACGAACGACGCCGGAACCGTCCAGGTCCCGGCGTCGTCCTCAAGCTGGAGCGGGTGTCAGCCGCCCTCGCCCTCAGCGGGCTCCGTCTCGTAGACCGGCACTTCCTCGATGTTGGACTGCATCTGCTTCCGCGCCTCGTACGGGTCCAGCTCCGCGCCCGTGGGAATCAGCGAGACCATCGTGTTCGGGATCGAGACCGGATCGACACCGCCGTAGCCGAGCGCGTTCTGGGTCGTGTCCGTCGGCCCGTCGTCGACGATGCCGTGCGCGATGCCCTGGTCGCTGACCATGAACGTGAACCCGGAGATCGTCGCGCCCTCGTCGGTCCGCTTGTCGATCAGTGCCGCCGTGCCAGGCGGGAGCACCGTCTGCGCCTGGAGGTTCTTGATGGTCGAGAAGATGTTGCCGTCGTCGTCGACCTCAACGGACTTCGCGTTCTCGGTGAGCGTGGAAGGAGCCTCTTCGTACATCGCGATCTGGATGCTCGTGTCGTTGTTGGACTGCGCCTGCGGGTCGTACACCGCGCACACCGCCGGGCGGCGCGCATCGGTGGTCCACAGGCTGTCGCTCAGGTCCTCTGCCGGGTAGTTCTTGGGCTCGTAGGACGCCTGGTTGCCGATCTGCGACACGGTGGTCGGCTCGACTTCCTGCTCGCTGGCGACCAAGGACTGGAGCAGCTTGAACATGGTGTCGTTGATCGGCGCGAAGGCGTCGACGCCGTTGTCGTTCAGGAGCACGTACTGGTCACCCGCGGCCCTCACCGGCGCCCCGTAGGTGACGGTGCCGCCGTCCGAGGTGGGCACGGTCGAAGGATCGCCGAACTTCGTCCTCATTTCGGGCTCGATGGGCGCGACCGAGGGGATCGTGCTGAGCATGCTCTCGTTGAGCATCACCGCGTCGGAGGCCTGCAGGCCGAGATTGCCGATAAGACCCTCCGCCGTGTCCTCATCGCCGATCGAGTACTTGCCGCCGTTCCACAGCAGGAAGTACTTGGTCGGCGTCTCGACTCCGTCGACCTTCTTCGGGGAGGTCTGCGCCAAGAGCCACTTGTCGTCCCCGAGCCAGGCGGTCGGATCGGGCAGGTCCTCGACCACGAGCTGCGTCAACTGGAACTCGGCCGTGCCGCCTTCGACCCGCGACGTCGAGCAGGTGTTCCAGTTGACGTCGTCCTTCAGCAGTTCCGACTTGTCCGGCGGCTGGGACGGAATCCCCTGGATGCCGATCGTGAAGCTGCCGCGCTGCACGCCCTTCAGCGAGGACGCCTTGAGGTTCTGGACCTCGGGCATGCCGGAGGAACCGGGCTTCGCCAGCAGCAGCGCCGACGTGTAGTTGGTGACCTGCCAGAGCCGGGCCGGGTTCTTCTCCGGGTCGGGGTCCTTGCCGTCCTTCGTGATGTACACGTAGACGGAGTTGGTGCCCTTGATCGTGATGATGTTGCCCACGACCGGCTCCGCGTTGCCCTTGCCGAACAGGGTCGCGATCGCGAACCCGCCGAACACCAGCGCCAGCACCATCGTCGACACGAAGATCGAGAGGCCGATGCGACGCAGAGGCCGCTCGATCGAGTCGGGGTTGGCCAGCACCAGCGCCTGGTTCATGCGCGAGGTGATGAACTTGTGGGCCTCCACCTGTTCGCGGCGGGAGCGCATCTGGGCCATTCGGATTCGCCTCTCTCGGAGTCGAGGTCAGGGGGTGGGGACTAGCCGCGCAGCGACAGGGCGATCGTGTACAGGTCGCAGACCCAGCCGACGAACGGCAGGATCGACACGATGAGCAGCGCCTCGATGATGTCGAGCGCGCGGCCCCAGGTGGGGGCGATCTTCTTGCCCGCCACGGCGAGGCCGTAGACCATCGCGATGAGCGTCAGCAGCGTGAGCGCGCCGAGGATCACGGTGAGCCGCACCAGGATGTTGTCCTCGCTCGCGACGAAGATGGCGGCGAGGGTCGCGGCCAGGCCGCCCATGCCGCCGGCGAGCATCACGATGCGGGCCGTGCGGTCCTCGACCGTGCGGGACCGGCTGAGCAGCACGAGCGACAGGATCGTGGCGAGGACGAGCCCCGGGATCTTGCCCGAGAACGCGAGCGCGATCGAGGCGATGAGGCCGACCACGGCCGAGAACGAGTAGAGCGCTTCGAGGTAGTTGCCCGCGTGCTCGGAGAGCTTGAGGATCCGCTTGCCGTCGATCGCTTCGGCGTCGCCCTCCTTCAGCTCCTCGGTGGTCGTGGGCAGCTGCGGGGTCGGCACCATCGCCATGGTCAGGGACAGCGACGGGGCGAAAGGCAGGATCGACAGCGACAGCGGCGCCGCGATGGCGGCGGCCGTGGCGGCCGTGCCGTCCAGGACGATCATCAGCGCCGTCGAGACTCCCAGCACCACCGCGCTGAGGATCGTCACGATGAACACCGGCGCTGATGCCATGTCCCCCACGGCGACCATTGCCAAGACGCTGAACAGCAGGATCGCCGCGGCCGAGATGATGACGTGCTGTCCGCTGAGGTCGAACAGCCCCGTGTGGTCCGTATCGGCGATGAGCAGGCCGCCCACCCCGCCGTAGATCACGGCGGTGATGCCGAAGTACGTGGCGGCGCGCGAGTCGCCGACCGCGCGCGAGAGGAGCGCCGAGGCGCCGACCAGGACCAGCGCGACGGAGAGCGCGACGATCGCGGAGGCGAGGTGCAGGGTCAGCAGGAGCGCGACGGCGCCCACGGCCAGCGCCGCGGTGCCGATGCCGACGCTGAAGCGCTTGGTCGCCAGGTAGTCCCAGCGGTTGCCGCGCTGCTCGGTCGCCGTGGCGATCGCGTCGATGATGTCGTCGAAGACCACCTCGGGCTTGGCGGCGTCGGCGGGGTTGAGGTACAGCATCTCGCCGTCGTTGATCCCGAGCTGGGAGCACGAGTGGCCGGTGTCGATGGCCTCCTCGCCGAGGCGGGCGAGGATCCAGCCGCCGTTGTCGCCGGCTTCGTCGATGTAGTACTCGCCGGCTTGGTGCAGGATCGTCGGCAGCAGGTCGGAAAGGGGGACGTCTGAAGGCAGTGCGAGGTCGATCCTGGTGCGAGGACTGACGATCGTCACCCTTGAAAGAGTGGCCGACTTGGTGCTCACCGTGCGAACCTCCGGGTCGGGTCGGTGATCGGGGGACCGTTCAAGGATAAATGCCTCATGCAACGGCGGGTGTACCGGCTGAGTGGCGATACCCTTCTAACCTGTTAGGTGCGATACTCGACAGAGCGCACTTACATCTTTTATACGACAGCGCTAAGTTACGGCCAGCAAGCGTCCCCGTGGTAGGCGCATCCCCCGGTGAGCACAAGGACCCTCTGTGACGACCAAACTCTTCCGCAGGCCTCCGCGCAAGCGCGGGCCGCAGGCACCGCGCGGTGACATCCTCCTGGAGTCGCCGCCGGACATGCCCGACCCGCAGCCCAAGAACATCACGCAGTATCTGATGATCCTGCCGATGCTCGCGGGGGCCGCGGCCATGGCCATGATGATGATGAGCCGGACCACCGGCGGCGCCGGCGGCGGCAACAACACGCTGCGCATCGCCATGGGCGCCATGATGGGCATCTCCATGGTCGGCATGATGGCGACGAGCATGGGCGGCAACCGCGCCCAGAAGAAGGCCGAGTTCAACGCCGACCGCCGCGACTACATGCGCTACCTCAACCAGGTGCGCCGCCGCGCCCGCAAGGGCGCCGAGCGGCAGTGGCGCGCGGCCCGGTGGCGCCACCCCGACCCGAAGGCCCTGTGGTCGCTCGTCGGCTCGCGCCGCATGTGGGAGCGCCGCGCGAAGGACGACGACGCGCTGGACATCCGCGTGGGCGTCGGCAAGCAGCGCATGACGATGAAGCTGGTCCCGCCGGAGACCAAGCCGGTCGAGGACCTGGAGCCGATGACCTCGATGGCGCTGCGCCGCTTCGTGGCCGCGCACTCCAACGTCATCGACATCCCCCGGTCGATGAAGTACACCGAAGCCGCCCGCGTGGTCCTGCGCGGCGACCGGGCGCTCGTCGTCGACAACATCCGCGCGCAGCTGGTCCAGGGCGCGGTGCTCCACTCTCCCGACGACTTCATCATCGCCGTGGTCGCGGACAACGAGCGGATGCCCGAGTGGCACTGGATGAAGTGGCTGCCGCACCTGCAGCACCCGTCCGCCGAGGACGGGGCCGGCCCGGTCCGCATGTTCTACAACACGACCACGCAGCTCGAGAACTCGCTGCGCGAGCAGCTCTCCGGCCGCGGCGCCTGGTCGCCCGGCGCCACCGCGGGGGAGGGCCAGCCCCATCTGGTCGTCATCCTCGACGGCGGCGAGGTCGACCCGACCGGCATCATCGCCGCGGACGGCATGGGCGGGGTCACCGTCTTCGACTTCTCCGGGTACCTGCCCCGCAAGCCCGGACCGCAGATCAAGCTCTACGACGTCACGGTCGAGGAGATCTACACCGACCAGGCCGGCCGGCGCCGCGTGCTCGGCAAGCCCGACCGCATGTCGTACAACCAGGCCGAGGGCGTGGCCCGCTCGCTCGCGCCCTGGCGGCTCACCCTCAAGGGCGCGGCCGGCAAGACCGAGTCGGGGGACGAGGACCAGTCGCCGCTGGCGAACCCGTCGTCGCTGCCCGAGATGCTCGGCTTCAACGACGCCGCAGCGCTCGACCCGGCCGTGCACTGGCGCGAGAAGCCGGTCAAGGACTACCTGAAGGTCCCGATCGGGCCCGGCCCGGACGGCGGCATCGTCGACATCGACTTCAAGGAGTCCGCGGTCGGCGGCATGGGCCCGCACGGCCTGCTCATCGGCGCGACCGGTTCGGGTAAGTCCGAGGTGCTCCGCACCATCATCGGCTCCCTGATCGCCACGCACTCATCCGAAGAGCTCAACTTCATCCTCGTCGACTTCAAGGGCGGCGCGACCTTCGCCGCCCTGGACGACCTGCCGCACGTCTCCGCGGTCATCACGAACCTCGCCGACGAGATCGAGCTGGTCGACCGCATGGCCGACGCGCTCGAAGGCGAGCTCGTGCGCCGCCAGGAGGTGCTGCGCGCCGCCGGCAACTTCACGAACCGCTGGGAGTACGAGAAGGCCCGCAAGGCCGGGCAGCCGATGGACCCCATGCCGACGCTGCTCATCATCGCGGACGAGTTCTCCGAGATGCTGGTCGCGAAGCCCGAGTTCATCAACCTGTTCCTCCAGATCGGCCGCATCGGCCGCTCCATCGGCGTGCACATGCTCCTCGCGTCGCAGCGACTCGAGGAGGGCAAGCTCAAGGGCCTCGACACGTTCCTGTCGTACCGCGTCGCGCTCCGCACCTTCTCGGCGCAGGAGTCCCGTACCGTGATCGGCTCGGGCGCGGCCTACGAGCTGCCGCAGGCGCCCGGCCACGGGTACCTCCAGGTCGGCACGCAGGACCTGGTGCGCTTCCGGGCCGCCTACGTCGGTGGCCCCTACAAGCCTCCGAAACGCGTCGCCTCGCGCGCCGAGCGCATCGCGGCCGTGCAGCACAAGGTGCAGCGCTTCCTGCCCGGCTTCGTCGAGCTCCCCCCGGAGCCCGAGGTCGAGGAGGAGCCCGAGGAGGTGCTGGAGGCGACCGAGGCCGACGACGAGAACGAGAAGCTCTCCGAACTCGAGGTCATGGTCAACAACTGCCTCGGCATGGGCCGCCCGGCCCACGAGGTGTGGCTCCCGCCGCTCCTCGAGCCGCCGACGCTCGACCAGCTGCTGCCCCCGCTCGAAGCCGATCCGGTGCGCGGCCTGTCCCCGAAGGGCTTCTCGCTCAACGGGAAGCTGCACGCCGTGCTCGGCGAGGAGGACCGCCCGTTCGAGCAGCGCCGCAGCCCGTTCGTGGTCGACCTCTCCGGTGCCCAGGGCACCGTGGCCATCGCCGGCGGGGCCCAGTCGGGCAAGTCGACGATGCTCCGCGGGCTCATCGGCTCGCTCGCGCTCCTGCACACGCCGCGCGAAGTGCAGTTCTTCTGCCTCGACTTCGGTGGCGGCACCCTGCGCGGCATCGAGGACCTCCCGCACGTCGCGGGCGTCTTCGGCCGCCAGGAGGAAGAGGGCGTGCGCCGCACGATCCAGGAGGTCACCTCGATCCTCGACGACCGTGAGAAGTTCTTCACGGACAACAAGATCGACGGCATGAACTCCTACCGGCGCATGAAGGCCGACGGGCGCTTCCAGGAGGACCCGTACGGGGACATCTTCCTCGTCATCGACAACTGGATGACCCTGCGCGAGGACTTCGAGTCGTTCGTCGACCAGGTCCGCGCCATCGGTAACCGGGGTCTGGCCTACGGCGTGCACGTCATGGTCACCTGCACCCGCTGGGGCGACATCCGCATGAACATGCGCGACATGTTCGGCCTCAAGCTGGAGCTGAAGCTCTCGGACAACATGGAGTCCGAGATCGACCGCAAGGCGGCGGCGAACGTGCCGAAGAACCGCCCCGGCCGCGGCCTCTCGCTCCAGAAGCTGCACTTCCTCTCCGGCGTGCCCCGCATCGACGGGATCCGCGACGGCGACGACCTGCAGCCCGGCGTCGAGGACTTCGTCAAGAAGGTCAAGCAGGCGTGGCGCTTCGCGCCCTGCCCGCCGGTGCGGCTGCTGCCGCGCCAGCTCCATGTGGCCGACTTCCTCCAGGCGGTCGACCGCACGAAGCCGGGCATCCCGATCGGCCTCAACGAGGCCGGGCTCAAGCCGGTGTACCTCGACTTCCAGACCGAGCCGCACCTGCTCGTGTTCGGCGACTCGGAGTCCGGCAAGACCAACCTCCTGCGGCACATCGCCCGGCAGATCCAGGCGACGTACTCGCCCAAGGAGGCCAAGGTCATCATGGCGGACTACCGGCGCGGCATGCTCGAGGAGATCTCGAAGCCGACGCTGCTGGACTACGCCATGTCGGGCAAGCAGTTCGAGAACTCGATCAAGAACCTCAAGGGCCCGATCGAGCGGCGGCTCCCCGGAGACGACGTCTCCCCGGCGCAGCTCCGCGACCGGTCCTGGTGGACGGGCCCGGACCTGTACCTGATCGTGGACGACTACGAGATGGTGGCCCAGCGGGTGAACCCGATGACCGCCATCGCCGAGCTCATCCCGCAGGGCCGCGACATCGGCTTCCACGTCATCGTCGCCCGCCGCGCCTCCGGCGCGTCCCGCGCGATGATGGACCCGATCGTGGGTCAGATCAAGCAGCTCGAATCGCCCGGCCTGCTCATGAGCGGCCGCAAGGAGGAGGGCGCGATCTTCGGCAAGCTCCGCCCGAGCCCGCAGCCGCCGGGCCGCGGCACCCTGGTGCGCCGCAAGGACGGTGAACAGCTCATCCAGACGACGCTGCTCCCGCCGAACGGCACCGCCTGACGCGTTTGACGCAGATCGCAGGGCCGCCGACCGCAACCGGTCGGCGGCCCTGCGGCGTATTACTGTCAGAAAGGACGCGAACCCCGCTCGCGCCTCTGACACCAAGGCCCCGCATGAAACCGCTGCTCACCCGACCCGGACCCGCCGCACCCACTGTGCTCAGTGGTACGGCCGGGACGGCGGACCGGCACACCCGGCCGCGGCCCCCCGCGAGCGTCCAGGTCCTGCGAATCCTCCTTCTCGCCGCCACCGCCTCCCTCATCGCGACCTGGCTCTGGGCCTGGCAGGGCGTGCAGGCCTACGCCTGGCCCGGCATCGACAACGGCCTCACCGAACGCGGCCTCGCCTACCTCCTCATCCTCGCGCCCGCCGCCCCGGTCAACGTCATCGCCGCGATCCGCCTCGCCCGCGGCGGCACCGGCGCCCGCTTCTACCTCGCGGCCGCCGCCACCCTCGCCGTCGCGCAGACCGTGCTCCTCCTGACCCCCGGCGCGATGCCCTTGGGGGATGCCATGAGCGACGGCTCCACGAGCGTCGGCGTGCGCCACCTCGTCACCGTCGGCCCCCTCCTCATCGCCGGACTCTGGATCGCCGCCACCCGCAAGGCCCGCACCTGGCTCGGCGTGACCCCCGCACCCCGCCGCCGCCTCTTCGTCCTCGAAGCGGCCGTCTGGTGCCTCGCCCTCGCCTGCGCCTTCACCATGGGAACCGAAGTGCGCCAATGGACCCAGACCGCCGCCGCGCCCCTCGTCCCCAGCGGCGAGTACGCCGAACCCGGCACCTGGGCCGCCCTCGAACGGGCCGTCGCGGACACCACCGACGCCATCGCGGACTTCGCCGGCTTCACCGCCCGCACCCTCGACGTCGTCACCTGCGACTACTACACCCCCGCAGGCCTGCCGACTTACCGCTACGAACTCGCCTACGAACTCCGCGCCGGCGCCGCCGATGCCGCCGCCGCGATCGCCGCCGCCTGGAGCCAAGGCGACTTCACGCTCACCTACGACGGCGAGACCCTCGACGGCATCCGCCGCGTCACCGCCGAACACGCCTTCCCCACCGCCGACGGCACCTACCCCACCGCCACCGGCCTCCACGCCCTCGCCCTCGAGTACACCGAGACGGCCACCCCCGCCCTCCACGCCACCAGCCCCTGCGTCGAGCGCGCCACCGAACCCACCGAATGCATACTGCCCCAGGGAAACCCGACCCGCGACACCATCAACGGCATCACCTGCCGCGACTGACCATCGGGGTGTTGAATCATCCCCATGTGGGATACCGCTGTGGTGATCGTCAGGGATGAGGCCGGCCGGGTGCTGCTGGTTCGGCAGGTCTACGGGTTCAAGTTCTTCGGTCTTCCCGGGGGAGTGGTCGATCCGGGCGAAACTCCGGCCCAGGCGGCGGTTCGCGAGGCGCTGGAGGAGACGGGGCTAGCGGTGACCGTGGGGGAGCGGCTGGCCGTGGACGAGCTCGTGTACCCGACCGGCGAGCACTACCGCGCGCATTCCTTTGCGGCGGAGAGGATCGAGGGCGTGCCCGCAGTGCAGGACCCGACGGAGATCTCGTCGGTGGCCTGGTACGACCTGGCCGATCTGCCCGAACCGCTGACGCCGTCGGCAGCGGCCGTGCTGGGGCGGCTTCAAACCGTTTGAACCGACGCTGAGCCGGCGAATCAGACGACGTCGAACTCGTTCCCCTCGGGATCCTGCATGGCCGCGGCATAGTGCCCCATGTCCGGCTCATCGTTGATCCGCGAGACCGTGGCGCCGGCGGCGATCAGCCGCTTCACCGTCGCGTCGACACGCTCTTTCCGGACGTCCAACGGGACGTCACGGCCCCCGCCCACCTTCAGGTCGAAGTGCCACCGGTTCTTGGCGACCTTCGGTTCAGGCACTTGCTGGAACCACACCCTGGGGCCGTGCCCCGCCGGGTCGACGATCGACTCCGGAATGTCCCCGGCGCCGGGAGGCAGCTCTTCCGCGGGCACTCCTATGGCCGTCCAGTAGGCGCGCCAGGTGTCGTGCCCCTCCGGCGGCGGCTCGGGCGCGTAGCCCAGGGCCTCGGCCCAGAAGGCCACCATCCGCTGCGGGTCGGAGCAGTCGATCGTGAGTTGCATAGCCATCTCCATGCCCTCGAGCATCCCAGAAAGGTCCGACAGAATCCCAGATCAACCGGACTCACGGGCCTGGGTTTGGTCCGGTATCTTGTGGGACAGAGCGGACCGCGCTGTAACGACCGGCATACGGAAGGGGTCTCACCCTATGGCCACACCTCTCACGCCAATCCCTCCGCAACCCCGGCCAGCGCAACGCAGCTCAAGCCGCCGAGCCGTCTTCGGTGCCGGCCTCGCCGCCGCCGCAACAGCAGCCGTCATCGCCGCGACCCCGAGTGCCGCACTGGCGCAGGACGACACCTACGCGGCCGACAACGCCTGGGTCCCCGAACAGGTCCAGGCTCCCGCGGCATGGGAGACCACCAAAGGCAAGGGCATCACCGTCGCCGTCATGGACACCGGCATCAGTGACCACCCGTTCTTCGATGACAAGGACATCCTGCCCGGCTATACAGGGTTTTCCGACGAGGCCGATGGGCGCAACGACACGGATGGACACGGTTCGGCTGTGGCTGCTGGTGTACTACTTACTGCGCCCGAAGCGACCATCATGCCGGTCCGCATGGATTCCGGCGCAACTGACTTCGGTGGAGCTCTGGGGGAGAAGTCCTTCGAAGCCTTCCGCTGGGCCGTTGACAATGGAGCTGATGTTCTTGTTATTCCGTGGGGAATTCAGGCCGCTGACTCCGTTTTCACTGGTCAGTACCTTGAGACGCTTCAGTATGTCATTGACAAGGGTGCGATCATCGTTGCCTCCGCTGGCAATGACCCCAATCAAGGCGTGAGTTATCCCGCAAAGATTCCAGGGGTAGTTGCGGTAACTGGCACGAATCGTAGCGGCGATATCTGGTTCGAGAACACGACAACCGGGCCGGAAGTTGTAGTCGCAGGGCCTGCCGATCAGATGACTGCACCAGTACCGCAGGACCCCACGTTGGGAACGACCGAACTTTACGCAGATGTGGTTGGTGGCACCTCGATGGGATCGGGGGTGGTCGGCGGAGTCGCGGCATTGACTTGGGCCGCGCATCCTGAACTCGATGCGAGCAACGTCATCCAGCGCATCATTCAAACAGCCGGAGACGGCAGCGGCAACAAGAGCGAAGACACCGGCTATGGCCTGGTGAACGCTGATCAGGCCGTCCACGCTGAAGGGATCGAAGAGGTCTCGGAGAACCCGCTCGGCTATCCGATGGGCGAGGCCGGCGCCAGCGGCGCCGCCCCGGACGACGCCGAAACCGAAGAACCCGCTGAGACCGGCGCCGCAGGCGAAACCGTTGGACCGGCAACCGGTGGGGCAGAGGCGAACAAGGAATCGAATCTCTCGACCATCATCGTCGTCGCTGCAGCGGTGGTCCTGATCGGCGCGGCGATCGCGGTCTGGCTCGTGCTTCGCGGTCGCGGACGCAAGAGCGCCGCCGCGACGCAGCAACCCGGGGCGTTCAACCCGAACGGCGGGCCGGTCCAAGGCGGGTACCAACAGCCGCCCGCGATGCAGCAGCAGTACGGCGGTCCTCCTCCGGCTGGAGGCGGTCAAGGCTACGGCCCGCCTCCCGGCCCGCAGGGGTACAGCAGCCCCCCGCGCAGCCCGCAGGGATTCAACCCGCCGCCGCCCACCGGCCCGGAACAGGGCCAGCCCTGGCGGCCGAGCGACCCGAACAGGCAATAGATCTGAACGTCAGGGCCCCAAGCGCGTTGGGCTTGGGGCCACGATATCTGCGCTTGAAATGAGTGAGGGG
>NZ_JAPZVQ010000004.1:281090-337808 GCF_027622945.1 Glycomyces lechevalierae | reverse complement strand
GATGCTTTTGGCGCTACACGAGGGTGCGCAGGATGAGCCCGAAGGCCACGATGCAGGCGAACCAGATGACGCCCACGGCGATCGTGATCCGGGTGAGGTTCTTCTCCGCCACCGAGGAGCCCGAGGCGACCGAGGACATGCCGCCGCCGAACATGCTCGACAGGCCGCCGCCCTTGCCCTTGTGCAGCAGGACCATGAGGATCAGAACCGCGCTGGAGAGCAGCAGCAGGATCATCAGGGCGTAACTCAGAACCGTCATCATCGGTGATCGGGTGTCCTCTCAGCAATTCTGGCCCGTTATGGGGCGCGGGCCACGGCCGAGTCTAGCCGAATGCAATATCCGTCTGGCAATCAGTGTCAGTTTGACATGACACTCTCTGGGCGCCCGGAACAGCTGGGTGTCATCTTCACATGACACTTGATGGACCACCAGAACCGCTGGGTGTCATCTTCACATGACACTCGTTGCGCCAGAAACGCAAGGAGCCGCCGCACAACGCTGTGCGGCGGCCCTGTCTGCGACCCGCAGCGCTCAGCTCGAGGCGCTGCAGGCAGTCTTGCTATGAAGCTTTACGCTCCGGCGTGCTCCGGGAAGCGGACGATCTTGGCGAACTCTTCAGCGTCGAGGCTCGCGCCGCCCACCAGGGCGCCGTCGATGTCGGGCTTGGCCATGATCTGGGCGACGTTCGAGGACTTGACCGAACCGCCGTAGAGGATCCGGACCCGCTCCGCGACCGCACCGAACTTCTCGCCCAGTGCCTGGCGCAGGGCCCCGATGACCTCCTGAGCGTCCTCGGCGCTGGCCGTGCGGCCTGTGCCGATGGCCCAGACGGGCTCGTAGGCCACGACGACCTTGGCGAGCTCTTCCTCGGTGAGGCCGTCGACCGCCGCGATGAGCTGGCTGACGGAGTGCGCGATGTGGTCGCCCGCCTCGCGCACGTCCAGGGCCTCGCCGACGCAGAGGATCGGGCTGATTCCGTTGTTGAGGGCCTGGCGGACCTTGGCGGCCACCAGTTCGTCGCCCTCTTCGTGGTACTGCCGGCGCTCGGAGTGGCCGACGGCCACGTACGAGCAGCCGAGCTTCGCGAGCATCGAGCCGGCGATCTCGCCGGTGTACGCACCGGACGGGTGCGCCGACAGGTCCTGGGCGCCGAAGCCGATGACGAGCTTGTCGCCGTCGACCAGCGTCTGCACGCTGCGGATGTCGACGAACGGCGGCAGGACGACGGTCTCGACCGCTTCGAGCTGCTCGCGGGTGAGGCTGAAGGCCAGCTTCTGCACCAGCGCGATCGCTTCGAGGTGGTTGAGGTTCATCTTCCAGTTGCCGGCGATGAGCGGCTTGCGGGTCTCAGTCATCTAATTCTCCAGTGCGTCCAGGCCGGGCAGGGTCTTGCCCTCGAGGTACTCGAGGCTCGCCCCTCCGCCGGTCGAGATGTGGCCGAAACCGTCCTCGGGCAGGCCGAGGGTGCGGACCGCAGCGGCGGAGTCGCCGCCGCCGACCACCGAGAACGCCTCGGAGTCCACGAGCGCCTGCGCGACGGTCTTGGTGCCGGCGGCGTAGTCGGGGAACTCGAACACGCCCATGGGGCCGTTCCAGAACACGGTCTTGGCGCCGGCGATCCGGTCCGCGAAGGTCTTCGCGGACTCGGGGCCGATGTCGAGGCCCATGCGGTCGGCCGGGATCGCGTCCACGCCCACGGTGAGCGGTTCGGCGTCGGCGGCGAACTCGGCGGCGGTGGTCGTGTCGACCGGCAGCAGCAGTTCGACGCCGAGCTTCGCGGCGCGCTCGAGGTAGGTCTTGCAGGTCTCGATCTGGTCCTTCTCGAGCAGCGACGAGCCGACCTCGTAGCCCTGGGCGGCGAGGAAGGTGAACATCATGCCCCCGCCGACGATGAGCGTGTCGACCTTGTCGAGCAGGTTGTCGATGACCGCGAGCTTGTCCGAGACCTTCGCGCCGCCGAGGATGACGACGTACGGCTGCTCGGGCTTGCCGGTGAGCTTCGAGAGGACCTCGACCTCTTTGGCGATGAGCCAGCCCGCGTAGTGCGGGAGCAGCTGGGCGACGTCGAAGACGGAGGCGTGCTTGCGGTGCACGGCGCCGAAGGCGTCGTCCACGTACACGTCGCCGAAGGCGGCCAGCTGGCCGGCGAACTCGGCTCGCTGGGTGTCGTCCTTGCTGGTCTCGCCCTTGTTGAAGCGCAGGTTCTCCAGCAGGAGGACGTCGCCGTCGCCCTGGGCGACGGCCTTGGACTCGGCGTCCGTCCCGACGGTGTCGGTCGCGAAGGCGACCTCGCGGCCGAGGACCTCGCCGAGGCGCTGTGCCACGGGGGCCAGCGAGAAGGCGGGGTCGGGCTCGCCCTTGGGGCGGCCCAGGTGCGAGCACACCACGACGCGGGCGCCGGCGTCGGACAGCGCCTTGACGGTGGGCGCGACGGCGCGGATGCGGCCGTCGTCGGTGATGTTCTTCCCGTCGAGAGGGACGTTGAGGTCGGCGCGTACGAGTACGCGCCGACCGTTGACGCCCTCCTGCAGGAGTTCGTCGAGCGTCTTCATCAGGCTGCTAGCCGACCAGCTTGACGAGGTCGACGAGGCGGTTCGAGAAGCCCCACTCGTTGTCGTACCAGCCGAAGACCTTGACCTGGTTGTCGATGACCTTGGTCAGGAGGCCGTCGATGATGCACGAGTGCGGGTCGGTCTCGATGTCCTTGGAGACGATCGGGTCCTCGGTGTAGTACAGGATGCCCTTGAGCGGGCCCTCGGCGGCGGCCTTGAGCGCGGCGTTGACCTCTTCGGCCGTCACGTTGCGCGACGCCTCGAAGGTGAGGTCGGTGATCGAGCCGGTCGGGACCGGGACGCGCAGCGAGTAGCCGTCGAGCTTGCCGTTGAGCTCGGGCAGCACCACGCCGACGGCCTTGGCGGCGCCGGTGGTGGTGGGCACGACGTTCAGGGCGGCGGCGCGGGCGCGGCGCGGGTCCTTGTGCGGACCGTCCTGCAGCATCTGGTCCTGGGTGTAGGCGTGGATCGTGGTCATCAGACCCTTCTCGATGCCCACGGACTCGTTCAGGACCTTGGCCATCGGGGCCAGGCAGTTGGTGGTGCACGAGGCGTTCGAGATGATGTTGTGCTTCTCGGCGTCGTACTTGTCGTGGTTGACGCCCATCACGATCGTGATGTCCTCGTTCTTCGCCGGAGCGGAGATGATGACCTTCTTGGCGCCACCCTCGAGGTGGGCCGCGGCCTTCGTGCCGTCGGTGAAGAAACCGGTGGACTCGATGACGACGTCCGCGCCGACCTCGCCCCAGGGGAGGTTCTTCGGGTCGCGCTCGGAGAACGCCTTGATGGTCTTGCCGTTGACGGTCAGCTCGCCGTCGCCGATCTTGACCTCGTACGGCAGGCGGCCGAGGATCGAGTCGTACTTGAGCAGGTTGGCGATCGTGTTGAGGTCGCCGAGGTCGTTGAAGGCGACGATTTCGACGTCGGCGCCAGAGGCGAGAACCGCCCGGAAGAAGTTGCGCCCAATACGGCCGAAGCCGTTGACGCCCACACGGATGGTCACGTGGCCATCTCCTCGCTTGAACAGGATCGAATATTTGAATGAGACCGGGAGCGGTCTCGTACGCGATCCGTTCAGCCGAATAGCGACGGTGGAACAGATCGCTGTTCGGCCTCGTCGCCGAGCACTCTTTGACCCTACCGCTGTGGTTCCTGAACCTGTCGCGGCCGGTTCCCCCCGATCATGTCACACCCGGAACAGGGGTGTGACATCGCGGTTAAGCGTAGCCGTTGATCGGCCGCCGGTGCGGTGTACCGCGCCCAAGGGCAGGCAGGTCGCGGACCGATCATGCCACGAGCATTTCCTCTTCGGCCACAACGTCGTCGGGGCCGGGGACGCCGTGCTCCTGGGCGCGCTTGGTGGCCATGTTGATGAGCCGGCGGATGCGCCCGGCGATGGCGTCCTTCGTCAGCGGCGGGTCCGCGAGGGCCCCGAGCTCTTCGAGGGAGGCCTGCCGGTGGTCGAGGCGGAGCCGCCCGGCGGAGGCGAGGTGTTCGGGGACGTCGTCGCCGAGGACCTCGAGGGCGCGGGTGACCTTCGCGGCGGCCGCGACGGCGGCGCGCGCCGAGCGGCGCAGGTTGGCGTCGTCGAAGTTCGCGAGGCGGTTGGCCGTGGCGCGCACTTCGCGGCGGACCCGGCGCTCCTCCCAGGTCAGGACCGAGGAGTGGGCGCCGAGGCGGGTCAGGAGCTCGCCGATGGCGTCGCCGTCGCGGATGACGACGCGGTCCACGCCGCGCACGTCCCGGGACTTCGCGGCGATGCCGAGGCGGCGGGCGGCGCCGACGAGGGCGAGCGCCGACTCCGGGCCGGGGCAGGTGACCTCGAGCGAGGACGAGCGGCCGGGCTCGGTGAGCGAGCCGCGGGCGAGGAAGGCCCCTCGCCAAGCGGCCTCGGCGCAGCACGGGTAGGCGCCCACGACATGGTTGGGCAGGCCCCGGACGGGGTAGCCGCGCTGGTCGGTGAGGCCGATCTGCTTGGAGAAGGCCTGGCCGTCGGCCATCACCCGCAGCAGGTAGTGGTTGTTGCGGCGGAGCCCGGCGGCCACGAGGACGTGGATCTCGGACTCGTAGTGGTAGAGCTGGTCGATCATGCGCTTGGCGCGGCGGGCGACGTTGCCGGCGTCGACCTCGGCCTCGACGACCACGTTGCCCTGGCCGACGAGGTGGAGGCCCCCCGCGAAGCGGAACAGCGCGCCCAGTTCGGCGCGCTGGCAGCAGGACTTCGTCACCTCGATGCGACTGAGTTCGTCCTTGACCTCCGAGGTCATCGCCATTCGTTAACCACCATCTTCAACCAGCAGGTTTCCCAACACGGCAGCCAGCGCGGCGACATCATGCGTCACGCCGTCGGAGGCGAGGTCCGCGGCGACGAGCTGGGCCTCCAACGATTGTGCCGCACTGTTCAACGATCCGGGATCGGCGAGGGTTCGGGTGTCGCCTGAGACGACGTAGTGAAACCGGACACCTTCGGCGTAACGGCGCAGCGTGTCGACGTGTCCGGCGAGGGTGAGCCCGTCGGTCTCCTTCTCCTCGGAGAGGTTGAGCACGACCACGCGCTTGGCCTTGGCGGCGCCGATGGCCTCGCGGAGGTCCGGGAGGAGCAGGTGCGGGATGACGGAGGTGTACCAGGAGCCGGGGCCGAAGACGTGCCAGTCGGCCTCGGCGACGGCGTCCAGGGTCTCGGGGCAGGCGGTGGCGGCGGCCGGGAGGAGGCGCACGTCCTTGACGCTGCCGTCCGCGACGGCGATGTCGTGCTGGCCGACGATCGTGCGGGTGCCCGTGCCTTCGGCGGGGTCGTAGGTGGCGAGGTCGGCCTCGATGTCGAGCGGGGTGCAGGACATGGGGAGGACGCGGGCGTGCGAGCCGAGGAGGCGGCCGGCGAAGTCGAGGGCGTCGACGGGGTTGGCGTGGAGTTCGAGGAGGCCGGTGAGGACGACGTTGCCGACCGGGTGGCCGGTGAGGAAGTCCTGGCCGCCGAAGCGGTGCGAGAAGAGGCGCGCGGCCTCGGACTTGGCCGGGTCGGCGGTGGCGACGAGGGCCTTGCGGAGGTCGCCGGGGGGCAGGACGGGCCGGGTGGCGCGGATGTCCCCGGTGGAGCCGCCGTCGTCGGCCACGGTGACCACGGCCGTGAGGTCGAGGTCGAGCCTGGTGAGGGCGCGGAGCGAGGCGGACAGGCCCCGTCCGCCGCCGAACGCGACGACTCTGGTCATGCGGTCACCTCGGAGGTGCGGCGTTCGGGGCGGGGAGGAGGGGCGTCCGGGGGACCCGCGTGGGCGGCGGCCTGGGCGGGTCCTGCGGGCGCGTCGGTCACTCGTTGCCCCGGTCGCGGTGGTGGGTGTTGGCGGGGAACCCGGCGGCGTTGAGGCGCTTCGCGAGTGACTCGGCGATGGCGACGGAGCGGTGCTTGCCGCCCGTGCAGCCGATGGCGATCGTCATGTAGCGCTTGCCTTCCCGTTCGAACCCTTGGGTGGTGCCGAGCAGCAGGGAGGCGTAGGCGGCGACGAATTCCTCGGCGCCGTCCTGGCCGAGGACGTAGTCGGCGACGTCCTGGTCGGTCCCGGTGTGCTCGCGCAGGGTGGGAACCCAGTACGGGTTGGGAAGGAATCTTACGTCGGCCACGTAGTCCGCATCGCGCGGGATGCCGTACTTGAACCCGAATGACATGCAGGTGAACTGGAGTCCCGGAGTGGAGGGGGCGAGGAAGGCCTCCTCGACGCGGGAGCGGAGCTGGTTCTCGTTGAGGTGCGTGGTGTCGAAGAGGGTGTCGGCCGAGCCGCGGGCCGGTTCGAGGATGCGGCGCTCGGCGGCGATGCCGTCGGCGAGCATGCCGTCGCCCTGGAGCGGGTGGGCGCGGCGGACCTTCTCGAAGCGGCGGATGATGATGTCGTCGTCGGCGTCGACGAAGACGAGGTGGGGTTTGAAGCCGCCCTTGCGGAGGTCTTCGATGACGCCCACGAGGTCGGTCATGAACGCGCGCGAGCGCACGTCGAGGACCATCGCGGTGCGCCGCACCTCTTCTCCCCCGGCCGCGGCCAGCTCGGCGGCCTGGCCGACGAGCGATTCGGGGAGGTTGTCGATGACGTAGTAGCCGACGTTCTCCAGTGCGCGCGCCACCGTCGAGCGGCCGCCGCCGGAGATGCCGGTGACGATCACGAGGTCCAATTCACTGCGGTCGGTTCCGCCCGCTTGCACTGCTGCCACACCCATAAGTCAAGTATCCCCGAGTTCGTTCCTGCCGCCGTGGTGACACGGCTTCGACGTGCTTGCCGAACTGACAAGCGTATTACTACCTACCGTGTCTCAAGCCCCGTTGTCGTCGGGATTACGCAGATGTGTCTGCAAGGCCTCGGCCAGTTTCGGGCCGATCCCGGGCACGGCCTCGAGATCGGCGAGCTCGGCCTCGCGGATGCGCTTGACGGAGCCGAACTGCTTGAGGAGGGCCTTGCGTTTGGACTCGCCGAGGCCGGGCACGCCGTCGAGCGCGGAGGTGATGAGGCCCTTGCGTCTTCTGGTGCGGTGCAGGGAGATCGCGAAGCGGTGCGCCTCGTCGCGCACACGCTGCATGAGATAGAGGGCCTCGGAGGTGCGCGAGAGGATGACGGGGTAGGACTCGCCGGGGAGCCAGATCTCCTCGAGGCGCTTGGCGAGGCCGGCGAGGTTGATGGTGTCGATGCCGAGTTCGGCGAAGACGGCTTCGGCGGCGGCGACCTGCGGCTGGCCGCCGTCGACGACGAGCAGCTGCGGCGGGTAGTGGAAGCCGCGCTTGGGTTCCTCGTCCTCCTCGGTGGGCGAGCCGGTGGGCTGGTCCGCGAGCTTGGAGAGGCGGCGGCGCAGGGTCTCCTGGAGGCTCGCGAGGTCGTCCTTGCGCTCGCCTTTGATGACGAAGCGGCGGTACTCGCTCTTGCGCGGCAGGCCGTCCTCGAAGACGACCATCGACGCGACGACGTCCTCCCCTTGGGACTGCGAGACGTCGTAGCATTCGATACGTAGCGGGGCCTCGGGCAGGTCGAGGGCGTCCGCCAGCTCTTCGAGGGCCTTCGAGCGGGCGGTGAGGTCGCCGGCGCGCTTCAGCTTGTGGCGCTGGAGGTTCTCGATCGCGTTCTTCTCGACGGTCTCGGCGAGGGCGCGCTTGTCGCCGCGGCGAGGGACACGCAAGTCCACTTTGGATCCGCGGCGTTCCGAGAGGAGTTCGGCCAGGGCGGCGGCGTCGTCGGGGAGGGCCGGGACGAGCACCTCGCGGGGCACGACCTCGTTCTGCTCGCCGTAGAACTGCAGGCAGAAGCTCTCGACGATGCCGGGGAGGTCGATCGGCTCGGGCTTGTCGATGACCCAGCCGCGCTGGCCGCGGATGCGGCCGTTGCGCACGTGGAAGACCTGGACGGCGGCCTGAAGCTCGTCGTCCGCGACGGCCATGACGTCGCAGTCGACGTCCTCGGCGAGGACCACGACCTGCTGCTCGAGGACCTTGTCGAGGGCGGCGAGGTCGTCGCGCAGGCGCGCGGCCTTCTCGAACTCGAGCGCCTCCGATGCCTCCTGCATCTCCTTGATGAGGCGGCGGCGCACGGGGGCGTGGTCGCCGGACATGAAGGCGCAGAAGCCGTTCACGAGTTCGCGGTAGTCCTCGACGGAGATGCGGCCGACGCACGGCGCGGAGCACTTGCCGATGTCCGCGAGGAGGTTCGGTCGGCCGATCCGGTTGCAGCGCTTGAACTCCGTGTCCGAGCACGTGCGGATCGGGAAGACCCGGGTGAGGAGGTCGAGGGTCTGGCGGATGGCCCACGCGGAGCCGAACGGCCCGAAGTAGCGCACGCCCTTGCGGCGGGCGCCGCGCATGACCTGGGCGCGCGGGAACTCCTCTCCCACGGTGACGGCGAGCCACGGGTAGGACTTGTCGTCCTTGAACATGACGTTGAAGCGCGGGTCGTACTCCTTGATCCAGGTCCACTCCAGCTGGAGGGCCTCGACCTCGGTGGCGACCACGGTCCACTCGACGCTGCGGGCGGTGTTGACCATCCGGCGGGTGCGCTCGTGGAGCCGCGTCTCGTCCGCGAAGTACGAGTTCAGGCGATTGCGGAGGTTCTTGGCCTTGCCGACGTAGATGACGCGCCGGTCGCGGTCCCGGAAACGGTAGACGCCCGGCGCGGTCGGGATGGTGCCGGGGGCGGGACGGTAATCAACAGCCACACCACAAGGATATGACCCGCCCCCGACACTCCCGCGACTACGGCATGGCCGCCAAGGCCTTCAGCTCCGTCTGGAGCTCCTCGACCTCGTCGCGCGGGATGCCGCGCGCGGTGAACCACGAGCCCAGGTTCTCGACGTCCCTGGTGAGGAAGTCGAAGCCGAGCGGGTTCGCGTACAGGTCCACGACCTGCGGGAGGTCGAGCACGACGAGCCGCCCGTCGTGGACGACCGTGTTGTACGGCGAGAGGTCGCCGTGCGCGAAACCGAGCTCGGTCATGCGGCGCAGCGCCTCGCAGGCCTGGTCCCAGAGGCTCTCGAGCTCGACCTCGTCGGGCTTGGTCTCGGCCAGCCGGGGCGCGGCCGTGCGGCCGTCCCCGATGAACTCCATGAGGACCTCGCGGCCGAGGATCTGCACCGGGTACGGCACCGGCACGCCGGCGTTGTACATGGTCTTGAGCGCGTCGAACTCGGCGGCGGCCCACCGGCCGGCGGCCTGCTCGAGGCCGAAGGTGGTGCGCTTGGCCATGGCGCGGGCGTCACGCGAGCGCTTGGCGCCGCGCCCGGCCATGTAGTCCCCGGCCCGGTTGAACTGGGTGTGCTCGGCGCTGCGGTAGCGCTTCGACGCCATGATCACGGCCCGGTCGCTGCCGGGGAGGGCGCGTTCGATGAGGAAGACGTCGGCTTCCTTGCCGGTCTTGAGGACGCCGAGTTCGTAGTCGACGGCCCCGTGGTCGGTGATGACCCACGCCGGCCGGGGTTCCGGGCCGCGCTGCAGCGGCTCGGAGTCCCACCAGATCGACCACCGGTCACCGGCGGGCGGGCCGTCGTCCTGCGGCATCTCGTCGAAGACCGTGCGCATCTCCTCGAACCGGGCCTGGTCCTCGGCGGTGAACACCTCGTCGTCGTCGAACTTGCGGCGACCGCGCTTGGTGGATTGGAAAGAATCGGAAAAGTCTGACTTGCGTGCCAAGGTGGCGAGCTCCTGGATGAAGATCCGTCGCTCGCTGCGGAATCAGCGCGAGCCGACGGGAGGTGAACTGAGTTTCAAGGCATGAGCGCAGACAACGACAGCCATCAGTAACACCTCCAATCCTCAAGAGCCCCAAGGCGACACGCCTCGGGCAACAGATGCGAGTCTAACGGAGGCCCCGGAAACCGCGCAACAGGTTTTTTCGATGGCCTCCGCCACATCAATGACCTGCGGACTCGTAGCGGGCCAGGCCCGCCCGGGCGATCAGGGTGGTCACCGCGATGAGCGCGGCGGCCATGAGAGGCGGGAAGGCCAGCCACCACAGCGGCAGCTCGCCCGTCAGGACGCTGACAGGTACGAAGTTGACGAACGCGAACGGCACGACCCAGGTCAGGGCCGCACGAACCGCCTTCGGGTAGATCTGGAGCGGGAAGCGCGTGGCCTCCTCCTGCACCGTCGAACCGAGGAACGCGATCGGGACGCCGGGGCCCTTCATCCAGAACGCGACGCAGCACAGGCTCGTGAACACGGCGACCTGCACCACGACCGCGCAGGCGAACAGCAGCAGCGCCGCCGGGACCATCGCGGCGGCGACACCCGCACCGGACCAGCCGATGGCGAGCATCGTCGCGCTCACGATCAGTTTCGTGGCGGCCTGCATGCCGATCGCGCTCGCGCCGATCTGCATCATGACGGGCATGGGCCGGGTGATCCGGTAGTCGATGTCGCCGCTGACGATCCGGTTCCCGAGCGACCAGATCCCTTCCCAGCCGACCTCGGTCACGGCGTCGGCGAGGACCATGAAACCGGTGAGCATGAGCATCGCGTGGAACCCCCAGCCGCCGAGGCTCCGGATGCTCGCGAACAGCACGCCGATGAAGCCGACCTGCACCGCCAGATTCAGGACCCCGGTGACGGCCATCGTCCAGAAGTCAGCCGGGTACTCGGTGACGGCCCGGATCTGCGCCCCGATCTGGCGCAGGTAGCTGGAGGCGGTGTGGCGCAAGCCCACTCAGTGACCTGCGGACTCGTAGCGGGCGAGGCCCGTCCGGGCGACCAGGGTGGTCACCCCGATGAGCGCGGCGGCCATGAGGGGCGGGAAGACGAGCCACCACAGCGGCAGCTCGCCCGTCAGGATGCTCACCGGGATGAAGTTCACGAAGGCGAACGGCACGGCCCATGTCAGGATCCCGCGGACCGCGCGCGGATAGATCTGCAGCGGGAAGCGCGTGGCGTTCTCCTGGACCTGCGCGCCGAGGAACGCGAACGAGACCGCCGGTCCCTTCATCCAGAACGCGACGCAGCACAGGCTCGTGATCACCGTCAGCTGCACGACCACCGCGCAGGCGAACAGCAGCAGCGCCGCCGGGATCATCGCCGCGGCGACGCCCGCGCCGGACCAGCCGACGGCGATCATGATCGAGCCCGTGGTGACGTTCGCGGCGGCCTGCATGCCGATCGCGCTGGCGCCGACCTGGAGCATCACGGGCGCGGGCCGGGTGATCCGGTAGTCGATGTCGCCGGTGATGACCCGTTGCCCGATCGTCCAGATCCCGTCCCAGCCGACCTCGGTGACCGCGTCCGCCAGGACCATGAACCCCATGAGCATGAGCATCGCGTGGAAGCCCCAGCCGCCGAGGCTGGTCACGTTCGAGAACACCACGCCGATGAACCCGACCTGCACGGCCTGGAGGATCAGGCCGGTGACGGCCATGGTCCAGAAGTCCGCCGGGTACTCGGTGATCGCCCGGAACTGGGCCCAGATCAGACGGACGTATGTGGAAGCCGTGTGCCGCAGCCTAACCGCCATGCACGGTCACCACCTTCACCGCGCGGTTCCAGAGCACGCGCCCCAGCAGCCACAGCGCGACGCACCACGCCGCCTCCAGCGCCACGAGCCCGAGCGCCCCGGTCGTGTCGACGCGGCCGAGGTAGATGTTCGAGGGCGTCGTCGCGATGTGGACGAACGGCAGCCATCCGACGACCGTCTGCAGCGCCGCCGGCATGAGCGCCAACGGGACCATGAGTCCGGAGAAGAACGCCGTGATGGTCCGGCGCGACCACATGACGCCGTGGTAGCTGCGCGTCCAGAAGCAGAGCATGACCGAGAGGAACATCAGCCCGAACGCCAGCGGGACGATAAGCAGGACGCTCACGAGGGCCAGCGCGCCGGCGGTGGCGGACACCGGCGGCAGCGGGTCGAGGAACAGGATCGAGACCGCGAGCCCGACGCCGAGCGTCGGGAGGTTCCCGAGGATGCTGCCGGTGTACTCGGCCGCGCGGGCCCGCTGGAAGTCCACGGGCTTGAGCAGGTCGATCGCGACCATCCCGTCGAGGATCCGCTGCGCGGCAAGGCCTTCGGTGCCGCCGAAGGCGATCGCCGCGGTCACGAACGCCAGCACGTAGTAGGTGCGCATCGCGTCCCAGTCGTACCCGCCGACCTCCCCGCGCTCGGCGAGCACGGCGGCCCACAGCGCGAGCGAGGTCAGCAGCTCGGTCCCGCCGATGAGCGAGCCGACGAACCACTGGGTCTTATAGGCGGCGCGGCGTTTGAACGCGATCACAGTGAGTGCGACGTCCAAGTCGAACGCGCGCCGGATCGCCGTCGGGGTGAAGGTCAAGTCGACTCCGTGGGGTAGGCGGACGTCCGATCCTAAGTTCCCGCCCACCCCGCCACAACCGATTTCGACCGCGACGAGGCTTCGCCGGCCGTCTTCAGGCGGAGCAGTCGACGTGCGCGCAGGCGATCTGAGCGCGGGTCGCTGAGTCCGCCAGGCCCTTGTCGCCGGTCAGCAGCAGCGCATCGAATTCTTTCGCAAGCGCCGCATAGCAAGCGTCGTATGCTGAGAGGTTGTGAAACCACCGCACGGTCTCCAGCAGCAGTCTTGGACTCTCCATCGTGATCCGACGGATCGGTGCGGCGGCGAGCCTGGCGACTGCGGTCCGCAAGTCCCCCATGGTCAGGTGTCTACCGAGCATCCGACCCCGGAGCGCGGACAGCACCTCCGCGTCCAGGTGCGCCGGAGCGATCACATCAGTGTCGCGGTTCAGTTGCTCGGCGATCGCATCCGTCGACGAATGGCCGGTCAGCAGTGCGACCACAACGCTCGCGTCGACGACGATCACCCGGCATCCCCAAGATTCCGTCGCATCTGCTCGTCACGTTCGTCACGCGCTTCGCGAATCGCCTCGGCCACGTCGAACGACTGCCCGATCGGTTCCGCCGTCACTTCATCGAGCCAGGAGGCCATGCTGGGCCGTTTGACATCGCGGCGGATCAGGGTCTTGACGTAGGTCGACAGATCGACCCCGAGCTCGGCGGCGCGCTTCTTGGCGGCTTCGCGGAGCTCCTCCTCAACGTTTCTGACCTGGATGAACACCATGACTCCAGGTTAGCATGCGATGCGCATGCTCAAGGGTCAGTGGCCGGCGGAGTCGTAGGCCTTCAGGCCCGCGCGGTAGGCGAGGACGGCGAGGAAGGCGGTGGCGGCCGCGGCGACGGGCGGGGCGGCGAGCCACCAGGGGTCGAGTTTGCCGGTGATGATCTGGACGGGGATGAAGCTGGCGAAGGCGAGCGGGAGGCCGAAGGTGAAGACGAGGCGGACGGCCGCCGGGAAGATCGTGAGCGGGAAGCGCATCGCCTCGTTCTGGAGTTCGGCGAGCATGAAGGCGACGACCGGAGTGCGGCCCTTCATCCAGAAGTTCATGGCGTTCGCGACGGTGAGCAGGGAGGCCTGGATGACCGCCGCGCACAGGAGGAGGAAGAGCGCCAAGGGGATCGCGGCGGCGCTGATGCCCGCGCCGATCCAGCCGACGGTCATCATGAGCACGCCGATCGTGACGTCGCCGAAGACCTGCATGCCCACGTGTTTGGAGCCCACCTGGATCAGAACCGGTGCGGGCCTGGTGATCCGGTAGTCCATGTCGCCTTCGACGATGAGCTTGCCGGTGTCCCAGATGCCGTCCCAGAACAGCGCCGTGGACCCCCACGAGGTGGCGAGGAAGCCCGCGAGGATCAGCATCTCGTGGTAGCCCCAGCCGGCGACGGCGTTGACGTTGTCGAACAGGATGCTCAGGAACGCGAACAGCACGATCTGCCAGAACGTTCCCGAGATCGCCATGACCCAGAAGTCGGCCGGGTACTCCGCGATCGAGCGGAGGTAGGCGCCGATCGAGCGGCGGTAGACGCCCGCGGCGTGGCGGGCGGAGGCCGGGTCAACCGCCATGGATGGTCACCTTCTTGACGAGCTGCCGCCAGATGAGGCGGCCGATGATCCACAGCCCCGCGGCCCAGGCGGCCTCGGCCGCGATGAGGCCGAGGGCGCCCGCGGTGTCGACGCGGCCGAGGTAGATCGAGGCGGGCGTGGTGGTGAAGTGCACGAACGGCATCGCCCAGGCGATGCCCTGGAGCCAGACCGGCATGAGCGCGATCGGGACCATCAGCCCCGAGAAGAACGCGACCATGCTGTCCTTGGCCCACTGGATGCCGAGGAACCGCTGGGTCACGAAGCAGCACAGGGTCGCGAGGTAGCTGATGCCGAACGCGAGCGGGAAGATGAACAGCAGGCTGAAGGCGGTCAGCGCGGCCGCGAGCGGCGAGGCCGGCCCGGCGGGCCGGAACACCAGCACCGCGATGAGGGTGCCGAGGATCGCCGCCGGGACGGAGGCCGTCATGCCGCCGATGTACTCGGCGGCCCGCGCCCGCTGGAAGTCGACGGGCTTGGTCAGGTCGATCGAGACCAGGCCGTCGAGGATCCGGTTGGCCATGTCCCAGTCCGAGCCGGCCCAGGCGAGCGTCGAGGTGAGGAACCCGATGATCAGGTAGGCCTTCATCGAGTCCCAGTCGTAGCCGCCGATCTCGCCGTCGCCGATGAGGTGGTTCCACACGGCGAGGCCCGCCAGCATCGACCATCCTCCGAAGAGGACGGAGAAGAGCCAGGTGGTCTTGTAGGCGATCTTGCGCTTGAACGCGATCGTGGCGAGCGCCAGGTCGACGCTCGCCACGTCAGTGGCCCGCCGAGTCGTAGGCGCGCAGGCCGAGGCGGTAGACGCCCACGGCCAGCAGGACCGAGCCGATCACGGCCGCGGGGATGCCGGCGAGCCACCACGCGGACATGTGCCCGGTGATGACCGAGACCGGCACGAAGTTGACGAACGCCACCGGCACGAGGAACATCGCCACGATCCGCACGCCGCTCGGGAAGATCCCCAGCGGCATCTTCATCGCGTTGCCCTGCAACTCGATCAGCAGGAACGCGAAGATCGAGGCCTGGCCCTTGATCCAGAAGTTCACCGCGCACAGCGCCGTCACGAGCGCGCACTGGATGAGCGCGGCGCAGACGATCGCCAGGACGCCGATCGGCACGGCGGCGAAGCCGATCCCTGCGCCGATCCAGCCGTAGACGAACATCGCGGCCCCGAAGACCACCTCGCCGATGGACTGCATCCCGATGTGGGAGCTGCCGACCTGGATGATGACGGGCGCCGGCCGGGTGATCCGGTAGTCGATGTCGCCCTTGATGACCATCGTGCCGGTGCTCCACGCGCCGTCCCAGAACAGCGCGTTGCAGCCGCCCGCGACGCTGAGGAGCCCCGAGAGCATCAGCATCTCGTGGTAGTCCCATCCGGCCACGTTCGGCACGTTCGCGAACAGGACGGCCAGGAACGCGAACTGGAGGATGTTCCAGACCGCCCCGGCGGAGGCCATGACCCACAGGTCGGCCGGGTACTCGACGATCGCGCGGATCTGCGCGAACCAGGTGCGCCAGTAGATGGCGAACACGTGCCGCGCGGGCACCGCGCGTTTGAGCGTCATCGTGTCAGCCACCGTGGACCGTCACTCTCTTCACCGCGCTGCGGAAGACCAGCCAGCCGAGCACCCAGAGGCCGACGGCCCAGGCGGCTTCGGCGGCGAGGAGCCCCAGGGCGCCGGCGGTGTCGACGCGCCCCAGGTAGATCGCGGACGGCGTGGTCGTGAAATGGGGGAACGGCAGGGCCCAGGCGACGGCCTGGAGCCAGCCGGGCATGAACGCCAGCGGGATCATGAGCCCCGAGAAGAAGCTGAGCAGGGCCTCGCGCAGCCACATGATGCCGAGGTAGCGCTTCGTCCAGAAGCACACCAGGGTCGAGAGGTACGTCAGGCCGAACGCCAGCGGGAACATGAACGCGAAGCTCACGACCGTCAGCAGTCCGGCGAGCGGCGACACCGGCCCGGGCGGGTCGAACAGGAGCCAGGCGGCGACGACGCCCATCACCGCGGTCGGGAACGTCGAGAGCATCGACCCGATGTACTCGGCCGCGCGGGCGCGCTGGAAGTCGACGGGCTTGGTGAGGTCGACCGCGACGTGGCCGTCCAGGATCCGGTCGGCCATGGTCCAGTCGGCGGCGCCGAAGACCATGGTGGCGGCCACGAACCCGATGATCGTGTAGGCCCGCATCGAGTCCCAGTCGTAGCCCGAGAGCGTGCCCGAGCCGATGAGGTTCTGCCACATGACCATCGCGATGAGCATGGAGCCGCCGCCGATGGCGAGGCCGAAGAACCAGTGGGACTTGTACGCGAGTCTTCGTTTGAACGCGATGACCACGAGCGCGCGGTCGACCGCGATTGAATGGCTCATTGAGCGATTACTCCGGTCTGAGGAAGACGGGCCCCGCGAGCGGCGGGCGCAGCGACGGGTGCGGGCGGCTCACTTGGTGAGCTCTCCGGCGTACAGGCGGCGGATGACGTCCTCGATGGACGGTTCGGAGAGCGAGAGGTCGCGCGGGGAGAGCTGCGCGGTGAGCGAGCCCAGGACCTCGGCGGTCGTGAAGCGGCCCGACTCGTAGGTCACGGTGACCTCGGAGGGCGCCTCGCCGGCGGCCCACTCGTAGTCGGGGAACTTCTCGGCCAGCTCCGGCACGTCCGCGGCGCCCTCGAGGTAGAGGTTCACGGCCTTCGTGGTGATGTAGTGGGCCTTGAGCCGGTCGATCGAGCCGTCATAGGCGATGGCGCCCTTGTCGATCACGACGATCCGCTCGCAGACCTCCTCGATGTCCGCCAGGTCGTGGCTGGTGAGCAGCAGGGTGGTGCCGTCGTTGACGAGCTCGCGCAGGAACGCGCGCAGGCGGTCCTTCACCGAGATGTCCAGACCGATGGTCGGCTCGTCCAGGTAGACCATCTTCGGGTCGTGGATGAGCGCGCACGCGAGGTCGGCGCGCATGCGCTGGCCGAGGGAGAGCGTGCGGGCCAGCGCGGGCATGAACTCGCCGAGGTCGAGCAGCTCGTCGAATTTCTCGATGCGGCGCTTGTAGTCGGCGTCGGAGACGCCGTACATGTGCTTGAGGAGCTTCAGGGACTCCTCGACGGGCAGGTCCCACCAGAGCTGGGTGCGCTGGCCGAAGAGGACGCCGATGTCGTGGGCGTTGGCGATGCGCTCGGTGTGCGGGTCGCGGCCCATCACCCGAACGGTGCCTTCGGAGGGGCGCAGGATGCCGGTGAGGAGCTTGACGGTGGTGGACTTGCCCGCGCCGTTGGGCCCGACGTAGGCCACCGATTCGCCCGGTTCGATCGAGAGGTCGATGCCGTCCACTGCGGTGTAGTTCTTGTATTTGCGCTGCATCAGGTGTTTGACGGCGCCCTTGAACCCCGAGGCCTTGTCAGGCCTGCGGAAGGTCTTGGTGAGGGACTGGGCTTCGAGAATCGGCATGCTCCCACCGTATGAAGTTTCGGTGGGAGCGGGCCACTCGTTTTCCGCGCGTCAGGACGTGGGCTCGGCCGCTTTCGCGGTGTCCTCGCGCCGCCGCGGGCCTGGTATACCATTCCGGGCCTGCAGTTTCCTGCGGATCCGGCCTGGCAGCTCGGGCGCTCTGCGAATTAGGTCACGTGGGTCGATGCGTTCCAGGGGAAGGAAGCACGCCATCGCGACCATGTGCGGCAGGAAGCTGATCTCGACGGCGAGGAACACCGTGAGGTGGAAGAGGTAGAAGAACGCGACGATGCCGTACTTGAGGCGTTTGGCGGCCACGAACATCACGACGGGGCTGAGCAGTTCGAAGCCGACCATGCCCCATTGGGAGAGGCGCAGCAGCCAGGGGTAGTCGAGGAGCCAGGTCGAGTATTCGGTGCCGCGGCGGATGATCGCCCAGGTCATGGTCGCGGAGTTGACCCATTCCCAGCCGCCGTAGCGGATCTTGGCCCAGGCCGCGAAGAAGTACGTGCAGATCACGCCGATCTGGACGAGGTTGAAGCCCCAGCCGACGTGCTCGGAGAGGTTGCGGCGGTCGCCCCAGCGGGCCTTCGGCATGGTGGGCAGGAGGAACAGCAGGATGAGGAAGCCGAACTTGCCGTGGTCGACCTTCCCGTAGGACATCGCGATGATCATCCACTCGAAGTAGGCGGCCGCCACGATCCATCCGAACAGGCGCGGGGCCTTGTTGAACATCATGGGGATCGAGGCCGCGAGGAGGACGACGAGGGTGCCGACGACGATCGAGTGGTTCGGGACGGGGAAGACCGGGAGGATCCGGGCGATGAACAGCGGCTGGTAGAGCTCGCCGGGGACATGGCGGTGGCCGAGGATCCACGGCATGTACCACCACCAGTCGACCCAGATGAACGCTCCGGCGAGGAAGCGCATCGCGGCGACGCGGCCGAGCGCGACGGGCTGGAAGAACCAGCCGGTGGCCTTCTGCGCCAACGGAAGCGACGTCACGCGTCGGCTCCTTCGCGGGTGTAGGTCGCCTCGACGATCTCGGTGACCTCGCCGGTCTGGTGGCCGTCCTCGAGCCGGTAGCGGCGCTCGATGATCTCGACGGTGACGATCTCGGGCTTGTCGGGGTTGGTGTTCTCGTAGGCCTGGGCGATGTACTCCAGCAGCGTGGGGTCCTCGACGAAGCGGCTCTTCTGGCCTTCGAGCTCGGCGCGGCGGAAGCCGGTGGCGGCCTCGGTGAGGCTGAACCGCTCGCCCTCCTCGTTGACGGCCTCGACGCGGGTCGAGCCGGCCCAGCCGTCGAGCTCTTTGGAGAACGAGTACATCTTGAAGGGCGCGAAGGGGAAGAAGTCGTCCCCGCCCCAGAAGGTGGTGGCGGTGACGAGGGCGAGCACGACCATGCTGATCGTGATGCGCACGGCCCGCCCGGCGGGCCGCACCTTCGCGTACTGGGTATCCACGGCAAGAGTATGGCACGGGTGTGCCATAGGGGACTCCCCCGCGTCAGCCGGCGGCGGTGAGCTCGGGATCGGCCTCGTCGCGGTCGCGCGCTGGGGGTATGTCCTTGGGGCCCTTGAGTTTCGCGCGGGCGCGGCGGGCGAGGTCCTTGGGGTCGATCCGTTCGAGCGGCAGGAAGCAGGCCATGGCGAACAGGTGCGGGAGGAAGCTGATCGTGAGCGCTGCGAAGATCGCGACGTGGAAGGCGTAGAAGAACGCGATGATCGAGTACTGCAGGCGCTTCCACGGGTAGACGAAGAGCACGAGCGGGGTGAGCAGCTCGAACGCGACCATGCCCCACTGGGCGGCGTGGAGGAGCTCCGGGAAGTCGAGCAGCCAGTCGGAGAAGACGGTGCCGCGGCGGATGATCGCCCAGGTGAAGACCCCGGAGTTGGCCCAGTCGAAACCGCCGTAGCGGAACTTGGACCAGGTCGAGAGGAAGTACGTGCACACCACGGCGATCTGCACGAGGTTGAAGCCCCACCCGACCCGCTCGGAGAGGTGCTCGCGGTCGCCCCAGCGGGCCTCGGGCATCATGCAGAGCACGAGCAGGAGCGCCATGAAGCCGAAGCTCGCGTGGTCGACCTTGCCGTACGAGTTGTAGATGAGCATCCACTCGAAGTACGCGATGAAGAGGATCCACCCGAACAGTCGCGGGCGGTACCCGAACATGACCGGCAGCGCCGCCGCGAGCATGACGACGAGCGTGCCGGTGACGATCCAGTAGTTCGGGGCGGGGATCGGCAGCAGCCGGCCCACGAGGAGCGGCTGGTAGAGGTCTTCGGGGAGGAAGCGGTGCTGGATGATGAACGGCTTGTACGCCCACCATTCGATCCACACGAAGAGCCCGGCGAGGAAGCGCATGGCGGCGACCCGGCCGAGGGCCACGGGCGTGAAGAAGAAGCCGTTCACGTAGCGGGTCACGGCGCCTCGCTCCCTTCGGTCCAGGTCGCGGCGATCTCGAGCCGTTCGGCGCCGGTCCGCTCGCCGTCCTTGAGCTCGTAGTGCACGATGCGCACTTCGGCGCCTACGATCTCGGGGCTGTCGGGGTGGGCGTCCTCGTAGGCCTCGGCGACGAGCGCGAGCAGCCCGGGGTCCTCGCGGAAGCGGCTCAACTGGCCTTCGAGTTCGGCGCGGCGGAAGCCGGTGTCGTTGTCGCCCACGGAGAAGCTGCGGCCGGTCGCGTCGGTGAGGATCAGGCTGGTGCTGTTCGCCCACCCGTCCGGATCGTGCGCGTGCGAGTACATCTTGAAGGGCGAGAACGGGAAGAGGTCATCGGTGCCCCACAGCGAGGTCGCCCCGAGCGCGAGGACCATCGCGAGGGTCGCCCCGACCCGCGCGAGTTTCCCTCGGCGCGTCAGCGGTGGCTCGGCAGCGTCTTTCGGCACCGGGCGAGTATGCCACAGCCGGCTCGTTCGCCCTGCGACGGAACGTCAGCCGCCCGCGAGGCGGTCGCGTTCGGCCTGCGGCAGCGAGCACGCGGCGGTGCCGCCGGGGAGCTTGTGGCGGTTGTGGGAGACGAGTCGGTACACCGGCCAGGCGAGTTTCGAGACGAAGCCGAACGAGAGCGTCCAGCCGATGGGCCGCCAGTACCACTGGGCGCGGCGCAGGAGCACCGCGATCGCGTCCGGCCCGGCCTCCTGGAAGTTCGACTCGATCCACAGGACGGCCTCTTCGGCCTCGGCCTGGGTGACGCCGAGCGCGTCCAGGTCGGCCCACTGCCAGGGCACGACCTTCGCGGTGGTGCGGACGTGCTTCTCGAGGAACTGCGCGGACTTGGTGCAGAAGGCGCAGTCCCCGTCGTAGAGGAAGGTGTGGTCCATGCCGGTCTCGATTCAGCGTTCGCGCAAGGGGTGGGTCATGACGTTCTCCTCGACGGTACCGCCGCGTACAGCGCCTCGCGCATGGCCGTGACGGGGGCCTCGTCCACGCCGGTGAACTGGGTCCACTGCCGCACCGCCTGCGCGAGCAGGAGCGCGAGGCCGTCGAGGACCTGCGCGCCCTGCGCCTCGGCCTCGGCCGCGAGCGGGGTGGGCCAGGGGTCGTAGAGGATGTCGAACAGGACGGCGCCGGGCTTCCACTTCGGGTGCAGCCCGTCCGTGACGCCCTTGGGGACGGTGGCGATCACGAGGTCGGCGTCGCCCACGCGCACCGCCTCCTCCCAGCTCCGGGCCTCGAGCCGCAGCCCGAGCGCGGAGGCGACCGGTTCGAGTTCGGCGATGGCCTCGCGGCGGCGGGCGTAGACCTGGACCGTGCTCGCACCGAGGGCCTGGGCCGCGGCGAGCGCGCCGCGGGCCGAACCGCCCGCGCCGAGCACGGCCACCTCCTCGGCCGAGGTCAGGCCGACCTCGGCGAGCGCGTCCACGATCCCGGGCGCGTCCGTGTTGTCCGCGAGGCGGCGGCCGCCGCGCAGCACGAGCGTGTTGGCGGCGCCGATCGCCTCGGCCACGGGCGTCGCCTCGTCCGCGACGGTGAGGGCGATCTCCTTGAGCGGCATGGTGAGCGAGAGCCCGGCCCAGGTCTCGTCGAGCGAGTCGACGAAGCGGGCGAGCGCGGGCTCGTCGCACTCGTGGCGCGTGTACGTCCAGTCGCGCAGGCCGGCCGCGACGTACCCGGCGTTGTGGATGACCGGCGAGAGGGAGTGCTCGATGGGCTTCCCGAGGACCGCGGCCCGCATCACTGGATGCCGTTCTCTTCGGCGGTCTTCGTGTTCTCCTGGTGCTCTTCGTAGGTCTCGGCGAACAGGGCGCTGCCGTCGTCGAAGGCGGTCACGAAGAACAGGTAGTCGTTCGGCTCAGGGCTCGCGGCGGACTCGAGCGCGGCGGCGCCGGGGTTGGAGATGGCGCTCGGCAGGTAGCCGGCGTGCTCGGGCGCGCTGGGCGACCAAGGGTTGTCCGGGTCGCGCATGACCGCGCCCCAGTCGATGTCCTCGCCGGAGGTGACGGCGTCGTCGCCGTTGATCAGGCGGCCGTAGTTCCAGATCGCCTCGGACTCGAAGCAGTTGCAGTTGGTCTGCTCGTGCGAGTACGGGTTGAGGTACATCTTGTTGTACATGACCTGGGCGATCTTCGGGTCGTCGGTGGCGATGCCCGACTCGGACTGGACGATCGAGGCGATCTGGAGGGCCATCCACGGGTAGATCTTGAACTCGCCGTTCGTGGGCGGGTAGAAGGTCTGGTTCTCCATGGCGCTCGGGTCGTAGTCGGGGTCGGGGTCGGGGATGTCGGCGAGCTTGTCGAGGAAGCCGATCTCCTCGATGGTCTCGTTGAAGCGCTTGACCATCTCGGTGAGCATCTGCTCGGCCGTCATGGTCTCGTCGAACTCGTATGCGGACGGGAAGAGGAAGCCCTCGACGGACTTGACCTGGCGGTCGCTGAAGCCCTCGAACCAGATCGGGTCGACGCCGAGCGCCTCGGGGTCCTGGGCGGCGGCCTCGAAGTCGGCGACCGGGACGCCCGTGTACTCGGAGAGGATCTCGTAGATCTCGAAGCTGCGCTTGCCTTCCGGGACGACGACGTGGTCGAGCGTGAGGTTGCCCGGGTCGATCATGAACGCCAGCGCGGAGGCCGCGGACATCTCCTCTTCCATGGCATAGGAGCCGGGCTGGATGGTGGTGCCGGAGTCGCCGTCGTCCTCGGAGGCGTTGAGGAACGCCTTGGCGGAGGCCACGACGCCCTCCTCCTCGAGGTGGTCCGCGATGTCGGAGACGAGCCAGCCGCTCTCGACGGTGACGACGACCTGGTTGCCGTTGCCGTCGCCGGTGAAGTCCTCGGCGATGAAGTAGTCCTTGACGATGTTGTTGTACGCCCACCAGCCGCCGATGCCGATCACGGCGAACAGGGCCACGACGACGGTCATGGCGATCAGGGACTTGCCGGAGTCCTTGCGGCGGTGGCTCCGGGGAGCGTCCGCTCGCTCATCCTCGGTCCGAAAATCCCCGAGCATTCTGTTCTCTACCTCCGCCGCTGGTCCAACCATTGCTGGAGGATCTCCACCGCAGCCGCCTGATCGACGATGGAGCGCTTCCGGCTGCCGCGCACGCCGCCCTCGTTGAGTCTGCGGGTGGCGACGGCGGTGGTCATGCGCTCGTCGGTCAGGGTCACCGGAACGGGTGAGACGTGGTCGGTGAGCCGTTCCACCCAGGCTCGGGTGTGGGCGGCCGCCGGCCCCTCCTCACCCGAAAGAGTAACGGGTAGGCCGACGACGATTTCGACAACCTCGTACTCCGCGGCCGTTTCGGCGATTTCACGGATATCGCTAGGTATGTCCTCACCAGCGGTTTTGAGGTCGCGACGAACCGTCGCGACTGGAGTGGCGAGGATGCCGTCGGGGTCGCACACGGCGACGCCGACGCGCGCCTTGCCGAGGTCGATGCCGAGACGGCGGCCCCGCGTCCATTGCTGGGACGCGGGGCCGGACGTCGTGTCTTCCACTGCGCTCAGGAGACCTAGGCCGTGATCGCGCCGGTGACGGCCGCGAGCAGCTGCGCGGCCTGGTCGGCGGGGACGCCGCCGCCCTGGGCGACCTCGTCGTTGCCGCCGCCCTTGCCGGACAGCGCGGCCTTCACGAGCGCCTGCGCCGAGACGTGCTGCGCCTGGGCGGCCTTGTTGGCCGCGACGACGATGCTGGCCTTGCCGCCGGCGGTCGCGACGACCGCGGCGACGCCGGGCTGGTCCTCGGGCAGGTGCCCGCGGATCTGCATCGCGAGGTTGCGCACGTCGCCGCCCTTGGTGCCCTCGGGCGCCTGCACGGCCGCGACCTTGACGGCCCCGACCTGCTTCGCGTTCGCGGCGAACTCGGCGGCGCGGCCGGAGACGGCCTTCGCCTGGAGGTTCGCGAGCTCCCGCTCGGCGTCCTTGGTGCGTTGCAGGATCGCGCGGACGCGCTCGAGCACGTCGCCGCGCTGGGCGCCGATCTCCTCGGCGATCTGCGTGACGAGGTCGCGCTCGCGGGCGAGGTACTTGTACGCCTCCATGCCCGTGGCGGCCTCGACGCGGCGCTGGCCGGAGCCGACCGAGGACTCGCCGGTGAGGACGAGCGGGCCGATCTGGGCCGAGTGCGACACGTGCGTGCCGCCGCAGAGCTCGCGCGACCAGGGGCCGCCGATCTCGACGACGCGCACGGTCTCGTCGTAGGTCTCGCCGAACAGGGCGACCGCGCCGAAGTCCTTGGCCTCCGGGAGGGTCATGTACTGGACGGCGACCGGCAGGTCGTCGCGGATCGCGCGGTTGGAGACCTCTTCGATCTCGCTGCGCGTCTCGTCCGAGAGCTTCGCGCGCCACGAGAAGTCGAGGCGCAGGTAGCCGGGGCGGTTGAACGAGCCGGACTGGAGCGCGGTCGGGCCGAGCACCTCGCGCAGGGCCGCGTGGACCACGTGCGTGCCCGAGTGCGCCTGGCGGGCGCCGAGGCGCCACTCCGGGTCGACCGTGGCCTCGACCTTGTCGTCGAGCACGAGCTCGCCTTCGAGGACGCGGACCTTGTGCACCACGAGCTTCTTGACCGGGCGCTGCACGTCGAGGACCTCGGCGAACAGGCTCGGTCCGACGATCTTGCCGGCGTCGGCGTGCTGGCCGCCGGACTCGGCGTAGAACGGGGTCCGATCGAGCACGACCTCGACGATGTCGCCGGCCTTCGCGAGCGGCACGGACCGGCCGTCCTTGAGGACGCCGATCACGCGGGACTCGGTCTCGAGGGTCTCGTAGGCCTTCCAGTCCGTGGGGCCCTGCTCCTGGAGGAGCTGCCAGTACGCGGAGAGGTCGGCGTGGCCGGTCTTGCGGGCCGCCGCGTCCGCCTTCGCGCGCTGCCGCTGCTCGGTCATGAGCGTGCGGAAGCCCTCCTGGTCGACCGAGAGGCCCTGCTCCTCGGCCATCTCCAGGGTCAGGTCGATCGGGAAGCCGTACGTGTCGTGCAGCTCGAACGCCTTGGTGCCGGAGAGGGTCTTGCCGCCCTCGGCCTTGGTCTCGGTGACGGCGGTGTCGAGGATCGTCGTGCCGTGCTTGAGGGTCTTGAGGAAGGCCTCTTCCTCGCCGTACGCGTACGAGGAGATCCGCTCGAAGTCGGTGCGGAGCTCGGGGTACGCGGTGGACATGCGCTCCATGGCGACCGGCAGCAGCTCGGGCATGGCGGGCTTGTCGTAGCCGAGGAGGCGCACGGCGCGGATCGCGCGGCGCATGAGGCGGCGCAGCACGTAGCCGCGGCCCTCGTTGGAGGGCACGACGCCGTCGCCGATGAGCATCAGCGAGGAGCGCACGTGGTCGCCGATGACGCGGAAGCGGATGTCGTCCGGGTGGGACTCGGAGGCGGTGTGCGAGGTCGAGACGCCGTAGCGCTTGCCCGTCAGCTCCGAGGCCTTGTCGATGATCGGCCGGACCTGGTCGGTCTCGTACATGTTGTCGACGCCCTGGAGGAGCGCCGCCATGCGCTCCATGCCCATGCCGGTGTCGATGTTCTTCTTCGGCAGGTCGCCGGTGACCTTGTAGCCCTCCTTGGCGGGGCCGTCGCCGCGGATGTTCTGCATGAACACGAGGTTCCAGAACTCGAGGTAGCGGTCCTCGTCGACCTCGGGGCCGCCCTCGGGCCCGTAGTCGGGGCCGCGGTCGTAGTACAGCTCCGAGCAGGGGCCGCACGGTCCGGGGATGCCCATGGACCACATGTTGTCGGCCTGGCCGCGGCGCACGATGCGGTCGAGCGGCAGCCCGACCTGCTTGTGCCAGATGTCGATCGCCTCGTCGTCGTCGAGGTAGACCGTGGCCCAGATGCGGTCGCCGTCGAGACCGAGGCCGCCGGACTCGACCGAGCCGGTGGTGAGGTCCCAGGCGAAGCGGATCGCCTGCTCCTTGAAGTAGTCCCCGAAGGAGAAGTTGCCGTTCATCTGGAAGAACGTGCCGTGGCGGGAGGTCTTGCCGACCTCGTCGATGTCGGGCGTGCGGATGCACTTCTGCACCGACGTGGCGCGGTTCCACTCCGGGGTCGCCTGGCCCAGGAAGTAAGGCACGAACGGGACCATGCCCGCAGGCACGAACAGCAGGTTCGGGTCCTCGAAGGCGGGCAGCGGTGCGCTGGGGACCACCGTATGGCCGTTGGACTCGAAGAACTTCAGAAACCGGCGTTGGATTTCAGCGGTCTCCATGGGGGGCACCTCCTTCAAGGGTCTAGTACAGGCGGCCGGGCGCGGCCGGGTCGTGCTCGTCGTCGTCCTCGTTCAGCAGCGGCTGGATGTCCTCGCCGCGCTCGATGGCGTCGAAGAGCTCTGCCTCTTTGGCCTGCTTGGCCTCGGAAACGTCCGCCCAGAACGCTTTGAACGATTCCTTCATTTCAGCACCGGCGCCGCTCACACGCTCGGCGACCCCGCCGGGAGTGACCGACTCCGCCGCCTTCGTGATCTTGCGGACCGCGATCACGCCGACCGCGATGCCGATGCCTACCCAGATCATCCGTTTCAACACGGGAACTCCTCAACTGATTAATCGCGAGGGCGGGTCATTCGCCGGACTTGCGGCGGGCCTTCGCCGACCGCTTCGCCTGGCGCTTGGACTGCCGCGAGGCCTCGACCATGCGGCGCACCTGCTGCTCGTCGACGTCCTGGTTGCGCTTCTTCACGGCGGTGCGCAGGCCGAAGCCGAACGCGGCGGCCTTCACCAGCGGCGAGCCGACGGCCGAGACGACCAGGCTCGTGATGTTCGCGACGTTCGACGAGATGTGCGCGGCGTTCCCGGTGATGGTCCCGACCTTCTCCAGCTCGCCCTCGACCTGCGTGAGGGAGCCGTTGACGTTGTCGAGGGCGGTGTTGACGTTCCGCAGGATCGGGCCGATCTCGTGGTCGACCTTGTCCAGCGTCTTGTTGACGCGGTTGAGGGTCGCGGTGGCCTTGTTGATGAGGCGGAAGGCGAGCATCACGCACAGGAGGAAGAAGCCGAGCCCCGCGAGCAGGACCCCCAGCTCCCAGACGCTCCCGGTCCATCCTGCCGCCACGGTGTCCTCAGGCACGGTCTCCCCCTGTCGCGATACCGCCGGTGTCCGTCACCGGCGATGAAGTGTGTGTCTCGGCCGCCCTCGGCGGCGCTTGCGAGCTGTACGTCCGCCCTGCGGGACCCGATCGCGCGGCCAGCGGCCCACCAATGCGGAAGGCGACGCGGCGCAGACGAATCGGGGCTCTCGCGCAAGAGCAACGCGGTGTCGACCTTACCCTGAGCGATCGGACATCCGGCGCAACGGGGCGCGTCGGTCCACAGTCCAGTCGCGCGGGTCGTGAAGGCGAGTCCTCAGCGCGAATCCGCTGTGGCCCTTTCCTCCGCGAGCCGCGGCAGGGCCGCCTGCGCGGCGACCACGGCCGTCACCTCGGAGCCGACGCAGAGTTCATAGCGGTCCCCGCAGTCGACCGGGACGACCCACAGTTCGAGGTACAGCTCGTCGCGCACATAGCAGCCCTCCTCGCCGAGGCCGCCCACGCACTGCTCGGCGTCCGCCGGAATCCAGCCCGCGTTGAGGACCGCCTGCCAGTACTCGTTCGCCGTGTCGTCCACTGTGCCTTCGGAAGTCCACGTGCGCATCCGCACCCGGCACTCCCCCACGCACCAGCGGCTGCCGTACGTCTCGTCGTGCACGCTCGCTGCGGCCCAGCCCGGCACGGTCAACTCGTCGACGGCCCGGCGCGTCGGATCCACCGAGATCGCGCGGCCCAGCCAGAGGACGGCGGCGACCAGGAGCACCGCGAGGACGGCGATCACCGCGACGGTCATGCGCAGCCGCTCGATGCGCGCGCCGGAGCGCTCCAGGTCCGCGGCGATGCGGTTCGCCAGGCGCTCGCTGCGGCGCGGCGTCTCAGTCGCCATCGGCGGCCCTGCGCACGATCCGCCGCAGCTTCTCCAGCCGCTCGCCGATCTCGGCCTCGCGGCCGTGCCGGGTCGGCCGGTAGTAGTCGCGCCCGGCCACCACGTCGGGCGCGTACCGCTGCGGGACCACGCCGCGCGGGTCCGCATGCGGGTAGACGTACGCCTTGCCGTGGCCGAGCTGGGCAGAGCCCCGATAGTGCGCGTCGCGCAGGTCCGGCGGGACGGGGCCGATCTTCCCTTGGCGCACATCGCGGATCGCCTCGTCGATCGCGGTGATGACCGCGTTCGACTTCGGCGCGGTGGCGAGGTGCGCGACGGCCTGTGCGAGGTTGATGCGGGCCTCGGGCAGGCCGATCCGCTCCACGGCAGTGGACGCGGCGGTCGCGGCCAGGAGCGCGGTCGGGTCGGCCATGCCGACGTCTTCGGAGGCGAAGATGACGAGGCGTCGCGCGATGAACCGCGGGTCCTCCCCCGCCACGATCATTCGCGCCAGGTAGTGCATCGCGGCGTCCACATCGGATCCGCGGAGGCTCTTGATGAACGCGCTGGCGACGTCGTAGTGGCCGTCCCCGTCGCGGTCGTAGCGGACCGCGGCGGTGTCGATGGCGGCTTCCACGACGGCGACGGTGATCTCGGGTCCGCCTTCCCCCTCGGCGACGCTTGCGGAGCCGTGGATCGGCAGCGTCAAAGCGGCGGCCTCCAAGGCGGTCAAGGCCTTCCGCGCGTCCCCGGCGGCGGTGCGGACGAGGTGGTCGCGGGCCTCCTTCTCCAGCGTCACCGCGTTGTTCAGGCCGCGCTCGTCCTCGACGGCGCGGTCGACGAGCTCGCCGATGTCGGTGGCGTCGAGCTCCCGGAGGGTCAGGAGCACGCAGCGGCTCACGAGCGGCGCGACCACGGAGAAGTACGGGTTCTCGGTGGTGGCGGCCAGGAGCGTGATGGTGCGGTCCTCGACCGCGCCGAGCAGGGAGTCCTGCTGGGTCTTGGTGAAGCGGTGCACCTCGTCGATGAAGAGGATCGTCTGCGGGCCGCCGGTGCGGCGGATGCGGCGGGCCTCGTCGATCGCGGCGCGCACGTCCTTCACACCCGAGTTGAGCGCGGACATCGCGCGGAAGCGCCGGTCGCCGGACTGCGCCACGAGGTGCGCGATGGTGGTCTTGCCGGAGCCGGGCGGGCCCCACAGGATCACCGACAGCGGCTGGCGGCCCTCGACGACCTGGCGCAGCGGCGAACCGGGCCCGAGGAGGTGGTCCTGGCCCACGAGCTCGTCGAGCACACGCGGGCGCATCCGCACCGCCAGCGGCTCGTCGCCCGTGGCCGAGCCGGTGCCCAGAATGCCGCTGTGGTTGGCGGTGGAGCCCTGCGGCTCGGGCGGGCCGCTGGGACCGGCGCTGCCGAACAAATCTGGAACGTCCATATCCCCGTCAGCCTAAGTCATGAGCGTGAGCGTTCCGCAGATCAGCGCCCGAACCGGGAGGTTCGGCACCAACCGCGCACAAGCGGAAGGCCGCCGCACCGGTTTCGGTGCGGCGGCCTTTCCCGTTGCGGGAGTTACATGCCGGCGCCCATGCCGGACAGGAACTCGTCGAAGTCGTGCAGGTTGGTCGACTCGGGGGCCTTGATGTCGTAGGAGCCGCCGATCTCGACGATCTCGCTGGTCATCTCCATGGCCATGCCTTCGACCTCGGGCATCGTCATGGTCATCGACTTGAGCAGGCCGTCGCCGTCGAGGGTCACGGTGACCTCGGTGCCCTCGATCATGCCGGTCGCCTCGGAGCCAGCGTCGGAGCCCATGCCGAGGCCGGAGCCGGCCAGCGCGGAGAGCGCCTCGGAGTCGGCGTTGAGCGTGCCGGTGTAGACGCCGTCGCCGGTCTCCTCGACGTCGGTGAGCTCGGTCAGGACGAGTTCGGTCTGCTCGGCGAGGTCCATGCCGCCGTACTCGGAGAAGGCCTGAGCCATCGCGTCGTCGGAGGCGAGGTCCATGGTGAACCAGGCGTCCTCGCCGTAGGCCTCGGCCATGCTGTCGTACATGCCGCCGGAGAGCTGCATGTACATGACCTTGTCGACGACGATGGTCTCGGTGTGCATGTCGCCGAACATGTCGCCCATGAGCTCCTGGTCCTCGGCGGTGAGCTCCTCGCCGGAGGCCTCGAGCATGGCGCTCATGAAGATGTCCGCGCCGGCCTGGGAGTTGTCGCCGTCGTACATGCCGGTCATGGCCATGAACTCGGTGCCGTCGACGGTCATCGACGACTCCATCTTGTACGACTCGGCGTTCAGGTTCTCGACGGAGGCGAGGATGGCGTCCTGGGGGCTGAGCGCGGCGGCGGCGCCCTCTTCGTCGCCGCCCGTGCTCGCGGCGGGCTTCTCGTCGGAGCCGCAGGCGGACAGGCCGAGTGCGATGGCGGGAACGGCGAACGCGCCGATCAGGCGGGTGGCGGTACGGGAAGACATTCGGGTGCTCCTGGGTGTCGGGGGGATCTGAATTCCGTTTCCGAGCATAAGGGACGGCCTCCACACCGAAGGTGCAGAGGCCGTCTCATGAGCGGGGGCACCAAAGCCGTTGCCGCTCAAGGGCGGCACCCTGGCGGGTGCGTTACCAGGCCTTTTGGATTCGTTCGTACTCGTCGGCAGTGATCGGAAGCACGGTGCCGTGGCGCGGGCTCGACGGCAGGTCGTAGTCGGCCACCGGGGTCCACTCTCCGGAGGCGAGGTCGGTGGTCTCGAACGGGACGTAGCCGCGGCCGCCGAACTCGTCGATGAAGAGGTACCACTTGTCTTCGGTGTTGGACTTGAAGACGAGCGGGCCCTCGCCGGCGCTGATGGCGCCGGAGCCGATGCAGTCGGCGAGGAACTGCCATTCGGCATCGGCCGCAAGGGATGTGGCGGTCTCGGCGAGGATGAACTTGCCGCACGGGGTGGAGGCGGAGTTCGAGCGCTCGTCCTTGGTGAAGCGGTAGTAGACGCCGTCGGACTCGATCATGGTGGAGTCGATCGTGGAGTAGCCCTGGTCGACCCATACCTGCGCTTCGGAGAAGTGCACGAAGTCGCGGGTCGTCGCGTACATCATGCGGTGGTAGAAGCCCTCGGAGTGGTCGTCGGTGGTGAACAGCGGCGAGGCCCAGTAGACGACGTAGGCGTTCTGCTCGGGGTCCCAGTAGGCCTCGGGGGCCCAGGTGGCGCCGGCGTTCTCGGGCGAGACCTCGACGAGGCGGCCCTCGGACCAGTTCACGAGGTCGTCGCTCTGCCACACCATGATCGAGAGGCTGCCGTGGCGCTGGGCCCGGTTCCAGTCGCCGTTGCCGTTGATCTTGAGGTCGGTGGCGATGAGGTAGAACCGGTCGCCTTCGGGCGAGCGGATGAGGAACGGGTCGCGCACGCCCTGCTCGCCCTGGTCGGAGGTGAGGATCGGCTTGGCGTCGTTCACTTCGGTGAAGGAGAGCGGGTCGTCGCCGTTGCTGAGCGCGCCGTAGACCTGCTCGCCGGTGGGGGTGCCCTCGCCGGTGAAGTAGGTGAAGAAGTAGCCGGTGTAGTCGGCCGGGGCGGGGAGCGGCGGCACGGTCGCGATGAAGGTGAGCTTCTGCTTCTCGCCGCCGCGCTGGACGGTGGCCTTGAGCTTGACGGTGTAGGTCTCGCCGCCGGGCGCGTCGCGGTGCACGATGCCGTCGTTGGCGATGACCTCGCGGTTGTCGGACTTCCAGGTGATCGTGGAGCCGTTGGCGCCCTGGGTGGGCAGGTTGATCGCCGAGCGCACGTCGTCCAGGTCGGGGATCGAGACTGCGGCGGCGTCGAGGGCGACCGCTTCCTTGTCGTCGTACTCGGCGAGGACGGTGGCGGTGAAGTCGCGTTGTTCTTGCACGGAACCGAGGATAACGGTTGCCGTGAGGGTGACCGTCGCGTCGGCGGCGTCCATGGCCGGGCGGGTGACCGTGCCGTCAGTGCCGATGACCTCGGGATCGCTTGAGGCCCAGGTGATCTGGGAGCCGTTCGCTCCCCGGGACGGGAGGTCGAGATCGGCGGTGACGGCGCTCGTGTCGCCGAGGTCGAGCGCGGCGGCGTCCTCGGCGGCCTTCTCGGCGCTGATGTGCGCGGCCTGCTCGCCGATCTCGGCGCCGCTGAGCGCGCCGTCGTAGATGCGGAAGTCGGCGAAGCGGCCGTTGAAGTAGCGGTCGCCGCTGTAGAGGGAGCGGCCGAGGTAGTTGGCGGTGGTCGTGCCGGCGCCGATGTCGCCGGGCGTGATGGTCACGGCCTCGTTGCGGGCCACTTCCTGGCCGTTCAGGTAGAGGACGGCCGTGCCGCCTTCGAGGGTGTAGGCGAGGTGGTTCCAGGTGCCGCGCGCGAGGTTCTGGCCGGACGAGGCGTTCTGCTCGCAGGTCCAGTGGCAGGTGGAGATCGAGGTCCGGTAGCCGTTGCCGGTGGTGAAGAGGTAGCCGTTGCCCCAGTCGCCACTGGAGTTGCCGAGGCCGTAGATGAAGTACGGGCCGGCCTGCTCGGGCTCGATGTAGACCTCGGCGGTCACGGTGATCGCGTCGAGTCCGGCCAGCAGGTCGTCGGGCAGGTCGACGTAGTCGTCGACGCCGTCGAGTTCGAGTCCGTCGCCCGCACTCGGCGACGCTTGCGAGCCGTCATTGAGCCAGGTGCCGCCGATGAGGGTGCCGTCGTGGCCGTGGCCGGAGGCGTCGGCCACGACGGTGCCGCTCGTCTCGTCGAACTGGTACCAGAGGAGCGGGCCGTCGGCCGGGGCGGCGACCGCCGCGGAGGCCGGAATCGTCACCGCCGCAATGGCAGTGAGCGCGCCGATGAATCGTCGAGACGTCATTGTCCAACCAATCTTCGAACGATCGACCAGGTGGGGACCTGAGTGATCGGTAACCAACAGGGCTGCGGCCAGCTTATTCCAACCATCGACATAAGTGAACATGCGAAAGTCACGATTCTCGATCGATTTCGTCGAATGCGGCCGCCTGGACATCCCGCCCCAAGCGCGCTTACGATGGCAATTAGATCGATATACCTCTATATCAGCTTTTCTTCGCTTTCTTACCCGGCACCAAGAGAGACAAGGAGCAGCCATGCGACGCAGACTGCCCGCCATCGGCGCGGCGCTCGCGGTCCTGGCCCTGGTCGTCGGCACGGCGACCGCCGCGGCCGAAGCGGCCCCCGAGCCCCGGCAGGACCCGACGTTCGACTTCAACACCGGCGACACGGTCGCCACCGGGCTCACGATCCCGTGGGGCCTCGGGTTCCTCCCCGACGGCTCCGGGATCGTGGCCGAACGCAACTCCGGCGATGTACTGCGGATCGGCACGGACGCCGACCCCGTCGTCCTCGGCACCCTCGACGTCGTCGGCGGCACGAGCCAGCTCGACGAGCGCGGGCTGCTCGGCCTGGCGATCTCGCCGACGTTCACGACCGACGGCTGGGTCTACGCGTACGTCTCGACCGCGGAGGACAACCGGGTCGTGCGGTTCACGCTCGACCGCTTCGAACCCGAGCCGATCGTCACCGGGATCCCCTCGGCGCTCAACCACAACGGCGGGCGGCTCTCCTTCGGGCCGGACGGCAAGCTCTACATCACGACCGGGGACGCGAACGACACCGCGAACGCCCAGGATCTCGACAGCCTCGGCGGGAAGATCCTGCGCGCCAACGCGGACGGGTCGGTGCCCGAGGACAACCCGATCCCGGAGTCCCTTGTGTACACGTGGGGCAACCGCAACGTGCAGGGCCTCTCGTGGGACGCCGACGGCGGCCTCTACTTCTCCGAGCTCGGCCAGAACACCTGGGACGAGCTGAACTACGCCGCGCCCGGCGCGAACTACGGCTGGCCGCAGGTCGAGGGATCCGGCGGCGAACCCGAGTTCGTCGACCCGCTCGTCACCTGGTCGACCGCCGAGGCCTCCCCTTCGGGCTCGGAGGTCGTGGGCGACACGATCTACGTCGCGGCCCTGCGCGGCCAGCGCCTCTGGACCGTCCCGGTCGCGGGAGGCGAAGCGGGCGAGCCGGTCGCGGTCCTGGAGGGCGTGCTCGGCCGCATCCGCACGGTCGAACTGGGCCCGGACGGCTGGCTGTGGGTGGCCACGTCGAACGGCGGCGGGCAGGACAAGGTCGTGCGGTACCGGCCGATCGGCGGCTAGGAACGTGAAAGCGGCCCGCGGCTGATGCCGCGGGCCGTTCCAGCTTTACCCTTGTCCCTCGCCGCCTCCGCCGCCTTCTTCCAGCGTGGGAGTCTCACTAGGTGTTTCCGACGGAATCTCGCTGGGAGTCTCCGACTCGGAAGTGGAAACGTCCTCGCTGGGGGTCTCAGAAGCGGTCTCCGAAGGCGTCTCGCTGGGCGTCTCGGAGGTCTCCTCCTCCGTGGACGGCTCCCAGTTGCTGTTGTCGTCGTCGTCATCTTCGGTGGTGGACTCCACCGCCGTGGACGGCGCCTCTTTGCTGGTCGAGACCGAAGGCGTCGGCGAGACGGGATCCTGGATCTCGGCGTCCGCCTTGTTAATGTAGTTCCACCACATGATCGCGCCGATGATGACCACGATGGCGACGACGGCCGCGGTGATGAGCCAAGGCGTCGCGGAGCCGGCCTTCTCCTCGGTCTGCGCCATCTGGCCGGTGGGCTGTTCGGCGGTGTTGCCGCCGCCGACGCCGGCGCCGATGAGCGCGGTCTGGTCGGAGCCGAAGTACTGGGTCTGCTGGCCGTCGGGCGGGGTCGTGGGCGCGACGGGGATGCCGCCGGTGACGACGCGGCCTTCGCGGGCCGAGCGGGCCATCTCGGCGGCCGAGGTGTAGCGGGCGCGCGGGTCCTTCTGGAGGGCCTGGAGCACGACCTGGGCGACCCCGGCGGGGATGTCGCGGGAGAGCGGCGGCGGGGCCTGGGTCATGTGGCCGTTCATGACCGCGACGGGCGTGTCGGAGACGAACGGCGGGCGGCCCATGAGCATCTCGTAGGCGACGATGCCGAGCGAGTAGAGGTCGCTGGCACCGGTCAGCTCGGCGCCGTTGAGCTGCTCGGGCGAGGCGTACGCGAGCGTTCCCATGACGGTGCCGGTCTCGGTGAGGCCGGAGGCGCCGCGTGCGGCGGAGATGCCGAAGTCGACGATCTTGGCCGCGCCGGTCTCCTCGTCGACGAGGAGGTTGGCGGGCTTGATGTCGCGGTGGATGATGTCGTGCCGGTGGGCGGTCTCGAGGGCGTCGGCGGCGGCCGCGACGATCTGCATCACCTCGGCGGGCGGGAGCGGGCCGCGGTCGCGCAGGATCTCGGCGAGCGAGCGGCCGCGCACGAGTTCCATGATGAGGTAGGAGACTTCGCCGTCGTCGTTCGTCTCTTCGCCGTAGTCGTAGAGCGCGACGATGCCCGGGGACTGGAGGGCCGCGACGGCGCGGGCCTCGAGCTGGAATCGGGTGCGGAACTTGTCGTTACTGGACAGTCCAGCGTGGAGGATCTTGATGGCCACGGCGCGTCCGAGTCGGGTGTCGGTGCCTTTCCAGACCTCGCCCATGCCTCCTGCGGCGATCCGCTCGTCCAATCGATAGCGACCCGCCACCAAGGTCCCGCTCTGCACGTCGAACCCGCTCCTCTTACTCCTGCATCGGCCGGATGTTACATATATCAGCCGTCAGCGGACCGCGGCCGCCGCCTTCACGGACTCCTGCCCGCGGTGTTGGGGTGCGGGCCCCCCGCCCACCCACCCACCGCCGGGCGCCCGGGCCCCCCGGCCCGGGCCGCCACTACGACATCGTAGGGCTAACCGGCAAGCGCCTCGGTACCCGCTTCCTCTTCCGGCGTGAAGTCGATGCCGGCCTCGGCGCGCTGCTCGGCCGTGATGCGGGTGGGAGCCGAGGTCAGCGGGTCCATGCCGCCGCCGGACTTCGGGAACGCGATGACGTCGCGGATCGAGTCGGACTTGGCGAGGATGCCGCAGACGCGGTCCCAGCCGAGGGCGATGCCGCCGTGCGGCGGGGCGCCGTACTTCAGGCCCTCGAGGAGGAACCCGAACTGCTCCTTGGCCTCCTCGTGGGAGAGGCCGAGCACGTCGAAGACGCGGCTCTGGACCTTCGCGTCGTGGATACGGATCGAACCGCCGCCGAGCTCGTTGCCGTTGCAGACGATGTCGTACGCGTAGGTGAGCGCGTTGCCTGGGTCGGTCTCGAACTTGTCGATCCACTCGGGGTTCGGCGAGGTGAAGGGGTGGTGGATCGCGGTCCAGCCGCCGTTCTCGGTGGGCTCGAACATGGGCGCGTCGACGACCCAGCAGAACGCCCAGGCGTCGGGGTCGATGAGGCCCACGCGCTTGCCGACCTCGAGGCGAGCGGCACCGAGCAGCTCCTGGGCCTCGCGGCGGTCGGTGGAAGCGGCGAAGAACACGGCGTCGCCGGCCTTGGCGCCGACGGCGTCCGCGAGCCCGGCCAGGTGCTCCTCGGAGAGGTTCTTGGCGACGGGGCCCTTCGGCTCGCCGGTCTCGGCGTTGAAGGTGATGTACGCGAGGCCCTTGGCGCCGCGCGCCTTGGCCCAGTCCTGCCAGCCGTCGAGCTCCTTGCGGGTCTGCGAGGCGCCGCCGGGCATGACGACCGCGCCGACGTACCCGCCGGCGTCGATCGCGCCGGCGAAGACGCGGAACTCGGTGCCGCGCAGGTAGTCGGTGAGCTCGACGAGCTCCTGGCCGAAGCGCAGGTCGGGCTTGTCCGAGCCGTAGCGGTCCATGGCGTCGTGCCAGGTCATGCGCGGGATCGGCAGCTGGATCTGGTGGTCGGCGAGCTCGGACCAGAGGGCCTGGACGACGCGCTCGCCCAGGTCGATGATGTCGTCCTGGTCGACGAAGGAGGCCTCGATGTCGAGCTGCGTGAACTCGGGCTGGCGGTCGGCGCGGAAGTCCTCGTCGCGGTAGCAGCGGGCGATCTGGAAGTACTTCTCGAAGCCGCCGACCATGAGGAGCTGCTTGAACAGCTGCGGGGACTGCGGGAGGGCGTACCAGGTGCCGGGCTGGAGGCGCACGGGCACGAGGAAGTCGCGGGCGCCCTCGGGGGTCGAGCGGGTCAGCGTCGGGGTCTCGATCTCGACGTAGCCGTCCTCGACGAGGAGGTTGCGGGCGATGTGGTTGGCCTTGGAGCGCAGGCGGATCGCGTTGTTCGGGCCGGTGCGGCGCAGGTCGAGGTAGCGGTGGCGCAGGCGGATGTCCTCGGAGACGTCCACGTGGTCGTCGATCTGGAACGGCAGCGGCGCGGCCTCGGAGAGCACCTCGAGGCTGGTCGCGTTGATCTCGATCTGGCCGGTGGGCAGCTCGGGGTTCTCGTTGCCTTCGGGGCGGCGCGCGACGGTGCCGGTGACGGAGACGCAGTACTCGTTGCGGAGCTTCTGGGCGGCCTCGGCGGCCTCCGAGTCGCGGAAGACGACCTGGACGACGCCCGATGCGTCGCGAAGATCCACGAACTCCACCCCGCCGTGATCGCGGCGACGCGCCACCCATCCGGCGAGGGTGACTTGCTGGTCGACGTCAGCGGCACTCAACGTGCCGGCGAGGTGTGTCCGATACACGGGTTCAAAACTCCTCGAAGGAAACGGTTGGTCGATTGACCGGCGGAGCCGGTTCGCGGGCCGCGGGACTCGCCCGGAACGCCGCGCCGCGACCCGCTTCTCGCGGGCCGGGGCCGAGGACATTCTCTCGAGAACCCGGTGCCAGCAGCAATCGTATAACCGCCCATGCCGCAGCGAGCCGCCCGTGCCGCCCGCCACGGCGGGCGTCACCCGGCTCACGCCGCGGGCATGCCGAGCAACCTCACCACCACGTCGAGGAAGCGGCGGGCGTCGGCGACGATCGCGTCGGCCTCTTCGGGCGTGACGATGTCGGGGATGCCGGCCTGCGCGAGGACCCGTTTGCGGGCGGTACGGGCGAAGTGCGACGCCCACTCCTCCAGTTCCGGGGCCACGCCGCGCAGGAGTTCCCAGGTGCTCGAGGGGCGGCCGGGCCGCCGCCTGCCCGTGGCGTCGCCCGCCCGCACGGCGAGCACGGCCACGGCCACACGGAGGGCGGCCAGATGGGCCTCGGCGTAGCGCTCGCCCGGACGGGTCCGTTCCGCAGCGTCGTCGAGGTCGACCCGGGCGGTGGCGAGGAGCTGGAGCGGGGAGCGGTTGGGGAGCTGATCGGCGGGGATGCGCAGGCGGGAGTTCTGCACGGTGCCCGCTTGCACCAATCGGGGGCCGCTCGCGCCGCGGGTTCCCACGGGCGAGGCGGATCGGGTGACGGCGGGTCGAGAAGCTGCCATGACGTGGGCCTCCTAAACCTGGTTCGAACTTGCGTTCGAGAAATATGGAACCACAGGGGTCCGACATTTCCAACCCCCATCGTCGCCCGAAATCAGCGAATCGCTACGGAGTGTCGCCCATCCGACAGCACTGTCATTGCCCGGCAACAGAAAAGGGCCGTGAACCTATCGGTTCACGGCCCCTCGTCCTCACCTGAGGCACACCGGGTGTTCGAAAGAACGCGGGCGCCTGCGCTGGGTCGCCCGCGTCCGGCGGGCTACTCGGTGATCTCGTCGATCATGCGGAGGTGGCCGCGCGCCTCGTCGGCGCGGCCGAGCCGCTGCAGGGTGCGGCCGAGGAGCCGGCGGGCGTAGAAGTCCGCCGGGTTGGCCTCGACCATCTTCTCGGACAGCGCGAGGGCCTTGTTGAGCTGCGCCGACTTAAAGTAGGCGCGCGCAGCCGTGAGCATGACGTCCGGGTGGTCCGGGTGGTCGCGCAGCAGCGGCGCGAGGAACTGCAGGGCCCCGAGCGGGTCCTTGAGGGCGAGCATCTCCTCAGCGTCGCGCAGTCGCCGAGTCTCCTCGGGGACCTGGCGCGGCCTCGATTCGGAGTCGATGAAGGCGGCGATCTGGTCGTCGGTGATGTCGTCGTAGCGCATGGAGTCCATAACGCGACTGCTCCACGGAACATTCCCGGCGCGCCATTCGCCACATTCCCGGCTCTGCCCTTCAAAACGGACGCCGCAGGCCCCCCGATGACAAGGGTGACACCGGGGTGCGACAACCGGGTCCGTCGTCGCGGGGCTCACTCGTTTCGCGGGGCCCGGCCCGGTCGCTCCGAAGCTCAGTCGTTCAGCGGATCAGTCGTTCCGAAGCGCCGTCGAGACCACGATCACCAGCTGCAGCAGCCCCAAGGCCGCCAAGAGCATCCAAGCCGTGACCGCGATCGTGATCGCGCCGCCGATCCACTGCTCGACTGCGCCTTCTCCAAGAGCCCCGCCGCCCGCGACGGCGATCACGCCCGCCGCGCCGAAGCCGAGGGCGACCACGAGTTCGCGGACCGACCGCTCCCCCATCGTGATCATGCCCAGCTCGCGCAGGCCCACCTGCCGGGCCCGGTTGCGGGTGAGCACGTACATCCAGCACAGCGCGCCGGTGACCGTCACGCTCCAGCCGGGCGCGCCGAGGAACCACAGCGCAATGAGCCAGGCCCCCTCGGAGAGGCGCGCGGCCAGCGGCTCGAACACCAGGACCCGCCGGGACAGGCTCGTCGAGCGCGCCGCCAGCAGCGCGTACGACGCGTCGGCCAGCGCGGTGACCGCTATGAGCGGCAGGGAGACCAGGATGATCGGCCCGCCGAGGAGGACGCAGACTGGGATGAGGAGGCTGGCGACGAGGCCGACGCCGACTACGGCGCCGGGCTGAAACCGGGTGGAGAGGATGACCCGGCCTACAAGGGAGTCGGCGGGCACTCGGGTGCGCATGGATGTTGTTGTAGCAGACGGCATCAACCGCGCATTCGCAGCATCGAACATAGAAGAGGACTCTACGTGTCCGAGCGGTGACCGCAATCCCTCAATCGGGTAGCCGACAGTCCGTTCGCCGTTACGGGCGGAGGTTCTGCCAGACGCGGCGGGTGGAGCGGGAGTGGTTCAAGGTGGTGAAGTGCAGCCCGGGGGCGCCTTCGGCGAGGAGCCGGGAGCCCATGTCGGTCGCGACCTCGACGCCGATGTCGCGGATGGCGTCGCGGTCGTCCTCGACGGCCCGGAGGCGTTCGGCGAGCGCTTCGGGGAACGTCATGCCGGTGAGCACGGCGAACCGCTCGATCTGCTTGATGTTGGTGACGGGCATGATGCCCGGCACGATCGGGATGTCGCAGCCGGAGGCGGCGACGGCGTCGCGCAGGCGCAGGTAGTCCTCGACGTCGTAGAAGATCTGGGTGATCGCGAAGTCGGCGCCGGAGCGGCACTTCTCGACGAAGAAGCGCACGCCGGCGTCCCAGTCGGCGTCGCGCGGGTGGCCTTCGGGGAAGGCGGCGACGCCGACGCTGAAATCGCCGGACTCTTTGATGAGTTCGACGAGTTCACGGGCGTGGAGGACGCCTTCGGGGTGCTGGACCCAGTCGGCGCGCGGGTCGCCCGGCGGGTCGCCGCGCACGGCGAGGATGTTGCGGACGCCGACGTTGGCGAAGTGGCCGATGAGGTTGCGCAGCTCGGCGATGGAGTGGTTCACGGCCGTGCAGTGGGCCATGGTCAGCAGGGTCGTCTCGGCGTTGATCCGCTCGGTGGTCTCCACGGTCTTCTGCCTGGTGGAGCCGCCCGCGCCGTAGGTGACGGAGACGTAGTCGGCGCCCAGGCCCTCGAGGGCGCGGATGGTGCGCCAGAGGACGCCGTCGGCCTGCTCGTCGCGGGGCGGGAACATCTCGAAGGAGAACTTGGGCATGCCCGAGCGCAGCAGATCACCGATCTTGGCGGTCTTCTGCGGCATCACGCTGGGCACTCCGAGAGTCATGCCTGCAAATGTAACGGCCCGGGTACACGTGTTCTGACCTGCACTGGCGACCACCCAATAGTTGGGATGGAACGGCAGGAGCCTAGGGTTCGACCCGTGGAGCTCAACGACCGCATCGACGCCGCCCTGACCGTGTTCCTTGACCGGCAGGCCGCCGTGATCTGCGGGATCGACCCCAGCCTGGCGGCGTACGCGGACGCGGTGCGCGATTTCGTGCTGCGGGGCGGCAAGCGCCTGCGCCCGGCGTTCGCGTACTGGGGCGCGCGCGGCGCGGGGCTGGCGGACTCTCCAGAGCTCGTCGCATGTGTGGCCTCGCTGGAGCTGCTGCAGGCCTCGGCGCTCATGCACGACGACCTCATCGACGGTTCGGATACGCGCCGCGGGATGCCCTCGATCCACAAGCGGTTCGCGGCGCTGCACGCCGAGGAGGGCTGGTCGGGCCGGCCCGGCGGGTTCGGGGCGGCGGCGGCGATCCTCCTCGGGGATCTGTGCCTGGCGTGGTCGGACGAGCTGTTCTGCTCGGCGGGGATGCCGTTCGCGGCGGTCGCGGCCGCGCGGCGGGATTTCGACCTGATGCGGACCGAGGTGAGCGCCGGGCAGTACCTGGACGTGCTCTCGGAAGTGCGCCGTGACGTCTCGGAGGCGACGGCGGCCAAAGTGGCGCGGTACAAGTCCGCGAAGTACACGATCGAGCGGCCGATGCTCATCGGCGCGTCGCTCGCGGGCGCCCCGGACCGGATCCGGGAGCACTACTCGGCGATCGGGCTGCCGCTGGGCGAGGCGTTCCAGTTGCGCGACGACGTGCTCGGGGTGTTCGGGGACCCGGCGCAGACGGGCAAGCCGGCCGGGGACGACCTGCGGGAGGGCAAGCACACGTTCCTCATCGCGCGGGCCTCGGCGGCGGCGGACGCGGCGCAGCGGGCGGCCCTGGACGCGGGACTGGGCGACCCGGACCTGGACGAGACCGGGGTGCAGCGGCTGCGGGCGGTCCTGATGGACACGGGCGCGCTGGCGGACACGGAGGAGCGGATCGGGGTGCTGGCGGCGGAGGCCGAAGCGGCGCTTGAGGATTCGCGCGCGGACGTGGACCCGGCGGCGCTGCAGGTGTTCGCGGGGCTGCTGGTCAAGGCCGTGAAGCGCGACTTCTGAGCATCATCCACATTGAACCTATGCACACGGGCGCCTTTCGTTCACCCGAAAGGACTGAATGACACCCGCACGGGTGACCCAACGGTTACCACTCGTGTCCTCACTCGTTGATTCGAGTGAAGAACACGAAATGGACGGTGGGACACAATGGGACTCTTCGGCGCCATCGGGCGCGAGACCAAGGGCGCGTTCCGTTCTCTCGGTTACGATCTGCGCCAGTCGCGGCGCTTCCGGCGGGCCGGCGCGATCGCGGTGGTGGCGGTCGCGGGAGGCATGATCGCGACCGGGGCGCTCCTGCGCGAGCCCGTGCCGGGCCTCCCCGGTCTGGGCGAGGACGGCGCGGACATCACCGAGGGCTGGTTCGGCCTGGGCGCGGACACGACCGGGCAGGACGCGGAGTCCTCCGAAGAGGAGGCCTCGCAGTCGCCTTCGGCCGCAGGCGAAGCCGCCGAGCCGGAGGCCGCGACCGCTTCCGCGACCCCCGAGGCGCGCGGCAAGAGCATCGGCGACCCGCCCGGGCTCGTGCCGGTCGGCGAGCACACCTCGGACCCGGTCGAGGAGGACGGCGAGCAGTCGCCGACCCCCACGCAGGAGCCCACCGAGGAGCCGACCGAAGAGCCGACCACGGACGCGCCGACCGAGACCCCCACCGAGGAGCCGACCACCGATGCCCCGACGTCGCAGGAGCCGACGCCGAGCGCTTCGGTGACCACGAGCGACGGCCCGACCGACGAGCTGACGACGGGGTCCTCCGCGGAGCAGGCCCCGCGCGGCTCCACCGCGCCGATTCCTCGCAAGGCCCGCATCGGCTGAGCCGTGCTTGCGGTACTAAGTCGATTTCGCCTCGGCCAGTTCGGCTCTGATGGCGGCGATGTTGCGCTTGACGGCGGCCACGTCGGGCCCGTCCTCCTCCGGTTCGCCGCGCCGCTGGTCGCGGGCGACGAGGGTCGCCAGGTTCACCAGCTCCCGGTGCAGCTGCCCGAGCAGGTGCGCGGCCTCCTTGCCCCACTGCTTGTGCGCGTGCTGCCGGGCCTTGCGCCTGCTACGCAGCGAGCGCATGTCCGTGAGGTCGTCGGTGGTGATGATCCCTTCGTCCTGATCGGACATGGTGGTCACGAACCAGTGCCATTCGGCGCGGGCCGCGAAGTGGTAGAGGATGAAGAACAGCGCGAGGATGATCAGGCCTTTCCCGTAGCTGAGCGGGATCCCCAGCGCGGGCGGCAGACTCGAGGGCACCGGCAGGTTCCACAGCCCGTGCATCCCCAGGGCCAGCGCGTACAGCCCGATCGCGACCCCGAGGCGGGTGCTGAGGCGCCGCCGGGTCTGGGTCACGAAGAACGCGATGCCGAGGCCGGCCGCGCCGGTGTAGAGCGGGTGCGACCAGGGCCCGGCGACGAGCACGCGCGTGAACGTGACCGTGAGCGCCCCGGTGAGGTCGGAGTTGGGGTTCATGACCGCGTACTTGATGGCGTACGTGAGGTTCTCGACCACTTGGAAGCCGAGGCCGACCAGCGCTCCGTAGATGAGGCCGTCGATGGAGCGGTCGAAGTGCTCGCGGACGATGAGGACGAGCATGACCACCCCCATCGCCTTGAGCCATTCCTCGTTGAGCGGACCGGCGATCGGCGGTCCCCAGATGCGGGCCCATTGGGCGTCGCCGAACTCGGCGAGGACGACGAGCGCGGCGTCGTTGGCGAACATGGCGAAGGGGACGGCGGCGAGCCCGCCCCAGCACATGGCGGCGGCCCGCACGGTCGGCGGTTCGCGTTCGAAGAGGTCGAGGCGGGCGAGGATGTCGAGGAAGAAGAACGCGACGACGGCGTTCACGCCGATGGAGGCCCACAGGGCGGTCGCGATGTCGCCGTAGTCCGGCGAGAGGACGCGGCCGAGTTCGAGCAGGCCGTAGACGAGGCAGGCGACGAAGAGCCAGTAGGCGGGGCGCCGGATGCGGACGAACGCACCCTGGCTCTCGACGACGACGCGCTCGGTCTTGACGTTCACTTGCCCTCCAGCTTGAACGTGTCGATGAACGGGTCGGGGTCCACGGTCTTGCTGCCCGGGTCGTCGCCGGGGGCGATGAGGATGAGGATCGCGGCGGCGCCGCCGTCCTCGCCGACCACGGTGATCGATCCGGCGGTGTCGAGGCCGACGATGTCGGCGCGGTAGCCGGAGAGCTTCGCGGTCTCGTTGCGGTAGGGCACGACGTTGTTGAAGACCGAGTTGTTGTCGGCGGTCGCGGCCTGGGCGCGACGGCGAAGCAGGTTGTCGAGGCTCTCGACGCGGGTGTCGACCTCGACGGCGGCGGTGAGGCCGCCGTGGCGGAAGTTCTGGCGCTGGTCGGCCATGTGGATGCCCGGGGAGGTCCAGCCCTCGCCGGGGAGCTTGAACTCGAGGGCGGCGCCGCTCATCGGGTAGGACTGGAGGTAGAGGGTCTCGCCGGGGTCCTGTGCTTCGACGGAGTCGCCGAGGGCGCGTTCGATGCCGATCCAGAACACGAGCGGCAGTGCGATGGCGAGGGCGGCGACGACGGCCTGCCAGAGGCGGCCGCGTTCGATGCCGAAACGGTTCAAGTGGATGGTGGCGTCGCCCAAAGGTCCCCTCCCCGAGCCTTGACACGCGTGGATATCAAGGTACGGGAAGGGGACCGGGATTGGTCCCGAATTCCGGTGACCGGGGCGCGAACACCCCTGTCGCGGAAGGGGGCTCAGGCGGCCGGCCTCTCAGGAGACGGGGCTAGGCGACCCTGGTGGTCCAGCCGTGGGTGTCCTCGGCGCGGCCGTGCTGGAGGTCGAGGATGGCCTGGCGGAGCTGCATGGTGAACTTGCCGGCCTCGCCGCCGTTGATCTTGAACTCGCCGTTGCGGCTCTTGACGGTGCCGACCGGGGTGATCACGGCGGCGGTGCCGCACGCGAAGGCCTCGGAGAGGACCCCGGAGTCGGCCTCGTCGCGCCAGCGGTCGATCGAGTATCTCGTCTCGCGCACCTCCCAGCCGGCCTCGGCGGCGAGGGTGAGGATCGCGTCGCGGGTGATGCCGGGCAGGATCGTGCCGAGCTTCGGGGTGTGCACGACCCGGTCGTTCTCGTTGACGAAGAACAGGTTCATGCCGCCGAGCTCGTCGACGTACTTGTACTCCACGGCGTCGAGGAAGACCACCTGGTCGCAGCCGTGCTCGATGGCCTCGGACTGCGGGAGGAGGCTCGCGGCGTAGTTGCCGCCGCATTTGGCCGCGCCGGTGCCGCCGGGCCCGGCCCGGTTGTACTCCTCGGAGACCCACAGGTTGAGCGGCTTGGGGCCGTTCTTGAAGTAGGCGGCCGCCGGGGAGGCGATGACCAGGTACGTGAACTCCTTGGCGGGGCGCACGCCGAGGAACGCCTCGGAGGCGAACATGTACGGGCGCAGGTAGAGGCTGGACTCCTCCTGGCTCGGGACCCAGTCGCCGTCCACAGCGAGGAGCTCGCGGATCGACGCGAGGAACCACTCCTCGGGCAGGTGCGGCATGGCCATGCGGTCGGCGGAGAGGTTGAGCCGGCGGGCGTTGGCCTCGGCGCGGAACAGGCCGATGCCGCCGTCGGGGTACCGGTAGGCCTTGAGGCCCTCGAAGATCTCCTGGGCGTAGTGGAGGACCGCGGCGGCCGGGGAGAGCTGCAGGGGCCCGTAGGGCTTGACGGTGGCGCTGTGCCAGCCGCGCCCCTCGGTCCAGGTCATCTGGAACATGTGGTCGGTGAAGACCGTGCCGAACACCGGGTTGGCGATGAGGCGGTCGCGCTCCGCGGCCGGGGTCGGGTTCGGGTGCGGCTCATGCCGCAGGTCGGGAAGACCTTCGCTGGTCATGGATCTGTCCTTCAATACAAAGTGGGTGTGCGGCTGTACTTGGTCCTGATGCCTAACTTACCGCTCGTTCAGGTGGTCGGGCGGCGCGTGGCCCGGTCGGGTTCCGACACGGAAAAACGCCCGGCGAGGCGCTCCTGTCGGAGCGCGGGCCCGCCGGGCGTCGTAGCTGCTTGGGTGTTAGCTGAGCTGTCCGGCGACGTCGGCGGCTACTCGGTCGCCTACCTCGCCGGTGCGGATCTTGGTGCCGGCGTCGCGTCCGGCGAGTTCGCGCTCGACCGCCACGTTCACCGCGGCGGCGGCGTCGTTGCGGCCCAGGTGCTCGAGCAGGAGCGCGGTGGAGGAGATCGCGGCGACGGGGTCGGCGATGCCCTGGCCGGCGATGTCGGGCGCCGAGCCGTGCACGGGCTCGAACGTCGACGGGTGCGTGTGGTCCGGGTTGATCGAGCCGGTCGCGGCCAGGCCGATGCCGCCGGTCACCGCGGCGGCGATGTCGGTGAGGATGTCGCCGAACAGGTTGTCCGTGACGATCACGTCGAAGGTGTGCGGACGGTTCACGAGGAACATCGCCGCGGCGTCCACGTGCTGGTACTCGGTGGTGATGTCCGGGTACTCGGCGGCGACCTCGTCGAAGGTGCGCTTCCAGAGCCCGCCGGCGTGCACGAGCACGTTGGTCTTGTGGACCAGCGTGAGGTGGCCGCGGCGGCGCTTGGCGCGCTCGAAGGCGTCGCGGATGACCCGCTCGGTGCCGTAGCGCGTGTTCAGGGACTCCTCGGTCGCGATCTCCGCGGCCGATCCGGTGTGGAGGTTGCCGCCGGCGCCGGTGTACAGGCCCTCGGTGCCCTCGCGGACGACCACGAAGTCGATGTCGCCGGGCTTGACGTCGGCGAGCGGCGTGGGCGCGCCCGGGTAGAGGCGGCTGGGGCGCAGGTTCACGTACTGGTCGAACTCGAAGCGGAGCTTCAGGAGCAGGCCGCGCTCGAGGACGCCCGGCGGGACCGACGGGTCGCCGATGGCGCCCAGGAGGATCGCGTCGTGCTCGTCCAGTTCGGACAGCACGGTGTCGGGAAGGACCTCACCGGTGCGGTTGTACAAGCGGGCGCCCAGGTCGTACTCGGTCGACTCGTAGCCGGGAAGGGCCACGGCGAGCACCTTCTGCGCCTCGGCGATGACCTCTTGCCCGATCCCGTCGCCCGGGATGACCGCGATCCTGCTCATGCTGCCTCTCTGGTTTCGTCCTCAGTCGCTGACGCGAACTGGTGCGCCGCTTCCGGTCTGGGACCGGCCCGTTCCCTCTCGCGGGAACGCGGAATGCGGGCGAGTGCGTTCACCTTAACGCACCCGTCCCGCATTCCGACGAACGACTCTCAGCAGGTGGAACCAGGCCGGTGAACACCGCCGAAGCGGCACACCGGGCACGGCTCAGTCCTGCAGGGTCACCGACTTGACGCCGCTCGCGCCGACCGACTCCTTGATGCGGCCAAGCAGCTCCGAGGGCACCGGCGCGTCGAGCGCCATCGCCATCACGGCCTCGCCGCCGGCGGCCTTGCGGGCCACCTGCATCGCGGCGATGTTGATGCCGAGGTCGCCGAGCGCGCCGCCGATGAGGCCGACGACGCCGGGGCGGTCGGTGTAGCGCAGGAACAGCAGCGAGCCGTCCAGGTCGATGTCGAGCTCGAACCCGTCGATCTCGGTCAGGCGCAGGCCGCCGTGCGGGCCGGGGCTGATCGTGCCCGAGACCGTGAGGCTCCGGCCGTCGACCAGCGCACCGCGCAGCGTCAGCAGCGTCTGGTACTCCGGGGACTCCTTCGTGGCGAAGAGGCCGACCTCGACGCCGCGCTGGTCGGCCACGAGCGGCGCGTTCACGTAGGTGACCGAGTCGGCCACGTCCACGAACAGGCCCTTGGTGGCCGCGAGCTGGAGGACCGTCACGTCGTGGTCGACGACGTCGCCGCGGACCTCGACCGTGAGCGACTGGACGGGCGCGCCGGTCAGCGCGTTGAACGTGCGACCCAGGCGCTCGGCGAGCGGCAGCAGCGGGCGGACGTCCTCGTGGACGACACCCCCGGCCTGCACGTTCGCGGCGTCCGGTACGAACTCGCCGGAGAGGGCGAGGCGGACGCTCTTGGCGACGGCGAGGCCGGCGTTGTCCTGCGCCTCGCGGGTGGAGGCGCCCAGGTGCGGCGCGGCGACGACGTTGTCGAGCGCGAACAGCGGCGAGTCGGTGCACGGCTCCTTGACGAACACGTCGAGGCCGGCGGCGGCCACACGGCCGTCCTGCAGGGCGGCCGCGAGCGCTTCCTCGTCGATCAGGCCGCCGCGCGCGGCGTTGATGATCCGCACACCCGGCTTGACCTTGTTGAACGCGTCCTCGCCGAGGATCCCGACGGTCTCGGGGGTCTTCGGCAGGTGGATCGTGATGAAGTCCGCGGCCGCGAGCAGCGTGTCGAGGTCGACCAGCTTGACGCCGAGCTTCGCGGCGAGCGCGGGCTGGGCGTACGGGTCGTACGCGACGACCTCCATGTCGAAGGCCTGCATGCGGGTGGTGACGAGCTGCCCGATCTTGCCGAAGCCGATCACGCCGAGGGTCTTGCCCTGGATCTCGACACCCGTGAACTTCTTGCGGTCCCAGCGCCCGGCGCGCAGCGAGGCGTCGGCGCGGGCGATGTGGCGGGCGCTGGCGAGCAGCAGCGTGATGGCCTGCTCGGCGGCGGAGACGATGTTGGAGGTCGGCGCGTTGACGACCATGACGCCGCGCTCGGTGGCGGCGGGCAGGTCGACGTTGTCGAGCCCGACGCCGGCGCGGGCGATGACCTTGAGCTTCGGCGCGTGCTCGAGCGCGGCCGCGTTGATGGTGGTGGCGGAGCGGACGATCACGGCATCGGCCTCGACCAGCGCGGCGTGGAGGGACTCCACGTTCGTACCGTCGATCTCCCGGACGTCGAAGTCGCCGGAGAGCACTTCGACCGCGGCGGGCGCGAGCTGGTCGGCAATGACCACGACGGGTTTCGGTTCGGTCATGGATACCTCGCAAAGGTAAGGAGAGACGGAGGACCGGGCGCGGCGCTGCGTCGTCGCGGCCAATCGTATGTCGAACGCGTTAACGGTTCCTTACCGACCTGCCGCGTTCCGGATGATGGAACAAGTCGACCCCGCCCCCGGCGCCCGCCGCGTCCGTGGGAGCGAGGGCCCCTCGGCTTCCCGCCCAGGCGCTATTCGAAGTGGGCGTCCTCGTCGAGGAGCTCGGCCGTGTCGCTCTCCGCCTCGGCCAGGACCTGCTTCACCACCGGGATCGCGATGCCCGAGCCGTACCCCTTGCGGGCGAGCATGCCCACGAGCTTGCGGAGCACGGCGTCGTCGGTCTGGCCCGCGAGGGACCGGTAGCGGCGGCGCGCCAGTTCCAGCGCGGCCGCGCGCTCGTCGTCGTCGCTGACCTGCTCCACCGCGGCGTCAACGAAGTCGGGATCGACGCCCTTGCGGCGCAGCTCCCCCGCGAGGCTCCGCTTCGAGAGGCCGCGGCTGCGGTGGCGGGACTCGACCCAGGCGCGGGCGAACACCGCGTCGTCGATGAGGCCGACTTCGGCGTACCGCTGCAGGATCTCGGTGACGATCTCCTCCTCGAAGCCCTTGCGGCGCATCGAGTCTCCGAGTTCCGTGCGCGTGCGGGGCCGGCCCGACAGCAGTTGGAGACAGTACTGCCGGGCCGCCTCGGGATCGTTCGGCTTAGAAGTCGACCGGGGGTTCTTCAATCTCGTCCTCGATCGGGGCGTCGGCCGCGGCGGCGTCGACGCCGAGCTTCTCCTTGATCTTCTTCTCGATCTCCAGCGCCAGGTCCGGGTTCTCCTTGAGGTTGGTCCGGGCCTTCTCCTTGCCCTGGCCGAGCTGGTCGCCCTCGTACGTGTACCAGGCGCCCGACTTCTTCACGATGCCGTGCTCGACGCCCATGTCGATGAGCGAGCCCTCCTTGGACACGCCGTGCCCGTAGAGGATGTCGAACTCGGCCTGGCGGAACGGCGAGCCGACCTTGTTCTTGACGACCTTGACGCGGGTCCGGTTGCCGACGGCCTCGCCGCCGTCCTTCAGCGTCTCGATCCGGCGGATGTCCAGACGCACCGAGGCGTAGAACTTGAGCGCTTTACCACCGGCGGTGGTCTCGGGCGAGCCGAACATGACGCCGATCTTCTCGCGCAGCTGGTTGATGAAGATCATCGTGGTGCCCGTGGTGTTCAGGCCACCGGTGATCTTGCGCAGCGCCTGGCTCATGAGCCGGGCCTGGAGGCCCACGTGCGAGTCGCCCATCTCGCCCTCGATCTCGGCGCGCGGCACGAGCGCGGCCACCGAGTCGATGACGATGAGGTCGACCGCACCGGAGCGGACCAGCATGTCCGCGATCTCCAGGGCCTGCTCGCCGGTGTCCGGCTGGCTGACGAGGAGGTCGTCGACGTTGACGCCGAGCTTCTCGGCGTAGATCGGGTCGAGCGCGTGCTCGGCGTCGATCATCGCCGCGACACCGCCCTCGGCCTGCACGTTCGCCATGGCGTGCAAGGCGATCGTGGTCTTACCGCTGGACTCCGGACCGTAGATCTCGATGATGCGGCCCTGCGGCAGGCCGCCGACGCCGAGCGCCACGTCGAGCGCGATCGAGCCGGTCGAGATGGTCTTGACGTTCTGCTTCGGCTTCTCGCCCAGTCGCATGACCGAGCCCTTACCGAACTGCTTGTCAATCTGAGCCAAGGCGAGATCGAGCGCCTTCGACTTGTCCTGAGCGGAGTTCATCCCGCCTCCCCTGGTTCCTGTCTGCTTAGCCATAGCGAACACGGTAGCCGCCCCCACCGACAACCTAGGACAACGGCTTGTTCGAACGGGGCACATCTCGCAGAGATGAAGGAAGCACGCCCCGCGGAGATGACGGAAGTACGCCCCGCGGAGATGAAGGAAGTACGCCTCACAGAGATGAAGGAAGCACGCCCCGAAGGGACGAAAGAAGCGCCCTCGCAGCGATGAGCGAATCGCGGCTCTCAGAGATAAGCAGGGCTCGGGTCGCGACGGGAGCCGGGAGGCTTCCGTCAGCGCACCAAACGCGACGGGATCCGCTCCGGCCAGGCGCGGCAGACGGCCATCCACACGGCCTTCGCGTTCTCGCCCTCGGCGAGCGCCTGGTCGATGGTGCGGCCGCCGAGCTGGCCGAGCGTGAGGTCAGCGGCGACCGACCGCGCGTACGCGGCACCGAAGGTCTCGTTCATCCGGTCCCAGAAATCGCTCAGCTTCATGCGCCGCTTCCCCGCTTCCCGCACCTTCCGGTGCGCCGTTCCTGCCGTTCCACTCGGACAACGGTAGGCGACACTGTGGGCCGGGGCCAAGCCCAGGTGGCAAGATTGCCGGGTGCCTCGTGTCAGCCAAGAACACCTCGACTCCCGCCGTCAGCAGATCCTCGACGGCGCCCGCTCGTGCTTCGCCAAGTTCGGATACGAGGGCGCGACGGTGCGGCGGCTGGAGGAGGCGACGGGGCTCTCCCGCGGGGCGATCTTCCACCACTTCCGGGACAAGGACGCGCTGTTCCTCGCCGTCGCCTCCGTGGACGCGGCGGAGATGGCCGCGACGGTGGCCGATCGCGGCCTGGTCGGCGTCATGCAGGACCTGACGACCGGCTCGAACAAGCCCGAGACCGCGGGTTGGCTTGGGACGCAATTGGAAGTGGCCCGGCGGCTGCGCACGGACCCGGAGTTCGCCGAGGCCTGGGGCCGGCGGCGCGAGGCGATCGCGGAGGCGAGCCGGGAGCGGTTGGAGCACCAGCGCGAGATCGGGGTGCTGCGCACCGACGTGGACATCGAGGTCCTGGCCGGGTTCCTGCAGCTCATGTACGACGGCCTGGTGCGCTACCTCGCGACGGGCCGCGACGACCTCGACATCACGCGCATCTTGAAGCTCGTGGAAGAGGCCGTGCGCCGCCACTGAGCCGCCGCCGCGTGTACCGAATGGGACGCCGACGGCGAGGGCGGGCATTGTGCCCGTCTTTCCGGCGTTTGTCACTGCGTCATTGCGACGCAAATCGGCACAGTATTCCTGACCGTCAGACATATACATGCGCCACTGCGTATTGGTAAAATCACTGATTAGTTGAAAAATCAACCAAGTCGCCTCGGGCTCCCCCGCCCGCAGACGGCGGTCGACCCCGGCCGCACCCCGGCGCCCTCACAAGCCGGTCGCGACACCGCAATTCCCTATGGGAGGGCAAATATGATCACCCGACTCCAACCATTCGGGCTCCTCATCGGACGCGTCGTCCTCGGCATCGTCTTCATCGCGCACGGCTGGCAGAAGTTCAACGAGAACGGCATGGACGCCACCGCACAAGGCTTCGAGGGCTTGGGCATCCCGGCACCCACGCTGTCGGCGTACTTCACCGTCGGCGCCGAGCTCATCGGCGGCTCCCTGCTCATTCTGGGAGCGCTCCTACCGCTCGCCGGGCTCTGGCTGGCCGTCGTCATGCTCGGCGCGATGTTCTACGTGCACCTCGACGGCGGCTTCTACTCCATGAACGGCGGGTACGAGTACGTGCTCATGCTCGCCGCCGCCTCGATCGCCATCGGCTTCTCCGGCGGTGGCGCGCTGGCGGTGGACTCGCTGTGGCTCAACAAGGTCGGCGACAAGAAGAAGGACGACGAGCCCTTGCGGGCCGAGAGCCTGGCCTAGCCTGGATGCCGATCGAACACGGAGCCTCCGAGCGGTGCCGCTCGGAGGCTCCGTCCGTTCAGGCCAGGCCGAGGAACCGCCGCACGCGGGCGCGGATGCCCGCGGCGTCGAGTCCGTGCAGCCGCTCGTGCTCGGCCGCGGTGCCGTAGCGGCGCAGCTCCTCACGGCCCACTCCGATCGAGAGCAGCCGGTGCGGCCGGTCCTCGTACGCCTGCGAGACCAGCCACGCCGAGGTGCCTTCGAGATACGGCTCGACCATGACGATCGCGTCGCCGGTGTCGGCCGCCAGCTCGCGCAGGCCGACCGTGTCGAGCGGGCGCGGCGTGTTCGTGTACGCCACGGTCACATCGAGATCGGCCGTCGCTTCGAGGACGTTGTCGAGCAGCGGGCCGACCACGACGACCGTGGCGTCGTTGCCCTCCCGCAGCACCAGCAGCGAATCGTCCGGCACCGCATGCGGGTTCTCGTTGTGGCGCAAAGACAGTCGCATGTAGACGCCTTCGTCGGCGGCCACCGCGCGGTCCAGCAGCGGCGGCACCTCGGCGGCGTGGCCGGGCACGAACACGCGCCAGCCCGGAACGGTGTCGAACAGCGCCACGTCGCGCGGGCTGAAGTGCGTGAAGCTGCCCTCGGCCCAGTCGTACGACGCGCCCACGCTCACCAGCACGCCGCTCGTGCCCTGGTGCTCGAAGTCGAGCTTCACCTGCTCGAACGCCCGCTCCACCAGGAACGGCGCGTACGAGTGGGCGATCGGCCGCAGCCCGGCGAGCGCCAGTCCTCCGGCCGTGCCGACGAGCAGCTGCTCGCGGATGCCCACATTGATCACGCGGTCCGGGTGGTCCTTGCGGGCCTCCTCGAACAGGTCGTCCGAGATGTCGGCGAGGACGACGGCCACGCGCGGGTCGGTGTGCACGAGGTCGGTCAGGTGCGAGGCCCAGGCGTCGCGCATCGTCAAGGGCTGCAGGTCATCGGTCAGGGGATCCGCGCGGAACGCCATCGGTCTTCTCCTTTACGGGCGGTGGACGGCGACCGTCACGTGCGGCCGGTCGGGGTGGGCGGTGGCGTAGGAGCGGTACAGGGCTTCGTGGTCGTCGGCGTCGACGGTGGCGGCGCTCCATCCGTTGACCTCGAAGCGGGAGGCGATGCCGCCGCGCCAGCCGTGGGAGGCCGAGTCGTTGTCCGCGACGATCACGTTCAGGTTCGGGAGGCCGATCGCGCCGGCGTAGGCGATCGCCTCGTGGTTGGAGCCCTCGTCGAGTTCGGCGTCGCCGACGAGCACGAAGACACGCGAGTCGAAGCCCTTGGCGCGCAGGCCGTGTGCGAGCCCGACGCCGAGCGGGAGGCCGTGGCCGAGCGATCCGGCGGACATCTCGACGCCCGGGACGAGGGTCGCGTCGGGGTGGGAGCCGAGCGGCGATTCGAGCGAGGCGACGTCGTCGAGCCAGTCGGGCGGGAAGAACCCCTTGGCGGCGAGCACGGCGTAGAAGGCGCTGGGGCCGTGGCCTTTCGACAGGAGGAACCGGTCGCGGGCCGGGTCGTCGGGGCGGTGCGGGTCGACGCGGAGCACGCGGTCGTAGAGGACCCAGATCGCGTCGAGCGTGTAGGTCTTGACGATCGGGTAGCGCACGTCGGTCACGGTGCGCTGAGCGAGTTCTCGGACCTGTTCGAAGGTGACGTTCACGGAGGAGATCATGTAACTTCAAGTCGACTTGAAGTAAAGACCGAAGTGAGCAGGGCCACATGACCTCGCATGATCCGGCGGCGATGCTGACCATCGGCGACTTCGCCGCCCGCGCCGGCGTCGCCGCCTCAGCGCTGCGCTACTACGAGACGCTGGGGTTGATCAGCTCCGTGCGCACCGGCGGCAACCAGCGCCGCTACCGCCGCGCCGAACTGCGCCGCGTCGCGTTCATCCGGGCGGCGCGGTCGATCGGCCTGTCCCTCGACGAGATCAAGGCCTCGCTGGACCGGCTGCCGGACGGGCGCATCCCCGACCGCGCCGACTGGCAGCGGCTCTCGACCGAGTGGAGCGCGCGGATCGAGGAGCGTATCGCGCACCTGCGGAACCTCCAGGAGGAGCTGGACGGGTGCATCGGCTGCGGCTGCCTCTCGATCAGCCGGTGCGCGATCTACAACCTGTCGGACGAGCTCGGCGAGGAGGGCGCTGGGCCGCGACTCGGGTTCAGGACGCCGTGATGTGGTCCTGGCACTCGGTCAGGCCCCCAACGGAGTTCAGGTCGGCGGGGTCGACGATGAGCCAGACGAACGGGAGGTAGCCGGCGCCTTCGGGGACCTCGACCTGGATCATCAGGTCCGAGGCGGCCTTGCCCGGGTGGTAGTCGTGGAAGCCCTCGGCCTCCTCGCCACGAGGGGTGATCTCCTCTGCGATCTCATAGCAGCTGAGCTCGTAGACGCTCCCGACGGCGGCGGTGCCGATGGTGCTGCCGGGGTCGGTGTAGGTGCCACGGATGCCCGGTTCGCCGCCCTGGTCCTGGCAGTACTGGCGCGACTGCGGGCAATCCCAGTACACCTCGCCGCTGACCGGTGTGGTGTCGAACGTCGTGACCTTCCCGTCCTCGAAGGCCTGCTCCTTGTAGACCCAGAGTTCGTAGGTGTCGGAGGCCCAGAGGCCCACCAGGGTGAACTGGTCGCATGGGACTGCGATGCCGTACTCGGCGGTGTCGGTGCCCCGGATGTCGACCAGGCAGTCGCCGAGATCGGCTGCCGCGTCGGTGGCCACGGTGACCGAACCGGCCGCGGATTCGACGTCGACGATTTCGACTGCGGCCCAATCGGACACGAGATCGCCTTCGTAGAGGTCGCTGGGAGTCGGCGCGGGATCGGAGGCGGTTTCGCTCGTATCCGGGTCCTCGAGGCCGGTGCCGCCGCCTTCGTCGTCGTCGCCGCGGTTGATGAGTTCGGAGAGGAGCAGGCCGAGGACGAGGGCCACGATCAGTCCGAAGACGACAAGAGTGAACGGCCGGGGCGAGCGCTTGACCGGTTGGGGCGGCGGAGGCGGCAGGACGCCGGTGAGCGGCGCGGCCTGCGGGAACGGGACGGGCTCGGGAACAGCGGCCCCGGCCGCGGGCGTGTGCGGCGGGGTGGAAAGCGGTGGAGTGGAAAGCGATGCGGCGGCGGGGGTGAACGGCGGGACGGCCGGAGGCGTCTCGGGCGGGCTCGGCCGCGGAGCCGCCGGGGCGATCACCGCTCCTTCGCTGACGACCAGTTCGGGCTGCTCGATGAGCGTCGGAGCGACGCCGAGTTCTTGATGGATCATGGTGGCGGCCAACGGCATCCGGCTCGCACCGCCCACCATGAAGAGCCCCGCGAGCTCCTCGGGGGCGAGCCCGGCCTCGCGGATGACGGCCCTGGTGATCTCGACGGCCTGGGCCATGAGCGGGCGGGCGAGGAGTTCGAGTTCGGCGCGGGTGAGCAGTTCCTCGACGGCGAAACCGGGCACCGCGATCTCGGTGCTCGCGTGGCGTGACAGGCGCTCTTTCGCCTCGCGCACTTCGTCATAGAGGACGAAGCGCTGGCGCAGCGTCTCGGCCCCGGCATCGGGGTCGAGGAGCGCGGCCCACTGCGCCGCGCGTTCCTCGGAGCCGGCGAAGCGGCCGCCGAGGTAGTCCACGAGGGCCTGGTCGAGGTAGTGGCCGCCGATGCGGTCCGAGCCGTCCACGGCGAGCACTTCGTAGCCGGTGTCCGTGCGCGCCACGGCACTCGCGTCGAAGGTGCCTGCGCCGAGGTCGAAGACGACGAGGGTCTGGCCGGGCGCGAGGCCGTGGCCGAGCACCTCCGCGAAGTAGCGGGCGGCCGCGACCGGTTCGGGCAGGAGGACGGGGTCGGCGGCACCCGCGCTGGCGGCCGCGTCGCTGATGATGTGGCGGCGGGCCGGACCCCAGCCGGCCGGAACGGTCACGGTGACCGAGCGGGGCACACCTGCTGCGGTGCCGCAGTCGGCGATGACCCGGCGCAGCACGGCCGCGACCGCGTCGCGGGTGGGGACGTCCTTGTCGCCCAGGAGGATCGAGGAGGCGTCGAGGCGCAGCTTCGGGTTGCGCTCGTAGCGCTCGGGACGGCGCCGGCCCTCGCGGGCGGCGTCGCGTCCCACCAAGATTGATGCCTCGTAGTCGATATATATCCCAGAAGGCAGGAGAGGAGTGCCTTCGAAGAGGAGCTGGTGGCGGCGGCCGTCGTCGCGGAGGACGGTCGCGACGGTGTGATGGGTGCCGAAGTCGATGCCGAGCGCGGCTGCCGTGCGGGGGGCGGAGTCCATGCCGTGCTTTCTACGAGGGGCGGATCGGGACCGCATCAGCGTACTCGGACCCCGCGATGAGCGCATCGGACGCTTTCGGCGGCAAGGCCATCGGCGAGGCCGCACGCCGAAGCGGTCGCCATCGGGGCGCACTCGTGCCACGAGACCGGCGTCTCGGTCGACCTGTCCCTGCTCGGCGTCGTCCTTGGAAATGCGGCGTCTTGGAAATGCGCCGTCTTTGGAAATGCGAAGCGGGGGGGGGGGGCGGGGGGGGGGCGGGGCGGGGCGGGGGGGGGGGCGGGCGGGGGGGGGGGGTGGGATGGACGG
>NZ_JAPZVQ010000004.1:0-281080 GCF_027622945.1 Glycomyces lechevalierae | reverse complement strand
ATTGGGGCTTTTGGCAACGGCGCGGTCTTTGTACTGGCGCCGCGGCCCTGGGGAACCGAGTTCCCCAGGGCCGCTTCTTCAGTCAGTGCTGACCGGCGGTTCAGTGCTTACCAGCGGTTGCGACGCTCGCGGTCGCCGCGGAAGCCGCCGCCTTCACGGCTGCCCCGGTCGTCGCCGCGGAAACCGCTGCGGCTGCCGCGGTCGTCGCTGCGGAAGCCGCCGCCACCGCGGTTGTCGCGGTCGCCGTAGCTGCGGCGCTCGCCGCCACCGCTGTAACCGCCGCTGCGGCTGTCGCCGCCGCGGAAGCCACCGCCGCGGTTGTCGCGGTCGCCGTAGCTGCGACGCTCGCCGCCACCGCTGTAGCCCCCGCCTTCGCGGTTGCCGCGGTAGCCGCCGCCGTCGCGGTTGCCCTGGTAACCACCGCCGGAACCGCCCTCGCGGTTGCCGCGGTAGCCGCCGCCGTCGCGGTTGCCCTGGTAGCCGCCACCGGAACCGCCTTCACGGTTGCCGCGGTAGCCGCCGCCCGAGCCGCCCTCGCGGTTGCCGCGGTAGCCGCCACGGTCGCCGCCCTGGCCGCGGTAGCCGCCGCCACGGCGCTCGCCGCCGCTGCGGTCGTCACGCTCGCGGCGCGGGCCGCGGTCATCGCGGTCGCGGCGCTTCGGCGGGTCGAGGATCTCGCGCTCGGCCTGCTCACGCAGACGGGCCGCCTGGGCGCGCAGGCCCTCGGCGTCCTCCTTCAGGCGCTGGATCTGCTGCTCGAGGCGCGCGGCCTCGGCGTCGTTCTGCGAGGCCTGGTGGTCCGCCGCCACCGCCCGGAGGTCGGTGAAGTTGCGGGCGCCCATGAGCGCGGTCAGCTCGGGGTCGAAGTTGTCGTTCACGTAGTGGCGCTGGGCCTCCACGCCCGCACGCTCGATCAGGCTGAACATGCTGCGGTTCTGGTGCGGCAGCACCAGGGTCGCGACGTGTCCGGACTGGCCGGCGCGGGCGGTGCGCCCGGCGCGGTGCAGGTAGTCCTTGTGGGTCTTCGGCGGGTCGACGTGGAGGACCATGTCGACGCCGTCCACGTGGATGCCGCGGGCCGCGACGTCGGTGCAGACGAGGGCGTCGAGGCGCCCGTTCTTGAAGCGGTCGAGGACCTTGGAGCGGTCGACCTGCGACATGCCGCCGTGCAGGCCCTCGGCCTTGACGCCCTGCTCGCGCAGTTCCTCGGCGATCCGGTCGACGGCGAGCTGCGTGCGGACGAACACCATCGTCAGACCCGGGCGGGCGGCGACGGCGGCCGTCATCGTGGCCTTGTCGCGCGGGCCGATGAGCAGCAGGTGGTGGGTCATGGTGGTGACCGAGCCGGCCGACGGGTCGACCGAGTGGGTGACCGGGTCCTGCAGGTACTTGCGCACCAGGACGTCGATCTCCTTCTCCAGCGTGGCGGAGAAGAGCATGCGCTGGCCGCCGACGGGGAGCATGTCGAACAGCTCCTCGACCTCGGGCAGGAAGCCCATGTCGGCCATCTGGTCGGCCTCGTCGAGGATCGCCAGCTCGATGTCCTCGAGCGAGCACTCGCCGCGGCGGATCAGGTCGCGCAGGCGGCCCGGGGTGGCGACGAGCATGTCGACCCCGGCGCGGAGCGCGTCGATCTGGCGGTTGAACGCGGTGCCGCCGCAGACGACCTTCATGTCGATGCCGACGGCGTCGCCGAAGGTCTGCAGCGACTCGGCGACCTGGATCGCCAGCTCGCGGGTCGGGGTCAGGATGATCGCACGGGGGCGCTTGGCGCGGGTGCGGCCGCCGGCGGCGAGGCGCGCCAGGGTCGGCAGGCCGAAGGCCAGGGTCTTGCCCGAGCCGGTCTGGCCGCGGCCGAGGATGTCGCGCCCGGCGAGGGCGTCCGGAATCGTCGCGGCCTGGATCGGGAAGGGCGTCACGATGCCCTGCTCGGCCAGCGCGGCGGTGATCTTCTCGGGCAGGCCGAGTTCGTCGAAGGACGGGCCGGTGTAGACCGGGACCTCGTCGGTCTCGACGGTGAACTCCTCAGCGGGAGTCGCTTCCGCCGCAACGGTTTCGGTGGCCTCGGCCGGAGCGGCCTCGGCAGCGGTCTCAACCGTGGCGGGGGCCTCGGTCACGGCCGCTTCCGCGCCGGAGGTCTCCGGGGCGGTTTCGGGGGTTTCAAGAGTTTCGAGAGCTGTGTCGGATTCACTGATGGCAGCATTCGGCACAGTTTTGTCAAGGGTCATGGTTCGCCTTCCGCGAGAACGACTTCGTAGTGACGCACGTTCCGCGGAGATTTGGTTCACCATGAGCCGACGGTGATAGGGCGGGACGCGCCTGATCGGGCCACAAAGAGGGCCAGCTAATGACAATAGCCGACCGTGGCGGGGGCTCGCCACCTCCACGGTCGGCTTGTGCCTAGAGACACCATTTCGAGGCCGCGTCCTCGGGAGACGCGGCACCGCCGGGTCAGGCCTCGAACTTGCGCAGGAATTCGCCGTTGGCGTCGACGATCTCGTATCCGAGGGTGACGTTGATGTCGATCATCGGGGCGTTGACGTCGGCGTTGTCCGTCCAGATGGCACGGAGGTGCGGGAAGTTCTCGCGCAGGAGCCGCAGGTTCTCGAGCTTGAGGAGGAGGCCGAGGCGGTGGCCGCGGTGGTCCTTGTCGACGATCGTGATGCCCTGGTAGGCGTCCGGGAACTCGCCGTCGTCGTGAAGGAACACGCACGTGTTGGCGACGACCTCGCCGGAGCCGCGGTACCGGGCGACGGTCTGGACGACCTTGAGGCCCATGGCCTCGGTGCGGTCCTGCTTGGCGCGCTTGAGTTCCGCGTCGATGGTCTCGGGTTCGAGCTCGAGGTCGCCGAGGGGGACCTCCGCGAGGATCGTGGAGTCGATGCGGGCCATCGTCTCGACGAGTTCTTCGGGGGTGCGCCCGATCCAGGAGATGATCTCGTAGTCGTCGCCGGCGGCGGCGCGGGCCTTGTCGAGCAGGGCCTGCTCGGTGTCGGCGGCGAGGGCGTCCACGGCGCAACTGCGGTTGATCGTGGTGAGCGCGAGCTTGAAGCCGTGCTTCTCGAGGAACGACCGGCCGGCCTTGGCCCGTTCGACACCGTTCTCCCAGGCCATATGGGTGTCGAGGGTGAGTTCGGTGCGGCCGTGCTCGCGCGCGTACGCGATGAAGTGCTCCAGGAGCGCCGAGCCGATGCCCTTGCGGCGGTGCTCGGGGTGGACGCTGCCCCAGGCCCAGCCGAAGTGCAGGTTGGAGCGGTTGGGGAGGCCGATGCCCATGGTGGCGACGACTCGGCCGTCCTCGACGGCGACGAAATGCGCCTCGTCCTGGTCGGGCGGCGGGTAGCTCAGGCCGGCGACGAAGCTGCCGCGGTGCGGGGCGGGGTTCTCGGGATGGTCGGCCTTGTGGGAGGCGACCATGACGTCGTATGCGCCGGAGACGAGGTCGCCGTCAGCGGGATCGAGTTCGATGATTTCCATAACGCCAGTGTGGTGAGTGGGGACGACACCGGGCAATCGAATTTCGATTTCGGACATTGCCCGGCTGATCAGGCGTCGATGCGGCGCGAGTATGTCCGATTCGCCGGAACCGTTGGGGTGCTGGGGGATCCGGGCCGGGCTCGCGCCCGGCCCGGAATCGCTAGAGCGCGATGAGGCGCTTGTAGGAGACGCGGGCGTCGACGGGGCGGAAGCCGAGCCGGTCGTTGATGGCGACCATGTTGGCGTTCGTGTCGGCGTTGCCGGTCCAGATGGCGGTGACGTGGTCGTGGTGCTCGCGCACCTGCCGGAGGTTCGCGAGCTTGGCGAGCAGGCCGAGGCGGTGGCCGCGGTGGGCCGGGTCGACGATGGTGATGGCCTGGTCGGCGTGGCTCTGGCCCGCGTGGGCGTAGATGAGCGTGTTGGCGGCGACCTCGCCGGTGGCGCGGTGGACGGCGATGGTGCGGATGAGGAGGTGGTCCTGGGCTTCGGCTTGGGCCTCGCGGGCGCGCACGAAGTCGGCGTCGATCGTGCGGGGGCGCAGGTCGAGGTCCCCGAGGGGGATCTCGGCGAAGATCCGGGAGTCGATGCGGCCGAGCCCTTCGACGTACTGCTCGGGGCAGCGGCCGATCCACGAGACGAGTTCGTAGTCGGCGGCGAACCCGATGGACTCGTCCCAGAGGCGTTGTTCCGCTTCGGCGTCGAGGTCGTCGAGCCGGAGGCAGCGGGCGACCTCGGTGAGCGCGGGTGTGAAGCCGTGCCGCTCAAGGAATCTCGCTCCGGTGTCGGGCCGGTCGGGGCCGCCCGCGAACGTGGTGCGGGCCATGACGACGAGTTCGCTGCGCTTCTCCTCCTTCGCGAGTTGCAGGAGGTGGTCGAGGAGGGCGGTGCCCGCGCCGCGGCGGCGGTGGTCCGGGTGGACGGCCAGCTCGGCCTCGGCGTAATGCGTGTTCTCCTTGTGCGGCAGGTAGATCCAGGTCTGCCCGAGTACGGTGCCGTCCTCGACCGCGACGTGGCAGCGCTCCTCGGAGTTCGGCTTCGGGTGCTGGAGGGCCCCGGCGTAATGCGCTTCGGGGGTGGGCGCGATCTCCGGGGTCTCGGTGGCGCGCACCGCCTCGAAGAGGCCGTGGACCTGCCGCAGGGTCACTTCGTCGGCGGGGTCGACGCGGCGGATCTCGAAGGTCACGCGGCGACCTTGAGCTGGTATTCGACGCTGGCGTCGACCGTGGTGTAGTTGAGGAGTTCGTTGATGGCGATCATCGGGGCGTTGACGTCGGCGTTGTCCGTCCAGATGTACTCGACGTGCGGGAACCGGTCGCGGATCTGGCGGAGGTTCGCGAGCTTGAGGAGCAGGCCGAGGCGGTGGCCGCGGTGGGCCGGGTCGACGATGGTGATGCCCTGGTGGGCGTCGCGGTAGTCGCCTTCGTCCACACTGACCTCGGTCCAGGCGACGATCTCGCCGTTCGGGTCGAGGGCGACGGAGTTGACGATGACGCGGCCTTCGGCGGCGTAGACGGCCTCGCGGGCGCGCAGCTTCTCGGGGGTCATGTGCTCGACCTCCATCTCGATCTCCCCCAAGGGGATCTCGTTGATGATCATGGTCTCCATGCGGCACATGGTGTTCAGGAGGTCGTCGGGGACGGGCCCGACCCATTGGCGCACCTCGTAGGCGTCGCCGGCGGCGGCCAGCGCCTTCTCGTAGGCCTCGGTCTCGCGTTCGGCGCCGAGCGGGTCGACGGGGCTGCGGCGGTTGACCGTGGTGAGGGCCTTGGCGAAGCCGCGGGCCTCGAGGAAGCGCGCGAACGCCTCGTCGCGGGCCGGGCCGCCTTCCCAGTACGCGGAGGCGCCGGTGAGGACGGTGGTGCGGCCGTTCGCGGCGCTGGCGCGTTCGACCTGGTCGAGGAGGGCGGTGCCGACGCCGCGGCCGCGGTGGTCGGGGTGGACCGCGCCGAAGCGGAGCATCGCGAGCTCGCGGTTCTCGTCGGTGAAGAAGGTGAGGCGGGCGTGGCCGAGCAGCTCGCCGTTCTCGACGCAGCCGTACCAGTGGTTCTCGCGGCCGGGGAAGGCGTGGGTGAAGAGGGTCTTGAAGAAGCGCTCGGCGGGGACGGGGTTCTCGGGGGTGTCCGCGCGGTGGGCGGCGGTGAGGAGGGCGAAGGCCTGGTCGACGAGGGCGGGGTCGGCGGCGTCGAACTCGATGATTTCCATCGGGACAGTGTGCCGTGCCGCGAGGGGTGGTCACAAACGGGTTTCGGTGGTCGCGGGGCGCCGGGTAGACGGAAGCCGCTGTCCTCCACTTGGAAGGGCAGCGGCTTCGGCTAGTCGGCTTAGAGTGCGCGCAGGTTGGCGGCCTGCGGGCCCTTCTGTCCCTGCTCGATGTCGAACTCGACCCGCTGGTTCTCCTCGAGCGACCGGTAGCCGCTGCCGGTGATGGCGGAGAAGTGGACGAAGATGTCGGGACCCTCGCCATCAGGCTGGATGAAGCCGAAGCCCTTTTCGGAGTTGAACCACTTAACAGTGCCTTGCGCCATTACTACGTTTCCTTGCGATGTTGATTTCCAGGCCCGCCGTTCAGCCGTGCCGGGAACCCGGCGCGGCCTGCGGCGGCGAGGCCTGTCTGTGCTGCCATTGCTGGCCTTTCACCACTTCGGCGAAGAATACTCCGAACCGGCTTCTGCACCCTACAGTACTCCGGCTCCCTCGAATTGGGTCTTGTAAAGCTCGGCGTACAGGCCGCCGCGGTCGACGAGCTGATCGTGGGTTCCGGACTCGGCGACCTTGCCTTCCTCGATGACGACGATCCTGTCCGCCCGCCGCACGGTGGAGAGGCGGTGGGCGATGACGAGGGAGGTGCGGCCTTCGAGGGCGGAGTCGAGGGCGCGCTGGACGGCGGCCTCGGATTCGGAGTCGAGGTGGGCGGTGGCCTCGTCGAGGATGACGATCGGCGGGGCCTTGAGGAGGACGCGGGCGATCGCGAGGCGCTGCTTCTCGCCGCCGGAGAAGCGGTAGCCGCGTTCGCCGACGACGGTGCCGAGCCCGGACTCGAGGCGGCGGACGGTGTCGCCGATCTGGGCGCGGTCGAGCGCCTCCCAGATCTCGTCGTCGCTCGCGTTGGGGCGGGCGTATCGGAGGTTCTCCCGGACGGTGTCGTGGAAGAGGTGCGCGTCCTGGGTGACCATGCCGATGTGGGCGGCGAGCGAGGTGGCCTTGAGGTCGCGCACGTCGACGCCGCCGACCTCGACGGCGCCTTCGGTGACGTCGTAGAGGCGCGGCACGAGGGTCGCGGTGGTGGTCTTGCCGCCGCCGGAGTGGCCGACGAGGGCCACGAGTTCCCCTGGGGCGACCTCGAAGGAGACGCCGTCGAGGATCTGGCGGCCGTTGTCGGAGCGGTCGGGGCGGGCGAGGTCCTCGAGGCTCGCGAGGGAGACCTCGTCGGCGGTGGGGTAGCGGAAGCGCACGTCGCGGAAGGCGATCGAGGCGGCGCCCACGGGGAGGTCGCGGGCGTCGTCCTTCTCGCGGATGAGGGGCTGGAGGTCGAGCACCTCGAAGACGCGCTGGAAGCTCACGAGGGCGCTCATGACGTCGACGCGGACGTTCGACAGGGCCGTGAGCGGGCCGTACAGGCGGGTGAGCAGGAGCGCGAGGGTGACGACGGTGCCGGCGCTGAGCTGCCCGGCGAAGACGAGCGCGCCGCCGAGGCCGTACGCGAGGGCCTGCGAGAGGCCGGCGACGAGGGTGAGGGCGACGATGAACGTGCGGGCGTACATCGCGGTGGTGATGCCGATGCCGCGCACCCGGTCGGCCTTGTCCGCGAAGTCCGTCGACTCGGTCTCGGGGCGGCCAAAGAGCTTGACGAGCATCGCGCCGCCGACGTTGAACCGCTCGGCCATCTGCGTGTTCATGGCCGCGTTCAGGTCGAAGCTCTCCTTGGTGAGCGCCGCGAGCTTGCGGCCGACCCACTTGGCGGGCACCAGGAACACCGGGACGAGCACGAGCGAGAGCAGCGTGATCTGCCAGGACTGGAAGAACATGACGCCGATGATGAGCGCGACGGCGATGCCGTTCGAGACGAGCCCGGAGAGGGTGCTCGTGAAGGCGCGCTGCGCGCCCATCACGTCGTTGTTGAGGCGCGAGACGAGCGCGCCGGTCTGGGAGCGGGTGAAGAACGCCACGGGCATCGACTGGACGTGGTCGAACACGACCCGCCGCAGGTCGAAGATGATGCCCTCGCCGAGTTTCGCGCCGTACCAGCGCATGGCGAGGTTGAGGAGGCCTTCGACCGCGGCGAGGCCGGCGATGATCGCGGCGATGGTGACGACCCCGCGCTGGGTGCCGTTCGCGCCGGTGAGCTCGTTGACGATGTCACCGGCGAGCACCGGGGTGGCGACGCCGATAGCGGCGATGAGCGTGACGAGCGCGATGAAGAACACGATGTCGCGCCGGTACGGCCGCGCGAAGCGGAGGATGCGGCGCTTCACGCCGGCGGAGAGCTTGACGCCTTTGAGGTCGTCGGCGCGCCGCAGGGAGCGCATGGCTTCCCATCCGGCCGGTCCCATCGATGACACTGGGCCTCCTGTGTTCAGGTGTGCCCAAGCGTGTTCGTCGGCTGCGCTCGCGGCCGCCTTGCGGGCGCGGAGCGGGTGGGCTTGGGCTTCGAGCTGCTCTAGTCGACACCGTCAACGCCCGGCCCGGCCCGGTTATTTCCGCGGGCCCTTGCGGGCGCCTCCCCGGGTGCGCAGCTCCGTGCCGGACTCGGCGAGGAGCCGGTGCACGAACCCGTACGAGCGCCCTATGGTTGAGGCGATGTCCCGGATGCTCCTGCCTTTCTCGTACTCGGCGCTCACGAACTCGGTGAGCTCGCGCCGCTCTGGGCCCCGGACCTGCCGGTTGGGGTCGGTCCTGGTGGATTCGGCCGGGGGGAGGCCGGGAACACCACTGCTGCGGGGTGGAACCTCTGGTGCCATGTGTCCTTTCCTATGCACGGAGGGTAATGAAGGTGCGTTGTGAAGTTTGCCGGAGTTTTCTCGCCCGGCGGTCGCTTGTGTCGGATACCCGATAGTTTCGTAACGTGACCGCACCGCAGACCTCACTCACCGACCAGGTCGACGCCCTCGCCCCGGCCCGGCACCGCCATGGCCGCGTGCGCGACGTCGCCATCTGGATCACGCTGCTGGTGGCGACCCTGACCCTCGCGTCGGTCGCGGTCGAGACCTCGTCCGAAGTGGTCGGCCCCTCGACACTCCCCTGGTGGCCGGCGCAGAACCTCCAGTTCCATGTGACCGCGGGCATGGTCGTCGCGCCGCTCACGGCCGCCGCGGTGCTGGCGGTCGCGTCGCGGCCCGCCGCTGCGCGGATGCCGTGGAACACGCTGCTGGTGCTCTCCTACCTCGCGTCGATCACCTGGTCCGGCGCACTGCACACCAATGTGGACCCCACGACGATGACGACCGCGACCGCCGGTGCGCGCCAGGCGATCGCGCTCCTCGTGTCGTACACCGGATCGCAGGCGGGCCTGGCGATCACGGTGATCGCGATCTCGTGCCTCGCGGTGCCGCTGACGATCGTCGCGGTCAAGTCCGTGGCCGGACCCGTCGCGGCGCGGTCGCTCGCGCCGGTGCTCATCCTCGGGCCGTGGGCGGCCTGGATGACGCTGGGCATCGACGGGATCTCGGCGGCGGCCTGCGCGGCCGTGCTCGCTTGCGGCGCAGTGGTCTCCGAACGGCATGTGCGCGGCTCGGACGCGTTCTGGGGCGCCGCCGCCGCGGGCGGCCTCCTCGGGATCGCGGCGCTGCTCTCCTACGGGGCGGCGTGGTTCGCCGTCTCGCTGCTTGCCATCTTCTTCGCCCGGCGCCGCTCGTCGCAGATCCTCGTCGCGGCCGCCGCGGCGCTGGCGGTCCTGGGGTTGGCAGCGGCCCTGGGGAACTCGTGGCCGTACGGGCTCGTCGACACCTACAACGCGGCGATCGGAGAGATCGCGGCGCACCCGGGGCAGCTGTGGTGGCTCGCGCTCATGCCCGCGCTCGTGTGCGTGGCGTGCGGCCCGGCGATCATCGAGAGCCTGCGCCGCTTCGGGTCGAGCTCGGCGTGGCCGCTCATGATCGGCCCGGTGCTGGCGCTCATGATCGCGCCGCTGAGCGGATCGAATCCTGAGCAGCCCGAGTACGGGTGGATCGCCTTGTGCCCGTGGCTGATCGTGGCCGCCACCGCGCCCCGGACCGGCGCGGGCGCCGCCGGGAAGCCCGGCGAGCAGCGCGCCCGGTCGGTGCGGGTGCCGCTGGTGACCGCCGGAGCGGGTGCTTGCGCGGCGATCGTGCTCATGTACTCCGGATGAGCGCGGCTTCGGGTTGCATCATCTGCCGTCCACAGCCCCCACCCACCACTTGAGGGGAAGCGACTGTAGGCCCAGCGTCCCGGCCGGGTACGACGAAACGGGGGCCTCGCGGCCCCGTGTCACCCGAAAGTGCGGCCGTGCAGCCGCCGCCGGTCGCCAGCGCGGCGCGGCTACGCCAGCTCGACCAGTTCCATCAGGTCGTCCGACCACAGGTCCTCGTCGCCGTCGGGCAGGAGGATCGCGCGCTCGGGGCGCAGCGCCTCGACCGCGCCCGGGTCGTGCGTCACCATCACGATCGCGCCGGTGAAGCCGTCGACCGCGTCGAGCACCTGCTGGCGGCTCGCCGGGTCGAGGTTGTTCGTGGGCTCGTCGAGCAGCAGCACGTTCGCGCCCGAGCACACCAGGCTCGCCAGCGCCAGCCGCGTCTTCTCGCCGCCGGAGAGCACGTGCACGGGCTTGTGCACGTCGTCCCCGGGGAACAGGAACGCGCCCAGGATCTTCCGCAGGTCCGCGTCCGGGAGGTCCGCGCCGGAGTCGGAGGCGGCCGACTGCATCTGCTCGAGCACCGTGCCGGTGTGGTCGAGCGTGTCGTGCTCCTGCGCGAAGTAGCCGATGCGCAGGCCGTAGCCGGGCTCGACCTGGCCGGTGTCGGGCTCGAGGGTCCCGGCGAGCATCCGCAGCAGCGTGGTCTTGCCCGCGCCGTTGAGGCCGAGGATGACCACGCGGGAGCCGCGGTCGATGGCGAGGTCGACGCCGGTGAAGATCTCGAGCGAGCCGTACGACTTCGAGAGGCCCGAGGCGGTGAGCGGGACCTTGCCGCACGGGGCCGGCTGCGGCAGGCGCACGTCGGCGACCTTCTCCTGCAGCAGGTCCTCTTCGAGGTTGTCGAGCATCTCCTCGGCGCGGCGGATCATGCCCTTGGCGGCCTTGGCCTTGGTGGCCTTGGCGCCGAGCTTCGCGGCCTGCTTGGTGAGGGTCGCGGCCTTCTTCTCTGCGTTGGCGCGCTCGCGGCGGCGGCGCTCGGCGTCCTCGGCGCGCTGGCGCTGGTAGGCCTTCCAGCCGAGGTTGTAGGCGTCGATGACGGAGCGGGTGGGGTCGAGGAACCACACCGTGTTGACGACCTCGTCGAGCAGTTCCACGTCGTGGGTGATGAGGACGAGGCCGCCCTTGTGCCCGGCGAGGAAGCCGCGGAGCCAGTTGATGGAGTCGGCGTCGAGGTGGTTGGTGGGCTCGTCGAGCAGGAGGATGCCGTCGCCGTCGTCGGAGAAGAGGATGCGGGCGAGCTCGACGCGGCGGCGCTGGCCGCCGGAGAGGGTCTCGAGCGGCTGGGCGAGGATGCGGTCCTCGAGGCCGAGCTTGGAGCAGATGCGGGCGGCCTCGGACTCGGCCTGGTAGCCGCCGCGGGCGGAGAACTGCTCTTCGAGGCGGGAGTAGCGGTTGACGAGCTTGTCGCGCTTGGCGTCGTCGGCGACCTCGGCGAGGGCGGCCTCGGTCTTGGCGAGGTCGGCGATGAGCTGGTCGAGGCCGCGGGCGGAGAGCACGCGGTTGGAGGCGGTCTGCGAGAGGTCGGCGAAGCGCGGGTCCTGCGGGAGGTACCCGAAGGGGCCGTTGTTCTCGATCTTGCCCGCGTAGGGCTGGGTGAGCCCGGCGAGCACGTTCATGGTGGTGGTCTTGCCGGCGCCGTTGCGTCCGACGAGGCCGATCCTGTCGCCGGGCTGGATCCGCAGATCGGCCCCGGACAGGAGGATGCGCGACCCGGCGCGCAGCTCGAGACCGGTGGCAGTGATCATGTGGGGACTCCTTCAGGCGATGGCGGCCGAATGGACGGCGACCGGGCGATGGCGGGCAAGACCGTATGAGCGTCTTGCCGCAGACTTTCCAAGTTTAGGCGGCGTCGTACGTCACGGTCATGTCGATATAACCGGTGCCACCATGAGGAGCCGCACGTTCACACTCCGTGGTCGAGCTCCTCCGTTCGGTGGAGGCGCGGCCGCCCCGGGGTGCCGACCTCTGCCGCAAGAGGACCAGTTTCAGCGTTGTATCACCTGGTCGTGGGCTTGTTGTCCAATTCGGGTCTGTTACGTTTCCCCGCGCTATGGGCAAACATGACGACACCAGCGAATCCGCTGGCAGAGAAATGACCAGCCGCCGGCTCAAGGCCGTGATCCGGAGCCGCCGCATCCGTCGCGAACGTCACAGTTGGCGCTTCGTGAACGGCGGGCTCGCCGCCGCGATCATCGTGGGCTCCGGACTCGCCGCCCTCTCCGGGCACAACGCCGCGGCGCAGGCCGCCGAGGCGCAGGACCAGCAGAACGACACGGTCGTCCAGTCCGAGTGGCAGGTCGACACCGTCCTGGCCGGGATGGAGACCGAGTGGGCCGCCGAGAAGGCCGCGCGCGACCAGGCCGAGGCGGCCGCCGCCGCCGAGGCGAAGCGCGTCGCCGACGAGCAGGCCGCGAAGGAGGCCGCTGAGGAGGCCGCCAAGCAGGCCGCCGCCGAGGAGGCCGCCAAGCAGGCGGCTGAGGAGGCGGAGCGCGCCGCGGCCGAGGCCGCCGAGGCGGCGAACCCGTGGATGGCTCCCACGGACGCCCCGATCACCTCGTTCTTCGGGATGCGCGACGGCCGCCTGCACGGCGGCACCGACTTCGGCAGCTTCGAGGGCGACCCGATCTCGGTCGTCGGCGACGGCACCGTGACCTATGTCGGCTACGAGGAGGGCGGCTACGGGAACGTGGTCTACGTCGACCACGGCGACGGCGTGCAGACGCGCTACGCGCACGCCTCCGAAGTGCTCGTCGAGGTGGGTGACGAGGTGTCGAAGGGCGACACGATCATCCTCACCGGCTCCACCGGCAACGTGACCGGTCCGCACCTGCACTTCGAGGTGCTGATCGACGACGAGAAGGTCGACTCCCTCGCCTGGCTCCAAGACCAGGGCGTGGACGTCGGCTAGCGCGAACAGACCTTTCTCTCTCCTTATAAGAGAATAGAAAGCGGCGGCCCCAGGGTTTCATCTCCCTTGGGGCCGCCGTTCTGCGTATGCGTCAGCGCAGCGTCAGCTGCGGTTCGATGAGCGTCGAGTCCGGGACGTCGATGCCGTCGAGCTTGCGCATCAGGTGGCGCACGGCGGTCTCGGCGAGGGTCTCAGCCGGGACGAGCACCGACGGGAGCTGCGGGTGGGTGCGCTCGGCGACCTCGTCGGGGCCGATGACGACCACGTGGAAGTCCTCCCCCACGCGCCGGCCCGCGTCCGCAAGCGCGTGCATGACGTGCCCGACGGCCGGCTCGTTGTGGACGGCGAGGCCGGTGAGCTCCGGTTTGGAGGTCAGGAGCTCCTTCACGGTGCGCTGCACGGAGGCCGCGTCGTCCGGGCACGGCCAGACCTCGGCGCGCGCGGCGTTGCGGCTCAGGAAGCCCTCGCGCACGCGCTCGGCGAAGCCGGTGCGGCGCGCGTAGACCGCCTCGGAGGCGCCGAGCAGGGCGATGTCGCCGCACCCGCGCTCCACGAGGTACTGCGCGCACACCCGCCCGGCCGCCTCGAAGTCGAGGTCGACGCAGGTGAGGCCTTCGGCGTCCGCCGGGAAGCCGATGAGGACGCTCGGGAGTCCCAAGCGGCGCAAGGCCTCCACGCGCGGGTCGCGGACCTCCACGTCCATGAGGATGAGTCCGTCCACTATGGCCGAGGCGGCGACCCGGGCGAGACCGGCCGGGCCTTCGTCCGCGGTCATGAGCAGCACGTCCTGGTCGTGGCGGCGGGCCTCGGTGACCGCGCCCGAGGCGAACTGCATGAGCACCGGCAGGTGCATGCCGTCGCGCAGCGGGAGCATCATCGCGACGACCCCCGCCCGCCGGGAGGCGAGCGCGCGCGCCCCGGCGTGCGGGTGGTAGCCGAGGTCGGCCACGGCCGCCATGACGCGGTCGGCCGTCTCCGGGGAGATCGACCGCTTCCCGCTCAGCACATACGAGACGGTGCTGGCGGCGACGCCGGCGCGGGCCGCTACATCGGCGATCGTGACGCCTCGACCGGCCACTACGACTCCTTGGCGAAGGTCAGGGAGGCCAGGCGCACGGGCCCGGACTCGAAGGCCACGTACAGGTCCTTGACGCCTTCGATGCGGCTGACCTCGACCGTGACGTCCGTGTAGTCGTACACGCCGTCGGTGGCCGGGGTGTCGATCTTGGCGAGCACGTCGCCGTCGAGCGGGTCGTCCACGCGCAGTTGCAGTTGCGCGGCCTGGCCGGCCACGCGGGCGGTGACGGTGGCGTACCCGTCCGCGAAGTCGCAGTCGCCCAGCATGATCCAGCCGCCCGCCTCCTCGGCGGCGATCACGTCGCCGCTGGTGCGGTTCTCGTCGCGCCACAGGACGCCCTCGTAGAGGTCGTTCGCGGTGGCGGCCAAGGGCTTGGAGAGGTCGCGGGGACCGACCGTGGTGCCGTCGACGCGCACCGAGGCGGAGAGGACGATGTCAGTGGCGGAGCGGCCGACCATGAGGCGCTGGCGGGACTTCTCGATGATCATCCGGCCGGTCACGTTGTCCCAGTGGGCGAGTTCGTCCACGGGCACGGTGAAGGTCACGGTGCGGGTCTCGCCGGCGGCGAGGCGGACCTTCGCGAAGCGGCGGAGCTGGCGCAGCGGCTGCTTCACGCGCGAACCGCACTGGTGGGTGTAGAGCTGCACGACCTCGACGCCCTCGCGGTCACTGGCGTTGGTGACGTCGACGGTGACGGTGAACTCGTCGCCCGGCCCGGCGTGCTCCTTGTCGGCCTGCAGGTTCGCGTACTTGAACTCCGCATAGGACAGGCCGTGGCCGAACGGGTAGAGCGGCTGGCCGAGGTAGTAGAGGTAGGTCGCGTCGGAGGCCACGATGTCGTAGTCGAGCATCGCGGGGAGCTCGGCGGCGTCCGTGTACCAGGTCTGCGGGAGGCGGCCCTCGGGGTCGCGGTCGCCGTAGAGGACGTCCGCGAGCGCGTTGCCCCATTCCTGGCCGCCGTGGCCCGACCACACCACGGCCGGGAGGTGCTTGGCGGCCCAGTTCGCGGCGAAGGGGTAGGAGGAGGACATGACGAGGATCGTATTCGGGTTGGCCGCGTGGAGATCTCGCAGGAGCCATTCCTGCGCGGCGGGGAGGCGCAGATCGGTGCGGTCCTCGGTCTCGCGGCCGTTGACGAGCGGGTGGTCGCCGAGGACGGCGATCACGACGTCGGCGTCGCGGGCGAGCTCGGCGGCCCGCTCGGCGCCCTTGGCGACGAACTCGAAGTCGAACTCGGCGGCTTCGGTCCGGTCGTCGCTCATGACGAGGCGGCCGTCCGCGATGGCGAACCAACGGGCGGATTCGGCCCCTTCGAGGACGTGGATCTGCTGGATCGCGACCTTGCCGCCTTCGATCTCCACGATCCGGAAAGTCTCGTGCACGTCGAACTCGTGCGGGCCGACCGAGTCGGCGCCCACGGTGCCGTCGAGGCGGCCGTCCACGTACTTCCCGGTGACGACGTTGCGGGCGGTGTAGGACCAGCCGCCCCAGTCGAACAGGTCGAACTGGGCGGCCGCGCCGGTGGCGTCGGTGATCTCGAGGGCCTTGCCGTCCTCGACCGCGGTCACGTAGCCGGTCTTGTGGCGCAGGCGGATCCGGTCGACGGCCTCGCTGTAGACGACCTCGGCGCGCTCGCCGAGGGCCTGGCGGGCGGTGACGGCGTACGGGAGGGTGCCGGAGTACCAGTCCTGCATCTGCGTGTCCGCGAGCGGGCCGATGACGGCGATCTTCTTGGGGGCGTTCTTGCCGGAAGCGCTGAGCGGCAGGATGCCGTCGTTCTTGAGGAGCGTGATCGACTGCGTCGCGGCCTCGCGGGCGAGCGCCTGGTGCTCGGGCGAGTTGACGACCTCGTCGCCGATGTGCGCGTACGGGTCTTCGGGGTCGAACTCGCCGAGACCGAAGCGCACGTGGAGGTTGCGGCGCACAGCGGTGTCGATGTCGTCCTCGTCGAGGAGGCCGCGCTCGAGGGCGGTCTCGACGTGGACCAGCACGTCGCGGGAGTTCTCGTCGTCCTGGGTGAAGGAGTCGAGGCCGGCCTTCACAGCGGCCGCGTAGGCGGTCGGGAGGTCCTCGAAGTAGCCCTGGAGGATCGCGAGGTTGTTGGGCGCGTAGGCGTCCGAGACGATGTAGACCTCGTCGTCGGTCCAGGTGCGCAGCTCGTCGTTGACCAGGGGCGTCACGTGCGCGGGGCGGCCGTTGACGAGGTTGTACGAGAGCATGACCGCGACCGCGTCGCCGCTCGCCAGTGCCGGGCGGTGGGCGGCGAACTCGTATTCGCGGAGGACGCGCGGCGGCATGTTGGAAGAGGTGATGCAGCGGTCGGCCTCATTGCCGTACGCCAGGAAGTGCTTGACAGTGGGCGCGGTCTTCCACACGGAGCCGTTGTCGCCCTTAAGGCCCCGCGCGTAGGCGGCGCCCATGAGGCCGGTCATGCCGGCGTCCTCGGAGTAGCCCTCCTCGTTGCGGCCCCAGCGGGGGTCGCGCAGCGGGTTGACGGTGGGGGCCCAGACGTTGCGCCCGACCTTGACCGGGTCGTTGTGGTTGAAGGCCAGCACCTCGTCGGCGACGGCCGCGCCCACCTGCTCCACGAGCTCGGGGTTCCAGGTCGCGCCCAGAGCGACCACCTGCGGGAAGACCGTGGCCTCGCCGAGCCACGCGAGGCCATGCAGGGCCTCGGTGCCGGTCTTGAAGGGGCCCATGCCGAGTCGCTCGACCGGACGGTGGTACTGGTGCAGGAGGCCGATCTTCTCGTCGAGGGTGAGCCGGGAGAGGAGATCGGCGACGCGCTCGGCGCGGGGCACGTTCGGGTCGCGGAAGGCGGGACGCGGTTCGATGTCGCTCATGGGTGGACTTCCTTGCTTGGACGTCGCTGTCGTGTGAGGGTCCGTCGAAGCGCTTCGATGATCAGGGCATTACGTCCGTGATCGGAAACTGGAAATTGTCTTGTCGAAGCGCTTCGATTGAGGATGCAAGATTTCTACACCGTGGCAGTGACGCAAGTCAAGGCAGGTGGAGGGCGACAACGTACGCAATTGACGGGTTTCGACCGTTCCGCAAGCCTTTGACCTGCGGGAACAGACGCGGTAACAATCGTGAAACAGAGGCTGTGAGCTCAGCGGTCATGAGCACTGCACTTATGAACCCAGGGGCGTGGGCATCTTCCCTGCGTCGATGTCGTTCAGGATGCCCGTGGCCGCTCCCAAAGCGGGCGCCTCGTGGCCGAGGGTCGAGACGACGATCTCGGTGCCCCCCGCGCCCGAGGCGTGCGTGCGCGCGGCGAGCTCGCGCTCGGCCGCCGGGCCGATCCAGGGGCTCAGCGCGTGGTAGTGGCCGCCGAGGACGACGGCCTCGGGGTTGAGCAGGTCGACGGCCAGCGCGATGCCCGCACCGAGCGAGCGGCCGATGCGGTCCAGGGCCTCGAGCACGCGGGGCTCCTCGGCGCGGGCGCGGGTGACCACGTCCTCGACCTCGGCCTCGACTTCGGCGCCCGCGATGTCGTCCGATTCGGACAGTGCCTTGAGGACGGCGCTGATGCCGGCCATGTCCTCGACGCGGCCGACGCGGCCGTCCACGTCGATGAGGAGGTTGCCGATCTCGCCGGCGAATCCCGTTGCGCCGCGGCGCAGTTCGCCGTCGACGATGAGGCCGGCGCCGAGTCCGATCTCACCGGTCAGGTAGATCATGTTGGACACTCCGGCCCAGGAGCCGAAGCGCTGCTCGGCGACGGCGCCGAGGTTGGCGTCGTTGTCGGCGGTCACGGCGTACTTGGGGTCGCGCATGGCCTGGCGCAGGCGGCCGGTGAGGTCGAACTCCTCCCAGCCGAGCATGGGGGCGCGCTGGACGACGCCGGCGTTGTCGATCATGCCCGGGACGGCGACGGCGAGGCCGAGGATCTGGCGGCCTTCGGCGTCCATCTTGTCGACGGCGCGCTTGGCGAGGCCCGCGAGGGCGGAGACGGAGCGGCCGGAGGTCGACCCGGCGCCGTCGTGGGCGCGGCGCCACGAGAGGAGGCGGTTGCCGGCGAGGTCGACGGCGACGAGCGTCATGTAGTCCACATTGACCTCGACGCCGAGCGAGGCGTAGTAGCCGGTGTCGACGCTGAGGAGGACCGCGGGGCGGCCGATGTTGCCGATGACCGAACCGGACTCGCGCAGGACGCGGCGCTCGATGAGCTCGGCCACGAGTGAGGAGACGGTGGCCTTGTTGAGCCCGGTCTTCGCAGCGAGATCCGCACGGGAGCAACGCCCTTCGGCGCGGACCTGGCGCAGCACGAAGCCGAGGTTGTTGGCCCGCACGTCGGTGAAGTCGGCGCGCTTGGCCCTTCCCTGCGCCTCCTCGCCGACGGTCCCGGCCGACTTCGACGCTATGCGCATCGCCATGTGTTCCTCCTGTGCGTGTGCCGGACCCCTTCGGCGACGCTTGTGAGTCGCCCGTCTGGAATTGTCGTGGATCGCGACAAGGGGTCGTCGGCCGGTCCCTGACGGTTGCGCAGCGAAGCGATTCACCACAAGGGCCGTTCCCGAATCGTGATCAATCCGCGTCCGTTTCGCCTGACCCCCGGCTTGTGCCAGGTGTCACCCCTGCGCTACTTTAGTTTATCGAATAGCCGAACTAATTATCGGCCAGACCCCCCATAAGACCCTCACAGTGCAGTACGACCGAAAGGACAGCATCGTGGCTACTCCCTCAGACGGGTCGATCTTCCGGCGCCGCTCCCTGTTCAAGGCGGCGGGCCTCGGGATCGCCGGTGCAGCGGGCCTTCCCGTCATCGCCGCGTGCAGCGACATCGAGACCGGTTCCGGCAGCTCCCAGGAGACCTCCGGCTTCGACTTCCTCCCCGAGTACAAGGAATGGCCGCTGCCGGTCGAACCCGACCTCATCGGCGAGCCGCCGAACCACCCCTCAGGTTTCACCACCTACCCCGAGCCCGTCCCCGCCATCGAGAACGTGCCCTCGAACAGCGGGACCTTCGAGATCACCGTCCCGATGTGGGGCGAGGCGCCCTCGCCCAGCGAACCGTACTTCGCGGCCATCACCGAAGCCTGCGGCGGCACCCAGGTCAACCTGCGCCAGGCCGACGGCATGACCTACGCCGAGACCTCCGTGCAGTGGCTCAACGCCAACGAGTTCGGCGACGGCATCATGTTCTTCTCGTGGATGACCGGCTCGAACCCGAACTTCCAGGAGACGGTGGTCAACACCTTCTACGACCTGACCGACATCGTCAAGGGCGACATCTCCGAGCGCTGGCCGCTCCTCGCGGGTCTCCCGACCGCCTCCTGGGGCCAGTCGGTCTGGTCGACCGACCCCAAGGACCCCGACTCCGCCCGCGTCTTCGGCATCCCCGGCTCGTTCTCCGGCGGCCCCGGCAACGCCGTGTTCGCCCGCACCGACCTGCTCGAGGCCGACGGCCTCGCCATGCCGACCACCGTGGAGGAACTGCTCGAGGTCGCCCGCGCCTGGTCCGACGACGCCGGCGGGCGCTGGGCCTTCGGCGGCCTCGACTACCTCACCCCGTCCTGGTTCGGCCTCGCGTCGGCCGACGGATGGGCGTACATCGACGGCAAGCTCGTCCACAACTGCGAGCGCCCCGAGTACACCGAGTGGCTCGAGTTCCGCCGCACCGTCTGGGACGAGAAGCTCGTGCACCCGGACATCCCGTCGGGCACCCTCGACGGCCAGGCCCTGCACAAGGCCGGAACGATCCTGTTCCAGCTCGACGGCATCTCCTGGTGGCAGGGGTTCGTGGACCAGGCCGCCGCCGAGGGCCTCACGGGCAGCATCGCGCCGCTCGGCGCGCTCTCCGCCAAGGGCCGCGAGCCGCTGGTCTACGTCAACCAGAGCGTGGACAGTTGGACGTTCCTCCGCAAGGACCTCTCGAAGGAGCAGGTCGAGGAGTTCCTCGACTTCTGCAACTTCGCGTCGGCCCCGTTCGGCACCACCGAGTACGAGCTGCTCAACTACGGCGTCGAAGGCACGGACTTCAACTACGGCCCCGACGGCGTCCCGGTCTACACCGCGTCCGGCGCCAAGGTCGTCCAGGCCCCCGTCAACCACAAGACGATCTCGGGCCACGTGCAGCAGTTCATCACCGGCACGCCCGACATGGTCCAGGCCCGCTTCGAGTACAACGCCGCTTTGAAGGACTTCGCCGAAGTCAACATCTTCGAAGGCATGCGCGTCGAGGGCCCGGCGGACTTCAAGAGCGCCGCCCAGGTCCTCAACGACCAGCAGAACGACATCGCGTACGGCCGCGCCGAACTGTCGACGATCCCGGACATGGTCCAGACGTTCCTCGACAACGGCGGCGAGGCCGCCCGCGAGCACTACACCGCCGCTTACGACAAGCTGCACGGCTAGACGCCCGGCCGGGCCGCGACCGCACTGGTCGCGGTCCGGCCATTCCCGTCCGCACAGGCACTCACCGACTGGATTTCACACAAGCGATGGCAGCTCTCCAGACTTCAGCGCCCCCGGCCTCCCCGGGGCAGGAACGCCGCGTCATTGTCCGGCGCAAGCGGACCGTGGCCCAGCGGTTCCGGTCCGACTGGCCGCTCCTGCTCATGACGCTCCCCGCGATGGCCCAGCTCGCGGTGTTCTTCTACTGGCCCTCGGCCTGGAACATCATCGCGTTCATGGACTACAGCCCCCACCGCGCGTTCTGGGACAACCCCCTGGTGGGCTTCGCCTGGTTCGAGCGGCTCTTCGCCAACCCGTACTTCACGCCGGCGCTGCTGAACACGCTGAAGTACTCGTTCGCGAACCTGCTGTTCCTCTTCCCGCTGTCGATCATCCTCGCGCTGGTCATGCACAGCGTGGTCTCCACCAAGGTGCGCAGCGTCTTCCAGTCGATCGTGTACCTGCCGTACTTCTTCTCGTGGGTCCTCGTCGTCACGGTCTTCGTGCAGACGCTCGGCTCGGACGGCCTGGTCTCCAACTGGCTGCTCGGCCTCGGCGGCGACCGGCTCTCCTTCACGTCGAACCCGGACACGTTCCTCTTCCTGGCCTGGCTGCAGTGGGCCTGGAAGGACGCCGGCTGGGGCATGATCATCTTCCTGGCCGCCCTGGCGTCGATCAACCCGAGCCTGTACGAGGCGGCGGCCGTCGACGGCGCGAGCCGCTGGCGGCGGATGTGGCACATCACGCTGCCGGGCATCCGGCCGGTGATCGTGCTGCTGCTGATCCTCCACATCGGCGGGATCCTCACCGTCGGCTTCGAGCAGTACCAGCTCCAGCGCGACGCGATCGGCTACCAGACCACCGAAGTGCTCGACACCTTCATCTACTACCGCAGCGTCATCGGCACCGAGGGCCCGTCCTTCGGCACCGCGGCCGGCCTGTTCAAGGGCGTGATCGGACTGATCCTCGTCCTCGTCGCCAACAACGTCGCGCACCGCCTCGGAGAGCAAGGGATCTACCAGAAGTCATGACCGCCATCGACACCAAGATCAAGCCCCGCAGCGCCCGGAAGAACACGCGCCCCGTCTGGGACGAGGAGCCGTCGCTGCTCGGGAAGCTCGTCAAGGCGCTCTTCCTGATCTGCTACGGCGCGGCCATCGTCCTGCCGATCTGGGCGGTCGTGGCCACCAGCTTCGCCAGCGAGCAGTCGCTGACGGCCGCCGGCGGCAACCTGCTGCTCATCCCCACCGACGTGAGCCTCGCGGCCTACCAGGAGATCTTCGACGGCGGTGCGCTCACCAAGTCGCTGATCCTGACGATCGGCCTCACGGTCGGCGGCACCGCGCTCAGCATGGTCCTCACCATCGGTGCGGCGTACGGGCTCTCGCGGCCCGGCTCGCTCCTGCACCGGCCGCTGCTCATGCTCGTGCTCTTCACGTTCCTGTTCGCGCCGGGCCTGTACCCGAGCTTCCTGGTCGTGCAGAAGCTGGGCCTGTTCGACAACTACCTGTCGATCATCCTGCCGATGGCGTTGAGCGCCTTCAACCTGATCGTGCTGCGCTCGTTCTTCATGAACAGCGTGCCGACCGAGCTGCTGGACGCGGCGCGCATGGACGGCGCGGGCGAGTTCCGCACCCTGTTCAAGATCGTGCTGCCGATGTCGAAGGCGATCCTCGCGGTCATCGCGCTGTTCTACGCGGTCGGCTACTGGAACATCTACTTCTCGGCCGTGCTGTACATCCCGGGCCTGGACACGCAGCCGATCCAGGTCGTGCTGCAGCGCATGCTCATGTCGACGCAGGGCCTGCCCGGCGCGGCGGCGAACGTGAGCCAGTACCAGTCCGCCGCCCCGGACTCGGCGCTGAAGATGGCCGTGGTCGTCTGCACGATCATCCCGATCGTGATCATGTACCCGTTCATCCAGAAGCACTTCACCAAGGCCGTCATCACCGGCGCGATCAAGGGCTGATGGAAAGCTCCCCCTGGTGAGAAGGGCCGTCTCCGCATCGCGGAGGCGGCCCTTTCAGTTGTCTCGGGCGGAGAACGCAGCGGTGAGGGCGGCGGCCGGGACGACGGCGGCGTCGAGGGCGAGGAGAGCGCGCCGGCGTCCGGCGGGCACGGCGACCTCGATCCCGTGCTCGTCGAGGACTCGCAACGGCCCCAGCAGTTCCACTCGCATGCGGTCCGCTTGCCGCGCCGTGCGGGTTCGCGGGGCGCCGGTCCGATCCGCGGCGACTCCCCAGTGGAATCTGCTACTTGCATGAACAGGTTGTCACGGCATATCAGGGCTTTATCAGTGCTTTTCTGTCAAGTTCCCGACTGATCGAACATACGACCCGATCGCGCACGTACTGTCGTTCACAAAACCCCGATTGTGAGGTGCGGTGTCCGCCATGGCGATCAGTCTCGATTACCACCACGATTCCCAGTCCCGCACTGCCGAGTCCCGCGACCCGGAAGGAGAGCCCCCCATGAGTCCTGGCCCCGCGGGCGCGCACATCGCCGGATACTGCGTCGAGTTCCGGCTCGAGACCCGCGACAACGGGGCCCAGGTGCTCCTCGCCCAGGATCCCGACGGCGTCGCCGCCGCGGTGGCCACGATCGTCGCCGCGGACCTGCTCCAGGTCGCGACCGCGCTCGTGCGCGACCGGCCCGGCTACGCGCCCGGCGGCCGGCCCGACCACGGCCTCAAGATCATCGCGGACAAGGCCGCGGAGGTCGGGGCGCTGGCCTACTACGGGCCGGGCGGCGAGGACTACGGTCCCGGCGCCTGGGTCACCTTCTCGAACGAGCCGCAAGCCCCTCACCTGCGGCTGTACCGGGACATGGCGACGGAGAGCACGTTCCCGCCGGACGCGCACATCGCGCTGAGCACGCTGGCGCGGGCGGTGGAGGACTTCCGGGCGACGGGCGGCCTGCGTCCGTCCGGCTGCATGTGGCGGCCGAGCACGGTCTGGTGACGCCGGCGCGGTGAAGACGCCGTGGCGAGTGCCCTTGTGGCATCGACCGCCTGACGGGATCGCGGCCCGGTACCGAGCCCGCCACTGGATAGTCTTTGCTGTCATGAGCACCAGTGACGCCGTGGCCGTGCGCTTCGCGCAGGTCGGGGACGCGCCTGCGGCCAGCGCGATCCTCAACCACTACATCGCCGAGTCGACGAGCAACTTCCGCACGGAGCCGTACGAGCCCGAGGAGTGGGCGGAGCAGTTCACGGCGAACGCGGACCGCTTCCCGTACCTCGTGGCGGAGGTCGGCGGGGCCGTGGCGGGGCTGGCGTACGCGAGCCCGTGGCGGCCGAAGCAGGCGTACGCGTGGACGGCGGAGTCGACGGTGTACGTCTCCCCGGACCACCAGGGCCTGGGCATCGGCTCGCTCCTGTACGGCGAACTGCTGAAACGCCTTGAGCAGCAGGGCTTCCGCAGTGTGATGGCCCAGATCTCGCAGCCCAACCCCGGCTCCGAGGCACTGCACACCCGGTTCGGTTTCGAGCTGCTGGGCAGCATCCGGGACGCCGGGTTCAAGCACGGTTCGTGGGTGGGCGTGGGCATCTGGCAGAAGGTCCTGGCCGAGCCGGAGCACCCGCCCGCGCCGACGGCGCCCGTGGAGCGCTAGCCCCCCGCAGGCTTCCCGCTCGCCGCAGGCGGACGCGCCCGCGGTGTACGACCCGACGACGGGCGAGTGGCGCTGAGGTTCCAATGAACCTCTAATGGTTCTCGCGTGGAACGCAGAGCCCCCGCCCCTTCTGTTCTGTGCATGGGTAAATACCCTCGTGAGGGTTGACGCGCCGCACGGCGAGTCGAATCCAATTGATGGGTGTGGGGTAGCGATCGGGCCCGGAGCGGAAGCTCCGGGCCCGATCGCATTTTCCTTGCGTCCTAACGAACACCGTAGAGGTGCTCGAGGGCGAGCTGGTCGAGGCGCTCGAAGGCCATGCCCTTGGCGGCGAGGCCGTCGACGTCGACCTTGACGTCCTTCAGGTCGGCCCAGGTCTCGCCTTCAGCCAAGGTGGGGGTCGCGAGCTGGTCGACGCGCGCGTCCGTGAGGGCCTGCTGGACCTCGGGGTCGGCGCGGAAGGCGCGGACCTTCTCCTGCAGGATCTTGTAGTTGCGCATGCAGGCGGCGGCCGAGACCCACACGCCGTTGTCGTCCTCGGTGCGCGGGGGCTTGAAGTCGAAGTGCACGGGGCCGTTGTACTGGCCCTTGGCGATGCCCTCTTCGACCGCGTCGACGGTCCAGAACGCCCCGCCGACGTTGCCGGCGCCGAAGCGCAGGTCCTGGTCGAAGCGCGGACCGGTCTGGCCGTTGAGGTCGATGTGGTAGAGCTTGCCGTGCCACATGGCCTGGCGGATGCCGGCGGCGTAGTCGAGGCCCGCCATCTCCTCGTGCCCGATCTCGGGGTTGAGGCCGGTCAGCTCGGGCTGCTCGAGCTCGTTGATGAACGCGAGGGCGTGGCCGATGGTCGGCAGCAGGATGTTGCCGCGGGGCTCGTTCGGCTTCGGCTCGATGGCGAAGCGGAGGTCGTAGCCCTGCTCGGTGACGTAGGCGCCGAGGGTGTCGAAGGCTTCCTTCATGCGGGACAGCGCGGACTGGATGTCCTTGGAGCCGCCGTACTCGGCGCCTTCGCGGCCGCCCCACGCGACGTAGATCTCGGCGCCGAGCTCGGCGGCGAGGTCGATGTTGCGCATGACCTTCGAGATGGCGAAGCGGCGCACGTCGCGGTCGTTGTGGGTGAAGCCGCCGTCTTTGAAGATCGGGTGGCTGAAGAGGTTGGTGGTCGCGGTGGTGACCTTGAGGCCGGTCTCGTCGAGGGCCTTGCGGAACGCGCCGACCTTGGCGTCGCGCTCGGCTTCGGAGGCGTCGAAGTCGAACACGTCGTTGTCGTGGAAGTTGACGCCGTAGGCGCCGATCTCGGCGAGCTTGCGCACGGCGCGGTCGGCGCTCATGGCCTCGCGGGTGGCCGAGCCGAAGACGTCCTGAGCCGCCCAGCCGACCGTCCAGATGCCGAAGGAGAACTTGTCCTCGGGCACCGGTGCGTACTTGTCGGTCATGATCTGTCCTTTTCTCATTGGTGTGCGGCCCAGGACGAGGTCTCGTCCCGGAGCGTCGCGTACTGCTCTGACACATTGGCGGCGGCCGTGCCGGTGAGCCGCGCGGTGTCGCCTGTCTTCCACTGTGGCGGGGTCTTGGCGCCCGTCAACGCCCATGCTGCCTGCTTGGCGGCGCCGAGGGCCACGTATTCGGCCGACGGGGGCACTTCGACGTCGACGCCGAAGACGCTCGGGGCGATGCGGCGCACGGCCTCGGAGGCGGACGCGCCGCCGATGAGGAGGACGCGCTTCGCCGTGAGTCCTTGGGCGGCCATGGCGGCGAGCCCGTCGGCCTGGGCCGAGAGCATGCCTTCGACGGCGGCGCGGGCGAGGTCTTCGCGGGTCGCGCCGGTCGTGAGCCCGGCGAGGACCCCGGTGGCGCCCGGGCGCTTGGGGGTCCGTTCGCCGTCGAGGTACGGCAGGAGGGTGAGGCCTCCGGAGCCGGGCTCGGCGGCGAGCGCGAGCCGGTCGAACTCGGCGTGGTCGACGCCGAGGAGGGACCGGAAGGTGTCGAGGACGCGGGCGGCGTTGAGGGTGCACACGAGCGGCAGGAACCGGCCGGTGGCGTCGGCGAACCCGGCCACGAGCCCGGAGGCGTCGGCGGCGGGGACGTCGGAGACGCCGAAGACGGTGCCCGAGGTGCCGAGCGAGACGGCCACGTCGCCGGGCCCGAGGCCGAGGCCGAGCGCGGCGCCGGCGTTGTCGCCGGTGCCGGGCGCGACCGCCGCGCCGGAGGCGGTGCGGCCGACGATCTCGTTCGGGGCGGCGACGCGCGGGAGCGCGAGGTCGCGGCCGAAGGCCTGGACGAGCCGGTCGCGCACGTAGCCGCCCGTGGCGGGCGACCAGTAGCCGGTGCCGGAGGCGTCCGAGCGGTCGGTCGTCGCCTCGGCGGCGGTGACGCCGCGGAGCTTCATGGTGAGCCAGTCGTGCGGGAGCATCACCGAAACAGTTTTCGCCGCGTTTTCGGGCTCGTTCTCGGCGAGCCAGGCGAGTTTCGTGGCGGTGAAGGACGCCGCGAGGACCAGGCCGGTGTCGGCGGCCCAGGCTTCGGGGCCGCCGTGCTCGGCGGTCAGCCGCTCGGCCTGCGGGGCCGAGCGGGTGTCGTTCCACAGCAGCGCGGGCCGCACGACCTGGTCGTCCGCGTCGAGCGCGACCATGCCGTGCTGCTGCCCGGCGACGGCCACGGCCTCAGCGCGGTCCAGCAGGCCTTTGCCGGCCTCCTGGAGCGCCTCCCACCACGCTTCGGGCGGGCACTCGGTCCCGTCCGGGTGGGAGGCGCGACCGGAGTCGACGATCTCGCCGGTCTCGGCTTCGACCAACAACACTTTCGTCGACTGCGTCGATGAGTCGACTCCGGCCACCAAGGTCATCTAGTTACGCTCCAGCTCCACGTTCGCGGGCTTGCCCGCAACATCTACGACGCTCACATTAGCGATATCCGCCGGGCCTGTCGACACCAGGGTCACAACAGTTTCTGAAACTGTTTCGCTCTGCTTCTGAACGACGTCCACGGTCGTGTCGCCGTCGACGTCGCTGATCACGATCCCGCGGTCCGGAGTGCCCCAGACTTCGAGGGTGATGCCCTCGAACGCGCCGTCGCCGATGGTCGCGCCCGGCGCGACGCGCGGGAGGATCGCGCCGTAGCGCACGAACACCGGGAAGGTCTCCAGGCCGTGCTTGGTGTCGATGTAGCGCCCGCCCTCGTGGACCGCCTTGGTCCAGAAGTCGATCCACCGGCCCTCGGGCAGGTAGACCTTGCGCTCGCCCGACGGGTCGTTCACCGGCGCGACGAGGAGGTCCTTGCCGAAGCGGTACTCCTGGTCGGCGTTCCACGCCACCGGGTCGCCCGGGTCGTCCACATTGAGCGCGCGCAGGACCGGCTCGCCGGTCCGCGAGGCGTGCACCGCCGCGGAGTAGATGTACGGCATCAGCGAGTACCGCAGCTGCAGCGACTCCACCGCGAGGCGCTCGGCCTCCTCGGAGAACTCCCACAGCTCGCGGGTCGTCGTGCCGTGGTAGCGCAGCAGCGGCGAGAGCGCGCCGAACTGGGCCCAGCGGATGTACAGGTCGTTCGTGGGCGTGCCGTTGAAGCCGCCGGTGTCGTGCGACCAGAACGGGATGCCCGAGAGGCCGTGCGAGAGGCCGCCGCGGATGGTGCCGCCCAGGCCGTTCCACGTGGTCTGCACGTCGCCCGACCACTGCGCGGAGTGGCGCTGCCCGCCCAGGAACGACGAACGCGCCCAGACCAGCTCGTGGCCGTTGACCTCGCGGGTCACCTCGACCACCGCGTCGTTGTAGAGGAGCGTGTACACGTTGTGCAGCTCGGTGCCGCTCATGCCGTTGAACGCCACCGCGTCAGCGGGCACGCCCTCGGCGAAGTCGGTCTTGTACAGCGCCGCACCGGCCTGCAGCGGGCCGCGCAGCAGCTCCTTCCACCACGCGGTCGCGTCCGGGTTCGTGAAGTCGACGATGCCGCTGGCCTCGTGCGAGCCGTTCCAGACGTCGGCCACATAGGTCTCGCCCTTGGCGTTCTTCAGGAAGTAGCCGCGCTCGTCGCCCTCGGCGAACACCGCGGACTTGGCGGAGATGTACGAGTTCATCCAGAGGCAGACCTTGAAGCCCTGCTCCTCCAGCGCCGCGAGCATGCCCTGCGGGTCGGGGAAGCTCTCGTCGTCCCACTGCATGTCCGACCAGTGCGGCTCGCGCTGCCAGAACGTGTCCAGGTGCAGCACGTCGCAGGGGATGCCGCGCTCGCGGATCTTCTTGGCGCGCTCCATGACCCGCTCGGCGGTGTCCACGAAGAAGCCCGAGGAGATCCAGGTGCCGAAGGCCCACTTCGGCGGCAGCGAGGGACGCGAGGTCAGGCCGTTGAACCGGTCCAGGACCTCGGCCGGGGCGCCGCCCAGCACGAAGTACTCCATGACCGCGTCCGGCACGACGAACTCGACGGCCGAGTGGGTCGCCTGCGCCATGTCGAACTCGACGGGCGCGCCGGAGTTGACGAGCACGCCGTAGCCGCGGTCGGAGACGAAGATCGGGACGTTCTTGTACGCGCGGATCGACTCCGAGCCGAACGCGTCGAAGTTCCACATCACCGGGCGCTGGCCACGCGCGTTCAGCGGCGCGAACCGCTCGCCGAAGCCCGCGAAGGCCTCGTCCGGTCCGGGGGTGAACGACTCGTGGTAGGCGACCGGCTGGCCGTCCACGAGGGACCGGCCGAAGGGGAGCGAGCGCATGCGGCCCGAGATGTCGGTCTCGCCGGGGTTCTGGACGAGGAGGGTCCTGCCGGCCGCGTCGGTGTACTTGAGCGACCAGGTGGCGAGGGTGGCGACGGCGCGCACGGCGCCGGCGTCGACGACGACGGTGTCCCCGTCCACTTCGATGCTCGCCTCGGCGTAGGCGCCGGAGTGGACCAGCTCGATGATCTTCTCGGCGTCGGGGCGGGCCGCGGGGTCGGCGGAGAGGCGGGTGCGCACGACGCCCTCGGCGACCGCGGCGAGCCCGATGTACAGCTCCTCCCCCGCGTTCGTCGTGGCCTTCAGCAGGATCGAGGCGGGGCCGGTCTCGGCCACCTCGGCGCTCGTGACGGCGGACAGACCCGGCTCGCCGACGGCTCGCTGGGGAAGCTCCGGGGGGTCGGCGACGAAGAACTCGCGGGCGACCAGCGGCGGGCGGTAAGGCATTCGAGGCTCCTGCCTGTTGAGGGTGTGTACGACAGCGCGCGAGCCGTTGGGTCGGCACGACGTCCATTAGTTTATCGACTATCCGAACAAATTGCGACCGGGGGCGATGAGATTCCACACCGCCGTTTTCTGAGGCGGGTCCGGCCAGTGGGGCGCCGGGGGCCCGCATCCGCCCGGTGCGCCGAGTCGCCCACACCGCGGGCGCGGGAAAGCTACCCTGGTCGGTGCGACCGCCCGAAGCTCACGTCGCGGGCCAACGCCAAGAGCACCAGTCCGATGAGCCCAGCCCGATGCGAGGTACCGAGATGTCCACCGTTCGCTCCAGCCTTTCCGACGAGAACCGCGAGACCACCGCGAAGGCCCTCCAAGGCGCGCTCGTCGACCTCGTCGACCTCTCCCTCGTCGGCAAGCAGGCGCACTGGAACGTCTACGGCAAGAACTTCCGCTCGCTCCACCTCCAGCTCGACGAGATCGTCGTGTCCGCGCGCAACGCCACGGACCTCGTCGCCGAGCGCGCCATCGCCATCGGCGTGAGCGCCGACGGGCGCGCGGCCACGGTCGCGGAGACCTCCTCGGTCCCCAAGATCCACGACGGCCAGATCAGCGACACCGAGGTCGTCTCGCTGTTCATCGAGGCCTACACGGCGATCATCGCCAACATGCGCGAGCGCATCGAGGTCACCGAGTCGGCCGACCCGGTCACCCAGGACCTCCTCATCGGCGTCACCGCCGAGCTCGAGAAGCAGAGCTGGATGTTCCAGGCCGAACTGGCCTGAGACGACGGAGCGGTGAGGGCTGGGACGCTTGCGGCGTCCCAGCCCTCACCTGTGCGAAGAGATGAGTCTTAGGCGGGTGTGCAGGTCACCGTCGGCACCGATGCGGTCGAGCCGTCGTTCTTGGTGATGTTGAAGCCGAACGTGGTCGACTGGCCGGCCGCGAGCGTGCCGTTGTACGTCTCGTTCGCGCCGCTCACCGTCGCCCCGGTCAGGCTCCCGGTGACGCTCCAGGCGTTGGAGATCCGCTCCGAGCCCGGCCAGGTCCACGCGACCCTCCAGCCGTTCAGGTTCTGGTTGGCCTTCACCGTGGCCGAGTATGTCGCGCCGGTGTTCCACGGGCTCGACACCGAGAGCGTCGCCGTGCAGCCCGAGCCGGTGGGCGGCGCCGAGGTGGTCGCCGGGTCCGAGGTGGCCGGGGTCGTGGTCGGGTTGCCGGTGCCGCCGCCGCCGAGCGCGTTCAGCACGGCGGTGTAGGCGGGCTTCTTGGAGTAGTCGTCATTGAAGAGCAGCGCCGCACCGGTGCCGGGGAAGGTGCCGGGCACCCACGAGTCGTTGTCGCGCAGGCCCCAGACGGTGATGCCGGAGCAGTCGGCGAGTTCGGCGCAGATCTCGGTCACGCGCCGGTAGTCCTCCGCCTGCTGCGCCAGTTCATTGGCGTCGGCCGGCGTGTTGAGCCGGATGTCCAGCTCGGTGATGCGCACCTTCAGGCCCAGGTCCACGAAGCGCTGGAGGTTCGCCTCCATGGTGGAGGGCACCTGGCCGAGGATGAGGTGGGACTGGAAGCCGACGCCGTCGAGGATGTTCTGCGACTTCAGGCCCTGCGCGATCCGGTAGATCGTGTCGGACTTGGCGTTGTCGCCCTCGATCGAGTAGTCGTTGATGTAGAGGTCGGCGTTCGGGTCGGCCGCGCGGGCGGTCTGGAACGCGGTGGTGATGTACCCCTCGCCCATGGTGCGCAGCCAGAACGAGTCCCGCATGGCGCCGTTGTTGTCGCTGACGACCTCGTTCACGACGTCCCAGGAGTCGACCCGGCCCTCGTAGCGGTTCGCGACGGTGTTGATGTGGTCCACCATGGCCGAACGCATGGCCGTGGCATTGAGGCCCTGCACCCAGCTTGGGGTCTGAGCGTGCCACACGAAGGTGTGCCCGTGGACGGACTGGCCGTTGTCCTCCGCGAAGTTCACGAGGGTGTCGGCCTGGGAGAAGGTGTAGTTGCCGTCCTGCGGTTCGGTCGCGTCCCACTTCATCGCGTTCTCGGCGGTGAGGGAGTTGAACTCGGTGGCGATGAGGTTGCGGTACTGCGCGTTGTTCTGGAGTTTGTTGACGTCCACTGCGACGCCGATGTCCTTGCCGATGGCGTCGGCGGCGCCGCGCAGGGTGGTCGACTGGGCGCCCGCGAACTGGGTCGAGAGCCCGATGCCGAGCGCCGCCGTCGCGAGGGTGACGACCCCCGCGATCAGGGCGCGTCGGCGTTGACGGGAATGCAGCACGGTTTGCTCCTCAAGGTGGTGCCGCGCCGTGAGGGAACGAGGCTGTTCGAAGGATGGGGCCGAGCGGGAGCGGAGCGCTCCCAATCAGGTGAGCACAGCCTAGCGAATGCATAGATGATGGTCAATACCAGGACGCGGGAGCCGCCGTGCCAAATATTCGTCAATATGACGAGAAAAATACTCGTCAAACTGACGAGAATTGGTATCATGCCTGTATGGACCCCCTCCAGACGAAACCCGCTTACCACCACCCGATCCCTTGGCAGATCCTCGCCGCACTCGCGCTCATCTGCTGCAACATCCTGTCCCTGGCGTTCCAGGCCACGCTGCTGCTGATCGTCGGCGACCAGCTCCCCGAGCCCGGCCCGCACCTGGTCCTGGGGCTGCTGGCCGGCACCGGCTTCGCCGCGCTGACCAATGTGGTCATGGCGGTGTGCATCGCCGCGCGCCGGAACTGGGCGCGCTCGCTCGAGATCGCGCTCTGCGTGATCGGCTGCTTCTACTACGTCCCGGCGGCCGTCGGGATCAGCCTCGCGCCAGTCCCGACCAGCTTCGGCCTCGACGCCGGGGCCGTCCTCGCCACCTACCTCGCCCTGGCCCTGAGCCTCGCGCTGCTCTTCCTGCTGCACAACGAGAAGGCCGCGGCGTACACGTACCTGGGCGGCGGCGCGCCCCGGCCCGAGGCATGACGAAGGGCGGGCCCGGAACCCCGGACCCGCCCTCAGCTCAGGGGACTACTTGGCGACGATCGAGACCATCTTGCCCGCCACCACGATGACCTTCTTGACGTCCTTGCCGGCCAGGTTCGCGGCGACCTTCTCCTCCTCCAGCGCGGCGGCCTTCACGGCCTCCTCGTCGGCGCCCGCGGCGACCTCGATGCGGCCGCGGACCTTGCCGTTGATCTGCACCGGGTAGGTGACGGTGTCCTCGACCAGGTGGCGCTCGTCGGCGACGGGGAAGTCCACATAGGCGATGCCGCCCTCGTGGCCCAGTCGCTCCCACAGCTCCTCGGCGATGTGCGGGGCGATCGGGGCGACCATGGCGACCAGGGCCTCGGCGGCCTCGCGCGGGACCGGGTTCAGGCCGGTCAGGTGGTTGTTCAGCGTGATCAGCTTGGCCACTGCGGTGTTCATGCGCAGGTTCTCGTAGTCCTCGCGGACGCCGGCGATGGCCTTGTGCAGCTCGCGCAGGGTGGCCGGTTCGGGCGCGACGTCGCTGACGTTGACCTCGCCGGTCTCCTCGTCGACGATGTTGCGCCACAGGCGCTGCAGGAACCGCTGGGAGCCGACGATGGCGCGGGTCTCCCAGGGCTTGGAGTCGGCCAGGGGGCCCATCGACATCTCGTAGACGCGGAAGGTGTCGGCGCCGTAGGACTCGCAGACCTCGTCGGGGGTGACGACGTTCTTCAGGGACTTGCCCATCTTGCCGTACTCGCGGTCGACCTTGGCGCCCTTGTAGGTGTAGACGCCTTCGGACTCCTCCTCGACCTCTTCGGCCGGGACGTAGACGCCGCGGTCGTCGGTGTAGGCGTAGGCCTGGATGTAGCCCTGGTTGAACAGGCGGCGGAAGGGCTCGCGGCTGGAGACGTGGCCCAGGTCGAACAGGACCTTCTGCCAGAAGCGGGCGTACAGCAGGTGCAGGACGGCGTGCTCGACGCCGCCGATGTACAGGTCGACGCCGCCGACGTCCTCGGCGTCCTGCGGGCCCATCCAGTAGGACTCGTTGGCGGGGTCGGCCAGCTTCGCGGCGGCCTTCGGGTCGGTGTAGCGCAGTTCGTACCAGGAGGAGCCGGCCCAGTTGGGCATGGTGTTCAGCTCGCGGGTGTAGGTCTTGGGCCCGTCGCCCAGGTCCAGTTCGACCTCGACCCAGTCCTTGGCGCGTCCCAGGGGCGGCTCGGGGGCGGAGTCGGCGTCCTCGGGGTCGAAGGTCTTGGGCGAGAAGTCGTCCATCTGCGGCAGTTCGACGGGCAGGTGCTCGTCGCCCAGGGCGACGGGCAGGCCGGTCTCGTCGTAGACGATCGGGAAGGGCTCGCCCCAGTAGCGCTGGCGGCTGAACAGCCAGTCGCGCAGGCGGAAGGTGGTGGCGCCTTCGCCGCGGCCGTGCTCGACCAGCCAGTCGATCATGCGGGCCTTGGCGTCGGTGACGTTCAGGCCGTCCAGGAAGCCGGAGTTGACGGCGGTGCCGTCGGCGGTGAAGGCGGCCTCGCGGTCCCACTCGCCGTTCCCGGCGATGACCTGGACGATGGGGATCTCGAAGGCGGTGGCGAAGTCGAAGTCGCGCTCGTCGTGGGCGGGGACGGCCATGATGGCGCCGGTGCCGTAGCCGGCCAGGACGTAGTCGGCGATGAAGACCGGCACGTTCTCGCCGTTGACGGGGTTGGTGGCGTAGCCGCCGGTGAAGACGCCGGTCTTCTCCTTGGCGTCGGCCTGGCGCTCGACGTCGGTCTTGGCGGCGGCCTGGGCGCGGTAGGCGGCGACGGCCGCGGCGGGGGTCTCGTGCCCGCCGGTCCAGGAGGCGGGGACGCCGGCGGGCCAGGATTCGGCGGTCAGGGCCTCGACCAGGGGGTGCTCGGGGGCCAGGACCATGTAGGTGGCGCCGAACAGGGTGTCGGGGCGGGTGGTGAAGACGCGGATGTCGCCGGCGTAGGTCGCGAAGTCGACGAACGCGCCGGTTGACTTGCCGATCCAGTTGCGCTGCATGGACTTCAGGGACTCGGTCCAGTCCAGTCCGTCCAGATCGGCCAGCAGGCGGTCGGCGTAGGAGGTGATGCGCATCATCCACTGCTTCAGGGTGCGCGTGTAGACCGGGAAGTTGCCGCGCTCGGAGCGGCCCTCGGAGGTGACCTCCTCATTGGACAGCACGGTGCCCAGACCGGGGCACCAGTTGACGGGCGCCTCGGTCACGTAGGCCAGGCGGTGGCCGTCGATGACACGGCGGCGCTCGACCGCGCCCAGTTCGGACCACGGGCGGCCGTCGGGAGTCGGGCGCTCACCGGACTCGAAGGCGGCGATCAGCTCGTCGATCGGGCGCGCCCTGTCGGCGTCGGTGTCGTACCAGGAGTTGAAGATCTGCAGGAAGATCCACTGGGTCCACTTGAAGTAGTCCGGGTCGGTGGTGGCGAACTCGCGGCGGTTGTCGTAGCCCATGCCGACCAGGCGCAGCTGGCGCCGGTACCGCTCGATGTTCTCGGCGGTGATCTCGGCGGGCTGGCGGCCCGTGGCGATCGCGTACTGCTCGGTGGGCAGGCCGAACGCGTCGAAACCCAGCGGGTGCAGGACGTTGAACCCGGCCATCCGCAGGTAGCGCGAGTACGCGTCGGTGGCGATGTAGCCCAGCGGGTGGCCCACGTGCAGCCCGGCCCCGGAGGGGTAGGGGAACATGTCCATCACGAACTTCTTGGGCGCCCCGGCGCGCGGGTGGCCCGGCTCGGCCAGGGACCCGGTCGGGTTGGGGGCGCGGAAGGTCTGCTCGGCCTCCCAGCGCTCCTGCCAGCGCGGTTCGATCCGGTTGGCCAGCTTGGCGTCGTAGCGGTGTGCGGGTTCGGTCATGACTCGTCCTGTGGTCCTGTGATGGCTCTGGGTTCGGGCTGCGGCTTCCGGGTTGACCCTCCTCGGCGCTGCTTGCGAGCCGTAAATTGGCACGGGCAGCAAAAAACCCCTGGCATGCAGGGGTGGCCGTGCTGGTTCTCTCCAACACGGCTATCTAAGGAGCGCGGAACGCCGGGACATGCCACCCAGTGTAGCGGAGGCGGGGTCCGGTGGCGCGTGACATAGGCGCTGGGCGCGTCCGAGTAGGATGGCGGACAGGCGACCGTAACGCGGGACGGCGTGTCAGGTCGCGCAATCCACTGACTTTCCCGGGAGGACCATTGACCTTCGAGTCGTCCCCAGGCCAGCCGCCGCAGGCACCCGCGCCGCTCTCCCCCCAGGAGTTCAAGGCGACGGCGGAGGGCATCCTCACGAACGTCGAGTGGGTGATCGAGGGCAAGTCCCACACGATCAAGCTCGCGCTCGCGGTGATGCTCGCGGAGGGCCACCTGCTGCTGGAGGACGTGCCGGGGGTCGGCAAGACCCAGCTGGCGAAGGCCCTGGCCCGCTCGGTCGACTGCTCGGTGCGGCGCATCCAGTTCACGCCGGACCTCCTGCCCTCGGACGTGACCGGGGTGAGCATCTTCGACCCGGAGAAGCGCGACTTCGTGTTCAAGCCGGGCGCGATCTTCGGGAACCTGATCCTCGGCGACGAGATCAACCGGGCCAGCCCCAAGACGCAGTCCGCGCTCCTGGAGTGCATGGAGGAGCGGCAGGTCACGGTCGACGGGAACACGTACAAGCTGCGCAGCCCGTTCATGGTCATCGCCACCCAGAACCCGGTGGAGATGGAGGGCACCTACCCGCTGCCCGAGGCGCAGCGCGACCGGTTCGCCGCGCGCCTGGCGATCGGGTACCCGGACATCAACGCGGAGCTGGCGCTGCTGGACCGCCGCGAGGAGTACAACCCGCTCGACGCGCTGCGGCCGGTGGCCGACGCGGAGATGATCGTGCGGATGATCGCGGCCGCGCGCGCGGTGCACCTGGCGCCGGAGCTGAAGCGGTACGTGGTCGACCTGGTGGCCGCCACGCGCACGAACGCGCAGGTCCGCCTGGGCGCGAGCCCGCGCGCGACGCTGCAGCTGCTGCGGTGCACGCAGGTGCTCGCGGCGATGGACGGGCGCGATTTCGCGCTCCCTGACGACGTGCAGCAGTTGGCGGTGCCCGTGCTCGCGCACCGGCTCATCCCGACCACGGAGACGACGATGGGCGGCGGCGACACGAAGGCGATCGTCTCGGACATCCTCCGGCACGTCCCGGTGGTGTCCCACCCGGGGAGGTTCTAGGCGTGGAGCTCACCGGGCGCGGCAAGACGCTGCTGGCGGTGAGCGTGGTCGTCGGCCTCGTCGCCCTGGCTGTGGGCGAGGGCGATCTGCTGCGGGCGGCGCTGCTGGCGCTGGTCGCGCCGCTGGGCGGGCTCCTGCTGCTGCGCTGGGCGCGGCCCTCGCTGGAGTCGAACCGGGTGCTGAACCCGGCGCAGGTCGAGGCCGGGCAGCCCACGCAGGTGCGCCTGGGCATCCAGAACACCGGCCGGGGCCGGCCGCCGGCCCTGATGCTCGAGGACCGGATCCCGTACCGCCTCGGCAACCGCCCGCGGCTCGTCCTGGAGCGCCTGGCGCCGGGGGCGCGGAGCGTCGTGAACTACACGATCACGCCGGGCACGCGCGGCGCGTACGAGCTGGGGCCGCTGACGGTGCGCACCTCGGACCCGTTCGGGCTGGCCGTGTGCGTGCAGGAGTTCCCGCTGACGACCGAGCTGATCGTGACCCCGCGCATCCAGCCGCTGCGCAGCCTGCTGCTGCCCGGCGGGGCCGGGATGTCCTCCGGGGAGTCCGCGGCGCACACCGTCGCGATCACCGGCAACGACGACATCGCCGTGCGCGAGTACCGCCACGGCGACGACATGCGGCGCGTGCACTGGAAGGCCAGCGCGCACCGCGGGCAGCTCATGGTGCGCCGCGAGGAGCAGCCGTGGGAGAACAACGCGGCGATCCTGCTCGACGTGCGCCGCGGCGCGCACCGCGGGGAGGGCTCGAGCTTCGAGTGGATGGTGGACGCGGCCGCGTCGGCGATGGTGCGCCTCTCGCGGGACGGCATCGACCCGTGGCTGATCACCGCGCACCGCGACTTCGAATGCCGCCAAGGCGATTACAGCCAGGCGATGCGGTACCTGGCGACGGTGTCCGCCGCGCCCGAGGCGCCGATCGCGCATCTGGTCGAGAAGGCGCAGCGGTCGCGGTCGGTCTCGGGGATCGTCGCGTTCCTCGGGCACCTGACGCCGGAGGAGGCCGCCTCGCTGGGGCGGCTCGCCAAGCGCGGCGGGGCGTGCACGGCGCTCGTCGTCGACCCGGTGCGGTGGATCCCGAAGGCGGCCACGAGCCGCACGGACCCGCGCGAGCAGGCGTTCGCCGAGCAGCACATCGCGGCAGTCTCGGCCCTGACGAACGCAGGCTGGCAGGTGATCCCGGTGGTCGCCGGGACGGAGCTGCGCCGGGTGTGGACCCGCTTGGGCGCGTGGAGGACTCTCGCATGAACGGACAGCGGCACGCCACGATGGTCGCGGCGGCCACCCTGGCCTTGACGCTGACGCCGCTCATCGGCGTCTTCGAAGGCCTCGGCTGGACCGTGCCGGTGCTGCTCACCATCACGGTGATCGCCACGACCGGGTCGCTCCTGCGCGCGGCCGGGCGCGGGCAGGGCCTGCAGACCCTCGCCATGTGCGCCGGGCTCCTCGTCGTCCTCACCGCGGGGTTCGGCGACGGCACCGCGCTGCTGTTCGTCATCCCGACGCCGGACACGTTCGTGCACTTCGCGTTCCTCGCCGGGGAGGGCACCTCCGCGATCGTCCGCGAGGCGCCTCCGGTGACCCCGGACGGCGGCATCCTCTTCCTGACGCTCTTCGGGATCGGGCTCGTCGCGATCCTCCACGACATGTTCGTCGTGGGCCTGCGCACCCCCGCGCTCGCGGGGCTCACGCTCCTCACCATGTACCTCGTGCCGGTGTCGGTCGCGCCGGACGCGACGGCCTGGTTCTGGTTCATCCTCCCGGCCGTCTCGTACCTGTGGCTCCTCGCGGACGACAACCTGCGGCGCGTCTCCGCGTTCGGGCACCGCTTCACGGGCGCGGGCCAGCTCGTGTCGCAGCGGTTCCCCTCCCCCATGGCGCGCACCGCCCGCTGGTCGGCGGCCGGGTTCATCCTCGTCACCCTCATGGCCCTCACCGTGGTGCCCACCAACACCTCCGGGTTCATCGACCGTGTCGCCGAGGACTTCCGGGGCGGCACGGACGCCGGGCTCGGCGACGTCAACCCGTGGGCGAACCTCTCCGGCGCGCTCAACCGGCCCGAGGCGGTCGACGTCCTGCGCGTCACCACCGACGACCCGAACCCGCGCTACCTGAAGATGCACGTCCTCGACGAGCTCACCTCGGACGGCTTCGGCCCCGACGACTACGAGGGCGGCGCCTCGCTCGACGACCTCGACGGGGGCGGCGGCACCGACGTGTACACCGCGACGATCGAGAACCTCGCCCTCGAAGCGCCCGTCGTGCCCGTCTACGGCAACCCGAGCAGCGGCTTCGACATCGACGGCGACTGGAGCCTCGACGAGGACACCGGCGTCGTCGTCGGCGACGGCTCCGACATGAGCGAGGTCGACTCGTACTCGTTCTCCTACGACGACCCGGTGTACGACGCCGCGACCCTCGCCGACGCCGGCGGCATGGACCCCGACGACGAGCGGTGGGAGGAGAACACCCGCCACCCCGACGTGCCCGAGCTGACCGCCATCGTCGACGACGCGCTCGGCGGCGCGTCCACAGTGCACGAGAAGGTCCTCGCCGTCCTCGACTACCTGTCCGTGAGCAACGGCTTCCGCTACACGCTCGAGACCGCCGACGCGGGCAACGACGAGGCCATCCTCGACTTCCTCGAGACGAAGGAAGGCTACTGCCAGCAGTACGCGGCCGCGATGGCGTGGATGCTGCGCGAGGCCGACGTGCCCGCCCGCGTCGTCGTGGGCCTCTCCCAGGGCTCGCGCGACGGCGAGGACTGGGTGCTCACCAGCCACGACTACCACGCGTGGGTCGAGGTCTACTACGAAGGACCGGGCTGGGTCACCTACGACCCGACCCCGTCCGCCGGCGTGCCCGGCTCCGTCTCCTTCCCGTGGGCCACCGAACCGCAGCCCGAGGACGAGCCGACCACCGAGCCCGGCGCGAGCACCGCCCCCAGCGGCTCCCCCAGCGACGGTCCCGCCACCGCCGAGGGCGCCCCGTCCGAAGGCGCCGACCAGCCCACCGACGGCCTCACCGCGCAGGCCGCCGACGGCGGCTCGGACGGCGGCAGCGGCTTCAACCCGGCCTGGCTGCTCCTCCTGGTCCTCGTCGTCGTCCCGTTCATACCGGCCGTGTGGCGCGGGCTGCTGCGCCGCCGCCGCCTCGACCCGGCCCGCCTCACCGCCAAGACCGCGTGGGACGAGGTGCTCGACCTCGCCCTCGACTACGGTGTGGGCCTGAGCGACTCGCTCACCCCGAGACAGGCCGCCGGAGTCCTCGGCCAGGCCGCGCCCGGCGCGCGCGACGCCGCGAACGCCCTCGGCTCGGCCATGGCCCGCCACCGCTACTCCCCGCACGGCGCGGACACCGCCGGGCTCGCGGACGCGGTGCGCGACCTGCACTCCGAACTGGACAAGAACGCCGAGACGCGCCGCCGCTACCAGGCCATGCTCTGGCCCGCGTCGCTGCTCCTCAAGCTCACCGCCAGGCGCGCCGAGGAGACCTCCCGCCTCGCGCGCCGCTCGGCCCGCGCCACGGACCGGGTGCGCGCGGCGGTGCGGCGTCCGCGACGTTCGAACAGCCGCAGGGATCGGTCTGTCACAGGTCGCCCTTAGGGTGGCGTACATGTACAGAAGCGGGCCAGCCGAGAGCGACACGGGCTTCACCCAGCCGACCCTCGACAGCCTGGGGACCCCGCTGTCCGAGGTCGTGTTCTGCGTCGTCGACCTCGAGACCACCGGTCTCGCGGCCGACGCCTGCGGCATCACCGAGATCGGCGCCGTCAAGGTCAAGGGCGGCGAGGTCGTCGGCGAGTTCGGGACCCTCGTCAACCCCGGCGAGTCCATCGACCCGCGCGTCACCCGCCTCACGGGCATCACCGACGAGATGGTCGCGGACGCCCCCGGCATCGAGGCGGTCCTCCCCGCGTTCCTCGAGTTCGCGCGCGGCTGCACGCTCGTCGCCCACAACGCCGGCTTCGACATCGGGTTCCTGCGCCACGCCTGCGAGCTCACCGACACGCGCTGGCCCCGCCCGCCCGTGATCGACACCGTGGTCCTGGCCCGGCGCCTCACCGACAAGAGCGAGGTCCCCAACCGCCGCCTCGGCACCCTCGCGCGGCTCTTCGGCTCCCCGGTGACCCCGAACCACCGGGCCCTGGACGACGCCCGCGCCACGGTCACCGTGCTGCACGGCCTCATCGAGCGCGCCTCCGGGCACGGCGTCACCACGGACGCCGAACTCGTCGAGTTCTGCCGCGCCATTCCCTCTGAGCTGCAACGCCGCAAGCGACACCTCGCGGACGGCCTCCCGCACGCCCCCGGGGTCTACATCTTCCGCGACGCGGACGACCGGGCGCTCTACATCGGCGTGTCCGTGGACGTCGCCGCCCGCGTCCGCAGCTACTTCTCGGCCGCCGAGCAGCGGCGGCGGCTGCGCGACATGCTCGCCTCCGCCGAACGCGTCGAGGTCGTCGAGTGCGCCCACCGGCTCGAGGCCGGCGTGGCCGAGCTGCGACTCATCTCCGGCGGCAAGCCGCCCTACAACCGGGCCGCGAAGTTCCCCGAGCACCGCTCGTGGGTGCGCCTCACCGACGAGCCGTACCCGCGACTCCAGATCTCCCGCAACCCGCCCGGCCCCGGCGTCCCGCGCCTCGGCCCGACCTCCGGGTCGCAGGCGCAGGCCGCGATCGGCGCGATCGAGGCGGCCCTGCCGATCCGGTCCTGCCGGACCCGCTTGTCCCCCAAGCGGATGTCGCCCTCGTGCGTGCTCGGCGAGATCGGCAGGTGCGCGGAACCGTGCCGCCACAGCGTGAGCGTCGAGGAGTACGCGGCGATCGCCGAGCGCGCCGCCCGCGCCATGGACGGCGACCCGGCCCCGGTCGCCGCGGCCGTGGGCGAGCGCCTGACCGAGCTCGCGGAGGCCGAGCGGTTCGAGACCGCCGCCGAGAAGCGCGACGAGCTCGGGGCGTACCTGCAACTGGCCGCCGCAACGCACCGCACCAGGAGCCTCGTGGCGGCCGGGGAGATCGTCGCGGCGGGCCGGGCCAAGGGCGGCGGCTGGGAGATCGCCGTGATCCGCCACGGCCTGCTCGCCGGGGCCGCCCGCACGCCGCCCCGCGCGGACCCGATGCCGCACATCGCGAAACTACGCGAGACCGCCCGCGTCGTCGCCCCCGTCGACGACGTCACCGACGCCGCGCACGCCGCCGAGACCCGCCTCCTCCTCGAATGGCTCGGCCGCCCCGACGTCCGGCTCGTCATGGTCGAGCACGCCTGGGCCAGCCGCCTCGACGGCGCCGAACGCTGGAACGGCGCGATCCCCCACGACCCGTCCCCGTGGCGCCGCGCCAACGGCGAACGCTGACCGCCCACCGGCATCTCGCCACACCCCGCATGCCCGAACCGCTCTCGTGTTCGGCGCCCTGTCACACTCATCCGGCACCATCGAAACCGGGGGCGGCTCCGCGCCGACACACCCGACCCCGGGGGCGCCGAACCTTCCACATCATGGGACACGACCGCGAACCCTCCGCTGTCCCAACGACACCCACCGTGCCAGCCACCGGGACTCCCCCAAACCGGCGAATCGGACGTGAGTCGTCTCGCATTCATTTGCGGCGCTTGGAGTCTCCCCGGACCGGCCCGCGCGGGTACGCTGTGTCATCCGCCGATCGCGGCGGCCCCGCCGAAATCCGACAGTGTCTAGTGTCGATTCTCTCCAGGAATCGTTGTACATCTAGAATGCGGTCAACCTTGGGCATCGGAGGCTTTCATGTTGCGCGCATTGCTTTCGGCTACTCGGTCTGCCAAACCTGACGACCCGTGGGACCTCGCCGGAAAAGTGGCGGAGCTCGAAGCGGCCCACCGCCAGAACTACGAGCAGCCCGACATGCTCCTCGTGCGCCGCGCCTACCGCATCGCCGAGCAGATGCACCGCGGCCAGGCCCGGCGCTCCGGCGAGCCCTACATCACCCACCCCATCGCGGTCTCCACGATCCTCGCCGACCTCGGCGTCGACACCGCCACCATCGCCGCGGGCCTCCTCCACGACACCGTCGAGGACACCAGCTACTCCCTCGAAGCCCTCCGCGGCGACTTCGGCGACGAGATCGCCGTGATGGTCGACGGCGTCACCAAGCTCGACAAGATCCACCTCGGGTCCGCCGCCGAGGCCGAGACGTTCCGCAAGCTCGTGCTCACCGCCGGCCGCGACATCCGCGTCATGGTCATCAAGCTCGCCGACCGCCTCCACAACATGCGGACCATCAAGTTCAAGAAGCGCCCCAGCCAGATCCGCATCGCCGAGGCCACCAAGGACGTCCTCATCCCCCTCGCCGACCGCCTCGGCCTGTACGTCATCAAGCGCGAACTCGAGGACATCGTCCTCGAGACCCTCGAGCCCGAGGTCTTCCAGCGCATCCACGAGCACCTCGGCTCGGACAGCGACCGCAACCGCCAGGTCGCCGTCATCGCCCCCCAGGTCCGCCGCGCCCTGCGCGAGTTCAAAGTGGCCGCGCGCCTCCTCGACCGGCCCCGGCACCCGTACTCGATCTACCGCGAGATGCAGAAGCATCCAGGCACCGGCCCGGCCGACCCGCCGCGCCTCGTCATCGTCGTCGACGGCCCCGCCACCGACTGCTACGCGGCGCTCGGCGCGATCCACAAGCTCTGGAAGCCCATCGGCGGCAAGTTCCGGGACCTCATCGCCGCCAAGAAGTTCAACCTGTACCAGTCGATCCACACCGCGGTCGCCGGACCCGGCGGCACCCCGATCGAGTTCCTCATCCGCACCAAGGAGATGCACGAGACCGCCGAGGTCGGCATCGTCGCGGGCCTGCGCCAGTCCGGCGCCAACCCCGTCGACATCCAGCTCCCCTGGCTGCAGCGGCTCCTCGACTGGCAGAACGAGGTCGCCGACTCCGGCCAGTTCCTCGACTCCCTCCGCTGCGACCTCGCCGACCAGGACATCCTCGTCTTCACCCGCGACGGCGCGCAGATCGTCGTCCCCAAGGCCTCCACCCCCGTCGACGTCGCCTACTGCTCCGGCCCCTCCAAGGGCCACCGCCTCATCGCCGCCTACGTCAACGGCGAGATCGCCCCGCTCGCCCGCCCCCTGCGCGACGGCGACACCGTCGAACTCGTCCTCACCAACGAGCAGCCCTACGGCCCCTCGAAGCAGTGGCTCGAGCACGCCAAGACCCCGGAGGCGCAGCTCCACATCAACGACTGGTTCGGCGCCATCGAGGACCTCGACTCCACCGGCGAGCTCCCCGTCATCCCGATGCAGCGCTTCGAGGACGAACTGAAAGCCGGAAAGAACCGCCTGTGGCGGTCGCTGATCGCCCGCGGGCGCGGACTCTCAGGGGAACAACCACTCCACGGTGTGGCGTCCTCTCTGGGCTTCCCGGACCTCGATTCGCTCTACCTCGCGCTCGCCCGCGAGAAGCTCGACCCGGACGAGCTCGCCGAGAAGCTCATCACCACCGTCGACCGCTTCTGAACCCAGTCGAAGCGAGAGCGGGGCCGCACCTTCCGGTGCGGCCCCGCTCTCCTTGTCTCGCTTAGTGCTTGCCCGACTCGATCTCGTCGCGCCGCTCGGCGCGGCCGTCCTCGGACGGCTCCTCGATCGACTTGAAGAAGCCCTTGTCGGCGGGCGGCAGCGCGCCGATGCGGTTCATCTTCTTCGGCACCACCCAGCCGTTGTACTCCAGCTCGGTGTGGCCGTGCTCGTCCGGCTCGGCCAGCGGCTGGTGCACCTCGTAGAAGCGGCCGTTCGGGTCGCGCATCAGGATGCCCGTCTCCAGGCCGTGCGCCAGGACCTCGCGGTCGTGCTGCTGCAGGCCCAGGCAGATCCGGTACGTCACGTAGTACGCGATGATCGGCAGGACCACCAGGCCGATGCGGCCGGCCCAGGTCATGGCGTTCAGGCTGATGTCGAACTTCTCGGCGAACACGTCGTTGCCGCCGGAGATCACGCCGATGATCCAGAAGACCACGACCATGACGCCCAGGCTGGTGCGGCCGGCGTTGTCACGCGGGCGCTGCAGCAGGTTGTGGTGGCCGCGGTCCTTGGCGAACCGCCGCTCCAGCGCCGGGTACAGCAGCGGCAGCATGACGGAGAGGCCCATGCCCACGATGCCCGGCCAGAACACCGGCGGCAGCGTGAAGTACGGCGGGAAGCGCAGCTCCCACGCGGGGAACAGGCGGATCAGGCCGTCGAGGTACATGACGTAGAAGTCGGGCTGCGAAGCCGACGACACGACCGAGACCTCGTACGGGCCGAAGAGCCAGATCGGGTTGATCTGGAACAGGCCCGCCATCGCGCCGAGGACGCCCCAGATGAACAGCATGAAGCCGATCTGCTTCATGACGTAGTTCGGGAACATCCGGAAGCCGACCACGTTGTGCTCGGTGCGGCCCGGTCCGGGCCACTGCGTGTGCTTCTGGGCGAACACGAGACCGATGTGGACCGTGATGAGCGCCAGGATGAGCAGCGGGAACACGAACACGTGGATGATGTAGAGCATCGAGATCACGCTCGTGCCCGGGAACTGGCCGCCGAACAGCGCGGCCGAGGCCCAGGGACCGATGAACGGGATCGACTCGGTCATGCCCTCCATGATGCGCAGGCCCGTGCCCGAGAGGCCGTCGTCCGGCAGCGAGTAGCCGAAGAAGCCCTCGAAGAAGCCGAGCCAGAACAGCACGATGCCGATCATCCAGTTCGTCTCACGCGGCGCGCGGAACGCGCCGGTGAAGAAGATCCGGAGCATGTGGATCAGGATCGAGGCCATGAACAGCAGCGTCGACCAGTGGTGCATCTGGCGCATGAACAGGCCGCCGCGCACCTCGAACGAGAGGTCCAGGGCCGAGGCGTAGGCCTGCGACATCTCGACGCCCTGCAGCGGCACGTACACGCCCTTGTAGGTCACCTCGACCATCGACGGCTCGAAGAACAGCGCCAGGAACGTGCCCGAGAGCAGCAGCAGGATGAACGAGAACAGCGCGATCTCGCCCAGGAGGAAGGACCAGTGGTCCGGGAAGACCTTGTTGAACAGGATCCGGGCGGGGAGCGCGAGCTTGAAGCGGTCGTCGAGCTCGCCGCCCGCCTTCGTCACCAGGCTGTCACTCGTGCCTTTGCGGCGTTTCACTTCTCATCCTCCTCGGGGAGGGACGGGCGGTTCCAGAACGCCGGCCCCGGGGGCACCAGGAAGTCCGACTTCGCGATGAAGAAGCCCTCTTCGTCGACGGTGAACGGCAGCATCGGCAGGTGCCGGGTGGCCGGTCCGAAGACGGGAGCGGCGTTGTCCACCACGTTGAACTGGGACTGGTGGCACGGGCACAGCAGGCGCTGGCTCTGCTGCTCGTAGAGGCTGGTCGGGCAGCCGACGTGGGTGCAGATCTTCGAGTAGGCCACGAAGTTGCCCCACAGGGCGTCGACGTCCTGGTACATCGGGTACAGGTTGCCGCGCAGGACCTCCGCGTCGGCGTCCCGCAGGTGGATGAGCAGGACCGGCGAGGTCGGGAACTGGTTGGTCGCACCGTGGTCGATGGCCGGGTAGACGGTGATCTGACCGCCGACCGAGACCATGTCCGGGCGGACCAGCGCGCCGTCCTTCATCATGAAGCGGATCGGCTCGCCGTCGTTGTGGCGCTCGGCGTTCCAGCCCGTGACGGTGAGCATGTCGCCCGGGTCCTTGATGAGCGCGCCCAGCGGGGCGATCGCGGCCAGGCCGAGCGGCGCGGCGCCCAGGAGGGCGGCCTTCACCAGGAACGGCCGGCGCTTGAGGCCGATGTCCTCGACCATGTTGTCGACGGTCGCCTCGGCGATCTTGCGGTCGTCCGCGGTGGAGCCGCCGTCGTGGCGGTCCTGGACCAGCTCCTCGATCGGGAGCAGCTTCTTCGCCCAGGTGAGCACGCCCACGGCGAAGCACAGGAGCGCGAGGCCGAGCGAGGTGCCGAGCACCGGCGTGTACCAGGTCTGGAGGTCGCGCCAGGTGGCGGGGCCGTCGTACTCCCACGGCCACCAGATGTACGCCACCACGAACGCGGTCGCGAAGAGGCCGGCGAACAGGAACAGCCCGCCGACGATGCGCTCCATGCGCTTCTCGGCCTTCGTCCCCGGCTTCTTGAAACGCGGTTCGTAATGGATGATCTCGATGTCGTCGCGACGCAGGCCCTCTTTGTAGACCTCGAAGCGGCTGAGCTTCGGGTTGCTCAGGTCCACCGGTTCGGGCGGGTTGCTGTCGTTGTGGGCACTCACGATTTACCTGCAATCCAGAGCGTGGTCAGCAGGAGCGCGGTCATGCCGACCAGGAAGATGGCCAGTCCTTCGGTGGCCGGTCCGAAACGGCCGAGAGTGAACACCCCGCCCGGGTCCTTGTCGTCGTTCACCAGGTACTGGACGTAGGCGATGAGCTCGGCCTTCTGCTCGGGGGTGAGCTCGTTGTCGGCGAACACCGGCATGTTCTGCGGGCCGGTGAGCATCGCCTGGTAGATCTCGTCGTTGCTGACGCCCTCCAGGGACGGCGCGTGCGCGCCCGAGGAGAGGGCGCCGCCGCCGCCGGCGTAGCCGTGGCAGGAGGAGCAGTTGACGCGGTAGAGCTCGCCGCCCGCGGCCACGTCGGCGTCCTCGACCATCGCGTCGAGGTCGTCGGGGGTCTCGGCGCCGCCGCCGAGGTACTCGATGTACGCCCCGAGCCACTCGGCCTCTTCTTCGGTGAAGACCGGGTAGTTCGTGCTGGGGGCCTGCGCGCCCTGAGCGGCCATCGGCATGCGGCCGGTGTTCACCTGGAACTCGACGGCGGCGGAGCCGACGCCGATCAGGCTCGGTCCGCGCCCTTCGACGCCTTCGCCGTTATCGCCGTGGCAGGAGATGCAGCTCGTGTCGTAGAGCTCCTGGCCCTTGACGGCCTCGGAGTCGATCGCGTTGGACTCGGCCTCCTGGGCGTACAGGCTCGGGGAGAACGCCGAGTAGAGCCCTCCGACGATGACCAGTGCGCCGGTGAACCTGGCCAGCGCGCCGAGGCGCTTGCGCCAGCCTCGCCGGCGTTTCGCTGATGCAGCCACGGTTGTTGCCTCACCTTTATCTAGCTCTCGGACCGGAGCGGGCCCTGTGCGGTCCCAGTCCGGCCGGCGGCCGCCTCCGGGCGGCGGCCGTCGCATTTCTCGGATGCGGCTCCGGCGCGGACGCCGGGGCCTGACTTGCTTTGGGTCGGTTCGACGGTGGTGTCGCCACTGCGGACCGGCCGAGGTGTTTCAGTACTGGGCCATCGGAAGGAAGTAGATCACGGCGAAGAGCGCGATCCAGACGACGTCGACGAAGTGCCAGTAGTAGGACACCACGATGGACGCGGTGGCCTGGGCCGGGGTGAAGCGCCCCATCGTCGTCCGGATGAGGTAGACGATGAAGGCGATGAGGCCACCGGTCACGTGAAGGCCGTGGAACCCGGTGGTCAGGAAGAACATCGTCCAGTAGCCGTTGTCCGAGATCGGGTGGCCCTCGTCGACGATGAGGTGCCGGTACTCGTTCACCTGTCCGAGGACGAACACCAGGCCCATGACGAACGTGACCGCGAACCAGAGTCGCAGCTTGTACACGTCGCCCCGCTCAGCGGCGAAGACGCCCAGCTGGCAGGTGATCGAGGAAGCCACGAGGATCACGGTGAACACGAGCGCGTACGGGATCTTCAAGGCCTCGTACCCGGCCTCGTACATCTCGGGCGCGGCGGCCTGGATGGAGAAGTACATCGCGAACAGGCCCGCAAAGAACATCAGTTCGCTGCTCAACCACACGATGGTGCCGACACTGACGACGTTGGGCCGCGTCAGTGAGTGGATACGGCTGGGGTCGATAGTTGCTTCGGCGGCAGTCACGCGCACATTATTACGGCCCGGCGGGCTCAAGCTGCGCATGGGGTGTGTTTTTCGCGCGTGTCGCACGGCGGTAGGCTCCCAGGCTTCTCACATCGTGTGCCCAGGTCATTCCATGTTCGGCCAATGTGGGCACTCGGTTCGGCGGAAACGACCGCGCCGCTCTTCCCATTTCAGTGTGGCCGGTTTAATATGCGAAGCGTGACTACCTCAACGTCTGAGTACGCGGTCCTGCTGTACAGCCATCGACCCGCGGTCATCGAGCAGATGCGCTCGGCGATCGGCGAGGAGCCGGTGGAGGGGGTGAAGATCGAGTACGCCGTCGCGGGCGAGTACGACGAGGCGGTGGCCCTGATCGACAAGTACGCCGTGGACCTGGTGCTGCTCGACGGCGAGGCGCAGCCCGCCGGCGGCCTGGGGATCGCCCGGCAGTTGCGGGACGAGTTCGACGAGCCGCCGCTGCTGGCGGTCGTCGTGGCGCGGGCCGCGGACCGGTGGCTGGCGGCGTGGTCGCGGGCGGACGCGGTGCTCATGCACCCCCTTAACCCCGTGACAACCGGGCAGACGGTAGTAGACTTGCTGGTCAGCCGCGCACAAGGCGTGGCGCCGGCGCAGCGCGCCGCCTGACCTCCCCCTTTTCAGGAGTCCTTATGTCTAGTCCCACCTGGCCTGACGTCCTCGGGCGCCTTTCGAACGGCGACCACCTCGACGAGGCCAGCGCGGACTGGGCCATGGCCGAGATCATGGCGGGGAACGCCGATCCGGCGCAGCTCGCGGCGTTCGCGGTGCTCCTGCGCTCAAAGGGTGAGACGCCTGAGGAGATCGGTGCGATCGCGGGCCGCATGCTGGCCGAGACGACGCGCCTGGACCTCTCCGACCTGGGCGTCGCGGTGGACATCGTGGGCACCGGGGGCGACGGCTCGAACTCGGTGAACATCTCGACGATGGCGGCGATCGTGGTCGCGGCGACGGGTGTGCCGGTCATCAAGCACGGCAACCGCTCGGCGTCGTCGAACGTGGGTTCGGCCGATCTGCTCGAGGCGCTGGGCGTCGACCTGGAGGCCACGGCCGAGCGGGTCGAGGCGTCGGTGCGCGAGGTCGGGATCGGGTTCGCGTTCGCGCGGACGTTCCACCCGGGGATGCGGCACGCCGGTCCGGTGCGCGCGGCGCTGGGCATCCCGACGGTGTTCAACCTGCTGGGGCCGCTGACGAACCCGGGCCAGCCGGCGGCGGGCCTGATCGGCTGCGCGGACCCGGTGAAGGCGCCGCTCATGGCGCAGGTGTTCGCGGCGCGGGGCGCTTCGGTGTTCGTGGTCCGCGGCAACGACGGCCTGGACGAGATCTCGACCTCCGACACGACCTCGGAGTGGATCGCCTCGGGCGGGCGGGTCTCGCAGGGGTTCATCGACATCACCGAGTGGGGCCTGGAGCGGGCGGGCGCGGAGGCGCTGCGCGGCGGCGACATCGTGTTCAACACGGCGGTCGCGCGCGAGGTGTTCGCGGGCGGGAACCGGCCGGTGCGGGACGCGGTCCTCATCAACGCGGCGGCGGCCCTGGCGTCGCGGCAGGGGCTGATCGACGGCGTCGACCTGCACGACGTGAAGACCCGCAAGGGCCTCATCGAGTCGAACCTCGAGTTGGCGGCCAAGGCCATCGACGAGGGCAAGGCGACTGAGCTCGTCGAGCGCTGGGCGGCGTTCAGCAAGGCCTAGGGCGAACGGGTCACCGCTGAAGACGTGAAACCAGACGGGCCCGAATCGTCATAGGCACTGGATGGTTGTATATCCAGAGGTCCCCCGGGTGTACATATCGCATATGTCGGTCAAATACGAAACGTCAAGGGCGGGAAGCGCATTGCGCCTCCCGCCCTTTCGCGTACTCGCCTAGGTGTACTTCTTGAGTTCGTGCTCGGACGCGAGCGAGCTCGGCTTCGATTGCGGCAGTTCGGTTCTGATGAGGATGCTGCCGCATTCCTCGCAGCGAAGCACCTCGTCGATCGGGGCGGCCTTGATCGGGACCATGTCGCCCGGGGACTTCTCGACCCGGCAGGAGCCGCAGCGGCGGCCGACGAGTTCGGCGGCGGCGACGGGCTGCTTGGCGTGGATGCGCTCGTAGAGCTCCACGAGCCGGTCGGGGATGTTGATGACGAGCGCTTCGCGGGTGGAGCTCGCGTCGGCGGTCTCGGCGTCGATCTCGCCGACCTGGCGGCCGCGGTCGGCCTCGGCGTCGGCGAGGACCTGGCGGGACTCCTCGACCTGGCGGCGGACCTCGTTGAGCTCGGTCTCGAGGGCCTCACGGCGCTCCATGAGCTCGATCTCGTCGTCCTCGAGCGTGCCCTGGCGGCGGGCGAGGGACTCGAGTTCGCTCTGCAGCCCCTCGAGTTCCTTCGCGGTCGCGGCGCCGGAGGCCATGCGGGCGCGGTCGGATTCGGCTCGCTTGGTGACGAGCTCGACCTCGCGTTCGACGCGTTCGATGTCGCGGTCGAGGTCGGCGAGGTCGCCGGTCAGGTTCGCGGCCTTGTCGGCGAGGGCGCGCTGGCGCTGCACGGCCGTGGCGTAGACCGGGTCGGCGTCGAGTTTCTTGCGGCGCTGGCCCAGCTGGGTGAGCTGGGTGTCGACCGCCTGGAGTTCGAGCAGTCGGCGCTGATCGAAAAGGTCGGCTTTCAACCTAGTTCACCCCGGTTTTCTGATGGATGGTCCACGGATCGGTGTCGAGGTCGGAGACGAGGACGTCGTCGACCAGACGGGACAGTTGCTCGGCAACGATATCGAGCCACGGTCGCTCGGTGGCCCAGTGGGCGGCGTCGATGAGTGCCGGGCCGCTCCGGGCCACGTGTTCGCTGGCCGGATGGTGGCGCAGATCGGCCGTCAGGTAGGCGTTCGCGCCGGCCGCCGCGGCGTCGGCGAGGTACGAGTCGCCCGCGCCGCCGCAGACGGCGACGGTGCTGATCTGCCGCTCGGGGTCGCCGGCGGCGCGGACGCCGCCGACGGTGGGCGGGAGGGCCTTCGCGGCGCGTTCGAGGAGCGCGGCGAGGGTGAGCGGGGCGGGGAGGCGGCCGATGCGGCCGATGCCGCGCCCGGAGCCGTGGTGCTCGGGATCGCTCAGGGGCCGCAGGGGCCTGAGGTCGACGAGGCCGAGCCGGTCGGCGAGGGCGTCGGAGACGCCGGGATTGGCGACGTCGGCGTTGGTGTGGGCGACGTAGAGGCCCATGCCGGACTCGATGAGGGTGTGGACGAGGTCGCCCTTGTAGTCGGCGGCGGGGTCGAGGCTGGAGACGCCGCGCAGGAGGAGGGGGTGGTGGGCGACGATGAGGTCGCAGTCGTGCTCGATGGCCTCGATGACGGTGGCCGGCACGACGTCGACGACGCAGAGGATCTTGCGCACGGAGTTGCCGCCGCGGCCGCAGACGAGCCCGACCCGGTCCCATTCCTCGGCCCAGCGGCGCGGGTACAGGCCGTCGAGTGCCGCGGTGATCTCGCTGAGCGTGCGCATGCTTGGAAGTTTAGGGCCTGGCAGGTGGATCCGGGGGTGGCGGTATCCGAGTCCATTTGGTCGCTCCCTCTGCCGATTTACGGCTCGCAACCGTCGCCGAGGCCGCGGAAGGTCCTCCCGTTGTATCTGGAGGGCCGACAACGAAGCGAGCGGGAAATGGGCCGGATAGCGACCGCTCGGATCCACCTGCCAGGCTCTAAGGCGGTGTCCGGAGCTCGAGCAGCGTGGCTCCGGACACCGCTGAACGCACCTTGCCGGTGCAGCCGATGGGCGGCTAGTTCAGAGCACCCACTTCTTCGGCGAGGCGGCGCAGTTCTTGGCCGGGCTCGCCCTTGGTGCGGTGCAGGATCTGGTCGATGAGTTCGATCGCGACCGGGCGGCAGCGCACCTCGGCCGGGGCGTGGCGGTCGGCCGTGACGAGGTGGCGGCTCGCCCGTTCCATGTCCCCCACCTGGACGCACGCCCGCGTCATGTCGAGGTGGTGGTGAGCGCGCCGCTCGGCCACGAGGTCCGCCAGCGCGGCGGGCGGGATGCGTTCGTGGACGGCGAGGGCGTCGCCGCCTTCGCCGAGTTCGACGAACGCGGCGGCGCGGTGGAGCATGACGTTGGTCGGTCCGAAGGACGTGTAGTAGTAGTTGGCGTCGCGGCCGAGGATGTTGGCGGCGCGGGAGGCGCTGTCGAGCAGGTCGTCGCTGGTGGTGCTGTCACCGGCCAGTGCGGCGGCCATGGCGCCTTGGAGAAGCAGGGCGCCGTAGACGCTGATCTGCGCGGGCGTGGAGTTCTCGCCGCCGGTCTCGGAGATGAGGCCGTGGGCGACTTGGACGTTGAGGTCGAGGGCGGCCTGGTGTCGCCCGAGTGCCCTGAGCGCGTTGGCGACCCGGGTCGTGGCGATGCCGGCGAGGAGCGGGTCGTTGCCGCGGTTGGCGGCGGAGATGGCGCGGTCGGCGGCGAGCCAGGCGAGCTGGGCCTCACCGAGTTTGCGCAGGACCGTGGAGGCGATCTGGTAGACCTGCGTCATGAGTTCGGCGGCGTCGGCGCTGCTGCCGCCGACGGGCCGGTCCTCGGCGACGGGGGTGTCGCGCAGGAGCTGGATGAGGGAGCGGGCGACGACCGGGTAGTGGCCTTTCTCGAAGGCGAGCCAGCAGTAGTTGACGGATCCGCGGAGTTCGGGGATCGGGGTGGATTCGAGCGGGGCGGCTTCGAGGAAGCGGCCGAGGCGTTCGTAGCGTTCGAGGGATTGGCGGATGGATTCGACCTCGACCTGGTCGAGGCAGCCGCCGAGCCCTGGGCGGCGTTTGGGTTCGCGGCCGAGCAGCTGCCCGGCGTCGATGCTGAGGGCTTCGGCGAGTTCGGTGATGACCGAGTACTTGTCGAGGCGGCGGACGCCGCGTTCGATCTTGTCGACCCAGCTCTTGGACTTGCCGATGCGGTCGGCGAAGACCTGCTGGGACATGCCGCGGCGTTGTCGCCAGTAGGCGACCCGCCGCCCCATAGGTTGCGTTTCGGACTCCATGTCAGACCCCACCGTCTATATAGGAGTTGGTTGCGGATGTCGGGACGTGCGTTTCATGTGCGGCCGCGGCGGCCGTTCCTCCGGCCGTGAGTCGCGGCCGCCGGGTCGGGACTCCAGGCGCTTGTCAGCAGTGCCCGGTGGTCTCGACCCGCACGAGGCCCGATGCCGCCGAGGGAGTGCCCTTTGCGGACATCGGGTGTGTCGCCTTTGGCGCCCGACACTATGTGTTTACCGTCTTTTCCCTTCGCGCACAACGGCCGCGAACTGCCAATGTCACCCTGTGCTCGATACCGCTTACAGTCTTGCTCGCCGATGACGGCAGGTAGCCGGTTATCTGCGGGTATGCCGGGTTTCGGTCGCCCGAACGCGGGAAATCTGCACATGCAACGTGTCGATTCAAGGGCCTGACTCGTTGTGTCAGATATGAGACACAACCGAGTCATCGCGCGCCGCGTACATCGGCGCGCCTTCCGCAGGGCCTTCCTGACGGCCGCCATCGCCACCGCGGCGGCGGCCGTCCTCGGCTTCGCGATCGCCTTCTCGCCGCTCGCCGGGTGGGTGACGATGGGCCTCGCGGCGGCGGTGGCCGTGACCCTCTGGGTGGAGTCGCGCAGCGGCCGCGCCGCCGGCGACCCGCCGGTCACCCGCGTCTACTTCTTAGGGCAGCAAGGTAACAACTGAAGGCGTGTCCGCGGTCCGGCCTCCCGCGCCGCGGGCCCCTTCAGCGGCAGGCTTTTCAGGGGGCCGGGGAAAGGACTGCGGCGGCCGCTCCACCAGGCGGTCGCCGCGCCTCCTTCTGAAACGGTTGCGGCATCGGGGTTCTGCGACAACGGGTCTTGAGACATCGGGGTTCTAAGACATCGGGGTTCTGGGGCTCAGTTGAGTCGGACCACCAGGCACTTGCCGCCCTGGTACACGCCGCCGTCGACGTTGAGGACGAGGCCGTCGCAGTAGCGGCGGGCCTGCGTGACCTGGCTCGGCTCCAGTTCGGTCGTGTCAGGGATGGTCGAGTGGCCGTGCACCAGCTCCTCGCCGCCGAAGGCGCGGAGCATCCCGCGCACCCGCATCGGCCCGTCGGGGCCCATGAACTCGTGGCGGCGCGTCAGCTCCCGGAAGAGCTGCCACCACTCCTCGGGCTCATCTCCGGCCATGATCTTGCGGACCGCCGAGTTGACGGCCTCCTCGCTGCGGCCGTACCCGAGGTACGACTCGGTGTCGGCGTGCACGAGGAGGACCTTGTCGGCGACGTGGAGCACGCGCCGGGTCTCGAGCCACCTCACCTCGTCGTCGGTGAGGTCGCCGAGCTCGTCTTCGAAGCCGCCGTTGAGGACCCACCAGTGGAGGAACTGGCGGTCCTGGCCGTCCACGTCCGTGAAGGCCACGTCGCCGAAGCGGCGCGAGCCGAGCAGCAGCACCTCGTGGTTGCCGATGAGCGTGTCCACATGGCCGCCCTCGGCGGCCGCCTGCCCGGCGAGCCGGCGCAGCAGCCGCACCACGGCCACGCCCTCCTCGCCGCGGTCGAACAGGTCGCCGAGGATCCACAAGCGAGCTGGGCCGCCGGTCCATTTGGCGTCCTCGTCCACCAGTCCCCGCCCTCGCAGCGACTCGACGAGCGCGTCGTAGTGGCCGTGGATGTCGCTGGCCACGAACAGCGGACTGGATTCAGACATGGGCTCGATATTAATCCGGCCCGCCGCCGTTCGGTGAAGTTGTGGGCCGCTCCATTTCGCCGGCTCCGCCGCACCCCGTATCGCACTTGCCGGACGGCAAGTGCCCGGAATAGGATTCGGCCACCGCCACTGTTCGGCACTACCGTCGGCGGCACCGCCGGCGCGCCCGCCTTGGGCCGCCGTGCGCCGCCGCCGGTCCACCGCAGCGAGGAGCCTTCGTGACCGAGAACCCGTTCCTGTCCCCCTCTGACCTCCCCTACCAGCTCCCGCCGTTCGCGGCGGTCGAGACCGGGCACTACCTGCCCGCGTTCGAGGCCGGCATGGCCGAGCAGCTGCAGGCCGTCGAGGCCATCGCCGCGGACCCGGCCGAGCCGACGTTCGAGAACACCGTGGTGGCCCTGGAGCGGTCCGGGCTCGGCACGCTCAAGCGCGTGAGCCTCGTGTTCTTCAACAAGCTCTCCTCGGACACCGACGACGACCTGAACGCGATCGAGTCCGAGATCAGCCCCAGGCTCGCCGCGCACGCGGACAAGATCCTCCTCAACGCGGCCCTGTACGAGCGCATCGAGGCCGTCTGGGAGCAGCGCGAGAAGCTGGAGCTGGACGAGCAGGACGAGCGGCTCCTCGAGCGGTACCGGACCGAGTTCGTGCGCGGCGGCGCCGCGCTCGACGAGGACGGGAAGGCGCGGCTCTCGGCGATCAACACCGAGCTGGCGGAGCTCGCCTCCAAGTTCAACCAGCAGATCCTCGCGGACATCAACGACGCGGCCGTGCACGTCACCGACCGCGCCGAGCTCGACGGCCTCGGCGAGGACCAGATCGGGGCCGCCGCGGCCGCCGCCAAGGAGCGCGGCCTCGACGGCTGGCTCATCACGCAGTCGAACTTCTCGCGCCACCCGCTCCTCGAAGACCTGAAGGACCGCGGCCTGCGCGAGCGCCTGTACAAGGCCACCATCGGGCGCGGGGCCGGGAACGCCGAGACGCTGCTGCGCATGGTGCGCCTGCGCGCCGAGAAGGCGCAGCTGCTCGGCTACGAGCACTTCGCCGCGTACATCGCCGCCGACCAGACCGCCGGGAACGCCGGCATCATCGCCGAGCGCCTGGCCGGCCTCGCCGAGGCCTCGGTGCGCAACGCCCGCCGCGAAGCCGCCGAGCTGCAGGCCGTCATCGACGCCGACGGCGGCGGCTTCGCACTGGCCGCCTGGGACTGGTCGTACTACGCCAAGCAGGTGCGCCAGGCCAAGTACGGCTTCGACGCCGAAGCGCTCAAGCCCTACCTCGAACTCGACCGCGTGCTCGTCGACGGCGTCTTCTACGCCGCCGAACAGGAGTTCGGCCTCACCTTCGAAGAGCGCAAGGACCTCGCCGGGTACCACCCCGAGGCGCGCGTCTGGGAGGTCTTCGACGGCCGAGAGCCCTTGGGCCTGTTCGTGGGCGACTTCTTCACCCGCGACTCGAAGAAGGGCGGCGCGTGGATGAACCCGCTCGTCGTCCAGTCCGACCTCACCGGCGACAAGCCCGTGGTCGTCAACAACCTCAACATCGTCAAGCCCTCCGAGGGGCAGCCGGCGCTGGTCACCGTGGACAACGTGACGACCCTCTTCCACGAGTTCGGGCACGCCCTCCACGGCCTGCTCTCGGCCTGCCGCTACCCGAAGACCTCGATGACCTCGACCCCGCGCGACTTCGTCGAGTACCCGTCGCAGGTCAACGAGATGTGGGAGGACTGGCCCGAGGTCACCGCGAACTACATGCGGCACTTCGAGACCGGCGAGGCCGCCCCGGCCGGGCTGATCGCGCAGTGGAAGGCCGCCGGGAAGTTCGGCGAGGGCTTCGCCTCCACCGAGTACCTGGGCGCGGCCCTGCTCGATCAGGCCTGGCACCGCCTCACCCCCGAGGAGGTCCCGGACGGCGGCGACGACGCGTTCGCGGCCGTGGAGGCCTTCGAGCGCAAGGCCCTCGAGGACGCCGGGATCTACATGCCCGAGATCGCCCCGCGCTACCGCTCGGGCTACTTCGCGCACATCTCGATCGGCTACGCCGCCGGGTACTACTCCTACATCTGGTCGGAGATCCTGGACGCCGACACGGTCGAGTGGTTCAAGGAGCATGGCGGCCTCACCCGCGAGAACGGCGACCACTTCCGCGCCACCCTGCTCAGCAAGGGCGGCTCGATCGACCCCATGGAGTCCTTCCGCCGCTTCCGCGGACGCGACGCCGAGATCGACCCGCTGCTGGAACGGCGCGGCTTGAAGTAGGCCGAATGCGTTGAGGGCCCGGAGCGTTCGCTCCGGGCCCTCTTCGCATATCCGACGTAAGCGAAATGTCCGCGCTGGGGACCCCCCCAGTTTCAACATTACGCAAGGGGTCCGACGCGCAGCGTTCGCGAGGAGCTCTCACTCCCCTACAGCGCCAAGGACTTCTCCCAAGGCGACGGCACCGGGAAGTACGACTCCAGGAAGCGCCGCATCAGGTCCGAGCGCTCGTCCGCCAGGTCCTCGGGCAGGCCGGCGTCGTTGATGCAGAACGTGTCCCGGTCGCGCCGCTCCAGCAGCAGCTCCAGCCGCTCGTGCACGTCCGGCATACCGAGCTCCACATACGCGTCCTGGGCCTCGCCGAGCACCGCGCGGCCGGTGAAGAACGCGTAGTAGTGCTGCAGGGTCACCGTCGAGACGTCCGTGACGTTCCGGAACGCGCTCTGGGCCGTGCGCGCCAGGTCCTCGGCGAACTCCTTCTCGACCTCGGCGAGCACGCTGCGCTGCAACGGGTACGGCACGTGCTTCATCATCCGCGAGATGGTCCGCCCGAAGGCCCGCTCGAGCAGCGCCCGGTCGTTCTTGAAGGCCGCGTTCGGCGGCGAGTCGGCCGTGCTGACCGGGTCCATCCCGATGAACGTCTGCGCCGGGAAGAACCGCGCGATCCCGCTGGGCTCGAAGAACAAACGCGGATCGACCGGCTTGCCGACGAACATGTCGTCGTTGAAGTACAGGAAGTGCTCGGACAACCCCTCGATGCGGTGGAGCTGCGTCTCGATCGCGTGGGAGTTGAACGTGGGCAGGCAGTCCGGGTCGTCGAACAGGTCCCGGTGGTCGACCACGGTGATCCCCGGGGCGTCCGCGTCGAGCCAGTGCGGGCGCTGCCGGTCGGTCACCAAGTAGACATGCCGCACCCACGGCGCGTTCAAGTGCAAGGAGCGCAACGAGAACCGCAGCTCCTCGCGGTCGTGGAAGCGGGCCGCGTTCGCCGACTCCGCGTGGTACGGCGACTGGTCGGCCTCGGCACGGCGGCGCAGCCACGAGTGGTCGGCGCCGTCCACCCACGTGTAGACCACGTCGATCGGGAAGTCCACCAGGTCGAGCCCGGGCCGCGAGAACTCCGGCCGGGTCGCCACGCGCGGCAGCCCCGCGCGCGGACCGGCCGCCAGCGCCGTGAAGAGGCGCCCGGGGGCGGTGACCCGGGCGCCGTCGTCGCGGACGACGGGACTGATGCGGTTGTGCCTGGGCGCCAAGAGGTGCCCGTCGCCGGTCGGGTTCCAGAACTCGACGTCGCAGCCGTAGTCGGCGCCGAAGAGGAGTTCGCGGGCGGCGTCGGTCCAGAGCCAGGAGGCGCGGACCATCGGCACGTCGCCCATGTCGGCGCGGCGGGCCCACTGGGGGCGGTTGAGGCCGAGCTCGGACTCGCGGAACGCGGGTTCGGGCGTGGCGAGGCGCCCGCCGGTGGAGTCGCAGAGCATGGCGAGGGCGGTGAGGACGCGCTGGCGGTCGGCGGCGCTGACGGCGAGCACGGGCCGGGTGAGGCTGAAGCCGGGCACGGCGAAGGAGTCGACGCCGGCGGCGGTGAGGATCGCGGTGATGATCTCGAGGTTGCGGCGCCAGACTTCGAGCGGCGTGGGTTCGGCGAGCGTGTAGGCCGGGCGGATCTCGCCCTCGTGGAGGAGGTGCGCGGCGGTGAGGTCGGAGAAGTAGCCGTAGGGCTCGGTGACCTCGGTGCGGGCCTTGGGAGGTTCCATCGGCCGGGGCTCGGTGAGTTCCACCGCTTCATGCAGTGGGGGCAAGCATTCGGCCGCTCGGGTTGCGATGCGACGGTCATTGTCTGCGAACAATCGACACCTCCTGACACTCACGGCTTTCGCCGTTCCGGGGTGGACCGGGACTGGGACCGGCAGGATTCAGGCAAGTCGTCACTGACCACGCCTGAACGTCACGTGGCCGGACATTGACACTGCTACCAACAGTAGGCCACAGGTCGGTGACAGCATCGTGTCAGATTCGCGTCGTAGACGTCAACCGCAACGGGCGCCGCTCGCGGCGGCGCCCGTTCACAGATTGAGTTCCCTACTCCCCCAAGGGGATTCGCGCGATGTGCTCCCAGGTGTAGGTGGAGGCGTCGGCGGATTGGATGACTCGGACGAGATCCACTCCACTGACCGTGATCTCCGTCCTACCGGGGCGGACGTCGCGGAGCTTGTTCTGGATGGCGCCGCGGCGCGGGTGGGCGTCGGCGTCGGCCGAGCGGTAGGAGAGGGAGACGTGGCCCGGTCCACCGCAGGGGCGGCCGTAGTCGCCTTCGACGATCTCGTTGACGGCGTCCACGCAGGCGTTCACGAGCTGCCGGAACGAGGTGTCGGGGAAGGTGTCGAGCATGATCGCGCCGGTCGCGGCGAGCGCGGGGCCGATGGTGAGCGGGAAGGCCTTGACCTGGGCGGTCTTCTCGCGGAGTCGGTGGATGAGCTTCTCGCGGGTCGCGTCGTCGATCGAAGCGGCGTCGCATTCGACGGAGGCGACGGTGGCGTGGAGCCATTCGAGCGGGACGTGCCGGTCGCCAGCGGCCCGGTCGATGACCTCGCGGTAGGACTCCGCGACGGCCTTGACCTGGTCGAGGTCCGTCAGGTACACGTGGAGTTTGGTCCACCCCTCGGGCCAGCGCTGCCCCGAGTTCGGGGCCTTGGGTCCGGTAGCGGGTGCAGATGTGTTCACTGCTGCATCAAGCCTTAGCGTGATTCATGGGTGACGGGCGCCCGGGCGGGCGCCGTCGTCGGTCGTTCCACCGGTCGGCCTTGGTGGCACTGGTCGTTGGAATCACCGTCTGGGGAGTCTACCCAGGAGGAGCCACGCCCAAAAGCCGGTTGTCCGGCGCGTCACGTCGGGGAGTCGGAACCGGGGCGCGCAGGTGCACGACGCGGTCGACGACGCCCTCGGGCAGCGGCCGGTGGGTGATCACGATGGTGGTCTTGCCTTCGAGCGCGGCGGCGGCCGTGCGGAGGACGCGTTCGGCGGTGGCGGCGTCGAGGTGCGCGTCGGGTTCGTCGAGGACGAGGACCTCGCGGTCGGCGAGGAGGCAGCGGGCGAGGGCGATGCGGCCGCGTTCGCCGCCGGAGACGGCGCGGCCGTGCTCGCCGAGGCGGGTCTCGAGGCCTTCGGGGAGGGCTTCGAGCCAGTCGCGGAGGCCGGCCCAGCGCAGGGCCCGGGCGAGGTCGTCGTCCGCGGCGCCGGGCCGGGCGAGCCGCAGGTTCTCGGCGAGGGTCGTGTCGAAGACGTGGGCGTCCTGGGAGCAGAGGCCGACGGTGCGGCGGATGTCGTCGCCGTCGTACTCGGCGAGTTCGACGCCGCCGAAGCGGAGGCTCCCCTCGTAGGGCAGGAAGCCCATGAGGGCGGCGGCGAGCGTGGACTTGCCGGAGCCGGACGGGCCCATGACGGCGACGCGCTCGCCGGGCTGGACGGTGAGGTCGAATCCGTGCAGCGCAGGGGTCTCGGCGCCGGGCCAGGTGACGGAGAGCCGTTTGATCTCGATGAACGGCGGCCCGCCGAGCGGGTTGGGCTCGAACTCCATGGGCTCCACGGGGTCCGGGCGCGGCTCTTCGGCCTGGGTGATCTCGAGGAGGCGGCGGCCGCAGGCCTTGGCGACGGCGGTCTGCTGCGCGGCGGCGGGCAGGGCGAGCACGGGTTCGAACGCGGCGAGCGGGACGAGCGCGATCACGGCGAGCAGGACCCCGTCGAGGGTCCCGGCGGCGACGGCCGGGATGCCGGCCCCGAGCGCGCCGGTGACGGCGACGGCGAGGGCGAGGAGCCCGGCGGCCTCGCCGAGTCCGGCGGTCCAGGCGATGCGGGCGTGGGCGCGGCGGAGCCGGTCGTCGCCTTCCAGGACCCGTTCGAGCGCTTTGGCGTCGGTGCCGGCGGCGACGAGTTCTTCGCGGCCGTGCAGGCAGGCGCGGACGCCTTCGGTGAGGTCGCCGCGCGCGGACGCGGTGGCGCGCACCGCGTACCGGGACGACCAGGTCGCCAGAGCCGGGCCGACGAGCGCGGCCGCGAGCAGGCAGGCGCCGAGGATGACCCCGGCGGCGGGCAGGAGCGTCGCCTGCAGGGCGGTGGCGCAGACGGAGACGATGACGGCGGAGGCGAGCGGCAGCGCGCCGCGCAGCCACCGGTCCCCCACGCCGTCCACGTCGTCGATGAGGCGGGCCTGGAGGTCGCCTGAGCGCCACACGGGGACGCCGGCGGGCGCGAGCCGCACGAGCTTGCGCCACACGGCGATCCGGAGGCGCTCGAGGCCGCGGAAGGCCGCGTCGTGCGAGACGAGCCGTTCGAGGTAGCGGAGGACGCCGCGGCTGATCCCGAAGAGCCGCACTGAGGTGATCGCGACCATCAGGTACAGGATCGGCGGCTGCTCCCAGGCGCGCGAGATGAGGTACCCGGAGACCGCCAGCAGCGCCAGGGCGCTCAGCTGGGCGAGGGCGCCGAGGGTCGCGCCGAGGCCGAGCCTCAGGGCGATCGTGTTGCGGAGCTGCGCCATGGGACGGCCCATCACCAGTCCACCTCTCTGTCGGCGATCGCGCGCACCGCGGCGCGGTGCGAGGCGATCAGGACGGTCCGCTGGTCGCGGTAGGGCGCGAACGAGTCGAGGACGGCCTGCTCGGTGTCGCCGTCGAGGTGCGCGGTCGGCTCGTCGAGCAGGAGCACCGGCGGGTCGAGCAGGTCGACGCGGAGCAGGAAGCGCGCCAGACCGACGCGGGCGGCCTCACCGGCGGAGAGGCCCGAGCCGTCGGCGGCGACGGTGCGGGTCGCGGCGGGCGCGTGCGCGGCCGCGATCGCCTTGGCCACCGCGGGATCCGAAGCGCCGTCGGGGACGGCGAGGCGGACGTTCTCGGCGACCGTGCCGTCGACGAGGACGGGCCGCTGCGGGAGCCACGCGATCGAGCGGCGCACGGCGGCGAGGTCGAGGTCGTCGAGTTCGGTGTCGTCGAACGCGATCGAGCCGGAGACGGGCCGCCGGAAGCCGACGAGGGCCGCCATGAGCGTCGACTTCCCGGCCCCGGAGCGGGCGGTGAGCACGGTGGTCTGCCCGGCCGGGACCGTCAGGCTCAGCTCGGGGAGCGGCTGGCGGCCCGGGTAGGCGAACACGGTGCGGCGGAACATGATCGTGGGCGCGCGGCCGAGCGGCGTGCGCATCACGCGGGCCGCGGTGATCGCGGCGGCGTTCGGGTTCGAGGGCTCCCCCGGGGCCGGGGCGGCTTGGCGGTCCTCGGCGTCCTCGGGGGTCTCGGCGAGGATCGCGAAGACCCGCTCGGCGGCGGCCAGGCCCTCGGCGCTGGCGTGGTAGTGCGCGCCCGCGTTGCGCAGCGGCAGGTACGCCTCGGGGGCGAGGATGAGGACGAGCAGCGCGGTCTGGAGCCCGGCCTCGCCGGACATGCCGCCACCGCTGTTGTGAGGACTGACGAGGTCGACCCCGACGGTGACCGCGACGACCGCCACGGACAGGCTCGCGGCGAGTTCGAGCACGAGCGCCGAGCAGAACGCGACCCGCAGCAGCGACATCGAGCGGCGCCGGTACGCGCCCGTGGTGACCTCGATGGCCCCCACCTGCTTCGACGCGCGCCCGAAGGCCTTCAGGGTCGGGAGCCCGGCCACGAGGTCCGCGAAGTGGTGCGCGAGATGGGAGGTGGACTCCCATTGGCGTTCGGCGCGGGTGCGCGTGTAGAGGCCGATGAGGACGCCGAACAGCGGGATCAGCGGCAGCGTGACCAGCACGATGAGTGCGGCGGGCGGGTAGGCGACGAGCATGACCACGAGGACGCCGACGGGCACGACCACCGCGAGGACGAGCTGCGGCAGGTACCGCGCGAAGTAGTCGTCCAGCGCGTCGATCCCGCGGACCAGCAGCGCCGCGGTCTCACCGGTGTGGCGCTTCCCGGAAGGGAGGCGCATGAGCTGTTCGAGGGCTTGGCGGCGCAGCCCGGACTTGACGCCCGCGCTCGCGCGGTGCGCGGCCGCCTCCTGCACGGACGCGAGGAGCGCCCTGGCGGCGAGCACGCCCGCGAGCGCCATCAGCTGCGGCGCCAGCGAATCGAGGCCGCGGCCGCCGGCGAACGCGCCTGCGATGAGGCTCGCGGTGAGCCACGCCCCGGCGACCACACAGGCGGTGCGGACGATCCCGAGCCCGGCGCACACGCCGATGAAGACGGACGCGCCGCGGGCGCGGTGGAGCAGGCGGCGGTCGAGGCCGCTCTTGGACGGTTGCGGAGCGAGCTGCGTCATGCGACAGGGATCCGTTCTACGACGACACGCTTGCGGAAGACCCAGTAGGTCCAGCCCTGGTACAGCAGGATCACCGGCAGGAACACCACCGCGGCCCAGGTCATGATCCCGAGGGTCTTCTCGGTGGCGGCCGCGTTCTCGTGCGTGAGGCTGTTCGCGGCGTCCGGCGTGGACGGCAGCACGTCCGGCCACAGCGCGCAGAACAGCGAGGTGGAGGCCAGCGCGATCGTCAAGGCGGTCGCGGCGAACGCCCACCCGCTCCGGCCGGTGTAGTCCAGCGCGAGGCCCGCGACGAGCGCGAGCACCGCGAGGATGATGAGCACCAGGGAAGCCCCGTTCCCGTACGCGGCCTGCGTCCAGATCAGGAACGCCAGCGCGGGCACGGCCGTGGCCGCGCCGAGCCTGATGCCGATCGCGCGGGCCCGCTCGGCGAGGTCGCCGGTGGTGCGCAGGTGCAGGAAGTACGCGCCGTGGGTCGCGAAGAGCAGCAGCGTGGTCAGGCCGCCGAGCAGCGCGTACCCGTTGAGCAGGCCCCAGATCGAACCCGTGTAGTCGAAGTTCGCGTCGAGCGGCACGCCGCGCACGAGGTTCGCGACCACGACGCCCCAGAAGAACGCCGGGAGCGCCGAACCGGCGACGATGCAGATATCCCAGTTCCGCCGCCACCGGTCGGTGTCGCCCTTGCCGCGGTACTCGAACGCGACGCCGCGCACGATGAGCCCCACGAGGATCGCGAAGAGCAGCAGGTAGAACCCGGAGAACAGGCTCGCGTACCAGTGCGGGAAGGCCGCGAACATGGCCCCGCCGGCGGTGATGATCCAGACCTCGTTGCCGTCCCACAGCGGCCCGATCGTGTTGATCATGGCGCGCCGCTCGCGGTCCTCGCGGCCCAGCACCGGCAGCAGGATGCCCACCCCGAAGTCGAAGCCCTCCAGGATGAAGTACCCGGTGAACAGGACCGCGATGGCTATGAACCAGATCGTCGTCAGTTCCATGCAGTGTCGTCCTCAGCAGTGTCCGGTCGTCAGTAGGCGAAGGCCATGGGCTTGTCCGGGTCGTCCGACGGGCTCGAGGTCGCGATGGCGTTCTCCTCGCTCGGCGGGCCCGCCTTGGCGAACTTCAGGAAGAGCCGCAGCGCGACCACCGCGAGCACCAGGTAGACGAGGGTGAAGCCGATGAACGAGAGCGCCACGGTGGGCGCGCCGACGCGCGGCGAGACCGCCTCGCTCGTCTCGTAGAGGCTGAACACGACCCACGGCTGGCGGCCCATCTCCGTGAAGATCCAGCCCGCGCTGTTGGCGAGGAACGGCGTCACGGCCATCCACATCGCGATCGGCCAGAACAGGCGGTGCTCGGGCAGGCGGCCGCGGCGGGTGAACCACCAGACGATGACCGCCATCGCGACCGCGAGCATCCCGAACCCGATCATCGCCCGGAACGACCAGTAGGTGAGCGGGATGTACGGCGCGTAGTCCCCCGGCCCGTACAGGCCCTGGTACTGGGCGTTGAGGTCGTTGATGCCCTGCACCTCGCCGTTGAACGAGCCCGTGGCGAGGAACGAGAGCAGGCCCGGGATCTCGATGATCGGTGTGCCGTGGCTGCCGTCGAGCGAGCCGATGGTGAGCACGGAGAACGGCGCGTTGAACGTGGTCTGGTAGAGCGCTTCGGCGGCGGCCATCTTCATCGGCTGCGTCGCGGTCATGACCTTCCCGAGCGAGTCGCCCGAGAGGACCAGGCCGAGCCCGCCCACGAGGGTCGTCAGGATGCCCAGGCGCATCGCGGGCCGGTGTACGTCGAGGTCGCGGCGGTGCATGAAGTGGTAGCCGGAGACGGCGACGACGATGGTGCCGGCGGTGAGCCACGAGGCGAAGATCGTGTGCGGGAACGCGGCCATCGCGACCGGGTTGGTGAGGACGGCGCCGAAGTCGGTGAGCTCGGCGCGTCCGGCGGTCTCGTTGAGCTGGTAGCCGACCGGGTTCTGCATGAACGCGTTCGCGGCGAGGATGAAGTAGGCGCTGGCGAGGGTGCCGAAGGCGACGAGCCAGATGCAGGCGAGGTGGAGGCCGGGCTTGAGGCGGTCCCAGCCGAAGATCCACACGCCGATGAACGTGGACTCGAGGAAGAACGCGACGAGCGCCTCGAACGCGAGCGGCGCGCCGAAGACGTCGCCGACGAAGCGCGAGTAGGCCGACCAGTTCATGCCGAACTGGAACTCCTGCACGATGCCGGTGACGACGCCCATCGCGATGTTGATGAGGAAGAGCTTGCCCCAGAACTTGGTCGCGCGCAGGTACGCGGTCTTGTGCGTGGTGCGCCAGAGGGTCTGGAGGATCGCGACGAGGAGCGAGAGGCCGATGGTGACGGGCACGAAGAGGAAGTGATAGACGGTCGTGACGCCGAACTGCATCCGGGCCAAGTCGAGAACGTCCATATCGCCCCAATCGCGCATTGAGTGCCTGAGTGTGATTATCGTGGCAGCTCGACCGGGCCCCGGGGGATGAAACGCGCGAGTGCACGGGTTTTCGGGTTCCGCTGATTTTCAACTCATGGAGTCGCGAGGGACAATTGCCGAGGCCGTCGAACGGAGAGGGAGTGGCGATGCGGACAGTCGCGGTGCTTGGTGCGGGGAAGATGGGGCAGGCGATCGTGTCGGGCCTGCTGCGGGCCGGCTGGTCGGGCGAGTCGGTGGTGGCGACGGCGCGCAGCGCCGAGCGGGCCGCCGAGCTGCGCGAGGCCTACGGGATCCGGGTCGAGCCGAACGCCGAGGCCGTGCGGGACGCGGACGTGGTGGTCGTCGCGGTGAAGCCGCAGGACGCCGGGGCGCTCCTGGAGGAGCTGGCCGGGGCGTTCGAGGGCGGCGCGCCCGTCGTGAGCATCTGCGCGGGACTGCCGGTGGCGTTCTTCGAGAAGCGGCTGCCCGACGAGACCCCGGTGATCCGGGCGATGCCGAACACGCCGGCGCTCGTCGACGAGGCGATGACCGTGCTCTCCCCCGGGTCGCACGCGAGCGAGACGCACCTGGCGGCCGTCGAGGAGTTGTTCACGCCGCTCGGGCGGACGCTCGTGGTCGACGAGAAGCACCAGGACGCGGTCACCGCGATCTCGGGTTCGGGCCCGGCGTACTTCTACTACCTGGCCGAGGCGATGACCGAGGCGGGCGTCCTCATGGGACTGCCGCGGGCGATCGCGAAGGAGCTGGTGACGCAGACGTCGCTCGGCGCGGCCCGGATGCTGCGCGAGAGCGGGCAGTCGCCGGTGGACCTGCGCGAGGCCGTCGAGTCCCCGGCGGGGACGACGATCAGCGCGGTGCGGCAGTTGGAGAACCACCGGGCGCGGTCGGCGGTGACCGACGCGATCGAGGCCGCGCGGGACCGGGCGCGGGAGATCGCGGAGGAATATGCGTAGCCGGCGGAGCGGATCGGGAAGGACAGGCGCGTAGATGACGGGCATCAAGCGGGGGAAGTTCGCCGAACTGGACGGCGCGACGGTGTTCGCGATCGCCCGGCTGCGGCAGGAGGTGTTCGTCGTCGAGCAGGAGTGCGCCTACCCGGACCTGGACGACTACGACCTGGACGCGGAGACGGTGCACTTCTGGGTCGAGGGCGAATCGCCTGCGGAGGCGGTCGCGACGCTGCGGGTCCTGCGCGACCGCACTTCCGGTGACGCCTGGAAGATCGGCCGGGTCTGCACGGCGCTCTCGGCGCGCGGGACCGGCTTGAGCGCCAAGGTCTTCGGCGCGGCGATGGACTTCCTCGGCCCGGAGGCAGAGGTGACCCTCGGCGCGCAGACCTACGCGGCGGGCTTCTACCGCCGCTTCGGCTTCACCGAAGCGGGCGAGGAGTACGACGAGGACGGCATCATGCACATCGAGATGCGCCGCCTCCGAACGTGAAACGGTCCATGTCGGAAATGTCCGCCCGGGGGACCCCTTGTTGTAACCCTACGTAGCGCGGCCGACGGTTTCCCGGGCGTGTCGTTCACCCGTTGGCGTGAAAGGGAAAGCCCGGGAGCGGAATCCCGGATCTATCATTCCGCTCCCGGACGTCTGGGCCCCCCTTTAGGCCTCGGGCATGGGTTCAAGCTTGCTCGGGTCGACCACGCCCCAGTACGCCGACTTCGCCTGCAGGCGGTCGTCGAAGAACAGCGGGGCCTCGTGCGGGCGCGAGACCGGCCAGGTCCGCAGCCACGAGACCGCGTCGTACAGGCCCCACATCGTCACCGACTCGAGGTCGTCGGCGCGGGCGCGCAGGACCTCGAAGAGCTCCTTGTAGTACCAGCCCTGCGCGATCAGCCGCTCCGGCGGGGTCGCGGGCAGGCTCTCGGTCATCTCGTTCGAGAGCGAGACGTCGAGCTCGGTGATCGTCTGGAGCACGCCGAGCTCGCGGAACAGGTCGATCGACTCGCCGAGCAGGGCCGGGTCGCGCCGGTAGTCGACGTGCGCCTGGTGCCCGATGCCGTCGACCGGCGCGCCCTCGCACTTGAGGTGCTGCACCAGGTTGAACATCGCCTCGCGCTTGTCGGGGAACTCGGTGTTGTAGTCGTTGATGAAGAGCTTCACCTTGCGCGGGAAGGCCTTCCGGGCGATCTTGAACGCCTTCTCGATGTACTTGGGGCCGCCGAAGACCTCGTACCAGCGCGAGTGGCGCAAGCCATCGGGCTGCTCGGGGTCGACGACCTCGTTCACCACGTCCCAGGCCCACACGCGGTCGCCGTAGTGCGCGGCGATCGCCTTGACGTGGGTCTCCAAGCGCTGCAGCAGGAGCTGCTGGTGCTCGCGCGTCTTCCGGAGCGGCTCGCCGTTCGCGTCGAGGAACCACCAGGCCGGGGTCTGGTTGTGCCACAGCAACGTGTGGCCCCAGATCTTCATGCCGTGGGCCTCGGCGAAGTCCACGATCTGGTCGGCCCGGCTGAAGTCGAAGACGCCCTCGGTCGGCTGGATCGACTCCGGCTTCATCTGGTTGCCGGTCGTGACCTGCGCGAAGTGCTTGGCGAGGAGTTCGGCGGGCTTGCCGACCACCTCAGGCGGTTCGACGGCGCAGCCGAAGGTGAAGTCGTCGGCGAGGAAGTCCTTGAGCGGCAGCAAGTCCTGGATCTCCGGTTCTGCGATGCGGGTGAGCGTGAAGGCGTCGAGGAGGATCGGGGTGAGGCTCGAGTCCGATTCGACGTAGAACTGCAGCAGGTCGGCGGGCTGGGCGATCGAGTACGTGCCGGAGAACTCGGTCCAGGCCGCGTCGGTGACGGCGGTGTTCCATCTGACGCCTTCGTAGTTCGAGACGCCGCCGACGTCGCGCTGCACGGTGGTGCGCAGGTCCGCGGCGGTCTCGCCCTCGGGCAGGCGCAGGTACACCTTGAGCTGGTAGCGGACGCCGACCTCGATGTGCGAGGTGATGTCGATGGCGGCGCCGTTCCAGGTGGCGGTGCGGCCGGTGATCAGCAGGCGCTGTTCGGGGTCGACGGCGACGGCGGCCGCGCCGCGGCCGGTCCAGCCCTCGGTGGTGCCGGAGGAGAAGTCGGTGGCGAGGAGGAGGTCGTCGGCTTGGGCGGGGCTCGCGGCGAGGGCCACGAATCCGGCGGGGAGGAGGCCCGCGCCCGGGCCGCGGGCGGGGCCCCCGCGCCCCGGGCGGCGGCTGGCGGGCGGGGCGAGGGAGGGGTGGGGCATTCGTTGCGGAGAGGGGTGGGACATGCGTTGCGCTCCTTTGCGACAGGCCTTCACAGCGAGGGCCCCGGCCGCTCCATCACGGGGTCGAGGAGCGACCGGGGAACACTGCGAGATCCCGAAAGTTTCGGAAACTTTCATTCAAAGCATTGATATGTTACGATCCTCGCGTCGGGGCTGTCAAGGCGCCGACCCACCACTGTGGCGGAGATGTGAGGGGCTCTGCCGCAATGAAGAAAGGGGACCGGCCTCGCGGCCGGTCCCCTCAAAACGTTATGGCGTCTGCCTGCGGCTACGCGCCGTCGGGCTGCTCGATGAGCGACTGGATGTACAGCGCCTCGCCGATCTTCTCCAGGATCTCGAGCTGCGTGTCCAGGTAGTCGATGTGGTGCTCCTCGTCCTCGAGGATGCTCTTGAAGAGGTCCCGCGAGACGTAGTCCTTGACCGACTCCATGTGCTCGATGCCGCGCTTGAGGCGGTCGATGGCCTCCACCTCGATGAGGCGGTCGCACTCGAAGATCTCCTTGACCGTGGTGCCGATGCGCAGCGGGAACAGCCGCTGGTAGTTCGGCATGCCGTCGAGGAACAGGATCCGGTCGGTCAGGATCTCGGCGTGGCGCATCTCGTCGATCGACTCGGACTTGGTGTACTTCGCGAGCTTGGTGTAGCCCCAGTTCTCCTGCAGCTTCGCGTGCAGGAAGTACTGGTTGATCGCGGTCAGCTCCGCCGTCAACTGCTCATTGAGGAATTCGATGACCTGCTTGTCGCCCTGCATTGCAATCCGTCCTTCCCGGTCCGTCAATCGCCGGCTCCATGACCGACGATCTCAGACTAGGACCAGGTGGGGGCCCATTTCCAGCCAGGAATGCCTAAAATAGGACAACCTATCCTAACGGAGGACATCCTAAAGCGTCCGCCATTTCCGTTGAATCCGGCGATTGAGGATGGGCTCAAGCCGCGGCGGGAACCGAGGACGTGAAATAACTCTCGATCATGTCGACCAGGCGCTCATGGCAGGTGCCGCAGCTGGTGCCGGCGTCGCAGGCCTCGCCGATGGCCTCTTCGGTGTGCGCGCCGGCGCTGATGCAGTCACGGACTTCGTTCTCGTGGACTGCGTGGCAGATGCAGGCGTACATCCGACCTCCGGGAAGGTAAGGCTGGACTAATGAAGGTATGCCTAACCTACCTGCGGTCGGGGGCGATCGGCAACCCCCGTTCCGGTGGATCACCCGGAGCCGTTCGGGCGACCCACCGGCCGGGCGTCAGCCCGCGAGGTCGCCGAGGACCTTCACGGCATGCTCGATCCCGGCGTCGTCCACGTCGAGGTGGGTGAGCATCCGGCCCCAGTCGGGGCCGAGCACCGAGATCTTCACGCCCTGCTCGGCCGCGGCCCGCGCGACCTGCGCGATGTCGGGGAGGCGCAGCAGCACGATATTGGTCTCGACCTGCGAGGCGTCGCAGATGCCGAACGGCTCGAGCGAGCGCGCGAGGTGCTGGGCGCGGGCGTGGTCCTCGGCGAGGCGCTCGATGTTGTTGGCGAGGGCGTAGCGGCCGGCCGCGGCGAGGAACCCGGCCTGGCGCATGCCGCCGCCGAGGCGCTTGCGGATGACGCGGGCGCGCTGGGCGCGCTCGGCGTCGGTGATGAGCAGCGAGCCGACGGGCGCGCCGAGGCCCTTGGAGAGGCAGACCGAGACGGTGTCGAAGAGCGCGCCGTACTCGCTCAGCGGGACGCCGGTGGCGGCGTGGGCGTTCCAGATGCGGGCGCCGTCCAGGTGGAGGCCGAGGCCCTGGGCGTCGGCGAGGGCGCGGAGGGCGCGCAGCTCCTCGATGGGCTGGACGGTGCCGCCGCCGATGTTGTGGGTGTTCTCGACGGCGATCGCGCGGGTCGTCGTGGAGTACGGGTGCGGCGGGTTGATGATCGGTTCGATGAGCGCGACGTCGAGGCGGCCGTTCGGGGCGGCCCAGGTGCGGGTCGAGATGCCGCTCAGCGCGGCGGCCGCGCCCATCTCGTAGTTGACGACGTGCGAGCGCACGTCGCAGAGCAGTTCCTCGCCGGGGGGCACGAGAAGCTGCAGGCCGATCTGGTTGGCCATCGAGCCGGTCGGGGTGAAGACGGCGGCCTCTTTGCCGAAGAGCTCGGCGGCCTCGGCTTCGAGGGCGTTGACGGACGGGTCCTCGCCGTACACGTCGTCGCCGACGTCGGCGCTGGTCATGGCGGCGAGCATGGCCGGGGTCGGCCGGGTCACGGTGTCGGAGCGGAGATCGACGATCATGGGCCGACCCTACTGCGGCCGGTGGGTCTGGATGCGTTCAGGCGGAGTCGGTGGAGAGGCCGTCCAGGACGAGGTCGAGCAGGCGGCTTCGGGCGCGTTCGGGCGCCCAGGAGTGGTGGCGGCGCAGGTGCACGTAGGGCCAGCAGACGGTGTTGAAGACGAGGTCGGCCGCTTCCTCGGCGTCGGCTTGCGGCGCGAGGGAGCCGTCGGCGGCGCCGTCGAGGATGAGCCGCACGAGCGGGGCGACGACGTCCTCGATGGGCTCGTCGAAGAGGCCGGTCTCGTGGAAGGCGGTGTCGAAGTCGGTGAGGAGCGCGAGGTGGCGGTCGAAGACCGCGCACATGGCCTCCAGCGCCCGGCGCAGGCGCTCGCGGCCGGTGCCGGTGGCGGTGAGGACGGGCCACAGGGAGTCGCGGTAGTCGACGAGGAGGCGTCGGATCAGGGCGAGGCGCAGCTCCTCCTTGCCGCCGATCTGGCGCCAGAGGGTCGCGCGGGAGACGCCGGCGCGGTCGGCCACGTCGCCCATGGTGAGCCGGTCCCAGCCGGTCGTCCCGAGCACGTCGGCGGCGGCGGCCAGCAGCTTCTCGTCCATCGTGGTCCCTCCCGTGCGCTCCGGCGCGCCATCATCCCATGAACCAGTCCCGTGAAACACGGTGTTGCACAGACTGGAACGCTCGGTATCATCAGAGCATGTCCCTTCGGCACCACCTGGTCGACACCACCCCCCTGCGGATCAGCCGCGACTTCCGCTGGCTCTACATCGGGCGCACGGGCCTCCTGGTGGGCGCCATGCTCACCGAGACCGCCCTGATCTGGCAGATCTACCAGCTCAGCGGCTCGAACCTGGCCGTGGGCGCGGCCGCCGCCTCCGGCGGCGTCGGCATCGTCGCCGGGCTCCTCGTCGGCGGCGTCCTCGCCGACCGGTTCGACCGGCGCCGCATCCTCGTCACCGTGCGCGTGCCGGGGCTCCTGGTCGCCTTGGCGCTCTTGGTGAACGCCCTGCAGGACGAGCCGCTGCTGTGGTTCCTCTTCGCGGCCGTCGTCGCGGACACGTTCCTCGCCGGGCTCAGCATCCCGGCCTCGTTCGCGGCCGTCCCCTCCCTCGTCGGGCAGGAGAACGTCGCCGGCGCCTCGGCCCTGAACGGCCTCACCGGCCAGCTCACGAGCGTGGCCGGGCCGGCCCTCGCGGGCGTCGTGATCGCGGCCGGCGGCACCGAATGGTGCTACGGCCTCAACGTGGTCGGGTTCGTCGTGTTCGCGGTGGCGATGGTCTTCGTCGGGCCGATGCCGCCCGACCACGGCGGCGAGGACGAGGAGGCGTCGAGCTCGTACTCGCTCAAGGACGCGTTCGCGTTCGTGCGCCGCAACAAGATCGTGGCCGGGGTGCTGCTCATCGACATCATGCCGATGCTCTTCGCGTACCCGAAGGGCCTGTTCCCGGCGCTCGCGACCGAGCAGTTCGAGGGCGGGGCCGTGGCGTTCGGACTGCTCTCGGCCGCCGCCGGGGTGGGCGCGTTCCTCGCGGCCGCGTTCAGCGGGAGGGTCACGAAGACCGCGCGGCCCGGGCTCGTGGTGGTCGTCGCGGCGAGCATGTGGGGCGCGGCGATGATCGGTCTGGCGCTGTCGCCTTGGCTCGCTTTGGGTCTGGTGTTCCTGGCGATCTCGGGGGCGAGCGACCTCGTCTCGGAGGTGCTGCGCACGGGCCTGTTGCAGAACCACACGCCAGACCGGCTGCGCGGGCGCGTCACGAGCCTGTGGCTGGCGCAGGCCACGGTCTCGCCCGCGCTCGGCAATCTGCAGGCCGGAGCGCTGGCGGGCCCGCTGGGGCTCGGCGGCGCGATCCTCGCGGGCGGCGCGGCGTGCGTCGCGGGCGTGGCGGTCGTGGGCTGGCGGCTCCCGGCGTTCCGGCGCGCGACGATGGAGGCCCCGCGGCCGGAGGCCCCGGCGGTCCCGAGCGGCGCCGCCTAGTACGGGTTGTCGCCGTTGCCGATGCCGAGCACCGGCAGGTACATGCGCTCGCCGTCGGCCGTGAAGCCGTCGTAGACGATGTCGAACAGGTCCTGGATGCCGAAGGCGCGCAGGGCGTCCACCATCATGTGCGCGGCCTGGTTGGTGGCGGTGCGGTCGGTCGAGTTGAAGCTGCGCGACCAGTTCGGCTGGGTGCCGCTGGGGGCGCGGAAGCCCATGCTCGGCAGGTTCGACAGGCCCGAGCGCCAGGCGCCGCTCACGGCGGCGCTCGCCTCGACGCGCAGGCCGCCGTCGACGAACGCGGCCACGTACCGGGCGGACCAGTCGCCGGTGCGCAGGAGCACGGTGCCGGCGGTGTCGACCACGGGCACGTCGGCGGCCATGTCGGCCAGGAGCGAGGAGAGCCGCTCGGTGAACTCGCCCATGTCGGTGCAGGCGGGCTCGGGCGGGCGCTGGCCGGTGCGGGCGTAGGCGGCCCAGCCGGAGACGTCGCCCTTGCCGACGGCGTGCGCCTCGAGCTGCTCGAACAGCTCGGGCGAGAGGAGCCGGAGCGTGACGCCGCCGTGGAAGCGGCGCAGGTGGAGTTCGAAGATGAGGCCGTCGCGGTACCAGCGGATCCAGGGGCCGCCGTCGCCGCCGCGGATCTCGGGGGCGCCGAGCTCGCTCATCATGGTGCGCAGCACTTCGCGGAAGATGAGCGTGCGGTGCTGCTCGCCCTGGCGGCCGCGCTCGGCGGAGCGCAGGACCATGACCTCGATGGAGTAGAAGTCGGCGCGGCCCGCGACCGGAGTCTGGGGCGGGATCGAGTCGGCGATGGCGTTGCCGGTCTCGTAGCCGGTCTCGGCGCGCCACATGCCGATGTCGACCTCCGCGGAGCGCACCTGCCAGCCGAGGTCGGTCATGGCGCGCTGCAGGTCCGCCTTGTTCCAGCGCCCGAAGTCGGTCTTTCTGGCCCGGCGGAGCAGGTCGACGAGTTGCGCTTCACTGATCCTGTGTGTGCCGAGCATCCGTTACCGTGCCAATCCGTCCGTAGGTGGGGCTGCGGGCGAAGCCCGGCGTGCCACTGCGGTTAGGGTAGCCTTGCCTGCGGTAGCGGGTCGAGAGGTGAGGGTTGGCAGTTGTCCGATACTGTGCGGCAAGACACGCTAGTCAGCCTACTAGGCGGCAGGCGCGGGGCCTTCGACGCCACCGCCCCGGTGGTGGTGTTCATCCTCACTTGGATGCTGACCGGGAACTCGATCGCTTGGGCCGCAGGGGCTTCCCTCGTTTCGGCGGGCCTGCTCGCGATCGTGCGGCTGCGCCAGCGCCAGAAGCCCCGGGCCGTGATCCTCGGACTCCTCAGCGTCGCGGTCGCGTGCCTCATCGTCCTCTACACCGGACGCGCCCAGGACATCCTCCTCCCCCGCATCGTCACCAACGCCGCCAGCGCCCTCGTCTGGGCGGGCTTCATCGTCTTCCGCCGCCCCCTCCTCGGCCTCATCGTCGGTGGCCTTCTCGGCCAGAAGACCCGCTGGCGCCGCGACCCGGACCTGCTGCGCGCCTATAGCGCGGCCTCCTGGGTGTGGGTGGCGATGTACGCGCTCCGCGTGGCGATCCTGACCCCGTTCTGGAACAGCGAGAAGGAGGAACTGGCGGTGGTCGCCGGCGGGGTCGCTCAAGTGGCGCTCTCCTGGCCCCTGCTCGTCCTCTGCCTGATCGTCAGCGGCTGGGTCATCCGCGCCGTCCTCCCGAAGCACCACCCGGGCATCAGGCACCCGGTCGACCCGGCGGAGCCCGCCGAACCGGAGAAGACCGCTCCGTAACGCGGTTCCCTTACGCACCAAGCGAAACGAATTCCGGTCGGCTTCCCGACTGTCGGCGTTTCGCTGACCCGGTTTCGTTGTGTGCACCAATACACTCAACTGCATGGAAACCCGTAGTCAGGTTCTGTGGAATCCGCTACTCAGCGATGAGCACCAGGACGCGCTCAAGCCGGAGGCGCACGCCGTCTCCTACCCCACGGGCACCAAGCTCATGAAGGCCGACGAGCACTCGGACTACGTGATCTACCTCCGCTCGGGCCTGGTGATGTCGTGCCGCTGGGAGCAGCAGCCGGACGGTCAGGAGCGGCGCACGATCTTCGGCCTCCACGGCCCGGGCACGCTCATCGGCGAGCTGGCCCCGCTCACCGGCGAACCGCGATCGGCCGACCTGGTCTCGCTGCGGCCGGTCGAGGTGCTGCACATTCCGGGGGACGTGTTCCTCAGGTTCCTGCTGTCGAATCCGCGGGTCCACCTCGAGGTGACGCGGCGGCTGGCGAAGCGGGTGCGCGAACTCGGCGAGGTGCAGGAGGAGTCGTTCCTGTCGAGCGAGCGGCGACTCGCTCGGGCGCTGCTCCGGATCGTCGAATCGGGCATCGGCGTGGAAGGCGAGCAGGGTCTCGTCATCGCCGGATTCACCCAGAACGACCTCGCCGACCTCGCCCGCCTCTCCCGCGAATCGGTCTCGGCCGTCATGCAGCAGTTCAAGGCCCGCAGTTACATCGCGACCGGACGGGCCAGATTCACCATCTGCGATACCGCTGCGATCGAGGCGCTGGCCATGCGCCGCGACCGCTCCCTCATTTAGCCCCGGAACGGATTGATCCGCCATGTCGGACTTCGACCTCATTGAACTCATGACCGCGATCATCGGCTCGATCGCCGCGATCGCCACAGTGGCGGGCGCGGTGTTCCAGTACAAGGCGGCACGGCTCGAACTGCGCTCGAGGCAGGAGATCCGCCAGGAACCCTCGGTCCACCCGAAATCGGCAGATGGGAAACCACCGCAGTGAATCCAGTCCGGAGTGAGACCTACGAGGGGTCCGAGTTGATCGAACTGCTCCGCCAACATGTGCCGCTCGACTTCGATCCGGAGGAATTCGTCGTCGCGGGCAGCGCCCGCCTGTGGGTGGAGGGCATCACGCCGCGCCTGTCGGACCTGGACCTGCTCGTCCGGCCGAGAAGCGAGACCTGGCGCCGTGCGATGGAACTCGCGTTCGAGCATGCGCTCGTCTTCGACGCCGCGCCCTTGCGGACGAGCGCCTACACGGGAGACAAGATCGCCCGCCTCTACGGCGGCGTGGTCGAGGTCTGCCAGACATGGCTCCTTCCCGGCAGCGACACGTCGGAACTGCTGGAGAGGGCGGAGGAGATCGACGGGCTGAAATACCTTTCCGTCGAGCAGGTCGTGGCGTACAAGCGGATGCTCAATCGCGACAAGGACAAGGCCGACCTGCACGCGGTCTTCGAGCACGCCGAATCCGGCAATGTCGCTCCCCGTGTTGGGGGGATGTCTGCGATGCTGTTATGTACCAATGTCATTGACGGAGGTTGTCATGGGAACCCCACCACCCGAGACCACCAGGGCCGCCCTCGACGAGGTCTACCGGCAACTCGATCATGCCCGCGTCAACGTGTCCCACGCCGATACGAAGGCCGCGCTGCTGGCAGCGGGGGCCATTCCGATCACGGCGCTGCTGCTCGCCGCGCCGTCGTTAACCGAGCGCGTCAGTGTTTCCAGCGTCTTCGGATGGGCGGCCGCTGGGTCCATGCTCGTGGGCATCGGCTTCCTCGGCGCCGCGGTGTGGCCGCGACTGACCGGCCGCACCGGTATCCGGTCGGGCGCCCGCCGCTCCCCTGACGAGATCGTGCGGACGACGCTGCGCACGTCGACCGACCCGGAGCAGCAGTTGCACGACGCGGCGGAGGAGCTGTCGATGCTGGCCACATTGGCACTCGACAAGTTCCGGAGAGTGCGCGCGGCAATGACCTGCTTCGCCATTGCCGCGCCCCTCATGGCGGCCGCCGCGATCGGGTTCGCCGTTTCCGGCTGAGCTTGTCAGGCTTCGCGGATCACGGCGCATTCGCCGGGTTTCAGGGAGAGCATCGGCGCCCACGGCTTGCCGGTGAGGAGGTTGCGGCCGGTGGCGGGGACTTTGGCGGGTTCGTCGCCGTGGTTGATGGCGAACAGGTAGGTCGGGCCGGCCGGGCGGGAGCGGCGGACGAGTTCGAGGTCGGCCGGGGTCTCGGGGAAGTCGGCGGGAAGGTCGAGGCTGGAGAGGAAGGGGTCGAGGTCGGCGAGGCGGGTCGCCAGGTACCAGACCTGGCCCCGGCCGAGACTGCGGCGGAACACGGCCCCGGTCTCGGGGTAGTCCTCGAAGTTGGCGACGACGTCGGCGTCGAGGGCGTGGGTGACTTCGGACCAGGTGTGGCCTTCCCAGCCGTTGTCGAGGGCGACCTTGTCGCCGTTGGGGATCGGGACGAACTCTTCGACACGGATACCGAGGAGGTCGCCGAGGGCGCCGGGGAGGCCGGGGTGGACGTGCTCGTTGGAGTCGACGATGCCGGAATAGGGGCCGACGACGAGGGTGCCGCCGTTCTCGACGTAGGCGCGGAGGTTCGCGTCGTCGTCGAGGAGGTAGAGGTGCGGGGCGAAGACGTGCGTGTAGCGGCTGAGGTCCCAGGCGGGGTTGACGAGGTCGGTGGTGACACCGCGGTGCCAGAGGGCGGCGTGCCAGCGGCGCAGTTCGGGGTAGGTGTCCATGTCGGAGGACGGCTGGCCGGGGGTGCCTGCGGCCCAGCAGGAGTTGAAGTCCAGGAGGATCGCGGCGTTGGCGTCCACGGTGGAGCCTTTGATCTCGGCCAGGTTCTTGAGCCAGGCGCCGAGTTCTTTGACCTCGCGGAAGACCTTGGAGTCGGTGCCGCCGTGGGGGACCATCGCGGAGTGGTAGCGCTCGGCGCCGTAGCGGGAGGCACGCCATTGGAAGAACATGGCGCCTTCGGAGCCGCGGGCCACATAGGAGAGTGAGTGGCGCAGGAGGTCGCCGGGGCGTTTGGCGAAGTAGCCGCGGCGCCAGGCGGAGGAGTTGGAGGACTGCTCCATGAGCAGCCAGGGGTCGCCGGCGGCGAGGCCGCGGGACGCGTCGGCGCCGAACGCGGCCTGGGCGGGCCAGTCGATGTCGCCGTCCGGCAGGAGGTAGTGGTCGGTGGCGATGAGCCGGTTGGGGCCGGTGGCGTGCTCGCCCCAGCGGTGGTAGTCGAGGCCGGAGAAGTTGCCGGTGACCATCATGTTGGTGGTGATGGGCTTGTCAGGGCTGTGGACCTCGATCGCGGCGGCCTCGGAGCGGAAGAGCTCGAGGAGCGCGTCCGAGGAGAAGCGCTTGAAGTCGAGCACGAGGCCCGGGTTGGGGGTCTCGGCGCAGATGCGCGGGGGCAGGACCTGGGACCAGTCGCTGTAGGTCTGGGACCAGAACGTGGTGCCCCACGCGGCGTTGAGGCCGGCGAGGTCGCCGTGGCGTTCCTGGAGCCAGGCGCGGAAGGCCTCGGCGGCGAAGTCGCACGTGCAGGAGCGGTAGTACTCGTTGCCGATGTGCCACATGGCGAGCGCGGGATGGTCGGCGTAGCGCTCGGCGAGGCGGGCGGCCATTTCCACCACGGCCGCTTGGAAGACGGGCGCGTGCGGGCAGTATTCGGCGCGCGCGCCGGAGTTGAGGCGGACGCCTTCAGGGTTCACCGGGAGGGTCTCGGGGTGGGCCTGGGAGAACCACGGCGGCGGGGACGCGGTGGAGGTGGCGAGGTCGGCCTTGACGCCGCCCTCGGCGAGGAGGTCCATGACGGCGTCGAGCTGCGCGAAGTCCCATTCCCCCGGCCCGGGGTTGATGCTCGCCCAGGCGAAGATGTTGACGCTCACGAGGTTGACGCCGGCCTCGCGCATGAGCCGGACGTCCTCGTCCCAGACCTCGCGGGGCCACTGCTCGGGGTTGTAGTCGCCGCCGTAGGCGAGGCCGTCGATCGTGGGGATGATGTCGGTGTTCCTATGTGCCACAAGTGGTCCTTCGGTGTTCGGCACGGTCGGGGTGAGGCCTCGAAGACGCATGACAGCGCTTTCCAGCCAGGCCTGAGGATTCTGCCTCCACGATCCCCTGCAAGTCAAGCGCTTCCCGGCGCACGCAGCGCGCGCCGTCGAGCAGCGGGATCGGCCCTTTCCCCTGGAACGTTTCGAGGGATGCGGACTGGAGGTGCATCGATGCAGCTAGGGGCGTTGCCGGTGCGGCGGGAGGCCCCGCTTGTACGCGTCCCAGAGGCTGCGCATCACGAAGATCTTCTCGTCGAGCTCGTCGTCGGTCGAGAGCGCGCGGCCCGAGTACGGCGCCTGGAGCCGCCACGGCTTCTGCTCGGGGTCGAGGAGGTAGACGACGGGCACGGTGCGGCTCGCGCGGCGCTCGGCCCGGATGTCCGCGATGTCCGTCCAGGCGGCGTACCGCTCCGTATGACGCTGGGACGCAACGGCTTTGAGCGGGTGGATGCCGCGCTCGTCGAGCACGACCCCGCGGTTGCGCGCGCCCGCGTAGGCGACCGCCAGCGCGACCGCGAGCGCGAGGAGGACCAGCGCGAGCGTCGTGTAGCGGTACCAGTGCCTGACGGCGAGCATGTACGCGGCGGCGGGGACGAGGGCGGTGACGAGCGAGGCGCCGGAGAGGAACAGCGCCCGGCCGAGGACCTGGCGCGTCGTCGGACGGAATGTGATCTTGACGGCCACGTCCACCCCCACCAGGCTTGTGCCGCTGCTGTACCGCTGATCGTGCCACGTTGAGCGGGCACGTCAAGCGACAATCCGACAGAAACCGGACCGGCACTTTGCGTACCCCGCGCCCGGGTGTGTCAGGCTGGTCCCATGACGAGTACCGATGCCTCCACCGGTCCGATCCCCGGCGCCCGCAGCGGCCGCCGGCTCCGGGTCCGGCGCCCGGCGGCGGTCACCGGCGCGGCGTTCGTCGCGTGGCTGACCGTGACGCCGCTGTCCGTGGCGCTCATCGTGGAGCGGCCGATCTGGGGCGCGTTCTCGGCGGCGGTGGGCCTGGCGATGCTGCTCGCGCCAGTCGCGGTCTCCATGTGGGCGTGGCGCTCCGGCATCGACGTGACGAGCGAGGGCATCGCGGTGCGGGGCATGTTCACCAGCCGCACGATCGCGTGGCGGCACATCGACGGGTTCGCCACCGGCAACGAGGGCGTGGCGGCCATATTGGACGACCAGTCGCAGGTGCGGCTCGACCCGCTCAAGCCCGAGAACCTGTCGCAGGTCCTCGCGATCGGCGGCCAGGAGCTGCGCTCCGCCGATTGACGGCTCGCCGGCTTCGCCGTGGCCGAAGCCGACCGCTAGTAGCCGTCGCTGACCACGTTCTCCAGGGGTTCGCCCGCTGCGAAGCGGCGGATCTGGGCGCCGATGGGCGCGTAGGCGCGGTCGAGGGTGCCGTCCACCGAGGCGCCTGCGTGCGGGGTGATGAGGGCGCCTTCGAGGTCCCAGAGCGGGTGGTCGGCCGGGAGCGGTTCGGGGTCGACGACGTCGACGGCGCAGCGCAGGCGGCCGGAGGCGACTTCGGCGACGAGGGCGTCCGTGTCGACGATCGGGCCGCGCGCGGCGTTGACGAGGAGCGCGCCGTCCTTCATGCGGGCCAGGAACTTCGCGTCCACGAGGCCGCGGGTGGCGTCGGTGAGCGGGAGGATCAGGATCACCACGTCGAAGTCGGGCAGCAGCGCGTCGATCCGGTCGATCGGGTGCACGCCGGGGCGGGCGCGGCGGGCGACCTTCTCGACCTCGACGCCGAGCACGGTCAGGACGTCGGCGACCTTCTCGCCGATGTCGCCGGCGCCGACGATGAGGGCGCGCTTGCCCACGACCGTGGTGGTCCACTCGACCTTCCATTCGTGGCGGGTCTGCTTGCGCGCGAAGACGTCGAAGCCGCGCATGGAGGCGATGACCGCGCCGAGGGTCCATTCGGCGGTGACGCCGGTGTGCACGCCGCGCGCGTCGCAGAGGGTGACGCCGGGCGGGACGGCCGGGACCCAGACCTCGGCGCCGGCGCTGAGGAGCTGGATGGCCTTGAGGGAGGTCATGTCGCGCAGCGGGGTCGTGACCTTGGACTGGGCGAGGAACGGCGGGACCCAGAAGTCGAGCGCGGCCGGGTCGGAGGGGTAGTCGCCGCGGCCGTCGTAGACCTCGACCTCGACGCCGTCGGGGAGCGGGCCGAGCAGGGCGCGGCCCTCTTCGTGTGCGATCCAAACCTTCACGGCCACAGCGTCTTCCTCCGGGTCGGTCGTTCTCGGCGCCGCGCTCGCGCCCCATTGCCCCGTATATCCTATAGGATCCATGATTCCCGGCCGCGGGGGTTAGAGGAGGCGCGCGCAGGGGAACCGTGGGGCGTGGAAAACTGCGCCGCTCCCCGGTCGGGCCCTGCCTATAGTCTTGTGGCCATGCGCAGGTTGCTCTCGGCAGCGGCGGCCACCGCCGCCGCACTCACGCTCGCGTCGTGCTCCTTCGGCGAGCCCCCCGAGCCCGAGACCGGCGAGCCCCCGAGCCTCCCCTCCCCCAGCTCCTCGCCCGAGGCGCAGACCTCGTTCATGGACGTCGTCGCCGACGGCCTCGAGGTCCCCTGGGGCCTCGACTTCCTCCCCGACGGCACCGCGATCGTGGGCGAGCGCCCCACCGGCCGCCTCCTCACCATCCCCCTCGCCGAGGACGGCACCGCGGGCGAACCCGTCGAGCTGCGCACCGTCGACGTCGCCGACGACGGCGAAGGCGGCCTCCTCGGCCTCGCCGTCTCCCCCGACTACGACACCGACTCGACGGTCTACGCCTACTACACCACCGACACCGACAACCGCATCGCCAAGATCGACACGAGCACCGACGCCGCGCCCGTCCCGATCCTCACCGGGATCCCCTCCGGCCCCAACCACAACGGCGGCGCCCTCGAGTTCGGCCCGGACGGCTTCCTCTACGCCGCCACCGGAGACGGCGGCGACGGGAACAACGCCCAGGACCCGGAGTCCTTGGGCGGCAAGATCCTCCGCATCACCACCGCGGGCAAGCCCGCCGAGGGCAACCCCGACCCCGCCTCCCCCGTCTGGACCCTCGGCCACCGCAACGTCGAAGGCCTCGCCTGGAACGCCGCCGGCCAGCTCTACGCCACCGAGTTCGGCCAGGACGTCGCCGACGAGGTCAACCTCATCGAAGCCGGGAAGAACTACGGCTGGCCGTACTTCGAGGGCACCGACACCGAGGAGGCCTACGCCGACCCCGCCCTCATCTGGGAGCCCTTCGAGGCCTCCTGCGCCGGCGCGGTCTTCCTCGAGGACACCTTCGTCACCTCCTGCCTGCGCGGCCAGCGCCTCTGGACCGTCCAATTCGACCAGTCGGGCACGCCCACGGCCGAGCCGCAAGCAAGCCTCGTCAACGAGTTCGGTCGACTACGATCGGTCGCCATGGGCCCCGACGGGATGCTCTGGGTGACGACCTCCAACCGCGACGGCCGCTGCACCGAGGAGCGCGGCTGCACCCCCGACGACGCCGACGACCGGATCATCCGGTTCTCCACCAGCTACGCGGCCCAGGGAAGGGTCTGAGCCGCATGACCAGTCCAGCCGCGCGAGAAAGGCACTAGATGAACGACCGGCTCGCCGCCGCCCTGCACCGCATCGAGAACGCCGTCCGACCCGCCGGGAGGCGCGTGCGATCCCTGTGGCGCCGCTCGAGAGCGGGCTGGAAGCGGCTGCGGGCCTCCGAGCGGGCCCAGCGGCTCGCCGTCGTCGTCGCGATCGTCTTCGTCGGCACGGGCGCGGCCGCCGGCGGCCTCGCGCTCGTGGGCGGCACGAAGGCCGACATCGGACCGTTCGACACCACCGTCTCGCTCCACCCGGATCTGAGCGGCGAGACCATCGTGACGATCCCCCCGCTCGGCGACGTCATCTTCGACAGCCACGACGGGCCCATCGGCCTCGACCTCAAGCTCGACTCCGTCGACCCCCTCGAAGCGCAGGAGATCATCAACACCCCCGGCGGCGTCACCAGCGCCTCGAAGAGCCTCGCCTCCGACGTCGAGGACGCCGTGGTGCGCGTCGTCGTGGAGGCCCTGGCGATCGTCACGCTGTGCGGGCTGCTGGTGGGCGCGCTGGCGTTCCGCACGATGCGGCGGGCCCTGCTCACCGGGGTGACCTCGCTGGCGGTGACGGCGGCGCTCATGGGGTACGCGGCGGCGACGCTGCGCGCCGAGTCGATCTCGCAGCCGCGCTACGAGGGCCTGCTCGCCTACGCGCCCAGCGTGGTCGGCAACGCCGAGGACATCGCGCAGAACTACGAGGAGTACGTCGCGAACCTGCAGAAGTTCGTCACGAACATCTCGGAGTTCTACGCGCTCGCGATGGACATGCCGCAGCTCGGCATCCAGGACGACTCGATCCGGGTGCTGCACGTCTCGGACATCCACCTGAACCCCTCGGCCTGGCACCTGATGGAGTCGGTGGTCGACCAGTTCGACATCGACGCCGTGGCCGACACCGGCGACATGAACGACTGGGGCTCCGAGCAGGAGGCCGAGATCTTCTCGCAGGGGGTGGAGCAGATCAACGTGCCGTACGTGTTCGTCAAGGGCAACCACGACTCGGTGACGACCGTGGCCGCGCTCTCGGCGTACGACAACGTGATCGTGCTCGACGGCGAGGTGCAGGAGATCGCGGGGCTGGAGTTCGCCGGGGTCGCCGACCCGCGGTTCACGCCGGACAAGGGCGCGCAGCCGTCGAGCGAGTACGCGCAGCAGATGCTCACCGAATCCGGTGAGCGGCTTGAGCAGACGATCGTCGACGCGGGCGGGGCCGACGTGGCGATGGTCCACGAGCCGCCGATGGCCGATCCGCTCGCGGGCGTCGTGCCGCTGGTGCTCGCCGGGCACACCCACGAGCGGGCCGTGAAGGACCTCGGGGACGGCACCACCCTCATGATCGAGGGCTCCACCGGCGCGGCCGGGCTGCGGAACTTCCAGTCCGAGGAGCCGATGCGGATGGAGATGGACGTCCTCTACTTCGACCCGACGACCAAGGCGCTCACCGCGTACGACTCGATCTCGGTCGGCTCGGGCACGGAGACGGACGTGACCCTCGACCGCACGGTGATCCCCACCGAGAACCAGGTGGACGAGGCCGAGATCCAGGGCGCCACCGAGTCGCCGACGCCCGCCAGCGAATGAGCGGGACCGGTTGCGCCGCAACCGGACCGCCCGCCGTTACCGTTCCGTGATGCACCTTGAGGTTGTCTTGAGTTAACCCGGGGTTCAATCGGAGACGGCCCGGTTTGACTCATCGCGTTCCCAACGACAAGGAGCGCCGATGAGCGACACGGGCATCCCGCCTGACACCGATGGCCAGCTGCGCCGCACCGCGAGCGCGCTGCACTCGTTCAACCGGTTCGAGATCAAGTACCTCCTCTCCTACGAGGAGGTGCCGCGGCTGCGCGAGGAGCTGGCCGCGCGCATGGAGGCCGACCCGTTCACCACGCGCGGCGGGTACCCGGTGTGCAGCCTGTACTACGACTCGACCTCGCTGCGGTACTACTGGGAGAAGATCGAGGGCCTGCGGTTCCGCCGCAAGCTCCGGGTGCGCGCCTACGGCGAGCGCCACGAGCTCCACGACGACACGCCGGTGTTCATCGAGATCAAGCAGCGCGTCAACCGGGTCACCCAGAAGCGGCGCGTCAAGGTCCCGTACCTCTTGGCGCGCAAGCTCTGCGATGAGGCCACACTCATCGACCACGAGCCCGAGCAGCGGCCGTTCCTCGAGGAGGTCATGGGCCTGGTCGACGGGCACGGGCTGCGGCCCACCGCGATCACCGCCTACAACCGCGAGGCCTACCTCGGTTCGGACGCCGACCTCGGACTGCGCGTCACCATCGACCACCGGGTGCGCGGCCGCGACCGCGACCTCCACCTCGGCGCGGAGGTCGAGAACCGGCTCATCATCCCGCCGCACAAGGCGGTCGTCGAGGTCAAGGCCAACGAGCGGGTCCCGTACTGGGTCACCGACACGGCCGCGCGCCTCGGCATGTCCGTCGTGCGGATCTCCAAGTACTGCCAGAGCATCGAGGCGCACGGCCTAGCCCCGCGCTCGGTGTTCCACGTGCCCGTCGAGGACGACTACCTCGTCCGCGCGGAGCCGCAGCCCGCCACCGCCTCCGTCTGACCCATCCCAAGAAAGCAGCCATGGACTTCCTGACGAACTTCAACGACCTCTCGGCCGAGTTCAGCGTGGCGGACATCGCCATCTCGCTGACCCTGTCGTTCCTGCTGAGCTGTGTGATCGGCATCGTCTACCGCCACACGCACCAGAACGTCTCGTACAGCCAGTCGTACGTGCAGACCCTCATCATCATGGGCGTGGTCATCAGCGTGATCATGCTGATCGTCGGCTCGAACGTGGCGCGCGCCTTCGCGCTCGTCGGCGCCCTCTCGATCATCCGGTTCCGCAACGCCCTCAAGGAGACCCGCGACGTCGGGTACATCTTCCTGGTCATGGGCGTGGGCATGGCCTGCGGCACCCGCTTCTACCTGCTGGCGATCATCGCCACGGTCGTCGTCTGCCTCGTGCTGCTCATCATGCACCGCTTCAACTGGTTCGCCCACAACGTGCAGCGCCAGGTCGTGAAGGTCCACGTGCCGGCCGTCGTGGACGGCACCGACGAGGACTACGCCGACCGCATCGACGACGTGCTCATCCGCAACACCGACGAGTTCGAGCAGGTCAGCATGGAGACGATCCGCGGCGGCGCGCTCATCGAGATGACGTACACGGTGCGCCTCAAGAAGGGCAAGAGCCCGTCCGGCCTGCTCGGCGAGTTGCGCGACGTGACCTCGGGCCAGCAGGTGACCGTCCTGACCGGTTACGACCAGACGGACCTGTAGCCATGGCGGCCAAGAGACCACGGCGCAGCCTGCGGAGCCGTGCACGGGCACTGCGCCACCGGATACCGGTGAGCCTCCGGCATCACTGGAAGCTCATCGCGGGCTCGGTCGGGCTCATCGCGGTGCTCACCCTGGCGGTCGGGACCGTGCGGGCGACCGCGCTGGTCTACTCGGAGGCCAACGAGGGATTCGTGGTCACCAACGACATCCAGGGCACCGTCGACCTGTTCGACACGGGCGTCGCGCACGAGATCGCCCTCTCCTACAGCGACGCGGACTTCGAGGAGATGAAGGCGACCTTCGAGGACACCGGCGAGAAGGAGTGGATCAAGGCCGACATCACCATCGACGGCGTCACCATCGCCGACGTGGGGATCCGCCTCAAGGGCAACTCGACGCTCTCGGCGCTCGGCGGGGGGATGTCCATGGGCGGCAACGGCGAGCAGTTCCCCGGCGGCGGGCTGCCCGAAGGCATCGAACTCCCTGAGGGGATGGAGCTCCCGGAAGACATGGGTGCGGTGCCTCCGGACGGCGTGCAGATGCCCGGCATGGGCGGCGGCTCCGGCTCGTCGGTCAGCTTCGACGCCCCCGAGGGCCTGCCGTGGCTCATCGACTTCTCGAAGTACGTCGACGGCCAGGTCTACCAGGGCAACCGGCAGATCAGCCTCCGCGTCGAGTCGGCGATGGGCGGCAGCGGCTCGACCCTCAACGAGGCCGTCGCGCTGGAACTCATCGAGGCCGGCGGCGAGGCGAGCTACGACTGGAACTACGCCACGGTCTCGGTCAACGGCTCCGAGGGCGTCACCCGCCGGTTCGTGGACATCATGGACGTGACCTGGGCTGAAAGCGAGTACGGCGAGAACGCCGGCGTGCTCTACAAGGCCCTCTCGACCGGTTCGTTCGAGTACCAGGGCGAGGACCCCGACGAGTACGAGGACGACTTCAAGCAGATCACGATGGAGGGCTCGGCGGACATGCAGCCGCTGGTGGACTTCCTGGAGTGGCTGAGCGAGGCCGACGACGCGACCTTCGACGCCGAGCTCGGCGACTGGGTCGACATCGAGTCCTTCGCGAACTACACGGCACTGCAGAACCTCCTGACGAACGGCGACGACATGGCCGGCCCGGGGAAGAACTGCTACCTCTGGTACGACTACGAGACGGGCCTCATCAGCGTCGTGACCTGGGACGTCGACCTGACGCTCCAGACCGCCGACCTCGCTCCGGACGAGACCGCCTCGATCGGCGGCGGCATGGGCGGCGGCTTCCCGGGCCAGGACCAGGCCGCCGAGGGGACGGACGAGACCGCGACCGGCGAGCAGCCGCAGGGCCGGACGCCCGGCGGCGGCGAGATGCCCGAGGGCATGGAAGAAGCGCCGGGAGGCATGGGCGGCAACGAACTCAAGGAACGGTTCCTCGCCTCCGAGGCCTTCCAGGACGAGTACCTGGCGGCGTACGACGAGCTGTACGACTCGCTGTTCGCCTCAGGCGCCGCCCTCGAAGCGGTCGACACCGCGCAGGCCGCGGCCGAGCTGAACGGCGCCGATGTCGCCGACGCGGCCGAGACCCTGAAGGCGACGATCCAGCAGCGCACCGAGTTCCTGGCGACGGCACTCGCCGCGGAGTAGCCACGGCACGCCGAAGGCCCGGAAGCGGCACGGCTTCCGGGCCTTCGCGCTGCGTCTCAGCCGGTGAGGGCGGGCCCGAGGACCAGGGCCGCGATCGAGAAGTAGATGAGCAGGCCGGTGGCGTCGCACAACGTCGAGACCATCGGCGCGGAGACGAGGGCCGGGTCGATGCCGACCTTCTTGGCGACCAGCGGCAGCAGCGAGCCGACGAAGGTCGACCAGGTGCAGATCACCAGGAGCGTCACCGCGATGATGAGCCCGATGTCGGGTCCGTAGACGAGGGCGACGATGGGTCCGCCGACGAGGGCGAGCATCGCACCGAGCAGGAAGCCCACCCGCGATTCGCGCCAAGTGATTTTGAAGGCGTCGGAGAAGCGGACTTCGCCGACGGCCATGGCGCGGATGATCGTGACCGACGCCTGCGAGCCCGAGTTGCCGCCCGTGCCGGTCAGCAGGGACACGAACACCGCGAGGACGGTGACGTTCGCGAGGTAGGACTCGTAGTAGTTGAGCACGGTGACGGTGAGCGAGGCGGAGACGGCGAGGATGAGCAGCCATACGGCACGGCTGCGCGCCAGCATGAACACGCCCGCCGAGAGGTAGGGGCGCTCCAGCGGTTCGGCCGCACCGGCGCGGGCGGCGTCCTCGGTGTCCTCGGCTTCCAGGACCTCCATGGCGTCGTCCCAGGTGATGAGGCCGACGAGCCGGTCCTCGTGGTCGACGACGGAGAGGGCGTTGAGGTTGGCCTCCTGGATGAGGCGGGCCGCGTGCTCCTGGTCGGTGTCCGTGGAGACCTGGTAGTGCTCGTCGGCGATGAGGTGGTTGACGAGCGTGTCCGGATCGGCGCTCACGAGATCGGCGAGGGTGACGGTGCCCAGGAGCTTGCGGTGGCCGTCGGTCACGGGCAGCACGTCGAGGTGGCGGGGGCGTTCGCGCAGGTGGCGGATGCGCTCGATCGCGGCGGCGGCGGTCATCGAGGCGCGCAGCGACACGAAGTCGGGGGTCATGATGCGCCCGGCGGACTCGGGGTCGTACCCGAGCAGCTGGGCGGTGGTGCGCCGGTCGGCGGCGTTGAGCTGGGACTGGAAGCGGGTGGCGACCTTGGCCGGCATCTCGTCGAAGAGCTTGGCCCGGTCGTCGGCCTCCATGGAGTCGAGCAGTTCGCGGACGGTGTCGGTCTTGAGCCCGTCGATGAGTTCCTGCTGGTGGACGGTGTCGAGCTCTTCGAAGACGGCGAGCGCGCGGTCTTTCGGGAGGAGCCGGAAGCGCAGGGCCTGCTCGGCCAGGTCCATGCGGGGCAGCTCTTCGGCGAGAACGACGGTCGAGGTGTCGGCGAGTTCCAGGCGGAGCGCCGCGAGCTCGTCAACCGCCGCGGGCGAAATGGGCTGAATGACCTGAGCCATGGCAGCCACCTCCTAACACGAGGAAAGGGCCGTGCCCTAAAGCCCGCGTGGAAGTGCAGGTCAGCCCGTCCGCTCCAATGTAAGAGGACGCGGGGCACGGTAAAAGGAAAATGGGAAGAACGCGTCGGTATCTCGACTAGATCCGGGGTCATCGCCCATGGTCTCCACCTCCTCCGGCCGCAATGAAGCTGACGCGGTCAAGGGTAGCAATCCTCTGTGAACAACATCGCTCTCTGGGGTGCCCAAAGACTCGCGGCTCACACCAGGACTGAACGGACATTGGCATCCCCTTCGCCGCGAACGGCTCAGGTTTCCGACTCGCGGTCCGCTATAGCGGCCGGCTACGGACGGGTTCCTGTTTCGACGGGCCGCGCCAGGTCTTCCCTGGTCTTACCGGCCCTCCACAGGCGTTTCACGTCTCCCAGTGCCCCCGGGCGACAACTTCGATCAGGGCAGCGTCGCAGCTGCGAGCCGCTGGCCCTCACGACGAATGTTGATCTCTGCATTCGCGTCGCGATCGTGAGTCGCGCCGCACTCGCAAGCCCACGCCCGGATTCCCAGGTCTGACAGACCGGCCGGACCGGTCAGCGCCCCGCATGCCGAGCACATCTGCGTGGAAGGGAAGAATCGATCCACACGCACGAAGTTCCGCCCAGCACGGGCGGCCTTCGACTCGAGCTTCGACAAGAACGAGCTCCATGCGGCGTCATGCACGGACTTCGCGGCCCTGCCACGCAAGAGGCCCTTCACGCACAGGTCTTCGACAAAGAGGGCTTGGTTCTCGCCCACCAGAGTCATTACCTGCTTGTGCAGCCAGTCCTCGCGCATATTCCGGGTCCGCTCATGAATCTTCGCGACCTTGACCCGGGCCTTCGCCCTGTTTGCTGATCCTTTGCGCTTCCGCGACAACTGCCGCTGTGCCTTCTGAAGTTGCCGCTCCATCCGCTTAAAGAACCGGGGGTTCTCGATCACCTTCCCACCCCGAACCACCGCGAAGTCTTTGAGTCCCAGGTCGATTCCAGTCTCGGCCTCGGGACCAGCGATAGGCTCCAGCCGCTGGGCATCGTCTTCGAGAGCGATCACGAAACTGGCGAAGTACTTTCCGGTCGAGGTCTTGATGATCGTCACTGAAGTCGGTTCGGCGGCCAAACCTCGGGACCACGCCACCCTGAGGTCTCCGATTTTCGCAAGGTACAGACGCCCGTTCGCCCTCAGCGAGAAGCCGTTTCGAGTGAATCGGGCCGCCTGCCGATTCGAGCGGAGCTTGAATTTGGGCGGCCCGGCCTTCGCCCCGACCCGCTTGCCTTTCAGCGAGTCGAAGAAGTTTCGGTAAGCCGCATGGCAGTCCCGCAAGGCCTGCTGCAGCGGCACCGTCGATACCTCGGCAAGCCAGGCACGTTCCGGGGTGCGCTTTGCCGCCGTGATCAACAGCTTGTCCAACTGCGCAGTAGACGGGAACGGCAATCCTTCAGCGTATGCGCGCCGGCGGGCAGCGACAGCATCGTTGAATACGGTCCGCACACACCCGAACGTCCGCGCGAGCGCTGAGCGCTGCGGCGCGGTCGGATAGACCCGATATGTGTAACGAAGCTGCACGATCGAAACCATAAGCCACGAGTACGACAATCCAGTTATCTACATTCCCGTTATGTGGGACTCCGAACAGGCATGTCGAAGCGAGAGGGCCGGGCGGCTGACGCCACCCGGCCCTCTGCTCGTATCGGTCTAGCTCAGCTTGTCCAGGATGATCTGGCGGACGGTGCCGGCGTCGGCCTGGCCCTTGGTGGCCTTCATGACCGCGCCGATGAGCACGCCGGCGGCGGCGTGCGTGCCGCCGCGGATCTTGTCGGCGACGGCGGGGTTGGCGGCGATGGCCTCGTCGACGGCGGCTTCGAGCGCGCCCGTGTCGGAGACGACCTCGAGGCCGCGCTTGGCGGCGACGTCGGCCGGGTCGCCTTCACCGGCGAGCACGCCGTCGATGACCTGGCGGGCGAGCTTGTCGTTGAGGCGGCCGTCGTCGACCATGCCCTGGAGTTCGGCGACCTGCTTGGGCGTGATCGCGAGCGCGGCGAGTTCCTCGCCGGACTCGTTGGCGCGGCGGGAGAGCTCGCCGAGCCACCACTTGACCGCGCCGGACGGGCTGGTGCCCGCGTCGACGGTGGCCTGGATGAGCTCGACGGCGTCGGCGTTGACGACCGACTGCATCTCCTTGTCCCCCAGGGCCCATTCGGCCTGGAGGCGTTCGCGGCGCTTGCGCGGCAGCTCGGGGAGGCCGGCGCGCAGCTCCTCGACCCATTCGCGGGAGGGCTCCATGACGGCGAGGTCGGGCTCGGGGAAGTACCGGTAGTCGGTGGCCTCCTCTTTGGAGCGTCCGGCGCGGGTCTCGCCGGTAGTCTCCTGGAAGTGGCGGGTCTCCTGGAAGATCCGCTCGCCGGCGTCGAGGAGCGCGGACTGGCGGCGCACCTCGTAGCGGACGGCGCGTTCGACCGAGCGCAGGGAGTTGACGTTCTTCGTCTCGGTGCGGGTGCCCCACTCCTCGCCGGGCAGGTTGAGCGAGAGGTTGACGTCGCAGCGCAGCGACCCCTGCTCCATGCGCACGTCGGAGACGCCGAGGGAGCGGACGATGTCGCGCAGTTCGGCGGTGTAGGCGCGGGCGACCTCGGGGGCGAGGGCGCCGGTGCCCGGGACGGGCCTGGTCACGATCTCCACGAGCGGGATGCCGGCCCGGTTGTAGTCCACGAGCGATTCGGTGGCGCCGTGGATGCGGCCGGTGGCGCCGCCGACGTGGAGCGTCTTGCCGGTGTCCTCTTCGAGGTGGACCCGCTCGATCTCGATCCGGTACTCCTTGCCGTCCACGACCACGTCGACGTAGCCGTTCTCGCAGAGCGGCTCCTCGTACTGGCTGGTCTGGAAGTTCTTCGGCATGTCCGGGTAGAAGTAGTTCTTCCGGGCGAAGCGGGTCCACTCGGCGATGTGGCAGTTGAGGGCCAGGCCGATCTTGATGGTCGCCTCGATCGCGGCCTTGTTGGCGACCGGGAGGGCGCCGGGCAGGGCCAGGCACACCGGGCAGGTCTGCGTGTTGGGCTCGGCGCCGAAGACGGTGGAGCAGCCGCAGAACATCTTGGTGTGCGTGTCGAGTTCGATGTGCGTCTCGAGGCCGAGGACGGGCTCGTAGGTCTCGACGGCCTTGTCGTAGTCGTTCAGCTTCGTCATGGCGCTACTTCCCCTTCTCGTCGAACGCAGTGAGACGTAGATTTGCGGAGATCTCGGGCGCGGTGTCGGCGAGCAGGGTGTCCTGGGTGGACTCCAGGGCGGCCGCGACGCGGTAGGTGATGTCGTCGCCCATGACCGGGCCCATGACCTGCAGGCCGACCGGCATGCCCTCGGAGAGGCCGACCGGGACGGAGACGCCGGGGCCGCCGTAGAGGTTGGTCGGGATCGTGTACAGGTCGGCGAGGTACATCTGGTACGGGTCGCCGGTGCGCTCGCCGAACTTGAAGGCGATGAACGGCGTGGTCGGGCTGATGATCGCGTCGACCTGCTCGAAGGCCTTCTCGAAGTCCTGCTTGATGAGGGTCCGCACGAGCTGGGCCTTGCCGTAGAACGCGTCCACGTACCCGGCGCTGAGCGCGTAGGTGCCGAGGATGATGCGGCGCTTGACCTCCGGGCCGAAGCCGGCCTCGCGGGTGAGGCTCATGACCTCTTCGAGCGAGTGCTGCCCGTCGTCCCCGGCGCGCAGGCCGTAGCGGACGCCGTCGTAGCGGGCCAGGTTCGAGGAGGCCTCGGACGGCGCGATCAGGTAGTAGGTGGGCAGCGCGTAGGTGAAGGACGGGCAGGAGACCTCGACGATTTCGGCCCCGAGCTTCACGAGCTGCTCGACGCCCGCGCGGTAGGCCTCGACCACACCGGGCTCGGCCTTGTCGTAGCTCGACTCGAACTCCTTGACGACGCCGAGCTTGAGGCCCGAGAGGTCGCCGTTCGCGCCGGTCTTCGCGGCCTCGACCACGGGCGGGACGGGCGCGTCGATCGCGGTGGAGTCGCGCGGGTCGTACCCGGAGATGACCTCGTGCAGCAGCGCGCCGTCGAGGGCGTTGCGGGACACGGGACCCGGGGTGTCCAGCGAGGACGAGAAGGCGATGAGGCCGTAGCGGGAGTTGGAGCCGTACGTGGGCTTCGCGCCGAACGTGCCGGTCACCGCGCCGGGCTGGCGGATCGAGCCGCCCGTGTCCGTGCCGATCGCGAGCGGCGCCATCTTCGCGGCCACCGCGGCGGCCGAGCCGCCGCCGGAGCCGCCGGGGATGCGGCCGGTGTCCCACGGGTTCACGGTCTTGAAGAACGCCGAGTACTCGGTGGAGGAGCCCATCGCGAACTCGTCCATGTTCGTCTTGCCGAGGATCGGCATCTTGGCGGCCTTGATGCGCTCGGTGATCGTCGCGTCGTACGGCGGGATCCAGCCTTCGAGGATCTTGGAGGCGGCGGTGGTCGGCAGGCCCTTGGTGACCACGACGTCCTTGACGGCGATCGGGACGCCGGCGAGCGGGCCGAGGTCCTGACCGGCGGCGACGGCGGCGTCGACCTCGGCCGCGGTGGCGAGCGCGCCCTCCCGGTCGACGTGCAGGAAGGCCTTGACGGTGCCGTCGACGGCCGCGATGCGGTCGAGGAACGCGGTGGTGACCTCGACTGAGGTGAGGCGGCCCTCGCGGATGTCCGCGGCCAGTTCGGCGGCGGTCCGGTCGATGATGCGGCTCATGGGCTAGGCCTCCTCGTCCAGGATGCGCGGGACGCGGAAGCGGTCCTCGGCGGTGTCGGGGCCGCCGGCGAGGACGTCCTCGCGGGGCAGGGAGGGCTGGGGCTGGTCTTCCCGGAAGACGTTCACGAGCGGCACCGCGTGCGAGGTCGGCTGGACGCCGTCCGTGTTCACTTCGGCGAGCGTCTTCATCGATTCGAGGATGACGTCGAGCTGGCCGGCGAAGGCGTCGAGCTCGTCATCGGTGACTTCGAGGCGGGCCAGCCGCGCGAGGTGCGCGACTTCCTCGCGTGAAATCGTACTCACGACAGGTGTTTCCTAACGGTTACTAGCTGCGGGAAGACCAGTCGAGTCTAGGCCGTGCACGACCGGGGCCAAAGGCGGGCACCGCCCGGAGTGGCGGGCCGGGCACCGCCGCGGGCGGAGTGCCGGTCGGGCGGGAGTGCTGGCGGTTGCCTTGTGGTGTGACGCACGGATCGCGAAAATCGATCGACACGGATCGAGTGACCTGGATACGACCCCCTAGCCACTGGACATGTGACGTGATACTCTTTCGTCACTGGTTCGGAACGGGTTTCCTGGTTTCCTTTCTGTTTCCTTGCTAAGAACGAGTCGGTGGGTGTTCCGACTTGTGGTGGTGTTCTCGAGCCAGTACAGGCCCCGGGCTGAGCCCGGGGCCTGGTTCTTTGTTTGGGCTACAACGTATTCGCGCTCGAAGCCAATGCGCCCGACTGCTCGTTCTCGGTAGCGTCGACGTCCCCGTGCTCAGCAGATTCACGGCTCGCACGCTCGCCGTGCCAGGCTCGCCAGAGCGCGGCGTAATGGCCGTCGAGTGCGATCAACTCGTCGTGGCTCCCCAATTCGGCGACCCGCCCGTCCTCGACCACCGCGATGCGATCCGCGTCGTGCGCGGTGTGCAGCCGGTGCGCGATCGCGATCACGGTGCGCCCCTCCAGAACGGCCGCGAGCGCCCGCTCGGTGTCGCGCGCCGCGCGCGGGTCGAGCATCGCGGTCGCCTCGTCGAGGATCACCACATCGGGGTCGGCCAGGATGATCCGCGCGAGCGCGATCTGCTGCGCGCTCGCCGCGTCCAGCTCCCGGTTCTTGCCGCCGAGCGGCGTGTCGAGTCCCTCGGGCAGGTCGAACGCCCAGTCCGCGCCGACGGCCGCCAGCGCTTCGTTCAGCTCCTCGTCCGCGGCCTCGGCCTTGGCGAGGATCAGGTTGTCCCGCAACGAGGCCGTGAAGACGTGGTGCTCCTGGGTGACCAGGGTGACGCGCTTGCGGCGCTCGTCGAGCGGCAGCGCGGCGACGTCCACGCCGCCGATCGCGGCGCGGCCCTCGCGGGGCACGTCCGATCCGGAGATGAGGCGCGCGAGCGTGGATTTGCCTGCGCCAGAGGGACCTACGACGGCGAGGCGCTGCCCGGCGGGGACGCTGAGCGTCACGCCGTGGAGCACATCGCGCGGACTCGTCGGGTACGCGTACCGGACCTCGGTGAGGTCCACGGTGCCGTCCTTCGGACGCTCGGTCGTGGCGTCCGCTTCGGCGTCCTCGGCTTCGGCGACGCCCTCGATGCGGGACATGGCCGCGAAACCGCGCTGGACCTTCTCGACCCACATGAGGATGTGGTCGATCGGGAACATGATCTGGCGGGTGAGGACCGCGCACGAGGCGACGGTGCCGAGGGTGACCGCGCCGTCGAAGTAGAACGCGCCGCCCACGAGCAGCACGGCCGCCGTGGGCAGGGCGTACGCGCCGTCGAGGAACGGGAAGTAGACGCTGCGCAGGAACAGCGTGTAGCGGGCGGCCTTCCAGTGCTTGGCGACCGTCGCGTCCCCGGCGGCGTCGCGCTGGTCGCGCAGCCGGTAGGCCTCGGTCGTGCGGGCGCCGTCCGCGGAGGCGCCAATCGTGTCGCCGATGGTCGACTCGGCCTCACGCTCGGCCAGGTAGCCCTTGCGGCCGCGCTTCAGGTACCAGCGGGTGCCCACGACCAGGGGCGGGACGACGACGAGCATGCACAGGCCCAGCAGCGGGCTGGCGATGAGCATGGCGGCGAAGAAGACCAGGACCTTGAGCATCGAGACGGTCACCTGCGGGAGGCCGTCGCGGAACAGCACCCCGGCCTCGGGCACGTCGGCCGAGGAACGGGTCATGAGGTCGCCGGAGCCGGCCTGCTCGACCACGGGCATCGGCAGACGCAGGGCGCGCTCGACGAACTGGACGCGCATCCGCGCCGAGAGCCGCTCGCCGAGGCGGTAGGACACGAACGTGCCCGCCCAGGTGAAGACCACGACCGCGACGATCGCGGCGACGATCCCGAGCGCGAGCTTGTCGATCTGGCCCATGCCCGAGCCGGCGGACAGCTCGTCGAGCATGTCCCCCAACAGGATCGGCGCCACGGCGGCGGCGACGGCGGCGACGAGGTGGAGGCCCACCGCCGCGACCGCGCGGCGCTTCTCGGAGGCGAGGAGCCGGAAGAACGCGCGGCGCACGGTCCGGGTGTCGGCGATCGGCAGCTGGTTCGTCCTCTTGTCGGTCATCAGGACTCTCCCCGGGTCACGAGTGCGCGGTAGTCGGCGTGCGCGGCGATCAGCTCGCGGTGCGTGCCGTGGGCGACGACCTTGCCGCCCTGGACGAACGCGACCTTGTCGGCGCGGCCGAGCCACAGCGGCGAGGTGGTGGCGATGGCGGTGGCGCGGCCGCCGCGGGTCTCGGCGAGGCGGTCGACGATGCGGGCCTCGGTGTGGGAGTCGACCGCGGAGGTCGGCTCGTGCAGGAGCAGGGCCTCGGGGTCGGCGGCGATCGCGCGGGCGAGGCGCAGCCGCTGGCGCTGGCCCCCGGAGAGGGTGCGGGCCTGGTTGTCGACCTCGGTGTCGAGGCCGTCGGGCAGGGCCTCGATGACGTCGTGCGCCGAGGCGGCCTCGATCGCGGCCTCCACGCGGTCGCGCCCGTCGCGGGCGGCGACGGCCGCGGCGACCGTGCCGGCGAAGAGGTAGGCGTCGTGGTCGGCGACGAGCACGCGGCGGCGCAGCTCGTCCCGGTCCAGTTGCGCCACAGGGACAGTGCCGAACCGCGCCTCGGACTCGGTGAACCCGCCGAGCCGGTCGAAGACCTCGGCGACCTGCTCGGAGTCGGAGGAGGCGACGGCGAGGAGCTCGCCGCCCGCGACCGTGAGCCCGGACTCGGGGTCGTGGAGCTCGGCGCCTTCGCGCGGGCCGGGCATGATCTCGCCGGAGACCTCGCGTTCGGGGGTGCTGAGCAGTTCGCAGACCTTGCCGGCGGCGACGCGGCCTTCGATGATGCGGTAGGTGCAGCCGATGAGCCAGTGCACGGGCAGCAGCATCGCGCTCGTGTACCCGAACGCGGCGACCATCTGGCCCGGCGTCAGGTCCCCGGCCGCGACCTGGCGGGCGGCGATCCAGATGACGACGCCGAGGAGGATCGCGGGCGTGCCCTCGCCGAGGGAGTTGAGCCAGGCGGTGGGCCCGGCGACCTTGTACCCGGCGGAGCGCAGCGCGTCCGAGTCGCGGCGGTAGGAGGCGTTGAAGCGGGCCTCGCCGCCGATGCCGCGCAGCACGCGCAGGCCGGAGACGATGTCCGAGGCGCGCTCGGTGATGTCGCCGACGCGTTCGCGGTACTGCTCCTGGCGGTTCTGGAGGCGGGTGAGCAGCGGGCCGGTGATGAGGCCGACGACGAACACGCCGATGAAGATGGTGAGGCCCAAGGCGACCGAGGTGTTGAACAGGAGCACGCCCACGGCGATGAGGCCGGTGAGGCAGCCCGCGGTGGGGGCGAGCGAGTCGATCGCCCACGAGATCCGGTTGATGTCCGTGGCGCCGACGCTCACGACCTCGCCGGTGGTGAGCTTCTTGCGCAGGTCGTCGCCGAGCCGGTTCACTTTGCGGGTGGCGAGCTGCAGGACGCGGTAGGAGGCGTCCGCGCGCCAGAACACGGTGAGGCGGTGCGACCAGACGATCATCGCGGCGGTAACGAGCCCGGCGAGGACCATGCCGAGCGACCAGAACGTGAGCGCGCCCCAGTCCCGTTCGCGCAGACCGTGGTCGACGGCGCCGGTGAGGAAGAACGGCAGCACCGGGAGCGCGCCGAGCGCGATCCCGGAGGTGATGAGCGCGGAGAGCATGAGGCCTTTGCGGCGCCCGGCGAGCCACACGAGGAGGCGCCAGGGCTCTGTCGGCGGCTGCTTCGCGGACGCGACGGACGACGGGTCGCCCCTGGTCCCTTCGGGGAGCAGCGGATCGTCGAGCGGCAGCACGGGGGCGCGGAGGAACCTCACTAGCCGAGCGTAAAGGGAGGGTGCGACACCCGGCAATCGATTAACCCCTCGAACGGGTGCGTACCAGCGCTTTTCACCGTCCGGACTCGACGCGGGGAGACGAAGGTCGCACCGACAAGAAGACCGATAGGAAGCACTGACGAGAAGGCACCGCCGGGACGGTACGAATCGGACCCTCGGTGAAATTGCCTCACTTCGACTCGTAGACTCAGCGCGTCGCACCGGTACCAAGCCGCACCGAGGAGGACCGCCATCCGGAAGCAGCGCAGTCGTACCGGCCAGCGCAGTCGTACCGGCCAGCGCAGTCGTACCAGCCAGCGCAGTCTCACCGGCGCAGGCCTCCTCACGGCGGGCTCCGCGCTCGCCTTCGGGATCCTCGGATGGATTGCGGCCCATGGCATCTCGTCCTGGCTCCTCGCGCACTGCCATGTCGACGGCGCCGCCACGGACGTGTGGCGCGTCGACCGGTACGCGGGCGAGGCCGCCCTCTTCGCCGGATTCCTGGCGCTCGGCTCGCTTCTCGCACTCCTCGCGGCTCCCGGCATCGGTCGCCTCGGCGGCCCTGACCGCAAGCGCACCATGCGACTCTCGGCCTTCGTCTCGGTCGGGGCGTTCCTCACCACCGACGTCGCCGAACGGGTCGTCGCCGGGGACCACCCGGTGCCGCCGCTCATGGTGCTCCTCATCGGCCTTGCGGTCTACGCCGCGATCGGCACCGGCACGTCGCTCCTGTGGCGGTACTGCCTCGGCACGGTTCGCGGCGTCGCCGCACTGCTCGACCGGCGACGTCCGCTTGCGCCGCACCGGCTCTCAGCGATAGCCGCGCGGCGGGCGTCCTCCCGGCGCGCCGCCTTCACCGGCATATGCGCGGGCCGCTCCCCTCCTTCGACGGCGTAACGCCCCCACCGTCGCCGCGTTCGACGCGGCGGCCTCCGTCCTGCCCTGCCCGGCCGACGACGCCACACACGCCGACCATTCGACAGGAGCCACGCCATGCCTGCCCTGCGCTTCGAAGACCTCCTTCAAGACCCCGACCGCGAACATGACGGCGACCGCTGGGGCGCCGACGGCCGCCCCGTCCTCCTCCTCAACGCGGCCGGCACCGACCGCTCCGCGTGGTGGCCGGTCGCGGCCCGCCTCGCCGACGAGCACGCCGTCGCCGTCCTCGACCTCCCCGCCCGGCGTTCGATCGACGACCAGGCCGAGCGCCTCGCGATCTACGTCGCGGCCATGGGCACCCGCGCGCCGGTCATCGCCGGGCACGGCGACGCCGCGCTCGTCGCGTCCCTCTTCGCGGCCCGCTACCTCGCCCATGCCGTCGTCAACATCGAACGGCGCCTTGACGAACCGCATCCCGACCCGGACGCCGAGCGCGCCCGCTCGGAGATCGCCGCCGGTCCCCGCAAGCTCCGCGGCCGCTACCTCACGATCTTCGCCAGCGCTCCGCCACCGGCGTATGAGCCCTGGCTGCAGGACCGCATCCCCGAGGCCGCGTGCGCCGTCTACCGGACCGACGGCGAGTTCCCCCACTTCAACGACCCGAAGCGCTTCGCCGACGACATCCGCTTCCTCGCCACCTGAACTTCCGGCGGCGCCGCGTGCGAAGTGGCATAGTTCACGTCGCCGCCGTTCGTCACCGGCGATGAATCCGCGCGGCTCGCGCAGTCTCATTGGCGTCACCGCAAATGAGCGACGGAAGGAAGCCTCATGAGCCAGCTTCTCAGGGTCCAGAACTTCAACGTCTCCGCCGACGGCTTCGGCGCCGGCGACGGGCAGTCCCTCGAGCGCCCCTTCGGCCACGCCGACCCGGGCACGATGTTCGCCTGGGCCGGGGCGACCGCGAGCTGGCCCAACCGCACCGACCCCGGCGGGAGCCGCGGCCTCGACGACTACTTCACCCGCGACTTCGCCAACAACATCGGCGCGGAGATCATGGGCGCCCACAAGTTCAGCCCTCACCGCGGGCCCTGGGAGAACTACGACTGGAAGGGCTGGTGGGGCGACGAGCCGCCGTTCCACACCCCCGTCTTCGTCATGACCCACCACCTCCGGCCCTCCTTCACGCTCTCGGACACGACCTTCCACTTCACCGACGACGACCCGGCCACCGTGCTCGAACGCGCGCGCGAGGCGGCGCAGGGCAAGGACGTCCGCCTCGGCGGCGGCGCGTCCGTGATCCGTGAGTTCCTGGAGGCCGACCTCGTCGACACCCTGCATGTGGCTGTCTCTCCCAAGATCGAACTCGGCTCCGGCGCCCGCCTCTGGGAATCCCCGGACGAACTCCGCGACCGCTTCCACCTCGACATCGTCCCGAGCCCCGGCGGCGATGTCATCCACCACCTCTTCTGGCGCAAGTAATCCGAATGCCGGTGGACCGAATGCGGTCCACCGGCTTCTCGCCGGGCGGCCCGGCCTCTGCGAAGATGCGGGGGTGACCTTGACGCCCATGTGCCCCTGCCTTCTGACCCGCCACTCCCCTACCGGTCGGCGCGAAGTGCTGCTCGGCCGGAAGAAGACCGGATTCGGCACCGGCAAGATCGTCGGCCTCGGCGGGCACGTCGAACCCGGCGAGACCCCGCTCGCAGCCACGGTGCGCGAGGTCGCCGAGGAGTCCGGCATCCAGGTCGAGCCCGCCGACCTGCGCGAGGCGGCCGCCCTGACGTTCCTGTTCCCCGCGAAGCCCGAGTGGGACATGCAGGTCATCGTGTTCGTCGGCGACCGCTTCACCGGCGAGGCCCGGGAGTGCGACGAGATCGCGCCGCGCTGGTGCCCGCTCGACGACCTGCCCGTTCAAGACATGTGGGACGACAACCAGTACTGGCTGCTCCAAGTAATGGACGGCCCGCACCTCACGGCGACGTTCGAGTTCGCCGCCGACGGCGAGACCGTTGAGACCAGCCGCATCGAACTGGGCCCCACCGGCATCGGCGACGAGGGCTAGCCCGCGACGGCGAGGCGGCGTCGCACCGCTTCCAGGTGCCGGCTCTCGACACCGGCCTTCTGCAGGTACGCCGACACTCCGCCGTGCTCGCTGTCGAAGTGGTCGAGCAGGTCCTGCATCGTCTTCGCTTCGGCGCCTTCAGTAAGGGCGTAGTCGGCGACGATGACGTCATGCGCCGCACCGGCGACCGCCAGAGCCAGCGCCGTCATGATCCCGGCGCGGTCTCTGCCTGCGTGGCAGTGCACCAGCACGGGCCCGGCGGGCGCTTCGGCGAGGGCGATGAACGCGGCCGCGACTCGTTCGGGAGCGTGGTCGACCTCGGGCCGGTAGTCATCGGGCGCAGTCGGATCGAACCCCGGGTAGACGCCGAGGAGCGGGAGGTTCAGATAGATCTCGTCGTCCCGGAACGGACTCGGGAACTCGTCGGCCTCCCACCCATGCCGAAGATCGATGATCCGCCTGACGCCGAGCCCCCGAACGGCGGCGATGCCCGCTTCGGTGAGCAGGTCATGGTTGTCCGACCGCAGCAGCGCGTTCGCGCGAACCGAACCGCCGCCGATGAGGGGCGTCCCGCCGAGGTCGCGGGCATTGACGCAGTCGGGCAAGTCCAGGAAAGGCATGTTGCTCCAGGGAGTCTCGGCATCGAGGAGCGACCGATACTACCCGGGCGTGCCCGGCAACGAAGGCGTTCCGCGTCCATTGCCGCCCCTGTTGCGGCCGTTGGAATGTCGCAGTCGCTTGTCATAGTGGCGGGCATGGATATCCAGGAGATCGTGCAACTGCTGGCCGACGTCGACGCTGGCCGGCCGGCCGGGCCCCGCCGGTCGGGCGGGTACGTCGTGGTCGGGTACAACCCCGAGGCCGTGATCGACGAGGACGATGAGGACTACGACGAGGACCTCGAACACCTCGAGGTCTGGGGCACCGCCGCCACCGCCGCCGAGGCCTTCGAGAAGCTCGGCGGGGAGCTGGCGACGACCTACGACGATGCGGTCCGGGGGCAGTGGTCGAACTACTTCGAAGAGGACATGGAGGACGACGAGTTCGAAGAGGAGGAGGGCAAACGGGCCGCCCTCGCTCTGCTCGCGTTGCAGCGGACGCCGGGTCGGGAGGCGCTCTTCTTCCTGTTCAGCGGCTATTACGCCCCGATGGAGTTCATCACCTCGGCGGACTGGTTCGACGACTTCTATCTGGGTGCCGCGGCCGGACTCTTCCCGGGCGCCAGGCTCCTCTTCGGGGCCAGCGCCGCCTCTCCTCACCAGGATGAGGCCGTGGCCGTCTTCGAGCTGCAGCCCGTCGACCGCGAGGACGGGCCGAACTCCCTTGACGCCCGAGGTATGTCCCCGCTGCACCACGCCGTGGCCGGTGGCGACCTCGCGGAGGTCGCCGCGCTGCTGGCGTCCGGCGCCGACCCGAACCTCCAAGCCGAGTATGGCAATGCGCCGCTGTTCGCCGCGGCCGATGCGAAGGGGCGCACGGCGTCCGCCCTCGAGGCGCTCGATGACGAACGCTGGGCCGTGACCAAGGCCCTGCTCGATCACGGCGCGGACATCGACGCGCGGGACCGGTCGGGCCGCAGCATCGTCGACCTCGCCGCCGACGGCTCGGCCGAGATCCGGGACGAGCTGCGCGCCCGCGGCGGAAGGGCCTACGCCTAGCGGTTCAGGGCGGCGGCGGTTTCGGGGTTCGCGGGGTAGAAGGCTTCGATGGCGAGTTCGGCGACGGTGACGTCCATCGGGGTGCCGAAGACCGTTGTGGTGCTGAAGAAGGAGAGGACGCCGCCGGGGGTGTCGATGCGGAGCGGGACGACGAGGCTGTGCGGCGGGGAGGGGTCGATGCCTCCCGGGTAGGCGCGGAGTTCGTCGCGCAGGGACTCGAGTTCGGGATCGCCGGTGGTGCGGATCTGGTGGTCGAGGCGCGTCAAGATGTGGGCCCGCCATTGCGGGAGGTTGCGGATGCGGGGCGCGACGCCGTCGGGGTGCAGGCTGAGTCGCAGGACGTTGACAGGGGGTTCGAGGAGTTCGGGCGCGCAGCCGTCGAGGAGCCGGTCGATCCCGGGGTTGGCGTCGACCATGTTCCAGTGGCGGTCGACGACGACGGCGGGGTAGGGCATGTGGCCGTCGAGGATCTGCATGAGGGCCTGGCCGATGCTGCTCATCGACGGCTGGTCGAGGGCGGTCTCGGTGTAGGCGGGGGCGTGGCCGGCGGCCATGAGGATGTCGTTGCGGTGGCGGAGTGGCACGTCGAGTTCCTCGCAGACCTTGAGGACCATCGCGGCGGTCGGGTTGGAGCGGCCGGTCTCGATGAAGCTCAGGTGCCGGGAGGAGATGCGGCACTGGATCGCGAGCTCCTGCTGGGTCAGGTGCCGCTGGGTGCGCCAGTGCCGGATGAGGCCGCCCGGGGTGGTCCGGGTCTCGGTGAGCGGTGCAGGCATGCGGCCCAGCCTAAACCCGGAGGTAGCGCGGCTCATTACCTCTGAGGTAATCGACGGGAGGCGCGATCGGGGCGAAGCTGGTGTCGTTCCCGGAGAGGCCGGGACGAGCGCAGAGGAGATCATCATGGACTTCGACACCGTTGCCGCCCAGTACATCACCGCCTTCAACGCGACCGACGCCACGGAGCGCAAGGCCTTCATCGGCGAGGTGTTCGCCGCCGACGTCAGCTACGTCGACCCGATGGCGGCCGTCGCCGGGCATGACGGCGTGGACGCCTTCATCGCCGGCGCGCACCAGCAGTTCCCCGGCTGGGTGTTCAGCCTCCTCGGGCCGGTCGACGGCCACGGCGCTCAGGCCCGGTTCACCTGGGGCCTCGGTCCGGCGGGCGAGGAGCCTCCGGTCGTCGGGTTCGACGTGGTCGTCCTCGACGAGGAGGGCCGGATCGCGCAGGTGCTGGGCTTCCTCGACAAGGTGCCCAGCGCGTGATCAGTGCAGGTCGACCAGGACCGCTGTGGCGTCGTCGTGCTTCTTGCCGCTCCAGCGGTCCGGGTCGGGGTCGGTGAGTTCGGCCCCGCGGACGGCGTCGATGAGGGCTTCGGGACCGCGGTTGGTGGTCGCGAGGGTCATCAGGTCGGGGAGGCGGTAGTCGTACCGGTCCGTCAGGCGCGTGATCCCGTTGGTGCACAGCAGGACTCGTCGGAGCTCGGGCACCTCCCGGTATCCGGTGAACGCGTGGTCGGCCGCTTCCGGGACGGCGCCGGCGAACCAGGCGCCGCCCGGCTGGTTGCGGTAGCGGGCGATGTACTCCGCGATCCCTTCAGCGGTGTCCGGGGGTTCAGGGAGTTCGTTCATCCGGTTGTCGGTCTCGATGGGGACGCGGCCGGTCGTGTCCTCGAAGAGGACGGCGGCGTCGCCCAACACCAGCCATTCGAGCCGGTCGTTCGCTTTGCGCGCCATGGCGACCGTGGCTCCCGGCGAACGCGGGTGCGCGAGGTCGCAGGTCGGGCCGTGGTCGTCGACGGTCGCTCGGATCGCGTCGCGCAAGACGTCGGCGAGCGTCCCCTCCCCCGCGTCCAGCCCTTCGCGCAGATGCGCACCGAGACGGCCGACGATCCAGGCCACGCCGTGCGTGCAGCCGACGTCGACGCCCTCGGGCGGGTTCGCACCGTCGAGGACGACGGCCCAGTCCGCGCCCGTCAGGGCGAGATCCTGGTTCTCGGCGCCGGATCCGATCGCGGTGCGGCGCTGGGTTTCAAAGGTCATGCCGGGCTCCGCTCGCTCGTGCCGTGCCAGGTGTTCCAGAGCAGAGCATAAGGCCCGTTCGCTTGCAGGAGTTCGTCATGGCTCCCGAGTTCGGCGAGCCGCCCGGCCTCGACGACAGCGATCCGGTCGGCGTCGTGGGCGGTGTGGAGGCGGTGGGCGATCCCGATGACGGTGCGGCCCTCGAGGACGGCCGCGAGGGCGCGTTCGGTGTCGCGGGCGGCGCGGGGGTCGAGCATGGCGGTGGCCTCGTCGAGAATGACGACGTCGGGGTCGGCGAGGATGATGCGGGCCAAAGCGATCTGCTGGGCGGCGGCGGGGTCGAGTTCCTTTGCGGTGCCGCCCAGTTCGGCGTCGAGGTCGTTGGCCCAGGCGGCACCCACGGTGGCGAGGGCTCGGCGCAGTTCGGCGTCGTCGGCGTCGGGTTTGGCGAGGGTGAGGTTGTCGCGGAGGGTCGCGGTGAAGACGTGGTGCTCCTGGGTGACGAGGGTGACGTGGCCGCGGCGTTCGCTGAGAGGAAGGGTCGCGACGTCCACACCGCCGATGGTGACCTGGCCGGAGGTGGGGGCGTCGATGCCGGAGACGAGGCGGGCGATGGTGGATTTGCCGGCGCCGCTGGGGCCCACGACGGCGAGGCGTTCGCCCGCGGGGATCCTGAGGTCGACCCCGTGGAGGACTTCGGGCCCGCTCGGATAGGCGAAGTGGACAGAGCGGAGCGCGACGGTGCCGTCTGCGGGCAGCGCCGCGGCGGCGGCCTGCTCATCCGTGTCGATCGCGGCGATGCCTTCCACGCGCGCGAAGGACGCGAAGCCGCGTTGGAGCCATTCGACCATCATGAGCAGGAAGTTCATGGGCGTCATGATCTGACGGGACAGGACGGCGCAGGCGGCGACCTCGCCGAGGGTCACGGCGCCGTCGAAGTACATGGCGCCGCCGAGGACCAGAACGGCCGAGGCGGGGAGCACATAAGAGCTTTCGAGGGTCAGGAAGTAGACGCTGCGCAGGTAGAGCGTGTACTTGTTGGCGGCCCAGTGCGCGGCGATCGTGGTGTCGCCGTGGGCGATCCGGTCGGCTTCGAGGCGGTGGAGCTCGGCGGTGCGGGCGCCGTCGGCGGTCGCGGAGAGGGCTTCGCCGGAGCGGGATTCGGTGCGGGCCTGGGCGAGGTAGCCGTCGCGGGCGCGCTTGAGGTACCACCGGGCGCCGACCGCGATCAGCGGGACGGCCAGCACCATGCAGAGCGCCAGGAGGGCGTTGACCCAGATCATCGCTCCGATGTAGACGAGCGCGGTGAGGATCGCGACCGCGGCCCTGGGGATGGATTCGCGGATGAGGTTGCCCGACTGCGGCACGTCCACGGAGGTGCGGGTCATGAGGTCGCCCGCGCCGGCCTGCTCGGCGGTGTGGAGCGGGAGGCGTAGGCACTGCTCGACGAAGCGTTCACGTAGGCGGGCGGAGAGGCGTTCGCCGACGCGGTTCGCGGTGAAGCCGGCGAGCCAGGTGAGAGCGACGGCTGCCGCGATCGCGGCGGCCATGCCGGCGGCGATCATGTCGATGTCACCGATGCCTTCACCCGCGGCGAGGGCGTCGATCATGCGGCCCATGAGGAGCGGCGCGGCGGTGGAGGCACCGGCGGCGGCGACGCGGAGTGCGATGGCGACGCCGACGCGGGCGCGCTCGGAGAGGAGGAGCGCGACGAAGGCGCGGCGGACGCGTTCGGGTTCGGCGACGGGCAGTTCGGTCTCGGCGGTCATGAGAGCTCCCGGTTCACGAGGGCCCGGTAGTCGGGCCGGGAGGCGAGGAGTTCGGCGTGGGTGCCGGTGGCGGCGACCTTGCCGTCTTGGACGAAGGCGACCTGGTCGGCGCGGCCGAGCCAGAGCGGGGAGGCGCTGACGAGCGCGGTGGTGCGGCCGTGGCGGAACTCGGTGAGGCGCTCGGTGATGCGCGCTTCGGTGTGGGAGTCCACTGCGGACGTGGGTTCGAGGAGGAGCAGGACTTCCGGTTCGGCGGCGAGGGCGCGGGCGAGGCGGAGGCGTTGGCGCTGGCCGCCGGAGAGCGTGCGGGCCTGGTTGTCGATTTCAGCGGCGAGGCCGTCGGGGAGGGCGTCGACGATGTCTTCGGCGGCGGCCGCGGCGATGGCGGCCTCGGGGTCGCGGCCGCCGACGACGGCGGTGAGGGCGCCCGCGAAGAGGTACGCGTCGTGGTCGCCGGGGAGGATGCGGCGGCGCAGTTCGTCAGAGGCCATGCGCGCGAGGGGGATCGGGCCGAAGACCGCTGCCGATGGTTCGAGGCCGGCGAGGCGGTCGAAGATCGCGGCGGCGGCGTCGGTGTCGCTGGTCGCGACCGCGGTGAGTCCGGGAGCGAGGCTGAGGCCGGAGTCGGGGTCGTGGAGTTCGGCCCCGGTTTCGGGGCCCGGCAAGGGGTCTCGCGGGGCGGCGCGTTCGGGCAGGGCGAGGAGTTCGCCGACCTTCGCGCAGGCGACCTCGCCCTGGATGATGGTCATGGCGGTGCCCATGAGCCAGCGCACGGGCATGAGCAGCGCGGCGGTGTACCCGAACGCGGCGACCATCTGGCCGACGGTGATGTCGCCGGAGGCGACGAGGCGCGCGGACATCCAGACGACCGCGCCGAGCAGGATCGCCGGGGCGCCTTCGGAGATCGCGTCGATCCAGGCGCCGGGGGCGGCGAGGCCGAACCCGGATCGCTTGAGGCGCTGGGAGTCCTGGCGGTAGGCGGCGTTGAAGCGGTCTTCGCCGCCGACGCCGCGCAGGACGCGGAGGCCGGCCACGATGTCGGCCGCGCGTTCGGTGACGCGACCGATGTCGCTGCGGAAGGCGCCGTAGCGGGTCTGGAGGCGGCGCAGCATGGGCCCGGTGATCGCGGCTACGGCGATCACGCCGATGAAGACGGTGAGGCCGAGGACCGCCGACATGCCGATGAGCAGCACGGCGACCGCGACGATGCCGGTCACGCAGCCGACGGTGGGCGCGAGGGATTCGATGGCGCGGCCGATCGAGACGACGTCGGTGACGCCGACGCTGACGACCGAGCCGGTGGTGGTGTGGCGGCGCAGGCGCGAGCCGAGCCGCGCGGTCTTGCGGGTGGCGAGCTGCAGGACGCGGTACTGGGCGTCGTGGCGCCACCAGACGGTGAGGCGGTGGTGGAGCACGATGCTCACGGCCGCAACGGATCCGGCGAGGGTGAGGGCGCCGGCCCAGACGAGGAGCGCGCCCCAGTCGCGTTGCGCGAGGCCGTCGTCGACGGCGCCGGTGAGGAAGATCGGCATGACGGGGACGAGCCCGAGGGAGAAGACCGCGGAGACGAGGACGGCGGCGGCGAGTCCTTTGCGGCGGGTGGCGAGCCAGGTGAAGAGGCGCCAGGAGGTGACAGGTGGTCGGCCGGGGTCGTCTACGGGCAGTTCGGGTGCGCGGAGGAGTGACACAAGGCCAAGGTAGTCAGGCGCGAGCCGACGCGGCAAACGGTTAACACTGTTTCGCCGCGTCAACCTTTCAGTCGATCAAACCAACTGGCTCGCTGAGTCTGTTGGCCTTGGCGGTGCCCGAGGAAGTCGACGACATAGTTCACTACGTCTTCCGGATCCGCCGTCGCCGCCACCAGCCTGGGATGGGAAGCGCCCCGCGCTTTCGAGCCACTGGTGTAGAGCACCACTGGGGCGATGATGTGCTGCTCCTCGAAGCGGTCGAGCAACGCAAGGCCGGCTTTCGCCCCTGCCGACTCGTTGTACCGGCCCATATCGCTGATGACGAGGTCGTACGAGTTGCTTCTCAGGGCTTGCATTGCCGCTTCGGTCGAGAGCACGAGGTCGACTTGAATCCCGACCGATTGGAAGAGGAATACCAGCGACTCATTGTTCTCAGGGTGATCGTCAACCCACAGAATCGAGCCGCCTTCCAGGAACTTGGCCGCGGAAGCGAGACGGGTCGCCGCCCGCCGGCTGCGCCGGCTGTCGGCTTCGGTGGGCCGGTACGCAGGCGGCTGCCGGTACGCCGCCGGAAGTGGCTGGTTCCAGTGGAAGTCGGCCTGAGGTCGAGCGGCCTGCCCAAGAGAGGTGCCGCCGGGCGGGGACGCGATGGCCGGGTAGGTGGGCGGGATGTTCGGGATCTGCCGGTTCGGGGCGGTGACGGCGGCGCGCGGGTCCAGGTCGGGGGGTTCGGTGCCATCGGCAGGGGTGTCCGCGGGCGGGGTGGCGTGGTGGTCCGGTTCCGCTTCGGGCGGCGGCTCGGTGTGGACGGCGTCGTCGGTGTCCTCGTCCGCGGGCGGTTGGAACTCGGGCGGGAGCGGCCCTGCGCCGCTGATCGGGAGGCCGTGGACGTCGTTTCGGTTCCCGGGCGGGACCTGCTGCGTCGGCAGCGGATACAGGTTCGAGGGCCAGGCCGGCTCGACGTTCAGCGGGGCGGCGGAGCCGCGCAGCCCGGCCTGTTCGATCGCCTGCTGGGCGAGTTCGACGGTGACCCAAGGGGTCTCGACCTTGGTCATGCGCGGGGCCTGGGCGGTGAAGAGCCGCTTGGCGAAGGCGAGCGCGATGAATCCGAAGGCGACCCAGAGGAATGCGGGCAGCACCCTGATCAGTTCGATCCAGATGGCTTCGCTCATCGCAGGCTCCAAGAGGGGGTACCGGGCCGGGCATCCCTACCTTAATCGGCCGATGCCCGGTACCCGGTGACTCAACGCGTGAGCGCCTCGAACAGGGCGATCCAGCGGTCGGGCGGGACGTGGCCGACGACCTGCTCGCGGCCGATGCCGGCTTCGGCGCAGGCCCGGTGTGCGAGGCGCCTGGGGACGACGCGGCACAGGGACGCGGCGAGGGAGCCGCCGACGCCGGAGAAGCCGAGGTCCACGAGGTCGCGGTAGTCGACCAGGTCGGCCTTGGGCAGCAAGGGTTCCGGGCGGCGTCGCAGGTGGATCGCGGCGGCGTCGACCTGCGGGACGGGCCGGAACTCGCGGCGGTCGATGCGCATGCCGAGCGCGAACTCGAACTCGGGCCAGTGCGCGACGGTGAGGCGGCTCCAGCGGCCGAAGTCGCCGGTGTGCTTGCGGGCGAACTCGAGTTGCGTGACGACCGCGGCCGAGGCGAGCGTGCGCGCGCTGAGGCACCAGCGGACGATGTCAGTGGTGATCCCGAAGGGCGCGTTCGAAACCACATGGAACGGCTCGCCCGGCGGCCGCACGTCGCGGAAGTCCGTGTGGTGGCAGCGGAAGTGCTCGTGGTGGCCGAGGCGCGACTGCAGGCGTTCGACGAAGTGGCGGTCCTTCTCGTAGGCGATCACACGGCCGGCGCGGTCGAGCAGCGGCCGCGTGATCGCGCCGTCGCCGGGGCCGACTTCGATGACGAGGTCGTCCGGGCCGACCCCGGCTGAGGCGACGAAGGCGCGGGCGATGTTCGCGTCGCGCAGGAAGTTCTGGGACAGGGCCTTGCGGGCAGAGGCGCTGCGGGCAGGCTGGAAATGGCTGCGGGACATGGGAGATGCTCCATGGGACGAGTCGAATCAGGACGATCGATTCGCCTAGGCCCGCGCAGGGCGCGGCCGCCGGCGGAGCGGCGGTCGAACAAGAAGCGCTTGCGGTGGCCTAGGCCGCCGCGCGCAGCCGAATGAAGATCGGGCAGGACGCGGCGGACGCGTACTGCCCCGGAGACCCGTACATGGCCGCGAGATTATCCGGTTTCATCCGTGGCGTCCACCCGTTTGTCGGGCGGGGTCCGGCGTGCGCGCGGGATCGCGCCGGTGTCGCCGGTCGAGTAGCGGCCGGGCACGTGGAGGCGCAGCACGGCCTCGCTGGCCCAGTTGGGGACCGAGCCGGGCCGGGACGCGGCGATCATCGTGACGAACGCGAGCGGGACCGTCCACAGTGCAGGCTGAGCGAGGAGGACGGAGACGACGCCCGGTTCGAGGTCGAGGACCACCGAGGCGAGCGCCGCGCCGGTGGAGGTGCACGCGCCCACGAGCAGGCCCGCCGTCGCGCCGGTCGCGGTGAGGCCGCGCCACCAGATGCCGAGGGTGAGCAGCGGGCAGAACGTGGAGGCGGCCACGGCGAACGCCCAGCCGACGAGCACGTTGATGTCCACATCGGAGGCAGGAAGGGAGAGCGCGACCGCGAGCGCGGTGCCGACCACGACGCCGAGGCGCAGGCGCGAGAGCGAGCCGCCGAACAGGTCGTGCGAGAGGCCCCCGGCGAGCGCGAGGAGGAGCCCCGAGGAGGTCGAGAGGAACGCCGCGAACGCGCCGGCCGCGACGAGCGCGGTGAGGACCGCGCCCACCGAGCCGGGGACGATCGCGCCCGGGACGAGCAGCGGCACCACGTCCGTCTCCTCGAGCGTGGGAGTCGTGACGCGGCCGAGGAGGCCGTAGACGACCGGCCACAGGTAGAAGAGGCTGAGCAGGACGATCACCGAGACGGCCACGCGGCGGGCCGCGCGGGCGCCGGCGACGGTGTGGAAGCGCATCACGACGTGCGGAAGTCCCATGGCGCCCAACGTGGTCGCGACCAGGACCGAGATGGTGGCGAGGAGCGGGTGCCCGGAGCCGTCGAGGTCGAGCAGCGGGCGCGACCAGTCCGTGTGCGGGCTCGGGTTGAGGGCCGCGTCGCGCCGCTCGGGCGAGGCGAGGGCGATGAGGAACACCGCCGGCCCGGCGATGAACGCGAGTTTCACCAGGTAGTGGAAGGCCTGCACATAGGTCGCCGAGCGCATGCCGCCCACGGCGATCGCGGAGGAGACCACGAGGCCCGCGCCGACCACGCCGATCCAGTACGGGATGCCGGAGACGAGTTCGAGCACGACCCCGGCCGCTTTGAACTGCGGCAGTAGGTAGAGCAGCATGATGACGAGCACGACCAGGCCGCACATGCGGCGGATGCGCGGCGACCCGAGCCGGTACTCGGCGAAGTCGGGCACCGTGTACGCGCCGCTGCGGCGCATCGGCCCGGCCGCCAGCGCGGCGACGAGCACGTACCCGGCGGTGAATCCCACGGCGTACCACATCGCGCCCACGCCGTTCTTGACGAGCAGTCCGGCGAGGCCGAGAACGGATGCGGCGGAGACGTACTCGCCCGCGATGGCGAGGGCGTTCCAGCCGGGGACGATGCTGCGCGAGGCGACGAGGAAGTCCGGTGTGGAGCGTGCCGCGCGCACACCCCAGACGCCGATGACGACGCTGGCGGCGAGCACCAGGCTGATCGCGGCCAGGCCGAGCATCAGTCGTCCTCGCAGTACTCGGCCTCGATCTTCTCGGCCCGGCGCACGTGGATCGCGGCCAGCGCCAACAGGATCGGGTAGGGCGCGAAGAACAGGACGGCCCAGCCGAGGCGGCCGGGAGTGAAGACGGCGGCGGTGAGCAGGGCGGCCAGGGCGAGCAGGAGCGCGATCGCGGTGCGGGCGGCGAGGCGGCGCTGGCGGCGGAGGGCGCGTTCGGCGTCGTCGAGGTCGATCGCGCTGCGGTCCACGGGGGTGTGGCCCGCGAGGCGGCTGAGGCGGCGGGTGGCGTCCGACCTGCGGCGCAGGGCGAGCCGGGTCTGGGGGCTGGTGACGCGGACGCGCTGGTTCATGGGCGTCCGGTCCGGTCGGGAGCGGACGCGAGCCGGGGAGGACCGTCGGCGGTGCATGCGAGGCGCGCGGGTCCGGTGCGGCGGTCGCGCCAGGCGTTCACGCCGGTTCGGTCCGGTCCGGTCGCGCCGTGCCGCGCCGCCTCCGCTGCCCTCACCGGTGCGCCCCGCCTTCTCTCGCGGCCTGGAGGAGCCGTTCGCGCAGGAGCCGGGAGTGGCGGCGGCTGACGGGGACCTCGCCGGGTTCGGTGACGGCGACGAGGCCGGCTGTGGAGGTCACGCGCAGTTCGGTGACCGCGGCGAGGTTGATGAGGAAGGAGCGGTGGGCGCGCACGAAACCCGCTGCGTCCCATACCTGTTCGAGGTAGGTGAGGGACTGGCGGAGGAGGTGCGAGCCTTGGGTGGAGTGGAGGCGCACGTAGTCGCCGTGGGCTTCGGCGTAGGCGATGTCGTCGCGGCGCACGAACACGGTGCGCCCGGCGAGCTCGACCTGGACGACGGCGAGGTCGTCGGCCTTGTCCCCCACGGCGGGCCCGGAGCGGCGGCCGCCGATGCGGGCCACGGCCTCGGCGAGGCGTTCGGGCCGGAAGGGTTTGAGCAGGTAGTCGGCGGCGCCGAGGCCGAAGGCCTCCACGGCGTGGTTGTCGTAGGCGGTGACGAACACGATCTCGGGCGGGTCCGAGAGGCGCCGGAGGATGCGGGCCACGTCCATGCCGTTGAGGCCGGGCATCGCGATGTCGAGGAACGCGGCGTCGAACGAGCCGGAGCCGAGAAGGCGCACCGCCTCGTCGCCGCCGGCGGCGGCCACGACCTCGCCGACGGCGGGCAGCTCGGCGAGCTGCCCGGCGAGTTCGATGCGGGTGGACGGCTCGTCTTCGACGACGAGCACGCGCAGGCCGGCACTCATGCGTGCACTCCTCGGGCGTATCGGGGGATTCTCACGGTCGCCTTGGTGCCCGCGCCGGGGGCGGTGTCGAGCCACAGGCCGTACTCGGGTCCGTAGACGGCCCGCAGGCGTCGGTCCACATTGGCCAATCCGATGCGGCCGGCGCCTTGGCGGCTGCCGTTCAGGATCGCCTTCGCGGTCTCCGGCTCCATGCCCGCGCCGTCGTCCTCGACCTCGATGACGCACAGCGCGCCCTCGGAGAAGCCGCGCACGGCGATGTGGCCGGTGCCGGGCTTCGACTCGAAGCCGTGGCGCACGGCGTTCTCCACGATCGGCTGCACGACCAGGAACGGGATGGGCACGGGCAGGACCTCCGGGGCGATGCGGACGGTGATGTCGAGGCGGTCGTCGAAGCGGGCGCGCTGCAGTTCGAGGTAGGTCTGGACGGCCTGCAGCTCGTCCGCGACCGTGGCGTAGTCGCCGGTGTTCGCGAACGAGTAGCGCAGGTAGTCGGAGAAGTCGGTGAGCAGTTCGCGCGCGCGCTCGGGGTCGGTGCGGGTGTGGGCGCTGATCGCGGCGAGGGCGTTGTGCATGAAGTGCGGGGAGATCTGGGCGCGCAGGGTGCGCAGGTCGGCCGCGGCGATGCGCTCGCGGGCCCGGTCGAGGTCGGCGTGGTCGAGCGCGGTCGCCACGAGGTGGGCGGCCTCGGCGACCTCCGCGTCGCTCACGTCCCCCGCCACGAGCAGGCACCCCGCCAGGTCCCCCGAGACGATGAGCGGCGAGCCGCGCAGCGGCGGGGCCGTCACCGGTTCGAGCACGTCCAGGGTCTCGACCAGGAGGCCTTGGGCCGCAACCGGATCGAGCGTCCCGGAGACGGCGATGACCCGTTCGCAGTCGGCCAGCGCCACCGCGTCGGCTCCGAGGAGCTTCGCGAGGCGGCGGGCCGCGACCGGCGCGCCCTTGCCCGTGAGGCCGTCCGCGAGCGCTTCGCCGATCTGGCGGGAGAGCCGCAGGGCCGCGAGGGTCCCGGCGCCCACCGCACGGCGCCGCGCGGGGACGCGGAGCGAGGCGGTGAGGCGAGCGGGGATCACGTGTTCACTGTAACGGGGCCCACAGAAAAGGGCGGGGAGGGCCGCCCCGGCCCTCCCCGCCCCACTGGGGCGCCTAGTGCGTACCGGCCCGTTCGGCCCCGGCCCCCGTCAACGCCCTGACTTGCATGGACGCGAAACGGGTCGGGTTCGTTTCCTTACTCATCAGCGTGCCGACCACGGCGCAGATGAGACCGAACGGGATGGACACCAGGCCGGGATTCGACAACGGGAACCATGCGATGTCGACCCCTTCGCCGAGCAGCGAAGTCGGTGTGCTCGAGAAGGTCGGCGAGAAGATCACCAGACCGATCGAGGAGATGAGGCCGCCGTAGATGCCCGCGACGGCGCCGGCGGTGTTGAACCGCTTCCAGAAGAGGCTGAACAGCAGCGTCGGCAGGTTCGCCGAGGCGGCCACCGCGAAGGCGAGCGCGACGAGGAACGCCACGTTGAGGTCCTGCGCGAACACCGCGATCACGACGGCGATCGCGCCGACGCCGACCGCCGCGAACTTCGCGAACACGACCTCTTGGCGGCCGGAGGCCTCACCGCGCTTGAAGACCCCGTTGTAGAGGTCGTGGGCGAGCGAGGACGAGCAGGCGATGATGAGGCCCGCGACCACCGAGAGGATCGCCGCGAACGCCGCCGACGCGATGAGCGCCAGCATGATCGCGCCGCCCGTGGACCCGGCGATGTTCTCGCCGATGACCTGCGAGAGCTGCGGCGCGGCGGAGTTGCCGGCCGGGTTCTCGGCGACGATCGCCTCCTTGCCGACCATCGCGGCCGCGCCGAAGCCGAGCACGAGGGTGAGCAGGTAGAACATGCCGATCAGGCCGATCGCCCAGTTCACGGACTTACGGGCGGTCTTGCCGTCCGGCGTCGTGTAGAAGCGGATCAGCACGTGCGGCAGGCCGGCCGTGCCGAGCACGAGCGCGAGGCCGAGACTGATCAGGTCGAGCTTGTTCCACAGGGTCTGCACCGAATCCCCGGCGACCTCCGTGCCGTACTTCAGCCCCGGTTCGAGGAAGGCCGCGCCTTGTCCCGAAGCCTGGGCCGCGTCGCCCAGCAGCGCCGAGAGGTTGAAGTTGTACTCGGCGAGCACGAGGATCGCCAGGACGAACGCGAGGCCGATCTTCACGCAGGCCTGGAAGATCTGGACCCAGGTCGTGCCCTTCATGCCGCCGAACGCGACATAGGCGACCATGAGCAGGCCCGTGACGACGATGCCCGCCACCTTCGCCGAGCCGGCGTCCATGCCGAGGAAGGTCTCGCCCTCCTTGATGCCCAGCAGCAGCGTCACGAGCGCGCCCGTGCCGACCATCTGCGCGAGCAGGTAGAAGATCGAGATGCTCAGCGTCGCAATGGAAGCAGCCGTGCGGACCGGACGCTGCCGCATGCGGTAGGAGAGGGCGTCGGCGACGGTGAACCGGCCGGAGTTGCGCAGCGACTCGGCCACGAGCAGCAGCGCCACGATCCAGGCGACGAGGAAGCCGATCGAGTACAGGAAACCGTCGTAGCCGTACAAGGCGATCGTTCCGGCGATGCCGAGGAACGACGCGGCCGAGACGTAGTCGCCCGCGACCGCGAAGCCGTTCTGCCACGCGGAGAACCCGCGACCGCCGGAGTGGAAGTCGGTCGCCGTCTTGGTCGAGCGCCCGCCTCGGATCGTGATGCCGATGGTCACCAGGACCATCACCATGAACAGGGCGATCGTCAGGATGCGGTTGGAGTCGCTCATCTCCTGCGCGAGGATGTTCATCGCCCTCCCCCGTTCATGATGTCGTCGCGCAGGTCGGCGGACTGCTGGTCGAAGTGGCGCGCGGTGAACCGGTTGTAGCCCCAGGTGATCCAGAAGGTCACCACGAACTGGGAGAGGCCCAGGATCAGGCCGAGGTTGATGTTGCCGAACAGCACGATGCCCATGAAGTCGCGCGCGTAGGCCGACAGGAGCACGTAGACGAGGTACCAGGCGAGGGACGCGAGCAGGACGGGCACGGTGAAGCGGAAGAGCGTCCGCTTCAGCGCGACGAACCGGGGGTCGTCGTGCATCGCCGCAATCTCGGCGTCGGTGATCTCGGGGGGTGGGCCGTCGCCCTCGGGGGTCGTGGTCATCGAGCCTTCCTCCTTGAAGGGCTTTGACGTGTCGGCGTTGTATCTGGCGCGTGTCGACACCGGGCCTTGTTTACAAGGAACCTATGAGCCCGCGGAGGCAGAGGAAAGCATTGCTGTGACGCGTGTCGCCGGACCGGGCGCATCCTGCGGTGAGAGCGCCGACGAACGGTCGGCGAACGGTCGGCCAACGGTCACCGCGGATCTCGTTCGCGCGAACGATGAATCCCGAGAACCGGTCTCGTCTGTACTGGTGAAGGCAACGGACCACTGAAAGGACCGCCCGATGGCGAGCAAGATGATCTTCCTGAACCTGCCAGTGCACGACCTCGACGCCTCCAAGGCGTTCTACGAGGCGCTCGGCTGGGCCATCAACCCCGACTTCACCGACGAGAACGCCGCCTGCGTCGTCGTCGACGACAACATCTGCCTCATGCTGCTCACCAAGGAGTTCTACAAGACCTTCACGGCCCGCCCCATCGCCGACACCACCGCCTACTCGGCCGCCGCCTACGCGCTGGCCCTCCCCGACCGCGAAGCCGTCGACGCCCTCACCGACGCCGCGGTCAAGGCCGGCGGCACCGAGGAGACCTCCCAAGAGGACCGCCGCACCCAAGAGGCCGAAGTGGGCATGTATGGCCGCACCTTCCTCGACCTCGACGGCCATCAATGGGAACCGTTCCACATGCCCTACCCCCAATAAGAGGCAGACCGAAAGGGCCGCACCGGATCGGTGCGGCCCTTTGTTGCGGGTCAGCTCGGTTGCCGCGGGTCTGCGGGTGGCTGGGGTGGGGTTCCGGGCGGGAGCTGCTGCGGGCCCGCTTGGGGCGGGTGTCCCTGCCACTGCTGTGTGCCGGGGGGCGGGTACATCTGCGGCGGGTACTGGTACTGCTGCCGCTTCTTCCTGGTGGAGTTCGCAACGAGCACGACCGTCAGGACGATCGCGCCGACGACCGCCACGAGGAAGAGCAGGATGAGCACGTGCCAAGGCTTCAGGGCGCCCAAGTCGAGGCCTCCGCCCGTCGGCTCCGGAGATGCGGGGGTGGTGTCTGGAAGCTCCTCCATGAAGAGGCTCCGTTCAGCGTGCGGGCAGGGCACTCTCCATCATGTCAGGTCGGACCCCTCAGGCGCCACAGCCGTCACCGACGGCTTCGGCCTCCTCGACAGGTTCGGTAACCCATACCGAAACCCTCCCTCCCTCCGCGACCGCCTTCGATCAGAGCCGCCCCCCAATGGCGTCTCCTCGCCCGACACAACCTCGTCGCCCTGTCCACACCATCCCTTGGCCCGCTAACTGTGCCGCCCATCGAGGAATGCCTCTGGCAGGCACCACAACCACAGGACCGCGGTCGTGATCTCCCACGCACCATGAGTCCGTGGGCGGGGTCGTGCTGCCCGGCGGCCACCGTTGCGGACCGGCCCGGATCAGTGCTTCCCGCACGCACCAGGCAGGTGCGAGCGCGGGATGGTGTTGCCGTGCATGGCGGGATGGGGAGACCAGGTCCTCTATTGCCTGGCCGGCATCACCGATCATGCTGGCGGTCTTACCAGTGTGTGCCTCGTTCAGAGCACTGCCGCCGGTCGAGGTGATCCCGACCAACGATCTCCCACCCAGCACGGCCCCTTTCGTAGGGGCCGTGGTCCGCTGTGGAACCCGATAGCACGAAGAGACTGAGCTGACGAGGCTCGGGAAAATCATCCGGTTTGGGTTTCGGCCAGAGGCTTGGCGTAGTCTGCTTGCACCTACTCGCCACCTGTACGTTTTCCGTATCCCTGTGCGTACATCAATCATCCCTCACACCACCCCACACCGTCATCACCCACAGGGGTACAAGACCCTCACATTCGCCCCAACCCCACTGCACCCCAAGGAAACAGGGCGCGCCCGACCCCCGCGGCCGGGAGTGTCGCCCGCCCCAAAACAGGCCCGCCGCCCGCCAGCGAACCCCACCCCTCAACTCACCTCTTCGTCGCTGCTCGCCCTGAGCGCAAGCCATCCGCAGCCGCAGCCGCAGCGTCCGCAGCGCCCCAGCAATCTGAGCCGGTCGGCTGGACTCCCTTGACGCCGTTCGGCTTCTGCACGGCGCGCCACGTCGATCCCTACCGCCTCGCCGTGTTCGATGACGCTCCCTCGGCGATCGTCGCGTTCGGGCGGGGGCGGCCGGAAACAGGCGGGCCTCGCATGAGACTCGCCCATCAGCTCCGATTCCCCGAATCGGGACCGAATGCGGGACCGAATGCGGGACCGAATGCGGGACCGAATGCTCCCTCAGGAGTGGACGCAGAACTCGTTGCCTTCGGGGTCCTGCATGACGATCCACTGGGAGGGGCCTTCTTGGCGGCGTTCGCTCGCGCGGGTGCCGCCCAGGGCTTCGAGGCGTTCGGTCTCCGCGTCGATGTTGGCGAGGCCCACGTGGAGGTCGAGGTGGAGGCGGTTCTTGACGGTCTTGGGTTCGGGCACCTGCTGGAAGAGGAGGCGCATGCCCTGGCCGGCGTCGGAGGCCGCGTCGAAGGGGTCGTCCGGGTTGCGGACCGCGGCGAGGGTCTTCCAGGCGTGGTGGCCGTCGACCTCGGTGAGGAGATCCTCGGTGATGATGCCCTGGGCGAGGAGGCCCGCGATGAACGCCGAGTGGTCTTCCACCTTGTAGCCCATGGCCTCGGCCCAGAAGGCCGCGAGGCGGTGGGGGTCGGCGCAGTCGATGACGATCTTGAAGTGAACAGGCATACGGACACCGTAAACCGCGGGTATGACGGTTTCCGCCGAAAGCGGAGGCCGCCCCGATCGAGCACGGGGCGGCCTCCGTTCTACTCGCGGTATTCGGGCGGGAGTCCGAAGAGCGGGAAGAGCTTCGGCGTGTCCAGGAAGTAGTTGAGCCCCGAGATCTTGCCGCCCTCGAGTTCGAGGACGGTGATCGACCACGGCTCCCACAGGCCCGGCGTGCCGCTCGGCTTGTAGTGGCCGAAGGCCGGGAGGCCGTTGGCGCTGACCGGGACGAGCTTGGAGCCCTCGCAGCCCTTGCCGGCGGTGAGCATGAACTCGACGACGCTCGCGTGCCCCTGGACCCACAGCGGGATCGGCGGCATCGAGAGGGCCACGTCCTGCGTGCACAGAGCCGTGAGGGCGTTCATGTCGTACGCCTCGAAGGCGCTCACGTAGCCGTCCACGAGCTTGCGGAGCTCGGCGTCGTCGATCTCGTAGGACTCGTCCGGTTTCGCGTGCACCTGCTCCATGGTCGCCTTCGCGCGCTGCAGCGCCGAGTTGACGCTCGCGGGGCTGAGCTGCAGGGCCTCGGCCGTCTCGGCGGCCGAGAAACGAAGGACCTCGCGCATGAGCATCACCGCGCGCTGCTTCGCGGGGAGGTGCTGGACGGCGGCCACGAACGCGAGCCGGAGCGTGTCCTTGGCTTCGGCGGCCGCTGCCGGGTCGGCCCCGAAGGCCATCGAGTCCGGGATCGGCTCCACCCACATGTAGTCCGGCTCGGGCGCGGGCAGGGGCGAGCCGGCGTCGGAAGCGGGGGCGAGGTCCATCGGGCGGGCCCGGCGCTGCGGGCCCTTGAGCATGTCGAGGCACACGTTCGTCGTGATCTTGTAGAGCCACGAGCGCAGCGAGGAGCGGCCCTCGAAGGAGTCGTGGGACTTCCACGCGCGCGTGAAGGCCTCCTGCACGGCGTCCTCGGCCTCGAAGGACGAGCCGAGCATGCGGTAGGCGTACGCGCAGAGCTCGCGCCGGTGCGGTTCGAACTCGGCGAGGACGTCGTCTTTCATAGCAACGTTCATGCGCAAAGCCTCGCACAGCCCACCGACATTCGCCGAGACGGTTTCGGAAATCTGATCCGCCAGGCCGCAAGGCGCCCGAAACCTCCCTTGTGACCCGAGGAAAGCGCTATTTGTCCCGCTGGTGGTCGGCCATCCACCGCTCGAACGCGTCCGGGGCCATCGGCTTCGCGAAGTGCCAGCCCTGCCCGGCGTGGCAGCCCCAGCCCTCGAGCTGCTTGCGGACCTTCTCGTCCTCCACGCCCTCGGCCACGACCTCCACGTCCAGGGCCCGGCCGAGGTCGATCGTGGTCGAGACGATCGCGGCGTTGTCCGGGTCGTCGATCAGCGTCGTCACGAAGGACTTGTCGATCTTGATCTCCGTGACCGGCAGGCGCCGCAGGTGCTGCATCGACGAGAAGCCCGTGCCGAAGTCGTCGAGGCTGATGCCCACGCCGAGGTCGGAGAGGCGCTGCACGTTGACGACCACGCGCCGCGGGTCGGCCATGAGCGCCGATTCGGTGATCTCGAGCTGGAGTTTGTGCGCGTCCACCCCGTACGCGTCGATCCGCTCGGTCAGGAAGTCCGTGAACTCGGGCGACTGCAGGTCGCGCACCGAGACGTTCACGGCCATGCGCAGGTGGTAGCCCGATTCGTTCCAGGACCGCAACTGGCGCAGGGCGATGTCGACGACCCGCTCGGTGAGCATCCGCATCACCGAGGAGTGCTCGGCGGTCTCGATGATCTCCGCCGGGTTGACGATGCCCCGCTCGGGGTGGTGGTAGCGCAGCAGGGCCTCGGCGCCGATGACCTCGCCGTCGACCAGGCGCACCTGCGGCTGGTAGTAGAGGTTCACGCCGGGCGAGTCGGGGTGGTCGAGCGTCCGGCGCACGTCGCCGAGGAGCAGCAGCCGCTCGGGCGAGTTGTGGTCGAACTCGGGGGCGTACCGCGCGAACGAGGAGGCGCGCTGCTTCGACTCGTACATCGCGATGTCCGCGTGGCGGAACAGGGTCTGGAAGTCCGAGCCGTCGTCGGGGAAGACCGCGACGCCGACCGAGCCGTCCACTTCGACGCTCGCGTCCGCGAGGACGATCGGGGCGTCCAGGCGGGCGCGGATCTCGCGGGCGCACTCCATCGGGTCGGTCATGCCGTCCAGTTCGGACCACATGAACGCGAACTCGTCGCCGCCGAGCCGTGCGATGGCCTTGCCCTTGGGCTTGTCCGCCTCGAAGCGGTGCGCGAGCTCGATGAGCAGCTGGTCGCCCACCTCGTGGCCGAGCGCCGAGTTGACGTCGGCGAAGCGGTCGAGGTCGAGGATGAGCACCGCCACCGCCGTGCCGGTCTCGGCCGCGTCCAGGAGCTTGCCGTCCACGGCCTGCTGGAAGCCCTTGCGGTTGAGCAGGCCCGTGAGCGGGTCGTGGTCGGCCTCGCGCTCGCGGTCGGCCGCGGCCTGGAGGATGCGGTACACGCTGAAGATCGGGATCGCGGAGGCGGCCACGAGCCACCACGAGGACATCGCGGCGGCCGCGAGGATCGGCGCGATCGAGATCTGGGTGGCGCGCAAGGCCCATTCGCTGCGGATCCACTGTGCGAGGAGGTCGCTGAAACCGCCGCCGAGGCGCAGCGCCTGCCGCACGGAGACGAGGAGCCAGCTCGTGAGCGACCAGGCGATCCCGGCCGCGAACACCGCGAACACCTGCGAGGCGGTGCCGCTCCACGGCTCGCTGCCGGTGACGCCGTTCCACACCAGCCAGGCGACGCACAGGGCCCCGCCCTGCTGGGAGAGGTTGAAGACCGTGCGCCACGCGGAAGCCTTGAGCTGCAAGGAGAGCAGGAACAACGCTCCGGACTGGACGATGAGCGCGGGCAGGTAGCCCCACGTCACCATCGTGGCGAGCACGTAGACGAGGTAGATGGAGGCGGCGGGCGACATCCACAGGCCGCCCCAGCGGGTGGGCCGCAGCTCGGCGACCATGGCGAGGCCGGCGGTGAGCCAGAACGCGAAGGGCACGCCGAGCCAGCCGCCCTCCGGGGCGCCGCCGACGACGGTCACGGCGACTGAGCCGGCGATCGCGAACATCGCGACCGCCGACATGAAGCCGTAGTACCGGCCCGGATGCTCTCTAGGCGCAGTGTTGCGCATGAGCGTCGTGGCCATTTCGCTCCTCCCACTGCCGCGCCGTCTCCGGGTGACGCGCCAGAATCACCCAGGGCCGGTCGCGGCCGACTCCTCTGTCATATCGCGAATTCCTCTCCCAGACAACGCCGGGAGCACATGCGGCACAGTTGTGACCAGGCGCGACATGCCAATTACAGAAACCGTTATCCGGCTCCTGCCGCAGCGTCTCCCGTGGTCGGTTCCAGGCTCGGCGGCCCTTTCGGGCGATGGGCGCCGGGCCGTTGGTACGACAGGGGCAAGCATCCACGAGTCGACTCTGCCTTGATCTAACGAGTCTCCCCCCGTGAAGGAATACGGATCGTTACTAACTTGTGATCATTCTGGTTCGGTCTCGGCATCTGGTGTTTCCGGTACGGACAACCCGTCCTCGAGGAACGCCGCGAACTCCTCGCCGCGCACGATCGGGACACCGAGCTGGACGGCCTTGTCGTACTTGGAGCCGGGCTTGTCCCCCGCGACGACCGCACCGGTCTTCTTGGACACCGAGCCGGAGACCTTGCCGCCGCGGGCCTTCACGGCCGCGGCCGCGCCCTCGCGCGTGTATTCGGGGATGCCGCCGGTGATGACCACTGTGAGCCCCTCGAGGGTCTGCGGCAGCACCTCCGAGGGGTCCGGGGCGTCGTCCTGCATCCGCACGCCCGCCTCGCGCCAGCGCTCGACGATCGCGCGGTGCCAGTCGACGGCGAACCAGTCCTTGATGGCCGCGGCGATCGTGGGGCCGACGCCGTCCACGGCGGCCGTCTCGGCCTCGTCGGCGTTCGCGATGCGGTCGAGGTCGCCGAAGTGCTCGGCGAGGGCCTGGGCGGCGACGGGACCGACGTGGCGGATCGAGAGCGCGTTGACGACGCGCCACAAAGGCTGCCGCTTCGCGGTCTCGAGGTTCTCGAGCATCTGGACGGCGGTCTTCTTCGGTTCGCCGTTCTTGTTGGCGAAGTAGGCGACGACCTTGTCCTCGCCGGTCTTCGGGTCGGTCTTGGGCAGGCCCGTGTCGGGGTCGCGCACGACGACCTGGATGGGCAGCAGGTCCTCCATCTTGAGATCGAAGACGCCGCCCTCGTCTTCGAGGACCGGCTCGGCGCCGAGCGGTTCGACGAGCGCGGCGCACGCGATGTAGCCCATGCGGTCGACGTCGAAGCAGGAGCGCCCGGAGAGGTAGGCGAGGCGTTCGCGCAACTGGCCGGGGCAGGTGCGGGCGTTGGGGCAGCGCAGGTCGACGTCGCCTTCGGAGGCCGGGGCGAGCACGCTGTCGCATTCGGGGCAGCGCTCGGGCATCACGAACTCGGTCTCGTCGCCGGTGCGGGCGGCCTCGACCGGGGCGACGATCTCGGGGATGACGTCCCCGGCCTTGCGGACGACGACCGTGTCGCCGATCCTGACGCCCTTGGCCTTCACCTGGTCGGCGTTGTGGAGGGTCGCGAACTCGACTTCGGAGCCGGCGACCCGGACGGGCTCGAGCACGGCGTAGGGGGTGGCGCGGCCCGTGCGTCCGATGGAGACCTTGATGTCGAGGAGCCTGGTGTTGACCTCCTCGGGCGGGAACTTGTAGGCGACGGCCCAGCGCGGGGTGCGGGAGGTCGCGCCGAGGCGGCGCTGCACGGCCGTGTCGTCGATCTTGATGACGACGCCGTCGATCTCGTGCACCAGCTCGTGGCGCTTCTCGCCGTACTCGGCGATGTACTCGAAGGCCTCGCGGATGGTGCCCACGACGCGCCAGTAGGGGCTGACGGGCAGGCCCCAGGCGTCGAGCGCGGCGTACGCGTGGGACTGCGAGTCGGGTTCGAAGCCGCGCAGGGCGCCGAGGCCGTGTGCGATGAAGCTGAGGGGCCGCTCGGCGGTCTTGGCGGCGTCCTTCTGCCGCAGGGAGCCGGCGGCGGCGTTGCGCGGGTTGGCGAACGGGGCCTTGCCGGCGGCGACCTGGGATTCGTTGAGGCGCTCGAAGTCGGCGCTCGGGAAGTAGACCTCGCCGCGCACTTCGAGGAGTTCGGGCACCTCGTAGCCCTCGGCGGCGGTGAGGCGCTGCGGGACGGCCTTGATGGTGGCGACGTTCGCGGTGACGTCCTCGCCGGTGACGCCGTCGCCGCGGGTGGCGGCGCGGACGAGGCGGCCCTGCTCGTAGACGAGGTCGACGGCGAGGCCGTCGATCTTGACCTCGCAGAGGTACGGCTCGTCGGGGACCTCGGCGGTGATCCTGTCCGCCCAGGTCTGGACCTCTTCGAGGCTGAACACGTCTTGGAGGCTGAGCAGCTTCTCGAGGTGCTGCACGGGGGTGAACGCCTCGGAGAAGGTGCCGACCTGCTGCGTGGGCGAGTCGTTGCTCTGCAGCTCGGGGTAGGCCGTCTCGATGTCGATGAGCTCGTGGAAGAGCTCGTCGAACTGGCTGTCCGAGATCGTGGGCTCGGCGAGGTAGTACCGCTTCCGATGCTCGGTGACCGCCGCGGCCAGGGTCTCGTGGCGCTCGCGGGCGCGCTCGAACTCGGGGCCGGCGGTCCGGCCGGTGCCGTCCAGGTCTGCGTCAGTCGTGCTCACGGCCCCATTGTGTCAGCTGGGTCCGACGTTTCGTGGACGCCGAAGCCTTATGCAACCGGTCACCTCGCGTTCACGTCGTGATTGCCCCGTCAACCCCGAGGGCCGGAAGGATCGGCCGCGTACGGCCCGTACAGCCCCTTGCTTGCCCCGTCCCGAAGGAGTCCGGCATGGCGATCACCTCGATCGGCGGCTCGAACCGCCGCAGTTTCCTCCGCCGCGGCGCGACCGCTGCCGGCGCGAGCCTCTTCGCGGTCGCCGCGATGGAGGGCCTGTCGATCCGCGCGGCCAATGCGAAGGACGGCGAGAAGGACCGCAGCTGCCCCGACAACGGCGGCTACGGCGAGCTGCGCGAGCTCACCCGCACCGACCCGGAGTCCGGGTTCGCCCAGACCCTGTGGCTCCCCGAGGGCTTCGACTTCAAGGTGTTCGCGGTGGCCGCGTCTCCGATGCGGGACGGCAACCGCACCCCGCTCGCGCACGACGGCATGGCCTGCTTCCCGACCGGGCGGCGCGGCGAATGGCGGCTCGTGCGCAACCACGAGGAGCGCAACGAGCCCGGCGTGGGCGTCCCGGCCGGGAGCCCCGAGCGGCGCTACGACGCGCTCGGCGGCGGCGGGACCACGACGATGAGCGTGCGCTGGGACGACGGCGAGCCGCACTTCGTGGAGGCCTGGCAGTCGCTCTCGGGCACGATCGTGAACTGTGCGGGCGGACCGACCCCGTGGGGCTCGTGGCTCTCGTGCGAGGAGACCACGGCCGGGACGGGCGCCGGCTGGGCGGCCGACCACGGGTACGTGTTCGAGGTGCCGTCCGCCGAGGAGGTTGAGACGGTTCCGGTGCCGCTCAAGGAGATGGGCCGCTTCGTGCACGAGGCGGTGGCCGTGGACCCGCGCTCGGGCGTGGTCTACGAGACCGAGGACCAGAACACGGCCGGCTTCTACCGGTTCCTGCCGAACGTGCCGGGCGACCTCGCCGCGGGCGGGCAGCTGCAGATGCTGAAGATCGCCGACGAGTGGAACTACGACACGCGGACCGGCCAGCGCGCCGGGCGCAGCCTGTACGTGGAGTGGGTGGACATCGACGAGCCGGATCCTGCCGACGCGGAGGCGAACGAGCTCGCGGTGTTCGACCAGGGCTGGGCGCGCGGCGCGGCGGTGTTCGGGCGGCTCGAGGGCTGCTTCTACGGTGACGGCGCGGTCTACATCGCGTCCACTTCGGGCGGCGACGAGGGCGAGGGCCAGCTGTGGGAGTACCGGCCGCGCGGCCACAAGGGCGGCACGATCAAGCTGGTGTTCGAGTCGCCCGATGCGGACCTCTTGTCCTATCCGGACAACATCACGGTCTCGCCCGGCGGCAACCTGATCCTGTGCGAGGACACGAGCCGGGACCTGCCGGCGATGCGGGGCCTGACGCGGGACGGGGAGATCTTCCCGCTGGTGTACCACGAGGGCAGGACGGAGTGGTGCGGCGCGACGTTCTCGCCTGACGGCAAGGTGCTGTTCGCGAACATGCAGGGCGCGACGCGCGGCGAGCTCGGCGATCCGGTCTTGGAGCCGGGGCGCACGGTCGCCATCTGGGGGCCCTGGAGCAAGGGCGTCCTCTGACAGACTCACCTCCCGCTCTCGGCGAAGCTTGCGAGCCGTCATCGAGTGGAGCAGCGGTCCGGCCGCGCGCAACGTCCCCGTGCGCGTCCGGGCCGCTTTTTTCGTGCTCAACGGGCCCGGCTGTGCGACACTGGAGGTAATTCACTAGACGATGAATTCCCGTGCTACGGTTAATTCATCAACCGTTGAATTACTGGAGGCTCCCATGCCACCCACCCCCGAAGCGGCCATCGCCGTCGACGACCTCGTCGTGGACCGCGGCGGCCAGCCGGTCCTCAAATCCGTCTCGACCCGCATCGCCGCCGGGTCCGTCACCGGCCTGCTCGGGCCCTCGGGCTCGGGCAAGACCACGTTCATCCGCGCTGTCGTGGGCACCCAGAAGGTCAAGTCCGGCACCGTGGAGGTGCTCGGCCGCCCCGCCGGGACGAAGCCGCTGCGCAGCCGCGTCGCCTATGTCACGCAGGACGCCTCGATCTACCCCGACCTCTCGGTGAAGGCCAACGTCGCCTACTTCGCGGCCCTCTACGGCCGCAGCCGCTCCGAGGCCATGGGCGCGATCGAGCGGGTGGGCATGGGCGACCACGCGCACAAGCTCGCCGCGAACCTCTCGGGCGGCCAGAAGACCCGCACCTCCCTCGCGTGCGCGCTCGTCATCGAACCCGAAGTGCTCGTGCTCGACGAGCCGACCGTGGGGCTCGACCCGGTGATCCGCGAGGAGCTCTGGGACCAGTTCCGCGGGCTCGCCGAGCAGGGCGCGACCCTGCTCGTCTCGAGCCACGTGATGGACGAGGCGGACCGGTGCGACCGGCTGCTGCTGTTGCGCGAGGGCCGCTTCATCGCCGACGACACGCCGGCCGACCTGCGCGCCTCGACGGGCACCGCGAACCTCGAAGCGGCGTTCCTCCACCTCATCCGCGAACTCGAGAAGGCGAACTGACATGTCGCTGCGCATCACCTTCATCACCGCGGGGCGCATCCTGCGGCAGCTCCTCAACGACCGCCGCACGGTGGTCCTCATCCTGGCCGTGCCGAGCCTGATGATCGCGCTCATCAGCGCCATCATGGACGCCGCGCCCGACGTGTTCGACTCGGTCGGGCTGATCCTGCTGGCGTTCTTCCCGTTCATGATGATGTTCATGATCACCTCGATCACGCTGCTGCGCGAGCGCACCGGCGGGACCCTCGAACGGCTGATGACGACGCCGACCGGGAAGCTCGACCTCGTCGGCGGCTATGCGATCGCGTTCGGTGTGGCGGCCGCGAGCCAGACCGTGATCGCCGCCAGCGTCGCGTACCTGTTCCTGGGTTTGGAGACGGCGGGCCCGGCGTGGGCGGTGTTCCTCATCGCGGTCGTCTCCTCGCTGTTCGGGATGGCGTTGGGGCTCTTCGTGTCCGCGTTCGCGACCACCGAGTTCCAGGCGATCCAGTTCATGCCGGTCTTCGTCGTCCCGCAGCTGCTGCTGTGCGGCCTGATCTGGCCGCGCGACCAGATGGCCGGGTGGCTGCAAGGCGTCTCTGACGCGCTGCCGATCACCTACGCGGTCAAGGCCCTCACCGAAGTGCAGACCAACCCCGAGATCACCGCGGCCATGTGGAGGGACCTCTCGATCGTGGCCGCTGCGGCGCTCGTCGCAACGGTCCTCGGAGCCGCGACGCTGCGGCGGCGCACGAACTAGGGTTCATCCGTGGCCAGAACGAAGCGCGCCGGACGGCGGACAGGGAATCCCGACACGAAAGCCGAGATCCTGGCCGCCGCCCGGCGGCTGTTCGCCGAAGGGAGCTTCGAAGCGGTCTCCATGCGGCGCATCGCGACCGAGGCCGGGGTGGACCCGTCGCTGATCCACCACTACTTCGGGTCCAAGGACGACCTGTTCCTCGCGGCGATCGAGCTGCCGATGGACCCGGCCCCGGAGGTCGCGGCCGTCCTCAAGGCCGGGGGCGTGGAAGGCGCGGGCGAGCGGCTGATGACGGCGTTCGTGGCGATCTGGGACGGCCCGCACCAGGACAAGCTGCTCGCGGTGGTCCGCACGAGCCTGTCGAAGCCCGCGATGTCGTTCGTGCTCCGCCAGTTGTTCGAGCACCGCATCGTGAAGACCGTGGAGGACGTCCTCGGCGACCAGGTGGACCGGATCCCGGTGCGCGCCAGCTTCATCGCGAGCCAGGTGTTCGGTCTCGTCGTGGCCCGGTACATCCTCAAGCTCGAGCCGGTGGCGTCGCTGAGCTCGAGCGAGCTGGCCGAGACCATCGGCCCGACCATCGACCGGTACCTGACGATGCCCGTCGAGCACCTCGCCAAGGACTGACGCGAGCGCCGCTCGCACGCCTCTCGGGCCGGAGCGGCCCGCCCCTAGACTGGCCGCATGCCGATCGTCGACAGCGCCATCTACCGGAGGGGCGTGCGCGAGTCCCACCACGTGACCCTCGACCAGACGTTCGAGGACCTGCACGAGCACGGCGGCTTCGCCTGGATCGGGCTCTACCGGCCCACCGAGGCCGAGCTGACGGCCGTCGCCGAGGAGTTTGAGCTGCACCACCTCGCGATCGCCAACGCCACCACCGGGCACCAGCGCCCGAAGCTGCAGCGCTTCGACGAGACCCTGTTCGTGGTCCTGCGCCCCGCCCGGTACCTCGAGGAGACCGAGCAGGTCGAGTTCGGGGAGGTGCACCTGTTCATCGGCCCGAACTTCGCGATCACCATCCGCCACGCCGAGTCGCCCGACCTCGCGCAGGTCCGCCGCCGGCTCGAGGCCGACCCGGAGCTGCTCGCGCTCGGGCCGCAGGCGGTCCTGTACGCGGTGCTCGACGAGGTCGTGGACGGCTACAACCCGGTCGTCGACGGCATGGAGGACGACATCGACGAGATCGAGGACGAGCTGTTCTCCGGCGATCCCGACGTCGCCCGCCGCATCTACGAGCTCGCGCGCGAGGCGATGGGCTTCCAGCGGGCCACGCACCCGCTCGTGCGGATCTTCCGGTCTCTGGAGGCCGGGTACGACAAGTACCAGGTCGACATCGAGCTGCGCCGGGACATGCGGGACGTGCTCGACCACGTGCTGCGCATCGTCGAGCGCGCGGACACGTTCCGGGCCCTGCTCGAGAACGCGCTCACCGTGCACTCGACGCTGGTCACGCAGGCGCAGAACGAGGAGATGCGGCAGCTCTCGCACGCGAGCATCGAGCAGGGCGACCAGGTCAAGAAGATCTCGTCATGGGCGGCGATCCTGTTCACGCCGGGCCTGGTGGCCGGGATCTACGGCATGAACTTCACGCACATGCCCGAGTTGTCGTGGATCCTCGGCTACCCGATGGCCATGGGGATGATGCTGCTCTCGGCCGGGCTGCTCTACCTGGTCTTCAAGCGCCACAACTGGCTTTAGCCCGTCGCGACGCCGAAGGCCGAGCCGATGAGGTAGGTCGCGACCATCGTCGCCGCCCCGACCGCCATGACCCGCAGCATCGCCTTGGCGCGCGGCGCGCCGCCGAGCCTCGCCGAGGTGTAGCCGGTGAGCGCCAGTGCGGCGATGACCGCGATCGCGCAGCCGACGACGCGGGAGCCGTCGGGCAGCAGCGTGATCGCGACGAGGGGCAGCAGCGCCCCGCAGGTGAACGAGATGAACGAGGAGATCGCGGCCTGCCAAGGGCTGGTGAGCTCGTCGGGGTCGAGGCCGTACTCGACCACCGCGTGGGCGCGCAGGGGGTTGCGCTCCGAGAGCTCCCTGGCCGCGTCCTGCGCGGTCTCGCTGGAAAGGCCGCGGGCTTCGAGGTTCGCGGCGAGTTCGGCTTCGGCGCCGTCGGGGTCCTCGGCGAGTTCCTGGCGCTCGCCCTCGACGAGGGTCGCCTCGGTGTCGCGCTGCGTCGAGACGGAGGTGTACTCGCCGCCGGCCATCGAGAACGCGCCGGCGACCAGGCCCGCGACGCCTGAGAGGAGGATCGTGGACCGGTCCGAGGTGGCGCCGGCGACGCCGATGACGATGCCGGCGGTGGAGACGATGCCGTCGTTCGCGCCGAGCACGCCGGCGCGGAGCCAGTTGAGGCGGTTGCCGATCGAGCCGGGCCCGTCGCCGTTGTGCGCGCCGCTGTCGTGCTCGTGCCCTTCATGTCCGTTCTGTGCCATCACGATTCCAGTGAACCACAAGGTTGCGCCCGGTGGGAGTTCTCACAAGACCCTGGGAAATGCGGGACCTTCGGATGAATTGTCCGGCACCGCGGGCTGACGCTCTGTAATGGACACTTCCCTTGCTTGACGGCGGCCGCTATCGTCGGCACTCCCTCCGATGAGAAGGGGCTCTTCAATGAGCGAACCCGCTGACTCCCCAGCTCCGCGGCCCGAGAACGCCGAGACGACACCGGCCGGCACGCCGAGCGAACCTCCCCGGGACGCGGCACCGGCCGCACCACGCCGGCCCGAGACGCCGATGGGCGACTCCCGGCCGGACCATCCCGCCGATCCGGAACCCGTTCCCGCGCAGGCGACTCCCCCGCGGCCCCCGGCCCGCGCCGAGGCGGCCCCAGCGCCCGTCCCGCCGCCGCCCGCGCCGCATCCCCAACCCGCCGGGGCCGTGACCGCCGCCGAGTACCAGCGGCAGGCCGCGTACTACGCGCAGCTCCAGCGCCAGCCGCGCTTCGCACCTCCCCCGAACCCGCGCTGGCACCGGCCCGACGAGACGCCGAAACCGGCGATCATCGTGCTGGTCATCGCGGTCGCTCTGTTCGGGGCGTGGGCCGCGTTCCACCCCAGCGGCGTCGGGATCGGCCTGTCGCTCACCGGCATCGCGATGCTCGCGGTCCCGCTCGCGGCGGGCCACCGGTCGGACCTGGTGCCGCGCCTGCCGGGCGCGATGCTCGTGGCGGCCCTGTGGTCGGTCGCGGCGTTCCGCGACGCGGGCTGGGTCGTGCTCCTGTGCACCGTGACCGCGTTCCTGCTCACCCCGGTCGCGCTCGCTCCGCAGCGGCGCTTCAGCGGCGCCGCCGTCACCGTGTTCATGGGCTGGCTCGAAGGCCTCGCCGAGTCGTTCCGGTGGGCCAAGCGCGGCCGCCGCGCCAGGACCGGCGGCGGCTCGAGCATGCGGAACCTGTGGGTCGTGCTCGTCACCGCCGCGCTGCTCCTCGTCTTCGGCGGGCTCTTCGCCGCCGCGGACAGCACGTTCGCGGACCTCATCGTGCGGCTCATGCCGGAGATCGACGCGGCCGAGGTCTTCCTGCGGCTCGTGCTCGCCGCGGTCCTCTTCCCGCTGGTCCTCGTGTGGGCGTACACCGCGGTCGTCAAGCCGCGCTTCGACTCCGAGCGCCCCGAAGGCGAGCACCGCACGGTCTCGCGGTTCGAGCTCTCGGTCCCGCTGGGCGCGTTGAACCTCCTGTTCGTGGCATTCATCGCGGTCCAGTTGCGGGTGTTCCTCGGCGGCGAGGCGTACGTCATGGAGACCGCCGGGCTCACCTTCGCCGAGTACGCGCGCAAGGGCTTCTGGCAGTTGAGCTTCGTCGCGGCCCTCGCGCTCGCGGTCATCGCCGTCGCGGCCTGGCTCGCGCCGAAGCGCACCAAGCGGGACCGGTGGGCGGCCCGCATCCTGCTCGGCACCCTCTGCGCGCTGTCCATGGTGGTCATCGCCTCGGCGCTGTACCGCATGTACACCTACGCCGAGACCTACGGGCTCACCCGGATGCGCGTGTGGATCTTCACCGTGGAGATCTGGCTCGCGGTCCTGTTCGCGCTCGTCATCGTCTGCTGCTGGAAGCTCCGGGCCGGCTGGCTGCCGCGCGCCGTGCTCGGCTCGGGCGCGCTCGCGCTGCTCGGCCTGGCCGCCGCGAACCGGGACGCGCTCATCGCCCGCTACAACCTCGACCACGAGCACGCCGTCGACCTCGTGTACCTCTCCGGCCTCTCCGACGACGCGGCGCCCGTGTTCGCCGATGCCGACCTCAGCCAGGCCGACCGCGACTGCGTGCTCGACCGGGAGGAGCGGGACGAGGAGCGGGCGCTGCTGGCCTGGAACCTCGGCTACCAGCGCGCCCTCGACCTGCGAGAGGCGGCCGCCGAGTCCACGACCGCGTGCGACTGGATGGGCACCTATCAGTCCTATGAGGACGTGCAGAACCAGGTGTCGGGCAACGCGTTCTTCACCGCCGACCGCTGCTACGAGTTCGACACCACCAAGGCCGCCGCGATGTTCCGCCAGCTCGGCCACGAAGCGGCCGTGCTGGACTCGGACGACGCCCTCCGCGAGGCGAGCACCGAACTGGAGTACTACTCCGACGCCACCGGGACCCTCTACTGCGGCTACAGCTCCGAGACGACGGAGGCCTACCTCCGACTCGAGGTCAAGCGGTTCGCCGACGCGGCGGGCGCCTCGGACGCGATCGAGCAGGACCTGCTCGACGCCGCGGGCATGGGCTACGAAGCGACCGAGCTCGCCGACGACTCCTTCACCGGGATCGGGACCTACAACGACGACTACCGGTACGCCGTGGTGGACGAGGAGCTGTACGTCTCGGTGTTCGTGATCCACCCGCCGGACGACGCGGCCGCGGACGAGGTCGCCCGCGAGTTCGCCGGGCAGGTGCAAAGCCGGTACCGCGAGTTTGCCTGAGGGAATGTCCAAAGTCACCTTCGGTGGCGCGGCGGTCACTGAGCTGCCGCGCCACTGGCGTCCCGCTCACCGGGACTAGACGCCCGCGTTCATGACTCTTGCCTGTTCCGTTGCGGCCGTTTATGTTACGTGAATGTTGCGTGTAATCGGCGCGGGACTCCCGCGCACCGGAACCATGACCCTCAAGAACGCCCTCGAAACCCTCCTCGGCGCCCCCTGCCACCACATGGCCGAGGTCTTCGCCCGAGCCGAGACCGACCCTCCCGCGTTCAAGGCCGCCGCCGAAGGCGACTACCCCGACTGGGACGCCCTCTTCGAGGGCTATGCGGCCGCCGTCGACTGGCCCGCCTCGGCGTTCTACGCCGAACTCGCCGAGCAGTACCCGGACGCGATCGTCGTGCTCTCCCGGCGCGACAGCTTCGAGACCTGGTGGACCAGCGTCAACAACACCATCTTCAAGCGCTTCGAAGACCCGCTGGTCGAGGCCGGCCCCGAATGGCTCGCGATGATCGAGGGCCTGTGGACCAAGACCTTCGGCGACGCCGACCGCACCGGCGACACGGCCGCCGTCAAAGCCGCCTACGAGCGGTACCACGACCGCGTCCGCGAGACCGTCCCCGCCGGGCGCCTCGTCGAGTTCGAGACCGGCGCCGGCTGGGAGCCGCTGTGCAAGGCCCTCGACCTGCCGATCCCCGCAGAGCCGTTCCCGCACCTGAACTCCACCAAGGAGTTCAACGACAAGATGGCGCAGTTCCAGGCCGAGCACCCCCAGCCGTAAGGAGCCGCGGTCAGCCGCGGAGCCGCTCGGCGGCTTCGCGGCTGGCCTCCATGGCGAACCGCGCGTAGTCGGGGCTCGCCCCGGCCATGCCGCACGTGGTCGAGACGGACACCTGCCGCGGCAGCTGCTCGGGGTCGAAACCGAGCCGGTGCCACAGCGCCTGCACCCGGTCGGCCGCCTCCTTCGCGACCCCCGGGCGCGGCTGCCCGAGCGAGGGCACGACCCCGGCGATGAGCCGCCCGCCGCCGTCCAGGTACTCCCCCAGTGCGTCGACCTTCGGCACGTCGTCGAGGTCCACCAGCGTCAGATCGACCGAGAGCGCCTGCGCCCCGGCCTCTTCCAGCAGCTTCACCGGCACGTCCGGCGCGCAGCAGTGCACGACCACCGGCACGCCCACCCGCTCGGTCAGCTCCCGCAGCCGCTCGCGCGCGACCTCCGGCGGCACCCGCCGGTAGAAGTCGAGACCGGATTCGGTGTTCACGCGGCCCGCCAGCGCCGCCGGGAGGCTCGGCTCGTCGATCTGGACCGACAAGGCGGCGTTCGGCATCCGCGCCTGCGCAGCCGCCACGTGGTTCCGCAGGCCCTCGGTGAGGGACGCGGTGAGGTCGGCGACCGCGCCGGGGTCGGCGAGCATCGCGCCGCCCGTGCGCCGCCACAGGTTGGCGGCGAGCGTGAACGGGCCGACGGCGGTCAGGCGGACCGGACCGGTCGCGTTCACGCCGTGGAGGGCGTCGAGGTCGCGTTCGAGGAAGTCGAGGGCGCGGCGGGCGTCCCGGCCGGCCAGGTCGGCGAGCTCCCAGCGGAAGGCCCACCACTGCACGGGCAGGCCTTCGAGGAGGGCCGCGCCGCGGCCGATCATGTCCGCGCCGAGGCCGCGGTCGGGCAGCTCGGGCAGGATCGGCCATTCGGGGAGTTCCCCGAAGACGATGTTGACGGCCTCGTGGACGTCCGTCCCGGGCATGGAGCCGACGCCGGTGGCGACGCCCATGGGCAGCGCCTCAGACACTCGCGGTCTCCGCAGACTCACCCTCGCCGACGCTTGCGGAGGCGTAGCTCTGCGTCGCGTCGATGGTGCCGGACGCGAGGACCGCGTCGCCGTCGTCCGAAGGGTCGTAGACGACGAGGGCCTGGCCGGCGGCGACGCCGAACGCGGGCTTGTGGAGCTTCGCGGTGAGCCCGCCGTCCTCGGGGGTCACCGTCGCCGGGTAGACCTCGCCGTGGGCGCGGAGCTGGATCTCGGCCTCGAACGGGCCGGTGCGCTCGGCGGCGAGCCACACGGGCGCGCCGGTGCGGATGCGGTCGACGCGCAGGGCCTCGCGGGGGCCGACCTCGACGCGGTTGTCGACGGGCGTGATCGAGAGGACGTAGCGGGGCTTGCCGTCGGCGGCGGGGCGCTTGAGGCCGAGGCCGTGGCGCTGGCCGATGGTGAACTGGTGGGAGCCGTCGTGGCTGCCGAGGACTTCCCCGGAGGCGGCGTCGACGATCTCGCCTTCCTTGCGGCCCAACCGGTTCTTGAGGAACCCGGAGGTGTCGCCGTCGGCGATGAAGCAGATGTCGTGGCTGTCGGGCTTCTTGGCGACGGCGAGGCCGCGCGCTTCGGCCTCGACGCGGACCTGGTCCTTGGGGGTGTCGCCGAGGGGGAACACGGAGCCGGCGAGCTGGGCCGGGGTGAGCACGGCGAGCACGTACGACTGGTCCTTGCCGGGGTCGACGGCGCGGCGCAGGAGCCCGTCCTCGCCCTTGCGGGCGTAGTGGCCGGTGACGACGGCGTCGAAGCCGAGGGCCAGGGCGCGGTCGAGGACGGCGGCGAACTTGATCTTCTCGTTGCAGCGCAGGCACGGGTTCGGGGTGCGCCCGGCCGCGTACTCGGCGTAGAAGTCCTCCACGACGTCCTCGTGGAAGCGCTCGGCCATGTCCCACACGTAGAAGGGGATGCCGATGACGTCGGCGGCGCGGCGGGCGTCGCGGGAGTCCTCGATGGTGCAGCAGCCGCGGGCCCCGGTCCGGTAGGTCTGGGGATTCTTGGACAGCGCCAGGTGGACGCCGGTGACGTCGTGCCCGGCCTCGACGGCGCGGGCGGCGGCGACGGCCGAGTCGACTCCGCCGCTCATGGCGGCCAGTACTCGCAGTTTCACGTGTTCAACCTTAGGCCCGTTTTCGGGAGCGGCTAGGAGAGCCCGGCGGTCTTGGCGCGCCGCACGGCCTCGGGCAGGGCCGTGACGAGCGCGTCGACGTCGGCTTGGGTGGTGGGCCAGCCGAGCGTGAAGCGCAGGGAGGAGCGGGCGTCGTCCGCTTCGGCGCCCATCGCGAGGAGGACGTGCGAGGGCTGGGCGATCCCGGCCGAGCAGGCGGAGCCTGTGGCGCATTCGACACCGGCGGCGTCGAGGAGCATGAGGAGGGCGTCGCCTTCGCAGCCGGGGAACGAGAAGTGCGCGTTCCCGGGCAGGCGCGATTCGGCGTCGCCGTTGTAGACCGCTTCAGGGACCGTGGCGCGGATGCGGGCCACGAGGTCGTCGCGGAGCGCCGCGAGCCGCCGCGACTCGGTCTCCTGGGTGCGCACGGCGTGCGAGACGGCTTCGGCGAGCGCGGCAATCCCGGGCACGTCGAGCGTGCCGGAGCGGATCTCGCGCTCCTGGCCGCCGCCGTGGAGGAGCGGCACGGCCTTCACATCGCGGCGGAGGATGAGCGCGCCCGTACCGGTGGGGCCGCCGAGCTTGTGGCCCGAGAGGGCGAGCGCGGCCGCGCCGGACGCGGCGAAGTCCACGGGGACGTGGCCCACGGCCTGGATCGCGTCCGTGTGCACCGGGATGCCGTGCGCCGCGGCGAGCGCGGCGATCTCGGCGATGGGCTGGAGGGTACCGACCTCGTTGTTCGCCCACATGCAGGTGAGCACGGTGACCTCGGCGCCGCGCTCGTCGAGGAGCTCGGCGAGGACGGCGGTGTCGACGCGGCCGAGCTTGTCGACCGGCAGCTCCGTGACGTCGGCCTTCTCGTGGTCGCCGAGCCACGCCACGGCGTCCGCGACGGCGTGGTGCTCGATCGCGGTCGTCACGACCCGGTTGCGTTCCGGCGTGCGTCGGAACCAGTGGACGCCCTTGACGGCGAGGTTGTCCGCCTCGGTGCCCGAGCCGGTGAAGATGACCTCCCCGGGTTTGGCGCCCAGGGCTTCGGCGATGCGCTCGCGGGCCTCCTCGACCGTGCGGCGGGCAGAGCGCCCGGAGCCGTGCAGGGACGAGGCGTTGCCGAGGGCGCGGGCGGTGCGCACGTAGGCGTCGAGCGCCTGGGGGAGCATCGGCGTGGTCGCGGCGTGATCGAGGTAGGCCATGGCCCCTCCAGTCTACGTTCGGTGCACGGCCCGCTCGCTTCGCCGTGGCCGGGGCGTCCCGGCTCACTCGGGCGGGCCGCGGCGGCGCTTCCGGGAGCGGCTCCGCACCGTTCCGAGGGGTGGGAAATCGGCGCCTGGATCTTCCGCATTAGTCGGCGTAATGCGTCGTGGTGCGCGCGAGATAGAATCTGACGAATCCTCCTACCTTTCCGATCGCAAAGGGGTCGCCCCCCGAGACCGGGTGCCGCAGAAGTGTCGAGTCTTCGACGCCCGAGTCGAGAGAAAGTGTGTGTGCCGATGACGCCTGAGCTCGCCGAAGCGCTACGCGCCGGGCCGTTCCACACTGCCCTGCGAGTGGCCATCCAGACCAGCGGGCTCGGTCTCGACCGCATCCGCCACCGCCTCGCCATGCGCGGCATCACCGTGTCGACGACGAGCCTCAGCTACTGGCAGTCCGGCCGGTCCCGCCCCGAGCGCGCCGAGTCCCTCGCGGCGGTGACGGCCCTCGAAGACCTCCTCGAACTCCCCGCCGGGTCCCTGCGGGTCCTCCTGGGCCCCAAGCGGGCCCGCGGCCCCCGCTCCATCCGCGGCCAGCTCCCCCGCCCTGACGCGGTCCTCGGCGGCGACGCCGTCCGCGAACTGTGCGACCAGGTGCCCGCCTCCCGCGAGCACACCCTGGACATCCTCAGCCAGCAGGTGATCGTCCACGTCGACTCCGAATGGCAGGAGTCGGTGTTCGAGCTGTCGATGCTGGTGCGCGCCAGGCGCGACGACGTCGACCGGTACATCCTCCTATACCGCGGCGACGAGGGCTGCGACATCGACGACATCGAGTTCAAACCGGTCCGCGACTGCAGCGTCCCGAACATCCTGCGCCACCCGGACGCGCCGGTCGCGTTGGCGGAGATCGTGTTCGACACGCCGCTGCCGAAGGGCGCGACGCACCTGTTCGAGATCGTCGTGCAGGGCAACGGCGGCAGGTCGAGCGGGCACGGCAACGCGTTCCGCTACCCGGTCGACCAGTACTCGCTGCAGGTGCGGTTCGCGCCGGACGCGATCCCGAGGCGCGTGTACCGCTTCGCGCAGTCGAGCCTGCAGCGCGAGAAGCGCGAGACCGGCGACCTCCAGTTGGGCCCCAACCGGACCGTGGCGCTGGCCGAACCGGTCCCCCGCCCGGGGGCGTTGGGCATCGGCTGGGAGATCGAATAAGACGCACGCGAAAGGGCCCCACCGGAGATCCGGTGGGGCCCTTGAGCTTTACGCCTGTGAGCGAGGAGCTCTAGCTCTCGCTGTCGCGGAACCTGTTGACGAGCGCCCAGGTGCCGGGCAGCAGCAGCGCGGCGACGACGAGCTTGACGGCGTCGCCCGCGAGGAACGGGGTCATGCCGGCGGCGATCGCGTCGGAGGCGCTCATGTCGAGCGCGAACGCGAGGTAGGGCACGCCGAACGCGTACATGAGGACGTTGCCGACGACCATGAGCCCCACGGTCTTCAGGATCGTGCGGTCGCCGCCGCGCTTGGCGAGGAAGCCGACCGCGACGGAGGCGGCCAGGAAGCCGAGGATGTAGCCGAAGGTCGGCATGGCGAAGCCGGAGGTGCCCTCGGTGAACCACGGGACGCCCGCCGCGCCCGCGGCGAGGTACACCGCGAGGGTCAGGCCCGCGCGGAGCGGCCCGTAGGCGGCGCCGAGGAGCAGCACGGTGAAGGTGGTGAGCACGAACGGGACCGGGCTGATCTGCGGGATGGTGATCGCGATCTGCGCGGAAGCGCCGACGGCGCCGGCACCGCCGAGCACGAGCACGGCGTCCCGCGCGTACGCGGCGGCCTTCGTGCGAGCGGGCAGGAGATCAGCGAGAACGCTCGGCGCGGCAATCGAGGCGGCTTGGGCGGCCATTTGCGGATTCCTCCAACATCGTATGTAGGTTCTATATAACGAGAGGCTGTCCCGAAGCGTAACGCACCGTTGTTTCAACGAAATGTCGGTCCCCCGAGCCACCATCGAACCGGGGCGACTCCGAACCCGAGCCGCCCTCGCAACACAACTCGTCGCGCAGCCGCCCGCCGATCACCCCGCCGCCCGTCGGACCCCGATGCCATCATCGAACCGGGGGCGCTTGCGAATGCCCGATTTGCAGGCAAGCGCCGCGAACCGCCCAACTCCCCCAAGCGAATCGCCCGCCTGTCGTACGCGCGAGGCACCATCGAAGACGGGGGCGATGGCGAACACGAGCCGCCCTCACCCCAGGCGCGCGGCCACCCTCGACAACGCACGGGCCCGGCCCGCCCCTTTCGGGGCGGGCCGGGCCGCGTCGCGTTTCGCTACTTGCGCTTCTCGATCTCTTCCAGCGCCTGCGGGAGCACCTGGAACAGGTCGCCCACCACGCCGAAGTCGGCCATGCCGAAGATCGGCGCGTCGGCGTCCTTGTTGACCGCCACGATCACGCGCGAGGTCTGCATGCCCGCGCGGTGCTGGATCGCGCCCGAGATGCCGGCCGCGATGTAGAGCTGCGGGCTCACCGTCGTGCCGGTCTGGCCCACCTGGAACTTGTGCGGGTAGTACCCGGCGTCCGTCGCCGCGCGCGACGCGCCCACCGCGCCGCCCAGGGAGTCCGCCACGCGCTCGATGAGCGCGAAGTCCTCCGCCGAACCCACACCGCGGCCGCCGGAGACCACGATGCCGGCCTCGGCCAGGCCCGGCCGGTCCCCCGCGGGCTCGTCGACCCGCTGGGTCACCTTGACGCGCTGGTCGGTCTCGGCCAAGGTCGCCGAGACGGCCTCCACCGTCGGGGCGCCCGGCGCCGGAGCGGGCTCAGTGGAGCCGGCCTTCACGGTCGCGAGCGTGAACCCCTTGGTGGACTTGGACTTCACCACGGTCGCTCCCGCGAACGCGTCCTGCGTCGCGGTCCCGTCGGCCTCCAGGCCCGAGACGTCCGTGAGCAGGCCGTTCTCCAGCGCCACCGCCACGCGGGCGGCGAGGGCCTTGCCCTCGTCGGTGCTCGGCAGCAGGAAGCACCCCGGCGCGGCCGAGCGCGCGAGGTCGATGAGGACGGTCGCCTTCGGATCCACGAAGTAGTCGTCGGCGCCCGGGGCGTCGACGCGGTAGACCTTCGCCGCGCCGTACTCGCCCGCCAGTGCGGCCGAGGCGTCGTCGAAGGCGACGGCCGAGACGTCGCCGAGGGAGCGGCCCAGCGTGAGGACCTCAGCGGCGTGCTTGCCCGAGTTCGGCACGTACACAAGGATGTCAGTCATCATCGGCTCCTAAATGAACTTCTCGGCGGCGAGGAATTCGGCGAGCGCGGCGCCGCCCTGGCCTTCGTCGGTGACGATCTGGCCGGCGGTGCGGGCGGGGCGCTCGGCGGCGCTGAGCACTTCGTTGCCCGCGGCGGCGGGCCCGGCCTCGGTGACGCCGAGGTCGGCGAGGGCCAGGGTCTCGACGGGCTTGCGCTTCGCGGCCATGATGCCCTTGAGCGACGGGTAGCGCGGGGTGTTGATGGTGTCCCAGACGGAGACGATCGCCGGGAGGTCCGCGCTGAGCACGTCGTATCCGTTGGCGCGCTGGTGCTCGACGGTGACGGTGGTGCCGTCGACGTCGATCTTGCGGGCGCCGGTGAGCGCGGGCTTGCCGGTGCGGGCGGCGAGCATCTGGGGCATGACGCCCATGCCGGAGTCGGTGGACTCGGCGCCGGCGATCACGAGGTCCCATTCGAGGCGGCCGAGGGCCGCGGCGAGGATCGCGGAGGTGGTGAGGGCGTCAGAGCCGCCGACGGCGTCGTCCTCGATGTGCACGGCCTTGTCGGCGCCCATCGCGAGGACCTTGCGTACGGTTTCCGTGGCCTGGCTCGGCCCGAGGGTGAGGACGGTGACCTCACCGCCTTGGGCCTCTTTGAGCTGGAGGGCGGCTTCGACGGCGTACTCGTCGAGCTCTCCCATGACGTTGTTGGCGCCGTTGCGGTCGACCCGCAACTGGGCGTCCAGCTGTCTCGCGAGTCCCGAGTCCGGGACCTGCTTGACCAGAACCACGATGTTCATCGACAACCTCCGAGGTCGTACTAGAGGACGCTTGTTGACCTTAGTTTTCGTTCAGGCGTCTCGGGCTGAACTATATCCTACGAAGTTACTTACGGGTAACCACCCGAGGCGTTGTTGTACACGGCGCGGCGGACAGGCATGATTGGACCATGATCCGCGCGTTCGTCTTCCTGGTCCTCGCACACCTGGCGCTGGTCATCGCAGCGGTCGCGGACTGCCTCGGCGGTGAACACGCCCCCAGGAAGCTCACGCGCGCCTGGTGGGTGCTCATCATCCTGCTCGTCCCGATCGTCGGCGGGATCCTGTGGTTCACGGTCGGGCGGGCCAGGCCCCCACGGCCGCAGCCCGGTCCGCGCCACGGCAGCGCCGGTCCGCACACGCCGTGGGGCCCGGTCGCGCCTGACGACGACCCGGACTTCCTGCGGGACATCGACCGCCGCCTGCGGGACGAGAACAAGGAAGACTGAGCTGGTACGACGACGGCTGGTACGACGGCGGCCTCTAGAACGGCGGGTTCCAGAACGGCGCCGCCTCAGGCCGACTTCTCGCGGCGCAGGCGCACGGCCCGCCGCGGGGTGGCCTTCGTCCTGGGCACGAGTGTGGGGTTCACGTTGCGGCGCACCACGTCGGCGGTGATCTCGACCTTCGCGACCTCGTCGGCGCGCGAGGGGATCTCGAACATGACGGGCTGGAGGACCTCTTCCATGATGGCCCGCAGCCCGCGCGCGCCGGTGCCGCGGAGCATCGCGGACTCGACGATCGGTTCCAGTGCGTCCTCGGCGAACTCGAGTTCGACGCCGTCGAGCTCGAGGAGCCGCTGGTACTGCTTGACCAGCGCGTTCTTGGGCTCGGTGAGGATGCGCAGGAGCGCGGCCTTGTCGAGGTGGTCCACTGTGGTCAGGATGGGGAGGCGCCCGACCATCTCGGGGATGAGCCCGTACTTCAAGAGGTCGTCGGGCATGACCTGGGAGACGATCGCGTCTTCGGCGGAGTCCTCGGCGTCGTGCAGGTGGGCGGTGAAGCCGACGGTGCGCTTGCCGACGCGCGACTTGATGATCTCCTCGATCCCGGCGAACGCGCCGCCGCAGATGAAGAGGATGTTCGTGGTGTCGATCTGGATGTGCTCCTGGTGCGGGTGCTTGCGCCCGCCCTGCGGCGGCACGGCCGCGTGGGTGCCTTCCAGGATCTTCAGGAGCGCCTGCTGCACGCCCTCGCCGGAGACGTCACGGGTGATCGAGGGGTTGTCCGCTTTCCGGCCGGCCTTGTCGATCTCGTCGATGTAGATGATGCCGGTCTCGGCGCGCTTGACGTCGAAGTCGGCGGCCTGGATGAGCTTGAGGAGGATGTTCTCCACGTCGTCGCCCACGTACCCGGCCTCGGTGAGGGCCGTGGCGTCGGCGATGGCAAACGGGACGTCGAGCATCCGGGCGAGGGTCTGCGCGAGGTGGGTCTTGCCCGAGCCGGTGGGGCCGACCATGAGGATGTTCGACTTCTGGAGCTCCACGTGGTCGCCGCCGCGGATGGAGCCGAGCTCGTCGAGCTGCACGCGCTTGTAGTGGTTGTAGACCGCGACCGCGAGCGAGCGCTTCGCGGCGTCCTGGCCGATGACCCACTGGTCGAGGAATTCGACGATCTCCTTGGGCTTGGGCAGGTCCTCCCAGGCCACGTCGGCTTCCTCGGCGAACTCCTCTTCGATGATCTCGTTGCACAGGTCGATGCACTCGTCGCAGATGTAGACGTTGGCCGGGCCCGCGATGAGCTTGCGGACCTGCCGCTGCGACTTCGAGCAGAACGAGCACTTCAAGATCTCGCTGTCACCCAGGCGAGGTGCCATCGCGGTAACTCCCTCCCTCGGCGGGCCCGTGGGCTCAGGCCGAGCGTGCTTTCTTGCTCCATCGTTGAAAGGTCAACCGGTGCCACCGATCCGGGTCCGTTGATTCAGGACGAACCGGTGTCTCGATCCAGTATTTCGCATTTGCGGCCACCGCGCCACCCTTGCGGGACCTGGGCCGCGGGACCTGTGCCACGGGGCCGGGGCCACGGTATCGCGGCCGGGCGACATCGGGGGCGGATCGAACGGAGGTGAGCTTCCGTCAGGTGGCGCGGGACGACGGGCCGGGCGTCCGCGGGCTGGACGCCCGGCCCGTCGCTCTCGGGCGTGGCTACGCCGCGGCCTCGGCGGGCAGGGCGTTCTTCTTGCGGTAGGTCAGGACGTTGTCGACGATGCCGTACGCGACGGCCTCCTCGGCGGTGAAGATCTTGTCGCGCTCGATGTCGCGGCGGACCTTGTCCACGGGCTGACCGGTGTGGCGGGCGAGGATCTTCTCGAGCTGGTCGCGCATGCGCATGATCTCGCGGGCCTGGATCTCCATGTCGGAGGCCTGGCCGAAGGTGCCCTCGGTGGCGGGCTGGTGGACGATCACGCGGGAGTTCGGCAGCGCGGTGCGCTTGCCGGGGGTCCCGGCCGCGAGCAGCACGGCGGCGGCCGAGGCGGCCTGGCCCATGCACACGGTCTGGATGTCCGGGCGCACGTACTGCATCGTGTCGTAGATGGCCATCAGCGCCGTGAGCGAGCCGCCCGGCGAGTTGATGTACATGATGATGTCCCGGTCGGGGTCGTTGCCCTCGAGGACGATCAGCTGGCTCATGATGTCGTTCGCGGACGTGTCGTCGACGGGGGACCCGAGGAAGATGATCCGGTCCTCGAACATCTTGTTGTACGGGTTCATCTCCTTGATCCCGTACGAGGTCTTCTCCGTGAACGACGGGACGATGTAGCGGGCGCGCGGGTCGAAGCCGCCGCCGGCCTGGGCGTGGATGTCCATCATCTGGTTCCCCTATTCCTTACTAGTTGGCCTCGGCGGGGACGTCGGCCACCCGCTTGACGACGTGGTCGATGAAGCCGTAGTCCTTCGCCTCGGCGGCGGTGAACCAGCGGTCGCGGTCGGAGTCGCGCTCGATCTCCTCGATCGTGCGGCCGGTGTGCTCGGCGACGCGCTCCTGGAACATCTGCTTGGTGTACAGCATCTGCTCGGCGAGGATCGCGACGTCCGAGGCGGTGCCGCCGATGCCGCCGGAGGGCTGGTGCATCATGATGCGCGCGTGCGGAAGCGCGTAGCGCTTGCCGGCGGTGCCGGCGCACAGCAGGAGCTGGCCCATGGAGGCGGCCATGCCCATGCCGACGGTGGCGACGTCGTTCTTGATGTACTGCATGGTGTCGTAGATGGCCATGCCGTCGTAGACCGAGCCGCCGGGCGAGTTGATGTAGAGCTTGATGTCGCGGTCAGGGTCCTCGGCTTCGAGCAGGAGGAGCTGCGCGCACAGGCGGTTGGCGATCTCGGAGTTCACGTCGGAGCCCAGGAACAGGATGTGCTCCTTGAGCAGCCGGTCGAAGACCATGCTGTCCAGGCCGACCGAGGACGGGTCGCCACCACCGCGACGTGCGACCGCGTTGACGACGTCCTTCTCCAGCTTCGAGGAGAACGGAATCGAATGCTCCATGTCTTGCACCTTCATTCTGTCTCGGCGATATGCACTCGGCGATGCGGTTACCAACCCAGACCTTAGCCCGTCGGGGCGACGATCGGACGCGCCTGGGCTCCGTGTTCGCTGCGAGCGGAGCGCGGGCCTCGGCGAAGCTTGCGAGCCGTAAATGAGCATTGCGTCCCCCCGCCCATCCTGCGGCGCGGGCCGCTCGGGAGGTCCGGCTTCCCTGGCCCGGAAACGCGATCGGGGCCCGGCCGAAGCGGCCGGGCCCCTGTGGAGTCCACGCTAATCGGTGACCTGCAGGAGCAGGTTCGGGCTGCCCTGCACGTCGCTCACCGCCCCCGGGGCGGCCGCGCCGGTGAGGGCGTCCGCGACCTCGGCGGGGGACGCGTCCGGGTGGGCCGAGAGGTAGACCGCGGCCGCGCCGGCCACGTGCGGCGAGGCCATCGAGGTGCCGCTCAGCGAACTGGGCTGGCCGAGCAGGTAGGTGGAGGTGATGTCCTCGCCGGGCGCGAAGAGGTCGACGCAGTCGCCGTAGTTGGAGAAGTCGGCGCGGGCGTCGGCCTCGGTCGAGGCGGCGACGGTGATCGCCTCCGGGGTGCGGGCCGGGGAGACGCCGCACGCGTCGGCGGTCTCGTTGCCCGCCGCCACCGCGTAGGTGACGCCGGAGTCGATCGACGCGGCGATCGCCGCGTCGAGGGCGTCGCTGACGCCGCCGCCGAGGCTCATGTTCGCCACGGCGGGCTTGACGGCGTTCGCGGTCACCCAGTCCACGCCTTGGATGACGCCGGCGGTGGTGCCGGAGCCGAGGCAGTTGAGGACCTGCACGGGCACGATCGTGACCGCTTTGGCCACACCGTAAGTGCTGCCGCCGACGGTCCCGGCGACGTGCGTGCCGTGGCCGTTGCAGTCGAGGCCCTGGAGGCCGGGGAGGATCGCGGAGAACCCGGTGCCGGTGCGCCCGGAGAAGTCCGGGGTGCTCGCCCAGATCCCGGTGTCGATGATGTAGGCGGTGACGCCCTCGCCGCCGTTCGGGTAGGTGTACGAGCCCGAGAGCGGCAGGGCGGCCTGGTCGATCCGGTCGAGGCCCCACGACGGCGGGTCGTCCTGCGTCGCCTGGATCTCGAGGGTCTGGTTCTGCTCGACGTAGGCGACGGACGGGTCGGCCGCGAGGCGCTCGGCCTCGCTCTCGCTCATCGCGGCGAGCACGGTGTCGACGGAGCCGAAGACGGACTCGACGTCGCCGCCGAACTCGTCCACGACCTGGGTCTCGACCCCGTCCTCGAAGGCGACGAGGTACTCGCCGGCGATGGCGTCGGGGCTGTCGGCGGCGAGGATCTCCGCCGTCTCGGCTTGGGCGGGGGCCGCCGCGAAGCCGGTCGCGGCGAGGGTCAGGAGCGAGGCGGAGAGGAGATAACGACGTACGGGGGGAGAGTTCACCATGTACGAACACCCTTCGGGAGAAAACGGGCTATGGCATCTGTCACAAACTACCAAGAAATTGCTAGATTTGGTTACCTCGCGGTAGCGAAAACCGAAAATCCCTCTTAGCCCACAATGGAGTGACTGTGTCCGGTTCCCCCACAACCCGTCTCCGCTTCCTCGGCCTGCTCTTCTGGATGGCCGGAGGGGTCGTCCTCACCTTCGCGTGGATGGGCATGGCCGAGCTCGCCTACGTCGACGGCCAGATGCCCTACCTCGTCTCCGGCGGCGCGGCCGGGCTCGCGCTCGTCATCGTCGGCTCGACCCTCGTCCTGTCCGCCGCCATGTTCGACGCTGCCGAACGCGGCGCCCAGCGCACCGCCGAACTCCTCGAGCAGGCCGCCGACGAGGCCTCCGAGGAGCAAGAACGCACTGCTCAGGCGGTCGAGGCCCAGGAGCAGGTCGAGACCCGGGAGCAACCCGCGGAGGCGGATGCGAAGAGCGAGGCCACGGCCGCCTAGGCGGAGCTAGGCTCAAAGAAAAGTTGCAGTTCAATACCACCTAACGCGCGCTACTGTCGCGCGTTAGGAAAGATCTGCTATGGTCGGGCAAGCGCATACCCGGGTGACTTGGCACACGTGAATGCGTCACAGCGAACGACGGCCGGGAGTCGGCGCTCGCTCCGAACCCCGACGGGACCCTCACCGGCCCGCTTCCTGAAGAGAGAGCTCAATGAAGAGAAGACTCATCCTCACCGCCGGCACCGCCGGTGCGGCGGCCCTGCCCCTCAGCGCCTGCGGCTTCATCGGCGGCGGCGACGACGAGGGCGACGCGAAGACCCTCAAGTTCTGGCTTTCCGGCGACGCCAACCAAGGCGGCGGCTTCCAGAAGATGGCCGACAAGTACCTCGAGGAGACCGGGGTGACCGTCGACATCGACGACATCCCGTACGACGACTTCAACACCCGCCTGCGCAACGCCGCGCAGGCCGACGGGCTGCCCGACTTCGCCCGCGTCACGGCCATCGACCCGATCTGGCAGAACCAGCTCGAGGACCTGACCGACGTCGCCAAGGAGCACGGGGTCATGGAGAACCTCCTCACCGAGAACGAGGAGGGCGCGATCCCGACCTTCCTCACCGACCTCACCGCCGTGGGCCTGTACGTCAACAAGTCCCTGTTCGACGAGGCCGGGGTCGCCTACCCGACCACGCCGGACCAGCTCTGGACCTGGGACGAGTTCATCGCCGCCGTCAAGGAGGTGAAGGCCGCGACTGGAGCGCGCTACGGGCTCGTCATGGACCCGTCCTCGCACCGCCTGCGCGCCTTCATGTACCAGTTCGGCAGCAACGGCTTCGAGCTCGGCGACGACTGCAAGTACACGACCGACGAGGCGACCACCACCGCCGCACTGCAGTTCTTCGCGGACATCAACGACGACGACGTGATGCCCCGCTCGGTGTGGGTCTCCGGCGACGACCCGAACGCGCTCTTCAAGAGCGGCCAGGTCGCGGCCTACTACTCCGGTTCGTGGCAGGTGGCCGACTTCCAGGCCAACATCACCGACTTCGAGTGGGCCTCGGCGCTCATGCCGGCCCAGACGCGGCGCGCCACCAACCTCGGCGGCGGCTACGTCGTCGTCTACAAGGGCGACAAGTCCAAGGCGGCGCTCGACTTCGTCAACTGGCTGTTCACCGCCGAGAACTACACCGAGATCTGCGAGATCTCCGGCTTCCTGCCGGTCATCCAGGGCCTCGACATCGACTACGGCGCCTCGCAGGCGAGCTTCGACCTCTACAACGAGGAGATCGCCGCGTCCGACCCGATCTCGAGCGCCCAGGACAAGGCCTCGCTCGAAGCGGTGTACAAGGGCCAGACCGCGGGCGGCGACGCCGACCCGCTCAAGGACGAGGCCATCAAGCTCGCCAACGGCGACCAGGACGTGTCCACCACGATCGCGAACATCATCGCCGGTCTCAACGAGAACATCACCTGCGAGTAACCCTTGACGGCCACCGCCATCCGACCTGAGACCCCTGCCGGACCGCGCAAGCGGCCCGGCAGGGGCCGCCGCGCCCAGTACCGGCTCGCACCGCTCGCGCTCGCCGGCGTCAGCATCGTCCTCTTCCTCGTCTTCTTCGTCTGGCCCGGCAGCCTGGGCCTGATCTACTCCTTCACCGACTACTCCGGGCTCGGCACGCCGAACTTCATCGGGCTGGACAACTACGAGAAGCTCTTCGCCGACCCGACGTTCTACCAGTCGCTCACGCGCACCCTGCTGTTCGCCGTCTTCAGCGTCCCGCTCATGTACGTGATGTCGCTGTCGATCGCCTCGCTCGTGGTCTCCAGCTACGCCAAGGGCAGCTCGATCGCGAAGGTCGTGTTCTTCTTCCCCTGGCTCATCTCCCCCATCGTCGCGGGCGTCGTGTGGCGCTGGATGTTCGGCGAGAGCTTCGGCTTCGTCAACTACGTCATCACCCGCCTCGGCGCCGACCCGCTCGCCTGGCAGACCGACCCCGACCTCGCGCTCATGGTCGTCGTCATCGCCGCGACCTGGGGCGGCACCGCCTTCAACATGCTCATCTTCATCGCGGCGCTCAAGAACGTGCCGCGCGCCTACTACGAGGCCGCGGAGATCGACGGCGCCAACGCCTGGCAGCGGTTCCGCCACATCACCCTGCCGTCCATCGCGCCCACCTCGTTCCTGGTGATCCTCCTGTCCTCGCTCGGGGCCATGAAGGAGTTCGCGATGGTCCAGGCCCTCAACGGCGGCGGCCCCGGCACCTCCAACGTCATGCTCATCCAGTACATCTACGAGACCGGCTTCAAACGCGCCGACATCGGCTACGCCAGCGCCGTCTCCATGATCCTGCTGCTCATCCTGCTGACCATCGCGCTGGTCCAGATGGCCGTCAACCGGAGGCGCTCCGCATGAGCACCGTTATCGACGCGAAGCCCGCGACCCGCAAGACGCGCAAGGCGCGCAAGGCGAAAGAGCTCGGCACCACCGTCCCGGTGACCGCGTTCATGTGGCTGCTGGCGGCGCTCTACGCGTTCCCGCTCGTGTGGTTCCTCCTGAGCGCCTTCAAACCCGGCTCGGAGCTGTTCCAGTACCCGCTCACGATCCTCCCGGAGAACCCGACGCTCGGCGGGTTCGAGAAGGCCTGGGACCGGTTCGACTTCCTGCTGTACTTCTCGAACACGCTCGCCGTGGCGACCACGACCACGGTCCTGACCGTGTTCGCCAGCGCCATGACCGGGTACGCGCTCGCGAAGTACCAGGACAAGGCGTGGGTGCGGATCTTCTTCGTGTGCCTGCTGGCCACGACGATGCTGCCGACCGAGGTCATCCTCTCCCCCACGTTCCTCGTCATCCGCGACCTCGGCATGTACGACACGATGGCGGGCCTGGTCGTGCCGTCGATCCTCACGGCCACCGGCGTGTTCATGTTCCGGCAGTTCTTCGTGTCCATCCCGGACGACATCATCGAGGCGGCCCGGATCGACGGGGCGCGCGAGACGGGGATCTTCTTCCGGATCATGCTGCCGATGTCGCGGCCGATCATCATGACGCTGGCGATCTTCTCGTTCCAGTGGCGCTGGAACGACTACATCTGGCCGCTGATCGTGGTCGGCGACGAGCGGAAGTTCACGCTCCAGATCGCCCTGCGGTCCATTGTGGGGGCTGAGAACATCGACTGGCCGCTGCTGCTCGCGGCGTCGGTGATGTCGATCCTGCCGCTGGTGCTCATCTTCATCGTGTTCCAGAAGTACGTCATGAACGAGGACATCAATGCCGGACTCAAGGACTGACGCCGCGTTCCTGGCCGCCGTGACCGCGGCGGCCGACGAGCAGGCGCGGGACGTGCTCGCGGGGGTCGACGACCTCCTCGCGGGCGCCCCGCACCACCGCGCGGTCATGTCCGCCGCGAAGGCCCTGGCGGCGTGCGGGGTCCACCCGGGCTCCGCACTGCACGCCTCGGCGGAGGCGGCCTCGGCGGCCGCGCGGCTGGTGGCGTTCCTGGGCGGGATGCAGGGCGCGAACGGCCTGTTCGACGGCGAGAACCTGGCGTCGCCGCCGGACACGGCGTTCACGGTCAACGACCTGTGCGACACGTACGCGCTGCTGCAGGGCGAGGCGGTGCCGGAAGCGCTGCGGCCCTTGGCCGGGGCGCTCGAAGCGATCGCGTTGAAGGCCGCCGGGCCGCTGCGCCGCGGCGGTGTCCACACCCCGAACCACCGGTGGGAGCTGAGCGCGGCCCTCGCGCGGCTGCACCGGCACTGGCCGGACGAGCGGCTGGTCGCGCGCATCGACCAATGGCTGGCCGAAGGCGTCGACATCGCCCCGGACGGCCTGTACTCCGAGCGGAGCGCGATCTACTCGCTGGCCGTGTCGAACCCGTCGTTGACGGCGATCGGAACCGTTCTCGACCGTCCGGCGCTGCTCGACATGGTGTGCCGCAACCTCGAAGCGATCGCCGCGACCGCCCTGCCGGACGGCACGGTCGAGACGGTGCACTCGCGGCGGCAGGACCAGAAGGGCTCGTTCCCGTTGGCGCCGTTCCTGATGCAGTTCCGGCGGTACGCGATCGCCCGCGAGCGCGGCGACTTCGCCGCCGTCGTGGAGCGGATCCTGAAGGAGCCGATCGCGGGTGCGGCGGACGCGCTGGCGGAGCTGCTGCTCGAGCCGGCGCTCGGCGAGGTCTTGCCGGAAGCCGAAGCGCCGCAGGCGACGACCACGGTGTTCGCGTCGGCGGGTTTGGCGGTGGCGCGGGACGGTGATGTCGCGGTGACGGTCTTCGGCGGCACGGACTACGCCGGGCACGGGTGGATCCGCTCGGGCCTGTCGAGCAATCCGACGTTCCTGCGGGTGTTCAACGGCGGGGCGGTGCTGGATTCGGTGCGGCTCTCGCGGGAGTTCTTCGGCATGGGCCCGTTCCGGGCCGACCGCTTCGCATCCGACGCTGACGGCGGGGCGTTCGTGCTCTCCGAGCGGGTGGCGGCGGCGTACTACCAGCCGCTGCCGGAGGAGTTCCGGCGCGCGGACGGCATGTACGCGCTGCGGGACGACGGTCGCTTCTCGGCGTCGATGGACTTCGCGAACCGGCCGATCGACGAGGTCGCGCTGGAGACCGAGGTGCGGGTGCGCCTCGCCGGCGGCGAAGTGCGCCTTGGGATCGAGGCGAATCCGGGTTCGGTGCGGCAGGTGCTCGAACTGGCGTTCCGCGAGGGCGGCGAGCTGGAGGGCGTGCGCCCCTTGGACTCTGGCGGCTTCACCCCCGTTGGGGACGGGTTCGCGTACCGCTTCGGCGAGCACCGCGTCGAGGTGCGAGTGGACGGGCGCGGGACCAGCGCTTCCGGCTTGGCGTACCACCCCGGCGAGGACTACACGCATCTGTCGGGAACCGATGCGGCGCAAGGACTCCGGGTCTATGTGCCGCTCCCGGAGACCGGTCGCTCGACGATCGTCTTCAGCACGGTCTGAGCGAGCGCGATGAAGGCCGGTCCGCACGGGGGCCGGCCTTCTTCGCGTCTCAGGCGAGCAGGAGGAGGACCGCGATGACGATCATGGTCGCGGCGGTGGCGAAGTGGACGCCGAACGCGGCTGCGCGGGGGCCTTTGGCGCGCAGGACGATCAGGCCGTCGAAGACGGGCATCACGGCGGCGGCGAGCATGACCCAGCCGGTGAGCGAAGTGGCGCCGAGGAAGGTGACGACCAGGAGCATGAGCCCGGTGCCGAAGTCGCGCCCGCCCTTGACCGTGAGCCAGGAGTTGAGGACCGGGTCGTCGGCGGGGGTGTCGGGGATGCCGAAGCTCATGTAGAACTGCGGCTTGAGCATGCCGGTCGTGCCCATGGCGAGGACGGCGAGACCGATGAGTGCGGCGAGGGCGGTGGCGATGACGGCGAGCATGGGGTGATCCCTTCGAGGAGTGCGGGCTCGTATCGAATCTAGCATTGCTAGATCTAGGGTCAACGATAGAGCAACTTCGGCAGAAAATCTAGCGATGCTAGTATCGAGTGATGACCGCCACCGAACGCCGCGAACGGCAGCGCGCCGAACGACACCAGCTCATCATCACCACCGCCCGCGAACTCGCCGAGAGCGAAGGCTGGGAGGCCGTGACCACCAGGAAGCTCGCCGACAAGGTCGAGTACAGCCAGCCGGTCCTGTACGGCCACTTCGCCAACATGGAGGCCATCAGGGACGCCGTCGCGGTCGAGTGCATCGGCGAGATGGCCGAGGAACTGCGCCAGGCCCGCCTCGCCGTCCCCGAATCGGAGGCCATCCGCGCGATCTGCACTGCCTACCTGGACTTCGCGGCCGCCCATCCGGCGGCCTACCAGGCGATGTTCTCCCTGCCCACCAAGGTGAAATGGGCCAGCGCCGAGACCCCGGCCCCGCTCCGGGCGGCGTTCGGCGAGATCGTGAGCGCCTTCGGCCCCTTCAACGACCGGAACGCGGAGCTGGCCGAACTCATCTGGGGGTCGCTGCACGGCATGGCCGTGCTGCTGAACAGCGGCCGGATTCCCGAAGAGGCGCAGGAGCAGCGGCTCGACCTGCTGGTGGGGCTGTTCGCGAACGCCCCGGAGTGAACGGCTCCGTTCGCAACCGGCGGACACGCATCAGTGAACTCGTCCTCGACCGCGAGGACCCCGAACGGCCGGCCTCCTCCTGGAGCGCGGTCCTCGACCAGTTGGAAGGCCCCCTCGGTAACCGCGAACCGGCCCGGCCCCGCCGCGCGTTCCCTACAGTTCACTTCGGACGAGCGGCCGCCACTTGCGGCCGACTATCGAAGGGGGAGTCAATGACGAGGAAGTCCATCGCCTGGAGTGCCGGTCTCGCGGCCGTCGGCACGATGATCGCGGCGGCGGTCGCGGCCGCGCCGTCGGGCGCCGCGCCAGTACCGGCTCCCGCGCCGGAACTGCCGCTCGGAGTGCCCTTCTCGTTCGACCTCGTCGACGCCGAGGGGACGGTCTCCATCGACGGCGAGACCTACACCACCGGGGTTCTCGAAGGCGGCATGAGTCTCGTGCCCGCCGCCGGGAACTGCCCCCCGACCGTCACGCCCTGCCCGACCGATCTGCTGCTGGGAGACTTCCACCTGGCCTCGGCCGTCGGCGAGGCGACCGGCGACTTCGGACAGCTGAGGATCGACGACGTCGGCGCGGCGGTGCCGGGCGGCGTCGGGTTCGACCCGCTCGGCGCCTACACCTCGCCCGCGTTCGGGCTCGACCTGAACGGCGAGCGCCGACCGGACCGGCCGGGCCCGGTCCATGTCCGGTCCGCCGAGCCGGTCAGGCTCGTTCCCGCCGACGTCCCGGCCGCCGAGGGCGGCACCCTTGACGGGTTCCCGCCCAGGAACGGGGTGTACCAGCTCACCGAACCGGTCGAGCTGATCGACCCGGACGAGCCCGCGACGGTCGTCGCCGTCCTCGAAAGCTTCGACGGGACCGTGAGCTACCGCTGAACGGCGCCGGGCCGCCTGCCGCGTTCAGCGGAAGTCTTCGGCGTGGGCTTCGGCCCATTGCTCGAAGGTGCGCGGCGGGCGGCCGAGGACCGCTTCGACTGTCGGGAGGACCACGGACTCGTCGAGGGAGCCGTCCACGTAGAAGTCCCAGAAGGCGTGGACGTACTTCTCGGGCATGGTCGCTTCGAGTTGCGCGCGGGTCTCTTCGAGCGTGAGGCCTTCGAATCGCAAGGGGCGGTTGAGGACGCGGCCGATGATCTCGAGCTGTTCGGCGGGGAGCATCGCGCGCGGGCCGGTGAGGCGGTAGACGGCCCCGGCGTGGGCGTCGTCGGTCATCGCCTCGACCGCGACGGCGGCGATGTCGGCGGCGTCGATGCAGGCGACCGGGATGTCGCCCCAGGGCGCGCGGACCACGTCGCCGGCCTGGAGTTCGGGGAGCCAGCGGAGCGTGTTCGTCATGAAGGCGCTGGGGCGCAGGAAGGTCCAGGCGAGGCCGGAGTCCTTCGCGGCGGCTTCCGAGCCCTCCATCATCGCCGTGACGGCGTTGGAGGCGTCGCCGGTCCCGGCCGAGCTGCCGGAGAGCTGCACGACCCGCTTCACGCCCGCGTCGCGCAGCCGCGCGTAGAGCCCGGGCATGTCCGGGTAGCCGGGGAGCATGAACACCGCCTCGACCCCTTCGAGCCAGGGGGCCAGCGAGTCCGGATCGTCGAGGTCCGCCACGGCGGGCACCGCGCCTTCGGGGAGGGCCGCGCGGCTCGCGTCGCGGACCAGGGCCCGCACGGGCAGGCCCCGCTCGACCAGGGCCTGGACGACCGCTCCGCCGACGTTGCCGGTTGCTCCAGCTGCGAAGTACATGGCGTGATCCTAACGCGGACCCTGTTGCGCCACAATCGACTCAGGTGCCGAAGTAGGCCGCCCGGACCACGTCGTCCTCAAGGGTGCCGCTGCCCGAGCCGGTGATGGTGACGCGGCCCTGCTGCATCACGAACGCCGTGTCGGCCTGGGCGAGGACGCCCGCGTTCTGCTCGACCATGAGGACGGTGACGCCGCGCTGGTTGATGAGCTTGACCGCCGCGAAGACCTGCTCGGTGAGCTTGGGCGACAAGCCGAGTGAGGCCTCGTCGATGAGGAGCAGCCGCGGGGAGCTCATCATGCCGCGCCCGATGGCGAGCATCTGCTGCTCGCCGCCCGAGAGGGTCCCGGCGGTCTGGTCGGCGCGCTCTTCGAGGCGCGGGAAGATCTGGTACACCTCGAGCAGGTTGCGCCGCACCCTGCGGGCGTCGCGGCGGATCGTCCACGCGCCAAGGCGCAGGTTCTGCTTCACGGTGAGCGCCGGGAACACATGGCGCCCTTCGGGGACGAGGACGATCCCGGCGCGGACGCGCGCGCCGGGCGAGCCGGTGAGGGGCCGGCCGTCGTAGCGGATCGCGCCGCCGGTCGCCGGGAGGAGCCCGGCGAGGGTCATGAGGGTGGTGCTCTTCCCTGCGCCGTTGAGCCCCAGGAGGACCGCGTTCGAGCCTTCGTCGACGCTGAGGCTGACGCCGTGGAGGACCGGCACGGAGCCGTACCCGGCGCGCAGGTTCTCGACCTCAAGCAGTGCCATGGGTGGCTCCTTCGGGCCGCAGCGGCCACTCGGGCGGTTCGTTCTTCTCGGCCGCGCCGCCGAGGTAGGCGGCGATGACCTCGGGGTGGCGCTGGATCTCCGCGGGCTTCCCTTCGGTGAGGAGTTCGCCGAAGTTGAGCACGTACACGTAGTCGCAGGCCTCGGCGACGAGCGGCACGTGGTGCTCGATCATGAGGATCGTGAGCTTGAGGCGGTCGCGGAGTTCGCGGAGCGTGGCGCCGAGGCCGAGCGCTTCTTCGGGGCTGAGGCCGGAGGCGGGCTCGTCGAGCAGGAGCATCCGCGGGTCGGAGGCGAGGGCCATCGCCATGTCGCAGGTCTTGCGCACGCCGTAGGGCAGTTCGCCGGTGCGCTCGTGGGCGACGTCCTCGAGGCCGAAGTACTCGACGATCTCGGCGGCGTCGCGGAGCAGTTCGCGTTCGCGGTGCCAGGTGCCGGCGAGGCCGAGCATCCCGGCGAGCGCGGAGTAGCCGGCGCGCTGGTGCTGCGCGAGCATGACGTTCTCGGTCACGGTGAGGGCGTCGATGACGCCGAGGTTCTGCCAGGTGCGGGCCATGCCGAGGCGGGCGCGGCGGTGGGTCGCCAGGTGCGAGACGTCCCGGCCGTCGAAGAAGACCCGGCCGCCTTGGGGCTGGTAGATCCCGGTGAGGCAGTTGAAGCACGAGGTCTTGCCCGCGCCGTTGGGGCCGATGAGGCCCACGATCTGGCCTTCGCGGACGGTGAGCGAGAGGTCGTTCAGGACCTGCAGCCCGCCGAAGCGGAGCATGAGGCCCTCGACCTTGAGGATCTGGCGGCGCTTCATTGTCGGGCTCCGGTGCGGGCGTTGGTGAGCCAGCGCGTGGCTGGTCTGAGGAGTTGGCCGAAGCCGCCGGGGAAGAACCGCAGGACGATCAGGAGCATCACGACCACGATGAACGGCGGCAGTACGTGGTACACCGCTTCGTTGAGGAACGGCGGCTGCCAGGGCAGGCCCGAGAGGAAGTTCGGGAGTGTCAGGGGCAGGAGGGCGAAGAACGCGGAGGCGAGGATGACGCCGAGGCGGGAGCGGAGGCCGCCGACGACGGTCATGAGGACCCAGACGAGGGCGACCTGGAATTCGAAGTCCATGGCCTGGACGATCTGGTTCCAGTGGGCGAAGAGGCCGCCGGCGAGTCCGGCGATGAGGCCGGAGAGGCTGAAGGCGGCGAGTTTGTAGCCGGTGACGTTGACGCCGAGGGTGGCGGCGATGCGCTCGTCGTTGCGGACGGCGGCGAGGGCGCGTCCGGTCTTGGTGGCGACGATGCGCCAGTCGAGGTAGAGGACGAGGCCGAGGACGCCGAGGCAGAGGAGCGCGAAGGCGTGGTCGGAGGAGACGAGGGCGGGTCGGGGGGCGAAGGCGCCGGCGCCGCCGCCGGTGAATTCGCGCCAGTTGAAGATGGTGGTCTCGGCGGTGAGTCCGAAGGCGAGGGTGACGAGGGCGAGGTAGAGGCCGGTGACGCGGAGGGCGACGAGGCCGATGGCGGCGGCGGTGAGGGCGCCGGCGACGGCCGCGGCGGCGAGGCCGAAGCCGAGCGGGGCGCCGAGGCGGGAGGCCATGAACGCGGCGGCGAAGGCGCCGATGCCGACGAACGCCTGGTGGCCGAGGGAGATCTGGCCGGCGTGGCCGGTGAGGGTGTTGATGGAGAGGCCGATGACGGCGTAGATCGCGGCGCGGCTGATGCGTTGGGCCCAGACGTCGCCGCCGAGGAGGAGGGGGAGGGCCGCGAGTGCGAGGAGGGCGATGACGAGGGTGACGCGGAGGGCGAGTCCGAAGCGGCGTTGGACTTTGACGCGGGCGAGGACCATGGTCGCGGTTGCCATTTACGCTTCCTTCCCTAGCAGGCCTTGGGGTCTGATGAGGAGGACGAGCATGAGGAGGGCGAAGACGCCGAGTTCGGCGGCGCCGGGGACCTTGAGCTGCTGGCCGAGGTAGTAGATGCCGAGGTTCTGGACGACGCCGATGGCGAGGCCGCCGATGAAGGCGCCGGGGAGGCTGGTCATCCCGCCGAGGACGGCGGCGGCGAAGGCGGGCACGAGCATGGTGAGGGTCATGAATCCGGGCGTGAAGATGCCGACGGGGGCGTAGAGGAGCCCGGCGATGCCGCCGAGGAGGGCGGCCATGCCCCAGACGAGCCGGGAGACGGCGGTCGGGCTGATGCCGACGACCTGCGCGGCCCGGGTGTCCTGTGAGGACGCGAGGACGGGAGGTCGGTCTTGAAGAACCAGGCCATGGCGGCGGCGAGGACGGCGAGGACGGCCATGAGGACGAGCTGCTGCGGGAGGATGCCGGCGCCGAGGATGTTGACGCCGCCGCCTTCGATCAGCGGGGGCATGACCCTCGGGATCGGTTGGCCCACAAGGACGATGATGGCGATGGTGAAGAGGGCGACGCCGACCAGGGCGACGAGCATGATCGTGCGCGATGAGGATTCGAGGGGCCGGACGATGACGCGTTCGACGATGAGGCCCATGGCGACCGCTGCGGCGAGGCCGCCGACGACGCCGGCCCAGTAGGGCAGGCCGGCGCCGACGACGAGGGCGTAGGCGGTGAAGGCCGCGACGCCGCCGAATTCGCCTTGGGCGAAGTTGAAGACGCGTTTGGCCTTGTAGACGAGGACGATGCCGACGGCGAGGAGGCCGTAGACCGCGCCTTGGAAGAGGCCCAGTGCGAGGAAGGCGCCCATGGCTAGAACCCGTTCACGAAGGCGGACTCGGTCTCGTAGTGGCCGCCGCCGTCGCAGACGTTGCGCAGGACGCTCACCTGTGTGCCGCCGAAGGGTCCGTCGGCGTAGTTGAGGTCCGGGAAGACCCCTGTCGAGAACTGCTGGCCCGCGACGGCGTCCATGAACGCGCCCCGGTCGAGGTCCTCGCCCGCCGCGTCGAGCATCTGATGGAGGACTTTGGACTGTCCCCACATCATCCAGGTGACGTCGTCGGGTTCGATCCCGGCGGCGTCCGCCGCGGCGAGGAAGTCAGGGTCGTAGTCGCCCGCGTCCGCGAACGCCGGTGTCGGGTTGAAGAAGCGCGCGCCTTCGGTGGAGCCCGCGGCGCTGCAGCCGGTGCTGGCGACCTGGTCGAGGCCCATGCTCACCCCGACGCCCACGAACTGGGGACGGCAGCCGGAGGCGGCGGCCATCTCCAGGTAGAAGGTGGGGCTGGTGAGGACGAAGACGACGTCGTAGTTCTTGACAGTGCCGGTGCAGAGGTTCCCGGCGGCGGAGGAGCCGCGTTCGTTCTTGTCCGGGCGGAAGACGTCGACGCCGTCGAACGCGCCGGTGAAGCCTTCGACGGCGTCGTCGAAGTTCGGGGTGTTGGTGACGACCGCGGCCACTTTGGACGCGTCGGTGACGCCGAGCTCGTTCTTGATGTAGTCGGCGAGCATCGGCGTCTGCTGCTTGTAGGTCATCGAGGCGGCGAAGTAGGTGTCGAGGGAACCCATGCCGGTCTCGGTGACCCCGGTGGAGAGGTACGGGACGTCTTCGCTGGCCGCGTACTGGGCGCACGCCTGAATCTGGTCGGTGCCGCCGGCGCCGATGAGCGCGAAGGCCTTCTGCTCCTCGGCCATGGTCTGGCAGACCTGGCGGGCCGTGGACGGCCGGTACTGGTCGTCGGCGAACACCGTTTCGACGGTGCGGCCGTGGATCTCGACGGGCTTCCCGTTGTTCCCGTACTGCCAGTAGAGGTCTTTGCCGGTCTCGAACGACTCCTGCTTGAGCGGCGCGGCCCCGGTGAGGGGCGCGTGGATGCCGATGGTGATGGTGTCCGCGGTGACGCCGGTGGTGTCGCCGTTGCCGGCGTTCCCGTTGTCGTTGCCGCCGCCTCCCCCGCCGCCACCGCCGCCCCCGGAGGAGTCGTCGCTGCCGCCGCCGTCGCCCGAGGCGTCCGTGCCTTCGGTGCCGGTGGCGGTGCCGTCGGCGCTGGTGCCGTCGGCGCCGCCGAGGCCGGGGTTCTCGCCGCCTTGGGCGACGAAGTCGTCGTGCACGCCTTCGAACTGGCCGCACGCGGGCAGCACGAGGAGCGCGGCCGCCAAGAGCGCCAACGTGGTCCGTTTCCGGCTGAGCCTCTGGAGGTGCCGCCTCATGAGCGGCCTCCGCGTCCGGTGAGCTTCTGCCACAGGCCGGCCGGGACGGGCAGGGCCCAACCGCGCTTGTCGAGGTTGTGGGCGCGGATGCGGTCGATCGCACCGCCGCCGCCCGCCGCGGCGCTGGACGCGCCCATCACGGTGTGGAGGAGGTAGGCGCCGACGATCCCGGCCGGGATGAGCGTCCACACGTACCAGGGCGCCTTGGGTTCGATCGGTTCGTACGCGGCCGGGGCCAGCTCCTCGGGGGAGGCGGACTCCTCCCCCGCCGCGGCCTCGTCGGCACCGCCGCCGCCGGAGCCGCCGCCTCCGCCCGAACCGCCGCTCGAACCACTGGAGCCGCTCGAACCGCCCGTGGTGCCGGAGCCGGGGTCGCTCGCGCCGTCGTCAGGGGTCTCGCCGGGCGTGAACGCGAAGGTCGCGCTCAGCCGGTACGCGGTGGCGTCGTACTCGTTGACGGGGGTCTGGGTGTCGTCGCGCAGCGGCAGTTTGAGGTTCACCTGCCACGTGTCGACGGGGGTGGCGTCGTCCATGACGGGCATGAACATGACGCCGTAGTTCGCGAACGGGTCCTGACCCCAGTCCTCGGCGAGCTCAGTGAGGTCGAACGTCCATGTGGGGAGCGGGACTTCGACGGCGGGCGTCTCGGTGGTGCCGCCGTTCTCGATCGCCTCCTGCGTGGCGGCGATGAGCGCTTCGGCGTCGGCGACCTCGGCCGGGTCCGGTTCGGCGCGTTCGCCCACGACGCAGCCGTCGCCGACGGGCGGCTGCACGTCCCACATCTCGGCTTCGCCCGTCGTCCAGGCTTCGGTGATCGGGCAGGCTTGGACGAGCTTGCCGGTGGGGTTGAAGGTGGGCGAGTCGCCCGCGTCGTCGCCCTCGGCGACGGTGAGCTTGAAGTCGGTGATCTCGGAGCCCTCGGTGACGCCGCGCTCGGCGAGGTTGAAGGAGAGGGCCGCGACCTTGGTGTTCTCGCCGAGCTCGACGGCGACGGGCATCGTCGTCGCGGACTGCGGGTTGGGCCATTCCACCTGCTGCGAGATCGAGCCGAGCTCGAGGGTCTCGTCGATCTGGCGGCTCCAGTACCAGGAGACGCCGTCCGCGCCGTAGTCGAACTTGAGCTCCTCGCCCCCAGCGGTCTCCTGGGCGGCGGCCGGGGCGGGCCAGGCGAGGACGGCGAGCGCCAGCGCGGCACCGAGGGCAAGAGGCATCGAACCGGAGGAACGGTGTCGGGGGATCATGGGGGCACTCCCGAGACGGTCTCGCGCAGACCATGGTCTGCGTCATGTCGTTGGCACTTGAGCATTGATGGGTGTAGATACACACCATAAGTCAAAGTGACGCTCGTCTCTACCCGTGAGTAGCAAAAATTTCGGGAGCAGCCGGGGCAAAGCGCTCCCATTCCGGCAACGTGAAAGGGGCCCGACGCTGATGCGTTGGGCCCCTTTCGGAAAGCGGTGAGGATCTACTCCTCGGTCTTGTCCTCTTCGACCTCGGCTTCGTCGGCCTCGGCGGCCTTGCGGCCCGGGAAGAGGTCTTCCTCGGTCAGCTCGGTGCCGGAGGCGTCGACGATCGAGGCCTCCTTGACGACCTCTTCGAGGGCGAGCTGCTGGCGCAGCGACGCCGCGACCTGCTGCAGGCCGCCGTTCGTGCGCAGCTCGTCGACGAACTTCTGGAACTGGTCCTGCGGGACGCCGCGCTGCTGGGCCTGGCGCACGACCTCGGCGGTCATGAGCTCGCCGGAGACCTCGAGCTCGCGCTCGCGGGCGATCTTGCCCAGGATGATCGACTGGCGCAGGCGCGCCTCCGAGTCGGCGACCATGTCGGCCTTGAACTCGTCCTCGGTCTTGCCCATCATCTCGAGGTACTGCTCGAACTGGGCGAGGCCCTCGGCGGTCTCGCCGTCGTGGCCGCCCTTCATGTGCATGATCTCGTGCTCGACGTCCTCGGCGACGACGCCTTCCGGCAGCGGCAGCTCGACGGACTCGACCAGCGCCTCGAGGGTCTTCTGGCGGGCTTCGTTGGCCTTGCCGGTGCGGGCCTGGGTCTCCAGGCGCTCGCGGGTGGCGTCGCGCAGCTCGGCGAGGGTGTCGAACTGGCTGGCCATCTCGGCGAAGTCGTCGTCCAGCTCGGGGAGCTCGCGCTCCTTCACCTGGGTGACCTTGACCTCGACGTCGGCGGTCTCGCCCTCCTGCTCACCCGCGAGGGTGGACTGGATGGTCTTCTCGTCGCCGGCGGACATGCCGATGAGGGCCTCGTCCAGGCCGTCGAGCAGGTTGCCCGAGCCGACCTCGTGGCTCATGCCGGTGACGGAGCCGCCCTCGACCTCTTCGCCGCCCTGGGTGGCGCGCAGGTCGATGACGACGAAGTCGCCCTCGGCCGCCGCGCGCTCGACGGTCTTCAGGGACGAGAAGCGCAGACGCTGGGACTCGAGGTCCTTGTCCACGTCCTCTTCGCTGACGCCCTCGGCCTCGACCGTGACCTTCAGCGAGGCGAAGTCGGGGAGCTCGAACGCGGGGGTCACGTCGGTCTCGACCGTGAACTCGAACGGCTTGTCCTGCTCGATCGGCTTGACCTCGGTCAGCTCGGGGCGGCCCAGCGCGTTGACGTCGTTCTCGGTGACGGCCTTGTTGAGGTTCGCCTGGATGGCCGGGTCCATCGCCTGCGCGAAGACCGACTCGCGGCCGATGCGCTGGTCGATGACCTGGCGGGGCGCCTTGCCGGGACGGAACCCGGGGACGCGGACCTGCTGCCCGACCGTCTTGTACGCCTCGTTGATGAACGGCGCCAGCTCCTCGAACGGCACCTCGACCGACAGCCGCACCCTGGTCGGGCTCAGGGTCTCGACAGTGCTCTTCACAGACGTACTCCTAGATCATTTCGCTCAATTGCCTTGCGACATTGACTTGCGTCGGAGCGGAGGGTGCCGTGGCCGCATCGGTCCGCCGGCAGCGCAGCATCGACCCCCGCTCCGATCGAGTCTAGGCCGCCGCGCCGTCGCGGCCCCGGCGGGTGTGGTCGATATCGCCGCTCGTCACCTGTTGGGGCGAGTGCGGCCGGGACGATCGGCCCCCGCCGAGATCGCCTAGACTACGCCCTGCAATCGTTCTCAGGAGGAGTCGGACGGCCCGGCACCCGCCGGCACGGGAACGGCGCCCCGCCCCGAACAGGAGTGAACGCTGTGGTTTCACCCGCCATCCTCGTCTTCACGAAGACGACCGGTTTCCGGCACGACTCGATCCCGGCCGGCGTCGCCGCCGTGGAGCGGATCGCCGCCGAACTCGGGTACGAGACCGAGCACACCGAGGACGCGGGCGTCTACAACCCCCTCGACCTCGCCCGCTTCGCCGCCACCGTCTGGGTCTCCCCCTCCGGCGACGTCCTGGACGAGCTCGAGCGCGCCGCACTCGCGGACTTCGTGACCGGCGGCGGCGGGTGGTGCGGGATCCACGCCGCCTCCACCGCCGAGCGCTCCTGGCCGTTCTTCCGCGAACTCGTGGGCGCCCGCTTCATCGGCCACCCGCCCGGGTGCACGCCCGGGGAGATCGACGTGGTCGAGCAGAGCCACCCCGCCACCGCGCACCTGCCGGAGCGCTGGGCCTGGACCGACGAGTGGTACAGCTTCGACGAGCAGCCCAAGGACGTCGAAGTCCTGCTGGAGGCCGACGAGGACACGTACGACACCGCGGGCCTGGCCATGGGGCGCCCGCACCCGCTCGCCTGGCACCGCCGCCTCGAGGCCGGCCGGTGCTTCTACACGGCCCTCGGCCACGCCGCGGAGGCCTACGAGGACGACGTGTTCCTCGCTCACGTCAAGGGCGGCCTCAGAAGTGTGCTGCCGCCCCGCTGAACGGATGCGCTACACTCGTCTGCGTCCGCTTCGGCGGCGTGCGGGTGTAGCTCAATGGTAGAGTCTCAGTCTTCCAAACTGATTGCGCGGGTTCGATTCCCGTCACCCGCTCCATGCGAGCCCCGGTCCTTCGGCCGGGGCTTTCGTCGTCCCCGGAGCGCCCGGCGGCATGAAAACCGGGCGCGGCGGGTATCTCCGTGTCGCTCGCCTCGCTCGGAGGCGACCGACGCACGAGGGGACAGGGCCATGAGCGGCGATGTCGTTGACCTGATCATGCAGGACCACCGCGAAGTCGAACGTCTGTTCGCCAAGATGCGGGACTTCCCGGACACGCGCTCGCTCGCGGCGCCGGTGCTGTCCGCGCTGCTCATCGCGCACAGCCGCGCCGAGGAGGCCGCGGTCTACCCCGTCGCGAAGGACGAGGCCGGCGAGACCGAGGAGGTCGCGCACAGCCAGGAGGAGCACACCCAGGCCGAGCAGATGCTCAAACGCCTCGTCGAGACCGACCCCGAGTCCTCCGCGTTCGTGGAGGTGCTCGTCGAACTCGAGAAGGCCGTCACGCACCACGTGCACGAAGAGGAGACCACGGTCCTCCCCCACATGAAGGAGCACCTGTCCGAGGAGCGGCGCATGGAGCTCGGCGAGGCCTTCGCCGCCAGCCGCGCCGAGCACCTCGGCGAGCGCCCCGGCGAGGCCACCAAGGAAGAGCTCCAGTGGCAGGCCCACAACGTCGGCCTCACCGGCGCGTCCAACATGGGCAAGGCCGAACTCGCCAAGAAGCTCAAGGCGAAAGCCTCGTCCTAAGAGAAGCGGGCCCTCCTCTCGGCGGGCCCGCGGCGCCTCAGCGCTCGATCCGGTCCAGGTGGAGCATGCGGGCGAGGTTGCCGTCGAGCTCGTCGTCGCGGAAGACCTTCTTCCAGTCGTCCTTGATGATCGCCTCGCGGCCGTAGTCCATCGCGATCAGGCAAGCGTCGCTGAACGGGTTGTCCCCGCGCAGCCCGTTCGCCAGCGCGACCTGGGTGTGGCCGAGGAGGATGCTGCGCGCGGCGGCCTCCGGGACGCCCATCGTGTTGACGGCCTCGTCGAGGGATTCCTTGAGGAGGGCGCCGACCATGCAGGCGATGGTCTCGACGAGGGTCGGTTCGAGCTGCGCGAGCTGCTTGACGGTGACCCAGTGGACGTCCACGACGGGGGCGTAGATGGCGCGGACCGTGGCTTCCACGATCTGGGCCTTGGCGGGGTCGTCGGATTCGATGGCGGCGATGGCGTCCTGCGGGGCGGCGATGCCGCCGAAGGTGTCCGCGTACTCCTCGGGAGTGGTGCGCTGCAGGAAGATCGACGGGTGGCAGGGGTGCGCGACGGCTTGCGTGACCTCGGGGCGCTTCGCGAGGAGGCCCGCGTAGGCGGCGGCCGGGTCGAGGGTGAGGGCGATCGCGCCGTCCTTCATGAGCGGCACGAGTTCGCCGGTGACGGCTTGGAGTGCGAGGTCGGGGACGGCGAACACGACGATGTCGGCGTCGGCGACGGCGTCGGGTCCGTCGGTGAGTTCGCGGCCGGCGTCGAGGGTGCGTTGGCGCCCGGCGGGCGAGTTCTCGACGTAGTGGACGGTGTGCTCGGTCTTGACGAGGTTGTTCGAGACGCGCGTGCCCATCTTGCCGCCGGCTCCGATGACGGCGATGGTGAAGGTGTCGCTCATGTGGTGCTCCTCAGGTGTTCGATGGTGGCGCGGGTCCAGTCCCGCTCGGTCCGGACGGTGGTGGCCGGGTCGCCCTGCCAGGGCAGCCAGTGCTCGACGATCTCGTTGATCCCGCGTTCGCGGGGACGGACGGTGTCGAGCAGGTGCCGGTAGTCGTGGAGGCCTTCGCCCATGCGGGCGCCGCTGTAGCGGAAGCCGACCCAGCCGGGTTCGCGGGTGAACGCGAAGTCCTTGGCGTGCACGTTCTTGACGTGGGGTGCGGTGGCCTCGACGGTGGCGCGGGGCTGCTCGAGGCGGGCGACGGTGTTGGCGGGGTCGAGGCAGATGCCGAGGCTGGGGCTGGCGACGCGTTCGACGAGGGTGATGAGGTCGGCGGTGGCGACCTGCTCGTAGGTCTCGAGGGCGAGGGTGACGCCGGCGGTCTCGTAGTCGGTGAGGGCGGGGCGGAGGCCGGGGGTCGGGGCAGAGCCGGGGCCGGGGACCATCGTTCGGACGAGCCGGGCGTCGAAGGCCTCGGCGAGGCGCAGGAAGCGTTGGAGGCGTTCGGGTTCGAGGCCTCTGGTGCCGAGTTCGATGCTGAGGCCGAGGTCGCGGGCGGCGTGGGCGGCGTCGCGGATCTCCTTGTCGCCCATGGTGTCGAGCGGGGCGTAGTCGCAGATCTGGAAGAGGTCGACGCCGAGGTCGCGGGTGGCTTCGAAGGCGTCGGTGAGGGTGAGGGGCAGGTCGACGCGGTCCGAGTGCTGCCAGAAGAAGGCGTAGGTGCCGAGGCCGATCATGCCGCGGCCCTCGCGGTCGCGAGTTCGGCGGCTTCGTCCAGGACGGTTTCGAGGTTGGCGGGGTCGTGGGCGAAGCGGCCGAGGAAGAGGCCGTCGACGGCGTCGCCGAGGGCGGTGAGCAGGCCGGGGCCCGCGGAGCCGCCGTAGATGACGGCGCTGCCGGCGCGGTCGGGGGCGACGTCGAGGGCGACTCTGAGGGCGCGGGCGACGGCGGCGATGTGGCCGGTGGGGGCGGGTTCGGCGGCGCCGATGGCCCACACGGGTTCGTACGCGGCGATGACGGGCCCGGCGGGGGCGTCGGCGAGGCTGCGGCGGAGTTGGGCGACGGTGGCGGCGGCCGCCCCGGCGGGGTCGAGGCGTTCGGTCTCGCCGACGCAGACGAGCGGTGTGACGCCGTGGCGGAGTGCGGCGGCGGCCTTCGCGGCGGTCACGGCGTCGGTCTCGCCGTAGAGGCGGCGGCGCTCGGCGTGGCCGATCTCCGCCAGGGACGCACCGACTTCCGCGAGTTCGGCGGCGCTCACCTCGCCCGTGTAGGGGCCGGTGTCGGCGGCGGCGACGTCCTGCGCGCCGATGCGGACCGGGGTGCCCGCGAACGCGTCCCGGGCGGGGAGGATCTGGAGGTAGGTCGGGATGACGAACAGCTCGACCGCGCCGGAGGCGACGGCGGCGTGGCCGCGCGCGAGCGCGGCGACGCGGTCGAACCACGCGGCGGCCTCCTGGTGCCCGAAGTACATCTTCAGGCTCACCCCGACCCGCACCGGCGCCATCAGCACGACCCCGTGGACTCGAACTCGCCGATCACGGCGACTTTCTCGGCCGAGGCGGAGGTGGCGTCGAAGCGGTAGTCGAGCCATTCGCGCACGAGGCGGCGGGCGAGCTCGACCCCGATGACGCGCTGGCCCATGGTGAGGACCTGCGCGTCGTTGGAGAGGACGGAGCGTTCGACGGAGAACGAGTCGTGGGCGGTGGCGGCGCGGATGCCGGGGACCTTGTTGGCGGCGATGGCGACGCCGAGGCCGGTGCCGCAGATGAGGAGCGCCCGGTCGGCGTCCCCGGCCGCGACCCGTTGGGCCGCTTCGATGGCGACCTTCGGGTAGGGCGTGTGGCCGTCCGCGTCGACGCCGACGTCGGCGACGGAGGCGACGCGGGGGTCGTTCTCGAGGTCCTGGCGCAGGATCTCCTTGTAGTCGTATCCGGCGTCGTCGGCTCCGACGACGATCCGCAGGCGCTCGGTCATGCGAGGTCCCTTTCCTGTTGTGCGGCAGCGTCTTCCGCCAGGGTCGCGGCGACGGCGGCGGTGATGAGGGCGAACGAGTGGGCGCCCGGGTCGGGTGTGCCGAGGGCCTTCTCGGCGTGGGGGCGGGCGCGGCCCATGCGGGGCAGGAGGTCGGCGGTCGCGGCGGCGGCGCGGGTGGCGGCCTCGGATGCCGTGGCCCAGGCTTCCGGGAGCGAACGGCCTGCGAGGACGGCGGCGGTGAGCGTGTCGCTGAACGGCACGAGCGCGTCCACGAGGGTCTTGTCGCCGAGTTGCGCCTTGCCGTAGGCGATGACGCCTTCGGCTCCGGCGGCGACGCCTTCCGCGACCGCTGCGGCGGTCGGCTTCCCTTGGTCGCCGAGCGCTTCGGCGAGGTTCGCGAGGATGACGCCCCAGAGCGCGCCGGAGGTGCCGCCGGCCTTGTCGGACCAGGCGTCGGCGGCGCGGGCGAGCAGCGTGCGGGCGCCCGCTCCGGCGTCGCGTGCCTGCGCGGCGGCGGTGAGGGCGGCGCGGGAGCCGCGCCGCATGCCGATGCCGTGGTCGCCGTCCCCGGCGACGGCGTCGATGCGGCCGAGTTCGTCGGCGTGCGTATCGATCTCGGCGGCGAGGACTTCGAGTACCTTGTGGACAGTAGCGGCGGCGTTCCGGGAGGCCTCGTCGGCTTCCGGGATCGCCTCGGTCGCAGCAGTCGTGACAGCGGCCGCTTCGCGTTCGGCGGGAGCGACGGCGCCCCGGCGGTACGCGGGCGCGTCGACCGGTGTCTCCCAGAGGCGGGCGAGTTCGTCGTCGGGCCAGTACAGGGTCAGTGAGGCCCCGGCCATGTCGAAGCTCGTGCAGTACTCCCCCACGTGGGGATCGGTGATCAGTGCCCCTGCCGCCTCGAGGCGTTCGGCGACGCGGCGGTAGACGACGAACAGCTCCTCGTACTTGAGCGAGCCGAGCCCGTTGAGGACCGGCACGACCCGCGCGCCCCGCACCGCGACGCCGTCCGGGAGTTCGGCGAGGAGTCGCTCGACGAGCAGGTCGGCGAGGGCGTCGGCGCTCGGGACATCCGCCTCGCCGATGCCCGGCTCGCCGTGGATGCCGAGGCCGATCGCCATGCGGCCCTCCGGGACCGTGAACAGCGGGGCCTCCGCGCCGGGGAGCGTGCAGCCGGTGAAGGCGACGCCGAAGGAGCGGGTGCGGTCGTTCGCGAGGCGCGCGGCCCGGGCGACCTCGGCGAGGCCGTACCCGGCTTCGGCCGCCGCGGCGGCGGCGCGGAAGACCGTGAGGTCCCCCGCGATACCGCGCCGCTTCTCGCGCTCTTCCGCACTGGCGCTGGAGATGTCGTCGGTGACGACGACGGTCTCGCAGGCGATGCCCTCGGCGCGCAGGCGCTCCTGGGCGGCGTCGAAGTTGAGCACGTCGCCCGCGTAGTTCCCGTAGCAGAGGAGGACGCCGCCGCCGCGGTGCGCGGCCGCCGCGACCGCGTGCACCTGCTGCGCGGAAGGCGAGGCGAACAGGTTGCCCATCGCCGCGCCGTGCGCGAGGCCCTGGCCGACGAGGCCGCCGAAGGCCGGGTAGTGGCCCGAGCCGCCGCCGATCACCACGGCCACTTGGCCTTCGGGCGTCGCCGTGGCGCGCACGACGCCGCCGGAGACGCGCCGCACGGAGCGGGCGTTCGCCGCCGCGAAGCCGGCCGCCATCTCGTCCGCGAAGTCCGCGGGGTCGTTCCACAGGCGGGTCATCGCGCGACCAGCTCCTCGTCGGCGGCTTCGGTCGGCCGCGGCTGACGCCGGGCCAGGAGCACCATGAGGACGGCCGAGACCAGCATGAACAGGCCCACGATGAACATCGGCGCCTCGTAGCCGCCGGTCCAGTCGTGCACCGCGCCGGTGATGTACGGGGCGCTGAAGCCCGCCAGGTTGCCGATCGTGTTGATGAGCGCGACCCCGGCCGCCGCGGCGGCACCGGTGAGGAACCGCGTGGGCAGGGTCCAGAAGTTCGGGAGCGCCGCGAAGACCGCCATGGCCGTCACCGCGATCACCGCGATGGTCAGCGCGGGTGTGGCCGCGAAGAGCGCCAACGGGATCGAGACCGCGCCGACCACCGCCGGGACGGCGATGTGCCAGGTCCTCATGCCGCGCCGCGAGGCGTCGCGGGACCAGAAGTACATCGCGATCGCCGCGGGCACGTACGGGATCGCGGTGATGAGGCCCTTGTCGAAGACGCTGAACTCCGCGCCGGTCTGCTCCTGGAAGCCGTCGATGATCGTCGGCAGGAAGAACGCCAGCGCGTACAGCCCGTAGATGAACCCGAAGTAGATGAACGAGAGGGCCCAGACGCGGCCGGAGCGGAACGCGAAGCGCGCCGAGACGTGCTGCTCCTTCGACTCGGTCCGGGCGCGTTCGGTCTCGAGGGCGTCGGTGAGCCAGGCCTGCTCGGCGGGGGTGAGCCACTTGGCGTCGGCGGGCTTGTCCTTGAGGTAGAACCAGGCGATCACGCCGACGACGATCGCGGGCAGGGCGACGCCCATGAACATGAAGCGCCAGCCTTCGAGGCCGAAGAAGACGCCGTGCTGGCCGATGAGCCAGCCGGCGAGGGGCGCGCCGATGACGGTGGTCAGGGGCTGGGCCAGGTAGAAGAGCATGAGGATGCGGCCGCGGTGGGCGGCGGGGACCCAGAGGCTGAGGAAGAGGATCGCGCCGGGGAAGAAGCCGGCTTCGGCGACGCCGAGGAGGAAGCGGAGGGCGACGAGCTGCTCGAAGTCCTGGACCCAGGTGAACAGGAGCGCGACGATGCCCCAGCTGACCATGATGCGGGCGAGCCATTTGCGGGCGCCGAACCGGTGGAGGGCCAGGTTGGAGGGGACTTCGAGGAGGATGTAGCCGATGAAGAAGACGCCGGAGGCGAAGCCGAACTGGGCGGCGCTCAGGGCGAGGTCTTCGTTCATGCCGTTGGGCGCGGCGAAGCCGATGGCGGTGCGGTCGAGGTAGTTGATGAAGAACATCAGGGCGACGAACGGCACGAGCCGGACGGCGACCTTGCGGATCGCGGAGCGCCCGACGGGGGGCGTCTCAGGGGCGCTGAGCTGGGGATCTTGCACGGTAACTCCTATCGACGATGATCGGAGGGCGGTCGTCGTACCCCTCACACTAGCCAACCGGTTGACCAATTGCAACCGGGGTCGGCGGGGCCCGCGATGGTAAATTGATCCCATGCCTGCGTACCCTGACCGTTCTGCCGAGATCACGGCCGCCCTCGGCTCGCTGCCGTCGGGCACGCCCGTCTCCGAGGTCGCCCGCCGCCTGCTCGACCTGTTCACCAGCGGGTCCATCGAGCCGGGTACCCGCCTGCCGGCGGAGCGGCACCTCGCCTCCACGCTCGGCGTGGGGCGCTCGGCGGTGCGCGAGGCGCTCGCGGCGCTCGAGATCCTGGGCATCGTGGACGTGCGGCCCGGCTCGGGCACGTACCTGCGCGGGACGGCGAGCGACCTGCTGCCGCAGACCCTGCGGTGGGGCCTGCTCATCGGCGAGCGCAAGACCGCCGAACTCCTCGAACTGCGCTCGGGCCTGGAGATCTACGTGGCGCGGCTGGCCGCGAACGCGGCCGACCCGGCCGCGTTGAAGGCGATCGGCGGGCACCTCGCGAAGATGCGCGCCTCGATCGGGGACCTGCCCGCGTTCGCCAAGGCGGACAGGGACTTCCACAGCGCGCTGGCGAAGGCGGCGGGGAACACGGCCTTGCTGGACCTGCTCGACGTGGTGCGCTCGCTGCTGCAGGTGTACGCGAACCGGGCGGTGAGCGGCGAGGACGAGGCGCTTCGGGCGGTCGAGGAGCACGCGGCGGTGTTCGACGCACTGGAGCGGCGGGACGCGGACGCGGCGGCCTCGGCGATGGCCGTGCACATGGCGACCGCCTCGGAGCGGCTGGCGGCGGAGCAGGCGTCCGCGACCCCTTGAGGGCCATTGTGTATCGACGTTTATCAATGTATTCTGTCGGGACCCTCACGGAAGTTCACTCGACACCGGCAAGAGTGGTCTCACCGTTGACGCCGGCGCGCTCGCGCCCTCCTCACCGTCGATGATGGACTGTCGCCTCTGGTCAGACAAGGAATCTGCCATGGCATCATCGATCGACCCCCCGATCAGCGTCATCCGACACCGACTCCGATTCGCCCTCGTCCTGGCGGCCGCCTGCGCGGTCGCCGCCGCATTCCTCGCATCGCACCTCGACCGCGCGGAGGCCCAAGCGGGCATCGCCTCGGAATGGAACGGCGCGGACTGCGCCGTGACCGTCCCGGGCAGCTGGCCCTCCAACGCGCAGCTCCCCGACCCGTTCACGAGGATCGACGGCACCCGCGTCACCTCCCAGAGCCAATGGGAGTGCCGCCGCTCCGAGATCAAGGCACTCGCCGAACGCACGGTCTACGGCGACAAGCCGCAGCCCGACAGCGTCACCGGCTCCGTGACCTCCTCCCGGATCACCGTCAACGTCAACGACGACGGCCGCTCCACCAACTTCTCGGCGACCGTGCAACTGCCGAGCGGCACCGGCCCCTTCCCCGCCGTCATCGTCTACGGCGGCTTCGGTGCGGACACCGCCACGATCCTCGGCACCGGCACCGCCGTCGTCAACTACGACCCGGGCGCCGTGGGCGCCGAGGGCACGCCCCGCAACAACAAGCAGGGCGCGTTCTACAACCTCTACGGCGCCACCAGCAGCACCGGCGTCCTCATGGCCCAGGCCTGGGGCGTCAGCCGGATCATCGACGTGATCGAGCAGTCCGGCGGCAGCATCCTGAAACCCGCCACAGGCGTCACCGGCTGCTCCCGGTACGGCAAGGGCGCGTTCGTCGCCGGGGCCTTCGACCAGCGCATCGCCCTGACGATGCCCATCGAGTCCGGCAGCGGCGGCGTCGCGGCGCTCCGCTCCATCCCGCAGGAGAGCGGCTCCCAGCCGCTCAGCAGCGCCTACAGCGAGCAGCCGTGGCTCGGCGACGCGTTCAGCGCGTACACCGCCAACCCCGGCGCGCTCCCGGTCGACACCCACGAGATCGTCGGCATGATCGCCCCGCGCGGACTGTTCATCATGGACAACCCGCACATCGAATGGCTCGGCGCGCGCTCCGGCGCGCTCGCGGCCCTCGGCGGCGCCGAGGTCTACAAGGCGCTCGGCGCGGGGAGCAACATCTCCTACCACTCCAACACGTCGAACGGGACGCACTGCGCGACCCGCACCGAGTGGAAGACCCCGCTGCAGCAGAGCATCAACAGGTTCCTGCACGGCACCGGCGCCCCGCCCGCCACGATCAGCATGCACCCGAACAAGACCGCGAACCTCGCGCAGTGGCGGACCTGGACGACGCCGACGCTCACCGCCGGCAACCCGAGCGAGACGACCACTCCGCCCGAGCAGACCACGAACCCCGGCGAGACCTCCTCACCGCCGCCCGCCGGCACCGGGTGCACCGCGAAGGTGGCGGTGGCGAGCCAGTGGGAGTCGGGCTGGCAGGGCAGCGTCCAGATCACGGCCGGATCCAGCGCGATCAACGGCTGGACCCTGACCTGGACGTGGCCGGGGAGCCAGCGCATCACCAGCTCCTGGAACGCGGCGGTCACGAGTTCGGGCGCGACCGTCACCGCCGAGGACGTCGGCTGGAACGGCGCGATCGCGGCCGGCCAGACCGCGACCTCATGGGGCTTCGTCGCCAGCGGCACGGGCACCGCACCGGCGGTGACCTGCACGCCCGCTTGAGTTGAGGGCCGGGGCGCCCACAGCGCTCCGGCCCGAACGCGTCACAGACCGCTCCCGCGACATGAACACCCGTCATTACCGCTTGGTACGTTCCGAACCGTGTCCGAGCCCGCCCACTCCATCCGCCTGAGGCGCCTGGCCCTGCCGATCTACGGGCCGACGATCCTCATCTCGATCGGGATGGGCGCGGTCATGCCGCTCGTCGCCCTCTCCGCCCTCGACCTCGGCGCCACCGTCACCCAGGCCGCGATCATCGTGGGCCTCATCGGCTTCGGCCAGCTCGTGGGGGACCTCCCCGCCGGGGCGCTCGCCCAGCGGTTCGGCGAGAAGCGGGTCCTGCTGGCCGCGTGCGTCGTCGAAGCGGCCGCTCTGATCACGGCCTCCCGTACCGGCTCGCTCCTCGTGCTCTCGGCGGCGGTGTTCGTCATCGGCCTGGCCTCGGCGGTCTTCGGGCTCGCCCGGCACGCGTACCTCTCCGAGGCGGTGGCGGCGGGCTTCCGCGCCCGCGCCATGTCGACCCTCGGCGGGACGTTCCGCATCGGCGGGTTCATCGGGCCGTTCGTGGGCGCGTTCCTCATCGAGCAGTACTCGTTCGGCGCGACCTACGCCTTCGCCGCGGCCACGAGCCTCGCGGGCGGTCTCCTCAGCCTCGCGCTGCCCGACCTGCCCGCGTCCCGGACCTCCGTCGTGCCCGAGAAGCGCGGCATGTGGTCGGTCCTCGCCGAGCACCGCCGGGTGCTCGCGACCCTCGGCACGGGCGTCCTGCTCATCATGATCGCCCGCGCCTCCCGGCAGGCGATCATCCCGCTGTGGGCCGAGCACCAGGGCCTCGACGCGACGGCCACGAGCCTCATCTTCGGCATCGCCGCCGGCGTCGACATGCTGCTGTTCTACCCCGGCGGCGCGATCATGGACCGCTTCGGGCGCATGTGGGTCGCCCTGCCCGCGATGCTCGTCATGGGCGCCGGGTTCCTGCTCCTCCCCCTGTCCGGGACGGCGGTCGCGATCGGCCTCGTCGCCTGCTTCATGGGCCTGGGCAACGGCATCTCCTCCGGCATCGTCCTCACCCTCGGCGCCGACGTCGCCCCCGACGAGGGCCGCCGCCAGTTCCTCGGCGGTTGGCGCCTCTGCGGCGACCTCGGCGGCGTCGCGGGCCCCGGCCTCATCAGCCTCGTCTCCCTGGTCCTCCCCCTCGGCGCGGCCGCGATCGCCCTCGGCCTCATCACCTGGTTCGGCGCCGCCTGGCTCGCCAAATGGGTCCCCGTCTACGAGCCCGACCGGCAGCCCCGCGAGAAGGCCGCCGTCTAAACCGCTGTCGCGCACCGGGTCTGCGCGGGCATACTCGAGCCACCTGCGTACGAAGGAGAACGGTGCGACTCGAAGGCCGCACGTGGCGGACACTCGTCGGCACGGCCCGACTGGGTCCGACCGCCTACCGCGTCATCCGGCCCGAACGCCTCCCCGCGCACGCGGTGCTCCACGACGACCTTGTGGGACAGCAGCTCTCGGTCGACAAGTCCGCCACCGTCGAACTCGCGATCGCGTGGTGGCTCGCGTCCAGGTCCCCCAGGAGCATCGTCTGGCTCCCGCTGCGGACGGGCGCTTTCGACTGCGGCACCGCACCCGAGTCGCGACGCCTCGACCTGGTGCTGCTCCACCACAGCCTCGGGTTTCGCGTGTCCGAGTGGAAGACGCTCCGCTCCCGGGTGGCGGAGCCGAAGGTCCACAAGGTCACGGTGCCCGCCGGCGTGTTCCCCGAGCGGGACCAGGGCTTCCACGAAATGCGGTGGCACCGCGAGTTCCGCGACCGCCTCGATTGGAAGATCGCGGCGGACACGCTCTTCATCGTCGGGAGCCGGCTCGGCTTCGAGCTCGAGGGCTGGAAGCTCCGCGAACTCGCCGAGGAGAGCCCGGCCGTACTCGCCGAGAGGCCGGAGGCGCACTGCTGCGCCGAGATCGGTCTCGGCCGGTACCTGACCCCCGCCTCCTCCGAGCTGCACGTCGCGTGCTGCAACCTGCATTGGCGCGGCCGGTCCGTCACGAGTCGTTCCGCGCAGGCGTGACCGGCCGTCTTGGAGGGTGAAGAGCGGCGAGTTCGACTGCAACGCCTGACCCCAGCTGCCCCAAGGGTGCCCGTTGTCTAGACCGAACGTTCCTCGATCCAGGCCGCGATGCCGCCCTCGGTGAGGATCATGTCCCAAGCGGCTTCGGCCGCACCGAGAATGGGGGCGTCCGGGCCGAGCGCCGACGGCACCACCGGCGGCGGGTCGTCGCGGCGGAAGCCCATCAGGCCTGCTCGGAAGGCGCCGCCGAAGGCTTCGGGGACCGCTCGGCGCAGTTCCGGCGCGAGGCCGCCGAGGCACACCAGTTCGGGGTCGAGGATGTTGACCAGGCCGGCGGTCCCGCTTCCGAGCACCGCGGCGCATTCCTCCACGGCCGCACGGGATTTCGGGTCCACCAGCGCCTCGATGAGGTAGGCGCGCGGGTCCTCCGGCTCGGCCTCGCCCTTGAGCCGGGCCACGGCGCGGCCGTCGACCGCCACGTCCCAGCATCCTGAAGCACCGCAAGGACACGCCACCGCCGGATCGCCCAGCGGCGCATGGCCGAACTCGCCGCCGGCGCCCGTGGCGCCCGTGACGGCGTGGCCCTGGTCGACGAAGATCCCGCCGATGCCGACCTCGATCGTCAGGTACAGGACGCTCCGGCCCGGGTGCGAGAGTCGCGCCTCGGCGAGGCCGGCCAGGGTCGCGTCGTTGCCGAGCGCTTGGGGCACACCGGGAAGCAGCGGCTCGACCTCGACGTCACGCCAGCCGAGCACACTGGACTGCACGATGCTGTTGCGCCGCACCGTGCCCGTGGCGGACATCGAGACCGCCCGCACACGGCCGCCGTAGCGGTCCGCGAGGTTGCCCACCGCTTCGCGGATGTCGGCGAAGACCCGGTCCGGGCGCTTCGACGCGTGCCGGCCGGTGGTCGATTCGACCAGGGTCCCTTCGAGGTCGGCGATGGCGACGGACCAGTCCGCGTACCGCAGGTCGACGACGGCGGCGAGGGGTCCGTCCGGGTGCGCGTGGAGCGTCGTCGTGGGGCGGCCGCGGCCGGTGGGCGGGGCCGGGGCCTCGGCGATCAGGTCGAGGGCGCGGAGGCGGGCGGAGATCTCGGTGGCGGTGCCGCTGCCGACGTGCAGTTCGCGGGCGGCCTCGGCGCGGGTGACGCCGGGGTGGGAGCGCACGAGGCGGAGCAGGTCGAGGGCGCCGCTCCAGCGGGCGGCCTCGGCGCGGCCGACCTTGGCCGGGTTCGGCTCGTCGGCAGGGGTTCTGGCTTGCACTCGGGGACCTCCAGGAATTATCCTCGCGTTACGAGTTTATTTCTACCCCGGAGGGCTTCATGCGAAGCTACAGCAACCCCGAAGCCGTCCTGCTGGACATGGACGGCACACTCGTCGATTCCGACGGCGCGGTCGAACGCGCCTGGGCCGCATGGGCCGTCGAATACGGCGTCGACCCCGCCCGCGCCCTCGCGGACGCGCACGGCAGCCCCGCCTCGATCACCGCCGCCCGGCTCCGGCCCGACCTCGATGCGGCCCAGGTCGACACGGCCGCCCAGCGGCAGCTCGAGCTGCAGTACGAGGACCTCCACGACGTCGTCCCCACGCCCGGCGCCGAACGGCTCCTCGCCGAGCTCGACCGGATCGGCCTGCCCTGGGCCGTGGTGACCAGCGCCGACGACCGCCTCGCGAAGGCGCGGCTCGAGGCCGCCGGGATCCGCCCGCCGCTGCTGTTCACGTTCGAGGACGTCACGAAGGGCAAGCCCGACCCCGAGGGATACCTGCTGGCCGCCAAGGCACTCGGCGTCGACCCGGCCGCGTGCCTCGTCGTCGAGGACTCCGGGCCGGGCCTGGCGGCGGGCCGCGCGGCCGGGGCGATGACCGCGTCCCTGCGCGGGCTCGACGCGGACGTCAAGCTGCACGACCTCGGGCACCTGGCGGAGCTGCTGGTGTCCGATGGCCGTTGAGACGAGCACGGGGGAACGCGCGGCCGCCCGCGACCTGAGCCGCGTCGTCGCGTTCGCGCAGATCGGGCTCGGACTGCTCGTGAGCTCGTTCGGGCCGTACCTGGCCGGGATCGCGGCCGAACTCGACCGCCCGCGCGGCGAACTCGTCTGGCTCACCATGACCTTCGGCGCAGGACTCGTGCTCGCGGCCGCGACCGGCCCGGCCGTGCTCCGCCTCGGCGCCGGACTGGTGATGCGCCTGGCGTGCGCGGTGATCGCCGTCGGCGCGGTCGCCATGGCGGCCACGGCGGAACTCGCGATCGCGGGGACCGGCGCGGTCCTCGTCGGGTTCGGCTGCGCCGCCATCGCCCTCGCGACCCCGCCGCTGCTGCGCGGGCCCGGCGCGGCGAAGCGCATCACCGTGATGGTGGGCCTCTCGAGCGCCGCCGGGGTGTGCGCGCCGCTGGCGTTCGGGGCGCTCGAATCGGTGGGCGTGCCGGGGCGGTGGGCGCTGCTCAGCGCCGTCCCGGTCCTGGTCGCGGCCGTCGTGCACCGCACCGTCCAGGGCCCGCCGGACGCGGCCGAGCGGGACGGCGGGATCCCGGTCGGGCCCGCGGCGCTGGCGTGGGGCCGGATCGTCCTGTGTGTCGGGATCGAGTTCTGCTTCGCGATCTGGAGCGTGGCGCGGCTGGTCGACACCGGGGTCGCGCTCGGCACGGCTTCGGCGCTCGGCGCGGGCTTCGGGATCGGGATGGCCGCGGGCCGCCTCGTCGGGCCGCGGTTCGTGGACCGGCCGTGGGCGGTGCACGCCGCGCTGGCGCTGATCGCGGTCGGCACGGCCGTGGTCTACCTCGGGCAGGACCCGGCGACAGTGACCGTGGGGATCGGGGTCGCGAGCCTCGGGATCGCGCCGCTGTACCCGATCATGCTGGGGCGCCTGGTCGGCATCCCGGGATTGAGCGGGCGGCATTCGGCGTCGATCGGGTCGCTCGCGTCGGGGACGGCGATCCTGTGCGCGCCCGCCGCGCTCGGCTGGCTGGACGGCCAGGTCGGGCTGCGGGAGGCGTTCCTGCTGCCGATCCCGCTGCTCGTGCTGCTGTGGATCCTCTCCAGACGGCGATAGCAACGGCCCCGGACCGCGCCGGTCCGGGGCCGCATCGTTTGAAGCGCTTAGTCTTCGGTCTCCTGCTTCTTGGTGGCCGTGAGCGAGCCGGCGTGGGCCTTCTCTTCGGGGCTCATGCGGGTCTTGATGAGGCTCGCGATCGTGACGACGACGAGGATGCCGATGACCACGCCCAGGCTGAGTGACGTCGGGACCTCCGGGATGGAGGTGTTGATGTCCACGTGCGCCCAGTGCAGGATCAGCTTGGCGCCGATGAACAGCAGGATGAGCGCCAGGCCGGCCGAGAGGTAGACGAGGCGGTCGAGCAGGCCCTTGACGAGGAAGAAGAGGGCGCGCAGGCCGAGCAGCGCGAAGGCGTTCGCGGTGAAGACGATGTACGCCTCCTGCGTGACGCCGAAGACGGCCGGGATGGAGTCGAGCGCGAAGAGCAGGTCCACGCTGCCGATCGCGATGAGGACGATGAACAGGGGCGTGAAGAGGCGCTTGCCGTCCACTTTGGTGACGAGCTTGCCGTCGACGTAGTCGGGGGTGATGGGCAGGAAGCGGCGGGCGCCGCGCACCATCACGTTCGACTCGATGTCCGGGTCCTCGTTGCGGTGGCGGAAGAGCTGGATCGCGGTGTAGACGAGCAGCAGGCCGAACAGCAGGAACATGAACGAGAACGAGTTGATGAGGGCCGCGCCGAGGGCGATGAAGATCGCGCGCATGATGAGCGCGAGCACGATGCCGAAGGTGAGCACCTTGTGCTGGTGGTGGTCCGGCACGGCGAACGTGCTCATGATGATCACGAACACGAAGAGGTTGTCCACCGAGAGGCTCTTCTCGATGATGTAGCCCGCGAAGTACTCGGTCCCGGCCGCGTTGCCGTAGGCGGCCCCGAACCAGATGCCGAACGCGATCGCGACGGCGATGTAGAAGACCGACCAGGCCGTGGCCTCTTTGAAGCCGACGTGGTGCGGGCGCACTGCTGCGAGGATCAGGTCCACCGCCAGCAGGACGACGATGAGGCCGATGGTTCCGGCCCAAGTGATCGGGCTGATATCGAGCAACGCTTCCTCCGTCAGATTGCCATCATCACGACTGCAGGATTGACATCAAGCCCGCAGTGCCCGCATCCTAACGGCCCCCGGTCCCGTAGGTCACGACTACCCCCGAGAGGCCGTGACCCCGGCCAAAGCACGGCAAAGGTCACAGTGGGGAGATCTCGGGTTTCAGGCGGCCGGGACGAGGCAGCTCAAAGGCGGGTCGATGAGGGAGCAGACCGACTCGCGCACCACCGGTTCGTAGTCGCCGGGGACGCCGCCGCCGGCGATCACGCCGGTGTAGGCCGCGACCCCGTCCGTGGGCTGCCGCACCAGGTCGGGGTCGGTGACGGCGTCCACGGTGTACAGGCCGAAGCGGGGCGTGTACGAGCCCCATTCGTAGTTGTCGGTGAGGGACCAGTAGTTGTAGCCGATGACGTCGATGCCGTCCTCGGCGGCGCGCTGGATCCAGTAGACGTGGTCCTCGATGAACTCGGTGCGGCTCAGGCCGTCCGGGCGTTCGGCGTTGTCGTGGGTGGCCATGCCGTTCTCGACGATGTACAGCGGCAGGTCCGGGAACTTGTTCGCGTAGTAGCGCAGGGCGTAGTAGATGCCGTCGGGCTGGGCGTCGGCGAGTTCGCCGGTGACGGCGCGGGCGGCGGTGAGGTTGTCGAGGCTGAGGCCGAGGTAGTAGTCGATGCCGACGAAGTCGAGCCGGTGCCTGATCCCGTCGATGAACGCGGCGTCGAACAGCCACGGGGACAAGGGGATGAACGCGAGGTTCGAGGTGACCATCGCGTCCGGGTTCGCCTCGTGGATCAGGTCGTAGGCGGCGTTGTGGGCCTTGGCGATCCGGTCGAAGATCCAGGGCGCGTCGAACCAGGTCGCGGCCCCGTTGTCGATCTCGTGGTAGACGTACAGGGTCGCCTCGTTGAAGGTGACCCACATGGCCCCGGAGTCGGCGTAGCGCTGCACGATCCGCTCGGCGTACGCGGTGAAGTCGGCGAGGGTGTCGTCGCTCTTCCAGCCGCCCTGGTCGGCGACCCAGCCGGGGTGGACCCAGTGGTTGAGGGTGATCATCGGCTTCATCCCGGCGTCGAGGACGTGCCGCACGACGTCGTCGTAGTAGGCGAGCTCGGCCTCGTCCCACTCCCCCGGCGCGGGTTCGACCCGGGCCCATTCGACGCCGAACCGGTAGACCTCCACGCCCATGTCGGCGGCCAGCGCGATGTCCTCGGCGTACCGGTGGCGGAAGTCGACGGCGTTCCCGACGTGCTCTTTGGACTCGGAGTACCTGAGCCAGTTGGAGTCGGGGTTGCTGCCTTCGGACTGGAAGCCGGAGGAGGCGACGCCCCAGAGGAAGTCGTCGGGGAGCGGGGCGACGGTGTTCTCGGCCGGAGTGTCGGCGGCCGATGCCGGGGCGGCCGCGAGGAGTGGCGCGAGGACGACGAGTGAGGCGAGGAGCCGACTGAAGGCGCGCATGGGGGAATGCTCCGTTTCTCCCCCGTTTTGTACCCTCACATCATAGGCATGGGAAGGCCCGCAAGGGAATACCGGGGAGTAACCGGTCGGCGCGGAATCCGGCGAGGGCGGCGGCCTGGACGGGGTCGAGCCGGTAGGCCTGGTTGGCGGCGCGCGGGTAGATCTCGGCGGCGTGCCAGAGTTCGGCGCGGACGCTGGTGGCGACGCCGATGCGGCGCATGTAGGCGCGCAGGGACTGGGTGAGGTCGAAGGCGTCGAAGAGGTAGACGTGGTCGATGCCCCAGGGGCGGTGGGCGCCGCGGGGCGCGCGGGGGCCGGTCATGACGAGGTAGTACTCGAGTTCGTCGGAGTCGTTGAGGTCGAGCAGGCCGTCGTTGTGGCCGTAGTGCTTGACGTTGACGGTGCGTCCGGCGAGGGGGCCGCTGCGGAACCAGCCGTCGACGGCGCGGCTGGGCGCGGGTTCGAGTTCGATGTCGAAGATCTGGGCGGCGATCCAGTCGGAGAGGTGGCCGTGGGCGAGGGGGCGGCCGACGATGTCGGCGATGCGGGCCTCGATGTCGTTGCGCGCCTGGAGGAGCATGGCGATGGACTTGAGTCCGTCTTCGTCCATGTGCGCTCCTCGTTCGACGTCGCTCCTCGACCCCGCTCCTCATCGTACCGAGGGCGGGCCGGGGGCGCCGCCTTCGACGGGCGGCGCCCCGGGGCGCGCTAGACGGCGGACCAGCCGCCGTCGCTGGGGAGGACGACGCCGTTGGTGTTGTCGGCGTCGTCGCTGAGCAGCCAGGTGATCGCGGCGGCGAGCTGCTCGGGCCGGGCGGTCTCGGCGGCGTTGGCGAAGTAGGGGCTCAGGCGCTCCCAGCCGAGCTCGGACTTCGGCTTCGCCTCGATGTTGGTGGCCACGCCGCCGGGGGCGACCGCGTTCGAGCGGACGCCGTCCTTGCCGTAGATGACGGCGACGTTGCGGGTCAGTCCGATGACGGCGTGCTTCGAGGTGGTGTACGCGGCGCCGGCGGCGGAGCCGCGCAGGCCGGCTTCGGAGGCGACGTTCACGATGGCGCCGCCGCCCTTGGCGATCATGACCGGCAGGACGGCGCGGATGAGCCGCATGGGGGCGGTGACGTTGACGCTCATGACGCGGTCCCAGGCGGCGTCGTCGATCTCGCCGGCGGGCACGAAGCCGTCCATGACGCCGGCGACGTTGGCGAGGCCGTGGACGGTGCCGTCGGCGGCGGCGACGACCCGGTCGATGACCTCGTTGGAGGTGAGGTCGCCGGCGACGGTGCGGATGTCGATCTCCGCGGCGAGCTTGTCGAGGGCGTCCTGGTTGACGTCGGCGGCGATGACGGTGGCGCCTTCGGCGGCGAGGCGGAGCGCGGTCGCGCGGCCGATGCCGGATCCTGCGCCGGTGACGATGACGGTCTTGCCGGTGAAGCGGTCTGCTGTTGCCATTGGTTCCCCCTGGGTCGGGCCGCGCCGGTCGGGGCGGTCCGTGTCGCAGTGTCGCCTCGGGGCGGTTCCCGAGGTGGCGATTCACTCGATCCCTCAGATTAAGTCAATCATTTGACTTAACTTTACGGCGGCAGCGTCGACCGCGACAAGAGAGGAAGCTCATGAGTTCGGTCATCGCGCCGCTAGCGCGCGGCGGGCACCTGATCGAGCGAGGAGACGACGATCCGTTCGACGGCGAGGAGGCGGTCGGCCATGGACTCGGGGTCGAGTTCGTCGTCGGTGCCGGTGACCCAGGCGCTGAGGAGGGCCGTGCCGCCGCCGATGACGAACACGGCGAGGTCGTCGGCGAGCGGCGGGGGCATGGCCGCGCCGAAGCGCTCCTGGAGGGCGCCGCTGCGGAGCGGCGCGAGGAGGCCGCTGACGACGCGGTTGAGGGCGTAGGCGCTCGCGGTCTCGAACATGGCGCGGTAGAAGCCCTGATGGGCGGCGAAGTGGCGGGCGACGGCGAGGGCGCGTTCGCGGGCGAAGAGGCCCGCGGGGGGTTTCTCGCAGGGGACGGCGAGTTCGCGGCGGGCGAGGTCGAGCGCGGCTTCGAGGAGGAGGGTGTCGCGGTCGCCGTAGTGGAGGTACACGAGCTGGCGGCTCACCCCGGCGGCGTCGGCGATGTCGGAGACGGGGACGTTCATGGTGCCGCGCGCGCTGACCAGCGCGGTCGCGGCGCCCAGGAGGGCGGCTCGGGTTCGTCGCACCCGGCGGTCTTTGGCGGGTGGTGGAGTCGGGAGGCTCACCCGACGAGGTTAGGCACTCGTGGAGGGTTCGACAAGTCGTTCGACGACTCGATCTGCCGCGCGTCAGGAGAAGCCGAGCGCGTCCACGTACACCCAGTCGCCGCCGAGTCGCTCGAACTCGCTGTTCTCGGTCTGGGAGCCGGGCCCGTCGGCGTCGGTGTAGTCGGCGCGGAAGCGGACGGTGCCCTGGGTGTGGAGCGGTGTGCCGCCGGTGGTCTCGAGGAGGTGGAGGCCGGTGAAGCGGCGGCCGTCGCTCCCGAGGTCGAGGCGTTCGGGGCGGGTCTCGGGGTGCCAGGTGCGCATGAGGTAGGCGGCGTCGCCGAGGGCGAAGGCGCTGTAACGGGAGCGCATGAGGGCTTCGGCGGTGGCGGCCTTCGCGGTGCCGGCGTGGAGCGGGCCGCAGCAGTCGGTGTAGGCGGCGCCGCTGCCGCACGGGCACGGCCGGGTCTGGCGGGAGCGTCTGGGCATTCCAGGATTGTGCCGGAGCGCCGCGCCGGCCCGCGGGCCGGTGCGGCGCCGGTTCTAGCAGTCTTCGAGGTAGGGCGTGACGACCTCGGCGTACGCGGCCTGGCCGGCGGCGTTCGCGTGGAACGACTCGACGGTGCCGGTGTAGCCGAGGATCCACGGGTCCGCGGAGCAGATCTCGTGGCCGGTGAAGGCGTCGCGGACGTCCGCGAAGGCGTAGCCGTGGTCGGCCGCGACGGACGCGGTCGTCTCGGCGAGGAGGTCGGCCGTCTCGTTGAGCAGGGCCTGCTCCTCGGGGGTGATCGCGAGGGTGCCGGCGCAGGAGGCGCCGCCGAACAGGAGCGGGTTGCCCACGACGGTGACGTCCGCGAACGGCGCGAGGTCGCCGACCTGCGTGTACAGGTCGTCGAGTTCGGCCGGGAGGGAGTCGGTGATGACGGCTTGCGCGTTCGCGACCGCGCCCTGGCACAGGGCCGTGTCGGTGCCGGCGCACGCGCCGAGCACGGACGAGAACCCGGCGTCGTTGCCGCCCACGCCGATCGAGACCTCGCGGGTGCGCCAGGTGAGGTTGCCGAGCTGCTCGGCGACGACGTCCTCGACGCGCGCGCCGGAGCAGGCGTCGAACGAGAGCCGCGCGCCCATCGCCTCGGCCGCGAGCTGCGGGTAGGCGTTCGCGGAGCGGTAGCAGTCGGTGCCGTCGTCGGCGTAGTCGCCCGCGCCCACACCGGACACGTACGAGTCGCCGAGGGCGACGTACCGCGGCGACCAGGTGTGGTTCGCGGAGGCGGGTGCGGCGATCGAGGCGGCCGCGATGCCGGCGACGGCCGCGGCGGCGAGGGTGCGCGCGATGCGCTTGGTGGAGTGTCGGGTCATGGGTCTCCTTCTGGTGGTGGCGAGCGGGGTCCGCCCTGGGGTGCCGGGGCCGAGGCGGGCTCTGAAGCGGACGCGACCGGCCCCGAGGGAAGACTCCCCCGGGGCCGGTCGCGGTTGCCTCTAGTAGTCGAGGAGCGGGATGACGACGTCGGCGTAGGCGTCCTGGCCGGCGGCGTTGGGGTGGAACGACTCGAGGGTCCCGGTGTAGCCGAGGATCCACGGGTCGGCGGAGCACACGCCGTGGCCTTCGAAGGCCGCGCGCGGGTCGGCGAAGTCGAAGCCGTGGTCGGCCGCGACGGCCGCCGTGGTCTCCGCGAGGAGGTCGGCCGCGTCGTTGAGGAGCGCCTGCTCCTCAGGGGTGATCGCGAGGGCGCCCGAGCATGCGGTCTCGTTGAACAGGCGCGGGTTGCCGACCACGACGACCTCCGCGGAGAAGGCGCGGTTCTCGACCCGGGTGTACAGGTCGTCGAGCTCGGCCGGGAGCGAGTCGGTGATGACGGTGCGCGCGTTGGTGATCGCGGTCCTGCACAGCGCGGTGTCGGTGCCGGCGCACGCGCCGAGCACGGACGAGAACCCGGCGTCGTTGCCGCCCACTCCGATCGTGACGTGCTCGGTGTTGACCTCGTAGAGGTGGTCGAGCTGGTCGGCGACCACGTCCTCGACGCGCGCGCCGGAGCACGCTTCGAACCAGAGGCGTTCGCCCAGTGCGACGCTCGCCTGCTTCGCGTACGCGTTGGCGGAGCGGTAGCAGTCGGTGCCGTCGTCGGCGTAGTCGCCCGCGCCGACGCCCGAGGCGTACGAGTCGCCGAGCGCGACGTACTGCTGGATGGTGACGTCGGCCGAGGCGGAGCCGGCGAGGCCGGCGACGCCGAGGCCCGCGGCCGCCGCGACGGCGGCCACGCGGGCGAGGACGCGACGCGACTTGCCTTCCTTGAAGGACACAGGGTCTCCTTGTTGTCGTCAGGGCCGGCGGGCGCGCCCGGGTGAGGCGCCCCGCCGGAGGACCGCGTCATTATAGACAGGGAAGTCCATTGTGTCGCAATAGAAATGATGCGTGACGCTGCGTCACGGCCGCCCCGGTACGGGCCGCGCGGCGCCCCGGATTGCCAAAACTGTTTCGAGAAGTTTCCGTAGCCGATCGGAAACAGTTTCCGCGAGCGGCTAGAATGACCCCACCTAATTCGCGGAGGGGCGGCAGATGAGGAACCGGGCGACGCTGACCGAGGTGGCCGAGCGCGCGGGCGTCTCCAAGGCCACGGCCTCCAAGGTGCTCAACGGGCGCCCCGGCGTCGCCGACGAGACCCGCCGGGCCGTGCGCGAGGCCATCGCCGCACTCGAGTACGTGCCGAGCACCGGCCCGCGCGAATCGCCTGCGCCCCAGACGATCCACGTGGTGTTCGACACGCTCCTCAACATGTACGCCGTGTACGTCCTCGACGGGATCCTCAGCGGCGGCAAGGAACTCGGCGTCGAGGTCGTCACCAGCTCCCTCGAGGCCGAGACCCCCGGCGACAACGACCCGATCGGCGCGGACCGGATCAAGGAGATCGCCGCCCAGGGCGCGGCCGGCCTGGTCCTGGTGACCGCGCAGCTCACCACCGACGAGATGGACACGTGCGAGCAGCTCGGCCTGCCGCTGGTGGTCATCGACCCCGCGAACCCCCTCGACGAGCGCGTCACGAGCCTCGGCGCCACCAACTGGGCCGGGGGTGTGCAGGCCACCCGGCACCTGCTCGACCTGGGCCACACCAGGATCGGCTTCACGGGCGGCCCGCCCGGGTCGCTGCCCGCGCGCGAACGCCTGCACGGGTACCGGGAAGCGCTCGAATCAGCCGGGATCGAAGTGGACCCCGCGCTCACCGGCGCGGGCAAGTTCAACGCGGAGACCGGTGCGGCCCTGACCGACCGGATGCTCGACCTCGCCGACCCGCCGACCGCGATCTTCGCCGCGAGCGACAGCATCGCCGTGGGCGTCATCCGCACCGCCCGCCAGCGCGGGCTCGAGGTGCCCGGCGACCTGAGTGTCGTGGGCTTCGACGACACGTACAACGCGATGTGGGTCGAGCCGCCGCTCACGACGGTGAAGCAGCCGCTGCGGCAGATGGGCCGGGTCGCGGCGCGCACGGTGCTCGACCTGGCCGCGGGCAAGGTCCCCGACTCGCACCACGTGCAGCTCGCGACGAGCCTCGTGGTGCGCGAGTCGACCGCGCCGCCCCGGGGCTGACCTAGTCCGCCGTTGCCTCCAGGGCGCGTTCGTAGGCGAGGAGGGTGTCGACGAACCGGCGCCGCTCGTCGTCCGTCAAGGGCGCCAGGGCTTTGCGCCAGGCGGCGGCGCTGCCGGCGAGCCAGTCCTCGATCTCGGGGCGCATCTCGGCGCTGATGCTGACGATGCGGCGGCGGCGGTCGGCCTCGTCCTCGCGGCGTTCGAGGACGCCTTTGCGGCTGAGTTCGGCGACCATGAGGCTCACGGTGGTGGGCGCGACTTCGAGGCGGACGGCCAGGTCGTTGACTTGGGCGGGGCCGTCGAAGAGGAGCAGCGCGAGCAGCGAGAGGTGGCGGGGGCTCAGCTCGAGGGAGCGGACCCGCTCGGGCACGGGCAGGCGCTTGGCCCGGCCGACCATGCGCGGCATGAGCAGCAGGAGCTCGCGGATCGCGTCGTCGGTGTTCCCAGGGCTTGACACGGGCACGCCTCCAGATTATCTTTGATATCAAATAATGTTTGCTTGCAAAGCAAATAGGTTCCAGGTTCATGCTACCCGAGGGCGCCGCACGCGCCCTTCCCTCGCATGCCCGAAAACACCCGTCCACCAGGAGCGACATCCATGAGCGACACCGCAGCCCCCGCCAACGAAGACGCCATCCTCGTCACCGGCGCCCGGGGCAACATCGGCTCCCGCCTCACCGCCCGCCTCGCCGCAGCCGGGCACCGCGTGCGCGCCACCGCCCGCGACACGACCCGACTCGACGTCCCCGCGGGCGTCGAGACGGCCGCACTCGACCTCACCGATCCGGACCCCGCCGTCCTCAAAGGCGTGCGCACCGCATTCCTCTACCCCACTCGCGGCGACATCACCGGATTCCTCACGGCCGCAAAGGAAGCCGAGGTCGAGCACGTCGTCCTGCTCTCCTCCCCCGCCGCCTACGACCCCGTCGAGCACGCCGGCCCCATCGGCGCGGCCCACCAGGCGATCGAAGCCGCCGTCCGCGACTCCGGGCTCGGCCACACCGTCCTCTACCCCTCCTGGCTCGCCACCAACCCCGACCGCGACTGGGCCGAGCAGATCCAGGCCGGGAAGGTCGCGATCGCCCACCCCGAGTGGCGCGTCAACCCGATCCACCTCGGCGACGTCGCCGAAGTCGCCGCCGAACTCCTGCTGCACGAACGGTTCCGGGGCCGCAGCCTCATCCTCACCGGCCCCGAATCGCTGAGCCAGCGCGAGGTGATCGCGCAGATCGCCGCCGCGCTCGGCAAGCCGATCGCGGTCGAGGAGCTGACGCACGAGGAGGCGCTGGCGGCCCGGCCGGCGTGGTTCCCGGAGGCGATGTTCGCCTCGCTGCTGGAGGTGGCGGCCAACCTCGGTGACCGCCCGGCCACGGTCAACAACAACGTGGAGCGCGTGACCGGCCACCCGGCACGGACCTTCGCCGAGTGGCTGCAGGACAAGGCCTAATCGGCGTCCTGGCGCTGCTCGAGCGGGTACCGCGCTTCGAGCACCGCCCAGGTCCGCTTCGAGAGCGTCCACCGGCGGATGCGGAGGCGTTCGTATTCGCCGTCGGCGCAGAGGACGAAGCACTGGCGTTCGGAGACGACGATGCGCTCGCCGTGCCCCAGGGGCCGGACCAGGTACATGCCCTGCCCCTGGGTGAACTGCCAGAAGCCGCGTTCGTCGATGCGGGCGAAGGGGATCGCGATGCAGACCAGGGCGATGAGCGCGAAGACGCCGGCGACGATGGCGATCACGGCGAGCAGTTCGAGGAGGTCGCCCCCGGTGGGCGCCGCGGTGAGGTCGTCGCCGTCGCTCAGGGCGCCGATGAGGATGAAGGCGAGGGTGACGGCCACGCCGATGGCGGCGACGATCGGCACGATCCAGAGCGAGGGGCGGAGTTTCATGGGGGCCTTTCTACGGGCCCGGGGAGGCCCGTCACATCGGTGCGACCGAGGATACCGTTCAGCGCCCTCTCGCGGGGTCCCGCCGCGTCCGGCTCCTGTTGCCCGCGAACCGCTTCCGGGCCGTCCCTGGACCGGGAGGCAACCGATCGGAGCGGGACAGTTCCGCTCCGATCAGGTCTTTCGGCGATCAGATCACCGGTTGTTCTGCAACTGCTTCATGCCGGCCATGAGGTCGTCGAGGTTCATCGCCGGAGTGAGGTCGATCTTGGCGTGCAGTTCCTCGAAGAGCGGTTCGCCGTTCACGACCATCTGCGAGGTGTCCTTCATGTCGAAGAAGATCATCATGCTGCGCATGCCGTCCTGCGGGAAGAAGTAGGCGGCCTCGGGCTTGAGCGAGCTCAAGAACTTCTCGAGCATCGGCTGGAGCTTGCCTTCGGTGATCGCCTTGTTCCCGGCTTCGACCGGGATCTGGACTTTCAAGCAGACTCGCATGTCGTGTGTCCCCCTTGACGCCGCGGCGGTCGAGCCGCGTCTGCGGCGCTCTTGGATCCGCGCGGTACCTCCATCACACCGCTCCGGCGCGGGCTTGTCAGGGCTTCGGCGATTCATTCGGTTGCGGCCCTGACGAGCCGTTTCATGGCTTCTTGAGGAACAGGCCCAGGGCTACGGCGACGAGCGGGACGGCGCAGAGGGCGGTGAAGACGCCTTCGGGGCCGTGGCGTTCGGCGATGAGGCCGAAGGCCGGGGCGAAGAGGCCGCCGACGCTCATGGCCAGGCCGAGGGTGACGCCCGCGGCCGTGCCGGGGCGGGTCGGCAGGTAGTCCTGGGCGAGCTTGACGAGCACCGCGAACGGGATGTTGATCGCGATGCCGACGGCGATCGCGACCGCGACGGCCGCGTACTCGTCCGGCACGAACCGGAGCAGCACGAGCAGCGGGACGATCATGACGCCGCCGATGCGGGTGGTGCGCACGGCCCCGAAGCGGTCGGCGAGGCGCCCGCCCATGAGGGTGCCGGCGACGCTGCCGAACATGAAGCCCGCCAGGGCGATCCCGGCGACGGCGTGGCTCGCGCCGAGGTGGCGGATCCAGTACAGCTCGATGAAGGTGATGATCCCGACCCACAGGATCGAGCGGACCACCTCGATCCCGGTGAGGACCGCGAACGGGCCCCAGCGGTCGGTGCCGGTGCGTGCCTTCGCTGGGCCCGCGGCGGTGCGGGTGTGCTTGCGGAGCATGACGAACGCGATGAGGACCGCGGGCGGGATGAACAGGGCGGTCGCGCCGACGCCCATCGCCATGAGCGCGGGGGTGGCGAGCACGGGCGCGAGGAAGAACCCGACCGAGCCGCCCGCGGCGAAGATGCTCATGCCGGCGGCGCTGTCGCCGGCGGCTTCGCGGGCGCCCTTGCCGGCGGCGGGGTGGAACATCGCGACGCCGAGGCCCGAGGCGAAGATCAAAGCGAGGACCAGCGGGTACGGTCCCGCGAGCCCGGCGAGGCCGAGGCCGATCCCGGCGAGGGCCACCCCGGCGGGCGCGAACCAGTCGAGGCGGCGGCGGTCGACGAGGACGCCGAAGAACGGCTGCGGGATCGAGGCGCCGAGGGCGGCGGCGAGGGTGAGGCCGGTGGCGGCCACGTAGCCGTAGCCGCGGTCGAGCACGAAGTAGGGCACGACGGCGGGGACGAGCCCCTGGTAGAGGTCGTCGACGGCGTGGGCGGTGCCCCACAGCCACATGCGGCGCAGCGGCGACGGGGCGGCCTCCCGGGCGGCGGGCGGGGCGGCGGTCTGGGTCATTCGGGTGCTCCTTGTCCGTATGCCCCAAGGATTCCGACTCGCCGCCGCCTCCGGCTAACGGTATTCTGCCGAGTTATGTCGATAGACGGCCAGATCGACGGGCGCAGCATTCCGAGCAGTCCGATCCGCACGCTCACGCACATGGAGCGGATCGACTGGCACCGCCACGACGGCCACCAGTTGATCTACCCGCGCCGCGGCGTGCTGCGGGTGTTCACGGCCACGGGCGTGTGGGTCGTGCCGCCCTCGCAGGGGGTGTGGATCCCGGCGGGCCACGATCATGCCCACCGGGCGTGCGGGACGACGGAGATGCGCGCGATCCTGTTCGCGACCGAGAGCCCCGGGCCGTTCATCGCACATCCGACGGTGCTGGCGTTCACGCCACTGCTGCGCGAGGCCGTCACGTGCCTGACCGACGACGCCGGGCTCGAAGCGGCCACGCGGGGGCACCTCGAGCGGGTCGTCCTCGACCTGCTGCGCGGTGTCGAAGCGCCGCAGCGGTTCCTGCCCGCGCTGCCGGATCCGCGCCTGCGCGAGGTCGTGGCGCTCCTCGAGGACGACCCGTCCGACCGGCGGACGCTCGCGCAGCTGGGGACGGCCATCGGGGCGTCCGAGCGGACGCTCAGCCGGCTGTTCCGGGAGCAGGCCGGGATGACGTTCGCGCAGTGGCGCGGCCAGTTCCGGCTGCACCACGCGCTCGTGCTCCTCGCGGAGGGACACCAGGTCACGCGCATCGCGGGGGCGTGCGGGTACGCGAGCCCGAGCGCGTTCATCGGCGCGTTCCGGGAGGCGTTCGGGCTGACCCCGGGCGAGTACCTGCGGCGGGAGCCGGACCTCCGCCTGTAGGCGGCCATTGCCTTGTACGCGCTTTCAGGCTATTCTGTGTCCACCTCATTATATCGATTCAATTCGATGTTTCGATGTCAATGGTCGATGTGATCGACAGGCGGTCGCGCGCCCCCGGCACGCCGCGCGGACCGCACGCCTCCCCCTGTGCCGCAGCGCGCCCGCGCGCCCCCGCCGCCACCGGCGCGGCCGCCGAGGCGCCCCCATCAGATACGGAGCGAACATGAAGCACTCCCCCAGACCGAGACGCCTGCGGGCGCCCGCGGCGGCGGCCATCGGGCTCGTCGCCGCGGCCGCGACGATGGCCGCGATGACGAACGCGCAGGCCGCCACGGTCCGCTACGAGGCCGAGAACGCCCCGGCCGTCTGCGAAGGCGCGATCGAGTCGAACCACACCGGCTACTCCGGCAGCGGATTCTGCAACTCCACCAACGCGGTCGGCGCCGCCGCCCAGTTCACCGTCAACGCCGCGAGCGGGGGCACGGCCACCCTGGCGATCCGGTACGCCCACGGCGGCACCGACACCCGCTCCGCGAACATCGTCGTCAACGGCACACAGGTCGAGTCGGCCAGCGCATTCGCCGCGACCGGCGCGTGGACCACGTGGACGACGAAGACCGTCACCGTCCCGGTGAACGCCGGGAGCAACACCGTGCGCATCGAGGCCTCGACCGCCGCCGGGCTGGCGAACATCGACTACGTCGAGCTCGCCGACGGGGCGCCCGCGCAGACCGGGGCGATCATGGAGGACCTGGGGCGCGGCGTCACCGTCGTCCCGGCCGGCGGAGGCAACCTCGTGAGCTGGCGGCTCCTCGGCACGGACTCGTCGAGCACCGCGTTCAACGTGTACCGCAACGGGACCCTCCTCAACAGCTCCCCCATCACGGGCGCCACCAACTACCTCGACACCGGCGGCAGCGGCACCTACACCGTGGCGCCGGTGAACGGCGGCACGGTCGGCTCCCAGGCCGGGGCCGAGGCCGTGTTCAACTCGAGCGGCTACAAGGACCTCCCGATCCAGCGGCCCGCGGGCGGGACGACGCCGTCGGGCGAGGCGTACACGTACAGCGCGGGCGACATGAGCGTCGGCGACCTCGACGGCGACGGGCAGTACGAGTACCTCGTCAAGTGGGACCCGAGCAACGCCAAGGACAACTCGCAGTCCGGCTACACCGGGAACGTCTACATCGACGCGTACGAGCTGAGCGGCCAGCGCCTGTGGCGGATCGACCTGGGCCGCAACATCAGGGCCGGGGCGCACTACACGCAGTTCCAGGTGTACGACTACGACTCGGACGGGGACGCGGAGGTCGCGATGAAGACCTCGGACGCGACGGTGTCCGGCACGGGCCAGGTGATCGGGAGCGCGAGCGCGGACTACCGCAACTCGAGCGGGTACATCCTGACCGGCAGCGAGTATCTGACGGTCTTCAACGGCGCCGACGGGGCGATCCTCGACACGATCAACTACCAGCCGGCGCGGGGCACGGTCTCGAGCTGGGGCGACAGCTACGGCAACCGGGTCGACCGGTTCCTCGCCGGTACGGCCTATCTGGACGGCACGCATCCGAGCATGATCTTCTCGCGCGGGTACTACACGCGCAGCGTGATCTGGGCGGTGGACTTCAACGGCACGGATCTGGTGTCGCGCTGGGTGTTCGACTCGAACAGCGCGGGGAGCCAGTACACCGGCCAAGGCGCGCACAGCCTCTCGATCGCGGACCTGAACGGCGACGGCCGCCAGGACGTGGTGTTCGGGGCGATGGCGGTCGGCTCGAACGGGCAGGCGCTCTACAACACCGGGTTCGGGCACGGCGACGCCCTGCACGTGAGCGACTTCGTCCCCAGTAGAGCGGGGCAGGAGGTGTTCATGCCGCACGAGAGCAGCTCCCAGCCGTCGTCGAGCCTCAACGGCTCGAACGGCTCGGTCCTGTTCCAGACGCCGGCGAGCGGTGACAACGGGCGCGGTGTGGCCGCGAACGTGCTGGCGAGCAACGCGGGTGCGGAGTACTGGTCGGCGAACGTGAGCGGCCTGCTGAGCGCGTCGGGCGCGAACATCGGCGCGAAGCCCGCTTCGATCAACTTCGTGTCGTGGTGGGACGGCGACGGCGAGCGGGAGCTGCTGGACGGCACGGCGATCACGAACTACCCGTCGGGAACGCTGCTGACCGGTTCGGGGGTCGCGTCGAACAACGGCACGAAGGCGACCCCGGGGCTGTCGGCGGACCTGTTCGGCGACTGGCGGGAAGAGGTGGTCTGGCGGACCAGCGACAGCAGCGCGCTGCGGATCTACGCGACCTCGGCGACGACGAACCTGCGCATCGCGACGCTCATGCACGACCCGCAGTACCGGGTCGCGGTCGCCTGGCAGAACACGGCGTACAACCAGCCGCCGCACCCGAGCTTCTACATCGGGAGCGACGTGACGAGCTACCCGTTCCCGTCGATCTCGACGCCTTGACCCACGGCGCCTTGACCCTCCTCTGAAGACCCGGGGCCCGCGACTCGCGTCGCGGGCCCCGGCCTTCGGGCGGATCGGTCAGTCTCCGGGAGCGAACTCGACGAGTTCGCTGCGTTCGTCGCTGCCTTTCACGCCGGTCTCGAGGACCAGTCCGATGCCCGGCGCGTAGAACTTGTCCTCGACGACGCTGGTGTCGAGCGGGTTGACGTCCTCGGTGCGCAGGCAGTCGTCGTAGGAGCCCAGCGGCACGTCGACGTGTTCGTCGAGGGCGAGGACCTCACCGGTGTCGACGGCGTGGCCTTCGTAGAACTCCTGGTAGTAGTAGTCGCCGACCTGCGGGTCGGCTTCCATGGCGATGCCGGGCTGGGCGCCGTCGACCCCGGCCTCCCAGGAGCCCTCGGTACTGGTGGTCTTGCCGTCGGCGATCTCCTTGGAGTCCTCGCCGAAGTACCAGACGTTGCCGTCGGCGTCCTGCGCGTACCAGTCGTAGGTGTCCTCGACGACCTTGCCGCTCTCGCTGACGGTGTCGTGGACGACCACGGTGGTCACGCCCATGACCTCGCGGGTGTCGTCGGTGACTTCGACGGTGATCCGCTCGGCGCCGCCTTCGTAGGTGTAGACCGCGCCGGGCGTCCACGGCATGAACGGGTTGTCGATGACGGTGGTGAACGAGGAGGCGTCGGGCACCTCCGCGCGCGTCGGCGTGGAACCGTCGTTCGGTGCAGCGTCGTTCGGAGAGGAATCGCCGCAGGCGGTGACACCGGCTGCGACCAGCAGGAGAACGGCGGTCAGGTGGGACAGGCGCATGGCTCCTCCGGGCCGATGAGGGCCCTCGTTTTCACCCTACGCCCGCGCCGGTGCGCGCGGATCGAAAGCCTTCCCCGCGGGCCGATGAATCCGCGCGTCCCGTGTCGTCCCTACACGAAAGGACCTTCTTCCTCCAGGAGCGATGCCGCAATGAACGACTTCAAGCCCGTCACCGAACTCGTCGCCGGCCTGCTCGACGGCGTCGCCGACGCCCGGCTCGCCGGCCCGACGCCGTGCGGGCACTACACGCAGGCGCAGCTGCTCAACCACCTGCTCGGCCTCTGCCTGGCGTTCACGGCCGCCGCGCGCGGCGAGACCGGCCCGCACAACGACGCGCCGCCCGGCGAGCCGCCGACGGACCTCGAACCCGGTTGGCGGGGCGAGCTCGAGCGGCGCCTCACGGCGCTCGCGGACGCGTGGTCGTCGGACGCGGCGTGGGAGGGCGACGCGCTCGCGGGCGGCGTCACGCTCCCCGCCTCGATCATGGGCCTGGTGGCGCTCAACGAGGTCGCCGTCCACGGCTGGGACCTGGCCCGTGCCACCGGCCAGGACTACGCCCTCGACGCGGACACCGTCGCGACCCTCACCGCGTTCACCGGCCAGGACGCCGACGACCAGGCGGCCCGCGAGGGCATCTACGCCCCGGTCGTCGCGATCCCCGCCGACGCCTCCCCGCAGGACCGGCTCATCGCATTGACGGGCCGCGACCCGTATTGGCGCGCTTGACGAGAGCGGGGCAGGCCTCCCGGCCCGCCCCGCTCTCATGTCGGGGCGTCAGGAGGGTGTGGCGCCGGTGATGGTGAGTTCGTAGGGGAACGGGTCGCCGACGCCGGTCTGCCACATCGTGTAGTTCCGGTGCTGGGAAGGCGTGGCGGCGACGACGAGCATCATGTGCGTCTCTCCGCTCTGGAGTGAGAAGTTCGCGGTCTGGCCGGGCGCGAAGATGCTGCTGTAGCGGACGCTGAAGTCGGCCTTCACCGCCACGAGGCGGAACCGCCAGTCGGCCCCGGCGAGGCTCGAAGCGCCGGTGAGCTGGACGCCGACGTTCGCCGTGGTCGGGTTGAGCCGGATGACGTTGTGGCCGTACTGGTGCGGCGCGTCAGTGCTGGCGATCCGGTACCGGTTCGAGCCGAGGCTCGTGAGCGGATCCGTGTGCAATGGACGGTAACTGCCGCCGCCGCGCCACATGTCGGTGCGGATGGCCGCGCCGTCCGCGAAGTCGTACGTGACCTGGCGTGACGTGTACTCGGCGATGAGGGTGGCGAACTCCTGCTGGTCGAGCTGGAGGACGCGTTTGATGGTGTCGATCGGGTGCTCGCCCTGCTTCGCCTCGAACCAGAGGCGGTCGACCGATTCGGCGCCGTACAGGTCCCGGATGGTGTTGAACAGCATCCAGTCCCCGTAGTAGGTCTCCTGCGCGAGCCACCGCTGATGCTGGCGGTCGACATAGTAGCCGGAGCCGACGGTCACCTCGGGGCGGAGCATGCGGGCCATGTAGTTCGCGTGGGCCTCCCAGACGGGCCCGGCCACGGGGTTGCCGGCGCCCCAGCCGCCGCCGTTGCCGTTCGCGATGTTGATGTCGACGGCGTAGGACTGGAGGATGTGGTTGAACTCGTGGGACTCGACCCAGTCGTCCCAGATCTTGTCGTAGGGCAGGCACATGTGGCCGACGCCGATGTCGTCCGGCCCGGCCCAGTTGGCGGGGGGCAGGAAGCCGTTCGACCAGGTGCCGCAGAGGTAGAGGTTGATGCGGTACTGGGAGCCGACGCGGTGGTCGGCGGGGTTCACGAAGTCGACCTGGTTGACGTAGTAGTCGTAGATCTCCTCCATGTGGGTCGCGACCCACTGCGGGTAGTTGCTGTAGCCGTGCTGCTGGCCCCAGGCCACGGCATCGATCGCGTCGCCCCAGCGGACGGTGAAGTTCGCGGACTCGACGTAGTTGGACGTGGAGGCGCCGGCCTCGATGAGGAACGAGGGGGTGCGGGTCTGCTTCTGCTGCTGGGGCTCTCCGGTGGGCTCGGGTTCGCCGGGGGTCTGGGTGGGGGTGCTGGTGGGCGTGCTCGTGCCGCCGCAGGTGGCGCCGTTGACCTTGAACGTGGTGGGGATGGTGCCGGTGCCGGTCACGGTGAGGCCGAAGACCTCTTTGGTCTGGCCGGACGGGATCTGGGCGTTCCAGCCGACGTCTTCGCCGGTGAAGTGGGCGCCGGACTGGGCGTAGTCGACGTTCCAGGCGTTCTGGACGGTGGAGCCGGACGGGAGGTCGAACTCGACCTTCCAGCCGTCGAGGGATTCGGATCCGGCCTTGATGGACACTGCGGCGTTGTGGCCGGTGCCCCACTGGGAGGTGATCGAGTACTGGACGGCGTCGCAGGCGGCGGCAGATGCCGGGACTGCCGCCACTACCGCGACGGACGCGGCGACGACCGCTCCGACCGCCAGTCCGACGGCGCCGAGGCGCCGTTTCCGGGTTCGCGTGACTTCCATGGACTGCACTCCTTAATATTTACGGACGTAAATATTAGATCGCGCGCCGAGCGACAGGCACAAGCGGAACGGATTTCTGAAACCATTCGCTCATTGCGGGGCAAATCTCCGCGATGGCGCTGGTGTCGATGGCGTTGGCCTTGGGGCCTTTTCATGCGGCGCTTGGCAATAAAAGAGTGCCAATCAACGGCCGGGAGCGTGACGGACGGTCCGGCGGAGGCCGACTGCGCGACCCCCGCCGGATGACCGAAGCCCCGGACCGGTGGGTCAGATGATGCGGTCCGGGCGCGCGTAGAGGTTCATCGTGTCCTCGCGGACGAACCCCGCGAGCGTCAGCCCCGACTCCTCGGCGAGCTCCGCCGCGAGGGACGACGGCGCCGAGACCGCTGCCAGCGCGGGGATCCCGGCCATGACGGCCTTCTGGACGAGTTCGAAGGAGGCGCGGCCGGAGACGGCGAGGACGTTGCCGCGCAGGGGGACGAGGCCTTCGCGCAGGGCCTGGCCGAGTACCTTGTCGACGGCGTTGTGGCGGCCGACGTCCTCCTTGGCGGTGATGAGGTCGCCTGCGGCGGTGAAGAGCCCGGCGGCGTGGAGGCCGCCGGTGCGGTCGAAGATCTTCTGCGCCCGGCGTAGCCGGTCCGGGAGGGAGGCGAGGGTGTCGGCGCTGATCGTGGTGTCGTCTTCGGCGACGGTCCAGGCGGCCTTCGTGCGGACGTCCTCGAGGCTGTCCTTGCCGCAGACGCCGCAGGCCGAGGTGACCGTGGTGTTGCGCTTCGCGGACTTCGGGGGGAGCGGGACATCGGCGGCGAGGGCGATGTCGAGGAGGTTGTAGGTCTGCTCGCCGTCGGCGTCGACGCCCGCGCAGTAGCGCATGCTCACGATGTCGGCGGGCTTGGTGATGACGCCTTCGGCGAGGAGGTACCCGGCGGCCAGGTCGAAGTCGTCGCCGGGCGTGCGCATGGTGACCTGCAGCGATTCGCCTCCGACCCGCAGTTCGAGGGGTTCTTCGACGGCGAGGGTGTCGACCCGCACCGACCGGTGCTCGCCGGCGAGGCGGGTGGTCTTGCGACGGACGGTCACGCGGCCCACTGGCTTCAGGTTCCCTTCAGGTGGCTTCAGCTCCGCTTCAGGTTCGCCGAGCTCTACTGGCTTGTATAGCGCGGCGGGCCGAGGAACGGCGAGGAAGGAGGTCCGAACTCACGACCGGGCAGGTCCCGGAAGCAACGTCCGAGAGTCGGCACCGGGCCGACTCGAAGGTCCGCAATATCGGGTGGGTGGGGTGGGGGCGGGGGGAGGGGCCCCCAGTGAGGGTCCAGGTCGTGTCGTCGCTTCATGTTTTCGCCGGCCCGCCGCTGTCGGCCTCGAACCGCACCACGATCGACTTCGAAGTGGGCGTGTTCGAGGTCTCCGCGACCGAGTCGAGCGGCACGAGCACGTTCGTCTCCGGGAAGTACGCGGCGGCGCAGCCGCGCGCGGTCGGGTAGTGGACGATCCTGAAATGCGGCGCGCGCCTGTCGCCGTCCGCCCATTCGCTCACCAGGTCGCAGTAGGCGCCGTCGACGAGCCCGAGTTCCGCCGCGTCCTCCGGGTTGACGAGCACGACCCGCCGCCCGTCGTGGATGCCCCGGTAGCGGTCGTCGAGGCCGTAGATCGTGGTGTTGAACTGGTCGTGGCTGCGCAGCGTCTGCAGCAACAACCGCCCGGGCCCGGCCTCCGGGGACGTCACCGGATTGACCGTGAAGTTCGCTTTGCCTGTGGCCGTGGGAAACTCGCGTGCGTCGCGCGGCGCGTGCGGCAGCGCGAACCCACCGGGCACGCGGGCGCGCGCGTTGTAGTCCGCGAAACCGGGCACCACCCGCTCGATCCGGTCCCGCACCAGGTCGTACTCCCCCGCGAACTCCTCCCACGGCACCGGGTCCCCCGGCCCGAGCACCGCGCGCGCGAGCCCCGCGACGATCGCGACCTCGGATCGCATCTCCGGGCTCAGCGCCGGCACACTCCCGCGCGAGGAGTGCACGATCCCCATCGAGTCCTCGACGGTCACGAACTGCTCGCGCCCGCCCGGAGCGTCGACATCGGTGCGCCCCAACGCAGGCAGGATGAGCGCCCGGGCCCCGGTCACCACGTGCGACCGGTTCAGCTTCGTCGAGACGTGCACCGTGAGCCGGCACCCGCGCATCGCCGCCTCCGTGGCGGCGGTGTCAGGCGTCGCCGCCACGAAATTGCCGCCCATCGCGAAGAAGACCCGCACCCGCCCGTCGCGCATCGCGCGGATCGTCCCGACCGTGTCGAGCCCGTGGTCGCGCGGCGGCGCGAAATCGAATTCGGTGCCGAGCGCGTCCAGGAACCGGTCGGGCATCCGCTCCCAGATGCCCATCGTCCGGTCGCCCTGCACGTTCGAATGCCCCCGCACCGGGCACACGCCCGCGCCCGGCCGCCCGATGTTGCCGCGCAGGAGCAGGAACGCGACGACCTCACGGATCGTCGGCACGGCATGCCGATGCTGCGTCAGCCCCATCGCCCAGCACACGACGATCCGGTCCGCCTCGAGCACCATCGCGAGCAGCCGCTCGATCTCGTCCGCCGCGAGCCCTGTCCGCTCGACTGCCTCCGCGAGCGCGGCGGCGTCGCCGTCCGGGTCGTCGATGCCGTGGTGGGCGGCGAACGCGTCGAAGCCGTTCGTGTAGTCGGCGATGAAGTCCCGGTCGATCGCGGCGGGGTCGGTGGCAGAGGCGCGCAACAGCATCCGGTTGAGGACGCTGAAGAGCGCGAGGTCGCCGCCGACCTTGATCTGCAGGAACAGGTCGGTGAGCTCGGTGCCGCGCCCGGCGAGCCCGCGCGCGGTCTGCGGGTTCTTGAAACGCCTCATGCCCGTTTCAGGCAGCGGGTTGACGGTGGCGATGCGAGCGCCCGCGCGTTTGGCCTGTTCAAGGGCGGTGAGCATGCGCGGGTGGTTGGTGCCGGGGTTCTGGCCGGCCACGATGATGAGATCGGCCTGGTGGAGGTCGTCGAGCGTGACGCTGCCCTTGCCGATGCCGATGGTCTCCGCGAGCGCGGCGCCGGACGACTCGTGGCACATGTTCGAGCAGTCCGGCAGGTTGTTCGTGCCGAGTTTGCGGGCGAAGAGCTGGTACAGGAACGCGGCCTCGTTGCTCGTCCGGCCGGAGGTGTAGAACGCAGCCTGGTCGGGATGGTCAAGGGCGGCAAGCTCACTGGCGATGAGCTCGTAGGCGTCGTCCCAGGTGATGGCGCGGTAGTGGGTGGCGCCTTCGGGGAGATGGACGGGCTCGGTGAGGCGGCCCTGCTGGCCGAGCCAGTACCCGGACTTGTCGGCGAGGTCCGCGATCGGGTGCTCGGCGAAGAACGCGGGGTCGACGCGGCGGCGGGTGCCCTCCTCGGCGACGGCCTTGGCGCCGTTCTCGCAGAACTCGGCGGGATGGCGGTGGCCGGGCTCGGGCCAGGCGCACCCGGGGCAGTCGAAGCCGCCGGTCTGGTTGACGTCGCGCAGGAGCGGCAGCCCGCGTTTGACCCCGGCTTGCGTGCCGACCACGCGCAGTGAGTTGACGACGGCAGGCACGCCGACGGCGCGGCGTTTCGGCGGGCGGACGTCGGGGCTGTCCTGGGCGGGGTCGGTCTCGGGCGCCTTGCTCATGGGTGAAGTCTAGGGCGGCTGGTGTTGCGGGGCGGACGGGACGGGCTGGCGGACGGGTGGGTTTTCGTGCCGAACCGGTCGCTTCTCGGGCTGAAATCCCAGTTCATCGGGTATCGGGGCGAATCGGCGCGGACCGTTCGGGGGTGACCGTCCAGGTACGCTGAGGGACGGATCGGCGCGGGTCCACTGTCCCCTCCCGCGCTCCAGTCCCTTGTGGAAGGCGGTGGTGATGGGCGACTCGGATGGCGCGCTTGACGACGCGCCGGGTCGGCGAGGTCGTCTGCACGGCCGCTTGCTGAAGGCGCTCGGTGCGGTGTCGGCGGTGGCGACGGCGATCGCGTTGTGGCAGTTCGGGGTGTTCGGCGACGGCCCCGAACGCGATCCGGTCAGTGTGATCGAGGGACTCGAGACGCCGTCCCTCCCGGAAGACGCGTCGGAGTCGAGCGCGGCGCCCACCGCGAACGCCGCCAGCGCGACCATCGAGTCACCGTCAGAGTCGTCGGCGGCGCCCACGACCGCCGCGCCGCCGAGCGAGAGCCCGTCCTCGTTGGCGCCCAATGCGACGCCCTCCGCGCCGGAGGAGTCCGGGCCCGCCGGGCCGTCGTGCACGGCGAGCCTGACGGTCGAGGACGACTGGAGCGATTCGGTCGAGGTGTCCGTGACGGTCGTGAACTCCGGCGCTGTGGCCTTGGCGGCGTGGGAGGTCGACCTCGACCTGGAGGAGGTCTCGATCTACCACTACTGGAACATGCGGGAACTCGGCGGCGGCCGGTACGGCAGCGAGGACTGGAACGGGCGACTGGATCCGGAGGAGGACGCCGTGGCGGGGTTCCAGGCAGAGCTCGGCGACGGTGCAGCACTGCCCGATGCGGTGGCGTGCACGGCATCGTGAGGAGCGGAGTTCAGCCGGCGAGCAGGAGCGAAGCCGCGGTGTCCGCACCGTCGGTGCGGATCGTCGCGGCGACCGCGGACGCCCGCTCCCGAACCTCGGAGGAGAGCGTGGTTTCGATTGCGGCCGAGAGCGATCGAGTGGTGAGACTCGGCCCGAGGTGCGCGGTGCCGATGCCCAGATCGGCGACGCGACGGGCCCAGTAGGGCTGGTCGACGATCTGCGGGACGAGCACTTGCGGCACTCCGGCCAGCGCGGCGGTGATCGTGGTCCCGGCACCGCCGTGATGGACGACGGCGGCGGCCCGACGGAACAGGGCTTGCAGATTGGCTTCGCCGACGACGATGCGGTCGTCGCGGTCATCGATCGGAGCGAGCCCGGCCCAGCCGCTCGCGAGGACGACCCGGCGGCCGAGTCGGCGAGCGGCCCCGATGAGGACGCGGGCAGCGTCCTCCCTGGGCCGCAGAGGGATACTGCCGAATCCGATATAGACCGGCGGTGGCCCGCCTGCAAGGAAATCCTCGAGGTCGGGCGGGAGCGGGCGCGTGTCGGGCCGGATCCAGGCACCGGTCTGCTCGACTTCGAAATCGGGCGTGCGGCGCGGGCTGAGCACCGGGTCGGTCGCGAGCCAGGGGCGCGCGGTGAGGACGTGGTTGGTGAGGTTCGCCAAGGGCTGCAGGCCGTTCGCGGCCCGGAGCCGGTCGACCGGGCCGCCGTAGAGGGCCTGCATGCTCGCGGCGTCGTGCGCCCACAGCGCCCGGTTGTCGGTGACGCCGTGCGGGAGAGGATGTCCGGGCCGTTCGGGGGGCGGGTGGTGGAGGGACGGCAGGAGCGTCGGTTGCAGGCTGACATGGTGGTAGCGGATCCCGAGCACGTCGGCGGCAGTGCGGGCTGCGGCGGCGACGGGGAACATGCCGGTCGCCACGATCGCGTCGCATCCCGCTGCGGCCGTGACGATCTGGTCGAAGTGATCAGTCATGACCGCGGAGGTCCGCGCCGCGAAGTCCCCCGCCCGTGGCGGCGCGGTCCCGGTGACCAAGGGGCGCACCGCATCCCCGGAGGCGACCATCGGCACGTCCGCATCGGCGAGGAGCCGCGCGAATTCAGGATCGGGCGGCGCGCACACCACCGCCTGCGCGCCGAGCGCGTGCAGCCGTATCGCCAGCGCGGCCATCGGTTCGACGTCGCCGCGCGAACCGTAGGTCGAGAGCAGGAGGCGCATCGGTTCCCCGTTCGAGCGGTATCGGTTTGAGCCGCCCATTCTGCGTCGCGCCTGCAAGCGGCGGTGGCTGAGCGAACCTAGAGTGGGCGGCGGCCGCCGTCGGGGCGGCGAGGCGGGAGGCTTCAGTTGGACGGCAGCGCATCAGGTCCTCAGGTCATCGCGTTCACCGGTTTGCCGGGGACGGGCAAGTCGACGCTCGCCGAGCGCCTGGGTCGGGCGAGCGGTGTGCCGGTGTTCGCCTCAGACTGGCTGATGGGTTCGCTGGCACCGCATGGCGTGCTGAACGACCTGGACTACGAGACGTTTCTGGCGCTCGACTACGGCCTGATGGAGACGCTGATCGTGCGGCAGCTCATGCTGGGACAGTCGGCGATCACCGACTGCGTGCTCGACGACGCGACGGCTGAGCGCTGGGCCGGGGTCGCCGCCGAGTACGGTGCGCCGCTGCGTGTCATCGAATGCGTGTGCAGCGACACGGATCTCCACCGCACCCGGGTCGAGGGCCGCGTGCGCGGCATCCCCGGCTGGCACGAGATCGACTGGGCGCACGTCGAACGAATGCGGGACGCCTGGCCGCCGTTCACTCGGGACCGGCTCGTCGTCGACGCCGTCAACTCGATCGACGCGAACCTGGCGCTGGTGGAGGAGTGCGTGTTCAGTACCGCGCGGTGAGCGTGCGCGTCCGGCCGTCGACCCGGATGGTGCCGCCGTAGGGGATGACGAACTGCGGATCGGTGTGCGCCGCTCCTGGATGCACCTCGCGGGCGCGGGCGACAGCCGCTACACCATGGAACTCCTTCCGGCACTGCGGGAATCCGCAACGCCGAAGCTCCTGGTCTGGGGCGAGGACGACGGCTTCCAGAAGGTCGCTTACGCCGAGCGGTTCGCCGCGGAGATCCCGGGCACCGCCCTTGTCCGCGTCCCGCGGGCAGGGCACCTCCCCATGGAGAACGCCCCCGATCAAGTCGCTCGCGCGCTCGCCGGGTGCTTCAATACGATGCCCTTATGAGCACACCACCTGACGGACTGCCGCGATACCGGGTCTTGACCGGCCCTGACGATGAGACGTTCTGCCGGCGCGTGAGCGACGTGATCGCGCTCGGCTACCGGCTGCACGAGGGTCCTGCGGTGACCTTCAACGGGGAGCGCGTCATCGTCGCCCAGGCGCTGATCTGGCCGGAGGCCGAACACGGGAAGTAGGGGAAAGCGGGCGTATGGTTCCCGCCGTTGGCGGCCGTGGAGTAGATTGGCGCGCATGATGTTCAGCGAAACGAGCACCCAAGGTTCATGACGCGGTCCGGCGAGCGCAGTGCGCTCGAACCCGACCTCGTCCCTGTTCACCAGCGCATCCGCGACCTCTGCGGCCGCTTCCCCCAAGGCGGGCTTCCCGGAGCGGAAGTCAGGGCCCTGCGCGAATCCATTGAACGGCCGGGCAGTCGCGTACTGCTCCCCCAGCGCGGGACCAAGACCCAGGCCGAATTCGAGGCCTTCACTCGCGAGCGCCAAGCCGCACTTGCGGTACTGGCCGACCTGGTGCGCTCCGCCGCAACCGGAACCGACGCCGAACTGGCGCGGCTCAGTGAGCGGCTCCGCGGATTTCATGACCATCAGCATCTGCGGTTCGACCCCGAATCGCTCGACCTGGACGTGCCCCTCAAGCAGGTCCGCGCCGTCGCGCTGCATCTGCTCCGCACCGGGATCACCGGCACCGAGACGATGGCGGGACTCCAGCTCATGACGGTCGCGGCGGATGCGTCCGATGAGGAGCTGCTCCGCGACCTGGCGCGGCTCGAGCGCGGTTACGCGGCCAATGCGAGGAAGGCGCTCCGCCGCATCCGGCACCCTGTGTCGCAACGGTTCGCGCTCGCCAAGCGCGAGCGGGACACGAACGGCTCCGAGTGCACCGCCGCCATCGCCGAGGCGCCGCGGGCCGAGATCGACGCGCTCGTGGCGGGCCTCTCGGTGGCCGATGCGATCACGCTGCTGCGGATGACCGTCGAACGGCAAGGCGTACCGCAGTGGCTCAAGGGAAATGAACGACTCGCCGAAGCCGCGGCGGCGGCCGCCGAGAACCCGATGCTCATGGAGGACGGTGCGGAGACGCCGTTCTCCATGGCCTGGCTCCGCGACGAGCTGCGGTACGGCACATGCGCCTACCTCGGCTTCTCCCCCGGCCAGCGCGAGCGGGCTATTGCCAGGCTCGGCGCGTGGCTGTCCTCGCCGCGGGCGCTCCAGTCGGTCGAGAACGTGGTCGCGCGGCGCCCGCACGACAGCCGGGAGCTCTGGCTGCGCCGGCAGGTCCTGGACGCGCAGCGGGACCCGTCCGGCGCTCTCCCTGCGGGACTGGCGGTCCGGATCGCCGCCCCGCAGCCGGGGACCGGCGGGGACGTGGGGACGCATCTGCTCATCGACGGCATGCCGCTCATCCCCCGCACGTTCGAACCCGGTGGAGCGGCTCCGCCTGAACGGATCCTCCACAGGGGCGACGGGCTGCAGGCCACGCCGGTGCCTCGGGAGGTCGAACTCGCCCAAGCTGATTGCGCCGAAGCGTGCTGCGGCGCGATGCGGGCCGAAATCCGAAGGGACGCGGGGCGCGTCGAGTGGGAGGTCTGGGTGACCCGGCGCGCGCACGAGCACCGGGAGACGTTCGGCTTCGACGCCGCCGCATACGACGCCGAGGTCGCCCGCGCCGCCGCCGATCTCACCTGGGAATGGCCCGCGCGGCGCGCGGGCAGGCTCCTCGGGCAGCGGTTGCGGGCCGAGCCCGATGTCATGGCGCGGTGGGGGTGCCGTCTCACTTGGGCCGGTTCGCGGAACAGCGAGCGTTCGCTCCTGAGGATGCATTTCCTGTACGGCGATGGCGAACCGTTCGCGGCGGACCCGCCGTGGCTCCAGTTCGAGCACTGGGTCGAGCTGCCGGACTCGCCGGTCGTCGTCGACGGTGCGGTCGCCGCAGTGGTGGAGCGGATCGTGGCGGAGTTCAGGGAGACCGATCCGAAGACGCTCGGGAGGGTATGCGGCGGTTCGCGGGCGAACGCGGAGGCGCTGGGATTCCCCTGGCCGCCCGGCTGAACGCGGTCAGACGATGCTCAGGATCTCGTGCAGGGCTTCGTTGCAGCGTCGGGGGCGTTCCATGTTCGGGTGGTGGGCGGTGACTTCGACGAGGGTGGTCGTGCCGGTGCCGACGAGGCGTTCGGCCATCGCGAGGTGGTCGGGCGAGTCGAGGTCGCCGTTGATCGCGTGGACGGGCACGTCGAGCGTGGGGACGCGGGCTCAGGTGTCCGAGGGCGGGATCGTCCATCTGGGTTCGCCGGCCGAGTGCTCGGCGAAGGCGCGGCCGGGGCGGCCGAAGCGGACCGGGACGCCCGGGGAGTAGAGGACGCTGAACGGCTCTCCCGTGACGTGCAGACCCGCTGCGGCGAGCAGGGTCTCGTCGCATTCGAGGAGCCGGGCCCGGTACAGGCGCCAGCGCGGGTGGGCGTTGCGGAGGTATCTGAGGCGTCCGGCGACGGTGTGGTGGAGTCCCCAGCGGGCGGTGAGGAAGTGCTCGAGCGGCGTTGGGGCCGTGAGGGGTCGGCCGATGCGGATGCTGATGCGGGAGCGGGCGGAGCGGGGTCCGGGCCAGCGGCGGGCGCTCGTGTAGGTGCGGGTGTCCGCTGTGGAGTCGATGCGCATGCGCGACCACGTGTACGGGAGGCGGAAGCCGACGCGGGCGGCGAGGACGGGCACGAGGCGGGCGGCGTCGAGGGAGCGGAAGACGACGCCGCGGCGGCCCTGTTCGTCCACCGAGTAGAGGCGGACGTTGGTCTCGGCGAAGGTGCCGAGGTAAGGGATGCCTGGGAGGCCGAGCCAGCCGACGCGGTGCATGCGGAACGGGACGAGGCCGACGTAGGTGGCGCCGTCGAAGGTGTCGGGCACGGTCCCGGCCGGGAGGAGGCGGGTGACGGCCGCGGGGTCGACCTTCCAGTGGAGGAAGGCCAGGTCGAGCCAGGACTGGGTGAGCAGCGGGCGGCCGATGGGCACGGTCGGCTCGGGCGTGACGGGTTCGGGCGTTCGCGGCATGGCTCCAGCATCGCAGGGTGGGCGCGGCGGGCGCGGGTCGTCGGCGAATACGCTGCGGGGCGTGGAGATCTTCGAGGACCGGCGCGGGCTGCTGCAGGCCGTGGCGTACCGGGTGCTGGGCACGGTCACGGACGCTGAGGACATCGTCCAGGAGGCGTGGCTGCGATGGCACGGGGTCGACGCCGGCGCGGTGGAGGATCCGACGGCGTACCTGGTGAAGGTGACGACGCGGCTGGCGATCGACCGGTTGCGGAGCGCGCAGGTACGGCGGGAGTCCTATGTGGGGCCGTGGCTGCCGGAGCCGGTGCCGACGGGCGGGGACGTGGCGGACGATGTGGCGCTGGCGGACACGGTGTCGTCGGCGATGCTGCTGGTGCTGGAGACGCTGTCGCCGCTGGAGCGGGCGGTGTTCGTGCTGCGCGAGGCGTTCGGCTACTCGCACAAGGACATCGCGGAGATCCTGGACCGGAGCGAGGCTTCGGTTCGGCAGACGGCGATGCGCGCCCGGGAGCACGTGGAGGCGCGGCGGCGGCGGTACGACACCGATCCTGCGACACGGCGGCGCGCCGCGGAGTCCTTTCTGGAGGCTTCGGCGGGCGGGGACCTGGCGGGGCTGATGGCGATCCTCGCTCCTGACGTGACGCTGGTGTGCGACGGCGGCGGGCTGGCGCCGGCGCCGCGCCGGACGCTCGAGGGCCTGGAGCTGGTGGCGAACGCGCTCATCTCGTTCACGAGGCGGTTGCCCGAGGATCCGAGCGTCGAGTTCGCGGAGGTCAACGGCGGCCCGGCGGTCGTGGTCCGGTCGGCCGGGGAGGCCGCCGTGGTCGTCATGCTGTACCTGGTGGACGGGGTGGTCGAGGAGATTCACCTGGTCAGCAACCCCGAGAAACTCGGCGCATTGTGACGCTCGTCACTACAACTCACGTTTCTCGGGGGCGTCTCGTCCTTGGGGCATGAATGACATCCTCGTTATCGGCGCCGGCTACACCGGCATGATGGCCGCCCACGGCATCGCCCACCGCAACCGCAGCGCCCGCGTCACCCTCCTCAACCCGACCGACCGGTTCAACGAGCGGCTGCGCCAGCACCAGGTCGCGGCCGGGCAGGAACTCGGCGACCACCGGATCCCCATGATCGTTGAACCGGCCGGCATCCGCTTCGTCAAGGGCCGGGCCGCCGCCATCGACGCCGCCGCGCGCCGCGTCCTCCTCGACGACGGGCGGGAGCTCCCGTACGACCTGCTCGTCTACGCGATCGGCAGCGCGACCCAGAAGATGAAGGGCGCCTTCACCATCGACGACACGCGCCTCGCCGAGCGCCTGCGGGAGCACCCGGACGGCGTGCTCACCGTGTGCGGGGCCGGGCTCACCGGCATCGAGGCCGCGACCGAGATCGCCGAGGCCTATCCGAACATGCGGGTGCGGCTGCTCAGCCGCGGCGAGCCCGGGACCATGATGGGCCCCAAGGCGAGGGCGTACCTGATGCGGACCCTCGACCGGCTCGGCATCGAGGTCCGCACCGGCGTCCGCGTCACCGAGGTCCTGCCCGGCGCGGTCGTCCTCGACGACGGCGAGCAGCTGCCGACCGACACGACACTGTGGACGACCGGGGTGCGGGTCGCGCCGCTCGCCGCCGAAGCCGGGATCGCCACCGACGACACCGGCCGGGTCCTCGTCGACGCGACCCTCCGCTCGGTCTCGCACCCCGAGATCTACGCGATCGGCGACGCCGCCGCGATCCGCCAGGCCTACGGCGTCATCCACGGCACCTGCCAGAGCGGCATCCCCTCGGCCGCGCACACCGCCGAGTCGATCACCCGGGAGCTGCACGGCAAGGCGCCCAAGCCGTTCCGGTTCGGCTACATCCACCAGCCGGTGTCGCTGGGCCGCAAGGACGCCGTCGTCCAGTTCACGCACCACGACGACACCCCCAGCCGCTGGTACCTCAAGGGGAAGGCCGCGATCGCCTACAAGGAGGCGGTCAGCGGCAGCCCCCTGAAGTTCTTCCGGTCGACCCGGGCCATCCCCGCCCGCATGACCGGACGCACCGGCGGCCGCCGCAACCCCGTTGCGGCATAACGCCTTCGCCGCACGGCCCTCGCTGACGTGCAGCACCGCGTCAGCGCCCGCCACGACCGCCCGGTCGAGCGGGAACGGGCCCTGCGGCGACGCGATGTCCGTGCGCTCGGCCGCATCGGGAAGATCGGCGGCGGCGACCAGCCCCCACGACTCGAAGCGCTCCTGCAGACGGCCCTCATGCGTCGCCGGATCGGGCGCGGGCAGGCCGATGCCCTCGCTGCGGCCGAGACTGCCCACGACGCACCCGTACCGGTCCCCCAGCAGCGACGCGAGGATCGCGCCCGTGCCGTGCCACCTGAGGTCCATGCCGCCCATGGACATCCGGCACTCGCTGCGCTGCAGGTGGAGGTTGTGGCCGTAGAGGAGGGTCGGGCCGCGGTCGGCTTCGAGGCCGCGGATGTCGAGCACGTTCTGGGCCATGATCGCGTCCCGGACCGCGCCGAGACGGCTCCACCGGGTGCCCTCCTCGCCCGGGCGGGCGGCCTCGCGGTGGTACCGCAGCAGGCCGAGCGCGGTCGTCGCATGGACGCGGGCCCGGTCCCATTCGGCCCGCGACGTCGCCGGAAGGCGTTCGGGCGCACGGAGGTACACCTCGTTGAGCAGGTCGTCGGCGATCACGCGCAGCCGCGCGGCCTCCGGGGTGCCGCCCGGCGACTTCGCCGGGTCGGTCACCGCCTCCATGCCCGACCAGCGCGCGTCCTCGCCCGCGAGCGCCCGGATGTCGAGCGCGAGCCCGAGGTAGTCCGCGGCGTGCTCGAGGTACCGGCGGGGGCTCTCCGCGGTGAACTCGAACGGCGCGTCGATCCCGTGGAACGCGAGCCGGTCCTCCGGGGCGCGGCCGGCGTTGTGCTCGCGCATCCACGCGACGAGCGCGAGGTTCGCCGGGAACGCGCCGAAGCCGTGGGAGAAGCCTTGGGCCATCACCGCATCGAGCGAGCCGATCCCGTGCTGGACGTAGTCGTTCACGGCGAACGCGGCCACCCGGTCCGATTCGAGGGCGAAGGAGCGGAAGCCGCGCTCGACGAGCTGCGCGAACAGCTCGTTGCGGATCGCCCCGAACGCGGGCTCGCGATGATCGGGCTCGCCCAGTGCCAGGAGCTCGTGGGAGTCGTCGACGAAATCGCGGATGTCCTGAGTCATGGCCTCAAACCTATCCTTGAAGGTTCAGTTGAGCCTTTGCATGGGTGCACGCGCGACCCGAGGTCGAGAAGTCTCAACCTGCGGTGCAATGGTCCCCGCGCGAGGCGCGGCGCTTCGTCGGTCCGCTGCTCTAGGGTCGGGGGCATGACGGTGCGATGGCCCGAGTTGATCCTCGGGCAGCTCGAGTTCTACTGGGACACCCACCTCCGGCCGCGCCTGGAGGGCCTGACCGACGACGAGTACCTGTGGGAGCCGGTCGACGGCTGCTGGAGCCTGCGGCCCGGCGCCGACGGCGCGCTCGCGATGGAGGAGGCCGAGCCGGCCCCCGAGCCGCCGCCGGTCACCACCATCGCCTGGCGGATGGTCCACATCGGGCGGGACGTGCTCGGCGTGCGCGCCCGCTCGTTCTTCGGACCCCATGAGGGCCTTGAGGACGCGCACATGTGGGACCTGCGGCTGTGGCCCGACCCGCTGCCCGCGACCGCCGCCGACGCGATCGCCATGCTCGAGTCCTCCTACGGGCACTGGTGCGCGGGCGTGCGCGCACTCGACGCCGAAGCGATCGAGCGCCCGCTCGGGCCCAAAGGCGCCTGGTTCGCCGACTTCTCGATGGCCGCCCTCGTCCTCCACCTCAACCGCGAGGTCATGGCCCACGGCGCGGAGATCTGCCTCCTCCGCGACCTCTACCGCGCCGAGAGCCTCCGCGGCTAGGCGGTCTCGAGGCCGAACCCGAAGGGGTACAGCGGGTCGTAGGCCGGGTCGCCGACGTTCATCGGCTCCTGGTCCGTCGCGCGCGGCCAGGTCACCGGCAGTCGCCCGCCGTACGGCGCCGCCCCGAACAGCGGGTCCGCGACGCCCGCGCCCTCGCTGCCGGGCAGCCACGCGGCCACCAGCGCGTCGACCTCGGCGAGGTGCGAGGTGAGCTCGATCGGGCGGCCCGAGACGACGATGACGACGCAGTCCACTGCGGCGCAGACGGTGTCGATCGCGGCGGCGTCCGCTTCGGACACCGCCATGTCGTGCGCCCCCGCGCCCGCGTCGCCGACGCCCTCGGCGTACGGGTCCTCGGCGACCACGACGACCCCGACATCGGCGCCGCCGATCGGCTCGGACGCGTTCTCGCTGAAGGTGATCGCCGCGTTCGGGGCGACCTCCCGCATGCCGGCGAGGATGCTCGTGCCCTCGGTGACGGCCTCCACGCCGCCCTGCCAGGACGCGGTCCAGCCGCCCAGCTGGCGGCCGAGCGAGTCGGCGCCGGAGCCGGCGACGTAGACCGACGCGTCGGCGGCGAGCGGCAGCAGGTCGTTCTCGTTGCGCAGCAGGGTCTGCGAGGCGGCGGCGGCCTCGCGGGCGACCTGGCGGTGCTCGGGCGAGCCGATGTCGGCCGCGCCGGTCGTGTCCGCGAACGGCTGCTCGAAGAGTCCGAGGGCGAACTTCTGGGTCAGGATGCGCGAGACGGCGTCGTCGATGCGCTCCTCGCTCACCCCGCCGGAGTCCACTTCGGCCACGAGCGTGTCGATGAAGCGGCGGTACTCGAACGGCACCATCACCATGTCGACCCCGGCGTTGATCGAGGTGCGCACGGCTTCGGCGTAGTCCTCGCTCACCTGGTCGACGCCCTGCCAGTCCGAGACGACGAAGCCGTCGAACCCGAGCTCGCCCTTGAGGACGTCGTTGATGAGGTACGAGTCGGCGTGGGACTTCAGCGGGCCGCCGCCGAGGTCGTTCGAGGAGAACGAGGCCATGACCGAGCCGACGCCCGCGTCCACGGCGGCTTTGAACGGCGCCAAGTGGATCGAGCGCAGTTCTTCTTCCGTGAGGGTGGTGACGCCCTGGTCGAGGAGGTAGTCGTCGGTGGTGGAGCTGCCGAAGGCGGTGCCGCCGTCGCCCACGTAGTGCTTCGCCGTGGCGAGGACGCTCGTGTTCGCGGCCAGGTCCTCGCCCTGGTAGCCCTGGACGACGGGCCCGGCGTACTCGACGGCCAGGCCGGGGTCCTCGCCGAAGGACTCGTAGGTGCGGCCCCAGCGGCTGTCGCGGGCCACGCACACGCACGGCGCGAACGTCCAGTGCACGCCCGTCGCGCGGGTCTCGGCGGCCGTGATCGCCGCGGCCTGCGCCGCGAGGTCGGGATCGTGGGCGGCGCCGAGGCCGATGTTGTGCGGGAAGATCACGGCCCCGGGGAGGGCGCCGTTGCCGTGGACGGCGTCGATGCCGTAGACCATCGGGATCTTCAGGCGCGATGCCGTTGCAGCGCTTTGGAAGCCGTCGATCATCTCGGCCCACGCCTCGGGGGTGTCGTGCATGGCCTCCGCACCGCCGTTGAGGAGCGAGCCGATGCCCAGTTCGGTGATGTCCGAGGGGGTGGCCTCGATGGCGGGCACCGCGACCTGCGTCATCTGGCCCACCTTCTCCTCGATCGTCATGCGGTCGAGGAGGTCGGCGACGCGGCCCGCGACCGGGGCGTCGAGGTCGAGATAGGACACGTCGTCGTCCGCGCCGGGCACGACCACGAGCACGGTGATCACGGCGGCGGCGAGCGCGGCGGCCAGGGCGGTCCACAGGACGGCCGGACGGCGGAAGACTGCGGGCAGGTGTGCGCCCATGGGGCGGGCTCCTCGAGGGGTGAGCGATCGACTAGGGCCCCAACCTGGTTCGAACTGTAGTGGAACAGCGCTCCCATGTCCAGTGGCTCAGCCGGAGGAAGCAGGGGCGCCTCCGGGGCGCGGCGGTACCTCGCATGTCACATGTCATGCAGCGCCGACCACGGGTCGAAAACTTTTCGCCGCCTTCTTGCAAGCGCCATCCAGTCCTGTTATGTTGGGTCTCCAAACTAACCCCCCGACGGCCCTCCGGGCCGAACCCTCAACGTCCCTCCGCCCCCTAGGAGCACAGGTGCGACGACGCACTCTCGCCGCTTCGCTGGGCGCGGCCGCAGTTGCAGCTGCGGCCGTTCCCACTGCGGCGCAAGCCAAGACCTCCGGAACCTGCGAAGACGCCTACACCTGGCGCAACGCGATCGTGAACGGCGGCGGCTGGGTCCCCGGCATCGTCTTCAACGAGACCGAGGCCGACCTCATCTACGCCCGCACCGACATCGGCGGCCTCTACCGCTGGCAGGAGGCCACCCAGACCTGGAAGCCGCTCCTCGACTGGATCGGCGGGGACCGCTGGGGATGGACCGGCATCGTCTCGGTCGCCACCGACCCCGTCGAACCGAACCGCGTCTACGCGGCGGCCGGCACCTACACGAACGACTGGGACCCGACCGACGGCGCGGTCCTCTATTCCGACGACTACGGCGAGACCTGGGGCGCGGCGGAGCTCCCGTTCAAGCAGGGCGGCAACATGCCCGGCCGCGGCATGGGCGAACGCCTCGCCGTCGACCCCGCCGACAACGCCGTCGTCTACCTCGGCGCTCCGAACGGCAACGGCCTGTGGCGCTCGGTCGACCACGGCCGCAACTGGGCCGAGGTCACCGCGTTCCCGAACCCGGGGAACTTCGTCATCACGCCCGGCGACGCCTACAACGGCGACAATCAAGGCGTCGTGTGGATCGAGTTCGACCAGACCGGCGGGATCTACGTCGGCGTCGCCGACCCGGACGACCCGCTGTACGTCTCCACCGACCGCGGCCGGACCTGGCAGCCCGTCCCCGGCGCGGCCGCCGCGCTCGGCAGCGCCGACGGCAACCGCACCATTCCCAAGCGGGCCGCCTTCGACCACGAGAACGGGCACCTGTTCATCGTCACCAGCTGGAACCCCGGCCCCTACAACGGCCCGCCCCCAAGCGGCAGAGGCGGTTCGATCCAGCGCCTGTCGCCGGCCACCGGCGAGTGGACCGACGTCACCCCGACCTACGACCCCGTCGGGACCATCCCCGGTTTCGGCGGACTCACGGTCGACCGCAGGCGCCCCGGGACCCTCATGGCCGCGACCGAGAACCACTGGTACCCCGACGAGGTCATCTTCCGCTCGACCGACTCCGGCGCGACGTGGCAGACCGCCTGGGACTACGTGTGGGACGAGGACTACTCCTGGCCGCCGCAGCGCACCGACCGGTTCACCTTGGACCCCACCGGAAACGAATGGCTCACCTGGGGCAAGGCCGATGACGGTCCGGCGTATGCGATCAAGCACGGCTGGATGATGGACGCGGTGTCGATCGACCCGCACGACTCCGACCGGATCATGTGGATCGGCGGGACCATCTGGGGCACTGAAGACCTGACCGCCTGGGACGCGCAGGGCCCGCTGGTGGGCTGGGACGACGCCGCCGGGCGGCAGGTGGCGCTGCCGGTGGAGCCGTTCGAGGCGGGCGTTCGCGTCCACGGCATCGAGGAGACCGCGGTGCAGGACATCGCCGCGCTCGGCGGGACCCTGGTCTCGGCGATGGGCGACCTCGCCGGGTTCGTCCAGACCGACCTCGACCGACCGGGCGCCATGATCCGCCATCCGAACTGGACGTCGGGGCGCGCCTTGGACTTCGCGGGACTCGACCCGGATGTCATCGTCGGCACGGGCGATGTCGAAGGCGACGTCGACGGGCATGTGGGCGTCTCGCTCGACCGGGGCGCGACCTGGCTGACCACGACCCGGCTCGAAGGCGTCGCGGGCGGGGGGAACGCCGGGACCGTCGCGGTCAGCGCCGACGGGGCGGTCATCGTCTGGTCTCCCGGGAACGGCTCGACCGCCCCGGTGCTCAGCACCGACCTCGGCCAGACCTGGACCCCGGTCGAGGGCCTCCCGGCCGGGGCGCTCGTGCGATCCGACCGGGTCGACCCGGCCCGCCTGTACGCCTTCGCCGCAGGGGCCTTCTATGCGAGCGCCGACGGCGGCTCGTCCTTCACCGCGACGAGCGCGGCGAACCTGCCCGCCGAGGGACCGGTGGAGTTCCGGGCCGTCCCCGGCAAGCGCGGGCACCTGTGGTTGACCGGCGGCAAAACCGGTGCGGTGTACGGCATGTGGCGTTCCACCGACGGCGGCCGGACCTGGCGCCGAGTGCCGGACTTCCAAGAGGCCGACGCGGTCGGCTTCGGCAAGGCGCGCAGCCGCTACGGCTATCCCGCGATCTACACCTCCGCGAAGGCCGGCGGGCAGCGCGGTATCTGGCGCTCGACCGACGAGGGCCGGACCTGGCAGCGGATCAACGACGACGCGCATCAGTGGGGCTGGACCGGGAAGTCGATCACCGGCGACCCCGAGGTGTACGGCCGCGTGTACATCGCGACGAACGGCCGCGGCCTGATCTACGGCGACATCGCGCACTGATCGTCATCCAGCCCCCGCCGGACGCTCTCTGGGGAGCGAACGCGCCGGGCGCGGGACCACCGTTCGGTCCCGCGCTCGGCGCCTTTCGGTTCAGGCCGTGATCGGTTCGGGGCGTGCGGGAGTGAGCGTCGCGGTCACCGCCGGCGCCTCGCGTTCGGCGCCGCAGAGTCCGGCGTGGAGGAGTTCGTTCCTGGCCTGTTCGAGGGCGTCGGGGTCGGCGGTGTCGTGCCGGTCGACGATGTTCCAGGCGACGGAGAACTGCCGTTCGCCGTCGAGGGAGTGGAACGAGTTCGCCTCGTGCCCGAGGGTGTCCCCGTTGTGGCCCAGGAAGACCGCGTCGGGGTCGGCGGCGCAGCCCGGCGTGATGCCGAAGAGGCCGAGCCCGTAGTCGAAGCCGCGACCGGCGTCCTCGAACGCCGTCGCCTGGGCGAGTGATCCGGGGTCGAGGAGGGTGCCGTCGGTCAGGGCCCGGTAGAAGTCGTTGAGGTCGCCCATGGTCGAGACGACGTTCCCGCCGGCCCAGAGCTGGCTGTACGAGAGCTTCGACGTGTCCAGATAGGGCGCTTCGGGATCGCCGGTGGTGAGGTACGGGTCGAGGTGCGGGCCGCGCAGGCCGGAGGTGCCGGGGCGGCCGAAATAGGTGCGGTCGAGACCGGCGGGCTCGAACACGCGGTCCGCGAACACGTCGCCGAGGTCGTCGCCGGTGAGCTGTTCGATGAGCAGCCCGAGGACCGTGTATCCGGTGTTGGAGTAGGCGAAGCCGGTCGGCCGCTCGCCCGCGGCGCCGATGGCGATGAGTTCGCTTGAGCGGTAATGAGTCCGGTAGTTCGCGTAGAAGTCGGCGAGGTCGTCGTCCTCGAGGAGCGACCGGTAGATGCGGCCGAGGTAGTCGGGCACGCCGCCGCGGTGGCCCATGAGCTCGCGGACCGTGGGCTCGTCCTCGCCCTCATAGGGCAGGACGCCGGGCAGGTAGGCGCCGATCGGGTCGTCCAGGTCGAGGGCGCCCTCCTCCTGGAGCTGCAGCAGGATTGTCGCGGTCATCGACTTGGTGATACTGCCGATGCGGACCCTGTCGGTCGGTTTCGCGTCCTCCGCACCGGGTTCGAGGCTGCGCGGGCCGATCGCGGCGGACCATTCGTCGTCGCCGTCCCGGACTTCGGCGACCACCGAATGGTCGGCCGCGGCGGCGAATGCCTCCAATTTGGACTCCAGAAGGTCGGTGTCGAGACCGGGCGGCGACGCAGCCGCGGCCGCCGGAGCGGCGGCGAGGGCGAGCGAAAGGCCGACGGCAGTGAGGATTCGGGTGTGCATGCGCCGAGGTTAAAACCGGTTTCACCTGCGGCGCAATGCGAAAGCGCGGATTCGGCGGAAGAGACGAGCAGGCGGGAACGGCCCGGTACAGGCAGCGGTACCACCCCCGTTCACCTCGCGGGCACGCTTCCACGAATATTGCGGTTTCTTGTCAGAAACTGTCGGTAATGCCCAATACGAACGGCTGATCGGCACCGGTAAGGTGATCGCATGAATCACCCTGAATAGGAAGGACCACTCCAGGTGCCCGACGTGCCCTCGCCTCGTCTGGTCTACGACGCCCTCCTGATCACCTCGCTCGACGACGCCTACAAGCCCGCCACCGGCCCACGCGTGACCGGGCTCGGCGTCGGATCCGCGCTCCTGGCCGAACTCGTCCTCTCCCAGCAACTCATCGTCTGGGCCGACAAGGGCGTCGACCTCGTGTGCATGGACTACGGAGGCAACGGCGAGCGGTACCGGCCGCCGGCGGACTCCCTGGCGCTGTGGCTCATCGAGCACGTCCGCGCCGAGCGCACCAGCCTCAGCGTCCGCGACTGGCTCGACTTCCTCTCGGCCGCAGACGTGTACACCAAGACCGCCGACCACATGGCCATGGTCGGCCTCATGGTCCGCCGCGAATACCGGTCGCGGTGGCGCCAGCGCGTGGAGATCGGCTACGAGCCGAGCGACCCGCTCATCGCCAACGCCGCGTTCTCGCGGCTGCGCCGCCATCTGTCCCTTGCGGAGCCGAACCTCTCGATCGAGGACGCGTTCCTGCTGGCGCTCACCGATGCCGTCGGACTCTCCAAGCCCCTCTACAACCAGTTGCCCTCCGGCGCACGCGTGTACGCCGGAAAGCGCCGGCAGGCCCTCCCCGCCGCGCTGCGCGCCGTCCTGGCGCACCTGGCGGCCGCGGTGGCGGACATCGCCATCACCGGCGGCCGCTGACACCTCCCCCGCCACCCGAAGAAGGAGTCACCGCCCGCATGTTCACTCCGTCCTCGCCTCCCAGTGCGGTGCAAGCCGTCCTGGCCCGCGACAAGCTCGGCACCCTCAGCCTCCTCCACTTCTCCCTGACCGCCGCGACGCCGCTGACGGTGATCGCGGGCGGCGTCGTCGTCATGTTCGCGCTGGCAGGCCAGATCGGCATCCCGCTCGGGTACCTGATCATCGCGGTGTGCCTATGGCTCTTCAGCGTCGGCTACACGACGATGTCGCGCCACATCACGAACGCGGGCGCGTTCTACGCGTTCATCGCGCGCGGCATCGGCCGCATCCCCGGGGTGGCAGCCGCCTGGGTCGCGGCGACCTCGTACTGCGCAATGCAGATCAGCCTGTACGGGCTGCTCGGGCTCACGGCGCAGAGTGTCCTGGCGCGCATGGGCATCGACTGGCCCTGGTGGGTTTGCGCACTCGCCGCGTGGCTCCTCATCGGACTTCTGGGCACGCGCGCGGTCGACATCAACGCGAAGGTGCTCGCGATCCTCCTCACCATCGAGATCGCCGTGATCCTGCTGTTCAGCGCCTCGAACTTCGCCAACGCCGCCGACGGCGTCCCGCTCGCGGCGATGTCGCCGTCCACGCTCGGCGGCGAGGCGGCCGGGGCCATGCTGGCGCTGGCGGTCACCGGCTTCATCGGGTTCGAGTCGCCCACCGTCTACGGCGAGGAGGCGAAGGACCGGCGGCGCACGGTTGCACGGGCCACCCTCGCCACCGTCGGCATCCTCGCGTTCATCTACATCGCCTCGTCGTGGTCGATCATCGCCGCCGTCGGCGCGGACGGCGTCGTGGATGCCGCGATCGCGGACCCCTCGCTCATGTTCACCCTCGCCGGCGACCAGCTCGGCGCCCCGTGGGCGATCATCGGCGAGGTGATGCTGCTGACCTCGGTCACCGCCGCCGCCTTGAGCTTCCACAACACGACCGCGCGCTACCTGTTCGCGCTCGGCCGCGAGCACGTCGCACCCGCGTGGCTGGGCCGCACCTCCCCGCGCACCTCCGCCCCCGTGGCCGCCTCGCTCACCCAGACCGCCGTCAGCGGCGCGGTCATCATCGCCTGGGCGGCCCTGGGCCTCGACCCGCGCGTGCACCTGTTCTACTACATGAGCACGTCGGCGGGGATCGGCCTGCTCGCCCTGATCGCCACGTGCGCGGTCGCCGTGGTCGTGTACTTCGCCCGCGACCGGCGCGGAGAATCCCTGTGGGCCAGCAGGATCGCCCCGATCCTCTCGGTCATCGCACTCCTGTGGGTGCTGTACCTGTCGATCCTGCACTTCCACACCCTCCTGGGTGTCGAGAAGGGATCAACGCTGCCCGTGCTCGTACCGATCCTCTTCGCGGGCCTGGCGATCCTCGGCGCGGGCTGGGGCGCGTTCCTCAAATCGGCCCGCCCGCAGGTGTACGCGGGCATCGGCCACGGCGCGAAGGCCGCGCTCATTACAGCCAAGGCCGAACCGGCGGAGGTCGCCGGTGTCTAGCGCCGATCACGTGGCGGGCCTGCTCGGCGAGGCGTTCCGGGACGTGCCGACCGCGGTCTGGCTCATCGACGACCCGGAGGAACGCGTCGCGGCCGTCGCGGGCCAGTTCACGATCCTCGTCGAGCACGCCCTCGCCCACGGCGGCGTCATCACCGAAGGCCTCGACGGCGCGGTCGTCTGGTTCGACCGGACGAAAGACGAACCGCCGATCCCCGGCTACGACGAGCGCCTCCGCGAGGCCTGCGGGAAGCACTACGAGGCGTTCGCCGAGCTCGACCGCATCATGGACGAGCATCACCCGGCCGAACCGCACAACTATGTGGCCCTCGTCGGGGTCCGCGAAGATGCCCGCGGACGCGGCCTCGCCAGCGCGATGCTCCGTCGACACCACGAACGCCTCGACGCCACCGGGACCCCCGCATACCTGGAAGCAGTCTCGTTGCAGACCGCGAACCTCTATGCGTCCCTTGGATACCAGCGTCACGGCGAACCCTTCCGCATCGGCGAGGGCGGCCCGCCGCTCTACCCGATGTGGCGGCCCGCCCACCAGGTGACACACCGCCCCCACCCGTGAACACGCGCCTCGCCGTCGACCTAGAGTCGCATCCGATGACACTTCGACGGCGAGGCGGCCCGGCCGCCCTTGGGAGCGTCCGATGACCGACTGGTGGTGGCTCGACCTCCTACTGGCGATCGCCGGGGGCCTGGTGCTGCTCTGGCTCGCTCTGATCATCGCCCTCGCAATCGCCGGCCCACGCGGCCCGCTCCTGCGCGAAGCACTGCGCCTCCTCCCGGACCTCCTCCGGCTCCTGAAGCGCCTCACAGCCGACCCGGACCTGCCACGCGGCGTCCGCGTCCGCCTGGTCCTGCTCTTCGCCTATCTGGCGCTCCCCTTCGACCTAGTCCCGGACTTCATCCCGGTCCTCGGCTACGCCGACGACGCGATCATCGTCGCCCTCGTACTGCGGTCAGTAGTCCGCCGCGCAGGCATCGAAGCAGTCCGCGCCCACTGGCCGGGCACCGAAGACGGCTTCGAAGTCCTCTGCCGCCTCGCAGGCCTACCAACCCGATAGCCGCACAAGGCTCCACAGCCAGCCGTCACCCGATCAGCAACAAGCAGGCATAGAAGCTCCGCCGCCCCGCCACCGGGGCCCGAAGGCTCGGTTCCGCTATCGAGCGGGCAACGCCAGAGCGCCACAGGTGCGGCTCGCACACCCCAGGGTCGAGCGTCGTCATGTCCTGCCGCCTCCTTCCTCAGCTTCGCTCTCGATCTTGCGTCTGGCGCCTCACCCGGGAAGCACCTTTCCACTTCCCGGCCTTACTAACTCCAACCCAGACACACCGCCGTCTGCTTCTGCTTCTGCTTCTGCTTCTGCTTCTGCTTCTGCGGCAACCCGGCCAGATTCCTGGCCTGCCACATCAGTCCGGGCACACTCCCGTCCTTACCGAGCGAGCGCCTGTCTTGGAGGCCCTTACCTCCTCAGCGCATCGCCGCAGCCCAGACGATGCCGGCGTCGTGGCGATGCAGCGGTCTGACCGAGCACGCTCGCGCGTGGAGATGTCGGTCGGACAGGCCATGCCTGTGTGTTCGGGGTGCGCGGGCCTGGCTGGTGGGCGGGTCCGTGCTCGTCTGGTCTCCCGTGCAGGCCTCAGAGACCTCGCTCAGGCCTTGCAGGCCTCGCGGTCACACCAGACGTCTTCGTGTGCCTCGTTCCGGACACTGCCTCCGGTCGAGGTGATCCCGACCGGCGATCTCCCACCCAGCACGCCCTCCTTTGAAGAGGCCGTGGTCCGCTGCGGATCCCGATAGCACCAAGGGGACTGAAACCACTGTTTCGTCAAGGCAGTGGTTTCGGAAAAGCGTCTGGTTTGGGTTTCGGCCAGAGGCTTGGCGTAGTCTGCTTGCACCTACTCGCCACCTGTACGTTTTCCGTATCCCTGTGCGTACATCAATCATCCCTCGCACCACCCCACACTGTCATCACCCACAGGGGTACAAGACCCTCACGTTTCGCCCCAAACCCCCTGCACCCCAAGGGAACAGCCAACACCGGCCCCCGCGGCCGGGAGTGTCGCCCACCCCAAAACAAACCCGCACCCCGCCAGCGACCGCACCCATCAACTCACCTCTTCGTCGCCGCCCGCCTGAACCGCAACCCACGCACACACTCCGCAGACAATCCGCTGGCGTTCCCACACCCCCCTCCAAAAAAGGCATGAGATCGTGTCGCGGTGCCCGAAACCGCTCGACGAGTCGTCGCTCCTCGCCGCGCCCGGCGCCGGGCTGAAGGCGACCGCGAACGGCGTTCAAACCCCCGGTCCAGTGCCTCTCAGCGGAGGAGGCGCACAGTGGTGATGCCGGGTGTGGCCTTGCCGTCCGGCGCGGCGAACTCGAGCGTGCAGGCGGGGAGCGACTGCGGCAGGGCGTAGTCGAGTTCGGTGTCGCCGTGTCGGTCGTCCCAGGCCTCCTCGGCGATGCGTATGCCGTTGAAGCGCACGGTGACCCCGGTGGACCCTCCCGCGTGGCGGAAACCGATGCGCAACACGCGCCCGGCCCCTTCCGGGTCGTTGAGCACGACCGACATGCGGGCAGCCGTGGTGCGGGCACGGCGGCCCTGGGCGTCGACAGCGACGACGGCCGCTTCGCCGCGGAAGCCGTGGTCGGTCTCGGACTGCTGTTCGCCGAAGACGACCGTGTCGAGGGTCGCGGCGTCGAGGGCGAGAGACCCGCGGTCGGCCTCGACCAGCGCAGTGCGGCGCCGGGCCACCTCGTCGGGTGCGGCGACGGGCCAGTAGAGGGTGTAGCGGCTGTCGTGCACCTCGTAGAACGGCACGAGCTCGGCTTCGCTTGCGGGATCGGCGAATCGGAGGCGGTAGCGCAGCGGCGCCTCGCGGCTGAGGACGTCCTCAGCGGCCGTGTCCGTGATGATCGGGAGGTCGGCGAAACCGACCAGGGCCCCGTGAGCGATCTGCGACCAGTCCGCTTCGTCTGCGCGCAATCCCGCGAGGTGTGCCGTGCCCTCCCGGGAAGCGAGCAGGACGGGACCGGCGAAGTATGCCTGCCACGGAGAGCCGTCAGGCAGTCGCTCGGCCCGAAGTCGCAGCGGGAGAAGGAAAGTGACCGCATCCCCGGGCCGCCATTCCCGTTCGAGCACGACCGCGCCCGGAGCGGGTTCTCCCTCGACCGACCGGCCGTTGACCGCGAGGCCAGCCGGGCCGTCGCATCCAACAGGCACGCGCAGCCGCAGCGGGAAGGTGCGCGGCTCGTCAATGTCCAGGGTGAGGCTGACGTGAGGGTCGTCGGCGGGGAAGCCGGTCTCCAGACGGAAGCGGCCGCCGAACTCGGGCGCGTCGAGGACGGCGGGGGTGTACAGGTTGACCGCGAGGGCGCCGTCGTGCTCGCCGAAGACGAACTCGCCGTACTTCGCCTGCATCTCGATGCCGGTGCCCACGCAGCACCACATATTGCGCTCCGGCTGGGAGTAGACGCGGTAGTGGCGCGGCCGCATGGAGGTGTGGTAGACCAGGCCGCCGTGCTCGGGATGCTGCGATGCCAACTGGTGGTTGTAGACCGCGCGCTCCGCGTAGTCCAGTTGCGACGGATCGAAGGCGGCCTCGGCGAGCGCCTTCGTCAGCTTGAGCATGTTGTAGGTGTTGCAGGTCTCGGGGCCCGTGCGGTCCTCGATCATCGGCGCGAAGTCGTCGCGGGCGTGGAAGTGCTCGCGGACGCTGTTGCCGCCGTTGGCGACCGTGCGGTGCTCCACGACTGCGCGCCAGAAGCACTGGGCGGCGGCGAGCAGTTCCCCGTCGCCGCGGACGGCGGCCGCTGCCGCGTATCCGACGGCTTTGGGGATCTGCGTGTTGGCGTGCTGCCCCGTCAGCTCGTCGCGGCCTTTCAGCAGCGGGTCCAGGATCACACGGTGGGAGAACCGCATGGCCATGTCCGCGTAGGCGCGGCGCCCGGTGACGGCGGCCAGATCGGCGAAGGCCTCGTTCATGCCGCCGAACTCGGTGCCGAGCATCGCCTCGAAGGCCTCGTCGTCGATTCCCGCCGCGATGTCCAGCCACCAGTCGGCGAGGCGGACGACCACGTCGAGCGCCTGCTCGTGGCCGAGGAGGCGGTGCGCGTCGATCAGGCCGGCGAAGGCCTTGTGCACGCTGTACCAGGGCGCCCAGTGGCGGCCGAGCTCGCGCGCCGCCTCGACGCCGCCGCCGCGCAGATCCTCGAACAGGGCCACGCCCCCGGGGACGCCGCCGAGATAGCCAGTGCCGCAATGGGTCTGGGCTCGGGCGAGTTCGGCGACCATGTAGTCGAGGCGTCGGCGCGGCTCCGCCCCACCGGTGGCGGCTGCGAGGAGTGCGAGCGCAGAGAGGCAGTGGCCGCCGATGTGCCCGGCCAGGGCGGTGCTCTCCCAGCTGCCGTAGTTCTCGGCGCGGGGCTCGAGGCCGGCTTCGCGCAGGAACGGCGCAAGCAGGCGGTCGGGCTCCCAGGACAGGACGTAATCGAGATCCGTGCGCACCGCCCGCGAGAACGGGCTCTCCAGCAGTCGCACGCGCGAGAGCGGGAAGAACTTCATGCGCAGCTCCGGGGCAGCGGCGGGAGAGGAGGTGTGGCGGCCATGCCGTGAGCCTAAGGACCGGCGGCGGTTTCCGCGTGGGTCAAAGTCACCGTCGCACCGACGGACTCGCAGCGGCACTGGCCTTCTCCGGTCATCACGCTCGGTGTCAGCAGGGCTGTGGGAGATCACTGAGCAGCTGATCCCGGTGGCACCGAAGCGGGCGCAGGGCGGTGGCACTCGCCGAGCGCTCCCGGGAGTTCGTCAAGCGAATGGATCACGCGAACTCCGGGATCGACGGCCTTCCCAGTGCGAGCCCGGTCGAGCCAGAACGCCGCGAGTCCGGCTTCCTTGGCGCCCAAGCCATCGAGCAGATAGTTGTCCCCGACGTAGGCCACCTCACCCGGCTCCAGACCGATGACTGCGCACCCGGCATGGAAGATGCTCGCCGCCGGCTTCGGCTCGCCGTGCTGCTGTGAACAGACCATCGCGTCGCCGAAGTAGTGCAGCAGACCGATCTGCTCCAGCTTCGCCCGCTGATGTTCGAGCTCGGAATTGGAGACGACGCCCAACCGGAATGCAGGCTTGAGCCTGCCGAGCACAGGATCGGCGTCCGGGAACGCCACCCGGAGTGCATGGCGATGGGACTGGAAGCGGCCGAACCAAGCCGTCGCGTCCTCATCGGACATCGGGGTCGAGTCCCCCACGCGGGCCATGAAGCTCCTCGCCCGCGCCCGGCGCTGCTCGACGAAGGTGAGTTCCCCGGCGAGGAACCGTTCGTACTCGGCGTCGAGCACTTCCTGCCAGAGCTCAACTGCCGCATCCACATTCGCGAAACGCTCGAGGAGTCCTTCCGCCCGCAGGTGCGCGGCGAGGGCGACTCCCTGCGCGCCGGAGGCGTCGAACAGGGTTTCGTCGATGTCGAACAGCACGCCCCGGATCGGCATGAATCGGCTCCTTCAAGTCGGCCCGAGGATCATCCTGCCTCAGAGCTGCTTCGCCAGATCCTCGGCGGTCGCCAGCGCGCCCGCAGCCGCCTTTCGTTCAGCGTCCGAAAGCGCGGTCCCCTCGACCCGCTGCAACACCTCGGCAGCCTTGTCGCCGTCCCCCTCCCGCAGTGCGAGCTCAGCCCGATAGACCAGTGCGTCAATGAGCTCCGACTTGGGAGCCTCCCCGCCACTCCGCGCCAGGGTCGAATCGAGCAGCTTGATCGCCTGCGCCGTGTCCCCCTTGGCCTCCCCGAAGACGATCGCCCTCTCAAGCGTCTTGCCCAGCTTGCTCTGCGGCGCTTCGGATTCCTCGGAATCCTCCGCTTGCGGGAAGAACCGGATGACGTTCCCGCTCGGGTCGGTCAGCGAGAACCCGGCCCGGTTCCCGGTGTTCGCGCGCTTGCGCGGGCGCGTGACCCGCGGTATCCCGGAGACGAGCACCTTGCCGTGTGCTTCCCGCATCCCGGCTGCGAATTCGTCCCAGAGCACCCCCGTGTCCGGCACGAAGACCAGGCAGGTCCCGTACGTGGCTTCAGGATCGAGGCCGTCGACGCCGAAGAAGTGGAGCTGCCAGTCGTCGCGGGCCATCACGATGTAGGGGTTCGGGCGGGTCTGGTGGTGGGTCATGGTGAAGCCGAGCATCCGGTAGAACTCGCTCGTCTCGTCGATGGAGTTGCACGGCAGCAAGGGGATGGTGAACGCGCCGGTCATCGGCTTCCTTCCGGTTCGAGCGCGTCGGTGAGCGCGCGCAGGGCGGCCGTGGCGGCCTCGATCTGGGACGGCTGCAGCTGCGCCGCCAGCGCGTCGGCCCACTCGGCGTGGGCGCGTTCGACTTCCGCCAGAGCAGTGCGCCCTTCCCCGGTCGGTTCCAGGAGCTTCGCCCGCCGATGGCGCGGATTCTCCGCAAGAAGCGCAAGCCCGTCGGCGACCAGTGCGTCGGCGGTCTGCTGCACGCTCTGGCGGCGCAGTCCCATCGTGCGGGCGATGTCCGCGACGGTGGCCGGGGCGTGGTCGATGACGCCGAGGACCTGCCAGCGGGCGCTGGTGAGTCCTGCCGGGCGAGTGAGAGCGTCACCCGCGGCCATCAGGGCGCCGTTGGCGCGGAAGACCGCGATGGCGAGTTCGGACACGGCGAGGCCGCGGGGCGTGAGCTGCACGTCCCCGAGGCTACGTCGTTTGACAGGTACCTGTCAACTCTGCAGGGAGGCGGCCATGCGGGAGACGGCCTCGGTCAGGATCTCGGGCGAGGTGGCGTAGTTGAGGCGCACGTGGCCTGCGCCGCCGGTGCCGAAGCGGTGGCCGGCGTTGAGGGCGACGCGGCCGTGTTCGAGGAAGTGCGCGGCGGGGTCGTCGCCGAGGCCCAGGGGGCGGCAGTCGAGCCAGGCGAGGTAGGTGCCGGGCTGGGGCCGGTAGACCACTTGCGGCAGTTGGGTTCCAAGCTCGTCGGCGAGGATCTTGCGGTTCTCGGCGAGCCCGGCGAGGAGGGCGTCGAGCCAGGCGCCGCCTTCGCGGAAGGCGGCGGTCTGGGCGATGGCGCCGAGGTGGCTGGTGCTGCCGCTCATCTGCTCGGGCATGCGGGCGAGTTCGACGGCGGCGTCAGGTCCGGCGATCGCGAGGGCGGCACGCAGGCCCGGGAGGTTCCAGGCCTTGGCGGCGGAGGTGAGGGCGAGGCCGTTCTCGCCGCCCGGGACGGTGAGGTACGGAGTGAAGGCGGTGCCGGGATCGCACAGAGGCGCGTGGGCCTCGTCGGCGATGACGCGGACGCCGTAGCTGGCGGCGACTCGGGCGACGCGCGCGAGCTCGGCAGCACTGTGGACAGTGCCAGTCGGGTTATGAGGACTGCAGAGGAGGTAGGCGGCGCGTCGTCCGCGGCCGAGGGCGAGTTCGCAGGCTTCGGCGAGGGCGGCGAAGTCGATGCGGTGGTCGGGGCCCAGCGGGGCTTCGATGACCTTGCGGCCGTTGAAGGCGCAGAAGTCGTAGAAGGGCGTGTAGACGGGGCTGTTGACGATGACGGCGTCGCCGGGGGCGGTGACGAGGTCGAGCATTTCGACGACGCCGAGCATGACGTCGGGGACGGGCCTGATGCGAGCGGGGGTGAGGTCCTCCCAGTCCCAGCGGGCGGCGGCGAACTCGGCGAAGGACTCTGCGTAGGCGGTCCCGGCGGGGTAGCCGGTGTCGCCGGCGGCCAGGGCGTCGGTGACGGCCTTGGTGATCGGTGCGGCGAGGGGGACGTCCATCTCGGCGACCCAGAGGGGCAGCACGTCGGCGGGGTGGGTCCGCCATTTGGCGCTGGTGCGCCGGCGGAGCTGATCGAGGTGGAGTTCCCGGAGCGGGTTGCCGGGCAGGTCGTCCGAGGCATGGGTGGCGGCGCTCATGGAAGGAAGGTAGCGAAGTTTTTCCGTTGTGTCACCTGAGCGCGGTCCGATGAGTCTGGGCCGCAGCGGAAGCGCGACCGGGAGCGTTGGATTCGAGGATGCCGGCCGGGGTTTTCCCACCATGGCTCAACGGCGTTCGCCGCCCGACCGCATCCGCTGGCCCGATAGAGCACCGACCGGCGGATACGCAAGATCCGTAGACGGACGGCCGACCGAGAACGCCCCTCGCCCGAACGCGGCTGGCAGCGTGATCGTGGTGATCCGCCGCGGCCGGAAGTACGACACCCCGGCGACGGCGGGCGGCCGCTACTCGATGCTCACGCCTCGCTCGGCCATGAATTCGACCGGCGACACCGCGTTCGCCGAGGTGGCGGGCGGGCTGCCGACATGTGTCTCGAAATGCAGATGCGGGGCGCCGGAGTTCCCTGAACTGCCGAGGTACCCGATGACCTCTCCGGGCAACACCACGTCGCCCACGGCCACCAGCGGCCGGCTCATCATGTGGCAGTAGCGGGTCACCGCATTGTCCGGATGCTCGATATCCACGTACCAGCCGCAGCCCGACACCTCCGCCGCGCCGTCGACATCGCACGAGTAGTCCCGCTCGCCCAGTTGGGCATCGCACCGGACGCGCGCGACCACGCCGGCGCTGGCGGCGACGATCTCGGCGCCCTTACCGCCGTCCTCGGCGCCGATGTCCACGCCGTCGTGACCGGGCCGGTCGGCGGTCCTGAAGCCGCCCCAGAAGACCCCGTCGGGAACCGGGTGGGTCCAGGCCCATTCGTCGCCGACCGGAATGCAGCGGGTGTGGTCGGTGAACTGGCCGACGGCGCTCTCCGCGTAGCCCTCCCATCGGGGGTAGGCGTCCCTGGTTGCCGAGCCCGGCACGGCCCGAGCGGCCTCGACGGGCGTCATGCGCTCCCAGCCGTCGACGGCGACGAGTTCGTCATAGAACGCGCGAGCGGCACGTTCAGGATCCATCAGGTCACTGACCGAACCCCAGCCCGAACTCGGCGACCGCTGGAAGATCCCGACATCACGGTGGTCGTCGCCGATCTTGTCGTGGTCGAGCTCGAGGCTCTCCTCGACGTTGAAGTTCGCGTAGTTGAACAGCCGCGATTCCTGGTAGGCGGTGATGAGACCGATGATCGCCGCCTGGTCGCCGAGCCCGCGTTCGGCGGCGGCGAGATAGACGGCGGTGGCGTTGTCGATCTGGGCCTCGTCCCAGCCGGAGGTGCCGAAGACGGCCGAGCGCAGCGCACCGGGGTCGGCGACGGTGCATTCGTAGTCCCCGCCGCCCGCGGTCGCGGTGGCGTTCCGCCAGGACGTTTCGATCCGGGGCGAGACCGGTCCGCCGACGACCGCCAGGACCAGTACGGCCGCGGCGGCGGGCATCGTCATGGCGAGGCGGCGAAGCGAGGCGTTCAAGGAATGCGCCTCCGAAGCTGCTCGTACCGACGCTATGACGCGGCCCGGACCGGGCGGATCGGCGTTCCGACCACCGGCTGAGCCAACCTCAGATTTTAAGGCTTCGGCGAGGATCCTGCGTCCATAGCAGGACTTATGCGGTCGCGAATGCGGTCTCACGGGTGAGGGGCGTCACGGGATCGGTCGGCCGCGCCCCTTGTAGTTCGTAGTGCGAACTATTATGGTTCGTATAACGAACTAGTTTTTCGGAGAGGGAACGACATGACGCAGCAGGGGAAGACCGTGGCGATCGTCGGCGGCGGGTACGGCGGGGCCGCCCTCGCCAAGGCGCTGGACGAGCACGCCGACGTGGTCCTGATCGAGCCGAAGGACGCGTTCGTCCACGCCGCCGGATCGCTCCGGGCGCTGACGCAGCCCGAGCAGTGGGCCGAGCGCATGTTCTACCCGTACGACGGGTTCATCAAGCGCGGCAAGCAGATCCGCGAGTACGCGGCGGGCGTGGACGCCAAGGGCGTCACCCTCGCCTCCGGCGAGCGCGTCGCGGCCGACTACATCGTGCTGGCCACCGGCTCGGGCTACCCGTACCCGGCCAAGACCCGCACCGACTCCACCGCGGAAGCCTTGGCGCACTTCAAGGAGACCCACGCCGAACTGGCCGGGGCCGAGCGCGTGCTCATCGCCGGGGCCGGACCGGTGGGCCTGGAACTGGCCGGCGAGATCAAGGCCGTCTGGCCCGAGAAGCACGTCACCATTGTGGACCCGTCCGAAGAGCTGATGCCCGGCTACGAGCCGGAACTGCGCACCGAACTCCATGCGCAGCTCGAGAAGCTCGGCGTCAAAGTGCGCCTCGGCGTCACCCTCGACGACGAGCCGGCGGTCGAGCCCGGCCGCGCCGGCACCGTCTCCACCACTGTGGACGGCGAGCCGATCGAGGCCGACATCTGGTTCCGCGCCTTCGGGGTCAGCACCAACACCGGGTACCTGGAGGACGGCCTCGCGCCGCTCAACCGGCGCGGGCAGGTGCCCGTCACCTCCACGCTCAATGTGGAGGGACACGGGCACGTGTACGCCATCGGCGACGTCACGAACGTCAACGAGGAGAAGCGGGCCTCCTCCGCCGGCAAGCACGCGGAAGTGGTGGCCGCCAACATCATCGCGCAGATCAACGGCGAGACCCCGGCATCGGTGTACGAGCCCTCCCCCGTGCGCGTCGCGATCGTCCCGCTCGGCCCCGAGCTCGGCGTCGGCCAGATGCCCTCCGAGAACGGCCCCGTGCAGCTGCCGCTCGAGTCCGTCATCGAATGGAAGGGCCGCGACCTCATGACCGGCTACTTCGACCAGGCGTTCCGACTCGCCTCGGCCTGACCAGGCTCCCCGTTCCGCCTGATCGTCACCGGAACGGGAAGGCCCCCGCCGTCAGCCGACGGCGGGGGCTTCGCTGTCTCCGGAACGTTTGCGGGCCTTAGCACTTCGCGGACGGGCAGCCCGAGTCGGTGAAGACCGCCGGCACGTGGTTGTCCGCGATCACCCGGGTGAGCAGGCCGACCAGGACTTCCTGCTCGGCGGCGCTCAGCCCCAGCGGCAGCTCGGCCACCCGCTTCGTGGTCTCCTCGTGGAACTGCTCGGCCAGCTGCGCGCCCTTGTCCGTGAGCGCGACCCGGAACGCCCGGCCGTCCCCCGGATCGGCCTCGCGGCGCACCAGGCCCCGCTTCTCCGAGCGGTCCACGAGCCCCGAGATGCTCGACTTGGCGAGACCCAGGGTCTTCGCGAGCTCGAACATGCCGTACGGCCTGGCGATGAGGACGCACAGCAGCTGCGCCTGCGGGACGGTGAGGTCGAACTCGCGGACCGAGTCCGCGTACACCGCGTCCACCAGGAACGCGGTGCGCACCAGAGCGGTGCCCATGCCCATCGGCTCACCCGCGTACTCCTCCATCCAGCAAGCATACTGCCTGCACACGGCCATCGTCCCGTGTGATCTGCCACCGGGCCTCAGACGGCCGCCGGACTCGGCACGGGCTTCGGCGCGCGGATCATCGCCGCCGTGACGACGATCCCGGCCAGGCTGATCACGGCCCCCACGAGGCCGAGGCCGGTGACCGGGACCCAGTTGAGCGCCGCCCCGCCGATGAAGCCGCCGAGCGCCACGCCGCCGTACAGCGCCGAGGCGTTCAGGCCGATCAGTACCGAGACCGCCTCGGGGAAGCGGGTGACGAGCCGGTGCTGCTGCGGCACGATCATCATCCAGCCGACGGCCCCGAAGACCGCCGAGAAGGGGATCGCCACGGCCAGACTGTGGACGGCGAGCGGCGTGGCCACCAGCAGGACCGTGGTGGCGATCTGCGCGGCGAGCAGCAGCCGTTCGGGCCCGAGCCGGTCGACGAGGCGCCCGGCCAGGAGGTTCCCGACCAGCGCCCCGACCCCGGAAGCGAAGAGCACCACGGTCAGCAGCGCCTCGGAACCGCCGGTGGCCTCCTCCAGAATCGCGCCCACGTACGTGTTGAAGGTGTATCCGGCGGCCAGGACGAGCGCAGTGGTGGCGAGGATGCCCAGTGCGGTCCGGTCGCGCAGCGGTGCCAGGCGCGCGGCGAGGCTGATCGCCGGCGCGGACGTCGGCGGGAGCCAGACCGCGATCCCGATCGCGGCCAGGACACCGAGCCCGGCCACCGTCCACAGTGTCAACCTCCAGTCCGCCGCGCCGATGAGCGTGCCGAGCGGCACGCCGAGCACGCTCGCGACGGTGAGGCCGCCGGTGACGACGGCGAGGTAGCGGCCGCGCCGCTCCGGAGGGGCGATCGCGGCGGCGATCGCCGTGCCCTGCGGGGAGGCGGTGGCCGCGCCGAGACCGGTGACGACACGGGCTACGAGGGCCAGCGCGAAGGAGTCCGCCACCGCGGTGACGACGTTCCCGGCGACGAAGACCGCGAGCCCGAACAGGATGACCTTGCGCCGATCGAAGGAGGAGGTCAGGGTGCCGATCACCGGCGCGGCGAGGGCGTAGGTGAGGGAGAAGACGGTGATGAGCTGCCCGGCGGCGGCGGTGGTGATGTCGAGGTCGGCGCCGACCTCGGGTAGGAGTCCGGCGATGACGAAGGCGTCAGTGCCGATGGCGAACGCGGAGGCGGCCAGGGGAAGGAGTCGGCGGTCCATGGCGTCCTTTCAGTTTGATTGTTTGGCAAACATCAAACTATGTGATGGTTCGATAGTTGCGCAACAATCCGACTGAGGGATATCATGGGGCGGAAGGAAAGGCCAGGTGACGACCATGCGTGAGCTGCCTCACCCTGCGGTGGCGGACATCCGACTGCCGGAGGTCCTGCACGCCCTCGCCGACCCCGTGCGGCTGGAGATGGTCCAGCGGCTCGCCGAGAACACCGGGGACGAGAACTGCATCGGGGTCACCGACGGCATCACGATCCACAAGTCGACGGTGTCCCACCACTTCCGCGTGCTCCGCGAATCAGGGATCACCTCCACCAGAGTGGACGGACGGAACCGCTACGTCCAGATCCGGCGCGAAGCGCTCGACGAACGCTTCCCCGGGCTCCTCGACTCGGTCCTGAAGGCCCTGGCCGCCTAGCCAGCGTCGCCAGCACTCTCTGTCACACCCCTCGTGACAGGGAGTTTTTTTGTTGCCTCGGGCGATCAAAAGGTTGACATGCACGAATGGCCCTGGAATCATTGCCGGAGCGTTTCGACCCCGCAATACGGGATCATCCCGGCAAATTCGTCATCCGACGCGCCAGCATGGGAGGCCGACCCGGCATGCCCTCCCGCGGCGCACAGAAAGAGTGATCACCCTTGCGACGCAAACCGATCAGGCTCATCGCAGCCCTGGTTGCGGTGGCGGCGGCGGTAGCCGCCGCGCTCACCGTCAGGACCGCCTTCGCCGAACCCGAAGACCCGCAGGCGGACGGCGCCGACGCCGCCCAGCTCAGCGCCGAGGAGACCGTCGCGGCCATGCAGCCCGGCTGGAACCTCGGCAACTCGCTCGACGCCGTCGGCGAGGACGAGACCGCCTGGGGCAACCCGCGGATCACCCCTGAACTGCTCGAATCGGTTCGGGCCCAGGGCTTCAACTCCATCCGCATCCCCGTCACGTGGTCGGCCCACCAGGCCGAGGACGGCGACTACGCGATCGACGCCGAGTACATGGCGCGCGTCAAAGAGGTCGTCGACCTCGCGCTCGAAGACGGCTTCTACGTGCTCATCAACGTGCACCACGACTCGTGGCAGTGGGTCAACCAGATGCCCACGCAGCACGACGCCGTGCTCGCGCGGTACAACGCGGCCTGGACCCAGATCGCCGCGGCCTTCGCGGACGCGCCGCCGGAACTCGTGTTCGAGAACATCAACGAACCGCAGTTCGCCGACGTGAGCGAGGAAGAGGGCGACGCGCTGCTCGCCGAGCTCAACGAGTCCTTCCACGAGATCGTGCGCGGCTCCGGCGGCGTCAACGCCGAGCGGCTGCTCGTGATCCCGACCCTGCACACCAGCAGCGACCAGGCCCGCCTCGACGCGGCCGCCGCGAGCATCGCGTCCCTGAACGACCCGATGATCGCCGCCACCGTGCACTACTACGGGTTCTGGCCCTTCAGCGTCAACATCGCCGGCTACACCACGTTCAACGACGAGGTGCGCGGCGACATCGAGGCGACCTTCGACCGCGTCAAGGCCACCTTCATCGACCAGGGCGTCCCGGTCATCCTCGGCGAGTGGGGCCTCCTCGGCTTCGACAAGCACACCGGCGTGATCGAGCAGGGCGAGAAGCTCAAGTTCTTCGAGTACCTCGGCCACTACGCCGACCAGGTCGGCATGACCACCATGTGGTGGGACAACGGCCAGCACTTCGACCGCGAGTCCCACACCTGGCAGGACCCGGACCTGTGGGCGCACGTCTCGGGCGCGTGGGAAGGCCGCTCCGGCACCGCCGCCTCCGACCTCGTGTACGTGCCGGCGGGCGAGGCCCCGGCCGCGCAGACCGTCGCGCTCAACCCGAACGGCCTCGAGTTCGCCGGACTGTGGAACGGCGACACCGAACTCGCCGAAGGCACCGACTACACGTTGGACGGTGACGACCTGACCCTCAGCGCCGAACTGCTCGGCGGGCTCGCCGGCGGCGACGAGCTGGGCGAGCAGGCCGTGCTCGAAGTCCGGTACTCCGCGGGCGTGCCGTGGAAGCTCCATGTCGTGTCCTCGACCGCGCCGGTCGCGGAGGACGCGACCGGGACCACGACCGAGCTCGCCGTCCCGGTGGCGTTCAACGGGGACCAGCTCGCGACCATCGAGGCGGTCTACCCGGACGGGACCGCCGCGGGTCCGGCCGACTGGACCGAGTTCAAGGAGTTCGGCACCGCGTTCACGCCGGACTACGAGGCCGGGACCATCGTCTTCCCGGAGGCGTTCTTCGCGGCGGTGAACGACAATTCGACCGTGAACCTCACGATCCACTTCTGGAGCGGGAAGACGCTCGAGTACACCCTGGAGCGTTCCGGCACTGCCGTAACCGGCAGCGCCGCATAGCGACTCGCCCTATATAAACAACAGCGCACGCGGGGCGCCCGGTTGCCGGGCGCCCCGTTCCGCACCCCCGCTGGGAGCGTTTCCCCAGCGTGCGAAGGCGAAACGGTGCGACACGACCGGTGTGCGCACGCTCGTGTTCGACGGCCCCATGGGCTAGTCTGGAGCGACGTCCCGCACCGGTGAGGGACCGCTCGCGCGCTCCAGCGCCGAGCCCGGCGCGACCGCCCCCGCGCGCCCCCGCTCCCCTTGTGACCGCCCATTCAGTGCCGATTGGACAACCGTGAACGACGCAGACCCTGAATGGCCGGTGCCGGGCATCAACCCCGACGTCCCGTCGACCGCCCGCGTGTACGACGCGCTCCTCGGCGGCCGGGACAACTTCAAGGCCGACCGCGAGGCCGCCGAGGTCTTCGCCCACCTGATCCCCCAGGTGCGCGAGGCGGCCAGGCTCAACCGCTCGGCCCTGATCCGCGGCGTCCAGTACATGGTCCGCCGCGGCGGCATCGACCAGATCCTGGACATCGGCTGCGGCCTCCCGACCGAGCAGAACACCCACGAGGCCGCCCAGGACATCAACCCGGACACGCGGGTCGTCTACGTGGACAACGACCCCATGGTGCTCTCGCACGGCCGCGCGCTCCTCGCCGACAACCGCACGACCACAGTGGTCACCGCCGACCTGCGCGACCCGGCGCGGATCCTCGAGCACCCCGAGGTGCGGGACCACCTCGACTTCGACCGGCCCATCGGCGTCGTGATCGTCGGCATGATCATGCAGATCTCCGACGACGAGGACCCCGACGCGATCATCGCCGAACTCATGAAGCCCCTCGCGTCCGGCTCGCACCTGCTCCTCACCGCCTGGCCCGACACCGGCGACCCGGCCCAGCACGGGCTCTCGCAGGCGTGCCTCGAGACGCTCGGGAACGGCTGGATCCGACCGATCGAGCGGCTCGAAGGGCACTTCCAAGGCATGCCGATGGTCCCGCCCGGCCTCGAATACGTGTCCCGCTGGTATCCCGAGGACCCGGACCGGACCGTCCCCGAGCTCGCCGACTTCGAGCCGTACGAGCACACCCAGATGGCCGGTATCGCGGTCAAACCCTGACGGGGAGGCGGCGCGGGCCGAGCCGTAGATTGGTACCGCGCAGCGTGTTCGAGAAGAGAAGAGACCGCCAATGCCCATGCTCGAGATCCGCCGCCACAGCAAGCGCAATGGAGACGAGGCCGTCCACCTCTCTCAAGAGGGAGTCGAGCTGGCCCGCTGGTCGGGAACGCTCATGGGGCCCTTCGAGACCGTCGCCACCAGCGTCGCGCCCCGCGCCAGAGAGACGGCGATCGCGATGGGGTTCGCGGTGACCTTGGAGCTCCCCACGCTCCCCAACGTGAACGGGTTCCTGCAGGAGTCGCAGGCCGCCTCGTACGACGTCGGCGCGCCGTTCACGCGGCTCGCCCGGCTCGTCAACCGGCGCGGCAGCGTCGCGTCCGACTACGCGCACGCCCTCGCCCGGCAGTGGTCGGACCTCATGGCCCCGCTCGGCCCGGGCGACGCGGCCCTGGTGATCGGCCACGGCGGCCACATCGAATGCGGGCTCGTGACGCTGTTCCCGGAGGCGAACCACGACGACTGGGGCGCGCTGTTCGGGTACATGGAAGGCGCACGGCTGCACTACGACGCGGCCGCGCGGCGATTCCACGACATCGAGTTCGTACGCAGCTGAGGAATAGGGTGACGGGGGCCGGCTTCTCGCCGGCCCCTTTCAGTCGCCGCCGGTCCTGACGGCGAGGCGCGGCAGGTACCAGATCGCCGCGGCGGTCGCGGCGAGCGCGTACACGACCAGGAGCGGGATCGGGAAGCCAAGGGCCACACCGGACTGCTCGAACTCCAGGTTCTCCAGGGCCGAGATCATCGGGCCCGAGGACAGCATGTCCTGGAACGTCAGCTGCTGCCAGAACAGGTCCTGGGCGTTGACGAGCAGCAGCGCGAGTCCCATGAGGACGATCATCGGCCAGGCGGCCTTGAAGAACGCGAGGCGGGCCTCGCGCGGTTCGGCGCCTTCGATGAGGGCCGCGCGGCGGCGGTCCTCCAAGCCCCAGAACAGCGCCGCGAAGACGAACAGGAGCGGGATCGCCACCCATGCGCGCGCCGGGAACGACCCGATGACCATGTACTCCCCTTCGCCCGCTACCGCTTCGAGGTTCGCCGCGCCGAGCGGACCGGAGCCGACGAACAGCCAGGGCGCGAACAGGAGCAGCAGCCAGCGCGAGGCGTTCCCCAAGGGCCGCAGCACACCGATGGCGTAGCCGCCGAGCACCGCGACGGGCAGCGCGACGGCCGTGGTGATGAGCGGCGGGCCCCACGTGCGGCGGATCGCGAGCCACAGGTCCGCGCCTTCGCTGGTGTCCTCGCCGAGGCGGGCGAGCCACGGCAGGAGGGCGTAGACGGCGGCGGCGAGGAGGAGCACGAGCGCGACGACGCCGAGCACGGTGTTCCCGGGCGCGGGGGCGTCGGCGGTGCGGGGTTCGACGTCGATCCTGGTGCGGGCGGTGATGAACACGAGGGCGGCGCCGAGGCCGAGCGCGGCGAGGATCGCCATGAGCAGCACGGACTTCGCGGTGGACAGGCCCGGGGAGATGCCGGAGTAGAGGCCGTCGAAGATCTGGGAGACGGGGGTCTCGACGTCTTTCGGCACGCCGCTGATGAAGCTGTAGGCGAAGGTCTGGAGGCCGGCCGCGATCAGCGCGAACGCGGTGAGGGCGGCGGTGACGACGAGGCCGGTGTGCTTGCCGGTCGTGTTGCCGCGCATGGCGGCGAGGCCCGCGAGGATGCCGAGGCCGAGGACGACGCCCGCGATGAGGACGGGCCAGTCGTACAGGCTCGCTTCGCGATCGGACTCGGAGACGACGCGGTCGATGAGCGAGGCGACGGTGAGGGCGGCCGGGGCGAAGGAGATCGCGGCGAGGCTCCAGACGACGGCGGCGATGGCGCGCACGCGGGGGCCGGAGCGGTGGAGGAGCCAGGCGGCGAGCGGGGCGAGCACGGTGCCGGTGAGGACCATGGCGGCGATCGGGCCGGCGAGCGCGGTGAGGCTGTCGGCGAAGGCGCCTTCGGCGAACACCTGGTCGTAGTTGGCGGGGCCGACGGTCTCGGCGGAGCCGAAGACGCTGAGGCCTTCGATGCGGCTCAACTGGATCGTGCGGAGGGTCGGCAGGAGGTAGGCGCTGATCGCGGCGATCACGGGGGCGGCGAGGAGCACCACGGCGAGGGCGATGCGGGCGGTGTCGCTCTGCGTCTGGAGGAGCGTGGAGTACGACGGGTCGAGGTCGGTGCGGCCGGTCGAGGTCGGGCTGGGAGTGCTTGGGGCGGTTGGAGTGCCGGGCTCGGGGCGGATGCCGCCGGTGGTCTTGATGCCGGCGGACGGGGTGCGGTTCGGGGCGGGCAGGAACTGCGGGGCGATGCGGGCGGGCGCGGAGCGGGACGACGGGGGCGGTCCGCCGGCTCGGGGCGGGTGGTCCATGAACACTCCTGTGTGGATAAAGGGTGGGAGGTCATGAAAATTATGCTCCACGTCACCTGCCGGAAATCAAGCGGGCACCAGCGCTGGGAGCGGGGGCGAATACGAGCGCAGTAGTACATCACATGTCACGCATGACGCGCCATTCATCGGCGCAAGGAATCTGCACCCGGAGCGCGGGTCGACTTCCGCAATGAGGGTCCGGGGCGCGGCATCGGCCGGCGCCGGGAAACGGCGCGGGCGCCGGTGCGAGGAGTGGCGCGCAGGCCGGCGCGACACCTGGCTGGACACAGAGCCGCCGCCGGGTCGACGCAGGGCATCGGTCGGTTCGAGCGGGCGCTCCCGGTTCCCGGAGCCGGGCCCGCCTCGAATGAGGTTGCCGCCGGGGCCGTCGAATGCTTGGATCGGGGTTATGCCGAGCATCGCGCAGTACCTGGCTTTCATCGTCGCGTCCCTCATCCTGATCCTGATCCCCGGGCCGTCGGTCATGTTCACCGTCAGCCGGGCGCTCGCCTACGGCCGCAAGCAGGCCGTGCTCACCGCATGGGGCAACGCGACCGGGACGTTCGTCGCCTCGGCGCTCGCGGCGGTCGGGCTGGGCGCGCTCATCCAGGAGTCGGCGCTGGCGTTCGCGATCGTGAAGTACGCGGGCGCGGCGTACCTGGTGTATCTGGGGGTGAAGGCGCTGCGCGACCGCAAGGGCCTGATGGCGGCGCCCGAGGACGAGGGCGGGAGCCCGAAGCGGGCGCTGGCGACCATGGGCGAAGGCTTCCTGGTGGGGCTGCTCAACCCGAAGACGATCCTGTTCTACCTGGCGATCCTCCCCCAGTTCATCAACACCGAGGCCGGGTCGGCCACGGTGCAGATGCTGGTGCTCGGCGCGACCTTCGCGGGTCTCGCGGCGGTCTGCGACACGGTCTGGGGCGTGGTGGCCGCGGCCGCCCGCGACGTGCTCCGCCGCCCGCGCCCGAAGCTGATCCTCGCCCGCACCGGCGGCACCGCCCTCATCGGCCTCGGCATCGCGGCAGCCGCCGGCGAACGGTCCTGAACCGCGCCGTTCGAATCGTGAGCCCGCCGGACTGTCAGAGCGCGGAGCGATGATCGATTCGGGGGGCCTGCCGACCGACACACCCGACCCCGGGTAGCGGAGCACGCCAAGCGATGTCGCACCCCTCGGCAACCCTTGAGATTCGGGGGCGCTGCACCGCGGCACTCCCGACCTCGGGGGCCGGATCCCGTTGGGAGCGCTTGCATATCGAAGATCATGGATATATAGTGTGTGGACCCTCGCGCGATCCCATCGTGTAACCGGCTCGCACGGCCCTCCTCCCCCGGGGCCGTCACGACGCCTCCGGCAGCGTCAAGAGAGGACCCCATGTCAACCTCCGCCCTTCCCCGCCTGCGCAGAGGCCTGATCGCCGCGGCGGCCGCGGTGTTCGTCGCCGCGGTCGCGCTCGTCGCGGTCATGATCCCCAAACCCGCCAGCGCGGCGACCCTCACCCAGGTCACGAACTTCGGGAACAACCCGAGCAACATCGAGATGTACCTCTACGTCCCCGACAACCTCGCGCCCGAACCGGCGCTCGTGCTCGGCATCCACTGGTGCGGCGGCTCCGCCAACGCGTTCTACACCGGCACCGAGTGGGCCCGCCTGGCCGACCAGTACGGCTTCATCGTGATCTACCCGTCGGTGACGCGCGCGAGCAAGTGCTGGGACGTGGCCTCGGAGGCCTCGCTGTCGGGCACCGGCTCCGACTCCGTCGGCATCAAGTCCATGATGGACTGGACGATCAGCCGGTACGGCGTCGACACCGACAAGATCTTCTCGACCGGCACCTCCTCCGGCGCGATGATGACCAACGTGATGCTCGGCGTCTACCCCGAGGTCTTCGAAGCGGGCGCCTCCTTCTCGGGCGTGCCGTACACGTGCTTCCGGACCGGCAGCAGCTCGGAGTGGAACTCGCAGTGCTCCGGCGGCGAGATCGACCGCACCCCGCAGCAGTGGGGCGACGAGGTCCGCGCGACCAACCCGGGCTACACCGGGCCGTGGCCGCGCATGCAGATCTGGCACGGCACCAACGACAACGTCCTGCGCTACCCGAACTTCCAGGAGCAGATCGACCAGTGGACGAACGTCAACGGCACCGACCAGACGCCTGACTTCTCCGACACGCCGCAGGCGAACTGGAACCGGACCCGCTACGGCGGCACCGGGGCCCAGGCCGCGGTCGAGGCGATCAGCCTCCAGGGCGTGGGCCACAACCTGTACACGAACGGCATGGCGGCCAAGGCGCTCGAGTTCTTCGGCCTGACCACGCCGGTCGACCCCACGACCTCGCCCACGAGCTCTCCCACCGCCGGCCCGACCGACCCGACCTCGAGCCCCACTGGCGGCCCGGCGGGCGGATGCTCGGCGGCGATCAAGGTGGTCAGCACCTGGAACTCCGGCTGGCAGGCCAATGTGGACGTGACGGCGGGCAGCGCCGCGATCTCGGGCTGGACGCTGAAGTGGACCTGGCCGGGCGGCCAGACCATCACCAGTTCCTGGAACGCCGACGTGACCTCCTCCGGCTCCTCGGTCACGGCCGAGGACGTGGGCTGGAACGGCTCGGTCGCCGCGGGCCAGACCCGGACGTCCACCTGGGGCTTCATCGGCAGCGGCACGGCTGCCACGCCCGCGGTGACATGCACCCCGAGTTAGCCCTTCCACCCCACCCCACCCTGGGGCCGCCCCCCGGGGAACCCCGGGGGCCCCGCGCGGAATCCGGGCCCCGGCGCCCCCCCCGGGGGGCCCCCCCCCCCCCGGTCCCCCCCCCCCCCCCCCCCCCCCGGGGGCCCCCCCCCCCCCCCGCCCCGCCGCCCCTTCGCTTCAGCGGGCCACGGTCTTCGCGTGCAAGTGTGCGCGCAGGAAGTCGACGATCTCGCGGCGCGCGGGCCGGGCGGCCCGGACCAGGCCGGGGACGCTCATGAACTTGTGGACCGCGTTCGGGTACCCGACGTAGCGGGCGTCGTTCCCGGCTTCACGCAGGCGCCGCACGTATTCGCGGGCGTGGTCGCACGCCGGGTCGAGCTCCCCCGCGACCGCCAGCGCGGGCGGGAGGCCGTGGAGGTCCGCGGTCCGCAAGGGGGACACGGAGTCCGGGTCGAAACCGGGCGGGAGGGCGGTCCTGCGCGCGAGGTGGAGTTCGCCCGCGGAGAGGCCGGGCTGGCCGATGTTCCTTGCGACCGAGGGGTAGTCGGTCATGGCCGCGGTCCAGTCGAGGGCGGCGTAGAGGAGGACCTGCGCGGCGACGGCCGGGCCGGTCGTGCGGGAGCGCTGGGCGAGGAGCGCGGCGATGGTGCCGCCGGCGCTCTCGCCGACGACGGCGATGCGGGCGGGGTCGATGCCCCAGCCGAAAGGGTCGGCGGCGAGGCGGTCGAGGGTGTCGCGGCCGTCGTCGACGGGAGCGGGAAGCGGGTGCTCGGGGGCGAGGCGGTATTCCACGGCCACGACGACGGCGGGGAGCGCGGCGGCGAGTCCGCTGTTGAGCCAGTCGTTCTGGGCGGCGGTGCCGGTGATGAAGCCGCCGCCGTGGAAGGAGAGGACGAGCGGGAGCCGGTCGTGGCCGCGTTCGGGGCGGTGGACGCGGAGGGTGAGGCGGCGGCCGGGCAGGTCGAGGACGTGCTCCTCGATGCGGGCGCCGCGGTCGGGGCGGCCGGCGATGGGGCGCATGACGGGTGAGCGGAGCATGCGCGCGAGTTCGGCGCGCCCGGCGGCGATGTCGTCTGCGGTGACGGCGTCCCAGTCGGGGCGGTCCTTGAGGAAGAGGCGGGCGCCGAGCGGGGCTCTGGTGGTCATGGTGTCCTCCTAAATTACGCTACTTGCAGTAGCATAATTAGCAGGATAGCCTGTCTCCGTGCAGGAATCCACTTCCCCCGGGGCGGGGCGGCCGCGCGCGGACGTCACCGCCGAGGTGTTCGCCGCGACCCTGCGCTCGGTGCACGAGTTCGGGTACGCGGGCGCGACGATGGACCGGATCGCGGTCGCGGCGGGCGTCGCGAAGACGACGCTGTACCGGCGCTGGCCGTCGAAGGGTGCGTTGATCACCGCGTGCTTGGTGGACGCGTTCGGTCCCGCGCCGCTCCTGGGCGAGGACCGGGAGGCGGTGCTGACCACCGCGATCCGCTGGGGCGCGGCGCGGATCGGCGATCCGGGCGTCGGCGCGGCCTTCGCGGGCGTGTTCACCGACGCAGTGAGCGACCCGGCGCTGCGGGAGATCCTGACGAACGAGCTGCAGGCGCCCTACCTGCGGGTGCTGCAGGACGCGCTCGGCGAGTCCGAGCAGCGGGTGCGGTTCGTCATCGACGTCGTCATGGGCACGCTGCTGCACCGCATGGGGATCTCGGGCGAGCCGATGGCCGAGGACGACGTCGAAGCGCTCATCGCGATGGTCATCGGCGTCTTCCGCTGAGCGGCGCGCGCCGCCCTAGACTGGGCGGGCACGACGCTGTGCAGGACAGGAACGGAGCGCTTGAGATGACCGAGTTTCCCGCCGAGGTCCGCGACCGGTTCGCCGGTGCGGGCATGGACCTGGACGAGCTGTTCTCCGCCGGCGAGCTGGGCGCCCGCATGGGCGTCGACGTGCTCGAGGCCGCCCCCGAGCGGGTCGTGGCGCGCATGGCCGTGGAAGGGAACCGGCAGCCGTACGGGCTGCTGCACGGCGGCGCTTCGGCGGTCCTGGCCGAGACCCTCGGCTCGATCGGCGCGATGCTCCACGGCGGGCCGGAGAAGATCGCGGTGGGCGTGGACTTGAACGTGACGCACCACCGGGCGGTCCGCTCGGGGTCCGTCACCGGCGTCGCCACCCCGATCCACCGTGGACGGTCGACGGCGACGTACGAGATCGTCGTGAGCGACGACGAAGGCCGGCGCGTGTGCACCGGCCGCTTGACATGCCTGATCCGGGACGCCCCGACCGAGCGCTGAACAAGGCGCTTCGCGTGCCGCGGCCCCTCTGCGGCGGCACGCGAAGCGCCGGTGTCCGTGCGGCTCAGGCGTTCTCGACCGGGAGCTGCACGGGCGCGTTCGCCGACTGCCGGAACCGGTGGACGCGCACCTCCTGCCACACGCCGCCGGTCCGGAACGGATCGGCGTCCGCCCATGCTTCGGCGGCGGCGCGGTCGGGGACGTCGATGATGAAGAGGCTGCCGATGCCGCTTTCGCCGTCATCCGAGAGCAGCGGCCCGTAGACCAGCGGCTTCGGCGAAGCGGTGCGCAGACGGGCCGAGTGCTCGGCCATCAGCGCGGGTCGGCGCCCGGTCCCGTCGACGCCGTCCAGGCAGTGGAGGACGAAGAGCATCAGATTAAAGCCCCCATCGCGTCGAGGGCGGCACGCGGCCGCGGCGTGGTCTCGTCCCGGAGCGTCTGGCGCGCGGCCATCGCCTCCTGCTTCTCCGCGAACCGCACCGGGATCACCCGGATCTCGGCCTCGAAGCGGGCCGCGATCCGGCCGGTCTGCTGCACTTCGACGGTGAAGGCGATGACCTCCCCGACCGGGCCCTCCTCGCGGCGGCGCAGCCGGTACTCCAGGTGCGCCGGAATGGGGAACACGAAGTTGAGGAACGTCGAGTTCACGTGGCTGATCACGAACCGCGAGCGCGGCTCGGGGCTGATCAGGTGCCGCTCGGTGACGGCCGTCCACGTCTGCCGCGCGGCCTCGAGCAGGGTGACCGCCGGGATGTGCAGGCCCGTCAAGTGGTCCTCCAGGACCTCGACGCGTTCGTCGAGGACCAGCGGTGTCCGGTAGCGGCCCTCGCCGAGGTCCTCGATCTCGCCGATGAGCACGTTCTTCTCGTAGACCTTGTGGGTCACGTCGCGCTCCACCGGGAGCGGGACCCGCTCCTGGGTGGCCAGCACGCACCGGCCGGTGACGGCGAACTTGTCGAGCTCGGCGAGCTGCTCCCCCGTGAGGCCTTGGCCGACGGTGATCTTCGGCGGGCCCTCGCCGCCGCCGGACCGCAGGTACTCCAGGAGCGCGGACACCGAGATGGTGCCCGGATGCGTCAGGAACTCCTCGAACCGGTCGCCGACGACCATGACCGACCGCTCATGGGCCTCGCTCATACCGCCACCTCCTGGTGCATCGCGGCCACGTACGCGTCCGCGAGCCCCGCGATCGTGCGGACGTCCGAGATGACCAGGTCGCCCTCGGCGAACGGGTCGGCGCCGAACTCGATCTCGAGCTGGATGATGAGGCGCGCGAGCAGGAGCGAGTTGAGCCCCACCGCGTTCAGCGCCTCCGAGCCGTCGATGGCACCGTGCTCGATCTCCGCTTCCGCGAGGAGGTCGATGATGTGGTTGCGGACGGTGTTCAGGGCTTCGATCTTGTCTAGCATGTGATTCCTCCGTCGACGATGATGGTCTGTCCGGTGATGAACGAGGCGCTGGGCGAGATCACGAACAAGACGCTGTTCGCGATCTCCTCGATGTCGGCGAGCCGGCCCAGCGGGGTGCGCTTCTGGATGCGCTCGCGGTTCTCGGCGGTGACCGCGGCGGTCATGCCGCTGTCGAAGAAGCCGGGGACCACGGAGTTGACGCGGATGTTCAGCGGCCCCAGTTCGCGGGCCAGGCTGCGGCTGAAGCCGTCGAGCCCGGCCTTCGCGGCGGCGTACACCGCGACCCCGCGGAAGCCGCGGACGGCGTTGATCGACGAGATGTTGACGATCTGGCCGCTGCGCTGGGCGCTCATGACCTTCGCGCAGGCCTGGGTGAGCGTGATCGGGGCGATGAGGTTCTGGGCGATCAGGTCCTCGATGCGCCGGCCGGGCACCGTGAGGAACAGCTCCTGGTCGGTCAGGACGCCGGCGTTGTTCACCAGCAGGTCGATCCTGCCGAAGCGGCGCCGGGCCGCCGTCGCGAACGCCCGCAGACCGGCCGTGTCGGCGAGATCCACTGAGGCCCAGTGGAAGTCCTCGGGGTGCTTCTCGGCCATCGCCTCCGTGAACTCGCTGGCGTTGCGGCTGAACGTCGCCACCTGCCAGCCCTGGTCGAGCAGCCGCTCGACGAGGACCATGCCGAGGCCGCGGCTGCCGCCGCTGATGACGGCGACCGGGGCGTTCACGCCGCGCCCCGGATCTTCTTGAAGCGGTCCGAGTGCTGACGATTCTGGGAGACCTCCACGACCGCGGGGATCTTGAACGGCTCCAGTTTGGACCGGCAGTGGGCGCGCACCAGGCGCTGCACGGCCGCCGGGTCCTCGGTGGACTCGGGGCTCAGCAGGACCGTGGCCTTGACGACCATGCCCATCACGTGGCTCGGGTGCCCGCTCACGGTCACCTCGGCGACGCCCGGCACCTCGAGGATCGTGTTCTCGACCTCGCTGGGGTAGACCTTCTCCCCGCCCACGTTGATGATCTCCGAGCGGCGGCCGAGGATCCTGATCCACTCGCCGTCGGTCTCGACCACGTCCTGCGTGTTGAAGAACCCCTCGTCGTCGAACGGCGCGTCCGCGTTGAGGTAGCCGAGCATCGCCATGTCCGAGCGGATCCACAGCACGTCGTCGATGATCTTGTGCTCGAAGCCGGCGTCGCCGAGCTTGACCCACAGCGTGTCGTCGCCGCGGGACTTCGTCGGGAGGATGCCGAGCTCCGAGAGGCCGTACGTCTGCTTGAAGCGGACGCGCGGCAGCGCGGCGGCCAGGCGCTTCAGCGTCTGGATCGGCATCGGCTCGGTGCCGTAGGTGACCAGACCCAAAGAGGTGCAGTCGAACCGGTCGAGCACGCCGGAGATGAGCACCATGTTGAGGAACGTGGGGGTCGTCGGCAGGACCTCGACCTGGTGGCGCTCGACCGCGGCGAACACGGCCTCGGGGCTGCGGTTCGCGATCGTGATCACGGTGCCGCCCTGGACGAGCGTGTGCAGGAGGGTGTTGATCCCTCCGATGTGGTCGATGCTGAGGAACGACAGGATCCGCTGGTCGCGGCCCTTCGCCTGGTAGCGGCCGAGGACCTTCTGGAAGTCGAGCACGGAGGCCTTGCTGCGGCCGGTCGTGCCCGAGCTGAAGAGGACCAGGCCGGGGTGGCGGGCCTCGCGCAGCTGCCCGTAGTAGGCGTGCCGGGCGCGGGTACCGGTGCGCTGCAGGCCCCGGACGCCGTTCTCCTCGACCGAGACGACGATCTCGACCTCGGCCACCTCGAGGAACTCGGCGCGCTTGGCCGGCGGCAGCGTGCTCAGCGGCACGACGACCACGCGGCGCTCGATGAGCGCCAGCAGGCCCGCGCACAGCAGCGGCGAGTACGTCCCTTCCAGAGCGACGACCGCTCCCGGAGGAACGTCGTGCTCGTCGAGGAACCGCAGCCAGTCGCCGACCATTGCGACCAGTTGCCGATAAGTGGTGCCGTGGCCGTGGAATACGATCGCCTCGCTGTCACCGTGTTCCGCGAATTGTTTCACGATGGCAATGCTCATGACGCCTCCCTGTAAGAAAGGAATGCAGACGGGATCCGACCGCAGTGGCGGTGCCGCATGACGGGTACAGGTGGAACGCGCCTGCTCACCGGCCCGAACGGCCGGGCGAGGATGGTTCGCGTTCCATTGGGGAGAAGCCTATGCACGGCTCCGGCCAGGCGCAATATCCACTTTCGGGGCGGTGCGATCGGCGAGCCCGAATGGGTATACCCGCTTTCTCCGCGAAAGCGTGCGCGCTATTCGGCGGTCACTGCCGTGACGATGACAGATCCGTCAGTATGCCAGTTCCCGGCGAATGGCGGAACCCGCGTTCCCTCGATCGTGTGAGCCGCGATCCCGATCTCGGCGGTGAACGAGCCGCCGCGGTCGAAGCTGCGGTCGAAGCGCAGGCGCGCGTCGTGGAAGCCGAGCCAGCGCTCGGTGAGGGTGAACCAGGCCTTGTAGAGGGATTCCTTGGCGCTGAACGCGATCGCGGGCCAGTGGACGGCGGGGTCGGCGGCGGCCAGGCGCGCGAGGTCGGCCTGCTCCTCGGGGAGGAGCACCATGTCCGTGACCTCCGCCGGCAGCGGGCGGTGCGGTTCGGCGTCGATCCCGACGGCCCGGAGGCGGTCGCGGCGTGCGGCCGCGGCGGCTCGGTAGCCGGCGCAGTGCGTGATGCTGCCGACGATCCCGTTGGGCCACACGGGTTGTCCGCGGTCGCCGGTGGTGATCGCGGTGGCGGGCACGCCGAGGCGCGCGAGGGCCAGGCGGGCGCAGTGGCGCCCGGTGGCGAACTCGCGTCTGCGGGAGGGCACGGCTCCGGCGACGAGCGCCGCCTCTTCGGGGAAGAGCGGCACGTCGGGATCGCCGGTGGTCCAGGCCGTCGCGACCTCGGGCGGGAGGACGCGCTCGATCACCGGGGCCCCCGTCCGGTTGCGCGCGTGGGAATGCCGGGCGCCGGGACCGGCGGAGGTCCCGGCGCCGGACGGGTCACCGCGGGTCGAGCGGCGCGGGCAGCGGGCCCGGCGTCGCCGGGAGCCGCCGCCAGCCGAGGCGGTCGGCGTGCTCGGTGAGCACCGGGTCGGTGCCGACCACGCACGGGTGGCCGACCTGCTGGAGCATGTCGAGGTCGCTCATGTGGTCGCCGTAGCAGCGGCAGTCGGCCGCGTCCAGGCCGCGTGCGGCGATGGTCTCGCGCACCGCGAGGGCCTTGACCTCGCCGATCATCGGTCGCACGATGTCGCCGGTGAGCCGCCCGTCGTCGCCGACGATCGGGATCGAGCCGAGCGCCAGGTCCGCGCCCAGCTCCTCGGCGAGCGGGTCGAGGCAGGCCGCGAAGGACCCGGAGACGAAGACGACGAGGTCGCCGTCCCGCCTGTGCGACGCGATGGCGTCCGATGTGGCCGTGATGAAGGCGTCGGGCCGCAGGCGGTAGGACGCGTACCATTTGCGGCCCTCCTCCAGCAGCTGCTCGTAGGAGGTCCCGGCGAACCCCCGGTAGTAGGCGCGGTTGACCGCCGAGCGCGGCGCGCCCGAGGCGGCCAGCGCGTGCAGTTCGCCGGCGGCCTCTTCGTAGGTCCGGTCGTCGCCGCCGCGTTCGAGCCAGTGGCGCAGGAAGTCGAACATGCTCTTGACCGCGATCACGGTCTCGTCGACGTCGAAGAAGGCGGCTCGTCGGGTTCCGTGGCTCATTCCGGCTCCAGTCTCAGGTGGTGTGCTGGCATTCGAGGAGGTCGTGGCGGCGCGCCGCTAGGTGCGGTTCCTCGTCGGGGCGCGGGTCGGGTGCGGGGGCGCGGGAGGTGTGCAGGCCCTCGCGGAGGATGCGGGTGACGGCGAACGTCCTGTTCGGAGAGTCGAGTTTGGCGAGGATGCTGCCGACGAGGCGTTTGGCGCCGTGCGGGGAGATGGCGAGGCGGCGGGCGATCTGCTTGTTGCTCATGCCTTCCACGAGGAGCGGCACGACCTCCCGTTCGCGGGCGGTGAGCCGCGGCGGGCGCCGGGTGTCGGCGGGCCGGGAGGTGAGCAGGCGCTGCGCGAGCCGCGCGGGGATCGGGACCTCGCCGATGGCGACGCGTTCGAGGCAGTCGCGGACGGCGTAGGTGGTGAGGTCCTCGGCGTCGAGGATGCCGGCGCTGGGGACGCGCACGATCTGGGAGAGGTCGACCTCGGCGGTGCGGGTGACGAGGAGGACGGAGCGCAGGTCCGTCTCGCCGAGCATCGCGAGCGCCGACGGGCGGAGCTCGTCGAGGACGAGGAAGACGAGCGCGGGTCCGAGGGGGTCGGCGCGGCCGGCCGCGGTGTGGATGGCCATTTCGGGGCTCTCGTGGGAGGTCACCGTGCGCACGAGGTCGAGTCTGGTGAGGATGCGTTCGAGTTCGGTGCGGAGCTGATGCCCGCCGATGCCGATGGCCACGTTGAACACTGCTTCGGCCCAACCCTGCCCTGGTGGTCTGTCCAGCATGTCTGCCCGACTCCTGTCTCTGGTCTCGGGGGACTCGGTCATTGGGTGTTTGCGACGCCGACCGCCGCGGCACTGGTGGAGAAGCCGGGTCGAGCGGAGGTGTCTTGGCCGCTGGACCGGTGGTACCGCAGCGGCTTCCGGGACCTCGATGCGAGGGAGTTCGGCACTCGGAGCGTTGATTCCCGATGTTCGCGGGGGTACGGATCGGGGTGAGTGCGCCCGGTCGACAGTGGTGGCGACGCTGCCGCAGACCATCGTTGCCCGGCCTTTTTCGAATGTCAACACCGGAGGTCCGGAATCGGACACTCAGCGTGCGCGCATCACTCGGGAACCACGGGGCATGTGCGCCTCCCCGTATCATCTTGAGGAACTTCCGTCCCCACCGCACAGTCAGATGCTCTATGCGACAAGGAAGGTCATCACCTTGACACCCCCGGCAGAACACCCGAGCACGCCGAGTTCGTCTCCTCGCGACAGAGAGGTCATCGCGCACCTCATCGCCGCTCCCGACCAGCAGACGGCCGCTGAATGGCTCGGAATCACCGACCGGCATCTACGGCGGAGGGTCGATTCGATCATGCGTCGATTCGGTGCCGAGACGACGCTGCAAATGGTGGTAATGGCCACACTCTACGGTGATGTCAACCCGAAGGCGGTCCCCGCGAATACGCCCGCCCATGAACTCCTGACCGAGGCGTTCAATCGGAGGAACAGGGCATCCGGTACGCCTTGAACATTCGGCGCGCCAAATCCGAATAAGACGGAAACCGCGCGTTTCGACTGCCGGCGACCGATGTCCGTGCGCCGCGGCCTCCTGCCGGAGCAGGGGGCCGCGGCGCCTCCGGGCGGAGCGCTCCCGCGCTACGACCGGTCGCGGGCCACGGGGAGGTTGACCACGATGGCCGCGAGGAGCGCGATGATCAACCCGGTGAGGTGGACCATCTGGACCGGGCCCATCTTCATCCAGTAGCCGAACCACATGCCGCCGCAGAGGAACACGACGAAGAGGCCGGCGAACGCGGTGAGGCCGAGGTTGGCCGCGCGGAGTGCCCGGGCCGGGAGGACGGGTTCGCGCCGCAGCAGGGTCTTGATCGCGAAGACCGCGCCGCGCCACAGCAGCGTGATGGACAGGAGCTGGTAGGCGATCACGCCGATCAGCGCCGGCACGGCCAGGCCCTCGGGCATGGCCCGCCACTCGATGCCGTTGCCCAGCACCGCGTCCGCGGAGAGCTCGTCCATCGAGAGCATGGCCGCGATGAGCGAGCGGTTCGTGCCGAAGTCGTTGATGTTGTTGGTGACCACGAGGGTCAGCCAGGCCGCGGCCCAGGTGAGGATCAGCGTCTGGAACAGGAGGATCCCGGTGGGGCCGGAGCGCTCGGGTTCGGGGACGACGCGCAGGGGCGCTTCAGTGTGGTTTGCCGTGGGGGTGGACACAGGAGTGAACCTTTCTAGGAGGCGATCGCGTAAGGCGGATCGAGTTGGGGACCGACGCCGTCGTGGGCGGCGATCCAGCCGTCGTGGAGCCACATGGGGGTGCCGCGCCGCGAGCGGGCGGCGTCCCAGTGGATTCCGCGTTCGTAGGTGAGGCAGACCCCGCCGGGTCCGACGACCGCCCAGGTGTAGCGGCCGTCGGCGTGGCGGGTCTTGACCTTCATGCCGGTGACGGTGCGGACCTGGCCGCCGTCGTCGGTCACGGTCTCGTCGTGCGGTTTGATCCACTGCACGACCAGGTCGTCGGCGTAGGCGCCGGCGGCCCGGCGGATCAGGTCGAACGCCGCCTTGCGGCTCTCGGCCCGGTCCGGCAGGCGCGTCGGCCCGCCCGGACGGAGGCTCGTGTAGCCGAGGAGGCGCCCGTCCCGGTCGGCGACCACGGTGGTGTGCGGCCCGCCGAGGCGGTAGCCGCCCGGCTGGCGGCGGATCACCGTCACCGGGAGGCCGTCGTGGTCGCCCGCCCGGACGTCCACGATGTCCCAATCGGACGGTGTGGCCAGGCCGGTCCCGAAGAGGGCCTGGGCTTCGAGGTTGAGTGCGGTTGCGGAGTCGATGGTGTTGGCTCGCATCATGTGGGTTCCTGGGTGTTGCGGCCCGGTAAGGCCATGGTGTTCCTGGTGCGGCGGGCCGCGAGGGCGATCATTGCCCCCACGGCGAGCAGCGTTCCTGCGGCCAGGCACACGCCGACGAATCCGGCGGCGTCCGCGGCGGCCGCGAGCTGGGGACCGAGACTCGCCCCGATGAACAGGACGAACGTGTACAGCGCGGTGGCGGCGGCCCGGGCCGGGCCGGCGACCGAGCCGACGGCTTCGATGAGCCCCGGCGCGGCCAGCGCGACGCCGCCCACGAACTCGAGCAGGCACAGCGCGATCGCCCAGACGCCGAGCCCGGAGACCGCCGCGGCGAGGAACGCGCTGGCGGAGGCGACCGCGAGCGCGCCGACGACGCGGGTGGTCGGGGCGTACTTGCGCAGGCGTCCCGCGATCCAGGGCGCGGCGAGGAACGCCGGGAGCGCCGAGGCGCGGAGGGCGAGCATCGCGGTGGGGTTGCCGGCCAGGCCTTCGGGCCCGACGGTCTCGAGTCCGGTGTAGACGGCGACGAACGAGGAGAGGACGGTGGCCGTCGCCAGGTACAGCAGGATCGTGTCGCGGCGGCGGAGCATCGTTCCCATGGCGCGCAGCGGGTTCGGGCGGTCCGTGGCGCTGCGGACCGGGTCGGGCTCGAGGACGAAGAAGAGGATCGCGGCGAGCGCGAGGACGCAGACGGCGCCGCCGAAGAACGGGGACTGCCAGCCGAACGTCGGCAGGAGCAGCGTCGCGATGGCTTGGGCGATGATCGCGGAGGCGATGAACCCGCTGGTCATCGTCGTGATGGCGATCGGGCGGCGGGACGGCTCGATGCGCTCGGCGACGTAGGCGAGCGCGGCCGGTGCGAAGAACGCCGAGGCGAAGCCCTGGATCGCGCGCAGGGTCAGGCCGGCGGCGAGGCCCCCGGCGAGGCCGACCGCGGCGGTGGCGAGGGCGGAGGCGACCATGCCGACGAGGAGCACGCGGCGGCGGCCGAAGCGGTCGGCGGCCGGTCCAGAGAAGAGGAAGCCGGTCGCGTACGCGAAGCCGAAGGCGGTGACCATCCAGGCGGCTTGGGACGTGCCCGCGCGCCAGCCGGTGGTGAACTCGCCGAGCAGTGGGATGACCACGTAGAGCTGGCCGACGACGAAGACGCCGGCGGCGGCCAGCGGCACGATCGTGCGGGCGGTGCGGGCCCACTGGGCAGGGCTGCGGTCCTCGCTGGGCGGCGAGACGGGTCGGGTCTGGGCTTGCTGGCTCATGCCTTCATTGAACCACCAACTCGTTTGTTGGTCAACATCGGAGTTGGAGTATTATTACGTTCATGTCGGATTCACAACTTCGCACACGCGATACCAGCGCGGACCTGTCGCCGCTGACGACCCGCGAAAAGCTCCTCCGAGCCGCGCGGGAGGTCTTCGCCGAACACGGCCTGGCCCATACCCGCATCTCCGACATCGCGGCCCGGTCCGGGGTCAACCGCGAGCGGGTCTACGGCTATTTCGGCAGCAAGGAAGGCCTGTTCGACGCCGTCGTCAACGACGCCCTGGACGAGCTCGCCGAGGCCGTCCCGCTCACCCCCGGCGAAGACCTCGTCGAGTACGTCGACCGCGTCCACGAGTTCCACCGCCTCCACCCGCAGCTGCTGCGGCTGCTGCTGTGGGAGGCGCTGCACTACCGCACCGAACCGCTCCCCGGCGAGGCCGAGCGGCAGGTGCGCTACCGCGAGAAGGTCAAGGCCCTCGAACAGTCGCTCGGCGCGGCCGAAGGCCACCTCCAGGCCGCCCCGACTCTCTTCATCCTCATCGGCCTCGCGGCCTGGCCGAGCGTCGTCCCCCAGCTCGCGCGCCTCATCCTCGGGTCTGAGGAGAGCGAGAACCCCGAGATCATGCGCGACCACGTCCTGTCGTTCGCGCAGGCGGCGCTGAGGCCGAGGGAACAGGGCGCGTAAGAACGCCCAGCGGCCGAGGTTCCCGCGCAAGTGAGGAACGCGCAGCGGTCAAGTCGCTCGCGGCCGCATGCCAAGCACGCGCCCGCCGGCCTCGACCAGCGCCTCGGAGGACTCGCGTCAACGCACGTGACGGTCGCGCAGTGGCCGACGCATCTGCGTTCGCGCGTACAACGGCGGCCGGATCGGCTGCGCGTGTGGCGGACACGCAGCGCGGGCGAAGCGCCGACGTAAGCAGCCCTCAGCTGTCTCAGCGTCCGCCCGCGTCCGCATCGGCGTGCTGGAGCGGCGCTCGGAAGACGGCCGAAGCGCGCAGCGGTCGCGGTATTCGCGGCCGCATGCGAAACGGGCGCCTCGGTAAACGAGGCGCCCGTGTCCATGCGAGGAACCGGCGCGGCGGCCGGAGTGCCTTCGCCGCCGCGCTCCTGCGTCGTGCTCAGGCGAGGAGGTCGTTCATCGTGCCGTAGCCGATGCCGTCCGCGATCGCGTCGTACGAGTCCGCTTCGAGGAAGCCGATCGTCGCCTTGCGGGCCAGTTCGTATGCGGCCGTGGCGAGTCCCGGACCCAGGCTGATGCGCGCCACGCCCAGGCGGTCGAGCTCTGACGGGGCGAGCGCGCCCGGGCCGGCCATCACGTTGAGCGGCAGCCGGATCGCCTGCACGAGCGCCGCGATCACGGCCGGATCGGTCACGCCCGGCACGAAGATGCCGTCCGCGCCGGCCTGCGCGTACGCCTCGGCGCGGGCGACCGTGGCGTCGAACCGCTCGGACTCCTCACCGATGCCGGCCAGGTACATGTCGATGCGCGCGTTGATGAACAGGTCCGGCCCGGCGCCCTCGCGGGCGGCGGCCAGGCGCTCGGCCTGGTCGGCGAGCGCGCGCAGCGACCCGGACGCCTCCGCCGTCGTGTCCTCGATGTTGACGCCGACCGCGCCCGCCTCGGCGACCGCTGCAAGCGTCTCGGCCACGTCCTTCGCCGTAGCGCCGAAACCGGACTCGATGTCGGCGGTCACCGGCACGTCCACCACGCGCACGATCCGGGCGATGGCGTCCACGGCCGCGTCGCGGTCGAGCGCGTCCCCGTCGGGGCGGCCGAGGCTCCACGCGATCCCCGCGCTCGTCGTGGCGATCGCGGGCGCGCCGGCTGCGGCGATGACCGCCGCGCTGGCGGCGTCCCAGCAGTTCGGGAGGCGCAGGGCCGGGGAGGTGTGGAGGGCGCGGAAGCGGGCGGCGGTCGAATTCGTCATGCGCTCAATGAAAGCAGCGATGTCGCTTCGTGTCTGGCCACGAAACGACATCACCGTCCCTCAGACCTCAGCGGGGCCGACGGCCGAGACGATCGCGTCGGCGAGCTCGGCCGGCTTCGTGAGCTGCGGCCAGTGCCCGGTCGGCAGGTCGATGTACGAGATGTCCTTGATCGCGGCGAGCTCCTTCACGAACGGCACCTTCTGCTCGATCCACGCACGGACCATGGCGCTGCCGAACTCGCAGCAGATGAGGGTGATCGGCACGTCGAAGCGGCGCTCGTCGCCGAGGACCTGCTGGTCGAAGGCCACGGCCTTCGGGGTCGGGATCGCCTTGGCGCGGAACGCGGTCCGCAGGTCGTCGTCGAGGTCCACCAGGTCCTCGTCCTCGAACACGTTCCAATCCGGCAGCGGGATCTCGCCGTCGACGACCGGCAGCTCGTCGTTGATGACGCCGCCCGGACCGAGCGGCGCCGAGTCGACGTAGACGACGCGGGCGATGCGGTCCGGCCGGGCGTCGGCGACCGCGTGCGCGACCGCTCCGCCGCCGGAGTGGCCGACGAGCACGACCGGGCCGTCGAACTCGTCGACCTTCGCGACGACCGCGTCGACGTGGTCGCGCAGGCCGATGCCGCTGCGGTCGGCGTCAGCGGATTCCATGCCGGGCAAGGTGAGCGGGTGCGTGCGGTGCCCGGCCTTCTCGAGCGCGGGAGTGATCTCGCTCCAAGAGGAAGCGTCGAGCCAGAAACCGGGGATGAGAATGATGTCCATCGCCCGACCCTAGCGGCGACCACCGACACTCACGCCGGAATCGCTCCTCAGGCGCCCGCGCGGAGGGTCATAACCGTGATGTCCGCGTCGGCGCCCACGCGGATCGGCGGGCCGTTCGTGCCGGCGCCGTTCGTGACGTACACCTGCGTGTCGCCATGGAGTTCGAGCCCCGTGAGCTGGCCGCTGCGGATGAGCGACGCGTAGTGGACGGGCCACATCTGCCCGCCGTGGGTGTGGCCCGAGAGCTGCAGGTCGACGCCGTAGCCGGCGGTGCGGTCGACCGCGTTCGGCTGGTGGGCCAGCAGGATCACCGGCCGCTCGGGATCGCGGTCGCCAAGGGCCGCTTCGAAATCGGGGCCGGTCTCGTCCTTGAAGCGGCGCTCCTCGACGACCAGGTCGTTGACCCCGGCGAGGTCGAAGCCGGGCAGTTCCACGCGCGTGTTCGGCAGGCCGGTCATGCCGAGTTCGGCCACCCGGTCGTACCACTCGTCCGCGCCCACATAGTGTTCGGCGTTCCCGGCCACGAAGAACGTGCCGTCGCGGGACTCGAGGTCCGCGAGAGGATCGGTGGCGTCGCGGACCTGGTCGGCCTCGTTGCTGGCGAGGTCGCCGACGAACGCGATGAGATCGGCGTCGGCCCGATTGATCTGCTCGACCACACGCTCGCAGTAGCCGCGCCCGCGGATCGCGGAGAAGTGCGTGTCACCCACGACCGCGATCCGATAGCCGTCGAACCGCCGGTCGAGCCGGGCCAGGTTCACCGTGACCGGCTTCAGTTGCGGCGTCCGGTACCCCTCGTACAGGCCGTGCCCGACCGTCGCGACCGCCAGCGCCGACGCGCTCACCCCGATCGCCCGCGACATCACGCGCCGCCGCGTCGGACCGGTGCCATGTGATGCATTACTGCCGCTGCCGGCAGTGGACTGCCTGTTCGCGGCAGTGGTACGTGATGTATTACGAGCATCGGTCGCCGCCTGCCCGGAGTCCGCCTCAGCGTCGTCGGCCGATGCTCGCGGCCACAGCCGGAGCCGGACGAGGATCGAGCGCAGGTGGTGCCAGAAGCCGTCCGCGCGGTCGGCCGCCGCTTCGGATTCCGACATGCCGCGGCGGGCGCGTCGGATGATGAGGAACCGCAGCACCTCCCCCACCAGGAGCAGGCCGAACAGGTACAGGAATACCCCGAACCAGATCAGGCCCGGATAGCCGACGGCCGCTTGGACATCGAGGGGAGCGGCCGAGGGCGTCAGGAACCGCGCAAGGAGGCCGAACAGCGCCAGGACCCCGAGCACGACCGCACCGGCGACGCGCCACCGCGAACCCTGGCGGGTCGTGTCGCGGCACAGCCGCCACCACAGGTAGTAGTGCAGGGCCGCGAACCCGGCCGTGACGGCCAGCAGCCGGACGACGAACCATGCGAAGGCCATCGGCTAGCGCCCGGCCAGCGCGCCGCCGTTGGACTGGATGATCTGCGCCGTCACGTGTCCGGCTGCGGGGGCGGCGAGCCAGTGCGACAGTTCGGCGATGTCCGCGGGCGTGCCCGCACGGCCGTTCAAGGTCTGGCCGATGAGGGTCGAGCGGCGGGTCTCGGTCATGCGGTCGCCGAAGAACTCGGTGTCCTCGATGTAGCCGGGGGCGATCACGTTGGCGGTGATCCGCTTGGGGCCCAACTCGGTCGCGAGGTCGATCGCGTAGGGGTGAAGTGCGGCCTTCGAGGCGGCATAGGAGCCGTTGCCGGAGCCGCGGTAGGCCGCGACGGAGCTGTAGAGGAGGACGCGGCCGTCGTCGTTGAGCTGGGGTTTGAGCGCTTCGACGAGGTGGACGGCGGTCATGACGTTGAGGCGCAGGTTCTCGGTCCAGGCCTGGGACACGGCGGCGAGGCCGTCGCCGGAGCGGAGGGTGTTGCCGCCGGCGCAGGCGGCGATAACGTCGACCGAGCCGTGCCGGTCGGCAGTGAAGGACGCGAGGCGTTCGGCGCCTTCGACGGTGGCGAGGTCGGCGGCCACATAGGAGGCGTTGGCGCCGAGTTCGGCTGCCGCTGAGGCCAGGACGTCTTCGCGGCGGCCGACCAGAATCACGTTGTCGTCCTTGGCGAAGCGCGCGGCGACCGCGAGTCCGATGCCGGTTCCGCCTCCGCTGACCACCACTGTGCGACTCATGCCGGTCTTCTCCTTAAGTCGGGTCCGCGCCGACTCTAGCGCGGAAGGGGAAGACGGCGCGGCCCTGGCGCAGCGCCGGGCAGGGGCCGGATCGTACGAAGATGGTCGAGCGGCCCCATTCGCACCGGTCAAGCAGCTCCGCATCGGGTTCGAGGTTCGTCGTCACCGCGGCCGAACACATGCCCGAACCGCACGGCCGCGCGCTCGCCTGACTTGCGCACCAGCACATCCGCCCACACCGATCCGGCCGCCGGTCCGCCCGACGATGCTCACTCCGGGCGGGCGATCTGGATGAGGTCGGGGTTCTGGCCTCTTCGGGCGAGCAGGGCGCGGCCGGGCGGGAGTTGGCGGCTGGCGGTGCCGTTGATCAGGCGGCCTTCGAGGCGGTCGCCGGAGAAGAGCAGGCCGGGGCTGGACATGTCGCAGATCTGGCGCAGGAGCGGTTCGTAGACGGCGCGGCTCGCGCCGCCCGTGCGGCGGGCGATGATGAGGTGGAGGCCGAGGTCGGCGCCGTGGGCGGCCAGCTCCGTCAAGGGCGCCAAGGGGTTTCCGCTGTTGGTGACGACGAGGTCGTAGTCGTCGACGACCACGAAGACCTCGGGGCCGGTCCACCAGTCGCGCTCGCGGAGCTGCCGGGGCGTGACCTCCGGTCCGGGGAGGCGCTTCTTCAGGGCCTCGGCGAGCTCGGCGGCGTTCTGGGCCGCGTGCGCGGCGGTGTTGCAGTAGGTGATGAGGCTGTCCTCGGGGACCTCCTCGAGGTGCGACCGGCGGTAGTCGACGAGGAAGATGCCGGCCTCGGTGGCAGGGCGGCGCACGATCTGGCGCATGATGCCGCGCAGGAGCGTGGTCTTGCCGGTCTGCGTGTCGCCGAAGACGACCAGGTGCGGGTCGGCGGTGAAGTCGATGACGGCCGGGCCGAGGTCGCTCTCCGCGATGCCGACGACCGGCGCGAGCGCATAGGGGTCGCCGGTCGGGGCGGTCCCGGGCGGAAGGAGTTCCCGCAGGGCGACGTCGACCGGGAGGGCTTTGACGGCGGCGACGCCGGGGCCGGGCCAGCGGCGGCGGGTCTCGCGGGCGAGGTCCGCGAAGCCGTCCGCGAGGTCCTGTGTGGAGTCGAGGTCGTCGATGCGGGGCAGGGCGATGTGGCCGAAGCGCTTGTCGGCGGTGAGGACGCGGCCCGGGACTTCCTTCGGGAGCTCTTCGATGAGCTTGCGGTCGATGCCGGAGTCGAAGGCGTCCGCGAGGCGCAGTTCGATGCGGCCGGAGAACGACGCGGCGAGGCGGGCGCGCACCTGCGTGGAGTTCACGGCGGTGAGCACCGTGTGGACGCCGAGCGCGGGTCCGCGCGAGGCGATCTCCATGAGCAGGTCGTTGGCGTCTTCGTTGGCTTCGGTGAGGCCACCCCAGCCGTCGATGGCGAGCACGATGTCGCCCGGCACGTCGACACCGCCTTCGGTCGCGGCGCGTCGCAGACCGGCCGCCGAGTCGATGCCTTTGCGGCGCATCAGGGTCTCGCGGGCGTCGAGGAGCGAGCGGACCTCGGCGAGGGTGCGGGCCACGAGTTCGGGTTCGGCCCGGCCGGCAGCGACGGCGACGTGCGGGAGCCGGGTGAGGCCGCCGAGCGCGCCGCCGCCGTAGTCGATCGCGAAGGCGGCCAGGGCGTTCGGCGGGTAGCGGAGGGCGAGGCTCGCGATGAGGGTGCGCAGGAGCGTGGACTTGCCGGTGCCGGGCGCGCCGAGTACGACGAGGTTGGCGTCGGCCCCCGAGAGGTCCCATTCGAGCGGGCCCTGACGCTGCTCGCGCGGGTGGTCGAGGAGTCCGAGCACCGCTTTGACCGTGCCGTCGAGGGGTGCCGGATCCATGTCGATGCGGTTGAGCGGCAGCGCCTCCGGGAGCGGCGGGAGCCACACGGGGCGGACGCGGTCGATGCCCTCGGTCGCCGTCGCGGCCGCGAGGGAGGCGACGAGGACGCGCAGGACGCTGTGCTCGGCGTCCGGCAGCTCCCCCGTGCCGCGCGCGGCCGCCCTGCCCGCCAGAGTGTCGAGCATGTTCACCACCGGCGGGACGGGCCACGGGAGCACGGGAAGGGTGTGCTCGGATTCCTCGCGCGGCGGCGTGTACCGGCCGGAGACCATGGCGGCCTTGAACCTCGTGAAGATCGTGGTGTCCACTTTGAGGTATCCGGAGCCGGGCTCGGGCGGGAGGCGGTAGGCGTCGGGCACGCCGATCGCCTCGCGGCTCTCGGCTTCGGAGAAGGTGCGCAGGCCGATTCGGTACGACAGGTGCGATTCGAGGCCGCGCAGGTGCGCCGACTCGAGCCGCTGCGTGGCGAGCAGCAGGTGCACGCCGATGGAGCGGCCGATGCGGCCGACCGCGACGAACAGGTCCGAGAAGTCGGGCTTGGCGGTGAGCAGTTCGGAGAACTCGTCGATGATGACGAGCAGGTGCGGCAGCGGCTCGAGGTCCGGATGCTGTTGCCGCAGTTTGGCGTAGGCGTGCACGTTCGGGAGGTTCCCGGCGTCCTTGAGGAGCTGCTGGCGGCGGCTCATCTCGCCGTACAGGGCTTCGGCGAACCGGTCGACGAGCCCGAGGTCGTCTGCGAGGTTCGTGATCGCGCCCGCGTTGTGCGGCAGGTCGTCGCAGTCGGCGAACGTGGCGCCGCCCTTGAAGTCCACAGTGAGCAGTGCGAGCCGTTCGGGCGGGTGACGCACCGCGAGCGCGGCGACGAGGGTGCGCAGGGCCTCGGACTTGCCGGAGCCGGTGGCGCCCACGATGAGGCCGTGCGGGCCCATGCCGCCGAGCGCGGACTCCTTGAGGTCCAGTTCGACCGGGCGGCCGTCCGCGTCGACGGCGAACGGGACGCGCAGCAGCGCCGACTCCTCGCGCGGGGCCCAGGTGCGCTTCCAGTCCACTTCGGCCGGATCGGCGACACCGAGGATGTCCGCGAGTCCGTGCACGCCAGAGAGCGCGCGCGAGACGTCGTCGAGCGCGAGCCGCCACGGGCTCAAGGCCCGCGCGATCGCGGCCAGGTCGGCCGGGTCGAGCCGATCGGGCCGTCCGGTCGCGGTGGTCTCGGCGACGCCGCCGTCGCTGCGCTCCACGCGGGTGACCGAGACGGTGTCGGCGTCCACTTTGATGCGCGCGGCAGTGTGCTCGGGTTCCTGGCGCTGCTCGGCCACGAGGGTCCAGATGTGGACGCCGAGGAGTTGCGGGGCCTCATAGTCCGCCAAGAGGCCGGGCAGGGAGACCTGGTGTTCGCCGTCGACGATGACGAGCAGGCGGCGCGAGCCGGGACCGGGCGGGCCGCCGCGGCGGCGGCGCAGTTCGGCGGCGCGGACGGCGAGGTCGTCGCTGAGGAGTTCGCCGAGTTCGGCCGTGGTCGCACAGATGAGAGGAACGGGCGCTTCGCTGTCCGCGGGGTCGGCGAGGAGGTGCGGCAGCCACGAGAGTTTCGTCCACTCGGGAGCGACCGTGGGGTGGGCGACGATCGCGACGCGCAGGTCCTCCGGGGCGACGAGGACCGCGAGCTGGGCCAGCATCGCCTGGGCGGTCGCGCGGGCGTGCGCGTACCCGCCGACGATGGCGGTGTCGCCGACCTCGCCGAGGTCGAGCGCGAGCGGCTGGTCGGCGAGGCGCGCGTACTGGTCCACCAGCTCTTCGGCGCCCGACTGGCACACCGGGTCGTAGACGGTGAGCGGGTTCTGCTCGTCGATCCGCAGGGAGAGCGAGCGGCTGAGCGGGACCGCCGCGAGTCCGCAACGGACCGTGAGAAGGTCGGCGTCCGTGCCGCGCCGCTCCCACCGGCGGCCCGGGTCGCAGGCGAGGCCCAGGAGGAGGCCGGGGTGCGGGTGGCGGCGGGCCGCGTGGTCGCGCTGCGCCTTCACGGCCTCGCGGATCGCGTGCCGGGCGTCCTCCAGGTAGTCGAGGTAGCGCTCGCGCTCCTGCCGGAGCTTCCGCCTTGGACCCGAACGCATCGCGGCGAACAGCACGATGCCCATGACGACGCTCGCGACGAGCATCAGCAGGCCCGCCGTGGCGTACAGGGGCCGCTGCAGGTTCGACAGGACCATGATCATCGCGCCCGAACCGGACATGAGCGGCATCATGAGCATCGGCGCGCCCATCGCCGCCGAAGGCGGATCGCCCAGGGCCGGAGGCGAAGCGAGCGTGATGGGCTCGTGGGAGACCTCGGGGGCGGGGCGGCGCGCGGGGCGGCGGACGACGTCGGTGCCCATGTCAGATCCCCGCGACCATCGCGTACAGGCCCGCCAGGTGCCCGGCCAGGACGATCATCGCCGCCACCAGGATCGTCTCCGCGACGGCCACGACCCGCCGCCACCACGCGGCCGACACGGCCGAGCGCGACACCGACGCGACGGACACGTACGCGAGCCCGGCCAGCACCGCCAGCGCCGGAAGCCAGGCCTGGAGCGGTGCGGAGTGGTCGATCCATCGCCATGCAGCCCAGGCGAGTGCGGCCATGCCGGTGAGGCGCAGCGGGGCGACGTGCCGGACGAGTTCGAAGATGCGGGAGCGGGTGAGGAGGGCGAGCGCGGCGCCGGTGCCCATGAGCGCGGCCCAGGTGTCGGCGTTCGCGGAGAGGAGCGCGGCGGTCGCGGCGGTGATCGCGGCGAGGCCGGCGACGGCGCCGGTGAGGCGGGCGTCGGTGGCTTCGAGGCGGCGGGCGAGGTGCACGTCGGTGGTGGGTTCGCCGGAGCGGACGTCGCGGTCGAGGGCGAAGAGCCCGGCGGAGGCCATGGCGAGGCGGGGCACGAGGGCGAGCGCGAACAGTCCGATGAGGATGATGAGGGTCTGGGAGCGGACGGCGGTGAGTCCCATGTGGGCCCAGAGCGCCCATGCGAAGGCGGCCAAGGCGAGTGCGCAGGCGATGCCGACGGCGTAGGCGGTGGCGAGGCGAGCGCCGGCACGGGCGGCGACGATGAGGACGAGGGCGGCGAGGCCGGCGCCGATGAGGCGCGTGGCGGGGTGGGCGCCGCCGTCGGGGGCGAGGACGTCGACCGCGGTGTAGCCGACGCGGCCGGCCCAGAGGGCGCCGCCGGTGAGGGCGAGGTGGGTCATGAGGTCGTGCTGGCGGGCCGACCACCAGGCCATGAGGACGGCGAGGAGGCCGACGAGGCCGCCGGTGAGGAGGATCGCGGCGTCCGCGCCGGGGCTGAACGCGGCGGCGGCGACGAGGAGGCCGGCGGTGCCGATGGCGAGGAGGCGGCCAGTGCCGGGGTCCCAGCGCGCGCCGGAGGCGTCGATCGCGTCCTCGACGGCGTCGCGGACGTCTTCGACGGTGTCGGGGAGGGCGGTGGCGGTGGCGTCGCGGAGGAGGAGCACGCCGCCGTCGGCGACGGGATGGGCCGCGAGGGTGTCGGCGGGCGCGAAGGTGGAGCCGTCGATGGTGGACAGTGCCCAGCCGGTGCCGTCCTCGTCGGGTTCCTCGGGTCCGGTGTGCCGCAGGAGCTGCGGAAGGAGTTCGGCGACGGGCAGGTCGTCGGGGAGCGCGAGGTCGCGGGTGGCGCGGGGGCCGACGACGGTGACGGTGCTGTATCGACCGGGCAAGGCGGGCCCATTTCTAGAGGCGGTGGAGTCTAGGGGCGGTGGATCTGGACGGCGGCGGGCGGCGCGCTCAAGGCGGCGCGTTCGGCTTCTTCTTCGGCTTCGCGCTGTTGCTGCTTCTCGAAGGCGTTGGCGACGGCGAAGGCGGCCACGACGAGGGCGACGGCGATGGCGCCGATGAGGGCGGCGGGCCACAGGGGCTGGCGCTGGCGCCAGCTCCGCGCGGAGCCGTAGAGGACGGCGGCGCGGAGCTGGCGGCGGCGCAGGGCGGCGGCCTGGAGGACGTAGCGTTCGCTCTGTCCGGTGCGCCGCATGGCCATCGGGGCGAGGTCGGTGCCGGGTTCGGCGGGCCTCGCCGGGGTGTCGGGGTGGGTCGAGGTCACCCGCCCCACCGGGAGTTGATGCGGGTCATGGCGCTCGACCAGTTGGTGGCGGAGTCCTCGGTGGCGGTGGCGAGCTTGTTGAAGGCGGCCTGGATCTCGGTGAACTCGCCTTCGGAGGTGGTGTTGAAGGTGCCGAAGCCGTCGGTGCCGGCGCCGACCCACTGCCCTTGGACAGTGGCGACGTGGCTCTTGATCTCGCCGAGGATGGCCTCGAAGCGACCGCGGTAGGTGTGCTGGACGCCGGCGAGGTCCTGCAGGTTGCCGACGTTGCCGTAGAGCTCGAATCCTGAACCGGGCATGTTGGAGTGTCCCTTCTAGATCTGGATCGTGATCGGCTTGATGCCGGGCAGGTTGCCTTCGGCGCCGGTGTAGCCGCCGACGTTCTGGTCGTCGGTGGTGAAGCCGTCGTCGCTGGTGGCGCCCTGCGCGAGGGCGCTGAGGCCGTACTTGCCGGCCATGTCGTTGTAGGACTCGATGAACGCGGCCTTGGCCCGCTGGAAAGCGGCGAGCGACTCGCCCTGCTGGGCGTCGACGTCGGCCTCCATCTCGGCGATGAGGGACTGCAGGTCGCCGGTGAGGCTCTCGACCGAGATGCCGTGGTTGTTGGCGCTGGTGGTGAGGGCGTTGGCGGTGGTGAGCCCGAATTCCGTTCCGATTCCGGCCATGGGGTGCCTCCTAAGGAGTGTTGGACGGCCCGTGCGCAGGGGAGCGTATCGGTTCATGTTGACACGGTGGTGAAGCGAAAGTAAAGGGCGGAAGGAACCACTCAGGACTCGCCGGTGCCGCCGCGCAACAGCAAGATCATTTCGCCACTTCCGTTGCGCCGCAATGAAGACAGTTCACTCGATGTTATTCCAATCCTCACCGGGTTTCGGTACGCTGACGCCAATCCGAGTCCGCACCCCCTGGAGGACCGATGGATGAGTTCGGCACCAACCCCAATCCCGCGAGCGCTTCGGGCGCCGAGACGATGACGCTCGCCGAGAGCTACCGGACGCTCCGCTCCGATCTCATGGGATCGGTCGGCCGCTGCGTCGGCGCCGCCGGCGAGCCCGAGGTGACCGCCGGGTACGAGCAGTTCGGCGAGACCTGGGCGACCGACCTCAACGCCACTGCGGCGCACGGCGAGAGCGTCGGCGGCACCACGGTCCTCTCCGTCTCCGACGGCGTCTCGACGGACGGCGAGAACGCCGGCACCGTCGACATCCCCGCCCCCCGCCCCTCCCCCGCGGGCATCTCCGCGAACTGACAGAGGACGGCCAGCCATGGCGACCATTCCGACAGCGGGCAGCTTCGACCCGCCCGACACCAAGGCCGACGAAGGCGCGCTCGCCGAGGAGTCCGGCTACATCCAGGCCCACGGCGGCCGCATCATCGGCCGCGGCACCGAGGTCGTCGCCCAGATGCGCACCTCCGCCGTCGAGTTCAGCGAGCTCGTGGCCGCTCCGCTCGCCCGCGAGGGCGGCAAGTTCGAGAACGCGGCCCACACCGCGATGCAGGGCGCCGTCTACGGCTCCATGGTCACGAACCAGTGGGCCACATGGGTGACCGAGTTCAAGGCCGCGCGCCTCGCCCTCATCGCCGAATGGGAAGCGGCCGTTGGCGACAGCTTCGGCATCCGCGAGTCCGAAGTGGGCGGCGGCACGCCGAACCTCACGCCGGCCGAACGCACCGAGGCCACCGCCGAGGCGACCGGGTACGCCGGGCAGCTCAAGCTCGCCGAGATGAACGCGAAGGCCAACGCCCTCTACGAGAAGTTCAAAGGCCAGGCCGCGGACATCGGCGGGATGCTCAAGGGCGGCCCCACCCCGGAGAACCTGCGGGCCCTCGCGGCCGGCGGCGTCGGGACCTGGATGGGCTTCAACGTCTTCGGGCTCGACATGGCGCTCCCGGTCACCGGCCAGGACGGGCAGGACCTCGTCGACGCCCTCAACGCCGCGCTCAAGAGCGGCGAACCGCTCTCCCCCGAACTGCGCGAGCAGCTCGAGACCCTGTTCATGGTCGCCCAGCGCGCCGGGAACCTCCAGGACCTCGACGACGCCGACCTCACCGCCGGGGAACTCGGCTTCCTGCAGGTCCTCTATGGAGCTCTCGACACCACCGACGGCGGCGAGCCCGGGCGGCTGTACGACATCGCCGGGCTCATCGCGGACTCGGGATTCTCCAAGGACGACCAGCAGTTCGCGCTCGCCGCGCTCGGCGGCGGCCTGATCGCCCTGTCGAACCCGGCCGTCGGCGGCGGCACGAACCGGCTGCCCGACCCGCTGCGGAAGATCGTCGATCTCTACGCGGGCCGCGAGGAGTTCGGGCGCCACCCGAAGACGCTCATCGAGATGCTCACCGGCATCGCGCCGATGCTCGACGCGACGGGCCGGAAGGTCACCGTCAACGGCGAGCAGGTCGACCTCGGCGGCCTCAAGGCGGGACGCGAGTTCTCGACCGCGCTCGTGTACTCGGTGGCGGACATCGTGGACACCTCGAAGTGGGGCCCGAAGCTGCACCCGACGGAGATGTACAAGCTCGACGACGTCATCGGCGGGGTCATGGAGGTCGCGACGCGCGACCGCGAGCTCAACGCCGATCTCCTGACGGGCCAGGTGAAGCACCCGGTCTACGGCGACGACAGCGTCGAGCACCTGCTGCGCGGCGTGTTCGGCCGCAACTGGGAGGACGACGGCAAGGCCGCCGCCAAGCTCATCGACTGGATCCCGGGCGCGCTCAACGGCGCCGACCCGTTCCTCCAGCGCGACGCCGCCGAATCCTATGCGTCCGTGATGAACACGATGACCAGCGGCGACGTCAACGGGGCCTGGAAGGAGTCGGCGTTCGACTTCTTCACGGACGGCTACGGGAAGATGAACGGCTTCGACAACGCCCCGATCGGCATGGCGAACCCGCACATCGCGAAGGCGCTCGCGAGCTCCACCATCCCGTTCCTCGACTACTTCGCCGACCCCGAGGCCAAGATCGAGGTCGACGGGGAGATGGTCGAGCGGGACACCGCCGTCAACTGGGCGATCGACCCTGCCGACCGCGGCGCGTACTTCAACATGACCGACCGGGCCCGCATGTTCGAACTCGTCATGGGCTCGAAGGACGCCGCGAACACCCTCGGCGAGGCCGTGTACGCCAAGATCTACCTCGACGGCTACAACATGCCGGGCTGGCGGGACGACGACGGGCACGCCGACTTCGGCCTCCCCGGAGGCAACGACGGCGAAGGCGCCCAAGGCTATGCGCGGCGCACCGGCCGGCTCCTCGGCTTCCTGCAGGCCGGGTACGACGCCGTCCACGCCGACGGCGTCGAGGACGCCGCGGGCGTCACGGCCTCCAACAAGCAGGAGTCGGCGTGGATGCGCGCCGGCGCCGCCATCGCCAAGGAGATCGTGACCACCGTCCCGGGCCTCAAGCCGGGCAAGGCCGGCTGGGACGTCCTCGTCAAGGAGGCGTTCGAGGTCGGCAAGTGGGGCCCGAACGTCACCGAGTCCCAAGGCTGGGCGTTCGGCGGGGTCGACGCCCCCGGGAAGGGCGACGGGCCGATGACGCTGGAGCGCATCGACGTCATGGTCGGCTACAACGTCGTCGACGGCCTCACCAGCGACCCCGACTCCGGGCGCACGGTCAAAGAGCTGGCGGAGCTCAGCCCGAACCTGGTCGTCGAGGACCCCAGGACCGGCGACCTCCGGCTGAAGACCCCCGACGAGATCGAGAAGGGCGACGACCCGCTCAACGGCCCGAGGTACGACCTCGACGACGCGCTGAAGGCCTACCGCGCGTTCCTGGGGCCGGGCAACACGACCCGGTACAACGAGTACACCTCGGAGCTCGACGACATGTCCGAGGAGTACCGCGAGCGGTACGCCCGATGACGACCCGGGCGGGGCCGCACGGCCCCGCCCGAACGCATTGCCCCCGAGCCACGAGAGAACCCTCCACTGTGACCCAGACTGACCCGCGCCAGCAGCGCGACCTGCCCGACCGCATCCAGCACGGCCTCGAAGGCCTGCGCGACCGCATCGGCGCGAACCGGGCCGTCGCCGCGACGGCCGCCGTCGTCGCGGTCGTGCTCCTCGTCGCGATCGTCGCGGCCGTCGTCGCCTCGAGCAACGGCGACGACCAGGCCGCCTCCGGCGATGCCGAGACCTCTTCGGCCGCAAGCGAAGGGGACCCGGCGCCGACGCTGCCCGCGGACGGCGCGTACCTCGCGCGCCAGGAGGCCACGGGGCTGTGCGTCACGAACGGGCCCGAGCCGGGCAACCCCGGGCGCAGCGTCATGGTCCTGGGCGACTGCGCCGCAACCTATCCGGCGAGCCTCGCGTTCGCGTCCGAAGGCGCGGGCGTGTACACCGTCGGCCTCGACTTCACCGAGGACGACTGGCAGGCCTGCTGGGGCGCCGACGAACCGGCAGACGACGCCGGGTACCTGACCGCCGGGCAGGACTGCGCCGACTCGGACCTCCAGCGGTTCCAGCTCACCGGGGCCGGGGCGGACTCCTACACGTTCGCCGTCGTCGCCTCCGGACTCTGCCTGGGGCTGTTGGAAGGCGCGGCCGTCGAAGCCGGCGCTGCCCTCGCGACCGCGCCGTGCGACCCCGACGACCCGAACCAGCGGTTCGCGCTGCTGGTCCCCTGACCCGACCCTCACCCCTCCTCAAAGGAACGACCGGTGGCACCACGCGACCCGCGCGACCCGCACACCCCCCGGCACTCCGCCGGGGCCGACCTGCCCGCGCGACTCCGCGAGACCTGGGACAAGGCCCGGCTGCGCCTCGGCACCGGCCAGGCCATGGCCGGCGTCGCGGCGGTCGTCGCGCTCGTCCTGACGATCGCCGTCGTCGCCGCCGTGATGACCGCCGGCGGCGGCGAGGACGAACCGGAGCCCGCCGCGGCCACCGAGCCCGCGGCGACCTCCATGGCCGCGACCTCCACGCCGTCCGCCTCGCCGAGCCCGAGTCCCAGTGCGAGCCCGTCGGAGTCGCCGAGCGCCGAACCGTCCGAAGCGGACGATGACGAGCCGGCGCAGGACGCCGCGACCGAGTCCGAAGCGCCGCCGCCCGCGCCCGCGTATCCGGCCGACGGCTGGTACCAGGTGAAGCAGGAGGCCAGCGGCCTGTGCCTGAGCACCGGGCCCGAGCCGGGCAATGAGGGCCGCACCGTCGTCGTGCTCGCCGGGTGCGGCTCCGCGAACCCGTCCACGATCCAGGTCGTGGCCTGGGACGAGGGCGTGTACGTGTTCAACCTGCACTTCGCCGACTGGAGTGCCTGCATGGGCGCCGACGCCCCCGCCGACCGGGAGGGGTACCTCATGGCCGCCTACGGGTGCGAGTTCACCGAGACCCAGTTCTGGGAGCTCGAACCGCAGGGCGGCGGGGTCTACACGATCGCCACCAGCGCTTCCGGACTGTGCGTCGGGATGCTCGCCGGGCGCTCCGCCAGTTCGGGCGAGCCGACCGCGACCGACTCCTGCGACGCGGGCGACGCGACCCAGCGGTTCACCTTGTCCTCCTGAGTGAGGCGATCAACCGATCGGTTGACCGCGCGGATCAGCCGGTGCCTCAGACGCGCGTCCGATGCCGCCGCGCGCCGTTCTTGCGAGTGTTGACGTACACGAAGCAAGGAGGCCGACATGGCGATCATCGAAGTGCGGGACCTGGTCAAGGATTACGGCAGTATGCGTGCCGTGGACGGGATCTCGTTCGAAGTCGAGGAAGGCGAGATCTTCGGGATCCTCGGCCCCAACGGCGCCGGTAAGACGACCACTGTGGAATGCATCGAGGGGCTGCGGTCCCGCGACGGCGGCAGCGTGCGCGTGATGGGGCTCGACCCCGAGCGCGACGGCCCGGAGCTCAAGCAGGTCCTCGGCATCCAGTTGCAGGAGAGCCGCCTGCCCGACCGCATCCGCGTCGGCGAGGCCCTGGACCTGTACGCGTCGTTCTACCGCTCGCCCGCGAACACCGATCGGTTGATCGAGAAGCTCGGCCTGGAAAGGAAACGCAAGACGCCGTTCGGGAAGCTCTCGGGCGGGCAGCAGCAGCGCCTGTCGATCGCGCTCGCGCTCGTCGGCAACCCGCGCGTGGCCGTGCTCGACGAGCTGACGACCGGCCTCGACCCGCAGGCGCGGCGCGACACGTGGGACCTCATCGAGCAGGTCCGCAACTCCGGGGTGACGATCATCCTGGTCACGCACTTCATGGACGAGGCCGAGCGGCTCTGCGACCGGATCGCGGTGGTGGACACCGGGAAGATCGTCGCGCTCGACACCCCCGCCGGGCTCACCGCGCGGGTGAGCGAGGAGCAGCGGGTGCGGTTCCGGCCCTCCGCCGCGTTCGCGGACGCGCTCCTGCTCGACCTCCCCGAGGTCGCGCGCGTCGAGCGCAGCGGCCCGCACGTGGTCGTCACCGGCGACGGGAACGTCCTCCAGGCCGTCGCCTCGGTCCTGGCGCGCAACCAGATCGTGGCCGCGGAACTGCGCGTCGAGCAGGTCAGCCTCGACGACGCGTTCGTGGCCCTCACCGGCAAGTCCCTCGAACACTAAGCACCCCAAGGAGACCCTGATGCCCGCACTCGGCAAGCTCGTCCAGATCGAAGCCCGCCTGTTCCTGCGCGACCCCATGTCGTTCACGATCGGCCTGCTCCTCCCCTCTGTCATCCTCCTCGGACTCGGCGCGATCCCGGCGCTGCGCGAACCCTCCCCGGACATGGGCGGGCAGCGCTTCATCGACTACTTCGCGCCCTCCGCGCTCGTCATGGCCGTGGCCGTCGTCGGCCTCACCAACCTCCCGGCCGTCCTTGCCACGTACCGCGAACGCGGCGTCCTGCGCCGCATGCGCACCACCCCGGTCCACCCCGCGAAACTCCTGCTCGCGCAGATGATCGTGAACCTCGCGGCCGCGCTCGCCTCCGCGGTCCTCGTCGTCGTCTCCGGGAAGCTCGTCTTCGACGTGCCGATGCCCCAGCGCCCCATCGGCTTCGCGATCGCGTTCGTGCTCGGGATCTCTTCGGTCTTCGCGATCGGTATGCTGGTGGCGGCCGTCGCGCCGACCTCGCGAGCCGCCTCCGGGCTCACCACGGTCCTGTTCATGTCCGTGATGTTCTTCGGCGGCGTGTACCTCCCCCGGTTCATGCTGCCGGACGCGATCGCCCGCGTCGGCGACTACGTGCCGCCGGGCGTGCAGTCGCTGCTCGACGCCTGGACCGGCACGGCCCCCGCCGCGGCCCCCCTGGCCGTCATGGCCGCCACCGCGATCGCCGCCGGGACGCTCGCGGCCCGGATCTTCAAGTGGGAGTAGCAGTCATGGAGCCGGTGACGCCTGAGGAGCTGTCCGAGCGGCACTCCAGGATCGAGTCGACGTACCACCGGCTCCTCGACTGGCTGCCCTACGTGACGCTCGGGCTCAGCGCGGCGCTGAGCATCCTCGTCACGCGGCGGCCGTGGGACTACCAGCTCGTCACGCTGGGCCTCGCGGCCGCCGCGGCCGCGTGGGTGTACTGCGCGTACACCCGGATCCCGGCGAAGACCGAAGCGTCCGGGACCCGGCTCGCGGTGCACCTGTTCGTGATGCTCGCGTTCGGCGCGGCGCTGATGAGCCGGGACATGCTGTTCTTCATCTTCGTGGTCACCGGGTTCTTCCACGCGGGGTACATGAAGACGATGCCGGGGCTGGTCGCCGGCATCGGCGCGACCTCCCTCGTGGTCAACTCGAGCGTGATCGAATTCGGTGATCCGCAGGCCGAGGCCGTCATCGTCTACATGGTCATCTTCCTGGTCCAGACCTCCGCGATCAGCTCCGGATTCCTGCTCAACGAGCGGCTGGTGCAACTGCGGCAGCAGCGCGAGGAGGCCCTGCTCTCGCGGGAGGCCGCACTGCAGGAGAACGCCGGACTCCACATGCAGTTGCTCACGCAGGCAAGGGAAGCGGGCGTCCTCGACGAACGCCAGCGCATGGCGCGGGACATCCACGACACCGTCGCGCAGGGCCTGGCGGGGATCATCGCGCAGCTCCACGCCGCCGACGGCACGGACGACGAGGCGCAGCGCCGCCGCCATCTCGACAGCGCCGCGGACCTCGCCCGCGAGAGCCTGGCCGAGGCCCGCCGCACCGTGCAGGCCATCGGCCCGCCGACCCTCGACGCCGCGCAGCTCCCCGAAGCGCTCGCGGAGGTCTCGGCGAAGTGGTCGCGGGCGCACGACGTGCCGGTCGAGCTCGTCACGACCGGGGACGCGAAGCCGATGCACCCGGAGGTCGAGGTGACGCTCCTGCGCGTCACCCAGGAGGCGCTCACCAACGCCGCCAAGCACAGCGGGGCCGCGAGAGTGGGCATTACGCTCTCCTACATGGAGGACCAGTTGGCGCTCGACGTGCGCGACGACGGCGTCGGTTTTGAACCGGCGAAGGCGAAGGCCGCCAAGGGGAGCGGGTACGGCATCGCGGCGATGCGGCAGCGCGTGGGCCGCCTCGCCGGGAGCTTCTCGGTCGAGTCCGAGCCGGGGGCCGGGACCGTGGTCTCGGCGATCGTCCCGGCCGTGCCGCAGGCGGTGGCCGATGCCGCCTGAACCGATCCGGGTGCTCATCGTCGACGACCACCCCGTGGTGCGCGACGGCCTGCACGGCATGTTCGCGCGCGTCGCGGACATCGAGGTCGTGGGCGAGGCCGCCGACGGCCGGGAGGCCGTCGACCGGGCGCTCGCCCTCGCGCCGGACGTGGTGCTCATGGACCTGCGGATGCCCGGCACCGATGGGGTGAGCGCGATCCGGGAGCTGGCCGCGCGCGGCGCGGCCGCGAAAGTGCTGGTGCTGACCACGTACGACACGGACTCGGACGTGCTGCCCGCGATCGAGGCGGGCGCGAGCGGCTACCTGCTCAAGGACGCCTCGCCCGCGGAACTGCAGCGCGCCATCAGGACCGCGCACGAGGGCGGCACGGTCCTGGCCCCTTCGGTGGCGTCGCTGCTGATGGACCGGGTGCGCCGGCCCGCGCCGAGCACCGGCCCGCTCAGCGAGCGGGAGCTGGAGGTGCTGGCGCTGATCGCGAAGGGCCGCAACAACAGGGAGGCCGCCGCGGAGCTGTTCATCAGCGAGGCCACGGTCAAGACCCATCTCATGCACGTCTACGCGAAGCTCGAGGTGAACGACCGGGCGGCCGCCGTGGCCGCCGGGTACGAGCGCGGCCTGCTGCAGCCGAGGCGCTAGGCCTCTTCGACCCAGTAGTTGTCGTGCTCGAGGAAGAACGCGGCGCGCTCCTCCTCGGTCATCTCGCCGATGGTCGCGAGCCCTTCGAAGTAGGGCTCGCGCGGCGCGCCCGGGGTGAAGAGCAGCAGCATCGAGGCGGGCTCGTCGGTGTCGTTGCGGAAGCCGTGCAGGCCGCCCTGCGGGACGTACACGAAGTCGCCCTTGCTCATCGGGGCCCACTCATTGCCGTTGTAGATCGTGACGGTGCCTTCGAGGATGTAGAAGGACTCCGAGATCGTCTTGTGGAAGTGCGCGCCCGGGCCGCCCTTCTTGGGGCCCATGTTCCAGCGGTAGAGGCCGAACTCGCCGCCCGTCGCGGCGCCTTTCGCGAGGTAGTCGGCGTGGCCGTTCGCGAAGAGGATGTCGGCGGGAGCGTCGCCGCGGCGCACGACGGCGCTGGTCTCACCGGTGTCGCCGAAGTACTTCGGTTCGGGGTATGACATGCGAGGAGGCCTCTCTGGTCGCGGGGTCGTAACGGTGACTGGAGCGTACTGCCGCTGCAGGTGCGCGCATCGGGGAGCCCCGGCTACGCTCGGGCCATGAGCGATCGCCCCGCGCCCCTGACCGTCGCCGCCGCCCAGCCCGAGCTGCGCCCCGGCGACCTCGCCTTCAACGCCCGCGCGCACGCCGAGGCGATCCGCGCGGCGGGCGCGCGGCTCGTGGTGTTCCCGGAACTGTCGCTCTCCTCGTACGCGATGGCGGCTCCCAGTGTGGCCCTTGACGATCCGGAGCTGGACCAGATCGTGGCGGCGTGCGCCGAGACCGGTTCGGTCGCGCTGGCGGGCGCGCCGATCAAGGAAGGCGACGCCGAGTACATCGCGACGCTGCGGATCGACGGCCAAGGGGTCGCGGTCGCCTATCGGAAGATGCACCCCGACGAGGAGGAAGGCCGCCGCTTCCAGGCGGCGACGGACCCTGTCGTCCTGGAACTGGACGGCTGGCGGCTCGGCCTGGCGATCTGCCGGGACACCATGATGTTCGAGCACGCCCCGGCGACTGCCGAGTTCGCGAAGCGCTCGGGCCTGGGCGGTATCGACGCGTACATCGCCGGCGCGCTCTACACGCCGCAGGGACTTCCCAAGCGCGACAAGCGGATGCCGCAGCTCGCTCGCGGCTACGGGATCTGGGTGGTGCAGGCCTGCGCCGCGGGCCCGGGCAGCGACCTCCCGGCCGCGGGCAACTCGGCGATCTGGTCCCCGGACGGCGCGGTGGCGGCACGCGCCGACGAAGAGCCCGGCCGGATCGTCAAGGCCGAACTGCGCTTCTAGTCTGCGCGGCTAGGCGTCGGCTTTGCCGCGGGCGTCCATGATGGTGTCCGCGTTGCCGCGGATCCAGTCGAACATGCCGCCGAGGCGCTGAGCGGTGCCTTCACCGAGTTCGGTAAGGCCGTAGGTGACCTGGGGCGGGACGGTGGGTTCGACGTGCCGCCAGACGAGGCCGTCCGCGACGAGGTGCTTGAGGGTCTGGGAGAGCATCTTCTCGCTCACGCCGTCGATCCGCTCGCGCAGCTCGAAGAACCGCAGCTCGCCGTCGTTGAGCGCGAGCAGCACCCAGATGCCCCAGCGGCTCGTGATGTGGTCGAGGACCTGCACGGCCGGGCACTGGCGGTGAAACACCTCACTCGGGCCGGTCGCGCCGGGCCAGGCCACCTGATTTCCTACCAACACGACATGAGCTTACTTCGAAGTGCGTTCTTCCGGAACCGCCGCGAGGCTCCTAGCTTTGGTTTCAACACAGACACAAGGAGAAACCAAGCATGATCACCGTCACCGGAGCCACCGGAAACGTCGGCCGCCCGCTCGTCGAACTGCTCGTCGCCGCCGGCGAGAAGGTCACCGCCGTGTCCCGCAACGCCGCCGAGTTCCCCGCTGGCGTCACCCACGTCCAGGCCGACCTGGCCGAACCCGCGACCCTGAAGCCCGCCTTCGAAGGCGCGGAGGCGCTCTTCGTGCTCACCGCAGGCGATTTCATCGTGAACGGCGACATGGACGCCGTCATGGAGGCCGCGCGGGCGAGCGGGATCCGCAAGGTCGTGCTGCTCTCGTCCCAAGGGGTCGGCACCGGACGCCACAACCCGAACCTCGAAGAGGCCGTGCGACGCTCCGGTCTGGAATGGACGATGCTGCGCCCGGGCAACTTCGCCTCCAACGCGTACGGCTGGGCCGAATCGGTCCGCACCCGGCGGGTAGTGGAAGCGCCGTTCGGCGACACCGCCCTTCCGGCGGTCGACCCGGCCGACATCGCCGCCGTCGCAGCTGCGGCACTGCTCGAACCCGGCCACGCCGGCGAGGTCTACACCCTGACCGGACCGGCCGCGATCGCCCCAAGGCAGCAGGCCGCCGCGATCGCCGACGCCATCGGCGGACCGGTCGCCTTCACGGAGCTGACCCGCGAAGAGGCGCGGACCCGGATGCTCGGCTTCATGCCCGAGCGGGTCGTGGAGGCCACGCTCCAAGTGCTGGGCGAGCCCTCCCCCGCCGAGCAGGCGCCGAGCCCGGACATCGAGCGCGTCCTCGGCCGCCCCGCCGCGCCGTTCGCGGACTGGGCGAAGCGCAACGCGCCCGCGTTCCGCTAGGTACCGCTCGCGAACGGCCACAACTCGACGGGGCCTCCAGTCACAGCGGTGCCATCGCTCGCAGTGGAGGGGAACCCGGCGGCTGCACGCCGCAGGTTCCCCTCCGCCGCAGTCGCATCGAGAGGAGCACCCGTCTGCCGGCATGGCGGGCTCATCGGCGCGGCGGTCAGGCACTCCCGTATCGCTGCGCCACTCACCCGCGACTCGCACTCGGTCCGAAGAAGTCGCGCAGGATCGCGCCGACGCGAGCGGGGCTGCCATCGTCGGTCGGTCCATCGTGGCCCATCCGGGCGAGAGTGACCCGTTCGGCATGGGGCAGTGTGGTTTCGAGGGCGTCGAGGGCGGTACGGAGGTAGTCGGGGCTCTTCGAACCGCCCATGAGCAGCACCGGAGCGTCGACCTTGGCGTATTCGGCGGCAGTCTCGGCCGTCTCGCGCACGATCTGGATGTCGTAATGGAGGGTCGGAATGAGGTCGTCGACGGCCACGTCGTCGACGCCGGCTCCGCCCTGCGCACGCAGGGCCAGCGGGATCAGCACGCCCAGCACCGAGCGTGGGATTCGGGCGAGGGAGGGTTCGACGCGCAGCCCTTTGAGGGCGGTGATCATGGCCGCTCCGCGCTTGCCGGCGGCGATCTCGCGCTCGTAGCGGTTGGTCCAGCCCAGCGGGGTGGAGCCGCCCGACGACAGCGGCGGCTCGTACAGGGCCACCCGGGTCAGGCCGGGCAGGTGCAGCGCGGCGCGCAGTGCGACGAGCGCTCCCGAACTGAGTCCGAAGATCCGGGCGGCCCCGGTGGTCGCGGCGAGCGCTGCAACGTCCTCGGTCTCGCGCTCGACGCCGAAGCGCTCGCCGTGCGGCCCGCTCAAGCCCCGGCCGCGCCGGTCGGGGACGCAGACGGTGAAGGTGTCGGCGAGGATTTCGGCGAGGGTCATCATGTGCTGGGCGGCCAGCATGCCGCCGTGCAGGAGGATGACCGCCGGCCCCTCGCCGATCTCCCGGTAGCCGATGACGGTGCCGTCCGCCGATTCGACGGTGCCCTTGCGGTATCCGTGCATGGTCGCACTCCCAATCCCGAGGTGAACTTTGTTCACGTGAACTTAGTTTACACTCGAGGGAGATCACGAAAGGGGACTCGCATGGCCCGACGCGACGAGGTCTTGGACGCGGCGCTGGAGCTGCTCGACGAGGTCGGCCTCGACGCTCTCACCGTCCGGCGGCTGGCGGCGAAGCTCGGTGTGCAGCCCGGCGCGCTCTACCGGCACTATCCCAGCAAGGCCGCGCTGCTCGACTCGATGGTCGATCGCATCGCGGCCGGTGTCCCCGAAGCCGAGGCCGGCCTTGCCTGGGACGTGCATGCCCGCTGGATCGCCCGCGCGGTGCGCGCGGCGATGCTCGCCCGGCGCGACGGCGCCCGACTCATCGCCACCTTCGACCGGCCCGGCCCCGCCGGCGTGGCGAGCTGGCGCGGGTTCACCGGCGCTCTGGCCGTTGCGGGTCTGCCGCCTGAGGCCGCAGCCGCCGCGGCCGACACCGTCTTCGCCTACGTCAACGGCTTCACCATCGAAGAGCAGGCCCGGCTCGACCAACGGGCCCGAGCCGACCGCGACGCCCAGTTCGAAGCGGGACTGGCGATCATCGTCGGCGGCATCAAAGCCGTGCTCGAAGATCCGGCTACCGCGACCGGCACGCGAGCGGGACCCGGGCGGCCACGATCCTAGACACAGCGACGCCCGCGACCGAAACGTTCCGCCGAACCCTCCCGGGCGGCGACCTGGCCAGGTCAGCCACAGGATGGCGTATCCCCTGCTCGCGGATAGGTCCACCGCTGCCCTGGCGGCAACAGGACCACGTCGAGGTCGCGGGCGCGCTCGGCCGCCAGCGCCTTGGCCTGTCCCGCCGATCCATGGCGTCGGAAGATCAGCGACATCGGGTCGGCGGCGTGGGCGTCGTGGATGGCGATCAGCGCCCGGGCTCCCAGCACGGTCGCACCGTCCACTGCCTCTTTGTGGCCCATGACGAACGGCGTGCCGATCGCCGGGCCCAGGCCGTTGGTCGGCAGCAGGGCCACGTCCACCGGCGGGTTGGCGACGCGGTAGTCGCGCAGCAGGTCGACCTCGCGGATCTCGCCTCCGAAATAGACCCGGATGCCCTGGGCCGAGATGACATACGCGTTGTGCCGCCATCGCAGCATTCGCCCGGCCGGAACGGCCTCGATGCGCGGTCCGGCACCCGGGTTTCGGACCGCGCCCCATGGCAGGCGTTCGGCCAGCCGGTAGCCGAGCGCACGGGCCTGGCGGGCCATGCTTGCAGTGGCGACGTAGACCGGGGTGGTCGCCTTGTGCCGGTAGCGGCGTAGGGCGCGCAGGTCCCAGTGGTTCGGGGCGAAGTTGGTGGCGACGATCGCGGCCAGGGCCGGGAGGTCGTCGACCGTCATGCCCAGCGGCTCACCGCGGCGCAGGTACCAGCGTTCGGTGAGCCACGGGTCGGTGAGCACCGAGCGGCCGTCGAGTTCGATCAGCGTGCAGGCGTTGGCGATCCGGGTGATCGACAGTGCGGCGGAGGAGGTCGGGTCGGGGTTGCGTGTGTTCATGCGGCCAGCATCCTGCTTAATGTATGGATGAAGTCAAGCGCGGATTTCTCGATAGGCGAGGTCGCCGAGCGTTTCGGATTGGCGACGCATGTGCTGCGGCACTGGGAACAGGCTGGACTGCTCGTCGCGGATCGCGATGCGTTCGACCGCCGCCGGTACCGGGAGGAACACTTGTCTCAGGTGGCGCTGATCCTCTTGGGCAAGGAGGCGGGCTTCACGCTTGGGCAACTGCGGCGGCTGTTGTCGACCAGCAGCCCCATGGACGAGCCTGAACTGCTGCGCGAACATGCCCGTGACCTCGAACGGCGCATCGTTCAGGCCCAGGCGGCCAAGGAGCTGATCGAGCATGCCTTGTCCTGCCCGCTCGACTTCCACGAATGCGAGCACGCGCAACAACGCATCGCCGCGCGAATTCCGGCACGCTGACCACGGCGAGGACGACATCGGGTGATCCGGCCGCCGGCATCGGCGCCGCTCCTGGCTGAGGCCCGCTCAGCGGCCGTGACGCAAGCCACCTCCCGCCCCTGTCATGGATTCCGGCGCTGCCCCGTTCAAAGGGCGTCAACGAACCAGACAGGAGCGAGCCAATGCAGCACCGCATCATCGTCCTCGGCGCAGGCTACGCCGGGACCTTCGCCGCCGGATATCTCGCGCGCCACCTCGACCGCGACGACTTCGCGATCACGATCGTCAACGCCGAACCCGACTTCGTCGAGCGCTTCCGCCTCCACCAGGTCGCCACCGGGCAGACGCTCAAGCACCGGCCGCTCGCGAAGATCTTCGCCGGCACCGGCGTCCGCGTCGAACTCGCCCGCGTGACCGCCGTCGACGCCGACCGGCGGACCGTCGCCGTCACCGACGGCACTCGCACCGACCAGCTCGAGTACGACACGCTCGTGTACGCCCTCGGCAGCACCGTCGCCGACCACGGCGTGCCCGGCGTAGGCGAGCACGCCTTCCACATCGCCTCCCGGCCCGCGGCCCTGCGCCTGCGCGACCGGCTCGAAGCCATGGGCGGCAACGGCACCGTGCTCGTCGTCGGCGGCAACCTGACCGCCATCGAAGGCGCCACCGAGATCGCCGAAACCAACCCGAGCCTGAAGATCGTGCTCGCCACCAGCGGCGAACTCGGCGGCTGGCTCGGCCCCAAGGCCCGCCGCCACCTGCTGCGGACCTTCGACCGGTTCGGCATCGCGATCCACGAGCACGCGCCGATCGACCGTGTAGCAGCAGACGGAGCGTTCACCGCACAGGGCGAGTTCCTGGCCGCCGACGCCACCGTGTGGACCGCCGGGTTCGCCGTGCACCCGATCGCCGCCGCCAGCGGCCTCGCCGTCGAGGCGAACGGCCAGATCACCGTTGACCGCCAGATGCGCTCGGTCTCCCACCCGGGCGTCTACGCCGCCGGGGACGCCGTGTTCGTCATCGGCGAGAACGGGCAGCCGCTCCCGATGTCCTGCGCCTCGGCCGGGTTCACCGGCCAGCAGGCGACCGCCGCGATCATCGGCGACCTCACCGGCCGCGCGGTCAAGCGCACCGGACTCATCTACGTGGGCAACCACATCAGCCTCGGACGAAAGGACGCGATCCTGCAGGTCGTCGGCGGCGACGTGCGGACGAAGGGCGCGATGTGCGGCCGTACCGCCGCCGGGTTCAAGGACGGCATCCTCAAGACTGCGACCTGGGGCGTCGCCAACCCGACCTGGGGCCTGCCCTCGCGCAGGCACGGACTGGCCACCCCCGCCACGCGCGCCGCCGAGGCGGTGCCCGCTTAGAGTGGCGCTCATGGACACCGCCAACGTGGAGCGCTTCGAGGCCGGCCGGGCCCGGTTGGCCTCGTTGGCGTACCGCCTACTCGGTTCGGCCGCCGACGCCGAGGACGTCGTGCAGGACGCGTTCCTGCGCTGGCAGGCCGCCGACCGCGACCGCATCGAGGTGCCCGAAGCATGGTTGACCAAAGTGGTCACCAACCTGGCCCTCGACCGGCTCCGATCGGCGCAGGCGCGGCGCGAGCGCGCGGTCGGCGATTGGCTGCCGGAGCCGCTACTCGACGGCGACCCGATGCTCGGCCCCGCCGAGACCTTCGAGCAGCGCGAATCGGTGAGCATCGCGGTGCTCATGCTCCTGGAACGCCTCTCACCGACCGAGCGGGCCGTCTACATCCTCCGCGAGGCGTTCGCTTACAGCCACAGCGAGATCGCGGGGATCCTCGACATCACCGAGTCCGCGAGTCAGCAGCACGCGCTCCGAGCCCGGCGACACGTCACCGTCGGGCGCAACGCCGCGCACGTCGACCGCGAGGCCGCCCGCCGCATCGTGGAAGCCTTTGTGGACGCAGCGGCTTCAGGCGAGACGGAGCGCCTGGTGGCCTTGCTGACCGATGACGCGACAGCCGTGTCCGACGGCGCGGGGTTCATGGGCAGATTCTGGCTCGAATCGGCCCCCGCGCGCATCGCCGCCATCATTCGGGTGGGGTTCAAGCCGACCCCGGCCAAGCGGAAGTTCGCGGGCGGCAGCCCCTCGATCCACGCCGGGATCGTCAACGGCGCCCCGGCGATGATCGCCGTGCTCGGGGACAGTGTGGCCGGCATTCTGGTCCTGGACCCCAGCGGCGACAAGATCGCCACCCTCCACAGCATCGCCGACCGGGCCCGGCTCGGCCGCGTCACGGAGCAGTGGCGCCGCGGCGAACACCGCGACCCGATCATCGCATCCTGGTAAGCCATATCGGAAACCCTCCTTTCCCAGTCTCTGCGGCTCCGCGATCAGTGCAGCCTGCGGTGTCGTTTCACCGCCGGGCGCAGACCTGTTGCCCTGTCCACGCAGTCTCTCGACCCGCCGTGTGCCGCCCGTGGAGGAATTCCCTCTGATGGGCACGGCAGCTACAGGACTGCGGTCGTGGTCTCCCGCGCATCATGAGTCCATGGGCGGGGTCGTAGTTCCCCGGGCCATAAGTCCATGAGCGGGGTCGTGGTCTCCCGCGCGCCATGAGTCCATGGGCGGGGTCGAGCTTCCCGGAGGTCACCCTAGTGAACCGGCCAGGATGGTGCTTCCCGCGCGCATCACGGTCACGCGAGCACGCGACTGGTGTTGCCGTGCACGCAGGTGATGGGTAGGCCGGGTCCTCTATTGCCCGGCCGGCATCACCGTTCATGCTGGCGGTCTTACAAGCGTGCCTCGTTCAGAGCACTGCCGCGGCCGAGGTGATCCCGACCAACGATCTCCCACCCAGCACGCCCCCGATACGGGCCGTGGTCCGCTGTGGAACCCGATAGCACTGGGACTGAAACCACCGCTTCGTCAAGGCGCTGATCTCGGAAACTCGTCCGGTTTGGGTTTCGGCCAGAGGCTTGGCGTAGTCTGCTTGCACCTACTCGCCACCTGTACGTTTTCCGTATCCCTGTGCGTACATCAATCATCCCTCGCACCACACCCCACTGTCATCACCCACAGGGCGAGAAGACATTCATGTTCGGCCCGACCCACCTGCGCCCCAAGGGAAAAGACACCTCAAGAGCATCGTCCGCCGCCCCCATCAGACCCGCCACCCCGAATCGAACCCCGCCCCGAATCCACCTCTTCGTCGCTGCCCGCCTTGAGCGCAAGCAATCCGCGGCCGCAAAGTCCGCGACGCCCCAGGAGACCGAGCCGCATTGCCGCCACGAAAGGCATTGCCGCTACGCGAGCAAGCGCGCCAACGTCGCCTCGCCCGCCGCCTTCCAGGTCACCTTGCCGCCGGCCCAGCCCTGCTCCCCCGCGTAGCCGACCTGCAGCAAGCCAAACGCCCGCATCAGCGCCCACCCTCGAGCCCGCAGCACGGTCGACTCATCGGCGTCGGGATAAGCATCAAGGCACAACTCAGCCGCGCCCTCAGGAAGCAGCATCCAAGCGGCGCACAGATCGGCCGCCGGGTCGCCCGCGCACAGCTCACCGAAGTCGATGACACCTGTCAAGACACCCTCAGCCCCAACCGCATTCGCCGGATGCAAGTCACCGTGAATCCACACAGGACCACGCTTCCATGAATCTGCAGCAAGCGCGTCGGCCCAGATCTCGCGCATCGCCGCGGCGTTCCCCGCCGTCGACCAAGCCTCGATCCCCCGCTCCACATCAGCCGCATGATCGGGCAGCGGCAGGCTCCGGTGCGGGTTGATCGGCGCGTCCGCGGGCGCCTCCTCGTGCAGGGCCGCAAGGAAACCCGCCAGCGCCGCCGCCGATTCGGGCCCGCGTTCGAGCGGCCTGCGGTCGATCGGTTCGCCTGCGACCCAAGTGGTCACGAGCCAGGTCGCGGGGAACGCCGCAGTCGGCGCACCGAACCTGACCGGTGCAGATACAGGAAGCGGCAGCCGCGCCGCGATGTCCGGCAGCCACCGGTACTCCTGGTCGAGCAGGTCCGGCCCGCGCGGTGTGCGCGGGATGCGGACGGCCAGGTCGTCGCCGAGCCGCCACATCTTGTTGTCCCAACCACCCTCGACCTCCCGAAGAGGCAGCCCAGCCAGATCGGGATGCCGCTCGCGCAGCATCGCCCGCACGAAGGCTTCGTCAATCTCGATGTCGCTCAACTGCAAGTCGGTCATCCAGGCAACCTACACGCGGGAGGTAAACCCCCTGCAAAGCGCGCTGTCATGCGCCGCCGTAGCCGCGACAGCGGCGTGACAGGCCCGTGTCAGTTCGCGGGGCGAAGCTCTACGACATGCAGAACACGCAGTCGCTCACCGCCAATGCGGAAGCCCCCCAGACCAAGGGATTCGTCGCGAAGCTCCTCGCCGACCGGCACTCGATCCCGCTGTCCATCGCCCTCCACCTCGTCCCCGGCGCGCTCATCGTCGCCGCCTACGCCTGGATCGGCGCCCCGATCAGCCACGCCGTCGGCGCGCCGATCTTCGCCGCCTGGGCCATCGCGCTCATGATCGTGCTGTTCCCGCTGCTCTTCGGCCTGTTCTGGCTGGGCAAGAAGCAGACCGGCCGCTACACGCTGCGCGGCGGCGTGGTCCACTACCGCGACAAGCCGTTCTCGCGGGGCAAGATCACGCTGATCGGCATCGGCTTCCTGCTGTACATGGCGATCGTGTCGCTCTCCCTTGCGCCGCTTGACGCTTGGACGTACGACACCTTCTTCACCTGGG
>NZ_JAPZVQ010000033.1 GCF_027622945.1 Glycomyces lechevalierae | reverse complement strand
TGGCGGCGGCCGCCGCCGCGGCGCTCGCATTGACCGCCGCATGCTCCGGCGGCGGGGACGACGACGGCAAGATCACCCTCAGCGTCGGCCTGTTCGGCGACTTCGGCTTCGGGCCCCTCTACGAGGAGTACACGAAGCTGCACCCCGAGATCGAGTTCGAGGAGCGCATCGCCGAGTTCGCCGACCACCACACGAATCTCACCACCCACCTCGCGACGGGCTCGGGCGCCGCGGACATCGAAGCGGTCGAGGTCGGCTACATCTCGCAGTACACGGCCCAGCCCGACCGCTTCCACAACCTCCTCGACCTCGGCGCGGCCGACCTCGAAGGCCAATGGCTGGACTGGAAGTGGCAGCAGGCCCTCTCCAAGGACGGCGAGTCCCTGATCGGCCTCGGCACCGACGTCGGCGGCATGGCCATGTGCTACCGCCGCGACCTCTTCGAGCAGGCCGGCCTCCCGGTCGAGCGCGACGAGGTCTCGGCCCTGTGGGCCGGGTCCTGGGAGGACTATGTGGAGGTCGGCCGCCTGTACTCGGCGGCGACCGGCGGCGACTCCTTCTTCGAGTCCTCGGGGAACATGTTCCGCGCCATGGTCGAGCAGGCCGACGAGGGCGTGTACGACCGCGAGGACAACCTCGTCGTCGAGTCCAACCCGGCCATCGGCGACGCCTGGGACCTCACCGTCGAGGCGATCGAGGCGGGCATGTCGAACCGGCTCCAGGCCTGGACGCCCGAATGGAACGCCGGGTTCAACGAGGGCACGTTCGCGACCATCATCTGCCCGGCGTGGATGACCTCCTACATCGAGACGAACGCCCCCGACTCGGCCGGGCTGTGGGACATCGCCACGGTCCCCGGCGGCGCCGGGAACATGGGCGGCTCGCACCTCGTGCTGCCCGCGCAGGGTGACCACCCCGAGGAGGCCTACGAGTTCATCGAGTGGCTCACCGCGCCCGAGCAGCAGCTCAAGGTGTTCGAGTCCACCGGGAACTTCCCGTCCACCCCGGGCCTGTACGAGGACGAGGCGCTGACGGGCCTCACGAAGCCGTACTTCAACGACGCGCCCGTCGGCCAGATCTTCACCGCCGCGGCCCAAGCGGTGCGGCCGCAGTACCAGGGGCCGCTCCAGGGCGACGTGCTCGCGACGATCGGCCAGGGCCTCGGCCGCATCGAGGACGGCAGCCAGACGCCCGACGAGGCCTGGACGCAGGTCCTCGCCGACCTCGAATCGTTCTAGCCCCGGGGGCCGGCCGGGCACGCCTC
>NZ_JAPZVQ010000032.1 GCF_027622945.1 Glycomyces lechevalierae | reverse complement strand
GAGGTCGCTGGACAAGGTTTCGGCGGTTCTTGGTTGGTACTGTTTTTGACTGTCTTTTCCTTGGGACACTTGCTTGGTGTCCCGTTGAAAATCGGTCAGGACATGCTTCGACACATACCAAAGTCGCCATAGCCGTAAGGTTGTGGTGCGCAACAGGTTTTTGTTGGAGAGTTTGATCCTGGCTCAGGACGAACGCTGGCGGCGTGCTTCACACATGCAAGTCGAACGGAAAGGCCCGCTTGCGGGTACTCGAGTGGCGAACGGGTGAGTAACACGTGGGTAACCTGCCCCCATCTCTGGGATAACCGTTGGAAACGGCGGCTAATACCGGATACGACCACCTTCCGCATGGTTGGTGGTGGAAAGTTTTTGCGGTTGGGGAGGGGCCCGCGGCCTATCAGCTTGTTGGTGCGGTAGTGGCGCACCAAGGCTTTGACGGGTAGCCGGCCTGAGAGGGCGGTCGGTCACATTGGGACTGAGATACGGCCCAGACTCCTACGGGAGGCAGCAGTGGGGAATTTTGCACAATGGGCGCAAGCCTGATGCAGCGACGCCGCGTGAGGGATGACGGCTTTCGGGTTGTAAACCTCTTTTATCCACCACGAAGGCCAGGTATTCGCCTGGTTGACGGTAGTGGTTGAATAAGCGCCGGCTAACTACGTGCCAGCAGCCGCGGTAAGACGTAGGGCGCGAGCGTTGTCCGGATTTATTGGGCGTAAAGGGCTCGTAGGCGGTTGATTGCGTCCGCCGTGAAAGGCCTCGGCTTAACCGGGGTTTTGCGGTGGATACGGGTCGACTTGAGGCAATTAGGGGAGATCGGAATTCTACGTGTAGCGGTGAAATGCGCAGATATGTGGAGGAACACCGGTGGCGAAGGCGGATCTCTGGGATTGTTCTGACGCTGAGGAGCGAAAGCGTGGGGAGCGAACAGGATTAGATACCCTGGTAGTCCATGCTGTAAACGGTGGGCGCTAGGTGTGGGGTCACGTTGGTTGATTCTGTGCCGTAGCTAACGCATTAAGCGCCCCGCCTGGGGAGTACGGCCGCAAGGCTAAAACTCAAAGGAATTGACGGGGGCCCGCACAAGCGGCGGAGCATGCGGATTAATTCGATGCAACGCGAAGAACCTTACCTAGGTTTGACATCACCCGGAAACCTCTAGAGATAGAGGCCTCTTCGGACTGGGTGACAGGTGGTGCATGGCTGTCGTCAGCTCGTGTCGTGAGATGTTGGGTTAAGTCCCGCAACGAGCGCAACCCTTATCCCGTGTTGCCAGCATTCAGTTGGGGACTCACGGGAGACTGCCGGGGTTAACTCGGAGGAAGGTGGGGATGAGGTCAAGTCATCATGCCCCTTATGTCTAGGGCTTCACGCATGCTACATTGGCCGGTACAGCGGGTTGCGATACCGTGAGGTGGAGCGAATCCCTGTAAAGCCGGTCTTGGTTCGGATTCGAGTCTGCAACTCGACTCGATGAAGGTGGAGTCGCTAGTAATCGCAGATCAGCAACGCTGCGGTGAATGCGTTCCCGGGCCTTGTACACACCGCCCGTCACGTCATGAAAGTTGGCAACACCCGAAGCCTGCGGCCTAACCGGTTTACCGGAGGGAGTGGTCGAAGGTGGGGCTGGCGATTAGGACGAAGTCGTAACAAGGTAGCCGTACCGGAAGGTGCGGCTGGATCACCTCCTTTCTAAGGAGTCCCGACCCCCTTGCGAGGGGCGTCAACCATCCG
>NZ_JAPZVQ010000031.1 GCF_027622945.1 Glycomyces lechevalierae | reverse complement strand
GCTGTGTTGTTTGAGATTTGTATAGTGTGCGTGAGTGTCTTTGTTTCTATCTGATTTGACCGTGTGTTGGTTAAGTTGTGTAGGGCGCATGGTGGATGCCTTGGTGCCGGATGACCGATGAAGGACGTGTGAGGCTGCGATATGCCTGGGGGAGTTGCCAACTGGACTTTGATCCCAGGGTTTCCGAATGGGGTAACCCAGCCAGTTTGATGACTGGTTGCCGCTGGCTGAATGTATAGGCTGGTTGGTGGTGTGGCGGGGAAGTGAAACATCTCAGTACCTGCTGTGGAGAAAACAAGAGTGATTCCGTGAGTAGCGGCGAGCGAAAGCGGAGGAGGCTAAACCTGGTTCGTGTGATAGCCGGCAGGCGTTGCGGGTCAGGGGTTGTGGGACATCGTCGTTGAATTCTGCCGAGTTCAGGTTCACGCATCAGCAGCTAGTCGAACGGCGTGGGAAAGCCGACCGGAGAGGGTGAGAGTCCCGTAGGTGAAGGTTGTTGGTGGTGTTCGGATGGTGCACCCGAGTAGCGCGGGTTTCGTGGAGGCTCGTGTGAATCTGGCAGGACCGTCTGCTAAGCCTAAAGAGGTCCGGTGACCGATAGTGGAGAGTACCGTGAGGGAATGGTGAAAAGTACCCCGGGAGGGGAGTGAAAGAGTGCCTGAAACCATGTGCCTGTAAACCGTCAGAGCCCGGCCAGAAGCTTGCTTCTGGTAGGCGGGTGATGGCGTGCCTTTTGAAGAATGAGCCTGCGAGTTATGGTATGCCGCGAGGTTAAGCCGTGTGGTGGAGCCGGAGCGAAAGCGAGTCTGAATAGGGCGTTGAGTGGTGTGTTGTAGACCCGAAGCGGGGTGATCTACCCATGTCCAGGGTGAAGCGGCTGTAAGAGGTCGTGGAGGCCCGAACCCACCTAGGTTGCAAACTGGGGGGATGAGGTGTGGGTAGGGGTGAAAGGCCAATCAAACTCCGTGATAGCTGGTTCTCCCCGAAATGCATTTAGGTGCAGCGTCGCATGTTGCTCCGTGGTGGTAGGGCGCTGGTTGGGTGATGGGCCGTGTCGGTTACTGAGCTCAGCTAAACTTCGAATGCCATGGTGTTGAGTGCGGCAGTGAGTCGGCGGGTGAGAAGATCCGTCGTCGAGAGGGAAACAGCCCAGATTACCGGCTAAGGCCCCTAAGGGTGCACTGAGTGGAAAAGGATGTGGGGTCGCGTTGACAGCCAGGAGGTTGGCTTAGAAGCAGCCACCCTTGAAAGAGTGCGTAATAGCTCACTGGTCGAGTGGTTCTGCGCCGATAATGTAGCGGGGCTGAAGTGCACCGCCGAAGCCGTAGCAATGCCAGGTTCCTATGGGAGCTTGGGTTGGGTAGGGGAGCGTCGTACATGGGGTGAAGCTCCGGGGTAACCCATGGGGTGGACTTTGTACGAGTGAGAATGCAGGCATGAGTAGCGAAACACAGGTGAGAATCCTGTGCGCCGATTGACTAAGGGTTCCAGGGGACGGTTGTTCCGCCCTGGGTTAGTCTGGGCCTAAGGCGAGGCCGAGAGGCGTAGTCGATGGATAACCGGTTGATATTCCGGTACCCGAGTACCGCGTATGAGTGATAGCGGTTGTGCTAACCGGCTGTGAGCCGGCGAGTGGTCGCCTTCGGGTGGTTGTTTGTCGGTGAGTGGTTGGGGTCCTTTCCGTGTGTAGCGTAGTGATGGAGTGACGCAGTGGGGTAGCTGTACCGTCTGGTGGATTAGGCGGGGTAAGGTGGTAGCCCGATTCTCTAGGTAAATCCGGAGGGTCCCAGGTTCGGCCTGGAGGGTGAGCGCTGAAGCATAGCTCTTTTGAGTGAATTCGGTGATCCCGTGCTGTCGAGAAAAGCTTCTAGCGAGTGGTAGTCGGCCAGTACCCTAAACCGACACTGGTGGTCAGGTAGAGTATACTGAGGCGTTCGAGTGATGTGTGGTTAAGGAACTCGGCAAATTGCCTCCGTAACTTCGGGAGAAGGAGGGCCCTTTCTGGTGGCACGTGCGTGCGGAAGCTGGAGGGGGTTGCAGAGGCCAGGGGGAAGCGACTGTTTACTAAAAACACAGGTCCATGCGAAGCCGTGAGGTGAGGTATATGGACTGACGCCTGCCCGGTGCTGGAACGTTAAGAGGATCCATCAAGGCTTTGGCCTGCAGTGGTGAATTGAAGCGCCAGTAAACGGCGGTGGTAACTATAACCATCCTAAGGTAGCGAAATTCCTTGTCGGGTAAGTTCCGACCTGCACGAATGGCGTAACGACTTCCCCGCTGTCTCAACCACATGCTCGGCGAAATTGCAGTACGAGTAAAGATGCTCGTTTCGCGCGGCAGGACGGAAAGACCCCGGGACCTTTACTATAGCTTGGTATTGATGCATTGCTTGGTTTGTGTAGGATAGGCGGGAGCCTGGGAAGCTGCGACGCTAGTCGTGGTGGAGGTGTTGGTGAAATACCGCTCTGATCTGGTGGTGTGTCTCACCCGCGGCCCTGATCGGGTCGGGGGACAGTGCCTGGTGGGTAGTTTAACTGGGGCGGTTGCCTCCTAAATGGTAACGGAGGCGCCCAATGGTACCCTCGGGCCGGTTGGAAACCGGTCGGTGAGTGTAAGCGTAGAAGGGTGCTTGACTGTGAGACCGACGGGTCGAGCAGGTGCGAAAGCAGGGGCTAGTGATCCGGCACCGACGTACGGATGTGGTGTCGCTCAACGGATAAAAGGTACCCCGGGGATAACAGGCTGATCTTCCCCAAGAGTCCATATCGACGGGATGGTTTGGCACCTCGATGTCGGCTCGTCGCATCCTGGGGCTGGAGTTGGTCCCAAGGGTTGGGCTGTTCGCCCATTAAAGCGGCACGCGAGCTGGGTTTAGAACGTCGTGAGACAGTTCGGTCCCTATCCGCCGCGCGCGTAAGAGATTTGATGAAGGGCTGTCCCTAGTACGAGAGGACCGGGATGGACGAACCGCTGGTGTGCCAGTTGTCCCGCCAGGGGCATGGCTGGTTGGCTACGTTCGGGAGCGATAACCGCTGAAAGCATCTAAGCGGGAAGCGTGCTTCGAGATGAGATCTCTGTCAGGTTTATCCTGGTGAGGCGCCCTGTAGATGACGGGGTTGATAGGCTCGACATGGAAGCGTTGCAAGACGTGGAGTGGACGGGTACTAACCGCCGAGAACTTAACATAACATTCGGTCTTGATAGAACGAGGCATTCACGCACGCTATGCGATTCTGAGACAACACTGTTGGCTCGATCGCCTGCCACGAGACACGTCTCGTGGCCTGGCTTGATCGCTGAACGGACTGTTGGTTTCAATGGTTTGTTTGGTGGTGAGAGCGGAAGTGACACACCCGGTCCCATTCCGAACCCGGTCGTTACGGCTTCCAGCGCCGATGGTACTGCACTCGAGAGGGTGTGGGAGAGCAGGACACCGCCAAACAT
>NZ_JAPZVQ010000030.1 GCF_027622945.1 Glycomyces lechevalierae | reverse complement strand
GCCCCCGCCCCCCCCCCCCCCCCCCCCCCCCCCCCCCCCCGCCCCCCCCCCCCCCCCCCCCCCCCCCCCCCCCCCCCGACGCGATTCGTACGATCAAGCCGAGGCGGGCTCCGGCGCCGGCTCGGGCCTGCGCTGCGGCTCGCGGGCCGTCCGGCCGAGCGTGACGCTGCCCAGCAGCACCCCGCCCACGACGAGGACGCCGCCGATCGCCGCCATGGGCGACACGCGCTCGCCCAACAGGATCCAGGCCGCCGTCATGCCCACGACCGGGACCAGCATCGAGAACGGCGCCACGACCCCGGCGCGGTGGCGCGCCATGAGCCATGTCCACAGCCCCGACCCCGCGATCGTGCCGATCACGACGGTGTAGAGCAGTCCGACGACCGCCCCGACCGCGGTCGGCTCGTCCCAGCTCGTCAGCGAATCCCCGATCCGCGCCGGACCCTCCACGACGAGCGCCAGCGCCAGCATCGGCACCGGCGGCACCGCGCTCATCCACAGCGTGAGGTGGAACGGGTTGGCGGCCTTGGCCTGCCGGTTGCAGATGTTGCCGATGGCCCAGCCGAGCGCGCCCGCCAGTGTGAGCAGGAACGGGATCGCGCTGGCCTGCTCGGCGCGCTGCCAGCCGACGAGGGTGAAGCCGCCGACGGCGACGAGGATGCCGAGAATCTGGCGGCCGCTCACGCGTTCGCGCAGGAAGGTCGCGCCGAGGATCATCGTGAACGGCCCGGAGGCCTGGAGCACGAGCGAGGCGAGGCCGACGGGCATCCCGGTCGCCAAGCCCCAGTAGAGGAACGCGAACTGGACGGTGCCGAAGCCGAGGCCGTAGCCGACGAGCCAGCGCAGCGGCACGTCCGGTCGGGGGACGAGCAGCACGGTGGGGACGGCGATGAGCGCGAACCGCAGGGCGACGAGGAACATCGGCGGGAAGTGGGCGAGCGAGGCGTCGATGGCGATGAAGTTGAGGCCCCACATGAGGGCGACGGCCAGGGCGGCGAGGACGTGGCGGAACGGCATGGGCCCATCATGCGCGCCACAACTGTAAAGCACAATTGAAATGTGCTACAGGGTTCTTGTAGTATCGCTTCATAGACGTGCGCCACCTGGAACTGCTCCGCGAACTGGCCTTGCGCGGCAGTGTGACCGCTGTCGCCAAGGCCACGCACCGCACGCCCTCGGCGGTCTCGCAGCAGTTGAAGATCGCAGGACGCGAGTTCGGGATGGCGCTCGTGGAGCCCTCGGGACGCGGCCTGCGCCTGACCGAGGCCGGGCGTCTCCTGGCCGAGGGCGGCGCGGACATCGCGGCCGCGATCGCGCAGGTGCAGGCGCGGTGGGACCGGTTCCGGGGCGAGCCGAGCGGCGTCGTCACCGTGGCGGCCCTGCCGAGCGCCGCCACGTTCCTGTTCGCGGACGTGATGCGCCGCCTCGAGTCCACGGCGATCTCGTTGCAGTGCAGCGATTTCGACATCGCCGAGGTCGAGTTCGCGGACCTCGCGGTGGACAGCGACATCGTGATCGCGCACAGCTTCACCACGGCCCGGCCGAGCGGCGCGGGCACGCTGACCGTGGTGCCCTTGGCACTCGAGCCGCTCGACATCGCGATGGCCGCCGACCATCCGCTGGCGGAGCGGGAGACGGTGCGGCCGGAGGACCTGCTCGAGTGGGAGTGGATCGGCGTGCCGAAGGGCTACCCGTTCGACTCGGTCGTGGAGTCGGTCGAGCGGTTCACCGGCGTCCCCATGAACGTCGTGCAGCGGCTGCGGGACAACCGGCTCGTCGAGTCGCTGGTGGCCGGGAGCCGCCGCCTGGCCGTCCTGCCGCGCTTCACGACCCCGACCGGGGGCGGGCTCGTCCTGCGCGAGCTCACCGGCATCCCGTCCCGCCGGCACCTCTCGGCGATGGTCCGCCCGGACAAGGCCGAGCGGCTCGCGGTCCGCCATGTGCTGCAAGCGTTTCGCGAGGTCGCGCAGGGCGTCGAGGAGCGCCACCGGCGGTCGGCGGGGCCGGTGGTTACCGATTGACAACGCCCTGCCCGCACCGTAGGTTGTACCGGTAAATCTGCGCGTCGAACCAAGGAGCAGTCCAGTCGTGACCAGGAAGATCGTCCGCCACGCCCCGATCGTCAAGGGTGTGCCCCACCTGCTGCACGGCGGCGACTACAACCCCGACCAGTGGCTCAAGTCGAAGGAAGCGACCTGGAAGGAGGACATGCGCCTCGCCCGGCTCGCCGGGATCAACACCCTCTCCGTCGGCATCTTCGCCTGGGCCGCACTGGAGCCGGAAGAGGGCCGGTACGAATTCGGCTGGCTCGACGAGATCATGGACCTCATGGCGGAGAACGGGATCAGCGCCGTCCTCGCCACCCCCTCCGGCGCGCGCCCCGGCTGGATGAGCCACCGCTACCCCGAGGTCCTGCGCGTCAACGGGGACCGCTCCAAGAACCGCCACGGCGGCCGCCACAACCACTGCCTCACCTCGCCGGTCTACCGCGAGAAGACCCTCGCGATCAACACCGCGCTGGCCGAGCGGTACGGGAAGCACCCGGCCCTCGGCGTCTGGCACCTCTCCAACGAGTACGGCGGCGAGTGCCACTGCGACCTGTGCCAGGAGCGCTTCCGCGCGTTCCTGCAGGACAAATACGGCAGCCTCGACGAGCTCAACGAGGCGTGGTGGACCGCGTTCTGGGCCAAGACCTACTCGGACTGGTCCCACATCGAGTCGCCGAGCACGCACTGGCGCGGCGAGCAGGACATCCACGGCCTGCACCTGGACTGGATGCGGTTCACGACCGAGCAGTTCGTGGACTTCTACCTGCACGAGGCCGCGCCGCTCAAGGCGATCACCCCGGACGTGCCGTGCACGACGAACCTCATGGGCACCTACCCGGGCATCGACTACTTCCGCCTCGCGCAGGTCCTCGACGTGGTCTCGTGGGACTCCTACCCGCAGTGGTCGGGCACCGAGCGCGACGTGCGCACCGGGGCCGAGGCCGCCTTCCACCACGACCTGACGCGCAGCCTCAAGGGCAAGCCGTTCATGCTCATGGAGTCCTCGCCCTCGGCCACGAACTGGCGGCCGGTCGCGAAGCTCCACCGCCCGGGCGTGCACCTGCTGCAGTCGCTCCAGGCCGTCGCGCACGGCTCGGACACCGTGCAGTACTTCCAGTTCCGCAAGGGCCGCGGCGGCTCCGAGAAGTTCCACGGCGCGGTCGTCGACCACGAGGGCACCGAGAACACCCGCGTCTTCCGGGACGTGGCCGAGGTGGGCGCGCGCCTCGCCGAGCTCGACGCCGTGGTCGGCACGGACACCCCGGCGGAGGTCGCGGTCGTCTTCGACTGGCACAACCGGTGGGCCCTGGACGACATGAAGGGGATGCTGCAGCAGAAGACCGGCTACCACCGCACCGTGGTCGACCACTACAAGGCCTTCTGGGAGCAGGGCGTCCCGACCGACGTCATCGACTCCTCGCTCATCGCAGAGCCCGGCTACCTCGACCGCTACAAGGTCCTCGTCGCGCCGATGCTCCACATGCTCCGCCCCGGCGTGGCCGAGGCGGTGGACGCGTTCGTGCGCCGCGGCGGCACGTTCGTGGCGAGCTACGCGACGGGCTATGTGGACGAGAACGACCGCACCTTCCTGGGCGGCTTCCCCGGCCCGCTGCGCGACACGCTCGGCGTGTGGTGCGAGGAGATCGACGCGCTCTACGAGGACGACCGCAACGCCCTCGAATGGGACGGCCGCAGCTACGAGGCGTTCGACCTGTGCGAGCTCGTGCACGCCGAGACCGCCGAGGTCCTCGGCACCTACGGCGCGGACTTCTACGCCGGCAGCCCCGCGCTCACCGTCAACGCCCGCGGTGAGGGCCAGGCCTACTTCATCGCGACCCGCACCGGCGAGGACTTCCTCGACGACTTCTACCGCGGCCTCGTCGCCTCCACCGGCGTCGAGCGCGCCCTCGCGGCCGACCTGCCCGCCGGCGTGACCGCCCAGGTCCGCACGGACGGTCAGACGGACCATGTCTTCGTCCAGAACCTCAACCCGACTGCGGCCGCGGTCGACCTCGGCGCCGAAGGCATCCTCGAGCTCGCCCCGTTCAGCACGGCGATCCTCGACCGCCCCCGCCCGCAGGTCTGAGCCGCCGCCCGCGAAGCGCGCACACCGCGCTTCGCGGGCGAACGGCTTGCGGCCCAAGGCTGAACAACCGGTGGGAGGCCCCGGCCGCAGGGGTGCTGGGGCCTCGTCATCGGGCTAGCCGCAGGCGACGGTCGGCCAGTTCCAGTTGCCGTTGGCCTGGATGGTGAGGCCGAAGGTGTTGCCGCTGCCGTTCGGGGTGGCGACGAGCTGCTGCGCGGTCGGGTAGGAGGCGTTGCAGTTCCAGGTCGCGATGACCTTCGCGGGCGAGGGGATGTTCAGCGTGGTGCGCCAGTCGCTCTTCCCCGAGACGGTCACGTTGAGGTTGTAGCGGTCGCTCCAGCGCTGGCCGGCCGAGAGCGTCGCGGTGCAGGTGCCGCCGCCCCCGCCGCCGCCGCCGGTGGTGCCGATCGTGATGTTGGAGCTGCCGCTGGACTGGTAGCCCTCGGTCGCCAGGACCATGTAGTAGTTGAAGGACCCGAGGTTCAGGCCCGCGCGCGCCCACGCGTCGAAGTGGGTGCCGGTGTTGATGGTGCCGCCGGTGCGCTTGGACTGGCGGACGCTCCAGTACTGGTCGAAGGTCTTGGTGCCCTCCACGGACGGCTGGTTGTAGCGGGTGGTCTTGTAGATGTCGTACGTGCCGCCGTCGTCCGTGACGGTGCCGCGGCGGTCGTTCCCGCCGGGGCGGTAGGTGCCGTAGTTCTCGACGATGTAGTACTCGACGAGGGGGTTCGCGGTCCAGCCGTAGAGGGCGAGGTAGCCGTTGCCGGGGGAGTTGAAGCTGCCGGAGTACTGGACGGCGCGGCGGCCGCCGTTGGCCCAGCCCTTGCCGCCGACCCAGTTGTTGACGCCGTTCCAGGAACTGCTGTAGTTCCCGCCCGCGCCGAGGGTCATCGAGGCCGCGCCCTGGGTGTCGGTCCAGAACGAGTAGTAGTACCCGTCGTGCGTGCCGGTCTGGTTGGTGTTGACGACCTGCTGGGCCTGGGCCGTGCCGGGCAGGAACAGGCCGGTGGCGCCGATCGCGAGCGCGCTCGTGCCGCCGAGCAGGAGGTTGCGGCGGCTGAAGAGGCTGGGGGGCGGGTTGTGCTCGGACATCCGTACTCCTCGGAAGGGTTTGTCCGGCCTGCGGGAAGGACAGGTCGGATCGAGAGGCTTCTATCTCTCGATAGGGACCATCGTGGACCGCGCCCTGGAACGTGTCAATAAGTTTCGGAGAAGTATCGGAATATTTCGATCTTGAGAGCGGGCAATCGATCGCCATTTGCACTGCTGGGGAGCGATCTTCAACGAGAACCCTCGGAATCGGTCACCTGATCACCGTGAGTCGATTGAGGAGTGACTCCGAAACTTCCGGAAATTATCAAACGCGAATGTTCGCGTACAGCAGCATGTCCCGACGGACGCCGCCGATCGCCTGACGGCTCCGCAGCAGCCCCTCACGGGCGTAGCCGGCGCGCTCGGCGGTCCGGATCGACCCGGCGTTCCACGGCTCGATGTACAGCTCGA
>NZ_JAPZVQ010000003.1:485462-538537 GCF_027622945.1 Glycomyces lechevalierae | reverse complement strand
GGTCGCGCTGGCCCTGGCGATGAACAGCATCATCTCCCTCAAGGTCCGCTCCACGTTCCAGTCCATCGTGTACCTCCCCCACTTCTTCTCGTGGGTCCTCGTCGTCACCGTGTTCGTGCAGGTTCTCGGCGCGGACGGCCTCGTCTCGAACTGGATCATGGACGGCGGCGGGGAACGGCTCGACTTCACGTCCAACCCCGACACCTTCACCTTCCTGGTGTGGATGCAGTGGGCGTGGAAGGACGCCGGCTGGGGCATGATCATCTTCCTGGCCGCCTTGGCGTCGATCAACCCGAGCCTCTACGAGGCCGCGGCCTCCGACGGCGCGAACCGCTGGCGCAGGATGTGGCACATCACCCTGCCCGGTATCCGGCCGGTCATCATCCTGCTGCTCATCCTCCAGATCGGCGGCATCCTCTCGGTCGGCTTCGAGCAGTACCAGCTGCAGCGCCAGGCCGTGGGCTACCAGGCCACGGAAGTGCTCGACACCTACGTGTACTACCAGTCGATCATCGGCAACCAGGGCGAGTCCTTCGGCACCGCCGCGGGCCTGTTCAAGGGCGTGATCGGACTGATCCTCATCCTCGTCGCCAACAACATCGCGCACCGCCTCGGAGAGCAAGGGATCTACCAGAAGTCATGACCGCCATCGACACCAAGCTCGAGCACAAGCCGCGCCGCAATAGCAACCGCCCCGTCTGGGACGAGGAGCCCTCCGCCGCCGGCAAAGCCGTCAAAGCCCTGTTCCTCATCTGCTACGGCGCAGCGATCGTCCTGCCGCTGTGGGCGGTCCTCGCCACCAGCCTGGCCAGCGAGGAGGCGCTGGCACGCGCCGGCGGCAACCTCCTGCTCCTGCCCACCGACGTCAGCTTCCAGGCCTACCAGGAGATCTTCTCCGGCGGCGCGCTCACCGACTCGCTGGTCCTGACCACGGTCCTCACCATCGGCGGCACCGCCATCAGCATGGTCCTCACCATCTGCGGGGCGTACGCGCTGTCGCGGACCGGCTCGCTGCTGCACCGCCCGATCCTGTGGACCATCCTGCTCACGTTCCTGTTCGGACCCGGCATGTACCCGAGCTTCCTGGTGGTGCAGAAACTCGGCCTGTTCAACTCGTACTGGTCGCTCATCCTGCCCGGGGCCGTGGGCACCTTCAACATCATCATCCTGCGCGCGTTCTTCATGAACTCGATCCCCGGCGAACTCATCGACGCCGCCAAGATCGACGGCGCCGGCGAGTTCCGGACCCTGCTCACCATCGTGCTGCCCATGTCCAAGGCCATCCTCGCCGTCATCGCCCTGTTCTACGCCGTCGGCAACTGGAACATCTACTTCTCGGCCGTGCTCTACACCCCGGGGCTGGACACCCAGCCGATCCAGGTCGTGCTCCAAAGAATGCTCATGTCCACACAAGGCCTTCCAGAGGGTGCACAGGCCGCCGCCCAGTACCAGAACCAGGGCGCGGCCGCCCCGACCGCCGCACTCAAGATGGCGGTCGTGGTCTGCACGATCATCCCGATCGTGATCATGTACCCGTTCATCCAGAAGCACTTCACGAAGGCCGTCATCACCGGCGCCATCAAGGGTTGACCCGGTCCGTGTGAGAGCGGATCGAGGGAACCGACATTTCCGCAGGCCCGACCAGGGGCAGGGACCGAGACCTGCCCACCCCGGGTCGGAGCCTTTGCAAACTCAGTACACGCGAATCTCCTCCACCCGGAGGTCCACGCGCCTGGACCGATAGCCGGCTCGCAGTGCCACCAGCTCTCGCGAGAAACAACCGGTCCCGAGTTTATTTATACATATATAACTATTTACATACTCAACTTGATTTTCACGGCGAAACACCTGCTGAGAGTTCCGGTGCAGACCCCCCGACCCTCGTACCACCACCAACCCTTTAGGAGTGACATGCAATTCATCCGACATCGAGCCCGACGGCGGATCGTCGCGATCACCGTCGCGGTCGCCACCCTGGCGGCCGGGCTCGGCGCCATCCTGCCGGCGGTCGCCCAATCGGCCGCGGGCTGCGAGGTCGACTACCAGGTCAAGAGCGAGTGGCCAGGCGGCTTCGTCGCCAACGTCGAAGTGACCAACCGAGGCGAGGCCCGCAGCGGTTGGGAGCTCAAGTGGGACTTCCCCTCCGGGCAGACCGTCACCCAGGCCTGGAACGCCGACGTCGCCTCCTCCGGCGACACGGTCACCGCCAAGCACGCGAGTTACAACAAGGCCCTCGGCGCCGACGAGTCGGTGGCCTTCGGATTCGTCGGCTCGTTCGGTGAGGCCAACGAGGCCCCGACCTCGTTCACCCTCAACGGAACCGCCTGCACCCTCCCCGGCGGCGAACCGACCGGAGAGCCGACCGAGGACCTGACGGCGATGGAGACCGTCGCCGCGATGCAGCCGGGCTTCAACCTCGGCAACTCGCTCGACGCGATCCCCGACGAGACCTCGTGGGGCAACTACCCGATCAACCAGGCTCTCGTCCAGGACGTCAAGGACGAGGGTTTCAACAGCCTCCGCCTCCCCGTCACATGGGACGAACACCAGGGCGAAGGCCCGGACTACGCCATTGACCCGGCATACCTCGACCGCGTCGAGGAAGTGGTGAACTGGGCGCTCGAAGCGGACCTGTACGTCATGCTGGACACCCACCACGACTCGTGGATCTGGTTGGCGGACATGAAGACCAACCGGGAGGAGATCCTCGCCCGCAATGAGGCCCTGTGGACCGCGATCGCCGAGCGCTTCAAGGACTACCCGGACGAGCTCCTGTTCGAGAGCATCAACGAGCCGCAGTTCAACGACACCACCGACGCCGAGAAGTACCAGTACCTCGACGAGCTGAACCAGCAGTTCCACGAGGTCGTGCGCGGCACGGGCGGCGGCAATGCCGACCGCGTGCTGGTCATGCCGACGCTGCACACCAGCGGCGACCAGACCCCCGTCGACGAGCTGGTCAGCACCTTCACCGATCTGAACGACCCGAACGTGGCCGCGACCATCCACTTCTACGGATACTGGCCGTTCGCGATGAACCTCGCCGGGAGCCCCACGTTCGACCAGGTCACGAAGGACAACATCACGGACTCGTTCGACAACGTGTACGACGCGTTCGTCGCCAACGACATCCCCGTGATCATCGGCGAGTACAGCCTGCTCGGCGGCAATGTCGAAGGCAAGGTCGAACGCGGCGAGATCCTGAAGTTCCTGGAGTTCGCGGGCAACTACGCCCGGGAGAAGAACCTCACGACCATGCTGTGGGACTGCGTCCCCGGCTACGACCGCGACAACCTGCAGTTCCGCGACGCCGAATACTGGGGCATGTACCAGGCGGCCTGGACCACGCGTTCGGGCGTCGCCGAGACCGACCAGCTGTTCATCCCGAAGGCCGAACCGATCTCGGACACGACGGTCACGCTCGAGCCGAACGACCTCGAATTCGAAGGCCTGCGACACGGCGACACGCAGCTGACCGAGGGCACCGACTACACGCTGTCCGGCAACGAACTCACCATCAAGGCCTCGCTGCTCACCCAGCTGCTCGGCGACCGGGAGTACGGCAAGAAGGCCGACCTGCACGCCGACTTCTCGGCGGGACAGCCGTGGCGGATCAGCCTGATCAGCTACGACAAGCCCACGATCGCCAACGCGACCGGGGCCGCGGACTCGTTCGCGATCCCGACTGAGTGGAAGGGCGACACGATGAAGACCATGCAGGCGGTCTACAGCGACGACGGCAGCAACGCCGGCCCGATCGAGTGGACCTCCTGGAAGGAGTGGGGCGAGGGCTTCAAGCCGGACTACGCGGCGAACGAGCTCGACCTCGGCAGCAAGTTCTTCAACGACGTCCAAGACGACCGAGAGGTCAAGCTCACGCTCTACTTCTGGAGCGGAGCGACCATGACCTACTACGTCACCGAATCCGGCGGCACCGTCACCGGCACCACCGGCTGACTACCAACACCATGAACGCGGTCCCGGCCCATCAGGGCCGGGACCGCTTCTAGAAGGGACAGATCCGTTGCGATATCAACCATCAAGGCTGCTGCTCGCAGTACCGCTCGCGCTCACCCTGCTCATCCCCACCACCGCCGCACAGGCCGAGCGGCCCGAACCGGCGTCGCTCACGGCGGTCGAGACCGTCGCGGCGATGCAGCCGGGATGGAACCTCGGCAACACCCTCGACTCCATGTGCTGCGGCGAGGACGAGACCAGCTGGGGCAACCCGATGGTCACCGAGGAACTGATGGAGGGCATCCGGGACCAGGGCTTCAACAGCATCCGCATCCCGGTCAGCTGGAGCTACAACACCGGACCGGCCCCCGACTACACCATCGAGCCGCAGGTTCTTGACCGCGTCGAGGAAGTCGTCCAAATGGCGCTGGACGAGGACATGTACGTCATGATCAACATCCACCACGACTCGTGGCAGTGGCTGCACGAGATGCCGACCGACCACGACAATGTGCTCGCCCGCTTCGACTCCATCTGGTCCCAGGTGGCCGATAGGTTCAAGGACTACCCGCCGGAGTTGGTGTTCGAGAGCATCAACGAGCCGTTCTTCGAAGGCGCCAGCGGCCCGGAACAGGAGAACGAGCTGATCGCCGAGCTGAACGCCTCCTTCCACGAGATCGTGCGCGGCTCCGGCGGCGGCAACGAGGACCGGCTGCTGGTCCTGCCGACACTCCACACCAGCAGCGACCAGGACCACTTGGACGCACTGGCCGCCGAGATCGAGGCGCTCGACGACCCGATGCTGGCGGCGACCACGCACAACTACTCATACTGGCCGTTCTCGGTGAACATCGCCGGCAAGACCACGTACGACGAAGAAGTCCAGGGCTACCTGGAAGGCGACTTCGCCCGCTTGCACGACACCTTCGTGTCGAAGGGCATCCCCATGATCATCGGCGAGTTCGGACTGCTGAACGGCGGCTTCGTCGCGGTGGAGTACGGGGAGGCGATGAAGTTCTTCGAGCACTTCGGCTACCTCGCGCGCACCAACGACATCACCACCATGTTCTGGGACAACGGGCAGTACTTCGACCGGAAGGAGTTCGACTGGCAGGTCGAGGGTCTGTACGACTACCTCTCGGAGAGCTGGACCAACCGATCGGGCACCGCGGAGTCCGACCTGCTCTTCGTCGATCCCTCAGAAGCCGGTGCCGACCAGGCGATCACGTTGAACCCCAACGGGCTGCAGTTCAAGAGCCTCTACCACGGGGACCGCAAATTGAAGCCCGGCCGCGACTACGTCGTGGAGGGCGACACGCTGACGCTCAAGGCGAGCCTGGTGGACCTCCTGCTCGGCGACGGCGCGCCCGGTACCCGGGAACAGCTCTCGGTGCGGTACTCCGACGGCGTCCCGTGGACCCTGAACGTGATCGCCTCCGACACGCCCGTGCTGGAGGACGCCACCGGCACCACCGACGCGTTCGCGATTCCGACGGAGTACAACGGCGACATGGTCGCGACCTTGGAGGCCACCTACGAGGACGGGACCGGTGCCGGTCCCCACGACTGGACCGTCTACAAGGAGTACGGGGTGGCCTACGATCCCGACTACGCGAACGGCGTCTTCAAGCTGACCCCGACGTTCTTCGACGCGGTCACCGACGGCGCCGCAGTGAACCTGACGGTCCACTTCCGCAGCGGCAAGACCGTCGCCTACACCGTGACCAAGAACGGCACCGCCGTGACCGGCACGGCCTGACCGGACGGCTTCGGCTGCATGACAAAGCGGTCCCGGCCCATCAGGGCCGGGACCGCTGTCGTTGTGCCGCCGGAGCGGTGTGGGGTCGAGGCCGGTGGCGGCGGGCCCCCCGGTCAGAGCCCGCCGCCGGTCGTCTACAGGGCCGTGCCGGTCAGACTCGAGCCGCTGCGGGTGATCTGGTAGGTGATCTCGCCACCGCCCCAGAAGTGGAAGGTCAACGTGGCGGTCCTGCCGTCCTCGATGCCGTTGAGCATGTCGGGCTTGAGGATGACGGAGCCTGCGTCGTAGTCGGGCTGGAAGGCCGTCCAGTACTCCTTGAAGGGCGTCCAGTCTCCCCCGGTCGGGGTCCCGTCGTCGCTGTAGACCGACTCCATGGTTGCGATCCGGTCTCCGGTGAACTGGGTCGGCACGGCGAACGACTCGATCGTGCCGGTGGTGTCGGACAGGACCGGGCGATCGTAGGTGATGATGTGAATCTGCCACGGCAGGCCCGCGGAGAAACGGGCCTCGATGGTGCTGTTCACCCCGTACGAGCGGTCGCCGGAGAGACGGGTCAGTGCCGACGCGGTGAGGGTGAGGGTATCGCCCTCGACGGTGTAGTCGGTGCCTTCGGCCAGCTCGGTGTCGCCGTCCCACAGCCCTTCGAATTCGAGGCCGTTGCGGTTGAGGGTGAGTGACTCGGCGCCGATGGCCTCGCTCTTGTCGAGGTAGATCGAGTCGAACGAAGTGGTGCCCGAGCGCGTAGTCCAACCGGACTTGAAGTAGTCGAAGATGGTCTGGTCGCGCCACTCCAGCGTTTCGCGGTTGAGGAACTGGCCCGCGTCCCAGATCTGCATGGCGATGCCGCCGGTGTCCCTGGCGTGCCACTCGACGGACTCGTAGAACTTCAGCAGCTCGCCGTACTGGTGGACGCCGGGCCGGTTGTGGTCGTAGTTGAGGACGCCCCACTCGCCGATGATGACCGGGATCTCGTTGTCCACGAAGGTGGCGCCGACCCGGTCGAAGGTGCCGACGATGTCGGCCTCCACATTCTCGTCGTAGGTGGTGCCGCCGGCGTTGTTGACGCTGAAGGGCCACCAGCCGTAGAAGTGGACGGTCGCGGCGATCATGTCATCGTCGAGCGCTGCGATCGTGGCGTCCAATGCGTCCAGTCGGGCCTGGTCGGCGTTGGTGTGGAGGGTGGGGAGCACCAGGAGCCGGTCGGCGTTCTTGCCTCCGGTCCCACGCACGATCTCGTGGAACAGACGGTTGAGCTCGTCGTTGTAGGCGTCGCCTTCCTCTACCGTGGTGCCTTCGAACTGCGGTTCGTTGTTGCTCTCGAGCACCAGCAGCTCGGAGTGGTCCTTGAAGTTCTCCGCGATCTGGGTCCAGACCGCGTCGAACTTGGCCACGACCCCGTCGTGGTCGGTGGGCATGTACCTGATCCACTGCCACGAGTCGTGGTGCACGTTCAGCAGGACGTAGAGGCCGCGCTCGATCGCCATGTCGACCACTTCGGTGACGCGGTCGAGCCGGGCCTGGTCGATCGTGTAGTCAGGTCCTTCGCCGATGTAGTCGGACCAGGAGACGGGGAGGCGGATCGACTTGTAGCCCTCGGCCTTGATGGTGTCGAGGAGTTCCGCGGAGATCAGCGGGTTGCCCCAAGAAGTCTCGTCGGGGATCGCGTCGAGGGTGTTGCCGACGTTCCAGCCCGGTTCCATCGCCTCGACGGTCTCGATCGCAGTGAGGTTCTCCGGGTCGCTGACGGTGCCGTCGCAGGTGACGCCGTTGAGCTTGAACGCCTCGGGTGCCTCGTTCGCACCGGACCAGGAGCCGGCGAACCCGAACGAGGTCTTCTTGTCGGTCCCGATCCTGGAGTTGTAGCTGTAGCTCTTCGCGGTGACGTCAGCACCGGAGGAGGTGATGTTCGCGAGCCAGCCGTGGCTGACCTTCTGGCCCGACGAGAAGGCCCATTCGAGCTCCCAGCCGTCGATGGGGGCGCCGAGGTTGGTCACTCTCACGTCGGCGACGAAGCCGCCGTTCCACTCGGACGTGACCTTATAGTCGACGAGGCAGCCCTGAGGGCTGGCGCTGGCGCCGACTGCGCCGATCACGCTGACAGTCAAGGCGGTGAGCAGCGCAGCGCCGATCGCCGCGAGACGGGCTCTGGTACTGCGCAGGGAAATCTGTCTCATGTGGTCTCTCTTGTTCGCAGGTAGGCGGGTCACCAGTGATATGCGGCGACCACGTGGGATCGACTGAGGCGCCAGCGTCGAGTCACAGCTGGCGCAGGGAGGCGATCTCCCACGGCCGCAAGGCGACCGTGAACTGCAGGCGCCCTTCGGCATCCGCCTTGCAGACCTCTTGCGGCCTGGCCGCGGCGCGCAGCGCTGCCGACTCTTCACGGCTCTGCGGTTCCGGTTCGCCGATCGAGCGCCATGCCGCGAGCGCGTCGCCCCGGGACAGACCCACCATCTCGGCCAGCAGTCGACAACCGGGTTCGCGGCCGCTGGGCTCGATCTCGAGAGTCCGCTGTCCGCCGACCGCGAGGGTCGCCTCGGCCCCGTACCGGGCAGCCCCCAACATCCGGTCGAGGACCTCGTCGATGTACTGGAAGTTGTGCTCCGGCCCGTCTTCGCCCGCCGTGCGCCCGGCTCCCACGACGAGGTCCCGGTGATGGTGCAGCGGTTCGCCATGTGAGCAGGCGTCCGCTTCAATGCGGACGGGCTTCGAGGGGTGACACGGTGCGGTCATACGCCGACCTTAGAAAACGATCCAGACGGGATGCTTGGCGAAATCCACGGACTTGTGGATCATTTCCACGATCATCATGAAACCAACCGGCAAATTCAGAACCATCACTGGACTATTTCGCCGAATCATGGTTGATTTCCAGGATGCGCGACGTGACCGTCTGCCTCGACGAACCGCCAGAGGTGGTGAACGCCGGCTTCGCCATCCACGGCATAAACGGCCCCGACGGCCCCTTCCGGCTCCCTGACCTGTGGCAGTTCCACCTCTACGAGTACGAGGCCGACCTGGTGGTCGACGGCACCGCTCATCGCATCAAACCCGGACGCGTCAGCCTCATCCCCGCCGGGACCAATGTCGAGTACCACCACCGCGGCCGCTCCGAGCACCTCTACGTGCACCTTCGACCCTCACCAAGGGGAACACCGCACACCCTGCCGCTCATCCAGGACGCCGGCCCCGCCGGCCCAGCCCTCGCCGAGATGCTGTGGCAGACCATCGCCACCGTCGCAGACTCCCCCACCCAGGCCGCTTCCGAGGTGTGGACCGCCTTGTGGCGGACGGTCCGACTGCAGTCGAAAGAACCTGGCAACAACGAACACCCCGCCGTGGCCGCGACCTTCGCCTACATCGAGCAGCGCCTGCCGCGATCAGTCAAGGTCCCCGAAGTAGCCGCCGCCGTGGGCATCTCACCCAACCACCTCACGAAACTCGTTAAGGACGCCACCGGATCCACACTGGTCGCCTACATTCGCCATCGCAGAATGGTGCGAGCCGAGCACTTGCTGCGCGAGTCGACCCTCTCCATCCCTGCAATTGCCGCGTCGGTCGGCATACCCGACCTCCAGACGTTCAACAAGGCCTGCCACCGCGAATTCGGCGCCTCACCCCGCACCCTCCGCGGCAGCTCCCGTCACTGACCATGCACATCGCACGGATTCGAACTTGCCCTCGCGTTCCCCGGACGATCTTCTGAAAACACCGGAAGCGCATCTTGAAGTCGGCGTTGGCTTTCTCGGGCAGAGCGCTAGACCGGCTCTCGCCCATCGAGGCTGGCATCGCCAGACACCGCCGAACCTCGTCCATCCGGTAGGCGATGTGCCCGGCGGTATCGAGCTCTGGGCTGTCGTCGCTGTGCACCGACGGAACCGATCCTAGGTGGCCGAGCAGAATCTTCCAATTCTGCCCGGCCACCGCCGTTCACATCTATTCACAACCGTTCACACGCGTTCACACGCGGTCACAAGTCGGGACGACAGGATTTGAACCTGCGACCCCCCGCTCCCAAAGCGGGTGCGCTACCAAGCTGCGCCACGTCCCGATGGCCGCTGAGCGGCCTCAGCCAGGGTACAGCACTACCGCCTCAGAACGCCGCCAGGTATTTCCGACGTTGAAGACCTCGCTCAAGGTTTGGACCGCCAACTGACCTGCGCGAACCTGATCATCCTGGCACTTGCTACGAGGAGGTGCAGGCAATGGACGAGGGCACTGCCCGCAGGTCGAGTCTTACTCCGTCGCAGCGTGGGCGGCGTCGTACTGAGGACCCGTCACGGGCCCTCCCGATCGTGGGCATCACCGAACAACCAGGCTCTTGAACAAGCCCTGTGCCGCGGGGGCTCGCAAGCATTCGGTCGATTCCGAGATAGCGGTGGCCGCCTCGGGACTGTGAGGTACGTCTCGGACGGTCGGGTCGTCAGAGGGGGCCCGATTGCGTGATTATCGAAAGGAAGTCATTTCGTTTCGATAGGAGGCCATCCGTGGAACGTCGTTCACGGCTCTCACCTGAGCGCGAGGCCGAGATATTCGCAACCGTCGAGCGCCTGGTCAGGGAGCACGGCTACGAGAAGATCACCATGCAGCAGGTCGCGACCGAGGCGCACACCAGCACCGCCACCCTGTACCGGCACTGGAACGGCAAGCCGCGACTCGTCGTCGAGGCCATCCGGCACCGCAAGCCCCACCCGCTCGACACCGTCGACACCGGCTCTCTTCGCGGAGACCTCCTCGCCGGCGTCGGTCCGATGGCCTCGACCGCGCCCGGCGACCACGAGCTCATGGCCGGTATCCACAATGCCGCCCGCAACGACGAGGAACTGGCCCAGGCCCTGCGCGAGGTCCTCGCCGCGCCACTGGAACAGGCCGTCCAAGCGATCATCGACCGCGCCGCTGCTCGCGGCGAGATCGACTCCGACGCGCCCGGCCGCCGCTTCATCCACGAACTGCTCCTCGCACCCATCGCCGTGCGCCCCATGATCACCGGGGTCCACCCCGACGAGGCGTACCTGACCGCCTACATCGACGCCGTGATCCTGCCCTCCCTGGGAGTCCGCCGATGACCACCGAAACCCTCGAGCCTCCGACTGCACCCGCCGGGTCGAAGCTCCCGTCCCACTTCGGGTGGATCTACGCCGCCCTCATGGTCTCGATGCTCCTGTCGGCACTCGACCAGACCATCGTCTCGACCGCGCTCCCGACGATCGTCGGCGAGCTCGACGGCCTGTCCCACATGGCATGGGTGACCACCGCATACATCCTCGCCGCGACCGTCGGCATGCCCGTCTACGGCAAGCTCGGCGACCTCATCGGACGCCGCCGGCTCTTCCTCGCCGCCCTCGCCGTCTTCGTCCTCGGCTCCGGCCTCGCCGGATTCGCGCAGGACATGCCGCAGCTCATCGCCTTCCGCGCCCTCCAGGGCCTGGGCGGCGGCGGGCTCATGATCATGTCCCAGGCGATCATCGCCGACCTCGTCCCCGTCCGCCAGCGCGCCAAGTTCATGGGCCCCATGGGCGCCGTGTTCGGCCTGGCCGCCGTCGCCGGGCCGCTCCTGGGCGGCTGGATCACCGACAACACCGACTGGCGCTGGGCGTTCTGGATCAACCTGCCGCTCGGCGCCCTCGCCATCGCCATCTCGGCCGCCGCGATCAAGCTCCCCCGCAAGCGGGTCAAGGTCCGATTCGACTACCTCGGCACCGCGCTCATGGCCGTCGCCGTGACCTCGCTGATCCTGGTGTGCACGTGGGGCGGCACCGAATACGACTGGACCTCGCCTCAGATCCTTTGGCTCGGCGCCCTCACGATCGTGTCCGCGGTCCTGTTCTGCATTGTGGAGCGCCGCGTCGCCGAACCGCTCATCCCGCTGCGGATGCTGCGCAACCCGGTCTTCAGCATCGCCACGCTCATCGGCATGATCGCGATCGGCCTGGGCATGTTCGCCGTCATCTCCTACCTGCCGACGTACCTCCAGATGGTGTACGGCTACTCGGCGACCGAGTCGGGGCTGCTGCTCATCCCGATGGTCGCGGGGATGATGCTCACCGCCGTGACCTCGGGTGCGCTGGTGTCGAAGCTGGGCCGCTACAAGGGCTTCGTGATCGCCGGCATGGTCGTGATGCCCGCGGGCATCTGGCTCATGTCCACACTCGAACCTTCGACTCCCGTATGGCGGCTGTGCACCTATATCGCGGTCCTCGGCGCGGGCATGGGCCTGGTCATGCAGAACCTCGTGCTCGCAGTCCAGAACGCGTTCCCGCAGAACGAGGTCGGCACCGCGACCTCGTCGAACAACTTCTTCCGCGAGATCGGCGCGACCGTCGGCGTCGCGGTGGTCGGCGCGATCTTCACCAACCGGCTCACCGACGCCCTCGCCGGGATCGGCACCGACTTCGGCGGCGCCGGGGCCGAGTCGATCACGCCCGCAATCGTCAGGTCCCTGCCCGATACCTTGCGCGACCAGGTCATCGACGCCTACGCAAACTCGCTCACCCCGATCTTCCTCGGACTCGTTCCAGTGATCTTGCTGGGAACAGCACTCGCGGTCTTCCTGCCCAACCGGAAGCTCCGCGACAACGACGATCAGGCCCGCGGCGACGAAACGCTCGCGGCCGGAGCCGCGTAGCTCGGCTTCGCAACGGGCGCTCTCGGAGCAGTACGGCTACATCGTCATCTACCCGTCGATGACGGGCGACTACAAGTGCTTCGACGTCGACGGCACCCCGCTCGTCCTGTGGGCCTGCAGCGGCACCACCAACCAGAACTGGAGCCTGCGCTAACAGCCCGTGAGCGACTGGGGCGCCGATCCAACGGTTCGGCGCCCCAGTTCTCGACCTTCGCCATACGCGGACCTGTGGACGAATTGATTCCATCATGTAACGAACTGAAGCTCAGACTCGCCATGATCGGCCAACCAGCTGGGAGGCAACTGCCTCGCTGCAGCGGATTTCATAGGTCATTTGCGACAAATTTGGCGTAACGACGATTGTGCAGAGCTAGTTAATTTCTTTATTTGACAAACACGAGGCGGTTGCATACTGTGCTGCACAGGCGTGCAGAGATCTGCATTCCTCGATGCATTGACCTCTCTGTCTCCAACAGCACCAAGGAAGTGGACCTGCGGGGCCGCACCGCCTCGCCGGGCGAATTCAACCTCTCGTATTCATGGCATAAGGAGCACCCGTGCGACGACGCACCTTCACCGCCACCGCTTCGATCGGCGCGGCAGCGGCCGCCGCTGCGGTCGCGGCCGGTCCACTGCCCGCTTGGGCGGCCGGCGACGACAAGTCGAGGCAGAACGACACCTATAGCTGGAAGAACGTCGTGGTCAACTGCGGCGGCTTCGTGCCCGGGATCATCTTCAACGAGACCGAGCCGAATCTCATATTCGCCCGCACGGACGTCGGCGGTGCCTACCGCTGGCAGGAGGAGACGCGGACTTGGAAATCGTTGACCGACTGGGTGCCGCTCGCGAAGTGGGGTTACCAGTACGTGGTCTCGATGGCCTCGGACCCGGTCGAGACGAACCGCGTCTACGCGGCGGTCGGCGCGTACACGATCTCGTGGGACGGGAACAACGGCGCGATCCTGTACTCCGACGACAAGGGCGAGACCTGGGGCATCGCCGAGCTGCCGTTCAAGCAGGGCGGCAACATGCCCGGCCGCGGCATGGGCGAGCGCCTCGCGGTCAACCCGGCCGACAACGCCGAAATCTACTTGGGCGCCCCCAGCGGGAACGGCCTGTGGCGCTCGAAGGACTACGGCCGCACCTGGGCCGAGGTCGAGAACTTCCCCAACCCGGGGAACTTCGTCGTCAACCCCGACAACGAGTACCTCTCTGACAACCAGGGCATCATCTGGATCGACTTCGACCAGATCGGCGGCAAGATCTATGTGGGCGTGGCCGACCCGGACGACCCGCTCTACGTCTCCGCAGACGGCGGGGCGACCTGGCAACCGGTGCCTGGCGCGGCGGCGGCGCTCGGCGATGCCGACGGCAACCGCACCATCCCCAAGCAGTCCGCTGTGGACAACGCGAACGGGTACCTGTACGTCATCACCAGCCACGACCCCGGCCCGTACAACGGCGGTCCCGCCTCGGGTCGCGGCGGCAAGCTCATGAGGCTGTCGACCCAGACCGGCGAGTGGACCGATGTCACGCCGCCCTACAACCCGGGCCGCCCGATCCCCGGCTTCGGCGGGCTCACGGTCGACCTCCAGAACCCCGGCACTCTGATGGCGTCCACGTGCAACAACTGGGGTCCCGACGAGATCCTGTTCCGCTCCACCGACTCCGGCGCGACCTGGTCGATCAGTTGGGACCTGGTGAGCGAGAACGTGCGCACCGACCGGTTCGTCATGGACAGCACCGGCTCCCCGTGGCTCTCCTGGCTCGGCACCGACAACGGCGCCTCGTACGCGGTCAAGCACGGGTGGATGATCGAAGCGCTCGCCATCGACCCGCACAACTCCGACCGGATCATGTGGGGCACCGGCGCGACCGTCTGGGGCACCGAGAACCTGACGCAGTGGGACTCCCAGGGCGAGCTTATCGGTGAGAACGAGGCCGGGGAGCGCGTCGCGCTGCCGATCGAGAAATTCACTGTGGGCGTGCGGGCCGAAGGCATCGAGATGACCGCGGTGCGCGACCTCGCCGCGCTCGGCGGCACCCTCGTGTCGGCCAAGGGCGACGTCAACGGCTTCGTCCACACCGACCTCGGCCGAGCCGAGCCGATGTTCCGCAAGGACTGGAGCGGCTTCAGCCTCGACTACGCCGCCACCAACCGGAACATCGTCGTCGGCACCGGCGACGTGGGCAGCGAGACCGCCGGCCACGTCACCTACTCCACCGACCGGGGACAGACCTGGCAGGACACGACCCGGCTCGCAGGCACCCCGAACGGGTCCGGCGGCATCGTCACGATAACCGCCGACGCCGGAGCGATCGTGTGGTCCCCGAACGCCACCATCACCCCGGTCTACAGCACCGACCTCGGCAAGACCTGGAACCCGGTCCAGGGACTCCCCGCACGGGCGAGGGTCCGGTCCGACCGCGTCGACGGCTCGGTCGTGTACGCCTACTCCGGCGGGAAGTTCTATCGCAGCACCGACGCGGGCAAGACCTTCACCGACACGGGAGCGACCGGCCTGCCCGCCGAAGGCGTCGACGACTTCCGGGTCGCCCCCGGCAAGAAGGGCCACGTCTGGCTCTGCGGCCGCAGCGACAAGGCCGCGGTCGCGAAGGGCCTGTGGCGTTCCAAGGACGGTGGCACGACCTGGGAGCGCATCGCCTCGATCGACCTGGCGATCGGTGTGGGCTTCGGCAAGGCCGCCAAGCGGAACGGCTATCCCGCGATCTACATCACGGCCACCGTCGGCGGTCAGGAGGGCTTCTTCCGCTCGACCGACGGCGGCAGCTCGTGGTACCGCATCAACGACGACGCCCACCAGTGGGGCTTCGCCGGGTCCGTGATCACCGGCGACCCGGAGATCTACGGCCGCGTCTACATCAGCGCACGCGGCATCGTCTACGGCGACATCGCCTGAGCGAGCGGGCCGCCCCGCTCGGCGGGGCGGCCCGCGCAGGTTCGCCACCTGCACCGCGTTCCCCTCCAGAGTTAGGATCAAGCCTTTGTCCACAGTCATGCAATGGCGCCGCAACGCAGCGGCGGTCTTCGCGATCACGCTCGCGATCGCGTCCGCTCTCGCGGTCTTCACGGCCCCGAAAGCGGCCCACGCCGCGGCGCAGTTCACGCAGATCACCGAGTTCGGGGACAACCCCGGCGGCCTCGAGATGTACGTGTACGTGCCCGACAACCTCGCGCCGAACCCGCCGATCGTCGTCGCCAACCACTGGTGCACCGGGTCCGCGACCAACCTCTACGACTGGCTCCAGTTCGACGAACTCGCCGAGCAGTACGGCTACATCGTCGTCTACCCGAACGTGGCCCGCGAGTACAAGTGCTTCGACGTCTCCTCGCCGGAGTCGCTCTCGGGCACCGGCGGCGACTCGGTCAGCATCAAGTCCATGGTGGACTACGCCATCGCCGAATTCGGCGCCGACCCGGACCGGGTCTTCGCCACCGGCATCTCCTCGGGCGCGATGATGACCAACGTCCTGCTCGGGGTCTACCCCGAGGTCTTCAAGGCCGGATCGGTCTACGCCGGCGTGCCGTACACCTGCTTCGCGACCGACGACGGCTCGATGTGGAACAGCACCTGCGCGACCGGGATGATCGACCGCACCCCGCAGGAATGGGGCGACGCGGTCCGCACTGTCAACTCCGGCTACGACGGGCCGTGGCCGCGCATGCAGATCTTCCACGGCACCGAGGACCAGGCGCTCTACTACCCGAACTTCGGGGAGCAGATCGAGCAGTGGACCAACGTCAACGGCACCGACCTGACACCGGAGTTCACCGACCACCCGGAGCCGAACTGGACCCGCACCCGCTACGGCGCCACCGACGGCCAGGCCCTGGTCGAAGCGGTCAGCATGGAAGGCGTCGACCACGGCGTCCCGCACCAGCCCCTGGAGACGCTCCGCTTCTTCGGCATCGCGTCCACCGACCAGGCCGCCGGCGAGATCGTCGGAGCGGCCTCGAACCGCTGCGTGAACATCCCCGGCTCGGGGACCGCGAACGGGACACGAGCGGTGCTGGCGGACTGCAACGCCAGCGCCGCCCAGTCGTTCACCCACACCGCGGAGGGCGAGCTGCGCGTGAACGGCAAATGCCTCGGAGCGGCGAACGCGGGCACGGCAGACGGCACGAAAGCGGTGATCGGGGACTGCGCCGGCGGCGCCAACCAGCGCTGGAACGTCAACACCGACGGCACCATCACCAACGTCCACAACGGCCTCTGCCTGGGCACCCCCGGCGGCCGCACCGCGAACGGCACCAAGATCGCGCTCTGGACCTGCAGCGGCACCTCGAGCCAGCAATGGACCATCCAATAACCGATTCTCATGAGTGGGAGGAGCGCCGGACCGAAGGCTCGGCGCTCCAACCGGTTATGGACGGTCCAAAGGAACCAGCCGAGGAGAGCGCAATGGATCAGACATCGGCGGCCAAGGGGCGGGCGCCCGCGGTCCCGCTGAGCGGGCTGGAGCGCAGCACCCTGCGGGAGCTGCTGATTCACGGGCCGAAGTCGCGCGCGGAGATAGCCCGGGAGCTCGGCATGTCGCGCGCGAGCCTTACTCGCGTCACGCGCGCGCTCATCGAGCAGGGCCTGGTCGCCGACGGCCCCGTCAAGTTGCGCGGGGCCACCGGCCGGCCCAGCGAGGTCCTGCGCATCAGGCCCGAAGGACGACAATTCCTCGGCGTCAAGCTGACCGGCGACCGGCTCTACGCCGTCGTCACCGACCTCGCCGCGCAGGCCCTGGTCGAGTACGACGAACCCCTCACCTCACGATCGGTGGAGGACGCCGTCGCGCAGATCGGCGGCGTCTGCGAGCGCCTGTCTGCCGAGTACCCCGGGATCGAAGGGGCGGGTATCGGCCTCGCCGGGGACGTGGTGTCCAAGGGCGACCGCCAGATCGTGCTCGAATCGCCGTTCCTCGGCTGGAGCGAGGTGCCGCTGGCCGATCTCGTCGGCGAGCGGCTGGGGCTGCGCGCCGCCGCCGAGAACGACGTGCGCGCCCTGACCGCGGCCGAGCACTGGTTCGGCGTCGGCGCCGGGTACGAGTCGATGGTGCTCATCGCCATCGGTTCCGGCATCGGCGTGGGGATCGTCGTGGACGGGAAGGTCGTGACCGGCGCCAACGGGCGGGCCGGGAACCTGGAGCACCTGCCGGTCGACCCGAGCGGTCCGCGGTGCGAGCGCGGGCACCGCGGCTGCTTGGTCTCGTACCTCGCGAACGCGGCGATCGTCGGCGCGCTGCGCGCCCCAGGCCTGGACTACGCCGGCGTCGTCGAGCTCGCGCGCGGCGGCGACCCCGCCGCCCGGCAGGCCTTCCGCGACGCCGGGCACGCGCTCGGCGTCCTGGTCGCGACACTGGCGAACACTATGAACCCCGAGAAGATCGTCATCACCGGCGACGGCATCGCGGTGACCGAGCTGGCCCGCGACGAATTCGACGCCGCGATCGCAGCCGGCCGCCAGCCCGGCGAAGCGCCGATCGCCCTCGACATCCAGCCGTTCGAGTTCTCGGAATGGGCCCGGGCCGGGGCCGTGCTCGCCATCCGGGACTTCCTCCGGTTCTAACTCGGGACCCATCGACTCGGGCACGAATGAAGATTCACATTTGAGGCTGACTTCGACGATGCCCAGGACCGCGAACGGTCAGGCCGCCGAGAAGACGGTGGCGGTCAGGCGCTCCGATGCCTCCCAGACGCGCGCGGCCTCCTCGGTGCTGCGCAGCGGTGCGTACAAGCGCTGCTCGGCGGGCGGCCCGCCGAGGTTGCCGGGACCCTTCGGGCCGTAGAGCGCCCCGGGCCTGCCGCTGGCGGCAGCCGTGAGCGCGGGGAGTTTCGCGGACTCGACGGTGCCGAGGAGGATGCCGCGGGCCGAGAGCGCGCGGATGACGCGCACGCCCACGGTGTCCCTGCTGCGGCCGAGCTCGGGGCGGGCCGCGAGGAGGCTCGTGGGGGCGACCCCGGGGTGGGAGAGGTTGCTGGTGATCCCCCAGCCGTGCGCTCTGCTGCGGCGGTCGAGTTCGAGGCCGAAGAGGCCGAACGCGATCTTCGACTGCTCGTACGCGCGCATGCCGTCGTAGCTCCGCTCCCAGTTCAGGTCGTCCCAGTTGATGCGGCCGCGGCGCGCGGCGATGCTGACCTGTGACGTCACGCGGGCGCGCCCGGCGCGCAGGAGCGGGAGCAGCCGGCCGACGAGCGCGAAGTGGCCGAGGTGGTTGGTGCCGAACTGGAGCTCGAAGCCGTCCGCGGTCGTCTGGCGGTCGGGCGGGGTCATCACCCCGGCGTTGTTGATGAGGAGGTCGATCGGGCGGCCCTCAGACAGGAGGGTGTCGGCGAGCGCGGCGACGGATTCGAGCGAGGACAGGTCGAGGACGCGCAGCGACACGTCGGCTCCCGGCACGCGCTCGCGGATGCTCAGGACCGCGGCCTCGCCCTTGCGGGAGTTGCGCACCGGCATGACGACCTCGGCGCCGGCCGCGGCGAGGCGCTCGGCCATGCCCAGGCCCATCCCGTCGCTTGCGCCGGTGACGAGGGCGCGCTTGCCGGCCAGGTCGGGGAGGGTGATGTCGATCGGTCGACGTGCCATGGCGGTGCTCCTTGCTTCGGGTCTCGCCTTGGACCGTAGATCGGTGCCGGGGCCGTATCCAGGACTTCCCGATCCCCGGCTCCCGCGGGCGCCCCGTGCGGGCGTGAGGGTGGGATCGACGATCCGTGGATGCGGCCGGGCGGAGGCGGTAGAAACGAGGCAGCACCGAGAGAAGAGGGCACACCGTGATCGACCGCGCCGGACTGGCCGAGTTCCTCCGCAGGCGCCGCGAGGCGCTCCAACCCGAGGACGTCGGCCTCCCCCGCGGTCCGCGCCGCCGCACGAACGGGCTCCGCCGCGAGGAGGTCGCGGCCCTGTGCCACATGTCGACCGACTACTACTCGCGGCTCGAACGCGAGCGCGGCCCGCAGCCGTCGGCGCAGATGCTCGCCTCGATCGCGCAGGGCCTGCACCTGTCACTGGACGAACGCGACCACCTGTTCCGCCTCGCCGGCCAGAACCCGCCCGCCCGCAGCGGATCGGGCGAGCACATCGGCCCCGGGCTCCTGCGCGTCCTCGACCGCCTCGGCGACACGCCCGCCGAGATCGTGACGGAACTCGGGGAGACGCTGCGGCAGAACGCACTCGGCGTCGCGTTGCACGGCGATCTGACCCGCTACACCGGGCCCTCCCGCAGCCTGGGCTACCGCTGGTTCACCGACCCGGCGACCCGGGCCCGGTACGCGAAGGAGGAGCACGCGTTCATGACCCGCATGTACGCCTCGGGCCTCCGCGAGATCGCGACCCTCCGCGGGCCCGGCTCGCGCGCCGCCGGGATGGTCGAACTGCTCCTGGACGAGAGCGAGGAGTTCGCGCGCGCCTGGAACGCGCACGAGATCGGGATCAAGCCGCACGACACCAAGCACTTCGTGCACCCCGAGGTCGGGGCCCTGGAGCTGGCGTGCCAGCGCCTGGTCGACCCCGGCCAGGCGCACGCGCTCCTGGTCTACACCGCGACGCCCGGCACGGAGAGCGCCGAGAAGCTGCACCTGCTGTCGGTCATCGGCGCGACGGGACGCCGAGTAGCGTCCACGACCGGCCGGGACGCCAGGGAGCGCTCGCCCGAGGCCGCTAGCCAGCCTGGGGTGAGGGCGGCGTTAGAGGTCGAGCGGCCATCCTTCCGGGCCACTGGGGTGCAGCTGTACAACCTCATCGCCCGCCTTCACCGCGGCACCGATGACGAGCGCTTCCGGGCCGATCTCGATCTCCGTGTCCCCGTGCAGCAACGTCAAGGTCATACCGCCGGCGTTGACGGTCGTCGCTTGTTCTTGTGTGAGGGGTTCCGTGTGAAATTCGGCGCCCTGATCGTTCGGAATGCGGAAGTGCACTCGCCCGTCGATCGGGTGTTCGCCGTCCACGTGAAGCGTGCCGGCGTCAAGGTGTGCGTAGTCGCTGAGCATGGCGCTGATCGTATGGCGCGGTGAGAGGCCGCGATGCGAAATCGCGAACGAGGACTGAACGGTCCGCAGCGGACTGCTACCTAGGCGCACGGCGAAAGGCCCCCTGCCGGTCCCGGCAGGGGGCCTTTCGTGCGGCGGCGTTGGCGGCCTCCGCGGCTTACGCTGTACGGTACGTTCGCCGGGAGGGGGTGGCGATGGCTGCGGAGGCCGGGTTGAGCCGGGAGCGGGTGCTGCGGGCCGCGGTGGCGATCGCGGACGAGCGCGGGACGGCGGGCCTGACGATGCGGAGCCTGGCGGCGTCGCTCGGGGTGGAGGCGATGTCGCTCTACCACCATGTGGCGAACAAGGAGGCGGTGCTCGACGGGCTGGTCGAGGTCGTCATGGGCGAGATCGAGGAGGCCGTGGCCGGTCTCGATGCGCCTGCGCCGGAAGAGGACTGGCGCACGGCCATGCGGATGCGGGTGCTGGCGGCGCGGGAGGTGCTGGTGCGGCATCCGTGGGCGCCGGGGGTGTTCGAGTCGCGGACCGGGACGAGCCTGGCGGTGGCGCGGTACTACGACGGGGTGCTGGGCCTGATGGTGCGCGGCGGGTTCAGCTACGAGCTGGGCCATCGCGCTTTGCACGCCTTGGGAAGTCGGGCGCTGGGGTTCTCGCAGGAGCTGTTCGAGCCGGACGGGATGGAGGCTCCCGAGGAGGCGTTGGCGGCGATGGCCGAGGCGGTGCCGCATCTGGTGGCGATGATCGCGGACGCCTCGCACGGCGGGGCGCTGCTCGGCTGGTGCGACTACCAGGCCGAGTTCGAGTTCGGGCTGGATCTGATCCTGGACGGCCTGGAGCGGTTGCGGGGCAAGGTCTAAGACCTGTTTGATCCCTGTTTGCGCTGGTGGGGACACTCGCGTGCTTGACAGACTTACAATGTAAGCCTATGGTGTCTTACAAGGTAAGGTTACTGAGGAGGATCCATGAGAGCCATCGTCCAGGAGCGCTACGGGCCGCCCGAGGAAGTGCTCGCGCTCAAGGAGATCGACCGGCCGGCGCCCGGTCCGGACCAGGTGCTCGTCCGCGTGCGGGCCAGCAGCGTCAACACCCCCGACTGGATCGCGATCGCCGGCGTCCCGTACGTGCTGCGGCTCCAGGGCGGCGTGCGGCGGCACCCGAACGTGGTGCGCGGCAGCGATGTCGCCGGGGTCGTCGCCGAAGTCGGCAGCGGGGTGACGGGGCTGAGCGTCGGCGACGCCGTGTTCGGATCGCTGTGGACGAGTTCGATGGTGACGGCGGGCGCATTCGCCGAGTACACGGCCGTACCCGCGGATCAGCTCGTGCCGATTCCGGCCGGAGTCGGATTCGAGGACGCGGCCGCTTCGGTCATGTCGGGCGTGACCGCGCTGTGCGCGATGCGGGACACCGCGAATATCCGAAAAGGAATGAAGGTGCTCGTGAACGGCGCTTCCGGCGGCGTCGGGACTTTCGCCGTGCAGATCGCCGCGAACCTCGGCGCGGAGGTCACCGGAGTGTGCGGGAACGCGAATGCCGATCTGGTGCGCGGGCTCGGTGCGCAGCACGTCATCGATTACACGCGAACCGATTTCACCCGGGAGGGTGAACGGTACGACGTCATTCTCGACAACGTCCTGAATCATCCGCCGAGCCGCACGGCCCGGGCGCTCGCGCCCGGCGGGGTGCTCATCCCCAACAGCGTCGGGAACTCGGGGGGCCTGCTCGCCGGACTGGGCCGCATGGCCCGCGCCAAGCTCCTCGGGCTGACCAGACGGGCCGATGTGCGCTTCTCCCCCTCGATCGCGGACCGCGAGAACCTCACGGCCGTCGGCGGGATGCTCGCCTCGGGCGAGATCAGGGCGGTCGTGGACCGGACCTACCCCTTGGAGGAGACGCCGCAGGCGGTGGCGCACATGCTGGGCCACCACGCCCGCGGCAACATCGTGATCTCCGTGGCCGAATGACCCCCGGACACCATGAAAGCCGCTGTCCTTCGATGAAGGGCAGCGGCTTCGTGTTTAAGAGCTGTGGAGGCTAGAGCGCGCGCAGGTTAGCGGCCTGCGGACCCTTGTTGCCCTGCTCGATGTCGAACTCAACGCGCTGGTTCTCTTCGAGCGACTTGTAGCCGTTGCCGGTGATCGCGGAGAAGTGAACGAAGATGTCGGGGCCGTCGCCCTCCGGAGCGATGAAGCCGAAGCCCTTCTCCGAGTTGAACCACTTAACGGTGCCTTGCGCCATGCTGAAATATCCTTGGTGTTGATGCTCAGACCGACGGCCGTGAAACCGGGATTCGCATCCCTTCGCACTTCGCCGTCACGCGGTCTGATATTGCCGCCATTGCTGGCGCTTCACCACTCCGGTTCGCATTGCTTTGAACCGAGGTGGCCTCTGGACCTTACAGCACTCCCGCCCCATTGCACCCGGCCAGCGCGGAAATTATTCTCGCATCTGACTGTTTGTCCGAGAATGTCCCAGGTTTTTGTGCAGATTGGTGCCGAAGGTCATGTGAGGCGGGGCCGGTTCGAGGTCCCGGCGGAGGCCGCTGTCAGGCGGCCAGTATCGCCTCGATCGCGCGGGCCACGCCGTCGTCGTCGCACGGGCCGCAGCGGTCCGAGGCGGCCGCGGCCGCTTCGGGGTGGGCGCCGGCGACGGCGAAGGAGCGGCCGGCCCAGCGCAGCATCGGCACGTCGTTCGGCATGTCCCCGAACGCCACCACCTCGGCGGCGGCGATGCCGCGCGCGGCGCACCACGCGGCGAGCGTGGTGGCCTTGGAGACGTCGGCGGCCGTGATCTCCAGCAGGCCTTCGCCTCCCGCGTGGGTGAGGTGCACGCCGGGGAGGGCGGTGGCGCGGGCGGCGGCGAGCATCGCGTCGGCGCTGCCGCGGGCGTCGTGGACGAGGAGTTTGACGATCGGGTCGGCGGTGAAGACCTCGTCGAAGGTGCCCGTGAAGAGGCGCCTGTCGCCGACCGTGTCCACTTTGGCGTATCCGGGTTCGGCGACGACGGTGAAGCCGGTCTCGACGGCGATCCTGACCCCGGGGAGGGCGGCGCGGAGCGTCTTCGCCACGGCCGCAGCGGTTTCGGGGGCGAGGGTGCGGGAGGTCTCGATCTCCCGGCGGGCCGGGGCGTAGACGAGGGCGCCGTTGGAGCAGATCGCGGCGTCGATCGAGGCGGCGAGGGCGGGCCATTCGTCGAAGACGCGGGGCGGGCGGGCGGTGACCGCGATGACGGCGATGCCGTGGGCGCGGGCGGCCTGCAGCGCGAGGCGGGAGCGTTCGGTGAGGACGCGGCCGGGGGCGAGGAGGGTGCCGTCGAGGTCCGTGGCGATCGCGCGGGTGTTCACGGGGCCAGTCTCGCAGGGGGCGTGCGGGGGCCGGGCCCGATCGCCTGCGGCGGCGATCGGGCCCACTCGCGGCTACGGGCGGTTGTCGTCCGGGCGGGCGCGGTCGTTGTCGCGAGGCGCCTTGAGCGGCAAGGGCTCTGACGTGCCGAGGCGCTGGCGGAGCTCGGCGAGGCCCTTGAGGGTGATGCGCAGCTGCGGGGCGTCCAGGAGGAGCTCGCCGGTGCGCGGGTGGTGGTGGGACTGCGGGATCTCGGTGAGCCAGCCGGCGTCGACGGCGGACTGGCGGGCGCGCCAGGCCCGGTCGCGCCGTTGGCGGTACGCCCAGTGGAGGTCCTCGAGCGTCCTGAAGAGACGGTTCTGGCCGAGGGCGATGGCCGGGTCGCGGGAGAGGATCTTCGCCGCGTCCGCGGCGGAGAACGTGCCGCGCGCGGACGCGAGGCGGTGCCAGGACTCGGCGGCGGGCGCGAGCGCCTCGACGTGCGATTCGGCGGTGTCGGCCCGGTCGGCCTCCTCCAGCACCATCAGGGCGAGGTCGCGGTTGGTGAGGCCGCGGGGGTAGCGGCGGTCGGTGCGCGGGTTTGGGGTGACGTTCATGCATCCACTCCGTTCGTCGTGCTCTACAACGACTCTACGCCCGGGGTACGACATTCTCTCCGCTGCGAGAACCCGCGGATGCACTGGTCAACGGCGGAATTTTCGCTCCGTCAGAGGGTGGCCAGATAGGACTCCAGGGTCGCTTCGTAGCGGTCCGGGTCCTCGTTCCAGGACGCGGTGTGGCCCGACGCGGTCTCCATGACGGTGGTCTGCGCGGGGTCGAGCATTCCGGCGAAGTCGAGGGTCGCGGTGTGATCGACCGTGGCGTCCGCGGTGTCGACGTACAGGAGGATCGGCAGGTCGAAGTCGGCGGCGAAGTTGCGCTGGTCGAGGTCGTCGAAGTCGATGTCCGCGCGGAACTCGACGATCCGCTTGGCGGCCCACGTGATCGGGTCGATGACGTCGCGGTCGGCGGCCTGCATGTCGAGGGTCGAGTTCCAGTCCATGACGGGCGAGTCGAAGACGAGGCCCTTGACGACGGACGGGTCATCCATGTGGCGGTAGGCGGTGGCGATGATCGCGCCGCCCATGGACCAGCCGTGGAGGATCACGTCCTTGGCGCCGTTGGCCAGCGCGTAGTCGACGGCGGCGAGCACGTCGTCGCTCTCGTACTCGCCGAGGCTGTGCCTGCCGCTGGGGGCCTTGGGGGCGCCTTCGTCGTTGCGGTAGGTGACGGCGAGGACGGGGTAGCCGCGCTCGGCGTAGAGGCCGACGCCGCGCAGGGTCTCGCGCGGAGCGGCGTTGCGGCCGTGGACGGTGATGACCCAGGTGTCCGCGTTCTCGTTCACCACGGTGCTCGGGACGAACCAGGCGGGCATGTCGCCGAGGCCGGTCGGGACGTCGACGTCGGTGAAGTCGAGGCCGAGGCCGGTCTTCGGGTCCTCGCCGTAGGTCCACTTGTCGATGCGGGCGGCGGTGCCTTCGGCGAGGTCGCCGTAGAGGACCTGGACTTCGCGGGTCACGGTCTCGGCGTCCTCGCTGACGGTGTCGCCGAGGACGGCCCGGCCGTCCTCCCAGGCGAGGCCCCAGGTGCCGGGGAGCGCGCTGGCCTTCGTGTTCGGGAGGGTGACGGTGGCGTCGTCCGCGGCCACGACGGTGAGGTCGTACGGGTCGTCGTCGTGGTTGACATCGATGACCTCGCCGGAGAAGTACCAGCCGGCCGCGCCGAGGCCGCCGAGGGCGAGCACGAGGAGCACGCTGAGGGTGATGACGACCGGGCGCAGCCAGCGCCGCCGCGAGCGGGCCGGGGCCTCGGTATCCACGGGAGTCTGCAAAGCGCGTCCTTGGGGATCGGCACGGAGGGGGTGACGGCTCGATCTTAATGCGGGGCGTCGCGGGCCGCCTGGGTTGAGGGGGCTGGGTCGAGGGACTCGGTCGAGGGGGCTGGGTCGAGGGAGCTCTGCCAAGGGAGCTAAGTCCCCCAGGGCGAGAAGGCGTTCGCGGGCGTCGGCGGCGGAGGCGGCGTGATCGTCGATGCCGGTCCAGGGGTCGGTCTTGCGGGCGAGGCGCCGGCGCACGGACGCGGGGCTGAAGCCGTTCGGGGTGGCGCGGCCGAGCTCGGCCCAGTCGAGGGGCGTGGCGACGGACGCGCCGGGGCGGGCGCGCATCGAGTACGGGCAGACGAACGTCTGGCCGTAGGCGTTCCGGTTGCAGTCCAGGAAGATCCGGTCGCCGCGCCGCTGCTTGCGCTGCGCCGTCGTCAGGTGGTCGGGGTCGGCGGCGGCGAGGCGGTCGGCGAGGTCGGTGGCGAAGTCGCGCACGAAGTCGAAGTCGGCGGAGCGGTCGAGCGGGGCGACGACGTGGAAGCCGCGGCCGCCCGTGGCCTGCAGGAACGGCGTCAGGCCGACCTCGGTGTAGAGGTCGCGGGCGCGGCGGGCGACGTCGCGCAGAACCGCGACCGGGGTGCCGTCGGGCGGGTCGAGGTCGATCACGAGCCGGTCCGGGTGATCCGGTTTGTCGATAGTGGACAGCCAGACGTGGAACTCGATGGCGGCCTGGTTCGCGAGGTAGACGAGGGTCGCCTCGTCGTCGCACACGGTGTAGTCCACCGTGCCCTCGTCGGCGCGCATGGTCTCGGTGCGGACCCAGTCGGGGAAGTAGTCCGAGGCGTGCTTCTGGAAGAACCCGGACTCGTCGATCCCGTCCGGGAAGCGGCGCAGCGTGAGCGGCCGGTCGGCCAGGTGCGGGAGCATCGCGGACGCGACCGCCCGGTAGTGCCCGACGATGTCGCCCTTGCTCACGTGGTCGCGCGGGAACAGCTCCTTCTCGACCTTGGAGAGTTTGAGATCGTGCCCGTTGATGTGCATCGTCTGCGTCGACATGCGCGGGAGGTACCCGACCCGGCGGGCCTGGAAACCGGTCAGACCGGGAGGGTGAGGGTGTTGCGCCAGCCGCCGTCGGGGGTCGCGACCCAGGTCAGGGTGCCACCGAGGAGAGCGGCGCGCTGGTGGAGGCCGAGGAGGCCGTGCTTGGAGCTCGGCAGCGGCACGGTGGGGCGGGTGGGCGCGGTGCTGGTGATCGTGACGGTGACGGCCCCGCCGTCGTGGGCGAGCACGACCTCGGCGCCGGCGCCCGGCGCGTGCTTGCGGACGTTCGTCAGCGACTCCTGCACGGTGCGGTAGATCGCGCGCTCGGCGGGCGGGTCGAGCGCGGGGTGCGGGCCGATGCGCAGGGTCGCCTCGATGCCGCTGCCCGCCACGAGGTCGGCGAGTTGCGCGAGGGTCGGCTGCGGGGCGAGGTCGGTCGGGCCGGAGCCGCCCGCGCGCAGCACGTTCACCATGTGCCGCAACTCGTCCAGGGTGCGCACGCTCAGCATCCGGATCGTCGCGGCCGCCTCCTTCGCCTCCGCGTCCGGGGTGCTCACCTGCAGCGCGCCCGCGCGGACCGCGATCAGGCTGACCTGGTGCGACACCACGTCGTGCATCTCGCGGGCCAGTTGCGCGCGCTCCTCGGACAGGACCTTCTGCGTCGTCATCAACTGCTCGTGCTCGCGCGCCTCGGTGATCTCCACGAGCCGCGCCGAGAGCTCGCGGCGGGCCTGCACGAACTGGCCGAGGAACGCCGCCGCGGCGGCCGGGGCCAGCGCGTACGCGGCGTACGCGAGCCACCAGGAGTCGATCACGATCTCGCCGGCGCCCTCGACCGGCCAGATCATGCAGACCGCGAGAACGACGGCGCAGACCGAGATGAGCCGGCGGCGGTGCGATATCGCCGCGAACGTGAACAGCGCGACGAGCGCGGCCGCGGACTGGCCGACCAGCCACGCGCCCGGGAGGGTCAGCGCGAAGACGACGAGCGGCCAGCGCCGGCGCAGGAACAGGGCCGCGACCCCGAGCGCGGTGAGCGCCATCTGCCACGACGTGACCGTCCACCAGTACGTGAACCAGAGGTCGGCGGCGGCGACCGCGACGATCGCCGTGTCCGTCATCCACGGGCGCCACCAGCGCTGCAGCCGGTTCACCGCCGGTCCCGCAGCAGCCCGGCGCGCTCGGCCGCGAGTGCGGCCTGGACGCGGCCGGAGACCTCGAGCTTCGTGAGGATCGCGCTCACATGGTCTTTGACGGTGCCCACGCCGAGGTAGAGCCGGGCGGCGATCTCGCCGTTCGAGAGGCCGTCCGCGAGGAGGACGAGGATCTCGCGCTCGCGGGCGCTCAGGCGCCCGATGAGGCCCCCGTCCGGGGCGCGCCCGGCGAGGTAGCCGTCCACCACAGTGGAAGTGACCTTCGGGGAGAGGACGACGCCGTCCGCCGCGAGCGTGCGCACCTGGAGGGCCAGGTGCTCGGGGTCGGTGTCCTTGAGGAGGAACCCGGCCGCGCCCATGCGCAGCGCGGCGGCCACGTACTCGTCCGTGTCGAACGTGGTGAGCATGGCGACGATCGGCGGGCTGGGGAGCGCGCGGATCCGCTCGAGCACGGTGAGGCCGTCCACGTCCGGCATGCGGATGTCGAGCAGCACGACGTCCGGGTGGAGCCGCCCGACCTCGCCGAGGGCCTGGCGGCCCGAGACGGCGGCGACCACCTCGATGTCCCCGGCGGCGTTGAGGATGTGCTGGAAGCCGGTGCGGATGAGGGCCTCGTCGTCGACGACCAGTACCCGGATCATGCGGCCTCCTCGGTGACGCGCTTCGAGAGCGCTGATGCGCTGTGACGATTGGTAGCACGTCTGCGCCACCGTTCGCCCCTTTCGGCGGCCGCGGTCCCCCCGAAACCCGCCGATCGGCGGGGGCGATCCGGCCGGGCGGCGGATCGGTTGCCTCCCCGGCGGCGGGCAGGGTCCCGCGCATCGCCGGATGGGAACTCCCCTCCGGCCGCCGCACGCTGGCGTCATGTCCAACATCATCGACTTCAAGCCGCGCGTGCCCGCGGCGGCGGAGCGCGAGGAGCCGCCCGCGCGGGACGCCTCGCTCGGCCGCATCATCGGCCTCGACGCCGCCCGCGCCCTCGCCGTCTTCGGCATGTACTACTCGCACGTCGGGCCGTGGGCCGAGGAGACGGGCACGTGGAAGAGCTTCCTCATGGAGATCCCCCACGGCCGGTCCTCCGCGCTGTTCGCGACCCTCGCCGGGCTCTCGCTCGTCCTCATCGCGGGCGGGCACCGCCCGAAGACCGGCCGCCCGATGCGTCAGGCGGTGGTGCGCATCGCGATCCGCTCGGTGCTGCTGCTCGCGCTCGGCTCGTGGCTGGTCGCCATGGGCACCTCGATCGTGGTGATCCTCGCGTACTACGGCCTGTTCTTCCTGCTCGCGCTGCCGTTCATCAAGTTGCGGACGCGGACGCTCGCGATCCTCGCCGTGGTCTTCGGCATCGGCGGGCCGCTCGTCATCCAGTGGGCTTGGACGAGCGACACGTCGTGGATGGAGGCGTTCAACGCGAAGGACCCGCTCGCGATGTGGAGCGGCGAGGGCCTGTTCGCGCTGCTCATCAACGGCACGTACCCGGGCATCGCGTGGATGGCGTACATGTTCGCGGGCATGGCGATCGGCAAGCTCGACCTCACGAAGCTCGCGATCCAGTTGCGGCTCTTGATCATCGGCCCGGCGCTGGCCCTGCTCGGCTACGGCGGGGCGTGGCTCATCGGCAAGTTCCTGCCCGGCCCGGACACGTCCGCGAAGGACGCGAGCTGGAAGGCCTTCGACGAGGCCTGGTCGAAGGCGATGGAGGGCCAGGACTCCGCGAACTGGACCAAGGAGGAGTGGAAGTCCTTCGACGCCGAGCACGCCTCACTGTGGGAGCTCGCGCCCGACGACAAGGGCATGAGCGGCGGCTTCGACTGGACCAGCCTCGTCGCCGCGAGCCCGCACTCGAACATGCCGTTCGAACTGGCCGGGAACATCGGCGTCGCGTTCACGATCATCGCCGGACTCGTGTTCCTGCTGGGCCGCTTCGGAAAGCTGCGGTTCTGGCTCGCGCCGCTCATCGCGGTCGGCTCGATGTCGCTCACGGCGTACGTCGCGCACATCGCGGCCGTCTGGTACCTCATCGACCACCCGCTCAACGAGACCGGCTACCCGACCGGGTGGCGCATGTGGGCGGCGTTCGTCGTGGTCATGCTCGCGTTCGCGCTCCTCTGGAAGCGGTTCTTCAAGCGCGGCCCGCTCGAATACCTCATGCACTGGGCGACCCTGCCCGCGAAGCTCGTCAAATAAGGGATTCCCATTGAGCCGGGAACCGCGGACCGATCCACGCTGGGGGCGAAGGCCGGTCCGCGGTTCCCTCCAGCCGCAGCGCGATAGCGTTGCGGCTGTGAACACTCCCGGCCCGACGAGCGGCCTCCTGCACCACGTCGAGCTGTGGGTCCCCGACCTCGACCGGGCCGTGCGCTCCTTCGGATGGCTGCTCGAAACGCTCGGGTACGAACGCTTCCAGGACTGGGAGGCCGGCCGCAGCTGGAAGCTCGGACCGACCTATGTGGTCGTCGAACGCTCCCCCGCCCTGACCGGCGACCGCCACGACCGCCGCGCACCCGGCCTCAACCACCTGGCCTTCCACGTCGGCGACCCCGCCGAGGTCGAACGCCTCGCCGCCGACGGCACGGCCCACGGCTGGCGCCTGATGTTCCCCGACCGCCACCCTTTCGCCGGCGGCGACGCCCACTACGCCGCCTACCTCGAGAACGAGGACGCCTTCGAAGTCGAACTCGTCGCCGCGAACTTCGACGCCGGCCGCTAAAGCAGATCGCGCAAGCGCCCCAGACGCCGCACCGGCCGCTCGCGCTCGCGGCACCTCGGCAGCCGACTTCCCCACTCCCCATTCACGACTCGGCCCGCTCGCGCGACGCGGCGATGAAGTCGGCCAGCGCGGGCGTGGGTTCCGCCCGTCGCGGCCAGGCCAGGGCCACGGTGCTCGGGGCGACGCCGTCGACGTCCCGGTAGGCGATGTCGGGCCGGGCGTAGTAGCGGGCGGCCGAGGCCGGCGCCAGGGCGATGCCGTCGCCGTTCGCGATCGCGGTCAGCCAGTCGTCCGGGTGCTCGGTCACCGCGCCGACCTTCACCGGGCGGCCGTCGCGCGACTCTGCGCCGATCCAGTGGTCGCGGAACGCCCCGGTCGCGGCCGGGGCCGCGATGAACGGTTCGTCCCAGAGGTCCGCGAAGGCCAGGGTCTCCCGTTGTGCGAGTGGATGGTTCGCGGCCATCGCCACGCAGCGCGACTCGGTCAGCAGCTCCAGCAGCCGGTACTCCTCCTGGCCGGGGAACGGCAGCCGCATGAACGCCGCCTCGACCTCGCCCGAGACGAGCGCCTCGGTCGGCGCGCCCCAGCTCGCCTGGCGAAGCTCGACGCGCCAGTCGGGGCGGCGGTCGCGGAACGCGGCGATGATCGGCTGGGTCCGCTCGTTCGCGGCGCTGGCAAGGAAACCGATTTTGAGCACTTTGGACGCCGCGGCCTCGGCGGCGCGCACGGCGCGTTCGGCCCGGCCCCAGGCGTCGAGGACCGATTCGATCGATTCGGCAAGGGCCGCACCGGGTCCGGTGAGGGCCATGCCGGACTTGGAGCGTACGAAAAGGGTCGCGCCGAGTTGGTCCTCGAGTTGGCGGATCTGCTTCGTGAGCGCGGGCTGGGAGATGTAGAGGCGCGCGGCGGCCCTGGTGAGGTTGCCTTCCTCTGCGACGGCCTGGAAGTAGCGGAGGAGCCTGGTGTCCACATCCATAACCGGAGGTTATCGATGCATGTATTGGACGGGATCCGCGGGGCGTCCGAGACTGGTGGGGATCCGGCGGAACGGCCGCCGGGCGCTCGTCGGAAAGCCGCGCCTCATGTTCATCGCGTTTGTCGTCGTCACCCTGATCACCATCGCCGCCAACGCGATCGAGTCGGTCGCGAACTTCATGAAGGCCGACTGGGTGAAGCGGAACTCGCACGCGGTCGGCGTGCCGGACTCGTTGCTGCCGTTCCTGGGATTCGTCAAGGGCGCGGCGGCGGGCGGCCTCGCGGCCGGGTTCTTCTGGCGGCCCTTGGGGATCGCCGCAGCGGTCGGGCTGGTGTTGTTCTTCGTGCTGGCGCTGGTGCTCCACGTGCGGGAGCGGGTCTTCCACAACATCGCCGGGCCGATCGCGTTCCTGGCGTTGAGCGTCGCGACGCTGTGGCTCATGCTCGCCGCTTAGTTCCGAAGAGAGCGGTCGGCGGGACCCGGGGTCCCGCCGACCTGGCGGGTCAGGCTGGTGTGCAGATGGAATCAGTCGAGGCCGGCGGCGATGGCGTTCACGAGCGCGCCGTTGCTCGTGTCGCCGGAGAGCTCCCAGGCGAAGGCGCCGCCGAGGCCCTGGGCGTTGGCCCAGGCCGTCTTGGTCGCGATCGTGGCCGGGGTGTCGTAGCTCCACCATTCGCCGTTGCAGTAGGCGTAAGCGGTGCCGCCGACGGTTCCCGTTGCGGGGCACTTGTTCACGAGGACCTTGTAGTCCTCGATCCCGGCCTCGTAGGTGCCCGGTGCGGCGCCCGTGGCGGATCCTCCCGGCGTCGCTTGCGTGACGCCGGTCCAGCCTCTGCCGTAGTAGCCGAAGCCGAGCAGGAGCTTCGATGAAGGGACGCCGACGGACTTCAGCTTCGCGATGGCCGTGGCGCCGTCGAAGCCGGCGATCGGCTGCCCGCTGAAGCTGTTCAGCGGCGAGTGGGGGGCGGTCGGCCCGTCCTTGTCCCAGGCGCCGAAGTAGTCGTAGGTCATGACCTGGTAGTAGTCGACGTACTGGGCCGCCGTGCCGTAGCCGCCGAGGTCGATCTTGCCGCCCGAGGTGCCGTCGGCGGTGATCGCGGCGGTCACGAGCTCGTTCCCGAACTTGGAACGCAGCGCGCTCATGAGGTTCGTGAACGCTTGCGTCCCACTGGTGTCGCAGGTGAGGCCGCAGGCGTTCGGGTACTCCCAGTCGATGTCGATGCCGTCGAACAGTCCGTTCCAGCGGGCGTCGTGCAGCAGGTTGTAGCAGGACTCGGCGAACGCGGCCGGGTTCTGCGCGGCCTGGCCGAAGCCGCCGGAGTAGGTCCAGCCGCCGAAGGACCAGACGACCTTGATGTCCGGGTACATCTGCTTGAGCTTCAGGAGCTGGTTGAAGTTGCCGCGCAGGGGCTGGTCCCAGGTGTCGGCCTTGCCGTCCACGGACTGGTCGGCCGTGTAGGCCTTGTCGATCGCGGCGTACGAGTCGTCCAGTGTGCACTGGCCGTTCTTGACGTTGCCGAACGCGTAGTTGATGTGGGTGAGGTCCTCGGCCGAGCCGGAGGAGACGATGTTCTTGACGTGGTAGTTGCGTCCGTATACGCCCCACTCGGTGAAGTAGGCCGCGTTGATCTTGCCGCCCTGGCCGGGGTTGCCGGTGGGCTCTTCGGTGGGGGTCTCGGTGGGGCCGGCGGTCTGCGTGGGTTCGCCGCCGCCTCCGCAGGCGCCCTTGGACTCCCAGACGCCCCATTCGCCGGTGGTGCCGGGTTCTTCGCCCTGGGTCCACCACTTGGCGCGGTACTCGGTGCCGTTGTGGGCGGCAGTGTCGCCGCCGACGTACACCTTGGACGCGGACCAGGCGGCGGAGCAGGTGGTGGCGGCGGAGGCGGTGAAGGGGTTGGCGACGGTGTAGAAGACGCCGGCGGTCATCACGGCCAGGGCCGCGGTGAGCGCTGCGATCATCCGTCTCGTTTTCAGTCGTCTCAATGTTCCTCCCAAAAGTAAAGAGACTTAACTGATAGGTATCTTTATTTTTACGGGAACACGGAATGAAGTCAAGGATTTGCATTGAAAAATTTCAATGGCGTAGATGGTCGGAAATGGGAGCGTTCATTCGCGACGGAGCGCGACCACCGCCTCCACACTTTCGTTTTGCGCGCCCCCGCTACAGTGGTCGGCGAAGGCAGGCAGGGCCAGAGGGGCGGCACCTTCGCGGCGGACTCGCGAGTCGGGGACGGGCGCGACGGCACCGCCCCTCACTCGTTCCCAAGGGCCGCAACGGTTTTCAGAAGCTTGGAATTCAGAGCCAGCCGTTGCGGCGGAAGCCGCGGTACAGCAGGACGCAGACCAGGGCCATGAGCAGCAGCGAGAGCGGGTAGCCCACGGCCCAGTGCAGTTCGGGCATGTGGTCGAAGTTCATGCCGTAGATCCCCGCGATGATCGTGGGCGCGATGGCGATTCCCGCCCAGGCCGAGATCTTCTTCGTGTCCTCGTTCTGCCAGGTGCCGATCTGGCCCTGATGGGCCGTGAGCACTGTCGTCAGCAGGCTCATGCAGATCTCGATCGCGGCGTCCACCCGGATCAGGTGCGCGGCGACCGACCCGAAGCCCGTGTGCCGCAGGAAATCCGTTTCGCCGTTCCGCCGCTTGAGCGAGCGCGCGAACGGCACGAGCGGGTGCACCGCGTTCTGGAACTCGAGCGTCTCGCGGATGAGGAAGTAGATCTCCTGGTTGCGGTCGACGCGCTCGCCCGAGAAGATCGCGCGCTCGAGGTCGTTCACGTCGTCGGCGAGGTCCTCGACCGCGCCGTCGTACTGCTCGACGATCGCGTCGAAGAGGGCGTGGACGACGCCGGGCAGGCCCTCGGCGCGGAAGGCGTTGTCGTCGGCGAGGCGCCGGCGCACAGCGGGAACGGGATCCACGACGCCGCGGCGCACGGTCACGAGCGAGCGGCCGTCGGTGTAGAAGGTGAGGTCGCCGGTCTCGACCTGCCGAGTCGCCTCGATGTACCAGACGGTCTTGACGAGCACGAAGATCGCGCCTTCGACGGTCTCGACCTTCGGGCGGCGGTGGATGGTGTGCGCGGGGTCGACGGTGAAGCGGTCGAGGCCCAGCGCTTTGAGGGCTGAGGTGACGAGTTCAGGGTCGGACGGCGCGTCGAGTTCGACCCACACGAAGGAGGATTCGGCGGCGGCGGCCGCGCGGAGCTCATCGGCACTGCCGCGCCGGTCCTCGGCCCCATCGGGCCCGACCACGGTGTAGTCGATCATCCGCGCCCCCGTTCGCTTCAGACCAGAGTCTAGTGCGGCACCCGATGCGCGGGGCCGGACTGGGTCGGCACGGCCGGCACCCGGTTCGCGGGGCGGCTCTCGTTTCGTTTGACTTACGGCGAATAGCCGTCCACAAACCCCCACCCGCCACAAGAGGGGAAAGAACAGCGCGCCGCCGCCATCTTGGCGCGCCCGGCCGACAAGAAACCCCGCCGATCGAGCCCGGGCGGCCGAAGGTCACCGAAACGAGTGAAACTTCAGCTCTCGTAGACGATCCGCTGCGCCGCGTCGTGAGCGCGCCTCGTGAGTTTGCGGTAGTGGTTGAGGAACCGCTCGGTGTCCTCGCCGAAGCCGAGCGTCTGCGCGAGCGCCGCGAGCTCGGGCCCCGAGCGCGGCAGGTCGTCGCGCGGGACGCCGCGCGCCAGCGTCATGTCGTTGCGCACCCGCGACACGAACTCCCACGCCTCGCGCAGCGCCGCGAGGTCGTCGCGGCGCAGATACCCGGCCACCGCCGCGGCCTCCAGCGCGGGCACCGTGCGGGTCGTGTGCAGCGTCGCGTCCTCGCCGTGCTCGAGCTGCAGCAACTGCGCGGTCCACTCGATGTCGACCAGTCCCCCACGCCCGAGTTTGGTGTGGCCGTTGGGATCCGCGCCGCGCGGCAGCCGCTCCGAGTCGACGCGGGCCTTCACCCGCCGGAACTCGATCCGCTCGGCCTCGCTCAGCCCGCCGGCCCGGTACCGCACCTTGTCCGCGAACGCCGTCCACGCCTCGCACAGCTCCGGGTCCCCCGCCACCGGCCGGGCCCGCAGCAGCGCCTGGCGCTCCCACAGCCGCGCCCGGTCGGCGTAATACCGCTGGTACGCAGCGAAACTCGGCGTGATCGGCCCGCCCTTGCCCTCGGGCCGCAGATCGAGATCGATCTGGAGTGGAGGGTCGGCGGTCGGCGCCGCGAGAAGCGTGCGCACCGACTCGACGATCCGGTTGGCGGCCTTGCGACCCGCGTCGTCCTCCGCGGCGTTCACGAACACGACGTCCGCGTCCGAGCCGAACCCGGTCTCGCGCCCTCCCAAGCGGCCCATGGCGATCACGGCGATCGGAGGCGGCTCGGGGACGTCGCGCGACGCGATGTGCAGGGCCGCTTCGAGCACCGCGTCCGTGAGATCGGAGAGGGCCAGGCCCACGGCCTGGTCGTCAAGGAGCCCAAGAAGATCCGCAGCGGCAACCCGGATGAGTTCGCGGCGGCGGATCGCGCGCACCGCGCCGATCGCGGCGAGGGCCTCGGCGTGCCGCGCCGCGGCCTGGCTCATGCCCATCGCGAGTTCGGCGCGCGAGCGCGGCGTCAGGTCGGCGTTGTCCGAGAGGTACCGGAGCGACTGCGGCACATGCAGCAGCAGGCTCGTGAAGTACCGGGACGTGCCGAGGAGGCGCGCGAGGCGCACCGCCGCCGGGCCGCCGTCGCGCAGCAGCCGCAGGTACCAGGGGGTCGAGCCGAGCTTGTCCGAGACCTGCCGGTACGCGAGGAGCCCGCGGTCGGGCTCGGGCGAGTCGGCGAGCTCGTGGAGCACGACCGGCAGCAGGGCCTTCTGCACTGTGGCCGTGCGGGAGACGCCGGCCGTGAGCCGCCTGATGTGCGTCAGCGCGCTCGCGGGGTCGGCGAAGCCGAGCACGGCCAGGCGCGAGGCGGCCTCGGACTCGGTCATGCGCAGCTCGTGCGTGGGCACGCGCGTCACGGCGTCGAGCAGCGGCTTGTACAGCAGCTTCTCGTGCAGGCGGCGCGCGGTGGCCGCGTGCGCGCGCCACGCCGCGAGGAACGCCTCGTCGGTCTTGTACCCGAGCGTCCGGGCGAGGTGGTGGAGCGGTTCGCCGCCTTCGGGAACGCGGTGGGTGCGCAACAGCCGCTGGAGCTGCAGCCGGTGCTCGACCGTGCGCAGGAAGACGTAGGTGTCGGCGAGCTCGTCGCCGTCGCGTCGGGACAGGAAGCCTGCGGCCACAAGGACTTCAAGCGCTTCCAATGTGGACCGCACTCGCAGGGTCGCGTCGCCGCGGCCGTGCACGAGCTGCAGCAGCTGCACCGCGAACTCGATGTCCCGCAGGCCGCCCGGGCCGAGCTTGATCTCGAACCGCCGCTCGGCGCGCGGCACCGAGTCGGCGACCTTGCGGCGCATGTCGCGGATGTCGGCCACGACGCCGGGCCGGTCGGCCGCGCCCCAGATGAACGGCTGCACGGCCGCGAGCCAGTCGAGCCCGAGCTGCAGGTCCCCCGCGGCGGGCCGGGCCTTCAAGAGCGCCTGGAACTCCCAGGTGCGGGCCCAGTCCTTGAGGTACGCGAGGTACGAGTCGACCGAGCGCACGAGCGCGCCGTGGCGGCCCTCGGGCCGCAGCCCCGCGTCGACCGGCCACGTCGCGGGCCCCACGATCTGGATCATGCGGGCGGCCTGGCGCGTGGCGAGGTCGAGGTCGCCCTCGGCGACGAACACGACGTCCACATCGGAGACGTAGTTGAGTTCCTCGGCGCCGGTCTTGCCCATGGCGACCACGGCGAGGCGGGTCTCTCCTGGGATCTCTTTGCGCGCCAGTTCAAGGCCGCGCGCGAGGACCGCGTCCGCCAAGCGGGACAAGGCGGCCGAGGTCGCGCGCAGGTCCGCGCGCCCGGTGAGGTCCTGCGCGGCGATCCGCAGCAGGTTGGCCTTCCACGCCGCGTTCAGCTCGAACGCGCCCGCGTCCCGGATCCGGGTGAGCCCGGCGTCCTCGTCCTCGACGAGGGCGGCCTCGGTCTCGGGGTGGGCGCGCAGGAAGTCGCCCAGCGCGTTGCTGGCCTCGACTACGGCGAGGCGGGCCTCGTCGACCCCGGTGCTCTTCTCGGACTCAGGCATCGATGACCGGCAGCGCCTTCCGCTCGCCCGCGGCGACGCGTGCGAAGCGCTGCAGGATCGGCTTCCACGTGAACACGATGTGCTCGTCCACCTCGGCGGCCTTGGCCAGCGCGGCCTCGTCGAAGACGCCGAACCCGGCCAGCTGCTCGGGGGTGAACTCGAAGTGGGACTGCACGCCCCACGCGGTGTCGCGGATGCGGAAGACCTCGAGCGCGCCCTGCGGGGAGGCCGCGAGGAGCGTGGCCTCTTCGGGGAGCGCGACGAGTTCCTGGCGGCGCCAGCGGATCACGTCGAGGGTCATCGGCGCGGGGCCGAAGATGAGGTCGCGTCCGGCGGCGTCGCGCTTGGCGAGCATCCGGGGCCCGAACGGCTCGTCGCGGTCCTCGACGGCGCCGCCGAAGGCGACGGCGAGCATCCGCGCGGAGGAGCAGATCGCGAAGACGGGGGTGGTGTCGGCGACGGCGGTCTCCATGAGCCCGCTGAGGTCGTCGCTCCAGTCCTTGCCGCGCCCGCCTCCGAGGGCGATGAGGGCGTCGTGCCCTCCGGCGGAGTTCGGTACGGCCTCACCGAGGTGGGGCCGTACCGTGTCGAGTTCCATTCCGGCTTCGGCGAGCCATGCGGCGGCCCGGCCGATGCCCTGCGCGGGGTCGTTCTCGATGACGAGTGCAGTGCTCACCCGTCCATGCTAATCGGTTACAGATTGATGTACCGCTTGCGTTCGAACGCCGTCACCTGGGTGCGGTAGTCCTCCCACTCCTGGCGCTTGTTCTTCAGGAAGTAGTCGAAGACGTGCTCGCCCAGGACCTCGGCGACGAGCTCGGAGGACTCCATGGCGTCGAGGGCCTCGGCGAGGTTGCCCGGGAGCGGCTGGTAGCCGGCGGCGGTGCGCTCCTTGTTGGTGAGCGCCGAGACGTCGTCCTCGGTGCCCGGGGGCAGCTCGTAGCCCTCTTCGATGCCCTTGAGTCCGGCGCCGAGGAGCACGGCGTACGCGAGGTACGGGTTGGTCGCGGAGTCGAGCGAGCGGATCTCGACGCGGGCCGAGTTCGGCTTGCCGTAGGCCGGGACGCGCACGAGCGCGGAGCGGTTGGCCTTGCCCCAGGAGACGTACGAGGGGGCCTCGGAGATCTGGCCGGGCTGCGGGCTGGTGAAGAGCCGCTTGTAGGAGTTGACCCACTGGTTGGTGATCGCGGTGAACTCGGGCGCGTGGCGCAGGAGCCCGGCGATGAAGGCCTTGGCGGTCTTGGAGAGGCGCTGCTCGTCGCTCGGGTCGTGGAAGGCGTTGTCCTCGCCTTCGAAGAGCGAGAGGTGGCTGTGCATGCCGGAGCCGGGCTGGGTGTTGTACGGCTTGGGCATGAAGGAGGCGGTGACGCCGGAGGTGAGCGCGACCTCCTTGATGGTGTGCCGGAACGTCATGATGTTGTCGGCGGTGGTGAGCGCGTCCGCGTAGCGGAGGTCGATCTCCTGCTGGCCGGGGGCGACCTCGTGGTGGGAGAACTCGACGGAGATGCCGATGCGCTCGAGGGCGAGGATCGCCTGGCGGCGGAAGTCGCGGGCCACGGAGTGGGTGGTGTGGTCGAAGTAGCCGCCGTCGTCCACGGGCTCGGGCTTGTCGCCGGTCTCCGGGAAGATGTCCTTGAAGAGGAAGAACTCGATCTCGGGGTGCACGTAGAACGTGAAGCCGCGGTCGGCCGCCTTGGAGAGGGCGCGGCGCAGCACGTGGCGCGGGTCGGCCCAGGACGGTGCGCCTTCGGGGGTCAGGATGTCGCAGAACATGCGGGCGGACTCGCCGATGCCGCGGCCTTCGAACGGGAAGACCTGGAACGTGGTCGGGTCGGGCATGGCGACCATGTCCGACTCGTAGACGCGCGCGAAGCCCTCGATGGCGGAGCCGTCGAAGCCGATGCCCTCGTCGAAGGCGGATTCGAGCTCGGCCGGGGCGACGCTCACGGACTTGAGCGTGCCGAGGACGTCCGTGAACCAGAGCCGCACGAAGCGGATGTCGCGTTCTTCGAGCGTGCGAAGCACGAACTCCTTCTGGCGTTCCATGGGTGTCCTCCTAGGTCCTGGGGCCGCAATTGTCTCACCTGTTTATGTCACTGACGTTAACCCAGGCAGATAGACGTTAAAACGTGAGATGGGTACCTTGGTGAGCATGTTCGCAGGCGATGTCAAAGAGTTGTGGCGCTATCCCGTCAAGGGCCTCCGGGGCGAGTCGCTTCGTTCCGCCGTGGTCGATTTCGACGGATTGGCCGGGGACCGTTTGTTCGGTTTGTTCGAGCCGGGCTCGGATAAGGCGGTCTGGGGTGGGAGCCATCCCAAGATGATGGGATGGGAGGCGGCGTGGCCGGCGCAGTGCGGCTGCGCCGACGCGGTGTCGGGCGAGCCGGTGCTGTACGAGCCGGGCGGGGCCGCGTGGGGCGCGGACGAGGCCGAGCTGCCGGCGCGGCTGGCCGAGACGATCGACGCCGAGAAGGGCGTCGAGATCCGGAAGGTCAAGCGCGACTACGGGCGCATCCTGGTGATCTTCGAGGCCAGCGTGCGCAGGCTGAGCGAGCAGATGGGCCGCGAGATCGAGGCGGCGCGGTTCCGCCCGAACGTGGTCGTGGACGCGGACCTGGCGCCGTACGCGGAGTACGAGCTCGAGCGCGGGATGTCGATCCGCTTGGGCGACAACGAGTTCACGCTGCAGAAGCCGTGCGAGCGGTGCGTGCTGCCGAGCTGGGACCCCACCGGTGAGAACGTGCGCGACAAGGAGCTCCACAAGTTCATCATCAACGAGCTCGACAACCACTTCGGGATCTACCTGCGGGTCAACGACCCGGTGACGATCAAAGTGGGCGACGGCATCAGCGGCTGAGCAGCCGCCGGATACTAGGACGCCCTGAGCCGGGGATCGGTCGGCTCAGGGCGCATCCCCAGCATAAGGGCTGGGTGCGACAAGCTGGGTTCACGCCGTGCGTTCCGTGACCCAGCGGTGGATGAAGGGGTACAGCTCCTCAAGGGACGCGGCCGAGGCGGTCGCGCGCGGCCACGGGCGGCCGTAGTGGTCGATGTACGCGGTCGCGCAGCCGCGGTCGGCGGCGGGCACGAGGTCGTTGCGCGGGATGTCCCCGATGCTCAGCAGCGCCGCGGCCGGGCGCTCCTCCAGGAGCTCGTCGAGGATCGAATCCATGCTCTCGGGCTTGCCCGCGTCGCCGATCACGTGGTCGAACAGGCCGTCCAGCCCGAGGCGTTCGAGCGCCGGCCCGAGGGTCGCCGCGGGGGCGTTGGTCGCGAGCGCCACTTCGATGTTGCGCGGCAGGCTCCAGATGAACTCCTGGAAGCCCTTCGGCGCCCAGATGTCGAACTCGCCGGCGGCCATGCGCTTGCGGGTCTCGGCGTACGCCTCGGCGCGGACCAGGTCGTCGACGCCGTATTCGCCCGCGAGGCGGCGCACGGCGTTGTCGGCGTCGTAGGCGTCGAACGTGGAGGCGGTCGTGGGCTTGCCGGCGACGAAGGCGGCGTGCGCGGCGAGGAAGGCGCGTTCGTCCACGGCGTCGAGGTGGGCGGCCACGAGACGGGCGTAATGGGTCGCGTGCTCGGAGCCGAGCCGCACGGTGCCGTCGTAGTCGAACAGCAGGATGGCGTCGTTCACGTACGGAGACGCTACGCGAAAGGTCGCCTGCCCCAAAGGGGAAGGCGACCAGACTCACGGGTTATTCGAAACTGTGCGCTTTCGTGGGGAACTCCCCTGCCCGGACTTCATCGGCGAAGGCCTTCGCGGCGCCTTGCAGGACGTCGGCGATCTCGGCGTAGCGCTTGACGAACCGCTGCGGGCGGCCGCGGCGGAGGCCGGCCATGTCCTGCCAGACGAGGACCTGCGCGTCCGTGTCCGGCCCGGCGCCGATCCCCACGGTGGGGATCGGGAGCTGCTTCGTGATCTCGGCGGCCACCGAGGCGGTGACCATCTCGAGGACCACGGCGAACGCCCCGGCCTCGGCGACGGCGTGCGCGTCGGCCTCGACCTCGGCGGCCTGGGCGTCGCGGCCCTGGACGCGGTAGCCGCCCACGGCGTGCTCGCTCTGGGGCGTGAATCCGATGTGGCCCATGACGGGGATGCCCGCGTTGGTGAGGGCCCGGATCTGCGCCGCCATGCGGCGGCCGCCTTCGAGTTTGACGGCGTGGGCGCCGGCCTTCATGAACCGCACGGCGGTCTCGAGGGCCTGCGCGGGGCCGGACTCGTAGGAGCCGAACGGCAGGTCGGCGACGACGAGGGTCCGCTGGGTCGAGCGGGCGACGGCCGCGACCAGCGGTACGAGTTCGTCGACCGAGACCTGGAGGGTCGTCTCGTAGCCGTAGACGTTGTTGGCGGCGGAGTCGCCCACGAGCAGCGCCGGGATGCCGGCCTCGTCGAAGAGGGCCGCCGTGTACTGGTCGTAGGAGGTCAGCATCGCCCACTTCTCGCCGCGCTCTTTGGCTTCGATGAGGTGGCGGGTGCGGACGCGTTTGACGTTCTTGCCCGGCCCGTACAGGCTCGGGATCTCGTCAGGGGAACTTGATGCGGACGTCATCGTCGGAACTCCAGAATCTCCTCGTGGCCGGCCTCGCCGGTCCCCGGGCATGACTGATCCAAACTAACGCTCATCGATGTCCTTGTCATCCGGCGAAGCGTTTGCTGTGACAAATCACCTCCACGGCGACGCTTGCGAGCCGTAAATTGGCACCGCCGGAAGACCAGGCTTACTTTCCGCGGAAGTGGTTCGTGATCGGCAGGCGCCGATCACGGCCGAACGACTTCACGGTGATCTTCGTGCCGGGAGCGGACTGGCGGCGCTTGTACTCGGCGCGGTCGACCAGGCCGGCGATGCGCTCGACGACGTCGGCCGGGTAGCCCTGCTCGACGAGGTCCTCGCGTCCGGCGTCGCCGTCGACGTAGCCGACGAGGATGCCGTCGAGGACGGCGTAGTCGGGCAGCGAGTCGGAGTCGAGCTGGTCGGGGCGCAGCTCGGCGCTCGGCGGCTTCATGATGATGTTCTCGGGGATCGGCTCGGTCTCGCCGAGGCTGCGCGCCTTCTCGTTGCGCCAGTTCGCGAGTTCGTAGACGAGGGTCTTGAGCACGTCCTTGATGGGCGCGAAGCCGCCGCACGAGTCGCCGTACAGCGTCGAGTAGCCCACGGCGTACTCGCTCTTGTTGCCTGCCGCGAGCACGAGGTGGCCGTGCTGGTTCGAGAGGGACATCCAGATGACGCCGCGCACGCGGGCCTGCAGGTTCTCCAGGGCGAGGCCGGAGACGGCGATCTCGGCGAGGTAGGCGTCGACGATCGGCTGGATCGGCTCGACGACGTGGTGGAGGCCGCAGCGCTCGGCCAGGTCGGCGGCGTCGTCGAGCGAGTGCTGCGAGGAGTACTGGCTCGGGTTGGCGACGGTGTGGACGCGGTCCGCGCCGATGGCGTCCCGGGCGAGGACGGCGGTGACCGCCGAGTCGATGCCGCCGGAGAGGCCGAGTAGGACCGAGGGGAAGCCGTTCTTGTTCACGTAGTCGGCCAGGCCGAGGCGCAGGGCCTCCCAGACCTCTTCGTGGCGGCCGAGCTCGGGCGCGAACGTGGGCTCGATGCGGGTCTCGATCGCCGCGGGCTCCTCGGAGAGGACGTGGAGCGAGGTGCTCATGAGCGACGACGAGTGGTTGGCGATGGCGCGGCTCGCAGCGGGGCATTCGACGTCGGTGACGAGCAGTTCGGAGGCGAAGCGGCGGGCGCTGGAGATGATCGAGCCGTCGGCGGCGACGATCATCGAGCCACCGTCGAAGACCAGGTCGTCCTGGCCGCCGACCGTGTTCAGGTAGGCGACCGGGGCGCCGACCCCGGCGGCGCGCTCCTTGACGACGGCGAGGCGGCGCTCGTGCTTGCCCTGCTCGTAGGGGGAGGCGTTGATGTTGATCACGAGGCCCGCGCCGGCCTCCTCGGCGACGGTGAACGGCACGCCGCCCCATACGTCCTCGCACACGGTGAAGGCCACGTCGACCCCGCCGATGCGCGCGAGGTGCAGTTCGTGGCCCGCGACGAACCACCGGTCCTCGTCGAAGACCCCGTAGTTCGGGAGGTGGTGCTTGTAGTAGCGGAACAGGACCTTGCCGTCCTGAAGCAGCGCCAGGGCATTGCGGATGCCGTGACCTGTGGTGGAGCCGACGGGTCCGTCCGCGTCCAGGTATCCGACGGCGACGGGCAGCGATCCGTTCCCGTCGGCGGCGATCTCCTCGGCGAGGCGGACGAGGCGGTCGCGGCTGGCCTCCACGAAGGAGTGGCGCAGCGCGAGGTCTTCGACCGGGTAGCCGGTGAGGGACTGCTCGCCGGTCGCGAGCAGGTGCGCCCCGGCGACCGTGGCCGCGGAGGCGGCCCGGCGGATGAGGTCGGCGTTGTGGTCGAGGTCGCCCACGATGGGGTTGTCCTGGGCGAGTGCGATTCGGAGCGTCGGCATGAGCCTATTCTTCCGCGCCCGCGGCGCTCCCGTCACCGGAGTTCCGGGAAGTGGTCTGGATCAGAGCGAGCGGGCCAGGAGGACCCCGGAGAGCACGAGGCCGTAGACGACGATCGCGATCCGCAGGGGCCGTTCGGGAATCCGCTGGAAGACCCGCGCGCCGACGTACCCGCCGATGAACGTGGCGGGCACGAGCACGCCGATCGCCCACCACGCCACATCGGCCCAGATGCCGTACATGATGCTGGTGACGACGCCCACGAGCATCGTGCAGAAGTTCTTCAGCGCGCCCACCCGGCCCAGGGTCTCGGAGACGCCCATCGCGATGACGGCCATGAGGATCAGGCCGAGTGCGGCGTTGAAGTACGAGCCGTAGAGGCACCCGGCGAACACGCCGATGTGCAGGACCACGGGGTGGAGCGCGCGGCCGCCGTTGAGCTTCGTCACCTTCCGGTTCACCCACGGGCCGATCGCCATGAGCACGGTCGCCGCGAGCACCAGGAACGGCACGATCGCCTCGAACACCGAGTGCGGGGTGTTGAGGAGCAGGAGCGCGCCGCAGACCGACGCGACGAGCGCCGTGGGGACGAGCAGGAGCGCGCGGCGCTTCTGGCCGCGCAGGTTCTCGCGCGAGCCGACCGCGGCGGCCGCGTACGCGGGCGCGACGGCGATGCCGTTGGTGGCGTTCGCCAGGAGCGGCGGCACGCCCACGGCCATCAGCGTCGGGTACGTGATGAGCGAGCCGCCTCCGGCCACGGCGTTGAGCCCGCCGCCGACGAGGCCGGCGAGCAGCAGAGCGGAGACCTGGAGCAGATTCATGGCTCAGGCAGCGTACGCTTGACCGCTGGAACGAGTCGGCCAGGCGGTCGCGGCGGATGCGGGAGACCACATCCGGCGAGGAACGTCCGGGCTCCACAGGGCAGGGTGGTTGCTAACGGCAACCCGGGGCGACCCGCGGGACAGTGCCACAGAAAGTAGACCGCCGGCCTCGGCCGGTAAGGGTGAAACGGTGGTGTAAGAGACCACCAGCGCCGCCGGTGACGGCGACGGCTCGGTAAACCCCACCCGGAGCAAGGTCAAGAGGAGCCGCGAGGCTCTGCGTGAAGGTTCGAGGGCGGCCCGCCCGAGTTCGCAAGAACGCCTTCACGGGTAGACCGCTCGAGCGCGCCAGCAATGGCGCGCCTAGATGGATGGCCGCTCAATGACAGAACCCGGCGTATCGGTCGGCTCGTTCCCCAGGTTTCAGTGAGGACTCCCCCGTTGTGATCGAGGTCGTGGCGGCGTCGCGCCCGGGAGGGGTGGCGCCGAATGAGGATTTTCATCTGGTCGGCGACGGCTGGGCGCTGGTGCTGGACGGCATCACGCGGTATCCCGGCGATGGATGCGTGCATGACGTCCCCTGGTACGTGCGGCTGCTCGGGGAGGCCGTTGCGGCGCGGATCGGCGCGGCCGATCTTCGATGGGCGCTCGCTCGCGCGATCGAGGCGGTGAACTCGCTTCACGCCGACAGCTGCGACCTCGCGAGTGCAGTGACGCCCGGTGCGACCGTGGCGGTCGTGCGGCTGGTCGCGGACCGGGTCGAGTGGCTGATCCTCGGGGACTGCGCGATCGCGGTGCGGGACCGGGACGGCGGGGTGGTCGTCGAGTCGGACGGGCGGCTCGCCGCGCTGCCGGGGGTGGCGGCCGTGGACGTGGCGGGAGTGCGGCGCTGGCCCGTCGAGTACGTCGCTGAGGTCCGCAACCGCGAAGGCGGGTATTGGGTCGCCGCAAGCGATCCGGGGGCCGCTGAGGAGGCGCTCACGGGTTCGTGGCCCGTGGAGCGGATCGGCGAGCTGCTGCTCTGTACCGACGGGCTCACGCGGTTGGTCGAGCGGTACGCGTACGAGTGGCCCGCGCTGTTCGAGGCGGGCGTCGACCGCCTCATCGACTCGGTTCGGGAGCTGGAGGCGGCCGACTCCCGGTTCGGGCCGCTGTCGAAGCGGCATGACGACGCGACGGGCGTCCTGATGCGCTGGCGTTAAGCGAGCGGGCCGAGCTTGTAGTGGGCCAGGAGCTTCGCGGTCGCGCGGGTCATCTCCGGGAGGTCGTGCACGGAGTGCCAGCCGGCGTCCCAGACCTCGTGGCCGTCCACGAGGATCTGCGTGGTCTCGGGGTCGCGTTCGAGGTGGAAGACGTTGTCGACCCAGCGGCCCGAGGTGTGGACGACCGCGCACGGGTTCGCGGGGACCAGTTCCTCGAGCTCGGCTTCGATGCCGGTCTCCTCGGCGAGTTCGCGGCGGGCTCCTTCGACGGGCTGCTCGCGGCGGTTGAGGAGGCCCGCCGGGAGCGACCAGCGCTTCCCCGGGGGCTGGCGCAGCATCAGCAGGCGCTCGCGGTCGGCGTCCATGACGAGGACGACCGAGCCGAGCGTGTAGGTGGGGGTGGCGAGCCGCACGATCCTGCGCCGCATCGGGTGCGGGAGGTTGTAGAACACCACTCCGACCAGGCGCCGCAGCATCGGCGCCTTTCGGCGCTGCACAGAGGGAGTCACCGCCACACCCTAACCTTTTCCACTGTCGCAATGGAAAAGGCCCGGAGCGGGCGCTCCGGGCCTTTCGACGTGTGATCCCTACTGCGGGCCGAGCTTGCGCGTGCCCGTGTAGTACTCGAAGACCAGGCCGCCCACGGCGAACAGGATCGCGACGACGGCGGCGGTGATGAGCCACGGGAGCCAGAACACGACGCCCAGGCCGGCGAGCAGGGCCGTGAGGGCCAGGCCGAGCGGCCAGTACGAGCCGGGGCTGAAGAAGCCGACCTCGCCCGAGACGTCGGAGATCTCGCCGTCAGGGCGGTCCTCCGGGCGCGGGTCGATGCGGCGCGAGATGACCCAGAACACGAGCCACACCATGCCGGTCAGGAGACCGGAGAAGATGAGGGCGATCGTGCCGACCCATTCGACGTGGTTCGGCACGCCGTAGGCCGGGTTCTCGTTGTACCAGGTGGCCCATCCGTAGAGGGCCGCGAAGATGAACATCGAGACCATCACGATGAGGAAAAGGCGGTTCTCAGTCTTCACGGTTCTCCCCTAGCTCGCTTCGCCAGTGGCCTGGTCGGTGTCGAACGGGTGCGTCGTGGTCGCGTACGGCTCCTGGCCGATGAGCTCCAGCGCCTCCGGCGTCGTCATGCCCTCGACGCGGGCGTTCACGAAGGTCTCGTAGTCCTCCGGCGAGACCACGCGCATCTCGAAGTTCATGAAGGCGTGGTAGGCGCCGCAGAGCTCGGCGCAGCGGCCCACGAAGGTGCCCTCGGAGTTGAAGTCGACCTCCCAGCGGGTGGTCTGCGCGTCCGAGCCCGGGATGAGGTCGCGCTTGAAGAGCAGGTCGGGGACCCAGAAGGAGTGGATGACGTCCTCGGCGGTGCCGACGAAGCGCACGTCCTCCTCGTTCGGGACCACGATGATCGGGATGTAGCCCGAGTCGCCGGTCTCGGTGACGGGCTGGCCGTTGGCGCCGACCAGCGGCTCGCACTCGTCGTCGGAGTACGTGAACTGCCAGTTCCACTTGAACGCGGTCACGTTGGTGCAGGACTGCGGTTCGTCACTCATCTCCGTGACGTTGTCCTGCACGATGACCGTGTAGTAGAAGAGGATGCCGATGAGCACGAACGGCAGCGCCGTGAAGGTGAGCTCGGCCGGCAGGTTGTACTTGGTCTGGCGGGGCAGCTCGGTGTCGCTGTCCTTCTTCTTGTAGGCGGCGATGCACCAGAAGGTCAGACCCCACACGATGAGGCCGACCGCGAGCGCGGCGACCGTGGATCCGATCCACAGGTCGAACATCTGCTCGGACTGGGTCGTGGGGCGCGTGCGCGGCCAGCCCAGGTAGAACGCGTCGTCAAGGCTGCACCCCGCGAGCACGATCGGGAGCAGCGCGGCGATCCCGGTGAGACCTATCGCGCGGCGGGCTCGGCCGCGACGTTCTCGGGACGGTTTTCCGACCACCTGTCTCATGCCTTTCTCAGCGCTCGGCTCCGCGTCCGCCGCCGGGCGGGCGGCAAGGCGCAGATCTTGACGGCAAGAGCCTACTGCTTGGCCCGGGCCCGGGAGTGCAAGGGGTTGGGTTCGCGCCGGGAAGTCTTCTACATTTGACAGGTGACCGACACGTACTTCGACGGCGCGACCGCGCAGCCGCCCCATCCGGCGGCCCGCGACGCCTATGCTGCGGCTTTGTCGGAGGGCTGGGCCGGCCCCGGCCGACTGTACACATTGGGCCGGCGGTCGCGGATGCTGCTCGAGGCCGCTCGCCAGTCGGCGGCCGCGTCCCTGGGCGTGACCCCTGATGAGGTCACTTTCACATCGAGTGGGACACAGGCCGTGCACGCGGGCGTACTCGGCGTCATCGCCGCCCGGAGCCGACCGGGCCCGCTCGTGCACAGCGCCGTGGAGCACTCCTCCGTGCTGCACGCCGCCGAATGGCACGAGCGTTCGGGCGGGACCGCGATCTCGGTCCCGGTGGACCGGCTCGGCCGCGTCGACGCCGACCCTCTGGCAGGGATCGAGGACGCCTCGGTGCTCGTCGTGCAGAGCGCGAACCACGAAGTCGGCACCCGGCAGCCGATCGCCCAGATCGCGGCGAACGCGGACGGCGTGCCGCTCGTGTGCGACGCCGCCGCGAGCCTGCCGTGGGAGCCCGTGCCCGAGGGGTGGTCGGTGCTCGCCGCCAGCGCCCGCAAGTGGGGCGGGCTGGCCGGGGCGGGGATCCTGGTGGTGCGCAAGGGGACGCGCTGGCGCAATCCGTTCCCCGGGGAGGACTCCTCGATCCGGGAGGCGATCGGCGAGGTGGACGTGCCGGCCGCGGTGGCCGCGGCGGCGTCGCTGCGCGCGGTGGTCGCCGAGCGCGAGGAGCTGTCGAAGCGGGTGCGGGCGATGACCGAGCGGATCCGGGATCACATCGCGGAAACCGTCCCGGAAGTGGAACTGCCGGGCGATCCGGTGGACCGGCTGCCGAACATCGTCACGTTCTCGTGCCTCGGGGTGGACGGCGAGGTGCTGCTGACGGAGTTGAACCGGGCGGGCTTCGCGGTGTCGTCGGGCTCGGCGTGCGCGTCGACGCGGCTGCGGCCTTCGCATGTGCTGCAGGCGATGGGCGTCCTCAGCCACGGGAACGTGCGGGTGTCGCTGCACCGGGAGACCACCGAGGACGAGGTGGACCGGTTCCTGGAGGTGCTGCCGGGCATCGTGGAGGGCATCCGGCGGCTGTCGCGGTAGCGCACTGGCCTGGCGCTCGGGGCTCTATCGGGCTTGCCGAGGCGCGCCGGGCCCTGGCAGGATCCGGCTATGACGATCCCCTCGCGGCAGATCCGCGCCGCCTTCGACGACGACACGATCACCGTCTACCAGGCCTATGACCCCGCTATCGCCGAGCCGGCGCTGGCCGCGCAGACGTTCGTGCCGCCGTTCAAGCGCGAGCGGATGACGTGGATCAAGCCGTCGTTCCTGTGGATGATGTACCGCTGCGGGTGGGCGGCGAAGCCGGGCCAGACGCGGGTCCTGGCGATCCGGATCAGCCGGGAGGGGTTCGCTTGGGCGCTGGCGCATTCGTGCGGGAGCCGCCCGGCGGAAGGCGAGACGGAGGAGGCGTGGAAGGCGCGCCTCGCGGGGTCGCCGGTGCGGGTGCAGTGGGATCCGGAGCGGGACGTGCGCTTGGAGCGGCTGGAGCACCGGTCGATCCAGATCGGGCTTTCGGGCGAGGCCGTGGACTTGTATGCGGGCCAGTGGATCGCGGGCATCGAGGAGGTCACGGGCCTGGCGCGGCAGATCGGGGCGGCGGTGGCGGCCGGGCGTCTCGGGGAGGCCCGGGAGCTGCTGCCGATCGAGCGGCCGTTCCCGCTGGACGCGGCGACGGCCGCGTTCGTGGGCGCGGATCAGGCGAGGCCGTAGGCGGCGAGCATGGTGTCGAGTACGGCCTCTTGGGCTGCGGCGCTGTAGGTCTCGGGGTCGAAGCAGGCGAGTTGGGCGGCGCCTTCGGTGGCGGCGACGAGCGCGAAGACGGCGGTGGCGCGGCGGTCCTCGTCCCAGTCGGGGGCGGCGGCTTCGACGAGTCTGGCGACGCGGTCGCGCCAGACGCGGTTGTTCTTGCGGTGCAAAGCGATCAGTTCGTCGTCCCCCACTGAGGCGGCGAGGAAGCCCATCCAGACGAGCGCTTCCTGCGCCGAGTCCTCGGTGAGGGCCATGCCTTGGGCGAGGATCGCGCGGAGGGCCGCGCGCGGGGTCGCGGCCTCGGCTTCGAGGCGTTCGACGCGCACGCGCGTGCGGGCGTGCAGGAGGTCCCGGGCGTGGACGAGGAGGGCCTTGCGGCCGGGGAAGCGGTGCATGACGAGGCCGGTGGTGCACCCGGCCTCGGCGGCGACGGCGCGGATCGTCAGGTGCTCGATGCCCTTGCCGGCCAGGATGCTCCAGACCGCCTTCGAGATCCGTTCCTGCTGCGCCTCGTGGTCCACTCGGCGTGCGATGGCCCGCTCCCCTCGTTGTCGTAACAAGTGTTACCGTAACATCTGTTACGACGATTCCGCCGAGGAGGACCCCATGCCCGCGACCGCCGCCTGGACCATCGAAGCCCGCGCCTGGGACGACCCCGAGGGCGCCGCGCTGCGCGCCGGCCAGCGCGCCGAGCTCGACGAGCGGTACGGCTGCGACGACCACGAGCCGGGGCCGCTGCCGTCCGCCGAGGACGTCGCGGTGTTCCTCATGGCCTTCGGGCCGGACGGGAAGGCCGTGGGCTGCGGCGCGCTCCGCGCTCTCGACGCCGTGTCGGCCGAGGTCAAGCGCATGTACGTGGTCCCCGGTTCGCGCGGCTCGGGCGTCGCCGCGGCGCTGCTGGCCGCGCTGGAGGACGCCGCCCGTGATCGCGGCTGGACCACCGTGAAGCTCGAGACGGGCGACGCCCAGCCGGACGCGATCCGCTTCTACGAGCGCGAGGGCTACCACCGGATCCCCCGCTTCGGGCACTATGTCGACTGGGACATCTCGGTCTGCTACGAGAAGTCGCTCGCTTAGGGAGCCTTGCGGTCGAGGGCGACCCGGCCGCGTTGTGTCGCGAAGCCTGAGTGCACGCCTGCCCGAGCGCCTAGGCTCGGCGGTGGACCGCGCGACACGGCCGTTCGCGCCTCGCAGGGAGGCGGCGCGGTCCACCGGAGGGAGGCCGACCATGGGTGCACCTGACAAGCCGAGGCCCGAGGACGCCCCGAACCGACTCGACGACGAGGGCCGCAAGACCGGGCAATGGGCCGAAGAGGACGCCCACGGCGGCTTCGTCGTGGGCGATTACGTCGCGGGCCAGCGCGAGGGCATGTGGCGCCACTACGCGGACGACGGGCGGCTCCGCTCCGAGGGCGGGTACGCGGACGGGCTCCTCCACGGCCAGTGGACCTGGTGGCGGGCCAACGGGCAGCCCCTGCAGCGCGGCGACTTCGACCACGAGAAGCGCGAAGGCCTCTGGGAGCGGTGGACGAAGGACGGCGCGCTCATCGACAGCGGCAGGTACGAGCAGGACAAGAAGGTCGGCGAGTGGCATTACTACAACCCCGACGGGACCATCAAGAGGACCACGGTCCACAAGCCCCGCAAGTGAGCTCGCGTTCGGGCGGGCCGGTGGCGGGCGGTTCCTACACTTAGGGCGTTTCTTCGTCAGTGCCCGGCAAGAAAGCGAATCGCCCGAACATGAAGCTCAGAGCAGCGCTGTGCTGCCTCGCCGCCTCGGGACTGCTCCTGAGCGGCTGCAGCGACGACAGCGGCACGATCACCGACTCAGAGGAGTCCGCCACCGCGGCCGAATCCTCGGCCGCCCCCGAGGAGATCGACGCCGAGGCGTTCGAACCGCCGATGCAGTTCGACACCGGTGCGAGCGTGCCGCTCCCGGAGGAGGCCAGCGCCGGGAACATCAACCTGGCCGGCAACGCGGTCAGCCCGCTGCCGACGCTCCTCGCGGGCACCAAGGCGTTCATCGCCTCCGCGAACCAGCTCCAGATCATCGACACGCGCACCGCCGAGGCACTGCCCGCGATCACCCCGCAGTCCGGCACGCCGATGGACCCGGCGCTCACCGTGTTCGCGGGCGACAACCCGATCCAGGCCCCGATCGCCGTGGAACTGGGCGGCAAGCAGCTCGTGATCGTGCCGTTCCTGACCATGGGCACGGCCGAGGGCACCGCCGTCGCGCACCAGAGCCTGGAGGTGATCGCGGTCGACGTCGCCACCGGCGAGCAGGCGTTCAGCGTCGTGACGGAACTGCCGGTCGCCGGCGACGACGTGGACGGCCAGTACGCGAACGCCGTGGCCAAGGGCGAGTCCGGCGGCATCGCCGTGATCGACCTCGACGTCTACCCGGCCTACACCGTCGCGGTCGACCTGAACGCGCAGGCGGTCGCGTGGCAGACGGTCTTCGCGACCGAGGCGGTCGCGGGCGACACCGTGGTCGGCTTCCCCGGCGAACGCGACTACAACCGGCACCACGGCGGCCTCTCCATCACCGACGGCTCGGTCGTCTGGGACGACCCGGACTTCGGCTATGAATCGCTCGGCCCGGCCGGGTCGAAGTACCTGTACGGCTTCGGCGGCTTCGACCACGTCGACGGCGGCCTCTACCTCGTCGAGGCCGCGACCGGGAAGGTCACGAGCCTCGAGACCGAGGAGCGCGACTCGGGCCTGTGCCGCTTCGACGGCCAGACGACGCTGGTCTGCACCGACACCTGGGGCTGGCTCGGCGCGGTGAACACCGAGACCGGCGAATGGCTCTGGCAGTTCGATCCCTCTCCCGAACGCGCCTCCATCGGCATCACCGCCGTCTGGCACGGCGCGATCTACGGCAACACCGCCAACGGGCCGGTAGTCCTGGACGCCCTCACCGGAGCCGACGCCGAAACGGCCCCCGGCGTGGCGCCGTATGTCGTCAACGAATACGGGGCGGTCGCCATGCTCGACGGCGGGTCAGTCTCCGCGTTCCCGGCGATCGCTTAGGAGGAGGGAAGCGGGGGCCCGGCGGGGGGGGGGGCCCCCGGGGGCGGAGACGCGTGGGGAAAACGGGGGTTGTAAGGGCTT
>NZ_JAPZVQ010000003.1:419458-485452 GCF_027622945.1 Glycomyces lechevalierae | reverse complement strand
CGCGCCGGGGGGTCAGTCTCGGCGCCCCGGGCGAGCGCTTGGGGGGTGGGCCGGGGGGCCGGGCGGGGGGCCGGCCCCCGCTCTGCCTATCCGGCTTGGGAAAACGGCTGATAGACCGTCTTTCCGGTTCGGCGAGCCTTGAGCGCGAGGCCAAGACGCGCTCGGTTGAACTCGCCGCAGCGTGCCAGTGCCTCTTCGGGCGCGAAGAATCCGAGCGCTTCGATCTCGCCTGGCCGCGGCCGCGCAAGGGTTGGGTCCGCCACGACGCCGGCGTCGAACACGTAGAAGGACAACGGCTCTCCGAGATAGCCGAGATCGGTGATCCAGTCGAGGACGAGCAGGTCACCGATGGCCAGGTCCAGCCCGATCTCCTCTTTGATCTCCCGCGCGCACCCCTCGTGCGGCGTTTCGCCCCGGTCCACCCAGCCGCCGGTGAAACCCCACTCGTCGCGGGAAGTCGGCTTGACGAGCAGCACGCGGCCCGCCGGGTCGGTGATGAACGCGGCCGCAGCCGTCCCCGACACAGCGATCCGGTCGATACGGGAGAGATTTGAGGCATCCGTCATCGCCAGACCGTAACCAGTCCGGACGACCCCGCGACACCCCAATTCTCCTCACGCTCCGAACGCCGCCTCGACCGTGTCCAGGTTCGCCGACCACCAGGTCAGGAGGCGATGGTCGTTGAAGAAGAGGTCGTCGCAGGTCGGATCGTTGCGGTCGTAGTGGAAGCCGAGCTGCCAGCAATGTGTGAGCATTCTCCACCAGCGGTGTCGCGCGGCGTTCGCGAGCACGGTCGGGTCGATCGGTCGAACCTCGCGGTAGCCGGTGAGGAACGCGGCGACGTTCGCGAGGTCGATCTGCGCGCCGGGACCGCAGAACTGCCAGACCGCGGCGCGCACGAGCTCCATCGCGTAGGGGCCGACGCGAATGCGGTCCCAATCGATGACCGCGCCGACGCGGTCGCCCGTCCAGATCAGGTTGAAGTCCTGGCAGTCGCCGTGGGTCCAGCCGCTCGGGCCGGTGGTGGCGGCGGGGTCGGGGCGGAGGTGGGCGCTGGCGGTGACCTGCACCGGTTGGGGCGCAGGCAAACTGAGGCTTGGGATTGAGAGAGCGTTGTGGATCCGGGCGATCACGGCGCCCATGTTCCCGGCTTGGAAGAGGTTCATCTCCGCGCCGGGATGGGTGCCGTCGATCCATTCGCACAGGTAGTAGGCGCTGCCTTCGATCTCGCAGATGAGGTCGCCCGCGATGGTGGCGACGGCAGGCGCGACCGGGATGCCTTCGGCCGCAAGGTGGTCGAGCAGGCCGAGGTTGCGGCGGACGACGGCCGGGTCGCGGTCGGTGAGGCGTTTGAGCGCGAAGCGGCCCCGTTCCGCATCGACGAACCAGTTCCGGTTCATGCGGCCGTTCGGGAGGAAGCGCACTTCACGGAGCTCGCCGAGCCGATACGCGTCGGCGAGCGCTTCGAGGTCGGCGGGCACCTCATGCTGAAAGTCGGGTTCGGGCGTCACCAAGGAAAACTAGCGGTGGCCGACGCGTAGCGGCGTTTCGGGCCGTCGGCCGCCGCTCACTGTTCGGCCGGGACGTAGATCAGTTCGAGCACGCCGGAGGGGAAGGCGGTGCTCTTTACCAGCCGCAGCCGCAAGGGCCCATCGAGCTCGGGGAACAGCGGCGCGCCCTTGCCGGCGGCCGCAGGCAGCACCCAGAGGCGGTATTCGTCGACGACGCCGAGTTTGATCAAGGAGTGCATGAAGGCAGTGCCGCCGGCGGCGACGAGATCCTTGCCGGGCTCGGCCTTGAGCTTCCGGATCTCATCTGCCGTGTCGCCGCCGGCGATCCGGGTCTCGGGCCAGTCGTCAGCCGATTGCAGGGTCCGGGAGAACACGACCTTCGGGATCTCGTTCATGGCCTTGGCGGACGGGTGGTCGGAGCCGGGCCAGAATCCGGCCATGGCCTCGTAGGTGTTGCGGCCCATGAGGAAGGCCCCGGCATCCCACAGCTGGTCGACGAAGTACCGCTCCTGCTCGGGATCGTCGATGCCCATCAGGACCTCTTTCATGCCGTTGTCCATGTCGGCGCTCTTGCCATCGAGTGAGACGTAGAAACCGAGAATCAACTTCCGCATCAGATTCCTCTTTCTATTCGCGTTCTGCATCGTCACTTGTTCAGACGAGGCGCGGGTCCCGAATTCAGCGGTCCACCCTCAGGACGGCTTCGGATTTCTCGGCCGCCTCGCCGATCCGGCCGAGGGCGGCCGCTTCCCGCTGAGTGGTGGGTTGGGGTTCAGGCGGGCAGCGACGAAGAGGCTGTGGATCGGGCGGGTCGGATGGCGGGGTGCGGGTTTGTTTTGGGGTGGGCGACACTCCCGACCGCGGGGGCCGGGTGTCGGCTGTTCCCTTGGGGTGCAGGGGGGTTGGGGCGGAACGTGAGGGTCTTGTACCCCTGTGGGTGATGACGGGTACGGCTGTGCGAGGGATGATTGATGTACGCACAGGGATACGGAAAACGTACAGGTGGCGAGTAGGTGCAAGCAGACTACGCCAAGCCTCTGGCCGAAACCCAAACCAGACGCTTTTCCGAAACCACTGCCTTGACGAAACAGTGGTTTCAGTCCCCTTGGTGCTATCGGGATCCGCAGCGGACCACGGCCTCTTCAGAGAAGGGGGCGTGCTGGGTGGGAGATCGCCGGTCGGGATCACCTCGAACGGAGGCAGTGCTTGGAACGAGGCACACGAAGACGTCTGGTGTGACCGCGAGGCCTGCAAGGCCTGAGCGAGGTCGCTGAGGCCTGCACGGGAGACCAGACGAGCACGGACCCGCCCACCAGCCAGGCCCATGCAACCGATCAGGAGATGCGTCGGGAGAATAGGAGGTTTTCAGGCGGGGCGTTAGCGTTCCGGCCACCAGCCCCAGCGGTCGAATTCTTGGAGGATGGTCGCGATGGCGTCGTCCCAGGTCCGGTAGTGACCCCGGATCTGGTGGATGTCGGCGTGGAAGCGACTGTGTTGGCCGTTCATCGCGTAGACGACGAGGCCGCCTTCTTTGATGGCCTGGCCGATTCTCGTGTAGCCGCAGTCGTTGCGGTCCGGGCTCGTGCAGACGAATAGGTAGTCGCTCTTGCCGAAGGGACTGGGTTCGGCCTTGGCGATGAGGAACAGGCCGCGTTGGGTGACCGCTTGCTGGATTGCCGGGCTGATGCGCGGCAGGGGCGAGTCTTCCATGTGCATCCTCTCCGAGGAACAGGCGGCAGGGTGGTCCTGGTGTTGATCGACCGCATGTGTTGCCGCGCAACTACATGGTAACGATTTGATGCTCAGTCGTAGGGTCGTCGGCTAGGTGTTGAGGCTCGACGTGAAGGAGGCCGATGAGCACCCAGGAGCAGGCTCTCAGCGAGTTTCGGACTCGGCTGGCGAGCGATGACATCGCCGTGGTCCGTGAGTGTCTGGACGATTATCAGACCGCTCAGGCGAACACGCGATGGGGAGTCGAGAATCCCTATGAGCCGCTGGCGGATGACGTGCGCCGGGCTGCACGGAGGCTTCTCGGGCCGGATCGATCGGGGCGGGAGCGTTCGATCGCTCTGACGATGCTTTGGCATCTTGGTGAGGCCGAAGACGCGGGCTTGGTCGCTGATGTCTTGGAAGGCGCGGTTGACGAGGAGGTGTGGGAGATGGCGCTTCTTGCGGCCGGGACTGTTTTCGCGCAGGGCGAGGAGCCGGATCGGCGGCTCTTCGAGCTGATCGCGGCGATGGCGCTCGATGAAGGTCTCGAGGTGCGGGAGCGGCGGAACGCTATGCGGGCCCTGGCGGATCTCGAAGTCCCCGAGGTCGAGGAGTTGATCCTTCGGCTCAGTGAGTCGCCCGAATTGGAGCTCCAGGTGTGCGCGGCGGTCTGCCTCGGTTCGCCGCGGCAGGTGCGGCGTCACCGGGCGCTTCTCGAGCGGCTGGTGGCCTCCTGGCCGGCGGACGCGCGCGGGGAGGCGCAGATCGTTCGTGAGGCCCTGGAGGGCTTCCACAGCACCTACTGGAAGGATGCTGTGCTGGACGATCCGGCGCTGAAGAGGGCCCATGAGGAGCTGCGGTTTCCGCTCGACGATGACGAGTGCATGCGTGCGTTCACGACGCTGCTGCACAGCGAAGACCCTGTTGCCGTGGGCATCGCGTTCGATCATTACCAGTCCTGGGAAGGGCTCGGGCACGTCCTCGAGGATCTGAAGCCTGCCGAGGACCGGCTGCCCGAGGTGCTCGCCCGGGCCCGGGAAGTACTTCGGCGGCCGACGTCTCCTGCTGCGGTGAGCGCCCTGAACCTGATCGGAGTGCAGCACGCCGAGCCCGGCGATGCGGACCTCCTGGTGGCGGTTCTCGCGCAGACGGACTCGGATGCCGCGCGGCACGAGGCGGCCTGGACAGCCTCCGGCGTGTTCGACAAGGCTGGGAAGGACGCGAGACTCGTTGCCGCCCTTGGTGAACTGATCCTCGAGCCGGTTTCGGGGTTCGGACTCGCGAAGGAGACGGCCATCCGCGTCCTGGCCGAAAGCCTCGGTGCGGACGCGGACGGCCCTCTTCTGCAAGCACTACGAGCGACAGATCCGAAGACGCAGGCCCACGCCGCCTATTGGCTGTGCCAGACGGGCGGATTGAAGCGACACAGGGCCGCATTGGTGGCGGTCGCCGAGAGTTGGGGCGGTCGGGCTCCCGCTCGTCCCTGGGGAGAGGACCCGATCACGTTGGTCCTGGGCGAGTCGTAGCGGATCAGGCCGCGCTGGCCTCCCAGGGGATGCGGTGGCGCTGGATCGGGGCGATGGTCTTCTCCGGGTTCATCGCGGTCTTGATGAAGAGCGGCATGATGATCGGCATGATCGTCTGCGCGAGCCGCCCGGGTGCCTTCACGCTGTTGGTCTTCGCGGCGGCCGCGGCGATCGACTCGACGCGCTTGCGGCGCAGCGATTCGTAGGTGACGAACGCGGCCGAGGGGTCGGGGATGTCGCGGAGGCAGCGGGCGAGTTCGATGGCGCTTTCGATGGCGAGCGAAGCGCCTTGGCCGGAGCTGTTCGACGGGGCGTGGACCGCGTCGCCGACGAGGGCCATGCGGCCGCGGTGCCAGGTGGGCACCGGCGGCATGAGGTGGAGCGAGCCGCTGGCCTGCAAGGTGTTCGGGGGCGTGCGGCGCAGGAGTTCACCGCCGGGGGCGTCGTCGCCGTAGACGTCGAGGAGGCGGACCATCCAGTCCTCATTGGATCTCTGGCGGATCTCCTTGAAGCTCAAGGGCTTCGGTGAGGGCATGTTGACGCCCCAACGGGTGCCGCCTTCGGGGAGGCGCCAGTACAGGTAGTAGCCGCGCTTGCCGAAGGCGAAGGTCATGACGCCGGGGTCGAGGTCCGGCTCGAAGGGCGAGATCGATTCGAAACTGAGCATTCCGGTGTACTTCGGGCCCGGGTTGGCCGGATCGATGAGGGCGCGCACCGCGGAGTGCACGCCGTCCGCGCCGATCAGGACGTCGGCGGTGGCTTCGGTGCCGTCCGCGAACACGGCCGTGACCGAGTCGGGACCTTCGCGGACGTCGACGAGGCGCTTGCCGTACTCGAAGGCGACACCGAGTTCCTCGGCCCGGTCGGAGAGGACCCGGAAGAGGTCGGCTCGGTGGAGGGACAGGAGCGGGCCCTGATCGGGAACGGCGGGTATGACGAAGCGCTTGCGGCTGGCGACGAGCATGTCCATGCGGTGGATCGGTTCGCCGATGGCGGCGAGCGCGTCCTTCGCGCCGATGATCTCAAGGGCCGCTTGCCCGTTGGGGGCGAGGGCGAGGGTGCCGCCGACGCCGTCGGCGCGGGCCGGGTAGGCCTCATAGACGTGGGCGTCGATGCCGGCCAGGCGCAGCGCGGCCGCGGTGACGGGTCCGGCGATGCCGCCGCCGATGACGGCCGCGGTCGTGGTTCTCGTTGACATGGTGCTTCCTCGTTCAGTCATGAACCGTCGGTGGAAGCGAGCAATCCGGCTATCCTTCTGGGTGCCGCCCTGGGCCGGGTACGCGCTTCGTGGAAACGGTTCGGGGTTTACCGCGGTTCCGGTGGCGCTGCAACGCCTCCGGAACCGCGTCTCATCACGGCTCGGGGCCGTCGAGCCGACGTTCGGCCAGGTCCTTGCTCATCGCGCCGGTGGCGTGGAACTCGCGCCACGCCTCCAGGGACGGGTGCACGCCGGAGTCGAGCTCGGCGAGGAGCGCGCGGGTCCAGGCGAGGTCGGCGTCGAGCGTCGCGAGTTCGTGCTCGCCTTCCGCGAGGAAGAGGCGGGGCACGCCGCGGCCGTGCTCGGTCAGGGCCTCGTTCAACGCCTCCCGGCGTTCTTCAAGGGCCGCAACGCGAGTGCGCAGGAGTCCGGCGACCTCGTCGGGCGGGAGGACCGACATGACGGAGAGCCCGGCACGGAAGCGCGCCTGGTCGCCGTCGGGGGCGGCCAGGAGTTCGCGGGCCCAGTCGGTCATCTCGGCCCAGCCGTCGTCGGTGATGCGGTAGACGGTGCGCTCGGGCCGGTTGCCCTCGCGGCTGGTCCCGGCCGCCTCGATGAGGCCGTGCTTCTCCATCGAGGCGACGACCGAGTAGAGCGAACCCCACTTCACGCGCATGTCGCGGTCCTTGCCCCAGCCGCGCATGGCGTTCGCCATCTCGTAGGGGTGCATCGGACGCTGCCCGAGGACCGACAGGACCGCGAGCGCGGTCAGGTTCGCGACCTTCCGTTTCCCGGCCATGGCTCACTCCTCGCTCGTAATACTCGATTTCGAGTATACGAGTACGAGTAAGGTTCAGCAAGCGGAACGGCCACCGGGGCGGGTGAGGGCCGCGCCCGGTGGCCGTGTCGGGAAAGCTACTTCACCGCGTGCGTGACGTCCCGCGCCTCGGCGTAGAAGCAGGCCGCCTTATGAGTACTGTGTTCACTCCGGTTCGGGTGGTGGTGGGTGACGGGAGGGCGCGTGCCCTCGTCCCCCGCGTCCAGTGACGGCACCTCCTCGGCGCAGCGGTCCGTCGCCTTCCAGCAGCGGGTGCGGAAGCGGCAGCCCGAAGGCGGGTTGATCGGGGACGGGACGTCGCCCTGCAGGATGATCTCGTCGCGCTGCCCCCGCAGATCCGGGTCCGGAACGGGGACCGCCGAGAGCAGGGCCTGCGTGTACGGGTGGCGCGGGTGGTCGTAGATCTCGCGGGCGGTGCCGCGCTCGACGACCTTGCCGAGGTACATCACCGCGACCTCGTCGGCGATGTGGCGCACCACCGAGAGGTCGTGCGCGATGAACACGTACGCCAGACCGAGCTCGTCCTGCAGGCGCTCCAGAAGGTTGATCACCTGGCCCTGAATCGAGACGTCCAGGGCGCTCACCGGTTCGTCGCACACGAGCACCTGCGGACGCAGCGCGAGGGCGCGGGCGATGCCGATGCGCTGGCGCTGGCCGCCGGAGAACTGGTGCGGGTAGCGGTTGACGTGGTCGGGGCTGAGGCCGACCATGTCGAGCAGGTCCTTGACCTCGTTGGCGCGCTTCCCCTTCGGAACCACCTCAGGGTGGATCTCGAAGGGCTCTCCCACGATGTCGCCGACGGTGAGGCGCGGGTTCAGCGAAGTGTACGGGTCCTGGAAGACGAGCTGGATGTCCTTGCGGAACGGCCTGATCTTGCGGGCCGAGAGGTTGCCGATCTCCTTGCCCTGCAGTTTGATCGAACCGGAGGTCGGGGCCTCCAGGCCGACCAGGAGCTTGGCGAGGGTGGACTTGCCGCAGCCCGACTCCCCCACGACCCCGAGGGTCTTGCCCGGGTGGAGCTTCAGGTCGACGCCGTCGACCGCCTGCACCTTGCCGACGGTGCGCTTGACGACGATGCCCCGCTGGATCGGGAAGTGCTTCACCAGGTCCGTCGCTTCGAGGACCGGCTCGGTGGTGGGATTCGCTTGGCCGAGTTCAGCGTTCATCGGCGTAGACCTCCTCGGCGAAGTGGCAGCGGCTGCCGTGCGTCTCGGACGGTTCGAGCCACGGCGGGACCTCCGTGGCGCACTTGTCCTCGGCCGCGAAGCAGCGCGGATGGAACGGGCAGCCGGACGGCAGGCTCGCGGGGTTCGGCGGGAGGCCGCGGATGACCTCGAGCTGCTGCCCGACCGTGTCGACGCGCGGGATCGCGCGCAGCAGGGACTTCGTGTACGGGTGGGCCGGGCGCTTGAACGCGTCGCGGATGCCGGCGCGCTCGACCACCTCGCCCGCGTACATGACCGCCACGTCGTCCGCGACGTCCGCGACCACGCCGAGGTCGTGGGTGATGAGGATCAGGCCCATGTGCCGCTCGGCCTGGATCCGCTTGAGCAGCCTCATGATCTGGGCCTGGACCGTGACGTCGAGGGCCGTGGTCGGCTCGTCCGCGATCAGGATCTCCGGGTCGAGCGCGAGCGCCATCGCGATCATGACGCGCTGGCGCATGCCGCCGGAGAACTGGTGCGGGTAGTGGCCGACGCGGTTCTTCGCGTCCGGGATGCCCACGAGGTCGAGCATCTCGATCGCGCGCTTCTTGGCGTCGGCGCGGCTCAGGCCGCGGTGGACGCGGTAGAGCTCGCCGATCTGGAAGCCGACCGACCACAGCGGGTTGAGCGCGGACAGCGCGTCCTGGAAGACGATGGCGATGTGGTTGCCGCGCACCGTCCTCCGCGTGTCCTCGTCCTGCTTCAGGAGGTCGACGCCGTGGAGCATGACGCGGCCGCCGGTGATGTGCGCAGGCGGCGTGTCGAGGATGCCCATGATCGCCTGGGAGGTCACGGACTTGCCCGAGCCGGACTCGCCGACGACGGCGAGCGTGCGGCCCTGCTCGAGGGTGAAGCTCGCGCCGCGCACGGCGGGGATCCGCTTGCCGCGCACTTGGAACTCGACGCGCAGGTCGTCCACTTCGAGCAGGGGGGCGTTCAGGTCGGCGCCGCTCAGGGTGTCGCCGATGACGCGCATGACGGTCTCTGCCATCGGTCTCACCTCAGCTTCGGGTCGAGGGCGTCGCGCAGGGCGTCGCCGAAGGTCGCGAACGCGAACACGGTCAGGATGAGCAGGGCGAGGGGCCAGGCGAAGAGGTAGACGTAGCCGCCTCCGGCCCATTCGGTGCCCTTGGAGAGGAGCACGCCCCAGCTCGTGGCGGGCGGCTGCACGCCGATGCCGAGGACGGCGAGGGCCGCCTCGGTGACGATGATGCCGCCGATGGTGGTGGGCACGATGGCCGTGACGGGCACGATCGCGTTCGGCAGGATGTGCTTGAACATGATGCGCCGGTCGCTCGCGCCGAGGCATCGGGCCGCGACGACGTAGTCCAGGTTCTTGGACTCCAATGTGGCCGCTCTGGTGTATCGGCAGAACTCCATCCACCCGAACAACGTCAGCGCCAGGGCGGGAGCGGCGATGGTCTCGAAGAGGTTGTCCGACGAGACGCGGCCGCGGAAGAGGCTGAGGATGAGCATGGCGCCCATGAGCATCGGGATGACGATGAAGACGTCGAGCCCGCGGGAGATGATCCCGTCGATCCAGCCGCCGTAGTACCCGGCGTAGATGCCCAGCACGAGTCCGATGAGCGCCGAGGCGATGATCACGCTGAGCGCCAGGGTGATCGTGGGCCGGGTGCCGTGGACGAGGGTGGCGGCGAAGTCGCAGCCGAACGCGTCGGTCCCCAGTGGATGTTCGCCGGTGAACCAGGTGTCGGGCCGCTGCTTGGCGTCGCGGCCGATGCAGGTGGTCGGGTTCTTGTCCGTGAACAGGCCCGGGAAGGCCGCCATGGCGAACACGAACAGGAGCACCACCGTGGCGATGATGACGTCCGGGCGCTTCCGCATGGCGTGGAAGGCATCCGACCACAGGGTCGCCTGGCGTTCGGCGGTCGGGGTGGGGGCGGTCAGCTCACTCATAGCGAATCCTCGGGTCGAACGCGGCGTAGAGGAGGTCGACGATCACGCTCACGAAGACCACCACGACGGCCGAGACGGAGAGGCCGACGATCACCAGGTTGGCCTCCTGGCGCTGGACGGCCTCGAAGATCATGCGGCCCATTCCTGGGATGCCCATGACGCCTTCGGTGAGGACGGCCCCGGAGAGCATGAAGGCGAAGAGGAAGCCGACGCCGGTGATGATCGGGATCATCGAGTTGCGGATCACGTGCACGACCGTGATGCGGAGCGGCTTGAGGCCCTTGGCCTTGGCGGTGCGCACGAAGTCCGAGCCGAGGTTCTCGAGCTGGGCGGCGCGGATGAGCCGGGTCATCGTGGCGAGGCCGACGGTCCCGACGATGATGCCGGGGATGATGATCGTCGTCCACGGGTAGTCGGGGTTGTAGTTGGGTCTGAACACCTGGCCCATGAAGGACTCGGTGCCCCAGATGCCCCGGGCCCAGCGGGTGAGCGGGACCGCGACGATGTACACGTAGGACAGCAGGATGAGGAACACCGGCACGGAGTCGGCCAGGATGGTCGTGCCCCGCACGGTGTGGTCGATGAAGCTGCCGCGGTGGCGGGCGGCCCAGGTGCCGAGCACCATCGAGACCGCGACGAGCGTGATGGTCGCGAAGATGAAGAGCCGCAGCGTGTTCGGGATGTAGATCCCGAGGAGCTGGGCGACGTCCCGGTTGCCGTTGAGGGTGGTGCCGAGGTCGCCGGTGACGTACTGCTGGAGCCGGTCGACGAACGGCGTGAGGCAGGGGTCGCCGACCCGTTCGTAGCACTTGTTGTCGAGGCCGTAGAGGCGTTCGACCTGCGCGAGCATCGCCGCGTCGGGGGTGCGTTCGCCGCCGAAGAACAGCGTCGCGGGGTTGCCGCGGATCTGGACCGAGAGCGCCATCAGGTAGTGCAGCAGGAAGAGCACGATCCCGAGGGTGAGCAGCGCTTGGAGGAGACGGCGGATGACATAGCGTCCCATGGGTTATCCGTTCTGAGGACGCGGGCGGGCCGTCTCCGGCCCGCCCGCATTCGCTTGTCGCTGTTTACTTGACCGTGACTTCGCGCAGCTCGCAGTCGCCGCCCGGGCCCGAGTAGATCGGGTGGACGTAGACGTTCTCGAGGCGGTCGGTGTAGAAGTAGTTGAACTTCTCACCGAAGACCGGGGCGCTCGGCATGTCCGCGGCGAGGATCGCCTCGGCCTCCTGGTAGAGCGCGACGGCCTCGTCGAGGGTCGACGCGGCGCCGGCCGCGGCGATCTTGGCGTCGTATTCGGCGTTCTCGTAACCCATGTCGTTCGTGGCGGCGCCGCCGCCGTAGATCGGCTCGAGGTAGTTCTCGTTCAGGTTGTAGTCGGGGCTCCAGCCGTTGCGGAACGGGCCGTCGAGCTGGTGGTTCTCGCGGGCGGGCAGGTAGTCCGTCCACTCCATGGGGACGAGCTCGTACTCGATGCCGAGCGACTGCGCGATCGAGTCGCCGATGGCGCGGAAGATGTCGACGTTGTCGTTGGCGTCGTTCACCCAGATCCGCAGCTTCTCGCCCTCAGGCCAGCCGCCGGCCTGCGCCAGCAGGTCCTTCGCACCCTCAGGGTCGTACGTGCAGTACTCGCCGCAGGTGCCCTGGCCGCCGCCGAGGATCGACCCGGGGACGAAGGTGTCGAGCGGGTAGAAGCGCTCGGGGCCGACCACGTTGAGCACGCCCTCGCGGTCGATCGCCATCGAGATGGCGCGGCGCAGGTTGACGTCCTGGTACTTCGGGTCGTACAGCGGGAACGAGAGCATCAGGATGCTCGGGTCCTCCTGCTGGATGAGGCGGGTGGTGAGGTCCTCGTCGTTCATCGCGCTCTCGTAGTCGGCCGCCGTCGGGCGGCAGACGTCGATGTCGCCGGTGAGGAAGTCGGCCCAGCAGTCGTCGCCGGCCAGGTAGACCTTCCAGTTGACGCCGTCGATCTGCGCCGGCATGCTGCCCTTGTAGTCCTCCCAGCGGACCACGCTGCCGCCGGACTCGATGTCGTACTCCTCTTCGAACATGAAGGGGCCGTTACCGATCGGCTTCTTCTCGCAGGCGTCGAGGTCGTCCAGGCAGGCCTGGGCGATCGGGTAGAAGGCCTCGTAGCCGAGCATCGTCGGGAAGCCGAGGAACGGCGCGGAGAGCTTGACCTCGATGGTGAGGTCGTCGACGGCGGTGAGGCCCGAGAGGTGGGTGGTCTCGACCGGGTCGTACTCGGGGACCTCCGGGTCGGCCCAGGTGTCCTCGGGCTTCGGCTCGGGGTTCATCGCGTCGTAGCCCTCGATGGTCGCGAAGAAGTAGTTGAGCGGCAGCACGTTCGGGGCGTAGGCGCTGCGGTCCCAGGAGCGGATGAACGCGTCGGCGTTCACCGGCTCGCCGTTCTGGAACGTCAGCCCCTCTTTGATCTTGATGGTCCAGGTCTGGTTGTCCGCCGAGGAGATCTCCTCGGCCGCGAGGTTCTCCGGTTCGCCGGTCTCGCGGTTGTAGTAGACCAGGCCGTCGTAGACGTTCTTGATGATCCGGAAGCCCTCGGACTCGCCCGAACCGCCCGGCACGAGACTGCGCACGTCGCCGATCTGCATGTTGACGATGGCGTCGCCGCCGCCTTCGCCGCCGACATCGCTTTCGTCACCGGCGCAGGCGGCGGTCGCCACCGTCATACTGGCGGCGGCGAGCGCGGCCACCGTCATTCGCATTCGTTTCACGAGGGTCTCCAGAGCGTGAGTGGGTCGTGGGATAACTCACACCATGGCGCACTGCACCCGCAAAAGATAGGGTGCGTTGTGAAATCGTTACCGCGCAGACGGTTGTCAGAGACCTTGCGCTGCAATCATTTCGTCCGTATTGCCTTTGTAATCCCAATTGATGAGACGCAGGTTAACGACCGGTGCCTTTGAGACGCTTGGGATTCGGCGGTTCCGCTACTCGGGCAACAGATACGCGGAGGCCTCGGCCGCGGCGGCCGGGCCGTAGGACTGCTCGAGCCGGTGCACGAACTCGACCGGATTGACCGCATATCCTTGCGGCCCCACGGATTCGAGGGCCAGCGCGGTCATCTGCGAGCCGACCTCGGCGGAGCGGCGCAGGCCCATCCCCCAGCCGAGTCCGGCCAGGAGGCCGGCGGCGAAGGCGTCGCCCGCGCCGGCGGGGTCGATGATCTCGCGGGTGCGCGGGAAGGGCACGCGGATGCGTTCCATGTCGTGGCCGGCGATCTCGACGCCGTCCTGGTCCAGAGTGGTCACGCGGACGCGGACGCGCTCGAGGATCTCGTCGTCGCTCAGGCCCGTGGTGGCCTGGAGGAACTGATAGCGCTCCTCGCTGGTCACAAGGAATTTCGCGCCGGTCAGGAACTCGACGGCCTCGTCGCCTTCGAGATCGCCCGGGTCGGCGCTGAACTCGAGGCCGAGGTCGCGGCACTGGTCGGCGTAGGCGTGCATGGCCTTGGCGTCGCCGGGTCCGATGTGGACGAGGCGGAGCGTGCCGCCGCGCTCCATGACCTCGATGAGGTCGAGTTCCTCGCCGTCGACGACGACCGGGGCCTGGCCGAGCCGGCTCATGCCGTGGCCGACGGTCTCCGCGGTCGAGCCGGTGACGGCGGTCTTCATGCCTTGCACTACAAGTGCCACTGCGAATGTCCTCGTTCAGTCGGGGACGTGAATGGAAGCGCGCGAAGCGCTCGGTGATCGGGCGGTGGGCCCGTGGTGGGAGCAGACAGCCTAACGCATGGCTCAGCCCGGTCGATCCGGAGATCGACCGGGCTGCTGCGCCTCTCAGAGGCAAAGAATCCCGATTGATCCCTCTTAGTGGAAGGAGTCGCCGCAGGCGCAGGAGCCCTGGGCGTTCGGGTTGTCGATGGTGAAGCCCTGGGCGTCGATGCGGTCGGCGAAGTCGATGCTCGCGCCGATGAGGTAGGGGACGCTCATCTTGTCGACCACGACGCCGAAGCCCTCGTAGTCCTGGACGGTGTCGCCGTCGCGTACGTCGGTGTCGAAGTAGAGGCCGTAGCGCAGGCCCGAGCAGCCGCCGGGGCTGACCTCGACGCGCAGTCGCAGGCCTTCCTCGCCCTCCTGCTCGATCAGGGCTTTGACCTTGGTAGCGGCCGCTTCGGTGAGCACGACGCCGACCTTGGCGGCGTTGTCCTTGACGTCTTCGGCCTGCTGAGCGGTGCTCACTGGCAACTCCCTCGTGTGTGTGCGAGATCCAAGTCGATCGGGTCTCTTCGACAGGTCAACAGTACCCAACGGTGCTGGCACTGTCGTTATTCCGGAGGTCACACACCCGTGAGTGTGACGTGTTTGGATGTGCAGTCCTCGACCGTACCTACTCCTGCCATGCCGTCGCCACCTTCTCGGCCAGTGACGTGAGGCCTTGGACGGGTTCGCGCATGGCGGCCTCGGGGCTGCCGAGGAGTTCGGTGACGGAGTGGACGCCGGCGAGGTCGGGGTGGGACTCGAGGTCGGAGCGGCCGGCCAGGACGAGGCAGGGCGTGCCGTGGGCGCTCGCGCCGGAGGCGACCTCGGCGGCGAGCTTGCCGCGCAGGCTCTGCGCGTCGAAGGAGCCTTCACCGGTGATGACGAGGTCGGCTTCGGCGATCTTGGCGTCGAGTCCGACGGCGTCGCAGGTGAGGCGGGCGCCGGATTCGCGGTGGCCGCCGAGGAGGAAGAAGGCGAAGCCGAGGCCGCCGGCGGCGCCGGCGCCGGGCAGTTCGGAGGCGCCGACGGGGCCGAGTTTCCGTTCGGCGAGTTCGGCGAAGGCGGAGAGGGACATCTCGAGGAAGGGCAGCGCACTGCCGTGGGCGCCCTTCTGCGGGCCGAACATGTAGGTCGCGCCGTGCGGGCCGAGGAGCGGGGAGTCGACGTCGGTGGCGGCGATGAACTCGACGCCGCGGGTGCGGGCGTGGCCTTCGATGTCCGTGGCGGCGGAGAGGACGCCGCCGCCGTACGGCAGGGCCGCGCCGGTGGAGTCGAGGAGGGTGAGGCCGAGGGCGGTGAGCATCCCGGCGCCTGCGTCGTTGGTGGCGGAGCCGCCGAGGCCGACGACGATGCGGCGGGCGCCGGTCTCGACGGCGTCCGCGACGATGAGGCCGAGGCCGTAGCTGGTGGTGCGGCGCGGGTCGCGTTCGCCCGGGGCGAGGAGGTGGAGGCCGCAGGCGGCGGCGGACTCGATGTAGGCGGTCTCGCCGTCGCGCAGGTAGTCGGCTTCGACGGGGCGGCCGAGGGGGTCGCAGGTCGCGACGGTGCGGCGGGCCGCGCCGGGGAGGGCGTGGGCGAGGACGTCGACGAAGCCGGGGCCGCCGTCGGCGAGCGGCAGCGTGACCGCGGTGTCGTCGGGCCTGGCGCGGTGCCAGCCCGCGGCGACGGCGTCGGCGGCTTCGGCGGCGCTCATGGTGCCGGCGAACTTGTCGGGAGCTATGAGGATGCGCACACCACGAGCGTAGTGGATGCCCGGAAGCTGGGTGTAACCGCTTTCCGATCGGGTGGACGGCCCAGCCTGTGGACCGCGTGTCCGCATGGCGGATTCAGGGAGTCCGAGCAGTGCTCGAAAAGGTCTAACATTGCCGCCATGACGGGCTTCAACGAACCTGCTTCCACTCAGACCGCGCTCCTGCTCCTCGGACGCGGCACCGACTCCGGCTCCGAGCGCGGCGTCGACTGCCCCGGTGAACTGCCCGCGCCCTCCGACCCCGACCTGGTCGAACGCGCCCGCGCCGCCAAAGAGACCCTGGGCGGCAACGTCTTCATCCTCGGCCACCACTACCAGCGCGACGAGGTGATCCAGTTCGCCGACGTCACCGGCGACTCGTTCAAGCTCGCCCAGCAGGCCGCCGCGCGGCCCGACGCCGAGTACATCCTGTTCTGCGGCGTGCACTTCATGGCCGAGAGCGCGGACATCCTCACCGGCGACCACCAGCAGGTGATCCTGCCGGACCTGGCCGCCGGGTGTTCCATGGCGGACATGGCCACGGCCTCGCAGGTCGAGCAGTGCTGGGAGGACCTCAAGCGCGTCGGCATCGCGGACGTCACCGTGCCGGTGACGTACATGAACTCCACGGCCGCGATCAAGGGCTTCGTGGGCCGCGAGGGCGGGCTCGTGTGCACGTCCTCGAACGCCGAGCGGGCGCTCCGGTGGGCCTACGAGCAGGGCGAGAAGGTCCTGTTCCTGCCCGACCAGCACCTCGGGCGCAACACGATGGTGCGCGAGATGGGCTACTCGCTCGACGACTGCGTGCTCTACAACCCGCACAAGCCCAACGGCGGCTTGACGGACGAGGAGCTGCGGAACGCCAAGATCATCCTGTGGAAGGGCCACTGCTCGGTCCACGGGCGCTTCACCCTCGAGTGCGTCGAGGAGATGCGCCGCCTCGACCCCGAGGTCAACATCCTCGTGCACCCCGAGTGCAAGCACGAGGTCGTCGAGGCCGCGGACTACGTGGGCTCGACCGAGTACATCATCAAGCAGCTCGAAGCGGCCGAGCCCGGCTCGAGCTGGGCCATCGGCACCGAGCTGAACCTGGTGCGGCGCTTGGCGAACCAATTCCCGGACAAGAAGATCTCCTTCCTGGACAAGACGGTCTGCTACTGCTCGACCATGAACCGGATCGACCTCCCCCACCTCGTGTGGGCGCTGGAGGAGCTGGTGGCCGGGCGCGTGCCGAACACCATCACCGTGGACGCCGAGACCGCCGGGTACGCGCGCGAAGCGCTCGACCGGATGCTCACGCTGCCGTAGGTCACTGCAACCCCCGACGCGGGCCGCGGCGTGTCCCTCTCAGGGACGCGAAGCGGCCCGCGCGGGCGTTCCACACGCTTTGCCCGGTTCGGTCGTTGCGCGGTTTCAGGTGCGCATGATCACCGTGGGTTATGTCGCTACCTGGGCGTTTTTCCCGTGGCCGTTCCGTTATCGTTGGTCCGCCGAGCGAATACAAGGTGTACGGCGCTCTACGATTCGCTCCATCACGTTCCCGGCCTCAGTCCCAGAACTCCACCCACCGAGGAGACCTCTTGAGCAGCACCGACGCCACCCCTTCTGAAGACATGTTGATCATCCACGGCGGCACCCCCCTCGAAGGGGAGGTCCAGGTCCGCGGTGCGAAGAACCTCGTCTCCAAGGCCATGGTCGCCGCCCTCCTCGGGACCTCCCCCTCGGTCCTGCGCTCGGTGCCCGCGATCCGCGACGTCGAGGTCGTGACGGGCCTCCTCCGCGTCCACGGCGTCGACGTCGAACTCGACGGCGACACGCTCTACATGGACCCCACCTCGGTCGAGTCCGCCGGCGTCGAGGAGATCAACGTCCACGCCGGGACCAGCCGCATCCCGATCCTCCTGTGCGGGCCCCTCCTGCACCGCCTCGGCCGCGCCTTCATCCCCGACCTCGGCGGGTGCAACATCGGCGGCCGCCCCATCGACTTCCACCTCGACGCGCTCCGCAAGTTCGGCGCCGTCGTCGAGAAGAGCGCCGACGGCACGCACCTGTCGGCCCCCAACGGCCTCCACGGCATCCGCTACGAGCTTGAGTTCCCGTCCGTCGGCGCCACCGAGCAGGTCCTGCTCACCGCCGTGATGGCCAAGGGCACCACCGAGCTGCGCAACGCCGCGATCGAGCCCGAGATCATCGACCTCATCTGCATCCTGCAGAAGATGGGGGCGATCATCAAGGTCCACACCAACCGCGTGATCGAGATCGTGGGCGTGGACGAGCTCAAGGGCTACTCGCACCGGGCCCTGCCCGACCGCATCGAGGCCGCCTCGTGGGCCTCGGCGGCGCTCGCCACCCAGGGCAGCGTGTACGTGCGCGGCGCCCAGCAGGCCGACATGATGACCTTCCTCAACGTGTTCCGCTCCATCGGCGGCGCGTACGAGGTGAACGACGACCCGATCGAGGGCGGCATCCGCTTCTGGCACCCGGGCACCCCGCTCAAGCCGGTCGCGCTCGAGACCGACGTGCACCCCGGGCTCATGACCGACTGGCAGCAGCCGATCGTCGTGGCGCTCACCCAGGCCGACGGCCTGTCGATCATGCACGAGACCGTGTACGAGAACCGCTTCGGCTACACCTCCGAGCTGCGCCGCATGGGCGCCAACATCGAGCTGTACTCCGACTGCCTGGGCGGCACGCCGTGCCGCTGGGGCCGCCGCAACTTCCTGCACTCGGCCGTCATCGCCGGGCCCTCGAAGCTGCACGCCGCGGACCTCCAGATCCCCGACCTGCGCGCCGGCTTCAGCCACCTCATCGCCGCCATGGCCGCCGAGGGCACCTCGCGCGTCTACGGCGTCGACCGCTACATCACCCGCGGCTACGAGAACTTCGAGTCGAAGCTCCTCGGGCTCGGCGCGAAGATCGAGCGGCCCGCCGCGAAGGCGGGCGTCTGACACCCTCCGCGGCTGAGCCGGAGCTGCCCGAAGACGCGTAGGTATGCTTGGAGGGCAGCATCCCGCAGCGAGTCGAGGAAGGCCTTACGTCCGTGGCGAAGAAGTCCGTGCAGGCGGAGACACCTGCTCCCGAGGAGACCCAGACGGCTTCCGCCACCGACAAGAAGGGGAAGGCCACTCCCAAGCGGCCCAACCAGTCCAAGGCGCGCCCTCCCGTCAACCCCCCGATGACCGCGAAGGAGAAGCGGGCGGCCCAGAAGAAGGCCGGCCCGCTCACCAAAGAGCAGAAGAAGCAGGCGCGCGAAGACCTCCGCAACGAGCGCGCCCGCATCGCCGAGGGCCAGTGGAAGGGCGACCCGCTCTTCGACAAGTACCACCTCCCGCGCGACCGGGGCGCCGAGAAGCTCCTGGTCCGCGACATCGTGGACGCCCGCTGGTCCATCGGCCAGTACTACATGTTCGGCGCGTTCGCCATCCTGATCCTCTCCACCTCCGGCTCCGTGCAGCTCCAGAGCTACCTGTTCATCGCGCTCATCGCGCTGACGGCCGTGATCGTCCTCGAATCGGTCCTGCTCACGCGCCGCGTGAAGCGCATCGTGCTCAAGCGCTTCCCGAAGACCGACCAGCGCATGGGCGGCCTGTACTGGTACGCGATCCAGCGGAGCATCATGCCCCGCTCGATGCGCAACCCGCGCCCCCGCATGAGCTACAAGGCCAAGGAAGACGACCTCGGCAAGGTCGTCAAGTAGGCCCGGGCGGACCGGCTCCACACATCGACGACACGCAGGCGTCGTCGAAGGACTTGTCCGCTTCGCACCGGTTCCGCCCGGGATCGTTCTGCTGTCGTCCCCGGGTCCCCCATGGCTTACCCTCGAAATGTCGTAGCCCTCTCTGACCCCGGAAAGTAGTCAACGTGGTGGATGTCGCGGTGGACTTGCGGGCGGGGCTGTTCCGCGCCCTCGGCCCCCTCGATCGCGCGACCATGCGGCACGCCATCGCCGACACCGTCGCCCTCCAGCAGATCCGCGAAGAGGCCACCATGCGGCTCGCCCGCGCCGCAGCCGAGGCCGACCAGTCCCGGCTGCTCGGCGTGCGGGCCGTGATCCTCCGCGTCCTCGGCGACTTCGACGGCGCCGAAGTGGACGCCGTCGCCGCCGTCAAATACGCCGAAGCCGTCGGCGCCGACCTGCTCCTGGCCCCCGCCCGCGCCCGCCTCGCGCAGGTCCTGCGCGTGCGCGGCCGCTACGAAGAGGCCGACCAGCTCTTCGCGCTCGCCGAGGCCGGCGAGCTGCCGCGAACGCTCACCGGCGCCGTGCGGGCCTACGCCGGGCTCTCGTGCATCGCGCAGGGCCGCATCACCGAATCCCTCATCCACGTGCAGCGCGCCTCCGAGCAGAACCCGCACGGGTTCGTCATGCAGATCGTCGAGACCGCGCTCTCACTCATCGAGGAGCACGCCGCGAAGGCCGGGTTCGGGCCGCCGCCGCGCGGCTGGCCCGAACGCGCCGGGCACCCCGCGCCCGACCGGTTCCAGGACCCGCAGACCGGCCGCTTCGGGTACCTCGGCGTGGACGGGCGGCCCGTCGTGCAGGCCGCGTTCAGCCAGGCCGGGGACTTCCGCGGCGGCGTCGCGGCCGTGTGCCAGGCCGACTGGGGCGCGATCGACCGCACCGGGACCGTCGTCGTGCCGATGCTCTACAGCTCCATGGAGACCCCGACCGCCGACGGGCGCACCGTCACCGGTTTCGTGAACGGCGTCGCCGTCGCCGCCCAGCGCGGGCGCGTGCTCGTGGTCCACAGATCCGGGCGCGTCGTGGTGCCCCCGCGGTACCAGCGCGTCGAGGTGCACCCGTCCGGATTCCTCGCCTCCGACGGGTACTCGTGGGGCGCACTCGGCTTGGACGGCAACGAGATCGTGCCGCTCCGGGTCGACCGGGCCGAGGCCCTCCGGACGTTGGACGCGGCCGTCTCGATCGACGACGGGCCGCTCTAATGGCCCGCAACTCGCCGACCGCGCCGGTCGCTGTTACCACGTGAGGCATGTCGGACCCTTGGGTTAGCGTGATGGGCATGAGCATGACGAGACGGGCGGAGTTTCGGGTATACCCGTCCGCGCCTCAGCGTGCGATGTTGGCGAAGACATTCGGGTGCGCTCGCCTGGTGTGGAATGACGCGCTCGGTGTGTTCTTGGACGCTTACCGGTCCGGGGTGCCTGCTTCGAGGTTCGGTGACGTGGTCAAGCAGGTGACGACGCTGGCGAAGCGGACCCCGGAGCGGGCGTTCCTGTGCGAGGTGTCGAACGCGGCCTTGCAGCAGTCCCTCAATGACCTGCGGACCGCCCGCAACAACTTCTTCGCTTCTCTCTCGGGCAAACGCAAAGGCCGCAGGGTCGGTGCGCCGCGATTCAAATCAAAGCATGGCCGACAGTCGGCCAGGTTCGCGCGCAACGGCTTCAAGCTGCGGCGGAACGGCCGCTTGTATCTGGCGAAGATCGGCGATCTCCGAGTGCGCTGGTCATTGAAGGACCCCGCTGGAAGGTCGATCCGGCTCCCGGCGGAACCGAGCTCGGTGACGATCATCCGCAAGGCGTCGGGAAAGTTCTTCGTGTCCTTCTGCTACACCACCGAGGACGACGACACCCTCCCGCCGACCCCGAGGGACACAGGGATCGACTTGGGGTTGAAGGACTTCGCGGTCCTGCGCGATGGGAACGCGGTACCGAACCCGAGGTTCTATGGCAAGGGCGAGGTGAAGCTGGCCCGGTTGCAGCGCAAGTTCGCGCGGGCGAAGAAGGGTTCAAGGCGCCGGGAGGCGCAGCGGGTCAAGGTCGCGCGATGGCATGAGCGGATTGCGAATCAGCGGGACGATTTCCTGGAGCAGCTGAGTACTCGCGTCGTCCGCGATAACCAAGCGGTCGTCGTCGAAGACCTCGCTGTACTGGGACTCTCTCGTGGGCGCGCCGCGAAATCGGTGCAAGACGCATCGTGGGGGTCATTCCTGCGGCTGCTGGAGTCCAAGTGCGACCGGTACGGTCGCGACTACGTGAGCATCGATCGGTGGTTTCCGTCCACGCAGCTGTGTTCGAGTTGCGGGGCGGTCACCGGCCCGAAAGGGCAGCGGGGGTTGCGGATCCGGTCGTGGTCGTGTCCGTGCGGGGTCACGCACGAACGGGACCGGAACGCGGAGATCAATATCCGCAGAGAGGGTCGTCGGATCCTGGCCGAACGGCAAGAGACCATGAGCAAGAAGCTCGCCGAGGGACGAAGTAGCGCTGATCGTGGCGTGAAACCGGAGAGTGCCGATAAACGCTCGTTGAGGGATGGAACTGGAGGCTAACCTCTCCGGGAGACCGGGCCTGGCGTCTGTCAGGTGCGGCAATGCCCACAAAACCCTGCCGCATGGCCGGGAAGGATGCGAGAACCCACCCGTAGACCCACCGGGGCCCGCAGGGAGCCACGGTAGGCGAGCCGGGAGTCCATGTCGTTCACGACACGGAGGACGTCAAGCTAGCCGCACGGCAGGTAATCTCTTGAGCATGGAGTTTCGTCATCTCGGCCGCTCAGGCCTCGTCATTTCCGAACTGGTCTACGGCAACTGGATCACCCACGGCGGGCAGGTGGAAGAGGACGCCGCCGTCGCGTGCGTGAACGCCGCCCTCGATGCCGGCATCACCACCTTCGACACCGCCGACGTCTACGCGCAGGGCGCCGCTGAAGAGGTCCTGGGCCGCGCGCTCAAGGACCAGCGCCGCGATGGGCTGGAGATCTTCACCAAGGTGTACTGGCCGATGGGCCCGGGCAAGAACGACCGGGGCCTCTCCGCCAAGCACATCAAGGAGTCCATCGACAACTCGCTCCAGCGTCTGCAGACCGACCGCGTCGAGCTGTACCAGGCCCACCGCTGGGACGTCGAGACGCCGCTCGAGGAGACCATGCAGGCGTTCGCAGACGTCGTGCACGCCGGCAAGGCCCACTACATCGGCGTCTCCGAGTGGACCGCCGACCAGATCCGCGCCGGCGCCGAGCTCGCCAAGGAGCTGAAGATCCAGCTCGTGTCGAGCCAGCCGCAGTACTCCGCCCTGTGGCGGGTCATCGAGGCCGAGGTCGTCCCGGCCTCCGAGGAGCTGGGCATCGGCCAGATCGTCTGGTCCCCGCTGGCCGGCGGCATCCTCTCCGGCAAGTACAAGCCGGGCCAGGCCGCTCCGGCGGGCTCGCGCGGCGCCGACCCGAAGTTCGGGCGGTTCGTCGAGGGCTGGATGAACGACGACGTGCTCGAGCGCGTCCAGCAGCTCGGCCCGATCGCCGAGGAGCTCGGCCTCACCATCGCCCAGCTCAGCCTCGCGTGGGTGCTGCAGAACTCGAACGTCTCCGCCGCGATCATCGGCGCGACCCGCCCCGAGCAGGTCGCCGAGAACGTCAAGGCCGTCGGCGTCGAGCTCGACGACGAGGTCATGGAGAAGATCAACAAGCTCCTCGAGCCGGTCTCCGTGACCGACCCGAAGGAGACCACGGCGCCGAACCCGCGCGCTTAAGCGCTCATCGTTCGCGCCTCGATCTTCGCGAGGACGAGCGGGAACAGCTCCGGATCGGCCGCATCGAACCACTCGATGCGGCCGTCCCTTTTGAACCAGGAGCGCTGGCGGCGCACGAACCGGCGCGTGCCCTGCGCGGTGAGGCGGAAGGCCTCGGCCTCGTCGTACTCCCCCGCGAAATGGGCGAGCACCTGCTGGTAGCCGAGGGCGCGGGACGCGGTGCGGCCCTCGCGCAGGCCCTTCGCTTCGAGGTCGCGGACCTCGTCGAGGAGTCCGGCGTCCCACATGTGCTGGACGCGTTGCGCGATCCGCTCGTCGAGGGCCGGGGTGTCGAGGTCGACGCCGATGCGGACCGCGTCGAGGTGGGCCTTCGGTTCGGGCAGGCTCGCGGTGAAGGAGCCGGTGAGCTCCACGACTTCGAGGGCGCGCACGACGCGGCGGCCGTTCGAGGGCAGGATCGCCTTCGCGGCGGCCGCGTCGAGGGTCTTCAGGCGCTCCCAGAGCGCGGCCGAGCCCTCGCGTTCGAGGTCGGCTTCGAGCCGGGCGCGGATCTCGGGGTCGGTGCCGGGGAAGTCCATCTCGTCGAGCGCGGCCTGCACGTACAGGCCCGAGCCGCCCACGAGGACCGGGCGCATGCCGCGGGCGCGGATGTCGGCGATCGCCTCGCGGGCGAGGCGCTGGTAACTGGCCACATCGGCGGGTTCGGTGACCTCCAGGACGTCGAAGACATGGTGCGGGATACCGCGCTTCTCGGCCTCGGTGATCTTCGCGGTGCCGATGTCCATGCCCCGGTAGAGCTGCATCGAGTCGGCGTTCACGACCTCGCCGCCGAGCGTTTCGGCGAGCGCGACCGACAGCGCGGTCTTCCCGGCTGCGGTGGGCCCTACGACGGCGATCACCGGCGGCTGTAGGGTGGGGAGGCCGCCAGCGCGCGATGCAGAGCCCAACTGAACTTCCCCTTTGGTTTCGTGTCGGCACCGCCCGGGTGGCGGCTACCCGTCAACCACCGTAAGGTACGGGAAGTACGTCCCTAAGTTCGTGTGAAGGATTTGAGATTACCGCGATGAGTGACCTCGGAGACTGGACCAGCTTCGGCCGCGTTGACGCCGACGGCACGGTCTATGTGAAAACCTCCTCCGGCGAGCGCGCGGTCGGCTCGTGGCAGGCCGGCTCCACCGAGGAGGGCCTCGCGCACTTCGCGCGCAAGTACGCCGACCTCGTGGTCGAAGTCGATCTCATCGCCGCCCGGCTGAACTCGGAGTCCGCCGACGTCGAGCAGGCCGCCTCGCAGCTGCGCAAGCTCCGCGAAGGGCTCGACACCGCGGCCGTGGTCGGGGACGTCGACGGCCTCGCCGCGCGTCTCGACGGCCTCTCGAAGCACGCCGACGACAAGCTCGGCGAGTTCAAGGCCGCGAAGGACGCCGAGCGCGCCGAAGCGGTCGCCGCCAAGGAGGCCCTGGTGGCCGAGGCGGAGGAGCTCGCGGCGAAGGACAGCCACTGGAAGGCCTCGGGCGCCCGCTTCTCGGAGATGATCGAGGAGTGGAAGGCGATCCACGGGGTCGACCGGAAGACCGACCAGAAGCTGTGGCGCCGGTTCTCGTCCGCGCGCGACACGTTCACGCGCCACCGCGGCGCGTACTTCTCGCAGCTCGACGCCGAGCGCAAGGTCATCGCGTCGAAGAAGGAAGAGCTGATCGCCCGCGCCGAGGCGCTGTCGACCTCGACCGACTGGGGACCGACCGCCGACGCGCTCAAGGGCCTCATGGCCGAGTGGAAGGACGCCGGGCGACTGGCTCCCGACGCCGAGCAGAAGGCCTGGAAGCGGTTCCGGGCCGCGCAGGACGTGTTCTTCAACGCCCGCTCCGAGGTCTTCTCGGCCCGCGACGCGGAGCTCGACGCCAACCAGGCCGCGAAGGAAGAGCTGCTGAAGCAGGCTGAGGCGCTGGACATCGAGGCCGACCCGAAGGCCGCGCAGAACGCGTTCCGCGAGCTGCAGGCCGGCTGGCACGACATCGGTGCGGTCCCGCGCAAGAACCAGGCCAAGCTGCAGCGGCGCCTGCGCAACGTCGAGGACAAGCTCCGCGACGCGCTGGACACCGCCTGGCGCAAGGTCCCGGTCGAGAAGAACCCGCTGCTGCTCCAGATGCGCCAGCAGGTCGCCGAGGCCGAGGAGAAGCTCGAGCGCGCCAAGGCCGACGGGAACGCGGGCCGCATCAAGAAGGCGGAAGCGGACCTGGCCAGCAAGAAGCAGTTCCTAGCTTTGGCCGAGGGCACCAAGTAGGCGATACCCGCCGTTGTCCCGGGGTTTGCGGAAACGCGTGAGCGCGTTCGCGGACGGATCGGGATAATGGGACAGGGCTACAACGGCGTGGACCGATCCGGTTCACGCCGTTCGCTTTGCCCGCAGCCGTTCCCCGCCGCGCACCCCGACGAAAGGAAGGCAGACGCCGATGGTCTTCGAGAACGACCCGCTGGAGACGCTTCCCCCGCAGTTCATCCCGACCGTGAACGTGTTCAACCTCCGTGACGTGGGCGGCTGGAACGCCCTCGACGGCAAGAAGGTCAAGACCGGCCAGGTCTACCGCTCCGACAACTTCGGCAACGCGACCGAGGCCGACATCGACCACGTCGTGAACCACCTCGGGATCAAGCACGTCATCGACCTGCGCCGGGCCGAGGAGTGGGACGAGTCCGCGAAGTTCCCCGACGTCGACGGCGTCGAGTTCCACCACTTCGAGATGCTGCACATCAAGTGGGAGAGCATCGGCGTCCGCACGAGCGGCATCACCGACGAGGCCGAGCTCGTCAAGTTCCTGCGGCACCGGTACACCGGGATGATGGAGTCCGGGTACCACTCGGTGCGCGACACGCTCGAGGTGATCGCGAGCGGCGAGCCGGTGGTCTTCCACTGCATGGCCGGGAAGGACCGCACCGGGATCATCGCGGCCGTCCTGCTCTCGATCCTCGGGGTCGACGAGGAGGACATCGCGGCCGACTACGCGCTCACCAGCTTCGGTTCGGCGCGCTGGCGCGCGTGGCGCGACGAGCACTACGGCAAGCCCGAGGTCGAGGGCGGCCTGGGCACCCCGGCCGAGGCGATGCGCCAGACCATCGCGGAGATCAACGCCCGCTTCGGTTCCATGGAGCGGTACGCCGATGCGATTGGTTTCAAGGGCTCGGACACCTTGCGCGACATGCTGCTTCAGTAGTCGTCGGACACCGCCGGCCGACCGCTAGCCGGTCGGCCGGTGAAATTCGATTGCTCCGTGTCGGACCCTGCTCGTACGGTGGTTCGGTGGGCTCAGAGCGGTTGAAAACTCCAGAAGTGTCCGAACCAGACGATCCGAAGCCACGGCGTTCGGCAGAGCCTTCGGCTCTCACGAACCTGTGGCGCATCAAGAAGTACCTGTACCCCTACCGGTACCGGCTAGGGCTGCTGTGGACGATGGTCCTGCTGAACATCGCCTCCGGCCTGGCCATCCCCCCGCTCGTCGGGAGGGCCATCGACGGCCCGATCCACGACGGCGACATGCGGGGCCTGTGGGTCATCGTCGGCGTCATCGCCGTCCTCGGCGCGGCCGACGCGATCCTCCAGCTCTCCCGGCGCTACATGCAGACCACGACCGCGATGGCGATCGAGGCGGACATGCGGGCCGGACTCTACGAGCACCTCCAGCGGCTGCACACCGGCTTCCACGACCGCTGGCAGACCGGGCAGCTCCTGGCCCGCGTCACCTCCGACCTCGGCATGATCCGGCGGTTCTTCGCCGGAGGCCTGGTCTTCGCCATCACCTCGGTCGGCATGATCGTGATCATCCTGGGCCAGCTGCTGTTCATCGAATGGCGCCTGGCCCTCATCGTCGCGGCCTCGGCCGTGCCGCTGTTCCTCATCGGCCGCAAGTTCTTCAAGGGCTACCTGCCCGCGGCCAGGTCCGAGCAGGACCAGTCCGGCGAGGTCTCGAGCGCGGCGGAGGAGTCCGCGCTCGGCATCCGCGCGATCAAGGCGCTCGGGCGCGGGCCGCTCATGGCCGCTCGCTTCGAGAAGGAGGCCGCCGAGCTGCGCGACCGGGGCATCCGCAAGAGCCTCATCGCGTCCCGCTCCTGGTCGGGCTATGACGCGATCGCGACGGCCGCGATCGGCGCGGTCCTCGTGTGCGGCTCGATCATGGTCGCCGAAGGGAGCCTGACCGTGGGCGACCTGACCGCGTTCGTCATGCTGCAGCTCGCGCTGCTGTGGCCGATCGAGGCCTCGGGCTGGGTCATGGCCCACGGCAACGAGGCCATGACGGCCGCCGACCGCGTCTACGAGGTCTTCGACACCGAACCGGAGATCAAGGACCGGCCCGGCGCGAAGGCGATCGACCGCGGCGAGGTGCGCGGCGAACTCGTCTTCGAGGACGTGCGGTTCGGGTACGAGGACGACTCGCGCGACATCCTGCGCGGCGTCGACCTGCGGATCAAGCCCGGCGAGACCGTCGCGATCGCCGGCAAGACCGGCTCGGGCAAGTCGACCCTCGTGTCGCTGCCCTCGCGCCTCAACGACCCGACCGGCGGCCGGATCCTCTTGGACGGCACGGACATCCGGGACCTGCGGCTCGCGAACCTGCGGTCGGTCGTGACCACCGCGTTCGAGGAGGCCACGCTGTTCTCGATGAGCGTGCGCGAGAACCTGGCGCTCGGCCGGCCCGACGCGAGCGAAGCGGACCTCGAAGAGGCCCTTCGGGTCGCGCAGGCCGAGTTCGTGTACGACCTGCCGTACGGGCTCGACACCCGCATCGGCGAGCAGGGCCTCTCGCTCTCCGGCGGCCAGCGCCAGCGCCTCGCGCTCGCCCGCGCTGTGGTCGTGCGCCCGGCCGTGCTGGTCCTCGACGACCCGCTGTCCGCGCTCGACGTGCACACCGAGGAACTGGTGGAGCGGGCGCTGGCGCAGGTGCTGCGCGAGACGACCGCGCTGGTCGTGGTGCACCGGCCGTCGACGGTGGCGCTCGCGGACCGCGTTGCGCTGCTGCATGAAGGGCGGATCGCGGCGTTCGGCAGGCATTCCGAGCTGATGGCCGCGAGCCCCGAGTACGTGGACGTGCTCTCTGCGGAGTCTGAGGAGGTGGCGGCGTGACGATGACCGACAAGCCCGCTGACAAGCACGTGTCCTGGCGCGGGCAGGCGGAGTCGGCCGAGGCCGACCGGACGAGCGCCGAAGTGGACGACGCGGAGGCGATCAAGGAGCTGCGGAGTCAGTCGCGCAAACTCCTGGGGTCGATGATCCGGCCGCATAAGAAGGCGATCGGGTTCCTGTGCGCGATCCTGGTGGTGCAGAACTTCACGAGCATGGCCACGCCGCTGCTGGTGATGTTCGGGATCGACAACGCGATCCCGGCGATCAGCGAGCGCGGGGACTACTCGGTGCTGATCGGGATCGCGATCGCGTTCGCGGTCGTCTCGATCACCAAGTACATCACGGTGCGGCTGTACATCGCGCAGTCGGCGAAGGTCGGCAACGCGATGCTGTTCGCGCTGCGCAACAGGGTGTTCCGCAAGTTCCAGGACCTCTCGGTGTCGTTCCACGAGCGCTTCACCTCCGGGCGGGTGACGGCCCGGCAGAGCTCGGACATGGAGTCGATCCGGGAGATGACCGAGAACGGCGTGGACGACCTGGTGCTCGCCGGGCTCAACGTCGTCACGATCACCGTGGTCATGCTGGTGATCGACCCGCGCCTGGCGGCGGTCACGCTGCTGACGTTCCCGCTGATGATCCTGTTGGGCCGCTGGTTCAACCGGGTGTCGACGCTGGCGTACCGGCGGGCGCGCGAGACCGTGGCGCTCCTCATCGTCTACTTCGTGGAGTCGATGGGCGGCGTGCGCGCGGTGCAGGCGTACCGGCGCGAGGAGCGCGACCGGGAGCTGTTCGCGGGCTTGAACACGGACAACCGGTTCGCGCAGGCGAAGGGCCACCAGCAGAACGCGTTCATGTCCGGCGGGATGCGCGGCATCGGGCACCTCGCCACGGTCGTGGTGCTCGTGTTCGGCGGCTGGCAGGTCATGCAGGGCAACACCGAGGTCGGTGTGCTGGCGGCGTTCCTGCTGTACATGAAGCGGTTCTTCGACCCGCTGAACGAGCTGGTGCAGTTCTACAACGTGCTGCAGTCGGCGACTTCGGCGCTCGAGAAGATCTCCGGCGTCCTCGATGAGGACGTGGAGGTGGCCGAGCCGAAGGAGCCGCGCGCGATCGAGTCGCCGCGCGGGGAACTGCGCTTCGACGACGTGCGGTTCCAGTACCGGGACGACCAGGTGGTACTGCCGGGGCTCGACCTGCGCATCCCGGGCGGCCAGACGGTGGCGCTCGTGGGGTCCACGGGGGCGGGGAAGACGACGATCGCGAAGCTCGTGAGCCGGTTCTACGACCCGAAGGCGGGCACGGTCGCGCTCGACGGCGTGGACCTGCGGGACCTGACCGAGCGGGATCTGCGCGCGAACATCGTGATGATCACGCAGGAGAACTTCCTGTTCAACGGCACGATCGCGGAGAACATCGAACTCGGCAAGCCGGGGGCGAGCCGGGAGCGGATCGTCGAGGCGGCCAAGGTCGTGGGCGCGCACGAGTTCATCGACGCGCTGCCTGACGGGTACGACACGCACGTGCGCAAGCGCGGCGGGCGACTCTCGGCCGGGCAGCGGCAGCTCGTGGTGTTCGCGCGGGCGTTCCTCGCGGACCCGCGCGTGCTGATCCTGGACGAGGCGACCTCGTCGCTCGACATCCCGTCGGAGCGGCTGGTGCAGCGGGCGCTGCGCACGATCCTGGCCGACCGGACGGCGATCATCATCGCGCACCGGCTGTCCACGGTGGAGATCGCGGACCGGGTGCTCGTGCTGGAGCACGGCCGCATCATCGAGGACGGCCACCCCGACGAGCTGATCGACCACGGCGGCGAGTACGCGACGCTGCACCGGCAGTGGGAGGACAGTCTCGTCTAGCGGGCTGAGGGCGGGCGGCGCGAGCCGCCCGCCCGGCTATTCCCCCGGGCCGAAAGAGCGTCGATGGTCACGGGCGGGGGCGAACCGGAATGACCGGTGCGGCTCGAAGGGTTGGATCTGCGGTAACGGTCCAACCCCGCGGCCTTGGAATACCTTGGCCCGCAGACAGAAAGCCAGGTTCGCCATGTTCGCCCTCACCTTCGCCGAGTACGGTCCGTCCTCAGTGCTCGCCGTGGCCGAAGTACCCGAGCCGCACGCCGGGCCCGGCCAGATCCGCATCAAGGTCCGCACCGCGGCCGTCAACCCGATCGACTGGAAGATCCGCGCCGGGTACCTGCAGGAGCTGTTCCCGGTCGAGTTCCCCGGCATTCCCGGCTTCGACTCGGCGGGCATTGTGGACGAGGTCGGCGAGGGTGTCACGGGCGTGAAGGTCGGTGACGAGGTCATCGGGTACGGCCCGACCGCGCAGGCCGAATACACCGTGGTGGACCACTTCACCTTGAAGCCCGCGTCGATGAGCTGGGAACTCGCTGCGGCACTGCCGACTGCGGCGGAGACCGCCGTGCGCGCACTGGAACTGCTCGGGCTCGCCGAGGGGCAGACCGTGGTGATCGACGGCGCCGCCGGGTCCGTGGGCAGCGCCGCGGTGCAGTTCGCGGTGGCGAAGGGCCTCAACGTCATCGGTACCGCGAGCGAGGGCAACCACGACTATCTGCGTTCGATCGGCGCGCAGCCGACGGTGTACGGCGAGGGCCTGGCCGAACGCGTCGCCGCGCTCGCTCCTGAAGGAGTGCACGGCGCGATCGACGCGGCGGGCGCGGGCTCGCTGCCCGAGCTGGCGGCGGTCACCGGCGAGCCGAAGCAGGTCGTCACGATCGCCGACTTCTCCGGCTCGGTCCCGGAAGCCCGAGTGACGACCCACTCCAGTGCCTTCCACGCGCTCGCCGAAGCGACCGCGCTGTTCGAGTCCGGCAAGTTCGACCTGCGCATCGATTCGGTCCACGAGCTCGCCGACGCGGCGAAAGCCCAGGACGCGAGCCAGACCGGCCACGCGGCCGGCAAGCTCGTCCTGAACGTCGCGAACTGAGAAGTCAGAAGGGCCGGGGCGGCAACGCCCCGGCCCTTCGCGTCACCGGCGGGCGGTGACGATGAAGTAGTCGACCCAGCCGCTCTCGAAGCAGCGCAACCAGTTCCGACCCCAAGAATCGCGGTGTTCGGTCTGGCCGACCCACTGGTCGAACTGCCGCCACACGTGCGTCCCGATCGAGGTCACGGTGATCTCGCCGAACCCGGCGGCGGTGAGATCGGCTGCGAACTCCCCCACCGGCCTGATGACGTCGACGCCGGAAGCGACGGTTTCGATCAGGTCGGCGACCTGGGACGTGTCCGCGCCGTCAGGCGAGAAGAACGTCGCGACGGCGAAGTTCCCGCCGGGTTTGAGAACCCGGTGCGCCTCGCGGGCGACGGCGGCGAGGTCGTCGACGTGCTGCAGCATTTCGACGGAGTAGAGACCATCGAAGGTGCCTTCATCCCAAGGGATCTCGGTGACGGACCCTTCGTGGTAAGAGAGCGGGAGTTCCTTGAGCGCCTTCGCATTGACCTCGGCAGCCCGGGCGAGTTGCGCGGGCGAGCGGTCGAGGCCCGACACGCTCGTGCCGAACTGGCGGGCGACGAGCGCGGCGCCCACGCCGATACCCGAGCCGAGTTCCAGGAGTCGCTGGCCCGCTTGCGGTTCGAGCCGCGAGACGACCTGCCGGTACAGCTCGGCCTGGCTGGCGGTGCGCTCCTCAACGGAGATCTCATGGCCGGGGTCGAGCTGGTCCCAGTATCCGTAGTTGATGAACGATCCCGAGAAGATCGTGAGCGAACCGAGATCCAACTCCCCGTACATGAAATCGCGCTGCGCCTGAACATCGGATTCCGTTTCCATGCCAACCGATTCTGGCATATTCCGCCGCGCGACACTCCTTCGCAGAAGGAGTGCTCGGTCTTCGCGCTCGACTAGGTTGAGGAGATCAAATCGATGTCGCGGATCGCTATCGATCTCGATGATGAACTCTGCGCCCAAGCTGCCGAGATCCTCGGCACCTTTACGAAGAGCAGCACCGTCAACGCCGCTCTCAAGGAGATCGTCGGCCGCCGGCGACGCCAGGATCTCCTGGATCGGCTCGCCGAAGGCGGGCTTGAGACCGAGGATCACGACGAGCTCCGGATGCGGGCATGGCAGCGCGAAGTGGACTTAACGCTCCCCGCTCTCAGCCACCGGCACGCCGCCGGTGGGCTTTCGTCATGCTGTCCGCGAGAGCTGCGGAAGTTCGGGCCACTGTCCGGTCTTCGTCTTCTGTGAGGCCGTGCAGCAGGTCGAGTGCGATGGTGTTCGGTAGTTCGACGAGGGCTTGGACCAGTCGCATCCGCACCGCGTGACTCGCTGCGGGCGCGGCGAGTTCGTTGACCAGGGCTAGCTTGATCGAGTCCGCGAGCCCCTGGCCGCTTGCCAAGGCGCCCAGGACTTCCGCCGCGTCCACGTCGTTCACGCCTGCGACGATCATCGCGACCAGGACCGGCACCGCTTCGGCGCTGCCTCGCGCGCCCAGCGCGAGTGCCGCGTGCCCGCGCACCTGCGGGTCCGGGTCGGCGAGCGCGCTGGTCAGCGCGGCGACCGGCTCCTCCCCCGGGAGGTCTGCGAGGACCCGGACCGCGCGCCGCCGCACCTCGGCGTCCTCGGATTCGAGGCCGGGAACGAGACTCGCCACCACGTCCTCGTCCACACGGGCGAGCGCCCAGCGCAGGGCGCCTGCGACGTGCGGATCGGCTTCGGCGAGCGCCGCTTCGGCGAGAACCGGGGCGGGCACGTCCGCCTCAGGGGCGAGGACGGTCTGCTGTCGTCTTGCGGCGCTGGGGGAACCGAGGCCGCGCAGGAGCTCGACGATCCGCAGTACGGACTCCCACTCGTCGGGTTCGGAGGCGTCGACCGCGCGGAGGCGTTTGAGGAGTTCCTGTTCGCGGGCCAGGCGGCGCTCGGTCTCGCGGATGAGCTCGCCGATGAGCGCGGCCGGGGCGAACCCCGGGTCGTCCAGGACCTGTCCGATCTGGCGCAGGGAGAGACCCAGGGTCCGCAGGGACTCCACATGGAAGATCCGCTGGATGTCCGCTTCGGCGTACTCGCGGTATCCGCCGACGGTGCGGCCGGTCGGCGCCACGAGCCCCAGGGACTCGTAGTGCCGGAGCATCCGGGCGCTCACGCCCGAGCGCCGAGCGACCTCACCGATCAGCATGGGCTCAGCCTTCCGTGCCGAGGGCGAAGACGCGCTTCGCCTCCTTGACGTCGAGTTCGAACGCGGCGTCCGGGTCCTCGAGCAGCCGCTGCGTGGCGGCCGCGTGGGCCGCTACGCCCGGGACGTCGCTCTCCTTCGCCCGCTTCAGGACCGGCTCGACGAGTGCTCCGAGGGCGATCAGGGCCCGGCTGAGGCTGAGCTGCACTTCGCGTCCGCCGCGCCCGAGCTGGGAGGCCAGTTCCTCGGCGAGACCGCGTTCCTCGCCGTCCGGCACCACCGCTACGGCGGCGCGCCACGCGGCGCGGGCGACCTCGTCATCCAGGTCGCGCAGCAACGTCGATGTCATCGCGGGCCAGGCCCGGACGTCCCCGATCTTCGAGAGCGTGTGCAGCGCTTGGCTCCGGGCCTGCGAGACCGCCGAGTCGAGCTCGGCGAGCAGGCGCGGCACCGTCAATTCCACGGGGAGCCGGGTCAGGGCCCAGGTGAGCATGTCCCGCACGTAGAAGTCGGGTTCGACCGCGCAGCGCGCCATGAGGGCGTCGAGCAGCGCGGGGTCGGGGTCGGTGCCGATCGCGAGCGCGGCCTTGAGCCTCACCGACGGAGTTCCCGCGGCGAGGGCCGCGGTGAGCCGGGTGTTCGTGTGTTCCGTGTTGATGGGGACCACCTCCTGCACCCCAGTGAACGCCTTGACACCGTGTCAATGTCAAGTTTCGGTTCGCGTCCCGCTAGATGAGGGTGAAGCCGCGGAGTTCGGCCACTGCGGCCTGCTCCTTGTCGCGGGAGGCGAAGGCGTAGGGCTCTCCTGCGGCGAGGTCGGGGAGGAGGAGGGTGGCGGTGGCGATGTGCCAGGCGTCCATGGCGCGGATGCCGTGGGTGGCGACGATCTCGAAGGCCTCTCGTTCGACCTCGTCCTGCGGTGCGGAGATGATCGTGATCGGGCCTTCGGGGGCGGTGTCGGCCTGCCAGATGTCGAGGAGCTGGTCCTTGTCGCGGCGCTTGGCGCGGGCGGTGCGGACGAGGGCACCGGCGACTTCGATGCGGGTCCAGGAGCCGGTGACGACGAGGACCTCGGGGTCGCGCAGCAGCTTGAGGGCCTCGGCGTGGCCGCGCTCGTCGGGCAGGTACGAGCGGGCCAGCACGGACGAGTCGGCGTAGACGATCACAGCAGGCGGTCCCGGTCCTCGTCGAACATCTCGTCGACGACGGGCCCGATGCCGCGCATCGAGTCGAGCACCCGGGAGCGCAAGGCCTCGACGTCCTTCACGGGCGGCGCTTCCTTCGCGACCTTCAGCGGGGACGCGAGCATGCCGAGGGCCGCGGCCCGGGCCTTGACCTTCTCGGTCGCGCTGCGGCCGTCGCTCTCGCCGATGACGGACAGGATCTCGTTCGCGATCGCGTTGACCGACCGGTGCTCACGCTTCGCCCGCTCGGTGAGGCGCGCGTGGAGATCGTCGTCGACGCGGAGGAGCAGCTGTTTCATGCTTCGATGATAGCACTTGAACGAGGTGATATCACTTGCTCAGCAGGCGCAGGCGGGGCCTTCCTGCTTCGGGAGCGGCTTCTTGCCGATGCCCGGCATGCCGAGGCTGACGCCGGGGAGCTTGGTGGCCTTGCCCGCGGCCCAGGCGTCGCCGGCCTTGGTGGCGCGGTGGGAGAGGATCTCGCCGTCGGCGACGAGGTGGTGCGGGGCGCCGTAGGTGACCACGGTCGTGACGACGTCGCCGGGGCGCACGCCCTCGGCGTTCCCGGTCGGACCGGTCTCGCTCGGGGTCACGTTGAAGTGGACGAGGCGGCCGTCGCGGGCGCGGCCCGAGAGGCGGCCGGTGGCGGCGTCCTTGCGGCCGTCCCCGACGGTCACCAGGACCTCGACCTCGGTGCCCTCGAGCTTGCGGTTCTCCTCCCAGGAGACGCGCTCTTGCAGGGCCACAAGGCGTTCGTAGCGTTCCTGGACGACGGCCTTGGGGATCTGGTCCTCCATCGTCGCCGCCGGGGTGCCCGGGCGGATCGAGTACTGGAAGGTGAAGGCGCTGGAGAAGCGGGCCTTCTCGACCACGTCGAGGGTCGCCTGGAAGTCCTCTTCGGTCTCGCCGGGGAAGCCCACGATGATGTCGGTGGTGATCGCCGCGTCCGGCATGGCCTCGCGGACCTTGTCCAGGATCTCCAGGTACTTCGCGGAGCGGTAGGAGCGGCGCATCTCCTTGAGCACGCGGTCCGAGCCGGACTGGAGCGGCATGTGGAGCGAGTGGCAGACGTTCGGGGTCTCGGCCATCGCCGCGATCACGTCGTCCGTGAAGTTCTTGGGGTGCGGGCTGGTGAAGCGCACGCGCTCCAGGCCGTCGATCTCGCCGCACGCGCGCAGGAGCTTGCCGAAGGCGAGCTTGTCGCCGAACTCGACGCCGTAGGTGTTCACGTTCTGGCCCAGGAGGGTGACCTCCGAGACGCCTTCGTCGACGAGGGCCTGGACCTCGGCCAGGATCTCGCCGGGGCGGCGGTCCTTCTCCTTGCCGCGCAGGCTCGGCACGATGCAGAACGTGCAGGTGTTGTTGCAGCCCACCGAGATCGAGACCCAACCGGAGTAGGTCGAGTCGCGCTTCGTGGGGAGGGCCGAGGGGAACGTCTCGAGGGACTCGAGGATCTCGACCTCGGCCTCGTGGTTGTGGCGGGCTCGCTCCAGGAGCACCGGCAGCGAGCCGATGTTGTGCGTCCCGAACACGGCGTCGACCCAGGGGGCGCGCTTGACGATCTCGCCGCGGTCCTTCTGCGCGAGGCAGCCGCCCACGGCGATCTGCATGTCAGGGTTCTCGCGCTTCGCGGGCGCGAGGTGGCTGAGGTTGCCGTAGAGCTTGTTGTCCGCGTTCTCGCGCACCGCGCAGGTGTTGAACACGACGAGGTCGGGTGCGGCGTCGCCGTCGGCGGGCACGTACCCGGCCTCTTCGAGCAGGCCCCCGATGCGCTCGGAGTCGTGCACGTTCATCTGACAGCCGTACGTCTTCACCTGGTACGTCTTCACCGCTTGGTCAACCACCCCCCAAGGATAGACGCGAGTCACGTCACAGCCTCAGGCCCGGGAACCCGGTCCTCAGCCGAACGCCTCCATGTTCTTCGTGACCACGTCGATCGTCTGCTGCAGCTCCTTGGTGGGGCTGAACTCCACGACCTCGGTGCCCTCGTAGAGGACGGGCGTGTGCCCGGGGCCGACGTGGTAGGCGTCCCCGGCCTCGAAGGTCTCGTCGCCGTCCGCGGTCTTGAACATCACCTTCCCGGAGAAGACGTAGCCCCAGTGCGGGCACTGGCAGCGGTCGTCGGGCAGGCCCTTGAAGTAGTCGGCGAGGTCGGCGTCGGACGAGTAGCTCTCGAACGCGACGGTGTAGCCCGTGTCGAGCTCGGTGAAGTGGCCCTCGTAGCCCTCGAGCGTCATGTGCTCGGTGGCGCTCGCCTTGGATGTCTTCGGCATGGTGTGCCTCCTCGTGGCGTAGGGATGCACGCCGGGACGGCCGCGCGGTCGGTCGAAGGCCTGCCGCGCGGGATCCCGACGGCGCCGATATGGGGGTCCGCCTCCATCATCGCGCCGCCGGGACGCCCGCGGCCCCGATCGCCCGGATCACTCGGCGACGGGGATGAGCGGCGGGTTGAGGCGGGCGAAGCCCTCCTGGCTCTCGTACGGGTAGTAGGGGTAGGGCGCGGTGCGGCCGCTGGCCTTGTCCAGGCGCGCGACCTGGTCGGCCGTGAGCTCCCAGCCGATCGCGCCGAGGTTGTCCTGGAGCTGGCGCTCGTTGCGGGCGCCGATGATGACGGAGGCGACGGTGGGGCGGCGCAGGAGCCAGTTGAGGGCGATCTGCGGGACGGTCTTCCCGGTCTCCTCGCTGAGTTCGTCGAGGACGTCGACCACGTCGTAGAGGAGCTCGTCGGCGACCGGCGGGCCCCACTGGGCGGTCTCGTGGAGGCGGCTGCCTTCCGGGAGCGGCTGCCCGCGGCGGATCTTGCCGGTGAGGCGGCCCCAGCCGAGCGGGCTCCAGACGACCGCGCCCACGCCCTGGTCGTGGCCGAGCGGCATGAGCTCCCACTCGTAGTCGCGGCCCACAAGGGAGTAGTAGACCTGGTGCGCCGCATAGCGGGTCCAGCCGTGCGCGTCGGCGGCCGCGAGGGACTTCATGAGCTGCCAGCCGGCGAAGTTCGAGACGCCGATGTAGCGGAGCTTGCCGGCCTTCACGAGGTCGTCGAGGGCGCTCACGGTCTCTTCGACCGGGGTGCCCGCGTCGAAGGCGTGGAGCTGGAAGAGGTCGATGTAGTCGGTGCCGAGGCGGGTGAGCGCGGCTTCGACGGACCTGATGAGGCGGGCGCGGCCGGTGCCCGCGTCGGCGGGGCCGTCGCCCATGGGGAGGGCGGCCTTGGTGGAGATGAGGGCTTTCTCCCTGCGGCCCTTGAGGGCCTGGCCGAGGACGCGCTCGGACTCGCCGTCGGAGTAGACGTCGGCCGAGTCGAACATATTCACCCCGGCGTCCAGCGCCATGTCGACCATGCGGCGGGCCTGGTCGGTGTCGGTGTCGCCCCAGGCGCTGAACAGCGGGCCGCGCCCGCCGAAGGTGCCCGCGCCGAAACTGAGGGCGGGGACGTGGAGGCCTGAGGCGCCGAGCCTGCGGTATTCCATGACGGATCCCTTCTAAAGGTTCTACAGTTCCGTTAAGAACTTCGACTAAGCTAGCCCACGAAGCGCCTTTAATGCAACTGGAGTCCCGTTATGAGTGACGAGCGTCCCGAACCCGGCACCGTCAGGCCCGGCGGCCGCACCGCGAAGACCCGCGAGGCCGTGCTCCGCGCCGCCGGCGACGCCCTCGCCGAGGACGGCTTCGACCGCCTCGACCTCGCCGAGATCGCCCGCCGCGCCGGCGTCGGCAAGACCACCGTCTACCGCCGCTGGGGCACCGTCCCCGGCCTCGTCGCCGACCTCCTCAACGAGATGGCCGCGGATTCGTTGCCCCGCACCGAGACCGGCTCGCTCCTCGGCGACCTCACCGCGCAAGCCCGCCTCGTCCAGTCCACATTGAGCGATCCACGCCAAGGCCCGCTCTTCAAGGCCCTCATCACCGCCGCCTCGTGCGACCCCCAGACCGCCGACGCCCTCCACCGCTTCTACGACACCCGCACCGAGGAATGGGCCCCCTGCGTCACCGCCGCGATCGAACGCGGCGAGATCCCCGCCGGCACCTCCCCCACCGAACTCATCCGCGCCGTCTCCGCCCCGCTCTACTACCGCCTCCTCATCACCGGCGACCCCATCGACGGAGCGGCCGCCGACCGAGCCGCCCAAGCAGCCGTGACGGCCGCGAAGGCAGGGGCATTCGCCTGAACGCAAAAGGCCGGGAACCGCATTGCGGTTCCCGGCCCTTTTCAGACCTGTCGAGACTTAAGCGGTCTCGGTGCTGATCACATGGATCACTACTCGGCTACGCCGTTTCCGTGATCTTGCGCTGCACCCAGCGGCAGAACGAAACCCGCGCATTCATGCGTCGCCTTCCAGCGGCGGCCTCAAGACCGCGATGTCGGTCTGAACGAAGTCTTCACCCACGCAAAGGATCGGCCAATCGAGCTCAGCGGCGACTCCGTAAACGATGCAGTCGCCGAAGTTCAATTTGGCGGGATGCCGCCCCTTCCCGAATCTGCGCCATGATTCGAGCGCCCGCTCAGCGGCCATTGCAGTGACATCGACGATTTCGATCTCGGCGTCGCGGAGAAACCGAGCGGCCGCGCCCGTACCGGAAGGTCCAAGGCGGGATTCGAGGACGATGCCGAGTTCGAGGTAGGTCGCCGCGGGCATGACAGCAGCGGTCGTCTGCGCCAGCGTCTCCGCCAGCCAGTCGGCACCAGGCTCGTCGCTCACGACCGCAACGACGGCCGAAGTGTCCACAACGATGTCGTCCGTTTCGGTCACGCGGGCAGGCCGTTCTCGTCATAGCCGATGATCTCGTCAGCGGAGCGGGCATCCAAGACCGGCAAGGACCGGAACTCGGCGCGGAGTGCGTCCAGGCGGTGGCGGATGCGCCGCGCGCGGGAGCTCCGGGCCTGGCGGTCCAACCGTTCTCGGATCGCCGTCTCCACGGCCTCGGTCAGGGATTCGCCGGTGGCGGCGATCAGTTCGCGTGCAAGCTGGTCGGCCGTCGGGCTCTTGATACTCAGTGCCATGTCTGCAATTCTAGCTCAGATTCCGGAAATCTAGAATCGCCGCGCCGCGCGCCCTGGCTTCTGGACGCCGAAAAAGGCCGGGAACCATTGCGCGGTTCCCGGCCTTTCATTTTGTACCGAATTAGGCAGTTTCGGTAATTTTGCGCTGCACCCAAGGCATGAGGGCGCGCATCTTGGCGCCCGTCTCCTCGATCGGGTGGTCGTTCTGCTCCTGCTGGAGCTTCTTGTAGTTCTCGCGCTTCTCGGACTCGGCGACCCATTCCTTGGCGAAGGTGCCGTCCTGGATCTCGGTGAGGATGCGCTTCATCTCGGCCTTGGTGTCGGCGTTGACGACGCGCGGGCCGCGGGTGAGCCCGCCGTACTCGGCGGTGTCGGAGACGGAGTACCACATGTTGGCGATGCCGCCCTCGTAGATCATGTCCACGATCAGCTTGAGCTCGTGCAGGCACTCGAAGTACGCTGCCTCGGGGGCGTAGCCCGCCTCAACCAGGGTCTCGAAGCCGGCCTTGATGAGCTCGGCGGCGCCGCCGCACAGCACGGCCTGCTCGCCGAACAGGTCGGTCTCGGTCTCCTCCTTGAAGGTGGTCTTCAGGACGCCCGCGCGGGTGCCGCCGATCGCCTTCGCGTAGGAGAGCGCCACCGCCTGGGTGTCGCCCGACGGGTCCTGCTCCACCGCGATGAGCGCGGGGACGCCCTTGCCGTCCACGAACTGGCGGCGGACCATGTGGCCCGGGCCCTTCGGGGCGACCATGGCGACGTTCACGTCCGCCGGGGCCTGGATCAGGTCGTAGCGGATGTTGAACCCGTGGCCGAAGAAGAGGCTCTTCCCGGCGGACAGGTTCGGGGCGATCTCGTCGGCGTACAGCTTGGCCTGCGCCGTGTCCGGAACGAGGATCATGATGACGTCGGCCCACGCGGCGGCCTCGGCCGGAGTGAGCACCTTCAGGCCCGCCTCCTCGGCCTTCGGGCGCGACTTCGAGCCCTCCTGCAGGCCGATGACGACCTCGACCCCGGAGTCGCGGAGGCTCAGCGAGTGGGCGTGGCCCTGCGAGCCGTAGCCGAGGACGGCGACCTTCTTGCCCTGGATGAGGGCCAGATCGGCGTCGTCGTCGTAGAACACTTCAGCGGACATGTACTGCTTCCTTCGTTTACTAGCTGTTCGGAGAGACGTAGCGGGACAGCGACGCCATCGACTTGGCGCCGCGCCCGAGCGCGACCGTCCCCGACTGGACGAGCTCCTTGATCCCGAACGGCTCGAGGACTTCCAGGAACGCCTCGATCTTGTCGGAGTTCCCGGTGACCTCGAAGGTGACCGTGTCGGGTGTGACGTCGACCGAGCGGGCTTTGAACAGCTCGGCGGCGGCGATCACCTGGCCGCGGGTGGCGGCGTCGGCGCGGACCTTCACCAGCAGCAGTTCGCGCTGCACGGAGGAGCCCGCTTCCAGTTCCACGATCTTCAGGACGTGGATGAGCTTGTTGAGCTGCTTGGTGACCTGCTCCAGCGAGCCCGCCTCGACGTCCACCACGATGGTGATGCGGCTGACGCCGGGGTGCTCGGTCTCGCCGACGGCGAGGGAGTCGATGTTGAAGCCGCGCCTGGAGAACAGCGCGGCCACCCGGGCGAGGACGCCCGGCTTGTTCTCGACCAGGACAGAAAGGGTGTGGGTGCTCATCAGATCTGCCCCTCGTCGTCGAAGTTCGGGCGCACGTCGCGTGCGTAGAGGATCTCGTCGTTGGAGACGCCGGCCGGGACCATCGGCCACACCATGGCGTCCGGCCCGACGGTGAAGTCCACCACCACGGGGCGGTCGTCGATCGCGTTGGCCTGCTTGATCACATCGTCCACTTCGGCGACGGTGTCGGCGCGCAGGCCGACGCAGCCCAGGGCCTCGGCGAGCTTCACGAAGTCCGGCACGCGCGGCGAGCCCTCGGAGTGGTGCGTGGACAGGTTGGTGTTGGAGTAGCGCTGCTCGTAGAACAGGGTCTGCCACTGGCGCACCATGCCCAGGTTGCCGTTGTTGATGACCGCGACCTTGATCGGGATGCCCTCGACCGCGCAGGTCGCCAGCTCCTGGTTGGTCATCTGGAAGCAGCCGTCGCCGTCGATGGCCCACACGGTGCGGTCCATCTGCCCGAGCTTGGCGCCCATGGCCGCCGGGACGGCGAAGCCCATGGTGCCCAGGCCGCCCGAGTTGAGGAACGTGCCGGGCTTCTCGTACTTGACGAACTGGCTGGCCCACATCTGGTGCTGGCCGACGCCGGTGGTCCAGATCGTGTCGTCGGGAGCGAGCTGGCCCAGGCGCTCGATCACGTACTGCGGCGCGGGCAGGCCGTCGTCGATGTCGGTGTAGCCCAGCGGGTACCGGCCGCGCAGGTCGTCGAGGGTCTCCCACCAGGTCTTCAGGCGCTCCTTGCCGCCGTCCTCATAGGCCTCGATCATGGCGGCGATGGCGGCCTTGCAGTCGCCCACGATCGGCACGTCCGCTTCGCGGTTCTTGCCGATCTCGGCCGGGTCGATGTCCACGTGCACGACCTTCGCTTCAGGGGCGAAGGTGGCGAGCTTGCCGGTCACGCGGTCGTCGAAGCGGGCGCCCAGGGCCACCAGCAGGTCGGACTTCTGCAGCGCGTGCACGGCGGGCACGGTGCCGTGCATGCCGGGCATGCCCAGGTGCTGCGGGTGCGAGTCGGGGAAGGCGCCGCGCGCCATCAGGGTCGTCACGACGGGTGCGCCGGTCAGCTCGGCGAGCGCCAGCAGCTCGGCGTGCGCGCCGGACTTGACGACGCCGCCGCCCACGTACAGCACCGGGCGCTTGGCCTCGGCGATGAGCGCGGCGGCCTCGCGGATCTGCTTGCCGTGCGGCTGCGTCGTGGGACGGTAGCCCGGCAGGTCCATCTTGGGCGGCCACACGAACGGCGCGGTGCCGGCGAGGATGTCCTTGGGGATGTCGACCAGGACCGGGCCCGGGCGGCCGCTGGCCGCCACATGGAAGGCCTCGGCGAGCACGCGCGGGATGTCCTCACCGTCGCGCACCAGGTACGAGTGCTTGGTGATCGGCATGGTGATGCCGACGATGTCGGCCTCTTGGAACGCGTCCGTGCCGATGGCGGAGGACGCGACCTGGCCGGTGATGGCCACGATCGGGACGGAGTCCATGTGCGCGTCGGCCAGCGGGGTCACCAGGTTGGTCGCGCCGGGGCCGGAGGTGGCCATGCACACGCCGACCTTGCCGGTGGCGAGGGCGTAGCCCTGGGCGGCGTGACCGGCGCCCTGCTCGTGGCGGACGAGGACGTGGCGCACCTGCTGGGAGTCCAGGAGGGGGTCGTAGGCCGGGAGGATCGCGCCGCCCGGGATGCCGAAGACGGCCTCGACCTCGAGCTCCTCGAGCGCGCGGACGAGGGCCTGCGCGCCGGTGAGGACGGGGGCGGCGGAAGCGCCGATCGGAGGAGCCGGCTTGGGGGCCTTCGGCCTCGCCGGCTGAGCTTTGGCAGCCTGCGGCCCTGGCTTCGGTGCCTTCACTGGTGTGCTCATGTCCTTCGTCCAATAGGGAGATGTGGCTGGTTCGACATGTGGCGTCGTTCCCCGGGCAGAAAAAATCGCCCGCGTGCTAGACGCACGGGGCGAGCGCACCGTCGGAGAACGACGGTGCGCTAGATAAGTACTACGACGAGCGGCCGCGCGGCGGGCGCGGTCGCGATGCTCTGGTCGTAGTTCTGCTTCGGCACGCTCCCCAGGATGCCTGATTCCGGCCCGTGAGTCAACTTTTCTCAGACTTCGGGACGTCGTTCGGCGTGTCGCCGGACGCGGCGCCACCGTCCGGGGCGGCCTCGGGTTCGACCACCGCGGCGGGCGCGCTCTGGGCGGGCAGCGCGGGCCGCTGGGCCTTCGGGTCGTCCGCGAGCCAGCGCGTCAGGTCGTCCGGTTCCATCGGCTTGGCGAGCAGGTAGCCCTGCACGAGCGGCGCTTCGGCGGCGATCATGGCGTTGAGCTGGGTGTCGGTCTCGACGCCTTCGGCGATGACCTCCATGCCGAGGATGCGGCCGAGCGCGACCGTGACGGCCGCGAGGGGGCCCACGCCGCCGTCGTCCTTGGCGATGAGGTCGCGGTCGATCTTGATGATGTCGACCGGGAGCCGCTCGAGCTGGCCGAGCGAGGAGTAGCCGGATCCGAAGTCGTCCAAGGCGATCCGCACGCCCGCGCCGCGCAGGGCGCTGAGCTGGGCGACGAGGGTGTTCATCTGGTGGGAGAAGTCGTGCTCGGTCACCTCGAGCACGAGGCGGCGGGCCGGGACGCCGGCGGCGATGAGCGCGGTGTTCACCTCGGTGGCGAACAGGTGGGTGTGGAGCTCCTTGACGGAGACGTTGACCGAGATCCAGGCCTTGATGCCGGCGGCGGCCCAGGTGGCGAGCTGCTCGGCGGCGCGGTTGACGGTCCACACCGCGAGGTCCTGGGTGAGGCCCGACTCGGTGGCGGCGGGAATGAACTCGCCGGGGCTCACGTGGCCGAGGCGGGGGTGGTGCCAGCGCATGAGGGCTTCGGCGCCGACGATGGAGCGGTCGGCGGTGGAGAACACGGGCTGGAAGACCAGGCGCAGCTCGTCGCGGCGGATGGCGCCGCGCAGCTCTTGGGTGAGCTCGTTCTTGCGGCGCACCTTGCGGTCGAAGTCGGCGTCGTAGGTGGCGTGGCGGTTCTTGCCGGCCTGCTTCGCGGCGCGGAGGGCGAGGTCGGCGTTGCGCAGCAGGATCTCGGGGTCGCCGAAGCCCTCGGCGGCGGTGGCGATGCCGACCGAGCCGGTGGTGAAGACCGTCGACTCGTCGTGGAAGTCGTACGGCTCGCCGAGGCGGGCGACGAGGGCCTTGGCGGTGGCGACGGCCTCGGACCAGCTGGCGCGCAGGAGGATCGCGAACTCGTCGCCGCCGAGGCGGGCGCCCACGTCGGTGGGGCGCAGGAGTTCCTTGATGCGCCGGGAGACCTCGACGAGGAGTTCGTCGCCGAAGTCGTGGCCGCGCGTGTCGTTGACGTTCTTGAAGCCGTCGAGGTCGAGCAGGAGGAGCGCGGTCTCGTGCTCGGCGGCGCTCACGCCGTCCTCGAGGCTCTGGAGGAGCGCGCGGCGGTTCGCGAGGCCCGTGAGCGGGTCCGTGTAGGCCATGCGGGCGAGCTCGGTCTCGAGGCTGCGGCGGGCGCCCACGTCCTCCATGCGGGCCACCAGGCCCCGTACTTGGGGTTTGCCGCGCAGGTCCGTCACGACGGTCTCGGTGTGGCGCCAGCGGCGGGCGGAGTCGCGCACGCGGATGTTGAGGGAGACCTGGCGGGTGTGGCTGATGCCGTCAAGGAGGGTGCGGAGGTCCTCTTCGGCGGCGCGGCGGTCGTCCATGTGGACGAGTTCGAGGAAGCGCGCGCCGACGCAGCTCCCGGAGTCGGTGGCGGGCCGCCACGCGGAGTCCTCGGGGTGCCAGGTGACGGTGAGGTCGGGGTCGAGGACGAGGACGGTGTCCGAGGCGACCCCGACGATCGCGGAGAGCTTGCGCTGGCGGGCGGCGGCCTCGCCGGTGACGCGGCGGACGTCGAAGTAGGTGAGGACGAGTCGCGCAGCGAGGGTCCCGGCGGCGGCGAGGGCGAGGAGCGCGGCGTCGAGCGGGAGGGGGCCGGTGTTGGCGCCGTTGTAGAGGACCGCGGCGGCGGCGAGGCCGGCCGCGCCGCCCATGACGGTGTAGTGGACGCCGGGGTAGTTCGGCTTGTCGACGGGGGCGGGCTTCTGGGTGCGGGCCAGGTAGGTGACGCCGAGGATGGCGGCGCAGGTGGCGACCCAGGCGAAGGACCACCAGAGGATGCGCACGTCCGGGCGGTCCCACTGCCAGGCGGCGAAGGTGGCCATGCCGGTGAGGTGCACGGCGAAGACGGCCATGTACGCGAGGGCGTGGCGGCGGCGCCAGCGCTGGATGCGGAAGGTGGTGGTGAAGCCGACGCCGAGCATCACGATGCCCATCATCGCGGGGATGACGATGGCGAGGTCGCCGTCCGCGAGGTGCCCGCGGAACTGCTGGAAGAGCGGCCGGGCGAGGAGGAGCCAGGCGGCGAAGAGGAAGCAGAGGCCGACGAACGCGCCGTCGACGAGGCGGCGCTGGACCGCCTGCGGGTCCCAGCCGTTGTCGGGGAGGCGCAGCAGCGCGAGGGACCAGATGACGGTGGCGGCGCTGAGGCCGATCCCGGCGACGACGGTGGCCGAGCCGCCCGGGAGCCAGCACGCGGCCGCGAGGGTGGCGGCGATGGTCTGGATGCCGGCGGCGAGGAGCTGGTAGGTGACGCGGCGGCCCGGTGCGATGCGTCCGGCGGCGCGCCACATGAGGAGTCCGGCGCCGGCCGCGCCGATGCTGCCGAGGGCGACGGCGGAGGCGGGCTCGATGACGCGGAAGGCCGAGTGCACGCCGACGACGACGGCGGCGGTGAGGACAGAGCACCACACGGCGGCGGTCGCGAACCACGACAGCAGCTGCCGCACGCGGCGGGGGGTTGGCGCCATCCACTGACCCAATCGTAGGAAACCTCGTGCTTAACAGGATGCCGCATCCTCGCACCGATCCGTATCGGGCCCTCCGCAAGTGCGGGTGCGGGTGCCGTGCAGGGGGGTACGCGGCGTCCGGCTTGACCGGGAACGGGGCTTACGCGGCGCCGCCGGAGGCGCCTGGCGCGTCGAGGGCGCCCGAATCCGGTTCGGCGGGAAGGGATTCGCGGAGGTCTGCGAGGGCGCGGCGGGTGGCGATGCCGCGTTCGGTCTCGGCGCGTTCTCGGCTCTCGGCGTCCTTGCGGGCGGTCAGGAGCGCGGCGCGGATCTCGGCGAGCTGGTCGTCCCGGCGCTCGTCGCCCTTCCTGGCCTTGGCGGCGTCCGTGCGGTACCTCCAGAGCGGGATGACGACGCCGAGGGCGAACAGGACGGCGGCGAACCACTGGGCGATGACCAGCATGGACACGCTGAGGAGGCCGAGCACGGACGCGAACGCGATCGTGAGGGGCTTGGAGGGTGCGGCGGCGGCGAAGGCCTGGTCGACGCGGCGTTCGACGGCGGCGAACTGCTCGGGGTCGTGGCCGTCCTTGGTGACGTGGATGAGTTCGCCGCGGCGGCGCACGGTGACGGTGACGGTCTCGGTAGTGCCGATGGAGGCTTCGAGATGGTCGAGGCGCGCGCGGAGGATCGGGGCGGCGAGGCCGAGTGCGAGGCGGCGCAACGGGATCGGGGCGGCGGGGTCGAATAGGTCGCGGCGGAGGAGGTCGGCGACCGTGCCGACCGGCGCGGTCCAGGACCGGTCGTCGTCACGCCCGCCGGAAGCCGGGTCGAGTTCGGCCATCTGCCGCACGAGCGGGAGTTCGGCCGGGCTCGGTTCCTCGATGAGTTCCTGGAGGTAGCGGCGCCAGGCGGTGTCGTCTCGGGCGGGGTCGGAGGGGCTTGGCTCAGGACCGGTGTCCGGGGTTTCACCCGCCGGAGTGACGGCGGGAGCGAGCATCGGTGCGCCGGTCGCGGCGGCAGGGCCGGGTTCCTCGGCGAAGTGGGCTTGCAAGGCCGCCAGGGCTTCCGTGCGGGTCGGCTGGTGCGAGTCGTTCGCGCCGAACCGCTCGACGGCGTCGTCCCAGGCCGCGAGGGCTTCCTCGTCGAGCGCTCCGGGGTCGAAGCGTTCGCGCAGCAGCGCGGCGATCTGCTCTTTCGGGCCGGGCCCGAAGGCCCCGAGCGCCGCCTGCTCCCACAGCGTGCGCCAGCCCCGGGCGACCTGTCCCGGTTCCGCGACGCCGAGGTCGGCGGGTTCGGCGAGGAGGCGCAGCGCGGCCGCGTCGATGAACGCGGGCTGGCCGAAGCAGCGGCCGACCGCGAGGCTGAACAGCTCGGTGCGCACCGCGTCGCGCTCGCGCGCGGTCTCGAGGCCGGTCTTGAGGTCGGCGAACGGACGGCCGGTCCGCTGCGTCGGTACGCGATCGCGCACGACCAGCGGCAGGACCGCGGCCGCGGCGGAGGGCAGCCAGTACCCGGGCACGTCCTCGAAGCCGCGCAGGAGGGGCACACGGCCCTCGGCGAGGGCCCGCACGGTATTGCGGATCTCCTTGCGCGCCTGGTACTCGTCGAACTCGATGAGCTGGAAGCGCAGCTCGGTCCAGGCGAGCAACGCCTCGATCCGCCCGGACACCGAGTCGAGCTTCGAGTCGACCTGCTCGAGGTCCTGCTCGAAGCGGTTCCGGGCGTCCTCCATCTGGCGGCGGCGCGCCGCCCGCTCGGCCGCCAGCTCGTCGTCGAGGTCGTTGATCGCCTGGGTCTGCGACCATTCCTGCGTGAAGTCCGACCAGTTCCACTGGCTCACACGCGCCATCGGGCACACTCCGGGGTTCGAGGGGGTTCGGGCGCTGTTCATTGTGCCCGGGACGCGCCAACGGCGGGGCCCTCGAGAGGACCCCGCCGTCGCTTCGTCGCGCTAGTTGACCTTGCGGACCGCGCCGTCGCTGGCCGGAGTGGCCATCGCGGCGTACGCCTGCAGGGCGCGGGAGACGTACCGGTCGCGGTTCACCGGCGTGTAAGGCTGCTCGCGCTTCTCCTGGGCCACACGGCGTTCGGCGAGCACGGCGTCGTCGACCCGCAGCTCCAGCCTGCGGGCCGGGATGTCGATCTCGATGATGTCGCCGTCCTCGACCAGGGCGATCAGGCCCTCGCCGGCCGCCTCGGGGCTCACGTGCCCGATCGAGAGGCCGGAGGTGCCGCCCGAGAAGCGGCCGTCGGTGATGAGCGCGCACTTGCGCCCCAGGCCGCGGCCCTTCAGGAACGAGGTCGGGTAGAGCATCTCCTGCATGCCGGGGCCGCCCTTGGGGCCCTCGTAGCGGATGACGACGACCTCGCCCTCCTTCACGGACTTGTCGAGGATGCCCTGCACCGCGTCGTCCTGCGACTCGAAGACGTGCGCCGGACCGGTGAAGGTCCAGTTCTCCTCGGGCACGCCCGCGGTCTTGACGACGCAGCCGTCCACGGCGAGGTTGCCGAACAGCACGGCCAGGCCGCCGTCCTTGGTGTAGGCGTGCTCGACGGAGCGGATGCAGCCTTCTTCAGCGTCCGTGTCGAGGGTCTTCCAGCGGTTCGCGGTCGAGAACGCCTGCGTGGTGCGCACGTTGCCGGGCGCGGCGTGGAAGAGCTCGATCGCCTCCCGGGCCGGGGCCTCGGAGCGGATGTCCCACTTGGCCAGCCATTCGGCCAGCGACGCGGAGTGCACGGAGCCGACGTCCTCGTGGAGGAGCCCGCCGCGGCGCAGCTCGCCCATGATCGCGGGGATGCCGCCGGCGCGGTGGAAGTCCTCCATGTGGAACTTCGGCGAGTTCGGGGCGACCTTCGCCAGGCACGCGACGCGGCGCGAGATCGCGTCGATGTCGGAGACCTGGAAGTCCAGCTCGGCCTCGCGGGCGGCGGCAAGCAGGTGCAGGATCGTGTTCGTGGAGCCGCCCATGGCGACGTCCATCGCCATCGCGTTCTCGAACGCGCCGCGGGTGGCGATGCTGCGCGGCAGGACCGACTCGTCGTCCTGCTCGTAGTAGCGGCGGGCCAGGTCCATGACCGTGCGCCCGGCCTCCTCGAACAGGGCCCGGCGGGACGTGTGCGTGGCGAGGGTCGAGCCGTTGCCCGGCAGGGACAGGCCCATGGCCTCGGTGAGGCAGTTCATGGAGTTCGCGGTGAACATGCCCGAACAGGAACCGCAGGTCGGGCACGCGTCGAGCTCCATCTGGCGCAGCTGCGCGTCGGAGACGTCGTCGTTCGCGGCCGCGACCATCGGGTCGACGAGGTCGAGCTTCTGGACGACGATGCCGTCCTTGTCGACGGTCTTGCCGGCCTCCATCGGGCCGCCGGAGACGAACACGACCGGGATGTTCAGGCGCAGCGCGGCCATGAGCATGCCGGGGGTGATCTTGTCGCAGTTGGAGATGCAGACGAGCGCGTCCGCGCAGTGCGCGTTGACCATGTACTCGACGGAGTCGGCGATGATCTCGCGGCTGGGCAGCGAGTAGAGCATGCCGCCGTGGCCCATGGCGATGCCGTCGTCGACGGCGATCGTGTGGAACTCCTTGGACACGCCCCCGGCCTCGGCGATGGCCTCGGCGACGATGTCGCCCATGTTCTTGAGGTGCACGTGTCCCGGGACGAACTGCGTGTACGAGTTGGCGATGGCCACGATCGGCTTGCCGAAATCGGAGTCGGTCATGCCCGTTGCGCGCCAGAGCGCGCGAGCGCCCGCCATCTGGCGGCCGTGTGTGGAAGTTCGTGAACGTAGCGCTGGCATGCAACAAGTCTGCCACGTCCCGAATGCCGGGAAGAATCGCCCGGAACTTAGGACTCCCTAAGGCAGCCGCAGGTGGGCGCGGGTCAGAACGAGCGGATGACTGAACCGACGATCAGGTTCCCAGGGCACGGCCCGTGCCGGCGCGAGTCCTCCCCCGCCGGGTTGTCCGAGAGGAGGAAGTAGTGGCCGGGCGGGACGGGCTCGCCGGAGCCGGGCATAGGCTCGCCCGGTCCGGCTGCGACGCGTTTCACCCACCAGGGCGACGGCGCCGATTCACGGCCCGCAAGCCTCGCCGAGGGCGCGCGCTTGGCCTCGGCCCAGCCGAGCTGCGGATCGGGCGCGGCCGCGACCACGATATCCCCGGTCTTGATCCGGCGCGTGCGCTTGGCGAGCACTTCCTCGCCGTCGCGCAGCGCCGGGACCATCGAGACGCCCTCGACCTTGACGAGCAGCCAGCGGCGGCGGAGCTGCCGCACCGACTCGGCCATCAGCACCGCCACCGCGATGAGCGCCAGCGCCGAGAGCAGGTCAGAAGAGGTCATCGATGCCGCCCTCTTCGACCTCCTCCGGCCGCTTCTTGCGGAAGCGCTCGAACACGGAGAAGGAGGTGAGGCCGAGCGCGGCCATCACCAGGAGCACGGCGTAGGCCAGCGCGGCGACGACCACGATGACCGCGACGACGTTGATGGTCACGAACGCCGGGTAGACGCCGTCGAGGTTGTGCTGGTTGGTCGGGTCCATGCCCAGACCCTACGGCAGGTCGTTGATGATGTCGGTGATGCTGCGGCGCTTGCCGGTGTAGAACGGGATCTCTTCGCGCACATACAGTCTCGCGCGGGAGGCGCGCAGTTCGCGCATGAGGTCGACGATGCGGTGGAGCTCGTCGGCCTCGAAGGCGAGGATCCACTCGTAGTCGCCGAGGGAGAAGGCGGGGACGGTGTTGGCGCGGACGTCCGGGTAGTCGCGGGCCATCTGGCCGTGCTCGCGCAGCAGGTCGCGGCGCTCCTCGTCGGGGAGGAGGTACCAGTCGTAGGACCGCACGAACGGGTAGACGGAGACGTAGCCCTTCGGGTCCTCGGTGAGGAACGCGGGGAGGTGGCTGCGGTTGAACTCGGCGGGGCGGTGCAGGGCCATGTTGGACCAGACCGGGGCGAGGTGGCGGCCGAGGGCGGAGCGGCGGAAGTCCGAGTAGGCCTTCTGGAGCTGGTCCGAGGATTCGGCGTGCCACCAGACCATGAGGTCGGCGTCGGCGCGCATGCCGGTGAGGTCGTAGGTGCCGCGCACGGTGACGCCCGCGTCGCTGCAGTGCTTCGCGAAGAACGCCTCCATGTCGCTGGCGAGGTCCTGGCGGATCGAGGGCATGGGCTCCTGGACGCGGAACACCGACCACAGCGTGTAGCGGATGGTGTCGTTGAGCTCCTTGATGCGCTGCGCGTTCGGGTTGTTCCCCTGGTGTTCAGCCACGTTGCGGCCCTTCTGGTTCGAGTCCGATTACTGTTCCCGGCGCGCGGGCTCCACCGAGGCCGCGATCGTATCGGCCGCCTGCTGGCCGGAGGCGATGCACGCCGCGATGCCGACGCCGTCGACCGCAGCGCCGGCGATGGCGATGTTGGGGTGCGCGGCGAGGGCCTCGCGGGCGGCGGCGATGCGGGCGCCGTGGCCGGGCGAGTACTGCGGGAGGGCGCCGCCCCAGCGGTCGATGCGCTGCTCGACGGGTTCGGGCAGGCGCTGCCCGAGGTGTTCGCCGAGTTCGCGGAGGGCGGTCTTGGCGAGGGTGGTGTCGTCGTACTGGAGCAGGGCCTCTTCGCCGAGGCGGCCCATGGAGACGCGCACGATCTGGAAGCGGCGGCCGAGGTGCGGCCATTTCTTGCTGGCGAAGGTGGCGGCCTTGACGGTCTTGCCTTCGGAGGCGGGGGTGAGGAAGCCGGAGCGCTCGGGCAGGTCGATCTGGTCGAACGCGAAGGCGGCCAAGGCGACCGAGGCGTAGGCGACGCCCGAGAGGGCGGCGGCGGCCTGGGGTTCGACGCCGCGCAGGAGCTCGGCGGCGGGCTTGGCGGGGACGGCGAGGATGACGGCGTCCGCGGTGATCTTGATGGGGTCGGGCACGGGCCCGGCGATGACCTCCCAGCCGTAGGGGGTCTGGCGGAGTTCGCGCACGGTCATGCCGAGGCGGATCTCGGCGCGGGCCGAGGCGGAGGTGGCGGTGACGAGGCGTTCGAGGCCGCCGTCCACGGTCGCGAACACGGGCTTGCGGGGCCCGTCGCTCGGCGGGCGCTTGATCTCGTTGACCGCGTCCGTCAGGCGCGCATGGCGTTCGAGAGCGGAGGCGAGCTGCGGCATGACGGCGCGCACGGAGAGGCGGTCGACGTCGCCGGCGTAGACGCCGCCGAGCATCGGGGCGACGAGCCGGTCGAGGACCTCGTCGCCGAGGCGCGAGCGGACGAGCGCGCCGACGGACATGTCCGCGCCGGGCTCGAGGATCGGGAGGCCGTTGTCGGGGCGCTCCTTGGCGTTCGCGATGGCCGCGACGTCGGCGGGGTCGCCGGGGATGCCCATCATGTGCCCGGCGGGGAAGTCGAGGAGTTCGCCGCCGAGGCTCAGGGCGGGCTTGGCCGCGGAGGGATACACGATGGCGTCGCCGAGGCCCACGGCCTCGGCGAGGTCGATCGCCTCGGGCCGGGCGGCCAGGAGCGATTCGGCGCCGGTCTCGACGGGGCGGCCGGCGAAGTCGACGGTGTGGATCTTGCCGCCGAGGCGCATGGCCTGCTCGGCGACGATGATCTCGGCGTCGGGGCCGAGGTGTTCGCGCAGGCGGTGCGCGGCGGCGAGGCCGGTGATGCCGCCGCCGACGATGAGGACCCGCGTGCGGCCGGGGGTGCCGGTGACGCGGGCGGGGGTCATCGGGCTCATCGGGCGGTGGCCTCGCGGCTGGTCCGCTCATGAACATGGTCGACGACGAGCTTGAGCTTGGCCGGGTCGGACTCGGGCAGGACGCCGTGGCCGAGGTTGAAGACGTGGCCCTTGGCGGCCTCGGCGGCTTCGAGCACCGCGTCGGTCTCGGCGATGAGCGCGTCGTCGTCGGCGAGGATCAGGGCCGGGTCGAGGTTGCCCTGGAGGACCTTGTCCGGCAGGCGCTTCGCGGCCTGGTCCAAGGGGATGCGGAAGTCGACGCCGCTGACTTCGGCGCCGGTCTCGGTCATCGCCTCGAGCAGGTGCCCGGTGCCGACGCCGAAGTGGATGCGCGGCACGGAGTTCGCGACGCCCGCGAGCGCGGCGGTGGAGTGCGGCAGGGCGAACCTGCGGTAGTCGGCCTCGGAGAGCGCGCCGGCCCAGGAGTCGAAGAGCTGCACGGCCTGCGCGCCGGCCTCGACCTGGACGCGGAGGAACTCGCCGCAGATCGCGGCGAGGCGGGAGGCGATGCCGTGCCAGACCTCGGGCTGGGACTTCATGAGCGCCTTGGTCTTGGCGTGGTCCCGGCTGGGGCCGCCCTCGACGAGGTAGGACGCGAGGGTGAAGGGGGCGCCGGCGAAGCCGATGAGCGGCGTGTCGCCGAGCTCCTTGACGAGCAGCCCGATGGCCTCGGTGATGTAGGGGACGTCGCACGGGTCGAGGTTCCGCAGGCGCTTGACGTCGGCCTCGGTGCGGAAGGGCTCGGCGACGACGGGGCCGACGCCGGGGACGATCTTGACGTCGACGCCGATGGCGGCGAGCGGTACGACGATGTCCGAGAAGAAGATCGCGGCGTCCACGCCGTAGCGGCGCACCGGCTGCATCGTGATCTCGGCGACCAGCTCGGGGGTGCTGCAGGCCTCGAGCATCGTGGTGCCCTTGCGGGCCTCCTTGTACTCGGGCAGCGAGCGCCCGGCCTGGCGCATGAACCAGACGGGGGTCCGGCTCGGGGTCTCACCGCGGCAGGCCGCGAGGAACGGGGACGCTGTGGAAACCGCTGCTTCGTTGGACACGGTCCAATCCTTTCACGCCGATCGCACGACCGCCCGCAGCGGCGAGTGCGGTGTGGCCCGCGTCCGTGCGGTCGCACCGCGCGCCCCCGCGGCTGCGATGTGCCCCGCACTCCCGCTGCGACTGTGGCGGACGACCCCTCACCTGGCCGTCCATCATGGAGGTCAAATAGGGTGATTGAGCCACTATCGGGTGGAAATCGGTCTCCAGCGCGGCGGGGCAGTAGCGCGCGCAGGTTACCTGGCCGTACGGTGAACAGGTGACCGATCCCCAGCCCGAGCCCGAAGCCGAACTCCTCACCGAGCCGCGCGAAGGCATGCCGCCGCTCATCCAGACCTCCGCCGAACTGGCCGAGGCCGCCGCACGTCTCGAGGCGGGGTCCGGTCCCATCGCCATCGACACCGAGCGCGCCTCCGGTTTCCGCTACTCGGGTCGCGCCTACCTCATCCAGCTCCGCCGCGCCGGCGCCGGCTCCGTCCTCGTCGACCCCATCCCGATCGAGGACCTCTCGCCGCTGCGCCGCGCCCTCACCGGCCCCGAGTGGATCCTGCACGCCGCCAGCCAGGACCTCCCGTGCCTGGAAGAGCTCGAGCTGCGGCCCACGCGCCTGTTCGACACCGAGCTCGCGGCGCGGCTGTGCAACTTCGAGAAGGTCGGGCTGGCCTCGATCACCGAGCAGCTGCTCGGCTTCCGCCTCGAGAAGCAGCATTCGGCGGCCGACTGGTCCTCGCGCCCGCTCCCCCACGACTGGCTCGTGTACGCCGCGCTCGACGTGGAACTCCTCACCGAGCTGCGCGGGAAGCTCGCTGCCGAGCTCGCCAAGCAGGGCAAGACCGAATGGGCCGAGGCCGAGTTCGAGCACGTGCGCCTCGCCGGCCCGCCGAAGCCCCGCAAGGAGCCGTGGCGGCGCACCAGCGGCATCCACAAGGTGCGCGGCGCGCGGGCCCTCGGCCGCGTGCGCGCGGTGTGGGAGGCCCGGGACAACCTGGCGCGCAAGCTCGACCGCGCGCCCGGGAAGGTCCTGCCGGACGCGGCGATCGTGGAGGCGGCGACCGCCGACCCGACCGACTTCGCGGAGCTGATGAGCCTGCCGGGGTTCCGGCGGCGCGGCGGCCGCACCAACGCGCGGCTGTGGCTGGCGGCCCTCGCAGACGCGCGGACCGTGCCGAACGACGAGCTGCCGTCGACCACCCCGCCCCAGGACGGCCCGCCCGCGACGCACCGCTGGGCCGACCGCGACCCGGTCGCCGCCGAACGCCTCGCCGCCGCCCGCGAGGTCGTCACCGAGACCGCCGAGCGGCACAACCTCCCGCCCGAGAACCTCATCGCGCCCGCGCTGGTGCGCGGCCTCGCCTGGGAGCCTCCGAAGAAGGTCGGCGAGCAGCACGTCCGCACGGTCCTCGCCGAGGCCGGCGCCCGCGAATGGCAGATCGGCCTCCTGGCCGACGGCCTCGCGAAGGCCCTCGAAGCCTGATCCTTCGGCAGTCGCAGCGGCGGGACTCCGACGGGTTCGGCCGCCAGGCGCACCCTCGTTATGACGTGCCGGGACGCGCGTTCGTGAAAGCATCGGGAGGCTCGCCCGGGGCGGGCCGTGACTTCGAACTTACTTGCGGGTAACATTCGTTGTGACGTTGCACTCTCAACGACGCTGCATACCCAAAGGAGGGGCTGGCGTGAACGACACCATCCGCGATGTCGTCTTCGTCGACGGGGTACGGACCCCGTTCGGCAAGGCGGGGAAACTCTTCGAAGAGACCCGCGCCGACGACATGATCATCCGCTGCATCAGGTCGCTGCTGCGCCGCAACCCGGGGCTGCCGCCTGAGCGGGTCGACGAAGTGGCCCTCGCGGCCACCACGCAGATCGGCGACCAGGGCCTCACGCTCGGCCGCACGGCCGCTCTCCTGGCCGGGCTGCCGAAGTCCGTCCCCGGCTACTCGATCGACCGCATGTGCGCGGGCGCGATGACGGCGGTGACCAGCGTGTCGTCCGCGATCGCCGCCCGCCAGTACGACATCGCCATCGCCGGCGGCGTCGAGTCGATGTCGAACCACCCGATGGGCGAGGGCGTGGACCCCAACCCGCGCATCATCGCCGAGAAGCTGGTCGACCCCGAGGCGCTCAACATGGGCAACACGGCCGAGAACCTGCACGACCTCTACCCGCACATCACCAAGGCGCGGGCCGACGCCTACGCCGTGGGCACGCAGCAGCGCTACGCCGCCGCCGTCGAGCGGCTGAGCGCGGACGTCACCACGATGGCCGCGCGCTCGACCGACGACGGCTGGACCGTCGCCACGGCCGACGAGCTGCCGCGCCCCGGGACCACCCTGGAAGGCCTCGCGAACCTGCGGACGCCGTTCCGCCCGCACGGCCGCGTCACCGCCGGCACCGCCGCGCCGCTCACCGACGGCGCCACCGCGTGCCTCCTGGCCGACGCCGAGACCGCCGCCGAGCTGGGGCTGCCCGTCGCCATGAAGATGGTGGGCTACGCCTTCGCCGGCGTGGACCCCGAGACCATGGGCTCGGGCCCGATCCCCGCCACCGAGAAGGCCCTCGCCCGCGCCGGACTGTCCATCGAGGACATCGGCCTGTTCGAGATCAACGAGGCCTTCGCCGTCCAGGTGCTCGCGTTCCTGGACCACTTCAAGATCGCCGACGACGACCCGCGCGTCAACCCGTGGGGCGGCGCGATCGCCGTGGGCCACCCGCTGGCCTCCTCCGGCGTGCGCCTCATGACGCAGCTCGCCCGCGAGTTCGCCGTGCACCCCGAGGTGCGCTACGGCATCACCACCATGTGCGTCGGCCTCGGCCAGGGCGGCACGGTCATCTGGGAGAACCCGAACTTCAAGGGGGCCAAGTAATGTCCGCGACTCCGTATGCGACACCGCTCGACCTTCCCGATTTCGAGGAAGAGGTCGTCACCGAGGCCCACGTGCGGTACCTGGAACCGCGCGGGCTCGGCGGCAAGGCCGCGCTCATCACCCTCGACAACGGCTACGACCACACCAAGCCCAGCTCCTTCGGGCCCGGCGGGCTCAAGAACCTCTGGCGCGCACTGGACGAGGTCGAGTCCCAAGAGGACCTCAAGCTGATCGCCGTGACCGGGAAGCCGTTCATCTTCCTGGCCGGGGCGGACATCAAGCTCATGCCGAGCCTCGAATCCCGCGAGCAGGGCCTCGCCCTCGCGCAGGCCGGGCACGCGCTCTACAAGCGACTCAAGGACTCCACGGTCCCCACGTTCGCGTTCGTCAACGGCGTGGCCCTCGGCGGCGGCTTCGAACTCGCGCTGCACTGCCACTACCGCACCGTGAGCACCAGCGCGAACGGCCTGGGCCTGCCCGAGGTCTCGATCGGGCTCATCCCCGGCTGGGGCGGCTCGCAGATCCTGCCGAACCTCATCGGGGTCGAGAAGGCCGCGCAGGTCATCGTCGGGAACCCGTTGAACCAGAACAAGATGCTGCGCGGCACGGACCTCGTGCCGATGGGCATCGCCGACGCCGAGTTCGAGGGCGCGGACTTCCTGGAGGAATCGCTCGAGTGGGCCGTCAAGGTCGCCACCGGCGAGACCGCCGTGGAGCGCCCCGAGGTCGACCGGTCCGTGTGGCCCGCGGTCATCGCCGGGGCGCGGCAGCTCGTGGACGAGAAGGTCCACAACGCCTCCGCCGCGGCCGTGCGGGCGCTCGACCTGCTCGAGCTCGCGCAGACCGCCACGTTCGAGGAGGGCTCGCTCGCCGAGGACGAGGCGCTGGCGGACCTGGAGGCCGGGCCGCAGTTCCAGTCCAGCATCTACGCGTTCAACCTGGTCCGGGCCCTGGGCAAGCGCCCCGAGGGCGCGCCGAGCCCGGGGCTGGCCAAGGAGATCGGCAAGGTCGGCGTGGTCGGGGCCGGGCTCATGGCCGGGCAGATCGCGCTCATGTTCGCGCGCCGCCTGGAGGTGCCCGTCGTGATGACGGACCTGGACGAGGAGCGGGCCCAGAAAGGCCTGGCGTACGTGCGGGCCGAGATCGACAAGCTCGAGGCCAAGGGCCGCACGTCGCGGCTCAAGGCCGCGAAGCTCCGCGCGCTCGTGTCGGCCAGCGCGGACAAGTCCGTGTACGCCGACTGCGACCTGGTGATCGAGGCGGTCTTCGAGGAGCTGGGCGTCAAGCAGGCGGTGTTCGCCGAGATCGAGCCGATCGTCTCGGAGGAGTGCCTGCTGGTCACGAACACCTCGGGGCTCTCGGTGACGGCGATGGGCGCGAAGCTCGCGCACCCCGAGCGCCTGGTCGGGATGCACTTCTTCAACCCGGTGGCGGTGATGCCGCTGGTGGAGGTCATCGCGACCGACAAGACCGACGACGCGACGCTGGCGACGGCGTACGCGGTGGCGAAGAAGCTGAAGAAGACCGCGGTGGGCTCGGCCGACCGGCCGGCGTTCATCGTGAACCGGCTGCTCGGGCGGATGCTCGCGGAGGTCACGGGCGCGGTGGACGCGGGCACCCCGATCGAGGTCGCCGATGTGGCGCTCGACGAGCTGGGGCTGCCGATGCGGCCGTTCGCGCTGCTGGAGCTCGTGGGCCTGCAGGTGGCCTGGCACCTGTGCCAGCACCTGAACGAGGACCTGGGGCCGCGGTTCCCGGCGTCGCAGAACCTGCGGCGCATGGCCGAGGCGGGCTTCCCGGTGTTCGACGCTGCGGCGAAGGGCAAGGGGCGGCTGACCGAGGAGGCGAAGGGCCTGATCGAGCTGGGCGGCGAGGCGTCGTCGGCCGAGGAGGTCAAGGAGCGGGTGCTCAAGGGCCTGGCCGAGGAGGTCAGGTTCATGCTCGACGAGGGCGTGGTGCCGTCGGCGAAGCAGATCGACCTGGCGATGATCATGGGGGCGGGCTTCCCGTTCTGGCTGGGCGGGCTCACGCCGTACCTGGACAGGGAGGGGATCTCGACCGCCGTGTCCGGATCCCCGTTCCTGGCAAACGCTTAGGTGTGCCCGGTCACATTATCTTTGCGACGAGCCCCGACTCAGCCGTTCGGCCGAGTCGGGGCTCGTACCGTGTCCGGAGGGGGTGCCGGGGCACCCCGGATGTGCTCGTACACATACCACGATAGGGCAGGTACCGGGCATTTGCCTTGACCGCAACTTACTCGCCAGTTACCCCGCGGCGCCTTTGGAAAACGCTGATCCAACCGGCTTTGACCTGGCTTTTGTCGCCCCTACGGTTGCCGAGTGCAAATTCGCAAGATCATCGAAGGCGTGACCGGCTCGGTCCGGAGCGCCGCCGCCGAGATCTCTCAGCGGTCGAGCAAATTCTTCTCCAACAGCGAGGGCGAGCACCACCGCGTCCGCCGTCTCGCCGTCGTCGGCATCGCAGCCGCCGTCTTCACCGGCACCGGCGCCACCGCCGCGTGGGCCATCAGCAACACCGAGGAGCCCGTCACCGAGGTCGCCGCCGAGGCGCCCGCAGAGACGACCGAGGCTCCCGCCACCACCGAGGCTCCGGCGACCACCGCCGCCCCGGCGCCGGCCCCGGCACCGGCACCGGCCCCCACCACCGAGGCTCCCGCCCCGGCTCCCGCTCCCGCAGCCGCTCCGACTCCCGAGAAGGAGCCGACCGGGCCCGTCGACATCGACGTGGACGACCTGGACGACGAGCAGGAGGCCAACGCGGTCACCATCATCGAGACCGGCAAGGAGCTGGGCTTCGACGAGCAGGGCTGGGCCGTCGCCCTCGCCACCGCGATGCAGGAGGCGCAGATGTACAACGCCGCCTCCGACGCCGTCCCGGAGAGCTACGACTACACCGACTCGGACGTCACCTACACCGACCACGACTCGGTCGGCATCTTCCAGCAGCGCCCGTCCATGGGCTGGGGCTCCGTCGAAGAGCTGATGGACGTCGGGACCTCCGCGAGCAAGTTCTACGGCACCCTCAAGGACGTCGACGGCTGGGAGGGCATGTCGATCGCCGAGGCCGCCCAGACCGTGCAGGTCTCCGCCTTCCCGGACGCCTACGCCCAGTGGGAAGACCTGGCCTGGAACATCATCGACGCCTACGAGGCGGCGAGCTAAGGACGAGCAGGACTTTTCCCTCCTCCCGATGGAACGGGGCCCCGCTGCTGCGAGCGGGGTCCCGTTCCTCTTTTCCCTCCCAGGAATCGTTTAGAGGAATCCACGAAATATCGGGGCCGTGACCGGAAGGCGACCGCGCGTTCTTGTGCAGGCCCCACAAATCGTGTCCGATTCGTCCCATTCACGGTTTGACAGGGCTTCGACACTGTCCGTATGAACGCAACCGACACCCCTCGGCCCGAAGCCGACCGCCCGCTGCCCTACCCCGGTCCTCCCCCTGTTCAGCCCCCGCCCGCCGCCCGCGCGGAACGGCGCGCCGAGCTCACCGCCAAGACCGTCCAGATCGTCCTGCTGTGCCTCGGCGGGCTGCTCCTGACGGCCGGGATCATCGTCTTCACCGCCGTCGCCTGGCGCCAGCTCGGCGACGGCGGCCGCCTCACCATCCTCGCCGGGGCCACCGGCCTGCTGCTCGCCGTGCCGCCGGCGCTCACCCGGTTCCGCCTGTGGGCGACGGCCGAGACCCTCGCCGCCACGGCGACGCTCGCGCTGTGGTGCTCGGCCCTCGCCGGGTACTACCTGTACCTGCCGAGCGGCACCGGGCTCACCGCCGTCGCGGTCGCCCGCTGGACCGCGGCCGTGCTGGTCGCCGCCGCGCTCTACCGCATCGCCGCCCGGGTCAGCGCCCCCGCCTGGGCGCTGCTGCCGCTGGCCGCGACCGGCGCGGCCTTCGCCGCGTTCGGCGACGCCGTCGAAGCCGCCCTGCACATGGGCCTCATCGGCGCGGTGCTCGCCGGTGCGGCCTGGACCGTGAAGGCCGCCCCGACCCGCCACGCCGCCTCCGACCAGTGGTCGGCCCGCGTGCTCCTCGCCGCCGGCGTCACCACCGTGTTCCTCGCCGGGCTCCGCGCGGCCTTCGGACTCGACGCGGCGCTGCTGCCCGCCGTGGCCGCCGTCGCGACCCTCCTCGCCGCCGCCGTACTGCTCGCCCACGCGCACGCCCACGGCACCGGCGCGGCCCGCCCGGCCGTCCTCGTGCTCGGCCTGAGCGCCGCCGCGCTCACCGTCACCGCCTGGATCCTGGCGCTCCGGGCCGGCGAACCGCTCCTCGCCGTGCCCGCGTTCGCCCTCGCGATCGCCGCGATCATCGTGTTCGCCTCGTGGACCGACCAGAACGAGGACGTCGCCTGGATCGCCCCCACGGCGACCGCCGCCACCCTCGTCACCGCCGTCGCCACGCTCGGCGCCGTCACCACCGACGCCTCCGGGCTCACCGCCTACGCCGGGGCGACCGCGCTCGCCCTCGCGGCCGCACTGATCTTCCCCGCGCCGCTGTCCACGGCGCTGCGGCGCTCGGCCGCCGCCGTCGGCACGGTCGTCCTCGCCTGGTGCACGGCCTTGAGCCTCACGGCGTTCCCGGTCGCGTTCGGCGCCGACCCGATCGACGCGCTCGATTGGGAGATCCCCGCGGTCGCGGCCGCGTGCGCCCTCGGGGTGACGCTGGTCCGCAAGGGCTGGCGGCGCGACTACCTCGCCGTCCTCACCGCGGTCGCCGCGCTCGGCGCGGGCGGACTCCTCGACCGGCCCTGGGCGCCCGCCGCGTCCTTCGCGGTCGCCGCCGTCGCGGTCCTGTTCATCGCCTTCACCTCGCCCGGACCGATCCGCCGCGTCGCCGCCTGGCCCGCCGCGCACCTGTGGATCGCGGCCGCCACGCTCGCCGCGACCTACGAGCGGTCCTCGAACAGCGTCGACGCCGAGGCCGCGTTCATGGTCGCCGCGGTCGGCGCCGCCGCGCTCCTCGCCGCCGTCCACGTCAAGCCCCCGGCCGCCGCGAACGCGCGCCTCGCCGCGCGGGTCAGCGCGCACGCCGCCATCGGGATCCACCTGGCGTGGCTCACCACCCCGAGCCTCTTCGAGGGCGTGAACCTGTACGCGCCCTTGGCGTTCCTCGCCTACGCGGCCGCGCTCTCCGTCGCCGCCCTCGCGAACCGGGCGTACCGCGTCGGGCACGTCCTCGGCTCCTGCGGGGCCGCCGTCGCCGCGCAGCTCCTGCTCACCGCCTACAGCGGCGCGGACACGGTCGAGTACTACACCGGCCCGCCCGCCGCGCTGCTCTTCGGCGTCGGCCTCTGGCTGCTGCGCCGCAACCCCGAGACCGGCTCGTGGGCCGCGCTCGCCCCGGCCCTCGCGCTCGGCTTCGGGCCCTCGCTGGCGCTCGCACTCGGCCCGGACGGCGAACCGTGGCGGCGCCTCGCCGTCGGCGCGGCCGCCCTCGCGGTGCTGCTGCTCGCGGCCAACCGGCGCTGGCAGGCTCCGCTCGTCATCGCCGCGATCGTGCTCACCGCCTTGGCGGTCAACGAGATCGCGCTCGTGTGGAGCCTGGTGCCGAAGTGGGCGCCGCTGGCGGTCGGCGGCGCGGTCCTCATCGCCGCCGGGGCGACGCTCGAGCAGCGCCGCCGCGACCTCGCCAGGATCGGCCGCTCGCTCAAGGCGATGCGGTAAAGGGAAAAACGGGCCCCGCGTCGAGTGACGCGGGGCCCGCCGTCGTGCTGCTAGCGGGCGATCTTGAAGTTGAAGCGGTTGTGGCCCACCGCGAGCCGCACCCGCAGCCAGAACGCGAGGGCGGTCTCCACGCCCCGCGCGGACTCGATGCCGCCGAGGTCGAGCACGTCCGTGTGACCCATCTGCTCCAGCAGCTCGGTCGCGACCCGCTTGGCCTCGGCGTCCTCGCCGGAGACGAACACCGTGTGGTCGGCCCCGGCGACGAGCGCCGGATCGGCCATCACGTCGCAGTTCATCGTGTTGAGGGTCTTGACGACGCGCGTTTCGGGGAACGCGCGCTGGATCCGCTCGCCGAGCGAGTCGGTCTCGTTCGCGCCCACCAGCGGCAGGCCGTCCGCCGGGGTCATCTCGTTGGCGACATCGAGGAGGACCTTCCCCGCGAGGTTCGCCGCGCCCGCGGCATCGAGCGCGGCGAGCGAGTGCGTGCCGGAGGTGGCGTTCACGACCAGGTCCGCGTCCGCGGCCGCGTCGGCGAACGACGCGATGGCGATCTGGGGCCGTTCGGCCGCCCAAGCGGCGTAGTCGCCGCCGCGGGCGAGCGTCGCGGCCGGGTCGCGCGTGCCGACCGCGACCTCATGGCCGAGTTCGGCGAAGCGGCCGGCCAGCGCGCGGCCGACGGCGCCGGTCCCGAGTACTGCGATCTTCATGTTGCCGCCCTTCGAGAGTCGTTGAGGAGTGGGGCATCGAGGATTCAACCAGACGGCAGGGCGAACCGTTTAGAGGAATCCTGAAAGAATGCGGAGGGAAGCGGGGCCCTCAAGCAATGCCCGTTGTGGGAGGTCTACAAAACGCGTCCGTTTTGCCCGAATCACAGGTTGACAGGATCAGCACACTGTGCACATGAACACGTACAACTGCCCCCGCTGCGGCAGCCCTTCCACGGCCGAGCGGTGTCCGGCGTGCGGTCGCGGTCCCGAACCGCTGCTCGCACGGCTCGGCGAGGTCGACGCCGTGCTGGCCGCGATGCCCACCACGCTGCAGAGCCGCGCGGCCGTCGAGGCCGAGCGGATCGAGGTGCTCAATGGACTCACGCAGGTGGCCGCCCGCTACCTCGCCGAGGCCGAAGGCCACGCCCGCGCCGCCCAGCAGGCCTCGCCCGCGCCGCTGACCCCGGCCGAAGGGGTCCCCGCGCCGACCGCGCCCGCCACCCCGCCCGGCGGGACGATGCCGGCGCCCGCCATGCCGTCGCCCGGCATGGCGCCCAACGTGCAGCCGCCCGGCGTGCCGCCCTACCCGTACCAGCAGCAGCCGCACACGCCGCCCGGCGGCGCTTTCGGGCTGCCGCGCGAGCGCGGCGAGGTCGGCACCAAGACCGTCCAGACCGTGCTCCTCAGCCTCGGCGGCGCGCTCGTCGCCGCCGCACTCATCATCTTCACCGCCGTCGCCTGGCGCAACATGGGCAACGGCGGCCGGGCCGCCGTCCTCGGCGGCGTCACGCTCCTGCTGCTCGCGATCCCGTTCACGCTCAAGCGGTTCCGCCTCTGGGCCACCGCCGAGACCTTCGCGGCGCTCGCCGCGCTCGCCCTCTGGTGCACCACGCTCGCCGGGTACTACCTGTACCGGCCGCCGGGCGCCGAGTTCGGGCCCGGGGCCGTGGGCGCCTGGACCGCCGGGGTCCTCATCGTGCTCGCCGTGTACCGGGCGTTCGCGCGGCTCAGCGCGACCGGCTGGGTCATGCTGCCGCTCGCGCTCATCGGCGCCGCGTACGCCGCCGCCGCGAGCATCGGCACCGCCGTGGTGCTCATGCTCGCCATCGCCGCCGCCCTCGGCGCGGCCGCCTGGGTCACCGCCAGACTGCCCGGCCACTTCGCGACCTCCGACCTGTGGGCCGGACGCTTCCTCACCTGCGCCGCCGTCGTGGCCGCCTGCTCGGCGGGGCTGCGCGCGGCCTTCGGCGTCGCCGACCCGGTGGTCCCGTCGATCGCCGCGGCCGTGGCGGTTCTCGCCGCCGCCAACCTCGTCGGCGTCCGCTTCGCCCAGCGCCTCGGCGTCACGCTGAACACCATGCTCATCGCCGGTTCCGCCGCAGGATCGCTCGTGCTGTGCGCGTGGGTCCTCGCGGTCCGATCCGGTTCGCCCGAGCTCGTCGTGCCCTCGCTGACGCTGCTCGCCGCCACGTTCGTTCCCTTCGTGGCAGGCCGGAGCCGCAGGGACGCATGGGGTTTCAGCTCGGCCGTCATCGCCGGGCTGTGCGGGGTGGCCGTGTTCGCCGCCGTCGCGTTCGACGCCCCCGACCTCACCGCGTACTTCGTCGCGTTCCTCGCCGCGCGCCTGCTCGCCCCGGTCCTCACCGACCCGCTCGGCAGCGCGTTCCGCACCGCGTCCTACTTCGTCGGCGCCGGCACGGCCGTCATGACCTCGCTCGTCGCCCTCGGCGGCGTCGGGTACCTGTTCGGCTTCGGCTGGGACCTCTTCAGCGTCGAAGTGCCGATCGTGCTGGTGGCGTTCGCGATCGCCTCCGTGCTGCTGCCGCGCGCGTTCCGGCTCGACGGGGCGGCGCTCGCCGTCACGTTCGCGGTCGAGTCCTCGGCGGTACTCCTGTGGGACCAGGATCCGATGCGGTACGACGCGTTGCCCACGATCGCGCTCATGGTCTGCGGCGCGATCGGCCTCGCGGCGGCGCTGTTCTCGGGGACGCTCACCGGCCGCTGCTCGGGCTGGGTCGCGCTCGCCGTGTGGGCGCCGCTCGCCGGAGCGGCCGCCTACGAGAGCGAGACGCTCTACCCGGGCCAGGGCTGGATTCCGCTGTGGCTCACCGTGACCGCCGCGACGATGCTCGTCGTCGCCGTGGGCGCCCCGCGCCGCAGCCGCCCCGACCGGGTGCTCGCCGCGATCCTCGCGCACGTCCTCGCGGGCGCCACGACGGTGATCAGCGCACTCGTCGAGTTCTTCGACTGGACGTACGACGACGGCAACGCGCTCATGCCGGCCGCGCAGTTCGGGATCTACGCGCTCGCGCTCGCCGGGGCGGCGATCATGGCTCCGGTCCGCAAGTGGGGCTATGTGATCGCGTCGCTGTGCGTCGGCTCGCTCGCCTGGTGGTCGATGCTCGCGGCGCTCGAGGTCGGCACTCTGGAGTTCTACACCGCGCCGCCCGCGGCCGTGGTGTTCCTCATCGGACTGTGGCGGATCGAGCGGCAGCCGGAGGCCGGGTCGTGGGCGACGCTCGCGCTGCCGATCCTCATCGGCATCGCCCCGAGCCTGCTGCTGGCGGTCGAGGACGACAACGAGCTGCGCCGTGTGGGCGTGGGCGCCGCCGCGATCGCGGTGATCATCACCGGCCTCGCGCGGCGCTGGCAGGCGCCGCTGGTGCTCGGCTCGATCGCCTTGGCGATCTTGACGATCAACGAACTGGCGCTCCTCTGGGACCACATCCCCGTCTGGATCCCGCCGGCCATCGGCGGCGCGATCCTCATCAGCGCCGGGGCCACGTTCGAGAAGCGCCGCCGCGACCTCCGCCGCATCCGCGCGAGCCTGAAGACGATGCGGTAGTCCAGCCGGTGCCGACCATGCGGTGAGCTCCGAGACAGACGATGCCGCCCGCACCGCACCGCGCCAACGCAATCGAGGCGGTGCGGTGCGGTGCGGCTTTTTACCGTCCACTAGCCCCCACCCACCACTAGAGGGGAAGAGACTGTGGCGCCATCGTCCCGCCCAGGTCCGACAAGAACCGGCCCCGGCGGCCGAAGTGTCGCCCGAAAGAGTGAGCGCGAGTGAAACGGCGCGGCCGGTCCTGAACGTGATCGCGCATGAAGCGGCGCGGCCGGTCCCGGAATGAGTACACAAGCAGCGGCGGGGGGGGGGGCGGGCGGGGCGGCGGGCGGCGCGGCGGGGGGGGGGGGGGGGGGGGGGGTGGGTGGGGCGGGGGGGGGGT
>NZ_JAPZVQ010000003.1:396473-419448 GCF_027622945.1 Glycomyces lechevalierae | reverse complement strand
CCCGCGGGCCCGCGCGCCCCGCACCCCCCCCCCCCCCGCCGCCCCGCCCCCCCCCCCCCCCCCCCCCGCGCCGTCATCTTCGCTTAGTGGTGGTGCTCTTCGGATTCGCCGCGGCGGTGGACCTCGGCGGTCAGCCGCTCCGCGATCGCCTCCGGGGTCAGGCCGAGATCGGCGAGAAGCTGGGCCCGCGTGCCGTGCGGGTGCCAGCCGCGTTCGACGGCGAAGTCGAGCAGCGGCGTCTCGTCGCCGGAGTCGCGCAGCGACTGGGCGAGCGCGTCGCCGAAGCCGCCGGTGCGGATGCCGTCCTCGAGCGTCGCCACGAGCGGGTACTGCCCCGCGAGCTTGACGAGCGCGTCCGGGACCGGCGAGATCCAGCGCGGGTCCACGACGGTGGCCCGGATGCCCTGCTCCGCAAGGAGTTCCGCGACCGCGACGGCGGTCGTGGCGAAGGACCCGCAGGCCACGATGAGCAGTTCGTCGTCCTCGTGCTTGACGAGCACATCGAGTCCTTCGTGGACCTCGACGGCCTCGATGTCCGCCTCGGGGATCGCCCCGGTCGGGAAGCGCAGCATCGTGGGGCCGTCGTCGACCGAGAGCGCCTCGGCGAGTTCCTCGCGCAGGGAGGCGGCGTCGCGCGGCGCGGCGATGCGCAGGCCCGGCACGACCCGGAAGATCGAGGTGTCCCAGATGCCGTAGTGGCTCGGCCCGTCCGGGCCGGTGATGCCGGCGCGGTCGAGCACGAACGTCACCGGCAGCTTGTGCATGGCGACGTCGAGCACGGTCTGGTCGAACGCGCGGTTCATGAACGTGGAGTAGACCGCCACGACCGGGTGCATGCCGTTCATGGCGAGCCCGGCGGCGGAGGTCACGGCGTGCTGCTCGGCGATGCCGACGTCGAAGACCCGCTCCGGGTGGCGCTTCATGAGCTTGTCGACGCCCGTCGGGCCGGGCATCGCGGCGGTGATCGCCACGACCTCGGGCCGCAGGTTCGCCTGGGCCACCAGCTCATCGGCGAAGACGCCGGTCCAGCGGCGCTTCGACGCGATGAGCGGTTCGCCGGTGATCGGGTCGAACGCGGCCGAAGGCGCGTGCATCTGCTCGGCCTCGTCCGCGCGGGCCGGGGCCCAGCCTTGGCCCTTCTGGGTGAGGGCGTGGACGATCACGGGCCCGCCGAAGCGCTTGGCGCGGTCGAGGGCCTCGGTGAGCTCGGCGATGTTGTGGCCGTCGACGGGGCCGACGTACTTGATGCCGAGGTCGGAGAACATGCCCTGCGGGGCGAGGGCGTCTTTGAGGCCGGTCTTGGCGGCGTGGAGGCCCTGGTAGGCGGCGCGGCCGAACACGGGGATGCGCTCGACGAGCTCCTGGATCTTCTTGAGCGCCGGCTCGTAGCCCGGGTTGAGGCGCAGGCCGGAGAGGCGCTTGGCGAGGCCGCCGACGGTGGGCGCGTAGGAGCGGCCGTTGTCGTTGACGACGATCACGAGCTTGAGGTCGTCGCGGGCGGCGATGTTGTTGAGCGCCTCCCAGCACATGCCGCCGGTGAGCGCGCCGTCGCCCACGAGGGCCACGACGTGCCGGTCGGAACCGCTGAGCGCGTGGGCCTTCGCGAGCCCGTCGGCGTAGGAGAGCGAGGTCGAGGCGTGCGAGTTCTCGACGAGGTCGTGCGGCGACTCGGCCTGGCTGGGGTAGCCGGTGAGGCCTCCGCGCCCGCGCAGCCCGCCGAACTGACCGGCGCGGCCGGTCAGTGCTTTGTGGACGTACGACTGGTGGCCGGTGTCGAAGACGATCTGGTCGTGCGGGGAGTCGAAGACCCGGTGGATCGCCATGGTCAGCTCGACGACGCCGAGGTTGGGGCCGATGTGGCCGCCCGTCCTCGCGACGGCGCCGACGAGGAATTCGCGGATCTCCTCGGCGAGCCCGGGGAGCTCGTCCTCGTCCAGCGACTTGAAATCGGCCAGCCTGCCGATGCCGGACAGCAGCGGGCCCATCTCGGGTTCGTCGTGCGAGTTCATAAGGGGGAAGTCTATCGGTGGCGCCGTGCGCGCGGTAGCTGCGCGAGTGCGGCTGGGACCTGTCTCATGGGGTAGCGGTACCCGTGATCTGCGCGGCGAACCGGGTGAGGGGACGGTCACCGTTCACACGCACGGACGTGACGGGCATTCGCGCTGTTCGATCTTCGTCCGGGTGCGCTGGAAGTTCATCCGACCGGGGGACGCCGGGCCCCTCTGTCGGAAAGCAGTCACTCCCCGAAAGGGACACGCCGTGCGAAAGCCGGGCCCCTCCGTGATCGAAATGTGATCATCCCAACATGGACCTCATCGACCTGCACCAGAACACGGAATGGCCCGCGCGCCTCGACCAGGTGTTGAGCTCCTCCCCGGTGGACTGGGCCGACCGGCGCGAGAACGTGCAGGCCGCGACCCCTCCCGGGTTGGCGCGGCTGCAGCGCATGTCGGCCGTCCCCCGGTTCGACCTCGACGCGGTGGAGCCGGAGGTCTACGAGGGCATCCTCGAGGACGCGCTCGTCGCGGCCGCGCGCGGCGGCGCGGTCTACACCGAGCTGCGCCTGCCGCAGGAGTCGGTGGTGTACCCGCAGTTCATGGAGCGGTTCACGGCCGCGTGCGAACGCGTGGCGGCGGCGTACCCGGGGTTCGACGCGGGCGCGGTGCTGAGCATGAACCTGTGGGACCCGATGCTGCGGGAGCTGTGCGACGCGTTCGCGGACGCGGCGGCGGCGGGCCTCGCGGGTGTCGAGATCGTCTACGTTCCCTATGCGGCCGAGGCGGATTGGACGCGCGGCCGGATCGTGGCCGAGGCGGCGGGCGCGGCCGGGCTGGGCGTCACGGTCCCGGCGGGCGCGTTCAACGCCTCGAACCTGGCGTCGCTCGCGGAGATCGAGCAGGTCGGGCGGATCGGGCACGCCGTGGGCGCGGCGAGCGACCCGGGGATCATGCGGCTGCTGGCCGATCGCGGTGTGACCGTTGAGGTCTGCCTGACCTCCGCGGTGATCCTGGGCATGGTGGCGAAGCTCGAGGACCACCCGCTGCCGCGGTTCCTGGAGGCGGGCATGGCGGTCGTGCTGGGCACCGATTCGCCGATGCGGATGGGCACGGACATCGCCGGCGAGTACGACAAGGCGCGGGCGCTGGGGCTGAGCGAGGCGGACCTGGCGGGCATGACGGCGCGGGCGAAGGCGGCCCGGCTCTAGGGCCGCGAACCGGATCGAATGGTTACGAATCAGCCTCAAGTTGATCTCCGCCTTGCGTCAATTCTTCAGAATGTCGTATTGTAGACAATCGAACCAGCCTTCATTAGACATCCCATTTCGAGGCGTTGAGCTGCGAAAACGCGGCGCGCGAACGTCCCGTGTTGACCTTCTCACGCGCTGCTCGGGTTGAAAAAACCCAGAGGTTGACTAGTGTTTCACCGGTTCCCGCCCCCACACCGGAACCCCCTGCTGCGAAAGGACGAGATGTCAGCGATAGCAGTTGATTCCCTGTACAAGGTCTTCGGCAAAGGCGCCCGAAGCGCCGTCGCCCAGCTCAAGAGCGGCACCCCGCGCGACCAGTTGAACGCCAAAAGCGTCACGGCCGCGGTGATCGATCACAACTGGTCGATCGAGCCCGGCGAGATCTTCGTCGTCATGGGCCTGTCCGGCTCCGGCAAGTCGACGCTGATCCGGATGCTCAACGGGCTCATCAAACCCACGTCGGGCACGATCCGCATCGGCGGCGTCGAGCTCGGCTCGCTCTCCAAGCGCGAACTGCGGCGCCTGCGCCGCGAGAAGATCAGCATGGTCTTCCAGCACTTCGCGCTCCTGCCCCACCGCACGGTCGTCGAGAACGTCGCGTTCGGTCTGGAGATCAAGGGCCTGAACAAGACCGAGCGACTGGAGCGCGCGAGGGAGGCCGTCGAGCTCGTCGGCCTCGCCGGCCACGAGGACAAGCTTCCCGCCCAGCTCTCGGGCGGCATGAAGCAGCGCGTCGGCCTCGCCCGCGCGCTCGCCGCGGACACCGAGATCCTGCTCATGGACGAGGCCTTCAGCGCCCTCGACCCGCTCATCCGCCAGGAGATGCAGGACCAGCTGCTCGACCTGCAGGCGAAGCTCGGCAAGACCATCGTCTTCATCACCCACGACCTCAACGAGGCCATGCGGATCGGCGACCGGATCGCCATCTGCGACGGCGAGGTCAAGCAGCTCGGCACCGCCGAGGACATCCTGCTGCACCCGGCCGACGAGTACGTCGCCGAGTTCACCGCGGACGTCGACCGCACCCGCGTCCTCACCGCCGAGGCCGTCATGGAGCCGTGCGGGACCCGCGACACGAGCGCGTTCCCGAAGGTCGAATCGGACGTGCCCGTGAACGAGCTGTACGAGCCCGTGCTGAACTCCAAGGCCCCCTTGCTGGTCGTGGACGACAACGCCGATCCGCTCGGGGTGGTCACGCCCCGCTCGATCATCAAGTCGCTGTCGCACGACCCCGCCGCCGAGAGCGGCCCCGCGATCGAACAGGAGCGCCAGCCCGCATGATCGAGTACCTCCGCAACTGGTTCTGGACCTATATCTGGAAACCCTTGCCCGACATGCCGTTCGGCGACTGGATGGAGACCTTCATCCGCTGGGCGAGGGACGCCTGGGCGACCGGGTTCGACGCCGTCGACACCGCGCTCGAGTTCCTGTACCTGCACCTCGCCGACGGACTGCTCTGGCTCCCTTCGGGGGTCATGGTGCTGCTGTTCGCCGCGGCCGCGTGGGCCGCGAAGGGCTGGAAGCTCGGCGTGGGCATCGGCATCGGCATGTTCGTCGTCGCGTGGACCCCGTACTGGGAGCAGACGATGCAGACCCTGTCGATGGTCCTCGTCTCGGCCGCGATCGCGATCCTGCTGGCCATCCCGCTCGGGATCGCCGCCGCCGAGAGCAAGGCGGTCTCGGCGATCGCGCGGCCGGTGCTCGACTTCATGCAGACGCTGCCGGCGTTCGTGTACCTCATTCCCGTCGTGATGCTGTTCAGCGTCGGCGTGGTGCCCGGGATCATCGCCACGATCATCTTCGCGATGCCGCCGGGCGTGCGCCTCACCGAACTCGGTCTGCGCCAAGTGGACCGCGAGGTCGTCGAGGCCGGGCAGGCCTTCGGGGCCTCTCCCGGGCGCATCCTCGCGCGCATCAAGCTGCCGCTCGCGCTGCCCACGATCATGGCCGGGCTCAACCAGGTCATCATGCTCGCACTGTCCATGGTGGTCATCGCGGGCCTGGTGGGCGGCGGCGGCCTCGGCTCGGTCATCTCCGGGTCCCTGGGCCGCTTGGACATCGCCGCCGGCTTCAACGCCGGCCTGGCCGTGGTCCTCCTCGCGATCCTGCTCGACCGCGTGACGCAGGGCCTGTCCGACCGCACCCCGGTCGCGCGCGCCGCGAAGCTCGCCCGCTAGAACCCCGAACACCCCGCACACAGGCGCACGCCCCGGCGCCGGAGAGAAGGAAACATGCAACGACGTTCGATCATGAAGGGCGCCATCGCGACCGGCGCCGTGACGCCGCTGGTGCTGGCCGGCTGCTCGGTGGAAGAAGAGCCCGGCGAGGCCGCGGCGGAAGGCGTCGACTTCGGCCTGCCGAAGGGCGAGGGCGAGATCAAGATCGGCTACATCAACTGGGACGAGGCGGTCGTCGCCACCGAGCTGTGGCGCCAGGCGCTCACCGCCTCGGGGTACACTGTGACGGCCCAGGAGTTCACCGAGGTCGGGCCGTTGTTCGAAGGGCTCTCCTCGGGCGACCTCGACGTGTTCCTCGACGGCTGGCTGCCGATCACGCACCAGACGTACATGGACACCTACGGCGACCAGCTCGAGCAGCTGGGCGCCTGGAACGAGAACGCCGCGCTCACCGTCGCCGTGCCGTCCTATGTGGATGTGGAGTCGCTCGCCGACCTCAACGTGAAGGCGGACCTCTTCGGCGGCAGGATCGTCGGCATCGAGGCCAGCGCGGGCCTGACCGAGGCGGTGCAGAACAGCACCATCCCGACGTACGGCATCACGGACCTGACGCTGGAGACCTCGTCGACCACGGCGATGCTCACCGAGCTGGACAGCGCGATCGCGGCCGAGGAGCCGATCGTGGTGACGCTGTGGCAGCCGCACTGGGCGTACGCGAAGTACGACCTGAAGAACCTGGCGGACCCGGATGTCACGCTGGGCGAGGCCGAGACCATCAACACGCTTGCGCGCCTGGGCTTCAGCGAGGAGTTCAAGGATGTGGCGGAGGCGCTGGGCACGTTCGCGATGAGCGACGAGCAGTTGGCGGACCTGGAGAACACGGTGTTCTCGGAGAACGGCGGCGACGTGCAGGCGGGCGTGACGGCCTGGCTCGCGGAGAACGAGTTCTCGAGCCTGGTCGCCTAGCCCGCGAAGCCGACCCCTGCGGACCGCGCGGGGTGCGGGCGGGCGCCGGGGCCCGGTGCCCCGCGGCAGGAACGAGGACTCAGCCGACCTCCAGCGCCGTCCGCGCTGTGCGTTTCGGGCCGTCCGCCCCCACAGGCGGCGGCCTCGGCGCGGGACCGGTACGCCGGTTCCGCGCCTCTCCTCTGTTCATTCATATTGATATCCGTTGATGTTTCGTTTAATATGGCATACGGCACCCGGCTTCCCCGGGCCGGTGCCGCAGGTAGCGGTGGCATTCCCCGGCATCGCGCACCGCATGGCGCATCGGAGCACCATGTCAGACAACTCGACATCGACCACCCCTCCACTCCCCCGCCGACGCCTCTTCCAGGGCGCGGTGGCCGCGGGCGGCCTCGCCGCCTTCGGCACCGGCCTCCCGGCGGCGCAGGCGCAGGACGTCACCGTCCAGGCGACCCACCCCGGGATGCTGCACACCCAAGCCGACATCGACCGCATGTACGCGAAGGTGAGCACCGACCAGGAGCCGTGGCGCTCCGGCTGGGAGAAGCTCATCGCCAACGGCCACGCCCAGACCACCTGGGTCGCCCGGCCCACGGCCACCATCATCCGCGGGGGCGACGGGCAGAACTACCCGCAGCTCTACAACGACATCCACGCCGCCTACCAGTGCGCGCTGCGCTGGAAGGTCTCCGGCAACACCGCGTACCGCGACAAGGCCGTCGAGATCCTCAACGGCTGGTCCTCCACACTGGAGTCGGTGGGCGGGAACGCCGACCGGTTCCTGGCCGCGGGGATCTACGGCTACCAGTTCTGCTGCGCCGCCGATCTGGTGCGCGGAGCGTCCGGGTTCGACCTGGGCGCGTTCCAGGACATGATGACGAGCATCTTCCTGCCGATGAACAACTCGTTCCTCACCAACCACAACGACGCGTGCATCACGAACTACTGGGCGAACTGGGACCTGTGCAACATGGCGAGCAAGCTCGCCATCGGCATCATCTGCGACGACACCGCGATCATCGACGAGGCGATCGACTACTTCTGGAACGGCGAGGGCAACGGCTCGATCTACAACGCCATCCCGTTCGTGCACTCGGGATTCCTCGCCCAGTGGCAGGAGTCCGGGCGCGACCAGGGCCACTCGATCATGGGCATCGGCCTCATGTCGTCCATCATGGAGATGGCCTGGAACCAGGGCGTCGACCTCTACTCCGCGCGCGACCTCGCGTTCGGGAAGGCCGCCGAGTACGTCGCCCGGTACAACCTCGGCTACGACGACCTGCCGTTCACGAAGTACTCGTGGGGCACCGGCCAGAACTGCGCCTACAGCGAGCAGACCGTCATGGGCTCCGGCGGGCGCGGGCAGCTCCGGCCGGTGTGGGAGATGGTCTACCACCACTACAGCGTGCGGCGCGGCCTGCGGATGCCGAACGTCGCGCGCATGGCCGCCCTGGTGCGCGCCGAGGGCGGCGGCGGGGACTACGGCACCACCTCCGGCGGGTTCGACACGCTCGGCTTCGGCACGCTCGCCCACACCCGGTCGACACCGGCGGTCGTCTCCGGCGGCGTGTACACGCTCATGGCCGAGCGCTCGGGGAAGGTCCTCGACAACGGCTCGGTGACCACCGAAGGCGCCCAGGCGATCCAGTGGGCCGACAACGGCGGGAACGCGCAGCGGTGGCGCATCACCGATGTCGGGAGCGGCTACCACAAGCTCGTGAACCTCCACTCCGGGAAGGCCCTCGACAACTACTCTCTGACCACGGACGGCGGCAAGGTCGTGCAGTGGACCGACAACGGCGTCGCCGCGCAGCGCTGGCGGATCACGGACGTGGGCGGCGGGGCCGTCAAGCTCGTGTGCCAGCACTCCGGGAAGGCGCTCGACAACGGCAACGGCGAAGCCGACGGCGGCGGCGCGATCCAGTGGACCGATTCCGGTGCGGTGCAGCAGCGCTGGAATCTGAAGCGGGTCGCGTAGAGCCCGCTGAGGGACCGGGCGCGGCCCGGTCCCTCATCGTCCCTTGTGGTGCAACAGTAGGCAGTTGTCCGATTACTTGGGAAAATCTGGAAATATGAGCTTTAGTCTTGATGATTGGTAATGCCGTCTTTAGACTGACTCACACGGCGGAGGTCCCCCCGGCACCGTCCGCCGAGACCCGCGGTGGCATTCCCCGGCATCGCACACCGCATGGCGCATAGGAGCACCATGTCCACCATCGACACGACCCAACCGAATACGCAGGGCGCGAACATGAAGCGGCGGCGGCTGCTCAAGGGCGCGATCGCCGCGGGCGGGCTCGCGGCCGCCGGAGCCGGCGGGCTCGGCGTCGCCGCGGCCCAGAGCGGGACCGACGACGTCACCGCGCAGGCCGCCCACCCCGGCCTCCTCCACACGCAGGCGGACTTCGACCGCATGAAGGCCAAGGTCGCCGCCGGCACCGAACCGTGGGTCGCGGGCTGGAACCGGCTCACCGCGAACGGCCACTCGGCGTCCACCTGGACCGCCCGGCCCACGGCCGTGATCATCCGCGGCGGCGACGGGCAGAACTACCCGCAGCTCTACAACGACATCCACGCCGCGTACCAGAACGCGTTGCGCTGGAAGGTCTCCGGCGACAACGCACACCGCGACAAGGCCGTCCAGATCCTCAACGCCTGGTCGTCCACGCTCCAGGAGGTCACCGGCAACGCCGACCGGTTCCTGGCCGCGGGCATCTACGGCTACCAGTTCTGCTGCGCCGCGGACATCGTCAGGGACGTCGCGGGCTTCGACCTCGGCGGCTTCCAGGACATGATGACGAGCGTCTTCCTGCCGATGAACGACCATTTCCTCACCAACCACAACGACGCCTGCATCACCAACTACTGGGCGAACTGGGACCTCTGCAACATCGCCAGCAAGCTCGCCATCGGCCTCGTCTGCGACGACGCCGCCATCACCGACCAGGCGATCGACTACTTCTGGAACGGCGAGGGCAACGGCTCCATCGGGAACGCCATCCCGTTCGTGTACGACGGCGGCCTCGCCCAGTGGCAGGAGTCCGGCCGCGACCAGGGGCACTCCATCATGGGCATCGGGCTCATGTCCACGATCATGGAGATGGCTTGGAACCAGGGCGTGGACCTCTACGCCGCCAACGACAACGCGTTCGCCAAGGCCGCGGAGTACGTGGCGCGCTACAACTCCGGGCACGACGACCTGCCCTTCACCAAGTACACCTGGGGCACCGGCCAGAACTGCGCGTACAGCGAGCAGACCGTGATGGGCTCGGGCGGGCGCGGCCAGGCCCGGCCGGTGTGGGAGATGGTCTTCCACCACTACACCTCGCGGCGCGGCTACGCGATGCCGAACGTCGGCGCGCTCGCGGGCGCCAACAGCCCCGAAGGCGGCGGCGGGGACTACGGCACCACCTCCGGCGGGTTCGACACCCTCGGTTTCGGCACCCTCGCCCACGTGCGCCTCACGTGGGACGAGATGCCGTCCGACCTCAAACCGCTCGGATAGGTCCGAGACCCGGGTAAACGGGACGCGCCCGGCACCGGCACGGCGCCGGGCGCTTCCCTCGAACGCCCCCGCCGATTCATGCGAAAGTGCTAATATATTGGTGCGCTTTGCGGGCCGCCCCCCTCGCGGAGCGCCTCGAAGACCCTTCCCGCCTCCCGCCCGCGACCGCCGGCCCGCGCTCGGCGGTCGCGTTGCACGCCAAGGACATTCCTCGCACTGGACGCCGTACCCACCGCATTGCGGCACACCGTTACCATCTGCGGAGACACGCCCCCAACGGCAGCCGCGGCACGCGTGCCCCGGTCCCCCGTCGAGAGCTAGGAGACCACTTGTTCGGCATGCTCGCGCCCTGCCCCTCCCGCACCCCCGACGACCTCAAACCCCGCTGGATGGGGCATTTCTGCGGCCTCTGCCTGGAACTGCGCGACGACGCGGGCCAGTTCGCCCGGCTCACCACCAACTACGACGCCCTCGCCCTCTCCGTGCTCGTCGAGGCCCAGCAGGGCGACGCCGCCGACAGCCGCAACGCCGGCCCCTGCGCCCTGCGCGGCATGCGCCGCCAGCGCATCGCCACCGGAGGCGGCCCCCGCCTCGCCGCGACCGCCTCGCTGCTGCTCGCCTCGGCCAAGATCCGCGACCATGTGGAGGACGGCGACGGGTTCGCCGCCAAACCGGGCGCGCGCGGCATCGCGGGACTCACCGCGGACCGCCTGCGCGCCAAGGCGACCGCCATCGGCGACTCGATCGGGCTCGACACCGCGCCGCTCTTCGCCGTCATCGAGGGCCAGCGCGGGATCGAGGCCGACTGCGGGCACGGCACGCCGCTCACCGCGGTGACCGCGCCGACCGAGGCGGCCACGGCCGAGCTGTTCGCGCACGCGGCGCTCATCGGCGGGCGGCCGGAGAACACCGAGGCGTTCCGGACCGCCGGGGCGGCCTTCGGGCGGCTCGCGCACCTGCTCGACGCGGCGGACGACTTCGAGGAGGACGCCGAGCGCGGGGCGTGGAACCCGTTGGCGGCCACCGGCTCCGGGATCGAGGACGCGCGGTCGCTGGCGAAGGGCGCGCTGGCGGACATGAAGCGGGCCTTGGACTCGGCCGTGATCGTGGACGCGACGATGATGGGCCTGCTGCTGGACCGGTATGCGCGCCATGCGTTCACGAAGACGTTCGGGTCCTCGTGCTCGACCCACCAGCAGACCGCTGAGCGGCGCGGCTACCGCGAGCGCCGGGACTACCGGCGGGACCACCGCCGGGAGCGGCGCAGCCGCTACGACGACGACTACCGGTACCACCGGCCGGAGCCGCGGAACTTCTTCGCGGGCCTGTGCGCGTTCACGGTGCTGTGCTGCACCTGCCAGATGTGCTGCCGCGAGGAGTACGAGGGGCCGTGGTCGCGCCGCCGCCGCGAGGGCTGCTGCCGCGACTGCGACTGCTGCGACTGCTGCCCTTGCGACGGCGACTGCTGCGGATGCGGTTGCGACTGAACCGGTTTCGCTACTGCGGCGGCTGCGGCCAGCCCGTGGGCGCAGACGGACCCGGGGGCTGCTGGGTCGGCGGCCGGTACGCGCCGGGCGCGGGCGGCGGGCTCACGGGCCCGTTCGGCTGCGGCGCGGCGTCCCTCCACTGAGGAGGCGGCGGCTGGTAGCCGGGGAAGAGGTCGTCGGCGGGCCGCTCCTCCGGGGCCTTCTTGGACCGGTTGCCAGGGTTGTCGCGGAGCCAGGCTCCCACGGGCTTCGTGTAGACCATGGCGAGCACGAAGAGGACGGCGAGGAGCTGGACCACGGCGAAGGGCGCCCTGAACGCGCCGACGAAGCCGCACAGGGAGACCAGGCCGAGGAAGCCGAGTCCGATGTAGAAGACCATGCGGGGGTCCTGGAATCCGAAGCGGCCCAGGCGCTCCCGCGCGATGCCCCAGATGAGCGCCAGTGTGGCGCCCACGACGAGCAGGCCGCCGACGAGGCTCGTCACGATGCCCAGCCCGGAGTCGAAGAACGAGGCGAGCAGGGCCGAGAACGCCAGCGACAGGATCGTGAGCAGCACGGCGGCGGCCAGGTAGATCCACAGTGCCTGCAGCATCAGCGTGACCTGCTTCGGGCGGCCCTCCATGGGGAGCACGCCCCAGCGCTGCCAGAACGTGGGCGCGGGCGGGAGCACCGGCCCGCTCGGCTCTCCGGGCGTGAAGGTCCCGTAAGGGTCGTGCGGCCGGTACTGGAAGGACGGCGAGGCCTGCTGCGGCTGCTGCGGACCGGCCCCGTTGGGGCCGGTTCCGTAGGGAGGGTTGGTCATCGATCGGTGCTCCGAGGAGTTCGGTCAGTTGCGGCAGTCAAAATTATCGCAAGACCCGCTCCTGCGCGGTCCCCGGTCAGTAGTCGACGAGTTCGAACAGGGCGATCGTCTCGAAGTGCTGCGTCATCGGGAACGCGTCGAAGGCGCGGATGCGGGTGAGCTCGTAGCCTTCGATCGCGAGGTCCTTGGCGTCGCGCGCGAGGGCGCCTGCGTCGCAGGCGATGTAGCAGATCGCGCGCGGGCGGGCCTCGCCCAGCGCGACGACGACCTCGGGTCCGGCGCCGCTGCGCGGCGGGTCGAGGACGACGAGGTCCACCGAGCCGAGGTCGGGGGCGATGGCGGCGACGTCGCCTTCGATCGCGCCGGCGTTCTTCCACGAGGCGAGGTTCGCGGCGGTGCGCGAGGACGGCGCGTTCTCAACGGCCACCACGCGTCCCGTGTCGCCCACGGCGGCGGCGAGCCCGGTGGCGAAGAGCCCGGCCCCGGCGTACAGGTCCCAGGCCGATTCGCCCTCTTGCGGGTTCAGGAACTCGAGGGCGCACGCGAGGAACGCGGGCGCGGCCGCCGGGTGGACCTGCCAGAAGCCGTCGAAGCCGATCTCGAACTCGGCGTCCCCGACGTTCTGGTGCACGAGTTTGGGACCGCGCTTGTGATGCGGGCGGGCGGTGCGGCGAAGCTGCGTGTAGACGGCCAGCTCGTCGTCGTTCGAGTCGACGACGCCCACGGCGCCCATGCCGTCCCAGGTCTCGGCGAGGATGTCGGACTCGCGGATGCGCTCGGTCGCGATCGCGCACCGGTCGATGTGCACGAGGTCGTGCGATTTGTGGACGCGCAGGCCCGGACGGCCCGCGTCGTCGACGGCGTACTGCATGCGGGTGCGCCAGCCGAGCGCGCCCTCGTCCCACGGCAGCTCCTCGACCTCGACGCCCTCGAGCTTCGCGGGGTCGACGCCACCGATGCGGGTGAGCTGGTCGGTGAGGACGCGGGCCTTGAGGCGGCGCTGCGCCTCGGGCTTGGCGTGCTGGAAGTCGCAGCCGCCGCACTTGCCGGGCCCGGCGTACGGGCAAGGGGGCTCGACGCGGTCGGGCGAGGCCTCGATGACCTCGACGGCGTCCGCGAACGCGAAGCGCTTCTTGCGCTCGTTCACCTCGATGCGGACGGTCTCGCCGGGCAGGGCGTGGCGCACGAAGTAGACCTCGCCGTCGACTCGGGCCACGCAGTGGCCTCCGGCGGCGACGTCTTCTACGGTGACGATCATGCGTCCCCATCCCCCTGGTCAGTGTCGGATCGCGGCCCGCGCCGCGGTCTGCGCCGCCGGGCCGCACGCCAGGGTACAGGGGCAGGCGGGGCCGCCGCCCGGCCCGGCTCAGGAGAAGAGGGCCCGGCCCCACCAGTCGGACCCGTCCGCGACGCCCGGCGGGCACGCGAACAGGGCCGAGGAGGTGTGCTTGATGTACTCGTTGAGCACGTCGCTCTTGGCCAGCGCCTGCTGCACGGGGATGAACCCGGTCGCGGGGTCGCGCTGGTAGGCGATGAAGAACAGGCCCGCGTCGAGGCGGCCGAGGTCGTCGCTGCCGTCGACGAAGGAGTAGCCGCGCCGCAGGAGGCGGGCCCCGTCGTTGCTGCTCGGGTGGGCGAGCCGGACGTGGGCGTTCATGGGGATCGCGGGGGCGCCGTCGCGTTCGGCGTCGAAGTCGGGCTCGTCGAACTCGCCGCCGCCGCTGAGGGGCGCGCCCTCGGACTTGTCGCGGCCGAAGATCGCCTCCTGCTCGGTGAGGGAGGTGCGGTCCCAGGTCTCCACCATCATGCGGATGCGGCGGGAGACGAGGTAGGAGCCGCCGGCGAGCCAGTCGGCGCCGTCGCCGTCGCCGACCCACAGGTGCTCGTCGAGGAGGTCGCCGTCCTCGGCCTTGAGGTTGGCGGTGCCGTCCTTGAAGCCCATGAGGTTGCGCGGGGTCGCCTGGGCCTGGGAGGTCGAGGAGGTGCGGCCGAAGCCGAGCTGGGACCAGCGGATCGAGACGGTGCCGAAGCCGATGCGGGCGAGGTTGCGCACGGCGTGCACAGCGATCTGCGGGTCGTTGGCGCACGCCTGGATGCAGAGGTCGCCGCCGGAGATCGCCGGGTCGAGGTCGTCGAGCGGGAACCCGGGGAGCTCGGTGAGGGCGTCCGGGCGCTTCGCGGCGATGCCGAAACGGTCGGCGCCGTCGGCGTCCTGGAACAGGCTGGGGCCGAAGCCGATCGTGAGGGGGCGGCGGGTGGCGGGCCGGCCGGGGGCCGGGCCGGTGGCCGCGGGGGGGGCGTAGACGTCGCCGCCGACCGCGCCGCCGGGCCCGGCGTAGTCGCCGCCGCACATGCGTGCGGCGGCGGCCGTCCAGGCTTTGAGGAGTTCGACGAGCTCCTCGCGGTCGGAGGTGATGACGTCGAACGCGGCGAAGTGCAGCCGGTCCTGGGCCGGAGTGACGATCCCGGCCTGGTGGGCGCCGTAGAACTCGATCGCCTCGGCGGCCGGGTCGGCGGCGTGCGCGGCCGGCTCCGGCAGCAGCCGTGAGGCGGCGAGCCCGGCTCCGGCCCCGGCGATGCCGGCGGCCCCGAGTCCGATGGCGTGGCGTCGTTTCACTGCGCTTCCATTCCTTTCCTGCGGTACAGCCTGCGTTGACGTCGCCGCTACTGGGCGACGACGGCGGCGACCTTGCTGACTTCCTCGCCGAGCGCGTTGATCGCGTCCGAGAGGGCTCCGAGCTCTTCCTGGGTCAGCTCGTCGTGGAACCGCCAGCCGTCGTCGGTGCGGTGCGCCTCGAGGGCGTCCCAGGCGGCGGCGAACCGCTCGTCCAGGGCGGCGACCAGGTCGGGGTCGCGCTCCTCGAGGACGGGGCGCATGGAGGCGATCGCGGCTTCGGAGCCTTCGAGGTTCGCGGCGAAGTCCCACAGGTCGGTGTGCGAGTAGCGGTCCTCCTCGCCGGTGATCTTGGAGGTGGCGATCTCGTCGAGGAGTTCCTTGGCGCCGTTGGCGAGCTGCAGCGGGGAGAGCTCCTCGGCCTCGGCGCGGGCGACGACCTCCTGGACGTCGGCCGTGAGCTGGTCGGCGATCGGGCCGGAGGCGGAGACGTCGCCGGTGATCCACAGGTCGTACTCGAGCTTGTGGAAGCCGGTGAACGCCGGGTCGGCGGGGCCGGCCGCGAAGTCGTCCTCGCGGGCGTCGACCTTCGGGTCGAGGTCGCCGAAGATCTCGGCGACGGGCTCGATCCGCTCCCAGTAGGTGCGCGCGACCGGGTAGAGGGCCTTGGCGCCGTCGATGTCGCCGGCCTTGACGGCCTCGGTGAACAGGCCGGTCTGCTCGACGAGCGCGGCGGACTGGTTCGCGACGTACTCCTTGTAGGAGGCCACGGCGGCCTGCAGGGCCTCGTCCTCGCTGAGGCTCGCGGCCTCGCCGGTGACGGTGAAGGCCGCGCGGATGCCGTCGCCGGTCATGCCGGGCTTGCACGCGGTCTCGTACTCGGCGGCGGGCAGTTCGACGACGAGCTCGCGGGTGAGGCCCGGGGTGATGTTCTCGACCTCGCCCATGACGCGGTTGCCGTCGGCGTAGACGTAGAACTCGGTGACCTTGGCGCCCTCGTTCTTGACCTGGAACGTGACGGTGCCGGCCGCGGCCTCGGACACGGCGACGTCGCAGGCGTCGTCCGTGGCGAGGACCTCGATCGGGCCGCCGTCGGCGGCGTCGTCGGCGGGCTCCTCGGTGCAGGCCGCGAGCGCGGCGAGCGTGGCGGCGGCAGCGGCGAGGGCCGCGATCCGGTGGTGGCGCATGGTTCTCCTATTCGGACGGTTCGCTTGCCGCGGCGGGCGTGCGGTCGGGCTGGGGCGCGGGGGCCCTGCGGGGCAGCAGGAAGAGGATCAGGACGGGCACGAGGTAGGCGGCCCAGGCGGCCGTCTCGACGACCGTCGGGGTCGGGGTCAGGTTGAACATGCCGGAGAGGATCTCGGCGTACCAGGTGCCGGGCGTGAGCACCCCGGAGAGGTCGAACGCGGTGCGGTCGAGGCCCGGCAGGTCCCCGGCCTCCTGGAAGTCGTGCACGCCGTACTTGAGCAGCCCGGCGGCCACGAAGATGAGCAGCACGCCGGTCCAGGTGAAGAACCGGGTGAGGTTGACGCGGACCGCGCCGTGGTAGAGCCCGAAGCCGATCGCGACGGCGACGAGGATGCCGCCGCCGGCCGCGCCGAGCGAGGCGGCGGGGTCGTCCGCGAAGTCGGCCATGGCGTAGAGGATCAGCGCGGTCTCCAGGCCCTCGCGGACCACCGCGAGGAATGCGATGAGCACGACCGCGAAGGGCCCCATGCCGATCGCCTCGGACAACTGCTCGCGCAGGTGCCCGGCGATGCGCTTGGCGGCCACCCGCATCCAGAAGATCATCCAGGTCACGAAGACGACGGCGAGCACGGAGGTGATGGCCTCGAACCGCTCCTGGCCGGTGAAGCTGAGCTTCGTGCTGCCGTACTGGAGCGCGGCCCCGGCGCCGATCGAGAGCAGGACCGCGACGACGACGCCGCCCCACACGTGGGGCAGGTACCGGCGCTGGTCGGTCTTGACGAGGAAGGCCACCAGGATGCTGACGACCAGCACCGCTTCGAGGCCTTCACGGAGGCCGACGAGGAAGGTCGCGAACATGGGGCTCCTGGACGGGGACGCTGAGTTAGGGCTCCCTTAATTTAGGTTAGGCAACCCTTCTGCATCAAGGGCCGGAAGGTTGCGGTTTCGCGACTTCGCCGAGCGTCCACGCGGTACTACCGGCCGGTACCGGTGCCCAGCAGGGCTTTCGCCGACAGTGGACGGGCCTCGGCGTAAGGACCGTCACTCGCGGCTGTGCTTCATTGATGGCCGTGCTTCATCTACGGACCTGTCGAAGCGGCGGCGGCTCGGTGCTCTCGCCGAGGATCCACGGCACGATGCAGACCATGACGCCCGGCTCGTACTTGAGCTGGCGGCGGATCGCCTTCGTGGTCTGGTTGTGCAGCAGGGTCGTCGACCAGTGGAAGTACCCGCGCGAGAGCCGCCCCGGCTGCGGGCCCTGGCCGACCACGTACTCGGGCAGGTAGACCGTGACGACGTCCCGGGGCGCGTCGCGGCGGCGGGTCTTCACGAAGTCGACGATCGGGCCGGTGATCTCGCGGTACGGCGAGTCGACCACGGTGAGCGGCACCTTGATGCCGCGCCGGTCCCATTCGGCGAGGAGCTGCCGGGAGGCCGCGGCGTCGACGTTCACCGAGAGGCCCGTGATCGTGTCCGGCCGGGTCGCCTTGGCGTACGAGAGCATCCGCATGAGCGGCAGGTTGACGCTCGAGACGAGCACGATCGCGTGGCTGCGCGCGGGCAGGCGCGGGCGCCCCGGCGGCAGCTCGATCTCGTCGCGCACGGCCGCGTAGTGCTGCGCGATGAAGCGCATGAGCAGGTAGCAGCCGCCGATGATGAGCACCGCGATCCAGCCGCCGCGCCGGTAGTCGGTGAGCGCCACGACCACCAGCACCAGCGCGCACGCCAGCGCGGCGAGCAGGGCCGTGCCGCGGGCGCGGCGGGCGCGCGAGCGGCGGGCGGCGTCCCGTTCGACGCTGAGGACGCGCCGCCAGTGGCGGACCATCGCGGCGTTCGCCAGGACCATCGAGAGGAAGACGCCGACGATGTACAGGCCCATGAGCTCGTAGGTGCGGCCGCCGAAGAGGACGACGAGGAGCGCGGCGGCGACGGCGAGGATGAGGATGCCGTTGGAGTAGACGAGCCGGTCGCCGCGCTTGTGGAGCTGGCGGGGCAGGAGCGAGTCCTCGGCGAAGATCGAGGCGAGCTGCGGGAAGCCCACGAACGCGGTGTTCGCGGCGAGGAGGAGGACGCCGGCGGTGGCGAGCATGATCGGGGTGACGGCGGCGGGCGAGGCGTCGAAGACGGTGGCCGCGAGCTGGCCGAGGAGCGGGTGCTGCAGGTACCCGGCGGGGCCGGGCTCCGTGGAGGACTGGGCGCCGACGAGGTAGGCGAGGACGACGAGGCCGGTGAAGAGCGCGACGGCGGTCCCGCCGACGGCGGTGATCGCGGCGGCGGCGTTGCGCCCGCGCGGGGGCCGGAAGAAGCGGACGCGGGTGGTGAACGTCTCGATGCCGGTGACGGCCACCGATCCGGCGGCGATCGCCCTGGCGCACAAGATGAACAGGGCCGCAGAGGTCCATTCGCGGTCCTCGGCGGTGGCGGCGTCCGCGGAGGCCGCGGCGAGGTCGTCGCCGGTGCCCACGCGGAGGAACCCGACGATGAGCATGGCGGCGACGCCGGTGACGAACGCGACGGTGACGGCGGCGGCGAAGCGGCCGGAGACGCGCAGGCCGCGCAGGTTGAACGCGGCGAGCGCGATGATCGCTGCGGCGGCGATCCATTCGCGCCAGGGGTCGAGGCCGGGGATCAGCACGTCGAGGGCGGCGACGGCCGCGGAGGCCGAGACGGCGACGGTGAGGATGTAGTCGAGGACGAGCGCGGCGGCGGCGAGGCGGCCCGCGCCGGGCCCGAAGTTCGCGGCGACGACCCGGTAGTCCCCGCCGCCGCCCGGGTAGGCCTGCACGGTGTACCGGTAGGCGGCGATGACGGTGACCATGACGGCGGCGACGGCGAGGCCGGTCCACACCGAGTACGCGTAGGCGGCCGTCCCGGCGACGCCGAGGACGAGGAAGACCTGTTCGGGGGCGTACGCGAGGGAGGAGATCGGGTTGACCGCGAGGAGGGGGATGGCGTACCGCTTCGCGAGCGCCAGCGACGGCGGGCGGCGCTCGGTGGCGAACGGCTCGCCCACGAGCAGTCGCTTGAAGACGGAGAACGGCCTGGTCACAACTTCCGACCTTACCGGTCGGGCCCCACGCGAGGCGTGTTCGCCCGCGAAGGGCCGGGCCCTCGGGCCCGGCCCTTCGCGTCGGGGCGGGCGCTAGTCCTTGACGACCGCTTCGACGACGAGCGTCCCTGCGTCGGCGTCGAGTTCGGCGTGCGTGCCGAGCGGGACGACGCGCGGGTCGGGGTCGTGGCCGATCTTGACGCCGCCGAGGATCGGGATGCCGAGTCCGCCGAGCCGGTCCATGATGACGTCGCTCAGCGTCCACTCCCCCGCTTCGACGGGGTCGTCCTCGCGGGGTGTGAAGTGGCCGATGACGATCCCGGCCGCGTCGTCGAACGCGCCGGCGCGAAGGAGCCGGGTGAGCATGTTGTCCACGCGGTAGCGGGCTTCCTCGACCTCTTCGATGAGGATGATCTTGTCCTCGGCGTAGGGGAAGTTGCGGTTCTCGGGTTCGGCGTCGAGCAGGGAGAGGTTGCCGCCGATGAGCTTCCCGGAGGCCTTGCCGCCCACGAAGACGTTCGCGGTCGATTGGAGCGGGTCGCGTTGCAGTGCAACGGGTGCGCTGGTCATGAGGGCCGCGCGCAGGGCCTCCGCGGTGGCCGGGGTGTTGTTGGTGGACCAGGCGCCCATCGGCGAGTGCAGGCTCGGCAGGCGCGTCTGCGCGGCGATGCCGAGGTGCAGCGTGGTGATGTCGGAGTAGCCGATGACGACCTTCGGGTGGTCCTCGAGCGCGTCGAAGTCGGCGCGGTCGATGATGCGGGTGGTGCCGTATCCGCCGCGGCAGGCCAGGAACGCCTTGGCCTCGGGGTGGCCGAGGGCCCAGTTCAGGTCGGCGAGGCGGTCGTCGTCGGTCCCGGCGAGGTAGCCGCCGAGCTCGTCGAAGGCGTGCTCGCCGACCTCGACGCGCAGGCCCCAGCTCTGGAGGAGCGCGATGCCGCGCTCGATCGCCGCCGGGGTGGGCGTGCCGCCCGGGGAGGCCATGACGACGAGGTCGCCCGGCACGAGCTTCTTGGGGCGGCGGTCCTTGCCGGAGGTCTCGGCGTGGCCCGCGGCCGGCGCGGCCACGGCGGCCCCGACGCCGAGGGCGGCACCGGCGCCGATGAGGGTGCGGCGGGAGGGGCCGCGGGGGTGCTCGTCGCGGATCATGAAGACTCCTTTGAGAAGAGGTGGGTCCTGCAACGCTAGACGCGCGCCGGGTCCGATTTGATGCATTCGCGAACGCGAAATCCCGGGCGGGCCGGGCGTGGGGCCGTCCCGGCCCGGGGGCCGCCGGGCGCGCGGTAGGGTCGCGTCATCGGACGTGGAAGGGGTGGAGCCGGGTGCATGTGGTGATCATGGGCTGCGGCCGTGTGGGTTCGTCCCTGGCGCGGAGCCTGGTGGAGCGCGGGCACACCATCGGGATCATCGACCAGAACCCGAAGGCGTTCCGCCGCCTCGGCCCCGACTTCGACGAGACGACGGTGCGCGGCGTCGGCTTCGACCGGGAGGTCCTGGCGAAGGCCGGCATCAAGCGCGCGGACGCGTTCGTCTCGGTCTCCTCGGGCGACAACTCGAACATCATCGCCGCGCGGGTCGCCCGCGAGAACTACGGCGTGCCCAACGTGATCGCCCGCATCTACGACCCGCAGCGCGCGAGTGTCTATGAGCGCCTTGGCATCCCGACGGTGGCGACGGTGCGGTGGACGGCCGACCGGCTGCTGCGCCACCTCCTCCCCGAGGACCAGGAGCCGCTGTGGAGGGACCCGACCGCGACCCTGTCGATGGTCGAGGTCCTGTGCCACGAGGCCTGGTACGGCACGGCGCTGTCCCATCTGGAGCAGGCCACGGGCCACCGGGTCGCGTACGTCACCCGCTTCGGGCGCGCGACCCTGCCGACCCCGTCCACGGTGCTGCAGGACGGCGACCAGGTGTACATGCTCGTCGCGGACGGGGACGAGGCCCGCATCCGCGAGATCGCGGGCGACGCCCCGCAGGGAGGTGCCGCATGAGGGTCGCCATCGCCGGGGCCGGGAACGTCGGCCGGTCGATCGCCGCGGAGCTGGTCGGCAACGGCCACCAGGTGCTCCTCATCGAGCGCGACCCCGATTCCATGCGGCCCGAGCGGGTCCCGGAGGCCGAATGGCTCCTCGCGGACGCGTGCGAGCTGGAGAACCTGCGCCAGGCGCACCTCGAAGGCTGCGACGTGGCCGTGGCCGCCACGGGCGACGACAAGGTGAACCTCGTGGTGAGCCTGCTGTCGAAGACCGAGTTCGCGGTGCCGCGCGTGGTCGCGCGCGTCAACCGGGCCGAGAACGAGTGGCTGTTCAACGAGGAGTGGGGCGTGGACGTCTCGGTCTCCAAGCCGCGACTGCTGGCCGCGCTCGTGGAGGAGGCCGTGAGCGTCGGGGACCTGGTGCGGCTCTTGAGCTTCCGGCAGTCGCAGGCGAACCTGGTCGAGATCACGCTGCCGCTCGACGCCCCGCATGTGGGCAGCCGCGTCGGCGAGGTGCCGCTGCCGCACGACGTGGCGATGGTGGCGATCATCCGCGGCCGCCGCGTCATCGCGCCCAGCGCGGACGACACCCTCGAGTCCGGCGACGAGCTCGTGTTCGTGTGCAATGAGGACGCCGAGGACGCGACCCGCTCGGTCATCCTCGGCCCGCGCCGTTCGTAAACCAGTCCCTTTCGGGCTTTACAGGCGCGAGCACTGCAAGATACATTGAAGGTTCTCAATGTTCCTATCATTTGGGAGCGCTTTCATGTTGCACCTCGTCAGATCAGGCGGCCACCCCGCCGACTCCCCCGCACGGCGACGGCGCGGCCTCCGCGGCGTCATCGTCCTCATCGTCGCGCTCGTCGCGGCCGGCACGGCCGCGGTCGTGTTCGTCCAGCCGGCCTCCAGCCACGGCACCGCCATCGGCCCCTCCTCGCGGCATTACAGCTGCTGGGAACGGTGGGGCTCCGACTTCCAGAACCCGGCCATGGCCCAAGAGGACCCCATGTGCTGGGCCGCGTGGCAGAACGACCCCAACGCCATGTGGAACTGGAACGGCCTCTACCGCGAGCAGGTCGGCGGCAACCACCAGGCCGCCATCCCCGACAACCAGCTGTGCTCGGGAGGTCGGACGGGCGGCACCCGGTATGCGCCTCTCGACGACCCGGGCGCCTGGAAGACCACGAAGGTGAACTCGAACTTCACGTTCACCAACTGGGACCAGGCGAACCACGGCGCGGACTACTACCGCATCTACGTCACGAAGCAGGGGTACGACGCCCAGACCGACGCGCTCGACTGGGCCGACCTCGAACTCGTGAAGGAGACGCCGAAGATCCTCCCGGGCGAGGGCCGCAAGCCCGAGACCGGCGGCGGCACCCTCGTCGACATCGACGTCTCCGCACCCGGTCGCACCGGCCACCACATCGTCTACATGATCTGGCAGGCCAGCCACTTCGACCAGTCCTTCTACTCCTGCTCGGACGTGTGGTTCGGCGACGGCCAGCCGACCGACCCGCCCACCGAGGAGCCCACCTCCGACGGACCGACCAGCGAGGACCCCACGGACGAGCCCACCACGGGCGGCCCGGCCGGGTTCGCCTGCGAGGCCACGGCCACGGTCAACAGCTGGGGCTCGGGCGCTTCCGTCACCGTCAAGGTGGCCAACACCGGCAGCCAGGCCATGCACAACTGGATGGTCCACTGGACCTGGCCGAGCGGGGTGACCCTCGGCAACATCTGGAACGCCGAGCACTCCAGCATGGGCGGGGTCGAGATGGCCGCGCCCGCGTCCTGGAACGCGTCCATCGCGACCAGCGGCTCGGTCGAGTTCGGGATGAACGTCTCCGGAGCGCTCACCAGCGCGCCGGAGTTCGACTGCTTCCCGAGTTAGCAAGAAGGGGGGGGGGGGGCGCGGGGGCCCCCCCCCCCCCCCGGCGGGGGGGGGGGGGGGCCCCCGGGGGACGC
>NZ_JAPZVQ010000003.1:383624-396463 GCF_027622945.1 Glycomyces lechevalierae | reverse complement strand
CGGCCCCCGCCGCCCCCCCGCCGCCGGCTTTTCGCGCGCCGCCCCCCCCCCCCCCCCCGGCGGGGCCCCCCGCCCCCCCCCCCCTTCCCGATGTCCCTCTTGGGATCCGCTCCCCTTTAGACCGGCGATTCGGCGTCCACGGCCTTCATCCGGCGGCGCACCGCCCAGATCGTGAAGGCCGTCAACGCGATCGTGACCGGCCAGCCGCCGAACAGCGTCACCAGGCCCAGCGCGTTGTCGTAGTCCAGGTAGTACAGCCAGATGCGGGCCGCGTTCTTGACGATGAAGACCACGCCCCACAGGATCGTGATCCGGCTCAGGATGTCCACGAGCGGCTTGTTCTGCCGCCATTCCTTCTTGCCGCCCTGGGCGACCACGGCGTAGATCCAGCCGATGATCGGGTGGCGCACCAGCGCCGAGACGATGAGCAGCACGCCGTAGACCGAGCCCTGGATGATGCCCGGCAGGTAGAAGTTGCGGGCGTCCGTGGAGCGCCACGCGAGGAACGCGCCGAGCGCGATGCCGAAGAGGCCGTTGAGCGCGTGCCGGATCGACTCCTTGCGCGCCGCGCGCCAGCCGGCGATCGCGAGGGCGCTCGCCGCCGAGATGACGATGGACCACTGGAGGCCGGTGAGCGGCCCCATCTGGTCGGGCAGCAGCGGGTTGAGCACCACGAACAGGGTGATCGGGACGGCGGCCTCGACGACGCCCTTGACGCCGCCGAGCTGCTGGGAGAGCTGCTCGGTGAACGGCGGGAGCTCGTCCGGGTCCTCGTTTCGCCGGTCTTCGGCCTGTTCGGGCTCGGTGTCGGTCTTGTGGGCCGGCGTCTCGGTGCTCAATGCGGGCCTTCCAGGTCGTGCGGCTGGTCGCTCAGGGGCCGCCACGGCGCCCGCTCGCCAGCCGCAGATGTGCAGAGCTCGTAGATCGGGTTGTAGACCGCGAGTCGGCCGTCGGCCAGTTGGGCGACGCGGCCGCGCGCGACGAGCCTGGTCCCGGCCTCAAGGCCCACGATACGCCGTCGGCCCATCCAGACCAATGCGACCTGACCGGTGCCGTCGAAGAGTTCGGCCTCCACAGAAGGCGATCGGCCGTCCGTGCGGAGCACGACGGTGCGCAGGCGGCCGGCGACCACGGCGAGCTGCCGGGGCTCGAGCCGCTCGATCGGGGTCGTGTCGGCGTCCGCCTCGCGGCGGACCTCGTCGGCGAAGAGCTCCTGCGAGGGCACGGCGAGGCGGGTCCAGTTCGCTCGCAGGCTCTGCCAGAAGGGCGGCCGGCCTTTGCTGCGCGAGCCGACGGGGGGCACCGTCCCCTACCGCTTGGGGCGCGGGGAGGGCTTGCGGCGGACCTGGGGGCGGGGGGTGTCGCCGGCCGCGATGATGGCGCGGTTGCCGTCGCCGCCTTCGGCCTTGCGCTGCGCGATGCGCGCGGCGGCCTCCTCGGCCATCTTCGGCGGGAGTTTGAGCGGCAGGGGCTCGCGCACCGGCATGGCGACGGAGCCGCGGTCGATCACGAGGAGGCGCAGGGCCTCGTCGAGCTCGGGGGCGGCGTCCTCGTCGAGGGCGCGCTGGCCCTGGAAGGTGGCCTGCACGAACCAGCGGGGGCCGTCGATGCCGCAGAAGCGCACCGAGTTGGTGCCCTTCTTGGAGGCGACCTTGGCGATGAGCTCGGTGCCCCAGCGGCCCTCGACCTCCTCGACCTGGCCGCCCTGGCCGGTGACCTGCGAGGTGAGCTCGCCGCGGAACTCGTCCCAGATGCCCTCGCTGCGCGGCGCGGCGCGCACGAGCAGCTGGAGCGCGGAGGCGCCGGTGGTGAGCAGGACCTGGCTGATGTTGCCCTTGGCGTCGGTCTGGGCCTGGAAGCCCACGCCCTTGGGAACGGGGAGTCGGATCGCTCCCAGGTCGATGCGGCGCACGTCGTCGTCGGGGGCGTCGGTGACGTCGAACGGGCCGTCGGTGGCCTCGTGCTCGATGGTCTCCCCGCTCTCGGCCAGGGAGTCGAGGACGGCGCCCTCGGCGGGGCGCTGCTTCTTCGACTTTCGCCGCTTAAACACGTTCGCTCTCCTCTGCAAGTCGGCGGTGCCCGCCGGTGGAACCGTGGCCGCTCGCGCCGCGCTGCGTCGGCGCGAAGTCGTCGACCTCGGTGAAACGGGCTCGCACAACCGGTTGGACTACCAATTGTGCGACACGGTCTCCGCGTTCGATGACGGCGGTCCGCTCCGGATCGAGGTTCACGAGGTTGATCTTGATCTCACCGCGGTAGCCGGAGTCGATCGTGCCGGGCGCGTTGACGATGGTGACGCCGAGGCGGTGGGCGAGCCCGGAGCGCGGGTTCGTGTACCCGACGTGCCCGTCGGGGATGGCGACGGCGACGCCGGTGCCGACGAGCGCCCGCTGCCCGGGGGCGAGCGTGACGCCCTCGGCGGCGTACAGGTCCGCGCCCGCGTCACCGGGGTGCGCGTAGGCGGGCAGCGGCAGGTCGGGGTCGAGCCGCCGGATGGCGACCGTGACGTCGGCGGTCATCGTCGGGGTTCCTCTCACTCGCGGAAGCACGCCCATGAAGGCGCTGATGTGGCGGGGTTATGGTCTCAGACATGAGGAGCGGGGAACGGTACGCCGAGCGCATGGGACTGCCGGTGGCGGGTTGGCTGGCCGTGATCGTCGTGGCGGTGCTCGCCGGGGCGCTGACGAACTTCGGGGACATGCGCTGGTGGCGCGTGGCCGGGAGCGTCGCGGTCATGGTCGCGGTGGTCGTGGGCGCGTGGTGGCTCGGCCGCCTGCGCGTGGCCGTCGCCGAGACCGATGGAGACGTGTGGCTCCACGTGGACGACGCGAAGCTGCCCATGTCGGCCGTCGCCGAGGTGCAGGTCCTCGACCGCCTCCAGTACTCCGACGCCCTGGGCGTGGCCCTGCATCCGCTGGCGTTCGTGGTGCAGCGGCCGTGGATCGGCCGCGGCCTGCGCATCGTCCTGGACGACCCCGACGACCCGACCCCGTACTGGATCGTCGCGTCGAGGCGTCCCGAGCGGCTTGAGGCGGCCCTGACGGCCTCGCGGGAGTCCGTGGCGGCCTGAGGGCCCGGACAAGCGAGACGGCCCGCAGGAGGCATCCTGCGAGCCGTGCGCTTTCTGAGGGGCACCGGTCCGGAACGGCGATCGCCGAGCCGTGGAGGGCTCGATCGCTTACGCGCAGTCCTTGCAGATCGGCTGCCCGTTCTTCTCCTTGGCGAACTGGCTGCGGTGGTGGACCAGGAAGCAGCTGGAGCATCGGAACTCGTCCTGCTGCATCGGCAGGACCTTCACCGAGAGCTCTTCATCGCCCAGGTCGGCGCCCGGCAGCTCGAAGTTCTCCGCGACTTCGGCCTCGTCGACGTCCACCGACCCCGATTGATCGGTGCGGCCCTTCGCGAGGGCGTCGATGCCGTCGGCTCCGGCGGTCTCTTCCTTGTCGCGGCGCGGGGCGTCGTAGTCGGTTGCCATCGTTTTCCACTCCCATTGGTTTCTCTTGCGGCTCCGGAACCGAGCGCGGCGGGTCGCCGCTTCGGGCGGCGCTGGATTGTTCGGGTGACCAGCGGCCCGGCTCGGAATCCTGGCGGGTTCCGTCCCTGCAGGCGGCGTACCTTACCGCGTGCAGTCCTTTCCTATACACGATGCCCCCGGGTTTTTCATCCCCATTGTGGCGAGAAACACTTCTGTGTCGAGCGCAGCGAGTGTACCGCCTCTCGCCCACGAAGACGACCCGCGCACGATAGCCTTTCGGATGGCAACGTTTGCGGGCCGTCGGCTCGTCTAAGTGCAGACATTCGTTTGCACTTTTTGGATTTCGGGGAGGCTGGCCGTGCGTATCGCTCGTATCCGCGCTTTGACGGTTCTATGCGCATTGGCACTGGTGGCCGGCCTGATCACGGTGTGGGCCATCCGCAACGACTCGCAGACCTCGACGAGCGACGAGTGCCCGCCGGGGGCCGTCGAGATCAAGACCTCGCCGATCCCCAAGCCCGGCGACATCGAACTGGTCGTCCTCAACGGCACCGATCAGGACGGTCTCGCCGAGCAGGCCGCCTCGCAGCTCGAGGACCGCGGCTTCGTCGTCACCGAGACGGGGGACGCCGACGAACCGTACGACGGCACCGCGCTCGTGTACTTCGGCCCCGACCAGTACGCGGCCGGCATCCACGCGCACGCGTACTTCTACCAGGGCCACGAGGAGTTCGACCTCGACTGGGACAAGCCCATCACGATCGTCCTCGGCTCCGAGTTCCGCGAGGTCCGCTCCGCTTCCGACGCGCGCCAGTCGTTCGCGCAGGGCGGCATCGGCGAGGCGCCGGAGGGCACCTGCACGGTAGAATAGAGCGCCGTCACACCCCACGTGCTGCGACACATTGACACTGAAAATGCGGAAACACAGCTCGAAACGGCACCACGGACGGGCCGCAGGCGAATTTCGGCGCTACAATTCACGCCTGCCCGGTCGTTGTGCCGACCTGGGCTGCCGACCCAATATCCAACGCTCACCCGCTATGGAGCCCGGCTGCGCCGTGCCCGCCATTGCCTCGGAAGGTTGCTCGTGACTGACGCACGTCCCACCGGCACAGACGTCAATTCCCTGACCGACTCGTTGCTCGCTCTGGCCCGAGAGAGCAACGGGCAGCTGACGTCCGCGACGGTCGCCCAGGTTCTGGAGTCGGTGCAGGCCTCCCCCGCCGAAGGCAAGAAGGTGCTCCGCGCCCTGGCCGAGGCCGAGGTCACCGTGGTCGTGGACGGCTCGGCCTCCACGCGCAAGCGCGTCCCCGCCGCCCGCACCGCCACCTCCTCCCGGACCACCACCGCCAAGACGGCCAAGAAGGCCACGGTGAAGAAGACCGCCAAGAAGGCCGCCGCCGCCCCCGCCACTGTTGAAGCCGGCGCTGGAGAAACGGACGAGGCCCCGGTCAAGAAGGCCGCCAAGAAGACCGCTAAGAAGGCCGTCGCCAAGAAGGCGACCAAGAAGGCCGCTGCCAAGAAGCCCGCCGAGGGCGAAGAGCCCGACGAGGCCGACCTCGCCGCGGTCGACGACGACGCGCTCGCCGAAGCCGCCGCCGCCGCGCCCGCCAAGAAGGCGACCCGCAAGAAGGCCGCCAAGAAGGCCGCCACCCGCGGGAAGTCCAAGAAGGACGGCGAAGAGGACGAAGAGGGCGACGACTTCGAGTGGGACGAGGAGGACTCGGAGGCGCTCAAGCAGGCCCGCAAGGACGCCGAGATGACCGCCTCGGCCGACTCGGTCCGCGCCTACCTCAAGCAGATCGGCAAGGTGCCGCTCCTCAACGCGGCCCAAGAAGTCGAGCTCGCCAAGCGCATCGAGGCCGGGCTCTACGCCGTCGAGCGCCTCAAGCTCCTGCGCGAGGCCGGCGAGGAGATCCCCACGCAGATGCGCCGGGACCTCGAGTGGATCGTCCGCGACGGCGACCGCGCCAAGGACCACCTCCTCGAAGCGAACCTCCGCCTCGTCGTCTCGCTCGCCAAGCGCTACACCGGCCGCGGCATGGCGTTCCTGGACCTCATCCAGGAAGGCAACCTCGGTCTCATCCGCGCCGTCGAGAAGTTCGACTACACCAAGGGCTACAAGTTCTCCACGTACGCCACCTGGTGGATCCGGCAGGCGATCACCCGCGCCATGGCCGACCAGGCCCGGACCATCCGCATACCGGTCCACATGGTCGAAGTGATCAACAAGCTCGGCCGCATCCAGCGCGAACTCCTCCAGGACCTCGGGCGCGAGCCCAGCCCGGACGAGCTCGCCAAGGAAATGGACATCTCCCCGGAGAAGGTCCTCGAGATCCAGCAGTACGCACGCGAGCCGATCAGCCTCGACCAGACCATCGGCGACGAGGGCGACAGCCAGCTCGGCGACTTCATCGAGGACTCCGAGGCCATCGTGGCCGTCGACGCGGTCTCCTTCTCGCTCCTCCAGGGCCAGCTGCAGCAGGTGCTGCAGACCCTCTCGGAGCGCGAGGCGGGCGTCGTCCGGCTCCGGTTCGGCCTCACCGACGGCCAGCCGCGCACCCTCGACGAGATCGGCCAGGTCTACGGGGTCACCCGTGAGCGCATCCGCCAGATCGAGTCGAAGACCATGTCGAAGCTGCGGCACCCGTCGCGTTCGCAGGTCCTGCGCGACTACCTCGACTAGCCTCCCGGGGCCGTCCGGCTCGTCCGCATTTCGCCGAGAGCGCAACCGAACCAGTGCCCTGCACCGGCTCTGACCAGTTGTGTATCACCCGAACGGGTGGGTACTCACGTGTCGTGCCGGGTTGTCGAACGCCGTTCCGTGGGCTACGGTGTGGAGCAACCGTCGAACCGATGGCACCGAGCGAGCATGGGGCCAAGTGAGCCCAGTCTCAGTCGGGAACTGTCGGGAAGAGGTAGTACAGTGCAGGCGTTGAACGGAACGAGCCGGTCAACAGGCCGACCATAGGAATGCAATTGCTGTGCGGATGCGCAGCGACCGAACGCAGCGGAGGACCTGGTATGACATCCACCCTGACGCCCCCGCCCCAGACGGAGGAACGTCCGATCGCGGGCGAGCGCTGCGACCGGTGCAGTGCCGCGGCAAAGCTTCGCGTGACCCTGGCCGAAGGCGGCGACCTCGTCTTCTGCGGCCACCACGCGAACCAGTTCGCCGAGAAGCTCGTCCCGATCGCCATCGACTTCACCGCCGACCCCGAATTCGAGTGGCGCGGCACCGACCTCATGGCATCGCAGAACTAGTAGCGCCCAACAGGCTTGCAGCAGGGCCCGAGCGGAGATCCGCTCGGGCCCTGCTCCATTCCCTTGGCCGACATGCTGAAGACGTGCAAAGGCCGCCCGCGAGACGCGGGCGGCCTTTTCGTATCGGCACGTGTTCACATGGCGGACAACGCGATCCGCGCTCACCAGGAGCGGATCACCGCGATCCGCTCCTCCAACTGCTCGATGGTCGCCTGCGCGCTCGGCGGTCCGCCGCAGGTCGAGCGGAGCTTCGCGTGGATCTTGCCGTGCGGCTCGTTCGTGGCGAACGAGCGGGCGCCCACCAGCGCGTTCAGCTGCTTGCGGAGCTTCAACCGCTTCTGCGCGTTGGTCATCGCCGGCTCGGCCGCCGGGCGCTCCACTGTCTCGGTGCGGGACCCCGACTTCTGCTTCGCCATCTGCTCGCGCTGGCGCTTCTGCAGCAGCAGGTGTACCTGCTCCTGGGTGAGCAGGCCCGGCAGGCCCAGGTACTCCTGCTCCTCGGCGCTGCCGGCCTCCACCGGGATCCCGAACGAGCCGCCGTCGAAGATCACCTGGTCGAGTTCCGCGTTCGACTCCAGGGTCTCGCGCTGGCCGCCGAGTTCGGTGCCCTCGTTGAGGACCCGCTGCGCCTGCTCGAGGAGGAGCTCGGGGTCCTCGTCGTCCTGGGACTTGGGCTTGATGACGTGGTCGCGGTCGGCTTCCAGGTTCTCCGCGAGGCTCAGCAGCGGGATGACGCTCGGCAGGAACACCGACGCGGTCTCGCCGGGGCGCCGCGACCGCACGAAGCGGCCGATGGCCTGCGCGAAGTACAGCGGCGTGTGCGCGTTCGTGGCGTAGACGCCGACGGCGAGGCGCGGGATGTCGACGCCCTCGGAGACCATGCGGACGGCCACGAGCCATTCCTCATTGGAGTCGGCGAACTTGGCGATCTTGTCCGAGGAGCCCGCGTCGTCCGAGAGGACGATCGCGGCGCTCTTGCCGGTGACCCGTTTGAGGATGCCCGCGTAGGCGCGGGCGGTGTTCTGGTCCGAGGCGATGATGAGCCCGCCCGCGTCCGGGATGCCCGCCACGCGCAGCGAGGAGAGGCGCCGGTCCGCGGCCCTGATGACCTGCTTGATCCACTCGCCCTCGGGGTCGAGCGCGGTGCGCCACGCCTGGCTCGTGAGGTCCTTCGTGAGCGGCTGGCCGAGCCGCACGGCGAGCTCGTCCCCCGCGCTCGTGCGCCACTTCGCCTGGCCCGAGTAGGCCATGAACATGACCGGGCGCACGACGCCGTCCGCCAGCGCGTCCCGGTAGCCGTAGAGGGCGTCCGCGCGCGAGCGCTTGACGCCGTCGGCCTCCTCCTCGTACTCGACGAAGGGGATCGGGTTGTCGTCGCTGCGGAACGGGGTGCCGGTGAGGGCGAGGCGGCGCTCGGCCTCGTCGAAGGCCGTCTTGACGCCGTCGCCCCACGAGCGGGCGTCGCCGGCGTGGTGGATCTCGTCGAGGATGACGAGGGTGCGGCGGGCGAGGGTGCGGCGGCGGTGCACGGCCGGGTCGGCGCCGATCTGGGCGTAGGTGAGGACCACGCCGTGGAAGTCGGAGGCACTGTGGACGGAGGCGTTTCGGAAGGCCGGGTCGAGCTGGATGCCGAAGCGGGCGGCGGCGCCGGCCCACTGGGACTTCAGGTGCTCGGTGGGGGCGACGACGGTGACGGTGTCGACGGTGCCGTCGGCGAGCAGGTCGTAGGCGATGCGCAGCGCGAAGGTGGTCTTGCCGGCGCCGGGCGTGGCTACGGCGAGGAAGTCTCGCGATTGACCCCGGTGGTAGGCGACCATGGCCTTGCGCTGCCAGACCCGAAGCGACGGAAGCAGTTCGGGCGGGGCGGCCGGGATCATGCGGGCTCCTCTCGGACGGTGGCGGACCCGGATGATTTTAAGCCGCGGTCGCCGTCGCGGCGCCCGCTTGCCCGACCGCAATTGGAATGGTCACGTTCACCGTTCCAGCAGGATCGTGTTGGGGCCGACATTGACGCTGCGGACGAGCATCATGGCCCCGAATTCGCCGGTCTCGACCTTGGCGCCGAGGGTGCGCAGGTGCGCGGCGACGGCCTCGACCAGGGGCTCGGCCACGGGTCCGGGCGCGGCGGCGTTCCAGGAGGGGCGCCGGCCCTTGCGGGTGTCGGCGTAGAGGGTGAACTGGCTGACCAGCAGGATCGGAGCGTCCAGATCGGAGGCCGAGAGCTCGTCCCTCATGATCCTGAGGGACCAGATCTTCTCACTGATCCATTTGACTTCGGCGGGTCCATCCGTGTGGGTGACGCCGAGGAGGACGAGGAGGCCTTCGCCGATCGCGCCGACGGTGGCGCCATCAACCGTGACTTCGGCTTCGCTGACGGTCTGCACGACTGCTTTCATGCCCCAGATCCTCCCGCACCCCCCAGGCGTAGGCTCGAAGGGTGGCAAGGCGTGAGAAGGCGACCAGCATCACCGATGCGGCGATGTCCCTCGACGAGGAGCGGCGGTACCGGACGATCCGGTACGTCGTGATGATGTCGATCCGCGGGCTGCTGGTGATCGTGCTCGGCATCCTGGTGATGGCCGAGGCCCCCATGCTGTGGCTGTGGCTGGCGCTCGGCATCGTCGGGATGGCGGTGCTGCCGTGGCTGGCCGTGCTGCTGGCGAACGACCGCCTGGCGCGCAAGCCCGGGGTGTTCACCCGGCACCAGCGGCGGGCGCGCACGCTGGAGGCGCCGGAGCATCCCATGCTCGATTCGGAGGAGCGATCCCCCTCGGAGAAGCCGTAGTCCTGTAGGGCGTGGCAAGATTGACGGGATCTTGCGCGTTAATGAGGAGTGAGTTGCCGTGAGCGAACTTCCCACCACCGGGGGCACCGAGGGCGGCGGGTCCACCCTGCTCGAGGAGCAGACCCAGACCAACCCCAACTACACGTACGAGGACGGCGACGAAGAGCGCTTCTCGCACTACGTGCCCAAGGACAAGCTCATGGCCGCCATGATCGACGGCGTGCCGGTGAAGGCGCTGTGCGGGAAGATGTGGGTGCCCACGCGGGACCCCGACCGCTTCCCGATCTGCCCGAACTGCAAGGACATCTACGAGAAGATGAAGTCCTAGCTGCCGCGCGGCTCTCACCTTTGTCCGGAACCGGGATGTGATGGGGCTCTGCCTGCTATAACGCACGGGTGGAGCCTTCAGAATTCGACCCCAGCCTCCTGATGCTGTCCGCCGAGCTCGTCGGCACCGCGGTCTTCGCCGCCTCCGGCGCGAGCGCGGCCGTGGGCAAGCGCCTCGACCTGTTCGGCGTGGTCGTCATCGGCGTGCTGTGCGCGCTCGGCGGCGGTGCCGTCCGCGACGTGCTCATCGACGCCAAGCCCCTGCTGCTCACCGACTGGCGCTACCCGCTCGTGGCCCTCGTGGCCTCCCTGTTCGTGTTCTGGTTCCACCCCGCGCTCTCGCGCATGCGTCCCACGATGATCGTGCTCGACGCGGCCGGGCTGGCGCTGTTCACCGTGGTCGGGACCCAGAAGGGGCTCGATTTCGGTTTCTCGGTCTACGCGGCTTGCATCGTGGGAGTACTCTCCGGAATCGGCGGGGGCATCCTGCGCGATGTCTTGAGCCAGGAGATCCCGGCGGTGCTCCGCGAGGACTTCTACGCGATGGCGGCCGCGATCGGCGCGGTCATCGTGGCGGTCGGGGCCCGGTGGGAGTCCGTGATCGGACACTGGACGCTCGCGCTCATCGCCATCGCGACGATCTTCGTTGTACGGCTGGTGGCCATCAGGTATCGGTGGCAGGCCCCGAAACCGAATTTCTGATCCTGTCTCCCGGGTTCGTGCCACCCTTCGTTCTGGGGGATCTGAAACGTCGAAATCGGCTGCAAGCTGGTATCTCTCAGCCCGGTGCCCACCGGGTCCAGGCGCGGATCAACCCACGCGCCGAGGGTCTGCAGCGAAAGGCGAATTCGATGGCACCTGTCGACAGCATCCGCCAGCGTCCGACGAGGCGACCGGCGCAGCGCGCGACCGAGTACTCCGGCGACCCCGTTCGCGCCTATCTGAACGGCATCGGCAAGCACCGGCTCCTCACCGCCTCCGAGGAGGTCGAGTGCGCCAAGGCGATCGAGGCCGGCCTCATGGCCGAGTGCCGCATCAGCGAGGTCACCGACCCCGACTTCCGCAGCGACCTGGCCCGCGTCGCGGCCGAGGGCCGCGCGGCCAAGCAGCGCATGCTCGAGTCGAACCTGCGCCTGGTCGTCTCCGTCGCCAAGCGCTACTCCGGCGCCGGCCTGAGCCTGCTCGACCTCATCCAGGAGGGCAACCTCGGGCTCATCCGCGCCGTCGAGAAGTTCGACTACCAGAAGGGGTACAAGTTCTCCACGTACGCCACCTGGTGGATCCGGCAGGCCATCAACCGGGCCGTCACCGACCAGTCCCGCACGATCCGCGTCCCCGCGCACACCGTGGACCAGATCAAGCGGATGAACCGCGTCCGCCAGGACCTCATGGTCGAGCTCGGCCGCGAGCCGCGCTACGAGGAGATCGCCGCCGAGCTGGGCGTCACCCCGGGCAAGGTCCTGGAGCTCATGTCCTACGACCGCGAGCCGGTGAGCCTGGACCAGACCGTGGGCGAGGACGACTCGACCGCGCTGGGCGACCTCGTGGCGCACCTGCCGCGCGAGCACGGCAGCGACGACGCCGTGTCGTACGCCCTGCTGCGCCGCCACATCGCGAACGTGCTGGCCTCGCTGCCCGAGCGGGAACAAACCGTGCTGCGCCTGCGTTTCGGCATTGACGACGGGCGCCAGCGCACCCTCGAAGAGGTCTCCGCCGACTTCGGCCTCTCGCGCGAGCGGGTCCGCCAGATCGAGAAGAACGCGCTGCACCGCCTGCGCCAGCCCGACTACGCCGGGCGCCTCGCCGAGTATGTGGCGTGATCGTCCCTGACGGACCGGTTCACCGTGTCGCTTTGGGGTGTGAGCGCCCCGAACGTCCGGATGGCTGATTGAGGACGTGTCGGTTCGGCCGTATACCATTGGGGTTGACAGGGGGTCTGGCGGCTACTCGACCCACCCCGCTCGGTGCCCTGCGGGCGGACTAAGTGAAGGAACGAAGCTGTGACCACGGACCTCGTCGACACCACCGAGATGTACCTGCGCACGATCCTCGAGCTCGAGGAGGAAGGCGTCCCGGCGCTGCGCGCGCGGATCGCCGAGCGCCTGGAGCAGAGCGGCCCGACGGTCTCGCAGACCGTGGGCCGGATGCAGCGCCACGGCCTGCTCAATGTCAAGAGCGACCGGCACTTGGAGCTCACCGAGGAGGGCCGCAGGCAGGCGGTCGCGGTGATGCGCAAGCACCGGCTCGCCGAGCGGCTCCTGGTCGACGTCATCGGCATGTCCTACGTGGAGGCCCACGACGAGGCCTGCAAGTGGGAGCACGTCATGAGCGACTCGGTGGAGAAGCGCGTGTACGAACTGCTCGAGCACCCCACCCGTTCGCCCTACGGCAACACGATCCCCGGTCTCAAGGAGCTCGACGCCTCGGCCGATGCCGAGGGCCGCGAGGCCGACGAGCGGCCGCTGAGCGTGGTCTCCCCCGGTTCGAAGGTGCGCGTGACGCGCCTGTGCGAATCGGCCCAGACGCACCCGGAACTCCTTGCCTCCCTGCATGAGGCGGGGGTCGACCCGGGCGCCGAGGTCGCGATCGACCGGCTCGACGGCGAGGTCGCGGTGACCTCGGGCACGGCCACGATCCGCCTCTCGACGGACGACGCCGCGAAGATCTTCGGCGCTCCCGCCGAATAGGCACTGCCGCAACGGCTTGCGCGCCTTGGAAGTGCACACTTTCGAGTCTTGACCCCGGCTGTACCGGGGAGTAGTCTGAGCAAAGCGTTGCAAACGTTTCCAATCCTCCCACACAGGGGCTGACCACCGGAAACGCGACGCCCCCGAACTGCACTCCGCACCTGAGCGCCCTCCTCGCACCCCCGGCGAGGAGGGCGCTCGCTATGCGGCGGAACGCGGAAGGGGGGGGGGGGGGGGGGCCGCGGGGGGGGGGGGGGGGTGGGGGGGGGGGGGGGGGGGGGGGGGGGGGCGGGGGGGGGGG
>NZ_JAPZVQ010000003.1:352872-383614 GCF_027622945.1 Glycomyces lechevalierae | reverse complement strand
CCCCCCCCCCCCCCCGGGGCGGCGGGCGCTGGCTAGGCGGCGGACCGCGAAAGGCCGCCGGGCGAGCGCCCGGCGGCCTTTCGCGTCGAATGGTGCGTCAGCCGGCCTGTTCGGCATACGCGGTGGCGATGCCCTTGGCGAGGTCGGTGAAGCCGGCGACGAGGTCGTTGACCGCGGCCGGGTCGGTGTCCGCCGGGGTGGTGTAGCGCATCTCGAAGATGGTGCCGCCGTCGTACCAGCCCATCTCGAGGGCGGGGCCCGCGCCGGTGTCCTCGGTGTGGACGATCCAGTAGGCGGCCTCGCCGAGGCCGTCGACGGACTCGGTGCCGTCGGCGAGCTGGTCCTCGTAGACCTCGACCGTGGCCTCGGTGCCGATGACGAACAGCGTCAGGTCCGGGTACGCGGCCTCGCCGGTCTGGACGGCGCAGGTGAGCTGGGCCGGGGCGTCCTCGCCCTCGGTCTCGCCGGGGCCGCCCGAGGCGAAGCGGAAGTCCTCGCCGGTGACGGTGTCGAGGGTCGCGCCGTCGATGAGCGGGCAGGCGCCCGCCGCGTCGGCCAGGTCGAGCTCGACCGGCTCGGACGCGGAGGAGGACTCGCTCGACTCGTTCGCGGCGGAGTTCGCCGGCTCCTCGCCCGAGGGCGAGCCGTCGTCGCTGCAGCCGGCCAGGGCCAGCAGGAACGCGGCCGGGACCGCGATGAGCGCGCGCTTCATCGTTCCTCCCCTGTTGCGACATCCCCGGTGGCGACCTCGCGGCCTCGCGAGACCCAGTCGCTCCAAGAGCCGATGTACACCGGCGGCGTCGGCAGGCCCGCGGCGGTCACGGCCAGCGCGGTGCGCGCCGCGCCCACGCCGGAGCCGCAGTAGAAGGCCGCGTCCTGGTGCGGCGCATAGCGTTCGCGGAGGCGGTCGGTGTCGGCGAGGTCGTCCTCGCCGAGGAAGAGGTTGATCGCGCCGGGCACGTGGCCGGCGACGGGGTCGACCGGCTCCATCTCGCCGCGGTAGCGCTCGGGGGCGCGCACGTCCACGAGTTCGCGGGTGGCGGCCCATTCGGCGGCGGCCTCGGCGTCGAGGACCGGGAGGCGCCCGGGCTTGACGTGGACGTTGCCGGGGCGGGGCGCCACGACCTGGGTCTCGATTGGGAGTCCGGCGCCGGTCCAGGCCTTGATGCCGCCTTGGAGGACCTGGACGTGGTCGATGCCGGCCCAGCGGAGGGTCCACCAGGTGCGGGCGGCGGCCAAGCCAATTGACGGCTCGCCAGCGTCGCCGAAGGGGCCGTCGCCGTCGTCGTAGACGAGCACGTGGGAGTCGTCGTTCACGCCGGCGGCGCGCAGGACCGCTTGCAGCGCTTCGGGTTCGGGCAGCGGGTGGCGGCCGCCGACCGGGCCGACCGGGCCGCACACGTCCCGGTCGAAGTCGAGCCGGACCGCGCCGGGCAGGTGCCCTTCGGCGTAGTCGGCGTCCCGCGACGGTCCCCCGAGCGTCCAGCGGACGTCGAGCCGGACCGATTCGTGCAGTTCGGCGGCCGCAGCGGCACCGATCAATGGCCTCATGGGTCCCAGATTAACGGAGGTGCGCGTTGGGGCGTTCGGCCGCGTCCGCGAATTCGGGCATCACGGTCACAACCACGCCGTTCTCGCGCAGGATCGCGTCGCCGCCGGGCGCGTCGACGAAGTTGCGCGGCTCGCCGAGCGCGTAGACGACACGCGCGACGCCGGCGGCGATGAGCAGGCGCGCGCACGGGTCGGGCCGGGAGGCGCGGTGGCCGCAGGGCTCCATGGAGGAGTAGGCGGTCGCGCCGCGCGCGGCGGTTCCCGCTTGGCGGAGGGCGACCTCCTCGGCGTGGTCGCTCGGGTCCTCGGCGCGCGAGTAGCCTTCACCCACGGCCTCGCCGTCTGCGACGATGACGGCGCCGACGCTGAAGGCGGTGTCGGACGGCGGGCATCGCTCGGCGAGCGCGACGGCGCGCGCCATCCAGCGCGGGTCATCCACTGTGGAATCAGACTCGGTGGAATAGGATTCGGCGTTCGGCACGGTCCCACCGTACCGCCGCGAGGGCCGTCCGGGACGGCGCAAGGCGGTAGTCACCGGTGCTTGCCGGGGGCCGATACCATGTGGGGGTCCCCCGACACTCCAGCCACGTCAGACGTGCGCGCGGCGAACGATTCCAGAGGCCCGCGGGTCGCCGATCAAGTGAGGTGCAGTAGTTGTCCGTCCAGTCCCCTCCCGCTCCGACACAGGCGCCCAGCGCTCCTGCTGCAACCGGGCAGCGACGGTTCGACCGCGTGCTGGCCGCACTGCGGTTCACGCCGGGGCAGCTCCGCGGCGTGCTCGCGGTGATCGCGGCGCTCATCCTCGGGGCCGGGATCACCGGCATGACCGCGATCCTCGCGAAGTCCGCCGTCATCGAGGAGACCACCAGCCAGTCCGGGCGGCTCTCCGTGGCGGCGCTGTCGCTGTACCAGGCGCTCTCGCAGGCCGACGCGACCGCCGCGTCCTCGTACCTCACGGCGGGCACGCCCTCCGATGAGATGAACCAGACCTACCGCGTCGCGATGCGCGACGCAACGGTCGCTTTGGCAACGGCCGCAGGGGAAGTGAAGACCCCGGCGGACACCGCGCTGGTGGCCGAGCTGAACGCGCGCATGCCGGTGTACACCGGCCTGGTCGAGACCGCGCGCACGTTCAACCGCCTCGGCGAGCCCGTGGGCGCGACCTACCAGGAGCAGGCCTCGACGCTCATGCGCGAGGAGATGCTGCCGAAGGCGCACGACCTGCAGGAGAACTCGCTCGGGCAGTTGAACGAGTCGCGCTCGGACGCGGCCGCGTTCCCCTGGGCCGCCGCGGCGCTCGCCGCCGCCGCGCTCGGCACGCTCGTGTGGGCGCAGATGTGGCTCTCGCGCAAGACGAACCGCGTGTTCAACCTCGGGCTCGTCGGCAGCACCGTGCTGCTCGTGGCGTTCGCGGGGTGGCTCACGATGGCCTCGCTGGCGTCCGCGAGCCACACCAACCGGTCCCATGAGGACGGTTCGGGGCCGCTGGAGCTGCTGGCCGAAGCCGAGATCACCGCCCAGCAGGCGCGAGCCGAGGAATCGCTCGTGCTCATCGCGCGCGGCGAGGACCAGGAGGCCGCCGAGCGCTTCGAGGAGCACTTCAAGGCGCTGACCGACCAGGGCCGATTGCTCGACCGGCTCGATGAGGCGTTCGCGGACGACGCCGAGCTCTCCGCGAACATCGACACCGCCCGCGAGGCCGCCGAGACCTGGCGCAGCGGGCACGACGAGGTCGTCAAACTCGCCCAGGGCGGCAAGTACAACGAGGCCGTGGCGCTCGTCGTCGGCGAGGACGACACGAGCCTGTGGGCGTCCTTCACGACCCTCAACGACGCCTTGACCGAGGCGACCGACGTCAGCGCCGAACGCTTCGCCGAGAGCACCAACGACGCCCAGCGGGCCCTCGCGGGCGCCGCGGCCGGGCTCGCGGCACTCGCGCTCGGGGCGCTCATCTGCGCCGCGGTCGGCATCCAGTTGCGAGTGGCGGAGTACTACGCATGATTCGACACCAGATCCGTCTCGCGGCCGCTGCCGCCGCCTGCCTCGTCCTCGCGGCCTGCTCGCAGCCGGCCGACATGGGCCCGCCGGAGGTCGACGTCCCCACGCCGCTGCCGTCCGGGATCGACTTCTCCCCCGAGATCGACACCGCGCCGGTCGACGAGAGCTGCGAACCGCTCGCGTCCTACAACCCCGGCTCGACCACCGCGGCCCAGGCGCTCGCGCAACTCGACAGCCAGGACCAGATCAGCATCGGCGTCAGCCAGTCCACGAACCTCATGGGCTACATCGACCCCGCGACGAACACGCCCGCCGGGTTCGACATCGACATCGCCACGGCCGTCGCGCAGGCGATCCTCGGCCCGGACGCGAACATCCGCTGGGTCCCGATGACCTCGGGCGAGCGCGAGGACGCCGTCAACGGCGACCGGGTCGACATGGTCGTGCGCACCATGACCATGAACTGCAAGCGCTGGTCGAACGTCGAGTTCTCCGCCGAGTACTTCCACGCCGGGCAGCGCCTGCTCGTGCCCAGGGACTCCGGGATCACCGGCCTCGCCGACCTCGCCGAGGACCACCGGGTGTGCACCGGCAACGGCTCGACCTCGGTGCGCACCATCGCGGACCAGTCCGCCGCGCAGGCGGTCACGGTGCCCGACTTCAACGACTGCCTCGTCCTGCTCCAGCAGGGCACGGTCGACGCGATCACCAGTGACGACACGATCCTCGCCGGCATGGCCGCCCAGGACCCGACCCTCGAGGTCGTGGGCGAGGCGTTCTCCCAGGAGCCGTACGGGATCGCGTTCCAGAAGGGCAACACCGACCTCGCCCGCTTCGTCAACAAGGCGCTCGCCGACCTCATCGCGGACGGCACCTGGCAGACCGCCTACGACAAGTGGCTCAAAGGACCGCTGGGCGTCGCGGGCGCCCCGCCGAGCCCCCAGTACCGGGATTAAGGGAGCGCCATGAGCGACCAGCAGCCGCCTCCAGAGCACACCCAGCGGTACCAGCCGGGCGCCTACCAGCCCGAGGGCGAGGCCACCGACACCGTCAGCATCCGCAAGCGGCTCAACACGCCTCCCGCGGTGCCGCCGCAGCCGGGCTTCGCGCCCGCGCCGCCCGGCCCGCCCGGGACCAACGCCGTGCCGCCGGTGGCCGCGCCGAACTCCGCGCCGCCCATGGCCGCCCCGGTCGCGCCGAACTCGGCGCCGCCGGTCTCGCCGCCGCTGCCGCAGCCCGGGACGCAGGGCATGGTGCCCGCCGGCGCGATGCCGTCACCGCCCCCGGCTCCCTACCGGGCGCCCGCCGCGCCGCTGCCGCAGCCGATCACCGGCCCCGTCACGCGCTCCACGACGAGCAGCACCCGCCAGCGCGGGGGCCTCTCGGACATGCCGCCCGTGCCGCCGCGCGACCCCGCCGAAGCGGTCATGGAGCACCCGCAGGTCCCTGAGCACAAACGGTTCTGCTCCGCGTGCGGCAAGCCCGTCGGGCGGCCCCAGGCCGGCCGCGCGGGCCGCGTCGAGGGCTACTGCGCGCACTGCCGCACCCGCTACTGGTTCACGCCCGCGCTCAGCCCCGGGGACCTCCTCTCCGACCGGTACGAAGTGCTGGGCGCGATCGCGCACGGCGGCCTCGGCTGGATCTACCTCGCGAACGACAAGAACTTCGCGGACGACCTGACGCAGCGCTGGGTCGTCATCAAGGGCCTCATCAACACCTCGGACGAGGACGCGATCGAGGCCGCGATCAACGAGCGGCGCTTCCTCGTCGGCATCGACCACCCGAACGTGGTCGACATCCACGACTTCGTCACGGCCGCGGACCCGCGCTCGGGCCAGCTCCAGTCGTACATCGTCATGGAGTACCTGGCCGGGAAGTCCTTGCGGGACATCAGGGACGCGGTCGACGAGAACGGCGAGCGCCACCCGCTGCCGCTGGAGCAGGTGCTCACCTACACCGCCGAGCTGCTGCCCGCGTTCAGCTACCTGCACGACCGGGGCCTGCTGTTCTGCGACTTCAAGCCGGACAACATGATCCACGTCGAGACCTGGCTCAAGCTCATCGACCTCGGCGCGGTGCGCCACGTCGACGACATGGAGTCGGCGATCTACGGCACGCCCGGGTACTCGGTCCCGAACGACGAGATCCTGTCCGTCGGGCCCTCGGTCACCTCGGACCTGTACACGATCGGCCGCTCGATGGCCGTGCTCGCCTTGGACTTCAAGGGGTTCACGAGCACGTACCGGGACAAGCTGCCGCCGGCCTCCGAAGCGCCCGTGTTCAACGAGTTCGGGGCGTTCCACCGGCTGCTGCTGCGCGCCACGAACGCCGACCCGCGCTCGCGGTTCCAGGACGCGGACGAGATGCGCACCCAGGTGCGCGGCGTGCTGCACGAGGTGCAGTCGGTGCAGAAGGGCGAGCCGCGGTTCGAGCCGTCGACGCTGTTCAGCGGCGAGCAGGCCGTGTTCGGCGAGCCCGACGTGGAGTACGACGTGCACGCCGTGGGCGACCCGTTCGACGTCGCGCACGCGCTGCCGACGCCGATGGTCGACCTCGCGGACCCGATGGCCGCGTTCATGGCGACGCTCCAGGCGACCGACGCCGCCGGGATCCTCGCCGAACTGAACGCCGCGCCCGTGCAGAGCCCCGAGGTGCAGCTGCGGCGCGTGCGCACGCTCGTCAACGCCGGTGAGCTCCACCAGGCGGCGGCCGCGCTCGACCAGTTCGCGCAGCGCGAGGGCAACACCTGGCAGGTCACCTGGCTGCGCGGCACGATCTCGCTGCTCGCGGCCGACTTCCACACGGCCGCAGCGCATTTCGACGCCGTCTACTCGCACCTCCCCGGAGAGCTGGCCCCGCGCCTGGCGCTGGCGGCGTGCGCGGAGATGGCCGGCCGCCGGGACCTGGCGCTGCCGCACTACACGCGGATCTGGACCTGCGACCACCGGTTCGTCTCGGCCGCTTACGGTCGCGCGCGCCTGCTCGACCTCGAGGGGAGCTCGACGGAGGCGATCACGACGCTGCACCAGGTCCCGAAGACCTCGGCGCAGTACGGGATCGCGCAGACCGCGGCGATCCAGACGGCGCTGCACTCGCGCACGTCGCCGCCGTCGCTGCTCGACCTGCACCACATGGCCGGGCGGCTCGACGAGTTGAAGCTCGAGCCGCGGCGGCGCCACCTCGTGTCGACCCGGATCCTGCACTCGGCGCTCGACACGGTGCTGCGCACCGGGCCCGCGCACGAGCCGCGCGTGTTCGGCGCGCAGCCGGAGGAGCGGGAGCTGCGCCTGGCGCTGGAGCGGACCTACCGTGACCTCGCCCACGCCTGCACCCGCCGAGAGGACCAGGTGTACTACTTCGACCTGGCGAACGCACACCGCCCCCGCACGATGCTGTAGCGAAGGAGCCCTATGCAGCCCTCACCCACCCTGGGCGCCGCGAAGCGTTGCACCGCTTGCGGTCTCCCCGCCGACATCGGCCGCTACTGCGAGGATTGCGGCGGCGACCTGGAGGAGTTCGCGGTCCCGGCCGAGGAGGTCCCCTGGCTCTCCTCCGTTGCCGCGGAAGAGAACCCGGACCACCCGGGCGGCTCTGACGACCACACCTCGTTCGGCCTGCCGGGGATCGGCGCCGCCACCGACGTGGGCAAGCGCCACCACTACAACCAGGACTCGATCGCGATCGCGCTCGCCGACGACGGGCGCAAGATCGCCGTCGTCTGCGACGGGGTCTCGGGCGCCTCGGACTCCGAGCGGGCGTCACTCGCAGGGGTGGAAGCGGCCGTGACGGAGATCCGCGCGGCGCTCGGCGAGGGCCTCACCGCGGAGGACGCCTCGCGGCGCGGGGTGGGCGCGGCCCACTCGGCGGTGGCCGCGGTCGGGAAGCAGTACCCGAACTCGCCGCCGTCGTCCACGTACGTCTCGGCCGTGGTCGAGGGGAATCAGGCGATCCTGTGCTGGGTGGGCGATTCGCGAGCGTACTGGGCCGGCGAGAAGGAGGCGAGGTGCCTCACGGTGGACGACACGATCCAGGCCCGGCTCGAGTACCAAGGGGTCGACCCGGCGGACGAGCGGTACAAGAACCCGTATGCCAAAGCCCTGCTCGCGTGGCTCGGGGCGGACGCTCCGGCGCTCAACCCGAACCTCCTCCGCGTGGAATTGGGCGGGGGGCATGTCGTAGTGTGCAGCGATGGTCTGTCGCGCTATTTCAATGACGATCACGACCTTCTGCCACTGCCGGACGGCAGCGTTGGCGACAAGGCGGTAGCGTTGACACGACAAGCGCTCGCCAACGGCGGGCACGACAACATCAGTGTCGCGGTGGTGGAACTCGAATCCCCCGGTTCGGTCCCGGCCGAAGGACATGCGCAGGAGCATGCCGGCCAGGACGCCTCGAATCAGGGTGACGGGTCCGCCTCGCTGCCTGGTGTCGTCAGCGAGGCCGAGTACACCCAAATGCTTGGAGGGGGACGACCTTGACCTACCAGCCGACCTACGGCGGTGCCCCACAGCCGGGCGGGTACCAGTGCGCCTGCGGGGCCTTCCCGCAAGCCCAGTTCTGCGAGCAGTGCGGAACGCCCAACCCGGCGTGGCAGCAAGGCCAGCCCCCGCAGTCGCCGGCCTTCGGCCAGGGCTACGCGCCGAACGACCCTTACGGCCAGCCGCAGGACCCGTACGGGCAGCAGCAGCCGCAGCAGGGCTACGGGCAGGACCCTTACGGCCAGCCCCAGCAGCAGGACCCCTACGGGCAGCCTCAGCAGGGCTACGGGCAACAGGACCCCTACGGGCAGCCCTCGCAGCCTCAGGACCCTTACGGGCAGCCTCAGCAGGGTTACGGCCAGCAGGACCCGTACGGGCAGCAGCAGCCGCAGCAGGGCTATGGACAGGACCCTTACGGCCAGCCCCAGCAGCAGGACCCCTACGGGCAGCCTCAGCAGGGCTACGGGCAGCAAGACCCGTACGGCCAGCCGCAGCAGCAGGACCCTTACGGGCAGCAGCCCGGTTACGGTCAGCAGGACCCTTATGGCCAGCCCCAGCAGCAGGACCCTTACGGGCAGCCGCAGCAGGGCTACGGCCAGGACCCTTACGCGCAGCAGGCGTACGGCGCCGCGCCGACCTCGGCCCCGCCCGGACCGCCCCCGGGCGTCCCGGCCGCGCCGTTCGGCGCCCCGACTTCCGCGCCGCCCGCGTCCGCGACCGGCGGGTTCTCCATGCCGGACGCGCAGCCGAGCGACCTCGCCTCGAACTACGCCCCGCCCGGCCAGGCCACCCGCTGGGGTGTCGCCGTCACCGCCGACCAGGGCTACTTCAACAAGGTCGCGGCCTCGGACGGGGCCTCGCAGCTCCAGTACCCGTCGTTCGCGAAGCCGCGCCGCTTCCCGCTCGACAAGCCGGACCTGACGATCGGCCGCTACAGCGCCAAGCGCGGCGTCACCCCGGACATCGACCTGTCCGGCGACGTGGCCGACCCGGGCGTGAGCGCACAGCACGCGAAGCTGTTCTCCAAGCCCGACGGCTCCTGGACGATCATGGACGTGGGCTCGTCGAACGGCACGTTCCTCAACGGCTCCGACGAGCCGCTGGCGCCGAACGTGGAGTTCCCGGTGACCGACGGGACCTACATCAACATCGGGGCGTGGACGCGCCTGACGGTGCACTACGAGGGTTAAGACGCACGAAAAGGGCCGGGTCCGATCGGACCCGGCCCTTTCGCTCGCCTTATTTCAGGCTCGACCTATTTCAGGAAATCGCGCACGCGGGCGCTGACGGCCGGGTTGACCAGGACCTTGCGGTGCCCCAGGCCCGTGGTCGCCATGAGCTCGGCGTTCGGCCAGGAGTCGGCGAGGGTCTGGCCGTGGCGGAACGGGTTCGGGCGGTCGCCGCGGTCGTGGACGATGAGCACCGGCGCGTCGAGTTCGACGCCGCGCAGCGAGAAGTCGTCGAGGCTCACGCCGGACTTGGCCTCCCCCAAGGGGACCAGGCGCTCGAAGATGCGCGGGCCGACCGGGACGATCGCGCCGATCGTGTCGCGGAAGCCCTCCTGGCCGCCGATGAACGGCGCCAGCATCGCGAACCGCACCGCTGCGGTGTCCACGCCGCCCTGGAGCAGGCCGTGGACCGAGCTGAGCGCGCCCATCGAGTGCGCCACGACGCCGTGGGGCGTGCCGAACTTCTCCAGGACCACGTTCATCGCCTCGATGAGGTGCAGGCCGTTGGCGTGCCGGTCGCCCCACGGGCCGGGCCCGGCGTTGCCGTGGCTCGGCGCGTCGAACGCGACGACGCGGAAGCCCGAGGCGACCAGGTTCGCCGCGATGAACTTGAAGTCGCCGGTCGAGCCGCCCCAGCCGTGCACGAGGTAGACGAGCGGGCCGTCTCCCCAGTCGTAGCCCCACACGTTCGTGCCGAGGCATTCGAGCTCGAACACGTGCGCTCCGGCGGGCGCCTCGCCGCGCAGGCGCTTCTCAGGGCCGGCCGGGAGCCGGAACCACAACTCGCACAAGACCTTCGCGGCCCGTGCGGGGGCGACGCGCTCGGCGGCGGCGAAGCCGGAGCGCACATACCAGGGAGCACGAACGGTCGTGCTTTTCTTTTTCGCCACGGGGGCCGGGGCAGTGGACGCCATGAGTGGGGCCTTCCTGGTCAGCTCTGGAGACTGTCGATCAGTCGGTTGAACGCCGTCCACGCGCGGTCGGCGGCGTCGGGATAGGACAGGATGCGGCTCATCCAGTTGTAGGACAACAAGATGCCGAACACCTCCTGTGCCACCTGGAAGACGTCGGTGTCTTCGGGGAACTCGCCCTGCGCGACCGCCGTCGAGGCGATCCGGGCGAGCGATTCGAGCAGGTCGCGCTGCTCGGAAGCCATGAAGTCGTGCAGCGGCCCCGGCAGGTCGTCGAACTCGGCCGCGGCCGCCAGGAACAGGCAGCCGCCCGGATGCGAATACCACTGCATCCAGTACTCGACGATGGCCTGCAGGCGGGTGATCCCGCGCGGCTTCGCGAGCGCGGGCCGGATCACCTCGTCGATGAACTGCTCCCCGTTGCGCTCCATGCAGGCCAGTTGCAGCGCTTCCTTCGACTTGAAGTGCGCGTACAGCCCCGACTTCGACATGTCGGCCGCAGCCGCCAGCGAGCCGATGGTCAGCCCGGAGAGCCCCGAGTAGCGGGCCATCCGGACCGCTTCGTCGAGGATCGCCTGCCTCGTCATCTCGCCTTTGCGCACGGCCTAAAAATAGCACGATCGTGCTGGAAACTCCAGACCCCGCGGCCGGGCTCACTCACACGTCGCACTCGCTCGCCTCGCCCGAGTACGAGAATGTCACCGAGACCGACTCCGACAGCGCCCGCACCGAGCCCGCCTCGGGCGACTGCCCGATGACCTCGCAGTCCTCGTGCGACCAGTCGAAGACCCCGCGCTCCTCCCCCGACTGGTCCACGCCCGCGAAACCGGCGTCCTCGACGGCCTGGTGCGCCTCGGCGGTCGACATGCCCACCACGTTCGGCACGGAACCGGTCGGCGCGCTCTCCGTCGTCGGCTCGTCCTCGGACGAGGGCGCCTCCTCGACCGGGTCCTGCGGGCCCTGGTCGGCTTCATCAGGCGTGGGCGACTCCGACGGGGTCGCGCTGGCCTCCTCGGTGGAGGCGGCGGCGGTCTCCGGGGCGGATGCCGACTCGGTCGCCGATGTGGCTGCGGCCGAGGGGCTCTCCTCGGCGAGCGGGTCGTCCTCGGTCGAGTCGCCGTCACCGAGCTGGGACCCGAACGCGGCGCCCGCGCCCACGAGGAGCAGCAGGGCCGCGGCGGCCACGACCGCGCGCCTCTGGCCCTTGCGGCGCGGCGGCGCTTCCTCTTCTTCGACGTACGGCAGCTCGCGGGTCGCCACGGGCGCGGCCTCTGCGGCGAGGACCTTCGCGTTCGGCGCGGCGAGCACCGGTTCGAGGCCGAACCGCCGGCGCAGGGTCGTGGCCGCGAGCGGCGTGCGGGCCGCGCCGCCCGCCATGAGCAGACCCGAAAGCTCGGCCGGGTGCACGCCGGCCTCGGCGAGGGTCTCCTCCATGACGTCGACGGTGGTGGCGACGAGCTCTTCGACGCGGGACTCGAACTCCTCGCGCGTCAACGGCATCTTGATGTCGACCGAGGGGAGCGTGATGACGGTGAAGTCCCTTTCGGACAACTGCTCTCGGGCCTGCGTGATCTTCTCGAGCAGCAGCGCCTTCAACTGCCGGTCGGCGGCCTCGGACGGGTCGGCGATGCGGGACCAGAGGCGGGCGCCGTGGTCGGGATGGCGGCCGGAGAGGTAGGCGAGGATGAGGCCGTCGAACTCGGCGCCGCCGATCGGCTCGGTGCGCTCGGCGACGACGACGCACCGGCCTTCGACGCGGCGGACGACGGCGGCGTGGAACGAGGACCGGCCGAGCCGGTAGACCGCGAAGGCGGCGCCGGAAGCGAGGGGGCTCCCGGTCGAACTGCTGAGACTTGCCGCGGCGGCCCCGGGGTCGATCCGGACCGATGCGGCCGGGGGGACGTTCTGCATAGACCCGAGTCTATGACTCCGGATCGCACGCCTTCGACCCGTCTTGATCTGTTTTAAGGCACTTACGCTGCGCAATCGCGAAGCGGGGCAGGAGGGACGAATCCCTCCCGCCCCGCTTCGATCGGAGCTCTCAGTGAGCCTTTAGCTGCAGCCGCTGGTGGCGCCGCAGCCCTCGCAGGCGTAGCAGGAGCCGGCCGGGCGCATCTTCGTGCCGCAGTTCATGCACAGCGGCGCGTCGGCGCTGCGGGCCTGGGCCGAGTGGAGGAGGTCCTTGCGGGACTTCTTCGACTCGATCTGGACCCGTTCCGACACCGCATCAACGACACTGGCCTCTTCGATCGGCGCGGACGCGCGGAGGGCGTCGAGGTCGACCTCGTGCACCTTCGCGGGGTCGTCCCCGTTGACCTCGGCGGTGCGCTCGGCGGTGGTGAGGATGCCGAGCGCGGCGCGCTCCTCGTACGGCAGGTAGTCCAGCGCGAGGCGGCGGAAGATGTAGTCCACCAGCGAGGAGGCCATGCGGATGTCCGGGTCGTCGGTCATGCCGGCGGGCTCGAAGCGCATGTTGGTGAACTTCTCGACGTACTTCTCAAGCGGCACACCGTACTGCAGCGCGATCGAGATGGAGACCGAGAGCGCGTCCATGACGCCGGCGAGGGTCGAGCCCTGCTTCGACATCTTGAGGAAGACCTCGCCGAGGCCGTCGTCCGGGTAGGACGAGGAGGTCATGTAGCCCTCGGCGCCGCCGACACTGAACGAGATCGTCTGGGAAGGGCGCTTCTTCGGGAGCTTGCGGCGCACCGGCCCGTGGACCGCGACGGTCTCGATGGCCTTCTCCACGGCCTCTTCGACGGCCTTCTCGACTTCCTTCTTCTTGGCGGACAAGGGCTGCCCGACCTTGCAGTTGTCGCGGTAGATCGCGAGCGCCTTGAGGCCGAGCTTCCAGCCCTGGTAGTAGACCTCTTCGACGTCCTCGACCGTGGCCGACTCGGGCAGGTTCACGGTCTTCGAGATCGCGCCCGAGAGGAACGGCTGCACCGCGGCCATCATGAGCACGTGGCCCATCGGCGCGATGGAGCGATCGCCCATGGCGCAGTCGAACACCGAGTAGTGCTCCTCGCGCAGCGCGGGCGCACCGATGACGTTGCCGTGCTCGGCGATGTAGTCGACGATGGCCTGGCGGTCGTCGTCGTTGTAGCCCAGGCGGGTCAGCGCGCCGGGCACGGACTGGTTGACGATCTCCATGGAGCCGCCGCCCACGAGCTTCTTGTGCTTGACGAGCGCGAGGTCCGGCTCGATGCCGGTCGTGTCGCAGTCCATCATGAACGAGATCGTGCCGGTGGGCGCGAGCACCGAGGCCTGCGCGTTGCGCCAGCCGTTGACGGCGCCGATCGCGTTGCCGCGGGTCCATTCGTCCTTGGCGGCCTCGAGCACGGTGGCGTCGACGTCCCCGAAGGTGCGGACGGCTTCGGCGGCCGCGGCGTGCTTGGCCATGACGCGCTGGTGCGGCTCGGCGTTCACGGCGTAGCCCGCGTAGGGGCCCACGGCGCCGGCGATCTCGGCCGAGCGGCGGTAGGAGACGCCGGTCATGAGCGCGGTGATCGCGGCGGCGAGCGCGCGGCCCTCTTCGGAGTCGTAGGCGTGGCCCGAGGTCATGAGCAGGGCGCCCAGGTTCGAGTAGCCGATGCCGAGCTGGCGGAAGTCGCGAGTGGTCTCGCCGATCTTCTCGGTCGGGAAGTCCGCGAAGGAGATCGAGATCTCCATGGCGGTGATGACGAACTCGACGGTCTTCACGAAGCGGTCGACGTCGAACGAGCCGTCCCCGCCGAGGAACTTCATGAGGTTGAGGCTGGCGAGGTTGCACGAGGAGTCGTCGAGCGACATGTACTCCGAGCACGGGTTGGACGCGTAGATGCGGTCCGTGTTCGGGTTGGTGTGCCAGTCGTTGATGATGTCGTCGTACTGGATGCCCGGGTCGGCGCACTCCCACGCGGCCTGGGCCATGCGGCGGAAGACCTCGCGGGCGTCGCGGCGCTCGATCTCGGCGCCGGTCTGGCGGGCGGTGAGGGCGTAGTCGGTGCCCTCCTCGACGGCCTTCATGAACACGTCCGAGACGCGCACGGAGTTGTTGGCGTTCTGGTACTGGACCGAGAACATGTCCTCGCCGCCGAGATCGACGTCGAAGCCGGCGTCGCGGAGGGCGCGGATCTTGTCCTCTTCGCGGGCCTTGGTGTCGATGAACGCCTCGATGTCGGGGTGGTCGACGTCGAGCACGACCATCTTCGCGGCCCGGCGGGTCGCGCCGCCGGACTTGATGGTCCCGGCGGAGGCGTCGGCGCCGCGCATGAAGCTGATCGGGCCGGAGGCGTTGCCGCCGGAGGAGAGCAGTTCGGCGGAGGCGCGGATCTTGGAGAGGTTGACCCCGGCGCCGGAGCCGCCCTTGAAGATCATGCCCTCTTCCTTGTACCAGTCCAGGATCGACTCCATGGTGTCGTCCACGGAGAGGATGAAGCAGGCCGAGACCTGCTGCGGCGCAGCGGTGCCCACGTTGAACCAGACCGGCGAGTTGAAGCTGAAGTACTGGTGGAGCAGGAGCCAGGTGAGCTCGTCGGCGAAGATCTGGGCGTCCTCGGCGGTGGCGAAGTAGCCGTTCTTGTCGCCGGCGGCGTGGTAGGCCTGCACGACGCGGTCGATGACCTGCTTGAGGCTGCTCTCGCGCTGCGGGGTGCCTACGGCGCCGCGGAAGTACTTCGAGGTGACGATCTGGGTGGCGTTGAGGCTCCAGAACGCCGGGAACTCGACGCCGCGCTGCTCGAAGTTGATCGAGCCGTCGCGCCAGTTGGTCATGACGACGTCGCGAGACTCCCACTCGACCTCGTCGTACGGGTGCACTCCGGGTGTGGTGAAGACGCGCTCGACCTTGAGGCCCCCCTCGGGGGTCTTGCCTGCGGTTCGCTTCGCGGTGGTCCTGGCGGCCTCTGCGGCCTTGGTGGTCTTCGGCATGTTCCTCGCCCCTGTCTGCTCATGCCTGGTCATGGGAATCGGATGGTGTTCGTGCCTTGAGGGGTCAGTTCTTGGCGCCGTTGCGGGCGGCGTGCTCCTCGCGCAGCTGCGCGATCGCGGCCTCGAAGTCCTCGAGGGATTCGAAGTCCTGGTAGACGCTGGCGAACCGCAGGTAGGCGACCTCGTCGAGGCGGCGCAGCGGCTTGAGGATCGCCAGGCCCACTTCGTGCGCGGGGACCTCGGCCACGCCTTTCGAGCGGATCTCGTCCTCGACGGCCTGGGCCAGCTTCGCCACGTCGTCCGCGTCGACCGGGCGGCCCTGACAGGCCTTGAGGACACCGGAGGCGACCTTCCCGCGGCTGAACGGCTCGGTGGCGCCGCTGCGCTTGACGACGGCGAGGATGGACTCCTCGACGGTGGTGAAGCGCTTCTCGCACTGCTGGCAGACCCGGCGGCGGCGGATGATCTTCCCGTCCTCGGCCTCGCGGGAATCGACTACGCGGCTGTCGGGATGGCGACAGTACGGGCAACGCATCGCTAGTCTCCTTACTCAGGCCATCGTCTCGCAGCGGTCCGACATGCGATTGGGGGTTCCGTCGCGCCGGGGTCCGTGCGCCGGGAGGAACAGTCTGCCCCTTGACACTCCGGTAGGTGCGGAAACCCCAACACCTAGTGAGAGACGATACAACACACCACAAGATCTTGTGTCAAGGATAGCGCAGAGCGCACCGGGGAAACGGGCGGAGTTCGGGGGCGGGCTCCAGTGAACCAGCGGTCGGCGGACTATCGTTCACCCGTACGGGTGAACCTGGGCCAAAACACATTCCGAGCAGCGCGGCGACACGCCGACATCGCACGAATGTTTGACTTGACACAGCACCTGAGTTACATTGTCGGAATCAGACATACCGTCCCATTTGTCTAACGGGAGCCTCCTGTGGCTAGCGAGACCACAACAGCCCGACCGAAAACGCGCAAGCTCACGCGTCGGCAGCAGCAAGTCCTCGAGTACATCGAGGAGTTCATCAACAACAAGGGGTACCCGCCCAGCGTCCGGGAGATCGGCGCGGAAGTCGGGCTCGCCTCGGCCTCGTCCGTCGCGTACCAGATGAAGCAGCTCGAGCGGAAGGGCTACCTCAACCGCCTGGCCGGCCGGCCGCGCGCGGTCGGGGTCCGCCAGTCCACTCCGGGCGGCGTGCAGACCTGCTCGCAGCACCCCCGGCCGCGGTACGTCCCGATGGTCGGCGAGATCGCCGCCGGGCAGCCGATCCTGGCCGAGGAGCGCGACTACGACGTCATGCCGCTGCCGGCCGAGTTCGTCGGCGAGGGCGTGCACTTCCTCCTGCGCGTCAAGGGCGACTCGATGGTCGAAGCGGCCATCACCGACGGCGACTGGGTCGTCGTGCGCCAGCAGCCGGACGCTCTGAACGGCGAGATCGTGGCCGCCATGATCGACGGCGAGGCCACCGTGAAGACCTGGAAGCGCAAGAACGGCAAGCCGTGGCTGCTCCCGGCCAACTCCCTGTACGACCCGATCGACGCCTCCGAGGCCGAGATCCTCGGGCGCGTCGTCGCCGTCCTCCGGAAGATCTAGTACCGCTCGCGGTACCCCGCTGCGCTCGGGAGCAGTGCGTCAAGCGCTGCTCCGGGCGCCGCAGCGTCTCAGCGCCCTAGCGTCCCCGGCCGTACGTCGCGCCACCTTCAGGCGGGCCCCAGAAGTCGTCCTGCGGCTCCGGGGTCCGTTCGTCGTTTCCGGCCCCGTAGACGCTCCCCTGCGGGGCGCCGTACGTGTTCCCCTGCCCAGCGGGCGGGGCGGCGGGGCGGGCGCCGTAGACGTTCCCTGAGGGCTCGGAACCGGCCCCGAAGTTCTGACCCGGGCCGGCGTTGTCGTAGACGCTGCCCTGGCCGCCGCGTTCGAACGCGCCGTACTGCGGTTCCTCGCGGGCGCCGCCGTACACCGCGCCCTGCCCGGCGGGCGGGGTCGCGGGACGGGCGCCGTAGACGTTGCCGGAAGGCTCCTGCCGCGCGCCGCCGTAGACCGAACCGGTCGACTCGGGCCGGGCCGGACTCGCGCCGTACACGTTGCCCGAGGGCTCGGGACGGTCCGCAGCACCGCCGTAGACGCCGCCACCACCGCGGGCGACCTGGCTCAGGTCGGGGTCGGGCTGACCGGCGTCGAGGCCGAGGTCGACGGGGTCGTCGTCGAACGCGGCGGCCTTGCCGAACACGGGTTCCTCGCGGGCGAAGCCCAACTCGGTCCCGTCGTCGTCCCCGTCGCCGTCCTCTTGGGTCTGCTTGCGGTACTTGCGGATGATGATGATGCCGAAGACCATCGTGGCCATGCCGAGGATCGCGATCGCGGCCAGGATCTTCACGATGGTGCCGAAGCCCAGGTCGAGGATCCGGTCGACCAGGCTCGGGCCCTCCGCCTCGGCGCTGCCGCCGCCCGCGGCCTCGTCACTGGCGGCCGGTTCCTCAGCGGAAGCGGCGGCCGGGGTGAAGGAGTAGATCGCCGCCGGGGCGGCGTCGTCGCCGGTCTGGGCGATGGTGATGAAGTTGCCCTCGGAGTCGTACGCGATGTCGTTGCCGCCGTCATCGAGCGGGGTGACACGCGGTTCGCCGGAGGTCATCGACGCGATCGGGTCGCCGTCGGCGACGTCCCACTCATACGCGGAATCGCCGGTGCGCAGCACGACCTTCGAGGCGTCGGCGTTCAGCGCCGCGCCGGTCACCGCGCCCGCGCCATCAGGCAGGGTGACGGTGCCCGCCAGCTCGAGCGGGGTGTCCTCCTCCTGGCCGGGGCCGTCGGACTTGTACAGCTCGGCGGTGCCCTCGGTGGAGGGGATGAACACGGGGCTGCGGTCCGGGAGCAGGAAGTACGCCTCGGCGTCCTTCATGCCGTCCGGGTAGACGTAGCGGGTCATCACGAAATCGGTGGCGTCGTCGAGCGCGACCTGCGTGAGCGACACGCTCTCACGGTCACCGGTGTCGCCGATGTCGGCGACCCACAGGAATCCCTTGTCGGGCTCGATCGCGATGTCCTGCGGGTCCTTCGGCAGCCACTCGACCGCCAGGCTCCCGGACTCGGTGTCGCGCACGTTGCAGTCCGAGCCGACCCGGCGGATCGTCAGCATGCCGTCGGTCTGGCCCTCGGCGTCGGGTAGCACCCACCAGCCGTCGCCGTCCGAGGCCGGCACGACGCCGGTCGCGGCGGCGACGCGCGAGTCGTGGATCTCGCACACCACTTCGCCCCCGCCCTCCTCTTGGGCGTAGACGGGGGGCGCGGCCGTGACCAGGACAGCAGCTCCGGCCGCCCCGGCGACGATCCGCGCAGGCAGGGCCCTGCGGCCCACACGGCGCTCTCGCATCACGCAAGTGTTCCAGAACACGGCGGGTATCCACCAGGACCCCCGCGAGACATGTTCGGGACCACTGGAATTCAGTCCTTTTCCAGGACGAACGCTCGCAATTCCCCGGCCAGCGCGTCGTCGACGCGCGCGGTGATGACGCTGCCGTCCCCGCGGTGCTCGGTCGAGAGGACCTCGCCGCGCGAACGCAGGCGCGAGACGAGGTCGCCGCGCACGTACGGGATGCAGACGGTCAGCATCGTGTGCGGCTGCGGGAGCGCCTGCTCGATGGCGGCCCGGAGCTTGTCGATGCCTTCGCCGGAGTGGGCGGAGACGAAGACGGCGTCGGGCCAGTCGGAGCGGAGCTGCAGCACGTCGTCGGGCGCGACCAGGTCGAGCTTGTTGACGACCACGAGCTCGGGGATCTCCTCGGCGCCGACCTCGGCGAGCACCTCGCGGACCGCTTCGGCCTGGCCGAGCGGGTCGGGGTGCGAGCCGTCGATGACGTGGACGATGAGGTCCGCCTCGGCGACCTCTTCGAGGGTCGAGCGGAAGGCCTCGACGAGCTGGTGCGGCAGGTGCCGCACGAACCCGACCGTGTCGGTGACGGTGTACTCGCGGCCCTCGGCGGTGCGGGAGCGCCGCGTCGAGGTGTCGAGGGTGGCGAACAGGGCGTCCTGGACGAGGATGCCCGCGCCGGTGAGGGCGTTGAGCAGGCTCGACTTGCCGGCGTTGGTGTAGCCGGCGATGGCGACGCCGGGCACGCGGTTGCGGGTGCGGGAGTCGCGCTTGGTCTCACGGGTGACCGTGAGCTTCGCGAGTTCGCGCCGGAGCTTGGCGACCTTCGCGCGGATGCGGCGACGGTCGGTCTCGAGCTTGGTCTCACCGGGGCCGCGGAGGCCGACGCCGCCGTTGGAGCCGCCCTGGCGGCTCATGGCGTCGCCCCAGCCGCGCAGGCGCGGCAGGAGGTACTGCAGCTGGGCGAGTTCGACCTGGGCCTTGCCCTCGGCGCTCTTCGCGTGCTGGGCGAAGATGTCGAGGATGAGGGCCGTGCGGTCGATGACCTTGACGTTGATGGCCTTCTCGAGGGCGATGAGCTGGCCCGGGGAGAGCTCGCCGTCGGCGATGACCGTGTCCGCGCCGAGCGCTTCGACGGTGTCCTTGACCTCCCGGACCTTGCCGGAGCCGATGAAGGTGCCGGCGTCGGGCTTGGAGCGGCGCTGGATGAGGCCGTCGACGACCTCGGAACCGGCGGTCTCGGCGAGTTGGGCGAGTTCGGCGAGGGAGTTCTCGGCGTCGTCGATGGTGCCCTCGGTCCAGACGCCGACGAGGACGACGCGTTCGAGGCGGAGGCGCCGGTATTCGGCGTCGGTGACGTCCTCGAGCTCGGTGGAGGCGAGGCCGACGACGCGCCGCAGCGCTTGGCGCGCTTCCAGGTCCAGTTCACCCGTGGAAGGGGTGTGGCCGGACGGGAAGTCTTCTTGGGAGTTCATGTGCTCTTCGTGCATCACCACAAGCTTGACACGCGCGGGTGACAAGGGCGAGTGATTATGGCCGCGCGTCCGCGCCGGGGCCCCGGCGAGATTTGTTCTTATTGTTCACCGCGGCCGGATGGCCGCGATCGCGACCAGCGGGGACATAGGCACTGGTCGGAGGCGTCACGCCGCGCACGGGCGCGGGCGGGCCGGGCGCGCGCGGTGGCATGATTCAGGTGTATCGACCTTGAGTCCACAACGTGGTGACGATTAGGAGTGGCATGACTGCTGCACGACTTCCCAGTGCCGGTTTCTCCATCACGGTCCGGCTGGCCCTCTCGGCCGACCCGGGCGCAGCGGGGCGCCTGGCCACCGTCGTAGGGCAGGCCGGCGCGATCGTCACCGCGCTCGACGTGGTCGCGTCCGACAACAAGCGCATGACCGTCGACCTCACCTGCGACACCTCTGACGCGGCGCACGCCGAGCAGGTCACCAACATCCTCGAAGCGATGCCGGACTTCGACGTGAAGAAGGTCTCCGACCGGACCTTCCTCGTCCACCTCGGCGGCAAGATCGAGGTCACTCCCAAAGTGCCGCTTCGCAACCGCGACGACCTGTCGATGGCGTACACGCCCGGCGTGGCCCGCGTGTGCATGGCGATCGCGGAGAACCCCGACGACGCCCGCCGCCTCACGATCAAGCGCAACACCGTCGCGGTCGTGACGGACGGCTCGGCCGTGCTGGGCCTGGGCAACATCGGGCCCGCCGCCGCGATGCCGGTCATGGAGGGCAAGGCGGCGCTGTTCAAGAAGTTCGGCGACGTCGACGCGTGGCCGGTCTGCCTGGACACCCAGGACACCGACGAGATCGTCAACATCGTGGCCGCACTCGCGCCCACATACGGCGGCATCAACCTCGAGGACATCGCCGCGCCGCGCTGCTTCGAGATCGAGGCGCGGCTGCGCGAGCGGCTCGACATCCCCGTGTTCCACGACGACCAGCACGGCACCGCGATCGTGGTGCTCGCCGCGCTCACGAACGCGCTGCGAGTGGTGGGCAAGGAGTTCGGGGACGTGCGCGCGACCGTGGTCGGCTGCGGCGCGGCCGGCACCGCGATCATGCGGCTGCTCGAGAAGGCCGGGATCGGCGACATCATCCCGGTCGACCGCGACGGCGCGCTGCACAGCGGGATGGAGTGCGAGAACGAGACCTGGCGGTGGCTCGGCACGCACTTCAACAAGAACGACTACTCGGGCGACCTCTCGGGCGCGGTCGAGGGCTCGGACGTGTTCATCGGAGTGAGCGCGCCGAACATCCTCAAGGGCTCCGACGTGGCGAAGATGGCGAAGGACCCGATCGTGTTCGCGCTGGCGAACCCGGACCCGGAGATCAGCCCGACCGAGGCGGCCCGGTATGCGGCGATCGTCGCGACGGGGCGTTCGGACCAGCCGAACCAGATCAACAACGTGCTGGCGTTCCCGGGCGTGTTCCGGGGGCTGCTCGACGCGCAGGCCCGCGACTGGAACGACGACGCGGCGCTGGCGGCGGCGAAGGCGATCGCGGACTGCGTGGGCGCGGAGAAGGTGAACGCGACGTACATCGTGCCGAGCGTGTTCGACCCGAACGTGGCCCCGGCGGTGGCGGCCGCGGTCAAGCAGGCCATGCGCTAGGAATGTGGCGCGTTTAACCCCCGGAGACCGCTGGTTTCCGGGGGTTTTCTGTCGGACCCCCGCGCGACGGTTGGCGGGGCGATCGTTCCCCTCTTGGGAGGGTGGGGGTTTGTGGACGGTCTATGGCCGACGCGCCTCACATTCACATTGCGAGGGCGCTAAATCCGGAACGAGCCTTCGGCGACGATCACGGCCGGCCCCGTCAGATACAGGGTCTCGTCGGTGACGGTGATCGTGAGCGTCCCGCCCGGGACGTCCACTTTGCACACCCCGGTGTCCTGGCCGGCGTGCCGCAGGGCCACCGCGCCGACCGCGCACGCGCCCGTGCCGCACGAGGCGGTCTCGCCGACGCCGCGCTCGTGGACGCGCATCCGCACATGCGGGGCCGCGCCCACCACGAACTCGACGTTCACGCCGTGCGGGAACACGCCCGCGTCGTAGCGCGGCTGGTGGAACAGCTCCAGCGCCTCGAGCTCCGCGTCGTCGCCGAGGTGGCACACCAGGTGCGGGTTCCCCATCGACACGGCCTGGCCGGGCCACGTGAACCCCTCCACCGAGGCCTGCGAGGTCGGCCCGAACTCGGCCGCGCCCATGTCCACGCGCAGCTCGTCGCCCTCGATGTTCACGGTCTTGATCCCGGCCCGCGTCGCCACGGGGACCTCCGGGCCCTCCGCGAGGCCCTTCTCGAGCAGATACCGGACGAACACGCGCACGCCGTTGCCGCACATCTCGGCGATCGAGCCGTCCGCGTTCCGGTAGTCCATGAACCACTTCGCGGCCGGGTCCTCCGAAGGCGCGACGCGCAGCAGCCCGTCCCCGCCGATCCCGAACCGGCGGTCGCAGAGCAGCGCGACCTGGGCGTCCTTCAGCGGCAGCGCGTCCTGGAGGTCGGGCACGATCACGAAGTCGTTCCCCGTGCCGTGTCCCTTGGCGAAGTCGATGGTGGTCACTAGGCAATTGTGCCCCACGGCTCCCGCGCTAGCCTTATGCCGTGACTGAGACGACCGACGCCGGGCCCCTCGCCGACCTGAAAGCGAAGTTCCCCAACGGGGTGTGGACCACGCGCGCGAACGCGCGGCTGCAGGACGCCCTCATCGAAGGCGCCGGCCTCGGCCGCCTCCAGCCGGCCGTCGGCTGGGCGGCGCGCATGCAGGCCACCGACGCGCCCGTGCCGTTCGCTTCGCCGCAGATGCTCCTGTTCGCCGGCGAGTACCCGGAGGGCTGGGACACCGGCGACTACGCGCCCGTCGAAGACCAGGTCGAAGCCCTCGAGAAGGGCGAAGGCCCCCTCGCCGACCAGGCCGCCCGCGCCGGGCTGCCCGTCACCGTGGTCCGCACGCCCGCGAGCGAAGGCGTCGAGGGCCCGCTCCTCGACGAGACCGAGCTGAACGAGGCCCTGCGCCTCGGCCGCGAGACCGCCGACCGCGCGATCGACGCCGGCGCGGACCTCCTCCTCATCGCCGGCCTCGGCGCGGGCGCCACGACCGCCTCGGTCGCGGTCTGCTCCTTCATCGCCAAGGACGACATCACCACCTACCAGCCGCAGCTCCACGCCCCCGGCGGCTCTGTCCACGACGTCGCCTGGATGGGCCGTGTGGCCGCACTGCGCGACCACCTCGCGTTCAACCGCGGCTTCAAGCGCAGCCCCGAAGCGCTCGTCTCGCGCCTCGGCGGCGCCCAGCTCGGCGCGATGGCCGCCGCGATCTTCACCGCCGCGACCCGCTCCACCGCCATCCTCATCGACGGCCCGGCCGCCATGGCCGCCATGATGATCGCCCGCGACTTCGGCCTCGCCGCACCCAAGTGGTGCTACGCGCCGAACCGCTCGGCCCACCCGGTCGTCGTCAAACTCGCCAAGCAGGGCGGCCTCGCCGACGACCTCGGCTTTGAACTCGACCTGCCGGACGCCGTCGCGCTGCCGCTCGGCTGGGACCTCCTCCAGCAGGCGCTCCGCATCTCGCAGGCGCTGCCGATGCCGGAGAAGGAGGAACCGGAGCCCGCGGTGGCCGCCGCTGCAGCGAAGACCGAAGCGACGAAGGAACCCGTAGCGGCCGAGGCCGTCTCCACAGCACCCGAAGCCGCTGAGACGGCATCCACGGAACCCGGGACGCCCGCAGTCGAAACCGCGGAACCCGAAGCGGCCGAGGAGAAGCCCGCCGAGTCATGACCGGAGCGGACCCGAGGGCGCTGGTCACGGCGCTCAGCGACTGGGCCCGGGGCACCGACTGGGTGGACTGGGTCGAGATCGGCGGCTCGCTCGGACGCGGAGCCGGGGATGAACTCTCGGATGTGGACGCCGGCATCGGCGTCCACGCCCTCGCCGACCACCCGGACCGCATCGACGAAGCCCGCGACGCCATCGCCGAGTTCGCCCCGGTCGCCGCCACACTCACGCAGCCGATGGGCGACGCGACCCACCTCGTCTGCGTCTACGAGGACGGCCGCCAGCTCTCCCTCGTCGTCTTCGACGAGGACGTGCGGACCGGCCTCCCGCCCCAAGCCGTTGCGACCGTTGACAAATCGGGACGCCTCAGCCGCGAGCTCGGCCAGACCCGCTGGGACGCCGACGAAGCCACCGTCCGCGAATGGACCTTCCTCGCCTGGATCGCCGTCGGCGACGCCGCCCGCCACAGCCTCCGCGACCACCCTTGGCGGGCCCTGAAAGCCCTCACCGATGCCCGCGACCACCTCTGGCAGCTCTGGGCCCACGCGCACGACCTTCCGTTCCCGATGTTCGGCGCGGTCACCGTCGAGAACGCCGCCGTCGACCTCCCGCCCGGCATCGAGGCGACCCACCCGAACGACTTGAGCCCCAAGGCCATCCACACCGCCCTCACCGCCCTGAGCCGTCTTCTCTGCCCCTACACCGAAGGCGAACTGACAAACCTGGCCGCAACGGTGCAACGCCGCCTCGACCTGCTCGACCGCTAACGCCCGCAGCGGCGTGACCTGCGCGTACGAGCCTCAGCCCAGTAGACTCGGCCCACATGAGCACCGCCCGGCTCCTCCTCGCCCTCGCCGACCTCGCCCCTGCCCCGCGGCCCACGGAGCAGCGGCTGCAACGCGACCTGCTCGGCGAGCAGCACGCCTGGGGCGACATCGGGACCGTGTACCAAGGCGCCGAACTCGCGAAGTACGACGAGCTCCACCGCGACGAGCGCCTGCTCCGTCAAGGATGGGGCGTGGTCATGGGCCGCATCGAGATCGACGGCAAGCAGCGCCGGGTCCGCTATCCGCTGATCAGCCGCCCTGTCCGCCTCCGGACCGACCCGCATAAAGACTTCCGGCAGATGGTCATTCCGGCGGGCGACATCGAAGTCCACAGTGCGCTCGAAGGGACGAAACTCGGGCTCGCACTCGAAGCGGTCTTCGATCCGGAACGCCGCGACGAGTCGACCCGAGAACCCGACTGGCTGTCCAAGGCAGCTGCCGCGGCCGGATTCGATGTCGTCGGTGTCCAGGACACGCCGCAGGCCGATCAAGACGGACTCGTCGTCGTCCCGCGGGCCGTGGTCTACGTGATCCCTGAAGCGAGTACCTCGTCATTCTCGACGGGTCTGCGAGATTGGGCGACACGGACGGATCTCGAGCGAACCGCGTTCGCCGCAATGTACGACCCCGTCGAAGCCGAGTCTGAATACCACACGACACCGCCCCGCTGCCCGCTGCCGCTCAGCCGCGAGCAGGCGGCGGCCGTTCTCCAAGCGCGCACCGCTCCCGTCACGGTCGTCGCGGGCGCGCCCGGGTGCGGTAAGAGCCACACGCTCGCCGCGATCGCCTTGGACGCCATAGCGAACGGGCAGTCGGTGCTCATCGCCGCCCAATCCGTGCACGCCGCGGACGTCCTCGCCGAACTCCTCGACCGCCATCCCGGGCCGCTCCCGGTCCACTTCGGCGACTCGGAGCGGCGCGACCGGTTCCTGACCAAGCTCGGCTCCGGCACCGGCAAGGGCCGCAAGCGCCGCGAGGTCGAACAGGTGCGGGACGCCGCCGTCGAAGCGGCCGAGTACGCCGCCCGCGTCGAGACCGAGATCGCGAACTGGCTCGACCTCGAAGCCCGGCGCGGGCGATTGCAGGACCTGCCCTCGTTCCTCCTCGACGACTTCCCCGGGCTCCGCGAAGCCGACCTCGACGAGGCCGACCGGCTGCTCGCCCGTTCGCTCCGCGACGACGGCTGGTGGCCGCGCGTTCGAGCCCGACTCGCCGCCGAGCGGTTGCGGCTTCTCGCGGGCGCCGACGGCAGTCCCACCGCGATCGCACGCGCCCTTCGCGCCGCCCGCGACCAGCGCGACGCCGCCCGCCTCGCCGCCGTCGGGGGCCTGCGCCTTGCGCCGCTCTGGTGCAGTCTCGAAACCGCCGATACCGAAGCGGCCGAAGCGATCGGCCGTTCACTCGAGGTCGAGACCGACGCCGCGCACCGCCGCGACGCGGCCGCCCGAAGGGCACTGGCCTCACTCGCGACCGCGCTCCGCAGCGGCGGCCGCCCGCAGCGCCGGGCGCGGCTCGAGAGCATCGACACCGCGGCCCTGCTCCGGGTCGCGCCGTTGTGGATCGGCACGGTCGCGGACGTCGAAGACGTCCTCCCCGCCTGCGCGGGCATGTTCGACCTGCTCATCCTCGACGAGGCCTCCCACATCAACCAGCTCCGCGCCGCCCCGGTGCTCGCCCGCGCCCGCCGGGCTGTCGTCGCGGGCGACCCCAGGCAGTTGCGGTTCGTCTCGTTCGCGAGCGCGGCGAAGACCGAGGACGTCCTGGGGAAGCACGGGCTCTCCGACCGCTTGGGGCAGTTGGACATCGGCAAGGTGAGCGCTTACGACCTCGCGTGCGGGGCCGGGCCGGTGGTCGAGTTGACCGAGCATCACCGCAGCGTGCCGCATCTGATCGGGTTCTCGGCGGCGAAGTTCTACCACGGTCGGGTCAAGCCGATCACCACTCATCCGCGCAACCATGAGGCGGACGTGATCGCGGTCCATCGCGTCGTCGCGAAGTCCTCAAAGGATGGTGTGGTCGAGGCTGAGGTCTCGCGGTCGCTCGACCTGCTGGGGGAACTCGTCGACTCGGGTGCGAAGGGCCTCGCCGTGATCTCGCCGTTCCGGGCGCAGGCCGAGGCGATCGAGGCGGGGATCCTGAAGCGCTTCGACCTGGAGACCATTCGCCGCCACGGGATGCGGGCCGGGACGGTGCACGCGTTCCAGGGCAGCGAAGCGGACACGGTGATCGTCGCTCTGGGTGTGGCCGAAGGGGATGCGGCGGGACGGCGGCGGTTCGCGGCCGGCCCGAACCTGTTCAACGTGATGGTGACGCGGGCGCGCGAGCACCTGCACGTGGTCACGGCGGTCGGTGAGACCGACGGCTTGATCGGCGAGTTCCTGCGGTACGCGGACCGGCCGCCGCGTTCACCTGAGAGCGGTGACGCGGCCGGGCAGTGGACGGCGAAGCTCGCCGACGCGCTGGACGGCGCGGAAGTGCCGGTGCGCCAGGCGTATCCGGTCGGGCATTGGTCGGTGGACCTCGTGCTGGGCGAGGGCGAGCAGGCGATCGGGGTGATCGCGGAGGTCCACGGGGACGGCGCTGCCGCGCACGTCGCGCGGCAGCGCGCGTTGCGGCGCGCGGGCTGGCGGATCGAGGAGGCCTTCCCGTCGGCTTACGACGACGACCCGTCCAGGGCCGCAATCGAACTGCTTTCAGTGTTCGGACTCACTTAGGGGTGCCCTTGCTCTGGCGGATCTGGCCCCAGGAGACCACGAGCTGCATCCCGAGCAGGTTGATGATCACGGCGACGCCATAGATCAGGGCCGCGCCGGCGAAAGAGCTGAGCGCGACGCCGACGCCGCCCAGGACTCCGCCGGCGATGCCGAGGATGATCATCGCGACGGCCAGCACCGTCAACCAAGCTGAGGCCTTGCCGGCTCGGTTCAGCGCCTTTTCTACTTCACTGTCGAATTGCTCCATCGGCTCAGCGTAACGAACTCGCGGCGTGCCTGATGGCCTCTGCGACAGCATCGGCGACAGCGGTCGGCTTGTAATCGGTTGGGGCCCAATCACGTCCAAGGTGGAGCCAAACACTCCGCAGGCCGAGGCGGTGAGCGCCGAGGATGTCCGCGTCGTCGCGGTCGCCGATCATCCAGGCGCTGTCGAGCGAAGCACCGACGGCTGCGGCGGCCGCGTGGAAGATGCCCGGTTCGGGCTTGCGCGAGCCGACGCCCTCGCTGACGACCGTCGCGTCGACGAGCCGGTCGAGGCCCGAGGCGGTGATCTTGCCGGTCTGCTGCGGCACAGCGCCGTTGGTGACGATCACGACCTGGTGCCCGGCCTCGCGGACCTCCTGCAGCGCAACGATGGTCGCCTCCGCGACCCGCGCGTGTTCACGTGCGCCGCGCCGCAGGAAGTCGATGATCCCAGCCTTGTCGAGACCGGCGGCGTACCGCGCGATGATCGCGTCCGCCACGACCGACCGCGTCGCATGGCCAGAGGCGTCGACCGACATGACCCAGTCGACGTCTTCGGCCGGAAGCTCATGCGCGGCAAGGAACTCGGTGACGCCGAGTCGGAAGGCCGCGTCGCGGTCGATGAGCGTGTTGTCCAGGTCGATCATCAGGAGCGTCATGGCCAGGATGCTACGGATACCGCAATCGTGCGGCAAACACGTTCTCAGTTTCCGGCGGCGAGGGGCAACGATGCTTCCGACTCGACCCATCATCGCCATCCCCTGACTTCCTCGGCAGCGCACGGTCCTGGCGCTTTCCAGCAGCGGCCTCGGCCGCTAGGGTCGGTGTCATGACTCGTGATGGGTGGATGCCGCCGGAGGAGTGGCTCGCGTTGCGGCCGAAGGTGGTCGCTTCTGCCGGTGCGCTGCTCACCGATGCGTCGGGCCGGGTGCTCGTGGTCAAGCCGAACTATCGGGACTACTGGCTCTTCGTCGGCGGGCAGCTCGATGCGGGCGAGACGCCCGAGCAGGCGTGCCGGCGGGAGGTCAAGGAGGAGATCGGCCTCGATGTCGAGATCGGCCGCCTGCTCGTCGTCGACTGGACGCCGCCGACCCCCGAACGCTCGCTGCCGATGATCGTCTTCATCTTCGAGGGCGGCACCATCGAGCCCGATCGGATCACGCTCGACGGTCACGAACTCGACGAGTTCCGATTCGTCCCAGCCGAAGCGGCCTTGACCTTGCTCTCGGCCAACGATCAGCGGCGCCTGCCGATCGCGGTTGAAGCCAGGTCGACCGGCACGACCCGCTATCTCTCAAGCTCGCTATCTCTCAAGCTCGCTCTAGGACAAGACCGCCTTGATCACGGCGACGACCGTTACCGTCACTGCAGTCCACGCGCTCGCATAGATCCAGTGCCCGCGCCGGAGCAGGAGGATCGAGAGTACGAGCGGTGCGCTCACGATGAGGATCAGCCTGCCGACGACGCCGATGACGAACGACGTTCGAAGCATCCCCCACTCGGGCAGGAGCCCGGCAAGGAAGACTTCCCCAGTGAGAAACCCTGCGGCGACGTTCAGCAGCCAGGGCGCGGCGATGAACAACCAGACGGCCACCACGGTGTAAGCCGCGCGGAACTGGCGGCTCCCCGGCGACAGGAAGGTCCAGACGCCGAGGGCCAGCATCGGCCCGCCCAAGGCCATCGCCCAGTACACGTACATCAGGGCTTGTGACTGGCGGACCTCGGCATCCGTGCATCCGCTGAGGATCGGGCCCGCAGCACCGCAACTCAGCGGTTCGAACGCGGCGATCCAGTAGAGCCCGACGAGCCAGGCGATCAATATGAGGGCGACGAGCGGTCCGAGGGCAGCGGTCCGTCGTGCGTAGAGAGAGGTACTAGGCACCAGCAGACACTAGCGCACCTTTTCTTGGCTTTCCGAGTGCAGATGGAGAGCTAACGGCCGCCGCGCAAGGGTTCGCGTGCTCGGTGTACCAGGACGGACCCGCGGTGCACCGCGGGTCCGTCCCTCATGGCTTACGCTTCGACCGTCTCCCGGTCCTCCTTCGGGGTGTCCTTCGCCGGGCGGCGGGACCAGTAGGCCGCCAGCAGGGAGCCGGAGATGTTGTGCCACACCGAGAACACCGCCGCAGGCAGGGCCGCGACCGGGTTGAAGTGGGCCGTCGCCAGCGCGGCGGCGAGGCCGGAGTTCTGCATGCCGACCTCGATGCTGACCGCGCGGCGGCCGGTGACGGGCAGGCGGCCGAGCTTCGCGAGGACGTAACCGAGGGCGAGTCCGAATCCGTTGTGCAGCACTACGGCGAGGACGACGAGTGCGCCGACTTGGAGCAGGGTGTCGGCGCTGCCGGCCACGACCGCCATCACGACGAGGGTGATGCCGAGGACGGAGATGAGCGGGAGCGCGTCGAGGACCTTGTCGATGAGGCGCGGCGCGAAGCGGCGCAGCAGGAGGCCGATCACGACGGGGATGAGCACGATCTGGATGATCGAGACGAAGAGGCTGCCCGCGTCGACGGGCAGGAACTCGCCTGCGAGCCAGAGGACCAGGACGGGGGTGAGGAGCGGGGCGAGGAGGGTCGAGACCGAGGTCATCGCCACCGAGAGCGCGGTGTCGCCTTTGGACAGGTAGACCATGACGTTCGAGGCCGTCCCGCCGGGCGCGGAGCCGACGAGGATCATGCCGACGGCGAGCATGGGCTCCATGTCGAAGGCGACGGCGAGGCCGTAGCCGACGAGGGGCATGACGAGGTACTGGGCGAGGACGCCGACGACCACGGGCCACGGCCGTTTGCCGATGATCGCGAAGTCCTTGGGCTGCAAGGTCATGCCCATGCCGAGCATGATGATTATGAGGAAGTACGGGACGGCGGTGCCGAGCGGGGCGAAAGTGCTCGGGGTCGCGAAGGCGATCGCGGCCGCGGCGAGCACGATGGCGGGCAGCCAGGTGCCGGTGAGGTCGCTGATGCGTTGCAGCGGGGTCCGTTTCAACATCGGGGATTCGCTTTCTGCTTGGACCGCTTGGGGCGTCGTTGCCTCTGAGCAGGGGCGCGAGGGGTGGCGGGCGGACGCGGGACGGCTGACACTCTACTCGTTCGCCGAAAGTTGGGAATCTGATTCCCAGAGTGTGGATGCACGAATGCATAGAAAAGGCGCGCGGGCGGCCTCATGTGGCCGCCGCCGGGGCGGCTGGGGGGTGGGGGGGGTTGGGCGCCCGGCCGGGGTGAGCG
>NZ_JAPZVQ010000003.1:327431-352862 GCF_027622945.1 Glycomyces lechevalierae | reverse complement strand
TCCCCCCCCCACCCCTCTCCCGGGCGCGGGGCGCCCCCCCCGCCCCCCCCCCCCCCCCCCGCTTCGGTCTAGTCGTTGATCGCCCGCAGGACGGGCTTCTCGGTCAGGGCCCGCTGCAGTTCGGGCACGACGGCTATCGTCTCGCTCTCTACGGTGAAAGTGACCTGCTCGCCGGGGACGAGCGTGATGAGCGCCTTGTCCACCACCGCGTCAGGGTCGACGCGGTCGGCGAAGAGGCACAGGTCGCGGAGCACGGTCTCGGCGTGGACCGTGACGGCGACGCCGCCGTCGACCACCGCGACCTCGGTCGTGAACCGGGCCTTCGGCCAGTCCATGTCCTTGTCCTCCTTGGTGAACCAGGTCGCGCGGGCGAAGTCCTCGCGGCCGGTCACCAGGAACTCGCCGTCCTTCGGGATCGCGCCCGGCTCGAGTTCGAGCACGGCCGTGTCGCGCGGTTCGAGCTCCATCTGCACGAGCGCGCGGCCGATGATGCGGCCCTCGGCGCTGCACTTCCAGAAGCCGATCACGCCGGTCCAGGCCTCGGCGGAGTCGTTGACCACCACCATGTTCAGGCCGTCGCCTTCTGGCTGGAAGGTGACGATGCGGTCGGCGAAGGCGTCGCGCAGGGCGTGCCAGAGCGGTTTGAGCCGCTCCTCGCCGTCGATAGCGGCCCACGAGGTGACCGGCCAGCAGTCGTTGAGCTGCCACACGATCGCGCCCGAGCAGTACGGCTGCAACGAGCGGAAGTGCTCGATGCCGAGGCGGATCGCGCGGGCCTGGTTGACCTGCGTGAAGTACAGCCAGTCGTCGAAGTCGCGCACGGGCGGCAGGTGCGCGTCGAGGCCGCGCTGCAGCTTCGCCTGGCCGTCGTGGGCCTTCTGGTGCCACAGCATCGCGGGGCTCTCGGCGCCGAGCGGTTCGTCGCTCACCATGCGCCGCACCGTGGCCCACGTGGGCGGGGCCTGGTAGCCGAACTCGGCGACGAAGCGCGGCTTCCAGTCGCGGTAGTGGGCGTAGTCGAGGTCGTTCCACACGTCCCAGATGTGGACGGACGCGTGCGCCTGCTCGTTCGGGTGCAGTTCGCGCGTACCGGAATAAGGGCTGCCGGGCCAGTACGGGCGGGTGCCGTCCACTTCGGCCACGAGCTTCGGCAGGAGGTCGTGGTAGTAGCCCGCGCCCCAGGTCCGCTCCCCCAGGTCGTCCTGCCAGTCCCAGTCGTGCCAGCCCCAGATGTTCTCGTTGTTGCCGGTCCAGGTGACCAGGCTCGGGTGCGAGGCGAGGCGGGCGAGGTTGTCGCGGGCCTCGGACTCCACTTCGGACCAGAAGGGCTCTTCCTCCGGATAGGCGGCGCACGCGAACGCGAAGTCCTGGCCCACAAGGAGACCGAGCCGGTCGCAGATCCGATAGAACTCGTCGGACTCGTAGACGCCTCCGCCCCAGACGCGGATGTAGTTGATCCCGGCCCGGACCGCCTGGCGCAGGCGGCGCTCGATGCGGTCGGGGTCGGCGCGGCTGAACAGGGCCTCGTCGGGGATCCAGTTGACGCCCTTGATCCAGACGCTCTCGCCGTTGACCTTGAGCCGGTACGGGCGGCCGTCCGCATCGGGCTCGGTGTCGAGCTCGACGCTGCGGAAGCCGATCTCGCCCGCCCAGGAGTCGAGCTCGGTGCCGCCGGAAGCGATGCTGACGAAAGGCTCGTAGTAGTCGCTCTCGCCGTATCCGCGCGGGCGCCAGAGCTTCGGGTCCTCGACCTCGAGGCGGACGGTCGCCGTGTCGGCCCCGGCCGGGACCTTCAGCTCGGCCTCGGCCACGTTGTGGCCGTTGCCGAACCGCAGATTCCAACCGAGGGTGCACGTCAGGTCGAGCTCGACATCGGCGGCCCGGTCCAGGCGGACCTCGAACTCGGCGACGCCCACACCGTCCTCAAGGGAGACTCGCGGCACGACCTCGGCGATGCGCGCGGTCTTCCAGCACTCCAGGCGCACCGGCCGCCAGATCCCGACGCCGGCCAGGTTCGGCCCCCAGTCCCAGCCGAAGTTGCAGGCGGCCTTGCGGATGAAGTTGCCGGGCTCGGGATAGGCGTTGGGGCGGTCCCCGAGCCGGTCGCGCTGCGCCTCGGCGTACGTGTACGGCGCCGTGAAGTGCACCTCGAGTTCGTTACCGCCTTCCCGGATCTGGTCGCGCACGTCGAAGCGGAAGCGGCGGTGCATGTTCGCGGTCTCGCCGACGACGGTGCCGTTGAGGCTGATCCGGGCGACCGTGTCGAGCCCGTCGAAGGCCAGGTCGATCCCGTCCCAGTCGCCGGGCTCGCCGGGTTCAGAGGCGCCGGGTTCAGAGGTCCAGTCGAAGGTGGTGCGGTAGGTCCAGTCAGTGCGGCCGACCCAGGCCAGGTCGCGCTCGGCCTCGTCCACGTACGGGTCGGCGACGAGGCCGGCGGCCAGCAGGTCGGCGACCACCTCGCCCGGAACCGAGGCCGGCACCGCCTCGACGGCCACCGGGGCCCCGGGATCACCGGTGACGGTCCAGCCTTCGTGCAGGGTTCGCTTGGCGCTCAAAGAGACTCCTATGCCTTGTTCAGCGGGCGGTGGTCACGGCACGGGACGCTCCGCACTGAGCGTCCGGTCCGAACGTGTTCATGCCTTGATACCCGAGAGTGCGACACCCGCGCCACCGGCGGGCCGGACGCGGCTGAACCGGTTCGCCTGCCACCGTGCGCTACAGTCTGGAAACCGGCGGCGCCCCCAGCGCTACCCACCCCCACGCCACCCGAGAGGACCCCCGATGACCAGGCGGATCACCATCGCCGACATCGCCACCGCGGCGGGCGTGTCGAAGGGCGCGGTCTCCTACGCCCTCAACGGGAGGCCCGGCGTCTCGGAGACCACGCGTGCCAAGATCCTCGCCATCGCCGCCGAAATGGGCTTCGTCCCCAACCGCGCCGCCCGCTCCCTCTCGGTCTCCACCGCGCAGACCGTCGGCATCGCGCTGCGCCGCACCGCCCGCACCATCGGCGTCGAGCCCTACTTCATGGAGCTCATCAGCGGCATCGAGTCCACCCTCTCGGCCGGGTCCTTCGGCCTCACCCTGCAGATCGTGGGCACGCTCGAGGAGGAGCTGGAGGTCTACCGGCGCTGGTGGGCCGAACGGCGCGTCGACGGCGTCTTCCTGTGCGACATCGGCACCGGCGATCAGCGGCTCGACTTCATCGCCGACCTCGGGCTCCCCGCAGTGGCCGTGGGCGGCCCGATCGACGGCGCGCGGTTCCCCGCCGTCTGGCACGACGACGTCGCCCCCTGCCGCGACATCCTCGAGTACCTCTACACCCTCGGCCACCGGCGCGTCGCCCGCGTCGCGGGCATCCCCGGCCTGCTGCACACCGCGATCCGCGACCGCGCGTACACCGAGACCGCCGCCGGTCTCCACTTCACCTCCGTCGCCACCGTCCATAGTGACTACACGGGCGAGCAGGGCGCCCAGATCACGCGGCGGCTGCTCTCGTCCTCCAAGCGCCCCACCGCGATCGTGTACGACAACGACGTGATGGCCGTGGCCGGCCTCGGCGTCGCGCACGAGCTCGGCCTCGCGATCCCCGAGCAGCTCTCCATCGTGGCCTGGGACGACTCGCCGCTGTGCCGCCTCACCCACCCGGCCCTCACCTCGCTCACGCGGGACATCCCGGCCTACGGCTCCACTTGCGCCGATGCGCTCCTGACCCTCATCGGCGCCGACAAGGACACCGATCCGCCGGGCACTGAAGCGCGCACGTTCTCGTTGCAGTGCATGCCCGGGCAGCTGTCCCCGCGCGGCTCAACGGGACCCGCCCAAGCCTGAGTCGGCCCCGGACGCACCCCCGGGCCAATCTCGCACCACGCCTTGAACCCCATCGATATTTATGGTTCTCTATGTTGAGGTCGGTGATGAACCGATTCACCTCTCACACCGGATCAACAGATGGGATCGACATGGATACCGGCACCTCCGACGCCGCCCCGGCACGGCGTCGACTGTCACGCCGACGCATGCGCAAGTGGCTCATGGCCGTCGCCGCGACGCTCGCCGTCGTCTTCGCGGGCGCCTGGCAGCTCCTGCCCGCGAGCGCGCAGCAGACCGGCGGCTTCTCGATCGACGGCACGCAGCTCATCGACGCCAACGGCAACCCGTTCATCATGCGGGGCACCTCGCATCCCGACGTCTGGTACGAGAGCCAGTTCCCCAGTTACGGCGAGATCAGCGACCTCGGGGCCAACACCGTCCGCGTCGTCCTCGGCTCGGGCCAGCGCAACTGGGGCGTCTCCAGCGCCGCCCGCGTGCAGCAGATCGTCGACGAGTGCAAGGCGCAGCGCCTCATCTGCGTCCTCGAAGTCCACGACACCACCGGCTACGGCGAAGAGGGCGCGGCGGCCAGCCTCGACCAGGCCGTCGACTACTGGGAAGGCCTCTACAGCGTCCTGGAGGGCGAAGAGGCGTACGTGCTCATCAACATCGGCAACGAGCCGATCGGCAACACCAACCCGCAGCAGTGGACGCAGCCGACGATCGACGCGATCGAGCGGATGCGCGCCATCGGGTTCAAGCACACGCTCGTCGTCGACGCCCCCAACTGGGGCCAGGACTGGCAGCATGTCATGCGCGACAACGCCCCGGCCGTCGCGGCCGCGGACCCGGACGGCAACACGCTCTTCTCGATCCACATGTACGCCGTCTACAGCAGCCCGCAGACCGTGATCGACTACTTCGACGCGTTCGAGGCGATGGGCCTGCCGCTCATCGTCGGCGAGTACGGCGACGGGTTCCAGGGCCAGACGGTCGCCTGGGAGACCATCCAGACCGAGGCGCAGGCGCGCGGCATCGGCTGGCTGGCCTGGTCGTACTCGGGCAACACCGGCGGCGACCTCGACCAGGTCCTCAACTTCGACCCCGCCCAGAAGACCACCTGGGGCCAGCGGGTGTTCGACTCGGCCAACGGGATCGCGGCCACCGCCGAGCGCGCCACGGTCTACGGCGACGACCCGGGGCCGACGAGCCCCACCACGAGTCCGAGCGAGAACCCGACCACGGGCGGCCCGGCCGAGGGCGACTGCACCGCGACGATCACCGTGGTCAGCTCCTGGGCCTCGGGCTGGCAGGGGAACGTCAGCGTCACCGCCGACCAGGGCGCGGTGAACGGCTGGCGGCTCACCTGGACGTGGGCCGGGGCCACCCGGATCACCAGCAGTTGGAACGCCGACCTGACGGCCTCGGGCGCGAGCGTGACCGCCGAGGACGTGGGCTGGAACGCCTCCGTCGCGAGCGGCCAGAGTCGCGAGGTCTTCGGCTTCATCGCGTCGAGTCCGACCGGCACCCCGGCCGTGACCTGCGAAGCGCTCTAATCCGGAAATGAAAGAAGGGGCGGCGGACCGAATGGTCCGCCGCCCCGTTTCGCTCGTGCGCCTAAACCGGCATCAGCCGTTCTTGGTCGGGAGCTGGAACTTGCTGGGCCCGCCCTTCGGCATCTGGGAGCGGACGCTGCCCTTCTTGTTGCCGATGGCCTGGTGGCCGGTCTTCTCGGCCTTCTTCCCGCGGGCGAGCGCGCGGCGCTGCTCGCGGTTCAAGGGCTCTTCGACGGTGGTCTCTTCTGCGGCTTCTTCGGCCTTGGGAGCTTCGGCGGTCATACGCTTCCCCTTTTCGGGTGAGAGAGTGAAGAGACGTGAGTGCGAAACGGAGTCAGACTCGACGTCTCGAGAACTTGGCACTCGTCGTATTGGCGGCCTCTTCGAATGAGGCGGCCGAATCTCTTCTAAAAGATCATGCCGCCCACTCTAGCGGCTGGACGTCCCGGGCACAACGGGCTTTGCGGCGCGCCCGCCGGTGACTACGCTCATACGCATGACCCAGCTCCCTCCCGCGAAACTCGCCCGCGTGCGGACGGTCGCGCAGGACGCCATGCGCGGCGCCCGCTGGTGGACGCTCCTGGACCTCGAGCGGACTCTCCGGGGCGACGCCGAGTTCTGGCGCGACCTCTGGGCCCCGTCCCTCGCCATCGCCGCCCACAAGGTCGGCCTCAAGGGCGCCCGCTCGAAGCTCGACGAGGCGATCGACGCCGGCTTCCACCAGACCGACCTGTTCGAGCCCGAGCTCTCGGCCGCGTTCGGCGCGGACCCGGACTGGTCGAAGGTCATCGAACGCGCCCGCGCGAACGTGCCCGAGCCCGCCTTGCGGCTCACGGCCTGGCCCGAACCGGCGCCGGCCCCGCCGGTGCGCCTCGACCGCGCCGAGCCGCACCGCGAGCCGCAGCTCCTGCCGCGCCTGCCCCGGGCCGGCGCGGGCGCCTGGGAGACCGCGAAGCTGCTCCTCGGGTGGACGGCGGGCTTGTGGCGGCACGCCAACGCCCGCATCAACGCCGGCGACGCGCTCGACGTCCTCGAGCAGGTCGCCAACGGCGCGCGCTACTCGTGCGTCGAATACTCGATCGTGCTCGCCCAGGGCCTCAACGCCCTCCGCGTCCCGGCCCGCCGGGTCTGGCTCCGCCGCGGCGACTACCACGACGGCGTCGGCCAGGGCCATGCCGTGGCGGAGGCCTGGATCGACGACCTCGACCAGTGGGTGCTCCTCGACGGCCAGCACGGCGCGTACTGGGCGGACGAGAACGGCAAGCCGCTGAGCCTGCCGGAACTCCAAGCGCGTGAACGGCCGGCGCGGCCCGTGCACGTCGGCCCGCGCGCCCCGATGAAGGACCCGGGCCTGTGGGCGGCGTACTTCGCGCACGCCTCGGTCACCGGGATCGCCTGGGAGCCGAAGGGTTTCGTCCCGGTCTTCCAGGACGGCCAGGTCCTCACGACCGAGCGTCTCGTGCGCGACAGCACCGAGGCCTACCCGCGCCTCTCCGACCTCGCGATCGGCATCACCGCGATGGACGGCACCCCGGCGGTCGAGTTGAAGCCGGTGCACCCGTATGCGATCGGCGGCGCGTGGAACGGCGAGGTGATCACCGTGCATGGACGCCAAAGGTTCGCGAGAGCCCTGGATCGGGAGCCGGGAGAGCATCGGGCCGCACTGGCAACGCTGACGCCGTACGGCCCCTTGGCATCCCGAGAACTCCGCTGGACGGCGGCGTAGAACGCGGTCTCCCATCGCCCTCCGTCATCCCCCATGACACTAACCCTAGTAATCCGATGGGATTACTGATATATTCGATTCATGAAGCCCGCCAACGCACTCGCGAAGCGGCGCGCGGTCGACCAGATGCGCGTCGCCAGCGCCCTCTGTCGCTGACCCTCACTCTCCTCCGTGCGGCCCGGTCCTCCCCGCGAGCCGCCTCGAATCTCCACACTCCGGCCGCCTCGATTCCGTGCGTGCCTCGTCATCCCCGTCAGCGCGGCCTCGATGCCGCGCGCCCGGACTTCCTCTCCCCCACCACCTTCATTCCACCGCAAGGAGCATCATGTCCTCCGCCAACAGCACCCGGACCTCCATTACCCGCCGCACGATCCTGGCCGCCGCGCCGGTCGCCGCCACGGGCATCGCCGTCGGGACCGCCTCATCCGCCTCGGCCGAGTCCGATCCCACTGCGGCCGTGCTGCACTGGTTCGACGCGACCGATGCGGCCGTCACCGCCGCGCCCGCCTCGACGCAGGTCACCAACAGTCGCACCTGGGCGATCGCCTGGCTCGCCGCCGCCCGCGCCGTCCGCCGCGTTCCCCACGGCCTCAATGCGTCCCACTACCGTGGGGCCGCACTGGCGGCTGCCGTCCACCGCGCGCTCTACGCGCTCGCCCCGTCCCAGACCGCCGCGCTCGACGCAGCCCTGGAGGAAGCGCTCGCGCCGATTCCCGAGGGCCGCGCCAAGCGCAAGGGCGTCGCGGCCGGCGTCGAGCGGGCCGATGCGCTGCTCAACGACCGCGTCGGCGACGGGCTCGACCCGGCCTCGGTGAGCCCGGCGTACACGCCCCCGGCCGCCGCGCCGGGCGTGTGGCAGCCGACGCCGCCCGCGTTCGGCCCCGCGCAGCAGGCGGGCACCCGCTTCGCCGTCCCGTTCGCGCTCGACAGCGCCGACCAGTTCCGCCTCGACCCGCCGCCCGCGATCGGGACCCCGCAGTACCGGGCCGACCTCGAGGAGGTCAAGGCGTACGGCGCGCTGAACGGCAGCGCGCGCACCCAGGAGCAGACCGACACCGCGCAGTTCTGGCTCGGCAGCTCGTTCACGCTCTACAACCCCGTCCTGCGGGCGGCCCTGGAGCACCACACCGGTTCGCTGCGCGACCAGGTGGAACTGGTGGCGCTCTTCCATGTCGCGTCAGTCGACACGCAGATCGCGACCTCTGACTCGAAGTACGCGCACGTGTGGTGGCGCCCGGTGACGGCGATCGCCGGGGAGGTCGAGGACGGCGATCCCGCGACCGAGCGAGACCCGTCCTGGGCGCCGCTGCACGCCACCCCGTCGCACCCGGACTACCCGAGCGGCCACAACACGTACTCGGGTTCGGCCGAGGAGGTGCTGACGCAACTCGTGGGCGACGGCCCCGGCGCGGCGTTCACCATCCCGAGCCCGACCGCGCCGGGCGTGACCCGCACGTACACGACCTGGCACCCGCTCACGGCCGAGAACGTCGACGCGCGCGTCTGGTCGGGCATCCATTCGCGCTCGGCGGACCTCGCCGGCGTGGAGCTGAGCCGGGCGGTCGCGGCGCACGTGCTGAGCCGGGCCGGTGCGCTGCTCGCCTGAAAGCCCGCTCGCCCTAGAGACCTGCTCCTGAGGGGTTGGCGCCCCGGTCGCTTCCTAGCGACCGGGGCGCGACCTCGTTGGGGTGCAAGCGAACCCAGGGCATCGCTTTCCCTGACAGCACAGGCCTAACATTGACATATGCCTATCTATTGACAGGCAAACGCTCGCACGGTAGGTTTGCTTGACTTCCCTCAAAACCATCGAGAAGCCGCACCCCGACAGTGCTCTACTGAAGACGGCGCTCCACCGAACAGCGAAGACAGCGACCGGCTCCCGCGGTCAACACTGGGAGCGCTCCACCCGTGCGGCGTCGCGGTGCCCTCAGGCCTCGCGGACAGGCGAAGACCCCCGGCTCCCGGCTCGTCGGAGGTCTTCGTCGCGAAACGGGGACTTCAGCGCTCTAGCGCAGCGCCTCGTCGAGGATGTACCGCTCGGCGTCCAGCAGCCGCAGGTCCCGCGCCGGGCGGCGCAGGTGCCCCTTCTCGACGATCCGCTCGAACGCCGGGTCCCCGGCCTGGGCCATCCGCCGGATGCCCTCGATGTGGTCCACGATCCGCTTCCGGATCACCTTGATGAACCGCTGCCGGTCCCGGTCGGAGAGCCCGTACGCGTCCGCGAACATCCGCAGCCGCCGCGCCCGGTCGGGCTTCTTCCAGCCCAAGGTGATCGAGTCGCGGTCGGTGAAGATCGGGACCCAGGTCCAGGCCGCGTACGCGACGTCGTAGATCCGCGCGCCCGGGCTCGCCAGGTCGAAGTCGATGAGGGAGAGCGTCCCGTCCGGCCGCCATACCACGTTGTGCGGCGCGGCGTCGTGGTGGCAGATGACCTCGGTGTCCGGCGGCGGCGGCCCGAAGGACCGCCAGGTCGCGCCCTGCGGCGGCCGGAAGCCGTACTGCGCGTCGTGGAACATCCGCAGCATCTTCGCGACCGCGCTCATGGTCTCGTCGGTCGTCCAGTGCGGCGCCAGCGGGTACTTCCCCGGCTCGCCCTCGACGAACGACAGCACCTCCCGGGCGTGCTCGTCGATGCCCAGCACCCGCGGCGCGCCGGTGAAACCGGCCCCGTCGAGGTGCCGCAGCAGCGCGTGCACCGCAGGAGTCCAGGGTCCCGTGTTCCGGCGGACGGTGTCGCCCAGCCGGACGACCGTGCTCGTGTTGCCGCCGATCAGCGGAATCTCGTCTTGGCTCACCGGTCCCCGCAGTGCCTGGCGTCTTCGTTAAAGGGGTGTCAGGACTCGGCGCCGTCGACGATCGCGTCGACGAACGCTCCGACTTCGAACGGAGCCAGGTCGTCCGGCCCCTCCCCGAGTCCGACCAGCTTAACCGGTACCCCCAACTGCCGCTGAACCGCGATCACGATCCCGCCCTTGGCGGACCCGTCGAGTTTGGTGAGCACGATGCCCGACACGTCGCAGACCTCGCCGAAGACCTTCGCCTGCTGCAGACCGTTCTGGCCGGTCGTGGCGTCGAGCACGAGCAGCGTCTCCGCGACCGGGCCCTGCTTCTCGATGACCCGCTTGACCTTCCCGAGCTCGTCCATCAGGCCGGCCTTGTTCTGGAGCCGCCCGGCGGTGTCGATCAGGACCACGTCGGCGCCCTGCTCGGCACCGGCCTTGACCGCGTCGAACGCGACCGAAGCGGGGTCGGCGCCCTCGCCGCGGCGCACCACCGTCGCGCCCACGCGCGAACCCCAGGTCTCGAGCTGCTCGGCGGCGGCCGCGCGGAACGTGTCCGCCGCGCCCATGAGCACCGTCTGCCCCTCGGCGATGAGCACCCGGGCGACGCGGCCGCAGGTCGTGGTCTTGCCGGAGCCGTTGACGCCGACCATCATGATCACGGCCGGGCCCTCGCCCGACGGCGAGACCGTCGCGATCGAGCGGTCGAGCTCCGGCTCCAGGACGGCGGTGAGCTCGGCCTTCAGCAGGCCGCGCAGTTCCTCGGGGTTGCGGGTGCCGAGGACCTTCACCCGCTCGCGCAGGCGCTCGACGACCGCGGTCGTGTCCGCCATGCCCACGTCGGCGGTCAGCAGGGTCGCCTCGATCTCGTCCCACACGTCGTCGTCGAGCTTGTCGCTCGCCAGCAGTGCCAGCAGGCCCTTCCCGAGCGCGTTGTTCGAACGCGCCAGGCGCGACCGCAGCCGCACGAGGCGGCCTTCGACGGGCTCGGGCGTTTCGATCGTCGGCCCGGCGGGCTTCGACGCCTCCGCTTCGGGCTCGGCCCGCTTCGGGGCCTCGACCTGCGGTTCCTCAGCGGGGGCCTCGACGGCCGACTTCGAGCGCGAAGCGCGGACGCCGAACGCGATACCGACGATCGCGGCGATCACGACGACGGCCGCGACCAGCCAGATCCACAGGTTGTCCACAGGTAAGTCCTCCAGCGATGGGTCTACTCGCATGCGTGCATGAAGATCGAACGCCCGCTGGCGTGCATGCACGCAACCACCTTACTGGGCTGCCCTTATTCCTCTTCGCGGGTGAACTTCTGGCTGATGACCTGCGTGACACCTGCGCGCATCGTCACGCCGTACAGGGCGTCGCCGATCTCCATCGTGCGCTTCTGGTGGGTGATGATGAGCAGCTGCGAGTTCTCCTGCAACTGCCGCAGGAGGTCCAGCAGACGGCCGAGGTTCACGTCGTCGAGCGCCGCCTCCACCTCGTCCATCAGGTAGAACGGGCTGGGGCGGGCACGGAAGATCGCGACCAGCAGCGCCAGCGCGGTCAGCGACCGCTCGCCGCCCGAGAGCAGCGAGAGCCGCTTGACCTTCTTGCCGGGCGGGCGGGCCTCGACCTCGACGCCGGTGTGCAGCAGGTCGTCCGGGTCGGTGAGGAGGATGCGGCCCTCGCCGCCGGGGAAGACGGTCTGGAAGACGTTCTCGAACTCGCGCGCGGTGTCCGCGAAGGCCTCGGCGAAGACCTGCTGGATGCGGTCGTCCACTTCCTTCACGACCGTGGTGAGGTCCGCGCGGGTCTTCTTGACGTCCTCGAGCTGCTCGTTGAGGAACTTGTACCGCTCCTCGAGGGCCGCGAACTCCTCGAGCGCGAGCGGGTTGACCTTGCCGAGGAGCTTGAGCTCGCGCTCGCCGCGGGCGGCGCGCTTCTCCATCGTGGCGCGGTCGAACTCGTACGGCTCCGGCTCGGGCTTGCCCTTCTCCGAGGCGACGTTGACCTCTTCGGCGCTGGGCGGCACGAGCTGGTCGGGGCCGTACTCGGCCAGCAGCGTCTCGATGTCGACGCCGAACTCGGCGCCGGCCTTCTCCTCGAGCTGCTCGATGCGCAGGCGCTGCTCGGCGCGGGCGACCTCGTCGCGGTGCGCGGCGGAGGTGATGCGTTCGAGCTCGGCGGCCGTGGCCCCGGCGCGGGTGCGCAGGTCGGCGAGGGCGGCCTCGCGGCGGGTCTGCTCGGCGGCGATGCCGTCGCGTTCGATCGCCGCTGCCTCAAGGGAGTCGGTGAGGTTGACGCCGGCGTTCTCGGCGGCCTCGGCCACGAGCGCGGCCACTTTGGCGCCGCGCGCACGGGCGGCGCGGCGGGCCTCGGCGCGGGCGCGGGCGGCGCGCTCGGACTGGGCCTGGCGGGCGAGGGCGTCGGCGCGGCCGGCGAGCGCGGAGGCGCGCTCCTCGGCGGTGCGCACCGAAAGCCGAGTCTCCATCTCGTTCTGGCGGGCCGCGTCGAGCGCGCGGGAGAGCACGTCGCGCTCGTCGGTGGACGGCTCCTCGATCTCGGGGAGCGATTCGAGCTCTTCAAGGCGCGCTTCGAGATCGGTGAGCCCGGCGGTGTCGGTCTCGCGGGCGGCCTGGGCGCGGTCCTTGGCCTGCTGCAGGCGGGCGACCTCGGCTTCGGCGCTGCGGGCGGCGGCGCCGAGTTCGGCGAGGCGGCGGGCGACGACGCTGTGCGCGGCCTCGGCCTGGCGCTGCGCGTTGCGCACCTCCTCGGCGGCGGCCTCGGCTTCCGCGTGGGCCTCGCGGGCGGCCTCGAACTGCTCGCGCAGTTGCGCCGCGAGGGACTCGGAGGCGAGCTTGCGGTCGCGGGCCTCGTCGACGGCGGCCTGGATCTCGATGTAGGACTGGGCCTTCGCGGAACCGCCGAAGGCTTCGGCCGCGCCGAGCACGTCCCCGGCGCGGGTGACGGCGGTGAGCTGCGGGTGGGCGTCCACGATGGCGCGGGCGGCGTCGAGGTCGTCGGCGACGCACATCCCTGCGAGCACGGCGCGGACCGTGGAGGCGAGCGCGGCGGGGGCCGAGACGGTGTCGGCGACGGCCTTCAACCCGGCCGGGATGTCCACATGCGACTGCGAACCGGCGATCAGGAACGCGGCCTGCCCGCCGTCCTCGTCGCGGAGGAGTCTCAGGGCCTCGGCGGCGCTGGCGGGGTTGGTGACGGCGATGGCGTCGGCGAGGCGGCCGAGCGCGGCGGCGAGCACGGCCTCGAAGCCGGGTTCGACGGTGAGGAGGGCGGCCACGGAGCCGAGGACGCCGGGCACGGCGTCGGCGCGGGCGAGGAGCGCGGCGGCGCCGTCCTTGCGGCGCAGGCCGACGGCGAGGGCTTCCTCGCGGGCGGCCCACTGGGAGGCTTCGCGGTCGGCCTCGCGTTCGGCGGCCTGGAGCCGGTCCACTTCGGCTTTCGCGGCGGCGACGCGGGCCTTGGCTTCAGCGACGGCCTCGTCGAACTCGGTGTTCGACTCGACCGCTTCGTTCTCGGCCTCGGCTTCGGCGTGCGCCTCGGCGGCGGCTTCGGCTCGTTCGCGGGCTTCGGCGAGCGCGATGCTGGCGCGTTCGAGTTCTTCTGCGGCGGCAGCGGTGCGGGTCTGGAGGGAGTCGACCTTGCCGCGCAGCGTGGCGAGGGCTTCGCGGCGCTCGGCGGCGGCCTTCACGGCGGTGACGATGCGCTGCTCGGCGTCCGCGAGCGCGGTCTCGGTCTCCTCGCGGGCCTCCACGGCGGAGGCGAGGCGTTCGGAGTCCTCCGCGATGGACTCGCGCAGTTCGATCTCCTGCTCGCGGATGCGCTCGGCCTCGGTCTCGAGGACTTCGGGGTCGCGCCCGGCGCGGTCGTCGCCGGTGTCCTCGGAGAGGTAGCGGCGGCGCTCGGCGGCGAGCTGGGCGGTGGAGCGCAGGCGCTCGGCCACGGCCTGGAGGCGGTACCAGGTCTCCTGCAGCCGTGCGAGACGCGGCTTGTCGGCGGCGTGCGCGGCCTCGACCTCGCCCACCTGGGCCTTCAGCCGCTCGTGCTCTTCGGCGAGGACTTCCTTGCGCTCCTTCAGGGCCTCTTCGTCGGCGAGGTCCTTGGCGATGTTGCCGCGCAGCGAGGTGAGGTCGTCGGCGAGGAGGCGCAGGCGGGCCTCGCGCAGGTCCATCTGGATCGTCTGGGCGCGGCGGGCGAGCTCGGCCTGGCGGCCGAGGGGCTTGAGCTGGCGGCGCAGCTCGCCGGTGAGGTCGGCGAGGCGGTCGAGGTTGCCCTGCATGCCTTCGAGCTTGCGGAGGGCCTTCTCCTTGCGCTTGCGGTGCTTGAGGACGCCGGCGGCCTCCTCGATGAACGCGCGGCGGTCCTCGGGGCGGGCGTGCAGATAGGAGTCGAGCTTGCCCTGGCCCACGAGCACGTGCATCTCGCGGCCGATGCCGGCGTCGGAGAGGAGGTCCTGCACGTCGAGGAGGCGGCAGCGGTCGCCGTTGATCTCGTACTCGCCTTCGCCGGAGCGGAACATGCGGCGGGTGATCGAGACTTCGGAGTAGTCGATGGGGATGGCGCCGTCGGAGTTGTCGATCGTGAGCGTGACCTCGGCGCGGCCGAGCGCGGGGCGGCCGGTCGTGCCGGCGAAGATGACGTCCTCCATCTTGCCGCCGCGCAGGGACTTCGCGCCCTGCTCCCCGAGCACCCAGGCGATGGCGTCGACGACATTGGACTTCCCGGAGCCGTTCGGGCCCACGACGCAGGTGATCCCCGGTTCGAAACGCAGGGTCGTGGCCGAGGCGAAGGACTTGAAGCCCTTCAGCGTGAGGCTCTTCAGGTACAACGGTCGCTCCGGGCTGGTGTGCGTCGGTTCGGGTGCGGGACCGTCCCAGCCTACAAGGCCGTCGTGACGGAGCGGGGCATATCAAAGGCCCCAAAGGGGACGAACCGGGGAGGGATCGGCGGGGGTTTCGGGGCGAAAAAGCCCCAGACATGACAATGCGCGCCGGCTGTCCCGCAGCAGGCGCGCTGGTGTTTCGTTGTCGCGAGACGAACTAGGTCAACGCGGGCTCTTGCAGCCGCATCAACTCCTCGACATGATCGTGCTCGATCTCGTCCTCTCGGGACCGCAGCTCGGCGAGCTCGGACTCGAGGTTTCGTACTCGCGCGCGTAGCTGGACCACTTCTTCGAGCAGGCGCTTGTTGGGAGCCTGGCCAAGGTGGCCGTAGAGGGCTTTCGCCATGGTTTCTCCTTGCGATCACGTCGACTGGTGGCGTTGGCGTACGCACCATGAAAACGTCGCATTTTGCTGAGTGAATTTTTTTAGCCGCTGGGGCCGATTGCCCCTAGCCGGACCAGTGGAGCACGGCTCGTGAACACTGGCCGTCTCCTGACATCATCCGCCTGATCGACGGTTCTCGTCAAGCTTTGCACATGCTTTGCCCTCGGGATTCGACGGGGGTCACATCGGAGGGGGGTGCCTCACGCTTGATCACGGCGAACTGATGCGTGCACGAGGCGTCCGAACCTGGTAGGGTCCCGGAAAATCCGAAAGAATTGCACGTAACCCCACGCGACGAGGCCGTACCCCCATGCGAGGACCCCAGGGCGGGCGCCACCGCGACCGCGCCGACCACCGCCGCCGGATGCTCTTGCTCATACCGGCGATCTTCGGCCTCACGGCCGGCGCGACCTCACTCTGGGCGCTCGGATCGCCACTCGACGGCCTCGCCGTCTCCGACGACGTGCCGACCACCGCGGCCGTGGAAACCACTCGTGCGGAGGACTCGTCTTCACCTGAGGCCCAGGTGCTCGGCGCGCCCGGCGAGGCCGGGATGCGCACCCAGGAGCCCGAGCCGGTCCCCACCACCGAGACGCCCGAGGAGACCACCGAGGCGCCCTCCGAGGAGGAGACCGAGGACGAGGCCGAGTCGCACCCGTACGCGGACGTCGAAGCCGCCGTCGCCGACCTCGTGAACGACGCCCGCGCCGAAGCCGGCTGCGGCGCACTGGAACGCGACGCCCGCCTCGACGCGGCCGCGCGCCTCCACGCCGAGGACATGGCCGTCAACGACTACTTCGACCACACCTCCCAGGACGGGCGCGGCCCCACCGAGCGGGCCGCCGAGCAGGGCTACGAAGGCGGCGTCGGCGAGAACATCGCCGCCGGCTACCCCGACGCCGACGCCGTCATGCAGGGCTGGATGGACTCCGAAGGGCACCGCGCCAACATCCTCAACTGCGACTACAGCGTGCTCGGCGTCGGCGTGGCCGACCGCGACGGCACCCTCTACTGGGTTCAGAACTTCGGCTAGCGACCCTGCCGAAGTCGCAGCATTATCGCAGGTGAAGCCCGCTGGAACCCTTTACTGTCGTGCATCCGACTCAACGCTGGACTGAATGATTACCAACAGTCATGCTGGGATGGCCGCCCGCTGAGGCGCGCATCTGGGGAGGCGACCAAAAAACCTGAAGGACGAGGTGCCAACCGTGCGTGTCATGCTGTACGACCCGAATCAGGTCTTCTCCGCCAGCATTCGACCCCTGCTCCACCGACGCGGTGACATCCCAGTCGAAGCCAGGACCGCGAAAGCGCTCGTGGCGGCGGATGTGCAGATCGACTGCTGCCTGGTCGCACTCGAGGCGGTCTCCCGGAACCGGGTCCTGACCGACTGCAAGCGACCGGTCTTCCTCATCACCGACCGCGAGGACGGCTCGGTCCTCCGCAAGGCCGTCTCGGTCTCGGCCGCGGGGATAGCCAACACCCACATCATGCCCGGCGACCTGCTCGAGGCCATCGACCGCGGGCTGCTCAGTCCGCCTTATTACGATCCCCAGCTCCTGCGCGCGGCGCTGCAGCCGGCTCCGCTTCTCGGCGAGAACGACGCACTCGAACTCGCACACCATCTCACGCCGAGAGAGGACGACGTGCTGCGCCGCATCGTGCGCGGCGAGCCGACCGCGCAGATGGCCACCCAGATGGGCGTCTCGGTCTCCACGGTCCGCTCGCACGTCCAGAACGTGCTCGGCAAACTCGGCGTCAACTCGCGGCTCGCGGCCATCGCGTTCGCCATCAACTACGGGCTCGACACGGTCAGGGAGAAGCACCCGCAGCTCAGCTGAGCCGCGGCGGCGGCTTTCGGCGGGGGGCTCATACTTGAGGAGTGCCAGAGCTTCCCGAAGTAGAGACCGTCCGCCGCGGGGTCGACGAGGCCTTCCGCGGCGGACACATCCGCACCGTCGAGGTCTACAACCCGCGCGCGGTGCGCCGCCACGCCACCGGCATCGCCGATTTCCAGACGAGCCTCACGGGCCTGCAGGTCACCGGCAGCGGACGGCGCGGCAAGTTCATGTGGCTCACGCTCGCGGAGCCGATCGAGGGCGCGGCGGCCCTGCCGAGCGACCGGGCGCTCGTGTGCCACCTGGGCATGAGCGGCCAGCTCCATGTCGTGACGGACGGGCGCGAGGCGCACAAGCACCTGCGCGCCCGGATCGGGTTCGCCGACGAGCGCGAGCTGTGGTTCATCGATCAGCGGACCTTCGGCTACTGGGACCTCGCCGAGCTCGACGGCGCGGTCCCGAAGACCATGGCGCACATCGCGCCGGACGTCTTCGAGGCCGAGTTCGACGCGGCCGCGGCCGCCGAGCGGCTGCTGCGGCGGACCATCGAGGTGAAGAAGGCCCTGCTCGACCAGACGTGGATCAGCGGGGTCGGGAACATCTACGCGGACGAGGCGCTGTGGCGGGCGCGGCTGCGCGGCAGGCGCAGCGGCGACTCGCTCTCGAAGCGCAAGGCGCTGGAGCTGCTCGGCCATGTCAAGGACGTCCTGACCGAGTCGCTCGCGGTCGGCGGCACCTCATTCGACGAGCTCTACGTCGACGCGCGGGGGGAAGCCGGCTACTTCGCCCGCGAACTCGCCGTCTACGGCCGCGCGGGCCAACCCTGCAAACGCTGCGGCACTCCGATCAAGCGCGAGGTCATCGGCGACAGGTCAGCCCACTACTGCCCCAAGTGCCAGCGCTGAGCCACGCTTTCGGGTGACATTTCGGCCCGTGGCCTCGCTCGCGGGCGTGTCTTGTCGGGGGCGGGTGCGACGCTCGGCGCACACGATCTCTCCCCTCTAGTGGTGGGTGGGGGTTTGTGGACGGCCATCCGGCGGCAAAGCAAACGTGAGGGGCGGCACCCGAAACCCGGTACCGCCCCTCACGAAAACGTCTTAGCGCTGTTTGACGCCCATGCGTTCTGATAGCACCTGCCAGGCGAGCTTGGCGGCGATCTGCTCGGCGTCCTTCTTGGAACCGCCCGAGCCCTCGCCGAACTCCTCGCCCGCCACGACCGCCCAGGCCGTGAACTGCTTGGCGTGGTCGGGGCCGGACTCGGTGATCCGGTACTCGGGCACGCCGAGCCCCGAATCTGCCGTCAGCTCCTGGAGGCTCGTCTTCCAGTCCAGGGCAGCACCCTGGCCGGCCGCGGCCTCCATGAGCGGGTCGAAGAACCGGTGCACCACGACCTTCGCGGTCTCCACGCCGTACTGCAGGTAGACGGCGCCCAGAAGCGCCTCCACCGCATCGGCGAGGATCGAGTTCTTGCCGCGCCCGCCCGAGGTCTCCTCGCCCTTGCCGAGCAGGAGGTGCGGGCCGATGCCGCCCGCGCCCATGCGACGCGCCACACCGGCCAGCGCCTTCATGTTCACCACCGACGCGCGCAGGCGCGCGAGCTGCCCTTCGGGCAGGTCGGGGTGGTTCTGGTAGAGCGCGGTGGTGATCACCAGGCTGAGCACGGAGTCCCCCAGGAACTCCAGGCGCTCATTGGTGGGCAGTCCGCCGTGCTCGTAGGCGTAGGACCGGTGCGTCAGGGCGAGACGCAGCAGTTCGGGGTCGATATCTCGAACCCCGAACACCGCTTCGAAATGTTGTACTGCCTTGTCGCCCATGCGCGGGAGGACTTAGGCCTCGAGGACCTGACGGCCCCTGTACGTGCCGCAGACCTCGCAGACCTGGTGGCCGCGCTTCTTGGCGTGGCACTGCGGGCACTCGACGAGCTGGACGGCGACAGCCTTCCACTGCGACCGACGGTGCCGGGTGTTGCTGCGCGACATACGACGCTTCGGAACAGCCACTTCAGAACTCCATACCTATACGCTTACGCTGTGCTATTTCGATTCGCCGTCATTGCCGGCGAGTCGAAGCTTCTCCAAGCCTGCCCAACGGGGGTCCACGGTCTCGTGAACGTGGTCGTCGGGCAGTTCATCCCAGGGCACGCCGCATTCGGCGCACAATCCCGGGCAGTCAGGTCGGCACAGCGGGGTGACCGGCATAGCCAGCACCAGCGCGTCCCGGACCGCGGGCTCCAGATCGAGCAGATCCCCCTCGAGCCGCATGATCTCATCGGCTTCTGTGGTCGCTTCGGTGACGGAGCCTTCATAAGCGTACAGCTCCTGCACCTCGACGCTGAGAGCGTCCTGGACCGGTGCGAGGCACCTCGCACACTCGCCCTCGGCGACCGCCTCGACCTGGCCCGCGGCGAGTACGCCTTCGCTGACGCCGGTGAGGGTGATGTCGAGGTCGAGGACCGCGCCCTTCGGCACCGCGAACACCGCTTCGAGCCCGTAGGCCTCGGGTGCGGGGATCTCGCGGGCGATGTGCATCATCGTGCCCGCGCCGCGCAGCTCCGTGGTGTCGAACACCAGCGGTGCGGCGGGATCCAGAGCGGTCGTCATGGGTGTACTGCGGTCCTTCGATAGGGAGGTGCGCCTCGATCGAGGCCGACCGGTAATGCTACATCAACCGCGGGACCGGCCCCAACCCAGGTGGAGGGCAGGGTGAAGCGCGCGAAGGACGTGTGAGCGAGCCGACACCGCTTACAGCTGCGGGAGCGGCTTCTCCTCTTCCATGGGCTCCTGCGGGGACGGCGCGAAGGTGCCGATCTCGCGGAGGGTGTGCATCTTGTCGCGGCCGCGCTCCACGCCCGAGAGGGCGCGGTGCAGGAACTGCTCGAAGTTGGCGAGCGTCGTGTCGACGTACTCGTCGACCTCGTCGCGCAGGCGCTGCGCCTCGCCGCGGGCCTCCGCGATGATGCGGTTGCCCTCGTGCTCGGCGGAGACGGTGATCTCGTGGCGGGAGACGAGCCGCGCGTGCTCGGTCTCGCCCTCGGCGATGATCCGCTCGGCCTCGCGTTCGCCGGCGTCGATGATCTTGTCGCGCTCCTGGAGCATGGCCTCCGCGCGGCGCAGGTCGCCGGGGAGTTCGTTCTGGAGCTCTTCGAGCATGGCGATCATCTCGGCCCGGTCCACTTTGCAGGCCCGGGACATGGGCACGGCCTTGGCCTGCTCCACGTAGGCGATGATCTCTTCGATCCGGTCGAGCGCACCCACCGATTTGCTCCCGTCGATGTCAGTCATGGGGACATTGTCCCGGATGAGGGTCTGAAACGTGGCTAATCCTGCCCCAAACGCTCGATCAGTCGAGATTGGACGATTTCAGGCGCGTAGGGCGAGATGTCGCCGCCCCATTTCGCCACGTCCTTGACCATCGAGGACGACAGGAAGGAGTACAGGGGGTTGGTCGGAATGAAGACCGTCTCGATGCCTCGCAACCCGTAGTTCATTTGGGCCATCTGCAATTCGTAGTCGAAGTCCGAGACCGCGCGGACGCCTTTGACGAGCACTCCGGCTCCGTGCTTCTGGCAGAAGTCGACGACGAGCCCTCGGAAGGACGCGATGCGCACGTTGGGGATGTCCGCGGTGGTCTCGCGGAGGAGTTCCACCCGCTCCTCGACGCTGAAAAGCGCGTTCTTGGAGGCGTTGTGGAAGACCGCGACCCAGACTTCATCGTACAACTGGGCGGCGCGTCCGAAGATGTCGAGATGACCGTAGGTCACCGGATCGAATGAACCGGGGCACACGGCGATGCGAGCTTCAGGTTTCACAGGGCGTGACCGTAGCAAAGGGCCGTCGTGCCGTAACGACGGACGCGGTCTTCTGCGATCTTCTCGGGCCACGGCACCGAGGCGTCTTTGCCGCCGCGTTCGACGACCACGTCGGCGTCGTCGGCGAGCCAGCCGTTCGCTACCAGGGCTTCCAGCACGTCGGCGATCGCGGCGTCGGTGACGGCGTACGGCGGGTCGGCGAAGACGATGTCGAACGGCTCGGCCGGGCCGTTCTGGAGCGCCTTCTCGACAGGGGCGCAAATCACTTCCGCGCCCGTCACGCCGAGGTCGGAGATGTTGCGGCGCAGGAGCTTCGCGGTGAGCACGTGCGACTCGACGAAGAGCGCCGACGCGGCGCCGCGGGAGAGCGCCTCGAGGCCGACCGCGCCGGACCCGGCGTACAGGTCGGCGAAGCGCAGGCCGTCGAGGTCGCCGCCGGGGGCGAGCGAGTTGAACAGCGCTTCGCGGACGCGGTCTGAGGTGGGCCGGGTGCGGTCCCCCGGGGGCGTGGCGAGGCGGCGGCCCTTGAGGCTGCCGGCGATGATCCTAGTCATTTGCCCCAACAATAATCCGGCTCGGCGCGAGCCGCAGGCGTGCCACAGCGGCGAGCGCCCGAGGGCGCGCTGCGTCACTTCTGTGCGCTTGCGGCGGCGCAGCTCACCCACAGGCTTCGCTGCGCCGCCTCCGCTTCAGCCCTTCTCCAGGAACTCGCCGCGGTCGGCCGCCAGGTCGTCCACGAGCGCCGCAAGCCCCGGTTCGCCCTTGAGCTGCGGGTCGGCGTCGATGAGCATCGTGGCCTCCGCGCGGGCGGCCTCGATGATGTCGGCGTCCTTCAGCAGCGACAAGAGCTTCACGTGCGACTTCATGCCCGATTGGGCCGCGCCGAGCACGTCGCCCTCGCGGCGCTGCTCCAGGTCGAGTTCGGCCAGCGCGAACCCGTCGGTGGTGGAGGCGACCGCGTCGAGGCGTTCCCGCGAAGAGGAGCCTTCGGGGGCCTCGCTCACGAGCAGGCAGAGGCCCGGGTGGGAGCCGCGGCCGACGCGGCCGCGGAGCTGGTGGAGCTGGGAGATGCCGAAGCGTTCGGCGTCGAGCACGACCATGGCGGTCGCGTTGGGCACGTTGACACCCACTTCGATGACGGTGGTCGCCACGAGCACGTCGAGTTCGCCCGCGGCGTAGGCGCGCATGACGCGGTCCTTCTCGTCGGCGTCGAGGCGGCCGTGGAGGAGGCCGAGGCGCAGGCCGTTGAGGGCGCCGCCGCGGAGCTGCTCGATGACGTCGACCACGGCGAGCGGCGGGCGCTTGTCGCCGCCCGAACCGTTGTCCTCGGCGTCGTCTCCGCCGACGCGTGGGCAGACGACGTAGGCCTGGCGACCGGCCGCGACCTCTTCGCGCACGCGGTTCCAGGTGCGGGTCATCCAGCGCTGGTCGGTGTAGGGCACCACATGGGTGGCGATGGGGGTGCGGCCGGCCGGGAGCTCGGTGAGGCGGCTGGTCTCGAGGTCGCCGTAGACGGTCATGGCGACGGTGCGCGGGATCGGGGTGGCGGTCATGACGAGCGTGTGCGGAGGCCGGTCGGCCTTGGCGCGCAAGGCGTCGCGCTGCTCGACGCCGAAGCGGTGCTGCTCGTCGACGACGACGAAGCCGAGGTCGGCGAAGTCCACGCCGTCGTAGAGGAGCGCGTGCGTGCCGATGACGATCCCGGCCGCGTTGGTCTTCACCTCGTCGAGCACGGTGCGGCGCTGCGCGGCCGTGGCGGAGCCGGTGAGGAGCGCGACGCGGGTGGCTTCGGGCGGCGCGCCGAGCTCGCCTCCCTCGGCGAGGTCGCCGAGCATGTCGACGATCGACCGGTGGTGCTGGGCGGCAAGGACTTCGGTGGGCGCGAGGAGCGCGGCCTGGCCGCCGTGCGCCACCACTTGGAGCATGGCGCGGAGGGCGACGAGGGTCTTGCCGGAGCCGACGTCGCCTTGGAGGAGGCGGTGCATCGGGTGCTCGCCCGCGAGTTCGGCGGCGATCTCCTCGCCGACCTGGCGCTGGCCTTCGGTGAGCGCGAACGGGAGCCGGGCGTCGAAGGCCTCGGGGAGGGCGCCGCCGCGTTCGTACGCGGTCGCGGACTCCCCCGCGGCTTCGGCCTTGCGGCGCACGAGCACGGCCTGCATGACCAGGGCCTCTTGCCATTTGAGGCGCTTCTTGGCCGCGCCGAGGGCCTCGTGGGAGTCGGGGCGGTGGATCTGGCGCAGCGCGGTGCCGTAGCCGAGGAGGCTGAGGCGTCCGCGCAGCGAGCGCGGGAGCGGATCGGGCGGGTCCGGGACCATGTCGAGGACCGTGTGGATGGCTTTGGCGATGTTCCAGGTCGGGAGTTCGGCGGTCGCCGGATAGACGGGGATGAGGGTCCCGGCGAACTCCTCGATCGCGCTGGACGGGTCGGTCGCGTCCTCGGCGAGGAGCTGGTACTGCGGCGAGTTGAGCTGGAGGCGGCCGCGGAACTGCGCGACCTTGCCCGCGAAGAGGCCCCAGCGGCCGGCGACGAGTTCCTTCGCGCGCCAGGACTGGTTGAAGAAGGTGAGGGTGAGCGTGCGCCCGCCTTCGTCGGCGACGATCACTTCGAGGAGGTCGCGGGGCTTGCCGCCGGGCCGTGAACCGCGCCGCTGTCCCTTGGGGACGAATGATTTCTGGACGGCCGCGCGCACCTGCGCGGTGACCGTGACGTCCTCGCCGATCTGGAGCGCGCCGAGGTCGGTCCGCTCACCGCGCTGGGCGTAGCGGAACGGGTAGTGCCCGAGGAGGTCCCCCACGGTGTCGAGGCCCAGACCTTCGCTGAGCGCCTCCACGGTCTTTTTGCCCAGGACCTCGCGCAGCCGGGTGTCAAGCCCAATCGTCATTCGGCTCCTAGCAGCAGCAGCGGTACATCGTCTCCGGCGGGCAGCTGCTGGATCTCCACCAGCGGCCACGCCTCACGGACATGATCGCTCAAGGCTGTGACAATCGCCGCGTTCGAACCGGCGCCGGGCAGGACGGTGAGGAGTTCGGCGCCGTCGGCGCACAGCCGGTCGGCCAGGTCGCGGGCGGCGTCGGCGGGTTCGCCGAAGACCGACTGGGTGCGTTCGTGGATGACGGAGGAGAACCCGGAGGGGATCGCGTGGACCTCGCCGGTGCGGCAGGCCTTGATCGCCTCGGTCATCGCGGAGACGTCGTCGTCGAACTGGCGCTCGGGGTCGTGGACGGCGACGGCGGCGACGGCCTGCACCCGGGTGACGCCGAAGAGCGCGATGACCTGGTGGCCGTCCCTGTGCGCGGATTCGACGGCGCGGTGCGCGGTCCTGGCGGCCGCGGCGGTGTCGGAGAGGACGACCACGCTCGCGGCACCGTCCGCAAGGGCCGCAGCGAGTTCGGTGCCGACCGTGGCGGGTGACGCGGTGCGGCAGCCCTCGCCGGCGAGGAACTCGCGGAGCGGATCGGCCTCGGTGACGACGACGAGCTCGCCGATCGGGGCTTCGGCCTCGGGGACGGCCGGGCGGCGGGCGGGCGCGGCGTGCATGCGGGCGCTCGCGTGGGTCCCGAGGGTGTCGTCGAAGCGGGTCACGGAGATGCGGTGCACGCGGCCGCGCTCGATCCCGGCCTCGATGGCCGCGCCGATGTCGTTGACGTGCACGTGGACGTTGAACGTGGTGACGTCCTTGGCCGCGCGCGAGCCGATGATGACCACGGAGTCGCCGAGCGCGGTGAGGCTGTGGCGCAGGTCGGCAGCAGCAGCGGCGTTCGCTTCGAGAAGGTACTGGACCTCGTAGCCGTACACGTCCGATCCGGTCTCGCGCGGGACCTCCTCGACCTCCGAGACGGTCCGCACGCGGTGGCGTTCGAGGAGGTCGAGCGCGCCGGTCGACACCGAACCGGTCAGGGTCTCGACGAGCGCCTCGAGGATCACGGTGAGCGCGAGGCCCCCCGCGTCCACGACGCCGGCGCGGGCGAGCGCGGGAAGCTGGCCGGGCGTGGCCGCGACGGCTTCGGCGGCGGCTTCCGCGGACGCGCGGGCGGCCGAGACGAGGCCGAACGGCGCGGCCTTCACGGCGGCGGAGGCGGCGGACTCGGCGACGGTGAGGATCGTGCCGGCGGTCGGGACGGCGACGGCCGCGGTCGCGGCGTCGGTCGCCGAGCGCAGGCCGATCGCGAAGCCCTTCGCGTCGATCTCGTCGCTGTTCCACACGTCGGCGAGGCCGCGCAGCATCTGCGCGAGGATCACGCCGGAGTTGCCGCGGGCCGAGAGGAGCGCGCGCCCGGCGGCCTCGTCGAGGAGCGCTTCGAGGCCGAGGCCGGGGGTGGCGCCCTGGAAGGCGGCCTGGAGGGTCGCGACCATGTTCGTCGCGGTGTCGGAGTCGGCGACGGGGAACACGTTGAGCTCGTCGACGCCGCGCCGGTGGCGGGTCAACGTGTCGATGCCGCGCGCGGCCCACTCGCGCATGATGTCGGCGTCGAGGACCTGGCGTCCGGTTTCTGGGATTTCCACCACGGGCTCAGAGGATACGCCCTTTGGAGGGCCGTGCGGGAGTTCGGACCTCGGGAAGACGGAACGGCCCGCGGGGGGGGGGGCGCGGGGCGGCCCGTGGCGGGGGGTGGCGACGAGGCCGCTCGGGGGGGGGGGGGGG
>NZ_JAPZVQ010000003.1:240450-327421 GCF_027622945.1 Glycomyces lechevalierae | reverse complement strand
TGTGCCCCCACCGCGGTACCCCCCCCGGCCCCGCGCGCTCGCGGGGGGGGGCCGGCCGATGCCTTGGTGTCGCTACGAGCCGAAGCTGAGGCTGCTGCGGGCCGCTTCGAGGACTTCGACCTGGTCGGCGGTGGCCGACCCGACGAAGCCGACGTAGCCGTCGCCGTTCTCGATGATCGCGGTCATCACGGTCAGGTCGCCGACCGTGAAGGTGCTGAACTGCGCGGGCCGGGCGTCGACCCGGTACTGGACGGCTTCGACGCCTTCGGCGGTCCCGCCCGCCCAGGTGGCGGCCAGGTTCTGCAGGTTCGTGCCGAGGTCGGCGATCGGGACCTCCGCGGCGACGCCGATCGCGGCCGGGTCGAGGGCGCCGAAGAACGCCGTCGGTCCGCCTTCACCGAGGGTCAGGCCGGTCGCGGCGGTGAAGCCGCCCGGCACGTTCTCGGCCGGGGCCGAGCCCTCAGGCGAGAGGATGCTCAGACCCGAGGCGTCCGCGGAGACGGTGAGCGGCGTCTCCGGCTCCTCCTCGACGGCCCCGCTGCTCTCGATCGTGCCGGTGGTGTCGTCGCCCTTGTCCAACGGGTTGAAGAGGATGAAGCCGCCGACGCCGAGCGCGAGCACGACGACGACGATCCCGGCGACGATGAGCCACATCGGGCCCTTGCCGCCCTTCTTCTTGTTCTTGCGCTGGATCGTGTCCGGGGCGCCCCACGGCTGCGCGCCGCCCGAGACCGGGACGAGCTGGCCGCCCTGGGGGCCGAACTGGCCGCCGCCGAACGGCGGCTGGCCCGCCGGGGACGACACGGGCATGCCCGAGACCGGCATCCCGGAAGCGGGGATGGACGAGACCGGCGGCATCCCGGAGACCGGCATGCCGGACACGGGGTAACCGCCGGAGGGGCCGAACGGGTCGGAGGCCGCCGGGGGCGGCGGGGACGCCTGGAACGGCTGCTGCGGTTGCGGCTGCGGGGGCATGCCTTGGAAGGCCTGCTGCGGCGGGGCGTCGAACGGCGAGACCGGGACGCCCGGGGGCGGACCGAACTGCTGCGGCGACACGTGGCCGGGTCCGCCGACGTACTTGACGGTCCCGTCCTCTTCGACCGGGCCCTGCCGGCCCGACTGCGCCATGCGCTGACTCTCCGGGGACCACGGCGGCTGCTCCTCCTGGGGAGGCTGCTCGTTGGGGCGGTACACCGGGGGCTGTTGCTGCGGCGGCTGCCAGCCGTCGGCAGGCTGCTGCGGGGTGTGGCTCATGTTCGACTCACCAAAGAAGATATGGGCATCGGCACATCATGTGTATGCGGCCAGCCTACGGGATCTGAACCCATCCTAGAGTCACCAACGGTAGCCGACCGCGGCAGCCGCCACAGCACAGCGCCGCCGCGGAGCGTCCTGGGAGGACCGACGAACCGGCGCGATCCGGGCCTGGGTCCGGTTGCGGCACAGGTGTTCCGCCCGGGAAGGACCCGACCCGCACCGAGTCGGCCCGGCCGCCGGGGACGGCAGTCTCCGGGGGCTGTGGCGCAGGTCCCGCCACCTGGATGGCCGGCGGTCCGCCGGGTCCGTTAGAATTACCGGGTTGCCCGCCGTCGGGGTGGGCCGAATGAACGTCAATGCAGGAGTTTTGGATTATGTCGAGCGTGTGTGAAGTCTGCGCCAAGCGCCCGGGCTTCGGCAACAACGTCCCGTGGTCCCACAAGAAGACCCGTCGTCGTTGGAACCCGAACCTGCAGACCATCCGCATCGCGACTGGCTCCGGTGACAACAAGCGCCGCGCCAAGGTCTGCACTTCGTGCATCAAGGCCGGCAAGGTCACCCGCTAAGGGCTGACGCCGCGAAGTCTTACGCCGCCGGGGCATCGCCCCGGCGGCGCTTTGTCGTACCCGGAGAACGGTCGCGATCGGGCGGGGACGCGGCCGCCTCACGCCTCACGCCTCACGCCTCACGCCTCACGCCTCACGCCTCACGCCTCACGCCTCACGCCTCACGCCTCACGCCTCACGCCTCACGCCTCACGCCTCACGCCTCACGCCTCACGCCTCACGCCGATGATGATCGCTCTTTCGGGCGGGACGCGGGGGCCGACACCGGCCTCACGCCTGGGTCTCGCCCGAGCTGAAGCGCCCCGGCTCCAGCGAATCGTGATAGTGCCGACATGGGAGGCGAAACCAGCCCGTTCTTGTCAGACCCGGGTGCGAAGGTGGCAGCGGGAACCTACCCACCCTGGGCGGGTAGGTCAGCACCCGCCCGCTCGCCCGCGCCCGCCGCCGACGTCTTCGCCAGAATCCGCGCCGCCTCGCCGGTCGGCCGTCCGAGCCTGGCCGGCCGAGCCCGGTCGGACCGCGTTACTCCTTCACGAAGTGGTCCCAGCCCGTCGGGCCGGTCCAGCGGTGGCCGTCGACCGTGACGCCGGCGCCTTCGCTCACGGTGCCGATGCGGCGCCAGCCTTCCGGCAGGAGCACGTCGGGCGGGAAGGCCGCCGCCAGCGCATGGTCCTCGCCGCCGGAGAGGAGCCAGTTGCGGGCGTCCGCGCCGAGGGCTTCGGCGGCGTTGCGCATCGGTTCGGGGACGGGCAGGGCCGTGGTGTCGACGTCGATCGCGACGCCCGAGTCGTCGGCGATGTGACCGATGTCGGCGAGGAGGCCGTCCGAGACGTCGATCATGGCGCGCACGCCCATGAGGGCGGCGTCACGACCGGCCGCGTACGGCGGCTGCGGCCTGCGGTAGGCGCCGACGAGCGCGCCCGGAGAGCGGAAGCCGCGCGAGAGCACGTTCAGGCCGCCGGCGGCCCAGCCGATCCGGCCCGCCAGCGCGAGCACGTCCCCCGGCTTGGCCCCTGAGCGCGTGACGGGTTCGCGCCCTTCGAGGTCGCCGAGGGCGGTCACCGTGACGGTGAGGAGTTCACCGCGGGTGGTGTCGCCCCCGACGACGGCCGCGCCGACGGCGGCGGCTTCGGCGGCGAGGCCGGAGGCGAGGCCTTCGAGCCATTCGGCGGGCAGGTCCTGGGGGGCGGCGACGGCGGCGAGGAGGGCGGTGGGGCGGGCGCCCATGGAGGCGATGTCGGCGAGGTTGGCGGCGGCGGCCTTGTGGCCGACGTCGGCGGCGGAGCACCAGTCGCGGCGGAAGTGGTTGCCTTCGACGAGCATGTCGGTGCAGGCGACGACGCGGCCGTCGGGGGCGGTGACGACGGCGGCGTCGTCGCCGGGGCCGAGCACGACGGCGGGTGTGGCCGCGAAGTGGCGCGTGAAGCGCTCGATGAGGCGGAACTCGCCGACTTCGGCGACGGTCTCACTCACGTGGGGCTCATTCCTCGGTGTTGGAAGGTCGGTCGATGACTGGGTAATCTTCGCTCAAGGGTGATCGCGAAGCGGTCAGGCCCGCCCGTGTCGGGTTCGACCCCACGATCCCTTCTTGCCCGTTCTCCTGAGGAGGCCTGTCACATGGTGCAGGCGTACATTCTGGTCCAGTCCGAGGTCGGCACCGCCGACCAGGTGGCCGAGGAGGTGTCGGCGATCGAGGGCGTGGTCCGGGTCGACATCGTCACCGGCCCGTATGACGTGGTGGTGCTCACCGAGGCCGCCTCCGCCGATCATCTCAGGACGCTGGTGGTGAGTAGAGTCCAGCGGGTGGCGGGCATTACCCGCACGTTGACCTGTTCGATTCTCAACGACTGAGGAGCGGTTCCCGATGGGTTCCGAGAAGAAGTCGCGGCTTCCGGCGATCGTGGCGACCGTGGTGGCGGTGCCGGTCGCGGTGGTCGCGGGCGTGCTGGTGTTCAACGCGATCGCGCCCGAGGCGGAGCCGGTGCACGAGGACCTGTCGCCGGTGTCGGTCGCGGCTCCCGCTCTCAGTGAGGAGGACGCGGTGATCTGCTTGGCGCTCACGGCGACCGCCCCGGAGACGGCCGGCGGCCTGCAGGCGCGCCCGGTCGAGGGCGGCGCCGGCGCGGCGGAGTCGGTCCTGGCGTACGGCGATCCGGCGGCGGTGGCGACCTGCGGGGTCGAGCCGGTCGCGGTGGAGGACACGGCGCTGGTCTACAAGCTCAACGGGGTCTGCTGGTATTCGGACGAGGCCGGTCTGGAGTGGACGACGCTCGACCGGCAGGTGCCGGTGGGCGTGAGCGTCCCTGAGGCGAACGATCAGCCGGTCGACGTGCTCAACGACTTGTCGACGGTGATCGCCGAGAAGGTCCCGGCGGCCGCGGACGCGCCGACCGGGTGCGCGTGAGCGCTGCGCTGGGGCGCTCGTTCTTCGAGCGCGATTCGGTGCGGGTGGCCCCGGAGCTGTTGGGCTGCATGGTGACCGCCAACGGCGTGACGGTGCGGCTGACGGAGGTCGAGGCGTACCGCGAGGACGATCCGGCTTCGCATTCCTTCCGTGGCGAGACGAAGCGCACGGCGGTCATGTTCGGCCCGCCCGGGTTCCTCTACGTCTATTTCACGTACGGGATGCATTACTGCGCGAACCTGGTGTGCGGGCCTGACGGCTCGGGCGCGGCGGTGCTGCTGCGGGCCGGGGAGGTCGTCGAGGGTGTCGAGGCGGCGCGCGAGCGGCGCGGCGCGAGCATCTCGGACCGGGATCTCGCGCGGGGTCCGGCGCGGCTGGCGCAGGCGCTGGGCTGGGACCGCGAGGACGACGGCCGCGACATGATCGGCGCCGTTCGCCGGGGCGACGGCGCGGCGGCGGTGTCCGCGGGGCCGCGGACCGGCATCACGAAGGCGGCCGACACGGCCTGGCGGTTCTGGATCCCGGGCGACCGCTTCGTGTCTCCTTACAAGCGCCACGCGAAGGCCCCGCAGGCCGAGGGCTGAGCCCGGCCCGCGAGGTCCGACTTGAAGCGGTGACCGCCGGCGCGGCCTGCTACTTCGGCGGTTCGGCGGGTTCCAGGTTGAGCCTCACGTCGAGGTACTGCGAGCGCATCAGGGTCCTGAAAGCTTCCAGTGCGTCCGCATCCTGGTCCACTTCGGAATTGCGGCCCTCGGCGTTCGGCGACGAGAAGTAGACGATCGCTTTGAGTCTCGGATAGTGCGCCATCTGCTGCATCGCGGCTTCGAACACCGTCTGCTGATGGCCCGGGTGGTCGTCATCGGTGAAGACGCCCCATTCGGCCAGCATCATGGGTTTGTCCGGATGCTGCTCGGCGACCCAGTGGTAATAGCCGGGCCAGCCGTAGGCGGGATGGGCCGTGTCCAGGAGTTCGCCGAAGTCGAACCGGCCGTCGTCCTTGAGGGTCTGGCCGTATCCCGACAGTCCGATCCAGTCGACCACGTCCTCGCCGGGGTACAGGTCGTCGTGCCACGGCACCTCGACCCATTTGAGGTAGCCCATGTAGTTCATGACCGACACGAGGTTGTCCACGCCGTGCGCGCGCAGACGCTCGATGACGTAGCGGTACATGGCCGCGTAGTCCTTGGCCTCCATGCCCGATCCCGGTCGAGCGACGACGTCGTTCTCGGGTTCATGGTGGACGGTGAAGAAGAACGGCTTGTCGAAGTTCGCGTTGATGTGCTCGGCGAGCCGGTCCAGGAAGTCGTCCACCTCCGGGTCGCCCGCGGCGATCTCGGCCCATTTCGCCATCTGCGGCTTCCAGTTGATGAACAGGGTCCGCGGATGCTCCGGGTCCTCGGTCAGCGCGATCTGGTCCGCGGTCGGGAACAGCCTGTCGTCCGACCGCTCGTACGCGTGGTAGATCTGCTGCGTTCGCTCTACTGTGGCCTCGAATTTGAGGAAGGCGTCCTCCTTGTCCTGCGAGGTCTTCCCTCCGGCGGCGGCGCCGATCAGGGTCCCGCAGTTGGGCACGAGCTTCTCGTTCGTGACGCATTCGTTGAGCGTGTCCACGGCCTGACCGGACTCGGGCTGCAGCGGCGGGCCGGAGACGGGCGCAGTCGGCGCCTCCCCTGAGCCGGGATCCGGCTGCGACGGCGGACCGGCGACCGGCGGCGTCGGTGACTCTCCAGAGCCCGGATCCGGCCGCAGCGGCGGTTCGGACGGCGTCGGCGACTGATCGGGATCCACCGGGAGCGCCCCGGGAGGCGTGGTCGGCGCGGCGGTCGGGTCCGAAGTGGGCGCCGGGCTCGTCGGCGCGGCGGTCGGGTCCGGCGTGGAGCCCGTGGGCGGGGCGGTCGGATCCAGGCTCGGCGACACAGGGCTCACCGGCGGCACCTGCGAGACGGTGCGCAGGCTCGGCCCCGTCTCGTACTCGGTGCCCGCGAACTCGAGGTACGAGTCGCGGTCTGGGGTCGTCACCGCGAAACCGTAGCGGCCCGGGGCGTTGATCGCGCCGGTCACGTCGAAGACCGCTTCGGTGGTGCCCGCGTCGACCTCGACCGCGTCCCAGACCTCGCCGTACGGCGGGGCCGTGTCAGCGGTGAGCGTGCACAGGCAGGGCACCGAGCGCACGGAGGCGACCTCGACGATCATGCCCTCGCCGTCGGGCGGGACGGCGACGGGCAGGCGCAGCTCGGCTGTGTGGTCGGGCCGGACCGTGGACTCGTCGAGTGCGAACTGGAGGTACGAGACGGCGATGCCGAGGTCCGTGGAATAGCCGACGGGCAGCACGGCGGGCGATTCGGGCGCCGGGACGGTGATCTCGGTGGCGGTGAAGGAGGCCTCGAGCGGCTCGTGGTCGTAGGTCCCGTTGCCGTCCTGCCAGGCCTCCCCGACGGTGTCGCCGAGGCGGTCCCCGTCCAAGCCGACCCCGTAGCCGACCACGAAGCCCGCCAAGACCAGCGGGAGCACCGCCAGGACGGTCACGATGCCGCGGCCCGCCCGAAGGGTCTGGCGCGTGCCGGTGTCGCTCATCGCCCACCTTCTTCCGTCCAATGTGATCCACGCTCAAATGCAGCGAATCACCATATTAGCGAACAAAATGGTTTTTACTAGTCTGCTCCCGCAAACACAACCCCAACCCCGCGCGCGGCGCGCGTGGACGCCGCGCAGCCGTCACCTCAAGGTCGCGTCGCTCGTTACTCAGACGAGATTCAGAGAACGAGAAAGGCCTTCGCGTTGAGGACCCCTGCCGCCCGCACGCTCGCCGATTACGGCGTCATCGTCCGCCGTTCCTGGTGGCTCATCGTCGGAACGGTGGCCGCGGCGCTGGCCGCCGGGTTCGCCTACACCTCGATGAGCGAGGAGGTCTACGAGTCCACTTCGTCGATCCTGGTGCTGCCCACCCCGAGCGACACCGCCGTCGCCGGGGCCCGCACCGCCGGGCAGGTCAACCTCGACACCGAGGCCCAGCTCGTCAAGTCCACCGAGGTCGCGGTGGCCGCCGCCGAAGCGCTCGGCGCCGACGACCCGGACGCCCTCGTCTCGCGCGTCTCGGTCACCGTGCCGCCCAACACCGCCGTGCTCGAGATCGCCTACCGCGCCAACACGCCCGAAGCGGCCCGGGCCGGGTCGGTCGCGTTCAGCGAGGCCTACCTCGACCACCGCCGCTCCGGTGCCACCGCCTCGCTCGACAGCGCCATCGCCACCGCCACGGTCGGCCTGGACGCCGTGAACGAGGACATCGCCGCCGCCGAAGACGAGCTGTCAGGGATGGACTCGGGCGACGACGGCCGGGCCCGGCTCGAATCCGACCTCGACGGGCTGCGCCAGCAGGCCGAGGAGTTCGAGGCCGAGATCGCCGACCTCCAGGCCCAGCAGGGCGCGATCTCGCCCGGCCGGGTCATCAACCAGGCCTCCGTGCCGGGCGCCCCGGTCAGCCCGAACGCCATGTTCAACCTCGCCGCCGCGCTCGGCCTCGGCCTGCCGCTCGGCCTCATGCTCGCCTGGGCCCGGCACCGCCTGGCCCGCAAGGTGGCCTACCCGACCGACCTGGTCGAACGCTGCGAACTGGAGGTGCTCGCCTCCGTGCCGCCGGCCGTGAAGTTCCAGCGCCGCGAGGTCTTCGGCGCCTACAGCCCCGGCGGCCGGGTGTTCTCCCAGCTCCGCAATGTCGTGTCCTCGCAGTTGACGCACGACCAGCGCGTCATCGTCGTCGCCGGCGTGGCCCCCGGCCCCGCCGCGAGCGTCGTCGCCGCGAACCTCGCCACCGCGATGGCCCGCGCGGGCGACCGCGCCACCGCCGTCGCCGCCAATCCGAGCACCACCGTGGGCCTGCCGGAGCTGTTCGGCACGGACTCGGTGCCGGGCCTCGCGGACGTGTGGTCGGGCCGGGTGGACCTCGGCGAGGCCACGCACGCCGCGCCGCGCCAGCCGAGCCTCAACGTGATCGGCCCCGGCGCCGCCGCCCGGGCCACCGGTCCGACGAGCGAGGCCGCCGCCGAGACGTTCTCCAAACTCGCCGAGGCCGGTCGGTTCGTGGTCGTCGACGCGCCGCCGCTGTCGTGCAGCGCGGACGCCCAGTTGCTCGCCGGGCACGCCGACGCCGTGATCCTCGCCGTCCAGGCCGGACGCGACTCGATCGGCGAGACCGCCGCCGCCGCTCTGGCGATGCGGCAGATCGACACGCCGCTGCTCGGGGCGGTCCTGCTGCCGAACGTGCTGGGGCCCATGAACTCGGTGCCGCTGCCCGGCGCACGGCGTGAGACGCCGGCGCGGCGCAAGGTGTCGCAGGACGAGACGCCCACGGACTCGCTCGAGCCTGTCGCAGGCGAGGAGGCGGCGGCGACCCAGGTCATCCCGGCCGTTCCCGCCGCCGAGTCGCGATGACGCTCCTCGCGGCCGCCCGCTCGGCCGGGCGCGTCCGGATCGACCCCGCCGCTCGCGGCGACCGCGAAGGCGCCTCGCTCACCTGGCTGCTCGCGGGGTTCCCGCTGTGGTGGGCGCTCGGCATGGGCGTCCTGGTGATCCCGTTCGTCGCGGCAGTCGCGGCCGTGAAGCTGGTGCGGCGCAGGTCGATCGCGGTGCCGCCCGCGTTCGGGTGGTGGCTGCTGTTCCTCCTCGCGGTCACGCTGAGCCTCGCGAACCTGGGCGTGGACCCGCCGGGGACGGTGCGCGAGACGTGGTTCTCAAGCCTGCCCGGCGCGACGTTCCGGCTCGGCTTCTACTGCTGCTGCACCCTCATCGCCCTGTGGGCGTACAACCTGCTGGCGGAGGGGAAGCTCAAGCGGGACAAGCTGGTCCGGCTGCTCGGGTGGCTGTTCGTGGTCACCGTCGCGGGCGGGTTCCTCGGCACGTTCTTCGGGTCGTTCGAGTACACGTCGCCGGTGGAGGCGCTGCTGCCGAAGGCCGTGGCGAAGGACGGGTTCGTCCAGTCGCTCGTGCACCCGGCGGCCGCGCAGACCATGGACTTCCTCGGGTACGACACGCCGCGCCCGGCCGCCCCGTGGGGCTACACCAACACGTGGGGCAACAACTTCGCCATCACCGCGGTCTGGTTCCTCGTGGCGGCGTTCTGCACACCGGTGAAGGCGAAGTGGCGGGCCGCCGCGGTCGCGCTGCTCGTCGTCTCGCTCGTGCCCGCCGTGTACTCGATGAACCGCGGCCTGTGGCTCGGCCTGGCCGCCATCGCGGTGTTCGCGGCGCTCCGGCTGCTCGTCTCGGGCCGGCCCGGCGGAATGCTCGCCCTGGGCGGGGCCGCCTGCGCCGCAGTGCTGCTCGTGGTCCTGACACCATTGGGGACGGTGGTGCAGACCCGGCTCGACCACGGGCACTCCGACGAGGGCCGGGCGTTCTCGTCCGAGCGGGCGACGGAGCTGGTGCTCGAGCACTCCCCCGTGATCGGGTTCGGGTCGACGCGCAAGACGCTCGGCTCGGGCGAGTCGATCGCCGTGGGCCCCACGCCCGAATGCCCGCGCTGCGGCGGGCGCACGCTCGGCGGGAACGGGCAGCTCTGGCAGGTCATGTTCGCCCACGGGATCCTCGGCGCCGTCACCTACCTCGGGTTCGCGCTCGCGGTCCTGTGGCGGTTCCGACACGACCACACCGCGGTCGGCATCGCCGGGAGCGCCGTCGTCGGCTTCTCGCTGATCACCATGTTCTACTACAACGCCCTCGTGACGCCCCTCCTGTTCACCCTGCTCAGCTACGTCCTCCTCGCCGCGGGCCGCCTGCCCGAGGTGTCACACCACGGCCCAGAGACGGAGAACCGATGAGCCGAGCCCTGAAGACCGCCGATGACCTGCGCAGGCGCGCGACCTACCTCGCGGAGGTGGTGGACCAGTTGTACCCCGGTGCGGCGCAGCAAGATGCAACGCGGCCGTACATCGTGGTGCCGGGCCGACGCAAGCCGCGCGTACTCATCCCGGCGTCCGACCGCAAGGTCGCCGCGGCCGCGCTGACCCGCTACGCCCGGCCCGCCGCGCGCGGCGCGCGCCTCAAGCGCGACGCCGCCGTGTGGGCCCTGCGCCTCGGCATCGACCGGATGCTGCTGCCGCACCGCATCAAAGTCGGCGGCGCCGAAGGCATCGACGACCACCTCGCCTCCGTCCTCGGGCACGAGGTGCACCTGAGCATCCACATCGGACCGGCGCGGGCGAACCGCAAGCCGGTGCTGCAGATCCTCGACGGCGACGCGACCACGGTCGCTTTCGCGAAGCTCGGGGTCAACCCGCTCACGCGCGAACTCGTCGAAGCCGAGACCAACGCGACGCGGCGCCTCAGCGAGTTCTGCGACCTCGAACTGGTGCGGGTGCCCCGGCTCCTGCACGCCGGGAACTGGAACGGCCACAACCTGATGGTGACCTCCGCGCTCCCGTCCTGGGACGCGCCTTCGGATCTCGGGCCCTCGCGCCGCACCGCCGCCATGCGCGAACTCGCCGACGCCTGCGGGACCCTGCGCTCTCCGCTCGGCGAATCCGACTACGCCGCAAGGCTTCGCGCCCGACTCAAGGACCTCACCGACCGCGGCGAGACGGACGCGGACACGCTCCAGACCGCCGGGGAGACCCTGCTCGACCGGTTCTCGGGCACGGAGCTGACCTTCGGCGCGTGGCACGGCGACTGGTCCCCGTGGAACACCCGCGAGACCGAGGCCCTGGTGTACCTGTGGGACCTCGAGCGGTTCGAGACCGGCGTCCCCTACGGGTTCGACGCCGCCCACTACCGCCTCCAGGACCACATCGTGACGCGCGGCGCGGACCCGACCACGGCCGTGCTCGGCCTCGTCGCCGAAGCGCCTTCCGTATTGGCGCCCATGGGGATCGCGCCCGCAGAGGCCGAGCCGACCGCGCTGCTGTACCTCGTCGACCTCGCCGCCCGCTACATGGGCGACCAGGCCGAGCGCGCCGGCGCAGCACTGGGCGCCCTGGGCCGCTGGCTCCTGCCGACGCTCCTGCGCCACATCGCGCGCCAGCGCACCGCTTCGGAGACAGGGGGCCAGTCGTGAGCCAAAGGACGCTCCGGGAGCGCATCCCGAGCCAGTTGAAGGCCGTCGTCGGGCACTCCTCCCGCACGTTCGGGCGGTTGACGGCCTCGTCCCGGATCCTCCCGGGCCTGCTCATCTGCGGCGGCCAGCGCTGCGGCACGACGTCCCTGTACCGGGCCCTGGCCCAGCACCCGGCGATACTGAAACCGGTGTTCCACAAGGGCGTGCACTACTTCGACACCGACTACGACAAGGGCATGTCCTGGTACCGGGGGCACTTCCCGACGCAGGCGGCCTCGCGGCGCATCGCCGACCACACCGGCCTCGCGCCGATCGGCTTCGAGTCGAGCCCGTACTACCTGTACCACCCGCTGGCGGCGACGCGGTTCGCGCGGGACCTGCCGGGGGTCAAGGTGATCGTGCTCGTGCGCGACCCGGTGGAGCGGGCGTGGTCGCACCACGCGCACGAGGTGGCGCGCGGGTTCGAGCCAATCGCGGACTTCGAGGAGGCCGTCGCGGCCGAGGAGGCCCGGCTGGCGGGCAAGGAGGAGCGGCTGCGGGCCGACCCTTCGCTCTACGACTTCGACCACCAGCACCACGCCTACACGGCGCGGGGACGGTACACCGATTACCTTGAGCCGCTTGCGGAGCAGGTGGGCCGGGACAAGGTCCTGGTGCTCGACTCCGGGGAGTTCTTCTCCAGGCCCGAGGACGCGTTCGAGCGCGTGCTGCGGTTCCTGGGGCTGCCGTGGCTCGGGGAGTTCGCCTTCGCGCGGCACAACGCGCGCGGGCGTCCCTCCCCGATGTCCGCGGCCCTGCGCGAGCAGCTGACCGAGCATTACGGGCCCTACGACGAGCGGCTCGTGGAGTGGCTGGGAGGCGTGCCGAGTTGGCGGCGCTGACGGCCGCCGCCACAGCAGAGGACGCAGGACGCGAAGAGCTGCGCGGGACCGCCCGCGGCGGCCTCGTCAACCTCGTGGGCGCAGCAGTCTCCGGCCTCGGGGGCCTGGCGGTCACGTGGCTGGCGGCGGTGGCGCTCTCGCCCGTCGAGGCGGGCGCGTTCTTCGCGGCGACCTCGGTGTTCCTGCTCGCGGGCGCGATCGCGCGCCTGGGCACGCCCACGGGGCTCGTGTACTGGGTGGCGCGGCTGCACCAGAACGGGCGGGACGGCGCGGTCGGCTCGGTCCTCAAGCTCGGCCTGTGGCCGGCCGCGATCGCGTCGATGGCGACGGCGTTCGGGCTGCTGCTCGCGGCGCCGATGTTCCAGAGCCCGGACCTGGTGCGGCTCATCGCGGTGTTCCTGCCGGCGTCCGTGGCGCTGGAGGCGCTGCTCGCCGCGACGCGCGGGTACCGGCTCATGGGGCCCTCGGTCCTCATCGACAAGCTCGGCCGCACCGTCGCGCAACTGGTGGGACTCGGGGCGATCGCGTTGGCGGGCACCGCTTCGCCGCTCACGATCACGTTCGCGTGGGTGCTGCCGTACCTGCCGGCGGCCGTCGCGGCGGGCTGGTACCTGGCGCGGCGGCACCGGCGCTCGCGCGCCGATCAGGGCTTCCCGGACCGGGTCTCGGCCCGGGCATTCTGGGGGTTCACGGCGCCGCGCGCGGCGGCGGGCGTGGCGCAGCTGGGTCTGCAGCGGCTCGACATCATCATGGTCGCGGCGCTGGCCGGGCTGGGCGCGGCGGCCGTGTACACGGTGGCGACGCGGTTCGTGATCGTCGGGCAGATGGCCTCGGGCGCGGTCGGGCAGTCGGTGCAGCCGCGCGCGGCCGCCGCGATGGCGTCCGGGAGGCCCGCGTCGGCGCTGTCGCTGTACCAGGAGTCGACGGCGTGGATCGTGGCGATCACGTGGCCCGTATACCTCGGCGTGGGCCTGCTCGCGGACTGGTACCTGCGACTGTTCGGCGGCGAGTACGTCAGCGCGGACGCGCGGCTCGTGGTGTGGATCCTGGTGCCCGCCATGATGTGCAGCTCCGCGTGCGGGGTGGTCGACTCGATGCTGGCCATGGCCGGGAAGACCTCGTGGCAGTTGATCGACGTCTCGATTTCACTCGTCGTCAATGTGGGGTTGAACCTGGCGTTGATCCCTTCCATGGGGGTCGTCGGCGCGGCGATCGCGTGGTCGGCGGCGGTTCTGGTCAATAATTTGGTTCCACTCGCGCAACTGTGGCGCACATTCGGCTTGCACCCGTTCGGGGCGTTGACGAGGCGGGCGCTGCTTGCGGCCGGTCTCGGATTCGGGGTCCTGCCGCTGGCGGCGGCACCGCTGGGCCCACTTTGGACGACGGCCGCGCTCGCGGCCGCGGGCCTCGCGTGGGCGGTGGCGCTGCTGCGCTACCGCCACAGGATCTGAACTTGAAAGGGACTTCGTGGCCAGCAATTACACCGAGGTGTTCCAGGACCCGACCGCGGTAGAGAAGTACGCCGAGCGGACGTACGCGCCCGGGACGTTCTCGTCGATCGTCTCCAACCGCCAGGCCGGATGGCTGCGCGGCTTCGTGCCGAACGCGTTCGCGACCAAGCCGACCCACCACGACTTCGCGTGCGGCACCGGCCGCGTCTCGCGGATGCTCGCTGGGCTGTGCGCGGTCTCGCACGGCTACGACACCTCGGAGGCCATGCTGCAGAAGGGGCGCGAGCTCGGCACCCCTGGGTACGCGCACCTGGTGCGCCCGGGCCTGGCCTCGCCCGAGGTCGACCCGAGCCGCCCGGCGCTGGTCACCGCATTCCGCTTCGTGCTCAATGTGGACCTGCACCTGCGCGACCAGTTGATGGACTTCGCCTCCGCGGCGCTGCCGGACTCGGACTCGGGGCTGCTGCTGGTCGAGAACCACGGCAACGCCTCATCGCTGCGGCACCTGCGCAAGACCTTCGGGCGGCTCGACGCGAGCACGTGGTTCCAGGAGCTCTCGCACCAGGAGATGCGGGACCTCTTCTCGCGCCACGGCTTCGAGCTGGTCGGCATGCAGGGCTTCACGCTGTTCACCCAGGGCTGCTACCGCGCCCCGTGGGGCTGGGCCGCGAAGGCCGCGGACGCCGCGCTGGCGTCCCCGATGTCGAAGTGGGCCACGGACGTCGTGTACATCGCACGGCGGCGCTAGACCTCCGAGTTCGCGCGACGACGTTCCCGGTAGGCCTCCGCGAGGAGGCGCACGGCTTCGGGGACGTCGTCTTTCAGGTAGCGGCGGACGAGGCGGCGCGGCTCGGAGAGCATCCGGAAGATCCACTCGGTGCCGGTGCGCTGCATCCATTTCGGGGCGCGGCGGCGGTACCCGGCGATGAAGTCGATGCTGGCGCCGCAGCCGAGGAACCACGCGTCCGGGGCGATCGCGCGCAGGCGCACCATCACGTGCTCCTGCTTGGGGAAGCCGAGGCCGACGTAGACCAGGTCGGGGGCGGCCGCTTCGACGCGTTCGACGAGGGCCCGCCACTGCGACTCGTCGCGGTCGAAGCCCATGGGCGGGCACCAGGCGCCGACCACTTTGAGGCCCGGGTAACGAGATTCGAGGAGGTCGGCGGCACGCTCGGTGGGGCGCGCGGCGCCGTCCGGGGTGCCGCCCAGGAGGGCGATGCGCAGGCCGCGCGTGGCGGCCGCTGCGGAGAGGGACCAGACGAGGTCCGAGCCGGCGACGCGGGCCGGCAGCGGCGTTCCGGCCACTTTGGAGGCCCATACGAGCGGCGCGCCGTCCGCGACCACGAGGTCCGAGGCGGCGATGATGGCGCGCAGCTCGCGGCTGCGGCGGGCGGCCGCGACGATGTCCACGTTCGGGGTCACGATCTGGCCGCCGCGCCCGGCCTCGAGCGCGTCCATCACGCGCGCCACGGCCTCGGCCTCGGTGACGGGGTCGATGGCGATGCCGCCCAACGTGACGCGGGGGGAGGGCGCGCCGCCGAGGCGGTCCGCGCGCGAAGGGCCCAAACGCTCCATGCGATCAGACGTTAGAGGTCCGCGTGCGATTTTCCGGGAAATTCGGCGACAGGGCGTGTCCCCCACCCCACCCCGGGTCGTTATACGAATCATCAAGGGGCATCTGCAGGTTTCCGAGCCCGACTCGGATCGCGGCCCCGACAGCAGTGGAGCACCAGGTGAGCGAGGGATCAGTGAGCGCGAAGATCGCCGACACGGCCGTGGAGTCCGAGAACCGCGTCAAAGTGGTCTTCATCGGAGGCCTCGGACGCAGCGGCACGACGCTCCTCGAACGCCTGCTCGGACAGCTCCCCGGCGTCGTCCCCCTCGGCGAGATCACCCACCTGTGGGAACGGGACCTCGTGGGCAACGAGATGTGCGCCTGCGGCGCCACGTTCTCGCACTGCGAGTTCTGGCAGCGGATCGGGCAGCGCGCCTTCGGGTCCTGGGAGCAGGTCGACGTCGAGCGCCTCAACGCCCTCAAGGCCACTGTGGACCGAACTCGGCACATCCCGGCGCTCGCGGCGAAGCGCCTCGCGCCCGCGCAGCACCAGCTCGTCACCGAGTATGCCGAGTACTTCGAGAAGATCTACACCGCCGCCGCCAAGGACACGCGCGCGCAGGTCGTGGTCGACTCCTCCAAGCACGCCTCGCTCGCGTACTGCCTGCGCTGGTCCCCCAAAATCGACCTGCGGGTGCTGCACGTCGTGCGCGACTCGCGCGGCGTCGCCTACTCGTGGACGAAGAAGGTGGCCCGCCCCGAGTCCCCCACGGGCGACCAGATGACCCGCTACTCCCCCGCGAAGGCCGCGATGCTGTGGAACGCGCAGAACGCCGCGTTCAGCCTCCTCGCCCGCCGCGGCGTCCCCGTGCGGCGCGTCCGCTACGAGCGGATCATCCAGCGCCCCCGCAAGGTGATCGCCTCGCTGGGCCGCTTCTGCGGCCTGGACCTGGTGGAATCGGACTACAACTTCATCGGGGACGGCTGGGCCGACCTGGGCCCCAGCCACTCCGCGGCCGGCAACCCGATGCGGTTCACCGTGGGGCGCATCCCGATCTACCCCGACGAGGCCTGGACCGAGGACCTGCCCGACGGCACCCGGCGCATGGTCTCGACCCTGACCCGGCCCCTCCTGGGCCGCTACGGCTACCTCGACGACGAGGAGGCCCCTGTGGACGAACCCGTTCTGGAAGAGGTGATCGCCCGTGACTGACTGGCCTTCGGTGGGCATCGTCATCCCCACGCACAACCGCCCCCAGCAGGTGCGCGCGGCGCTGCGCTCGGTACTGACCCAGTTCTACCCCGGCGCGCTCGAAGTCGTCGTGGTCTTCGACCGCGCCAAAGTGGACGAAGAGCTCGCGGTCGACGGCGACCGTCCCGTGCGCGTCGTGAAGAACGAGCGCACCCCCGGCCTCGCCGGGGCCCGGAACACCGGGATCACCGCGCTGGACACCGATCTCGTGGCGTTCCTCGACGACGACGACGAATGGCTCCCCGGCAAGCTCGCCGCGCAGGTGACCGCGCTCGGCACCGAAGCCGAGCTGTGCACCACCGCGATCGAGGTCGACTACCGCGGCCGGCGCAACTCGCGCCTGGCGCAGAAGACCATGGTGCGGCACGGGGACCTGCTCCGCTCGCGCATGATGATGCTGCACTCCTCCACGTTCCTGTTCCGCCGCTCGGCCCTCCTCGGCGGGCTCGGGCTCGTCGCCGAAGACGCCCCCGGCAGCCAGAACGAGGACTGGGACATGCTCCTGCGGGCCTCCCGGCGGCGCCCGATCGCCCACGTCGACGTGCCGTACGCGCTCGTCAACTGGGCCGGCTCGCACTTCGAGACCCGTTGGGACACCAAGATCTCCTCGCTCCGCTGGATCCTCGACCGCCACCCCGAGATCCACGGCAGCCCCGAGGGCGCCGCGCGCGTCTACGGCCAGATCGCCTGCTGGCACGCCGCCACCGGCGACCGCAAAGAGGCCCTCCGCTGGGCCCTGCGGGCCACGAAGGCGAACCCGAGCGAGCCCCGGGCGGCCGTCGCGGCGGCAGCGGCGGCGGGCATCGTCGGCGTCCCGGCCGTCATGGCAGCCCTGCACCGCCGCGGCCGCGGCATCTGAGCAAGCAGCAAGCGGCCCCGGAACCGAATGGTTCCGGGGCCGCTTCGCTAACGCTTGGCTCTTGACCACCGGCCGAGCTTGTTCCCCTTCACGAAGTCAGGGAACTCGCCGCCCTTGCATGGGAGACGCATTCCCGAGTCCGCGAGCTGATCCACGAGGTTGCACAGTTGCGTTTCAGTTGCTCCGCCGGTCCGCCAAACCTCGGCCAAGAGCCAGAGGGTCCCGTGAACGGCGCCGTAGTGCGCCAGGGCCACTCGCTTGGCGCTCAAGTCGTCGATGATCGCCGTGGCTCCGAGTTCCATCGCCACGGCGAGGACACTGGCCTCACCGAAGTTCCGGCCGTTCTGCGCTCCGAACACAGAGGACAGTTCCACGAACCTGCCAAGGCGCGCAATACTGTCATCGATTCGATGGTGCGCCAACCACTGTTGACCCGAAATAGCGCCGAGCTGCGGATGCTTCGAAACGCCTTGCCTGATCTCCTCCAGAACGACACTAGAAGTGCCGCAAGGAACCGAGCGCACAAAGTCACCGAGCACGTCGATCCGATCGATGAGGGCGAAGTGGCTCAGGGAAGTCGTGTCGAAAACGAAACCGCTGCAATCGAGGTTCTCCGTCACAGGCTGTCGACCTCGTCGACCTCAGGCAACTGGTCTCTCCGGATTTGACCGCGCATCATCTCGACGGCGCGGTCCGCGGAGATCAGACTCCGTGAATACGCCGTCATGACCGCATGAGCCACCGAAGGGGAGACCACCACCTTCTCCAGGTCAGGTTGTGGGGCCCAGCCCAGGGAGTCCATGAACTCGGTGTAGGTCGGGGTCTGCCCAGCCCAGTCTTTCGCATCGCGGTCACTGATCACTTCGGCGAGCTCCGCTTGCCTGATGGCCAGTGACCAGGAAACCTTGTACTCCGCTGCCAGACGTATCAGGTCGGTGCGGTTCAACCCGACAGCAAAGCGTTTGAGCACGACCGCAGGCAGGAGAAACTCGGAAGCGAAGGCATCGATCACGGCCTCGCGGTCCTCCTTGGAAGCGTGGACTCCGATATCAGTACTGAAGTCGTCCCCTAGGAGCACATGGCCGAGTTCATGGGCTGCGGTCGCTCGGCGTCTACCGACGTCAGACTGGCGATTGAGGATCGCCACCGAGAAGTCACCGGCGTTGAGACTCGCGCCTTCGTCATTCTTCTCCCCGTCCAGCACCATCACCGCGTAGAGGAGGCCGACGGCTTCAGCCGGGCGCATGAGCGTCTCGATCGGCTCGCTAGCGAGATTCAACCGTTTTCGAAGCCACCGAGCCGCTTCTCGCCCATCGTCCTGGCGCTCCTGAGCGCCCGGATACAGGAGCGGCTTCCGGACCTTCAGCACGCCGAAGCCGATCAGCTGGCGAACATCGTTCCTCCAGGCCACCAGGGCGGTTTGAAGCCGGAACATCGCAGTTTCGTCCTCGGTGGTCTCCTCTGCCACCAAGGCGCTGCTGCGCCGGGCGAAGACCTGAGGAGGATCCTCGATGAAATGATCGAGCGGCACCTTGAGCGCCCGGCCGAGGCCGACGAGCTCCATCCCATCGATACGGCGCTCTCCGCGTTCGATCTTCGACACGGCACTTCGATCGTCCAAGCCAATGGCGTCCGCAAGCTCAGCCTGGGTCAGGCCTGTCGCTACCCGTATCCTGCGGACACGTTCGCCAATCGCGGCCCATCCATCGTCAAGCTTCATGTTGCGATAATCGCACATTATGTGTTACTGAGACCAGCGACACGAGAACTTCGTTATGAAATGTTGATGGCCGAACCTTAGCCTCCTCTGGCCAGCTTGAGAAGAGTGTGGTAAACCGCCGACGTTGCGGGCGCCCCTCGAAGACTCCCCCTAGACATGGGAAAGCGGCCCCGGAACCATTGGTTCCGGGGCCGCTCCCGTCAAGCGCTGCAGAGAAAGGCTAGCCCTTCTTGCGGAGCTCCTCTTCGTTCTTGTGCAGGTCCTCGAGGCCACCGCACATGAAGAACGCCTGCTCGGGGAAGTGGTCGTACTCGCCCTCGGCGATCTTCTTGAAGGCCTCGACGGTCTCCTTGACGGGGACGAACGAGCCCTCGACGCCGGTGAACTGCTTCGCCGCGAACGTGTTCTGCGACAGGAAGCGCTCGATGCGGCGCGCGCGGCCCACGACGAGCTTGTCCTCTTCCGAGAGCTCGTCCATGCCGAGGATGGCGATGATGTCCTGCAGCTCGTTGTACTTCTGCAGGATCTGCTTCACCTGGCTGGCCACCGCGTAGTGCTCGGCACCGACGACCTCGGGCTCCAGAATGCGGGAGTTCGAGGCCAGCGGGTCGATCGCGGGGTAGATGCCCTTGTCGGAGATCTTCCGCTCGAGGTTCGTCGTCGCGTCCAGGTGGGTGAACGCGGTGAACGGCGCCGGGTCGGTGTAGTCGTCCGCGGGGACGTACACAGCCTGCATCGAGGTGATGGCCTTGCCGCGCAGCGAGGTGATGCGCTCCTGGAGCTCACCCATCTCGTCCGCCAGGGTCGGCTGGTAACCCACGGCCGAGGGCATGCGGCCCAGCAGCGCGGAGGTCTCCGAACCGGCCTGCGTGAACCGGAAGATGTTGTCGATGAAGAGCAGCACCTCCTGGTTCTTGACGTCGCGGAAGTACTCGGCCATCGTCAGGGCCGACAGGGCGACGCGCAGACGCACGCCCGGCGGCTCGTCCATCTGGCCGTAGACCAGCGAGGTCTTCGGGAGGACGCCGGCCTCGGCCATTTCGGCGATGAGGTCGTTGCCCTCACGGGTGCGCTCGCCGACACCGGCGAACACGGAGGAACCACCGAAGTTCTGGGCCACACGGATGATCATCTCCTGGATGAGCACCGTCTTGCCCACGCCGGCGCCGCCGAACAGGCCGATCTTGCCGCCCTTGACGTACGGGGCGAGGAGGTCGATCGCCTTGATGCCGGTCTCCAGCATCTCGGTCTTCGGCTCCAGCTGCGCGAACGCCGGGGCGTGGCGGTGGATCTCCCAGTAGTCGTCGGCCTCGAGGACCTCGCCCTCAGCGAGGTTGAGGCATTCGCCGAGCACGTTGAAGACCTTGCCCTTGATGCCGTCGCCGACCGGGACCTTGATCTGGCCGCCGGTGTCGCGGACCTCGGTACCGCGGACGAGGCCGTCGGTCGGGGCCATGCAGATGCCGCGGATCTGGTTGTCGCCCAGGTGCTGGGCGACTTCCAGGGTCAGGGTCTTCCGGGTGTCGCCGTAGGCGATGTCAACGTGGAGTGCGTTGAAGATCGCCGGGATGGCGTTTCGAGGGAACTCGACGTCGACGACCGGCCCGATGACCCGTACGACGCGCCCCACTCCTTGAGTGTCAGTCATCGTTACTCTCTTCCTGCGGCGGAAAGGGCACTGGCCCCGCCCACGATTTCGCTGATCTCCTGCGTGATCGCCGCCTGCCGCGCCGCGTTCGCGCTCCGCCGCAGGGTCTTGATCATTTCATCGGCATTGTCCGTCGCGGCCTTCATGGCCCGACGCCTCGACGCCGACTCGCTGGCCGCCGCGTCGATCAACGCCGCGTAGATGCGAGTCGTCAAGTACTTCGGCAGCAGCGCGTCGAGCAGCGCCTCCGGGTTCGGCTCGAACTCGTAGTCCGGGAGCAGCACGTGCTCGTCGAGCTCGTCCTCCTCCACCTCTTCGACCTCGAGGGGAGCCAATTGCCGCGGTTCAGGGGTCTGCGTCAGCAGTGAGACGAACTTGGTGTGCACGATGTGCAGCTCGTCAACACCGAGGATACCGTCCGCTCCCGCGTCATCACCCTCGTCGTCCGCGCCGGACATGAACGCCGCGAGCAGCGTCCGCGTGATCTCCTGCGCGTCCGAGACCTTCGGCTGCTGGGAGAACCCGATCCAGGACTGCTCGATCTCGCGCGAGCGGAACTTGTAATAGTCGACGCCCTTACGGCCGGCGACGTACAGGATCGGCTGCTTGCCCTCTTCGGCGAGGCGCGAGACCAGCTGCTCGGCCGTGCGGATGACGTTGGCGTTGTAGCCGCCGCACATCCCCTTGTCCGCCGTGACCACCAGCACGCCCGCACGCCGAACCGCCTTGCGCGGCTGCAGCAGCGGGTGGTTGATCGACGCGTTCGACGCCAGAGACGTCATCACGCTGGTCATGGCGCGGGAGTACGGCAGTGAAGCCGCCACCCGCTCCTGAGCCTTGGCGATGCGGCTGGTCGCGACCAGCTCCTGCGCCTTGGTGATCTTCTTGATGGACTGGGTCGACTTCAGCCGCTTACGCAAGGTACGAAGCTGCGCTGACATGGCTAACCCTTCTTGACGCGCTTGACGGTCTCGACGTCCACGTCGCCCTCGAGGGCGTCTTCAGCGGTGTCGGTCACGTGCAGGCTGTCGGCGTTGGCCTTGAACATCTTCTTGAACTTGGCGACGGCGCGCTTGAGGGTGTCCTCGATGTCGCCTGCCACCTTGTCCTTGCCGACGGTGAGCTGCGCGACGACGTCCTTGTGGTTGGCGCGCATGTAGGTGAGGAACTCGCTCTCGAAACGGCGCACCTCCCCGACGGGGATGTCGTCGAGCTCGCCGGCGGTGCCGGCCCAGATCGAGATGGTCTCCTCGCCCATCGGGAGCGGCTCGGCCACACCCTGCTTGAGGAGCTCGACCATGCGCAGACCGCGGTCCAGCTGGGCCCGCGACGCGGCGTCCAGGTCGGAAGCGAAGGCCGCGAAGGCCTCCAGGTCGCGGTACTGGGCCAGGTCCAGACGCAGCGAACCGGCGACCGAGCGCATGCCCTTGGTCTGCGCGGCGCCACCGACACGGGAGACGGACGTACCGACGTTGATCGCCGGACGCACACCCGAGTTGAACAGGCCCTCTTCGAGGTACACCTGGCCGTCGGTGATCGAGATGACGTTGGTCGGGATGAACTGCGAGATGTCGCCGGCCTTGGTCTCGATGATCGGCAGACCCGTCATCGAACCGCCGCCCAGCTCGTCCGAGAGCTTCGCGCAGCGCTCGAGGAGACGGGAGTGCAGGTAGAAGACGTCACCGGGGAAGGCCTCGCGGCCCGGGGGACGACGCAGCAGCAGCGACACGGTCCGGTACGCCTCGGCCTGCTTCGACAGGTCGTCGAAGACGATGAGGACGTGCTTGCCGCCGTACATCCAGTGCTGGCCGATGGCCGAACCGGTATAGGGCGCCAGGTACTTCAGACCCGCCGGCTCGTCGGCGTTCGCCGCGACGATGGTGGTGTACTCCATCGCGCCGTGCGCCTCGAGCATGCCCTTGATGCCGGCGACCGTGGAGCCCTTCTGGCCGACCGCGACGTAGATGCAGCGCAGCTGCTTGTCGGGGTCGCCGGACTCCCAGTTGGCCCGCTGGTTGATGATCGTGTCGATCGCGACCTGCGTCTTGCCGGTCTTGCGGTCGCCGATGATCAGCTGGCGCTGGCCGCGCCCGATCGGGGTCATCGAGTCGATGGCCTTGATGCCGGTCTCGACCGGCTCGAACACCGACTGACGGCTGACGACGTTGGGGGCCTGGGCTTCGAGCTCGCGCTCGGTCTCGGCCTCGATCTCGCCCAGGTCGTCGATGGGGTTGCCCAGGGCGTCGACGACGCGGCCCAGGAACTTGTCGCCCACCGGCACGGAGAGAACCTTGCCGGTGCGCTTGACGGACTGGCCCTCGCCGACCTTGACCGGGTCGCCCAGGAGGACGGCGCCGATCTCGCGGACGTCGAGGTTCAGGGCCAGGCCCATCACGCCGCCCTCGAACTCCAGGAGCTCGTTGGCCATGACGGAGGGCAGGCCCTCGACGACGGCGATGCCGTCGCCGGCGGAGGTGACGGTACCGACCTCTTCGCGGGTGATCTCCGGCCGGTAAGACGAGACGTAGGCGTCGAGCGCGCTACGGATCTCGTCAGAGGAGATGGTCAATTCAGCCATCTGAACGTTTACCTTTCTGTCATTACCGGCTGGATCAACGTCCGGCCAAGGATTGGCGGGCTTCGTCGAGGCGGCGCGAGACGGAACCGTCCCACAGCTCCGAGCCGACTTGCACTCGGATGCCTCCGACGATCGCGGGGTCGACCGTGATCTTGAGCCCCACAGGGCGCCCGTAGACCAGGGTGAGCTTGGCGGCGAGCTGACGCTCCCCGGCCTCGTCGAGCGGGCGTGCCACGGTCACGTAGGCCACGGCCTCGTCGCGGGCCGCGGCAGCGGCCTCGACGAGGTGGGCCAGCGAGGCGTGAAAGCTGCGCCCGCCGATGCCGAAGCACGAGGCGGACGCCAGCTTCACCGTCACCGGCTCGGCCTTGCCCGCGAGCAGGCGCTCGACGAGCTCGGCCCGGCCCTTCGGGTCGGTGCCCGAAGCGCCCAGGGCCGAGGCCAGTTCGGCGTCGCCGTCGACGAGCCGCCCGAAGCGGAACAGCTCGTCTTCAACGTTGGCCAGGCTGCCGTCCTTGGCCGCGGCGAGCAGCAGCGCCTTGACGGCGAGCTGCTCGGTGCCGTCGACCAGTTCGGACGGCTTGCCCCAGCGGCCGCGCACGAGCGTGGCCACCACGTCAGCGGCGGTCTCGCCCACTTGGCCCGCGATGAGCCCGCGGACCAGGCCCTCCCGGTCGTCCGCCGTGCGGGCGGGGTCGGACAGGGCGCGACGCAGCCGAGGCTGGTCGACGAGGAACCTCGTCACTCCCAGCAGCTGATCGCCGCACTCGGTGAGCTGCTCGGCCGAGGCGCCGGAGGCAGCGGCCTCCAGCACGGCCCGGCCGGCCTCGATGCTTTCGCGTCCAGTCGTCGACATCAGCGCGCTCCGCTCGTCTCGGCCGTGTCGTCGGCGATCTGGGACAGGAACTGGTCCACAGTCGCCGTCGTGTCGGCGTCGCCGGCGAGACGCTGGCCGATGATCTTCCCGGCCAGGTCGACGGCCAGGTTGCCGACCTCGCTGCGCAGCTCGCGGACGAGCTGCTGGCGAGAGGCCTCGATCTGCGCGTGGCCGGCCGCGATCACGCGGTTGGCCTCTTCGCGGGCGGAGACGAGGATCTCCTCCTTGGCCGCCACAGCGTCGGCACGAGCCTCGTCGCGAATCGCGGCGGCCTCTTCCTGCGCGGTGGCGAGCTTGCGACGGTATTCCTCGAGGGTCTGATTGGCCTCTTCTTGAGCCCGCTCAGCCCGCTCGATGCCGCCTTCGATCGCGTCCACTCGTGCCTCGAAGGTCTTCTCCATCATGGGGAAGACGAACTTCATGAGCACGAAGCACAGCAGACCGAAGGCGATGGCGCCGACGAGAATCTCTTGCCAGATCGGGAAGAGAATCGCCGTGCCCCCTTCGGCGGCGTGAATCATGTTCGCTCCGTAAGGTGGTGGTTAGGAGTTGATGAACGCGAGGACCAGGCCGAACAGGGCCAGCACCTCGACGAGGGCGAAGCCCATGAACAGCATCGGGCGGGTGATACCGGCCGACTCGGGCTGACGAGCGGTGGCGGTGATCCACGCGGCGAAGATCAGGGCGACACCGATACCGGGGCCGATCGCAGCGAGGCCGTAACCGACGACGTTGAGGCTGCCTTCCATGGCGTTTTTCTCCTAGGTGTCAGCGTGGCGTGTCCGTCACGCGCACGTTGTTCTTCAATTGCGAAAACTGTGTGGTTGAGGGGTGGAAGCTCGGGGAGCGCTAGTGCTCGTCCGCGAGGGACCCCTGGATGTACATGCCCGTCAGCAGGGTGAACACGTACGCCTGCAGCAGGATGACGATGAGCTCGAAGAAGGTCATCGCGATGCCCATGGCGAACGAGAAGACCGACAGGCCCTGGACGAAGATGTTGCCCGCGTTGAGCATCTCGAAGCCGCCGAGGATGAACACCAGCAGGATGAGGTGGCCGGCGAACATGTTCGCGAAGAGCCGCAGGGCGAGGGTGATCGGTCGCAGGATGATGTTCTGCAGGAACTCGATCGGGATCAGCAGCGGGTAGATGAACCAGGGCGCCCCCGGGGGCACGCAGGTCATCTTCAGGAAGCCGATGAAGCCGTGCTTCTTGAAGCCCACGAACATGTAGACGACCCACGAGAGCACGCCGAGCATCAGCGGGAACGCGATGTGCGAGTTCGGGGAGATCTGGATGCCGGGCACGATGGCCCAGAAGTTCATGACCAGGATGAACAGGAACAGCGTCGCGAGGTAGGGGGCGAAGCGCACGCCCTCCTTCTTGCCCATCTGGTCGATGGCGACGGTGTTGCGGATGAACCCGTAGGCGGATTCGGCGATCCACTGCTTCTTGGTCGGCACGATCTGGGGCTTGCGGTACGCCCACAGGAAGAAGACGATCAAGACCGCTACAGAGGCCCACACCCCGAAGGTGATGGTGGTGAACATGTGGGCGAGGGCAGTGTCGCTGAGCCCGGTGAACCAGTCACGGAAGTCAAAGTTGTGAAGGCCGGGCGGAAAGTGGGATTCCCCTTCGGCCAGCACGGTGGCTGAGTCGGTCACGCGAGTCACGCCTCTCAGTCAGTGTCGGTCAAGTTACGGCGACATCTGCTTGATCAGCAGGTAGATTCCTGCTGCAGCACCGACAAGCATCCCTACCAGGAGCCCGACTTTGGGCAGTCCGAGCCAAAGGTCGACCAGGTATCCGAGACCACCCCAGAAGATGAGCCCGGATAGCAGATATCCCAGCGCGCGCCAGCCCATGTCCGAACCGTCCGGCTGGGGCTTGCGATCGGGGGGTTCCATGTCGGCCATGTCGAGCTGAACTCTAACAGCTACTACACAGGAACTGCCCAGCGGGTTCGCTGAGATGAGCGCCATCAGTGCAGTGTTGTCAACCTCTAGGAAACACCGCGTGTCGCGTGGGGCGTCAAGAATTCGTCAAGAACGCGAATCCAGCTCGATATAGGGGATTTTGGCCCTGTAGGCCCAGACGACCTGCGTCGCGAGCCACACGACGGCGCCGCCGACGACGCCGTAGGCGAACGGCAGCAGCGCGTCGGGCAGAGCGGTTTTGACGATGGAGAGGATCGTCATGACAAGGGCGAGTTTGACCGAATAAGTGATCAACGCCATAGGAAGAGTGAGACGCAGGTCAAAGGTCTCCGCGAATGCGACGGCCGCCGCAGATCCCGCGAACCCCAAGGCCGCCAAGGCTACTCCGGCAGGAGCGGCCCACGCGCCGGTCCCGCCGGCTGTGATCCCGCCGATGACCGCAGCGATCGATGCCGCGAACGCGGCGGCGATGAAGCACGGCTTCAAGAACCCTTTGACCTTGTGCATCAGCGCGGTTCCAATGCGGACGCGACGGGCTTCAGCGCGGTCTCGAGCTGGTCGGCGATCTTGGCGTAGACGGTCTGGCTCATCCCCCACGGGTCGGCGAGGTCGAGCTCGTCGTAGCCACCGCGGCGCGCGTCGGCCGCGTCGACGAGCGCCTTGCCGCGCACGGCCGTGTCACCGTCGGGCAGCGAGTCGGCGAGGTCGGCGGCCATCGGCCCGAACGAGCGGACGAGGAACGTCTTCGCGACCGCTTCGGGGAAGCGCTCGGCGATGTAGTCCAGGTGCCCGATCGTGGCGACGAGGATGAGGTCCGAGGCCTCGACGTGTTCGCGCAGGAGGTGCCGGGCCCGGTGGCCGTCGGGGTCGTACCCGCGCGACTCGAGCTCGGTCATCGCGTTGTTCTGCATGTTCTCGCCCTCGTGGTAGGCCGAGATGCCCGCGCCGTGGTTGTACACGTCCTCGCCGGTGAGCCCGGCGAGGATGCGCTCGGACATGGGCGACCGGCAGATGTTGCCGGTGCACACATGCAGGACGGTGAAGGGCGAGGTCACGCCTGGTCGGCCTTCGGCTCGGCGGTCTCGTCGGCTTCCGCTTCGACCGCCTCGGCCTCGTCCGCCTCCGGCTCGTCGTCCTCGGGACCCTGGCCGGGGCCGTAGCCGTCGCGGTCGAGCGTGTCGGGCACGATCTTGCGGATCTGCTCGAGGCTCAGCGCGCCCAGGCGCAGGATCTGCGGCGGGTGCGCGACGCAGTCGATGATGGTCGACGGCTGGTTGTCCTCGCTCGGGCCGGCCTCCAGGTACACGGAGACGTCGGAACCGAGCTGCGCCTTCGCGTCCGTGGCGGTCTCGGCCGGGGGCTGCCCGGTCTTGTTCGCCGAGGAGACGGCCATCGGGCCGGTCTCCTTGAGCAGTTCGAGCGCGAGCGGGTGCAGCGGCATGCGCACCGCGACGGTGCCGTCGGTGTCACCGAGGTCCCAAGTCAGGGACGGGGTGTAGGGCACCACGATGGTGAGCGGCCCGGGCCAGAACGCCTCGATGAGCTCCTTGGCGGAGTCGGGGATGTCCGAGGCGATGCCGTCGAGCGCCCGCTTCGAGCCGATGAGGACCGGCGGCGCCATGTCGCGCCCGCGTCCCTTCGCGGCGAGCAGGGCCTTGACGGCCGTGGGATTGAACGCGTCGCAACCGATGCCGTACACGGTGTCGGTGGGGATGACGACGAGCCGACCGCCGGTCACGGCCCTGGCGGCCGACTTCAGCCCGGTCGCGCGGTCCTTGATCTTCCTGCAATTGAACAGCCTCACGGCGACAAGCCTAGCCTTCCGGTCGCGAACCTCGGGCGGCCCGCCAGGTCGTCGTGGTCCTCGGTCTCGGTGAATCCGGTGACACCCAGGATCTCGGGCGCGACCGCGCCGTGGGTGTCGTCGTGCTCGAACCCGAACCAGCCGCCGGGCTTGAGCCAGCGGGCGGCGCGCACGGCCAGCGGCTGGATCACCGCGAGGCCGGCTTCGGCGGCGTAGACCGCGCCGGACGGGTCGAACTCGACTTCGGGGGCGACCTCGATCTCGAACGGCACGTACGGCGGGTTCGCGGTCACGAGGTCGACGGTGCCGTCGAGTTCGTTCAGGGTCGAGGCGGCGGTCGCGTCGGCCAGGACCGGGGTCGCGCCGGTGCCGTCGAGGTTCGATTCGAGCCATTCGAAGGCGTCGGGGTCGATCTCGACGGCCCACACGGTCGCGTCGGGCCGCTCGGTCGCGATGGCGTACGCGACCGCGCCCGATCCGGAGCACGCGTCGATCACTGTGCCGCCCTTGGGAAGTCGCGTCAGCGCCCAGTCCACGAGCAGTTCGGTCTCGGGCCGGGGCACGAACACTCCGGGGCCGACGGCGAGTTCGCCGTAGCGGAACGCGGCCGAACCGGTCAGGTGCTGCAGCGGCTCGCGGGTGGCGCGACGCGCGACGAGCGCGTCGAAGACCGCGAGCTGCGCGGCGGCGGGCGCGTCGGCGATGAGCAACTGCACCCGCTTGAGCCCGGAGACGTGGGCGGCCAGCAGCTCGGCGTCATTCCGCGGGGAATGGACGCCGGCCGCCTCGAGCCGCTTCGCCGCCGCGGCGATGGCCTGTGACCAGGTCATTCAGAGCCGCGGGCCATGCGCTCGGCGCGGTCGGCGGCGGCGAGGGCGTCCAGGACCTCGTCCAGCGCGCCGTCCATGACCTGGTCGAGGTTGTACGCGGTGAACCCGATCCGGTGGTCGGTGAGCCGGTTCTGCGGGAAGTTGTAGGTGCGGATGCGCTCGGAGCGGTCGGCGGTGCGGACCTGCAGGAGCCGGGCGGCCCCGGCCGCCGCGGCGGCCTCCTCCTGCTGCTTGGCGAGCAGGCGGGCGCGGAGCACCTTGATCGCGGCTTCCTTGTTCTGGAGCTGGCTCTTCTCGTTCTGGCTGGTCACGACCACGCCCGTGGGCACGTGCGTGAGGCGCACGGCGGAGTCGGTGGTGTTGACCGACTGGCCGCCGGGGCCCGAGGAGCGGTAGACGTCCACGCGCACGTCGTTCATGTTCAGCTCGAAGTCGACCTCTTCGGCCTCGGGCATGACGACGACCGCGGCGGCGGAGGTGTGCACGCGGCCCTGCGACTCGGTCACGGGCACGCGCTGCACGCGGTGCACGCCGCCCTCGAACTTCATGCGCGACCACACGCCGTTCCCGCCCTCGGGCGTGCCCTTGGTGCGGACGGCGATCGAGGAGTCCTTGACGCCGCCGAGGTCGGTCGGCACCATCTCCAGGGTCTCGACGGTCCAGCCCATCCGCTCGAAGAAGCGCAGGTACATGCGCATGAGGTCCCCGGCGAACAGGCCGGACTCCTCGCCGCCCGCGCCGGCCTTGATCTCGATGATCACGTCCTTCGAGTCGTCCAGGTCGCGCGGGACCAGCAGCTCGGCCAGCTTCTCCTCCAGGACCGGGATGCGCTTGCGCAGGTTCTCGGCCTCCTCCGCGAAGTCCGCGTCCTCCTTCGCCAGCTCCTCGGCGGTCTCGAGGTCTTCCTGGGCCTGCGCGATGTCCTCGGCGGTCTTCGCGATCGGCGAGAGCTCGGCGTACCGCCGGCCGACGCGCCGGGCCTGCGCCTGGTCGGCGTGCAGCGCCGGGTCGCCCATCTGGACTTCAAGGTCCTTGTACTCGGCGAGCAGCGATTGCAGGCGGTTGTCGGCAGCGGTAGTCATTGCGGTTCCTTTGAGAGAGCAGTGCCTGAACTTAGGGATACGAAAAAACGCAGCGCCCGCGTCATACGACACGAGCGCTGCGCGGCAAAGCTACTTACCAGCCTGAGCGGCCTTCTCCTGCGTCTTGGCGTAGCGGGCCTTGAACTTGGCCACGCGACCGCCGGTGTCGAGGATGCGCTGCTTACCGGTGTAGAACGGGTGGCACTTGTTGCAGGTCGCAGCCTGGATCTTGCCGGTGGCCACCGTCGACCGGGTGGTGAACGCGTTCCCGCAGGAGCAGGTCACCTCGGTGACGACGTACTCGGGGTGGATCCCGTCTTTCATGACTTCCCTTTCTCCGGGTCGCCGGGTCGGCCGCAGCCGTGAACCGGAACCGCATCAGGCCCTCGCGGGCACACAGTGGGTGCGCGACCTGCGCACCAGCTCTCCATATTAAGGCGTGAGGCCGCTCTCAACCAGGGCGGCCTCACGCCGGTACATCCTTGCGCCCTCCGCTTCGCGGCGGGCGGCGTACTCACTCGCCGGGCGTGCTCTTGACGATCGACATCAGGAACTCGGCGTTCGTCTGCGTCTTCTTCAACCGGTCGATGAGCAGGTCGATCGCCTGCTGCGGGTCCAGCGAGGACAGGACCCGGCGGAGTTTCAGCATCACTGCCTGCTCCTCGGGGCTCATCATGAGCTCGTCCTTGCGGGTGCTCGACTGGTGGACGTCGATCGCGGGCCACGTGCGCTTCTCGGCGATCTTGCGGTCGAGCTTGAGCTCGGCGTTGCCGGTGCCCTTGAACTCTTCGAAGATCACCGTGTCGCCCATGGAGCCGGTCTCGACCAGCGCCGTGCCGATGATGGTCAGCGACCCGCCGTGCTCGATGTTCCGCGCCGCGCCGAGGAAGCGCTTCGGCGGGTACAGCGCCGTCGAGTCGATACCGCCGGAGAGGATCCGGCCGGACGCGGGCGACGAGTTGTTGTACGCGCGGCCCAGACGGGTGATCGAGTCGAGCAGCACGACCACGTCGTGGCCGAGCTCGACCAGGCGCTTGGCGCGCTCGATCGCGAGCTCGGCGACCGTGGTGTGGTCCGACGGCGGGCGGTCGAAGGTCGAGGCGATGACCTCGCCCTTCACCGAACGCTGCATGTCGGTGACCTCTTCGGGCCGCTCGTCCGCGAGGACCACCATGAGGTGGCACTCGGGGTTGTTCGTGGTGATCGCGTTGGCGATCGCCTGCAGCACCATCGTCTTACCGGCCTTCGGCGGCGAGACGATGAGGGCGCGCTGGCCCTTGCCGATCGGGGCCACGAGGTCTATCACCCGCGTGGTGATCGCGTTCGGCTCGGTCTCCAGACGCAGGCGCTCCTGCGGGTAGAGCGGCGTGAGCTTGTAGAACTCGTCGCGCTTCGTCGCGTCCTGCGGGCTCATGCCGTTGACGGTGTCGAGGCGCACCAGCGGGTTGTACTTCTCGCGGCGCTGCTGCTGCTTGCCACCCTGGCCGTTCGGCTCCTCGCCGCCGCCGCGGCTGGGCTTGACGGCGCCGGTGATGGCGTCGCCGCGGCGCAGACGGTGCTTGCGGACCTGCGACATCGAGACGTAGACGTCGTCGGGGCCGGCGAGGTAGCCGGTGGTGCGGATGAACGCGTAGTTGTCGAGGATGTCGAGGATCCCCGCGACGGGCACGAGCTGCTCGTCGTTCTGGACGCCGCCTCCGGCGCCGGCGCGCTCGGGAACCTCGTCGCGGCCGCCGCGCTGGCGGCGGTCGGAGCGGTCGCGGCGCTTGCGGCGGCGGTTCTCGCCGTCGCCGTCGCGCGGGCCGCGGTCGTCGTAACCGTCGTCCTCGTTGCGGCGCTCGCGGGTCTCGGTGCGGGCCTCGGACTGCTCCGAACGCTCGGCGCGCTCGGAACGCTCCGGGCGCTCGTCGCGGCGGCCGTTCTCACGGTTGCCCTCGCGGCCTTCACGGTTCTCGCGACCGTTCTCGCGGGAGCGGCGACGGCGCTGCGGGCGGTCCTCATCGGACTCGATCGTCGCGACGGAAGACGACTGGCCTTCGGACTCAACGGCTTCGGTCTGACGCTCTTCACGGCGGCGCGGCTGCGGCGGACCGGCCGGGCGGGTCGCCCGGCGGGCGGCGGTGCCGCCCTTGGCCTCTGCACCCTCGGAGCCGTTGTCGGCGGGGGCGGCGTCGACTGTGGTCGACGGGGCCTCGGCGATGGGCGTTTGGTCAGAGTCAGGCACTGGCGGGGCCTCCTTTTCCGCGCTGGCACCGCCGGGCTGCGAGCCCGCATCCTGCCGTTCCTGGATGGCGGCGATCAGCTCGCTCTTGCGCATCCGGCCAACGCCGGTGATGCCGAGCGATTGCGCCATCTGCTGGAGCTCGGGCATCAGCATAGAGGCCAGACCGGTTCCTGCCCGACGGCGCTTCTTGGTCTCCGGAATCTCTTCCGAAGCCGAAGCCGCATCGCTCATCCGGTCCGACGTCGTGCCGGTGGTGTCGCTCAATGGATTCCTTCCCTGGCGGAACTTCGAAGTGGATTCGAGGAGTTTCCGCGTCTTTCAAATAGCCGCAATGCCGATGTTCTGGTCTGCGTCCCGCCATCGCTTCGACCGCTTCCGGCCACACTGTGGCCTCGGCGGTTGGAAGACGACGGTTGACACTGGGTGCAACACCCCTGGGCTGTCCGCTGAGCAGACGGTCCTGATCGTGGTGACAGCCTCTGGGCCTGCGACTGGACAGCTTGCGATGAATGATCGTGCACGTTGAGACACGTGATTGCGATCTCCGCTGATTGCGATCCTCGCCTTTGCGATCCGATCCGGGCGGAGGCCCGGCGCCACAAGCGGACAGCGACTGTTCCTTGGTCGAAACCGTGCCATGCCACGCTGGAGCTATGCAAAGTCACAAATCCATGGTTGAGGGTGATGACCCAAACAAGAGATCAGGCGTGCGCTGGATGCGCCGCAGCTGTTGTGACCACAAGCATAAGCAAGGCTTCGAGCAGTCACGACACCGGGTGGTCGTCTAACTGGAATGGTAGCGCACTCTTCCCATTCACAACAACGGACCCGAGGATCACTCGTTCGGGGAGGTCGCGACCTGCACGGCGCCGTCGGCGACTTCCAAGCGCAAGGCCTCGAAGCCCGCGGGGACTTCGGGGACGCGCGTGTCGTCCACGGTCAGTGCGAGCACGGTCGGACCCGCACCGGAGATCGCGGCCGCGATTCCGGCGGAGCGCAATGCCCTCAACAAATGGGTGCTCTCCGGCATTCCCTTGGCCCGGTACGACTGGTGCAGCCGGTCGTCCGTGGCGTCGAAGAGGCGCGAGGGGTGGTGCGTGATCGCCGCGGCGAGCAGCGCGGCCCGGGAGAGGTTGAACACCGCGTCGGCGTGCGGGACCTTCTCGGGCAGGGCGGCGCGGGCGACCGAGGTCAGGCCCTTCGTCTGCGGCACGAACGCCCACGGGTGGACGCGCGGCGACGGCTCGAGACTGACCGCCTTCGCACCGTCCTCAGTGGTGTAGGCGATGGTGAAGCCGCCGAGGAGGCACGGCGCGACGTTGTCCGGGTGGCCCTCGATCTCACTGGCGAGCACGAGTTTCTCCGAACGGGTCATACCCGCGCCGGCGAGCGCGTCGGCGAGCATGATGCCCGCGACGATCGCGGCCGAGGAGGAGCCGAGCCCGCGGGCGTGCGGGATCCTGTTGCGGCACTTGATCTTCAAGCCCGGGGCCGAGAGGCCGAGGTGTTTGAAGGTGCGCAGCATCGTGGCGGCGACGAGGTGGCGTTCGTCGAGCGCGACGGTGCCCTCGCCTTCGCCCTGGACTTCGACGGCGACGGTGGTGCCGCTCGTGGCCTCGGCCGTGACCTCGTCGCAGAGGTCGAGCGCGAGGCCCAGCGAGTCGAACCCGGGGCCGAGGTTGGCGGAGGTGGCCGGGACGCGCACGGTGGCGCGGGGGCCAGTTGCGAAGGCCTCCAACTACAGGCCCAGGGCGGTGGCGGTCTTGACCACGTCGACCGGGACGGTCTGCGGCTGCGGCGCGGTGGAGACGGCCCAGTCGGGGTCCTTGAGGCCGTTGCCGGTCACAGTGCAGACGATCGTCTGTCCCTTCTCGACCCATCCGGCCTCGGCCTGCTTGAGCAGTCCGGCGACCGACGCGGCCGAGCCGAGCTCGACGAAGACGCCTTCGTTGCGGGCGAGCAGCATGTACGCGGAGTGGATCTCGCGGTCGGTGACGGCGATGATCTTCCCGCCGGACTCCTTCTCGGCGTCCAGGGCCTTCGTCCAGGACGCCGGGTTGCCGATGCGGATCGCGGTGGCGATGGTCTGCGGGTGCTCCACGACGTGGCCCTCGACGATCGGCGCGGCGCCGGCCGCCTGCACGCCGAGCATGCGGGGCCGCTTGGTGGCGTTGCCCTCGTTCGCGTCCTCGGTGTAGCCCATCCAGTAGGCGCTGATGTTGCCCGCGTTGCCGACCGGCAGCACGTGGAGGTCCGGAGCGTCACCGAGGACCTGCACGATCTCGAACGCGGCGGTCTTCTGGCCCTGGAGGCGCACCGGGTTGATCGAGTTGACGAGCGCCACCGGGTAGTCCTGCGAAAGCTTGTCCGCGACCATGAGGCAGTCGTCGAAGTTGCCTTCGAGCTGGATGAGCTTCGCGCCGTGCACGAGGGCCTGCGCGAGCTTGCCGAGGGCGATCTTCCCGGCCGGGACGAGCACGGCGCAGGTGATCCCGGCGCGCGCGGCGTACGCGGCCGCCGAAGCGGAGGTGTTGCCCGTGGAGGCGCAGATGACGGCCTTCGCACCGTCCTCGACGGCCTTCGAGACGGCGAGCGTCATGCCGCGGTCCTTGAAGGACCCGGTCGGGTTGAGGCCTTCGACCTTGAGGAAGACGTCGCAGCCGGTCTTCGCGGAGAGGATCGGGGCGGGCAGCAGGGGCGTGCCGCCCTCCTGCAGAGTGACGACGGGGGTGGCGTCGGTGACCGGGAGCCGGTCGCGGAATTCCTCGATGAGGCCGCGCCACCCCGGGCGCATCGGACTAACGGACATCTCGTCCTATTCTCCTTCGACGCGCATGACCGAGGTGACTTCGTGCACCGAGGTCAGTTGCGACAGTTCCGCTACGGTGTCCGACAACTGCTTGTCGGCCGCCGTGTGGGTGACGACCACGAGCCGGGCCTCATCGCCCTGGCCGGATTGATGGACGGTGGCGAGGCTGACGCCGTGGTGGGCGAAGGTGGCCGCCACGCGCGCGAGCACGCCGGGCTCGTCGACCACGTCGAGGCTGACGTGGTACCTGGTGCGGGCCTCGCCGATGGGTTTCACCGGCAGGTCCTGGTAGGCGGCCTCGGGCGGGAAGGCGGTGATGCCCCCGCGCTTGTTGCGCGCCACGGCCACGATATCGCCGAGCACCGCCGAGGCGGTCTCGGTGCCGCCCGCTCCCGCTCCGTAGAACATGAGGCGGCCGGCGGACTCGGCCTCGACGAACACCGCGTTGTACGCGCCGTTGACGTTCGCGAGCGGGTGCGTCGCCGGGATCATCGCCGGGTGGACGCGCACGGACACGCCGTCGGCCTCCCGGGTCGCGATGCAGAGGGGCTTGACGACGCGGCCCTGGGCGGCGGCCGACGCGATGTCCGCGGCGGAGACGTCCCGGATGCCCTCGCGGTAGACCTCGCCGAGATCGATGTGCGTGTGGAACGCGAGCGACGCGATGAGCGCGGCCTTCGCGGCGGCGTCGTAGTTGTCGACGTCGGCGGTCGGGTCGGCCTCGGCGTACCCGAGCTCGGTGGCCTCGCGCAGCGCCTCCTCGAAGGCGGCGCCGGTCTGCGACATCTGGCTGAGGATGTAGTTCGTGGTGCCGTTGACGATGCCGAGCACGCGGTTGATCGTGTCGCCGTGCAGCGACTCGCGCAGCGGGCGCATCAGCGGGATCGCGGCAGCGGCGGCGGCCTCGTAGTAGAGGTCCGCGCCCCCCGCCTTCGCGGCGGCCGACAGGGCCGGACCGTCCTCGGCGAGCAGGGCCTTGTTCGCGGTCACGACCGACTTGCCTTCGGCCAGCGCGGTGGTGATCCAGGTGCGGGCGGGCTCGATGCCCCCGGCGACCTCGACCACGATGTCCACGTCGTCGCGTTTGACGAGGCCCAGCGCGTCGGTGGTGAAGAGTTCCTTCTCGACCGGCAGGTGCGAGCGGTCGCGGTCGAGGCGGCGCACCGCGATCCCGACGATCTCGACGGGCTCCCCTACTCGGGACGCCAGCTCCTCCCCGCGCGTTCGCATGAGGCGCACGACTTCACTGCCGACGTTGCCGCATCCGAGTAGCGCGAGTTTCATCGCTGGTGTTCCTCTTCCTGTTGGGTTGGAGCCGTGTCTAGCCGACGTCGAGCCGGAGCAGGTCGTCGACGGTCTCACGCGCCAGGATCACACGCGCCTCGCCGTTCCGGACGGCGACGACCGGCGGGCGGGGCACGTGGTTGTAGTTCGAGCCCATGGAGCGGCAGTAGGCGCCGGTTCCAGGGACCGCGATCAGGTCGCCCGGCGCGACGTCGGCCGGGAGGAATTCATCTTTAACAACAATGTCGCCCGCTTCGCAATGCTTTCCCACTACTCGGGCGAGGGCGGGCGTGGCGTTCGAGGAACGTGACGCGAGCGTCGCCGAGTAGGTGGCGTCGTAGAGCGCGGTGCGGATGTTGTCGCTGATGCCGCCGTCGACCGAGACGTAGAGGCGCGCGGCGTCCCCGGCGAGGGTCACCGGCTTGACGGTGCCCACCTCGTAAAGGGTGAACATCGTGGGGCCGACGATGCTGCGGCCCGGTTCGATGGACAGGCGCGGGACCTCGATGCCGGCGGCCGCGCACTCCTCGTCGACGATCTTGCGCAGGGAAGCGGCGATATCCGCGGGCGGCTGCGGGTCGTCCTGGCTCGTGTAGGCCATGCCGAACCCGCCGCCGAGGTCCATCTCCGGGATCGCGATGCCGAAGTCGGTCTGGAGCTTCGCGTGGAGGCGGGCGACGCGGGCGGCGGAGATCTCGAACGCGGCGGTGTCGAAGATCTGCGAGCCGATGTGGGAGTGCAGGCCGAGCAGTTCGAGGTGCGGCGCCTCGATGACGCGGCGCGCGGCCTCATAGGCGGCGCCGCCGGCGAGGGAGAAGCCGAACTTCTGGTCCTCGTGGGCGGTCGCGATGAACTCGTGCGTGTGGGCCTCGACGCCGACGTTGACGCGGACCATCACGTTCGGGCGCTTGCCGAGCTCGGCGGCGATCGCCTCGATCCGCGCGATCTCGGTGAACGAGTCCGCGACGATGCGGCCGACGCCGATCTCGACGGCCTGGCGCAGCTCCGCGAGCGACTTGTTGTTGCCGTGGAGGCCGAGGCGAGCGGGCTCGAGTCCGGCGGCCAGCGCGACCGCGAGTTCGCCGGCGGTGCAGACGTCGACGAAGAGGCCTTCCTCGGCGGCGGCGCGCAGCACGGCCTTGGAGCAGAACGCCTTGGAGGCGTAGAAGACGTCGGCGCCGTCGAAGGCCTCGATCCAGGCGCGGCAGCGGGCGCGGAAGTCGTCCTCGTCGAAGACGTACGCGGGCGTGCCGAACTCGGCGGCGAGCCGCTCGACGGAGATCCCGCCGATGTGCAGGACGCCGTCGTCGGCGCGTGCCACGTTCTGCGCCCAGAGCTGCGGGAGCAGCGTGTTCACGTCCTCGGGGACGCCGAGCCAGCCGGGGCGCAGCGCGGAGTAGTCGAAGTCGCCGTGCAGTGCGCCGGCTTCGTGGGTCCGCATTACATCCGCTCCGGGGCCGAGACGCCGAGCAGGCCGAGCGCGTTGGCGAGCACGACGCGGGTGGCGTCGACGACCCACAGGCGCGCGGTGTTCACCGGGGTGGCCTCCTCGTCCGGGAACGGCAGGACGCGGCAGTCGTGCTGGAAGCGGTGGTAGGCCGCGGCCAGTTCCTCGGCGTAGCGGGCGACCCGGTGCGGTTCGCGCAGCGCGGCGGCGGTGGCGACGACGGCCGGGAACTCGGCGAGGGCCTTGAGCAGGTCCGATTCGCGCGGGTGGTCCAGGAGCGAGGCGTCGTAGGAGTCGCCCTTGTCGAAGCCGCGCTCGGCGGCGTTGCGGAGCACGCCGGAGGTGCGGGCGTGGGCGTACTGCACGTAGTAGACCGGGTTGTCGTTGCCGTGCTTCGTCCACAGGTCGATGTCGATGTCGATCGTCGAGTCCGAGGAGTAGCGCGCGAGCACGTACCGGGCGGCGTCCACGCCGATGGCCTCGACGATGTCGTTGAGGGTGATGACGTTGCCGTAGCGCTTGGCCATCCGGACGGGCTGGCCGTCCTTGAGGAGGTTCACCATCTGGCCGATGAGGATCTCGAGCGTGCCCGGCTTGTCGCCGAAGGCCTGGCTCATGGCCTGCATCCGGCCGATGTAGCCGTGGTGGTCGGCGCCGAGCATGAGCACGAGCTTGTCGAAGCCCCGCTCGCGCTTGTCGAGGTAGTAGGCGCAGTCGGCGGCGAAGTAGGTCCATTCGCCGTTCGACTTCTTGAGCGCCCGGTCCTTGTCGTCGCCGAACGTGGTGGTGCGCAGGAAGACCGCGCCTTCGGACTCGAAGATGTGGCCCTGCTGGTCGAGGCGCGCGACGGCGGCGTCGAGCTCGCCCTTGTCGTGCAGGTCCTTCTCGTTGAAGTACACGTCGAAGTGGGTGCCGAAGTTGTCGAGGTCCTGCTTGATCTCGGCGAACATCAGCTCGACGCCGACCTCGTGGAAGACCGCCTGCGGGTCGTCGGTCTCGAGCGCGTCGGGCCGGACCTTGAGGACCGCCTGGGCGATGTCGTCGATGTAACCGCCGGCGTAGCCGTTCTCCGGGGTCGGCTCGCCCTTGGCGCTGGCGAGGAGCGAGGCGGCGAAGTTGTTGACCTGCACGCCGGCGTCGTTGAAGTAGTACTCGGAGGTGACCTTCGCACCGGAGGCGCGCATGACCCGGGCCAGGGCGTCGCCGACGGCGGCCCAGCGGGTGCCGCCCACGTGGACGGGACCGGTCGGGTTCGCGGACACGAACTCGAGGTTGATGTGCTCGTCGGCCATCGAGGCGTTGTCGCCGTAGGACGGCCCGGCCGCGATGATCTTCCCGGCGATCTCCCCCGCGGCGGCCGCGTCCAGGGTGATGTTCAGGAAGCCGGGGCCGGCGATGTCGACCTTGGCGACGCCGTCGGCGGCGGCGAGGTTCTCGGCGATCTTCTCGGCGAGCGCGCGCGGGTTCGTGCCGGCCTTCTTGGCGGTCTGCAGCGCGATGTTGGAGGCGTAGTCGCCGTGCTTGGGGTCCCTGGGTCGCTCGACCGCCGTTCGGGCGGGGATCACGGCGGCGTCGAGGGCCAGGGCCTCGAACGCGGCGCGTGTCGCGGACAGCACTTTCTCTGCGAGCGTCTCAGGAGTCACCCGGTAATCGTAGACGCCGCGGATCGCGGCCCGCGAGTGATAAACCCCCGTGTGGGCTGCACCGGTAGGTTGCTTCTGTGCAACCTCGACGGAAGGCTTCGAACATGCGCCCGCTTCACTACCGCTGGACCGCCCTCGCCGCCGCCCTCGCGCTCGGCGCGCTGGCGGGATGCGCCTCCGATCCTGGTGGCGCCGACGGCGAGGCCGCGGCCGAGTCGACCGCCGCCTCTGCGCCGAGCGCGATGGACGGGGTGGAGAGCTTCTACGGGGAGTACGGCGACTACGTCTCGGTGATGACGGCGATCCAGGACGGGAAGGTCACGGCCGAGGAGCTCGAGTACCCGTTCGTGGCGCAGCAGGAGCACGTGGACACGCTGAACACCTGGGACGGCCAGAGCCCGGTGTACGAGCTGAAGCCGCCGGCCGGCGGGAGCCACCTCTCGGTCTGGCAGACGTGCACCGGCTCGGTGTACGACGGGCCGATCGCCGACGGGAACGCGGTGCACTCGATGGAGCACGGCGCGGTGTGGCTGACGTACGACCCGGAGCTGGTCGAGCCGGCGGACGTCGAGGCGCTGGCGCTGCTCATCGGCGCCCGCGACTACAGCCTGATGAGCCCGTATCCGGGCCAGGGGGTCGCGGTGTCGCTGCAGTCGTGGGGGAACCGGTACCAGACCGAGGACCCGTCCGATCCGAAGATCGGCGAGTACCTGGACACGTACGTGCTGAACGAGCGGTTCAACCCGGAGCCGAACGCGACCTGCTCGGGCGGTGTGACGGCGACCGCGCCGCAGTAGGGGCGGGGGTGCCCGTTTCGCAGCGCGCTCTAAGGGAGTGCCCTGGACCGACCAGGTAAGGTGGCGTACGCGAGTGGACTTCACACCGGGCCCTCCCCGGCTCCGCTCCGGCTCATCCCGACCTCGACGAATAAGGCTCTCCCCGCGATATGGCATCGAAGAAGCAGACCGCCAGCAAGGGCTCCGGCAAGAGCACCGGCAAAGGCGCAGTCGTTGAACAACGCTCGGCCGGCAGGAAAGACGCCGCCAAGGGCGAAAGCAAGGGCCTGAGCAAGTCCTCGGCGCCCGCGAACGCCCGGAAGGGCCGCGCCGTCCAGGTCAAGCAGCCGAAGCCGTGGGGTCTGATCGCCACGTTCACCGGCGTCGGCGTCGTGGCGCTCGGCCTGATCGGGGCCGCCGTGTTCGTCGTCTGGGACCGCAGCCAGCCGCCGGAAGGCATCACCTCCTACTACGGCGACTACAAGAACTACTCCGAGGTGACCGAGGCCCTCCAGGACGGCGACGTCAAGGAGGAGGACCTCAAGTACCCGTGGGTCGTGCAGCAGACCCACATCGACGGCGAGGACCCGACCGCGGTCCCCACGTACGAGATCACCCCGCCCGCGGGCGGCGACCACCTCAGCCAGTGGCAGACCTGCACCGGCTCGGTCTACGACGCGCAGATCGCGGACGGCAACGCCGTCCACTCCCTCGAGCACGGCGCTGTCTGGCTGACCTACGACCCGGCGCTCGTCGACGGCGACGGCATCAAGACCCTCGCCGCCAAGGTCGAGGGCCGCGACTTCTCGCTGATGAGCCCGTACCCGGAGATGGGCGTGGCCGTCTCGGTGCAGGCGTGGGGCGTCCAGTACAAGACGGACGACATCAACGACCCGAAGATCGACGAGTTCATGGACTTCTACATCCAGAACGCCGACAACGCGGCCGAGCCGGGCGCGCAGTGCGCCAACGGCCTGACCACGACCATGGCCGACCAGCAGATGCCCACAGGCTGACGACACGCGCGAACCTTTCGGGGCGACGCTCGTTAGGCAAGTGAGGGAACGGGCGCTCTCATTCGGGGAGCGCCCGCCGAGAGAGGACGACGAATGAGCCGCTTGTGGCGCAGGCCCGCATTGCTGATCGCGATCACGGCCGTGCTGATGCTCGCCGCGGGCTTCGGGGTCGGCTGGGTCTCCGGCACCTCGGCGCCGGGCAACGACTCGGTCGAGGCCGGCTTCGCGCGCGACATGCAGACGCACCACCAGCAGGCCGTCGAGATGGCCATGTACGAGTGGCAGAACGGCTCGGACCCGGCGATGACGACGGTCGCGTACGACATCGCCACCACGCAGAGCACCGAGATCGGCATGTACCGCACCTGGCTGCGCGACTGGGGCGTCCAGCTCTCCAGCGGCGAGCCGATGGCGTGGGCGGGCGACGAGCACTCGCACGACAGCGAGGAGACCGGCGGGCTCATGCCGGGCATGGCCACCCAGGAGCAGATGGACGAGTTCAAGTCCCTCACCGGGAACGAAGCCGACGTCATGTTCGCGGACCTCATGATCGCCCACCACATCGGCGGCGTCGACATGGCCAAGCTCGTGCTCGACCGCACCGACAACGACCTCGTCGCGACCGCGGCCCGGCGCACCATCAGCCAGCAGCAGGCCGAGATCGAGAACCTCGAGAACCACCGCGACAACATCCTGAACGCCGTCGAAGAGTAGGGACGCCGCTGTGAGCCAGGACCAGTGGGGACCTCGATACGGCGACCCGGCGCACCCGACCACGGGGGAACTCCCCCGGGTCGGCGACGGCCGCACCGACGAGCAGCGCACGATCCAGGTCGACACCGTCGCCGAGCCGCCGCCTCGCAGCGAGTCGCGCTCGCGGTACCGCTACAGCTGGGAGAGCTCCGCGCCGAGCGACGACGACACCCGCAGCGCGCACTCCGAACCCCGTTACGGCGCTTCGGAACCGCACCAGGCGTACTCCCAGCCGCACGGCGAGGGCTCGGCCCCGCGCCACGGCTCGGAACCGGGCTTCAACAACTGGTCGGTCCCCCGCGTCGGCCGCGAGAGCTCGGCCTCCGGCCTCACCGGCGAGCACTCCCGCCCCAGCCTCAGCGGCTACCGGCCGGGCGACACCGCCCAGTTCGCACGCGTCGGCGACGGCCTCCGCGGCTCGGTCGGCCCCGTCTCCGTCCAGGTCGACCACATCCGCGTCGACAACGGCGTCAACGGCGACACGCAGCTGCTCTCCACCGCGAACTTCATGCGGCCCAAGGTCGAAGAAGCACTCCCGCCCGCCGAGCAGGCCCCGCAGCCCGAACCCGGCACCGGCTCCATGCCCGCCATGCGCCACCAGATCGGCCCCGACTGGACCCAGACGCCCCTGCGACTCCTCGCCGCGGCCGTCGTCGCCACCGCCGTCCTCGGCGCCTCCGCCGCCAGCCTCATCTCGATCGGCAACTGGATCAACCCTTAGCGGCTGTCGCACCCGTGCGGGACCATGGTGGTGTCGAGAGGAGCCCACCATGCCGACCTGGGACGACGTCGTGACCATCGCCTCCCGCCTCTCCGAGGTCGAGGTGACCACGAGCTGGCACACCCCCTCCCTCAAGGTCAAGGGCCGATTCTTCGCCCGCCTCCGCACCGAGGCCGAAGGCGGCCTCGCCCTCGTCTGCGACCCCAGTGAGAAAGCCGCCCTCCTCGCCTCCGCCGACCCGGCGTTCTACACCACGCCCCACTACGACGGCTACGCGATGATCCTCGTCCACCTCGACAAGATCGACCCGGAGCGCCTCACCGAACTGATCGAGGACGCCTGGCACCTCAAGGCCCCCGTACGCGTCCGCAAGGCCTACGAACAACCGTGAACGCAATGGGCCCGAGCCGCATTGCGGCTCGGGCCCATAAAAGTCAAAGGCACGTACTCAGTCGAAGATCTCCTCCGCGCGGGAGGCACTGAAGGCGCTGGTGAACCAGCGCTCCGCCTGATCCGCATCGGTGCAGGCCAAAATCCGCTCCCGAACGGCCTCGGACACCTCGACGCCGCGGAGTTCGAACATCTCGAGCACGGCTCTCGCCATGCCGCGCGCCTCACCGCGAGCCTCGCCACGCGCTTCGCCGCGCGCCTCACCGCGTTGTTCGAGCTGACCGGCATAGGTCTCGCGGTACTCCTCGTACCTCAGGCTCATTTGGTCCTCCAGAATCTCGCAGGCAGCTGTTGAGAGCAGTTGGAACGCCCAACCAGTGTACTTCTTGCGGTCGGGCTCGGAAAGTTCGTTGAGGCGGCGGCCGAGGTCGCGGGCGATGGATTCGGTCCCCGGCCCCTTGTCCTTTGTCGCTGCGATCAGGATCAGCAGTTCGACCGCTTCCCTCGTGTCGAAATCAGCGATGAACCGAACCAAGTCCCCCGGCCCGATCACATCGGGGCGCAGAACGAACTCTGGCGGCCCGATCTTGATGAGCTGGCCGGCCCATTTCGCGGTCGCTTCATTGGTGCAGATGACCAGCAACTGCACCTGGCACCGGAGTCGAGACCGCAGGTTGGTCAGGTACATCGGCCAGGTGTAGGGCTTGTCCCTATCCTCGCTTCGCTGGATCTCGGTGATGATGGCGCAGACCGGCTTGCCGAAGGCGTCGCGAAACACTGCGACGTTGTCGCAGTTCAGTTCGAGCGGATCACAGTTCGTCAATGCTTCAGACTCTGACACCGCGCTGGAGTAGAACGGGACGGTTGATCCGACCGCCTTCGTCAGCAGTTCAGCCGCGATCTCGGGTCGATCTTGGAAGAGGCGGATGGGAATCTCATGGTTATGAGTGACCATGACATGAAACGGTATTGGGACTCAGCGCACGATTCGCGTTTCAACACTCCGGCACGAATCCAGTTCTACGTGACACCAGTCACCAAGCCCCACAATGAGTTCGGGCCCAACTGCTTTCGCGGTCGGGCCCGAATCCGTTGTGGGGCTTAGACGATGATGCCCGCGCCGACGGTGCGGTTGTCGGACTCATCGATGATGATGAAGCCGCCGGTCGCCCGGTTGCGGCGGTAGTCGTCACACAGGAGCGGCTTGGTCGTGCGGAGCGTGACGCGGCCGATCTCGTTGAGCCTCAACTCGGTCGCGGTCTCGTCGCGGTGGAGCGTGTTGACGTCGAGCTGGTACTGGACGTCCTTCACGATCGCGCGCACGTCGGCCGTGGTGTGCTTGACGGCGTACTTGCCGCGCAGCTTGAGCGGGCGCGCCTCGTCCATCCAGCAGACCATCGCCTCGATGTCCTGGGACACCCGCGCCTGGTTGCCGGGGCGGCAGAGCATGTCGCCGCGGGAGACGTCGAGCTCGTCCTCGAGACGCACGGTGACGCTCAAGGGCGGGAAGGCCTCGTCGAGCGGGCCGTCAGCGGTCTCGATCGACGCGATACGCGAGGTGAAGCCGCTGGGCAGCACCATGACCTCGTCGCCGGGCTTCATGACGCCGGAGGCGACCTGGCCCGCGTAGCCGCGGAAGTCGTGGTTGTCGTTGGAGTGCGGCCGGATCACGTGCTGGACCGGGAAGCGCACGTCCACGAGGTTGCGGTCCGAGGCGATGTGGACCTTCTCCAGGTGGTGGAGGAGGCTCGGGCCGTTGAACCACGGCATGTTCTCGGAGCGGTTGACCACGTTGTCGCCCTTGAGGGCCGAGATCGGGATGACCGTCAGGTCGGGGACCTCGAGCTTCGTGGCGAACGCGGAGAACTCGTTCTCGATCCGCTTGAAGACGGCCTCGTCGTAGTCCACGAGGTCCATCTTGTTGACGCACAGCACCATGTGCGGCACGCGCAGCAGCGAGCACAGGAACGCGTGGCGGCGGGACTGCTCCACGAGGCCCTTCCGGGCGTCGACCAGGATCAGCGCGAGGTCGGCGGTGGACGCACCGGTGACCATGTTGCGCGTGTACTGGATGTGGCCGGGCGTGTCCGCGATGATGAACTTGCGCTCGGGCGTGGAGAAGTAGCGGTACGCGACGTCGATCGTGATGCCCTGCTCGCGCTCGGAGCGGAGGCCGTCCGTGAGCAGCGCGAGGTCGGTGTACTCGTCGCCGCGGCCGGCGCTGACGGCCTCGACGGCGTCCCACTGGTCGTCGAAGAGCGCCTTCGAGTCGAACAGGAGGCGGCCGATGAGGGTCGACTTGCCGTCGTCCACCGAACCGGCCGTGGCGAAGCGCAGCAGTTCGTGCGTGTCCTCGCGGGAGGTCAGCGTGTCCGTCATTAGAAGTAGCCTTCCCGTTTCCGGTCTTCCATCGCGGCCTCGGAGGTCTTGTCGTCGCCGCGGGTCGCGCCGCGCTCGGTGATGCGCGTGACCTCGACCTCGGCGATGATCTCGTCGATCGTGGTCGCGTCCGAGCGCACGCCGGCCGTCAGGTTCGCGTCGCCGACGGTGCGGTAGCGGACCTTCTCGGAGAAGACCACCTCGCCCTCGCGCGGCTTGATGAACTCGTTGACGGCGTAGAGCATGCCGCCGCGGTCCACGACCTCGCGCTCGGAGGCGAAGTACACCTCAGGCAGCGGGATGTCCTCGGAGCCGATGTAGCGCCACACGTCGAGCTCGGTCCAGTTCGACAGCGGGAACACCCGGATCTGCTCGCCCGGGTGGACCCGGCCGTTGTACAGGTTCCACAACTCGGGGCGCTGGTTCTTGGGGTCCCACTGGCCGAAGTCGTCGCGGAAGGAGAACACGCGCTCCTTGGCGCGGGCCTTCTCTTCATCGCGGCGGGCGCCGCCGAACAGGGCGTCGAACTGGTACTTCTCGGCAGCTTCCAGGAGCACGGGGGTCTGGATGCGGTTGCGGGTGCCGTCCGGCGGCTCGACGACCATGCCACGGTCGATCGCGTCCTGCACGGAGGCGACGATGAGCTGCACGCCGGTCTCGGCGACGCGGCGGTCGCGGTAGTCGATGACCTCCGCGAAGTTCTGGCCGGTGTCGACGTGCATCACCGGGAACGGGATCGGCGCCGGCGCGAAGGCCTTCTGCGCCAGGTGCAGCATGACGATGGAGTCCTTGCCGCCGGAGAAGAGCAGCACGGGCCGCTGACAGGTGGCCGCGACTTCACGGAAGATGAAGATCGCCTCGGCCTCCAGCGCGGCGATGTGGCTGATGCGGTAGTCGCTCACCGGCGCAATGCTCCTCTCGGCTGACCCCGTTCGGGGTGTTCGTTTGTCGGGTCCGGTCGGGGACCGGGTGGTCAGTTCGTCCCTCGAATGGCCTCGAGCGCGGGCCCGGCCAGGTCGGGGCGGCAGACCAGCAGGTCCGGCAGGTACGGGTCGGCATTGTTGTACTGCAGCGGGGCGCCGTCGATCCGCGTCGCGTGCCAGCCGGAGGCGAGGGCCACCCCTACGGGAGCGGCGGAGTCCCACTCGAACTGCCCGCCGGCGTGCACATAAGCGTCAACTGTACCGGCGACCACGGCCATGACCTTGGCTCCGGCGGAGCCCATCGGCACGAGTTCCGCGCCCAACGCGGCGGCGACGGCCTCCACCTCGGCCGGTGGTCTGGTGCGCGACACGGCGATACGCGGCTTCCCCTCGCGAAGCGCGGGAACCGCGTACACCTCATCAGTGCGCAACGTCACAGATTGTGCCGGAAGCGCGACGGCGGAAGCGGTCAGTCCAAGGCCCCGCTGCCAGAGAGCAACGTGCACGGCCCAGTCGTCCCGCCCGGCCTCGGAGTACTCACGAGTCCCGTCAAGTGGATCGATGATCCAGACGCGATCAGCCCCGAGCCGCTCAGTCCCGACCCGCCCGGTCTCGCCCTTGCCTTCCTCGGAAAGCACGGCATCCCCGGGCCGCTCGGCGGCGACCCTTCCAAGCAGGTAGTCATTGGCCTGCTGATCCCCAGCGGCCTTGAGCGCCTTGGGATCCGAGAACCCCAACACATCCCTCAACTTCAGGAGCAACTCCCCGGCGCCGCTCGCCAACTCAGCCGCGAACGCGACGTCAGCAGCGGAAGCGGCCGCAGGCGTAGCGGTGGGAACTCCGGTAACCGAACCGGAACCAGGGGCGTCAGACATGCGCGCCAGTCTACGCTGCAGCCCAACCCCGCCCAAATATTGGGCCACCCGATCCCAACATCCAGAACCCCTCGCATTTCCTACCCATCCCGAGCTTCAGGCAGAGCGCGCAGAGCATCGTGTCAGCGCGCATTTCTTTCTTCGGAGGAGAAACCGGGAGGTCAGGAACTCTCACGCCAGGAGGCCGAGTACAGACCCGTCGTGGAACGCGATGCGGTGGTAGTCGGCTTTGACGCAGTTCATCGGCTTCTCCTTGTGCACTCCCTGGTAGGAAGCGATTGAGGCGGGGAACTCCGACACCGTCGAGCAGGCCATCGGGTATGGGGGGAATTCTTCCTTGCCTCTCAGCGTGCGCCCCAGGTCTCTGAGTCCGTCCATGAATGTCGACTCCTTCAAACTCGGGTCTGCGGGGACCAGTTTGAAGACTGCGAGACGACGATCGGTCAGGATGACACCGCTCTGAGGAGACGTCAGAGCGTCTGCGATTTGCACGGCCAGACCCGCCGGTGAGGCACTCGCGACGACCACGCCGACCCTCGGCTTCCCCTCCTCACCCGTCGGCTTGCCGCGAACGGCTCGACCGGGAACCTCGAAGCTGAAGGTGAAGGTCTCCCTCGCCGTGTACACGACGTTCGTTTCACCATGCACGAGATAGGTACTGCCCAGCAGCGACGGCAGGTCCCGCCCGATCTGGAAATCGCGGTACTTCATCTGGATTCACCGGCCAGCAGCTCGTAATGGAATTTGGGTGTCATGCCGAGTCCCGAACTTCCTCGAAAACCGGCGCGCGACGTTGGGCTGGAACCGGATCTGGTCATGCAGAGCCCCACCGGCTTTGCCAGAGCAAGCGACCTTGTGCGCCCGAAGGAGTCGGACAAAGAATCACCTCCGCCAATAGGTCGGTCGCCACCAGTACAGCACTTCGTAGTCACTCGGCCAATTACCGGATGCATCGCCTGAGGGCTCAAAGTTGTCGATCTCCGGGTCGGCATATCGGAAACCGGTGTCCCGTCCTTCGTTGGTGCGCGGCGCTCTGACTCGTGCGACGAACTCTTCGTTGACTGCCCCCAAGCGCTGGTAATTTCGTTGCGACTCAATCAGGCTCAATCTATTCGCCCCACCCTGGTAGTCAGGCCATCGAAGTTGAACGACGTCATCCTCCCACCGACATATCTCGCAGATCGCTGAAGAACCCACTGAATCATGGACCAGGAATCCGCAGCACGGGCAAGGGAATTTCTTGATATGTATCATTCAGCGACTTCCGTTCCAGGTTGACGCGTCCAGTAGCCTTCCGGATCAGGATGTGGGATGAAGAAGGTGATAATACCCCTCGGGCCAGATCTTCCGAACTCACCCGTAGCGGGATCGAAATAGTAAGCGGTGTCCCCAGTGACCTTGATCTTGACACCTGGACGTCGACCACCATCCGTTGTCATCAAATCGATTGCCGCATACTGGTAGTCCGCCATACTGTCCCATTCCGCGGTTGGGTCGTCCTTATGGCTGTCGTAATGAGATTCAAGGTTATTATCCGCCCACTTGTCAGGGTGGTTTGGATCAGTCGGCGGCGTCTGTCCATCCGCTGTGCCGTCGGACTCAGGCGAGTTTCCAGTTCCGTCCGAGCCACCCGAAGCTCCGGCTTCAGCTTGGTCGTAGTCAGTCCTGACCGCTTGCTTGCCGGAGGTGAACCCTTGGACCGGAGGTCTAGGGGCCGGCGGACGCCCGCCTGGGCCATGGCCGCCGGGTTTCGGAGGGCGAGCGAAAGCCAAGCCGATGGCGATTACGGCGAGGAGCTTGAAAAGACTGCGCATGGAAGTTCCCTCCTAACCGTCGAGGAGTGCTTGCAGAGCTTGGAAACTCTGCACAAGGGCCATGATCACGCCAGTGAGCAGAGCGACCAGGTTAAGGACCATGCCGGTCGCCTGGGTCGCCACGAGCGGAATACCGACCCCAGTGGCGATGAGACCCAGCCAGACAGGGAGCCTGACTAGGAGCGTGGCGATCAGCTCCGCGATAAGGTCCCGCACCAACTCCCGCGTGATGGTCACCAGCGTTGCTGCTCCCTCGGTGGCCGCCCGCATCGCCGAGCACAATCCCGCGAGTCCTTCAGTGCCAGAAACGTTGAGACTCATCATCGTTCGATAAGCGTCGGCCGCATCGCCGGTCCATGCCGAGGTGTCAGCTTCGATGTAGGAGTAGAGCTCATCCGCGATCGCTTGGACTTCGACGGCCATGTTGTCCCAGGTCTGCGCATGCGCCGTGAGGATGTCTGCGTCGCCAGTCAGGTCAGTGAGATAGTCGCGCAGCGGTTCGACGGCCTCGATCAGCCACGACACCCCGGTCGAAGCGATGGTTCCGATCGGGTCCAGGTACGCGCCCACCCCTTCCAGCCCGGTCATGAATCCGGCGAGGAGCGCATCGACCCAGCGGTCTTCGTCGATGGCGACCACGACGTCGGCGATGCTCTCGATGATCCCCGAGCCCTTGTACCAGGTATGCGAGTCCTGGACGTCAGCCACCAGGTTGTCGCTCATCTACAGCTCCTCTGCAAGGTCATCGATATCTGAGGCAACCGAGGAATCGGCGTCTTCGTAGAGGTCCGCAGAGGCGTTAAGAGCCGTCACGTGAGATTCCAGGTTGTGTTTGCCCTGGTCAATCAACTCATCGACATCGCCGTGTTTCTCTTCGAGCAACGGTGCAATCCAAGCGCACAAGGGCCCGAACGCGTCATCAGCTTGAGTAACCGCGGCCGAGGCCGAGCGAACGGCCTCAAACCGTTCGATCAGGCTGTTGATGTGGGCTGTGTGCGCGCGGAGGTCTTCAGGGTCGACAGCGTATCCGTCGCTCATTGGGGCCGGTCTTCCATGTCAGCAGCAAGCCGCTCCCTCAGGCTCGCAGCGACTGCCTTGCCCGTTTCGGAGTCGGCTCCCACAGTCGCGGCGATGACCTCCTGTGTCTGTTCCACAATGCGCAGCTTGGCTTCGGCGATCGTCTCCATGATGGTGCGTGAGACGAACTCGGGGTGCATGCGCTGAATTCGTGCGGAAAGCTCGATTGCGGAGAGTCCTCCGGTTGAGTCAACCGCGACCGTCACGATGCCGTTCGGGTCGGTCAAGATCACTGACAGTTGCTTCATCTGTTCGGCCATCTGCTGCGTCTGTTCAGCCATCCGCTCGAACTTCGCCTTGCGCTCCTCCAAGCGCTCCCGGGCGGCGGCAGGATCGAGGACACGACCAAGGGTTTGACGTAGGGCTGCGGGATCGGGGGTGGTCAAGCGACATTCCTTTCAGACGGAACCAGGGCAGGCGGTTCTTGCGGCGGATGAGACAGGCGAGTTCCGATGGTGAGGGTTTGGACGCTTGCGCACAATTTACCGAATGTACGCAAACGTTGGGGTACACGTCGCGAATCCTGAGACGTTGTCGTGCAACGAGTTCGGGAGAGAACCGCGTACAAGCATGCCCGCCCAGGTGAATTTGCGACGGGCTTGGGCGGGGACGGGGATTGGGTTGAGGGGTCGGCAAATAGCGCGGCGGCCGGGTCCTCTCGGGCTCGGCCGCCGCTGTTTGTCTATTGCGGATTAGGCGAGAGGGTCGTTCTCGTCGTTGAAGCGGGCGAGGCCCCAGACGTCTTCGTCTTCAGTGAGCCAGGTGCCGGTGTCGGCATCCTCGTCTTCGCCGAGTCCGTTGGCACCGCGGCCGCCGCCCATCATGCCTCCGGCGCCGGCCTTGCCGCCCGCTCCGGCGGTCTTGCCGAAGAGGCCCTGGCCCTTGCCGAGACCGCCCGCGCCGGCGCCACGCCCGGCGCCGCCCGCTCCGGTCATGCCGGACATGCCGCCCGTCCCGCCGGCTGCGGGACCGAAGAGGCCGGAACCCGGACCAAGGCCGCCACCGCCGAAGCCGCCGCCGCCACCTGCACCCATGCCGGTTCCGGTGCCGAGACCGGAGCCGGGCAGTGTGCTCGTGCCAAGGCCGCCGGAGGCGAGACCACCGGAGGTTTCGTCATCGTCCCCGGTGGTCGACTCCCAAGGGTTGGAGCCGATGTCGGTTCCCGTGTTCGAGCCGCTGCTGAGATTGCCGCCGCCGAAGTTGCTCGAACTGGCGGGAGGCGTGAGGCCGGCACTTCCGGAGCTGTTCACATTGCCGTTCCAGTCCCCGCCGCCGGGCGGTGAGTAGCCGGAGCCGGAGAGGTCGCCTGCAGAGTCGCGGAACGTCGTGTCGCCGGAAGGCTGGACCGTCGGAACGAATTCGGAGGTCGACGTCTCGGCATCCTGCCAGCGAGCGGTCACCGAGTCGTTCTGCTCGGTCGCCCGAGCTTCGTAGTCCTGCGATCCTTCCGAGTAGTCCTGCTGAGCCCGCTCGTTCGCGTCCTGTTCGGCCAGGCGCTCAGCCTCGGCCCGGAGAGATGTCTCCTGAGCAGGGGTCAGCGTGGTCGCTTCCGCCTTTTCGTTGGCGTCCATGCCCTTTGTGTCGATGCCGTTCACGTGCTCGGCCTTGAGCCGGGTGTAGTGGTACTCGGTCTGGTCGACAACGTACTGGTTCAGCTCGTTGGTGTACTCGCCGTCGAAGCCGCCCATCTCCATGGCGCCCTTGATGCCGTCGTCTTCTCCGTCGAATGAGCACCCGTCGGTGATCTCGCACTCGCCCGAGTGGAACGGAGGACGAACGTGGACCTTGGTGTCAGTGAACAGGCTGCCTTCGTCCTCGACCCAGTACTGCGGGGCCGGGTAAGGCAGCTCGCCGGAACCGGCACCCTGCAGGTTGTAGATCTCATCGCCCTTTTGGTTAAGCAGCCCGATCAAACCTGTTCTGTCCGTGCCGATGTCGGACGAGATCTGCTCGCAGTTGACGAAAACCGCCTCCATCTGCTCTGCAAAGGCATCGAAGTCGTTGCCCTGCCAGCCGTTCGAAAGCTCGGTCAGCTTCGACCGCAGAATCGGCTCGACTGCGGTCTCAGGATTGTCGGAGAACGAGATCCGGAAGAGATCCCAGCGCGAGGCGATCGCTTTGAGCGCGTATCTGTCCGGGTCGGCAGGTCGGATTTGCGCGACCAACGACTGGACTTCTTCTTGGCTTGGTGCGGCGGTGCCGGTAGCGACGCATTTGAGGTACGCCACCTGACCTTCAACCGGGATCGCCGAGACGAGCTTGACCCAGGCGTCTTCGGCAGGATTGTGTGTGTTCTGGCAGTCTCCGTTCGGGCATGGGTCGCCCCCGAGGTATGCCCCGTCGGCGCTGGCCTGCTGGCCATCGATGGCTTCCTGGCCTTCGAGGTCAGCGTTGCCTGCGTAGTCCTCGGTCTGGAATTCGATGTTGTCGCCCATGACTACTGGACCTCCGCAATCCGGTCGTTGATGGTCGTGTTGACCGCAGGCAGGTAGGTGTCGATGAACCATGCCCGCAGTTCTTCGTTGGTGAACGGGTAGTACGGATCCGATCCGCCGTAGACCCCGTAGTCCGTTGCGTAGTTCAGTTGGATGTGAAACACCCACTGCTCGTCGAGCGCGACGATTTCAAGCCAGTTCGCCTCAGCGCTACCCGTTCCCGCGACCAAAGCGCCCTTGTCCCAAGGGTCACCGAATTCCTGGTTGACGACGTCTGTCCACTTCGCTGAATTTGACTCAGCTGCGGAGAGACGGTCCTCGTAGGCGGTCGCAGCTTCGTCTTCACTCTCGGTGGGAACGATCTTGACCTTGATCTCCCCGTCCATCCCAAGGCCTTCCCAGCTACCCAGGTAGATAAGGTCGTTGCAGCCGATGGATTCAGGATCCAAGGTGTTCCCGATCTCTGAAACCGTCGGCTCACCACCAGTGGAAGTCGAGGAGCCGTATCCCTGGATCCCCATCTCATCGGTGATGGGCTGAAGGTTCCCGAGCACCTCGCATGCGTTCCACGTGGTCATCTCGTTGTACACGGGGTTGTCGCCGCCGTCTTCGCCGTTCGCGTCACCGGAGGTTTCGCTGCCTCGGTCCAAGAGGCTGCAGCCGCTCAAGAGCAGGGCGGCGGCGCCGGTCGCGGCGAAGGTCTTCAAGATTGTGCGCTTCATCAGTTCCGGGGTCCTAGGATTCGACGTCGGATTGGCTGGCGTTGAACTCGGCGAGGTTCAGTTCCTCGGAATCCGTGTGGACGCCAAGCGATTCGTTGATCGTGACGATCGCGCCGTAAAGGTCAGCACGCAGTTTCTGCAGGTTGTTCCACATCTCTTCGTGGGCGGCCGCGTAGTCGCTGCGGGCCTGCTGCGAAGAGTCGAGGAGACCGAAGCCGGGCTCGACGCCCAGCTCGTTGCCGGTGGCGAGCATCTGAAGCTTCTCGGTCACGAAGTTGAAGCGCGCCGCGAGTTCGTCGCGGTACGCCTCAAGGTAGGCAGGGTCGAGAATGCGCTGGGCCACGGCGGGGACCTCCGGGGTGTATTGGGCGAAACGTCTGCAAAACCATCTTGATTTTAACGGTCCGCTGCCACACCGTGTGATCGCGGTGTTCTCGCACAGTCGCCGAACGGGTGCAGACGCTTGCGGCGTGTCGTTGAAGATCAGTCGGCGGCCCGCAGTTCAGTCGCTGCACAGATTGGCGGGCCGCGCCTTCAAGCAGGAGAGAGGCATCGATCGCACCCTGCGGTGCCTTGAGTCAGTAGGCGCCTTGCGGGCGCAGGATTGCGGTCACTGTGCGGAGCAGGATGACGAAGTCCAGCGAGAGGTTCCAGTGCTCGACGTAGCGGAGGTCGAGGCGGACGGCCTCTTCCCAGGGGAGGTCGGAGCGGCCCGAGACCTGCCAGAGGCCGGTCATGCCGGGCTTGACCGCGAGGCGGCGGCGCATGTCGCTTTCGTAGGCGGCGACTTCGATGGCGAGCGGCGGGCGGGGGCCGACGAGGCTCATGTCTCCTCTGAGGACGTTGACGAGTTGGGGGAACTCGTCGATGGAGAAGCGGCGCAGGTACTTTCCGACCGTGGTGATGCGGGGGTCGTCCTTCATCTTGAAGAGGACGCCGTCGCCTTCGTTGAGGTGGGCGATCTCCGCGAGGCGCCGTTCGGCGTCGGTGTGCATCGTGCGGAACTTCCAGATGGTGAACGGCTGGCCGTCCTTGCCGATGCGTTCCTGCTTGAACAGGGCGGGACCCGCTGAGGTGCAGCGGATCAGGAGTGCGGCGGTGAGCAGGAGCGGCGACAGGGCCAGGAGGAGCATCGCGGCGCCGACGCGGTCGACGGCTTCCTTGGCGAGGCGGCGGACGCCGGTGAGGCGGGCGTGGTCGAGGTGGAGCATGGGGAGGCCGTCGACGGGGCGGACGGTGGTGCGGTCGCCGGCGACGTCGACGAGGGCGGAGGCGACGATGAGGTCGACTTCGCTGCGTTCGAGCTTCCAGGCGAGGCGGCGCAGGGCTTGGCCGTCGATCTCGGGGCAGCCCAGGACGATCACGGTGTCGGCGCGTTCGGCGGCGACGGCTTCGGCGATGCGGTCGAAGCTGCCGCGGACGCGGGTGTCGAAGTCCAGCAGGGCGCCTTGGGGTTCGTCGGTGGGCAGACAGGCGGCGACGACCTTGAGGCCGTGATAGTGCTCGCGGCGGAGCTGGACGATGAGGGCGGCGACGGAGGACTCGTGGCCGACGAGGACGACGCGTTTCATGCAGCGGCCGTCACGGCGCATGTGGTGGAGCCATTTGCGCCAGCCGAAGCGGGCGACGATGGAACAGGCTGCGGCGGTGGGGATCGCGATAAGGACGAAGACCCGGGAGGTCGGAAGTTCGAATCCATAAGAGACGATCGCCACGGCTGCGGTGAGCGCGACGGCGGCGTGGACGGTGCGCTGGTACTCCTCGGTGCCGACGAAGAGGTAGCGCTTCTCAAAGGCCCGGGAGAGTCCGAGTACCGCGATCCATACGGCGGGCAAGGCGATCAGGGCGAGGGCGTAGACGCGGGAGCCGTCGTTGACGTGGCCGAAGCGCGCGAAGAAGGCCAAGGCCGCGCCGATGAGGCCGGCGGCGATGTCGGAGCCGATGATGCCCGCGAAGTACTTGCGCTGCCAGGCAGGTGGGCCGCCGTAGGGCCGGGTCGCTTGGGGTCCTATGGAATAGACGCGGCCCTTTGCGGGGCTGTCCTGCGCGCCTTCGAAAGCCGAGTCCGCAACCACTGTCATGACCGGATAACGAACGACTCGACAATGAGTGACGGGAATGTCACCCTTCGGAGTAGATGAATTTCGTCCGCTTTGGAGGGACGGCGCTGAGCCGGCGGTGCATTACTGCGCTTCCGGTTCAACTCGCTTCGCAGCGTTGAACGCGTTCTGGGCCAGGACGAAGCCCTTTTCGATGATCGCCTCGACCGCGTCGGCGGCGAGTTCGATGTTGAGATCGACCTCGGGCCGTTCGGCTTTGGCGAAGTCCTTGAGGACGTAGTCGGCGGCGTCCTGGCGGCCCGGCGGGCGGCCGATGCCGAAGCGGACGCGGGCGTAGTCCTTGGTGCCCAGCACCTTCGTGAGCGAGCGGAGGCCGTTGTGGCCGCCCTCGCCGCCGCCGCGCTTGAGGCGGAGTTCGCCGAAGGGGACGTCGAGTTCGTCGTGGACCGCGATCACCGATTCCGGGGCGACCCCGAAGTACTGGGCGAGCGGGCCGACGGCCTCGCCGGAGAGGTTCATGAACGTCAAGGGTTTGACGAGAATGACGCGAGGCCCGCCTACCCCCAAGCGGGCCTCGCAGACTTCGGCGCGGGCCTTGCGGGCCACGGCGAAACGGCCGCCGACGCGCCGGGCGAGCGCGTCGACGACCATGAAACCGACATTGTGGCGGTTCGCGGCGTACTTCGGCCCGGGGTTGCCCAGGCCGACCACGAGCGTCGGGGTGTCGGTCATGTTCTGGTCTTACTCGGCGGCGGCGGCGGCTTCGGCCGGGGCGGCTTCTTCGCCTTCGGCGGCTTCGGCCTCGTCCTCGGTGGCCTCGCCGCGCGGCTCGCTCACGGTGGCGACGGTCTGGTCGCCGTCGGTGAGGATGACGATGCCGTCGGGCACGGCGATCTCGGAGACGAGACGCTGCGAGCCGATGGCCAGGCCCTCGAGGTCGACCTCGATGGACTCGGGGATGTGGGTGGCCTCGGCCTCGACCGACACGGCGGTGAGCTCGTGCACGACCAGGCCGCCCTTCTCCACCTCGCCGGTGAAGGAAAGCTGGATGTCGGTGGTGATCTTCTCGCCGCGGCGGACGATCAGCAGGTCGGCGTGGACGATCTCGTCACGCAGCGGGTCGCGCTGGATGTCCTTGGGGATCACCAGCTCGCGGGTGCCGTCGGTGACCTCGATCGCGATGAGCTGGTTGGCGCCGCCCTTGCGGATGGCGGCGGCGAGCTCGAGCGAGGGAAGGGAAATGTGGAGCGGCTTCTCGCCGTGGCCGTAGACCACCGCGGGAACCTTTCCAGCCCGGCGCGTACGGCGGGCACCGCCCTTCCCGAAGTCAGTGCGAGGCTCGGCGCTGATACGAACTTCGGACACGGAAATACTCCCCTGTTTTTTAAGCAACATTTCATGCGGCGCTCGACGCTCACGTCGGCATTCAGAAGGGCTCGCAGCCCTGAAAAAGACCTACGCCTTTGCGTCGATTACGGCGCCCTCTGGAGGACACCCTCGCCGTCGGCAACCCCACCAGAGTACTACGCGCATCAGATCAGGCTTGACACGGGCGTCGATGTGTGACTTACGAGAGACCGCCGAAGAGGGTGGTGACGGAGCCGTCGTTGAAGACCTCCCAGATGGCCTTCGCGACGAGCGGCGCGATGGACAGGGTGGTGATCTTCTCCAGGTCCTGGGCTTCCTTGGGGAGCGGGAGGGTGTTGGTGACGATGACTTCGCTGACGGGCGCCTTGGCGAGGCGCTCGACGGCGGGGCCGGACATGATCGCGTGGGTGGAGGCGATCACGATGTCCTCGACGCCGGACTCGGCGAGCATCTCGGCCGCGGAGCAGATGGTGCCGGCGGTGTCGATCATGTCGTCGATGAGAAGGCAGGTGCGCCCTTCGACGTCGCCGACGACCTTGTGGGCGACGACCTGGTTCGGTTTGAGCGGGTCGCGGGTCTTGTGCACGAACGCGATCGGGCAGCCGCCGAGGCGGTCGGACCAGCGCTCGGCGAGGCGCACGCGGCCGGTGTCGGGCGAGACGACGGCCATCTGGCGGTCGGCGTACTTCTCCTCGACGTAGCGCGCGAGCGTGCCCATGGCGAAGAGGTGGTCGACGGGGCCGTCGAAGAAGCCCTGGATCTGGGCGGTGTGAAGGTCCACGGTGAGGATGCGGTCGGCGCCGGCGGTCTTGAGCAGGTCGGCCATGAGCCGCGCGGAGATGGGCTCGCGGCCGCGGTGCTTCTTGTCCTGGCGCGCGTACGGGTAGAACGGCAGCACGACGGTGATGCGCTTGGCCGAGCCGCGCTTGAGCGCGTCGATCATGATGAGGGTCTCCATGACCCACTCGTTGATCGGCGCGGGCATGGACTGCACGACGAAGGCGTCGCAGCCGCGGACGGACTCCTGGTAGCGCACGAAGAGCTCGCCGTTGGCGAAGGAGTAGGCGCTCATCGGGGTCGGCGCGACCCCGAGGTGCTTCCCGATCTCCTCAGCCAGCTCCGGGTAGGCGCGCCCGGAGAACAGCATGAGCATCTTGGAGTTGACAGCGGACATGCTCGCCATGACGTGGGCTCCCCCAGTAGGTCGTCTCACCTGAACCTCGACGGTTCCAGTGTCCCCGACCCGGCCCCGAAGCGCGAGGGGACCGGGGGGTTTAGTGTCCCGTCACGCTTCCGACACTCCCGCCTCACCCTTCGCACGCCGCGCTGCCTTATCGGAGACGGTGCCGGGGCGCTTCTTGGCGACCCAGTCGGTGAGCGCGGTCTGGCGGGCGCGGGCGACGCCGAGGTCGCCGGGTTCGACGTCCTTGACGATGGTGGAGCCGGCGCCGACGTACGCGCCGTCGCCGATCGAGACGGGGGCGACCAGCGTTGAGTCGCAACCGATGAAGGCGCCTTCGCCGATCTCGGTGCGGTACTTCTTGACGCCGTCGTAGTTGGCGGTGATGACGCCGCAGCCGATGTTGGCGTCCGCGCCGACGGTGGCGTCGCCGAGGTAGGCGAGGTGGTTGGCCTTGGCTCCGGCGCCGATCTCGGCGTTCTTGGTCTCGACGAACGCGCCGATCTTGGCCTTCTCGGCGAGCTTCGAGGCGGGGCGCAGGTGGGCGAACGGGCCGACGTGGGCGCCTTCGCCGATGTGCGACTGGTCGGCGTGCGAGCGGACGACGACGGCGTCCGCGCCGACGATCGTGTCCGTGAGCGTCGTGTCCGGGCCGATCTCGGCGCCGGAGTCGACGGCGGTGGCGCCCTTGAGCTGCACGCCGGGGCGCAGGGTCACGTCGGGGGCGACCTTGGCGGTGGCGTCGATCCAGGTGGTGGCCGGGTCGTCCATGGTGACGCCGGACTTCATGAGCTCGGTGTTGATGCGGCCCTGGAGGATGCGGCGGAGGTCGGCGAGCTGCGCGCGGTCGTTGCAGCCGAGGGTCTCGGTCGGGTCGTCGACGACGACGGCGCCGACGGTGTGGCCGGCCTCGCGGGCGAGCTCGATGATGTCCGTGAGGTAGTACTCGCCCTGGTCGTTGGCGGTGGAGAGGCGCGCGAGCTGGGTGCGCAGCACCTCGGCGTCGCACGCGAAGGTGCCGGAGTTGATCTCGCGGATGGCGAGCTCTTCGGGGTCGGCGTCGCGGTGCTCGACGTTGCGGAGGACGTTGCCCTCGTTGTCGCGCACGATGCGGCCGAGGCCGTGGGGGTCGTCGACGACGGCGGTGAGGACCGTGACGCCGTTGCCCTTCTTCTCGTGCACCTCGACGAGCTCGGCGATGGAGCTGGAGCGCAGGAGCGGGGCGTCCCCGAAGGCGACCAGGATGGTGCCCTTGAGCTCCGGGTAGGCGGCCATGGCGATGCTCACGGCGTGGCCGGTGCCGAGCTGCTGGTCCTGGAAGACGGACTCGGCCTCGGGGGCGACCTCGGCGAGGTGGGCGCGCACCTGGTCGGCGGCGGCGCCGACGACCACGATCTGGCGCTCGGGCCGGATGGCCCTCACACTGCGGAGGACGTGGCCCACCAGGGAGCGGCCGAGCACTTCGTGCAGGACCTTCGGTTTGGTGGACTTCATGCGGGTGCCCAGGCCAGCGGCCAGGATGATCGCCGAACGCTCACTGCTCATGATGGGCCATGGTAGTCGGTGGCCGCGTGGTGAACGGCCCGGCCCGGACCCGCGCGCCGTCCGCCAGTCGTCACCGAATCGTTACGAATGGAACACGTTCTCCATCGCCCTGACACTTGTGCGAGCTGCGTCACTCATCATATGTTGCAGACAACAACAAACCTCGGAGGTACCTCTCATGCACCTTCTCAGCAGCTCCCGACCAAGGCTCGTGATCGCCGCCGCCACCGGCGCGGTCCTCGCCCTCACCCTCACCGCCTGCGGTTCCGACGGCGGCGGCTCCGACGACAAGCCGCTCATCGGCGTCATCCTCCCCGACTCCGCCTCCTCGGACCGGTGGGAGACCGCCGACCGCAAGTACCTCGAAGCCGCCTTCGAAGCGGCCGGTGTCGACTACGACATCCAGAACGCGCAAGGCAGCCGCGAGGACTTCCAGACCATCGCCGACCAGATGCTCACCAAGGGCGCGGACGTGCTGGTGACTGTGAACCTCGACTCGGGCACGGGCAAGACCGTGATCGAGAAGGCGAAGTCGCAGGGTGTGGCCACCATCGACTACGACCGGCTCACCGAGGACGGCGGCGCCGACTACTACGTGAGCTTCGACAACGAGCAGGTCGGCGTCCTCCAGGGCGAGGGCCTCGTCAACTGCCTTGAGGGCGTTGAGAAGCCGCTCGTCGCCGAACTCAACGGCTCCCCCACGGACAACAACGCGACCCTGTTCAAGAACGGCTACGACTCGGTCCTCCAGCCGCTCTACGACGCCGGGACCTTCGAGAAGGGCCCCGACGAATCGGTGCCCGACTGGGACAACGCCCAGGCCGGCACGCTCTTCGAGCAGATGCTCACCGACACCGGGACCCAGGTCGACGGCGTGCTCGCCGCCAACGACGGCCTCGCCCACGCCGTGATCACCGTGCTCGAGCGCAACAACCTCAACGGCACGGTTCCGGTCACCGGGCAGGACGCCACGATCCAGGGCCTGCAGAACATCCTCACCGGCGACCAGTGCATGACCGTGTACAAGGCCGTCGAGCAGGAGGCCAACGCGGCCGCCGACCTCGCCGTCGCGCTCGCCAACGGCGAGAAGCCCGAGACCGAGGCCAGCGTCACCGACCCGGTGAGCGGTGCCGAAGTGCCCTCCGTGCTCCTCGAACCGGTCGCCATCACCATCGAGAACATCCAGGACGTCGTCGACGACGGCTACGCCGACCCGGCCGAGCTGTGCGCCGGCGAGTACGCGGCGCTCTGCACCGAGCACGGCATCGGATAGGAGCTCACGTGCTGCTCGAACTCACCGGACTCTCGAAGCGCTTCGGACCGGTCGAGGTCCTCTCCGACGTCGATCTCGCGATCGACGCCGGAGAGGTCTGCGCCCTGGTCGGCGACAACGGCGCCGGAAAGTCCACACTGGTCAAATGCGTCGCCGGGATCCACGGCATCGACGGCGGCGCGATCACCGTGGACGGCGAGGCGCGCCACATCACTGGCCCGCGCGACGCGGCCGCCCTCGGCATCGAGGTCGTCTACCAGGACCTCGCCCTGTGCGACAACCTCGACGTCGTCGAGAACCTGTTCCTCGGCCGCGAGAAGATGCGCGGCATGATGCTCGACGACGACGCCATGGAGCAGTTGGCCGCCGAGACGCTCTCCTCGCTCGCCGTGCGCACCATCCGGAACCTGCGCCAGCCCGTGGCGAGCCTGTCGGGCGGCCAGCGCCAGACCGTCGCCATCGCCAAGGCCGTGCTGTGGAACTCGCGGCTCGTCATCCTCGACGAGCCGACCGCCGCGCTCGGCGTCGCCCAGACCCGGCAGGTCCTCGAACTCATTCGGCGCCTCGCCGACCAGGGCCTGGCCGTCCTCTACATCTCCCACAACCTCAACGACGTCTTCGCCGTCGCCGACCGGATCGCCGCTCTCTACTTGGGGCGCATGGCGGCCGTGCTCGACGCCGCCGACGCCACCCAGTCGCAGGTGGTCGAACTCATCACCAGCGGCCGGTCCGGGACCCTCGGGCTCGGCGCGGACACGAATGGAGCCCGGACGTGAGCACGACAGCGCAGGCGAACGACGCCGAGACCCGGCCCGGGGCCGGGACCGAGCCTGGCGCGGTGCGCGCCGTCGCCGATCATGTGCGCGGGTACTGGGCGGAGGTGCGCTCGGGCGAGGTCGGGGCGCTGCCGGCCGTCGCGGGGATCATCGCGCTGTGCGTGTTCTTCGGGATCTCGCAGCCCGTGTTCCTCTCCGTGGGGAACCTCGCGAACCTCTTCGGGCAGGGCGCGGCCGTCGCGTGCATCGCGATGGGGCTCGTGTTCGTGCTGGTCATCGGCGAGATCGACCTCTCGGCGGGGTTCGCTTCGGGCGTGTGCGCGGCGATCATGGCGGTGATCCTCACCGACTGGGGGATGCCGTGGCCGCTCGCGATCGCCGCGGCGATCGCGACGGGCGTCGTGATCGGGCTGCTGCTGGGGACGCTGGTGGTGAAGCTCGGCATCCCGTCGTTCGTGGTGACGCTCGCGGCGTTCCTGGCGTTCCAGGGGATCGTGCTGATGATCCTCGAAGAGGGCAGCAACATCACGATCCACAACGAGACGGTGAAGGCCGTCGCGGGCGGGAACCTGGAGCGCTGGCAGGGCTGGACGCTGCTGGTGCTGACGATCGCGGCTTACGCCGCGCTGCAGTTGAACCGGTGGCGGCGGCGGGTGGCGCGGTCGCTCGTGCACGAGCCGCTCGCGGTCGTCGTGGCGCGGGTCGCCTCGCTCGGGGCGCTGCTGACGGCGACGGTGTTCCTGCTCAACCTGGAGCGCTCGGCGAACCCGCAGATCATCTCGCTGACGGGCGTGCCGGTCGTGATCGTGCTCCTCGGGGTGCTGTTCGCGGTGTGGACGTTCGTGTTGCACCGCACCAGGTTCGGGCGGCACCTCTACGCGGTGGGCGGGAACCGGGAGGCGGCGGTGCGCGCGGGCGTGAACGTCGACCGGGTGCGCATCGCAGCGTTCGTCATCTGCTCGGGCATGGCCGCGATCGGCGGCATCGTCGCCGCCTCGCGCGCGGCCTCGGTCGACCCCAACACGGGAGGGTCCAATGTGCTCCTGCTTTCTGTCGGGGCGGCCGTCATCGGCGGTGCTAGCCTCTTCGGTGGCAAGGGCACGGTGCGGGCGGCCCTGCTGGGAGGAGCGGTGGTGGCGATCATCAACAACGGCATGGGCCTCATGGGCTTGAGCGCCGGCGTGCGGTTCGGCGTGACCGGCGCGGTGCTGCTGCTCGCGGCGGGCGTGGACGCCATGTCCCGGGGCCGGGGCAAGCTCTTCGGCAGGCACTGACCGGTGGCCCTGCCCCCGGCCGTGGAGCTGCGGCGGCGCAACCGCGCGGCGCTGCTCCAGCAGCTCCACCGGCACGGCCCCCAGACCCGCGCCGCGCTCACGGAGGCATTGGGGCTCAACCGCTCCACGATCGGCGCGCTCGCGACCGAGCTCGCCGAGTCCGGGCACATCGAGGAGACGACGGGGCAGTCGACCGGCTCGGCCGGCCGGCCCTCGACGCTCGTGGCGTGCGTGCCGCAGTCGATCACCGTGGCGGCGGTCGAGATCCGCGCGGACCGGCTGCGGTTCGCGCTGGTCGGACTCGGCGGTGAGGTGCTGGAGCGGTCGGAGACGGCGCTCGACGAGGGCGCGGACCCGATGACGGCCGTCTCGGTGATCACCGGCGGGACGGCCGCCGCGTCGGCCGAGGCGGTGGCGGCCGTGCCGGGTCTCGTCGACGAGGGCACGGTCGCGCACTCGACCGAGCTCGGCTGGATCGACCGGGACGCGGCCGCGGATCTGGAGGCGGCGACCGGGCGGGAGTGGCAGGTGGTCGACACGGCGACCGCCGCGGCCGTCGGCGAGTGGACGCGCGGCGACGCCCGCGACTCGCGGAAGCTCCTCTACCTGCACGGCGGCCGGGGCTTGACGGCCGGCCTCGTGATCGAGGGCCGCGCGCAGCGCGGCGGGTCGATCCAGTTGGGGCACATCGTGGTCGAGCCCGGCGGGCGGGAATGCGCGTGCGGGCTGCGGGGGTGTCTGGAGGCGGAGATGGAGGCCTTCGGCTTCGGCGAGGACTTCGAGACCACGACCCTCGCGGCGGGCATGGGCGACGCGGCGGCACGCGATCGGCTGCGGCGGTTCGGCGAGGATCTCGGTTGGGCCCTGGGCGCGGTCGTGACGGCGACGGGCCCGGACGAGATCCTGTTCGGCGGCTGGCTCCGAGAGCTGTACCTGTCGACGGCGGCGCCGGTCCGCTCGGCGCTGGCGGAGACGACGCTCCCGCATCTGCGCTCGAAGCTCCGCCTGCGCACGCCGGTGCTCGGCGACGAGGGCGCGCTCATCGGCGCGGCGGAGACGGGATTCGCGGCACTGTTCGACCAGATGCGTTGACGCCGCCCCTGGCACCCAAGTCATATGCACTCTAGGGTGCGACCATGGCGAGAGGAGACGGCATGATGACGATTACGGCCAGTGAAGCGATGAAGAATCTGTTCCCGCTCATCAAGAAGGTCAACGACGACCATGCCCCGTTCGCATCTCCTCGAAGAACGGCAACGCCGTGCTCATCTCCGAGGAGGACTACACGGCATGGCAGGAGACGATGCTCCTGCTCCGGTCGCGCCGCGACGCCGAGCGGCTGATGCGGTCGATCGCCGAGCTGGACGCCGGAGGCGGCGCGGTCCGCGATCTGATCGAGGACGAGGACGAGGACGAGGACGAGGACGAGGACGAGGACGACTGAGTGAGGACGGCCTTTCGGAAGCCACCTGGGGGGACTACGTCTGGGTGGGCCGAGACCGGCCGCAAGATCGCAAAACGCGTCAACCGCTTGATCAAGGAGATCAAGCGTGAGCCCTTCGCCGGCATCGGCAAGCGCGGACAGGGCCGCTCTGCGAGGGGTGCCGGAGCAATGCTGGAAGGGATCTGGCTGGCCCGCCAGGACTCGAACCTGAAATGACTGAACCAAAATCAGTAGTGTTGCCAATTACACCACGGGCCATCACGCGCAGGGCGAAACCTCGCGCGCGCAGCAATCTTAGCAACCGGTGCGGCCGCCGCCGCCCGGAGGAACCACCACCGCTACCCGTCCGACCACACATGCTCGGGCACTTGGGCGAGGAGGTCGATGAGGAAATCGGCGAAGGGCAGGATCTCGGCGGTGCGGACGCCGCCGGGCCGGAAGGTCATCAGCCAGGCCCCCTCGAAGCGCCAGCCGAAGGAGCGCGCCCGCCAGTCGGCGAGCATCCACTCCATCGTGCGGGAGTGCAGTACATCATGAGCGAAGCGCGGGCTGTCCGAGACGACCCGGAAGACGTCGTTGAACGCCTGGTTCTCGAACACCAGGTCCTCCTCGAACGTCCGGCTCAGGTCGCTCTCCAGTCGGATGTCAAGGAACGGGCGCGGGGTCGGCAGCGCGATCGCGACCACCTGGAAGCTCCCGGCGTGACTCTCCCAGGCCGCATTGGCGGCCCGGCATTCGTAGGCGAACAGGGAGTGGCCCCGGTAGGCGCCACGCATGACGTGCGTGCCGACCCAGCTCTTGCCGTGGACGCCGGGCGGCTCCAGGAAAGGGCTGCGGAGGGAGGGTTGGCCGGTGTTCGGGTCCCGGTACCAGTAGGCGAGGCCCTGCCGCTGCGCGAACGCGTGGACCTCCCATGACCGCCACCGTTCGTATTTCCGCTTCCGGTCGGCGGCCCTTATCGCGAACACGGCCGGAAGGGCCGACGCCACCACTATCAGCGCGAACACGACGCCCATCGGCCGCCACCCTCCGATCCGCGGGGTATGCGAAAGGGCCGCGTCGCGCGACGCGGCCCTTTCCACTGCTAGTTGTTCGCCCAGACGTGTCTGGGCACCTGGCCGAGGATGTCGATGAGGAAGTCCGCGTAGAAGAAGACCTCCTCGAGCTTGAGCCCTCCCGACCGGAACGTCATGAGCCACGGCCCCTCGAACCGCCACGAGTACGAGCGCGCGCGCTGGTCCTGCAGCATCCACTCCATGGTGCGGGCGTGGATGATGTCGTACGCGAAGCGCCGGTTCGGGGACTTGATCCGGAAGATGTCGTTGAACGCCTGGTTCTCGAAGTCGATGTCCTTCGCGAACCGCTTGGTCAGGAAGTTCTCCTGGCTGATGTCCAGCAGCGGCCGCGTCGTCGGCAGGCCGATCGCGACGACCTGGTGGTTGAAGGTCTTGCGCTCCTTGCCGCTCCCGGTCGAGTACTGGTACTGGAAGAACACGATGTGCACTCCCTTGTACATGCCGCGGAAGACGTCGATGCCCTTGCGCGAGTGGCCCTGGTTGAACGGCTCCTCGGTCGAGAGGCCGGTCACCGAGTTGTCGCCGGGCTCGTAGTGGAAGCCGTACTGGGCCGCCCAGGCCCGGTACATCGCGATCTTCTTCTGCCTTGCGCGCCAGGCGAAGTACACGCCGACGCCGACCACGATGAGGCAAAGGACATACGCCCACCAGGGCATGTCGCTACTACTGCTGCTCGCAGCGAGCAGTGTCTCGTTCACTGGGGTGGTTCCTTACGGGCTTTGGGGGATCGTCGCCGTACTACCGGCCGTAGGGCTGCTGGCCGTATCCGGGCTGCTGCGGCTGCTGGGGCTGCTGCGGGTAGCCCGGCTGGGGCTGGCCGTAGCCGGGCTGCGGGGCGCCGTACCCGGGCGGGGGCTGCTGGCCGTAGCCGGGCTGGGGCGCGGGCTGGCCGTAACCGGGCTGCTGCGGGGGCTGCTGGCCGTAGCCGACCTGCTGCGGCTGGCCGTACGGCATCTGGCCGGGCGCCGGCTGCGGCGGCATCTGCTGCTGGGCCGGAGGCTGCTGCATGTAGGCGGGCTGGCCCATGTCGCGCATCTTCGGCGCCGTGCGGGCGGCCGGGTTGTCCAGCTCGAAGTACTCCTCGGGCTGGAAGCCGCCCATCTTCGCGGAGATCGAACCGGGGAAGACCTGCAGCGCCGTGTTGTACTCGCGCACGTTCGCGTTGTAGAACCGGCGCGGGGCGGCGATGCGGTTCTCGGTCTCGGTGATCTCCTGCTGGAGCTGCAGGAAGTTCTGGTTGGTCTGCAGGGCGGGGTAGGACTCCTGCATGTGGATCACGCCGCGGATGGCGTTCCCGAGCTGGCCTTCGGCCTGGCCCTGCTGGGCGTGGCCCGCGTTCGGGTCCTGCCGGGTCTGCATGGCCATCGCACGCGCCTCGGCGACCTGGCGGAGCGTCGCGTTCTCGGAGCCCGCGGCCTGCTGCACGACGTACATCAGGTTGTCCAGCAGGTCGTAGCGGCGCTGGAGCTCGACATCGATCTGCGCCCAAGACTCCTGGGTGATGTTGCGCATTCGCACCAGTTTGTTGCGGCCGCCGAGAGCGGCGAACACCAGGATCAGGCCGATCAGCAACAGGAGGATCAGGATCCAGACGATTGGGTTGCTCATAGAGCGTGAGCTTAGTGCATCTACGCCAACGGGAGGGCACCGCGCAGGTGCCCTCCCGTTGGTCAAGAATATGGTCGGAATCAGCCCAAAGCGTTTTCCACGACCGCCACGAGCTCGGCCGCGACCGTCTGCGCCAGCGGCTCTTCCGAAGCCTCCACCATGACGCGGACCAGGGGCTCAGTTCCCGAGGGCCGCAACAGGACCCGGCCGTCGGAGCCGAGCTTCGCCTGCCACAGCGCCACCGCGCTGCGCACGTCCGCATGGTCGATCACGGACTTGTCCGTCACCCGCACGTTCACCAGCACCTGGGGCGCCGGGGTGAACACGGAGGCGAGCTCGGCCAGGGTCTTGCCCGTGGCCGCCATGCGCGCGAGCAGCAGGATCGCGGTGAGCGTCCCGTCGCCGGTCGTCGCGTGGTCGGAGACGATGATGTGCCCCGACTGCTCGCCGCCGAGCGAGTACCCGCCCTCGCCGAGCCGCTCGAGCACGTACCGGTCGCCGACCCCGGTGACCTCGAGCTTGATGCCCGCCGCGCCCATCGCCTGGTGCAGGCCGAGATTGCTCATGACCGTGGTGACGAGCGTGTCGCCGCGCAGCTGCCCGGCCTCTCGCATCGCCAGCGCCAGGATCGCCATGATCGCGTCGCCGTCCACGTCGTCGCCGTTCGCGTCCACCGCGAGGCAGCGGTCGGCGTCGCCGTCGAGCGCGATGCCGACGTGCGCGCCGTGCTCCACGACGGCCGCGCGCAGCCCGCCCATGTGGGTCGACCCGCAGTCCTCGTTGATGTTGAGCCCGTCCGGGTCCGCGTTGATCGTGACGACCTCGGCGCCCGCCCGGCGCAGGGCCTCGGGGGCCGCGCCGGTCGCCGCGCCGTTCGCGGGGTCGAGCACGACCTTGACGCCGTCGAGCGGGTGCGGGCAGACCGCGACCAGGTGCTCGATGTACGACTCGACCGGGTCGACGGAGCGGACGATGCGGCCCACGCCGTCGCCCTGCGGCAGCGGCGTGGTGTCGCTCATGGCCGCTTCGATGGCGTCCTCGACGTCGTCGGGGAGCTTGCGGCCGCCGGCCGCGAAGAACTTGATGCCGTTGTCCGGCATGGGATTGTGCGAGGCCGAGACCATGACGCCGAAGTCGGCGCCGGTCAGGGCCGTGAGGTGGGCGACCGCGGGCGTGGGAAGGATGCCCAGGTCGATGACTTTCACGCCCGCCGCGGCGAGGCCGGCGGCGCTGGCGGCGGCCAGCATCTCGCCGGAGGCTCGGGGGTCGCGGCCGATGACGGCGACGGGGCGGTGGTCAACCGCACCGAGGACCCGCGCGGCGGCGATGTTGAGGCGGAGTGCCAGGTCGGGCGTGAGGTCGGCGTTCGCCCGCCCCCGTACGCCGTCGGTGCCGAACAGTCGTGACACGGTGTGGCTTCCCATCGTTGTGGCATAAAAAAACGGGGGCCGCCGAGGATGTCCTCCTCGGCAGCCCCGTTCGCTTGCGTAGACTAGCGTGCTTCCCCGCTCGCGGGGAAGACGTGCTAGCGCTTCGAGTACTGCGGTGCCTTGCGGGCCTTCTTGAGGCCGTACTTCTTCGATTCCTTCTCGCGCGCGTCGCGGGTCAGGAAGCCGGCGGCCTTGAGGGCCGGGCGGGTGTTCGGGTCGATCTCGACCAGGGCGCGGGCGATGCCGAGACGCAGCGCGCCGGCCTGGCCGGTGGCGCCGCCGCCGTGGATGTTGACCAGGACGTCGAAGTTGTCGCCGGCCTCGACGGTCACGAAGGGCTCCGCGACGGTCTGCTGGTGGACCTTGCTCGGGAAGTAGTCCTCGAGGGTCTTGCCGTTGACGACGTACTTGCCGGTGCCGGCGACCAGGCGGACGCGGGCGATGGCGCGCTTGCGGCGGCCGACGGTCTGGATCGCGCGGTCGGCGGGCACCGCGGGGATGCTCGGCACGGACGGCGCGGCGGCGACGTCCGCGGGGACGTCGACGGGAACCTCGGGGACCTCGACGGCCTCGGGGGCTTCGGTCTCGACGACCTCGGCGGCTTCGGTGGCCTCGGTGGCCTGGATCTCGTCACTCATGTGGAATGCTCCTCTTCCGCCCGCGCCTACTGCGCGATCTTCTTGATCTCGTACGGCTTCGGCTGCTGGGCGGTGTGCGGGTGGCCAGGACCCGCGTAGACCTTCAGCTTCTTGGACACGGCGCGGCCGAGCTTGTTCTTCGGCAGCATGCCGAAGACGGCCTTCTCGACGACCTTGTGGGGGGCCTTCTCCATGAAGTCGGCGTACGACTTCTCCTTGAGACCGCCCGGGAAGCCGGAGTGGCGGTAGGCCTTCTTGGTCTGGAGCTTGTTCCGGGTCAGGACGACCTTCTCGGCGTTCACGATGATGACGTAGTCACCGGTGTCCGCGTTCGGTGCGAAGGTCGGCTTGTGCTTGCCTCGGAGCAGATCGGCAGCGTGCGTCGCGAGCCGGCCCAACACCACGTCGGTCGCGTCGATCACGAGCCACTGCGGGTCAATGTCACCCGGCTTAGGGCTGTACGTGCGCACAGGTTTACCTAGCTTTCGTTGTCGGTGTGGAACGAATCCCGCAGATGAGGGCGGGACCGCCTGAATCCCCAGCCTCGGCGAAGCGAGCCGTGAATTGACTCAGCCTGAGACGGCGCACCCGCCGCAGCGCGGCCGGTGTGGGATTCGTTGGACAGCGCCTCCGCTTGCGAACCGTGGAACGGCTCGGTGGAGGCACTCGAACAACAGCTACCGAGTGTACGCGGTGGTGGCGGCCCCCCTGAAGGCGGCCGCCGTGACCTCGGCTACAGCACCCGCGGGCACGCGTCAGTAGCCGGTACCCCGCTTGACCTGGGCCCGCTCGACCTCGTGGGTCGCACCCTTGTCGTCCAGGGTGCGGCACGCGTCGGCGATGTCCTGGCTCAGGCGATCGATCTGCTCGCGGCTCAGCGTCTCCTTGACCAGGGCGCGCATGATCTTCACCCGCTCCGCGTTGGGCGGGAGGGTGTACGCCGGCACCATCCAGCCGCGCTCGGCCGAGAGCTGCCAGGCGACGTCGGACTCGTCGTAGGCGTGCTCGCCGGCGAGGCGGAACGCCACCAGCGGCAACTGCTCGGCGTCGCCCCCGATCACTTCGAAGCGGCCGCCGCCGCGCAGGTTGTCCGCCAGCGCACGGGCGTTCGTCTGCATCGCCTTCATGACGTAGGTGTAGCCCTGGCGACCGAGCCGGACGAAGTTGTAGTACTGCGCGAGCACCATCGACGCGCCGGTGGAGAAGTTCAGCGTGAAGGTCGCGTCGGTCTTGCCCAGGTAGTTCTCGTAGAACACGAGGTCCTTGGGCAGGTCGGACTCCTCGCGGAAGACCAGCCAGCCGATGCCGGGGTAGACCAGGCCGTACTTGTGCCCCGAGACGTTGATCGAGCGGACCTGTTCGAGCCGGAAGTCCCATTTCGAGTCGGGGTAGAGGAAGGGCCACACGAACGCGCCGCTGGCGCCGTCGACGTGGATCGGGATGTCGAGGTCCCGCTCTTTGCGGACCTCCCGCAGGAGCTTGTCGATCCCGACGACGTCGTCCTTGTGGCCGGTGAACGTGGTGCCGAGGACGGCGACGACGCCGATCGTGTTCTCGTCGAGGTGGGGCTCCACGTCCTCCGGGCCGATCGTGTACTTGCCTTCGGCGAGCGGCACGATCCGCGGTTCGACGTCGAAGTAGCGGCAGAACTTCTCCCACACGACGTGGACGTCCCCGCCGAAGACCAGGTTGGGTCGGTCGACCGGCAGATCGGCCGCCAGGCGGCGCTCCCGCCACTTCCACTTCAGCGACAACGCCCCGAGCATGATCGCCTCGGACGAGCCCTGGGTCCGGCATCCGGTCGTCTTGCCCGGCGCGTTGAAGAGATCGGCGAGCATGCGTACGCAACGCTGCTCGATCTCGGCGGAGATCGGGTACTCCGCATGGTCGATGAAGTTGCGATGGAGATTCTCGGCGATGATCCGCTGCGCCTGCGGCTCCATCCAGGTGGTGACGAACGTGGCGAGGTTTCGCTGCGGGTCGCCCTCCATGGCGAGATCCACATCCAGCAGCCTCATCGCGTCCGTCGCGGACATGCCCTCCTCGGGGAAGTTCTCCGAGGGAGCGGGCACGGTCAAGAACCGGTTGCCGAACAGGGCCGCGTCGTCGCGCTTGGTCATACGACGATTCAACAGCGCCGGAGCCCACCTCGGCGAAGAACAGGCGAAGACGGAGCGGCCGTCGGCGTCCCCGATGCCGGGGCCGCCGACGGTCGCAGCGGATCAGTCCACCATCGGCAGGTACAGCCGGTTGCCCTGTGCGGCGAACTCGGCGGACTTGGCGAGCATGCCGGCCGTGACCTCATCCGCGCTGGTCACTTCACTGTCGGGGCCGAATTGTTCTTTGATGCTGCTGCTGATCTTCATGGAGCAGAACTTGGGGCCGCACATGGAGCAGAAGTGCGCGGTCTTGGCGGGCTCGGCGGGGAGGGTCTCGTCGTGGTACTCGCGGGCCCGGTCGGGGTCGAGGGCGAGGTTGAACTGGTCCTGCCAGCGGAACTCGAAGCGGGCCTTGGAGAGCGCGTCGTCCCATTCCTGGGCTTTCGGGTGGCCTTTGGCGAGGTCGGCGGCGTGGGCGGCGATCTTGTAGGCGATCACGCCCTCTTTGACGTCCTCGCGGTTGGGCAGGCCGAGGTGCTCCTTGGGGGTGACGTAGCAGAGCATCGCGGTGCCGAACCAGCCGATCATGGCCGCGCCGATCGCGGAGGTGATGTGGTCGTAGGCGGGGGCGACGTCGGTGGTGAGCGGGCCGAGCGTGTAGAACGGGGCCTCGCCGCAGAGCTCCTGCTGGAGGTCGACGTTCTCCTTGATCTTGTGCATCGGGACGTGGCCGGGGCCTTCGCACATGACCTGGACGTCGTACTCCCATGCGATGTGGGTGAGCTCACCGAGGGTGCGGAGCTCGGCGAACTGGGCGTCGTCGTTGGCGTCGGCGATGGAGCCGGGGCGCAGGCCGTCGCCGAGGGAGAACGCGATGTCGTACTTGGCGAAGATCTCGCACAGCTCGCGGTAGTGCGTGTAGAGGAAGTTCTCCTCGTGGTGGGCGAGGCACCAGGCGGCCATGATCGAGCCGCCGCGCGAGACGATCCCGGTGACGCGGCGGGCGGCGAGCGGGACGTAGCGCAGGAGGACCCCGGCGTGCACGGTCATGTAGTCGACGCCCTGCTCGGCCTGCTCGATGATGGTGTCGCGGTATACCTCCCAGTTGAGCTTCACCGGGTCGCCGTTGACCTTCTCGAGCGCCTGGTAGAGCGGGACGGTGCCGATGGGGACCGGGGAGTTCCGCATGATGTGCTCGCGGGTCTCGTGGATGTGCTTGCCGGTGGAGAGGTCCATCACGGTGTCCGCGCCCCACTTGGTGGCCCACGTGAGCTTCTCGACCTCGGCGGCGACTGAGTCGGAGACGGCCGAGGTGCCGATGTTCGCGTTGATCTTGGTGAGGAAGTTCTTGCCGATGATCATCGGCTCGGTCTCGGGGTGGTTGACGTTCGCGGGCAGGATCGCCCGGCCGGCGGCGATCTCGGCGCGCACGAACTCGGCCTCGAGGCCTTCCCGGACGGCCACGAACTCCATCTCGGGGGTGACGATGCCCTGCTTGGCGTAGTGGAGCTGGGTCGGGCACTCGAGTTCGGCGCCTTCATGGACGATCGTGCTCGCGGCGGCGCCCGCGCGCTCGGCGATCCACGCCTCGCGCAGCTTCGGGAGGCCGACCTCGGGGTCGGACCCGGGCCCGGAGGTGTCGTAGAGCCGGATCGGCGCCTCGCCGCCGCTCAGCTCGACCTGGGTGAACGGCACCTGGATGTCGGGCCGCGAGCCCTGGGCGTAGACCTTGCTTCTGGCGTTCATGCTGTCTCCTTGCAGTTGTTCGATCCGAAAAATTCGATCGCTCGGCTCATGCGCGCTGTTCGAAACGGCGGCACGGAAATGTCAGACCCCTGTGTCAGGGTTCAAGCCGGGGCCCGGCGCACGGCGATAAGCGCCTTCGGCGTCCCCGAAAACGGGCGGTTCACCGGCATCTCGCGACCCGCCTCGCCGGTGCGGGGCCCGGCTTGGTGGCGGCCGCTGCGGCGCCACCGAAAGACCGGCACCGATCCGGCCGCGCTTCCGCGCGCGACGGCATCCGCCTCGCCGCCAACTGCACCGACTGCGCACTCCCCCGCCCGGCGGCCACGCGTCCACGTACGCAGGCTGCTCACAGCGCTGCGCTCTTTCTTCCGTGGTGGTGATGGACCGGTCCCGGTCCGAGGCCGAGCCGCCATTCGGCCGCGGCTTTCAGCGCCTCGGTGACGTACGCCTTCGCTCCCGCGACCGCTTGCGGCAGTGGATGCTCCAGCGCGAGCCGGGCCGCGATCGCCGCCGCGAGCGTGCAGCCGGTGCCGTGGTCGTTGCGGGTCGCGACGCGCGGCGCGGCGAGGTCGAGCATCTGGCCGTCGCACCACAGCACGTCGATCGCGGTCCCCGAAACGCCCGCCGCCTCTGCGTTGCGCTCGGCCGCGCCCTCTTCCCGGTGTCCGCCCTTGACCAGCACCGCCCGCGGCCCGTAGGTAGCCAGGGCGCGGGCGGCCTCGCGCATGTCATCCACCGTCTCGATCTCGCGGCCGAGGAGCTGGCGCGCCTCGATCAGGTTGGGCGTCAAGATGGTCGCGAGCGGGCCGAGCCGCGCGAGGTACGCGGCCGGGTCGCCCGCGAACAGCGAGTCGCCGGTGGTGGTGACCATGACCGGATCGACGACGAGGTTCGGCAGCCGCTCGTCCTCCCCGTACTTCGCGACGAGCTCGAGCAGCGCACCGCCGCCGAGCATCCCGGTCTTGACCGCCGCGACGGAGAAGTCGCCGAGGACCGCGTCGAGTTGGGCGCGAACCAGATCCACCGAGACCGCTTCGGCGGCCGTGACGCCGCGCGTGTTCTGGGCGGTGATCGCGGTGATGACGCTGGTGCCGTGCACGTGGTGCGCGGCGAACGTGTGCAGGTCGGCTTGAATGCCGGCGCCGCCGCCCGAGTCCGAGCCCGCGATCGTCAGCGCGACGGGCGGCTGCCGGTGGACGCGGTTCACAGGTCGGCCATCCCGTCGAAGCTCGACGAGGCGTTGGCCAAGTGCCGCTTGGGAATCCGACCGGCGAGGCGCGCGGCGCGGCCGGCGTTCACGGCGTCGCGCATGGCGGCGGCCATGAGCGCGGGGTCGGCGGCGCGGGTGACGGCGGTGGCGAGGAGGACGGCCGAACAGCCGAGTTCCATGGCCAGCGCGGCGTCGGAGGCGGTGCCGATGCCGGCGTCGCAGATGACCGGCACGTTCGCGTGCTCGCAGATCAGGGCCAGGTTGTGCGGGTTGCGGACGCCGAGCCCGGTGCCGATCGGCGCGGCGAGCGGCATGACGGCCGCGCATCCGGCGTCCTCGAGGCGGCGGGCGAGCACGGGGTCGTCACTCGTGTAGGGCAGGACGGTGAAACCGTCGGCGACCAGGGTTTCGGCGGCGTCGAGGAGTTCGACGGGGTCGGGCAGGAGCGTGTCCTCGTCGCCGATGACCTCGAGCTTGATCCAGTCGGTGCCGAAGGCTTCGCGGGCGAGCTTGGCGGTGCGCACGGCCTGTTCCGCGGTGAAGCACCCGGCGGTGTTGGGGAGGAGTTCGACGCCGCAGCGCTCGATGACGTCCAGAATGGACCCGGAGGCTCCGGGGTCGACGCGTCGGAGCGCGACGGTGACGAGTTCGGTCCCGGACGCGGTGATCGCCTCGGCGAGCTGCGCGTGGTTCGCGGCGCCGCCGGTGCCGAGGATGAGGCGCGAGGTGAAGGTCTTGTCGGCGATCTTCAGGTCGGCGTCGGTGCGGGTGGTGGTGCGCTGGTCCATGGCTAGCCTCCTTGGGTCGCGGTGAGTACTTCGACGGCGTCGCCGTCGGCGAGAGGCCGGTCCCATTCGGAACGCGGCACGACCTCCCCGTTGAGCGCCACGGCGATCCCGCGGCGGGCGGTGGTGACGGCCGCGACGGCGTCGGTGATGGTGGCGATGCCTTCGCGCGCTTCGCCATTGACCTCGATGTTCATGAGTCAGCCTCCTGAGCGGATGTGCGATCGGCCACTTCGGACCCTTGGGCGGGTCCGTGAACCCCGGTGCTGTCGGACCCCTCGGCCACCCTTGATTCGGGGGCACCTGAAAACGGAGCCTCAGAGCGCTGGCCGCTGCCCGCGAACGGCACTTCGGCGCGCTGGTCGCGGCCTTCAAGCGGCCGTTGGCGCTGTTCCCTCGGCGATCCGAAACGCAGCGGATCGAAGGCTGCCGGGACCGCGTCGTCCTTCCCTGCGAGCAAGGCGGCAACGGCGGCAGCGGTGGCGGGGATGAGGGCGATGCCGTTGCGGTAGTGGCCTGTCGCGGCCACGGTCCGGGCGTCGAGGCGGCCGATGAGCGGCAGGTTGTCGGGGGTTCCGGGGCGGAAGCCGACGCTGACCTCGTCGAGGTGGTACTCGGCGATCTCCGGCACGAGCTCGATCGCCCGGCGCAGCAGGTCGTGCACGGCACCTGCGGTGCCCGTGCGTCGATCGAATCCCCGCTCATCGCTCGACGCGCCCACGACGATCTCGCCGCTCTCGCGAGTCACGATGTAGATCGGGTGGCCTTTCACGAAGCCGCGCACGGTGGTCCGAGGAACCGGCTGGTCGCCGACGGCTCGCAGCCGCAGCACTGCGCCGCGAACAGGTCGGACCGGAAGCTGCCATCGCAAGGCCTCTGCGGAGGCGTCCTCGCGGCGCGCTCCTGCGAGATCCACGCACGCTTCCGTGTTGCCTGCACCCGAACCCGCTTCACCCAGGGCGCCGAGTTCCGTCGCCCCGCCGGTGACACCGCCATGCGACGCGATGACCTCGCCGGGCTCGCCGGGCTCGCCGGGCTCGCCGACGAACCTCTCCGATCCGCATCCGGCCGCGATGACCACCTGATCAGCGTCGAGGGCCGAGAGGTCCTCAACCCGCTCCGCACGGAACTCGACCCCGGCACGCTGGGCCGCGATCAGTAGTGCGTCATGTACTACTCGTGGATCGACGGCGCGGTCCTCGGGTGCGAGGACGCCACCGCGCACTCGATGGCTCAGCAGCGGCTCGACCTTGCGCGCGGCACGCGCCGTCAAGGGCTCGACGTTCCTCGCGGTGAACCGATACAGCTCGGCCTGCCGGTCGATCTCGGCGCGGTCGCCGTCCTCGACACCGACCACCAGCGTCGGCACATCGCGGAACCCGACGTCGAGCCCGGAGGCCGCTTCGAGTTCGCGGGCGAAGTCAGGCCAGGCGTCGGCCGACGCGGCCATGAACGGGCCGAGGGCTTCCTCGCCGTAGTGGGACTCGGTGACGGGCGCGATCATCCCTGCGGCAACGCGCGAGGCGCCCGAGCCCGGATCCGGGTCGTGCACGACGACCTCGGCGCCGGCCTGAGCGGTCCGCCACGCGATGGCGAGTCCGATCGATCCGGCACCGACGATGGCGATGCGCATCAGGCTTCGCCCGTCCCTCGGAGGAGGTGCACATCGGGCGGCGCGGCCGACGTTCCCGCTTGGTCCGACGAGGCGATCGAGCGATCTGCTGCAGTTTGCGGCGCAATGAGTTCGACGACCCCGGTCGCGACGGCGCCTTCGCGGGACCTCGCGCGTTCGCCGCTTCCGCGGCCGACGGCCGTCCCGGATCGCCGACCGGCGTCGCCGCCGATTCGACGTCCGCCGCGCCCTATGCCCGCCACCGGGTTCGGGCTCTCGCCGACGGCTTCAAGGAGTTCGGCCGTCGCTTCACGCGGGTCCGCGGCTGTGGAGATCGCTCCGACCACCGCCACGCCGTGGGCCCCCGCCTCGCGGCACAGCGCCGCGCGCTCAGCGGTGATGCCGCCGATGGCGATGACCGGGAGGTCGACGGCCTCGCACACCGCGGCCAGGCCTTCCAGCCCGATCGGTTGCGGCAGACCGGCTTTCGTCGTGGTCCCCCAGACCGGACCGACGCCGAGGTAGGTCGCCCCCGCCCGTCGCGCGGCACGCGCCGATTCCGGGTCGCGGGCGGTGCCGCCGATGACCGATGCGGCCGGGAGGATGCGCTGCGCGGCATCGATCGGGAGGTCGTCCGCGCCGAGGTGGACGCCGTCGGCGCCGACCGCCAGCGCGAGGTGCACGCGGTCGTTGACCAGGCACGCCGCGCCGTACTGGTCGCAGAGGGCGGCGATCGCGGTCGCGAGGTCGAAGGCCTCGCGGTCGGTGTAGTGGTCCTCGGGCCGGACCTGGACGAGCCGCGCCCCGGCGATCAGCGCCGACTCGATGACGGCAAGCGGATCGGGTTGCGTCTCAAGGCCGCGGGTGTCGGTGATGACGTGAAGTCGGGGTAGACGAGTAGCGCGCATAGCTCCTTCTCCCTGCGCCAGCATGATCTGGATCAGGTTCGACGGTCGGGACTACCCAGTCCCCTCTCAGCCCGATGCATCGGACTCCCGTGGGTTTATTCGTTTACGGCCGCTACGCTACGTCATCGCGAGCGGCCCTCGCAAGGGGCGTGTCAGGAAGTGGACACACTCCGGTGTGCGGTCTGCCGCCCCCGTGGCGGCGGACCGGGTCCGGTCACGCCCCGCCCGCGTGGCGGCGGAAGCGCTCGACGATGTCGGTCCGGACCCGTTCAAGGCCGTTCGCGGTCTCCTCGAGTCGCCACAGCCCCATGGTGAGTCGGTGCGCCTCGCGCGGCTGCTCGGAGTGGCGGTAAGTCCATTCGTACATGTCGAACAGGGGCCACCACGTGTATCCGACGACGTCGACGCCGGAGGCGCGGAGGTCGTGCAGGGCGGCCACGGATTCGTCGAGCCAGTCGATGCGCTCCTTGACCGAGCCGGTCACGCACGTCTCGGTGAGCATGACCGGCGCCCCGTACCGGGCGTGGGCCTCGCGGAGGAGCTCGTTCATGCCGGTGACGCCGTCGTCACGGGTCGGACGCGGGTCGCGGAAGCCGCCGCCGTGGAAGACGCCGGCTTCGAAGACCTCGGTCGAGTGGCGCGGGTAGTAGTTGACGCCCATGACGTCGGGCAGCACGGGCGCTTCGGCGAACCAAGCGAAGTCGGCGTCGTCCCATCCGTTGGCGCGCAGGTGCTTCTCAAGTGGATGGTCGGTGCCGACGCGGCCGGTGACGAGGTCTTCGACGAGGAAGACCTGTTCTTTGAGCCGGGCCGCGTGCTCGCGGTGTTCGGGGGCGTCGGTGTCGCCGACGTAGCGCATGCCGGCGTCGACGTGGACGAACACGGCGCGGTCGCCGAGCACGTCGCGCATGGCGCGCTGGGCGAGCACGAAGCCGCGGGCGAGCTGGCCGACCATGGTGCTGAGCCCTTGGGGCCCAGAGAGGTACGGGGGCCAGTAGGCGTACTCGCCGGAGAACAGGGCGTGGATCATCGGCTCGTTCACCGGCGTGTAGTCGGTGACGCCGAGGTGCGCGTAGCGTTCGGCCACACGAGCCGAGTACTCCGCGACGAGCTTCGGGTAGTCCGGGTGGGCGAACTGCCTGTCGAGCCACAGTGGAGTGCCGTAGTGCATGAGGTCCACAATGGGCCGCAGGTTCAGCTCGGCGTAGCGGTCCATGACCCGGTCGAGCCACTCCCAGTCCCAGCGGCCGGGTTCGGGCTGGATCCGGTGCCACGGCACGCCCCAGCGCACCAGCTCCGCGCCGGCCTCGACGGCGAGGCCGAGGTCGGCGTGCCACCGCTGGTAGTGCTCGGTGAGCTCGTACTCGTCGATCGGCCGCTCACCCGGTCCGGCCTGGGGCACGAAGGTGTCCTCGACACCGACGGCGAAGTGGAATCCGCCGTCGCGGTGCCAGTTGGGAGAGCCGGTCATTTGAGTCCTGTCGTTGCGATGTTCTCGATGAAGCGCCGCTGGATGAAGAGGAACGCGATGACGAGCGGCAGGATCGCGATGAGCGAGCCGGCCATCATCACGCCGTGGGGCACGATGCCGCTGGGCCCGGTGAGCTGGGTCAGGCCGGAGGTGATGGTGCCCATCTCGGTGTCGGTGGTGAACACCAGCGGCCACAGCAGGTCGTTCCAGTTGTTGACGAAGGTGAAGAGCCCCAAGGTGAGCAGGGCGGGAACGGCGTTGGGGAGCAGGACGGACCAGAAGATCCGGAACTCCCCCGCGCCGTCGATGCGCGCGGCCTGGTCGATGTCGCGCGGGAGCGCGAGGAAGAACTGGCGCAGGAAGAAGATCCCGAAGGCGTCCGCGGCGCGCGGCGCGATGAGCCCGGTGTACGTGTTCACCCAGCCGAGGTCGGCCACGAGCTGGTAGAGCGGGATGAGCGTGGCCTGGAACGGGATCATCAGGGTCGCGATGATGACGACGAGCAGCACCCGACGCCCGGTGAAGTCCAAGCGCGCCAAGGCGTAAGCCGCGAGCGAGTCGAAGAGGAGCGCGAAGATCGTGACCCCGCCGGCGAAGACGAAGCTGTTGCCGACGAGCCGCGCGAACGGCAGCTCGGAGGTCACCGTCTTGAGGTTGTCGAGCGTCCACGCGTCCGGCAGGAGGCTCGGCGGGTAGGCGTTGACCTCGGCCGCGGGCTTGAACGCGGTGAGCACGATGATCGCGATCGGCAGCAGCACGATGGCGGTGACCACGATGAACGCGATCGTCGCGAGCACGGTCGAGGGCCGGAGTTCCCGGAGTCGCGTCCTCATGCCAGGTCCTTTTCTTTGCGGCCGAAGAACACGAACTGCACGAGGCTCAGCAGCAGGGTCGCAGCGAGCAGCACATAGGACAGTGCCGAGGCGAAGCCGATGTCGAGCTTGCGGAACCCGGATTCGTAGATCTCCATGACGAGGGTCTGGGTGCTGCCGTAGGGGCCGCCGCCGGTCATCACGTAGATCTGGTCGAAGGCCTGGAGCGCGGCGATCATCGCGAAGATGAGGACGAACGCCATCGTGTTGGACAGCAAGGGGAGTGTGACGTTGCGCAGGCGCGACCACGCGCCCGCGCCGTCCATGCGGGCGGCCTCGTAGATCGAGGTCGGGATGTCCTGCAGCCCGGCCAGGAAGATCACGAAGTAGAACCCGAAGAGCTTCCAGACGGCCACGAGCACGACCATCGGCATCGCCAGGTGCGGGTCCTCCAGGACGTTGCCGAGCTGGATGCCGAGCCCGCGCAGCCAGTAGTTGAGCAGGCCCACCTGCGGGTCGACGAGGTAGCTCCAGGCGAAGGCCGCCACGGAGAACGAGACGACGAACGGCACGAACAGCGCCGTGCGGAAGAAGCCGCGGAACGGCAGGCGCGGGTTGTTGAGCAGCAGCGCCAGCGCGAGCGCGGCGGCGACCGCGATCGGCGTGAACAGCACCGTGTACAGCGCGGTGTTGGTGACGGCGTTGAGGATGTCCGGGTCGGTGAAGACCTGGACGTAGTTCTCGAGGCCGATGAACTCGGGTTCGCCGAAGCCGCTGGCGTCCGTGAAGGACAGCCTGAGGGCCGAGAGCATCGGCCAGATCGTGAACGCGCCCAGGATGAGCAGGGCCGGGGCGAGGAACGCGGCGGCTTTGAGGCCTCGGCCCGCGGGGCCGTCGGCGCGGCGCCGGCCGCCCAGCGGTGCGGGCGGGCGGTAGCGGCGGCCCGTCGGTGGTGCGGTGGTCATGGTCTCCTTCACTCCCCTTGGGGCGGCGGGGACGCCGAGGGGCGGCGTCCCCGCCGTTCGCGGTCCGGTCTCGGGCCGCGGCGGTTAGTCGAGTGCGCCCTGGACGGTCTCCTGCGCTTCGGCGAGGAGCCCGGCGATGTCCTCGCCGGCGACGGCGCGCTGGGTCAGTTCGTCGATGGCGGCGAGCACGTCGACGCTGTTGACGACGCCCGGCAGGAGCGGGCGCCCGAGGTCGGCGATCTCGGTGAGGGAGGCGACGACCGGGTTGGAGTTGACGGCTTCGGCGGGCACGTCGCTGCGCAGGGGCGGCCAGCCGGAGCCGAGCGACCAGGCGGCGGCGTTGTCGTCGTTGAGGAAGAACGCGAAGAACTTCTCGGCGGCGGCGCGGGCGTTGTCGTCCGCGTCGACGGTGACGGCCATGGCGACGCCGATGGCGGAGGCGGCCTGGGCGACCGGGCCGGCCGGGATCGGGGCGATCGCGTACTCGATGTTGTTCTCGGTGGCGATCGAGGCCATCCAGGGGCCGCCGATGGTCATGGCGGCCTTGCCTGCGCTGAAGAGCTCGTCGGCGCCCACGCCGTCGACGCCGGTGGGCGAGATCTTGTCATCCACAATGGCCGAGCGCCAGAACTCGAGGGTCGCGGCGTTCTCGGGCGAGTCGATCACGGCGTCCACGACTTCGGAGACGATGTCGCCGCCGTTGCCGTAGAACAGGGACGGCCAGAGTCCATTGGCGACGGTGGCGTGGTCGGGCAGGACGACGCCGTACTGCTCGGGCGTGCCGTCCCCGTCCTCGTCCACGGTGAGCTGCTTGGCGGTGGCGACCCATTCGTCCCACGTGGCCGGGAACGCGGTGACGCCGGCGGCCTCGAACAGCGCGGTGTTGTAGTAGACGGCCAGCGGCACGAAGCCGGTGGGCACGGCGTACTTGCGGCTCTCGATCTCGACCATGGCGACCGCGCCGGGGAGGAGGTTCGCGGTGTTGGAGGACTCGTCGTTGTAGAAGTCGTCGAGTTCGGCGAACGCGCCCTTGTCCGCGTAGACGGGCAGGCGCTCGGCGGGCATGGCGACGATGTCGGGGCCCTCGCCGGCGGACAGGGCCGTCAGCAGGGTGTCGTCGATGCTGGCCCAGGTCTTGACCTCGGTGTTGATCGTGATGTCGGACTGCGAGGCGTTGAAGTCGTCGACGATGCCCTGGAGCACGTCGCCGTCGGCCTCGGTGTAGCCGTGCCAGAACGTCAGCGTCGCGGGGCCGCCGGTCTCGCCGCCGCCCGAGCAGCCGGAGCCGAGGAGCGCCAGCGCGGCGCTCCCGGCGCCGCCGATGAGGACCGTCTTGCGTTTCATGTTCAGTTCCCTCCCAACGCGACTGCGCTGTCTTTTGGTTAGGTACAACGTCGAGGGGGCCCTGTACTGGGGAACCATCTTGTACAACGTTGTAATTACGGGAATCGTACGCACGCCCGTCGTCGACTGTCAACGGGACCCACGGTTCGTTTCCACTTCGTTTCCGATCCGTGATCAGATCCGAGAGCAGGGGCTTGACCTGCGGGCATTGATGGTCTTACGATGTCCCGCACGCATGATACAACGTTGTAAAGATTGGAAGTCGCATGCGAAGCCCTCAACTCCTCGCCTTCAGACGGGGCGGCGCGATCCTCGCGGTCGCCGCGTTCCTCCTCACCGTCGCGGCCGTCGCGATCGGCTGGGCGCCCGCGCCCGCCGCGGCCGTGACCACCGGCAACGGCGCGCTGGTCTACTCCCCCGCCGCCGGCAGCTCGTTCAACCCCGAAGGCGGCACGCCCGCCGGGACCACCTACGCCAAGATCATCGTGCTCAAGAACTCCGGCGGCGCGAACGGCACGCAGCTCGTCACGTTCGACCAGCTCGTGCTGCAGAACGGCGTGCAGGTCTACCCGATCTACCGCTCGACCAACGACGGCGCGAGCTGGACCAAGGTCGCCGAGGTGAACCCGAGCGCGACCTTCCCGGCGCTCACCCGCACCGCGCAGCCGTTCCTGTACGAGGTCACGCAGACCACGGGCGACTTGACCGCGGGCACGATCCTGTTGGCGGGCATGGTCATGCCCGAGGACCGCTCGTCCAGCCGCCTCGTCGTGTACAAGAGCACGAACCAGGGTACGAGCTGGAGCTACCTGAGCACCATCGACTCCGGCGGCCCGGCCGTCTACGACCCGTCGCCGTCCTCGACCACGACGACGGTGTGGGAGCCCTCGCTCGCGATCGACGGGAACGGCGGCCTCGCCGCGTACTTCTCGGACGAGCGCCAGAAGGCGAACGGCGTGCTCCAGGCCGTCTCCTACCGCCGTTCGACCGACGGCGGCAAGACCTGGGGCTCCCTGGTCAACGTCTCGGCGCCGACCAACCAGAGCGACCGGCCCGGCATGATCACCGTGACCAAGCTGCCCGACGGGCGCTACATGGCCACGTTCGAGGTCGTCAACCGGCCGAGCCAGTCCCAGAACACCGCGCCGGTCTACTACAAGATCTCGGCGGACGGCCTGAACTGGGGCACGACCAACAGCATCGGCACGCAGATCAAGCTCGCGAACGGGCGCGGCATCGGCTCCTCGCCGTACGTCAAGTGGGTGCCGACCGGCGGTCCCAAGGGGATGGTCGTGGTGGCGTCCAAGTGGTCGCTCGACGGCAGCGGGAACATCGACGGCGGCCAGAACTTCTACGTCAACTACAACCTCGGCGACGGCCCGTGGGAGCGGCTGCCGATGGCGGTCACCTACGACGCCAGTGACACCCAGGGCGGGAGCTTCAGCGGCTTCGCGCAGGGCATCGACTACAGCGCCGACGGCCGCACCCTGTACCAGGCCGTGAACGTCGAGAACACGACCACCGACCTGAACGACATCCGGGTCGGCTCGATTCCGCTCGACGCCCAGCAGTACGAGGCCGAGAACGCGACCCTGAACGACGTCTCCACGGTGACGCATGTGCAGGCCGCCAACGGTTCGAAGGTCGGCAACATCAACAACGCCGGCAGCTACGTCCAGTTCACCGTGAACGTGCCGACCGCCGGGACCTACACGATGAACGTGCGCTACGACAACGGCTTCGGCTCGACCGCGACGCATTCGGTGAGCGTGAACGGCGGCTCCGGCTCGTCGATCAGCTACCCCGCCACGGTGGACTGGGGCCGGTACGCGTGGGCGCAGAAGACCGTGACCCTGAACGCCGGGACCAACACGATCCGGTTCACCAAGGGCACCAACTTCGCCGAGCTCGACGCGATCCACCTGTACTCGAGCTCAGCTCTCGCGCCGGTCTTCCAGCTCGCCAACCGCAACAGCGGCAAGTACCTGGAAGTGCTGAGCGCGTTGACGACCGACGGCGCGGCCGTCGGCCAGTGGGGCGACACGAACAACGCCACGCAGCGGTGGGCCGTCAGCGGCGGCGCCACGGTGCAGCTGACCAACCGCAACAGCGGCAAGCTCCTCGAGATCCCGTCCGGGCAGACCGCCGACGGGGTGGACGCGGTGCAGTGGGGCCCGACGGGCAGCTCGACGCAGTCGTGGAACGCCGCGACCAGCGGCGGCTGGTGGACGTTCGCGAACGCCAACAGCGGCAAGCTGCTCGAGATCAACGGCTGCTCGACCGCCGACGGCGCGGTGGCGCAGCAGTGGACCGCCAACGGCGCGACCTGCCAGCAGTGGCGGCTCGTGAAAGAGGGCATCCAATAGACGGCCTCCGGGGGCGGCGGGTCGAGTGCCCGCCGCTTCCGGTCGGCCCGGACGTGTTGCGGCGCAGGCTCACAGAACCTGCAGGCAGGCCGCGCCTTCGGATTGCACGGAGCGAGGATCGGCCGCGTGCGACGCCGGACTCGGACCGGTCGCTCCTCCGAGGCGTCCGGCGCTCAGTTCCTGGGGGCCGACTCGCGTTCGACGATCGTGAAGTCCGCCAGCTCGGTCTGCGGCGGCTGCTTCGGCCCCTCCTCGGCGATGCGCGCGAGCAAGGTCTCGAGTGCCGTGCGCGCCAGCCACTCCCGGCCCGGGTCCACTGTGGTGAGCGAGGGGATCGAGTAGGCGGCCTCGTCGAGGTCGTCGAAGCCGATCACGGCCACGTCCTCGGGGACGCGGCGGCCGGCCTCCTGGAGCACCCGCATCGCGCCGAGCGCCATGGTGTCGTTGAAGCCGAAGACCGCGTCGAACGGCACGTCGCGGTCGAGCAGCTCGTGCATCGCGCGGGCGCCGTCGGCGCGGTGCCACAGGGTCGCGCGGACCACGAGCGAGGCGTCGTACGGCACGTCGTGCGCAGCCAGGGCCTCGCGGTAGCCGCGCAGGCGGAGCCGGGCCGAGCCCATGACCTCGCCCTCGTACTCGCCGATGACGGCGATCCGGCGGCGGCCCGAGGCCAGCAGGTACTCGGTGGCCGCGCGCGCGGCCTCGGTGTTCCGCATCGTCACGTGGTCGCACGGCCAGTCGAAGGTCCGCTCGCCCAAGAGCACCAGGGGGAACAGGACGTCGAGCGCGTCGGCGTCCTCCTGGCCCATGCCGAGCGGGCTGAGGATGAGGCCGTCGGTCATGCTCAGGCGGGGACTGCGCAGGAGCGCGAGCTCGCGGTCGCGGTCGCCGCCGGTCTGCTCGACGACCACCGTCAGGCCGGACTCCTCGGCGGCGGCGATGACCATCCCGGCGAGCTCGGCGAAGTAGCTCAGGTTGAGCTCGGGGACGGCGAGTGCGATGGTGTCGGTGCGGCCGGAGCGCAGGCTGCGGGCGTTCAGGTTCGGCTTGTAGCCGAGCTCGGCGATCGCGCGCTCGACCTTCTCCCTGGTCGCGGCGCGGACATGCGGGTAGTCGTTGATGACGTTCGAGACGGTCTTGAATGAGACGCCCGCCAGTTTCGCGACATCGCGCAAGGTCGCCGCCATCGCACCTCCTCGTTCCGCCGAAATTCTACAACGATGCAAACCGGTCCTGCCGGACCGCTCCCGCCAGATCGCCCCGCGTTCGGGGCGGACCCGGCGACATCTTATCCGCACATTTCGATCAACCGATACCTCGGCATCCGCCGACCCTCTCACGCATCCGGAGACGATGATGTCCACAGCCATACCGCAAAGAGGCCGCTCGCTGCTGGCCCTCGCGGTGGCCGCCGCCCTGGCCGCCCTCGGCCTGGTCGCCGCGACCCCCGCGCCCGCCCAAGGCGCCGTCACGACCGGCGTCTGGTTCACCATCACCAGCGCCCATTCCCACCTCGCCCTCGACATCGAGGGGTCCTCCACCGCCGCCGGCGCCGGTCTCGTCCAGTGGGGCCGCAACGCCGGCACGAACCAGCAGTTCCGGTTCGTCGACGCCGGGAGCGGCTACTACAAGATCCAGGTCCGGCACACGAACATGGTGCTCGACGTGTGGGGCTGGGACGCCGCCGACGGCGCGACGATCGCGCAGGCGACCGACCAGGGCTTCACCAACCAGCAGTGGTCCGTGACCGAGCACGGCGACGGCTCCTTCAGCTTCATCAACCGCTTCTCGGGCAAGGCGCTCGACCTGTGGGAGTGGTCCACCACCGCGGGCGCCCGCGTCTCGCAGTACACCTACAACGGGCTCAACGCGCAGAAGTGGTTCCTCAGCGAGGCCGCGAACACCGGTGTGGCCAACCCGATCCGCTCCAACGGCGCCGACCCCTGGATCGAGTACTGGGACGGCTACTACTACATGTCCACGACCACCTGGGACTCCACGGTGATCATGCGCCGGGCGACCACCCTGGCCGGGCTCAAGACCGCGACGGACTCGGTGGTGTGGAACGACTCCGGCAACGCGAGCCGCTGCTGCTCGCACTGGGCGCCGGAGTTCCACCGCATCGGCGGCGTCTGGTACCTCATGTACACCTCCGGGAACTCCCAGACGAACTTCGACGGCCAGCGCCTCCACGTGCTGCGCTCGACCAGCTCGACCCCGATGGGGCCGTACGAGTTCATGGGCACACCGCTGCCGAACCAGTGGAACATCGACGGGTCCTATCTGGAGCTCAACGGTTCCCTGTACCTGCTGTGGTCGGAGTGGGTCGGCGCGAACCAGTCGATCCGGATCTCGCTGATGTCGAACCCGTGGACCGTGACCGGCTCGCAGGTGACCATCGCGACGCCGTCGCTCTCGTGGGAGACCGTGGGCGCCAACGTGAACGAGGCCCCGGTCGTGCTCCAGCACGACGGGAAGACCTACATCGTCTTCTCGGCCTCGTCGTGCACGACCGACGCCTACAAGCTCGGCCTGCTGACGTACGACGGCGGCGCGGTGCTCTCGGCGTCCTCTTGGGACAAGAGCCCGAACCCGGTGCTGTCGCAGGGGAACGGCGTGTTCGGGCCGGGGCACAACGGGTTCTTCACCTCGCCCGACGGGACTCAGAACTGGATCGTCTACCACGGCAATCCGCAGAGCGGCCAGGGCTGCGGCTCGAACCGCGAGACCCGGGTGCAGCCGTTCACGTTCAACGCCGACGGCACCCCGAACTTCGGGACGCCGGTGGCCGGCGGCATCGTCCTGAACCCGCCTTCGGGCGAGTGACCGGAAGAGCGGCGGGCCGGGCGTCGTGCTCGGCCCGGCCGCTCGCCGGCGGGGGGGGGGGGGGGGGGGGGGGGGGGGGGGGGGGGCCCCGCGGGGGGGGGGGGGGGGGGGGGGGGTGGGGGG
>NZ_JAPZVQ010000003.1:129625-240440 GCF_027622945.1 Glycomyces lechevalierae | reverse complement strand
CCCGCCGCCGGGCGTGTGCCCGCAAGCGCGGCGGGCCGGGCGTCGGGCGCGGCCCGGCCGCGCGCCGGCGGCGCGCGCCGCGGCGCGCGCTGCCGGAGGACTCAGCCGCTCTCGCGAGTTCTGGGTCCGTTAGTTAGACCCGGCGGTGCCCGCCGGTCGACATCTCCACGGGGTGCGATTACGCCTGGGCGTGCTCGACCTTCAGGACCCGGTAGCCGTTGGCGCTCGCGTGCTTGTCGACTTCCCAGCCCTCATCCCCGAGCCAGCGCGCGAGCGAGTCGGCGCCGAGGTGCTTGGAGACGACGAGCCATGCGACGCCGTCCTCCTTGAGGCGGGGCAGCCAGGTCTCGAGGAGTTCATGCAGCGCCTCCTTGCCGACCTTGATGGGCGGGTTGGACCAGATCTCGTCGAAGCGCAGGTCGGCCGGGACGTCCTCGGGGGCGGCGACGTGCACGGTCCCGGGGGCCTTCTCGGTGTTGCGGCGGGTGAGGTCGAGGGCGCGGCGGTTGACGTCGACGGCCCAGACCTCGGCGTCGTCGCGCTGGGCGAGCACGGCGCTGATCGGCCCGTACCCGCAGCCGAGGTCGAGGAAGGTCCCGGCGGCCTCGGGCGGCACGACCTTGTGCAGCAGCACGCTCGTCCCGGGGTCGAGGCGGTTGCCGGAGAAGACCCCCGTGGAGGTGGTCAGCTCGTATTCGACGCCGTCGAGCTCGAACTCGACGGTGCGCTCACGGTCCTCGACGGCGGGCTGCTCGCTGAAGTAGTGCTCTGGCTGGTCGGCTGGGCCTTTGGACATGCCCCACATTGTCGCGCGCCGGGCCCGAGCCGGTCGCCGGGATCCGCCGGTTAGAGACCTGCGCCGTCCGCCCGGCCCGCAGTAGTGCATGACATACGACCACCGGCCCGATGAGCGGCGGCCGCACCGCCCCTCGACCGGCGCACGACCATCGCTCCCCACCTGACGCGGTGTACCGCGTGACATGTCACCGACTCCCCGGACCGTCGCACCGTTCGCGCGCGTCAAGGCAGTACATGACATGTGATATGTCACGCGGCACCCCTTGTCACCCGGGGAGATGAACGCCGCTCGACCCCGTCCTTCTCCCGGGGGAACGTTTCCCGGTTTCGGCGGTTTCCGGGTCTAAGCTGCCTCCATGGCACATGGCCCGTCACCGTTCGGAGTTCCCCAGGAGACGCAGGCGCCCCGGCCTCCGGACAATCCAGGATTCGACTGGGCGGAGCTCGACGAGCGCTCGCAGATGCGCGCGCCCACGGCGCGACTCAGCCCCGAAGACCGCACGCCGACCGTCCGGCTCGCACCGGGCCGGTCGCTGCCGCCCGCACCGGGACAGCGGTCGCCCGAGGAGGAGATGGAAGCGCACCTGGACCAGATCCAGGCTTCGCGCCCCCTGCGCCGCGCGGCTCAACGCGCCCGGCGCCGCACCCGGTGGTGGCTGGTGGCGCTCGCGGTCGTGAGCGCGCTCGCGGTGGCCGGGGCCTGCGCGGCGGGGGCGTTCATCGTGCTCCGCGAGGGGGAACCGGACCCGTCCGCGTCGAGCGCGGAACCGGCGGCCGACCACCCGTCCTCAGTAGACGAGTCGGCGGCCGCGCCCGAGGTGGTCGATCCGATCGCCAGCCGCGCCACCGACACCGCGCCGATCTCGGTCGAGGAGTTGTTCGGCGCGGACTCGATCACCCCGGCCGGAGGCACGGGGGCGTACGAAGTGCTTGAGACGGAAGAACTCTCGAACTGCGCCGATGCGGGGCTCGACGAGCTCGCCGATCTCTTGGACGACGCCGACTGCACCCAGACCGTGCGCGCGACCCTGATCAATCCCGACGGCGAGTACGCGGCCACGGCCGGCGTCCTCAACCTCGCCGACGCGGCCGAGGCGGACGCGCTGCGCGCCGCGATCGAAGCGGGCCTCGAAGGCGGGTTCGCGGCGCTGCGCACGGACGGCGAGGCGGCGGAACTGGGCCGGGCCGCGACGATGGTCGGCTACAACACCTACGGGCACTACTTGATGTACGTGGTCATCGGCCGCACCGACGGCGAACCGATCGAAGAGGCGTCGGACCCGGTGCGCGCCATCGTGGGCGACCTCGTCGACGTCTGGTTCATCGACCAGCTCAACCCGAGGCGCGACGTCCACTAGCGAGAGCCGGGGCCCGAACGTGAACGGAGGGTCCCGGCAAATCGGACACTTGGGGACCCCCCGATTCCATTCTCCCGCAAGGGCCCGACACCGGATCGCGCCCGGGAAACGTGAAGGGAGGGTCCCGGCAAATCGGGCATTCGCAGGCGCCCCCGAATCGACGATGCCCCGCTGCTACGACATCGATTCGCCGGCCTCCATCCGCGATCGCGCCCAACGCTTCGAACACCGCCGTCCGCCGCCTCCACCGCGCGCTCGCCATCCGCCGTCTCCGCCGCCCGCGCTCTTCAGCGCGGGCGGTTCTCGTTGTGCGCCTCCGCTTTTCGACGAATTTCCGGCCTCACCGCCCAGACCGGGTCGTGTCGGGAATGTGAACAATCTACTGTGACTATTGCCATAGCCGATCATCCCATGATTTGATCAATCCAGGCCTGCGTCCCATCCGTCCCCGGCAGGCCCACCCCGCGACCGGCCCCGGCCGCTCCCCGACCGCCTCACTCAGGAGCCGACATGCCTTCCTGGACCCTTCCCGCCCGCCGCGCGCTGGCCGCGCTCATCGCGACCGCGCTGGCCGTCCTCTCGCTCATCGTCCTCGACGCCGCACCCGCCGAAGCCGTTCGGCCGCCGGGCATCCCGTCCACCTCGACCGCGCAGACCGAGCTCAACGCCCTCACCGTGGCCGCCGAGTCGCACGGCGACACCTACGACCGCGACCTCTTCCCCCACTGGAAGGCCGTGAGCGGCACCGGAAGCTGCACCGCCCGTCAGTACGTGCTCAAGCGCGACGGCCAGAACGTCGTCACCAGCGACGGCTGCCAGCCGACCTCCGGCAACTGGCAGTCCGACTTCGACAACACCTGGACCACCACGGTCTCCAACGCCTCCATCGACCACGTCGTGGCCCTCTCCGAGGCCTGGGCCTCCGGCGCCTGGGCCTGGACCACCGCCCAGCGCCAGGCCTTCGCCAACGACATCAACTCCCCGCAGCTCTGGATCGCCACCGTCTCCGTGAACGCAGCCAAGAGCGACTACGACCCGGCCGAGTGGATGCCCGTCAACACCACCGGCCTGCGCTGCGACTACGTCAAGGCCTGGACCCACGTCAAGTACCTGTACAAGCTCACGGTCGACGCCGCCGAGAAGTCGGCGATCCAGTCGGCCCTGACCACCTACTGCGGCTCCTCCGGCGGCACCCCGACCGACTGCAACGGCTCCAAGACCACCGCCGCCGCGATCCCCGAAGGTTCGCCGCTGAACTCCACGATCGCCCTCTCCTGCACCGGGACCGCGTCCTCCACGAGCTCGGTCACCGTGAACATCACCCACCCGTACAGCGGTGACATCACGATCGCGCTCATCGCCCCCGACGGCACGAGCCGCACCCTCAAGGCCGCCGGCGGCTCCGGCGCTAACATCGCGACCACCTACAGCGTCAACCTCTCCACCGAGAACCGTTCGGGCACTTGGACGCTGCGCGTCACCGACACCTACTCGGGCGGCTCCAGCGGCACGCTCAACAGCTGGTCGCTCAGCATCTGACCCGCAACCGAAGGGGGCCGGGCGCTGGCGCGCCCGGCCCCCTCTCATCCACCGCAGGTGTCAAGATTCGTCCGAAGTGGTCAGTTCCCCAGCCGACCGCTCCAGTGCGCCACGCCGCGGCGGATCGAACCACCCTCGCCTGCTTTGACGCCGCCGCGCTCCTCCCCGTTCCATTCGGGCGACTGCGTCAGATAGAAGAGGTAGCCGAGCGCCGGCGCGACGATCACCGCCGCGATCCCCACGGCCACGAGCAGCCCCTGCAGGGTCGCCCGCGCGCCCGCGCCCTCGGCGATGCTCACCTGGTCGACCAGCACCCACGGGTACTGCCCGATCCCCCACCCGGCCATCACGGCCGCGACCGCGATGACGGCGCTCAGTCGGGCCGGGCCGAAACGCCTGCGCCACAACAGCACCAGCGTCGCGATGCCGCCCAGCGCGGAGAGCGCCATGACGGGCGCGGCGCGGCCGGTCAGGCCGTCCCAGAACGTCGGCGCGTCGTGCTCGATCGGGATGAGCCCGGCGAACACCACGACCCCGGTCCCGGCGCCGACCACAAGGGATCTGATGCGCAACTGCGCGGCCAGCGCGGTCTCGCCGCGCCGGGCGGCGTCCGCCGTCAGGAACGTCGCGGCGAGGAACGCGCAGGTCCCGACCGAGATGAATCCGGTGAACAGCGCGGTCGGGTTGATCCAGGACGACCACGGGTCGCCGTTCCCGCCGGCGGGCACGCGGCCCGAGGCGAGCGCGCCCACGATCGTGCCGAGGAAGAACGGCGCGAGCACCGAGGAGGTCGCGAAGACGATCCCGAACAGCTTTGCCTGCCAGAGGGTCTCGCTGTACTTGCGGAACGCGAAGCTCGCGCCGCGCAGCACGATGCCGACGAGGGCGAGCACGAGCGGCACGTACAGGGTGGTCATCGCGGCGGCGAACGACTCCGGGAACCCGGTCCACCACATGACGAGCACGTAGATGAGCCAGACGTGGTTCGCTTCCCAGACGGGACCGATGCTGTGGTCGATGAGCGTCCGCAGTGGAGCGCCGCGCCGGGCGCCGCCGGCGGTGAGGTCGTGGAAGCCCGACCCGAAGTCCGCGCCGCCGAACAAGGCGTAGGCGACGACCCCGGCGAACAGCGCTGCGGCGACGGCGAATTCGAGCGTCATCATTTCGCGGTCTCCTTCGAGCCGGTGCTCTCGAGAGCGCCCTCTTCTTCATCGGTGCGGTCCCGGGCCTCGGCGGGCCCTTCCGCGGCGAGCTGCTTCGGCCCGTACGGGCTCGGCAGGTCGGCGGCGCCTTCGCGCCAGCGGCGGGCCATCGAGCGGAGGATGACGATCGCGGCGATCGTCATGCCGCCGTAGAGGACCACGGAGCCGCCGTACATCCACCACAGGCCGGCCGAGTGGTCGGCGGCGGCTTCGGTGGTGCGCATGACGCCGTAGACGATCCACGGCTGGCGGCCCACTTCCGTTGCGATCCAACCGGCTTCCATCGCGATCATGGCGAGCCCGCCGGTGATCGCCATGAACCGCAGGAACCACTTGTTCTTCAGCAGGTCGAGTCTCCGCCAGCGCAGGAACCAGTACAGGGCGACGGCCGCGAGGAGCAGCAGGCCGATCCCGATCATGGTCTGGAACGAGTAGTGGGTGAAGTTGACGGGCGGCTCGTCCTCCTCGGGGATCTGGTCGAGGCCGGGGACGGGCTCGGTGAACGAGTTCAGCGAGGCGACCGACGAGAGGTACGGGATCTCGATGGCCCACTTGACTTCGCCGTCGATGTAGAAGCCGCCGATGGTCAGCGGGGTCGCGCCGTCGGCGGTCTCGTCGGCGTACTCGAACGCGGCGAGCTTCGCGGGCTGCCGTTCGGCGAGGTCGTGGCCGAGGAAGTGCCCGGCGAGCGGCTGCGCGAGGGCCGCGATGGTGGCGAACGCGAACGGCACCATGAACCCGAGCCGGTGGTGGCGGTCGCGGCGGCCCTTGAGCATGCCGACGGCGTAGACCGAGGCGATGGAGAAGCCGACGACCATGTACGCGGCGAGCCACATGTGCGCGAACGCGAGGAAGGCGTGCTGGTTGAACAGGACCGCCCAGGGTTCGATGTTCACGACCTCGCCGTTGACGATGTCGAAGCCGACCGGGGCGTTCATCCAGGCGTTCACCGCGAGGACGCAGTAGGTGCCGATGACGCCGGTGATCGCCATGGGCAGCACCATGAGCAGGTGGAGTTTCGGGGGCATCTTGCCCCAGCCGTAGAGGTAGATGCCGAGGAAGATCGCCTCGAGGAAGAAGGCGAGGCCTTCGAAGGCGAAGGGGAGTCCGAGCACGTCGCCGAAGCTGCCCATGAGGCCGGGCCACAGGAGGCCCATCTCGAAGCTGAGGACGGTGCCGGAGACCGCGCCGATCGCGAAGAGCACGGCGGAGACCTTGCCCCAGCGCTTGGCGAGGTTGAGCGCGACCGGGTCGTTCTTTCGGATGCCGCGCAGGTGCATCACGAAGATGATGGCGGGGAACGCGACCCCGAAGCAGGCCAGAATGATGTGCCATCCGAGGGACAGCGCCATCTGCTGGCGCGCGGGCATGAGCCCGGCCGGGTCTGCGGCGGCGACCACATCGGACGCCTGGGCGAGGAGCTGGGTTGCATCCATGCCTTGAAGCTACGGCCTCGAAAACCCGGAATCACGCACTTGTGAATGCTTTCACAAGGGCCGCGAAGGTGAGATCGAACGTGTTCAAAAACTTCGTTACCAGCGAATACACGCCCGGACCTCGGCAACCGGCCGAGCGGCTAGGACGCTGCGACCGCAGCGCTCAATTTCGTCCGCCCGCGCGTCAGAGCGCGTCGGGAAGGCCGAAGCGGCTCAACGGACCCGGGTCGACGAAGCGAATGATGGCGCGGATCCGGTCGCGGCGGAACGTGAGCACCGTGAGCCCCGGCGGGTAGGCGAACCCGGGCCCGGGGTCCATCACGTAGTAGCCGAGGGCGGGCTGGCGGTTCACGCGGGTCGGCAGTTGGCGGACCGTGTGCGCGGCGCGCCATGCCGCGCCCGACGCCAGGAACGCCGCGATCGCCTCGCGGCCATGGTACTCGTGCGGCGCGGGCGGCATGGACAGCCACGCGTCGTCGGTCAGGAGCTCGACGACGCCGTCGATGTCTCCGGCGGTGAGCGCGTCCGCGAACCGCCGCGTCAGCGCCCGCTCCTCCTCCGAGCTCTCGGGCGGTGGATCCTCGCCCGCGCGGTGCCGGTCGACCGAGGCCCGCGCCCGCTGCAGGATTCCCTTGAGCGCGGTCGGGCCGGCGCCGATCATGTCCGCGACCTCGCCCGCGGGGAAGCCCAGCACGTCGCGCAGCACCAGCGCGGCGGCCTGCCGGGGCGGCAGCAGCTGCAGTCCGGTGATGAACGCCAGCTCGACCGCCTCCCGCCCCACGTACCGCGCCTCAGGGCCCGGATCGGCGTCCGCGACCTGGTCGAGCAGCGCATCGGGATAGGGCTGCAGCCACGCCACCTCGTTGCGGCCGTTCGGCTCCGGCACGCGGAACGGCGCGGTCGGCTGCGCGATCCGGCGGCGAGCGGCATCGCGTTTCGCGTTCAGGCAGCGGTTGGTCGCGATGCGGTAGAGCCACGTCCGGATCGCGGCGCGGCCTTCGAACCCGGCGATGCCCTTCCAGGCGGCGACCATCGTCTCCTGCACCAGGTCCTCGGCGTCGGAGAGCGAGCCGAGGATGCGGTAGCAGTGCAGCCGCAGTTCGCCCCGGTACGGCTCCGTGAGCTCGCGGAAGGCCTGTTCGTCCCCGGCGCGGGCGCGATCGAGCACGGTCTGGGTCATGCCCGCATCCTCGCACCGCCCGCCGACATTGTCGCGGCGATCGGGCCGGGACCGTTCCGCCCGGCCCTCCGGCGGTGTCCAACCCAGTGAACCGAGGAAAGGAAAGTGCAATGACCGCAACGAGCACGCCCCTGGAGACCGCCCCCGCCTACTACAAGGCGTGGACCGGAGACGCTTTCGAGCACGCCATGACCTACCTGGCCGATCACGTCGTCTGCGAGACGCCGATCGGGCGCCTCGAGGGCGCGGCCGCGTTCCGCGCGTTCCTCGAACCGTTCGCGCAGCAGCTCATCGGCTCATCGCTGGTCGCGGCGTACGGCGACGAGGACGCCGCGATGCTGATGTACGGCTCGACGACGCCGTTCGTCACAGACCTCATGGCCGCCGAGCACATGACCGTCCGGGACGGCAGAATCACCCGCATCAGACTGGTCTTCGACCAGCTTCCGGGTGTCGAAGCCCGAAAGGCCGCCGGCATCGAGTGACGACGCGGGCCCGGCGCTTCCGCGCCGGGCCCGTTCGGACGCATGCGTCGATCGCGGCGGATCGCCCACCCGAACGCGGACGGGCTACGCCCCCAAGGCCGAGGCGGTCTCGATCAGGTCCGCCAGCTCGTCCACGTCCGGGTCCTCGCTCGTCTCGGCGAGTTCCCGGGCCGCGGGCAGCAGGTCCTCGCAGTCGAACGCCGAGCTGCCGCGCAGGATCTCCGCGAAGGCCGCCGCGACCAGGTCGACGCTCAGGTGCGAGCCCGGGTCCTCGCTCAGATCCTCGGTCGGCAGGACCGCCTCGGCGGTGCCCGTCTCCTCCCCCTCCGGGTCCTGCCAGCGCACGCCCACCGTCGCCACGTCCCCGCCATCGCCCGTGAGCGTCAGCGCGTACAGGGCCGTCACGCTGTGGCCGGGCCCGACCTCGCCGCCGTCCACCCCGTCGTCCTCGAACTCGTCGTCGGCGATCGCGCGGTTCTCGAAGCCGATAAGGCGGTACTCCGCGACGGTCGCTTCGTCGAAGGTCACCTGGATCTTCGCGTCGCGCGCCGCGACCCCGAGCGTCGAGGTCAGGCGCTCGGAGAACACGCGCTCGGCCTCGGACTCGGTGGCGAAGTACACGGCCCAGCCGTCCCCGTTGTCGGCCAGCTGCTCCAGCAGCTCCTGGTTGTAGGAGTCGCCGACGCCCACGGTCAGGAGGGTGATGCCCGCGGCGATGTCCTCGCCCAGTTCGTCGAGCATCGCGTCGTGCTCGGTGAGGCCGACGTTCGCTTCGCCGTCGGAGAGCAGGATGACCCGGTTGTCCTTGGCCGGGTCGAAGACCTCGCCGGCCAGTTCGTAGCCGTCCTCGAGCCCGGCCTGCATGTTGGTGGAGCCGCGGGCGTTGAGCTCGCTGATCGCCTCGTGCAGCTCCTCGCCGTCGCCCACGTCCGTCATGCCTTGCAGCACTTCGGAATCGGACTCATAGGTGACGATCGCGACCGCGTCGGTCGGCCGCAACTGGCTCACGAGCAGGTCGAGCGAGTCGCGGACGAGCTCGATCCGGTCGCCTTCCATGGAGCCGGAGACGTCGATGACGAAGGTCAGGTTCACATCGGCGCGTTCGGTCTCGGGCTCGCTGCGGGTCTGGAGGCCGACGCGCATCACGTGGGTCGCGTCGCCCGCGTCGTACCATTCCGGCAGTTCGGCGCTGTCGACGCTGACCGCGAACCCGTTGCCGTCGGGTTCGCTGTAGCCCTGGTCGAAGTAGTTGACGAACTCCTCGGGCCGTATCTGGTCGGCCGGCGGCAGAGCGCCGTCCTCGAGCGAGCGGCGCGCGTAGTCGTAGGAGGCGGTGTCCACGTCGACCGCGAACGTCGACTCCGGATCATCCGCCGGCGAGACCGGCTCGTTCGTTCCGTACGTCTCGTCGGCGGGCGCTGGCGCCGCCCCTGACATGTCTTGCACTGCACCGGAATCGGAGCCGGGACCGGAGCAGGCGGCGACGGCGATCAGCATGAGGGCAGCCGGAATACCGGCCACGTGGTGGCGTCTCATGGAGGGGTTCCCTTCTCACTCGGGATATCGGGGTACTTCCATGAGACAGCCGTTTCCGCGTTTCGGTTCCCCTCGTTGCCGAACCGTGATGGCGCGGTGAGCAAACAGGACCCGACCGTGACCGGGCCGTCACCGAGTAACAACTCGGTCACTATTGGTCGCAGCAGCCCTTGGCGCGACCTTGGAAGCGACACCTGAAACGAATGCCGGGCCGCATGGGCCGAGGCTCAAGCGGGCAGCGACAAAGAGGTCTGAGGGCGGGTGGGTGTGCCCAGCGGCTGACAGGCAGCGCGGGGGACGCGGGTGATCCCCTCTCGGTTTACCTTGCGCCCCAGGATGTTTGCGGGTGGCGGCGGGGCGGGCCGGGGCGAATATTGATAGTCCTCTATGGAATGTTCACTCTATCGGGTGATGACACCAGCACGATGGGATGTCATCATTGAAGTACGAACAAGGAAGCGAAAACAGCCAGATCATTCGAGAACAGGCGAGGAGGCGAGACCCATGGCCGCATGCGACACCCACACCACTCCGGCCCTCTCCCCCGCCTCGAACCTCTCTGCTTCTGCCGATCGCCGCTCTCAGGCAGCGGCGATCCGCACGGCCCTCGATGAGGCCGCTGCCGGTATCAATGCCTTCCACTCCCAGGTCCTGTCCGCAGTGATTGCGATGAAGGAGCAGGGGCTGCACCGCTCGGAGTTCGGGTTCTCGGCGCTGCGGGATCTGTTGCTGTCGCAGTTCGACTTCACGTACAACACGGCAGGATCCATCGCGGCCATCGCAAGACTGTCAGGGAAGTTCCAGATCCTGGCCAAAGCGGCAACGACAGGAACAGCACGGATCGACCAGGTCGCCTATGCCGTCCGCCAGCTCGACCAGACCCCGGCCATGCGCCTGTTCGCCCGCACCCCCTTCAGAACCCCGGTCCCCTCCCCCTTCGACCCGGACATCCTCTGCGCCACGCCTGAGGCGATGGTCGCCCAGTACTGCGCTCATGCTTCCTTCAAAGACCTGCGCCGACACCTCGATGAACTGTGGGCCTCGATCGCCGAAGAGACCGAACTGTTCGACGAGTTGGGCGAGCAGTCCCTCCAGCGGCTCGAACTCACCGAGACCGGCAACGGCATTTGGCACCTCGAAGGCACCCTGTCCGAGGCGACCGGCAGGCTCTTGGACAAGTACTTGAAGACCGCCTGCCCGCCCCCGCGCCAAGAAGACACCGAGGCCGGCAGCGAAGACGACAGCGAGGGCCTGCTGCCCGCGCAGGCGAACCGGAACGCCGAAGCACTCCACCAGCTCCTGGCCGGGTACGGGTCCTCCCCGCAAGCCGCCACCAGGCATGGGCACACTGCCACCCTGGACCTGGTCGTGGACATCGAGACCCTGCAGGGCAAGGAGACCGGCCGCCTCCCCCTCCTGGAAGGCCAGCCCATCAGTGTCGCCCGTGCCCGCCTCCTCGCCTGCGAAGCCGGGGTCATCCCCTCGGTCTTCAACTACACCACCGGGGAAGCCGTCGAACTCGGCAGGGCCATGCGCCTCCCGAACGCTTCCCTCCGCCGCAAGCTGGAGCTCGAGCAACCCGAAGGGTGCGCTTGGCACGGCTGTGACCGGCCCGTGGCTTGGACTGAGGCGCACCACATCCAGCACTGGGCCGACGGCGGTGTGACGGCCGCCGAGAACCTGATCCTGCTCTGCAGGTTCCACCATGGGCGCATCCACACGACCGGTTGGTCGGTGGAGAAGACCGGCCCGGGCCAGGCGATCATCACCCACCACGACGGCCACGAACCCGCCTTGAGCGCCCCCGGTGCATCCAGGTGCGGCTGCTCCGACTGGCGCACCGATACCGACATGGACACCGAGAACCAAGGCTCGGACTGGGATGTGTTCCCCACCGGGCTCTACCGCTCGGAATGGTCCGAGAGCATGAAACCCGAACTCGATGGGATGGCTGAGGCCATCGACCGCGACCGGGCATTGCAGGCCATGCGGGCCGCCAAGGCAAGATGCCGAGAGAAGTTCAGGGCACCGAGCCCGCCCTCCCCGATACCGGTCTTAGGCTGCCCCAGCAGGCAGACTGCTGGGGGGAAGCGCCGCAAGGGCAACAACCACCATGCAGCGCAGCCTGATCCCCAAGAGGGATCGGGCCCCTCGGCATGCCCGGGGCAGGAAACCAACCCCTGCCAACACCCTCCCATCGCTGCCGGGTTGAACCAGGACCGGATCAGGCAGGGCAGCCGCAGAACGACCGGGCCCTGCCACTACCTCGTTGTCGCTGCCCGATTGAACCTCGACACACTCTGACCGGAAGGCCGGAGGCAGACCAGAGCCCCGCCAACACCTCGTCGTCGCTGCCAGGTTGAACCCCGACACACTCTGACCGGAAAGCCTGAGGCAGACCAAAGCCCCACTCCCGCCTCGTCGTCGCTGCCAGGTTGAACCTCGAAACGATCGGACCGAGCAACCGGAGACCGGCCGGGACCGCCTCAGGCCTCGTTGTCGCTGCCGGGTTTGAACCTCAAGGAGATCGGATCAGGCAGCCGGAGGGCGACCGGGGCCCTGCCACCACCCTGTTTGTCGCTGCTCGTCCTAACCCTGATCCAGCCAGACCGAGCAACCGGAGACCGGCACGGCCCGGACTGCAGGAACTGCGCTCGCTCACACCGTCACGCCGTGACGATGTCGCCTTTCAATGGAACGAGCTTTTCGGCGATCGCTTCGATCGTCGGTCCATCCACGCCGGCCTCGGTAAGAGCGGCCGCGAGATGCCCGACGACGAGGTTGAAATCTGCTTCAGTGATGCCCATACCCTCATGGGCCTTCTGCATCGACCGCCCGCTGTAAGGCCTGGTCGCGCCCAGCGCCATCCCCACGAACCTGGCTTGGTGCCGTTTCAGTCCCTCGATGTCGGTCGCCGCGAAGTAGTCCTTCAGCTCAGGGTCGCCGAGGACCTTCCCGTAGAAGATCTCCACGACCGCCTCAACTGCGGCTTCCCCGCCGATTCGGTCGAAGATGGTATCCGGTGCCTGCGTCTCAGTCATGCCACCGAGCATCGGAGGCGGACGCTACGGGCCGGTCACCATCCGATTCGCGCCGGGTTACTTCGCGCTATCCGGTTTCACACACAGATAAACGATTACCGGAAATGCGGCGTCCAGTCGAACGCGCCTAACGCGTCCGAACCCGGCGCGTCAGATCCACCCGGGCCTGCCAGTCCTTCGGGTCCTCGGAATACGAGACCTCGAGCAGCGTGAGACCGTGCGGGCCGACCACGTGGACGTCGTTCGCCCGCTGGCCGATCGTGAGGATCGAGGCGAGCCACTCCTCGTCGCGGCGGCCGTCGCCCACCGCGAGGGCAGCGCCCACCAGGCTGCGGACCATCGAGTGGCAGAACGCGTCCGCGCGCACCGTCGCCACCGCGACGCCGTCCTCGTCTCGCGCCCAGTCGTACTGATGCAGCTCCCGGATCGTCGTCGCGCCTTCGCGCTGCTTGCAGAAGCCCACGAAGTCGTGCTCGCCGATCAGGCGCTGGCAGGCGGCGTGCATCCGCTCCACGTCGATCGGCCGCTGCCACGCGAGGGTGTCCAAGCGCCGCAACGGGTTCACGCCCCAGGTCGCGTCCGCGACCCGGTACCGGTACCGGCGCCACTGCGCCGCGAACCGCGCGTTGAAGGAAGGGTCGACGGCCTCGACCGAGGTCGCCCGCACGTCAGCCGGGAGGATGCCGCGCAACCGCCACAGCAGCTTCTCCCCCACGGCCTCCCACTTCGCGGTCGGCACGTCGACGTGCACGACCTGCCCGGTCGCGTGCACCCCCGCGTCGGTCCGCCCGGCCACCGTGAAGTCGGCGATCTCGCCGAACAGCAGCTCCAGCGCGCGGATCACCTCGGAGGCCACGGTCCGCAGCCCGGGCTGCAGCGCCCACCCCGAGAACGCGGCCCCGTCGTAGGCGACGCCGAGCCGCAACCGGGTCTTGTCCACAACCTCGTCCACAGCAGTCCTTCCGGATAAAGCAAACCGCGCGCAGAGCGTGAAGCCCTGCGCGCGGTTCAACGGCCTTGCTAGTCGACCAGCTCGATGATCGCCATCGGAGCGTTGTCGCCCTTGCGGTTCCCGGCCTTGATGATCCGGGTGTAGCCGCCTTCGCGGTTCGCGAAGCGGGGCGCGACCTGCTCGAACAGGTCGTGCGTGGCGTCCTTGTTGCGCAGCTTGGCCAGCGCCAGACGGCGGTGGTGCAGCGTGCCCTTCTTGCCGTACGTGATGAGACGCTCGGCGTAGGGGCGCAGGCGGCGAGCCTTGGTCACCGTGGTGGTGATGCTGCCGTGCTCGAACAGGGAGGCCGCGAGGCCCGAGAGCATCAGCTTCTCGTGAGCCGGGGAACCGCCCAGGCGCGGGCCCTTTGTAGGTTTGGGCATTGTCTTGCTCCTCTTGGTTTGACGCGGCCGGCCGTCTTACGGAACCGACCGCCACTGGTCGGGAAGCTTAGAGCTCCTCGGTCTCGCGGAGATCTTCACCGTCTTCTTCGTACTCGTCGTGTTCGGCGACCGGCGACCCGCCGTAGGCCACAGCGGCCTCGCTCGGGTCGAAGGTGCCGGGCGAGTCCTTCAGGCTCAGGCCCATGCCGGCGAGCTTCATCTTGACCTCGTCGATCGACTTCTGCCCGAAATTCCTTATATCGAGCAGGTCGGCCTCGGTGCGGTTGATGAGTTCGCCAACGGTGTTGACGCCCTCGCGCTTGAGGCAGTTGTAGGACCGGACGGTCATGTCCAGGTCCTCGATCGGCAGGGCCAGGTCCGCGGCGAGCTGCTGGTCGGCCGGGCTGGGCCCGACGTCGATGCCCTCGGCCTCGGTGTCGAGCTCGCGGTACAGGCCGAACAGCTCCACCAGAGTCGAACCGGCCGACGCCAGCGCGGTGCGCGGCGTGGTGGACGGCTTGGACTCGACGTCGACGGTGAGCTTGTCGAAGTCGGTGCGCTGCTCGACGCGGGTCGCGTCGACGGAGTAGGCCACCTTGAGCACGGGCGAGTAGATCGAGTCGACCGGGATGCGGCCGATCTCGTTGGTCTCGCCCTTGTTGGCCGGCGACGAGACGTAGCCTCGGCCGCGCTCCACCACGAACTCCATGTCGATGCGGCCCTTGGAGTTCAGGGTCGCGAGCTTGAGTTCGGGGTTGTGGACCTGCACGCCGGCGGGCGGCTGGATGTCCCCGGCGAGGACCTCGCCCGGGCCTTCCTTGCGCAGGTACATGGTGGCCGGCTCGTCGTTCTCCGAGGAGACGCAGATCTGCTTGACGTTCAGCACCAGTTCGACGACGTCTTCTTTCACGCCGGGAATGGTGGAGAACTCGTGCAGGACGCCGTCGATCTTGATCGACGTGACCGCCGCGCCCGGGATGGACGACAGCAGCGTGCGCCGCAGCGAGTTGCCGAGCGTGTAGCCGAAACCGGGCTCCAGGGGTTCGATGGTGAACTTGGAGCGGGTCGGGCTGATCTGCTGCTCGGTGAGCGTGGGCCGCTGAGTGATAAGCACTGTGCGATGTTTCCTTTGTTCGGGGCGCCCGCTATTTGACGCCTAGACACTTGGACGTTGCCGTCGACAAGGCTCGCAAGCTTCGCCTTGGCGGTGACGATCTCCGTAACGGAGCCGCGATCAGACGCGGCGGCGCTTCGGCGGACGGCAGCCGTTGTGGGGCTGCGGGGTGACGTCGTTGATCGAGCCGACCTCGAGGCCGACGGCCTGGAGGGAGCGGATCGCGGTCTCGCGGCCCGAGCCCGGGCCCTTGACGTAGACGTCGACCTTGCGCATGCCGTTGTCCATCGCACGGCGGGCGGCGGCCTCGGCGGCCATCTGCGCGGCGTACGGGGTCGACTTGCGCGAGCCCTTGAATCCGACCTGGCCCGAGGAGGCCCAGGAGATCACGGCACCGGTCGGGTCGGTGATCGACACGATGGTGTTGTTGAAGGTGCTCTTGATGTGGGCGTGCCCGTGGGGCACGTTCTTCTTCTTGGCGCGCGGGTTCTTGGAACCGCCGCGAGTCTTCGGTGGCATCAGCTGGTCTCCTAACGTGCCTTCTTCTTGCCCGCGACGGTCTTCTTCGGACCCTTGCGAGTACGGGCGTTGGTCTTGGTCCGCTGACCGTGGACCGGAAGGCCGTAGCGGTGACGGAGACCCTGGTAGCAGTTGATCTCGATCTTGCGGCGAATGTCCGCCTGCACCTCGCGGCGCAGGTCACCTTCGACCTGGTAGTGCTCTTCGATGTGGTCGCGGAGCTGCACCAGTTCTTCGTCGGTGAGGTCCTTGACGCGCTTGTCGCGGTCGAGTCCGGTCGCCGCGATCGTCTCAAGCGAGCGCGTGCGGCCGATGCCGAAAATGTAGGTGAGTGCGATCTCCAGGCGCTTGTCGCGCGGGAGGTCGACTCCGACCAGGCGTGCCATTCAGGCGTACTCCTAGCGTTGTCGGAGGTCTGACCACTGCCTTCTCGCCGGGGTCTGATCCCCTGCCCTGATGGGCGATGCGAGCCCCGGCCTCCGAGCCGAGGGTTGTGCTTGCGCACTGGCGGCGGTTTCCCCTTCTGGGGCCTTTCTTGCTGGCGTTGTGCTGCTTTAGCCCTGACGCTGCTTGTGACGCGGGTCGGAAGAGCAGATAACCATCACTCGTCCGTGCCTGCGGATCACGCGGCAGTTCTTGCAGATCACTTTGACGCTCGGCTTGACTTTCACGAGTCCTACTTACGTGTAGTCGTCAGGTCAGCGGTAGCGGTAGACAATCCGCCCGCGCGACAGGTCGTACGGCGAGAGCTCCACCACGACCCGGTCCTCGGGGAGGATACGGATGTAGTTCTGGCGCATCTTGCCACTGATGTGGGCGAGTACCTTGTGGCCGTTGGTGAGTTCCACCCGGAACATAGCGTTCGGGAGGGACTCGACGACCTTGCCCTCAATCTCGATGGCACCGTCTTTTTTCGGCATGTCCTCCGCTACCGTGACAACTCGGTCTGAAAACCCCGCACCCCTTGACGGGCCGGAGCTACTGGCACGCCGACCCTAGGTCGGGTCGGCATTGGAATGGCGCGGCGCTTCACCAACGGCGTCCGGGTGCACGGCGACACCCGGAGCGCATGGCTACCCACTTGGGGACGCACTGCACCACTGAGCGAGTCTACTCGCGCTCCAATACCGTCTACCAGGGGGTTGGCGGTGACGGAGGGCACTGACGGCGCCTCCGAAAGACGCGAGCGGAGCGCCGCCCGGATTCCCGGTCGCCCGGGGAGCCGGGCGGCGCTCATTGCACGCTCAGGCTTACTTCGAGTAGTACTCGACGATGAGCTGCTCGTCGCAGATCACGGGGATCTGCTTGCGCTCGGGCACGGAGAGGAAGCGGGCGATCAGGCCTTCGAGGTGAGCCTCGATGTAAGCCGGAGTCGTCTCGCCCGCCCACGCGCCAGCGGCGGCGAGCTGGAACGGCGTGGTCTCGCGGGACTTCTTGCGCACCTGCACGAAGTCGCCGGCCTTGAGCCGGTAGGACGCGATGTCGACCTTGCGGCCGTTCACGGTGAAGTGGCCGTGGTTGACGAACTGCCGCGCCTGGTAGATGGTGCGGGCGAATCCGGCGCGGAGCACGAAGGCGTCCAAGCGGGACTCGAGCAGGCCGACCAGGATTTCACCGGTCTTGCCGGGCCTACGCGTGGCTTCGGCGTACAGGTTGCGGAGCTGACGCTCGGAAACGTTGTACTGCGCGCGGAGACGCTGCTTCTCGACGAGCTGGTTCTTGTAGTCCGATTCCTTCTTGCGGCCGCGGCCGTGCTGCCCCGGAGGGTAGGGACGGCGCTCCATGTACTTGGCGGCCTTCGGCGTCAGAGCGATGCCGAGGGATCGGGAAAGCTTGACTTTCGCCTTAGCTTGCAATGATCTCTCCAGTAATTCATGCGTTGCCTCGAACGACATACGAGGCATAATGCGCCCCTGACCTGCAGAAACGCGTGAGTGTAGCGCGCTCAGTTAAGCCCAGGATGCTGGGGACTGGCGCGCACACGGTGGTACAGCCGGTGCCGAGCCCGGACTGGCCGGGAATCTCCCGTCCGAAGACGGAAGATGCACCCGACCAGGTTACGCGGCGCTTTCGCCGCCGCCCACTCGGGCTGCGGCGAGAGTGACCAGGCGCTCTACGAGCTCGCCGTACGAGATGCCGTAGGCCGCGAACGCCTGCGGCACGCCGCTCATCGGCGTCATGCCCGGCATGGTGTTCACCTCGTTGAGGTAGACCACGCCGTCCTCGCCGAGGAAGCAGTCGACGCGCGCGAGGTCGCGGCAGTCGAGGAGCCGGAAGACCTTGCGGGCGAGGGCCTGGGCCTGCTCGGCCACGCCCTCCGGGTAGTCCGGGTGCAGGTTGAACGGCTCGGGGTTGTCGAGGTACTTGGCCTCGAAGTCGAACCAGCCGTCCTCGCCCTTGGCGAGGACTTCGAGCGGGAAGGTGATCTCCAGGTCGCCGTCGAGGGTCTCGACGACGCCCATCTCGATCTCGCGGGCGTTCTCGAAGGCCGCCTCGAAGACGACCTTGTCGTCGACCTCGCGGGCCTTGGCGACCGCTTCGACGAGTTCGGCGCCCGACTTGACCTTGCTGATGCCGAGGCTCGAGCCGGCGCGCGCGGGCTTGACGAAGATCGGGAGGCCGAGCTTGCCGATGACGGCTTCGGCGTCGAGTTCGTCCCCGGCCTTGAGCACGTCGAACGCGCCCTGCGGGACGCCTTCGGCGGCGAGGAGGCGCTTCGAGAACTCCTTGTCCATGCACAGCGAGCTCGAGAGCACGCCGGAGCCGACGTACGGCACGCCGGCCATCTCGAACAGGCCCTGGATCGTGCCGTCCTCGCCGAACGGGCCGTGCAGGACCGGGAAGAGCACGTCGGCCATCGGCTGCGCGCCGGGGCCGAGGTCGATCGCGACGGCCTTGCCGGCTTCGGCGGTCACCTCGGGCAGCGCCTCGGGGGACTCGATCGCGAACGCGACGTCGGGGGAGAGTTCGACCCATTCGCCGCTGCGGGTGATGCCGATCGTGGTGACGTCGAAACCCCTGTCGCGCAGCGCTTTGGCCACACCGGAGCCGGAGGCGCAGGAGACCGGCTGTTCCACACTGCGTCCGCCGAAGAAGACGGCTACGGTCGGTTTAGTCATTTGTCGGACCTCAAACTGTCGGTTTCGGGTTTGGTCTCGCGTCCCATGAGTTCGGCGACCGCGGCTCTGGGGTCGAGCCCTTCGTGGCAGACCCGTTCCACGGCATCGCAGATCGGCATCTCCACGCCCACCTTGCGGGCGAGATCGGTGATGGAACGGCAGCTCTTGACGCCCTCGGCGGTCTGCTTGGTGACGCGCGCGGCCTCTTCGAGGGTCGCGCCGAGCCCGAGCTGCTCGCCGAAGGTGTGGTTGCGCGACAACGGGGACGAGCACGTGGCGACGAGGTCGCCGAGCCCGGCGAGCCCGGCGAACGTGGTCGGGTCGGCCCCGAGCCGCATGCCGAGGCGGGTGGTCTCGGCGAGGCCGCGCGTGATGATCGTGGCCTTCGTGTTGTCGCCCATGCCCATGCCGGCGGCCATGCCGTAGGCGAGGGCGATGACGTTCTTGACCGCGCCGCCGAGCTCGCAGCCGACGACGTCGGTGTTCGTGTACGGGCGGAAGTACGAGGTGGTGACGGCCTTCTGCACGTCGACGGCCCGGCCGTGGTCGATGCACGCCACGACGGAGGCCGTGGGCTGCTCCTCGGCGATCTCGCGGGCCAGGTTCGGCCCGGAGAGGACCGCGATGCGCGACTGGTGCGCGCCGGTGACCTCGGCGATGACCTCGGTCATGCGCTCGGTCGAGCCGAGTTCGATGCCCTTCATGAGGCTCAGCAGGGTCGCGCTCGGCTCGAGGTGCGCCGACCAGGCGGCGAGGTTCCCGCGCAGGGTCTGGCTCGGGACGGAGAGGACCACGAGGTCCGCGCCGGCCAGCGCCTCGGCGGGGTCGTTGGTGGCGCTCACGAGGGCCGGGAGTTCGATGTCCGGGAAGTAGTCCGGGTTGCGGTGGTCCGCGTTGATCGCGTCGGCGACCTCGGCTCGCCGGGCCCACACGGTGACCGGGGTCCCGGCGTCGGCGAGGATCTTGGCGAACACGGTTCCCCAGGAACCGGCCCCCATGACGGCTGCTCTCACTCGGAAGACTCGCTTTCTTCAGATCGGTGCTGCCGGGGATCGAACAAAGGGGGTGCTTCCTGGCCGCGGATCTCGGCGAGGCCCGCGCGGAGGGCCTCCATGATGCGGTCGGTGACCGCGGCGAGGTCTTCGCGGGTGGGTTCCTTGCCCTGCCAAGGGGAGAGGTCGACGGGCGGGAGGGCCCGGACGGTGACGGGCTTGCGGCCGATCTTGAACTTGGGGTCGCGCTTGCGGTCGTGGATGCCGAGGGCGCCCCACTGCACGATCGGGATCACGGGGGCCCCGGAGTCGAGGGCGAGGCGGGCGATGCCGGTCTTGCCGCGCATCGGCCACCGGTTCGGCTCCTTCGTCACGGTGCCTTCGGGGGACATGATGACCACGTGCCCTTGGGCGAGTTCGCGTTCGAGGGTGCGCAGTGAGTCGGCCGCTTCGGCGCTGCCGCGCTTGACGGGGATCTGGCCGGTGCTGCGCACGAGCGGGCCGACCAGCGGGATGCGCAGGATCGACTCTTTGAGGAGGAACCGCGGGTGGCGGCCGGCGTTGTACACGTAGTGGACGACCAGGAGCGGGTCGATGTCCGAGTAGTGGTTCCAGACCAGGATCGCCGGGCCCTTGAGGGGGATGTGCTCCATGCCGGACCAGGACCGCTTGGAGAGCCCGAGCATGCCGCCTTTGACGATGTTGGCGTAGATCCGGACGTCGGGGCGGAGGGCGTCGCCGCCGCGGCGGCGGAAGGTGTACTGCGCCTCGGGCCTCGGCTCGGTCACCTGCTGGCTCGCTTTCTCGGGGAGGCCTCGGCCGCATGGGTTCGGCCGGTGCCGTCGTGTACGGGATCGTCAGTGCATTGCACTCTAACGCCCGCGCCGGGCCCTTCAGGCGACGGTAAGCAAAGGGTGGGGTTTGACTCCTCGGTTCGGGGTACACGGCTACGTCGCGTGAACCCCCAGGTACGCGGCGCGCGGGCCTCGGGGCGCGAGACGGCGGCGGCGGTACCCGAGGGTTGCGCGAAACCCGCTATGATGTCAACATAGAGTCACAATGACATCTACCTTGCCGACCGGACGTGTCGGCTCGGATCTCGACTCGACTCGGAGTGAGTGACATGAACTGGCGTCTCTTCGGCTGGCTCGCCGCCCTGTTCGGCGGAGCGGTCCTCGCCGTGATCATCGTGGTGAACGTGATCCAATTCGTGCTCGGGGCGATCGGCGGCATCCTCGCCTTCATCTTCAACTTCGCCCTCTTCATCGCCATCGTCGGCGGCGTCATCTGGCTCGGCCTCAAGGCCAAGAAGGCCCTCGGCGGGCGCAACAACCCGCAGATCCGGAAGTAGTTCCGGAAAAAGAGGCCCAGCCGGAAGTAGTTCCGGACAAGGAGTGCAGCCGGAAGTAGTTCCCGAAAAGAGGCGCAGCCGGAAGTAAGAGCACTCGATACCCCTTCGGCACCTGGAATTCGGCGCCCGCATGGGCCAAGCTGAGACCATGCAGGGCACCATCTCGAACTTCAACGAGGACACCTCCGGCGAGGTCGTCCTGGACAACGGCCGCCGCGTCCCCTTCGACGCGGCGGCCTTCGCCGTCTCCGGCCTGCGGTTTCTCCGCCTCGGCCAGCGCGTCGACCTCGACACCGACCCCGAAGGGCGCGTCGTCGCCGTCCGGATCCCCACGATGCACGCCTAGACGCGCGCGGGAGCCCGTACTCCGCGCGAGTGGCAGACTTCCCCCGATTGGGCAAGTCCCAGTACCGTATGAAGCGTGAGTGTGGAACAGGACACTGTCGGGAACGGGGCGCCGCAGAGGCAGATCGCCGCCGCTGGCGGCCTGTTGTGGCGCAACGGCGAGCGCGGCCTCGTCGAGGTGATCGCCGTGTGGCGGCCCAAAGTCGGGAACTGGTCGCTGCCGAAGGGCAAGCTCGACCCCGGCGAGCACCCGCTCACGGCGGCGTGCCGCGAGGTCGAGGAGGAGACCGGGATCCCGGTCATCCCGCAGATGAAGCTGTGCCGGGCCTCGTACGTGCTGCCCAATCCCGCTGGGGACGTGCTGAAGTACGTCGACTACTGGTCGATGCGCACGGAGAAGCCCGATGCGGCGTTCACCGCCGACGAGGAGATCGGCGAGCGGCGCTGGATCACGCTCGCGGAGGCGCGGGAGGCGCTGACGCGCCCGCGGGACCAGCAGGTGCTCAAGGCGTTCGGGGCGCTGCCGGCGGTGACCGCGACGGTGATCCTGGTGGCCCCGGCCGAGGTCGAGCAGGGCTGGGACGGGCCGGACGTGACGCGGCCGTTGAGCGCGCGCGGCCAGGACCAGGCGGTGCGGGTGGCGGCGCTGGCGTCGCTCTACCAGCCGGACAGGGCGTTCAGCGCTACGGGCAGGGCGAGCGTGCAGACGGTCGAGCCGATCGCGCAGGCGGTGCGGTGCCGGCTGGGCGGCGACTCGGCGTTCGACACCGAAGCGCACGAACGCAATCCCGAGCGTTCGAGCGCGCGCATCCGGGAGCTCGCGGGCGGCGGCGGGACGGCGATCGTCTGCGCCGAGCCGGAAGTCGTGAGCGACACGGTCGCGATCCTCGCGGATGAGGACGGCGTCGAGACCGCCGATGTCTCGACGAGGTCCGGAGAGGCCTGGGTGCTGTCCCTGTCGGGCCAGAAGCTCGTTGGTGTGGAGCGACTGTAGGGAAGCGGTTCGCGGGCACGGAGCGAGCCGCTGAGGGCCGTGTTTCGGGCCCCCGAGTGGCAACCCTGACAGGGGGGTACGACATTTCGGCGCCGGCGGTGACGGCGGTCATGCAGATGCCCGGATTCGGGGCGGCTCGACGAACCCGGCATCAAGCCGTTTCGAGATGCGCCGCTCCGCACACGCAGCGAGCCGCGCCCCGTTGGCACGGGCTCATCGAACGCGGCATCGAGCTGTTCGAGATGCGCCGCTCCGCACATGGAGCGGCCCGCACCTCGCTCGCGCGGGTCCCATCGAACCCGAAGTGCACGTGCTCGATCGACCGGCGGGCGCACTCGGGGCGGTCCGGGCGGCCGTCCCGCCCCTCGGACCGCCACGCCGCTCCCTCCCCCCGGTTCGCGGTACCGTTGCCCGCGCGACCGCGCCCTGTCCCCGGTCGCGCAACGATCTTCAATGAGCCACGGTCTTTGTTGAGCACCGTCTAGGAGGAACGCCTTGGCCAGCGCACCCACCGCCCTGCAGAACTGGGCCGGGAACGTCCGCTTCTCCCCCAGCCGCTTCGAAGCGCCCGCCACACTCGCCGAGGCGCGCACCGTCGTCGCGGCCGCGCCGCGCCTGCGCGTGCTCGGATCGGGCCACTCGTTCAACACGATCGCCGCCTCCGACGCCACGATGATCTCCCTGGCGGGCATCGAGCCCGAGGTCACGATCAGCGCGCTCACCGGCACCGTGCGCACCTCCGGCTGGATCACCTACGCCGCGTTGAGCGATGCCGTGCACCGCGCCGGCTTCGCCCTGCACAACATGGCGTCCCTGCCGCACATCTCCGTCGCCGGCTCGATCGCGACCGGCACGCACGGCTCGGGCGACCGCAACGGGAACCTCGCGACGGCCGTGGCGGCCGTCGAGTTCATCGGCCCCGACGGGGAACTGCGCACCGTCTCGCGCGGCGACGAGGACTTCCCCGGCTCCGTGGTCCACTTGGGCGCCTTGGGCGTCGTCTACGCGGTGACCCTGGACCTCCTGCCGGGCTTCGAGATGCGCCAGTACGTCTACGACGGCCTCGCCCTCGACCAGGCGCTCGCGCACTTCGACGAGCTCACCGGTGCCGCCTACAGCACCAGCCTGTTCACCGCGTGGGGCGCGTCCCCGCAGTTCCAGTACTGGGTGAAGCAGCGCACCGCCGACCAGACCCACCCGTTCCCGCAGGCGAACTGGTACGGCGCGCCGCTCGCGGACGGCAAGCGGCACCCAGTGCCCGGGGTCGACCCGGAGGCGTGCACGGTGCAGCAGGGGCAGACCGGCCCGTGGCACGAGCGCCTGCCGCACTTCAAGCCCGAGTTCACGCCCAGCGCGGGCGACGAGCTGCAGTCGGAGTTCCTGATCGACCGGGCGGACGCGCCCGCGGCGCTCGAGGCGCTGGCGGGGATCGGCCCGGAGCTCGCCTCGGTGGTGCAGATCTGCGAGGTGCGCACGATGGCGGCCGACGACCTGTGGCTCTCGCCCGCATTCGGGCGGGACACAGTGGGCCTGCATTTCACTTGGGTGAGTGACTTCGCGAGGGTGGAGCCGGTGATGTCGGCGGCGGAGGAGGCTTTGGAACCGTTCTCACCGCGGCCGCATTGGGGCAAATTGTTTTCGATACCAATGGATGAAGTCCGTTCGCGTTATCCGCGAATGGGCGACTTCGAGAAACTCCGCGCCCGCGTCGATCCAGAGGGGAAGTTCGGCAATGACTTCTCGGAGGCTGTCGCCGGCGGTGCCGCACGCTAGTCGGCGCTGCCGTCTGAGCCGCGGACGCCGGTAAAGCACGGGTAAAGCAACGAGGGCATTCAGGTGGATCCTGAATGCCCTCTCCCCGTGCGAGTCGGACGGGTGCCTCACCGTGCCCCGAACCGGTTCGGGGCCGCGGCATCAGCTACGTCCGCGCTTCGTGGTCTTCTTCGCCGCCGTCTTCTTCGCGGTGGACTTCGCCGCGGTCTTGCGCACGGCCTTCTTCGCGGTCGCGGCCTTCTTGGCCGTGGTCTTCTTCGCCGCGGTCTTCTTGGCCCCCACGCGGCTCGTGGCGGTCGAGCGCGTCGCCGTGGAGGCGGCCCGCGTGGTCTTCTTCGCAGCCGTCTTCTTGGCCGTGGTCTTCTTCGCGGTGGCCTTCTTCGCCGGCGCGGCCTTCTTGGCGGTGGCCGACTTGGCCGCCTTGCGCTTGCCGGTCACGAGCTCCTTGAAGCCGGTGCCCGGACGGAACGCGGGGACGACGGTCTTCTTGACCTTCACCGCTTCCCCGGTGCGCGGGTTGCGCGCCATGCGGGCGGCGCGTTGGCGCTTCTCGAAGACGCCGAATCCGGCGAAGGAGACTTTCTCCCCTTTCACCACCGCGCGCTGTATCTCGTCGATCGCGACATCCACGACTTCTTTCGCAGCGGCCCGGTCGCCAGTGCGAGCGGCGATCCGTTCGACGAACTCTGCCTTGTTCACGAGTCCTACCCTCCCGATAGTCCTTGAAGCCATACCAGCTTGTTAAGCGCACGTTATGACGTTTCGAAAGCGAACGCAACTGTTTCCGCGAAAATAGACCCGTTGTGTCGCAGGGAATTTTTATTCAGGTGCCCGAAATCGACGCTCGCAACCCCGTTGGGAGGGACCCGAACACGCCTGGAGCCGGTGGCATCGCCACCGGCTCCGTACGTGATTGCTAACTGGATCGGGCTCCGGACACTAGACCTGAGCGGGGAGAGTCCTAGGCCGCCAAGCGTCCCGGTTCGACTCGTACGCCGCGATCTTGTCCTCGTCGCGCAGTGTCAGGGCCACGTCGTCGAGCCCTTCCATCATGCGCCAGCGCAGGAACTCGTCGAACTCGAAGCTCCAGGTGCGGTCCCCCGCACGGACTTCGCACTCCACGAGGTCGACGGTGACCTCCGACTCCGGGTGGAGTTCGGCGCGCAGCCACAGCTCCTCGACGGCCGCCTCGGGCAGCTCCACAGTCAACAGACCGTTCTTGAGGGAGTTGCCGCGGAAGATGTCTCCGAAGCGCGGGGCGATGACCGCCTTGAACCCGTAGTCCTTCAGGGCCCAGACGGCGTGCTCGCGCGAGGAGCCGGTGCCGAACTCGGTGCCGGTGACCAGGATCGTCGAGTTCCGGTACTCCGGCTGGTTGAGGAGGAACTTCTCGTCCTCGCGCCACTCGGCGAACAGGCCGTCCTCGAAGCCGGTCTTGGTGACCCGCTTGAGGTACACGGCCGGGATGATCTGGTCGGTGTCGACGTTGGAGCGTCGCAGCGGCGCGACGCTGCCGGTGTGGGTCGTGAACTTGTCCATGATTCCCTGCCCTTCCTACAGATCCGCCGGGCTGGCGAGGTGGCCGGTGACGGCCGTGGCGGCGGCGACGGCCGGGCTCACCAGGTGCGTGCGCCCGCCCTTGCCTTGGCGGCCCTCGAAGTTGCGGTTCGAGGTGGAGGCGGCGCGCTGGCCCGGCGTCAGCTGGTCCGGATTCATGCCCAGGCACATCGAACAGCCGGCGAAGCGCCAGTCGGCGCCCGCTTCGATGAAGACCTTGTCGAGGCCTTCGGCGATGGCCTGCTCGCGGACCTTCGCGGAGCCGGGCACGACCATCATGTTGACGCTCTCGGCGACCTTGCGGCCCTTGATGACCTCGGCGGCGGTGCGCAGGTCTTCGATGCGGCCGTTGGTGCACGAGCCGAGGAAGACGACGTCGACGTCGATCTCGCGCATCGGCGTGCCGGCCTCGAGGCCCATGTACTCCAGGGCCCCGGCGGCGGTGGTGCGCGCGATCGGGTCCTCGAAGTCCTCGGGTGCGGGGACGGTGCCGGAGAGCTCGACGCCCTGCCCGGGGTTGGTGCCCCAGGTGACGAACGGGCTCAACGAGGCCGCGTCGATGACGATCTCCTTGTCGAAGACGGCGCCCTCGTCGGTCTTGAGGGTCTGCCAGTACTCGACGGCGGCGTCCCAGTCCTCGCCCTGGGGCGCGTGCGCGCGGCCCTTGACGTACTCGGCGGTCTTCTCGTCCGGCGCGATCATGCCGGCCTTGGCGCCCCACTCGATGGACATGTTGCAGACCGTCATGCGGCCTTCCATCGAGAGCTCTTCGATGGCCTGGCCGCGGTACTCGACGATGTGGCCCTTGCCGCCGCCGGTGCCGGTGATGGAGATGATCTTGAGGATCAGGTCCTTCGCCGAGACGCCTTCGGGCAGCGAGCCGTTCACGGTGACGGCCATGTACTTCGGCTTCGCCTGCGGCAGGGTCTGCGTGGCGAGCACGTGCTCGACCTCGCTGGTGCCGATGCCGAACGCGATCGAGCCGAACGCGCCGTGCGTCGAGGTGTGGGAGTCGCCGCACACCACGGTCATGCCCGGCTGGGTGAGTCCCAGCTGGGGTCCCACGACGTGGACGACGCCCTGGTTCTCGTCACCGAGCGAGTGGATCCGGACGCCGAACTCCTCGCAGTTGGCGCGGAGCGTCTCGATCTGCTTGCGGCTGGTCGGGTCCGCGATGGTGAAGAGGTTGTCGGTGGGCGTGTTGTGGTCCTCGGTCGCGATCGTGAGATCGGTCCGGCGGACTTTGCGCCCTGCCTGCCGCAGGCCGTCGAAGGCCTGGGGGCTGGTCACCTCGTGGAGGAGGTGCAGGTCGATGTAGAGCAGATCGGGTTGCTGGCCGCCCGTGCGTACCACGTGGGCGTCCCAGACCTTCTGCGCGAGGGTGCGCGGTGCCGTTCCCTCGGATTCGTGTGGTGTAGGTGACATCTCTGTTCCCAGTCGTTGGACTTCTCGAAATATGGGAGGTAATGTTCAGCTCGTGAGAACGAATACTATCAGCGGAGTCGGCGTCCTTGACAAGGCGGTGCTCATCCTCACGGCTTGCACCAACGGCGCCAGCCTGGCTGAGCTCGTGCACGAGACCGGGTTGCCCAGGGCAACGGCCCACCGGCTCGCACAGGCCCTCGAAGCCCACGAGATGCTGCAACGCGACCACGAGGGCCGCTGGCGCCCCGGCCCGAAACTCGGCGAGCTCGCCGGGTCGACGGCCGACGTCCTCCTCAGTGCCGCCGAACCGGTGCTCAACCTCCTCCGCGACCAGACTGGCGAATCGACCCAGCTGTACCGCAGGCGGGCCGACGAACGCGTCTGCGTGGCCGCCGCCGAGCGCGCCTCCGGGCTGCGCGACACGGTGCCCGTCGGCGCAGGCCTCCCGATGACGGCCGGCTCGGGCGCGCAGGTGCTGCTCGCGTGGGAACCGCCGGAAGGGATCCTGCCGCTCCTGCCCAAGTGCCGCTTCTCGTCCAAGACCCTCGCCGAGGTCCGCCGCCGCGGCTTCGCGCAGTCGGTCGCCGAACGCGAACCCGGTGTGGTCAGCGTCTCAGCTCCCGTGCGGGACAAGACCGGCCGCGTCGTCGCCGCGATCTCGGTGTCCGGCCCCATAGAGCGTCTCGGACGCCGCCCGGGCGACCGCCTCGGCATGGCCGTCATCCGCGCCGGCCAGAAGCTCTCCGGCCTCTAACCCTTTCCATCGTCAACCCCTGCACGGCCCGGCGGCACCTGTCGCCGGGCCGTAACGCTGCGCGGAGAGCTGCCTCACACGTGAGCAGGCCATGAGCGTGCTAAATTATAGTCAGACTGGTCAGAATTCCGGAATGAGCGGAGGCGGGCCCATGCACTGGCAGGTCCAAGACGCCAAGAAACGCTTCAGCGAGCTCGTCCGCGCCACCAAGACCGAAGGCGCGCAGTTCATCACCCGGCACGGCCGCGAAGAGGCCGTGATCCTGAGCGTGGAGGACTACCGGCGCCTCGCCGGAGCGCCCTCCTTCAAAGCGCTGCTGCGGGAACCGCCGTTCCTCGACGACTTCCCCGACACCTCGGACCTCCGCGCGGAGCTGCCGCGCGAGCAGGACCTGGGGTTCGACCTGTGAGGTACCTGCTCGACACCGACGTCCTGAGCGAGTTGCGAAGGCCGGAGCCGAATCGCGGCGTCATGCGCTGGTACGACGCGACCTCCGACGCCGAGATGCACTTGAGCGTCATGACCATCGGCGAGTTCCGCAAGGGCCTGGCGAGGCTGCGTCGCAAGGACTCCGAACGGGCCGCAGCGCTCGCGCTCTGGCTCGACCATCTGCTGGTCCCGTACGAATCCCGGGTCCTGCCGGTCACGCCGGAGATCGCCAACGTCTGGGGCGAGCTCAACGACCCCGATCCGCTGCCGATCATCGACGCGTACATCGCCGCGACCGCGATCGTCCACGACATGGTCCTCGTGACCCGCAACGTCAACGACTTCCAGCGGACCGGTGCACGGCTGCTGAACCCGTTCGCCTAGCGCACCTCGGTGTCCGCGAGGGCGGCTTGTGCCTTGGCGAGGTGTTTGGCGTGGGCCCGGTGTTCGCGTTCGAGGACCGGGGAATCGGGGGCGTGGGTTTCGAGGTAGCGGATCGCGACCACGTCGTCCTGGCAACGGCCCAGCAGGTTCTGAAGGCGCTTGGCCTCGGCGGCGACCGTCTCGGCGGGTTCGCCGAGGGCCGTCGCGGCCTCGGCGGTGTAGCGGGTCCGCTTGGCGATGTTGCGGGCCTGGTGCCGGGCCTCGTCCGGGTGGGGCGAGGTCGCGATGGCCGCCACGGACACCGCCAGGTCCCGGCGGGCCGCTTCGACGATCGGGGCGAGCACGGCATCGGCGGGCCGCTCGGCGGCCTCGCTGAAAGCCGGGGCCTCGGCCATGTCCCTGGCGGCGGCCAGCAGGTTGGCGGTCCGCTCGCGGGAGCAGGCCTGGATCAAGGGCCCATAGGCGAGGCGTTCCTGCTCCTCCAGGGCCGCGAACCAGTCGGGCCGCTCGTCGCCGAGGCGCTTCGCGAACCGGATCCGCAGCACTTCGAGGTCGCGGACGTTCCCGAGTTCGGTGGCGAGCCAGCGGAGTCGCCGCCGCCTGAGCGGCACCTCGGCGTAGAGCCCGGAGTAGGTCGACAGCAGCGATCGCAGCCGCCTGGTGGCGACGCGCATGCGGTGCACCGCGTCGGGTTCGCGGCGCATGACCGGCTCCCGAAGTCGCTGCAGCGCCTCGGCCTGTACCGCGAAGTACTCGTGCACTCCCGTTCCGGCGCTTGGTGTTTCAGACATCGGCCCTCCCCCGTCGACAGGCCTCCCATTACACAGCACGGCGCCCCGGCTCCCGGAACGGGAGCGGGGCGCTGTGGCTTCTCTGTTCCCTATGCGGCGTATGCCGTTTTCGGTGGCCTATTCGAGCGGGCCGACCGCGGTTTCGATCTCGGCCTTCAGGGTCGGGCCCTCGACGAGGTGTTTGACCTGTTCGATGACCGGGGCGAGGAACTGGTCCGGGCCGGGCTTGCCGGCGATCGGGGCCACGGCGGCGGTCGCGGCGCGGGCGGCCGGGGACGGGATGAGCGGCAGGCGGAGCTGCAGGCCCTGCGTGGCGGCCAGCATCTCGACCGCGAGGAGGGTGCCGAGGTTGTCGAGGATCGTGCGGAGTTTGCAGGCGGCGGCCCAGCCCATCGAGACGTGGTCCTCCTGCATGCCGGAGGTCGGGACCGAGTCGACCGAGGCGGGCGCGGCGAGGCGGCGGTTCTCCGCGACGATGCCCGCGGCCGTGTACTGGGCGATCATCAGCCCCGAGTTCACGCCCGGGTCCGGACTGAGGAACGCGGGCAGGCCGCGGTTGCGGGTCACGTCGAGGAGGCGGTCGACGCGGCGTTCGGAGATCGAGCCGACGTCGGCGGCGGCGATGCCGAGGAAGTCGGCGGCGTAACCGAGCGGCGCGCCGTGGAAGTTGCCGGTGGACTCGACGCGGCCGTCCGGGAGGACCACCGGGTTGTCGACCACTGAGCGGAGCTCTTGGGCCGCCACGGTCTCCGCGTAGGCGAGCACGTCGCGGGCCGCGCCGGCGACCTGCGGGGCGCAGCGCATCGAGTAGGCGTCCTGGACGGCGTGCGCGAGGTCGTTGCGGTGGGAGTCCATGACCTCGGAGTCCTGCAGCAGCCGGTGGATGTTCGCGGCGCTCCTCGCCTGGCCCGGTTGCGGCCGGATCTCGTGCAGCTCGGGCTGGAACGGGCGGTCCGAGCCGAGCATGGCCTCATTGGACAGTGCGGCGCACACGTCGGCCATCGTCAGGAGGTGGCGCAGGTCCGCGACGGCCAGGATGAGCATCCCGAGCATCCCGTCCGTGCCGTTGATCAGCGCCAGCCCTTCCTTGGAGGACAACGTGATCGGCTCGAGCCCCGCGCGTTCGAGGACCGGCCCGGCCTCGAGGCGCGTGCCGTCGGCCGCGCGGACCCAGCCTTCGCCGAGCATGACCAGCGCGCAGTGCGCGAGCGGCGCGAGGTCGCCCGACGCGCCGAGCGAGCCGTGCCGCGGGACCCAAGGGGTGATGTCCGAGTTCAGGAGTCCGGCGAGCGCGTCCGCGATCACGGGGCGGACCCCGGAGCGGCCCATGGCGAGTGAGCGCAGGCGCAGCAGCATCATGGCGCGCACGACCTCGTCGGGCATCGGGTCGCCGACGCCGGCCGCGTGCGAGCGGATGAGCGCGTGCTGCAGCTCGCCGCGACGCTCGGGCTCGACGAAGGTGTTCGCGAGCGCGCCGAAACCGGTCGAGACGCCGTAGACGGGCCGGCCTTCGCGCTCGATCCCGTCCACGATCGCCCGGCTGGCGGCCATGGCCTCGCGAGCCTCGGCGTCGATCACGACCTCGGCGCGGTCGCGGGCCACCGCGATCACCTCCTCAGGGGTGACCGGGGCCGGCTTGATGTGGACTGTGGACATCGCTCCTCCTCAACGCACTATGTCGCCGTCGTGTACGACGGCCTTCACTAGGGGCGTCCCCGGCCGGTAGGCCAGATGGACGTGGCTGGGCGCGTCGAGCACGACCAGATCGGCGCGAGCGCCGACGGATATGCGGCCGATGTCCTTGCGGCGCAGTGCCTTCGCTCCGCCCGCGGTGGCGGCGGTGAGCGCTTCGGCGGGGGTCATGCGCATCTCGCGCACGGCGAGGGCGATGCAGAACGCCATGCTGCTCGTGAACGACGAACCGGGATTGCAGTCGGTCGCGAGGGCCACGGTCACGCCCGCGTCGATGAGGCGGCGGGCGTCCGGATACGGCGAGCGCGTCGAGAACTCCGCGCCCGGCAGGAGGGTCGCGACCGTATCGCCGCTCGCGAGGGCGTCCACGTCGGCGGCGGTGAGGTGCGTGCAGTGGTCGGCGGAGGCCGCGCCGAGCTCGACGGCGAGGCGGACGCCGGGCCCGGCGGTGAGCTGGTTGGCGTGGACGCGCAGGGCCAGACCGGCTTTCGCGCTCGCGGTGAGGACCGCGCGGGCCTGGTCGCCGTCGAAGGCGCCGCGCTCGCAGAACACGTCCGCCCATTTGGCGTGCGGCGCACAGGCTTCGAGCATGGGGCCGCAGGCGAGGGCCGTGTACTCGTCGGGGTCCGCGCCGGACGGGACGGTGTGCGCGCCGAGGTACGTGGTCTCGGCGGTGAACTCGCTCGCGATCTGCAGCGACCGGGCTTCGTCGGCGACGGTGAGGCCGTATCCGGACTTGATCTCCACTGTGGTTGTGCCCTGGGCGAGCATCTCGGTCGTGAGCTGGGAAGTGTTGGCGCGCAAGCCTTCGTCGCTCGCCTCGCGGGTCGCGGCGACGGTGGTGCGGATCCCGCCGCCGGTGTACGGCTCGCCGCTCATGCGCGCGGCGAACTCGGCGCTGCGGTCGCCCGCGAAGACGAGGTGCGCATGGCTGTCGACGAACCCAGGGATCACGGCCCGGCCGCCGGCGTCGAGTCGTTCATCGGTTTCGGGCGCTGCGGTGTTCGGGCCGATCCAGACGATGTGCCCTTCATCGGCGACGACCGCGGCGTCGTGCAGGACGCCGAGTGTCGGGTCAGCGGTGAACAGCTCGCCGATGTTGTCGATCAGGAGGCTCATCGCCGGTCCTTTCGGAAAGCGGTCGAAAGTGTCGGGACGACGGTGGCGCCGGTCGGCGTTCGCTGAAGCGACGAGAGGGGCGCGGCACGTTCGCTGCGATTTGGATCGTTCATGCCCACAGGCCTCCGATCGAGGCTGCGAGTTCCGCGCCCGCGTCAACCCGCAGGTGCCTTCCACCTGCGACGATGCGGCGGCCGTCGGCGATCACGTCGGTGATGTCGGCTGCCGTGGCGGCGTAGACGACTCCGGCAGGATCGATGCCGGCGGTGCGCGGCGTCCCAAGGTCCACGGTGACCAGGTCGGCCCGCGCACCCGGCTCGATGCGGCCCGCGTCAGGCCAGCCGAGGGTGTCGTGCCTGGTCATCGCGTCGAGCAGTTCCTGGGCGGTGAAACGGCCGCGCTCTTCACTGACGAGCCGCTCGTGCATCTCGACCGCGCGCGCCTCCTCGAACATGTCCACAATGGCGTTCGAGTCGGTGCCGAGCGAGAGCCGCACGCCCGCTTCGGCGAGTGCCCGCGCCGGGCCGAGGCCGTCGGCGAGGTCGCGTTCCGTCGTGGGGCAGAAGCACGCGGACGTGCCCGAGCGGCGCAGGAGGTCGATGTCGTGACCGGCGAGGTGGGTGGCGTGGACGGCGGTGAGGTCGGGGCCGAGGAGCCCGCAGCGCTCGAGCAGTTCGGCTGGGCTGCAGCCGTGCTCGAGCCGGCAGGACTCGTTCTCGGAGCGCTGTTCGGAGAGGTGCACGTGGACCGGGCGGCCCTCGGTCGAGCATGCGAACGCGGCGATGGCCTCCTCCGGGACGGCGCGCACCGAGTGCACCGCGCCGCCGATGACCGCGTGCGCGGGCGGCTTGAGCTTGTCGACGCGGTCGAGCCAGGCCTCCAGGCCGCCGTCGCCGAAGCGCCGCTGCGCGGGCTCGAGCGGCAGGCCGAAACCGCCCGCCAGATAAAGAGTGTCGAGCAGGGTGATCCGGATGCCTGCGTCGGCGGCGGCCTGGATCAGGGCCTCCCCCATGGCGTTCGGGTCCGAGTACGGGCGCCCGCCCGGCGAGTGGTGCAGGTAGTGGAACTCCCCCACAGTCGTGATCCCCGCGAGCGCCATCTCGGCGTAGACCCCGCGAGCCAGGCGGTAGTACGAGTCCGGTTCGAGCCGTTCGGATAGGGCGTACATGCCGTCGCGCCACGTCCAGAACGTGCCGGACCCGGTGTGAGTCCGCCCGCGCAGGGCCCGGTGGAACGCGTGCGAGTGCGCGTTCGCGAAGCCCGGGAGGGTCACGCCCGCAAGCACATCGCCGCGCTTCTTGCTGCCTGGCCTCACTTTGGCGATGCGGCCGTCGGCGACCTCGATCGCCACCGACTCGGCCGGGCCGCCCGGAAGCAGGGCGTGCTCGGCCCAGAAGGTCAGCACGCCAGGTCCCGCAGCACGGCCGCGAGCGCGGCGACGCCGGCGGCGCAGTCCTCGTCGCTGGCCGCCTCGCCGGGCGCGTGGGAAATGCCGTGGGGGTTGCGCACGAACAGCATCGCGGTCGGCACGTGCGCCGAGAGCACTCCGGCGTCGTGGCCCGCCGCGGTCGGCAGGATCGGGGCGCCGCCGAGGAGCCCGGCGATCCGGTCGCGCAGGGACGCGTCGAACTCGACGATGGGCGTCTCGGACTCAGGGCTGATCTCGAAGCCGGTGCTGTCCCGACCCGCCCGTTCGGACACTTTGGACACGAAGCCTTCCAGGATCTCGCTCAGCACGGCCTCGTCGGGGGCGCGGGCGTCGAGCCACGCGGTCACGGTCGAGGCGATCGCGTTGGTGGCGTTCGGCTCCACCTCTACGCGGCCGACCGTGGCGACGCCGCCGGCGATCCGGGCCTCCTTGCGGGCGGCGAGGACCGCGAACGCGAACGTCAGCATCGGGTCGCGCCGGTCGGGCAGGCGCGTGGTCCCGGCGTGGTCGGCCGTGCCGGTGAAGACCATGCGCCAGCGGCCGTGCGGCCAGATCGCGGTGGCGACGGACACCGGCGACTCGCTGCCGTCGAGGGCGCGGCCCTGCTCGATGTGCAGCTCGATGAACGCGGCGAGGCGCGCGAGCCGTTCGGGATCGGGCCCGAGGAGGTCGGGCTCGCCGCCCGCCTCGCTCATGGCCTCGGCGAGCGTGACGCCGTCGGGGTCGGTGAGCGCGCGGGCGCGGCCGGGGTCGATCGCGCCGGTCATGAGCCGCGAGCCGAGGCAGGGGACGCCGAAGCGCCCGCCTTCCTCTTCTGTGAACGCGGCGATGCCGATGGGCCGCTTGAGGATCGCACCGTCGGCTTTGAGTTGGTCGACGGCCAGGAACGCCGAGACGATCCCGAGCGGGCCGTCGTACGCGCCGCCGTGCGGGACCGAGTCGAAGTGGCTGCCGGTCAGGACCGCGCCGTGCGGATGCGGCGCGTCCGGATCGATGACCTGCTCCTTCTCCGCGTCCCACCACGCGTAGAGGTTGCCGTTGCGGTCCTCCTCGTAGCGCAGGCCGCGCCGCTTCGCCTGGGTGTGGAACCAGGTACGGAGGTCCAGGTCCGGCTCGGTCCAGGAGAACCGCACGTACCCGCCCGGCTCTCCCCCGGCAGACGCCGCGCGGCCGATCGGCTCGATCTCATTCCACAGTCGACGGAACTCGCCCGTGTCCATGTCAATCCCCGTTTCAGTTGCGGCCGCGGCTCAGGACTCCTTGAGCGGTACGCGGACCCCGTGATCCTCCGCCACCGCCTCGGCCTCCTCGTAACCGGCGTCCACGTGCCGGATCACGCCCATCGCCGGGTCGTTCAAGAGCACCCGTGCGAGTTTTTCGGCCGCGAGCGGCGTCCCGTCGGCCACGGTGACCTGCCCGGCGTGGATGGACCGGCCGATGCCGACCCCGCCGCCGTGGTGGATCGAGACCCAGCTCGCGCCCGACGCGGTGTTGACGAGGGCGTTGAGCAGCGGCCAGTCCGCGATCGCGTCCGAGCCGTCCTTCATCCCCTCGGTCTCGCGGTAAGGGCTGGCGACCGAGCCGCAGTCGAGGTGGTCGCGGCCGATCACGATGGGGGCCTTGAGGGTCCCGTCCGCGACCATTTCGTTGAAGCGCACCCCGGCGACGTCCCGCTCGCCGTGCCCGAGCCAGCAGATCCGGGCCGGGAGGCCCTGGAACGCGACGCGCTCGCGGGCGAGCGAGATCCACCGGTGCAGGCTGCGGTTCTCCGGGAACAGGTCGAGCACGGCCTGGTCGGTCGCGGCGATGTCCGCCGGGTCGCCCGAGAGGGCCACCCACCTGAAGGGGCCCTTGCCTTCGCAGAACAGCGGCCGGATGTACGCGGGGACGAAACCGGGGAACGCGAAGGCGCGCTTGCAGCCCCCGAGGAAGGCCTCGCTGCGGATCGAGTTGCCGTAGTCGAACACCTCGGCGCCCGCGTCCAGGAAGCCGACCATGGCGGCCACGTGGTAGGCCATGGACTCCCGTGCGCGGTCGGTGAAACCGTCCGCGTCGGCCCGCGCGAGCTCGGCCGCCTCGGCGTGGTCGACTCCGGCGGGCACATAGGACAGCGGGTCGTGCGCGGAGGTCTGGTCGGTGACGATGTCGATCTCCACGCCCCGGCGCAGCAGCTCGGGGAAGACCTCGGCGGCGTTGCCGACCACGCCGATCGACTTCGCCTCGCCACTGCGCTTGGCGGCCAAGGCCTGTGCGACGGCGTCGTCGAGATCGGCCGCGACCGTGTCGAGGTAGCGGGTGCGCACGCGCCGCTCCAGACGTTCCGGATCGACCTCGACGATCAGGCACACGCCCTCGTTCATCGTGACGGCGAGCGGCTGCGCGCCGCCCATGCCGCCGCAGCCGGCCGTCAGCGTGAGCGTCCCTTTGAGACTCCCACCGAAGCGTTTCTCCGCGACCGCCGCGAACGTCTCGTACGTGCCCTGCAGGATCCCCTGCGTGCCGATGTAGATCCACGAACCGGCGGTCATCTGGCCGTACATCGTCAACCCGAGCGATTCGAGGCGCCGGAACTCGGGCCACGTGGCCCAGTCCGGCACCAGGTTCGAGTTGGCGATGAGCACGCGCGGCGCCCACTCGTGGGTGCGCATCACGCCGACCGCGCGGCCGCTCTGCACCAGCAGCGTCTCGTCCGCCTCAAGCGTGAGGAGGGTCCGCAGGATCGCCTTCAGGTCGTCCCGGCTGCGCGCCGCCTTGCCGGTCCCGCCGTAGACCACCAGGTCGTCGGGGCGCTCGGCCACCTCAGGATCGAGGTTGTTCTGGAGCATCCGGTACGCCGCCTCCGCCTGCCAGGTCTTGCAGTGCAGGTCAGGGCCGTGTGGTGCGTGCATGTATCCGCTCCCCGTCAGTGCCGGATCGATCACAGATTGCCGCGCTTGGCCTGCTCCTTCTCCAAGGCCTCGAACAGGGCCTTGAAGTTGCCCTTGCCGAAGCTCAGCGAGCCGTGGCGCTCAATGATCTCGTAGAACATTGTCGGCCGATCCTGTTGCGGCTTGGTGAAGATCTGGAGCATATAGCCGTCTTCATCGCGGTCCACCAGGACGCGCCGCGCCTGCAGCTCCTCGATCGGCACCCGCACCTCGCCGATGCGTTCACGCAGCTCAGGGTCCTCGTAGTAGGCGTCAGGAGCCTCCAGGAACTCCACTCCGCGATCGCGCATCGCGTCGACGGCCGCGAGGATGTCGCTGGTCGCGAGCGCAATGTGCTGGACGCCGGGGCCGCCGTAGAACTCCAGGTACTCGTCGATCTGAGACTTCTTCTTGCCCTCGGCGGGCTCGTTGATCGGGAACTTGATCTTGCGGCTGCCGTTCGCGACGACCTTGCTCATGAGCGCGGAGTACTCGGTGGCGATGGCGTCGTCGACGAACTCGACGATGTTCGTGAAGCCCATGACCCGCTCGTAGTACTTGACCCATTCGCGCATCTTGCCGAGCTCGACGTTGCCCACGACGTGGTCGATGGCCTGGAAGAAGCGCTTCTGCGGCGGCGCGACCATCGGTTCGGCCGCGACGAAGCCGGGCAGGAACGGGCCGTCGTAGTTCGACCGGTCGATGAGGACGTTCCGGGTCTCGCCGTAGGTGCCGATGACGGCGCGGCGGACTGTGCCGTGCTCGTCGGTGAGGTCGTGGGGCTCCTCGATCGCTATGGCGCCCTGCTCGATCGCGTGCTTGTAGTTGTCGTCCACATCGGGCACTTCGAGGGCGACCTCGATGACGCCGTCGCCGTGCGCGGCGTAGTGCCTGGTCGCCTCGGCGTCGGCGGTGACCCCGCCGGCGAGGACGAAGACGACGCCGCCGGACTTGAGCGCGAATTCGGCGTGGTCGCGGAAGCCCTGCTCGGGGCCGCGGTAGGCGAAGAGCGTCATCCCGAAGGCGGTGGAGTAGTAGTGGGCGGCCTGGCGGGCGTTGCCGACGTAGTAGCGGACGTGGTCCCAGCCCTTGATCGGGAAGGCGTCCTCGCGGATGTCGTGTTCGACGGCTCCGACCAGGTCGGCATCAGTGGAGCGGTTGGCAGTGTCGACCATGGCGGCCTCCTCGTCCTCGGTGCTCATTTCCGGCTCGCAAGCATCGCCGGGATGGGCGGTCGACTTGATCATTGTTCAGATCCTGGGACTGGGCAAGCAGTGAGTTTCCTGATGGTCATCTTGCACAGATCTACCAGATGTCTGGCCCATACACTGGTCAATATGACTAACGAAGCAGGGATCGATGCGCTCGACGCGAGACTCATCGAGCTTCTCGAGGCGGAGCCGCGGATCGGCGTGCTGGAGTGCTCGCGGAGGCTGGGGGTGGCGCGCGGGACGGTGCAGGCGCGGCTCGACAAGCTGACCGAGCGCGCGGTGGTGCGGGACTTCGGGCCGAGGGTCGAGCCCGCGGCGCTCGGGTATCCGGTGACGGCGTTCGTGACGTTGGAGCTGCGGCAGGCCGTCGGGCACGAGCACATGGCGCAGCGGCTCGCGAGGATTCCGGAAGTGCTTGAGGCGCATACGGTGACGGGGCAGGGCGACATGCTGTGCCGGATCGTGGCGCGCACGAACGCCGAGCTGCAGGGCGTGATCGACCGGGTGCTGGCGAGCGAGGGGGTCCAGCGGGCGACGACCGTGATCGCGCTGGCCGAGCAGATCCCGTACCGGACCCTCCCGCTCGTCAAGCAGGCCGCGGACCTCAGCTGAGTGCGGGCAGGATCGTCCCGCTCACCTCGCCCAGGCCGATCTGGCCGCCGTTCACGCTGCGGGCGGTCGCGTTGATGACGACCGTGTCGCCGTCCTCCAGGAATGCGCGCGTCTCGCCCTCGCCGAGGTTGACCGGGTCCTTCCCTCCCCAAGTGAGTTCGAGGAACGAGCCGCGCTGGTCCGGCTCCGGACCCGAGACCGTCCCGGACGCGTACAGATCCCCCGTGCGCAGCGAAGCGCCGTTCACGGTCATGTGCGCGAGCATCTGCGCCGGGGTCCAGTACATGCCGCCGAACGGCGGCCGCGAGACCTCGGTCCCGTTCCAGCGCACGGACATCGCCAGGTCGTACCCGAACCGCTCGGCCTCCTGCAGGTACCCGAGCGGGGCCGGGTCCTGCACGGGTGCAGCGGTCTTCGCGCCCGCCAGCGCGTCGAGGGGCGTGACCCAGTGCCCGATCGAGGTTGCGAAGGACTTGCCGAGGAACGGCCCGAGCGGGACGTACTCCCAGGCCTGGATGTCGCGGGCGGACCAGTCGTTGACGAGGACCGCGCCGAAGACGTGCTCGGTGAAGTCGTCCGGGCTGACCGGGGTGCCGAGTTCGGTGCCGACGCCGACGACGAAGCCCACCTCGGTCTCGATGTCAAGGCGCACACTCGGGCCGAATTCGAGCGGGCCGTCCTTGGCCTTGCGCTGCCCGCGCGGGCGGATGATCGGGGTGCCGGAGGGAACGACCGTGCCGGCGCGGCCGTGGTAGCCGACCGGGAGGTGCTTCCAGTTGGGCAGCAAAGGTTCGGCGTCGGGACGGAAGAGCCGGCCGAGGTTCGTCGCGTGGTCCTCGGAGGCGTAGAAGTCCACATAGTCCGACACGGCGAACGGGAGGTGCATGCGGGCCTTGGCGACCGGGGTGAGGAGGGTCGCGGACTGGTCCTGGAAGCGGCGGTCGCTGAGCAGTTCGGTGAGCTGGTGGCGGACGAGGCGCCACGCGGGCGGGCCCATGGCCATGAAGCCGTTCAGGTCGTGCTCGTGGAACGCGGGGCGGATCCAGGGCAGGAAGAACGTGCCGGTGGCGAGGGCGCGCAGGTCGAGGACCTGGTCGCCGATGCGGACGCCGATGCGGGGGCCGGGGTCCTTGGCGGTGGAGAAGACGCCGTACGGGAGGTGGTCGAGGCCGAAGGGGCCGAGGTCGGCGCCCTCGACCCAGCTGGTGGCGGTCATACGGTGTCCCTTTTGTTCGAGGTCCCTCGGTGCAGGAGTCCCAGTTCGGTGAGGTCGCTGAGCGGTTCGTCGATGCTGCAGGAGCCGTAGCCGGTCCAGAGGGCGCGGGGACGCTGCAGGACGCGGCGGGCGCGTTCGGCGAGATCGGCGGTGTCGGTGGAGGCGAGGGTCGCGGCGAGGTCGGCGGTCAGTGCGCCGTCGGAGGCGTCGGCGGCCGCGACCAGGACGTTCAGGAAGCCGTGGTGGTCGAAGCCGGTGGCGGGGTCGCGGTGGCGGACGGCCTGGTGGAGCCCTGCCGTGAGCTTGAACTGGAGCCCGCGGAGGCGGCAGCCGGCGATCGCGGCGGCCAGGGTCTCGGGCGCGGGGAAGAACTCGGCGGCGAGTCCGCCTGTGCGGAACTTCGGGGTGAACCCGGTGGGCCGCACGGCGTCGAGGGCGTCGTCGCCGAAGGGCAGTTCGGCGTAGACGGGTTTGCCCCAGGCGGGCGCGTGCGCGGTGAGGTGTTCGAGCGCGTGCCGCGACTCGTAGTGCAGGACCTCGACCTGCGGCGGGAGTGCGGACACGTCAGCGGCGACCCGTTCGAGCTCGCCGTCGACGATGACGCCGATGCGCAGCGGGCCGCGTCCCAGGTGCTCACTGAGCTCGGCGAGCCGGGACTGCGGTACCAAGAGCGGGCCGATCATGGCCTCGTACCAGGACTGGCGGTACCCGCGGTGGGCGGGGACGGCCGTTTCCATGGGCGCGCTGCCTGGTGGGAAGAGCGCCGCGTCGTCGATCAGGCCCCGCAGCATCGCGGGTATCGGTCCAACCATGAGCCGAGCCTAGGGCTTCGGTGCGGCTCCGGTCCAGCGCTCCGCGCAGCTCGTGCGCGAACGGGCCCGGTCCACGCGCGGGTGCGCGCGGACCACTCGAAATCGAACGGCCGGAAGGTTATCCTCAGGGCATAACCGCCGCCGAGCGGGCGTCACCCTCGCCCGCCGACGCGTACCGACAAAGGAGTCGACGTGCCGTTCTACCGTTCCGTCGGGCAGATCCCCGACAAGCGACACACGCAGTTCCGCCAGGACGACGGGAGCCTGTACTCCGAGGAGCTGATGGGCCAGGAGGGGTTCTCCTCGGACTCCTCGCTGCTCTACCACCGCTTCCGGCCGACCGCGATCTCCTCCAGCACCGAGCACCGGCCCGAGAAGGCCGAGCCGGTCGCGAACCACCCCCTCAAGCCCCGGCACTTCCGCACCCACAAGCTCAACGGCGGCCCCGGCGACGCGATCTTCGGCCGCAACCATTTGCTGTCCAATGCGGACTGCCGCATCTCGTACGCGGTCGCGACCGATCCGTCCCCCCTGTACCGCAACGCGATCGGCGATGAGTGCATCTACGTCGAGGCCGGCGCGGCGCGCGTCGAGACCTCGTTCGGCGCCATCGACATCGGCCAGGGCGACTACCTGATCATGCCGATGTCCACGATCTACCGGGTCGTCCCTACTGGCCCGGAAGCCCTCCGCACTCTGGTGGTCGAGTCGACGGGCCACATCACCCCGCCGAAGCGCTATCTGAGCGTCCGGGGCCAATTCCTCGAACACTCCCCCTACTGCGAACGCGACTTGCGAAGCCCGGAGGAACCCCTCCTGGTCGAAGGCGAAGACGTCGACGTCTACGTCCAGCACCGCGGCCGCGGCTCGGCGACGCTCTGGACGAAGTTCACGTACGCCCACCACCCGTTCGACGTGGTCGGCTGGGACGGCTGCCTCTACCCGTGGGTCTTCTCGATCCACGACTTCGAGCCGATCACCGGCCGCATCCACCAGCCCCCGCCCGCGCACCAGGTCTTCCAGGGCCCGAACTTCGTCATCTGCAACTTCGTGCCGCGCAAGGTGGACTACCACCCGGACGCGATCCCGGTGCCCTACAACCACCACAACGTCGACTCCGACGAGGTGATGTTCTACTGCGGCGGCAACTACGAGGCCCGCCGCGGGTCCGGCATCGAGCAGGGCTCCATCTCCTTGCACCCGTCCGGCTTCACCCACGGCCCCCAGCCCGGCGCCCCCGAGCGCTCGATCGGCGCCGACTACTTCGACGAACTCGCCGTCATGGTCGACACCTTCCGCCCTCTCGAACTCTGCCAGCCCGCCATCGACGTGGAGGACACGAACTACGCCTGGACCTGGAACCGCGACCCCGCCCAATGAATCGTCCCTGAGTCGTCCGTGCTTCGGCCTGGCGCCCTGTTCCCTCTATGAAGTCGATGGCCAGGGCTTTGCCCCAGGCCGGAGCACCCTCAGGCAGACCAGCGGCCTGTGTGCTCGCACGGCAAACTCAATGGCACTTTCGAGGGAAGTACCGAGCTCCCATATCCACTCCAGTCCGGTTGCAACCGTCCATCCATCTCCACGAATAAAAACGCTGGAACCGCTCAGCCATTCCGCGAAGGGATACCATGATCCCCCAAGCTCCCTTTCCAGTTCTTCGGCAAGCACACGATGACCAGATCCCGCCAAGATCGGATCAACGATAAGCGGCGCATCATTACTGAAATTCGGACCGAACTCGTTGCTCGGCATGATCTCGAGCCCACCAAACGAGCGAAGAGCCGAGTCAGCAACCTGAGATAGATCATAGCCCTGAAGGCGTAGTTCCTCCACCCATCGATCTATATCAAATTGACGGTTCACACTCCAACCCGATCGAGCCAAAACATCCAGCGTTTGTCGACTAAAAGTTTCCGCGTGCATATTCGACCTACCCCCAGCTAATATTCAAGGCAGTCAACAATCGATTACATCTTCCACATGGACTCGCGGGCGAGCCATGCTCGCCACTGCGAGAGGACATCGGATTGCGGACGTTGATGGTCTGCATCGTGCCTCCGGTAATCGCGCCGACACCTTCGCGCTTGTATGCCTGAATAAGGCACCCGACCTCAGCACAACCACCGTGATGCCCCGCCGCCTCAACCGCATCCTGCAACTCGGGCATAGCCTCAATTTCTGCACTGGTTCCGTGGCGATTGGTGCTGAGGTAAGTCTCGCCCGAAGGGGAAGTGTACTCCGAGGCGAATTTGGTACCGCCGACCTCTCTTTGGCTGTCTGCAAACTCTTGGAGTCCGCAGTTGTGGGTGAGGAAGTTGCTGTCTCCGGTTGCTACGGAGAAGGTGTGGTCTTCTTCGACCGTGAGGTTGTAGACGGTGGTGAAGGAGGCGTGGACTTCGATCGCCGTGATCTGGGTCCAGGTTCCGGCGCTGGTCCGGAGGAATTGGCCGGACTTCAGATCGACGGCGTCGAGCCACTGGCCGGGCATCGCCGACTCGGGGTTCTCAGCGAAGTCGGCCTCGTCTGCGGCCCAGATCGGGTGGCCGTCCGTCGCAGTGACGGTGGAGTCGGCCTTGCCGTCGCCGTCGGTGTCGACGCTGATGTCGACCAGGATGCGGGCGCCGGTGCCCTCGATGCCGGTGATGACCTCGCGGGCGGCGGTCTCGCCGGTCTCCTCGTCGGTAGCGAGCACCTTGTCGCCGGGCTCGACCTCGCTGATGGGTTTGGTCGATCCGTCGGCCATCACCACTCTGGTTTCAGCGGTGAAGGAGTTGCCGATGCATGATGAGGGCGCATCGCTCGTACCGCCAGCCTCCAGCCGCTTGCGGGCGCGCTCGGTGGCCTCCTCGACGGCATCGTTGTAGCGCTTCATCGTGCTGCGCGCCCAGGACAGTTTCTCCTGGAATGCCGTGACCGCCTTGTAGATCTTCTTGGCGGCCTTAAAGAGCTTCCCGGCAAGCTTCGCGACCTTCGCCCATGGGATCAGGTCCATGAGCAGCGAGGCGCAGGACATCATGTCGCCCGCTCCGACGCACGACATGATGTCGTTGACGCCGATCAGGTCGAGCAGGATTTCCGCGCCGACATCGATGACCACATCGACGATGGAGATGTTCAGGATGTCCTGCGCCGCATCGGCGTCCTGCTGCAGGTCCTCGTCGACGTCGCGTTCCGCGTCGGCCTTCGCCCGTTGTTCGTCGGTGACCGCGCCGGTGCCTTTGCCGGCGCCGCACGCCGCCGAGGTCCCCGCGTACTTCTGGCAGTCCTCCTTGCTGCGCAGATCCTTGTCGTTCTGGTAGTACGAGCAGTCGCCGTCGATGCAGGAGCCGTTGCTGTTGTGCCCCGGGGCGAGTCCAGAAGGGTCGGAGAAGGATACAGGCGAGTGGTTCGCGTAGGAGTACCCGCCCATCTGCTGCGAGTCGGTCGGATTGAGCACCGGGTCCGCGGATATGAAGCGTCCCAGCAACGGGTCGTACTCTCTGGCGCCCAGGTGGGTCAGGCCGGAGGGGTCCTCAGGCGCGCCGAGGAATCCGCGCTCATCGACCCAGGACTCGGCCGGCGTTCCCCGCTCGTTGCCGTAAATGTCGAAGTAGCGGACCTGAACCGCGTGCGAATCCATGTCGACCGCGGCGGTCGAGGTGCCCTGGAGGTCGGCGCCGAGCCACGACAGATTGTCGTCGTTGGTACGGATCGCCACTTGACTGCCGCCGTGCGCGTAGTAGCGCGACGCGCTGAGCGTCCCGTCCGCGGCCTTGACGACCTCCATGCCCGGGAGGAACACCGTCATGGTGCCGTCCGGATCGGTCCTGGAGATCCGACTGCCGTCGGCGGTGTAGTCGTAATCAGTGGTCTTGCCGGCGGTAGAACTCGTTTCAAGTTCGCCCTCAGGTGACCACGTCAGCGTCTGGGCGGCACCGTTCGCGTCGGGACGGGAGGTCGTGTTCCCCGCAGAGTCGTACGCGTACGAGAGGGTCTTCGATCCCGAGCTGTTCGCGATCGTCGCTGACGTGAGGGTGTGCGGTTGCGCCCCTTCGTACTTGTAACCCACGCTCTCCGCGGCCAGGTGGTCAACCTGGCTGCTGCGGTTGCCCGAGTCGTCGAACGTCCAGGACTGCCAGTACGGCGCCGCTCCGCCGACCTGGCTCGTGCTGGTCGGCTCCGCGTCGCAGACTGCCGGAGTCGCGCCGGTCCACGCGTCGGTGATGCGCTTCAGGTAGTCGTAGGCGAAGCACTGCGTGTCCGCGCCGAGGTTCGACTGGTTGTCGATCGAGGTGATCAGACCGCCGTCGGTGTACTCGTATGTCAGGTCCGAGATCACATGGTCGGGACCGGTGGAGATCTCGAAGCTCGACCCGGTCATGCGCCGTGTGCCGTCTTCATAGGTGAAGGCCTGCCAGGCGACCGGTGCCTCCGACACGTTCGGGCCGTCCGGGTCCATCGTCATCTGCGCGATCTCGGCGTACTTCGTGTAGGTCGAGTCGGAGACGTACCACTGCCTCGGCGAGTAGGTCGTCTGCGGCAGACCGAGATCGGAGTAGGTGGTCACCACTTCTTCCGCGGCCAGCCCGCCCGCGGCCGGGTAGGTCACCTGGGCGACCGAGCCGTCCCTGTTGTAGGTGTACCGGAAGTCGAACGAGCGATCGAGCGCACCGAAGCTCCCGTCGAGCGTGTACCGCACGCCGACAGGACGACTCGCGGCGTCATAACCGAGCACGCGGGTCTTGTAGAGGTTGTCGTCCTCGTCCCAGGAGGAGGTCGTCGCAGGAAGACCGAGGCCGAAGAGGTCGTATTCGTAGGCCTCCATGAGCGGGCCGTCGAAGGCGTCCTTCATGACGTACAGGACGCGGCCGAGCTCGTCGTACTCGTACCAGATGCTCTGCTCGGTCGAGGCGGTCACCGGTTTGGTCACCGATTCGGTGAGGCCGTTGTCGTAGTAGGTCGTCTCGGTGCGGCCGGTGTCGGGGTCGTTCACCGCGGTCTGGCGGCCCAGGAGGTCGTACTCGTACGTCCACTCGTTGCCGCCGGTGTCGGTCATCGCGCGCAGCCGGTCGGCATGGTCGTACTCGTACGTGATCGAGTCGTAGGCGCCCGCAGGGTCGGACGTGTGGAGGTTCCGCACCTCCACGGTGTTGCCGCTCTCGTCGACGACCGAGGTGGCCGCGCGGCCGTCCGGGTCGATGACGGTGACTTCCTCACCGTCGTACAGCGTCTTGGTGCGGTACTGCTCGATCCCGTGCTGCAGGAAAACCTCAGCGGTCACCCGTCCGGCGGTGTCGTACTCGTACGCGGTCATGCCCGGGATGTCGTTGTCCGAGGCCGTGAACTGCGAGGTGGACGGCGCCTGGTCGTTGTAGTAGGCGCCGTACTGCTTGTGGACGAGCCCGTGCGTGTCGTAGACGGTGTCGGTGATGATCCGGCCGCCGTCGGGCGCGGGGATCTGGGTCTGGCGCGAGCGCATGAGACCGTCGAACAGCTCGATCGTCGTGGTGTAGGTGCTGTTCGCGTTGATGCCGTGGGTGACGGTGGCCGAGGCCTCGTCGTTCCGCAGCAGGTACTCGAACTTCGCTGACGGTTCGTACCCGTCGGCCTTCGTCCGGTCGGGCGTCCAGCCGGCGACGAGCCTGCCGAGCGCGTCGTACTGCATCTCGGTCAGGTTCTGGTTGGCGTCGGTCGCCTGAAGAACGTTGGCGCGCAGGGGATCCAGAGTCTGGGTGTTCTGGTGTCCGAGCGGGTTCGTCGTGGTCACACCGGTCACGGGCCCGCCGGTGGTGGGCGTATAGGCCGTCGTCGTGACGTTGCCGTCCACATCGGTCGACGTCACGCCGCGACCGTACTGGTCGACCGTGATCGATCCCGTGGTCAGGTAGACCGGCGCGCCGCTCGCGTAGTCCTTCGCGGTCTCCGTCTTGGTGATGTCGCCCTTGGTCGGGGCCGTCGTGTGCGTCGTCGCGTAGTCGTAGTAGACGCGTTCGTCCGAGATGAGGTCCCCAGGGAGCGACGGCGTCGCCGCGCACTTCGCCGAAAGGGTCTGTGTCCGCACAGGCAGGTTCACGATCCAGGCGGTCGTGTTGCGAGCGTAAGTGATCTTGACGCACTGCTCGTCGCCGTCGACGCCGGTCACGCCCGAGGACTCGGTCGAGATGGCCATGCCGTACGAGTCGTACTTGGTCGTCGCGGTGACCGTTCGCCAAGTCCCGTCGGACAGGACGGACGACGAGGCCACGACACTGGTCCCGGTGTGGCGGGCGTACACCGTGCCCCAGTCGCGAACGCGGGTCGCGGTGGGCTCGGAACGCCAAGGCGTGGTGACGGTCTTGGAGATCGGCGCGCCGTCGAGGAACGTCGTCTCGGTGCGGGGGCGTCCGGCGAACTCGTCGTGGTCGGTGATCCCGTCGACCTTGACCGAGGTGGTCGTGCCGTCGGGGAGCTTCTGGCCGTCGAGTCCGCGGAAGTAGGTGGTCTCGCTGACGAACTTGTCGTCGGAGCCGTCGCCGGTGATCGTCCGCAGGCCTGAGTAACCGCGGTAGTCCGACCAGGTCTTGTACTCCTTGTCGGTCAGGCCGTCGTCGTCGGCGTAGCGCCAGGCGGGCTTGCCGATGTACTCGTACGCGGTCGTGACCGGCGGCGAGCCGCCGGTGGTGTCGATCTCGGCGACCTCGGTGACGACGTATTTGTGGTACCAGTCGTACTCGGTGACGCCGTTGTTGTCCTCGGCGAGCTTGGTGACGACCGGCATGCACCGCATGTCGTTGTCCTGAGGGGACGACGGCATGACGCCGGCCTTGGCGTCGCATTCGGTGTCGGTGTAGTTGACGGTGGTGACGCCGCCGGTGCCGTTGCGGATCGCGGAGATCCGGAACCAGTTCATCGGAGCCTTCGTGTCCAGGGTCTTCTGGACGCGGTTGTAGAGCTGAATCCCGTCGAACGTGACCTGCGGCAGCGCAATCGGCGTCGTGCCCGCGAGGCCGGTACGGGTGATCCCGTCGAGCCAGAGGCCGGCGCGGGTCGAGTCGCCGGGGTCGGGCCATGACTGCGCGAGGCCCCACTGGTCGACGCCCTTCCAGGTCCCTCCGGTGTAGACCTGGGTGGTGATGGACGCGAGCCGCTGGTCGGTGAAGAACGTCGGCGAGTAGATGCCTTCGCAGTCGGCGACGGTGCCGTCGCAGTACTGGTCGAGCGGGACGTCGGGCCAGTTCTCGGGGTGGTCGTAGTCGCAGGTCGATCCAGCGAGGCAGCGGTCGGCGAGGTCGAAGACGACACGGTTGACGGCGCCGGTGTAGGCGTCGCCGGAGCGGAGGCCGTAGTCGATGCGGGCCAGGTTCGCGCCGCGGTCGTAGTCGACCGGCTGGTCGGCGTCGAGGTTGAGCAGGTAGTGGTTGGTCTCGCCCTCGTAGAAGTACGCCATCGCGTTGCCGTGGGTGTCGACGACCCAGTCGAGGCGCCAGCGCCAGGCCTGGTCGCACCAGGAGTCCGCGAAGGAGGTCGCGTGGCAGGGCTCGTCGGGGTGGTTCCCGAAGACCGGGACGGTGGAGGTCGACTGGGTCTCGGACTTGCCGGTGCCGTAGCCGGGCAGGCGGTTGAGCCCGAAGAAGTACTGGACGCCGGCGCCGGTGGTGACCTTCCAGTACTCGCCGTTGTCGTCGCCGTTGTTCGCGCCGGAGAGCTTTTCCACGCGGGAAGCGTCGTCGTTCTTGATCTTCCACTTGCCGGTGTCGTCGTCGCGGACGAGCTCGCCGCCGGAGCCGTTGAGGGAGAGGACGGCGTTGTCGGTGGCCCAGCACTGGTCGCCGCCGGTTTCGGCTTCGGCGGGGTTGTTGGCGTCGTCTTCATCGTCCATCTGGCAGGACGTGTAGTTCCGCTCGATGTACCCGGGGTCGAACGAGAAGCCTTCGCCGATAGTGGAGGGCTGGTTGTTCGTGGACTCGTTTCGGCCGTCGACGGCCGAGGACGAGTACGCGAGGGCGATGGAGGGATCGAGGCCGCCGACGGAGGACGGGGCGTCGATCGGGTACGACCAGGCGAAGTCGCCGGTGGGATTCCCGGCGGACCAGGTTGAGGACGGTGCGAGGCTGGTCGCGGCGAAGGTGCCGTTGTCGCCGGAAGCGGAGGCGGCGAGGGTGACGGCCGCGGTGGACGAGCCCTGGGCGTGGCCGCCTTCGGTGCCGGTCGCAGTAGTCGGGACGTAGCCGCCGCCGGTTCCCGTGGGTTCGAGGGCGATCTCGGTGGTGAGCGTCCCGTCGATGCCGTTGTGGGTGGAGGGGATCTCGGCGCCGGACGCGTTGTAGGCCTTGAGCCGGTCGTCCCAGTCGGCGCCGCCCGCATTCCGGTAGGCGCTGTAGTCGAAGACGGCTTCGACGGTGCCGGGTTCGGCGGAGCCGTCGGTGCGTTCGAGGTTCCATCGGAGGCCGTCGGCGGCCGAGGCGGCCCCGAGTTCGACGCGTACACTCGACGGAGCGTTAGCGCCGACGCCACGGATTGTGACGCCGAGTTCGGCGATCTCGACCCGCTCGCCGGGCGGGAGATCGACGTCTACGGATGTCAGTGCCGGGAACGCGACCTCTTGGTCGCCTTCGAGAACGCTGTTCTCGGAGGCGTCTTCAGGCAGTTCGACGTCTTCGGGTGTGAAGTTCTCACCGGGAACGGACAATTCCTGATCTATCTCATCAGGACGGTACTCGGGTTCCCAAACCCCCACCCACATGAGGAACCCAGCGGTAAGCGCCGTGATGCCGGCGAACGTGATGCCGCGCTTGACCAGGGTCTTTCGCGATACTCGCCAGGGCATGTCGACGACGTCCACTATCGTGGGGCGCTTCGATCTAGCCTTGTCGTTGGGGCGCTTGGGCTCGGGCGTACGGGGGGCGTCGTCCACAGGGGCTCCTGGAGGGGTACATGAAGTTGTTTCGGACGGGACTGTAGCAGAGTCCTCACAGAACAATCAACCCCTTCTCGACGAGTCCGTACTTGCGCCCATTTGGTGGGACATGGACTGTCCTCTGACAACTGTCCCTGGCATACTCTCCGCAGCCGCGTGCTCGCACCGGGCCCCGGCGACCCCGAACCAATCGAATAGGGAGCCCCCCTTGCGATCCATACCCCGCAGACCGATCGCGCTGCGCCTGACGGCCTTGGCCGCGGGCGCAGCTGCGTTGTCGGCCTTCATCACCCCGCCGCCTGTGCTCGCGCAGGAGACCCCCGCGGAAGGCGTTCCCCCCGGGTCGGACTCATCGGAGACCGGGACCGACACCGAGATCTCGGACGCCGTCACCGAAGCCGCCGCGACCGGCGCGAACGTCGAGATCGACTCGCTCGCAAGCGCTTCGTCAGAGGTGTTCGCCGCCCCTGACGGGACGTTCGTCGAAGAGATCGCGCTGGAGCCGTACCAGGCGCAGACCGACGACGGCACCTGGGCCGAGATCGACAACACGCTCGTCGACTCGGGGGCGGGCGCCTACGTGCCGGCGAACTCCGACCTCGGCATCGAACTGTCCGCCGGCGGAACCAGCGACCTGGTCACCATCACTGACGTCCACGGCCGCACCGTGACCTACACCTGGCACGAGGCGCTCCCGGTGCCGACGGTCACCGGTGACACCGCGGTGTACGCCGAGGTCCTCCCCGGCGTGGACCTGAAGGTGCGCGCGACGAACACCGGCTTCGCGAAGGTCTTCGAGGTGAAGACCCCCGAGGCCGCCGCCTCCGCGGAAGTGGCGAGCATCGAGCTCGGACTCGTGCTCGACGGCTTCACGGCCGCGGTGGGAACCACTGGGGCACTTGAGATCAGCGACTACGAGGGCAATGTGGTCTTCGGCGGTCCGACGCCCCTGATGTGGGACTCGACCGTCCCCGACGAAGGGGTCGGCGACGCCGTCAGCGACGGCTGGTCCCCCTCGACCTATTCGATGAGCGCGACTGTCGGGGCGGCGTTCGCCGACGGCGTGCTCACCCTCGCCCCCGACCCGGCCATGCTCGCGGATCCGGCGGCGGTCTACCCGATCCGGATCGACCCGGAGGTCGTGAAGCTCGATTCGAGCGCGTGGGCGATGGTCTCGGACTACTCGTCGTACCGCAACCGCAGCTACTACAACGGCGGATCGTTCGAGCGGGACCCCAACGGGACCGCGCGCCTCGGCCGTGCGCACAAGGCCGACGGCTCGATGGAGCAGACCTGGCGTCTGGCGTTCGAGTTCAACACGTCGAAGTTCCGCGGCAAGGACATCATCGACGCGAACCTGCGCATGACCATGACGTACTCGTGGATGCGCTCGTGCGACGGGATCTCGGCCACCGCCGACCTCCACGAGCTCGACGCGGGAAACCTGAAGAACTGGACCTGGAACGACCAGGGCAGCTGGGGCGCCAAGATCGCGTCCCGCGACGAGGGCATCGCCTCCGGCTGCGGCGCACCGCGTCAACTGTGGACGGACGTTACGGACTACGTCCAGGACGTCGCGAACTCCAGCGACAGGAAGATCCAGTTCGGCCTGAGATCCTCGTCGGAGTCCTGCGGCGACCAGTGCCCGAGCTTCCGCCGCTTCGGACCTGAGAAGGTCGGCGACGGCCACACCGGCTTCTACCTGAGCGTCAAGTACAACACCGCTCCGAACAAGCCCGGCTCGTTCACGATCGACGGGCAGTCCTGCGCCCCAGGGAAGACCGTGAAACTCGGCGCGGGCACCTCGTGGACCGTGACCGCGAAGCTCTCCGACGACGAGGGCGACAACATGGACGGCGTCCTGAGTTGGAAGGACCAGGTCTCGGGAACCACGAAGGCCTGGAACTCTTCCGGCGCCGACGCGTCGAGGGCCACCTGGACCGTGAAGGCGTCCGACGTGACGGGCCAGACGTACACGGCCACGGTGGCCGCCAAAGACAGCCGTGCTACGGGCGCGAGTGCAGGCGGCTGCACCGTGCTCATCGACACGACGCCTCCGGTCAAACCGACAGTCGTCTCCACTGACTATCCGGCCGACGGCAAGCAATACGGAGCCGTCGGCAAGACCGGCCGGTTCACGATCGACTCGACCTCAGCGGACACCGCCGGATACTCCTGGAGCATGCAGGACGCCTACGGGGACAACACCGCTCCGGTCTCGACATTGGGCGCAGCGGCGACGATCGCGCTCGACCCGACCGTCAGCGGCACACAGAACCTGAGCGTCTGGGCGTACGACCAGCACGGGAACGTCTCGAGCAAGACCACGTACACCTTCAGTGTCAACCCGAACGGGTCACCGGTCGCGCACTGGAAGCTCGATGAGACCGAGGGCACGACGGCCGCGGACACGAACTACCCCGGCTACCCCACCGACGCGTCCTGGCCGCTGACGCTCACGAACGGCACGTGGACCGGCGGGACTCCCGCCGACGCCGCCGACGACCATCTGCGGTACCTCACCTTCGACGGCGACGACCAGGCGGCGACCACTGCACCGGTGATCCCGACGAACTCGTCGTACACCGTGTCCGCGTGGGTGAGGATTCACCAGACCGATGTGGACTACACTATCGCGTCGCAGGATGGCCTCGTCAACTCGGCGTTCATGCTCAAGTACGACGGCGAGAGCCACAAGTTCCTGATGGTGGCCTCGAACCAGGACTCGACGGCCTCGGGCCTGCTGGCGGTGTCGGCAGGTTCGAACATCACCGCCGAAGCGGGCGTCTGGTACCACGTCACGGGAGCCTTCTCATTCGCAGACCAGAAACTCAAGCTCTACGTCGACGGGCAGCTCCAGAACACCGCGGCGTTCGGCGACGAGTGGCGGTCGACGAAGGGGTTCGCCCTCGGACGTGACCTCTGGGGAGGCAAGAAGGGCACCTATTTCGCCGGTGACGTAGACGACGTCAAGGTCTGGGACCGGGAAGTCCAGATCGGCGAGATCCAGCGGCTCGGTCAGCACGCCGAAGGCAGCTGGGACTTCGAGTCTCAATCTGTCAAGTTCTCTGACATTTCGGGCGGAGGCAATGACCTGACCGGCTCGGGTGCAATCGATCTAGTCGAGGGCTTCCAAGGCTCCGCCGCTCAACTCAACGGCAGCAACGCGACCGCGACCACAGACGGGCCGGTCCTCACCACCAGCGGGGACTTCACTGTCGGCGCCTGGGTGCGACTCGACCGCGACGGCACCACCGCGAACGTGATCAGCCAAGACGGAGCTCACAACGGCGGGTTTTATCTCGGATACCTCAGCGCCCGCGACAAGTGGTCGTTCCGTGCCGCCAGCGCAGACGTCGCCAGCGGGTACACCTGGACCGAGCTCGACGCCGATACGCCTGTGCAGATGGGCCAGTGGACGCACCTTGCGGTTACATACGAGGCCTCGACCGGGACCGCCTCGATCTACGTCAACGGCCTGCCCGCCGGGCAGAAGACCGGGTTCAAGCTCTGGTCGGCCACCGGTCCGCTCAGGGTCGGATCGGTACTGCACCGCGACGCCGTGGCCGATTACTGGCCGGGCGCGATCGACAATCTCAACGTGAACACCGGCGTCTTCGACGACCAGCAGATCAAAGCCCTCGCCGACGGTACGGTCCGCGAAACCCACAGTGAGCTGGTCGCCGGCGACTTCAACGGCGACGGATTCGACGACGCGCTTGCCGTGGTCGAGGCCGACGGGCTGTACTCGGACATTTACTTGATGAAGAACGACGGCGCCGGGAACCTGGTGCGGTCGGTCGATCCGGTGTTCGAGTCCGACTCACTCAACTTCGACGCGACCCGCGACTGGCGCGTGAGCGACGCGGTCTGGCGCTCGGGCGATGTCAACGGCGACGGGCGCGACGACCTCGTGGTTGCAGTCCCCGGCGACGACCACTTCGAGGTCTGGGCCATGCCCGCCTGCGGACCGAGGGACCGCACCTGCACCAAGGACGGAGGAACGTTCAGCCACAATGCGATCGAACGGCTCGACCTGAGCGCCGCTGGAGACTGGGAGCTCGCTGAGACGCAGCTTCAGTTGGAGGACCTGTCGGGCGACCAGGCAGACGATCTGGTGCTGATGCGCGGGGATGCGAACGGCGCCTACTCGATCTGGCGGTCGAAGTTCGTCAAAACCGCTGGCAAATGGTCGTTCGAGGCCCCCGTCCAGGTGGCAAGCGGCACTGGTGACACTCGCTTGATCGAGCTGGCCGCCGGCGATTTCGACGGCGACTGGTGGGGCGACGTCGTTGAGATCCGCACCGGCGCCGACGGCAGCGCCGACATCTACATCCGCTACGGTTCGAAATCCGGACTCGGTTCTCCCGTGTACGCATTGGACACGCCGAACAACTGGGATACCGAGCGATACAAGTTGACGCTCGCCGACATGAATGCCGACGGGCTGCCGGATCTCGTCACCACCTACCGCTTCGACAACCGCATCCGACTCCAAGCCGCCATGACCAAGCCTGACCGGGCCGGCTTCGAACCCAACACCGCTTATGGGTACTCGGACCGTTGCACCGGTTGCCTCTCGGAAATGACGCCATGGGTGCACACCGACCTCGCTGGCGGCGACTTCAACGGCGACGGCAAGGAGGACCTGTTCTTCCTCCGCGCGGGAACCGGCGGCGCCATCGGGGCACTGTGGGCGCGCAAGTCCACGGGCGACAACTTCGCCGGCCCGGAACCGATGTGGGCGGACCCGCAGACGTGCTTCGGTACCGAAGGCGACGTCAACGGCGACGGCTACCGAGACGCGGTCTTGCCACTGCCGGATTACGACGTGAACGGCGTTCTGAACTCCGGCGCGTTCTACTTCGTGGACGGTGCGACCGGGGCCGCGAGCCTCGTGCACCAGGACAGCGCCGGCGTCGAAGGCGCGGCGGAGGCCGACGATCAGTTCGGATTCTCGGTCGCCACCTACGATGCGAACCGGGACGGCTGTGCCGATATCGTCGCGGGTGCACCGGGCGAGAACGGGATCGGTTACGTCCAACTCCTTCCAGGTTCGCCGGAGGGCATCGACCCTAGCGCCGATACGATGCTCGCGCAGAACTCGAGCGGCATTCCGGGCGCGAACGAGGCTGGGGACAGATTCGGCCATTCGGTGACCGCGGCGAACCGCACCGACGGCACTCCTGTGCTGATCATCGGCATCCCCGGCGAAGACGTCCAGACGGATACCACCGGCGCATACCGAGACGGCGACACCGAGATCGCCGAAGTGGTCGACGGCGGTGCGATGGTCTACCTCCAAGGGGACTCGAAGGCCTGGGTCGACCAGAACACGGCCGGAGTGACCGGTGCGGTGGAAGCGGGCGATCAGTTTGGCTGGTCGATCGCCGCCACACGGACACGGTTCATCGTCGGGGTCCCATTCGAGGACGGCGGCACCGCGCAACTGACCGACTCCGGCGGAACGCTCGTGTTCACTCATGAGATCTCCCCCGAAGGCTGGCCGGTCGACACCACCTGGATCGACCAAGAGGACGCCGCACTCGCCGCCGGCCTCGAGGCCGGTGACCAGATCGGTTACGACGTCGCCGCCGTCGACTACCGAGCTGGCGGTACCGGCGTGGAGTCTGTCACCACCGCCTTCGCGATCTCGGTGCCTTGGGAGGATCTAGTGGACAACACGGTGGCCAACGCCGGCATGGTGCATCTAGTCAACATGGACAGTGCGGGCAATTTCACGCTGGGGGCCAATTACACCCAAGGGTCGAATCTCGGGGACAGCGCCGAAGGCTCCGACCACATCGGTTTGAGCGTCGGGCTCTACAACCTCAATCCATCGATAGCCGTGGACAACAACCGTCTGAAACTCGTGATCGGAGTCCCTGATGAGAACTTCGCCACGGGAGACGATGACGGGCTGGTGCATGTCACCGGTGTATCGGCTCCGGCTGCCGGCATCGATACGATGATCAGCGATCCATCGGCGAATGCCAACGGCAAATTCGGAACTGAAGTCGCAGCGACCAACCACGGTGTCTACATGACCGCTCCGGGATCGGGCACGGTGAACTGCCTGGCCTGGAGCGCCGTCCCGGCGGCATCGCGTCAGACGGTGACCGCTCCGCGGCTCTGAACGGGTTAGGAGAGAGTCAAAGGCCGCCGGGCCGAGCGTTCGGCGGCCTTTGGTTGTCTCGCGTCAGGTTCGAGCGGTGAGGCGGGCGGCGATCACGGGGGTGTCGAGGTCGGTGGCGGGGCGCCATTCGGCAGCGTGGACTTCTTCGAGGTGGGGACGGAGTTCGGGGTCGTCGCAGCGGAAGAGGTAGCGGATGTCGTAGTGCCAGTGGGCGCCTTCGGCTTTGCGCGGGTTGGCGGGGATGGGGTGGACGTCGATGTGGATCGGGGTCGGGTCGGCGAGGGTGAGGGCCGCGGGTTCGATGCCGGTCTCTTCGACGGCTTCGCGGAGGGCGGCCGCGGGGAGGGAGTCGTCGGCGGGTTCGAGGTGGCCGCCGGGCTGGAACCAGCGGCCGATGGTCTTGTGGTGGATGAGGAGGACCTCGCCGGCGGGGTTGACGAGGATCGCCGAGGCGGTGACGTGGCCGGTCATGGTCGCGCGGTCGAAGGCGTCCGGGCCGGTGAGGGCGAGGAGCGGGGCGATGGACTCGGCGTCGTCGGGCCAGCGGTCGAGGTAGGCGGCGAGCTGGTCCTTGAGGTGGGCGATGGTGATGGGCACCGCCGCATTCTGCCATAGGTGTGAGCGGAAGCCGCTGGGCATTTATATAAGACGTGTATATAATTGATCTATGGTTTCTCGCAGCCCTGACGGCATCGATCTCCTGGCCGCCCGACTGATCTCCCAGGGCAGCCGGTTCGCCCGCACCGCCTCGCGCAGCGCGGGCGAGCAGCGTTCGCTCATCGCGCTGCGCGTGCTCGCGAACCTCCAGCAGGAGGGCGATCTGCGGGTCGGCGAGCTGGCGAAGCGGGAGACGATCACGCAACCCGCGATGACCGCCACCGTGAACCGGCTGGAAGAGGACGGCCTGGTCGCGCGGGGTGCCGACCCCTCGGACGCCCGCGCGTCGATCGTGCGGATCACCGATTCGGGTGCCACTGAGCTCGCCGCGTTCCGGATGCGCGCCGCCGCGAGGGTGCGGCCGGTGATCGAGACGCTCGGCGAGGACGACCTCGCCGTGCTCGCCAGGGCCGCCGAGCTGCTCGAAACCCTCGCCGACCGGCTCAACGACCGGTAGTCCCCCGTACAAGTAGTCAAGAGGAAGCACGCCCATGTCCGACGTCAGCAAGAAGGCATCGATCCTGCGCCAGCCGACCGCCGTGTGGGCGATCGCGTTCGCGTGCACCGTGTCGTTCATGGGGATCGGGCTCGTCGACCCGATCCTCCCCGCGATCAGCGAAGGGCTCGAAGCCTCGCCGTCGCAGACGATGCTGCTGTTCACCAGCTACCTGCTCATCACCGCGATCGCGATGTTCTTCAGCGGCTTCATCTCGAGCCGCCTCGGCGTCAAGCGCACGCTGCTCGCGGGCCTCGCGCTCATCGTCGGGTTCGCGGCGCTCGCGGGCACTTCCGAGACGGTGAACCAGATCATCGGCTTCCGTGCGGGCTGGGGCCTGGGGAACGCGCTGTTCATCTCGACCGCGCTCGCCGCGATCGTCGGCGCCGCGAGTGGCGGGAGCCGCCAAGCGGTGATCCTCTACGAAGCGGCCCTGGGCATCGGCATGGCGATCGGGCCGCTCCTCGGCGGCGCGCTCGGCGAAGCCTCCTGGCGCGGGCCGTTCTTCGGGACGGCCGCATTGATGGCGGTGGCGCTCATCGCGATCGCGGTGCTGCTCCGCAGGTCCGACGCGAAGCCGGAGCCGGTCGCGTTCGGCGCGGGCCTCTCGGCCCTGCGCAACCCGGCGCTGCGCACGCTCGCGATCACCGCGCTGTTCTACAACTACGCGTTCTTCACCCTGCTCGCCTACACGCCGTACCCGCTCGAAGCGGCGGCCTCGGCGAAGGGGCTCGACTTCGGGGCGCACGAACTCGGCCTGGTCTTCTTCGGCTGGGGCGCCGCGCTCGCCGTCACCTCGGTGTTCGCCGCGCCGGTGCTCACGCGGCGGTTCGGGCTCATGCCGGTGCTGCACTCGATGTTCGTGCTGCTCGCGGTCGGCTTGGCGGCCATGGCGATCGGCGTCCGGTCGGTGCCCGTGCTCATCGGGGTCGTCGTCGCGGCGGGCCTGTTCCTGGGCGTGCTCAACACGGCCCTGACCGAGACCGTGATGGAGGCGACGGACCTGCCGCGGAACGTGGCCTCGTCGACCTACTCGGGCGTGCGGTTCCTCGGCGGCGCAATCGCCCCGGCCGTCTCCGGCGGCATCGCCGAGGCCATGGGCGCGGGCGCGCCGTACTGGTTCGGCGTCGGCGCGCTCGGCGTGTCGATCCTGGTGCTGGCCACCGGAAGGCGCACGCTCGGCCACCTCGGCCGCCCGCACGCCACGGCGAAGGCCGAAGCCCAGCTCATCACGGCGGGCGACGCCGCCTGACTCAGACGGTGATCACGAGTTTGCCGGTGGCGCTGCCGTGCTCCATCGCCTCGTGGGCCTTCACGAAGTCCTCGAGCGGGAACGTCTCGGAGACATGGACTTTCAGCTCGCCCGCGTCCGCGAGGCGGGCCAGGCCCTGGAGGCCGATCAGGTCCGGTTCGACGAGCATGAAGTCGGTGCGGATGCCGCGCGCGACCGCCTCGGGGAACTCGGCGTCGCGCTTGGAGTAGTAGAGCTGGCAGAGCACGCCGCCGTCGCGGAGCACCGAGATCGAACGCTCGGCGTAGTCGCCCGCGAGCGTCGTGAGCGCGACGTCGACGTCCGAGACGACGTCTGCGAAGTCGACGGCCCGGTAGTCGATCACCTCGTCAGCGCCGAGGCCGCGCACGAACTCGTGCTTCCCGGCACTGGCGGTGGCGATGACATGGGCGCCAACGGATTTGGCGATCTGGACGGCGAGGTGGCCGATGCCGCCGGCAGCGGCGTGGATCAGCACGGTCTGACCCGCCGAGAGGCCAGCATTGTCCACAAGGGCTTGCCAAGCGGTGAGGCCGCAGAGCGGGAGCCCGGCCGCCTCGATGTGCGAGAGCGACTCCGGCTTGCGCGCGAAGTGGCGGCTCGGGGCCGTGACGAACTCGGCGTGCGTCCCGGCCTGGTGCGGGAAGCTCGGCATCCCGAAGACCTCGTCGCCGGGCTTGAAGCGGGTGACGCCGATGCCCACCTTCTCGACGACGCCGGAGACGTCCCAGCCGAGGATGAACGGCGGCTGTCCGATGTAGAGGCCGATCTCGCGGGCGGCCGGGTCGACGGGGTTGACACCCGCCGCGCGGACGCGGACCTGGATCTCGCCGTAGTACGGCTCCGGCCGCTCGACCTCGGTCAGGGCCAGCACCTCCGGCCCGCCGAGGGTCGTCTGGGTCACGGCGCGCATCATCTCGGGCACGGCTGGTCCTGTCTCCTGGAGTCACGGGGCGGTAGGGCTCGATTCTATGCCGGGTTCCGCCAGGGCCCGCCGCCACGGCAGGCCCCGGCAAGAACCGTGCTTATCGCTTGCGGCCGTAGGTGAGTCGCCGCAGCAGTGTCTCGGCCGGACCGCGGTAGCCGCGGCGGTGCGCCAGGTACGCGGCCCACACGGTCAGCGCCCACACGGCGGCCGCGCAGACCTGCGAGACCAGCAGCGGGCTGCCGACGCGGTCGTCCAGGCCGAGGAAGAACGGCGTCGCGAGCACGAGCCAGGCCACGGACTGGAACAGGTACCCGCTCAGCGACCGCTGGCCCAAGGCGCTCACGGCCGTGACGACGAGCCCGGCGGGCTTGCGGGTGAGGACGTGCGCGAGGAGGCCGAAGATCGCCGCGTAACCCACGCCGCCGAAGAAGCCCGAGGTCTCGTACAGCATCTTCATCGCGGCGGCCGTGTCGTCCGCGACGTGGATGAAACCGCCGCTGAGCAGCGCCATCGGCATCCCCGCGCCGACCGCCACGGCCAGGCCGCCGACCGCGGTCCAGCGCAGCAGCGGCAGGTGCCGCTCGGGCTCCTCGAGGAAGCGGCGGCGGCCCGCCCACGCGCCGACCCACACCATGAGGATCATCGGCAGCACCGTCGCGGTGTGCATCGGCCACTCGGCGAGCCGTTCGCCCACTGAAGCGAGGTAGCCGCCGGCGTCGACGGACGGGAAGGGCGACACGGGGATCGTTGCGTTCCCCGCCTGGAAACCGGCGGCGACCAGGCCCGCGAGGACGAGGGTGTAGAGCCCGCCCACGGCGATGTACCAGGGCGCGAAGCGGTGGACCTTGTCGGTGCGCTGCAGCAGCAGGAGCGTGAACGCGATGCCGATGAGCCCGTAAGCGCCCAGGAAGTCCCCCGAGTAGAGCAGCACGCCGTGCGCGATGCCGAAGACGAAGAGCCATGCGTTGCGGCGCAACAGCACCCGCCGCACCTGGCCGGGGGTCGCGCCCGCCTGCGCCTGGCGGCGGGCGAGCTGCACGAGGCCGTAGCCGAACATGATCGCGAACAGCGGGAACGCCCGCGCGTGGATGAACTCGACCATGAAGAAGTTGTAGAAGCGCTCGAAACCGCGCGGGTCGGTCTCGACGCCCGGCGCGCTGGCGAGGAAGTAGCCCGCGGCGTTCGCGAGCGCGATGAAGAGGAGCATCGCGCCGCGCGCGAGGTCGGGCGCGAGCGCCCTTTCGGTGGGGCGCACGGGGCCGCGGCTGATGCGCGGCTCGGCGAGCGTGGCTTGAGCGGTCATGTCGATCCTTCGGGGTTTCGCGATCGTTTGATTTAGTGTCTTAGGGATACTATCCTAGGGATATTAATAGCATGTGCGATGATGCTCCCGCAAGCCGGGATTCGAAGGGACGGAGGTGGCCGCAGCGCATGGACGAGACGCAAGTGCCGGATGAGCTGGCGCGACTGTGGCGGATCACACCGGAGTCCCGCCTCGGGCGACCCGCGAAGCTCGACGTCGGCCGGGTCGTGGACGCCGCGATCGCGCTGGCGGACGCCGAAGGCCTCGCGGCGGCGACGCTACCGAAGGTCGCCGAATCCCTCGGGGTCACCAAGATGTCCCTCTATCGCTACGTGGGCTCGAAGGACGAGCTGCTGACGCTCATGCGCGACGCCGTCGCCGGCCCGGTGCCATCCTCACTGGACGGTACGGGTCCGTGGCGCGAGCGGCTGCGGCTGTGGGCGGTCGAGCAGCGCGGGATGTTCGTGCGGCACCCGTGGCTCGCGACCGCGCCCGTCTCGGGACCTCCGCAGGGCCCCAACCTGATCGGCTGGTTCGACGCCGGACTGCGCACACTGCGGAGCACGGGCCTCGACTGGCCCGCGAAGGTCGGCGTCGTCATGCTCGTGGGCGAGTACGTGAGCGGCAACGCCCAACTGACGCTGGGCTTCGAGGCCGCCCGCGCCGACACCGGCGAGGACCAGGCGGCGGCCGAGCAGGCCTACGGGCGCGCCATGGCGGCGCTCATCTCGGCCGAGCGGTTCCCCGACGCGGCGGCGCTGTTCGCCTCGGCCACGTTCGAGGACACCGGCGCGGACACCGCACAAGAGGACTTCGACTTCGGCCTGGAGCTCATTCTCGACGGTGTCGCCGCCTTGATCGCGGCGAGCGACTGACGGTTCACGCCCACCAACCGATGGTCACGAGCGACAGGGCCGCCTAAACGCGCTCGCCTTTCATCAATTCGCATCACATCAGCTGAACGTGTGATTGAGTGTCTTTTGTCTACCGTGAAAGAGAGTCGTTTAAGGCAATCGCCGTTCTGACATACTGCTCCATTCTGGATGGCTGAAATGGGGGCATCCAATGACGGCAGGACTGCGGAGTTCGCGGTGGCGAAGGCTCATCACACTACTCGCCGCGGCAGTCACCGTAGGCATTCTCGCCGTCTGGATGACGTCATACCCAGGTGGTGCCCAGGCCCAGGACGCTCCGGTGGGACTGGGGACAGCCGCCGATTTCTCGGTACTGGCAGGCTCGACCGTCACCAATACCGGGGACACCCTTCTGGAGCAGGACCTCGGAGTCCACCCCGGAAGCGCCGCTACGGGCTTCCCGCCTGGCGTGGTCGAGGGCGATATCCACTTGGCAGACGCGGTCGCCGAACAGGCGAAGCTGGACCTCGCGACCGCCTACAATGACGCAGCCGCGCGCACCCCGTTCATCAACTTGGACAACCAAATAGGCGGACTTACCTTGGAGCCCGGGGTCTACCGGATAAGCGCGGCGCAGCTCACCGGTCAACTGACGCTCGATCTCCAGGACGATCCCAAGGGCGTTTTCATCTTCCAGATCGAATCCACACTCATCACCGCATCGAACAGCAGCATCATTTTCATCAACGGCTCCTCGCCCTGCAACGTCTACTGGCAGGTCGGCAGCTCGGCGACGCTGGGAACCGGCACCGACTTCCTCGGGAACATCATGGCCTCCGCGTCGATCACCATGAACACCAATGCAACGCTGCAGGGGCGGGCGCTCGCACAGACCGCCGCGGTGACACTTGACACCAACACCATTTCCGAACCGGAATGCGCACCAGACATCCCACCGACCACTGATGAGCCGACCACGGACGGACCGACCACGGACGGGCCGACCACCGATGGACCGACGACGGACGGGCCGACCACCGACGGGCCGACGACCGATGGACCGACGACGGACGGACCGACCACCGATGGACCGACGACGGACGGGCCAACCACGGACGCGCCGACCACCGACGGGCCGACGACCGATGGACCGACGACGGACGGACCGACCACCGATGGACCGACGACGGACGGACCAACCACGGACGCGCCGACCACCGACGGGCCGACCACCGACGGGCCGACGACCGATGGACCGACGACGGACGGGCCAACCACGGACGGACCGACCACGGACGGGCCGACGACCGACGGGCCGACGACGGACGGACCGACCACCGACGGGCCGACCACCGACGCGCCGACCACCGATGGACGAAGCTCTGACGCGACCAGTCCGTCCGCACCTCCCCGCTCCGGGGCGGGAATGCCCATAACCGGCAACAGAGCATTGATGGCCATTGCGACCGTAGGGCTCGCGCTTGTCGCAGCAGGTGGACTGGTCTCGGTCTTCGCTTGGCGCCGCGCACATCAGGATTGATCTAGGACGTCAGCGTCGCGCCAAGCCATTCCGGTACGGCACTTCGTCCTTCGCCCGACCGAGACGCCACAGCAGTAGCGGGACAGCTCTTCTAGGCGCGGAGGACTGCCGGGTTCTGGCAATGCTGCAGCGGTTTCCCGTTGAGGAACCGCGCGACCTCCTCGGCGGTGATCCGCGCGGCGTTGTGCGCGGTCTCGCGGCTGGCGCCCGCGAGGTGCGGGGTCATGACGATGCCTTCGGTGCGCAGCAGGCGCGAGCCGGCCGGAATCGGCTCCTCGGGGTAGACGTCGAAGCCGGCGGCGAAGAGGCGCCCGCTCTCGAGCGCGTCGCAAACCGCGTCATAGTCCACGAGGGACCCTCGGGCGCAGTTGACGAGCACGCCGCCGTGCGGCATCCGGGCGAGCTCGGCCGCGCCGATCATGCCGGTCGTCTCGGGCGTGACCCGGGCGTGCATCGACACGACGTGGGACTGCGCGAGGAGGTCGGGCAGGTCCACCTGCTCGGCGATCCCGTCGAGGGCGGCCGGGTCCACATAGGGATCATGGACGACGACCCGCGCGCCGAAGCCGTTCGCGATGCGCGCGACACGGCTCCCGATGGCGCCGTAGCCGATCAGGCCGACCGTGCGGCCTTCGAGTTCGAGGCCGACCGAGTCGTACCGGTAGTAGTCGCCGCGCCAGGTGCCGCCCGCGAGGTCGCCGTGGACCTGCGGGATGCGGCGCATCGCGGCCAGCATCAGGGCAATGGTGTGCTCGGCGGTGGCGGTCGCGTTGCGTCCCGGCGTGCTCGTGACGGCCACGCCGAGCGCGGTGGCCGCTTCGAGGTTGACGTTCACGGGCCCGCCGCGGCCGACGGCCACGAGTTCGAGGTCGGGGCAGGCGCGCAGCACCCGCTCGGTGATCGGGGCCATCTGGGTGACGCAGATCCGGACGCCTTGCAGCGCTTCGATGATCGCGTCCTCGGACCCCGAGGCCTCCTTGACTTCGGCTACGGGGCCGAACGGCACATCCGGCCACGGGAGCGCGAGTTCGGTGATGTGCAGGTCCGCATCGACGTGGGCGCGCAGTTCCTCGGCGAGCAGGGCGGGCAGGACGAAGCTGTCCCCCGCGGCGAGCACTCGGACGGTCATCGGCGGTCCTCCTCAGGCACGGCCATGTCGATGGGAGTGTTGTACTGCAGCAGCGAGCGGCGGCCCCCGGCGACCCTGACCTCCGTCAGGCCCACGTTGCGCACCAACGGGAAGCGCCGCCGGTACTCCGAGAGCGGGATGCCGAGCCAGTCGCACAGCACCACCCGCATGAGGGTGGAGTGCCAGACGACGAGGACGCGGCCGCCGTCGAACTCGGCGGCGATCTCGTCGAGGCACGCGGTCGCGCGTCTGACGGCCTCGACCGGGTCTTCGCCGCCTGGCAGGTGGTTGCCCACCGGGTCGCGGTCGAAGGCCTCGTACCGGTCGGGGAAGCGCTCGCGCATCTCCGCGCCGGTGAGGCCCTCGCCTTCGCCGAACTCGATCTCGCGGAGCCGGTCGTCTTGGTGCGGAGGGAGTCCGGCGGCGGCAGCGGCGGGAGCGAGGGTCTCGACGGCACGCGCGAGCCCGGAGCTCCAGCAGGCCGCGAGCCCGGCGGTGGCCGCCCACGCGGCCAGGCGTTCCGCCTGCTCGCGGCCGCGGCCGGTCAGCGGGATGTCGCTCGCGCCGGTGTAGCGGTTCTCGGCGTGCCAGACGGTCTCCCCGTGGCGCACCATGACGATGTCGGTCAGTGTTCGGCCCTCCGGTAGGCGTGGGTGGTCAGCGGCTGCGGGAGCCGGTCGCGCAGGTGGTCGACGAACCGCAGGTACAGCTCGGTGAGTGACGAGTGCCGGCGCTTGTCGGGTGCGATCTCGGCGCGGATGCGGACCATGGCGGCCGCGGTCTCCTTTATGGAATGTCCGGTGGCGGTCGCGGCCAGGACGGCCATGCCGACGGCCGATTCGGCCTGTTCGGGCAGGAGCACGCGGCGGCCGAGCATGTCGGCGCGCAACTGCGACCAGTACCGGTTCGCGGCCCCGCCGCCGGTGAACGTCAGGGCGCCGTCGGTGGGCGCGCCGAGCAGGTCGAGGTAGTCGAAGCAGAGTCGTTCCACGCACGCGAGTCCGGTGAGGACCCCGTGGAAGCGGTCCACGTCGTCGGCGGTCTCGCCGATCGTGAACGGCTCGAGATCGGTTGCGGTGAAGGGGAAGCGCTCGCCGCGTGCGGCGGCGAGGGGGTAGACGACCGGGCCGGGATCGCGGTACGCGGCGCGTGCGGTGAGCAGGTCGAGGTCGGCGCCGGGCAGTAGGCGGCTGAGCGCGCCGGCGCCGCTGCTGGACGCGCCGCCGGGCAGCCAGGTCTCACCCGGGCCGCGGTGGCAGTACACGACGCCGCCCGGGTCGCGGATCAGGTGGTCGGAGACGCCTTTGAGCACGAGCGTGGTGCCCAGCACCGAGTTCCAGGAGCCGTCGCCGAGCGCGCCCGCGCCGAGTTGCGCCGCGCAGCCGTCGGTCATGCCCGCGACGATCGGCGTCCCGGCCGGGATGCCCGTGGCCGCAGCGCCTTCGGGGCCGACCTCGCCGATGACGGTGCCCGGGCGGGCGACCTCGGGCAGGATCGCGGCGGGGAGGCCGAGCCGGTCGAAGACCGTTGCGGGCCAGGCGTCCGCGAGGAGGTCGTATCCGGTCTTGAGCGCGTGGCTCGCGTCCGACGCGAGTCGGCGGCCGGCGAGCCGCCAGGTGATGAGGTCGGCTTGATGGAGGAGCCGTGATCCATCCTCTATGGATCCTTGCTCGTCGAGCCAGGCGAGTTTCGGGAGGGCCCAGCTCGGTTGCATCCGCTGGTAGCCGAGGCGCTGCCAGACCTCGGCGCCGATGTCGTTGACGCGCTCGGCTTCTGCGGTCGCGCGGGCGTCGTCGTACATGAGGCCCGGGGTGAGCGGCGTGCCCGCGGCATCGGCCAGGAGGATCGTCCCGGAGGTGGCGTCCACGGCGAGACCGCCGATCCTGGACGGGTCGAGGCCGCGCATCGCCTCGCGCGCGGCGGCGCAGGTCGCGCGCCACCACTCCTCCGGGTCCTGCTCGTGCCGGTCGCCTTGGCGCACACCGGTGAGCGGGTGCGAGCCGCGCCCGAGCACCGCGCCTTCGCCGTCCACGGCGAGGACTCTGACGCTCTGGGTGCCGACGTCGACGCCGATCCAGATCCGGTCACGCACGGCGCGCCGCCTGCCGCCGCCAGCCTTCGCGGGCGATCGCCCGCAGCTCGAGGAACTCCTCGTAGAGACTCGCGTATCGTTCGGCCGCTTCGGGATCGGGCTCGAACCGGTCCCCCACGCGCACATACTTGTCGGCCGCGGTGCGCAGGTCCGGTTCAGCGCCCGTCGCGACGAGGCCGGAGAGGAACGCGCCCTTCGCGCCGACCTCGGTGTCCGCCGAGCGGGCCACCGGCACGCCGGTGACGTCCGCGATCATCTGGCACCACAGGTCGCTGCCCGTGCCGCCACCGCAGACCCGCAGTTCGCGGACCTCGGCGCGGGACGCGACCAGGCAGTCCTTGATGGTGAGACTCAGGCCCTCGAACACGGCCCTCGCGAGGTGCTCTCGGTCGTGCTCGAGCGAGAGGCCCCAGAACGTGCCGCGCGCGGCGGTGTCGAGGAACGGCGCGCGCTCGCCGGCGGGCGAGAGGTAGGGCAGGAACACCAGGCCGCCCGCGCCCGGTGCCGCGAGGTCGGCGAGGTCGCTCAGCGCGTTCGGGGAGTCGAGGTCGAGCATCGTTGTGGCCCAGTCGATCACCTCGGTCCCGGCGAGGGTCGGGTACACGCGCAGGAGCCGCCCGGTCGAGTCCAGCGCCACCGAGAGGCCCGCGGGTTCGCCCGAGGTGTCGGGCTCGTCGCGCACGACCTCGGTGCACAGGGTGGTGCCGAGGATCGTGCACCCGGTCCCGGCCACGGTCGCTCCCGCGCCGATCGCGGTCGAGGCGACGTCGTAGGGCGCCAGGACGACTGGAATGCCTGCGGGGAGGCCGAGTTCGGCGGCGGCCTCGGGACGCAGGGTCGCGGCGCGGCGGTCGTCGCCCACGATCTCGGGCAGCAAACGGGCCGCGGTTCCGAAGCCGAACAGGTCCACGAGCTGCTGCGAGTAGGCGCGCGCCTCATGGTCGAGGAACGGCACGGAGACGTCCGACTCGTCCGCGACGACCAGCCCGGTCAGGCACCGGAACACCCAGCCGCCGCAGGTGAGGGCCGCGCTGGAACGCGCGATCCGGTCGGGGTCGTGCTCGTCGAACCAGGCGAGCACTGCGTTCGGCAGTCCGGGGAACGACAGGGAGCCGTTGGCGCGGAACGCGTCTTCGAGCAGGCCTTCGTCGCGCCAGCGTTCGATGATCCCGGCCGCCCGGCCGTCCGACCACAGCACGCCGGGGCCGGTCGGCTCGCCACGGTCGTCGACGAGCCAGCAGCCGTCGCCTTGCGCGGTGAGCGCGATCCGTTGCGGCGGTTCGGGAAGCCCGTCCACGAGGTCGCGGACGGCGGTCGCGACGGCCTCCCACACCTCCCCCATGTCCTGCTCGGCCCAGCCCGGCTGCGGCCGGAGCACTGCCACGGAGGAGCGGGCGATGGCCAGTTCCGTGCCGTCGTCGCCGTGGAGGACGGCCTTGATCGCGGTGGTGCCCGCGTCGATCGATATCGAGGTCATGGCGTCATCCTCGCCCATGCGCCTGGCGCGAGCGCCGGGCGAAGGAGTCGAGCGCGACGGCGACGACGAGCACCGCCCCGGTGACCATGAACCGGTACGACGAGTCGAGGTTCAGCAGTGTCAGTCCACTGGAGATCGACTGGATCACGAGGATGCCCAGCAGCGCGGAGAAGGCCGAGCCGCGCCCGCCGAAGAGGCTGGTGCCGCCGATGACGGCCGCCGCGATGGCGTTCAGGTTCACGTCGCCGGTGCCGGTACTCTGCGTGGCGGCCGCGAGGCGGGCCGCCGCGAGGACGCCGCCGATCGCGGCGAAAGTGGAGCAGAGCACGAACACCCAGGAGTAGACCCGTTTGACGTTGATGCCGGCCCGCCGCGCCGCCTCGGGGTTGCCGCCGACGGCGTAGACCGAGCGGCCGAACTTGGTGCGGGACAAGACGTAGTGCATGACGAGCACGAACGCCACGAACAGCATGAACATCCAGGCCACGCCGCGTGTGCGGTTGAGGTAGTAGACCGCGAACACCAGGGCGGCGAGGATCAGGGCCGAGCGCATGACCAAGAGCCGCATGGAGACCGCGGAGAGGCCCGCCGCGCGGCGGGTGCGCGCGCCGATCCAGCCGGCGGCGAAGACGCCCGCCGCGGCGAGGACCGCGAACACGTACGCGAGCCAGGCCGGCACGAACCACAGCTGCGCGAACTGCACCAGGTTCGAGTCGTACGGCAGGTTGACGGCGTTCTGGCCGCGCAGCAGCCACAACTGGACGCCGAGGAACGCGAGGAGCCCGGCGAGGGTCATCACGAAGCTGGGCACCGCGAACCGGTTGAAGCCCTGGCCGTAGACCCAGCCGATCACCGACCCGGCGGCGACGGCCGCGGCGATCGCGATCCACGTCGGCTGTCCGTACTGGACCATCACCATCGCGGTGATGGCGGCCGAGACGCCGCTGACCGAGCCGACGGAGAGGTCGATCTGGCCGACCAGCAGCACGCACACGATGCCGAGCGCGAGGAACCCGACCGGCACGATGTCGAACGAGAGGTTCACGAGGTTGGTGCTGGACAGGAAGGTGCGGTTGAGAAGCTGGAAGACCGTCCAGATCACGATGATGCCGCCGAAGACCGGCAGCATCCCCAGGTCGCCGTCGCGCACGCGGCGGACGGCGGCGCGGACGCTGTCGCCGAGGGTCTTCGGGGCGAGCAGCCGCTCGTCCTGGAGGTCCACGGCGGGCGCGTTCTCCACTCTGGTCACGACTCCTCCGTTCCCGCGGCGAGGCGCGAGGCGCGCTTCGACACCGCGTTGTCGGCCGCGCCGGTGATCGCCGCGACGATGTCCTCGGAGGAGACCGAGCGGGCGTCGAACACGCCGTTGTTGCGGCCCAGGCGGAGCACGGCCACGCGGTCGGCCACCGCCCGCACGTCCGCCATGTTGTGGCTGACCATGACCACCCCGAGCCCGTTGTCCCGCAAGCGCTCCACGAGGTTGAGCACCTCGGCGGTCTGGGCGACGCCGAGCGCCGCGGTGGGCTCGTCGAGCAGGATCACCTTCGGGTCGCCGAGCAGGGCCCGGGCGATCGCGACGGTCTGGCGCTGCCCGCCCGAGAGCGCCGCGACCGGCACCTTCAGGGTGGGGATCTTCGCCGAGAGCTGGCGCAGCAGCTCCCATGACTGCTGCTCCATCGCCACGTCGTCCAGCAGGAACGGGCGCAGCTCGCGGCCGAGGAAGAGGTTCGCCTTCACGTCCAGGTTCTCGCACAGCGCGAGGTCCTGGAACACGGTGGCGATGCCGAGCGCGTGGACCTGCGCGGGCGATTCGAGGGCGACCTCCTCGCCCTGGAAGCGCACCGCGCCGGCGTCGGCCCGGTACACCCCGGCGAGGATCTTCACCAGAGTGGACTTCCCGGCGCCGTTGTCGCCGACGACGGCGACCACTTCCCCGGCGCCGACGTCGAGGTCGACGTCGGCGAGGGCGGCGACCGCGCCGAAGTTCTTGGTGATCCCCCGCAGCGACAGCACCGGCGGTGCCGCGGATTCGGTGATGGTCATGATCGGTAGTCCTTGGGGCCGAAGGGCTTAGGCGATATCGAGGGCGGCACAGGCGTCGGCGTACTCGGCCGTGCAGACCTCTTCGACGGTGAGCACGCCTTCAGGGCCGAAGATGACGTCCTTCAGGTTCTCCTGCGTGACGACGGTGGGCTCGAACAGCGCCGAGGGCGTGTCGAACAGGGTCGCGTCGGATTCGGGCTCGTTGCCCTGCATGAGGTCGTAGGCGACCTCGGCGGCGGCCTCGGCGACGATCTTGATGGGCTTCGAGATGGTGTTGTACTGGTCTCCGGCGATGATGCGCTGGATCGCGGCGAGCTCGGCGTCGTTGCCCGTCACCGGGGGCAGCGTGGTGTCGGCGGCCTTGAACGCGGCGATCGCGCCGCCGCCGGTGCCGTCGTTGGCGGCCACGACCCCTGCAATGCCGCCCTCGAACTGCGCGATCTGGCCGCTCACCCACTGCTGGGCCTTCTCGGGCGACCACTCGGGGGTGTCGTACTCGGCGAGCAGCTCGTAGCCGCTGTCGTCGATCGCGTTGTGGATGCCGTCGCGGATCAGGCCGGCCGCGGCGTCAGTGGGCGAGCCGTTCACCTGCAGCAGACCGCCTTGCGCACCGGACTCGTCCAGATGATCCACAAGGGACTGCCCGATGGCCTCGCCGATCGCCTCGTTGTCGAAGGAGACGTAGAAGTCCGCGGGCTTGTCGGGGATGGGCCGGTCGTAGGCGACGACCTTGACGCCCTGGGACTGCGCGGTCTGCACGATCGTCGCCGCCGCCGTGGAGTCCACCGGGTCGAGCACGATCACCTTGGCGCCCTGCGCGATCGCGGCGTTCGCCTGCTGCTGTTGGAGGGCCGCGTCACTGTCCGCGTTCTGGTAGATCACCTCGCAGTCGGCGCACAGCTCGCCCATCTTCGCCTCGAACAGCGGGGCGTCGTACTCCTCGTAGCGGGTGGAGGCGAGGTCGGGCATCAGGAACGCGACCGCGCCGGTGCCGCCCTCGCCGCCGTTCGCGGCGGGCTCCTCGGCGCAGGCCGCCAGCGCGGTCAGGGCAATGAGGCCGGTGAGGGCGCCGGCTGCAACTCTTCTCATCTTCGACTCCCTTGTCGATCCCTTGCGGGAGGGGTTGGAACGAGTAGAGCGACCGTAAGCCCGAAGGCAGTAGGATGTCACTACCCGAACAGAAACGAACATCGACGATGTTGCAAACAACCCGCGGGATGTGCCGGAAAGCGCCGGACTTTCGCTCCATCAGCCCGTTCACATCGTTAGACACTGGAAGAACCCGAGTTCACGGGCCGAACATCGATCGCACGCCCCCGAGCGGGCTGGTGTTCACTTCACACGGAATGAACAGAGGTGGCAGATGCCCTCAGAGACCGAAGCCGGCGCGGACCGCGCCCCGCAGACCCGCCGCGAGCAGATCCGCTCGCGCGTCGTCGACGAGGGCTTCGTACGCATCGAGCAGCTGGCCGCCGACCTCGGCGTCACCCCGATGACGATCCGCCGCGACCTCGACTTCCTGCAGAGCAAGGGCTGGCTGCGGAAGGTGCGCGGCGGCGCGACCGCGCAGCCGTCGACCGCGTTCCACGGCGATGTGCACCACCGGATGCAGGCCATGGCGCCGGAGAAGGAGGCGCTGGCGCGGGCGGCGCTGCCGCTGGTCAAGACCGGGCAGTCGATCCTGCTGGACGAGAGCACGACGGCGCTGGCGCTGGCGCGGCTGCTGCCGGGGCTGGCGCCGCTCACGGTGATCACGCATTTCGAGCCGGTGATCAGGGAGCTCGCGGGGAGGACCGGGATCGATCTGATCTCGCTGGGCGGGGACTACTACCCGGCGTACGACGCGTTCCTGGGGATCCGCACGGTCGACGCGATCGCGGGGCTGCACGCGGATGTGCTGTTCGCTTCTACTACGGCGATCACGCGGGGGAACTGCTACCACCAGTCGCCGGAGACGGTGGCGGTGAAGCGGGCGCTGATGGAGGCGTGCGACCGGCGTGTGCTCCTGGTGGACCACACCAAGTTCCAGCGGCGCGGGCTCTACCAGCTCGCTCCGGTGGCGGCCTTCGACCTGGTGATCGTGGATCCGGGCATTCCCGCCGAGCAGCTCGAGGAGCTGCGTTCGAAGGCTCCGAAAGTGCTGATGGCGCAAGGGAACTGATCAGGTCTCGTTCCAGTTCCAGTCGGTGATCTGGGTGCGCAGGAGTCGCGCGGCGGCAGGGAGGCGGTCCTCGTTGCCCCAGTGGAGGCTGAGGGTGCGGTTGCAGTGGGGGTGGTCGACGGCGACCCAGGTGACGCCCGATTCGGGGAAGGTGAAGCGGGCGATCTGCGGGAAGAGGCTGAGTCCGAGGCCGGCGCCGACGAGGGTGTAGGTGGCGGCGGGTTCGTCGATCTCGCAGACGATGCGCGGTTCGAGGTTGCGGTCGGCGAAGAGCCAGTCGAGCAGGCGGCGTTGCCATTGGCCGGGGCGAGTGATGACGAACGGTTCCGACGCGATGTCCTCGACGGTCACCGACTGCTCCCCGCCGAAGCGGTGGCCGGGAGGGGTGGCGAGCCAGACCTGTTCGACGTGCACGACCGCGGAGGTGATGCGGGGGGCGCTGACCGGTTGCGAGGCGAGGCAGAGGTCGACCTCTTCGGCGCGCAGGGCCTGCTCCATCTCGTGCGGGGCCATCTGGAGGAGGCGGACCTCGACCTCGGGATGCGCGGCTTTGAACGCGGCGATCGGGCCGGTGAGCGGCAGAAATGTCTCCGAGGCGAGCCGCACGCTGCCCCCGCCGCCTTCGACGGCTTCGGCGACGGCGCGGCGGCCGGCCTCGAGTTCGCCGAGGGCGCGCTCGACGTAGTCGCGGAAGAGGGTCCCGGTCGCGTTGAGCCGCAGGCGGCCCGCGCGGTGGAAGAGGGGCGTGCCGAGTTCGGCTTCGAGGCGGGCGATGGTGCGGCTGAGCGAGGGCTGGGCGACGCGGAGCTGGGCAGCGGCGCGACTGAGATGCTCTTCACGTGCGACCGTGAGGAACTGGTGCAGGGCGTTCAGGTCCATTTTCGTCCTCTCATGCCGTCGGTGTTATGACACCATAGCGATATTGGTCTTTGATGTCTTAACCGATCGGTCATATCGTCGATGGCGTGGAAACCCTCGAAGCAGTCGACACCGCCGCCCCGCCCGGCCGCGGCCCCGGAGTCCGCACCGCCGTCAGCGGCTGGGTGCTGCGCGTCGCGGCGGCCCTCTTCCTGATCGGCGGCTATCTCCAGCCGGTGTTCGCGGGCGTGTACCTCAGCGGGGACTTCGACGGCCTCGCCATGCACCTGATGGGCGCGGACACGTTGTCGGTCATCAGCATCGCGCAGGTCGGCGCGGCCGTCGCGGTCTGGATCCGGGTGCGCCGGGCCTGGCCGTTCTGGGCCTCGCTCGCGCTGATGCTCGGCGGGGTCGCGCAGTACTTCGCCGGGATGGACGGGGCGCTGTGGCTGCACCTGCCGCTCGGCGTCACGCTCATCGCCGGGATCACCGTTGTGACTGCGGCGCTGTGGATGCGGCCGCTGCCCCGCCGGGTGAAGGGGGCGCGGACCGATGGCTGACCTCAACGTCTCCCGGCGCCGCCTGTTCGGCATCGGCGCGGGCATCGGCGCCGTCGCCGCCGGCGGCATCGCCCTCTCGGCCGCCTGGGCCCGCCGCCCCGCCGAGACCGGCGACCAGCTCGTGAGCGAAGTGCCGCTGCCCCAAGCGTTCTCGATCCCGCTGCCGATCCCTGCGGTGGCGGAACCCGTCTCCTCCGGCGACGATGGCGACCGGTACGAGATGGTCCAGATCGAGACCGAAGCGGAGATCATCCCCGGCTATCAGACCCGGCTCTGGACGTACAACGGCACGTTCCCGGGCCCCACCATCGAATCGCGGCGCGGCCGCCACGTCACCGTCTCGCACCGCAACGAGCTGCCGGTCCCCACGGTCGTGCACCTCCACGGCGGCCGCACTCCGGCCTCCTCGGACGGCTACCCGACCGACCTCGTGCTCCCCGAAGGCTGGGCCGAGACCGCCGCGCACGGGCACGGCGGCCACTCGATGACCGACGACCTCGCCGTCGTGACGAACGTCCAGCGCGACTACGGCTTCCCGCTCGACCAGCGCGCCACCATGCTCTGGTACCACGACCACCGCATGGACTTCACGGCCCCGGCGATCTGGCGCGGCCTCGCGGGCCTGCACTTCGTGCGCGACGAGGTCGAGGACGCCCTCGACCTGCCGCGCGGCGACCGCGAGATCCCGCTGATGATCGCCGACCGCGCCTTCGACGCGGACGGGCAGCTCGCCTACCCGTCGCTCGACCCGACCCTGACCGGCGAGATGGGCGTCGAAGAGCCCTACCTCGCTGGCGTCCTCGGCGACGTCGTCCTCGTGAACGGCGCCCCCTGGCCCGTGCACGAGGTCGACTCCGGCCTCTACCGCCTCCGTATCCTCAACGCCTCCAACGCGAGGCACTACGAGCTCGAGGCCGTCGCCGATTCCGGCGAGCGCCTCCCGCTCACACAGATCGGAGCGGACCAGGGCCTCCTCGAAGCCCCGGTCCGCCACGACACCCTCCCGATCGCCCCAGCGGAGCGCTACGACCTGCTGATCGACTTCAGCCGCCTCCCGGTCGGCACGAAGGTCCGCCTGGCGAACCGCCTCGGTACCGACCGCACCGCGGATGTCATGGCGTTCCACGTGGTCCGCGCAGGCGAGGCCATGCCGATCCCCGAGACCTTGGCGGACGACCTCCCCTCCTGGGACCGCGCCGACGCCGCCGTCACCCGCGACATCGCCTTCCGCGCCGGCCGCATGGACGACGGCCGCCACGGCTGGCTCATCGACGGCCTCCCCTTCGACCCCAACCGCACCGACGTCACCGCCCGCCTCGGCGACACCGAGGTCTGGCGCCTCATCGCCGACGTCCACCATCCCGTCCACCTCCACCTCGTCGGCTTCCGCATCCTCTCCCGCGGCAACGCCGGCCCCCACTCCCACGACGCCGGCCTCAAGGACACCATCGCCCTCCGCCCCGGCGAATCCGCCGAGATCATCACCCGCTTCGACGGCTACCGAGGCCGCTACCTCTTCCACTGCCACAACGCGGAGCACGAGGACATGGGCATGATGGCCAACCTCGAAGTGGTCTGAAGCGAGGGCGGCGGGATTCACGAAACCCGCCGGCTCCCTCGACGCCGATGGCAACGGCCGACTGACGGCTCCGGCCACGCTCGCGCGGCCGGAGCCGTCGTGGTCGCCTGCGGTGTCAGGCGCGGTCGTGGAGGGTGATTCGGTAGCCGTCCGGGTCGGCGAAGGTGAACGTCCGGCCGAAGGGGCCGTCGATCGGCGCGGCCACGACGGTGTGGCCGTCGGCGACGAGGGCATCGTGGATGGCCTGGACGTCGGTGGCGTGGAGCCAGATCGCGGTACCGATGCCGGGCTGGGCAGCGACATCGAGGTCGGTGCCCGGAACGAGGTCGCGGATCGCGAACGCGATCGGCTCGGTCTCGAAGACGACGGCATGCGGAGGCCCGGCGGGCGAGCGGACGAGGCCGAGGTATCGCTCATAGAACGCCTGCGAGGCGTCGAGGTCTCGCGCTTGGAGCGAAACGAAGTCGGGGCCGGTGACGGGCATGTGGTGCTCCTTCTGTTCGTGTCAGTTATCTGACACGAGCCAGTGTATGTCAGAATACTGACATGAGTCGAGACGGTGTCGGTATCGATTTGGAGACGTCACTGGGCTACCTGCTCAAAGAGGCGTCGAGCGCCCTCCGGGTGGCCATGGAGGAGGTGCTGCGTCCGCTCGGCATGAGCGTCACGCACTACTCGTGCCTCGAACTCCTGGCCCAGCGGCCCGGCCTGTCGAACTCCGAGCTCGCACGGGGCGCGTTCGTGACGCGCCAGACGATGAACGTGCTGCTCCAAAACCTGGAACGGGAGGGCTACGTGACCAGGCCCGCGAAGCCGCCCGCCGGGAAGGCGCTCCCCACGCGGCTGACGCCTCGCGGTCGTCGCAGCCTCGAGCAGGCGAGCGCAGCGGTCCGGTCCGTCGAGACCAGAATGCTGGCCGGCATGACCGAGACCGAGCAGTCGGCCGCTTTCGGCATCCTCCAGAGCATGATCCTGTCCCTGAAGAAGGGCGATCCGGCGGCCGACGGCGACGCAGCGCCTCGGTGAACCGGCCTTTCGCCTCGTTCGCCGGCAATGTCGGTGTCCCCGGTTAGGCTCGGAGGCATGGACGGCGAGCTGTTCCCAAGGGACCGTACCGAGGTCGCTCCGGGTGCGGTGCTGCTGCCGGACTGGCTCGACGAGCAGCGGCAGCGGGAGCTGGTCGCGGCATGCCGCGAATGGGCCCGGCACCCGGCCGGCATGCGCACCGTGCGCACTCCGGGCGGCGGCGTCATGTCAGCCAAGATGGTGGCGCTCGGCTGGCACTGGCGCCCGTACCACTTCTCGAAGACCGCCGACGACGGCTCACCGGTGAAGCCGTTCCCGCCCGAGCTCGACGAGCTCGCCCAAAGGGCGATCGCCGATGCCTTCAGCCAGGAGAACAGCCTCGGATACGACATGGCGCTGCTCAACTTCTACGACGCCAAGGCGCACATGGGCATGCACCAGGACAAGGACGAGCTGTCGAAGGCCCCGGTCATATCGCTCAGCCTGGGCGACACCTGCGTCTTCCGCTTCGGAAACACCGAATCGCGCTCGCGGCCCTACACCGACCTGGAACTGCACAGCGGGGACCTGTTCGTGTTCGGCGGCGCTTCGCGCTTCGCGTTCCACGGCGTACCGCGAATCCTCCCCGGCACCGCCCCCCGACGGCTCGGCCTCACCGGCCGCCTCAACCTGACCTTGCGCGCCACCGGCATGAGCTCGCCCTAGACCAAGCGCCCGCGATCCTTCCGAGGAGCAGAAACAAAAGAACACCAGGCCGGTCGGCCTGGTGTTCGCAAAAGAAAGATGTTGGCTGGGGTACCTGGACTCGAACCAAGAACAACTGAACCAGAATCAGCCGTGTTGCCAATTACACCATACCCCAATGGTGTTGACGCTTCGAAGCTTGCTGCGCCGACGGGATGTAACTGTACCGGATGCGCCCGCGCCCCTACAAACGGGTTCCCGTGATGGAGACAACATGGAGGAAAGGGCGCAGAGGACGGGGTTCGCGGCGGCGGGCGATCGGGGCGTGAGGCGAAAATCTTCGCGATGGAGGGCAACCGGGCCCGCGGCTCCCGCGTATTGAGCGAGCAGGCCCCGCCGCATCCACCGCACCCGGCGCGGGCCCGCCCCTACCCGTCATCTGAAAGAGGCCCCGTGACAACCAAGGAGCAGCAAGAGGCCGAGTTCCGTTCCTTCGCCATCGCCCAGCGCGACAGCCTGCGCAGGTACGCGTACCTGCTCTGCGGGGACTGGTACGAGGCCGACGACATCGTGCAGAAGGCGCTGACGAAGATGTTCGCGGCCTGGCGGCGGGTCGAACCGGGCGGCGCTCCGGCGTACGTCCGCAAGATCGTCACCAACGTGTACATCTCCCATCGACGCCTCGCCTGGGTCCGCCGCGAGCGGGTCAGTTCCGAACTGCCCGTTCAAGAACTCGACCGTCCACAAGAGGCTGTAGATGTGCGGCTGGAACTGGTGGCGGCGTTGAACCTGCTGCCCGCCAGGCAACGCGCGACGCTCGTGCTCCGGTACTGGGAGCAACTGTCCGTCGATGAGACCGCGAACGCCATGAGCTGTTCGACGGGAACCGTGAAGAGCCAGTCCGCCAAGGGCTTGCGCAAACTCAAGGAGCTCCTTCACGACTCCCCCGTCCTGGCCCGGGCGTAGCGAAGAAAGCGAATAGCGATGAACCTGCATGACGACCCGGGCGCGATGTTCCGCACCGCCCTGCCCGAAACCCCGCCTCCCCCATCCGATCTCGACCTCGACCGCATCGTCCGCGACGGCTACCGCGCCCGACTCCGCCGCCGCGCCGTCCTCGGCGGTGCCGCGTCCACCGGCGTCGCCGCGGTCGCCGGCCTGCTCGCCCTGACCGTGATCGGGCTCCCGGGCGGCGATCGCGACCCGTCCGACGACGCCCAGCCACCCGCCGAGGAGACCTTCGAGGAGGCCGTCGAGGATCCGGAGATGGCGGGCTACCCCTACGACTACGCGTGGGAGTACACGGTCGACCCTATGACCAATGCGATCGTCGCGCCGCAGGAGGCCGAGACCATCGGCGCCGACGCCGCCACGGCCTTCGGCCAGCTGCTGGCCGACGCCGGCATCTGGGAGGACCCGGTGAACACGTTCGACACCGGCGAATGCGAATTCGCCGACGAGTCGGGCCAGCCCGTCGAGGGCTGCGATGATCTCGAGACCGGCCTCCACGTCAACCCGCTCCAGCGGCCCGGCAACTACGGCCAGACCTACCTGCGCAGCTACGCCGGCGGCGAGAGCGAAGAGGTCGGGGACGGCCTCCGGACCACCTTCAGCCTCGAAGTGCTGTGGCCGGGGGGCTGGACCGCCGAGCCCGGTCCCGTCACCGACCAGCTCTTCCCCCAGCACCTGATCAGCGACGGCCCGTACTACACCGAGGCGGCCCCCGAGTTCACGACCTCCGACATCGGCGACGGCCGCACGCTCATGGTCGCCGACCACGGCTGCGCCTACGACATCGCCGTGGTCTACCCCAACGGCACCGGCCTGCGGCTCTCGTGGGACGTCGACTGCGACGGCGGCACCCCGCACCCGGTCGACCTGCAGGCCCTCACCGACGCGGCGGTCTCGATGCCGCAGTACGAGTTCGACACGAGCACGCTGACCGAGGTCGACGAGCTCATGGAGGTCCCGGTCGGCTGGGTCGACGACGGCGACTGGGAGTACACCGAGCGGGCCGCGCAGGACGCCGGCGCGACGATCGACGCCGCGAACGCCGCCCTCCGGGACCTGTACCCGGAGGCCTCCCTCGAGTCCGGCTCGGCCCGCACGCTGGGCATCAACGGCCGCGGGCTCGTCACCACGCGCAGCTACCACGGGTACGGGACGCTCCCGTTCGAGACCACGATCGACGAGTCGACCGGCCCCGTGAACTTCGAGCTCCGCTACTACCTGCCGGGCGGGTGGCTGCCCGGGATCAACCAGTTCCTCGACCGGGGCCCGTACCTCGCGGGCTGCACCGAGACGGCCACGTGCACCGCCTGGGAGGACCCGGACGGCACGTCCTGGGCCGCCGAGGAGGAGACCACGACGTACGAGCCGCAGGCGGGCGAGGATTGGGAGGCGTACACCGACCACACGCTCGAGCTCACCATGTTCCACCCGGACGGCTGGGCCGCGAGCGTCTGGGTCTCCTGGGCCGACGACACGCCGATCGACGCCGACATGCTCGCCGGGATCCTGAGCGCGATGCCCGCGCCCGAGTACGACGAGGAGGCGGTCCCGGCCATCCCGGCCGGGTAGGCACGGAACCCCTTGTCCCCCTTGAGCAACGGCGAGGCGGGGGGGGGGGGGGGGTGGGGGGGGGCGCGCGCCGTCCGCGCGCCCGGGGGGGGGCGGCGCGACGGGCCCCCGTTCCCCCCCCCCGCGGCGGGCGCCCGCACCTTCGCGGGGGCCCCGCGCCTTCCCCCGTCGCGGCGGCCGGGGCCGCCTAGTTCACCACGGTCCAATCCCGCGAGCCGAGGTACTCCGGGCGGTGCTTCTCAGCCGCGAACGGCGCCTGCAGCGAGTTCTCGACACTGTTGAACACGATGAACAGGTTCGAGCGCGGGAACGGCGTGATGTTCCCGTTCGAGCCGTGCATGCAGTTCGAGTCGAACCAGATCGCCGAGCCGGCGGGCCCGGTGAACTGGTGGATGCCGTGCTTGTCCGCGAGCATCCGCAGCGAATCGTGGTCGGGCGTGCCGATCTCCTGCTTCACCAGCGAGGCCTTGTGGTTGTCCTCGGGGGTCTCGCCGACGCACGAGACGAACGTCTGATGCGAGCCCGGCATGATCATCAGCGAACCGTTGAAGTGGTAGTTCTCGGTCAGCGCCAAGGAGAGGCTCACCGCGCGCATGCGCGGCATGCCGTCCTCGGCGTGCCAGGTCTCGAAGTCCGAGTGCCATTCGAACGGCGCGCCGCCGAAACCGGGCTTGTAGTTGACGCGGCTCTGGTGCACGTACACGTCCGAGCCCAGGATCTGGCGGGCGATCCCGGCGATCCGCTCGTCGCGGATGAGCTCGGCGAAGTGCGGCGAGAGCCGGTGCACGTCGAAGACCGAGCGGATCTCGTCGGTGCTGCGCTCGCGGATGACGCGCTCGTCGCCGTCCAGCGCCGGGTCCTGCAGGATGTGGTTGAGTTCGGTCTGGGCCGCGGCGAGCTCGCCCGGTTCGAGCAGCTGCTCGATGGCGGTGAAGCCGTCCAGTTCGTGCGCGCCGAGCTGGTTCTCGCTCAAAGGCCCGTCGCCGGGACGGCCCCATACGGCGGGGTCCTCGGTGCGGTAGACCAGGCGCGGTTCCCTGAAGCGCCTCGTCGGGTAGAGGTCGGTGGACTGCATTGTCGTTCGCTCCTCACTGCGCCGCAAGGAAAGCGGCACATCGATCGGCTAGCTTTCCTCGGTGAGCAGGGGGTAGGTGCCGTCGGCGTCGTGCACCTCGCGGCCGGTGACCGGCGGGTTGAACACGCACACGCAGCGCAGGTCCCGCTCGACGTCGAGCGTGTGCCGCTCGCCCCCGTTGAGCAGGTACATCGTGCCCGGCGTGAGGGCGTGGACGTCGCCCGTCTCGTGGTCGCGGAGTTTGCCGGACCCTTCGATGACGTAGACGGCCTCCACATGGTTGGCGTACCGCATGGTGGTGGAGGTCCCGGCGAACAGGACCGTGTCGTGCAGCGAGAAGCCGACGCCGTCGCGGGCGAGCAGGAGGCGCCGGGAGCGCCACGTGCCGCGGGCCTGGTCGCGGTCGTGCCCTTCGACATCGGCGTCCGTGCCGATGAGGTCTTCGAGCCTGCGGACGATCATGCGATGCCCTTTCCGGGCGCCGCCTTCGCGGCGACCTCCTTCTCCACCGTTGCGACGGCTTCGCGGACGATGGCGACGCCCTCCTCGAAGTCGGCGCGGGGGGTGGTGAGCGGCGGGAGGAACTTGACGACCTCGTCCTCGGCGCCGGAGGTCTCCATGAGCAGGCCGTTCGCGAAGGCCTCCTGGCAGACCTGGCCGGCGTGCTCGGGGTTCTCGAACGCCATGCCGCGCGCGAGGCCCCGGCCGCGGGTGGTGATGCCGAGATCCGGGTGGCTGGCGGCGATGTCGGCGAGCTCGCCGTCGAGCCAGGCGCCGTCGCGGTCGACGCCGGCGGTGAAGTCGTCGTTGCGCCAGAACGTCTCGAGCGCGGCGGTGGCGGTGACGAACGCGGGCGCGAACCCGCGGAAGGTCCCGTTGTGCTCGCCCGGCTCCCACACGTCCAGGTGCGGCTTCATGAGGGTGAGCGCGAACGGCAGGCCCATGCCGGACAAGGACTTCGAGAGCGTCACGATGTCCGGGTAGATCCCGGCGCGCTCGAACGAGAAGAACGGTCCCGTTCGGCCGCAGCCCATCTGGATGTCGTCGACGATGAACAGCATGTCGTGCTCGCGGCACACGTCCTGGAGCCCGCGCAGCCACTCGGTCGTGGCAACGTTGATGCCGCCCTCGCCCTGCACGGTCTCCACGATGACGGCCGCGGGCTGGTCGAGGCCGGAGCCGGAGTCCTCCAGAAGGCTGCGCAGCCACAGGAAGTCGGGCGTCTGGCCGTCCATGTAGTTGTCGTAGGGCATGGTCGCGGCGTTGTTGAGCGGCACGCCCGCGCCGCCGCGCTTCATCGAGTTCCCGGTGACCGCGAGGGCCCCGAGGGTCATGCCGTGGAAGCCGTTCGTGAAGGACACGACGGTCTCGCGGCCGGTGTACTTGCGCGCCAGCTTGAGCGCGGCCTCGACGGCGTTGTTCCCGGCCGGGCCGGGGAACTGGACCTTGTACTCGAGGTTCCTGGGCGCGAGTACGACGTCGCGGAAGGTCTCCAGGAAGGTGCGCTTGGCGCCGGAATAGGTGTCGAGGGTGTGGACGACGTTGTCCTCGGCGAGGTAGGCCAGCAGGGCCTCCTTGAGCACGGGGTGGTTGTGCCCGTAGTTGAGCGAACCCGCACCGGCGAAGAAGTCGATGTACGACCTTCCCTGCTCGTCGTCGATGCGGCTGCCCTTGGCGGTGGTGAACACCGTGGGCCAGTTGCGGCAGTAGGAGCGGACTTCTGATTCGACCTGTTCGAAAACCTGCATGATCTCTTCTTGGTCTGCCTGGTTGGCTGTTCTCCGCTTCCCGGCTTCCCCAGCTTGATGAGTCCACCGGGCGCATACCCGGGCCGGCACGTGTCGGTGCCCGGGTAGGGCTGGGCTCAGTCCGGCAGCACGCCGTCGAGCACGCGCGCCGGTCCCTCGATCGGGCCGATGCGGTGCAGCACTTCCGGCTCGTGGCCGGCGCCGAGCTCGCGCTCGGAGAACAGCACGTCGCGCGTCAGGTCCGCGCCGTTCGCCTCGGCGAACGACTCGAACAGGCGCATCGACGCTTTGTTGTCCGGGGTCACCGTCGTCTCGACGAAGCGGACCCCGTTGGAGCACATGCGATGGACCGCGCGGTCAAGCATGTGGCGTGCCAGTCCCCGGCGGCGGTGGCCGGGCGCGACCGCGACCTGCCAGACGAAATACACGTCCGGCGCATCGGGCCTGCGGTAGCCGGTGATGAAGCCCGCGATGTCGCCCCGCGGGCCGCGCGCGACGACGCTGGTGTCCGCGAAGTCGCGGCACCACAGCAGGTAGGCGTACCTGCTGTTGACGTCGAGGTTCCCCGCCTCGCGGGCGAGGTTCCACAGTTCGGACCCGTCGGCGGGGGTCGGCGAGCCGAAGCTCAGGTCCCCGCTGGGATCGGTTGTCTCCCTGACCTGGGTGGCCGGGCCTTTCGGGCCTGCGTCACTTGCGTCACCGGATGGCATGCGATCGACCGTAGCAAAGAAAACGCCGATTGTTAAGTCGGCGAGAACGATATTGTGAAGTTCAGATTGAATGATCTTGCGTTCGACCGCCTCGCGGCTCAAGTTGTTCTAGAGCTCGACCGCCTCGGCGACATGCCCCTGCGGGTCGAGGCGTTCGAGCCCCGCCCGCTCGGTGATCGACTTGCGCAGCGCCAGTTCGGGATCGACCCCGGCCGCCCGCGCGGCGGCCACGGCGGCGAGCAGGAAATCGCCCACTTCATCGGCTTCGAGCTTCAGACCCTCGGGCAGTTCCGGCAGCTCCAGCTCCTCGCCCTGGTCGTGGAAGCGCTCGATGACCTTGGCGGCCAACGCGAGCGACGGCAGCTGGCGCGACACGCCGTCGGCCGGGTGGTCGCGGTGCGGCTTCTCGGCGGCCTTCGCCTCGTTCCAGTGCTCGTAGAGGTCGTCCGGGTCGGCGTCGCCCCACACGTGCGGGTGGCGGCGGATGATCTTCTCGACCAGGTCCCCCGCGACGTCGTCGATGTCGAAGTCCTCGGCGAGCGAGGCGTGCAGCAGCGGCTGGAACAGCAGGTCGCCCAGCTCCTCGCGCAGCTCGTCGGCGTCGCCGCTCCCGATGGCGTCCAGGACCTCGTACGACTCCTCGAGCAGGTACGGGCCCAGCGTCTCGTGCGTCTGCGCGCGGTGCCACGGGCAGCCGTCCTCGGCGTGCAGCCGCGCCACGGCCTCGACCAGGTCGAGCAGGCGTGCGCCGGGCGGATCCCAAGAGCCGTAGACGATCTCGAGCTCGACCTCGCCGCCGGCGACGTACTCGGCGAGGGCTTCGCGCAGCTCCTCGTCGCCGTCCTCACCGACGATCCACACCCCGCCGGTCTCGATGAACTCGGCGGCGTCCTCGACGAGCTCCACATCGATTCCGGCGTCGCGCACGGCTTCCACGGTCGGGCTCTCGAAGAACGCGGCCACGGCCTCGGCCTCGTGCAGGGCGTCCCAGGCCTCGACGGTGAGCAGCCCGGCGGGGATGCGCGGCGAGGTCAGGAGCCAGGTGATGTCGCTCAACGCTGCGGCACCTCGACCTTGAACACGCCCACGAGGGGGCTGATGTCGAGGGTCCCGTAGCGCGGGTTCAGGGAGACGTCGTACTCGGCGATGTACTCGTTCAGGTCGTCGGCGAACCCGGCCTGCTGCTCGCCCCACATCCGCACGACCTCGCCGACCACGTTCGGGTCCGCATTGGCCGCCGTGTAGAACTGCCCGACCTCGTCCTCACTGAGGTCCGCCGCCGCGAGCCATTCGCTCACGATGCGCTGCACCAGGTTCTGGTCGCTCGCCGCGGCCGCGTTCAACGCCTCGGCCTCGTCGTCGGTCAACTCCCGCGGCTCGGCCGACGACGCGAGCTCGTCGCGATACTTCACCGCTTCCATGTACAACGCCTCGAACTCGCTCTGGGCGTTGTTCGTGTCCGGGGCCTCCAGCTCGAGCGCCTGCCCGAGCTCGGCGTAGAGCACGACGGCGGCGGCGTTCTGGCGGCTGTCGCCATAACTCACGTCCTCGAGCGTCGCCCCCTGCTCCAGGTACGAGGCCACCTCCCCGTCCACGTACCCGTCGAGTGTGGCCTCCGTGACGCGCTCATCGCCGACGAACATCGCGGCCCCTTGCTCGCTCCCGCAGGCCCCCAAGGCCAACAGTCCGACCGACGCCACCGCGACAAGCCTGAGTTTGCGCACAGCACTTCCCTTCCACTCGACTGCCCCTGTGACCTTAGCCTCACCAAAGTTCCCTCCACAATCCCCCCACCCCGCCCGATTCCTCCGGGCTGTCCGAATTCCGACAAGGTGGTTCACGAACCGAGAGCCCTTCACTACCTTCCGCAGTCATGCCGAGAAAGAAGCAATCCTTGATCGTCAAGAACTGGGGCTACCTCCTCCTCGTGCTCGCGATCGCCTTCTGGGCGATCCGCGACATCGGGCCGGGGACGACGCTCATCGCCTTCGCACTGGCCGGGACGTGGACGCTCGTCGCCGCCCCGGTCTGGTGCGGCGCGGAGAACCGCGACGGCACGAGCTGCCGCCGCAACTCATACGGTCTGCTCGGCGGCTGCAGCCTCCGTCAGCACCGCTGGCAGAAGTTCAAGGGCCTCTTCAAGGCCAAGGAGATCCGCGAGGCATTCCGCGGATGGTTCACGGGTCCCGCCAACCAGATCGCGGCCTGCGCGCTGATCGCCTCGCTCGTCGGGACGGTCGTGACGCTCACGCAGTTCCTTATGGCGCTGGCCGCATAAGGGCTGGAACGGCTAGTCGGCGCTGGGTTGGTTGGGGTCGTGGGCGATTTTGGGTTTGCGGCGGGGGCGGGGTCGTCGGCGGGGGCGGGGGTTGGGGTGGGAGTGGTGGAGCTGGTCGATCTCGTAGCGGAGGTACCAGGGCTCCCAGCCGTTCTGGCGGAACCATTGGCGGGCGGTGCGGGAGGCGAGGCCGCCGAGGACGCAGAGGGCGATGAGGATCCACAGCGGGGCGACGATGAGGGCGAAGACCTCGCCGTAGGTGCGGGCGACGCCGGTGATGCCGATGAGGACGTTCAGGGGGATGAGGAGGAGTGTGGCGGCGCGGGCCCATTTGCGGCCGAGGCCGAGGGCGAGGACGACCATGACGTAGGGGACGGTGTAGACGACGAGGGCGGGGAGGACGACCGCGATCGGGTAGCTGGTGCCGATGTCGATGGCGCCCTCGAGGTCGGAGAGGAGCGGCACGCCCGTGGTCTCGCCCTTGAACCAGTTGAAGAGGCGGGGGCCGACGCCGACGCTCACGCTGACGAGCATGAAGTACTGGAAGACCATCATGACCTGGGCGAGGTCGACGGAGTGCGGTTTGTCGTAGAGGGCGTTCGGGTCGGTCGGGATGCTGTTCACGAGGGCTCCAAGGGACTCCGATGTGCCGGGTCCCTCAAGCGTACGGCCGCAACGGCGTTGCGTGAAGGCGTGAGCGCGGGGCGGGGTTCGGTTAGGGTCTCGCCAGTGGACACCTTGCGACCTTCCGATCTCGCCCGTGAGCACGGGCTCTCGACCCAGGCGGTGCGCAACTACGAGGCCGAGGGTTTTCTGCCGGCCGCGTCGCGCACGCCCAGCGGGTACCGGGTCTACACGGAGGTGCACGCGGCGGCGCTGCGGGCGTTCCTGGCGCTCGTCGCGGCGTACGGGCATGCGGCGGCGGGCCGGATCATGCAGGCGCTCAACGCGGGTGAGCGGGATGATGCGTTGGCGGCCATCGATCGCGGGCATCTGCAGTTGATGCGGGACCGTGAGACCCTGGACGCGGTGCGCGGGGCGATCGGGCATCTGACGGCCGAGCCGGTTCCGTTGCGGTTCAGCGGGTCTGCGCCCTTGACGGTGGGCGAGCTGGCGCGGCGGCTCGAGGTCACGGCCGCGACGATCCGGAACTGGGAGGAGGCGGGGATCCTTGCGCCGGAACGGGAGCCTGGCACGGGCTACCGGTTGTTCCGGAACGAGGACGTGCGGGACGCCGAGCTCGCGCATCTGCTGCGGCGCGGCGACTATCCGCTGGAGCGGATCGCGGCGGTGGTGCGGCAGGTCCGCACGGCGGGCGGGACGGAGGAGCTGGCGCGGGCGCTCGACGGCTGGGGCCGCCGGCTGACGGAACGGGGCCTGGCCATGCTGGAGGCCGCCGCGCAGGTGAGCCGGTTCCTGCAAGTCAGCGGGTGAGGACGGCGTTCGCGGGCGAGTGAATCCGGTTCACCGGCCGGTGGAGCGGGGGCGCGGCCGGACCCGGTGCCTGAGCCGATCGGTGGAGGCGGCCCTCGCCGGCGCGTGAAGCGGGCCCATCGAGATCTAGGAATTGACAAGCCTTGATATCGCACTTACCATTGCACCGTCACTCTCCGAAAGTTTCATGGAATCTCCGAAACTTTCGGAGATTCGTTTCCCCTCCTCCGCAACGGAAGTCGAACCCATGGAACGTCACCCCCGCGCGCGGCGGCCCCGCCTGCGCGCCCTCGTCGCCGGAGCCGGAGCGCTGGTCCTCCCCGCCGCGCTCGCCTTCGGACAGCCCGCCGCCGCTCAGGACGAGGGCACCGTCGTCTACGCCTCCGACTTCGCGGACGGCACCGTCGGCGACTGGACCCCGCGCGGTCCGGTCACCCTCGCCGTCCAGGACGGCGCGCTCCTGACCACCGGCCGCACCGCCGACTGGAACGGCCCGGCCCTCGACCTCACCGGCATCGTCGTCCCCGGCGGCGTCTACGAGATCTCGCTCGACGTGCGCCTCGCCGACGGCAGCGCGGGCGACAAGGTCAGCGCCACCGTGCAGCGCGACGCCGGCGGCTCGACCTCGTACGACAGCGTCGTCTACCAGGCTGCCGCAGGCGCGGAGTGGGCCACGCTCTCCGGCCGGTACTCGATCGCCTCGGCCGCCGAGGCCCTCACGTTCTACGTCGAGTCGCCGACCCCCGACGCCTCGTACCTCATCGACGACTTCCAGGTCACCGAGCTCACCCCGCCCGGCGTCGACCCGACGCTGACGCCGGTCAAGGACGTCCTCGCCGACGACTTCCGCTTCGGCGCGGCCGTCGACCCCCGCGACCTCGCGGCCCCCACCGGGGACCTGCTGAACCAGCACTTCAGCCAGATCACGGCCGAGAACCACATGAAGCCCGAAGCGATCCAGCCGGTCGAGGGCCAGTTCAACTTCGACGCGGCCGACCAGCTCGTCGAGTACGCCGAGGCGCACGGCATCGAGGTCTACGGCCACACGTTCCTGTGGCACGGGCAGACCCCCGCCTGGTGGTTCACCTACCCCGCCGGGCACCCCAAGGCCGGTGAGCCCCTTGGCAGCTCCGCCGAGGACCGGCAGATCATGCTCGACCGCCTCGAAGCGCACATCGGGGCCATCGCCGCGCACTACGGCGACCGCATCCAGGCTTGGGACGTCGTCAACGAGGTCATCAGCGACAACGCCACCGAGGTCTACCGCAACAGCCGCTGGTACCAGATCTTCCAAGGCCCCGAGTACATCTCCGAGGCCTTCCGCATCGCCCGCGAGCAGCTCGACGCCGTCGGCGCCACGGACGTGAAGCTCTTCATCAACGACTACGGAACCGACAACCCCGCGAAGCGCGACAACCTCTACAACCTCGTGTCGACGATGCTCGCGAACGGCGTGCCCGTCGACGGCGTGGGCCACCAGACCCACATCAGCCTCAACACCTCGATCAGCCAGATCGAGGCCAGCATCGACAAGTTCGCCGCCCTCGGCGTCCTCCAGGCCGTGACCGAACTCGACGTCTCGATCGGCGCGCCCGCTGCGGGCGTGGAGTTCCCCGAGCTCGAGTCCCGCCTCATCCAGCAGGGCCACTACTTCAAGGACCTGTTCGCCATGCTCCGGCAGAAGGACCTCGAGTCCGTGACCGTCTGGGGCCTGCACGACGGCCGCAGCTGGATCCGCACCGAGGAGCGCCCGCTCGAGGCGCCGCTGGTCTTCACCGACGACCTGCAGGCCAAGTGGGCCTACTGGGGCATCGTCGACCCGAGCCGCCTCCCGGCGATCCCCGAGGAGCCCGAGCCCGACTACGCCCGCGTCCAGGTGCCGCTGGCCAAGACCGCGCCCGTCATCGACGGCGTCGAGGACAAGGCCTGGAAGAAGGCCGCCACGGTCGCGACCGGCGTCACCGTCGAGGGCAGCGCGGACGGCGCCAAGGCGGACGTCTCGCTGATGTGGGACGACGAGGCGATCTACGCCCTGTTCGAGGTCACCGACCCCGAGCTGGACGCGACCAGCGTCAACCCCTGGGAGCAGGACTCCGTGGAGGTGTTCCTCAACCCGGGCAACACCAAGGACGGCGGCTACGGCGACGCGGACGGCCAGTACCGCGTGAGCTTCGGCAACGCGGTCAGCTTGGGCGGCAACGGACCCGACGCCGGCGCGATCACGAGCGCCGCGAAGGTGACGAGCACCGGCTACACCGTCGAGATCGCGATCGCCCTCGCCGAGGGCCAGGGCGTGGTCGGCGCCGAGCACGGCCTGGAACTCCAGGTCAACGACGCCACGGGCGGCGTCCGCACCGCCGCGCACACCTGGTACGACCCGACCGGCCAGTCCTGGAGCACCAACAAATACTGGGGCATCGCCGAGCTGGTCCGGAAGGTCAAGTAGCCGTCCGGCCGTGAATGCATGAGCAGGGCGGGACCGCAGGCAGCGGTCCCGCCCTTTCGTATCGGGCGCGATGTCGGCCCGCCGTGCCACCATGGGGGCATGTGCCGCAGTGTGAAGACCCTGTTCAACTTCGATCCGCCCGCCACCGGCGAGGAGGTCCACGCCGCCGCGCTCCAGTACGTGCGCAAGATCAGCGGCTCGACCCACCCGTCGCACGCCAACCAGGAGGCCTTCGACGCGGCCGTCGCCGCGATCGCCGCCGCCACCCAGGAGCTGCTCGACAACCTGGTGACGACCGCGCCGCCGAAGGACCGCGAGGTCGAGGCCGCGAAGGCCAAGGCCCGCGTGGCCAAGCGCTTCGGCACCGAGGATTAGGACCGGTCCGAGGACCTCCCCCGCGCGGCCGTCGGTGAGAAGCTGAGACCTGCACACGTGGGGAGGGCGCTCATGCGGTTCCAGGGGTATCGGATCGTCGTGACCGGGGCCGGCCGGGGCTTCGGCCGGAGCTTGGCGATCGAGCTGGGCCGGGACGGCGCGGAGCTGTTCCTCGCCGCCCGCGATTTCCAAGCGGCCGAAGCGGTCGCCGAGACCGTGCGGCACCTCGGCGGGCGCGCCCACGCGTTCGAGTGCGACCTCGCCGACCCCGAGTCGGTGCGGGATTTCGCGGCGACCTTGGGCGAGGTGGCCGACCGGATCGACGTGCTCGTCAACAACGGCGCCCCGTACCTGGACGCGGGCGGGTTCCTCGAAGCCGACGACGCCCAGGTGGCCGCGACGATCGGCGCCGGGGCCACCGGGACCGTGCTCGTCACGAAGACGCTCCTGCCGCTGCTGCTGCGCAGCGACCGGCCGGACATCGTGACCATGGTGTCCGGCTGCGGCGAGTACGGCAACCACCGGTCCGAGGCGCACGAGGCGTTCTACGCCGCGAAGGCCGCCCAGGCCGGGTTCACCGAAGTGCTCTCGAAGCGGTTGCGGCCCAAAGGAGTCCGAGTGATCTCGCTGTACCCGCCGGACTTCGACAACCCCGATCCGCTCGGCCCGGATTGGGACGCCGAGCGCGGCAGCGGGGACGCGCTGTCGGCGCGGTCGGTGGTCGACTGCGTCCGGTTCGCGATCGGGCAGCCGCGCGACTGCTTCATCAAGTCGTTCTACTTCGAGCAGGTCTGAGTCGGCGGGCGACTCGTCAAGCGCGGTGCAGGTGCAGTGCTATCGCGCGGTTGACGTCGCTCGTGGTGACGATGCCGACGAGGCGGTCGGCGCTGAACACGAGGGCGCGGTGGTCGTGGCTCTCCGCGAGGCGCGGGATCAGGCCGGTCACCGGTTCGTCCGGATCGGCGAAGGGGATCTCGCGGGGCGGGCAGGCGGCGTCCCGCAGCGTCGTGGCCGCGCGCCGCGCGTGGGGCACGGCGATCAGGCGGTTGAAGGTGATGAGCCCTTCGACGCGCCCCTGGCCGTCGACCAGCGGGAACGCGGAGTGGCGGCGCGACACGGCGTACTCGCCCAGGAACGCCTCGACGCTCAGATCCCCGGAGACGGTCTCGGGGTCCCGCGTCATGACCTCCCCGACCCGCACGCCCGCCAAGGCGGCTCCGGTCTGCGCCTGGCGCTCTTCGGCGCCCGCCATGACCAGGATGAACATGCCGAGGAGCAGCCACCAGAGCCCGAATCCGAATCCGAACAGGAACTCCAGACCGCCGAGGAGCAGCAGGACCATGCCGAAACCGCGTCCCATGCGCGCGGCCCAGACGGCCGCGCTCGCGCGGTCGCCGCGAATCGCCCAGAGCACCGCCCGGAGGACGCGGCCCCCGTCGAGCGGCGCCGCCGGCACGAGGTTGAAGGCGGCGAGCAGCACGTTGACGACCGCCAGATAGGAGGCGACCGCGACCCAGAGCGGGCCGACACCGGTGACCGCCAACGCCCAGGCGAGCGCGGCGAACACGGCCGCGGACGCGAGGCTGGCCGCGGGCCCGACGATGGCGATGGCGAAGTCGGCGCGCGGCCGGGACGCCTCGCCCCGGATGCGGGAGACGCCGCCGAGCAGCCACAGCGTGATGCCCTCGACTTCGAGTCCCTGGCGTTTGGCGACCACCGAGTGGGCGACCTCGTGGGCGAACAGGGAGGCCATGAACAGCACCGCGGCCAGGGCGCCGGCGGCGACTCGGGCGGCGGTCGGCTCGTCGGGGTAGGCGTGGGCGAATCCGGAGGTGACCACGGCGAACAGGAGCGCCATGGTGCCGAGGGCGCTCCAGTGCGCGCCGATCGCGACGCCGGCGACAGTCCCGAGTTTCAAGGTCGCCCTCATGCTCGGAACGTACCTCGTTTCAGGTCGCGCAAACCCGTTCCGAGCAGCGCGTTCGCGTCTCGCGGCGGGCCGCGCGGCGGAGGGCCGACCGGGTCGCGACCCGGTCGGCCCTCGCGTTCAGCGGATGCGGTCGTAGACCAGCGAGACCGTGCCGTCCTCGCCCGCGTGCTGGCTCACGAGCTGCCACTGTCCTTCGGGCAGTTCGCCGTCGAAGAGGCGCGGGCCCTCGCCGAGGAAGACCGGGAAGAGCGTGATCGCGAGCCGGTCGACCTGGTCGGCGGCCAGGAGCGCCTTGATGACGCTCGCGCTCGCGAGCACCAGGATGTCCCCGCCTTCGGTGTCCTTGAGGTCCGCCACCGCCTCGGCGGTCGGCTTGTCCACGACCTCGGTCCGCTCCCACGGCGCTTCGTCCAGTGTGGAGGAGAGGACGGTCTTGTCCGTTTCCACCAGCCACTTCGCGAAGGCCTCGTCGCGGGGGTCGACGCCCTCGGCGCCGATCACGGTGGGCCAGAAGCCGAGGAAGCCTTCGGCGTTGACGCGGCCGAGCAGGGCCGTGGTCGCGGTCGAGTGCAGGGCGGCGAGGTGGTCGCGGGCGGTGTCCGAGACGGCGTACGGCATGACCCAGCCCATGTCGAGCGGGTTGGCCTTGGCGTAGCGGCCGTCGAGGGACAGCGCGGTGTTGGTGACGACGCGGCGGTTGTGCTGCTGAGCGTTCATTTCAGGCTCCTTGGGAGTTGCGTTCGAGGATGGTCGTGAGCTTGTCGAGCGTTTGGCCGAAGCCGGACTCGATGCCGGCGACGAAGTCGGCGGCGTCCACGGCGCTGTCGGTGAGGCGCCAGTGGACGTCGAGGTCCGTGCCCGCGCCGGTCGGCCGGAGGCCGAACTCGACGTGGGAGGTGAAGGCGGGGCCGCTGCCGTCGGGCAGCAGCGGGGAGAGCCGGTAGGCAAGGCGCTCATCGGGAACGGCCGCGGTGACCTCGCCTTCGGCGCGGCCGGCGATCACGTCCGTGCCCGGGTCGTCGATGTCGCGGTACTCCAGGACGACCCGGCCGCCGGGCCGCGCGTCGAAGACGAGCTCGGAGACGCGGTAGTCGTCGGGGGCCCACCACTCGCCGAGCAGTTCCGGCTCGGTCAGGTGGGGCCAGACCTCGGCCGGGGCGGCCGGGAGGGCCCGGGTGAACCGGAACGAGCGGCCGTCGGCCCAGCCCGCGCCCGTCGCCGCGAGGCGTTCGGCCGCGGCGCTCGCGGCGTAGGCGTCGAACCCGCCGTGGCCTTCAGCGGCCTCGGCCAGTGCGGTGAGCGCGGTCGCCAGGTCCCGCAAGGGGGTCGAGCGGAGCGCGTAGATGCGGCGCTGGCCGTTGCGCTGGGAGGCGACGAGGCCGGCGCGTTCGAGGGCCTGCAGGTGCTTCGTGGTCTGCGGCTGGCGCGCCTCGGCCAGTTCGGCCAGGACGCCCACCGGCCGCGGCCGTTCGGCCAGCAGGTTGACGAGCCGCCACCGGGCCGGGTCGGCGAGTGCGGCGAGGATTGCTTCCATGAGGAAAAATATGCCCCATGGAGAATATTCTTGTCAAGGAATAAGTTTGAAGTTCTTCAGGCGACCGTGCTTCAGGCGACCTCGGGGATGATGTCTTTGACCAGGTCAGCGCACCACTGCAGGAGCGCCAGGCCCTCCAGGGGCTTGCCGCCGATCCGCGACGTGGTCGGGCGCGGGACGCTGATGAGGCCCGCGGGCTCCTTGTAGTGCGCGTCCGGGTAGTGCCGGCCGAGGCGGAGCTGCTTCGAGTCGGGCAGTTCGACCGTGGAGAACCGGAGGTTCTTTCCTTGCAGGCCGATGTCCGTGAGGCCGTGCGCGCGGGCGAGGAGGCGGAAGCGCGCCAGGTGGAACAGGGTCTGGACCTGGTCGGGCGCGGGCCCGTACCGGTCCTCCATCTCCTCGCGCACCTCGTCGAGCTCGGCCTCGGTGTGCACCTCGGAGATCTTGCGGTACATCTCCAGGCGCAGCCGCTCGACCTCCACGTAGTCGAACGGGATGTTCGCGTCGAGCGGCAGCTCGACCTTCACGGGCGCCGGCGGCTCCTCGGCGCCGCCCTTGAAGGAGGCCACCGCCTCGCCGACCATGCGCAGGTACAGGTCGAAGCCGACGTCGGCGATGTGCCCGGACTGCTCAGCGCCCAGCAGGTTGCCGGCGCCGCGGATCTCGAGGTCCTTCATCGCCACGTACATGCCCGCGCCGAGCTCGGAGTGCTGGGCGATCGTCGCCAGCCGCTCGTGCGCGGTCTCCGAGAGCGTCTGCTCCGGCGGGTACAGGAAGTACGCGTACGCCCGGTCGCGGCTGCGGCCCACCCGGCCGCGGATCTGGTGCAGCTGCGAGAGCCCGAGCAGGTCGGCGCGTTCGACGATGAGCGTGTTCGCGTTCGGGATGTCGATGCCGGACTCGATGATCGTGGTCGAGACGAGCACGTCGTACTCGCCCTCCCAGAAGCCCTGCATGATCTTCTCGAGTTGGCCCTCGCCCATCTTGCCGTGCGCCACGGCGATCCGGGCCTCGGGAACGAGCTCGCGCAGCCTCGTCGCGGCCCGGTCGATGGACTCGACCCGGTTGTGCAGGTAGAACACCTGGCCGTCGCGCAGCAGCTCCCGGTGGATCGCGGCGGCGACCTGCCTGGCCTCCCAAGCGCCCACATAGGTCAGCACCGGGTGGCGCTCCTCGGGCGGGGTGGCGATCGTCGACATCTCGCGGATGCCCGTCACCGCCATCTCGAGCGTGCGCGGGATCGGGGTGGCGGACATCGTCAGCACGTCCACCGCGGCGCGCAGCGCCTTCAGCTTCTCCTTGTGCTCCACGCCGAACCGCTGCTCTTCGTCCACGATGATCAGACCGAGGTCCTTGAAGCGGGTCTCGGCCTGCAGGAGCCGGTGCGTGCCCACGAGGATGTCGATCTCCCCCGCGGCGATGCCCTTCTGGATCTCGGCGGCCTCGCGCGTCGACTGGAAGCGCGAGAGCTGCTTGATCTTCACCGGGAACTGGCCCATGCGCTCCACGAACGTGCCGTAGTGCTGACTCGCGAGCAAGGTGGTGGGCACGAGGACCGCGACCTGCTTGCCGTCCTGCACGGCCTTGAACGCGGCCCGCACCGCGACCTCGGTCTTGCCGTAACCCACGTCGCCCATGACGAGGCGGTCCATGGGGACGCGCGCCTCCATGTCCGCCTTGGTGTCCATGATCGCGGACATCTGGTCGGGGGTCTCGATGTACGGGAACGCGTCCTCGAGCTCGCGCTGCCATGGCGTGTCCGGGCTGAACGCGTGCCCTTCGGCCGCTTGGCGGGCCGCGTAGAGCTGGATCAGTTCGGCGGCGATCTCGCGCACGGCCTTGCGGGCGCGGCGCTTCGTCTTCTGCCAGTCCGCGCCGCCGAGCTTGTGCACGGTGGGCTGCTCGCCGCCCACGTACCGCGTGAGCTGTTCGAGCGAGTCGGTCGGGACGAACAGGCGGTCGCCCGGCTGGCCGCGCTTGGAAGCGGCGTACTCGATCACGAGGTATTCGCGCTCGGCCCCGCCGATCGCGCGGCGCACCATCTCCACGTACTTGCCGACGCCGTGCGCGTCGTGCACCACGAAGTCCCCAGGGGACAGCTCGAGCGGGTTGACCATGCCGCGGCGCTTGGCGGCCTTGCCTTTGCGCGGCTTCTGGGCCGCGAGGGCCTTGCCGCCCGCGATGTCCGCGGCCGTGACGACCACGAGACCCGAAGCCGGGTCGACGAATCCGAGCGTGAGCGTGCCGGTGCAGGCGACGACCTCGCCGGACCGGAACTCCTGCGGCGCGGCCTCGAGGTGCGCGCCGATGCCCTCGGCCTTCAACTGCTCGGCGGCGCGCTCGGCCCCGCCGAGGGCCGGGTAGACCACGGCGACGGCGCGGCCGTCGCGGGTCCAGGCCTGCATGTCGGCCACGAGCTGCGGCGTGTTGCCGTGGTAGCGCGGGGTCTCGGTGACGCCGAGGTCCACGGTCACCGCGTCGTCGGGCGAGACTGATCCATAGTGGAGCGGTTCGCCGGTGATGGCCGCGAGCTCCGCGGCGGTCCCGTCCTCTTCGGGGGCGACGGCGAACGGCGAGATCGTCCACCAGCGCTGGCCCTTGGCGAGCGCGGCGGTGCGGGCCTCGGCGAGGTCGTGGAACGTGCCCGCGCCGAGGTCGACGGGGGCTTCGGCGCCGGCCGCGGCGGCCGCCCAGGAGGCGTCGAGGAACTCGTTGGAGGTGGCGACGAGGTCGAGGGCGCGGCTGCGGATGCGCTCGGGCTCGATCGCGACGACGAGGGCGTCCCGGGGCAGGACCTCCTGGAACAGTTGCAGCTCATCGGGTCCGGCGAGCGCGGGCAGCAGGGACTCCATGCCTTCGACCGGGATGCCCTGGGCGAGTTTGGCGCACATCTCGGCGAGGCCCGGGTAGGTGCCGCCGAGGGCGGCGGCCTTCTCGCGCACCTCGTCGGTGAGGAGGAGTTCGCGGCAGGCGACGGCGCGCAGTTCGGGGGCCTCGTCGAGGGAGCGCTGGTCGGCGACGGAGAACTCGCGGATGGAGTCGACCTCGTCGCCGAAGAACTCGAGGCGCAGCGGGTGCTGGGCGGTGGGCGGGAACACGTCGAGGATGCCGCCGCGCACGGCGAACTCGCCGCGCTTCTCGACGAGGTCGACGCGTTCGTAGGCGAGGTCGACGAGGTGGGCGGCGAGGTCGGTGAGGTCGGTCTCGTCGCCGCGCCGCAGTTGCACGGGCTCGCGTTCGCCGAGGCCTTTGAGCTGGGGCTGGAGGGCGCCTCGGACGGGGGTGACGATGACGCGCGGGACGTCGCCGGCGTGGATGCGGTGCAGGAGTTCGAGGCGGGCGCCCACGGTGTCCGAGCGCGGGGAGAGGCGCTCGTGCGGCAGCGTCTCCCACGCGGGGTAGAGCGCGATGTCCTCTTCCGCGATGTAGGAGGCGAGGGATTCGGCCAGCTCCTCGGCCTCGCGGGAGGTCGCGGTGATCGCGAGCACGGGCCCGCGCGCGTTGGTCGCGGCCTGGGCGAGCGCGAGGGGGCGCGCGCCGGGCACGGCGACGACGTCCACGGGACGGTCGGAGGACGCGGCGAGCTCGGCGATGCGGGCGAGCTTGGGCGCCTTCGCGACGGCCGTGAGCAGGCTCGCGAGTTTCGGAACGGATCGGCCTTCGGACATGCGGACTCCTGCGAGGTTCCGGGTTCGGCTGTGCTCGAGGCACGACGATTGGCCGGAATCCAGGTCCACCCGGCCATACATGGCAGGTGTCCCGATTCCGGCAACCGGTCGAGTCTACCTCGCGCCGTCCGCTGCGCAGACCGCGATTATTCGGCGGCGCCCTGGCCGGTGCTGGTGTCGAAGATCAGGTGCTGCACCTCGGGCACGTTGTAGAGCATGCCGATCACGACGAGGACGGTGAGCACGGGCAGGAGGATGCGGTTCTCCTCCTTGCCGCCGGCGCGGAGGGCGATCTTGTTGGGCAGGCCGATGTCCCTCCAGCGGCGGCCCTGGATCGGGATCGGGAAGAACAGGGGCGAGCCCATCTTCGTGATCATGTCCCCCAGGATGTGGATGAAGCAGCCTATGCCCATCGCGAGGCCGAGGATCCAGTAGTCGCGGCCTTCGGGCAGGAAGCGGTACATGCCGTAGGAGGCGGCGAGGGCGACGCCGGTGGTGACGACCCAGCCCTTCTTCTCCACGGTCTCGGCGAGCAGGCCGCGCACGGCGAGACCGGTGAGCACGAACAGGATCGCGATGACGGCGGGCTTCCCGAACTGGGCGGCGAGGAACCCGGTGCCGGTGCCCACGAGGGCGGCGTGGACGGCGGTGTGGGTGAAGGTGCGGTGCCCGTTCTTCCGCTTCTTGTCCTTCTTGGACTTGGTGAGGAGGTAGAACCAGTAGCAGAGGCGTTCGACGCATTCGGCCACGAACAGTGAGGCGACGCCGAACGATCGGGCCACAGTGGACCCGCCCTTGTTCTCGGTCACCTTGCCGGCGCAGTCGATGTCGGGGTAGAGCGCGGCGCCGGCGGCGACGATGGTGCCGACGACGAGTTCGGCGGAGGACTGGTCGATGCCGAACGCGATGTCGGCGACCGCCGAGCCCGCGAGCCACAGGGCGGCACCGGACATGGCGTGGGTCGGGCCCATGACCATAGTGGGGACTCCATTCAAGGGCAGTTTCGGGAGCAGAGTCTGCAAGCTGTGGAGACTATCCCACACGCGCCCGACGCGCGCGGTCCCAGGCGCGGCGAACCCCCAGTCCCGCAACATCATTCCCGTATCGCAACCATCGGGACCGCTACCTGCGGCGGCGTCTCGCGCTATGGTCGAGGGGTGTTCGACTCCTCGCAGCTCGCGGCCTATCTCAAACGCGTCGGGATCAGGGCCCCGAGGCGACCGACGCTGCACGCGCTGCGCCGGATCCACCGCGCCCACATCGACGCGATGCCCTACGAGAACCTGGACATCCAGCTCGGCCGGCCGCTGCGGCTCGACGCGGACTCCTTGTACGCCAAGCTGGTCGAGGGCGGGCGGGGAGGGTACTGCTACGAGCACAACGGGACGCTCGCGTACGCCTTGGAGGCCATGGGCTTCGACGTGCGCCGCGTCCTCGGCGGAGTCGCCCGCGAGACCGAGGGCGACGGCAACTGGTGGAACCACATGCCGCTCGTGGTGCGTTTCCCCAACGGGGACCAGTACTTGGCTGACGCGGGCATCGGCACGGGCTTCCGCGATCCGCTGCCGATCCGCAACGGCAGCTACCGGGTCGGGCCCTTCAATTTCGGGGTGTGGAGCATCGGCAATGACGAGTGGCGCTGCTCGATCGACCCTCGCGTCACCAACCTGACCTTCGACTTCACCCTCGACCGCCGGGAAGTCGCCGAGTTCGAGGCGAGGTGCACCGAGCTCTCGACCTCCCCCGAGTCGCCGTTCGTGAAGACCCTGACGGTGCAGAACCCCGGCGAGACCGACATCTGGGTCCTGCGCGCCCGCACCCTCACGGTCCACGACCCGAAACTGCCGGAAGGCAAGTCGGTCCGCGTCGTGGCCGACCCGGCCGACTTCGCCGCACTACTGCGCGGCCGCTTCAACCTGACGCTGAGCGACACCGAGATCCAGCAGCTCTGGGCGAAGGCGCTCGAGCAGCACGAACGGAAGCTCGCGGAAGACGCGGCCGCGAAGCAGGCCTCGGTCTGATCAGCCCCGGCGGCAGAGTCGGAAGCCGATCAGCGACCAGACCAACCCGGCCTGCCCCTCGGTTGCGGCCCATGTGATGTAGCCCGAGGCCGGTTCACCCGAGGTCAAACCGGCAGCGACACCGAGGACGAGCAAAGGCAGGCTTGCGATCATCAGGACCGCCGTGGGACGCGGACCCGATCGCTTCCGGAGGCATGCCGCCCCGAGCACCGTCGCACCTATGTAGACCAGGTGCGAGAGCATCCAGGCAGGTACGCCTGCAATCGCCACGACCCCCTCGGCCCCGCCCGGCTCCAGCGGCCCGACCGCGTTCGCCAGGAACCCGACCGCCGTCGCCACGAGCCCGGCCGTCATCAGGCCGCGCCCCCAGGCCCCGAGCCGCCCGAGCTCCGCGCGATGCCGCAGCCCGAACACCCGGAACCCCGCCAGCACCAGGAGCACCCCCGCCAGCCCCGCCCAGTCGGTCGACTGCGGCAGCGCCGCACTGACTCCGGGGAAACCGATGGCGGCGAACACGATCGCACCAGCGCACATCGCGGCACCCGCTACAGGTGCGCGGCGAGGCGTCGAACCGGTCGCCGACAAGTCATTGCCGGCCGAGGGGTCGATAAGCGCAGTCATGTGTCCTCCCAGACTCAGGGGATGGTGTCCGCCGATCAGCGGGATCGAATCCATGGTCGCCACCAGCAGTGCCCACGAACTCCCCTTCAAGGGTGAGCGTGATCCCCCGCCAGAGTGAGCGAGATCTGGAGCCGCGTCCAACGCGGCTGAATCCTCCTTCCTTTTCTCCCGTTCCCGATTCACTTGCACGGGAAGTAATGCCGATCCCGCGCACCTTCAACAAAGGTGTGGGGCAGTGCTTCCCGGAGACACGGTGGCGTACCGGCCGGGATGCTCCTTCCTTGCGCACCACAAAGATGCGAGTGTGGAAGGGATTGTTTCGCCATGGGTGTGGTGTTGCCGAGTCGGGTCCTCTAATGCCCGATCTGGCATCACCGATCATGCTGGCGGTCTAACAAGCGTGTGCCTCGTTCAGAGCACTGCCGCGGTCGAGGTGATCCCGACCAACGATCTCCCACCCAGCACGCCCCCTTTGAAAGGGTCGTGGTCCGCTGTGGAACCCGATAGCACGAGAGGACTGAAACCACCGCTTCGTCAAGGCGCTGGTCTCGGAATCGGTCTGGTTTGGGTTTCGGCCAGAGGCTTGGCGTAGTCTGCTTGCACCTAATCGCCACCTGTACGTTTTCCGTATCCCTGTGCGTACATCAATCATCCCTCGCACCACCCCACACCGTCATCACCCACAGGGGTATAAGACCCTCACATTCGCCCCAACCCCACTGCGCCCCAAGGGAACAGCCAACACCGGCCCCCGCGGTCGGAAGTGTCGCCCACCCCAAAACAAACCCACATCCCGCCATCCGACCCGCCCGATCCACAGCCTCTTCGTCGCCGCCCGCCTGAACCGCAACCCGACTCCGAACAGAAAGCCGCCCAGCCGCCGCTCCGACAAGCAGCCTCATCCCACTATGGATGGAAACGCCGAGCGAACTCTCCCCTCCGGTCGTTCGGTTTCGTTCGGATCCCGCCGCGTCCGCCCCCGCGCGAGCAGGATCGGATCTCCAGGGCGACACTCCCCTGGGGAAAGGAATACCGATGAGCAATCGGGTTCGAACCTCGCTCGTGCGGTCGCTGCTCGCGGCCGCCGCGGGCACCCTGGCCCTGATCCTGATCGGCGCGTCCCCGGCGGCCGCGCACTACGTGTACCAGGAGGCCTTCACGTACCGTAGCAACGACCTCTGCGTCTTCGACCGCTCCGAAGTCTCGCACGGCGATGGCAACGGGTACGCGCGCGTCGACATCGACGCCTCCACGGTCCTTGCGACGCCCTCGGGCGCCTACCCGTGTGCCTGGGGGCTCGATCGACCGGCCGGCTACATCAGCGCCAAGATCGAGACGTACGTATGGCTCGGCACCTACTGGTACCTGTGCGACCAGACCGACTGGGTCTACAACGACACCACCTCGACGGAACTGGCCATCCAGGCCCGGATGATCGGCCAGCCGATCTGCGGATCGAGCTACTACGCCACCAACGGCGTCGGCTACGTGTGGAACAACAACTGGTTCGGCGGGGCGGTCTGGTCGGGCGCACACTACCTGCCCGACTACTCGTTCAGCGGCATGGAGGCCCCGACCGAGATGCCCGAGCTCGGTGACACGGTCGGCGTCGCCGACGGTTCCGGCCGGCCGGTCGTCGACTCCGACGGCAAGCCCGTGACCGTGGTCGTCGGCGCACCGCCGGCAGGCGGCCCGAGCGCCGACGCCGGAGCGGGGACGACCGTGACCGCCGAGGACGGCACCGAGGTCGTAGAGGTCGAGACGCACCCGGCCGCCGCGTCGGTCCTCACCCGGTAACACCCCGAGCGGCGGGCCGTGCCTTCACACTCCGGGCACGGCCCGCCCTTCGCTGTTCAGGTCTTCGCTGCGCTGCCGCGCGGCCTCATACAGAGCCACAGACCCGGCATTGGCCGCGTTCAAAGAAGAAGCCGCCTTGGGCGACATGGGAATCCGCGCGGTCGCATCGGCGAGCTCGAACCAGGACTTCGACATCCCTGTGGTCTCATTCCCGACCACGAGCAAAGTCGGCCCGCGCAGATCATGCTCCGACAAAGCCTTCTCCCCACGCTCATCCGTGCCGATGACAGCAGGCGCATGCGGCTGCTTCCGAGCCCACTCCGCCACCTCGTGCGCGGAGGCGGCGCTCACCACCGGCATCGCGAAGAGACTCCCCGTCGAGGCGCGAACCGCCTTGGGGTCGTAGGGATCCGCCGCATTGCGGCCGGTGATGACCACGGCGTCCGCGCCGAAGGCGTCGGCCGAACGGATGAGCGATCCGACGTTCCCCGGGCTCGTCGGCCGGTCGATCACGATGCCGAGCCAATCCGGACGCGTCTCGAGGTCGGCGAGCTTCCGCTGCGGGATCTTCACCTGCGCCAGGAGTTCGGGCGGATTGTCGTCCTCCTTCTCGCCGAGCTCGGCGAGGAGCGGGCCCGCGACGGCGGCCTGCTCGATATGCGGGCGCTCGAGAAGCCCACGGGCCCAATCGGAGAGCCGGCCCCGGTCCGCGTCGTAGAGCAGGGCCTCGATCGTCCAGCCGTGCTCGACCGCGAGCGAGATGGGCCGCACGCCCTGCACCAGGAACGACCCGGCGCGATGCCGCTTGTTCCGATTGCGCAGCAGGGTCTCCCACTGCTGGTACTTGGCGTTCCGGACGCTCACCTGCAGGACTCTGGCCATGGCCTCAACGTTTCGGGTCGTGGGAACGGGTGCGCGCAGAACCTACCACGCGCACCCGCAGCCCCAAATCCCGCGAAACCGGACGCGAATTCCAGGACCGGATCAGCCGGTGTTGCGCAGACCCGCCGCGATGCCGTTCACGGTGATCAGCAAGGCGCGCTTCAGCTGCGGGTCGACGTCGCCGTCCGCGCCGCCCTCGGAGCGGTACCGCTTGAGCAGCGAGATCTGCAGGTGGTGCAGCGGCGCGAGGTAGCGGTCGCGGACCTCGAGGGTCCGGGACAGCTGCGGGTTCGCGTCCAGCAGCTTCTCCCCGCCGGTGAGGGCCAGGACCTCCGCGACCGTGCGCTCGTGCTCGGTCTTGATCGTCTCGAAGATCGGCTGCAGCTCAGCGGGAACGAGCGTCGACACGTACTGGCTCGCGATCGAGAGATCGGTCTTCGCCAGCGTCATCTCCACATTGGAGACGAAGTTGCGGAAGAAGTGCCACTTCTCGTACATCTCGGCGATGTCGTCGCCCAGGCCCGCCTCACGGGCGGCCGCCAGGCCCGAACCCACGCCGTACCAGCCCGGCACGATCTGGCGCGACTGCGTCCAGCCGAACACCCACGGGATCGCCCGCAGGCCGCCGAGGCCCGCGTCCGTGTTCGGGCGCTTCGACGGGCGCGAACCGATGTTCAACGCGCCCAGCAGCTCCGTCGGGCTCACGGCCCAGAAGTAGTCCGCGAGGCCCTGCTGCCCGGTCAGCTCCCGGTACGTGGCCTTCGAGGCCTCCGAGGTCTGGTCCATGACGCCGAACCAGCGGCCCAGCACGTCCGGCTGGTGGCGCGGCTCGGTGTGCAGCAGCGTCGCCTTCAGCGAAGCGGCCACGGTCAGCTCGAGGTTCTCCCGGGCCAGCGCGGGCAGCGTGTACTTGTCCGACAGGACCTCGCCCTGCTCGGTGATCTTGATGGCGCCGTCGAGCGTGCCCGAGGGCTGCGCGAGGATCGCCTCGTGGGTGGGGCCGCCGCCGCGGCCGATGGTGCCGCCGCGGCCGTGGAAGAGGCGCAGGCGTACGCCGTGCTTGTGGGCGACGTCGCGCAGTTGCCTTTGGGCGCTTTGGATGTTCCACTGGCTGGCGGTGATGCCGGCGTCCTTGTTGGAGTCGGAGTAGCCGAGCATGACCTCTTGGACGTCGCCGCGGGCGGCGACGATCGCGCGGTACGCGGGGAGGCTGAGGAGCCGGTCGAGCAGCGTGTCCGCGCCGGCGAGGTCCTCGACCTCTTCCATGAGCGGGACGAAGCCGATGTCGGCGCGGCCGCGGGCGACGTCGACGAGGCCGGCGTCGCGGGCGAGGATCGCGGGGGCCAGGACGTCCGCGGGGTCGTGGGTCATCGAGATGATGTACGACTCGACGATCGACTGTCCGAACTGGACCTGGGCGTCGCGGATGGCGTGGAAGACGTTGAAGGTCTTGCGGTTGCGCTCGGCGAGCTCGACGTTCGCGGGGGCGAGGGGCCGCTGGCCGGAGAGCTCCTTCTCGAGGAGCGCGTCGCGCTCGTCCGAGGTGAGGTCGGCGTACGGCTTGTCGAGTTCCCCGGTGGCGTCGTACAGCTCGGCGAGGACGGCGTGGTGGGCCTCGGAGTGCTCGCGCACGTCCATGGTGGCGAGCTGGAGGCCGAAGGCGGCGACGGTGCGGATGACGCGGTCGAGGACGCCCTTGGCGGGGAGCTGGCCGCGCTGGCGGGCGAGGGAGTCGCGCATGACCTGGAGGTCGGCGAGGAGTTCGCGGCCGTCGGCGTAGTCGAAGCCGGCGCGGTGCGGGAGGCCTTCGGCGTGGCGGGCGCGGGTGTTGGCGAGCTTCGCCTCGATCGCGCGGGCCTTGAGGCGGTAGGGCTCTTCGGCGTAGATGCGCTTGTACCGCTCGGGGATGTTGTCGAGGATCTTGAAGTCCGCGGCGACGGAGTCGAGGAGTTCCTGGGCGGCGGGGCGCACGGTCTGGGAGACGGAGAGCTCGTTGATGAGTCCGGCGACGGCGCCTTCGGCGGCGGCGATGCCGTGCTCGTGCTGCATGAGCAGGACCTGCTTGGTGACCTCGGGGGTCACGAAGGGGTTGCCGTCGCGGTCGCCGCCGATCCAGGTGCCGAACTTGAGGGGCGCGGAGCCGGGGCGGGGGGAGCCGCCGAGGTCGGTGAGGGTGGCGTTGAGGTCGGTGAGGACCCGCGCGGCCGCGTCCCGGTAGAGGTCGGTGAGGTAGTAGATGGCGTTGCGGGCCTCGTCGGTGGGCTCGGGCTTCTCGACGCGGAGTTCGTCGGTCTGCCAGAGGAGGTCGATGATCTCGGCGAGGCGGGAGTTGACGGCGTCGACGTCGGCGGAGCCGAGGACGGCGCGTTCGGCGGTCTCGGCGTCGAGGAGGTCGGCGATGCCGCGGAGCTTCATGAGGATGGAGCGGCGGGCGGCCTCGGTGGGGTGCGCGGTGAAGACGGGGCGCACTTCGAGGCGTTCGGCGGCGGCCGCGATCTGGTCGGCGGGGATGTCCTCGGCGGTGATCTCGGCGCGGGCCTGGGAGAGCCAGCCGCCGTTCTCGGCGCGGGAGCGGCGCATGTCGCGGGCGCGGTGGACCTGCTCGGTGATGTTCGCGAGGTGGAAGTAGGTGGCGAACGCGCGGGCGAGGTCGACCTCTTCGTTCACGTCGAGCTTGGCGAGGCGGGAGGCGACGGCCTCGGGCTGGTGGCGCACCAGGCCGCGGACCTCTTCGACGAGTTCGAGGAGCTGGGGGCCCTCCTGGCGGACGAGGGCCTGGCCGAGGAGGTTGCCGAGCCGGCGGATGTCGCGGCGGAGCTGCTTGTCGTCGGTTCCGCTGGAGGAGTCGAAGTAGTCCATGGAGGTCTCCACTGGTGGTCTGGGCAAACCCGAGGGGCTGGCCGCGCCGACGTCCTTGTCCGCGGTCACTTGCTGCACTAGTGCTCTTAAGCGCTGTCAGCGTAACTTACCGGTAATGGGTGCGCCACTTTCTCAGTCCGCCATGCGGGACGATCCGGTTCATAAGCGCCTGGCGCGGGTGAGGCCAGTGACGGTCCCGTGGCATACGCTGGTGCGACCGAATCCGATGCCGCCCCTGCCCGAAGCACTGCGAAGGGATCCCGACCGCCGATGTCTGACTGGGTACTGCCCGATGAGATCCTCGCCGAGGCGCCGAGCCACACACCCCTGCCGCACGAATTGGCCGACCTGGAACTGCTGCTGTACGGCGCGTACGCGCCGCTGCGGGGGTTCATGGGGGAGGCGGAGGCGCGTTCGGTGACGAAGACCGGCGTGCTGCCGGACGGGACGGCGTGGCCGGTCCCGGTGACGCTGGACGTGCCGGTCGCGACCGCGCGGCTGCTCGACAACCCCGACCCGAAGCGGCGTGTGCTTCGCATCACTGACCCGGAGGGGGCGCCGGTCGCGGCGGTCGAGTGCCACAGCCTCGACGCGCTCGGGCCGGACATGGTCCGGGTCGGCGGCCCGGTGCGGCGCATCGCCGACGCGGCGCACGGCGTGTTCACGGGCCTGCGGGCGACGCCGGAGCAGGCGCGGACGACGTACACGAAGCCGCGGGTGCTCGCGCTGGTCGCGGACCGGCCGCTGCACCGCCCGCAGTTGGCGCAGCTCGCGCGGGCCGCGCACAATCTGGCCGCGCACGTGCTCGTCATGATCCCGACGGGCGACGAGACGAACGGCGATCGGGAGCTGCGGCTGCCGACGGCGGCGCTGGTGCGCTCGGTGCTGGCCGCGAAGGACCGGCTCCCGACCGCGACCGTGCTGACGGTGCCGCTGTCGAAGCGCGGCGACAAGCTCCGCGACGGGCTCCTCACCGCGAAGGTGGCGGCGGCGTACGGCGCGACCCACATCATGACCGGCCGCGACGGCCTCGGCGGCGGCGACGGCGTGCGCTCGATGGTGCCGCGCGAGCTGGCGTACGACACCCGGGACGGCCAGTGGCGGCCCATCGAGGACATCGAGCCGCCGTTCCGGCGCATCGCGTTGAGCGACGCCGAGATCGCCGACATGCTCGACCGCGGTTTCGGGCTCCCCGAATGGCACACGCCGCCGAGCGTGGCCGCCGAGCTGCGCAAGGCGCGGCCGCCGCGCCGCCAGCGCGGGCTGGTGCTGTTCTTCACGGGCCTTTCCGGTTCGGGCAAGTCCACGATCTCGCGCGGCGTGTACGAGGCGCTGCTGGAGGACGGGACGCGCACGGTGTCGCTGTTCGACGGGGACGTGGTGCGGCGGCTGCTGTCGAGCGGGCTCGGGTTCTCGCGGGCGGACCGTTCGGTGAACATCCGCCGGATCGGGTTCGTGGCGGCCGAGGTGGCGCGGCACGGCGGCATCGGGATGGCGGCGCCGATCGCCCCGTACGAGGCGGACCGGGCGGAGGCGCGGCGCATGGCCGAGGCGGCGGGCGCTGACTTCGTGCTGGTGCACGTGTCCACCCCGCTCGAGGTGTGCGAGGCGCGGGACCGCAAGGGGCTGTACGCGAAGGCGCGGTCGGGGCAGATCCCGGAGTTCACGGGGATCTCGGACCCGTACGAGGAGCCGCCGGCGCCGGAGCTGGAGATCGACACGAGCGAGATCACCATCGGGGAAGGGGTCGAGCAGGTGCTCGAATACCTTTCGGAGGGCGGCTGGCTGGAGCCGACCGGCCTGCGGTTGGCGTAGAGGCGAAAGGAAGGCCCCGGGTCGGCGACCCGGGGCCTTCGCTTTGCCTCGTTAGAAGAGCGTGGACCAGTAGTCCCAGAAGCCGGTGCCCACGATCATGACCACGGCCGCGTAGAGCAGGGTCAGGCCGATCCAGTGGTAGCGGAGGAGGTCGTCGACGGCGTCGCGCCAGTCCTCTCCCACCGGGATCGCGCCGGTGCGGAGGTTGCGGACCGTGGTGAACCAGAAGATGGGGAGGACCACGGTCCACACCGCCATGCACCACGGGCAGAGCACGCCGATCTGGTACACGGACTGGTAGATCAGCCAGGACACGAAGGCGAGGCCGCCGAGCGCGCCGAGGTTGAAGACCAGCGCGATCCAGCGCGGCAGCGAGACCTTCGAGAGCCAGAGGGCGCCCATGAAGACGACGAGCGGGAACGCGACGAGGCCGATCATCGGGTTCGGGAAGCCGAACACGGACGCCTGCCAGGTGTTCATCACGGTGCCGCAGGAGAGGACCGGGTTGAAGTCGCAGGAGATCGCGTGCGAGGGGTCGATGAGCGAGGCGATGCGCTCGTAGGTGAGGTCGAACGCGGCGGCCAGGCCGACCAGGCCGCCCAGGAGCAGCACGAGCCCGGTGACGGTGCGCCCCCGGGCTTCGCGTGAGCCCTCGCCGAAGGCCTCGTCCATTCGCGTCCCCCCAGTGTCAGTGTCGGTCGGCCCGGTCTCGGTCGATGTCTCGATGATCATGACAATCTAACGATGGCAACGAAGTCGAGGTTGCGGACCAAAGTCCCGAGTTGTCCCGATTACGGCGGTCAGGCCCGCAGGGACTTGCCGCCGTCCACGACGAGCGTCTGCCCGGTGATGTAGGAAGCCGAAGGCGCGCAGAAGAACACGGCGGCCGCCGCGACCTCTTCGGGGCTGCCGGGGCGGCCCATCGGGCCGTCGAGGCCCTTCTGGAGTTCGGGCACGGTGGAGGAGCCGGTGCGGATGAGGCCCGGCGCGATCGCGTTCACGGTGACGCCGTCGGCGACGACCTCGGTCGCGAGGGCCTTCGTGAGGCCGGTGACGCCGGCTTTGGCGGCGGCGTAGGCGGCTTCGGCGGGGACGGCGGTGACGACGCCGGTGGTGGCCGCGACGTTCACGATGCGGCCCCAGCCGCGCTCGGCCATGGACTGGACGAACGCGCGGGAGACGAGGAACGCCGTGTCGAGGTTCCGGGTGACCTCGGTCTGCCAGTCCGCATAGGACAGTTGGGCGACGGGCTTCACCACGGCCGGATCGGTCTTCGAGGTGAGACCCGCGTTGTTGATGAGGATGTCGACCTCGCCGATCGCCTCGGCGACGGCGTCCGCGAGACCGCCCACCTCCGCTTCGTCCGCGAGGTCGGCGACGAAGCCGATCGCGCCGATCTCCTCGGCGCGTTCGTGAATCCGCTTGGTGGTGGAGACGATCGCGACCGAGGCGCCCGCGAGGCGCAGCCGGGTCGCGATGGCGAACCCGATCCCGTCGGGCGCGCCCGCACCGGTGACCAGCGCGATCTTCCCGGCGAGCGAGTCGAGTTCCTGCAGCCGGCCGCGAGAGGACCGCGTCGCCTGAGTGCCGCCGTTCGACGGCAGGTCGATGACCTCGGCCAGGCCCTGGTCGACGGTGCCGTAGGGATCAGCGGCATAGGCGTCGGCGTCGTAGTCGGCGGTCTCGAAGGACGAGTCGAATGCGTCGGCGCTCGTGCGCGGTTCACTCATCCCCGCAGTCTCTCACGCCACCGTTACCAAACAGATCACCGGCAGGCCGAACCGCGCCAAACCCCCACCATCGGGTCACCCGGCCAGTGCAGGCCCGGCAAAGGCGAAGCGGTGCAGGCGATCGGCGGCTCCGCCGTCATGCCGTCCACAAACCCCCACCCACCACGAGAGGGGAAAGCAGTGTCCGCCGCAAATATCCCGCCCGGGTCCGACAAGAACGGAGGTTCGCGGAGCAGGTGTCACCCGAAAGGAGTCGCCACGCCACGAGCGCAGCTCGTTTCCGGTGCCGCGATCTCGCACTCGGGCGGACTCGGCGCCATGCCACGTGGCACCATCGGAGGATGGACCCGCACCCCGAGTCCGGCCTCGGTCCGGTGCTGACCGCGCTGGCGCGCAGCGCGGTCGCGACCTCGTTCGCGCCCAAGCCGCCCGGCGCGGCCGCGCTCATCGCCTCCGCACCCGAGACCGCCGCCCACAGCCCCGCCCTCGCCGAACGCGAGGCGACCTTCGTGACCCTCGAACGCGACGGCCGCCTCCGCGGCTGCATCGGCACCCTGACCGCCTTGCGGCCCTTGGGCGTCGACGTCGTCCGCAACGCCCGCCTCGCCGCCCGCGACCCGCGCCTCCCGCCCGTCGACGAGACCGAGGTCGACGCCCTCGACCTCACCGTCACGGTCCTCACCCGGCCCGAGCCGATCGCCGTGCGCGCCTTCACGTCCCTGCTCGACCACCTGCGCCCCGGCCGGGACGGCCTGACCCTCAAGGACAGAGGCGGCCGCCGCGCCACCTTCCTGCCCTCGGTGTGGACGAGCCTGCCCGAACCCGACCGGTTCGTCGCCGCGCTCCTGCGCAAGGGCCGCTGGCCGCGCCACCTCTGGGCCACCGAGCTGCGCTCGGCCGCCTGGCCCGAAGACCTTGCGGCCGAACGCTACGGCGCCCGCGAATTCTCCGGCTGAACTACTCCGGCAGCGTCACCAGCGTGCCCTCGGCGACCTTCACCGCCGCGCCGGAGACCGAGACCGACACGGCCGCACCGTGCTCCACCACGACCTCGCCGTGCAGCGAAGACGGCCGGTCGATCTCGGCGCCCTGCGCGATCTCGTACGAGTGCACGCCGTCGCCGCTGATCAACCCCTGGTCGACAAGGTGCACGCCGAGCGCGACCGCCGCCGAACCCGTCGCCGGGTCCTCGCCGACCCCGCGGTGGAACAGGCGGGCGTGGACCGCGTGCGAGTCCTCGTCGAAGCTGAACACGTAGACCTTCTCGAGGTGGCCCGGCACGTCGACGGCGGCGGCCACGTCCTCGTCGGCGAGGCGCACGAAGTTGTGGTCGAGGCCGGCGCTGGCGTTCTTCGGGGTGCCGAGGATCTTGGCGGCGTCGAGACCGATCGCGGCGGCCGCGGTCTTCGGGTCGAGCTCGGGGCCGACGGCGATCGCCGTGGAGGTGAGCTTCGCGGTGCCGCCGTCCACAGAGACGTGGATGAGGCCCGCGCCGCATTCCTGGACGACCGTGCCGCCGCCCGGCGCGACCCGGCCGGACTCGACGGCGGCGATCGCCGCGCCGATCGTGGGGTGCCCGGCGAAGGGAAGTTCCTCCGCAGGGGTGAAGATCCGGGCGAGATAGTCGGCGCCCGGCGCGGCGGCCGGGAGGACGAACACGGTCTCGGAGAAGTTGAACTCTAGGGCGATCGCCTGCATCTGCACGGTGGTGAGTGCCTGGCCGTCGAAGACGACGGCGAGTTGATTGCCCGCGTAGGCGCGGTCGGAGAACACGTCGTAGATCGCAAAGGGAAGCATGGGCCAGTTATAGCGCGGCGTCCCGGAAGGCGCGGCCGGCGCGGCGCGGCCCGCCGGGCGGTAAGGCGACGCTCACATTGCCGCAGCGAATCGCCTCGTTACGATTGAGTCATGTCTGACAACGCTGCCGCTGTCAAGGACGTGATCGAGGCCGTGCACGAAGCGCTCTCGCACGTCAACGACCCCGAGATCCGCCGCCCGATCACCGAGCTGGGCATGGTCGACACCGTCGAGGTCGACGGCGGTCGCCTGTCTCTGAAGATCCTCCTCACCGTCGCGGGCTGCCCCATGCGCGACACGCTGCAGCGCGACATCGCCGGCGCCGTCGACGGCGTCGACGGCGTCTCCGAACTCGAGCTCGAGTTCGGCGTCATGAGCGAGCAGCAGCGCGCCGACCTGCAGACGAAGCTCCGCGGCGGCCGCGCCGGCGCCGAGCCGGTGATCCCGTTCAACCTGCCCGAGTCGCGCACCCGCGTGTTCGCGATCGCCTCCGGCAAGGGCGGCGTCGGCAAGTCGTCGATGACGGTGAACCTCGCTGCGGCCCTGGCGCAGAAGGGCCTCTCTGTCGGCGTCGCGGACGCGGACATCTACGGGCACTCGATCCCGCGGATGCTCGGCGTCGAAGGCGCGCCCACCCAGGTCGAGGACATGATCATGCCGCCGCAGGCGCACGGCATGAAGGTCATCTCGATCGGGATGTTCACGCCCGGCAACACCGCCGTGGTGTGGCGCGGGCCGATGCTCCACCGCGCGCTCCAGCAGTTCCTCGCCGACGTGTACTGGGGCGAGCTGGACGTGCTCCTGCTCGACCTGCCGCCCGGGACCGGCGACATCGCCATCTCGGTGGCGCAGCTCCTGCCGACCGCGGAGCTCGTGGTCGTCACGACCCCGCAGCAGGCGGCCGCCGAGGTCGCCGAGCGCGCCGGGGCGATCGTCACCCAGACCCACCAGAAGCTCGCCGGTGTGGTGGAGAACATGTCGTGGATGGCGCTGCCCGACGGCACGCACATCGAGCCGTTCGGCTCCGGCGGCGGAAAGACCGTCGCGGAGGCGCTGACCCGGGACGTGGGCGCCGATGTGCCGCTGCTCGGCCAGATCCCGCTCGACCCGAAGCTCCGCGAAGGCGGCGACGCGGGCGTGCCGCTGGTGCTCTCCGACCCCGACTGCGAGGCGTCCCGCGCGATCCGCGCGATCGCCGACCAGCTGGCGGTGCGGAAGGTGTCCCTGGCGGGCAAGCAGCTCGGCCTCAGCCCGGTCTAGAACCTCGGAACGTTTTGAGCGGCGGCCCTCCGGTGGCGGGGGGGCCGGCGCGCGTTTTGCCCCGGGTGCGGGTAAAAGTTTTGGGAGGGGGTCG
>NZ_JAPZVQ010000003.1:104185-129615 GCF_027622945.1 Glycomyces lechevalierae | reverse complement strand
CCCCCCCCGCTCAACCCCCCCGCCAGTTGTGGGGCGGCGGCCCGGGGGGGGGGGGCGGCCCGCCGCTCGTTTTCCCCAGTTTCCTGATCAAAGTTTGCGGACGGTGACGGCGGTGCCGTAGGCGCACACCTCGGTGCCCATGTCGCGGGCGTCGGAGACGTCGAAGCGCATCATCACGACCCCGTTGGCGCCCAGGGTCTTCGCCTGCTCGATCATGCGGGTGAGCGCTTCCTCGCGGGAGGCGGCGAGGGCCTTGGTGAGGCCCTTCAGCTCGCCGCCGAGCAGCGACTTGAAGCCCGCGCCGAGGTCCGAGACGAAGTTCCGGGACCGCACCGTGAGGCCGAAGACCTCGCCGTGGGTGTCGAGGACCTCGTAGCCGGGCACGCCCTCTGTCGTGACGACCACGAACCCCGACGACGTGGAATTCGCGGCTCCGAACTCTCCAACTCTGTCCATATGGACCAGGTTATGCAGAAATCCGGGTCCCCACCTCGATCTCCGGGATGAACCCTCGGATCGCGAGTAGCACCCGGGTACTACTCCAGGCGTGGGCCTAAAAACAGGAGCGCCTCGGCGATTCCCGGGCAAAACGGGCGCAGTGAGCCGCCCCCGGATCGATGGTGCCAGGAGGGTCTGACATGCGGCGCCGACGCCGAAGGCCCCGGCGCGTGCCGGGGCCTTCGAAGCGAGACGTGTTCTTGAATGTCGGTTACTGGGCGCTGTGGAGGGCGGCGTTCAGTTCGCCCCAGGTGCCCGTGCGCGGGCGCACCTCGAGCTTGCCGGTCTGCGTGTTCGTCCAGAACTGCAGGTTGTCCTTGCCCGAGAGGGTCGCGGCCTTGACCACGTCGCCGTCCGGGGTGGTGACCTTCGAACCGGCGGTCACGTAGCAGCCGGCGGCCACGACGCAGTTGTCGCCCAAGGAGATCCCGATGCCGGCGTTCGCGCCGAGGAGGCAGCGCTCGCCGATCGAGATGACCTCCTTGCCGCCGCCCGAGAGCGTCCCCATGATCGAGGAGCCGCCGCCGATGTCCGAGCCGTCGCCCACGAGCACGCCCGCGGAGATGCGGCCCTCGACCATCGAGTTGCCGAGCGTCCCGGCGTTGAAGTTCACGAAGCCCTCGTGCATGACGGTGGTGCCCTCGGCGAGGTGCGCGCCGAGGCGCACCCGGGAGGCGTCCGCGATGCGCACGCCGGACGGGGTCACGTAGTCGGCCATCGGCGGGAACTTGTCGAGGGACTTGACCTCGAGGTTCTGGCCCTCGCCGCGGAGCTTGAGGCGGGCGGCGTTCACCGCGTCGGCCGGGACGGGGCCGAAGTTCGTCCAGGCGTTGTTCGGCAGCAGCCCGAAGATGCCCTCGAGGCTGATCGAGTGCGGGATGACGAACCGGTGCGAGAGCAGGTGCAGGCGCAGGTACACGTCAGCGGTGTCCTCGGGGGCCTCCGCGAGGGACTTGACGGTGATCGACACGCCCTTCGAGGTCGTGCCCGTCGCGTTCGCCCGGTCGAGCTCCGGCGCGGCCACACCCGTGGGGGCCTCGCCGAGGCCGAGGCGGGTGAACCACACGTCGAGGACCGTGCCGTCGGCGGCGACCGTGGCCACGCCGACGCCCCATGCTCCGTCAGTCAGGAAATCACTCATGCGAAAAGCCTATCCACGCGGCGAGTATCGTCTGCGGATGTGACAGTTTTGAGTGAGGCAGTCCTCGCCGACCCGGTCGCGCTGACCAGGGCCCTGTGCGACATCCCGTCCGTGTCCTGGAACGAGGCCGAGATCTGCGACGAGGTGGAGGCGGCCCTCAAACGCATGGGGCACTTGACGACCGAGCGCATCGGGAACACCCTCATCGCCCGCACGGAGCTGGGCCGGGGCCGGCGCGTCATGCTCGCCGGGCACCTCGACACGGTGCCGGTCAACGACAACTTCCCCACCCGCCTCGATGGCGACGTCCTGTGGGGCCTGGGCACCTCCGACATGAAGTCCGGCACGGCCCTCGCGCTGTGGATCGCGGCCACGGTCCCGAACCCGAAGTTCGACCTGAGCTTCGCGTTCTACGACTGCGAGGAGATCGAGGCCGAGCACAACGGCCTCAACAAGCTCTCCAAGTCCCGGCCCGAACTCCTCGCCGCCGACTTCGCGATCCTCCTCGAACCGACCTACGGGCTCGTCGAGGCCGGCTGCCAGGGCACCATGCGGGCCCGCGTCACGACCAGCGGCAAGCGGGCGCACTCCGCGCGGTCCTGGAAGGGCGAGAACGCGATCCACAAGATCGCGCCCGTCCTGGAGCGGCTGAACGCGTACGAGGCCCGCGAGGTCGACGTCGACGGCTGCACGTACCGGGAGGGCCTGAACGCGGTCTTCATCGGCGGCGGCGTCGCCGGGAACGTCATCCCCGATGAAGCCTGGGTCGAGGTGAACCACCGCTTCGCGCCCGACCGCGACGAGGCCGCCGCCGAAGCGCACCTACGCGAGGTCTTCGCCGGCTTCGACGTGCACCTCTCCGACTCCGCGCCGTCCTGCCGGCCCGGACTCGACCGGCCCGAGGCCGCCGAGTTCGTCGCCGCCGCCGGAGGAGAGTTCCGTGCGAAACTCGGCTGGACCGACGTGGCGCGCTTCGCGACCCTGGGCATCCCGGCCGTGAACTTCGGCCCCGGCGACCCGAACCTCGCCCACAAGCAGGACGAACGCGTCGAGATCCCGCGCATCCGCGCCTGCGCGGACGCGCTGCGAGCCTATGTGGAGGAATCATGACCGCCGACCGCCGTGTGACCGCCGACGAGAAGGTGCTTGACGACAGGCACCGCGAGGAATGGAAGCAGCGCGCCGCCTGGCGGGTCATGAAGTTCCAGGCCGAGTTCGTCGAGGGCTTCGAGGCCATGGAGGCCGCCGAGCTCGGCGACGCGGTCTGCGTCTACGGCTCGGCGCGCACCCCGGTCGACTCGGAGGAGTACAAGCTCGGCGTCGACCTGGGCCGCAAGCTCGGCGAGGCCGGGTTCTCGGTCATCACCGGCGGCGGCCCCGGCGCGATGGAGGCCGCCAACCGCGGCGCCGCCGAAGCGGGCGTCAAATCGGTCGGGCTCGGCATCGAGCTCCCGTTCGAGCAGGGCATCAACGAGTTCGTCCACATCGAGCTGGACTTCAAGTACTTCTTCGTCCGCAAGGTCATGTTCCTGAAGTACTCGAGCGGGTTCTGCGCGCTCCCGGGCGGCTTCGGGACCATGGACGAGCTGTTCGAGGCGTTGACGCTGGTGCAGACGGGCAAGGTCGGCAAGTTCCCCATCGCGCTCATCGGCTCGCACTACTGGGGCGGCCTCCACGACTGGATCCGCGCCTCGATGCTGAAAGAGGGCAAGATCGGCCCGGCGGACGTCGACCTGCTCATGATGACCGACGACCTCGACGAGGCCGTCGACCACATGCGGCACAGGCGCTAGCCGCGATCCCGAACGGCCGCCGTGCTCGCGCACGGCGGCCGTTTCGCGTTCACAGACTGCGGTGCGGGGCCTTCGGGGGCTTGTCGCCCTTGATCGCGGCGACCATGTCGAGGACTTCGCGGGTGGCCGCCACATCGTGGGCGCGGAAGACGCGCGCGCCGTTCCAAGCGGAGATCGCGGTCGCCGCGAGGGTGCCGTTCAGGCGTCGGTCCACCGGGAGGTCCAGCGTCTCGCCCACGAAGTCCTTGCGGGACAACGCGACCAGCACCGGCCAGCCGGTCGCGGCGAGCTCGTCCAAGCGGCGGGTCAGGTCGAGCGAGTGGAACGTGGTCTTGCCGAAGTCGTGCGTCGGGTCGATCAGGACGCCGTCCGCGCGCACCCCCGCCGCGACCGCCGCCTCCGCCCGTTCGACGAGCTCCGCGCGGACCTCCGCGACCACGTCCTCGTAGACCGCCTTCGCCGCCACCGTGCGCGGCTCCAGGCCACCCGTGTGGGAGACGACCAGGCCAGCGCCGGTGTCCGCCGCGACCTCGACCACGCCCGGGTCCCAGCCCGCCCACGTGTCGTTGATGAGCTCCGCGCCGGCCGCGACGGCCTCGCGGGCCACCTCGCCGCGCCAGGTGTCCACCGAGATCACCAGGTCAGGGTGCTTGTCGTGCACGGCGGCGATGAACGGCACGACCCGCTGGATCTCCTCCGCGACCGACACCTCCGGGCCGTCCCCGGCCTTCACGCCGCCGATGTCGACGATGTCCGCGCCGTGCGCCACCGCGTTGTCGACCGCGGCCACCGCCGCCTCGAACGCGAAGGTCGCCCCCGAGTCGTAGAAGGAGTCGGGCGTACGGTTGACGATCGCCATCACCGCGTAGTCGCCCTCATCGAACACCCGTCGGCCCAGTTTCAACGCTCGCATCCGTCTATGCTGACAGCCGCCACGGCCACCCGCCACAAGAAGGAGCACCGATGCCTCGCTTCGACCGGTCGCACACCGACGACCTCGCCGCGTTCATCCAGGCAAGCCCCACCCCGTACCACGCGTGCGCCGAGGCCGGCCGCAGGCTCGAGGCCGCCGGATTCGAACGCCTCGCCGAGACCGACGAGTGGCCGCTCGGCGAGACCGGCGCCTACTACACCGTGCGGGACGGCTCGATCATCGCCTGGCGTGTCAACAGCCCCGAGATCGAGGGATTCCGGATCTTCGGCGCCCACACCGACACCCCCACGTTCAAGGTCAAGCCCAACCCTGACACGGGCAGCGCGGGCTGGAAGCAGATCGCCGTCGAGGTCTACGGCGGCGTCCCGCACCAGACCTGGCTCGACCGCGACCTCTCCGTCGCCGGCCGGCTCGTCATGCGCGACGGCGCCGAAGTGCTGGTGCACGTCGACCGGCCGCTCCTGCGCGTGCCGCGCCTCGCCATCCACCTCGACCGCGGCGTCAACGAAGGCCAGAAGCTCAACGCCCAGTCCCAGCTCACCCCCATCTGGGGCCTCGGCCAGCCCTACGAGGGCGAATTCCTCGACTTCATCGCCGCCGAAGCCGGCGTCGATGCGGACGACGTCTTCGGCCACGACCTCTTCACCGTCGCCCTCGACCCGCCCGCCTACCTCGGCAAGGACGAAGAGCTGTTCGCCGCCTGGCGGCTCGACAACCTCACCAGCGTCCACGCCGGGCTCGCCGCGCTCATCGCCGCCGAGGACACCGGCGAGCAGGTGCCCGTCCTCGCCGCGTTCAACTACGAGGAGATCGGGTCCATGACCTACTCCGCCGCGCAGAGCCCGTTCCTCGAGAGCGCGCTGCGCCGCATCCTCGCCACCGACGACTTCGAGAGCTACGCGCAGCGGATCGCCGCCAGCGCCATGATGTCCTCCGACACCGGCAACGCGATCCACCCCAACTACCCCGAGAGGCACGAGCCCGGCCACCGTCCCGTGCCCGGCGAGGGCCCCATGATCAAGGTCAGCGCCAACCAGCGGTACGCGAGCGGCGCCGAGGAGCAGGCCCTGTTCCGGCGCTCCGCCGACGCCGCCGGGATCCCGTGGCAGACCTACGTGAACCGCAACGACATCCCGGGCGGGACGACCATCGGCCCGATCTCGGGGACGCAGCTCGGCATCCTCACCGTGGACGTGGGCCTGCCGATCCTCTCGATGCACTCCGCGCGCGAACTGTGCGGCGCCGAGGACCCGGGCCGCCTCGCCGACCTCGCGTTGGGGCTGTTCACGCACTAACGGCTGCAGCGCTTCGGGGCGCTTCCCGGTATGGTGAGCGTGTTGCGACACACCGGGAGGCGGCTTTGACTTGGCGGACCGAATTGGAGCGGGCGGCCGCACGCCTGCGCGAGGCCGCGGGCGCCGCCGACGAGGTCGAGCAGTTGCTCCGGGACGACGCTTCCCGTTTGGCCGCAACGGGAGTCGAACAGCGCCGCAGTGAGCTCGCCGAGCGGCTGCGCGCCGCCGCGGCGCAGGCCGCGACCGGGTGGCTGGGCGAGGACCTGGCCGCGATCGCGCCGGGCACGCCGGTGTGGACCGACGCGCCGTCCACTGAGGCCGTGCGGATCGGCACTGCGGAGATCGACGACGCGCCCGCGTTCCCGGCGCTCGCGGGCCTCCTCGGCAAGGGCCACTTGGTGTGCGACGGCGACGCCGCCGATCCGCGCGTGGCCGGGATGCTCCAGTCGCTGCTGCTGCGGATCACCGCCGCGAACCCGAACCTCGAACTGAGCCTGGTCGACGGCGTGACCCTCGGGCAGGTGTTCGCGCCCGCCACGGCGCTCGTGGACGCCGGCATCGCGGGTCCCGTCGCCACGGACCATCTCGCGCTCGGGCGGGTGCTCACGGCCGCGGAGAAGCGGCTCACCGAGTTGCGGGACATCGCGGCGCGCGGCCAGTCGATCGCCGACCAGCCGTTCCATCTCATCGTGATCGCCGGGCTGCCGCCCGAGGTGGGCACGTCGATGCGCGAGCGACTCGCGGCGCTGGCGCACGCGGGGCCGTCGGCGCGGTGCCATCTCGTGCTGTGCGGGTGGAAGCAGCTGCCGCACCGGGAGTCGCTGCCCGCGATCGAGCACGCGACCTACTTGCACTGCAAGGAAGGCGAAGTGCGGCTGGGGAGCCTGCCGCTGCCGGTGCGGCTCGACGCCGCGCCGCCGCCGAGCCTGGTGCGGGCCGTGTACGGTTCGCGGGCGCAGCAGCGCAAGGAGGCCGGGGAGCTGAGCGTCGCGGACCTGGTGCCGGAGGTGCTGTGGTCGGCTTCGAGCCGGAACGGCCTGTCGACGGTGATCGGCCGGGACCAGGCGGGGCGTTCGCAGGGCGGTGACGTGGAGGTCGCGTTCGACGACGCGACGCCGCACTGGCTCATCGGCGGGCGCACCGGCGGCGGCAAGACCGTGTTCCTCCTGGACGTGCTGTACGGGCTCGCGACCCGCTACTCCCCCAGCGAGTTGGAGCTGTACCTGCTCGACTTCAAGGAGGGCGTGTCGTTCACCGAGTTCACGCCCTCGCCGCTGGACCCGTCGTGGATCCCGCATGTGAAGGCGGTCGGCGTGGAGTCGGACCGCGAGTACGGGGTGGCCGTGCTCGGGGCGCTGCGCGCGGAGCTGTCGCGGCGCGCGGGCCTGATGAAGCGGGCCGGGGCGACGAGGCTGGCGCGGCTGCGCGAACTGCGGCCGGAGACGCCGCTGCCGCGGATCGTGGCGGTCGTGGACGAGTTCCACGTGCTGTTCGCGGGCAACGACCGCCTTGCGGGCGAAGCGGTCGCGCATCTGGAGGAGCTGGCGCGCAAGGGCCGCTCCTATGGCGTGCACCTGGTGCTGGCGAGCCAGACGATCTCGGGCATCGAGGCGCTGTACTCCAAGAAGGACTCGATCTTCGGGCAGTTCCCGCTGCGGGTGGCGCTGCCGGGCGCGAAGCACCTGCTCGACGAGGGCAACGACGCGGCGGACGGCATCAGCGTCGGCCAGGCCGTCATCAATGACGCCGGAGGCATCAAGGGCCGCAACCGGACCTGCCGGTTCCCGGACGCGTCGAGCGCCGAGGACCTGCTCACGGGCCTGCGGCGGCAGTTGTGGGAGCGGCGGGACTCGGACGTGGAGCCGGTGGTCTTCCGCGGCTTCGACGAGCAGCACCTCGAGGACGACCCGCGGTTCGCGGACCTCGCGCCGACGCACGCGCCGGTGGCGCTGCTGGGCCGGGCCGTGGACGTGCACATGTCCTCGGTGGGCTACCAGTTCGACCGCAGCCCGGGCCGGCACCTGGCCGTGCTCGGCACCTCGGCGGTCGCGGCGGACATGCTCGCCGCGGCCGCGGTCTCCCTTGGGCGCCAGCACGAACCGGGGAGCGTCGCGTTCGAGGTGGCGGCCACGGCCGTGGGCGTCGAAGACACCGCGCGGCAGGTCGTGAGCGAACTCGAAGCGGGCGGGCACGAATGCCGCCGGCTCGCGCCGGGCTCGATCCTGAACGCGAAGCGCGCCAAGCCGACGTACCTGGTGTGGTTCGGCGCGGACGGCGCGGACGGGCAGCCCTCGGCGCTGCGGAACCTGCTGCTGCACGGCCCCGCCGACGGGGTGCACCTCGTCGGCTGGTGGCGCGGCGCGCGGCGGTTCCTCGACGACATCGGCGGCTCGGCCGGGCGCGAGCACTGCGCCGGGGTCGTGGCGCTCAACATCGCCGGGAACGACCTCGCCGCGATCACCGGCGGCTACGAGCGCGCCTGGGAGGCCCGCACCAACCGCTGCCTCGTCATCGACCGGCACGCGGGCACCCAGACCCTGGCCGTGCCGTACGTGCGGCCCGGCCGCCTCGACGGCCTCCCGGTCCAGGACATCCCCGGGAAGGTGGAGTCGCGATGAGCCTCAGCGCATATGAAGACCTGGTGCACGAGCTGACGCGCCTGGACGCGGACACGAACGCGAGCACCGCCCAGGCCACCCGGCAGCTCGAACGGCGCCGCGAGTCGCTGCGCGAGGTGCGGTCCGAACTGGACGACCAGATGATGGGCCTCGCGGAGCTGTGCGCCCGGCTGCGGCACACCACGCCCGACCTGACCCCCGTGCACACCGCGGAAGAAGAGGGCGCTTCGCCTGCGCGGCAGACGAACCCCGATGCCGTCCTCGAGCGGGCCAAGACCGCCCTGCGGGAGGCCGAGCTCGCCCGCACGGCCACGACCCGGTCCGCGCAGCGCCCCACGCTGCTGCCGAAGGCGCACCACGTCCTGCGCGAACTGGTCGTCTACGGCTCCTCCATGGTCGCGTGCCTCGCAGTGCAGCTCGTCTACTTCGCCGCGACCGGCGGGGACGACGACTCGAAGTGGTGGGTCACGTTCCTGCTGCCGGTGATGGCCACGATCATCGGATATGTGCTGGTGGGGATGGCCAACCGGCCGCGCCTGCCGCTGCTGGACCGCAGCGGCAAGCCGATCAAGGCGGTCGTCCCCCACAACCCGCGTCTGGGAGTGACCCTCGCGGTCTGCACAATTGCTGTGGTCCTGCTTTTCGCGTGGTTCTAGTCGGAGGAGACTCCTGTGGGTTTCGTGCTGCCGATCGTCGTCGCCGTCATCGGCGTGTGGATCGCCTTCTCGATCGTCGTGTGGGCCACCGGCCGCGACACGCTCCTGGACACCGGGGCGGCGGGCGCGCCGCTGGGCCTCGGCGAGGGCGAGGCGGTGGACGAGCGCGCCGTCGCCTCCGTCAAGTTCGACACGGGCCTGCGCGGCTACCGCACCGACCAGGTCGACGCCGCCTTGAACCGGCTCGCCTGGGAGATCGGCCGCCGCGACGAACTGCTCGCCGAGATGCAGGCGCGCCTCGAAGGCGACACGGCCGAACTCCCCGCCCAGGAGCCCGCCGAGACGGCGTCTGACGAGGCGGCGCCTCTTGCAGCAGAGTCCGATGAGGAGGCCGCACTGCGGCTCGCCAACGAGGACGAGGCGGCCGGGCCTGACGACCGCGCGGACGCCGCCGGGAGTGAGGCAGGGCGCGAGGATGAAGGTGAGACGGCGCCGCGCAGCGACACGTGATGGGATATGCCCATGCGTTATTGGCTGCTGGCGTTGAACGAAGACGAGTACACCGAGCAACAGGCCTACGAGGTCGAAGCCGTCGAGCCCCCCGCGCGCCCCGAGGGCGCCGCGGACGGCGACGAGGTCGCGCTGGCCGGCCCGGACGGCGTGTTCGCGCTCGGCGAGGTCGACGGCCCGGCCGTCGCGTACCGCCGCCGCCTCGAGGAGCCCGCCAAGACCGTCGAGAGCTCCGCTGCCGAAGAGGGCTGGACCGAGCTCAACCCGGACGTCTGGGAGGACCTGGTCCGGGCCCTGCCGACGCCCGAGCGCCGCAGCGACTGGCTCGTGACCCTCTCCATGCCCATCGAGGCCGTCGACAAGGCCGAGGCCGTGCGGCAGTTCTGGTCGTACATCCGCTCGCTGGGCCCGAAGGAGTTGCCCACGTTCGTCGCGCCGTACGGAAGAGAACTTGAGGGCACTTCGTTCCTTTTGGGCGTCGAGCACGAGCAGGACCCTGAAGAGTAAGTGACGGGGCTCACACTCTGTTAACAATAATCACGCATGTCACAAAAGCCCCTTTCTGGATGATTTCTACGCAACCTTGTCACATAGACGGAGGGGCGAGTTGGCCTCTGCCCTCTTCATCAGGGAAACTTGATCTAGCAACGTCGAGTCGCAACCTGCGACCTTGGATCGAGGGGAGACCAAAATGGCGGCCATGAAACCGCGGACGGGTGACGGACCACTCGAGGTGGCGCAGGAGGGTCGCGGCATCATCATGCGTGTTCCACTCGAAGGTGGCGGTCGGCTGGTCGTGGAGATGAGTCCCGAGGAAGCTGCGACCTTGAAGAAGGAACTCGAAGGCGCCCTGGAATAAGACCGCTCTTCCACACCACCCCCACGGCGGTCACCCCGCCGCCGAATCGACCTGAGGACCCGTTCCGCGTGCGCGGAGCGGGTCCTTCACCCTTGCCCGCGTGACGACGACTCGCGGACCATCCGACACGGTGCGGAATGGCGGGGCAGGTGAACGAGCGGCAATTCCGGCATAGACTTTGAGTCATGACTTCCGGCACCCAGCCGCCCCAGGCAGATCCGGGCAATCCGCAACACCCCGAAGCGGTCCCGCACGCGCCGCGGGAGCACGGCGCGCACGAGGCCGCCGCGCCGCAGGAGCCCGCGCCGTACGAAGCGCAGCAGGCCGGGTACGAGCCCGCGCAGCCGGAGCCCGCGCCCTACGAGGCCCCGCAGCCCGGATATCCGCCGCCGTACGAGTCGGCCGCGCCGCAGCCGGGATATCCGTCGTACGAACCGCAGCAGGCTTTCCAGCAGGACCCGGCCGCGCCTCCCGGCGCGCCCGCCATGGCCGGACCGGCCCAGCCCCAGTACGCGCCGCAGCAGACCGACCAGTCGGCGTGGTGGCACCCCGCCGCCGCCTCCGACCCGTGGCGCGATCCGGGCAGCCGGGCCGTGATCGAGACCCGTCCGGCACCGCACGCGCCCCCGCCCGAGCCGCTCCCGGTCCGCGCCCCGCGGGCCAGGCCCGCGCTCGGCCTCGTCATCGCCGTCTCGGCCGTCACCGCGCTCATCGCCGGGACCCTCGGCGCGGCCGTCGGCATCTGGGCCACCCGATCCGGCCCCGGCGACGGCAGCTTCCTCGGCGCCGAGCCGCAGACCGACCGCGACGTCAGCTCCGTGGCGGGCGTCGTCGAGCAGATCATGCCCTCCGTGGTCACCGTCCTCACCGCGGACGGCGGCAACGGCTCGGGCTTCATCGTCTCGGACGACGGCTACGTCATGACCAACCACCACGTGGTCGTCGGCGGCGGCACCGAGCCCGCCGAGAGCCTCCAGGTGCTCTTCAGCGACGGCAACGTGACCACCGCCGAGGTCATCGGCTCCGACCCCGACTCCGACGTGGCCGTGCTGCGCATCGAGGGCGACGAGCACCCCGCGATGGTCCTCGCCGACTCCGACCAGGTCGCCGTGGGCGACCCCGTGCTCGCCGTCGGCGCGCCGCTCGGGCTCTCGTCGACCGTGACCGAGGGCATCATCTCGGCCATCGACCGGCCCGTGCTCACCGAGAACAACAACGGCGAGGTCGAATCGGTGATGGCCGCGATCCAGACGGACGCGGCGATCAACCCCGGCAACTCCGGCGGGCCGCTCACGGACATCGCCGGGCAGGTCATCGGCATCAACACCGCCATCGCCTCCACGGCCGCCGAGGGCGAGGCCGGGAACATCGGCATCGGCTTCGCCATCCCGATCAACCAGGCCAAACGCATCGCCGACGAGATCATCGCGACCGGATCGGCCAGCCACACCGTGCTCGGCGCCGAGCTCGGAGAATCCGAATTGGGGGTCGGCGTGACCCTCAGCGAGATCATCGACGGCTCCCCCGCCGACGACGCCGGACTGCAGGACGGCGACGTCCTGACCAGCTTCAACGGCAACATGGTCGCCGAGAACACCGAGCTGATCGCGCTCATCCGCAAGCTCGCTCCGGGCACGGTTGTGACCGTCGTCTACGAAAGGAATGGCGAGGAGCACAGTGCGCAGGTCACGCTGGAAGCGGCCAGTGACTGACGTGGGAGTACGCTAGGCGGAGGTTTTTCAGGTATCAGCAGGCATTAGGAGGATCAGCGTGTTCGGAGGCTTGGGCGGAACCGAGTTCCTGGTCATCATCCTCATCGCGATCTTCCTGTGGGGGCCCGACAAGCTGCCCAAGGCGCTCGCCAGCCTGCGCAGGTTCATCTCGAAGGCCCGCAACATGGCCTCGAACGCCGCCGCGGACCTCAGCCGCGAGATCGGCACGGACATCCGGCCCGAGGACCTGAATCCGAAGACCTTCGTCCGCAAGCACATCCTGACCGAAGAGGACCAGGAGATGCTGACGAGCCCCCTCAAGTCCACGATGCGCGACCTCCAGGACGGCACCAAGCCGCTCAAGGAGGGCCTGACGGACGCTACGCGCGACATCGAGAGCACCCGCCGCAGCGTCAACCGCGGCAGCATCACCCGCGAGGCGAACGGCACCAACGGCGCCAACGGCTCGGGGACGACCGCGGCCGAGCCGGCCGCCGAGCGCGGGCGCGACCGCGCCGCCAGCTTCGACGACGTCACCTGATCCGGAACCCCTGAGCCGACGGAAACCGTCGGACCCTTCTGCGACCCTGGACCGATGATCGGTACTTGGCACGGACTCATCATCGACTGCCCCGACCCGCAGGCGCTCTCAGCGTTCTACCGCGAGGTCCTGGGCATGGTCGAGGTGCAGGACGACGGCGACTGGGTCGTCATCGGCATCTCGGCGGACCAGCCCGGCATCGCGTTCCAGCAGGCCGAGGTCTACACGCCGTCGACCTGGCCCGACCCGGCCGTCCCGCAGCAGATGCACCTCGACGTCAAGGTCGGCGACCTCGACGTGGGCGAGGAGCAGGTCCTCGAGCTCGGCGCGCGCCGGCTCGAAGGCGGCGGCGAGACCTTCCGGGTCTTCGCCGACCCCGCCGGGCACCCGTTCTGCCTCGTCACGATGTGATCGAGCGACGAGAAAGCGGCGCGGGCCGAAGCCCGCGCCGCTGAGAACTCCGCGACCTAGTACGTGGCGGTCGAGGCCGTGCCGAACGCGGCGAGCAGCGAACCGAGCGCGATGAGGATGATGACCGCGATCGCGCAGACGATGATGCCGAGCACGAGGCCGGTGATCGCCTGCCCCTTGCCGGCGGCCTGGCCCGCGTTGATCTTCTTGAGCGAGACGCCGCCGAGGATCGCGGCGATGATGCCGCAGACGATGGCGGCGAAGCTGCCGACGTACGGGATGCACAGGCCGGCGACGCCGATGATGCCGAGCACCATCGACGCGATCGCCTGGCCCTTGGGCAGCTGCGGGCCGTAGCCGGGCGCGCCGGGGTACGCCGGCGGGTAGCCGGGCGCCTGCGGCGGGAGCTGCGGGGCCGGGCCGTAGCCGGGCTGCTGCGGCTGCGAAGGCTGGCTGTATCCAGGCTGCGGGTAACCCGGTTGCTGGTAACCCGGCTGCTGGGGCTGCGACGGGTTGGGCTGGGAACCGGGCTGGCTGCCGTACGGGTCGTACTGGAAGCCGCCCTGGCCGGACTGGTCCGGAGGAGGCGGAGGATAAGTCATCGCTATAACTCTCTGCTCGGGCGGTAACGGCGCGGGGACGTTCACGATAGCGGACCTCCGCCACCGGCGGTGACGAGGCCGGTTCAGGAAAGCCGCAAAACGCGCAGGTCACCGCGTTCCTACTTGGGGGCCTTGAGGAGTCGGCCGCGCAGGATGACCACGGCGGGTTCGCGGGCGGCGGTGATGTCGGCGCGCGGGTCGCGTTCGTAGACGACGAGGTCGCCGAGATCCGTTGGGAGGCCGAGCCATTCACGCGAGCGCCAGGAGGCGACGGCGACGACCTCGGCGGCCGGGATGCCGGCCTTCTCGTGCATCAGCAGCATCTCCTCGGCGGCGAGCCCGTGGTCGATGCCGCCGCCCGCGTCGGTGCCGAGGTAGACGGGCACGCCCGCTTCCCATGCGGCGCGCACGACCTCGGGGAAGCCCTGCTTGAGGCGGCGCATGTGGTCGGCGTAGCGGGGGAACTTGACGTCGGCGCCGGCGGCGATGTCGTCGAAGGTCTCAATGTTGATCATGGTGGGGACCAGGGCGATCCCGCGTTCGGCCATGCGGTCGAGGAGGTCGGGGGCGAGGCCCGTGCCGTGCTCGATCGAGTCGGCGCCCGCCTCGACCACACAGGCCACGGCCTCTTCGGAGAAGGTGTGCACGGCGACCTTCGCGCCTTCGGCCTGGGCGGCGTGGATCGCGGCGGTGAGGATCTCGGGTTCGAATGACGGGGCGAGGTCGCCCTTGCCGCGGTCGATCCAGTCGCCGACGAGCTTCACCCAGCCGTCGCCGAGCTTGGCCTGGCGGGCGAGGGCCGCGACGGCCTCGTGCGGTTCGCATTCGAGGCCGATGCCGCGCAGGTAGCGGCGGGAGGCGGCGATGTGGTGGCCGGCGCGGATGAGGCGCGGCATGCCGTCCTCGCCCACGAGTTCGGGGTAGGGGTAGGGGGATCCGGCGTCGCGGATGGCGAGGACGCCGGCGTCGCGGTCGGTGTGGGCGAGCGTGCGGGCCTCGTCGACGCTCTCGATGGGTTTGGGCCCGCGGCGGATCCCGATGTGGCAGTGGGCGTCCACGAGGCCGGGGAGCGCGAACCCGGCGGTGGCGACGGTGCGGGCTCCGGGCACTGGCTCGAAGGTGATCCGGTCCCCGTCGACGTACACGTCGCGGACGGTGTCGTCCGGGAGCCACACGACCCGGAGGTGGAGCGGCTCGATGGGCGAGGGCTCAAGCGGTGCGAGTGCGTTCATCGCCTCGCAGTATCGCCCGAGCGCGCCGCGAAGTCCAACGGGGGCGCGCGGGTGTGCGAGCGCGGGCGCGGACCTACCCGCCCTGGGTGGGATGACCCTGCCCGCCACTTTCCGCGCCCGCCCCGACAGGATCGCGCTTGCTCGACGATCGCTGTGGTGGAGAACACGCGAAGGCCGGACTGTGCTGTGCGCGGTCCGGCCTCCGGTCGTTCAGGGCCTTACTTGTTCTTCTTCTGGTCCTTCAGGAACTGCTCGAAGTCGATGTCGGGGAGGTCCCCCGCGTTGAACTGCGAGAGGTCGGGCATCCCCGGGGGCAGCTGCATGCCCGCCGGGAGCTGCGGGGCCGCGTTCTGGGGCTGGCCGCCGCGGCGCACCACGGGCTTCTTCTTGGCCTTCTTGCCCTTGCGCTTGTTGTAGGGCGACTTGGTGGCCTTGGTGCCGCCGCCCAGGCCCATCGCGCCGGTCATGCCGCGCATCATCTTCTGCGCGTCCTTGAACCGCGAGAGGAGCTGGTTGACCTCGGAGACGGTCACGCCCGAGCCGTTCGCGATGCGCAGGCGCCGCGAGCCGTTGATGAGCGACGAGTCGCGCCGCTCGGCGGGGGTCATGGAGCGGATGATCGCGGAGGTGCGGTCGATCTGCTTGTCGTCGATGGAGTCGATCTGCTGGCGCATCTGGCCCATGCCCGGCATCATCTTGAGCACGTTGCCGATCGGGCCCATCTTGCGGATGGCCTGCATCTGCTCCAGGAAGTCCTCGAGCGTGAAGTCCTCGCCCTTGAGGAGCTTCTGCGTCATCTCCTCTTTCTTGTCCTCCTCGAACACGGCCTCGGCCTGCTCGATGAGGGTCAGCATGTCGCCCATGCCGAGGATGCGCGAGGCCATCCGGTCGGGGTGGAAGACGTCGAAGTCCTCGAGCTTCTCGCCGGTGGAGGCGAACATGATCGGCTGGCCGGTCACGTGCCGCACGGAGAGCGCGGCGCCGCCGCGGGCGTCGCCGTCGAGCTTGGAGAGGACCACGCCGGTGATGCCGACGCCGTCGCGGAAGGCCTCGGCGGTGTTGACCGCGTCCTGGCCGATCATGGCGTCGATGACGAAGAGGACCTCGTCGGGGTTGACGGCGGCCCTGATCTCGCGGGCCTGCTGCATCATCTCCTCGTCGATGCCGAGGCGGCCGGCGGTGTCGACGATGACGACGTCGTGGCCCTTGCGGCGGGCCTCTTCGATGGAGTCGGTGGCGACCTTGACGGGGTCGCCGACGCCGGAGCCGGGCTCGGGGGCGTAGACGGCCACGCCGGCGCGCTCGGCGAGGACCTGGAGCTGCCCGACGGCGTTGGGGCGCTGGAGGTCGGCGGCGACGAGGAGCGGGGAGTGGTCGTCGCCCTTGAGCCACTTGGCGAGCTTGCCGGCGAGGGTGGTCTTGCCGGCGCCCTGGAGGCCGGCGAGCATGATGACGGTGGGGGCCTGCTTGGCGTAGTTGAGGCGCCGCGTCTCGCCGCCGAGGATCGCGACGAGCTCCTCGTTGACGACCTTGATGATCTGCTGGGCGGGGTTGAGGGCCTTGGAGACCTCGGCGCCCTTGCACCGCTCCTTGATCTGGTCGATGAAGGTCTTGACCACCGGGAGGGCGACGTCGGCTTCGAGCAGGGCGAGGCGGATCTCGCGGGCGGTGGCGTCGATGTCGGCATCGGTCAGGCGGCCTTTGCCGCGGATCGACTCGAAGATCCCGGACAGTCGATCTGACAGAGCGTCGAACACGGGCGAACCTCTCGGTGGTGCATTGCGGTGTACGTCTGGAGTGCGGGGCGCCGCGCCGTGCAGATTCGCGTCTTGCAGCGGGCGCGCGGCGCGCAGGCCTCATACGAGCTTAACGGGGATGGCGGCGCGGCCGCCGCCCGGTGATGCCCGGACCGGGCGTGACCTTCCCCCGGCAAGCGGAACGGCCGCCCCCGGGGGGAGGGCGGCCGTTCCTTTAGCGGTGACGTGAAGTCGGTTAGGCGTTGACCTTCTCCGGCTCGGCGGCCTCGGGCAGGCCCGTCCCGGTGTTGCCGTTGATCGGCAGGTCGTAGCCGGCCTCGCCGTGCTCGGCGGCGTCGATACCGGCCAGCTCTTCTTCCTCGCTGATCCGGATGCCGATCGTGTACTTGAGGATCAGGCCGATGATGAAGGCGACCAGGGCCGAGTAGACCAGGACGACGCCGGTGGCGGCGGCCTGCTTGCCCAGCAGGGTGGCGTCGCCGCCGTAGAAGAGGCCGTTGACGCCGGCCGCGTCTTCGAAGGCGAAGAGGCCCAGGGAGACCGAGCCCCAGAAGCCGGCGACCATGTGCAGGCCGACCACGTCGAGGGCGTCGTCGTAGCCGAACTTGTGCTTGAGGCCGATGGCGAACGGGCAGATGATGCCGGCGACCGCGCCGATGGCGATGGCGCCGAGCGGGGTCACGAGGCCCGCGGCCGGGGTGATGGCGACCAGGCCGGCGACGACGCCGGAGCAGCCGCCGATGATCGAGGGTTTGATGCCTCGGATCCGGTCGACGAGGAGCCAGGCGAGGATGGCGGCGGCGGTCGCGACCTGCGTGTTCAGGAAGGCGAGACCGGCGAAGCCGTCAGCGGCGAAGGCGGAGCCGGCGTTGAAGCCGAACCAGCCGAACCACAGGAGGCCGGCGCCGAGCAGGACCAGCGGCAGGTTGTGCGGCGCGAAGTTGCCGTCCTTCCAGCCGATGCGGCGGCCGACGACGATCGCCAGGCCGAGGGCGGCGGCGCCCGCGTTCACGTGGACCGCGGTACCGCCGGCGAAGTCGAGGACGCCCCACTGCTTGATCCAGCCGCCGGCGTTCCACACCCAGTACGCGACGGGGCAGTACACCAGGATGACCCAGGCGGTGGCGAAGATGACCCAAGCGCTGAACTTCATGCGGTCGGCGACGGCGCCGGCGATGAGGGCGACCGTGATGATCGCGAACATCATGCCGAAGGCGGTCCAGACCGCGGAGGGGACGCCGTTGAGGCCGGCGGCCGCGGTGAGTTCAGTCGCGGCGCGGGAGCCGAACAGCGACGAGAAGTCCCCGTAGAACTTGGTGGAGCCTTCGCCGACGGCGATGGACTCGCCGACGAGCACCCAGACGATCGAAACGATGCCGATGGCGACCAGGCACTTCATCATCATGTTGATGACGCTCGTGGCGCGGGTCAAGCCACCGTAGAACAGGGCGAGCGCCGGAGTCATGAGCAGGACAAGGGCGGCAGAGGTCAGGATCCAGGCAGTGTTGCCTGTGTCGAGCTCGGGCATGGCCGCCTCCTCTCTCCAGAGATAGGTACGTACTGCGGGCTTTAAGTTCCGGCGTGAGGGGAGCGACGGTGCTCGGGATAGGTGTTGTCACGCGCCGACCACCGAAGCAGCCGGCGCGTGATGCTCCTACCTACCGGAGTGAAGCCAGCTTCACCAAGACGTGTTACGCGACCCGGGCCTGCGTGTTAAGAAGTTGTCGCCAAAGATTTCGAGTGTGTGAACTCGGACTCACAAGGGGCCTGAGGGCCGCTACCTGAGCAACGGAAGCGTCGGTTGTGCCGTTTGGGGCGTTTGCGGAGGCCTCCGAATTCGTGACCTCGGCATGACCACTCCGTTACAGAATTGTGTTGTACTGTTCTTGACGCATAATATAAGTGATCGTTAACATCACTCGGCGTATCGTCGTATGGGACTGCGGCCACACTGGGACGGGGACGGCCCGGTCCCCTGGGACGGCCTGCGACGAACGAGAAAGAGACCAAGAGCGATGGCGCAACCGAAGAAGGCAGCCAGTATCTGGGACGTGGCGAGACTGGCCGGGGTCTCCCATCAGACCGTCTCGCGCGTCGTCAACGGCTCGCCGCGGGTCGCCGCGGCCACCCGGGACAAGGTCCTCGACGCCATCGCCGAGCTCGGCTACCGGCCCAACCGGCTGGCCCGCAGCCTCGCGGGCGGCGCGGTCGAGTCCGTCACCGTGCTCACCGCGGACACCTCCCTCTACGGGCCCGAGGCGGCGCTGCGCGGCATCGAGAAGGCCGCCCGGTCGCTCGACTGGAGCGTCCAGATCTCCGTGCTCGACCCCGCGGACACGCACTCGGACGCGGACATCGTCGCGCGCCTGCCGCGCGCGGGCGAGCCGACGATCATCATGGCCCACGACGAGCCGGGCATGCGCGCCAAGCAGGTCCTGCTCGACACGCAGCCGCAGGCGATGGTCGCGATCGGCCCCTACACCGCCGAGGAGCTGGCCGCCTCGCCGTGGCTGGTGGGCATGGACGACGGCAAGGCCGCCGCCGAGGCCACCAAGTACCTCCTCGACCTCGGTCACCGGACGGTGCACCACCTGGCGATCCCGACGTCGACGGGCACGTTCGGCGGCGGCAAGGCCCACCGCGCCGAAGGCTGGGCGCGGGTCCTGCGCGAGGCGGGCCGCGAGGTGCCGGACCCGGTGCCGTCCGGGTGGACCATCTCCGAGGCGTTCAAGGCCGTGCAGCCGCTCGTCGCCGACCCCTCGGTGACCGCGATCCTCTGCGGCAACGACAACCTCGCGCTCGGGACGATGCGCGCCGCGCACCTGGCCGGGCGCAGTGTTCCCGGCGACCTCTCGATCGTGGGCTTCGACAACACGCCGTTCTCGGCGTACACCACTCCCGCGCTGACCACCGTGAACCAGGACTTCGAGAGCGTGGGCCGCGGCGCCTTCGAGCTGCTGCGCCACCGCGTCGACGGCTCGAACCCGCGGCCGAAGCCGAGCTGGCCCGAACCGGAGCTCATCGTCCGCGAGACCTCGGGCCCGCCCCGCTCCCGTTCCTGACGCGAAAGGCCCGGCAATGGCCCTCACCCCCCTCCCCCAGGGGGCGGCCCGCCTCACCGCGGACTTCGCCGCCCCGACCGGACCCGTGCTGCACGGTGCGGCAGGGTCGCTGTACGGCGTCTCGGAGGACGGCGTGCCCGGGGACGAACTGCTCGACGCGCTCGAGATCACCACCCTCGCGGTGAAGCCGGACGGCGGCGCGCAGCACCCCGGCGGCGACGCCTCGAGCGTCGTGAACGTCTTGCGCCGCAACGGCGACGGCCTCGCGTTCGTCTACCTGCAGGACCTGTTCGCGAAGTGGCCCTACGAGGACGTGGGCATCGACCTCTACCACGAGAAGCTGTACGAGGTCGTGCCGCCGATGCTCACCGACGGGAACGCCGGGCGGCTCGTGTGGGTGCCGTTCAACGAGCCCGACTGGATCTGGTACTCCCTCAAGGAGAACGCCCCCGCGAAGTACGACCGGTTCCTCGCCGACTGGATCACCACCGTGCAGCTCCTGCGCGGGCTCGCGCCCGGCGTGCCGATCGCCGGACCCAACGAGGCCTACTACCACCCCGAGTTCCTCCCGCACTTCCTCAGGCGCGCCCGCGACACCGGGACGCTCCCGGAGTGGATGACCTGGCACGAGCTCTCGCCCCGGTCCCTCGCGGAGTTCCGCGGCCACTACGCCGCCTACCGCGGGCTGGAGCGCTCGCTCGGGATCGCGCCGCGGCGCGTCAACATCGACGAGTACGGCAACAACCGCGACCTCTCCGTCCCCGGCCAGCTCGTGCAGTGGGCGGCGATGTTCGAGGAGGCGAAGGTCCACGCGGACATGGCGTTCTGGACCGCCGCCGGCGGCTACTCGGGCGCGGCCCCGCAGCCGAACCTGCCCAACGGCGCGTGGTGGTTCCTCAAGGCCTACTCGGGGATGACCGGCCAGACCGTGCGCGTCGACCCGCCCCATCCGAACACTGTGGACACCCTGCAGGGGATCGCGAGCGTCGACGCCGAACGCCGCTCCGCGCAGATCCTCGCCGGCGGCACCGTCGAGGACTTCACCGTCGCCGCAACGGGACTCGAGCACGAGTTCTGGGGCGAGAAGGTCACCGCCACCGTCCACCGCATCGACTGGACCGGCTACGAGGGCACCGCAGGGCCGCCCCTGCCCGTCGCCCAGTTCGTGAGCGACCCTGCGCGCCTGGAGATCCCGATCTACGGGCCCGACCGGATGGCCGCCTACTGGATCACCATCACCCCCGGCGAGGCCGCCGTCATCGGCCCGCCCCCGTGGAAAGGCCAGTGGGACGCCGAGGCCGCGGACATCACCTCCGGCGAGATCACCCGCCACGGCCACGCCGACGACGGCAACGCCTTCGCCGCCTCCGGCGAACACGACGTCTGCGGGCTCGGCCTCACCGACTCCGCCGTGGTCTTCCAGGTCGACGTCCCCGAAGCCGGCGAATACGACCTCGCCGTCTTCTACTCCCACATGTACGGCCGCGGCGCCGAAGCCACCGAACCCCAACCGGCGCAACAGGTCCTCACCGTCAACGGCGCCGAACGCCTCCTCGACTACCCCAGCACCATGAACTGGGGCCACCGCTCCATCGCCCGCGAGGCCGTCATCCTCCGGGCCGGCGCGAACACCGTCGAACTCTCCAAATCCGGCGCGATCGGCACCGCCCGCGGCGAAGTCGCCCTCGACAAGATCGAACTCACCGAACGCCGCCCCGGCCGCACCTCCTACGACGCCGCGTTCGCCCGCCCCCGCCACGGCGGCCTCGTCTTCGACCTCTACGCCGCCGAAGCCGGCTACCACCGCATCGAAGGCGCCGAGAGCGCGATCCTCGCCGGACCCCAGAACCAGGACGCACCTGTAGACCTCACCCGGCCCGTGTTCCTCCACGCCGGCGTCAACCGCCTCCGCACCGAACCGATCACCGGACCCCTCCTCGTCGGCCCCGCCACCGGGCCCGCACCGGTCGAGGTCGACGCCGCCGAGGTCACCCGCTCCGGCGGCTCCTGCCTCGTCGTCAACGACTTCGCCGACCGCGGCCACGTCATCGGCTGGAACGGCCGCGGCGCCACCGCCGCCATCGAGGTCGACGCCGCCGAAGGCCCCCACGCGCTCCTCATCAGCTACGCCAACGACGAACGCACCGACGGACACGAGTACAACGTCGACATCGTCACCCGCCGCTGCGCGATCACCGTCAACGGCAAGGACGCCGGCACCTACCCCATGCGCGGCACCTGGACCTGGAACGACTTCTGGACCTATCCGGTCATCATCGACCTCCTCGACGGCCGCAACACCATCGTCTTCGCCAACCCCGAAGGCCCCACCGCCGAATTCGAGCGCTTCCGCATCGCACCCCTCAACCCCTAACGGGCACAAGAAAAGCCCGCGCCGACTGCACCGGTTCAGCGCGGGCCCACTCCGCTCTTAGGCCGAGGCGAGACCGTTCAAGGCCTCGAACTGGTCGTCCGCGAGCACCAGGTCCCGCGCGCCCACGTTCTCCTCCAAGTGCGCGATCGAGCTCGTGCCCGGAATCGGCACGATGTTGTCCGAGCGGCGCAGCAGCCACGCCAGCGCGGTCTGCGCCGGGGTCGCGCCGATCTCGGCGGCGATCTTCCCGACCGGCCCGTCCGGGCCCGCGTGCTCGCCGGCGGCGATCGGGAACCACGGGATGAACGCGATGCCCTGCTCGGCGGTGTAGTCGAGCACGGCCTCGCTCTGGCGGTTGATGAGGTTGTAGAGGTTCTGGACGCTCGCGATCGGGGCGACCGCCTGGGCCTCCTTGAGCTGGTCCACGGTGACCTCGGAGAGGCCGATGTGGCGGATCTTGCCCTGCCGCTGCAGTTCTGCCAGGGTCTCGATCTGGTCGGCGATCGGCAGGCTCAGGTCGAGGCGGTGGATCTGGTACAGGTCGATGGCCTCGACGCCGAGGCGGCGCAGGCTGAGCTCGACCTGCTGGCGGATGTAGCCGGAGTTGCCGACCGCGACCCACTCCTCGGGCGAGGGCCGGGTGTTGCCGCCCTTAGTGGCGATCACGACGCCGTCCGCGTACGGGCTGAGCGCTTCCTTGATCAGGGTCTCGTTGTCGCCCAAGGCATAAGCGTCGGCAGTGTCGATGAAGTTCACGCCGAGTTCGACGGCGCGGCGCAGGACGGCGATCGCGCTCGCGCGGTCCTTCGGCGGGGTGAAGATCCCCGGGTCGCCGGTCAGGCGCATCGCGCCGTAGCCGAGTCGGTTGACCTGGAGGTCGCCGCCGATCACGATGTCGCTCATGGTTTCGCCTTTCACAGTTGCTGCTGGTGGGCGGCGGGCCGGGCCCGGCCGCTTCCGGTTGCAACCGCCTTCACGGCCGGGTTGTTCCCGTCCGGGTGAAGTCCGGTGGGTCACACCGACACGGGGGATTCGCGCCTGCCGTTCCGGGACAGGGGGATGCGAGACTCTTGGGCATGATCAAAGGGTTCAAAGAATTTCTGATGCGCGGCAATGTGGTGGAGCTGGCCGTCGCGGTGGTCATGGGTGCGGCGATGACGGCGCTCGTGGCCTCCTTCGGCGCGGCGTTCCTCGATCCGCTGATCACGCTGGTGACCGGCGGGGCCGAGGTCGGCGGGGAGTTCACGGTGAACGGGGTCGTGTTCCCGTACGGGGTGTTCCTGAACGGCGTGCTGGTGTTCTTCCTGACGGCGCTGGCGGTGTACTTCGTGATCGTGCTGCCGATGAACAAGCTGCGCGAGCGGTTCGCGCCGGCGGCCGAGGAGGTCGACGAGGTGCACGCGCAGGCGGAGATCGAAGTGCTGCAGGAGATCCGGGATCTGCTGCGGGAGCAGCGCCGGAGCTAGTCCTCATCGTTCGGCCCGTCGGCGCTGTGCGCCGGCGGGCCTCGTTGTTTCCGGGTTCCGGCGGCCGGGTAGCCGAGGGGTCTGCTGCGCCCTTGCCCGCGTCGTACCCCCGTGGGACCGTGGACGGGTGCCGGACCGACTGTTGAGGAGCGCCTGATGCTTTCGAAGACGCCGCTGGGAGCCCCGATCTGGGCTGACGCGAACACGCCTGATCTGGCTCGCGACCTGGATTTCTATATGCGCCTGTTCAAGTGGTCGAGTTTCGGCACGGGCGAGGAGTTCGGGGATTACACGGAGCTGTGCCTGGGGTCGACGGTGTCGGTGGCGCGCGCGGTCGGCGGGCTCGCGCCGAACCCGCCGGGGAATCCGGATGCGGTGTCGGCGTGGGGGGTCGCGTTCCATGTGGCGGACTGCTTCCGGGCGGCGGCGGACGCGGAGAAGCTGGGCGCCCAGATCATCAGCCATCCGGTGCGGGTGGGCGACGACCTGGTGTACGCGGCGTTGAAGGACCCTGACGGCGGGGCGTTCGGCCTGTTCGAGCCGATGAGCGAGCGTGTGGGGTTCATGGCGCACGGCGAGCCGGGCTCGGCGGTGTGGTTCGAGTACGTGTACGACGGGGCGCCGGTGGAGGCGATGCAGTTCTATTCGGAGCTGCTGAACTGGTCGGTGAAGACGCCCGAGGACGATGAGCCTTCGCATGACGCGCCGTATGTGGGGTTGTGGACGCACGGGCATCTGACGGGCGGGTCGGTGGAGTTCGGCGGGGCGCGGATGGCGATCGGGCCCGAGGTGCGGATGAAGCCGCACTGGCTGGTGTGCTTCGGGACCGACTCGGTGGACTTGACGGCGGCGAAGGCGGTCGACCTGGGCGGCCGGGTCGCGGTCGCGCCGGTCGACGACCCTGGCGGGCGGATGGCGGTGCTGGTGTCGCCCACGGGCGCGCACTTCACGATCATGTCGAGCAAGCCCATGGACTGAGCCCGGGCCGGGCTGAAACCGCTGCGGGTGTCGGCGGCGCGTGGCACCGTGGGGTGTTCGATCGATCCCACTCGCGAAGGAGCAGTGCGCCATGACCTCGATCCCTGAGGGTGCCCCGGTCTGGTCCGATTCCCTGACCTCCGATCTGGCCGCCGACGTCGCGTTCTACGAGGCGCTGTTCGGTTGGACGGCCGTCGACGCCGGGGAGGACATGTGGCATTACACGACGTTCGGGATCCCGGACGGCTCCGAGGGCGGGCGCCCGGTCATGGGGATCATGCCGTGCCCGCCGGACATGGAGCCGAGCCGCGTGTGGAACGTGCATTTCCGGGTCGACGACTGCGATGCCGCGACGGCCCGCGCCCGCGAGCTGGGCGCGGAGGTCTTGAGCGAGCCGCAGGACATCGGCGAGATGCTGCGCTCGGCGATGTTCAGGGACCCGCACGGCGTGGACTTCGGACTGGTGCAGTTGCGCCAGGGCACCGGTTTCGGGGTGTGGGGCGAGCCGAACAGCGTCGGCTGGCTCGAGTACCGGATCGACGGCGTGCCCGCCGAGGCGATGGGGTTCTACCGCGACCTGCTCGGCTGGAACATCGCTACTCCCCCATGGGAGGACGAGTCGAACCAGAAGCCGTACGCGGCGCTGAGCACCGCCAGTGACGAGCGCGAGTTCGGCGGCTGCCACGCCTCGGACGGCTTCGAGCTGGGGCTGCCGCCGCAGTGGAACGCGATGCTCGTGGTCGAGGACGCCGATGCGGTCTGCGAGCGCGCGGTCGAACTGGGCGGCTCGATCGCGGGCGAACCCATGGACGTGCCGGGCCTGCGCATCGCCGGGATCGCCGCCCCGAGCGGCACGATCGCGGGCATCATGTCGCCCCGTCCCTGGGAGTAGCTCGAGACGAAGTGCCGGGGGGCCGCGGGGGGGGGGGGGCCGGGCCCCCCCCCCCCCCCCGCGCGGGGGGGGGGGGGGGCGCCGGGGGTGGGGCCCAGG
>NZ_JAPZVQ010000003.1:0-104175 GCF_027622945.1 Glycomyces lechevalierae | reverse complement strand
CCCCCGGCCCCCGGGGCGCGGCGCCCCCCCCCCCCCCCGCGGCCGGCCCCCCGCCCCCCCCCCCCCCCGGCTCCCCAACATCGCCGAGTCGCTTTCTAGGTCTCGGGAACCGTTATGACGCAATCGGTCCCGGGCGCGTTCGCGAGCCTGCGGTCGAAGGTCCACAGATCGGCCCCGAAGCGCTCCGCGAGCGCGACATAGGCCGCGTCGTAAGAGGTCAGGTTGTGCCGAAGCTCCCAGATCCGAGGCTCGAGCGCCGCCGAGGGCACACGCTCGACGGGAAACTCGTAAAGGTCGAAAAGCGCCAGTGCCGCTCGTTCTTCGGTGATGACCTTTCGCCGACAGTATTTGCGGAGGACGGACATCACCTCGAGGTTGATATGGCTCGGTGCCGCCATTTCGTGCTGCTGGATCGATTTCCGCAGCCGCATGTCCGCTTCGTCGAAGGAGAGCAGCACCGGCGCGAGCACCGAGGCATCGATGACGATCAACGCGACTCCCGGTCCTCGCGGAGCATGGAGACGATCTCATCGCGGTCGAGTTTCGGCCCGCCGCGGTGTTCTACCCTCGCGAGGACTTCGGCGACCGTGGGACGCTGCGCTTCCTGGGTCAGCTTGCGGTGCAGGTATTCCTGAAGCGACATACCCGCCGCCGCCGCCCTGGTCTTCCACACCCGGTGGACTTCGTCGGAAACGTTCTTCACCTGGATGTTCTTCATGGAGCCAGTGTAACTCTCAAGCATGCACAAAGCATATTTTCGATGCGAGGCCAATCCGCGTCTTAGCTCATGTTCGGCGCGTCGGGAGCGAAACCGCCGCCATGACGGCGAGCGTCAGGGCGATCATCGCGGCGGCCGGGGCGAGGGCCGCGAGCGGCGCCCGTTCGAGATACGGGAGCGACCGGGCGAGGCTCGCGCCCCATTCGGGCGAGTCGGGTGCGGCGCCGAGGCCGAGGAAGCCGAGCGAAGCGATGCCCAGGGCCATGCCGGGCAGGCGCAGACCGGCATGGGCCGCAAGGGGCCCGACGACGAGCGGCAGCGTGTGCCTGCGCAGCAGCCACCAGGGCCCGGCGCCGAGGGCAAGGCGCGCTTCGCGGTGTCCCGCGTTGCGGGCCTGGGCGGTGAGTTCGGCGGCGTGGGCGGCGAGCGGCGGCCAGGAGACGGCGACGACCGCGAGGACCGCCCCGAACTGGCCGCGCCCGAGGACCACGACGACGATCATCCCGGCGATCGCGACCGGGAACGAGTTGAACGCCTCCGCGAGCGGATGCGCCAGGCGCGGAACGAAACCGAGGGCCAGCGCGAGCAGGTAGGCGAGGCCGCACGCGAGGAACGCGGCCCCGGCCGTCCACAGCGCGCCCTGCCCGAGGCGGGCGAGCACGTCGCGGCCGAGTTCGTCGGTGCCGAGCCAGGCGGCGGCCGAGGCCGGTTCGAGCCGGGCGCCGGTCGCGATGTCCCCGGATCGCCAGAGGCCGTAGGCGACGGCCAGCAGGAGCGGCACGGCGGTGGCGGCGATCCAGGCGTGGTGGCGGCGGCGTCCGCCGCTGGTGGTGATGGCGCTGGCCGGTGGCGCGACGGGGAGGTCCGCGGCGGGTCCGTCGAGGGCGCTGGCGGCGAGGCGGGCGGTGAGGCCCGCGGTGAAGCCGAAGGCGATGAGGAGTGCCATGCAGGCCTGGAGGACCGGGAGGTCTTGGGCGTCGGCGGCGGCGAGGGCGGCGCGGCCGAGGCCGGGGACGGCGAAGATCGTTTCGACGGCGACGGCCGCGCCGGTGATGGAGACGGCGATGATCGCGAACTGCGGCAGTACAGGCGGGAGGGCGCGGCGCAGGAGGCCGCGGGCGATGCGGGCGCGCGGGTATCCGGCGGTGCGCCATTGGCGGACCCAGTCTTCGGCGGCGACGCGGCCGATGGCGTCGCGGCCGAGCCGGGCGAGGACGCCGCCGCCGGGCAGGCCCATGGCGAGCGCGGGGAGAACGAGGTTGGCGGGTCCGTTGAAGCCGTAGGCGGGGAGGAGTCCGGTCCAGGTGGCGAAGACGGCGACGCCGAGGGTCGCGATGAGGAAGTCGGGGAGGGCGGCGAAGGACGCGACGGCGACGCCGCCGGCGCCCACGGGCCGGCCCTCCGCGGCCCGGAGGAGGGCGGGTGCGCAGGCGGCGGCGGTGACGGCGAAGGTGACGGCGAGCGCGGCGATCATCACCGTGAGGGAGACGCCGAGGGCCGGGAGCACCGAGGCGGCGACGGGTTTCCCACTGGTCCAAGAGGTCCCGAAGTCGCCGCGCGTCAGGCCGGTGAGCCAGTCGCGCAGGAGGGCGAGGGGCCCGGCGTCGAGGCCGAGTTCGTTCCGGATGGCGGCGAGTGCGCCGTCGGTGGCTTCGCGGCCGGGGTAGCGGGCGCGGAGCACGGTGAGGGCCGGGTCGCGGTCGGCGAGCCATGGCAGGAGTCCGATGGCGGCGAGCACGGCCAGGAGGACGGCGGCCCGGGTGAGGATTCCCCGCAGGAGCATCACCGTCTACTCCATGGTGGTTGCGGCGGTGATGATCTCGCGTTCGCGCGGGTCGCTGGTGACGTTCGCGGCGCCGCCCGCGACGCCGGTGACGAGGCGTTCGTGGGCGATGGGGACGACGGCGACGGTGGCGAGCACGACGGCTTCGGCGTCGAGCACGGCGTTCTGGCGGGCCGCGGCGGCGGCGTCGGGGTCCATGCCGCCCTCGACGGAGCCTGCGGAGTCGTGAATTGGCACAGTGGCGGCGGTCGCGATCGCGGCGACGGCGGCGTCGACGGCGGGGTCGGCGAGGCGGGAGGCGTTGAAGCCGCCGTCGCTGGTGAAGTCGGAGTCGAGGTAGGTGTAGGCGTCGCCGGAGTCCTGGACGACGGAGCGGGACATGAGGAACGCGTCGAATGCTCCGGCGAGCATGTCGGGTTCGATGTCGTTGTATTCGCGCACTTCGGTTTCGACGGCGAATCCGGCGGCCTCGAGCTGGGCGGCGATGACGGTGAGCGCTTCGGGGAGCTCGGCGCGGTTGGAGTAGGTGGCGACGCGCAGCGCTTCGCCGGCGGGCGTCCCTGCCTCGGGGAGGGTGTGTTCGCGGTGGTCGGCGGCCCAGGCGAGGGCGGGGCCGAAGAGGCCTTCGGGGGCGTCGGCGCGGCCTTCGTAGATGTCGTCGACGATCGGCGCGGTGTCGATCGCGGCGGCGACGGCGGCGCGGAGCGCGGGGTCGGCGAGGGGGCCGGTCGCGGTGTTGAGGTAGAGGCTGACGGTGCGGCCGGTGGGGGCGTCCTGGAGCTGGGAGGCGTCGAGGTTCGCGATCTGGGCGTAGGGGACGGCTTCGATGACGTGGGCTTCGCCGGAGCGGAGCGCGGCGACGCGAGTGGCAGCGTCGGGCACGTAGTCGGCGCGGTAGCCGGCCATCGCGGCGGGCTCGCCCCAGTGGTCGGCGTTGCGTTCGAGGGTGACGCCGGTGGAGGTGGACTCGGTGATGGTGAAGGGCCCGGAGGCGAATCCGACGGGATCGACCGTGGCTCCCGTGTAGGCGCCGGGGGCGAGGATCGCGAGGTACGGGCTCGAGAGTCGTTGCGGCAGCACGGGGTCCGGGGCGGCGGTGGTGACGCGCAGGGTGCGGTCGCCGGTGGCTTCGGCGGCGAGGCCGACGCCGTCGATGACGCGGGGCACGGACGACGCGCCGGCCGCGGCGTTGAGCGCGGCGGCAGCGGCTGCGGCGTCGAGGGCGGTGCCGTCGTGGAAGCGGACGCCTTCGCGGAGTGTGAGGTCCCAGGCGGTGTCCTCGGTCTGGGTCCAGTCGAGGGCGAGCTTCGCGACCGGGAGGCCGTTGTCGTCGAGGCCGAGGAGGGTTTCGGCGACGGCCCAGCGGGCGAGGAGGAACGCGTCCTCGGACAGCGGCGAGAGGCCCGCGGCGGGGGTGAGGGCGGTGGCGAAGACGAGTGTGCCGGATTCGCTTGCGGTGGAGGAGAAGCAGCCGGTGGTGGCGAGGAGGCCGCCGAGTCCGAGGGGTGCGGCGGCGGTGATGAGGTGGCGCCGGGAGAGCGGCATGGAGTGGGCCTCGTCTCTTGTTGCGAAGGGTTTCCTATTGCAAATTGGATGCAATAATGGCACACATGTCAGATATCGCGGTGGCACGAGGAACCAGAGGTGTATCGGGTTACGTTCTGCGTCAGGCGGAACCGGAGGACCTGCCGGGCGCGCGGTCGGTGATGCTCGACACCGTCCACCGGGACTTCGGGCACGGCTACCTGCCGCGATGGCACTCCGACATCATCGATCTCGAGTCGTACTACCTTGCGCCCGAGGACAACGCGCTGTTCGTCGCGGTCCGGGACGGCGTCGTCGCCGCGACGGCCGGCGTGCGCGGCCAGACCCCGGTCTCGCCGCCGCACCCGATCGAGGTCGCGAGCCGCTTCGAGGAGGGACGCACGGCGACCCTCTACCGCGTGTACGTGCGGCCCAAGCACCGCCGCCAGGGGCTCGCGGGCGCGCTGGTCGACACGTGCCTGGCGTTCATCGCCGGGCGCGACCGCTACAGCGGCGTGTACCTCCACACGGACGCGCGCACCCCCGGCGCGGTCGAGTTCTGGTCTAAGCGCGGCGAGGTCCTGTTCGACGAACGGACCTCCCCCGACCGCATGAGCACCGAGACCCGCGACGAGCCGTTCCAGACCGTCCACTTCAGCCTCGACATCCCGCGCTGACCACCGGCTCACTGCTCGTGAACAAGACGAAGGGCCGCCCCGGCGGCAGGGCGGCCCTTCGTCTTCTTCTGGTGCGAATCCTGGATTCTCGGCGGCGATGCCGCCCCCGGTCTAGCAGTCGCGGGCCGCGATCGCCAGGTCCGGGAAGTCGCTGAAGACCGCGTCCACGCCGAGGTCGTAGAACAGCTCGAACTCGGCCTCGATGTCGCCCCACGCGGCCGGGTCGGAGCCCGAGCGCAGGTTGGCCGGCAGGAACGAGTTCTCGGCGCGGAAGGTCCAGACGTGCACGTCCAGGCCGCGGTCGTGCGCGCGCTCGACGATGTCCGTCGGCTCCGAGATCGAGCCGTCCGCCGCGCGCGGGAAGATGCGGTTCTTGTTGAGGCTCACCGTGTCCAGCGTCTCGGCGTACTCGTCGAGGGTCGCGTCCGGGATCTCGCCCTGGCCGTCGATGTTCAGACCGATCGGGTTGTCGACGCGCTCGGCGATGTTGAGCAGGCTCTGGTACTCGAACGACTGGATCCACACCGGCGAGCGCTTCCGGTCGAGCTTGCGCTCCTCCAGGAGGTCCGCGAGCGCGTCCTCGATGCTCATGCCCTTGTCCTCGTAGTAGGACGGGTGCTTCATCTCCGGGTAGGTGATCACCTTGCGGTCCAAGGTGTCCACGTAGTCGAGGACCTCGTCGTAGGTGACGAGCGCGAACTCCCCGTCGTGCTCGGCGCTGCCGGGCCGCAGGGCGGGCAGGCGCTCCTCGGCGCGGAGGGTCTTGAGCTCGGCGAGGGTGAAGTCGTCCGCGAAGAAGCCGGTGACGGGCTTGCCGTCGATGAGCTTGGTGGTCTTGCGGTCCGCGAACTCGGGGTGCGCGGCGACGTCCGTGGTCTCGTCGAGGACCGGCTCGTGGCGGGCGAGCAGTTCGCCGTCCTTGGTGAGCACGAGGTCGGGCTCGATGACGTCCGCGCCCATCTCGACGGCGAGGGCGTAGGCCTCGAGCGTGTGCTCGGGCAGGTAGCCGCTGGCGCCGCGGTGCGCGATGACGAGGGGCTCGTCGTGGTGGGGCTTGGCGACGGCCGGGGAGGCGGCGAGGCCGGCGAGGGCTCCGGCGGCGGTCAGCACGGCCGCACCGCGCACGAGCACGCTCTTGAGGGACATGAAGGTCCTTTCGTGGGGAAGGCGAGGCCTTGCGGCACCGGACGCCATCGGGGATGGGCCTTCAGTCAAGCGGCCGCGGTCGTCACCCGTTCGGCGCGAACGTGAACGACGCCTGAACGATGTCAGAAATCCGCCGCCCCCCGCGGCCGACACGCCGCCGCGAGCACCTCCGCAAGCAGCGCTTCGCCGCGCCCGTTCAGGAGGCCGTCGCTTCGGCGGTGGTGGCCACCCCGGCATACACCACCATGACCATCGGTACGGTCACCGAGGCGACGGCCTCCCGGTCGGTCCCTTCGGGTCCGATCCGGCACCGGCGGTCGCGAATCCGCAGGTATCGGTTTCTAGATCGGAACTCCTGTCGGGAAGCGGGAGAGGCTGTACCTCCCCCAAACGATCCATATATCGATAGGAACCGTTTTCTAAGACATCTTGGCGCATCCGCGCCCCGACGTCAAGCATCGATGCCCTCGAATGCCTCAGGTTGCGTCGAGGCGGGCGGGAGGTTGCGCGCGGATTGACGCCGGAGAAACACCGGGAAAGGGCCGGGCCGCGGCTTCCGGACGGCCCCTTAGTCCTGCATACTGGCCCCTTTACGTGCCTTTGTCGCCACTGGATCGGAGCATCCTCCAATGGAGCAACTTCCCCCGACCTACTCCCTGATCGGCTGCTGCGTCACCCGGGACGCCGCCGACCTCGGCCGCGACCCGCTGCCCCGCCCGGTCCACTTCGTCTCGCGCACGCGCATCCAGAGCCTCGTCTCGACGCCGAGCCCGATCGAGGCCGAGGACATCAAACTCGACTCGGCGTTCCAGCGACGCACCATCGTCGAAGACCACCACAAGACGGCGCTCGACCCGCTCGCCGGGATCGACCACCCGATCGTGATCGACCTGATCGACGAGCGCTGGCCGCTCGTCGACACCGGCTCCGGCCTGGTGACCTCGACGATCTACTTCCGCAACGCGGGCCTGGACAAGCAGCCGGGGGTGCGCCCGGCGATCAACGACGTCGAACTCGCCGCCGACGGGCCGTTCGCCTTGGCCACCAAGGAGTTCGCGGCCCGGCTCCCGAAGGTGCCGGTGCTGATCCACCGCGCGTTCTGGGCCTCGCACGACATCGCGGGCGAGCCGGTGAGCGACCTGCGGGTGACCCGGCGGAACAACAACTGGCTCGAGCACGCCTACGCGCTTCTCGAAGCGGCCCTGGGCGACCGCGCCCTCCCGCCGGTCGAGGTCGACGCGAGCGCCCGCATCGCCGACCCCGGCCACCGCTGGGGCCCGGGCCCGTACCACTACATCGACGAGTACTACACCGAGCTCTCGGACCAGGTCCGCAAGGCCTTGGCGAACGCCGGCTAGGAAAGCCGCCTACCAGGCAAAACGCCTCCGGGCAGCCCCCCGCCCTCCCAGGGGGGCGACCCCAGGCCAAGTCTCTCGCCGGGGTCCGACAAGAAACCCCCGTTCTTACCGTCGTAAGGAAAAGTGTCACCCGAAAGAGGTCGCCGCGGCATCTCTGGACGCCGGCTCCGGTTCGGCCACCGTGCGCCTTCGACCGCCCGTCGGAGGCGCGCACGACTCAGGCGGCCGCGTGCTGACGCGACCGCCTGAGCGTGGCCTTTGAGCCGCGTGTGCGTACGCGGGCCGCCGAAAGGCGCGGCTTTCGCTATGCGGCCGTGAGCAGTTGCGAGGCCGCCAGGTCGCGATACAGGTCGTCGTTCTCGACCAGTTCGGAGTGCGTGCCGACCGCACGCACCAGGCCGGCGTCGAAGACGACGATCTGGTCGGCACTCGTCACCGTCGAAAGACGGTGGGCCACAACGAGAACGTTCGTGCGCTCGGCCGCGTCGAGCATGACCTGCTTGAGCGCTGCCTCGTTCGCCGCGTCGAGCTGCGAGGTCGCCTCGTCGAGCAGCAGCAGGCGCGGCTTGCGCAGCAGCGCCCGCGCGATCGCCACGCGCTGGCGCTCGCCGCCCGAGAGCGTCGTGCCCCGGTAGCCGATGCGCGAGTCGAGCCCGTCCGGCAGCTTGCCGACCAGCTCGGTGAGGCGCGCGACCTCCACGACCTCGTCCAGCTCGGCGTCCGTCGCATCCGGCGCGGCCATCACCAGGTTCTCGCGGAGCGTGCCGTCGAGGACCGGCGCGTCCTGCTCGACATAGCCGATCAGGCCGCGCAGTTCGTCGAGCGGCCAGTCCACCACGTCGACCCCGTCGACCTTCACCGAACCGCTGGTCGCCGGATAGAACCGCTCGATGAGCGAGAACACCGTGGTCTTGCCGGCGCCAGAAGGCCCGACCAGCGCGGTGAGCCCGCGCCCGCTCGACGCGAACGACACTCCATGATGGACGTATGGCAGGTCCTCGGCGTACCGGAAGGTCACGTCCTCGAACACCACCTGCGCGGGCCCCGAAGTCACCGGGATGCGCACGGCCTCAGGGAGGTTGCCCTCCGAGGAGGAGTCCTCCGCCTCGAGGTTCTCGATCTCCTCGATGCGGTGGATCGCGGCCAGGCCGGTCTGCAGCTGCGAAAGCGACGCGACGAGGCCGTTGACCGGGCCCATCAGGTAGAACAGCAGCAGCAGGAAGCCGATCAGCGTGCCGACCTCCATCGCCCCGGAGGCGACGCGCGCGCCGCCCACGCCGAGGACCATGAGGAACGCGATGTTCACCGGCAGGAACGCGACGACCCCCGCCAGCGCCTCCCAGAAGGAGGCCTTGACGCCCGTGTCGCGGGCGGTGGTGGCCGCGCCGTTGAGGCGGCCGATCTCGTAGTCCTCGGCGCCGGAGGCCTTCACGGTGCGGAAGGCGCTGAAGGTCCGCTCGAGGAGCGAGCCCATGTTGCCGAGGGCCTGCTGCGAGGCGACGGTGGCCTTCTGGATGCGCGGCATGATGAACAGCATCGTGACCGTGATGAAGACGACCATGGCCATGGTGGTGCCGAAGAGGGTGAGGTCGAGCCAGGCCATGAGGGCGATGCCGCCGATGATCATGAAGGCGTCGGTGACGCCGCCGATGACGGTGGTGCTGGCGACGGTGCGCAGGAGGTTGGTGTCGGAGCTGAGCCGGGAGACGAGGTCGCCGGGTTTGAGGCGGTCGACTTCGGCGACTTCGAGGCGCACGAGGCGGTCGATGAGTTGTTTGCGCACGGTGAAGACGACGTCTTGGCCGGCGATCTGCATGAAGTAGGGGCCGAGGGCGCCGAGGGCGCCGCCGATGAGGACGACCGCGGCGAGGTAGAGCAGCGGTCGGGTGAGGGATTCGTTCGCGGAGAGGGTGTCGATGACGTCCATCGCGATGAGCGGTTGGACGAGGCCGACGAGTCCTCCGGCGAAGGAGAGGGCGCCGCCGATGATGAGGAGGCGCAGGTGGTGGCGGGCGTAGGCCCAGAGCCGGGTCATGGGTGCTTTGGATGGCGGCGCTGGGGCCGCTTCCGGTTCGGAGGCGGTGGCCGCTTCCGGTTCGGGTGTGGTGGTGTCGGTCATGTGTTTCGGTTTCCTCCGCTGGGTGCTGCGGTCTCCATCGAAGTTACCCGCGGGGTGTGACGCTGCCATCGGCCGATGGTCGGGAACGTCCTACGACCAAAGTCGTACGCCGGTCGGGTGAGGGAACCTGAGGGTTCCGCTCGGCCCGGCCGGCGTGCGTTCGGTCGTCGTTCGGTTCGTGCGTTCAGCCGTGGTTGGTTCGTTCAGTCTTCGGCGAGGACGATGATCTTGTCGCCTGGTTGGAGCATGAACTGCATGCCTTTGTCGGGGTTGAGGTGGACGCCGTAGCCGGGGGCCTGCTTGGCGAGGGCGGCGACGCGGTAGCCGATGGCGCATTCGCCGCGGCGGCGGGCGGATTCGGCGACGGTGTAGAAGTTGACCGGCACGCCGGGGCGCACGTAGTGCTCGGCGGGTTTGAGGTAGATCTCGGAGCCGTCGGGGCTGAAGAGCTGCCCGAAGACCTGGGAGAGGTGGGGGTTCTCGGCGGTCTGGGTGAGCAGGAGGCTGATGAGCTTGTCGCTGACGATGAAGTCGTCGGCCTGCGTGACCTGGGCGAGGGTGCGGTTGCGGTCGTCGGCCATCTCGGAGACGACTTTGAAGCGGCTGTTGGAGCGTTGGGCCATGTCGCGCAGGTGGAGCAGGGTGACGAGGGTCTTGGAGTCGGCGAGCTGCGGGGCGACGTCGTCGGAGCACAGCGCGATGATGTGGTTGTAGGAGCCGGGGTTGAGGGATTCGAGGAGGAGCCGGTCGGTGGTGTCGTCCTCTTTGAAGTTGAGGCCTTGGACGCGCATGGTGGGGCCGATCTTGCGGATGGCCTCGGGGGCGTCGGGGTGGTCGGTGACGACGTCGGTGACGGAGCCGGGGGCGACGTACTGGTCGAGCTGTTCGAGGATCGTGCGGGACATGGCGTTCCAGCCGAGGATGAGGGTGCGTTCGGGCCGGTTGGCGTCTTCGGCGCGGGCGACGATGACGCCTTCGTCGATGACGGGGCGGGAGCCGTCGAGCTGGATCGCGGAGTCGTCGGCGGCGATGAGGATGAGCTTGTCGCCGGGTTGGAGCGAGGCGGAGGAGGGCGGGTTGATGATGCAGCGGCCCTCTTTGGTGAGCACGCCGATGAACGAGGACGTGCGGTAGGAGTGGAGGGCTTGGCTGAGGGGGCGGCCGAAGAGGCCGGGTTCTTCGACCATGTAGATCTCGTCGCCGCCGAAGTCGAGGAGGTCGGTGTAGACGACGGAGAGGCCGGATTGGCGGCAGGTCTGGACCATGAGGCGGGCCATGAGGTCGTTGGCGTCGACGATGTGGGCGGCGCGGCCGCCGGCGAGGCGGGCGGCGGGGAGGTTGCGGCCTTGGGTGACGGCGCCGACGACGTGGCATTTGATGCCGTTGCCGCCCTGGGTGACGGCGAGGAGTGAGCGCACGAGTTGGGCGTCGGGGTCGTCTTCGGCGGAGGTGAGGAGGATGACGCTCTTGGCCTGGCCGGGGTTGACGAGGGCGATGCTGTCGGGGTCGGCGGGGTCGCCGGTGCGGCAGACGACGTGGGTGGATTTGAGGTCAGTGATCTTGGTGCGGATCTCGTCCTCCATCTCGACTTTGTCGCGGTCGGCGAGGATGGCGATGACGGCGCGTTTCTCGCTTTCGTTGGCCTCCACCAATTCCGAGATGACGATGAAGACCTGGTCGGACCATCCGAGAATGACGGTGTGATCTTTCTCAACGACGAGGGAGCGGCCTTTTCGGAGGTCTTCGAGTTTCGCGTCGAGACCGGTGGTCAGCACACCGACGAGTGACGAGAGGATGACGAGGCCGCCGATGGTGGTGACGAACATGACGACCATTCCGGGGCCGCCGGCGTCGTCGCCGGTGATGGTCCCGGCGTCGAGGATGTGGATGAACGACTTCCACAGTGTACCGCCGAAGCCGTCTCCCTCCCTTACGACGGCGAGGAACAGCGCGCCAATCGCGGTGAGCGCCAACGTGATTACGGTCAGCCAACCGATCAGCGCTTTCGTGCCCTTCGACATGGTGTTGTCGAACCAATAGCGTGCCCGCTGTTTGAACGTGGGATCGGACATCGGGAGCGTCCTTTCTGGGAACGGCTTTCGACCGGCCGACTCGGGGCGGAGGCGAGTGGGGCCGGGAGTGTTTTTCCGGGGCGTCAGCCACTATTACTGCATTGCGTCCACTGCGAACGGTCGCAGTGGGGCTACGCGGGGTCACCCGGATCCGAGGTGCGCCAGGGGGTGGGCGCGCTGTCGCCGGGCGACGACGCTTCCCACCCTAGTTCGAATCGTTGGGCGGATGTGCCGAGGGTGACCGGACGCCGCGGGCCGGGGGCTCAGCCTTGCATGCGGCGCTGCAGGAGCCGCAGTGACCGCCTCCCGGACTGCTTGACGCCCAACGGGATCAGTGCCGCGCGGCCGGGGACGCGGACGCCGCCGGTGAACGCCACCCGGGTGCGTTCGGGCCCGTCGGGGGCGGCGGCGACGCCGATGAGCAGGAACCGGCTCTGCAGCCAGCACCAGCCGGGCCGGAGGGTCCCGCGCAGCCGCGCGCGCATCCCGTACCGGCTGACGGCGAGCGCTTCGAGGCGGCCGTTCTCGTTGCTGAGCACGGTGAACCGCCGCATGTCCGGCTCGACGTCGCCGAAGCCCTTCTCGAGGTCGGCGAGGTGCGCCCAGACGCGCGCGTAGGGGGCGTCGACGACGCCTTCGGTGACGCTGGCGCCCCGGACCCCGGCGGCCAGGGCGTGGAGGCGGGCGACGGCGTCGGGTTCGGCCACGGGCCAGTGCTGGTTCACGCGGACCACACCTTCTGGAAGGATCGCCGGGCCCGGTGGAGCCTGGACTTGACGGTGCCCACTTCGATGGCGAGGAGTGCGGCGGCCTCGGTTTCGCTGTAGCCCTCTTGGTCGCGGAGGACGAGGATGGCGCGGTGCTCGGGCGAGAGCCGCCGCAGCACGTCGGCGATGTCGGTCTCGAGCTGGGGGTCGCCGGCCTGCGGGAGGTCGGCGAGTTCGGCGGGGACGGTGCGGCGGTCGTTGGCGATGCGCACGGCTTCGCGCACGGCGATGGTGCGCGCCCAGGCGAGGAGGGCTTCGGGGGCGCGGAGGTGCTTGAGGGACTTGAAGATCACGATGAGGGCTTCTTGGGCGGCGTCGGGGCCGTGGCCGAGGGCGATGGGCGCGCAGATGCGGCCGACGTAGGGCGCGAGGGCGTCGAGGAGGTCGTTCATGGCGAGGGTGTCGCCCCGCTGGGCCTGGCGGACCAGCGGGGCGAGCTCGTCGGGGTTCACGCGAGGAATCCTGACATGAGGGTGTCGACCTGGTCGGGGCAGTCGATGGTGAGGGCGTGCCCGCAGCCGTCGAGGATCTCGAGGCGGGCGTCGGGCAGGCGGGTCGCGAAGACCTCGGCGTCGGCGATGGGGACGACGGTGTCCGCGGTGCCCCAGACGAGGAGCACGGGTTGGCGGGTGGCGGGCATGGCCGCTTCGGTCGAGTACCAGTCGAGGCCGCGTTCGTAGAGGTAGGTGGAGCGGAGGTTCACGGTGCGGGTGTTGGGTTTCCAGAACGCGTCGATGAGCGCGTCGGTGACGACCTCGTCGTGTTCGACGATGCCGAGCAGGGATGCCTCGGCGGCGTCTCGTCCTGAGTAGACATTGGTGAGGAGTTCGCCGGCGACGGGCGGTTTGAGGGCTTCCCAGGCGGCGGGGTCGGGCCGGTCGGCGCCGCTGGGGGCGAGGAGGACGAGCCGGTCGACGCGGTCGGGGTGGGCCTGGGCGTAGGCGAGGGCCCAGCCGCCGCTCCAGGAGTACCCGGCGAGGGCGACGGTGTCGAGGTCCTGGGAGTCCAGGAACGCGTCGATCGCCTCCGCTACGGCTTCGAGGGTGTAGTCGAAGTCCTGGTGGAGTTCGGTGAAGCCTTGGCCGGGGAGGTCGACGGCATAGACGGTGTGCTCGGCGGCGAGGGTGTGCGCCTGCTCCTGCCAGGCGAAGAGCCAGGACGCGCCGGGCGAGAGGAGGACGACGGGGCTGCCGTCGCCTTCGCGGGTGTAGTGGAAGCGGGCGAGATCGGTGTCGGCGTAGCGGGAGTCGACGCCCGCCTCCGCGGGGTCGTAGGGCGCTTCCGTTGGGGCCCAGGCGTAGGCGCCGGCGAGGAGCGCGGCGATCGCGATGAGCGGCGCGGCCAGGGCGAGTTTCCCGCGCAGGCGCAGCGGTTTCGCGCCGTGCCGCGAGACGGCGAACACGGCGGCAGCCATGGCGAGGCACAACGGGGTGTAGAGCAGCAGGTTGAGCCAGTAGTAGGCGGGATAGTCGGGCGGCGTGCCGATGCCGAGGCACCACACGAGGCCGGCCATGGCACGGAAGGACAGGAAGGCGAGGAACGCGAGGGTCCCGGCCTGGAGGAGCGGGTAGAGCCGGTGGTCGCGGGTGACGCGGGCCCGGGCGTGGATCAGGGCGAGCGTGGCGAGGGCGATGCCGGCGAGCGTGAGCAGGAGCCGGGGCGCGAACGACACTTCGGCGCCGAGGAGCGCGTAGGAGAGCGTGCGGACTTCGCTTGCGGGCCAGGTGCTTCCGGTGGCCCAGAGGAGGTGGAACGCGGCGTCTGCGGCGAGGGCGGCTACGACGGCGTACGCGAGCCGGGTGGGGCGGGAGGTCAAGGTCTGCTCCTTCCGAACGGAATGGTTCGTCGGGAGAGAAGAGGAACGCCGGAGGTGGAACGTTCCCTGCAGTGGCGACGGCCACGTCAGAGGTAGTCGTCGGGGGCGACCTCGATGGCGAGGCGCGTGTGGCGCTTCGGGACGGTGAACCGCGGCTCGGACTCGGGGCCGGTGCCCTTGCGGTAGGCGGTGATCTGGAGGCTCACACCGTCGCGGCACTCGCGGTCCCACACGCGCACTTCCTCGGCGACGCGCGCGGCGAGCGCCGGACCGTTCGGGCCGTGGCCGCGCACGCCGATCTCGTTGCCGCCGCCGGTCTTGCGGCACACCAGGTACGCGAAGTCCTCGCCCTCCACCACGGCCGGGTTGGCCCAGCGCAGCAGCAGCCGCTGCAGGCCGTGGTCGCCGAAGGGCGCGCTCATCCGCCCGTACCCGGCGAACGCGCAGGCCAGCCACAGGGAGAGCTGCGTGGCGTCGTCGTTCACCTTGAGCTGCACCGGAGTCCAGACGGTGGTGCCGCGCCCGTCGAGCACGCCGCGCACGCCGTCGGCCTCGACCTCCTGCTCCACATGGAAGGTCATGATGCGGCCCTCGGAGAGCTCGACGGCCTGGCCCTCCTGGCTGCCGAGGCCTCGCATGGGCATGAAGCCGCAGCTCACGATCGAGCGGCTGCGCATCACGCCGTCCGCGTAGTCGAAGGCCACCGAGTGCTCGCAGCCGCGGATGCTCAGGGGCGCAACGAGTCTGCCGCCCTCGGCCAACTGGTCCCACCAGGCCGGGGGCAGGTCCCAGGTGCCGACGGTCGCGATGATCCGGTCGTACGGCGCGCCGTCGATGAAGCCGAGCTCGCCGTCGCCCTCCACGACCCGCACCCGTTCGGACCCGACCTCCTCGAGCGCCCGGCGGGCCCTTCCGGCCGTCTCCGCATCGATGTCCACAGTGGTCACCGCGCCGCCGGGGCCGACGAGCGCGTCGAGCAGCGCCGCGTTGTAGCCGGTGCCCGCCCCGATCTCGAGCACGCGATGCCCGGGCCGCACGTCGAGCTGCTCCAGCATCTCGGCCACGATCGACGGCTGCGAGGCGGAGCTGACGGCCTCGCCGTCGCTGTTGCGCTTGGTGACGTACACGTCGTCGGCGTAGGCGATGCGCAGCGGCGCCTCGGGCACGAAGCGGTGGCGGGGCACGGCGAGCATCGCCGTCTCGACCGCCTCGCTCCGGATCACGCCGCGCGACCGCAGGCCGCCCACGAGACGGGTGCGCAACTGGTGCGCCTCGTTACCCGAAGTATCGGTGTGATCACCCACGCTTTCCAGCGTACGTCCGATGTGCCATGTTCGCCTCCCCCAGTTCCAGCGATTGGAACGGTTCAACCGGTCATTCCCGCTCGCCGCACCGCACGTCGAGCATGCTCCACAGCGCCTCGCGCCGGTCGTCCGCCACGTTGAGCGGCACCGCGACCGGCTCGCCGCCGTCGATCGCCACCCACACGGTGAACCCGAACGGGTGCTTCGCGTCCCCCACCGCATGGCCGTCGCACCGGACCACGTCGAACAGCAGCGTCACCGTCACGCCCCCGCCCTCCGGCACCGACTCGCCGGCCAGGACTTCGAACAGGACGCTCCCGCGCACGTCGGTCACGTCCAGCGCCGCCTCCCCCAGCGGCGTCACGCTCAACCTCCCTTCGAGGGTGCCGTCCGCGGCGGCGGTCAACTCCCCCAGCTCGATGCGGGCCGATTCGGCGACGGCCTGCGCCGCGCAGGCCTCCCGCACCAGTCGGTCAAGTGTGCCGTTCGGGTACGACAATTCCAGTTCCACCAGGTGCACGGCCTGGTCCTCGGTCGCGACATGGAGGACCACGGCGGCCGGGTCGGCCTTCGACGCGGTGCCGTCCGGGCAGGTCGCCTCGCCGAACTTCGTGATCAGGTCGCGGGCGTTCGTGCTCGGCGGGACCTCGGTGTCGAATTCCTGGACGCCCAAGGGCGCGAACGAATCCGTGAGCAGTTCGACCCCGGTCACGCGCACCGGCGCGTCACCGTGGTTCGTGACCGCGATCGCGACCTGCCCCGGCTTCATGAACATGCGCCGCAGTTCAGCCGTGGCGGTCAGCTCGGGCGGGTCGGAGGTGAAGGCGGGCGCGTCGCCGCGCGGGCCCGCGAGACTCCCGGCCAGCGCCGCCGAACCGGCGACCAGCACGAAGACGCCCACGATGACGATCCGAACCCAGCGCATGAGCCCTCCCGGAGAGCCGATCCGAAGGCCCGCAGGGGAACGCGAGGAGCGAACGGGCCCGATCCGATCCAGTCTGGCACTGGTCGCGGCCCGTGTGAAGGGCTTGGTCCCGGTGGCGCCGTTCGGGGGAGCCGTTTCGGTGCCCCCGGGGTCGGGTGTGTCGGCGCGCGGCGCCCCGATACCAAGGGTGCCTCCCGGGTACGACAATGCGTCTCGACCGGGTTCGCCCGAGCCCGCGTCACCGGTTGGGGGTCAGGCGTTCCGACTCGTCGAGGCACCAGGCGAGCGCCGAAGGCCAGCGCCCGTAGCCGTCGCCGATCGCGAGGTGGCCGCCGCCGGGGATCACGTCGACCTCGCAGCCGAGCGGTCGGCCGTAGTGCTCGGCGGCGTTCTCGACGCAGTACGGGTCGTCGTCGGAGCAGACCAGCCGCGCCGGTCCCTTCGCGAGCCGCAGGCCCGCGAGGTCGAGGCCCGTGGTGGTGAACCCGGCGATGACGTCCCAGTCGAACGCCTTCGGTCCGGGCGGACTCACGAGGAGCACCCGGTCGGCCGAGTGCGGGTTCGAGGAGGCGGCGTCGGCCGCCGCGAGGTGCATCCACGCGACGCTCGCGAGGCTGTGGCAGACCACGACCTTCTCGCCGCGCATGAGCGCCAGCTCCGAGCGGATCGCGTCGGTCCAGTCCGCGAGCTTCGGCCGGTCGGTCTCGGGCAGTTGCGGGTAGAAGACCTGCTCGCCGCGCTCGCGCAGATCCATGGCGAGCTCGTGCTGCCAGTGCCCTTCGGGCCTGCGGTTCTCCACGCCGTGGAGGATGAGCATGCTGCGGTTCCACATGCCATCGGAGAATAGCGGGGGCACGTCACGGCCACAAGCGAAGTCTCGACATCCGGCGCCGGACACGGCCCCAGGTGAGATTGGCACTCCCGCGCCACCGGCTCTGTCGCATCCGGTGCTCGCTTCACGTGTGCTTGGTGATCAGGACATTGATTTGGGGCCCTTCCGCCCTGGTGACGCGACCGTCGTCCAGCTCGACTCCGAGGCTCGCCGCGAGGTCGCGCTGATGGAGGTCGACCGTCGATTCGATCAGCGTCGCGAGCACGGAGGCGCTCGCCAGCGACCGCCGATAGCCGACGGTGAGGCCGAGGCCCGCGAGCAGCGCGGCAGGCCACCACCAGACCGTCAACGGCAGCACGAGGAGCGCCCAGGCGGTGAGCACGGTGTCCGCCCGGTACCTGTCACTGGCGCGGGCCAGCAGCTCGCGAGTGTCCGGACCGGCGAGGATCAGCAGCCGTGGCCACACGTCCGGGAGCGAGAGCCCGTACTGGGCGTCGACCTTCTCACCGGCAGTCCGGAACCGGTCACCGATCGGCGTGAGCCGTTGGGGCGCATAGCGTTCCGGCACGTCTTCGTGGCGCGCCCTCCAGGCTTCCCCGCGGCGTGCGAGCCATCGTTTCGGCGCACGGCGCCCGCTCCACACGCGTCCCACGACCTCGGTCGCCACGGTCGAGGCGGCGATGCCGATCGCGGTGGCGGCGAGCAGCGCCAGGCCGATGTCGACGGCAAGGGCGAGCGGCACGGCCTGGGCCGACGCCGCCCAGCGGTCGATCACGGCGGCGACCCGTGTCGGCTCGAACGGGTGGGCGTGCCCGCTGGAGACGGCCCAGCAGGAGAGCGCGATGTACAACAGGCCAGGCAGTGTGAGCCTCGCGGCCACGCGTTCGGTGAGCCTGGTCCCGAGCACCGCCAGCATCTCGCCCATCAGGCGTCCTTGAGCGCGAACCGCATCGGGCGGCCCGCGAGGGCGCAGCGCGGCTCCGCACCGGACTGCGGGTGCACGCTGCCGCGGTTGGTGCACGCCCGAGCGAGTGGACAGCGGTATTCCCCTTTGACGGGTACCCGGTCGATGAGCGGCGTGAGGTCCACGGGCGCGCCGCGATCGGGCCCGCTCGCACCCAGTGGCGGCAGCCCGTGCCGGGCCTGCGCGTCGGCGAACGAGCCGCCGGCCCTGAGGTCCGCCACTACGGCGTCGAGCACGTCACGCCAGTCGTCAAGGTCCGCCGCCGCCTCGAACTCGGGAAGCTCTCGGCACAGCCTCGCCGTCTGTGCCGCTTGGGAGTCTGCATGCTCGGTCATTTGGCCTGGCCCGCTCCGTCTCGTCGAGGGTCGCACACAGGCGAGAACCACTCGCAATGGTCGAATCCACCTAGACTAGTACGTGAACCCGAGCCGAAGGGTCCGCACATGAGCGCATCCGAGCGATTCCAGCGTTTCCTTTTGAAGACCGCGTCCGCGCTCGATCCCGAGTTCGGGGCGATGGTCAAGGGAAACCAGCTCCTTCTCCGCGTGATGCACACGAAAGACTATGCGGCCATGGACGAGGCGATCGACTGCCTTCGCCGCGCGCTCGCCGGGACCTCCATCACCGGCGACGACCGCAGCACTACGCTCACCTCGCTCGCCACCGCCCTGATGATGCGGTTCGAGCGCACCCGCGACAACGCCGATCGCGACGGCGCCATCGACGCCGAGCGCCAGTCCCTCGCCATGCGCCCGCCCGGTCATCCCAAGCGGCACTCCAGCCTGGCCAACCTCGCCGGGATGCTGACCCAGCGGTACATGTTCGGCGGCGATCCCGCCGACATCGACGCCGCGATCGAATGCGGCAGTGAAGCGGTCGAACTCGTGCCGGAGGGCGACGAGAACCGTGCGACGGCGTTCGCGAACCTCGGCTCCGCCTACCGGTACCGGTTCGAACGCCAAGGCGACCCCAGCGACATCAGGGCCGCCGTCGAAGCCGCCGAGACGGCCGTCGAGTACTCCGTGGCGGGCGATCCGCGCGCCGTCACCCGCCGCTCCGACCTCAGCAGTGTGCTGGTCGCCAAGGTCCGAGCGGTCGGCGGCACCCGGGACCTCGACCGGGCCGTCGACCACGCGGCCGCCGCGGTGCTGGGGACCTCCTCGGAGAGTCCTTACCTGGCAACGGTGCTCACGAACTACGGCGTGGCGCTCCGGGCCCGTTTCGACTTCGTCGGCGAATCCTCCGACCTCGATACGGCGATCAAGGTCTCGGCCGCGGCCGTGGAGGCGACGCCCGAGCGGCACGTCAAACGCCCCGACCGGCTCACGAGCCTCGCACTCGCACTGCGCGCGAGGTTCGAATACCACGGCGGGGACGCCGACCTCGACGCGGCCATCGACGCGCTTCGCGCCGCCACACTCGGCACTGAGCACTCCAGAGCGACCGCGACGAGGCTCCAGAATCTCGGCTCCGTACTGCGAACCCGGTTCGCGCGCACCGGGGACCGCAGCGATCTCGACGCCGCCGTAGGCTTCCTGCAACAGGCCCTCGACGCGCTGGGCCCCGACGACCCCGCCCGCACCCGCGTACTCTCCAACCTCGGCATCACCCTCCTCACCCGGTCGGCGAGGTTCGGCGCCCCCGAAGACCTCGACGCCGCGGTGGACCTGGGCAGGCGCTCCATTGAGGCCACGCCCGACGGCGACCCGTACCTCGCCATGCGCCTGCTCAACACGGCCAGCTCGCTGATCAGCCGATACGAGAGGGCCGACGCCCCCTCCGACATCGACGAGGCGATCGACCTCGCCCGGCGTGCCGTCACGGCGACACCCGACGGCCATCCCCGCCTCGCAGCGGCATGGAACCTCCTCAGCGCCTCCCTCCAATACCGGTACAAGACCCGATTCGATCCCGACGATCTCCGCGAAGCGGTCGCCGCCTCCTCCCACGCCGTGGCGAAGAGCGCACCCGACGAGTTCAACCGAGCGCCCCGCCTCGCCTCACTCGCCGCCGCGCTGATGCTCCGGTACGAACTCGAGCAACGGATCGAACTCGTCGACGCCGCGATCGCAGCCCTGCAAGAAGGACTCGCCGTCAAAGGCGCCGCCACCACCGACCGCATCGACATCACCAAGAACCTGGCGCACACGACGATCGCCCGAGCCGAAGCTTCAGGTGCGGCTCCGAAGCGGGCCCCGGCGTTCGGCCTCCCCCACTACGAGAAGGCGATCGAGCAACTGGCCACCCTGTCTCGACGCGGACTCGCCCATGAAGACCACCAGCACCGACTGGAAGCCCACGCGGCGGCACTCGGGCGCGACGCGACCGCCGCCGCCATCGCCTCCGGCGACCTCGAGAAGGCCGTACGCCTCTCAGAGCAGGGCCGATCCGTCTGGTGGAGCGGCGTTCTCGACCTCCGGGCCGACCTCACGGAGCTGCGGACCGCCCATCCCGCGCTGGCGGCCGAACTCGAACGATGCCGCGCGATCCTCGACCGGCCTTCGATGTCGGCGTTCACCATCGAGTTCGAATCGACCGCCGAGGCACCCGACCGCGCCGCGACACTCGACGCGGGCGAACGATACGACGAGCTCGTAGGCCGGATCCGCGCTCTGGAACCGACCGAGGCGTTCCCGCACCCGGTCCGGTTCCTGCTCGGACCGTCGCCGGCAGACGCCTCCGATGTGGACCTCGGGGGGCCGGTGATCCTGGTCAACGTCAGCGGCTGGCGTTGCGACGCGCTCGCGATCACGGGCGGGACGATCGAGCATGTCGAACTCTCGATCACGCTCCGCGAGGCGGAGGAGAAGACGCTCCGCTATCTGGAGGCGTTGGGCCGCTACTCGAACGGCGATCCCGACGGTCGGTTCCTCCTGGAGATGGCGACCCGCCCGGTCCTCGAGTGGATGTGGAAGGGCATCGCCGAACCGGTCCTCAAGCGACTCGGCCTCCTCGGCGAACCCGGGGCCGAGCCGCCCCGCGTCTGGTGGTGCCCGACGGGACCGCTCTCGCTGCTGCCGCTTCACGCGGCCGCGACCCGCAAAGGCGACGGCGGCGCGGTGATGGACCAGGTGGTCTCCTCGTACACGCCGACCCTTCGCGCTCTCGCAGAAGCCCGCTCCAAGCCCGTGGACCAGTCACCGAGCCGCATGCTCGTCGCGACGATCGCCCGCACGCCCATCGGAAGCGCCTCAAGTGAACAGGCGACCTCCCGCGCCGACCTGGCGGGGGCCGCGGCCGAGCGGAGCCTGCTCGCGGAACTCTTCGACGAGGACCGCCTCACCCTGCTCGGCGACGAGCGGGCCACAAGGGAGGCGATGCTCACCGAACTGGGGCGCCACCGATGGGCTCACTTCGCCTGCCACGGCGTACAGAACCTCGCCGAACCCGGCCGAGGCGGCCTCGTCCCCTTCGACTGGGAGCACAGCGGCCTCATCACGGTCGCCGACCTGAGCAGCACCTCCGCCGGAGCAGGAGAGTTCGCGTTCCTCTCCGCCTGCCAGACCGCCACCGGGGGCGTCACGGGCTTCGACGAGGCGGTCAACCTGTCTGCCGCCCTGCACTATTCGGGTTGGCGACACGTGATCGGGACGCTCTGGACCGTCTACGACGACTCGGCGAGCCAGGTCGCGGACGACCTCTACCGAACCTTGGTCAAGGACGACGCCATCGACTCGGCCGAGACCGCCCGGGCACTGCACGATGCGATGCTGCGGATTCGGAAGGAGCACCCGAACGACACCGCCGCCTGGGCCCGATTCATCCACTCGGGACCGTAGCCGGGCGCCCGGATCGCTCCGGGCGCCCCGCGTCTCCTACGCCGGGATCGTCGCGATCGTCAGGAGGTGGTTGCTCGCGCCGAGGAGTGAAGGCTCGGCTTCGATGACCCGCAGGCCCTCCATCAGGTGTTCGCGCGCCGCTTCGTCGTCGATGAGCTTCTCGAGATCCGGCACGTAGCCGGGGAAGCCCTGCACCGCGTACTGCGCCGCGCCGGGAAGCCCCGCGTCGGCGAACTCGCTCGCGACCTCGCCGGGGTGGTGCAGGTAGGCGGTGGTGAACATGTCCTGCTCGAAGTGGCGCAGGTCGCCTTCGCGGAGGATGCGCATGCTGTCCTCGGCGTTCAGGCCCCGGTCGATGCCGTGGGACATCGACAGCAGCCAGTCGTTCCAGCCCGCGCTGCGGTTGATGGTCGCCGCCGCGACGATCCCGCCCGGCCTCGCGCAGCGCCGCGCCTCCGCGACGGCCCGCACGCGCTGCTCGCGGTCGGTCAGGTGGTAGAGCGGCCCCATCAGCAGGACGGCGTCGAAACTGGCGTCGTCCCAAGGGAGTTCGCGCGCGTCGCCGACCACGGCCGTGACGCCGGGCAGCGCGCCCGCGATCTCGACCTGGCTCGCCACCGGGTCGATCAAGGTCACCCGGTGGCCGTCCTCCGCGAGCCACTTCGCGTGGATCCCGGTCGCGCCGCCCACGTCGAGCAGGTCGAGGTGCTTACCGGGAAGCTTGCGGCGCAACACGTCCTGCGTGCGGGCGAACTCCAGGCGGCCGCGCGCGTTGCGCGTCAGGCGCTCGCGCTCCCCGCCGCGCTCGTAGTACGACTCGATCTCAGGTTCGAGTTCCCAGGTGCTCATGGCGATCATTCTGCGCGAATGGCAGGGAAACCGCTATCGAGTTACGTGCGGAGACGGCGGCCGGTCTGCCGTCCCGCCGTACTCCCGCAAGTGCGACGGGTCGGCCGGCTGGCCGCCGCGCTGTAATCTCACCGCATCGCCCGCGCGCCCCGCGCGCGGGGCCCGGTCAGTTGGCGGCGACCCGCAGACCGAGGCCGACCATGACCGCTCCGGTGACGCCGTTGAGCCAGGCGCGTACCCGCGGCCGTTCGAGCACCGCGCGGAACAGGTTGATCAGGTTCGCGAGTCCGATGTAGAACAATCCGCAGACCGCCATCCCGACGACCGCCAGCTCCCCGATGAGCACGGCCTGTGAGCCGCCCCCGACGAGGAACTGCGGCATGAGCGCGGTGAAGAGCACGACCGCCTTCGGATTGAGCAGGTTGCACAGCAGCCCCGACCGGAACGCCGCCCAGTGGCTCATCGGCCGGTCGAGTTCGACCTCCGCGACGGGCCGCCGCCGCTCCTTGACCGCCGCCCGGATCGACCGCACCCCCAGGTAGACCAGGTAGACGGCGCCCGCGAGCTTGACGACCGTGAACGCCAGCGCCGAAGCCGCGAGGAGCGCGGCCAGCCCGATCGAGGTCGCGACGACCCACACGAGGATGCCGAGCCCGATGCCCGTCGCCGTCCACATCCCGCTCACCCGCCCGGAGAGCACGGTGTTGCGCACGACCATCGCGAAGTCGGGTCCGGGCACGATGGCGGCGAGCAGGATCGCCAGGCCGAAGAGCAGCGGCGCGGTCATGGTTCCCCCTGTGGTCGGGTGCGTTCGCATCCATCCTCCGCGCCGGGGACGCGTGCCGCATCCGCACGGTGACGGGGTTCGGTGACCGGGTTCAGGCGGGGTCGGCGAGCCGCCAGTACTGCTTCTTGTCCTTGTCGTGGACGACGACGCCGAGGGCGTCGAGCTCGTCGAGGAGTTCGCGCAGGTCGCCGGTGTTGGACTTCTCGAGTGCGTGCTGGCGGGCTTTGAGCACGGCGTTGGCGCCCTGCGGGAGGCCGTCCGCGCCGGGGACCCAGCGTTTGAACTCGGCGGCGTACGGGTCGCCGTCGGGCAGCCAGCCGTAGCCGTGCCGGCGGAGGGCGGCGGCGAGGCGGTCGCGGTCGAGGTCGAATTCGACGTTGGCGAGTTCGCGGCGGCGGGGGCCGAGGACGACGATCCGCTTGTCCTGCACGAAGACGCCGGTGACGTCGGCGCGGTGGATCTCGCGCTCGTAGTCGCCGCGTTCGAGGCCGATGGCGTCGCGGCCGACGGTGACGGTGAGCATCTCGTGGAGGACGAGGAACGCGACGACGAGGCCGAGGACCACGCCGGCCGCGAGCCCGACGACGAGCTGCAGGGTCGGCGAGAGGTCGGTGAACAGCTCGAACAGGCCTTGGAACGGGAACCAGGAGAGCCCGACGATCCATTCGACGATGAAGGTGAGCCCCCACCCGAGGGCGGCCCCGGCGAGCGGCAGCCCGATGAGGAAGGCCGGGCCGACCCAGGGGGCGTCCGCGACGGTGGTGGTGTCGCCGGTGCGGGTGCTGTCGGTGGGCATGGGGTCGCCGCCTTTCCGTTCGATGCGAGCGCCTTCACTGTATCCACGCCTTATTACCTGCGCGAATGTTCGGTTCGAGATCCAGCCCAAGGGATGAGGGATCTGGCGCGGATCGATACCGAAGGCGCGCGGGGCGGGCCCGGGGCGATACGAAAGTATCGGCGATCCGACACCGCCGTACGGCCGTGAAGGGGCGAAAACGCCGCAGAGGGGCTGCGGCGCGACTAGCGTCCAGATCGTTCGATCCGGAACGCGGCCATGGCAGTGGCCGCGCGCGAGAAAGGCCCGGAGCCGTGCCGCACCGCCGCCCTGCAACGCTCGTCGCCGCCGCGGCGGCGCTCCTGCTCTGCACCACCGCCACCGCCTCGGTCGCCGCCTCCACCGGGGCGACCGCCGATTTCGTGGATCTCGTTCTGGCCGAAGGCGGGAGCCGCTGCGAGGCCGACCGCGTCCAGGTCGGGGCCGCGCCGCCGGCGACCGTGGCGATCGACGCCGACAAGGTCGACTTCGACTGCCGCGGCGACACTTCCTTCAAGTTCGGCGGGGACGCCGCGTTCGCGTTCGACGACGCGAAGGGCACCGCGACGGCCGAGGATGTGCGCATCGCGGCCAGGAAGTTCGGGGTGACCTGCACGTACGAGGCGTCGCGGGTGACGCTCGAACGCGACGGCGCGACCCGGGAGTACCGGGGCGGGCCGATCGGCGCGAAGAAGGTCGGCGGCTCGTTCCTGTGCCCCGGCTCGGTGAACCTCGACTCGGCCGAGGTCGTCTTCCACCAGTGACGCAACGGGAAAGGGCCGGGCGGGAAGCCCGGCCCTGCACGCGTCACAGGACCTGCGGCGGCCGGTCCAGCAGCGTCCCTTGCCTGGCGGCGGCGACGGCGTCGCGCCACGGCTGGGCGGCGGCCGGGTCGATCCCCTCAGGGATCCGCTCCTCGAGGAGGTCGAGTTCCAACTGCTGCAGGCGCTGCTGCGCCACCCGCACCGCCCCGAAGCTGCGCAGGAACCGCCGCCGCGCGCGCCGCTTCGACAGGCTCTCGGCCTCCACGGGCGCGAGGCTTCCGTACTGGACCTCCTCGGCCGTCACGGCGGCCCAGCGGGCCCGGAAGCCGCGGCGGACCACGAGGTACACGACGACCATGATCGCGAAGTTCGCGAGCGGCTTGCCGATCGTGCCCGCGATGCCGCCGAACAGCGGGCTGTTGAACAGCCAGTGCATGCCCATCGCCAGCGCGAAGCACCCGGCGGCGACCCCGATGCGCCGTGCCGTCGACCGTCCCGAGGCGCTCACGAGGTACCCGATCCCGGCGCCCGCCACCGCGCTCATCGTCCAGTGCGAGCCGATGCCGGTGAGGAGGATCCGCACCCATAGCACCTGCCCGGTCGCGCCCACCGGGTCCACGCCCCCGGCGAGGCCGATTCCGTTGAGCCCGTATGTGAAGTTCTCCATGATCTGGAAGCCGAAGCCGACGAGCGCGCCGTACACGAAGCCGTCCGCGGTGCTGCGGACGAGCCGCGTCGAGACGCACGCGAGCAGCACCACCCCGGCGGCCTTCGCCGCCTCCTCGTTGATCGGCGCGGTCAAGGCGGCCGCCCAGTCCCCGGCCGCGTTCGGCCCGAGGGCCCGCGACCAGGCCGAGAGGAGGATCCCGTTCATCACCAGCGCGAGCCCGCACGCGCCGAACGCGCCCCACATGAGCGCGAGCCACGTGCCCGACCACGCCGGGGCCTGCACCGGCCGCAGGAACCGCCGCGCGATCCACAGGGCGACCACGATGCCGAACCCGGTGACGAGGACGCCGAGCGCCGCGCTGCCCGGGAAGGCGATCACGACCGGCAGGAAGTCGGACTGCAGCGTCCACAGCCCGAAGGCGGACACGATGATGAGCATCCAGAACGCGACGGTCCGGGCGCTGATGTTGGCCGGGCGCGGCATCACGGTGTGCGCGTACGTGGTCATGACGCCTCCTGGAACGCGATCGAGTCGATGACCTTCGCGGCGGCGGCCAGGTCCTGGTCGCTCGCCTGGGACGGCGCGAGGACCTTCGCCTCGACCGCCTGCGCGCCGTCCGGGCCGGCGAGCACGAAGGCCTGCCCGACCCGGGTGCCGACCTGCAGGTTGCCTTGCAGCCCAGTCGTTCCGGCGGCGTTCTCGTAGTCGGTGGGGGTGTCGAGCCACACCTCGGTGCCGTGGTGGCGTTCGATGTCGAGGAGCCGGTCGAGGCCCGTCCACATCTCCTCCGGCGACGTGCCGGTCGGCAGGGTCACATCGGACAGTTCCACGAGCGTGTTGCCGCGGACCAGCACGATCTGCGAGTTGATGTCGCTCGCGCCGCTGTCGAGGACCCACCCGTCGCCGACCTGGACCGTCGCGTCCCGCTCGGCGCCGAACTCGATCACCGTGTCCGGCACCAGTGTCACCCCGGCCGGCTGCGACCTCGCGAAGAGCGCTTCAGCGCCGATCAGCGCCAGCAGCACCCCCGCCACGGCGAGCGGCGCCCAGATGCGGCGCCTCCCGTACACCGCGTTCCCCGCGGCCCCTATGTCGTTCATGCACAGAACATAGCCACAATCAGGCCGCGCTAACCTGGGAAAACTATCAACGTCAGATGAGGACTCACGGACCGCCGTGGACGGCGACCCCGTTGAGGAACGTCTGCTGGACGTTCCACACGTCCGGGTTGAGCGCCATCCGCGCCGAGTACCACACCTGGTATCCGGGCACGCCGTACTCGGTGCCCGGGAGCATCGACGCCCGGTACAGGTGGTCGTGCATGAACGGTTTGAGCCTCGGGACGGTCGAGAAGCTGCCGTTCGTGAAGCTCGTCGGCGTCGTGCCGTACAGGAAGATCAGGTCGCCGTCGCGGCCGGTCGAGGCGAGCGCGGTGTCGTTGAGCAGCCCGATGTAGGCGGTGCCGTTCTTGGTGATGGAGAGGTGCCACGGCTCCTTCTCCTTCTGCATCGCCCCCAGGCTCACCGTCTGCATCGCGCCCCAGTTGGCTTTGGCGGGGGTGGCCCCGCCTTGGAAGAACACCATGCGGTTCGGGGACCGGTTGATCTCGACCGCCCACATCTTCCAGGCGCCGTTCTCGTACATGAGTGCGGGGGACACCGGCCGGCGATCGGCCATGGAGCTCCGCAGGGCCTCCGCAGGCGCGGTCCAGTTGACGCCGTCGGTGGAGGTCGAGTACTTGATCCGCTCCTGGGAGAGGTCGGGGATCACGGTGCGCCAGAAGACGTACAGCGTGTTGTTCGGGCCCATCTCCAGGTCGGTGTCGGAGTTGTAGGGGCCCGGCAGGCCGGGCTGGTCGTCGATCGGGTTGGTCAGGCCCGGGGGCACGACCCAGGTGACGCCGTCGGTGGACGCGGCGATGTTCGGGTCCTCCCAGGCGGAGTTGCTGCCGGGGTAGGGCGTGTGCGCCATCCAGTACTCGTAGCCGTTCCAGCCGCCGGGCACCCGCACCACGCTCGGGTGGGTGGTCTGGCCGCCCGCGGGGTCCTGGTGGGTGGGGATGGTCCGCTTGCCGCCGTAGGGGCCCCAGACGCGGCCGGGGTTCTCGGCGCCCTGCTCGGCGCGCTGCTCGGGGCCGTGCTCGTGCTCGACGGCCTGTTCCGGGACGACCGGCGCGCATTCCTTCAGCACGGCCTCGCCTTCGACCACGATCCGCTCGGTCCCGTCCGCGGAGGTGCGGTCGATCTCGGCTTCGAGGATGACGTGCTTGGTGTCGCCCGGGACCACGGTCATGCCGGAGAGCGAGCCTTCGCCGGGCGGCGGCACCTCGGCACCGGGAATGAGCGTGCCCGCGAGTTCGCTGCCGTGCAGCGGTTCCGACTCGGGGCCGCTCCGCACATGGGTGCTGACGACGACGTACTTGAACTCGGGGTGGGCGGGGGCGCCGATCGCGTCGGTGAGCAGGAACTCCACGTCCAGCTCGCCCGAGCCGCTGCAGGTCGCCGTGGCGAACTCGACGACCGGCTCGGGGCTCCGCTCGGCTTGGGAGGGAAGTCCGACCGCCAAGGCGGCCAGGAGTCCGGTTGCGGCTACGACGAGCTGTCCGCGTGTGGTGAAGCGCATGCTGCTCCCTCTCTCTGGTGGAAGGGTCGTCCGTCTATCCGCCGTGGGTGATGGTCAGCTCGAAGTGGCTGATGAAGCCGATGGGCTCGGAGCCGGTGACGCCGTCCGCCCCTTCCCAGAGCATCACGATGCTCGGGATGGTGAAGGTCTGCTCGTACGGGGGGAACTCCGGGTCCGCGACGGGCGCGGTCGGCAGCATCCGGATCGGCTGGGTGTAGAGGTAGTCCGTGCCGTTGCGCAGGCCGGGCACCGTCTCCGCCTGGATCTCGATGCCGGGGTTGAAGATGATCGACTGGGTCGAGGTGTCGTACTGGTAGTCCACGGGGACGCCGGGGCGCATCGCGAAGTACACCTGGCCGAAGTCCGCGATCACGTCCGAGGAGCCGGTGAGGTTCGCGGCCACCATGGACTGGTCGCCTTCCGCCCTCGCGAGGTCGACCTCGCCCGTGACCCCGCCCGTGCTGAGCGAGTCGGGCTGGCCGAGGATCTCGACTGTCACGCCCGCGCTCGAGAACGCGACGCGGCGGTAGTTCGGGTTGTCGATGGTCGGGTCCTGCTCGGTCCGGTCCGAGGCGAAGGGCGGCGCGGCCGCGCTCAACGTGGCGGCCAGCATGACCGCGAGCGGTGCGGTGACCGCGACGACGGCCACGCGATGCCTGCGCAGGAGCGCGGAGAGGCGCCGGGGGGATCGTGCTGGCGACGGTTCGGCCGGTTCGGGCGCCATGACGCCTCCTGTTCCCTCGTTGGTCGCAAGTCATTCCATACCGGACGATAGTCACCAGAGGCACCGGATACACCGTTTCAGCCGAACTCCTCGGCGGGCGCCGCAACTAGACACTTTGGTACCGGCGCGGCCCGTCCTTCGCGAGAAACCCGTCTATTTCCCTTATGTCTAGTTGAATGAGGATCGCCCATATCGGGCACAACAGCGGGCCATCGGCCCTGATCAAGAGGGAAACGAAATGGAAGCAAGCACAAGGCGGGGGCGCCTCGCCCGGGTCCTGCGGCGGTTCCTCGCCTGGAGCGCCGGGATCGCGGGCATCGCGGTCCTCATCGCTCCGAGCGCGGCGTTCGCCCAGTCCACGACCGAAAGCGGCGTCAACACGGGCGGGTCCGAGCAGGTCCCCTCCGGGAACTACGACTACAACGGCGACGGCCTCGCGGACATCGTGGCCCGCCGCAACTCGACCGGCGGCCTGGAGATCTGGCCGGGCAACGGCTCGAGCGGCTTCGGCACCCACTACACCGTCGGCTTCGGCTGGAACGCGATGAACCTCATCGAGACCGCGGGCGACCTCAACAGCGACGGCCTGGCCGACCTCATCGCCAGGGAGACGAGCACCGGCCGGCTCTACCTCTACCCCGGCAACGGCACCGGCTTCGCGCCGTTCCAGTCCATCGGCCGCGGGTGGGAGGTCATGAGCCAGATCGTCTCGGGCCACGACTACAGCGGCGACGGCAAGGTCGACATCATCGCCGTCGAAGCCGGCACCGGCACGCTGTGGCTCTACCCGGGCACCGGGACGGGCGTCACGTTCGCCCCGCGGCAGAACATCGGGTCGAGCTGGAACCTGACGCACGAGCTGACCGCCGTCGGCGACACCAACGAGGACGGCTTCGCGGACGTCGTCGCGGTCCGCAACGCCGCCGAGTGCATGTACTTCTACGCCGGACCGGGCAGCGCGAAGTTCTCGCCCGGCGTCCTCATCGACTGCGGCTGGGACGTGCTGGTGGGGGCCGCCGCCGTCGGCGACTTCACCGGCGACGGCCACCTCGACTGGGTCGGCAAGGACCCGGACAGCAACTTCCTCATCCTGTTCCACGGCGACGGCACGGGCAGCTTCGACAACTCGCCCGTCATCGACACCGGCTGGAACTCCATGACGATCGCCTGACGGCTCACGCCGGTCCCGGCGCGCCCAGCGGCAGCCGGTCCATCAGCGCCTTCGCTGAGAACCGGTCGGCGAGGTGGCCCCAGGCGGCCGCCTGCTGCGCCGCGTACGCGGCGGGGTCGGCGGCCAGCCGCTCAGCGGTGGCGCCCACCTCGCCGGGTGCGCAGTACAGCGCGGCGGGACCGAACGCCGGCTCGAAGCGGCGGTCCATGAGGACCGGCACTCCCGCGGCCATCGCTTCGAGCGGCGCCCGGCCGAACGACGCGCCGCCCTCGGCGGCGGTGAAGTAGGCCATCACATCGATCTGGGCCAGGAAGTCCTTGGCGGGCATGGCATCCGCCGGATGCACGGTCCAGTTCCCCGGCAGCCCGTCGAGCAGCCGCGCCGGCGCTTCGGCCCCGCCGAGCACGTGGACCTCGAACGGGTCCCGCTCCGGGTAGCACTCCAGCAGCGTCCGCGAGTCCTCCGGCCACTGCAGCCGGTGGTCGCGGGTGTGGCGGCCGATCCGGATGCGCCCGTCGGGTGCGCGGCGGCCGTCGAGCCGCCACTGGTCGATCTCGATGACCCCCTCCCACGGCTCGGCGGCGAGGTCAAGGTCCGCGATCTCCTCCGCGTGGTGCTCCCGCAGCGCCGCCTGGACGAGCGGATCGCCCGCGTACCAGGTGTGCGGCCCCAGCCAGTCCGTGAGATGCCGCTCCACGGTCGCGATGTCCCACACGGACGCTCCCGGGCCCTCGGGCCCGTAGCTCAGAAACGGTGTCCGGTCGGCGATCACGGCCGTGCGCCCGGCGGTGATCGTGGGCCGCCGCTCGAGCGGGTGCATCATGACGACCGGCGGCCGCACGATGGCGAGCGCGCACTCCACCGCTTCGGGACCGCTGCCGATGCCGATGCGCCGCACCGACTCCCCGTCGATGAGCGCTTCGATCCGCGGGTGCACCGGCGCGTTCGGGTGCTCCGCGTAGACCGGGTGGTGCAGCAGTCCGACGGTGAGGCCGAGGTCCCGGCAGATCGCGATCTCGGCCGCGTTCGCGGCGGTCCCGCCGCCGGGCATCCCGGCGTGGGTCACGAACACGATGTCGAACGCGGAGCGCTCGGGCGCGGCCTGGAGCGAGCGGTCGTGCTCGATCTGCCACGCGGCCAACGACTGCAGCAGCGCGTACCGGTCCGCGATCGGGATCTCGGTGTCCGCGGCGAGCTCCTGCGCCTCCCGCGCCGCCGAGTCCGGGAACCCGCCTTCCAGCGCCTCGTGGATGCGCCGCATCCGGGCCGCGTCACGGGTCTCGCCGGACCGCACCGCGCGCGAACGCAGCAACTCGGCGGCGGCCTGCTTCACGGCGGTGTCGCGGCGCAGCCGCTGCAGCCGGCGCGAATCGGCCCAACCGAGTCCGATGAGGATGATCAGCATGAGCAGCGCCGCGGCCAGCGCGTACTGCGGTTCGAGCACGAACGCCAGCGCCGGGGCCACGGCGACCGCGGCGAAGGTGAGGACGGTACGGCGGAGCGCGGTGTTCATTCGGCGCCTCCCAAGCTCATCGGGACGATGGTCCGGTTCGGTTCCCTGGCGGTGACGCCGAGGCCGTTCACCCTGCGCAGCAGGGCGTCCGGCGAGAACCGCTCGTGCACGACGCGCAGTCCGGCGGCGGCGCGCTCGGCGTAATAGGCCTTGTCGGAGGCGAGCAGCCGCACTTGGGCCTCGACCTCCCCGGGCTCGCAGTAGATCGCGCCGTCGCCGAAGAGCTCGGCGAAGTTCGGCGGCAGCAGGCAGGGCACCCCGGCGGCCATGGCCTCCATCGGCGCGCGCCCGAAGGCTTCGAGCAGGTTCTCGTCGATGAAGTACGCGTACACGTCGACCTGCCCGAGGAAGTCCACGGCGGACATCGTGCCGAAGCGGTGCGAGATCCACCCCGGCGGGATCTTGCCCAGGATGCGGTGCAGCGCTTCGTGTCCGCCGAGCATGTGGACTTCGATGTCCTCGGCGACCGGGTAGGCGGTGAGCAGCCTTCGGGCCATGTTCGGGAACTTCGTGACGTGGTCGCGGCTGTGCCGCCCGAGCCGGATCGGCTCGCCTTCCCCGCGCACGCGGCGCTCGCGAGGCGTCCATTCGGCGATGTCGATGGTCTCGTACCAGAAGTCTTCGGCGAGGTCGATGTCCTCCATCTCCTCGGCGTGGTGGGCGCGGAGCACATCGCGCACGGCCGGGCCGATGGCGTACCAGGTGTGGTGGCCGACCCAGTCGGTGACGTTGCGGTGCACGTCGCGGATGCTCCAGGCGGTGCCGTACCCGCCGACCGGGCCGTACTCCTCGAACGGGGTCTGGTTGACCAGCAGCACGGTTCGTGCTGCTTCGATCCGCGGCCGGTCCTCCATGAGGTTCTCGAAGGCCACGGGGAAGCGCATGATCGCGAGGTCGCAGTGGACGGTGTCCTGGGGGCGGACCTCGAAGACCAGCTCGTCGTCGATGAGCGCCCGGATCTTCGGGTCGACAGGACGGCCCATCGCGCGTTCCTTCACCGGGTGGTGCACGAGCGCGACGGTGAGACCCGCGGCGCGGTACGCCAGGATCTCGGCCTCGTTGGCGGAGGTGGTGCCGCCCTTGAGGTTCAGCGTGGAGACGATGACGATGTCGACATGGAGCGTGCGCGCGCGCCGGTGGTTCCGGGCGCGGGCCGCACGGTAGCCGCAGAGGGCCGCGAGGGCCTGGATCTGCGTTTCGCGGTAGCCCTTCTCGGCGCCGGCCGCGATCCCTTCCAAAGTGGCGGTGGCGCTGACGGACCAGCCGTAGTGCAGGCGCGTCTCCCACCGCTTGATCATCTGGCGTTTCTGCGCGGTGAGCGCGACGCCGGTCTCAGTGGTCGCTTCCGGTTCGGCCGCTTCGGCTCTGACGCGTTCGTAGGCGCGATTGAGCCCCAGGTCGATGCAGGCGGCGAGCACGCAGAGCACGGTGATCGCGATGCCGGCCGGGAGCCAGGGCTGCGGGGCCGCGATGCCGAGCGCCGGGATGAGCGGCGCGGCGGAGGCGGCGGTCCAGATCGGCCGACGCGCGGCGGCGCTGGGAATCTGGCGCAGTCGGATCGGGTCCTCACTGGGCCCCTCGGGCATTTCGGCGATGGTCGACCGCCCGGGCGCGGGCCGCACGGCGGCGCGCCATGCGGTGAGCGCGGCGAAGGAGGCGACCCAGACGGCGGCGCTCGCGCCTGCGACCCAGGGCAGGGACGCGGGATCGAAAGCGGCCGTGAGCAACAGGGCCGCGACGACCGAGGCCAGGCCGCCGCCGATGACGAGAAGGTCATTGCGGCGGAAGATCCGCGGTGCGGCGGGTTGGGCGGCGGGTTGGGCGGCAGGTTGAGCGGCGGGTTGAGCGGAGTCGAGCGCTGGGTCAGCGGCCGAGCGGTCTGCCGCGGAGCCTCGCGTGGAAGCAGCGGCGTGATCCGCCGGGGTGCCTTGCACGGGCGCGGTGGTGGAGGCGGGGGTGTCGGTCGCGCCGGAGCCGCCACTCGACACGCCTTGCACGGCCGAGGCCGAATCGCTCGCCGCCCGGCCCTGCGCGGGTGCGGTCCCGGTCGCGCCGGAGCCGCCGCTCGCGCCAGGCGCAGACCCGGCCGAGGCCGAACCGCTCGCTGCGGCTTGCGAGGTCACCGCCGAGCCGGATCGGTCCGCCGCGGAGCCTCCTGCGGTTGAGCCCGAGCCGGATTCATCGTCCGCCGCGGCTTGCGCATTCGCTGCCGAGGCGGCATCGCTCGATGCAAGACCCTGCTCGGGCACGGCCGAGTCCGTACCTCCGGCCGAGCCGCCTTGCGCAATCGCGTCTCGCTCGACCGCAGCGGCTCGGTGAGGGCGGTCCACCACAGCGCCTTCCGCGATCGCGGCCGACTCGACCGGTGCGGCGCGGCCGAGACCACGCGCCGTCGAGCCTTGCCCGGTTGCGGCCGAACCGGGACCGCCCGCTGCCGCAGCGCCTTGCGCGGTCACCGCTGAAGCAGCGCCGCCCGCTGGTGCTTGCGCGGTCGCAGCCAATGCGGCGTCACCCGCCGCCGTGCCGTCCGTGGTCGCGTTCGAGACGGAGTCGTCCGCCGCGGCCCAGCCGGAGCGGTCCACCACGGCGCCTTGCACAATCGCCGCCGGTTCAACCGCTGCGTCCAAGAACGAATGATTCGCGGCCGCACCTCGCACGGGCGCGGTCGGACCGGCATCGCCGGCCGCGTCATGCGCGGACCCGCCGACGGAGGCGCGGCCACCGCGCTCCCTGTCGCCGAGCGCACCGGTTCCCGGCCCCGGCAGCAGGCGGATCCGTTCCGCCGGGATGTCGGGGTGCTCGAACCGGAGCAGCTCGCCGTACGCCTCGCTCGGGACGATCACCGGCGCGGTGTGCCGCGGCTCCGGCTCGATGAAGTCGAGCCCGTGCTCGGCGGCCGCACGGAGCACGGCCCGGTCCACCAGGGCCCGGTCGCCGATCACGCCGCTCCAGTCGGGCGAGTGCAGCAGCCCGACCGCCATGCCCTCGTCGGCGCGCTTGCCCGCGTCGTCGAGCATCGAGCGGCGGCGCGGGCCGAGTTCGCTCCAGTCGGCGGCGTAGATGCGACCGTACTCGATCGCGCGGTTCTCCGCGTTCGACCGGGTGAGGTCCTGCGTGATCGGGAACGGCCGGGGCCGCGGCATTGAAGCGAGGAACGGCGAGGCCTGCTCGCGGTCGATCGCGCGGTGCCAGCGGGCGAACCCGGAGTAGTAGGCGAAGCGAGCCGCGGACATCCAGTGCCGCGAGACCTCGCCCGCCGAGAGCGTGCTGTCGTTGTGCCGCACGGCGGTCAGCGGACCGCCGCTCAGCCGCACGAACGCGTCCTTGCCGAAAGCGGCCCGGATCCGGAAGCGGTACTCCGAGTCGGCGGTCTTGCGCACCTCGTCGTAGAAGCCGACCTTCCCCAGGACCTCCTCGGCCCGGATCATGATCGGCGTCGACCGCGCCGCGATGAGCGCGACCTGCGGGTCGATCATCAGCGACAGGTCCTCGGCGAGTGCGATGCACCGCGTCTCGACCATCACGAGGTTCGAGTTCGCGATCATCGGCCGCACCTGCGTCGCCAGGCGCGTCGGGTGCGCCCAGTCGTCCGAGTCGAGCCCGGTGATGTACTTGCCTTGCGCGACGGCCATAGCGCGGTTCCGCGCCTGGTAGGTCCCCGCGTTCTCGGGCTGGATGAGCAGCTTCACGCGCGGGTCGAGCGCGGCGGCCGCCAGCAGCACGTCCTCGTAGTCGGGCCCCGAGCCGTCGTCGACGAGCAGCAGCTCCCAGTTCTGCCACGTCTGCGCCACGATCGACTGCACCGCGGTCAGCAGCGCCTCGTCGGGACGGAAGCAGGTCATGACGACCGAGATCTTCGGGCCGCGGGCGATCGGCTCGAGCGGCGCGGTCCGCAGCGAGTCGAAGCACAGCGACGCACCGGGCTCGGGCGACTCCAGCTCGGGCCAGCCGGTGAACTCCTTGAAGCGCCGCATGTACGCCTTCACGCTGCCGCCGTGGCGAGGATGGGCGTCCTGGCACGCGAACGAGTCGGCCACCGACTCCGGGATCGCGCCGTACGCCTTCATCAACTGCTTGAACAGCAGCTTGCGGCCGTTCAGGTAGGCCGTGGTCACGTGCAGCGCTTGGTGTTCGGCGGGCATGTCGCCGCCGAGGCGGCGATAGGCGAGGTCGAACAGGGCCAAGGCGCGGTCGCGCTCCATGTGCGTGCGGGCCTTGAGCCCGATCGACGCCGCGAGGGCGCACACCGCTTCGAGGTTCAGCGCGGCCTTCTCCAGGCGGCGTTCCCGGTGGCGCACATCGAGAAGCGCCGCGGGCTCCTCCGGGAAGGCAAGCCGCGCCAGCACATGCAGTGCAAGACGCGAATTGTGGTACTGGCCCCACTCGTGAATGTCATTGATACTGGCGGAACCAACCGAGTCGAGCGCGCGCTCCACGAGATCATGAACGCTCGCAGGCGGTTTCGCCTGCCGAGATTCATCATGGTCGGCGATTGGGCTTCGCCGGGATTCGGGCACTGACTGGAGGGTTCTGATATCGGGCGAACCGGTCATGGGCAAGAACTTTACGAGTGTTTACAACCCGATTCAGCCATCTCTCCGGCGTGTTGCGCTTCTCCTGATCGCACCGCGAGGAATCGCACTCGCGACGGCAAGCGCTTGGAATCGCACCCACGCCCTCGCACACCTGGACGCGAATTCCGCTTGTGGGATAGGCGATTGACGGACCAGGTGGAAGGAGGCAGGATCAGCTTCCGTGACAATGTCAAAGGATTACCTGGTCCGGCTTGCGGCCCGCAACAACGCCGAATGGTGCGAGGCGATGTGCCGCTCGCATGGACTGACGGGCGCGTTCAGTCCTCAGGCGTGGACCGCGGCGGTCCGGACGCCGCTGTTCTACCCCGACGCGGTGACGCTGGCTCCCGCCGCCGACGCCGCCGAGCTGGTCCACTCGATCGACACCGCCGCGCCCGGGGCGAGCATCAAGGACAGTTTCGCCGACCGCGACCTGACCGGGTACGGCTTCGGAGTCTTGTTCGACGCGCAGTGGATCTGGCGCCCGGCCGGACCTCCGGCCGCCGCCTCGGACCTCGATTGGGAAGTGGTGCGCGAGCCGGCCTCGCTGCATGATTGGGCGCTGGCCTGGGACGGCGGGGACGGCAACGCGGATCTGTTCGGGCCCGCGCTGCTGGAGGACGCGGCCACGTTCGTGCTCGCGGGCCGCTCTGCCGACGGACGGCTGGCCGCCGGTGCGGTGGCGAGCCGCAGCGAACAGGTGGTGGGCGTTTCCAACGTGTTCGCGCTCGACGGTGACGCCGATGCCGCGTGGCCGGGAGTGTTGGCGGCGTTGCACGAGCTGTTTCCCGCTGTGCCGGTTGTCGGCTACGAACACGGAGACGACTTGGCGGCCGCCGTCCGCCACGGCTTCGCACCGATCGGTCCTCTTCGGGTCTGGATGCACGGCCTCTGATCGAGCGAGCCGGGCACCCTCATTCTTTCCCCACCGCCGCGTCCTTCCGCACCAGTGTCATGGGGCTTGGTGCCGAAGGGCGCGCACGGGGCCGGTGCCCGGGGCGCGCCCACGACCGGCGGGCAAACACGCCGCCCTGCGCGATTGGGGCCGGCCGACCCCCACCTGAGTCGGCCGGCCCTACCGGGAGGGTCAAGTCTTCAGTTGTCGCCCGAGGCGGCGATCAGCTCGCACACGCGGCCCATGATCCAGCCGCACCACTGATCGCCGTTCCACGCGCCGCGCCAAGTCACGTCGAACCCCCTGAGCTCCGAGCCACCGGTCTTCGAGACGCCGGGTCTTGAGCCCCGGCGCTTCGAACCGCCGCTCGCTTCGGCGTCGCCGTGTTCGGACGCGCTGCGCTCGGACTCATCGACGCTGAACCGGCAGACCTCATGCGGCCCAACGCCGTCATCGCAGTCGACCAGGTACTCGCACGGACCGTTCGGGTACTGGCTCTGATCCGGACCGAGGCGGTACAGCGAGAACAACGCATGGCCCCTTGCGAAGTCGCCGAGGAAGCCCACCGTCGCCAACCCGCCGTCAGATCGTCGTCCGCACCGCCCGCGACCGGGATCGCCCGGGGAGGCGGTCGCAGCGGCGACGGCCGAATCAGCCATCACAGAACCTCAGCGACGCCGGGTTGCGCTCGATCATGTGCTGCCCCATCGGGGACGGTCGGCCCGGACGCGGACGCTCCCCCGCCCGGGCGCCCACGTGCGCGCCCACGATCACGAGGCTGAAGGCGCACTCCTCCACCCAGACCTTCCAGTCCTCTTCCGCCCCACGCCAACCCGGGCCCCAAGTGGCCTTGAGGTCGCCGGAGTTGATCCCGGAGACGATGAGCACGATGTCCTCGCGCTGACCGGTGTAGACCTGGAACGAGTCCGGTGCTTCATTACTTGACACGCGAACCCGATAAGTCCGCAAGCTGTCCCGGAACTCCCCTCGTTCCAGTCCCTTACCCTCTCCCGCATTGTTCTGCTGCTGCTCGATCAATGCCTTACCTCCTTTCGAGCTGTCGCATTCCTGACAGATTCAGGAACCGAACCGATCTTCTCGATGGATTCAATCTAGGCTCTGACCATGGGTTTTGGAAGTTCGACGCGATGGCACTAGCTGCCTCACAGTACCTCTCAGGCAGGTAACGACCGGAAAGTTTTGCACCCCAAAACTTTCCTTATCGGACTCCGTATTGCGCCGCATATTTGCGCGAGGGTACCGTCTGATTACAGTGCGTTTCCACCAACGAACTCCGGGAGGCCTGAATGCCGCTCTCACACCTCGCCGACTGGTATGTCCCGGCAGAACTCCAAGCGCTGTATACGGAATCGGGTCTAACCTACGCTCAGATCGGAGCCAAGCTCGGCGTGAGTGTGCGAACCGTCGGGAACTACCTGACCGGCGAGACCCGACCCAAGCTCGCGATGGCGGCGAAGTTCGCCGAGGTCTGCGGCGCGACCGAGAAGCAGGCCGGATTTCTGATCCATGTCATCAGCCAGATGGACCACGGAAGGATCGTGTCGGACCTCGACGAGAGAAATATCTTCATCATTGAACGAGCTGAGGCGAGCTACGGCGATTTCTGGAAGTGGGAACCTTGGTATATCCCAGGGCCACTTCAGATCGAGCTCTATCACATGGAAGCCTTGGCAGGCCAAGACGAGAAACCGATGGAGCAGTGGCAGCGCAAGCTCCGCCGCCAGATCATGATCCTCCGCCGCAACCCGCGCCCAGCCATGAGGTTCCTCATCGGCCTCAACGCCCTTCAGCCCCTGGTGCAGTGGGAGTGGGGCCAAGACCAGTTCACAAAGCTCCTTGAATTCAACCGGCTGCCCAATTGCGAGATCCGAATTCTCGAAGGCCTGCACCGAGGCGTGGAGCACTCCTTCGACATCTATCAACCAGCCGAAATGACCAAAGCCGGACCGGCTTTCGTCTACGTCGAAGCCCTTGATCAGAGCCGACACATCGAAGAGGCGATCAAGATCGACATGTACCATGACCGGGTCAACAAGATGTGGTCGTTTGGTACACGATTCGGAGGGTGCCTGAATGACTGGGTTCACTAGCTGGCGGAAAAGCTCCCGCAGCTCAGGGGCATCAGACAGCAACTGCGTCGAGTGCCGCGTGACCTGGCGGAAGAGCATCCGTAGCGGCGGCGGCGATGACAGCAACTGCGTCGAGGCCCGTTCGCAAGACGGAGCATTCCAAGTCCGGGATTCGAAGCTGGGTCACGATTCCCCGGTCTTCGACCTCGGAGTAACCGACTTCAGGGCACTGCTCAGTGCAGCCGAGTGAGTTCGTGAACTCCGCCGAGTACTGGGAGCGCCGGTACGCGAAGGGCGGCAACTCGGGTGCGGGCTCGCGCGGCAGGCACGCCGAGTTCAAGGCGGAGGTCCTGAACAGGTTCGTGTCCGAGCAGGGCATCGAATCGGTCATCGAGTTCGGTTGCGGCGACGGGGAACAGCTCGCGCTCGCCGCGTACCCCCGTTACCTCGGGTTCGACGTGTCCCCCACGACGCTGAGCAACACCATGGCGAAGTTCGAGGCGGACGCCTCGAAGAGCTTCGCGCTCTACGACCCGGAGCGGTTCAGCGACCGGGCGGGGTTCGTGACCGCCGACCTGGCGCTCTCGCTCGACGTGATCTTCCACCTCACCGAGGTGAAGGTCTACGAGCGGCACTTGGAGCACGTCTTCGGGGCCGCCCGTCGGCACGTCATCCTCTACACGAGCGATGCCGACGACCCCGGTCTGGACGCGGAGTTCGCGCCGCACATCCGTCACCATCCGGTACTTAGCGATGTCGAGAAGCACTATCCGGAATGGCGTCTGGCCGAGCGCATCGAGAATCCGCACCCTTGGTCCGCCGAGGACGAAGAGGGTTCGATCTCGGACTTCTTCATCTACGAACGCGTCACGCCGAACTAGGCCGAGTTTGCAAAGTTGAGGAAGCCTCCGGGTGAATCTGTTGCACTGCAACAAGATTCGCCCGGAGGCTTCAATCGTCGAGTGTGAGCACGCCCGTCATACCTCGGCGACCCGCAGGAACTCGGTGAGCGCGGCGGCGACTTCAGCCGGGTCTTCCGCGTGCGGGAGGTGGCCTGTGTCCTCGAAGGCCTGCAGGTCAGCGCTCGGCATGGCGGCGCGGAGGCGTTCGCGGTCGGGCAGCGGCGTTACCCGGTCGTTCCGGCCCCATAGGACCAGTGTGGGGACGCCTCGCTCGCCGCTTCGCCGATAGAGGTCTCCCGCGTCGTGGATCGGCATGTGGCGCAACGAGGAGAGCACCGCGCGTCGGAACCCTGGGGCGCTCACGTGCGGCTCGAACTTCTCGCGCAGCGCCTTCACCACTTCGGCGCGGTCCGAATAGTCCGGCAAGCGATTGAGGAGCATGGCCTTTCCCGCGATCGCGAGCAGCGCCTCGCCGATCAACGGATACCGCAAGAGCCGCACCGCCGCCGACATCTCGACACCGAAACCGTCCGGTGCCATGTACGTCAGGCTCGCCACCCGCTCCGGTCGGGCCTCCGCGAAGCGGGCGGCGATCAACGCTCCGAACGCGAGCGAGACCAGGTGGACCGGTCGGCCCGGGAGCACCCGGTCGAGCAGTTCCGTGAGTTGAGCGTCGAACGCGTTGGCGTCGTATGCGATTCGCGGGGCGGCAGAACCGCCGCGGCCGATCAGGTCGTAGCGCAGGACCCGGTGTCCGGCGTCCGCGATCGTGTCGGCCAGGCCGTCCCAGACGAACATGGGCAGTGTCGCTCCCGGCACGAACACCACGGCGGGGGCCTCGTGCGGGCCGTCGAGGCGGTAGCGGGTGCGGCCGGACTCCAACTCGATGCACGGCTCAACCATGACCGGCCTCGCCTTCGATGAGGTGCCGGGTCGCCTGGGGCGCTTGCGCAACGGCCTCTGCCGAGAGGCCGCGCATGACCAGCCGCCAGCCTTCGGCCGCGGCGGGTCCGGCGGACTCGAAGACCGCTTCCAGGTGCGCGAGCTGCGGGCCGGTGGCGGCGCGTTCCAGCTCCCGCCCCGCGGCCGTGGCGGAGAGCTCGCGTTCGCGCTTGCTGCGTTCGGAGACCTCGACCGCGATCAGGTCTCGCCCGCGCAGGTCGGTCAGCGGCCGGTGCAGGGCCTGGCGGGAGATGCCAAGGGCCGCAGCCAGTTCGCCGACACCGATCCCGGGGGTGCGAACTACGGCGTAGAGCACCCGGTGATGCAGCCGTGCGAGCCCGTGTTCGTCCAGCACCGCGTCGGCGTCGGCGACGAAGGACTGCCAACCCATGAAGAACAACGCGATATCGCGCTCACTCGCAAACATGTCAACTATGTTGACATGTTTTGTACTGGATGGCCATCCCCGCAGGCTCCTTACGCCTGGGGATCGCGCAGCCCGACCGAGTCGTGCTCCCAGAAGACCGGCGAGTACACCAGGGTCCCGGTCATCCAATCCTCATACGCCGCAAGCGGATAGACCTGGAAGGCGCCGTCAGGGATGCGCAGCGACGGCTTGCGGAAACCCAGGTCCCCGCCGGTCTTGAAGCCGGCCCTCGAATAGAACCCCGGGTCGCCTTCCAGGAAGACCAGCGGGGCTCCCCGCTCGTCCAGAATCTCGAGGCCGCGCCGGATCAGCGCCGAACCGATCCCGTTGCCGTGCAACTCGGGCAGCACCCCGATCGGACTGAGCACCGGGACCTCGACCAGCTTCCGCGGGGCGTCGAGCAGGCTCGTCGAGAACATCACGTGACCGACCACCGCCCCGTCGACCTCCGCGACCAGCGAGAGCCCGCCCATCCGGCGCAACGCCTCGTTCAGGTCCGCGACCTTCACGCCGTGGTCGCCGAACGCGGCCTCGTGGACTCGCCGGACCGTCGCATGATCAGCGGGAACTTCTTCACGTATCTCCATGCCGGAACCCTAGCCACGTCCCCCGCACCCGGCAATCAAGATTCCGTCGGCCTCCCGACCGCCACCCGTCCTTGCGGCAACCCGAGTTCCCGGTCCGTATCGCCGGTGTCGCACCTGCGTGGCAGCATCGCGGCCATGACCGACACGAAGGCGCGCCTGCACCGCGATCTGCGCCATGCCCGCGAAAGCCTGCTGTGGAAACTCGACGGCCTGGGCGAATACGACCTGCGCCGTCCCATGACCCCGACCGGCACCAACCTTCTCGGCCTGGTCAAACACGTCTCGGGCATCGAGGCCGGTTACCTGGGCGAGGTCTTCGACCGACCTGTCAGCGAGCCCCCGCCCTGGTTCGCGGACGACCCCGATGAGCCCAACGTCGACATGTGGGCCCGACCCCACGAGTCGAGCGCGTTCATCATCGCGTTCTACCGCCGCGTGTGGGCCCATGCCGACACCACGATCGAAGCCCTCGACCTCGACGCTCCCGGCACCGTCCCGTGGTGGCCCGCCGAGCACGCCGAGGTCACCCTCCACCAGATGATCGTCCTCATGATCGGCGAGACCAATCGCCATGGCGGCCATGCCGACGTCGTCCGCGAACTCATCGACGGCACCGCCGGCCTGCGCCCCGATTTCGGCGGCCTCCCCGAACGCGGCGAAGCCTGGTGGGCCGCCTACCGGGCCCGCCTCGAACACGCCGCCCGCCAGGCGGCCGGGTCCTAGCAGGGTCCGTCGTCGCCTTCCCCGGCGACTGGGCCCTTGATCGCAGGTCAGTCGGCCTGCCAGGCGCGGAGCTTCTCGGGGTTGCGGATCGCCCAGATGCGCTTGATCTTCTCGCCCGCGACCTCGAACGCGTACACCGTCACGATCTCGCCCGCCTGGCGCGCGACCAGCCCTGCCTGGCCGTTGACCTCGCTCTCGTGGAAGGTCAACACCCCGTCCATGCGGTTCGCGATCTCGATCCAGGCGTGCGCGACCTCCTCGGCCCCTTCGAGAGTGTGCGGGAAGGTGACCGCGCGTCCGCCGCCGTCGCCGATCGCGACGGCATCAGCGTCGAGCAGGCCGATGAGCGCGCCGATGTCCTTGGCCTCCCAGGCCTCCTTGAACTCGCGCACGACCCCGGACTGCCCGGCGGGCGGCGCGGCGGGGCCCTCGGCGGCCCCGATGCGCCGCCGGGCGGAGGAGGCGAGCTGACGGCACGCGCCGGGCGTGCGTCCCACGATCTCGGCGATCTCGTTGAAGGGGTAGCGGAAGACGTCGTGGAGGATGAACGCGACGCGCTCGGCGGGCGTCATCGCCTCCAGAACCACCATGAACGCCATGCCGACCGACTCGTCGAGCGTCACCTGGTCGGCCGGGTCGGCGGCGCCCGGCCCGCGGAGGGCGGGGCCCGGAAGCGGCTCCGGAAGCCAGTCGCCCACATAGCTTTCGCGGCGAGCGCGGGCCGAGCGGAGCTGGTCGAGGCAGATCCGGCCGGCGACCGTGGTCAGCCACGCGCCCGGGGACTCGACCGCCTGCTGCTGCTTCCTGGTGAGGGCGTACCAGCGCAGATAGGTCTCCTGGACGGCGTCCTCGGCCTCGGCCAGGGAGCCGAGGAGGCGGTAGGCCAGGTTGATGAGGTGGCGGCGCTCGCTCATGACCGCGCTCAGGCTCTGCCCGTCCCCGTTGCTCATGCTCGTCTCCGAATCGATCGTCGTGGGTCAGTGTCCACCTCTCCGACGAGACAGCGCACCGAAATGTGAGGCGAGCGTCTCCCTGACATTTCCGGGGGCTGTCTCGTCGTACCCGTGCAACCGAAACCGGCATCGCCTCCGATGCCGGGAGGCGAAGGAGGAGACCATGAACGACTTCCAGGCGATCGCGGACCGCGTCGAGATCGAGGCGCTGCGCGGCGAGTTCACGGACGCGGTGATGATGCGCGACTACGACCGCGTCGCCGATCTGTTCACAGTGGACGGGGTGTGGCGGATGCCCGACATCCCCGCCGAGATGCACGGCCAGGCGGCGATCCGGGCCTGGGGCGAACGCGTGCCCGGCTTCGTCGACTTCCTCATCCAGAACAGCCACCCCGGCCTCATCGAACTCGACGGTCCCGCGCCGGCCGACACGGCCACCGGCCGCACGTACATGTCCGAGATCGGCCGCGGCACCGACGGCCGCTCGGCGCTCAACTACGCGATCTACCACGACCGGTACGCGCGGACCGCCGACGGCTGGAAGTTCGCCGAGCGCGCCTACGAGATCCGCTACTTCGACGAGACCCCGCTGACCGGCACCGTCCCCGGCCACTGAGAACCCTTACCCGACAGGAGCTTTGACATGACCAAGATCGGCATCATCCTCGGCAGCACCCGGCCCGTGCGCAACGGCGAACAGGTCGCCGCCTGGGTCCACGACCTCGCCTCCCAGCGCGCGGACGCCGAGTTCGACGTGATCGACCTGCGCGAACAGGCCCTCCCGCACCTGGACGAGCCGAAACCGGCGATGTGGGGCGTGTACGAGCATGAGCACACCAAGGCGTGGTCGGCGCGGATCGCCACGTTCGACGGGTTCATCGTCGTGACCCCCGAGTACAACGGCACCGCACCGGGGGCGCTCATCGACGCCTTCGACTTCCTGTTCGCCGAATGGGCCGACAAGCCGGTCGCCCTCGTCTCGTACGGGGTGCTCGGCGGCGCGCGGGCGGCCGAGCAGCTCCGGTTGCTGTGCGGCACTTTGCAGATGGCCGTGGTGGGCCCGCAGGTCCTGCTGTCGCTCGCGACGGACTTCGAGAATCAGGCGGCGTTCCGTCCGACCGAACGGAGTACGGCTGCGCTGAACACCTTGCTGGACAAGACGATCGAGTGGAGCAGGGCGCTGGCTCCCGTGCGCGGGAAGGCCCTCGCCGCGGCTTGAGAACGGAGGTCGGCGGGCCGTGCCGGGCGTGGCCCGCCGACCGCCCGGACCCCCTAGGATCAGACGATGGACGCCCTCGAATCCCTTGCCGGACTGCCCAAAGCCGACCTGCACGTTCACCAGGAAGCGACCCGCTACCTCGATCTGATCCTGGCCGAACGCGAGGGCCGGGAGCCGTACGACTGGGCGGGTTGGCGCGAGCGTCTGGCCGCCGAGATCCCGCCGGGCAAGGAGCGCCTGCAGCGCATCGGGTCGGTGCAGCCGGTGCCGCTCGACGAGTACGACGACGACGAGTTCTTCGTGGCGCGGTTCGCGGCGCTCATGCGCGACCACGCCGCCGCCGGGGCGTGCTATGTCGAGATCCGTTGCGGCGGTGAGGTCGTCACGCGCGAGGCGTTCATGTCGCTGTTCCGGCGGGCCGAGGCGCAGGTGCGCGCCGAGTACCCGCTCCTGCGGGCCGAGGCGCTCGCGATCGTCATCAATCCGGGGCAGAACCCGGCAACTGCGGACGCGTTCGCGGACGGCTGCATCCGCGCCGCCGGCGAAGGGCTGGCGGGCATCGACTTCCTCTACGCGCCGTACGACGCCGAGGCCGACTGGACCCCGATGTACCGGCTGGCCGGGCGGTTCGCCGAAGCCGGTCTGGGGATCACGGCGCACGCGGGCGAGGTGTCGACGGCGAACATCGCCGCCGCCGTGCGCATGCCGGGGCTGACCAGGATCGGGCACGGCGTCCACGCCGCGGCCGACCCGGCGCTGCTGGAACTGCTGAGGGAGAACGGCGTGACCCTCGAATGCGCGTTGACGTGCAACGAGTACTTCGGGGTGCTGCCCGAGACCGAGAGGCATCCGCTGGCGCGCCTGGTCGAAGCCGGAGTCGCGGTCACCTTGGCCACGGACAATCCCGTCCAGCTCAGCACCACGATCGAGCAGGAGTACGCCGGGGCGGCCGCGCTCGGCATGAGCGCCGAGCAGCTCGCCGGGTTCACCCGGAACGCGATCCGCGCGGCGTTCACCTCGGAAGAACGCAAGTCCGCCATGCTCAGTGAGCTGGACAGCGCTTGTTCGGCGATGACGCGGGAACCCTAGGCCGCACTGCCCTGGGCCGGTGCGATGAATCGGGGCCGTTCGCGTCGTCTCTACCGATATGCGGCCCGCGCTCGGGCTGGGCCGTGCCGTGCGAAGAGAGGAACCGCCATGGAAAGCGCACTCGAGACCAGCGCACTCACCGCCGATCTGTTCGTGTCCGTCGACGGCTGGGCCCGGGGCGAGAACTCACCCGGGTACTTCGGCTATTACGGCCCTGACCTGGGGCGTTGGATCGAAGAGGAATCGGCCCGCCCGCAGCACGTGCTCATGGGCCGCCGCACCTACGAAGCCCTCGACTCCGTCCCGGACGAGGCCCGCGACGACGGCTACCTGCGCATGACGCGGCTCCCGGTGACCGTGTTCTCCAGGACGCTCAGCAGCGTCGACTGGCCCGGCGCTTCGGTCGAGTCCCGCGACCTCGTCGAGTCCGTGCGACAGCTCAAGCAGACGACGAACACGCCGATCCGCACCATGGGGAGCCTGTCCGTCGTCAAGCAGCTCCTGAACGCCGGCCTCGTGGACCGGCTCCGGCTCATGGTCTTCCCGCTGCTCGTGGGCCCCGGTGGGCGCGAAGCGATGTTCGACGGGGTCGACGAGGCCGACCTCGCGCTCGTGGACCAGCGGGTGCTCGACGGCCGTGTCCTCCTCGTCGAGTACGCGCCCACAGGGCTGCCCATCCCGCACTAGGCCGGCGACCCCGGTGGGAAGATGTCGCACATGTCGACACCTGAGACCAGAGCCCACCGCGCCCGCCGGATGACCAGCCGCGACCCCGAAGAGCCGCACCGCACCTCGACGCCGCTCGAACTGCTCTTCGACCTCACGCTGGTCGTCGCGTTCAGCCAGGCCGGGACGCAGATGGCGCGGCTCCTCGAACTTGGGCACTTCGGGCCCGCGATCGGCGCGTTCACGTTCTCGGTGTTCGCGATCTGCTGGGCCTGGATCAACTACTCGTGGCTGGCGTCCGCGTTCGACAACGACGACGTGTTCTTCCGCGTCGCGACCATGGTCCAGATGATCGGCGTGCTCATCCTCGCGCTCGGGCTGCCGCAGATGTTCAGCTCGGTCGACGAAGGCGCGCACGTCGACAACAGCGTCGTCGTCGCCGGGTACGTGGTCATGCGCGTGGCCATGATCGCGCTGTGGCTCCGCATCGCCCGGCACGACGAGTCGCAGCGCCGCAACGCGCTCACCTACGCCCTGCTCATGGCGATCGCGCAGGTCGGCTGCATCTCCCAGATCTTCCTCGACCCGTCGCTGGCCGTTTCCACCGGAGTCTTTGTGGCCCTTGCCGTCTTCGAGATGCTGATCCCGATCATCGCCGAGCTGCGCGGCGGGCGCAGCCCGTGGCACCCGCACCACATCGCCGAACGGTACGGCCTGCTCGTCATCATCACGCTCGGCGAGGTCGTGCTCGGCACCATCCTCGCCGTCTCGGCGGTCGTCGAAGCGCAGGGCTGGTCCGTCGAGGCGGGGCTCGTCGCGTTCGGCGGCACCGCGCTCGCGTTCGGGCTGTGGTGGGTGTACTTCACGATGCCCTCGGCCGAAGTGCTCGAACACCACCGGGAACGCGGCTTCGTCTGGGGCTACGGGCATCTCGTCATCTTCGGCTCGCTCGCCGCGACCGGCGCGGGCCTGCACGTGGCCGCCACGGTCATCTCGCACGAAGCGCACATCAGCGCGACCGCCGCGATCCTCACCGTCGGCATCCCCGTGGCGATCTTCCTGACCGGCCTGTTCACGCTGTACTCGCTGCTGATGCGCGAACTCGACCCGCTCCACCTCCTGCTGTTCGTCGGCTCCGTGCTCGCGCTCGCCGCTTCGGTCATCGCCGTCGCAGCCGGCGCCACGGTCGGTGTGGGCATCGTGATCGCGGCCTGCGCGCCGCTGGTCGTGATCGTCGGCTACGAGACGGTCGGCCACCGGCACCAGGCCGACGCACTAGCGCGGGCCCTGCGGTGATCAGGGGCGCATGAGGGCGAGGTCGTCGCCCCAATCGTCGAGGGTCTTGCCGTGTCCCGCCTTGCGGGCCTTGGGTTCCACCTCGGCGAAGAGGCGGCGCTGCAGATCCGCGTCGGCGGTCGCGGTGATGCGGCCGAGTGTGTCGAGCAGGGTCGCGGTGTCCCAGCCGGGGAGCGGGTGGTGCTCGAGTTCCCATTCCAGGCATTTGTTGTACGGGCGGGGGCGGCCGTCGAGGGTGAAGAGCAGTTCCAGGAGGTAGCCGACGCTGTCGGCCGCGTCGAGGTGGCCCGCGAGGGCGCGGCCGTCGCGCAGGTTCTTCATGGACCGGAACATCGAGTTCGCGTACGCGTCAAGGACCTCGGCGGCCTGATCGAAGGCCCGCTGCGGGTCGAGACGACGCTTCGACTCGAGGAACGCGGTCATGCGGCCGTCCGTGCGGTCGAGGACGACGCGGCTGCGGGCGAAGGCGTATCGCACGTACTCGGGCACGACATCGCCCAAGAGGTCGTCGAGGGGCAGCACGTTCAGGTCGAGCATGGGGGAGCGCATCCCGTGGTGGCGTTCGAGTCCGCTCGCTGTGGCCGCGCCGGTGATGACGAAGAGGTCGTAGTCGGAGAGGTCGGTGGTCAAGCCGTCCATGGACTGCGAGCCGATGAGGAAGAGCCCCACCACGGCCGGGTCGGCTTCGGCGAGGCGGACGACGGCGTCGTAAGTCAGCGTTTCGGTCATCGTCGTTGTCTAGCAGCCGTTCGGGGTGCGAGGAAAGCGAGTTTCGGGTCTCGGCCGGGGGCGGTCTTCGCCTGAAACTCGGGTGAGGTCCGCTCGCGGTCTTTAGAATGCGGGGATGGCGATTCGATGGACCACCGCGTTCTGGGACTACCCCGCTGACGAATTCGAGAGCGGTATCTCGTTCTGGCTCAAGGTGACCGACTCGACGATGTCGGAGCGGCGGGGCCCCGACGGCGAATTCGCGACCCTCATGCCGGCTGCGGGCGACGCGTACCTGCGGGTGCAGCGGATCCGGGAGGGCAAGGGCGGCAACCACCTCGACCTGCATGTGGACGACGTGGAGGCGGAGGCCGAGCGGGCGGAAGGGCTCGGGGCGAGCGTGGTGCACCGGGAACCCGGGCTCGTCGTGCTCCGCTCCCCCGGCGGTTTCGCGTTCTGCCTGGTGCGGCACCACTGCGAGGCGGTCGTGCCGCCCGCGGTCGAGTGGCCCGGCGGGCAGCGCAGCCGCGCCGACCAGGTGTGCCTGGACGTGCCGCCGCAGGCCTTCGACCACGAGCTGGCATTCTGGCAGACCCTCACGGCCTGGCGGCAGACCGTGACCGATACTCGGGAGTTCCGGCGGCTCCTGCCGCCGCCGGAGCTCCCGCTCCAGTTCCTGTTGCAGCGCTTGGACCTCGCCGAGCGCGGGCAGACCGCGACCGCGCACATGGACCTGGCGTGCAGCGACATCGAGGCGGAGACCGAGCGGCACGTCGGGCTCGGGGCCGAGGCGGTGCGGCGGCACCACCAGTGGCAGGTCATGCGCGATCCGGGCGGGCTCGAGTACTGCATCACCGGGCGGGACCCGGAGGTCGATCTGCATCCGATCACGTGAGCACGAACGCCTCCCGCGAGTGTTTGCGGGAGGCGTTCGCTCTGCGCCGCATCAGGCTTCGGGCAGGCGCCTGCCGAGGACCGGGATGAGGACGACGGCGACGATCACGTGGAGGATCGCGAGGAAGACCTTGGTGCCGACGGTCGCTTCGGTGAGGATCACCGGGAAGACCTCGAGGAGGAACACGGCGCCGGCGCCGATGCGCCAGATCAGGACCGCGCGGCGCTTCGCGAACCGGTCGAGGATCACGCGGGCGAGCCAGCCGAGGCCGCCGAAGAGCACGACCGAGGCGGCGACGTTGACGAGGCCGATCGGGACGGCGTCCTGGCCGGGTTGACTGGCGCGCAGTTCGACGCCGGCGAGGTCGGCGACGACCCATGCGAGCATGGTCGCGGCGAGCGCGACGCCGAGGGCGATCAGGCGGGCGCGCCAGGCCGGGGCGGCCACCCGTTCATCCAATTGAGACATTTCTTGACTCCACTGCCTTGAGTTTCGTTTCGGGGGAACGTCTTCGAAGGTATGGGCAGCGTCCGGAAGCGCCCATCAGTGAGCGTCCTCGGTTCATACGCGATCGTCCTCGGGCCTGCTCAACGGCGCTTGCGCTGGCTAGGGTTGCCGCATGGATGTGCTCAGCGATGTTCTGGCCGCGCTGCGGACCGGCAGGCCCTTCGCGGTCCGGCTCAACGTCACCGCGCCGTTCGGGCTGCGGCGCCGCAGCCCGAACGGGTTCGGCGTGCAGATCATGGTGCGCGGCAACGCCTTGGTGACCACCGCGGACGGCAAGGTCATCGAGGTCGGCGAGGGCGACGTGCTCGTCGTGCCGCGCGGCAGCGCCCACACCGTCGTCTCCGACACGCTCGAACCGCGGGAGGTGACCGAATGCGAGGGCGAGGCGCCCGCCGGGCTCATCATCCGCTCCCCCGAGGATCCGGCCGCGACGCACGTCTTCGTCTGCCTCGCTTACGAAATGGCGCCCGGCCGCACCCACCCGCTGCTCGCCGCCATGCCCGACTTCACCCGCATCCCCAACGACCCCGCGGCCCGGCCCGAACTCGCGGGCGCGATCGCCATGCTCGAGAACGAACTCCGCTCCGAACGCGGCGGCGGCGACACCCTCGTCCCGGCCCTCCTCGACGCCGTCCTGATGTACCTCCTGCGCGCCATGCTCGAAGGCGACACGCGGCACTGCGGCTTCGACGGCTGGGCGGCCGCGCTCGCGGACCGCCCGATCGGGGCGGCGCTCCAGGCGATCCACGCGGAACCGTCCCGGCAGTGGACGGTGAGCTCCCTCGGCGAGGTCGCCGGCCTCTCGCGCTCGGCGTTCTCGCGGCGCTTCACGGAACTCGTGGGCCAGCCTCCCTTGGGCTACTTGACGTTCTGGCGCCTCACCCTGGCCGCCCGCCTCCTCGCCGACACCGACGCACCCCTGTCCGCGGTCGCCCGCCAGGTCGGCTACGCCTCCGAATTCGCCTTCGCGGCCGCCTTCAAACGCGACTTCGGCCAACCCCCGGGCCGCTTCCGCAAGCAGGCGCCGGTGTGCGAACCGGCGGTGCCGGCGTTCCAAAGGGAACCCGTGCCCGCCTGACCAGTGCCCTACTTGCCCGATATATCCAGGTATCGTTTCGCCGTCAAATCATGAACGACGAAAGGCACCCGATCCCCGCGAGTCCGCGCAGCGCCTGCAGGCACGCCGCCTCTGGTACGGAGCGCTCTTCGCGATCGTCCTGGTCTCCCTGACCTGGCAGACGATCCTGGTCATCCAGGGAGGCACCGACGTCAACGCGGGCGAATCCGCCGCCAGTGACAACAAGGTCCGTTCTTAGGTACGGGGCCTTCCAGTCTCTCCTATGCGGGCCGCCCGTGGGGCCCGGCGGTCAGGCGTCGGCGCGCTTGCGGGCCCGGATCGCGATCAGGACGACCGGGATGAGGAGGACGGCGCCGATCCAGAGGACGCCGCTGGGGGCGGTGGCATCGACGACGTAGCCGCCCGCGAAGGAGCCGACGGCGATGGAGAGGTTGAACATGACCGTGTTCAGGGAGGTCGCGATCTCGACCTCGCCGGGCTCGACCGAGTTCATGTACCAGGTCTGAAGGACCGGCGAGACCAGGCCGTAGCCGATGCCCCAGAGGAGGAGCACGGCCGTGGCCGAGAAGAGGTCGCCGACCGCGAACGCCATGAGCGCCATGCCGAGCGCCATCGCGACGCCGAGGACCGCGAGGGTCCCGCGCAGCCGCGTGCCGATGAGCGAACCCGAGGCGACGGTGGCGATGAGGGCCGCCGCGCCGAAGGCGAGGAGGAGGCCGCTGACCTGGCCGGCGGCGATGCCGTTGGCCTGGAGGATCGGGCTGATGAACGTGTAGGCGATGAAGTGGCCCGTGACGATGAAGAAGGTCAGGGCCAGGCCGACGCGCACGCCCTTGTTGGCGCGCACCAGTTTCGGCAGCGAGGCGAAGGAGACCGTCGTGTTCGACGGGAGCTTCGGCACGAGGATCGCGATCGCGGTCATCGCGACGATCGCGAGCCCGGCGAGGGTCCACAGCGCTGCGCGCCAGCCGAAGTGGTCGCCGATGAGGGTGCCGGCCGGGACGCCGAGCACCGTGGCCGCGCCGATGCCGCCGTAGACCGCGGCGGTCGCGCGCGGCACGTCACGGACGGGGACGAGGCGCAGCGCGATGCCGCCCGCGACGGCCCAGAACGCGCCGATGGAGAGGCCGACGAGGACTCGGGCCGCGAGGAGCAGTTCGAAACCGGAGGCCAGCGCGGCGCCCACGTTCGCGCCGGCGACGAGCACGGCCAGGCCGATGAGGACGAGGCGGCGGTCGAGGCGGCGGGTGAAGACGATGCTGAGCGGGGCGGCGACGGCCGCGACGAGGCCGGGCACGGTGACCATGAGGCCGGCGGTGCCGGCGCTGACGCCGAGCTCGCCGCTGATGGGGGTGAGGAGGCCGACCGGGAGGACTTCGGAGGTCATGACGACGAAGACGCCGAGGGCGACGGCGGCGACGGCGAGCCACTGCTTGAGCGTGGCGCGTTCAGGCGCGGCGACAGCGGTGGTCGCTTTGACGGTGGAGGTGGGGCGGTCGTCGAGGGTCGTCACGGCGTCTGAGCCTTTCGCGGCGGTTCGGTTCGGGTCGGAGTCCTGGGACTCTTTGCCGGAACCGGTCCACCACTCGGTCCGCGCTCGGTGACACGGGCACTGCTCGTACAGGGGCTGCGGGCCTCGTGAGGAGGCGTTCGGCCGGAAGGAGACCTTCCTTGGCGGTGTACGAGCGTATGCCCTGGCCAGATGCACGTGGTACTTCTGGGGCGTCGCCTGTCCTCCAGGGTAGCGCTGCCGGGGCCGATGCGGAATGGTGAAATCCGTCGCATCCGCCACTCGCGCACCTGGCGGGACGCCCAGGGACTGGTCGCTTCAGGTGTGGCGGGGCCATGACAGACTCCTTTCTGCGTGTCACGCACACATACGGAAGGAATGGCGAGCAGATGTCAGCAGAAGGCGGCACCAAGGCGATCGTCGCGGCGCTAGCGGCGAACACCGGCATCGCGGTGAGCAAGTTCATCGCGGCGGCGATCACGGGGTCGGCGTCGATGCTGGCCGAAGGCGTGCACTCGGTGGCCGACGCGGCCAACCAGGTGCTCCTCCTGATCGGCGGCAAGGCCTCGCGGAAGGCCGCGAGCCCGGCGCACCCGTTCGGGTACGGCCGGGAGCGGTACATCTACGCGTTCATCGTCTCGATCGTGCTGTTCTCGATCGGCGGCGTGTACGCGCTGTACGAGGGCTACCACAAGCTCTCGCATCACGGTGAGCTGGAGTTCCCGCTGGTCGCGGTGGGGGTGCTGCTGGTGGCGATCACGTTGGAGTCGTTCTCGCTGCGCACGGCCGTGAAGGAGTCGAACGTCGTCCGCGGGAAGCAGTCGTGGGCGCAGTTCATCAAGGGCTCGCGCTCGCCCGAGCTGCCCGTGATCCTCCTCGAGGACATCGGCGCGCTCGTCGGCCTGGTGCTGGCGCTGCTCGGTGTGGGCCTCTCGTGGATCACCGGGGACACGCTCTTCGACGCGCTCGGCACGCTGGCCATCGGCGTGCTGCTCGTGCTCATCGCGATCGTGCTGGCCATCGAGATCCGCTCGATGCTCATCGGCGAGTCGGCGACGCTCGAGGACATCGCGGCGATCGAGACCGCGATCAACGACGGCGAGGGCAACGCCCTCATCCACCTCAAGACCCTGCACGTGGGCCCGGACGAGCTGCTCGTGGCCGCCAAGGTCGGGATCGCGGAGTCGGCTACGGGCGAACAGGTCGCGGCGCAGATCGACGAGACCGAGGCGCGCATCCGCGCGGCCGTGCCGAAGGCGAAGATCATCTACATCGAGCCGGACATCCCGCGCGCGGGCGCTTAGGCTTCGATCATGGCCAAACTGGTGCTGGACCTGCACGACATCTTCAACAAGGGCGACCAGATCGAGAAGGCGCTGCGGGACGTGATCGACGAGGCGGTCGCGAAGAAGATCGACCTCGTGGAGATCATCCCGGGCAAGGGCTCGGGGCAGTTGAAGAAGAAGGTGCTGCGCTTCCTCGACCAGAAGGAGATCAAGGCCTTGTACCACCGGGTGGACAAGGACTCGAAGAACTTCGGTCGGTTGTTCGTTCACTTCCAGCACAAGGACAAGCGCAAGAAGCGCTGAGTGCTTCGATGCGGCGGCGCCGCTCTCCTCCCCAGGGGCGGCGCCGCCGTTTCGCGTCCGCTAGTCGATCAGCATCCGGTCGCGCTCGGCCCTCGCGTCAGGCGCGCCGAGCAGTTCGAGCAGCCGCAGCACCGGAACCCGGTAGCTGTGGCCGATCCGAAGGACTTGGACGGGGAACTGTCCGTCCTTCGCCAGCCGGTAAGCGACCGTCCTGCCGATCCCGAGGATCTGCGCGGCCGTCTCGACATTCGTCATCACGCCGAGCGACTTGACTCGCTCGACGGTCCAGATCTCGTCGATGACGACACTCGAAGGCCCCACCTTCGCATTCGGTGTCATGTTGGTCCTCTCTGGCGCGCCGGGCCGACACGGGGTGCATCGGCCGGCTGACGCCTAGGACCAGTCGACCCCACCCGGCACCGCCAAGTCCAGAGCGCCGCGCCGGAATTCACTCTTACGCGTGGTATCCGATTGCTCACTTGGAGGAGAACGTTTGGGCGCGAATGGGACTCATTGCTCATAAAGAACGCTTGCAGAAGGCTTGACCTGCCGAGATGCGTCACGGCGAAAGATAGGTTAGCCTTGCCTACATGCCAGACGGCCTCGCCTTGAACGACGCCGGCCTCAGCGGCCGCGCCCTCCGACTCGCCTACTTCGGCGACACCGTCGTGCACGACGCCGACATCGACCTCCGCAGCGGCCGCGTCACAGCCCTCCTGGGCCCCAACGGATCCGGCAAGTCCACCCTCCTGCGCTCCCTCGCCCGCCTCCACAAGGCCGACGCCGGCTCCGTCGCGTTCACCGACGGCACCGACGCCACCGCCCTGAGCCCCAAGGACTTCGCCCGCCGCGTCTCCCTCCTGGCCCAGTCCCGGCCCGTCCCCGGCGGCATCCGCGTCGTCGACGTCGTCGGCTACGGCCGCCACCCCCACCGCGGCCGCTGGCGCCAAGGCGACCAGGAAGGCCCCGCGAAGATCCAGCGCGCCATGGACATCTGCGGCGTCGCCCACATGGCCGAGAAAGGCGTCGAAGCCCTCTCCGGCGGCGAACGCCAACGCGTCTGGCTCGCCTCCTGCCTCGCCCAGGACACCGCCGTGCTCCTCCTCGACGAACCCACCAACCACCTCGACCTGCGCTACCAGGTCGAGATCCTCGACCTCGTGCGCGACCTCGCCGACGAGCACGGCACCGCCGTCGGCATCGTCCTCCACGACCTCGACCAGGCCGCCGCGGTCGCCGACCACGTCGTCCTCCTCCACGACGGCCGCGTCACCGCCGCCGGCACCCCCGCCGCAGTCCTCACCGCCGAGAACCTCACGGCCGCATACGGCATCGACATCCGCGTCGACACCGACCCCGCCACCGGCCTCCTCACCGCCCGGCCCGTCGGCCGGCACACCCGCAGGCTCGCGAACACCGCCACCGAATAGAAGGAACCCGATGCGACTCCCCCACCTCCAGCGCTCCGCCGTGCCCGCGGCACTGGCCGCCGCCGCGCTGCTCGCCCTCTCGGCTTGCGGCACCACCGAAGAAGGCGGCGGTGATGACGGGACGGAGGCCGCCTCCGGTCCTGTCTCCACAGTCGACTTCCTCGGCCGCACCGTCGAGCTCGACAAGCCCGCCGAGCGCGTCGTCATCCTCGAATGGTCCGAGGTCGAGATCAGCATCAGCCTCGGCGTGATGCCCGTCGGCGTGGCCGACATCGAGGGATACAACGTGTGGGCCGGTGCGGCCGAACCGCTCGACGACTCGGTCACCGATGTGGGCATGCGCTCCGAGGCGTCGATCGACTCGATCGCCGGGCTGAATCCGGACCTGGTGATCCTGGAGAACGACAACGAGGCGATCATCGATCCGCTCGAGGAGTTCGTGCCGGTACTGGTCACCGAGGGCTCCAACGAAGAGGACAACCTCGCTCGGATGCAGCGCGACGTGAACATGATCGCCGACCTCACCGGCAAGAACGCCGAGGCGGACGAGTTGTGGGCCGCCTTCGAGACGAAGCTGGCCGACACCGCGGCCGCGATCGAGGCGGGCGGGAAGTCCGACGTGCCCGTCCTCATCGTGGACGGCTGGATCGACGGCTCCTCGATCTCCATCCGGCCCTTCGGTGAAGGATCGCTGTTCGGCGCGCTCGCCAAGGAAGTGGGGCTCACCAACGCCTGGACCGGGGAGACCGACGGCGTCTGGGGCGGCGGCGCCACCGACGTCGAGGGCCTGGCCCAGTACACCGACACCGAGCTGAACCTCGTCTACAACAACTCGTTCAACGACGACATCTTCAACGAAGCGCTCGTCGGCAACCCGATCTACGACAACCTCAGGTTCGTCAAGGACGGCACGATGTACGAACTGCCCAAGGGCGCCTGGACCTTCGGCGGTCCGCGCTCGTCCGAGATCCTGCTCGACTTCCTCGCCGAGGTCTACGCGAGTTGAGCACTGGCCCGCGCGCGCGGCCCTCGCCCCCGCCCCCGCCCCCCCCGGGTCGGCGCCCGACCGCCGCGGTCTTCACCGCGGCGGTCGGCGCACTCGTCGTCCTCTCGGCACTGCACCTCACCCAAGGCACCTCCTCAGTGGACAGCGTCGACGTGCTGAAGCTCATGGTCGGCGCCGCCGACCCGGGCGTGTGGAACGTGCTCGAAGGGGCCCGCCTGCCGCGACTCGCCGCCGCGATGCTCGTCGGCCTGGCCCTCGGCGCCTCGGGCGTGCTGCTGCAGACGGTGGCGCGCAACCCGCTCGCCAGCCCGGACACACTCGCCGTCAACGCCGGGGCCTACCTGGCCGTCACGGTAGTAGCGGCCTTCGGAATCAGCCTGCCGCTCCTGTCGGGGATCGGCGTCGCCTTCGCCGGGGCCGTGGCGACGGCGGGCCTGGTGCTCGCGCTCGCCGCGGGCGGCGGCGGTTCGGCCACGACCCGGCTCATCCTCGCCGGGTCCGCGACCGCGATGGCCGCGAACTCGCTCGTGTCGGTCCTGCTCATCCTCTTCGAAGAATCGACGACCGGTCTGTTCGCCTGGGGCTCAGGGAGTCTCAGTCTCGCCGGATTTGCGCCGGTGGTGCAGGCCGCGCCGCTCGTCGCCCTCGCGGTCGCCGGAGCCCTGCTGCTCGGGCCGCACCTGGACCTGCTGCGGCTCGGCGACGACACCGCCGCGAGCCTGGGCGTCCACGTGCGACGCACCCGGACGCTCGCGGTCGTCTGCTCGCTCATGCTGGCCGCCTGCGCCGTCGCCGTCGCGGGCCCGATCGGGTTCGTCGGCCTCGCCGCGCCGGTCATAGCGCGCCAGATCGCACAGCGCCTGCCCGGGCTGCACGCCCACCGCGTGCTCATCCCCTTCAGCGCCGTGTGCGGCGCGCTCGTCATCGTCGGCGCCGACCTCGCCCTTCGCGCCACAGTGGACGCCGAGAAGGCCATCTACATCCCGGTCGGCGTCACCACGACCCTCCTCGGCGCGGGCATCATGGTGTGGCTCGCGCGCAGCGTCCGCAGCGCCGGGTCCCAGGACAAGCCCGCGATCCTCCACGGAGCGGCGAACCGCGGACGGACCGCCTACGCGCTCATCGTGACCGGCCTCGCGGTCGGCGCCGCGGCGGCGCTCGTCGCCGGGATGCTCGCCGGGGACACGATGCTCCTCGGCGGCGACCTCCTCAACTGGCTCGCGGGCAAGACGGGGTCCACGTACACGTGGATCATCGACCAGCGCTACCCGCGCGTGCTCGCCGCCGTCCTCGCCGGAGCCGCGCTCGCGTGCGCGGGAACCGTCACCCAGGGCGTCCTGCGCAACCCGCTCGCCGAACCCGGCCTCCTCGGCGTCACCGCCGGCGCGGGGATAGGCGCGGTCACCCTCATCACCTGGGCCCCGAACGCGGGAGCCTGGACGCTGACCGGTGTGGCGGCCGCGGGAGGCCTGGCCGCCTTCGGGATCGTCTACGCGCTCGCGTGGCGCGGCGGCCTCGACACCGGGCGGCTCGTGCTCATCGGCATCGGCGTCTGGTCCTTCGGCATGGCCGTCATCACCCTCATCATCCTGGCCTCCGACCCGTGGGACACACCGAAGGCGATGACCTGGCTGTCCGGGACGACCTACGGCCGCACCGCCGACCGGCTCATCCCGCTCGCCGCCGCGCTGGCCGTGGTCCTGCCGCTGGTCCTGGCGCACCGCAAGGAGATCGACCTCCTTGCGCTCGACGACGACACCCCGCGCGTCCTCGGAGTGCGCCTCGAACGCACGCGCCTGCTCCTGCTGGGCGCGGCGGCCGTGCTCACCGCGGCCGCGGTCGCGGTCGTCGGCGTGATCGGCTTCGTCGGCCTCGTCGCCCCGCACCTCGCGCGGGCCCTGGTGGGCAGCAGGCACACCCGGGTCCTGCCCGTCTCGATCTTCCTGGGCGTGCTCCTGGTGAGCATCGCGGACACGTTGGGCCGCACCGTGATCGCCCCCGCCCAGATTCCGGCCGGCCTGGTCTGCGCCCTGATCGGCACCCCCTACTTCATCTGGCTCCTGTGGAGGACGAGGACGTGAAGTAGTCCCGCAGCCGCTCCGCGTACACCTGGCGCTCTTCGAAGGACGCCCAGCCGGGCAGCGGCGACGACTGGTAGAGGCGATCGCCCTCATAGCGCGGGAAGACATGGACGTGCAGATGCCACACGTCCTGATTCCCCGCCGGCTCATTGTGCTGGCGGGTCGAGACGCCGTCGCAGCCGTAGGTCGCACGGATCGCCACGGCGACCTCGCGCACCAGGTCCCCCACGGCCGCATAGGCATCGGCGGGAATCGAATACAGGTTCTCGTGGTGCTCCGCCGGGATCACGAGCACATGCCCGCGGTTGTTCGGCCACCAGCGCGGCGAGACGAACGCCGCCGCGCGCTCGGTGCGGCGCACGATGTCCTCGACCGAGCCGACCGCGTCGCTGCGGCCGGCGAGCCGCTCGCAGAACGGGCACACGTAGCCGGGCGGTTCGTGGGAGGTCTCCATCCCGCCAAGGTAACCGCCCGCCCCGGCGGGGAAATTCGCCCGGGCGGTCAAGCCTCGTTCACCTGGGATTCATTGAGGGCGTTGACCATCGAATCGACAACTCAACCCCGATTCGAGGAGACCCCTTGCTTTCCCGACTCATCACGCTCACCGCCTTCGGGACGGCCGCCGTGCTCGTGTGCTCCGCCTCGGCGCAGGCGCACCAGCGTTCCGACGAGGAGCTGACGGCCGAGCTCGAGACCCCCGCGCTGTGGGACGAGGACGACGCCGACGCCGACGACCCCGCGATCTGGGTGGACCGGGACGACCCCGAGGACAGCCTCGTGATCGCCACCGCGAAAGAGGCCGGGATCTACGTCTACGACCTCGAAGGGGACCAGGTCCAGCACCTCGCCCCGAAGCCCGCGCCCGGCGAGGACGATGCGCCCGGCCGCTACAACAACGTGGACCTCGTCCTCGGCTTCGCGCTCGACGGCGAGACCGTCGACCTCGCCGTGGCCTCCGACAAGGGCATGGACAACCTGGGCGTCTTCGTCATCGACGACGGCGAGCTCACCGAGGTCACCGACCCCGACGCCGGCTGGATCTTCAGCGCCTCGCAGGAGGAGGTCAACGGCGAGCACACCGCCTACGGCCTCACCACCTGGCAGGACGAGACCGGCGCGTACGCCCTCGTCAGCCGCAACTCCGAGACCGAGGTGGCCCTGCTGAAGCTCGAGGCCAAGGGCGACAAGGTCGGCTGGACCAAGGTTCGCACCCTTACGCTCCCCGCCGAGTTCACGATGCCCGACGGCTCGACCTGGACCACCTGCGACGACCCGGGCGAGTACGCGCAGGTCGAAGGCATGGTCGTCGACAAGTCCACCGGCACCGCCTACCTCGGCCAGGAACTCGTGGGCGTCTGGAAGATCGACGCGGACCTCACCGGCGAGCCCGAACTCGTCGACACCGCAGTGGAATACGGCCTCCCCGGCGCCTACGACCCCGAGACCGACGAGTGCGTCTACGGCGCTGACCCCGGCTTCGGCGGCGAGCACCTGCGCACCGACATCGAGGGCCTGACCATCTACTACACCGGCCGCGGCGCCGGCTACCTCCTCGCCTCCAGCCAGGGCGACGACACCTACGCCGTCTACGAGATCGAGGGCGGCAACGACTACCTCGGCTCCTTCGCCATCGCCGCCGGGGACGTCGACAGCACCCAGCACAGCGACGGCGCGGACGTCACCAGCGTGAGCCTCCCCGGCTTCGACGGCGGCCTCCTCGTCGTCCAGGACGGCGACAACACCCCCGAAGGCAGCGACGAGTCGTCCACCAACTTCAAGTTCGTGGAGTGGGAGGACGTGGCCGAGGACAGCGGCCTCGACCTCGCCCAGGCCCGCGGCCGCGGCCGCCGCTGATTGAAAGCCGAAAGGCTGAGAGTCGAAGCTGTATCCGCACCGGCCGCCGGGGCCCCCAGGACCCGGCGGCCTTTCGCTTGCACGGCACTTGCGGTTCAGTCAGGCGGCGATGGTGGGGTGTGGTCGGGGTGGGTTGTTTCCTTGGGGCGCAGTGGGGTTGGGGCGAATGTGAGGATCTTGTACCCCTGTGGGTGATGACGGTGTGGGGTGGTGTGAGGGATGATTGATGTACGCACAGGGATACGGAAAACGTACAGGTGGCGAGTAGGTGCAAGCAGACTACGCCAAGCCTCTGGCCGAAACCCAAACCGGATGATTTTCCCGAGCCTCGTCAGCTCAGTCTCTTCGTGCTATCGGGTTCCACAGCGGACCACGGCCCCTGCGAAAGGGGGCGTGCTGGGTGGGAGATCGTTGGTCGGGATCACCTCGACCGCGGCAGTGCTCTGAACGAGGCACACACTGGTAAGACCGCCAGCATGAACGGTGATGCCAGACCAGGCAATAGAGGACCTGGTCTCCCCATCGCTGCCATGCGAGGCAAACAAACCTTCCCGCGATCGCATCAGCTTGGTGCGCGCGGGAAGCAGCACCACACCCTCTGGGCGTCACCGTGCGCTCGGGAGGCATGGGCCTCCTGGACGGGCAATCGCACGGCACGGACGGCAATGCGCCCGGGCTGGTGCGGCACGCCAGGAGGACTGGCCAGGTTGCCGCAGTGGCAGACACAGGGCAGCAGTGTGCCCAGGTCGGTGCGAGTGAAGGCCGAGAAGCGGAAAGGCTTCCCGGGTAAGGCGCGAGGCGCTAGATGCAGGACCGCGAGGCAACGCTGAGGAAGGAGGCGGCAGGAGACATGACGACGCTCGACCATGGGCTGTGTGAGCCGCACCTGCGGTGCTCTGGCGCTGCCCGCTCGATCTCCGAGCAGGGCTTGCGGGTTCGGCCCGGCTGTGGTGTGGGTCGTCAAGGGCTGGCCGTCGATGAGCGGTGGATCCAGGGCCCGCCCCGCACCGGCAATCGGCTGGCCTCGGCGTCAGCGCCCGGGACCAGCTCCCGCCGCTCCGTCGCTGAGGGGTTGAAGTCGGCCCCGACGCTGGCCTGGCCGCGGCAGTCGGGCCTCAGGTCGGCTCCCGGCCGCTCCGTCGCCGACAGGGTGAAGTCCTCCCCCACGCGGCCGAACCTCGGCCGCGGCGCTCGGGTTGGATCGGGTGGCTTCCGTCGCTGACCGGTTGAAGTTGGCCCTGACGCGGGCCCGGCTCCGGTCGCCGGGCCTCTGGTTGGCGTTCGCTGCCGAGTGGTTGAAGCCGACCGCGATCCGGCCCGGCCCCGGTCGCCCGACCTCGGGGCGATTCCCGCCGTTCGTCGCTGATCGGTTGAAGTTGGCCTCGACGCGGGCCAGGCCTCAGTGGTCAGACCTCGGGTCGACTACCGCCGCTCCTACTACCGCCGCTCCCTCGCCGACAGCCGGATCCGCGACCGGCCCGAGCCTCGCTAAGGCAACATGACCGGGGCCGCTCCCGCCTCTCCGTCGCTGATTGCTGGAACCGCAACCGGACACAGCCCGAGGTGCGGCCGCTCAGTGCTTGCGGGCGACGATCAGGTCCCGGTTGATGGCCTGGTCGACGCGGTGCTCGAAGTCGTGGAAGGGCTCGTCGTCGATCACGTCGAGGCCCGCTTCCTCAAGCATCGCAACGAGTTCGGCGCGACTCGTCGTGTAGAGGTTCCAGGACAGGCCGATCGCGCCGCCGGGCTTGAGCAGCTCCGCCCAGACCGGGATCGCGCCCTCCAGGACCTCCGTCGGACGCCTCGTCAAGGCCCGGTTGTCCTTCACTGCGGCATGCTTCACGCCGTAAGGCGCGTCCGTGACGATCAGGTCGAACGCGCGCTTCCTGAAGATCTCGCCGCTGCGCAGGGTGTCGGCGTTCACGACCTCCAGGATCTGCAGGTCGTCGTCCCGGAAGCGCTCCTTCGTCGCCGCGAACTCGACCCGCGTGTGCTGGCCGACGCCGCGGCCGTCGCGCTTCACACGGCTGGTCACCGCCTTGTGCTTGAGCCGCTTGTCCTTCAGCCAGCGCTGCACGAAAGCCCCGTACGCCTCGTAGTCGCGCTTGTCGACCTCCACGCCGAACGCGTCCCAGCCGTACATCGCGGCCTGGTTCAGCGTCGTGCCGCGCCCGCACATCGGGTCGAGGACCTTCACGCCGCCGCCCAGGATCCGGTCGGGCGGCAGCGCCACCGCGGCGGTGACGTTGAGCAGCAGCTTCGTGAACTGCTCATTGGTCTTGCCCGCGTATTTGAGGATCGTGACGAGGTCGTCGTCATAGCGGTCGAGCCGTTCGACCGCGATCGGCTCCAGCAGCTCCCCGCGCACCGCGAACAGCGCGTACAGGGAAGAGAGGTTCGCGAGAAGCCGCAGGTCGCGGGCGCTGAGCGAGTCCGAGCGGAAGGTCAGGTACGGGACGCCGCCGAACGCGGCCTCCTCCACGTCCTCGACCGCACCGTCGAGCGCGCGGGCGCTGAAGACCCGGATCTCGTTGGCCGCCATGCGGGCGGCCGTGCGCGCGTAGACGCGGTTGGCGGAGGGCGATATCAACATCGCATACTGCTGCATCGACTTGCAAACCTTCAAGGACTCTCGGACACGTGAAAGGCCCCGGCCTACCGGCAGGGGCCTTGACCAGCGTGACCTTAGCAAACACCGGGCGGCGACGCCCGGGGCCGCCGCATCACGCGTAGAACTCGGGCCGCTCGGGCAGCTCGATCGGGACGATCTCGCCCGAATGCAGCGAGCGCACGGCCGCGTCCACGACCACGGTCGCCGCGAACCCGTCCCAGGAGGACGGGCCGCTCGGCTCCTGGCCGCCGAGCAGTCGGTCGACCCACTCCTGCAGCTCGACGTCGAAGGCGTCGGCGAATCGGTCGCCGAACTCCTGCAGCACCTCGACGCTCGCCTTGGCGGCCTTGCGGACCGCCGGCGCGGCCGGGTCCGGGAGGCGCACCGCGCCCTCCTCGCCCACGATCTCGCACTGGATGTCGTAGCCGTACTGGCAGTTCACGAACGCCTCGACGTCCACGCGCGCGCCGGACGCGGTCTCGAACAGGAAGATCTGCGGGTCCTGCAGGTGCGGGAAGCGCTTCGCGGTCTTGCGCGGCAGGATCGTCTGCACCGAGGTGAACTCCTCGCCGAGGAGCCACCGCATCGCGTCGACCTCGTGCACGGCGGTGTCCTTGGCGGCCATCTCGGTCGTGTAGGCCTCGCGCACGTTCGGGTTGCGGTGCACGCAATGCGCCATCAGCGGCTCGCCGATCTCGCCGGCGTCCAGGACACGCTTCATCTGCCGGTACCCGGCGTCGTAGCGGCGCATGAACCCGACCTGGACGAGGCGGCGCCCGGCGGCCTGCTCGGCCTTGAGGATCCGGAGCCCGTCGGCGATCTCGGTGATGAGCGGCTTCTCGCAGAACACCGGCTTGCCGGCCGCGATGCAGGCCAGCACCTGCTCGGCGTGCGCCGGTCCCCACGAGGTCACGACCACCGCTTCGACCTCGGGGTCGGCGATCAGCCGCTCGGCCGTGTCGATGACGCGCGCGCCGACCGAGGCCGCGACCTTCCCCGCCGACTCCGGGTCGATGTCCGCGACCGCGACGACCTGCGCCCCGGCGACCTTGTCCGCCAGCCGGTGCACGTGCTGCTCGCCGATCCAGCCGGTGCCGATCAGGCCGATGCCGATGCTCATGGTGTTCCTCGCTGTTCGATTGGGCTGGTTCAGGACTGCTGGCGGCCGGCGCCGAGGCCGCAGCCGCCCAGGTACTTGCGGGTGCGCACGGCGATCGGGAAGGGCACGTCAGGCTCGCACGGGTACAGGTCCTGCTCGACGATCACGAAGAGCTCGGCGTCGAGAGTGGACAGTTCGGCGACGATGTCCGCCGGGTTCGGCACGCCCGCGGGCGGCTCCACGCAGACGCCGCGCTTGACGGCCTCGCCGAAGCCCAGGCCCTCGTCGCGCACCTGCCGCAGGATCTCGGGGTCCATCTGCTTGATGTGCACGTACCCGATCCGCTCGCCGTAGCGCCGGATCAAGTCCACATTGTCCCCGCCGCCGTACGCGACGTGGCCCGTGTCCAGGCACAGGGACACGTAGTCCGAGTCCGTGCCGTCCAGGAACGTCTCGATCTGCGGCTGGGTCATGATCTGGCAGTCCGCGTGCGGGTGCAGCGCGATCGTGACGCCGTACTCCTCGAACATCTGCTTGCCGATGCGGTTCGCGGTGGCGTGCACCGTCTTCCACTGCGTGGCGTCCCACTCGGTCACATCGTTGATCGCGTCGGTCTTCTCGTCGCGGAACAGCGGCGGGATGAACACGACGTGCTTCGCGCCCTGCGAGGCCGTCAGCTTCGCGACCTTCGAGACGATGTCGATGGTCTCCGCGAACTTCTCGGGCCGGTGCAGGTTGCCGAACACGGTGCCGCCGGAGACCTTGAGGCCGCGCTTGCCCACCTCGTCGGCCAGTACCTCGGGGTCGGTCGGCAGGTACCCGTACGGGCCCAGCTCCAGCCATTCGTAGCCGGCGCCGGCCAGCTCGTCCAGGAACCGGTCGTACGGGAGCTGCCGCTCGTCCTCGGGGAACCAGACGCCCCACGAGTCGGGGGCCGAGCCGAGCCTGAGGTTCAGCGCTTCTGTCGTCGTCCCTCTTGGCGAAGCTTGCGAGCCATCAATTGGCATTGTCGGTCTCCTTTGCGGTGCTTAGCTGGAGGTCGGGAAGTGGAATGCGGCGTCGACCGACTGCTTGACCTCGGGCCAGCGGGTGGTGACGGTCTTGGCGCGGGTGTAGAAGCGCACGCCTTCGGGGCCGTGGATCGGGGAGTCGCCGATGAGGGAGTCCTTCCAGCCGCCGAAGGAGTAGTAGGACATCGGCACGGGGATCGGCACGTTGACGCCGATCATGCCGACCTTGACCTCGCGCTGGAAGCGGCGCGCGGCCGCGCCCGAGGAGGTGAAGATCGCGGTGCCGTTGCCGTACGGGTTCGCGTTGATGAGCGCGATCGCCTCGTCGATGTCCGCTGCGCGGGCGACCGAGAGGACGGGCCCGAAGATCTCCTCCTGGTACGCGTCCATGTCGACCGTGACGTGGTCGAGGAGCGAGGGGCCGACGAAGAAGCCGCCCTCGTGGCCGGGGACGGTGAGGTCCCGGCCGTCCACGATCACTTGGGCGCCTTGGGCTTCGCCCTTGGCGACAGCGCCCGTGACGCGGTCCTTCGCGGCGGCGGTGACGACGGGGCCCATCTCGGAGGCCGGGTCGTCGCCGGGACCGACTTTGACCTCTTCGGCTTTGCGCTTGAGCACCTCGACCAGGGCGTCACCGGCGTCGCCGACCGCGACGCCGACCGAAATGGCCATGCAGCGCTGTCCGGCCGAGCCGAACGCAGCGGCGGTCAGGTGGTTCGCGGCGAACTCCAGGTCCGCGTCGGGCAGGACGATCGCGTGGTTCTTGGCCCCGCCGAGGGCCTGGACCCGCTTGCCGGTCGCGGACGCCTTCTCGTGCACGTACTTCGCGATCGGGGTCGAGCCGACGAAGGAGACGGCGGCGATGTCCGGGTGGTCCAGGATCGCGTCCACGGCGGTCTTGTCGCCGTGCACGACGTTGAAGACGCCGTCGGGCAGCCCGGCCTCGGCGTACAGCTCCGCGATCAGGTTCGACACCGAGGGGTCGCGCTCGGAGGGCTTGAGGATGAAGGTGTTGCCGGTGGCGATCGCGATGGGGTGCATCCACATCGGGACCATGATCGGGAAGTTGAACGGGGTGATGCCCGCGCAGACGCCCAGCGGCTGGCGGAAGTTGAAGACGTCCACACCGCGCGAGACCTGGTCGGAGTAGGAGCCCTTCAGGACGTCGGCGATGCCGCAGGCGTACTCGACGACCTCGCGGCCGCGGATGATCTCGCCGCGGGCGTCCTCGACGACCTTGCCGTGCTCCGAGGAGATCAGCTTCGCCATCTCGTCCTCATGCTCGACGAGCAGCTCCCGCAGGCGGAACATCACCTTGCTGCGCTGCGAGAGCGACGAGTCGCCCCAGGTCTCGAAGGCCTTCGCGGCGGCCGAGACCGCGGCGTCCACATCGGACTCCTCGGCCAGCAGCACCTGCTTCTGCGCTTCGCCCGTGGCCGGGTTGAACACCGATCCGGTGCGGGTCGACGCGCCGCGCGTGAACGCCCCGCCGATCCAATGCTCAATGGTCGTCATGACAAGTCCCTCAGAGGTAGTGGCGCTGGGCGCGCTTGTGGTCGGCGTAGGTCGCGCGGGCCGCGCGGGTGGAGTCGAGCTCGGACACTTCACTGACCGGCACTTCCCACCAGGCCGAACCGGGCGGGTTCGGGCCGGTCGGGTCGGTCTCGACGTGGACGACGGTGGTGCGGTCGTTGGCCTTCGCCTGGGCGACGGCCGCGCGGAAGGACGCCACGCTGTCGGCCTCGATGACCTCGGCGCCGAAACTGGCGGCGTTCGCGGCCAGGTCGACGGGGAGCACGTCGCCGTCGAGCAGGCCGGACTCGCCGTCGCGGTAGCGGTACTTGGTGCCGAACCGCTGGGAGCCGAGGGATTCGGAGAGCGACCCGATCGAGGCGAACCCGTGGTTCTGGACGATCACGATGATGACCTTCAGGCCCTCGGAGACCATGGTCGCGATCTCGGAGGACAGCATCAGGTACGAGCCGTCGCCCACCAGGACCACGACTTCGCGGTCCGGGGCGGCCATCTTCGTGCCGACGCCGGCCGCGATCTCGTAACCCATGCACGAGAACGCGTACTCGACGTTGTAGGCCTTCGGGTCCCTTGCGCGCCAGAGCATCTGCAGGTCACCGGGCATCGAGCCGGCGGCGTTGATGACCACGTCCGAGTCGTCGAGCACGTCGTTCAGCGCGCCCAGGATCTCGGTCTGGGCGGGCAGCGGGCCGTGGTTCAGGTTGAAGCACGCATCGGCGGCGACCTGCCATTCCTCGGCGAGGCGGCGCGTCTCCGCGCGGTACTCGTCGGCGACGCTCCAGCCGTGGAGAGCCTTCGCAAGCGCGCCCAGACCGGTCTTGGCGTCGGCCAGCAGCATCTCGGCGGAGTGCTTGGCGGCGTCGAGGCGGGCGACGTTCAGGTTCGCGAACGTGACGTCGGGGTCGCCGAACACGGTGTGCGAGGCGGTCGTGAAGTCCGAGTAGCGGGTCCCGATGCCGAGCACCACGTCCGCTTGGGCGGCAAGGGCGTTCGCGGCCGAGGTGCCGGTCGAACCGAGCCCGCCGACCGCCGAAAGGTGGTCCCACGGGATGGCGCCCTTGCCGGCGTGCGTGTCGGCCACGGGAATCCCGGTCGCCTCGGCGAAGGCCCGCAGCTCGACTTCAGCTTCGGAGTAGACGACGCCGCCACCGGCGACGATCAGCGGCCGCTCCGCGGAGCGCAGCAGCGCCGCGACCCGCGCGACCGCGTCCGGTTCCGGCATCGGGCGGCCGATGCGCCAGACCCGCTTGCGGAAGAACTCGACCGGCCAGTCGAACGCCTCGGCCTGCACGTCCTGCGGCAGGCACAAGGTCACGGCCCCGGTCTCGACCGGATCGGTCAGCACCCGCATCGCCGCCAGCGCCGCCGGGATCAACTGCTCGGGCCGCGAGACGCGGTCGAAGTACTTGGAGACCGGCCGGAACGCGTCGTTCACGGAGACGTCCCCGGCGCGCGTGTCCTCCAGCTGCTGCAGCACCGGGTCCGGCACGCGCGAGGCGAACATGTCGGAAGGCAAGAGCAGCACCGGAAGCCGGTTCGTCGTCGCCAGCGCCGCGCCCGTGATCATGTTCGTGGAGCCCGGTCCGGTCGAGGCGGTGCAGGCGAACGTCTGGAGGCGGTTCTTCATCTTCGCGAACGCCGCCGAAGCGTGGACCATGGCCTGTTCGTTGCGGGCCAGGTAATAAGGCAGGTCGGCCTCACCGATCTGGGCGGCCTGCAGGAGCGCCTGCCCGAGCCCGGCGACGTTCCCGTGGCCGAAGATCCCCCACACGCCCGGGATGAGGCGCTGCTCGATCCCGTCGCGCTCGGAGTACTGCGAGGCGAGGAACCGCACCAGCGCCTGGGCGGTGGTCAGTCGAATCGTGTCAGGCATCGTCGCCCTCCTTCTCCACGGCCGAGGACAGCGGCAGGCGCGGATCGAGATCCTCAGGGGTCCAGGTGGACCGGACCCATCCGTGCGCGGGGTCGTCGCTGATGAGCCAGGCGCGGTCCGCGCCGGGTCCGGCCATCACGTTCAGGTAGTAGAGGTCGTAGCCGGGGGCGGCGGCGCTCGGGCCGTGCCAGCCGTGCGGGATCACGACCACGTCGCCGCTGCGGACCTCCTCGGAGACCTCGATCGGGCGTTCGGGAGTGCCGTAGACGCGCTGCCAGGCGAATCCTGCAGGGTCGCTGACCTCGAAGTAGTAGATCTCCTCGAGCTCGGCCTCGCCGTCCTTCGCCTCGTCGTGCTTGTGGGGCGGGAAGGAGGACCAGTTGCCGCCGGGGGTGATGACCTCGCAGGCGATGAGCTTGTCGGCCTCGAAGGTCTCCGGGGTGCAGAAGTTGTTGACCTGGCGCGAGGCCTGGCCGGAGCCGCGCAGTTCGACCGGCACGTTCTCGGCGGGGCCGTAGCGGGCGGGCAGGCGGCGCTCGCACTTCGCGGAGGGCAGCGCGAACCGGCCGCCGCTCGCGCTGGTGACGGTTACTTCGGCATCCCTTGGGACGTAGACGAAGTCGGTGACGCGGCTGAAGACGTTCCGGCGGCCCTGGACCTCGAAGGTTTCGCCGTCGCAGATGACGGTGCAGCTCCCGGAGAGCGGCAGCACGAGCGCTTCGGCGTCGCCGGTCGTGAAGGTCGCGGTGCCGGAGGGCTCCAGCGCCAAGACCTTCAGCCCGGAGTAGCCCCAACCGGCCGATTCGGGAGTGACGACTGTGTCGTACGAGCCTTCGGCGGTGGACCCTGCGGGCCAGTAGTAGGTGCTCACAGCAGGCTCACCACCGCGTCGACGGCCCCGGCGACGTCGCCGTCGGCCGGGTAGAGGAGCGACCGTCCGACGGTCAGACCGACCACATTGGGCAAGCTCAGCGAGGCGCCCCAGCTTTCGCGTTGGGCCGCAAGGTCGGCGACCTCGCCGCCGAGGATCACCATGGGGAGCGTCGAAGCGGCCGCGACCCGCGCCATGTCCGGCGCGGTCGGGACCTTCAACCAGGTGTAGGCCGAGGTCGAGCCGAGGCCCGAGGCGATCGCGACCGACTTGACGACCCCCTCCGTCGTCAAGTCGTTCACGACCTTGCCGTCCACGCGCTTCGACATGAACGGCTCGACCATCGCGATCAGCCCACGTTCGGCAAGGGCGTCAACGGCATGCGCCGTCGCCTCCAGCGTCGGCGCGGTGCGGTCGTCCCCGAGATCGATCCGGGTGAGCGTCTTGCCGCCGTCGAATCCCATGCGGGCGATGGATTCAGCGCGCATGCCGGTGAACCGGTCGTCGATCTCGAACGAGGCGCCGGCGAGGCCGCCGCGGTTCATCGACCCGAAGACGACCTTCCCGTCCAGGGCCCCGAGCAGCAGCAGGTCCTCGAGGATGTCGGCGGTCCCCAGCACCCCGTTGCACCCAGGGTTCCGGAGCGCGACGACGAGCCGGCCGAGCAGGTCCCCGCGGTCGGCCATGGCCATCGGGTCGCCGCCCGTGGCGAGCGCGCCGCGGGCGGGGTGGTCGGCGGCGATGATGAAGCACTTGCCCGAGGGCCCGACGGGACTCGTGGCGCGTTTGCGGGCGTCGGCGGCCTTGCGGATCGCGGCGGGGTCGGTGAGGCGGATCCGGGCCAGTTCGGCGAGCCGGTCACTCCACATCGCGTGCCTCCTGCAACTTGCGCTCCACTTCGGCTTCGGTCGGCATGGCGTCGGAGCAGGCGAGTTCGCCCGCGACGATCGCGCCCGCCGCGTTGGCGAAGCGCATGATCCGCTCGGTCTCCCAGCCCGCGAGCAGGCCGTGGACGAGAGCGCCGCCGAAGGCGTCGCCGGCGCCGAGGCCGTTGACCACGTTCACGGGCGCGGGCGGCACTTCCACTTGGCCGCTGTCGTCGAGGGCGAGCACGCCTTTCGGGCCCTGCTTGACGACGGCGAGCGAGACGCCGGCCGCGCGGAGCGCCCGGGCGGCTTCGGCGGGAGTGTCCGTCGCACCCACGGCGACCTCGCATTCCTCACGGTTGCCGACCGCGACGGTGACGTGCGGCAAAGCCAGTTTCACCCAGTCGCGGGCGGCCTGGGGCGAGTCCCAGAACATCGGCCGGTAGTCGAGGTCGAGCACGGTGATCCCGCGCTTGCCCCTCGCCTCGAGCGCCGCGAGCGTGGCCGAGCGCGAAGGCTCCTGGCACAGCCCGGTGACGGTCACCCAGAAGACCGAAGCATCTCGGATGGCGTCGAAGTCCAGCTCCACCGCGCGAATGTCGAGGTCAGGAGCTTTGGGAAGCCGGTAGAAGTAGAGCGGGAAGTCGTCGGGGGGGAAGATCTCGCAGAACGTGACCGGCGTGGGAAGCCCCTCCGAGGTCCCCACAAACGCGTCGTCGACCCCGTACCCGCGGAGCGCGTTGCGCACGAACCGGCCGAACGGGTCGGCGCCGGTCTTGGTGATGACGGCGGCGCTGCGTCCGTACCTGGCCGCGGCTACGGCGACGTTCGTGGGGCTGCCGCCCAGGAACTTGCCGAAGGACTCGACGTCCTCGAGGCCGACCCCGATCTGCTGCGGGTAGATGTCGACCCCTACCCGGCCCATCGTGACGACGTCATGCCTCGCGGCCACAGGCACCTCCTCGTGCGTGAAATCTGGAGCGCTCCACTGTCGCGCGTTACTGTCGCGCGACAGTGATTTGGAATATACTCACTTCCGGGGCCGCGCGTCAAGCCGCCCCGCCGGACGGAAATAAACTCGGGTCACCGCCCGGTCGCCCCACCGAGGCCAGGAGAGGATGAGTCGTTGGACGAAGCGCTCGAGCCGCAGCAGCAAGAGGCCCCCCAGGGCGCCCCGCCGCGCGCCACGATGGCCGACGTCGCCAAGCGCGCCGGCGTCTCCCGCACCCTCGTCTCCCTGGTCCTGCGCGACCGCCCCGGCGCCGGGGCGGCGACCCGCGAGCGCGTCCTCAAAGCCGCCGAAGAGCTCGGCTACCGCCCCGACAGCGCCGCCCAGATGCTCGCGCGCGGCCGCAGCCGCACCCTCGGCGTCCTCATGAACCTCGAGCAGCCCTTCCACGCCGAGGTCGTCAAGGCCATCTACCCGGCCGCCGGGCAGCTCGGCTACGACGTCCTCCTCTCGGCCGTCGCGCCCGGCCGCGACGAGCACATGGCCACGGGAGCGCTCCTCGGCCACCGCTGCGAAGCCCTCGTGCTCCTCGTCTCCGACCCCGAATCGCACGCCACGGAACGCCTCGGCGGCACCGTCCCCACGGTCGTCGTCGGCCGCAAGGCGACCACCCCCGGCGTCGACAGCGTCCACACCGCCGAGGCCAAGGGCGTCCGCCAGGCCGTCGACCACCTCGTCGACCTCGGCCACCGCCGCATCGTGCACATCGACGGCGGCAAGGGCCCCGGCTCGGCCGACCGCCGCACCGCCTACCGCGCCGCCATGCGCCGCCACCGCCTCGCCGACGAGATCCGCGTGATCCCCGGCGCCCAGGACGAGGACGCCGGCATCGCGGCCGGGATGCTCCTCCTCAGCGAGGACTCGCTCCCGACCGCGGTCCTGGCCGCCAACGACCGCTGCGCGATCGGCCTCATGCACGCCCTGCGCAGCGGCGGCGTCGACGTCCCCGGCGAGGTCTCGATCGTCGGCTACGACGACAGCAACCTCTCGCACCTCTCCCACATCAACCTCACGACGGTCCGCCAGGACGCCACCGGCATCGCCGAGCACGCCGTCCGACATGCCGTGGAGCGCTTGGAGAACGGCGCCCTTCCCGGCCGCGAGACCGTCTGCGACGCCAAACTCGTCGTCCGCGCCTCGACCGCCCAGCCCCGCTAGGCGCCCTTCCGAACGCCGACCAGCGCGGCCATGAGCAGGGCGGTGACACCGGCCGCGACCATGACCGCCGACACCGAGGACCGGTCGAGCACCGCGCCGCCGAGGAGCGCGCCGAATCCGATCGTCGCCTGGAACGAGGCCGTGAACAGCACTGACGCCGCTTCCCGGGCGCCCGGCGCGGCGTTCGCGAACCAGGTCTGCGAGCAGACCGGCACCCCGCCGTACGCCGCGCCCCAGACCACGAGCAGCACGACCGCCCCGGCGAGCCCGTGCCCGAGCACCGGCAAGAGCAGCGTCGCGACACCGATCGCCAACGCCGCCAAAGCGAACGCGCCGCGAGGGAACCGCACGACCAGGCCGCCCAACACCAGGTTCCCCGCGATCCCGGCCGCGCCATAGGCCAAGAGCACCACGGTGACCGTGGCCGGACCCGCGCCCGTCACCTGCTCGAGAAACGGCGTGACGTACGTGTAGGCCCCGAAGTGCGCCAGGACGATCAGGAACGTCGCCGCCAGGGCGAACCGCGTGTCGACGCCCCGCAGCAGCCCCAGGAGGACGCTGGGCCGCGTGGCGACCTGCGCGGGCAGACGGGGCAGCGTGAACGCCAGCGCGGCGAGCACCAAGGCGCTCAACGCCCCGAGCACGACGAACGCGGTGCGCCACCCGGCGAGGTCCCCGATGAGCGTCCCGGCCGGAACGCCGAGCACGGACCCGAGCGGGACGGCGGAGAAGATCACGGCCGTCGCCCGGCCCACCGACGCCGCGGGCACCAACCGGTCCGCGAGCCCGGCGCCGATCGACCAGAACCCGCCGATGACCACCCCGACCAGCACGCGCGAGGCCAGCAGCAGCCAGTAGGTCTCGGCAACGGCCGCAAGCACATTGGCGACGGCCAGCAGGAGGATGAGCAGGCAGAGCATCAGGCGCCGGTCGAACCGCGCGGTCGCTACGGTGACCAGCGGCGCGGCCACCGCGGCCAGGAACCCGGGCATGGTCATCATGAGCCCGGCCATGCCGTCCGAGATCGCGAAATCCGCGCCGATCGAGGTCAGCAGCCCGATCGGCAGGATCTCCGTCGTGACGATGACGAAGATCCCCGCCATCACGGCGGCCACGGCAGGCCAAGAACCTCGTAGACGAGCGTCGGAAGCGGGCAGGGTTGCAGTGGTCATGGGCGGAGGTCCCGTCTGAGAGCGGCGAACAGTGCCGCTCAACTCCACCCGCAGACCACCGCGAATGCTGGCACGAATGCGACCTCAACGTTCCTGGCGTGAGGCCAGGAGGCCTTGCGATCGGGGAAGGCCGGGCCGATGCCCGATGCTCACGAGCAGCGCACCCCAGGAGGCGGGCCAGCACCCGTCGATCTCCCGCTCAACAACAGCGCGACGAGCGCGAGCGCCGCGGCCGTGACCAGGGTGTGGACGATGAACCGCATGGCCGGCTCCCGCTCAGGCCAGGAGCTTCGCTTTGGCGGCGGCGAACTCGTCGTCGGAGAGCACGCCCGAGGCGTGCAACTGGCCGAGCTGGTTCAGCTTCGCGATCATGTCGTCCCCGCCCGCAGGGGCGGCGGCGGGCGGCGGTGCGGTCTGCTGCTGGCGGTAAGCCTCCGCGTCGGCCTGCGTCTGCGCCCGGTTCTCCGCGGCGCGGTTCATCCCGCGGTTCACGGCCCCGGCCGTACCCGCGACGACCGCGGTCCGGGCCATCGTGCCGAGCAGTCCCGGTCGTCCGGCTCGTCGAATCATCGTGGCACTCCCATCGTGCGCAGGTTGAACGCGGCGAACACGCCCGCGATTCCGGACGCTACACGGAACCCGAACCTGCCCCGGCCGATTTCCCGAACCGCCCGCATTCGCCAACCCGCGGACACGCGGCCCTCCACGCGACGATGATCGAATCAGCCGCATTCGGATCGGGGGAAGCGATGTCATCGACGATCAGCACCAAACGGGCCCTGCCCGGAGCGCTCCTGCTCATGCTCGGCGGCCTCGTCCAAGCCGTCCAAGGCATCGCGGCCCTCTCGACCGGCGGCTACTTCACCGCCCCGCCCGGCTACGACTTCGGATTCAGCATCGGCGCCTGGGGCCTCGTCCACCTCATCATCGGCGTCCTCGCCATCGCGGTCGGCATCGGCGTCCTCCGCGCCAACGCCCTGGCCCGCCTCCTGGGCCTGGCCCTCGCGGCCGCCTCGCTCCTGGCGAACTTCCTCTGGCTCCCGATCGAACCCGGCTGGTCGGTCGTCCTCATCGCACTCGCCACCCTGGCCCTCTGGTCCCTCGCCACATCAGGACCGTCCCTCATGGCCACAAGGAACGACGACGCCACCAAAACAGCGCACTGACCACGAGACACCATTCACGCCTATCAGGAAACACAGAAAAACCCGGTTCCCTCTTTCGAGGAAACCGGGTTTTTCATCCAGTAGCGGGAGGCGGATTTGAACCACCGACCTCCAGGTTATGAGCCTGGCGAGCTACCGAGCTGCTCTATCCCGCGTCGGTAGTTAAAGAGTACATGATCCCATTCCGGTGCTGCCACAGCGGGGTCCGTGAGCGCAGTCACCGCGCGTTCACCTGGTGTTTCTCGGGAATGGGGAATGCGAACGGCCCGGCTTCCCGCGAATGGGAGGCCGGGCCGTTCGCGATGTCGGTCAGAAGCCGAGGCGTTCGAGCATCTTCGGGTCGCGCTGCCAGTCCTTGGCGACGCGCACGTGGAGGTCGAGGTAGACACGGCTGTCGATGAGCTGGGCGATGCCCTTGCGGGCCTTGGTGCCGACGCGCTTGAGGCGTTCGCCGCCCTTGCCGATGATGATGCCCTTCTGGCTGTCGCGCTCGACGTAGATCTCGGCCCAGATCTTCTTGCGGGGGCCGCCGTCGGAGTCCTCGTCCTCGACGTCCTCGATGACGACGGCGAGGGAGTGGGGCAGCTCGTCGCGGACGCCTTCGAGGGCGGCCTCGCGAATGAGCTCGGCCATCATGACCCGCTCGGGCTCCTCGGTGATCATCCCGTCCGGGTAGAGCTGGGGGGACTCGGGCAGTTTGTCCGAGAGGACGCCCACGAGCTCGTCGAGGTTGTCGCCGGTCTTGGCCGAGACCGGGACGATGTCCGCGAAGTCCGCGAGGGCGGCGACGTTCGTCAGGTGGCGCACGAGGGCGTCCTTGGAGACGAGGTCGATCTTGGTGACGACCGCGACGACCTTCGCGTTGAGGTTGGCGATCTCGCCGGCGATGAACTTGTCGCCCGGGCCGGGCTTCTCGTTGGCCGGCAGGCACAGGCCGATGACGTCGACTTCGGACCAGGTCTGGCGGACGAGGTCGTTCAGCCGCTCGCCGAGCAGCGTGCGCGGGCGGTGCAGGCCGGGCGTGTCCACCAGGATGAGCTGCGAGTCCGGGCGGTGGAGGATCGCGCGGACCACGTGGCGCGTGGTCTGCGGGCGCTTGGAGGTGATCGCGATCTTCTGGCCCATGATCGCGTTCGTCAGGGTGGACTTGCCCGCGTTGGGGCGCCCCACGAAGCAGGCGAAACCTGCACGGAAGTCATTGCTAGGCAAGACGGGTCACCTCTTTGCGAATGACCGACCAGACGGTGAGGTCGGCACTGATCTCCCGGGCGGCCTGGAGGCCGTCCTCGTCGGACGCGGTGCCGAAGAGCACCGCGGCCTCAAGCTTGTCGGCGCCGGCCGCGTAGGCCTGCGCCACCGCCGCCTGGAGGGCGGTGAGTCGCAGTGAGGGGAGGTCGACGGCCGCCGAGGCGTAGGTGCGGCCGATGCCGTCGCGCACGGCCGCGCCGGTGGGCTGCTGGACGCGCCCCGCGGCCCCGCGGGCCAGCGTGGCGAGTTTCGCGTCCTCGGCGTCGAGCGCGTCGACGTGAAGGTCAGACATTGATCTTGTGCCTCTCATCGTTCTCGGCGGCCGCAGGGGCGTCGCCGGCCTCGGGCAGGCGCGCGACGCGGACCGTCTCGATGCGGTTGCGGCGGCCAACGGTACCTTCAGCGGTCAGCTCGAGTCCGCCCAGCCGGGCCCGGTCGCCCGCGAGCGGGACCTTCCCGAGTTCGGCGGCGAGCAGTCCGGCGACGGTGTCGACGTCGAGTTCGGGCAGGTCGACGTCGAACAGCTCTTCCAGGTCCTGCACGGAGAGCCGGGCGGTGACGCGCGCGGTGCGGTCGTCGAGCCAGGCCACCGGGGGGAGCTCGTTGTCGTACTCGTCGGTGATCTCGCCGACGATCTCCTCGAGGATGTCCTCGATGGTGATGAGCCCGGCGGTGCCGCCGTACTCGTCCACGACCGTGGCGATGTGGATGCGGGCGGTCTGCATCTCGCGCAGCAGGTCGTCGACCGGCTTCGAGTCCGGGACGAACGACACCGCGCGCATGACCTCGCTGACGTGCGGGTTGACGCGGTCGTCGAGGCGCACGAGGTCCTTGAGGTAGACCACGCCGCGCACGTCGTCGAGGTCCTCCCCCACGACCGGGATGCGCGAGAAGCCGGAGCGGAGCGCGACCTGCTCGGCCTCGTCCGCGTGCATGTCCGCGGGGACCCACACCATCGCGGTGCGCGGCACCATGACCTCGCGGGCCACGGTGTCGCCCAAGGCGAACACGGAGGCGATCATGTCGCGCTCCTCGTGGTCCACGGTGCCCTGGGCCTCGGCGGCGTCGACCATCTCGCGGATCTCGATCTCCGAGGTCGCGAACGGGCCTTCGCGGAAGCCCTTGCCGGGCGTGACCGCGTTGCCGACGAGGATGAGCACCTTCGCGAACGGGCCGAGGGCCTTGCCGAGCAGGGCCACGGGCCCGGAGACGGCGAGCGCGATCGGGTAGGCGTGCTGGCGGCCGAGCGTGCGCGGGCCGACGCCGATGGCGACGAACGACACGACGGTCATGATCGCGGCGGAGATGCCCACCGCGAGCCACGAGTCCTGCCAGGAGTCGAAGGCCACGACGGCGACTATCGCGATCGCGGCGGCCTCGCAGGCCAGGCGCAGCAGGATGAGCAGGTTGAGGTGGCGCGGCAGGTCCTCGATGATCTTCACGAGGGCTTCCGCGCCCCGCTGACGCTGCTCGGCGAGCTCGGCGGCGCGGGCGGGCGAGACGGCCGTGAGGGCCGAGTCGACCATGGCCGCGGCCCCGGCCACGACGGTCAGCGCGACCGCCGTGGCCAGGAGCGAATACGGGATCATGCGGGCCTAACTCTCCGCTGCGGCGTCGCGTTTGGCCCGCCAGGCGTCGAGCAGCCGGTTCTGCAGGCCGAACATCTCCTTGGCCTGCTCGGGCTCGGCGTGGTCGTAGCCGAGGATGTGGAGCACCCCGTGGACGGTGAGCATGTGCATCTCGTCCGCGGTGGAGTGCCCGGCCTCCTTGGCCTGGGCCTCGGCCACCTCGGGCGAGAGCACGAGGTCGCCGAGGATCGGCGTGCCCGGCTCGGAGGAGTCGGGGCGGCCGGGCATGGCGTCGTCCATCGGGAACGAGAGGACGTCCGTGGGACCCGTGCCGCCCATCCAGCGCTTGTTGAGCTCCGTCATGTGCTCGATGTCGACGACGAGGATCGAGAGTTCGGCGAGCGGGTTCACGCCCATCTCGTGGAGGGCGAAGTCGGAGACGGCACGGATGCCCGACTCGTCGACTGCTCGCCCTGACTCATTGATGATCTCGATGCCCACGGTTTCCTCGTTGCCCCTTCTTGGCGGGGTCGCCGGTGCGGGCGTCCCACTTCTCGTAGGCGTTCACGATATCGCTGACGAGCTGGTGCCTGACGACATCTTCCGCCCGGAGGGTGGCGAAGTGCACGTCCTCGACGCCTTCGAGGATGTCGCGGACGACGCGCAGCCCGGAGGTGGCGTTGTTCGGCAGGTCGACCTGGGTGATGTCGCCCGTGACGACGATCTTCGAGCCGAAACCGAGCCGCGTCAGGAACATCTTCATCTGCTCGGGCGTGGTGTTCTGCGCCTCGTCGAGAATGATGAAGGAGTCATTCAGCGTCCTACCCCTCATGAAAGCCAGGGGCGCGACCTCGATCGTGCCGGCTTCCATGAGCTTCGGGATCGACGTGGGGTCGATCATGTCGTGGAGCGCGTCGTAGAGCGGTCGCAGATACGGGTCGATCTTCTCGAAGAGCGTGCCCGGCAGGAAGCCGAGCTTCTCCCCGGCCTCGACGGCGGGGCGGGTCAGGATGATCCGGTTGATCTCCTTGGCCTGCAGCGCCTGCACGGCCTTGGCCATGGCGAGGTAGGTCTTGCCGGTACCGGCCGGGCCGATGCCGAAGACGATCGTGTTGTTGTCGATCGCCTCCACATAGTGCTTCTGGCCGAGCGTCTTGGGGCGGATCGCCTTGCCGCGCTTGGAGACGATGTTCTGCGTCAGGACATCGACGGGCCGCTCGCCGGGGGCGGCCTTGAGCATGTTCTCGGTGCGCCGGATCATGTCCGGGTCGACGCTCTCGCCGTTCTCGACCAAGGCGAGCAGCTCCTTCACGAGTCGTTCCGCGGCGTGCAGGGCGCCGTTGAGTCCGGTGAGAGTGATGGTGTCCCCGCGTACGTGGAGGTCGACGCCGGGGTTGCGGCGTTCGATGTAGCGGAGGTTCTCGTCGGCGCGGCCCAGCAGTGCCATGAGCGAGCTCTGGTCTCCGACGGTGATCGTGGACGTGATCGTCGAGTTTCGCTGGCCGTTGTCAGAGCGGTCGGTCATAGGCTTCGCCCGCGGAGGGCTGTTCGCCACCTGCTTCCCAAAGTGAGACTTGCAGCGGCCTTCAGGCCGCTGTTCGACATGCCTCAATGGTAGTTGCCGCCTGCGACACACGACAACGAGTAATCGCGGACGCGGTGTGATTTCAGCTCGAAAGCATCCGTCCGAGCGGTTTTCCGCCGAAGACGTGGAAGTGGACGTGGAACACTTCCTGGCCGCCGTTCGCGCCCGTGTTGGCGAGCAGGCGCCAGCCGTCCTCGGCGACGCCCTCCGCGGCCGCGACCTCGGCGGCCGCGTGCAGGACCGCGCCGGCGAGCTCCGGGTCGGCGGCGGCCAGCGCGGCCGTGTCGCGGTAGTGCTCCTTGGGGATCACCAGGACGTGCGTGGGGGCCTTCGGGTGGAGGTCGCGGAAGGCGAGCACGCGGTCGGTCTCGAGGACCTTCGTGGAGGGGATGTCCCCGGCGACGATCTTGCAGAAGATGCAGTCGGTGTCGGTCATGCCCGGAATCCTAGTCACCAGCGGCCGAGTCGGGCCTGAAGCACCGCCAGTGCGGCGGGGCCGGCGGTGGAGGTGCGCAGGACGGTGTCGCCGAGGCGGATCGGTTCGCCGAACTCTTTGAGGGCGTCCAGCTCGTCGGGGCTGATGGAGCCTTCGGGGCCGATGACGATCACGATCTCGCCGGTCGCGGGGAGGTCGACCTGCGAGAGCGGCGAGTCGGCCTCTTCGTGGAGGACGAGGACCCGGCTCGCGTTCCGGAGGCGGGCGACGAGCTGCTTGGTGGTGTGGAGCTCGGCGACGTGCGCGAGGTGGGGCCGCCGGGCTTGTTTCGAGGCTTCGCGGGCGGTGGCGGTCCACTTGGCGCGGGCCTTGTCGCCGCGCGGGCCCTTCCACTGGACGATGGAGCGCGAAGCGGCCCAGGGGATCACTTCGTCGACGCCGATCTCGGTGAGCATCTGGACGGCGCGTTCGCCGCGGTCGCCCTTGGGGAGGGCCTGGACGACGGTGAGCTTCGGGTCGGGGGCGGCGACGGTGCGGCGTTCGAGGATGTCGAGGCGCAGGGACCCGCGTTCGGCGTGGGTGACGCGCGCGGAGGCGACCTCGCCGCGGCCGTCGGTGAGCAGCAGCGTCTCGCCGGGCTGGAGGCGCTGGACGTCGGCGGCGTGGTGCCCTTCGGGGCCGTCGAGAACGAAGCCGTCGGCGGCGGGGACGGCGTCGACGAGGAAGACCGGGTCGCTCACAAGGTTCCTGTTCGGTCGCGGATCGGTGACCGGGCCAGCTTAGTCGGGGGTCAGCGCACGAAGTCGACGGCGCGTTCCCACCGGAGGCGGCCGGTGATGTCGCGGTAGAGGCGGCGGTCGGCGATGCGGCCGAACGCGTGCGCGAAGCGAGCCTTGGGGAGGTGGTACGGGACGAGGTCGACGTAGCCGTCGCGGTCGGCGTCCGGGTCCCAGCGGTCGGCGGTCACGGGGACGCGCCATTCGGCTTCGCGGGGCGCCTGGGTGGTGCATTTGAGGACCCAGTAGCCGCGCCCGGAGTGACCGATGACGAGGCAGGGTCGGCGCTTGGAGCGGCGCGACTCGTCCTCGAAGGGCACGTCGGCCATCCAGCGTTCGCCGATCTGCGGGCCGCCGGCGGGGGCGGGCACGTCGAGGCGGGGTCCGCGCGGGGCGCGGCGGGAGCGCAGCCGCAGGGCGATGACGAGGGCGACGACGCCCGCGACGAGGACGACCGCGAGGCACAGGAGGCTGCTGGGGTGGAGGCTGGTCACGGGCCCGGAGTGTAGCGGAGCCCCGCTTCCCGGCCGCGGTTCGCGGCGGGGAAGCGGGGCCCGTCAGTGTCCTCGGTGCGCTACGCGTGGCCGTGCTGCGCTTCCCGTTCAAAGGCCCCGCTACGCGTGGCCGTGCTGCGCTTCCCGTTCAAAGGCCCCGCTACGCGTGGCCGTTGAAGGCGTCGCGCATGCGGCTAAAAAAACCGCTGCCGCCTTTGACCTCTTTGATCTCCTCGTCGCGGAGGCTGGCGAGCTTCTTGAGGAGTTCTTCCTGCTCGGCGTCGATCTTGGTGGGGGTGCGCACGTCGAGTTCGACGTAGAGGTCGCCGCGGGTGCCGCCGCCGCGGAGGCGGGGGACGCCGTGGCCGCGGACCTTCTTGATCGTGCCGGGCTGGGTGCCGGAGGCGACTTCGACCTCGACCTGGTCGTCCAGGGTGTGGATGTTGAGCTTGGTGCCGAGCGCCGCCTGGGTCATGGGGACGCGGACGCGGCAGCGCAGGTCGGAGCCTTCGCGGGTGAAGACCTCGTGGGGCTTCTCGTGGACCTCGACGTAGAGGTCGCCGGCAGGGCCGCCGCCGGGGCCGACCTCGCCTTCGCCGGAGAGGCGGATGCGCATGCCGTCCTCGACGCCCGCGGGGACCTTGACGGTGATGCGCCGCCGGGAGCGGACGCGGCCTTCGCCGCCGCACTTGCGGCAGGGGTCGGTGATGATCGTGCCGTAGCCGGAGCAGGCCGAGCAGGGGCGCGCGGTGCGGACCTGGCCGAGGATCGTGCGCTGCACGACCTGGACCTCGCCGGAGCCGTTGCAGGTGGAGCAGGTCTGGGGTTCGGCGTCGCCTTCGGTGCAGGTGCCCTCGCAGGAGTCGCAGATGATCGCGGTGTCCACGGTGAGGGTCGACTCGGTGCCGAACGCGACCTCCTCGAGGTCGAGGTCGAGGCGCAGGAGCGCGTCGTTGCCGGGGCGGGTGCGCGAGCGCGGGCCGCGGCGGCCGAAGCCGCCCATGGAGCCGCCGAAGAAGGCGTCCATGATGTCCTCGAAGCCCATGAAGGGGGCGCCGCTGCCGGCGCCCGCGGTGCGGGAGAACGGGTCGCCTCCGGCGTCCACGATGGCGCGCTTCTGCGGGTCCATGAGGACTTCGAAGGCGGCGTTGATCTCCTGCAGGCGCTCTTGCGCGTCCGGCTCGTCGCTGACGTCGGGGTGGTACTTGCGCGCCAGCTTCCGGTACGCCTTCTTGAGTTCGTCGTCGGCGGCGTTCCGGTCGACGCCGAGAATGCCGTAGTAGTCCTTAGCCACGTGCGCTCTGTCCTGTCAGCGGTTCTGTTCCAAAATCTCGGACACGTACCGGGCGACGGCGCGGACGGCCGCGATCGTGCCCGGGTAGTCCATGCGGGTGGGTCCGAGGACGCCCATGTGGCCGACCACCGAACCCGGTCCGTATCCGGCGGTGACCACGGTGGTCTCGCGGAAGTCGTCCAGGTTGTTCTCGTCGCCGATGCGCACGGTGAGGAGCGCGTTGGAGTCGGCTCGGCCCAGCAGCTGCATGAGCACGACCTCCTCCTCGAGGGCTTCGAGGATGGGCCGCAGGGACCCGGCGAAGAAGTTCCCGGGGCGCGTCAGGTTCGCGGCGCCCGCGACGGCGACGCGCTCCTCGGTGCGCGCGACCACGGTCTCCAGGAGCACGCGCGCCAGCGCCGAGGCGGTGGGGTGCAGCTCGGGGCGGGCGAGCCCGGCGAGGTCCGCGATGATGCGCGGCGCGTCGGCGAGCGGCTTCCCTTGGAGCTGTTCGTTGACGAGGCGGCGCAGTTCGAGGACGTCGTCCTCGCTGAGCTCGGCGGGCATCTCCACATAGCGCTGCTCGACGCGGCCGGTGTCGGTGATCATGACGACCATGAGCCTTGTGGGCGTGAGCGACACGAGTTCGAGGTGGCGCACTGAGGAACGGTTGAGACTCGGGTACTGGACGACCGCGACCTGGTGGGTGAGCTGGGCGAGCAGCCGCACGGTCCGGGTGACGACGTCGTCGAGGTCGATGGCCTCGGAGAGGAAGCGGTGCACGGCGCGGCGCTCGGCGGCCGAGAGCGGCTTGATCTTGCCGAGGCGGTCCACGAAGAGCCGGTAGCCCTTCGCGGTGGGGATGCGCCCGGCGGAGGTGTGGGGCTGCTGGATGTAGCCGGCCTCTTCGAGGTAGGCCATGTCGTTGCGGACGGTCGCGGCCGAGACGCCGAGGGAGTGGCGCTGGGAGACCGCTTTGGAGCCGACGGGCTCCTGGGTGGCCACGTAGTCCTCGACGATGGCGCGCAGCACTTCGAGTTTGCGATCGTCCATCGCCGCCACGTCCCCTCCGTCTTCGCCGGTCGTTCGACCGTTCGGTGTGTCCCGGACCGAACCCGCGGGGTTCAGTCGGCCGGACTCAAGTCTGGCACTCCCGGTCCGGGAGTGCCAGTCTACGTGTGCCGTCAGGCAGAGGGGAGGACGAGCACGCCGTCGTCGCCAACGGTGGCCGCGTCGTCCCCGAAGTCCTCGGCGAGCTCGTTGAGGTCGTCGTAGGCGCCGTTCTCGTCGTCGAGCTGCGGGTAGCCGTCGCCGTCCATGCGGGTCGCGGTCATCTTGGCGGTGACGATGGTGCCGTCCTCGCGGAGAGTGACCGAGAGCACTGCGGAGCGGCCGAGGGGGCCGTCGGTGGAGAAGAGGTTCTGGCCGCCGCCGAAGTTCCCGAGGGAGTAGCAGATGAGCTTGCCGTTGTAGACCTCCATGCCGCGCAGCACGTGCGGGCCGTGGCCGACGACGAGGTCCGCGCCGTTGTCGATGCAGGTGTGGGCGAAGCCGCGGGTGTCGCCGCGGTCCTCGCCGAGGTAGTTCTCGACGCCTTCGGGGACGTGCCGGTAGTCGGTGCCCTCGGCGCCGAGGTGGGCGGTGGCGATGACGATATCGGCCTGTTCCTTGGCGGAGGCGACGAGCGCGGCGACGGCGTCGAGGTCGCGGCTGTCGGTGTAGAAGGTGTACGGCGCGAAGCCGACGAGGCCGACGGTGAGGCCGCTCTCGGTCTCGACGAGGGCCACTTCGTCCTTGATGCCGCAGACCTCCATGCCGGCGGCGCGGATGGCCTCCTGGGTCTCGGTGGCGCCGTCGGGGCCGGCGTCCCAGCCGTGGTTGTTGGCCTGGTTGAGGACGTGGAAGCCGGCGTCGGCGAAGACCTGCGCGTACTCGCCCGGGAGGCGGAAGTAGGTGCACTCGCCGCCGCCGCACTTGTCGAACTCGAGGGTGGAGAGGGCGCCTTCCATGTTGGCGATGACGACGTCGCCGGTGAGGACGTCCTTGACGCCGTCGAAGAAGCTCGCGCCGTCGTCCGAGGCCATCTGGTTCGGGTAGGAGCCGGGCATGGTGTCGCCCACGTGCGTGATGGTGATCTCGCGGGGCTCGGGCGAGGGCTCGGCCGAGGTGGGCTCCTCGGCGCCCTGGCCGCCTTCGTCCTCGACCGCCGGGGGCGGTTCCTCTTCGCTGCAGGCGGCGACGGCGGCGAGGCCGGCGGCGGAGGCGACGAGCAGGCCGCGGCGGGCGAGGGTGGGTGTTGCGGTGCGCATGGGTGGCGGGCTCCGGGTGGTTTCGTATTGGGGGGTCCGTGCGGGGTCGCCCGGCCTCTAGGGGGAGGCGCGCGGGGCGAGCACGGTGAGCGAATGCGTTACGTCTTCACGAATCTAACGGTGACCGGCCGGAACGCCGTCAGGAGGTGAGGTCTCTCACGACCGCGTCCGCGAGGAGCCGACCGCGCAGCGTGAGCTGGAGGCGGCCGTCCGCGATGACGGCGAGTCCGTCGGCCGCCGCGCGTTCCGCGGCCGCCGTACCGGTCGGACGCAGCAACGATAGCGGCAGTCCGCTCGCCAGCCGGGTGCGCAGCAGGATCCGCTCGAGGTACTGGTCATCACTCGTGAGGACCTCGTGCCCGGCCGCGGGCAGGCCCTCAGCGAGCGCCGCGCCGTAGGTCGAGGGGTGCTTGTGGTTCCACCAGCGCACGCCCGGCAGGTGCGAGTGCGCGCCCGGGCCGGCGCCCCACCAGTGGCCGCCCTCCCAGTAGAGGAGGTTGTGGCGGCATCGGGCGGCTTCGGTGGTGGCCCAGTTGGACACCTCGTACCAGTGGAAGCCGGCGTCGGCGAGGACGGCCTCGGCGGCGAGGTAGCGGTCGGCGGCCACGTCGTCGGAGGGCTGCGGCACCTGCCCGGAACGGATGCGGCGGGCCAGCGCGGTGCCGTCCTCGACGATGAGCGCGTACGCCGAGACGTGGTCGACGCCGGCGTCCACGGCCGCGTGGAGGCTCGCCCCGAAGTCGGAGGCGGTCTCGCCGGGCGTGCCGTAGATGAGGTCGAGGCTCACGTGCTCGAATCCGGCCTTGCGGGCGTAGGCGACCGCGTCGAGGGCCTTCTGCGGGGAGTGCTCGCGGTCGAGGATCTTGAGCACGTGGGACGCGGTGGACTGCATGCCGACCGAGAGCCGGGTGAAGCCGCCGTCGTGGAGTTCGGCGAGGTAGTCGGCGTCCACGGATTCGGGGTTGGCCTCGGTGGTGGCCTCGTAGCCGTCGGCGAGGCCGAAGGTCCCGTCGATCTCGGCGAGGATCGAGGAGAGGTCCGCGGCGGAGAGCAGGGTGGGGGTGCCGCCGCCGAAGAACACGGTGTCGACCTTGGGGCGCTTACCGCTGCGCCCATCGTTCGCTGCGCTGCGCTCCGCGAACCGTGAGGCGGCGTCGCGGATCTCGGCGCGGACGATCGACGCGTACGTGTCCCGCGAGACCCCGGCGCCCAGTTCGGAGGCGGTGTACGTGTTGAAGTCGCAGTAGCCGCAGCGCGAGACGCAGAACGGGACGTGCACGTAGAACCCGAAGCCGGCCTCGCCGACCGAGGGGTCGGCGGCCGCCGTCGCGATGGCGGCGGCGGGCGAATTCGGGTCGGCTACTGGCGAAGCGGTGGACACGCCCACTACGGTACTGGCGTGGACAGCAATGACGCTCTCATCAGGTACCGGCCGGACCGGATCGTGGCTTCGATTACCCTCGACGCCCCCGAACGGCGGAACGCGCTCTCGGTTCGCATGATCGGCGAACTGCGCGAAGCCCTCGCCAAGGCGGTGGCCGACCCGGAGGTGCGGGTCATCGTGATCGACCACACCGGGCCGGTGTTCTGCGCGGGCGCCGACTTGAAGGAGTCGGTCGCGGCGACGCGGCTCGAGGACCTTCCGGCCGCGCACCTCGCGGAACTGCTCGCGGACCTCTGCGAGGCGCCGAAGCCGGTGGTGGCCGCCGCGAGGGGCGGCGCGAAGGGCGGCGGGATGGGCCTGCTGGCGGCGGCGGACCTGGTGATCGCCGAGTACCGCGCGCCGATGGCGTTCAGCGAGGTCAGGCTGGGTGTGGTTCCGGCGGTGATCGCGCCGGTGGTGGCGCGGAAGCTCGGTCCGGGCCTGATGCGGCGCCTGTTCCTCACCGGGGAGTCGTTCGACGCGGTGATCGCCTGCTCCTGGGGGCTCGTGACCACCGCCGTCGCTCCGGAGTCGTTCGAGCACCAGCAGGCCGCGACGGTCGAGAGCCTGGTCGCGGGCGGGCCTTCCGCCCAAGCGGGGATCAAAGTGCTCACCGCCACACCGGACCTGCGCGGCGAGTTGCGCAGGGCGGCTGCCGTGACGGCTGAATACTTCTTCTCCGAAGAGGGCAGGGAAGGCACCCGTTCGTTCCTTGAGAAGCGTCCTCCGTCTTGGGTAGGCTGATCAGCCGCCGACCGACCTGATCGGAGTCACCAGTTGCGCGCACTCCCCGCTCTGACCTGCCTGTTGCTGCTCGCGGGCCTCACCGCCTGCACCGATGACGCCCGGGACGCCCTGCGCCCCAGCAAGACCGGCTGCTACCTCGGCGGCGGCGGCGAGGTGCACCTGAGCGCCGAGCAGGCCGCGAACGCGGCCACGATCGCGGCGGTGGGCATCCGGGACGGCTTCGGCGAGCAGGCGGTGGCCGTGGCGATCACCACGGCCATGCAGGAGTCCGAGCTCGTGAACGTGAACTACGGGCACGACGACTCGCTCGGGCTGTTCCAGCAGCGCCCGAGCATGGGCTGGGGCTCCGAGGAGGAGCTCATGGACCCGGTCTACGCCTCCTACAAGTTCTACGAGAAGCTCGACCGCACCGACGGCTGGGAGGACATGCGCCTCGCCGAGGCGGCCCAGGCCGTGCAGGTCAGCGCCTACCCCGAGCTGTACGAGCAGTGGGAGAGCGACGCGCAGGTCATCGCGGACGCCTTCGCGGGCGGCGAGGAGACCGGGCTCGCGTGCATCTCGGGGAGCGCGGACGAGCCGGCGACGGACGCGGCCTCGCTCGCGGACGCCTATGCCTACCAGTGGGGCGCCGATGTGTCCAATGTGGAAGAATCCAGGATCGTCATCGAGGCCGACGGCGCAGCCGAAGGCTGGAATCGGGCTGCCTGGGCGGTAGCCAGGGCGTACGACCACCGGATCGCGTCCGTCTCCTACAACGGAAAAGTCTGGACCCCAGGGGAAGAGGCCTGGTCGGAACCGGGCTCCGAAGAGGACGGCGAGGCGCAGGTCGTGGAGGTCGCGGATTCGACGGCCGTGATCATCACCTTCGCGGCCCCCGAGTAATCGCTTCCGCACGCCCTAGAGTTCCGCGCCGGTTCACCGGCGCGACCACCGACGGTTCCGGCGCATCCACGCTCGCTTGTTGGGCTGTACGGGTCACAAACCCGCGCAACTCCCCCGAAGCGAGGTCCATATGCGCCTGTCGCGCCGAATCCTGCTCGCCTCCTCCGCCGCCGGTGCCGCCGTAGCGGTCCCGACGGCCGGCTGGGCACAATCGAACACGCACCCCACGCTCGAAGCCGACCCGTTCACCCTCGGCGTCGCCTCCGGCGATCCCGAGCCCGACGGCGTGGTCCTCTGGACCCGCCTCGCCGTGAACCCCCTCGCCGAGGACGGCATGGGCGGCATGCCGAACGGCGCCTTCGACGTCGAGTGGGAGATCGCCCGCGACGAGCGCTTCCGCCACCGCGTCGCCCACGGCGAGGCCCAGACCGCCGCCGAGATCGGCTACAGCGTCCACATCGAGGTCGAGGGCCTGCGCCCCGGCCACGAGTACTACTACCGGTTCAAGACCGGCAAGTGGACCTCCCCGATCGGCCGCACCGTCACCGCCCCGCCGCGCAACGCCATGCCCGAGGAACTGCGCATGGCCTTCGCGTCCTGCTCCCAGTACGAGCACGGGTACTTCACCGCGTACCGGCACATGGCCGAGTCCAACCCGGACCTCATCCTCCACCTCGGCGACTACCAGTACGAGTACAAGGCCAAGGTCTACAACTCCCCCGACGGCAACGTGCGCGACCACGAAGGGCCCGAGACCGTCACGCTCGCGACCTACCGCCAGCGCCACGCCCAGTACAAGGCCGACCCGGACCTGCAGCTCGCGCACGCCGTCGCGCCCTGGCTGGTCGTCTGGGACGACCACGAGACCGAGAACAACTGGGCCGATGAAATCCCCGAGGCCGGCTCGGACACCCCGAACACCGCCGACTTCCTCGTCCGCCGCGCCGCCGCCTTCCAGGCGTACTGGGAGAACATGCCGCTGCGCCGCTCCTCCGTGCCCGAGGGCATCGACATGCAGCTCTACCGCCGCGTCCGCTGGGGCCGCCTCGCGAACTTCCACATGATGGACACCCGCCAGTACCGCGACGACCAGGCCTGCGGCGACGGCACCCAGTCCAACTGCGCGGACGCGTGGGACGAATCGCGGACCATCACCGGCGAGGCCCAGGAGGAGTGGCTGATCGACGGCTTCCACGAGTCGCGGGCCCGCTGGGACATCCTCGGCCAACAGGTGTTCTTCACCCAGCGCGACAACACCGCCGCCGCGGACGTGCTGCGCACCAGCATGGACGGCTGGGACGGGTACGCCGCCTCGCGCCAGCGCATCATCGACGGCTGGGTCGAGGCCGGCGTGCGCAACCCGGTGGTCCTCACCGGCGACGTGCACACCCACTGGGCCGGCGAGATCCTCACCGGCTTCCCCGACATCGACGGCGAGTCCGTCGGCGTCGAGCTCGTCGCCACGTCGATCACCTCGGGCGGCAACGGCGTCGACTCCGTCCCCGAGGACAACGCGGCCCTGAAGATCAACCCGCACATCAAGTTCCGCAACGCCCAGCGCGGCTACGTCGAGACGGTCATCAAGCCGGACGAGATGAACGTGGACTTCAAGGTCGTCCCGCAGGTCACCGTGCAGGACGCGCCCGTCTACACGCGCCGGTCCTACACGATCGCCGACCGCGAGCGGGCCCTCCACCAGACCTACGACCGCCCCGTGGACACCGCCAACATGTCGACGAACACGAGCCCGTTCGCCGGCTCGGACGAGAACGCCGACGACAGCCTGGACTAGATCCTCCCGCCGCGGGCGGCCCCGGTTCGCCGGGGCCGCCCCCCTTTTTTTCTCCACCGTGATCGATTCGGGTTCTTTCGAATGGCGTTCAATATTGCGCTGATTGCCATATCCGCCACTGAAATGCACAGGAATCGCCGGACCCCGGGGCTGGCGCGGAAAGGCTACAGTGAGCAGTGAAAGCACGCCCTTCTCTTTGCCCGGAGCAGCGATCATGACCTATCCGCCGCAACCGCCCGAATCGAATCCGTACGGCGCCGCCCCAGGTGGCGGCCCCGCCGGCCCGCCGCCCCCGCACGGCGGCCCGCAACCCGGACAAAGCGACTTCGCCACCGAATGGGGCATCAAGGAAAACTTCTCCCGCCCCAAGAAGGTCAATCAGCTCACGCAATTGCTGTGGGCCTATGCCGCCGCGACGGTGCTGGTATTCCTGTTCTCGCTCATCGCCTCCGCGACCGCGCCCTGGTGGTACGGCACCGGCTACATCGTCGGCGGCGCCGTCTTCGGCCTCGTCATCGGCGCCCTCTCCGTCGCGATCGCGTACTTCATCACCAAGGACAAGCTCGGCACGTTCGGCGCGGCGGACCCGCGCACGCCGCTGTACATCGGGCTGGGCGTCCTCGGGTTCTTCTCGCTCGGCGGGTTCGTCGGCGGCTGGGGCCTGGGCTGGTACGCCGCGCTCGGCTCACTGCTGGCGCTCGCGAAGCTCGCGGCGGTCGGCTTGTCGTTCTACCTGGTCACGCAGCCCGAGGTGGAGCAGTACCTGAAGTCGCGGCCGGGCAACCTGCCGAAGCCGCCGCACCAGGGCCCGCCGCCGGGCTACCCGCAGCAGCCCCCGGCGCCGCCGCAGACGCCGCCGGGCTACCCGAACGAGATGTAGGCAGCGCAAGCGACAAGGGGCGGAGCCGCACGGCTCCGCCCCTTGTTCGTCGTCCTCAGTCCTCGTCGGTCCGCAGCGCGGCGATGAACGCCTCTTGGGGGACTTCGACGCGGCCGATGTTCTTCATGCGCTTCTTGCCCTCCTTCTGCTTCTCGAGGAGCTTGCGCTTGCGGGAGATGTCGCCGCCGTAGCACTTGGCGAGCACGTCCTTGCGCAGGGCGCGGATGGTCTCGCGGGCGATGATGCGCGAGCCGATCGCGGCCTGGATGGGCACCTCGAACTGCTGGCGCGGGATGAGCTTCTTGAGCCGCTCGGAGAGGCGCACGCCGTACGCGTAGGCCTGGTCCTTGTGGACGATCGCCGCGAAGGCGTCCACGCGCTCGCCCTGGAGCAGGATGTCGACCTTGACGAGCTCGGACTCCTGGGAGCCCTCGATGTCGTAGTCGAGCGAGGCGTAGCCCTTGGTGCGCGACTTGAGCTGGTCGAAGAAGTCGAAGACGATCTCGGCCAGCGGCAGGGTGTACCGGATCTCGACCCGGTCGGTCGAGAGGTAGTCCATGCCGGTCTGGACGCCGCGCTTGGTCTGGCACAGCTCCATCACCGTCCCGATGTACTCCTTCGGGGCCAGGATGGTGGCCTTGGCGATCGGCTCGGTGATCGAGTGGATCTTGCCTTCGGGGAACTCCGAGGGGTTGGTGACCTCGACTTCCTCGCCGTCCTCCTTGACGACCTGGTAGACCACGTTCGGCGCGGTCGAGATCAGGTCGAGGTTGAACTCGCGCTCGAGTCGCTCCTGGATGATCTCCAGATGCAGCAGGCCGAGGAAGCCGACGCGGAAGCCGAAGCCGAGCGCCGCGGACGTCTCGGGCTCGTACTGAAGCGCGGCGTCGTTGAGCTGCAGCTTGTCGAGGGCTTCGCGGAGGTTGCCGTAGTCGGAGCCGTCGATCGGGTAAAGCCCGGAGTAGACCATCGGCTTGGCCTCGGTGTAGCCGGGCAGTGCCTGCGTGGCCGGGTTCTTGTTCAGCGTGACGGTGTCGCCGACCTTCGACTGGCGCACGTCTTTCACGCCGGTGATGAGGTAGCCGACCTCGCCGACGCTGAGGGCCTTCGAGACGACCGGCTCGGGGCTGATGACGCCGATCTCGAGGAGCTCGTGGTCGGCGCGGGTCGACATCATGCGGATGCGGTCGCGGGCGTTGAGCTTGCCGTCGATGACGCGGATGTAGGTGACGACGCCGCGGTAGACGTCGTAGACCGAGTCGAAGATCATCGCGCGGGCGGGCGCGTCGGCGTCGCCGACCGGGGCGGGGATCTGCGCGACGACGGCGTCCAGCAGCTCGGCCACGCCGACGCCGGTCTTGCCGGAGACGCGGAAGACGTCCTCGGGCTCGCAGCCGATGAGGTGGGCGATCTCCTCGGCGTACCGGTCGGGGTCGGCCGAGGGGAGGTCGATCTTGTTGAGCACCGGGATGATCGTGAGGTCGTTGCTCATCGCGAGGTAGAGGTTCGCGAGGGTCTGCGCCTCGATGCCCTGCGCGGCGTCCACGAGGAGGATCGCGCCTTCGCACGCGGCGAGGGACCGCGAGACCTCGTAGGTGAAGTCGACGTGGCCGGGCGTGTCGATCATGTTGAGCACGAACCCCTGGCCCTCGGCCGCGCCGGAACGGGCGGTCCAGGGCATGCGGACGGCCTGGGACTTCACGGTGATGCCGCGTTCCCGCTCGATGTCCATCCGGTCGAGGTACTGCGCGCGCATCTGGCGGGCGTCGACGACCTCGGTGATCTGCAGCATGCGGTCGGCCAGCGTGGACTTGCCGTGGTCGATGTGCGCGATGATGCAGAAGTTCCGGATCGACTCCGGAGCGGTCGAGCCTGGCGCGTTGGTCACGGTGGCCTTCCTTCTCGGCGACGCTCGCGAGCCGTAAATTGGCCCGGCTCGAGCGGGGTGGCTAGCCAATTCTGCCTTACTCCTGCGGGAACCCCCGCCCACCCAGCAGGAAAAGGCTCCCGCTCACCCGACCGAGCCCGCGAAGGCGTCGAGGCGGTGCGCAGCCCGTCATCGAAGCCGGGAACGCCGGTCCTCGCCGAACCCGATCGACGGCGCCGCGGGCCGCGGCGTTCCCGTCGTGACCACCCGCAACGCGAGCGCGGACCGCCACAGGATTTCCCTGAACACGCCGACGGCCCCGACCCGTCGTGCGGACCGAGGCCGATTCGTCGTGTCCTTACGCGGCGGCCGGAACCGGCTCGCGCACTTCCTCGCCGGTCACGCTCTTGACCTTCGCCCGGACGGCGCCGATCGTGAAGAGCAGCACACCGACGACGACCCAGCCGGCGAGCGCCAGCAGTGCCGCCTCGCCGCCGTTGCCGTCGAAGTAGGCCGTCGAGCGCACCAGGGTGCCGCCGGCGCCCGGCGAGAGGAACTGGCCGAACGCGCCCCACGGCGCGGGCAGCAGCTCCGGCGCGCCGGACATGCCCGAGAGCGGGTTGCCGACGAGCATCACGGTCACGGCCCCCAGGACGAAACCGGGGCGGCCCAGGAACTTCGCCAGGCCGAGGATGCCCCACGCGGTCGCCGCCATCGTGAGCGCCAGCGCCCCGGCGATCGCCAGGTAGTCGCCGTCGATCGATTCGAGCACGTACATCAGGATCGCGGCGACGGTCGCGCCCACGGCCGGCGGCGCGAGGATCGCGGCCGCGGCCTGGCGGCCCGAGCCGCGCACGTTGAACGCGATGAGCGCGGCGATCACGATGCCGCCCATGGCCATCGGGAAGCCCGCGGCCGCGAGTCCGGCGCCGTTCGGGTCGTCCGCGGGCAGGGGCGCCACGTCTTCCGCGCTCACCTGGACGCTGCCGGGCTGCCCGGCGGTCTGGCTCATCTGCGCCGCGATCTGCTGGGCGATGCCGGTGACGAGCCGCGCGACGGTCGGCGAGGCGGCCGAGGCGGTGTAGAGGTCGACGGATTCGGGGGTGATCGCGAGGGCCGCGTAGACCTCGCGCTCCTTGATGAGGGTCTCGGCCTCGTTCGCGTCGGCGACGGCGGTGACGTCGAACCCGTCGGGCTCGGCCTCGTCGAGCTTCGCCTGGACCTCGTCGGCGGCCGCGTCCGGGCCGATGACGGCGATCGGGATCTCGTTGGGGCCCATGCCCGCCGAGGGCCAGGCGAAGGCGAGGGTGAGGATGCCGACGATGAGTGCGAGGGCCGCGCTGATCCCGATCACCCGACCGACGGGCGTGGGCTTGGGGGTGGTTTCCATGATGGTTTCCAATCATCCGCAAGATACGGTCCGTATCTTGATGGATCTCAAGCTAACATAAGAAACGGCAAGTATCTAGAGGGGGTTCGGTTGGAACGCAAAACGGCATCCCGGCGGCGCGGCGACGAGCTCGAGCAGGCGATCCTCGACGCCGTCTGGGAGGAGTTCCAGGCCGTCGGCTTCTCCAAGCTCACGATGGAAGGCGTCGCGAAGCGCGCCGGCACGAGCAAGCCCGTCCTGTACCGCCGCTGGTCGAGCCCGGTGGACCTGATGATCGCGTGCGCGGCGAACCGGATTCCCAAGGCCGAGTCCGTGCCCGACACCGGCTCCCTGCGCGGCGACACCATTGCGTTGCTCACACTCGCCCACGAGCGGATGCGCATGGTGGGGCAGACGGCGATGCTCAGCATGCTCGCGCAAGTGAGCGTCGACCCCGAGGCCCGCAAAGTGCTCATCGAGGGCATCGTCGTCAACCTCGTGAAAGCGCTCAGCGGCACGGTCTACACGCGGGCGATCGCCCGCGGCGAACTCGCCGGGGAACACCTCACCGAGCGGCTGACGCGACTCCCGATCGACTTGATGCGCAACGAGTTCATCCTCTTCGGCCACGTCTCGGAGGACGCGATCGAGAGCATGCTGGACGAGGTGATCCTGCCCGCGCTGCGAGCCCGCGGCGCCAAGGTCTGAACGCCGCCCCCGCCCGCATGAAACCCGCCGCACCCCGGCGGCGGGTATCGCGGGTAACAGCCGGGCACCTGGACTCGGACGGCGCCCTCGACCTCGTGTAACCTGGTTCGCGGTCATGCTCCCAGGGCGTGTGCGATGCTCGGCTCCTGGTAACGTTGACAGGCGCTCGGAGTGCCCTCTGCCTCTGACGCGATCAATTAAGGAACCAAGCAATCACGAAACTGAGGCTTCACGCGTGGCGAACATCAAGTCCAAAGAAAAGCGCATTCTGACGAACGAGAAGCGCCGGATGCGCAACAAGGCAGTGAAGTCGTCGCTCAAGACGTCCGTCCGGAAGTTCCGTGAGGCGTCTGCCGCTGGCGACGTCACCGCTGCCGAGACCCACCTGCGCGCCGCCAGCCGCGAGCTGGACAAGGCTGCCACCAAGGGTGTCATCCACAAGAACCAGGCCGCCCAGCGCAAGTCCAAGCTGGCCGCGTCCTACAACAAGCTCTCCGCCGCCGCCTAAGCGAGCGAACGAGAAGCGACAAAGCTTCAGAAGGCCCAGGGGCACCGGCCCCTGGGCCTTCGGCGTTCCCCAGCGATGTCACACCCCCGAGGCACCATTGAAAACCGGGGGCCCAACCCACCAGCTCCCGCAAACGATCGGCGTGCCCGCCGACTCCCGGCCCCCTCGAGCTGTCATACCCCTCAGGCACATTTGAGTCAGGGGCGACTGCGACCCGACACACCCGACCTCGGGGACCGGACCCCCACCGAACGCGCAAGCACGCACCTCGCAGGGCGCCCGTCTCAACCCGACCGGCTCAGCCGTGGCGCTCCAGCGTCCCCGCGATGATGTCGTTGAGCTTCACCATGCCCGCCACCGCGAGCGGCAGCAGCAGCACGACCCACCACGACACCAGCTCCGTCAGCGCCATCAGCACCGCCAGCGCGATCGAACCCTCGAAGAGCAGCACGCACCAGACGTTCGACAGGTACAGGTGCTTCAGATGCAGCGCCCGTGCGTACCAGGGCCGGCGCGGCCGGGACACTCGCCCGTGACGGTACTCAGACACGACTGCCCTTCCCTGCCGCGCTCAGACGCGTGATCTCGAGGATCGCGTGCTCGAGCGCCCACCCCCGGTCGTCGGCGCCACCTTTGACCTCGCCGTTCAACCGCGCACACACCCGCATCGCCTCGGCGAGCGCGTCCGCGGTCCAGTTGCGGGCCTGCTTGCGCGCCTTCTCGATCTGCCACGGCGCCATGCCGAGCTGCCCGGCGAGCTGCGCCGCCCCGCCCCGCTCCGCGGCCACCCGGGAAAGATTCCGCACGGCCATCGCCAGCGCGTCGGCGATCGGCACCGCGTCGACCCCGACCTGCATGGCCCACCGCAGCGCGCCCAGCGCCTCGGCGGCATCCCCGGCGATCGTCGCGTCGGCGACGGCGAAGCCCGTCACCTCGGCCCGCCCGGAGTAGTACTGGGCGACGCTCTCCTGGGTGATCTTGCCGTCCGTGTCCGCGACGAGCTGCGCGCACGCCGAAGCGAGCTCGCGCAGGTCGGAACCGACGGCCTGGATGATGGTGTCGGCGATCTCCGCCGACGCCGACCGCGGCGAAGCCCCGGCGTCGCGCAGTTCACCGCGCACGAACGCCACCCGGTCGGGCTGGCGCTTGATCTTGGAGACCCGCACGACCTCGACGTCGAGCTTCTTCAGACCTTCGGCGAGGCCCTTGCCCTTGTTGCCGCCGTTGTGGCAGACCGCGAGGTAGATGCCGGGGGCGGGCTGCTTCGCGAAGGCGAGCACGGCGGCGGCGAGATCCTTGTCGACGTCCTGGCCGGACTCGATGATGCCCACGACGGCGCCGCCGAACAGGGTAGGACTGGTCAGCTCCGCGAAGGCGCCCGCGTTGAGGTCGCCGCCGCTGATGCGGTTGACGGCGGGCGCGGTCTCGCCTTCGGGGAGCTCGGCGCGCACCGCCTTCACGAAGTCGGCGGCGGCCCGCTCGGCGAGGAATTCGTCGTCGCCCTGGATCAGGCGGATGGGTTGGAGTGCTGCCACGGGACCATCCTCCCATGCCGCCCGCGGACCCACGGGTTTCGACCGGGCCATCGTCTCCCGCGCAACCCCCCTGTACTGCCGAGTCATGTCGGGACGCACCGACCCGTCCGCCACCCATTCACCCGAAAGAAGACCGACTCCCAACCCGCCTCGCCCGACTACGCCTGCCACCGAAGCGATCCGAGCGCCCGCGCTCCAAGCCGCCCCGACCGGCCCGGCCCGGTCTCCGCCAACCGACACACCCAACCTCGGGGGCGTGGCCAATGCGCCGCCCTCCCCCCTCGCTCGCCTCAGTTCTCCGTCATCACCTCGAACTCATCACCGTTGCGCGCCACCGTGATCCGGCCCGACTCGTCCGTGCGGAACACCAGCGCCCCGCCGTCAGCCAGCACCCCCAGCGGGCCCGGGTCCGGGTGGCCGTACTCGTTGCCGCGCCCCACGCCGACCAGCGCCACCGCCGGGTCGGCCGCCTCCAGGAACTCCCGCACCTGGAACGACGACCCGTGATGCGGCACCTTCAGCACGTCCACCCCGAGCGCCGCCCCGCTCCCGAGCAGCGCGCGCTGGCCCTCCAGCTCGACGTCGCCCGTCAGCAGCACGCTCGTCCCGGCCACGTTCGCCCGCAACGCCACCGAGTTGTTGTTCGGGTCCGACCGCGTCCCGCTCAGCAGCTCCGTTGGCGGCCCCAGCACCTCCAACCGCGTCGCCCCGAACTCGAACACCTCCCCCGGCACGGCCTCCAGCACCGGCACCGCCCCGGCCTTCTCCTCCACCAGCTCGTACCCGTACCGGGCCTCCCCCGGCGGCGGCGCGAGGATCGCATCGACCTCACGGCTCTCCATCACCCCGCCGATCCCGGCCGTGTGGTCGATATGGAAGTGCGACAACACGAGGAGCGCGATCCGATCCGCCTCCAACTCGTCGAGGCACGCGTCCACGGCCGCCGGCTCCGGCCCGACATCGACGACCACCACCGCGTCCCCCGCCGGCAGCACCAGCGCATCACCCTGCCCCACATCGCACATGGTGATCACCCACCCCGAAGGCGGCCCGCCTGTCAGCAGGCACGCCGGGAGGGTCCCCACGCCCGCCGCCACGAGCACCGCCAACACCATCACCCGCGCGCGGCGGATCTGCAGCAGCACGATCAGCAACGCCAGCACCGCGGCCGACCCCAGACCCCGCCACACGCCACCCGGCAGCGGCACCAACGCGCCCGGGATCTCGGCCCCGTTGCGCGCCAACCAGATCAACCAACGGGACGGAATCGCGGCCAACTGCGCCGCGACCTCCCCGGCAGGCAGCCACACGGCCGCCACCGCCGCCGCGCCCACCGACAGGACCACCACCGGCGCGGCCACCAACGCCGCCAGCACGTTCACCGGGACCGACACCAGGCTCACCCCGCTGCCGAGGCCGATCAGCAGCGGCGTCACCGCCACCTGCGTCGCCAGCGGGATCGTGACCGCCAGCGCCACCGCCGGGGGCCAGCCGCGATGCTCCAGCGGCCGCGCCCAGCGGAACGCCAAGAACAGCAGCCCGACGCACGCCGCGACCGACAGCGCGAACCCCGCCTGCGCCGCCATGTCCGGGTCGGCCAGGACCACCACCAAGACCGCCGTCGCCAAACCGGGCATCGCCGCCCGAGGGCGACCCGCGGCCAGCGCCAGCAGCGTCATCCCCGCCATCACCGCGGCCCGCAGCACGCTCGGCTGCGGCCCGGCCACCACCACGATCGCCGCGATCGCAACGGCACCGGCCAACACCCGCCCGCGCGGTCCCGCCCTGCACGCCGACGCCACCGCCAGGACCGCCCCGACCACCAGACTCAGGTGGTACCCGGAGACGACCACGAGGTGCACCAGCCCCGTCGCCCGGAAATCGGCGGCCAGCTCCGGATCCATCATCGAGGTGTCCCCGACCGCGAGCGCCGGGATCAGCCCCGCCTCCGGCTGCGGCACCGCCTCGACGGCGGTCGCCAACCGCTCCCGCACATGCGCGGCGATCCGGTTCGGCATCGACAGCGTCCCAACGGGTTCCGGCGGACCGCGAGCGCTCACGATCGCAGCGGTCAGCCGACCGCCGTCGGCTTCACGCAGCACCGCGGGCAGGGTGATCCGCTGCCCGGCGTCCAGCTCCGTCCACTCGTCGCCGCTGGCGACCAGCAGGACCTGCCAATGCCCCTCGAACGCAGCGCCGTCGGCGCGGAACGCATGCATCCGCGCGGTCGCGGTGATGAGCTCCGGTCGCCGGTTCGACGGCTTCGGCGCGGTGTGCAGCACCAACTCGGCCTCGCCATGCGTCTCGGCTTCGGTCAGCGCCGCGAGCCCGGCATGGTCCCGAACGGCGACATGCACGGTCGTCACCGCCGCGCCGAGCACCCCGCCGAAGGCCACCGTGGCGAGGGCGGCCGCGAAGCCCCGCTTCCACTTGCGGCCCAACGCCACGAGCGCCACGCACCCGCCCGCGACCAGAAGACCGCTGACCACGTTGCCGTACAACCCCGCCAACGCCGCCGCCCACACGCCGGCCGCGACGAGCGGCAGCCGCCAATCCCGCCGAACGACCTCTGAAGGCGCGGGCCGAAGCGCGAACTCGTAACTCATGGCACCGGCCCCAGGGGCCCGAGGCCGTCCACGGCGTCATAGCGTCACCTGATCGCGGAGCTGTTCCAGCAGCGCAGTGCCGATGCCGGAGACCTCCGACAACTCGTCCAACGACTGAAAACTGCCGTTGGCCTCGCGGTACTCGATGATCCGCTCGGCGAGGACCGGGCCGATGCCCTTGAGCGCGTCCAGTTCCTCGGCGCCGGCGACGTTGATGTTCACCAGCCCGCCGCCGCTCGCGCCGGCTTCGGCGCCAGGAACCGGAGCCGCCGCTCCCGATGCGGCGGCATCCGGGACCGCGACGAGATCGCCGTCAGCGACGACCCGCGCAAGATTGAGGAACCCAGGGTCGGCGCCCTCGGTCAACCCACCCGCGGCCTCGATCGCATCCGCGACACGAGCCCCGGCCTCCAACTCCACGATCCCCGGTTCCTTCACCGCCCCCGCGACCGAGACGATGATCGTCTTCGGTTCGGCCGCAGTCGCTTCGACGGGAGTAGCGGGCGCCGTCGCGACGGGTTCGGCATCAGGCCAGGACAAGATCGTCACCGCCAGACCGACGCCCGCGACGAGCAGCGCGACGACCACCAGCACCCACCGGTTGAGGTGCGAGAGGCCGAACCGGTTCTGGAGCCGTTCGAGCCGTTCGTCGAAACGCCTCGCGGGCGGTGAGTTCAGCACAGGTTCCGGTTCGGCCTCACCGGAATCGGCGTCGACGGTCTCCCGGCACACGCCGGGCTCATCGTCGGGATCATTGAGCCGCATCCGAAGCCTCGCGGCGAGAGCGGCGGAATCAGGTGGCAGTTCGCGTTCCATACCCGGCTCAACGAGCGAAGGACACGGCCGTCACTGCGATTTTTTCGGCCTGTGGATAACCCGAATCCCCCCTGTGGATAACCGCAACAAGTGTGGACGCAACCCAATCCACCAGGCATAATGCCGACTCCGGGAAGGGTCTACGCTGTGAGATGCCTGGAGCAGGCGGCGGTCGAAGGGGCGACGCAGACGCGCCGTCCCATATCTGGAGGACAAGTGCAACGTGGCGAAGTCTGGTGGGCGGATTTCAACGGGCAGCAGGCAGTCGTACTGCTGTCGGGAGAAGAGGCGTCCGGTTTCTCGGCGATGCAGATCGTCGATCCCGCGGACACCGATCTGAGCGGCGTGGCCGTCGAGGTGGCAGTAGGCGCGGACGAAGGGCTGCCTCTCGAAGGCGTCCTGAGAATCGCACTTCCACGTCCCGGCCTCATCCCGTGCACTTGGCTGGTCACCCTGGCAAAGGAAGACCTCATCGGCCAGGCGGGCGTCCTGCCGTCCGCGAAGCTCAGCGAGATCGAGGACGCCCTTCGTCTCGGCGGTCTCAAGTAGGCTTCGGACCACGCTGCCCAGCGGGCCACCCAGGCAGCAGCGGCTCCCACAGTTCCTCGTCGACGCTCCACGGTTTGCTCACGCGCCGAGGGGCTCTCTGTCGCTGCCCGGCCCGCACGAACCGACACTCCTGGCCAGGGGGACCAATCACCGCGGCTCGAATCACGAACCTGCCGATTAACAGTCAGCTGATCTTCGAGTTGAGTCCCCCGTTAGGGCAGCCGCCTGGTGATCACGCCGACCAAGCCCGGCCCGCAGTGCGCCCCCACGGCAGCCCCCACCTCGGTCACGTCCATGCGCCGCAGCCGGCCCTCGAACCGCTCCCCGAGCCAGCCCGCCAAAGCCTCGGCCCGACGCTCGGCACCCAAGTGGTGCACCGTCATCTCGACCTCGGCATCGCCTGCGTCGGCGACCGCGAGCGCCGCCAGGCGCTGCAGACCGCGAGTCGGCGTGCGCACCTTCTCCACCACGTCGATGCGGCCGTCCTCGACCCCGAGGATCGGCTTGACCGACAACGCCGTCCCCACGATCGCGCGCGCCGCGCTGATCCGCCCACCGCGCCGCAGGTACTCGAGCGTGTCCAAGTAGAAGTACGTCGAAGTCCGCCCGATCGCCGAATGCGCCGCCGCAGCGGCCGCCAGCAGTTCAGCGCCCCGCTCGATCGCCTCAACCGCCGCGAGCGCCGGATACCCGACGCCCATACCGGCCCCCAGCGAATCGACCACCGCGACCCGGCCGCCGAAACCGGCCGCCGCGGCCTCAGCCGCCGCCACCGTCCCCGAAAGCCGCCCGGAGAGGTGCACCGAGACGATCCCGCTCGCGCCCTCGTCCAGCAGCCGCGTGTACGTGGCCCGCAGCTCCTCCGGCGGCAGGCCCGAGGTGGTCACCTCGTGCCCGTCGCGCATCGCGCGCAAGATCGCCTCGCCGCCGATGTCCTCGCCCTCGCGGTACTCGACACCGTCGATCAGCACCGGGATCCCGAGCACGGTCAAGCCGCCGCGCGCAGCGCGCAGCGGCTCGGGCAAAGCCGAAGTGGAATCGGTAACGACGACGACGGTCACGCCGCCACACTACCTAATCCGAGGATTGGGCATCCTCCACCACGAACGGGGTCCCCTGCTGACAGGTCGTCATCATCCCGTCGTCGACCGCGCCCGTCAGCGTGACCTCGGCGCCGGCGTACACGACCGACGCGTCGTAGTTCCCGAAGATCCCGTACACCGTCCCCTCGTACTCGAGCACGAGGCAGCCGGCCTCCACACCGGCCTCGACGGTCCCGCTGATCGTCATGGACGACGAACCGGGCTTGGACGAGTCGCCGAGCGACGGGTCCAGGTAGGGGGTGGTCTCCTCGGGCACGGGGCTCTCCTCGGTCGTCTCAGGCGCACTGGTCGGCTCGGCCGAAGTGACGGGCGTCGACGTCTCGTCTTCGGAGCCGCCGCCGCCCGAACCGCAGGCGGCGAGCACGGCCACCATGAGCACGCCGACGAGCGGACCGGTCAGGCCCGCGATCCGTCGAACGCGTGAAGTCTGCACTGTCACAGTTTGCGCTGTCATGCCGGTTTGACGCCTCCGAGGCCGGCGCGGTTGCACCACGATCGAAGCGTACGACGCCGAGGCGAACGCGGTCCAGGGTTCCGGGGGTCCGGACCCGCCGCTAACGGGCCGCTTGCTGGCCTTTCGCGAGCGGGCTCTGCCCGATCGTGTGCGGCGCGGGAACGCCCAGGTTGTACCCGAACAGGCGCCACTTGCCCGACCGCATCCGCCGCAGCTCGGCCCAGTGCGCGTTGTCCATGCCCGAGAGGCTGCTCGCCGAGGCCTCGTCGAATCCGAGGACGCCGCCCACGATCTGCCGCGCCGAACCGCCGTGGCAGACCACGATCGCGGTCCCCTCGATCTGCGATTCGACGATGTCCCGCACGGCCTCGCCGGTCCGCCGGTGCAGATCGCCCCACGTCTCGATGTCGGGGTGCTGCAGCGGCTCCTGCGCGCGCCAACGCCGGTGCTCCTCCGGGAACCGCTCGGCGATCTCGCGCTGCGTCAGGCCCTCCCAAGGGCCGTAAGCACGTTCGCGCAGCCGCTTGTCGAGCTCGATCTCGATCCCGGTGAGGTCGGCGATCGGCCGGGCGGTGTCCACCGCGCGGCGCAGGTCCGAGGAGATGATCCGGGTCGGCTCGTACGCGGCCAGTTCGGGAGCGGCCTCGGCGGCCTGCGCCACCCCGGTCGCGTCGAGGTCGATATCGGTCGAGCCCTGGATCCGGCCCGCGATGTTCCACTCGGTCTGCCCGTGGCGGACCACCAGCAGCCGGTTCACTCGGCGGCCTCGCCATCGCCCCCGCCGGCCTCGGCATTGCGCGCAGCCCGCTCAGCGTCGGTCTGGTCGACGAACTCGATCTCGGGGCAGTCCTTCCAGAGCCCGTCGAGACCGTAGTAGTCGCGGGCCTCCTTGTGGAAGACGTGCACCACGATCTCGTTGTAGTCCAGGAGCACCCACTGCTCGCCGCCCTTGCCCTCGCGGCGCAGCGGGCGGGTGTCGTGCTCCTTGATGAGCTTCTCCTCGACCGCGTCGACGACCGCGTGGACCTGCCGCTCGTTCGAGGCCGAAACGATCACGAAGACGTCCGTGAGGGCGATCTTCGAGGTGACGTCCCGAAGGTTGATGGCGAAGGCCTTCTTGTCGGCCGCGGCCTGGGCTGCGGCGAAGGCCAGGGTCATTGCGGTTTCACTTGCGGTCACGAACGCTCCTGACAACGGGATTCCCACCGGCACTGCGCCGGCGCAGCTCTAGTCTTACACGCGGGGTACGACGACGACTTCCCTGTTTCACGCCAGTCGCTGTGCGAAGCGTCCCAACCCCTCAACTGCGGTAAAGCCCGTGCTCGCGCACATACGCTTCCACCGCATCGGGAACGAGGTACCGGATCGGTCGCCCGTCCCGCACCCGCTGCCGGCACTCCGTCGAAGAGACGTCCACCGCAGGCATGTCGATGAACTCGACCCGCGCTCCGAACGAGGTGTCGACTTCCCTGCGCGAGTGCCCCGGACGGTTCAACGCGATGAACTTCACTGCCTTGCAAAGCTCTTCGACCCGATGCCAGGTGTGCAGGTTCGCCAACGAGTCGGCGCCGATGATGAAGTACAGCTCCACGTCCTCGTCGTATTCGGCCCGCACATCGGCGATGGTGTCCACTGCGTACGTCGCACCGTCCCGCTCGATGTCGCAGGTACTCACCCGGAACAGCGGGTCAGACTCCACCGCCGAACGCGTCATCGCCAGCCGCGCAGCGGCATCGGTGACCTTCAGATGGTGCTTCTGCCACGGATCACCGGTCGGGACGAACACGACTTCGTCGAGCGCACAACGGAACGCCGCCTCACTGGCGGCCACGAGGTGCCCCAGGTGCGGAGGATCGAAGGTCCCCCCGAACACTCCGATACGACGTACTGGCAGCTCGACCACAGCCGAATCCTATCGCGCCCCTCCGAATCCAGGGCACGCAAAAAGGGCTCCACCAAAGAATGGTGAAGCCCTTGAATCGCTGCAAATGAAAAAGGCCTGACGCCTAAGCGTCGAGCCTTTTCCTAAGTAGATGTTTGGCGGTGTCCTGCTCTCCCACACCCTCTCGAGTGCAGTACCATCGGCGCTGGAAGCCGTAACGACCGGGTTCGGAATGGGACCGGGTGTGTCACTTCCGCTCTCACCACCAAACAAACCAT
>NZ_JAPZVQ010000029.1 GCF_027622945.1 Glycomyces lechevalierae | reverse complement strand
AGACCGGACCGGGCAGGGCGATCATCACCCACCATGACGGTCATGAAGGCCCAGGCGGCAACGACAGCCACGGCTGCGGGTGCTCGGACTGGCGCACCGACCACGACATGGACACGGAACACCAAGGCTCAGACTGGGATGTGTTCCCGACCGGGCTCTACCGCACCGAATGGTCCGAGACGATGAAGCCTGAACTCGATGGGATGGCCGAGGCCATCGACCGCGACCGGGCCATCCAAGCCATGCGAGCGGCGAAGGCCCGATGCCGAGCAAAGTTCGCAACACCGAAGCCACCATCCCCTGTGCTGGTCTTAGGCTGCCCCAGCAGGCAGACTGCTGGGGGAAGCGCCGCACGGCAACACAATGCAGCGCAGCCTGATCCCCAAGAGGGATCGGGCCCCTCGGCATGCCCAAGGCAGGAAACCGACCCCAGCCAACACCTTCCAGTCGCTGCCCGCCCGAACCCCGAACCACACACACCGGGAAGCCGGAGGCAGGCCAAAGCCCCGCCCCCGCCTTGTTGTCGCTGCCAGGTTGAACCTCGAGACGATCAGACCAAGCAGCCGGAGACCGACCGGGACCGCCTGAGGCCTCGTTGTCGCTGCCAGACTGAACGCGGACCGGATCGGACCGGATCGGACCGGATCGGACCGGATCGGACCGGGTGGCTGGAGAGAGGCAAGGACCTTATGAGGCCTTGTTGTCGCTGCCAGGTTGAACCGTAAGCCAAGTGAGCCGGGAAGTCGAAGCGGAGACCAGAGCCCTGCTACCGCTCTGTTGTCGCTGCCAGCCCTGTCCCGGACTCAGCCAGACCGGGCGGCCGGAGTGCCACCCGAGCCCCGCTGCCGCCTCGTTGTCGCTGCCCGTTTGAGCCCTAGGCTGAACCGGTCGAGAGCCGGAGGCCAGCCCAGGAGGCATGCGTCATTGTTGTCGCCGGCCGATCGAGAGGTAAAGAGCGGACTGGTACTCCAGTGAGAGTTCAGGTCGTGAGCCGCAGGAATACGAACGTCTACGGCGACATTCCCCTACACTCACAGCCTGGCGAAGCGCACTTGACAGGAAGCGTCATTTCCTCGTGTTCGGCGCAATGCGGCACAGCACATTCGAACGCAGCGACCCTTCGGACGCGGTCGGGTCCTCGAAGTCGCCGTCCAGGTCTCGAGTCATCCCGATCCGGCTCATGACCGCCTGGGAACGGAGGTTGGTGGCCGTTGTGACAGCGAGGATCTCGGGAATTTCAAGCGTGTCGAAGCCGTAGGCGAGGACCGGCTGTGCAGCCTCGGTCGCGTAGCCGTGTCCCCAGGCCGAGCGGGAGCAGAGCGGTCTCATGTGGTTGTCGAGGCTTGTCGGAGCATGATGGCTGCGCCGTGTGCGGCGCTGGCTGGGATGAACGGATCACCTGTGGCGGCCCGGCGGAGCTCGACTCCTCGGGTGCGGAGAAGTCGCGTTGTGACGCTCAGGTCTGCGACGTCGATGGTGAAGGCGCTCAGACCCGGTGTGGTGGAGGGTCGTTCGCCGGGAAGGCGCGCAGCGAGGTCGCGTGCCGTGGTGATCGTGAGGCGGTGAGCGCCGAGCTCGAAGCTGCGAGAGCGGCCGTCGACGGTGGGCGTGTGATCGAGGTAGCGGGCGTAGCGGTCGGCGATGGCGTCCAGGTCGTGGTCGGTTGAGCAGATGACGCACTCGCTCAAGGCGATGGCGCCGTTGGGATGACCGAGGCCGACCTGGGCGTCGAGGAGTTCGGGTGGGGCGTCTTCAACGGCCCCGATGCGCCCTTCGGGGAGCATGCTGTTGGGTGCGGCCGGGTCGCCGTCGCTGATCTCGAGGTACTTGATCGGTGCGAGGCTGGTGCCTTCGGTGGTGGTGATCGGTCGCTGAGCGGCGCGGGCGCCGGTGTGGGCGACTCCGGCCGCGGAAAGCCGGGTGGCGGTCCGCTCGGCGTCGGCGCTGGCGAAGATGAGGATGTGGGCGCCTTCGGACCTGGCCAGTCGGGCGGCCAGGCCCGCGACGGTGTGGTTGATGGCGGCTTTGGTGCCCGCGAGCTGGTCGTCGGGGACTTGGAGCGGAACGAGCCGGGTCCCGGCTGGGAGTTCTTCGCGGCGGTCGGAGGCGAAGGCGAGCAGCTCGATGAAGCCGCGCGGGAAGTCGGCGTGGGTGTTGCCGGCGCCGACCGGCTCGGGTTGCCCTCCAGGGGTGGGCGGCAAGGCGGGGTAGGCCGGTGGGTCGATGTGGAAGCCGAGCTGGCGGAAGGTGTCGATGGCTGATGTCATGTCGTTGACGACGATGCCGACGTGGTGGAGTCCGGTGATGTCGGTGGCCATAGGGGATCCTTTTCGGATGGAGCGGGATGTCAGTCGGCTGCGGTGCCGTAGGCGATGCGGCCGAATGAAGCTGCCAGGCGCTCGGAGGCCTCGATGATGCTGGGCGCGGCGGCGGCATAGCGTTCGGGGGCGGGGGTGCGGGCCGGTTCGAAGGAGCGTCGGATGACTTCGGCGAGCAGGTCCGCTCGGTGCTCGAGGCTGAAGCGGGGGCCTGACGCCAGCGGCGAGTCGGCGAAGAACCCGTAGGCGATCGCCTGCACCGCATGGTCGACGTCGGCCGGGTCGATACCTGAGCGCAGGAGCCGGTGGTCGCGCAGGGCGGCGAGATGGTCGCCGGCGGCGATCAACTTGGTTTCGGTCAGGTCCGAACGGGTCGGCTGGTTCGCGAACGCGGCGAGGTCGACCTCGTCGGCGATGAAGATGGATCGCAGGATCGGGCGTTGCATTGCTTCGACGTACAGTCGCCGCAGATAGCGGTGCAGCGCCGCCTCGACCGGATCGATTCGGATCGCGGCGGTGACGGCCTCGTACATGGCCGCGGCTTCACGGGCGCCGATGGCCAGGAGCAGGTGCTCGCGGCTGGCCCAGTGGAGGTAGACCGTGCCTTTGCCGACCCCGGCACGTCGGGCGACCTCCTCGATGCGCAGCCCCCGCGGGCCAACACTGCCCAGCAGGCCCGCGGCGGCGTCGAGCAGCGCGTCGGCGCGCTGGTGCAGGTCGGCCCGTTGTGTCTTGGCCACGATGGCCTCCCGGCATCGAATCAACTCGTGACCAGAACCGTAGCACAGTCACGAGTTGCGATCCGGCGCTGCTTCGGATGCCGTTGGCTGGCAAGGGATCATGGTCGCGTGACGGTGTGATCAGCGCCGCGGATGCGACGATCGTCGAGCTGTTCAGTGGCCTGTCGGCCCGGCAGTTCGCCAAGCTGGTCGGCCAGCTCCAGCGCGAGGGAGCCGACCCGGCGCTCCGGGGATTCCCCTGAAATCTCGGGACTGCAAGGCCGCCTCGCCGAGACCCGGTCGACCCCAACCCCGCTTACGGGACAACCCTTTGCGATGGCGTGATGGCGGCGTCGCCGGGTTGACCAGGGGAGCCGGTGCGGCCAGTCGAGGTCGGGTGCGAGCGGCTGACGGGGAGGTGAGCGGATCTCGTTGCAGGTCAACGGGATCATGGGGCTCGATGGTCTTGCTCTCGGCGGCGGTGGCAGCGAGGAAGGCGTGTAGGCGACGCCGGAATGGTTCGGCGCGTGGAGGAATGAAGAGCGGTGTCCCTGGATACTCCTCCAGGCGAAGAAGCTGATCGAGAACCCTGAGGCGTGAGCGGCGTCGGCCGCCCGCCGTGCGGCATCGCGACCGCATGAACAGGGGGAGCGGGGCGGCGGACCGGGTGGAGTCCGCCGCCCCGCTCATGTCTTGCGGTGCGACTCAGTGCTACTCAGTGCGTCTGAGTGGTCTCGGCCCGGCTCAGCCCTGGGGGAGGACCGAGATGAGGCGGGCGAGGTCGTCGCGGTTCATGCCCATCATGCCGACCTTGCGGGGGCCGCCGTTCTGACGCGCGCGCATGATCTTGGACTTGGCGGCGTCGAAGTAGATGCGCTCGCCCTTGGGCGCGCCGTAGGAGCGCATGCGGTACCCGAAGGGGTGGAACAGGTCGAGGGCGCCGGTCGCGGTGTCGTACGTGGCGTACGGCTTCGTGTAGGCGAGGATGCCCATGATCAGGAACAGCGGGCCGAGGATGAGCCAGAAGCTGATCCGGCCGCCGATGAGCGCGACCACGGCCAGCAGGCCGAGGAGGGCGCCGGCGACGACGTAGAGGGTCGCGAGTCCGGTGCTGTACTTGACGGCGACGAGGTAAGGGTTGGGCTGTGTGCTCACTGTTGTTCCTCAAGTTGATGGGGGCAAGGGGAGCGGCCAGGATAACCCAGAGGTGCCATCCGAGCGCGGGTCAGGCGTGGTGGCCGGGGAGGGCCGCGGAGAGGCGGCGCAGGTCGGCGGGGTGGCCGGGCCAGGTCTTCACGGGCGCGCTGGCGCCGTCGGGGAGGACGCGGATGAGGTTGCGGCCGTTGAAGAAGAGGAGCTCTCCGGCGGGGGCTCCGAGGACCTTGTCCCGGTGGCCGAAGAGGTCGATCAGGCGCAGGGTGCCGGTGGCGGGCTCGAAGACGCAGTAGGGCTTGGCGAACTGGAGGGCCCCGATGGTCAGCGAGATCACCGCCGCGAGAAGGAATCCGACCGCGCCGGTCCCGGCCGGACCTGTCATGAGCGTGATCGCGCCGACGAGGGTCAGGGCGCCGAGCGCGGTCATGACGGCGGGCACGGCCGGGCGGTGGCGGACTTTGATCAAGGGCGCGGCCGGGTGCATGGGGTCAGTAGTTGTTCCACTCGGATTCGACGCGGTCGAGGATGACCGGGTGCATGAGGGTGGAGGGCTCCATGTCCATGCGGGCGCGGTCGGGCGGGAAGACCTGGGCGGCCTCCATGAGTTCCGGTGTGAGGGACTGGAACGGCCCGATCGAGGTGTCGAGGCCGAGCGCGGGGGCTTCGCCGTTCGCCTGCACGAGCTGGTATCCCCAGTCGCCGAAGCTGGGCACCGAGACCCAGTAGGGGCTGGGCTCGTACCCGGCGGCCTCGAGGGTGGAGGCGATGGTCCAGAACGTCTTGGGCGCGAAGTAGGGCGAGCCGCTCTGGACGACCATGCGGCCGGTCGCGTTGAGGTGGTCGGTGGCGAGGCCGTAGAACTCGACGGAGTAGAGCTTCGCGGTCTCGGTCGCGTCGGGGTCGGGCATGTCGACGATGATCGTGTCCCAGGTGCCGGTCTGCTCGCGCAGCCAGGTGAACGCGTCCGCGTTGACCACGTCGACCCTGGGGTCGTTCATGGAGTCGTGGTTGAGGTCGACGAGGTCGTCGAAGTGCTGGGCGAGGTCGGTGACCGCGCCGTCGAGGTCGACGAGGGTGACGTGCTCGACGTCGGGGTAGCGCAGGATCTCGCGCACCGCGAGGCCGTCGCCGCCGCCGAGGACGAGCACGTTCTCGTGGGGGCCGTTCATGGCCGGGTGCACGAGCGCCTCGTGGTACCGGTATTCGTCCACTGAGGAGAACTGCAGGTCGCCGTTGAGGTAGAGCCGCAGGTCCTGTTCGCCGAACGGCGAGGCGGCCTCGGTCATGACGATCTGCTGGTACTGGCTGTCCTCGCTGTAGACGATCGGGGCCGCGTACAGGGCCTGGCGGGCCGCGGTCTCGAACTTGTCCGTGTACGCGAACGCCGCGACGAGCAGTATCGCCGTCAGCGCCGCGACGAGCGTGAGCAGTTGCTTCACGGCCTTGGAGAGGTCCGCGCGGAACAGGATCCACACGAGGAGCACCCCGGCGACGGCGTTGACCGCGCCGACCAGGAGCGCGCCCTGGATCTGCCCGAAGAACGGCAGCAGCACGAACGGGAACGCGAGCCCGCCGATGAGCCCGCCGAGGTAGTCCGCCGCGTTCAGGTCCGCGACGGCCGCGCCCGCGGCCTGCTCGCGGATGCGTTGCAGCAGTTCCATGAGCAGCGGGATCTCGGCGCCGATGAGCAGGCCGATCGCGGCGGCGACGAGCACGAGCGGGAGGCTGTACAGGTCCGTCCACGAGAACGCCGCGTACAGCAGCATCACGCTGAACCCGCCGAGCAGCGCCAGTGCGAGTTCCACGGCCGCGAACGCCAGGGCGGGCCAGCGGCGCAGCGGCTTCGCCGCGAGCGCGCCGAGGCCCATCGCGAACACCATGACCGCCAGGACGATCGACGCCTGCTTCGCCGTGTTCCCGACCAGGTAGGCGCCCAAGGTGATGAGCGCGAGTTCGTACACGAGGCCGCACGCCGAGACCGCGAACGCGGTGGCGAGCAGACCGAAGCGCGCCAGGCGGACCCGGCGCGCCGACAACACGTGCTGAGGCGCGACCTCGGTGGTCACGACCGGGCCTTCGTCGCGTCGGCTCCCATTGCGGCAGTGCGCATCACGAGAGCGCCATCGCGATGACCCCGCCGAGCGCGAGGTGCATCGCGGAGCTCACCCACACCGCCGGGTGCGGCTCCTCGTCGACGACGAGCGCGCCCAGCTTCCCGGGGGTGATCACGTCGAGGATGAGGAACGCGACGGCCATCGCGCCGAGCCCGATCACGCCGAACACGAACGTGGAGATCACGCCCTGCACGAGGTTCCCCTCCGACGCCCAGATCGCACCGACCACGATCAGGCCGACACCGACCAGATTGGACGAGAGCAGGAGCGCGGCGTTGCGGTTGCGCTGCGTCCAGATCAGCTCGCCGAGCTTCCCGGGCGTGAGCCAGTCGACGATGAAGAAACCGAGCACCATCAGCACGATGCCGATGATGCTGTAGGCGATCGCGCCGACGACGTCGGCCCCGAACCCCCCGAGCACCTGATTTCCGAGAGCGAACATGATGGGTTGCCTTTCCTTGTCGGGCTAGGGTTCGGGCTACTTGCCGGAGCCGGGGCCGCCGCCGCGGAACGGCGACGGAGGCGAGGACGACCAGCCCCACAGGATGAACACCGAGGAGTAGTGGTTGTAGCCGCTCCGGTAGTCGTGCAGCAGGATCTTCGAACCGCCGTTGTACGGCGAGACGGCCACGATGTGCTTCGAGTACTGCAGGTAGTACACGCCGTTCGAGGACCGCTCCGAGCGGGCCTCGGCGTCGTCGTCGATCTGGTCGGCGACCACCGACGGCGAGTCGGGGGAGGTGTACGCGCGCCCGCCGCCCTCGTCGAGGTTCGACGCCCGCGTGTAGTGGTCCCGGATCGTGTCCGTGGGGTTCGAGAAGTTGGTGTTCATGAGGAAGACCCCGCCGCAGCAGAGCGCGAGCACGACGATGATCGCCGTCCAGTGCTTCCAGTTCAGGCCGCGGGACGCGGGCGGCGGAGGGGGCGGCTGGTGAGTGCTCATCGGTGGTCCTCGGGTCGTCCTGTCGGGGAGTCGGTTCAGCTTACGGTCGCGCCGCAGCTATATGGGTACGCCGGTACCGGCGGGCACGCCGGAGTCCACTGGGACCACGGTGCCGGTCGTGGTGACGATCTCGCCGTACTGCGGGTAGGTGTGGACGGTCCGCCACGACAGCGGCGCCGTCCCGGTGACCTCCAGCGCCGTGACCGCGTCCAGGTCCTCCCCGAACACGCCCACCAGCAGATCCGGTTCGCCCGTGCCCATGCTGTCCCCGCCGGTCCGCATCACGGCCCGGTCGCGCAGGGAGCGCACCCGCTGCCGCAGTTCGGGAACCGTCAGACGCTCCACTGTGCACTCGTACCGGTGCTGCCAGGAGCCGACGCGCTGGCTGAACGCCTCTGGCAGGTCCGGCGCGAAATCGGAGCGGTAGGCGAGGGTCTCGGCGATGAGCCCGTCAGGGGTCGCGACGACCGCCTGGTGGCTCGCCCCGAGCAGGCGCAGCGACAGGCGCAGCGGCCCGGCGTCGCGCTCCAGGAGGTCGAGCACCGGCATCGACGGGGCGTCGGGCCGGAAGGTGAGCGAGGCCGCCGAGACGTCGACGAACGGCACCTCGATATGCGCTATCAGCGTGGGCTCCCTCAAATGGGATCGAAGGGGAACGGGGGCGTCAGGCCTCGTCGCTCTGGTGGTAGATCGTGACCTGGTTGCGGTCCAGGGTAAGGCCCTTCGCCACCTCCCACTTCGCGTCGTCGCCGAACGCCTCGAAGGAGAGCTTCTGGCCGTCGGGGCCCGCGTAGTCGTGGTAGCGCAGCGTACCGGTGGGGGCCAGGCCCGTCGTCGCCTCGCTCACGTACGTCGCGCGGCCCTTCTCGTCGGACTTGAACGACACGCCCTCGTGACTGAGTTCACGCGGACCGGGCTGCAGGTCCGTGTCCGTAACCTCTTCCCACAGGACCAGCTCCACGTCCGGGTCGGCCTCGACCGACAGCCAGCGCTTCACGCCCGTGCCGGTGTCCAGGAAGTGCTCCGCCCAGTGGTAGTCGCCCTCCGAGAGGCGCAGCGTGCCGCGCACCGCGAGCGTCTTCCCGTACAGCTCGACCAGGTCGGAGGCCTTGAGCCGCTTCGGGTCGCCGCGCAGCACGTCCGTGTCGGCGTCCGCGAACGGGTCGACCGGGGCCGGGCGGGGCGCCGGTTCGCTCTTACGGGTGTTCTTACGCCACAGCCACCAGACCGCGGCAACAGCGGCGACAATGAGCAGGATGACGACGAATTCCATGGTCGATGCCTTCACAGGGTGGGTGCGGGATGGTTCCTTGACGTCACTCTACCGCCAAGTTGGCAACAGCGGTGTAACCGCAGCTTCGCTTGACAACCCTAAGATGCCGTGGCAGATCCCATGGATCTAGCCTGTAGGCGGCCCACGACGAGGTGGACCGAGTCGAATCGGACTGGAGATCGAGACGTGCTGGCGTTCATCGGCGACGAAGAGTTCCGCGAGACCCTCCCCGACCGGGAGGAACTGCTGACCGAGGCCGCCCGCCTCGCCGGATCCGACGCATCACTGGCGAGGCTGGTCGAGCTCTACTGGAGCCTCGTCGCCGACGACGACCTCGTCGGCCGCAGCGCCCAGCAGCTCATGGAGACCACCGCCCACCACCGCCGGATGGCCGAAGTGCGCACCCCCGGCGAAGTCGCGCTCGAACTCGACTGCCCGGAGGACGCCGAAGGCCCCGACGCCGCCGCCTCCACCCGCGTGGACATCGTCTGCGACGACTCCCCGTTCCTCGTGGACTCCCTCACCGGCCTGTTCAACAAGCACGGCATCGACATCTCCGTGTTCGTGCACCCCATCGTCCCCGTCCGCCGCGACGCCGACGGCACCCTCCAGGAGGCGCCCGCCGACGGCGGCCGCGCCGAATCCTGGATGCACATCGAGACGCAGCGCGTCGCCGACCCCGCGTTCCTGGCCGAACTCGAAGCGGACATCCTCGAAGTCCTCTCCGACGTCAGCATCTGCGTCAACGACTGGCAGGCCATGCGCGCCAAGGCCATCGCGATCGCCGAAGACCTCGACCGGGCCGCCACGGGCGCCGCAGGCACCACGCCGCTCCCCGTGCCCCCCAAGGACATCGACGACACCGTCGAACTGCTGCGCTGGCTCGCCGACGACAAGTTCACGTTCCTCGGGTTCCGGCAGTACCGGCTCACCGGCGAAGGCGACGACGAGGTCCTCACGCCGCTCGCCGAGACCGGACTCGGCCTGCTGCGCAAAGCCCCCGCGACGCCGCGGCCCCTCGCGTCGTTCAACACCGACGCCCGCGCCCAGATCGGCGCCAAACGGCTCCTCGTCATCACCAAGTCGAACGCGCGCTCCACTGTGCACCGCACGTCCTTCATGGACTACATCGGCGTGAAGACCTTCGACGCCAACGGCGAACCCGACGGCGAACTGCGCTTCCTCGGCCTGTTCACCTCCGCCGCCTACCTCTCCAGCGTCACCGAACTGCCCGTCGTCAAACGGAAAGTCGAGGACGTGCTCGCCCGCTCCGGCGTCACCCTCTCCTCCCACTCCGGGAAAGACCTCGTCACCGCACTCGAGACCTACCCGCGCGACGAACTGTTCCAGGCCCGCACCGACGACCTCTACACCACCGCGATGGGCGTCCTGCGCCTCGCCGGACGCCGCCGCCTGCGCCTCTTCGCCCGCCGAGACGTCTACGGCCGCTTCTACTCCTGCCTCGTGTACCTCCCGCGCGACCGGTACAACACCGAGAACCGCGAGAAGATCGAGGCCATCCTCAAGCAACGCCTCTACGGCGTCGACCTCAGCTACGACGCCCGCGTCACCGAATCCGTCCTCGCCCGCCTCCACTTCGTCGTGCGCATCGACCCGTTCGCCGAACACCCCGCCGTCGACGTCGAAGCCATCCAGGCCGAACTCAGCGACGCCGTCCGCTCCTGGGACGCCGACCTCGTGCTCCAGCTCGACAACCACATCGGCGAAGGCCAGGCCCGCACCCTCGCGAAGACCTACGCGCCCGCCTACCCGCCCGCGTACAAGGCCGAGCACACGCCCATCGACGCCGCCAAGGACATCGCCCGGCTCGAGATGCTGCGCGAAGCCGGCGACATGGAACTCCAGCTGTTCCGCCGCGGCGGCGACGACGCCGACGTCCACTTCAAGATCTACGCCTTCGACCAGCCCGTCGGCCTCTCCGAGGCCCTGCCGGTGCTGCGCCACCTCGGCGTGAACGTCGCCGAAGAACGCCCGTACCACATCAAACGCGCCGACGGCACGATCTACCTGCACGACTTCGGCCTCCGACTCCCCGGGAAAGCCGCCGAATCGGTGCCGCAACTGCGCGTCCGCTTCGAGAACGCCTTCCGCGCCGCCTGGACCGGCGAAGCCGAATCCGACCGGTTCAACGAACTCGTGATCGCCGCCGGCCTCACCTGGCGGCAGGTCGTCGTCCTCCGCGCCCTCGCGAAATACCTGCGCCAGTGCGGATTCGTGTTCTCCCAGGCGTTCATCTCCGCCACCCTGGGCACCTACCCCGAGATCGCCGCGAACCTCGTGCGGCTCTTCGAAGCCCGCTTCGACCCGCGCGTCGGCGCCGACCGCGACGCCGCCGTCGCCCGCATCGACGCCTCACTCGCCGAAGGCCTCGCCGCCGTCCCCAACCTCGACGCCGACCGCATCCTGCGCGCCTTCCTCACCCTCATCCGCTCCACCCTCCGCACCTCCTACTTCCAGCGCGCCAACTCCGGCCGCCCCAAGGAATACGTCGCGTTCAAGTTCGACGCCAGGGCCATCGACTTCCTCCCCAAGCCCCGCCCCATGTTCGAAGTCTTCGTGTACTCACCCAACTTCGAAGGCGTCCACATGCGATACGGACGCGTCGCCCGCGGCGGCCTCCGCTGGTCCGACCGCAAGGAGGACTTCCGGACCGAGATCCTCGGACTCGTCAAAGCCCAAGAGGTCAAGAACACCGTCATCACACCCGTCGGCGCGAAGGGCGGCTTCGTACTCAAACGCTCCGAATACGCCGACCGCGCCGACTACCAGGCCGAAGGCGTCGCCCGGTACCGCGAGTTCATCTCCGCCCTCCTCGACATCACCGACAACCGCGACGCCGACAACACCGTCGTCCCGCCCCCCAACGTCGTCCGCCACGACGGCGACGACCCCTACCTCGTCGTCGCCGCCGACAAGGGCACCGCGACGTTCTCCGACATCGCCAACGGCGTCGCCGCCGAATACGGCTTCTGGCTCGGCGACGCCTTCGCGTCCGGCGGCTCCGTCGGCTACGACCACAAGAAGATGGGCATCACCGCAAGAGGCGCATGGGAATCCGTGAAACGGCACTTCCGCGCGGAAGGCCTCGACACGCAGACGCAGGACTTCACCGTCGTCGGCATCGGCGACATGGGCGGCGACGTCTTCGGCAACGGCATGCTCCTCTCCGAGCACATCCGCCTCGTCGCCGCCTTCAACCACATGCACATCTTCATCGACCCGAACCCGGTCGCCGGCGCCTCCTACGCCGAACGACGCCGCCTCTTCGACCTGCCGCGCTCCACCTGGGCCGACTACGACCCGACCCTCATCTCCGCCGGCGGCGGCGTCTGGGAACGCTCGGCCAAATCCATCCCCGTCTCCCCGGAGGTGCGCACCGCACTCGGCATCGACGCCGACGTCAAGGACCTCACCCCGCCCGAACTCATCCGCGCGATCCTCACCGCCCCAGTCGACCTCCTCTGGAACGGCGGCATCGGCACCTACGTCAAGTCCTCGGCGCAGACCGACGCGGACGCGGGGGACAAGGCCAACGACGCCGTGCGCGTCAACGGCGACCAGCTCCGCTGCCGCGTCGTCGGCGAAGGCGGCAACCTCGGCTTCACACAGCTCGGCCGCATCGAATACGCCCAACTCGGCGGCCCCGAAGGCGCCGGCGGGCACTGCAACACCGACTTCATCGACAACTCCGCAGGCGTCGACACCTCCGACCACGAGGTGAACATCAAGATCCTGCTGCGCTCGGCCGCGCTCACCGGCCGCATCGACCCCGGCCACCGCGACAAGCTGTTCATGGACATGGCCGACGACGTCGCCGACGCCGTGCTCGCGGACAACTACGGGCAGAACATGGCGCTGGCCAACGCGAAGCGGCTCGGCGTGCGGCTCCTGCCCGTCCACATTCGACTCATGAAGCACTTGGAGAAGACCGTCGGCCTCGACCGTGAGATCGAGGGCCTGCCGAGCGACAAGCAGTTGAAGGAGCGGGTCGCGACCGGGACGGCGCTCACCGAACCCGAACTCTCCGTGCTGCTCTCGTACGTGAAGATCTGGGCGAAGCGGGCCGTGCTCGACTCGGGACTGCCCGATGAGGACTGGACCGCGCCGGTGCTGCGCGAGTACTTCCCTGCGCCCCTTCGTGAACCGTACGCTGACCTCATGGCCGACCACCCGCTGCGGCGCGAGATCATCACGACCGCGGTCGTGGGCGAGGCCGTGAACCGGGCGGGCACGACGTTCCTGTTCCGCATCGCGGACGAGACCGGCGCGGACGTGGTGGACGTGATCCGCGCGTACGTGATCATCCGCGACTCGTTCGGGCTGCCGGGGCTGTGGCGGCGGATCGAGGCGCTCGACAACCAGGTGCCGCAGAACGCGCAGATCGCGGGGATGCTCGTGATCCGGCGGCTGCTCGACCGGGGCGTGCGGTGGCTCGTGCAGCACCGGCGCGGGAGCCTGGACGTTTCGGCGGAGACCGAGCGGCTGCGCCCGGGGCTCGCGGTGCTGCAGCCGCGGCTGCCGGTGCTGCTGACCGACTCGGAGGCCGTCGGGTTCGAGGAGTTCAGCGAGCAGCTCGAGGAGAAGGGCATGCCCGCCGAGATCGCGCGCGACGCTTCGGCGCCGATCTTCGGGTTCGGCCTGGTCGACGTCGTGGAATGCGCGCGGCTCAACGAGACCGACCTCGAGCAGACCGCCGAGGTGTACTACGGGATCGCGGCGCAGGTGCACCTCGACGCGATCCTGAACGAGATCTCGGCGCTGCCGCGCACGAACCGGTGGCAGACGCTTGCGCGTTCGGCGCTGCGCTACGACCTGTACGGCGCGATGGCGGGGCTGACCGCGAGCGTGATGGCGGCGAAGCCGGGCACGGAGCCGGCCGAGGCGGTCGACTCGTGGGCCGAGCGGAACGCGGCCGAGATCGAGCGGATCCACGAGGCGACGGCCGAGGCCACGCGCTCGGACGAGAAGCTCGCGGTGCTGTCGGTGTCGCTGCGCCAGATCAGAAGCCTGGTCGAGACCGACGGGGAGTGACCGGGTTCTTCGGAAGTCGACGGACCGGGGGTTCGCGGGCAGGGGCCGAGGCCCTGAGCGCCGTATCGCAGGCCCCCGGTCAAAACCCTGACACGGGGGTACGACAATTCCGGGAGACCGGTGGCGCGGGCCACATTCCGGGGTCGTTCGGAGGGCGCGGCTCGAGCCGTTGAGGGCCGTGTTTCGGGCCCCCGGTCAAAACCCTGACACTCGGGTACGACAATTCGGTGTCGCCGGGGGCGTTTACCGATCACGCGTTCGGCTTTCGCGCGCTAGCTGAAGCAGTGACGTGTGGGGCCCCGTGGATAATGTGGGCTCGGAGGAGAAGGAAGTACGAATGCCGAAGAGCCACACCCCCGGGGTGCCGAAACTGCTGCGCGTCCTCAACGACCAGGCGGCGCTGAAACTCCTGCTCGAGGACGGCCCCCAGACGCGCGCCCAACTCGCCGAGCGGACCTCGATGTCCAAGGTCACCGCCTCGCAGATGATGGAGCGCCTGCAGACCCGCGGCCTCGTCGAGGTCGTCGGCTCGAAGTCCGGGGGGCGCGGCCCCAACGCGTCCCTGTATGCGGCCGTGCCGACCTTCACCTACGTCGTCGGCGTCGAAGTCGGCCCCGTGACCACCAAGGGCGCCTGCGCCGACTTCACCGGTCGCATCGTCGGCCGCGCCGAGATCGACGTCGAGCACTCGACCGACCCGGTCGCGGTGGTCCGCCGCGTCGTCACCGACTCCGTCGCCGATGCGGGCGTGGAGATGTCGAAGGTGCAGCGGATCGTCCTCGGCACCCCCGGCGTCATCGACCCCGCGAGCGGCGACATCGGCTTCTCCTGGAACCTCCCGGCCTGGCACCGCGGCCTGCGCACTGCGCTGAACGAGGAGTTCACCCCGGCCGTCGAGATCGAGAACGACGTGAACCTCGCCTGCCTCGCCGAGCAGCGCTCCGGCGGTGCGGGCGGCGCCACGGACTTCGTGTACGCGTGGTTCGGCGGCGGCCTCGGCCTCGGCGTCATCCTCAACGGCCAGCTCTACCGGGGCGCCAGCGGCGCGGCCGGCGAGATCGGCTTCCTCCCCGTGCCCGGCGGCGAACTGCCCACCGGCGGCGTCGTCACGCGCCTCTCCAAGGGCTCCTACCAGCGCGTCATCGGCGGCGACGCGGTCATCGAGATCGGCGCGAAGCACGGCTTCGACGCCGTCGAACCCGAAGAGGTCCTGACGGCCGCGATCGCGGCGGGCCCGGAGGGCAACGCGTGCCTGGACGAGATCGCCCGCGGCATCGCCCTCGGCATCGTCGCCGTCTGCGTCCTCCTCGACCCCACGGTCGTCGTCCTCGGCGGACCCGTCGGCTACGCGGGCGGCCTCGAACTCGCCGGACGCGTCGCCGCCCAGACCTCCCAGCTCGCCCCGGTCAACCCGAGCGTGGTCGCCGGCTCGGTCATGGACGAACCGGTCATGCGCGGCGCGATCCTCCACGGCCTCGACGCCGTCCGCGACAGCCTCTTCGACTGAGCCCCAACCTCTATCGACCGAGCACCGACGCAAGATCCGGACCGGTGCGAACCGATCCGCAACATCGAAACGGAAAAACGCCGCGCCGCCCACGGGTTCCGTGGGGAGCGCGGCGTTCTCCTTCTTCGCAATGCAGTGAAATGTCACGCGTGACGTGCCGCCTGAGCGGCAACGACGCGATGCGGCCCGGCGCAGTGCCACGCGGCTCCTGAAGCAGGCGCCTCGCGGCGCTGAGCGGCCGCAACACCATGCCCGATCCGCAGAGCCGGTGCCATGTCATACGGCACGCATCACGCGCTACCGCTCAACTGCGGCTCCGACTCCCGGCCGGTGGCATGTCACATGCCATGCGCCGCTTGGAAGCGGCTGCAATGCGGCCGGTGGTATGTCACGCGGCACGCATCGCTCACTACCGCTCAACCGCAGCCGGCTCCGACTCCCGGCCGGTGGCATGTCACATGCCATGCGCCGCTTGGAAGCGGCTGCAATGCGGCCGGTGGTATGTCACACGGCACGCGTCACGCGCCACCTCTCAAAATCGCTAGGACACGTCGCGGCGGTGGAACGCCCAAGTGGCCAAGGCCGCGAAGGCGAGCACGATCCCGCCCAGCAGCAGCCCGGCCTCGGTCGAGGTGATGACCATGATGTCCGGGTACTCGGAGTTGAAATCGCTCCAGTCCTGCAGCTCGATACGCCCGTCGATCCACGCGCTCACCCACGTGTACAGCGACAACCGCTCGGAGAACGGCATCTGCATCGCCATGCCCGCGAACCGCACCAGCATGTCGCCCACGATCAGGTAGCCGGCGATGATGCCGCCCGAGATCGCCGTGTGCCGGCCCAGCATCGCCAGCGACGCGCCGAGCACGGTCATCGCGATCGACAGCAGTCCGGCACGCGCGAACTTCGGCAGGTTCTCGTCCCACCAGGCCGAGTTCAGGTCGCCGATCTCGCCGCGAGCCGCCGCCGTCACGTACAGCAGCCCGAAGGCCAGCAGCAGCACCGCGATCACCGCCGCCGCGCACACCGCGGAGGCCGCGCCGAGCTTCGCACCCCACACCTTCAACCGGTTCGGGTGCCACAGCAGCAGGTTCGCCATCCCGCCGCTCGACCACTCCGCGCCGATCGCCGAGGACCCGAGCATCATCATGATCAGGCCCGCCACGATCGTCACGCCGATGAGGATCAGCGGGCTCTCGTCGGCGAACACGAACGTGTAAGTCCAGATGAGGTCGTCGGCCGTCATCATGCCGAACATGTCCGCGCAGAGTTCCTCGTGCGTCATGTCCTCGTAGTACGGCTCGCCGTCGATCCAGCTGTACTCCTCGGTCTCGAAGTAGTCCTCGTCGTCGACGCAGTCCTCGTACTCGAAGTTCTCCCCGTTGATCCGGTCGGCCTCGGCCTGCGCCTCGGCGAGCTCGGTCTCCGTCGGGCCCTTGCTTGACGTGAACCAGAAGACCCCGGCCAGCACCAGCAGCCCCGCCGCGGCGATGATGCCGAAGACCAGGGACAGGCGGCGGCGCGCGAGGCGCCGCAGTTCGGCTTTGAACAGGTTCACCGCTCGGCCCCTTCCGATTCGACGTTGATCGTCACGTCACCGGCGGCGACCGGCGCGGGCGCCGTCTGCGGCACCACCGCGGACTCCCCGATCTGGACCGTGTGCCCCGGGACCGGCGCGGTGCCGGTCAACTCCAGGAACACCGATTCCAGGTTCTTCGTCTCGGTCCGCAACTCGGACAGGTAGATCCCCGCGTCCGCGAGCGTCTTCGTCACCCACGCGGGCTCCGGCGCGCCCCGGACCACGAGCCGGTCGCGATCGACAGCGGCCGTCACCGGCCTCGCCTCGCCGAGCGAACCCGCCGCCGCCGCAAGGGCGTCGGCCGCCTCCGGCAGCGACGCCGCGTCCGGGAACCGCACGGTCAGGCTCGAATCGCCGTGGCCCGCGATGATGTCGGCGACCTTGCCGTCCACGATGCGCCGTCCCCGCGACACGATCGTCATCGAATCGCACAACTGCTGCACCTCCGAGAGGAGGTGCGAGCTGACAACCACGGTCACGCCCTGCGCGTGCGCGAGCCACTGCAGCAGCTCGCGCATGTGGTGGATCCCGGCCGGGTCGAGGCCGTTCGCCGGCTCGTCCAGGATCAGCAGCTGCGGCTGCTTCAGCAGCGCCTGCGCGACCGCGAGGCGCTGGCGCATGCCCAGCGAGTAGCCCTTGACGGAGGCCTTCGCGGCGTCGCGCAGGCCCACCTGCTCGAGCACTTCCTCGACGCGCGTGTTGGAGACGCCGGCGCTCTCGGCGAGGAGCTGGAGCGTCAGGCGGCCGGAGAAGTGCTTGAAGAACTGCGGGGACTCGACGACGGCGCCGATGCGCCCGACCACGTCCGGGAGGCGGTGGGGCACCTCCTCGCCGAAGATCCGCATGGTCCCGCCGTCGACGCGGATGAGACCGAGCAGGGCCCGCAGGGTGGTGGTCTTCCCAGAGCCGTTGGGGCCCAGGAAGCCGTGCACCTGGCCGGCGGCGACCTCGAGGTCGAGGCCGTCCAAAGCGTTGTGCGGCTGACGGAAGGCCCTCGAGTAGGTCTTCCTCAGCCCCGATATCTCGATGATGGGGGGCATCTGCTCATTCCAGTTAGGACGTACATGTCAGGGTGTTCGCGGTCGGGGTGTCCGGCCGTGCGGGCGGCGCCGGGGCGGCCGCCGCGGTCGGGACGCGTGGTCCCTTGTTCAGACGCCGCCGGACGCGGCGTCGTTGCACGGCCCCGGGATTCACCCCCGGGGTCGCCAGGGGGTATTGCCTGTGTGTCGTACTCCCGCCGCCGAGGCCCGCCCGCGACCGCCCGTCCGGGGCCCGTGGTTTCATTGACCCGTGGCTCAGTCTGAACGCGTCCTCGACCTGTCCGGCGTCACCGTCCGACGCGGCGGCAACCAGCTCCTCGACGGCGTCGACTGGCAAGTCGACGCCGACCAGCGGTGGGTCGTCCTCGGCCCCAACGGCGCCGGGAAGACGACGCTGCTCAACGTAGCGGCCGCCCGCAACCACCCCACTTCCGGCGTGGTGGAGATCCTCGGCGAACGCCTCGGCCGCGTCGACGTGTTCGAGCTGCGCCCCCGCATCGGCCTCACCACGACCGCCGTCGCCGACGCGATCCCCAACGACGAGAAGGCCTTCGACGTCGTCCGCACCGCCGCCTGGGGCATGATGGGCCGCTGGCGCGAGGAGTACGACCCGCAGGACGACGAGCGCGCCGCCTCGCTCATGCGCTGGCTCGGCGTCGCCCAGCTCGCCGACCGGCTGTTCGGGACGCTGTCGGAGGGCGAGCGCAAGCGCGTCCTCATCGCCCGGGCGCTCATGACCGACCCGGAGCTGCTGCTCCTCGACGAGCCCGCCGCCGGCCTCGACCTCGGTGCCCGCGAAGCGCTCGTGGCGACCCTCGCCGGCCTCGCCCGCGACGAGGCCGCCCCGGCCCTCGTGCTCGTGACCCACCACGTGGAGGAGATCCCGCCCGGGTTCACCCACGCCCTGGTCCTCTCCGGCGGCGGCGTGGTCGCCGCGGGCCCGATCGAGCAGGCCCTCACCTCGGAGACCCTCTCCAAGGCCTTCGGCCTCCCGCTGACCCTCACCGCCAACGGCAACCGCTTCACCGCCACCGCCGCCTGACCGAGTGTGAACCGCGACACCCCGGCCCGAAAACCGGCCGAAATCGTCGCACCCCCGAGCCAGGGTTTTGACCGGGGGCCCGAAACACGGCCCCCAGCGGCTCGACCCCTGCCCGCCGAACACCCCCGAACGCGAGCCCCCATCGGATCGCGCCGGAATGTCAGACCCCTGTGTCAGGGTTTTGACCGGGGGCCTGCGATACGGCCCTCAGTGCCTCGGTCCCTGCCCCGGAAACGGCCCTCAACGCGAGCCCGCCTCGCATCGGCCGGAATGTCGTACCCGCATGTCAGGGTATGAACCGGGGGCCCGAAACACGGCCCCCAGCGGCTCGGACGCTGCCCTCGTTTGCCCCGCCCGGAGGCTCCCCTCACACGCGCAGCGTTCGTCGCGCTTGGGCGACCTCGGCTAGGCTGACTCGGTGAGATTTCGGTGGTGGCGCGCGACGGTCCTGACAGCCGTCGCCGTTTTCGCGCTCGTCTACGTCGCCGGCCTGACCCGCCTCGGCGAGGCCGAAGCCGACCAGCTCCACGCGGTCCCCGTCCTCGCCGCCGACCCCGCCGGCGAACTCGACGCCCTCCGCTCCGCCGCCCCCGTCCCCGGCGACGACCCCGCCGCCGCCCTCGAGACCGCGCTCGCCGACCCCGAGACCGCCGCCGCCCTCGTCGCCTCCGAACCCACCGCCGACTCCGGCGAACTCGGCGCCGCCCTCGCCGAACTCCACGACGCCGGCGGCGACCTCGACCCCCTCGAGGTCAACGACTTCTTCACCGGCCTCGGCGACGACGCCACCGCCTGGCTCGCCCTCCTCTACCCCTCCACCGTCGCCGAGATGCCCGGCGCCCCCTTCGACGCCCGCATCGCCGCCAACCGCCTCATCCTCGAAGCGACCACCGCGGCCTCCACCACGTACGACAGCCCCTCGCGGCCCTGGACCGACGACGCCGAACGCCCCGCCCGCGAAGAACTCCAAGCCCTCGTCGGCACCGACCGCCAGTTCCTCTACCTCGACCCCTACAACAACAACGGCGACGGCTCCTGGATCGAAGTCGTCGGCGACCTCCACACCGCCGAGAACGTCGCCGTCCTCGTCCCCGGCGGCTCCGCCGTCCTCTCCAGCGAGAACTTCGAGCTCTACTACAACCGCGCCAAGTCCTTCGTGGACGCCGCCGACGGGAAGCTCGCCATCGTCGTCTGGGCCGCCGCCTCCTGGCCCTCCGGCTGGGTCGAGGAATCCTGGGCCTCCTGGTCCCAGGTCGCCGCCGAGAGCCTCGCCTCCTTCACCTTCGACCTGCGCAACCAGATCGGCGCCGACACCCCCCTCACCCTCGCCGGCCACTCCTACGGCGGCGCCGTCATCGGCTACGCCGAGACCTACGACGTCGCCGCCGACCAGGTCCTCCACATCGCCTCCGCCGGCATGGGCAACGACGTCTACAGCCCGGCCGACTACACCGAGCCCTGCCGTCCCCGCTACTCCATCACCGGCCCCGGCGACCCCATCTCCTACGTCCAGGGCATGCCGTACGTGCCGCTCCTCGGCCACGGCGCCGACCCCGACGACTTCCCCGGCAACCGCAACCTCGTCACCGGGAACCTCTCCGACGCCCCCGACGCCGTCGACGACTACGGCCTCAGCCTCGCCGACCAGGGCATCTCCGGCAAGCCCGTCGAGGGCGTCCACTCCCACTCCGAGATCTTCTTCCCCCACTCGGACGCCTGGAACAACATCCTCAAGGTCCTCCTCAACGAGACCCCCGAGCTCGCCGACGAGCAGCCCGAACCGTACGAACCCTGTTCCTAGGCAACAGGAAACGGGCGCGGCACCTGCCACGCCCGTTCCCGATGAGGCCCGCTACTCGCGTTCGAGCAGCAGCCCCAGATGCTTCTCCACCACCGGCAGGACCTCCTCGACCGTGACCTCACGGCCCAGCTCCTGCGACAGGCTCGTCACGTCCGCGTCCGTGATCGCGCACGGCGCGATCCGCTCCCAGTAGCTCATGTCCGGGTTGCAGTTCAACGCGAAGCCGTGCATCGTCGTCGCCCACCGCACCCGCACCCCGATCGCGCAGATCTTCCGCTCCGGGCCCTTCTCGTCCTCCGGCAGCCACACGCCCGTGCGGTCGTGCATCCGCCCCCGCGCCGACGTCACCCCGAACTCGTGGCACACCGCCGCGATCGTGTCCTCCACCCGGCGCACATAGCCGACCACGTCGACCTTGTTGCGCATCTTCATGATCGGATAGCCCACGATCTGCCCCGGCCCGTGCCAGGTGATCTGCCCGCCCCGGTCGACCGTGACGACCGGCGTGCCGTCCTGCGGCAGCGCCCACGTCTCCGTCCGCCGCCCGGCGGTGTACACGCTCGGATGCTCGAGCAGCAGCACGGTATCGCCGATCTCGTCGTCGATCCGCCGCTGCTGCAGTTCCTTCTGGTAGTCCCAGGCCTCCTGGTAGTCCACCAGGCCGCGCCGTTCGACGGTGATCTTCCCGCCGGCGACGCTCGCGGTTCCCACGGTTGCGGTCATGGAACGACATTAATCCGCGCCGCCCCTCAGCGGCCACCGGACGCCGGAAGCGTCACGATTGTTCCAGCCATGGGTCGTATCCGTTATGCCCTGCTCGTTCTTTATGATGCTGTTACTTAATTGCCGACTAGTTGCGGCTCTGGCCGCCCCGCTGACCACGCGTGAGCTGTCACACTACTATTTCCAGGTACTCAAGCCGATCCGCTCGCCCCGCACCAGTCGAGGGTTGCACACGACAACAGGGACACGAATGGAAGCAACGCAGCCGAAGACACCGATGGTCAGCATCTCCGGCGTCAACAAGCACTTCGGAGACCTGCACGCGCTCAAGGACATCGACCTGACCGTTGGAGACGGCGAGGTGGTGGTCCTCATCGGACCCTCCGGCTCCGGCAAGTCGACCCTGTGCCGCACCATCAACCGGCTCGAAACCGTCGACTCCGGCGACATCACCGTGGCCGGCAAGCCCCTCCCCGCCGAAGGCCGCGCACTGGCGAACCTCCGCGCCGACGTCGGCATGGTCTTCCAGCACTTCAACCTGTTCGCGCACCTCACGGTGCTGCAGAACATCACGCTGGGCCCGATCAAGGTGCGCCGCACGCCGAAGGCGAAGGCCGAGGAGCGCGCCCGGCAGCTCCTGGAGCGCGTGGGCCTGAGCGGGAAGGCCGACGTCTACCCGTCGCAGCTCTCCGGCGGCCAGCAGCAGCGCGTGGCGATCGCCCGCGGCCTCGCCATGGACCCCAAGCTCATGATGTTCGACGAGCCGACCTCCGCGCTCGACCCCGAGATGATCAACGAGGTCCTCGACGTCATGCACGACCTGGCCCGCGAGGGCATGACGATGGTCGTCGTCACCCACGAGATGGGCTTCGCGCGCCGCGCGGCGAACCGGGTCGTGTTCATGGCCGAGGGCCAGATCGTCGAGACCGCGACGCCCGACGAGTTCTTCGACAACCCGCAGACCGAGCGCGCCCAGGACTTCCTGTCCAAGGTCATGACCCACTAGAGCAACAGCACCACCACACTGTTCGCCCCCTTGAGGAAAGGAAACACCTATGCGCATGTTCCGCAGGACCGCGGTGGCCGCCGTGGCCGCCGTCGCCATGTCCCTCGCCGCCTGCTCCGGTGAAGCGAGCCAGGACCAGAAGGAGCAGGACGAGCTCCAGGAGTCCGTCGGCGACTACTCGCTCGAGCAGGCCGAGAGCATTCCCGCCGGCCTGATCCAGGACATCCAGGACAAGGGCCAGCTCGTCGTCGGCGTCAAGTTCGACCAGCCGCTCATCGGCCAGAAGAACACCGCCACCGGCAAGATCGAGGGCTTCGACGCCGAGATGGCCCGCCTGCTCACGCAGTACATCTTCGGCTCCGTGGACGAGGAGGGCGACGACGCGAACCTGAAGTTCGTCGAGACGACCTCCCAGAACCGCGAGACCTACATCAACGACGGCACCGTCGACGTCGTCATCGCGTCCTACTCGATGTACCCGGAGCGGCTCGAGAAGTTCGACTTCGCCGGCCCGTACTTCAACACCGGCCAGAACGTGATGGTCCAGGCCTCGAACACCGACATCAACTCGGTGGCCGACCTCGCCGGCCGCGATGTGTGCATCGCCGAGGGCTCCGGCTCGATCGACAACCTCACCGCCGAGAACCCGGAAGCGAAGATCACGCCGCTCGCCGACTACGCCGCGTGCGCCCAGGCGCTCGAGAACGGCCAGACCGAGGCCGTCAGCACCGACGAGACCATCCTGTACGGCTTCACCGTCGACAAGCCGGACGCCTACCGCGTCCTCGACACGGCGAACATCTTCACCGAGGAGCCCTACGGTGTCGGCATGAAGCTCGGCGAGACCGACGCGCGCCTGTTCATCGACGACATGATCGAAGCGATCACCGCGAACGGCGACTGGGAGAAGGCGTTCGACCTGACCTTCGGCGCCGCCGGCATGCCGAAGCCCGCGCAGCTGCCGGTCCCGGACCGCTACGAGGTCGCTCACCCGCCGGCGCAGCACGGCGTCCCGGACCGGGCCGCCGACCAGATGCAGCTCGAAGCCGCCGTCCGCGAACACCCGACCCAGTTCATCGGCTATGGGCGGGACCGTGATTTCCTT
>NZ_JAPZVQ010000028.1:23076-26586 GCF_027622945.1 Glycomyces lechevalierae | reverse complement strand
CTGGTGCGCCCGCGAATGACCTCGCGAGGTGTCCTGGCAGGAGCCGAGCGCGGGTGCACCCGCGCTCGGTCTTCGGGGGCGGCCCCCGGGGAATCCCACATATCACCGCCAGTCCTGCCAGGACCGGATCGCCACTCCGCACTTCCACCACCACCGGCGAAGCAGCGGTTTTTGATATCTACAATCACATGCTTCACAAGGGTTGCCAAGCATTCTTTTTCGCCTGTGGATAACTTCGGCGACAGTGGATCGAATTGCTGGTCAGTGGCTGTGGATAACTTCGCGTCAGCTTCTCGCGTCTCGGGCGAGCATCGCCGCTTGGACCCGGTTGGCGCAGCCGAGTTTCGCGAGGACCCGGCTCACGTAGGTCTTGACCGTCGCTTCGCTCATGTGGACCCGCCCGGCGATCTCCGCGTTCGAGAGGCCTTCGGCAACGGCGTCGAGCACCTCGCGTTCGCGTGCGGCCAGGCGCGCAACGCGCTCGACCGCGTCGCGGCGGCGCGGGGCCGATTCGGGGGCGACGAGGCCCAGCACCATGCGCGTCACGACCGGTGAGAGGTAGGCCTCGCCTGCGGCGACCGCGCGTACCGCCGTCACCAGTTCCTCGGGGGCGCAGGTCTTGAGGACGAAGCCGGCCGCGCCTTTCTCCACTGCGGACAGGACGTTCGCCTGGTCGCCGAAGGAGGTGAGGACCAGCGCCCGCGTCGCGGGCGACACGGCGGGGAGGCGCTCGGCGACGGCGAGGCCGCCGAGGCCGGGCATGTGGAGGTCGAGCAGGGCCACTTCGGGGCGGTGCCGTTCGATGGCGGTGAGCGCGTCGCTTCCGTTGTGGGCCATGGCGACTGTTTCGATGCCCGCCGCATGGAGGACGGTGCGGACGCCTTCGACGACGAGCGGTTCGTCGTCGGCGATCACCACTCGCGTCATCCGGTCTGCACCCCCGCGATCGAGGTGAGCGGGAGCAGCACCAGGAGGAGCACGACGGTGCCGATCGCGGCGGCCCGGGCGGCGCGCGGGAGTTGCGGGCGGGTGGCGGGCACGGGCAGCATCGCGCTGAGTCGGAAGCGGCCGACGTCGGCGCGGTGGTCGAGAAGGCCGCCGGCGGCGTCGACGCGTTCGCGCAGGCCCGCGAGGCCGTGGCCGCCGGGGAGGTCGGGGAGGTCGGAGGCGGAGGCGTCGGCGGGGAGCGGGTTCTCGACGGCGACGAGGAGCGCGTCGGCCTCCCAGGTGATGGTCGCGCGGACCCGCTCCCCCGGGGCGTGCTTCGCGGCGTTGGCGAGGCCTTCTTCGAGGACGGCGTAGGCGGCGCGGGCCGCGACGGCGGGGAGCAGACCGGGTTCGCCTTCGTGGCGCAGTTCGACGGAGACGCCCGCCTCCATGAAGGCCGCGGCGAGCATCGCGGCCTCGGCGGCGTCGAACTTGGCCTCGGTCGCGGATCCGGTGCGCAGAAGCGAGACGAGGCCGTGGAGGTCCTCGACGGCGGCGCGGACGGTGTCGCCGACCTGCCGGGTCTCGGCGCGGCGCTCGGGGTCGGTCTCGCGGACTTCGAGGGCGGCGACCTGGACGGCGGCGAGGCCGAGGCGGCGTCCGATCCTGTCGTGCATGTCGCTCGCGAGGCGGAGGCGTTCGCGTTCCACGGCGACCTCCTGTTCGCGCAGCGAGCTCCGGTACCGCTGCCAGAGGGCGACGACGACGGCCGCGGCGAGGAGCGCGAGGATGCCGGCGGGTATCGGCCCGGCGGGGAGGGTGGCGAGCAGCGCGAACTCGACCAGGACGATGGCGATCGCCGCGAGCAGACCTCTCATACGGCCAGGGTACGCACCGGCGGCCGCTCGGGCCGGGGCGTGGGCGTTCACTTTCGTCGCCGGTTTCGGCGACCTTCGGGGACTGTGCGCGGGAGGCCCGGATTCCTACGGTGGCATGGTGATCGAAGTAAGCAATCTGACCAAGCGGTATCGGGGCGGCACGGCCGTCGACGATCTGACATTCACGGTGGAGCCGGGCCGCGTCACCGGTTTCCTCGGGCCGAACGGCGCGGGCAAGTCCACGACGATCCGGCTGATCCTCGGCCTCGACCGCCCCACGGGCGGGAGCGCGACCGTGAACGGGCGGCCGTACCGGTCGCTGGAGCGGCCGCTGACGTCCGTCGGGGCGTTGATGGACGCCGGGGACCTGCATCCGACGCGGAGCGTGCGCGAGCACCTCCGGTGGCTCGCCCGCACGAACGGCATCGGCGAGCGGCGGATCGGGGAGGTTCTGGAGGCGACGGGCATGGCCGGTGTCGCGAGGAAGCACGCGAAGACGCTGTCGCTGGGGATGAAGCAGCGGCTCGGGGTCGCGGCGGCGCTGCTCGGCGACCCGGGGGTGCTCATCCTGGACGAACCGGTGAACGGCCTCGATCCCGAAGGGGTGGTGTGGATCAGGAACCTCATGAAGGGCCTGGCCGCGGAGGGCCGGACGGTGCTCGTGTCGAGCCATCTCATGTCGGAGATGGCGTTGACGGCCGAGCACCTGGTCGTGATCGGGCGCGGCCGCCTGCTGGCGGACACGTCGACGAAGGACTTCATCGCGGCGCACGCGCCGGCGGACGGCAGCGGGGCGAGCCTGGAGGAGGCGTTCATGCGGTTGACGGGCGCGTCGGTCGAGTTCCGGTCGGGGGGTTCGCTATGAGCGGGTTCGTGCGCGCGGCGGGCGCGGAGTGGGTGAAGCTCCGGTCCGTGAGGTCCACTGTGGTGACGTTGAGCCTGTTCGCGTTCGTCGCGCTCGGGCTGGGCTGGGTGGTCGCGAACGGGTTCAGCGAGGGCGGCCCGGCCGCCGATGCGCTGCTGCCGATCATGTTCGGGCTGCTCACGGCGCAACTGGTGCTGGTGACGTTCGCGGTGGCGACCGTGGGGTCGGAGTTCTCGACGGGGACGATCCGGGCGTCGCTCGCGGCGGTGCCGTCGCGGGGCCGGTTCTTCGCGGCGAAGATGACGGCGGTCGGGCTCACGGTGGCCGCGGCGGCGCTGGTCGTCGAGGTGGCGGTGTACGGGCTGGTCCGGGTCGTGATCGGGGACGCGGCGGCGCCGCTGACGGAATGGTGGACGATCGAGGCGCTGCTGGGCGGCTGGATCCACTTGACGCTGCTGAGCGTGTTCACGGCGTCGATCGCGATGATGCTGCGCAGCACCGTGGTGACGCTCTCGATCCTGCTGCCGGTGCTGTTCCTCTCGAGCCAGGGCCTGGGGAACCTGGACGCGATCAGGCCGGTGGTGCAGTACTTCCCGGACCAGGTGGGCATGGTCATCATGCACATGACGGTGCCGGGCGATCCGCGGTTCGGGCGCGACTACGGGCCCTGGGAGGGGATCGCGATCCTGGTGCTGTGGACGGCGGCGGCGCTCGTCGGCGGGTGGCTCTCCATGCGCCGCAGGGACGCCTGAGGAGGCGACCGGAGCGGGCGGCGGCCGTGGGGGCGCCGCCGCCGGCGCCGGGGGGGGGTGGGGGGGTTACCCACCCGGGGGCGGGGGC
>NZ_JAPZVQ010000028.1:0-23066 GCF_027622945.1 Glycomyces lechevalierae | reverse complement strand
GCCCGGGGGGGGGGCCCCCTCCCGGCGCCGCCGGCCCCCCCGGGGGGGCCCGGGGGGGGGGGGGGGGCGGGGGCGCCCCCCCCCGCGGCCCGTGTGGACGGTGCTCTCTTACCCGAACAGGGCTCATTGCCCAATGTAGTCATATAACTTCGTTCTGTAATCGGCCCCGGTTCCGGCGGCCGTTCTCCCGCGGGCGCCGTCGGCGCCGCGCCACAGACCGAAGGAGCAGCTGTGAAACGCATTGTCAGGTTCGGGGCGGGTTCGATGATGCTCGCGGCCGCACTCGCGGCACTGCCCGCGACCGCCGGGGCCGGGGCCGAAGCCGGAGCAGAGGAGAAGTCGCTGCTGGTCTCGGAGAGCTTCACCGGAAAGACCGTGGGGGACGCGAACTTCGCCTCGCTCAACGCCTGCCTGACGGCGGCCACCGAGCTCGTCGGCGAGGACGCGTTCGACTCCTGCGCCGACCAGGACACCGGCCCGGTGCCGACCGCGGGCAAGCCGCACGGCTACCTCCAGTTCACCGACACCAGCAAGTACAACGCCGGCGGGATCGTCTACAACGACGCCCTGCCGTCGCGGAACGGCATCGAAGTGACCTTCGCGCAGTTCCAGTACGGCGGCACCGGCGCCGACGGCATCTCGTTCTTCCTCGTCGACGGCGACACCGACCTGACCGAGACCGGCGCGATCGGCGGCAGCCTCGGCTACGCCCAGATCGACAACGACAACACGGGCGTCACCCAGCCCGGTGTCGCGGGCGGCTACCTGGGCCTGGGCCTGGACGCCTGGGGCAACTTCTCGGCCGACACCGAGGGCCGCGGCAGCGGCTGCCCGGAGGACCAGCGGGCCCCCGACTTCCTGCAGGTCACGGCGAACCGCGCGCCGAACAACGTGGCGCTGCGCGGCCCCGGCGACGGCATGGAGGGCTACTGCCTGCTCGACACCACCGCCACCGAGGAGCAGATCGGGACCTATCCGGACGGGAAGATCTACGGCACGGACTTCCCCGAATCGCTGACCCTCGACTCGCTGGAGGAGTCCAAGCGCCTGGTGAAGCTCAAGGTCATCGACGAGGGCGACCACGCGAGGGTCACCGTCGACATCGACTTCACCGACGGCAACGGCTGGACCCGGGTCCTGGAGTCGACGGTGCCCGAGATCATGCCCGAGACGTTCAAGTTCGGCTTCGCGTCCTCGACCGGCGGCTCGACGGACGTGCACCTGCTGCGCCACCTGCGCGTCGAGGCGATCGACTAGTCCCCCGAGACGGCGAAAGGGCCCGCGGCTGCCGCCGCGGGCCCTTTCGCCTGTGCCGGTTCAGAACTCCATGAGCTGGCGGGCGGCCTCGGCGACCGAGCCCGACAGGGACGGGTAGATCGTGAACGTGCGCGCGACCTGCTCGACCGTGAGCCGCTGCTCCACGGCGAGCGCGATCGGGGTGATGAGCTCGGAGGCGCGGGAGCCGACGACGACGCCGCCGGCGACGATCCCGGAGGAGTTCCACGCGAAGAGCTTCACGAAGCCCTCGGTGCGGTCGACCATCTTCGCGCGCGGGTTGGACGCGAACGGCAGGAGCACGCCGCGGCAGTCCACTTTGCCGGAGTCGACGTCGGCCTGGGTGACGCCGACGGAGGCGAGCTCGGGGTCGGTGAACACGTTGGCGGCGACGTGCGCGAGCTTGATGGGGCGCACGGCCTCGCCGAGGGCGTGCCAGATCGCGATGCGGCCCTGCATGGCGGCGACCGAGGCGAGGGCGTGGACGCCGGTGACGTCGCCGGCGGCGTACACGCCGGGGACGTTGGTGCGGGAGACCTTGTCGACGGGGATGAAGCCGCGGTCGTCGATCTTGACGCCGTAGGCGTGCAGGCCGAGGTTGTCCGAGTTGGGGATGGAGCCGACGCAGATGAGGGCGTGGCTGCCCTCGATGACGGTGCCGTCGTCGAGTTCGACCTCGACGCCGTTCTCGGTGCGGCGGGCGGCGGCCGCGCGGGAGTGGTTGCGGACGTCCATGCCGCGGCGGACGAAGACGCGCCCGACGGTCTCGGCGGCCTCGGCGTCCTCGTGGGGCATGACGCGGTCGCGGGAGGAGATCAGGGTGACGTTGGAGCCCATGGCGAGGTACGCGGAGGCGAACTCGGCGCCGGTGACGCCGGAACCGACGACGATGAGGTGCTCGGGGAGCTCTTTGAGGTCGTAGAGCTGGCGCCAGGTGAGGATGCGCTCGCCGTCGACGGGAGCGGAGGTGAGGGTGCGGGGGGTGGCGCCGGTGGCGATGAGGATGACGTCCGCGTCGGTCTCGTAGGGGTCGCCTTCGACGGGGACGATGTGGAGCTCGTGGAGGTAGTTGTAGCCCTTGTCGACGCGCAGCGCCCCGCGGCCGTAGACGATGTCGACGCCGGCGTTGACGAGCTTCTGGGCGATGTCCGCGGACTGCTGGGTGGCGAGGCGGCGGACGCGGCCGTTGACGGCGGCGGGGTCGGCGGTGGCCTCCTTGGTGCCGACGCCGAGTTCGCTGGACTCGTGGATCTCGGTGAGGACGGAGGAGGCGGCGATGAAGGTCTTGGAGGGGACGCAGTCGGAGAGGACGCAGGCGCCGCCGGCCCCGGTGGCCTCGATGAGGGTGACGTCGGCGCCGAGTTGGGCCGCCACGAGGGCGGCTTCGTACCCGGCCGGGCCTCCTCCGATGATCGCTACTCGTGCCACGGTGCGCCTTTCGGTGTTCGGGATGCTTCAGTGCGGGCTGGTTTAAGGGTATCTTCGAGTCGTGCATCTCTATGCCGCGTATGGCTCGAATCTCGACCCTGCCCGAATGCGCGCCACGTGCCCGCGGTCGCCGCTGGTGGGTACGGGCTGGCTGGAAGGCTGGCGCCTGACCTTCGGCAACGCCGACCTCGGTTCGGAGACGGCGGTGGCCACGGTCGTCGAGTCCCCGGGCGAGCGGGTGTTCGTGGCGCTCTACGACCTCGATCCGGCGGACCGCCAGGTGCTCGACGAACTGGAGGGCCTGAACTCGGGGCTCTACCGGAAGATGCACACCCAGGCGGCGACGCTCGAGGCCAACCGGCAGGTGTGGCTCTACGTCTTCGAGGGTTTCGAGGGCGGCCTGCCGAGCCAGTGGTACCTGGACGAGATCATGCGCGCCGCCGAGGCGGCCGGCGCCCCGCAGGACTACGTCGAGACGCTGCGGAAGCGGCCCACGGCGGAATAGCCGGGCCCACCGGGGCGGCCATGTCGGTCCCGGCGCGTAGCTTGGTTTGCCGGGGGCGCTTCGGATGTCCTATTTGTGGTGGACGCTCCGTTCATGTTTGCGCGGGGCGGCGGGTTGTCGTACCCGGTGCGTAGCGTTGAAAACGGGGGTCCCCGGGTGTCCGATTTGCCGGGACGCTCCGTTCACGTTCTTGGGAACGGCAGCCTTGGAAACGCAGCAAAACGATCGGGGGGAGTCGCACCGCGACTCCCCCCCGATGCCGTCGCTTCTAGAAGGCCGGGCTCGCGGCCGCGGCGAGGACCGTGTGGGTCATGACGCGGATGCCGTGGGCGAGGGCGGTCTCGTCGATGTCGAACTCGCCCTGGTGGATGTCGAGGCGCTCCCCCGGGCGGCCGACGCCGAGGCGGGCCATGGCGCCGGGGACCTGCTCGAGGTAGTACGCGAAGTCCTCGCCGCCCATGGACATCGGGGCTTCGGCGACGGCGTCGTCGCCGAGCGCGGCCGCAGTGGCGCCGGCGAACATCGCGGAGGCGGCCCGGTCGTTGACGACCGGCGGCACGCCGCGGCGGTACTCGATCTCGCATTCGACGCCCGAGGCGCGGGCGACCGAGCGGGTCACCTCCTGCACGAGGTCCGGGATCATCTCCCAGGTCTCGTGGCCGTGCACCCGCACGGTGGCGCGCGCGAGGGCCTCCTGCGGTATCGCGTTCGCGGCCTCGCCGGCCTGCACGGCGCCGAAGACGATCGCGACGGACTGGCGCGGGTCGAGGCGGCGGTTGACGAGCGCCGGCACGTCGACGACGACGCGCCCGATGGCGTTGACGAGGTCGGAGGTCAGGTGCGGGCGGGAGGTGTGGCCGCCGCGGCCCGACATGCGGACCTCCATGACGTCGCACGCGGCCGTCAGCGGCCCGTTGCGCACGCCGATCTGGCCGGCCTGGAACTGCGGGTCGCAGTGGAACGCGAAGATCGCGGCCACATCGGTGAGCGCCCCGTACTTGATCATGGTGGGCGCGCCGGACGGGAACTGCTCCTCGGACGGCTGGAAGACGAGCCGGAACCGCCCCGAGAGGCCCTCGCGGCGCTCGAGCTCGGCGAGGACGCGGCCGAGGCCGATGAGCATCGCCGTGTGGGCGTCGTGCCCGCAGGCGTGGCAGACGCCGTCGACCGTCGAGCGGTACGGGACCTGCTTGGGGTCGTGGATCGGCAGGGCGTCCATGTCCGCGCGGATGGCGATCACCCGGTCGCCGGTGCCGATGTCGCAGGTGAGGCCGGTGCCGTCGGGGATCATCTGCGGGTCGAGCCCGGCATCGTGGAGCAGCGCGGCCACGTAGTTCGCGGTGTCGTGCTCCTGGCGGGACAGGCGCGGGTTCGCGTGGATGTGGCGGCGGGCCGCGATGACCTCGCCGGCGTGGGCGGCCAGCCACCCGTCCAGGAACTCGGGCAGCGACGTGGACATGGCCTGCTCCTCAGCGGCATCGCCGGAACCGTCGAACGAGGGGAGGGCGCCGGGCACCACGAGACACGACTCCGGCGCGATGGCGCTCGGCAGTGGCTCATTGGATTTTGTGGCGGTACCCATCTCGACGACTTTCTCCGCAGTGAGCGTAAACATTCCTTCGCGCCTCGCAATTCGCGTTCGAGGATCAAAGCCAATGGAGGGCGATCCGGCAAGCTTAATCCGATCGCACTCCGTTGCGGCCAGCGCCGTGATTTGCGACGCTCGGTCGCCGTCACCAGGTCCCCGCGCCAGTGGTGACGGTTACACGACGATCGGTCACGGCCCTATAGCCGTACCCGCCGTCATGAGGCATAACGCTTGCCGAGCCGATAAGTTACGGCCGCGATCCGGTTTTCATACAGAACACGGACGCGCAAAGCGGGCACTGCGCGTCCGCGGACCAGTGTTTCCCGGTGACGAAGGGTCGGCGACAGACCCGTTGTGCGCTTCGGCGGGGAGTGACGAAGAGGTCACCAGTTGTCGGTCGGAATGTACCGTCCCCATTCGTCGGCGAGGGCCGTGCAGACCTCGCCGACGGTGGCGCCGGCGGCGAGGGCGGCTTTGAGGGGGTAGAGGACGTTGTCGGTGCCGGCGGCGGCGGCTTTGACGGCGGCGAGCGCGGTGTCGAGGGCGGCGGCGTCGCGGCCGGCGCGGTGGGCGGCGAGGCGTTGGACCTGGGCGGCTTCGATCGCGGGGTCGACTTTGAGGGGCTGGTAGGGGGCTTCGTCGCCGTTGAGGGTGTAGGCGTTGACGCCGACGACGGTCTGCTCGCCGCTGTCGATGCGTTTGGCGGTCTCGTAGGCGCTGCGTTCGATCTCGCTCTTCTGGAAGCCCGCTTCGATGGCGGCGACGACGGAGCCGTGGGCGAAGACGGCGTCGATGAGGCGTTCGGCTTCGGCTTCGACGGCGTCGGTGAGGGCTTCGACGGCGTAGGAGCCGGCGAAGGGGTCGACGGTCTCGGTGAGGTCGGTTTCGCCGGCGATGACCTGCTGGGTGCGGAGGGCGAGGCGGGCGGAGGCGTCGGTGGGGAGGGCGATGGCCTCGTCGTAGGCGTTGGTGTGGAGGGACTGGGTGCCGCCGAGGACGGCGGCGAGGGCTTGGACGGTGACGCGGGCGAGGTTGACCTCGGGTTGCTGGGCGGTGAGTTCGACGCCGGCGGTCTGGGTGTGGAAGCGGAGTTTCATGGAGCGGGGGTCTTGGGCGCCGAAGCGGTCGCGCATGATGTGGGCCCAGAGGCGGCGGGCGGCGCGGAATTTGGCGACTTCGGTGAGGAGTCGGGAGCGGGCGACGAAGAAGAAGGAGAGGCGGGGGGCGACGGCGTCGACGTCGAGTCCGGCGGCGATGGCGCAGTTGACGTATTCGATGCCGTCGGCGAGGGTGAAGGCGAGTTCCTGCGCGGGGGTGGCGCCGGCTTCGGCCATGTGGTAGCCGGAGATGGAGATGGTGTTCCATTGCGGCAGTTCGGCGGCGCAGTAGGCGAAGGTGTCGGCGACGAGGCGGAGCGAGGGTGCGGGCGGGAAGATGTAGGTGCCGCGGGCGATGTACTCCTTGAGGATGTCGTTCTGGACGGTGCCGCGGAGGGCGGCGGGGTCGACGCCTTGTTCTTCGGCGACGAGTTGGTAGAGCAGGAGGAGGACGGCGGCGGGGGCGTTGATGGTCATGGAGGTGGAGACCTCGTCGAGGGGGATGCCGCCGAAGAGGACGCGCATGTCGGCGAGGGAGTCGACGGCGACGCCGACTTTGCCGACTTCGCCGGCGGCTTCGGGGGCGTCGGAGTCGTAGCCCATCTGGGTGGGGAGGTCGAAGGCGACGGAGAGTCCGGTGGTGCCGGCGGCGAGGAGGTCGCGGTAGCGGCGGTTGGATTCCGCGGCGGTGGCGAAGCCGGCGTACTGGCGCATGGTCCAGGGCTTCGAGGTGTACATGGAGGGGTGGACGCCGCGCGTGTAGGGGAAGGACCCGGGTTCGCCGAGTCGTTCCGGGAGGTCCGCGGCGGCGTCGCCGGGTCCGTAGACGGGTCGGATCTCGATCCCGTCGTGGCCTTGCGGTGACGACTGCATGGCTGCCATCCTAGGGGGCGAACTGCGTCTTCGGGAAGCGCTGCCCCGTTCCCGGGGGCGTTGCCGCGCCCGGTCCGGCCCGCCCTTTACGACACCGTTCGCGACCGGTTACGCAAACCCGGTACCGACCGGTCGGCCCGGACACGGCAGACTAGTGGGGATCCCTCGCGAGGAGTGGCCGAATGACGTACTCATCTGACTACGGTCGCGGTGGTCCCGGAGCATATGAGGACCCCCGCCCCGGCGCGGTACCGTCCCCGCGGTACTCCCCTGAACCTCAAGGGCCCCAAGGGGCCCAGGGGTTCTACGGTGCATCGTACGATTCGGAGCCGGGCGGCCGCGATCCGCATCCGTCGTTCGGCGCGCGGTTCAGCGGATCCGACCCGTACCGGTCGCCGGATCCCGGTCCGGGCCGGGAGCAGTACTCCCCCGGGCCGTCGAATCCGCAGTACGGGCAGTCGAATCCGGGGTTGGGGCAGTCGGGTTTCGGGCAGTCGAATCCGGGGTTCAACCGGGACGCGTACGGCGGTGATTCGTACGGCGACTCGTCGTACCGGCACAGTTCCTCGTACGGCAACTACGGGAATCTCGGGCAGAGTTTCGCGGTGGGCGGCCAGGGCGGGCGGCCGCGCGGGGGTCCGGCGGGCACGGGGAACCGGGCGGGGCCGGGCGATCTGGTGGCGGAGCGGTATCAGCTCGTGGACCTGGTCGGCAAGGGCGGCAACGGGTCGGTGTGGCGCGCCCAGGACATGGTGCTGCGCCGCGAGGTGGCGTTGAAAGAGGTGTTCCTGCCGCCGGACCTGCCGCCGCAGGAGCGGGTGCAGCTCATCGACCGGTCGCGCCGGGAGGCGCAGATCGCGGCGGCGCTGTCGCATCCGTCGATCATCCGCATCTTCGACGTGGTCGAGCACGCGGGGCTGCCGTGGATCGTCATGGAGCTCTTGCAGGCCCGGAGTCTGGCGGAGATCTTGACGCAGGACGGGCCGCTCGCGCCGCGGGTCGCGGCGAAGATCGGGCTGGCGCTGGTGGGGGCGCTGCAGGCCGCGCACGACGCGGGGATCATCCACCGCGACATCAAGCCGGGCAACGTGCTGATCTCGACGGACGGGCGGTGCGTGCTCTCGGATTTCGGTGCGGCGCAGCAGCATCAGGTGTCGGGCGGGACGACGCCCGGGAAGGTGCTCGGTTCAGCGCATTACATCGCGCCGGAGCGGGCGGTGGGCCATCCGGCCGAGCCCGCGAGCGACGTGTTCAGTCTGGGCGTGACCTTGTACGCGGCCGTCGAGGGCCGCCCGCCGTTCGACCGCGGGGACGCGGTGTCGACGATGCGCGCGGTCGTGCAGGAGCCGCCGGAGAGCCCGCGGCACGCCGGGCCGCTCACGCCGCTCATCGGCGGGATGCTCGCGAAGGACCCGCAGCAGCGCGCGCCGCTGCCGCAGGTGCGGCAGGAGCTGCAGGGGCTGCTCGCCGGGCCGTTGGGGACGGGCGGGATTCCGCAGCAGTCGCCGCCGTTCCAGCGGCAGGCCGCTTACGAGGACGTCTCGCCGCCGCGCACGGGCGGCCGCCCGCAGGTGCGGGAACCGGAGCCGGAGGAGGAGCGGGGCAACCCGTGGAAGTCCACTTCGGTCATCGTGATCTGCGTGCTGCTGGCGCTGGTCCTCGGCTGGGGCGCGTTCAAGCTCCTGCTCGGCGACACGGGTGGAGGCGAGGGCGGGGACCCGGGCGCTTCGGACAGCGCCGGTGGGGACTCCGCGGGCGACGGCGGCGAATCCGAAGGGGCCGAGGGCGACTCGGGCCCCTCGTTCGCGACCGCGACGTACGAGGGCGACGGCTTCACCGCGAACTACCCGGAGGGCTGGGCCGAGGGCGACAGCGGCGAGGACTTCGTGTCGTTCTTCAACCCCGACGACCAGACCCAGTGGGTGCGGTTCTACTTCGGCTCCGACAACGGCGCCGACGGCACCGAGGAGTACCTCACCGCCTACTGGGACGGCCTGCCCGCGGAGATGACGAACCTCGAGCAGGTGCAGCTCACCGACATGACGCTCAGCGGACTGGACGGCACCGTCCTCGAGTACACCGGCACCAACACCGACGAGACCGGCGCCGACCGGCACTCGGTCTTCGCCCTCGCCGACGCCGGCGACGGCACCACGTTCGGCGTGTTCGTCTCCGGCGACGCCGATACATGGGACCTATCACGAGAGGTGTACGACGAGGCTGTGGCGTCGTTCCAGACCGGCTGAGGCCACACCGTCCACAACAGCGGCCTCCCGTCATGCGGGTGTGCGACGATTTCCGCATGACCGAGGAGATGAACCTGGATGCGCTGCGCGCCGACGTGCTGCAGTGGATCACCGACGACCCTGACAAGACCTCCCGGGACGAGCTGTACCGGCTGCTCGACGGCCTCCCCGCGACGGCCGCCGAGCTCGCCGACCGCTTCGCCGGGCGCCTGAAGTTCGGCACCGCCGGCCTGCGCGGCCCGCTGCGCGCCGGCCCCAACGGCATGAACCTCGCCGTCGTGCGCGCCGCCGCCGCCGGGCTCGTGAACTGGCTCGACGCGAAGGGCGCCGCCGGGCCCGTCGTCATCGGCTACGACGCCCGCCACGGCAGCCGCGACTTCGCCGCCGAGACCGCGCGGGTCGTCACCGGCTCCGGCCGCCGCGCCCTCGTCATGCCCGGGCCGCTCCCGACGCCCGTGACCGCCTTCGCCGTCACGAAGCTCGACGCCGCGGCCGCCGTCCAGGTCACCGCCAGCCACAACCCGCCGCAGGACAACGGCTACAAGGTCTACCTCGGCCGCGAGCTCGGCGGTGACCTCGGCGCGGGCGCCCAGATCGTGCCGCCCGCGGACACCGAGATCGAGGCCGCCATCGAAGCGCTCGGCCCGCTCTCCGAGGTCCCCCTCGGCGACGACGGCGAGACCCTCGACGAGTCCGTCCTGGACGACTACCTGACGGCGATCGCCTCCGTCGTCGACCCCGACGACCCCAAGCGCCTCGCCTCCGTCGCCACGCCCATGCACGGCGTCGGCGGCGCCACGCTCGTCAAGGCCATGCAGCGCGCCGGGTTCCCGGCCCCGAGCCTCGTCGCCGACCAGGCCGAGCCCGACGCCGACTTCCCCACCGTCGCCTTCCCCAACCCGGAGGAGCCCGGCGCGATCGACCGGCTCAAGGCCCTCGCGATCGAAGAGGGCGCCGATGTGGCGCTCGCGCTCGACCCCGACGCCGACCGCTGCTCCGTCGCCGTCCCCGCCGGCGACGGCACCTGGCGCCAGCTCTCCGGCAACGAAGTCGGCGTGCTCCTCGCCGACCACTGGATGCGCAAGGGCCACAAGGGCACCTACGCGACCACGATCGTCTCGACCACGCAGCTCAAGGCCATGTGCGCGAAGCGCGGCCACGGCTACATGGAGACCCTCACCGGCTTCAAGTGGCTCGCCCGCACCAACGCCGACCTCGCGTTCGCGTTCGAAGAGGCCCTCGGGTACTGCGTCGCCCCCGAGTTCCTGCGCGACAAGGACGGCATCTCCGCGTCCCTCGTCGTCAGCGAGATCGCCGCCGGCCAGGCCGCCCGCATGGCGACCCTCCAGGACCGCCTCGACGAGCTCGCCGAGGAGTTCGGCGTCTACGAGACCGGGCAGCTCTCCGTGCGCGTCGACGACCTGAGCGAGATCGACGCGTGCATGAAGCGCCTGCGCGCCCACCGGCCCACGAGCCTCCTCGACGAGCCCGTCACCGAGTACCTCGACCGGCTCCCCGACGCGGACGTCGTCACCGTCACCACCGCCAACGCGCGGGTCGTGTGCCGCCCCAGCGGCACCGAGCCGAAGCTCAAGGCCTACCTCGAGGTCCGCGAGGACGTCGGCGGCGACCTCCCCGCCGCCCGCGAGCGCGCCCGCGCCTCCGTCGAGGCCCTGAAAGCCGAGATCGCCGCCGTCCTCGGCGTCCCGCACTAAGCACGACAGGAGCAGGGCCCGGCGCGAGTGCGCCGGGCCCCTTCGCCGTTCCGGTCAAGCCGCCACCAGGGCCGGGTAGTCGGGCAGGCCCGCGTCCTCCGCCAGGGATCCCGTGCTCGCGACCAGCATGTTGCGCACCAGCGCGCGCTTGAACATGGCGTCCCGCAGCCACAGCCCGCGCCGCGTGGCGGGCGCGAGGAACCTGCCGGGGTTCGCGCCCCGCTGCCAGCGCCCGGCGTACGGGCGCATGCGGCGCTCGTACGCGGCGAGGGCCGCCGCGGTGTCGCCGCCGGCGGCGGCCAGTTCCCCGGCGAGGACGTAGGCGCCGACGACCCCGGTTCCCACGCCCATGCCGCCGAGCGTGACGCCCCAGGCGGCGTCGCCGAGGAGCGCGGTCCGGCGCGTCGTCCACTTCGGGACGGCGACACGGCAGATGGCGTCGAAGTAGAGGTCGGGCGCGGTACGGAGGCCTTCGAGGAGGGCCGGGACGTGCCAGCCGAGTCCGGTGAAGGCGTCGGTGACGATGCGGCGCTGCCGTTCGGTGTCGTGCCAGTCGTGGTCGATGCGGGGGGAGGCGAGGACGGCCATCGCGGTGGCGGGGCCGTCCGCGAGCGGGGCGCTGACGCTCGCCATGCGGCCGGGCACGTTGTAGAGGCGCGGGACGGCGCCGGCGCCGACGTCGTTCGGCAGGTCCCATCCGGCGAGGTAGTAGTCGAGGTGGCGGACGTAGTCGCGTTCGGGGCCGTAGGCGAGGGCTCGGACTTTGGAGTGGAGGCCGTCGGCGCCGACGACGAGGTCGTAGACGCCTGATGCGGAGCGGGCGAAGTCGACGTGGACGCCGTCGGCGGTCTCGGCGAGGGCGGTGACGGTGTCGCTGAAGCGGTAGTCGACGCGGTCGGCGGCGGCTTCGTAGAGGACGCGGCCGAGGTCGCGGCGGCGGACTTCGAGGTCGCCGCCGGCGAAGGCCTCGGGGAGGCGGAAGATCTCGCGGTCGTGTTCGTCGACCCAGCTCATGGCGCCGCCGTGGGTCTGGAGGGCGCGGAGTTCGTCGAGGACGCCCATCGTTTCGAGGACGCCGAGGTGGGTCGGGCCGCGGAAGTCGACGGCGAAGCCGCCGGTGCGCGGGGCGGGGGCGAGTTCGACGACGGTGGTGTCGGCGCCGTAGCGGGCGAGCCAGTAGGCGAGGGCGGGTCCGGCGACGCCGCCGCCGGAGACGAGGGCGCGGAGGCCGGTGAGCGGTGCTGGCATGGTGGTGTCCTTTGCAAATAACTGTGTCCGTGAGACACGGTATATGATGGACACGGTTTTGGTCAAGCGGGAACGGGAGCGGATCCTTTGGCAGCGAAGCAGACCGGGCACGCGGCACTGGCCGCCCTGTTGTGGGAGCCCCAGGCCGGGCCGCGCCGCGGCCCCAGGCCGACACTGACGCTCGAGGCGATCGCCCGGGCGGGCGTGGCGGCGGCCGACGCGGACGGGCTCGGGGCCGTCACCATGCAGCGGGTCGCCGAGGCGGTGGGGGTCACGAAGATGGCCCTCTACCGGTACGTGCCGGGCAAGGACGAGCTCGTCGCGCTCATGCTCGACGTCGGGATCGGGCCGGCCCCGCACCCGGCGTCCGGGCACTGGCGCGCCGACCTGGAGGCCTGGTCGCGCGCGCTCGCGGCCCGGTTCCAGCGCCACCCGTGGGCGATGGCCGCCACGATCGGCACGAGGGTCATGGGCCCCAACGAACTCGACTGGCTCGAGCGGGCCGTCGCCGCGCTCGACGGCACCGGCCTCACGGGCGCGGAGGCGATCGACGCCGCCGCGGTCCTGGCCGGGAACGCCCGCGCCATGACCGAGCAGGCCGCCGCGGCGGGCGGCGCGGGACCCGAGGACGCGCTGGCCGCGGTGCTCGCCGGTCTGCTGCGGGGCCGCGAGGACCGCTTCCCTGCGATCGGCGCCGCGTTCGCCGAGACCGTGCGCGACGGCGGCCGCGACGAGGCCTTCGAATTCGGCCTCCAGCGGCTCCTCGACGGGATCGAGGCCCTGATCGCCAAGCGCCGCAAAGGATGAGGGCCGGGCGCGATGCGCCCGGCCCTCGTTCGCCCTTGGAGCTAAAAGCGGCGGTAGGCGCCGAACTGGCGGTCGCCGGCGTCGCCGAGGCCGGGGACGATGTACGCCTTGTCGTTGAGGATCGGGTCGATCGCGGCGGTCGTCATCGTCATGGCGATGCCGGAGGCGTCGAGCTTCTGGATGCCGTCGGGCGCGCAGAGCACGCTGATGAGGTCGATGTCGGTGCAGCCGCGGGCGGCGATCATCTCGCAGCAGCGCAGCAGCGAGCCGCCGGTGGCGACCATGGGGTCGAGGACGATGACGTGGCGGCCGGCCAGGTCGTCGGGCAGGGACTCCATGTAGGCGTACGGCTCGTGGGTCTCCTCGTCGCGGGCGAGGCCCACGAAGCCCATCGAGGCGTCGGGGATCATCGCCTGCGCCGCGTCGGCCATGCCGAGCCCGGCGCGCAGCACCGGGACGAGCACCGGCGGGTTCCCCAGCCGGTAGCCCTTGGCCGGGGCCACGGGCGTGCTGATCTCGTATTCGGTCACGGCCACGTCGCGCGTGGCCTCGTAGACGAGCATCATGGTGAGCTCGTGCAGGGCGGCCCGGAACCTCGGCGAGTCCGAGCGCTCGTCCCGCATAGCGGTCAGGCGCTCGGCTGCGAGCGGGTGTTCGACGATCTTGACATCCACGGTTCCCAACCTTAACGCCCAGTTCGCCGCGCTAATGTGAGCCTGTCGCCACACCTTGCACCGCACGTCACAACCGAACGGATACCATCGGGTCATGGGATCAATCTTGAGCGGCGCCGAGGCCGCGTCCCTCGTCCGCGCCCTCCCCGGCGTCGACGCGGTAGGCCTCGAAGCGCGCGCGGCGGGGCTCGCCACCCGCTCCGTCAAAGCGGACGCGAAGGCGAAGGCGATCGACCTCGCCATCAGCATGATCGACCTCACCACCCTCGAAGGCGCCGATACGCCCGGCAAGGTCCGGTCGCTCGCGGCCAAGGCCCTCCGGCCCGACGGCGACGCCCCCGCCACCGCGGCCGTGTGCGTCTATCCCTCGATGGTCGCCGTCGCCGCTGAAGCCGTGCAGGGCTCGACCGTGAAGGTCGCGTCCGTCGCGACCGGGTTCCCCGCCGGGCAGGTGCCGCTCGACGTGCGCCTCGCGGACACCGAAGCGGCCGTGCGGGCCGGGGCCGACGAGATCGACATGGTCATCAGCCGCGGCGCGTACCTCTCCGGTGATCTGGAACGGGTGTTCCACGAGATCAGGGCCGTCAAGGCCGCCAGCGGCGAAGCCCGCCTCAAGGTCATCCTCGAGACCGGCGAGCTCGTCACCTACGACGACGTGCGCCGCGCCTCCTGGCTCGCCATGTACGCCGGGGCCGACTTCATCAAGACCTCCACCGGCAAAGTCGGTGTGAACGCGACCCTCCCGGTCACCCTGCTCATGATGCAGGCCGTGCGCGACTACCGGGCCGCCACGGGCGTCCAGGTCGGCGTCAAACCGGCCGGCGGCATCCGCAACACCAAGGACGCCATCAAATACCTGGTGTGCGTCAACGAGGTCCTCGGCGACGACTGGCTCTCCAACGAGTGGTTCCGCTTCGGCGCCTCCAGCCTCCTCAACGACCTGCTCATGCAGCGCCAGAAGCTCAAGACCGGCCACTACTCCGGCCCCGACTACGTGACGGTGGACTAAGCGATGTTCGAGTACGCGCCCGCACCCGAGTCGGTGCGGCCCCCGATCAGAGAGCACTACGGGCTCTTCATCGACGGGCAGTTCAGGGACGCCGCCGACGGCGCCGTCTTCAAGTCCGTGAACCCCTCCACCGAGGAGGCCCTGTTCACCGTCGCCGAAGCGGGCGAGGCCGACGTGGCCGCCGCCGTCGCCGCGGCCCGCCGCGCCCAGGAGACCGTGTGGGGCCCCATGAGCGGCACCGAGCGCGGCAAGTACCTGTTCCGCATCGCCCGGCTCCTGCAGGAGCGGGCCCGCGAGTTCGCCGTCGCCGAATCGATGGACAACGGCAAGCCCATCAAGGAGACCCGCGACTTCGACGTCCCGACCGCCGCGCAGCACTTCTTCTACCACGCCGGCTGGGCCGACAAGCTCGCCTACGCCGGCCTCGGGAGCGACCCGAAGCCGCTCGGCGTCATCGGCCAGGTCATCCCCTGGAACTTCCCGCTCCTCATGCTCGCGTGGAAGATCGCCCCCGCGCTCGCGTGCGGGAACACGGTGGTGCTCAAGCCCGCCGAGACCACGCCGCTGACCGCGCTCATGTTCGCCGAGCTCTGCCAGGAGGCCGACCTCCCGCCGGGCGTCGTCAACATCCTCCCCGGCGCCGGCGCCACCGGTGCGGCCCTGGTCGACAGCGCCGTGGACAAGGTCGCGTTCACCGGCTCGACCGCCGTGGGCCGCGCGATCGCCAAGTCCATCGCCGGGACCAAGAAGAGGCTCACGTTGGAGCTGGGCGGCAAGGCCGCGAACATCGTGTTCGACGACGCGCCGATCGACCAGGCCGTCGAGGGCATCGTCAACGGCATCTTCTTCAACCAGGGGCACGTGTGCTGCGCCGGCTCGCGGCTCCTCGTGCAGGAATCCGTCGCTGCAGAGGTGTTGGAGCGCTTGAAGGCCCGGGTGGAGACGCTGCGCGTGGGCGACCCGCTCGACAAGAACACCGACATCGGCGCGATCAACTCCGCCGAGCAACTCGGGCGCATCCGCGACCTCACCGAGACCGGGACCGGCGAGGGCGCCGAGGTCTGGCAGCCCGCCTGCGACCTGCCCGAGCGCGGCTTCTGGTTCCGCCCCACCGTGTTCACCGGCGTGCAGCAGTCCATGCGCATCGCCAAGGAGGAGATCTTCGGCCCGGTGCTCAGCGTGCTCACCTTCCGCACCCCCGATGAAGCCATCGCCAAGGCCAACAACACCCCGTACGGCCTCTCCGCCGGGGTCTGGACCGAGAAGGGCTCCAAGATCCTGTGGGCGGCCGAGCGGCTGCGCGCGGGCGTGGTGTGGGCCAACACGTTCAACCAGTTCGACGCCGCCAGCCCCTTCGGCGGCCTGAAGGAGTCCGGTTACGGCCGCGAAGGCGGCCGCCAGGGCTTGGAGGCCTACCTCGATGTCTAAGAAAGCAACCGCTGGCCGTCTCAGAGTGAAGAAGACCTACAAGCTGTACGTAGGCGGGAAGTTCCCGCGCTCGGAGTCCGGAAGGAGCTACCCCGTGAGCAGCCCGGACGGGACCGAGCTGGCCAACGCCGCGCTCGCCAGCCGCAAGGACGGCCGCGACGCCGTGGCCGCCGCCCGCAAAGCGCAGCGGCCCTGGGCCGGCCAGACCGCGTACCTGCGCGGCCAGATCCTCTACCGCGCCGCCGAGATGCTCGAAGGCCGCGCCGGGCAGTTCGCCGAAGAGCTCGCGGACGCCACGGGCGCGGAAGCCGGTGCGGCCCTGGGGACCGTGGAGGCCGCGATCGACCGGCTCGTGCACTACGCGGGCTGGACCGACAAGTACACGAGCGTGCTCGGCGGGGCCAACCCCGTCGCGGGCCCGTACTTCAACCACACGACGCCCGAACCGCTCGGCGTCATCGCCGTCATCGCGCCCCAGGACGACCCGTTCCTCGGACTCATCGAGGCCGTCGCCCCCGCGATCGCCACCGGCAACACCGTGGTCGTGCTCGCCAGCGAGTCGAAACCGCTGCCCGCGTTGAGCTTCGGCGAAGTGCTCGCCACCTCCGACCTGCCCGGCGGCGTCGTCAACGTCCTCAGCGGCAGGGCCGCCGAGGTCGCGCCGCACCTCGCCGCGCACGCCGACGTCAACGGGATCGACCTGAGCGGCGTCGCCGACGCCGCGCTCGCCTCGGACCTGGAGGCCGCCGCGGCCGAGACCCTCAAGGTCGTCCGCCGCCCCGGCCGGAGCGGCAGCTCGCTCGACCTGCTGCGGCAGTGGACCGAGTACAAGACCGTGTGGCACCCGGCCGGGATGGCCGCGACCGCCGGAGGCGGATACTAGCCGCATTTGCGATCGGCCCCGCCCCTTCCGGGCGGGGCCTTTCCTATACGGACCTACCGGGTACGACCGGGCGTGTCGCGTCGTCGTAGGCTGTTCCCCAGCTAGATCACTACGGGAGGGACGACATGGCGGCCGAATCTGACGGCGCGGTGCGCAGCGCCGAGACCGACAAGCTCTGGAACGAGATGAGCGTCGACCCGGTGGAACTCCACCTGGGCAAGGACTCCGGTTTCACTCTGCGCGCGTACCGGATGTCGGACACCCTCCCCGGCGCGAAACCCGTTGTGGAAGCAGAGGAAGCAGACACCGAGGACGAGGCGCCCTCCGGCGGCGAAGCGGAGAAGGAGGAGGACGTCGCCCCCGAGGACGAGGACGCGCCCGAACCCGACGCGGCCGACTTCGCCGACGACGAGACCCCCGCCGAGGAGGACGAGGACGCCCTCGACGCCGAACCCGAAGAGGTCCCGGTCTTCCTCACCCGCAAGGGAAAGCTGCTCGTCTTCCGCGAGGCCGACGCGCTCGTCGCCTACGTCAAGGAGAACGACGACCACGACCTCGCCGTGATCGAGGAGTACGCCGAACTCCAGGAGCGCTTGACCGCCGACGACGTCGTGTGTGACAAAGACGACACCTACGAGTTGGACCTCGTCGTCGCCAACCTCCGCGGCGGCCAGGAGTCCTGGGAGCCCGAGCTCCTCATCAAGGCCGCCGAAGTCGGCCGCGACCTCGGCTACGCCCTCAAGAACGACTCCGTCATCGCCTCCCTCGCCCCCGGCTCGCCCCTCGACGACCTCGACGAGACCTTCCGCGTCGTCGTCGACGGCGGGTTCCGCGGCAAACTCGCCAAGCGCCGCTTGAAGAAGAGCGACTCCCAGCAGGCGGCCATCGCCTGGCGCGGCGTCATCGCCAAGATCAACGATCACGTGGAATGGCGCGGCTAGCCGCTCGCGGCATCAACCGAACAGCCCATGCGGACTCATACTCCGAGCCCGTTTCTCCGACTCCGGCACTGCGCCGCCGCGCCGACACGCGGCGGCGCCGGTGCGTTATCCACCGTTATTCCATAAGGGAATCCCCTGGTGGGCACCGTCAAGGAATTGACGGAAATGTGTGCTATGACCTTCCGTCCGTACATGAACCCGCACTGACTGTCCGCTTGCAGAACCGAGTATTCTGCGGAAAACTGATAACGGACTGGTAAATACAGGCGGGGCTGCGGCCCACGCCGACAGGGGCCGGCGCCCGTCCGGGTGCGCCCTACGAGAGGAGCCCCGCGGGTGCAAGTGTTCTGCGGCATCACCATCGACCAGCAGGTAGCAGGAGCCGGACAAGGCGACACCGCCTGCGCCGTCGCGCTCGTCGCGGCCGGCGGCAGCCTCATCGCCACCGACACCTTCGGCGACGACCCCCGCGGGTGGGTCCGCCTCAACAGCCTGCTCGCCAGAACCGCCCCCGGGCAGTCCGTCTCCGTCGCCGTCGACGGCGACGTCGTCCAACTGGCCGAGTTCGCCGCAGCCGCCGGACAGCTCGTCGTCCGCGCCAACAGCCGCGCCTCCCGCTCCAAGGACGCCCTCGACGACGCCATCGCCATCGCCCGCGGCATGGCCACCGGCGAAGTCTCCGGCCAGCCCTTCGCCGCGCGCCCTGAGATCAACGCTCTGCGCCCGATCCTGGACACCGTGGCCTCGGCCGCCAGAGCCCGCCACGACGCGGCAGAGGCGCTCACGTGCCTGCTGCGGGCGGTCTTCCCGGCGGCGCTGGCCGCGTGGGACGACCCGAGCGAGGCCAACGCCGTCGCGATCCTCACCCGGCTCCCCCAGCCCGGTGCGCTCCAGTCGATCTCGACCGAAGAGCTCGCCGCGGACCTCGCCACCGTCGCCGACCCCGGACAGGTCGCGGCCATGGCCGGGGCCCTGACCGAGGCGATCCGCGAGCTCGGCGGCGGCGACGATCCCTCCGTCGCGCCGTCCGTCTCCGCCACCGCCGAGGCCGTCGCCGCCTGGGACCGCTCGCTCGAAGGCCTCATCGGCCTCCTGCAGGCCAAGCGCCCGCGCCTCGACGCCGCGCCGCCGCCGCGCCCGCAGTACGAGGACGACGAGGACCGCGGCCCCAGCCGCCACAGCCACGACACGCACACCACCGTGCGCCTCCCCGGCGACCTCCCGGACCGCCAGAGCCTCCGCGCGCTCGACCCGGCCTCGCAGCTCCACTCCGTCGTCGATCTCGAAGCGACGCAGGTGATCCCCGAGTCGCAGATGCCGGTCGACGGCGAGAGCCACACCCGGTCCATCCGCCGGCGCCGCCGGGCCCAGCCCGCCGAGCTGCCGCAGGCGGACCAGCCGGCGCCGAACGAGCGGCCGTCCCGTCCCGCGCTCCTCGACGCGTTCCAGTCCGAGAGCATGCGCCAGCCCGACCCGGAGCCGCGCCGCCACCCCTGGCAGCCGAAGGACGACGTGCACATCGTCGACGTCGCCAGCCTCATGGCCGACGACGACGGCCTCATGATCCTCGGCCAGGCCCGCAGCGCCTGGTTCAAGCGCCCCGAAGGCGAAGAGCCCGAACCGGAGTCGTGGAACCTCCCCGGCGACGAGGGCTGGGCCATGGCCCGCCACGTCACCGAGGCCCCCGAGACCGAGGAGCCGACCACGCCCGCCGGGCTGCCGCGCCGCAAGCCGCAGGCCAACCTGGTCCCCGGCGCGGTCGTCGCCGACGAGCACCCGCGCTTCGACGAGCCCATCGACCGCGACCCGGAAGTGCTGGCGCAGAACACCGCCGGTTACTTCAAAGGCTGGGGCCGCGCCCGCGGCGGCCGCCCCGGTGCCGGCGCCAGAACGGAGAGGATGGCGACCCGATGAGCGCCAATCTCGGTGTCTACGAGCGCTCCCTGAGCATGCTGCTCGGCTCGCTCGTGGCCCGCACCCCCGGCCTCTCCCACGCGGTCCTCGTGAGCGTCGACGGCCTGCCCCTCGCGGTCTCCGCCGGGCTCCCCAAGGAGCGCGCGGACCAGCTGGCGGGCATCGGATCCGGCCTCCTCTCCATGGGCGAGGGCGCGGGCCGGTCCATGGACCACGGCCCCACGCAGCAGGTCATCGTCGAGATGGCCGAAGGCGTCCTCCTGGCCGCCCCGGTCGGACCGCAGATCTGCCTGACGCTCCTCGCCGTCTCCCAGTGCGACCGCGAACAGCTCGGGTACGAACTCGGGCAGTTCACGATGCAGGTGGGGCCCTTGCTGAACGAGGCCCTCACGAACACCGGGTCCATCCCCAAGGTCATCTGAACGCACGAAAAAAGGGGCCCTCTCGGGGCCCCTTCTTCGTTCTCGCTAGCTGGCGCCGACCTTCTCGCTCGGCGCGGTGACCGGGCGGGTCCGCGTGCTGCCGGTGCGGGCGTGGGTGGCGTACAGGGTGAGGCCCACGAAGGTGAGGCCGCCGACGAGGTTGCCCACGACCGTGGGGATCTCGTTCCAGATCAGGTAGTCGCCCACCGAGAAGTCGCCGCCGAGCATGAGGCCCGCGGGGAACAGGAACATGTTGACGATCGAGTGCTCGAAGCCCATGTAGAAGAACACGAGCACCGGCATCCACATGCCGATGACCTTGCCGGGCACCGAGGTCGACATCATCGCGGCCACCACGCCGGTGGAGACCATCCAGTTGCAGAGCACGCCGCGGATGAACAGCGTGAGCATCCCGGCCGCGCCGTGCTCGGCGTAGCCCACCGTCCGGTTCTCGCCGATGACCCCGAGCTGCTGGCCGATCTCGTTGGGCTCCACCGAGAAGCCGTACGTGACGATGACGGCCATCATGAGCGCGACGGTGAACGCTCCCGCGAAGTTCCCCAGGAACACCAGGCCCCAGTTGCGGAGCACGCCGCGCAGCCGCACGCCCGGGCGCTTGTCGATGAGCGCCAGGGGCACCAGCGTGAACACGCCCGTCAGCAGGTCGAAGCCGAGCAGGTAGAGCATGCAGAACCCGACCGGGAACAGCACGGCGCCGAGCAGCGGCTGGCCGGTGTTCACCGAGACCGTGACCGCGAACGCCGCGGCCAGTGCCAGGATCGCGCCGGCCATGAAGGCGCGCAGCACGGTGTCGCGGGTCGACATGAAGACCTTCGCCTCGCCGGCGTCGATCATTCGGGCGGTGAACTCCGCCGGTTTCACATAGGACATGGGCGCTCCTCGGGGCAGGGGGGCTGGACCGGGCAGAGTCTCCCGAACCCGGATTTCGAGCCGGTGAACGACAGACGATCGCCTTGTCACAAACCCCGCACCACAAGGGATCCCATCGGTGACTGTGAAGATCGGGTTTCCATTCGCCGCCGCGCTTGGCGGAGCTACTGGTATGCCGTTACGTTGAAGGCTCCCTTCGGAAGGAGCACGACGTGACACCCATCCTCAGCAAGACCGACGCCGGCGCCCTCGTCAACGCCGCCCGCATCCGACGCGGCCTCACCTGGGCCGCGCTCGCCGAACACCTGGACGCGCCCCTGGTGTGGACGACGGCCGCACTGCTCGGCCAGCATCCCTTGACGGCGGTGCAGGCCAAGGCGGTCTGCGAACTGCTCGAGCTCGAAGACGCGGTCGAGGAGAGCCTGCGGTTGCAGCCCTCCCGCGGCACCGACCCGGCCCTGATGTCCGACCCGACCGTGTACCGCTTCGTCGAGGCGGTCACCGTCTACGGACCGGCCCTCAAGGAGCTCATCCACGAGGAGTTCGGCGACGGCATCATGAGCGCCATCAACTTCAACATCGACATCAAGCGCCGCCCCGACCCCGACGGCGACCGCGTCGTGGTCACCTTCGACGGCAAGTTCCTCGACTACAAGTGGTAGCCGAGGGGGGCCAAGGACGTTGGGCCCCAGATCAACTCGCCGGGTCGTACATGAACTCCCTGAGCTCCTGCGCACACCGGCACGCGGCGGCGATCTTCGCGGCCCACTCCAGGGCCGCCTCCCGGGTGGGCAGCTCGAGGACCGTGTAGCCGCCCCAGGGCACCATGCGATTCGGGTACGTCCCCTCGGCGACCTCGCCGTCAGCGGAGACGAGCACCGGCGCGACCGCCTCGTTGAGCCCGCCGCCGAAGACGTAGACGCCTGCGGCCTTGGCCTCCTCGATGACGGCGTGGGAGTCATCGACGACCGCCTGGAACTCCCCCTCGGGAATCACCATGGCCTCACTGGGGAACGAGATCAGGTACTTCGTCATGATGCTCCTTCGGTTGGGCGGCGGGCGGCGATCTGCCGGCGCTGGCCTAGGGGCTTGATTATGGCCGCAGGGACCGACATCCTTGGCCTCTTCCGTTCGGTTGCGGGTCCGAGGTGGTTGAGGTTCAGGCGGCAGCGACAAAGAGGCCTGAGGGCGGGTGGGTGTGCCCAGCGGCTGGCAGGCAGCGCGGGGGGCACGGCTGGCGGGGCGGCGATCTTCCCTTGGTTGACCTTGCGCCACAGGGAGGTTGGGGGTGGAGGTGGGGCGGGGTATCGATAGTCCTTTATGGAATGTTCACTCTATCGGGTGATGACACTGTCGCGGTGGGATGTCATCATTGAAGTACGAACAAGGAATCGAAAACAGCCAGATCATTCGAGAACAGGTGAGGAGGCGAGACCCATGGCCCACTGCAACACCCACACCACTCCGACTCCCTCCCCCGCCTCGATCCTCTCTGCTCCTGTTGACCGCCGCTCCCAGGCTGCTGAGGTTCGCTCCCTGCTCGATGCAGCCGCCGCCGGTATCAATGCCTTCCACACCCAGGTCCTGTCCGCAGTGATCGCGATGAAGGAGCAGGGCCTCCACCGCTCCGAGTTCGGGTTCTCCGCCCTCAGGGACCTCCTGCTCTCCCAGTTCGACTTCACGTACAACACGGCAGGATCGATAGCGGCCATCGCCCGACTCTCAGGGAAGTTCCGGATCCTGGCCAAAGCGGCAACGACAGGAACGGCCAGGATCGACCAGGTCGCCTATGCCGTCCGCCAGCTCGACCAGACCCCGGCCATGCGCCTGTTCGCCCGCACCCCCTTCAGAACCCCGGTCCCCTCCCCCTTCGACCCGGACATCCTCTGCGCCACGCCTGAGGCGATGGTCGCCCAGTACTGCGCTCATGCTTCCTTCAAAGACCTGCGGCGGCACCTGGATGAGCTGTGGGCCTCGATCGCCGAAGAGACCGAGCTGTTCGACGAGTTGGGTGAGCAGTCCCTCCAGCGCCTCGAACTGACCGAGACCGGCAACGGCATGTGGCACCTCGAAGGCACCCTCTCAGAGGCGACCGGTCGGCTGTTGGACAAGTACTTGAAGA
>NZ_JAPZVQ010000027.1 GCF_027622945.1 Glycomyces lechevalierae | reverse complement strand
GGAGCGCTCATGCCGGGACGGCCGCCTTCGAACCGCACGAGTGGAACGAATCGGACCGCTTTGCGGAAGCGCTCCCAAGTCATGCTGCCAAGCCAAGGGCCCATATGTCAATACATCGACATCTCTAAATTTCTACTTGGACTGGGACATACCCCGCCGTTACGTCCGCATTATTCCAGTTCACAGGCTCGCTCGCGCGCGACCACAGTTATGGATCTGCGACCTTCGATCTCCCGCTTGGAGTCGAAGGGGTAACAACCGAGTAACGACCCTCACATCCGGGCTTGCGCTGTGGAACACGCTCCCGTACGATCCTGGTATCGCTCCCAAGGGCGATCGCCTCGGCGGTTTCAGTCGCGGGCCGCCGTGCACCCACGGCGGCCCGCACCCCGGCCGCCTTGGGCCGCAAGGCAAGACGAGTCCCTCAAACCCCTCTGGAAAAGCAAGGCGCCGCCGAGGCGCTCGGAAGGAACCAGCAAAGATGCATCTCCTCAAACGACACGGCCGGATCGCACTCGCGGCCGTCGCAGCCGGGGCCCTCGCGGTCACCGCCGCCTGCTCTGGCGGCGGAGGCGGCGACGACGAGACCGGCGAGGACGGCAAGATCAAGCTCACCGTCTCCCTCTTCGGCACCTTCGGCTACGTCGAAGCCGGGTTCGAGAAGGCCTACGAGGACGCCCACCCGAACATCGACGTCGTCTTCGAGGGCGAAGGCCTCAACTTCGACGCCGACTACCGCCCGGTCCTGGAGACCGCGCTCGAGACCGGCGACGGCGCGGGCGACGTCGTCGCCATCGACGAGCAGGCCACGCCGCAGCTGTTCAACAACAGCGAGAACTGGTACGACCTCGGCGCCGACTACAGCGACCGCGAGGCCGACTACACCGAGCGCACCTGGAACCTCAGCCACGGCTCCGACGACAAGCTGCTCGGCTTCGGCACCGACATCGGCGGCATGGCCATGTGCTACCGCCCCGACCTGTTCGCCGCCGCCGGCCTCCCGACCGACCGCACCGAGCTCGCCGCCGCGTGGTCGACCTGGGACGGCTTCATCGACGTCGCCGAGACGTTCGTCGCCGCCGACACCGGCGCCGCCTTCCTCGACGGCCCGACCCAGCTGCAGAACATGCTCATGAGCCAGCTCGCCGGCAACGGCGACGGCAAGATGTACGTCGACAACGACGGCAACCTGACCCTCGACTCCGCCGCCGCCACCGAGTCCATCGACACCGTCCTGGAACTCCAGGACGCGGGCGCGATCGGCAACTTCGCGGCCTGGAGCCCCGAGTGGAACACCGGCATGGTCGAGGGCGGCTACGCCGTCATGCCGTGCCCGGGCTGGATGGCCCGCGGCGTCATCGAACCCACCTCCGGTCCGGACAACTCCGGCAAGTGGGACATGGCCGCCGCCCCCGGCGTGGCCGGCAACTGGGGCGGTTCCGTCCTGGCCGTCCCGTCCCAGGGCGACCACCCGAAGGAAGCCGCCGAGCTCGCCTCGTGGCTGACCGAGCCCGCACAGCAGGTCGCGGTCTTCGAGGCCGTCGGCAACTTCCCGTCCTCGCCTGAGGCCCAGGCGGACCCGAAGGTCTCCGGCTACACCAGCGAGTACTTCAGCGGCGCCCCCGTCGCCGAGATCCTCGCCGCCTCCGTCCAGGAGTTCGGCACCCTCGAGTACTCGTACTTCCACCCGCCGGTCAAGGGCGCGGTCGAAGGCGTCCTGAACGGCGTCGCCGACGGCACCTTCACGACCGACAACGCCTGGACCGAGATCGAGAAGGCCGCTGAGGAAGCGGTCGAACTCGCCGGCGCAGGCCTGTAAGACCCCCGGTCCGGCCCGGCGGCACCTGCCGCCGCCGGGCCGGGCCCGGCGGCGCCCTCCCGCCCGCCGGACCCCGTGCCGCCACGCCGGAGGGACCGGCGCCGAACGCCTCCCAGCATCCGTTCGGCGCGAACCCCCAGGACCCGGTCCCTCCCGGCGGCACCATGTCGGGCCCCCCCGCCCCCACCCCCCGCGGGCCGGCGGCCCCCGCGACCCCCCCCGCCCCCCCCCCCCCCCCGGCCCCCCCGGCTCCCCCGGATACCAGCGCCCCCACCGGAATCCGCCGTGAGAGCCGCTCGACGGCTCGGCAGGCGCCACCGCGACCGTCCCAAGGAAGGCACCATGACCACCCGCAACGCCGTAACACCGCGTCTCACCTGGAAGGAACGGCTCTCCCGAGCCGACACCAAGTGGACGCCCTACGCGCTGGTGTCCCCGTACTTCATCCTCTTCGCCGGCCTCGGCATCTTCCCCATGGCGTACACGCTCTACGCGTCGCTGCACAGCTGGAAGCTCGGCGGCCCCGACCGCGAATTCGTGGGCCTCGACAACTACGAGTTCCTGCTGACCACGTACGACCGCTTCAACTGGTCCGTCGTCAACACCCTCGGCATGTTCGTCATGGCCACCGTCCCGCAGATCGTCTGCGCCATGATGGTCGCCAACGCCCTCAACAAGCGGCTGCGGCGCCCGATGCTGTGGCGGATGCTCATCCTCGCCCCCATCGTCACCTCCGTCGTCGCCGTCGGCGTCATCTTCGCCCGCATCTGGGGCGACCAGTACGGCATGATCAACGGCGCGCTCGAACTCGTCGGCCTCGACACGGTCGACTGGCAGACCGGGCGGTTCAGCTCCTGGCTCGCCATCTCGTCCATGGTGGACTGGCGCTGGATGGGCTACAACGCGCTCATCTTCCTCGCCGCCATGCAGACCATCCCCAAGAACCTGTACGAGGCGGCCACCGTCGACGGCGCGTCCTCCGCCCAGCAGTTCTGGAAGATCACCATCCCGCAGCTCAAGCCCATCCTGATCTTCACCGTCTTCGTCTCCTCCGTCGGCGGCATGACGATGCTCGTCGAGCCGATGATGTTCGGCAACGGCCAGCTGGGCGGCGGCGCCGACGGACAGTTCCAGACCACCGCGATGGTCCTGGTCGACATCCTCCGCAACCACGGCAACTACGGCATCTCCGCCGCCGCCGGGTGGCTGCTGTTCATCATCATCGGGATCGTCGCCGCCATCAACTTCCTCGTCGTCAACCGCATCCAGGGGAACAAATGAGCACCGCCACCGCCCCGCGCCCCACCGCCCCGGCCGCCGAAGGCGCGGCACCGGCGAAGCGGCCCCGCAAGAAGCGGGAGAAGCACGCCGAGCACTTCGAGGGCGGCAGCGTCTTCGCCCCGACCGTGATGACCCGCATCGGCCTCGTCTTCGTCGCGATCCTCTCGATCTTCCCGCTGTACTGGATGATCATCATCGCCACGCGGAGCACCACCGACGCCTCCGGCTTCCCGCCGCCGCTCCTGCCCGGCGGCAACCTCGGCGAGCACGTCCAGGCCGCGCTCACCAACCCCGACGCGAACCTCCTGCTGGGCCTGCGGAACTCGTTCATCATCACCGGCACCGTCACCCTCTCGGTGGTGCTGCTCTCCACCCTCGGCGGCTTCGCGTTCGCCAAGCTCAGGTTCCGCGGGTCGAAGTTCCTCATGGGCACGGTCCTGTTCTCCATGATGGTGCCGCTGCAGCAGCTCGGCATCGTCCCGACCTACATGATCATGGTCGAGCTCGAGTGGATGGACACCCTCCAGGCCGCGATCCTGCCGTTCCTCATCAACGGCTTCGGGATCTTCCTGATGCGCCAGTACTGCGAGCAGTCCGTGCCCGACGAGATCATCGAGGCCGCCCGCATCGACGGCGCCTCCACGTTCGGCATCTGGTGGCGCATCGTCCTCCCGGCGCTGCGCCCCGCCATGGTCGTCCTCGGCCTGCTCACCTTCATGCTCAACTGGAACGAGTTCCTGTGGCCCTTCATGGTCCTGAGCGAGGACAACCCCACCATCCAGCTCGTGATCCGGCAGATCTCCACCTCGACCTGGTCCACCGACCTCTCGATGGTGTTCACCGGCACACTGATCTCGATCATTCCCATCGCGATCCTGTTCGTCGTGTTCGGGCGGCAGATCGTGCACGGCATCATGGAAGGTTCTGGCAAGTGACAACCAACGAGAAAGCCGCGCTCGCGGCGCGGTTCCCAACCGGGTTCACCTGGGGCGCGGCGACCTCCTCCTACCAAGTGGAGGGGTCGACCGGCGCGGACGGGCGCGGCCCCTCCATCTGGGACGCCTTCGTGAACGAGCCCGGCCGCGTGGTCGACGGCTCCAACGGCGACACCGCCATCGACTCCTATCGCAGCATCCCCGAGGATGTCGCCACCATCAAGGCCCTCGGGCTCAACTCCTACCGGTTCTCGCTGTCGTGGCCCCGGATCTGCCCCGACGGCGACGGCCGCGTCAACGACGCGGGACTCGCCTACTACTCCAACCTCGTCGACGCCCTCCTCGCCGAAGGCATCACCCCCTGGATCACCCTCTACCACTGGGACCTCCCCCAAGCCCTCGAAGACGCCGGCGGGTGGCCCGTGCGGGCCACCGCCGAGCGCTTCGGCGAGTTCGCATCGGCGGCCCACGCGGCCCTCGGCGACCGCGTCAAGCACTGGATCACCGTCAACGAGCCCTGGTGCGCCGCGTTCCTCGGCTACGCCTCCGGCGAGCACGCCCCCGGGCGGCGCGAACCGGCCGCGTCCATCGCCGCCGCCCACCACCTCATGCTCGGCCACGGCCTGGCCGCCCGCGCCATCAAGGCCGCCGACCCCGAGGCCGTCGTCAGCCTCGGCCTGAACTTCTACCCCGTGCACGCCGCCACCGAGACGCCCGTCGACCTCGACGCCGCGCGCCGCGTCGACGGCGTCCAGAACCGCTGGTTCACCGAGGCGGCCCTGCGCGGGGCCTACCCCGAGGACATCGTCGAGGACTTCAAGGCCATCAGCGACTTCTCGTTCGTCGAGGACGGCGACATGGAGGTCATCAACGCCCCCGTCGACATCCTCTCGGTGAACTACTACAGCCGCTTCACCGTTACCGGTAACGGGGGCGCGACCTCGGCTTCCGCCGCCCCCACGGGCGCCGGATCGGCCTGGCCGGCCAACGAGCACATCGGGTTCGTCTCCTCCGGCCTCCCCGTCACCGACATGGGCTGGGAGATCGACCCGGGCGGCCTCACCGAGACCCTCACGCGCCTCCACGCCGGCTACCCGGACGTCAAACTCGCGGTCACCGAGAACGGCTCGGCCTTCCCCGACAAGATCGAGGACGGCGAGATCCACGACCCCGAGCGGCTCGAGTACGCGCGCGCCCACCTGGCCGCGTGCGCCGACGCCGTCGCCGCGGGCGTCCCGCTCGTCGGGTATTTCGCCTGGTCGCTCGCGGACAACTTCGAATGGGCCTGGGGTTACACGAAGCGGTTCGGACTGGTGTACGTCGATTTCGAGACCGGCGAGCGCACGGTCAAGGACTCCGGGCGCTGGTACGGCGACCTGGTGCGGCGGGCCCGTTCGAACCGTGAGGCAGAATAGATCCACACTAACGTTGCCCGAGGTGATGCACGATGACCGAGACCCAGCTTGAGGCGCCCGGCGAGCCCTTGAAGAGCGAACGCCGCCGCCGCTCCGGCGGCCGGCCGACCCTCGACACCGTCGCCCGCCACGCGGGCGTCGGCCGAGGCACGGTCTCGCGCGTCATCAACGGCTCCCCGAAAGTCGCCGAGGACACCCGCGCGGCGGTCCTGGCCGCCATCAAGGAACTGGGGTACGTCCCCAACCAGGCGGCCAGGACCCTCGTCACCCAGCGGACGGACACCGTCGCGCTGGTCGTGACCGAGTCGCAGGAGTGGCTGTGGTCGGAGCCGTTCTTCGCGGGCGTGCTGCGCGGCATCACCGAGCAGCTCGCCGAGGAGAACATGCGGCTCATGCTCACCTTCGCCCCGCGCGACGGCAGCCGGGCCGACCTCGAGTCGTACCTGCTCGGCCAGCACGTCGACGGCGTCATGATGGTCTCGAGCCACTCCGGCGACCCGCTGCCGGAGCGGCTCGAGGACGCCGGCATCCCCATCGTCCTCTGCGGCACGCCCGCCGGATTCCGCCCCATCGCGTACGTCGACTGCGACAACCGCTCGGGCGCCCGGCAGGCCGTCGAATACCTGGCCGAGAAGGGCCACAAGCGGATCGGCCTCATCGCCGGCCCGCAGGACATGGCCGTCGGCGTCGACCGCCTCTCCGGCTACCGCGACGGCCTCCGCGGCCACCGCCTCCCCGTCGAGGAATCGCTCGTCTCGGTCGCCGAGGGCTTCGACGAGGCCAGCGGCATCAAGGCCGCCCGCCACCTCTTCGACACCGCCGGCGACCTCGACGCGGTCTTCGCCCACTCCGACCCCCTCGCGATCGCGACGCTCCGCGTCGCCCGCGAACGCGGCATCCGCGTCCCCGAGGACCTGGCCCTCGTCGGCTTCGACGACTCCCCGCTCTCCGAGGTCGCCGAACCGCCCCTCACCACCGTCCACCAGCCCACCGAGACCATGGGCCGCGAAATGGCCCGCCTCCTCTGCGGCCGCATCCGCGGCGAAGAGGCCGGACCGCTCGTCACGATCCTCGGCACGAGAATCGTCGTCCGCGAATCCGCTTAAGACGCAAGCGAAAGGGCCCGGCTCCAAGTGGAGCCGGGCCCTTTCTCGTTGTTCGCTAGGCGATGATGTTCATCGAGTTCCAGCCTGTGCCGATCTGCACCCGCGAGGCGTAGCCGCCGGCGGCGTTGCCCCGGTAGAGGAACAGCGCCCCGTCGGACTTCCTCCGCGCGGTCCAGTCGCCGTGCCCGTCGCCGTTGAAGTCCCCGACCGAGGCGACCATGTCGTACCCGACCCAGTTGCAGCTCGTCTTCACTCCGGGCTTCAGGGTGCCGTCGGCCCGGCCGCCGTAGAAGTACATGCAGTTGTCGGAGCTGCGGATCGCGACGACGTCGGCGAGCCCGTCATGGTCGAGATCCCCTGCGGCCGTGATCTCGCGCATCCCGTTCCAGCCGGAGCCGACCCGCACCCGCGATCCGACGGTGCCGTCGCCCCTGCCCCGGTACAGCCACAGGTAGCCCGTGGACTTCTCGCGGGCGATGACGTCGACCTTGCCGTCCCCGTTGAAGTCGTGCCCGGAGACGATGGCGCTCATGCCGTTCCAACCGGTACCGATCTTCACCGGCGAACCGAGGCCGCCCCCGGACTTCCCGGGGACGAGCCAGAGCGTGCCGTCGGAGGTCTTGCGGGCGATCAGGTCGGCGAACCCGTCGCCGTTGAGGTCGCCTGCGGTCTCGATGAGGTTCATGCCCGACAGGCCCGTGCCCGCCGAGACCGTCCCGTCGAACCCGCCCGTCCCGTTCCCCGAGTACACGTACGTCGTCCCGTTCGACGAGCGGCGCGCGACGAGGTCGGAGGTGCCGTCGGCGTCGACGTCGTAGGCGCGGTCGGCCTCGACCGCGGGCAGCCGGACGGGTCCGGGCTGCTCCCAGATCGTCTCGGGTCCGGAGAGCGAGGAGCCGTCGGGGCGGAGCGAGTGGAAGACGAGCGCGCCCGACCGCGCGTCGACGGCGATGATGTCGTTGACGTTGTCCCCGTCGAGGTCGCCGACGCCGGTCGCCTGCTGGTAGCGCCGGGAGTCCGACGATCCGACGAGGGACGGGTGGATCTCCTTCCGCGAGCCGAACGCGGCGGCGCTGCTGCCGTAGTAGACGTAGTACTTGCCGGTCGTGCCGTCGTGGGCGAGGAAGTCCTGCCGCCCGTCCTGGTCCATGTCGCCCAGCGTGGACAGGCCGTCGAAGGCGTTCCAGCCGTCGTCGAGGAAGACGCGGGTGCCGAACGTGCCGTTGCCCTTGCCCGGGTACAGGTAGAGCCTCCCGTCGGACTTGCCCACGGCGATCAGGTCGATCTTCCCGTCCTGGTCGAAGTCGTCGGCGGAGGTGAAGAGGCTGATGCCGTTCCAGCCTGCGCCCACCTGGATGCGGGTCTTCAGGCCCGACTGCCCGTTGCCGGGGTAGGTGTAGAGGATGCCGGTCTTCGCGTCGCGGGCGAGCAGGTCGGCGTGGCCGTCGCCGGTGAGGTCGCCGGACATGACCACGTCCATCTTGGCCCAGCCGCTCCCGAGGTCGGCCCGGTCCAGGAGGCCGCCTTCACCGTCGCCTTCGAGCAGCAGCAGGTGCCCGGTGGACTCGTCGACCATCATGACGCCCTGGCCGGTGGTGCCGGACTCGGTGAAGTCGTAGTTGTCGCGGGTGGCCAGGATCGTGACCGACTCGGAGGCGACCGTGTTCCCGGCCATGTCGGACACGGTGAACACCACCGGGTTCGCGGTGCTCGCGAGGTTCAGGTCGAACCGGACCGCGGTGTCCTGCGTGATGGTCTGGGACCGGGTCGCGGGGCACACATCCCCGCCCAGGCAGGTCACGGTGAGCGAGGTCGGGTACGCCTCCTTGCTCGGGAACGCGCTGTCGTCCACCCTGATCGAGATCTGGTCGGTCTCGCCGACGTGGTTCGGGATCCCGTCGTTGTACTCGATGCTCAGGAACTCCGGGTCCGAGGTGTCGATGACCTGCCAGCAGCCGTCCTGGAACCCGAAGTCGCTCACACCCGAGGTGATGCCGTAGCCGCTGTAATAGTGGTCGTCCGCGAGCGCGGCCGAGGCTTCGACGCTGTACACCGGATTCACTCCGTCGACGATCGCCCGCGATGTCGACCGGTATTCGGTGTCGCTGGAATCGGTGTCGACGATCGAGGTGGTCCACCGCAGTTCGGCGTCATAGAGGTCGGGTCGCCACAGATCGAAGAGGAAGCCGCCGTAAGCGGGTGTGTCGTCCGCGAGATGGGCCGGAGTGTCGAGGCCGCGGCCGCAGTCCTCGGTGGGGTCGACGTACCGGTACCCGATGGCGGCGAGGTAGATGTCGAGACGGGCGGAGTCGCCGTCGAACTGGGCGGGCGTGCCGCCGGGCGTCATGCCGAACACGGGGCTGGTGAAGCCCCTCGAAAAGCGGTTGTACCGGTCCAGTTTCCCGGTGACGTCATAGCGGGCGGTGCCGCCGTCGCAGACGCCGGCGGCCGTCGTGTTCGCTCGCTCCAAGCCGGTCGAGGACCACGCGGTGGTCGTGGTGAACGCCGAAGTCCCACCACGGAAGACCTTGAGTTCCGGTGCGGCGCAGTCGGTGCCCTCGGCGATGTCGACTTGGAACGCGGCCGAGACGATCGGGTAGTCGAAGGTGTAACCGGTGGCGCCGAGCGAGCCGACCGTCTGGCCGCTGAAGCGCCAGAACGTCTCCGCCTCGTACTGCGTCCCGCAGGTCGAGTCGGCCAGCGCGTCGCAGTAGGTGCCCACGACCGCGTCGCCGCTCATCCCGGCGGCTTGGAAGTAGGGCTCGTCCAACCCCGCGTTGCCCCGGTAGACGGAGGTGTCAGGTTCGGCGGAGGTGGTGCTCAGCCATTCGTTGATGTACCGGTTGCGTTGGATCCACTGCGTCGAGAGCGACACCGGGAACTCGGCCGAGGCGAGCGCCTCTGCGGAGAATTCGAGGGAGAACGAGCCGTCGGCGCCGATGGCCGGTGCGACTTGGAGGAGGTCGCCGTCGGCGTCGCGCAGAAGGAACCGCGAGGTCGCCTCGGTGACGCCTTCGTAGACATCGTCAGCGAGTACGAGCCCGCCATCGACGACTTTGAAGCGGAAGTCCGATCCGAGGTCGAGTCCGGCGACGAGTGCGTTCCAGGCGTCCGCGTCGGCGGCGGTGAACTCGAGTTCGGCGGAGGAGGCGCCCGCGTCGACCGAGAAGTCCAGGCCAGAGGCGAGCTCGTCGTAGAAGGCCGTGGTCCCCGAGTAAGAGGGGACTGGCACGGTTCCCTCCCAGTCGAGCCACCCGTAGTCGCCTCGGAGCAGGGGCATCTCGGTGTCGTCGTAGCGGAGGGAGAAGGCGAAGGGCGTGTAGGTCGGGTAGAGGCCGCCTTCCCAGACTTCGAGGGCCGTGTCGACCGCGGGCTCGTCGACGTAGCCCTGTGAGGGTGCGACGGTCTGAACCAGGTGGAGCAGGCCCTCCGGGGTGGCGTACATGGTGGTGTACGGCATGGTCCGGCCGGTCACGCGCACTTCGACCTGGCACTGGTCGGCGGCGCTCAGCGCGCCCTCCAGACCGCTGGCTCTCGGTCGCTCGCCGAGGGCGGCGCAGTCGATGTCGGTCTCCTGCGCATGGGCGGGCCCGGTGGCGGTGAGCAGTGCGGCGCCGACGGCCGCGGCGGTCGCGGCCGCGGTCCGTTTTGTGAAGCGGCCGCGGCTGGGGGTTCGATTCATTCAGATGTCCTGTGAGGTCCGAGGGGTTCGGGTCATGGCGTGCGGGGGCACTGTCTTGAAGACGCTTACCCGGTGGGTCGGGTTGCAGTCGAGACCAGAGTGGAGGGCGTCGGCCCCGCCTATCTCGGGCGGCCGGGCCGACGCGTCCTTCGGTCTAGGCGATGATGTTCATCGAGTTCCAGCCGGTGCCGATCTGGACTCGCGAGGCGTAGCCGCCGGCGGCGTTGCCCTTGTAGAGGAATAGCGCGCCGTCGGACTTCCTGCGAGCGGTCCAGTCGCCGTGCCCGTCGCCGTTGAAGTCTCCGACCGCCGCGACCATGTCGTACCCGACCCAGTTGCAGCTCATCTTCACGCCGGACCGCAGCGTGCCGTTGCCGCGACCGCTGTAGAAGTACATGCAGTTGTCCGAGCCGCGGATCGCGAGGACGTCGGCGTGGCCATCGTGGTCGAGGTCGCCTGCGGCCGTGATCTCGCGCATCGCGCTCCAACCGGTCCCGATCTTCACCCGCGAGCCCAGGTATCCGTCGCCCTTGCCAGGGTAGAGCCACAGGTAGCCCGTGGACTTCTCGCGGGCGATGACGTCGATCTTGCCGTCGCCGTTGAAGTCGTGCCCGGAGACGATGGCGCTCATGCTGTTCCAGCCGGTGCCGATCCGCATGCGGCTGTAGTAGTCGAAGTCGCCGTATGCGGTGCCCGGCATGATGTAGAGCGAGCCGGTGGAGGCGACCCGCGCGAGGAGGTCGGCGATGCCGTCGCCGTCGAGGTCGCCCGCGGCCTCGAGGAGGTTCATGTTCGCCAGGCTGGCCGCGGCGATCCGGGGCCCGAAACCGCCGGTGCCGTTTCCGGTGTAGACGTAGACCGTTCCGGAGCTCGCGTTCCTGGCGACCAGGTCCGTCGTGGCGCTCGCGTTGTAGTCGTAGGTACGGTCGACCAGAACGCCGGGCAGGCGGTAGCCGGACCAGCCGGTCGCGACGACGCGGGTCGGGTAGACGGGACTGCCGAGCTCGTCGAACGAGTGCATGACCAGGCTGCCGGTCAGCGCGTCAATCGACACGACCTCCTTGGTGCCGTTCTCGTCGTAGTCGCCGCCGGCGAAGATCTCGTTGTACTGGGCGGTGTTGAGGCTGCCCGCTTCGAAGAAGTCGGAGATCCGCTCGCGGGAGCCGACGGTCCCGTCGCCGCGTCCGTAGTAGACGTAGTACTCACCGTCGCGCTGGTCCCTGGCCAGCAGGTCGGCGTCCTCGTCGTCGTCGAACGCGGCGAAGGCGGTGACGGTGTCCATGACGCCCCAGCCGGTTCCGACGGCGGTCCGGGCGGCGAAGGTGCCGTCGCCTTTGCCGCGGTAGAAGTAGAGCTTCCCGTCCGACTCGCCCACGGCGTACATGTCGTTCTTGCCGTCGCCGTCGAAGTCGCCGTTGGAGGTGAAGGCGCCCATCGCGTTCCAGCCGGTGCCGACCTGGATGCGGGTGCCGAGGCCGCCCGCGCCGATGCCTGGGTAGGTGTAGAGAGTCCCAGTCCTGGTGTCGCGGGCCAGGAGGTCGGGCTGCCGGTCGCCGGTGAGGTCGCCGGCGAGGACGAGGTCCATGGCGCCCCAGCCGGCGCCCTTGGAGACGCCGGCGGCGAAGGTGCCGTCGCCCTTGCCCGCGAAGAACATCAGGGCGCCGTCGGACTTCCTCACGACCATCATGTCCAGGCGGCCGTCGTTATTGAAGTCGCTGTGGGACTGCGTCGCGTCGATGTCGACGTACTCGGTCGCGGAGCGGTTGAAGGCCTTGTCGACGACCTGGAACCCGATGCTGGTGTGCACCGCGTCCAATCGCACCCGGAAGGTGGCGGCGGTGTCCTCGGTCAGGACCTCGACCTCGTTCTGGCAGCCCGGCTCGGGGTACCGGCTGCACTCGATGGTCAGGGCGTTGACGCCGTCCGGGAAGCCTTCGTCGGAGACGGAGACTTCGACGGTGACGGTGTCGCCGAGGAACTTCGGACCCGGTTGGACCTCGATGTCGAGGAAGTCGGGGGTCGCGGTGTCGATCACGACGTGGCAGAGGGTGCTCCGGAGGGGAGTGCCCGTGCTCGAGGTGAACTCGTGGGCGATCTCGTACCGGCCGTCGGGCAGGTCGACGGCGGCCGCGGGTCCGGCGCCGTCGGCGACGACCGCGGGATCGGTCGCGATGATCGTCTCACCGGTGTCGGCGTCGCGGACCGCAGCGGTCCAGGTGATCTCGTTGAGCAGGTCGGTGCGCCAGGTCTGGGCGGTGAAGTCGCCGTAGGTGAGCCGCGAGGTCTTCTGGAACCTCGGGTCGGCCGCCGTGTTGTCGCAGGCGGGCGGGGTGAGGCTGTAGTTGCGGAGGTCGAGGCGCACCTCGAGCCGGGCCGAGCCGCCGTCGAATCGGGCGGTCTCGGCGCTTGCGGTCATCCCGAAGGTGTAGCCGGAGGTGCTCCAGCCGGTGCCTTGCAGCGCCGAGGTGACGTCGTAGACGGCCTTGCCGTCCCGGCACTCCCCCGTCGCGGCGGTGGCGACCGGCGTCGAGCGGTAGTTCCAGGTGGTCGTGGGCGTGTAGCCGTAGGAGCCCCGGGTGAGCTTCGGGGCGATACAGGTCGTGCCCGCGGCGGCGTCGACTTGGAAGCTGGCTTCGGTGACCGGGAACGTGACCCAGGATTCGCCGCCCGGCAGGAGCGAGGCGAGGTCGGCGGAACCGAACTGCCAGTAAGAGGCGGCCTGAGGCACGCCGGCGCATTCGGGGTCGGCGGACTTCGCGCAGTAGGTCCCGACGATCGCGTCGCCGGTCTCTCCGATGGCCGGGAAGTACGGTTCGCCCGGGCGGCCTTCGCCCCGGAAGATCGCGAGCGACGGCGCACCGGAGGCCACTGAGCCCCAGCTCACCCCTTGCGATCCGCCGAATCCCCAAGTGGTCGTGAGCGTCAGGGGGAACTCGGCCCCGGCGATCACGGCGGCGTCGAGACTGATCGCGAGCGAGCCGTCGGAGGCGCGGGTGAGCGCGGGGAACCTGATGCGGCCGTCGGCCTCGCGGACGGTGAACGCGGTCGAGTACTCGTCGAGGTACATGCCGCCGCTGCGCCGGACCTTGATCGCGCCTCGGTCGACGGCGGCGGGTGTCGGGAGGGCCAAACCGGAGGCGAGCGCGTTCCAGGCGCTCTCATCGGCGATGGTGAACCGGAGGTCGGCCGAGGAGACGTCCGCGTCGACTGCGAGGTCGAGGCCGGCGGCGAGCTCGTCATAGGCGGCCGTGGTGCCGGAGTATGCGGGCACCGGGGACTCGCCGTCCCAGTACAGGTCGGACTGGTCGGTCTGGAGCAGCGGCGCCTCGGCGTCGCCGTAGTTCATGCGGATCGGCCACGGCGTGTCCGCCTGGACGAGCGCGCCGTCCACTTCGACCAGGGTCGCATCGGTCTCGGCCTGCACGGGTTCGGCGGTGGACACGAGCCGTAGTCGACCGTCCGGGGTCACCGACACGGTCGAGTAAGGCGTGGAGCGGCTCGCAACGCGCACTTCGACATCGCAGGTCACGGCGGTCTCGACCGCCGCTTCCAGGCCGGCCGCCACAGGAGCGTCGCCGAGGCCGCCGCAGTCGGCTTCGGTCACCGGTGCGGTGTCCTGGCCCGCGGCGGCGCCGGGCAGAACGAGGAGGGCGGCGCCCACGACCACTGCGGTCGCCGCGGCGATCCGCTTCGCGCGGGTCCGTCTCGGAGAGGGGATGCGGTTCATTCAGATGTCCTGGGGGGAGGGTGAGGGGTACCGGGTCATGGCTCGCCGCTGTGCGGCATCGACTACACGCCGCCGCTGTACGGCGGGTTGCAACCGTTTCCACACCGCGGCGGCGATCAGGCGCGTGCCGATCCGCCGGGCCCGGAGGGAATCGGGGGACATGGGGCTCCTTGTTCACTTAGGAAGAGGGGTACATCGGGGGTGCTGGCGGGGACCAGCGCCCTGTACACGTCTTGTTCATGGAACCGGTTGCACGGGTGTTGTACGGGTTCTTGGCAGTCGCAGGCGGGGCGCCGGGCCGGTGGGATCGGTGTTCCTCCGCACGTGCCGGTGGCGCTGTCGACAGGGCTGCTACTGATCAGTAACATGTATCGTGATCGGGAACACCGCACTGCCGAGAGGTCGCCATGGGAGTCGTCCAAATCGTCACGGCCACGGTCGCGTTCGCGTACACCGCGCTCGCCATCGGGCTGTTCGTCCGAGCCGGGCTCGGGATGCTCGAGCTCGTGAAGCTCGGCGCGCCCGACAAGACCCGCCGGGGCGAACGCGAGACGCGGGTCAAGACCATGCTGCGGGAGACCCTGGGGCACACCAGGATGCTGCAGTGGTCGGGCGTGGGCCTGGCGCACTGGGCGGTGTTCTTCGGGTTCTTCCTGCTGTTCCCCGCCCTCGCCCAGTCGTATTTCGAGGTGCTCGACCCCGAGTGGGCGCTGCCGCTCGTCGGGCACTGGGGCCCGTGGCTGCTGGCCTCGGAGATCCTCACGGTGCTCACGGGGATCGCGATCCTCGCGCTGTTCGCCGTGCGCATGCTCAGCCAGCCGCGCGCGCACCGCGTGCCGCCGCAGGGCACCGCCTCGGACGACGGCCAGCGCCGCTCGTCGTCGCGGTTCGAGAACTCCCGGCAGTGGATGGCGTTCTACATCGAGGCGACGATCTTCACGATCGTCCTCTCGCACATGACGATCCGCACGTTCAAGGTCGCCCTCGGGGACGTCGCGCATGAATGGACCTCCCCGGTCTCGGCGGCCGTCGCGGGCGTGTGGAGCGGCGCGTCCGAGGACTCGCTGCGCACGGCCGTCACGCTGGTCGCGGGGCTCGACATCCTGGTGTCATGGACGTTCTTCCTGATGCTCGCGCTGATCCCGTCGATGGGCATCGGCTGGCACCGCGTGACGGCGTTCTTCAACATCTACTTCAAGCGCAACGCGGACGGCGCGGTGAGCCTGGGCCCGGCCAAGCCGATGCTCATCGACGGCGAGCCGGCCGACTTCGAGACGGCCGACCCCGAGACGCAGCCGTTCGGCGTCGCGACGATCGGCGACTTCTCGTGGAAGGGCCTGCTCGACTTCTCCACGTGCACCGAGTGCGGCCGCTGCCAGTCGCAGTGCCCCGCATGGAACACCGGGAAGCCGCTGTCGCCGAAGAAGCTCATCACGGATCTGCGCGACCACCTGTACGAGCAGGCGCCGTACCTGAAGGCCGCGGCGATCGCGAAGGAGCGCAACGGGGGCGAGGCCGACCCGCACGAGAAGATCAACATCATCGGCAACGTGATCGACCCGGACGTGCTGTGGTCGTGCACCACCTGCGGTGCGTGCGTGGAGCAGTGCCCGGTCGACATCGAGCACGTCGACCACATCCTGGACCTGCGCCGGAACATGGTGATGATCGAGTCGGACTTCCCCGACGAGGCCCAGACGATGCTGCGCAACCTCGAGAACAAGGGCAACCCGTGGGGCGAGAACCCGGCCCACCGCCTCAAGTGGGCCGAGCCGCTCGACTTCGAGGTGCCGATCGCCGAGGCCGGCGGGGACTTCGAGTACCTGTACTGGGTGGGCTGCGCGGGCGCGTACGACCCGAAGGCGCAGAAGACGTCTCGCGCGGTCGCGACGCTGCTGCACGACGCGGGCGTGAAGTTCGCGGTCCTCGGCGAGGCCGAGACGTGCACGGGCGACTCGGCGCGGCGCATCGGGCACGAGTTCATGTACCAGATGCTCGCGGAGCAGAACGTCGAGACGCTGAACGAGGTCGGCGCGGTCAAGATCGTCGCGACCTGCCCGCACTGCCTCAACACGATCGGCAACGAGTACGAGGACATCGGCGGGAAGTACGAGGTCGTGCACCACACGGAGCTGCTGAACGACCTGGTGAACGCCGGGAAGATCACGCCGGTCGAGGAGCACGAGGGCAAGCTGACCTACCACGACCCGTGCTATCTGGGGCGGCACAACCGGATCTTCACGCCGCCAAGGGAACTGCTCGGCTCGTTCGCGGAGGTCACTGAGATGCCGCGCACGGAGGAGCGCTCGTTCTGCTGCGGCGCCGGCGGCGCGCGCATGTGGCTCGAGGAGCCGCTCGGCAAGCGCGTCAACCGCGAACGCGCCGACGAGGCGGTCGCGACGGGCGCGAAGACCGTGGCGGTCGGCTGCCCGTTCTGCTCCACGATGCTCCGCGACGGCGTCGCCGACGCTGGCCGTGAGGACGTCGAGGTGATCGACATCGCGCAGCTGCTGGCGAGGACGCAGGAGAAGCGCGCGGAGAAGGCGGTAGCGGCCGAGTAGCGGCCCGCCGGACGAACGCTGTCGGACCCCCGTGCCGCCCTTGACAGTGCGAGATCACGGCTCGCAAGTGTCGCCGAGGCCGGGGGTCCGTCGTTTGTCCGTTTTGAAGGCTAGGGCCGGGAAACGCCCAGTGCGCAGAGCGGTGTCGGACCCTTGCGGCATCGTTGCATCGGGGGTCCCCAGGGGTCCGATTTGAAGGCTAGCGCCCGGAATGCCCTAGCGGCCGAAATGCCGCCGGAGCATCGCCGCCGACTCGGCTTCGAGGACTCCGGCGTAGACGTCGGGGTTGTGGTTGAGGCGGGGGTCGCGCACGACGTCCCAGAGGGAGCCGACCGCGCCGGTCTTGGGTTCCCAAGCGCCGAACACGATTTCACCCACTCGGGCGAGCACCGCCGCGCCCGCGCACATCGTGCACGGCTCCAGGGTGACCACGAGCGTGCAGCCCTCGAGCCGCCACCCGTCGCCGTGGACGGCCGCCGCCTCCCGCAGTGCGAGCACTTCGGCGTGCGCGGTCGGGTCGCCTAGGGCCTCACGGGCATTGGCGGCCGCGGCGAGCTCGCGTCCGTCCGGGCCGATGACGAGGGCGCCCACGGGCAGGTCCTGTCGGGCCTCAGGGGCGTTCGTCCGCTCCGTAGGAGGGGTGTGGGCCGGGTGTGCCGGGCCGCCCGGTCCTCGGGGCGACGGGTCCGCCGGGAGGCCTCCGGTGCGCGCGATTTCGAGGGCGCGGCGCATCCAGTGCTCGTGGACCTCGCGGCGGGACTGCATCGGGGCTCGGGCTCTAGGAGCCGGTGGCGTCTTCCAGGGCCTCGGTGAAGCCGATGGCCTTGGCGACCTCCGAGACGACGTCAGAGGGCATCATGCCCTCCTTGGCGCACAGGGCCAGCAGGGTCGATCCGGGCACGCCCAGGTCGCCCAGCACGTCCGCCTCGCCGACGGGCTCGGCGTCGAGCTCGGTCGGGCGGGCCGAGATCGACTCCTCGTCCTCGGTGTCGATCTCCTCGGTGTCCTCGGGCTCGAGGTCGCCCAGCAGGGCCTCGCCCAGGCGCGACTGCGACGCGTACTCGGCGTCGGACCCGAAGGTGCGCAGGTCGTCGCCGTTGTCGAGGCGCATCACGGTCAGGTACTCGTCGTCGGCGTCGACGAACAGGAGTGTCAGGTCGGCGTCAGGGAATGCCTCACGCATGACCTCGGCCGCGTCCTCGACGTCGGCAACAGCGTCGAGGTCGACCTCCGCGGCCTCCCACTCGTCGCCCTCGCGGCCCACAGCCACAGCGAAATACGACACGATCCGTCCCCGTCTTCTCATTCAATGGAACCTGCGGCCCGATTGGGCAGCTGTTCGATACGACCTACTGAAGGATGTGGCGACCTGCGGTCGATGTAACCACAGGATCCAGTCGCCGGTCAGCAAAAGATACAGCTCGCATGAGAGCCCCGTGACGCCAGCGGCCGTCCCTGCGACCGCCGCTACGCCGACCGCGGCCCCGCGGTCACCGTAGCGCGCCAGCAGCGCGGCGGCGACCGCTCCGATCGTACTCGCGGCCAAAGTCACCCAGGCGAAGCCCGCCCCGGTCGGCAGGCTCTCGCCGGTGCTTCTGGCATACGCCAAGAGCCACAGCAGCACCCAGAGCCCGGACAGGGCCGAGCCGGCCGCCGCCGGGCCGACGCGGACTGGATGGGGCTCCCTCCAGTGGGGCCTCCCGGAGCGCGGCGGGGGCACTGTCATGGACGGCTCAGCGGGACTCGTCCAGGAGGTGGGCCCGATGGGTCCCTCATGCATACGAGACAGGGTACGCAGGCGGGGGCGGTACCGGAAGCGGCATCAGCGGCTGCGAGGGCGCCTCGAGGGCGCGCACGCGGCCGTCGGGGAACGTCACGTGGTACTGGCGGCCGTCCCAGAGGGCGGCGGGCATGGCCGGGTCGGCGCCGGTGTAGACGGCGCGGGCGGCGTTCATGCGGTGCACGGCGTACTCGATGCGCCGGTCGTCCCACGGCCGCCCGATGGACGCCAGGTCGTACTGCTCGGCGAGATCGGAGGCGGCCCTTTGGAAGTCCTTCATCGCGTCCTCGCCGGGCTTCCCGCGGAATCGGAAGGCCCAGGCGCGGGCGGCGGCACGGCGCGAGAACGTCGCGAGGGACGCCAGCTCGGGCGGCGACACCTGACCGGCGGCCACCATGGGGGCGAGCGCGGTCTGGCTGCGGCGGGCGTCGGCGGCGCGCAGCCACAGGGCGGCGCCGACCATCGTGAAGAACAGGGGCGCGAGGAACGCCGGGTAGAGCGCGAACCACAGCGCGGGCATGTCGAGCTTGACGCCGAGCACGGAGGAGCCGTTCCACAGGGCGTGGAGGCTCATGCCGCACAGCAGCATCCCGATGATCCAGACCGTCTGGAGGCCCTTGCGGCCGGGCTTGCGGGCGGCCTTGCCGAGGCCGATCGCGGAGAGGCCGGTCATGAGCGGGTGGGCGAACATCGTGGCGAGTCCGCGCACCGCGACGAGGATCGTCACCTGGGCGAGCCCGGCGGCGGCGTCGAGCGACTCGGAGCCGTTCAGGTACGCGCCGGAGGCGTAGAGGACGTTCTCGGCGACGGCGAAACCGGCCCCGGCGAGTCCGCAGTAGACGAGGGCGTCGAGGGTGCCGGTGAGGTGGCGGCGGGCCGTCCAGTACACGAGGAGCGGGCCGAGGAGCTTCGCGATCTCCTCGATCACGGGGGCGGAGACGACGGCCGCGAGGTTCGGGTCGAGATCGTTCTTCTCGAGGAGGACCGACGCGGTCGTGTTGACGATGAGGGCGATCGCGGTGGCGACGCACGCGCCCCAGCCGAAGCAGAACGCGAGCACGAGCCACGGGCGGCGCCGGTAGCGGCCGAGCCACAGGAACGTCCCGACGAGCACCGGAGCGGGCAGGATCGCGGCGGCGAGGCCGACGGCGAACGCCTGCGCGCCCGTGCCTTCGACGATGGCCCAGGCGAGGACCGTGGCGCCGGCGACGAAGAGCAGGGCGACGCCGGCGATGAGGATGCCTCTGGCCTTGCGGGCCAGGCCGATCCAGGCGAGGACGATGCCGCCCAGCGCGAGGATCGCTGCGGCGCCGAGGATCGCCAGCGTCGTGGTCGAGAGGCTCATCGCGGGGGCTCCTGGGCGGGGTCGGGCCTCCCGAGGGTCTGGCCGCTGTCCGTGCCGGTCTCCTCGACGTCACTGAGGCCCAGCGTGGGGCCGTCGGCGGGTTCGGGGTCGGGTTCGCGGATGACGAAGTGCTCGCCGATGCCCGAGACGGCGAGGAGCCGCTTCAGGAAGTCGCCGAGGTTCGCGAGGACGAGCACGGCCCGGGAACGGGCGGCCGCGCGCGCGAGGATGACGAGCGTGCCCAGTCCGCGCGAGTCGCAGAAGGTCACGCCCCGCATGTCGAGGACGACGCGTACGGGGTCCTCCACGAGGGCGGCGTCAACGGCCGCGGAGAGCCGAGGCGCGGTGTGCAGGTCGATTTCGCCGGTCAGCACCACGATCGTCTCGTTCGCCTCGCGGTATACCGAGATGTCGAGCTTTTGGTGCACCACGCGACCAACCCTAACCGGTTTCCCCCGAAAGCAGGAGCCCCCGCGGCGGATAGAACGCGAAACCTTGTCGCGCTTGCCTTTCGAACACGCAGCGGCTCGGCGCTGTCACACCTGTGCGTCAGGGTTTGAACTGGGGGCCCAATCGGCGGTCGAACCTCTTCAGCGTGCCGCTACGCCTGCCCCGGCTCGAGCAGGCCCAGGATGCGGTCGATCTCCGGGTCGGCGTCGCGGCCTTCCTGCCAGGCGACGAGCGCGTCGCGGACCTGGTCGAGCCGGTGGGTCAGGAGTCCTTCGCGTTCGCGCAGGTCCCGGGTGCGCTCCGACGTCTGGCGCAGGGCCTGGCCCTGCGCCCACAGGTCGATGAAGACCTTCACCTTGGTGCGCAGCATCCACGGGTCGAACGGCTTCGTGATGTAGTCGACCGCGCCCACGGAGTACCCGCGCATCGCCAGATGCGCGTCGCGGTCGGCCGCGGTGAGGAAGATGATCGGGGTGTGGCGCGTCTTCTCGCGCTGCTTGATGTGCCGCGCGGTCTCGAACCCGTCCATGCCGGGCATCTGCGCGTCGAGCAGGATCGCCGCGTAGTCCTCCGAGAGGAGCCGCTTCAGGGCCTCCTCGCCGGACGTGACCGCGATCGTGTTCACCGGCAGCCCTTGGAGAATGGCTTCGAGGGCGAGGAGGTTCTCGGAACGGTCGTCAACGAGCAGGACGCGGGCGGTGCTCATGAAGTGCCTCCAACGGTCGGTCCGCCATTGTCCCGTTCGGACGCCGTCCCGCCGCCGCCGGGGGCCGTCTCGTGTGCGCCGCCTCGCGCAGCGTGGCGCCCGTTGCCCTGCGGCCCGGTCACGATCCACTGCGACATGGTGTCGAGCAGCAGGTCGAGGTCGACGGGCTTCGTCAGGTACGCGCTCGCGCCGGCCTCGACTGACTTCTCGCGCTGCTCCGCGAGCGCCTGCGCCGTGAGGAACACGATCGGCAGGTCCTGGAACTGCGGCATCCGCCGGATCACGCGCGTGGTCTCGTTGCCGTCCATGCCGGGCATCATCGAGTCCATCAGCACGATGTCGATCCCCGGGTGGTGCTGGAGCGCGTCGATCCCGTCGGCGCCGTTCTCGGCGTAATGCACGTCGATCCCGTGGAGCTCGAGCGCGGCCGTGAGCGCGAAGACGTTGCGGATGTCGTCGTCCACGATGAGGACCGTCGCGCCTTCGAGGTGCTGGGCCGCGGCCGAGGACGAGGGCGTCTCCGGTGCGCCCGTGAGGATCCCCGGGGAGGGCTCGCGCACGGCCGGGATCTCGGCGTGGATCGGCGTGTAATCGCCGTCGGCGTCGATCTCGACCGGGACGGCGAAGGTGAACTTCGAGCCGGCGTCGCCGGTGTGCTCGATGTACACGTCGCCGCCGAGCATGAGCGACAGGGACTTCGAGATGGAGAGCCCGAGGCCCGTGCCGCCGAACGTGCGCCTCGTCGTGCCGTCGGCCTGCTGGAACGGCTCGAAGATGATGCCCTTCTTGCCTTCCGCGACGCCGATGCCGGTGTCGATGACGCTGAACGCGAGCCGCTCGCCGGCGGCGTTCAGGTGCGGGGCGTCGAACCGCAGGTCGGCGGGGACCCGCCGCACCGCGAGGGTCACCGACCCGACACGCGTGAACTTCACGGCGTTCGACAGGAGGTTCCGCAGGACCTGCTGGAACTTCTGGCCGTCCGTCTGCATCAGCTGCGGCACACCGGGACCGACGTCGACCTTGAAGTCGAGGCCCTTGTCCTCGGCCTGCGGCCGGAAGGCCGCCTCGATGTCGCCGAGGATCTCCGCGAGGTCGACCGGGTGCACGGAGACGTCCATGCGGCCGGCCTCGATCTTCGACAGGTCGAGGATGTCGTCGATGAGGGTGAGCAGGTCGGTGCCCGCGTTGTAGATGGTGCGGGCGAACTCGATCTGTCGTTCGCTGAGGTTCCCGTCCGAGTTCTCGGAGAGGAGCCGCGCGAGCAGCAGCAGCGAGTTCAGCGGCGTGCGCAGCTCGTGCGAGACGTTCGCGAGGAACTCGGACTTGTACTTGGAGGCCTGGGCGAGCTGCTCGGCCTTCTCCTCGATGTCCTTGCGGGCGGTCTCGACCTCTTCGTTCTTCAGCTCGATCGCCTTGTTCTGGGCGGAGAGGAGCTGGGCCTTCTCCTCGAGCTCGACGTTGGTCTCCTGCAGCCGGTTCGACTGGGCGCGCAGCTCCTGGGCCATGCGCTGGGACTCGCGCAGCAGGACCTCGGTGCGGGCGTTGCCCTCGATGGTGGCGAGGGTGACGCCGACGTTCGGGGCGAGCGCGTCGAGGAACCGCTTGTGGAGCCCGGAGTAGGTGTTGAACGAGGCGAACTCGATGACGCCGCGCACCTTGTCGCCGAATTGCACGGGCAGGATGATCAGGTCGGTCGGGGTGGCCTGGCCGAGACCCGAGGAGATCTCGAGGTAGCCCTCGGGGATGTCGTGCAGGTGGATGGTGCGCTTGGACGCGGCGGCCTGGCCGACCATGCCCTCGTTGTCCTCGATGAGCTTCTTCTCGCCCGGGTTCGGGTGCCCGTAGACGGCGTTGAGCCGGTACGTGACGTGCCCGGAGACGTCCTCGTGGCGGACGTAGAACGTCGAGGTCTGCGCGTCGATGAGCGGCGTGACCTCGTCGAGGACCATGCGGGTGACCTCTTCGACCCCCCTGCGGCCCTGGAGGAGCGAGGAGATGCGGGCGAGGTTCGAGTTGAGCCAGTCCGCGTCGGTGTTCTGCCGGGTCTTGTCGCGCAGGGCGGTGATCATCTGGTTGATCGACTCGGTGAGGTCGGCGATCTCGCCTGCGGCCTCGAAGTCGACGGACTGGGTGAGGTCGCCTCGGGCCACCGCGTGCGCGACGTTCGCGATCGCGCGCAGCTGCAGTGTGAGCGTCGCGGCGAGCGAGTTGACGTTGCGGGTGAGGGCGAGCCAGGTGCCGGAGACGCCGGCGACCTCGGCCTGGCCGCCGAGGTTGCCCTCGACGCCCACCTCGCGGGCGACTCGGGTGACCTCCGTGGCGAAGCTGGAGAGCTGCTCGACCATGGTGTTCACGGTGGTCTTGAGCTCGAGCATCTCGCCTTGGACGTCGACGGTGACCTTCTGCGTCAGGTCGCCTCGGGCGACCGCGGTCGTGACGGACGCGATGTCGCGGACCTGGCTGGTGAGGCTGGAGGCCATCGAGTTGACGTTCTCCGTGAGGTCCTTCCAGGTGCCCGAGACGCCCTGCACGTTCGCCTGGCCGCCGAGGACGCCGTCCGTGCCGACCTCGCGGGCGACACGGGTGACCTCGTCGGCGAACTGGGAGAGCTGCGCGACCATCGTGTTCATCGTGGTCTTCAGCTCGAGCATCTCGCCTTGCGCGTCCACGGTGATCTGCCGGTTGAGATCGCCTCGCGCGACCGCCGTGGCGACGGACGAGATGTTGCGGACCTGGGCGGTCAGGTTGGACGCCATGGAGTTCACGTTGTCCGTGAGCGCCTCCCAGATGCCGGAGACGCCCTGGACGTTCGCCTGGCCGCCGAGGCGGCCGTCCGTGCCCACTTCGCGGGCCACACGCGTGACCTCGTCCGCGAACTGGGAGAGCTGCGCGACCATCGAGTTCATCGTCGTCTTGAGCTCCAGCATCTCGCCGCGCGCATCGACGGTGATCTGACGCGAGAGGTCGCCGGTGGCGACCGCGGTGGCCACGGACGAGATGTTGCGGACCTGGGCGGTCAGGTTGGACGCCATCAGGTTCACGTTCTCGGTGAGGTCCTTCCAGGTGCCCGAGACGCCCTGGACGTTCGCCTGGCCGCCGAGGCGGCCTTCGCTGCCGACCTCCCGGGCGACGCGCGTGACCTCGTCCGCGAATGACGAGAGCTGGTCGACCATCGTGTTCACGGTCGTCTTCACTTCGAGGATCTCGCCCTGCGCGTCGACGGCGATCTTCTGCGTCAGGTCGCCGCGGGCGACGGCGGCGGTCACCGTGGAGATCGAGCGCACCTGCTCGGTGAGGTTCGTCGCGAGCTGGTTCACGTTCTGGGTCAGGTCGCGCCACGTGCCCGAGACGCCGAACACCTGCGCCTGGCCACCGAGGCGGCCCTCGGTGCCGACCTCGCGGGCGACACGCGTGACCTCGTCCGCGAATGACGAGAGCTGGTCGACCATCGTGTTCACGGTCGTCTTCACTTCGAGGATCTCGCCCTGCGCGGGCACGGCGATCTTCTGCGTCAGGTCGCCGCGCGCGACGGCGCTGGTGACCTTCGCGATGTCGCGCACCTGGTCGGTGAGGCTCGCGGCCATGTCGTTCACCGAGTCGGTGAGGTCCTTCCAGGTGCCGGAGACGGCGGGCACCTCGGCTTGGCCGCCGAGGCGGCCCTCGGTGCCGACCTCGCGGGCGACACGCGTGACCTCGCCCGCGAAGACCTGCAGCGTCGCGGTGAGGGAGTTGATGGTGTCGGCGAGCTCGGCGATCTCGCCGGAGGCCTTGACGGTGATCTTCTGGTTGAGGTCACCGGCGGCGATCGCCTGGGTCACGGTGGAGATCGAGCGGACCTGCTCGGTCAGGTTCGAGGCCATGGTGTTCACGGCGTCGGTCAGCGACCGCCAGGTGCCGGAGACGCCCTGCACGTCGGCCTGCCCGCCGAGCTGGCCTTCGGTGCCGACCTCGCGGGCCACGCGCGTGACCTCGCCGGCGAAGGAACGCAGGAGCCCGACCATCTGGTTCACGGTCTCGCCGAGGCGGCGGAACTCGCCGCGGAGCTGCTTGCCCTCGATCTCGAGCACGGCCTCCTGCGTGAGGTCGCCGGCCGCGACGGCCTCGAGCACGCGGCCGAGTTCGATCGTGGGCCGCACCAACTCCTCGACCAGGCGGTTGACGCTCGCGGCGCCCTCCGACCAGCCGCCGTCCAGATGCTCGATCACGAGCCGGTGGTTCCAGGAGCCCTCCTGCCCGACGGCGCGGGCGATGAGCGCGAGGTCGCGGGTCTGCCGGTCGGCCTGCTCGACCACGGCGTTGAACCGGTCGACGACCTCCCCGGCCAGCCCCTCGCCGCGCGGCAGCCGCACCGAGAAGTCGCCCCGCTCGACAGCGCCGAGCGCATCGGCCAGGCTGCGGAGCAGGTCCGACTCGTCGGTCGAGCTCGCGGTACGGGAAACGGTGTCCGTCATGGCATGGTTCCTCAGCAGCGGAGACAGGCTTGGGTACCAGGTTGTCACACGAACCGGTCAAACGTGAAGGCAGGTTACTCAAGGCATTGTGCTCGGTCACGGCACGTTATCGAAAGAAAACTGACAGAAGCTCGCAACCGTCGTCTCCTGTGGTGCGTGTGATCTATCGCAGCGCTCCCGCGGCGAGTTGATCGATCAGTGGAGGCCGCGAGGGCGCCGCACCCCCCCATTCGAAGATCTTCATAGGAGACGCATGTCCACCCTCAACAAGACCGGTCTGCGCATCGCCGCGGCCGGGGCCGCGGCGGCCCTCACGCTCGCGGTCGGCGCCCCCGCCTTCGCCCAGAACGACGGCGAGACGACGGAGGAGGCCACCACCCCCGCGGCCGAGACCACCGAGACCCCGGCGGCCGAGACGACCGAGACCCCCACCCCGGGCGCCACCGAAGAGGCCCCCGCCGAGGAGAACCCGGGCGAGAACTCCGAGGTCGTCGAGGACAAGGACCCGAACCTCGAAGAGGTCCCCGAGACCGAGGTCCCCGACGAGGAGCTCCCCGAGCTCGGTGAAGAGGACGAAGAGGACTTCGGTTCCTTCTACTCGTACATCTACGTCGACGAGGTCCTGCAGAACGCGGACAACGGCGAGACCGTCGAGGCCCACCCCGAGTTCTACATCGAGGAAGCCCCCGAGAACCCCGAAGACGTCGCCGCCACGGTCCTCGTCTTCAACGACTCGACCTCGCTCGAGAGCATCGAGAACGGCGAGGAGTGGGAGCTCACCTACCACGCCTGGGCCTACGCCCCCTACGACAACTGCAACGTCTGGGAGTGGGGCGTGACCTGCGTGGTCACCGGCTTCGAGGGCGAGTCCGACACGACCTACGGCCTTGACGGCCCGCTGTACTTCGACATCATCGACGAGGTCGACGACAACGACGCCGCCCCGTACTACGCGGTCGACGTCGACGACGCCACCCTCGACGAGATCCTCGCCGAAGGCGTCTACGACCTCGAGTCCGACAACCAGCTCGGCCTCACCGAGATCGAGCCCACCGAGGGCGACTGGTGGTACGGCTTCGGGACGTTCTACTTCGAGGCCGGCCAGGCCCTCCCCGACGTCCCCACCGCCGACCAGCCGGGCACCGGCGGCGGCCAGCTGCCCACCACCGGCAACTCCTCGATCATCCTGATCAGCTCGGCCGCCGCCGCGCTGCTCGCCGGGGCCGTCGTGTTCTTCATGCTCCGCCGCCGCAAGACCGCGGGCACCTGGGAGTAGCGACATAGGGATCCGGTGACGTACGAGAGCGCACGGATCGACTCCGCCTGAGCGGCGGCCGCCCACCCGGGCGGCCGCCGCTTCGCGTTCCTCTGCGCCGCAAGGCGACCGGTTGCACTCCTGAGGAGGGCGGCGGCGCGGCGGCACGGTCCCCCGGGGACGCGGCGCAGCGGCATAGACTGGGGCCCGTGACGTACCCCGAGAGGTTCGCCCGGCGCCTCCGGCTCCCGGCCGACGACCGCTCCCCCGCCGCCGCGCGCGCCGCCGTCCGCGCGGTGCTCACCGAGGCCGGGCTCACCGAGCTGCTCGACGAGACCCTGCTGCTCACCACGGAACTCGCGACCAACGGCGTCGTCCACGCCGGCACCGACATCAACCTCACGGTCGCCGCCGACCCGATCGGCGTGCGCGTCACCGTCACCGACTACCGCTCCGGCGGCATCGACCCGATGGACACCGCCATGCCGGAGGTCACCGCCGAAGGCGGCCGCGGCCTCCTCCTCGTCGACCGCTTCGCGTCCTCCTGGGGCACCACGCACGACCAGACCGGCAAGTCGATCTGGTTCCGCATCGACCGCGACCCCGACGCCCGCCCGGCCACCCGCCCCGACCCGGACGCCGCCGTCGAGGCCCACCTGCCCGACCTCGGCCAGCTCGCCGCGCTCCTCACCGTCGCCCCCGCGATCCAGTCGCGGCTGCCGGTCGACCAGATCGTCACCGAGCTCCTCGCCCGCTGCCACGACGCCACCGCCGCCGCCGGCGGCGCCATCGAATACGACGCCGGGGACGGCGCCGGCGCGCAGATCCTCGCCAAGTTCGGGGACGTCGGCACCGTCGCAGTCGCCGTCCCGCTCCCGCTCACCGCCCCCGCCTGCGGCAAGCTCATGCTCGCCGGCCAAGCCGAGCCGAACTGGCGGCCCCTCGCCGAACTCGTCGCCGAGCGCATCGCGCTCGCCATCCAGATCGACCGGATGCGCACCGACGAGCAGCGCCGCTCCGGCTGGCTCACCTACCTCGCCGAAGCCGGCGAGCTCCTCGCCCACTCCCTCGAAGAGCACCTCACCGTCGCGCTCATCCCGCAGCTCATCGTCCCCCAGCTCGGCCGCTGGGCCGCCGTCCACCTCACCGGCGACGGCGGCGACCTCCGCCTCGCGTCCCTCACGCACGCAGAGGAAGCCGAACTCGAGCACCTCCGCGGCAAACTCGACGCAGCCGCCCCGGCCCTCGCCGCCGCGCTCGCCACCGACGGCTGGACCGGCATGGAACTGCCCGTCCCCCGCGGCCTCGACGGCATCGCCGTCCCGCTCTCCGCGCGCGGCGCCACCATCGGCGTCCTCACCGTCGGCAAGCACGTCGAACGCCAGCACTCCTCAGAGGAGCGCGCCGTCGTCGCCGACCTCGCCAAACGCAGCGCGCTCGCCCTCGACAACGCCCGCATCCACGCCGAGCGCCAGGCCGTCGCCAACGAGCTGCAGGCCGCGCTCATGCCCGGCTCGCTCCCGGACGTCGCCGGCGTGTCCTTCGCCGCCGAGTACCTGCCCGCCACCGCCCGCCGCCTCCCCGGGTCCGGCCCCGGCCCGGCGTCCGGCACCGAGGTCGGCGGCGACTTCTACGACGCGACCGAACTCGCCGACCACCGCCTGTGGGTCGCCATCGGCGACGTGTGCGGCAAGGGCGCCCAGGCCGCGGCCGTCACCGGCGTCGTCCGGGACGTCCTGCGGGTCATGGCCCGCGACGGCCGCCCGCTCCCTCGCGCCCTCGAACTCCTCAACGCCACGCTCCTCGAACAGCCCGGCGACATGCGCTACGCCACCATCGCCTCCGCGCTCCTCGACCGCGGCGCCGACGGCTCGCTCAACGCCACCCTCTGCCTCTCCGGCCACGAGAAGCCGCTGCTGCTCCGCGCCGACGGCGAGACCGCCTGGGTCGGCCGCGAAGGCACCGCCGTCGGCCTCTTCCCGGACGTCAAGGTCAACCCCGAAGAGGTGCGCCTCGACGCCGGGGACGCCCTCGTGTTCTTCACCGACGGCGTCACCGAGCGCCGCGACGGCGCCGCCATGTACGGCCACGAGCGCATCGAACGCGCCGTACGGGACGCGGCGGGCAAGGGCGCCAGGCAGATCGCCACGGCCCTCCTCGAATCCGTCGAGGCGTTCTCCCCCGAGTCGCCCCGCGACGACATCGCCATCCTCGTGGTCCGCTGCGACCCGAGCTAGGCACGACAGCCAAGCAGGACAAAGGGAAAGGCCCCGCGAGCGCGCTCGCGGGGCCTCCTCCTCCAAGTCCTAGTGCAGGAGCGTGCCCGCGCCGTAGTAGACGTTGCCGTGGTCGAGCTCCACGACCTTCACGACCGTGGTCGAGTTGGGGGCGTGCACGATCAGGCCGTTGCCGATGTACATGCCCACGTGCGCCAGGTCGTTGTAGAAGACGAAGTCGCCCGGCTGCAGCTCGTCGCGGCTGATGTGCGCGACCGTGTTCCACTGCGCGGCCGCGTTGTGCGGCAGGTCGATCCCGATCTGCGAGTACGCGCCGAGCATGAGGCCCGAGCAGTCCCAGGAGCCCGGACCCGCCGCGCCCCACACGTAGGGCTCGCCGCGCTGGCTCAGCGCGAAGTCGACGACGGCCAGCTGGTCCTCGGTCATGTACGGCAGGTCGTACTCGTCGAACCCGGGGACCTCTTCGCCCGCGGCGGTCGCCCACTCCTCTTCGAGGTCGGACATGCGCGCGGTGAGCTCGTCGGCGGTCTTCTCGAGCTCCGCCTCCTCGGCCTCCAGGTCGGTCTGGAGGTCCTGGAGGAGCGCGACCTGGGCCGTGTACTCGTCGGAGGCGGTCCGGAGCTCCTCCATGAGGTCGAAGTTGTAGAGGTTCGCCGAGTTCAGGCGGTCGAGGCGCTCCACGAACGCGTCCGGCGTGCCCGATTCCAGCAGCAGCGCCGTGTCGCCGATCCCCTGCTCCACATAGGTCTCGCCGATGTAGTCGGCGAGCTGGTCGCGCAGGGCGTCGAGGTTCTCCTCGGCCACGTCCAGGTCGGCCTGGGCGTCCTCGATCATCTCGCGGTTGTCGTCGACCTCTTGGGCCTTCTGGTTGTAGGCCTCGACCGCGGCGCCGAGGTCCTCGTCGGCCGCGTCGATCTCGTCGTTGATCTCGTCGGTGCCGCGCTGGGCCCAGGCGGGGCCGGTGCCGGCTCCGGAGACCAGGAGGCCTCCGATGAGAGCTGCGGACAACCACTTGCGTCGAACAGGCGACTGCTTCACGAGGAGGGCGCTCCTTCGGGATGGGATGACGGGGGTGCACTCAAGACACGCACGGGGCCGCCCGTCGGATGCACGGCGCACGCGCGCCGCCGGGAGGCCAGACATGAGCCTAGCGCGCGGCTTTTCGGGCGGGAAGACCCCGGCCGTGACAAATTCGCAGCGTAACGGGGGTTCCACCGATGGTGTGTCGCGGCTGTGAGTTGCCTGGGAATGTGTACCATTGCCCGCATGACCTTCCCGATGTGTCGCTGTCGCCGCTGTCACCAGCGCTGAGCCGCCCCGTGCCGCTCGGCGCTCCTCCGCCGACAACCGTTCCGACACATCGAAAGACGATCCACCCAGATGAGCTCCAGCCTGCTGCTGCCGCCCGCCTCCCTCGCCGCCGACCGCCTCGAAGCGCTCGCCGCGTTCTACGCCGGGAACCTCACACTCAGCCCGCGCTTCACCAAGGGCAGCCGCTGGGCCCGCCGCGTCCTCGCCGGGCCGGGCCACGAGGCCTGGCTGCTCGCCTGGCTCCCCGGCCAGGGCACCGACCTCCACGACCACGGCGGCGTCGACCGCCCCGCCGCCGCGGCCGTCGCGGTCGTGTCGGGCGAGCTCGCCGAGTTCACGGTCCAGCCGGGCGACTTCCCCGGCCTGCAACGCAAGCGCCTCGCCGCGGGCGACGTCTCGGTGGTCGACGACCGCACGGTGCACGGCATGCGCAACCTCTCCGACGCCCCGGCGGTGAGCCTCCACGTGTACTCGCCGGGCCTCGAGGCGATGCGGACGTACCTGCTGGACGAGACCGGACTCGCGCCGTCGAAGATCATGCGCGCGGGCGAGGACTGGTAGCACTCCGCCGATCGACGGCTCGCCGGCACCGCCGAGAGCGAATGCGAACGGAGGGTCCCGGGCAGAACGGACACCCGGGGACCCCCATTGCAACCGTACGGGCCGCCACGGACACCGCCGATCACGTTACGACACAACGTGAACGGAGCGTCTACACAAAACGGACATCGATGGTCCCCCGACAACAACCCTGACAGCGGGGTACGACACCGTTTCCGGTCAGCGGCGCTTCCCGGGCGTGTCGGCTGCTGACAGGGTCTGGCCCACCGCCTGCGGGAGGGCCTTCGCGATGTCCGAGGCCGTGACCGTGCGGTGGCCCGCACCGGCGATGCCGCCCGCCCTGCCGTGCAGGTAGGCGGCGGCGACCGCCGCGCGCACGCCGGACATGCCCGAGGCGAGCAGGGAGGCCATGAACCCCGCGAGCACGTCTCCCGAACCGGCCGTCGCCAACTGCGGGCGGCCCGTCGGGTTCGCCCACACCTCCCCGTCGCTCGAGGCGACCACCGTGTGATGCCCCTTCAGCAGCACCGTGCAGTTCAACCGCTTCGCGAGCACCGCCGCCGCCGCGCCCCGGTCCTCCGCGGGCGGGGACCCGTACAGCCGCTCGTACTCGCGGTCGTGCGGCGTGAGCACCACCGGCGCCTCCCGCTGCGAGAGCACCGACGGGTACTCGCCGATGAGCGTCAGCGCGTCCGCGTCGAGCACCACGGGCGCAGGCGATTCGAGCACGTGCCGCAGCTCCGCGAGCGCGGCCTCATCGGTCCCGAAACCGGGCCCGGCGAGCCAGGCCTGCACGCGCCCGGCCTCCTTGACCTCCTGCGTGCACACCACTTCCGGGTGCCGCCGCCGCACCTGCTCCGCGGCCGTCCCGGCGTACCGCACGTACCCCGAGGGCCCGGCCAGCGCGCCCGAGGTCGAGAGCACGGCCGCGCCCGGGTACCGCTCGGAGCCGGCGGCGACGCCCACGACGCCGCGCGTGTACTTGTCGTCGTCCGGGCCGGGCGCGTGCCACCAGGCGGCGAGGTCGTCGTCGCCGGCGACGCGCACGGCCGGGTGCGGGTCGAGGTGGGGGCCGAGTCCGATGTCCACCAGGACGAGTCGGCCCACCAGCAGGGCGGCGCGGCCGAGGACGTGGCAGGGCTTGCGGGAGCCGAAGGCGACGGTGACGTCGGCGGTGACGGCGCTGGCGGGGACGGCGCCGGTGTCGACGTCGACTCCGGAGGGCACGTCGACGGCGACGATCGTGTCGGCGTCGATGGCGGCGAGGCGGTCGATGGCGCGGCCGGGGAGGCCGGGCCTGCCGCCGATGCCGAGGACGCCGTCGAGGAGGAGGTGGCAGTGGCGGGGCGGGTTGGCGACGAGTCGTCCTCCGGCCCTGGTGAGTGCGGCGGCGGCGACGGGGTGGACGCGTTCGCCCATGACGGGGACGGCGAAGACGCGGACGCCGCGGCGGGCGAGGCGGGCGGCGGCGAAGAGCGCGTCGCCGCCGTTGTCGCCGGGGCCGGCGAGGACGATGACGGTGGTGCCGTAGACGCCTCCGTTGCGGCGCTTCAGGATGCGCGCGCATTCGGTGGCGAGTCCGGCGGCGGCGCGCTGCATGAGGGTGCCCGGCGGGAGCTGGGCCATCAACTGGGCTTCGGCGCGGCGGACCGCCGCTGCTGACCAGGCACCGTCCATGGTGTTCCCTCTCAGGCCTGTTCGGCCGTCATGCCGTTTCGGCGATCACCACCGCTGTAGCGATACCGCCATCATGCGACAGCGACACGTGCCAGCGCGAGACGCCACGCTGCTGTGCCGCGGCCGCCACCGTTCCGGTGATGGTCAGTGTGGGGCGGCCGTCGGGGAGGGAGAGCACTTGGCAGTCGGCCCAGTGCATGCCGCCGGGCGCGCCGAGTGCTTTGGCCACGGCTTCCTTGGCGGCGAAGCGGGCGGCGAGGGATTCGGTGCGGCGGGCGTGCCCGTCGGGGGTGCGCCGTTCGGCCTCGGTGAAGAGTTTCTCGGCGACGTGCGGGGTCCGTTCGAGGACGCGCTCGAACCGGTCCACTGCCACTACGTCTATGCCCACGGCGACGATCACCCCCCAAGAGTGCCACGGGATCGGGCGAACCGCCCCCTTTCAGGACGGTTCACCGCCTCGGGTGACGGTTTCGCCGTCGCCGCTTGGGGTTCGGGGCGGGTCAGGCGGTGGCGGGGTGGTGCCCGATGGCGGGGAGGATCGCCTGGTCCACGATGGCGTGGAGGTAGTCGTCGCTCGGGCTCTCGCCGGTGTCGAGGAGGTGCTTGGTGACGAGGGCTTCGCCGATGTCGAGGACGACGGGGGTGAGGCGGGCGGGGTCGATGCGGCCGTGGTCGGCGTAGTGGCGCAAGACGGTCTGGGTGAAGGTGCCGCCGCGGGCGGTGAAGACGCGGTCGAAGAGGGCTTGGACGACGGCGGGGTCGCGGCCTGGATGGCCAGGGCCGGGATCCGCGGCCCCGCCGAGACGCTCCTACGGCGACTCACGTACGGCCGCAGATGACGAGCGAGGGCCCGTCCGGGTGGACGGGCCCTCGGTTCGGGTCGGCTGCGGCGTTAGCAGACAGCCGGTTCGTACCAGGTGCACTCGAGGTTCGCGGGCATCTCGCCCTCGGCCGGGAGCTCCTCGGCCTCGGCTTCGAGTTCCGCGAAGTCGGGCGTGTCGATCTCGGAGGAGAAGGTGCTGATCTCGGCCTCGGTCGCCTCGGTGCTGTGCGAGGCGACGGCCACCGCGATCTTGTCCTCGATGTCCTTGACCGTGGACCACAGGAAGTCGTTCACGATGACGCTGAAGACGAGTTCGCGGCCGTCGGCGTCGGTCACGTACCCGGAGAGGGCCGAGACGCTGGTCATCGAGCCGGTCTTGGCGCGCACGTTCCCGGCGGCGGCGGTGCCGCACATGCGGCTCGCGAGGGTGCCGTCCTCGCACGCGATCGGCAGGGCGTCGTGCCAGGTGGAGAACCAGTCGGCCTTCTTGGCGCCCACGAGGAGGTCGGCGAGCGTGTTCGTGGTCAGCATGTTGTGGCGCGAGATGCCCGAGCCGTCGACCTGGCGGACGGGGCCGGTGTCGACCCCGTGCGGCTCGATCCCGGCGTACGTGGCGGCCTTGCCGCTGCTGAAGGTGCCCAGGCCGCTCGCCTCGTAGCCGAGGGTCTTGAACAGGGCCTCGGCGACGGACGCGTTGGAGGGCTTGAGGATCACGGGCTCGAGCTCGGCGAGTGTCATCGACTGGTGGGTCGCGAGCGTCTCGAGGCCCTGCGGGGTGGCCTCGCCGAAGCGGAGGTCGCCGTTGAGGGTGATGCCGGCTTCTTCGAGGGAGTCCGCGAAGACGTCCGCCGCGAGCTGCGTGGGCTCGATGACCGAGCGGGTCGCGAAGGTGCCGTCGGTGCCGGCCTTGACGGTGCCGCTGACGCGGATCACGTTGTCGTGCGGGTCGCGGTTCACCGAGACGTTCGTGGCGGTGCCGGTGGTGGCGGTGTTGACGATCTCCACGTAGTCGTTCGCGGGGGCCAGGCTGATCTGGGCGGGGTCGCCTTCGGCCGCGCCGGGTTTGACGAAGACGCGCACGGAACCGGCGTTGTAGTCGTCGCCGGAGGCGACGGTGAGGGCGGAGACCTCTGCGGCGTAGGTGAACTGGAGGTCGGACCAGCCCCACTCGGCGCCCGAGCGGACCGAGTCGAACGCGGTGTCGTCGGCGACGAGGTCGCCGTCGATCGTGGAGACGCCGCGGTCGGCGAGGTCCTGCGCCAGCTTGTCGTAGTCGGCTTCGAGGATCGTCGGATCGCCGAAGCCGCGCAGGTAGAGGTCGCCGGCGACGACGCCGTCGGCGGGGCGGTCGCCCGCGACCTCGGTCGTGTAGGCGAAGTCGCCGCCGAGGTTCTCGAGGGCGGCCGCGGTGGTGGTGAGCTTGTCGTTGGAGCCGGGGATGCCCCGCTTGGCGCCGTTGTGCTCGTACAGGACCTCACCGGTGTTCGCGTCGGCGACGGTGACGCCGATCTGGGAGTCGGTGAGGCGCTTGTCGGTCAGGATCGCGTCGATCGCGGCGGCGAGCGCTTCGTCGCCGGTCTCCTGCGCTTGGGCCACAACGGTGCCCGCGATGGTGATGGCGCCGACGGCGGTGACCGCCACGGCGCTCGAGATCAGGGTGCGTTTTCTCACGACACGAGTCTAGGGAGGCGAATTGCGTGACGGATTCCGATACCGGCGGCAAGTGCCCGATCTGGCAGGGATGCGGGGCAACCGAATCGCCGCAAGCGCGCGTACGGCGTGCGCGGAGACCGCGCACGCCGCAACTCGAACGACCTTATTGGACGGTCTTACTCGACCGGCGCTTCGACCGTGCCTTTCAACCGCGCTATTCGGCCGTGCTACTCGGCCGTGCTATTCGACCGTGCTACTCCACCGTGACCGACTTGGCGAGGTTGCGCGGCTGGTCGATGTCGCGGCCCATGGCGGTCGCGAGCTCGATCGCGAACTCCTGCAACGGAACCGTGGTCAGCAGCGGCGCGAGGAGCGTCGGCGTCGCGGGCGTCTCGATCACGAAGTCCGCGTGGGAGGCGGTGATCGCGTCGCCCTCCTCGCAGATCGCGATGACCTTCGCGCCGCGGGCCTTGACCTCCTGGATGTTGGAGATGATCTTGTCGTGCAGGAGCGAGCGGCCGCGCGGGCTCGGCACGATCGCGACGACCGGCGTGCCCTCCTCGATCAGCGAGATCGGGCCGTGCTTGAGCTCGCCGGCGGCGAAGCCCTCGGCGTGCAGGTACGCGAGCTCCTTGAGCTTCAGGGCGCCTTCGAGGGCGACCGGGTAGCCGACGTGGCGGCCGATGAACAGGACGCGGTCCTTCCCGGCGCTGTTGCGGGCCATCTCGCGGACCGGCTCGAGGTGCTCGATGACCTTGGCGATCTTGCCGGGCGCGGCCACGAGCTCGTCGAGGATCGCGGAGACCTCGTCGGCGTACTTGATGCCGCGCACCTGCGCGAGGTGCAGGCCCACCAGGTAGCAGGCGGCGAGCTGGGTCAGGAACGCCTTCGTGGACGCCACGGCGACCTCGATGCCCGCGCGGGTGTACAGCACCGCGTCGGACTCGCGCGGGATCGTCGACCCCACGGTGTTCGAGATGGCGAGGACGCGGGCCTTCTGGTCCTTCGCGTGGCGCAGGGCCATCAGCGTGTCCATGGTCTCGCCGGACTGGGAGATGACGACGACGAGCGTCGAGCGGTCGAGCACCGGGTCGCGGTAGCGGAACTCGCTGGCGAGCTCGACCTCGCACGGGATGCGCGTCCAGTGCTCGATGGCGTACTTGGTGACGAGCCCGGCGTGGTACGAGGTGCCGCACGCGACGATGAAGACCTTGTCGATGTCCCGGAAGTCCTGGTCGGACATGCGGACCTCGTCGAGCACGATCTGCCCGGCCTCGTCGATGCGCCCGCGCAGCGTGTCCGCGACGGCCTGCGGCTGCTCGTGGATCTCCTTGGCCATGAACGTGTCGTAGCCGCCCTTCTCGGCGGCGGCGATGTCCCAGTCGACGGAGAACGGCTTGCCCTCGGAGGGCTCGCCGTCGAAGCCGCGCACGGTGATCCCGTCCGCGCGGCTGATGGTGACGATCTGGTCCTGGCCGAGCTCGATCGCCTCGGTCGTGTAGGCGATGAACGCCGCCACGTCGGAGGCCAGGAAGTACTCGCCCTCGCCGAGGCCGACCACGAGCGGGGAGTTGCGGCGGGCGCCGACCACCGTGTCCGGGTCGTCGGCGGCCACGGCCAGGAGCGTGAAGGCCCCTTCGAGGCGCGTGCAGACGCGCGTCATGGCCTCGGTGAGGTCCCCGTCGACGGCGTACTCGCGGCCGAGGAGGTGGGCGGCGACCTCGGTGTCGGTGTCGGAGAGGAACTCGACGCCGGTCGCCTCGAGCTCGGCGCGGAGCTGGCCGAAGTTCTCGATGATGCCGTTGTGGATGATCGCGACGCGCCCGTCCGCGGAGAGGTGGGGGTGGGCGTTGCGGTCGGAGGGGACGCCGTGGGTGGCCCAGCGGGTGTGCCCGATGCCGCAGGCGGCCTCGAGCGAGCGGTCCTGCTCGGCGAGGACCGCCTCGAGATTGGCGAGCTTGCCGGCCTTCTTGTCGACCTCCAGGTAGGAGTCGGCCCCGTCGGGATTGAAGACGAGGGCGACGCCGGCCGAGTCGTAGCCGCGGTATTCGAGACGGCGAAGGCCGTCGATCACGACGTCGACGACGCTGCGCGCCCCGACGTATCCAACGATTCCACACATGCGAAGAACCCTACCGCAGTTTCGCGCATCACTCCTGCGCGGATGACCGAGAACTGATCACACTGTTTGATCATTCGACTGGTTCGTGCCCCGTTCACCGCCCCGACATGGCGCGTTTCCCGAGCTCCCGAGGCCGGCGACCGTGAACGCCGCTCGCGAAACCCGCAGTGCAAGGATCGCGAATCACGCTCGCGATCGCCGCAGTGCGAGGATCGCGAGCCTCGCTCACACCAGCCGAACTACTCCACGACCGCGATGCCGCGGGTGCCGTTCTCGTCCACGTAGCTGACCGCAGCGCCCGTGCCGACCGGGCTGAGCTGGGCGTCGTGGCACCAGTTCCCCGGGATCGACGAGCCGTCGGCCCGCTCGGTCGCGAAGTCGACCTCGCTCGACTCGCCGTTCGCGATCTCGTACAGGCGGCAGTCCGGGCGGTTCGGGTCGAGCGACAGGTCCGCCGCGAGCATCGCGCGGTTGTCCGGCAGCACCGTCGCCCAGCCGCGCGCGACCTCCGGGTCCAGCGGCGTGAACCCCAGCCGCACCGCCTTGCGGTACAGGCGCTCCCCCGAGTCCGCGTCGTACGCCATGACCCCGAGCCACGAGCCCTCGCGGTCCTTCGCGGCGAAGCACTCGATGATCTGCACGGTGCGCCGGTCGGCGACCGAGGCCTGCGCCCGCGTCTCGCCGCCCGCGGCCACCCCGGAACCGGCCACGGCCGTCGGCTGCGAGAGGTACAGCGTCCCGCCGCACGCCGAGGAGTTCGTGGAGCCGAAGGTCTGGTCGCTCACCCGCCACTCCTCGGTGCCGTCCGCGATCGAGTACGAGATCAGCTCGTGCTCGAAGCGGCGCGCCGAGAACGGCCCGTCGGTCACCCGGTCCTCGACCCGGCTGTCGATGATGATCGAGTCCTCGGTGACCAGGAACGATTCGGGGACGACCACGGCCATCCGGTTGATCTCCTGCTGCCAGGCCGAGACGCCGTCCTCGAGGTCGAACGCGAGCATCACGTCCCGTGCGATCGCCCGCTCAGGGGCCGGCACGCAGTCGGCGAGCACCAGCGCGCGGTTCCCGGAGAGCTGCGCGGCCGTGCCCTCGCAGCCGTTCGGCATCGCCGCCTCCCACTGCAGGCGGCCGTTGAAGTCGTAGACGCTGAACGTCTCGCTCTTGTCCTTGGTGTACAGCAGCCGGTCCTCCGCGAGCGCGAGGAGCACACCGGGCGAGCCGTTGAAGTCCGCGGTGCCGACCACGGCGCCGTCGCGGGCGCTCAGGACCCGGGTCTCGAAGTCCCCGTTGTTGTCCGCGCGCGGCCCGGTGAGCGCCACCAGGTCCTGCGACTGGGAGAGCACCGGCGACTGGGACGCCAGCCAGTTCCAGCGGCGGTGGTACCAGATCGCGGCGCCCGTGGACGGGTCGAGCATCGTCACGGCCTGCGGGGTCGGATCGGCCGGGTGGTCGGTGCGCAGCAGCCCGTACGGCGTGTCGGTGAAGCGGCCGACCCCGGCGAGGTCGGCCAGGCCGTCGAGCCCCGGGTCGGTGGCGCTGCCGGTCGCCGATGCGTCCCCGACGAGCACGTCCTGGTTGGCCAGCTCCGCCCACCGCTGCATCGCGGGCGCCAGGGCCGCCGCGAGCATGACCACGATCGCGGCCGCGAGCACGGCCACCTTGCGGCGCAACTGCTTCGGGGCCGGCACGCGCCCGCCCGAGTACCCCTCGACCACGAACTCGGAGAGCGCCAGCAGGCCGCCGCCCACCACGCCGAACACGTACGCGAGGGCCGCGACGCCCGCCCGGTACGTGATGAACTGCCCCGGTCCGGCGTCCGGCATGGACGAGTACACGGCCCACCCGGCAGCGGCCGCGAAGATCGCCGTGAGAAGCGCGGTGATGATCGTGCGCAGGCCCGAGTGGGTGGCGAGAGTGGCGATGACGACGGCGACGAGCAGGACCGACCCGACCGTCCCCACGATCATGTGGACGCCGGAGGAGCCGGAGCTCGCGCCGGTGCCGAACGAGGCCCAGACGAGGAGCGCCGCCCAGCAGACGAGGGCGGTGATCCCCGCGGCGCGCAGGAAGACCCGGGCCAGCGGGCGCCCGGAACGGGTCGCGTTGCCGCTCTGGGTCGCCCGGGACGCGACATGGGTGTGGCGGCCGGTGCCGGAGGCGCTGTGGGACATGCCCTCTTTCTACCGGTCACCGTTGCCCGGAGCGGCGCTTTCGCGCAGATCGCGAGGCGGTTTCTCCCTTCGATCCGCGCGGCCGGTCCGCGGTGTCACCGGGCGGCGGCCGCGGGGCGCGCGGGCGCCGAGGTCCCTGCCGCCGAGCGGGGTTCAGCCCAGCGGGGCGACCGCGACGGGCGTGTAGAGCGGCTGCGCGCCCACCGGTCCCTTGCCGAAGTCGGAGCGGTAGAGCACGACCTCGTTCGCGGTCCAGCTCGGACCGTAGTAGCGGCGCAGGGTCAGAAGGTCCTGGGCGGCCTGCTGGTTGGTGACGCGGTCGCCGGGGCGGGCGAGGGTCACGTGCGGCCGGTACTGCTTCTGGTCGACGGGCAGCCCGCCGGCGATGAGCCCGGCGCGGATGCGGTGCACGAGGTCCACGAGCGCGGCGACGTCGCCGTCCAGCCCGGCGTAGACCACCGAGTAGCGGCCGCGGCCGAACCGCCCGCCGCCGGAGACGCAGAGGCGCATCGGCTCGGACTCGCGAGCGGCGGCGGCGATGACCTCGGCGGTCTCGGCGCAGCGCTCGGCGGGGACCTCGCCGAGGAACGAAAGGGTCAGGTGCCAGTTCCCGGAGCGGACGAGCCGCGTCGAGGGCGTGCGGCGGCCGGTCGCGCCAGGACGGCTGGGGGCGCCGCGGCGGGCGATGTTGAGGTCCGAGACGACTTCGACGAGGTCGGCGACGGCGTTGTCCGGCAGCGGGAGCGCGGCGAAAAGGCGCTCGGTGCGCACTTGGGTCGCGGCCTGCGGGACCGCGGTGGCGGAGGCACTCACTGGATTCCCTCCAGGGGCTCTACTCGGGGTCAGTGACGCGCGCTGCGGCGAGAGGTGTGTCGTCGCGGCGTGGTCGGGGCTGTCACGATGTGACCTATCCTCGCAGCAACGGGAGCTGTTAATTCAGTGAAATCCCATGGGACGGGACAGTAATTTCGTAGAAGTAACACTCCTGTGCACGCCTGATGCAGTGGAGGCGCAGGAGGTTCCGGGTAGGACGGGACCACTCGGACAACTCGCGGGGGACGAACCGGCCGCTTCGCTCAGGAAGTGGGAATCGCCGGATAAGAGTGAACGGCCCGTACCGTCCCGGGCATGGCTTTTCCGCGCCGCAGATGCGGTCTACGGCATCGCCTTGCCGGTGAGCGCCGCCGCACGCCGCTTGAGCTGCGCCCGCTTCGCCAGAGCCAGCGCCGCCGGCGTCGCGATCCCGACGAGCCCGCCGAGCCACAGGCCCGCGCGCGCCCCGTAGACCTCCATGAACACGCCCACGATCGGCGCGAACACGGCGGTGGAGCCGAGGAACACCAGCATATAAAGGCTCAGCACGCGGCCGCGGAAGTCGGAGCGGACGCCCATCTGGACGCGCTGGTTGGCGGCCTGCGCGTAGTAGACCATCGCGAAACCGGTGGGCGCGAGCAGCACCATCGCCGACCACAGCGAGGGCGCGAAGCCCACGAGCAGGGTGCCGACGCCGAGCAGGGCGGAGGACGCGAGCATCGTGTTGAGGCTCGGGCGGGTCGAGCGGCGCCCGGAGGCGAGCGATCCGGCGAGCGCGCCGACGGCGAGAGCGGTGAGCAGCAGTCCGTAGGAGTCGGCGCCGGTCTCGAACTCGGTGCGGGCGAGCATCGAGAGGGTGAGCGCGAAGTTGAACGTGAAGCCCGAGACGAGCAGCGAGACGATGAGGACCGCGATGATGTCGGGGCGGGCGGCCGCGTAGCGCAGGGCGTCGCGGATGCCTCCGGAGGCGGCGTCGCGGCGGACCGGGTTGGAGAGGCTGCGGCGCAGCAGGACCGCGCAGGCCAGGGCCGGGCCGAGGAACGCGAAGGCGCACACGACGATCACGGTCCCGGTGGAGGTGAGCGCGATGAGCACGCCGGCGAGCGCGGGGCCGGCGATGCGGCTCATGTTGAAGATGGCGCTGCCGAGGCCGACGGCGTTCGGGAGCGCTTCGCGGTCGACGAGTTCGGAGTAGAACGCCTGGCGGGCGGGTCCTTCGACGACGGCGACCGAGCCGAAGGCGAACATCCCGACGTAGACCATCCACAGTTCGATGTGCCCGGTGAGCACGACCGCGGCGAGCCCGGCGGTGACCGCGCCGGAGCCGAGGGAGCACAGGAGGAGCACGCGGCGCTTGTCGAAGCTGTCGGCGATCTTGCCGCCTTGGAGGGCGAAGAGGAGGTAGGGGCCGAACTGGAGCGCGAGGGTCCAGCCGAGGGCGGTGCCGGAGTTCCCGGAGAGTTCGAGCACGAGCCAGCTGATGGCGGTGGTCTGGAGCCAGAACGCGAGGGTGCCGAGCAGCTGCCCGGCGGCGTAGATGCGGAAGCCGGGGTACGAGAGCGCACGGAAGGTGCGATGCAGCTGACTGAGGATGACCGGGGACATTGCATGCAAGGATATCTACTTACCGGTCGGCTAGCCAGTAACCGTGATCGAGTTCTCGCAATCCGGGCGACGCCGAGGAACAGAGCGGCGCCGTCGATCCGCCCCGCCGGCAGCCGTACGGGCGGCCCCGGGTACCCACCCAGTCCCACCTTCACCACTACCGATGAAAAGGGCCACCCTCCCACCCGAGTACGACCGACCCTCTGCGCCTCATTGCCACAAGGGCCGAGGAACGGTTCGAACACTGCCGGGCAAAAGCTGGCAAATGCCGCAATGGCCGCGCATTTGCTTCACCCAAAAGAGCGAACGGACATGAAAGCGGCCCGCGACCGGTTCCGGTCGCGGGCCTGCGGTTCGTGTTGCCGCTCTTCGGCGGAGCCGCCCTACTTCTTGTCGGCGGAGCCGCTCTATTTCTTGTCGGCGGAGCCGAACAGGACGTCGTCCCAGCCCGGGAGTTGGTTGCGCGGCTTCGAGCCGGCGGCGGCGAGGGGCGGCATGTTCATGTCGTCCTCGGCGGCCGAGCGCTTGCCCGGGCGCAGCACCGCGAGCGATGGCACTTCCGGCGTCTCGCGCTGCTCGGGCGCGGACGTGCCCGGCAGGCCGAGCTGCGAGGTCCGCTTGCCGCGGCCCGCCACATCGTCGAGCGGGCGCTCCAGGACCTCGCGCAGGCGGTCGCGCCGCAGCGGGTCCGGGTGCGCCGAGTCGTCGTCGCGGTCGCGCAGCCCGTGCATCGGGTCGCGCGAAGGCCGCACCGGATCGCCGGGGCGGACCCCGAGCTCCGAGATCGTCTCCTGGTGCCCGGGCACCTGCTGCGGGAGCGGCGTCGAGAGGAACTGGGCCATCTCGTCGTCCGGCGTCACCGTCTGGCGGGCGCGGTCGAGCTTCCAGCGCGCACGCGCGGTCGTCTTGCCCGACGACCACGAGGCCTGCACGAGCCAGGAGCCGTCCTCGGTGCGCCAGGCGTCCCACGAGACCGCTTCAGGGTCGACCCCGTGCGTCCCGAGCTTCACATCGACCACATTGGACATGCGCTCGCCGCGCTCCGAGGTCGCCAGCCGCGAGCGGCGGGCGGCCTGGGCGAGCATCGCGCGCTCCTGCAGCACCGGCCCGGCGTAGCGGAGGACCCGGTCGACCGCGACCTGCGCGGACGCGGCGATGTCCTCGGCACTCTCACCTGCGCGGATGCGGGTCTGGATGTCGCGGGGAGAAAGACTGACGGCGGCGGGGCGCTGCGGCACGGGACGGCGCGAGGCCTCGGGCCGGCTCGGCGCACCCTCCACTTTGGCCCGGAGGGCGTTGCCGTTCTCGGGGACGTCGACGACGGCCGCGACGCGTTCGTCGATCGGCAGGGCGAGGAGCCTGCCGAGTTCGTCGGCGAGCACGAGCGCATGACCGTCCTCTGAGAGGGCTACGAACCGTACCGGCCTCATGCCTTTCCACCCCTCGCGTGTCGTCTGTCAGCGCCGCATCGCCAGCTCATCCGAGCGTACGCCCAACCCTACCGGCGGACCACAACCGGCGGGGTGCCGATAACGGATCGCCTTCGCTCCAAGGAATCCCGCGGCGCCCCCTGCCCGCTCGCGTCGACGTGACGACGCTTCATGTCGGCGTGACCGATTGTCGCAGGCACTGACGCAGCGTACATTGGCAGCGTGCCCACCGACGGAACTTCCCAGCCACCGGCCTCGTCCGGCTCGTCGGCGTCCCCTCGCGAGGCGTACCAGCGCGTCAAGCGGACACCGGAACTGCCCGCCCCCGAAGCAGTGAAGATGCGGATGGCCCCGATCGCCGCGATCGGGACTCTACTGTGGGCGGTCGCCCTGGTGCTGACGCAGATCTTCCGCACCGAGCTCGCCGACGCGGGCCGCGAATGGTGGGGCGCCTGCGCCCTCACCGGCGTGATCATCGGCCTCCTCGGCACCGCCGGTATGGCGGTCGCCGACAAGAGGCACTTCGGAAAGAAGCAGGACGACTGAGGAACCCTCGTCGTCCCGCCGACTCCCGGTTACAGGAGCTCGGAGCCCTCGTCGTCGTAGATGACCTCGGACTTCTCGACGCCCTGCGGGGTCGTGTCCACGAACTCGCTGATCTGGGAGTGCGCGCCGCAGCCGTGGTCGGCCGAGACGACGCGGGCGTCCTCGGACGAGTACAGGTTCGCGCAGGCCCCGAAGGCCAGGCGCATCGAACCGGCCAGCGGCAGGAAGAACCCGCAGGTGCCGCATCGCGCGGGGGCCGGGGCGGCCTCGGAGATCGGGGCGTTCGGGCCGCGGTCGCCGTCGTACCAGCGCTGCGCGGTCTCGGCGCGGCCCTCGCGGTTCATCACCCGTTCGCGGCCGAGGCCGAGCTCGAAGGTGATGTCCTCGACGGCTTCGTCGTCGGAGAGCTGGTAGGCGGGCATGAGGCGGTCGTCGTCGTCCTCGGTCGGGAGGACTTCGCCGGTGCCGACCTCGCCGCCCTGGAGGCGGTCGGCCCACGGGACCCAGGTGGGGGAGCGGAGCGCGTTCGGGCCGGGCAGGAGCGCCGACTCGGAGACGGTCGCGACGCGGGCGCGCGGGGCGCGGGTGAGCACGACGGCCCAGCGCCAGCCTCGGTAGCCGGGCAGGGTGCACTCGAAGTAGTGGGTGACGACCCGCTCGGTCTCGGCTTCGACGCCGAGGTGCTCGCCGATCCCGTCGCCGGCCTCTTCTACGGCCTCACGGGCCAGGTCGAGGGCGTCGGCGAGGACCCGGTCCAGGCGCGGTTTGCGGCTGCGGGTCTTGGCGGCGGCGGCAGAGGTGTCAGGCACGCTTTCAAGCATAGGTCAGCTCGCGGCCGCACCCGGCGGACGGTGCACCCCGGTGGGGAGCGGAATACAACACACTCCGCCGCTGGACGGCACGGAATCGTCGTGCCCCTCTGTCAGGGTTTTACAGCGCCGATTGACGGCTCGCAAGCTTCGCCGAGGCCGGGGCCCGCACTTTCGCCGCCCGGCCCGCTCAAATCGAGCCCTGTGCTGTCCGGGCCGAACGGCCCGCACTTCCGCACTGCGCGCCGCCAGCCTCCCGCAGCGGGCGCGGGATGCGCGTCGCACCACCGGCCGGGTCGGCCGGCGGCCCGACCGCCGGACTGCTCAGATCAGTTTCGTTCGGCCCTGTCTCGACCGAGGCCCCGCCTTCACACGTCCCCGCACCCTGCGCACTGTTCGAGCCGATCGTCGTTCCCTCCCTCACGATGTCTGCGAGGCGTTCGCCACGGCTCGGGTGCGGCCGTCCCGTTCGGGCACCCGGTAGCTTTGAGCCCATGCGAATACTCGTCGTGTGCGCGGTCGCCGAGGAAGCCCAGGCCGTCGAGGCCGGGCGCTCACTCCGCCACGAGCTGGACGTCCTCATCTGCGGCGTCGGACCGGCCGCCGCCGCGGCCGCCACCGCCCGGACCATCGCCGAGAACAGCCAGATGGGCCGCGCGTACGACGTCGTCGTGAACGCCGGCATCTGCGGCGCGTTCCGCGGCAAGGCCCGGATCGGCGACCTCCTCATCGCTACCGACTCCGTCGCCGCCGAACTCGGCGTCGCCTTCCCCTGGCGGTTCCAGCCGATCGACGAACTCGGCTTCGGCACCAACCGGATCGGCTGCAACACCGTGCTCACCGTCGCCGTCGAGGGCGTGCGCGGCGAGATCCTCACGCTCGCGTCGATCACCGGCTCCGACGGGCTCGCCGCGAACCTCGCGCACCGCTACCCGAACGCGATCGGCGAGGCCATGGAGGGCTTCGGGGTCGCGACGGCCGCGCAGCAGGCCGGGCTGCCGTTCGCCGAGATCCGCGCCGTCTCCAACTACATCGGGGACCGCGACGTCGAGAAGTGGGACTGGGGCGCGGCTTTGAAGACGCTCACGACCGGGATCAGGGAGTTGTAGGCATGGCGGCACTGGGCATTCCGTTCGATCTCGACCCGACCGCGCTGCACCTCGCGCACTCGCCGTGCCCCAACGACACCTTCATCTACCACGCTTGGACCTCGGGCCTCATCGACGGCGCACCCGCGACGCGGCTGACGTTCGCCGACATCGACGTCACCAACACCGCTTGCGCGCGAGGCGAATTCGACGTCGCGAAGGTCTCGTACGCGGCCCTGCCGTACCTCGGCGACGAGTGGCGGCTGCTGCCCGCCGGCGGCGCGCTCGGCCGCGGCTGCGGGCCGCTCGTGCTCACGCGCGGGGGGACCGGCATCGGCGACCTCGCCGGGAAGCGGATCGCGGTCCCCTCGGACCGGAGCACCGCGTTCATGCTGTTCAACCTGTGGCTGCGCGACCTCGGCTCGCCCGAGGTGACATGGGAGGTCGTGCCGTTCGACCAGATCATGCCCGCGGTGCAGGCCGGCCGCTTCGACGCCGGGCTCGTCATCCACGAGGCCCGGTTCACCTACGGCGAGTACGGACTCCAGTCGCTGGTCGACCTCGGCGAATGGTGGGAGGGGAGCACCGGCTGCCCGATCCCGCTCGGCGCGATCGTCGCCAAGTCCCATCTCGACACGGACGCGATCACCGCCGCGATCCGGGCCTCGCTCGACTACGCGTGGGCGCACCCGGAGGCGAGCCGCGGCTATGTGGCCGAGCACGCGCAGGAGATGTCGGAGGAGGTGTGCCGCATGCACATCGACCTCTATGTGAACGAGTTCTCGCGGGACCTCGGCGAGGAAGGGCGCATGGCGGTGGAGCGGCTGCTGGGCGGCGCGGCCGAGCTGGGGCTCGTCCCGAAGCTCACGATCGCGGTGCCGTAGGGCGTCGACCCAGGTGCGGACGGGTAGCCGGACGGTCACCCGAGCGTTCCATTCCGTCCGGTTCATGCCACGCTAGGCTTGACGGACTCATCAGTTCCCTGCAGACGAGAAGTTCGAGGTTCAGCGGTGCCCAGTGGTCGAGTGAAATGGTTCGACGCCGAGAAGGGATTCGGATTCGTCTCCCGCGATGACGGCGGCAAGGACGTGTTCGTGCACCGCGACGCGCTGCCCGAGGGTGTCGAAGAACTCGCCAAGGGCACGAAGGTCGAGTACAGCATCATCGACACGCGCCGCGGGGTCCAGGCGATGGGTCTGCACGTCGTGGCGACGCCGCAGGTCGGCGCGGCCCCGGCGGCCGAGACGCCGAAGCGCTCGCCCGAGGATCTGAACAGCTTGCTGCAGGACATGATCGGCGTGCTCGAGCAGCAGATCATGCCCCCGCTCTCCCGCGGCCGCCGCCCGGACCGCAAGACCGGCGCCAAGATCGCCGAAATGCTCCGAGCCGTCGCCAACGACCTCGAATAGCGGCACCCCAAGATCTCTGAAAGGCGGACGGCGCATT
>NZ_JAPZVQ010000026.1 GCF_027622945.1 Glycomyces lechevalierae | reverse complement strand
TGGGCCGCGCGACCAGCGGTGTGATCGGGATGCGGTTCGTCGGAGACGACGAACTGCTCACCATGATCGTTCTGCGCGATAATATGGACATCCTCGTGGCCACCAGCCGCGGCTACGCGAAGCGGACTCCGGTCGACGCGTATCCGCCGCAAGGCCGCGGCGGCAAGGGCGTCCTGACCGCGAAGATCACGGAACGGCGCGGCGACTTGGTTGGGGCGCTGTCGGTGACGCCGGACGACGAGCTGTTCGCGATCACCTCGGAGGGAGGCGTCATCAGGACTCCGGTGCAGCCGGTCCGCAAGACTTCGGACCGCAACACTATGGGCGTCAAGCTGATCGACCTGCCCGACGAGGTCTCGCTGCTCGCGATCACCCAGAGCGCCGAGGAACCGGAACCCGATGAGGGGCAGGACGAGTAGATGACCGACGCGAAGGCCACCGCTGCGGAGACCGAGCGCGAAGACGACGTCCCGGAGTTCAGCTCCGAGGCGTCCGAGCCGGCCGGGCAGGCGACATCCGATGACTCGGCGTCCTCGGTCTCATCGCCGCCCGCTCCCGCCCAGGACCAGACGCTGACGCTGCGCCGCCCGCCGGGGATGACCCCGCCGCCGGTGACGCCGGATTCGATCCCGTCCTCGCCCACGGGGAACACCGCGGCCAACCAGGCCGCGGGAGTGGCCTCCTCGGCCCGCGTCGCGGACGCCGTCCGCGCCGCGCGCGCCGCGGTGAGCCAGGCGGCCGCGCGCGGTCCGCGCCGGGCCCGCCTGCGGCTCAAGCGGGTCGACCCGTGGTCGGTGATGAAGTTCTCGTTCGCCGTCTCGATCGTGCTGTTCATCGTGATGGTCGTGGCGACCACGGTCCTGTACATCGCGCTCGACGCGATGGGCGTGTTCGACACCGTGAACGACATGCTGCAGATGCTCATGGGCACGAACGCCGACGACGCGGCCGGCGGCGCGGCGCCGTTCCGGATCACCGCGAAGGGCGTCATCGGGGCCGCGGCCCTGCTCGGCGTGGTGAACATGGTCCTGTTCACGGCCTTGGCGACGCTCGGCTCGTTCATCTACAACGTGTGCGCCGACCTCGTCGGCGGCGTCGAGGTGACCCTCGCCGAACGCGACTAGCGACAAGCGACACGGGTGCCCGCGGCCTTCCGGCCGCGGGCATTCGCTTTCCCGGGCCGGCACGGGACGCCGCCCCGCAGAGCACAGGGGCGCCGCCCCGCAGAGCACCGGGGCGCCGCCCCTCGATGTGCAGTGACGGCCGTCCCTTAGGGCAGGGGGCCTGTTCGGCGAATCGCCGGGGCATGAGGTAATCTTTCTCAGCGCTGCCGATGAGGCCGCAACCTGTAAGGGCGTATAGCTCAGGTGGTTAGAGCGTCGAGCTGATAACTCGAAGGTCCCAAGTTCGAGTCTTGGTACGCCCACCAACAACCCGCCGTGAACCGGCGGGTTTTTTCATGCCTGTGGTTCCCGCCGCCCTGCGGAATACCCGGGCGCCGTCGCGGCCTTGCACCGGATGGCCCGTTCCCCCTTCGAGAAAGCAGCCCGCCATGCCCGACGCGCCCCGCTCGTTCCTGTTCCTCCTCGGCAGCGCCCGCACCGGCGGCAACACCGAGGTTCTGGCGCGCGCCGCCGCCGAGCACCTCGAGCCGGAGGTGCCGCAGCGGTGGATCCACGTGGGCGAGCTGGGCCTGCCGCCGTTCACCGACCGCCGCCACACCGGGGACGGGACGACGCCGTTCGCCGAGGGCGCCGAGCAGATCGTCCAGGACGCGACCCTCGCCGCCACGGACATCGTGATCGCCTCGCCCCTGTACTGGTACTCGGTGAGCGGCTCGATCAAGAACTACCTCGACTACTGGTCGGGCTGGCTGCGCGTGCCCGGGCTGGACTTCAAGGCCCGCATGGCAGGGCGGCGGCTGTGGGGCGTCACCGCACACGGAGACGACGAGCCCGGGGTGGCCGACCCGCTGGCCGGGACGCTGCGGCTGAGCGCCGCGTATTTGAAGATGGACTGGCGGGGCGTGCTCCTCGGCTACGGCTCCCGCCCGGGCGACGTGGACCGCGACGAGCGGGCCCGCGCGGCCGCGAAGACGTTCTTCGAGGACGGCGTCGAAACCCCGGACGTTCTGTACTGACAGGTACCGGCCCGGCGGCCGGTCGGGTCGCGGTTCGCTATGCTGAGGCGCATCGTGCAATGCCGATCACGGCGTTGCTGTACGCGGCAATCTCTGATATAGGGGGCCTGGGTCCATGTGGAAGAAGATCTTGATCGTCGCCGGGGTGGCCACGGTCGCGTTCGTCGTGGCCAAGAAGGTCAAGTCGATCAACGACGACCGCACCCTGTGGCACGAGGCCACCACCTCCGCCGAGGACGTTCGCTAGCGAAACGCGTTAGCCAGCTCACTGCGATCCGGGTATCCTCGCTGTTGCGGTGAGCGGGGCGGCGATACTTGGAGGGTCCAGTCTCGTAGGGTTCAGGCCGCGCGACTGACCGAGGGGCCTTAGCTCAATTGGCAGAGCACCTGCTTTGCAAGCAGGGGGTTAGGAGTTCGATTCTCCTAGGCTCCACCGCTGAAAAGGCGGCCGTCTGACGACGGCCGCCTTTCCTCGTATCTCGCCTGGTCAATGGCTGCGCAGCTGGCAGGCGCCGTCCACGCATTCACGCTGGAGGCGGCCCATCGACACCGTCTCGATCATGCCGAGGACCCAGCAGACCGGGCAGCCGCGCAGGGCCAGCAGGCCGACCGGCGCGAGCGCCAGGCTCCACAGGCCGAAGACCGGCAGGAGCGCGAACGCGGCGACGATCGCGCCGAAGCCGATCACCCCGCGCGTCACATGCCGCGCCACGGACTTGCTCGCGAAACCGCCGTTACCGGCCATCGCACTCCTCCGACCTGTCCCCAACGAGCCCTTCCTGGACGGCCGCCCGCGCACGGTGCAGCCGCGACTTCATCGCGGCCGTGCTGATGCCGAGCGCGTCGGCGGTCATGCGGCCGCTGTAGCCCTGGATGTCGCGCATGATGAGCACGCGCCGCTGGTCCCCCGGCAGCGCCGCGATCACATCGGCGACGATCCCGGCTTCCAAGAGCTGCAACGCCTCTTCCTCCGCGGAGGGCGTCGAGCGGTCCGGGAGCGGATCGCGCGGGCGCAGCGCCAGCCTGGCGCGCCTGATGCACTCGTTGCGCACGATGCGGAACATCCACGCCGCGAGCGCCCCGGTGGCGCGCAGCATCCCGATCTTGCGGTACAGGATGATGAGCGCCTCCTGCGCCGCGTCCTCCGCGTCCTGCGGTGTGGTGCAGAGGGAGTGCGCGAACCGCCGCACATGCGGGTGCGAGCCGGAGACGAGCGCGGTGATCGCCCCCGCGTCCCCGTCCTGCGCGGCCGTGATCAGTGCCCCGTCGGGCCATTCGTGCTCAGCCACGCGACCGGCTCCTTCTGCGCAGCACCACGATGCTGCACATGACCATGAGCAGCACCAGGACGCCGACTGCGATACCGATGACCATGAGAACCTCCGAATCAGGACCGGCCCTTCTGACCGGTCGGCTAAGAGAGGCGCGCACGGGCGCGAAGGATTCGCGCCGGCTCCGATTTTCTCCCCTCCCCTGGACGGGCTGACAGCGGCGTTGATCGCCGGTGCGCCGATGCGGCAAGATGGGCCGGTGAGAATCGGATTGCTCGGTGCGTTTGAGGTCCAGGTCGACGGGACCCCCGTGAACCTCCCCGGGGCGCGCTCGCGGGCGCTGCTCGCGGCGCTGGCCCTCGAAGCGGGGCGGATCGTCCCCAAGACCCGCCTGGTGGACTGGGTGTGGGGCGAGGAGCCGCCCTCCGACGAGGCGAACGCCTTGCAGGTCTTGGTGTCCCGGCTGCGCAAGGCCCTCCCGAAGGGCGCTGTCGAGTCGAAGGCCGGCGGGTACGTGCTCGCCGTCGAGCCCGATTCGGTGGACGTGAACCGCTTCGAGGCCCTGGTCGCGCGGGCCCGCACCGCCGAGGACGCCGAGAAGGCGGAGCTGCTGCGCGAGGCCCTGGGCCTGTGGCGCGGCGCCGCCATGGAGGGCGTCGCCCTGTTGGGCAGCAAGGCGTTCGACTCGGTCGTGGTCGGGCTCAACGAGCGGTACGTCGCGGTCCTGGGCGACCGCGTGGACGCCGAGATCCGGCTCGGGCGCGGCGCGGACCTCATCACCGAGCTGACCGATCTGGTCGCGAGGTACCCGATGCGCGAAGGCTTCGTGGCCGCCCTGATGCGGGCGCTCGCCGAGGCCGGCCGCAGCGCCGAGGCATTGACCGTGTACCAGCAGCTCTCGGAGCGGCTGGGCGACGAGCTGGGCGTGGACCCGTCCGCGGAGCTCTCGGCGCTGAACATCGCGCTGCTGCGCGGCGAGATCGGCGGCCGCACCGAGAACCGCCGCACCAACCTCCGCGCGGAGCTGACCGCGTTCGTGGGCAAGGAGGACGACGTGGCGGCCGTCGCCGACCTGGCGTCCCGGCACCGGCTCGTCACCCTCCACGGCGAGGGCGGCGCCGGCAAGACCCGCCTCGCGGTCGAGACCGCCCGCACCATGCTCGGCGACCTCCCCGACGGCGCGTGGCTCGTCGAGCTGGCGCCGCTGCACTCCGGTGACGAACTGGCGCAAGCGGTCCTGACCGCGATCGGCCTGCGCGACCAGCAGGGCGCGGCCGGCGGCGACGCGGCGGACCGGCTCGTCGCGGCGATCCGCGACCGCGTGATGCTCCTCGTCCTCGACAACTGCGAGCACGTGATCGAGGAGGTCTCGGCCTTCACCGACCGGCTCCTCGGCGAATGCCGCTCCCTGCGGATCATCGCCACGAGCCGGGAGCCGCTGGGCATCACCGGCGAGGCGCTGTGGCAGGTCGAACCTCTCGCGCTGCCCGCCGCGGGGGCGAGCCCGCAGGAGGCGGCCGCGTCCCCGGCCGTGCGGCTCCTGCGCGACCGCGCGGAAGCGGTGCGCCGCAACATCGGCGGCGACGAGGCCACACTGTCCACTATGGCCCGCATCTGCCGGGCGCTCGACGGGATGCCGCTCGCCATCGAGCTCGCGGCCGCGCGCCTGCGCACGATGTCCGTGGAGCAGCTCGCCGACCGCATCGACGACCGGTTCCAGCTCCTCACCGGCGGCAGCCGCACCGCCATGGCCCACCACCGCACGCTCCGCGCGGTCGTCGACTGGAGCTGGGACCTCCTCAGCGAGGCCGAACGGGAGCTCCTGCGCCGCCTCTCCGTGTTCACCGGCGGGGTGAGCCTCGAAGCGGCCGAACGGGTCTGCCCCGAAGGCGAGTACGCGCTCGACCTGCTCACCACCCTCACCGAGAAGTCGCTCCTGCGCACCGACGGCGAGGGCGAGCCGCGCTACCGGATGCTCAACACCATCCGCGAGTACGCGGCCCAGCGCCTCACCGAGGACGGCGGCGCGGAGGCCGCCCGCCGCGCCCACCTCGCGTTCGTCACCGAGCTCGCCGAGACCGCCGACCCGCACCTGCGCCGCGCCGAACAGGTCGAATGGCTCGCCCGTGTCGGCGCCGAGCACGACAACATCGCCGCCGCCCTGCGCGCCGCCGTCGCCGCCGGAGCAGCCGAGTCCGCGATGCGGCTCGTCGGCGCCGCCGGCTGGTACTGGTACATCGGCGGCCACAAGGCCGAGGGCACCGACTGGGCCATCGCCGCCGCGTCCCTCGACGGCGACGCACCCGACGCCGTCCGCGCCCTCGCTTACACGATCGTGAGCGTCTTCGTCTCCGCCGGCTTCGGCGGCGACCAGTACGTCGCGCAGGACTGGATCATGAAGGCCCACGAGGCCGCTGAGCGTTCCGGCTCCGACCACCCGATGCTCAGCTTCGTGACCCCCATGGCGCGCATGATCACCCACCCCGCGGACTTCCTCTCCGCGTTCGACCCGCTCGTCGACCACCCCGATCCGTGGGTCAGCGCCCTCGCCCGTCTCAGCCGTGGTCGCCTCAGCCTCACCGTCGGCGGCGACGCGACCGGTGTCGACACCGAGATCGCCGCCGCCCTCGCCGACTTCCGGGCCATCGGCGAACGGTGGGGCATCTACTCGTGCCTCCACGTCCTCGCCGAGCTCTACGCCGCCGCCGGTGACCTCGACGCCGCGTGCGACCACCTCGACCAGGCCGCCGCCGCCCTTGCCGAACTCGGCTCCGACGACGAGGTCGTCTCGCTCCTCGCCCGCGAGGCCGAGCTGCACTGGATGCGCGGCGACGCGACCGCCAGCCGCGCCGCGCTCGCCAGGGCCGAGCGCCTCGCCGACGGCATCACCTGGCCCGGAACAGTCGCCGAGCTGCTCCTCGCCAAGACGAACCTCGCGCGCTGGCGCGGCGACGGTGAGGAGGCCCGCGAGCACCTCGCGCGCATGCCCTCCCGGCCTGAGGGCGACAGTGCCGCGGTCGCGATCTCCGGGTCGATCCAGCGCTCGCTTCTCGCCGACGACCCCGCGGCCGCCCGCGTGCACGCCGCGGCGGCCTTCCGTGCCGCCGCCGATTTCGGGTACCCGCCGCTCAGCGCGCTCGCCCTCATCGCGGTCGCGGACGTCGCCGCGCGCGAAGGCCGGGACGACGAGGCCGTCCGGCTGCTCGGCGCCGCCGACACCGCTCGCGGCACCGCCGACCGGTCGCAGCCGGACGCGGCCCGCATCGCCGCCGCAGCGCGCGAAAGCCTCGGCGAAGCGGACTTCGCCGAGGCGATGCGCCTTGGGCACGAAGGGGATTGGCGGGCGATCGGGGAGGCGGCTCTCGCCTCGTGAAGGGCCGCAACGGCTTAGTTCGCCTGCGCCTCCTTGACGGTGATGTTGCCGCCGGAGGTGCGGGCCCGCACCTTCACGGTCCGCCCGGGCACGCCCGCGACGGCGACGTGGTTGTGGACGCGGCCGGTCGCGGACTTCGCGTCGAGTTCGACGACGGTGCCGACGGAGACGCCGATCTCGAGCCGGCCGACGGCGGTGGTGACCTCGACCGGGCCGGTGCCGATCCGGCCGATCGTGATGTCGCCGATGGCGGTCTTGGCCTCGACGGCGGCGTGCGCCGCGCCGATCGCGATGGGGCCGTTGGCGGAGTTGACACGGAGGTCGCCGTCGACGTCGCCGATCCAGGTATTGCCGCCGATGTTCTTCACGACGGCCTCGCCGCCGACGTGGTTGACGCGCACATCGCCGCTGCCGCTGACCTCGGCCTTGCCGTGGACGTGGTCGACGGTGATCCGGCCGCCGGTGGTCTTGACGCGGACCTCGGCGGCGCGGGCGACCTTGATGTCGCCGATGGCGTTCTTGAGGCGGCAGGCGCCGACCTCGCCTTGGACGACGTACTCGCCGTCGGCGGTGTCGCCCTGGACGTTCGAGCCGGTCGGGAGCTGCACGTGGACGCGCACGGACCCGAACTTGCGGGCGAAGGCGGTGCGGAGCTTCGGGTGCCAGACGCGGAGCTTGCCGTCCTCGAACTCGACGTTGACCTGCTCGGCGGCGGTGACGTCGAGCTTGCGGGTGGGGTCGATCGGGGCGATCTCGACGACGGTGTCGGTGCGGTCGGTGGCGGTGAAGCGGATGTCGCCGAGGATGATCTCGACGGCGGCGGTGATCGGCGCGGGGGTGGTGAAGGTCTGCATGTCAGTGCCTCTTTCGGTGCGGTCTCGCTGGCTTGATGCCATAACGATGCGCCCGCGCGCTGTCACCGGCCTTGCGTTCCCCTTTCACGGCCGCTGACATCCGTCATCGCAGGTAAGTTCGCCGGTCAGTGCGGTTGCTCGAGGTCGGCGAGGAGCCCGTCGAGCGCGGTTCCCAGCGCGGCGCCGTTGGCCTGGTCGAACCAGGTGGTGCGGATGCGCTCGTTGCTGCCGCCGGGCGTCTCGTGCTCCGCGGCGATGGCCTGGAGCGGCTTGGACTCCTCGCCGAGGGAGCGGTTCACGCCTTGGAAGAGGCTGCGCACGTACCGGTCGGCGGCCTCCTGCGGGACGCCGTTCCGGGCGGCCCAGTCGGCAAGGGCGCCAAGGTAGGCCAGGTAGGTGCTCACGGTGCTGGAGACCGCGGAGAGCACGTTGTAGGCGGTCTCGTCGGGGACCGGCTGGGCGCCGCCGAGCCGGTCGAAGAAGGCCTCGGCCACCGGGTGGGCGGGGTAGATGACGGTGACGGAGCCGCGTTCGCGCACGGTGGGGAGGGGGATGGCGGCCACGATGGGCGCGTCGGTGCCGAGGAGTCGGCGCAGCTCGTCGGCGGCGACACCGGGGATGACGTTGACGATGGTCTTCTCGGCGCTGATCCGGAGCCCGGCGAGGGCGTCGTGCCGGTCGGCGCGGCGCAACGCGATGAGCACGATGTCGGAGTGGTCCACGACCTCTTGGTTGTCCTTGCGCACCAGAGCATTCGGGAAGCGCTCGGCGAGGTCGGCGGCGGTGGCGGCGTTGCGCGGGGAGAGGCTGATGGGCGGGGCCTCCTGGGTGCCGTCGCTGAGGCCTTCCACCATCGCCTTGCTGATCTCGCCTACGCCGATGAATCCGATGCGTTCCACCGTGTCTCCCTTCGTCGCGCTCGAGGCTAGCGTACGCGAACGCAGGTTCTGAAACTTTCGGAACTATGAATTGAAGTGCATCAATAAAAATTAGTACTTGAGCTGGGATTGACGGCGCATGAACCCAAATTTATGCTGAATTCGGCAACCGGTATCGCCCGAAAGTTTCGGAACATCTCCAGCTTCAGGAGGAGCAATGGCGCATCACCCGAACGAACCCGAGACCACGAAAGCGAAGCTGAAACGGCGGTCCCTGCTCACCGCCGGCGCGGCCCTCCCGGTACTCGCCGCCGCCGAACCCGCCGCGGCCCAGACCACCATCCTGGTCGAGCCCAACACCGTCCAGCAGACCATCCAGGGCTTCGGCGGCATGAACCACGCGGTCTGGATCGCCGACCTCACCGCCGCCCAGCGCGACACCGCGTTCGGCAACGGCGCCAACCAGCTCGGCTTCTCCATCCTCCGCATCCCCGTCCACGAGGACCGCAACAACTGGAGCCGCGAGGTCGCCACCGCCCAACGCGCCCAAGCGCTCGGCGCGAAGGTCTTCGCGTCCCCGTGGAACCCGCCGGCCTCCATGACCGAGACCTTCTCCGGCGGTAAGCGGCTGCGCTACGACATGTACGACGACTATGCCCAGTACCTCAACGACTTCGACCAGTTCATGGCGAACAACGGGGTCGACCTCTACGGCATCTCCGTCCAGAACGAACCGGACTACGCGCACGACTGGACCGCCTGGACCCCGACCGAGATGCTCAACTTCTGCCGCAACAACGCGGGCACGATCGGCACCCGCGTCATCGCGCCTGAATCGTTCCAGTACCGCAAGAACATGTCCGACCCGATCCTCAACGACTCCCTCGCCCTCGGCAACGTCGACATCATCGGCGCCCACCTCTACGGCACCCAGAACGCCGACCTCCCGTACCCGCTCTTCCAGCAGAAGGGCGGCGGGAAGGAGCTGTGGATGACCGAGGTCTACCACCCGAACAGCACCGACTCGGCCGACCTCTGGCCCGGCGCGCTCGACACCGGCGAGCACATCCACCGCGCACTCGTCTACGGCCGCTTCCAGACCTACGTGTGGTGGTACATCCGCCGCAGCTACGGCCCGATGCGGGAGGACGGCCAGATCAGCAAGCGCGGGGCGAACATGGCCCACTTCTCCAAGTGGGTGCGCCCCGGGTACCAGCGGATCACCGCCACCGCGAACCCGCAGGCGAACGTCTACATCACGGCGTTCAAGAGCGGCGCCAAGATCGTCATCGTCGCCATCAACAAGAACTCCTCGGCCGTGTACTTCCCGTTCACGGTGCAGGGCGGCGGCAACGCCACCGTCGCCAGCTGGGTGACGACCTCGAGCCAGACGCTCGCGGCGTCCTCCTCCCCCACCATGACCAACGGCTCCTTCGGCGCCCAGCTCCCGGCGAGCAGCATCCGCACGTTCGTCATCAACTGACCGGGTGAGAACCCGGCCGCAGCGGGTACTCCTCCCACTCGAAGCGGGCGCCCTCGCGGGCGCCCGCCCACCTGAAGGAGGATCCATGTCCGTCAAGGAGCGCCTCGTCGTCCAAGTCACCGACGCGCCCGAGAAGAGCCGCTATGAGGCTTATGTCGATGGCGAGCTGGTCGGTTACACCGAATACCGCCACAACGACGGCACGACGATGCTCTCCATCACCGAAGTGCCGGAAGAGTTGCAGAACAAGGGCATCGGCGCGGCGCTGGCGCGCTTCGCGCTCGCGGCGGCACGCGAGTCCGGCAGGCGGATCGAGCCCGTCGACCCGTTCATCGCCGGATGGCTCGAACGCCACCCCGAGCACGCCCACATGATGCACGAGAAGGCGATCCACCTCGGCGAAGAGACCTGACGCGGCTGCGTGTCGGCCTTCGCCGCGTTCAGCTGCGGCGCGCGGGTCACTCCGTGCTCGGCAGGCTCGGATGAGCAGTGGGGTAGACGCCGATCGCGAACCCGTAGGTGGTCTCGCCGGACCTCGGCAGCCGGTCGAACTCGTCGACCAGTTCGGCCATGCGGTCCCAGAACGCCGAGGCCTGCTCCTCCGAGAGGCGCGCATGCCGGATGAAACCCCAGAGCTTCCCCTCCTCGAACGCCGCCGCCGATTCGCGTGCGGCCACCTCGAAATCGTTGAAGTCCCCTGACGTCGCTCCGGCGGGCGACGCCTCTGCCGCGACGTAGAACATGCGCGCGGTGCGACCGTAGAAGCGCTCCTCGATCGCCCGCACCTTCCTCGTGCGCACCACTTGGAGCAGGCCGTTGCGGAAGAGCACGTCCACATGGTGCGCGACCGTGCTCTTGGGGCGTTCGATCGCGGCCGCGAGCTCGGTGACGGTCGCGGCCCGCTCGTGGAGGAGCTGCAGGATCGCGGTGCGGACCGGGTGGCCTACGGCCTTCACCTGCGCCGGATCGGTCAAGGCCATCCGATCGGCGAGCTCGTAACCCGGGGGGTTGTCCGTCATGACAGAACAGACTAGCATCGTGGAATGATCCAGAAACGCCGATCAATTGGAGACAGGAGACGCTGACGTGGCCGAAATCCTGCTGTACCACCACATCCAGGGACTGACGGACGGCGTCTCGGCTTTCGCCGACGACCTGCGGCAGTCCGGCCACACCGTGCACACGCCCGACCTGTTCGAGGGCCGCACGTTCGGCGATCACGAGGAGGCGTTCGCATTCGCCCGCGCCACCGGGTTCGACACGATCCGGAAGCGCGGCGCCGCCGCAGCGGACGAGCTCGGCCCCGAACTCGTCTACGCCGGGTTCTCCTTCGGCGTCACGATCGCCCAGCGACTCGCGCAGACACGGCCGGGCGCCCGCGGGGCCCTGCTCATGTACTCCTGCATCCCGGTCTCGGAGTTCGGGGAGGCCTGGCCGCAAGGAGTGCCGGTGCAGATCCACGGCAAGGAAGGCGACGAATTCTTCGACGAGGACCTTCCGGCCGCGCGCGAGCTTGTCGGCGTCGCGGGCGACGCCGAACTGTTCCTCTACCCCGGCGATCAGCACCTCTTCGCCGACTCCTCGCTCGACGACTACGACCCGGAGGCGGCCGCGCTGCTCACGGAGCGGGTGAAGGCGTTCCTCGCCTCGGTCTGATCGCGCGTGCCCTGACGCCAAGCGCCGCAGCAGTACTCGGCCGGGCTGCTCAGCCCTGCTTCTTGGCGCGCAGCTCGGCCCAGTGCTCGAGCCGCTCGCCCACCCGCGCCTCGAACCCGTTGCGCGTGGGCCGGTAGAACCGCTCGCGCTCCATGTCCTCGGGGAAGTAGTCCGCGCCCGAGAAGCCGTCCTCGCTGTCCGGGTCGTACTGGTATCCCTTGCCGTACCCGATGTCCTTCATCAACCTCGTTGGCGCGTTGAGGATGTGCGGCGGCGGCGCGAGCGAACCGGTCTGCTTCGCGCTCCGCATCGCCTCGCCGAAACCCCGGTAGACCGCGATCGACTTCGGCGCGGTCGCGAGGTAGACGACGGCATGCGCGATCGCCAGCTCCCCTTCCGGCGAACCCAGCCGCTCGTAGACGTCCCAGGCGGCGAGCGCCTGCTGCACGGCCTGCGGGTCGGCGATCCCGATGTCCTCGTTGGCGAACCGCGTGATGCGCCGTGCGATGAACAGCGGGTCCTCGCCGCCGTCGAGCATCCGCGCGAGCCAGTACAGGGCCGCGTCCGGGTCGGAGCCGCGCATCGACTTGTGCAGGGCCGAGATGAGGTTGTAGTGGCTCTCCTGGGCCTTGTCGTACAGCGGCGCGCGCTTCTGGATCGTCTCCGCGAGCGCGGCCGTATCGAGGGGCGGCGTGCCTTCGGGCAGTTCTTGGAGCTGCTCGACCATGTTCAGCAGGTAGCGGCCGTCGCCGTCGGCCATGGCGATGAGGGAGCCGCGCGCCTCGTCCTCGAGCGGGACGGGCCGCACTTCCTGCTCGGCGCGGGCGAGGAGCGTTTCGAGTGCGGCGGTGTCGAGCCGGTGGAGGACGAACACCTGGCAGCGGGAGAGGAGCGCGCCGTTGAGTTCGAAGCTGGGGTTCTCGGTGGTGGCGCCGACGAGGATGATCGTGCCGTCCTCGACGTACGGCAGGAACGAGTCCTGCTGGGCGCGGTTGAACCGGTGGATCTCGTCGACGAACAGCATCGTGCCCTGGCCCATTTCGCGGCGCTGCTGCGCGGCCGCGAAGACTTTTCGCAGGTCCGCGACGCCCGAGAATGTGGCCGACAGGGGCTCGAACGCCAGGTTCGTCTGCTCGGCGAGGAGCCGCGCGATGGTGGTCTTGCCGCATCCGGGCGGGCCCCACAGGATCGTGGAGACGGGTTTCCCGCGCGCGACCATCCGGCCGAGGGGCGCATCGGCGGCGAGGAGGTGGTCCTGGCCGACGACTTCGGCGAGAGTGCGCGGCCGCAGCCGGTCGGCGAGGGGCCGCGGCGGGTCGTCGCCGAAGAGCGGCAGTGCGGGCGCCGGATCGGTCATGCCGCCACCTTAACGCTGGGGTGTGACATGCGGGGCGAACGTGAGAGGATGCTCGGGTCTGAAGGAGGCCCAGCGTGCAAGCGATCTGCGAGGTGGTGATCACCGCTCCCGACGCCGGCTGGCTCCGCGAGTTCACGCGGCGGCTGGTCGAGGAGCGCTTGGCGGCCTGCGGGCAGAACGTCACGGAGGTGCGTTCGATCTTCCGCTGGGAAGGGCGCATGCACGACGAGCCCGAGGCCCGGGTCATGCTGCACACCCGCCAGTCGCTGGTCCCGGAGATCATCCGGATCGTGCGCAAGGAGCACCCGTACGACGTGCCGTGCGTGCTCGCGACCCTCATCACCCAGGCCAACCCGGACTACCGCGCCTGGGTGCTCGAGTCGACGCGGGCTCCGGACGAAGAGGAATAGCCGGCGCGGCCCCGGTTGACCCCTCGCGCGGGCCGATGGCAGGATCGACCGTCCGGACAGCGAACAGGAGCGTTCATGACCGAGATCCGCGACATCGAAGTGGTCGTCTTCGACGTGCTGGGCACGTTGGTCGATGAACCGGACGGCATCGCCGCGGCGATCCGCGAGGCCCTGCCCGAAGCGGAGACTCCGGACGTCGATGCGCTGGTCGCCTTGTGGCAGAACCATGTCGAGGTGCAGCAGGCGCTCATCGCCGGTGGCGAACGCGACTACGCGAACACCGAGTTCATCGATGCCGAAGCGGCCCAAGCGGTCGCGGAACGCGCCGGGATCACCGACGAGTCGGTCATCGCGAGGATGGCGACGGCCGGCCAGCGACTGGCCCCCTGGGACGACTCGGTCGCCGGTCTCGAGCGGCTCTCGTGGCACTTCCCGGTCATCGGCCTCTCCAACGCCAGCCGTGCGGCGCTGTTGCGGCTCAACTCTTTCGCTGGTCTGCGCTGGCATCAGGCGTTGTCGTGCGAACTGGCCCGGGCGTACAAGCCTTCGCCTGAGGTTTACCGGCTCGCTTTGGATGCGGCCGGGTGCGCGCCGGAGCGGGTGCTGATGGTGGCGGCGCATGCGTGGGATCTCCGTGGCGCCCAAGGGGTCGGGATGCGCACGGCTTATGTGTCGCGGCCGGTCGGCGACCCGCCGAAGGATTCGGACACGTTCGACGCCCACTTCGACGGGCTGGTCGCCTTGGCCGACGCTCTCGTCGCTGACTAGCCGGTGGCAATACCGCCTCGCTGCGCCGAGAGCGCCGACCTCTAGACCCAGTCGAGCCCTGCCGACTCCGCTGAGCCCCGGTCTACCGGGGAGTGGCGGCCAATGACAGCGTCGCCAGGTCGTTGTCGGTCGTCGGCAGGCCTGCGGTGGGGATGGACCTCACCGACTGCCATGTTCCATCGGCGCGACGGATGGTGTGTCTGCCGACCTGCTTGCCGTCGATCAGTTCGCCGACCCCCAACTGCAGTTCGCCGCCGGCGTTGGCGGCACTGGCGGTAAACGGAAGCTTGCCGGAGAACACGGGCACCTGCTGGAACCGCTGCCAGGTCGCGTCCGCTCTGCGGATGCCGTGGTAGATGCGGTAGGCGCTGGCCAGCGCTACGACATGGAGATTCGAGCCGATCCCCGCCAAGGTCACCTCGTTGATATCGCCGATCTCGCCGGCCGCGCTCTCGATGTTGCCCCAGCCGCTCCAAGTCCCGCCCGAGCTTCGGATCGAGTGGAGGATTTCGCCGTTGGAGACGACGGCGGTGTCGATTGTCGTGCCTACTCTGGTCGTGGCGATGTGATCGATGCTGCTGAAGGTCCGGAGCAGTTTCCAACTGGCCCACCAAGTGCCGTCCGCGTTGCGGACGGTGTGGTACAGGTCGCCGCTGTCGCGGGTCGCGGCGAAGACATGTAGCTGGCTGTCGACGGACGTCGCCGCGACTCTGACGATGCCCGTGGGGCCCGATTGCGAGGGAATGGGACTGAATGCGGTCCAGGAACCGTCGGTGCCGTTCCGGATGGCGTGCTTCGGGCCCTCCTCACCGATGCAAGCGGCGACGTGAACATCCTTGGAGATGCCGACAGCAGAGAGGGAGTAGAGGGCGTAGGGATTGGGGGCGATCTCGTTCCAGCGCGTGTTCCAGCTTCCGTCGCCGGCGCGCATTTGATACATGATATTGCCGCTCAGCGTGTCCGCGAGAAAGTGCGTGTTCCAGTCGGCGGGGGCGGCCGAGGCCGCCGCGGGAGCGAGTGCCCCTAGGCCCGTGCCGACCAGCGCGGCGGCCGGTAGGGCGAGGAGCGAGCGGGTGAATTGCCGGCGGTCGAGCGAGGTCATGTCCGATTCCTTGGAGATCGAGTGAGCTTGTGGGCCATGGCGTTGCGGCGTTCGCCGCGCAGTCGTGGCGCGGCCTTCCCGCAGTACTCGCACAGCCTGCCGTCGCGCGAGGCGTTTGTCGAGGCGGTGCACCGGCGGAAAAGCGGCAGGAATCAGGGCCGGTACCCAGCCAGACTCTGACGAAACGACAAGGCGCGCTTCCCATTTCGATGGGAAGCGCGCCTCGGCGTTGATAAAGCCGGGGTCAGTCGCGGGCGTTGCTCTTGAACGACCTCAGCCGGAGGCTGTTGCCGACCACGAAGACGCTCGAGAACGCCATCGCCGCACCGGCGAGCATCGGGTTGAGCAGGCCCAGGGCCGCGAGCGGGATCGCCGCCACGTTGTAGGCGAAGGCCCAGAACAGGTTGCCCTTGATGGTGCCGAGCGTTCTGCGGGACAAGCGGATCGCGTCGGCGGCGGCCCGGAGGTCGCCGCGGACCAGGGTCAGGTCGGCGGCCTCGATCGCTACGTCCGTGCCGGTGCCCATGGCCAGGCCGAGGTCGGCCTTGGCGAGCGCCGCCGCGTCGTTCACGCCGTCGCCGACCATCGCCACGACCCGGCCTTCGCGCTGCAGCCGCGCCACCTGGTCCACCTTGTCCTGCGGCAGGACCTCGGCGATGACCTCGTCGATGCCGACCTCGGCGGCGATGCGCTCGGCCACGGTCGTGTTGTCGCCGGTCAGCAGGACCGGGGTCAACCCGAGGGCCTTGAACTGGGCGATGGCCTCGGCGCTGGTGGGCTTCACGGTGTCGGCGACGACGAGCACGCCGCGCGCCTCGCCGTCCCAGCCGACCGCGACGGCGGTCTTGCCTTCGCGTTCGGCCTCCGACTTCGCTTCGGCCAGTTCGGCACTGAGCTCGAGGGTCCAGTCGTTGAGGAGGGATTCGCGGCCGACCACGACGAGGTGGCCGTCCACGACGCCCTGCACGCCCTTGCCTTCGATGTTCTTGAAGTCCTCGACCTCGGGCAGCGCGCCCTCAGTAGCGGCGGACTTCGCGATCGCCTGGGCCACAGGGTGTTCCGAGGCGTGCTCCAGCGCCCCGGCGAGGCGCAGCAGCTCGGCGCGGTCGGTGCCCGCGGCCGGGACGGCCTCGGTGAGGGTCATCTTGCCGGTGGTCACGGTGCCGGTCTTGTCGAGCACGATCGTGTCGACCTTGCGCGTCGACTCCAGGACCTCCGGGCCCTTGATGAGCACGCCCATCTGCGCGCCGCGACCGGTGCCGACCAGCAGCGCGGTGGGCGTCGCGAGCCCGAGGGCGCAGGGGCAGGCGATGATCAGGACCGCGACGGCGGCGGTGAACGCGGCCGCCGTCGGGTACCCGGCGCCCAGCCAGAACCCGAGCGTCGCGACGGCGATCGCGATGACGATCGGCACGAAGATCCCCGCCACGCGGTCGGCCAGGCGCTGGACCTCGGCCTTTCCCGACTGGGCGTCCTCGACCAGCTTCGCCATCTGCGCCAACTGGGTGTCGCCGCCGATCGCGGTGGCGCGCACGACGAGTCGTCCGCCCGCGTTGACGGTCGCGCCGGTGACCGCGTCGCCCTCGCCGACCTCGACCGGGACGGACTCGCCGGTGAGCATCGAGGCGTCGACGGCGGAGGTGCCGGTGACGATCACGCCGTCAGTGGCGATCTTCTCGCCGGGGCGCACGACGAACTCGTCCCCCACGGCCAGGTCCTTGATCGGAATCCGGGTCTCGGCGCCACCGCGCAGGACGGCGACGTCCTTGGCGCCCATGTGGAGCAGCGCCCGCAGGGCCGCGCCGGCCTGGCGCTTCGAGCGCTTCTCGAAGTACCGCCCGGCCAGGATGAACATGGTGACCCCGGCGGCCACCTCGAGGTAGATGTTGCCTGCGCCGTCGCTCGGGGCGACCTTGAACGTGAACGGGTGGGTCATGCCCGGCGTACCGGCCGTGCCGAGGAACAGGGCGTACAGGGACCAGGCGAACGCGGCCAGGGTGCCGACCGACACCAGTGTGTCCATAGTGGCCGCACCGTGGCGCAGGTTGATGGCGGCCGCCTTGTGGAACGGCCAAGCGGCCCAAAGGACTACCGGCGCGGCGAGCGCCAGGGACGCCCACTGCCAGTACTCGAACTGGAGCGCTGGGGCCATGGCCATCGCGATCACGGGGACTGAGAGCACCACCGAGCCGATGAGCCGCTGGCGCAGGCCCGTCAGCTCCGGGTCGGGCTTCTCGTCGTCCTCGGACTCCGTCGTCTCGGGCTCCGGCGGGGCCGGGAGCGCCGCCGTGTAGCCGGTCTTCTCGACGATCGCGATGAGTGAGGCCGGGTCGGTGCCCTCGGGGGCCTCGATGCGGGCCTTCTCGGTCGCGTAGTTGACGGTGGCGTTGACGCCCTCGACCTTGTTGAGCTTCTTCTCGATCCGCATCGCGCAGGAAGCGCAGGTCATGCCGCCGATCTCGAGTTCGATGCGGTCGACCGGGCCGGCCGGTAGCGAAGTCGTCATGGGGTGGTCCTTCCTCTCTCGGCTGGGGGCCTAGTGGCCGTGTCCGTCGGTCGCATCGTGCGAGGTGGTCTCGGCGCCGGGTCCGGTGGCGGACTCGCTGGGCGAGGCCTCCGCACTTTCAGTGTCGTGCCCCGAGTCGTGATCGGTGCTCGTTTCGGCTTCCGGGTCGCCCGCGTCGATCACGAAGGCCGCGCTGTGGACCCGGCCCTCGACCTGGAAGTCGAAGTAGAGGAAGTACCGGCCCGCGGTGGGCACCTCGGTCGCGAAGGCGACGGACGGCCCGCTGAGGTCGCCCGCCTGCGGCTCCTCCCCCTCGGGGTGGACGTGCAGGTAAGCGAGGTCCCCTTCGCGAAGGGCCACAAGGTGTCCGAACGCGCCGAGGTAGGGCTCGATGGTGGTGACGGGCTGTCCGTCGCGGGTGACGGTCGCGGTGACCTCGGCGGAGGTTCCGGCGGTGAGGTCGCCGTCGAGGGTCACGGTGTAGCCGTCGACCTCGGCGGTGAGGGAGGGCGCGGTCGCGACGACCGGGCCGTAGTCGCCGGTGACCTCGACGGTGCGGGTGAGGGTGACGTCCGGGGCGTCCTCCGCGGCGCCCGCGCCGCCCTGGCCGTCGCCGCCGTCGGCGGGGACGAAGTCGGCGTAGACGCGGTAGGTGCCGGCGGCGTCCCAGGTCCAGGGGAGGGTCCAGGTGCCGTCCGCGCCGAGCTCGGGGTGCACGTGGCGGAAGTTGGTGCCGTCCGCGCGGACCACGATGAGGTGGAGTTCCTTCTCGTGCGAGAGGGTGTAGTCGGTGAGCGGCCTGCCGTCCGAGGCGGTGATGTGGAAGGCGAGTTCGCCCGCCGCGCCGACGCCCGCGGGGGCGGCGACCTCGCTGAGGACGTAGCCGTCCTGCTCGATCGAGAGGCCGCGAACGGGTTGGGCCGCATCGTGACCGCCGTGTTCCCCGCTCTCGCCGCCATGCTCTTCGTCGTGGCCGGACTGCTCGTTCCAGTCGTCGGCGGCGTCCTCGGGGACGACGGCGGCGGCCGTGCCGAACGCGGCGGCGAACAGCACCGCGAGTCCGCCGCCGTAGAGGCCGAGTCGTGTACCGGTGTTCATTGGCGTTCCTCCCGCTCCGATGATACCCCCTTAGGGTATCTGCATGACTCGCATTCTTACCCCCAGGGGGTATCCAAGTCAAGCGTGGAGCCCAGACGTGAGCCAAGGAACAGGGCTGGTGCACCGGACGGCGCTAGCCGGGATCGACGACCTCATCGTCGGCGTGCGCGCCGAACTCGGCGACGCGCACCTCCGCAATGTGCTCGTACCGGTTGATCCGGTCGGTCCACTCCGTGTCGACACCGAAGGCCACCTGCGCGAAGCCGACCCGGCCGATGGCCTCGGCCAGGCCCGGATCGCCAGGGGCCAGCAGCCGAACCGGCGCGTCGAGTGCCACGGTGTGCGGCGGCACGAAGTACTCGTTCGGCAGAACGGTGCGCGCATGGACGAGCGCGCCGACGGCGACGACCGAGCCGGCCCCCAATCGTGCGCTCTGGAGGACGGTCGCCGCGGTCGCCACGTAGACGCACCTGCCGACCTCGCAGCCCAGCAGCGTGGCATGCGGCCCCACGAAGACATGGTCGCCGACGACCACTGACTGATCGCCGACGACCGCAGACCCGCGCAGCACCGCGTTCTCGCAGATCACCGCCGCCTCCCCGATCTCGATCCGAGACCCCTCGGCATTGAGCACCGCGCCGTACATCACCCGCGCCCGCGGCCCCACGCGGACATCGCCGACCAGCGTGGCCGTCGGGGCGACGTAGGCGGTGGGGTGGACCCGCGGTTCATGCCCGCGATGCCGGATACGGATTCCCTGTGTCTCAGCGATCATGAACGGAGTCTGGCACCACCGATCGCGAACATGCTGGCCAAATTTCGACGTCGCGTCGCCGCGACGAGGACCGGCCGTCTCCCCCGGCCGTACTAGCCGTCGCAATCGCGCAGGCATTCCTGCCAGACGCGCACGGCGGCCTCCTCGATCTGGTCGGCGATGTCGCCGCTCAGGATCCAGGGCCAGGATTCGTGGTCGCAGATCCAGAGGTCGGGGACGTCGTTGACGACTCCGCTGAGGTGCCCGAGGAGGGTCGGGCCCTCCGGGGCGTCGGCGGTGATCCAGATGCGCGGGTGGTTGCGGAGGATGCCGAAGGCGAGCGTCTGGCCGTCGACGACGGCGGTGCCCACGGTCGTGAGCGAGTCGACGTCCGGAGGGAAGACGACGCTGGATTGGACGGGGAGGGCGGCGAGCGCGCGTTGGTAGGCGCGACGGACCTCCAAGGGCGCGTTGCGGAATCGGCTCATCGTCGGCCTCCGACCGGGAGCCGGGACGAGGCGGCGGCCCGGACCATGCGGCCGAGCGATTCGGTCGGGAGTTGCGGTGGGGCGAGCGGGAGCAGCCGGGCGGTCCCGACCGGGGCCGGGCGGCTGGTCGCGCCCACCGGAAAGACGGGAGTCGTGGTCGGGAACGAGCGGGCGAGCGCGAGATTTCGCGGACGGCGGTTTCGGCGGCGCTTGATCGCGCCCCGGCGAGGGTTGACCGGGAAGGTTTCGGAGACGTCGAAGCCCGTCCAGCTTCCCCTGGGCCAGTTGAGGTTTCGGTGGTTCTGGTCGCGGGTCATGCCGTAGGTGTGCAGGAAGATGCGGCGGGTGTCGGCACGGCGGCGGCTCCGAGCGCCGTTTCGCGGAGCCATGACCGGATGGGGCCGGTGCGGTCGGCGTGGCCGCGGCGGGCCGGGACGCCGAACCGGCGCGGGCCGAACCTGCGCGGGGCGGGCGAATGACTGTGTGGCGGTGCGCCACTCGACCGGAATCGCGGGCGGTTCGGTGAGCGCACGCGGATCCGCTGGTGGCGGCTCGGCTGCATCGATCGTTTCCACCGACTCGGCGACCGGAGCGCGACCGACATACCGATTCGGCTGGCGCGCTTCGCATGAGGCACGTGAACGTCGGCAGCGCGAGGGCGGATCGGGGAACGGCAGCACTCGCCAGTACAGGACCGCGAGCACGATCTGGAGGTACCAGCGCAGGTAGACGAGCACGCGGTTCGGCTCGGACGGTTCGAGGTGGGCCATGTGCAGCTCCTCCGAGTCACGGAGGAACGCGTGGTACGCGGCCTCGCGCATCGGTGAGAAGTCCTGCGGCTCAAGCGGTTCCGAGCGGACTTGCGGCTCAGCCGGTTCCGGGCGGACCTGCGATGGGCGTCGCCGCTCGGTCGGCAGTGGGTCCGGGAGTTCGCCTCTGCGCCTTCGGCCCCTTCGCGGGTCGGGCTGCCAGCCGGGTGTGCCGTACGGCCCCGGGTCGAGCGGGTCGAACGGCTTCTCGCCGATCCGCCATGAGGCGGTCGTGGCCGAATGGGTGTTTTCAGGTACGCCGGAATGGCGTATCGTCGTCGACGACACGATAGGTTCGCCCTTCGTTGTTAGGTCGCCCGGTGGGCTGGAGTTGGTAGCTGCAAGGCCACCGGGCGACTGCTGGAAATTCTGCACTATGGAGTTGTCGCGTTCTGAGCGGGCTCTGACGTAACCCATTCGGGTGACGACGTAAACCCTTGTCGCACTAGGCAGAGTGCCGATTGCGGTCCCTGCATGATGAGCGATGTTTGCACGCATTGTCAACATCACCGTCTAGATGCGCATTGTCGTTTTCTTCGATTCCCTTGTCTCGCATCAGAAACTCGAAGTGTGACCGAGATCGCCCAGGTGGCGGGATACCGCTTATTGCGGGATGAACGTCCTTCGCCTTGTGCGGCGTTCCGAGTCATGGTTATGGTGGAGATGACCGGTTCCGTTGAGCGCGCACGACTGGTGAGAGGACTGTGCTCGTGGGCGATGCAAGAGTCGGGAGTGACTTCGCCGAGCTGTCGCGCAGGATCCGCGCGGCCGGACTCATGCGCCACCGCCCCCGCTACTACGCGATCCGATTCGCGCTCGTCGGCGGCGTGTTCGTGGCCTCATGGACGGCCTTCGTCCTGATCGGCGACAGCTGGTTCCAGATGTTCATGGCCGTGTTCATGGCCATCGTGAGCGCCCAGGTGGCGCTGCTGGGCCACGATCTGGCCCACCGTCAGGTCTTCCGGGGCCGCGCCGACACCGAGCGGGCGGGCTGGTTCACCGGCAACCTCGCCAACGGCATGGGCTACGGGTGGTGGACCGAGAAGCACAACCGCCACCACGCCAACCCCAACCATGAGGAGCTCGACCCGGACGTCTCACCGGGCCTGTTCGTGTGGACGCAGCGTCAGGCGCGCGTCGCCCAGGGCCTGAGCCGGTTCGTGATCAAGTACGAGGCGGAGTTGTTCTTCCCGGCCTTGCTCTTCGAGGGCTTCAACCTCAACTGGTCGGGCATCAGATCGGTCCTCAAACCGGGCCTGAGGCACCGAGGCATGGAGGCGGCGCTGCTCGCGGTGCACTTCGTCGCGTATCTCTCGGTCGTGTTCCTGGTGCTCTCGCCCGGCAAGGCGGTCGCGTTCATCGTGATCCACAAGGCGGTCTGGGGCCTCTACATGGGCTCGGTCTTCGCCCCCAACCACAAGGGCATGCCGACGTTCATTGGCGAAACTGAGCTGGACTATCTGCGCAAGCAGGTGCTGACTTCCCGGAACGTCAAGGGCGGCTGGCTGATGGAGGTCGCGCTAGGCGGCCTGAACCTCCAGATCGAGCACCATCTGTTCCCGGGCATGCCGTCGGTGCACCTGAGTCGGGCCAGGCCGATCGTGCGCGACTTCTGCGCCGAGAAGGGCATCCCCTACCACGAGACCGGCCTGATCCAGTCCTGGCGCGAGGCCCTTGCCCAGTTGCACCGCAACGGCGAATACCTTCGTCACCAGCGGAAGGGCACCATCTCCCCGGCCGGGTGAGGTGGTCGCCGGTCGGGCCGGAGGGCTAGCGGTGGACCCGCCGCACCACGGCCTTGCCGCGTTCGGGCAGGCCGGCCGCGGTGTGCGACAGGGCCTTCCTGGCGTCCTCCATATGGGCCGCCGCACGCCGCAGGAGCGTCTTCGACCTTCTACGGCGGCTGAGCTGCACTCCGACTACGGCGACTGCGGCGATGCCGACTGCGACCGACCCCACGATGACCGGGAGCGTCGATCGCAGGAGGTCACTTCCGCTCTGATGGCCGCCGTGTTCCTCGTCGTGCCAGTCCTCTGCCTGCGACGGTTCGTCATCGGTCTCGGATTGCTTCGTCGGTTCGATCGCCGTGTCCATGGCCGTCTCCTCTTGTCGGGGTGTGGAGGCATGCCCGTTCGAGGCGAGGCGAAACCCCGTCTTGAGCGCACGCTCGCAGCGGTCAAGCCGTGCGGTGGTGACCGGCGCGACGCCTGATGGCCGCGAAGACGATAGTGCCGACGAACAGCACGATGCCGATGATGGCGAGCCAGAGCAGGCCCTTGATGACGAACCCGAGGATCGCGAGCAGTACCCACGCGATGATCAAGATCCAAATAACGGTAGCCATATCTGGATCGTATGCCCGTGAACAGGGCAAAGGGCTCGTATGCGAATACCATTCGCAGGCAGACCGGCGCCCTCGCGGCGGGCCGGTCGTCGTCGGGATCCTCGTGCCTCTCTCGATGAATTTTAAGTCAAACAGTTGACTTAGAATGATTTCCGCGCTTCAATTAGGGCGAAATCGTCGCCGAAGCCGAGGAGGCAGCGCAATGGTTCAGGACAGCACAGACGTGTTGAAATACCCGATCCCCAACGAAGGCACCCTGGAGCCGCCCGCCGAATGGGCCGAGCTGCGCGGCAAATGCCCCGTCGCCCACGTGACCTTCCCCAGCGGGGACCCGGCCCGCCTGCTCACCCGCTACGACGACGTCAAGACCCTGCTCGCCGACCCGCGCTTCGGGCGCGGCACCGGACAGGACGCCGCCAGCGTCACCGAAGGCGACCACGACCCGCTCAACAACTCCGAGATGGCCATGGCCATCCCGCAGGACGGTGAAGGCCACCTCGCGTGGCGCCGCCACCTCAACAAATGGTTCACCGCCAAGCAGATGGCGCGCCTGCGGCCCCGCATCACCGAAGTCGCCGAACGCCTCGTCGACGAGATGACCGCCAAAGGCGCGCCCGCAGACATCAAGGGGGGCTTGGGATTCCCGCTCCCCGTATGGGTGATCTGCGAAATCCTGGGCGTCCCGGAGGAAGACCGCGACAAGTTCTCCTACTGGTCCGACACCCTGCTCAACATGAGCAGGTACGACGGCGAGGAGATCCGGGCCGCGCAGACCGAGTTCTACACGTACCTGGCGGGCCACGTGGCCGCCAAGCGCGAGAACCCCGGCGAAGACCTGCTGAGCGAGCTGGCGAACGACCCCGAGTCGACCATGTCCGACGCGACCCTCATCGCCACCGGACAAGGCCTCCTCGTCGCCGGGCACGAGACCACCGCCAACATGATCGGGAAGATGATCGCGATGCTGCTCGCCGACCGCAGCAAGTGGGAGGCGCTGCTCGCCGACCCGAAGCTCATCCGGTCGGCCGTCGAAGAGGCGCTGCGGCTCGACGTCAACGCCGGCTTCGGCATGATCCGCTACATCGACCAGGAGATCGCGATCGCAGGCGAGACGATCGCACCCGGAACCACGGTCGTCTGCTCCATGGCCGCCGCCAACCGCGACGAGGCCGCGTTCGAACGCGCCGACGAGATGGACCTCGCCCGGACTCCCAACCCGCACTTGGCCTTCGGGGCCGGACTCCACTCCTGCCTCGGGCAGGCCCTGGCCCGCACCGAACTCCAGGTGACCCTGGAAGTGCTGCTGCGGAGGCTCCCCACGCTGGAGCTGGCCGTTCCGGAGGGCGACCTGGAGAAGGTCGAAGGCCTGCTCGTCGGCGGATTGGTCGCAGTCCCGGTTAGATGGTGACATGAACATCCAGAGCACCAAGCGCACCGACCGCGTCGCGGCCACCCGCGACGCCATCATCGCCGCCGCCGAGCGCCTGTTCGCCGAGGAAGGCGTGCAGGCCGTCTCGAACCGCCAGATCAGCGAGGCCGCCGGGCAGGGCAACAACGCCGCCGTCGGCTACCACTTCGGCGGCAAGACCGACCTCATCCGCGAGATCGTGCGCAGGCACGTGGAGCAGATGGAACCGCTCCGCGATCGCATGTACGCCGCGATCAAGGACTCGAAGGACCTGCGGGACTGGGTCGAATGCCTCGTGGCGCCCGTCATGGAGCACTACGACGCGCTCGGCACGCCGTCCTGGTTCGCGCGGTTCGCCGCGCAGATCCAGTTCGACCCGCAACTGCGGTCCATTGTCGAGGATGAGGCGCTGCGCGCCGAGTCGTTGGACCGCACGGTCGAAGGACTCCGCCGATGCGTGCCTTCACTGCCCGAAGGCGTTGTGGACGAACGGTTCCGGATGATGCAGATGCTCCTGGTGCTCAACCCCGCCTCGCGAGAGGCGTCGATGGCCAAGGGCGAGCCGGTCTACGGCTCGTCGTGGCGCGAAGCCGGGGGCGCGCTGACCGATGCGATCGTCGGCCTGCTGGAAGCCCCGCACCACACCCAGGAAACAGCACGGGAATGAGCAAGGAGAAACACCATGAAGGTCACCGTTTACGAGGACAAATGCTGCGGCGCCGGCTCCTGCGTCATGGCCGCGCCGGACGTCTTCGACCAGCGCGACGAGGACGGCATCGTCGTCCTCCTGGAGGAGTCGCCCGGTGAGGACCAGTTCGACGCGGTCCGCGAGGCCGCCAGCATCTGCCCGGCGCTCGCGATCGAGTTGAGCGAGGCGAAGTGAACGGCCCCGCGAACGGGGCAGGGAGCGCGAACCGGAGCCGCAGCGTGCTCGTGGTCGGCGCCTCGGCCGCCGGCCTCGCCACCGCCGAAGCGCTGCGGCGCAAGGGCTTCGACGGCCGCGTGACGCTCCTCGGAGCGGAATCGCACCTGCCCTACGACCGGCCGCCGCTCTCCAAGCAGGTGCTCAGCGGCGACTGGGAACCCGAGCGGGCACGGCTGCGGCCGGAGGCGATGCTCGCCGATCTCGACATCGAGCTGGCGCTCGGCGAGGCGGCCGTCAGTCTCGACGCCGCGAACCGGCGGGTCAAGACCGAGCACGGCCGTGAACTCAGTGCCGATGCGATCGTCATCGCGACCGGGATCCGGCCGCGAGCCTTCCCCGGCACTGCGGGGATCGCCGGCGTGCATCTGCTTCGCACGCTGGAGGACGCGTTGCGCTTGCAGTCCGAGCTTTCGGAGTCCTGTCGGCTGGTGGTGGTCGGTGACGGCGTGCTCGGCGCCGAGATCGCGGCCACCTCGAAGCGGCTGTGCGCCGGCGTCACGCTCGTCGGGCCGCAGGCCGCTCCCATGGAGCTGCAGCTCGGCGGCGAAGTCGCCAAAGCGCTTGCGGCGCTGCACGTTGAGCAGGGCGTGGATCTTCGCCCCGGGGTGGGCGTGGACGGCCTGGTGGAGACGGGCGGGCGCGTGAGCGGCGTCCGGCTCGAATCGGGCGAGGTGCTTCCGGCGGATGCGGTGGTCGTCTCGATCGGCTCGACGCCGGTGACCGAATGGCTGGCCGGGTCCGGGCTGCGCGTCGAGAACGGCGTCGTATGCGACTCGCAGTGCCTTGCGGCCGAGGGCATCTGGGCCGTGGGCGATGTGGCCCGGTGGGACCACGTCGGGCTCGGACGCTCGCTGCGGCTGGAGAACCGCACGAACGCCACCGAGCAGGCCGGGGTCGTCGCGGCGAACATCCTGGGCGAGGCGGCGCCGTACGCGCCCGTGCCCTATTTCTGGACCGACCAGTTCAACGTGAAGATCCAGGTGTACGGCCTGCCGAGCGCGCACGCTGCGACCGAGGTCGTCGAAGGCGACCCGGCAGACGGCCGGTTCGTGCTGCGCTGCACGGAGAACGGCCGCGTGAGTGCGGTGATCGGCTGGAACATGCCGAAGCAGGCGCGGCTGCGCCGCGCCGAAGTGTTCTACGCCTAGCCGCGTGCCCCCGGATTCGCCCGCCCTCGCCCCGGCGCACCGCGCCGCCGACACCCGAGAGAGGCAAGCGCCATGACCGACACCGACATTCCCGCCTACCCGATGGAGCGGGCCGCCCAGTGCCCGTTCAACCCGCCGCCAGAACTGCAAGCGCTGCAAGCCGAAACGCCGATCACGCGGGTGCGGCTCGCCGACGGGACCACGCCGTGGCTCGTCACCGGCTACGCCGACCAGAAGGCCGTGCTCGCCGACCCGCGCGTCTCGTCCGACGCGACCCGGCCCGGCTACCCGATCGGGCGCGAAGGCGACCGGTACGAGACCGAGGAGGCCCCGCCCGCCGAAGCGGAGGACGGGCCGGGCATCGGGTTCATCCTCATGGACGACCCCGAGCACGCCCGGTTGCGGCGCATGGTGACCGCGCCCTTCATGGTGAAGCGCATCGAGGCGATGCGCCCGGCCGTGCAGAAGATCGTGGACGACCTGCTCGACGAGATGCTGGCCGGGCCGAAACCCGTCGACCTGGTGGAGGCGTTCGCGCTGCCCGTACCGTCGCTCGTGATCTCCGAGCTGCTCGGCGTGCCGTACGGCGACCACGAGTTCTTCCAGGAGCAGAGCAAGATCATCATCAACCGCTTCACGACCGACGCGCAGCGGCGCGGCGCGATGGGCGCGCTCGTCGGCTACCTCGCGAAGCTCATGGGCGAGAAGACGCAGTCGCCCGGGGAGGACCTCCTCTCGGGGCTCTTGCCGCGCATCGAGAACGGCGAGATCAGCGTCATCGACGCCGCGCAGATCGGGATGCTGCTGCTCATCGCCGGGCACGAGACCACCGCGAACATGATCGCGCTCGGCACGCTCGCCCTGCTCGAACACCCTGATCAGCTCAAGCTGCTGCAGGAGACGGACGACCCGAAGCTCATCGCGCGCGCCGTGGAGGAACTGCTGCGGTTCCTGCACATCACGCACAGCGGGCGGCGGCGGGTCGCCTTGGAGGACATGGAGATCGGCGGCACCACGGTGCGCGCCGGCGAGGGCCTCATCATGGCCAACGACATCGGGAACCGCGACCCGCGCGTGTTCGCCGAACCGGACCGGCTCGACCTCACGCGTGAGGCGCGCAACCATGTGGCGTTCGGGTTCGGGGTGCACCAGTGCCTCGGGCAGTCGCTCGCGCGGATGGAACTGCAGGTCGTGTACGGGACGCTGTACAAGCGGATCCCGACGCTCGCGCTCGCGGGCGACATCGCGGACGTGCCGTTCAAGCACGACGCCTCGGTCTACGGGGTCTATGAACTGCCCGTGACCTGGTAGAACGGGGGAGGGCCGCCGCCGCTCGTCGCGGCGGCGGCCCTGTCGTCGGCGGCCCGGTTCTGGCGGCGCTGTGGCGTGCGACCAAAAGCGGAGGCGGTTCGCGGACGCCGGGGTTATGGTCGGGGGCGGTGACCTCGCGCGGACGGTGCGTTGCGGGGGACCATGTGGCGGCGGGTGCTCGATCCCATCCGAACCCCGTTGCCGCCCAACCAGACCCTCCAAATCGAATACGAGGCTTACGCCCCATGGAGACTCCCGTCCTCGACGGTCGGCACCCGCTCAAGTCGGTCGCGCGATCCCTTCGGCCCCACCGGGGCCGGCTCGTCGCCGCCATGTTCATCTTCATCCTCAAAGACAGCCCCAGCTGGCTGCTGCCCGTGATCACGGGCGCGGCCGTCGACGCCGTGGTGCGCGGCGGGCCCGTGTCCACGCTCGGGTGGCTCGCCATCGGCGCCACGGTACTTGTGCTGCAGAACGCGTTCACGCACGTCTGGTTCACCCGGTTCTACATGGGCGCGGTGCGCTCGCTCGGCGCGGACTTCCGGAACGCGCTCGCCGCGCGGCTCCAGCTGCTGTCGATCGGGTTCCACTCCCGGTCGAACGCGTCGATCATCCAGTCGAAGGTCGTGCGCGACGTCGAGAACATCGAGATGATGTTCGCCCAGTCCGGCGGGCCGCTGCTCTCGGCCGTGTTCGTGTTCGCGGGCGCGATCACCATGACCGCGCTGACGGTGCCGCAGTTCCTGCCGGTGTTCGCGCTGTCCCTGCCGTGCGGCTTCGGCGTCTGGTGGTTCACGCGGCGGCGCACGCAGGAGCGCAACCAGGAGTTCCGCAAGGAGATGGAGGTCTTCTCGTCGCGGGTCGGCGAGATGGCCGCGCTCATGCCGATCACGCGCGCGCACGGGCTCGAGCACGTTGCGGCCGAACGGGTCTCGCAGGTCGCCGAAGAAGTGCGGCACCGCGGGCTGCGGCTCGACGTGGTCAACGGGCGGTTCGGCGCGGCGAGCTGGGTGACCATGCAGCTCCTGTCCGTCGGGTGCCTGCTGCTGGCGGCGACCGTGGCCGTCATGGACTGGGCGCCGATCACGGCCGGGCAGGTCGTGGTGCTCGGAACCTACTTCTCGATGCTCACCGGCTCGGTCGGATCGGTGCTGAACCTCGTGCCGATCACGGCGCGCGGCACGGAGTCGGTGCGGTCGATCGCGGAGGTCCTGCAGGACCCGGACGTCGAGTACAACGAAGGCAAGCCCACTGTGGACAGTGTGGAGGGCCGGATCGAGCTTCGCGGGGTCACGGTGAAGTACCCGGACGGCGGCGCGCCCGCGCTGGACGCGGTGGACCTCGAGATCGAGGCGGGCAAGACCGTTGCGCTCGTGGGGCCTTCGGGCTCGGGCAAGTCGACGATGATGAACACCGTGCTCGGCCTGATCCGCCCGGCCGGCGGGACCGTGCTGCTCGACGGCGCGGACATGGAGGCGCTGGACATGCGCTCGGTGCGCCGGCACGTGTCCGTGGTGCCGCAGGACTCGGTGCTGTTCGAGGGGTCGGTGCGGGACAACATCACGTACGGCCTCGGGCCGATCGACGACGAGCAGGTGCGGCAGGCGCTGCGCGACGCGAACGCGCTCGACTTCGTCGAGGCGCTGCAGGACGGGTGGGACACGGTCGTGGGCGAGCGCGGCGCGCGGCTCTCGGGCGGGCAGCGCCAGCGGCTCTCGATCGCGCGGGCGCTCATCCGCGACCCGCGGATCCTGTTCCTGGACGAGGCGACGAGCGCGCTCGACTCGGAGTCGGAGCGGCACATCCAGGGCGCGCTCGAGACGCTCATGCGCGGGCGCACGACCCTCGTGGTCGCGCACCGGCTGAGCACGATCCAGCGCGCGGACGTGATCGTGGTGCTCGAGCACGGGCGTGTGACCGAGCAGGGCACGCACGAGGAGCTGTTGGAGCGCTCGGGCCGGTACGCGCGGTCGTGGGGCGCGCAGCACGCGGCTGTTTGAGCGGCGGTGGCCGGGGCGGCCGCGCGGCGCGGCGCGGGCCGTCGCCCGCGCGTACGGGCGGCCCCGGTTACCCACCCGTTCCCACCTGCACCACTACCGATGAAAAAGACCACCCTTTCACAGGGGTGCGACACTGCTTGAATTCGCACAGGACGTGAGCCTGGCTCGCCTGCGAGCGGGCTGCTGCAAGCGATCGGCCGGAGGCGGCCCGAAGCGGACTCCTGGTGGCCCTCACCGAGTGCCGCGCGAGGTGCGGCTTCCGGGATCCGCTCGGAGGCCGCCTCCGGCCGATGTCGTCGAGGGCTTCGTAGTCGGTTGACAAAGTTTGGCGACACAACTTAATCTGGGGCTTCCATGCCGTAGAGGGGAACACCGTGAGCCGCACTGCCGTGTCCGGGGCCGAGCACCCGATCGTCTCGGGCTTCCACCCGGACCCGTCGATCTGCCGCGTCGGCGAGGACTACTACCTCGCCCACTCGAGCTTCGAGTACTTCCCCGGCGCCCCGATCTTCCACAGCCGGGACCTCGTGCACTGGAAGCAGATCGGCAATATCCTCGACCGCCGCAGCCAGTTCGTGCCCGGCGGCGGCAACGCCTCCGGCGGGATCTACGGCCCCACCCTGCGCCACCACGGCGGCCGGTTCTACTACATCACCACGAACGTCTACGACTCCCGCGGCCAGCTCATCGTCTCCGCCGAGGACCCGGCCGGCGACTGGAGCGAACCGGTCTTCGTGCGCGAGGCGATGGGCATCGACCCCGACCTCTGCTGGGGCGACGACGGCGAGTGCTACCTGACCTGGACCGGCCGCACCGAGAGCGGGCTCGAGGGCATCCTCCAGGCCCGCATCGACCCCGACACCGGCGAACTGCGGTCCGAGCCGTACCGGGTGTGGCAGGGCACGGGACTCGCCGCCTGCGAAGCGCCCCATATGCATCGCATCGGCGACTACTGGTACCTGATGCTCGCCGAGGGCGGGACCGAACGCGGCCACTCCGTCACGTTCGCGCGCGCGGAGCGCCCCGAGGGGCCCTGGGAGGCCTGCCCGTCGAACCCGGTCTTCTCCCACCGTTCGACGGCGCTGCCGGTCCAGAACACCGGGCACGCCGACCTCGTCGAGACCGCTGCGGGCGAGTGGGCCGCCGTCTACCTGGCGGTGCGTCCCCGCGGGTTCACGCCGCAGTTCCACGTGCTCGGCCGCGAGACGTTCCTCGCCGGCGTCGACTGGGTCGACGGCTGGCCCGTGTTCGACGCGGGCCGGTACGAGTTCACCCCGGACGACACCACGTTCACCGACGACTTCACCTCGGACGCTTGGGATCTGCGCTGGGTCGCGGCCTCGAGCGAACCGGACGCGGTCGCGACCCGCACCGGCAAGGGCCTCGACCTGCGCGACCCGGCCGACGGCTCCCCCGGGCTCCTCTGCACCCGCGTGAAGGACCTGCGCTGGAGCGCCGAAGCCGAGTTCGAGGACGCCGGCCGGTTCCTGCTGTGGCTCGACAAGCGCCACTGGTACGGCCTCACCTGCGAGAACGGCGAGATCCGGGCGGAGGCCCGCTTGGGCGCCGCGACGGCGCTCCTCGGTTCGGCCCCCGCACCGCAGGGCCCGGTCGTGCTGCGGATCGAAGCGGTCGAGCCGGAGGCGGAGGACATGACCGGCTACGGCCCGGACGACATCGTGCTCTCCGTCAAGACGGGCGATGAGTTCACGGAACTCGGCCGGCTCGACGGCCGCTACCTCTCGACCGAGGTCGCGACCGGCTTCACCGGCCGGATGCTGGGGCTGGGCGCGGTCGGGGGCTCCTCGCGCGTGCAGGCGTTCCGGTACGCCCCGACGCGGTAACCGCCTGCGGCCCAAGCGAATGCGCCGCTCACGCCCGGGCGCGCGAGCGGTGCCGCCGTCTGCCTTAGTCCGTGTCGCGGACGATGACGACCGGGCAGGTCGCGTGGCTGACGCAGTAGTGGCTGACCGAGCCGATCAAAGCGCCGACGAATCCGCCGTGCCCTCGGCTGCCGACGACGAGGAGGTCGGCGCCCTCGGCCATGTCGATGAGCGACTTGGCCGGGTGGCCGCCCACGGTGTGGGGCTCGATATCGACGTCCAACCTGCCGCCGAGCGCGTTGTTGACCGCCGCTTCGAGCGACTGCCGGGCGGAATTGTCGAACTCCTCGCCGCCGGGCAGGACCATCATGCCGCTGCCGTACATCGTCGGCACTTCCCACGCCTGCACGGCCTCGACCTTCGCGCCGGTGCGCCGTGCCTGCTCAATGGCCCATTCGAGGGCCTTGATCGAGGGCGCGGAGCCGTCGACGCCGACGACGATGCGCTCCTGGCGCTCCGGCCGCTCCAACTGCTCGTCCATGTCCCCTCCTCGGGAGCCGCTTCGAGCTTCTGGAGTACCCGCCTGAACAGCGGCCGAACCCTCCAGGACACGCGGAACGCCCGGCCTCGGCCGGGCGTTTCGCGCACGGTCGTCAGGCGTCCGTTCCGCCCGGCTGGGTGATCCGGATGTGGTTGCCGAACGGGTCGCGCAGCGCGCAGTCGATGCCGTACGGCTGCTCGGTCGGCTCCTCGGTGAACTCGACGCCGAGGTCCTTGAGGCGCTTGTAGTCCCCGCGGCAGTCGTCGGTGTTGAGGATCGTCGAGCCCAACGCGCCCTTGGTGAGCAGGTCGCGGATGACGGCCGCGGTCTCGTCGCTCTGCGAGGGCGGGCCGGGGACCTCGAGGAGGATGCTCCGGTCGGGCTGGTTCGGCGGGGCCACGGTCAACCAGCGCATGAACCCGAGGTCGACGTCCGAGGAGATCTCGAAGCCGAGCTTGCCGACGTAGAAGTCGATCGCCTCTTCCTGGTCGAGGACGAACACGGTGTGGATGCTGATTCCTGTGAACATGCCCCCAGCCTATGGGCCCGGCGGGGCGGAGGGCTTATCCGAAACTGCTCGGTCGGGTCCAGGAGCGCACGAAGCAGCTCGGCGCGTTGAACGGGACGGCGTCGGCGCGGTACCGGGTGGGGGAGCGGCCGATGATCGTGTTGAAGGTGCGGCTGAACGTGCCGAGCGAGTCGAAACCGACCGCGAGCGCGACCTCGGTGACGGTGGCCTGGGTGTCGCGGAGCATCGCGCAGGCGCGTTCGATGCGGCGGCGCTGCAGGTAGCGGTGCGGGGTCTCCCCGAAGGCGGCGCGGAACTGGCGGCTGAAGTGCGCGGGGGACATGAGGGCGACGCGGGCGAGGCTCGGCACGTCGAGGGGTTCGGCGAAGTCCCGGTCCATGGCGTCGCGGGCGCGCAGGAGGCGGCGGTTCTGGTCTTCGCCTGGGGTCTTCACGGCATCCTCCGAGGTCACGTGCGCGTATGCCGATGATCGCATGGGCGGGGGCAGGTCACATCCGGACCTTCGCTTCCAGTAATGAAAACGGGTTCCGTTATCTTTGTCGTGTCCGATCGCCCCCGGCGCTCCCCCGGCGCCACCGCCCCCGATGAGGTCCCTTGCGCACCATACGGTCCTTCACGGCGCAGCCGCTCGCCGTGCGGCTGCTCCTGGTGAACCAGCTCGGCGTCAACCTCGGCTTCTACATGGTCATCCCCTACCTCGCGGTGCACCTCGAAGCCTCCGCCGGGATGTCGCTCGCCGCGATCGGGATCGTGCTCGGAGTGCGGAACCTCGCCCAGCAGGGCCTGTTCCTCATCGGCGGCACGGCCTCGGACCGGCTCGGCCCCCGCGGCGTCATCATCGCCGGATGCCTCATGCGCGCCTTCGGGTTCGGGCTGTTCGCACTCACACCGAGCCTGCCGGTGCTCCTCGCCGCGTCGGTCGTGAGCGGCGTGGCCGGGGCCCTGTTCAACCCGGCGGTGCGCGCGTACGTCGCCGAAGCGGCCGGTGAGCGGCGGGCCGAAGCGTTCGCGCTGTTCAACCTGTTCGCCAACACCGGGATGTGCCTCGGGCCGGTCGCGGGCAGCGCGCTCGTGGTCGTGGACTTCCGGCTCGGGGCGCTCGTCTCCGCGCTGGTGTTCTTGGCGCTGGCGGTCGCCCAGATGCTCGCGCTGCCGCCGCACCGCGCGCCGAAAGCCGCGACGACGGTGCTCGGCGGGTGGCGGGACGCCTTCGCGGACAAGGGGTTCCTGGCGTTCACGCTCGCCACGGCCGCGCTGTTCGCGCTCCAGAACCAGCTGTACCTGCTGCTGCCGAAGGCCGCGGTGGACGCCACGGGCACCGCGTGGGCGACGGCCGCGGTGTTCGGCGCATCGACTGTGGCGACGCTCGGCCTGCAGGTGCGCAGCACCGACTGGTGCCAGCGGCACCTGAGCCGGGCGGCGGCGATCGCGCTGGGCATGGCGCTCATCGGCGCGGCGTTCCTGCCGCCGGTGCTGGTGCCCGCGAGCGCGCCCGGGCCGCACTTCGCGGCCGTGCTGGCCGCCGCGCTGCTGCTGTCGATCGGCGTCATGGTCGCGCAGCCGTTCGTCATGGAGCTCATCCCCGGCTATGCGCCGCAAGGACTCACGGGCACGTACTTCGGCGTCTACTACCTCCTCTCGGGAGTCGTGGCCGCGCTCGGCACGAGCGCGGTCGGGCTCGTCGCGGACCTCGCGGGCGACCGCGCCGCCTGGGCCTCCTGGCTCTGCTGCGCCCTCCTCGGACTCGCCTCGGCCGGAGCCGTGGCCGCGATGCGCGGCTCGCGCTCGCTGGCGCGAGCCGCGGCGGGAGCGCCGAACGCCGAGTCGCAGGCGTCGGCTTCGGAAGGCGATGCGCCGCAAGACGACTCCGGTCCGCGGTCCGACGCGCTGGCCGGCGATCTACCGGGTGCCGCTCGGAACGATGCCGGGTCGGCATGCGCTGCGCCCGCCGAGTCTGACGCCGCGAACCTGTCCCTCGCGCGCGACGCCGACGCGGAGAGCGTCGGTTCGCACAGTGCCGCTTCGCTCAGCGTCGGTTCGCGGAACGCCGCGGATCAGAGCGCCGCGCGGTACGACTCCGGACCAGAGCAACCCGCGCCTTCCGCGTCCGACGCCGCGAACCCGTCCCCCTCGCGCAATGCCGCGCAGACCGCCTGAACCGCAACCACGAAGGAACCGACATGCCTCACCCGTCGACCAGCCCCCAGATGAGCCGCCGCGTCGTCCTCAGCGCCGCAAGCCTCGCCGTCGGCGCCTCCAGCGCCGTGCTCACCGCCTGCAGCGGCGACTCCGGAACCGGCGCAAGCGAACCCAAGACCGGCGGCACCCTCCGCGCGGCCTTCGCCGGCGGCGGCGCGGACGAGACGATCGACCCGCACCGCGTCAACCTCTTCGCCGACGCCGCCCGCGCCAAAGCCGTGTACGACAAGCTCGCCGACCTCGGCACCGACATGGACGCCGTGCCGCGCCTCGCCGAATCCTGGACGCCCGACGCCGACCTCACGGTCTGGACCGTGAAGCTCCGCGAAGCCGTCTTCCACGACGGCGGCCCCGTGCGCGCCGCCGACGTCCTCTACAGCTACCGGCGCATCGCCGACCCCGAGGGCACCTTCCGCGCCAAGCAGGACCTCGCCCCGATCGACCTCGAAGCCAGCAAGGCCGTCGACGACCTGACCGTCGAGTTCGTCCTGCACCACCCGCTCGCCGAGTTCCCGAACGCCCTCGCCGCCTTCGGCGCCTACATCGTCCCCGAAGGGACCGACACGTTCGACTCGCCCGTGGGCTCCGGGCCGTTCAAATTCGTCTCCTTCACCCCCGGCAGCGAGTTCACCGCCGAACGCTTCGACGACCACTGGGACGGCGCGCCGAAGCTCGACCGGATCCAGATCGTCGTCGCCGACGAGGAGTCGGCGCGCATCAACGCCCTCCTCGGCGGCCAGGTCGAATACGCCCACGACCTCTCCGCCACGACCGCCCGCGCCAACGAGGGCAACGACGCCGTCGTGCTCGTCGCCTCCCCCGGCTCCAACATGCTCGGCTTCGCCATGAAGACCGACCGCGCGCCCTTCGACGACCCCCAAGTGCGCCAAGCGATGTTCCTCCTCTGCGACCGCGAGGAACTCGTCGAGTCCGTCCTCTCCGGGCGCGGCCAGACCGGCAACGACCTGTTCGGCCTCGGCTTCGAGCACTACGCCGCCGACATCCCCCAGCGCGAACGCGACCTCGAGACCGCCAAGGCCCTCCTCGCCGCCGCCGGCGTCCAGACCATCACCCTCGACACCGCCGACGTCGGCTCCGGCTTCACCGAGGCCGCCCAGATCTTCGCCGAGCAGGCCCGCGAGGCCGGCATCGAAGTCGAGATCAACGAGCGCAACGCCGACACCTACTGGTCCGAGGTGCTCACGGAAGGCCAGATCGCCTCCTACCGCTCCGGGGCGATGCCCATCGCCTCCCACATCTCGCAGCGGCTCCTCACCGACTCGCCTACCAACGTCACCCAGTGGCACCACGCCGACTTCGACGAGCGGTACCTCCAGCTCCAGTCCACAGCGGACGAAGCCGACCGCGAGGTGCTGTACCAGCAGATCCAGCAGCGCCTCCACGACGAGGGCGGCTACCTCGTGTGGGGCTTCGCCGACTGGATCGTCGGCACCCTCCCGAGCGTCCACGGCGTCGAGCAGGCCCCCGCCAACACCCTCGACTGGGCCCGCTTCGACAAGGTGTGGATGGACTAGTGCTCGCGTACGCGGCCAAGCGGATCGGCCTCGGCGCGGTGCAGGTCCTCGCCGTCGCGTGCCTGGCGTTCGCGCTGGTCGAACTGCTCCCCGGCGACGCGGCCGTCGCGCTCGCCGGGGACCAGCCCGACCCCGCCGCGATCGCCCGCATCCGCGAGCAGATGCACCTCGACGAACCGGCCCTCGCGCGGCTCCGCGACTGGCTCGGCGGGCTCCTCACCGGCGACTTCGGCGCCTCGCTCGTCTCCGGACGCCCCGTCGCCGACCTCCTCGCCACCGCCCTCCGGCCGACGCTCGTCCTCGCCGTTTCGACCCTGGTCCTGCTGCTGCCCTTGTCGATCGGTCTCGGCGTCGCCGCCGCCCGGCGGCAGGGCCGCTGGCCGGACCGGGTCATCACGACGTTCACCGTCGGGCTCTACTCGGTGCCCGAGTTCGCGCTCGCCGTGCTGCTGGTGAGCGTCTTCGCGATCGGCCTCGCGTGGCTGCCGCCGACGGCCGTCGGCGTGCCGTCGCTCCTGGCCGAGCCCGCGGTCCTGGTGCTGCCCTTGCTGGTCCTGCTGGCGCGGCCGATCTGCTCGATCGCGCGGCTCGTGCGCGCCGGGATGATCGAAGCGCTCGACTCGGAGTACGTCGCGCACGCGCGCCGCGTCGGCATTCCGGAGCGCCGGGTCGTCCTCGCGCACGCCCTCCCGAACGCGATCACCCCGGCGACCGCGCAGATCGCCCGGACCGCCGACTGGCTGCTCGGCGGCGTGATCGTGGTCGAGAGCGTCTTCGTCATCCCCGGCCTCGGCACCGCCCTGGTGGACGCGGTGAACGCCCGGGACCTGCCTGTGGTGCAAGGCATCGCGGTGGTCTTCGGTGCGACCACGGTCCTCGTGAACCTGACGGCCGACCTGGTCGCGTTCCGCCTCGCCCCGAGACTGGAGGTCGCCCGATGAACCCCGAATCATCCTCGCATCGGACTTCGTCCGACGACGAATGTCGTACCCCTCGGGCACCCTCGAAACCGGGGGCGCTCGAATCGCGACACACCCGACCCCGGGATCGCCGCAGAACAACCCGCGCCGATCGCGCCGACCGATCCTCCCGGACCGACCCCGACACGCGGACCGGCCGCAGCACCCGGACCCGCACCCGCCTACGCGCCGAACACTTCGCGATCCTCGCCCTCCTCGCGCTGCCGCTCGGGATCGCCCTCGCCGGGCCCTTCATCCCGCTCGCCGAAGGCGACCGGACCCAGCCGTTCGACCCCGCCGCGCCCTGGCCCGGGACCGACTACCTGGGGTCGAGCGTGCTCGACGGGATCCTCGACGGCGGCTGGGGCATCGTCGTCACCGCCGCGGCGGCGACCGGCCTCGCGTTCCTCGTCGGCCTCCCGATCGGCCTCGTCGCCGCCGCGACCCGCCACCGCTGGCTCGACGAGATCCTCATGCGCCCCTTCGACCTCCTCCTCGCCCTGCCGTCGCTCCTCCTCATGCTGCTGCTCGCCGCGATCGCCCCGCCCACCGCGTGGATGCTCGTCCTCATCGTGGCGCTCGTGAACCTCCCGGACATCGCCCGGATCGTGCGCGCCGCCGCCCTCGAGACCGCCCGCCGCCCCGCCGTCGAAGCCTTGTGGCTGCAAGGCGAGAGCTGGTGGCGCACCGCGATCGGCTACATCGCCAGATCCCTCCTCCCCACGGTCGCCGCGGACGCCGGGGTGCGCCTCGTCGGCGCGTTCTACCTCGTGGCCGCCGCGAGCTTCCTCGGCGTCGGCGCGGGCCCCGAAGCGAGCGACTGGGCCGTGATGGTCGACGTCAACCGCGGCGGGATCTTCCTGTCCCCCTGGGGAGTCGTGCTCCCGGCCGCGCTGCTCGTCGCGCTCTCGGTCGGCCTGAACCTGCTGTTCGACCGGCTCCTCACCCGAAAGGCCCCGGCATGACCGTGACCGTGACCGGCCTGCGGGCCGAAGCCGCCGGGAAGACTCTGGTCGACGGTATCGACTTCACCGTGGACGCCGGCCGGATCCTCGCCGTCGTCGGCGCCTCGGGCTCCGGCAAGACCACGATCGGCTCGGCCCTCCTCGGCGCCGTGAAACCCGGCGTGACGGCGACCGGCACGGTCGAGGTCGCGGGCGTCGACGTCCTGCACTGCGCCCCAGGCGAAGTGCCCGCCGCGTACCTCCCGCAGCACCCGGCCGCCGTCCTCAACCCCGTCCGCCGCGTCGGCGGCGTCCTCACCGAGATCGCGAACGCCCACGGCCCCAAGACCAATGACACCTGGGCCACCGAGCGGATCGCCGACGCCATGCGCCGCGCCGGACTCGACGACCCCGCGTTCCTGCGCCGCTTCCCGCACCAGCTCTCCGGCGGCCAGCAGCAGCGGCTCGTCCTCGCCCAGGCGTTCCTGTGCGAGGCGCGGCTCCTCGTCGCCGACGAGCCGACCACCGGCCAGGACCTCGGCAACCGCGACAGGATCGCCGCCGAACTCCGCCTCGCCGCCGCGGGCGGCATGGCCGTCGTCCTCCTCAGCCACGACCTCGGACTCGTCGCGACCGTCGCGGACGACCTGCTCGTCCTCGACACCGGCCGCATCGTCGAACGCGGCCCCGCACCACGCGTCCTCACCGAACCCCGGCACGACCACACGCGCCGCCTCCTCGCCGCCCGCACCACCCGGCCCGCCCCGCCCGGCGATCCGGAGGCCCCGATCCGCATCGCCGGGCGAGGCCTCGCCGTCACCGTGGGCGCCCGCCGCACCCGCCTCCTCGACGACGTCGACTTCGAAGCGCGCCAAGGCGAATGCCTCGCCGTCCTCGGCGCCTCCGGCTCCGGCAAGACCACCCTCGCCCGCACCGTCGCCGGGCTCCAGCCGGCCGCCGCCGGCGAACTCCGCCTCGACGGCGCCGCGCTCCCGGTGCGCGGCCGCCGCCGCGACCGGGCCGAACGCGCCCGCGTCCAGTACGTCTTCCAAGACGCCCGCGCCTCCTTCGACGAGCACCGCAGCATCCACGACCAGGTCGCCCGCACCGCGATCCGCCTCCGCGGCCTCACGAGAGCCGACGCCGCCACCGCGGCAACGACCCTCCTCGCCGACCTCGGCCTCCCCGCCGAGACCGCCGCGCGCCGCCCCGGCCGGCTCTCCGGCGGCCAGCTCCAGCGCGCCGCACTCGCCCGGGCGCTCGCCGCCGAACCCGAGGTCCTGGTCTGCGACGAGATCACCTCCGGCCTCGACGCCATCGCCAGGAAAGGCGTCCTCGACCTCCTCGCCTCGCTCAAAGGCCAGGGCGGCATGACGATCCTGCTCATCACCCACGAACCCGCCGTCGCCGAACACCTCGCCGACCGCGTCCTCCGCATCGCAGACGGCCGCGCCGCCGAAGACCAACTGTCGGATAGCCGATCCGCGAAATCGCGCGATGAGCGGCGGCCCGCCCCCGCGCGCCATACGCTCACCAGCGGCCGTACGACCGGAAGAGAGGAATGAACGGCATGGCGACACAGACCCACAGGATCGTGCAGGGCCTCGCGGCCCTCGCACTCGCGGCGGGCGCCGCGCTCGCGATCGCGGCACCCGCGCAGGCCAATGCGCTCGCCTGCACCGACCACCTCAAGGCCAACGGGATCCGCGTCGGACCGATCGCCGAGGCGGCGTGCGCGGAAGGCGAGCAGTGGGACGGGCACGTCAGGTGCGTCAACCGGCTCACCGGCGCGAACGTCCCGTTCGGCGTGGCCGAGACCGCCTGCCACCAGGCCGCGCTGTAACGAACCGGCGGGCGGGCCCCCCCCCGCCCGCCGCGTTCCCCGAATCCGAGCCTGCGTCCCCTTTGCGGCGATATATTCAGGACTCCAGTGCCCTCATCGGGCCTCAACGGCGCGACCTGCGAGGACTCCACATGGCCCATGCCGCGAACACGACCGAGACCCCGCGCACCGCCAAACTCGCGTTCTGGACGCTGACCTCGATGGTGGTCGGCTCCATGGTCGGCGCCGGCGTCTTCTCCCTCCCCTCCCGCTTCGCCCAGGAGACCGGCGTCGCCGGCGCCCTCATCGCCTGGGCCGTCGCCGGCACGGGCATGCTCATGCTCGCGTTCGTGTTCCAGAACCTCGCGGTCCGCCGCCCCGACCTCGACGCCGGCGTCTACGCCTACGCCAAAGCCGGGTTCGGCGAGTACCCCGGCTTCTTCTCCGCGTTCGGCTACTGGGCCAGCGCCTGCGTCGGCAACGTGACCTACTGGGTCCTCATCATGTCGACCGCCGGCGCGCTCATCCCCGCGCTCGGCGAAGGGGACACGATCCTCGCGATCGTGCTCTCCTCCGCGGGCCTGTGGGGGTTCTTCCTCCTCATCAAGCAGGGCGTGAAGGAGGCCGCGGCGATCAACCGGATCGTGACGGTCGCGAAGCTGATCCCCATCGGCGTGTTCGTGATCCTCGCGCTGTTCTTCCTCGACCCCGGCGTCTTCGCGGACAACTTCGCCGGCGCCGACTACGCCGGTTCGCTGTTCAGCCAGGTCAGGGGCACGATGCTCGCCACCGTGTTCGTGTTCCTCGGCGTCGAGGGCGCGAGCGTGTACTCGCGGCACGCGAAGCGCCGCGAGGACGTCGGGCGGGCCACGATCACCGGTTTCCTCTCGGTGTTCGCGGTCTTCGCGTCCGTCACGATCGTGTCGTACGGGATCATGCCGATGGCCGAGATCGCGGAGCTGCGCCAGCCGTCGATGGCCGGGGTCCTGGAGGCCGCGGTCGGCACCTGGGGCATGGTGTTCGTCTCGATCGGCCTCATCGTCTCGGTCCTCGGGGCGTACCTCGCGTGGACGCTCATGGCCGCCGAGGTCCTGTTCGTGGCCGCGCAGGACAAGGACATGCCGCGGTTCCTCGGCCGCTCCACGAAGGCGGACGTGCCCGTCCCGGCCCTCGCGCTGAGCACCGCGCTCAGCCAGGTCGTCCTGGCCGTCACCTACTTCTCCGACGACGCGTTCAACTTCGCGCTCGACCTCACCAGCGCCCTGACGCTCATACCGTTCCTCCTCGCGGCCCTGTTCGCCGTCAAGGTCGCGTCCGGCCGGGACGGGACGCCGGCGCGCGGCGGCTCGAGCGAGCTCACTGTGGCCGTCCTCGCCTCCCTGTACACGGCGTTCCTGCTGTTCGCGGCCGGATTGAAGTTCGTGCTCGTGTCCTTCATCGTCTACGCCCCCGCCACGATCCTGTTCGTCATGGCCCGCCGCGAGCAGGGCCGCCGCGTCTTCAGCCCCGGGGAGGCCGCCCTGCTGGCGGTCTCGATCGCGGGCGCCGTGCTCGGCGTCGTCGCGCTCGCCGCCGGCTGGATCACCATCTGAAGGCCATCGAGCTAGGGGGAACCGCAATGAACGACCGCGTCCAGTCCTACGGCGTCCATTCCGAGGTCGGGAGGCTCCGGAAGGTCCTGGTGTGCGCGCCGGGCCTCGCGCATCGGCGCCTCACGCCGACGAACGCGGAGGGGCTGCTGTTCGACGACGTCATGTGGGTCGAGAACGCCCAGCGCGACCACGCCGAGTTCGTCGAGAACATGCGCGACCGGGGCGTGGAGGTCGTCGAGCTGCACGAGCTCCTGGCGCAGACCATGGCGGACAAGGAGGCCCGCTCGTGGCTCCTCGACCGCAAGATCACCGCGAACGAGGTCGGGATCGGGCTCATCGAGCCCACCCGCGAGTTCCTGGAGTCGCTGGGCCCGGCCGAGCTCGCCGAGCACCTCATCGGCGGACTGTCCACATACGACCTTCCGAACGACCTGCGTCCCGGGTACGTGGCGCTGGCGCGGGAGTCGACCGGCGCGCGCGAGTACCTGATGCCGCCGCTGCCGAACACGTTGTACACCAGGGACACCACGTGCTGGCTGTACGGCGGCGTGACCCTCAATCCGCTGTACTGGCCTGCGCGCCATGACGAGACGCTGCTGATGAAGGCGGTCTACACGTTCCATCCCGAGTTCAAGGGCTCGCAGGTGTGGTGGGGCGACCCGGACGAGTCGTGGGGGCAGGCGACGTTCGAGGGCGGCGACATCATGCCCGTGGGGAACGGCGTGGTGCTCATGGGCATGAGCGAGCGCACCTCCCGGCAGGCGATCACGCAGGTCGCGAAGGCCCTCTTCGACCAGGGCGCGGCCGACCGGGTGATCGTGGCGGGCATGCCGAAGCTGCGGGCGGCCATGCACCTCGACACGGTGTTCACGTTCGCGGACCGGGACGTGGTCACGCTGTACCCGAAGATCATGGACGCGGTGCACACGTTCTCCTTGCGGCCCAGCGACAGAGCGCCGGGACTCGAACTGGAGGACCACAATTCGGCGGCGTTCACCGAGGTCGTGGCGAAGGCGCTGGGCCTGCCGAGCCTGCGCGTCATCGCGACCGGCGGCGACGTGTACGCCTCCGAGCGGCAGCAGTGGGACTCGGGGAACAACGCGGTCGCGCTCGAGCCGGGCGTGGTCATGACGTACGACCGGAACACGCAGACGAACACGCTCCTGCGGGACGCCGGCATCGAGGTCATCCCGATCGTGGGCGCCGAACTCGGACGCGGACGGGGCGGCGGGCACTGCATGACCTGCCCGATCATCCGCGATCCCGTCGACTTCTGACCCTGGGACAGGGGTAGGGGCGCGGCCGGCGGCCGCGCCCCTTTTCCGGTCTCCTCGCGGGTCTAGCTCCAGGCGCCGGGGGTGTAGTTGCCGCCGGGGATGCGGGGGATCGCGTTCATCCGGTTGTAGGCGTTGATGAGCGCGATGAGGGAGACGAGGCCCGAGAGCTGGTCGTCGTCGAAGTGCTTGCGGGCGGTGTCCCACACGTCGTCCGAGACGCCCGCGCTGTCGGCGAGGCGGGTGCCCGCCTCGGTGAGGGCGAGGGCCGCGCGCTCGGGTTCGGTGAAGACCACGGAGTCGCGCCAGGCGGCGACCATGGTGAGGCGGACGGTGGTCTCGCCGGCGTGGGCGGCGTCCTTGGCGTGCATGTCCGTGCAGACGCCGCAGCCGTTGATCTGGCTGGCGCGGAGGAGGACCAGGTTCGGGATCTCGGCGGGGAGGCCGGTCTTCTTGAGGGCCAGGCCCGCGGCGTTGATGTGCTTGGCGAACTTCGCGGCGATGGGGTTGGCGTAGTAGTCGATGCGGGCTTCCATGGCGGTCTCCTTCATGATTCGTTCGATACACGGGGATGACGGAACCCGGCGCGATGATGTGACCGGTCGAATGTGCGTAGTGTCTTGGATCACAGTGTCGGTCTCGCGGGGGCGGGACGGTCACGTTCGCGCGCCCGCGCGCGTCATAGATTCGACAGGCCCCGCCGAAGGAGGAACGACATGAACGACGACCAGTGGCTCGCCGAGCGCTTCGAGACCGACCGGCCTCGACTGGAGGCCGTGGCGTTCCGGATGCTCGGCTCCTCCGGCGAGGCCGAGGACGCGGTGCAGGAGGCCTGGTTCCGCCTGGCCGCCAGCGACACCGCGCGCATCGACAACCTGAGCGGCTGGCTGACCACGGTCGTCGGACGGGTCTGCCTCGACCAGTTGCGGCGCCGCAAGTCCCGCGCCGAGCAGCCGATGCCGGACTACGGGACGGAGCCGACCGCGCTGCCGGGACCCGCCGACGTGGAGGCCGACCCGGAGTCGGCCGCCGTCATCGCCGACTCGGTGAGCCTCGCGCTGCTGGTCGTCCTGGAGACGCTCGACCCCGCCGAGCGGCTCGCGTTCGTCCTCCACGACATGTTCGGCGTGCCCTTCGACGACATCGCCCAGATCGTCGACCGCACCCCGACCGCCGCCCGCAAGCTCGCGAGCCGCGCCCGGGCCCGCGTGCGGGGGACCGATGTGCCGCAGCGCAAAGAGGTCTCGAAGCAGCGCTCGGTGGTCGAGGCGTTCCTCGCGGCCGCCCGCGGCGGCGACTTCGAGGCGCTCGTGTCGGTGCTCGACCCCGAGATCACGCTGCGGACGGACGCGGCCGAGGTCGGCCAGATCATCCGCGGCGCCGCCCAGATCGCCGGCGGCGCGATGACCTTCGCGGCCATGGCCTCCGCCGCGCAGCTCGTGCTCGCCGACGGCAAGATCGGCGTCATCTCGTCCCTGCCGAACGCGGCGACGCGCGTGCTCGTCTTCACGGTCGAAGGGGACCGGATCATCGCCATGGAAGGCATCACCGACCCGGACCGCGTGCGCGGCATGGAACTCACCCTGCTCGACGCGTAAGGGAGCAGACGAGAACGGTGTGGGCCGCATGCTCAAGCCACCTCGCGGAAGTGTCGTACCCCCGAGCCACCCTTGTGATCGGGGGAGTTCCGTTGCGACACACCCGACCCCGGGGAGCGGACCGGCCGAAACCGTCGTACCCACCGGCCACCCTTGTCATCGGGGGCGCGGCGTACCGACACACCCGACCCCGCGGGCGGGACGAATCGCCTAGTGGCCGAACTGGTCCGAGTCCGCCGCCGCGGCCTCGCCCTGGTCGAGGGCGGCAAGGGACATCACGTCGTCCGGCTCCAGCTCGAAGTCGAACACGTCCAGGTTCTGCGCCAAGCGCTCCGGGTCGCTCGACTTCGGGACCACCGTGAGCCCCGAGTCGAGGTGCCAGCGCAGGACCACCTGCACGGGCGTCTTCCCGTACTTCTCGGCCAACTGCAGCACCTTCGGCTCGTTGCGGACCTCGCCGCCCTGGCCGCCGATCGGCGACCACGACTGCGTCACGATCCCCCGCTCCTTGTGGTACGCCCGCGCCTCGAGGCGAGTCGTCAAGGGGCTCAACTGGATCTGGTTCACGTCCGGAATCACGCCCGTGGCCTCTATGATCCGGTCCAGGTGCGTCGGCTTGAAGTTCGACGTGCCGATCGCCTTCACCCGCCCCGACTCCAGCAGCCCGACCAGGCCCTCCCAGGCCTCGATGTACTTCCCGTGCTGCGGGTTCGGCCAGTGGATGAGCAGCAGGTCGAGGTAGTCGAGCCCGAGCCGGTCGAGCCCGCGCTCGCAGGCCTCGGCGGCCAGGTCGACGCCGTGCCACTCCTTGTTGAACTTCGTGGTCACGAACAGGTCCTCGCGGGCCACGCCGGAAGCCTTGAGCCCCAGGCCGACGCCGCGTTCGTTCTGGTAGTTCTCGGCCGTGTCGACCAGCCGGTAGCCGAGCCCGATCGCCTCGGCGACCACGCGTTCGGCCTCGGCGTCGTCCATCGGCCACGTGCCCAGGCCCAGCTGCGGCATGGCCGCGCCGTGGCCGAGTTCGACGGTGGGTGCTGTGGGTGCCATGGAGGAAGCCTCTCTCATCGGAGGCGCCGCCGGGGGCGGCGCGGTATCGGGGTCTGCGAAGGCGGACGTGAGGGCGCCGCGGTCTACGCTACCGCCCGGGTACCCGAGAACCAGAGCTCGGAAAACAGCGCTCGAGAACGGCGCGAGACACCTGCGGCTACCCGTCGTTCCCACATCATGGCCAATTTTGTGTCAAGTGCTCGGATCTTTGTACCGACACATAGATTCGCGTCATGGAAACGAACCCGAACCCCGTCCTGCGCGTTCCCCCGGCCGCCCCCGCCGACGCCCTCGCGTACTTCACCGGCCTCATGGCCTACAGCACCGACGTCTCCGACGTCTACGCCGCCGGCCAGAACGACGACCTCGGCTTCACCCTCGTCGACACCCGCGGCGACGCCGCCTGGTTCCAGGGCCGCGTCCCCGGCGCCCTCCACCTCCCCACCGACGAGATCGCCGCCCGCGCCGCCGCGCTCGTCGACCCCGCCCGGCCCGTCGTCGTCTACTGCTGGGGCCCCGGCTGCAACGGCGCCTACCGCGCCGCCGTCGAGTTCGCGAAACTCGGCTACCAGGTCAAATACATGATGGGCGGCTACGAGTACTGGGTGCGCGAAGGCCTCCCGGTCGCCACCGACGCCGGCGTCGAACGCGGCAAGCCCGACCCGCTCACCGCCCCGTCGAGCGGCGTCTCCTGCGCCTGCTGAACCGCGAGCGATAATCGACGCATGAGTGAACTCCTTGCCATGCCCGAGGACTGGACGAAGGCGCTGGCCATCGTGGCCCACCCCGACGACATGGAATACGGCGCCGCCGCGGCCGTCGCCCGCTGGACCGGCGGCGGACGCGAGGTCGCGTACGTCATGGTCAGCCGCGGCGAGGCCGGCATCGACACCCTGCCGCCCGAGGAGTGCGCGCCGGTGCGCGACGCCGAGCAGCGCGCCTCGGCCGCGGTCGTCGGCGTCACCTCGGTCGAGTTCCTGGACCACCCCGACGGCGTCATCGAATCCGGAGTCGCGCTCCGCCGCGACATCGCCGCCGCGATCCGCAGGCACCGGCCCGAACTCGTGATCACCCTCAACCGGCGCGACCACTTCATGCCCGGGAACTGGAACAGCGCCGACCACCGCGCCGTCGCCGAATCGGTGCTCGACGCCGCCAACGACGCGGGCAACCGGTGGATCTTCCCCGAACTCGTCGAGGAGGGGCTCGAACCTTGGGGCGGGGTGCGGTGGGTCGCGCTCGCGGCCTCGCCGGAGTCGACGCACGCGGTCGACGTGACCGACACGATCGAGACCGGCGTCGCTTCGCTTCTCAAGCACCACGCCTACATCACGGCGCTCACCGACGAGGACCCGGAGACGTACGTGCGAGGCTTCCTCACCCGCATCGCCTCGGCCGCCGGCGAACGCTTCGGAACGAAGTACGCGACCACCTTCGAGCTGATCAATTTCTGACAGCGGCCTCGGCGTGTCTTGGATTTCCGGACGTGATCGTGGTGGTGATCGGACGTTCGGGCGTTTCCTGTCGGACCTCGGGCGTACTTTTACGCCAGGGGTCCCTTAGGGGGGATTTATCCGGATATTACGGGATCGCACCCGTTTCACATTCCCGGAGCGGGG
>NZ_JAPZVQ010000025.1 GCF_027622945.1 Glycomyces lechevalierae | reverse complement strand
AGCAGCATCCAAGCGGCGCACAGATCGGCCGCCGGGTCGCCCGCGCACAGCTCACCGAAGTCGATGACACCTGTCAAGACACCCTCAGCCCCAACCGCATTCGCCGGATGCAAGTCACCGTGAATCCACACAGGACCACGCTTCCATGAATCTGCAGCAAGCGCGTCGGCCCAGATCTCGCGCATCGCCGCGGCGTTCCCCGCCGTCGACCAAGCCTCGATCCCCCGCTCCACATCAGCCGCATGATCGGGCAGCGGCAGGCTCCGGTGCGGGTTGATCGGCGCGTCCGCGGGCGCCTCCTCGTGCAGGGCCGCAAGGAAACCCGCCAGCGCCGCCGCCGATTCGGGCCCGCGTTCGAGCGGCCTGCGGTCGATCGGTTCGCCTGCGACCCAAGTGGTCACGAGCCAGGTCGCGGGGAACGCCGCAGTCGGCGCACCGAACCTGACCGGTGCAGATACAGGAAGCGGCAGCCGCGCCGCGATGTCCGGCAGCCACCGGTACTCCTGGTCGAGCAGGTCCGGCCCGCGCGGTGTGCGCGGGATGCGGACGGCCAGGTCGTCGCCGAGCCGCCACATCTTGTTGTCCCAACCACCCTCGACCTCCCGAAGAGGCAGCCCAGCCAGATCGGGATGCCGCTCGCGCAGCATCGCCCGCACGAAGGCTTCGTCAATCTCGATGTCGCTCAACTGCAAGTCGGTCATCCAGGCAACCTACACGCGGGAGGTAAACCCCCTGCAAAGCGCGCTGTCATGCGCCGCCGTAGCCGCGACAGCGGCGTGACAGGCCCGTGTCAGTTCGCGGGGCGAAGCTCTACGACATGCAGAACACGCAGTCGCTCACCGCCAATGCGGAAGCCCCCCAGACCAAGGGATTCGTCGCGAAGCTCCTCGCCGACCGGCACTCGATCCCGCTGTCCATCGCCCTCCACCTCGTCCCCGGCGCGCTCATCGTCGCCGCCTACGCCTGGATCGGCGCCCCGATCAGCCACGCCGTCGGCGCGCCGATCTTCGCCGCCTGGGCCATCGCGCTCATGATCGTGCTGTTCCCGCTGCTCTTCGGCCTGTTCTGGCTGGGCAAGAAGCAGACCGGCCGCTACACGCTGCGCGGCGGCGTGGTCCACTACCGCGACAAGCCGTTCTCGCGGGGCAAGATCACGCTGATCGGCATCGGCTTCCTGCTGTACATGGCGATCGTGTCGCTCTCCCTTGCGCCGCTTGACGCTTGGACGTACGACACCTTCTTCACCTGGGTGACGTTCGAGGGCTCCGGCAGCTCGGGCACGACCTACCTGGACGCGTACAGCAACGAAACCATCCTCACCACGATGCTGATCTTCGGCCCGTTCACCGGTTTCATCCTGCCGCTCATCGAGGAGTACTACTTCCGCGGCTTCCTGCTCCCGCGCCTCCCGCAGCTCGGCTGCTGGGCCCCGCTGTTCAACACGACCCTGTTCTCGATCTACCACTTCTGGGCGATCTGGACGGTCCCGTCGAAGATCATCTTCCTGCTCCCGGGCGTCTGGTTCGTCTGGGGCAAGCACGACATCCGCGCCTCCATCTGGATGCACCCGGGTTCGGCGCTCCTGATGACCGTGGTCGGCACGACCGCCTACTTCTTCGGCCTCATGTAAGACCAACCCGAAAAGGGCCCCTCGCATCGAGCGAGGGGCCCTTCGCCGTTTCAGTAGCCGACGGTGAAGCGGCGCTTGACATGCCGTGCGGTCTCGGCCTCGTCGACGACCGCCATGGCGAGGTCTTCGAGGCTGATGTCGCTGGTGCCGTCGGCGCGCACCAGGAGCTGGTCGCCGCCGATCCGGAACCGGCCGGTCCGCTCGCCGGGTTCGATGCGCCCGGCGGACGGGCTGAGGTACGTCCAGTTCCGGTTGGATGTGCGGTACCGGTTCAGTGCCTCGACTCCGGCCCTGACGGGGTTGACGTACTCGACAGGAACGCCGAGCGCCTTCGGCAGGTTCTCCGCGAAGCCCTCGGCCTCGACGACCGTGACGCCCGGCGCGACTTCGAGGCTCCCGGCCCCGCCCATGACGATGACCCTGAGGTCCGGGCGCGAGGTGAGCGCTTCGATCATCGCGCTTGCGGCCCTGGGGAACACGTCGGCGTTGGCGATGGTCTCGGGGACGTCCCGCCCGGCGTTGATCGCGCTCACGACGACGTCGAGCCCGTCGATGGCCGAGGCGATGCTCGCGGGGTCGAGCGCGTCGGCGACCTGCCAGGTCACGCTGTCCGCAGTCGGGCCGAACCGGGCCGGGTCGCGGGTGAACGCGGTGATCTGGTGGCCGCGTGCGACGGCTTCGACGACGATCTGGCCGCCGATGGCGCCGGTGGCGCCGAATACTCCGATGCGCATGAAGGATCCTCCTCGACTCAACAGCGCACAAACATTGAACGCCGTGTAGTTTTCATACGGAGCATAGTTTCTACATGGGGTACACTGTCAACGTGACGAACACGACTCCGACTCGGCGCCAACAACTTCGGCTCGACACGACCGCCGAGATCAAGCGGGTCGCGCTGGAACTCCTCGCCGAGGGCGGGCCGGACGCGATCTCGCTGCGCGCCATCGCCCGCGAAATGCGCATGACCGCCGGGGCGCTGTACAGCTACTACGCCACCCGCGACGAGCTGATCACCGCGTTGACCGCCGACATGTACACCTCGTTGGTGGACAAGGCGGAAGCGGCACGCGACGCACACCCCGCCGACGAGCCGGGCGCCCGCCTGCGCGCCTGGGGGGAGGCGTTCCGGGCATGGGCCGTCGCCGACCCCGCCGGATTCAAGCTCGTCTACGGCGACCCCGTGCGCGGCTACAAGGTGCCCGAGGGCGGCGCCGCCCCCGAGGCCGCTTCGCGCGCCTGCGCCGGGCTCACCGGCCTCGTCGCCGCGGCCTGGCCCGTGAAAAGCCAAGGCCCCGAAGACGAATACACCTGGGACGACTTCGATCCGGGCCTCGCCGACCTCGTCAGGACGAAGTTCCCGGAGCTCCCGCCCGCCGCCGTGGCGCTCGCACTGCGCGTCTGGGGCAGGATGCACGGCCTCGTCGCGCTGGAGGTCTACGGACACCTGCGCGCGCAGACGAAGGATCCGGCCCGGCTCTACCGGGCCGAACTGCGCGACCTCGCCCGCTCGCTCGGACTCGAGGACTAACGAGGCCCCGCCAGCCGGAGGCCGCGACCTCAGCGCGGCAGTTCGGTCCAATACCGGTGCAGGCGTTCGGCCAGTTCGCGCGGCCGGGCGAGGGCGATCATGTGGCCGCCGTCGATCTCGTCGGGGACGAAGCCGAGCCGGTCGTTCACCATGGCGCGCACGAACACCGGCGGGAAGAACCGGTCGTCGCGGCAGAGCAGGAACCGGGTCGGGACGTCCGGCCAGGCCTTGAGCGGTGACGGTTCGCCGTCGCGCTCGCCCGTCTGCGCACGGCCGCGCGCGGTGCACTCCTCGGCCAGCGCAGCAGGCACGCCGTTGTAGAACTGGTCCTCTTCGGACTCTGACGCCTCGAGGTCACTGAAGCCGCTCGCAGCCCACCAGTCATTCGGCGCCTCCCCGGGCAGGGGCACCATCGCGGTCACGAACACCAGCAGTTCGGCGTCGATGCGGGAGGCCACGATCGGGGCGACGAGCCCGCCCCACGAGTGCGCGACCACGACGAGGTTCGGGCGGCCGGCGCAGGCTTCGACGACGGCGTCGGCGTACTCCCCGACGCCGTTCGCCGGGTCCTCGATGGGCAGGTCGACGGCGACGACCTCGTGCCCGAGTCCCTTCAGGACCGGGGCGACGAGGTGCCAGTCCCAACTGGTGCTGCCTCCGCCGTGAATGAGGACGAAGGTCGCGGTGCTGCTGTCAGCCATGGTCGGGCTCCTCTGGTCGCTTCCGTTGGGGGCGTTCGGTACTCACAACGATGACGACGGCGGCGATGACGATCGCGCCACCGACGATGATCGGCACGGTCACCGCCTCGGACAGGATCAGCCAGCCGAGGAACACGGCCACCAGCGGGTTCACGTACGCATAGGTGGCGACGAGCGAGATGTTCGCCGCCTGAAGGAGCCAAACATACGCTGAGAACGCAACCACCGAGCCGAACACGACGAGGTAGGCCCAGGCGGCCCAGGACCGTGCCGAGTACGCGGCCGGGTCGAACCGCTCGCCCGACGCGAGGCCGACCGCCAGCAGCACGACCCCGGCGACCGCCATCTCGTAGACGGCCGCCACGAACGCGTCCTTCGGCATCCGCAAGCGGGGCTGGAGCCAGGACCCGAATGCCCACGACGCGCTCGACAGCAGCACCAGCACGATGGTCCAGAACGGGAACTCGCCGCCCACGCCGTTCGCGATCAGCAGCGCGGCGAGCCCCGCGAAGCCCATCGTCACGCCCGCGACCGTGGCCTTCTTGGGCCGCTCGCCGGAGAGCAGCCGGTAGAGCAGGACCCACAGCGGCACCGCCGCGATCAGCAGTGCGACCAGACCCGAAGGGGCGCCGCCGCTTTCGGCGATCGTCACCAGGCCTTGGCCGAGGACGGGCAGCAGCAGGCCGATCAGCGCGCACGAGAGCAGTTCGGCCCGGGTCAGCGCGAGCCGCGAGAAGCCGCCGCGGGCCATGAGGATCACCGCGAGGATGATTGCGGCGCATGCGAACCGGCCTCCGGCCGCGATCATGGGCGGGATGTCTTCGACCATGATCCGGATGCCGAGGTAGGTCGAGCCCCACACGACGTAGACGATGGCCAGCGCGGCCAGGACCAGAATGGGGCGGGCCGACTGCTGTCGCCCGGTGTCCGGTTCGGCTGTTGTTGCTGTCATGCCCACACGCTATGCGGCAACGGCCGCGATGCAAAGCGAAAAGTTCCGGGCCGGGCGTCGGCTCTGCCCGGCCCTCGGTCACCTGGTGCCTTCGGCGCCTTTCGCGACCAGTTCCAGGAGGTGGGCGTGAATCTGGGTGAACCTGGCCCGCACCGCTTCCGCGGCCGCTGCGATGACGGCCTCGCGGGGGTCGCGAGAGGGTTCGAGCATGACGTGGAAGGCGTCGGCGAGCGCGGCCTCCACCTCGTCGGCGTCGTGGGTCCGGGGGTCTGAGGGCCTCCCCATGATCGTGCTGAAGCCGACCAGCAGTGCGGACGTGGCCTGGATCTGCCTCGCCGTCGGGAGGTCGTCACGGATGACGTCGTGCTCGCGGAGGATCGCAATGACTTCCCCGCACATCGCGCTCGGGGAGGACTCGGCGAACCGCTCCCGGTCGGCGTCGCGCTGGAGGACCTGCCACAGGGCGTCCTCGTCGCTGCGGAGCCTGCGCAGCCATGGATTGTCCATCGTGGACTTGATGAGGAGCGGGGCGAGGCGGCGAGGCAGGACCACGCCCGGGTCGCGGGCGATCTGGTCGATCACCTCCTCGATCCAGGCGAGGATCTCGCGGGCGAGGAGCCCGACGATCAGGTCCTCCTTGGTCGCCCAGTACAGGTAGACCGTGCCCTTGCCGACGCCCGCGGCGGCGGCGATCTCACTGATCGTCACCTTGCGGGCCCCGTGGGCGCGCACGAGGTCGCGGGCGCTGTCGAGGATTCTGGCCGCCTTGGCGGAGTCGTGTTCGATCAGCCGGCTCACCGTCGCGGCCCCTTCCGTCGGTTCGTTCGGGACCATGATGGCACGCGCGCCCGGGACGGCGGGCCGGCTGATCGTGCTGCTCGCGGATCGGGTCACGCCGACGCGATGTCGAGGGTCTTCATGCGGGCGGCTTCACTGCGGTGCTGGCGCCTCGACAGGACGCTGCGGCCGAGCCTGGTCCCGGCGATTCGGTTGAAGACCCTTCGCATCCGCATCTCCTCAGCGTCGGCCGGGACGAACAGCGCGCGCATGGCCATGCCCGTGTCCTGGTGGAACTCGACGAACGGGCGCAGCTTCGCCTCCCACGCCCGCAGCGCTCCGGTCAGGTCGCCGGGGTGGCGCTCGATCATGGTGCCGAGGAGGTCGGCACCGGCCATGCCGGTCGAGGCGCCCATGCCCGAGTAAAGGGTCAGGCACCAGGCGGCGTCGCCGGCGAGGACCACGCGGCCCTGGTGCCAGTGGTCGAGGCGCACCTGCTCGGCGGTGTCGAAGAGGTGGTCGGGGGCCTGCTCGAACTGGTCGAGGAGCCAACCGAGGACCGGACCGCTCGGCTCGGGGCCGAAGGCGGAGCGCAGGCGCTCGATCGCGGGGCGGTCGAACTCGGCGTCGGCGTTCTCGGTTCGGTAGTTGAACAGGACGGTCGGGGGCCGGTCGGCGAAGGGGAACACCCAGGCCGAGCGAGCCGCCTCGGCGAGGACGACACCGTCCCGGGGGCGGAAGCCGGGGACCGCGCTGGGGAGGCTGCACGCGGCGAGCATGTAGCCGAGCCGGTGAAGGCGGCCCTCGTCCGGCCCGAACGCGAGGCGGCGCACGGTGGAGCGGAGCCCGTCGGCGCCGACGACGAGGTCGAACCGCTCAGTGGCGGTGGTCCCGGCAGCCCGGTCCTCGATGTCGACTTCGACGCCGTTCCCGTCCTGACGGATGGCGGCCGGGGCCGACGCGTACCGGATCTCAACGTCGGCGGGGAGTGCCGCGAACGCGGCGTCCTCGATGTCGCCGCGCACGACGAGGCGGGTGCGGCCGGGGACGGCATCGGCGAAGTTCAAGGCGCGCTTGCGGTGTCCGGCACGGTCGACGCTGTAGTTGGCGAGGTCGTCCGAGACGCGGTCGGGCAGTTCGATACCGAGGCGGCCGGCGGCGGCGAGCCCGGTGCCGAAGAGGCCGATGAAGTAGCCGCCGGTGCGGCGTTCGGGGGACTTCTCCAGGACGACGACGTCCCATCCTGCTTGGTGGAGGCGCAAGGCCGAGGCGATGCCGCTGACTCCGAGTCCGACTACGAGTGCCCGCTGCTGCGAGGAGGTGGTGATGTTCATGCCTTCGAAGCTAGACCGACTGACCAGAATCGTCAACTGGTCAGTTTCGGAATGTGGCGCACGCCATGACACCCGGGTTCTTCTTCCCCCCAATGGTTCTCGGGCTTTGGCCGCGCGGAGGGGTCGTGGAGAGGGCGCGGCCGAGGCAGCCGCGACTCGCAAAAACGCCCCCGGCTCCGGGACGGGAGCCGAGGGCGACGCGTTTGCGGCGGCCGGGGTTTGCTAGTCGCGGTCAGCGACGCGCAGCAGGCCGGTGAAGTCCGAGGCCGACAGGTCGAAGACCGGGGATTCGTGGCCCAGCTTGGAGTCTCGAACCTGGAAGCCAGCGGCCGTGTTCCGAGCCTCGACACAGTCAGCATCAGCTGTGTTACTGCTTCGGGTGCTCTTCCTCCAGGTCTGACGGCACTCAACGCAGTTGGGCTGACCCGAGTCGCTGCTTCGGGTGCTCTTCCGCCAGTTGGTGTACTCCACCATCGAGGAACCTTCCAATACCTTGCGAGTTCGATCGCAGGAACCTGCGGGCTTGATCATACAAGGCGAGCTTGTTCTCATCGACCACGTGGCGGCTCTGGTCCAAGTTGTCGACGTACACGAAGCTCGGCCCCGCGAAGGAATCCTGGTCCGATTCGAACGCCTCGAAGGCGTAGTTCGCGAAGTGCGGCGGTCGCACCACCCTCACCTCGCACCCAGGCAGAGAATCCACCCACTTAAGTCGTGCGAGCTGCGCAGACTTCTCCTCGTCTGTAAGCATGTCGAGGTCCGCGATCGCGCCTGAAGGGATGTAAAACTCCGCTCGCGGAGGATTCTTGCCACTGAAGCGCGCAAAGAACCGACGAGCCCTACGTTCCTTCACCTTCCACCATTTCACCTTGTCCGCTGGGGCATCCAACGGGCCAGCTAGCAGTTTCATGTGGTACGGCTCGACCTGAAGCAGCGCTGAAATCAGCAATGGGTTCCACTTGACATGGACCGGGTAGGTTCGCTCGCCGCTCTCCACGATGTAGAGATTGCGCTCGTCGAGATCCGATATCAGCTCCGAGTTCTTGAGGAGCTGATCGCTGACATGCAGGATGAATCGTTTGCGGTCCGGTTCGACCTCCGCCTGGTCGCATAGAAGCGACAGGTTGCCCTTGTCGGGGATGCGGCTTCCGTCGAGCCAAGCGCGGATCGTGGTGGAGCTCTTGCTCATCACCCTTGCGAACTTGTTCGGGGTCCATCCGGCGTCCTGCGAAATCGTGTTGACCTCGGCGGTCAAGTAGGCCCGAGCGAACTTCTGGTACAAGACCGTGCCTGCCATCCGGTGCTCCCTGCGCTGCGCGAATAACGGTTTGTAGCGATGATCGCACAAGCGTCCCCATCCGCATTCATCACGACTCGAACCAGTTTCGATGCACCGTAATGGAGCCTCCGCAACGGTGCACCGAAACGGGATACCCATCATGGAACTCCGTTTCGGAGCGTCGAAACACTATGGGAGACATAGCTCTTGAACAGGCAAAACGTCACTTAGAGTGGCCTTATCGCGGGTCACCTCCCGGCTCGCGAGCGGTGGGAATGCCGGGGAGGCACTGCCTCGCAGAGGTTCTGGTGGGCCTTGCGAAGCCTCCCCGGCGTCACCACTGTCGGCAATCTGACACTCTCTCCATTGGAGGTCGCGATGCGAAACCGATCCTCGAAACCGAAACCCGAAAGCGCTCAACCCGTCTCGGATCCATTGGTTCGAGGCCAGTTCAGCGACGGTCGCCGAATCTTCGTCGTCCGCGCCTCCAGTGCCGAAGCGCCGGACTCGTTCCAGGTGCACGCCAAGGCGAACCAGTCCGATGTCATCCTCGTCGTCTCCGGCCTCAACTCCGGGAACCTCCACGCCACTTGGAACGAGGAGTGGCGCTCGACCTCGCCCGAGTGGCGCGAGTGGGCGAGGAACAAAGCGTTCAAGGCCTTCCGCACCAACCGATCAGCCGATACGGCCCAGCGCGGAAAGATCCGGTTCTGCCGTGGCTGACACGACCTTCGCCGAACCGCCCGAAGACAACCCGCCCGAGCCCGAGGGGGAACACTGCCTCGGGAAGTTCCGGCGACACCCGGCCGAGTTCTCCGTCATCTTCGTCTCGACGCCGCTCGGCACGCCCAACGTCTACCGGGTCGACTGCGACGACGGCGTCGGTCCGCACGAAGTCTGCCGCTTCGGCGACGACCCCGCCGAGCCAGTGATCTGGCGGGGCGCATGGCAGGGCGACCCCTGGTGCGCATGGATTCTCAAAAACGCCCGCGAGTTGGTCGCCAAACCGAGTCTCTTCGACTTCTAGACTTGACCCCGAGGCCGGTCGAACAAGGTGGAGTTCGACCGGCCTCACTCTGCCTCACTCTGCCTCAGTCACCCAATGCGACAGAGCTGCTTTCGATCTGGATGCGCCGAGAATCGGCGAGCACCCCGCGGCCCCTGATCATTCAGTGGTGCGGGTGCGCTTGCGGTGGGCGCGGACCTTTGCGATGCTGCCGCAGGATCGTCCGTCGGGGCCGCCTGCGGTCATCAGGCACCAACGTTTGCTGGCGTTGCGACTGTGGTCGTAGAACACCCAGCGGCAGTCCGGGCAGGCTTTGAGCCTGCGCCAACGGCCGGCCGCGATCGCCTCCAACGCGGCCGAAACGAGATCCGCGCCAAGACCCCCCGAGTGCTTGAACGCGATCGTGTCGTCCACGACCTGCGGAAGAATCGCCAAGCGTTTGATCCAGTCGTTGAGCACCGCCGAGGTGTCGGCCGAGCGCTCCACCGCTGCACGGAGATCCGCGCGCAGGGCCAGGAGTTCATGACGCCTGGACTTCGACAGCCCGGCCTGGTCCGCGTACTCCTCGAAGCGGTCTTCGGCCCGGCGCGTGTCGTTGGGGATGCGCCAGGTATTGAGCAGAGTGCGTACCGCCTCAAGCGAACCCGGCGCTTCCTGTTCAGTCCCGGTGTTAACCACTGAACCAGCATACCGGTGTACACCCTGCGACCAAGATGTTAACCTATAAATCCGATAGGTGGTTATCAACAAGCAGGCGCGACGAGGAACGGGGTTGTCATGAAGCGGCAGATCATGTGGACCGCCCAGCAGTGGCCCGGCTGCGAGCACCTGGAGCTGTGCATCGATGACGATGGCATCGTCGCCGACGGACTCGTCCTGGCCGCTCCCGACAACACGCCCGTCCGGCTCGCCTATCGCATCGAATGCGACACCGCCTGGAACACCCGGTCGGTCACCATCGATTTCCACCATGTTCGTCGCAACCTCGCTCGCGACATGGACGGCCGCTGGTTTGACAACGGCCAGGAACGGCCCGACCTGGCCGGGTGCACCGATATCGACATCGCCTTGACACCGTTCACCAACACCCTCCCGATCCGTCGCCTCCGCCTCACCCCCGGAGCCGCGGCCGACCTGCGGGTCGTCTACATCCAGCCCGAATCCGAGCTGACGATCGAACCCGCCTCGCAGCGCTATCACCGCCTCGGAACCGGTTATCGGTACGAGTCCGGCGACTTCCGCGCCGACCTGGACATTGACGCCGACGGTCTCGTCATCGAGTACCCCGCCCTCTGGACCATGGTGCCGTCGATCGCGCAATAGCCCAGGCGGTCAGGTCCTTCATCGCGCCGTCTCCGAAGGATCGTGACGGGGTATGGGACTTTGCCACTTCGTTGCAAGTCACGGAAGCCGGTCGGGAGTACCGGGGACGACTGTATGGCTGCAGCGGGCGAGGCGGTGGAGGATGACGCGAGTGCCTTGGACCATGCCGAACTACTTGATCGCTTCGTAACCGTAGGCGCCAGCTCATGAGGTCTGGGATGAAGGGTGGGCGTGCAGCGTGTTCCTTCTGGTGCACATGGGATCGACTGCCCACCTCGAGAACCCAAACGGGGACAGCGTTCACCTACTCTGGATCTGAACCCAACGGACAGAGGCGAGATGATGCCTGAAGCGCTGAGGAAACAGAATTCACCCGAGGTTCCACAGTCAAGAACCAACCCCTTGCGTTCGTGGTGGCGAAGACGGTCTGAAGCCATGCGAACCACCATCGTCTCGGGATTCATCGCGATTTTCGTAGCCACGGGGAGCCTTGCCGCGCCGCCTCTCCTCAAAGCGCTCACAAATGACCCGTCCCCCGATGTGAGGCTGGCAAGTGTGGTGGTGCATGAGCCCGGCGGCGAGGTGCTGTCCATGGAATTCACGATCCATAACACCGGCAGCAGTCGCGGAATTGTCGAGGAAGCGATCTTCACCGTGGAAGACCACATGACCGTCCTCCCATGTGTCGGCGGCGGCATCGTTGAACTCTCGGCGGAATACGACCTGCTTCTTCCTTCGAATGCCGAGCGAGGCGATCAGTTCACTGTGCCCGTCAGCCAACAGGTCGGTCCCGACGAAGCCGACCGCTTCGCTGTCAACGCCCGCTTGGACGAGGCCTCCATGGGCTTTGAGGAGTTGTACCGCCTGGATGTCGAGCTTGTCGTTGACGGTCGAGCAGAAGATGTGGACGTCGGGCCGGTCATCGTCGTTCTGCCGCATTCGCCCGCGGACGACCAGTTGTCGTACTGGGGTGGTGAGCACACCCAGTTCAACCGGGACTGGATCGAGGCACAGGGAGACGAAGGCACCGACGAATGCATCGACGACAACACGCAGAACCTGCATGACTTCCTGAATACTCCTGGAGAGCGTCCTCCTTCTCTTGAACGGCTTTTCGACGATCTCGATCTCGATGCCATCTGAAGCCGCCCCCTCACGACGGTCGCTGATGCGCCTGCCCCGGGACGACACTGCGGTCATCGCTCCATCACGTGCGATGGTGCTCGCCCGGAGGCGTCTCTTGCCGTGCGTTTCGTGGCGCTGCCGGGCCAGGTCCTCTATTGCCTGGTCTGGCGTTGCCGCTCATGCTGGCGGTCTTACCAGTGTGTGCCTCGTTCAGAGCACTGCCACGGTCGAGGTGATCCCGACCAACGATCTCCCACCCAGCACGCCCCCTGTTCGGGGCCGTGGTCCGCTGTGGAACCCGATAGCACGAAGAGACTGAGCTGACGAGGCTCGGGAAAAATCATCCGGTTTGGGTTTCGGCCAGAGGCTTGGCGTAGTCTGCTTGCACCTAATCGCCACCTGTACGTTTTCCGTATCCCTGTGCGTACATCAATCATCCCTCACACCACCCCACACCGTCATCACCCACAGGGGTACAAGACCCTCACATTCGCCCCAACCCCACTGCACCCCAACGAAATAGGGGCGCCGACCCGACTCGAACCCGCGCCCCGCCAACCGACCCCGCCCCCAACCCACCTCTCCGTCGCTGACGCCTTTCGGGCTAACCGGACCCCCGAACAGCCCGCAGGACACCGACCATCCGCCGGAAACGCATTCCTCTAGGGTTCGGGCATGACCGCACAGGACTACCTCTCCGAGCTGTTCTCGTTGGAAGGCCGCGTCGCCGTCGTCACCGGCGGCAGTTCCGGCATCGGCAAAGCCATCGCGGGCGCGTTGGCGCACGCGGGCGCGCGGGTCGTGATCGTCGCCCGAGGCGAGCAGGCGCTCTCCGCGACCGTCGAGGAACTCGCCGGACAGGGCCGTGAAACTGCTTGGGTGAGTGCGGATCTGACCACCCGCGAGCACGTGAGGGCCGCGGCCGAACAGGCGGTCAGGATCTTCGGGGAGCCCGACATCCTCGTCAACTCCGCCGGGATCAACCTCCGCCCGCCCATGGGCGACATCGACGAAGCGGTCTGGGACCGGACCATGGCCGTGAACCTCGAAGCGCCGTTCCTCCTCGGCCAGCGCTTCGGGCCCGGCATGGCCGAACGCGGGTTCGGGCGGATCATCCACGTCACCTCCCAGCAGGCGCACCGCGCGTTCGTCCAGAGCGGCGCGTACGGGGTCTCCAAGGGCGCCTTGGAATCCCTCGCCCGGTCGCAGGCCGAGGCGTGGTCGCCGCACGGCGTCACCGCCAACACGCTCGTCCCGGGTTTCGTGATGACGCCGCTGAACCAGCGCCTCGCCTCGGACCCCGAGAAAGTCGCCGCCCTGGCGGCGCGAACGATGATCGGGCGCAACGGCCTGGCCGAGGACTTCGCCGGCGCGGCCGTGTTCTTGGCGAGCCGCGCGTCCGCCTACATCACCGGGCAGGCGATCTTCGTCGACGGCGGCCTGTCCGTCCATTAGGGCGTGACCGGCGCTCCCACGACCGCATGTCCACCGCGAATCACCGGGAGTAGTCTGTCGAAGCCAGCTAACGCCTTGCGGGCCTTGTGCTTCGAGAGGAACCCCCCATGAGCCGGACCACGTTCACCGCCAGTCTCGTCAATGCCATGCTCAAGCCGTCGACGGGCGGGCGCAAGCGCCCGCTCGAGACGTGGGCGAAGGCCGTCGCCCAGGTCGAGTCGTCGACCGGATGGTCGGCGGAGGGCGAAGAGCAGTTCGTCGCCGACCTCGGCTTCCACCTCGAGTGCCTCGCCGACGAGCCGCGCCTGACGCCGTTCGGGTGGCAGTCCGGGCTGCTCGACGCCAAGTCGCGCTTGGAGAACCGGCTGCGGATCCGGCAGCGCTTCCTGGAGCGTCCGGAGATTGCGGACGAGCGGATCGTCGCGCCGGTGTTCGTGGTGGGCCTGCCGCGCACGGCGACCACGTTGGCGCACAAGATCCTCGCGGCCTCGGACGCGCACCGCGGGCCGCTGCTGTGGGAGATGCTTCGTACCGATGTGCCGGTCCCCCAGGCGGAGTCGGAGAAGACGATCCGGATGATCGAGTCCGGGGCGCGGATGATGGTGCGGTTCGCGCCGTCGTGGGAGGTCATCCACCCGATCCGGGCGCGCGAGCCCGAGGAGTCGATGTTCGTCCTGCCGCACGGCACCTACCATCTGGCGCTGCGCGGGGCGCTGCCGAAGTACAAGGCGTGGCTGGGCGAGCGGGACTACGCGCCGGACTACGTGTACTTGAAGCGGGCGCTGCAGGTGCTGCAGTACGGGCGGGAGCCGAAGCGCTGGACGCTGAAGTACCCGGCGCACCTGAACGACATGGACGTGATCCGGCAGGTGTTCCCGGACGCGAAGTTCGTTTGGACGCACCGTGATCCGACCACGGTGATGGGTTCGGTGTGCTCGCTCATGGAGACGTCGTGGTCGCTGTACCAGCGCCGCCCGGATCTGGACGAGATCGGGCAGGTCGCGCTGGGCCTGCTGGTGGACTCCATCGAGCGGGGCCGGCAGTCGCGGATCACGCTGCCTTCGGATGCCATTGTGGACGTGCCCTACCACCGGTTGAACTCGGACCCGGTGAACGAGGTTCCGAAGCTGTACAAGGCGATCCACGCCGAGTGGACCGAGAAGGACGCCGGGAACCTGGAGCACGTGCTCGCGCGGCCGCAGCGGGACCGGCGGCACGAGTACTCGCTGTCGCGGTACGGCTTGACGATCCAGGGCGTGGAGGACGCGTTCGGCGACTACGTGCGCCTGTGCGGGACACTCAACACGCGCTGATTCGGGTTGTGGCCCAAGGGCAGACGGAACCTGATCCGTCCGCCCCTAGGCGCGGGCGTTAGAACCCGGTCTGGTTGCGGAAGTCGTCGATGGACCCCTGGGCGCCTTCGACGCCCTCCTGCGCTTGGCCTTGGGCGTTCTCGACGCCTTCCTGGACCTGGCCCTGCGCGTTCTCGTAGCCTTCCTGCGCTTGGCCCTGCAGGTCTTCGACGGCGCCGCCGGCCTGTTCGCCGAGCTGGTCGACCGGTGCGTCAGCGACGCCCCCGATCATCTCCTCGGCCTTGCCTTTGGCGTCTTCGACTGCCCCCGAGAACATGTCCTTCAGCTCGTTGAACTTGTCCGCAAAACCCATGTTGCATCCCCCTTGTTCACGTTGGCTCTCCAACTATAGGGGTTTGCACCGAAAAAGCTAAATATCGTGCGGCACGATGTGTCAGGGCCCGCTCCCTCGCGGCAGCGGGCCCTGATGTGAGGAGCGGGGGTCAGCCCATGACCTGCTGCCCGCCGAAGGTGACGACGAGCGAGCCGTCCTCGGCGAAGCTCCAGTCGAGCGCGCCGGCGTAGTCGGCGCAGCGGGAGCCGTTCGAGCCCTCCCAGAACTGGTTCGAGCCGTCGTCGCTGCCGACGATGCGGTCCTCGTCGCCGCTGTCGCAGGAGGTGTTGCCCGAGAACCGGTGCGTGCCTTCGTCGAAGTTGAAGTTGCGCTCGGCGTTGCCGATGCTCACGTTGTCCGACACGGTGATCGAGCCGGGGTTGGAGTTGTAGGTGAAGCCGTGCTTCCCGTTGTCGTAGGCGATGGAGCCGGTCACGACGTGGTCGACGCCGATGTCCTCGCCGCCGAGCTTGTAGCCGTTGCGGTCGCCCGCGCCGGCCTGCGAGCCGTCCGAGAGGGTGCCGTTCTCGTAGGCGAGGGAGTCCTCGATGGTCACCGCGCCGATGGGTCCGGTGTCGCCCTTGGTGTACAGGTCGTACCCGTCGTCGATGTTGTTGTGGGACACCGTGTACCGGAAGACGTTGCCGGGGCCGACGGTGAGCTTCGGGGCGAACCCGTCGGCGTCCTCGCCGTCGGAGTCGACGTTGTCGTGGGACTCGACGGAGACGATGAGGTTGTTCGCGGGCCACTCCGCTTCGGGGGCTCCAGCTGTGTACCGGGAGAGCTGGAGGCCGGAGTCGGCGTTGTGGCGGGTGACGACGCGCTCGATGACGTTGTTGCTGCCGCCCAGGAGGATGCCGTTGTCGCCGGCGTGCTCGACGACGATGCCCTGCACGTGCCACCAGTCGCCGCCGACGGCGAGGCCTCGGTTCGCGGAGTTCTCCTCCTGCGCCGAGAAGTTCATGACGGGGGTCTCGCCGGGGTAGGCGAAGAGCTGGGTGCGGTCGGCTTCGGTGCCGTCGTTGCCCGGCTCGATGGCAACCGTTTCCGATAGGTCGTAGATGCCGCCGCGCATGTAGATCGTGCCGCCCGGCTCGACCTTCGCGATCGCGGCCGCGACGGTGGTCGGGTCGGCCTCGGTGCCGGCCGCGCCGTCGCTGCCGTCGGGGGCGGCGTAGATCGCGCCGTCCTGCGCGGGTCCGCCGACCGGATCGGCGTTCGCGGTGGTCATGGCGACCATTGTGGTCGCCGCGGCCACCAGGCCGCTCACGCCGACCACGACGGCGGTCTTGGTCCGTGTCCTTGACATGTGGTCTCGCTCCTTCCCGGGCGTGGCCCGGATCGGTCCGTCGCGGGGCGCCCGTCCGGGCGCGGCCCGCGTTCGTCGTCGCGTCGCTACGCAGTGTTGAAATGCGAGAAAAACGCGATTTGTCCACCGAGCCTAGGCAAGGGGTTGCCACATGTCAATATGTCAATGGACTTTCGCTTCGGGTGCTTTTACGCGTCCGGCAGCGCCAGTTCGGCGTCAGCGAGCCGGTCCGGGTCGGCGAACGCCTCGAACCCGGCGATCCGGTCGCCGTCGAACGCCAGCGAGATGACCATGAGCAGCTGCCCGCGCGGCGACACGACCGCCACACCGACCTCACCGTCGAGCAGCACCGCGTGCGCGAGCATCGCGTTGCCGTTGAACGCTTCCGCAACGGCCTCGGCGCCGAACGGCGCGGCCCCGGGGTAGAGGCGCAGGGCGCCCGCGTCGAGTCGGAAGGTGACGCTCGGGTCCAGCAGCGAGAGCAGCGTCTCGAACTGGCCGTCGCGCGCGGCGCGCAGGAAGGCCTCGACGGCGCGGTACCGCTCGGCACGGTCGCCGTCGGCGGTGTCGGCCTTGCCGCGCACGCGCTTGCGGGCGCGGCTCGCGAGCTTCTGCGTCGTCTCGGGGCTGCGTTCGACGATGGGGGCGATGTCGTTGAAGGACAAGGCGAACATGTCGTGGAGGACGAACGCGAGACGCTCCGCGGGCGAGAGGGCGTCCAAGACCACGAGCATCGCGTGGCCCACCGAGTCCGCCAGCAGCGCTTCCTCTTCGGGGTCCACGCGGCGGGACACCCGCACCTCGGGCTCGGACTCCTGGCCGTCGAGCGTGTCCTCGCGGCGGGACTTGCGCGAGCGCAGCATGTCGAGGCAGACCCGGCCGATCACGGTGGTGAGCCACGCCGCGGAGTTCTCGACGCCGCTCGTGTCGGCGCGGTCGGCCTTGAGCCAGGTCTCCTGGACGGCGTCCTCAGCCTCGCTGAGCGAGCCGAGCATCCGGAACGCGACCGTGCGCAGATGGGCTCTGTGCTGCTCGAACACCGCCGCCGAAAAATAATCTCCGCTCATCGGTCTGGTTTCCTCGCCGCCGTCCGTCAGTGAAAGTACAAGCCCAAATTTCCCACCCCGAGCGAGAAGGAAGTCAACGATGGACGCGAACAAGACTGACTCGTCACAGACCACGGTGCTGATCACCGGCGCGAACAAGGGCCTCGGCCTCGAAGCCGCCCGCCGCCTCGGCGCGATGGGCTGGAAGGTCTTCCTCGGCTCGCGCGACCTCGAGCGCGGCCAGGCGGCCGTCGACAAGCTCGCCGCTGACGGCGCCGACGTGGTGCTCGTGCCGCTCGACGTGGCCTCGAACGAGTCGGTGACCGCCGCCGAACGGCTCGTGCGCGAGCACACCGACAGGCTCGACGTGCTCATCAACAACGCCGGCGCCCCCGGGCACTTCGTCGCCCCGGCCGATGCGACGGCCGAGGAGCTGCACGGCGTGTACGACGTGAACGTGTACGGGCCGGTGCGGGTCACGCACGCGTTCCTGCCGCTGCTGCAGGAGGCCGAGAACCCGCGCGTCGTCATGGTGTCGAGCGGCGGCGGCTCGTTCGCCGTCGTCACCGACCCGGCCCAGGGCATCTCGAAGATGCACGAACTCGCCTACACCTCTTCGAAAGCCGCGCTGAACATGATCACCGTCCGGTACGCCCAGGCGCTCCCGGGGATCAAGTTCAACCTCGTCACCCCCGGGGAGGTCTCGACCGGCAAGTTCGCCGCGACCGACATGAACGGCAACCGGGGCCTGCTCACCGTCACCGAGGGCACCGACCCGTTCGTCAAGCTGGCGACCATCGGCGCGGACGGCCCGAGCGGGATCTTCATCGACCGCCTCGGCCCCGTCGGGTGGTAGCCCGCGCGATCCCGGCCGCTCCACGATGGAGCGGCCGGGGTCAGTCGCCGTCGAGGTCGGTGCGCTGGCGCAGGACTCGCAGATCGTCACCGTCCCAGGCCATCTCGTAGAGCTTGCCGCGCGCCCCGGTGAAGGGGCGGTGGAGGACGAGCATGAGTTCGCCGTCGAACGTGGTGAAGAGCATCCCGTGGCCGGAGTCGCCGCGCACGAGCGGTTCCCTTTGTTCCCAAGGGCCTTCGAGGCGGCCGGAGGGGGAGACGGCCCAGGTCTGCACGTAGTCGCCGTCCAGGCCGCCCGCGGTGACGCGGTTCTTCTCGTAGGTCGACCACAGGCAGACGAGCGCGCCGCCGGGCGCGCGGACCAGCTGCGGGCCGTCGGTGACGTACGGCGCGAGCTGGTGCGGCACGCCGGCGGGCATGTCGCGGGTGAGCCAGTGGGCGTCGGAGCCCTTGAAGAGCATCACCGCGTCGCCCGCGATCGCGTCCAGCTTGTCGGACAAGGGGAACGCCTCGATGGTGCCGTCGATGCGCTGCAGCCATTCGTTCGCGTAGACCATCCACGGACGGCCGTCGTCGTCGGTGAACAGCGTCCCGTCGAGGGTCATGAGTTCGGGAGGCAGGATCGGCGCCTCGGGCTTGAGCATCCGGAACGGGCCCGTGAGCGAGTCGGCGACCGCGCAGATCGTCGACCGGCGGTAGTTCGGGACCGGGAACGGCGTGCCGTACTCCCCCGGTTCCGGCACGGGCAGTGCGGCGTCGGTGTTGTGCAGCGTCGTGAACAGGTACCAGCGGCCGTTCCAGCGGTGCACTTCGGGCGCCCACGCGCCGTGCACCGCCCACGGCGACTCCTCTTCGGCCACAAGGAAGACCGGCACGGGCTCGGCCCAGTCGCGGAGGTTCGGGGAGCGGTAGCACATCGTGCCGACCCCGGCGGCCGATACCGGCCCGGTCGCCTCGGCGGTGAAGCCCTGATTGGCGGTGTACAGGTGGTACAGGCCGGACTCGGCGTCGGCGACCACGTACGGGTCGTGCAGCGGCATCTCGGGCAGGCGCAGCGGGAAGGCGGACGGCATCGGCTCGCTCATGTCGAAAACGCTATCAGGGCGATGGATATCCGCTCGACACGACGGCCGCCCACCCGTTACATTGCGGCGAACGATGCAGGCGACGAGCGAGTGGAGTTGATTTTTTGAAGGTCCAGGCGCCTGCGGTCGGCCGCGGCCGACCGCTTTCCGACACCGTCATGAAATCATCGAAAGCAAAGGACCCCAGTGGATCTCCCACTTTCCATCGTCATCGGCGAGAGCAGCCACCGCATCCACAACCCCGTCGATAGCCGCAAGCTCGCCGCGCTCGGCGAGGCCCTGCGCCTCCCGCCCGGCCTGACCATGCTCGACCTCGCGAGCGGGTCGGGCGAGATGCTCTGCACCTGGGCCCGCGACCACGGGATCAGCGGCACCGGCGTCGACATCAGCACCGCGTTCACCGCCCGGGCCCAGGCCCGGGCCGCCGAACTCGGCGTCGCCGACCGCTGCGCGTTCATCCACGGCGACGCCGCCGGGTACGTCGCGAGCGAGCCGGTCGACCTCGCCGCGTGCATCGGCGCCACCTGGATCGGCGGCGGCACCGCAGGCACGGTCGCGCTCCTCGAGCAGAGCCTCAAACCGAACGGGCTCATGCTCATCGGCGAGTGCTACTGGCGCCAGGACCCGCCCGACGACGCCACCGTCAAGGGCTGCTATGCGGAGAGCCGGGACAGCTTCTTCGACCTCCCGGGCCTGTTCGACCACTTCGACGCGCTCGGCTACGACGTCGTCGAGATGGTCCTGGCCGACCAGGACTCCTGGGACCGGTACGCGGCACCGCACTGGCTCAACATCCGCCGCTGGCTCGACGAGAACCCGGGCCACGAGCTCGAGGACGAGATGCGGCACAAGCTCGACGTCGAGCGCCGCAACCACGTCCGCTATCAGCGCGACTACCTCGGATGGGGCATCTTCGCCCTCATGAAGCGGTAGACCGCGGGCGGGCCCGGCGCTCCAGTGCCGGGTCCGCCTGCGCCGCAAGGGATAAGGTCGGTCTCAGCGTTGACCATCGACCAGAAGGGCCGCGATGCCCACCGTAGACCTCTCCCTCGGCACCGTCTCCTATGAGGACACCGGGTCCGGCCCCGTGGTCCTGCTCCTCCACGGGCTGGTGCAGTCCGCCACCGTCTGGCGCAAGGTGGCCGCCGACCTCGCCGCAGACCACCGCGTCGTCATCCCGACGCTCCCCTATGGCAGCCATACGATCCCGCTGCGGCCCGACGCCGAGCTCACCCCGCACAGCACCGCGCTGCTCATCGGCGAGTTCGCCGACGCCCTCGACCTGCCGCGCGACACGGTCTTCGTCGAGAACGACGCCGGACGCCTCCAGCAGCTCGCCGCCGAACGCCCCGACCGCGTGGGCCGCATGGTGATCGCCGGGTGCGAGGCGTTCGACAACTACCCGCCCAAAGCCGGCGGCACGCTCATGGCCGCCGCCGCCAAGATCCCCGGCGGCATCCGCGCCCTCGCCCTGGCGCTCACACCGCGCCCGATGCGCCGCGTCCCCGGCACCGGCTTCGCCGTCATGACCGTGAAGGGCGTGCCGCACGAGCTCACCGACGGATGGCTCGAACCGCTGCGCACCGACTCCCGCGTGCGGGCCGACCTCGTCAGATATCTGCGGGCCACGCGCCGGACCGAAATGCTCGAAGCCGCCGGGAGACTCGCCGACTTCCACGGCCCGGCACTCGTGGTGTGGGGCAGGCAGGACAAGATGATGCCGCCCCAGCACGGCCGCCGCCTCGCCGAGCTCATCCCCGGCGCCGAACTCCTCGAATTGGACGACTGCGGCACCCTCATCCCCATCGACCGGCCGCGCGCACTCGCCGAAGCCGTGCGGCGGTTCGCCGCCGAACGCCCGCTCTGACGACGCACCGCGCCTCCGCCGCCGAGACGGCGAGGGAGGCGCGGGCGCCGACCGGTTACGGAGCGGGCTGCGGCAGCGCCTGCGGCCGCAGGCGCACCACCGCGGCCGTCCACGCGGCGGCCGAGCACAAGACGACGACCACCGCGAAGTGGAGCAGGCCGCGTTCGAAGTACTCGCCGCCCACCGGATCCACGGCGTACGCCGCCAGCTCGCGGGTCGACCAGAGCGGCAGCGCCTTCGCAAGCGTCCCTTCGGGATCGGCGAGCATCTGCGTGGCCATCACCGCGAGCAGCGCGAGCGCGCCCTCCAGCTCGCGCGGGAGCACGAGACTCACGACCGCGCCCAGCGGGGCGGCGATGAGCACCGTCGTCACGAGCAGCACCGCCACCGCCCACAGCCGTTCGACGTCCTGGGTGAGGGCGATGAGCCCGAAGTACCCGGCGGCCATCGCGAGACCGGTGGCGGCCAGTGCGGCCTGCCGTCCGATGAGGAGCGCGCTCGGCGAGGCGCCCACGACGGTGAGGCGGCGGTCGAGGTGCCGGGAGTTGACGTGCGAGAACAGGGAGAGCGTGGCCACGGCCCAGCCGACGCCGAGCGCGAGGAAGCGGATGGCCTGCCCCTGCTGGTCCGCGCGGGCGGCGTAGAACGCGAGCGGGAGCGCGATGACAAGGAGCAGCGCGGCGCGGCGGCGGCCGATCTCGCGCAGGCTGGTGGCGGCGATCGTGAGTGTCATCAGCGGTCCTCCGAGCCTTGGAGTTCGAGCACGTGGTCGACCTTGTCGAGGTCGTGGAGCAGGTGGGTGACGACGAGGACGCCCGCGCCCGCGTCGCGCCAGGCGTACACCTGGGCCCACAGGTCGAGGTACGAGTCCTGGTCGAAGCCCTGGTAGGGCTCGTCGAGGAGGATGAGGTCGGGCCGGTCGAGCTCGCCGAGGACGACGTTGAGCTTCTGCTGGGTGCCGCCGGAGAGCTTGCCGGCGACGGTGTCGCGGGGGCGCCAGCCGAGGCCCGCGGCGAGGCGCGTGCCGGTGGCGACGGCCTTGCGGGCGCCCATGCCGTGGACGGCGCCGAAGAGCCGGAAGTGCTCGTCGGGGGTGAGGTACGGGGCGACGCCGTGCTGTTGGGGCGCGTAGCCGATGCGGGCCGCGCGCTCGACGGTGCCGCCGCTCGCCTTGACCGAGCCGGCGCAGACGCCGAGCAGTGTGGATTTGCCGGAGCCGTTGGCGCCCACCACGGCCGCGACCTCGCCGCCGCGCAGGACGAGGTCGACGCCGCGCAGGACCTCGCGGCGGCGGTAGCGCTTGGTGACGCCGGCGAGGCGCAGCACGACCGGGCCGCGGGCGCGGGCGAGCGGGGCGGCGAGCGGTTGGCGCGCGGCGCTGGCGAGGCTGGTGGCGTAGGCGGTGGCCGGGCCGAAGAGCTCGGCCGGGTGGAGGCCGGAGGCGAGGGCTTCGGCGGCCGAGTCGTCCGCGAGGCGGCGGGCCTCGCGCGGGTCGACGCCGAGTTCGGCGAGGCGCCGGTCGCAGGCGGCGTGCCACTCGGCGGCGTTCATGCGGTCTCCTCGGCGAGCGCCGCGACGCGGTCCACGGCGGCGCGGAACTCGCGCCATTCGGCGGCGCGCGCGGCGGCGGCGGCGCGGCCGTCGGGGGTGAGGTCGAAGTACTTGCGGCGGGGACCGACTGTGGAAGTCTCCCAATCGGTCTGGACCAGGCCCTGCTTCTCGAGGCGCAGGAGTGAAGGGTAGAGGGTCCCGCCGGGGATGTCGCCGAAGCCGGCCTCCGCGAGGCGCTGCCCGAGGCCGAGACCGTAGTCGCGGCGCTCGGCGAGCAGGCACAGGAGGGACAGGTCGAGGAATCCGTGCAGCCATTGCTTTCGCATCGAATCGAACACGGTAGAAAGGCTAACTGAATACCGGTAGATAGTCAAACTGAGTACTGATGTCGCGGCCTGGACGGCGAAACGCCTCCCCCGCCGTCTGCGGCGGGGGAGGCGCGGTTCGGTCGGGTCAGCCGAGGTCGGCTTCGGCGAGCCAGTCCTTGGCGATGGTCTCGGCCGGGAGCTCCTCGTCGACGCTGCGGGCGTTCATGGCGAGCAGGTCTTCCGGGGTCATCGCGGCGCTCACCGCGTTGATCACGTCGGCCGCCTCGTCGTTGACGTTGTCGCTCGCGAGCGGCACGACGTGCGAGGCGAGGAAGAGGCCCTTGGTGTCCTGCAGGGAGACCAGGTCGTTCGCGGTGATCGACGGGTCGGCGGTGTAGATGATGGCGAGCTGGATGTCGCCGTCGTTGAGCGCCGCCACGGTGAGTGGGCCGCCGCCGTCCTCGATCGGCGTGAAGCCGACCTCGACGCCGTACGTGTCGCGCAGGCCCTGCGGGCCGTTCGGGCGGTTCTCGGCCTCCGAGTTGGCGCCCATGGTCATCGGCTCGGTCACGTTCGCCAGGTCGTCCACTGTGGTGAGGGACCACTGCTCGGCGAACGCCTTGGTGATGGTGTACGAGTCCTGGTCCGTGGCCGCCGACTGGTCGAGCACGCGCAGGCCCTCAGGGGTCGCGTCCTGCAGTGCCGCATAGACGTCGTCGCTCAGCCGCGCCGGGGTGTCGGGCTGCCAGTACTGCAGCACCGGACCCGAGTACTCGGGGAAGAGGTCGATCGAGCCGCCCTCGATCTCGGGTAGGTAGGCCTCGCGCTGGCCGATGCGGAAGTCGCGCTCCACGGTGAACCCTGCGTCTTCGAGGGACTGGGCGTAGATCTCGGCGATGATCTCGTTGGAGTAGTAGTCCTGCGAGCCGATCACGATGGTGTCGCCGTCCGAGTCGCCGCTCGAGAGCGGGTCACCCGACGAGCAGGCGGTGGTGGTCAGCACGGCCGCGAGCGCGACCGCGCCGATGGCCTTGGTGCGGGTGTTCATACGGATTCCTTCACTAGGGGACTCTCGGGCTGTACTGCCGCGCTTGACGATCGGGCGGGCGCGGCGATGCGCCTCGCCGCCGAGCGCTGCCAGGCGGCGAGGAGGAGTTCGAGCAGGAGGGCCAGGCCCGCGACGAGGAGCGCCCCGGCGAGCATCTCGGCGTAGTCGCGGGATTTGAGGCCGGAGAACAGGTACCGGCCGAGGCCGAAGTCCGCGGTGTACGCCGCGAGGGTGGCGGTGGCGACGACCTGGAGGGTCGCGGCGCGCAGCCCGCCGATGATCACCGGCGCGGCGAGCGGGATCTCGACTTGGAACACGACCTGCTTGGGGCTCATGCCGATCGCCTTCGCGGCGCCCGTGACGGCCGAGTCGACGTTCTGGACGCCCGCGTACGCGCCCGCGAGGACGGACGGGATCGCGAGCACGATGAGCGCGAGCAGCGGCGCCTTCAGGCCGATGCCGAGGGCCAGGCCGAGAAGCGTGAGGAGGCCGAGCGTCGGGATGGCGCGGGCGGCCCCGGCGATCGCGCCGACGATCCCGGCGCCCTTGCGGGTGTGTCCGATGAGGATTCCCGTGGGCAGGGCCAGGATCGCGGCCGCCGCGACGGCGGCGAAGGTGATGACGAGGTGCTGCAGGACGCGGGTGGGCACGCCGCTCGGGCCGGACCAGTTGGCCGGGTCGGCGAGCCAGGCGATCGCGTCGAGGAAGAGGTTCATGTCGTCTCCTCTTGCGGGAGCAGGCGTTCGCGGCGGCTCACAGTCCAAGGAGTGAGGATGCGGCCGGCCGCGACGAGGACGGCGTCGAAGAACAACGCCAGGAGCATCGTCGCGATCACGCCCGTGGCGACCTCGGCGGGGATGCCGCGCTGGAAGCCGTCCGTGAGGAGCGTGCCGAGGCTCGGGACGCCGATGAGCGCCCCGATCGTGACGAGGCTGACCGTGGAGACGGCGACGACCCGCACACCGGCGAGAAGCACCGGGACGGCCAGCGGGAGGTCCACCCGCCAGAACACGCTGCGGGGCGAATGCCCAACGGCCACAGCCGCTTCGCGCACCCGGGGATCGACGGAGCCGAACGCGTCCGCGGCGGTGCGCACGAGGAGCGCGAGGCCGTAGACGGTGAGGGCGATGATCATCGTCGCGGGCGAGCGCAGCGGGATGCCGAAGATCACCGGGATGATGATGAGCAGCGGCAGGGCGGGGATCGCGTAGAGGAGGCTGGCCGCGCCGAGAAGCGGGCCGCCGAGGCGCGGGCGCTGCTGCGCGAGCCGTCCGATGGGGACGGCGAGCAGGACGCTGAGGAGGATCGCCGGGGCGCTGAGCAGCAGGTGGTCCCGGGTGAGCTCGACGACCTGCGGCCAGTTCAGGCTGAGCCACTTCAAGGCGCGAGCACCCCCACGGGTCGGCCGGAGGCGTCGACGGCGATCGTGCGGCCGTCCACTTCGGTGATGTGGAGTTCGCGCTCGGCGCGGTCGGCGCCCACGAAGTCGCGCACGAAGTCGTCCGCGGGGGCGCCCAGGATCTCGGCGGGCGTGCCGCGCTGGGCGATCACGCCGCCCTCGCGCAGGACCACGACCTCGTCGCCGAGGAGGAACGCCTCGTCGACGTCGTGCGTGACGAACACGATCGTCTTGTGCATGTCCGCCTGCAGCCGCAGGAGTTCCTCCTGCAGTTCGCGGCGCATGATCGGGTCGACGGCGCCGAACGGCTCGTCCATGAGCAGGATGTTCGGGTCCGCGGCGAGCGCGCGGGCGACGCCCACGCGCTGCTGCTGCCCGCCGGAGAGCTGCCCGGGGAAGCGGCGGCCCACCTTCGGGTCGAGGCCCACGCGTTCGAGGAGTTCACTTGCGGCCGTGCGGGCCTCGCGCTTGGGGACGCCGTTGAGGACGGGCACCGTGGCGATGTTGTCGAGCACCGAGCGGTGCGGGAGGAGCCCGCCGTGCTGGAGCACGTACCCGATCGAGCGGCGCAGCGCCACGGGGTCGCGTTCGCGCACGTCCTCGTCGTCGATGAGGACGCGGCCGGAGGTGGGCTCGACCATGCGGTTGACGGTGCGCAGCAACGTGGACTTGCCCGAGCCGGAGGAGCCGACGAGCACGACCGTGCGGTGCGAGGGGACCACGAGGGAGAAATCGGATACGGCCGTGGTCTGGCCCGGATAGGTCTTCGTCACCGATTCGAACTCGATCACAGCGGCTTCCCTGAAGGATGGGGGCAAAGCGGTCACGGCCAGTCTATACAACGAACCGAGGTATAGGATAGGACCTGTGATCGAATTGATGATCCTGGGTTTCCTGGCGGAGGGTCCGCTGCACGGCTACGAGCTGCGCCGCAAAATGGCCCAGCTCCACGGATACGCCCGGACCTTCAGCGACGGCACGGTCTACCCGGCGATCAACCGGCTCGTCGCGGCCGGCGCGCTCACCCGCGAGATGCACCGGGGCCAGGCGGCCGCGCAGAAGGGGATCCTCAGGCTCACCGACGCCGGGCACGAGCGGCTGCGGCGCCTGCTGCGCGACGCGGACGGGTACGACATCACCGACACCGGCCGGTACTTCGTGGTGCTGGCCTTCCTCTCGCAACTGCCGGACCCGGAGGAGCGGCGGGCCGTGCTGCGCCGGCGCCTCGCCTTCCTCGACCAGCCCGCGAGCTTCTTCTATGACGGTGCGCATCCGTTGCGCGCCAAGGAGATCGACGACCCGTACCGGCACGGGATGCTCGTGATCGCCAAGGCCGCCAGCAAGGCCGAGCGCGCCTGGCTGCGCGAACAGCTCGACCTCACCACCGAGGGGCACCACCGATGACTTCGGGAGAAGCCGTCATGAGAGGCACTGCAATGAGAAGCGCTGTCATGCGAGCCGTCGTCCTCGACGAGCCCGGTCCCGTCACGAACCTCCGCATCCGCGAACTGCCGGTGCCCGAACCCGCCGAAGGCTGGGTGCGGATCAGGGTGAAGGCCTTCGGGCTCAACAGGTCCGAACTGCACACCCGGCTCGGCCTGGCCGAGGGCGTGACGTTCCCGCGGGTGCTCGGCATCGAGGCCACCGGCGTCGTGGACGCCGACCCGAGCGGCACTTACGCTGCGGGGCAGCAGGTCATGACGATGATGGGCGGCATGGGCCGGGTCTTCGACGGCGGGTACGCCGAGTACACGTGCGTGCCGCTCGGCCAGATCGTCCCGTTCAAGTCCGAACTGGACTGGGCGGTGCTCGGCGCGGTCCCGGAGATGCTGCAGACCGCGAACGGCTCGCTCACGGTCGGGCTCGACGCGCGGCCGGGCCAGCGCCTGCTCATCCGCGGCGGCACGTCCTCCGTGGGGGTCGCGGCCGCGATCCTCGCCAAGCGCATCGGCATGACCGTGCTCGCGACGACCCGCAGCGCGGCGAAGGCGGACGCGCTCGAGCGGGCCGGGGTGGACCACGTGCTCATCGACGACGGGGACGTGGCCGCGCAGGTCCGCCGGATCCTCCCCGAGGGCGTCGAGGCGGCGCTCGAGCTGGTGGGCACGCCGACGCTGCCGGACACGTTGCGCGCCACCAAGGTCCACGGCACCGTGTGCTTCACCGGGATGCTCTCGAACGAGTGGATCGTCAAGGACTTCTACCCGATCGGCTACCTGCCGGCCGGGGTCCGGTTGACCGCGTACTCCGGGGAGGCGAACGACCTCTCCCCCGAGGTCCTGCAGTCCTACTTGGACGATGTGGCGGCCGGGCGGGCGGCGGTGCCCCTCGACCGGGTCTTCGACCTCGACCGCATCCGGGACGCCCACGCGCTCATGGAGTCCGACGGAGCGAAGGGCAAGCTCGTCGTCGACCTCTCCGGGTCTTAGGACCAGCGGCGTACCCGCGTGCCCGTCGCTGGTCCGATGCCGATGCGCCCCAACGCGCTTAGCGTTGGCCGGGCCGCCACAGGGGCCGGTCCCACGGCCCCCGGCGAACCGAGAGGGCACAGCGATGACCATCCTGATCACCGGCGCGACCGGCAACGTCGGACGACACCTCGTCCAGGAGCTCCACGCCGCGAAACAGCCGGTACGGGCGTTGACGCGGGACCCGGCCCGCGCGGGTCTCCCTGCGGGCGTTGACGTCCGGGCCGGGGACTTCACCGACTTCGCGAGCCTCGAGGCCGCGCTCGAAGGCGTCACCGCCGTGCACCTGTTGACGACGTTCGGGCCCGGGAACACCACCGTGCCCCGCGCCCGCGACCTCGTGGACGCCGCCGTCAAGGCCGGCGTGCGGCGCGTGACCCTCCTCTGGAACGGCTACACCGGGCCGGTCGAGGAGGCCGTGGAGGACTCTGCGCTCGAGTACACGCACCTGCGGCCCGGCGAGTTCATGTCGAACGCGCTCGGCTGGGCCGAGCAGATCCGTGCTGAAGGCGTCGTGCGCGAGGCCTACGGCGAGGTCGGCCACTCCCCCGTCGACGTGCGCGACATCGCCGCCGTGGCCGCCCTCGCTCTGACCGAGGACGGCCACGCCGGGAGGGCCTACACGCTGACCGGCCCCGAGGTGCTCACCGTCCCGCAGCAGGTCGCGGCCATCGCCGCCGCTGTCGGGAGAGAGGTGCGGTACGAGGCCGAAGCGCCCGAGGACGCGAAGGCGCGGATGCGGGCCATGGGCATCGAGGCGGACGCCGCCGACTACGTGCTGGACTGGCGCGCGAATCCGCCCGAATTCGCACGACAGGTGTTCACGACGGTCGCGGACGTCACCGGCCGCCCGGCGCGCACCTTCGCCGAATGGGCCCGGGACCACGCGGAGGCGTTCCGGTAGGCGTCGCGGTCCCGGGTCTCCCCCGGGGCCGACGCGCAGGTCACAAGGTGCTCTGGATTACGCCACTCGGTGGTCGGGAACCCGATTCGCGCGGTATCGTCCACCGGTCGGATCGGACCGATGGTGCCCGATCCCCGAGAAGGAGTAGCCGTCGTGACCGCCCATTCCGACGCGAGCCAACACGCTTCCGCCCCGGCCCCGGAACCGCAGCCCGCGCCCGCCCGCAACGCCGCAACGCCCCGCGGCACCTTGCGACTCGCCCTCGCCGTGGGCGCCCTCGGCGTCGTCTTCGGCGACATCGGCACCAGCCCGATCTACGCCCTCCAGACCCTGTTCAACCCGGCCGACCCGCACCCCGTGCCGATCAACGACAACAACGTCTTCGGGCTCATCTCCCTCATCTTCTGGTCGATGATGATCATCGTCACCATCTTCTACGTCATGCTCGCGATGCGCGCGGACAACGACGGCGAGGGCGGCATCATGGCCCTCATCACCCTCATCCGCCGCCACGCCTCCGGCCGCGGCCGCCGCACCAGCCTCGTCCTCGCCGCCCTCGGCATCTTCGGCGCGTCCCTCTTCCTCGGCGACAGCATGATCACCCCCGCGATCTCCGTCCTCTCCGCCGTCGAGGGCCTCAAGGTCGTCAACCCCAGCTTCGAGGCCTGGGTCATCCCCGTCACCGGCGTCATCATCGTGCTGCTCTTCGGCTTCCAGCGCAGAGGCACCGCCAGCATCGGCCGCCTCTTCGGGCCGGTCATGATCGTCTGGTTCCTCACCATCGCCCTCCTCGGCCTCGGCGGCATCGCCCGCCACCCCGACATCCTCCGCGCCTTCAACCCCGTCTACGCCGTCGAATTCCTCTTCGGCCACTTCCACATCGGGTTCTTCGCGCTCGCCGCCGTCGTGCTCACCTTCACCGGCGTCGAAGCGCTCTACGCCGACATGGGCCACTTCGGGCGTCGCAACATCACCACCGGCTGGATCTTCCTCGTCTTCCCCGCCCTCATGCTCAACTACATGGGCCAGGGTGCGCTGATACTCGACAGCCCCTCCAACGTCAGCGGCCCGTTCTTCCTGCTCGTGCCCGAATGGGGCCGCATCCCGCTGCTGGTCCTCGCCACCGCCGCCACCGTGATCGCCTCCCAGGCCGTCATCACCGGCGCGTACTCCGTGGCGTCCCAGGCCTCCAAGCTCGGGTACCTGCCGCGCCTGCGCATCGCCCACACCTCCGAGCACGAGATCGGGCAGATCTACGTGCCCTGGATCAACTGGCTGCTCATGGTCTCCGTGCTCACGCTCGTGTTCGCCTTCCGCAGCTCCGCCGCGCTCGCGTACGCGTACGGCATGGCCGTCATCGGCACGATCACCATCGTCACACTGTTGTACTTCTACATCGCGCGCACGCAATGGCGCGCACCGAGCTGGCTCGTCTTCATCGGCGGCGGCCTGCTGCTCGCGTTCGACCTGCTGTTCCTCGCCGCCAACAGCACCAAGCTCGTGCACGGCGCGTGGCTGCCGCTGGTCATCGGCATCACCGCGTTCGCCGTCATGGTCACCTGGCAGCGCGGCCGCGAGATCGTCACCGACCAGCGCGTGCGCCTCGAAGGCGCCCTCCGCGACTTCCTCGCCCGGCTCAGCGCCGGCGAACCGAAGGTCGCTCAAGTCCCAGGCGCCGCGATCTTCCTCAACCGCGGCTCCGAGACCGCGCCGCTCGCCATGCGCGCCAACATGGAGCGCAACCACGTGCGGCACGCCCAGATCGTGGTCCTCTCCGTCGAGACCGAGCCGGTGCCGCGCGTCCCCGAGGCCGACCGCGTCATCGTGGACGACCTCGGCCTCACCCACGACGGCATCATCCACGTCACCGCCCGCTTCGGGTACATGGAGGCCCAGGACGTGCCCGCCGCGCTGCGCCTGGTCAAGGCCCGCCAGTCCGAGGGCCGCAAGCTCAAGCTCAAGGACGCCACGTACTTCCTCTCGACCATCCAGCTGCGCATCGGCCCCGAGAAGACCATGGCGACCTGGCGCAAGAAGCTGTTCATCGCGACCTCCCACATCACCGCCGACGCGGCCGACCACTTCAAGCTGCCGCGCGACCGCACCGTGATCATGGGCTCCCACATCGAGATCTAGGGACGCGAAACGGCCCGCGGGAGTGATCCCGCGGGCCGTTTCGCCTTGTCTTACGCCCGAGCGGCCTGCAGGCCCTCGGTGATCGCGTGCGCGATCGGGGTCGTCGGACGCCCGATGAGCTTCGCCAGGTCGCCGGTCTGCACGGCCAGCAGGCCGCGCGAGACCGCGTCCTCGACACCCACGAGGATCGCCGCGAACGGGTCCGGGACGCCCGCGCCGACCAGGATCTCCCGGTGCGCCTCGCCCGGGACGCGGTTGACGCCGATCTCCTCGCCGAGCTGGCGCGAGACCTCCGCCGCGTACTCCTCGTAGGTCCAGGCGTGGTCGCCGCTGAGCTCGTACTCGCGGTTCTCGTGGCCCTCGGTGGTGAGCACGGCGACCGCCGCCGCCGCGAAGTCGGCGCGGGTCGCGCTCGCGATCCTCGCGCCCTCGGCGGAGCTGGTCAGGACGCCGCCGTTGGCGACGGCCTGGCCCAGGGCGGCGGTGTAGTTCTCGTGGTACCAGCCGTTGCGCAGCAGCACGTACGGCAGGCCGGAGTCGATGAGGTACCGCTCGGTGATCTGGTGCTCGCGGGCGAGCTCGAAGTCGGCGGCGGGGCCGCCGAGAACGCTGGTGTAGCCGAGGAGCGCGACGTTCGCGTTCTTGGCCGCGTCGATGACCGCCTTGTGCTGCGGCACACGCTGGCCTACTTCGCTGCCCGAGATGAGCAGGACCTTCTCGCCCTCTTTGAAGGCGTCCGCGAGGGTGGCCGGGTCGTTGTAGTCGGCGACGCGGACCTCGACGCCGAGCTCGCCGAAGCGGGCGGCCTTGGCGGGGTCGCGGACGACGACGGCGATCTGCTCGACGGGGACCTCGTTGACGAGGCCTTCGACGACGAGTTGCCCGAGTTGGCCGGTGGCACCGGTGACGACGATCATTGTTTGCTCCTTCGACTGTCGATTGCGTCTACCATTGCACTTACGAAACGAAAGCACAATCATTTAGAAAGTACTGTTGCGGAGGTAACATCGCGTCATGAGCACCCAGCCCACCGAACTCGTGCCCGGCTTCGCAGTGGAGGCCAAGGGCTGCGAGTCGCGCGTCATCCTCGACCACATCACCGGCCGCTGGGGCACGCTCATTCTGCTGGCCCTCCATGAGGGCCCGATGCGGTTCAGCGAGATCCGGCGGTCGATCGAGGGCATCAACGAGAAGGCCCTCGCGCAGAGCCTCAAGCACTTCGAACGCGACGGCATCGTCGACCGCCTCGCCCCCGAGGACGGCTACCCGTCGCGCGTCGAATACCGCCTCACCGAGGTCGGCGCGGGGCTCGAACGGCGCCTGCGCGAGCTCGTGCTGCACCTCTACGAGGAGATGCCGAAGGTGCTCGACTCGCACGCCGAGTACGACGCCCGCCGTCCGTCCTGATTCTTCCCTCGACCTGTTCGAAATCGCAGGTAGCGGCCGCGACTGGGCCTAGACTCGGGCCATGGCTGCGCAGGTCCCGCGAGCGGGCGAGCTGCGGCCGGGCACGGCCATTCCGCGGTGGGTCCGGCTGCTGCCGCTGGTAGCGCTCGGGATCGCCGTCGTCACCCAGATCTTCTCGGACGACCAGTTCCACGCCGGCATCGCGGTGACCGTGGTGCCGCTCCTCGCCGCGTTCGTGCTCGGCCCGGCCTGGACCGCGGGCATCTCCCTGCTCGCGCTCCTCCTCATCGCCGCGCCCCTGCCGATCACCGAGGGCTTCGACATCGTCGACGACCTCGTCGTCGCGATCATCTTCACTACGGCCGTGAGCATCTCGTGGATCCGCCAGCGCTTCGAGGCCGGCCTCGTGACGATGCTCAGCGTCTCGGAGGCGGCGCAGCGGGCGGTGCTGCCGGAGCTGCCCGAGCGGGTGGACGACCTCGCGTGCGCGGGGCTGTACCACTCGGCGCAGCGCGGGGCGACGATCGGCGGGGACCTGTTCGACGTGCGGCCCAGCCCGTTCGGGGTGCGGATGATCCTCGGCGACGTGCAGGGCCACGGGCTCGACGCGGTCGGCACGGCCTCGATGCTGCTCTCGGTGTTCCACGAGGCGATCCTCGACGAGGCGGAGCTGGGCGGGGTCGCGTGGCGGCTCGAGCGGCGGATGCTGGAGGACGCGGCGCACGGGTATGTGCCGGAGCTGTTCGCCTCGGTGCTGCTGGCGGAGTTCGTGGACGAGTCGGACGAGGTGCGGCTGCTGTCGTGCGGGCATCCGTCGCCGCTGCTGCTGCGGGGCGAGCGGGTCGAGGAGATCGACTTGAAGCCCGCGCCGGTGCTGGGGCTGCGGCTGGCGACGCCGGTGCGGCCGCTCGGGACGGCCTCGGTGGCGTTCGGCGAGGAGGACACGCTGCTGGCGTTCTCGGACGGGCTGGTCGAGGCGCGCGACGAGGAGGGGCACTACTATCCGCTCGCGCACCACCTGGACGGGCTGGTCGTGCCGGCCTCGCCGCGGCGGCTGGTCGAGTTCGTCTGGGACGACGCGGCGCGCTTCGCGACGCGGATGGACGACGACGTGAGCATCCTGGCGATCACGCGGGTGGCGAGGAGCGCGAGGCGCCGGCCGCTGACGGAGTGAGCGGCTTGGGTGGCGGCGAGCGGCGAATGTGAGCGGAGGGTCTGCGCAAATCGGACATCGCTGGACCCCGTGCCACGGCGAAGCTTGCGAGCCGTGCGCTTTGCACAGGAACCCTGACCGAGGGGTACGACATTTTCCGGGTCACGAAAGATGAACGGAGCGTCTGCGCATTTCGGACATCGATGGGCCCCCGGTATCAACCCTGCATCTTGGGTACGACATTTCGAGGTCGCGGGAGCGATTCCAGGTCAGCGTTTTTCAATCCGTTAGACAAAGGGTGTTCACAAGCGTTGAGTTCTGTGCGAATATTCAGATCACTCGATTGCACCCCCCTTTGAAGGAGACAACGATGTCATCTCCCCGACCGAGGCGCAGGCGCCCATTGGCCGCGGCCGGTGCGGTGGGCCTCGCCGCCGTGATCGCCGGTTCCGCGCTGCCGCTCCTCAATGCGGGCGCGAGCGCGCAGGAGGGCGCGGCGGCCGCCGTGAACGTCACGCTCGACCCCTCGTACCAAGGGCAGCAGTTCGAAGGCTGGGGCACGAGCCTCGTCTGGTTCGCGAACGCGACCGGCGGCTACCCCGACGAGATCCGCAATCAGCTGGTGGACATGGTCTTCGGCGAAGAAGGCCTCAACCTCAACATCGCCAGGTACAACATCGGCGGCGGCAACGCCCCGAACATCGACAACGAGTACCTGCGCGGCGGCGCCTCCGCCGTCCCCGGCTGGTGGGCCGCCCCCGAGGGCACCACCCAGGAGGACAAGGACTGGTGGGACCCCGAGAACCCCGAGCACTGGAACTGGGACGCCGACGCGAACCAGCGCTGGTGGATCGACCAGATCAAGGACGACGTCACCCACTGGGAGGCGTTCTCGAACTCGCCGCCGTACTTCCAGACCGTCTCCGGTTACGTCTCGGGCGGCTTCGACGCGAACGCCGACCAGATCCGGGCCGACTCGGTGGACGAGTTCGCCACCTACCTGACCCAGGTCATGGAGCACGTCGAGGCCGAGCACGGCATCCAGTTCGACACCGTGGACCCGCTCAACGAGCCCAACACGAACTACTGGGGCACCCAGCTCGGCGCGGACGGCGTGCAGCCGACCGGCGGCGGCCAGGAGGGCGCGCACGCCGGCCCCGAGCTGCAGCAGCAGGTCATCAACGCGCTCGCCGCGCAGCTCTCGGAGTCCGAACTGGACACCGTGATCGCGGCGATGGACGAGACCAACCCCGGCAAGTTCACGACGAACTGGAACGCGTACACCGAGGAATCGCGGGCGAACGTCGGGCAGATGAACGTCCACACCTACGGCACCGGCCAGCGCACCAGCGTCCGCGACCTCGCCAAGGCCGGCGACAAGCCGCTGTGGATGAGCGAGGTCGGCGGGGCCTGGACCGACGGCCAGGACTACACCTCGATGGAGAACGGCCTGGGCATCGCCACCCGCATCACCGACGACCTGCGCGAGCTGGAGCCGTCGGCGTGGGTGCTGTGGCAGCCGATCGAGGACAAGAACCTCGGGCACAGCTGGGGCGAGATCCAGCTCCCGTTCGACTGCACGGCCGAGGACACCCTCGAGACCTGCAAGATCGAGACGAACACGAAGTACGACACGATCCGGAACTTCACGCATTACATCGAGCCGGGCGACTACATGATCGGCACGGACAACGCGTCCACTGTGGCTGCTATCAAGGACTCCGAGGACGCGGCGGTCGCCGTGTACACGAACAACTCGGAGGACGCGGTCGAGGTGACCCTGGACCTGTCGAAGTTCGGTTCGGTCGACTCCGGCGCGACGGTGACCCCGGTGACCTCGAGCGCCGCCGGCGCCCTGGTCGAAGGCCAGTCGGTGGTCGTGAACGGTGCGACCGCGACACTGACCGTTCCGGCGAAGTCGGTGACGACCTTCAAGATCGACGGCGTCTCGGGCGTCAGCGAGGACGCCGCGATGGTGCAGCGGCACCACACGTACCGCTTCGACGGCGTGCAGAGCGGCAAGTCGATCGCGCCGTCCGAGGATGGCACGGGCATCGTGCTCCAGACCGACGACGCGTCGAGCGCCGCGCAGCTCTGGGAGATCGACCAGCTCACCGACGGCTACTCGAACCGCGAGCAGTACGCGATCGTCAACGCCGACACGGGGACCCGCTTGGCGGTGGCCGACGGGAAGGCCGTGCTCGAAGCGGCCGACGGCGACCCTTCGCCTGCGGCCCAATGGTTCCTGTCCACCACCGGCGACGGCACGTACGTGCCGGTGAACGTCGGCACCGGCCTGGTGCTCGACGTGTGGGGCGAGGCGACCGCGGACGGTTCGCCGGTGCAGACCTACACGCCCACCTCGGCGAGCAACCAGCGCTGGACGCTGATCGACGAGACGGTGCTGGGCACCGCGACCGTGCAGTCCTACACCGTCCCGGGTTACACGCCGGAGCTGCCGGACACGGTGGCCGGGATCTACCGCGACGGGCAGCGCGGGGCGCTGCCGGTCGAGTGGGACATGCCGGACGACTCGAAGTGGAACCGGCCTGGGACCGTGACCGTGAAGGGCACGGCGACCGACGCGCTCGGGAACACGTTCCGCGCCAAGGCGAAGGTCAGCGTGGACACGTTCAGCAAGACGGCGCCGGCCTCCGCGAAGACCTACCCGGGCTTCACGCCGCACCTGCCGGACACGGTGACCGCGATCGGCAGCCGGGGCACGCAGGCCACGGTGCCGGTGGTGTGGGAGGAGCCGCCCGCCGGCGCCTTCGACGACTACGGAACGGTCACGTTGGGCGGCACCGCGACCCTGATCGACGGGACCGAGCTTCCGGCCCAGATCGATGTCGAGGTGACCGACCCGATCGAGGTCAACGTGGCGCTGGAGGACGGCGTGACGACCTCGGCGACGTACACCGAGCCGGGCTATTCGACCGAGGCCCTGCGCAACGGGAACCTGACGGACAAGGGCTGGTCGAACTGGAAGTCGGGTCCGTTCAACACCGAGGACACGATCACCGTGACCCTGCCGGAGGCGCGCGACGTGACCCGCGTGGTGTCGCACTTCTGGAGCGACGGCGGCCGCAACAGCTACGCGGACACGCTGCAGGTGCAGTACCTGGACTCGGAGGGCAACTGGCAGAACGCCGGTGACGTCGTGGACGTGCCGACCGGTGAGGCGCCGGTCATCGACGTCGCGGTGAACGCCGAGACCTCGGCGGTCCGGGTGGCCATGACCGCCGGGTCGGGCGGCACGGTCGGCTGGATCATCCTCAGCGAGATCGAGGTCTTCGCGAAGGCTCCGGCCGTCTAAGGGATCGAGAGTGAGGGGCCCTTACCGCCGTTCGGCGGTAAGGGCCCCTTCGTCGTGTCAGCCGTTCGCGCGCAGGCCTGTGAGGTGGAGGTCGAGGAAGCGCCGCCAGTCCCCCGATTCGTGGATGACCTGGGAGATCGCCGCGCCGAGCATGGCGAGGTCCATGGGCTGGAAGTCCTCGCGGAGGTCCCCGCTGGCTTTGGCGCGGGCGATGAGCTTGAGGACCTGGTCGACGTTGCGGGAGCAGACTTCGGCGATCTCGGCGCTGGCGGGGCGGCGGCGGGCGATCGCGTCGTTGAGGCTGCGGTCCTTGGCCTGGAGTCCGAACACGCCTTCGAGGTAGGCGACGAAGCCGTCCCAGGGGTCGTCGGTCGCGAGGGCGCGGGCGACGATCTGGTCGAGGGCGCCGAGGCGCGCGGGGATGATCGCGTTGTAGAGGTCGTCGCGGGTCGGGAAGTGGTTGTAGAGCGTCCCGATGCTGACGCCGGCGGTGCGTGCGATCTCGTCGAGCGGCACTTCGAGGCCGCGTTCGGCGAAGAGTTCGGCGGCGGCGGCCAGGAGCCGGTCCCGGTTGCGCAGGGCGTCGGAGCGGCGGGATCGGGTCTCAGCGGGCATACCCCCATCATACGAAGTCGAGGGCACCCTCAAGTTGTGGTACCGTCGGCTCATAACTTGAGGGCACCCTCAAATTAGTCTCGGGAAGGGAACCACCATGCCCAGCAACCAGACCGCCGTCGTCCTCGGAGCCGGACCCGGCCTCGGCATGTCCATCGCGCACCGCTTCGGCCGCGAGGGCTACCGGGTCGCGCTCGTCTCCCGCAGCGACACCCGTCACGCGGACTACCTCGCCTCGCTCGCCGAGGCCGGGATCGAGGCGGCGGCGTTCACCGCCGACCTCAACGACAAGGCCCGGCTCGAGGCCGTGCTCGACGAGATCACCGCCCGCTTCGGCGGCGTCGACCTCGCGTACTACGGGCCCGCGGCGATGGACGGGCCGATGCCCGGGCCGATCGACGAGGCCGACTCGGACGGCGTGCGCGCGGCGATGGGGATCATGTACCCGGCCGTGGACGCGGTCGCGAAGGTCCTGCCGGGCATGCTCGAGCGCGGCTCCGGCGGGCTCCTGTTCGCCGGCGGGCTCAGCTCCGTCGTGCCGATGCCGACCCTCGGCGCGCTCGCGGTCATGTCCGCCGCCCTCAGGAACTACGCCCTCACCCTCAACGCCGGCCTGGCCGGGCGGGGCGTCTACGCCGGGGCGCTCACCATCGGCGGCCTCATCGAACGCGGCGACATCCACAAGGCCGTGACCGCCGACCCGAAAATGTTCGGGGACATCGCGATCGCCACACTCGACCCGGACGCCATCGCCGACACCGCGTGGGAGCTGTTCAGCAAGCGCGACCGCGCCGAGGCGGTCTTCAACGTCCTCGGCTGACGCCCGCCGCCGGGCCGAGGAAGGCCAGGGGTCCTGCTAACCTTCGGGCTCGTTGGGCGGCGAAGGGCGGCAGATGGACTCTTGGGTGGCGATCGACTTCGAGACCGCCAACGGCAGCAGGGCGAGCGCCTGCTCGGTGGCGGTGGCCCGGGTCAAGGGCGAGGAGGTCGTCGACCGCTTCGCGACCCTCATCCGCCCGCCCGCCGGGCACGACCGGTTCGAGTACCGCAACACGCAGATCCACGGCATCCAGGCGTCCGATGTGGTCGGTGCGCCCCGGTGGCCGAAGGTGTGGGCGCGGCTGAGCGAGTTCGTGGGCGACGACCCGCTCGTCGCCCACAACGCCTCGTTCGACACCTCGGTCATCCGGGCCGCCAACACCGCCGCCGACCTCCCCTGGCCCGCGATGCGCTACGCCTGCACCATGGTCATCGCCAAGCAGACCTGGCCGATGCCCTCCTACCGGCTGCCCGACGTGGCCGCCGCCGCGGGCGTCGACCTCACCCGCCACCACGAGGCCGCCTCGGACACGCTCGCCGCCGCCGGGATCCTCGTCGCCCAGCAGCGCGCGCACGGCGTCGACGACCTCGAGGGGCTCCTCCAGTCCGCGCGCGTCTCGTGGGGCCGGATCTACGACGGCGGGTACGACACCTGCCGCCGCAAGTAAGGCCTCATCCCCCGGACGACGGTAAGGGCCTCAGGGTCTCCGGATAAGGAAGGGGCGGGAGGGTCGTGAAGACCCGCCCGCCCCGTTCGCGATCCCTTAGGCGCCGATGACGTCCGAGAGCGCGGTGAGCTCGTCCGCCTCGTCACGGGTCAGCTCCAGTTCGGCCGAGGCCAGGAGCGGGCCGAGCTGGTCGGCGGTGCGGGCGCCCGCGATCGGCGCGGCGATGCCGGGGCGGGTCCGCGTCCACGCCAAGGCGACCGACGCGATCGCGACGCCGCGGGCCTGGGCGATCTGGTCGAGCTTCTCGATGATCGCGAGGCCGGACGGGTTGAGGTGCCTCGCGGCCGAGTCTCCTCGGATGCTCTGCTTGAGGTCCGCCTCGGTCCGGTACTTGCCGGTGAGGAAGCCCGAGGCCAGCGCGTGGTACGGCAACGCGCTCAGGTCCTCGGCCACGGCGAGGTCGCGCAGGCCCGGCTCAAACGTGCTGCGGCTGACGAGGCTGTACTTGGGCTGCAAGGCGACCGGGCGGGCGTAGCCGTGGCGCTCGGTGATGTCGAGCCATTCGCGCACGCGCTCGGGGCTGTAGTTGGAGATGCCGATGTGGCGGATCGTGCCCTCGTTGGCGAGGTCGTTGAAGGCGCCCACGGTCTCCTCGAGCGGCGTCTCCTCGTCGTCGAAGTGCGCGTAGTAGAGGTCGATCACCTCGGTGCCGAGGCGCTTGAGGGAGGCCTCGGCGGCGGCCCGGATGTTCGCGGCGGTGAGGCCCTTGAACTCGGGGTGCTGGGAGACCTTGGTGGCGACCATGGCCTGCGTGTCGCGGTGCTTGGCGAGCCAGGTGCCGATGACGGTCTCGGATTCGCCGCCCACGTTGCCGGGGGCCCAGGCCGAGTACACGTCGGCGGTGTCGATGAGGTTCCCGCCGGCGGCGGTGAACGCGTCGAGGACGGCGTGCGCCTCGGCCTCCTCGGTGTTCCAACCGAAGGTGTTGGTGCCCAGGACAAGAGGGTAGATCTCGATGTCAGTCCTGCCGAGCTTGGCCATGTCGAACCTCCGTGCTGTGTGATTACCGGGACGCGTGGCGTCCTGCTGGTGTACCCAAACGGCAATCCTGCCACGCGGGCCGGGGGCGCCGCGCCCGTTTGTGAGCGGTCGTCGCGGGGACGGCCGCCCGGCGGGGCGCGGCGCGGTGCCCGTCCACGGTCTAGTTCTGCTGGAAGGTGGGCATGATGGTGAGCTGCTGGAAGTTGACGCGGGCGGGCTGCTGTGCGAGGAACGCCACGGCCTCGGCCACGTCCGAGGGCTCAAGGACCTCCTGGGTCGCCAGGGTCTCGTCGAGCCAGGCGGTCGCGCCCGGGTCGGTGACGTGGCCCTGGAGTTCGGTCTTCACGATCCCCGGTTCGATGACCGCGACCCGCACGTTCTTGGCGCCGAACTCGGTGCGCAGGTTGCGGGAGGCGTGCGAGACGAAGGCCTTCGACCCGGTGTAGACCGCGAAGTTCTCGAAGATGTTCTGCGCGGCGATCGAGGAGGTGTTGACCAGGTCGGCGACGCCCTTCTCCGCGGCGGCCCGCACCAGTTGCGGGGTGAAGGCGCCGATCGCGTTCATGAGGCCGCCGATGTTGATGTCGATCTGGCGGCTCCACTGGTCGGTGCGGAGCTCGACGACCGGCGAGGGCAGCATGACCCCGGCGTTGTTGAACAGCAGGTCGGCGGTGCCGAGTTCGGCCTCCACGCGGGCGGCGGCCGCTTCGAGCGCGGCGGCGTCGGTGACGTCGACCGGGATCGCGAGGACGGTGCCGCCGTTCTTTTCGATGCGGGCGGCGAGTTCGGCGAGCCGGTCGGCGCGGCGGGCCAGGAGGGCGACCTTCGCGCCGCGTTCGGCGAGGAGTTCGGCGGTGGCCTCGCCGATGCCGCTGGAGGCGCCGGTGATGACGGCGACGCGGTTCGCGAGCGGCAGGGCGGTGTTCACAGTGGACATTGCGTTCCTTCGGTGTGCTTGGCGTTCAGGGCGGTTGCTCCGTCCCGTGGACAACTACAACACCGATCGGGGCGCCGGAACGGCCCTAAGAACGCCCTCTCGTGACTGGTACCGCCAGGACCACCCTTGCACCGCCCCCGGGGCGGCGACTGGGGCAGGATTGACCGCATGGACCCACGCAGCGAGATCTCGGACTTCCTCCGCAGCCGGCGGGCGCGCGTGAGCCCGGGCGACGCGGGCCTGCCGGACGACGGGCGGATCCGCCGCGTCCCGGGACTGCGCCGCGACGAGGTCGCGCGGCTGGCCAACATGAGCGTCGAGTACTACACCCGCCTCGAGCAGGGCCGCGCCGGGAACCCCTCGCCGGAAGTCCTGGAGGCGCTGGCCGAGGCACTGCGGCTTGACCCGTCCGAGCGCGAGCACCTGCAGGACCTGGCCGGGCGGCGTACCGCTCCGCGCAAGCGCGGCCCGATCGCGGCCCAGCGGGTGCGGCCGGGCCTGCACCTGACGCTGCAGAGCCTGGAGTCGGTGCCCGCGTTCATCATCGGCCGGCGCATGGACGTGCTCGCGACGAACAGGCTCGCACGGGCCGTGATCACCGACTTCGACGCGCTGCCCGCGAAGCGGCGGAACCTCGCCCGCTGGTACCTGCTCGACCCCGAGGCGCGGGAGCGGGTCGTGGACTGGGAGGTTGCGGCGCGCGACTCGGTCGCGGTGCTGCGCTTCGACGCCGGCCGCCACCCCGACGACCGCCAGCTCGCGGACCTCGTGGGCGAGCTGACCCTCGGCTGCCCCGAGTTCAGCGGCTGGTGGAACCACCACCAGGTGCTGCGTCGCACGCACGGGAAGAAGGCGTACCGGCACCCGGTCGTGGGCGAGATTGAGTTCGCGTACGAGTCGCTGGAGTTCCCCGACGACCCGGACCAGACCCTCTGCGTCTACAACGTCGAACCGGCCTCGCCGAGCGCCGAGGCGCTGCGCCTCCTCGACAGCTGGACGGCGCCGGCCGCGCAACGTCCCTGACCACCTTTTAGCAACGAAAGGTTGCACGTTCTCGCGGATTGCGGTAGCGTGATGTGCAACCAAACGTTGCGAAAGGTGGAGTCATGGAACTCGGATCGATCGAGCGGGAGATCCGCATCGAGGCCTCCCCGGAGGTCGTCTTCGACGTGGTGAGCAGTCCCGAGCACCTCAAGGAGTGGTGGCCCGACGAGGCGGAGCTCTCGCCCGACGGGAACGGCCGCATCGGCTTCGGCAAGAGCGCCGAAGGGATCACGTGGGAGCAGTTCACCGTGGTGGACGCGATGCCGCCCCGGCACTTCTCGTTCCGGTGGACGCACCCCGAAGGCGAGCGGGCCGTCCTCGGCAACTCGTACCTCGTCGTCTTCGAACTCGAGCCCGCCGGCACCGGCACGCTCCTCAAGATGACCGAGACCGGCTTCCGCGAACGCGGCTGGGCCGAGGCCAAGGTCGCCGCCGAGTACGCCGACCACGTCAACGGCTGGGACTACTTCATCCCGCGCCTGGCCCCGTACGCGGAGAAGGTGGGGGCGGGCCGATGAGCACCGCGGTCGACGACGACCTGTGGTCGGCGATCGGCGACCCGACCCGCCGCCGCATGCTCGACCTGCTGCTCAGCGAGGGCAGCGGCACGGCCACCAGCCTCAGCGACCACCTGCCGGTCACCCGCCAGGCCGTCGCCAAGCACCTCGCCGTCCTCGACCGCGTCGGCCTCGTGCACGCCGCGACCGCGGGCCGCGAGAAGCACTTCCGGGTGGACGAGACCCAGCTGGCGCGCGCCGTCGCCCAGCTCAACGAGGTCGGCAGCACCTGGGACTCCCGGCTGCAGCGCATCAAGCGCCTCGCCGAGACCATCGAACGCCAGAAGCAAGAGACCGAGAACGAAGAGTAGAAGGAGACCACCCCATGGTCGACATTGTGCACCGCATCGCCGCCAAGGACGCCAGTCCCGAGCAGACCTACGACGCCCTGGCCACCCTCGAGGGCCTCTCCCGGTGGTGGACTGAGAACACGACCGGCACGACCGACGTCGGCGGCCGCATCTCGTTCAAGTTCGAGAACGGCGACTTCGAGATGGAGGTCACCGAGCTCGACAAGGGCGAGCGCGTCCTCTGGGAGGTCGTGGGCGGCAGCGCGCCCGAGTGGATCGGGACCAAGATCCACTGGGACCTGAAGACCGAGGGCGACCACACGGTCGTGCTGTTCAAGCACGAAGGGTGGCGCGAACCGGTCGAGTTCATGCACCACTGCTCCACCAAGTGGGGCTCGTTCCTGATGAGCCTCAAGCAGTACTTGGAGACCGGCGCAGGAGCGCCGTGGCCGCACGACGTGCACATCGACAACTGGGGCTGAGCCGCAGGGGAATCCGGGGAGGGCCGCGGCCCTCCCCGCCGCGCGCCCGCCGCGCACCCGCCGAAGCTACCCGTGAGTAACCATGCGGTAGCGCTTGATGACGGGTTTGCCCCCACTGGATATGATTCGCGCCATGACGACCATCTTCGAGGTGTTGACCTGGGGCCGTGAGGGAACCAAGGTCGACGGCCAGCTCACCGCCCGCCTCGGCGGGGGCGCCGGGTTCCCGCGGGGGGTCGAGTTCGGACTGCAGCTGCTCATGGACGCCTGGTTCCAGGGCTTCGGCACGATGGCGCTCGACCCGGGCACCGCCAAGGAGTTCGAAGAGTGCTTCGAGCTGTTCCTCGGCAAGCAGGTGTGGACCGACGACGAAGGCCACCTCCTCGACGCCGCCACCAAGGAGCCCGTGCGCCCCAAGGTGAAGGCCGCCGAACTCTACGCCGACCGCCTCGACGGCTCCAGCGGCCGCTCGAACGGCTACCGGTACCTCGTCCTCAAGCCGCAGTGCGACGCGTTCCGCCGCCGCGCCACCGCCATCGTCACGTCCTTCGCCATCGAGAACGGCCCCGGCGGCGAGAAGGCCCACTTCACCGTCGAGGCCGCCGACCCGAAGTACGTGGCGCACATGGACAAGCACCTCTTCTTCCAGACCGCCTTCACCGGGGACCTGCCCGGGTAGCGCGGCGACGGGCGGCCTTGCCGCCGGAGGTAATCATCCTCACAGATAATTCAATTATCCATCTGGTTGATTAACTGGTAGCGTCTACGGCATGGAACCGAAGACGCCCGGCCGGCGCTCCCCCGAATCCGCTGAGCGGGTGCGGGACGCCAAGCGCACCAAGCGGAAGCTGAAGGACGCGGCGCTGACCGAGTTCGCCGCCAACGGCTACGACGGCGCCCGCGTCGGCGAGATCGCCGCCCGCGCCGGCGTCAACAAGCAGCTCATCAGCTACTACTTCGGCGGCAAAGAGGGCCTGTACCGCGCGATGCAGCGCGAATGGCTCGACGACGAGCGCGACCAGGCCGGCCCGGACGTGCCCGCGCAGGACGTCATGCGCTGGTACCTGCGCGACAGTCTCAAGGACCCCCGCATCGGCCGGCTCGCCATGTGGCAGGCCCTCAGCGGGGACCTCCCCGAGGAGGAGTCCCAAGAGGACGCCGAACGCGACATCGAGGAGATGCGCGAACGCCAGCGGCGCGGCGAGATCGCCGCCGACCTGGACCCGGCCGCCGTGCAGATCGCGATGATGGGCATGACGCTCGCCCCGGTCATCTTCCGCGGCACCGCAAGACGCCTCTTCGGCGTCGACATCGACGATCCCGAATTCGAAACCCGCTACGGCGACACCCTGTCTCGCATCCTCGCGAGGCTCGCCGAGAACACCGAACACCACCCTGAAAGGAACACCGAATCATGACCGTCCTGGTTACCGGCGCCCGCGGCGCCATCGCCCGCAACGTCATCGCCCAGCTGCTGGAGGCCGGCACGCCCGTGCGCGCCGCCAGCCGCGTCCCCGGCGCGACCGACCTCCCGGCGGGGGGTAAAGGAGGCACTGTCGAGCCGGTGCGGGTCGACTTCACCGCCCCCGAGACCCTCGCGCCCGCTTTGGAAGGCGTCGCGAAGGTCTTCCTGTACGCCGCCCACGAAGGCATCGACGCGTTCATCACCGCCGCGCAGGAGGCCGGCGTGAAGCACGTCGTGCTCCTCTCCTCGGCCGCCTCGGCCGACCCGGAGAACCAGATCGGCCGCGTGCACCTCGACGTCGAGCAGGCCCTCGAGGCCTCCGGCATCCCGTGGACCTTCGTCCGCCCCGCCATGTTCGCCACCAACTCCCTGTGGTGGGCCGACTCGATCCGCGCCGAAGGCGTGGTGCGCCTGCCCTACCCGGACGCGCCGGTCAACCCCGTGCACGAGCGCGACATCGCCGAGGTCGCCTACGCCGCCCTCACCGAGGACGGCCACGAAGGCCGCACCTACGTGATCGACGGCCCCGGCCACCTCACCCAGCGCCGCCAGGTCGAGCTGATCGGCGAGGCCATCGGCCGCGAGCTCACCGTCGAGGAGCTGCCGCGCGCGGTCGCCGCGAAGTTCATTCCCGAACCGGTGCTCGACATGCTCGCCTCCGGCTCGACCGAGCTCTGGGGCCCCACCTCGGAGGCCGTCACCGGCCGCCCGGCCCGCACCTACGCGGACTGGACCGTCGACCACGCCGCCGACTTCCGCTGAGCCGCAAGGAAACCAGATAACGCCTCCTGCCGCGCCCCGACCGGGCGCGGCAGGGGGCGCTGCTGCCTCCCGCGCAGGTAGACGAGGGCGAGCACCGCGATCCCCAAGGGCAGCAGCAGATACCAGGACAGGGCCGTGCCGATGGCCGCCGTGCAGGCGGTCGCGAGCAGCGCCCACAGGCGGGCCCGGCCGGCCAGCAGCCGCACGGCCGCCGCGCACGCCAGGACCGTGACCCCCGCGAGCACCGCCGAGGTCGCGCGCATCTGCACGTCGAGCCCGAGCCCGAACCAGGTCGCCCCGGCGAACGCGGTCCCGGTGAGGACCGCGAGCACCGCGAGGCTGCGGTGGGGCGTCCGGCCCGGCTCGTGGCCCTTCGCGAGCGGCGCGGGCATCGCGCCGTCACGGGCGAGCGCCGCGCCGAGCCGGGACGCGCCCGCGATGAAGGTGTTCATGGCGCCCAAGCTCAGCAGCGCCGCGCACGCGGCCGTGAGCGGCGCGGCCGCCGGACCGAACCCGTACCCCAGCAGGTCCGTGAGCGGCACGGCCGCTACCGCCGCGCCGCCGCCGAGCACGCCCGCCGTTGCGGTCGCGAGCGCGAGGTAGACCGCGGCCACGGTCGCCAGCGCGAGGGCCGTCACGCGGCGCAGTTGCCTTGCGGGGTCGGTGAACTCGCCGGAGAGGTGGCTCGCGGCCTCCCAGCCGGAGAAGGCGTAGAAGAGGACGGCGGCGGCGGAGAAGACGCCCGCGACGCCGTGGGGTGCGAACGGCCGCAGGTTGGCCGGGTCGAAATGCGGGAGGGCGGCGATGCACGCGGCGGCGAGGAGCGCGATGAGGAGTCCCATGAGGACGAGCTGCGCCCCGCCGGAGAGGCGCAGGCCGATGTGGTTGGCGGCGAACGCGGTCGCGAGGAGGGCCGCGGCGATGGCGGTGACGGCGGTGCGGCCGAGCCCGGCGGCGTCGGCGATGTAGGCCGCGCCCACGAGGGCGGCCGAGCTGGCGCCGACGGGGATGACGCTGTAGAACCACCAGCCGCAGACGGCGGCGGCGCGGTCGCCGAACGCCGCGCGGGTGAACGTGGCGACGCCGCCCGCGTCGGGGCGTTGGGCGGCGAGCGCGGCGAAGGTGGCGGCGACGGGGATCGAGAGGACGAGGAGCGCGGTCCAGGCGATGAGGGCGGCGGGTCCGGCGGCCTGCGCGGCGAGCCCGGGGAGGGCGAGGACGCCGGGTCCGAGGATGGCGCCGAGGTAGAGGGCGGTGCCGCGCGCGGTCCCGAGGGAGCCGGCGTGGGTGGTGCGGGCGTTCATGTGGGGCAACGCTATTCGTGCGTTCGGCGATTCGGGGCCCGCGCCGAACGTCTGCTCGGAATCGGCGGGATAATCCGCGGATGGACGAACTTGACGTGTCGATCGTGCGGTTGCTCCAGTCGGATGCGCGGCTGTCGAACCGGGAGCTGGCCCGCCGGCTCGGGGTCGCGCCGTCGACCGCGCTGGAACGGGTGCGGGCGTTGACGAAGCGCGGCGTGATCCGCGGGTACGGGGCGGATGTGGACCTGGCGGCGCTGGGGCGGCGCGCCGAGGCGCTGGTGTCGGTGCAGTTGCGCCAGCACCAGCGGTCCTCGTACGAGTCGTTCCGGGAGACCGTGGGCTCGTGGCCGGAGGTGGTGTCGCTGTTCGTGGTCTCCGGCGGCAGCGACATCGTGATCCATGTGGCGGTGCGGGACGTGGAGCGGCTGCACGCGTTCCTCGTGGACCGGCTCGGCACACGGCCGGAGGTGGCGCGGTTCCAGACGTCGATGGTGTTCCAGCGCCATCACAACCGGGTGCTCGAGCCGCTGCCGCCGGAGGACTGACCGGTCAGGCCCGGCGGGCGCGCGGCCACAGGCCGAGCTGCGCGGCGCCCCAGGCGGCTTCGACGACCAGGAAGCCCCAGAGGATCTCCGGGCCGCCGTGCGCGAGCGCGGAGATCATCGAGGCGGTGAACAGGACGCGCGCGATGCCGTCGAAGAGGCCGTGGATCACTTGGGGCCGAACGAGTCGCAGCAGGGACCAGACCACGACGACCGAGCCCATGAGGTTGGCGTAGAAGACCTGCATGAGGTCGAGTTCGGGGAAGCCGCGCAGGCCGAGCGCGCCGCTCGCGGCGTCGAGCGCGGTGTGCAGGAGCGCGAAGGTCCAGGGGGTGGCGAAGCCGGCGGTGACGACGAGGTCGTAGACCGCGCTGGCGCGCACGAGGCGCAGGTAGGCGGGTTGTGTTGCGGGCGTGAGGGTCGCGGCCGTCATGGGGGACTCCGTTCGTGCGGGTGTCGGGGACGGCTTACCGTAAACGGTGGAGTGCACTCCAAGGTCAAGTCGAGCAGAGCGGGGAGGCGGCGTGCGCATCGGTGAACTCGCGGAGCGATCGGGTCTGAGCAGGGACGCCATCCGGTTCTACGAGAAGATCGGGTTGCTCGGATCACATCGCTCCCCGAACGGCTACCGCGAGTTCGCGGCGGACGCGGTGCCGTGGCTGGCGTATGTGCGCACGGCGCAGCGGCTGGGGTTCTCGCTGGCCGAGATCGCTTCGCACGGCAGGGAACTGCGCGAGGCGCCCGATTCGGCCGCGGCGCTTTCGGCGATGTTCGCGGAGAAGATCGCGATCGTGGACGCGAAGATGGACGAGCTGGCCGCGCTCCGGGAGGAGCTGGCCGAGCGGGCGGGGACCGGGTGCCCGCTCAGGCCCGACCAGCGATAGTCCACATTCGACGGATACCGGTTCTGATCCGCTCCTCCCCCAGGTCGGGGAGCAAGGCGGTCAGGTGTTCGGCGTCGAGCGTCGCGAGCAGGGCGTGCGCGGTGTACTCGGGGTCCGCCTCGGGGTCCTCGTCGCGCGGCAGCAGGATCACGACGTGGCGGTGCCAGAAGCGGTAGGCGCCGATGCGGTAGCGCGCGCCCGGGCTCGCGGTCTCCGACATGCGCACCAGCGGCAGGTACTCGAACGCGTAGTCGAGGTAGGCGTCCGCGAAGGCGACGAGCCGTTCCCCTTCGGGCGCACCGGGCCCGAGCGGCGCGGGCCCGCTGAGCACCGCTTCCTGCAGGACGCGTTCGCGCGCGTCGAGGAGGGCGGCGGCGAGCCCGGCCTTGTCGCCGAAGCGGCGGAAGAGCGTGCCCTTGCCGACTCCGGCGGCGGCCGCGACCTGGTCCATCGAGACGGCTTCCACGCCGTGCTCGGCGAAGAGCCGGCCGGCCGCGTCCAGGATCGCCGCGCGGTTGCGGGCCGCGTCGGCGCGTTCCTTGGGCGGCGGGGTGCGCAGCAGCTCAAGGGGTGTTGCAGAAACGGACTGCGGTCCGCTAATATCGTCCTCGTACACATCTGGACTATAGTCCACTTACTTGGAAGGCGATACCATGACCGCGCTCATCACCCGCGAGGAACTGCAGACCGCCATCGCGAACGGCACCGTGACCGTGATCGACGCCCTCGGCGGCGAGTACCACGCCAAGCAGCACCTGCCCGGGGCCCTCCCGCTCGTGCTCGCCGACGTGGACGCCCAGGCCCCGAAGCTCCTGCCCGACCGCGATGCCGCGATCGTCACCTACTGCTCGAACGAGGCCTGCCCCAACAGCGGCCAGGTCGCCGAGCGGCTGACGAGCCTGGGCTACGCCAATGTGCGCAAGTACAAGGAGGGCATCCAGGACTGGACCGAGGCGGGCCTGCCCGTCGAATCCGCCTGAGCCGCAGCCGATCGGCCGCCCCCCCCCCCCCGGGGGGCCCCCCCCCCCGGGGCGCGGGGGGCG
>NZ_JAPZVQ010000024.1 GCF_027622945.1 Glycomyces lechevalierae | reverse complement strand
GGGGCCGCTCGGCGTTTCAGTCCATGGAGTCCGGCGCCGCGGTGCCGCCGTAGGTGGCGATCTTGAACTCGGTGGCGGCGAGGGAGAGCGTGAGTTCGCGGATGCGGCGGCGGATGGTGTCGCGGTGCTCGATGAGCATGTCGAGGCGTTCGGGGACGGTGCCGTCTCCTTCGTCGACGAGCGAGATGTAGTGCTGGAGGTCGCGCATCGGCATGCCGGACAAGCGCATCCGTGTGAGGAACACGAGGCGGCGGACGGCCGCGGCGTCGTAGACGCGGTGGCCGAGACTGTCCCGGCCGACCTCGACGAGGCCTTCGCGCTCGTAGTAGCGGAGCGTGTGGGCGGTGATGTCGAGCAGGTCGGCGACCTCGGCGATCGTCATGGACTCGGCGGTGACGGCCGTGTCGGTGAGGCGGTGGATCGCCTCGACCGACACCGGGTCGTCGCCGATGAGCTCGAGCGCTCGCGTCAGGAGTTCGTCGGTGGCCATGCCGCAAACCTAGACCGGGCGGGCCGAGGGCGCCACACCCTCGAAGTCGGCGCTGCGGGCGAGGTCGGCGAGGCGTTCGATCTCGGCGAGGCCGTCGCGGTGGGCGTTGCCCAGGCGCTCGATCGCCTCGGCGCCGAGCGGGAGGCGCAGCGGGAGCTCGTCGCCGTTCACGAGGTCGGCGATGATGCGGGCGGCCTTGTCGGGGTCGCCTTCCTGGCGGCCGTCGACGCCGGCCATGTCCGCGCGGAGGGCGGCGAGGTTGTCGCCGTAGGCGTCGGCGGTCGCGGTGAACTCGAGCGAGCCGTGGAAGCCGGTGCGGAAGCGGCTCGGTTCGACGATCATCACGCGGATGCCGAACGGGGCCACTTCGCCCGCAAGGGATTCGGACCAGCCTTCGAGCGCGAACTTCGACGCGGAGTAGGCCGAGACGCCCGGGAAGGAGATGCGGCCGCCCTGGCTGCTCATCTGGACGATGGTGCCGCTGCCTTGGGCGCGCATGGCCGGGAGGGCGGCGCGGACGAGCGAGGCGGGGCCGAAGAGGTGGAGGTCCATGAGGTCGCGGAGCTGGGCGTCGTCGACCTCCTCGACGGCGCCGACGACGGCGCGGCCCGCGTTGTTGACGAGGACGTCGATGCGGCCGAAGCGCTCCAGTGCGGCCTGCACGAGGCCGGCGGCGGCGCTGGAGTCGGTGGCGTCGTAAGCGACGGCGGCGAAACGGTCGGGGTGGGCGGCGGCGAGGTCGGCCATGCGGGCCGGGTCGCGGACCGCCGCGACCACGTTGTGGCCGTCCGCGAGCGCGGCGGCGGCGATGGAGCGGCCGAGGCCGCGGGTGGTTCCGGTGATGATCCAGGTCAGGTGCTGCATGGCCTGAACGCTATGGCTTCGAGCGCGCTCGAACGCAAACGAGAGTGGCGGGGCTCACGCGACGCGGTCCAGGCGTCCCGGGACGCCGCCCCTTCGCGCTTGCTTCCAGCCGGGGAGGAGGAACGACGCGCCGCTGCCGCGACGGTCACCGCTCTCGTTCTGGCTGGAGGCTTCATCGCCTCCCGTTTCTGATGTAGGGGGTCGAAACTTGTCGATGTATTGTGCATGTTATCGGTCACTTCGCCAAGGGGCCGCTGCCGAGAGCGACCGTGACGGCATGGACGCCATACAATCCCGGCGTGACTCAAGCGCTCTCGCGGTACGACCGCGTGCTCGGATGCCTCATCGGCGGGGCGGTCGGCGACGCCCTCGGCTACCAGGTCGAGTTCGACCACTGGGACTCCATCAAGGCCGCGTTCGGGCCCGACGGGGTGACCGAGCTGCGCTACAACCAGATCTCCGACGACACCCAGATGACCCTGTTCACCGCCGAGGGCCTGCTGGAGGCGTCGGCGGGAGACGAGTACGAGTCGGTCCGCAGCGCTTATCTGCGTTGGTATGCGACACAGAAGGAATACCTCCCTCCTGCAGGCGCGCAGGGCCTCGCGGCCGAGCCGTGGCTCTATGCGCGCCGCGCACCGGGGAACGCCTGCCTGTCCGGGCTCCGCGAAGGCGCGCGGCCGGGCGTCAACCCGGACTCGAAGGGCTGCGGCACCGTCATGCGCTCGGCGCCGTTCGGGCTCCACTTCGGACCTCACGCGGCCTTCGTGCTGGCCGAACGGTGCTCGGCGCTCACCCACGGCCACCCGACCGCCGGGGCCTCGGCGGGCGCGTTCGCGATGATCGTGGCGCACTTGATGAACGGCGAGACGCCGCAGCGGGCCGTGTCCGCGACGATGCTGCACCTGCGCAGCGGCATCGACCCCTCCGAGACCGCCGACGCGCTCCAGGCCGCCTACCGGCTCGCCGGGAACGTCACGCCCGGGCCCAATACCTGTGCGCCCCTTGGGGAAGGCTGGATCGCCGAAGAGGCGCTGGCGATCGCCGTCTACTGCTTCCTCGGCACCGACGACGTGCGCAAGGGCCTCACCGCGTCCGTGAGCCACAGCGGCGACTCCGACTCCACCGGCGCGATCCTCGGCAACCTCTACGGCGCCGCGTACGGCCACGCGGCCCTGCCGAAGGAATGGGCCTCCCAAGTGGAAGGACGGGACACCGTCGCCGCACTCGCCGCCATGATGGAACCCTTCGGCTGAAACCGGAACCGGCGGATCGGGCCGACCTGTGCCAAGCTGAACGGATGACCGCACACCCCCTCCGGACCCGGCGCCAGATCATCGCCGCGCTGGTCCTCGCGGCCGCCCTCGCCGGCCTGGCCGCCTGCTACGGCGCGCTCAACCACGGCCCCGAGGTCATGGTGCTGCGCACGCCCCTCGACGAGCGCATCCCGCTCGTGCCCGCGTTCGTCATCCCGTACCTGTCCGTGTTCCCGCTCGCGGTCCTCACCTTCCTGGTGTTCGCCTTGCGCTCCGCCGACCTGCTGCTGAGCACCCTGCTCGCGGGGGTCGTGCTGCTGCTCATCGCCTATGCCGTCTACCTCACGGCCCAGACGTACGTGCCCCGGCCCGACGAGCTCGGCACGGGTCTCCTGTGGGACGGCCTGCGGCTCGTCTACGGCAACGACGAGCCCTACAACGCCTTCCCGAGCCTCCACACCGGGTTCTCGACGGTCTTCGCGATCCACTGGCTCCGCTTCGGCGGCCGCGCCGGAATCGTCTGCACCGCATGGTGTGCGCTCGTGGTCATGTCCACAGTGTTCGTGCACCAGCACTACCTGGCCGACCTCGCCGGGGGGATCGTCGCCGCGGCCATCGCCTCCTTCATCGCCTGGCGCTGCCGCGGCCTGTGGGCGGCACCCGGGACGACCACGGCATGACCGAGGCGGTCGCACAGGGGCCGCGCCCGAGCCGCGGCAACACCGTCGAGTTCCTGATCGACAACGAGGCCGCCTGGGGACGCCTCGCCGAAGACGTCGAGAACGCGCGGACCTCCGTGCGCTGCATGCTGTTCATGCTCGACCTGCCGCATGTCCGAATGGGCTTCGCCGGAGACCTCGAGGGTCGCCCCGGCGCGCCGGGCGGCGTCCGGCTCGAAACCGCGCTCCTGACCGCCGCGAGACGCGGGGCCTCGGTGGACGTGCTGCTCAACGATGTGCGGCCCCGCTGGTCCCCCGCCAACACCGCCCGAGTCGCTGAGCGGTACTTCGCGCGACACGACGACACCGGGCGCATCCACCTGCGGCGCTTCACGACACCGCAGGCCGCCCCGATCCACGCGAAGCTCTTCATCATCGACGACGCGACCGCGTACTCCATCGGCTCGATCTTCGCCCAGGAGTACTTCGACGATTCCGGACACGCCGTGGACGACCCGCGCCGCGGGCACCTCCGCTGGCGCAGTTCGATACTCGCCCCGAACCACGACGTCTCCGCCCGCGTCACCGGCCCCGCCGCCACCGACCTCGACGCCGTGTTCCGGCTCCACTGGGACCACTGCGGACCCGCCGACCTCCCCGAGCGCAAGCCCGACGAGGCCACCGGCGCGGTCCCGGTGCAGGTGGTGCGCACCCTCCACGGCGGCCGCTTTCCCGAAGCACCCCAAGGTGAGACGGGCGTCCTCGAGTCCTACCGGCAGGCCCTCGCCGAGGCCGAGGACTTCGTCTACCTCGAGAACCAGTACCTCACCTCGACCGCGATCGTGGACGACCTCGTCGCCGCGCTGCGCCTCCGCCCGCGCCTCCAGGTGATCGCGCTCCTCAACAGCCGCCCGGACATCCCCGGCTACCCGCGCTGGCAGGCCGAAGCGCTTGAACGGCTCTGGTCGGGCGCGCTCGGAGCCGGTGCGGCCGAACAGGTCGGCGTGTACACGGCCTGGAGCCACGAGGGCCGGTCGATCATCCGCACGCACATCCACTCGAAGGTCGCGATCGTGGACGACCGGTGGGTGACCGTGGGTTCGGCGAACTTGGACGGCCTCTCGACGCTCGCCTCCGACCACCGCCGCCGGGCCTCGCTCCCCGTCCGCTGGGCCGGCCGGCTCACCGGCGCGTTCGGGCCCGAGGCCCCGGAGCTGGTGCGCGCCACCGAGGTCGACCTGTCCATCGCCGACTTCGAAGGTACGGACGGCGCGGCCGTCCGTGATCTCGGTGCGGGACTGCGGCGGCGGCTGTGGGCCGAGCACCTCGGGCTCGCGGAGGCCGACGTCGTTCGCCCCGAAGGAGGTTGGGCGGCGCTGTGGCGCGAGGCCGCCGAGCGGAAACTGCGCGGGCTGCGGGAAACGCCGTCAGAACCGGTCGCCTCGCGGATCCTGCCGTTCCCGCGCGAGGGCGCGCGCGTACCGCGCGGCCTCGAACGCGCGACGGCATACCTGCGGGCCTTGGGCGTTTCGACCGCCGGTCTCGATGTGCGCCAACGGCTCCGGTCGTTCCGGTTCGACACCGGGACGTGGAAGGGCTAGCTCCGCTCGAGTTCGCGGTCGCCGCTCCAGCGGGCCACGGCGGCGGCGATGTTCGCGTGGCGGAACTCGTAGGTGCCGCCCGCCTGCCGCCGCAGGATGCCGCATTTGTGGGCCTCCTCGAGCAGGTGCATGACCCGGCGCGGCAGGTGGTGCTTCGGCGCGAGCACGAGGATCGCCAGCGCGAGGTGGACGAAGGCGACGGCCCCGGCCTTGCCGCCGCGCAGGGCGAGGGCCCATTGGGCGCCGTAGAGCAGCGCTCCCGCGAGGGCGCAGGAGAGGGCGAAGGCGGCACTGAGCCAGACCTGGTCGGTGACGACGTAGCCGACGACGAAGGCGGGGATGGCGTAGGCGGTGCCGAAGACGTAGCCGACGCGCAGATCGCGGCGCAGGAGCAGGCGCGGGTTGGTGGCTCGGGCGGCGGGGTCGGGGGTGACGAGGGCGTACATGGAGCCGATGGGGAGGGCGAAGCCGAAGCCGATGAGGGGGCCGCGTTCGGGGCCGAACATGGCGACGCCGGCGACCGTGGCGAAGAGGAAGATCGGCACGCCGCTCTTGAGGGCGACCATGAGCTGCTTGCCGTCGGTGCGGACCTGGGTCTCGGCGGGGAGCGGCGGGAGGTTGCGGTAGCAGAAGTAGCCGAGGAGGCAGGCGGCGAGGAGGCCGAGGAGGCCGCCGACGAGCCAGGCGTGGGCGGGGCTGAGTCCGGCCTGTTCGAAGCCGATGCGGCCGCCGAGGCCGACGGCGGCGAGGCTGAGGATGAAACCGATGGCGCCGGCGGCGATGCGGGTGGGGGTGCGGGCGAGGAGGGAGAGTTCCCACCAGCGGATGGCGTCCCAGGTGTCGCCGTTGCGGGTGTGCTCGGCGAGGTATTGGAGCCAGTGCATGGCGTCGCCGCGGGCGAGGCGGCCTTTGCCGCGTTCGATCTTGCTGGGGCTCTGCTTGAAGCGGGTGGGCGCGAATCTGCGCAGGACGTAGGCGGTGACGGCTTCGGCGTCGGGGAAGCGGTCGCGGTCGGTGAGGGCGGCGGGTTTCAGGTCGGTCTTGGCGATGATCTCGATGGTGAGGGAGAGGACGAGCGGGGAGGCGAGGGCGAGGAGAGCGGGGTTGCGGCGGCGGAACGGTCCGCCGCCGAGGGCGTTGACGACGGGTTTCCATTCGCCGCGTGCGGATTCGGGGATGACGCGTTCGAGGTAGGCGCGGATCTGCTTGGCGGTGAGGGGTTTGAGTTCGATGGCGATGGCGTCGTCGAGGGCGTCGCCGCGGCCTTCGGCTTCGAGGTATTCGGCGATGCGGGAGGAGAGGATGAGGCCGGGGAGTTCGAGGGCGGTCTCGTTGATGGAGGCGATGAGGTGCTCGCGCATCTCGAGCGAGGTGTCGGTGGCGGGATCGGGTTCGGCGGCCTTGACGCTGATCTCGTCGAAGGAGTCGAGGACGGGGAGGATGTAGCCGCCGCGGATGAGGAGGGCGGGGAGGTCGGGGCCGTAGTCCTCGGCGGTGAGCCAGGGGTGCTGGTCGGTGAGGCGGTCGATGAGCCAGTCCTCGAAGCTGTCGGGGGTGTTCCAGTCGGCGAGGGTGAAGAGGACGGGGACGCGTTCGGCGCCGGGTCCGCGGGTCTTGAGCAGTTCGAGGGTGAGGTGGACGAGGCTGGCGCTCTTGCCGCTCTCGGGGCTGCCGAGGATCACGAGGCGGGGTGAGCCGCCGTTCGCGGCGAGGTCGTCGAAGAGGCCGGGGAGTTGGTTGAGGGTGCGCTTGCGGCGGCCGCCGGGGGCGCGGCGTCCGGCGGCGGGTTCCCAATCGAGGTCGATGCGGTCTTTGGCGCGGTTGAGTTTGAGGAGGGTGGCCTCGCTGTGCCACTGGTCGCGGACGGCGGTGGCGAGGCGGTCGGCGGCGGTGCCGAGGCGGACGGGGTCGGCGGGGTCTTCGGGGCGTCCTTTGCGGCGGATGGCGCGGCGGGTGCTGAGGAAGACGAAGGGCAGGACGAGGATCGCGACGACGGCGATGCGCAGGACGAGGTGGCCCTGGAACCAGGGTTCGGCGGCGGGGAGCAGCAGGGGGACGGCGACGACGGCGAGCATGGCGGTGGAGACGCGGGTGAAGAGGCTGTCGTCCTTGGCGGGTTTGCCCGGATCATTCTGGGGGGGCTGGGTCACCGGGGGTCCTCTCGCGCAGCACTGTGGTCGCCCCCGTCTCCGCAGTATGGCAGCAAAGCGCGGTGAGGGCTTGCCTCGCAAACGGAAGGGCGGCCCGGCGTGTCGCCGGGCCGCCCTTGCACGTCGTCGCTAGGCGGCGGCCTCGACGGCGGCGGCGACCGCGGGCGCGACCCGGGGGTCGAGCGGGGACGGGACGATGCGGTCGGCGGCGAGGTCTTCGGCGGCGATGTCCGCGATGGCGCGGGCCGCGGCGAGTTTCATCGCCTCGGTGATCTGCGGGGCGGCGGCGTCGAGGGCGCCGCGGAAGATGCCGGGGAACGCGAGGACGTTGTTGATCTGGTTCGGGTAGTCGCTGCGGCCGGTCGCGACGATCGCGGCGTGCCTGGCGGCGACCTCGGGCGCGACCTCGGGCGTCGGGTTGGCGAGGGCGAAGACGATCGCGTTGTCCGCCATGCCTTCCAGGGCCGATTCGGGGACGGTGCCGCCGGAGACGCCGACGAGCACGTCCGCGCCCTTGAGCGCTTCGGCGACGCCGCCGCTGCGCCCGGACCGGTTGGTGGCCTCGGCGAGGCGGGCCTTCACCGGGTTGAGGCGGTCGCGTCCTTCGTGGATGATGCCGGTGGAGTCGCAGACGATGAGGTCGCCGACACCGGCCTCGCCCAGGATCTTGGTGATCGCGACGCCGGCCGCGCCCGCGCCGACGACGGCGACGGTGAGGTCTTCGGCGCGTCGGTCCTGGAGGCGAAGGGCGTTGGTAAGGGCGGCGAGGACGACGACGGCGGTGCCGTGCTGGTCGTCGTGGAACACCGGGATGTCGAGGAGGGCCTTGAGGCGGTCCTCGATGTCGAAGCAGCGCGGGGCGGCGATGTCCTCCAGGTTGATGCCGCCGAAGGACGGCGCGATGGCCGCGACGGCGGCCACGATCTCGTCGGGGTCCTTGGTGTCCAGGCAGATCGGGACGGCGTCGACGCCGGCGAACTGGCGGAACAGGGCGGCCTTGCCTTCCATGACGGGCAGTGAGGCGGCAGGGCCGATGTCGCCGAGGCCGAGGACGGCGGTGCCGTCGGTGACCACGGCGACGAGGTTCGAGCGCCAGGTGTGGGTGCGCGCCAGGGACTCGTCCGCGGCGATGGCCTCGCAGACGCGGGCCACGCCGGGCGTGTACGCGACGGACAGGTCCTCGCGGCTCTCGAGCGGGACGGTGGAGGAGGTGCGCAGTTTGCCGCCCTCGTGGGCGATGAAGATCGGGTCTTGCAGGTCGATCATTGGTCAAGCCTCATTGCTTCGATGATGATCGCCGACTCCGCGAACGCCGAACTGATGCTCCGGCTGAGATACGAGTGGCTGGAGTAAAGAGCTGGGGATTGCCCAGGGCATCAGTGTAGCTCAGCGGTGACCAGCATTCGGACAGCGGCGGCGGTCCAGGCGTCGCATTTCGCGGCGTCGTCCTCGGCCGCCAACGCTTTGGACAGGTGAACGAAATCGCTTGCGGCCCTTAGAAGTCCGACGCGCTTGAGTTCGGCCGCGGCGGCTTCGACGCGGCGGCGGGACGGCTCGCGCGCGCCACGCAGGCCCTGGTGCGCGAGATCGGCGCACGCGACGAGCGCACCCTCGATCGCGGCGGACACGGGATCGGTCCCGGCGGCCTCTTCGGCGGCGGCGAGCTCGGCCGAGTCGTCCCCGGGCGCGAAGTCGGGCACGACCGGACCGTCCTCGGTGAGGAGCGCGGTCGGCTCGACGATGAGCGCGCCGCGGTGGCGGTGGACGTGCCCGGCGACGGCGGTGACGCCCTTGCGGAGCGCTTTCTCGGCGGCTTCGAGCGCGCCGGGCGCGGCGGACCGGTGCGGGACGCGCAGCAGTGCCGTGCCGCCCTTCGGGGCGGTGACGCTCGCTTCGAGGCACTGCGAGGCCGGGTCGTAGCCGTAGAGCTCGACCGCTTCGACGGCGATGACGCGCAGGGACTCGGCGGTGACGCGAGGGCGCACCAGCGCGGGCGGGCGGGCCGCGAGCTCTTCGGCGAGCGCGTCGAGATTGGTGGCGCGCAAGGAGTCCGGGAGGTCGTGCCAGGCCAGGCCCAGCGGCAGGACCTGGGTCTTGGCGAGGCGGCCGGTGCCGAGCTTGAGCGCGCGGGCGGCCGTGCGGGACGCGGCTTCGGTGACGGTGTTGCCCGAGGCGAGCGCGCCGATCTTGCAGCCGGCGAGGCGACGGGAGGCGAGGTCGGCGCCGGTGAGGGCGCCGTCCTCCGGTGCGGGCCAGTCGCGTTGGACGGCGAGGACCATGCCGGTCTCGGGTTGGGCGAGGTAGATCTCGAGGGTGCGGGTGTCCCCTGCGGCGGCGACGCGGGCGCCGAGGGCGGTGAGGCGCACCAGGGTGAGCGGCGTGGCGTCGGCCTCCTCGCTGCCGAGGACCTGCGCGGCGGGCGTGCCTTCGGGGTGCCGGGCGGCGCGGGCGCGGGCGGGGAGTTCGGCGAGGAGGGCCGCGAGGCGCTGCGGATCGTAGGCGGCCGAGCGGTCCTCGTAGCGTTCGAGCTGGTAGATGAGGTCGTCCACGGCACCGGCGGGCCAGTGGGCGCGGCGGCGGGTGAGGGCCTTCGATTCGCGTTGGAGGGCGGCGCGGAGGACGCCGTCCGCGCCGACAGCGCCGTCGAGGAGGACGCGGCGGGCGAGAGTGAGAGCCTCGTCGAGGCCGTCGGTGGCGGCCGCGCCGCCGACGCTGACCGTCGCCGGTTCGGCACTGTCCGCAGTGGTGTTTTCGATGGCGGCGCGGAAGGCCCAGACGGCGAGGACGATCGCGGTGTCGCGGGCGGGGCCGGTGGCGTCGGTGTGGACGTAGCCGAGGCCCGGGACGAGGAACTTCACGGTCGCCGCAGGGAGTTCGGCGGCCGCGGGCCGGTCGGGGCCGGGCCAGGTGAGGCGGGCGGTGTAGCCGGCGCGGCGGGTCTGCTCGGCGGCCTTGAGGGCGTGGTGGCCGAGGGTGTCGCGGAGCTCGTCGTCGGTGATGACGGCGGGGCTCGACACGGGCTCGGGCGCTGCCGGTTCGGCTTCGGGCGAGTCCGCTTGGGGCGCTTGGTTCTCGCGCTGGTAGGCGAGGACGGCCCCGACGCGGTGGCGGCACTTGCCCGCCGCGCCGCAGGTGCAGGTGGCGGCTTCGAGGCCGCCCGCGGCCGGGAGCGCGGCGATCGCGCCGTCGGGGAAGGTCGCCGTCAGGGTGCCGTCGGCGGCGAGGTCCAGGGCCGGGGCGGTGCCCGCGTCGAGGTCCTTGGCGGCGCGCTTGACGAGCCCGCGGTTGGCGAGGGCCGCCAGCGCGTCCGGGGTGAGTGCGAGGAGATCGTTCCTGGGGGTCACGTGCCGAGCCTTTCCGCGACGAATTCGACCAGGTGGGAGGGGGTCATGGCACCGACGTGCGCGCCGACGTCCGCGAGGCGGGCGGCCATGGCGTGGTCGTAGATCGGGTTGGCGTCCTCGTCGAGCGCGGCGAGGCCGAGCACCTGGGTGCCCTGCTCGCAGAGCTGCTTGACGAGGTGCACGAGCCGGGCTTCGCTGCCGCCTTCGTAGAAGTCGCTGATGAGCGCCACGATGGAGCGGCGCGGGTTGTCGATGAGCCCGGCGCCGTACTCGACGGCTCGGGCGATGTCCGTGCCGCCGCCGAGCTGGACCTTCATGAGCAGCTCCACCGGGTCGTCCACATCGGAGGTCATGTCGACCACGGCGGTGTCGAAGGCGATGAGGTGGGTCTTGAGGCCGGGGAGGGCGTGGAGGCACGCGGCGGTGACGGCCGAGTGGATCACCGAGCCGGTCATGGACCCGGACTGGTCGACCAGCAGCACGAGCTGCCACTGCTCGAGCCGTTTCGAAGTGCGCGAATGGAACTGGGGCCGCTCGATGGCGACGCGCCGCGACTCGGGCTGGTAGTGCTTGAGGTTGGCGCGGAGCGTGCGCTTGAGGTCGAAGTCGCGCGAGCGGCGGTGCCAGCTCGGTTTGCGGGTGCGGCTGCCGGTGAAGACGGTGCGCACCTGCACGGAGAGCTTCTCGACGAGGCGCTGCACGACCTCCTCGACGATGCGGCGGGCGGCGGCGAGCACCTGCGGGTTCATGAGGTGCTTGGTGCGCAGCACGGCCTTGAGGAGCGACGGGCTCGGCTCGATGCGTTCGAGCACATCGGGGTTGGTGAGCACGTCGTGGATCTCGTACCGCTCGACCGCGTCCCGTTCGAGGCGCTCGATGGTCTCCTTCGGGAAGAGCCGGTGGATGCCGTCGAGCCAGTCCACGGTGGTGAGCTGGGAGGGCGAGTCGTCCGCGCCGCGCGGGCCGTCGCCGCCGTAGGTGCCGCCGCGGCGCACGCCGCGCTTGGCGAGGTCGTCGTCGCGGCTGTAGAGCCAGTCGAGGGCGGCGTCGCGGGCGGCGTTCTCGTCGCTGAGGCCGCCGGTGCTGCTCTCGGCGGCGGGCCCGAGGATGAGCCGCCACCGTTCGAGGTCGGCGTGCTGGTCCCCCATCAGGATTCCTCTCCGAATACGAGGTCTTCGCGGGCGAGGGCGGCCTCGACGCGCGCTTCGAGGGCCATGGCGGCGGCCATGGCGACGGGGCTGACCGCGAGCTTGCGGGTGATCTCGCGGGCGTCGCCGCCGCCGCGGGCCGCGACGAGGCGTTCGGCGATGAGGCCCCGCTCGCGCGGCGGGAACATCGCGAACGCCTGCCGCAGCGCGGGCAGGGCGACCAGGAACTCGTCGTCGTTGAGGTCGGCCACGAGTTCGTCCACGGCCGTGATGACGCCTTCTTCTTCGGCGATGACCTCCTCGCGGGCGACGGCGAAGAGCCCGGAGAGCCAGTCGCCGAGCCGGTCGGGGTCGGCCGCTCCTGCGGCGGCCTCGGCGGCGTCCGCGGGCGCGCCGAGCGCCCAGGCGAGGCCGAGGGCCGCGCCGCGCAGGTCCGGCGGAGCCTGGCCGTCGACCGCGATCCGTTGCGCCGCAGCAGCGACCGAGGACGCGGGCGGGGTGAGGGAGGGCGCGTGGCGCACGGCGTCGCGCAGGGCGCGCATCGCGTGGAGGCGGCCCTGCTCGGCCGGGCCGGGCCCGGCGTGGAGGCCTTCGGCGAGCCACAGGATGCGGTTCGCGCACGCGGTGACGACGGCGGCGTACAGGTCGCTGCCAGCCGTGCCGAAGAGGTGGTCGTGCCGCCACAGGGCGAGCACCGTGGAAAGCGCGGGCCCGACCTCGCCGAGGTCGCCGCTGTCGTCCACAGCGGACTCGACGGAGGCCCCGAGCCGGTCGGTCAGGTGCGCCCGGCCGCACAGCGCGGCGTCGAACAGCAAGGCGGCCAAGGCATCCAGGGCGGCCTCAGTGTCGGCGCGCTGCTCCAGGACGGTCTGGGCGGCGTCCCCGAGGGTCGCGCCGAGCGCCCCGGACTCGATGAGCACCGGGAGCCGGTCGGCGCTCGCGGTGAGCGTCCAGTGCTCCTCGGCGGTTACGTCTGCGCCGGCCGTGGGGCCGGAGTCGCGGCGCACGCCCGGCAGGCGCAGCAGCCGCGCGCAGTGCAGGACGCGGCTGCGTTCGAGGTCCTTGGGTTTGGCGAGGTCGAGGCGCAGCGGGCCGTCGCCGTCGAGGCCGAGCCGGGCCATCTCGGCCTCGGCGTCGTCCACGAGCGGCGGGCGCGGCGTGTCCGGGTGGAGGCTGCCCACGCGCTCGCCGGTGAGGGCGGCGGTCATCTCGACCACGACGGGATGCGTTCCCGCCGTGAGAGAACCGCGCCGCGTCCACGGCAGCGGCTGCTCCAGGTCGTCGCTGATGAGCGCGCTCGCGAGGCCGTCGAGGAGGTCGGTCCGGCCGGGCCGGGCGTGGCCGCGCAGCCGCGCGAGGCCTTCGGTGAGGCTGCGCGCGCCGATGAGGTCCGAAGTGGAGACGTGCAGGCCGCGGCGGCGCAGCCGGGCGGTGATGCGCTGCACGAGCGTGGCCGCGGCCGCTTCGGGCCCGGCCTCCCAGAGACGCTGGTAGTACTCGGGCGAGGGCATCCCGGACTGGTAGCCGGCGAACGCGTCGAGCCGCTTGAACGAGTACGGCACGAGGTAGCCGCCGGTCTCGGTGCCCTCGGGCGGTTCCGGGAGCGCCGGGAACGCGGTGTCGCCGTCCTCGGCGAGGCGGCGCAGCGCGGGCGCGTGGAAGCCGCCGCAGACGACGAGCACGGGGCCGTCGACCTCGGCGAGCGTGGCCCGGATCCATTGGGCCATATACGCTTCGCGCGCCGTGTCCGTGCCGTCGGCGTCGGCCTCGCCGCGCACCAGGTCGAAGTAGTGGTCGAGCCGTTCGGCGAGGCCCGCGGCGTCCGCGACCTCCACGAGGTGGTCCCACAGGGCGTCCACGTTGTCGACGGCGAACGCGGCGCAGAGCCGGTCCGTCGCCTCGGTGTAGCGCCGTTCGGCGTCCGAGTAGCGGTTCTCGACGCCCTCGAAGGCCCCGTGCCAGGCCGGGAGGTCGATGAACCGCACCGTCGCCCCGGCCCGGCGGCCCTCGGTGAGCGCGACCCACTCGGGCGAGTAGTCGCACATCGGCGCCCACGTGCGGCGCACCGCCAGGTCGGTGCTCGCGTACGAGTAGATCGCCACGGGCAGTTCGTGCTCCAGGGCGAGCTCGCCGAGGCGTTCGTTGAAGTCCGCCGGGCCCTCGATGAGCACGGCGGCGGGCCGCAGCTCCTCGATCCGCTCGGCGACGAGGCGGGCGCAGGCGGGCGAGTGGTGCCGCACGCCCTGCACGTGAAGGCGGGCGATCATCCGGGCAGCAGGTTCCGCGCCTGGTACAGCGACTCCCAGTGCGGGCCTTTGCGCTTGGGGGCCTTCTGCTCGAGGTAGCGGCGCAGGCGCGCCAGGTCCTCGGCGTTGTCCTTCGCGGCCGCGCCGGCCATGCAGTCCACGATGTCCCCGGCCTCGGCGGTGCCGCCGCGCAGGTACCAGGCCTTGATGCCCACGGCGTGCGCGACCGAGACGGCCTCGGCGGTGGACATGACCGCCTGCGGGCGGCCCGAGTTCGCGTCGCCGACGCGGAGGTCGCGGAAGACCCGCACGAGCACTTCGAGCACGTCGCGCGAGGGCGGCGCGGGCACGCCCGAGCGGGCCAGCGCGGCGGAGGCCTCGGCTTCGACGAGATCGAGCTCGGTCTTGAAGTCGGCGATCGGGAAGACCGTCTCGAAGTTGAAGCGGCGCTTGAGGGCCGCGCTCATCTCGTTCACGCCGCGGTCGCGGGTGTTGGCGGTCGCGATGATGTTGAAGCCCTCGCGGGCGAAGACCATCGAGTCGCCTTCGAGCTCGGGGATGGCGAGCACGCGGTCCGAGAGGGGCGAGAGCAGGGAGTCCTGCACTTCGAGGGGGCAGCGGGTGATCTCCTCGAAGCGCACGACGCGGCCTTCGGACATGCCGCGCAGGAGGGGCGCGGGCACGAGTGCGCGCTCGGTGGGGCCCTCGGAGACGAGCAGGGAGTAGTTCCAGGAGTAGGCGATCTGGTCCTCGGTGGTGGAGGCGCCGCCTTGGATGGTCAGGGTGGAGTCGCCGGAGACGGCGGCCGCGATGAGTTCGGAGAGCAGGGACTTGGCGGTGCCGGGCTCGCCGACGAGCATGAGCCCGCGGTTGGTGGCGAGGGTGACGAGCGCGCGGTCGATGAGCGAGGGGTCGCCCACGAACTTGCGGCTGATGCCGCGCGAGTCGTCGCCCACGATGAAGGTGCGGGCGGCCTGGAGGCTGAGGGCCCACCCGGGCGGGCGGGGGGACTCGTCCTCGGCGGCGAGCTTCGCGAGTTCGGTCGCGTAGCGCTGCTCGGCGGGCGGGCGCTGGAGTTTCGGCGCGGTCTTCAGGTCTTCGGTGGTCATGGCGGCTTTCTGCTCAGTGGTGGATGCCGGTGGCGCGGCCGAGGCCGGCGAGGATCTCGGCGACGAGGACGGGGTCGAGGGCGTCGCCGCGCAGCGTGGGGACGCCGCGGCGGCGGTTCTTGGTGGGCGAGAACCAGACCCAGAGGATGCGGTGGCGTCCTTCGGGGTGGGGTTCGCGGTAGTCGGGGCTGGGGTCGATCTCGGCGAGGAGGTGGGCGTCGGCGACGACGGCGGCGCTCTCGGCGTTCAGGGCCGCGCGCGGGAGTGCGCGGGCGAAGAGGTGGGTGAACTCGTACGTGGCGTACTGGGGGCGCGCGTCGCCCCAGTGGAAGGTCCGCCAGTCGAGGAGTTCGCTGAGGGCGCCGAACGTGGCGGTGGCGCCGGAGAAGCGGTCGAGGACGCCGGTGCGGGCCTCTTCCTCGGTGAGCGTGAGGGCGGGGCGGCTGAGCTGTGGGAAGGGCTGCAGGATCTCGTAGTCCGCGAACAACTCGGTCCACAGTGGCAGGTCGGGGCCGAGGAGGGCGGGGTGGGCGAGGCGGACGCGGCCGCCGTCGGCGAGGTGGAGGGGCTTGTCGTCGACGTCCGCGAAGCTGCCGTCTTCGGCGAGTCGGAAGCCTTGGGGCCCTTCGGTGGTCTCGCCGATCCAGAGGAGGCCGCGGGCAAGTGAGGCGAGCACGGGGTGGGCGGTGAGGTGCGCGAACTCGTGGGTGTCCCAGACGCGGCTGGTGAGCATCGCGTCCTTGAGGCGGTCGCTCTGGAAGGCGAGTTCGGCGGTGAGGTCCTTGGCGAGCTTGCGGAAACGGGCGATCGAGGCCTCGGCGGTGGCGGCGTCGTCGCGGGCCCCGGGGCGCGGCAGGCGGGCGCGGAGCTTGCCGGTGTCGTCGGCGATCCGCAGTTTGAGCCGGTCGTCGGGCTTGACGTGGAAGGCGCGCGGGCCGAAGTCGAGGGTGAGCGCGGCGGGGTCTTCGAGGCCGAGAGCGGGGGCGATCGCGTCGGCGAGGGGCTCCACGTCGTGCCCGGCTCGGGCCGCGACGTCGGCGGCCTTCGCGGCGGCGAGGTCGCGCACGGTCTTGTGGAGCTTGCCGCGGGAGATGCGGTACAGCACGGGGAAGGCGAGGTCGGCGGGGAAGGCCGCGAGGGTCTCGAGGGCGAACTCGGTCTGCGCGAGGTAGCGCGCGCCGGTCTTCTTGACCTCGGCTTCGAGCAGTTCGGCGGCCTCGGCGCCGCCGAAGCGCGCGAGCTGCCCTGAGAAGCCGTAGCGCTGGGCCAGCGCGAGGGAGAAGCGGGCGAGGGAGTCGGCGTCGCAGGCGGCGGCGACGGTCTCGACGGCCGGGTAGGGGGTGCGCGGGGTCCACTGCGAGAGCACTTCGATGAGGTGCGTGACGGCGGTGGGCGGCAGGATCGCGGTGCGGTCGGCGGTGCGCACGCGCGGGAGTTCGTCCTGGTCGCGGATGGCACCGGCGGTGGGGTTGTTGAGGAGGGGCCGGTCGGGGTAGTCGGCGAGGACGGCGGTCATACCCGCGACCGCTTCGGGCCCATGGGGTTCGGCGGCGCGGATGACGGCTTCGGGGCCGTATCGCCAGGCGAGGAGCCGGAGGGCGCCGCGGGCGGTGGTGCGCTGGTACCCCTTGGGGCCGAAGGCCTCGGGGACGAGGAGGGGCACGGCGTGGAGGCGGTGGCGGTCGAACCAGTCGAGGCCGGGGCCGCGTCCGGCGTCGACGCGGAGGAACCAGTGGGCGGCGGCCGCGGCGGCGGGGGTGCTGCGGATCGGCATGAGCGCGCGGGCGTGCCAAGGGGAGTCGTGGAGGTGGGCCACGGCCTTGTCCGCGATGGCGGGGCCGCGGCGGGCGAGCTGGGCGAGGACGGCGTCCGCGAGGTTCCATCCGGGCCGGTAGGTGGAGGCGTCGTCGCGTTCGAACTCGTCCCAGTAGGTGTCGGGGTCCCATTCGACGAGGTCGGGTTCGAGGGCCATGGCGTCCTCGAACTCGCCGGGGCGGCCGACGATCTGCGGGGCGGGGGCCTTGAGCCCGGGGATCTCGCGCGGCGGGCGGCTCCGGCGCGGTTCGGTCCAGGGCGGAGCGACGAGCACCTTCGGGAGGTCCGCGAGCGCCGCCTCGGGGAGGCCGGGAGACTGCGACTCATCGGTTACGTCGAGTCGCTTCTCTTGTGGCGCAAGGTGATCGGACATGTCCTGCTTTCCTGGGGGCGGAAGTGTCATGCAGAGCATAAGAGGCGGGTGCGACACGCCTCCGGCCCGCCGCCTTCGAACAGGCGGCGGGCCGGGCTCGGGTCACTCCTGGCCGGTGACCCTCACGAGGGCCGTCAGGATCTCGGAGGCGGCGACGGGGTCGACGGGCCCGTTGTCGGTCTTCGCGTTGGGCACACGCCAGCCGTCGAGGTCCTGCGCGGAGAGCACGACCGTCCGCAGTGTCTGGTCGGGGCATTCGTCGATCGCGCCGATCCAGATGCCCGGATCGAGGTCGAGCACGACGTAGCCGAGACCGGGCACGGTGCAGGCCATGCCCGGTTCGATGCCGGCGTCCTGCGGGGAGGACCGCACCCAGCCCTTGCTCGTGAGCCCGAGGAGCTTGCCGACCGGGACGGAGGCGCCTTCGAAGCGGGCGAGGCGGCCGGTGCGCAACTCCTCCTCGGTGAAGGCGTGCACGGGGCGGCCGAGCTGCGGGAAGGGCTGCAGGATCTCGTAGTCCGCGAGGATCTCGGCCCACGCGTCCACTTCGGCGCCCATGATCGCGGGGTGGGCGAGGCGCACGGCGGCGTTCGCGGGGAGCGCGTACTCGTCCTCGTTGACGTCGGTGCAGCCCTTGTCCTCCGCGAGGCGGAACGCGGTCCGCTCCCCGCCCGCTTCGGCGATCCACACCAGGCGGCGCGCGAGGTGCCACACCAGCGGGTGCTGCACGAAGTGCTCGTCGAACTCGGCGGGCGTCCAGGTGCGGCCCTGGACCATGGCGCGTTCGAGGCGCTTCACCTGGTCGGCGGCGACGCTGCGGAGGTCCTTGCGCAGGGCCGCGAACCGCTGGTACGCGGCGTCGGCGAGCAGCTCGTCGTCCTTCGCGCCGGGCTTGGGGAGGCTCTTACGGGGCTTGCCGTCCATGTCGGTGACGAACGGCTTCAATGCCTCGTCGAAACCGACCTTGAACTGGCGGGGCCCGTAGTCGAGCACCAGCGCGGCCTCGTCGCGCAGCCCGAAGTCGGGCACGAGTCGGTCGGCGAGCTGGTCGGAGGTGAGGCCGAGGTTCGCGGCGATGGCCCTGATCTGCTCGCCCGCTTCGGCTTTGATGGCGGAGAACTTGGCCTTCTCGGCGATCTGGTTGATCGCCCGCAGCGCCGTCTCGCTGCCGATCGCGCCGAGGACCTTGAGGCCCTTGACGGACCGCTGGTGCTGGTTCTCCCCCGGCCAGCGCGCGACGAGCGGCTGGAGGAGGCGCACGGCCTCGTCGTCCCCGAAGTGCGCGAGCTGCGTCAGCGCCCAGCCGTCCTCGGAGGGCGCCCCGGCGGTGAGCCACTGCTCGAACAGCGCGAGCGAGAAGCGCGTCAAGGACATCGGGTCGCAGGTCTCGGCGAGGACCGCGACGCCCGGGTAGTCGTACTCGGGGGTGCCGAGGGCGAGCACGGTGATGGCGTTGCGGACGGCGGCGTGGGGCAGCGCGTGCTCGCGGCCCTTGAGGAGCACCTGCGGCAGGGCCACCGGGGAGGCCCACGCGCTCGGCTTGGGAACCTGGACGCCGACGGGCGTGAGCGGGTCGATGTCCACGAGCGCGCCGATCGCCTCGGCCGCTTCGTCGCCGTACTGCGCGGCGGCGGCGCGCACCAGGTCGGGGCCGTGCTCGGCGGCGAGGTAGCGGAGGGCGGCCTCGGCGGCGGCGCGGAGCTTCTTGGGCTTGCCGAGCGCGTCGGGGACGAGCAGCGCGGCGGCGTCGGCGGCGTGCCGGTCGAGCCATTCGATCGCGAAGGCGCGCAAGGTCTTCAGTCGCACGAGCGCATCGGCGGCGTACCGGGCGACGGTGAGGTTCGCGACGGGCAGCAGGAGGGTGCGGCGGTAGTCGTGGTCGTACGCGGTCGCGGCCAGCACCTGCTGGGCCGCTTCGGGGCCGAGGTTGAGGAGCATCCGCTGCAGGACCTCGAGATTGAAGTAGTTGTTCGCCGTCTTCCAGCGCGGGAGGAGTCCGGCGGCGACTTCAGGGGGCGCGAAGGCGAGCATGACCGCCTGGTCGCGGGCGAGCATCTTGTCGAACTCGCGGGTCTCGTCCTCCCAGCGGGTGGAGCTCCACTCCTCGCTGCGGCGGTACCGCTTGAAATCGTAGCTGTGGCAATCGCGCCAGGCCTCGTGTTCGCCTGCGGCCCAGCGCATCCGGCTGATCGGGGCCGGTTCGAGGCCCTTGACGGCGACCGCCGGCCGCTCGGTGCCTTCGGCCGCCCACGGCGGGGAGGCGAGCAGCGCGGGGACGGCCTCGTCCGGGGCCTCGGGGACGGTCTGGTGGCCGGCGGTGAGCGTCGCGATCGCCGCCTGCGTTGCGGCGTCCGCGAGCGGTAGGGCCGCGTCGAGCAGGACCGGGTCGGCGTAGAGCAGCGTCGAGAACCGCTTGCGGTCGTCGGGGTCGGCGGCCGGCAGGCGGCGCGCGATCACTTCCAATGCGCGCCTGGGGAAGTTCGCGGCGACCTCCATGGCGAAGCCGATGGCGGCGGGTTCGTCGAGCCGGTCGAGGAGGGTTTCGAGAGCGGCGGCGCTGGGCATCGACGCGAGGGCCCGGAAGAGGGCCTTCTTCTCGTCGGTGCTGCAGTAGCCGCTGAGATAGCGCTCGACCACGGGCTGCGCCGCGGCGCCGAGGCGGTGCACGAGGTCGGCGACATCGGCGGTGTAGACCCAGTAGAGCGGCAGTGTGGACACGTCGAGCGCCTCGCACTGCTCGCGAGTGGTGACCACTTCGAGGAGCATTCTCGTGCAGGCCTCGTTCACCTGCGAGGCGGTCAGTTCCCCGCACGCCTCGGTCATCCACTCCTCCTCCTCTTGCATGAGGAAGCTGGCCGACAGGCGGAGCTCAGGGCCGGTGCGGCGCTCGGCGACCGCGGCCACGACCGCCGCGTACTCGGCGTCGGACGCGGCGGCCAAGAGTGCGCGGACGTCGCGGATGTCCTTGCAGTTCAGGAACTTCGACCAGGTGTACTCCTTCAGCGAGCGCCGGGTCAGGCCGAGGCCCTGGGACGCGACCTGCTCGGGTTGGAGCGTGAGGGCTTCGGTGAGCGCGGCGACCGCGAACGGCAGGCCGTGCTCGGTCGCGACCAGGTCGAACAGCGGCCGCACGGGCGGCACCTCCGATCCGACGCCGGGCTTGGCGAGCGCCATGACCGCGGCCGCGCCGAGCACGTCGGCGCTCCCGCCGAGGAACGACCTCCCGGCGGCCGTGAACTCGCGGTTGGCCTCCAGGTCGAGGCGCTTGCGGACCTTCTCGCCGTGCTTGTGGAGGAATTCGCGCCCGGCCTCGGGATCGAGCTTGATCTTGCGGGACTTCGCGGCGCCCCGGCGCGGATGCACGAAGCGGTTCCAGGTCGGGGGAAAGGCCAGGCGGTCCTCGTCGGGGAGGGCCGTTGCGATCGAGGGAGTCTCGGTTTCGGTCATGCGCGACAGCTTAGAGACCGGGTACGACACGGTGTTCGCGCTGGTACGCAACGTCATCGGGCGACTCCGCACCAGCCTCCGGTCCCGCAGCGGCGGTCACTTCCCGCCGGTGAGGCGGGCGAGGCCGGCCAGCGCCTCGGAGACGACCGCCGGGTCGAGGTCTTCGGGCCGCGTGCCGCCGGGCACGGCGAGGGAGACGCCTTCGAGGGTCTGTTCGGGGTAGGCGCTCACGGAGCCGACGTAGATGCCCGGGTCCAGCTCGACGGTGATCGAGCCGCCGCCGGGCAGCGGGTAGGAGACGCTGGACTCGACACTGCCGCTCATGGGCCCGGACCGGTCCCAGCCGCGCGAGGTCAGCCCGAGGATCCGGCCGGTCTCGACCGTGGCGCCCTCGAAGCGGGTGAGGCGGCCGGTCGCGAGCTCCTCGGGGGTGAACGCGAGGACCGGGCGGTGCAACTGGTCGAACGGCTGCAGGATCTCGTAGTCGGCCAGGAGCTCCGCCCAGGTCTGGACCGCTTCAGACGCGAGGAGTGCCGGGTGGGCGAGGCGCACGGTCGCTTCGCTTGCGGGCGTGAACGTCTCGTCGTCCACATCGCTGAACGTGCCGTCCTCGGCGACGCGGAAGGCCGTGCGGGCGCCCGCGTGCTCGGCGGTCCAGACGAGCCGCCGCGCGAGCTGCCCGGTGAGCGGGTGCGCGACCTGGTATGCACGGAAGTCCGCCATGGTCCATTCCCGACCGTCGATCATGGCGCTCTCAAGACGCTTCACGAGATCGGCTGCGACCGTTCGCATGTCCTTCTTCAGCTCGGCGAAGCGCCGGTAGGCGTCCTCCGCGATCGACGCGTCGTCGTTCTTGCCGGGCTTGGGGAGTGTCTTGCGGGGCTTGCCGTCCCCGTCCTGGACGAACGGTTTCAGGGACTCGTCGAAGCGCACCGCGAACCGGCGCGGCCCGTAGTCGAGGACGAGCGCGGCTCCCTCGCCGAGCCCGAAGTCGGGCACGAGCCGGTCCGCCAACTGGTCGGCGGTGAGGCTGAGGTTCGCGGCGATCGCGTCGATCTGGACCCGGGCCTCCCAGCGGATCGCGTCGAACTTGGCCTTGCGGGCGATGGACTGGACGGCGCGCATCGCGGTCTCGGTGCCGATCGCGCCGAGCACTTTGAGGCCCTTGACGGCCCGCTGGTGCTGGTGCTCCCCCGGCCAGGCCGCGACGAGCGGCGCGAGGACGCGCACGGTGTGGTCGTCGGCGAAGTGGGCGAGCTGCGTCATCGCCCAGGTCTCGCCGGTGGGCGCGCCCGCCTGCAGCCACTGCTCGAACAGGGCGAGCGAGAAGCGGGCCAGGGACGGGCCGTCGCAGGCCTCGGCGACGACTTCGACGCCGGCGTAAGGGTATTCGGGCGTGGCGATCGCCAGGACGGTGAGCAGGTGCTCGATCGCGGACGGCGGCAGCGCGCGCTCGCCGCCGGCCAGGAGCACCTGCGGGAGCAGCGGCGGCGCGGCCCAGGCGACCGCTTTGGGGATCGCGACGCCCACCGGGTCGAGCGGGTCGGCGTCCAATAGGGATTCGAGCGCGGCGGAGGCCTCCTCGCCGTACTGCTTCGCTGCTTCCCGCACCGCGTCGGCGCCGTGGCGTGCCGCGAGGATGGCCAGTGCGGTCTCGGCGCGCTTGCGGAGGGTCTTGTCCGCGCCGAGGGCGTCCGGGACGAGGAGCGGCGCGGCGTCCTCGGCGTGGCGGTCGAGCCAGGCGATCGCGTTGGCGCGCATGGATTTGAGGCGCACGAGGGCTTCGGCCATGGCGCGGGCGGCGGGCAGGTTCGCGATCGGCAGCGCGGCTTCGCGGGTGGCCGCTTCGGCGCCCGCGCCCCTCGCGATCTCGAAGGCGACGGTCGTCTCGAAGCGGGCGAGGGCCCTCTTGAGCTGGTCGGGCCCCCAGTAGCCGAAGGGCGGCCGGGCGTGCCAGCGGTCGGCGACCGGAGCGGCGATGTCGCGCGGCGCGTGCGCCAGGAAGTGGAGGCCCTCGTCGGAGGGGAGCTTGCGCAGTTCGAGCCGGCGGGCCTCTTTGCGCCAGGCGTCCTCGTCGCGGGAGTCCCCGAAGCCGTATCCGGTCGCGGCGAAGGCCTCCTGTTCGCCTGCGGCCCAGACGACCCGGTTGATCGGAGGCGGCACGAGCCCTTCGACGACGACGGCCTTCCGCTTGGCGCGCTTGACGGTCCACGGCGGGGCGGTGAGGAGGCGGGGAAGGTCGGCCGGGTCGGCGTACGGCTTGCGGTCGGGCGTGTCGAACAGGGGCGCGAGGACGGCGCGGGCGGCGGCGTCGAGGTGCGGCAGGGCCGCTTCGACGGCAGGGTCGGTCTGGAGCAGCAGGATGAGGCGTTTGCGCCGGGCGTCGCTCGCGTCGGGGAACCGGGCGGCGACGGCGCGGAGGATCCGCAGCGGGTAGCGCTGCGCGAACCCGGTCGCGACGACCATGACGTCGGATTCGTGGAGCCGGTCGACGAGGTAGGCGGCGACCTCGTCGGAGGGGAGCCCGGCGAGGGCCTTGTGGAGCCTGCGGCGCCAGGCGACCGGGTGGGTGTCCTTCACGCTGTCGATGACGATCGGCGCGGCGTCGGCGCCGAGGCGGAAGGCGAGGTTCGCGAGCGCGGGGGCCTCGAGGCGGTAGGCGGGGACCCGGACCTGTCCGAGGGCGTCCAGTTGCTCAGGGGTCGTGACCGCTTGGGTGAGCAGCAGTTCGGTGGCCTGCTGGGTGGGCCGGTGCCGCTGATGCTCGGCGCAGACCTCGTCGGCCCAGGCTTGCTCGTCGGGGGCGAGGAGGGTCGCGGCGAGGCGTTCGGCCGGGTTTTCGCGGCGGCGCGCGAGCGCCTCGCGGACGGCCGGGTAGTCGTCGGTCGCGGCGATGCGGTGGCGGAGGTCGGCGAGGAGCCCGTCGGGGACGCCGTGGTCCCAGCCGTTGCCGTTGAGGTGCATCTGGCGCAGGCGGATCTGGCCGCCGGGGTCGCGGCCGGTGTCGAGCGTGAAGAACATCCCGGCGGTCTCGGCGGCGAACGGGAGGCCGTGGTCGGCGACGAGTCCCGCGAACATGGCGCGGGACGCGGTCGTCTTCTGCTCCAGGAAGGAGCTCCAGCGGGGATTGCCGCCGAGCCGGTGGCACATGACGGCGATCGCGACGGCCGCGCCGACCGGGTCGGCGGTCCCGTCGAGGAACGCGAAGCCGGCCGGCTTGAACCGGTCGTGGAGCATCGACTCGAGGACGCCGCGGGCCCCCGCCTCGCCTTCGGCGAGCAGCTGGCGGCCGCGGTCGGCGTCCGAGGCGACCTTGCGGGGCTTCCCGGCGGTGCGGGTCGGCTTCACATGCCGTTCCCACGCGGACGGGAAGTGGACCTGGTCTTCTTGGGGTGCAACCGATGCCGTCATCTGCGTCCTCCGTGCGGGCCGGGAATGTCGCAGCGAGCATAGGGAACCCGTGCGACATTCCCGTTCCGTCACGGTATGGGCACTATGCGGTACCGGTGAGCCGGGTGAGGGACGCCAGGATCTCGGAGGTCGTGAGCGGGTCGACGCCGGTGGGGAACTCCTCGGGTTCCTCAGTCCAGTGGTAGCGCTCGTAGAGGGCGAGGCGGACGCTCTGGATCACCTGCTCGGGGGCTTCCCGCGGGTAGCCGACGACGATCCCGGGCTCGAGGGCGACGGTGACGCAGCCTCCTTCGGGGAGCGGGAAGGCGATGCCGGGCGCGACGCCGGCGTCCTCGGGCGCGGCCCGGTTCCAGCCGCGCGCCGTCAGGCCCAGCACGCGGCCCACGTCCACTGTGGCGCCTTCGAAGCGCTTGAGGCGGCCGGTGGCGAGCTCGTCGTCCGTGAACGCCATGACGGGCCGGTTGAGCTGGTCGAAGGGTTGCAGGATCTCGTAGTCGGCCAGGACCTCGGCCCAGGCGGTGGTCGCGTCGCCGAGGTGGACCGGGTGCGCCACACGGATGTTCGCGTGCTCGGGCAGGTCGACCGACTCGTCCTCCACGTCGCTGTAGGTGCCGTCCTCGGCGATGCGGAAGCCGAAGCGCGCGCCGTCGGTCTCGGCGATCCAGACGAGCCGCCGGGCGAGGTGCGCGTTGAGCGCGTGCTCGGCGAAGTACCGCCGGAACTCCTCGGCGGACCATTCGCGCGCGGCGACCATCGCCTGCTCCAGGCGCCGCACCTGGTCGGCGGCGACGGTCCGCAGCTCCTTCTTCAGCGCGGTGAACCGCCGGTAGGACTCCTCGGCGATCTCGGGGTCGTCCTTCGCGCCGGGTTTGGGGAGGGACTTGCGGGGCTTGCCGTCCTCGTCGGTGACGAACGGCTTCAACTGCTCGTCGAAGGCCACGTGGAAGCGGCGCGGCCCGTAGTCGAGGACGAGCGCGGCCGCCTCGCCGAGGCCGAAGTCGGGCACGAGCCGGTCGGCCAGCTGCTCGCGGCTGAGGCCGAGCCCTTCGGCGATGAGCGTGATCTGACGGCCGGCCTCCTCCTTGAGCGCCTTGAACTTCACCTTCGCGGCGATGGTCTGGATGGCTCGCAGCGCCTCCTCGGTGCCGATGGCGCCCAGCACCTCCAGGCCGGTGACGGCCCGCTTGTGCTGGCTCTGGCCGGGCCATTCGCGGATGCGCGGCGCGAGGTCCCACACCGTGGCGTCGTCGGCGAAATGCACGAGCTGCGTGAACGCCCAGCCCTCCTTCGCGGGCGCGCCGACGGCGAGCCAGCGTTGGAACAGCGCCCGGCTGAAGCGGGTGAGCGAGGCGCGGTCGCAGGCCTCGGCCACGATCCGGACCCCGGGGTAGGCGTCGTCGGGGGTGCCCAAGGCCAGCACGGTGATCAGGTGCGGGATCGCCTCGTCCGGCAGCGCCTTCTCGCCGCCATTGAGGAGCACCTGCGGGAGGATCAGCGGCACGGCCCAGGAGGCGGGCCCCGGGACCTTGCCGCGCGGTTCGAGCGGATCGGTGTCGAGCAGGTCGCGAATCGCCTCGGCCGCTTCGGGACCGAAGCCCTCGGCCGCCGCCGCGACGGCCGCGCTGCCGTGGGCGGCGGCCAGGCGGGCCAGCGCGGTCTCGGCGTACTCGCGGCGCTTCTTGTCCGCGCCGAGCGCGTCGGGCACGAGGTACGGGACGGCGGCGAGGCCGTGCCGGTCGAGCCAGCGGGCGGCGCTGGGGCGGGCGCCCTTCAAGCGGGCCAGGCGTTCGGCGGCGATGCGGGCGGCGGTCTGGTTGAGGATCGGGCCGGGCAGTTCGTGGCAGGTGTGCTCGGCGGCGGGGTGGACGAGGACGCGGCCGATCGCGCGCTCGCCGAAGCGGGCGAGGACCCGTTGGAGCTCGGTCTGCTTGCCGGCGTGCGCACCGGCGTCCCAGGCATCGAGGAGCGGTTCGGCCCGGTCGAGGTCGGCGTAGGCGAGGAACGAGACGATGCGCCAGTCCCCGGGTTCGACGGCCTCGGTCCCGCGCCAGTAGCCCTCGTCGAGGTCGTAGTCGCCGCGCACGCCTTCCCAGGCCTCGCGTTCCCCTGGGGTCCAAGTCAAGTGCGATGCGGCGGGCGCTTCGAGATCTGCGATGACGACGCGTTTGCGCTTGGGCCGCTTGCGGGTCCACGGCGGCGCGGCGAGCAGGGCAGGGAGGTCGGCGACATCGGCGGCGGGGACACGGCCGGTGCCGGCGAGCAGGTCCGCGATGACGGCGCGGTCCGCTTCGTCCAGGTGGACGTGGAGTCCGGGGTCGGCGAGGTTCACGGCGGCGGCGAGCCAGGGGCGCAGCCCGGTCGGCGCGGTCGGGGCGAGTCGCGCGGCGGTGCGGAGGGCGCGGACGGGGAAGCGGGCGGCGGCCTCGGCGGCGGCCTCCCAGACGTTCGGCCGTTCGAGGCGTTCGAGGATGAAGGCCGTGGCCTCGTCGGTGGGGACCATGGCGACCGCGCGGTAGAGGAGCCTGCGGTCGACGTCGTTGAAGGCGCGCAGGTCCGTGTCGGCGGCGAGCAGGAACGGGAGGGCTTCGGCGCCGAGCCCGGCGAGCACGGACGCGAGGGTGTCGATCTCGGCGTTGTGGTACATCAGGACCTTCGCGAGGCCGGCCGCCTTGAGGTGCTCGGGGCGGCTCGCGGAGTGCCAGAAGAGCGTGTCGACGTTCGAGGGGTAGGCGCGGTTCGGCCCGAAGTCCTTGCAGGCCTCCAGGACCCAGTCCTGCTCGCCCGGGAGGAGCGCCATCGCGGTGATGCGCTTGGTCGCGGTGTCACGGTGCTTCGCGACGGCGGCCACGACCTCGGCGTACGCCTCATCGGAGGCGGCGGCCAGGAGGGCGCGCACGGCGGCGATCCCGCCGTGCCAAAGGCCGAGCACGGCCGTGTCGGGGTGGGCGGGGTCGTGCTCCTTCACGGTGCGTTGGGCGATGTGCCGCCCGCCGTAGTAGCCGCTGGTGACCGGGGCGACGGCGAGACGTTCGACGGCGGCGCACACGGCGAACGGCAGGCCGTGCGCCTCGAGCCACCGGTCGAGCGCGGGGGTGAGGGCCGATTCCTTGAAGTCCCCGTCGTAGGAGGCGAGGAGCGCCCCGACGGCGGCCGCGCCCCGGGCGTTGGGCTCCCCGGCGAGGTACGCGGCGGCGTCCGCGGCGTAGGGGGCGTTGCCGGGCGCGGCCAGCGCCGTCTCCAGCTGGTCGCGGTGGTCGGCCTGCCATTGGAGTTGGCGGGCGATCGCCTCGGGGCCGGCCGGTTCGAAGGGCTTCCCGGCGCGCTTGCCGCGCCACGGCAGCAGCTTGGCCTTCCAGGCCGTGGGCAGTTCGAGCCGGTCCTCTTGGGGCGCAATGTGGTTCATCGGGGTCCTTCGTCAGGGAACGTCGCTGACGACGATAGGCCCGAGGTGCGACACGGTTGGAGACGCCGAAGGCCCGGCCGTCGGCCGGGCCTTCGAACAGCGTCTCACATGAGGAAGGAGTCGGCCGCCAGCGCGAGGAAGAGGAGGGTGAGGTAGCTGGTGGACCAGTGGAAGAGCCGCATCGGCTTGGGGTCCTCGCCGCGGTTGACGCGGCCGAGGAGCTTGTGGCACTCCCACACGAAGAGGCCGCCTGCGACGACGGCGACGATCCCGTAGAGCCAGGTCGCGCCGAGCGGGACGGCCACGAGGGAGACGGCGAGCATCGCCCAGCCGTAGACCACGGACTCGATCGCGACGCGGCGGGCGGGGGCGACGACCGGGAGCATCGGGATGCCCGCGGCGGCGTAGTCGTCCTTGAACTTCATGGCGAGCACGTAGAAGTGCGGGGGCTGCCACAGGAACACGACGGCGAAGAGGACCCAGGCCATCCAGGACATGTGGCCGGTGACGGCCGCCCAGCCGATGAGCACGGGGGCCGCGCCGCACGCGCCGCCCCAGACCGTGTTGTACGGGGTGGTGCGCTTGAGCCAGATCGTGTAGACGACGTCGTAATAGACGATGGCGCCGAAGGTGAGCAGCGCGGCGAGCCAGTTGACGAGGAGCCCCATGCCGAGGACCGCGACGGCGCCGATGACGAGGCCGAAGATCAGGGCGTTGCGCGGCGGGATCTGGTGCTTGGCCAGCGGGCGGCGCGAGGTGCGGGCCATGAGCTGGTCGATGTCGCGGTCGATGTAGCAGTTGATCGCGTTCGCGGAGCCCGCGGCGAGGGCGCCGCCGATGAGGGTCGCGAGGACCGCGGTGAGGGACGGCAGGCCGTCGTACTCCATGCGCGCGGCCACGAGCATCGCCGGGATCGTGGTGATGAGGAGCAGCTCGACGATGCGCGGTTTCGTCAGGGAGACATAGGCTCCAATGAGCTGGCGCAGGGACGGCCTGGCAGGGGCCTCGGCGCCGGGCGCGGGCAGTTCGATTCGCTTGCGGGCCTGGGGCCGGGGGCGGTCGGCCAGGGCGCGGGTCGGGTCCTCGTTCATCACCGCTCACCATACGGGCCGTGAGGAGGTGACCTGGGCCTGGGGCATGGGCCCCTACCTGGGCGTTTCCAATGGGAGGATGGCTCGTGGGCGGGCTCACAAGCCGCTGAATTCCGACCTCCGAGAGACCGCGCATAAAGTTCAGCCTGTGTAGGTAGGGTCAGAAGGCACACGTCAATGGCCCAAATACGACGAGTATCAAGGAGTATCCCAGTGGCACAGTTCGAGTGGACCGTACTCGACCAGAAGGCGGTCGACACGGCGCGGCTGCTCGCCGCCGACGCGGTGGAGAAGGCCGGCAACGGTCACCCCGGCACCGCCATGAGCCTGGCTCCGGTCGCGCACACCCTGTTCCAGAAGGTCATGCGCCACGACCCGAGCGCCCCCGACTGGGAAGGCCGCGACCGCTTCGTGCTCTCGTGCGGCCACTCCAGCCTGACGCTGTACGTGCAGTTGTACCTCCAGGGCTACGGCCTGGAGCTTGAGGACCTGCAGAGCCTGCGCCAGTGGGGATCCCTGACCCCGGGGCACCCCGAGGTGGGCCACACCGCAGGCGTCGAGACCACCACCGGGCCGCTCGGCCAGGGCCTGGCGACCGCCGTGGGCATGGCGATGGCCGCCCGCCGCGAGCGCGGCCTGTTCGACCCCGAACCGGCCGTGGGCGAGAGCCTGTTCGACCACTTCGTGTACGTCCTCGCCTCCGACGGCGACATCGAGGAGGGCGTGACCCACGAGGCCTCCGCGATCGCGGGCGTGCAGGAGCTCGGCAACCTGGTCCTGATCTACGACGACAACGAGATCTCCATCGAGGACGACACCAAGATCGCCCTCGGCGAGGACGTCGCCCAGCGCTACGAGGCGTACGGCTGGCACGTCCAGACCGTCGACTGGAAGGCCGGCGACGAGTACAAGGAGGACCCGAAGGCCCTCTTCGAGGCGATCGAGAAGGCCAAGGCCGTCACCGACAAGCCCTCGCTCATCCGCCTCAAGACCATCATCGGCTGGCCCGCGCCGAAGAAGCAGAACTCCTACGCCGCGCACGGCTCCGCCCTGGGCGCCGAGGAGATCGCCGCGACCAAGGAGCTCCTGGGCTTCCCGGCCGACCAGTCGTTCTACGTCGCCGAGGACGTGCTCGCGCACACCCGCGGCTCCGTCGAGCGCGGCCAGGCCGAGCGCGCCGCGTGGCAGACCGCCTTCAACAACTGGGCCGCCGAGAACCCCGAGAAGAAGGCCCTGCACGACCGCGTGTGGGCCGGCGAGTTCCCCGAGGGCTTCGCGGACGCGTTCCCGGTGTGGGAGGCCTCCGACAAGGGCGTCGCCACCCGCTCGGCCTCCGGCAAGGTCCTCTCGGCGCTCGCGCCGGTCCTGCCCGAGCTGTGGGGCGGCTCGGCCGACCTCGCCGGCTCGAACAACACCACGATGGACGGCGAGCCGTCGTTCCTGCCGCTCTCGCGCCAGACCAAGGCCTACCCGGGCAACCCGTACGGCCGCACCCTCCACTTCGGCATCCGCGAGTTCGGCATGGGCGCGATCCTCAACGGCATCAAGCTCCACGGCCCGACCCGCCCGTACGGCGGCACGTTCCTCGTGTTCTCCGACTACATGCGCGGCGCGGTCCGCCTCGCGGCCCTCATGAAGACCCCCGTGGTCTACGTGTGGACGCACGACTCGATCGGCCTCGGCGAGGACGGCCCGACCCACCAGCCGGTCGAGCACCTCGCCACGCTGCGCGCCATCCCGGGCCTGGACGTCATCCGCCCCGGCGACGCCAACGAGACCGCCGTGGTCTGGAAGACCCTCCTCGGCAAGACCGACCGCCCGGCCGCGCTGGCGCTGACCCGCCAGAACATCCCGGTGTTCGACCGCACGAAGTTCGCTTCGGCCGAGGGCGCCGCGAAGGGTGCGTACACCCTGCTCGACACCGAGGGCACCCCCGACGTGATCCTCATGGGCTCCGGCTCCGAGGTGCAGCTCGCGGTCCAGGCCGCCGAGGCCCTCGCGGGCGAGGGCGTCAAGGCCCGCGTCGTGTCCGTGCCGTCGATCGAGTGGTTCGACGAGCAGGACGAGGACTACCGCGAGTCGGTGCTTCCCAAGGCCGTCAAGGCCCGCGTCTCCGTCGAGGCCGGCATCGGCCTGTCGTGGCGCGACCTCGTCGGTGACGCAGGAGTCAGCGTCTCCCTGGAACACTTCGGTGCCTCTGCGCCGTTCGAGAAGCTGTACGAGGAGTTCGGCATCACCGCCGCCGCCGTGGCGGACGCGGCCCGCTCCTCCATCAAGAAGGCACAGCAGTAGCAACGTCGAAGAACTAGCTGGAAAGCTGGAGGAACACCGATGAGCGCGAACGAGAACCTCGCCGGACTGTCGGCGGCGGGAGTGTCCGTCTGGTTGGACGACATCTCGCGTGAACGCCTGGAGACGGGCAACCTGAAGGACCTCATCGCCGGGTCGTCCGTCGCGGGCGTCACCTCGAACCCGTCCATTTTCGCGGCGGCCCTGTCCAAGGGCAGCGCGTACGACGAGCAGATCGCCGATCTCGCGGTCCGCAAAGTGAGCGTCGACGAGGCCGCTCGCGCCATCACCACCTTCGACATCCGCTGGGCGGCGGACGTCCTGGCCCCGGTCTTCGAGACCACCGGGGGCCAGGACGGCCGCGTGTCCATCGAGGTCGACCCGCGCCTCGCCCACGAGACGCAGGCGACCATCGCCGAGGCCAAGGCCCTGTGGTGGGCCGTGGACCGGCCGAACACGATGATCAAGATCCCCGCCACCCGGGCCGGGCTCCCCGCCATCACCGCCACCATCGCGGCCGGCATCAGCGTCAACGTCACCCTGATCTTCTCGCTCGAGCGCTACCGGGAGGTCATGGACGCGTACATGGCCGGCCTGGAGTACGCGAAGGCGGCCGGGCACGACCTGTCGCAGATCCGCTCCGTCGCCTCCTTCTTCGTGTCCCGTGTGGACTCGGAGATCGACAAGCGGCTCGAGGGCGTCGGCACCGACGAGGCGCTGGCCCTCAAGGGCAAGGCCGCGATCGCCAACGCGCGCCTGGCCTACCAGGAGTTCGAGAACGCCTTCGCGTCCCCGCGCTGGGAGGCGCTGGCCCTCGCCGGGGCCGTCCCGCAGCGCCCGCTGTGGGCCTCGACCTCGGTGAAGAGCCCGGACTACCGCGACGTCATGTACGTCGAGGACCTCATCGCCCCCGGCACCGTCAACACCATGCCCGAAGGCACCATGAAGGACTTCGCGGACCACGGCGAGGTCGAGGCGGACACCATCCGCCCCTTCTACGCTGACGCCGCCACCGTCATGCTCAACCTGGAGCGCGTCGGCGTCGACTACGCCGACGTCGTGCAGGTGCTCGAGGACGAGGGCGTGGAGAAGTTCATCGTGAGCTGGAAGCAGCTGCTGGACCAGATCGAATCCAAGCTCAGTGAGAGCGGAGAATAAGAAGTGAGCGATCCGATGGGCAAGATGGAAGCAGCCGGCGGCCTCGCCGTCACCACCGGCGTCGACGTGAACGCCGCCGTCGAACGGCTGCGCACCGAGGGCATCCCCGCCAAGGTCGCCGCCAAGGACGCCACCCTCTGGGGCCCCGAGGCCGAGGAAGAGGCCGCGATCCGGCTGGGCTGGGTCGACACCTTCGTCAAGTCGAAGGAGCTCGTCGCCCCCCTCGCCAAACTCCGCGCCGAGCTGCACGAGCAGGGCGTCGACCACATCGCCCTCGCGGGCATGGGCGGCTCCTCGCTCGCCCCCGAGGTCATCTCCCGCACCCTCGACCTGGGCATCTCGATCCTCGACACCACCGACCCCGGCCAGATCCTGGCCGAGCTCGGCGAAGACGCCCTGCGGCGCACCGCCGTCGTCGTGTCCTCCAAGTCCGGCTCCACCGTCGAGACCGACTCCCAGCGACGCGCCTTCGAGAAGGCCTTCGAGGGCATCGGGATCACCGAGCACGCGGGCCGCTTCGTGTTCGTCACCGACCCCGGCTCCGCCCTCGAGGCGCTCGCGACCAAGCAGGGCTCGCACCTGTTCCTCGCGGATGCCACCGTAGGCGGCCGCTACTCCGCGCTCACCGCGTTCGGGCTCGTCCCGACCGCGCTCGCCGGTGCGGACATCGCCGAACTGATCGACCAGGCCGAGGCCTTCGCCGCCACCATCGGCAGCGAGGGCGACGACCCGGCGGTCGTGCTCGGCGCGGTCATCGCGGCCAAGCCGACGATCACCATCGCCGACGACGGCACCGGCGTCGTGGGCCTCGGCGACTGGGCCGAGCAGCTCATCGCCGAATCCCTCGGCAAGGACGGCAAGGGCACGCTCCCGGTCGTCCTCGAAGGACCCGCCGCGGCGGGCGCGCGCGGCTCCGACCGCGTGTACGCCACCGTCGGGGGCTCCTCGACGGGCCTGCCGTCCTCGGGTTCGTCGCTGGCCATGCCCGACGTGGTCGTCAACGGCCCCTTGGGCGCCCAGTTCCTCGCGTGGGAACTCGCGACCGCGTACGCGGGCTACCTGATCGGCATCGACCCGTTCAACCAGCCCAACGTGACCGAGTCGAAGAACAACACCAACCGCATCCTGGCGGACGGCCTCCCCGACGAGCGCCCGCACGCCGTGGACGGATCCGTCGAGATCTACGGCTCGCACGCCGAGACCGTCGCCGGCGCCCTCGGTGAACTGCTCACCAACGCGGACAACGAGACCGCGTACATCGCCGTCATGGCCTACCTGGACCGGATCGACGACGCCGAGGTGGCGAAGCTCCGGGCCGAACTCGCCGAGCGCACCGGCGCGCCCGTCACGTGGGGCTGGGGACCGCGGTTCCTGCACTCCACCGGCCAGTTCCACAAGGGCGGCCGCCCCACGGGCGTCTTCCTGCAGCTCACCGGCGAGGTCGACGACGACCTCGACATCCCGGGCCGCGAGTACACCTTCGCCGGCCTCCAGGCCGCGCAGGCCGCCGGGGACCGCCAGGCCCTCGAATCGCGCGAGCGCCCGCTCGTGCGCCTGCACCTGACCGACCGCAAGCGCGGCATCAACCAGCTGCTCCACGCCGTGAGGGAGCTGAGCTAGATGGGCGAGACCCTGCACACCACCAACCCGCTCCGGGACCCCGAAGACCGGCGGCTCCCGCGGATCCCCGAGCCCTGCGCCCTGGTGATCTTCGGCGTCACCGGCGACCTCGCGAAGAAGAAGCTGATCCCGGCCGTCTACGACCTCGCCAACCGGGGCCTGCTCCCGGCGTCGTTCGTGATCGTCGGGTTCGCCCGCCGCGACTGGGGCGACGAGACGTTCGAGGAGATGGCCCGCGAGGCCGCCAAGTCGCACGCCCGCACGCCCTGGCGCGAAGAGGTCTGGGCCCGCCTGGCCGGCAACTTCAAGTTCGTGCCGGGCACCTTCGACGACGACGAGGCCTTCGACCGGCTCGACGCGACGGTCGACGAGCTGCGCATCACGCACGGCATCGTCGGCAACGCCGCGTTCTACTTCTCGATCCCGCCGCTGGCGTTCCCGCAGGTGCTCAAGCAGCTCAAGCGCACCGGCATGTCGGACAACCGCCAGGACGGCGGCGGCTGGCGCCGCGTCGTGGTCGAGAAGCCGTTCGGCGAGGACCGCGAGTCCGCGAAGTCGCTGAACAACCTCGTCGACGAGGTGTTCACCGCGAACGACGTGTTCCGCATCGACCACTACCTCGGCAAGGAGACGGTGCAGAACATCTTCGCGCTGCGCTTCGCGAACGCCATGTTCGAGCCGATCTGGAACTCCAACTACGTCGACCACGTCCAGATCACCATGGCCGAGGACGTCGGCATCGGCTCCCGCGCCGGGTTCTACGACGACAACGGCGCCGCCCGCGACGTCCTCCAGAACCACGTGCTGCAGCTCCTCGCCATCGCGGCCATGGAGCAGCCCAACGGTTTCGAGGCCGAGGAGATCCGCACCGAGAAGCTGAAGGTCCTGCGGGCCATCAAGCTCCACGACGACCTCGAGGCCACCGCCATCCGCGGCCAGTACACGGACGGCTGGGTCCAGGGGCGGCCCGTCAAGGGCTACCTCGCCGAGGACAACATCCCGCAGACCTCGACCACCGAGACGTACGCGGCGGTCCAGCTCGGGATCCAGAACCGGCGCTGGAACGGCGTCCCGTTCTACCTGCGCACCGGCAAGCGGCTCCCCAAGCGGGTCACCGAGATCGCGGTGGTCTTCAAGGAGGCCCCGCACATGCCCTTCGCCGACTACGACACCAAGACGCTGGGCAACAACCAGCTCGTCATCCGCGTCCAGCCGGACGAGGGCATCACGGTGAAGTTCGGCTCGAAGGTCCCCGGCACCGGCATGGAGCTGCGGGACATCTCGATGGGCTTCGGCTACGGCGAGACCTTCACCGAGTCCAGCCCCGAGGCGTACGAGCGCCTCATCCTGGACGTGCTCCTGGGCGACAAGACCCTGTTCCCCGACGCGCAGGAGGTCGACGCCTCCTGGGCCGTCGTCGACCCGCTCGAGGAGTTCTGGGCGGGCACCAAGCCCGAACCGTACGAGTCCGGGACCTGGGGCCCCTCGGGCGCCGATCTCATGCTGCAATCGTCCGGCCGCCGCTGGCGCCGGGCCTAGAAGGGGAGTCTGGACGTGCATCTGAAGGACACCACCACCGGCGACATCATGAAGACGCTGACGAAGCTGCTTCACGAGGGCGGCGGCGCCTCCGGCCTCGCCCTCAACCTGGTCGCCTTGACCACCGAGGACGAGCGCGAAGAGGTCGAGAGGGCCGCTTCCGTCGCCGCGCAGGAGCACCCGTACCGGCTCATCATGGCCATCCCGCGGGACCTCGACGCGACCGAGCCGCGGATCGACGCCGAAGTGACCGTAGGGGAACGGCTCGGCTCCGCCGAGGCGATCATCCTGCGCCTCGACGGACCCGCCGCCGCCCACCTGACCTCGATCGTCCTGCCCATGCTGGCCTCGGACATCCCGGTCGTCACCTGGTGGCTGCTCGACCCCGTGCGCTACGGGCTCGAACAGGAGCTGCGCAGCTTCGCGGACCGACGCATCACCTACTCGGCCCGCGCGGCCGACCCGGTGCAGTCGCTCTACCGCCGCGCCGAGTCGTACTCGACCGGCGACACCGACATCTGCTGGACCCGCATCAGCCTGTGGCGCTCGCTCATCGCCAGCGCCTTCGACGGGGTGACCCACGCGGTCGAGAAGATCACCATCAAGGCGGACGACGACGACCCGTCGGCGCAGCTCATGGCCGCGTGGCTGCACCTGCGGCTGGGCGTGTCGCCGGAGATCGTCGACACCGAGGTGGAGCGCAACTCCGAGCACCTGCCCGCGATCGCCTCCGTGGCGTTCACGATGGCCGGCGGCGAGACCATGGAGGTCGAGCGGAAGGCCGACGGCACCACGGTGCTGCTTCAGGCGGGGCTGCCGAAGCGGCGCCAGACGTTGCAGGGCCGCACGCTCGGCCAGCTGCTCGCCGAGGAGCTGCGGCACATCGACCCCGACACCGCGTACCGGAAGGTGCTCGCCACCTTCCAGGAGCACTACGTGGCCGAGCGGGCGAGCGCATGAGCCGTTCCGGTGCGGTGATCGTCCACAACGACGCGGACGTGCTCGCGGAGGCGGTGGCGGCGCGGCTGCTCAACCGGCTCGCGGACGCGCAAGCGCATCGCGGTGAGGCGTCGATCGTCCTGACGGGCGGGCGGATCGCGGCGAAGGTGTACCAGAACATCCTGGGCTCGCCGATCCGCACGGTCGTGGACTGGTCGAAGGTCGACTTCTGGTGGGGCGACGAGCGGTTCCTGCCGTCCGGCGACCCGGAGCGGAACGAGACGCAGGCGCGCGAGGCGTTCCTGGACCACCTGCCGGTGGACCCGGCACGCGTCCACCCGATGGCGGCCTCGGACGAGGTCGCGACTCCGGAGGAGGCGGCCGAGCGGTACGCGGCCGAGCTGGGCCCGGAAGTGCCCGCGTTCGACCTGCTGCTCTTGGGCATCGGCGAGGACGGGCACGTCGCGTCGCTGTTCCCGGGGAACCCTGCGCTGGACGTGGACGGCGTCGCGGCCGTGGGGGTGCGCCACTCCCCCAAGCCGCCGCCGGAGCGCGTCTCGCTCACGATGAGCGCGATCAACGCCGCCACGGCGGCGTGGATCATCGCCTCGGGTGAGGGGAAGGCCGAGGCGGTCGACGAGGCCCTCTCGAAGGGCGACCTGCCGGCGGGCCGCGTGCAGGCGGTGGGCCACACCAGGTGGCTCATCGACAAGGACGCGGCTTCGCACCTGAAGCACTTGGAGTTCTAGGCAAGACGCGAGGGCCCGGACCGTTCGGTCCGGGCCCTTCGTCGTGTCGGCGTATCGCCCGACCTCGCGATGCCGCCGCGTCTCCTGAGCCTGCTAACTGCGCCTCTGAGCTGCGCCTTCTAAAACAAGGAGCGTTCGCCGCGGGCGGCGGCGCGGGCGGCGAGCGCTTCGGCGAGGAGGTCTTCGGCCTCTTCCTCGCTGCGGCGCTCGCGGACGTAGTTGAGATGGGTCTTGTACGGCTTGGCGGTGCGTCGTTCCGGAGGGTTGTCCTGCTCGGGGCCGGCGGGCCAGCCGCAGCAGGTGCAGTCCCATTCCTGCGGGACCTCGACGTAGAGCGCGAATGACAGTGCGGTCTCGTGTCCGTTGGCGCACCAATACTTGACGTGCTGCCGGGGCACCGGCTCACCGCGCTCGGTGTGGAGGCCCGGGGTGGCGCCAATGCGAGTGCCTCGGATGGCCTGTCCGTTGGACATATGTGTGATCGCTCCTCACAGACGGGGGATCTTGTGTGGATGTCGACCGGACACAGCGGTGCGGAGGAACGGGCGGGAAGGGGCCGCGCGACTCCCCTGAGCGTCGCCGTGGAGTCACCGGTCGGAGCGGCTGGGGCACCGCTCCCGATAAGTCTATGACGCAAACCACACACTGTAAAGACTATGGCGAAATGGTTTCACGTAAAGACAGGGGCCGTGCACTCACGCACGGCCCCATAGCGACTGCGCCTTTTACAACCCGTGACCGTCCCTAGGAGATCCGCAGGACGATCTTCCCCCTGGTCCGCCCGGTCTGGCTGGCCCGCCATGCGTCGGCCGCCCGTTCCAGCGGATACGTCTCCGAGATCGGCACGATCAGCTCGCGGTTCTCGACCAGTGCCGCCAGGTGGTCCAGGTCCTTCGGCGTCACACTCATGAACACGTACCGCCCGCCCGAGTCGCGCACTGCCGGGTCCACAACGGACACCACGCGGGACGGATCGACCCCCGCCTCGATCGACACCTCGGCCGCGTCCCCGCCCACCGCATCCACGGCCGCGTCAGGGCCTTCGGGCACGAGCCGCTTGATCCGCTCCAGCAGCCCCGGCCCGTACTCGACCGGCTCGGCCCCGAACGCCACGAGGTAGTCGTGGTTGCGCGCGCTCGCGGTCCCGATGACCCGCGCCCCGCGCGCCTTGGCGATCTGCACGGCGATGGTCCCCACCCCGCCGGCGGCCGCGTGCACGATCACGGTGTCGCCTTCCTTGGCCTCCACGGCATCCAGTGCCTGCAGGGCCGTCACGCCGACGAGCGAGAGCCCGCCCGCGGAGTCCCAGTCGAGGTTCGGCGGCTTGCGCGCGATCATCCACGGCTCGGCGATCGTGTACTCCGCGTAGGTGCCCCACTTGGCGATCGGCCGCCGCACGTACCCGAACACCTCGTCGCCGACCGCGAACCCGTCGACCTCCGCCCCGACCTCGGCCACGACGCCCGCCGCGTCCCACCCCGGAATGAGCGGAAACTCCCCCGGAATCGCCGAGTCCAGGTACCCCGCCCCGAGCTTCCAGTCCACCGGGTTCACCGACGTCGCCTTCAGCTTCAGCAGCACTTCCCCAGCGCCGCAAGGCGGCCGGGGCACATCGGCGACCACGAGCTCATCCGCCCCGCCGTACCGGGGCAACACCACTGCCTTCATGCTTGGCATCCCATCACGAAACGGCGGCGGGGGCGGCCGACTTCGCGACTGCCGCGAGGAAACCGCCGCGGACCTTCAGCGGCGCCGGAGCTTCAACGGGTTCGGCGCCTCCGGATCGTTGTTCCAATCCAGTACGTCCGCCCAGAACGGCACCGTCGCCTCGGCCCCCGGGCCGACCGCCGACCGGTCCGGCCCGAACTCCCTGCCGATGTAGTCGAGCAGATCGGCCCCGTACACGATGACGTCCGACTGGTACATCGACAGGACCGGGTGGCCCCAGTTCTCCCGACCAGCAGGCAGGTACCGGTGCCCCGCGATCGGCACCATCGTCGGCACCTTCGCGAGCTCGTGCCCCGCGACGGCGAGCGCGTCCGCCGTCGCCGCGGGACGGCTCCCCCAGTCCTCGACCCAGAAACCGGCGTTCTCGACATCGAAGAGCAGCCCTTCGACCGGACACCGGAGCTGATCGCGGAGCCGCTTCGGATCTCCTGCGCGCCAATCGGGCCAGCCCCCGGGCCCCATGGGGACACCGGCGGCCAGAAACGCGCGGTGGTCCTCGGCGAACTCGAACCCGAACTCCGCTTCGATGCGCGCGAACTCCTGCTCCGAAAGTCCGGGCATGATCGAGTGCAGGCCGAACTCGGCCAGGCGCCGTGCGGCACGTCTGCCCAGCCACGGCCCGTTGCGAAGACTCATGCGTCAGTTCTACCCGTGCGAGACAAGACGGCGGCCCCGGAGCGATGCTCCGGGGGCCGCCGGGGAGGGGGGGGTTGGGGGTACCCAGGGGGGGGCGGGGGGGGCCCCCCCATTCCGGCGTTGTACTGTTGGGGGGGGCCGTGGCCCCGCCCACCCCCCCCTCACTCAGCTCTCAGCTTCTAGTCTTCGTCGTCGTCATCGAGCTCTTCGCGACGGACGTTGTTCTGGCTCCAGTCGACGTCGTCCTCCCGCAACCAGGTCTCGCGGGTGTAGGTCTCTTCCTCGTCGTCGTCGTTGTACCCGGAGCGGGTACCGCCACGAGGACCGTTGCCACTGCCGCCACGCCCGATCGCATTGCGGCTGTTCGAGGAGAGACGGCTTCCGGTGCCGCGGCTGTTGGCGCCGGAACGGGCCGGGCTCGAGCCAGGCTTGCCGCCGTTCGCACCCGAGCGCGCGGGGCTGGAGCCCGCACCGCGACCGCCGGTCGAACCGGCGCCGCCCTGTGCGGGACCGAAGAGCCCTGCGCCACCGGGAAGGGAGGAGCCGAAGCCGCCACCGCCACCGACGGTCGAGAAGCCGCCGCCACCACCACCGACGGGGAGCACGCCACCGCTGGCGAGACCACCGGTGACGTTCGTGTCGACGTCGTCGTACGAGCCGGGATTCCAGTCGGCGTCAACGGGGTCGAGGTCGTCCGGCGAGTCGGCGAAGCCGTCGCCGTCGAGGTCCGCGGACTGCTCCGAGGGGACGCTGCCGTTCGAGTCCGAGGAGTTCAGCGCGGTCTCGGAGAACACGCCGCCCGTCGGCTTCGAGTAGGTGTTGTTGCCGGGCATGTCGCTCGGAGGAGGCGGCGGCAGCTCGCCGAAGTCCTCGGCCTTGGCTGCTGCATATACGTCCCCGAGGTCGGCGACGATCTGTGCCAGTTCCCCATGCTTGGCGTTCAGATCGTTCTGATATTCCTGCTGCCACTGAGTCTTCTTCGATTGGGCCTCAGCGCTGGCCGGATCGACATGCTTCGTGCTTTCGACCCAGTCTTCATACTCGTCGATGTAGGCCGGGTTCAACGACTCGGAACTGGTCTGCGCGGTCTTGAGGGCATTCGCGAGATCGGGGATCTTGTACTCCCCAGCAGTCTTCATGCCATCTTCAGACTCGACGCTGTACTGCTTGACGAGGTCCATGCGGCCGTGGAACTCGTCCGAGGCGGGGCCTGTCCACTGCAGCCGAAGCGACTCGACGTGCGTGGTCAACTCCTCGCGCGCGGCCTTCATACCGCTCGCGGCGGAGACCCAGATCGAGCCCGCACGCTCGACGGCGTAGTCGTCGCCTTCGTGGAGCATGTCCCAAAGCTGCTGGTGCGTATAGGTGCTCTTGTAGTAGTCGACACCTTTGCCTTTGCCGGCCATCTTCGACTCCTTCCTAAGGGGGTCAGGGCTTCAGCGAGTGAACGAGGACTAGAGGACCCGGGGCTCTTCTTCGGAACCGGCGTCAGAGCCGGTCTCGTTCCCGGTGGCGGGCATGTCGCTGCCGCGCTCGTTCTCCGAACGGGCCTCGTCGACGTCGTCGGCCATGATGCTGCCGCCCTTGCTGTCGAACTCGCTCTGGATGTTGACCACGTCGGCCGAGACGTTGCCGTCGTTCTCGAGGTAGCTGTTCTTGATGTCCTCGCTGACCACGCGGCCCGTGTCCAGGCCGTGCACGACCCGGTCGAGTTGCTCTGCGCGGGAAGGATAGAAGACCGTCCGGTACGCCTCCTGCAGCTCGAGCGCGTCGTCGAAGCCGCCGAGCTTGAGGTTGAGGGCGTCGACCTCCTGCATGGCGCCCATGCTGAGGTAGTCCTGGTTCCAGCTCTCGCGGATGGTGACGACGGTGCCTTCGAGGACCCGGTTGCGGAAGAGCCCGAGGTCCTGGATCGTCAGGTCCATCTTCGAGATGAACTCGTCGAAGGACTCCTCGGTCATCTGCGTCGTCTGGCCGGTCGCGGTGTTCGTGACCGAGTACAGGTTCTCGCTCGCGTCGTAGCTGGCTGTGTAGCGGGCGTCGGGATCCGACAACGTCATCACCTCGGTGCTGTGAGTTCGGGTGTACAGGGGGATGTCGACCCGAGCCGTTCGGCGTGACGCGGCGGGCACGGTCGCTCGATTGTGCTGAGTCAAGCATACCGAGCTGCGGCAACCCGGGCCGAACAGGTCGTCCCGCATGGCACGAAAGCGGGAGTTCGGGACACACGCCGCCCACCGGACGTTCCCGGCCTTCGCCGACACCCCGCGGCCGGCCCGGTCCCGCCTCCCGGAACGACCGTTCGCCCTGGTTGGTCCGGTTTGCTCACCTCCTTGCCGCGCAACCGGACGCCCGCCCGCCGGGGCTCACCCGATCGGGGGAGGTCGTCCAGCGGAGCTGGCACAAAGTGGGGATACACGGCCGCGCCCGATGCTTGTAAACTCAGAGGCGCACCGCCAACCCGGTGAGTTTGCACGGACGGGTTATGGTGACTGCGGAATCGATCAAAACTCACTGGGATACCCCTGCAGGCCTAGGTCTCTAGCGCCTCAGCCCCCGGTTAATCACTTGGAGGTGAAATATGGCCGGTGTCGCAATGGACACAGATACAGTCGCGCAAGCAGCGACTGACACGGTCAACGCCAAGCTCTCGGTCGACGGCAACCTCGACCGACTGAAGGCCCTGTGCGACGAGCTCGCCTCTTCCTGGACTGGTGCGGGCGCCACTGCGTTCAACCAGGTCATGGTGCAGTGGGACACCGAGGCCGCGAAGCTCCTCGACGCGCTCCAGGACATCGCCGACAGCCTCGACTCCTCCGCCGCCCAGCAGGCGGAGCAGGACGCCGAGTCGCAGAGCGACTTCTCCGCCTTCGACGGCGAACTCTAACCAACCCCCCAACGCTAAGGAAAGAGGTGAACCATGGGTAACTCTCGTATTGCCATGAGCTACGAGGAGCTCGAAGCTGCAACCGCAGAGATCGCGTCGCAGTCTGGTGAAATGACCAGCACGCTCGCCGACCTCCGCACCCAGCTCGACGCCCTCGACTGGGAAGGCGCCGACAAGGCCGCCTACGAAGAGGCCAAGGCCCAGTGGGACGCGTCCTTCGACAAGATCAACGACATCCTCGAAGCCGTCGGCCGCGCGGTCGACAACGCGAAGAACCGCTACCAGGAGACCGAGGCCGCGAACGCGGCTCGCTTCGGCGCCTAGCAGCTTCTCCCCGAGCTCGAAGACGACAGGAAACCCGGGTAGTCCGCCAGGACGGCCCGGGTTTCTTCACGCCCAAGGAACCCATGGGACGCGAAAGGGCGGGACCGTGTGGTCCCGCCCTTCCGTCGGACCCGTGTCAGTCGGCCGCGGCCTTCACCGGCAGTCTGTCCGGCTTCCGGGTGCCCGGCCGCCAGGCGCGCTTGCGGCCCTTCGGGATGATCTTCTTCAGCACGAGCACGAGCGTGACCAACAGGATCGAGGCGCCCACGCTGGCCCAGGCGATGGCCTTCTCGGTGCGGAGCGGGTCGTAGTCCGGGTCGAGCCAGGCGACGTGCTCGCGGTCGTCTTCGGCGATCGGGGTCGGGCTCGGGTCCTCGGTCGGGACCTCGGTCACCGTGGCAGAGGTGATCTCGGATTCGACGACCGGCGCGGTCAAGGCCGCGGCCACGTTGAGAATGCCGAAGCCCTGGTAGATGTTGAAATCGCCCGGCGGGTGGATCGCGGTCTGCTGCAGGCGCTGCTGAATCCAGGCAGGGGTCGCCTCGGCGCCGAACTCGCCCTTGAGCAGCGCGGCCGCCCCGGCGACGTACGGCGCGGCGAAGCTGGTGCCGGAGCCGAACTTCCATTCGCCCCCCGCGAACGGGTAGGGGAGGTCTTCGCCGGGCGCGAGCAGGTCGAGATTGTCGCCGAAGTTGCTCTTCTCGTACCAGTTCCCGTACGGGTTGTGCGCCCCCACCGCGATGACTTCCGGGTAGTTGGCGGGATAGAACGTCTTGTCCTTCGGCTCGAGGCCCCTGCCGTCCATGGGCTTGGTGTCGTTGCCGCTCGCCGCGACGATGACGACGTTGTTCTCGGTGGCGTACGCGACCGCGTCGGCGAGTTCGTCGGTCGCCACCATCACGGACGACACGTTGATGACGTCGGCGCCGTGGTCCACCGCGTCCTTGATCCCCTTGGCGACCACCCGGCTCTTCTGCTCGTCCCCGCCGTCGCCGCCGGCGAACAACCGGATCGGCAGGATGTTCGCCTCAGGTGCGACACCGATGAAGTCCTCATTGCTTCCGAGGACGTTCCCCGCCGCGATCGCCGCCACCGCGGTGCCGTGGCCGTCCTCGGAGGAATCGCACTGCCCTTTCGAGCCCGCGTCCCACCAGTCGTATCCGGGGAGCAGCCGCGAGCCGAACACGTCCTCGGCCCGCCGGGAGTCGACGCCGGAGTCGATGACGGCGATCGTCACCGGCTCCCCGTTCTTGCTGCCCTTCTCGAACGTGCCCTGGTTGTACTCCTGGGCCTGGTCGAGTCCGATGAACGAGCGCGCCCAAGGCGCCTGGCCGAGCGACTCGCCACTGCCGCTGGGGACCGGCACGCAGGCGGCCCGCTCATCGGCCGGCGCCATCTCGAGGTTCCACCCGTCCTGCTGCGCCTGAACAGGAGTGGTGGTCAGCAAGATCGTTCCGACCGCAGTCATCGCGACAGCGGCGGAATAGAGAGGTATACGCGGGAGGAATCGCACGCGGTCAGTCTAACGCCGCGATACCAGGCCCCCGGTACACCCGTATCCGCGCGAAACACCCGAAGGGCGGGGGACCAAGAGGTGGACTCGTCCGCATACGATGGATACGACCACTCACCTTCATCTTGGAGACGTCGCCCATGACGATGCTGCAGGCCCAACAGCAAGCTCGCGGCACCGCGTCCGTGCAAGCCCAGCAGGGCAATGGTCCGGCCCCCGGCGAGTCGGTCGTGTTCACGACCCGATCGACCGGCAGGCTCGGCCCGCTCACGGTCGCGCAGCTCATCACGATCGAGCTGGCGCTCGCGCTCGCGCTGGTGTGCCTCGCGTTCGGCATGATCCCCGGCGCCGCGGGCGGCGGCGTCGCGCTGGTCGTGCTCATCATCGTGTTCTGGCGCAAGGGCGACTACTGGTGGTACCAGACCTGGCCGCTCAAGTCCCGCATGAAGCGGCGCATCCGCGCCCTCGACCCCGAGCAGCTCACCGAGGTCCTGCACCGGATCGCCCCCGACCTGGGCATCACGGGCATCGAGGACCGCGACGAGAACGTCGGCATCGGCCACGACAACGGCGGCTGGTTCTCCGTCATCGAGATCGGCAGCACCGACGAAGGCACGAAGGCCATCCCGCTTGAGCGCCTCGAGCGGCTGTTCGACGAGACCTCCGTGCCCGTCACCGCCGTGCAGCTCATCGGCCACACGACCCCGGTCGGCTTGAGTGCCTACGACAACAGCCCCGCCTCGCGCTCGTACCGCGAGCTCCTGGGCGACTACCCCGCCGTGGTCCACCACAAGGCGTGGCTCGCCGTGCGCCTCGGCGCGCGCGACGCCCGCGAGGCGACCGCCGAGCGCGGCGGCGAGGTCGACGGCGTCTACAAGGCGCTGGCCTCGACCTCGCAGCGCGTCAGCAAACTGCTCGGCAACGTGGGCGTGCCGAACCGGATCCTGGACGCCGAGGGCGTGCGCGAAGCGGTCTCGCAGTCGCTCGGTGTGGCGTTCGCGCCGGTGCCGGGCGAGCGCACCGCCGAGGAGTGGAGCCACTGGTACGCGGACGGGCTGCGCCACGTCGCCTACCGGATCACCAAGTGGCCCACCGACGCCGCGTCCCTGCACCGCACCGGCGACGCGCTCTCGGGCGTGCCCGCCGCGTTCGTGACCGTCTCGACCGTGGTCACCGCGGGCACGAACGGCAAGGTCAACCCCGACGGCCGCGTCACCGGACGCCAGCTCGCCGTCGACGGTATCGTGCGCCTCGCGCTCGACCAGTCCTCCTGGGAGTCGGCCCAGAACCAGCTGCTGAACGTCGCCGACCAGCTCGGCGTGCGCCTGCAGCGCCTCGACGGCGAGCACGGCCCCGCCGCCTACGCATCCGCCCCGACCGGAGGAGGCCCCCGATGAGCGACCGCAACAACGGCAACGGCAACGTCTACGGCGGCGGCACCTACCAGGGGGGCACGTACCAGAGCGGCGCCCACCGCACCGGCCGCCACACCGACGACGACGAAGAGCAGCAGGGCGGCCAGCGCCGCGCTGTGGACGACGAGGCCTCGGGCACCACCAAGATCGGTCGGGCCGGCGCGGCCGTCCCGCCGCCGAGCGCGCGCGGCGGCGCCCAGCCTCCGCAGGGCGCCGTCTATGGGGGACAAGCGAGTCCGCCCGCCCCGCAGCCCGGCCAGACCGGCAGCCAGCCCGCGCAGGGCGCCGTCTACGGTGCCCGCCAGGGCCAGCAGCCTCCTGCGCCGCCGGTCCGCCCGGCGTCGCCGCCGCAGTCCGGTCCGGCCTCGCCTCCGCAGGTGCCCAGCGCCCGCGGCGGTGCGCAGCCGCCGCAGCCGGCCCAGCCCGTGCCGCCGCACCAGCAGGTCCCGCGACCGCCGGAGATGCGCCCGCCGTCGCCGCAAGGCCAAGCGCCGCAACCGTCTTCGCCGCCGCAGTACCAGCAGCCGCAGCGTCCCCCGGCCCAGCCGCCGACGCCGGCCCGCGCGACTCCGCCTCCAACCTCGCAGCCTCCAACCCCGCAGCCCCCAACCCCGCAGCCGCAGGCCCCGCAATCGCCGGCGCGGCAGGCCCCGCAACCGCCTGCGGCCCAACCGCCTCGGCCCCAGCAGCCGCAGTTCCAGCCGCCGGCGTCCCCGACCCGGCAGCCGCAACCGCAGCAGTCCCAGCCGTCGGTCGCGCCGGTCTCCGCCGCGCCCGTCAGCGCCCCCTCGGTCTCCCCGGTCTCGGCGCAGCCGATCTCGGGCCAGCCCATCTCCGGCAGCCCCGTCTCCGGGCAGCCGTTCTCGGCGCAGCCCGCGTCGGCCCAGCCGTACTCGGGCATGCCGTACTCCGGCGCGGCCCCGATCACCGGCGGCCCCATCAGCTCCCTGCCGACCTCGGCCGGCCTCTTCGGCGTCGGCTCGGTCTCGGCCGGGCCCACCGAAGGCACCGTCTACGGCCTCCCGGTCACCGACCGCGCCGTCGAGACCGCCAGCGACGCGGGCCGGCCCGTCGAGGCCGTCAAGCCCGCCCCGCAGATCCCGACCCCGCGGGCCCTGGAGCTCATGACCTCCGCCAGCCCGCCCTCCGGCCTCGTGATCGGCCGCGACGCCGAGCAGGTGCCCGTCGTCGCCCCGTTCTTCCGCCCGGAGGAGACGCGCATCAACCTCATCGGCGGCGTGTACCTCGCCCGCCTGCTCGTCTTCCGCGCCTTGGCGATCGGCACCCGCGTCGCGGTCTGCACGACCCGCCCGCAGGAGTGGAACGGCCTGGGCGAGAGCGCGACCGGCCGCAACGACCGCCTCGCGGTCCTGCACGGCGACCAGCCGGTCACCGTCGAGGCCAGCCAGCACTCCCCTGCGCTGTACGTCTACGACGTCGGCGAGCGCGGCTCCCAGACCAAGCCGGTCCTCGGCCCCTGGCGCACCCAGCTCACCGTCCTGCCGCGCCTCACCAACTACGCGGACGAGCTCACCGGCGAGGCGCACATGACCGTCCTGCAGCGGCTCACCGCCGAAGAGGCCCAGATCGCCCGCTCGGCGATCCGCGTCAACCAGGAAGTGCTGCAATGGCTCCAGATGCTGCACGACGACATGATCGCCATGCTGCGCAAGGGCCAGAAGGAGCGGTACCTGTGGTGCTCGCCCACCTCGATCGAGGCGCAGATGTTCGGCGCGCCCATGAGAACGTACTGATGCGCACGTACTGATCAAGGCATAGAACAAGGGGCGGGCCGATCGGCCCGCCCCTTCCTCTTCACGTCTCTACGCGTCGCGCCAGTTCTCCAGGTACCCGTTCGCGATCTGCGTCGCCAGATCCGCCAGGCCCTCCTGGTCCAGCCCCGCGTCACCCGTCACCGACAGGCGCACCACCGTGTAGGAGTTGGCGTCCTGCACATGGAGGTGGAAGTTCGCCGTGCCCCCGTCGTCGGGGACGCGCGCGATCGCCGCGGCCTGGTCGCCGATCGACGGCGCCGGATCCACCAGGGTCCAGGCCTCGCCCATCTCGGCGATGCTCTTCGTCCCCAGCTCGAAGTTGACGCTCGCCTTCGGGTCCGAGTCGAACGAGGTGCTCTCCACCTCGAGCAGCGCGGTCGCCCGCTCGGCCTCGCCGTACGTCATCGAGCACGACTGCACCCAGCCGGTGCTCTTCTGCTCGGCGTCCCCCACGGCCTCCGGCTTCGCACCGTCCACAACGGATTCCAGCGGTCCCGCATCGACCAGCGAGCAAGGCTCCTCACTGCTGCCGTACGTCAGGTTCGTCTCCGTGCCGCCCGCGCTCTCGCCGCCCTCGTCGCGGTTCATGAACCACCACACGCCGCCGCCCGCGAGCGCCAGCACCACGATCCCGACGATGATCTTCGGAATCGGACTCGACTTGCGCGCCCGGCTGCGCACCTTCTGGAAGTCCGAACGACGCCGCGGCTCCTTCGGCATGTAGCCGAGCCGCCCGATCGTCGTCGTCTCATTCCCCCCGCCCCATTCACTCCGCGACTCGTCGACGAACGCGGCCTCCTCGAACGGCTGGTCCCGGCGACCGACAGGCTCAGCGCCCTGACCCCCGTACTGCGGCGCACTTGCCCCGGGGCGCGGCGGCGAACCGGCGTCCGGCCGCGGAGGCGACCCCGCCCCCCACTGCTCCGTGCGCGGCGTCGCACCCGTCACCGGCCCCTGCTGCGGACGCCGCGACTCATAACCACCGGACTGCGGAGAGAACTGCTGCTGCGGCGACTGGAACTGCCCGCCCTGCCCGGGCTGGGACTGACCCGGCCGCGGACCGCGCCCCGCCGAAGGCCCGCCCGCGCGCGGCACACCGCCCCGCGGGTCCTGCGAAGGACGCCCCGCCTGCGGCATCGGGCGCTGGCCGCTCTGCGGGCCGCCGGCCTGGGGTCCGCCGGCCTGCGGGCCGCCGGCCTGGGGCATCTGCCCGCTCGGGTGCCGTCCCGGTTCGCCCTGGGGTCTGCCCGCCCGGGGCCGCCACTGGCCCGCGCCCGGCCGCTGCCCGTCCTCGGGCTGCTCGTCATATGCCGGGCCAAAGGGTGGTGTGGCGCTCACGATGATCCTCCGCGAATGATTCCCGGCGTGTCGACTTGACGCCGCGGTAGTCACCGCCAGCTTAAAGGGGGCCGCCTAATTCGCCGCTCGGGGTAGCGCGTCGATGAGGGACGTCCCGAGGTCCTCGGTGAGCTGGCGCACGTCGCCGCCCTCGGGCGGGACGCCGGTGAAGAACACGTTGAGGCTCAGGGTCGCGTTCGCGGTCTGGATGTGGAGGCGGACCTGCGTCTCCTCGCTCTCCTCGCCGTCGTCCACGATCACGATCGCCGCCCGCTCGCCGATGCCGCCTACGTCATCGGTCTTGAACCCCTCCGAGGCCTCGAAGTCGAGCACCCCGGCGTACGCGGCCCGCGCCTTCGCAGAGTCCTCGTAGACCTGCACGGTGGAGAAGAGCGTGAGCAGCCGGTAGGCGTCGTCCCCGGCGTACTCGGCCGAGTAGGTGCACTTGAACGTCCGCACCGCTTCCTTCGAGGAGTCCTCGGGGCTGCGCACCTGCTCCGTGTCAGCCCAGGGTGTGAGCAGTTCGGCGTCGACCGAGCGTTCGCACAGGTCGCCGATCTCACCCGCTTCGACCGCGGGATCCTCGTCCCCGTTCCCGGAGGACCAGTACAGGACGGTGGCCCCGGCCGCGAGCAGGAGCGCGACCACGGCGAGCACCCAGCCCACGCTCGTGAGCTGGCGGAAGAGGTCGGCACCGCGATGCCGCCCCTGGTAGGTGGACGGTTTGCCGTCCGCCCGGGGCTCCTCGGACTTGTCCGAGTCGATCACCTGGAGTGCGATGGTCGTCTTCCTAACTGAGAGGCTCGCTGCTGACGCGCCACGACACAGCTTATCGAGTACATGGGACACGGGCCACGCTCGAACCGTGCCAACCACGAGGAGTCGTGTTTTCTCACCCTTTCGTGACGGCTCCGACTGAGAGCGGCGGCACCGGTCCGCTGACCGGCTCGGCGAATGACGCAGAGTGTGCGATACTCGACCTTGTCGTACCCGACACAGCTACGGACGGTGCGACCTGGAGATGTCCTGTCCGCGTCCCTCACGACGGCGACGGACTTGACCACTCGGGGCTGGGGCAGAGGTTGAATTCCCAGCGCGAGTTGAGGCTTTCAGTGCGGCCCGAACGGCATGATTTGAGCGCCGGAGCATGGCTCGCCAGCCTCTTGGGCGAAGCGAGCCGGATGCCGGCATCGCCAAGCCGGGAGGACCGCACTGCTGATGCCGCGCCCGTGCGGCAGCGGATGCAGATCGCATCACGCGCCCGGGCGGCGGCTGGAATGGAGATTTATTCATATGCGCGAGAATGAGCCGCGCGAACAGGTTCCCGTTGTCGCGGTGACCTTCATGGCTCCTCAGAAACCGAAGAACGACGAGCCTCCGGCGGACCCGCCGCGGACCGAGCGCCCCCGCGCCGCCGCCGTGACCGCCGCGCCGATGTTCGCCCCCCCGCCGAAGGTCCAGCCCAAGGCTGCCGAACCCAAGGCCGAGACCAAGCGCGACCAGCGCGAGGAAGAGCCCGAGCCGCGCCGCGGCCAGGCGAAGAAGACGCAGGCCAAGAAGGCCCAGCCCCAGCAGGAGCAGCAGCCGTCGCGCAAGCGCACGCGCAACCGCTCCGAGCGCGCCGCGGACAAGCCCGCGGACAGGGCTGGCGCCGACAAGGGCCCCGAGAAGACCGATCGCGGCTCCGAGAAGCCCGAGCCGAAGGCCGAGGCGCCCGCCGCCGAGGAGTTCGACGAGGACGACTTCGACGACGATGACGACTCCGAGGCCGGGCGTCGCCGCCGCGGTCGCCGGGGCCGTCGCGGCCGAGGCCGCGGCAAGGGCGTCGACGGCGCCCTCGACGATGACGAGGACACCGACGACGAGGACGGCGAGTCCGACGACGAAGAGGACGAGGACGCCGAGTCCGACGGCCCCGAAGTCACCCGCCGCCGCCGTCGCCGCCGCCGCCGCGCCGGCTCGGAGGACTCCGACCGCTCGCGTCCGGACGACAGCGACGACGACGCCGAAGTGGTCGTCAAGGTCCGCACCCCGCAGCGCCGCACCTCCTCCAACGAGGAAGTGCGCGGCGTCTCCGGCTCCACCCGCCTCGAGGCGAAGCGCCAGCGCCGCCGCGACGGCCGCAAGTCCGGCCGGGGCCGCGTCCAGGTCGTCAGCGAGGCCGAGTTCCTGGCCCGCCGCGAGGCCGTCGAGCGCCAGATGGTCGTGCGCGTGCGCAACGGCCGCTCCCAGGCCGCCGTCCTCGAGGACGGCATCCTCGCCGAGCACTACGTGTCGAAGTCCGGCACCCAGGGCCTGGTCGGCAACGTCTACCTCGGCAAGGTCCAGAACGTGCTCCCGAGCATGGAAGCGGCCTTCGTCGACATCGGCCGCGGCCGCAACGCCGTGCTCTACGCCGGTGAGGTGAACTGGGACGCCACCGGCCTCGCCGGCAAGGCCCGCTCGATCGAGCAGGCCCTGCGCCCCGGCGACGCCGTGCTCGTCCAGGTCACCAAGGACCCGGTCGGCCACAAGGGCGCCCGCCTCACCAGCCACGTCGCCCTCTCGGGCCGCCACCTGGTGTACGTCCCGGGCGGCAACGCCTCCGGGATCTCCCGCAAGCTCCCCGACCGCGAGCGCACCCGCCTCCGCGCGGCGCTGAAGAAGCTCGTGCCCGAGAGCGCCGGCGTGATCGTCCGCACCGCGGCCGAGGGCGCCGGCCCCGAGGAGCTGGCCCGTGACATCTCCCGCCTCCAGATCGAGTGGGAGGAGATCCAGGCCAAGTCGAAGAAGGCGAACGCCCCGGCCGTCCTGCACTCCGAGCCGGACGTGCTCATCCGGGTGGTCCGCGACGTCTTCAACGAGGACTTCAAGGAGCTTCTGGTCGAGGGCGACGAGGCGTACGACGAGATCCACAAGTACCTCGAGTCGGTCTCGCCCGAGCTGCTGCCGCGGCTCAAGCGCCACACCGGCACGAAGGACGTCTTCGCCGAGATGCGCGTGGACGAGCAGCTGCTCAAGGCCTTGGACCGCAAGGTCTACCTGCCTTCCGGCGGTTCGCTCGTCATCGACCGCACCGAGGCGATGACCGTGATCGACGTCAACACCGGTCGTTTCACCGGTGAGGGCGGCAACCTCGAGGAGACCGTCACCAGGAACAACCTGGAGGCGGCCGAGGAGATCGTGCGCCAGCTCCGCCTGCGCGACATCGGCGGCATCATCGTGATCGACTTCATCGACATGGTGCTCGAGTCGAACCGCGACCTGGTGCTGCGCCGCCTGACCGAATGCCTGGGCCGGGACCGGACCAAGCACCAGGTCACCGAGGTCACCTCGCTGGGCCTGGTCCAGATGACCCGCAAGCGCGTCGGCCAGGGCCTCATCGAGGCCTTCTCCGAGCCCTGCGAGCACTGCAAGGGCCGCGGGGTCATGGTCCACACGGACGAGATCCTCGGCAACACCCGCAAGAAGGGCAACGGCGGCGGTGGCGGCGGCAACGCCGGCCAGAACCAGAACCAGAGCCAGTCCCAAGGGCAGCAGCAGAACCAGGGCGGCGGCAAGAAGAAGCGCGACCGGTCCAAGGGCGGCCAGCAGCAACAGCAGCAGGGTCAGAAGCAGGACCAGGCCGAGCCGCACGTGAAGTCCGCCGCGGCCGAGACCGCGAAGATCGCGGCCGCGCTCCCCGAGCACGGCCACGACGAGCACGACGACCACGAGGACATCGCGATCGTCGACGAGACGACCGACGAGCCGATCGCCTCGAGCGAGCCGGCCGAGGCCGACCTCGTCGTCGAGACCGAGCCCGTGGACCTCGCCGCCGCGACCGAGGAGGCCGTCCCCGCGGACGCCGACGAGGTCCTGGCCGAGGAGCAGACCGCCGCCGACTCGCCCAGCGAGGCAGCGGAAGCCGACTCCGAATCCGGCGGCGACGCCGGATCGGCGTCGTCCGAGCACTAGGAGGGCCCGGCGCCGCGGACTGTGACGTTCGCGGCGCTGAGCTCATCCCGATGCCGGAACCAGCGGGTACATGACGTACCCTAGTGAGCGGCCTATAGAGCCCTCAGCTTTTCCTCCTCGGAACGACGGGGATGAACGCGGAGCTCGATCGGCGGGCCGGCCCAGGTGACGTTCGCGGAACCGAAAGTCGGCAGGTGCACGGCACCGCGAAATTGACAGACACCGTTCCCCTGCGGGGAACTCATTTCCCCGCACCGGGGAGGACCCAAGGAGACCGCGTCGACATGTACGCAATCGTCAAGACTGGCGGAAAGCAGTACAAGGTCGCCGAAGGAGACGTCCTCGAAGTCGAGAAGCTTCAGGGCGCGCCCGGCGACACGCTTACGCTGCCTGCGGTGTTGCTCGTCGACGAAGGCACTGTGGTCACCGACGCCTCTGGCGTCACGGTGAGCGGTGAACTTCTCGAGCACACCAAGGGCCCGAAGATCAAGATCCACAAGTACAAGAACAAGACCGGCTACCACAAGCGCCAGGGTCACCGTCAGCCGCTGACCCGCGTCAAGGTCACTGGCATCACCAAGTAAGGGGTTGGACAGATGGCACACAAGAAGGGCGCATCCAGCTCCCGCAACGGGCGTGACTCCAACGCACAGCGACTTGGCGTCAAGCGCTTCGGCGGCCAGCACGTGAACGCGGGCGAGATCCTCATCCGTCAGCGCGGCACCAAGTACCACCCCGGCAACCTGGTCGGCCGTGGCGGCGACGACACGCTGTTCGCTCTTGCCGAAGGCGAAGTCCTCTTCTCCTCCAAGCGCGGCCGCAAGCTGGTCAACATCGTCCCCGCCTCCACCGAGGTCGCGGCGTAAGACCGGAGCGGCAACGCTCGAAAGCATGAACAAGGGCCGGGCCCGTCGAAAGACGGGCCCGGCCCTTTCGCGTACCCGCCTTCCGTTCCACCCCACCGCATCAGCCGGCACCGGCACATGAGCACCCATCGCAACGAGTTGTTCACCGCGACGACCCCGGAATGTCGGACCCTTCCTCTAGGTTCGAACCAGGGACCCCGCGACGAAGCGAGAAGCGCCGGCGCCGCGACGCACCCGTTCGGATCTACTTCAGGCCGATTCGATTGCGTCGCAGCAGTATTGCCGCAGCTCAACGCCGTTGCGAACGAAAAGGGGACCCCCTGTTTCGTGCCCCCAAAACCCCGTGTATATTTGTTCTTGCCCGAGGGGGAACGGAACAGAGCCGAAACGGACTGGTCCGGAAGCCACCGGAGACCAGCGACAAACTCACAGAGTTTAGGCGCGGTCCGGAAGCTGAATCTCGGGAATCTTTGAGACTCACAAGAGGCTCGATCGAGTGTGACGCAGGTTAACAGACCTGAGTATTGCACCGCGATCTGAGACTGTTAGAGTTGAGAGGTTGCTCCGGCTGAGGCCGAATCCAATTTGATGGATCGACTTGAGTTGGCGTGTTGTTTGAGAACTCAACAGGGTGTTTGGATGGTCAGCGTGCGGGCTGATCGAGGTCGCTGGACAAGGTTTCGG
>NZ_JAPZVQ010000023.1 GCF_027622945.1 Glycomyces lechevalierae | reverse complement strand
GTCACACGGCACGCGTCACGCGCCACCTCTCAAAATCGCTAGGACACGTCGCGGCGGTGGAACGCCCAAGTGGCCAAGGCCGCGAAGGCGAGCACGATCCCGCCCAGCAGCAGCCCGGCCTCGGTCGAGGTGATGACCATGATGTCCGGGTACTCGGAGTTGAAATCGCTCCAGTCCTGCAGCTCGATACGCCCGTCGATCCACGCGCTCACCCACGTGTACAGCGACAACCGCTCGGAGAACGGCATCTGCATCGCCATGCCCGCGAACCGCACCAGCATGTCGCCCACGATCAGGTAGCCGGCGATGATGCCGCCCGAGATCGCCGTGTGCCGGCCCAGCATCGCCAGCGACGCGCCGAGCACGGTCATCGCGATCGACAGCAGTCCGGCACGCGCGAACTTCGGCAGGTTCTCGTCCCACCAGGCCGAGTTCAGGTCGCCGATCTCGCCGCGAGCCGCCGCCGTCACGTACAGCAGCCCGAAGGCCAGCAGCAGCACCGCGATCACCGCCGCCGCGCACACCGCGGAGGCCGCGCCGAGCTTCGCACCCCACACCTTCAACCGGTTCGGGTGCCACAGCAGCAGGTTCGCCATCCCGCCGCTCGACCACTCCGCGCCGATCGCCGAGGACCCGAGCATCATCATGATCAGGCCCGCCACGATCGTCACGCCGATGAGGATCAGCGGGCTCTCGTCGGCGAACACGAACGTGTAAGTCCAGATGAGGTCGTCGGCCGTCATCATGCCGAACATGTCCGCGCAGAGTTCCTCGTGCGTCATGTCCTCGTAGTACGGCTCGCCGTCGATCCAGCTGTACTCCTCGGTCTCGAAGTAGTCCTCGTCGTCGACGCAGTCCTCGTACTCGAAGTTCTCCCCGTTGATCCGGTCGGCCTCGGCCTGCGCCTCGGCGAGCTCGGTCTCCGTCGGGCCCTTGCTTGACGTGAACCAGAAGACCCCGGCCAGCACCAGCAGCCCCGCCGCGGCGATGATGCCGAAGACCAGGGACAGGCGGCGGCGCGCGAGGCGCCGCAGTTCGGCTTTGAACAGGTTCACCGCTCGGCCCCTTCCGATTCGACGTTGATCGTCACGTCACCGGCGGCGACCGGCGCGGGCGCCGTCTGCGGCACCACCGCGGACTCCCCGATCTGGACCGTGTGCCCCGGGACCGGCGCGGTGCCGGTCAACTCCAGGAACACCGATTCCAGGTTCTTCGTCTCGGTCCGCAACTCGGACAGGTAGATCCCCGCGTCCGCGAGCGTCTTCGTCACCCACGCGGGCTCCGGCGCGCCCCGGACCACGAGCCGGTCGCGATCGACAGCGGCCGTCACCGGCCTCGCCTCGCCGAGCGAACCCGCCGCCGCCGCAAGGGCGTCGGCCGCCTCCGGCAGCGACGCCGCGTCCGGGAACCGCACGGTCAGGCTCGAATCGCCGTGGCCCGCGATGATGTCGGCGACCTTGCCGTCCACGATGCGCCGTCCCCGCGACACGATCGTCATCGAATCGCACAACTGCTGCACCTCCGAGAGGAGGTGCGAGCTGACAACCACGGTCACGCCCTGCGCGTGCGCGAGCCACTGCAGCAGCTCGCGCATGTGGTGGATCCCGGCCGGGTCGAGGCCGTTCGCCGGCTCGTCCAGGATCAGCAGCTGCGGCTGCTTCAGCAGCGCCTGCGCGACCGCGAGGCGCTGGCGCATGCCCAGCGAGTAGCCCTTGACGGAGGCCTTCGCGGCGTCGCGCAGGCCCACCTGCTCGAGCACTTCCTCGACGCGCGTGTTGGAGACGCCGGCGCTCTCGGCGAGGAGCTGGAGCGTCAGGCGGCCGGAGAAGTGCTTGAAGAACTGCGGGGACTCGACGACGGCGCCGATGCGCCCGACCACGTCCGGGAGGCGGTGGGGCACCTCCTCGCCGAAGATCCGCATGGTCCCGCCGTCGACGCGGATGAGACCGAGCAGGGCCCGCAGGGTGGTGGTCTTCCCAGAGCCGTTGGGGCCCAGGAAGCCGTGCACCTGGCCGGCGGCGACCTCGAGGTCGAGGCCGTCCAAAGCGTTGTGCGGCTGACGGAAGGCCCTCGAGTAGGTCTTCCTCAGCCCCGATATCTCGATGATGGGGGGCATCTGCTCATTCCAGTTAGGACGTACATGTCAGGGTGTTCGCGGTCGGGGTGTCCGGCCGTGCGGGCGGCGCCGGGGCGGCCGCCGCGGTCGGGACGCGTGGTCCCTTGTTCAGACGCCGCCGGACGCGGCGTCGTTGCACGGCCCCGGGATTCACCCCCGGGGTCGCCAGGGGGTATTGCCTGTGTGTCGTACTCCCGCCGCCGAGGCCCGCCCGCGACCGCCCGTCCGGGGCCCGTGGTTTCATTGACCCGTGGCTCAGTCTGAACGCGTCCTCGACCTGTCCGGCGTCACCGTCCGACGCGGCGGCAACCAGCTCCTCGACGGCGTCGACTGGCAAGTCGACGCCGACCAGCGGTGGGTCGTCCTCGGCCCCAACGGCGCCGGGAAGACGACGCTGCTCAACGTAGCGGCCGCCCGCAACCACCCCACTTCCGGCGTGGTGGAGATCCTCGGCGAACGCCTCGGCCGCGTCGACGTGTTCGAGCTGCGCCCCCGCATCGGCCTCACCACGACCGCCGTCGCCGACGCGATCCCCAACGACGAGAAGGCCTTCGACGTCGTCCGCACCGCCGCCTGGGGCATGATGGGCCGCTGGCGCGAGGAGTACGACCCGCAGGACGACGAGCGCGCCGCCTCGCTCATGCGCTGGCTCGGCGTCGCCCAGCTCGCCGACCGGCTGTTCGGGACGCTGTCGGAGGGCGAGCGCAAGCGCGTCCTCATCGCCCGGGCGCTCATGACCGACCCGGAGCTGCTGCTCCTCGACGAGCCCGCCGCCGGCCTCGACCTCGGTGCCCGCGAAGCGCTCGTGGCGACCCTCGCCGGCCTCGCCCGCGACGAGGCCGCCCCGGCCCTCGTGCTCGTGACCCACCACGTGGAGGAGATCCCGCCCGGGTTCACCCACGCCCTGGTCCTCTCCGGCGGCGGCGTGGTCGCCGCGGGCCCGATCGAGCAGGCCCTCACCTCGGAGACCCTCTCCAAGGCCTTCGGCCTCCCGCTGACCCTCACCGCCAACGGCAACCGCTTCACCGCCACCGCCGCCTGACCGAGTGTGAACCGCGACACCCCGGCCCGAAAACCGGCCGAAATCGTCGCACCCCCGAGCCAGGGTTTTGACCGGGGGCCCGAAACACGGCCCCCAGCGGCTCGACCCCTGCCCGCCGAACACCCCCGAACGCGAGCCCCCATCGGATCGCGCCGGAATGTCAGACCCCTGTGTCAGGGTTTTGACCGGGGGCCTGCGATACGGCCCTCAGTGCCTCGGTCCCTGCCCCGGAAACGGCCCTCAACGCGAGCCCGCCTCGCATCGGCCGGAATGTCGTACCCGCATGTCAGGGTATGAACCGGGGGCCCGAAACACGGCCCCCAGCGGCTCGGACGCTGCCCTCGTTTGCCCCGCCCGGAGGCTCCCCTCACACGCGCAGCGTTCGTCGCGCTTGGGCGACCTCGGCTAGGCTGACTCGGTGAGATTTCGGTGGTGGCGCGCGACGGTCCTGACAGCCGTCGCCGTTTTCGCGCTCGTCTACGTCGCCGGCCTGACCCGCCTCGGCGAGGCCGAAGCCGACCAGCTCCACGCGGTCCCCGTCCTCGCCGCCGACCCCGCCGGCGAACTCGACGCCCTCCGCTCCGCCGCCCCCGTCCCCGGCGACGACCCCGCCGCCGCCCTCGAGACCGCGCTCGCCGACCCCGAGACCGCCGCCGCCCTCGTCGCCTCCGAACCCACCGCCGACTCCGGCGAACTCGGCGCCGCCCTCGCCGAACTCCACGACGCCGGCGGCGACCTCGACCCCCTCGAGGTCAACGACTTCTTCACCGGCCTCGGCGACGACGCCACCGCCTGGCTCGCCCTCCTCTACCCCTCCACCGTCGCCGAGATGCCCGGCGCCCCCTTCGACGCCCGCATCGCCGCCAACCGCCTCATCCTCGAAGCGACCACCGCGGCCTCCACCACGTACGACAGCCCCTCGCGGCCCTGGACCGACGACGCCGAACGCCCCGCCCGCGAAGAACTCCAAGCCCTCGTCGGCACCGACCGCCAGTTCCTCTACCTCGACCCCTACAACAACAACGGCGACGGCTCCTGGATCGAAGTCGTCGGCGACCTCCACACCGCCGAGAACGTCGCCGTCCTCGTCCCCGGCGGCTCCGCCGTCCTCTCCAGCGAGAACTTCGAGCTCTACTACAACCGCGCCAAGTCCTTCGTGGACGCCGCCGACGGGAAGCTCGCCATCGTCGTCTGGGCCGCCGCCTCCTGGCCCTCCGGCTGGGTCGAGGAATCCTGGGCCTCCTGGTCCCAGGTCGCCGCCGAGAGCCTCGCCTCCTTCACCTTCGACCTGCGCAACCAGATCGGCGCCGACACCCCCCTCACCCTCGCCGGCCACTCCTACGGCGGCGCCGTCATCGGCTACGCCGAGACCTACGACGTCGCCGCCGACCAGGTCCTCCACATCGCCTCCGCCGGCATGGGCAACGACGTCTACAGCCCGGCCGACTACACCGAGCCCTGCCGTCCCCGCTACTCCATCACCGGCCCCGGCGACCCCATCTCCTACGTCCAGGGCATGCCGTACGTGCCGCTCCTCGGCCACGGCGCCGACCCCGACGACTTCCCCGGCAACCGCAACCTCGTCACCGGGAACCTCTCCGACGCCCCCGACGCCGTCGACGACTACGGCCTCAGCCTCGCCGACCAGGGCATCTCCGGCAAGCCCGTCGAGGGCGTCCACTCCCACTCCGAGATCTTCTTCCCCCACTCGGACGCCTGGAACAACATCCTCAAGGTCCTCCTCAACGAGACCCCCGAGCTCGCCGACGAGCAGCCCGAACCGTACGAACCCTGTTCCTAGGCAACAGGAAACGGGCGCGGCACCTGCCACGCCCGTTCCCGATGAGGCCCGCTACTCGCGTTCGAGCAGCAGCCCCAGATGCTTCTCCACCACCGGCAGGACCTCCTCGACCGTGACCTCACGGCCCAGCTCCTGCGACAGGCTCGTCACGTCCGCGTCCGTGATCGCGCACGGCGCGATCCGCTCCCAGTAGCTCATGTCCGGGTTGCAGTTCAACGCGAAGCCGTGCATCGTCGTCGCCCACCGCACCCGCACCCCGATCGCGCAGATCTTCCGCTCCGGGCCCTTCTCGTCCTCCGGCAGCCACACGCCCGTGCGGTCGTGCATCCGCCCCCGCGCCGACGTCACCCCGAACTCGTGGCACACCGCCGCGATCGTGTCCTCCACCCGGCGCACATAGCCGACCACGTCGACCTTGTTGCGCATCTTCATGATCGGATAGCCCACGATCTGCCCCGGCCCGTGCCAGGTGATCTGCCCGCCCCGGTCGACCGTGACGACCGGCGTGCCGTCCTGCGGCAGCGCCCACGTCTCCGTCCGCCGCCCGGCGGTGTACACGCTCGGATGCTCGAGCAGCAGCACGGTATCGCCGATCTCGTCGTCGATCCGCCGCTGCTGCAGTTCCTTCTGGTAGTCCCAGGCCTCCTGGTAGTCCACCAGGCCGCGCCGTTCGACGGTGATCTTCCCGCCGGCGACGCTCGCGGTTCCCACGGTTGCGGTCATGGAACGACATTAATCCGCGCCGCCCCTCAGCGGCCACCGGACGCCGGAAGCGTCACGATTGTTCCAGCCATGGGTCGTATCCGTTATGCCCTGCTCGTTCTTTATGATGCTGTTACTTAATTGCCGACTAGTTGCGGCTCTGGCCGCCCCGCTGACCACGCGTGAGCTGTCACACTACTATTTCCAGGTACTCAAGCCGATCCGCTCGCCCCGCACCAGTCGAGGGTTGCACACGACAACAGGGACACGAATGGAAGCAACGCAGCCGAAGACACCGATGGTCAGCATCTCCGGCGTCAACAAGCACTTCGGAGACCTGCACGCGCTCAAGGACATCGACCTGACCGTTGGAGACGGCGAGGTGGTGGTCCTCATCGGACCCTCCGGCTCCGGCAAGTCGACCCTGTGCCGCACCATCAACCGGCTCGAAACCGTCGACTCCGGCGACATCACCGTGGCCGGCAAGCCCCTCCCCGCCGAAGGCCGCGCACTGGCGAACCTCCGCGCCGACGTCGGCATGGTCTTCCAGCACTTCAACCTGTTCGCGCACCTCACGGTGCTGCAGAACATCACGCTGGGCCCGATCAAGGTGCGCCGCACGCCGAAGGCGAAGGCCGAGGAGCGCGCCCGGCAGCTCCTGGAGCGCGTGGGCCTGAGCGGGAAGGCCGACGTCTACCCGTCGCAGCTCTCCGGCGGCCAGCAGCAGCGCGTGGCGATCGCCCGCGGCCTCGCCATGGACCCCAAGCTCATGATGTTCGACGAGCCGACCTCCGCGCTCGACCCCGAGATGATCAACGAGGTCCTCGACGTCATGCACGACCTGGCCCGCGAGGGCATGACGATGGTCGTCGTCACCCACGAGATGGGCTTCGCGCGCCGCGCGGCGAACCGGGTCGTGTTCATGGCCGAGGGCCAGATCGTCGAGACCGCGACGCCCGACGAGTTCTTCGACAACCCGCAGACCGAGCGCGCCCAGGACTTCCTGTCCAAGGTCATGACCCACTAGAGCAACAGCACCACCACACTGTTCGCCCCCTTGAGGAAAGGAAACACCTATGCGCATGTTCCGCAGGACCGCGGTGGCCGCCGTGGCCGCCGTCGCCATGTCCCTCGCCGCCTGCTCCGGTGAAGCGAGCCAGGACCAGAAGGAGCAGGACGAGCTCCAGGAGTCCGTCGGCGACTACTCGCTCGAGCAGGCCGAGAGCATTCCCGCCGGCCTGATCCAGGACATCCAGGACAAGGGCCAGCTCGTCGTCGGCGTCAAGTTCGACCAGCCGCTCATCGGCCAGAAGAACACCGCCACCGGCAAGATCGAGGGCTTCGACGCCGAGATGGCCCGCCTGCTCACGCAGTACATCTTCGGCTCCGTGGACGAGGAGGGCGACGACGCGAACCTGAAGTTCGTCGAGACGACCTCCCAGAACCGCGAGACCTACATCAACGACGGCACCGTCGACGTCGTCATCGCGTCCTACTCGATGTACCCGGAGCGGCTCGAGAAGTTCGACTTCGCCGGCCCGTACTTCAACACCGGCCAGAACGTGATGGTCCAGGCCTCGAACACCGACATCAACTCGGTGGCCGACCTCGCCGGCCGCGATGTGTGCATCGCCGAGGGCTCCGGCTCGATCGACAACCTCACCGCCGAGAACCCGGAAGCGAAGATCACGCCGCTCGCCGACTACGCCGCGTGCGCCCAGGCGCTCGAGAACGGCCAGACCGAGGCCGTCAGCACCGACGAGACCATCCTGTACGGCTTCACCGTCGACAAGCCGGACGCCTACCGCGTCCTCGACACGGCGAACATCTTCACCGAGGAGCCCTACGGTGTCGGCATGAAGCTCGGCGAGACCGACGCGCGCCTGTTCATCGACGACATGATCGAAGCGATCACCGCGAACGGCGACTGGGAGAAGGCGTTCGACCTGACCTTCGGCGCCGCCGGCATGCCGAAGCCCGCGCAGCTGCCGGTCCCGGACCGCTACGAAGCCAAGTAACCGGTAACCCGAGACCGTTCGGCGGGGGGGGGGGGGGGGGGGCGGCCCCCCCCCCCCCCCCCCCACCGCCCTATGGAGGAGTCCGCTTGTTCGACAATTTCGACCTCATGGTCGCGGCCCTGGGCGCGGGCGCATGGACCACGGTGTGGGTCACGCTCGTCAGCTTCGCGATCGCCCTCGTCATCGGCATGGTCCTCGTGGTCATGCACGTCAGCCCCGCGTGGCCCGCCCGCTGGGCCGCGAACGCCTACACGCAGCTATTCCGGAACGTGCCGCTCCTGGCGGTCCTGTTCATCCTCTTCTTCGGCCTCCCGCAGGTCGGCATCAAAGCCGACAACTGGGTGTGGGCCCTCCTCGGTCTCGGCATGTACACCGGCGCGTTCGTCGGCGAGACCCTGCGCTCGGGCATCAACTCGATCCCGCTCGGCCAGGCCGAGGCCGCCCGCGCGATCGGGCTCACGTTCAGCCAGTCGCTGCGCTCGATCATCCTGCCGCAGTCGATCCGGGTGGTCATCCCGCCGCTCGGCTCGCTCCTGATCGCCCTGGTCAAGAACAGCGCGCTCGTCCTCGCCATCGGCGTCACCGAGCTGACCGCGCAGGCGCGGCGGCTCATCGAGGACAACGAGAGCCGCTTCGACCTGTGGGGGGTCATCATCGGCGTGACCGTCAGTTACCTGCTGATCGCCTTCGTCCTCAGCTACCTGGTGCGGATCGCTGAGAAGCGCACCGCCTTCGTCCGATGAGAGCGGTTGACTCATGAGCAGACAGAGTGAGAGCACGGTCCTGTTCGACGCGCTCGGCCCCAAGGGCCGACGCAACTCGAACATCGCCTCCATCATCTCCGCGGTGGTCATCCTCGGTGCGCTGGCGTACGCCGCCAGCGTGCTCGCCTCCGAGGGCTTCTTCGAGGCGAGCCGCTGGGCGAATCCCCTGGACAAGCTCGTCGTCGAGACCACGTGGATCCCGTCGATCCTCGCGACCCTGCGTGCGTTCGCGCTCGGCTCGATCCTGGCGCTGATCCTCGGCGTGATCTTCGGCTTCGGCCGGATCTCCCGATTCCGGCTGACCCGGTGGGCCGCCGCCGGATACGTCCAGTTCTTCCGGTCGCTGCCGCTGGTGCTGCTGATCTGGATCTCCTTCACCATCGACGGGCACTTCGGGTTCACCACCGACGTGCTCGGCTGGACCAACGAGGCCCGCCGCCTCACGTTCCTGGTGCTGGGCCTCGGGATCTACAACGGCGCGGTCCTCGCGGAGATCCTCCGCGCCGGCGTGGCGGCGCTGCCGCCGGGCCAGGCGATGGCCGGTCACGCGATCGGCCTGAGCCACGGCCAGGTCCAGCGCCTCGTGGTGCTGCCGCAGGTGCTGCGGAACATGCTGCCGGCGGTGCTCGCGCAACTGGTCATCCTCCTCAAGGACACCTCGCTGGGTTACGTGATCACCTACCCCGAGCTGCTGCACTCGGCGAAGATCATCGGCAACGACTACGGCAACTCGTTCCTGCAGGCGCTCGTCATCGCAGCGCTCATCTACTTCGTGCTCGCGTACGTCCTCTCGAAGCTGGTGGTGCTGGCCGAGCGGCGCCTGCGCCGCAAGACCGCCGCACCCGCGAAGGCGGTCCAGCAGATCGAGACGGCCGTCGTCGCCGAGTAACACATCACGCGTCACACGTGACGCGCCATCGAGGGCCCCGCCGTGTTGCCGCGGCGGGGCCCTCGCCCGTACCCGGGCCGACCGCCCGGGCGGGGCGCCGGATCGGGCGCACGGCGGCGGCGCCCGGTGCTGTGCGACATGTGACATGCCACTGGCGGCGGCCCGTGTTCGCGGCGGCGTTCACGGTGCCGTCTGACATGTGACATGGCACCGCCAAGGCACCGACCGGTATGAGGCGCAGTCACATTCGCGCCCTGCTACCCTCCATTTGAAATCAACAACCATTTTCAATTGGTGGGGGACCACAGCAATGAAACTCGCCTTCGTCGGCAAGGGCGGCTCCGGCAAGACCACGATGGCCTCGCTCTTCGCGCGCCGCGCGGCCGCACTCGGACACCCGGTCATGGCCATCGACGCCGACATCAACCAGCACCTCGCCGCCGCCCTCGGCCTCGACGCCGAAGCCGCCGCGATGGGCCCCGTCCTCGGCGAGCACCTGGCCGACATCAAGGACCACCTGCGCGGCACCAACCCGCTCATCCCGTCCGCCGACCTCATGCTCAAGACCACGCCGCCCGGACCCGGCTCCCGCCTGCTCACCGTGCGCGAATCCGACCCGCTCCTCGACGCGCTCTTCACCGAGCACGACGGCATCCGCTTCGCCGCCACCGGCGGCTTCGTCGACGACGACCTCGGCGTCGCCTGCTACCACTCCAAAGTCGGCGCGGTCGAACTGCTCCTCAACCACCTCGTCGACGGCACCGACGAATTCGTGATCGTCGACATGGTCGCCGGCGCCGAAGCGTTCGCCTCCGGCATGTTCACCCGCTTCGACCACACCTTCCTCGTCTGCGAACCGACCCTCCGCAGCGTCGGCGTCTACAAGCAGTACCTCGGGTACGCCGAGGACTACGACGTGCGGATCTCCGTGATCGGCAACAAGATCGACGACGAGGACGACGTCGCGTTCCTCCGCGAGCACGTGGGCGACGCCCTCGCCGGCTGGTGCTCGCGCTCCAAGTACGTCAAGGCCGCCGAGCGCGGCAGCGTCGGCCCCGTCGGCGCCCTCGAACCCGAGAACCTCGCTGTCGTCGACGCCGCCCGCGAACGGGCCGTCGACGGCGGCAAGGACTGGGCCAAGTTCACCCGCCAGGCCCACGAGTTCCACCGCAAGGCCGCGCTGGCCTGGGGGAATGACCGCGTCGGCGTGGACCTCGCCGACCAGATCGTCCCCGACTTCGTGCTCGGCGAGCACCTGCTCCGCGCCCCGGCAGTCTGACAGGCGGGCCGCACAGCGACGTGCGGCCCGACTGGACGCTCGCCGCGGACTGAACATTTCAGGACTTCCCTGCGTCGATTACCCGACAGCGGAGGGTCACCGCGACCGAGCACAATGAACCGATTCGAACCGAGAGGAGAACGCATGTCCCTTGACGTCTCTGAAGACCTGCTCGCCAAGGCCGAAGCAGGGGAGGTCGGCGACGCCGACTTCATCGACTGCGTCAAGCAGTCGCTGCCGTTCGCGTGGGAGCTCATCGCGAAGGTCGTGAACGACCTGAAGAACGGAGTGGTCTCGTCGAGCGGCTCGACGCAGTTCGCCGACAACACCACCCCGCCGCCGGACGAGCAGGCGCGCGGGCAGCTGCTGCGGGTGCTCGCCTCGGACTCGATGCGCGGCGCGCTCGAACGCCACTACGGCGTGAAGCTCGCGTTCCAGAACTGCCACCGGATCGCGGCGTTCCCGCTCGCCGAGGTCGACTCGGACACGTACCGCAAGTTCATCTCCCCGCGCGGGCAGCTGCTCAACCAGTCGCCGGAACTGCGCGACTGCTGAGCCGGCGGTTCACCGGGCCACCAGCTTGAGCGGGCCGGCGGGACACTGGTCCCGCCGGCCCGTGCCGCGTCCGTCGAGCGCCTCGACTACTCCGGGCGCCGCGTGATGAGGAAGTCCCGCACCAGCTCCTCGCCCTGCTTCACCAAGGGCCGCAGGATCTTCAGCCGCGAGAGCGCCACGACGCGGGCCGCGAGGGGCGCGGTCCGGCGGGCCAGCTCGCGCGACTTCTCCTGCCCCGGCGAGGCGTCGTACACCCAGTACAGGACCACGACCATCTGGTGCAGCCACAGCATCTCCGGCAGGATGTCCGCCATGTCCTTGGGCACCTTGGTCTTCGAGCCGTCCAGGACCTCGCGGTACAGCGCGATGTCGCGGTCGCGGCTCTCCGTCGAGTCCTCCGAGAAGGGGCTCAGCGGGCTCGACGGGTCGGCGGCGTTGCGGAAGAACTGGCCCGCGAACGCGTGGTACGGGCCCGCGATGTCCAGCCACGCCAGGAGCGCCGCCTCGATCCGCTCGGCCAGGGTCTCCTTGCCGTCGAGCAGGCGCGGGGTCAGCTCCGCGTGGCGGGTCGTCGCCTGCTCGTAGAAGCCCTGGATCAGGTGCTCCTTCGACTTGAAGTAGTAGTACGCGTTGCCAACGGACACACCGGCCTCGGCGGCGATCGCCCGCATCGTCGTCTTGTCGTAGCCGCGCTCGGCGAACATGTCGAGCGCGGTCTCGATGATGCGCTGACGCGTCCGCTCGCCCTTCGAGGAAGGACGGGCGGACGCGTCGGAGGACTCGGCTTCGGTGCTCACGCAGGCGATCCTACTTGGGTCAGGCGCCGTGCGCCTGCGGCCGCGGCTGCGGCGGCTCCAGGGTGGCGAGCGCCCGGGCGTCGACGTGGCCGCGCTTGCGGAAGCCGTTGAGCACGATGACGTTCACGACGTGCAGCACCCCGAGCACGAGCAGCACCGCCCCGATCTTGACCGCGACGGTCTCGAAGACGCCGCGGGCGTCGGCGACCGGTTCGGCGGTGCGCAGCCACAGCGTCACGAACCCGAAGTTGAGGAGGTAGAAGCCGACCTGCAGGAGCTTGTTGACGGCCTGGGCGAGCTGCTCGTCGCCGGCGAAGACGTCCTTGATGAAGTGGTACCCGTTGGTGCCCAGGGTGCGGGCGACCCAGACGGTGAGGGGGATGGCGACGAGGAGGTAGGCGATGTAGCCGATGACTGCCATGTCCATGACAGTGCTCCGTTCTGTACGGGGTTCAGGGCGTGAATTGAACATGTTCAACTCGCTTCTGAAGTTACACCCGCGTCTTGAACATGTTCAAGTTCGATGCCCAAATATGGCGGACGCCACCCGCACCCGCCGCCTGTAGGCTTGCCGCGTGACTGTTGCGGTGCGAGTGATCCCCTGCCTGGACGTGGACGCCGGGCGGGTCGTCAAAGGCGTGAACTTCGAGAACCTGCGCGACGCGGGCGACCCCGTCGCGCTCGCCGCCGCCTACGACGCGGCCGGCGCCGACGAGCTCACGTTCCTCGACGTGAGCGCCTCCTCCGGCGACCGCGCCACCATGTACGACGTCGTGGCCCGCACCGCCGAACAGGTCTTCATCCCCCTGACCGTGGGCGGCGGCGTGCGCACCGCCGACGACGTCGACCGGCTGCTGCGCGCCGGCGCGGACAAGGTCGGCATCAACACCGCCGCGATCGCCCGGCCCGAGGTCATCTCCGAGATCGCCGAACGCTTCGGCAACCAGGTCCTGGTGCTCTCCGCCGACGTCGCCTCCGGGCGCGACACCGATTCCGGCTGGGAGGTCACCACCCACGGCGGACAGAAGCGCTCCACGGGCCTCGACGCCGTCGAGTGGTGCGCCCGCGCCGCCGAGCTCGGGGCGGGGGAGATCCTCCTCAACTCCATCGACTCGGACGGCATGAAGCAGGGCTTCGACCTCAAGCTCATCGCCGCCGTGCGCGCCGCGGTCGACATCCCGCTCATCGCCTCCGGCGGCGCCGGCAAGGCCGCCGATTTCCCGCCGGCAGTCGACGCGGGCGCCGACGCGGTGCTCGCCGCCTCGATCTTCCACTTCGGCGACGTCGCCATCGGCGAGGTCAAGCAAGTGCTCCGCGAGGCCGGGCACCCGGTGCGCTAACGCGGATGGGATGACGCCGAGGGCCAACGTGAGCGGAGGGTCTCCGCAAATCGGACATCGATGGGCCCCCGGTTCCAACCCTGACATGCGGGTACGACATCCGGCCGGCGCGAGCCACGCTCGCATTGAGGGCCGTTTCCGGGGCGCGGGTCGAGCCGCTGAGGGCCGTATCGCAGGCCCCCGGTCAAAACCCTGACACAAGGGTGTGACATCCCCCGCGAAACCGAACGTGCCTCTCGTCCTGGGCCCAAGCCGAACGCCCAAGGGAAGCCGCAGTCCCGCCGGCGCCGGGGCCGTCGGCACGGGCCATCGCGGGTCCGCCGATCGGGAATTGCGGTTGGCGACTGTCATACGCGCGAGGCATGATTGCTAGCGGTTGCTTGCCGACCGGCTAGCCAGCGTTCGCGACGGCTGGCGCCCGAACCCACTGACCGGAGACCCAATGACGCTGCCCACCGGCACCGCCGCATCCCTCGACGATCAGCCCGCCGACGACCGCATCCTCCGCCAGGGACTGCGCAACATCGGCGACATGATCCGCCTCGAACCCAAACCGTTCGCGGTGGGCGCCGTCGGAGCCATGGCCAACACCGCCATGACCCTCTTCCTCTCCTTCGTCGTCGGCTGGGTCGTCTCCTCCATCGCCGTCCCCGCCTACGAGAGCGGCGAAGTCGTCCTCGGCACCGTCATGATCGGCGTCGCCGCCCTCCTCGGCACCTCGATCATCCGCTTCTCCACCATGTGCGCCCGCCGCATCGGCGCCGGCGTCATGATGTTCGGCGTCCAAGCCCACTGGCGCCGCCAGATCACCCGCCGCTACCTCGCCCTCCCCGTCTCCTGGCACCAGAAGCACCCCACCGGCACCCTCCTCTCCAACGCCAACGCGGACGTCGAAGCCGCCACCCGCCCCCTCGCGCCCCTGCCCTTCGCCGTCGGCACCCTCTTCATGGTCGTCATCGCCATGGGCGCCTTCTTCTGGATCGACTGGGCCATCGCCCTCGTCGCCCTCGGCATGTTCCCCACCCTCTTCGCCCTCAACGCCCTCTTCGCGACCAAGATGGCCCCCCGAGCCAAACGCGCCCAAGAACTCCGCGCCGAAGTCTCCGCCGTCGGCCACGAATCCTTCGACGGCGCCCTCGTCGTCAAGGCCATGGGACGCGAAGCCGCCGAGACCGAACGCTTCAGCGCCACCGCCGAAGAACTCCGCGACGCCATGATCGGCGTCGGCCGACTCCGCGCCGCCTTCGAACCCGCCATCTCCGGGCTCCCCGAGATCGGCGTCCTCGTCGCCCTCCTCGTCGGCCTCGCCCGCTTCGAAGCCGGCGCGATCGACCTCGGCCAACTCGTCACCGTCTCCTTCATGTTCTCCGTGCTCGCCTTCCCCGTCCGCGCCATCGGCTGGGTCCTCGGCGACCTCCCCGGCTCCGTCGTCGGCCGCCGCCGCGTCGACCACGTCCTCTCCGCCACCGGCGACATGACCTACGGCCAGGCCGAACTCCCCGAGACCACCGCCCCCGCCCGGCTCGAGTTCGACGCCGTCGCCTACGCCTACCCCGACGGCAAGGAAGCCCTCCACGAAGTCACCTTCACCGTCGAGGCCGGCACCACCGTCGCCCTCGTCGGCGCCACAGGCTCCGGCAAATCCACCCTCGCCCACCTCGCCGCCCGCCTCATCGACCCCACCCGCGGCACCGTCACCCTCGACGGCTCCGACCTGCGCGACCTCACCCACGCGAGCCTCGCCCGCACCACCGCGCTCGTCCAGCAGATCCCGTTCGTCTTCGACGACACCGTCCGCGCCAACCTCGCCCTCGACCGCCCCGGACTCACCGACGACCGCCTCTGGGACGCCCTCGTCGCCGCCGGAGCCGAGAAGTTCACCGCCGCCCTCGAGCAAGGCCTCGACACCGAAGTCGGCGAACGCGGCACCACCCTCTCCGGCGGCCAGCGCCAGCGCCTCACCCTCGCCCGCGCCCTCGCCGGCAGGCCGAGGCTCCTCATCCTCGACGACGCCACCAGCGCCGTCGACCCGAAGGTCGAGTCCCAGATCCTCACCGGCCTCAAGGACTCCGCGGACGTCGCCAGCGTCCTCGTCGTCGCCTACCGCCGCGCGACCATCGCCCTCGCCGACGAGGTCGTCTTCCTCGAAGACGGCCGCATCACCGCCCGCGGGCCCCACCAGGAACTGCTGAAGACCCACCAGCCGTACGCCGACCTCGTCACCGCCTACGAACGGGCCGAGGCCGAACGCGAATTCGAGGGCGAGTTCGACGACCCCGAGTTCAACGACCCCGACTTCAAGGACGAGGAGACCGCGGCGTGAGCGCGCAGGACGACACCACTCAGACGCAGCCCGGTCCCTGGCAGACCGTCAAACGCGGCCTGCGGCTCTCGCCCGAGCTGCGGCGCGGCCTCGGCTTCACGATCTTCCTCGCGGCGGTCACCTCGATCGGCCGGCTCGTCGTACCGGTGGGCGCGCAGCAGGTCCTCGACAAGGGGCTGCTCGGCGAGGGCGGGCCCGACATCGGGTACGTCGTGCTCGTCGCGGCCCTCGGCGTCGCCGCGCTCCTGGTCACCACGGGCACCAACTACCTGATGAACCGGCGCCTGTTCGTCGTCTCGGAGCACGCGCTGGCCTCGTTGCGGCGCAGGACGTTCCGGCACATCCACGACCTGTCGATGCTGCACCAGCAGTCGGAGCGGCGCGGTGCGCTCACCGCCCGCGTCACGACCGATATCGACCAGGTGAGCACGTTCCTGCAGCAGGGCGGCATGGTCCTCGTGACCGCGGCGGCGCAGATCGTCGTGGCCACGGTGGTCATGGCGGTCTACTCGTGGCAGTTGGCGATCGCGGTGTGGATCGTGTTCATCCCGGTCACGTGGCTGATCAAGTGGCTGCAGGGGCATCTCGCGGCCGCTTACACGGATGTGCGCAAGAGCGTGTCCAAGATGCTCTCGGCCGTCGCCGAGTCGGTCGTGGGCGCGGGCACGGTGCGCGCGTACGGGGTCGGGGCGCGCACGAGCGAGCGGCTCGACGCGTCGATCGACGAGCACCGGCGCGACCAGACCCGGGCGATCAGCCGTTCGGCGTTCTCGTTCGGCGCGGGGGAGCTGGTGTACCTGGGCGTCAACGTGGTCGTGGTGGTCCTCGGCGCGTTCCTCGTCGCGGGCGGGTCGATGACGGTGGGCGAGTTGACGGCGTTCCTGTTCCTCGTCATCCTCTTCACCCAGCCCGTGGTGATCGGCACGGAGACGCTCAACGAGGCCCAGAACGCGGTCTCGGGCTGGCGGCGGGTGCTCGACATCGTCGACACCGAGCCCGACGTGGCCGACCCGGTCGACGGCGTGGCGCTTCCCGAAGGGCCCCTTGGGGTCCGGTTCGAGGGTGTGCGGTTCGCGTACCCCGGCGGCGAGGAGGTGCTGCACGGGATCGACGTGGAGATCCGGGCCCATTCGAAGGTCGCGGTGGTCGGCGAGACCGGTTCGGGCAAGACGACGTTCGCGAAGCTGCTCACGCGGCTCATGGACCCGACTTCGGGGAAGGTGCGCATCGGCGGGACTCCGCTGGCGGAGGTCACGTTCGCGTCGCTGCGCGGCCGGGTGACGATGGTGCCGCAGGAGGGCTTCCTGTTCAACGGGACGCTCGCGCACAACGTCCGCTTCGCCAAGCCGGACTTGACCGACGCGGAGATCTATGTGGCCTTCGCCGAGCTCGGCCTCGACGACTGGCTCGAGACGCTGCCCGCGGGCCTGGAGACTGAGCTGGGGGAGAGCGGCGCGAACCTGAGTGTGGGTGAGCGCCAACTGGTGTCGCTGGTGCGGGCCTATGTGGCCGACCCCGACCTGCTGGTCCTCGACGAGGCCACGAGCGCCGTCGACCCGGCGACCGAGCTGCGGCTCTCGTCCGCGCTGGACGCGGTCACCCGGGGGCGCACGACGGTGATCATCGCGCACCGGCTCTCGACCGCCGAGACCTCTGACGAGGTGCTCGTCTTCGATGCCGGGAACCTGGTGCAGCAGGGCCCGCACGCCGAACTGGCGGCCGAGGCGGGCTCGGTGTATGCGGGCCTGCACGGTTCCTGGCGTGAGCAGACGCGTTCGAACTGATGGTGGAGCACTGACTCGTGTTGTGGCGGGGGCGGTCGGCCTGGCTGAGGACCGACCGCCGCCGCTACCGCGGTGGCCTGGTGCAGGTGCCGTCGGCGCGGGAGCCATCCCGCGCCTCCGATCTTCCGGCGGTCCGCGCGGTCCCCTACCTACCGCCGACCTACACCAAAACTGAAGCCAGCCTCCCACAGAAAGTCAAGACACTCAAGGAATGTTTTTCCCCTGTGGATAACTACGTGAGTGGGTGACATGTTGCCTGATCGCAAGCCTGTGGATAATCTTTTGAAGGTCATTCACTCGGCGACGGTGAGGACGATCTTGCCGATGGTGCGGCCCGTCTCGAGGGAGGCGTGGGCCTTGCCGACCTCGTCCAAGGGATAGGTCTCGGACACCGTGGGCGTGAGCCGCCCGGCCTCCACGAGGGCGGCGAGGGCGTTGAGGCCGATCAGGTCGGGCTCGACGATCGAGAACCCGGCCTTGATCCGCGCCTCCTCGGCCGCCGGGACGTCAGCCGGGCCGGGGAGGGTGATGAGGTAGCCGCCGTCGCGGACCACCGGGGCCGAGCGGGCCGTGTACTCGTCGCCCACACCGTCGAGCACGATGTCGATGCCGCTGACCTGCTCGGCGAAATCGCCTGCGGTGTAGTCGACGACCTCGTCTGCGCCGATGCCCTTGAGGTAGTCGTGCTTGGCGGCGCTGGCGGTCGCGATCACATGGGCGCCTTTGGCTTTGGCGATCTGGACGGCGAGGTGGCCGACGCCGCCCGCGGCGGCGTGGATCAGGACCGTCTGGCCCGCTTCGATGCCCGCGACGTCCACGAGGGACTGGTAGGCGGTGAGCCCGGCCAGCGGGAGGGCGGCGGCTTCGACGTGGCCGAGGCCGGCGGGCTTGCGGGCGAAGTGGCGGGCCGGGCCGGTCACGTACTCGGAGTAGCCCGCGGCGAACTGCGGGAAGCGCGGCATACCGAAGACCTCGTCGCCGACCTCGTAGAGCCGCACGCCGAAGCCGACCGCGGCGACGGTGCCCGAGACGTCCCAGCCGAGGGTGAAGTCGCCGGCGCGGCCGAGGAGTCCGCCGTAGGCGCGGGTCTTCCAGTCCACCGGGTTGAGGCCCGCGGCGTGCACTTTGACGAGGATCTCGCCGACGCCCGGTTCGGGGCGCTCGGTCTCGACGACCTTGAGGACGTCGGGTCCGCCGAGTTCGTCCTGCTTCACGGTTCGCATCGTGGCCATTGTGGATTCCTTCCGGTCGTTTCCGTTGCGGTGAGGACCAGTCTGCGCGGCGGGCGGCCGCGCGCCCAGTGGCCCGAGGGCCATGATGTGAAAGAATCGGGCCATGACCGCTTCCCCCCACCGCGTGGCCGTGCTCGCGCTCGACGGCGTCATCACGTTCGACCTCGGCGTCCCCGAGCGCGTCTTCGCCACCGCCGGGCATGTGGACGGCGTGCCCCGGTACGACGTGCGCGTGTGCTCCCTCGACGGCGGCCCGGTCCGCACCACCGCCGGGTACACGATCAACGTCGAGCACGGCCCCGAGCTGCTGGCCACGGCCGACACCGTGATCGTGGCGACCGTGGACCCCGCCGGGAACCACGTATGCGACCTGCCCGAGCCGCCTCCCGGGCTCGCGGAGGTGTTCGCGGACGTCCGGCCCGAGACGCGGATCGTGTCCTTCTGCAGCGCCGCGTTCGTGCTCGCCGGCCTGGGCCTGCTCGACGGCCGCGCCGCCACCACCCACTGGATGCTCACCGACCGGCTCAGCGAGCGCCACCCGGCGGTCGCCGTGGACCCCGACGTGCTGTTCGTCGACGAGGGCCGCATCCTCACCTCTGCCGGAGCCGGTGCGGCCGTGGACCTCTGCCTGCACCTGGTGCGCCGCGACTACGGCAGCGAGGTCGCGAACGCCGTCGCGCGCCGCTGCGTCATGCCGCCCTGGCGCGAGGGCGGCCAGGCCCAGTTCATCGAACGGCCCGTCCCCGAGCCCGCCGGGACCGGCACCGCCGAGGCCCGCGAATGGGCGCTCCGGCACCTCGACCGTCCACTGTCGATCGACGAGCTCGCGGCCCGGGCCCGGATGAGCCGCCGCTCCTTCACCCGCCGGTTCCGCGAGGAGACCGGGCAGAGCCCGGCGCAGTGGCTCACCCGCCAGCGCGTCGACCACGCCCGGCGGCTGCTCGAGTCGAGCGAGCTCACCGTGGATCAGATCGCGCGGCACGCCGGGCTCGGGACGGGTGTCTCGCTGCGCCAGCATCTGCGGGCGGTCCTGGGCGTGTCGCCGTCGGTGTACCGGCGGACCTTCCGGGAGCGGGAGGCTACAGCCGGAACCGCAGTTCCGGCCGCTCCCAGGTGACGCGCGGGGGCGTCGGCGGGACCGTGCCGGTCTTCTCGGCGCCGACGCTGCGGTAGAACGGTTCGGCCGGGGGATTGGACACGACGCGGATCTCCGTGATGCCTTCGGATCTGGCGAGGTCGAGCATGTGGCCGATCAGTCGGCGGCCGATGCCTTTGCCCTGCAAGCGGTCGTCGACGAAGAGCAGGTTGAGTTCGGGGAGTGCGAAGCCGTGCTCTGCGAGGGTGGCGGGGTCGACGAGGAGCGAGTAGAAGCCCATGAGGGTGTCGTGCTCGTCGACGGCGAGGTAGGTGGGGTGCCGTTCGAGGTAGTCGGGGCCAAGCCGGTATCCGTCGAGGATCGGCGCGTATTCGCCGTGGTAGGCGCTGGAGGCGTGGATGAGCGTGTTGACGCGGTCGGTGTCGGCTCCGGTCGCGCGCCGGATCTGAGGCGGTGTCGCATCCATGGTCGCCGATGGTAGCCGCGCCGTCGACGGTTACCCCCGGGGGGTACGGCCGTCAGGGGATGAGCAGGAGCTTCCCGGTGGTCTTGCGGGCTTCGAGGGCCTGGTGGGCTTCGGGAGCCTCTTCGAGGCGGAAGGTCTCGCCGACGCGCACGAGGAGGTCGTCGTCCTCGATCATCTGGAAGACCTCGCCCGCGCGCCACAGGTACTCCTCGCGGGTCGCGGTGAAGTCGCCGAGGGTGGGGCGGGTGAGGATGAGCGAGCCTCCCTTGTGGAGGAGCTGCGGGTCGACGGGCGGGACGGGGCCGCTCGACTGGCCGAAGAGGGCCATGACGCCGCGGCGGCGCAGGGCGCCGAGGCCTTCGCTGAAGGTGGTCTTGCCGACGCCGTCGAAGACCGCGGCGACGCCTTCGCCGCCGGTGAGTTCGCGGGCCTTCGCGCCGAAGCCCTCGTAGCGCATGACGTGGTCGGCGCCGTTCTGGCGGGCGAGTTCGGCCTTCGCGTCCGTGGAGACAGTGCCGATGACCTTGCCGCCCTTGGATTTCACCATCTGGGTGAGGAGGAGGCCCATGCCGCCGGCGGCGGCGTGGACGATGACGGTGTCGCCCTCCTGGACGGGATAGACCGTGTTGCACAGGTAGTGGGCGGTGAGGCCCTGGAGCATGACGGCGGCGGCGGTCTCGACGGCGACCTTCTCGGGGACGGGCACGAACTCGTCCGCGTCGCCGATGACGAGGTCGGCGTAGGAGCCGGGGACGCTCTTCCATGCGACCTCGTCGCCGACGGCGAAGCCGGTGACGCCGGCGCCGATCGCGGCGACGTACCCGCCGCCTTCGAGGCCGGGGGTGAACGGCACGGGCAGGCCGTAGGCGCCGGTGCGGTGGTAGACGTCGATGAAGTTGACGCCGGCGGCGGCGACCTTGACGGCGATCTGGCCCGGGCGGGGGCCCGGGTCGTCGCCTTCGAGCACGCGCATCACGCCGGGCCCGCCGGTCTGCTCGACCACGATCGCCTTCATGAGGTTTCCTTCCGCCGCACGGTCATCCCATAAAATAGCAGCGGCGCGCGGCCTCACTCGTCCGTGCTGGTCCGCTTGCCGTTCCCGACGCCGAAGCGCAGGCGGCTGCGGCCCCACCGGTTGCGTTCGGCGGTGCGGGAGACCTCCTCGCCCACGAGTTTGCGGATGGCGTCGCGGAAGCCCTTGTGCCGCAACTGGTAGCGGAGCGGATGCGCGGCGGGGTCGCGGGTGAGCTCCTTCATGAGCGAGACGCACAGCAGGAGCATGACGACGACGAACGGCAGGGCCACGATGATCGTCGCGTTCTTGAGCCCCTGCAGGCCGCCGGTGAGCAGGAGGACCGCGGCGACGGCGCCGATCGTCGCGCCCCAGAACACGACGAGGGGCTTCTTGGGCGCGAGCGAGCCGTGGCTGGAGAGGGACCCGAGGACGAGCGAGGCCGAGTCGGCGCCGGTCACGAAGTAGATCGCGACGAGGACCATGGAGAGTCCGGAGAGGAGGCTGTAGAGCGGCAGCGACTCGAGGACCGCGAACAGCGTGTACTCCTCGCCGAGGGCGACGGCGCCGCTGAAGTCCTGGCCGTGGTTCTGCTGCCACAGGGCGGTGCCGCCGAGGATCGCGAACCACAGTGTCGAAGCGGCCGAGGGGATGAGGAGGACGCCGACGATGAACTGGCGGATGGTGCGCCCGCGCGAGATGCGGGCGATGAAGGTGCCGACGAAGGGCGCCCACGAGAGCCACCACGCCCAGTAGAAGATCGTCCAGGTGCCCATCCAGTCGGAGCCGCCGAACGCGCCGGTGGCGCTGGAGATGCCGACGAGGTCGGTGAGGTAGCCGCCGACGGCGCTGGGCCAGGCGTCGAGGATGAACAGGGTCGGCCCGGCGAAGAACACGAACACGACGAGGAACAGGGCGAGGACCACGTTCGTCGTCGACAGCCATTTGACGCCGCGGTGCACGCCCGAGAACGCCGAGGCGACGAACGCGGCCGTCAGCGCGATGATGACGATGAGCTCCAGCTGCTTCGAGCCGGGCACGCCCACGACGATGTCGAGGCCGACGGCGACCTGGAGCGCGCCGAGGCCGAGGCTCGCGGCCGTGCCGAAGACCGTGGCGAACACGGCGAGCAGGTCGATGGCCTTGCCGGTGAGCGGCCCCCAGGCCTTCCCGGCGGTGAGCGGCGCGAACGCGTCGCTCATGTTGTTGCCGCGCTGCTTGCGGAACGTCGAGTAGCCGAGGGCGAGGCCGGCGACGGCGTAGATCGCCCACGGGTGGAGTCCCCAGTGGAAGAACGAGTAGACGAGCGCGCCCTCGGTGAGCTGGTCGTTGAAGTAGGGGGAGGCGGGGTCGAGCTCGAGCGGCGGGGGCGCGTCGAAGAAGTGCGCGAGCGGCTCGGCCACGCCGTAGAACATGAGGCCGATGCCCATGCCGGCGGCGAACATCATGGAGATCCACGGGAGCGTCCCGAACTCGGGCTCCTCGTCGGGGTTCGCGGCGAGCTTGATGTTGCCGTAGCGGCTCACGGCGATGTAGATCGCGAGGACCACGAAGATGTTCCCTGCGATGATGAACAGCCACGCAAAGTTCACGATCACCCAGTTGAGGGCGGCGGTGGAGCCGGTCTCGAACTGGTCGGGGAAGACCGCGCCGACGACGATGACGGCGAGGATCACGACGGCGCTGATCCAGAACACGGGCTGGTCGACCGGGTGCGTGGCCTGCCGCTCCTCCGCCTCGACCGGCGGCGCGGGCGGGGGCGGGACCTCCGCGGGATCGGTGGGCGGCGTCTCGGTCGCAGCCATGGGCAGGGCTCCGTTCGTCGGACTGGAGTGGCACTCCAGTCACCATAAGTGACGAAACGCCCCGGTTCGGCCACTTCCGGGAGCCCGCGGGGCGGTCAGTCCCGGCGGTAGACCAGCAGCGCGACCTCCCCGATCGCGCGCGTCTCGGCCAGCCGCAGCGGCCGCTCGGGCGACTGCGGGAACGCGGCCGCGTGCACGAACCGCGGCCCGCCCAGGCTCCCCAGCAGGAACGGCGCGACCGCCAGGTGCATCTCGTCCACGGCGTCCTCGGCGAGGAACAGGGTGTGGATCGTGCCGCCGCCCTCCACGAGCAGCCGCTCCACGCCCCGCGCGGCCAGGTCCGCCAGGGCCCGGGGGAGCTCCAGGACGGCGCCGAACGGGACGACCTCCGCGGCCTCCGGGGCGAGCGCGCACGCCGCCGCGCCCGCCTCGCTCGTGTAGACGACGACCGGGCCGCCCTCGCCGTCGAACAGCCGCGCCTCAGGGTCGAGGTCCCCCGAGGGCGAGAACACGACCCGCAGCGGCGACGCCGGGCGGCCCGACGCCTCCCGCTCCTCCCGGCGCCCGGCCGAGCGCACGAGCAGCCGCGGGTCGTCAGCGCGGACCGTGCCCGCGCCGACCGCGATCGCGTCCACGCCCGCGCGCACCGCGTCCACCCGGTCGAAGTCCGCCGCGTTCGACAGCATCAGCCGGTCCGGCGACACGTCGTCCAAATAGCCGTCGATGCTCATCGCGGCCGAAACGATCACATAAGGGCGCTCCATAACCCCCGAGAATCCCACGATGCACTCCCGACCGGGCCCGGGTGGCGGACCGCGGCGGGGAGCGATCACAATCAGTAGACGTGGAAGCAGGACAGACCAGCGACGACGTGATCGCGAACCTCACGTTCAACGCCGACGGGCTCGTCCCGGCCATCGCGCAGCAGCACGACACCGGGGAAGTCCTCATGCTCGCGTGGATGGACGCCGAGGCACTGCGGCGCACCGTCGCCACCCGCAAGGCCACCTACTGGTCGCGCAGCCGCGGCGAGTACTGGGTCAAGGGCGAGACCTCCGGCCACCACCAGGCGGTCGTCTCGGTCGCCGTCGACTGCGACGGCGACACCGTCCTGCTCCAGGTGGACCAGACCGGCCCCGCCTGCCACACCGGCACCCGCACCTGCTTCACCGGAAGGGAGATCGCATGAGCGAAGCAGCCGGCGAGACCCGCGCCGCCGAGCGCACCCGCGTCCTCCTCGCAGGCGTCCTCGCGGCCGCCGTCGCCGCCCTCGCCGCCTCCCGCGACTGGACGACCACCACCGACACCGGCCACGCCGGGATCACCGCCACCACCGCCCAGGCCGGCACCGACCTCGCCTCCTGGGCCCTGCCGTGCGCGCTCGCCGGCGGCGCGGCCTTCCTCGCGATGCTCGCCACCGGCAACCGCGCCCGCCGCGCCCTCGGCGTCGTCGCCGCCCTCGCCGGCCTCGCGGCCGCCCTCGGCGGCGCCCTCAACCTCGACGCCGGGCCCTGGCCGATCGCCATGGGCGCCGCCGCGCTCGTCCTCGCGGCCGCCGGCGCCGCCACCACCGCCCGCGCGGGCTCCTGGCCCAGCGCGAGCGACCGCTACGAAGCGGCACCCGACGGCAACGCCGCCATAGCAGAGGACCCGGTGTCGCTGTGGAACGCCCTCGACTCCGGCGAGGACCCCTCGTCGCCTAATATCACGGCATCGGCGCAGGAGAAGGGACGATCTTAGGTGAACGTGCTGGAGCAGATCATCACCGAAGTCCGCGCCGATCTCGAACGGCGCCAGACCGCGACCCCCATCGAGCAGATCCGCGAGCGCGCCGAGGCCGCCCGCCCCGCCCTCGACGGGTACGCCGCGCTCTCCGGCGGCGGCGTCATCGCCGAGGTCAAGCGCGCCTCGCCGTCCAAGGGCGCCCTCGCCGACATCCCCGACCCGGCCGTGCTCGCCGCCGAATACGCCGCGGGCGGCGCCGCCGTCATCTCGGTCCTCACCGAGCAGCACTACTTCAAAGGCAGCCTCGACGACCTCGACGCCGTCCGCGCCAAGGTCCAGATCCCGGTCCTCCGCAAGGACTTCGTGGTCTCCCCCTACCAGGTGCTCGAAGCCCGCGCCCACGGCGCCGACCTCGTGCTCCTCATCGTGGCCGCCCTCGACCAGGACACCCTCGTCTCCCTCCACGAGCGCATCGAAGGCCTCGGCATGACCGCCCTCGTCGAGGTCCACACCGAGTACGAGGCCGACCGGGCCCTGCGCGCCGGCGCCAAAGTCATTGGCGTCAACGCCCGCGACCTGACTACGCTCGACGTGGACCGCTCCGTGTTCGAGCGCATCGCCCCCGGCCTGCCCCGCGACGTCGTCAAGATCGCGGAATCGGGCGTCAGGGGCACGCGCGACCTCATCCGCTACGCCAGCGCCGGAGCCGACGCCGTACTCGTCGGGGAAGGCGTCGTCAAGCAGAAGAGCCCGCGCGACGCCGTCGCCGAGCTGGTCACCGCCGGGTCCCACCCGGCGACGCCGCGCCCGCTGTAGTGTTCGCGGCGAACACACACAGGTGAGCCCTGAGGTGCGCGACGCGCGCGCCCGGGCAGCGAGTTGCGAAGGGGAGCGAAGAACCGTGCCTAATCCAGATGCCAGCGGCCACTGGGGCGAATTCGGGGGCCGCTTCGTCCCCGAAGCGCTCATCGCCGCCCTCGACGAGCTCGAGGCCGCCCACACCGCCGCGCTCGCGGACCCGTCGTTCGTCGCCGAGCTCGACAAGCTCGGCCGCGAGTACGGGAACCTGCCGTCGCCGCTGTACTTCGCCGAGCGGCTCTCCGAGGAGGCCGGGGTCGAGGTGTGGCTCAAGCGCGAGGACCTCAACCACACCGGCGCGCACAAGATCCGCAACGTGCTCGGGCAGGCCCTGCTGACCAAGCGCATGGGCAAGACCCGCATCATCGCCGAGACCGGCGCGGGCCAGCACGGGGTCGCCTCCGCGACCGCCGCCGCGTACTTCGGGCTCGAATGCACCGTGTACATGGGCGAGGAGGACACGCGCCGCCAGGCCCTCAACGTCGCCCGGATGCGCCTCCTCGGCGCCGAGGTCGTGCCCGTCACGACCGGTTCGCGGACCCTCAAGGACGCGATGAACGAGGCCCTGCGCGAATGGGTCGCCTCCGTCGACCACACGCACTACCTGATCGGCTCGGTCGGCGGCCCCGCGCCGTTCCCGCAGCTCGTGCGCGACTACTGCCGCGGCATCGGCGACGAGGCCCGCGCGCAGTTCCTCGACCGCACCGGGACGCTCCCGGACGTGGTCGCGGCCTGCGTGGGCGGCGGCTCCAACGCCATGGGGATCTTCACGGCGTTCCTCGACGACGCCGACGTCAAGCTGTACGGGTTCGAGGCGGGCGGCGACGGCTACGACACCGGCCGGCACGCCGCGACGATCACGGCCGGGCAGATCGGCGTCCTGCACGGCGCGCGGACGTTCGTGCTGCAGGACGAGGACGGGCAGACGATCGAGTCGCACTCGATCTCGGCCGGGCTCGACTACCCGGGCGTCGGCCCCGAGCACGCGCACCTCGCCGCCACCGGGCGCGCGGCGTACGAGCCGGTCGACGACGCCGAGGCCATGGCGGCCTTGGAGAAGCTGGCCCGCACCGAGGGCATCATCTGCGCGATCGAGTCCGCGCACGGCCTCGCGGGGGCGCTGCGCCTCGCGAAGGGCCTCAAGCCGGGCGCGCGCGTCCTGGTGAACCTCTCGGGGCGCGGCGACAAGGACATGGGCAACGTGGTCGAGTACTTCGGCTTCGCGAACGAGAAGGGGGCGTAGGGGTGCTGCACGCTGCTGACGCTTTCGCGAAGACCCGGGCCGAGGGCCGGGCGGCACTGGTGGGGTACCTGCCCGCGGGCTACCCGACGCTGGCCGACTCGATCAAGGCCGTCGACATCATGATCGACCACGGGGCCGACATCATCGAGCTGGGCCTGCCGTACTCGGACCCGGTCATGGACGGGCCGGCGATCCAGAAGGCCGCCGACCAGGCGCTCGCCGGCGGGTTCCGGACCAAGCAGGTGTTCGAGGTGACCGAGGCGGTCGCCGGGCGCGTGCCGATCCTCGTCATGACGTACTGGAACCTGGTGGAGCGGTACGGGGTCGAGCGGTTCGCGCGCGACTTCGCGGCCGCCGGCGGGGCCGGGCTCATCACGCCCGACCTCATCCCGGACGAGGCCGAGGAATGGATCGCCGCGTCGGACCAGTACGGCCTGGACCGGGTGTTCCTGGTCGCGCCGTCGTCCACCGAGGAGCGGATCGCTTCGACCGTGGCCGTGTGCCGCGGGTTCGTGTACGCGCAGTCGGTCATGGGCGTCACCGGCGCCCGGGCCGCCACGTCCGCGGTCGCGCCGGCGCTCGTCGAGCGCACCCGCAAGCACACCGACCTGCCGATCGGCGTGGGCCTCGGCGTGCGCAGCGGCGACCAGGCCGCCGAGATCGGCGCGTACGGCGACGCCGTGATCGTGGGCTCCGCGATCGTCAACTGCTACCTGGACTCCGACGACATCCCGTCGGGCCACCAGAAGCTCGCCGAGCTCACCGCGGACCTCGCCGCGGGCGTGCGCCGGTAACCACTCGAGACGGCCCCGCGGGTTCAGGCCCGCGGGGCCTTCCCGTACCCGTGGCGGTACGTTTTGCGGCTTTTGCGAAACCGGCAGGGCCGCTTCGGAGGCGGCCCGTGGGACCGGCTCGGGCCCGTGCCACCCGCCGCTCGCGCAACCGATAGGTTTACTCGTCGTGGACCTCGCTTATATCCCGAGCCCGTCGGAGTCCGTCTGGCACCTCGGCCCCATCCCGATCCGCGCCTACGCGCTGTGCCTCATCGCCGGCATCGTGGCCGCCTGCTGGATCGCCGAAGCGCGCATGCGCTCGCGGGGCGCCCCCAAGTGGGCCGTGCTCGACATCGCCGTGTGGGCCGTGCCCTTCGGCATCGTCGGCGGCCGCCTCTATCACGTCTTCACCAGCCCCGACGCCTACTTCGGCGCCGACGGCGACCCGTGGAAGATCCTCGCGGTCTGGGAGGGCGGCCTGGGCATCCCCGGCGCGATCCTCCTCGGCGGCGTCGGCGTCTGGTTCGCCTGCCGCCAGCTCGGCCTGAAATTCTCGATGACCGCGGACGCCATCGCCCCCGGCCTGCCCGTCGCGCAGGCGATCGGCCGCCTCGGCAACTGGTTCAACCAGGAGCTGTACGGCAAGCCGCTCGACGCCTGGTGGGCCGTGTCGATCGACCGCGAGCACCGCGTCTTCGGCTACCTCGAGTACTCGACGTTCCACCCGACGTTCCTGTACGAACTGCTGTGGAACCTCGGCGTCGCGCTCGTCGTCTGGGCCGCCGACCGCAAGGTCAAGTTCGGGGCCGGGCGCGCGCTCGCCCTCTACGTCGCCCTCTACGGCATCGGCCGGTTCTGGATCGAGGGCCTGCGCATCGACCCCGCCGAGGCCTTCGCCGGGCTGCGCCTCAACCAGTGGATGAGCGTCATCGTCGTCGTCCTCGCCGTGATCTACCTGATCCGCGCCCGCGGCACCCGCCAGGTGTTCGTCCTCGACGGCGGCGAGCGCGTGCTCGTGGACTGGAATTCCGCCGAAGCCAAGGCCGCAGGCTACGTGAACGGCGGCCTCCCCAAGGGCGCCGAGCCGGGCGAGATCGGCGGCGCCGCGACCGAGGCCGACCCCGAACCCGACCGGCCCGAGGACGACGTGATCGCCGACGAGACCCACGCCGACGAGCCCCCGGCCGACGCGGACAAGACCGAGAGCTGACCCCTCCCCCGGGTGGTGCAGATGCAGAACCGAAGAGCCGTAGTCGTCGGCGCCGGCGTCGCCGGGCTCGCCAGCGCGATCGTCCTGTCCAAGCTGGGCTGGCGGGTCGCGCTGCTCGAGCGGCGCGAGCGCCTCAAAGGCGAGGACCTGGGCATGGTCCTGTGGGCCTCGGGCGTGCGCGCGCTGCGCGCGCTCGGGGTCGACGCGCAGCTCGACGCGTCCGGGACCCCGGTTGACCGCTTCGAGATCCGCAACGAGGACCGCCTGTCGAGCTCGTTCGCGGCGGCGATGCTCGGGGCCGACGACGGCACGCCTTCAGTGATGGTGCACACCGCGATGCTGTACGAGGCGCTGGTGTCGCGGCTGGGGGACAACGTCCAGGTGCACCCGGCGACGCAGGTCGACCGGATCGACATGGTGGACCTGGCGGCGGGCGACGCGTCGCGCCGCTGGGACGCCGAACTCGTGGTCGCGGCGGACGGCATCGACTCGCCGACGCGGCCGCTCATCGCCCCCGGTTCGCCCACAGTGGACGCCGGGGTGGTGTGCTTCCGGGGTCTCGTGCCCGCGCATCGGGCGCCCGAGCGGACCACGGACGCCGTGGAGATCTACGGGCCCGACCGCCGCCGCTTCGGCTACGGCGACCTCGGGCACGCCGGGGCGTGCTGGTGGGCGACGGTGCCGGGCGGGATGCGGCCGGAGTCGCCGCAGATCCAGTACGAGCTCATCAACCGGTGGTTCGCCGACTGGCCCGACCCGGTCGGCAAGTTCATCGCCGCGACCCGGCCCTCGGAGCTGACGCAGCAGTCGGTCCGGTACGTGTGGCCGATCCCGCCGGTCCTGCACCAGCCGGTCGGCCAGGGCGGCCTGGTGCTGCTCGGCGACGCCGCGCACGGCGTCGCGCCGATCCTCGCGCAGGGCGCGAGCCTCGCTCTGGAGGACGCGGTGACCCTCGGGTGGGCGCTGCGGCGCACCCCCGAATCGGTCCCGGCGGCGCTCGCCTCCTACGACCGGGCCCGCCTCGCCCGCATCAAGCGGGTCGCCCGCCTCTCGCGACGGGTCCACACGATCGCCTCCGGCGGCCGGGGGATGACCAAGAGCCTGCTGCGGGCGGTGCCGGACTCGTGGGTGCAGAACCAGGCGGCCTCGCTGTCGGACTGGCAGCCGCCGCGCTGAACGTGAACGGAGAGTCCGGCAGATCGGGCATCCGAAGGGCCCCGGTACCCGGCGAAGCTTGCGAGCCGGCAATGAGCACAGCACCCTGGCATAAGGGTCCGACGATTCGCGTTGGCGCCGAACGTGAACGGAGGGTCTTCGCGAATCGGACATCGATGGGCCCCCGGTCGCAACCCTGACAGGCGGGTACGACATCAGGCCGCCCGTCGGCGCGCTGGCGTCGTGAGGGGGCCTCGACTACGCTTCCATGCCATGGAGATCCGTGATGCGCGCCCCGAGGACTGGCCTGCCGTGTGGGCGTTCGCCGCTCCCATCGTCGCCTCCGGCGAGCACTTCTTGTGGGAGGCCGACACTCCCGAAGCACGGCTGCGCGCCTTCTGGATCGAGAAGGAGGCGCCCGCCAGCGCGCTCGTCGCCGTGGTCGAGGACGGATCGGTCGACGGCCGCGTCGTCGGGATCGCCGAGATCCACCCGAACCAGCCCGGCCGGGGGTCGCACATCGCCAACGCGGGCTTCATGGTCGACCCCGCCGTGCGCGGCAAGGGCGTCGGCCGCGCGCTCGGCGCGGCGGCACTCGCCCGCGCCAAAGCGGACGGCTTCACCGCCATGCAGTTCAACGCGGTCGTCGCCACCAACACCCGCGCCGTCGACCTCTGGCACGCCCTCGGCTTCCGCACCCTCGCGGTCCTCCCCGAGACCTTCCGCCATCCGACCCAGGGCCTGGTCGGCATGCACCTCATGTTCCGTGAACTGTGACCCGCGCAGCGCCTGTGTAGCATCGGCATCGCTATGAACGAACTGCGCGAGTCCATCCTCTCCGTGGGCGTGGCCGACCCCGAGACGGCCGTCAGCGTCCACGCCACCCTCGGCTCCGACCCCGCGCTCCTCGCGCAGGCCGGCGACCTGCCACAGACCCGCCAAGACGCCGACACCTGGGTCAAGGCCAAGTTCCTGCGCCCCGAGGGCCCGTTCCTGGAGGTCGCGGCGAACGCCGTCGCCGACGTCCTCGGCGAAGCCCCGGACAAGCCCACCGACGACGTCCTCGCCGCCATCACCACCCGGCCCCGCACCCCGTACGACCTGCGCGCCGTCACCGGCCTCTCCGAAGCCGACCTCGACGTCCTCCTCCCGCACCTCGAGCAGGCCGGCCTGATCCGCGCCGAAGCGAACCCGCTCGAGCCCGACGCGCCGTTCTGGACCATGGAGCACCGCCTCGCGCGCTTCCACTACGCGGTGCTCGCCGTGCACCTCGCGCGCTGGCGCCGCGGCTACATCACCGACAAACTGTGGCGGATGACCCACGCCCGCTGGGACCGGTACGTGTGCCGCCCCGAGTTCCACCGGCTCGCCCGCGAATGGGCGCTCAACGACCCGGCCGCGGCGCAGACCACGCGGCTCACCGTCCCCGACCCGCGCTTCCGGCAGCTCCGCACCATCGAGCTCGCCGCGTGGAGCGAGACCGGCGAGCCGATCGCGCTCGGCACGATCCGCTGGAAGTTCCAGATGGTCGAACGCCAGCTCAAGCGCCTCCGCTACGTCCGGCGGCTCCTCGGCGACCCCAAGACCCGCCTCTACTGCGTCGCCCCGCGCGTCGAGGCCGCGATCGCCGCCGACCCCGACCCGGACCTGTTCGTGATCAGCCCCGCGCAGCTGCTGCGGCGCGGCGCGAACGAGACCCCGAACGAGCCCGCGAGCGCCCCCGACCCCGCCTCTGACACCGCCCCCAAAGGTGACTTACACCCCATTTCCCGGCTGGTGGGCGTGTAAACGCGACGGGTAGGCTGAGGCTTCTTTCCCCGTATCCGAAACCTTGAGGAGTGACGATGGCGGCAAGCGTGGACGCGGTAGTGGCGGGAGCCGGTGGCTTCATCGGCGGGCACCTGGTGGCGAGCCTCCTCGCCGAGGGCAAGAGCGTTCGCGCCGTCGACGTCAAGCCCCTCGACGAGTGGTACCAGGTCCACGGCGACACCGAGAACCTGCAGCGCGACCTCGCCGACCTCGAGGCCTGCCGCGAAGCCGTCGGCGACGGCGCCGCCGAGGTCTACAACCTCGCCTGCAACATGGGCGGCATGGGCTTCATCGAGAACAACAAGGCCCTGTGCATGCTCTCGGTCCTCCCCTCCACCCACATGCTCATGGCCGCCAAGGACGCCGAGGTCGGCCGCTTCTTCTACTCCTCCTCCGCGTGCGTCTACGCCGGCTACAAGCAGACCGAGGCGAACATCGCGCCCCTGAAGGAAGAGGACGCCTACCCCGCCGACGCCGAGGACGGCTACGGCTGGGAGAAGCTGTTCTCCGAGCGCATGTGCCGCCACTTCCGCGAGGACTTCGGCCTCGAGACCCGCATCGCCCGCTACCACAACATCTACGGGCCCGAGGGCACCTGGGACGGCGGCCGCGAGAAGGCCCCCGCCGCGACCTGCCGCAAGATCGCCCTCGCCGCCCTCAAGGGCGAGAAGACGGTCGAGATCTGGGGCGACGGCGAGCAGACCCGCTCCTTCACCTACATCGACGACTGCGTCCACGGCACCAAGATGTTCACGCGCGGCGACGTCACCGAGCCGCTCAACCTCGGCTCCTCCGAGCTGACCACGATCAACAACCTGTACTACCTGGTCGCCGACATCGCCGGGATCGACATCGAGCTCAAGCACATCGACGGCCCCCTGGGCGTGCGCGGCCGCAACTCGGACAACACGCTCATCCAGAAGTACTACGGCTGGGAGCCCTCGATCAGCCTCCGCGAGGGCATGACCAAGACCTACGAGTGGGTCTACAACGAGGTCAAGGCCAAGTACAGCCTCTGATGTCCGACCCGAAGCTCCGCCGCGTCGACGTCCTCGGCGTCGGCGTCTCCACCGTCAACCAGGACATGGCGCTCGCCGAGGTCACCCGCTGGGTCGAGACCGGTGAACGCCACTACGTGTGCGTCACCGGCGTGCACGGCGTCATGGAGTCCCAGCGCGACCCCGAACTGCTCGCCATCCACAACGCCTCCGGGCTCACCACGCCCGACGGCATGCCGATGGTGTGGGCCGGGCACAAGGCCGGCGCCGACTGGATGGACCGGGTCTACGGGCCCGACCTGATGCTCAACGTGCTCGCCCGCGCCGCCGAACGCGGCTGGACCTCGTTCCTCTACGGCGGCAAGGACGGCGTGCCCGAACTCCTCGCCGAGAAGCTCGCCGAGCGCATCCCCGGCGTCAAGTTCGCCGGCATGTACTCGCCGCCCTTCCGTCCCCTGACGGAGGAGGAGGACGACGCGATCGTCAAGCGCATCAACGACTCCGGCGCGCAACTGGTGTGGGTGGGGCTCTCGACGCCGAAGCAGGAGCGCTGGATGGCCGCCCACCGCGACCGCCTCAACGCCCCCGCGATGTTCGGCGTCGGCGCCGCGTTCGACTTCCACGCCGGGCTCGTCCCGCAGGCCCCGCCGTGGATGCAGCGCAACGGCCTCGAATGGTTCTACCGGCTCACGAAGGAGCCCAAGCGCCTCTGGCGCCGCTACTTCCAGAACAACCCGGCCTACCTGCGGGAGATCCGCAAACGGCCCCCGTTCCTGCGCGACTAGCCGAAACATGTTCACGGCTGCCCGGTCCCCCCAAGGGACCGGGCAGCCGTGTTCTGTCGGTCCAGCGTGGCAGGGTTAGAACCGGGGGCCCATCGATGTCCGTTTTGCGTGGACCCTCCGTTCACATTCAGCGCCAACGGATCGTGTCGCACCCGCGTGCCACTGGTGCGGTGCTCCTGTGCGGCTCGCAAGCGACGCCGCAGCGGGACCCATCGATGTCCGATTTGCCGGGACCCTCCGTTCACGTTTCCCACTGCCCTCTCTCCCCGCCCTCCTACCCCGTGCGGCGCGGCGGCGCTAGGCTGTGGCGCATGGTCGACATTCCCAAAGAGATCACGCACACCGGGCACCACCCCCGCATGGCCGTCGTGTGGTCGGTCCTGTCGGCCGAGATCGAGCGATTCGCCGCAGGCACCGGAGCGACCCTCCGCATCCTCGACGTCGGCGGCGGCTCCGGCGGCTTCGCCGTCCCCCTCGCCGAACTCGGCCACGACGTCACCGTCGTCGAACCCAGCGCCAACGCGCTCGCCTCCCTTCGCCAGCGCGCCGCCGACGCCGGCGTCACCGACCGCGTCCGCGCCGTCCAGGCCGACGCCGACGAGCTCCCCGACGTGGCCGAGCCCGGCAGCGCCGACCTCGTCCTCTGCCACTCGGTCCTCGAGATGGTCGACTACCCGGACGCCGCCCTCGACGCCCTCGGCCGCGTCTGCGCGCCCGGCGGCGCCGTGAGCATCCTCGTCGCCAACCGCATCGCCGCCGTCCTCGGGAAGGCCCTCGCCGGCAACTTCCAGACCGCGCTCGACCTGCTCGCCAACGTCGACGGCATCATCGAGGGCCGCGACACGATCAAGCGCCGCTTCGAGACCGCGACCCTCACCGCGCTCGTCGGCGGCTCCGGGCTCGTCACCGAGCAGGTCCACGGCGTCGGCGTCGTCGGCGACCTCATCTCCGCCACGGCAGCGAAGGCCGAGACGGGCACCGGCGAGGCCCTGCGCGAGTTCGAGCTCGCCACCGCCTCGCGGATCCCTTTCCGGGACATGGCGACCCACATCCACCTGTTCGCCCGCAAGCCCATGCGCTGACCGGGCCGCCCGGCCGATCGTCCGATGCGTCTACGTCGAGGCGCGTAGACGCGATTACGTCCTGACGCCGAAGGCGCTCGGGCCGCCGGACCGTAGCCTGGACTCGTGACCACGCCGACCGCCGCCCGGACCAGGATCCCGGCCCCCGTCTTCGACATCGGGCTCGCCGTGCTGCTCGCGCTCCTCGTGAGCGGCACGACCGTCGGGGCCGCCCCGGACCACCGCCCCGGGCCGCTCGCGTTCGCGCTCATCGCCGCGACCGCCGCGTTCCTGGCGGTGCGCCGGCGCTGGCCGGAGGTCGCGCTCGCCGGAACCCTCGCGGGCCTGTACCTGTACCTGTACCTGGGGCTGCCCGAGGGTCCGATCTACATGCTCCCGGCCGTGGCGGTGTTCTCCTTGGCGTTCGCGCGGCCGCTCAAGCGCCTCCTGTTCGTCCTGCCCGGGCTGTTCGCGGTCAATACCGCGTACCAGACGTTCGTCCTCGGCGAGATCACCGACCTTTGGGTGAACGCGAGCATCACCTTCGTGTGGCTCGCCATCCCCGCCGCGGGCGGCCGGATCGTCCGCGAGGCCCGGCACGCGAGGGCGCGCGAACGCGAGGCCGAACGCGAGCGGTACCGGGCCGACGAACGCGTGGAGATGGCCCGGGAGATCCACGACGTGGTCGGGCACAGCCTGGCCGTGGTCAGCATGAACGCCGGTGTGGCCCTTCATGTCCTGGAGAAGCGGCCGGGCACGCCGCCCGAGGTCGTCGAGAACCTGCAGGCCATCCGGGACGCCTCGACCCGGGCGCTCCAGGACCTGCGCGCCACGCTCGCGCCGCTGCGGCAGGGCCGCCAGCCCGAGCTGCGCCCGACCGGCGCGATCGCCGACATACCGTCCCTTGTGGAGGCGGTGCGGACCGGCGGGCTCGAGGTCGAGTACGAGGTCACGGGCGAGCCCGAGGCGGTGCCGACGAACATCGCCGCGACCACGTACCGGGTGGTCCAGGAATCGCTGACGAACGTCATCCGGCACGCCGAGGCGTCGAAGGCCACGGTCCGGATCTACTGCGACCCGAGGTGGGTGCGGATCCTCGTCGAGGACGACGGCCGCGGCGGTCCGATCGACCTGGACAAGATCGGGCAGGGCGTCACGGGCATGATGGAACGGGTGCTCACCAGCGGCGGCGTCTTCAGCGCCGCGCCCAAACGCGACGGCGGCGGCTTCGCCGTGAAAGCCGACATGCCCTACAACCGCAGTGACACTTGAGGTCTCGCCGCACCCGCCCCGCCGCACCCGTCCACGGAGGACTCCGCATGATCGAACTCGTGATCGCCGACGACCAGAGCCTCATCAGGATGGCGCTGCGCAACCTCTTCAACAGCGAGGACGACATCCACGTCGCCGCCGAGGCCGAGAACGGGCAGGAGGCCTGGGACCTGGTCTCGCGGCTGCGGCCCGACGTGGCGCTGCTCGACATCCGCATGCCCGGTATCGACGGCCTCGAAGTGCTGCGGCGCATCGGCAGGGACGCGAACCTCGCCGCCACCCGCGTCGTCATGATCACCACGTTCGAGGTCGACGACTACATCTTCGACGCGCTCTCCAACGGGGCCGCCGGGTTCGTCATGAAGGACGCGCCGCCCGAGGACCTGCTGAAGGCCGTGCGCCTCGCCGCCGCCGGCGACTCGCTGCTCAGCCCCGACGTGACCCGCAAGGTGATCAACGCGTACGCCGAGCGCGGCACCAGTACCGGGAGGCCGCACCCGGGCCTGGCCGGCTTGACCGAGCGTGAACTGGAGATCCTGCGCTGGGTCGCCACCGGCCTCGCCAACGACGAGATCGGCGAGCGGCTGTTCATCAGCCCCGCCACGGTCCGCACGCACGTGGGGAAGCTCCTGTCGAAGCTCACCGCGCGCGACCGGGCCGGGCTGGTCGCCATCGCGTACCGGTCGGGCCTGGACATCCCCGAGGTGTGAGGGCGCCCTAGAAAAGGGGCGCAGGTGAAGCGGCAGTGAAGGGCGCCTGCGGGTCCGGCCCGCAGGCGCCCGGACTCACGCGATTAATAGCGGATCGCCGCACAGGACATCCGTGGTGCGCCCGTCGGCGTCGACGACCTGCCAGTAGTTGGCGCCGCCGGAGCACGGCGCGGCCTCCGCGCCGGCCTCCTCGAGCGACATGGTCCGCGGCGGATCGATCGCGACCGTGTCGACCACGACGTACAGGGCCTCGGGCCGGTCGCAGGGGACCGTCCACCACCGGTCGCTGTCGTCGAAGCACGAGCCGACGTCCGGCATGATCGGCACGCGCCCGGACGCGTCGGGATTGCCGAGCGCCTCGACGCAGACCAGCTGCTCGACGGTGTACGTGGTCGTGTCGTACGTGAAGTACCAGTCCTTCCACAGCTCGCCGAACTCGAGCCGGGTGTACTCCTCGCCGCACAGGTCGGCGGCGACCTGCGTGTCCGCGATGAGTCCGTCGGGGGTCACGGCGGCCCCGGTCGTGTCGCTCGAGTTCGTGACCTTCCAGAACGCGTCCGCGCTGTCGCACGGGGTCGAGAAGTCGAACCCGGACGAGCCGACCACCGGCTCGTACGGCAGGCACGCGCTGACCGGCACGTCCGCGCGGCCGGGCTCGTCATCGGTCGGCTGCTGCTCGGAGGGAGCGCCCGAAGCGCTCGGATTGGACGCGACCTCCTTGTCGTCGTCCCCGCCGCCCATCATGTTCACGCCGAGCACGACGAGGACGCCCGCGATGAGGACGCCGACGGCGACCACGACACCGATGATGAGACCGTTCCGCTTGCCGCCCTGGGGAGGCGGCGGCCCGTACGGCGGCTGCCCGTACGCGCCCGGGCCGCCCGGCGGCGGATAATGCGGTGGCTGCCCGCCCGGATACTGCTGCGCGCCTTGGGGTTGCCAGCCCCCAGGATACTGCGGGCCGCTGCCTCCCGGTGGCGGAGGCCAGCCGGGCTGCTGCGGACCGCTGCCTTCGGGTGGCGGAGGCCAGCCGGGCTGCTGCGGACCGGGCGTCGAGGATTGCGGGCCGGAGCCGCCGACCGGGTACTGCGGATCGGGCTCTTGGGGCGGCTGCCAGCCGCCCGCCTGCGGGGACTCCCGCGGGTCCCCTCCTTCAGGCGGCACGCCATCGTTCGGAGTCTGGGACATGTCACCAGACTATGAGCGCATTTCGCATCGCATCCCGGAACGCGCCGACCCGCAGCCACCGAGCGCTTGGGGCCTGCTCGAACGTGACCGCCGCAGACGCGGGCCCGCGCAGCACCGGTCACCCGCCGCCCACGCACCGCGCGCGAAGCGGCATGCCCCCATCGGTGCGTGGTATGGCCGAACCGACACGAAACCGGCTAGCCTCGGGCCATGCCTACGAGCCCGTACCTCACGGCGATGCGGCCCGCCTACGGCACCGGCACACTCGCCGATGTCATGCCGACCGCCCTTGCGGCCCTTGGAATCCCCACCCGAGGCGTGAACCTGCGCAGCAGCGAGCTCGCCGGCGTCCGCCGTGTCGCCGTGCTCCTCCTCGACGGCTTCGGCTTCCACCTCCTCGGCCAGGCCGCCCAGGCCAGCGCCACCGTCGGCGCCATGCACCACGGCGAACTCGGCACCCTCACCCCGATCACCGCCACGGTGCCGTCCTCCACCCCGATCAGCCTCGCGTCCCTCGCGTGCGGGCTCCCGCCCGGAGAGCACGGCATCATCGGCTTCACCGTGCGCGTGCCCGACACCGGCGACCTCGTCACCCACATCCGCTGGGAGGGCGCGCCCGACCCCGAGACCTGGCAGCCCGAGCCGACCTGCTTCGAGCAGGCCGACGCCGGCGGCGTCGTCTGCACCATCGTCTCGAACGGCACGTTCCGCGACACCGGCCTGACCCGCGCGATCTACAGAGGCGCCGACTGGCTCCCCGCGATCGCCCCGCACGAGGTCGCGGAGGGCACCCTCGCGGCGCTGGCGCGCGGGGACCGCAGCCTCGTGTACGCCTACCTGCCCGACGTCGACACGGCCGGGCACTTCCACGGGATCGGCTCGCCGCAGTGGCTCGAAGCGGTCGCGAAGGTCGCGGAGGCGATCGACGGGATCCTCACGGGCCTGCCCAGGGACGCGGCGCTGCTGGTGACGGCCGACCACGGCATGGTGAACATCACCGACCGGCTGCACGTGGACCGGCGGCCCGACCTCTTGACCGACGTCGAGGCGGTCGCGGGGGACGGGCGGATGCGGTACCTGTACGCGGCGCCGGGCGCGGTCGAGGACGTGCGGCAGGCGTGGGCCGAGGCCGTGGGCGACCGCGCCGAGGTGATCGACAAGGACGAGGCGATCGACCGCGGCTGGTTCGGCCCCAAGGTCACCGAGTCGAGCCGCGACCGCATCGGCGACCTCGTGGTGGCGTGCCGGGACACGTTCGCGATCGTCGGCGTCGAAGGCGAACCGCCGCACGTGGCGCGCCTCATCGGCCACCACGGCGGGCTCACCGCCGCGGAGATGGCCGTCCCGCTGTGGAGCTACCGCAACGGCTGAGCGGGCAGCGGGGGGGGGCGGCTCGCCCCCGGGAGCGGGTGTGTCGGCGCGGCCGCCCGCGGTTTCGATGATGCCCTGGAGGTACGACGGTTTCGGGTCGTGTCCGGCTTGTCCTGTACCCGAGGTCGGGTGTGTTCGTGCGGAGCCGCCCCCGGTTTCGATGGTGCCCTGGAGGTACGACAGTGCCCGGTTCGTCCCATACCCGGGGCCGGGCGTGGCGGGCGGCTTGAGCGCGCCGGTTGTCGGTGGGGGTGGCTAGGCTTCCGGTGTGGTCAGCGATCTTCATCGGTTCATCGGGCCCGGGCTGTCCGACGAGGGGCTCGGGATCATGCACGTCGACATGGACGCGTTCTTCGCGTCCGTGGAGATCGCGCGCGACCCGACCTTGCGCGGGAAGCCCGTGATCGTCGCCGGGCTCGGCCCGCGCGGCGTCGTCTCCGCCGCCTCCTACGAGGCCCGCAAGTACGGCGTGCACTCGGCGCTGCCGACCGCGATCGCGCGCCGCCGCTGCCCGCACGGCGTGTTCATCACCCCCACCACCTCGTACGGCGAAGTCTCGCGCGCGGTCATGGCGATCTTCCGCGAGTACACGCCGCACGTCCAGCCGATCTCGGTCGACGAGGCGTTCCTCGACGTCGCGGGCGCGCGGCGGCTCATCGGCTCGCCCGTCGAGATCGCCCAGGGGATCCGCGAGCGCGTGCGCGCCGAGCACGGCATCACCTGCACCGTGGGCATCGCCTCCACCAAGTTCCTGTCGAAGCTCGCCAGCGAGGCCTCGAAACCCGACGGGCTCGGCGTCGTCCCCGCCGCGACCGAGCTCGAGTTCCTGCACCGCCTGCCGATCCGCTCCGTGTGGGGCATCGGCGAGAAGACCGCCGAGAAGCTCACCCGGCTCGGCATGCGCACGGTCGGGGACCTCGCCCGGCTCGACGTCGACAGCCTCGCCGCGTCCGTCGGCACCGCCAGCGCCGAGCACCTGTATGCGCTCTCGCGGAACATCGACCCGCGGCCGGTGCGGCCCGAGCGGGTCGAGAAGTCGATCAGCAACGAGACCACGTTCGACCGCGACGCGCCCGACGCCGCCGTGTGGGGGCCGGTGCTCCTCGAACTGTCGCGCAAAGTGGCGTCCCGGGCGCGGGCCGCGGGCTGGGCGGGCCGCGGCGTGACCGTGAAGATCCGCTTCGGGGACTTCCGCACCATCACGCGCTCGCGGATGCTCGCCGCGCCCACCGACGTGGGCCGCGAGATCTACGCCGCCGCAAGGGAACTCGCGGACACCGCGGCGACGGCGCCCGTGCGGCTCATCGGCGTGAAGCTCGATCACCTGGTCGAGGCCGCCGCCGTGGGCCGGCAGGTGGCGCTCGGAGAACCCGAGCACGGGTGGCGCGACATCGAGACCGCGATCGATCTGGCGAGCGCGAAATTCGGGAAAGGAGCCGTCCGCTCGGCGGGTCGGCTGACGCGCCGGGACTCGCGTGTAGACACCCGCGAATCGGGGAACCCGGACCGGTGAGCGCTATTGTGCCGAGGCGGCTCCGTCAGCACGCGCATCGAGGCCAGAACGGACTGATTCAAGCACGAACTGCCTTCCGCCTCGGGCGAAAGCCTCGTAGACTTGGATGCAAGCAGTGGGGCCGCCGGCTTGGTGGAGGCCCCGTCGAGCACTAACGCAGGAGGAGTGTCGTGCCGCTCTCCGACCACGAACAACGCCTGTTCGAGCAAATCGAGCAGTCCTTGTCCGAAGACCCGCAGTTCGCCTCTGCTGTGCGCGCCCACGACCCGGCGCATGTGACCCGGCGCAGGCTCATCCTCGCCGGCATCGTCACGGTCATCGGGATCGGCGTCGTCATCGGCTCCGTGATCGCCGGGGGCGACGTCGCCATGTTCGGCGCGCCGATCGGCGCGGTGCTCATGTTCGGCGGTCTGATCCTCGGCCTCTGGGCGCAGCGCCGCGGCACGAATGTGAAGCTGAAGGCGGTCGACGGCAAAGCGAGCCGTTCCGTCGGCGGCTCGAAATCCCCCAAGCCCGGTGGTTTCACCTCCCGCATGGAGGAGCGGTGGCGCCGCCGCCGCGACAACGGCGACATCTTCTAGACAGACTTTCGCGCTGCGGCACGAGCGGCAGCGAGCGAACGGCCCGGCGGGTTTCCCCGCCGGGCCGTTGCATGTTCCGGATGTGTTGCGGCGCTGCCGTTTAGCGGCCGCGGAGCATGGCGCGGCGCGCGCCCTTGCCCGCGTTGGCGCTCGTCGGGATCGGGCCCTTCGGGATCGCCATGCCGACGCCGAGCGCGTCGAGGCGCTTGGCGATGTGGTTGGCGTCCTTGGAGTCGATGTTCTTGGGCAGCTTCATGAGCCGCTTGCGGACCTCGGTCACCGAGAAGTCGTCGCCGGCGGTCTCGCCGACGAGGAACGTGTAGACCGGGGTCGAGCCGACCACGCGCGAGATGCGCTTCTTCTCCTGGCCGAGGAGCTTGCGGACCTTGCCGCCGCCCTCGCCGAGGAGGACCACGCCGGCCTTGCCGACCGCGCGGTGCACCATCTGCGTCTCCGACAGGGCCGCCACGCCGGGCGTCACCTGCCAGCCGCGGATGCCGTCGATGAGCGCGTACGCCGCGCCCGGCTTGCCGACGGCCTCCTTGTTCACCACCTTGCTCGTGCGCATGTTGAGCACGATCAAGCCGGCCAGGAGCGCCACGAACAGGGCGCTGACGTACCAGAGCAGCGAGAACTTCGCGAAGACCACCAGAGCGGTGATGATCACGAACGGCAGCAGGACGGCCGCGGCCTCGAGCGGCAGGAACAGCTTGTCCCGCTCGTTCGTGAACTTGATCGCCATCCCGATGGTCTTCATCCGGGAGCCGAACGTCTCTTTTTCCTGCTGCTTTGCCATGCCGTCAATTCTAATGGGCGGGTCGGAAGGTTACGCGGGGGCCGCAGGCTGCACTCATTTACGGCTCGCAAGCGTCGCCGAGCGGGCGTCGATCGCCTGTCGGTACAGACGCCCGGCGCGGTACGAGGAGCGCACGAGCGGGCCGCTCATGACGCCCGCGAAACCGATCTCCTCGGCCTCGGCGGTGAGCTCCACGAACTCCTCGGGCTTGACCCAGCGGTCCACCGGGTGGTGCCGCTTGGTCGGGCGCAGGTACTGCGTGATCGTGATGAGCTCGCAGCCCGCGGCGTGCAGGTCCTTGAGCGCCTGCGAGACCTCGTCGCGCGTCTCGCCCATGCCGAGGATGAGGTTCGACTTGGTGACCAGGCCGTCCTCGCGGGCCTTCGTGATGACCTCGAGGGACCGCTCGTAGCGGAACGCGGGCCGGATGCGCTTGAAGATGCGCGGCACGGTCTCGACGTTGTGCGCGAGCACCTCGGGGCGCGAGGAGAAGACCTCGGCGAGCTGCTCGGGAACCGCGTTGAAGTCGGGGATGAGCAGTTCGACGCCGCAGCCGGGGACGGCCGCGTGGATCTGGCGGACGGTCTCGGCATAGAGCCACGCGCCGCCGTCCTCGAGGTCGTCGCGGGCGACGCCCGTGATCGTGGCGTACTTCAGGCCCATCGTCTGCACGGACTCGGCGACGCGCCGCGGCTCGTCGCGGTCGAGCGCCTCGGGCTTGCCCGTGTCGATCTGGCAGAAGTCGCAGCGGCGGGTGCACTGGGAGCCGCCGATGAGGAACGTCGCCTCCCGGTCCTCCCAGCATTCGTAGATGTTGGGACAACCGGCTTCTTGGCAGACCGTGTGGAGGCCTTCGCTCTTGACGAGGCCCCGCAGTTCGGTGTATTCCGGGCCGGTCTTGGCCTTGACCTTGATCCAGGAGGGTTTCTTCTCGATCGGGGTCTGGGCGTTGCGCACTTCGAGGCGCAGCATCCGGCGTCCTTCAGGCTGTACGGAAGTCACCGGCCCAGCCTACGCCGCGCACGCGCCGGACGGCAGGTGTCGCTCCGCACAGCGGCCGCGTCGGAGAAACGTAGGATGACGTTCCCGCTGGTCTAATGGGAGCAGTCGAGTAGGGGAGCAACCGTGGAACTCATTCACCAGGGCAAAGTGCGCGACGTGTACGCCGACGGCGGCGACCTCGTCCTCGTCGCCTCCGACCGCGTCAGCGTCTACGACGTGGTCCTGCCGACCCCCGTCCCCGGCAAGGGCGCGCTCCTGACCGCCTTGAGCCTGTGGTGGTTCGAGCAGCTCGCCGACATCGTCCCCAACCACGTGATCTCTGCCGAGGACGTGCCCGCCGAGTTCGCCGGCCGTGCCGTGCGCGTGAAGCGCCTCGAGATGGTCAAGGTCGAAGCGGTCGTGCGCGGCTACCTCACCGGCTCCGGCCTCGCCGAGTACGACAAGTCCGGCACCGTCTGCGGGATCGCCCTCCCCGAAGGCCTCGTCGACGGCTCGCGCCTGCCCGCCCCGATCTACACCCCGACCACCAAGGGAAACGTCGGCGACCACGACCTTCCCATGACCTACGAGGAGACCGCCGAACTCGTCGGCGCCGACCTCGCCGCCCGCGTCCGTGACCTCACCCTCGAGGTCTACCGCCGCGGCGCCGAGATCGCCCTCGCCAAGGGCATCATCATCGCCGACACGAAACTCGAGTTCGGGATCGACGCGGACGGCACCCTCCGCCTCGCCGACGAAGTGCTCACCTCCGACTCCTCCCGCTTCTGGGACGCCGCCGCCTGGAAGCCCGGCCAGACCCAGCCGTCCTTCGACAAGCAGTACGTGCGCGACTGGGCCAAGTCCACCGGCTGGACCCCCGACGACGCTGAAGCGCCCGAACTCCCGCAAGCCGTCATCGACGCGACCCTCGCCCGCTACATCGAGGCCTACGAACTCCTCACCGGCCGGCGCTGGCAGCAGTAGACGAGGGTGCGGGCCGCTCCTGCGAGCGGCCCGCACCGCCGCCATCACCATCAGGCTCCGAACAGGCCCTGCCCGACGTAACCGCCCTCGGGCGCGCCCGGCGGGAGCACGAACACCGCGCTGCCCTCGGCGGTGATGAACTCGCTCAACCGGTCCGAGGCCGCCATCTTCTCCTGCGCGTCGATGAACGCCTGCGGATCGGCCTGGAACGACACGAACAGCAGCCCCGCGTCATAGGGGTGCGCGGCGTGCATGTGGCCGTCCAGATGGCCGTCCTCGGCCTCGTCCGAGCTCACGTCCCCTTGCGTCAGGAACCCGTAGTCGTAGTTGTAGCCGCGCCGCACCATCGGCGCGTCGTGCACGACCGCGATGTGCGCGTCCGCCGGGACGGCGGGCAGCCCCGACGCGTCGAGGACCTCGAAGTCCGGGTGGTCGAACTCGCCGCCGCCGCTCAGCGGCACCCCTGAATCGCGCTCGCGCCCGAACGTCAGGTTCTGGTCCTCCGCCGAGAGCATCGACCAGTCCGGCAGCCGCATCCGGATCTTGCGGAACACCAGGTACGTGCCGCCCTCGAACCACGACGGCTCCCCGTCGACCGCCCACACCCGCGCGTCGAACTCCGCTGAGCCGGTCTCCGGGTTCGCGCTGCCGTCCTTGAACCCCATGAGGTTCCGCGGCGTGCCGCCGTCGGAAGGCCGTGACGAGAAGCCCTGCTGCACCCAGCCGAGCTTCGCGGCGGCGACCGCCCGCTTCCGCAGCTCCAGGAACGCGCCGCTCACCACCTGCTGGTCGTCGCCGCAGATCTGCACGAGCAGGTCCCCGCCCGACCAGGCCGGGTTCAGCTTGTCGCCCGCGAACTCGGGCAGCTCCACCAGCTTCGACGGCTGCGCCGCCTCCAGCCCGGCCTTCGCGAACGCGCCCGGGCCGAGCCCGAACGTCACCGTGAGCCGCGCCGGATCCAGGCCCGCCGAGACGGCCTCCGCGTCGAACTGGTCGTCGCCGTCGATCGCGGCCTTCGGCGGCGCCTCACCGGCGGCGAGCGCCGCGGCGGCCGCCGACCAGTCCTGCAACAGGGTTCGCAGGTTCGCGGCGATCGCGGCGGCGTCGAGGGCCTCGCCGGTCCCGAGTTCGGTGTCCGACAACGTGAACGACGCGAACAGCGCGTGCTGCTGCGCGGGCGTCTCGATACCGCCCTGCCGGTCTCCGAAGAACGGCTCCACGCCCGGCGCCTCGGCGGCAGCCTCACCGCCGTCCGACTGCGACGACGCGATCGCCATCCCCACGCCCGCACCGACCGCCGCCGAGATCGTCGCCCCCGCGAGAGCGGTGCGGCGCGACAGCTGCGGCTCGCCCTGGTGTTCCCTGGGCGGCTTGCGGAACCGCTGCCACACACCGACGAGCACATCGACCACGACGAACGCCGCCAGCGAGATCCCCAGCAGCGGGAAGCACCAGCCGACCCCGGCCGCGACCGCCACGATCACCGCCACGGCCGGCCACGGCAGCCGCCGCAGCGACCCGCGCGGATACGGCCGCCCCACGAGCGCGCGCTGACTGCGCAGTGGGCGCCGCTGCCACCACATCCGATAACCCCACACGATCACGCACACCAGCGCGATCATCACCGCCGCCAGCAGCAACTGATTCGCCAGCCCGAACAGCAGGCCCATGTGCGCGGCGATGAACACGTTCGTCACCTGCGCCATGAACGGCCACTCCGCGAACCGCGACTCTTCGACCACTTCCGGTGCGCCCGAAGCGGTGTCAACGACCAACTGGTCCTGCTCCACCGGCAGCGACCGGCGCGTCTCCGCCACCAGGTACTGCGTGCCCGAACCTGAGGGCAGCGTGATCTGCAAGGGGCCGTTCATGTCCGCGTCGAGCGCGGTCTCGTGGACGCTGTCGAGCAGCGTGACCGCGAACGGCGAAGCGGTCGCCGAGGACTCGTGCCCGCCGTGACCGCTGTGGTCGCCGCCCGCGTCGACCGTGACCGACGGCGTCGTCCAGTCCAAGGCCTGGCGCAGCTCCGTGACGCGCTCGCCCGCGTACTTCGACCAGGTCAACCCGGTCACGGACAGGAACAAGAGCACCGCGACCAGCCAGAAGCCGACCGGGCCGTGCCAGGCGAGCGTCCGCGACCGGCCCGCACCGGACGGCCGCGGCACGAGCAGGCTCCGGCGCTTCCGGGAGACCCACAGGACCAGGCCGCCCAGCGCCACCACCCACAGCCAGCTCGCCGCGAGCTCGCTGTACAGGCGGCCCGGGTCGCCGAGATGCAGGCTCCGGTGCAGCGTCGAGATCCACTCGCGCACCGGCCCGGCCTGCGAGGACCCGTACGAGGTCGACTCGCCCAGCACCTCCCCGGTGTAAGGATCGACGTAGACGACGGCGACCGCGCCCGACTCGCGGTCGACACCGTCGTCGACGAGCACCCCGGTCGAGGCGTCCGCCTCGGCGGCCGGCCGCACCGCCGTCACGGGCCAGTCCGGATGCGCCGCAGTCACGGCGTCGACCTGGTCGGCGAGGCTCAACCGCTCCTCACCGACATCGACGGTGCGCAGGTCCGAGTACAGCGCGTCCTCCACCGGATAGGAGAGCGCGTAAGCCAGCCCGGTCACGGCCGAGACCAGCAGGAACGGGGCGATGAGCACCCCGGCGTAGAAATGCAGCCGAAGCAGCGGCTGCCGCAGGGCAGCCCAAAACTTGGGTCTATTCGACATGGTTCGCTTTCTGAGCAGCCCGCGAGCACACCGCTCCCCGGGCAGGAGTCAGCGCCGAAGGCGCTGGGGGACAAAAGGACTCAGGAGAAAACGAACCGCGGCGGACCGCGATGGGAGATCTGCGTGCGCACCGCCGGGACCGGACGCGGCGCCTGCGCCCGCAGCACGAACCGGCGCGGCCGGATCACCACGAGCACGCCCGCGCCGACCATCCGGATCACGCGCGCGACGAACAGCGTCAACGCGTCGAGCAGCCTCGCGAACGCGGCATCGCCGCGCGCCAGCCACGACGCCTGCGCCAGCGCCGCCGCGATGTGCACCAGCCACATGCCCGCGCCCGCGGCGTCCGCATGGCCCGCAGTGGCAGTGGCACCGAGCTCGAAGAACTCGTGCAGCCCGTACTGGGCCGCGAAGCACAGTGGAGCGAGGGCGAGGAAGCCGCGCTGGCGTCCGCCGACCGCGTAAGCGGCGGCGAAGAGCAGGAACGCGGCGGCGGCGAACTGGAGCGGGCCGGGCGCGTGCCCGCCGCTCCACAGGTGCAGCAGGAGCGAGGCGGACGCCGAGACCGCTGCGAACACGGCGGCCCGCAGCAGTCGGAACGGAGTCTGCCTCACTTGCACGCGCGTATTGTGGCACGCCGCCCGGAACGGGCGGAACCCCCGCGTCGGCAATGCGACGCGGGGGAGTCTCGATCAGGCCCGCTTGGGGCCGTAGGTGAGGCGGCGCAGCAGGACCTCGAACGGGCCGCGCTTCCCGGCCTTGTCGAGCGCGACCGCGACGGCCACCGTCGCCAGCCAGGTGCCGAACGCGACGCCGAAGGCCCCGAGGTAGCCGAGGTCTTCGCCGAGGCCGAAGCCCCACGCGGTCAGGAGCGGCGCCATGACGAATGACTGCAGCAGGTAGCTGGTGAGCGAGCGCTCGCCGACCGCGGCGAGGGCCCCGGGGATGCCGCGGCGGCCGTAACCGCGCAGTTTGTGCGCGAGGAGCGCGAAGCCGCAGATGTAGCCGAGCCCGGCGTACATGCCGCCGAGCAGCGTCAGGTAGACCGCGGCGGCCCACAGCCCCTTCGCGGGCTCCCAGGCGCCGAGGGCGATGAGCGCCACGGGAAGCGAGCTGAGGACGTTCACGATCATGCCGGAGATGAAGAGCTTTTTGAGCTGCGGCAGGTGCGCCTCGGGGTGCTCGACCCAGCCGGCGCGGTGCAGCATCATGCCCGCGATGATGAGCGGCACGAACATGCCGGTGGCCGCGACGCCGATGGCGTTCGTGGGCGAGGCGATCGCGCCGAAGACGACCTGGGCGAGGTACGGCGGGAGGTCGATCTCCGGCGGCTGGCCGTTGGTCGTGAAGAGGTACGCCATGATCACGTTGCCGACGAGCGCGACGTACGCGATCGAGCCCCACAGCCACCGCTTGAGCGACTTGTCGGAGAGGTGCACGAAGAACAGGGCGATCAGGCCCATCGCGCCGTACGGGGCGAGGATGTCGCCGTAGAACAGGAAGGTGGAGTGGAGGAAGCCGAACGCGAGGAGCCACCAGGAGCGGCGGCGCAGGACCTTGCGGACGCCTTTCACGTCCGTGCCGCGCGCGAACATGCGCGTGGCCATGACGGCGATGCCGAAGCCGTAGAGGACGGCGAACATCGGCCGCGAGCGCTCGGCGATGAGCAGTTGCTCCACGAAGTAGGCGATGTGGTCGGCGGCCGACTGCCCGGTGTTGTGGCCGTAGTCGTCGAGGCGCATGCCCCACAAGTGGACCGGGACGTTGGCGAGGGCGATGAACAGGAGCATGAAGCCGCGCGCGATGTCCGGCGCGAGCGAGCGCTCGGACTTGGCGATCGGCGTCGGCGGTGCGGCGCCGACTTCAAGGGTGCGGGTCACGGAGGTTCCTATCGGGAGGGTCGTCTGGGTTCGGTTCTCACGGTAGGGAAAACGGGGGAGCGGCGCAGTAGTGCAGTCCCCCGAAAGCGGGTACCGCCAGCACGACCCGAGCGCCACGGAGGTGAAAGGGCTCCACCGCGAACGAGGTGGAGCCCCAGTGGACGGGGAGGCTTCTAGCTCCGCTTGGGGCCGTAGGTGAGGCGGCGCAGCAGGACCTCGAACGGGCCGCGCTTCCCGGCCTTGTCGAGCGCGACCGCGACGGCCACCGTCGCCAGCCAGGTGCCGAACGCGACGCCGAACGCCCCGAGGTAGCCGAGGTCTTCGCCGAGGCCGAGGCCCCAGGCGGTGAGCAGCGGCGCCATGATGAACGACTGGAGCAGGTAGCTCGTGAGCGAGCGCTCGCCGACCGCGGCGAGGGCCCCGGGGACGCCTCGGCGGCCGTAGCCGCGGAGCTTGTGGGCGAGGAGCGCGAAGCCGCAGATGTAGCCGATCCCGGCGTAGAGGCCGCCGAGCAGTGTCAGGTAGACCGAGGCGACCCAGAGGCCGTGCGCGGGCTCCCAGGCGCCGAGGGCGATGAGCGCCACGGGAAGCGAGCTGAGGACGTTCACGGCCATGCCGGAGGCGAAGACCCGCTTCAATTGCGGCAGATGCGCCTCAGGGTGCTCGATCCAGCCGGCGCGGTGGAGCATCATGCCCGCGATGACGAGCGGGAAGAACGAGCCGCTGATGACGAGGCCGAGGACGCCCACCGGCGAGACGACCGCGCCGAGCACCATCTGGGCGAGGTACGGCGGGAGTTCGACCTCGGGCGCCCCGCCGCCGCCCCCGGAGGTGAAGAGGAATGCCATGAGCACGTTGCCGATGAGCACGACATACGCGATGGAACCCCACAGCCACCGCTTGAGCGCCTTGTCGGAGAGGTGCACGAACGCGAGGGCGATCAGGCCCGTCGCGCCGTAGGGGGCGAGGATGTCGCCCCAGAAGAGGAAGACCGCGTGGATGAATCCGAACAGGAGCAGCCACGAAGAGCGGCGGCGGATGATCCTGCGGACGCCCTTGGCGTCCATGCCTCGCGCGAACATGCGCGAGGCCATGATGGCGATCCCGAAGCCGTAGAGGACGGCGAACATCGGCCGCGAACGCTCGGCGATGACGAGCTGCTCGATGAACAGCGCGACGTGGTCGGCGCCCGACTGGCCCGTGTTGTGGCCGTAGGCGTCGACGCCCATGCCCCACAGGTGGATCGGTACGTTGGCGAGCGCGATGAACAGGAGCATCCCGCCGCGCGCGATGTCGGGGGCGAGCGAGCGCTCGCCCTTGCTGATCGAGACGGGCGGGCCGGGCGGGCCGGTCGTGGCGAGAGGGGTCGCGGTGGACACGACGGTCTCCTTCGGATCGTGGCGGGTGTGCACTGGCTTCCGGTTCGAGTCTATGGAAAACGGGCTCGATTCACGGTATTCGCGACCGCCGCCGAAAGCTCCCGTCCGCGGTACCGACCTGGGTCATCCCGAGGAAGGATCAAGTTCGGGGAATGTCGTACCCCGGGAGGATTTCTGCGCTGACCAAAGTTACGGCTCGCCAGCTCGCGGAGGCCGGGTCCCTCTTATGTCTGTTTTGTGGTAGGCGCTCCGAGACGCTCCCGGACACGCCCGAGACCCAAGGCCCGCAGGCACACGCGTCGCCCCCGGACACGCCCGAAACCGGACTCCCGCAGACGCGCTGAAGGGCCCCAACCCGAAAGCGTTGGGGCCCTTCAGGTTACTACTGCTGCTACGCCTTCGTCCGGTGCAGCCGGTTCACTCCGGCTACGCCTTCGTGAACAAGAGCGCGGCGTTGTGGCCGCCGAAGCCGAAGGCCGTGTTGAGCGCGGCGTTCAGCTCGACCTTGCGCGCCTCGTTCGCCGCGACGTCCAGGTCCAGGCCCGGGTCGGGGTTGTCGAGGTTGATCGTCGGAGGGATGACCCCTTCGACGATCGCCAGGATCGCCGCGATCGACTCGACCGCGCCCGCGCCGCCGAGCAGGTGCCCGGTCATGGACTTGGTCGCGGTCAGCACCACGTGGTCGCCCACGACGCGCTTGATGCCCTTGACCTCCGCCATGTCGCCGACCGGAGTGGACGTCGCATGGGCGTTGACGTGGCCGATCTCCTTCGGGTCGATGCCGGCCTGCTTGATGGCCGCCGCCATCGCCCGGCCGCCGCCCCGGCACTCCGGGTCGGGCTGGACGATGTCGTACCCGTCGGAGGTCAGCCCGGAGCCCGCCACGACGGCGTAGATCTTCGCCCCGCGCGCCTCGGCGTGGTCGCGGCGCTCCAGGATGAGCGCGCCGGAGCCTTCGCCCATGACGAACCCGTCGCGGTCGCGGTCCCAGGGCCGGGAGGCGTGCGTCGGGTCGTCGTTGCGGGTCGACATGGCCTTCATCGAGGAGAACCCGGCCATCGGCAGGCCGCCGATGACCGCCTCCGCGCCGCCCGCCACGACCACGTCGGCACGGCCGACGCGGATCATGTCGGCGGCCCAGGAGATCGCCTCGGCCGAGGTGGCGCACGCGCTGGTGGGGGCGTGCACGCCGGCTTGGGCGCCGAATTCCAGGCCGACTACTGCGGCGGGACCGTTGGGCATGAGCATGGGCACGGTGAACGGCGAGACCTTGCGGGCGCCGCTCTCCTCCAGGATGTCGTCCTGGGCGAGGAGCGTCAGCGCCCCGCCGATGCCGGAACCGAAGACGACGCCCAGGCGTTCCTTGTCGAGGTCGTCGCTCAGCCCCGCGTCGTCCCACGCCTGCTGAGCCGCGACCAGCGCGATCTGCTCGGAGCGGTCCAGACGGCGCAGCCGCACCCGAGGCAGGACCTCGGACGGCTCCACCGCCAGCTCGGCGGCGATACGGCAGGGGAGTTCCTGCGCCCACTCGTGCTCGAGCAGGTGCACGCCCGACCGACCGGCCACGAGCGCTTCCCAGGTCGACGCCACGTCCCCGCCGAGGGGCGTGGTCGCGCCGAGCCCGGTCACGACTACCTCAGTCACATTTAGCCCTTTTCGATGTAGGAGACGGCGTCGCCGACGGTCTTCAGGTTGGCGACCTCGTCATCGGGGATCTTCACACCGAACTTCTCTTCAGCGGCGACGACGACCTCGACCATGGCGAGCGAGTCGACGTCCAGGTCGTCGGTGAACGACTTGCCGTCGGCGACATCGTCGGGGTTGACGCCCGCGACCTCTTCGAGAATGTCGGACAGGCCTTCGCGGATCTCGTCACGAGAATGAGCCATGAGTTATTTCCTCTCGATAATTACGGGCAGCGGATGACTTGCCCGGCGTAGGTGAGTCCGCCGCCGAATCCGAACAGGAGGATCGGGGCGCCGGAGGCCACCTTGCCACTTTGTACCAACTTCGACAGGGCCAGCGGCACCGATGCCGCCGACGTGTTGCCGGAGTAGACGATGTCCTCGGCGATGACGCAGTCGTCGCTGAAGTCGAGGCGCTTGGCGATGCCCTGGATGATCCGCAGGTTCGCCTGGTGCGGCACGAAGGCCGCGAGCTCGCTGATCTTGAGGCCCGCCCGCTCGGCGACCTGCTCGATGAGCGGCGCGAGCTGGGTGGTGGCCCAGCGGAACACGGTCTGGCCGGCCTGCTTGATGAACGGCACGTCCTCCTCGATGCGGATGACGTCGCTCATCGCCGGCTCGGAGCCCCACAGGACCGGGCTGATGGCCAGCTCCGGGTCGTCGGTGCCCTCGACCACGACAGCGCCCGCGCCGTCGCCGAAGAGGACGCACGAGGAGCGGTCCTCCCAGTCGGTGACCGCGCTGAGGCATTCGGCGCCGATCACGATGGCGCGCTTGGCACTGCCGACCCGGATGGCCATGTCGGCCTGGGCCAGCGCGTACTCGAAGCCCGAGCAGGCGGTGTTGATGTCGATGGCGGCCGGCGCGCCGATGCCGAGCGCGTCGGAGACGCGGCAGGCGGTGTTCGGGCACAGGTCCTTCGCCGAGACGGTGGCGACGATGACCATGTCGATGTCGGCGGCGGTGAAGCCGCCGTTCTCCATGGCGTTGCGGGCGGCCTCGATCGCGAGGTCGGCGACCTTCTGGCCGTCGGCGGCGATGCGGCGCTCCTTGATGCCGACACGAGAGACGATCCACTCGTCGTTGGTGTCGACCATCTCGGCGAGGTCGGCGTTGGTGAGGATCTTCTCCGGCTGGTAGTGCCCGACGCTGACGACGCGCGATCCGTTGACGCTCACTCGGCTCCTTCATTCTTCGCGAGTCCGGTGGCGGCAGCCAGGTCCTCGGGGGTGTTCACGTTGACACGCTCCACGCCCTTGAGTGCCCGCTTGGCCAGTCCGGTGAGCGTCCCTGCAGGCGGCAGCTCGATGACCGCCGTGACGCCCAGTTCTCCAAGCGTACTCATGCAGGCGTCCCACCTGACCGGTGAGGTGACCTGTGCCACGATCTGCTGCAAGGCGGTCTTGCCCGAGGCCACGGCCTTGCCGTCGCGGTTGGACAGGAGCGTCCGGACCGGGTCGGCGGTCGCGATCTCGGCGGCCACGGCCTCGAGCGCTTCCTGCGCCGGAGCCATGTGCGGGGTGTGGAACGCCCCGGCGACCTTGAGCGGGATGATCCGCGCCTTCTCCGGCGGGTTCTGGGTCAGCTTCTCGATGGCGGCGACCGGTCCGGCGGCGACGATCTGCCCGGCGCCGTTGCGGTTCGCGGGCCAGGCCCCGGCCGATTCGATCGCGGTGAGCACGTCCTCTTCGACGCCGCCGAGGACGGCGGCCATCGTGGTCGGCTCGATGTTGCAGGCGGCGGCCATCTCGCGGCCGCGGACGGCGGCGAGGCGGACGGCGGCCTCGGGGGTGAGGACCCCGGCGATCGCGAGCGCGGTCAGCTCGCCGACGGAGTGCCCGGCGACGACGAGGTCGGCCTCGGCGAGGTCGCCGGTGAGCAGCCGCTCGGCGGCCAGCAGCCCGGCGGCCACGAGGAGCGGCTGGGTGTTGGCGGTGTCGGTGATCTCGTCCTGCTCGGCGGTCGTGCCGAGTCGGACGAGGTCGAGGTCGATGATCTCGGACCACTCGCGGAGGCGCGCCTCGGCGGAGGGGTCTTCGATCCACGGCGTCAGGAACCCGGGCTTCTGCGAGCCCTGCCCGGGAGCGAGAATGGCAAGCACACTAAGACTTTCGCATCGACAACAGGTGATACGGGAGCAGTCGGGAGACTGAAAGCCCGTTCGGTTCTTGTAGGGAATCTACAACACTCGTTGTCAACTGCGAGAACGCCGGGTGCCCGAAGCGTTCTCCAGGCGTCCTATGGTCAACCCCACACGGAGGACGAAGGCCTCATGCGGTTCGGTGGGGGAGAAACCGGTCACCTCCTGGATGCGGCGGAGGCGGTAGCGGACCGTGTTGGGGTGGACGTACAGCTCGCGGGCGGTGCCCTCGAGGACGCCGCCGGAGGCGATGAACGCGTCCATGGTCTCCAACAGCTCGCCGCCCGCGCGGCGCAGCGTCAGGTAGACGCTCTCGCGCAGGCCCCGGCGGGCCTCCTCGTCGCCCGCGATGGCCCGCTCCGGGAGGAGCTGGGTGGCCGTGACGGGCCGGGGCGCGTCCGGCCAGGCCGGGGCGGCCCGGTGGCCGGCGACGGCCGCGAGCGCGGACGTGGAGGCGTCCGCGAGGCCGGTCACGGTGGGGCCCACCACGATCGGGCCGTCGCCGAACTGCCCGGTGAGCTTCTCGACGATCTCGACGGGCTCTTTGACGCCACCGAGGAGGAGCACGAGGCGGGCGCCGTGGACGCCGGCGAGGATGTCGAGCCCGAGGCGCCGGGCGGCGCGCTGGACGGAGTGGAGCACGAGGGTGGCCTCGCCGCCGGGGGTGGCGCCGCAGACGACGGTGATCGTCTGCGTCTCGGACCAGCCGAGGGCGGCGGCCCGGGAGATGAGCTCGTCGGAGTTGTCGCCGCGCAGGAGCGCGTCGACGAGCATCGCCTGGAGGCGGGCGTCCCAGGCGCCGCGCGTCTCGGCGGCGCGGGCGTACACGCGTGCGGAGGCGAACGCGATCTCGCGGCTGAAGCGCAGCACCGACTCGCGGAGCTGGTCGGTCTCGCCGTCGGCGGCGAGCGCGGGCACCTGCTCCTCGACCACGTCGATGACGACCTGGATGAGGGCGACGGTGTGCTGGAGGCTGATGGCGCGGGCGAGCTCGACGGGGGCGGCCTCGAAGACCATGTCGGAGGTGCCCAGGTCCTCGCCGCCGTTGCGCAGCCATTCGAGGAACTGCCGCACGCCGGCTTGGGCCACCAGGGTGACCATGGAGCGCTGCTCGGCGGGGAGGTCGCGGAACCAGGGGAGGCGTTCGTCCATCCGGGTGAGCGACTGGGTCGTCAACGCCGACGAGGAGCGTTCGATGTTCTGAATGGTCGTGGCCAGATCCATGCCCTATAGCCTGCCAGACGTGGCGCGCGCCGCGCATGGCCGTCTGTCGGAATACCTCGGCCGCCACTACTGTTGCGCGGAAGAGCACCACAGAAGCCACGACAGAGAGGCGGCCCCATGGCCACGGTTGCACTGACCAAGGACAACTTCGAGGAGACCGTCACCGGCAACGAGATCGTGCTGGTGGACTGGTGGGCCGACTGGTGCGGCCCGTGCAAGATGTTCGCGCCCACGTTCGAGGCGTCGAGCGAGAAGCACCCTGACGTCGTCTTCGGGAAGATCGACACCGAGGACCAGCCGGAGCTCTCGGGCGAGGCGGGGATCCAGTCGATCCCGACGCTCATGGCGTTCCGCGACGGCATCCTCCTCTACAGCCAGCCCGGCGCGCTGCCGCCGGCCGCGCTCGAGGAGATCATCGGCAAGGTGAAGGAACTCGACATGGACGCGGTTCGCGCCGAGATCGAGAAGGAGGAGGCCGAGGCCTAGGCCTCCGGACTCCTCAGCCGCGGGCCGGACCCGTCCGGTGCCACGGCATGACGAAGGGCCGCAAGCGATCCGCTTGCGGCCCTTCGTCGTAGGCGCGTACTAGGAGTCGCCGCCCGCCTCGCCGGCTTCGGCGGCGGTCGGGTCGGTGATCTGGTACTTGGCGGCCGCCTGGGCGGCCAGCTCCGGCTTGACCTCGCCGCGGGCGGCGAGCTGCTGGAGGGCGGCCACGGTGATCGACTCGCCGTCGACGTTGAAGTGGCGGCGCAGGGCCCCGCGGGTGTCGGAGTGGCCGAAGCCGTCCGTGCCCAGGGAGGTGTAGTCGCCCGGCACCCAGCGGCTGATGAGGTCCGGGACGGCCCGCATGTAGTCGCTGACGGCCACGAACGGCCCCTCGGCGCCCGAGAGCTTCGAGGTGACGTACGGGATCCGCTTCTCGGCCTCCGGGTGGCGGAGGTTGTGGCGGTCGGCCTCGATCCCGTCGCGGCTCAGCTCGGTCCAGGAGGTGACCGACCAGATGTCGGCGGCCACGCCCCAGTCCGCTTCGAGCAGCTGGGCGGCCTTGACGGCCCAGGACATGCCCGAACCCGAGGTCAGGAGCTGTACTCGGGGGCCCGAGCCCGCGGCGGCGTGGACCTTGTGGATGCCCCGGAGGATGCCCTCGACGTCCACGTTCTCCGGCTCGGCCGGCTGCACGATCGGCTCGTTGTACACGGTCATGTAGTAGAAGACGTGCTCGCCTTCGCCGTACATGCGGCGCAGGCCGTCCTGGACGATGTGCCCGATCTCGTAGCCGTACGCGGGGTCGTACGAGACGACCGCCGGGTTGGTGTGCGCGAGGAGCAGCGAGTGGCCGTCCTCGTGCTGCAGGCCCTCGCCGTTGAGCGTGGTGCGGCCAGCGGTGGCGCCGATGAGGAAGCCGTTCGCGAGCTGGTCCGTGGCGGCCCAGATCGCGTCCGCGGTCCGCTGGAACCCGAACATCGAGTAGAAGATGTAGAACGGGATCATCGGCTCGCCGAGCGTGTCGCCCGAGCTGCCCGCGGCGGTGAACGCGGCCATCGAACCGGCCTCGTTGATGCCCACGTGCATGAGCTGGCCCTGCTGCGACTCCTTGTAGGAGAGGAACAGGTCGCGGTCCACCGACAGGTACTGCTGGCCGTGCGTCGACCAGATCTTCGCCGTCGGGAACATCGCGTCCATGCCGAACGTGCGCGCCTCGTCGGGGATGATCGGCACCCAGCGCTTGCCGGTCTCCTTGTCCCGCATGAGGTCCTTGAGCAGGCGCACGAGGGCCATCGTCGTGGCGGCCTTCTGCTTGCCCGAACCGCGCCTGGTCGACTTGTACGCCTCCTCGCCCGGCAGGCTCAGCGGGATGACCGTGTTGCGGCGCTTGGGGATCGAACCGCCCAGGGCGGCCCGGCGGGCCTGCAGGTACTCGTCCTCGGCCGAACCGGCCTCGGGCTTGACGTACGGCGGCAGGTACGGGTTGGCCTCGAGCTGCGCGTCGCTGATCGGCATCTCGAGGGCGTCGCGGAAGCCCTTGAGGTCGTCGAGCGAGAGCTTCTTCATCTGGTGGGTCGCGTTGCGGCCCTCGAAGGTCGAGCCCAGCTTGTAGCCCTTGACGGTGTGCGCGAGGATCACGGTGGGCTGCCCCTCGTGCTCCATCGCGGCCTTGTACGCGGCGTAGATCTTGCGGTCGTCGTGGCCGCCGCGGCGCAGGTTCCAGATGTCGTCGTCCGAGAGCGGCTGCGCGAGCGCCTTCGTGCGCGTGTCGCGGCCGAAGAAGTGCTCCCGGATGAACGCGCCCGACTCGGCCTTGAACGTCTGGAAGTCGCCGTCGGGGGTGGTGTTCATGAGGTTCACCAGCGCGCCGTCGGCGTCCGCGGCGAGCAGCGGGTCCCACTCGCGGCCCCACATGACCTTGATGACGTTCCAGCCCGCGCCGCGGAAGTACGACTCGAGCTCCTGCACGATCTTGCCGTTGCCGCGCACCGGGCCGTCGAGGCGCTGCAGGTTGCAGTTGACGACGAACGTGAGGTTGTCGAGCTCGGCGCCCGCGGCGAACTGGAGCGCGCCGCGCGATTCGACCTCGTCCATCTCGCCGTCGCCGAGGAACGCCCAGACCTGCTGCTTCTTGGTGTCCTTGATGCCGCGGTCGTCCATGTAGCGGTTGAACAGCGCCTGGTAGATCGCGTTGATCGGGCCCAGGCCCATCGACACGGTCGGGAACTGCCAGTAGTCCGGCATGAGGCGCGGGTGGGGGTAGGAGGGCAGGCCGCCCTGGGGGCGCGAGACCTCCTGGCGGAAGCCGTCGAGGTCGTCCTCGGTCAGTCGGCCTTCCACAAAGGAGCGGGCGTACATGCCGGGGGAGGCGTGGCCCTGGAAGAAGATCTGGTCGCCGCCGCCCTCGTGGTCGCGGCCGCGGAAGAAGTGGTTGTAGCCGACCTCGTACAGGTTCGCCGCGGAGGCGTACGTCGAGATGTGGCCGCCCACGCCGATGCCGGGTCGCTGCGCGCGGTGCACGGTCATCGCCGCGTTCCAGCGCACGAACGACCGGATGCGGTGCTCGACGGCCTCGTCGCCGGGGTAGTGCGGCTCGGCTTCCACCGGAATGGTGTTCACATAGTCGGTGCTCGTGGACGCCGGAACGCCGATCTGGCGCTTGCGGGCGTGCTCGAGCAGCCGCTGCATGACGTAGCGGGCACGGGTGCGCCCGCCGCCGTCGAGGAGGCCGTCCAGGGATTCCAGCCACTCGCTGGTCTCCCCAGGGTCAGTGTCCGGTACTTGGGTCGGCAATCCGTCACTGATGGGCGGCCGGTTCTGTTCCGTGGTCACGGGCGATCCCTCGTTCTAAGACTGCGGCTTTGCAGGGTTGCTCTTCAGGCAGCAGAGTGTCATCGTTTTCTACCATCCTCCCTTGAATCTACCGCGAGCATCGTCGACCCACCCGCCTTGATGCGACGGCGCCCACACTCCCCGCGACCATGAAACGCGCTCACCTGCAACGCCGCGAATCGCGTCCCGGAAAGCGAGATCACCGCCATGTGAACGTGTCCGCACGAACCCCCTCGGCGGCTTTGCGAACCGGCCCGCCGCACCTCTTTTCCCCCGCCCGCGCGAGCGCTGGATATGCCACGGCTCATATGGTCTACTTCATATGCTGTGCAGAGCAGAGCGGGACGCTCTGGCAGCCCGACCTATGGAGGGGACGAAGTGAACGCTCCGAGCAGCCCGGTGGACTCATCGAGCGTGGTGCAGCGACTGGGACTCGACGGCGTCGAGTCCGTCATGGAGATCGGCTTCGACACCGATGTCGACGCCGCCCTGCGCAGCGCCGTCATCGAGGCGGTCGGCGAACTCCTCGACGAGGACTCCGACGAGATCGTGGGCGCGGTGCTCCTGTGGTGCCGCGAAGAGGACGGCGACCTGGTCGACCTCCTCCTCGACGCCCGCGACCCCCTCGCCGACGACGGCGTGGTCTGGCTCCTCACCCCCAAGGCCGGTCGCCCCGGCCACATCGAGCCCGCCGACATCGAGGAGTCCACGACCCTCGCCGGCCTCAAGTCGACGAAGACCCTCAACGCCTCCCCGGACTGGGTCGCCTCCCGCATGGTCGTCGCCCGCCGCTGACACCCCGGAATGTCGCGCGGGCCCGCTTCCGGCGGGTCCGGTGGCCGGCGCGGACGCCTGGCGATAACGTTCACCGCGTCAGAGACCACTGAAGGCCCTCCGCCGAGGGCCGCACCGCGAGGAGCGCGCATGCCGATCGAACCCGGAACCAAGGCCCCCGGCTTCACCCTGAAGGACCAGAACAACCAAGAGGTCAGCCTCGCCGACTTCCTCGGCGAGAAGAACGTCCTGCTCGTGTTCTACCCGTTCGCGTTCACCGGCGTGTGCGAGGGCGAGCTGTGCGGCATCCGCGACAACCTCGACGCCTACCAGAGCGACGACGTGCAGGTCCTCAGCGTCTCCATCGACTCCCCGTTCGCCCACAAGGTCTGGGCGCAGCGCGAGGGCTTCGAGTTCCCGCTGCTCTCCGACTTCTGGCCGCACGGCGAGGTCGCCCAGGCCTACGGCGTCTTCAACGACGAGAAGGGCATGGCGAACCGCGGCACCTTCGTCATCGACAAGCAGGGCGTCGTCCGCTTCGCCGAGATGAACATGCCCGGCGAGGCCCGCGACCAGGGCGCCTGGCAGAAGGCCCTGTCCGAACTGGCCTAAGACCTGAATGAAGAGCGGCCGCCGGGGCTTCCCGGCGGCCCTTTTCCATTCCGGCACAGGCAACCGGCGCGGGCCCTCGGGGCGTCTGTGCGGCGAAGCCCCCGGGAGAAGGAAGGTCGCCGTGCCGCGAACGAAGACCGCCGTCATCGGCCTGGCCGTGCTCTGCACCGCCTCGGGCTGCTCCTGGTTCGCCGGGGAGCCCGAAGACGAGTACCTCGACTACGGCGAGTACGAGCGGCAGCTCACCGACACCTTCAACGAGAGCCGCCGCCTCACCGAAGAACTCGACGAGGCCGAGTCCCGCATCGTGCAGACCTGCCTGGAGGCGCAGGGATTCGACCTCCACGACCCCTTCGAGCTCGAGGCCGCCCTCGCCCAGGAGCGGGAGTCCTTCATGGACCATTCGCCCTACGACTGGTTCCTGCCGACCGTCGAGGACGCGCAGCGGCGCGGCTTCTGGCAGTGGACCAGCATCGACGGGTACGAGACCGTCGAAGGCGGCGACGAACTCGACGCCGAATGGTCCGAGTTCCAGGCGGACATGGGCTGGACGACGATCGTCTTCAACGGCCAGGACGACGACGAGCTGCCGGAGTTCTTCACCCAGCCTGAAGAGGACCAGTTCGCCTGGTACGTCGCCTACGGCGGCCAGGCCTGGGCCGAGTACATGCACCCCGACCTCGCCGGGATCGAACGCTCCCAACGCGAAGGCCAGTCCGACGGGCAGATGACGCCCCCGCCCGGCGGCTGCGAGCTCCAGATGCTCGAAGCGGTCTACGGCCAGAGCACGCTCGACGGCATGGACGAGGGCTGGACCGCCGCCGACCTGCGGCCCGAGCCGCCGAACGGCGACTGGTCCGCGATGACCGACCGCTACACCGAGGGCACCGCCGACGCCGAGGGCGACCTCCTCGACTGCCTCGAAGGGCGCGGCCACGAGGGCTGGGAGTTCTACGAAGGACAGTTGTTCGTCCACTCCTACCTCTCCGCGGCGGGCGACGGCGAGTACGCGCTCAACTCCTACCCGGACGCGGGCACCAACTGGCCCGACCCGCCCGGCGACGTTCCCGACCCCGACGACCCGCAGGGCTGGCTCGACTTCGAGCGGGCGCTGGCGGTCGACTTCGCCGAATGCGGCGACGAATCCGGGTACCGCGCGGCCGCGGTGGACGCCTGGCAGCAGGCGCAGCTCCACTACTACCTCGAGGTCGAGGACGCGACCTTCGCCTGGCAGAACGACATGCGCGACCTCATCGCCCAGGCCCAGGCGGCCATCAGCGGGTGACCTCTTCGGCTTCGCCCCAGGGGCTCAGGAAGACGTACGCGACCATCGGGAAGCGTTCGCGCAGCTGCGCCTCGAGGTCGCGGCAGGTGCGCTCGATGGCCTCGCCGGTGGCGTTGTCGCGGAAGTCGATCTTCGCGGCGACCATCACCGAGGCGGGTCCGAGCTGGAGGGTCAGGAGCTCCTGGACGGCCGCGATGTCATCGCCCGCTTCGAGTTCGGTCCGCACGGCGTCGACGAAGCGCGGCGGCAGGCTCTTGCCGATGAGCAGCGAGATGTTCGCGTGGCCCAGCAGCACCGCGATCACGAGCAGCAGCACGCCGATGAGGATCGAGGCGGTGCCGTCGTACACCGGGTCGCCGGTGGCCTGGGTGAGCGCCAGGCCGCCGGCGGCCAGCAGCAGGCCGATGAGTGCGGCGAAGTCCTCCAGGAACACCGCCTTCACGCTCGTGTCGGGCGTCCGCCGCAGGAACCGGATCGGGTGGACGCCCCAGTACCGCGACTCGCGCCGAACCTGCACGATGGTCCGAATGAACGAGACGCCTTCGAGCACGAACGAGATCGCAAGGACCACATAGGAGATGAGATAGTCGCGCTCGGCGCCGCCGTGCAGCGAGTGGAAGCCGTGCGTGATGGAGAACAGGCCGCCGGCCACGAACGTGAACGCGGCCGCGAGCGCCGCCCAAAGGTAGGCGGTGCTGCCGTACCCGAACGGGTGCGCGGCGTCGGCCGGCTTCACGCTGTTGCGCAAGGCGATGTACAGCATGACCTGCGTGACGGTGTCGGCCGCGGAGTGCGCGGCCTCCGAGACCATCGCGGCCGAACCGCCCACGACCCCGGCCACGAGCTTCGCCAGCGCGATGCAGAGGTTCATCAGCGCGGCGATGATCACCGTGATCACGCTCTCGGACTTGACCTCAGCCGCTTCGCTCATGGATCCGAGCCTAGGCGAGGCGAATGGAGCGGGGCGCGATTGGTGCCGCATCGGTCTTCTAATCCGATGGTCGCAGGTTCGAGTCGGCGGCCCGGCTGAGGCGAAAGGGCCGGGCGCGGTCCTGCTGCGCCCGGCCCTTTCGTTTGACTTACTTGTCGGCGCTCTCGTCCAAACTGTGCTTCCTATTCCTCTCCGAGGCTGTGCTTCCTATTCCTCTCCGAGGAAGCCCCACTCGCCCACGTTGTAGAAGACACGCATGGTGGTCGCCCAGTTGTCGCGCACGTTCACGACGTCCTTGTTGACCATGACCAGTTGCGGCGTCCACGCCAGCGGCAGCTGCACCGACTGGTCGAGGGAGATCTGCGCGGCCCGGTTGTTGAGCTCGGCCGCGCGGTCGCGGTCGAGGGTGGTCGCGAGTTCGGCGATGACGGCGTCCACTTCGTCGTTCTGGAACCCGGTGTGGTTGCCCTCGCCCCAGTAGTCGGCGGCGGAGGACGCGAACAGCGGGGTCTCGATCCAGGAGAACAGGATCAGGTCCCAGTCGCGCTCTTCGAGGACCGTGTTGAGCTCGCCGGCCGGGATCGGGTCGGTGGTGAGGTCGATGCCCAGGTCGCCGAGGTAGGTGATGACGAGGTCCTGGATGATCGGCGTGAAGGCCTCGCCTTCGATGCCGGTGCGGAAGCGCAGGGACACCGGCTGGCCCTCAGGGGTGAGGAGCGCGTCGCCGTCCCAGGTGTACCCGGCGTCCTCGAGGATCGCGCGGGCCGCGTCCTGGTCGCCCGAGCCGAGGCCGGAGTCGCCGATCTGGTCGGTCCAGTACTCCGAGTCGGGGCGGAAGAGCACGTTGGACATCGTCTCGGTGTCCTCGTAGGCGGTGCCGTAGGCGCGGGCGTTCATCTCGTCCGCGTCGATCGCGGTGAAGATCGCCCGGCGCAGCGGTTCGGCCGCGAGGAACGGGTTGTCGAAGTTCGCGTCGATGTGGGACCAGCCGGACTGCGGCGCGACGCTGAACTTCAGCTCCGGGTCGTCGGCGAGCTGGTCGAGGATCTCGGGGTCGAAGCTGGAGGGCGCGGCGCCGTCGATGGTGCCCTGGCGCAGCTCGGTGGCCATCGCGTCGGCGCCTTCGATGTACTTGAGCGTCAAGGAGTCCAGCGTCGACTGCTGCGATCCGGTCCATTCGGGGTTCGGCACGTACTTGGCGTAGTCGCCGAGCACGCCTTCGACCATCTTGAACGGTCCGGCGCTGTAGTCGAGCGGCGGGTTCTCGGAGAAGTCGGCGATGGACGCGGCCATGACGGCCGGGTCGGTGCGCCAGTCGGCGTGGCCGCGGGCCTCGGCGATGTGCGCGGGGTGGGTGATGACCTGCGCGGCGAACCACTCGGCGTCGAGGTAGCCGTCCTTGTAGGTCACGACGATGGTGTTGTCCTCGCCCTGCTCGATCGAGGCCACGTTGGAGCCGTAGTCGGTAGCGGGGGTGCAGCCGGCGCACTGGGCCTCGTCGGTGGAGGTGGCCTTCCAGTGCCAGATGAAGTCGTCGAGGCCGATGGGCGTGCCGTCGCCCCAGGTGGCCTCGGGCTTGAGGTGGTAGGCCACGGTCATCGGCGCTTCGGCGAGGAGTTCGGGCGCGGCCGAGTAGATGCCGTCGTTGTAGTGGATCTCGCCGGCCTGGTCGTAGGTGAAGACGGTGGGGCGCAGCGGCTGGTTGATGACCGAGGTGGACAGGCTGGAGCCGTAGATGTCGGCCTGGCCCCAGGCCTCCCACTTGCCGCCCACGGCCCAGACGAGGTCGCCGCCTTCCTTGCGGGGGCCGGAGTTGCAGGTGGTGGGCTCGGTGGCGCAGTCCTCGAAGCCGGCCCCGGTCGGGTCGCCGGACCCGTCGCCGCCGCACGCGGTGAGGGTGAGGGCGAGGACGGCGGTGACGGCGGCGAGGGCGCTGGTTCGCAGGCCTCGGCGGGGTTCTCTCTGGGGCATAGCAGGCTCTTTCGCGGTATTCGGGGGGAACGACTCACAGGCGTGCATCACACCATAATGCCGCCCGAAATGGAAGTCTAGTAAAACGATAGGAATGCTAGCTTATGGCGGCCCCGGCTGCCAGTGTCCGCCTGTCATCCCATGTTCATCGCGTCGAAATCGTTATCAGGCGGATCTATCCAACCCTTTATCTATGGGTTAGATTTTGCCTTGTCTTAACTCGCGCCGGCGGCCCGCCGGCGTCCGAACCCCCCGACCGCAAGGAGGCGGAAGACATGGTGGACAAGGCTTTGTGGCGCAGAGGCGCCGCTCTCGGTGCGACGGTGCTGATCGGTGCGACGGCCCTCGCCGCGTGCGGCGGCGGCGACTCCGGCGACGACGGCCCCCTGAAGATGGTCGTCTGGGGCGGCGACCTCGACAAGGAGACCTACCAGGCCCGCATCGACCTCTTCGAGGCCGAGAACCCCGACACCAAGATCGATCTCCAGCTCATCCCCTCGGACCAGTACGCCCAGAAGGTCCAGACGATGATCGCCGGCGGCGACGGCCCCGACATCATGCAGGTCGCCGAGAACGTCAACTCGTACTCCTCCAAGAGCCAGCTCCTGCCGCTCGACGAGTACATCGACGACGCCGGCCTCGACATGGAGGAGCGCTTCGGCCCCGTCGGCTCGCTCTACACCTACGAGGACGAGACCTACGCGATCCCCGACCGCTCCGGCGCGATGATCCTCTACTACAACAAGGACCTCTTCGACGCCGCCGGCGTCGAGTACCCGACGGCCGAGTGGACCCAGCAGGACGCCCAGGCCGCCATGGAGAAGCTGACCGTCCCCGGCGAGCAGTGGGGCTTCTCCGGCGCCGGCTGGTGGGCCCAGTGGTGGAGCTTCGCCTACCAGAACGGCGGGCAGATCATCGACGACAGCGGCAAGCCCACGGTCAACTCCCCTGAGGTCGTCGACGCGCTCCAGTGGGCCAACGACCTGCAGTACAAGTACCACTACGCCCCGACCGCGGCCGAGTACGCGGACATGGGCCCGGACATGGGCGGCGACCCCGCCTTCGCCGCGGGCACCGTCGCGATGAACGCCACCGGCTTCTGGGGCATCGGCGGACTCCTCGAGTCCGACATCAACTGGGGCATCGCGCCGCTGTGGGGCGGCCAGGAGCAGGCGGTCTCCGCCTTCGGTTCCGGCCTGTCCATCACCCGCGACAGCGACAACCCGCAGAAGGCCTTCGAGGCGATCGACTTCCTCACCGACACCGAGGCCCAGACGGTCATCATCGACAAGGCCCAGGACGTGCCCGCCAACATCCAGGTGCAGCAGTCCGACGCGTTCCTCAAGCCCGCGTGGGCTCCCGAGGGCCTGAACATGGCCGCGTTCGGCGAGTCCTCCGAGTTCATCTTCCGCGCCCCCTTCATCCCCGAGTGGGAGGAGATGCAGGCGGCGTTCAACGACAACCTCGGCACCTTCTGGAACGAGGGCGGCGACGCCAAGACCGAACTCGACAAGATCCAGACGCAGCTCGAGTCCATCATCGAGTAGGACGAGCCTCCGATGTCGAACCACGTCGGCGAAGCCCCCGGAGCGGGGCGCCCCCCGCGCCCCGCTCCGGCGGGGCCCGCCCCCGCACCAAGATGTCCCGCCGCAGCAGGAAGGAAGCGCTGTACTTCTGGCTCTTCATCTCGCCGTGGCTGATCGGTTTCGTCGGGTTCCTGCTCGGCCCCATGATCGCCTCCGTCTACATCTCACTGACGGAGTGGGACTCGTTCACGCCGCCCGAATGGGTCGGGCTGCAGAACTACACCGAAGCGCTCACCGAGGACCCGGTCTTCTGGAAGGCGCTGTGGAACACCTTCTACTACGCGGCGGTCTCCGTCCCGCTCGGCCTCGTCATCGGCGTGTGGCTGGCGAACCTGCTCAACAAGCGGGTGCGCGGGCGCAAGCTCTTCCGGACCTTCATCTACCTGCCCACGCTCGTCCCGCTCGTCGCGACGGCCATGGTCTTCAAGATGGTCCTTGCGCCCTCGGGCCCGCTCAACGACCTGCTCGGCTGGTTCGGCATCGACGGGCCCAACTGGCTCATCGACGAGTCCTGGGTCAAACCCGCGCTCATCGTGCTCTCCGCCTGGGGCGCCGGCGGGGCGACCGTGCTCCTGCTCTCGGCGATGAACGGCATCCCGCGCGAGCTCTACGAAGCCGCCGAGATCGACGGCGCGAGCCCGTGGCGCCAGTTCTGGTCCGTCACGTTCCCGCAGATCACCCCGGTGATCTTCTTCAACCTCATCATGGGGCTGATCGGGGCGTTCCAGATCTTCTCGCAGGTGTACATCCTCACCGCGGGCGGACCGAACAACGCCAGCAAGACCATGGTGCCGCTGCTGTTCGACGAGGCGTTCAAGTTCTACCACTTCGGTTACGCCTCGGCCGTCGCATGGCTGCTCTTCATCGTGATCATGGCCTTCACCCTGATCGCGTTCCGCACGTCCCGCAAATGGGTCTTCTACGAGACGGAGGTGCGCTGATGGCACTCGCCACCGAAAGCCCCGACCACGTGGTCGCGGCCGACTCGAAAGGCAAGCCCGACAAGGACTTCGCCACCCGCGGCCTCTCGGTCTTCAAGGCCTCGCCCGCCACTTACGCGGTGCTGCTGGTCGTCTCGGCGATCTTCTTCGTGCCGTTCATCCTCATGATCTCGATCGCGCTCGCGAGCGACCTCACCAGCTCGCAGAACGCGTTCACCGTCATCCCGGGCGAGTTCGAGTGGCGCAACTTCACCGAGGTCTTCACCGCCACCGGCCTGCCCGTCGGGCGGTTCGTGGGCAACTCGGTCATCATCGCGACCCTCTCCGCCGTCGGCCAGGTGCTCTCGTCCTCGCTCGTCGGCTACGCCTTCGCGCGGCTGCGCGCCCCCGGCAAGGGCGTCATGTTCATGATCGTCCTCGCCACCATGATGATCCCCGCGCAGATCACCATGATCCCGCAGTTCCTGCTGTTCAAGGAGCTCGGCTGGGTCAACACCTACCTGCCGCTCATCATCCCGAACTTCTTCACCAACGCGTTCAACGTGTTCCTGGTGCGGCAGTTCGTCTCCCGCATCTCCGGGGAGCTCGACGAAGCCGCGCAGATGGACGGCCTCGGCTACTTCGGCGTCTACCGCCGGATCATCCTGCCCATGATGTGGCCGATCCTCACCGCGATCGCGATCTTCACGCTCACGCACGCGTGGGGCGACTTCATGGGCCCGCTCATCTACCTCAACGCCGAAGAGCAGATGCCGCTCGCGCTGGGCCTGCAGTACATGACGGGCACGAGCAACGAGATGCAGCTCCCGCCGTGGAACCTCGTCATGGTCGGGTCGATCATCCTCACCATGCCCATGATCGTCATCTACTACCTCGGCCAGAAGTACCTGTACGAAATGAACCTCCAAGGTGGAAGTGCTGGTGTGAAGTGACTGATCCGTCCACCGCGACCGTCCGGCTCGGACGCTCTGGGCTCGTCCTCGACGACCGCGAGGAAGCGCTGCTGTGCGCGTCGCTGTTCTACTTCCGGCTTCCCCGCGAGGTCTGGGAGGCGCGGCTCGCGCAGGTGCGCGCCACCGGATACCGCGCGATCGACGTCTACCTGCCGTGGAACTTCCACGAGACCGCCCCCGGCGCATGGGACTTCGAGGGCCGCCGCGACGTCGGCGCGTTCCTCGACCTCGCCCACGAGGCCGGCCTCGCCGTCATCGCCCGGCCCGGCCCGTACATCTGCTCCGAATGGGACGGCGGCGCGCTGCCGTCCTGGCTCGCGCTCGAAGACGGACTCGAACTGCGCCAAGCGGAACCGAAGTTCCTCGAGCACGTGGGCCGCTGGTTCGACCAGGCCCTGCCGATCCTCGCCGCCCGCCAGTGGGGCCGCGGCGGCAGCGTCGTGGCCGTGCAGCTCGAGAACGAGCTCGACTTCTTCGACACGCACGACCGCCACGCCTACCTGACCGCCCTGCGGGACATGGCGATCGGCCACGGCATCGACGTGCCGCTCGTCGCCTGCGCCGGCCAGGGCGACCTCATCGGCGCCACCGGCGGGGTCGACGGCATCGCCCCGGCGTTCAACTTCTACCCCGACGACCGCTCGCCGTTCGTCGAGGCCGAAGTGCGCCGGTACGCGGACCTCGTGGGCGCCAAGGGACTCCCGCTGCTCGTCACCGAGACCAACCGGGCCCACACGACGCTGCGCAGGCTCATGGCGAGCGGCGCGACCCTGCTCGCGCCGTACCTCCAGGCCTCCGGCTACGACCTCGGGTACACGCCCTCGGTCGGCAACTGGGGCGACCCCGGCGGGTTCATGACCCACGACTACGACTTCGGCGGCTACCTCTCCCCGGTGGGCGAGGCCCGCCCGGAGACGGCCGAGGCCCGCACGCTCGCGGCCCTCGCCCGCACCCTCGGCCCGGCCCTCGCCCGCGCGACCACCGCCGCGGCCGACGGGATCAGCGCCGACGTCCCGACCAGCGACTCCCCGTCCCGGCTCCTGCTCGACGGCGGCGGCACGCTCACCGGCGTCCCGAACCTCGGCGACGAGCCCGGCACGGCCGTGTTCGCGGCCGCGGACGGCCTGCCCGAGACCGCGATCGCCTTGGCGCCCTTCTCGTGCGCGCTGGTCCTGCGCGACCTGCCGCTCGCGGGCTTCGGCCTCCCCGGCACGCTCCGGTTCGCCTCGGCCGACCTCGTCGCCGCCGGACCCGAAGGCCTCGAGTTCGCCGCCCGCACGGCGAGCACGATCGCGCTCGAAGGCGCCGGAGGCGTGCAGCGCGTCGCGATCGACGCGCCCGCACACGGCGGATCGATCGTCACCGAGATCGCCTCGGGCGCGGACCGCTGGACCGTCGTGGTCCACCACCCCGAGGACGTGCCCGCGCCCGACGGCACCGCGGGCGTCATCGCCCCGGCCCTGCCCGAGCCCGAGATCCTCACCAGCGCAACGCGTCTCGAACTCGAGACCCGAACCGGCGAGACCACCGCGCACGAGCGGCCCCCGGCCTCGGAGGAGATCGGCGTCTACCGCGGCCGCACCCACTACGCGGCCGCCGTGGACGGCATCGGCGAACTGCTCATCGAAGGCGCCGGCGACATCGTCGACCTCGCCCTCGACGGCACCGCGCTGGCGAGCATCGCGCGTTTCGGTGCCACGGTCCGTGTCCCGGTCGCCGGGGCCTCGCGCCTCGACGCCACCGTGGAGACCTGGGGCCACGCGAACTTCGACGACTCGCGCCTGCCCGGCCTCGCGATCGGGTCGCTCCGCGGCCTCGGCCGCGTCTGGGCGATCGCCGCGAGCGAGGACATCGCCTCACTGTGGACCGTCGACGGCGGCGAGCAGTGGGCCGGCGACCCGGCGCCCGTGCGGACCCTCGCGGGCTGGAGCAGCACCCGGATCGGACGCCCGGTCACCTACCGGCGCGACCTGCCCGTGGACGGCACCAGCCACTACGCGCTGCACCTCGATGGACTCCAGACGCCCTGCGAGATCACCGTGGACGGCGCGTCGAGCATCGTGAGCCCCAACGACCCGTGGGTCCACTTCGCCCCCGGCGAAGGCCACGAGATCGCGATCACCATGCCGCACTGGCCGGTCGACGGCGGCGGTGCGACGCTGCTGCGCCTGGAGGCCGTGCGAGACTGGCAGGTCGAGGCGCAGCCCGACCACGCCCTCCTCGCGCTGTCCGCCAAGGACAGTGCCGGGACCGAGGTCGTGCTCCCGCTCGAACTCGGTGCGGGCGAAGAGGTCTGGCTCGACGTTCCCGTCCCGCCCGGCGGCCGCTCCCTGCGGTTCGAGGGCGGGCAGGTGCGCGTCAGCGCGTTCGCGCGCGGCGAACTGCTCGGACGCGTCTGGCTCGACGACGCGGCCCGGCCGAAGTTCACGGGCGGGGACCCCGGTCGACTCTGGAGTCCGGGATCATGGAACACCGGCGCGGTGCGCCTGCTGGTCCACGGCACCGCCGGCGGGGCGCGGCCGCGCCAGGCGGGCGGCCCCGCCGCCCCCCCCCCCCCCCCCCCCCCACGACCCCAGTAGCGAACCCAGGAGTCCACATGGCCGTCACCAGGCGCACCTCGCGCGACATCCGCAGCGAGTCGCGGCTCGACGTGCTGCACGCGCTGCTGGCGGCGGGCGAGGCGAGCCGGGGCGACCTGGCCGCCGAGACGGGCCTCAGCAACGCCACGGTGGCCACCGTGGTCAGCGACCTGCTCGAAGGCGGCATCGTCACCGAGGCCCGCCGCACCGGCGGGCGCATCGGACGGCCCACGACCACCCTGCGCCTCAACGGGAACCGCGGCCGCATCGTGGGCGTCGACGTCGCCGAGACGTACGTGCGCGCGACCGTGTTCGACTCCGCGCTCGACGAACTGGCCTCCGCCGAGGTCGCCACGGACGAGCACCACGACGAGTACGACTACGTCATCGACGGCATCGTGCGGGCGCTCGACGCCTCGCTCGAGAACGCGCACGCCGACCGCGACGACGTGCTCGGCGTCGGCATCTCGCTCCCCGGCGGCATGCAGCGCTGGACCGAGGTCTCCGTGGTGGTCCCGAACGCGCCGTGGCTGCACGTCGACCGGCTCCGCGAGCGCATCGGCCTGCCGATGGTCGTCGACAACCCGCTCAAGGCCATCGCCACCGCCGAGCTCTGGTTCGGCGCGGGCCGGCGCCACAAGAGCATGATCACCGTCAACCTCGGCACCGGCGTCGGCGCCGGCATCGTCCTCGAAGGCACGATCCTGCGCGGCGCCCAGAACGGCGCGGGGGAGTGGGGCCACAGCCTCCTCGCCCTCGACGGCCGCGGATGCCGTTGCGGCCGAAAAGGATGCGTCGAGGCCTACGTGGGCGCGGCGGGCATCCAGCAGACCCTCGCCGCGATCGCCCCCGAGCACCCGCTCGCCTCCGTGCCGATGCAGCGCGAGTTCATCGGCGCGCTCGCGGCCGCCCTCGAACCCCCGGCGCACCCGGCGCTGACCGAGACCCTCGAACTCACCGCCCGGTACCTCGGCTCGGCGATCGCCGACCTCTGCGCGATCGTCAACCCCGAGATGATCACCCTGACCGGCTGGACCGCCTGGGCCCTGGGCGACCACCTCATCCCGGCCGTGCGCCGCCGCGTGCTCGAGGAGGCCCCCGGCGACTCCGCCGCCGACCTCGCCATCGAGGTCTCCACCGTGCGCGGCAACTCCGTCGCCACGGGCATCGCGACGATCGCGTTGGAGCGCTTCCTCGGCGACGTGGGCCTCGTGACCACCCGGGTCCCGACCGCGATCTGAACCCGCCCTTTCGCCTCTCGACGTGACGTGTCGTACCCGGATGGGACACTGCGGGCATGGAGAAGTACGACGTCAAGAAGGCCTACAAACAGCTCTACGCGCCGCCGCGCAACGCGTTCGCCGTCGTCGAGGTGCCCGAGTTCCGCTACCTGGCCGTCGACGGCAAGGGCGACCCCAACACCGCCGACGCGTACGCCGACGCCGTCGCGGCCCTCTACGGGACGGCCTACACGCTGAAGTTCGCCAGCAAGCGCACCCTCGGCAGGGACTTCGTCGTCGCCCCCATGGAAGGCCTCTGGCGCGCCGACGACCCCGCCGTGTTCCTCACCCGCGAGAAGAGCGCCTGGGAGTGGACCATGATGATCGGCCAGCCCGAGTGGATCACCGAGGAGATGGTCGTGGCCGCCGCGGGCGAGGCCGCCGCGAAGCACCCCAACCCCGCCTTCGAGGGCCTGCGGCTCGTCTCCTTCACCGAGGGCCTGTGCGTCCAGACCCTGCACATCGGCTCCTACGACTCCGAGACGCCCGTCCTGCAGCGCCTCCACGAGCACTACCTGCCGTACAACAAGCTCACCTTCAACGGCGACCACCACGAGATCTACCTCAGCGACGCCCGCCGCACCGCCCCCGCCAAGCTCAAGACGATCCTCCGCCAGCCCGTCAAACCCGTGGAGTGATCCGCCCCACTCGGGGTACCCGGGGGCCATGAATGCTCCACTGGTCCCCCCCGAGTCCTACTGGATCGCCTCCACGCAGGCGACGGCGTACCCGCCCGTCGAGGACCGGGTGGCAACCGAGGTCGCCGTCATCGGCGCGGGCATCACGGGCCTGTGCACCGCCTGGGAGCTCGCCCGTGCGGGACGCTCGGTGGCCGTGATCGAAGCCGACCGCATCGTCGCGGGCGTCACCGGCAACACCACCGCCAAGCTCAGCGCCCAGCACGGCGAGATCTACTCGCATCTGCGACACGCCTTCGGCGCCGCCGCGGCCCGGAACTACGCGGACGCGCAGACCGGCGCAATCGAGCACGTCGCGGCCGTCGCGGATGAACTCGGCATCGACTGCGAGCTGGAACGGGCCCCGTCGTTCATCTACGCCGAGTCCGAAGACGGGGTCGCGGCTCTGCGCGACGAGGCCGAGGCCGCGCGCGCCGCGGGCCTCCACGCCGAGTTCACGACCGAGACCGGCCTCCCGTACGAGGTCGCGGGCGCGGTGCGGGTCGAGAACGAGGCCCAGTTCCACCCGCGTCGGTTCCTGCTCGCGCTGGCCGCCGACCTGGTCGCGCACGGCGGGCAGGTCTTCGAGCAGTCGCGCGTGACCGGCCTGGAACGGGACGAGGGCCGCCACGTGCTCGCCGTCCAGGGCGGCGGCGAGGTCCGCTGCGACGAGGTCGTGATGGCCACCCAGTTCCCGGTGTTCGCCCCGATGAAGATCATCGCGCGCCTGACGCCCCGCCGCGAACCCGTCGTGGCCGCGCCGATCGCCGCATCGGCCGACCCCGGCGGCATGTACCTCACGCAGGAGGAACACGTGCGCTCGGTGCGCACCGCCCCCTACGGCGAGGGCAGGCGGCTCCTCATCGTCGCCGGCGAGAAGTTCACGCCCGGCGACCCCGACACGACCGGACGGCTCGACCGCCTCAGTGCCTGGATGACCGGGCGTTTCGATGTCGGCGAGATCGAATACCGGTGGGCCGCACAGGACTTCACGACCACCGACCGGGTCCCGTTCGTGGGCCGCATGCCCGGTGAGGACGGCGTCTACGTCGCCTGCGGATTCGGCGGCTGGGGGATGACCAACGGGGTCGCGGCCGCGCGGACCATCGCCGACACGATGGCGGGCACGCCGCCGCCGTGGGCAGGGCTGTTCGACCCGGGCCGGTTCCACCTGCTCAAGGAGGCCGGCCGGCTCGCCTCCGCCGGGGCCAAGGTCATGGGGCACTACCTCGGTGACCGCCTCCCGCACGCCGCCCCGTCCGACCCCGCCGAGCTCGGCCCCGGCGAAGGCGCGGTCATGCGCCTCGACGGCGGGCTGCGGGCCGTCTACCGCGACGAGGACGGCGGGCTCCAGATCGTCTCGGCCACCTGCACGCACATGGGCTGCATCGTCGCCTTCAACGACGCCGAGCGCACCTGGGAATGCCCGTGCCACGGCTCGCGGTACGCCACCAGCGGCGCGGTCCTCCAGGGCCCGACGACGAAGCCGCTCGAGCCGCATCCGCACGACTGACCCGTGACCGGGCTCATGATGCCGTCCACGCCCGAAAGGTATAGTTTCGGAAATTAGCGAAATGCCGAAGGACGGTGGACGTGCTCGACGAGTGCAAGGCGCTCTCCAATGAGACCCGCCTGCGGATCCTCAACTGGCTCAAGGAGCCCGAGGCCAACTTCCCGTGCGGGGACACGGCGGAGCTCGGCGTGTGCGCGGGGCTGATCCAGCAGAAGTCCGGCGCCTCCGCCTCCACGGTCTCGGCGCACCTCGCGATCCTCCAGCGCGCCGGGTTCCTCCAGGCCACGCGGCGCGGCCAGTGGATCTACTACCGCCGGGACGAGGCGCGCATCCGCGCGTTCACCGAAGACCTGCACCGCAGCCTGTGACGGAAAGAGGCACCTCATGCCCGTAGCCCTGTCGATCCTCGACCTGGCGCCGATCGCGCCGGGACGGTCCGCGCGCGAAAGCCTCGCGGCGAGCGTCGAACTCGCCCGAGCCGCCGAACGCAGCGGCTACCGCCGCGTCTGGTACGCCGAGCACCACAACATGCCGACCATCGCCTCCAGCGCCACGGCCGTCGTCATCGGCCACGTCGCCGAGCACACGGACACCATCCGCCTCGGCGCGGGAGGCATCATGCTCCCCAACCACTCGCCGCTGGTGATCGCCGAGCAGTTCGGCACCCTCGAGACGCTCTTCCCCGGCCGCATCGACCTCGGCCTCGGCCGCGCCCCCGGCACCGACCGCCCGACCATGCGCGCCATCCGCCGCGACGCGACCTCCGCGGACACCTTCCCGCAGGACGTGCTCGAACTCCAGGGGTACCTCCGCGGCGAGTCCCGCGTGCCCGGCGTCCAGTCCGTGCCCGTCCCCCAGAACGAAGTGCCCCTCTACCTCCTGGGCTCCTCTCTCTTCGGCGCGCAGCTCGCCGCGCAGCTCGGCCTGCCGTACGCGTTCGCCTCGCACTTCGCGCCGGACGCCCTCTTCGAGGCCGTGGCCGCCTACCGCGAGGAGTTCCAACCCTCCGAACAGCTCGACAAGCCCTACGTGATCGCCGGCGTGAACGTCTTCGCCGCCGAGGACCGCGACGAGGCCGAGGCCCAGCGCGCGATCGCCTACCGCAACCGCGCCCGCGCCTTCATCGCCCGCGGCCAGGGCGGCCGCGAGTACACCGACGCCGAGATCGACGCCTTCCTCGCCTCCGCGGGCGGGCAGCAGCTCTCGACGATGACGAAGTACACGGCCACTGGCTCCGCCGAGGACGTGCGCGCCTACCTTGAGGACTTCGCCGACAAGGTCCGCGCGGACGAGCTCATCACCGCCCACCACGCCCAAGAGGTCCCCGACCGCGTCCGCTCGGTCGAACTCACCGCGAAGGCCATGCAGCGCTAGAGCAAAGGGCCCGGCGGTCTTCCGCCGGGCCCGTCTCGTCCTCGCGGCTAGATGCTCGAGCCGCCGCCGGTCGTGCTGCTCCACGAGGCGTGGTAATCGTTCAGCGAGTACCGCTTCTGGACCCCGAGGCCTGGAGGTCGCGATCGTCCTCCACGCCCTCCTCAACACCGTCGCCTTCATCGGCGCACCGCTGCTGCGCATCGACCTCGGCGCCGCACTCTCCGACCGCTCCGCCGGCACCGGCTCACCCACCAAACTCATCCCCACCCTCGCCGTCATCGTCATCACCGCGATCATCTGGAGGTCCACCCGCACAACCGGACCCGCACTCACCTCGCCGCCCACCACCACCGCAACCCACTGACACCCGGCCTCACCCCGAGGGTCGTTCTCGGGGTGAGGCCGCGAGTCGGCTCGACGGGCGGCTCGAACGTGTGCCCGCCTGGACCACGTCCAATAGCGACGGGATGTCGCTGCCGCCACGGCTGGCGATAGCGTGGCTTATGGACTTTGAACAGTCGAGCGAGTGCGCCCTGCACGGTCCTGGGATCTCACCCCAGCGCCTGATTGGGTGTCGCCTCGTGAAGGTCACGGCCTCGTGGTCTTGGCATGCAGACGGTCGGTCCACGGACCCGCTGGACGTGTGGCTGACCGTTGAACGCGAAGGGCCGATACGGATCACCACCGGCTCGGACTGGTGCCTCATCGTCGATGCGTCCAAGCCGCACGCAGGCTATGACCTGGGCGAGGGAGGACGCGTCGAAGTGCGTGAGAGCGGCCGCGAGACACCGTTCGGCAGTCACCTCGGGGAGGACATCCTCGGCGCACGGGAGGACTACGAACCGTTCACCGGGCGCATCGGTCTCGACCTGACCTTCGCGACCGGTCGAGTCCGCTGCGAAAGCTGGGCAGGCGACCTTCGCCTGAAGGATCTTCCGTAGGGCCGGTCTATCGCCTGACGAACGGGCTTGCCATCACGACCACTCGGTCTTTTGCAACCTCGTACCCGAGCACGGGACGAGCACCGTCCCCTCCCTCGGCATCCATCAGCACCCGCTTTCCCAGCCGCCGTCCGATCTCGGTCAGGAACGCGCAGAACAGGTCCAGGCGCTGCTGGCCTTGGAGCTCACGAAGATCGACATCGAAATCGATCGCCTCCGGTGAATGGAACCGGAAGATCACCAGCACTTCGGCAGCCGGCCAGACCTTCAACTGCGCGCACTCCTCATTCAGCGGGAGGGCCAAGATCGTCTCCGCGCGTGGGACCGGAAGGACTCTCGCCCCCTCGGAGTACTGGTGCGTCCAGCCGCGCTCGGCGATGAGATCGAGCACCGATTGCCAGTCGTCGACCGAGGTCGCGGGTACCAGCAGATCAGGCAGTGCCCCCATGAGGCCGGGGTTGAAGCAGTCGCTGACCTCGTCCCAACGCAGACGGTTTGCATGAGGTCCCTGCTGGCTCGTAGTGCCTTCTTGCGGAGCTTCCCGGCCGCCACGGACGCACCGCTGCGGCCCGAGGCGGCGGTCACGCTGCCACAGCGCCAAGGCCGCGATGGCAGCCGCAAGTGTCAGGGTCAGGAGCACCGAGAGCGCCGGATTGACCCAGGACGGTACGAGCTGGATGGTGCGATCGCTGCATTCGAGGACGCCGCTGACCGGCAGGATGCGTTCCTGGAAATCGACGAAGTCTCCCGCGTCGCGGGCGGGGCATTGCTCGTCGATCATGAAGTAGAACATCGTCGACTGCCCGTAGGCCTGTACGGGCAGAGCCAGACCGAGCAGCCCGAAAGTCACAGCGAGGAGGTCGAAGTGCGGCCTCGGCCGCCCCGCGTGACGGGCGCGCACGGCTTCTCGCGCGGCACGTATGCAGGCGATCAGCGCCGCCGGCATGAGGAGGAAGAAGGCGACCATGAACACGGTATGACCGTACTTGATCAATCCTCATGCGACGGACCGCCAGCTCGACGCGGAAGTTCGGTCTAGCGCCTCATTGAGGCGGTCCGGGCTGGGGCCTGCAAGAAGCACCTGGCGGCTGAGTTCGGTATCAGCCGCCGCAGTGCCGACCGACTTGTGCTTGCGAGCATCGCGAAGGCCGGTCGATAGCCCCTGCATGCTGTGATGCTGTGGCAGGCGGGGCGGGCCCGCTTCGGGCCCGCCCCGCCTTGCCGTTGATTTCACTGATGCGGGTGGCGACTGGCGTAGCGGCTGCGGCGAACTAGCTTGCCGTTGGAGTACCGATCGCGCACCGCTCACCACATCTCGTTGCGCCACTTGTACAACGTCCTCGCCAAGGCCGGTATCGGCCTCGGCGGCCGTGTCTGATGTGGATTCGGTCCCGTCATTCACCGCCCCGTTGGAAGGTCGTGCTTGAAGCTCCACACCGCGATCCGGCACAGCGCCTCTTTGTACCGCGCTGCGGCCTGCCCGGTCAGGTAGCCGCGTTTGGGCCGGTCATCTGCGGTCACGAACTGCACCACCGCGTCGCGGCGGCCGAGGCTGACCGTCTGGTGGAAGTACCGGATCTGGACGATCGGCGGGCGGCGACCGGCGATCTCGGCGGCGAGGTGTCCGGCGGCGAGCCAGCCGGTCGGCATTCCCGACGAGCACGACATTCGCAGGGGCCGACCGGCTGGGCCCATCGCCCAGGCGGCGTCGCCGATAGCGAACACCTCGGGACGCGAGACCGAGCGCATCGCAGGATCCACGACGATCTGGCCGCATTCGTTCACCTCGAGTCCCGAATCGGCCGCGATCGGGTTGGGGGTGAACCCGGTGGCGCCGATCGCGATATCCGCTTCGAAGCGCGTCGCATCGGTGAACACCGCGCCGTCCTCGGTGAGCTCCCGGACTCGGACGCCTTCGTGGACTTCGACTCCCAGCCGCTCGAAACCGCGCCGCAGATGCGTGCGCACTCCGGGCACGAGCCAGTGGCCGAGCCCGCCCGAGGTCACCAGTGCGACCAACAGGTCCGGCCGGGCCTCTGCGATCTCCGAGGCCACCTCCAGGCCTGTCAGACCGCCGCCGACCACGAGCACACGTTCCCCGGCTGCGGCCCGGGCGAGCCTGCCCCGCAGACGCAGTGCCGCGACCGGGGAGGCCGCGCTCCAGGCGTGTGCATCGCCCGGTAGCGGGGCTCCCGCGCTGCCCAGGGCGTAGACGAGCGAGTCGTAGCCGATCGGCTCGCCGTCGGCGAACACCTTGCGGCCGTGCACGTCGACGGTCTCCACGCGCGCGCACTGGAGTCGCACGCCCGTTCCGCGGAGCAGGTCGGCCAACTCGTAGCGGGGCAAATCCTGCCCGGCGACGACCTGGTGCAGGCGGAGGCGTTCGACGAAGTCGGTCCGGTCGTTGACCAGAACGATCTCGGCGTCCGAGCCTTTGAGCAGGGTGCCGAGCCTGCGGGCGGCGGTCAGACCGGCGTATCCGGCCCCCAGAATGACGATGCGGTGCGTCATGGCTGCGCTCCTTCGTGTCGGTGATGCGACTAGACGAAGGAGGCACGACGATTCCTGACAGCCGGGGAGGGATCGAGATCGGCTTCACAGCCGGTGCTTCACCAAACCGCGAGGAGTGGCTCGCCGTGCGCCCGGCGGGCCCACCGCTCGCTCAGGCGCGCAAGGCGATCCGGGGCGGCGTAGCTGCGCAACGCGGCGATGCGGCCGCCGCCGTCGAGTTCGACGGTCATGACACCGACGACCTTGCCGTCGATGACCGCGACCGCCGCCGGGGCGCCGCTGACCAGGTCCGCGTAGATCGCGGGGGCGCCGCCGATGAGCCGGTGTTTGGCCGGGGTCGGCTTGTACGCAGCCCGCAGGTACGCGGCGACCGCCGCCCGACCCAGGTATCGAATCGGCTCGTCGAGTAGCCCGGCGCTGTCGGAGACCGCTGTCGCATCCTCGGCGAGGATCGCCACCAGTGCCTCGATGCGCCCGGTCGCGGCCGCGGCCAGGAACGCTTCGACCACGCGCCGCGCCTCGACCTGATCGACCTCTTGCCGAGGCGCTCTGGAGGCGCGGGCCCGGGCCCGGTGGAGATGCTGCTGACTGGCGGCCTCCGAGACGCTCAGCATCTCGGCGATCTCCTTATGCGAGTAGCCGAAGGCCTCCCGAAGCACATACACCGCCCGCTCGGTCGGCGTCAGCCGCTCCATCAACTGCAAGACCGCCAGCGACACCGATTCCCGCTGCACCGCGGTCTCGGCGGGCCCAAGCATCGGGTCCCCGTCGAACACCGGCTCCGGCAAATGCTCGAAAACCCGCTCCCGCCGCACCCGTGCCGACCCCAGCCGGTCCATGCACAGGTTCGCGACAGTCCTGACCAGCCACGCCTCCGGCACCTCGATGCCCGCACGATCGACCCCCTGCCACCGCAGGTACGCATCCTGGACGGCGTCTTCGGCATCAGCCGCCGACCCCAGCAGTCGGTAGGCGACAGCGAGCAACCGGGGCTGGTGGGCATCGAACTCATCCGGGGCGGCATCCATGAATCCTCCGATGCTGATGCGAAGTGCGCGGACGTCGAGACACTCGCAGCACGAACGCTGCAATGGCGGCCACAAATGCCAGGGCGAGGATAATCGAGAGCGTCAGATCGGCCCAGGACGGTACGAGCTGGATGGTGCGATCGGCGCATTCGGGAAGCGCGCAGGCGACCCGGGGTGAGGAGGCCACGAACTCGGATTGCCTGTAGTCGATCAGCCCCTTGTGACGGACCGCCAGCTCGACGCGGAAGTTCGGCCCTAACCACTGATAACCAAACCCGGATCATTCGGCATGAGGCGTAACCATCCGAATGTCCGGGTTATCAGGTTAGTGGGTGCTACAGGGATCGAACCTGTGACCACCTCCTTGTAAGGGAGGTGCTCTACCGCTGAGCTAAGCACCCGGAGGGCGCGCGGGAGCGCGCCGAGCCTGAGAAAGGGTACCTGAACGGGGACTTGGGCGCGAGGAGAGGGTGGCGGGGCGGTTCGCATCGTGGGCGCGCGGATGGCGTGCGGCACAGGCCGGAATTCTGTGGAAGCTTCAAGTGTTGTGGGGTTCGTGGAAAAGCTACGCGTGGACATCTGGTCCGACATCGCCTGCCCGTGGTGCTACGTCGGCAAGGCCCGGTTCGACAAGGCCGTGGAGCAGCTCGAGGGCAAGGTCGACGTCGAGGTCCGGCACCGGTCCTTCGAACTCGACCCGCACCGCGCCCCGGGCGACACCGCCCCGGTCGTGGACATGCTCGTCAAGAAGTACGGCATGAGCCAGGCCCAGGCGCAGGCCGGGGAGTACCGGCTCGGCGACCTCGCCAAGGCCGAAGGCCTCGAGTACCGCACCGAGGGCCGCGACCACGGCAACACCTTCGACCTGCACCGCCTCCTGCACCTCGCCTCCGAGCGCGGCCTCGAATCCGAGGCATGGCAGGCGTTCTACACCGCCAACTTCGCGGACGAGGCCTCGATCTTCGACCGCGAGCGCGTGATCGACGTGGCCGTCGCCGCCGGGCTCGACAAGGACGAGGTCGTCGCCGTGCTCGACGACCCCGCCGCCTACCGCGAGGCCGTGCGCGCCGACGAGGCCGAAGCGGCCGCGCTCGGCGCCACCGGGGTGCCCTTCTTCGTCGTGGACGAGAAGTACGGCGTCTCCGGCGCCCAGCCCACCGAGCTGTTCGCCGAGATCCTCGAAAAGGCTTGGGGCGAAAAGCGGCCGGCGATCACCACGATCACCGGCGCCGACGGCGCCGAGGCGTGCGGCCCCGACGGCTGCACTATCTGAGAACCTTTCAGGCGTAACTGGCGAAACCTTCACGAACGGGAACCTCCGGGAATATCCTGAGGCGAATCCGCTCGATCGAGGAGGCGATAGCCATGCCGATGGACCGCGAGACACAACTCAGGCTGGTGAAACTGCGCGACGACACCGGCGTGCTCTCGCTCTACGTCAACGCCGACCCCCGGCAGGAAGGTTCCCAGCCGCCCTGGAAGACCCGGCTCGACCAGGGCCTCAAGCAACTGCACGAAGCCGTTGACAACGGCACGCGCGCCGCGCTCGGCCGCCGGCTGGAGGAGCTCAAGCTCGACCTCGAGCAGCTCGTCCGCCCCGGCGCCCCCGGTATCGGCCGCGCCCTGTTCGTCGGCCTCGCTAGCGGCCAGACCTACGGCGTCGAGATGCAGACGCCGCTCACCGACCGGGTCGTCCTCGCCCCCCGCTCCCACATCGCCCCGATGTTCGGCGCCTGGGCCGAGGGCTCCCCGACCGGCATCGCCGTCGTCGACGGCAAGGGCATGCGGCTGCTCGACAGCCGCTTCGGCAAGTGCGAGGAGATCTCCGGACTCCACTTCGCGCTCGACACCGCCGAATGGCGGGTCATGAAGGGCCCCAGCGCCACCCGCTCCGCCTGGGGCGGACGCGACGGCATCAGCGCGAACAACCAGCACGACCTGTTCGACTACCGCATCGCCGAGCACCTGCAGAAGTTCCTCGCCGCCGCCCACTCCACCCTGGAGGAGCACGTGGCGACCTTCGGCTGGGAGCAGCTCGTCATCTCCGGCGAACCCGAACTCGTCGAGGCCTCCTCCAAGTCGCTCAACGGGTTCAAGGCCGAGGTCGTGCCCTCGAAACTGGTGCTCAGCCAGTCCACGCCCGCGCAGATCCAGCAAGCCCTCGCGCCCGAGATCGCGACCGCCCGCGCGGCCCGGGACGCACGCCTCACCGAGGACTTCGCCGAGTCCCCGCGCAAGACCGTCGCGGGCTCCGGGGCCGTGCTCGAGGCACTCCAGGACGGCCGGGTGGACCGCCTCATCATCGAGCGCGACTCGGTGTGGAGCGGCCGCCGCATCCCGGACGGGACGGTCCTCGCGGACGCGATCGCCCCGGTCGAGCCCGAGCTCGCCGGCGCCGTCGCGGACGCCCAACTGGGCGAGGCGATGATCGAGATGGCGCTGGCCTCGGACGCGCGGGTGTCGATCCTGAGCGAGGGCGTGCAGATCGACGAGAAGGCGGGCGGCGTCGGCGCGTTCCTGCGCTGGTGAGCACCGCTTGAATGAAGAAGTTAGGTTATGCTAACCTTTCTTCGGCAGTACGATACAGGGCCGCGGGTTGCTCACCTCCCGCGGCCCTGAGCCGTTTCCGCGGCCCGATATCGCCTGGATCACAAGGCGCCCCAAGGGCTTCCCTTGGGGCGCTCTTTGCCCTATCGTTAATTCATCAGGTGATGAATTAATCGCCTCGGGCCACCCCCAAGGAGGACGTCATGTCCCAGCAAGCCGAAGTCATCGTCGTCGGAGCCGGACCCACCGGACTGCTCCTCGCGGGCGACCTCGCCGAAGCCGGCGTGAACGTGACCGTGCTCGAGAAGCGCGGCGCCGAGATCTCGAACCTCTCCCGCGCCTTCGCCGTCCACGCCCGCACCCTCGAGGCCCTCGACGTCCGCGGCCTCACCGACAGGCTGTTCGCCCTGGGCGGCAACAAGCTCGACGAGCTCTTCCTCTTCGGCAAGGCCGCCCTGAGCCTCAAGCACCTCGACACCCGCTTCCCCTGCGTCCTCATGACCCCGCAGTACCACGTCGAGCGGGTCCTGCGCGAGCGCGCCGAGCGGGCCGGCGTCGCGTTCCACTACGGCTGCAAGGTGACCGGCATCGACCAGGCCGACGGCCGGGCGACCGTCCGCACCGAGGAGGGCGACTTCACCACGGCGTACGTCGTCGGCGCCGACGGCGTGCACTCGGCCGTGCGCGAGGCCGTCGGCATCCCCTTCCCCGGCGAGGCGGTCCTGAAATCGATCATGCTCGCGGACGTGAAGCTCGCCGAGCCGCCCGCGCGGAACCCGCTCACCGCCGGGGCCGACGGCGCGTTCTGCTTCGTCGCCGACTTCGGCGACGGCTACTGGCGGGTCATCGCCTGGAACGCCGCGGACCAGCAGCCCGACGACGCGCCGGTCGACCTCGAGGAGATCCGCACCGCCATGAAGCTCTCGCTCGGCACCGACCTCGGGATGCACGACGCGCGCTGGGCCTCCCGCTTCCACTCCGACGAGCGCCAGGCCCCGACCTACCGCGCCGGGAGCGTCTTCCTCGCCGGCGACGCCGCGCACTGCCACTCCCCGGCCGGCGGCCAGGGCATGAACACCGGCCTCCAGGACGCGGCCAACCTCTCCTGGAAGCTCGCGGCCGTCCTGCGCGGCGCCGACCCCGCGCTCCTCGACACCTATGAGGCCGAACGCCACCCGGTGGGGGAGCAGGTCCTGCGCTCCAGCGGCGCCCTGGTCCGCGTGGCCGCCAACCGCTCCCGCGTCGCCCAGGCCGTGCGCGGCGTCGCCATCGGCACCGCCCTGCGCCTCAAGACGGTCATGCGCAAGGCCACCGGCATGATCAGCGGCATCGCCATCCACTACCCGCACGCCCACGGCGAGCACCACCTGGTGGGCAAGCGCGCCAAGGACATCGACCTCGCCGACGGCACCCGCCTCTACGAGTCCCTGCACTGCGGCAGGTTCGCCGTCCTCGACAGCGCCGAGGCCTACGACGGCGCGTTCACAGCGAACGCGGCCTCGGCCCACCCCTCCGGTGAGGTCGTGATCGTCAGGCCCGACGCCTACATCGGCT
>NZ_JAPZVQ010000022.1 GCF_027622945.1 Glycomyces lechevalierae | reverse complement strand
ACCCCGCACCCCGCACCCCCCACCCCGCACCCCGCACCCCGCACCCCGCACCCCGCACCCCGCACCCCGCACCCCGCACCCCGCACCCCGCACCATACAGAGCGTGACTCATGAACCACTCGATGTCGCACCCCTATGCCAGGGTTGTTGACCGGGGGGCCATCGTTTGGAACATATCCGGAATGCCCCATGAAAACGGTCGTCGGCCCGTGGCGGGATAGGCTCTGTGAGGTGACCTCCCAGGCTCAGGCGACTCCCCCAGCGACCGATGCCGCCGCCCGCGGCGAGATTTCCGAACTCGATGGCGCGACCGCAGCGCGGGTCGACGCGCTGCTCGACCGGCTCTCCTCGCTGCCGTCGCTCATGGTGGCGTTCTCCGGCGGCGCCGACTCGGCCTTCCTGCTCGCGGCGGCCGTGCGCGCGCTCGGGCCGGAGCGGGTCGAGGCCGCGACCGCCGTCTCGCCTTCGCTGCCGCGCATCGAACTCGAGCGCGCCCGCGAGTTCGCGGCCGGACTCGGGGTCGCCCACCACTCGCCGACCACGGACGAGCTCTCGCGCGAGGGCTACCGCGCCAACGCCGGCGACCGCTGCTTCTTCTGCAAGACCGAGCTGATGAGCGTCGTCGGGCCGCTCGCCGCCGAGCGCGGCATCGCCGCGGTCGCGACCGGCACCAACGCCGACGACCTGCGGGCCGGGTTCCGGCCCGGGATCCGCGCCGCCGCGAACGCGGGGGCGCTCACGCCGCTGGCCGACGCCGGGCTCAGCAAGTCCGAGATCCGCGCCGCCTCGCTCGCATGGGGCCTGCCCACGTGGGACAAGCCGGCCGCGGCCTGCCTCGCGAGCCGCATCGCCTACGGGGTCGAAGTGACCGCGGGCGGGCTCGAGCGGGTCGCCGACGCCGAGCACGCGCTGCGGCGCGCCCTCGCGGAGGCCGCGATCCCGGTGCGCAACCTGCGCGTGCGGGACATGGGCGGCGACACCGCGAAGGTCGAGATCGACGCCGAGATGGTGGACGCGGTCGCCGGGCGGCCGGAAGTGCTTGCGGCCGTTGAGGGCTTCACCGAGGTGCGGCTGGACGAGCAGGGCTTCCGGTCCGGGGCGATGAACGAGCTGCTGCCGAATCCCGAGCGGTACCGCTGAGCCGGAGGCCGTTGACGACGGGCCGGGTTTAGCGGGGCGAGTTTATGGGGATATTCCGGATATGTTCCGCACGATGGACCCCCGGTCAACAACCCTGACACCAGGGTGTGACACAACGTGATTCAAGAGAAACGCTCGGTATGGCGAGCCGGGGATTGAGAGTGCCCAGCGGAGAGTGCCCGGTGAGACGGGCCAGCGGCGATCGTCAGTGGAGGATGAGTCCGAAGATCCGCCTCACCGGGTCCATAACCCCTCGGGAACCCCTCATTCCCCGAGGCCCCCACCGTGGGGCATGAGGCTGAGCGCGTCCTGAACCGTCCCTGGCAATTCCCTGATATAGGGGTGTTCGGCCCATAACGTGCGGTGTATGTGCTTTTTGGTCACAGGTCCGCGAACCCTCCCCAATCGACACTCGGTCGCGTCGACCACCGTCTCATGCGGCTCCGCCGCAACTCGTTCCCCGGCCGGTCGTGGCCGGGGCGGTTCGGCGTGTAGAACGGTCCTGTGGAGGTTTCGGGCTGCGTGAGCGCCTATCAGCCGGGGTGCTCGGCCGGGTGCGGCTCGCCCCTGGGCGCGGCATGCGGCCCGGGCGGGCCGTGCAACGCGTGCGCGGCAGCATGCGGGGGCGCGACCGATCCGGGGCCGTTCCATTCGTTCGCGTTGGTGCTCTTCGGGTTCGGGCGGTTGACGCCGGAGCGGCTGGCGGTCGCGCGAGAGCGACACCGGCCGGGGCCGCGGCGGTTCGGGCTGCGGCTCATCGCGGCGTACCGGCGGTGGCTGTCGCCGCGCGTGCAGGTGCAGTGCCGGTTCGTGCCGAGCTGTTCAGGCTTCGGGTACCGGGCCGTCTCCCGGTACGGCCTGTGGGCCGGCGGACGGCTCGCACTCGGCCGGGTGCTGCGGTGCCGGCCGGGGGTGACAGCGGGCACCCATGATCCGGTGCCCGGCCGCTGAGGCGCCCGTTAAAATCCAGCGCATGAGTGAGTCGAACATCGCCAGCCGCCAGTCCGACACGGACGCGTTCAAGCCGCGCAGCCGCGCCGTCAAGCCCGGGCACCTGGAGGTCGGTGAGTTCACGTCCGGACACATCGGCGCCTCCTCGCCGTTCGGCGTCTCGTCGTTCCCGCTGCCGGTCAACAGCATCCACTACGAGCACGACGCGCCGGTCGCCACGCGGATCCTCGAGGACGAGCGGCACTAACAGCCGTCCGCAACGGGTTACCAAGACGTCGTCAGAGAACTTCATAGGCGGTATGCCCTCGCGCGCACGGGGTGCGCGTCTCGTCGCGCACTCGTCACGATGACGCGACCGGGACGTTCACCGTTCCGGGCCGCACGGTGGCGGTGTTCACGAGCCGAGGAACGGTAATGGTTCGCTAACGAAACCGCTCTTGACAGGGCGGGAATACTAGGGATTAGTTTCGGATCCCTGAAGCCGGGGCGGGTGCGGCACCCGTCCCGGTTTAGTGTTTTCTCACCAATCCTGAGGGGGACAGCCCTCGCGGGTGCCGGATACGATCGCTCCATGACGTACCCCCCGCAAGACCCCGCCGGCCAGCCCGGCCAGTACGGGCCCTCCCAGCCCGGCGCGCAGCCGCCCGCGGGAGGCTACGCCCCCGGACAGGTCGGCGGCGAGTCCTACCCGACCACCCATCTTCCGAGCCAGCAGCAGTACCCGGGCCAGGCCCCGCAGCAGTACCCCGGCCAGGCCCCGCAGTACGACCCGGCCGCCGGCTACCAGGCCCAGTACCCGCAGTACGGCGCGCCGCCGGTGCAGCCCAACACGAAGAGCAGCTCGAGCACGATCCTCCTCGTCATCGGCGTCGTCGTCCTCATGGCGATCGGCGCCTTCGGCGGCTACTACTTCCTCGGCGACGACGAAGACGCGACCCTCGCGGACGACGACGCCACGGTCCAGGACACCCCCGGCGGCGGCGAAGGCGAGGACGAGACCGGCGGCGACCAGGAGTCCGAGGCCCCGCCCGCGCCCTCCGGGACGCACCTCGAAGTGGCCTCGCTCGGATCGGTCACGCCCATCCCCGGCGCCGAATGGCAGCCCGCGGCCGGCCCCGGCGTCGCCAGCGAACCCCTCGCGGACGCCGAGCTCTACCAGGTCAACCACACCGAGACCTGGGTCTCGATCTTCGGCGTCGGCCTCTTCTCCGGCGCCGCGGCCGTCTTCGACCCGGCCGACCTCAACGCCAGCGCGCTCAGCGCCTCGGAGGTGTGGCTCGGCGACGGGTTCTCCACCGTCGAGGGCTACCAGCAGAGCGAGCTCACCTACACACCGGTCGAAGTGGACGGTCGCCCGGGCGTGCTCGCCGAATGGCGCAACTCCTGGACGGCCTCGCCGGACACCACCGACCTCTACGAGGACACGGCCCTCCTCGTCGTCGACGTGGACGGCGTGAACGGGTTCATCGGCGTGGCGAGCGTGTCGGAATCGGGCGCGGCCCTCTACGACCCGGCGATCGAGGCGCTGCTCGCGACGGACTTCGACGCCGAGGCCGCCTGAGCGGCAACGCATGTGGTCGGGGGGGGGCGCGGGGGGGGGGGGGCCGCCGCCGCCCCCCCCCCCCCCCGCCGCCCCCCCCCCCCCCGCGGGGGGGGGGCCCCCCGCCGCCGGCCCCCCCCCCGACCCCGTTCTCGCACCCGGCCGGACGGTCCCGTTCAGGCGCGCCGATGCCTCCCCCGAGGCGGTTCGTCCGACGGCAGCAGACCCCCCGCCGCCAGACTGTCGATCAGGAGGATCAGGTCGGCGGCCGAATCGAGGATCGCCGGGTGCCGCTCGAGGTGCAACGCCTCGGCTTCGGTACAGCAGTGCGCCCGCAGCCGGTCGCGGTACTTCGAGACGACCAGCGGACCCACTTTCACCACCGCGTCCTCGTAGCCCTGGATCGAATCGATCAGCCCGGTGACCGCGGCGACCTGGACGGGATCGACAGCGGTCATGACCACCGGGGAGCCGTCCTGCCGCAACCGGGCCACGACGGCCCTCGCGAGCGCTTCGAGCCCCGCGGTCTGATCCGGCCGCTTCGGGCCGATCTTGAAGATGCGCCGCAGCCGCCGCGCGCCGCCCGGCGCCGAATCGCTCACCGCTCGACCTCCTCGAACGCGGACGTCTGGTCGATGACCTCATATCCGAACGCGTCCAACGTCTCTCGGACCGCCTGCTCGAGACGGGAGGGCTCCTCGCGGGCACCCACGCTGATCAGTCCGCCCTCGACGGCAACGCGAACCTTGCCGACGTCTTCGAGCTTGCCGCGCACGCGGGTGAGTTCGTGGGTCGTCCCGTATTCGGCGTACACGCGCTCGGCCGACCTCCATTCAGCGGCCGCGGCCGTCGCCGCCCCCTTGGCGGCCAGCGAATCGCCGGTCAGCTCACGCACGTAGGCGACGCTCGGGTCCACCCCGTACTCGGCGAACACCTCACGCGCCCGGTCGTAATGCAACAGCGCCTCGTCGAGCCGGCCCTCTTGGTGCGCGATGAACCCGTAGCCGAGGTGCGCGCTGGCGATCCCCGGCGGGGCCCCGGACTCCTCGGCCGCAGCGAGCAGCCGGTCGAAGTGCTCGCGGGCCTCGGCGTGCATGCCGAGGCGGGCACTGTGCCAGCCGATGGCCCAGATCGCCCGGAACTCCCAGAACCGGCTGCCCGCCTCATGGAAGTACTGGGAGGAGCGGCGGCCGTATGCGAGTGCATCCGCATCGCGGTCTTCGCGCCCGGCCTGGACGCACAGCGCGTAGTAGACGAAGCCCTTGGCCCAGGGCTGCTCGATGCCGCCGGTCAGCGCCGTGGCCCGCTCGAGGTAGGCGCGCGACGCGTCCCGGTCGCCCATGAGGAGGTTCGCCGCCGAGAGGTATCCGAGCGAGACGACCTGCTTGAACACGTCGCCGCTCCGCTCCGCCGCGGCGAGCGCCGCCGACTGCGCTTCGAAGAGGTCCGGCCCCAGGCCGCGGTCGATCATGTATCCGGCCAGGCACCATGCCAGCCCCCAGGTGCGCGAGTCGCCGCCGGGCGGGCTCGGGCGGCGCAGCAGCGCGAGCAGCACTTCGTATTCGCTGCCGAACCAAGCCGCGGCGGCGGCCAGGTCGGCGATGTGCTCGACGGCGACGCCGGGCACCGGAGGGTCGAGGTCGAGTCCTCCGCTGTGGAAGCTCAGGAACTGCGCGGCCGCCTGCGCCGACTGGATGAAGTGGTCGACGAGGCGAGTCTCGGCCATGTCCCGCTCGGCAAGCGCGACCTCCTCCGTGATGCGTTCGGCCGCATAGGAACGCAGCAGGTCGTGCATGGTGTACCGGCCCTCGCTCGGCTGGTCGATCAGGTGGACGCCGGCGAGTTCGTGGAGGGCCGCTTCGGCGTCGGCGGGCGGGACGCCCATGAGGCTGGCCATGGCGGGCACGGTGAGGTCCGGGCCGGGGTGGAGGCCGAAGAGGCGGAAGGCGCGGGCGGCGCGGGAGCCGAGGGCCTGGTAGGAGCAGGCGAAGACGGAGCGGGGGTCGGAGGCGAGATCGGTGGAGGCGAGGACGCGGAAGACGTTCGTGGTCGTGTCGAGCCGGTCCGCGAGGGACGCGAGGGAGAACTGCGGGTGGGCGGCGGCCCACGCGCCGATGAGGGTGAGCGCCAAGGGGAGCCGGCCGCAGGAGGCGACGATGCGGAGGACGGCGCGCTCCTCGTCCATGGCGCGGTCCATGCCGATGCGGCGCACCAGGAGCGCCCACGCGTCGGCGTCGGACAGCAGTTCGAGCGGCACGGTGTCGGCGCCTTCGGTGGCGTCGAGGCCGGAGAGGCGGTCGCGGCTGGTGACGAGGGTGAACGAGCCGGGGGCGACGGGCAGGAGCGGGCGCACGGCGGCGGCGTCGCGGGCGTTGTCGAGGACGACGAGGACGCGGCGGCCCGCGAGGACGGTGCGGTACAGGCCGATCCGCTCGTCCAGGCCCGCCGGGAGGTGGTGGGCTTCGACGCCGAGGGCGACGAGTGCTTCGCCGAGGACGGTGGCGGCGTCCGCGCCGGGCGCGAGCGGGTCGAAGCCGCGCAGGTTGAAGTACAACTGGCCGTCGGGGAAGCGGTGGGCGACGCGGTGCGCCCAGGAGACGGCGAGCGCGGTCTTGCCGACGCCGCCCATGCCGGTGACGACGGCGAGGCCCGCGGTGCCTTCGGCCGCTTCGAGGAAGCCGTCGAGGAGGCGCATCTGGCCGGTGCGCCCGGTGAAGCGGGTGTTGGCGCGCGGGAGCATCACCGGGATGCGGCGCGGGAACGGCGCTTCGGAGGCGGCCGGGGCCGCGGGGTCGGCGGGCGGGCCGTCGCGGAGGATCGCGGTGTGGAGGTCCCGCAGGGGCTGGTCGGGGTCGGCGCCGAGTTCGTCGGCGAGGCGTTCCCGCAGGGCAGCAAAGGCTTCGAGGGCTTCGGCGGTGTGGCCGCAGGCGTGGAGGGCGCGCATGAGAAGGGCCGTGAAGCGCTGGCGGGTGCCGTGGACGGCGACGATCTGGCGCAGTTCGTCGACGACCTCGGCGGCGCGGCCCAGGTCGAGGTCGAGGTCGATGCGGCGTTCGAGGAGGGCGAGGCGGTGCTCGTCGTAGCGGCGGCGGATCGAGTCCACTGTGGCGCCGGAGAGGTCGGCGAGGGCGGGGCCGTGCCATTCGCCGAGGGCGTCGCGGAGGGCGGCGACGGCCTCGTCGAGCCGGCCCTCGTTGCGCAGCGCGCGGGCGTGGTCCTCGTTCGCTTTGCAGCGCAAGGTGTCCAGTTCGGCGGTGTCGATGCGGAACCGGTAGGCGCGGCCGACGGTCTCGACCCGGTCGCGGGCGGCGCCGAGCTTGCGGCGCAGGACGCCGATGGTGTTCTGCACCTGCGTCTCGGGGTCCTGCGGGATGTCGATGCCGTAGACGGCGCGCACGATGCTCTCGAGCGGGACGACGCCGTTGGCCTCGTCGAGGAGGATCGCGAGGACCGTGGCCGTGTTCCCGCGCGGGATCGCGACCGGGACGCCGTCGACGCGGAGCTCAAGGGGCCCAAGCAGGCGAACGTCGAGGTGGGGCATGTGTTCCGCCTTCGCTCCGAACCGGGACAGGGGAACCTCCAGTGTCCCACAACGCCATAAGTGACGCATTCCCCAACGGCGCGGCGGCGGGGCATGACCGATCGGTGACCGATCCGTGAGCGCGCCGGGAACGATGCACTTGACCAGCGTTTGAGGAGGAAAGCCGATGAACCGGATCGAGATCCCCGAGGACTACGAGGACCGCCTGGCCGCCGGGCGCCACGCCGCCGCGCGGCTCCCCGCCGGGGCGGTGCGCGACGGCGTCGACCGCGCCCTGGACGCGGCCCCGAGCCGGGAGCGGTACGAGCAGGCGGCGGACCTCGCCGAACGCGCCGAGGCCCTCACCGAGGAGCTGGCGGGACGCGGCTTCGACGGGACGGACGCGGACCGGGTGGCGTGGCTGCGCCTCGACTACCTGGGGCGCTTGCAGTCCCTGGCGCTGAGCCCGACCATCGACCGGTTGAGCAACCCGGCGGTGGCGGACGCGATCCAGGCGGCCTGGACCGCCGCCGAGGCCGCCCGCTCGGAGTACGTGCTCCTGCTCGAACGCGCCCACGCCGACCTCTTCGCGGCCCGCGTCCCCGACCGGAGCGGCGACGAACTCCGCGACCGCATCGCCCGCAGCGCGCACGAGCGGTTCGCCCATACCACGGACGACGACCTCTGCTCTGCGGAGGTCAATGTGGAGGGACGGCTCACCGGGTTCAAGTTCCTGGTGCCGAACGCGACGCTCGACACCGAGTGCGAGGAGCTGTCCGCCCAGGCGACCGCCACCATCCAAGCGGCCCAGGCGAAAGCGGTGGAGCGCCTCGGCGAGATCCTCGGCGGCGGCCGCTGACCTCAGACGACCCGGACGGGGAAGAGGACCGTGCTCTCGACGGTGCGGTCGCGCTCCTCGGTGAGGGCGAGGCGGCGGGGGTCGGCCATGTAGGCGTCGAGGGCGGCCTGGCCGGGAAAGCGGTAGACGTGGACCTCGTGCGGGTGGCCGTCCGCGCCGTCGCCGATCACGCGCGACAGCAGCTCGCCCCCGTGTTCGGGGACGAGCGCGGTCACCTTGGTTTCGTATGCGGCCATGGCCTTCTCGGCGCCGGGCCGGGCCCGGAGGAGACAGCACAGTTCGATCGGGGGCATGGGATCCATGATCCCCGGAGGTTAGGCCTCGTCGTCGGGGACCCAGCGGAGGACGTCCCCGGGCTGGCATTCCAGGACGCGGCAGATCGCTTCGAGCGTGGTGAAGCGGACCGCTTTCGCCCTGCCGTTCTTGAGGACCGCGACGTTCGCCGGGGTGATCCCAACCGCCGCCGCGAACTCGCCGACCGACATGGCGCGCTCGGCGAGGAGGACGTCGAGGTCGACGATGATCGGCATCAGACGACCTCGGCCATCTCGGTCTCGAGGTCGGTGGCCTTGCGCAGCAGACCGCGCATGATGACCATCAGCATCGCGAAGCACGCGCCGACGGCGGCCGCCGCGATCGCGGCGAGCCACATGCCGAGGACCGTCATCTCGGGGATGTCGGTGAAGAGCAGGTGCACGGCGACACCGGCCGCGAGCAGGGTGGCCGCGATCGAGGCGCCGATGATGATGTCGATCCAGCGGAAGGCCTTGAGGGTGAAGATCGCGTCGCGCTCGATCATGGTGAGCAGCATCCACACCGCGACCATGGCGACTTGGACGCAGGCGATGCCGAGGATGCCGACGGTCGCGTAGAGGTAGGCGAACGGGGGGAGGAGCCGGTTGAACTCCTCCATGCCCGAGTTGGGGATGACGAGGACCTGCCCGAAGAGGCCCAGGAGGATCGCGCCTGCGATGCCGGCGCGGAGGACGACCGTGAAGAATTTGCTCATGTATCGATTATCGATCGGTTCCTATCGAAAATCAATAGATGTGGCGTGGTTGGCACGAACCCGGGAGCGCCATCGGCTGCGCCGCACCGCAAATCGGTCGCGCCGCGCGCGGCCGACACGGAGGATATGCGGATGACCGCGAATCATCTGGGCAGGTGGGACCCTGCATCACCGAACGAAGTCCGCAAACTGCTCACCCCAGTCGATGCGCCATGGTGGATCGCCGGCGGGTGGGCGATCGAGTTCGCGGTCGACGAACCGTTCCGCCCGCACGGCGACGTCGACGTCCTGCTCCTCCGCCGCGACCAGCTCCAGGCCCAGCAGGCACTTTCAGGCTGGGAATGGTGGGCCGCCGATCCGCCCGGTGTACTGCGGCCCTGGGCGACCGGCGAGATCCTGCCGCCCGAGGTCCACGACATCTGGTGCCGCCCAAGCGCCGACGCGCCCTGGCGCCTCCAATTCATGCTCGACGAGGCCGACGGCGACGACTGGGTCTCCCGCCGCGACCCGCGCATCCGACGCCCGATCGCGGAGATCGGCCGTGTCACGGCCGACGGCATCCCGTACCTGGCCCCCGAGATTCAACTGCTGTACAAGGCCAAGGGCGCCAGGCCGAAAGACGAACACGACTTCCGCATGGCGGCGCCGAAGCTGAACCCTGAACAGCGCCAATGGCTCCGCGAATCGATGACGGTCGCCTACGGCACCCACCCCTGGCTCGACCGCCTCGCCGCCTGAAGGCAGCGCAATCCAGGTGCCGCACCGGACCGCAGGGGTGGTGCATGGCTTCCGAAAGGGCTTGAGCGTTGGCGTACGGTCGAGGTTCGGCAAGGGAGGCAATGCGATGACGCGCGAAGACACCGTTTCGATCGAAGATCAGATCTGGCAGGAAGCCGACGCAGGGGCGGTGGCGGTGCGGCGGCTGACCGCCGGGCGGCCGTTCTGCGCCGGGGTGCTGCTCGTCCGCGACGGGAAGGTGCTGACCACCTTCAGCGCCGACGGGGTCGACGCCGTGGACGCGAGCGGGACCGACTGGTACGTCGGCGGTGTCGGCGGCGGGCAGGAGCCCGGCGAGGACCCGTGGGAGTGCGCGCTCCGGGAGGCCCGGGAGGAGCTCGGCGTGCCGGTGCGGCTCGTACCCGCTTCGCGGACCTACCTGCACGACATCGAAACCGACACGCTGCGCGAAGCCCGCACGGACGACGCGCCCGCGCCCTACATCGTGCACCGTTTCCGCAACCCCGACCCGACGAAGCGGTTCAGGCCGGACCTGCCGTTCGGGCCGTTCACCTACTTCTGCATGTTCCTCGCCGAGTTCATCGAGGAACCGAGCGGGTTCGAACCCGACGACCCGGACATCGCGGCCCTGGTCTGGATGCCTCTGCGGACCGGGAGCCTGTTCGGGGAGGGCTCGACCTTCGCCGACCTCACCGCCACGGGAGCGACGATCGCCGCGGGCGGGCCCATCGCGGCCGACGCGCGGATCCATTTGACGCGAACGGAAAGCCTGCGAATCGCCGGGCCCCTGCTCGCGGACCAAGTTGCGTAGTCAACGAACCGGCGCACCCATCATTCGGCGAGATCGAACCGCAAGTGCGGCAGCAACCTCCCCGGGATCGACTCGCTCGGGACCTCCCCGATCCGGACCGCGCCGAACTTGGCATAGAACGGTTCTGCGTGCGGATCGGCCTCGAGCGTGACCGTCCGGGCCCCGACCGCCTGCGCCGCAAGCAGTGCGCGCTCGAGGAGGGCCCGCCCCACGCCGGTCCCGATGGCCGACGGATCCACGAACAGCGAGTCGAGGCAGCTCTCCGGGACGCCCTCGACCAGCCGATAGAAACCCAGGATCCGGCCCGACCGCTCTGCCACGACGAGCGAGCCGGAGGAACACACCTGCGGCGAGTAGGTCAACTCAAGGCGGACGGCGTCGAGGAAATCGGCGCTGTAGCCCCAGTGCGCTTTGGACCGCATCGCCAGATCAGAGATCAGCGCGGCCTCGTCAGAGCGGGCGGCACGGAATTCGATGTCCACCAATCGAGTCTACGAACGAACGCGCACAACGTCATCAGCCATCTGAAGCAGGGGCGCTCTATGTGGTTATTGGGCGGGGCGGCCGGACCGGTGTGTCCGGCCACCCCGTGTGCTCCCGCGGGAGCGAGAGGTGGTGTGGCACCTGGCGGGGACCACGCGCGGCCGGATTGCCGCGCGCGACCTCGGTATGGCGACGTTCGCGAATCCCCTCATGTCGCCGCCATCCCGCCGGTGCTCCGTCCGATGGCGTTTTTGCCATCTACTACAACACGTGGGGTAGTTGAGCGGCAACAGAAGTTTTGCGCCTGTGGATAACTTCGAAGGTTCTGATTGTCGTTGCAGGTCAAGTGCCTGTGGATAACCCTTGGTGGTCTCGAGACCGTTCTCGGCGTCTTCTAGCGGCCCTTGCCGCCGTGCTTCTTGTGTACCGCTTGCTTCGTGACGCCGAGGACGGTAGCGATCTGGGCCCAGCTCGCGCCGTTGTTTCGAGCGCGGCGGACCATGACCGATTCGAGGCGCTCGGCCTCGGTGCGCATGCGTCGCACCGCTTGCAGTCCCCGGAACGGGTCGGGTTCGTCTTCCGCGAGGGCGGTGAACTTGTCGTCTGCCATCCGTCAACCTTAGTTGACGATCGTGCGATCGTCAACTAAGGTTGACGCACTGAGGGCTGGTGAAGTCCATCCGGGATCGCTGCATCGCGCTGCCTCTCACCGTGCCGCCCGCGAGGGCTTGATGCCGAGCCGCTACGCGTACGGGTCTTCGTCGTCCTTGCCGATGCCCCAGACGTCTTCCTCCGGGTCCTCGACGAGGAACGATTCGCGCTCGACCTCGTTGTCCTGGCCTGTTCCCGCGCCACGTCCGCCGCCGCCCATCATGCCGCCCGCAGTCTTGGAGGCAGCGCCGCTGGGAGTGCCGCCCGTCGCAGGGCCGACCATCGTCGCAGTGCCCATGCCGGCGCCTGCGGGGGCGCCGCCGGTGCCCGAAGGGAGGCCTCCGCCGAGCCCGCCTGCGCCGCCGCCGAGGCCGCCGCCACCGGAGGCGAGACCGCCGGAGAGGTCCTCAGGATCTTCGAGTTCGGAAGCGTCCCAAGGATTGTCGAGCTCGGGCATCTCCGGCTCGGTCATGTCCTCCATGCCCGCGGGGTTCTCCGGCATGGTCGGCTGCTGGGCCTCAGGCTGGGTCGGCTCCTGCTGCTGTTCCTGGTCCTGCTCCTGTTGCTGCTGCTCTTCCTCTTCCTTCTTTTCCTCCTCCTCTTCCTCGGCGGAGTCCTCGTTCGAGCCCTCGGTGCCAGTGGACGAGTGGTCCTCGGCGGCCTGGTGGGATTCCATGTCCTTGCCCTGGTTCGACTTGTCGTCCAAGGGCTTCAGGAGTTCCGCCGCCTGGGTGAGCGCCGCGCCGGCGGTCGCGTCGGCCGCGTTCACGAGGGAGGTGAGGGTCTGGAGGCCGAGCGTGCCGGCCATCGCCTGGGCCTGGAGGGCCGCTTCGATGATGCCGCCGAACGGGCCCGCCATCGCGATCGCGGTGCGCTGCGCCGGGCCCAGGGTCACCGCCGGGGCCGGCTGAATGTTGAAGCCTACCGCTTTGAGCGCGGCGTCGGCGGCCTTGAGGCCGGTGCATTCGAGGAGCATCTGCGCGGCCGTCCCGGCGAGGCTCGTCGCGGTCGCGGTGACCTCGCCGATCACCTGGGTCAGGTGGGCGTTGACGTTGCCGACCTCGCCGTTGAAGGCGTCGTTCGCAGTGTCGCGCCAGTGGCTGTTGATCTCGGCGACCTTGGTGCCGTAGTCGGTCTGCTGGGTGGCGAGATCGGTTGCGGCGGCGGTCATCTCGGAGGCGTACGTGAGGAATTCCGAGGGCTGCGCCGAGAGCGCGTCCTGGTAGCTGGGCATGGGTCCTCCTAAGGCTTCGGCATGGTCGGGAGCTGCGTCGGGAGCTGGCTGTGGATGCCGCCGAATCGGGAGCTCGTCTCCCTGTCGGCCGCGTCGAGGTCGTCGGCGCTGCCGACGACCTGGTCGCCCTGCCAGGCGAGGCGGCGCTCGACGCCCGTGGCGACGGCGGCGAGCGCGGTCTGCCAGCGCCGGCCCGCCTCGCCGGTGGCGAAACCGGTGTTCTTCTCGGCCGCGGTCGCCGCCGGGCGCTCCACCCGCCTTGACGCGGCCTGGCTGTTGGGTGCCAGGCCGCGCAGGCCGGTGCCGCCCGTTCGCACATCGTCAACGTCCATGTGCACGGTCATGGGCTCCTCCTTCTGCGAGGTGTCGACGCCCTCTCGGGCGGACGCCCGGCGGCGTCGCAAGTACTGTCGCGCGGCTCGTCACGGGTCGGTCCCGGCGTGGACTTGATCAACCCATGACGGATTCGTGACGCGGCGGCTTTCCATGGGGCGCACACGTAATCGAGGCCCGGGGTGCCGGGTCGTCATGTGAGGAGGGGGCATCGCCGATGACCGACGACCTTTTCGCCGGCAGTGGGGACTGGGCCGCTGACGCCGGTTCGGTGGAGCTTCCGGCGTTCGAGTTCACGATCGCGTTCGGGGATGTTTCGGCGCTGGCTTCGGGTGAGCGGGCGGGGTGTTCGGCGGCGCAGTGTCCGCATCCGGTGGCGCATCCGGCGGAGGAGGCGTGGGTGCAGCTCGCGTCGGCGGTGCCGGTGGAGGGGCAGCGGGATCGGTTCAAGCCGCGGTGCGAGGGGATGGCGTATCCGACGGAGGAGGATTTCCGGGCGGCGGTGTCGGCGGTGCGGCCGGGGGATGCGGATGCGTTCTCGTTGCAGCGCTTGCGGTCGGGTTGGACGGAGGAGGTCGGGTCGCGGTTGGGGGCGTGGCCGGAGCGGTTCAGGTCGAAGTTGTCGGTGCTGGCTGAGCATTGGGCGGGTGAGGATTTCGACGCGTTCGCGGCGCAGGCGGGTGAGGCGAGGGCGTTGGTGGAGGGCGTGTTGGACGACGTCGAGGCGACGGTGGCGGAGTTGGGGAGTCGGGAGGCGGCGATCTACACGTTGCAGGGTGGGGATTCGGGTGAGATCCCTTATCCGGCGCCGATGGTGGGGACCGAGGGCGAGTGGTCGAGTCTGGTGGCGCTGCATGTGCGTCCGGCGTGGTGGCATGGGGACTGCATCACGATGACGTGTGAGGAGGCGGAGCGGGCGTTGGAGTTGGCGGGGGCGGACGCGGGGTTGGCGATGGAGGTGCGGGAGTTCGTCGAGGAGCGTGTGGGGCAGCGGCTTTCGGGGCTCGGGGCGCTGGTGGCGGAGGTGCGGGCGTTGGTGGGTGAGGAGGCGAAGGAGGTCTTCTCGGAGCGGGTGGCGGCCGAGTTGGCGGCGTATGTGGAGCGGCAGGCGGCGATCGATGAGGCGATTGCGGAGAAGCGGGACGGGCAGGCTGCGGAGTTGGCGGCGGTGCGGGCGACGGGTGAGGATCGGCCGTTTCCGAGCAGCGCCGACGGGTCCTATATGGATCTGGAGGTGCCGGAGGCGGAGCGGCCGGCCGCTCCGGTGGCGCCGCAGGCGACGCAGGATCCGAGTCCGGTGCCGCCGGGCGGTGACGGGACGGTGCGGGAGGACGAGACGCCTTGGGAGGCTGAGGAAGCCGAGGAGGACGAGGTCTCGGGCGGTCTGGCGAGCGGCGGCGGGGGCGGTTTCGGGGGCGGCGGTTCGGGCGGGGGTTCGTTCGGGGGTGGCGGTCGGCCGGGCGGGGGCGTGCTGCCGGGTTCGCCGGGCGGGACGCCGCAGGGCCTGTTCGGGCCGGCGGTGACGGCGCCGGCGAGCACGGCGACCGCGTCGGGCGCGGGCGGTTCGCGGGGCGGCGGGCTGTTCCAGCAGGCCCAGGGTTCCGCGTCGGGCCGGGGCGGGAAGCCTTCGGACCGTTCGGATTCGGAGAAGAAGCAGGACGGCGGGAAGGACGAGGGCCCGCAGAATTTGGCGCGGCGTGAGACCGGGAACGTGTGGGGCTATGTCAAGCCGAACGAGGACCCCTACAACTAGGAGGCAAGGGCCATGGCGGATCGGGTGTTCGACCCTGAGGCGATCGGCGAGTACCGGCAGTTCCTGGTGGAGCTGATCGAGGAGTTGGAGAGCGAGGTGCTGCCGGTGATGGCCGCGGGCACGTTGAGCAGGGCCCCGGCGTTCGGGACCGCGCCGGGCGCGGCGGAGAACGCGCTGGGGCAGTACCTGGAGTTCCACGCGGCGATGTGGCGGAACCTGCAGCGCCTGCGGGGGACGTTGTACGGGTTGGACGCGGCGCTCGCGGCGATGACGAGCGGCGACGATCCGGCGGCGGTCTACTTCGACGTCGCCACCTTCGACACCGGCACCTACGACCCGACGGCTTGAGCGGGCGGTCCGCTCGAACGGCACGGCTACATGATCGGAGCAGGCAGATGTCCAGACCATTCCCTCGGCGCAAGTTGAACCCCGTCATCGAGGAGGCGCGGGCCGCGTACCGGGACGGGGACTTGACCTTCGTGGCGGGCATGAGCCTGCGCGACGGCAAGCGGGCCACCAGGAAGCAGACGGAGCAGGGCGCCGCGGAGATCATCGCGGCGGTGGAGGGCGTCGGCTGGACGTTCGTCGAGCAGTCCATGGCGGACCCGTGGACGATCGAGTTCGGGTTCGTCCGGTTGTAGGCGGCCGGCGTCGATCACGTTCGGGCGGTACGAGAGCCGGCCTTGAACGGCGTCCGCCCGCCGGCGCCGATGGGCGCTGGCGGGCGGAGGTTCGCCGGTGACTGCTAGAAGGCCTCGTCGGGGAGGTCCATCGCGGTCAGGTCCGCCGCTTCGACGACCTTGCGGTCGGCGGTGAGGCGGGGGAGGACTTCCTTGGAGAAGAACCTCGCGGCGGCGATCTTGCCGCGGTAGAAGTCGTCGTCGGCGCCTTCGTCGAGCTTCTGCTGGGCGACTTCGGCCTGGCGGAGCAGGAGCCAGCCGACCAGGAGGTCGCCGACGGCGAGGAGCAGGCGGCGGGAGTGGAGCCCGGCCTTGTACAGCTCGCGCGGTTCGTCGCCCATGGCGGCCATGAGCGCGGGCTGCAGGGCTTCGAGGATGCCCTGCACGTCGCCGAGGGCGCGCAGGACCTTGCCGCGCACGGCTTCGAGCTCCGGGTGTCCGTCTTGGGTGGACTCCATGATCTCGCCGGCGACGACCATGAGCGATTCGCCGTTGTCCTTGAGGATCTTGCGGAACAGGAAGTCGAGGCTCTGGATCGCGGTGGTGCCCTCGTAGAGCGTGTCGATCTTGGCGTCGCGCACGTACTGCTCGAGCGGGTAGTCCTGGAGGTACCCGGATCCGCCGAAGGTCTGCAGCGACTCGGAGCTCAGGATTTCGTAGGCGCGTTCGGAGCCGCAGCCCTTGACGATCGGGAGCAGCAGGTCGTTGACCTTCTTGGCGGTCTCGGCCGCTTCGTCGTCGCCGTCGAGTTCGGCTAGGCGGGACTTGTCCTGCCAGGACGCGGTGTAGGCGACGAGCGCGCGCAGGCCCTCGGCGTAGCTCTTCTGCATGAGCAGGGAGCGGCGCACGTCCGGGTGCTTGATGATCGGCACGCGCGGCGAGGCCTTGTCCGCGGACTTGAGGAGGTCCGGGCCCTGGATGCGGCTCTTGGCGTAGTCGAGCGCGTTGAGGTAGCCGGTGGAGAGCGTGGCGATCGCCTTGGTGCCCACCATCATCCGGGCGTACTCGATGATGAGGAACATCTGGCGGATGCCTTCGTGCTTCTCGCCGAGGAGCCAGCCCTTCGCGGGGGCCTTCTCGCCGAAGGTGAGCTCGGCGGTCGCGGAGACCTTGAGGCCCATCTTGTGCTCGATGTTGGTGACGTTGACGCCGTTGCGCTCGCCGAGTTCGCCGGTGGCCGGGTCGAACAGGAACTTGGGGACGATGAACAGGCTGAGGCCCTTGGTGCCCGGCCCGCCGACGCCCTCTTCGCCCACGGGGCGGGCGAGCACGTAGTGGATGATGTTGTCGGTCATGTCCTGGTCGCCCGAGGTGATGAACCGCTTGACGCCTTCGATGTGCCAGGAGCCGTCCGGCTGCTTGTAGGCCTTGGTGGTGCCGGCGCCGACGTCGGAGCCCGCGTCGGGCTCGGTGAGGACCATGGTCGCGCCCCAGCCCTTCTCGACGAAGAGCTTGGCCCATTCCTGCTGCTCGGGGGTGCCCTCGAGGTGCGCGGTGTGCGCGAAGGAGGAGCCCGCGGCGTACATCCACAGCGCCGGGTTGGCGCCGAGCACGAGTTCGGCCAGGGACCACCAGAGCATGCGCGGGGCGACGGTGCCGCCGAGGACCTCGGGGAGGTCGAGCCGCCAGTACTCGGCGTCGATGAACGCCTTGTAGGCCTTCTTGAAGGACTCGGGCAGCGTCACCGAGTGGCTGGCGGCGTCGAACACGGGCGGGTTGCGGTCGCCCTCGACCCAGCCGGACGCCAGCTCACCCTGGGACAGGCGCGCCAGCTCGGCCAGGATCTCGCGGGCGGTCGCCTCGTCCAGGTCGGCGAAGGCCGGGTTGGCGAGGATCTTGTCCGCTCCGAAGACCTCGAAGAGGTTGAACTCCAGGTCTCGAAGGTTGTGGCGGAAGTGCGTCATTGCGGGTCCTCCATTACTCGGTGGTAACCCTCATCATATTACCCGTCAGTAGCCATCTCAAGTATGCCGCGCCGCAATACCCCGGGAAAGTGTTCTCACCAGGAAAACCCAGTCCGATTTCCGACTCCCGGGACACGCCGCGTTCCATCGATCGGGTGAGCGTTCCGGCGCTTCCCGCGCCCTGCCGTAACCTGCGCACCCGTGCCTCGTTGAACCGGGTGACCGACCGCCTGTGCGAACCACCGGGAGCACCCCATGATCCGAGCCGTCGCCGACCGCATCGCGGCACGAGCGCGCCCGTCCTACATCGGCCGCCACCGCCGCGCCCGGCCCGTCCTCCATCGCGTCTTCCGGGTGCCGCTGCCCGTGCCAGTCGAGGAAGGCGCGCGGTGAACCCCCGCGGCCTGCCGCCCCGGCTCACCAAGCGGCGCAAGACGATCTCGCGGATGCGGCGCCTGCGCCGCTGCCGCATCGGACGACCCGCCTAGCCGGTCTCCGGGCGGTAGTCCAGGAGCAGCAGCGCGATGTCGTCCGTCAGCGGGCCGCCCACCCAGCGGCGCAGCGCCGACTCCAGCGACGCCAGGCCGTCGCCCACATTGCCGTGCCCGATCAGGCTCCAGGCCCGCTCCCGGATCGGGAAGAACTCCCCGTCCTTCCGCGCCTCCGCCAGACCGTCCGTGTACAGGAAGATCCGGTCCCCCGGCTGCAGCCGCACCGTCAGCTCCTGCGCCGCCGGGCTCAACCCCAGCGGCGGCGCCATCGAATCCGGCTCCAGATACGTCGCCACCCCGTCGCGCACCAGCATCGGCGGCGGATGCCCGCAGTTCAAGATCTCCAGCGTCCCGCCCCGCTCCTGCATCAGGATCGCCGTCACGAAGTCCTCGTCCCCCGCGTTCCGCGCCACCGCGTGGTCCAGGTCGTTCACCATGCACCGCTGATCGGCCCGCTCGAACGCCACATGCCGGTACGAGCCGAGCACCGTCGACGAGAGCCGCACCGCGTCCAGGCCCTTCCCGCGCACATCGCCGATGATGATCCGCACCCCGTAATCGGTGTTCAAGGCCTCGTACAGGTCCCCGCCGATCTCCGCGCCCGACCGCGCCGACACGTACCGCGCCGCGATGTCGAACGGCCCCAGCCGCTCCCCGATCGGCCGCAGGATCGCCTGCTGCACTACCGACGCGAGCTGCGTCAACCGCTTCATCCGCTCGTCGTCGCGCTCCCGCACGATCGCGACCGCCGCCGAGATCACCACCGCCACCGCCACGACCAGGAAGTCCACGCCGTGCGAAGCCACGCCGTCCATCCCGAAGTCGTAGATGACCCACAGGTGCGCGAACGCCGCCGCCATGCTCGCCAGCCCCACGCCGACCACCCACCGCCACGGCAGGAACGCCGACGCCGCCAGAGGAGGCAGCGCCAGCCACGACACCGCGTGCGACTCGTCGCGCACGGTCAACCGCAGCCCGACCAGGACCACCACGACCGCGAACGCGGCCGTGAACGCCGTCCGCACCGAGGGCGCCGACCAGCCGTGCCAGCGGTCAGCGCGAGCCATCTGGGGCCTCCGTCGCAGCATTGTGCGCATGTGGGTGAATGCCTCCTTCCTACCGGATCGCGGCCGGGTGGTCGCGCGTTCGCAGAAGCTCCCGCACGAGATCCGGGCGCGGGAGGTCCCCCGCGCCCCGGGAGCGCCCGGCCGGAACCGGAGGGATGCGCGCGCCCGCATGCGTTCGAAGGCGGCGGGTCCGCGGATCCCGGACCCGCTCGACCGGCCCGCAGCAACCAACGCCGATGTGAAGATCGTAATGGTCCGGAACCCGATACCGGCCGTGGAGGACGCCGCCGAACGGGGTTCCGCCAAGTCTGTGCGTTCGGTCGACCGCCGACGCCGAACGGGCAGTTCAGGACTCGGCCGATCGGCCGGGTTCGGACCGGTTTGGGCCACCGGTTTGAGCCCGGGCCGCGCGTGACCAACGGCGCTGGCGCGGACCAGAGCGCCATGTCAGAGTTGAACCCGTGCAGTACACGCTTTCGAGGACCCGGTTCGACAGCCCTGTGGCGCAGCTGCTCTGCGCCGAGATCCAGCAGGAATACGTGCGCCGCTACGGCGGCGGCGACGAGACGCAGCTGGGCGAGGACGACTTCCACCCGCCGAACGGCGACTTCTTCGTGGCGTACGACGAGACCGGCGAGCCCGCCGGATGCGGCGGCTGGCGCACGCACGAGGACGACGCAGGAGTCAAGGCGGCAGAGATGAAACGCGTCTTCGTACGCGAGCACGCCCGGCGGCAGGGCCTCGCGAAGCTCCTCGTCGCCGCCGTCGAGCGCTCCGCGGCCGAAGCCGGCCGCAAGCGCGTCATCCTCGAGACCGGCCCCCGCCAGCCCGAAGCCGTCGCCATGTACGAACTCCTCGGGTACGCGCCCGTGACCCCGTTCGGGTTCTACGCGTGCGCCGACGGCTCCCTCCACCTCGGCAAGGAACTCCGCTCCGAGCACGAATAAGCAGTACCGACCTCCCGGCCGGACAGGCGCTCGCCTGTCCGGCCGTTCCCGTCCCCCCGGAGGACCATTGCCGCTATCCACCGAAAAAAGTTCTTTAGCCGCAAGCAACCGTGAATCGCTCTCACTGCGTCTTTCGGTCTAGGACGGCCAAACGGCCTAACCCTCACATCCACCCCGAAAGGATTCACAGTGGACAGGAAGAGGAAGCACCTGATCCGTCTCGGCGCAGGCGTCGCCGCAGGTCTCGGCGCCGCCGCCCTCACGTGGGCGGGCCTCGCCGCCAACGCGGAGGAACCCGCCGACCCCAAGGGCGACTTCGAAGCCCAGATCATCGGCGGCGGCGACGTCGAAGACGGCCAGTACCCCTGGCTCGTCGGCCTCGGCTCCCCCGGCGAGGGCACCGCGTACGAGCGGCAGTTCTGCGGCGGCACCGTGATCGCCGAAGACGTCGTCCTCACCGCCGCGCACTGCGTCGAGGACTCGGCCGCCGCCGACCTCGTCGTCTTCTCCGGCGCGATCGACCTCGAGTCCGCCGACGTCGTCGAGACCGCCGTCGCCGACCTCCACGTCGCCGAGGACTACAACGACCCGATCGCGATGTCGAACGACTGGGCGCTGCTCAAGCTCGCCGAGCCCGTCGACGTCGAGCCGATCGGCCTCGCCACCGAGCCCGAGGAGTACGACCTCCTCGAGACCGCCGGCTGGGGCGACACCGGCGACGGCTTCCCGACCACCGCGCAGTGGGTCGAGGTCCCGTTCGTGAGCGACGAGGACTGCGAGGCGGCCTACCCGGACGAGGTCGACGCGGCCAGCATGCTGTGCGCCGGCGACCTGGAGAACGGCGGCGTCGACTCCTGCCAGGGCGACTCGGGCGGCCCGATCATGTCCCCCGCCACCGACGAGGACAGCGACGAGCCCACCCAGGTGCTCGTCGGCATCGTCAGCTGGGGCTACGGCTGCGCCGAAGCCGGCAACCCGGGCGTGTACGGCGAGGTCGCCGACTTCAACGACGCCATCGACGAGGTCCTCGCCGGCTGGGCGGAGTAGCACCTCCACACCATGAGGGCCGCATGGCAGGCGGCCCACTGGTTGCTTCTCGCACCGCACTCATGACGGGGCCGGGCGGGCCGCGCGACACGCAGCCCGCCCGGCCCTTCGCCGACTCTTGAAAGGACCGATTTGCGCACCAACAGGAAACGCACCGCCCTCATCGGCGCGGCCGCGGCCGCCGGACTCGGCGCCGCCGCACTCGCCCTCAGCACCACCGGCGCCCTCGCCGAGGAGCCGGCGGACGAGCTCGAGACCAGGATCGTCGGCGGCGACGTCGCGGACGAAGGCCAGTTCCCGTGGATGGTCTCGCTGACCTGGACCGAGGACGACGCCCACTACTGCGGCGGCACGCTCATCGAGGACGACCTCGTGCTCACCGCGGGCCACTGCTTCGACGACGTCACCGCGGCCGCCGACATCGAAGTCCGCCACGGCGACGTCACCCACGCCGAGACCGACACGTACGCCGTCGAGGAATGGCTCGTCGCCGAAGGCTACGACCACGCGCTCGAACACGACTGGGCCGTCCTGAAACTCGCCGAACCCGTGCCGAACGCCGCGACCCTCCCGCTCGCCGCCTCGGACGACGACGACTGGACCGAATTCCAGATCGCCGGATGGGGCGTCACCGGCCACACCGGCACCTCGCCCGACCTGCGCTGGGCCGCAGTGCCCTCCATCGGCGACGCCGAATGCGGCGAGCTCGCCCAGGCCCAGGACTGGGGCTTCTTCCCCGCGACGCAGATGTGCGCGGGCGTCCTCGAACCGGGCGCCGAGGTCAACGCCTGCCCGGCCGACTCGGGCGGGCCGCTCATGGCCGAGGTCGACGGCGAGACCGTCCTCGCCGGCCTCGTCAGCTTCGGGTCGGACTGCTTCGCGGAGCCCGACGCCGGCGTCTACGCCAGCGTCGGCGCCCAGATCGACGACATCGCGATCGCGGTCGCGCAGCTGAGCGTCAACGAATAGCGGTGCGGAGCGGGGTCGGACGCGACGCGAAAGTCCGGCCCCGCCTCGCCTCCTCCACAGTGCATCGACGCAGCAGACCGAAAAGGACTTTTAGCGGTCCCGTGTCCTTATTAGGTCTACACGTCAGCAATTGAGGGTGTATTCACTGAAATACCGGTCGTGCCGGGAATATATGAATATGAGGGCTTTTCCCGTAGGGTCACGGGATGGCGGCATTTCCCGGCCGCCGCTTTCGAACCACCCAACTCGAAAGGACCTGCGCGTGCAGAACCGCAGAAAGACCCTCACCCGGATCGGGGCCGCCGTCGCGGCGGGACTCGGCGCCACCGCGCTCACCCTCGGCGCCACCGGGGCCTACGCCGACGACAACGGCGGCAACGACTTCGAAGCCAAGATCATCGGCGGCGAACCCGCCGCCGAAGGCGAATTCCCCTACATCGTCGCCCTGGCCGACGCGAACGACCCGTCGTTCAACTTCTGCGGCGGCCAGCTCGTCGCCGAGGACGTCGTGCTCACCGCGGCCCACTGCACCGAGGGCTCGGCCCCTTCGGACTTCGTGGTCCGCCACGGCAGCAACGACATCACCCAGACCGAGGTCTACGAGGTCGCCGACCTCTATGTGGCCGAAGGCTTCGACGGCGGGAGCATGGTCAACGACTGGGCGCTCGTCAAGCTCGCCGAGCCGATCGCCGGCGCCGAGGTCGTGCCGCTCGCCGAGTCCGACACCGAGGACTGGGGCACCCTGACCGTCGCCGGCTGGGGCACCACCGAGTCCGGCTCGGGCTCGCAGGACCTCCTCAAGGTCGACGTCCCCTACGTCGGCGACACCGACTGCGCCGGCGCCTACGGCTCCGGGTTCGACGCGGACACCATGATCTGCGCGGGCGACCTCGCCGCCGGCGGCGTCGACTCCTGCCAGGGCGACTCGGGCGGGCCGCTCGTCTCCGCCGACGGCGTGCTGGTCGGCATCGTCAGCTGGGGCGAGGGCTGCGCCGAGGCCGGGAAGCCGGGCGTGTACGCCAACGTCGGATTCCTGTACGACGACATCCAGGCCAAGCTCGCCGAGTTCTAGCCCCCGGCTCGACGCGGGGGGGGGGGGGGGGGGCCCCCCCCCCCCCCCCCCCGCGGCCTTGTATACTTCGATCGGCTCTGTTCGCCAGAGTTCGCGGGTGTAGTTCATTGGTAGAATGCGACCTTCCCAAGGTTGAGAGGCGAGTTCGATTCTCGTCACCCGCTCCGAGTTCTCACGGCCGTCCCGGTGCACCGGGGCGGCCGTTCCGCGTTCCCCCTTCTCCACGCCCCCAAGCCATTCAGCTGCGTCGATGCTGTCGCGTGCGGCACTGCGAGCGGTAACAGAGACCCTCTTCACATTCCAAACCGTCACCGGTAGTATGGCCGCATCGATAATTTCCGATACTTCACTCCGAAAGTTTCGGACACTCTCCATCCCTCGAGAGGACGAGCGACGATGCGAAATCCCCTATTCCGGCCTCGAGCACTGGTCGCGGCCGGCACGGCCGCCATGCTCGCACTGGGCGCCGCCGCGTGCGGCGACAGCGGCGAGAGCGACGCCGACATCACCTTCTGGCACATCCAGAACGAAGACCCGATGAAGTCCACCTGGCAGGCCATGGCCGACGAGTGGTCGGAGGAGTCCGGGAGCACCGTCGAAGTCTCGGCGATCCTCAACGAGGACTTCAAGGCCCGCATGTCCACCCAGACCCAGGCCGGCGACCTCCCCGGCCTCTACCAGACCTGGGGCGGCGGCGTCCTCGCCGAGCAGGTCGAAGCGGGCCTCGTCCGCGACGTCTCCGGCCTCCCCTGCCTCGACAAGGTCAACCCGATCGCCTTGGAGGCCTACACGATCGACGGCAAGCTCTACGCCGTCCCGTACGACCAGGGCGTCGTCGGATTCTGGTACAACAAGGACCTCTTCGCCCAGGCCGGCATCACCGCGCCCCCGGCGACCTGGGACGAGTTCATCACCGACGTCCAGCTCCTCAAGGACGCCGGCGTCACCCCGATCGCGCTCGGCGGCGGCGACAAGTGGCCCATCCACTACTACTGGACGTACCTGGTGATGCGCCTCGCCGGGCTCGACGGCCTCCAGGCCGGGGCCGACGCCGGGAACTTCTCCGACCCCGCGTTCGTCCAGGCCGGGCAGCTCCTCGCCGACCTCGCGGCCATGGAGCCGTTCCAGGAGGGCTTCGAGTCCGCCCCCTACGACAAGACCGACGGCGAGGCCGCCGTCATGGGCGAGGGCCTCGCGGCCATGGAGCTCATGGGCCAGTGGGCCCCGCAGGCCCAGCGCGACAACTCCGGCACCGACGGCCCCGGCGACGCGCTCGGCTTCTTCCCGTTCCCGGCCGTCGAGGGCGGCCCCGGCACCGTCACCGAGTTCCTCGGCGGCGGCGGGGGATTCGCGGCCAGCGCCGAAGCGCCGGACGAGGTCGAGGACTTCATGTGCTACCTCCTCGAGGAGGAGAACCAGGCGCGCGTGGTCAAGGACGGCAACATGTCCACTGTGGCTGCGAACCCGGAGGCGGTCGTGCCCGAGCCGAACGCCGAGCAGCAGATGGTCATCGACGCGATGGCTTCCGCGACGGCCACGCAGCTCTACCTGGACCAGGCGTACCCGCCCGCGATCGGCAGCACCGTCAACGACGCCTCCCAGGGGCTGATCCTCGGCGAGCTCACCCCTGAGGAGTTCGTCGCCATGGTCAACGAGGCCTGGGCGGCTGAGCAGTGAGTTCAGTGAACTCCAAGCCCCCGGCGCCGGCGGTGCGCATCGACGACTCGCAAGCGTCGTCGAAGCCCGCCGGCGCCGGGGGCGCTCCCCGCGCCAAGCGGAGGGGGCGACGCCCCGGCGCCGCGACGTTGACGGTGTTCATCGCCCCGGCCCTCGTGCTCTTCGTCCTCTTCGTGCTCTTCCCCGTCCTGTTCGCGGCCTACACCGCCTTCTTCCGCTGGAACGGGCTCGGCGGCCTGCCCACCGATTTCGTGGGCCTGGAGAACTTCAAGACGCTCATCGGGGACGAGGTGTTCCTCGGCGACATGTGGAGGATCGGCCTCATCACCGTCCTCTCGATCGCCGTGCAGCTGCCGCTGGCCTTCGGGCTCGCGATGCTCCTGCACCAGAACTTCCCTGGCCGGACGGCGTTCCGGCTGCTGTTCTTCGTGCCGTACATCCTCACTGAGGCCGTCACGGCCGTGCTCTTCTCGCTGATCTTCTCGCCGCGCCGCGGCTTCGCCGACTCGCTGCTCGCCGGGCTCGGCTTCGACGACCGCATCGGGTGGCTCTCCGATCGGGGCCTCGTCGTCTTCGTGCTGTTCGGGATCCTCACCTGGAAGTTCTTCGGCTTCCACATGATCCTGTATTTGGCCGGGCGCCAGAACATCCCCGAGGAGCTGTACGAGGCGGCCAAAGTGGACGGTGCGACCGGCGGGCAGCTGTTCCGGTACATCACCGTGCCGCTCATGGGCCCCACGGTGCGCATCACCGTGTTCCTCTCGGTGATCGGCACCGTGCAGCTGTTCGACCTCGTGTACGTGCTCACCAAGGGCGGGCCGTTCCACGCGTCCGAGACCCTCGCGATCACCATGTACGAGCAGGGTTTCGTGCGCAACCAGATCGGCTACGCCTCGGCGCTGTCGATCGCGATGTTCCTCGTGAGCCTCGTCTTCGCCCTCATCTACCAGCGGTATGTGCTGGGCCGCGACCTCCAAGGCTCCCTTACGAACGGAGGCCGGGCATGAGCGTCACCACCAAGCGCGGGAAGCTGCTGCGCAACACCGGGTTCTACGCGGCCGCGTTCGCCGCCGCGATCTTCGTGGCCACGCCGATCCTCTTCGCCCTCTTGGGCGGGTTCAAGGACAACGAGCAGCTGCGTGAGAACTCGCTCGGCCTGCCGAACCCCTGGAACTGGCAGCACTACACGGACGTCCTCGTCGACGCCACCTTCTGGCGCCAGCTCGGGAACTCGGTGTTCATCGCCGTCGCGTCCACGTTCATCGTCGTGGCCGCCGCCGCGGCCGTCGCGTACGTGTTCGCGCGCTTCGAGTTCCGGGGCCGCGAGGGCCTCTTCACGCTGTTCGCGGCGGGCATGATGTTCCCGTTCGCGGTGGCCGTGCTGCCGCTGTTCATCATCCTGCGCACCTTCGAGATGCTGAACAGCCCGTTCGGCGTGATCCTGCCGCAGGCCGCGTTCGGCCTGCCGCTCACGATCATCATCCTGCGCAGCTTCTTCCGGCAGATCCCCGGCGAGGTCGAGGAGGCCGCCACGATCGACGGGGCCGGGCCCTGGCGGTTCTTCCTCCAGATCCTGCTGCCGATGTCGCGGCCGGTGCTCGCCACCGTGTCCGTGCTCGCGCTCGTCGGCTCATGGAACTCGTACCTGCTGCCGCTCGTGGTGTTCACCAAGCCCACGTGGCAGACGCTGCCGCTCGGCGTGACCCAGTTCCAGGGCGAGTACTCGTCGGACACGGCGAAGGTGCTCGCGTACGTCATGCTCGCGATGCTCCCGGCGCTGATCTTCTACGCGTTCGCCGAACGCCAGCTCATCAGCGGCCTGACCTCGGGCGGCACCAAGGGGTGATACCGGCCGAATCCAGACGGGCCCGAGAGCGCCCTGCCGATTTACGGCTCGCAAGCTTCGCCGTGACCGGGACGCCTCCGGGCCTGTCGCATGTTCGGCGGGAACCATTCTCGACGCCCCGGCGTCCGAGGAGCATGAAGACCAGACTCCTCATCACATGCGCCGCGGCGGCGACGGTCGCCACCGCGAGCGCGTGCACCTCTCAAGCCCCCGACGAAGACGCCTTCGTCGCGCCCCCTTGGGTTCCCGTCTCGGCGCAGCTCGCCGCGTTCGACTCCTGCGACGACGCGCTCGCCGGGATCCAGGACGCCGCGATCACCGCGTTCAGCAACTGGGAGCCCAACGAACTGCTCCGCAGCGACGAGGAATTCGCCGCCGACTCGGGTGCCGCCAGCACCGAGTCCCAACCGCAGGCCGCGAGCGACGACGCGTTCTCCGGCACCAACAACGCTGTTGCGGGCGTTGACGAACCGGACATCGTGAAGACCGACGGCACGTTCATCTACAGCGTCGTCGACTACGACGCCGTGCGCGTGGTCGACACCCGCTCGGGCGAGGTCGTGGCCGAGCGCGCGATCGCCGACGAGGCCTGGGACCACAAGCTGTTCCTCGGCGACGACGAGCTGCTCCTCATGTCCGCCTTGAGCGTCGAGGACGGCGACGAGTACGTGAGCGAGTTCCGGCTCGAACGCCTCGACCCCGCTTCGCTGGACGTGCTCGACACGTTCACGATGGAGGGGTCCATGGTGGACGCCCGGCTCGTGGACGGCGAAGTGCGCCTGGCGATCGGCTCGCAGCCGCAGATCCAGCCGGTGTGGGAGCAGCTGTGGAGCGGCGACGTCTCCGATGACGACATCGCGGAGGCCGTGCGGGACACGGAGCTCTCAGACTGGCTGCCGTCCTATGAGGTCAACGGCGAGGCGCACGAGGTCGACTGCGCGGAGATCGCGCACCCCGAGCGGTTCACCGGCGCCTCGGTGAGCGTGCTCGCCCTCCCCGCGGACGGCGACTGGACCGAGGCCTCGCCGCAGACCGTCATGGTCGACGGCTCCACCGTGCACGGCACGACGGACAGCCTCTACCTGGCGCACTACGACTACGCGTGGGGCGAGGACGAGACGAACGCCGAGAGCGAGATCTACCGGTTCGTGTTCGCGGACGGCAAGGCGCGCTTGGCGGGCGAGGCCGCCGTGCCGGGCACGCTGCTCAACCAGTACTCGCTGAGCGAGTACGACGGCCACCTGCGGGTCGCGACCACCGAGCAGGCTTCGGGCGGCAACTGCGGGGTGTGGAACGACTGCGCCTGGGAGGTCGCGCCCGACGAGCCGAGCGAGCCGTCGAAGTCGACGGTGACGGTGTTCGCGGTCGGCGACGACGCCTTGGAGGAGACCGGGTCGGTCACCGATCTCGGTGTGGACGAGCAGATCTACGCCGTGCGCTTCATCGGCGACACCGGGTACGTGGTGACCTTCCGCCAGACCGACCCGCTCTACACGATCGACCTCTCCGACCCGGCGAATCCGGTGGTGACCGGCGAACTCAAGATCACCGGCTACTCCGGGTACCTCCACCCGGTCGGCCCGGACCGCCTCCTCGGCGTCGGCCAGGAGGCCACCGCCGAAGGCCAGACCACGGGTCTCCAGGTGAGCCTGTTCGACACTGCCGCAAGCGAAGCCACGATGCTTGACCAGTACCACCGCGAAGGCGCCGACTCGGCGGTCCAGTGGGACCCGCACGCATTCCTCTACTGGGAGGACGCCGCGATCGCGGTCATCCCGGTCTCGGACTGGGACATGGAGTACGGGTCCGGCGTGGTCGTCCTGGACGTCGGCGCCGACACGCTCACCGAGGCCGCCTGGATCGACCACAGCGATGCCGGCGCCGACCCGTACAACACCCAGGTCCTGCGCACGCTGGTGATCGGCGACCAGCTCTGGACGCTCTCCAACGCGGGCCTCCAGGCCAACCATCTCGGCGGCGACTACGCATCCACCGCCTGGGTCGGCTGGCAGTAACGCTTTCCCCCGGAGCCGGGAGGAAGAAGACAGGGCCCGCACCGCTTTCGGGTGCGGTGCGGGCCCGACCTTGTTCGTGCGGGACCGCTAGGCCCTCCAGGACCGGCGCGGCCTGAGTTCGAGGTCGGGCACGGCCGACGGGTACGGCGGGTACTGCTCGACGAGACCGGCCCAGACCTCGTGGGGGACCGCCAGCCCCGCGTCGATCATCGCCGCTCCGTGCCAGAGCCCGATCGCCTTGAGGGCCTTGGCGGTGGCGCGGCAGATCTCCTCATCGAGGGAGGCGAACCGCTCCTCGACCGCCTCCCGCTCCTCCAGGGCCGCCGGGCCGGTCGCGTCCTCCATCCGGTCCAGCGCCTCGCCCAGCCGCTCTTGCTCCTCCGCCAGCGCCAGCACCGGCCGGAGCTGCGCCGCGAGGTCCACATCGGTCGATCCGTCCACGTTCCACCCCTTTCCGGCACGGACTCTAGCCAACGCGCCTCCACGAACGCGCCGGCGGCCCGCGCCGCCCAAGGCGGCGCGGGCACGTCTGGTCGTTATTCGGCTCTTCGGATCTCGGTGAGCATCTTGACGGCCCCGAGGCCCCACATCTCGTTCCAGAAGCTGGGGTAGGTGCCGGCCTCGCCGTCGTTGCCGGTCGGCCAGCCGGTCCAGACGGCGTTGCAGGCCTGGGACCAGGCGCCGTTGTACCAGATGGGGATGGCGGGGAGGTCGCGCATGGCGATGCGCTCGAGCTCGGCGATGACCTCGGGGTAGTGGGGGTCGTCGGTGGCGAGGGTCGCGAGCTCCTGGGTGAGCTCCCAAGCGTTCTCGTCCTCCCAGCGGGAGAAGTTCGCGAGGCGCTGGGTGTCGCGGACCGGGAGCTCGAAGAGGTGGCGGAAGTGGCTCCACGGCGAGTTGGTGAGGCCGCTGCGGTTGTTGATCTGCAGGTCGAAGTCGCCGCTCTCGCGGGTCGTGTCGACCTCGGCGGCGTCGAGGAAGACCGCGGTGGTCTTGATGCCGACGTCGCTGAGGTCGCGGGCGATGGAGAGGGCGGCGGCCTCCCAGTCGGTCCAGCCGGCCGGGACGACGAGCTGCAGCTCGAACGGCTCGCCGTCGTGGGTCTCGACGAAGCCGTCCCCGTCCTCGTCCCGGTACCCGGCGGCGGCCAGGATCTCGACCGCGCTGGACGGTTCGAAGACGAACCCGAACTCGTCCACGGCCGCCTCGTCGTAGTAGCGCTCCCAGATCGGCAGGAGTCCGGTCGGGTGCGCTTCGCTCACCATGCCGCCGTAGACGGCGTCCACGATCTGGCCGGGGCTGATCGCGAAGGCCATGGCGCGGCGCAGTTCGGGGTCGTCGAGGGGTTCGCGGGTCGTGTTCGGGATGAGCATGGCCGTGTTGACCGGGGCCATGAACGGGGGCTTGTCGTAGTAGGTGGTGAGCTCGGGGTCGCCGGTGAGGAAGTCGTCGATGCCGGACATGAAGTTGTTGGCGAGGTCGAGGCGGCCTTCGATGAGCATGTTGAGGATGTCGGCGTTGCCGAGCGTCACAAGGTCCACGATGTACTTCGGGCGGACTTCGAGACCGAGCGCTTCGGTGGCCCACCAGGACTCGCGCTTGACCCACGCGACGCGGGTGTCGTCGAAGCTGTGGACCGCGTAGGGGCCGGTGGCGACCAGGTGCGTGTCGAGCGGGCCGTTCAGCAGCTCGTCGGCGGTGTACGCCTCGAACACGTGCTTGGGGACGATCACGTGGGTGTACAGGAAGTTGTCCCATTCCTGTTGGCGCGCGTCGGAGAAGCGGAACCTGACGGTGCGCTCGTCGACGATCGAGGCCTCCTCCAGCCAATCCCACACGTTCGCGTAGGGCACGCCGTCGATCTTGCCGAGTTCGAAGGTGAAGACGACGTCCTCGGCGGTGAACGGCTTGCCGTCGCTCCATGTGACGCCCTCGCGCAGGCGCAGTTCGAACTCGCGCTCTCCCGTCCACTCGCCGGATTCGGCAAGCCACGGGGTGAGCCGCTGCTCCACGGTGTCGAAGAGGAACAGGTACTCGTAGCCGAGGCCGTTGAGGCCGGTGACCCCGCCGGCCGAGATCGGGTTGAAGTCGCCGGGCGGGCCCCAGGCCGTGCCGGTCGAGTACAGGGTCTCGTCGCGCGGGAACTCGTCGTCGCCTCCCGCGTCCGGGTTCTCGTCGTCGGTGCAGGCCGCGGCGGTGGCCAGGGCTGCCGTGGCGAAGAGCGCGGGGAGATGTCGCCTCTTGGTCATTTCAGTGCTGCTTTCGATTCGAGGGATGACGCGCCGCGTCGAAAGCCGGAGGGGGCGTCGAACGCCTGGAGGGAGGGCGTTCGCGTCCGACCGGCGACGCCTAGGGGGCGCGGTCATTTCTAGGCGGGCCTGCGCGTGTCGGGTTCCGACCACAGACCGTGAGGAGCCTTCCCAGCGAGAACGCTCCGGATGCCGGTGCGCGAGGACGCGAGTGCGTGCGGGGTCGCCGCGCGTGAGAGCGCGGCCTCGCATCGTTTCAAGCTATCGCAATGCGACGGACGACACAGAACACCGAGTTCCGGATTGGCCCCCTTTGGCGCCCTTGCAAAAGCCAGAAAACACGCACAGCGGTGGAATCGCTCCCGCATCGCGGTGAACTTCGATATCAAATTGAGACAGGCGAGATTTTCGATGCCAACGCGTTTCGCGGGGATTGCGGCGAGGAGTCCGGAATGCGAACGGGGCCCGCGCCGGACGGCGCGGACCCCTTCCTGTTTCCCTCAGGTGTTCGCGGCTACCGGCCGAGGTTCTGGAACTTGCGGACGGCGAGCGGCAGGAAGATCGCGGTGATGACCACGGGCCAGACGATCGCGGCGAGGAGCGCGTGCTGCTCGGGCCAGGAGTCGCCGACCGCGCTCGGGTTGCCGAAGAGGTCGCGGATCGCGGTCGCGGTGGCGGACACCGGGTTCCACGCGGCGATCACGCCGAGCCAGCCGGGCATGAGCTCGGGCGGGGTGAACACCGAGGAGACCATGCCGAACGGGAACGCGATCGCGAAGAGGTTCCCGGCCTGCTCGACGCTCTTGACCAGGAGGCCCGTCCACACGCCCACCCAGATGAGCGCGAACCGCAGCCACAGCAGGATCGCGAAGGCGCCCAAGGTCTCCGTGAGCGTGCCGCCGGAGCGCCAGCCGATGGCGAGGGCGATGAGGACGAGCACGACCAGGTCGACGGCGGCGTGCATCGTGTCCGCGATGTTGCGCCCCACCACGACCGCGGAGGAGGCCATGGGCATCGAGCGCACGCGGTCGATGAACCCCTTCTCCTTGGCCTCGGCGACGGCCCAGGCGGTGCTGGTGAAGCCGAAGGCGATGGTCATGGCGAACATGCCGGGCATGGCGTAGGCGACGTAGTCGACGCCGGCGCCCTCGCCGGTGACGTCCATGGCCGAGCCGAAGACGTACACGAACAGGAGCACCATGACGATCGGGAAGCCGAGGCCCCAGGCGAAGTTCGCGGGCTGGCGCACCAGGTGGGTGAACTCCTGGCCGACGATGGCGCGGTAGTCGTGCAGTGTCCACTTGAGACGCGAAATGAAGGTCTCGTCGGGGAGCGGGGCGAGGGTGGCGGTCACTGGTCCTCCTTGGCGATGAGTTCGAGGAAGGCCTCGTCGAGGGTGGGGCGGCGCAGGCCGATGTCCGCGACCGTGAGGCGCTTGTCCTGCAAGGCGGTCGCGGCGGCGGTGAGGGCCGCGACCGGGTCCGAGACGGGCGCCGAGACGCTCGAGGCGCCTTCGTCGAGCGCGGTCTCGCCGTCGGCCACCGCTTCGACGATCTGCTGCAGGACAGGCAGGTCGGAGGGGTCGGCGGCGACGATCTCGAGCCGGTCGGCGCCCATGCGGCGCTTGAGCCCGGCGGGGGTGTCGTCGATGAGGTTGCGGCCGTGGTCGATCACGGCGATGCGGTCGCAGAGGCGGTCGGCCTCGTCGAGGTAGTGGGTGGTGAGCACGACGGTGGTGCCGTCGGCGGCGAGGCCTTCGACGGCGTCCCAGACCTCGCGCCGCCCGGCCGGGTCCAGGCCCGTGGTCGGCTCGTCGAGGAAGAGCACCTGCGGGGCGAGGATCATGCTGGCGGCGAGGTCGAGGCGGCGCTTCATGCCGCCGGAGAAGCCCTTGGTCTGGCGGTGGGCGGCGTCGGCGAGGCCGAACTGGGCGAGGAGCTCATCGGCCCGCTCGCCCGCGCGGGTCTTGGTGAGCCGGAACAGCTTCCCGAAGAGGACGAGGTTCTGGCGGGCCGTGAGGAGGTCGTCCACGGCGGTCTGCTGGCCGGTGAGGCCGATGCGGCGGCGCACCTGGCGGGCGTCGCGGGCCACGTCGAACCCGGCGACGGCGGCGCGCCCGGTGTCGAACCCGAGCAGGGTGGTGAGAATGCGGACGGTGGTGGTCTTGCCCGCGCCGTTCGGGCCGAGGAGCCCCAGGACGGTCCCGGCCTCGGCGGTGAGGTCGAAGCCGTCGAGCGCGGCGGTGCCCTTGAATCGTTTGCCGAGGTTGCTGGCCTCGACGGTGGTGGTTCCCATGGACGGTCGCCCTTCAATCGGGTACGTTGTACCCAGTAATAGCATACACCGTACCCGGTTAGCAAGCGCGATACGATGAGGCCCCTATGGCGACACCACAGACGGGGGCGGGCGACCCCCAACGAAGCCTCGAGCTGCTCTGGCGCGAATTCGGGCCGCAGCACAGCAAGCCCGGGCCCAAGCCGAAGCTCACCGTCGAACGGATCGTGGAGGCGGCGATCGCGGTCGCCGACCGCGAAGGCAGCTGCTTCGGCATGCGCAGCGTCTCCGCCGAACTCGGCGTCGGCGCCATGACGATCTACCGGTACGTCCCGGGCAAGCGCGAACTCATCGACCTCATGGTCGACCGCCTCTCCCGCATCGGATCCGGCGCACCCGACCTCGGCACCCTCGACTGGCGCGACGGCCTCGAACTCGTCGCCGAAGGCACCTGGGAGGTCTACCGCGACCACCCGTGGCTGCTCGAGATCAACCAGAAGCGGCCCGTGCTCGGCCCGGACTCGCTCGCGGGCTACGACTTCGTGCTCGCCGCGTTCGCCGCGCACGACCTGCCCGACAAGGAGATCAACCTCGCCACCACCGCCGTGATGAACATCGTCACCGGCACCGCCCGCCAGTACCTCATCCGCGACAGCGCCGAGGAGCGGCCCGAGACCGCCGAAGAGGACTGGTGGCGCGCCCAGGCCCCCTACCTCGAACACGCCGTCGCCTCCGGCCGGTACCGGCACCTCGGACGCTTCAGCGACCCCGAGGCCTGGGACCTCACCGGCCACGACGCGATGCGCTACGCGTTGGACCGCTTCCTCGACGGCCTCGCCCCGCGCATGGAGGCCAGCCGCCGCAAGCCCGCCTAGCGGCGCTCGCCCGGGCGCACGAAACCCGACTCGTACGCGACGATGACCGCCTCCGTGCGGTTGCGCGCCCCGAGCTTCGTGAGCACGCTGCCCACATGCGTCTTCACCGTCTCCAGGCCCAGGAACAGGCGCGTCGCGATCGCCTGGTTCGACAGCCCCTCGGCCACGAGCCGCAGCACCTCCGCCTCGCGCCGCGTCAGCGCCACCGGGCCGTGCGCGTTCCCCGGCGGCGGGGCGTGCGGCGCCGCCAGCGCGCGGACCGCCTCGGGGAACAGCAGCGCGTCGCCCTGCGCGACCACCCTGACCGCCAGCGCGATCTGGTCGATGGCCGCCCGTTTGAGCACGAATCCGGCTGCGCCGCTGCGCAGTGCGTCGTAGACGTAGTCGTCGTTCTCGAAGGTGGTGATGACGAGGACCTGCGGCGGGTCGGCGAGCCGTTCGCGCAGGAGCCGGGTCGCGGCTATGCCGTCGAGGTCGGGCATGCGCACGTCCATGAGGACGACGTCGGGGCGGTGCTCCTCGACGAGCGGGAGCACTTGGCTGCCGTCGGCGGCTTCGGCGACCGGCGCGATGCCGGGCTGGGCGGCGAGGAGGGTGCGCAGTCCGGTGCGCACCAAGGGGTCGTCGTCGGCGATGAGGACGCGGATCGGCGGGGTGGTCACCGGTCGATGATGCCACCCCGCCGTCGCGCGGGCCTCCCTCTCGGGAGTGAGAACGCGGTCAGCGCGCGGCGACCGGCTCGCGTTCGAGCGGCGCGGCGGTGTGCCGGTCCGACGCGACGCGTCCGCTGAGCATGAGCCACAGCGCGATCACGGCGCACGGGACGATGCCGAGCAGCGTCCCGGCGATCTGGTGGTCGTCGCCGAGCGCGGTGCCGATCAGGAGGGCGAAGACCATGTTGTTGCCCGCGTGGGCGAGGCTGGCGGTCCACACTGAGCCGCTGCGCAGGCGCAGCCAGGTGAGGATGACCTCTTGGAGCATGAACGAGACGGTCCAGACGGCGAGGCCGAGGATGACGTTGTCGAACTCGATGTAGCCCATGAACGCGAGCGGGTAGTGCCAGACCGCCCAGATGAGCCCGGTGGCGAGCGTGGACAGGAGCGGGCGTTCGGGGAAGAGGCGCAGTCGCAGGTAGCTCGTCCAGCCGAACTCCTCTCCCCAGTAGATCGGCGTCAGCACGACCACCAGGACTAGGAGCGCGGCGATCGTCACCCACACGGACGCGCCCGGCAGGAGCGAGAGGGCGGCGGGGTCGAAGTCCCACAGGCCGACCGCGACCGCTACGGCGAGAGACGCGGCGGCGAAGGCGAGCGGGCCGAGCCACGCGGCCAGGTAGAGGCGCCAGTGCTCGCGGAGGCGCGGCCGCAGGCCGGCGTCGGCGAAGCCTTCCCGGGTGACCCACTTGCGCACGATGAACGCGGCGATGGCGGGCGTGAACGCGATGCCCGCCAACTGGACGAGGGGGTTCACCAGCGACAGGCCGAACAGCAGCGGAGCGCCGAACATGCCGGCCCAGGCCGTGCCGAAGGCGATCGCGATGAAGACGACGACGCCTTTGGTTCTGGATTCCACGGGGGTGTTCCTTTCTCGAAACGATGTCGGGGCCAACGTTCGCCTCGGCGCGGGGCCCGTGCCTCCCGAGCGGTGGGGAATCCGGTCTCCCCCTTCGGAGGGAGTCGCCGGGCCGCCGCGGGTGCGAGACTCGACCGCATGCGACAGCTCCTGCACCCCTTCGGTAATCCGGCCGCCCTGCGGGGCTGGACGCACGCTTTTTCGGCCGCGGTGGCCGCGGCCCTGATCGGCTTGCCGGTCGCGGCCGCGGTCGCGCTCGTCTGGCCGGGCCCGGTGCCCGGGCCGGTGCTCGCTGCGGCCGGATGCGTTGCGATCGCGGCGTCCGGTCTGCCGGTCTTCTCGCGGCGGTTCGCGGTGCGCACGGCGAACCGGCTGCTCGGGGCGGGCCTTCCGGAACCCGTTGCGGTGCGGCGGTTCTCGACGGCGGGCTGGTTCTTGGCGTGGGTGTTCGCGGGGGCGGCGCTCATGTTCGTCTCGGCGGTGGCGCTGGTCGGGGTGGCGCTGCCGGTGATCTGGCTGAACGGCGGGGATGCGGTCGTCATCCTCGTCCCGGTGACGGTCCAGCCCGGCCTGGCCGGGGCTTGGACCTGGGGTGTCGCGGTGGGGCTGTTGCTGGTGCTGGTCTATTGCGCCGCAGCGTATGCGGCGCTCATGCGGCGACTTGCGGTGCGGCTGCTCGGGCCGGGGATGGCCGAGCGTCTCGCGGCGGCCGAGGCGGAGGCGCTGCGGGTCGCGTCGCGCAACCGCCTGGCGCGGGAGCTGCACGACGCCATCGGGCACACGCTGACGACCTCGACGATCCAGGCGGCGGTGGCGCGACAGGTCCTCGAGACCGATCCGGAGTCCGCGCGGGAGGCGCTGTCGGCCATCGAGGAGTCGTCGCGGTCGGCCCTGGACGACCTCGACCGGGCTCTGGGGGCACTGCGGGAGGAGCCGGCTGTGGCGACGGCGGCCCCGACGCTCGCGGACCTGGAGCGGCTCGGCGGCCGGGTTCGGCAGGCGGGCACCGCATTCGCGGTGCTGGTCGACGGCGAGGTCGAGTCGGTGCCTGCGGCGATGTCGCGGGAGGCGTACCGGATCGTCCAAGAAGGCGTGACCAACGCGCTCAAGCACGCTGCGGGCGAGGCGGTGGAGGTGCGACTGCGGGTCGCCGACGCGCGCTTGGAGTTGCAGGTGCTGAACGCGGTCGGTGAGGGTTCGCGCGGGACGGGCGGCGGGCGCGGGCTGGAGGGGATCGCCGAGCGGGTGCGGCTGCTGGGCGGCGAGATGTCGGCGGGCCCGGACGGATCGGGCCGGTGGGAGGTGCGGGCGGCGATGCCGCTGCACCCGAAGGGAAGCGCGCCGGTCGAAGGCGGCGACCGCACGATCTTCACCGGGTGAACGAAGCCGGCCCGCAAGCTCACCGAGTGGGCTTGCGGGCCGCGAGTCAATTTGGGGGCGGGCCGGACGGCCGCGCCGCTCGATGCAATGCGACTACGTCCACCGGCTGCGTTGCCGGTCGGACCTAAGTCCATCGGAAGTACCAGGCCTTCGACCTGATCATGTGCTCGGCGAGGTCTTCGAGCGTCGGCACGCCGGAGTCGAGGAGGTCCGGGCAGTAGGCGTAGACCTCGCTCGCGACCCCAAGGGCCTCTTCGGCATTGGGCGGGTGCGGCACGTACAGCTCGATGACGTCGTAGGTCATGGCGACCAGTTCGGCCTCGAAGCGGCGGTGCCAGGAGTGCAGGACGGCCGCGTGCTCGGCGCCGTAGAGCTCCCAGTTCGTGGAGCCCTTCCACGGGAACATGGCCGGGATCTTCCAGCCCGCGTCGGTCCTGACGAGGCCGAGGAGGCCGTGCTGCTCGTGGGGCGTGGCGAAGTCGGTGTCGCCGCGGCGCGGCAGGATCGGGACGCCGCGCGCGGGCTCGCCGGCCTCGGCGGCCTTGTCGTGCAGGAGTTCGGCGGCGTCGATCTCGTCGGCGCGGGTGAGCTCGTCGTCGCCCTCGTGGATGATCGCCTCGCCGTTGTCGCGCCACTCCTCGGCGGAGCCGAGGAGGACGGGCATCCAGCCGGTCTTCTCGGCGGACTGGCGGATGTCGAGCCACCAGCGCAGGGCTTCGGAGGACCGGACGGCGAAGGCCCACATGGCGGTGTCGCCGCGGCGCACGAGCTGGTGCATCTTCGGCACGGCGAGCCCGGCGGCGCGCAGTTCGGCGCGGGGCGAGCCGGCGATGTCGAGGGACTCGTCGTCCTCGATGCGCGGCATCATCTCGTCGCGGCCGGTGGTCGGCGGGCGCGGCGGGACCGGCTTGTCCAATGTGAGCAGTTCGCGGCGGGGCCGCTCGGGCACGAAGATCGCCGCCTCTGGTTCCGGTTCGGGCGCTGAAGAACCCGCGGGGGCCCCGTCCGGGTCCGCTGCTGCTCCCGGCTCGAGGTCGGGGTCCGATTCGAGGTCCGGCACGGCCGTGAGGATCGGGCCGGCGGGCTCGGGCTCCGGCTCGTGTTCGGGCTCGAGCGCGGGCACGAGCCGCAGGCCGGTCACTGGCGCCTGGGTAGCGATGCTGTCCTCCTCCGCAGGTTCCGGCGAGGGGTCCGGGCTGCTTTCGGGGGCGGCATCGTCTAGGGCGCCAGAGGAGGCGACCGGTTCGGTCGCGGCCTCGGGCTCGGAGGCAGGTTCAGGTTGGGCGGCGGGATCTGGCACTGAATCAGGTGTGTCCCGGCGCCCCAACAGACGCTGGAGGAGTCCCACAGTTCTCCATGATGCCCTGTCGTGCGCGGGAGCGCCACGCCCACCCCCGAAGCGGCGGAGGAAGATCGCGAGGAACGCTCGGGGGCGTTACTTGCCGCGGCCCTTGCTGAAGAGCAGGCCGAAGAAGAAGGCGCAGGTCAGGATGATGACCAGGACGGCCAGGAGTTTGAAGAGCAGGCCCATCAGGTTTCCTCGGTTCGGGTAGGGCGGGGCATCATTTCACTTTGGTCAGTTCGGGGCGCTTGGGGTCGACGGTGTCGCCGCTGGACTTGCCGGTGAGACGGCGCTTGACCCAGGGGGCGAGGTGCTTGCCGGCCCACTGGACGCCGTTCATCTCGCGGCGCGGGCGGGGCATGTGCGGCAGCGGCTCGCTCCAGGCCGGGTCGGGCTCGACGCCGAGGGCCTCGCACACGTCGTAGGCGACGCGCTGGTGGCCGAAGGTGTTGAGATGGAGCCGGTCCTCGGACCACAGGCGCGGGTCCTCGAAGGCCTTGTCGTTCCAGAGGTCGACGAGGACCGCGTTGTGACGCTTGGCGACGCGCTTGTAGGCGTCGTTGGTGGCGACGAAGCGCTTGCGCAGGACCGCGATGCCCGGGATGTGTGGGGTGATGTCCGCGCAGGTGAAGAGCACGACTTCGGCGCCCGAGGCTTTGAGGAGGCGGACCACCTCGTGGGCGCGGGTGGAGAGCTGCACGGGGTTGAAGCCGGGGCGGAGGGCGTCGTTGCCGCCGGCGGCGAACGAGACGAGGTCCGGGCTCTGCTTGATCGCGGGGACGACCTGCTCGTCGACGATGCGGTCGAAGAGGCGCCCGCGGATGGCGAGGTTGGCGTAGGCGAAGGCCGGCCACTGCTCGGCGGCGCGGAGGGCGAACAGGTCGGCCCAGCCGCGGTAGCGGTCGCCGCCCGGATCGGGGTCGCCCACCCCTTCGGTGAAACTGTCGCCGATGGCCACGAAACTCGAGTACTCCGCCGCCATTGCACCCCACCTCCGTCTGAGCCGTTCCCCACTGACGCGCCCAGCCGCGGTGACGGCGCGGGCGCTGACCAGCATGCCTCACCCAGATAACGATCGGATTTCGATCAGGTGGCGAGCACGGCCACAGCCGTCTAGGTGAACAGTGAGGTGCCTGGCGGGGCAGACGCGAGTGTCCTTCTGCCGCTTAGGGTTCCGTTGGTCGAACATGAACGGAGGGTCCGGGCAAATCGGACACTTGGGGACCCCCGATGCAACACTACGCGCGGAGTCCGACAAGGGCCGGAGACCGGAATCCGACTCGTCTTCCGGGGGGCGCGGAAAACGGCGGGAGGGCGTCGGCACCGAGACTGGCCGTCGTCCTCCCGCCGCCGCATGTCGCCCGGTCGTGCCGGGCGGGCTCGGGTCCGGCGCGGTTACGCGTGCTCGCGGTGCACGACGACCTCGCCGGCCGGGACGTCGATCAGCACGTCGGCCGCCTTGACCGTGGCGTCCGCGTCCGTGTGGTTGATGCAGAACAGCCAGCTCCGGCCGTCCTCGTGGGCGCGGCGCACGACCTCGACGCCCAGCGGCGCCTCCGCGACGGGCGCGACCCCGGCGTCGGCGGCGGCCGCGGCGACGATGCGGTCGAGCGTGGCGTCGTCGGGGAAGGTCGTCAGGTAGTGCGCGGTGCCCTCGCCGAAGCGGTTGACCAGCCAGGCCGGGGTCCCGTCCGCGTAGGTGTCGCGGACCTCGGCACCTGCCGGTTCGGCGGCCTCGCTCCAGATCGTGCCGTGCCCGCCCGAGGCGAGCTCGACCGTCCCGCCGATCAACGGGTAGAACTCCTCGCTGCGCACGCCGACGACGTCCCGGAACGCGCCCGGGTAGCCGCCGAGGTAGACCGTGTCGGTCTCGTCCGCGATCCCCGAGTACGGGGTGACGAGCACGGTGCCGCCGCCGTTCACGAACTGCCGCAGGTTCTCCGCGCCCTTGCGGGACAGCAGGTAGACCGCGGGGACGACCACGAACCGGTACTTCGAGAGGTCGCCTTCGGGCTCGGCGACGTCGGCGGTGATGCCCGCCCGCCACAGCGCCGCGTAATACGTGTCGAAGATCCCCTGCGCGGTGAACTCGTTCGTCGGGCGCGCCTCGTGCTCCTGCGCCCACGCGTTCGGGAAGTCCCACAGGATCGCGGTCGCCGCGTCCACCCGCGAGCCCTCGACCTCGGCGAGCTCGCCGAGGCGCGCGCCCAGTTCGCAGACCTCGCGCCAGATCTTGGAGTCGGTGCCCGCGTGCGGGACCATGCCCGAGTGCCACTTCTCGGCGCCCTGCCGCGACGCCCGCCACTGGAAGAACATGATGGCGTCCGCGCCGCGCGCGAAGTGCGAGAACGAGTTGCGGAGCATCTCGCGCGGGGCCTTCGCGCGGTTGCGGCCCTGCCAGTTGACGGCGGAGGTGGAGTGCTCCATGAGGATCCACGGCCTGCCGGCGCCGAGCGAGCGGGCGTAGTCCGCGGCGAAACCGAGGTTGACGTGCGGGTCCTCGCCGATCAGGTAGTGGTCGGTGGAGACGACGTCGACGGCTTCGCTGAACTCCCACAGGTCGATCTCGGGGTGCGAGCCGGTCATGAAGTTCGTGGTCATCGGCTTGTCGGAGTACTTGCGGATGACCGCGGCCTCGGCCCGGTAGTTCTGGACGAGCTGCCACGACGAGAACCGCTTCCAGTCGAGCACCTGGCCGGGGTTGGGGATCGTGGGGGTCGGGAGCGGCGCGTACACCTGGTCCCAGGCGGAGTAGGCCTGCGACCAGAACGCGGTGCCCCAGGCGGCGTTGAGGCCGTCGAGGTCGCCGTAGCGGTCGCGCAGCCACGTGCGGAACTTCGCGGTCGCGGCCTTGGTGTACGAGCGGGCGTTGTGGCAGCCGTACTCGTTGTGGAGGTGCCACAGGGCGACCGCGGGGTGGTCGGCGTACCGCTCGGCGATCTTCTCGGCGATCGCGAGGGCCTTGGCGAGGTAGACGTCCGAAGACGGGTCGAAGCCCTGGCGGGAGCCGTGCGTCAGCTGGCGGCCCTCGGCGTCGACCATGACCGCTTCGGGGTAGGTCGCGGCGAACCACGGCGGCGGGGACGCGGTCGGGGTGGCGAGGCAGGCCTCGATGCCGTTCCGGTGCAGGAGGTCGAGCACCTCGTCGAACCAGCCGAACTCGTAGCGGCCTTCCTCGGGTTCGAAGAGGGCCCAGGAGAAGATGCCGACGCTGACGCGGTTGACGCCCGCCTCGCGCATGAGGCGCATGTCCTCGGCCCAGGTCTCGCGGGGCCACTGCTCGGGGTTGTAGTCACCGCCATAGACGATCGCCATGCGGGGTGCTCCTTCGCTGGGGGAGGTACTGGGTGCGCCATCCAGGCTACGGGAACCCGCAGTGGCCAGCAACCTCATTGACCAGCTTTTTCGACCCCTCTTACAAAGTTCCTGGAGTGAGTGGCGGAGGTCTCGAAACGTTTCAACGGCGAGCGCGTGAGCAGGCGAAACCGCTCGCGAGCGTGTGCGTTGCGACACCCGGCGCGCGGCTGAAGCCCGCAGCCGCGCTTGCACTTCGCGGCAATGTCGGACCTCGCTGTCAGGGTTGTTGCCGGGGGCGCTGCGAATGTCCGTTTTGAAGGCTAGCGCCAGGAAACGCCCAAACCCTTTGCGCCCCTAGGACGCCGCGTACCAGCCCGCCGCGCCCGGCTCGATCCACCAGGTGCGCTTGCGCCCCAGCTCGCTCACGAGCCCGTCCTGGATGAACGTCACCGAGTCCTCCGGGTGCACGGCCACGGCCCGCCCGCGCGCCCGCCGCACCTCGATGCGCAGCTTCTTCCGCAAGCGCCCCACGGTGACCGGCACCGCGACCGCCACATCGATCTTCCCGTCCGCCGGGTCGGGCTCGGCCAGGACCATGTCGTCCGTCGCCGCGTACCCGTCCGCGTTCGCGACCACGCACGCGAGGATGTGCTCGCTGCCGTCGGCCAGCACCACGTCGTCGATGTTCACCACGCCGCGCCAGGGCCGGTCCCCGCCGCCGAGCCGCACGCCGTCGACGGCGACGCCGCCGCCGTCGTGCCGCAGCAGATCAGTGCGTTTCACCACTCCCTCGGTGACGGCCGCGGCGACCTCCGCCGGCTTCTCGGGCAGGCCCAGCCGCGCCACGATGCCCGGCGCGGTGGCCAAGGGCAGGATCGCGATCGGGGGGAGGTCGGGGATCGTGCGCCCGTCCGGCAGCCCCTCGGGCCGCTTGCTCGGCGCCGGGACCGCCTGCCGCACGAGCCGCGCCATCACGGCGTTGACCTGCTCGTCCGTGTCCGCGGCGAGCACGATCCGCTCGTCCGGGTCGGTCAGCGCCTCGTCGACTTCCTCGGGTTTGGCGGCCTCGGCGGTGCGCACGACGGCGCCCCGCGCCTTCAGCTCGTCCACCAGGTGCAGGGCCTGTGTGCGCGGTCCGGGGTTCGCGCAGTTGGCTTCCACGAGTGTCAACACGACGACGTTCACAGCCGCCACCTTACGGTGTGACGGGGACCCGATTCATAGTGCTTAGGCCTGGTGAGACCCCGCGTAAATGAATGCAAGTAGGCTTACCAGGTAATCGGGTGATCAACTTCCCGGGAGGATGGGCAGATGCCAGCGATCGCGGTCGTCGGAACGCAGTGGGGCGACGAGGGCAAGGGCAAGGTCACCGACCTGCTCGGCGCCGAGATGGACTACGTCGTGCGCTACCAGGGCGGCAACAACGCCGGGCACACCGTCGTGACCCCTGACGGCACGAAGTACGCCATTCACCTGGTGCCCGTGGGCATCCTGACCCCGGGCGTCGTCCCGGTCATCGGCAACGGCGTGGTGGTCGACCCGAAGTTCCTGATCTCCGAGCTCGACGAGCTCACCGCCGGCGGCGTGGACGTCTCGAACCTGAAGCTCTCCTCGGACGCGCACCTGATCATGCCGCACCACCGGGCGCTCGACCGCGTGGTCGAGCGGTACCTGGGCGGGGCGCGCATCGGCACGACCGGCCGCGGCATCGGCCCGGCGTACGCGGACAAGGTGGCGCGCCAGGGCATCCGGGTGCAGGACCTCCTGGACCCGAAGATCCTCTCGATCAAGCTCGAGCAGATCCTCCGCGAGAAGAACCAGATCCTCGTGAAGGTGTACAACCGCAAGGCGATCGACCCGCAGGCCGTGGTCGAGGAGTACCTGGGGTACGCGGAGCGGCTGAAGCCGTACATCGCGGACACGCGGCTGCTGCTGAACAAGGCGCTCGAAGCCGGCAAGAACGTGCTCCTCGAAGGCGCGCAGGCGACGATGCTCGACGTGGACCACGGCACGTATCCGTTCGTGACCTCGTCGAACCCGACGACGGGCGGCGCGTGCGTCGGCACCGGCATCGCGCCGAACAAGATCACGACGTCGATCGGGATCATCAAGGCGTACACGACGCGCGTGGGCTCGGGCCCGTTCCCGACGGAGCTGTTCGACGAGTTCGGGGAGTTCCTGCTCAAGAAGGGCGGCGAGTACGGCGTCACCACCGGCCGCCGCCGCCGCTGCGGCTGGTTCGACGCGGTCCTGGGCCGTTACGCGGTGCGGGTCAACGGGATCACAGACCTGTTCGTGACGAAGCTCGACGTGCTCTCGGAGCTCGAGCGCGTCCCGATCTGCGTCGCGTACGAAGTGGACGGTGAGCGCGTCGAGGAGATGCCGATGACGCAGACCGACGTGCACCACGCGAAGCCGATCTACGAGTACCACGACGGCTGGTTCGAGGACATCTCCCACTGCCGCAAGTTCGACGAGCTGCCGCCGAACGCGCAGACGTACATCGAGCGGCTCGAGGAGCTGTGCGGCGCCCAGGTGAGCGTCGTCGGCGTGGGCCCGGGTCGCGAAGAGAACATCATCCGCCACCCGATGATCTAGTCCCCCAAAGCGAAGCGAAGGGCGTCGGCCGCAAGGCCGGCGCCCTTCGTCGTGCTATTCGACGTGCTTTTCAACGTGCTTTTCAACCGTGGCGCGCCTGCCTTGGCGGGTGTAGAGGACGGCGGCGAGACGGAGGCCGAGGTAGACGACGGGCCAGACGAACATCACGGGCCGTCCGAAGAAGAATGCGGCGGGGATGGTGAGGGCGAACATGAGCATGGTCGTGACGGTCCAGGCGCGGATGCCGCCGATGACCGCGGCAGGCGTCTCGGGTCCGAGGAGTCCGGCGCGGCGGACATGGCGCAGGACCAGCAGCATCGAAAGGCCGAGGAAGGCCATGACGGCCGAGTAGAGCGCGACGCCGGCGCCGCCGGTGGACTCGGCGAGGGTCTTGCTCGCCCACGGCACGAGGACGTAGGCGAGGAGGGCGAGGAGGTTGAGGGTGATGAGCGGCGGGTCGGCGCGGTGGACGTGGGTGAAGAGCATGTGGTGGGCGACCCAGGTCGCGGCGATGACGGCGAAGGAGATGCCGAACGCGAGGTAGGCGGCGCCGTGCTCGCTGAGGGATTCCCAGAGGGCCGTGGCGGTGTCGCCTTCGGGGACGGGCAGTTCGAGTGCCAGCAGGGTGAGCATGATCGCGATGACCGCGTCGGAGAAGAAGATCATGCGTTCCAGGCCGTGGGGTTTTTCCACTGTGCTCGCCTCTTCGGTTGTAGGGGTTTGAGAAGCGCAGGCGATCTTACGTCGCGGAGTCGAACCGGCGGTAGCGCCGCCGTCAGAAGTGCGTCGGGATGCCGAAGGCGCCGCGGAGGTGCGCCATGTCGGCGAGGTCGCGTTCGGTCGGCTCGTAGCCCTGGTGGAAGTGGACCTGTTGCGCCGCAGACAGGCACGGCACGGTCCTGCCGCCGATGGCTCCGGTGACGAAGCAGTCGGCGGGGTACCGGAACGGCTCACTCTCCTCCATTGAGGATTGCTCGGCGGAGCCGTCATCGTTGAACCGCAGCGGATGCAGGTCGATCTCGAGACCGCCCGGGCCGGACATGACGAACCGGACCGGCCGCCAGTCGAGGGTCTCGGCGAAGCCGAGGCCGCCGAGCACGTCCAGGAGGCGCCGCTCCTGCTCCGCCCGGTGCATCAGGTCGAGGTCGCGGTGCGGGCGGGTCTGCTCGCCGAGGAGGGCGTCGATGCCCCAGCCGCCGCCGATCCACACGTCGAGGCCGGCCTCGCGGATCGCGGCGAGCAGGGAGAGCACGTTGTCGGAGTTCATCATCGCCCGCAACAGTACGCACGATGGAATCCCAGCTCAAGCGCATAACGCCGCCGCCCCGCGCGGTCCGGGCGGACCTGGCGGGGCGGCGCAGCGTTCGATCAGGCGTTGAGGGCTTCGTTGATCTTGCGGATCATCTCGGCCATGACCGGGCTCGGCTCGCCCTTGTGGGCGCGGTCGGCGGCGTCGATGACGACGCCGATGGTGGTGCGGAAGTTCTCGGCCTCGGCCGGGTCCTGGGCCTCGAGCAGCCGCACCGACTCGGTGATCGCGGGGAACACCTGGTCGGCGAGTTCGGCCGTGGACTTGCCCTTGAGCTTGGCGCCCTTGGCGCTGGCGACGACGTGCCCGACGGTGCCGGTGGCGGCCACGAGGGCCAGGGCGGCGTCGGTCGAGACCTTGTGCGCCGAACCGGAGATCCCGGCGGCGGCCAGCAGGGAGACGGTGCCGTGAGCGGCGGTGCGGATGGTGATCTCGTCCTGGGCGGTGAGGTTGACGGTCATTTCGGTGCTCCTTCAAGCGTTGTCGTCGAGGTGTTCCTCGTTGATGAAGCAACTATGGGCGCCCGCGCTTACACGCCCCTGACGCCGAGCTGACACCGCCGCTGACGTGGCGGGCGGGCGAGCGGAGGGCCGATAGGCCGCCGGGGATCGGCCTGCACATCGCCGGGCTGCTCGGGGTGCTGCTCGCGTCGGGAGTCCTGGCGTGGGCGGCGAGCCGGCTCCGGGGCGCGGCCGGGGGTCTGCCCCACCCCGAATCGACCGGCTGACCGCATCGCACCCGCGCCTCCGATCGACGAGGCTCGGAGGAATGACTCATCGAACCGCCAGGCGGGCAGGGAAACTCAAGGACATCGCCGTCAAGTCGACCGCGGTCTGCGCCGCCGCAGCACTCGCCGTCGGGTTCGCGGCGGCCCCGGCCGCGGCCGCCCCGGCGCGGCCCGACCTCCAAGCGCTCACGGACGCGATCGTCGACGCGGGCGCGCCCGGCGCCGTCGTCACCGTCGAGAACGACGACGGCACCTGGACCGGCACCGCCGGGGTCGGGAACGTCTGGACCGGCTCGGCCCCGAACCCGCAGGGCCGCATCAGGATCGGCAGCATCACCAAGACCTTCACGGCGACCATGGTCCTGCAGCTCGTCGAGGAGGGCGCGATCGAACTCGACGCGCCCGTCGACCGGTACCTCCCCGGCGTCCTCCCCTACGAGGAGGACGTCACGATCCGCCAACTGCTGCAGCAGAACAGCGGCATCCCCGACTACGAGGACGACCTCTGGCCGGACGCGCGGACCGCCGCCGAGCACCGTTATGAGAGGTACGAACCCGAGGCGCTCGTGGCGATCGCGACGCAGGATCCGCTGACGCCCAGCGACGACTTCCACTACTCGAACACCAACTACATCCTGCTCGGCATGCTCATCGAAGCGGTCACCGAACACGACCTCGCCACCGAACTGCGCGAACGCATCCTGATTCCCGCCGGCCTGGACCGCACCTACCTCGCCGGGGCGTTCCCCCTCCTGCCCTCCCCGGCCATGCGCGGCTACGAAGCCTTTGGGACGCAAGCAGACCCGCTCGCGGACCTCACGGCGTTCAACATGACCGCCTCCTGGTCCACCGGCGCGATCGCCGCCACCCAGGCCGACGTCAACCGCTTCTTCGAAGCCCTCCTCAGCGGCGACCTCCTCGGCGACGAACTGCTGAACGAGATGAAGACGACCATCCCGGCGTTCCCCGGATTCGGCTACGGCCTCGGCCTCGCTAGCGGCGAACCTTGCGGCACACCGATCTGGGGCCACGTGGGCGGCTCGGTCGGCTACCTGACCTACACCTTCACCGACGACGCGGCCGAACACCAGATCACCATCACCGTCAACCAGAGCCTCACGGCCGCACCGGAAGTCTCCGACGCCGTCACCGAAATGGTCGCGGCCGAGTTCTGCTCCTAGGCAATCCGGCAGCGGACCCCGGCTGCGGGGCGGTCCTGGTCACGCTCCACTTCGACCAGATCCGCCCTGCCCCCGTGGCGGATTAGAGCGGCTTGGCCATGACGCGTTCGCCGACCCGCTCCGGACCCGGCGGCACCGAGTCGGCGAATCCGTTGCGCCGGTACAGGGCCGCTGCGGCGAGGTTGTGGCTGTAGACGGCCAGTCGCAGCTCCGAGGCACCCTCCGCGCGGGCCCACCGGGTCACGGCGGCGATGAGCGCGTCGCCGACGCCGGCGCCTCTCGCGCCGGGGCTCACCCACATCGCGATCAGCTCCCGGGCCTGCGGGTCGGATGCGGGCACGCCGCTCGCCATGCCGACCGGTCTCCCCGCGAGTTCGGCGACGAGGTTGTGCGCACCCGGCATCGCGAGCCGCGACCGCCAGCGCTTCTCACGGTCGCCGTCACCCTCCCAGTCGGCGAGGCGCGACGCGAACGCCTCGGGCGCCTCGGCGAGCGCCGCGAGCCGTAGGCTCCTCCACACTCGCCAGTCGTCGGGCGCGAGCACGCGCAGATCGATCACTTCCGCAGTCTGGCAGGGCTTCGCGGCCCTGCGCCACCGGGTTACCGCTGGTAGTTGTTGAGCCGCATCGCTTCGGCGTTGTCCGGTTGGGCCCAGAACAGGTCATGGAGGTCGTCGGGGAGTTCGGTGCGGTGGGCGCCGGTGGTGCCGGAGCGGAAGAAGCCCGGTTCGCGGTCGTGGAGTTCGCCGAAGGTGGGGATCGCGGCCGCTGAGGCGGGCGCGAGGCCGGGGGCGGCTTTGGCGACGGCGTCACGGACGCTGGTCTCGGGGTCCGCGATGAGGTCGTCGAAGCGGACCCAGACCGGTGCGGGGCTGGCGGAGCGGTGCCAGGAGAGGACGTTCTGGCCCCAGCCGCCGGTGCCGCCGGTGCGGCGGGTGATCATCGCGCGGGCCTCTGCGGCGAACCGGGTCTCGTAGTCGGGTTCGCCTTGGTGCTGGGCGGTCCAGAGGCGGGCCCAGGAGACGAGGGCGTCGCGGCCGTCCCGCACGAGGCAGATGGCGCGGTCCTCGTCGGCGATGACGGGGTCGTCGCGGCGGCGGTGGGTCTTGACGAAGTGCACCTCGTCGGCGGCGCGCATCGCCGCGAAGTCGGCGGGCCGGTCGCGGGCGTCCATGATCTCGGTGCCGATCTGGGCGGCGACGCCGTCGACGTCGTAGACCACATAGGTCGGGACGCTGTAGAGGCGGTTGAGCGCGATGCGGAAGAAGGTGTTGCCGGAGCGGGGGAACGAGGCGAGCCAGATGATCACCGGGGAAGTCTAGAGTCCGCCACCGACAGGACGGCGTGTCCTCGCCCCGGCCGGGCCGCCGTCTATTCTGGAGGACCCTTCGGAAAGGCGATCCCCGTGAAAGCACTGCTGCCCATGGTCGCGCTCCTCGTCGCTCCCGCGCTCGTCTCGTGCGGGGCCGAGGAAGCGGGGGAGGCTCCGCCCGAGAGCGACACCGCCATGACCGTCGCGGACGGCGTGCAGCTCGAGTTCCGCATGGTGGAGTCGTCGCTCGACGGCGACAGCGCCGACTGCGAGGCCCGCTACCCCGCCACCGGCGGCGAGTCCGTCACCCCCGACACGGATCCCGCCGAACCGCTCGACGTGTGCGCCCGGGTCGACGGCGTCCTCTCCGAAGTGCGGCTCGCCCCGGCGATCGTGACCGCCGAGCACGTCGACTACCTCGATTACGACTACGGGACCGCGGGCCTGCCCACGGTGTACGTGGTCTTCGACGAGGAGGGCGTCGAGGCGTGGAACGCCGCCGCGACCGCGGCCACCGAGGAGGACGGGTGGCCCGGGCTCGTGCACATCATGGTCGACGGCCGGTCGGTCGAGGTCACCGACAGCAGCCTCAGCTCCAACGACGTCCACCAGATCCAGGGCATCGCCACCATCGAGGAGGCCGAGGCGGCCGTCAAGCTCATGGCCACCGGCTCGCGCTGACCGCCGCATCGCTGCGCGAACCTTCGGCTCACCGACACGCAGGGGTACCGCGCGACCACACATCGCCGCTATAGTGCGGATTGGACGCTGTTCGCGCCGATTCGCCCCTTAGGAGCGGCTATGAGGACAATGACGACCTGCGTAGCGGCCTCGATGCTGCTGCTGACCGTATCCGCCTGCAGCCCAGAGGAGTCCGAGGAAGGCGACGGTTCGATCGTCTTCTGGACGCCGTACACCACCCCGGAGCGGATCGCGGCGCAGCAGCCCGTGATCGACGCGTTCACCGAGGCCACCGGCATCGAGGTCGAGATGGTCCCGCTCGAACCGGACCAGGCCGGGCAGACCCTCGTCACCTCCGCCGCTTCGGGCGACGTGCCGGACGTGATCGCCCACAACCCGTCGAGCACCGCCGCCTGGGCCGCGCAGGGCCTGCTCGACGACCAAGCGCCGCAGGAGGTCGTGGACGAGCTCGGGGCGGACACGTTCAGCCGGGCGGCGCTGGACATGGTCACGATCGGCGGCAGCCTGCACGCGGTCCCGTCGGACGGGTGGGGCCACACCATCGCCTACCGCACCGACCTGTTCGAGGCCGCCGGGCTCGAGCCGCCCGAATCGGTCGCGGACATCGCGGCCGCCGCCGAAGCGCTCGACTCGGACGGCTTGGCGGGCATCGCGATCGGGACGACCCCCGGGGACGTGTACACGCAGGAGGGCATCGAGTCGATGCTGCTCCCGTTCGGCTGCGAGCTCGCCGAGGACGGCGCGGTCGCGATCGACTCGCCCGAATGCGTCGAGGGCCTGGCCCACTACCAGCGGCTCGCCGCCGCGGCCGGACCGGCGCAAGTGGACGTCGAGGCCGCGCGGGCCGCTTATCTCTCGGGGTCCGCCGCGATGGTGCTGTTCTCCTCCCACATCGTCGACGAGGTCGCCGGACTCGACGTCGACAACCCCGTGACCTGCGCCGAATGCGCCGAGAACCCGCGGTTCCTCGCGGAGAACACCGCGTACCTGACCACGTTCACCGGCACCGGGAGCGAGGCGCCCGTCGAGTACGGGCAGACCACGAACTACGGCATCCCGGCGGGCGCGAACACCGCGGACGCCAAGGAGTTCGTGAAGTACATGCTCACCGACGGGTACGTCGAGAACCTCGCCTCCGCGACCGAGGGCCGCATCCCGGTGCGGCCCGGCCCCGAGGCCGGGTCCCATGAGTACCTGGACGCGTGGTCGGCGCTGCCGTTCGGCAACGACCAGACCCAGGAGGTCTCGATCGAGCAGATCTACGGCCCGGCCCTGGTCGACCGGCTCGCCGCCGGAGCCGAGGAGTTCACGCGCTGGGGCTGGGGCACCCCGGACGCCGAACTCGCCGGCATCGTGTTCTCCCAGACCATCCTCGCCACCGAGGCGGAGGCGCTGTTCGACGGCGCCCCGCCCGCCGAGGTCGCGGCCGCCATGGCCGCGAGTGTCGAAGCGGCGCAACAGGACCTCGGCGGATGAGCGAGACCGAACGGCCGCGTTCGAACACGGTCCGCGATCCGGTGTCGGACCCCGGTGGCACCGTTGAAACCGGGGGCCCTTTCCCGACGCCCCGCAAGACTGTTCGTGTGCCCGGCGGCCGCCGTCCGATGACGATGTCCCGCCGTGAGGACCTGCACGGGCGGCTCCTGGTGGGCCCCACCGTGATCGTCGTGCTCCTGTTCGCGGTGCTGCCGTTCCTGGCGGTCGCGCTGTTCGCGTTCCTCGACGTGCGGCTCGTCGACATCCCGCGCCTCTACATCGACAACCTCGTGTTCACCAGCGAGAACATCGCCGCCGTCTGGGGCTCGCCGCGGTTCTGGTCGGCCGCGACGACCACCGTGGTCTACGCGGCGGCCTCGTCCGCCGGCGCGGTGCTCGTCGGACTCGCGGTCGCGCTCGCCCTGCGGCGGCCCTTCCGGGGTCGCGGGCTGATCCGGGCGCTCGTGCTCGTGCCGTACGTGCTGCCAGTGGTCGCGGCCGCCACGATCTGGAAGACACTGCTCAACCCCGGGTACGGCCTGGTCAACGCCGTCGGCGTCGAATGGCTCGGATGGGCCGAGCCGATCGCGTTCCTCACCACGACGAGCCGCGACCTCGGGCCGCTCGAAGTGCCGGTCGCGCTGTTGTGCGTGATCGCGTTCGAGGTGTGGAAGACCTTCCCGCTCGCGTTCCTGTTCATCACGGCGCGACTGCAAGTGGTGCCCGGGGACATCGAGGAGGCCGCGCAGATCGACGGCGCCGGGAAGACGCGGATCTTCCGGCACCTGCTGCTGCCCGAGCTCGCGGGGGTGATGGCGCTGCTCGCGGTGCTGCGGTTCCTGTGGTCCTTCCAGAACTTCAACGACATCTACCTGCTCACCGGCGGCGCGGGCGGTACCGAAGTGCTGGCGGTGCGGGTCTACTCGGAGCTGGTGGTGCGCGCGAACATCGGCACGGCTTCGGCGACCGGGCTGCTCATGACCGGGATGCTCCTGGTCGTGGTCGCTGTGTACGCGTGGATGATCAAGAGGGAGCGGGCATGAGCGAGCCTTGCACGGGAAGTTCCCGTCACCCGCAGCCCAGAGGTGCAGGTCGCCTTCGGCGTGCCCGCCTCACCGCCGAGGACGCGGTCCTCGGCGCCCTCCGCTGGGTCGTCATCGCCGTCGCGGTCGCCGTCACCGCCGGGCCGCTGCTCTACGGCATCTCGCTCTCCCTGCGGCCCTTCCAGTCCGTGGTCTCCGAGCCGCTCAACCTCATCCCCGACGAGATCACCTTCGACTCGTACCCGACCGCGATGGCCGAATACGGCCTCGGCGGCAACATGTGGAACTCCCTCCAAGTCGCGCTCGCCACCGCCGCGCTCGCGATCCTCTTCAGCGTCCTCGGCGCCTACGCGGCCGTGCGGCTGCGCTTCTTCGGCCGCAACGCCGTGAACGTCGTCTTCCTCGGCGTCTACCTCCTCCCCGGCATCGTGCTCGCCGTGCCGCTGTTCGTGCTGCTCAGCCGCATCGGCCTCACCGGGTCGCTCGTCGGCCTCGTCTTCGTCTACGTCGCCCAGACCGTCCCGGTCGCCCTGTACATGCTCCGCACCTACCTCGTGGCTGTACCGTCCTCAGTAGAGGAAGCGGCGATGATCGACGGCTGCGGCCGCCTCGCCCTCATCCGCCGCGTCGTGCTCCCCCTCGCCCTCCCCGGCGTCGCCGCCACCGCCCTCTACGTGTTCATGATCGCCTGGAACGAGTACCTGTTCGCGCTGCTCTTCCTCGTCGCCGACCGCGACCGCTGGACGGTCTCGCTCGGCATCGCGCAGCTCACCGAGTTCTCGGTACCGACCACAGTGCTCATGGCCGGGTCGATCGCGATCACCGTCCCGGTGGTCGCCGGGTTCTTCCTGGCGCAGCGACTGCTCGTCACGGGACTCACCTCAGGCGCGGAGAAAGGCTGAGCCACATGGCAATCCGACTGGGCATCCTCGGTGCGGGCGCGCGCGGCTCCAGCACGTACGGCCGCTGGGCGATCGAACGCCCCGACCGCGCCGCCGTCGCGGCCGTCGCCGACCCGATGCCGCACCGCCGCGAACGGCTCGCCGACGCCGCGGGCGTGCCGAACGAGCACCGCTACCCCGACTGGCGCGACCTCGTCGCCGACGCCGCCGCGATCGGACTGGACGCCTTCGTGATCGCCCTCCCCGACCGCCTCCACCTCGAGGCCGCACTCGCCGCCGTCGAGACCGGCCTGCCGATCCTCCTGGAGAAGCCCGCCGCGACCACCCCCGGCGACCTCGAGGCCCTCGCGGCCGCCGCCCGAGAGCACAAGGCCCGCATATGGATCAGCCATGTGATGCGCTACCAGCCGTTCTGGCTCGCGATCCGCCGCCTCGTCGACACCGGGACAATCGGCCGGCTCGTGACCATGCGCGTCGAGGAGAACATCGGCTTCTGGCACTTCGCGCACTCCTACGTGCGCGGCAACTGGCGCAACCTCGCCACCTCGAGCCCGATGGTCCTCGCCAAGACCTGCCACGACCTCGACATCATCCGCTGGTTCGCGGGCGAACCGCCCGCGTCCGTCGCCAGCGCCGGCAGCCTCACCTACTTCCGGCCCGAGCACGCCCCGGAAGGCGCGCCGGACTACTGCCTCGACGGCTGCCCGGCCGCCGACTCGTGCCCGTTCTACGCGCCGCGCTACTACGTTGAGGCCCTTGCGGACCGGGACGGCTGGCCGGTGGCGCTGCTCGGCGACGACCTCAGCCCGGAGGGTCGGCTGGCGGCGCTGCGGCGCGGGCCGTACGGGCGGTGCGTGTTCCACGCCGACAACGACGTCGTGGACCACCAGCAGACGGTCGTCGACTTCCCGGGCGGGTTGACCGCGACGCTCTCGACTTCGGCGTTCACCGGGCAGAACACGCGGACCGTGCGGCTCACCGGGACGGCGGGGGAGATCGCGGGGAACCTGCGGACCGGGACCCTCGAGGTCGATCTGTTCTCGCCGACGGCGGTGCTGCCCGAGCTGCCGGGGGCGCGGGCCGGGGCGTCGTCGACGCGGAAGCCGATGGACCACAAGGTGTTCGAGATCTACGCTGGGCCGGTGGACGCGACCGGGGCGCCTGACGATCGGGGGCATTCGGGCGGGGACGAGGCGCTGGTGGACGCGTTCGTCACCGCGCTCGAGGGCGGGGAGGCGGCTTCCACGGACCTCGAGGCCTCTTTGGACAGTCACCGGATGGCGTTCGCGGCCGAGCGGGCGCGCCTCGAACAGCGCACGATCCTTTGGGAGGCAATGTGAGTTGGTGGCGGAGCGCGGCGATCTACCAGGTGTACCTGCGCAGTTTCGCGGACGGCGACGGGGACGGGATCGGCGACATCGCCGGACTCGAATCGCGGCTCGGGTACCTGCGGGAGCTCGGTGTGGATGCGCTGTGGATCAACCCGTGGTACGCCTCGCCGATGGCCGACGGCGGGTACGACGTGGCCGACTACCGGGCGATCGACCCGGCGTTCGGCACGCTCGAAGACGCCGAGCGGCTGATCGAGGCGGCGCATCAGTTCGGGCTGCGGATCATTGTGGACCTGGTCCCGAACCACACCTCCGATCAGCATCCGTGGTTCCAGGAGGCGCTGCGCGCCGGTCCGGGTTCGCCTGCGCGCGAACGGTTCCACTTCCGCGACGAGGTGAACAACTGGCAGTCGCGCTTCGGCGGCCCGGCGTGGTCGCAAGTGGAGGACGGGCAGTGGTACCTGCACCTGTTCGACTCGTCCCAGCCCGACTTGAACTGGGACCATCCGGAGGTGCGGGCCGAGTTCCTGTCGATCCTGCGGTTCTGGCTCGACCGGGGCGTGGACGGGTTCCGCATCGATGTGGCTGCGCGCCTGGTGAAGCAGGCCGGGCTGCCGGACAAGCGCGGCCGGTTCAAGGGCGTGCCGACATTCACCGACGCTGACGACGAGCCGGACAAGGACCGGCCGGAGGTGCACGAGATCTACCGCGACTGGCGGCTCGTGCTCGGCGAGTACGGGCCGGAGCGGGTGTTCGTGGGCGAGATCTGGGTGCGCGATCCCGAGCGGTTCGCGCTCTACCTCCGCCCGGACGAGCTGCACACGGCGTTCAACTTCGAGTTCCTGAAGTGCGCGTGGGAGGCCGGGGCGCTCAGAGAGGTGATCGACCGGACCATCGCGACGCACGCGAAGGTGGGCGCGCCGCCGACCTGGGTGCTGTCGAACCACGACGTGACCCGGCATGTGACCCGCTACGGCCGCGAGAACAGCATGTTCTTGAAGCGCGAGCACGGCGTCCCGACCGACCTCGCTCTGGGCGAGCGGCGGGCGCGGGCGGCGGCGCTGCTGACGATGGCGCTGCCCGGCGGTGTCTATGTCTACCAAGGCGACGAGCTGGGGCTCCCCGAGGTCTTCGACCTGCCCGACGCGCTGCGCGAGGATCCGGTGTTCCGCCGGACCGGCGGGCTCGACCTGGGCCGGGACGGCTGCCGGGTGCCGCTGCCGTGGGGCGGCGACGCCCCGCCGTTCGAGTTCGGCCCGGGCGGGGCGTGGCTCCCGCAGCCGCCCGAGTGGCGGGAATCGACGGTCGCGAGCCAGCTTGGCGACGCGGACTCGATGCTGTCGCTGTACCGGCTCGCGCTGCGGATCCGCCGGAGCGAGGCGGCCCTCGGCGACGGTCAGTTGCGTTGGCGGGACAGTGAACCGGGGGTGCTGGACTTCGAGCGCGAGCCCGGTTTCAGGTGCGTCGTCAACCTGACCGGGCACGAGATCGACGTCCCGGCGGGCGAACCGCTCATCGCCAGCGCAGCCCTGGACGGCAGACGGCTCCCGGCGGACGCGGCGGTCTGGCTGCGCACGGTCGACTGACGCCGTTCACTTCGAGCACCAATGGATCGACGGGCCCATGAGCACGACGATCAGTGCGAGCGCGCCGAACACCAGGGAGAAGAGGCCGATCAGCGAGGACCCGTTCGTGTAGGCCGTATTGAACGCTCCGAAGAGGACGGTGGCCGCTTCGAAGGCGATCGCGGTGAGCCAGATCGTCCAGGGCGCGTGCTCGCGTACGGGTGCGGGCGGTGTCGTCATCGGGGCCTCCAGGAGTCGCCGGGGGGACCCGCAGCGTAGGGCCGCCGTGCCGGGACCGGTCCCGGCGCTTTCCCGCCGGGCTCAGTCGGCGTCGGGCGCTTCGAGCCAGAGTTCGGGGACGCGGGCTTTGATGGCGGCCATCGCGTCGATGTGGGTGCCGTGCGGGAGCCGGATCATGTAGCGGGGCGGGCCGGCGGGCAGGACCATGCGGTCGAGGAGCGGGTCGCCGGAGTCGACGGGTTCGTGGAGGCGCAGGTCGATGGACCAGGACGTGAAGGTGAGGTTCGGCCAGGAGTGCGTCTGGGTGACGACGTACTCGTGGAGGCCGACGGCGGCCACGTCGTTCCAGGGGATGACGGCGCGGGCGTCGCCGTCGGTGAGCCAGAGTCCGGTGGAGTCGGTGCTGATCGCGAGATCGCGGCGGCTCCGGGCGACGCGCAGGCAGATGAAGGCGAGCACGCCGCCGAACAGGAGGAGGAGTGCGCTCCTGGAGAAGGAGAAGAGCTGGCTCCGGGTGTGGACCATGTCGGTCGCCGCGATCGCCATGGCGTACGCGCCGATCGCCGCGAGCACCGCGCAGACGAGGCCGGCGAACACCCATCTCCGGGCGGTGCGGCGGCCGATGGGGACGGGGGTCGCGTCGGGCTGCGGGGTGGAGGCCGGTGCGGGGTACATGGTGGGCCAGCCTAGGGGCGGTCGGCCACCGGACCTGCTGGGGCCGTTCGCCCGTGGCGCGTGTCGCCGGGTCTCGCTAGAGTTGCCGCCGAGGAGGTGAGCCGTGCGCAGGAGCTCGGAGTGGGTGGCCGTCGAACGCAGTTCGCCGACCCGTCGGATCTCCTCCCTGGCGCTCTACTCGCTCACGTGCGCGGCGTTCATCGTCGGCCTGTTCCTGCTGGTGCGCACCGAGCCGGGGACGCTCGACTCCGGCGAGCCGAACCCGGTGGCGGCGCTGCCGGGGTTCTTCACGGTCATGGCGGTGCTGGGGGCGACGAGCTTCCTCGTGCCGCTCGTACGGCCGCCGAAGCTGATGGTGAACCATTTCGGGCTGCGGGTGCGCGCCGGTTTCGGCAAGAGCCTGCTCATCCCGTGGAGCAACATCGAGGAGCTGGCGGCGATCCACGTGGGGTCGAAGCGGCGCGGCACCTCGTACCTCTTGTTCGCGGCGGACAACTACCTGGGGCGCGGCGGCTCGGACCGGCCGGGGTTCCTGGGGCGGTCGGTGCTGCGGGAGGCCAACCGGGCGACGGAGGGCTTGGTGGCCGGGTTCGATCTGGCGGTGCGCTGCAAGGACTTCGCGCTCGAACCGCAGCAGCTGCTGGCGCGGCTGGCGTCGTTCGCGCCCGGTCATGTGCAGGTCGTCGACCGGCTGTGAGGCACGACGCGCCGGTTTGTTCGCCCTGAGCGAAATCGCGTACGCCCGCACGTCGCGGCCCTGCCGATCCTCAAGGCGCGGTGGGGATGCGCGTCTTGCACCAAATGCCGCCCCCTGACCCGTGCTGGTGATCCGTACACTGGAGGCGACCTGACGTCCCGGCCGGTCATGGCGACGCTTGCGAGCCAGAGACGAGCGCCGGCCGATGGTCGCCTCACCCGACCGGCCGCTCTCGCCGGCGGAACGTCCAGCATTGGGGGTACCCGTGGCGTCGATCCCGGACGAGGGCCTGCGCGCGACCCTGGCCACCATGGCGCCCGGCACCGCGCTCCGCGACGGCCTGGAGCGCATCCTGCGCGGCCGCACCGGCGCACTCATCGTCGTGGGCTGCGACAGCCAGGTCGAGGAGATCTGCACGGGCGGGTTCGAGCTCGACATCGAGTTCTCCGCGACCCGCCTGCGCGAACTGTGCAAAATGGACGGCGCGATCGTGATCACCACGGACGGCTCGCGCATCGTCCGCGCCGGCGTCCACCTCATGCCCGACCCCTCGATCCACTCGAACGAATCGGGCACCCGCCACCGCACCGCCGAACGCGTCGCCATCCAGACCGGCTTCCCCGTCATCTCGGTCAGCCAGTCGATGCACACCATCGGCCTGTACATGGGCTCGATCCACCACCTGCTCGAACCCTCCACGCAGATCCTCTCCCGCGCCAACCAGGCCCTCGCCACCCTCGAGCGGTACAAGCTGCGCCTCGACGAGGTCGCCGGCAGCCTCTCCAGCCTCGAGATCGAAGACCTCGTCACGGTGCGGGACGCCGTCACCGTCCTCCAGCGCCTCGAGATGGCCCGCCACATCGCCGACGAGGTCGAAGGGCACGTCATCGAACTCGGCACGGACGGACGGCTCCTCGCCCTCCAGCTCGACGAGCTCATGGCCGGCGTCGACACCGACCGCGAGCTCATCGTCCGCGACTACCTCCCCGACGACGCCGACTACCGCCGGGCCCTCCACACCGTCGACGCCATGAGCTCCCCCGAACTGCTCGACCTCATCGCCGTCGCCCGCTCGCTCGGCTACCCCAACTCCCCGGACGTGCTCGACCGGCGCGTCAGCCCGCGCGGCTACCGCATGCTCGCCAAAGTGCCGCGGCTCCCCGAAGCCGTGATCGAACGCGTCGTGGGGCACTTCGGGGCGCTCCCCGAACTCCTGGGCGTCACCGTCGAGGAACTGCAGGACGTCGACGGCATCGGCCCGGGCCGGGCGCAGAGCATCCGCGAATCGCTCACCCGCCTCGCCGAGGTCTCGATCCTCGACCGGTACCTCTGAGTCAGCCGCGGCTACGTCAGGCGCAGCCTCGTCGGCGCCGAGACCGCGTCGCCCAGCCGCGCCCGCAGCTCGTAGTCCCCGGCGGGCAGCTCCCGGCGCGCGCCCGCGCACTCCGCCTCCGACGCGAGGCCGTCCACCGTGAACTCCACGGTCTGCCCCGCGCCGTCGGCCAACTCGACCTCTTCACCCTTCGGGGTCTCGCAGTGCGCCGTCGAATAGACCACGTCCTCGCCGGCCGCCAGCTCGACCGCCACCTCGCGCAGGTCCGCCGTGCACGCCGTCTCCGCGCCGCTCGCGACCAGGACGCTCACCGGCACCTCCGAACCCGAGCGCACCTCGTCGAACGCCGCCACCACCTGCAGCATCAGATCCTCGGCCGCACACGGCTCCACCGCCGGCACCGTCGGCGAGGGCTCCACGCTCGGCTCGGCCGCGGGCTGCGTCTCGCGCACGAACGGCCGGTTCAAGGTCGACGAAGCCGAGGGCGTCTGCCACTCGTGCTGCGCCGCGTCCGCCTCCGCCGCCGGATCCTCCTCACCGCCGCCCAGCGCGTTGAGGCCCAGCACGACCAGCAGCACCAGCACCAGCACCGCGACGGCCACGATCGCCCGCCGCCGCCAGTACACCGACTCCGGCTCCGAGCCCTTCACGAACTTGCCCTTGAAACCCTGCACGCCGGGACGCTAACGCAGCGGAGCCGCACGGTAGCGGAATTACACGCGACCCTCGCCGACGGTTGTCGGACCTCGCACCCACAATGGGAGGCATGCTCGCCGCCGACACCACACCGGAACTGCCCGCCCCCGACACCGTGAGCGGCAGGCTCCTCCCCTGGTTCGACGCCCACAACCGCACCGAACTGCCTTGGCGCCGACCGGGAACCAACGCCTGGGGCGTGCTCGTCTCCGAGGTCATGAGCCAGCAGACCCAGGTCGCCCGCTGCGCCCCCGTCTGGGAGGCCTGGATGAAGCGCTGGCCCACCCCGGCCGACCTCGCCGCCGCCCCGACCGCGGACGTCCTGCGCGAATGGGGCCGCATGGGCTACCCGCGCCGGGCCCTGCGCCTCCAGGAATGCGCGCGGATCGTCGCCACCGACCACGGCGGCGTCGTCCCCGCCGACCCGGCCGAGCTCGAGAAGCTGCCCGGCATCGGCGTCTACACCGCCGCGGCGGTCGCGGTCTTCCACTACGGCCGCCGGCACGCGGTCGTGGACACGAACGTGCGCCGCGTCGTCGCCCGCCTCGGCGGCCAGAGCGACGCCGGGACCGCCACCACGAAAGCCGACCTGGCCGCCGCCGAGTCGCTGCTGCCCGAGGACGCGCCCACGGCCGCGCGCGTCTCCATCGCGCTCATGGAACTCGGCGCGCTGGTGTGCAAAGCGCGCGCGCCCGAGTGCGGCACCTGCCCGGTGAGCGACGTGTGCGGCTTCTCCGGCCAGGAGGTCCCGGCCGGGCCGAGCCGCAAGCGCCAGAAGTACAAGGGCACCAACCGGCACGTCCGCGGCGAGGTCATGGCCTTGCTCAGGGACGCGGACGGGCCGGTCGAGCGGGAGCGGATCGACGCTGTCTGGCCGGATCGGAGGATGCTCGACGAGGCCGTCGCGCAGCTTGTGACCGAGGGTCTGATCGGCACCGACGAATCGGGACGATTCGAACTCCCGAGTCAGTGACAAACCGCGCGGTCGCTGGTAGCGTCTGAACTGAGAGAACTTCACGATGCTCGGTCGGCGCCGATTCTCAAATCGGCGGCCCTGGGTCGAACCTCACTCGTCACCAAGTGAGGCGCCGGAAGGACCACTGGGTCCACTCACCGCCGGTGCCAGGGCCGAATCGCCTACCGCAGGGCCGCCCCCGAGCGGCCGGCCAGGAACACGACGACGCGGCTCGCGCCATGAACCGTCGCGTCGACCGCGGACCGGACGCACGAAACGCGGGCCCATGCGGGAGCGGACGCCTTGAGCGACGGACGCGACCGAGCAACGGACAATGCCGTCTCGGTACCGCGCGCTCAGACCGGGACGGCATTGTTGCGTGTCGAACGCCGAATCCCCCATGTCCTGACCGGTTGTCACACCCCTCAGGCACTCTCGAAACCGGGGCCCAACCCACCGCGACGACCGCGCTTTCGGCGACCCCAGCGAGCGGCGCCACGGAATGTCGCACCCTTCAGGCACCATCGAAACCGGGGGCCCTTCCCAGTCCGAGGCACGCACGTTCGGCGACCCCTCGGCACCGCTCAGGCCGCCTCCGGCTCCTTCGCCGCCGGGGCCTCCGCGCGCTTCGTCCAGCGGACCAGCCACCAGACGATGAGCACTGCGGGCAGGCCCTTGAGCATCACCCCGGCCAGCACGCCGAGCGCGCCCAGCCCCAGGCCGTCCCGCAGCAGCGGCGAATTCCACAAGGCGTGCAAGGCGATCACGCCCGCGAGTGCTCCCGCCGCGACCCACACCGACCGCATCGTCCGGCGCGTCGCCGCGTACGCCACCCCGGCGCCCGCGATCGCCGTGAACACCGCGTGGCTCCACAGCCCGGCGAGCACCCCGCGCACGATGAACACCGCGATCACCGGCTCGACCACGTCCCCGGCCCTGTTCAGGACCGTGCTCGACATCGCGAACGCGTACCCCTCCACGATCTGGAACCCCACGCCGCAGAACGCGCCCAGCACGATCCCGTCGAGCACGCCCTGCACCCGCCCCCACGCGATCGCGACCACCAGGACCACGCCCGCGGCCTTCACGACCTCCTCCACCACCGGCGCGGCCAGCACCGGCGACCACCGCTCGGCCCACGCCGGACCGTTCGCGGTGGCGAGCAGGCCGTACAGCGCGCGCGAGCCGAACAGGGACGTCATGACGGCCACGGTCGCTCCCCAGACCAGGCCGATCGCGAGCGCGGCGGCCGGGAGGGCGAGGCGGTCGGCGACGCGCCCGCGCAGCCACCAGAACGGGATCGTGAAGAGCGAGAACAGGACCAAGGCGGTCGTTCCGGCGCGCGGGTAGGCGAGGGCGACCGGGAGGGTGTTGTAGAGGAGCAGGATGCCGGCCGCGCCGATGAGCAGCGCGGCCGTCCACTGCACGGGGGAGGCGGGGTCGATCCGCATGTCAGACGGTCCCGAAGGACAGCTGGGCGATGAGCGCGTCGATTCTGTCCACAGTGGCCGAGTCTAGTGAGGCTCCGGTCGCGGTGACCTCGGCTCGGATCGTGTCGTGGACGAAGGCGCACGCGAAGCCCGCGCCGGTCTCGGTGACGAAGCTGCGGCCGGCGCCCTCGACACCGTCCGCCGCGCAGTCGCGCGGCTCGGTGAGCTGCACGCCGGGCTGGACCTCGAGGAGGCGGGACATCTCCTCGGCCAGGTACTCGGCGTCGAAGTCGTACGGGGCGGCGACGGCGATGTCCACTTCCGCTTCGCCCACAAGGAATTCGATGCGGCCGGACTCCGGCTGGTAGAAGCCGGGGCGCATCCGGACCTCGTCGGGGGCGGTGAGGGTGACGCCGGCGAGCGTGAAGGTCTCGCCGCCGACGTCGACGGTGGGGGAGACGGCCTTGTTCAAGAGGGGCACGGCGAGCGCGAACAAGAGGACCACCGCGGTGACGGCGGTGGCGATGGCGAGGCTCTTCGTGCGAGTCACGGTTCCAGCGTGGCACGCGATCTCCGGCGGCGCATCGGGAACGCCCGCGTATGGGAGGTGGCCCGCTCGATCGGGGGAACGACGTCGCTTCGACCGCGCGCCGACGGGTGCGGGAGCGTTGCGTCCCTGCGAGAAGCGTGCGCGCTTCGTGAACGGGATGCCTGCGGCGGTTCGCCGCTCGGACGCGGAAGCATGGCCTTCCGGTGCGTCCAGTGAGACGGTCGCCGCCTCGACGCGCGTTCAAGCACGATGCGTCGCGGTCGCCCGGAAGCGGTTCGCTGTGAGGTGGCGGGCCCTGAGGGAGGGCCCGCGTCCTCGATCGTCGAAGTGCGCGGCGCCGACGTCCGCGGCTTCGAAGGGGGCATTGCGGCCGGAAGGGTGGTCCGGCCCTGGTTCCACTGCACCGTGTCGGCCACGGTGCCTCTTGCTTCATGCCAGTGGCGGTGCCTGGTCGGTGGCGCTTCCGCTGGCGTCGCCGCGCTGCTGGTCTACAGCGCCGCGGTGATGCTGCTACTCAGCGGCGACGCGCTGAGCGGGGATGTCGCCGTTGATCAGGGCGCGTATCTCGGACTCGCGGTAGCGGCGGTGGCCGCCGAGGGTCCGGATCGCCGAGATCTTGCCGGCCTTGGCCCAGCGGGTCACGGTCTTGGGGTCGACGCGGAACATCGCGGCGACCTCGGACGGGGTAAGCAGGGCCTCGGATTCCACCGGAAGGTTCAGCTCTGTCGTCATCGTTCTTCTCCTCCACAGACGGGCTGCGAATCACCGGCGCCGAGCCTTGATTCGTTCCTTCTGCAATCGTCCGGCCTGTCGTAGATGTCCGACATAGGCCGAACGGCCGATTTTGCTTGGACTTTCCGCTCGGTCCGCTCATCCGAGTGATCACTCCACATGCGAACGTGCTGGCAGCGGGCTCGCCGTGCCGCCGCGTCCGAGGTCAGTTCAGGCGCTCCGCGAGACGACGATCACGCCATCGGTCGACAAGGCGCGCATAGCACTCCTGCGCCTCCTCGGGTTCGGACGCGCCGAGGTGGTCGAGGGCCTGCCAGGTGAGGTCGACCGAGTCCTCGGTCCGCAGCTCCTCGGGGTCCAGGCAGGAGGCGAGCCCGCCGTAGTCGAGCTCCACGACCGAGTCGCGGTGGAAGCCGTCGAGCCAGTCGCCGGTCTCGGCGAGGGCCTCGGCCAGTTCGGCGCCCTCGCCGAACTCGGCGCGCACCAGGTTACGGGCGACCACGAGTCCCGTGCGGGCCTTCGTGATCGGGGTGCGGTAGCGCAGTTGGGCGATGCCGCGCTGGATGACCAGCTCGCGGTCCTCGGGCCGGACGCACGCGAACCAGCGCAGCGGCACGGACCAGGACGCGACGTGCTCATGGGAGTCGGCGGGCGCGTCGTGGCGGTCGACGCCGTCGTCCAGGGCGACCACCTCGGCCGCGGAGGACAGGAACTCGGGCGGGAACAGCGCCTCGGCCACGGCCTCGGGGGTCAGCCGCCGCACTTCCAATGCGGAGGCGGCGATCCGGTAGCGCAGGTTCCAGGGGCAGATGAGAGGGTCGGCCTCGCGGCCGCGGTCGATGACATAGGCGTCCCGACCGAACGACGGCACGCCGCGCCAGGGCCACCCGATCCGCTCGTACAGCGCCTCGCGGCGCAGCCGCGGTCCCTCGAGGGGGTCGATCGCCCGGCCCGACGCGGCGTACGCACGCCAGTAGTCGGCGTCGGCGAACGCCCCCGCCGGCTCGTAGACGCGCAGATAGGACGCGTTCGGTGCGTACACGAGGCAGATACTTCCATAGTCATATGCTGGGGGCGTAGGCATACCCGCGCTACGACAAGAGTGTCGGCCGAGACCCGGCCGCCCCCTGGGAGGTGCCCGCAGCGACGGCGGCGCAGGGACACCCCCGCGAGAAGAAACTGGAGAGCAAGCCATGAGCATCTTCGACGGCAGCGGCCACGAGCAGGTCGTGTTCTGCCACGACCCCGATTCGGGGCTGCGCGCGATCATCGCGATCTACTCCACCGCCCTCGGCCCGGCCCTCGGCGGCACCCGCTTCTACCCCTACGCCACCGAGGAGGAGGCCCTCCAGGACGTCCTGCACCTCTCCGAGGGCATGGCCTACAAGAACGCGATCGCGGGGCTCGACCACGGCGGCGGCAAGGCCGTCATCTGGGGCGACCCGGCCGTCGACAAGAGCGAGGCGCTGCTGCGCGCGTACGGGCGCTTCGTGGAGTCGCTCGGCGGGCGCTACGTGACCGCGTGCGACGTCGGCACGTACGTCGAGGACATGGACCACGTCGCCCGCGAGACCCGCCACGTGAGCGGGCGCAGCCCCGAGGCCGGCGGCGCCGGGGACTCCTCGATCCTCACCGCGTTCGGCGTGTTCCAGGGCATGCGGGCCGCGGCCCAGCACAAGTGGGGCGCGGTGGACCTCGCCGGCCGGACGGTCGGCGTGGCCGGGCTCGGCAAGGTCGGGCGCCACCTCATCCCGCACCTGCTCGACGCCGGGGCGCAGGTCCTCGCGTGCGACGTGAACCAGGCCGCGATCGACTGGGCCAAGGACAACTACCCGCAGGTGCGGATCGTCGCGGACGCGGACGAGCTCATCGCCTCGGGCATCCACGTGTACGCGCCGTGCGCGCTCGGCGGGGTCCTCAATGAGCGGTCCCTGAAGACCCTCGACGCCGAGATCGTGTGCGGGGCGGCGAACAACCAGCTCGCCGAGGCGGGCATCGCCGTCGAGCTCGACCGGGCCGGGATCCTGTACTGCCCCGACTACGTGGTGAACTCGGGCGGGGTCATCCAGGTCGCCGACGAGTACGACGGCGCGTTCGACTTCAAGCGGGCCGAGCGGCGCACCGCCGGGATCTTCGCGACCACCTCGCGCATCCTCGAGCGGGCCAAGGGCGAGGGGACCACCCCGGTCGCCGCCGCGAACGCCCTCGCCGAGGAGCGGATGGCCGCCGTCGGACGCCTCCAGCGGGTGCGGCTCTTCCACTGATGGACCGGCACCGACGGACCGGTTGACCGGCTGACCATGTCCCCTGGTGCGCGCATGTGCGCGCCGGGGGACCGTTCCGCTCACGGGGCGTCGTCAAGCGCCTTCGCAAAGCGAGAACGAATCTCACGATTCGGGCGGATGTTCGTCCCGGTCTGGTGGTCATCGCCGGTAATCTGTGGCACCCAACTCATGGGCCGGGATGCAGTCCTGCGCTCTGAGGTTGTACCGTAGGAGCCACGAAGAGATTGCAAGCATTCCGGGGCACCTTATCGGCTGCCCCGATGATTTCTGTGCGAGGGGGTCGAGCCATATGGGGCGAGGCCGAGCTAAGGCAAAGCAGACCAAAGTGGCCCGTAAGCTCAAGTACCACACTCCGAACACCGACATCCGAGCGCTGGAGCGCGAACTCGGGGGCGGTCGTCAGGACGAGGTCGACATTGAGCCTCCTGAAGAGGAGCCGGACCCTTACGCCGCTTACGCCGATCGGTATGACGGAGACGAAGACGAGCTCCGGGAAGATGACTGGCTCCCGCCAAAGAAGCAGTTAGCCGGACGGCTCCTCGAAGCCGACCAGGCGGGCCCTCCCGACCGATACCGCAATCTCCATATCCAGTGACCGCAGGTGTCCCAGGCGACCCCTGCGCGACTCCCGAAGGACCGCTCCCCCACGGGCCGGTCCCCAGGTGCTGGAGCAAAGACTTCGGCGCCGAGCACTCGGGATGCACGCCAACAGCTGAACAAAGAAGAGGCGGGGGGGCCCCCCGGGGGGCCCCCCCGCCCCCCCCCCCCCCCCCCCCCCCCCCCCCCGCCTCTTCGGCTGCCTTACTGCTGCGGCGCCTGCGGCCACGGGTTCTGCTGGGTCGCCGGGGCCTGCGGGGCCTGCGGCTGCACGGCCGGCTGCTGGCCGGTCGGGTAGCCCGGCTGCGGCGCGGGGCCGGCCGGGGCGGCCGGCTGCGCGGCCGCGGCCGAACCGGGGACCATCACCGCACCAGCGGCGAACAGGCCGTACGCGGCCACGAGCAGGAGCGCGCCGATCCAGGCCGAGGCGTCGGCCGCGGAGTCGCCGTCGCCCAGCGACAGGACCGTGAACAGGAGCCGCGCCAGGAAGATCGACGCGCCGACCACGGCCAGCGTCTTCCACAGGTTCCGCAGCTTCTCACCGGTGAACAGCGTCAGCGCGAACATGACGATGACGGCCACGAGGATCGACAGGATGTCGCCGCTGAACTCGCCCGCGACGAACGTGGAGAGGACCGTGCCGTCGCCGAAATCGGAGGAGCCGCCGGAGCTCGTGCCGGCGATGAGGCCGGCGAGCACCAGGGCGCCGAGACCGCACAGACCCAGGATCGCGGGCATGGACGGCACGCCGAGCTTGTCGAACAGCGACGGGGCCGGGGGAGCATAGGCCGCGTACTGCTGCTGGGCCTGGTACTGCGCCTGCGGCGAGGCGTAGGGCGCCTGGGGGTAGGCCTGCTGTTGGGGCTGGCCGGAGGTCGGCTGCTGCGGATACCCCGCACCTGATTGCTGTTCACTCATGTCCTCATCATGCCTTGGGCGGGCAAATGGACGCACCCGGGTTGCACGGGATTCCCCCTGCATGGAGCGGCCGGACGCCGCGCCGGTCCGCAGTGCACGCCCGACCCGCTTCGGGCCCTTCGGGTTGCGCGCCGCGCCCCACTCCGGCGCGGATTCGCCCCCGCCAACCGCAGCGCCGCACACACTCGAACCCGTAGGCTGGAAGCATGTCGCAACGTCTCCGTCCCGTTTCGCCGATCTGGGTGGCAGGCCGTCCGCAGCACGGCGAGGAGGAGTTCTTCGTCACCCACCCTTACGACGAGTCCCCGGTGGGCGCCACCTCGTGGGCCACCGCCGGGCAGGTGGAGGCCGCCGTCGCCGCCGCCTCGGGGGCCGCGCGCGAATGCGCGGGCCTGCCCGCCCACGTGCGGGCCGAAGCCCTCGAGCACGTGCGCCGCCGCCTCGACGAAGAGGCCGAGACCTGCGCCGAGCTCATCACCGCCGAATCGGGCAAGCCGATCGCCTGGGCGCGCGTCGAAGTGCGCCGCGCCGTCTCCACGTTCCGGTGGGCGGCCGAGGAGGCACGCCGGTTCGTCGGCGAAGTGCAGCGGCTCGACACCGACGCGGCCGCCGAAGGCCGGATGGCGCTCGTGCGGCGCTTCCCGCGCGGGCCCGTGCTCGGCATCTCGCCGTTCAACTTCCCGCTCAACCTCGTGGCGCACAAGGTCGGCCCGGCCATCGCCGCCGGCTGCCCGATCGTCGTCAAACCCGCCCCGGCCACGCCGCTCTCCGCGCTCCACCTCGGCGCGCTGTTCTCCGAGACCGACCTGCCGCCCGCGATGCTCTCCGTGCTGCCCGTCCCGAACCACCGGGCCGACCAGCTCGTGGACGACCCGCGCCTGCCCGTCGTCTCCTTCACCGGCTCCGGGCCCGTGGGCAAGCAGATCCTGCGCCGCATCCCCGACAAGCACGTGACGCTCGAACTCGGCGGCAACGCCGCCGTCCTCGTCAGCGCCGACTACCCCAAGCGGGACTGGGCGGCCGAGCGGATCGCGATGTTCGGGAACTACCAGGCCGGGCAGTCGTGCATCGCCGTGCAGCGCGTGTTCATCGAGGCGCCCGCCTACGCGGACATGGCCGCCCGCATCACCGAGCAGGTCAAGGCCCTGCCCTCCGGCGACCCGAACGACCCGTCCTGCAAAGTGGGACCGCTCATCAGCGCCGACGCGGCCGCGCGGGTCGAGGCGTGGATCGAAGAGGCCGTCGACGAAGGCGCGAAGGTCCTCTGCGGAGGCACGCCCCGCGAGGGCTCGCTCATCGAGCCCACGGTGCTCGCGAACGTGCGCCCCGACGCGAAGGTCCTGCGCGACGAGGTCTTCGGGCCCGTCCTCGTGCTCGCCAGCGTCGAGAGCTTCGAAGCGGGGCTCAACGCCGTCAACGACTCCCGGTACGGGCTGCAGGCCGGCGTGTTCACCGAGAGCCTGCCGCAGGCGATGCTCGCCCACCGCACCCTCGACGTGGGCGGCGTGATCATCGGCGACGTGCCCTCCTTCCGGGCCGACCAGATGCCGTACGGCGGGGTCAAGGGCTCGGGCGTGGGACGCGAAGGCGTGCGCTCCGCGATGGAGGACTACACGGTCGAACGCGTGCTCGTCCTTCCGGACACTCTTTGACCTGCTGATTCGGGCACGCGGGCACCGGCGGGCCCGGCCGGGCCCGAAGCCGCCGAGCGGTGCGTCACCTCGCACCGGTGACGGGCGGGGGCGTTCGACCCCACGCGTCCCCATTGAGCTGCGACATTCCTTACTCGCGCGCGACCCCGGATTCGCCGATTGTTGACAGGCCCCTATAGCGTGGCCGACATGACTGTCCCTCCGAATTACGGTCCTCCGCCGGAGCAGCCGCAGACCCCCGGCTACGGTTACCAGTCGCCTTACAACGGCGGCCAGAACCCTTACGGCAGCCAGCCGCAGCAGCCCCCCTACGGCGGCGCGGGCGGCGGACAGCAGCCGCCTTACGGCGGCGGCGGCGGACAGCCCCCTTACGGCCAGGACCCGGGCGGCCCTTACGGCGGCCCCGTCCTCCCGCCGGAACCGCCGAAGCGGAACCTCGGACTCATCGGCACGATCGTCGTCGTGGCCACGGTCCTCGTGCTCGGCGGCGTCCTCCTCGTCACCATGAACCTCAAGGGCAAGGACGACGACACCGCCGAAGGCGGCGGCGACGACACCTCCGAGTCCGCCTCCGAGAACGACAACACGCCGGACGAGAACGCCACCACCCCCGCCGAGGAGGAGGCCGGCTCCGAGGTCGGGCAGTGCCTCCCGTACGAGTACGACGTCGACGGCAGCGGCCTCGGCGCGCTCGTCGACTGCTCCGACGGGACCGCGTTCTGGGAGATCACCGCCCAGTCCTACGACGTCGCCGACATCGCCGTCGACGACGAGGGCTCCATCGTCGACACCGCACCCGTCTACGCGCTGTGCGGGGACGGCTGGGGCGCCAACCAGCTCGGCCAGGCGTGGACCCACTGGGACTACGTGTACTCCTCGGGCAGCCTCGACTCGCTCTACTGCATGAAGGCCGTCGGCAACCCCGACCCGGCCGAGCCCGAGCACCTGCCGGTCATGCCGGACGTGGGCGACTGCTTCGACGACGCCGACCGCTGGTGGAGCATCGACTGCGGCTCCAGCCTGGCGCTGTACACCGTCGTCGACACGATCATGCTCGACGAGCCCGTCAAGGACATGTCCGACGCGGACGCCGAAGCGAAGGGCGCGGACTGCGGCACCGACTGGTACTGGAAGATGGTCGACGGCGAGAACCGCACCTACGGGATCCTCTGCGGCAACGACGTCTAGACATCGCACGTGAAAGCGGGGCGGCCTCCGGCCGCCCCGCTTCTCGCTGTCTCGGCTCCGCTTCCCCAAGGCTTCCTCGGACACGGGAACGGCGGCGCGAACCCCTCGATCGCGCCGCCGTAAGCGGTGGTCCCGGTGCGGCCCTAGCCGAAGCGGCCGGTGATGTAGTCCTCGGTGCGGGAGTCGGACGGGTTGGAGAAGAGGCGCTGCGTCTCGTCGAACTCGACGAGGAAGCCGTAGCGCTCGCCCGCGTCGTCCACGGCCGCCGAGAAGAACGCCGTCGCGTCCGAGACGCGCGCGGCCTGCTGCATGTTGTGGGTGACGATCACGATCGTGTAGTCGCGCACCAGCTCGCTCATGAGCTCCTCGATGCGCGCGGTCGCGATCGGGTCGAGCGCCGAGCACGGCTCGTCCATGAGCAGGACCTCCGGCTGCACGGCGATCGCGCGGGCGATGCACAGGCGCTGCTGCTGCCCGCCCGAGAGCGCCAGGGCGCTCTTCTTCAGGTTGTCCTTGACCTCGTCCCACAGCGCCGCGCCGCGGAGCGCCTGCTCCACGCGGTCGGCCAGGTTGTCCTTCATGCCGTTGATCCGCAGGCCGTACGCGACGTTGTCGAAGATCGACTTCGGGAACGGGTTGGCCTTCTGGAACACCATGCCGATGTGGCGGCGCACCGCGATCGGGTCGACGCCCGAGGCGTAGATGTCCTTGCCGTGGAAGGTGATGCTGCCGGAGACCTTCGCGCCCGGGATGAGGTCGTTCATGCGGTTGATCGAGCGCAGCACAGTCGACTTGCCGCAGCCGGACGGGCCGATCATCGCGGTGATCTGATTGCGCGCCACGGGCAGCGAGACGTCGCGGACGGCGTGCGCCTTCCCGTAGTGGATGTCGACGCCCTTGAGGTCGATGACCGTCTCGGTCTGCGTCGGGGTGAACAGCGAGCCTTCGCTGCGCGCCGCTCGGCCCGGGGCGAGGCCCGCGATGGGGGCCTTGGCGCGGGTACCAGTCTCGTTCACGGTCACGCGAACTCCAATCACCGAATGTCAACCGCCGTTAACGTGTCCTGCCCTCATGGAACGCCACGCAGGTGCACGCAGGTGAACGTGAAGGTGAACTGAGAGTGAATGCAGTGCGGTCCCGGTCGCAGGCGTCCAGGCGCCGTTCAACGGCGCCCGGACCGCGCTCAGGCGTGCTCGGGCGGCAGCAGCTCGTCGTTCGGATAGCCGCCCAGCAGGTCGTCCGAGGCGGTGAGCGTGAACTCCTCCGCCACCCCGACCTCGCCGATGTCGACCGAGCCGGCCACGTCCCCGTCCTCGGCGAGCTCCATGAGCATCCCGCGGATCACCGGGGCCGGCACGCCGGAGTCCTCGGCGAGCGCCGCGAGGCTCACCTGCACGGTCGCGGACTTCGCGCCGCCGGGGAGGACGAAACGCCCTTCGTCGTCGAACTCGTACTCGATGCCGCCGACGCGGCGGATCGCGATCGCCGTGAGCTCCTCGAGGTCCCCGCGCTGGTCGGCGGCCTCCTCGATGGCCTCGACCTTGTCGAAGGCGAGCACGTCGAACGGGTTGATGTAGAGCATCGGGGCGACGTACAGCTTCCCGTCGCGCATCTCGGAGCGGTACAGGCCCAGGGCGAGCAGGAACTCGAGGAGGTCGCGCACGGTGTGCGGGACGGGCAGTCCGGCACGGCGGCAGTGCGTGGTGAAGGTGTCGATGCGCTCGCTGCGCTCGGCGGTGGCCCGGTCGTACTCCTCGCGGGCCTCCTTCTCGATGACCTCCTGGGACGCGCCCAGGTGGTGCTCGGAGGCCTCGGCGATCCAGTCGTCCACGTCGCCCGGGTCGCACCAGACGGGCTCGTTCCAGATGTCGTCCTCGGGGAAGGCGTCGGCCCACCAGCTCGCCGGGAACGGGTTCACGGAGGGGACGGTGCGGAACAACTCGATGCTGCACGGCATGATGCGGATCCACGCGGGGTGCATCGGGGCTTGGACGGGGCCGGACTCGTCGCCGAAGGGCCTCTCGAAAGATTCCACCCATCGACGGTAGCAGCGAGGTGCGACGCCGCAGCGCCGCTGGGGCGCGACTTCGCTTTCAGCGTATTGGCGCGGAGGGAGCCGTCCCGGCGCGGTGATACCAGGAGTCGCTCAGTGCCCGTTGAGTGCCCGATTGCGACGCGCTCCCGTGAGAGTGCGCCGGCGCCGGGACGGCCCTCGCGCGCGTCGGGCTTGCCGGCCCCGCCACGGTCTCGACAGTGCCCCTTTCTCGGGGAACCCGGACCGTTTCTGGAGGGACGCGCCTTTCGCGTCCGGGCCGACGTTACTCCGAAGCGACCCGGCGTGATTCGACCGAACGGCCGGGCCGGCCTAGCCGTTCAGGCGAGAGAGGTCCGGCTCAAAGTCGGCGAGGCTGCCGGCGTATTCAGGGGTGAGGTATTCGAGGGTGCGGACCTGCTGCTCGAGCAGCTTGCCCACGGTGACGATCTGATCGGCGGCGTTGAGCACCAGCCAGTGCTCGTGCTCGGAGTAGCGTTCTTCCACCGGCGCCAAGGTCACAGCGGTTTCCTCCCTGATAGGACGTGCTTTGCAGTGCGGTCCGAACAACGTAATGCGCCGTGAGCACCGCACGGATTCATGACACGCTGCGGGCAGGTGAAATACCTGCTCCCGCAAGAGGTCACAGGCTCGGGGTTCAGGCCCGCAGGACCAGGCGGAGGGTCGAGACGCCGTCCTCGGCGATCTCGATCGGGACGCCCCAGTCCTGGCGGGTGAGGTGGCACGCCGGGTGCTCGGCCTCGGCGTCGCAGGTCGCCGCCTGCGCGACCACCTGCAGGACGCCCTTCTCGATGCCGTCGGCGAGTACGAGGTCGCGGCCCAGCTCCTCGCCCTTCCCCGCGCCCTCGGCGAGGAGTTGCGGCGGGTCGGCCGAGATCGTGACCTGGATCGGGGAGCCGAACGTGTAGTCGAGCTTCTGGCCGGCGGCCGGTTCGAAGAGGACTTCGAGGCGCAGCGCGCCGGGGGCGACCTTGGTGCGCTTGCGGGTGACCCGGTGGTGCTGCCCGGAGACGGCGGCCTCGCCGAGGTCGGGCGCGGTGAGGCGGTGCGCGGCGGATTCGACCACGACGACCTTGCCGCCCAGGACGATCACGTCGCTGGGCTCCGCGAGGTCCGCGGCGAGGGTCGCGACCGTTTCGGTGCTCGGGTCGTAGGCGCGGAGGGCGCCGTTGTAGGTGTCGGCGACGGCGACGCGGCCGTCGGGGAGGACCGCGAGGCCGAGCGGGTGCTGCATGAGGGCGTCGGCGGCGGGGCCGTCGACGTGCCCGAAGTCGAAGAGCCCCTGGCCGACCGCGGTGTGCATGGCGCCGCGCTCGACGTAGCGGAGCGCGGAGGTCTCGGAGTCGACGAGCCAGAGGCGGTCGGCGGTGGCGGCGAGGCCGGAGGGCTGCGCCATCCAGACCTGGTCGAGGGGGCCGTCCTTGAGGCTCTCGACGGTGGTGCCCGCGTAGACGCCGGCGGTGCGGGCGAGCGGGTCGAAGGACCAGAGCTGGTGGATGCCGGCCATGGCGATGATGAGTTCGCCTTCGAACCAGGCGAGGTCCCAGGGCGAGGAGAGGTCCACTTCGAGGGCGTCGGCGGTGCCGTTGTCCATGCGCCACTGCTTGCCGGTGCCGGCGACGGTGGTGACGTGGCCGTCGGCGAGGCGGACGCCGCGCAGGAGGTGGTTGACGGTGTCGGCCACGACGAGGTCGTAGCCGGCCTCGGCCGCGACCTCGGCCGGGAGGAGCGCGAGGCCCTGCGGCTCGTTGAACTGGGCTTCGGTGCCGTCGGCGCGGCCGCGTTCGCCGGTGCCGATCACGGACACGACGGTCTCGAGGTCGGGGGCGAGGCGCACGAGGCGGTGGCGGGCCGAGTCGGTGACGAGGACGTCGCCGCCCGGGAGCTCGATCGCCTTGCCGGGGAAGCGGAGTGCGGTCTCGGCGGGCGGGGCGGCCACGTAGAGCGAACCAGCGGTGTCGAGAGTTCCATCGGCGGTGTGCTCAGCGACCAGCTCACCCACGATCGCATCGAGCGCTTCGAGATGTCCCTCGCCGGCCATCGTTGAGACCACATAGCCGGCGGGATCAATCACTACCAGCGTCGGCCAAGCCCGTGCAGCGAACGCATCCCATGTGGTCAAGTTGGGATCGTCGAGGACGGGGTGCTCGACACCGTAGCGCTCGACGGCCGCGGCGAGCGCCTGCGGGTCGCGCTCGTGCTCGAACTTCGGGGAATGGACGCCGATGATGACGAGCGCGTCACCGTACTTCTCCTCGAGCGGGCGGAGCTCGTCGAGGACGTGGAGGCAGTTGATGCAGCAGAAGGTCCAAAAGTCGATGATGGCGACACGCCCTCTGAGATCCGCCAGGGAGAGGTCCCGTCCACCAGTGTTCAACCAGGAGCGCCCCCGCAGCTCGGCGGCGCGGACTCGAGCGGGCTTCGTCATGGGCTCAAGGCTGCCACTGCCGTGATCGGGAGCCCAGTAGTTCGAGAAATCCATCACGTCAGGAGTCTGTGGGAACTCCTGCTTCCGCCCACGTGATCGCGACCCTCGAATCACCGTCGAACCTGGCACCGACACGACCAGGTTGCACCTCCGCACGATCGACGAACAGCGCGAGCACCTCCCTTCGCTCCTCCGGCGAATCGGCTCGCTCGACCATCCACACCAGCTCCTCTTCGCAGCGCGCCGGTCGACTCGCTAGCGCCAGCGAAGCATGCGCTGCCGCTTGGCGAAGTCGCTCGAGCCGCTCGTGCAGGTGGTCCGCAATCAGCGAATAGCGGTTGGCTCCTTCCTCACCGCCGAATTCACCTCGCAGGTATCTGGCTTCTTCAAGCTCGAATCTTCGTTTCTCGAGTGTCGAGATCTCCTGTCGAATCACATCGCGCCTCTCATGGAGCTCGGGATGGCTTCGTCTGGCGACCCGGTCGAGCACCACTTCCATCAGCGAATCGCCCGGCTGCAGCTCGGCCGCTCGGGTCCGAACCGCGTTCTCGACATAACGATCGAAGCTCTTGACCTGCACAGAAACGCCTGCACAGTCGCGACCCATTCGGTGCCGAGAGCACTGGTACGAAGTACCGGCTTTGCTCATCCGAGACCCGCACCGGCCACATCGGGCAAGCCCTGTCAGCAGGGCCGGACTGTGGTTCCGACCCGTCCGGCTGCCTGCGAACGAGAGACTCCGGCTCGCGATCTTCCGGAGAATGATCTCGCGCTCCTCGACTCCGATCACTCCCTCACCGATGGATACCGGCATCAGGGTCACCGGGTCGATCCAAGGATGAACACGATGCCCGTACTTCCGGGTCCCGTCCGCGGACACGGCAGTCTCAGTCCGCGGCATGATTCCTGCGAATGCAGGCGACTTCAGAAGCTGGAGAACCGTCGAAGAGTTCCACTCCCCGCCTCTCGGCGATTCGATTCCGTGCCCATTGAGCAGGCGGGCGATCTCAACCAGCGTCGATCCGGCCAGTGCCTCGTCGGCGATCAGGCGGGCATGAACAGCGGTCTCCGGATCGGGGACCAACCTCTGTGTCTCCCGGTCCACCTTGAGTCCGTATGGAGGTCGGCCTCCGGCCCATTTGCCCGCTTCCCGGAGATGCCGCTTTGCGCTCTCGACACGCATGCTCGTGTTCTCGGACTCCGCGCGAGCGAGATCCGCCAGCAGCATCATCACATCCCTGGCAGATTTCTCGTCGGTGTCGAGCTTGTCCATCACCGACACGAAGCGCGCACCAGCCTTCTGAAACTTGTCCAGGTGCGCCGCCACCTCGGTGATTCCGCGGCGGGACAACCTGTCGAGCTTCCAGACGATGAGCGCATCGGCCACGCCTGCGGCGATGGCGGTGATCGCATCCGAAAATCCGGTGCGGCGCACCGCCTTGAAAGCGGAGCGACCGCGATCTACATGCACCTTGCGCACGGCAAAACCGTTCCGTGCAGCCCATTCTCGGCAGTCGGCCTCTTGCCGCTCGATGCCGGAGTGTCCTTCTCGGTTGGACGAAACTCGAAGATACAGATCGGCTACGTTGCGCGCTGTCACCACTCGAGGCTAGCTAGGATCCTCCAGCAAAGCATCACTCGATGGTGTTGAGTAGGAGCAACTGAGTTGCAAAGCAGTGGGGGGGGGGGGCGGCGCCGCCCCCCCCCCCCACTGCTGCAACTCTGACTGCTAGGAAGCGTCTTCGCTCGGCTCCGCGCCGCCCTCGCCCTCGGCGGGGGCGCCGAGGAGGCTGAGGCAGTAGACGTCCTCGCCCACGGTGAGGGTCTCGCGGCCCGCGTCGGCGCATTCCTGGCCGTCGCCGACCTTCTGCACGATCTCGTAGTCCTCGCCTTCCTTGGCGTCGGCGCAGTCGATGGCCTCGGCCTGGTCGCCGCTCGTGTGGCGGACGCAGCCGTCCTCCTCGAACTTCGGCGCGGCGAACAGCAGGAAGTACACGCCCACACCGGCCGCGACCACGACGAGCGCGGCGACGATCGCGAGGATCGGCAGCAGCTTCTTCTTCGAGCCGCCACCGCCTTGGGCCGGTTGCGGCGGGTACTGGCCGGGCGGGACCGAGCCGGGCGGCATGCCCGGCTGCGAGTACTGGGGGGCCATCTGCGGCTGCGACTGCTGGTTCGGGTCGTACCCGCCCATCGCCGCCGACGGCGGCTCGCTGTGCGGGTTGTGCGCGCCGATGATGAGCTTCTGCGTGTCGTCCGACTGCGTCGGCGGGGCGGCCGGCGGCGGCGCCTGGTAGGCCGACTGCGGCTGCTGCGCATAGGGGTTGGCCGGAGGCGGCGGGGGCGGGACGGCACCGGGGGCCTGCATCGGGTGCGGGGCCGGCGCGGGCGCCTGGGCGTCCGGGTTCGTCAGCGGGTTCGGCGGCGGCGAAGGCCATGCCGAGGAGGGCGACTGGGCCGCCTGCTCGCCGTAGGGCGCGGGCGCGTTGAAGCCCGAGACGCCCTGGGGCGGCAGCACCTGCGTGCGCTCCTCGTACGGCTGCGCCGCGGGGGCCGGCGGCGGAGACGGCTGGCTCGCGGGCGGCGAGGAGGACGGGCCGAGGCGCAGGATCTGCGTGCCGTCCTGGTCGTACTGCGGGGACGACGGAGGCGCCTGCGCGGCAGGCGGTTCCGGCGCGGCCGGGGCGACCTGCTCGGGCGCGTTGTCGGCTGCGGGAGCAGCCGGGATGTCGATGTCGATCGACGAAGCGGTCGGGATCGCCTGCGTGACGCCCTCGTCGACCTGCTGCGGCTCGGGGGCCGCCTGCGGCGCTTCGGGTTCCGGCGCGGCGTCCGCGACAGGGTTGTCGGCGGCGGGGTTGTCGGCGGCGGGAGCGGCCGGGATCTCGGCGTCCGCGAGCGCGGAGGTCGAGACCGACTCGGTGGCGCCCTCGTCGACCGAAGGCGCAGCGGGGGCCTCAGGCTCGGCGGGTGCCTCAGGGGCTTCGGCCTGCGGCGCTTCGGGTTCCGGAGCGGCTTCGGCGGCCGGCGCCTCGGGGGCGGCCGTGTCTGCGGCGGGCGCGGGCTCGGCCTCGCTCTCGTCGGCAGCGGTGGTCTCGGTGGCGGTGCCCTGGTCGTCGGCGGTCGCCGGCTCTGGACTCGGGGTCGCCGCGGCGTCGGTCTCGGGGACCCGCTCGGCTGCGTTCTGGTCTTCGCTGCCCTCGCCCTTTTCAGGCGGGTTGCCTTGCTCGGAGGTCACGGCTGCTCCTCAATGCTGCTTCCGGCCTGGCGTCTTGGGGGCACGCCAGACGCGTCACACGGTACCGCAGCGGCGCTCGCGATCACTCGACAGGGTTAGTGACCGGGCACGGGAAGGCGGAGCGGGAGCCTCGCGATAGGACGGCCGCGGGGGGTCCGTGGCGAATGGAGGCATAGAAAAAGGCCCGGTGCCAGCGGTTTGCCCACCCCTCATGGCAAACGCGGCACCGGGCCGGTGTGAGAACCCCCTGGAGAGGGTCTCAATGGTGCGGGAACTCGGCGCTGTTCGCCGCACCAATGGGAGGAGATAAAGTTCGCGGTCCCAGTCGCCTGAGACGTCGGAAGCTTCGAAGTTATGTTTCCTCGTTGTTTCCGTGCCTCAATTACAACACCGAACGCCGTGATCCGCCAACGATTCCTCGGTGCCCTTGATCACGTCCAGGCGAGCAGTGTTTCCCCAGGGTGCTGCAGGAACGAGCCGACGTCGGCGAGGAACTGCGAGCCGAGTTCCCCGTCGATGAGCCGGTGGTCGAAGGACAGTCCGAGCGTGGTCACCTGACGGACGGCGATCTCGCCCTCGTGCACCCACGGCTGCGGCCGGACGGCGCCGAACACGAGGATCGCCGACTCCCCCGGAGGGAGGATCGGGGTGCCCGTGTCGATGCCGAAGACGCCGACGTTGGTGATCGAGATGGTGCCGCCGGACATGTCGGCCGGCGAGGTCTTCCCCTCGCGGGCGGTGCGCGCCAGCGAGGTGAGGGCCCCGGCCAGTTCGACGAGGCTCAGGTTCTGCGCGGCCTTGACGTTCGGGACGACCAGGCCGCGCGGGGTGGCGGCGGCGATGCCGAGGTTCACGTCGTGTTTCACGACGATCTCCTGGGCTGCTTCGTCCCACTGGGCGTTGATCATCGGGTGGCGGCGGGCGGCCAGCAGGACCGCCTTGGCCACGAACAGCAGCGGAGTGACCTTGACGTCAGCGAACTCCTTGCGGCCCTTGAACTCCTTGACCGTCTCCATCATGCCGGTGACGTCGCAGGTGAGGAACACCGTGGCGTGCGGCGCGGTGAACGCCGACGCGACCATGTTCTGCGCTGTGAGCTTGCGGACGCCCTTGATGGGGATGCGCTGGTCTTCGGCGGACGCGGTGACGCGGACCGGAGCCGCGGCCGACACCGGAGCTGCGACTGCGGCTTCGACGTCGGACCGGGAGACCGTGCCGTTCGGTCCGGTCGGGACGACCGAGGCGAGGTCGACGCCGAGGTCCTTGGCGAGCTTGCGCACCGGGGGCTTGGCGAGCACCGGTCCGGACGCCGCGGGGGCGGGCGCGGGCGGCGCGACCGGAGCCGCCGGGACGACAGCGGCGGGGGCCGCGGCCGCAGGGGCCGGCGGGGTCTCGCCCGAGCGGCGCTTGCGGCGCTTCGAGCCGGCCTCGCGCGCGCCGTACCCCACGAGGTTGGGCGTGCGCTCGTCCTTCTTCTTCTCGGCCGGGGGCGCCTCGGCGCCTTCGACCTCGAAGCTCGCGAGGGGCTTGCCGACGTCGATCGTCTCGCCCGCTTCGGCGTGGTGCTCGGCGAGCACCCCGTCGTAGGGGCTGGGCACCTCGACGAGGGCCTTGGCGGTCTCGACCTCCACGAAGGGCTGGTTGAGTTTGACCTCGCCGCCCGGCTCCACGAGCCACGCGGCGACTTCGCCCTCGGTGAGACCCTCACCGAGGTCGGGCAGGTTGAACGTGATCCTCTGACCCATGTCCGCTCCTCAGTACTCGAGCGACCGGTCGACGGCGTCGAGCACCCGGTCCAGGTTCGGAAGGTAGTCGTCTTCGAGGCGGCTCGCCGGATAAGGGACGTCATAGCCGGTCACCCGCAGGACGGGGGACTCCAGGGAGTAGAAGCACTCCTCGGAGATGCGCGCGGCCACTTCGGCGCCGAGGCCGATGTTGCCGGGCGCCTCGTGGACGACGACGGCGCGGCCGGTCTTGCGGACCGACGCGAACAGCGGCTCCCAGTCGATCGGGGAGAGCGCGCGCAGGTCGATGACCTCGAGGTCCAGGCCTTCCTCGGCCGCCGCGGCGGCGGCGTTCGCGGCCACGTCCACGGTGGGGCCGTAGGCGATCAGGGTCGCGGTGCGGCCCTCGCGGACGGTGCGGGCGCGGTAGAGGTCGAGCTCGGAGCTCTCGGTGTCGACCTCGCCCTTGGAGTGGTAGCGGCGCTTCGGCTCGAAGAAGATCACCGGGTCGTCGCCGGCGGCGGCCTGCTGGATCATCCAGTAGGCGTCGGCCGGGTTCGAGCAGGTGACGACCTTGAGGCCGGCGGTGTGCGCGAAGTACGCCTCGGGGGACTCCGAGTGGTGCTCGATCGCGCCGATGCCGCCCCCGAAGGGGATGCGCACGACCACGGGCAGGCGCACGCGGCCGCCGGAGCGGTTCGGGATCTTCGCGAGCTGGGAGACCAGCTGGTCGAAGGCGGGGTAGACGAAGCCGTCGAACTGGATCTCGCAGATCGGGCGGTAGCCGCGCAGGGCCAGGCCGATCGCGGTGCCGATGATGCCCGACTCGGCCAGGGGGGTGTCGATGATGCGGTCGGACCCGAAGTCCTTCTGCAGGCCGTCGGTGACGCGGAAGACGCCGCCGAGGCGGCCCACGTCCTCGCCCATGACGAGGGACTTCGGCTGGTCCTCCAGGACGCGCCGCAGGCCTTCGTTCAAGGCCTTGATCATGGACATGGTGGTCATCGGACGTCGCTCCCTTCCTCGAGGGAGGCCTGGAAGTCGACCGCCTCCGCCCGCTGGGCCGCGATGCCGGCGGGCATCTCGGCGTACACGTTGTCGAACATCTCGGTCACCTCCGGGTCGGTGAGCGCCATGACGCGGGCGCGCAGCGCCCGGACCTGCTCGCCGGCCTCGGTGTCGACCGCGGCGAAATAGGACTCGTCGGCCAGGCCCTCGGCGGTCAGCCACTTGCGGTAGCGGACGATCGGGTCCTTCGCGCGCCAGAAGTCCAGCTCGGCCTCGTCGCGGTAGCGCGTGGCGTCGTCGGAGGTCGTGTGCGGCTGCATGCGGTACGTGTAGGCCTCGACGAGGCTGGGGCCCTCGCCGCGGCGGGCGCGGTCGAGCGCGGACTGCGTGACCGCGTAGGTCGCCAGGACGTCGTTGCCGTCCACGAGGATCCCCGGGACGCCGAAGCCCTCGGCGCGGCGGTACGGCGGCAGCCGGAACTGGCGGGCGTTCGTCTCCGAGATCGCGTACTGGTTGTTCTGGCAGAACAGCACCAGCGGGGAGTTGAACACCCCGGCCCAGATCAGCGCCTCGTTGAAGTCGCCCTCGCTCGTGGCGCCGTCGCCGTGGTAGACCACGACGGCCTCGCCGTCGTCGTTCCCGACCGCGCCGTCCATGGCCACGCCCATCGCGTAGCCGGCGGCGTGCAGGGTCTGGGAGGCGATCACGATCGCGTACATGTTGAAGCGGTCGGCGGCGACGTCGCGCCCGCCGAGGTCGGTCCCGCGGAAGAGCGCGAACGACGAGATGAGGTCGATGCCGCGGCACCACTGGACGCCGAGCTCCCGGTAGGCCGGGAAGACCGTGTCCTGGGGCTTGAGGGCCCGGCCGGAGCCGACCTGCGCGGCCTCCTGGCCGAGGAGGCTCGGCCACAGGCCGAGCTGGCCCTGGCGCTGCAGGGCCGTGCCCTGGGCGTCCAGCTCGCGGGTGATGACGAGGTCGCGGTAGAGGCTGCGGTACTCGTCGTCGGTGAGGGAGATGTCGTAGTCGGGATGCTTGACGCGCTGACCCTCCGGAGTCAGCAGTTGCACGAACTCTGGTTCGTTCGCTGAGGCGGGTTTCGGACGGCTCTTGGCCGCCTTCTTGGCAGGACGCTGTGTGTCGCCCATTGATGCCTCCTCATATTCGTATTCCGGTGTATCCAAGCATCCCAAAGTCTTGGGTGGTGCGCGCCATAGCCGCCGCCCCATTACTATTCGAGTCGACGGACTGACGCACAGTAGTGATCGGTCGAGCCATCGACATCATCGGTCCTGAACGGCCGTTTCGTCGCACGGGGGTGGCGGGAAGGAGCGCGCGGTGCGCCGCAGAGGCAGCGACCAGGGGGGACACTGGCCGGTGGGAATTTGGTTCGCCATGGTCGGCGTGAGCGCCGGGACCGTGGCGTCCTTCTCCCTGATCGGATGGACCTTCGCGAAGGACCTCTACGGCGGCGGCGACGGCACCGAACCGCTCGGCTACGACCCCCAGACCGTGGTCATCGAGGCCGAGACCCCCGACCCCTTCGGCGTCACCGGGGGCGACGAAGGCTCGCTCGGCCCCGCCGGGCCCGGGCACGAACCGCAGATCGCCGTCAGCCCCGCCGAGCCGCAGGCCGAACGCATCGTCGACGCCGACGAACTGCCCGAGCGCGACCCGCGCGAGGAAGCGGCGACCGAAGCGAGCACGCCTCCGCAACTGGTCCCGGTCGAGGACGAGGACGACGACTGCGGTCGCGAGGAAGCCGCCCCGGGCGGGAACGCCGGTACGGACCACAACGGCGGCAACGGAAACGGCGAAGGCCAGGGTCAAGGCCAAGGCCAAGGCCAAGGCCAAGGTCAAGGTCAAGGTCAAGGCCGGGGTCAGGGGCAAGGTCAGGGGCAAGGTCAGGGCCGGGGAAACGGCGACGACTGGGACCGTCCCGACCTGCCCGAACTGGACATTGACCTGGACGTCATCTTCGACCAGGCCGACATCGAACTCGACCTCGAATTCGACGCGCCCACCGAGCCCGAGCTCGAACCCGAGGACCCGTCCGACGCCGCCTCCGAACCCGCGCCCGGCGCTTCGACAGGCATCGAGGACTGAGTCCGGCCGGTCCAGCGACTCGCCCGAAGGAGTGAGTTGTGGGGAAGGCCACCCCGTAGCCGTAACTTGCATATGCGGATTGCCGTTACTCCCTCTGAGAGCGCGTCGCAGTGACGGCACACGGATTTTCTGTGGGGTACAAGCAAATGGACCTTTTCTCCCGCACGATGCTCGCCTGTTCGGCCGAGGCGGGCCTGACCTCTACGGCCCTGACCCGGCACGTCTCCCTCCTGCGCCGCAACATCGCGCCCGGCGACCAGGTGTCCCTGCTCAGCCGCTGCGTCGGCTCCGACGGACTCGGCAGCGGCGACCACGTCCTCATGCTCACCGGCGAGCGCATGGTCGTCACCCGCCAATCGCGACTCCTCAGCCGCGTCCGCCTCTGCCTCGACGCGCCGGTGGCCGCGATCGAGAACCTGCGCTGGTCGGCCGACCCGGCCGGACCCGGCGTCGAACTCAACTTCACCGTCCTCGAAGGACCCGGCGAGACCGAGCCGCGCCGCTGGCACTTCTGGCTACCGGCGGCCCACGCCAAGCGCGTCTGGCGGATCGACGCGCTGCTGGCGCGCGCGTTCCGCCGCCCCAAGGCCGACTCCCGGCCCGCGACCGATCGCCTCGCGAATCCTTCGATCTTCGCCGACCTCGACCTGGTCGACGACGCGGCGACGGACCGGACCGAGGACACCGTCTCGCTCGTCAGGACCGCGCTCGCGCGGACCGCGCTGGCGGAGGTCCTGCCGGTCGGCGCCGTCCACCCGACGAGCCCGTTCCCCGCCCCGAACCCGCGCCTCACGGCCGCCGCGCGAGTGCAGCCGCCGCAGCAGCGATCGTTCCTGCCGCCGGTGGTGGCGGTCGACGAGCGTCCCGCGCTTCCGGTGCGCGACACCGCGATCAACGCGAGCAGGCCGCGAGCCGTGCCGCAGCGGCCCACGGGCTTCCAGGCGTCCGACCTCGAGAGCACGATGGCCACGGCGTGAGCCCCCGCTGAGACCGGGATGCGGGCAGTGCAGGCGGCTCGCGCACGCCTGGCAGGACGCGGCCCGCATCCTCAAGACCCGATCCCCCCGAAAGGCCGTGGGGGGGGGGGGGCCCCCCCCCCCCCACGGTCGGTTCTCGGTACTACTGCGGTCCGGTCACCGGCGCAGTTCGGCGGTGCAGCACTTGACGGAGCCGCCGCCCTTCTTGAGCTCGGAGAGGTCGACGGGGACGGTCTCGTACCCGGCGGCGCGGAGCTTCTCGGCGAAGCCGACGGCCTCGGCGTTGATGACGACGTTGCGGCCGTCCGACACGAAGTTCAGGCCGAACCCGGCGGCGTCCTCGGCGTCGGCGATCACCGCGTCGGGGAAGA
>NZ_JAPZVQ010000021.1 GCF_027622945.1 Glycomyces lechevalierae | reverse complement strand
CCCCGGCTCTTGTCGTTCGATCGCTCTCCTAGGAGAGCTCCCGCCACATGATGATGTCGTCCCGGTAGTCGTCATCCGCCATGCGCACGGCGCGGGGCAGACGACCGACCTCCGTGAAGCCGTGCCGCCGGTAGAAGGCGTCGGCTCCCGTACCCGAGCGAACCTTGAGGCTCAGCGCCTCGAGCTTCAACTGCTCTCGCGCGACTTCGTCGACCGCCGCAAGGAGCTTGCCACCGAGTCCGCCGCCCTGTCGGGAGGGATCGACCTGGACGTGGCGGATGGTCCGCCAGCCCTGTCGCGGCGGGCTGTCGTTTGATGTGAGAACACACCAAGCGACAATGGCGGCTCCTTCCTTTAGAGCGACCAGCGTGTCAGTCTGGTCGATCACTCGCGCGAGAATGGAAACGGTGTGAGGGCGAACCTCTTCGATGTTGACCGGCGGGACGAATCCGACGGAACCGCCGGCGTTCGTCACTCTCACCCAGAGATGGCTGAGTTCGTCAACGAGCGCGGCAGTCACCGGGGGATCCACGAGCACGGCGATGTCGCCGCCCGAAACGGGCGACGCCTCCGGCGTGGAGCTGTCAGTAACTGTTGCTTGCACGCCTTCCAGCTTGCCCTACCGACCCGCCTTGCCGACAGTCCCTTCCCGCCATATGGGCGCACGTCACTATCGGCCCCGAATCTCGCATTCTGTCGACGATTGCCCTGGTTCACGGAGTAAATGTCAGTCCACTATCGGGTGTCGACCCTGCGCCGCGCCGCGTAACCTCGTGGAAATCTGCCAAAAGGTCGATTCCGACTGTTTCCAGTATCGCATTCATGCGGTATTTTTCGATGGTGGCATCTGCGAGTACCCCCGGCCCGAATTCCAAGCCCGACCTGACGAGCCAGAGCCGACAGCACCCTCATCCGCGCGCGACAGGCGTGCGCCCGACCCTGCCCCCATTCGTGGATTGGCCCGCCTTTCCGTTCGAAGGCGACCTCCGCATCAAACCTTTGCAGGAACCGGTGGACGCCGAGCCGCCGCGCCGCGGCGACCGCCAAGAGCAGTGCGCCGCCTGCCACACCCCCGACTCCGCCTACCTCTGGTCCAACGAGCGGTGGCGGCTCAAGAGCCCGCCCGCGCCCAGCGGCCTGCCCGTCGTGGTGATCCTCGAGCCGCGCGCGCACCTCGACCTCGGCGACCTCTCGACGATGCACGCCGCTGAACTCGGCGTGCTGACCGTGCGATTGGAGCGGGCCATCCGGTCCCTCGAATCCGTCGCGCAGGTCCACGTGAACCGCTGGGGCGACGGCACCGCCCATCTCCAGCAGTGGTTCCTGGCCCGGCCCGCCGGCTACCTCCAACTGCGGGGCCCGTTCATGACGATGTGGGACGAGATCCTGCCGCCGGTCGAAGAGCACGAGTGGCAGATGAACCTCGAGTACATCGCCGCCTGGCTCACCGACGACTGACCGGCCCGGCGCGACGCTGCCCAGACGCCGATACGACTCGAGGGTGTCGATGTTTCACGTGAAACATCGACACCCTCGAGTCGTACGAGTGGCGGAACCCTAAGCGCGGGCGAGCGCCTGGCGGACCATCGTCGCCAACGTCTCGCCGAAGTCGAGACCGGCGGCCTCGATCGCCATGGGCAGCAAGGAGGTCTCGGTGGTGCCCGGGGCGACGTTCGCCTCCAGCACCTGGATGCCGCCGGCGTCGTCGACGATCATGTCGATGCGGGACATCGAGCCGAGGCCGAGCGTCTTGTGCACCTGGACGGCGAGTTCGGCCACGCGATCGGCGACCGGCTCGCTCATGGCCGCCGGGACCGTCCAGCGCGTCGCGCCGGGGTTGTACCGGGCGGCGTAGTCGTAGTCGCCGTGCAGCGGCGCGATCTCCACCGGCGGCAGGGCCGTGGGCCCGTCGCCGAGGTCGACGACGCCGACCGCGATGTCCCGGCCCTCGACGAAGGATTCGATGAGCGCCTCGTCGCTGTAGGAGAAGCAGCCCATCATCGCCGAGGGGAAGTCGTCCTCCTTGTGCACCGCGTGCACGCCGAGGCCTGAGCCGCCCGAGTTCGGCTTGACGACGAGCGGCAGGCATGTCCGAGAGCTCCAGCACCGCCTGCAGCGAGCCGTCCTCGCCGGGGGAGCCGTGCACGAGCGGCAGCACCGCGTCGGGCGGGAACTCCTGGAGCGCGGGCAGCAGCTCGCCGTCCAAGTCCCGGACGTCGCAGACGAAGCCCTGGCGCTGCAGGGCGTCGGCGGCCCGGCGGCCCGACTTCAGCGAGACGTCGTGCTCGTAGGACATGCCTCCGGCGAGGATGAGGACCCGGATGTCCGAGGCTGCGGCGCTCTCCTTCATGCGGCGCCTCCGGCGAAGGTGTCGCGCAGGTCGATGTCGCCGGCGACCACGCCCGCCAGGCGGCGCACGCCCTCGCGGATGGTCTCGGAGGTCTGGGTCGAGAAGTTCAAGCGCATCTCCCTGCGGCCGTTGCCGTCAGCATAGAATCCGGTGCCCGGGACGTAGGCGACGCGCTCCTGCAGCGCGCGCGGCAGCATCGCCTTCGAGTCGAGCCCTTCGGGGAGCGTGGCCCAGATGAACAGGCCGCCGCCCGGGACGGTCCAGGTCATGCCCTCGGGCATGTAGTCGCCGAGCGCGCCGAGCAGCGCGTCCCGGCGTTCCCGGTAGAGCGTGTTGAAGACCTTCACCTGCTGGCGCCACTCCATCTCGGTGAGGAAGCGGAGCGTGGCCTCCTGGGTGAGCCCGGAGGGGCACAGGATCGACGCCTCGATCGCCAGGAGCAGCTTGTCGCGCACGGCGGGCGGCGCGAGGACCCAGCCGAGGCGCAGGCCCGCGGCGAAGATCTTGGAGACGGTGCCGAGGTAGATGACGCCGCGCTCGGCGCGGGCGCGCAGCGGCGCGGGCGGGGCGCCCTCGAAGTTGATCATCGAGTACGGGTCGTCCTCGATGACGAGGAGGCCGTGCCGCTCGCAGATCGCGAGGATCTCCTCGCGGCGCTCCTCGGTGAGGGTGACGCCGGCGGGGTTCTGGTACGTCGGGATCGTGTACAGGAACTTCGCCTGGCGCCCTTCGCGTTCGAGCGCGGCGAGGCCCTCTTCGAGGCCGGCGGGGATGAGCCCGTCGTCGTCCATCGGCAGGTGCCGCACGTCGGCCTGCGCGGCCTGGAAGGCGCCGAGCGCGCCGACGTACGTGGGGCCCTCGGCGAGGACGATGTCGCCGGGGTCGAGGAAGGTGCGGGCGAGCAGGTCAAGGCCCTGCTGCGCGCCGGTGGTGAGGACGAGGTCGTCCGCTGAGGCGCGGATGCCCGAGAGCTCCAGGACGCCGCACAGCGCTTCGCGGAGCGCGACGCTGCCCTGGCCGGGGCAGTAGCCGAGGGCTTCGGCGCCGACCTGGGAGAGGAGGCGGGTGAACATCTCGCCGAGCTCGTCCATGGGGAGCGCGGCGGTGTACGGGTTGCCGCCGGCGAGCGAGACGACCTCGGGGCGGGAGGCGACCGAGAACAGTGCGCGGATCTCCGACTGTGCCATCCCGTGAACCCGGGATGCGTAGCGACCGGTGTAATCGTCGAGTGTTGTACCGGACACGCGGAGACCTCCTCTGATGGTCCTCGTCGCCCGCGATCCGTGGTCGCGGGTCGGTGCGGCGGTGCCGTCCAAAGGCTCTCGTCGAACGCAGGGCTCGGACGGCGCGGCTCGCGCGGGATCTCGTACTGACACGTCCGGCCGCGGCCCGCGGTTGACCCGAAGCCGAAACGGTGTTCTGACCAGGCTACGACACCTGACGTGCGATCGGACAACTCTACTAGCACAAGGAGCGAAGGCCGCGCGTGTTTTCCGTCATGTGGACGGGCGGTCGACGTAGGGTGGACGGGTGCATCGGCGCATGGTCAACCTCACTCTCGACTCCTTGGAAGACCTTCCGGGGCGTTGCCGGGCCTGCGTGTTCTGGGAGCTCTCACCCCTGTGCGCGGAGGCCGCCCGCGACGTGGGCGAACCCGCCCTCGAGAAGGAGGCGTGGCTCTCGCACACGCTGCTCGAATGGGGCGGGTGCGGCCGGATCGCCTACGAGGGCGACGAGGTCGCCGGATACGTCACCTACGCCTCGCCGAAGTTCGTGCCCCGCTCCATGGAGTTCCCCTCAGGGCCGGTCTCGCCGGACGCGGCGCTGCTCATGACGGCGTTCGTGAACCCGACCTACGCGGGCACGGGCCTGGGGCGGCAGTTGGTGCAGACCGTGGCGGCCGACGTGGCGCGGCGGGGGATCTACGCGATCGAGACGTTCGGCGACGCGAAGGGCGAGGCGCGCGCCTGCCTGGTGCCGGCGGACTTCTACCGTTCGGTGGGGTTCAAGACGGTCCGGCAGGACCCGCGCTACCCGCGGCTGCGCCTGGAGCTGCGCTCGGCGCTCGACCGGAGCGTGGAGGCCGAGGAGTCATCGGTGTTCAACGACTCGGTGGAGTGGTTCAAACTCGACGACCTCGAACTCGAGCAGTTCTTCGGCGAGCCGACCACCGGCGGCCACTCGCGCACCGATCGCCCTGGGCCGCAACGCGGCGGCGAACTCTTCGACTGAGCCGCTGCGAACTGAGCCGCTGCGGACTGAGTCACTCACGGACTGAGCTGCTCACGCGCAGGAACTCCAGGGGGTCTGCCCCTTGGCGGGCAAGGCTTCTCGTGGCCAAAAGGTGAAACGGGATTTTTCCGATATGTCCGCCCGGGGGACCCGGCCTCGGCGAAGCTTGCGAGCCGTACATCTGTCGAGTTCTAAAACTATCGCCTGGGTATGACGAGAATCGGGGGACGGAACCGCAGTTCCATCCCCCGATCGGTGAAGCAGTGTTCGCGTTCCTACTGGCCCAGGAACTTGCGGATGGCGGCCTTGGGCTGGGCGCCGATGAGCTGCTGGGCGGGCTTGCCGTCCTTGAACAGGATCATCGTCGGGACGCTCATGACCTGGTACTCGCGGGTGATCTCCGGGTTCGCGTCCGTGTCGAGCTTGCGGATCACGAAGTCGTCGGTCTCCGCGGCCAGCTCCTCGAGCACCGGGGCGACCTTCTTGCAAGGCCCGCACCATTCGGCCCAGAAGTCGACGAGGACCGGCTTGTCGGACTCCAGCACCTCGGCCTGGAACTCGGCCTGGCCGTTGACTGCTTTGATGGCGCCCATGGGCATCCTCCTGTGTGTATGAACGAGCGGTGGGTCAGCTGATCTGCGCGGTGCGGTGCTCGAGCGCCGCGATGTAGCGCTCGGCGTCGAGCGCTGCCGCGCAACCGGTGCCGGCGGCCGTGACCGCCTGCTGGTAGGTGTGGTCGACGAGGTCGCCGGCGGCGAACACGCCATCGAGGTTCGTGCGGGTCGAGGGCGCGGCCACCTTCACGTAGCCGGACTCGTCGAGCTCCACCTGGCCCTTGAACAGCTCCGAGCGGGGGTCGTGGCCGATCGCGATGAACAGGCCCGTTGCGGGCAGCTCGCGCGTCGAGCCGTCGACGGTGTCGACGAGCTCGACGCTCGAGACCTTGCCGTCGGTGCCCTTGATCTCCTTGACCGCGGAGTTCCAGGCGACCTCGATCTTCGGGTTCGCGAGGGCGCGCTCCGACATGACCTTCGAGGCGCGGAACTCGTCGCGGCGGTGCACGATGGTGACCTTCGCGGCGAACTTGGTGAGGAACGTGGCCTCCTCCATCGCCGTGTCGCCGCCGCCGACCACCGCGATGTGCTGGTCGCGGAAGAAGAAGCCGTCGCAGGTGGCGCACGCGGAGACGCCGCGGCCCATGAGCTCGTTCTCGCCGGGCACGTTGAGCGGGCGGAACGCCGAGCCGGTCGCGAGGATCACGGCCTTCGCCTGGAACTCGTCGTCGCCGACCCACACCTTCTTGATGTCGCCGGTGAGGTCGACGCGGGTGACGTCGTCCGAGACGAGCTCGGCGCCGAAGCGCTCGGCCTGCTTGCGCCAGGAGTCCATGAGCTCGGGGCCCATGATGCCCTCGGGGAAGCCCGGGAAGTTCTCGACCTCGGTCGTCTGCATGAGGGCGCCGCCGAACTGGAAGCCCTCGAACACGAGCGGGTTCATGTTGGCCCGGGCGGTGTACAGCGCGGCGGTGTAGCCGGCGGGGCCCGAGCCGATGATGATGACTTCGCGGATTTCGCTCACCGGGTTCGCTCCTGTGATGGTTCGGCGCTCCAGGGACGGCTCCCTGAACTGACAGCTTCAACGTCATCTTATTGACCCGAAATTCCGCCCCCGGGAGCTGTGGCGGGCTTGTGACAGGCGAATATCCCGATGGTGGGCAACCTCACCCGTCCGCCGGCCGCGAACAGGGAAGCCCGGCGGCCCGAAACGGGCCCAGCGTCAGGGCGGCTCGGTCAAGGCGGCTCGGTCAGGGCTGCTCGGCGAGCGGTTCGATGACGCCGTCGGCGCAGGCGGGGGTGAGTGCGACGGCGAAGTCGCCGTCGTCGCCGGTCATGAGCGCCATGATCGCCGGCTCCGAGTCGTATCGGGCGAAGTCGACCGCGACGAGCAGGCCCTGGTACTGGGCCGCGATGGCCTCCTGGCAGTTGCGCCAGAAGTCGCCGCCGGCGGCCAGGCCGGCCAGTTCGGACGGGACCTCGCCGGAGGCGCTGCCGTCGCCGAGCCCGCGCAGGACCGCGATCAGGTCGGTGCCCGCCTCGTAGTCGCTGCCGGTGGCGAACGTCTCGATCCCGGCGAGGCCCTCGACCGTGGTCTCGTCGTCGCCGGACTCGTCCTGGTTCTCCTCGGTCGCGTCGCCCGGGAGCGGCGACGCCTCGGTCGCGCCGGGCGGCTGCCCGCCGTCGTCCCGCTGGCTGTCGCCTTCGGCGTAGAGGTCGGCGCTCGCGCCCGCCTCCTGGTCCGCGCCGCTCGTCAACTGGATCGCGGTCGCGACCCCGCCGACGGTGACCAGCACGGCCATCGAGACGCTCGCGATCGCGTACCGGACCCGCTTGGGGCGCAAGCGCTCCGACATGCGCTCGCTCCAACCCGCGAACGCGCTCCGGCGTTCGGCGGCGGGCAGCGTGTGCGCCGGCGGGAGGGTCGCGAGGACGCGGTCGAGGCGGTCCCCGACCTGCTCGGGAAGGTCGCCGTAGTCGCTGGAGGCCTCCCGCAGCATGCGGCCGACCTCGGCCTCGCTCGGGCGTTGCGGGCTCATCGGCTCCCCTCCCCTCTGCCGTCCTCGAAGGCGCTCGTCCGGTACGTCGCTCCTGGTTCGACGCCCTGCTGCGGCGGCGGGTTCCCCGCGGCCGCCCCCGGCGGCGTGGGATCGCCCACGCCGCTCAAGGCACTGTGACCGACACTGTGGTCCACGGCCGGGTCGAACTCGGGCAGCCGCGCCGCGAGGCGCTTGCGCGCCCGCGACGCCCGCGACTTCACCGTGCCGGGGCGCACCTTGAGGATCGCCGCGACCTCCTCGACCGGGTAGCCGAGCATGTCGACGTAGACGAGCACCGCCCGCTGGTCGAACGGCAGCTCCGCGAGCGCCCGGTGCACGCTGAGGCGCATCGCGGCCTGCGAAGGGTCCGTTGCCGAGTCGAGTGTCGGCAGTGCAAGCGCGTCGTCGTCGGCGAGCGGCACGGTCGGGCGCCGCCCCGAAGCGCGGATACGGTCGAGGCAGGCGTTGACGACGATGCGGTGCAGCCACGTCGTCACCGCCGAGCCGCCCCGGAACGTCCCCGCGCCCTGGTAGGCCTTGATCATCGCGTCCTGCACCGCTTCGGCGGCGTCCTCCGGGTCGCCGAGCGTGCGCACCGCGACGGCCCACAGCCGCCCGCGGTGGCGCCGGAACAGCTCCCCGAACGCCTCCCGCTCGCCGCCCACATGGCGGGCCAGCAGCTCGGCGTCGGTCGCGCCTTCCAGAGCCGGACCCGGGCCGTGCGGGAGGGGAGCGGGCATCGGCGGTCGCGCTACCGGGCGAAGACGTTGATGTCGCTGATGGTGAGCTTGTAGCCGTCGGAGACCGGCGGCAGCTCGGTCACCCACACGACGATGAAGCGGGTCGCCTCGCCGTCGGTCTTCAGCTCGATGTTCGTGTCCGCGTCCTCGACCTGGTCGGCCAGGACGGTGAAGCCGTCCACGATCGCCTGGTCGCCGTCGCTCGAGTCGCCCGGGTCCTCGTCGCCGCCCAGCAGGCCCACGGTGGCGCCGGCGCTGGTCATCTGGACCCGCACGGACGACACCTCCCGGGCCTCGCCGAGGTCGATGAGGATGCCCATGCCCGGCTTCAGGTTCCCGAAGTTCGGGTCGCCGCGGTAGGTGTTCGTGGTCCAGCCGGTGGAGGCGTTGTCGTCGATGACGTTCTCGACGCCCTCGTTCTGGTTCCGGTCCCCCTCCGGCGGGTCGACCACGCGCACCGAGTCGGCGGTGAGCTCGACCTCGGTCGGCGCGGCCGTGTCCGTGGTCTCGCCTTCGGAGTCGGACGTGTCCGCCCCGGTGTCCTCGCCGGTGACCTGGTCCTCGGCCCCGGCGGGGTCGTCGCCGCCGCCGAAGACGATGGCGCTGGTGACCACGCCCGCGAAGATGACCGCGGCGATGACGGCCGCGACGACCGCGAGCCGCTTCATCCCGACGGGAGGCGAGTCGGCGGAAACGCCGCCGGAGAGGCGGCGGCCCAGGCTGATCGCGCCCAGCACGCTCGTGGGCGCGGCCGACTCGGCGGCGGCCGGCTCGGCCCCGCCGGTCTCGGCGAGGCGGCGCAGCTCGACCGCGAGCTCGGCCGCGGAAGGCGGCGTCTGCGAGTGGTCGAGGAGGTCCGCGGTGAGCTTCGTGAGCGCGCCGGGGAGGCCGGGGACGACCTTGTCCGCGTCGAGGACGCGACCCCACTCGTCGTGGGCGGCGTCCGGGAGCCCGGTGTTCTCGGCGGGCACGACGCGCGGCCACGTCCCGGTCAGGCAGGCGTAGAGCGTCGCGCCGAGGGCCCGCACGTCTTCGACGGCGGTGTTGCCCGGCTCGTTGCGCGGCTCGGTGACCATCACGCGATCGTCCTCGGAGAGGAGGATCGTGCCCGGGTGGAGGTCGGCGTGGGTGACGCCGCCGTCGTGGAGGGCGGCGATCGCGTCCGCGACGGAGGCGACCAGCTCGAGGGCGTGCGCGCTCTCGAGGGTCTGGCGCTCCAGCACGCCGCGCAGGGACGAGCCGTTGACCCACTCGCGCACGACGTACGCGAAACGTCCTTCGTCGACGGCGTCGTACACGTCGACCATGGAGTCGACGTGCGCCCGGGAGGCGGCCACGGCGGCGGTCATGGTGGGGGCGGCGTCCTCGCCGCCAGGGGAGCGGAGCACGACCGCTACGGAGCGGTGGAGCAGGACGTCGACGCCCCGCCAGAGCTGGCGGTAGCCGTTCGCGCCTCCGACGTGCTCTTCGAGGCGGTACCGCTCGGCGAGCAGGTCGCCCACGGACGGCACTTCGGCGGTGGTCATGATGCGGGGTCCTCCCCTCTCAATGCGACCCCGCGAGGGGGTCCCGGCCGGGGCCGTTGTGGGCCGGTTCGGTCATGGTGCGGTCCAAGTGGCTCTGCGGGATCCGGCCAGAGTGCACGTATGGATCGTACTTGCCTCATCGTCGCAGCTTTGCGCGCACCGTTGCCTGGAGCGACGCCGTCTCAGTGACGCGCAATACCAGACAGGCCGCGAAGTACACGCCCAGCAGGACCAGTCCGAGCACGATGGACGCCGCGAATTGCCCCAGTTTGGCCATGCCGCCGTCGACCGGGAGGTCCGGCCACAGCAGCCACCCGCCGTAGGCGACTCCGCCCGCGATCACGGCCGCTGTGGTGGTCCTCACCAGCCCGTTCATGGTCTTGCGCATCCCGAGCAGCCCGATCCGCCTGCGCAGCAGGCTCATCGAGAGCAGCAGGCTCACCAGGTAGGAGACGCCGTTCGCGGCGAACAGCCCCACCACGACCCACTCGGGGGGCAGGAACGCGAAGGCGAGGAGGTACCCGCCGATGCGGATCGCGATCACCGGGAGGTTGAACATCGCCACCGTGCGGGTGTCCGTCTGCGCGTAGAACGCGTAGATCTGCAGCTGGCTGATCGAGAACGGCAGCAGCACGATCCCGGCCATCGCCAGCACCTGGCCGGTCGCGAGGGCCTCCTCGGGGGCGTACGCGCCCCACTGGAAGATCATCAGGCCGATCGGCTCGTGCAGCGCGATGAACGCCGCCGCGATCGGCACCAGCAGGAACGAGGCCAGCCGGATGCCGTTCGAGAGGTGGTCGGCCAGTTCCGGCCAGTGCCGCCCGTCCGCCGCGCGGGTCATGCGCGGCATGAGCGCGGTGATGACCGAGACCGCGACGATCCCGTGCGCCATCATCATCATCAAGTAGGCGTTGTTGTAGACCGTGACGCCGGGCACGAACCCGGCCGCGTCGCCGAGCCGGTCCGGGTCGCTCGCGGCGTTGGCGACCTTGATGACGGCCATCACGGCGATCTGGTTGGCGGCCACGAACAGCAGCGTCCAGGCGGCCATCTGCCGGATCGTGCGCAGCGGCAGGGCCTTGAAGTCGAACCGCACCCGCCACCGGAAACCGGCCTTGCGCAGGAACGGGGCCAGGCACAGCACCTGGAGGACGACGCCCGCGGTGGTGCCCAGGCCGAGCAGCATGACCATGCCGTTCGTCACCTGGTCGGCGCTGACGAAGATGTCGCCGGAGGCGTCCGGCACCGCGTCGCGGGTGTAGATCACGTAGAACAGCGCGCCCACGGTGATGACGACGAGGTTGTTGAGGATCGGCACCCACATCGGGGCGCCGAAGTGCTCGCGGGAGTTGAGCACCCCGGAGAGGATCGCGAACAGCCCGTAGAACAGCAGGGCCGGCAGCATGTAATAGGAGAACTCGGTGACCAGGTCGTACTGGACCGGGCTCGCCATGAACCGGGCGATGAGGGGCGCGCACGCGGTGACGAGGACCGCGGCGGCGCCGAGGACGAGGGCGGCGAGGGTGAGGAGGCGCTGGGCGAAGGCGTCGCCGCCGTCGGGGTCGTTCTTGTGGGCCTTGACGAACAGCGGCAGGATGATGCTCGCGAACACGCCGCCGAGGACGAGCTCGTAGATCATCTGCGGGAAGTACTGCGCGGTCGTGTACGAGTTGCCGAGGAGCCCGGCGCCGATCGCGGCCGAGATGACGACGGTGCGGCCGAAGCCCGTCACGCGCGAGACGAGGGAGCCCGCGCCCATGAGGAGGCTGGAGCGGACCACGTTCTTGCCCTGGGGCGGCGCGGGCGCGGGGGCAGGGGCGGGCGTTCCGATGGGGGCGTAGCCGTTGCCGGTCTGGGGGCCGGGCGGGGGGTACGCGTTCGGAGGGGTTCCGTAGGGGTTGTTGCCTTGGGGGCCTCGGACGGGCCCAGACGGCGAGTGCCCGGGGCCCGGTCTCGCGCTAGGTTCGGCCATTCTCGCACTCTCCGCTAAGCTTGCCCGGCGATGTCTGACAACAGTAGCGGTAAGGAAATCACGGTCCCGCCCATAGCCGATGAACTGGGTCGGGTGTTCGCGGACGGCGGCTTCGAGCTGCATCTGGTCGGCGGCCCGGTCCGGGACGCCGTGCTGCGCCGGCGGGTGAGCGACCTCGATTTCACGACGGACGCGCGCCCGGAGTCGACCGAGGCGATCCTGCGGGCGAACTGCTCCACCGTGTGGACCACGGGCGCCGACTTCGGGACGATCGGCGGCCTCTTCCGCGGCGAGCAGGTCGAGGTGACCACCTTCCGCGCTGACGCGTACGACCGCGTGAGCCGCAATCCGATCGTGCAGTACGGGGACAACCTCGTCGACGACCTGGAGCGGCGCGACTTCACCGTGAACGCGATGGCCGTCTCCGTGCCCGGCCACGAGTTCACCGACCCCTTCGGCGGCCTCGCGGACATCGCGCGGCAGACGATCCGCACCCCCGCCTCGCCGGAGTCCTCGTTCGCGGACGACCCGCTGCGGATGCTCCGCGCCGCCCGCTTCGCCGCGCAGCTCGGGTTCGGGATCGACCCCGAGACCCTGGACGCGATGCGCCGCATGGCCCCCGAGCTCGGCCGGATCACCGCCGAGCGGATCAGGGACGAGTTCACGAAGCTGCTCATGGCGCCCGACCCGGTGGTGGGTCTGCGCCTCCTCGTCGACACGGGACTCGCGGAGCAGTTCCTGCCGGAGCTGCCCGCGCTGCGCATGGAGATCGACGAGCACGCCCAGCACAAGGACGTCTACGAGCATTCGCTGCAGGTGCTGCGCAACGCGATCGCGCTCGAGCAGGACGGCCCGGACCTCCTGCTGCGCCTCGCGGCGCTCCTGCACGACATCGGCAAGCCCGAGACCAAGGACGTCGTCCCCGGCGGCGGCGTCACCTTCCACCACCACGACGTGGCCGGGGCCCGCTTGGCGCGCAGACGCATGCGGGAGCTGAGGTTCCCGAAGGCGGACGTGCAGGCCGTCTCGCTCCTCATCAGCCTCCACCTGCGCTTCTACGGGTACGGCGAGGCGGGTTGGACGGATTCGGCCGTGCGCCGGTACGTCACGGACGCCGGGCCGCAGCTGGACCGGCTGCACCTGCTCGTCCGCTCCGACTGCACGACCCGCAACCGCCGCAAGGCCGAGCGGCTGCGCCGCGACTACGACGCGTTCGAAGAGCGGATCGCCCGGATCCGCGCCGAAGAGGACCTGCGCGCGGTGCGCCCGGACCTCGACGGCAACGCGATCATGGAGCTCCTGGGCCTCCCGCCCGGCCCTCAGGTGGGCCGGGCCTGGGCGTACCTCAAGGAGCTGCGGTTGGAGCGGGGTCCGATGCCGCGCGAGGAAGCGGAGTCGGAGCTGCGCGCCTGGGCCGCACGCGAAGGCCTCTGACCGAGTCCAGCCGCGGGAGCAGGATCTCCTGGACCACCAGGGCGCACATGACGGCGACCATGATCCAGCGTGATGCGGCGGCGGCGAGGAACAGGCCCTCGGCGATGCCGCGCCCTTCCTCCTCGGCCGAGACCTGCAGCATCTTGCCGTAGAACGCGAAGAAGTAGAACAGCTCGGCGGCCTGCCACAGCAGGAACGCGCCCCACTTCGGGCGGGCGAGGACCGCGAGCGGCAGGAGCCACAGCACGTACTGCTGCGACCAGACCTTGCCGAACAGCAGGAACGCGGCCACGACGAGGAAGCAGAGCTGCGCGAGGCGCGGCATGAGGTCGTCGGCGGTCGCGATCCCGCGCAGCCCGGGCGCGCCCGGCCGGCGGCCGGCGAAGAACCCGAGCAGCGCGATCCCGATGCAGGACAACGCGAACAGCACCAGGTACAGGTCGTTCACGTACTCGGAGTCCCAGAGCTTCTCCCAGCCGGTGATGCCGCGCAGCACGTACCAGCCGGTGCCCCAGTCGACGGGGCGTTCGGAGTTGAGCTCGAAGAACCGCATCCACGAGTCGGGCCAGAGGTACGCGACGGGCGCATTGATCAAGGCCCACACGACGGCGGCGGTCGCGGTGGTCTGGAGCGCGGGCAGGAGCTTGCGCTGGCGCAGGGCGAGCACGAGCAGCGGCCCGATGAACAGGAGCGCGTAGAACTTCGCCGCGACGGCGAGGCCGAGGAACAGCCCAGCTGCGATCGGGCGGCCGCGCTGCCAGTACAGGAAGAACGGCATCGAGAGGGCGATGGCGAACAGGTCCCAGTTCACGGTGGCCGTCACGAGCACGACCGGCGCGGCGGCGAGCATCATCGCGTCCCACGGCCGCGAGGGCCGGGAGTGGACGAGCGCGGGGTCCGGGTTCGGGCCGGGCAGGTCGGTGCGGCCGTTGTCCTGGCGGATGCGGTGGAGGATCGCGATGGCGGCCGCGCCGCAGATGAAGAGCACGATCGCGTTGAGGTGGTAGAAGATCGGGCCGCCGTCGACGCCGAGCACGTTGCCGGCGCGGTAGGCGATCTGCCCGAGGATCCCCATGAACCAGCCGGTCAGTACCGGGTATTCGACCGGGTGGTCGCGGTAGGGGACGGCGCCTTCGTTGAGGCGTTCGGCTCCCCAGAGCGCGCGGATGTCGGTGTAGCAGGCGTTCGTGTACTGGGACCAGTCGGTCCAGCCGCCGGCGGCGCACGGGTACTTCTGCAGCCAGTTGACGGCGAAGGCGATGAGTCCGGTGAGGAGGATGACGCGGACCGGCGTCCAGTAGCGGCGGCGCGGCGGATCCACGGCGTGGTCCCCGAAGGGCCCGCCGATGAGTCCGGAGGCGACGCGCGCGACGCGGTCGGTGAGGGTGGGGGCGACCGGGGGTTCCCCTGCGGGTCGAGCGCGCTCGCGGGAGGGCGGCGTGTCGGTCGGCTCAGATGAAGACGGCGGCATGGGCCCTATTGTGGCCCATGCCGCCGTCCTGGCGCTATCGGTGGTTCGCCGCGCTAACGCGGCTCAGCCATTGCCGTTCCCGTTGCCTCCGGGGTCCTGAGAGGTGGTCGTGCTCTCCTCCGGTGTCGTGGGCTCTTCGCAATCCGGCAGCGGCCAGGTCCCGCAGTTCTCCTCGCCGGTGGACTCGCCGTCGGTCGGATCGGAGGTCGGATCCTCGGTCGGCGTCACACCGTCCTCGGGAAGGGCCTCGCACTTCTCGCCGTCCCAGGTGCCGCCGCCGTCCTCGCAATCCTTCTTGTCCTGTTCGTCCTGCTGCCCGGCGCACAACTCGTTGTCGGCGTTGGCGGCGCAGAACTCACCGCCGTTGCGGGGCCCGCCGGCGGCTTCGATGTCCCACCAGGTCTTGTTGCCGCCCTCGACCTTGCCCTCCCAGGACTCCTTGTCCCAGTCGGTCGCCTCGAGGATCCCCTCCATGGTCTTGAACCAGACCGGGTAGGCGGTGTTGGAGCCGAAGACGTTGCTCCTGTCGCCGTCCGGGTCGGCGATCGGGTCGGATTCGGAGGTCACGTTGCCGACCCACGCGGCGATGGAGAGCTGCGGGATCGCGCCGACGTACCAGGCGTGGGCGTTCCAGGAGGACTCGCAGTCCTCGCAGCTCGCCTCCCAGGTTCCGGTCTTGCCGAAGTAGTCGCGGTCGAGCTTGTCGGTCGCGGACTCGCCGCCGATCTCCGAGCCGACCCACTGGAGGTCCCGGGCCACGCCCTTGTCGATCACCTGCTCGCCGAGGTTGAGCGGGTTGACCTCGGGGACCTCGTTGCCCTCGTTGTCGGTGACCTTGGCGACGAAGTGCGACTCGTTGTAGACGCCGTCGTTGGCGATCGTCGCGTAGACCGAGGCCATGTCGCGCACGCTCGTGGGGTACTGCCCGAACGCGATGTGGTTGTAGAACGGGTCGGTGCGGCCCTTGTCGCCGATGTCGCACGTCACCGGCTTGTTGTCCTCGGTCACGAGGAACTCGCCCTTGGTGTTCACGATCGGGTTGCAGTCGGAGTCGACCTGGACGGGCGCCATCGTGTCCCAGTTGCCGCTCGGGTCGGTCACCGGCTTGCCCTCGGCGTCGACGGCCGCGCCGTGCTGGGAGTAGGTGCCGTTGTCGTAGAACCGGTAGTTGACGCTCCGGCCGTCCCACTTCGTGCCGTCGGAGTCGTACAGCGTGCGGGCCTGGTTCATGACGCTCAGGCCCATCTTGTCCGCGTAGTCGAGGATCATGTCGGCGCCGTAGTGCTCGGCGATCCCGTACATGGGCGTGTTCTTCGATTCGCGCACCGCGTCGGTGAGCGTCAGCTCGAGGTCCTTCTGCTGGCTGCCGTTGCGCAGGGTGCAGTCCGGGTAGGTGCCGCCGCCGATGCAGGTCTCGGCCTCGTCGTCGGTGAGGCTGTCGAACTGCCGCGGCGAGTCCGCGTTGAACCAGGAGTTGATCGAGTCGCCCTGGTCGAGCGCGGTGGCGGCCGTGATCATCTTGAACGTCGAGGAGGACGGGTGCGGGGACTCGGGACCGGCCTTGTCGACGCCGAAGCCGTTGTCGCCGCCGTAGTAGCCGAGGATGTCGCCGGTCTCGGGATCGATGGCGACCATGGCCGTCATCATGTAGTCCTCGTAGTTCTTGAGGGCGGCGTCGTCGTTGTCGTTCTTGAAGTAGGAGTAGCCGTCCTCGTCCACGGCCGGCGCCGCCTGGTCCTCGGTCTCGACAGGATCGCCGTTGGCGTCGACCCAGTTGCCGTCGTCGTCCTTCTTCTTCACGATGGCGCCGCGCGAGCCCTTGGCGGCGAGCTGGTCCTGGATCGTCGGGTCGATGGTGAGGGTGACGGAGTAGCCGCCCTTGCCGTCGTCGCCGCCGTACAGGTCCGCCTTCGTCAGGCCGTACCGGCGCTCGAGTTCCTCGAAGACGTAGCCGTCCTGCTCGTTGATGATGAAGCCGACGTTCGTGTTGCCGCCCCACGAGCCGGCGGAGTTGAAGTCGTCCGTGGGGACGGGCAGCTTCTCGGCGTCCCGCTCCCCCTGGGAGAGGTAGCCCTCCTCGACCATGGCGTCCATGGAGTAGTCCCAGCGCGCCTGGGTCTTGTCGGGGTCGTAGACATCCTTGTAGTAAGGGTCGTAGGTGCCGTCGGGGGACTTGACCTGCATGACGATGTACGCGCACTCGCCCGGGGTGAGGTCGTCGAGGGTCTTGTTGAAGTACACCTTCGCGGCGGCCTCGATGCCGGTGGCGCCGCGGCCGTACCAGGCGAGGTTGAGGTAGGCGCTGATGATCTGGTCTTTGGTGTACTTGTTCTCGATCTTGATCGCCATGGCCGCTTCCTTGGCCTTGCGGTCGTAGGAGATCTCGTTGCGGATGTCCATGACCATGCCCGCGTACTGCTGGGTGATCGTCGAGGCGCCCTGCGTGTCGCCGCCGCTCAGGTTGTTCACGAGCGCGCGGGTGGTGCCCAGGACGTCGACGCCGTGGTGGTCGTAGAACTTGCGGTCCTCGGTCGCGACGAGGGCTTCCTTCACCTCGGGGGGGATCTCGCCGTCCTCGGCCTGGAGGCGCAGGGTCTCGCCGTACCCGCCCGCCTGGGTCCCGTCCGAGAAGTAGAAGCTCGACGACTCGCCGGCACGGGAGATGTCCCCGGGCTCCCCGACGTCGACGAAGAAGTAGGAGCCGACGACCGTGATGCCGGCGACCATGACGACGCCGAGGGCGATCATCGCGGCGAGCATCTTGCGGCCGAGGCGCTTGCGCTTCTTCTTGCCGCCTTCGCCTTCGATGTCGCCCTTGCTCCCCGGGCCCTTGCCGGCGCGGCGGGTGCCGGTGACGCTGGCGCGGCCGGTCCGCTCGCCGGGTGCGCCGGGACTGACCGGGCGGACCGAGGCGGAGCCGACGGACGCCGACCCCACGGACGCCGAACCGACGGAGGCGGATCCCACCGAGGCGGAGCCGACGCTGGCGCGGCCGGTGCGGCCCGGGCCTCCCACGGAGGCGCTGCCGGTGGCGCCGCCGACGGAGGCGGAACCGGTGGGCCGGCCCACCGAAGCGGAGCCGCGCCCGGGGGGCGGGGGCGGGATCGCGCCGCGGCCCACGGCCGCACTGCCCGAGGCGGGCGTGCCGTAAGGCTGCTGGCGGGGGCGCGGGGCCTGGCCGCCTTGGCCGCCCTGCTGCTGGCCGCCCCAGCCGTAATCGCTTTGGCGGTCCCCGGATCCGCCGCTGCCGTAGGCGCGGCCGTCCGGTCGTCCGCCTTGGCCCTGGGGCCTACCGTCCTCGGGGGGCGGGGCGGGACGATAACCGTAGTCGCTCATGCTCAACCATCCACGTGCTGTGTAACCCAGCCAAATTCCGGGTTTTGCCGGTCGGCCCGGTGCACCTGGCGCGCGGCTTCCCGAGGGGGGCGCGCCCGGCAGACCGGCGGTCGCAAAGGTCTACTCCCGGCATGGGGGTGGCCGGTCGTCTCGCAGTTTCGCACATCGAAATTGAGCGAACGCTGCTAGATCGCTTGGTGGGCCAGCCTATCGGATGGCAGCCCCTCTGAACAGGGCGCGGACGCGCGCCTTGACGTGATTTGCGCCTGCCGCTATGGTTAACCCTGATGTATCGAGCCGATACATCAAAGCGTTAGATCGCCGTGTGAGAGGAGGGGCGCGATGCTCGAGCTGGCCATTCTGGGACTCCTGCACGAAACCCCCATGCACGGCTATGAGCTGCGCAAACGCCTGCTTGCCCTCCTCGGGGCCATCCGGGCCGCGTTCAGCTACGGCTCGCTCTACCCCACCCTCAAGCGCATGCGTCAACGTGGACTCATCGCCGAGGAGACCCCACGAGAGGGTGCGGCAGAGACCCCGCTGCTCACCGGGCGCCGGGCCCGCAAGGTCTACCGGCTCACACCCGAAGGCAAAGAGCACTTCGCTCAGCTCATGGCCGACGCCGGCCCCGAATCGGCCGACGAGGCCTTGTTCGGGGTGCACTTCGCGTTCTTCTCCCGCACCGACCCGGCCACGCGCCTGCGGATCCTCGAGGCCCGCCGCCGCCGCGTCGAGGAGCGCCGCGAGCGCATCCGCGAGGCCCTCGCCCGCACCGCCGAGCGGCTCGACGCCTACGGGCTCGAGCTCCAGCGGCACGGGCTCGAGACCGCCGAGCGGGAGGTGCGGTGGCTCAACGAGCTCATCGCCTCCGAGGAGAGCCGCCGCCCCGAGCAGCGCAACGACTTCGGCGAGCCCTTCGCCGAACCGGGACGGCACCAGTCCGTCCTGGATCAGGGAACACCCGATCCGGCTGCGAGCGCCGGAGACCCAAATAAACAAGGCAAAGGAGGCATGCGCGATGGGTAAGCTGCGCGTAGCCATTGTCGGCGTGGGCAACTGCGCCAACTCGCTGGTCCAAGGCGTCGAGTACTACCGCGACGCCAAGCCCGAGGACCGGGTGCCCGGCCTCATGCACGTCCAGTTCGGCGACTACCACGTGAACGACATCGAGTTCGTCGCCGCGTTCGACGTCGACGCCAAGAAGGTCGGCCAGGACCTGGCCAGCGCGATCTTCGCCTCGGAGAACAACACCATCAAGTTCGCCGACGTGCCCCCCACCGGCGTGACGGTGCTGCGCGGCCCGACCCACGACGGCCTGGGCGAGTACTACACCGAGATGGTCACCGAGTCCTCCGAGGAAGCGGTCGACGTGGTCGCCGCGCTCAAGGCGGCGAAGACGGACGTCGTGGTCTGCTACCTGCCGGTGGGCAGCGAGAAGGCCGCGAAGTTCTACGCGCAGGCCGCGATCGACGCGGGCGCCGCGTTCGTGAACGCCCTTCCCGTGTTCATCGCCTCCGACCCCGAATGGGCCCAGAAGTTCACCGACGCGGGCATTCCGATCGTCGGCGACGACATCAAGTCGCAGGTCGGCGCCACCATCGTGCACCGCGTGCTGGCGAAGCTGTTCGAAGACCGCGGCGTGCGCCTCGACCGCACGTACCAGCTGAACTTCGGCGGCAACATGGACTTCATGAACATGCTCGAGCGCACCCGCCTCAAGAGCAAGAAGATCTCCAAGACGCAGGCCGTGACCTCGCAGATCCCGCACGAGATGCTCGGCGCGGACGTCCACATCGGCCCGTCGGACCACGTGCCGTGGCTGACCGACCGCAAGTGGGCGTACATCCGCCTGGAAGGCACCACCTTCGGCGACGTGCCGCTCAACGCCGAGCTCAAGCTCGAGGTGTGGGACTCGCCGAACTCCGCGGGCGTGATCATCGACGCCGTCCGCGCGGCGAAGATCGCCCTCGACCGCGGCCACGGCGGCCCGGTCGAATCGGCCTCCAGCTACTTCATGAAGTCGCCGGCCAAGCAGTTCTCGGACGAAGAGGCTCGCATCTCCGTCGAGAACTTCATCGCGGGCCTGTAGCGCCCGACGCCTTCCCGAGGGGGACCCCGGTTGCGAGCCCGGGCCGATTTCCGGCCCACCTGCTTGCAAAGAGGGGTCCCCCTTGGCTTTCACCGGAGTTATCCTCGGACAATGCGCACCGACGGCCACGTTCGGAACCTCGCGAGCAACCGCCGATTCAGGCACCTGCTGGCGGTGCGGCTGACGTCCCAGGGCGCCGACGGCATGTTCCAGGCCTCGCTGGCGCTCTCCGTCTTCTTCAACCCGGCCCTCGGCGAGGCCAACGACCCGTTCCGGTACGCGGCCGCCGTCGCGGTCCTCCTCGGCCCGTACTCCCTGCTCGGGCCCTATGTCGGCACGGTCCTCGACCGGTTCAGCCGCCGCAACCTCATCGGCGGCGCCAACCTCGTGCGCGCCGCCCTCATGATCGTCATCTGCCTGACCCTGCCCGGCGGTTTCAACTGGTCCTGGGTCCTGTGCGCGATGATCGTCCTGGCCGCCAACCGCTTCGTCCTCGCCGGCCTCGCCGCCGCCCACCCGCAGGTCGTCCCGGCCAAGGACCTCGTCACCGCGAACTCGCTCGCGTCCACGCTCGGCGCGCTCGCCTACGGGCTGGGCCTCGCGACCACCGGCATCGCGAAACTCCTCGACTCGGGCGTCTCCTACTCGATGCTCGCGCTGGCCGCCGGCTGCGGCTACCTCGCGTCCGCGTGCATCGTCGTCGCCTCGTTCCGCCGCCCCGACCTGGGCCCGCCCGCGGACGACAGCGCGCCGAGCGGCCTGTGGCGCGGCATCGCGCAGACGAGCTCGGGCATGTGGGAGGGGTTCAAGCACCTCGGCCGCCGCCGCGGCCCGGCCCTGGCCATGGCGGTGCAGGGGCTGCACCGGTTCCTGTACGGCATCGTGTTCATCATCGCGATCGCCCTGTTCATGGGCTTCTTCTGGGACGTCGAGTCCGATCAGACCACCATCATCTCGTGGCTGCTGGTCCTCGCGATCCTCGGCAACGTGGGCGTGCTCGCCGCCGCGATCGCGACCCCGCGCGCGACCCGCGTGTGGGGCCCGAAGAACTGGATCGTGGTGCTCATGGCGCTGTGCGCCGTCGTGGTCGCCGTGCTCTCCGGCACGATGGTGCCGGCCATGTTCGCCGTCGTGGTCCTCCTGGTGAACATCGCCTCCCAGGGCCTCAAGATCACAGTGGACACGAGTATCCAGCGGGGCGTCGAGGACGCCTACCGCGGCCGGGTCTTCAGCGTCAACGACACGATCTACAACGTCGGCTACCTCGCCGGGCTGTTCGCGGCCGCGTTCGTCGTCCCCGAGAACGGGTACGCGCCCGGCACGCTCGTCGGCGTGGCCCTCTCCTACGGTCTGATCTGCGTCGGATACGCCTACCTCGCGCGAGACGAGGCACCGTACGATTCACAGGCATGGAGCCCCGCCGCCACCGAAGCGAGACCGACGACGAGCCAGTAGCCTCCAATCCCTACCGCGGGACGGCTCCCTGGCAGCGCGAGGGCACCGGTAGCTGGAAGCGCGGACTCGCCGGACTCGGCGCGGTCGTCCTCACCGCCGGCTCGGTCGCCGCGGTCGCCTGGCTCGCCTTCCGCGACGAGGGCGGCACCGCCGCCGACGCGGGCGATGTGATCGCCGAGCAGTGCACCGTCACTGAAGCGGACGACGCCGGGAACGGCGCGGACCCGCTCGATCCGGGCGCCCCCGCCGAACGCTCCCTCGCCACCGTCCAGACCAACTACGGCGAGATCGTCGTGCTCCTGTGGGGCGACCTCGCGCCGTGCGGCGTCGAGGCCTTCACCCACCTCGCCGAGACCGCGTTCTACGCCTCGCACGAATGCGACCGGCTCACCACGCAGGCGGTCGACCCGACCGCGATCCTGCGCTGCGGCAGCCCCGGCCTCGCCGGCCCCTCTGAAGACGATGACGACACGTACGGCCCGGGCTGGCGCTTCCAGGCCGAGACCGGCATGGCCGGCAACGACGTGGCCGACGTGCTCGCCCTCATCACCGACGACAAGGGCCGCGCCGGCAGCGCCTTCGCGCTCATCCGCGGCGCGGCCGTCCCCACCGCGGGCGTCAGCGTCATCGGCGGCATCGTCGACGGCTACGAAGTGCTCGACCAGATCGCGGCCCTCACCGAGACTGTCGATTACGACGGTGCACCGCCCGTCGCGGTCGAGATCTGGGGCGTCACCATCAGCGAGGTCGGCGACATGGCGACCAGCCCCATCCAGAGCCAGTCCCCTGGGCTCCCAACGGGAACCGCGACCCCGCCGCTCGGCGCGACCACGCCCCCCGGAACCGCCACACCCACGGGAACCGCCACGCCCACAGGGACGGCGACGCCGACGGGCACCGCCAGCCCCACCGGGCGCTAGTCCTCGCCCTCTCCCTTACCGGAGCCGTTGCGCTTCGCGTACTTGTCCACGTACTCCTGGCCGGTCAACCGCCGGATCGCGTCCATCACCTCGTCGGTGACGGCACGGATCACCACCCGGTCGTTCTCCATGCCCTTGTACCGCGTGAAATCGAGCGGCTTGCCCACGCGCACGCCCACCGGCGCCACCCGCGGCCGCGACTCGCCGATCGGCAGCACCTTCTCCGTGCCGATCAGACCCACCGGGATCACCGGCGCGCCCGACGTGAGCGCCAACCGCGCCACCCCCGGCTTGCCCCGGTACAGCCGCCCGTCCGGCGAACGCGTGCCCTCCGGGAAGATCGCGAACACGCGGCCCTCCTCCAGCACCTCCAGCGACGGCTCCAGGGACGCGGCGCTCTTGCGCCCGCCCGAACGGTCCACCGCCACCTGGCCGAGCGCCTTCACCGTCGACGAGATCAGCTTGCCCTTCAGCCCCGCACCCGTGAAGTACTCGATCTTCGCCATCGTCGCGATGTGCCGCTTGGTGGTCAGACCCAGGAAGTAGTGGTCCGCAACGGAGAGGTGGTTGGACGCCAGGATGACCGGACCGTCCTCCGGGATGTTCTCTTTCCCGTCGATCCAAGGCCTGTAGATGAGCTTGATGGTCGGCGCGGCCGTCCATTGCAACGTCTTGTACAGCACCGTGTTCAGCTCTCCAGTGGTCTCACCCCGGCTGCGGGAAAACTCGGGTCGGGACCAATTATGGCTCGCGGAACGCACCGGGCGAAACCCTCGAGCCACTCTGGCCCCCGCCGCGGGACGCGGCCTGGCCCCGCCGGGAAGGCAGGCCCGAGTCTAAGGCATGTGACGGCCCTACAGGTACTGGCCGGGATGGTGGTCGCGATCGTCACCGCGCGCCGCCCGCTCGGCCATCACGGCCCGGAGCTGCGGCGGAAGGTCCTCACCCGCGGGCAGGGCCTTCAACTCGCCCGAACGCATCTGGTCCAACTGCAGGCGCGCCGCCATCTGCTGCGCCACCAGCGCCGCCTGGATGCCGTGGAACAGCCCCTCCAACCAGCCCACCAACTGCGCCTGCGCGATGCGCAGCTCCGCCTCGGTCGGGATCTCGTCCGCACTGAACGGCAAGGACAGACGCTCCAGCTCGTCCCGCAGCTCCGGCGCGAGACCGGACTCGAGCTCGGCGATGGAGCGGGCGTGGATGTCGCGCAGACGCTGGCGGCCCTTGTCGTCCAGGTCGGCCGCGCGGACCTCCTCGAGGAGCTGCTTGATCATCGAACCGACGCGCATGACCTTGGCCGGCTCGGGGACGAGCTTCGTCGGGTCGGACTCGTACCGGTCCCCGGCGTCCGCCTCAGCCTCGGCGGTGATCGGGTTGCCCTCGGCGTCGACGATGAACGGCTGCTCGTCCGACTCGCGCTCGCCCTGCTCCGGCTTGCTGTTCGCTTCAGTCATGGTCGATGTGGCCCCACTCGTCTCGATACTGTCCGGTTCCTCTTCCCGAGCCTAACGCGGAAGGATCACGGGGTGTTCCCGCTCGCGCCGGGCGTGGAAAGCGAAAGGCCCGGAGGTCGAAACCTCCGGGCCCTGTCGGTGCGCGAGGGGGGACTTGAACCCCCACGTCCTTACGGACACTGGCACCTGAAGCCAGCGCGTCTGCCATTCCGCCACTCGCGCGAGTGTCAGTACTTGCGACGGAACGATACTATCCTGCGCCTACTCCAGGCCACCACCGGGTATTGCCCCGTTTGAGTCCCAGGCCACTACAGCAGCGGACGCAGACGCCCGACGGCCTGATCGCCGCCGTGCACCTCCGGCCAGGTGAGCGCGTCGACCTCGGGCTTGGCGTCCGCGGGGATCACCATCCCGGCGATCGTGGTGAGCGCGCGCAGCGCGACGGGCGTCGAGGCCCGGCCCGCGCCGTCGTCGATCTTGACGGCCACCGCGCCGATACCGGGCGCCGCGACCACATGGACGCCTTCGGCGCCGCCCTTGGCGAGCAGACCCGGCAGGGCGGTCATCATGCGGTGATCGGGGCCGCGCGTGCCGTCGATCAGCTTCGGGTTGGTGCGCATGGCATCCGCGACCTTCCGCTCGTTCGAGCCCGCGGGGGCCTCGACGAGCCGGGCGAACGCGCGGGCGAGCCCGGCGAGGGTCACGGCCAGCACGGGCGCCCCGCAGCCGTCCACGCCGACGGCCTGCACGGTGTCGCCGGTGAGCTCTTCGACGGTGGCGATCACGAGCCGCTGGAACGGGTGCTCGGGGTCGCGGTAGGTCGCGAGGTCCCAGTCGTTCGCGGCGCAGGCCGCGAGCATCCCGGCGTGCTTGCCGGAGCAGTTCATGTAGACGCGGCGGGGTTCGCCGCCGGCGGCGATCACGGCGTTGCGGGCGTCGGGGTCGCTCGGCAGGTCGGCCGGGCACTGCAGCCGGTCCTCGCCGAGCCCGGCGCCACCGAGCACGGACGCGACCTGCGCGAGGTGGAACGGCTCGCCGCGGTGGCTCGCCGAGGCGATCGCGAGATCGGCCTCGGTGCCGGGCGCCCAGCCGGCGCGGAGCATCGCGAGCGCCTGCATGGGTTTGTTGGAGGAACGGGGGAAGACCGGGGAACCGGTGTCGCCGATCGAGGCGAGGAGGTTCCCCGACGGGTCGGTCACGGCGACGCTGCCCCGGTGGAGGCTCTCGGCGAAGCCGGACCGGACGATCTCGGCGACGGGTTCGCCGCCGCGGTAGGAAGCACTCATACCGCGAGGCTAACCGCAGTGTCACTGGCGCGCTGCCTGATCGCCCACGATGAGACGCGCGTCAGTGTCGTCGGCGACGTTCCGCTTCACCAGTGCGAGCGCGATCTGGCCCAGCTCGTAGTGCTGCACGGCGGTGCCGATCACGCCGACCTGCTTGTCGCCCAGCATGATCGGGGTGCCCGAGGCGGGCGGCTGCTCGGTCGTCCCGTCGAGGTGGAGCATGACGAGGCGGCGCGGCGGCTGCCCCAGGTGGTGCACCTTCGCGACGGTCTCCTGGCCGCGGTAGCAGCCCTTGTTGAAGTGCACGGCGCGCTCGAGCCAGTGCGGGACCTCGTGCGGCACGGTCTTCTCGTCGGTGTCGATCCCGAAGGCGGGCAAGGCGGCAGCGACGCGGAGGGCGTTCCAGGCCCAGGTCCCGGCGAGCGCCTTCTCCCGGGGGTCCTCCCCGGCAAAGTCCTCGGCGAGCTTCTCGCTGCGCATGAGCACGTCGTGGGTGGGCACGCCGAGCGCGTCGGTGCGGCGGCTCCAGCCTTCGACTCCGTCGGCGTGGGCCGCACCGGGGTAGACCGCGGTCGGCACCGGCAGGAGGTCCCGCTGGACGAACTTGGCGGGCGGCACGGACTGCACCTGCGGGGCCTCGTCCTTCAGATCGCCGCCGGTGGTCCAGGTGACCAGCGCCCATGCGCCGGAGACGTCGTCGATCTCGACCTCGGTGCGGAACTTCATGAGCTGCAAGTACTTCAGCAGGGCTTCGCCGTCGCCGGACTCGGTGTCGAGCCAGGTGGTCTCGCCGTCGTCGTAGACGTTCATGTGGTGCTCGACGCGGCCGGTGGGGGAGAGGACGAGCGCCTCGGTGCCATGGTGCGGCTTGAGGCTCGTCAGGTGCTGGGTGGTGAGCGAGTGCAGCCAGGTCAGCCGCTCGGGCCCGCTGACGGTGATGACGTCGCGGTCGGAGCGGTCGAAGACCGCGCCGGTCTCCATCGCCTTGCGCTGTTCGGTGAGCGGACCGCCGTAGTGCCAGGCGGTGCGCCCGCCGCTCTCGGGGGCGACGGCGCCGGGCAGGGAGAGGAGCGGCGAGGTGGCGGCTGTGTCGTTCAACGGCGTGGTCATGCGTCCTTCTCCAGGCATTCGGCGCAGGTCCCGAACACGGCGACGTGGCCGATGTCCATGACGAACCCGCATTTGTCGGCGACTTCCTCCCGCGCGTTCGCGAACAGGGAGGGGTCGACCTCGGTGATCCGGCCGCAGCGGTGGCACACCAGGTGCGCGTGGCCGCGGTCGCCCGACAGATGGTACGTCGGGGCGCCGTGGGAGAGGTGGGTGTGCGAGACGAGCTGGAGCTCTTCGAGCAGGTCGAGGGTGCGGTAGACAGTGGTGATGTTCACGCCTTCGACCTGGCCGCGGATGCGCTCGTGGATCTGCTCGGGGGTCGCGTGTCCGAGCGCGCGGACGGCTTCCAGGACGAGCTGGCGCTGTGCGGTCATGCGCAGGCCCTTCGCGCGCAGCACCCCCGCCAGTTCGGTCTCGGCCTCGGCTTCGGTGGGCATAGGTGCATCGTACTGCGCTGGCGGAGCAACACGTTCGGGTGACAAGGGCGGCCCGGGGGCCGGTTTCTGTCGGACCCGGCTGGGACGCTGGCGGCAGTATCTTCCCCTCTCGTGGTGGGTGGGGGTTTGAGGACGGCTATACGGCGGGTGGGCGTTTCAGAGCAGCGGGCGGACCGATGCGAGGCGGGACCGCCGCACCGCCGCACCGTCGCACCGCCGCACCGCCGCACCGCGGCGATGCCGCGCCGCGACGCCGCGCTTCGACACGGTGCCTCGCCGTGGCGGCCCGGCTCGGGCCGAGGAGCACAATGAGCGCATGGCACTAGTGACCGCAGTACTGCACCGCGGCGTCGTCGACTCCGACGCGCCGCTCCTGTGCGCCGACGACCTCGGAGTCCTCCGCGGCGACGGCGTCTTCGAGACCATCAACGTCCGCGCCGGGCAGGCGTTCCTGCTCTCGGAGCACCTCGACCGCATGGCGAACTCCGCGCGCCGCATGGAGTTCGAGCTCCCCGCGAAGGAGGACATGGCCGAGCTCGCCGAGCAGGCCCTGGAGGCCTGGCGCGAGCGGGCCGACGGAGAGGGCGCGCTGCGCCTGGTCGCCACCCGCGGCCGCGAGCACGGCGGCCCGCCGACCGTCTACGCGACGGTCGATCCCGTTCCGCGCGAACGGATCCTGCCGCGCCGGGACGGCCTGAAGATCGCCACTGCGACCTTGGGGGTGAATGCCGACGCGCGGGGTGAAGCCCCGTGGCTTCTAGGCGGCGTCAAGGCACTCTCGTACGCGTCGATGATGGCGGTGACCCGCTGGGCGAAGACCCAGGGCGCGGACGACGCCCTGTGGGTCTCGGCCGACGGGTTCGCCTTGGAGGGCCCGACCTCGTCCCTGCTGTGGCTGGAGGGCGACACCCTCTGCACGACACCGACTTCCGCGGGCATCCTGCCGGGCACGACGAGCGCGTACCTGCTGGAGCAGGCGCCGAAGGCGGGATTGAAGACCGTCGAGAAGCTGATCTCGGTGCGGGACTTGAAGAACGCCGAAGCGGCGTGGCTCAGCTCCTCCGTACGAGGTGTGGCCTTCATCACCCAGATCGACGGCGAAGTGGTCGATCAGCGCCCCGACATCACGGCTGAGCTGGACAAACTCGCCGGCTTCGAGGTCCCCGAGTAACGGTTTGACATCGTTTCCCAGGTTCTTCCCAGCCTCAGTACAGGCCACGCCCAGAGACGGTCCTCATAGTAATGAGTGTTCCGGTCACGCCGACAAGCCAAACGGACGGACATGGGCAGTCTTCCGGGAGGCACGGAACAATCCGGGGGCACAAAACCAGTAAGGGCAATCGGGCACAGCCCTACTGGTGCCAATGAAAAGTGGAGCTCCTCCACTTTATCGGGGCCGCAGCGAATGGGCAAGCGCTGCGGCCCCATTAACGTGTAACAGGAACGACACGAAACCGTCTCGGCCGCATAGGGAATGTGAGTCCCCGCCGCTCACAGCGCCTTTCAACCAGCTGCAAGGACTTTCCCCGGGTTGAGGATGCCGAGCGGGTCGAGCGCGCTTTTGATCCGTCGCTGCACCGCGAGATTCACCGGGTCGACTTCCTTTGCGAGCCAATCGCGTTTGAGTATTCCCACGCCGTGTTCACCGGTGATGGTGCCGCCCATGGCGAGTGCCATCTCCAGGATCTCGTCGAACGCGGCCCGGCCGGCTTCGAGCGAGGCCGGGTCCTCGGGGTGGACGATGATGTTGGGGTGCAGGTTCCCGTCTCCTGCATGGGCGATGACGCCGATAACCACGCCGTGCCTGGCCGCGGCGGCCTGGACGCCGTCGAGCGCTTCGGCGAGGCGCGAGCGCGGCACCGCGATGTCGTCCACGAGGACCGTGCCCAGACGCTCCATGGCGTGGTAGGCGCTGCGCCGTGATTCGAGGAGCGCGTCGGCCTCTTCGGCGTCGGTGGCGCGGTAGACCTCGGAGGCGCCGGATTCGTTGCAGAGCGCTTCGATCGCGGCCAGTTCCTCGGCTGGGTCGGAGTCCGCGGCGACGAGCAGCATCGCGGCCGCCTCGGTCGGCAATCCCATGGGCCGCAAGTCTTCCAGGGCACGCAGGTGCACGTTGTCGATGAGTTCGAGCAGACTCGGCTGCGCCCCGGACGCCATGATCGCGGTGACGGCGCGGCCGGCGTCGGCGGTGGTCGCGAAGACGGCCGCGAGGGTGAGCCGCCCGGCGGGGACGGGGGAGAGCTTGACCGTGGCCTCGGTGATGACCCCGAGGGTCCCTTCGGATCCGCAGAAGAGGCGCACGAGGTCGTACCCGGCGACGCCTTTGGCGGTGTCGCGGCCGCAGCGCATGACTTCGCCTGAGGCGAGCACGACTTCGAGGCCGAGCACGTACTCCGGGGTCGTGCCGTACTTGACGCAGCACATGCCGCCGGCGGCGGTGGCGATGTTCCCGCCGATGGTGGAGATCTGCCATGAGCCCGGGTCGGGGCTGTAGCGGAGGCCGAATTCGCTGGCGGCGAGGGTGATCGCGGCGTTGAGCACGCCGGGCTGGCAGACCGCGAGGCGGTTCACGGGGTCGATCGAGAGGATGCGGTCCATCGGCGAGACGTCGAGGAGGATCGCGCCGTCGACGGCGGTGGCGGCCCCGGCGAGGCCGGTGCGGGCGCCTTGCGGCACAACGGGAGTGCCGAACTCGGCGGCGACCCGGAGCGCGGCGCTGACCTCCTCGGTCGACCGCGCCCGGATGAGCGCGACGGCCCGCCCGGGCGGCACCAGCGCGGCGCGGTCCACCGAATGCGAGGCCAGCACATCGGCATCGGTCACCGGCTCGAGCCCGGCCGCGGTCAACGCGGAGATCAGATCGCTCATCCCGCGAGGGTAAGGCCCCGCCGAACCGCCGTCCACAAACCCCCACCCACCACTAGAGGGGAAAGAAGCGTCCGCCGCAAGCTTCCCGCCCGGGGCCGACAGAAACCGGGCTCGCGGGCGAAGGTGTCACCCGAAAGTGTGGCGGTGGTCCGGTGGCGGCGGGTCGAATGACCGCGAACCGCGGCGCGGGGAGCGGTTACGCGTAGGGGTCGGTGTCGATGACGTTGCGGATGATCTGGGCGAGTTCTTCGACGCGGTCGATGCCCTCGGGGTGCGTGGCCGAGCCGCCGGTGAGGACCGCGATCTTGATGGGCTGGTCGGTCTCGCCGTTGATCACGCCGATCGAGTTCACCACCCATTCGCCGCCCATCGAATCGCGTGTGTCCCAGCCGTTCTTCATCCACACGGTCTCGCCGTCGTCGGCCGCGGCCGAGACGCCCCACTGCTGCGACTCCGACAGGTTCCCCATGAGCGAGCGCGCGTACTCGACCTGCTCGGCGTCGAGCACGTCCTCGTACAGCGCGAGCTCCAGCATCCGCAGCTGGTCCACCGCGGTCGTCTGGGTCTTGCCCCACTGCTCGGTCTCGTTCGGGTTCGTGTGCTCGAGCCCGAAGTCGATGTGCGCCTGGCGGATCGCCTCGTGCCCGTCGTCGAACGTGCCGCCGTACAGCATGTCGTTCGTCGCGTCGTTGCTCGAGTCCTTGATCATCGCCTCGGCGCTGTCGAGCAGCCAGTCCGGCACCTGGTCGAGCGTCCCGTACTCCTTGAGCACCATCGTGAGGATCTCGACCTTCACGATCGACGCCGTGTCGTGCTGCGTCTCGCCCTCGTACGCGAGCTGGAACTCGCCGTCGTCCACCGCGACCGAGGCGTAGAAGTTCTCGTCCTCGAGCCCCGAGACGTATTCGGCGACGGCCGCGTCGAGGTCAGTCTGCAGCCGCTCCTGGGCGGCGGCGCGCAGCTCCTCCTCCGAAGGCTGCATCGAGGAGTCGTCGTCCACCGACTCCTGGGACCCCGGCAGGGTCCCCTCGGCGGAACCGCCGGTCCCGCCGTCGTCGCCGGAGAGGTCGACCACGTAGATGACGGCCGCGATGAGCACGGCGATCGCCGGGACGGCGAGGAAGGGCCAGAGCCGTCGCGAGGGGGCGTGCTTGGGCTGGGAGGTCACAGCAGGAACCTGACTTCGGTGCGGGGGCGCGAATGAAATGCTGCGGCCCACGCTAAAGCAGTCTTCGAAGCAACCACAAGCAGGGTTGATTGAGAGTTCAGTAACGGTTGCACAACACCGCCTGGATCACCGCGGTGATACTGCTCTCTCCAAGGTTTCTCGCACGTCCGCGCCCGGCAACGGCGAAGCGCCCGCCACTGGGGCGGGCGCTTCGTTCTGGCCTGTCATCGGCGGGGCCGTGAGGCACTGGGACTGGCGTTCGGAGTGGGACCTGGGGAGGAAATGACCATCAACGAGCGCCCGAACCGCAGTGCCTCACGGAGACTCCACCGCACCGCGCCTCGGCCGTCCGGCCCGCGAAGCGCGGGCCTGGTCGGGGCCGGTGAGGCACCGGGCCGCGGGCTGCCGGTCGCGCCGGTTCCGCACCCGGCCGCTCGGCACCCACGGCGAGACTTGCGCGCCGTGGACCTGCGCCCGCGACGCCTGCGCGCCGTGGGCCAGGGCCGGGGAACCGTGTGCGGGAGCGGTCGCGGCGGCTTGCGGCGCCGGGCTCGTGGCGGGGACCGGCGTCATGCCGTCGCCCGCTGTTTGAGGAGGGTGCGCGTGACCGCGGCGGCCACACCCACCAGGCAGATGATGGCCAGGAGCGCGAGCAGTCCGTTCGCGCCGTCGGCCACGGCCTTCGGGTCGACCGCGACGACCTCTTCATCGACGGCCGGGGTGTCGGCGCCCGTGTCGGAGCCGTCGCTCGACGGCGGCGGACCGAACGCGTTCACCTCTTCGTCGACCGCGGGCTCCTCTGCAGCGGCGGCCGGGTCCTCGGCGTCGGGGTCCGCGGCGTCCGGGCCCTGCTGGGCCTCGCCGGCACCGTCGGAGACGCCCGAGCCGTGGTCCTGCGGGTCGTCCTGGGGCGCTTCGTCCTCGTCGTCGCCGCCGGTCGCGGGCAGCTGCACGTCCCCGGCGGACTCGTCCTCGTTCTCCTGCTCATCGGACTGGGCCTCGACCACGTGCACCTGCGCCGACTCGTACTCGGCGAACAGCCCGTGGCAGTTCGGGACCATCGCGACCTCGGCCGAGCGGTTCATCTCGAACACCTGGCTCGAGTCCGGGCTGATCTCGTAGACCTCGTCGCCCACATACAGTTTCGCGTCGGTGCCCAGGTCGTTGCTGTACCGCACCTGCGAGCCCTGCTCGACCGTCAGCTCCGCGGCGTCAGGGGCCGAGGACGCCGAGACCAGGCCGAGCGTGCCGCAGTCGCCGCTGAACACGACCTCGCTGTCGCTCCCCGACTCCGGCTCGTCCGCCGTCGCGATGCTCACCCCGGCAGCGCCGCCGACCGCGAGCATCGAGGCCGCCGAGATGGCGGCCAGGCGCGACTTCCGCCGGTGCGCGCGCCGGTCCATGGCCTCCTGGATCGCGGGCGCGAGCCGGCCGTCGTTCACCGGGTACGGCAGCGGAGGACGCGTCTGGGCCCGGGACTGCTTACCGGGCTTCGTGGTGTGAATTCCCATGCTTGCGTCTCTCCAACTGCGTCTTCGACCGGATGACGACCGGATCCTCAGCGCGAATCAGGTCTCAACACCGTTCAACGAGCGGCCCCGGGAAAGGTGACGGCCCCGCCCGCCCCGAATCCGCCGCCGCGCCCGCGATCCGTCCTCATGCGCCCGTACCGGGCGGCGCGCCCGTCCGTAGGATGTCCGTGACAGCACCGAGCGAGGACCGCGAGAACCCCATGGCGACGACCAAGCCCGACACCGAGCCCGCCGAGCGCGAGCCCGAGGCCACCCCGCCCGCGCGCCCCGCGGACGAGGTCCCCCGGACCGGCACCGGCGACAGCAGCATCCGCGACCACGAACGCTGGCAGCGCTTCGCCGGCGGCGAGGACCCGCCCGAGACCGTCAAGCCGGGCCGCCTGCGCGCCCTCGGCCGCGCCCTGCGCCGCGCCGCCCGCAGCGAATGGACCATCGCCGGGCTCACCAGCGTCCTCCTCGCCCTCGCCATGACCTGGCCCCTCGCCAAGCATCTCGACGACCGCATCCCCCACGACACCGGCGACCCGCTCCTCCTCACCTACATCCTCGGCTGGGTCGGCCACGCCCTCCGCGAGAACCCCGCCGGGATCTGGGACACCAACAGCTTCTGGCCCCTCGACGACGCGTACCTCTTCACCGACACCCTCATGGGCTACGCGCCGGCCGCGCTCCTCATCACCAGCCCCACCAGCGCGCTCGTCGTCTACAACGTGCTCTACATCGCCACGTTCGCCCTCGCCTTCCTCGGCGCGTACGCCCTCCTGCGCCAGCTCGGCGCCCGCGTAGCCGGCTCGGCCGTCGGCGCCGCCGCCTTCGCTTACGCCCCTTGGAAACTCGGCCAGGCCGGGCACCTGCAGGTGCTCTCCAGCGGCGGCATCGCGCTCGCCCTCGCGATGCTCGCCCGCGGCCACGGCTACTCCCTGCGCGGCGGGTTCAAACCGGAGCGCCAGCGCCCCGGCTGGATCCTCGCCGGCTGGCTCACCGCCCTGTGGCAGTTCGCGATCGGCGCCGGCCTCGGCATCCCGTTCGTGTACCTGCTGCTCGGCATCGGCGTCGTCGTCGGGCTCCACTGGCTGGCCAAGCGGCCGCGCCTGCGCTGGCAGACCTTGGCCGCCAACGGCATCGGCGGCTCCGTGTTCAGCCTCGGGGTGCTGTGGATCGCGGACAAGCATGCCGTGGTCGCGAGCGCCTACCCCGAGGCGGTGCGCGACGCCGAGTACATCAGCTGGTTCAGCCCGACTTGGCAGAGCTTCATCATCGCGCCGCAGGAGTCGCGCGTGTGGGGCGCGGCGCACGAGGCGGCGCGCGCGGAGTTGACGTGGGCTCCCGAGCAGGCACTGCTGGTCGGCTTCACGCTGGCGGCGCTGGCGCTGGCGGGCCTGGTGTGGTCGTGCTGGACGGGGTGGCAGCGGGTCTGGCTCGCGCTCGGCGGCGCCGTCGTGTTCGCGATCGCCATGGGCCCCAACTTCCTCGACGACGGCTCGTGGGCGTGGGCGCTGCTGTACGAGTACGCGCCGGGCTGGGACGCGATCCGCACGCCGGGCCGCCTGGCGATCTACCTGACGTTGATCCTGGCGGTGCTCGCGGCGGGGACGCTGACGCGGATCGCCGACGAGGCGGACGACCTCTCGCACCGCGCCCGTGTGGACAAGCGCCTGAAGGTGAAGGCGCCCAAGCGGGTGCACGCGCTGCTGTTCCTGCCGATCGGCCTGGTCCTTTGGGAGGGGCTGACCGTCGCGCCGTACGCGGAGGTGCCGGAGGCCCCGGTCGACATGTCCGAACTGGAGGGCCCGGTGCTGTTCCTGCCCGCGGGCGGGAACGACACGAAGGTCCAGTACTGGAGCCTCGACGGCTTCCCGGAGGTCGCGAACGGCGTCGCGGCGTTCACGCCCGACGAGCAGGCGGGGATCCGGTCGATGTCGATGGGCTTCCCGGGCGAGGACGCGATCACGTCCCTGCGCGAGGCCGGGATCGAGACCGTGGTGGTCCTCCCGGGTTCGCTGCCGGGGAGCGACTGGGCGGGCATGGACACCGAGCTGGACCCGTACGGGGTCGAGGTGGAGCGCACGGACACGGCCGTGGTCTACGACCTCAACGCCGACTGACCGGCGCCGACCGCGGGTCGGCGATTTCGATGGTGACCTGTCTCATGCTTCAGTCGCGACAATGAGATGTCGTGTAATCTAATTACACGACATTTATTCGAGGAGTCTCCATGGAAACGCAGCCCGACCCCATCGCCCGCGTCGCCGCCATCAGCACCGGATCCGTCGCGATCCGCCCCGAACACGTGGGCCCCACCTGGAAGAACACCTACTTCTGGCTGCTCACCTCCACCCGGTGGACCGCGCCCCGGCCCATCAACGTCTACGTCGTCGAGCACCGCGACGGGCTCGTCCTCTTCGACACCGGACAGGACCGCGCCTCCGTCACCGACCCCGCCTACTTCCCCTCCGGACCCCTCGGACTCATCTACTCCCGCCTCGCCAAGTTCGACATCGGCGCCGACGACACCCTCACCGCCCGACTCGCCCAGCTCGGCTACCGCGCCGCCGACGTCGACAAGGCCGTCATCTCCCACCTCCACCAAGACCACATCGGCGGCCTCCGCGAGCTCGGCCGCAGCACCGAACTCCTCCTCAGCCGCCCCGAATGGGACTCGCTCGCCAAACCCCTCCCCGAAGCGCGCGGCCTCCTCCGCTCCCACATCGACCTGCCCGGCCTCAACTGGCGACCCGTCGATTACGAACCTCTCGCCGAGCCCGAACTCGCCCCGTTCACCACCGGCCTCGACCTCTTCGGCGACGGCGCCCTCACCCTCCTGCCCACCCCCGGCCACACCCCCGGCTCACTCTCGATGCTCGTGCGCCGCCCCGGAAGAGCGCCGCTCCTCATGGTCGGCGACCTCACCTACGACGCCGACCTCCTCGCCGCCGGGAAACTCCCCGGCGCCGGCGACAAGCGCCGGATGGCCCGAGCCGTCGCCGACGTCAACGCCCTGCGCGCACACCACCCCGGTCTCACCGTGCTCGCCGCGCACGACCCGAACGCGGCCGCCCTCCTGGAGAGCGCGCTCACCGCTCACAATGGGTCCCATGCGCCGAGCTGAAGCATTCCGCTACCTCGTCCTCGCGATCCAACGCGAAGGCAACCGGCTGCTCGCGGCCGAACTGCGCCCGCTCGGCCTCACCCCCTCCCAGGGTGAAGTCGTGCGGGTCCTCGCCGACCACGCCCCGCTCACCCTCCAAGGCCTCGGCGAACTCCTGGTCTGCGAGACCGGCGGCAGCCCCTCACGCCTCGTCGACCGCCTCGTCGCCGCCGGCCTCGTCCACCGCGAAGCCGACCCGGACGACCGCAGATGGATCACCTTGACCCTCACCGAGACCGGCCGCGACACCGCCGCCCGCGTCAAGGAGATCGAGGAGCGCCTGCACGACACGATCGACGAACTCACCGCGGGCGGACCGCTCGACGAGACCCTGGACCTGTTGCGCCAGTTCGCGAACGCCTTCCCCTCAGGGCAGGCGCTCGCGCGCCGCGAAGCCCGCCGTCACGACTGAACGCGGACGACGCTCACGCGGGTCCCATCGGGGTCATGAACGTCAGCGAGCCGACCGCGTCGAGGCGCGGCGGCGAGTGGAGCGGCGAGGACGTCACGTCGAACGTGCGGTGCACGCCGCGGTGCTCGATTCGCATGAGACTGCGTTCGAGCGCGTCGGTCTGCAGCGTCTGGACGGGCGCGAGCCGGGCGAGCTCGGAGTCGACGAGCGGGTGCGCGCCGGCCGTGAAGTCGAGGAAGCGGATGCCCGCGTCCAGGAACCGCGGCATGTCGATCTCCACCGCCGGACCGAAACCGAGCACGCGCCGGGCGGCGCGGGAGACGGCCACGATCCGCGTGTCGGCCGCGAGCAGCAGGCAGGCGTCGGCGCTGGCGGTGACGGCGGTGCGCCAGGGGGCCAGCGCCGGATCCAGCCTCCTGCCATCGGGTCCGGGCGCGGAGGCCCGAAGCGGGATGACGAGTTCGAGTTGCGTCAATTGGGCGTCCCGGGGGTAGTCGTAACGCTCAGTCTGTCCACGTTAACAGAGATAAGTTGATCTTCGTCCCCCGCGCGTCTACCCTCAGATCATGAGTGCTGATGACGCGCCTGCTTTCGGTGTCGATTCCGAGGTGGGGCGCCTGCGCAGCGTCGTGCTCCACCGCCCCGGGGGTGAGCTGCGCCGCTTGACCCCGCGCAACAACGGGGCGCTGCTGTTCGACGGGATCCCTTGGGTGGAGCGGGCTCAGGCCGAGCACGACCGGTTCGCGGGCACGCTCCTCGAGCACGGCGTCGAGGTCCTGTACGTGGGCGCGCTGCTCGCGGAGTGCCTGGAGCTGCCGGAGGCGCGCGAGGCGGTGAGCGTCTCGGTGACGGCCGATCCGCGCCTGGGGCAGACCCTCGGACGCGAGCTCGCGGCGTATCTCGCGGACCTGGAACCGGAGCGCCTCGCGGCGGTCCTGGTGGAGGGCTTGACGAAAGAGGAGTTCGGCTCCTCGTCTTCGCTGCGGCACAAGATGATGCGCCCCACCGAGTTCGTGATCGACCCGCTGCCGAACATGATGTTCACCCGCGACTCCGCGGTGTGGATCGGCGACGCGGTGGCCGTGACCAGCCTGGCGATGCCAGCGCGGCGGCGCGAGACGACGCTGACGGGCCTGATCTACCACCACCACCCGCGGTTCGCGGCCGTGCCGAAGCTGTACGACCCCTCGCTGGAGCACCTGGAGGGCGGGGACGTGCTGGCGCTGGCGCCGGGCGTGCTGGCCGTGGGCGTCGGCGAGCGCACCACTCCCGCGGGCGCGGAGCGCTTGGCGCGCAAGGCGTTCGGGCGGGGCCGGATCCACACGGTGCTGGTCGTCCCGATCGCGCAGCGGCGGGCGACGATGCACCTGGACACGGTGTGCACGATGGTCGACCGCGACCGCATGGTCATGTACGCGCCGGCCGAAGAGCGCCTGGAGGCGTACACACTCACCAGCGCCGACGGCGGCGCGACGCTCGACATCGAAGGGCCGCGGCGGTTCCTGGACGCGGCGGCCGAGGCGATCGGCGTGGATCGGATCGAGATCATCCACACCGGCGCGCGCGACGTGGTGACGGCCGAACGCGAGCAGTGGGACGACGGCAACAACACCCTGGCCCTCGCGCCCGGTTTGGCGGTCGCGTACGAGCGCAACACGGTCACGAACGCGCGCCTCGAGCGCGCGGGCATCAAGGTCCTCACGATCCCCGGTTCCGAACTCGGCAGCGGCCGAGGCGGCCCGCGGTGCATGTCGTGTCCGTCCGCCCGGAGCCCGCTGGGAGGCTGAACCGGCTCGGCTCAGGACGGGGACAGACTCCATTCGCCGTCGGCGATGACGATCACCACGCCCGGGCCCGACGTGACGGCGACGGTGCCTTCGTAGGGTCCGATCTCGTTGACCAGCAACTCCGAGCCGAAGAGCGAATCGCTCACGTAGACGATGGCGAAGTTCGACTCGCCGTCGTGCGACAGCGCCCAGGTGGCGGGCCCGCCGGTGTACAGGTACACCCCGTCGCCCTGAGCGGCTTGGGAATCCGAGAACTCGGGGGCGTCGGTCACCGGGGCGACGGTGATCTCCCAGTCGCCGTCGGCGACGATCTCCAGCGCCGCCGCGTCCTCGCTGAGCTCGTCCATGCCGTAGGCCGTGGTGCCCTCATATGAGCCGATGACGTTGATGGGCAGCTCGGACATCGCGTTGCCCGAGTCGAGGACGCTGAGGGCGAAGTTCGACGAGCCGTTGTGGCTCGCGGTGATGATGCCCTGCGGTGCGGGCAGATCGATCACGCTGTCTCCGGTTCCCGATTGGGTCACGGGCTCGAAGGACGAGAACTGGGAGAAGAAGTCCTCCGTATCGGTCTCCTCGGACGGTTCCTCGTTGGTTTCGCTGGGCTCGGGAGACTCGCTGGTCTCGGCCTCGCTTGTTTCGGGCTCGCTGGTCTCGGCCTCGCTCGTCTCGACCTCGCTGGTTTCAGGCGGCTCGCTCGTTTCTGCGGGCGTGCGACTCGCTTCCTGCGGTGACGAGTTCGGGGCGCTGTACGGGGCGCCGCCGCTGGCCTCCTCGGTTCCGGTTCCCGTGCCGGGCTCGGAGCCGTCTTCGCAGCCGTTGGCTGCCGCGGTGAGGAAGAGGACGGCGACTCCGGCCGCCAACATCAAGCGCCGCAAGCGCCCCGGAGGCATCGCGGTGCTGAAAGGCTTGTGGTCCTTGGGATCCGGCTGGGCATGATCGGTGCGACGCATGATCGCCACCTTTCGCTCGCAATCGATCCAGCGAGGCAAACAGACTGGCCGTCAAGGAGAGTCTAGGAAGGCCGCCGCCCGATAGCGCTCACTATCGGGTATCGCGCCCCTGGTCCGAGCCTCGTTCGGCCTCGGCCGTCCCAGTGCATCCGTCGGCTCCCGGAATCAGTTGCGCGAGCCGGGAATGTCCGGTATCGCATGGCATCGCCCGGAGACGACGCGAAGGCCGCGCCCGATCGGGCGCGGCCCTCGTGTCAGCGGTGCGGTCCTAGATGTTGGCCGCGATGTCCTTGCGGTAGTAGCCGCCTTCGAGCTTGACGCCCTCGGCGAGCGAGTAGGCCTCCTGGCGGGCCTGGGCGACCGAGGCGCCGGTGCCGACGCAGTTGAGGACGCGGCCGCCGGTGGCGATGAGCTGGCCGGAGGCGTCGAGCGCGGTGCCGGCGTGGAAGACCCCGGCCTCGTCGGCGCCGTAGAGCGGGCGGCCGGTGACCGTGGTCCCCGGGTAGCCCTCGTTGGAGACGACGACGCACACGGCCGCGCCTTCGCGCCACCACAGGTTGCCGAAGTCCTCGAGCTTGCCGGTCGCGGCCGCGTGCAGCAGCTTGCCGAGCGGGGACGCCAGGAGGGCGAGCACCGCCTGGATCTCCGGGTCGCCGAAGCGGGCGTTGAACTCGACGACTTTGAGGCCCTTCGAGGTCAGGGCCAGGCCGCAGTAGAGGGTGCCGACGAACGGGATGCCGCGCCCGGCGAGCTCGGCGAGGGTCGGCTCGGCGACGCGCTCCATGATCTCGGCGACGAGGTCGTCCGGGGCCCACGGCAGCGGCGTGTACGCGCCCATGCCGCCGGTGTTGGGGCCGGTGCCGCCGTCGCCGATGCGCTTGAAGTCCTGGGCGGGCAGCAGCGCCTTCGCGTGCGTGCCGTCGCTCACGACGAAGAGGGAGACCTCGGGGCCGTCGAGGTACTCCTCGATGACGACGCGCTCGCATTCGAGCGCGTGCGCGAGGGCCTGGGCGCGGTCGTCGGTGACGACGACGCCCTTGCCGGCGGCGAGGCCGTCGTCCTTGACGACGTAGGGCGCGCCGAACTCGTCGAGCGCGGCCTCGGCCTCTTCGCGGGTCTTGCAGACGCGCGCGGCGGCGGTCGGGACGCCCGCGGCGGCCATGACCTCCTTCGCGAAGGCCTTCGAACCCTCGATGAGGGCGGCTTCGCCGCTGGGGCCGTAGACCGGGATGCCCTTGGCGCGCACCGCGTCCGCGACGCCCGCGACGAGCGGGGCCTCGGGGCCGACGATGACGAGGTCGGCCGCGGAGGTCACCGCCAGGGAGGCCACGGCGGCCGGGTCGGTCTGGTTCACCGGCACGCAGTCGCCCAGGGCGGCCATGCCGGGGTTGCCCGGGGCGCAGATGAGCTTGGTGACGGATTCGTCCTCGGCCAGCGACGCCGCGAGGGCGTGCTCGCGGCCGCCGGAGCCGATCAGGAGTACTCGCACAAGGTCAGTTTACGTGGCGGATACGTGCAGGTTAACCGCCACGCCGAGTGGTTCCCGCAACTCGGGACTGCGCGCCCGCGACTTCAGGGGGTCTCGGCGGGCGGTTTCGGCGCGGGTGGCGGGTTCGGGACCGCATGCCGGGCGCGGCCCCGGCGGTCGCACGGCTGGCGCGTTCGGGACCGCGCACCCGGCGTGGTTCGCGGCCGTGTCCTCTTTCGGGTGACATCGGCGCTCCGGGACCGGGTTTTCGTCGTACCCGGCGGGGACGGTGGGAGCTACGTTCGGTCCCCCGGGTGGGTGGGGGCTAGGGATGGTCTGACAGTGACCCACCCTTACTAGGGCGGGTATGCCCGCAGCCGCCGCCGGGCGGGTCACCGTCGGCGACCGACCATGCCGGTCCGTGCGCGCGGGGTGTCATCATTGCCGCGTGACTGCGAATGTGCTCGCCGAGCGTTATGCCTCCGCCTCGATGCGCGACATCTGGGACCCCGTCGGCAAGATCAAGGCCGAGCGGCGCCTCTGGCTCGCCGTCCTCAAGGCCCAGCACGACCTGGGCGTCACCGTCCCCGACGGTGTCATCGCCGACTACGAGCGCGTGCTCGACCAGGTCGACCTCGCCTCCATCGCCGAGCGCGAGCGCGTCACCAAGCACGACGTGAAGGCCCGCATCGAGGAGTTCTCCGATCTCGCCGGCCACCAGCACATCCACAAGGGCATGACCAGCCGCGACCTCACCGAGAACGTCGAGCAGATGCAGGTCCGCCAGTCCCTCGAACTGGTCCGCGACCGCCTCGTCGCCGCCCTCGTGCGCCTCGCCGCCCGCGCCGCCCAGCACCGCGACCTCGTCATGGCCGGACGCAGCCACAACGTGCCCGCCCAGGCCACCACCCTCGGGAAGCGGTTCGCGACCTGGGCCGAGGAGCTCCTCGCCGCCCTCGACCGCATCGAGGACCTCCTCAAGCGCTACCCCCTGCGCGGCATCAAGGGCCCCGTCGGCACCGCGCAGGACATGCTCGACCTCTTCGACGGCGACACCGCGAAACTCGCCGAGCTCGAGACCCGCGTCGCGAACCATCTCGGCTTCGACCGCGTCATGGACTCGGTCGGCCAGGTCTACCCGCGCTCGCTCGACTACGAGGTCGGCTCCGCGCTCGTCCAGGCCGTCGCCGGGCCCTCCTCGGCCGCGATCACGATCCGCCTCATGGCCGGCGCCGAGCTCGCCACCGAGGGCTTCATGCCCGGCCAGGTCGGCTCGTCCGCCATGCCGCACAAGATGAACACCCGCTCTTCCGAGCGCGTCAACGGCCTCGCCGTCGTCGTGCGCGGCTACGCGGCGATGCTCGGCGAGCTCGCCGGCGACCAGTGGAACGAAGGGGACGTCTCCTGCTCGGTGGTCCGCCGCGTCGCCCTCCCCGACCTCTTCTACGCCGTCGACGGCCTGTATGAGACCTTCCTCACCATTCTCGACAACTTCGGGGCCTACCCGGCCGTCATCGGCGCCGAACTCGACCGCTACCTCCCCTTCCTGACCTCCACAAAGGTCCTCATGGCGGCCGTCAAGCAGGGCGGGGGCCGCGAGGACGCGCACGAGGCCATCAAAGAGCACGCCGTCGCCGTCGCCCGCGCCATGCGCGAGAGCGGCCAGCGCGAGAACGACCTCTTCGACCGCCTCGCCGCCGACCCGCGCCTGCCCCTCGACCGGGCCGGCCTCGACGCGCTCGTCGCGAATCCGGGTGAATTCATCGGCGCCGCAGGCGATCAGGTGGACCGCGTCGCCGAAAGAGTGGCTTTGGCGGCGAAATCGCACCCCGAGGCCGCGTCCTACCGGCCGGGAAACATCCTATGACTCGCTGTGACCTGGCACCGTCCTCGTAGCTCGGCACTGGCCCTGGTCAGGGCCGGTGAATATGCTTGCCCTGTTGTCCCGTCCATGTGACCGACAGGAGTGCGCCCGTGGCCCGTGTAGTGGTCGACGTGATGCTGAAGTCCGAAATCCTCGACCCCCAGGGCGAGGCCGTCCTCGGGGCGCTGCCCCGCCTCGGCGTCAACGACGTGTCGTCGGTGCGGATCGGCAAGCGCGTCGAGATCGAGTTCGACGAGAACGCCCAGAACGTCGAGGAGCAGTCGCGCGTGATCGCCGACCAGCTCCTGGCCAACCCGGTCATCGAGAGCTTCTCGCTGTCCATCGAGGGCGCATGAGCGCGCGGATCGGGGTCGTGACCTTCCCCGGCTCGCTCGACGACCGGGACGCCGCCCGCGCGGTGCGCCTGGCCGGCGGCGAGCCGGTCGCGCTGTGGCACGACGACGCCGCCCTCGCGGGCGTCGACGCCGTGTTCCTGCCCGGCGGGTTCTCCTACGGGGACTCGCTGCGCTGCGGAGCCATCGCCCGCTTCTCGCAGGTGATGGACACCGTGAAGGCCGCCGCCGCCCAGGGGATGCCCGTCCTCGGGGTGTGCAACGGCTTCCAGGTGCTGTGCGAATCGCACCTGCTGCCCGGCGCGCTGGTGCGCAACGCCCACCTGCGCTACCGCAACCGTCCCGCGCGCCTGCGCGTCGAGACCTCGCGGACCGCGTGGACCCGGCTCTACCAGCCGGGCGCCGAAGTGGTCTTCCCCGCCAAGCACGGCGAGGGCCGGTACGTCGCCGACGAGGCCGTCCTCGACGAGCTCGAGGCGGACGGCCGCGTGGTCTTCCGGTACCTCGACAACCCGAACGGCTCGATGCGCGACATCGCCGGGGTGACCAACGAGGCCGGGAACGTCGTGGGCCTCATGCCCCACCCCGAGCACGCCGTCGACGAGCTGACCGGCCCGTCGGACGACGGGCTCGGCGTCGTCGCCTCCGTCCTGGCCCACCTCACCGGGGCCGCCGACACCAGTGGAGTCAGCCGATGAGCCATCTCAACGTCGCGGTCGACACGGTCGGCGTCGCCGACGCGACCCCGGACGAGAAGCAGCCGTGGGCCGAACTGGGCCTGAAAGAGGACGAGTACCAGCGGATCCGCGAGATCCTGGGCCGCCGTCCCACCCAGTCCGAGCTCGCCATGTACTCGATCATGTGGTCCGAGCACTGCTCGTACAAGTCCAGCAAGGTGCACCTGCGCCAGTTCGGCGAGAAGAACCCGAAGACCCCGCGCCTGCTGGCCGGGATCGGGGAGAACGCCGGTGTGATCGCCATCGACGAGAACATCGCCGTCACCTTCAAGGTCGAATCCCACAACCACCCGTCCTATGTGGAGCCCAAGCAGGGCGCGGCCACCGGCGTCGGCGGCATCATCCGCGACATCATCGCCATGGGCGCCCGCCCGATCGCGGTCATGGACTCCCTCCGCTTCGGCGCCATCGACCACCCCGACACCGCCCGGGTCCTCCCGGGCGTGGTCGACGGCGTCGGCCACTACGGCAACTGCGTGGGCCTGCCCAACATCGGCGGCGAGACCTACTTCGACCCGTGCTACCAGGGCAACCCGCTCGTCAACGCCCTCAGCGTCGGCGTCATGCCCCGCTCGCGCCTCCAGTCCATGCAGGCCAGCGGCGTCGGCAACACCGTGATCCTGCTGGGCGCCAAGACCGGCCGCGACGGCATCGGCGGCGTCTCCGTGCTCGCCTCCGCCACCTTCTCCGAATCGGGCGAGGACGACGCGCGCCCGAGCGTGCAGGTCGGCGACCCGTTCACCGAGAAGCTGCTCATCGAGGTCTGCCTCGAGCTCTTCGACGCCGGCCTCGTCGTCGGCGTCCAGGACCTCGGCGGCGCCGGCCTCACCTGCGCGCTCAGCGAGACCGCGGCCGCCGGCGACGGCGGCATGCACGTCGACCTCGAACTGGTCCCGCTGCGCGCCAAGGGCATGGAGCCGCAGGACATCCTCGCCTCGGAGTCGCAGGAGCGGATGCTCCTCATCGTCGACCCCGCCAAGGCCGAGGAAGTCCTCGCGCGCTCGCGCCGCTGGGGCCTGCTCGCCACCGAGATCGGCACCGTCACCGACACCGGCCGCCTCGTGATCGACTTCCACGGCCAGACCGTCGTGGACGTCCCGCCGAAGTCGCTCGCCGACGAGGGCCCGGTCTACCACCGGCCCATCGCCGAACCGAACGACCTGCAGCTCATCGCCGTCGACCGCGCCGAGACCCTGCCGCGGCCCACAAGCGATGAGGAGATCCGCCAGACCGTCCTCGACATGGCCGCCAGCCCGAACCTGTGCGACAAGTCCTGGATCACCGAGCAGTACGACTCCTCGGTGTTCGGCAACACCGTCCTCGGCACGCCGCACGACGCCGGCGTCGTCCGCCTGGACGAGACCACCGGCGTCGGCATCGCGATCTCCCTCGACGGCAACGGCCGCTTCGCGCGGCTCGACCCGTACGTGGGCGCGCAGCTCTCGCTCGCCGAGGCCTACCGGAACGTCGCCGTCACCGGCGCCACCCCGATCGCCATCAGCGACTGCCTCAACTTCGGCTCGCCCGAGGACCCGCACGTCATGTGGCAGTTCGAGCGGGCCGTCACCGGCATCGCCGACGGCTGCCAGAAGCTCGACATCCCCGTCACCGGCGGCAACGTCTCGTTCTACAACCAGACCGGCCGCGACGCCATCCACCCGACGCCCGTCATCGGCGTGCTCGGCGTGATCGGCGACGTCCGCCGCCGCATCCCCCTGGGGCTCGGCAAGACCGGCGACACCATCGCGCTCATCGGCGAGACCCGCGAAGAGCTCTCCGGCTCCGAATGGGCCTCCGTCAAGCACGGCCACCTCGGCGGCGTCCCGCCGATCGTCGACCTCGACCACGAGATGAAGCTCGCCGAGCTCATGTCCCGCCTGGCCGAGACCGAGCAGCTCGCCGCCGCGCACGACCTCTCCGAGGGCGGGCTCGCGCAGACGCTCGTGGAGGCCATCTGCCACTCCGGGCTCGGCGCGCAGATCCTCCTGCCCGAAGGCGCTGACCCGTTCACGTACCTGTTCTCGGAATCCTCCGGACGGGTGCTCGTGGTCATCCCGCGCGGCCAGGAACTGGCCGTGCGCACCGCCTGCGAGCAGCGCGCCCTGCCGATCACGCCGCTCGGCGTGACCGACGCGAACACCGACGGCCTGCACCTGCGGGACCACTTCGACATCGGCCGCGCCGAACTCGAAGCGTCCTGGAAGGGCCGCATCGGCGCCCAGCTCGGCGAGTAGCGCCGGAAGAACGTGGACCGCCCCGGGGCTTCGGCCCCGGGGCGGTCGCGCATAAGTAATAAGGAGAAGGCCTCACGCAATGGCTCAGCCGAGCGGTTCCCCCGTGGCCGCCGCGAGCGGCAGCAGGTCGCTCAGGTCGGCGCGCTGACCCGAGGCCGAGACCTCGCCGGCGGCGAGCGCCTCCCGCCAGCCCTTGCGGCCGGTCGCGAGGAGCACGAACACGAGCGGTTGACATTCGACGACGTTCGGCGGCGTGCCGCGCCGGTGCCGCGGGCCCTCGACGCACTGCACCGCGCCGTACGGCGGGACGCGCACTTCCACGGTATGACCTGGGGCTTTCGCCGCGAGCGCCTGCAGCAGCTCCCGGACGGCGCCTTTCAGCGTCTCCCGATCGGGCGCTTCACCGTTGTCGATCGCGGCCATGGCATCGACCACAGCGTCCACGAGGAGACCTCCGAACCACGTTAGACTGCCCGTTACGGCACGTCGCCGAACGGGCGTGCTCAAGCGAACGCGCTCGGGCGACCGGGCGCCGCATGAACGCCGCAGTGCCTGCACCCCGGTCCCGTGACCGAAATGAGACCAGGCATAGTGGCGACGACGACCCGCTTCCGTGGGTTCGTCGTGCCCGCCCGTGGCAGATCGCCGCGAGTGGCGCTGGATGGCACATGCCCAGGAGGGGATGTAGATGACCGGAGCGGCCGAACCGAGCGGGACCCAGACTAACGTCCCGCGGTCCCGGCGCGGAAGACGGGGTGGCCTGCGCACTCGCCTGGCCGGCCTCGCCGCGGCGGGCGGTGTGCTCCTCGGTCTCCTCGCGTTCCCGCAGGCGGCCGCCGCGCAGGACGTCGGCGGCTGGTTCAACGGGGGATTCAACCCGAACCCGGTGAGCGTGGGCGGGCAGGCCTCGGTCATCTCGTTCACGGTCATGAACAACAACCCCGTGCAGCCCAAGGACATCTCGATCAAGGCGAAGGTCGACGGGCTCAACGACTACATCTCCGCGATCGACAACGACGGCGGCGCCGGCCTCTGCACCCGCGAGGACGCGGACAAGGTCAAGTGCGCGCAGGTCGAGCCCGGCGGGCAGCGGACCATCTCCTTCAGCGTCTCCACCGTCACCGAGTCCGAGCTGCCGAGCGGCGAGACCGCGGACGGGAGCTTCACGGTCGACTTCGAGGGCCAGAGCCAGTCCAGCGGCCTCAGCGTCGTCGGCACCGCCACCGTCTCCACGGTCTCCACGATCAGCGGCGAGGTCACCTCGAACGCCGAACCCGTGCCGGGCGCCAAGCTCGAGCTGACCGACGGCGAGGGCGGCGAGCACGAGGCCACCACCGACGACAGCGGCAAGTACGAGTTCACCGGCGACGCCTCGAAGCCGATCGCCCCCGGCGACATGACGCTGCACATCACGGCCGAGGGCTTCGAGGACAAGGACGAAGAGCTCACCGTCAACGAAGGCAGCCAGACGTACACGCTGAACGTCACGCTCGCGAAGGTCCAGGCCGCCGAGCCGTCGACCGACGCGGCGACCTCCGACGCGGCCACGAGCGAGGCCGAGTCGAGCCCGGCCGCGAAGGAGAGCGGCGGCGGCATGTCCGGCACGCTCATCTTCCTCATCATCATCGGCGCGCTCCTGGTCATCGGCGGCATCGTCGGCATCTTCTTCCTGCTGCGCGGCGGCAAGGACGACAAGGACGACGACGGCGAGACCTTCGCCTCCGACACCCCGCCCGACCACACGCCGACCGCGGCCCAGGTCGGGACGCCCGGCGTCTACCAGGCCGCCCCCGGCCCCGAAGCCGACGCGCCGACGATGATCCACCCCGGCGGCCTCGTCGGCGGGGCCCCGGCCGCGCCGACCCAGTTCGGGCCCGCCTACGGCGGGTCGGACTCGACGCAGGTCATGCCGCAGGGCGGCTTCGGCGCCGCGCCCGGGATGCCCGGCGGCCAGGTCGGCCCCGACGGCACCACGATCCTCCCGGTCGTCAAGCAGCCCGGCGGGCCCGGCGCCTCCGACGCCACGCAGATCATGCCGCAGGCAAACCTCGGCTCGCCGCCGCCGGCCGCGCCGCCGAGCCCGTACGGCGACGCCACGCGCCCGCACCCGAGCCCTTCGGCCCCGCCGAACCCCGCAGCGCCTGTGAACCCCTATGCCGACCCCGCCGCGACCCGGCCGCACCCGGGGCCGTCCCCGGCGGGCTCGCCGAGTCCCTACGGCGACTTGGGTTCCACGCGCCCGCACCCGGCCCCGACGCCGCCGCCCGCGACCGGGTCGATGTTCGACCCGCACCCGGGCAACGCGGCCCAGGAGCAGGGCTACAGCGCGCCGAGCGCCCCGCGCGACCAGAGCTACGGCCCGCAGGGTTCGCCCAGCGCGCCCCAGTACGGCCCCGGCTCGCAGAACTACAGTGCGCCGCAGGGCGGCCAGCAGGGCTACGGCGCACACGGCTCGCCGAGCGCCCCGCCGAGCGCCCCCCGGAGCGCGCCGCCGAACAGCGGCGACCCGTACTCGAGCCAGTCGATGCGCCGCGACCCGTACGCGCCGCAGGAGCAGCCCCCGCCGCCCACCGGCGACTTCGGGGCCACCCGCGCGATGCCGCAGTACGGCGACCAGCCGCAGCAGCCGCCCGCGCCGTACGGCAGCGAGCCGAACCGCGAGGGCGAAGACCCGGACTCGAAGCGGACCGACCGCCGCAACTGGGGCGAGTGGGACGACCGTCCCCGATCCTGGTAACCGCCAGTCCGACAGACGAAAGCGCCGTGCCGGGCCCCGCCCGGCACGGCGTTCCGCGTTCCGGAGGGGGCCGCCGGCGCCTTTGGTGACCACGTTCACGGCCGGGTGAAACAGGCCTCCCTCAGCCGGTATGCGGCGAGTTTCACCTCTTCAACGAGGGGTCCGGCCCACATCGCCCGTTGTTGGACGGTGGCGACTTCCCGCAGGTCCGATAGACTGTGACTGGCGGTTCCGCCAGATGGCGAAGTTGCAGGCATCTCGGTGCATGCACTGGCGCAACTCGTGAGCCATCGAATCAGCCCAGCAAACTGAGGAGTTGCAGTGGCCCGAGGTGACGGTCGACTCACCACGGAACTCGATCCCGACAATCCCGGCCCCCGCGACGCCTGCGGCGTCGTCGGCATCTGGGCCCCCGGGGAAGAGGTCTCGAAACTCACGTACTTCGGGCTCTACGCGCTCCAGCACCGCGGCCAGGAGGCCGCGGGCATCGCCGTCTCCGACGGCGCGCGCACCGTCGTCTACAAGGACCTCGGGCTCGTCGCCCAGGTCTTCGACGAGTCCACGCTCGCCCCCCTGCAGGGGCACCTGGCCATCGGCCACGCCCGCTACTCCACCACCGGCGCCCCCACCTGGGAGAACTCCCAGCCGACCATCCGGTCCACCTCCACGGGCACCGCGATCGCCTTGGCGCACAACGGCAACCTGGTGAACACCGCCGACCTCCTCAAAGAGGTCGACCGGCTGGGCATCGACATGGGCACCACCACCTCCGACACCCACCTGATCACCGCCCTGCTGGCCGCGCACCCGGACGAGTCCGTCGCCGCGGCCGCCGAGCGCGTGCTCCCGCAGCTCCGCGGCGCGTTCTGCCTGGTCTTCATGGACGAGAACACGCTGTACGCCGCCCGCGACCCGCAGGGCGTGCACCCGCTCGTCCTCGGCCGCCTCGCCTCCGGCTGGGCCGTCGCCTCCGAGACCGCCGCGCTCGACACGATCGGCGCACACTTCGTGCGCGAGGTCGAGCCCGGCGAGCTGCTCACCATCGACGAGCACGGCCTGCGCTCCACCCGGTTCGCGAACCCCGAGCCCAAGGGCTGCCTCTTCGAGTACGTCTACCTCGCCCGCCCCGACACGAAGCTGGCCGGGCGCAACGTCTACGCCACCCGCGTCGAGGTCGGCCGCACCCTCGCCCGCGAGTACCCGGCCGAGGCGGACCTCGTGATCGGCGTCCCCGAGTCCGGCATCCCGGCCGCGATCGGGTTCGCGGAGGAGTCCGGGATCCCCTACGGCCAGGGCTTCACCAAGAACCAGTACGTGGGCCGCACCTTCATCCAGCCCTCGCAGTCCTTGCGGCAGTTGGGCATCCGCCTGAAGCTCAACCCGCTTGTGGACCAGATCAAGGGCAAGCGCCTGGTCATCGTCGACGACACGATCGTGCGCGGCAACACCCAGCGCGCCCTCGTCCGGATGCTCCGCGAGGCCGGCGCGGTCGAGGTCCACATCCGCATCTCCGCGCCGCCGGTCAAGTGGCCGTGCTTCTACGGCATCGACTTCGCCACCCGCGCCGAGCTCATCGCCGGATCGCTCGACACCGACGGCATCCGCGCCCAGATCGGCGCCGACTCGCTCGGCTACGTCTCGATGGACGGCCTGGTCCGCGCCACCGAGCAGCCCGCGTCCCGGCTCTGCATGGCCTGCTTCGACGGCCAGTACCCCATCGAACTGCCCGCTTCCGACCTCATCGGCAAGCACCTCATGGAAGCGCCGCAGGCAGCGAAGCCCGGCACCCAGCGATCGACCGAAGCGAGCACGCAAGTGCGGGAAGGGACCACAGCGTGAGCAGCGGCACCACCACTCCGAGGACCATCTCCTACCAGTCCGCGGGCGTCGACATCGACGCCGGCGACCGGGCGGTCGACGCCCTCAAGCCCTTGATCAAGAAGACCGTCCGGCCCGAGGTGGTCGGCGGCATCGGCGGGTTCGCGGGGCTGTTCGCGCTCGACACCGAGAAGTACAAGAAGCCGCTGCTGGCCTCCTCGACCGACGGCGTGGGCACCAAGCTCGTCATCGCCCAGAAGATGGACATCCACGACACGGTCGGCATCGACCTCGTCGCGATGGTCGTCGACGACCTCGTCGTGTGCGGCGCCGAGCCGCTGTTCCTCCTTGACTACATCGCCACCGGCCAGGTCGTGCCGGAGAAGATCGCCGACATCGGCGCGGGCATCGCGGACGGCTGCCGGTACGCCGGCTGCGCGCTCATCGGCGGCGAGATCGCCGAGCACCCGGGCGTCATGAAGCCCGACGACTACGACATCTCCGCCACCGGCGTGGGCGTCGTCGAGGCCGACCAGCTGCTCGGCCCCGAGCGCGTCAAGCCCGGCGACGTCGCGATCGCCATGCGCGCCTCCGGCGTCCACTCCAACGGCTTCTCGCTCGTGCGCGAGGCCCTGTTCGGCGTCGGCAAGATGGACCTGGGCACCGTGGTGCCCGAGTTCGGCAACCAGCGGACCCTCGGCGAGGAGCTGCTGACCCCGACCCACATCTACGCCAAGGACTGCCTCGAGCTCGCCAAGGAGTGCGACGTGCACGCCTTCGCGCACATCACCGGCGGCGGCATCGCCGGGAACCTCGTGCGGTCCGTCCCCGAGGGCCTCCAGATCGAGGTCGACCGCGGCACCTGGGCCCCGAACCCCGTGTTCGACGTCGTCCAGCGCATCGGCGGCATCGGCGCCGAGGAGATGGAGCGGACCTTCAACATGGGCATCGGCATGGTCGCCATCGTCGCCCCCGACCAGGTGGACCGCTCGCTGGCGGTGCTCACCGCCCGCCACGTCGAGGCCTGGACCATCGGCGAGGTGGCCGAGGGCGACGCCGGCGTCAAGCTTTCGGGTGACTATCTGACGGCTGGCTAGGGATCTCCGGGTCCCCTTCGGGACCCGGCCCTTCCGCCTCGGCCGCTTCGAGCGCCTCCCGGTGCTGCTTCGCCTTCGTGCTGAGCCACAGCCAGATCAGGCCGAGGGTCGGCAGGACCGCGGCGGAGATCAGCGCCGGGATCAGGTGCAGGGTCGGCGTGAGCATGACGCCGAGGATGAGCAGCACCGAGATCAGGATGGTGCGGCGCGTCGCCGGGTCGAAGACCTTGAGCGGGCCGAGCGGGATCGTGTGCCACGGCACGCGCTTGGCGCTGCGGATGATGATGAGGCCCAGCAGGAACCCGGCCGGCTCGTCCGAGAGCCAGTGCTGGCCGAGGTACACCTGCGAGGTGAAGACGATGACCGGCGGGGCGATGAGCAGCGCCCAGCGCGCCCACGCGGGGATGACGTGGCCGATGAGCATCACGATGAGGCCGAACAGCAGGATCGAGTTCACGGCGTGCCCGGAGGGGAACGCCGTCGCGTCGACGATGGCGCCGCCGCCCTCCGCGTGGTAGGTGAAGAGCATCGGCCCCTCGGGCGAGACCTCCAGCAGTTTGAACGGGTGCTGCGAGAGCGGCCGGCCCAGCAGGTGCTTGAGGCCGAGGATGCTCGCCAGGGTGATGAACGAGATGACGTACATCAGCAGCGGCCGGATCGACCGGGACCGCAGCGCGCACCAGATCGCGATGAGCAGCGTCACCGTGGCCACCGTGCGCGCCTGGCCGAACTCGGCCCCGCCCCTGGCGACCGCGGTCAGCCATTCGAGGTCGTTGGCGTCCACGGCCCACAGGCGCACCTCGAGGTCGAGGTGCACGAGCCACGACGGGTAGCTCACGAAGAACGCGAGCGCGAGGAAGCCCAGGAACATGAAGAGGTCGGGCCACCAGCTCTTGGGGCGCTTCCCGTACGGTTCCCAGTCGAACCAGCCCACGGGGATGTAGCGGCGCAGCGGCGTGATGATCTGTCCGACGAACGCATCGTCACGGACAGTCACACCTCGGTCCGTGATCCCCGCGCTCCTGCGCGCGGTCGTCGACCGGTTCGATTCAGAAGGCATAGATGGATGTTCGCCTGCGAAAGTGAATTTTGATGCCGCCACACCCGAACTGGACCGAATTTGTTATCAGGTCGGTATATATGGTGTGGTTTGGGACGCAGCCTGATTGAGCTGCACCGATACTCCGCGATACCGGTCACGTTCCACCGAGACGCCCCTGTGACCGTGGCCGTGACCGGCATCGCCTGCGGCTCAAGCCGAAACCGGGTGCGTGTCGGAGGCGTTCATCACAGGGTAGTCCGTGTAGGCTGCCGCGCCGCCGCCGTACAGCGGCAGGTCGGTACGGAGTGGATTGAGGGGCGCGCGGCCCCGCAGCCGCTCGGGCAGGTCCGGGTTGGCGATGAACGGGCGGCCGATCGCGACGAGGTCCGCGCCCGCCTCCAGGATCCGCGCCGCCGCGGCCAGCCCCCCGTCCGCGGGGATCGGATCCGCTTCGGGCGCCTCGGGATTCGAGGGGTTGGCGATGAGCACGCCCTGCCAGCGTCGGCGCAGCTCCGCGAACAGCGGTGTGGGGCTGGCGTACGCGAGGTGGAGGTACGCGAGGCCGAGCGGGGCGAGGGCGTCGAGCAGGGCGGGGAACAGCTCGTCGGCGTCGTCCATCTCGATCCCGTTGTGGGGGTTGCCGGGCGAGAGGCGCAGGCCGGTGCGTTCGGCGCCGATCGCGGCCGTGACGGCCGCGACGACCTCGACCACGAACTTGATGCGGCCTTCGATCGAGCCGCCGTACTCGTCGGTGCGGTGGTTGGTGCTGGTGGCGAGGAACTGGTTGAGCAGGTAGCCGTTGGCGGCGTGGACTTCGACGCCGTCGGCGCCGGCGCGGATCGCGTTGCGGGCGGCGGCGGCGAAGTCGGCGACGGTGTCGCGGATGTCCTCGGTGGTCATGGTGCGGGGGACGACGGGTTCGCCGTGGCCCTTCGGAGTGTGGATGTACCCGGGCAGCGCGATCGGGGAGGGCGCCAAGGGGATCAGGCCGCTGGTGTCGGGGTGGCCGATGCGGCCGCCGTGCTCGATCTGGAGGAAGACGCGGCCGCCGGCGGCGTGCACGGCGTCGGTGACCTGCCGCCAACCGTCCACTTGAGACTCAGTGAAGATGCCGGGGATGTCGGGGTAGGTGTAGCCGACCTGGCTGGGGGAGCTGGCTTCGGCGACGATGAGGCCGGCGGAGGCGCGCTGCGCGTAGTACTCGGCCATGAGCGGCGTGGGGACGCCGCCGGCGGCCGCGCGGTTGCGGCTCATCGGCGGCATGACCAGCCGGTTCGGCAGGTCGAGCGCGCCGATGCGGGCGGGCTCGAAGAGGCGCTGGACCGCGGATTCGGGGGCGGTCTCGGAAGGAGCGGTTGCGGAGGATGCGGTTTCGTACGTCATGCCGGTACCGTAGAACCTGACACCAATGTCAGATTCAAGGGATTGTGAGGCACGCCATGCGAATCGGGGAACTCGCCCGCCGGACGGGCGTCAGCGTCAGGTCGCTGCGCTACTACGAGGAGCAGGGCCTGCTCGCCTCCGAACGTACCCCGGGCGGGCACCGCGAGTACCCCGAGCGGGCGGTCGACCGGGTGATCCGGATCCAGGTGCTGTACGCGGCGGGGCTGAACAGCCGCACCATCGACTCGATCCTGCCCTGCATGCACGACCACGACGGCGGCCCCAACGAGTCGGCCACGGCCACACTCGCGATGGAGCTCATGGCCGAACGCGAACGCATCGACCGCGCCATCGCCGACATGCTCCGGACCCGCGACATCCTCGACGAGGTCATCGCGGCCGCGACCCCGAGCGGGGTCTGAGCCGCGAAGCCCTCGCCCCCCGTTCTTACGTCAAGGGGCCCTTGAGGACTGCGAGGGCGGCGTTGCGATCGCCGGTCCAGTGGAAGACGTCGTCGGCAGGGGTTCGCCTGCCGCGCAGGAGGAGCAGGAGATCGCCTGCGGTGCCCCGGATGTCGGCGACCGGCTCGCCGGGGCCGAAGACCCACCAGTCGTCGGTGTCCGTGGCCTCCAAGCGGATGCACACGTCCGGCGGCCAGGCCTTCCCGCGCCCGATCTGCCGGGGCGCCAGCACGTCGAAGACCTCGGAGATCCCCTCGCACGCCAGCTCGGGGTCGAGCGGGCCCGCCTCGGCTCTGCCTGCTTCGCCGGTGCCCGTCCCCTCGATGGCCCGCTCCGCGTCCCACCGGTGCAGCATCATCGCGACCGAGCGCGAGCGCTGCCAGTAGCCCGCGGTCGGCGGCGTGTAGTAGCCCCACGCAGGCGCCTCGGGGTCGATGTCCAGCGCCATGAGCAGCACCTCGCCGGTGCCGTCGACCCAGCGCGTCAGCTCGTACCGGTCCTCGGGGACCTTCGGCGGGGTCCCGTCGGGCGGCTCGGGCCGGCCGTCCCAGTCGGTCACGGCCGCGGCGGCGAACAGGTTCGCGGTGCCCACGTGCGCGGCGAGTTCGGCGAGGGTCCGGACCTCGTCCCCGTGCTCGATCGGCGCGTCCAGGTCACCGCCGGCCAGGCAGGCGCCGAACGCGTCGAGTTCGCGCCGGAAATGGCGGAGAAACGACGCAGCATCCATGCTTCCCAGCCTATCCGCGACTGTGACCCGGCGCTCCCTCCAGGTCCCCCGCGTTCAGGCCGCTACCACCTCCGATCGGTCTCCGCGACGCGCGACCGCAGGTCACGGCCGCCGCGATCCGGACTCAGACACCTTGCGCCGGAACGGAAACGATGGCTCCCTCGCCGTCGAGCGGGGCGTCGTCGCGGTAGCGGACCTCGTAGACCCGCTCGGAGAATTTCCAGCCGTCCGCGGTCCGCGCATAGCGGTCGTGGTAGATCGCGATGTTCTGGTGGCCGCTCTCGTCATTGAGCTCGATGAGCTCCTGGATGTAGGTGCGCCCGGTAGCGGTGTCGCCTTCGAGCACGATCACGCCCGGATGCGAGGTCTGGATGAAATAGCGCCACTTGGTGGGTGCGAGCCGGCCCCACGCGAGCATCTGCCCGCGGCCCACGAGTTCGACGGGGATGTTCGGCATGCGGAGCGCGCCGTCCTCGGTGAAGAGCGAGGCGAGCCGGTCGTAGTCGCGCATCATGGTCGCGTCGGAGAACTCGGCCCGCAGCGCCTCGATCTCGACGCGGTCGGCGATGGCCTGGAAGTCGGTCATGGCGGGATCCTTCCTATCGGTTGCTGCACACAGGACCGAATAGCGCCACGCGATATGACAGGTCGGGGAGCAATGTCGTACCCGTCACGGACCATGGGCCCGTGACCGAAACTCCCGCCGCTCCCGACCCGATCATGGACGCCATCGGCCAGGCCGTGATGCGAGGCCAGAACGGCGACACCGCCGCCGCCCGCGAGGCGATGCTCGACCTGTGGACGCGGATCGGCGTCACTGGCGATCCTCTGCACCGGTGCACGCTCGCGCACTCGACGGCCGACCTCTACGAGGACGCCGCGCAGGCGCTCGCCTGGGACGTGCGGGCCCTCGACGCCGCCGACGCCGCGACCGACGAACGCGTGCAAGCCCATCACGCCGGGCTCGCGATCGCCGGTTTCTACCCGTCCCTGCACCTCAACCTCGCCGACGACTACCGCCGCCTCGGCTCCTTTGAGGCCGCCCGAGCCCACATCGACGCGGCCGACCAGGCCGCCCCGGCCCTGCCCGAGGGGCCGTACGGCGACCTGATCCGAAGCGCGATCAAGGAAGTCGCGGCCGCGATCGGCGAGAAGGACACCGCCCCAAGGCCTTCGGCCCCGGGCGCGGGCGCGGGCGGCTGAGCGTCCCGCCAGATGGCGCAGTAGTCAGGGCCCGCAGCAGCGCCTGGGCGCTGGCTGACTGCCGCTCGAACCCGGCCGTGTCCACCATCGGCGCGGCCGAGTCCGCTGCGTTCCGCTCGAGGTGGTCGGCGGGCACGGCGACCGCTGCGCGGGCGGGTGTCCGAGGCCGGCACCGACACCGGCTGGCGGCGCGAAGGCGGTATCGATGCGGCGCAACGAGGTGCGCCGCATCGACGAGTCGCTACTTGAGGTGGGCGGCGGTGGGGACGACCACGCCGTAGGCGTCGGCGATCGTGGCGAGGGCGCTGGCGTGCAGCTGCTCGGGGGTCACTTCGGCGACGGCCGTGGCGAGGGGGCGGGTGGCGCAGGCGTCGGCGACGACGGTCGGGCGGTTGCCGCGCAGGGCCGCGCCCTCGGCGGTGAAGGTGACGCACATGTGGGTCATGAACCCGATGACGATCACGTCGGTGTGCCCGGCCGCGTCGACCAGCTCGCCGAGTTCGGTGCCCACGAAGGAGTTCGGGGCGCCCTTGACCACGACGGCCTCGCCGTCGACGGGTGCGACCGCGGGGTGGATCGCGCCGAGGTCGGTGCGGATGTCGTAGTGGGAGCCCTCGCCGCCGTCGTGCTGCACGTGGATCACGGTCGTCCCGGCCTCGCGGGCGGCCGCGAGGAGGGCGGCGGCGTTGTCGAGCGCGGGGCGCCAGCCGGTCAGCTCCATGACGCCGCGCGTGTAGGTGTTCTGGTAGTCGACGAGGATCAGCGTCGCGTCGGCGAGCGCGGCGGGGGTCTCGTCGGCGCCGGCGAGGGTGCGGAGCGTGGGTGAGGGCATGGCGGTGTTCCTCCTGGTGAACGTGGGTTTCAGGCCGCTCGAAGGGGCCGGTGCCAACGCTACGGCGATTCGCCGATGTCGGCAATGACGGGTAAGGTGCAGAAACCGACATCAGTTGCCGACGCCCGGAACGGAGGAGCCGTGAGCCCCGCCAAGCGACTCGTGGTCGTCGTGCTCTTCGACCGCATCGACCTGCTCGACGTCACCGGCCCGCCGGAGGTGTTCGCGCTGCTGCGCCGTGAACTCGAGGCCGACACCGGCTACGAGGTCGTGCTCGCCTCCGCGACGATGGACCCGGTGCGGACCTCGGCCGGGGTCCGCGTGCTGCCCGACGCCACCTTCGAGGAGGTCGCGCGGCGCTCGATCGACACGCTCATCGTGCCCGGCTCGGTGGAGGTCGACGGCGCGAAGCGGGTGCGCGCCCTCGCCGATCCCGTTGTGGTCGAATGGGTCCGGCGCCTCGCCGGGCGCACGCGCCGGGTCGCGTCCGTCTGCGTCGGCGCCCATGTGCTGGCCGCCGCGGGCCTGCTCGAAGGCCGCCGCGCCACCACCCACTGGTCGACCGCGGCCCAGCTCGCGGCCGAGCACCCGGAGGTGGAGGTCGACGCCGACCCGATCTTCATCCGCGACGGCGACATCTGGACCGGCGCCGGGCTCACCGCCTGCCTCGACCTCTCGCTGGCGCTGGTCGCGGACGACTTCGGCGAGGAGCTGGCGCTCAAGGTCGCCCGGCAACTCGTCATGTTCCTGAAGCGGCCGAGCGGGCAGAGCCAGTTCAGCGTCTCCCTCGCGCCGGTGTCGACGACGCGGCGCGTGGACCTGCTGCGCCACTTCATCACCCGGCATCTGGCCGAGCCGCTGACCGTGGCGGGCCTGGCCGCCGAAGCGCACGTGAGCGAGCGCCAGCTCACCCGGATCTTCAAGTCCGAGTTGGGGATGACCCCGCGCGCCTACATCGAGTCCGCGCGGGTCGAGGCGGCGCGCAACCGTCTGGAGACCACCGACGACACCCTCGACCGGGTCGCCACCACCTGCGGGTTCGGGACCACGGACACCCTGGTCCGGGCCTTCCGCCGCGTCCTCGACACGACGCCGACGGCCTACCGCGACCGCTTCCGCCTCACGACTGCCTGAACGGTGAAGGCCGCCCCGGGAACACCCTCCCGAGGCGGCCTCTCGCATTGCGGTCCGAGGTGTCGCGGCGGCGGCGCCTTGCCGCCGCGGCACGGTTCAGGCGGTTAGCAGGCGGAGACGACCTTGAAGCTCTCGATCTGGTCGTTGAAGCTGCGGCCGCCGCCGAGGTCGCTCAGGTTCCGGACGTCGGTCTCGGGACCGAAGCAGATCCAGGCGCCGGTGGCGCCGTCGTCCGCGTAGAGCTTCAGGGTGCGGCCCGACTCGTTCGAGATCGAGGAGATCTCGTTGTCGCCGTCCCAGCCGTCGACCTCGTAGACGGTCCCGACCGAGCCGACGCGCCAGTTGACCCACTTGTCGCCGCTGTAGTTGGAGTCCTCCCACATGCAGACGTAGTTGTCGGCGCAGCCGCCGGCCCTGGTCTCGGCCTCGGTGGTGGACTCGGCCTGCGCCGACCCGGCGGTCAGGCCCAGACCCGCGATCACGGCGACGCCGGCCATGGCCGCGCCGGATGCCAGGCGGCGCTTCATCGTGGTCGTGTTCTCGCTGCTCATGGATATCCCTTTCGCCCGGCGGCGCTCGTTACGCCGCATTATCGGTTTCCGGCACGAATACCGCTGGTTTGCGGTCTTCCGCGCGCTCCAATAACGCGTCCTGATGGGGCGCAGGATGTCTGCTGTGAATCAACGCTCTATCCGGGCGGAAAAGCAACTGGGCGCAGCGGAAGTGAATCCGCTGCGCCCTTGTGCTGCAAGAGAACTCGAATGTTCCCTAATGGAATCTTAGCGAATAATGCTCTAACGAACGATGCGGAGTCCGGCGAGGCCGCCGTCGACCGCGAGGCTCGTGCCGGTGAGCGATTTGTTGTGGGGGTCGGCGAGGTAGACGACCGCGGCCGCGACCTCCTCGGGGCTCACGAGGCGGCCGGTCGGCTGGCGCTGCTCGAGCCGGGCGCGCTCGGCGGCCGGGTCCTCGGCCTGGTCGAGCAGGCGCTGCACCCACGGCGTGTCGGCCGTGCCGGGGCTGACGCAGTTGACGCGGATCCCTTCGGCCACATGGTCGGCGGCCATCGCGAGGGTGAGCGAGTGGACCGCGCCCTTCGACGCCGAGTAGAGGGCGCGGTTGACCAGGCCCGTGAGGGCGGCGATCGAGGTGGTGTTCACGATCGCCGGGGCCGCGGACTCGCGCAGGTGCGGCAGGCACGCGCGGGAGAGGCGGACCATGCCGAGGAGGTTCACGTCGAGGACGCGGAACCACTGCTTGTCGGAGTTCTCCTCGACGGTGCCGACCGCGCCGATCCCGGCGTTGTTCACCACGATGTCGATGCCCCCGAAGTGCTCCTTGGCGGCGGCGACGGCCAGGCGCACCTGGTTGTCGTCGGCCACGTCGCACTTGTGGGACCAGTGCCGCTCGTTCGCGTTGAGGTCGAGCACCGCCACGTTCGCGCCGCGGGCGGCGAACGCGTCAGCGGTCGCGGCGCCGATGCCGGAGGCGCCTCCGGAGATCACGACGGTCAGGCCTTCGAAGCCGGTCATCAGTTGCTCCTCCATTCAGGACCATGCGGGTAGGAGAACCGGATCAGGCTGTCCCGCTTCATCTCTGCGGAGAAGCCCGGTTCGGTCGGGGCCCGGTAGCGGCCGTTCTCGATCACCGTGGGCGCGGTGAAGTGCTCGTGCAGGTGGTCGACGTACTCGATCACGCGGTCGTCCATGGTCGCGCTGACCGAGGTGTAGTCGAACATGGACAGATGGCAGACGAGTTCGCACAGGCCCACTCCGCCCGCGTGCGGACAGACCGGGACGCCGAAGTGCTTGGCCAGCAGCAGGATCGCCAGGTTCTCGTTCACGCCGGCGACGCGCGCGGCGTCCAACTGGAGGAAGTCGATCGCGCCGGCCTGGAGCAGCTGCTTGAACATGACCCGGTTGTGGACGTGCTCGCCGGTCGCGACCTTGATGGGGGCCAGGCGCTTGCGGATGGCGGCGTGCCCGAGCACGTCGTCCGGGCTCGTGGGCTCCTCGATCCACCACGGGTCGAACTCGGCGAGGGCCTTCGTCCACTCCACGGCCTGGTCGACGTCCCAGCGCTGGTTCGCGTCGACCGCGATCCGGATGCCGGGGCCGACGGCCGAGCGCGCGGCGGCGAAGCGGCGGCGGTCGTCCTCCAGGTCCGCGCCCACTTTGAGTTTGATCTGCGTGTACCCCTCGGCGACGGCCTCGCGGGCGAGGCGCACGACCTTCTCGTCGTCGTAGCCGAGCCAGCCGGGGGAGGTGGTGTAGGCCGGGTAGCCGTCCCGCTCGATCTCGGCGATCCGCTCGGCCTTGCCCTCCTCGGCCTCGCGCAGGATGGCAAGGGCCGCTTCGGGAGTGAGGGCGTCCGTGAGGTACCGCCAGTCGACGCACGCGACGATCTCCTCGGGGGTGAGCCCGGAGAGGTACTTCCACAGCGGCAGCCCGGCGCGGCGCGCGGCGAGGTCCCACGCGGCGTTGACCAGGGCGGCGGCCGCGAGGTGCATGACGCCCTTCTCGGGGCCGAGCCAGCGGATCTGCGAGTCGTGCGTGAGCCGCCTGTACAGGTCGCCGAGCGCGGCCGGACCGTCCACATCGGCGCCGATCACGTACTCGCTGAGCGTTTCGATCGCGGCGCAGCAGATGTCGTTGCCGCGCCCGATCGTGAACGTGAACCCGTGGCCCTCGCGGCCGTCGTCGGCGTGGAGCACGACGTAGGCGGCCGAGTAGTCGGGATCGGGGTTCATCGCGTCCGAGCCGTCGAGGCTGCGCGAGGTCGGGAAGCGGACGTCGATGACGTCCACGGCCGTGATCGTCACGCCTGCACCGTGGGGTTCTCGGTGTGGCCCAGGCCTTCGATGCCCACGGAGACGACGTCGCCGGCCTTGAGGTACGGGAAGCGGCCGGAGAGCGCGACGCCCTCGGGGGTGCCGGTGAGCAGCAGGTCGCCCGCGTCGAAGGCCATGAACTGGGACATGTGGTGGATGATGCGGGCCACCGAGAAGATCATGTCCTTCGAGTTCGAGTCCTGGCGGATCTCGCCGTTCACCTTGGACCACATGCGCAGTGCCTGCACGTCGTCGATCTCGTCAGGGGTGACGAGGTACGGGCCGAGCGGGGTGAACGTGGGGCAGGCCTTGCCCTTCGAGAACTGGCCGCCCGAGCGCTCGATCTGGAACTCGCGCTCGGAGAGGTCGTTCGCGACGACGAACCCGGCGATGCAGTCGAGCGCCGCCTCCTCGGACTCCAGATAGGACGCGCGCTTGCCGAGGACCACGCCCAGCTCGACCTCCCAGTCCGTGCGGGTGGACTTCCGGGGGATCTGGACCTCGTCCTGCGGGCCCACGATCGTGTTGGGGTGCTTGTAGAACACCACCGGCTCGGCGGGCGGCTCGGCGCCGGACTCGGCGCAGTGCGCGGCGTAGTTCATGCCGATGCACACGATCGCGGCGGGCTTGGCGATCGGCGGCGCGATGCGCTGCCCCGCGATGTCGATCTCGGGGAAGCCCGCGGTGGTCGCGATGCCCCCGCGCTCCAAGAACTCGCCGTCGATGTCCCCGATCGGCCCGGAGAGGTCGTAGTACTTGCCGTCCGCGAGGGCCACGGGGGTCTCGAGGCCGGGCTGTCCGATGCGCAGGTACTTCATGACTCTCCTAGCTGGTAGGTCCGGGCGGCGGTGCCGCCGAAGACGTCCGGGTCGGTGCGCCCGAGGACTTCGGTGAGGGCGTCCTTGACGCGGGTGTACGTGGCGGCCAGTTCGCAGACGGGCCAGTCGGAGCCGAACATGAGGCGGTCGGGTCCGAAGAGTTCGAGGGCGGTCTGGACGAACGGCCGCAGGTCGTTCGGGGTCCAGTGCCGCCAGTCGGCCTCGGTGACGAGCCCGGAGAGCTTCGCGGTCACGTTGGGCTGCTTGGCGAGCGGAGTGACGGCCTCCCGCCAGGCCTTGAGGCCGGCGTCGCCGTCGCGCACCTGGGGCTTGCCGAGGTGGTCGAGCACGAACCCGAGCTCGGGGACGGCGGCGGCGGCCTTCGCGGCGGCCGGGAGCTGGTCCACACGCACGACCAGGTCGAAGGTGGGCACGGTGCCCGCGACGGCCCTGAGTGCGGTGATCACTTCGGGCCGGGCCAGGAAGTCCGGGTCGGGGCGGCCCTGGACCTGGTCGCGCAGGCCCACGAGGAAGCGGGCGCGGGGGTGGTTCGCATAGCGCGACAAGGTGTTCGCGAGGTGCGGGTCGAGGAGGTCGATGAAGCCGACGACCCCGGCGATCTCGTCCACGGCCCCGGCGAGGTGCAGGAACTCGACGGTCTCGGACGGGTGGCCCCAGTCCGCTTCGACCAGGATCGTGCGGTCGACCCCGGCGTCCTTCAGGTTGGCGCGGAGGTCGTTGACGCCGTAGTCGCGGCGGATCGGCGCGAGCTCCGGTTCGCTCGCGAGCCAGGGGTAGTCGGCGGTCCACAGATGGTGGTGCGCGTCGATCACGGGAGCGCTCATGACGGTACGGGTGCCTCCTCGGCCAGCAGCCCGGCCCGCTTGAGGTCTCGCCACAGCGCGCCGGGAATGGGGTGGGCGTACATCGCGAGGGCGTCGTCGACCTCTTCGGGGTTGCGCGCGCCGACGAGGATCGACGCGACGGCGGGGTGGGCGGCCGGGAACTGCAGCGCGGCCGCGCGCAGCGGGGTGTCGTACCGGTCGCAGATCGCGGCGATCGCCTGCGCACGCTCCACGAGTCGTCGGTCCGCCTCCGCATAATTGAACCGCGCTCCCGGCTTCGGGTCCGCGAGGATCCCGGAGTTGAAGACGCCCGCGGCGATCACTGAGACGCCGCGCGAGACGCAGAGGGGGTAGAGCCGGTCCAGGGCGGACTGGTCGAGCAGGGTGTAGCGCCCGGCGATGAGCGCCACGTCGAAATCGGCCCGCGAGAGCAGATCGGCGGCGGCCTCGGTGGAGTTCATGCCGATCCCGACGGCGCCGATGCGCCCCGCGGCCTTGAGTTCGGTGAGGGCCTTGTGCGTCCCGGCGAGGGCCTCGTCCCGGTGGTCGTCCGGGTCGTGGATGAGGCCGATCTCGACGCGGTCGGTGCCGAGGCGCTCGAGGCTGCCGAGGTGGGCGTCGTGCGTGCCGCGGTAGGAGAAGTCGAAGGACGAGGCCTTGCCGTTGGGCTCGCCCCAGATGTCCCAGGGCCCTTCGTGGTCGACGAGGACGCGGCCCATCTTGGTGGACACGGTGAACGCGTCGCGCGGGCGGCCCGCGAGAGCGCTCCCGAGTCGCTCCTCGGAGAGCCCGGCGCCGTAGTGCGGGGCGGTGTCGAAGTGCCGCACGCCCCCGTTCCAGGCGGCGTCGACGGTGGCGGCGGCGACGGCCGGGTCGACGGGCGTGAAGAGCCCTGCGAGCGGCGCGCAGCCGAGTCCGACGGCGGTCACGGACACGTCCGTGTCGCCGAGCGTGCGGGCGGGGAGTGCGTGCCGGTCTCCGACCACGGTGGCCTCCAATGGGAGCAAAAGGGGCGTTGCGGCGGCCCTTGCCGAGCTGAGCCATGCCGTCGCGACATTATCCTATAGGATTGTGCGCATGACGGCTACATCAGCGACCCCCGAGAAGCGTACGCTCGCGGACGAGGCCTACACGGAGCTGAAGTCCCGGATCATGCGCTCCGAGCTGGCGCCGGGGGCCAAGCTGAGCATCGACGGGCTCGCCAAGCAGCTCGCGTTCTCGCAGACGCCGATCCGCGAAGCGCTGGCGCGCTTGGAGTCCGAGGGCCTGCTCGCCCGGCGGCCGCTGAGCGGGTACACCGTCGAGCCGCTGCTCTCCGCCGCCGAATTCGACGACCTCTTCGAGATCCGCATGATGCTCGAGCCCCGGGCCGCCAGGCGGGCGGCCGAGCGAGGGACGCCGGAGATCCGCGAACCCGCACTGCTCCGTTCAATCCCTCCAGGCGACGGCCTCGCCCAGGTCGACGCCTCCGGTCTCCCTGCAGCTGAGGCGAACGCGCTGCTGGCCGCCGCACGGACGCCCGACGCGGGCTCGGACAAGCTCGAGTTCACCGAGGCCGACGCCCGCTTCCACAACACGGTCGCCGCCCTGAGCGGCAGCGCGCAGCTCGCGAAGGCGATCCGCCGCCTCGACGCCCACCTGCACCTGCACCGCGCCTACATCGAGCCCGACTCGATCGGGGAGACCGAGGTGGAGCACCTCGCGGTCGCGGACGCTATCATTGGCCAGCAACCGCTTGCCGCCGAGGAGGCGATGCGCCGCCACCTCGAACGCTCCCGGATCCGGCACCGCGCCGCGTTCGAAGCGGCCCGCACCACCGAACCGACCCCGAAGCCCAAGCGCGCCAAGGCGAACCGATGAACGAAGCAGGCCGCGGCCACCGCGCCGCCGCACCCGCCCGCCCGACCTCGCACGCCGCGACCCAGGAAGCAGAGGTGCGAACGCCATGCCCCGCGTAGCCCTGTTCATCACCTGCGTCAACGACGCGCTCTTCCCCGAGACGCCGAAAGCCGTCGTCCGCATCCTCGAACGACTCGGCTACGACGTCGACTTCCCCGCCGCCCAGACCTGCTGCGGCCAGATGCACGCGAACTCCGGCTACAAGAAGGACGCCGAGACGCTCGCGAGCTCCTTCGAAGCCGTCTTCGGCGACTACGACGCGATCGTCACCCCCTCCGGCTCCTGCGCCGCCATGACCCGCGACCAGTACCCGCACCTGACCGGCTCCGACATCGGCCGCCGCGTGCACGAACTCTCCGAGTTCCTCATCGACGTCGCCGGGGTCGAAGACGTGGGCGCCCGCTTCCCCCACACCGTCACCTACCACCCCACCTGCCACGGCACCCGCGCACTCGGCCTGGGGGACAAGCCGCTCCGCCTCCTCCGCGCCGTCCAGGACATCGACCTCGTCGACCTCCCCGCCGCCGACCAGTGCTGCGGCTTCGGCGGCACCTTCGCCCTCAAGAACAGCGAGGTCTCCTCCGCGATGCTCGCCGACAAGTGCCGCCACGCCTCGAGCACCGGCGCCGAATACCTCGCCGCCGCCGACAACTCGTGCCTCACCCACATCGGCGGCGGCATCAGCAGGCTCGAGCGCACGGCCGGCTCCGCAAGCGTCGCCGGACGGCGCGGACCGCGCCCCATCCACTACGCCGAAATCCTCGCGAGCGCCGCATGAGCACCCACGAGATCGTCCCGGCCGCCTCGCTCATCCCCGCCGACGCGCCGTTCCCCAAGGCCGCCAAGGTCGCCCTCGGCATGCCCCAGCTCCGCAAGAACCTCGCCCACGCCACCGGCACCATCCGCGCCAAGCGCGCCAACGTCGCCGGGGAACTCGACGACTGGGAGGCCCTGCGCGACGCCGCCGCCGCGATCAAGGCCGACGTGCAGCACCGCCTCCCCGAACTCGCGATCGAGTTCGAACGCAACGCGATCGCCGCCGGCGCACAGGTCCACTGGGCCAGGGACGCCAAGGAGGCCAACGAGATCGCCGCCCGGATCGTGCGCGACGCCGGGGCCGAGGAGGTCGTCAAGGTCAAGTCCATGGCGACCCAGGAGATCGAGCTCAACGAGCACTTCGAAGCGGTCGGCCTCAAGGCCTACGAGACCGACCTGGCCGAGCTCATCGTCCAGCTCGCCGAGGACAAGCCCAGCCACATCCTCGTGCCCGCGATCCACTACAACCGCACCCAGATCCGCGACATCTTCGATCAGAAGATGGGCGATGCGCCCACTGGTCTCACCGACGAGCCGGCCGCGCTGGCCGAGGCCGCGCGGCTGCACCTGCGGCGGCGGTTCCTCTCGGCGAAGGTGGCGGTATCGGGCGCGAACTTCGCCGTGGCCGAGACGGGTTCGCTCGTCGTGGTCGAGTCGGAGGGCAACGGCCGCATGTGCCTCACGATGCCGGAGACGCTGATCAGCATCGTGGGCATCGAGAAGCTGCTGCCGAGCTTCGCCGATCTCGAAGTCTTCATGCAGCTGCTGCCGCGTTCGTCCACAGGGGAGCGGATGAACCCGTACACCTCGGTGTGGACGGGCGCCCGCGAGGGCGACGGGCCGAAGGATGTGCATGTCATCCTCCTCGACAACGGCCGCACCGGGGTCCTCGCCGACGAGGTGGGCCGCCAGGCGCTCTCGTGCATCCGCTGCTCGGCCTGCCTCAACGTGTGCCCGGTCTACGAGCGCACCGGCGGCCACGCGTACGGCCACGTCTACCCGGGCCCGATCGGCGCGATCCTCGCGCCGCAGCTCGAGCCCGGCAGGCACGACGACCTGCCGTACGCCTCGAGCCTGTGCGGCGCCTGCTACGAGGTCTGCCCGGTCAAGATCGACATCCCCGAAGTGCTCGTGCACCTGCGCCAGCGGGGCCCGCACCAGGCGGGGGAGCAGGCCGCGATGGGCGCTGCGAGAGCCGTGATGGCCCGCCCGGCCCTGTGGCGGGCCGCGCTGCGGGCCGCCCGGTTCGGGTCGATGCCGTGGCGCCGCAAGGGATTCCTGCGCAGACTGCCGTGGCCCGGATCGCGGTGGACGGTGAGCCGGGACCTCCCGTTGCCGCCGAAGGAGGACTTCCGGGACTGGTGGAAGGAGCGGCAGCGATGAGCGCCCAGCAGCGTGCCCGCGAGGAGATCCTGGCGCGGATGCGCCGTGCTCTCGACGGCGCGGGCGAGGCCCCCGAGCCGCCGCGCGAATACCGGCGGTCGCTGGATCCTGATGTCGACATCACGGCGATGCTCGTCGACCGGCTCGTCGACTACAAGGCGAACGTCCACTATGGGCTGAACTCGATCGCCGCAGCGCTCGGTGAGGCGAAGCGCGTCGTGGTCCCCGCCGACCTCCCCGCGGAGTGGCGGCTCGGCGCGGCGGAGTTCGCGCCCGACACCGGTCTGTCCACTGCGGACCTCGACCGCATGGACGCGGTCCTCACCGGCTGCGCCGCCGCCGTCGCCGTCTCGGGCACGATCATGCTCGACACCGGTGCGGCCCAAGGCAGGAGGGCGATCACGCTGGTGCCGGACCACCATGTGGTGGTGGTCCGGCCCGAGCAGATCGTGGGGCACCTCGCCGAGGCGCTGCCGATGCTCGACCGCACGGCCCCGCAGACCTGGATCTCCGGGCCGTCGGCGACGAGCGACATCGAGCTGCAGCGCGTGGAAGGCGTGCACGGCCCGCGCCGCCTCGACGTGGTGCTGCTCTAGCGCCGCAGGAGCGTGGTCGGGGTGATCCGCGGGAAGTACGCGACCGCGTCGAACCAGGCGCTGAAGGACGGCGAGACCACGTGGTGCTGCTCGTCCTCGGCGGGGTCGTAGACGCCCGGGATCACCCGCACCTTCCTGCTGTCCCGCAGCCACTCCGCGACCTCGTCCGGGGCCTCCGCGCGCAGGTCGAGGAGGAACGGCTCGCCGTCCGGCAGGTCGGCCTCGACGTAGTCCGCGGGCGGGGCCGGCACCCTGACGCCGGCGTGGATCTCGCCCTCGCCGAAGCCGATCATCACCGAGCGGTACTTGTCGCCGAAGTGCCCGCGCAGGTGGCCGCCGACGGACCGGAACGACTGGCCGCCGCCGATCTTGACCGACATCGCGTCCGCGTTCGCGGTGATCGCGATGCCGTCCCAGAACACGGTCTTGGCGCCGGTGCGCTCGTAGTCCCGAAGGATCTCGGCGGCGGACGTCGCCATGGCCGCGCCGAAGTCGATTCCCGCTGCGACCGTGTGGGAGTGGTGGTCCACGATGATGCGGGCGTAGCGCAGGACGTGGTCGCGTTCGGGATCCTCGGGGAGGGACGCGACGAGCGCGTAGGCGTCGCGGGCGGATGCGGCGAAGGGCCGGCCGGGGTGGACGCCGCGGAAGCGCTGCACGTGCTCGTCGATCTTGTGGGCGCTGCGCGGGGGAGCGAGGTGCGCTTTGAGCTCGTCGAGGCGGCCGGGGGCGGTGCGGCGCACGTAGTCGGTGACGGCGTCGTAGTGGTAGGCCTGGGCACCTGCGGGATTGGTGCCGAAGAGCCGCACGGGATCGGCAGGGTGCTCGCGGTTGTAGGCGCGCATCCACTGCAGTCCTGCGATGGTCTCCTCGGTGCGCCAAGGCGGCCAGGCCGCGCCGAGCGCCACGACCGGGTCGTCGTCCGCGCCGCGGACGAAATCGTCGAGGCGTTCGGCGACGATCGCGTCGTCATTGATGGCGAGGGCCCTGAAACCGAGCTCTTCGACCAGGAACTGCAAGGCCCGCAACCGGTACCGGTCGATCTCGGTCGCCGCGCGGGTGGTCTCGCCGAACGCGACGACCTCGGCGTCGCCCACGACGCCGCGCAGGGCTTCCAGGTCGTCGACCGGCCGGGCGTTGGCCTTGATCCATTGCCGCACTTGCTCGCCCATGGCGTGTCCCCTCGGTCGGGGCCGCCGGTGCGGCGGCCTGTCCCGGACGACGCTACGAAGGCATCGACGGTAGCCGCATCCGTCGGCCGACCGGTCGGCGAAGGGTCAGCGGCGGTTGCGGCGCACGCGTTCGCGGCCGAGGAGCCAGAGGGCCTGCACGCCGTCGGTCCAGGTGATCTTCTTGCCCTCCTCGCGGCTGCGGGCCGTGTAGGAGATCGGCACCTCGTAGGGGCGGATGCCGCGCTTGAGGAGCTTCGCGGTCAGCTCGGCCTCCATGCCGAAGCCGCCCGAGCGGATGTTCAGGTCCATGTACATCTGGCGCGGCAGGAGCTTGTAGCAGGTCTCCAGGTCCGAGATGTAGGAGTTGAAGAGGATGTTCGCGGCGAGGGTGATGCCCTTGTTGCCCATGACGTACCAGAACGAGTACGCCGAGTGCGAGCCGAACGAGCGCGACCCGTACACGACCTCGGCCTTGCCGTCGAGGACCGGCGCGAAGAGCCGGGGGAGGTCGCCGGCGTCGTACTCGCCGTCCGCGTCGAACACGACGACGTAGTCGCCCTGCGCGGCCTTCACGGCGGTGCGGATCGCCGCGCCCTTGCCTTTATTGCGCTCGTGGCGGATCAACCGCACGCGCGGATTGTCCTCAAAGGTCTGGAGGACCTCCCAGGAGCGATCGCGGGAGCCGTCGTCGACGGCAACGATCTCGGTCTCGCAGGGGAACTCCACTGCGAGCAGCTCTTTCAACGTTCCGGCAGCGAGGCGTTCCTCATTGAAGACCGGAACGAGAATCGACAACAGCATTGCTGCTCCATCCCCGCGGATCGAACAAGATTGCACAACCATAACGCGCTCATGCCAGGACGGCATCGGCCGGACGGGTCGTGTTGAATCCTGGTCGTGTTGAATGGACGGGTGCTGCTCGTCCTGTGGCTCCTCATCCTGCTCCCGGCGCTCGCCTACGCCCTCCGCCCCGGCGACGGGGCCGTCCTCGCGCCCGCCCGGCTCGCCGTCGTGCGGGCGGCGATCCTGTTGGGGGCGTACGCGATCGCGGTCGTCGAGGCCGCCTCCGCCTTCACGGCGCTCACCACCGCTACGGTCCTCGTCGCCTGGCTCGCCGCCACCGCCGCCGTCATCGCGGCCGTGCTCGTGCGCTGCGTACGGGACATGACCCCCGACGACGGCACCGGGCCGTTCGCGCGGCTCCTCGGCCGCGGCCAGCCCCTCGACGCGCTCCGCGAAGAGCTCCGGTCCCGCCGCGGCGCCACCCGCCGCACGTGGCGGCGCACCAAGTCCGCCGCCGCGGCCGCCCCCGCCTGGCAGTGGGCGCTCGGCTGCGTCATCGCGATCCTCGCCATCAGCGTCGCCGTGCTCGCGATCGCCTCGTCCCCCAACAACTTCGATTCCCAGACCTACCACCTGCCGCGCATCGAGCACTGGGTCCAGAACGCCAGCGTCGCCGTCTACCCCACGGACATCCACCGGCAGGTCGACATCGGGCCCGGCTCCGAATACCTCCTCACCCACCTGCGGCTCCTCGCCGGCGGGGACGGCGCCTACAACCTCCTCCAGCTCCTCGCCGCAGTCGGCGCGGCCCTCGCCGCCTCCCGCATCGCCGCGCAGCTCGGCGGCGGCCCCGTCGCCCAGCTCGCCACCGTGTTCCTCCTCGCCACCACCCCCGAAGTGCTGCTCCAGGCCTCCAGCACCCAGGTCGACCTCGTCGCCGCCGCCTGGGTCGCCTGCCTCGCCACGATCGCGCTCGACGAATTCACCCGGCCCGGGGACACCGGCGCGCTCCTGCGCGTCACCGCGCCCCGCACCGACGCCGTCTACCTCGGCCTCGCCCTGGGGCTCATCGCCGTCACCAAGAGCACCGGGCTCCTCGCCGCCGCCCCGCTCCTCCTCGTCTGGGGCATCGGCCGACTCGTGCGCGACGGCCACCGCCGCCGCCCCTGCCTGTGCGGACGCAGCCCCCAGCGGTGCTCCCGCGCCGACGCCTCACGCGCCGCGACCGCCCGCGCCGCCACCGTGGCCGCGTCCCTCGCCGTCCTCGCCCTCGCCCTGATCCTCGCGGGGCCCTTCCTCCTGCGCATGCACCAGGCCTTCGGGCACCCGCTCGGCCCCGAGATCCTGCGCGAATCCATCGGCGTCCAGACCGCCGACGCGCGCCTGCTCCTCATCAACGGCCTGCGCATCGCCCAGACCAACCTCGACACGCCCCTGTTCCCGCTCTCGGACGGGTTCGCGGCGGCCGTCAACGGCCTCGCGAACCTCATGGGCGTCGACCCCAACGACCCCCGGATCACCTTCGGCTCCACCGAGTTCCCCGTGCGCGCCTGGTACCCCGACGAGGACCGCGCCGCGTTCCCGATCACCGGCCTCGCCGCCCTCGCCGGACTCGTCTGGTTCACCGCCAAAGGCCCCGGCCTGCGCCGCGCCTACGCCGCCGCGGTCGCCGTCGCCTTCATCGGCGTCGTCTGCACCGTCTCCTGGCAGCCCTGGGTCAACCGGCTCGTCATGTTCCTCGTCGTCCTCGGCGCGCCCGCCGCAGGCCTGCTCGCGGCCGGGCTCGTGAAGGGCTTCGCCGCCACGGCCCGCGACCGGGGCCGCCGCCGCGCCGCGATCGCCCTCGTCACCACCGTCGCCGTCGCCGCCTCGCTCGCCGGCGTCCTCACCGTCGCCTACGGCTACCCGCGCCGCCTCGCCGGGACCTGGTCGGTCTTCAGCCTCAGCGACCTCGAAGAACGCTTCATGCGCCGCCGCGAATGGCTCCCCCAGTACGAAGAGGCGGCCGCCGCCGTCGCGGCCGTCGACCCCGAACGCGTCGGCCTCGTGCAGGGCAACGACTCCTGGGAATACCCGTGGTGGATCCTGCTCCCGGCCGACACCGAGATCTTCGCGCTCCAATCCGTCGTCCCCGGCGAGACCCCGCCCGACCCCGCGAGCATGGACGCCATCGTCTGCGCCGAAGACCTCGACGAATGCGCCGCCCTCGCCCCGGACGGCTGGGAGTTCGTCGACCTCGGCACCGTCGGCTACGCCCTCCCGCCCGCCGGATCGTGAGCCGCGCACGCCTTACCGAGCCCGTTGAGCTGCGTCTTCGGGCCGGGCACTAACCTGAGCGCATGCTGCTTAGCGACCGCGACATCCTCGATGCCGTCAAGAACGACCGCCTCGGCATCCAGCCGTTCGAAGACGAACTCGTGCAGCCCTCCAGCATCGACGTGCGCCTCGACCGCCGCTTCAGGGTCTTCAACAACCAGAAGTACACCCACATCGACCCCTCGAAGCAGCAGGACGACCTCACCTCCGCCGTCGAGGTCGCCGACGACGAGCCGTTCGTGCTCCACCCCGGCGAGTTCGTGCTCGCCTCCACGCTCGAGGTCATCACCCTCCCCGCCGACCTCGCCGCGCGCCTCGAAGGCAAGTCCAGCCTCGGCCGCCTCGGCCTGCTCACCCACTCCACCGCCGGGTTCATCGACCCGGGCTTCTCCGGGCACGTCACCCTCGAGCTCTCCAACGTCGCGAACCTGCCCATCACCCTCTGGCCGGGCATGAAGATCGGGCAGCTCTGCGTCTTCCGGCTCACCAGCCCCGCCGAGCACCCGTACGGCGCCGGCGCGAACTTCTCCCGCTACCAGGACCAGCGCGGGCCGACCCCGTCGAAATCCTGGATGCACTGGCGCACTTGGCCCACGTAGGGCACGATGTCCGCAATGGGCGTTTCGAGTTACACCGGTGTCCGGTGTTTCTCGCGCAAACCGCCAGAATCGGGATGTTCACCGGCTTAACCTGCGGGGATGGACATCTCGCAGAGCTTCCAGAACATGGTGGACAACGTCGTCGAGTTTCTGCCGCGCGCACTGGCGTTCCTGGCCATCCTCGTCATCGGCTGGATCGTCGCCAAGTGGATCGGCAAACTCGTCGGCAAGCTGCTCAACAAGGTCGGCCTCGACAGGGCCGGCGAGCGATCCGGGCTGCGCCGCTACACCGGCAGATTCGAGCTGAGCGACCTGCTCGGCAGACTCGTGTACTACGCGCTGCTGCTGTTCACCCTGCAGCTCGCGTTCGGGGCGTTCGGGAACAACCCGGTCTCGACCCTGCTCAACCAGATCGTGGCATGGCTGCCGCAGCTGTTCATCGCGCTCATCATCGTCGTGGTCGCCTTCGCGATCGCCAACGCCGTGTACGGGCTGGTCAGCGGCACGCTCAGCAGAGCGAGCTACGGCAACACCGTGGCGCGCATCTGCCAGGTCGCGATCGTGTTCTTCGGCGCGGTGGCCGCGTTCGGCCAGGTCGGCATCGCCACGACGGTGACCACGCCGATCATGTGGACCGTGCTCGCGATCATCGCCGGCGTGACGATCGTCGGCGTGGGCGGCGGCCTCGTCGGGCCGATGCGCCAGCGCTGGGAGCGGATGCTCGGCACCGTCGAGAACGAGGCCACGAAGATGAAGACCGACATGGGCGGCGACGCGACCGCGTCGATGTCGCAGACGTACAGCTCCGGCCGGTACGGCAAGGCCGCCGACACCCAGGCCCCGGCGGCGGGCACGATGGGCGAGGCGGGCGCCAGAGGCGGCGCGATGGCCGAAGGCGCGCGGCCGCACGGGACGAGCGCCGGGTCCGGGATCGAGACCGAGCGTCCGATGCCGCCGAACGAGCCGTAGGGGCCGCCCCGGGAGGCGATGTGTCTGGTCTCTCGTAGCGGTTCTCCAACGGCGGCAAGGCGAAGCACCGCGTCAGCGGGGCCTCGCACACAGGTCTGCCACTGCTCGACACGTCGGCCGCACTCCGGGAACGGGGTGCGGCCGACCCGCGTCCGGACGCGATTCACACCTTGCGCCCAGCCCGAAAGTGGGCTTTTGCTCCCTGCTCGGGCGAGTACGCGCGAGTAGCCTCATCGAGGTGGACATGAATGGCGATAACAGGGGCGGTTCCAAGCGCCGCCGCGAGATCCTCGATGTGGCCGTCAAGCTGCTCGCCAAGCACGGATACCACGGCGTATCGATGGACGACATCGGCGCGGCCGCCTCCATCACCGGGCCGGCGCTCTACCACCACTTCAAGGGCGGCAAGGAGCAGATGCTCGCGGACGCGCTCATCCCCGTCTCGGAGCGGCTGCTCGCGGGCGGGCGGCATTGGGCGTCGCTGCACTCGGAGGACCCGCAGGCCGCGCTCGAGGCGCTGGTCGACTTCCATCTCGAGGTCGTGATCGACTCGCCGGAGATCGTCATCCTGCACTTGCACGAGCTCGACCGGCTGCCCGAGGAGCCGCGCCGGCAGGTGCGCAAGCTCCAGCGCGTGTACGTCGAGGAGTGGGTGGGCGTCCTGTGCCGCCTCCGGCCCGGCCTCCAACCCGAGCAGGCGCGCGTCCTCGCGCACGGCGCCTTCGGCCTCATGAACTCGACGCCGTACCTCTCCCTGGGTGACGAGGTCAGCGCCGACGAGACCGCCGCCTTGCTGCGAGCGGCAGCGCTGCGGGCCCTCGACCCCGGCTAGCCGCCTTGTTGGGCGGTTGCCCACGGGTGCTCGCGCAGAGCCAGCCTTCGCTGCTCGATCCGGCCAGCCGCCTGCGGGGGCCCTCCCGCCTGGCCCTGCCGCACTGGCTCGATCCGGCCAGCCGCCTGCGGGGGCCCTCCCGCCTGGCCCTGCCGCACTGGCTCGATCCGGCCAGCCGCCTGCGGGCCCCTCCACCCTGGCCCCACCACACTGGCTTGATCCCGGCCGTCCGCGCGCGGGCCTTGGGGCCCCTCCCCCCCCGCCCCCCACCCCACCCGCCCGCTCACCACCACCGTTGTTCGCGTGTGCGCTCGCTGGCTCGCGGCCGTGTTGGAGATCGGCTGCGTGTGTTGCGGCGCTTGGTCTGATTGCCGGGCTTTGTCGCTCGGCGGTCGGGTCGGGACCTCCTTTCATGTTGGCGTCCGTCCCGTATTTCGGGATCGGGGGTTAGCATGGGCTGGTGGGCCGCAACAGGTCGCGGCCACGGGGAGGCGTGAGCAATGCACCAGCCCGATCGGGTCTCACTGCGTGAGGTCGCCCCTCGCGACGGCCTGCAGAACGAGCCTCCTGTGCCGACCGCGGACAAGATCCGGCTCATCGACGCGCTGTCGCGCACCGGCCTGTCCCGGATCGAGGCGGTCAGCTTCGTCAGTCCGAAGGCCGTGCCGCAGATGGCCGACGCCGCCGAGGTGTGGGCGGCCGTCGAGAAGCACTCCGGCATCCGCTACAGCGCCCTCGCCCCGAATCGCCGCGGCGTCGAGCGGGCCCTCGACGCCGGGTTCTCCGCCGTCGAAGTCGTCGTCTCGGCCTCGGAGACCCACAACCGCGCCAACATCGGGCGCAGCGTGGCCGAGTCGCTCGCCGAGCTGCCCGACATCTGCAGCCTGGCGCGCGAGCACCTGGCCTCGATCGAGGTCATCATCGCCACGAGCTTCGGCTGCCCCTTTGAAGGCGACATCGCTCCCGCGAAGGTCGCCCGGATCGTCGAGGCGGCCGAGGCCGCGGGGGCCGGTCGAGTCGCGTTCGGCGACACCACCGGTATGGGGACCCCTCGCCGCGTCACGGAACTGCTCGACGCAGTTCAAGGTGGTGTCGGCACTTCGCTGCCGATGCTCATGCACTTCCACGACACCCGGGGGACCGCCCTGGCAAACCTCCTCACTGCTCTCGACCGCGGCGTCGTGGAGTTCGACGCCAGCGTCGGCGGGATCGGCGGCTGCCCGTTCGCTCCGGGCGCTTCCGGCAATGTGGCGACCGAGGAAGTGGTCCACATGCTCCACGACATGGGTGTGGAGACCGGTGTGGATCTGGATGCCCTCATCCGCACTGCCGAACTCGCCCAAGAGATCGTGGGCCGTCCGCTCGAGTCCGGCGTCCTTCGTGCCGGACCTAGGACGAGTCTGACGCCGAAACCTTAAGCCAGGCTAAAGCCGCCTGAAGTCGCCTTCAGGAAGTGGGCGCGGGCAATGGCAGGGCCGAGAGCTGCGGTTCGGTGCGTCGGAGGTGGCGTTCTGAAGCCATCGCGGGCGGTCTTGGGCCGCGGGGCTGAGGGCTGTGAATGCTCAGGATCCTGCGGCACAGCACAGGCGAAGAGTCCGGGGACATGGCGAAGGCCCCGGGGTCTCGAACCTCCCCGGGGCCTTCTGTGTTCGGACACCGCCACAGGACGGCCGGTGCCCGCGTGCCGGGTAAAACCTCCGAATACCCGGACGGACTCATCGTGACATCGAAACCTCAGAGTTCCCATGTGCATAAGGGAAACTCAGACGAATCTCACGTCACATTCTCTTAACGCGGCGTCATCATCCGGGACATATTCCGCGAACTTCCACGCCGCCAGCACCGCCGCGACCACGACGAGGCCGAGCACCCCGCGCCAGCCGTAGAGCGGCGCCGCGAAGAGGGCGCCCACCCCCGCCGCGATGCCGGTCAGGAGGGCCGCCGCCGAGAGCGCGACCGAGGCCGAGCCGTCGCCGATCTCGGCCGCCGTCAGGACCCGGCCCGAGAGGGCGATCGCGGTGCCGACGGCGACGCCGAACGCGCCGGCCGCGCCGATCGCGAAGCCGAAAGCAGGTGCAAGGGCCAGGGCGGTGGCACCGAGTGCCAACGCGCCCAAGGCGATCGCGCCGGTGTAGCGGGCGCGGCCGAGGGCGCCGGTGCGGCGGGTCGTGTTCGCCGCGACGACGAGGCCGAGGGCGAAGGCGCCGAGCGGCCACAGCCGCGTCCCCGGCGAGGCCTGGAACTCGGCGGCGATGTCGGTGACCAGGAAGGCCGTCACAGCGGCGGCGGCGAAGGCCACGGCCTGCGCGTAGGCCGCCCAAAGCGCCGGCGCCCAGCGGAGGGTGCCCTGCTTCGGCGTTGCGCCCCTTGGCGTCCGGGTCGGAATCACTGCGGTCATGCCGATGACGCTACGGCCGGTTCCGGCGATGCGCCCCGGTCGGACGACTGGCCCCGGCTACCGGGAACCGAACCCGGTCGGCGCGCGCGTTCTACCAGGTGGCGGCCGCCCCAGTCGACCCCAGTCGAATGACAGATGCGAACTGTCGTGGCCCGTGGCTACCCTGGAGGGGTCCCCGGTCGTCCTGAGGATGGAGCCGCCGTGAAACCGATCGCCCCGACCACGCGCGCGCGCCAGGACGCCCTCCCGGGAGCCCCCGCGCTCCTGGACGAGGCGGACCACGCCGACCGCCCGGTCCTGTACGGCCGCGACGCCGAACTCGACTCGATCCAGGCCCTCCTCGACGGCGCCCGCGTCGGCCACGGCGGCGCGCTCGTCGTCCGCGGCGAACCGGGGATCGGCAAATCCGCGATCGTCGACGCCGTCATCCCCCGCGCCGAAGGCTTCACCGTCCTGCGCACCCTCGGCGTCGAAGCCGAGCACACCTGGTCGTACGCGGGACTGCAGATGCTGCTCCACCCGCTGCTCGACCGCATCGACCGCCTCCCCGCGGCCCAGGCCGAAGCCCTGCGCACCGCCCTCGGCATGGGCGACGGCACCGGCCGCGCCCACTCCCTCCAGGTCGGCCTCGCGCTCCTGAACCTCCTCGTGGACGCCTCCGCGAAGCAGCCCGTGTACGTCGTCATCGACGACGCCCACTGGCTCGACCGCGACTCCACGAACGCACTCCTGTTCGCCGCCAGGCGACTCTCGACCGAGTCGATCACGATGGTCCTCGTCGTGCGCGACGGCTTCGCCCCCGACTTCCCCGCCCCCGGCATCCCCGAGCTCACCCTCGGCCCGCTCGACCTCGACGCCTCCCAGGCGATCCTCGACATGCGCGCCGACGAGATCCCGTTCACCGGCCGCGACTGGATCCTCCGCATGGCCGAAGGGAACCCCTTGGCGCTCTTGGAGCTCCCCGCCGCCGACAACGAGGAGTCGCTGCTGCGCGCCGACACCTCCAACAGCCGCTACTCCACGACCTCGCGCATCAAGCAGGCGTTCACCGAGCGCATCATCGCCCTCCCCGAGAGCACCCGCACGATCATGCTGCTCGCGGCCGCCGAGGAGACCGGCGAGACCGCCGTGATCGCCGAGGCCGCCGCGAAACTCGACGCGAGCCTCGCCGACCTCGAACCGGCCGAAGTGGACGACCTGCTGCGGTACCACCGCGGCCGCATCGAGTTCGTCCACCCCCTGATCCGTTCCACCGCCTACCACTCGGCGCCGCGAGCCCGCCGCATCGAAGCCCACCGGGCGCTCTCCGAGGCGTTCGGCGACGGCGACATCCGCGCCGCCCGCCACCTCGCCGCCGCCACAACGGGACTCGACGAGAAGGCCGCCGCCGCCCTCGAGGCGATCGCGTCCTATGAGGCCGAACGCGGCGGCTGCGTCGCCGAGATGGCCGCCCTCGAACGCGCCGCGAGCTTCACCCCCGACCCGTGCCGCCGCGCCCGCCGCCTCACCGAGGCCGCCCAATGCGCTTACGCCGCAGGCATGACCGGCAAGGCCGTCGAACTCGCCGAAGCCGCCGAGCGCCTCACCGACGACCACGTGCTCCTCGCCCGCACCGCCCTCATCCGCGCCACGATCCTCTCCTGGGCGGGCAACTCCAAGGGCTTCGACGTGTGGATGGACTCCGCTGAGCACTACGCCGCCACCGGCCACGAGAACACCGGCTACCCCCTCCTGCGCGGCGTCTGGAACGCATGGGAGACAGGGGACTTCGCGAAAGTGAAGTACGCGTCCGGGCTCGCCTCCAAGTACGGCGGCTCCAACAACGCCTGGGTGCGCCGCCTCGCCCGCGCCGCCGCCGGCCTCAACCGCCAGCCCGACGACACCGCCGGCGAAGCGGTCGACGCGCTGCGCTCCCTCTACGACTACTACCAGCCGCTCCATGAGGACTTCCAGGCATTCGACCAGGTCCTGGCCGCGCGCTGGCGGTTCCTCGCCGGAGACGTGCCCGCCGCGCACCAGGCGGCGGCCGAGCAGGTGCGGGCCTGCCGTGAGCGCGGCGCCCTGAGCCCGCTCGTGCAGGCGCTCCTCGTGCAGGCCCAGACGCAGTTCCACTATGGACGGTATGCGGACGCGCAGGCGTCCGCGTCCAGCGCGATCGAGCTGGCGCACGAGCAGAACGACCGCCGGGCGCTCATGCAGGGCCGCATCTGGGTGCTGCTGCCGATCGCCGCGATCCGCGGCGAGGAGCGCCGCTGCCGCGAGCTCGTGGCCGCCGCGATCCAGGACGCCCCTGAGGATTCCGTGATCCCGGCCGACACCGCGTTGGGGCTCTTGGAACTCGGGCTCGGCCGCTACGAGGCCGCGTTCGAGCGGCTGCTGCGCATCGCCGAGGGCGTGACGCCCATGGAGGTGCTCATGCAGGTGCCGACGCTCGTGGAGGCCGCGTTCCGGTCCGGGCGGCTCGCCGAGGTCAAGGAGGCGTTCGACTGGTTCGCCGACTGGGCCGACGCGACCGGCCGCTCCTACTGGGAGGCGCTCGTCGAGCGCTGCCGGGCGCTGTTCGCGACCGAGGCCGAGGCCGGGACGCACTTCGCGCGGGCCGTGGAGCTGCACCGCGCCGACGACATCGACCCGTTCGAGCGGGCCCGCACCGAGCTGCTGTACGGCGAATGGCTGCGGCGGGTGCGGCGCATCAACGAGGCGCGGGCGCACCTGCGCGAGGCCACCGAGGTGTTCGAGCGGCTCGGCACCGTGCCGTGGACCCAACGCGCCCAAGGGGAACTGCGCGCCGCCGGCGACTCGACGGCCGTCGAGTCCAAGCCCGACCTCGCCGAACTGCTGACCCCGCAGGAGCTGCAGGTCGTGCGCCTCGCCGCCGACGGGCTCACCAACCGCCAGATCGGCGAGCAGCTGTTCGTCAGCCCGCGCACGGTCGGATACCACCTGTACAACGCCTACCCGAAGCTCGGCGTCTCGTCGCGGACGGAGCTCGCGAAGCTGGACCTGTAGGCGGGCCCGACCCGCCCTGCATTCCGCTCGATCGAGTTGCCCTCCCGCCGACCTGGAGTCCCGCCGATCTGCCGTCCACAGCCCCCACCCACCACTGGAGGGGAAGAGACTGTCGCGCCGTTCGATCGTTCCGCGGGGGTACGACAAGACCCGGGCCCGATCCGGGCCCGGGCGTCGATCTTCACTCGAAAGCAGTAGCGAACGAGAAGGAGACGCGCGCTCCAGGCGTTACGCCGCACTCGAAAGCGGTAGCGAACGAGAAGGAGGCGCACACCTCAGGCGTCACGCCGCCGACGGGACCGGGGTCCGCCACGGCTTCGTCGTCACCTGCAGCGCCGCGCCCACGACCAGCACGGCCGCCACGGTCCACGCCGAGAGCCGGTAGCCGTCCACGGCAGTAGCGCCCAAACCCCAGGCCAGGGCCGCGAGGACCGGCCCGAGCGAGGACCCGATCGTCCGCGTCGTCGCGATGAACGCGCCCGCCGTGCCCGCCTGCTCGGCCGGCGCCGAAGCCAGCAGCAGCGTGTTCATCGGACTCGTGAACACCCCGAACGCCAAGCCCAGCAACCCGATCCGCGCGCCCAAATCGACCAGGCCCGTGCCCGCGTCCACGAACAGCAGCGGCACCACGGCCACCACGACCAGGCCCGCCGCCGCCAGCGACACCCGCCCCGGCCCGAACCGGTCCGCCAGCCAGCCCGCGACCGGGGTCATCAGCGCGACACCGCCGATGAACGTGAGCATCACCGTCGACACGAGCTCCGGACGCGCCCCCTGCACGTCCGTGAGCAGGAACGGGAGGCTGAAGTTCAACAGCCCCGTGACCGTCGACAGCAGCGTGAGGCTCAGCAGCGCCCCGGCCAGCGCGGGCGAGCGCACCAGCGCCACCGTCGGCGCCGACGAGGGCTGCCGCACCCACACCGTCCCCAGGACGACGCTGACGGCCAACGCGCCCAAGGCGATCCAAGGGGCCGTGTCGACGTATTCGAAGGCCAGCAGGAACGCGGCGATCGCGCCGCCCGAAGTGGCCGTGTCGACCAAGAGCGCCCGGTCGGGCCGGGGCAGGCCGGTCCCGTTGCTGGGCACCGAGATCGCGACGGCGGCGACGGCCGCGACGCCCATCGCGGCGAACACCCAGAACAGGCCGCGCCAGTCGAAGGCCGCGACGACGAAGCCGCCGGCGCCGACCATGCCCATGCCCCCGACGGTCATGAGCAGGGCGATCACGGACATGGCGCGGCCGCGGTGCTCGGGGGCGGAGGAGGAGACGACGATCTTCCCGGTCATGCCGAACAGGAGCCCGCCGAGCAGGCCGCCGACCGCGCGGGCGGTGAGGAGGAGCCAGAAGGTGGGGGCGAGGGCGGCCGCGACGGACGCGATCGTCAAGGCGCTCATGGCGAACACGGCGACAGCGCGGAGGTCGGCGCGGTCGGCGAGGCGTCCGGCGGCGATCGCGACGGCGCCCACGGGGAGGGCGTAGGCGAGGAGGACCCAGGCGGTGGCGGCCTCAGTGACGTGGAAGTCGGTGCGGATGAGCGGCAGGGCGACCGCGATGCTCGACATCGCGCCGGCGACGACGAGCTGGGAGAAGCCGACGGCGATGATCGCCGCCCAGCGGGTGGTGGCCGCCGGTGCGGCGGCGGGGGTCTCGGGGCGGGCTCCGGGCTCCGCTTCGGTGGTGCTCATGGCGGCAACCGTAAGGCCGTTCCCCCTGGTGGCGCATCTGTCAAGCGACCGTTGAAGCCAATCGCACGATGCGACTGGTCGCGCGCCAGTCGGTCGACGGATGTGCCCCTGGTCGATCCGTCCGTAGCTTCGTTCCCGCAAGCATCGAGCGATGAAGGAACGGAACCACCATGAGCGACAAGCTGAATCTCGGCGTGATCATCGGGTCGACCCGCGAGGGCCGGTGGGCCCCGGCCCCCGCGAAGTGGATCGCGGGCGTGGCGGAGCGGCACGGCGGCTTCGACGTCGACCTGATCGACCTGCTGGACGCGGACCTGCCGCAGCACCTGTCCGAGAACGACATGTGGAACACCGACGCCGAGCAGTCCGCGCCGGTGGCGGCGCTCGCGGAGCGGCTGCACCGCGCGGACGCGTTCGTGGTCGTCTCGGGCGAGTACAACATGTCGATCCCCGCGTCCCTGAAGCACGCGGTGGACTACTACATGAACGAGTGGGCGGCGAAGCCGGTCGCGATGATCACCTACGGCGGCAAGATCACCGGCGGCCAGAACGCCGCCCAGCACCTGCGGCAGATCTTCCCCGAGCTGCGCACCATGACGATCCGCAACTCGATCGCGTTCCCGCGCTTCTACCAGCACTTCGACGAGCGCGGCGAGTTCACGAAGTTCGACGAGTCCGAGCCGGCCGCGAAGACCCTCCTGGACGAGCTCCACTGGTGGGGCCGGGCGCTCACGAACGCCCGCAACGCGACCCCGATGCCCAGCCCTTTCTAAAGCCCCGGCGGGTCTAGGCAATACGTCTTAGGACCGGTCCGCGGACCTGTGTGGGCGCCGCGGGCGGCGGTACCGTTGACGCGTGCTGTACGGACGCGACACCGAGACCGCCGCCCTCGCCGACCGCCTCGCCGCCGCCCGCGAGGGCCGCGGCTCGGCGCTGGTGGTGCGCGGCGAGGCCGGCATCGGCAAGTCGAGCCTGGTCGCGGCCCTCGCCGACCGGGCCGGTGACGTGACGGTCCTGCGCTGCACGGGCGTCGAGTCCGAGCACGCCTGGTCGTTCGCGGGCCTCCAGGCGCTGCTGCTGCCGCTCGCCGGGCATCTCGAGTCGATCCCCGAGCACCACGCGTGCGTCCTCTCCCGCATCCTCGGCCTCGACCCCGCCCCGAACAAGGAGGCGCCCCCCGGCGACCTGCGATTCACGGTGGGCCTGGCCGCTTTGAGCCTCCTCACCGAGGCGGCCGCGCACCAGGCCGTACTCTGCGTCGTGGAGGACGCCCACTGGCTCGACCCGGACTCGGCGGACGTCCTGCTGTTCATCGCGAAACGCCTCGCTGCCGAAGCGGCGCTGATGATCTTCACCGTCCGGGAGGGCTACGCCCCCGACTTCCCGACGCCAGGGCTCGACGAGATGCGGCTGCGTCCGCTGGACGACGAGGCCGCCGCGTCCCTCCTCGCCGAGCGGCTCGCGGGCCACCCGTACGCCGACCGCGGCCTGCTCCTGCGCACCGCCGAAGGCAACCCGCTCGCGCTCCTCGAACTGCCGCTGGTCGAATCCGAGGTGCGCCTCGCCGCCGACTGGACCGGCCGGCGCTCGACGACGAGCCGCCTCAAGCAGGTCTTCGGCGACCGCATCGACCGGCTCCCGGAGCCGACGCGCACGCTGCTGCTCGTGATCGCCGCGGACGACACGGCCGACACCGGGCTCGTCCTCGACGTGGCCGGGAAGCTCGGCGCGCAGCTCACCGACCTCGCGCCCGCCGAGGCGGACGACCTCGTGCGCTTCCAGGGCGACCGCTTCACCTTCGGCCACCCGCTCATCCGCACCGCCGCCTACCAGGGCGCGCCCCTGTTCCGCCGCATCGAGGTCCACCGCGTCTTCGCCGAGGTCATCGGCCCCGACGACTACCGGCGCGCCTCCCACCTCTCCGCCGCCGCGACCGGCCCGGACGAGGAGGTCGCGGCCGCGCTCGAGGCCTCCGCGCAGTGCATCGGCGCCTGCGGCGGCCACGGCGTCGAGCACGTCGTCCTCGAACGCGCCGCGTCCTTCACCTCCGACCCGCGCGAACGCGCCCGCCGCCTCCTGCGCGCGGCCGAGGCCGCCCTCGCTGCGGGCAACGGCCCCAAGGCGAAAGCCCTCTACGGGCAGATCCTGCGCTACACGGACGACCGGGCGCTGCTCGCCCGCGCCACCCTCATCGTCGCCATCGTCGCGTCCTGGGACAACGACATCCGCGAGGCCTACCGGCTGTACATGCAGGCCGCCGACCACTACACGGCCGCCGAGCCCGAATCGGCCGGCTACCCGCTGTTCCGCGCGGTCGAACTCACCTGGCAGGCAGGGGACTTCACCCGCGCCGAGGTCGCCGCCGACCACGCCGCGCGCCTCGGCATCGCCCACTCCGCGTGGGTCGCGGACCTCGCCGCCGCCGTCGCCGGGTTCAACCGCTCCTGCACGATCACCGTCGCCGATGCCGTTGCGGCCCTGCGGCGGCTCATCGACATCCACGTCGGCTTCGGCGAGTCCGTCACCCCCGAGAACCGGGCGATGGTCGCCTGGTGGCAGCTCCTCATCGGCGACATCGACGCCGCCGAGCAGACCGCTTCGCACACGATCCGCGTCGCCCGCGAACGCGGCGCCGCCGGGGCGCTCCCGCGGGCCCTGGTCCTCCACGCCGTCACCGAGTTCCGGCGCGGCCGGTGGCGGGACGCCGAGGCGCTGGCCGAGCACGCGATGGACCTCTCGATCGAGCTGGGGCACCGCATCGGGCCGGTGAAGGCGCGGGCGCACGTGCTCGCGATGACGGCCGCGTACCGGGGTGAGGAGGCGCGCACGCGCGCGCTCATCGAAGCGGCCGAGGCGGATTCGCCCGGGGACACGGTGGTCGCGATCGACTCGCCGCTCGCGTTGCTCGATTTCTCGTTGGGCCGCAACGAGGAAGCGCTCGACCGGCTCCTGGCGCACCTCGAGTCGAACGCGCCGGGCGACGCGTTGACGCTCGTCCCGGTCGCCGTCGAGGCGGCGGTGCGCGCGGGCGAGCCGGAGCGGGTCGCGGACGTCTTCGCCTGGTTCGCACTGTGGGCGGAGGCGACCGGGCAGCCGCACCTGCTGGCGCAGGTCGAACGCTGCCGGGGCCTGCTCGCGGGCGAGGCCGACGCCGGCCTGCACTACGAACGCGCCGCCGAGATGCACAGAATGGACGAAGGCTATCCGTTCGAGACGGCCCGCACCGACCTCATCCTGGGGGAGTGGCTGCGCCGGGCCCGGCGCGTCAACGAGGCGAAGACCCGGTTGCGTTCGGCCGCAGCGGTGTTCGAGCGGCTCGGGGCCGAGCCGTGGAGCGAACGCGTGCGCCGCGAACTGCGCGCCGCCGGCGACGCGGGCCCGATCGAGGCCGCCCCGGACCTCGCGGACAAGCTCACTCCGCAAGAGCTGCAAGTGGTCCGGCTCGCCGCGGCGGGCCTGAGCAACCGCGAGATCGGCGAGCAGCTGTTCCTCAGCCCCCGCACGGCCGGATACCACCTGTACAAGGCGTACCCGAAGCTCGGCGTGGCCTCGCGGAACGAACTCTCGAAGCTGGGCCTCTAGACAGCGGAGCTGGGCCTCTAGACAGCGAAGCTGGGTCTTTAGGCAGCGGAGCCGGGCCTGTAGCGCGACGGCGCCCGCGTCGCCGCGGGCGCCGTCACTCCTGTTGGGCCGCTTCAGAGGCCGTGGCGTTCGAGGAAGTCCAGGACCAGGCTGTGCCAGGCGTCCGGCTGCTCGGCCATGAACACGTGCCCGGCCTTGACCTCGGCGTACTCGGCGCCGGGGATGCGCTCGGCGAGGAACCGGTGGTTGGCCGGGTCCACGAGGAGGTCCTCGCTCGCTCCGACCACGAGCGTCGGGACGGCGACGCCGGGCAGGTCGGCGGTGGTGTCGACCGTGGCGATCAGGGCCGCCTGCGCGGCCGTCCCGCCCGGGATGTTCGACGCGATCATGTCCACAGTGGCCGCGAGGTCGGCTTCGGTCAGGCCGTTCACGAACTCGGGACTGAACGCCGACCCGACTACGAAGCGCGCGAACGCATCCCGGTCGCCCGAGGCGAGCAGCGCGCGCCACAGGTCGAGGGCGAGCCGCGTCCGGTTGTCGGCCCGCGCGATCCCGGCCGCGAGGACGAGGCCCCGGACCCGCTCGGGGTGGCGGGCGGCGGCGCGGACCGCGACGGCCGTGCCGAGCGAAAACCCGATGATCGTGAACCGCTCGGTCGCCGCCTCCGCGACGAGGGCGTCGGCGAGCGAGTCGAGGTCGAGGACCGTGTCGTCCGCCGGGTACGAGGACGCGGTGACCGTGTGGCCCTCGGCGAGCAGCGGGAGGAGCGAGCCGAAGTTCGACTCGATGCGGCCGCCGCCGCCGTGCGCGAGGACGATGCCGGGGCCGGTGCCGTGGACTTCGGTGGTGAGCGCGGGAAGCCGCGTGGAAATGTTCGTCATGGCGGCGACGTTATGACTTCACATCAGTGTGAAGGCCACACACTTGTGTCGGAGGTCACTATGTTGATCGGTGAGCTGTCGCGCCGCACCGGGGTCAGCACCCGGCTGCTGCGCTACTACGAAGAGCAGGAGCTGCTGCTCCCCGGACGGGACTCGCACGGCTACCGCTGCTACCCCGAGGACGCCCCGACACGGGTCGAACAGATCCGCAAGCTGCTCGAAGCGGGCGTGTCCACCCGCGAGATCAGGCACCTCATCCCCTGCGCGACCGAGGACGGCCTGCTCCACTGCGACCATTCGCACGAGGTCATGCGCGGCGCCCTCGAACGCCTCGACGAGCAGATCGCCGACCTCAACCGCAAACGCGGCCTCCTCGCCGACCAGACCGAGGAGGTCGTCGAACGCCCTTACGACCCGGTCGGACCGCGCCCGAAGCCGTAGCTTCCAATAGGGCGCAAAGGATCAGGTGGCGGAGGCGAGCGCGCGGTCCGCCGTCAGGCGCTCGAGCCGCTGCGCCGTGTCCGTGCCCGCCTTCGGCAGCTTGACGACGAGCTGCAGGCCCGGCGCCTCCGCCGAGTGCAGCACGATCTGCTCCATGTGCAGCTCGCCCGCTTCCGGATGGCGCACATGCAGTTCCACGCCCGCGCCCCGGTGCGCGACCTCGTGCTCGTCGAGCCAGACCGCCGCCTCCGGGAAGTCCGAGCGCAACCGCTCCAGCGTGCGGCCGATGCGCGGCTTCGGGTCGCGCGCGAACGCCTCCCGCAACTCCCCGAGCAGCCGCCGCGCGTGCCGCTCCCAGTCCACGGTCTCGTGCCGGAACCGCTTGGCCGCGAAGAACATCCACACTCCGCTGCGGTCCTCCGGGGCGAACTCCGAGTACTGGTAGAGGGCGTCCGCGACGGCGTTGAACGCCACGATCTCCAGCGCGTCGTCGAACACGACCGCCGGCGCCGGGTGCTGGGCGTGCATGAGCCGCAGCAGCCCTTCGGGGACCACGCCGCACTCGCTGGCCATCCGCGGCGGAACCTGACCCGCCAGGCGGAACAGGTAGTCGGTGCCCGGCTCGTCCAGGCGCAGCGCCCGCGCCAGGGCCGCAAGGATCTCGGGCGACGGGTTGATGTCCCGGCCCTGCTCCAGCCACGTGTACCACGTAGTGCCCACATTGGACAGCACGGCGACCTCCTCGCGCCGCAGTCCCGGCGTGCGCCGCCGCGCCCCCGGCGCCAGCCCCACGTCCTCCGGCCGCAGCCGCGCCCGCCTGCTGCGCAGGAAATCCGCCAGCGCCGTCCGTTGCGCCTCGTCCATCGCCCCGCCGTTCCTAGCAGTCGCAGTACCAGCATCAGGAGCACCGATCCGCGCCCCTCCGGCCCGGCCAGGCTTGAAGCCGAGCCACCGCCAATCATGAAGGAGCCGAGAGTGCGCCCGCAACAACCGATCCTGGCCGCCGCCGTCGCCGCACTGGCGATCCTCGCGTCGCCCGCCGCCGCGACCGCCCACGCCGACCTCCCCGACGTGATCGAGGCCCGCGCCGCCGGCCTCCACCCCGAAGGCATCGCCTACGACCCGGGCCGGGGCGCGTTCCTCGTCTCCTCGGTCCGGCACGGCACCGTCTCGGTCGTCGACGCCGACGGCACGACCACCACCCTCGTCGACGACCCCGACCTGACCTCGACCTTCGGCCTCGGCGTCGACCGCCGTCGCGGCCTGGTCCTCGTCACCGACGGCGACCTGGGGATGAGCGAGCGCACCTCCCCGGAGACGGTGCAGCGCACCGCCGGGCTCGGCGTCTACGACCTCGCGACCGGCGAACGCGTTGACTACATCGATCTCGACGCCCTCGCGCCGGACGCGGAAGCCCACGCCGCCAACGACGTCGCGATCGCGCCCGACGGCACCGCGTACGTCACCGACACCCTCGCCGGGCTGGTCTACGAGGTCGAGCCCGACGGCGACGCGTCAGTCCTGGTCGAGGACCCGGCGCTCGCGGCTCCGGGCGGCTTCGGCGCCAACGGGATCGTGTACCGGGGCGGGAAGCTCGTCATCGGCAACTACGGCGACGGGTCACTGTGGACCGTCGATGTCGACGACCCCGACACGGTCGAACGCGTCGCGACCGACGCCGACCTGACCGGCGTCGACGGCCTCACCTGGGACGGCCGCACCCTGGTCGCGGTCACGAACACCCTGGGCGGCGACGGCGCCAACGCCGTCCACCGCCTCAGACTCGACCGCGACTTGGACGAAGCCGACGAACTCGCCGTGCAGGCCGCGCCCGAACAGGCGACCACCGCGGCGGCGGCCGGATGCGCCGTCTACACGGTCTACGGGAACCTGTCCGCCCTGCTCTCGGGCGCGGGCACGAGCGACGAGTTCACCATTCGCCGCTACTGACCCACGGGTTTACGACAACCGGTAAGCCGCTCGCGCGGGCGCGCGCCTGCCGACGGAGACGGCCGCGATGAACGCCGCGACCGCCGACGTCTCAGACGCGTTCCTCACCTGAGTCGCGGACGCCGCGGTCGGGGAGTGGGCGTTCGAGGAGGCGGCCGGCTGCCGATCCCCGCCGCTCTTGACCGACAGCACCTGCCGTGCGCC
>NZ_JAPZVQ010000020.1 GCF_027622945.1 Glycomyces lechevalierae | reverse complement strand
CCGGGGGGGGGGGGCCCCCCCCCCCCCCCCCCGGAACTCAGGCGTCGGTGAGGCGGGCGAGTTTCGCCAGGATCTCCGAGGCGGTGACCGGGTCGAGGCCGCCCAGGCCCGCGGTCGACCGCTCGTCGAACCACCATTGCGGCTCGCCCGTGGAGATCACGACACTGTGGACGGTCTGCAGTTCGGACTCCTTGGCGTTCCCGGCCCAGATCCCGGGCCGCAGCGCCGCGGCGACGACGAGGCCGTTCGCGAGTCGGCAGGAGACGCCCGGTTCGACGCCGGCGTCCTCGGGCTTCGCGCGTTCCCATCCCTGGCTCGTCGCGCCGAGGATCCGCAGGGCCTCGACCTCGGCGCCTTCGAAGCGGGCGAGGCGGCCGGTCCGCAGCTCCTCGGCGCTGAAGGCCAGCACGGGCCGCTCGAGCTGGTCGAACGGCTGCAGGATCTCGTAGTCGGCGAACAGCCGGATCCAGTCGGCGGCCTTGTCGCCCATGAGGACCGGGTGGTCGAGCCGGATCACGGCGTCCTCCGGCAGCGCGACCGCCTCGTCGTTCGCGTCGGCGTACGTCTGGTCCTCGGCGATCCGGAAGCCCGTGTGCGCGCCGCCCTCGCTGAACGCCCACACGAGCCTCCGGGCCAGGTGGCGGTTGAGCGGGTGGCCGACGAAGTACCGCTCGAACTCGGCCTTGGTCCAGGTGCGGGCCGCGACCATGGCCGCCTCGAGGCGGCGGACCTGCTCCGCGGCCACCGTGCGCAGCTCCTGCTTCAGCGCGGTGAAACGCTGATAGGCCGCGTTCGCCTGCTCGGGGTCGTCCTTCACCCCCGGCCTCGGAAGCGCCTTGAGCGGCTTGCCGTGCTGGTCGACGACGCCCGGCACCAGCCGCTCGTCGAGGACCACGGTGAAGCGGCGGGGACCGTAGTCGAGCATGAGCGAGTCCCGGTCGCCGAGTCCGAGATCGGAGACGAGCCGGTCGGCGAGCTGCTCCCGGCTGAGCCCGAGGCGTTCGGCCAGTGCGGTGATCTGGCGCCCGGCTTCCGCCTTGAGCGCCTTGAACTTCGTGCGCTCGGCGAGCTGCTGGAGCCCGCGCACGGCGTCCTCGGTGCCGATCTCGGCGAGCACTGCCACGCCCGTGGCGGCCCGCTTGTGCTGGTTCTCGTCCGCCCATCGGCGGATCCGGTCGGCGAGCCGCGCCACGGTCCCGGCGTCCGCGAAGTGGGCGAGCTGGCGCAGCGCCCAACTGTCCTTCGAGGGCGATCCCGCCTCGAGCCACAGCTCGAACAGCGCGAGGCTGAAGCGGGTGAGCGATGCGCGGTCGCAGGCCGCGGCCGCCACGTCGAGCCCCGGATAGCGGTAGTCGGGCGAGGTCAGCGCGAGCACGGTGACCAGGTGCGCGACCGAGTCGGCGGGCAGCGCGAGCTCGCGGCCCGCGAGGAGGACCTGCGGCAGCGCGGACGGCAGGGCCCACTTGCCGGGCTTGACGACTTTGACGCTCGGGGTCAGCGGGTCGTCGCTGAGCTGCGTGCCGATGCCTTGGGCGGCTTCGGTTCCGAACGGTTGGGCGGCGGCGGTGACGGCCGCCTTGCCGTGCCGCACGGCCAAGTGGTCGAGCGCGGCCTCGGCGTGCCGGCGGCGGTCCTTGTCGTCGCCGAGCGCGTCGGGCACCAGGTAGGGGACGGCGGCGAGGCCGTGCCGGTCGAGCCAGCGCAGCGCGTGCGGCCGGGCCTGCTTGACCCGCACGAGGCGTTCGGCGGTGATCCGCGCGGCTTCAAGGCCGAGAACGGGACCGGGGAGTTCCGGGCACACATCGTCCAAACGGGACTGTGCGAGCACCCGGTCGATGACGCGTTCGCCGAACCGGGCGAGGATGCGCTGCAGGTCCGCCGGATCGAAGTGCCGCTCGTCGCCGTCCCACTGCTCCAATCGGGGCTCGGCGAGCGCGAGGTCCCCGTGCGCCAGGAACCGGGTCAGGCGCCAGTTGTAGGCGTCGAGATCGGGCAGGGTGCCGAAGTTCTCGAGCCAGAACTCGTTGTGGCGGGTGGGGTCCGGGATCGCGTTCCAGGCCTCCCGTTCGCCTTCGGCCCACACGAGGCGCGTCTCGGCGGGAGCCTCGAGGCCGGGGACGGTGACGGCCTTGGGGCGCTTGCGGGTCCACGGCGGGGTCACGAGCAGGGGCGGCAGGTCCCCAGGGGCGGCCTCGGGGACGAACCCGGTGGTCGCGAACAGGTCGTCGAGGGCGGCCCGACCGGTCGCGTCGAGGTGGACGCGGAGCGCGGCGTCGGGGAGGGCCGCGATCGCGACGAGGTCGGCGCGGTCTTCGGCGGACAGCGCGGGCGCGAGGCGGGCCGCGACGCGCAGGGTCCGCAGCGGGAAGGCCGCGGCGGCCTTGGCGGCGAAGCCGATCGCGGACGGCTCCTTGAGGTTCGAGAGGAGGTACGCCATCGCCTCGTCGCTGGGGAGCAGCGAGATCGCCTCCAACTGGTTCGCACGGAAGCGGACGTGGAAGGCGCCGGTGCGGGTCAGCGCGGTGAGGACCGGGAGGGCGTCCGCGCCCATGACGGCGACCAGGTTCACCAGGGCGTCGTACCCCAGGAAGTGCTCTTCGGCCTCGAGGAGGCCCGTTTCCGCGACCTGCTCGGCGCTGCTCATCGCGAGCCACACCATGTCGTCGCAGTAGCAGCGTTCGCGGGCCTTCATGTAGTCCGCGCAGCCTTCGCGCACCCATTCGCGCTCGTCCGGGAACAGGAGCATGGCGGCGATGCGGGCCGCCGCGGTGGTGCGGAGTGCTCCGACCGCCGCGACGGCTGCTGCATATACCTCGTCATCGGCTTGCGCCAGAAGGGAGCGGATCATGGCGATGCCGTCGTAGTCGAGTTCGCGGTCGAGCACTTCGAGGTCCTCGGCGGGGCTTTCGACGAGGATGCGCTCCGCGATCGGCGGCCGGTCCACGTACCTCTCGGTCTGCTCCTGGACGGCGAGGAACGCCGCCGCCGCCGCGACGGCGAACGTCGCGCCGTGCTCGGCGATCCAGGCGTCGAGCGTGGGCCGCAGCCACGGCTTCCCGTACAACTGCTCCGGTTCGACGAGGAGCGCCGCCACGGCGGCTGCGCCGCGCGGATCGGCGGCCCCGTCGAGGTACGCCTTCCCCGCGGCCGCCCAGGGGGCGTTTCCGGCGAGCGACAGTGCGGCCCTGAGGTCGTCGGCCTTGTCAGCGCGTCGGCTGGCGACCTCCGCAACGGCCTTCGGGGCGGCGGGTTTGACCGTCCCCTTGAACGGCATGCCGCGCCTCGGCAGCACCCGGTTCTTCCAGGACGTCGGGAGTTTGAGCTTGTCCTCTTGGGGCGCAACGGCTTTGGTCATCATCGTCCTTCGTGCGGCCGGGAATGTCGTCGCCGAGGATAGAGAGCCGGTGCGACATTCCCGTTCTGTAATGCATTGCGCACTATGCGATGACTCGCCGTCAACGGGGGAGCAGAAGCCGGACCTGGTCGCCGATCTCCTGGATCAGGGCGTCCACCGGGCTGCCGGCGTTCGCCGGCGACGCCATGGTGATGAACATGATCGAGGAGACCACGTGGGCGAGCGCGGGCGCGGTGCCGGGCTCGGTCCGCAGGTCGCGGGCGATGACGGCGGCGATCGCCTCCTCGGTCTGGAGCGCGAGGCCCAGGGCGACCTGGCGGTGCGGCTCCTCGGGGTCGCCGAACACCATCTCCCGCAGGTAGGTCCGGCCGTTCTCGACCTGCTTGCGGTTGCACTCCACGACCGGGCGGACGATCGCCAGGACCCCCGCCAGGGTGTCGGCGGCGGACTCGGCCGCGGCCCTGCCCTGCTCGAGCGCGTCGGCGTACGACGCGTTCTGCGCGAGCAGCAGCAGGTCGCCCTTGGTCTTGGCGTAGAGGAACAGCGTGCCGGCGCCGATGTCGGCCTTCTCGGCCACCTGCTGCGTGGTGACCTCGTCGACGCCGTGCTCGGCGAACAGTTCACGGGCGGCGGCGGTGATGCGCTCGAGTTTCTCCTGCTTGTTCCGCTCACGCCGTCCGACGCGCTGGGGAGCGGCGCTCATGACGTCTCCTTCGAAGGTCGAATCCGGCCGCGCCCGTCGTCGGGCACGGCCATCCTGTCTGGGCCCGGAGGCGCCTCCGGGCATTCTTCCATGGCGGCCGGGCGCTCCCGCTCACGCGGAAGGCCCCGGCCCCGCTACTCGCCGCCGCCGAGGAACCGCACGGCCGCCGGCGCGAACTCGTCGTGGAACTGGAAGATCCCGCCGTGGCCGGAGCCGGCGTAGACGGCCAGCTCGGAGCCTTTGATGCGGCGGTGGAGGTCCGTCGAGAGGACCGAGGGCACCATGCGGTCGTTGTCGCCGTTGGCGATCAGGGTCGGCTGCGTGAACGCCGACAGGTCGGCGGGCGCGCCGCGCCCCCACCGCTTGATGGCCTTCAACTGCGTCTGCATCGCCCGCAGCTTGATCGGCGCGTCGCGGTCCTCGGTGCGCTCCTCCAGGCGCTTCACGAACGCCTTCCCGGCGGCCCTGCCGGTGGCGTCCCGGTTGAAGAACAGGAACTCCTTCGGGTCGGACCGGGTCAGCGTCGCCCGCGCGATGTCGTAGTACGTGGTGCGGCCGACCTTGTCGATGTCCTTGCCGCCCTTGGGGCCGGTGCCCGTGAGGACCAGCTTGCGGACGAGCTCGGGCCGCTTGACGACGAGCGCCTGGGCGATCATCCCGCCCAGGGAGAACGAGAAGACGTCGATCTTCTCGTGCCCGAGGGCGTCGATGAACGCCAGCGCGTCGTCGGCCATCGCCTCGACGGTGTCCGGCACCGTGCCGGTGGAGGCGCCGACGCCCGGCTGGTCGAAGGTGATCACGTGGCGGTGCCGCGCGATCGGGTCGACGATCCGCGGGTCCCAGTTGTCGAGGGTCGCGGCGAGGTGGACGAAGAAGACGACCGGGATCCCGCCCTCGGGCCCCAGCTCCCGGTAGGCGTACTCGACGCCCCGGGTGCGGACGGTGCGGGTCGGCGCCTGCGCGTACGAGGTCACGACCGGTTCGGTGGAGTGCTGCGTGTTCATGATGTGCTCCTTGGTTCTTCTCAGTAGTGGTGATCGGGTCAGGCGGCGGTGACGACGGCCTTGCCGCGGATGCCGCCCCGTTCGAGGGCGCTCAGCGCCTCGGCGGTCTCGCCGAAGGGCACGGTCTTGCCGACGACGGGTCGGATCGCGCCGCTGTCGACGAGCGCCGTGATCTCGCGGAGCTGGTCGCCGCTGGCGCGCATGAACAGGAACTCGTAGTGGACGCCGAGCCTGCGGGCCTGGCGGCGGACGCCGCTGCTCAGTCCGGCGAAAGCCAGGCGCAGCACCGGGTTCGCGCCGAGCTCGCGGGCGAAGCCCGGGTCCGGGGGACCGGCGATGCCGATGGCCTTGCCTCCCTTGCGGAGCACGCGCAGCGACCGCTCGAGGTTCTTGCCGCCCAGACTGTCCAGCACGAGGTCGTAGCCGGAGAGCAGCTGCTCGAAGTCCTGGCTGCGGTAGTCGATGACGACGTCGGCGCCGAGCCCGCGCACGAAGTCGGCGTTCGCGGCGCTGACCGTGGTCGCGACGGTGGCGCCGAGGTGCTTGGCGAGCTGGATCGCGATCGACCCGACGCCGCCCGCGCCGGCGTGGATGAGGACTTTCTGCCCGGCCCGGAGCCCGCCCCTCTCGACGAGCGCCTGCCAAGCGGTCAGCGCGACCAGCGGCAGCGAGCCGGCGGCCTCGAACCCGATCGACGCGGGCTTCAGCGCGAGGTCGTCCTCGGCCACCGCGATGCGCTCGGCGAACGTGCCGATGCGGTCCTTGTCGGGGCGGCCGTAGACCTCGTCGCCGGGCTTGAACCGGCGCACGTCCGGGCCGACGCGCAGGACGGTCCCGGCGACGTCGTTGCCGAGGACCTGCGGCAGCCGGTAGGGCAGGAACAGCTTGAACTCGCCCGCGCGGATCTTCTCGTCGAGCTGGTTCAGCCCGGCGGCCCGCACCTGCACCAGCACGTCCCGCGCGCCCACCTCGGGCTCGGCGACCTCAGCCAGCTCCAGCGGGGCCTTGTACTCGGTGACGACGAACGCCTTCATGACTCGCTCCCTTCCATGTTTTATGAGTGAATTCAATAATGAGTCTACTCGCAAGAATCCGCAAGCGGATGTGATGCGAGAGCCAGCGGCCGGAAGTTGCGCCGGTCCGGGCCGGATGCAACCTCGCAGCCCGCCCGTTCCGTACTAACGGCGTCGAATCAGCGTCGAAAGGCGATCCATGACCCCCGAATCCGAGCGCGAGTTCCGCGTGTACGTGGAGGCCAACCGCGCCGCCCTGCTCCGCATGGCGTTCCTGACCTGCGGCGACTGGCACCATGCCGAGGACGCCGTGCAGACCGCGCTGGTCAAGCTGTTCGGAGCCTGGGACCGGACCCGGCGGGAGACCGTCGACGCCTACACGCGGCGCATCGTCGCCAACGTCCTGGTCGACCAGACCCGGCGAACCTGGTTCCGCCGCGAGCGGTCGTACGCCTTCCCGCCCGACCAGCGCGAAGCGGCGAGCCCCGGGGACGACCAGGCCGAGGCCGCCGCGATCCTCGCCCGGCTGCCGCTGAAGCAGCGGGCCACGATCGTCCTCCGCTTCTGGGAGGACCAGTCGGTCGAGCAGACCGCCCGGATCCTGCGCTGCAGCACCGGGACCGTCAAGAGCAACACCGCGCGCGGCCTCAAGACGCTGCGCGAACACTACGAAACGTTGAACCCCGCAGGGAGCAAGTGATGAACGAGGACGAGGTGCGGCGCCTGCTCGACAAGGCCGCCTCCGGACCGGTGGACGTCGACCGCGTGGACCCCGACGCGATCGTCCGGCTGGGCCGGCGCGACGTGGCCCGCCGCAGGCAGATCGGCATCGCCGCCGCCGGAGCCGCCGCCGCGGTGCTCGCCTTGGGTGCGGCCGTGGGCATCCCGCTGACCATCGGAGGGAACGGGGAGACGGCCGAGCGCGGCGGCGCCGCGCCGCAGGACCTCCCGACCGTCCCGGCCGACGACGACTTCCTCAACGAGTGGTCCCGCGCCGACCACGGCAACTGCCCTGAGCCGGGCGGGCAGACCGACGAGCAGGAGCGCACGGCGGACGCCTACAACCAGGTGCTGTTCGAGGCGCTGAAGGAGCTCGGCGGCGAGCCGCTGGGGCGCTGCCTCGAAACCCGGCCGGACTACGACGGGGTCTACTACTCCGAGGAGCAGGGCGCCTACATCCTGGACGAGTCCTTCGCGTTCGGCGACGGATCCACTTCGGACTGGGCTTGGGTGCGAGGGGGCTCCTGGGAGGCCGGGGGCGTGAACTACGAATCCCAGATGGAAGAGAAGGAATGCCCCCCCAATCCGAACGTCGAGTGCTCCTGGGAGGACGTCCCGGAGGGGCGGGTCCTGCTCATCGAGGGCTCCCGTACGGACTTCGTGGACGCTGACACCGAGGCGGAGGGCGCGGCCGAGTTCCCGGTGGTGGCGGCGTTCCTGTTCCGCGAGGACGTCGTGGTGACACTGGATCTCTCGCTGCGCTTCGAATCCGACCGGCAGGCCCCGAGCATCGACCAGGTCGTCGACATCATCCGGGCCCTCCCGGCGGGCGAGGAGGCCCCCGAAGTCGAAGTTCGGGCCTGGGACGACGTCGCCGCCGACCTGGCGGCCGCGGCGGAACGCGAGATCCCGGGGATCGAGGTCGACACCGACACGGCCGAGTTCGTCCGTCTCGCACCGGAGGTCGCGACCTACGGCGGGCCGGTCTACGGCACCGACGCGACCCGCATGGTGTTCGTGCTAGCCGAACTCGAGTCGGGCGAGACCGTCCGGCTCTTCCTGCAGGCCGAGCCGGTCGAGGACGCGGGCGGCGATCCGACGGTGGGCGCCGCCTCCTTCGCACAATGTTCCGATGTGGACTGCGAGACCGCTGCGGACGGCCCGGGGGACGCGTCCGTGCACCGGACCATCACGGAGGGCCGCCCCAGCTCGACCTCGCTGGAGTACCGCGTCGGCGACGGCTGGGTGATCGGGGTCGGCGTCGAGGCGGTCGACGGCTCCGAGGCCCCGCCGGTGGACTTCGCGACGCTCGACGCGATCCTCGGCGGCATCCGCTGACCTCCGGCCGGTCCCTCCTGAACTCGGGAGGGACCGGCCGCAGGACTGCACCGCCTAGTCGAGCTCGATCGCGAAGTGGAACGCCATGATGGTCAGCCGCTCCCGCATGTAGAAGCGGTGGGCGTCCCGCCGCTGCGTCCCCGAGTCCAGGTGGAGCGCAGTGCAACCGAGCTCACGGGCCCGCCTCTCGAGGTATCCGAGGAGCGCGCGGCCGACTCCCGTCGACCGCGATGCGGAGGCCGTCACCAGGTCGTCGACGTACAGCATCCGGCGCCGGTTGGTGTTCGCCACCGTGCGCCAGCCCGCCACCCCTACGCACTCGCCCGCTTCCGCATAGGCCGCGGTGAACCGCAGCCCCTGCGGATGTCCCTCGTCGTACACCGCGAGGTAGTCCTCCGCGCTGAGATGCGGCCGCAGTTCGTTGAGGACGGGCAGCAGTTCGGTGGTGAGCCGGGCGTCCCCGGGCTCGATGTCGATGATCTCCATCGGCGAAGTGTACGAAAGCGGTCGGCGCACACGTGAGGTCAGCGGTGGCGGGTGCCGCCGTCGACGTGGATCGTCTCGCCCGTCACCGCTCTCGCGCCGAGGAGCCACAGGGCGGTGTCGGTGACGTCGTCCAGCGTGCCCACCCTGCCCGTACAGGGCGTTCCGGCGCTCGCCGGGGAGCCGGTCCCAGGCGCCCGAGTCGGTGATGCTGCTAGTGCGGGCATTGGGAGGATCGGGTTTGGTGCGCCCGGGGTGTCGCTGGTCGGGTTAGAACCGGTAGCGGAGTATTCGGGTTCCTTGCCGGGACAGTCGGGTGCTCAGGCCCATGGCCCGGGTGAGGGCGCGCAGTGGCTGCGGGAAGTCGGCGACCTCAGCGGCGCGGGTGAGCAGCAGTTCCTCGGCCAAGGCCAACCCGGCCTCCCAGGTCTCGGGTTCGCGCGGGTCGTCGAAGCCTTGAGCCGCGGTGATGCCGATCGTCTTGATGACGGGGTGGTACTTCATCGCCCAGGCCGCGAACCTCGTGTAGCCGTTGAGGACGAGCTCGCCGGCGGCGAAGTGCGCGGTCAGCGCCCGGATGGTCCGCTGGAAGGAATCGCCCGGCATGAACGGCAGCAGGCCTTCGGCCACGATCATCGCCGGGCGCTCAGCGGGAAGCTCGGTGTGCCAACCGGTCTCGGTGAGATCGACGCCGATGTGCGTGGATCGGGACGGCAGCAGCCGCTCGCGGATGGCGACGATCTCGGGGAGGTCGACGTCGTACCAGTCGACGCCGGGCGGCGGGTCGCAGCGGAAGATGCGGGTGTCGAGGCCGCAGCCGAGATCCAACACGACGGCGTTCGGGTGGTCGGTGGTGAAGCTCTTGACGGCTTCGTCGATGCGCTTGGCGCGCAATGCGGTACCGCACACGAGACCGGGCTTGACGTCGAGCTTGGCGAAGTCGTATCCGATACGGTCAGCCAGGTCGGCGGACCGGGTGTCGCCCAGGATGGAGCGGTCCCGCCGACTGTCCAGCGCCCTCGCGTAGAGCGTGAGCAGCAGGGTCTCCTGGATCGGGTCGAGGTCGAGGCGTTCACGTTGCATGGTGGGTCCTCATGGTTCGAGCGGGTGGTCGTCGGCGAGGTCGCGCAGCCAGGTCAGGGATCGCTGCGCGTTGTGGATGCGTTCGGCGCCGGGGCCGTCCTCGCCGGTCAGCGCGAGTCCCTGCTCGGCGATGGCCCCGAACCGGCCGAGGCCGTCGAGCTTGCGCTGGATCACCTTCTGCCAGGCGTCGTCCTCGATGCGGAAGTACGAGGTGCGGTCGCCCGGGACGCGGACCTTGCGGACGAGGCCGATGGTGGTGAGGAAGCGCATGTTCGAGGTCAAGGAGGCGCGGCTGGCCTGGATGGCCTCGGCGATCTGGCCCGCCGAGCGCTCGGGGGGATCGCAGATCATCAGCAGGCCGAGGATGCGCCCGGTGATGGGCGGCAGCCCCCATTCCTCCACACAGAACGCGGCCACGCTCTCCACCCACGCCATGACCTCGTCCCGGTCGGGTGAGTCGGCGCCGGCTCGGCTAGTCATGGGTGTTCCCTTTCGTGATGAAGGCCGCTGACTCCCGCGTGGGCGTCGGTGTGGCAGCGGCCCGCCGTGCCTGACGCAGGTACCGGTCGAACCAGTCCACGGCCAATGACATCGCTTCGTCGAGGCCGGGACCGGTGTAGAGGCCGAGGACGTCGTAGGGCAGCACCTCCAGGCGTTTCGGCTCGCCCGCTTTGGCAAAGGCGCTCTGCGCTTCGTCGAGCGCGTGGTAGGGGTCCCAGCCGCCGTTGGCGATCATGAGCAGCGGTGTGGGCGCGAGGCGGCTGATGAGGTGCTCCGGCGCGAACGTGAGCAGGTGCTCGGTCGAATCGAGGGTCTTCTCGTTGCGGTAGGTGGGGAACAGCGCTTCGGCGAGGTCCGGTGTGTCCTCGACGTTCTCGCCTTCCAGGGCCAGATGCGGCACGCGGGCGCTCTCCTCGCCGTCGAAGCGGCGCTGCCAATCCTCGTCCAGGCGGTCGCGCAACGCCCGGAATCCGGCGCGGCCGAGCATCCGTTCGAGATAGCGCCATCCGTCCCACACGCTCGGGCTCTGCACGACAACGCATGTCGCGCGCCGGTCCAGGACCGCCGCCTGCACGGCGACCGATCCGCCGATGCTCACCCCCCACAGACCGATCCGGTCGGCGTCGACCTCGGGGCGGGTTTGGAGGTAGGAGATCGCGCTGCGGAAGTCCTCCACCTGGCGTTGCGGGTGGTCCTGCCCCCGCGGTTCGCCGCCGCTGGAGCCGACGGTGCGGTAGTCGATGGCCAGGACCGCGAACCCGGCCCGCGCGAAATACGGCGCGAACGCCGCCAGCGCCTCCTTGACCATCACACCGCTGTGCCCCAGGACCAGTCCCGGCACTGGATCCTGCGAATCCGGCAAGTACAGGTCACCGGCGCATCGAGTGCCGAGGCTGTTGAAGTCCACTCGTTCGGTCTGCCAGGTCATGCTCGCCCTCCAAGGACCTCTCAGCGCTACTGATTTCAATCATGACTGAAACAAGTAGCACTGTCAAGCTTCTGTTCGAGCTCGGTCGGAAGGTGCAGGATCCCGTCGCCAGGCGGGGCGGCCATCGCCGCACGGGGCGTCGGCCTGGGTTCCTCGCCCTCGCCGCAGCCATCACCTGCTACAAGAAGCCCGCCAACTGAGACACGCTCCTAGTTGCACAACGGGCGTCGCGCGGACCAGCGCGGCGCCCGTCCCGCTTCCGTGTGACGCGGGTCATCGGGTGTCACACGGCGCCCGGCGGCGGTGTCTTGGGGGCATGATCGCATCAGTGACACCCGAGAAGATCGTCGTGATCGGCGGCGGCTACGCCGGAACGATCGCGGCCAACCGCCTCCTCCAACGCGACGACGTGCACGTCTCGCTCGTCAACCCGCGCCCCGAGTTCGTCGAGCGGATCCGGCTCCACCAGCTCGCGGCCGGCACCGGCGACGCCGTCATCGACTACGGCACCCTGCTCGGCGAAGACGTCGAACTCGTCGTCGACAGCGCCGAACGCATCGACGCCGACGCCCGCACCGTGCATCTCGCCTCGGGCCGCGCCCTCGACTACGACCACCTCGTCTACGCCGTCGGCAGCACCGGCGCGACCCCCGCCTCCGTGCCCGGCGCGGCCGAGTTCGCCTACGACATCGCCGAACTCGAACCCGCGCGGCGCCTCCGCGGCGAACTCCAGGCGCTCCCGCAGACAGCCCCGATCACCGTCGTGGGCGGCGGCCTCACCGGAATCGAGATCGCCGCCGAACTCGCCGAGCAGGGCCGCACGGTCACGGTCGTGTGCGGACGGACCCTCGCGCCCTATCTGAGCGAGCCCGGACGGCGCTACGTCGCCAAGTGGCTCAACAGGAACGGCGTCACCGTGATCGAAGGCGACAACGTCACCGAGGTTCAGGCCGAGGCGGTCGTACTGAACAGCGGCACCGAGCGACCCAGCGCCCTGACGATCTGGACCGCCGGCTTCGCCGTGCCCGGCCTGGCCGCCGCGAGCGGCCTGCGCACCGACGAACTCGGCCGCCTGATCACCGACGAGACGCTGACCAGCCTCGACGACGAGCGGATCGTGGCCGCGGGCGACTGCGCCGCGCCTTCCGGCCGCGCCCTGCGGATGAGCGGATACGCCGCCGGCCCGCTCGGCGCGCTGGCCGCCGACACGGTGCTGGCCCGTATCGCCGGCACTGAACCGCCCGTGATCGACCTGGCGTTCACCGGCGCGTGCGTCAGCCTCGGCCGCCGCGACGGCATTCGCCAGCTCGGCCGCAAGGACGACTCCACGGTGGACTTCTTCATCCGCGGCCGCCTGGGCGCGTTCATCAAAGAGATGACCTGTCGCTTCGTCATCGCCAAACGCATCCGCCTGGAGTCCCGCAAGCCGGGCGCGATGATCTGGATCAAGGGCGGTCCGCGCGCCGTCGCCCCGAAGGAAGCGAGCGCGAGGACCGCATGAGCACCAGCCGAGACACGAGCACCGTCGAGCACGCCGAGCGGTTCACGCTCCTGCGGCCGCTGCTGTTCACGATCGTCTACGAGATCCTGGGCTCGGCCACCGAAGCCGACGACGTGCTCCAGGACGGCTACCTCCGCTGGTCGCAAGTGGACCTTTCGGAGGTGCGGGACACCAAGTCGTACTTGGCGAGACTGGTGACCCGCCAGGCCCTCAACGCTTTGCGGGCCAGGAGCCGCCGCCGCGAGGACTACGTGGGGCCCTGGCTGCCCGAACCGCTCCTGCTCGATGAGCGCGACGCGGCCTCCGATGCCGTTCTCGCCGAATCGGTGTCGATGGCGATGCTCGTCGTCCTCGAGACCCTCACCCCGGACGAGCGCGCGGTGTTCGTGCTGCATGAGGTGTTCGGCTTCGAGCTCCAGGAGATCGCCGCGGCGGTCGGCAAGTCCGCCGCCGCGGTGCGCCAGACCGCGCACCGCGCCCGGCGGCACGTGCAGTCGCGGCGCAAGCGCTTCGCGCCCGTCGACGCCGCCGAGACCGAGCGCATCACCGAGCGGTTCATGGCCGCCACCGCCACGGGCGACCTCGAAGGCCTGCTGGACCTGCTCGCCCCGGACGCGGTCTGGACCGCCGACAGCGGCGGCAAGGCCACCGCCTCGCGCAAGCCCCTCGTCGGCGCCGAGAGGGTCGCCGCGGCCGTCCTCGACATCTTCCACAAGCGACGATTCACCTCCGATCTGCGCATCGCGACCGTCAACTGCAACGGCGCGCCCGCGATCGCCGCGTACGTCGAAGACCGCCTCGAAGGCGTCTTCCTGCTCGTCACCGCCGCCGGGAAGATCACCGACTTCTACGCGATCCGCAACCCCGACAAACTCCACGCGATGGCCGACACCCACCGGATCAGCCGCCGATGAACGACGCCGCCACGCCCCCGAACGGAACCGCCATGAGCCGCACAACGAACGAGACCCAAGTGGTGAATGCCGGCGCCGGGCCCACCGGGCTCATGCTCGCCTGCGAACTGCGCCTCGCCGGAGTCGACGTGCAGGTCACCCCTACCTGCTCGTCATCATGAAGTCTGAAGTGGAACGACGGCTCGCCGCACGCGCCACCGAGACCGGAGCGACCGGATCGACCTCGCCAGGGCCCGGTCGACCGGCGCCGATGTCGACGCCGTCCTGATCCGTCCGGACGGTCACGTCGCCTGGCTCGCCCGCCCCGAGACAGTGCCGGACCTGGACAGGCTTCGGACCGCCCTCGCGACCTGGCTCGGTCCCGTCCTGCCGTAGGCGGATCGGCCGGGACGGAAGGTACTGTGCGGGCGGGCGGCGCGGGGCCGCCGATGGGACGACTCGCGGCGAGCGCGCCGCGGTCCGGGAGGGAACGCGCATGGGCCGCAAGGAACGGAGTGGGACCCGGTGACCGCCGGACTGCTGTGGGGCCTGACGGGCCTGGCGCTGCTCGACTCGGTGAACACCGCCACGATCTGGATCGTCATCGTGATCCTCCTTGGCGCGAGGCGACCTGCGCCGACCGGCTGGATGTTCATGCTCGGAGCGGCGGCGTCGTTCCTGTGCTTCGCCCTTGTGTTCTACTTCGGACTCTCGTTCGCGGACTCGCTGCTCGAAGGATTCACCCTTTGGCTGCGCCGCTTGCTGTTCGCCGGCCTCGCGGTGGCGCTGGTCGTGATGGGAGTGCGGCGGCTCAGGCCGCGCGAGCGCAAGGGCTACGCGCTGCCGCCCTGGGTCAACGGTTGGAGCGCCCTGCCGTTCGGCGTGCTCGCCACCCTCGGCGACCTGCCCAACGCGTTCCCGATGGTCTTGGCGGTCGAACGCCTCATCGCCGCCGAGATCCCCGCCCCGGCGGCGGTGACCGTCCTCGTCGGCTACACCGTGATCTACGCGCTGCCTTCGGCGCTGATCCTCGCGGCCGGTCTCGCGTTCAACGCGGAACTGCGCGACCAGCTCGACTCGATGCTGGGCAGCCGCACGTCCGGGACGGCCCCGCCGAGTCCGAGAACGGCCGCGGCCTGTTTCGCGGGCGCCGCCGCGAGCCTCGCGGTCCTGTTCCTATGGGTCGGCTGACCGCGGGCGTCGTCAGTCGCCGGTGAGCGTGTCGTAGAGGTCGTCGGGGTCGATCTGCGCGCGGTACCTGAACATGAGCGACACCTGGTCGCCGAAGGAGCCGAGCGTGTCGGACGGGTCGATCGCGAACTTCGGCTCGGCCCACTGCTGCGCGATGACGGCCGCGGGCCTGCCGTTCACCTCGAGGAGCCACGTCGCCCGCCCGCTCGCGATGAGCGCCAGGAAGTTGCGCTGCCGCAGATAGGCGACCGCTTCGGCGATCGTGCTCGACTCCGGCAGGTCGATCGTCTCGGCGTGCGGGTTGACATCGTCGCCCATCGCGACGCTCGAACGGTCCACGTTGATGATCATCGCGCCCTCCTCGGTTCGGCACCGATTATCCCGTCCTGCGTCCACTTCAGGGGGCGAAGTCGGCTTCGGGCCGGGGGAGTTCCCCTCGCTGCGCGATCACGTGCATCCACGCCTCCAGGGTGGCGACGAGTTCGCCGAGGTCGCGGGTGGTGTGCGAGGCGCGCTGGTGCTCCCAGTCGGGATCGAGGACGACGACGCGGAAGCCGTGGCCGCCGTACCAGCCGGCGTCGAGGTTGACCTCCCGATCCCGAAGCGTCGTGCGCGCCCAGTACAGGTCCTCGGAGTCGTTGGCCTCCACTCTGCCGTCCGGCAGGCGCCGAGCCGAGAGCTCGTTGTAGACGACGGTCCAGCCGGTCGGCACGCGCAGCGGGAGCAGACCCCAGTCCTCGGAAACTGCTGCGGCCAAAGGGGAGTCGGACGGGAGCCGGAAGAACGGGAACATGCGCCGAGGGTAGCCGCAGGCATCGGCCGCCACTCCAGCACCGAGCCGCCGCCGATCACGCCGCCCGCACCAGGCGACACCCGACGTCACAGACGTGGAACAGCCGAAGGAACGACGCCCTTGTGGACACATCGGGGGAAGCGATCACCGCCCCGATGCGCCATCATTGATGCAAGCGCGGACTCACGGCAAAGCCCGCGCGTCAGCGTTGTGGGGGACAGTGCCCTGGGCGGGCACGGGAGGTGACTCGTCATGGCTGCTATCCCTGCGTCGTCGAGCGTGGCCAGGCCGCGGCTGCTCGCCGAGCTCAACGACGGCTCCGGGCCGGTGCGCCGCGCCGTCATCACCGCCCCGGCCGGATTCGGCAAGTCCACCCTGCTCGCGCAGCACGCCCGCTCGTTCCCGGGCGGCACGGCCTGGCTCGGCCTCAACCCGGCCCACGCCGACCCCGACGAGTTCACCGCGGACCTGCACCGGGCCCTCATGCCGTTCACCGCCGCCCCCGACCCGGCCGAACCCCCGGACCGCCTCTGGAACCGCCTGCGCGCCTTGACCGGAGCGACCCTCCTCGTGCTGGACGACGTGCACTACCTCGACGAGACCGCCGCCGAGCGCGTCCTCGACCGGCTGCTGTGCGAACTGCCCGAGCAGTGCAGCCTCGCCGTCGCCACCCGCCGCCTCCCCGGCGTCAACCTCGCCCGGCACGAACTCACCGACCTGCGGTTCATCGACGCCGACCAGCTCCGCTTCCGCTCCTGGGAGATCGACCTGCTGCTGCGCGAGAACTACCAGGAGCCCCTGCCCGCCGGAGACATCGCCGTCCTGGAGCGCCGCCTCGGCGGCTGGGCCGCCGGACTCCACCTCTTCCACCTGTCCACCAAGGGAAGACCGCTCACCGAGCGCCGCTCGGCCGTCGCGGCCCTCACCGGCCGCGCCTCGCTCGCCCACGCCTACATGAGCCGCATCGTCCTCGCCGAGCTCCCCGCGCCGCTCCTGTCGTTCGTGACCCGCATCAGCGTCTTCGACGTCGCCACCGCCGACCGGTGCGACCGGCTCCTCGGCATCGACGACGCCGCCGCGCACCTCGCCGAACTGCACCGCCGCCAGGTCTTCGTCACCACCCCGGACGGCGGCCACACCTACCGGTTCCACGAGGCCATGCGCTCGCACCTCGCCGCGGTCCTCGCCGACCGCCACGGCGGCGCCGCCGCCCGCCGCCTCCACGCGGCCGCCGCCGAGATCGTCAAAACCGAAGGGGCCCTGGTCGAAGCGGCCCGCAGCTTCGCCCGCGCCGAGGACTGGCCCGCGGTGCGCGAACTCCTCGACCTCCTCGGCCCCCAGATCACCGGCGACGACTTCGACGCCTGGCGCGACCTCCTGCCGTCCTGGCTCGTCGCCGACGACCCCTGGATGGTCCTCGCCGAAGGCCGCAACCGCCTCGGCCGCGGCCGCATCGCCGAAGCCGTCGAGTGCTTCGAACGCTCCCAAGCGCTCTCGCCCGACGAAGCCGGCCGCGCCCACGGCCGCCACGCCGCCTCCGCGGCCCGCGTCTGGCTGCCCGGCCCCGCCCGGCCCGGCGGCGACTGGCGCACCTGGCTCCGCGCCGCCACCCAGGCCCACCCCGCTCTCGTCGCCGCCGCGGCCGAAGACCGCATGCCCGAACCGCACGGCCGCATGGTCGCCCTCCTCGCGCACCTCCTCGCCGGAAACCTCCCCGCCGCCGGAACCCTCCTGCGCGACAGCACACCCGGCGACGCCGGACCCGCCGCCGTCATCGCGCCGCTCGGCGACGCCGTCCTCGCCCTCCTCGAATCCCAAGGCGACCGCGGTCTCCGGGAGCTCTCCCGCGCCATCGCCGCCGCCGAAGCCGAACGCCTGCCGTGGCTCGCGCGCGCCGCCCGCGCCGCCATCGCGCTCAACGGCACCCAGGACGCCGCCAAGACCGCCCTCCGCGTCGCTGAGGAATGCGAACGCGACGGCGACCTCTGGGGAGCGCTCCTCGCCGCCGGATGCTCCTGGCTCGCCCGCCTCGGCAGCGGCGACCCCGACCTCTCCACCCTCGCCGACCTCGCCGACGGCTTCCGCGCCCTCGACGCGGCCGTGCCCGCCGCCTGGGCGCAGGCGATGTACGCCGTCGCGGCCGCCCATGCCGGCATGCCCGGCGTCGAGACCGAGATCGAACGCGCCGCGGACCTGGTGCGCCGCTGCGGCGTCGGCGGCGCCCAGCCCCTCGTCTACGTCGCGGCCGCCGTCGCCGCCGGTCACCCGCCGAACCTGGTCGCCCGCGCCCGCCAAGCCGCCGGCCACTGCGGCTACCCCGTCCACCTCGTCGACTCGTGGCTCGGCGAACCGGCCCCGGCCCTCCGCCCCTCGGCCCCGGAAACCCTCTCCGTCACCTGCTTCGGCGGCTTCCGCCTTGAACGCGACGGCGCCGAAGTCGACCTCTCCGCCGTGAAACCCAAGGTGCGCATGCTCATGCGACTCCTCGCCGTCAACGCCGGCCGCCCCGTCCACCGCGAAGCCATCATCGACGCCCTCTGGCCCCAAGCCACCCCGCGCGCCGCCACCCACGGCCTCCACGTGGCGATGTGCAGCCTGCGCAAGCTCATCGAACCCGATGCCGAACGCGGCGTCTTCCGCTTCCTCACCCGCGAAGGCGACGCCTACCGACTCGCGCTCCCCGCCGACGGCTACTGCGACGTGGTCGCGGTCCGCGAAGCCGCCCGCCTCGCCCGCAGCGCCCCCGACGACGACACCGCCGCCGCGATCCTCCGCCGGGCCTCCGACGCCTACCGCGGCGACCTCCTCCCCGAAGACGGCGCGGCCGAATGGGTCGTCGGCGAACGCGAACGCCTCCGCCTCGCCGCCTCCTCCGCCGCAGCCGACCTCGCCCGCCTCGAACTCCGTCGCGGCGACGTCGGCGAAGCGCTGGCCGCCGCGGGCCGCAGCGTCGGCGTCCACCGCTTCAACGACGCCGCCTGGCGCCTCCTCATCGAAGCCCACGAACGCCACGGCGACCGCGCCGCAGCCGCCGACGCCCTCGCCCGCTACCGAGAGGTACTCGCGGAACTGGGAGTCCACCCCACCTGACCGACTCCGGCCGCACCCTGCTGCCGACCCAATCGAACGGTTCGAGCCGCTCACGGGGCGATCGTCGCTAGGCTCGGCGGCATGACGGACCCGATCTACTATGTCGACCGCTCCGACATCCTCGAAGGCAGCCTCGAAGAGGTGCGCGAGGGCATGCGCGACCTGGCGGCATTCGTCGAGGAGCGCGAGCCGCAGCTGATCGCGTACCACTGCTGCATCGACGAGGCCGAATCCACGATGTCCGTCCTGGCCGTTCACCCTGATTCGGACTCGATGGAACTCCATATGACGCTCGGCGGACCCAAGTTCAAAGCCTTCGCCCCGCTGATCCGCCTGCGCGCCATCGACGTCTACGGCCGCCCGACCACCGCGGTGGTCGAGCGCCTCCACCAGAAGGCCGAGATGCTGGGCGGAGGCACCGTCACCCTCCACACCCTCGAAGCGGGCTTCACTCGTCCGGCTCATTGAGGTAGGCGAGGACGGCGAGGACGCGGCGGTTGTGGGAGTCGTCGTCGGTGATGCCGAGCTTGGCGAACATCGAGGTCGTGTACTTGCTGATCGCGCTGTCGCTCAAGAACAGCCGGGTCGCGATGGCCTGATTGGACAGACCCTGGGCCATGAGGGCGAGCACGTCGTGCTCGCGTTCGCCGAGGGCGGCGAGGCGCCGGTTCGACCGGCCTCCTGACAAGAGCTTGGCGATCACGGCCGGGTCCATGGCGGTGCCGCCGGCGGCGACGCGTTCGAGTGCGTCGAAGAACTGGTCGGCGTCGAACACGCTCTCTTTGAGGAAGTAGCCGACGCCTCCGGCGCCGTCGGAGAGCAGTTCGCGGGCGTAGAGCTGTTCGACGTGCTGGGACAGGATCAGCACGGGCTGGCCGGGGTGTTCGCGGCGGGCCGCCAGCGCCGCGCGCAGTCCTTCGTCGGACTGGGTCGGCGGCATCCGGACGTCGATCACGGCCACGTCCGGCCGGTGCTCCAGCAGCGCGGCGAGGGTCTGCGGCCCGGAGGTCGCGGTCGCGACCACCTCGTGCCCGTACGCCTCGATCAAGCGGACCATGCCCTCGCGCAGCAGGTACAGGTCCTCGGCTACGACGATGCGCACGGCACCACCATAGTGGCGAGGGTCGGCCCGCCGACCGGACTGTGGACCTCCAAGGTGCCGTCGAAGACCGAAAGCCGCCGACGCAGTCCGTCGAGCCCGCCTCCCGCGCGTTCGACGACGCCACCGCGGCCGTCATCGAGGACCCGGACGACGACGTTCCCGTCATCGACGGCGATGCCGACGACCGCCCGATCGGCACGGGCGTGCTTGGCGGCGTTGGCGATGAGCTCGCAGACGCCGAAATACACCGCCGCTTCGATCGGCGCGTCCAACCGTTCGCCGCCTTCGGCTTCGACCAGCGTTTCCAGCGGGCTGTCCAAGGCGAGGGCGCGGACGGCCTCGACGAGGCCGCGCTCGGTGAGGACCGGCGGGCAGATGCCGCGGACCAGCTCGCGCAGCTCCTCAAGGGACGCCGCGGCGCCGGTGCGAGCTTCCCGCATGAGCGCCTTGGCCTTTGCGGGATCGGTCTCCATCATCTTCTCCGCGGTCGCCAGCGCCAGGCCGAGCGAGACGAGCCGCGCCTGCGCGCCGTCGTGCAGGTCGCGCTCGATGCGGCGGATCTCGGCGGCCTGAGCTGCGGTCGCCTCCGTCCGCTGCGCCGTCAGCTCCTCAACCCGTTGCGCCAGATCGGTCTGCGGCGACGAGAGGAACCGGACCGCCAGCGGGATGGCTGCTTTCCATGCGTACGGAGCGGTCACGACCGCGATGGCGAACGCGACGGCTCCGACCGGATGCCAAAGGGGCGACGGCTGCAAGGCCAGGGCGGTACCCAGGCGCGAAAGCGACGGCGGCTGCGCGATCGCGAAGGCGGCGACGATGATCCCTGCGACGGGTACGGCGGCGACCGCTCCGGCGGTGAACGGCGCGATCGCGACGAACCGGACGTCGCGCCAGAACTCCGCGAGGCTCCACCGGCTTCGCTCCCGCTGGTCGGCGAGCGCTTCCTCCCGGCTGCGCTGATAAGAGAACCCGTTCCACCATTGCCCCGTGGACAACTGCACGACCGGCCCGCGCCACCGGTACACGACGGGCACGTCGATGCCGGCCCAGCGAGCGGGGAACGACCTGAACCGCCGGGCCACCGGCCCGACCAGCACCACAGTGCTCACAGACGCGAACCCCAACGGCACCAAGAACTCCGCGTACGTCCGACCGAACCAGAGCCAGGCCATCACCCCCAGCGCCCAGATGGCCGGAACGATGAAACTCGCGGCCGTCACCTCGCCCGCGCGGACGATCCCCGTCCCGACCCTCGCCGCCCATGACACCACTCGCCGCATCGCAGTTCCCTTCCACACCTTGGCCACCGACCACTGCCGGCGCCCTGTCGCGTCAACCGGACAGGACTCGACTGTGCCCCACCGACACGGCCATGCCCAGGGGTTCAGGACAGGAGTGGGCCTGGCCCCACCCGATCGTGCGGCCCGACCCACACCCTGGTCAAGCGGTGGTGACTACTACGACCAGGCGCTGCAAGCTCTGCTCTCGGTGACTTTCGGCCAGTGGCGAACCGGAGTGATCACGGGCGCCGGGCACCGGGCAGTGATCGACGAGGGACCGTTTCATGACGGCGCCCATGACCCTGAGCGCATGACCGAACTTCCAGGGCCCACCGGCCCGAAACCGCTGTACCGAAGACACCGCAACAGGAATGGTCGACCGCTCGCTCGCGCCGCCGCCTTCAGCGCGGTGGTGGCGCTGCTGCTGGTGTACCTCGGAGCGGCCCCTGCACAGAGCCAGCAGCCGTACCCCGTCGAACCGTACGAGATCGGCGCCGGCATTGCCGCCCCGTGGCAGCAGACGGTCTACTACCCGTACGACTCGGTCGGCTTCTGGCTCGACGAACTGGTCTGGCACTCCTCGCTCTACGACGAACCGAACGGTGATTCGGCCGCGGTCGGCATGGGCGACGACTACATCACCTGGTACGACCAGAAGTACGACTGGGCGGCCATCGCCAAGATCTACGACGAAGAGCCGCAATCGAAATACCCGATCGGCACCATCCAACACGTCCTCTCACGATGGGTCGAATACGGCCTCAACAAATACCTGGACTGGGGGAACTTCGACGCCGATCGCCGCGAGGAGCTGTTCTACCGCTGGCTACGGGGGTACGTGACGCCCCTCGACAACAATTCGCAGGGCGGTGAAGGGGAGTCCTTGATCGGCGCCGCTGAGAAGTTCGCCGCCCAGGGGTACGAACATGACGCGACGTTCAAGGAGGGGAGCCTGAAGCGCTTCGACTTCTTCCTGAGGGACGCCTCAGGCAAGATCGTCCACATCGTGGAGGTCAAGTCCGGCGACTGGACCAAGAAGCAGATCAGGTCACGCCTGGATCTGGCGCTCGAGGAAGGGACGCCCCTCGTGAGCTTCTACTTCCTGGCGAGGCAGACCCCCAAACAGATCGAAACGCTCCAGGCGCTGTTCGCCGAGGCGAAGTACGCGGGCATCACGGTCGAGACCTTTGAACTTCCAGCGGTGGGAGAGCCCAGGCCGCACCCGAACAGGAACTATCCGCCCGATGACGAATCCGGTTCCGCCACCGGCGGCGGTGTTCCATCGGGCCCGCCTCCGCCGCTCCCAGGCGCGTTGGCGAGCGAGGGGGACTATGCGGCCGACAACCCATCGGCCGACGCCATCGCACAGTCGCCGAGTTCAGAGGAGGAAGCCGCCGTCAGCGATGCGACCGCTCAAGGACTCGCGGAGGAACGAGGCTTCGAGAGCGCTGAAGACGCCGACATGGCCACCGATCCACTTGGCGGCGTGGACTTCTCGACCCTGGAACTGCGATACGTGTCCGACACGTACGACGGCGGCCTCGGCAGCGGCGTCGACTACGCGTACCAAGTCGACCCGGCTGAAGGCGTCGAAGTCTCCTACGGCGGCCAGGAGTCCGCGCAACTCGCCTCAGACTCGTTCTTCACCTGGCTCGCACTCCACCCATCGAGTTTCACCGTGAACCTCAACCCGGACGAGCCCGACCGGATCATCGACGCCGAGTTCGGCAAGACCGACGCCGGGAGGGTCCTACTGGAGGCGGACCTGCAGATGAAGAAGTCCGTGGCCGACTTCATCCACCCGGACTCCGACCTGGGCGCCCAGTACTGGGAAGCGCTGCAGGGCGAGACGAAGTGCATCTCGATGCGGCAGTGGATCGTCCCCGAACCCGCCGTCGTGCACGAGAACGACGACGAGCTGTTCATCCTGGACGCGCCGCTCGAAGTGAAGATGGAGACCGAGTACCTCGAGACGGCCGGGGTCGGCGGTGTGGGCGGCTGCACCGGTCAGTCCGAATCGGACACTCAAGCGAACGAGCAGATCTACCGCGACATGATCCTGCCCGAGCTCGAGGAGGCGATCAACACCGCGCCCGAGTACGCGGACCTGCGCCGCGTCTACGCCAGCCGTGTCGCCGCCGAATGGTTCCGCGACCGCAGCCTGACGCACACCACCGCGTTCAGCGACGTCATCGACTCAGGAGACGCCAGCGCCTGGTATTCGCGCACCCCATGGGATCCGGAGGAGGTCTTCGACCGGTACGTGCAGTCCTACACCGAAGGCGAATTCGAAGTCGAGCGCACCACACAGGAAGGGAACTACCTGGTGACGTACGTGTACGTCTACGGCGGCGTGAACTTCAGCGACGTCCCCGAGGACGAGCTCGGCGCCGAGGCGTTCGACGCCGAGCATCCCGAACTCGACGCGGCGGTCGAACAGGCGCTGCTCGGACCGGCATCCGAGGAGGGCGCGAACCTGGTGTGGCTCGGCGGTCAGACCACGCAACGCCCGCCGTGGGATCCGTTCCCGCAGCCCGCTTCTCCGCTGTCGAACCCGTGGTTCTACGTCCTCACGGGACTGCCGGTGTTCGCCTGGCTCGCGTTCGGCGGGTACTTGACGTGGCGCCGCCCGCGCCGCGCGAAAGGTTCGGTGGCGTCATGACCGGCCTCATCGGCGCCACGCCCGCGCCGCAACCGCAGGCCGCGCCCGAACGCCCCCGCAGCGTGCTCGCCGCGACCTACCTGCTGGGAGGCGCCGCCGCGTTCTGGCTCGCGGCCATGATCGCGACGATGTTCGCCATGCCCCAGTACGAGCGCCACTACACCGAGATCGCCCGGACTCCGGACGGCGGCGCGCTGGCGGTGTTCGGGCTCGCCCTGACCGCCGGTCTCGCGCTGATCGGGGCGGCCCTGTTCATCCTGCTGGCGTTCTTGGACGCGTTCGGCCGGCCCGCCGCGCGCGTCCTGTCGTGGGTCTTCGGCGGACTCGCGATCGCCGTCGCCGGCCTGATCCCGTTGTCGGAGGCCTTCACCGGCGTCGCCTGGCATCAGTGGCTGATGAACGGCATCGCCATCGTGACGCTCGCCTTCCTCACGGCCGCAGTCGTACTGCTCGGCATGCCGGTGTCGAGCCAGTACTTCCGGCGTTCTCAAGAGCACCGGCAGGAGCGGGCCCGGCTCGCTCAATGGGCCCGTTATGGATTCGTCCCGGAGTTCCGAGCACCGGCCACGCAGCCGGGCCCTCAAATGGCGATCCGGGAGGCTCCCGAAAGGCGAACGCTGTACGGCCTCGGCTGGGAGGGATGGGCCGGGATCGCGGCGGGGATCGTGCTGTTGTTCGTCATGATCGCGGCCGCTCTGAACGGCTGAGTCCGTCGCTCGTCCCGGGTGCTCTCATGGGAGTTCCCGGGACTGCTCGATGCGGAGCGTGAACGGCACGTGGGCCGGTACGTGCTCGGCGGCGGCGGCCCGCAGCCGCGACTCGTCCAGAAGGGAGGGGTTCCTGACCGTGACGGTGATGGTGACGTGCGGCGAGACCGGTTGGCCCACAGGGTCGGTGGACTGGACCGAAGCGATCGTGCCGCCCTTGTCGGCGACCGTGACCTGGCCGCCGGTGAGGAGCCGCAAGTGCGTCGCCAGGCCGTGCCGGGTGCCGCGCCAGCGGTGGAGTTCGACGGCGTGGGCGACCAGGATGCGGCGCTGCTCCACGGTCCACTGGTCCTGGATCGGCAGGGCCACCCAGCCGGCCAGCCAGTCCAGGAAGTCCGGCGGGGCCAGCGCAGGATCGAGGTAGGCGACGAAGCCGTCGAGCGCGAGCAGGACGGGCGCCAGGACCTCGTCGAGGGCCTGGGTGAAGCGCCGCGTGAAGTCGTCTTCGGCCAGCACGCCTGGCAGCTGGTCGGCGATCGGCTGCGGGGTCGGCAGGCCGGGCGCGGCGCTACGAGGCACGGTCGTCCCCTTCCAGGATGCGCACCTGGTGCTGGAAGGAGAACACCAGCGCGTGACCGGCCAGCTCGATGCGCTGCACCGGGCCGCTGCGGCGGCCGGTCGCGAGGTCGGCCGCGAAGAGCTGCACGTCTTCGACCATCGCGGTACCCGGGAGCCGTTGCAGCACAGCGAACACCTCGCCGGACTGGACGGGGCGGCCGAAGGGCCAGCCGGTGCCGTCGAGCCCGCCGGAGACGGGGTTGAGGTAGGCGTACAGCGCTTCCAGGGCCTCCCCGCGCAGGGCTTCCCCGACGGTCCCGGGCGCGGCGCGGAGCTGGGCGACGACGGTGACGCCGTCGTACTGCGGCGGACCGACACGTACCGTGGCGCCGAGGCAGCGGCGCGGCTCGATGTAGGAGCCGATCCGGTTCACCAGGTCCACGTCCGGAGTCAACTGGGCCACAACGGGATTCGACCCGAGCGCGATGTCCGGGACGACGAGGAGCCGGATCTCCCCGGGCCGCTCGGGGACCGGCACGCAGCGCACCCGCGCGGCGTCCGGGGCGGCCTGCTTGGCGAGGTACTCGTAGTCCTCCACGGTCACCGCCCGGTCGCGGGTGCGCAGCAGCATCGGGCCGCGCGCGGCCGCGTTGCCCACCGACTCGCCGTCGACGCCGCCGGTCGCCGGACCCCGGTTGACGACCCGGGTCGTGAACGGAATCGGGTCGCGCTGCACGTTGAGGAGCCCGCGCGCGACGTTCCCGGCCTTGCCGCCGCCGGTGCGGTAGGCGGGGACGCGGATCGGCGCGGCTTTGGGCGGCACGGCTCCGAAGTTGCGGATCGTGCCGTCGGCGAGGCGCACGGCCGGGCCGAACCGGAGCTCGCCGCCGATGGCGTCGAGCGTGAAGTGCCGCGAGTCGGGGCCGGACTCCGTGAAGCTCTCGACCTCGTGCCACTGCTCCCAGTCGCCGCCGCCCGCGATCTCGACGACGAGCGGTTCCCCGCCGGTCACGACGGGCCGGTGCGCGAGCCGGAAGCGCTGCCCCGGAACGCCTTCGGAGAGCCCCACGACCTCGTCGGCGACGAGCCCGGCGTGCGAGGCGTCGATGGTGCCGCCGATCGTGGCGGCGACGGCGGTCATGAGCCGCGGCGAGTCGCGGTAGAACGGCCGGTCCTCGGCGCGCACGAGGCGCACGCGGAGCCAGCCCGCACGCTGGCGCTCCAAGAGCGCTTCGCGGTGGCCGGGCGGGACGTGGACGACGGTGATGCCGTCCTGGTTGAAGCCGCCGGTGGAGTCGGACTCGATCTCGCAGGCCGTCCAGGTCGTGCCGTCGAAGGCCTCCCAGATCCACGGCGGCCGTTCGGGATCGACGCCGACGCCCTCGGCGTGGCAGGCGACGCGCAACTGAACGGCGCAGCGCGGCACCGCGTTCGAGAGTCCGAAGTAGATGCAGTCGTCGTCCCCGGGCGCCTCCTGGAAGCAGCGCACGCCTTCGCCGGAGATGAGCTGGTCGGTCTGGTCGGCGAGCCGCCCGCTCGCGCCTCCGGTGAGGACGAGCGCGAGCGAGCACGGGACGATCGCCAGGTCGGCCTCGGTGCGGAACACCACGGGCGCCTCGGTGCCGCCGGACTGGTCGGTGGCGACCTGGGAGCCGCGCTGCACGGGCACGGTCTGGTCGCGGGCGGCCGAGAGCCAGTAAGTGACCGTGGTGCGGGCGGCCGTCGGCGGGTGCAGTTTGACGCCGATGAGGTCGAGGAACCGCAGGTAGTGCAGGTCCGGGACCCGGTTGAGGCGGTACAGGAGCTGGTCGGTCATCATCGCGAACGCCTCGATGAGAGTCACGCCCGGATCGGAGACGTTGTGGTCGGTCCACTCCGGGCAGCGCTGCTGCACCAGGCGCTTCGCCTCGTCGACCAGGTCCTGGAACCTGCGGTCGTCCAGATTGGGCACTGGCAGGCTCATAGGGCCGCCTCCTGGGTCTCGGGGCTGTCGTGGGAGCCGATGACGTAGAACGGGAACACGAGGTTGCGCGGGTCGTTGTCCCCGCGCACGGTGTAGGACAGGGCGATGTTCAGGCGGCCGCGCCAGGCCTGGTCGAAGGTGACCACCACGTCCGTGAGGCTGACGCGCGGCTCCCAGCGGGTCAGCGCGACCCGCACTTCGTAGGCGATCTTCCCTGCGGTCGCCGAGTCGGCCGGCGCGAACACGAGATCGTGGATGGCGCAGCCGAACTCGGGGCGCATCGGCCGCTCTCCCGGGGCGGTGGCGAGGATCAGGTGGATGCTCTCGATGAGCTCGCGTTCGCCGCTGACGAGCGCGACCGAGCCGGTGGCGTCTGTGCGCAGCGGGAACGCCCAGCCCGAGCCCACGAACGCGGGCGGGTCGACGATGCCGGTCATCTCATCCTCCTATCAGGACTGTCGGGCAGCCGGAGAGGATCGGTGCGCCGCACCCGGAGAGGTCGCCCATCCGGGCCGCCGGCCTGCCCGCGATGAGCACCGTCGGACAGCCCGGCGGCAGGATCGGCGTGGGCGGATGCGGTGGCGTGGAAGGCATCGAGCACGCGTGCATGTCGCCCACCACGGCTGCGGGCTGCCCGCCGATGAGCACTGTGGCCGCGCCCGGGCCCGAGATGAGCCCGGGGTGCCCGGTCGGGTCGCCGACTCTCGCCGCTGGCGGCATCGCCGCCTCCTCTCGGTTGCAGTGGATCAGTTGATGCGGACCACGCCACCGCGCACGGTGACCGCCCCGGACGCCGACAGCTCGGCGCTCCCGGTGCCGGCGACCTTGACGGCGGCGCCTTCGACCTTGACCTCCGCCTGCCCCGCGACTTTGACGCTGGACCCGGCGGTGACCTCGACCTGCTGCTGCGCATTGACCTTCACCTGCGCCCCGGAGAGCTCCAGGCTCCCCGAACCGGCGTCGATCTTGACGCCCACGCCGGAGACCTTGACCTGGCCCGAGCACTTCAGCTCCAGCACCTGCCCGGTGGCGTCCATCTTCAGCAGCAGCTTGCCGTCCCCTGTGGACAGGAGAATCCCCTTCTTCGACGGTTCGTCGACGAGCTCGAGCCGGTGCCCCTCCCGGGACACCAAGGCCCGCACGCCGATCGCCCCCGCCGAATCGTCGACCGTGGGCACCTCGAGCTTCGGCGGGTCGTCCTTCCCGTTGTGGAGTCCGCCGAGCACGTACGGGTGGTCGAGGTCCCCGTCCGCGAAGCCCACGAGCACTTCGTCGCCCACCTCCGGGATCGCCCACAGCCCCCGCCGCGGCCCGCCGCCCGGCGAGGCCGTGCGCGCCCACGCGCTCGTGAAGTCCTTCGACAGCCAGGGGAACGTCACCTTGACCCGACCCAGCTTCCGCGGGTCGCGCGCGTCGCTGACCACCGCCGAGACCAGCCCGTTCGGCGCGGGCCCGGGCGAACCCGAGGTCAGCCCGTACAGGGTCCGCTCGGCCCGGCCCGAGACCGTGAACGCGGTCGTGTACCCGTCATGCTCGTTGAACACGTGCCGGGCACTGGTCAGGGTGTACTTGCCGCCGAACGGATCCGAGACGTTCGCGAGCGTCACCCCCGACCCGGGCAGGAGCTTCGGGTTGCCCTTGGCCACGCCGTCCAGCTCCACCGCGGTCGCGCCCAGCTCGGCCGCCAGCGCCTTCGCGTACGCGGCCACCTGCCCCTGCGTGCCCAGGCTCGTCCCCGCCTCGAGATACGGCGGGGCGCCGAACCGCCCCGCCATCCCCACCGGGTCCACGCCGTCCACTTGCGACCCCTTCGTGGTCGGCTTCTCCGTCGCCGTGAGCTCCTGCTTCTGCTCGACGCTCCAGCCGCGCACGCTGACCTCGGGCACCTGCTCGGCCGCGGACACCGCCGCGCGCAGCGCGATCAGGTTCACGCCTGGCTCGAGCACGAGCGGATTGCTTGCGGCCGTGGCGTTCTCGGGCGGCGCACCCGAAGGCGGATCGGGCAGCCGGAAGTTCAGCTTCCCGTCCGAGGCGGTCACCTGCGCGCCGACCCGGTCGGCCAGGCGCGACAGGAACTCCCAGTCCGAGACGTTGTCCTGGCTGAGCTGGGCCTCGGGGGCGTCGCCGTAGCCCTGCACGTTGTCGATGACCCCGACCTGGAGCCCGGCGCGCGACGCGACCTTCCGGACCACGTCCGCCAGACTCATCTTCGGATACGCGGCGACGCGCCGGCCCCGGAACAGGCGGTGCGCCGGATCGAGCCCGCGCACCTCCATGAACGTCCCGGCGGCGTCGATGTCGATCTCCACCGCCACCACCTCCCCGGACATGAGCCGCTGCGGACTCCCCGGCTCGGCGGACTGCACCGCGACCTCTACCTTCGCGCCGATCGCCAGACCCGTCTTGCGCACCAGCACCGCCTCGGGGTCACGGAACCGCAGGTGGCACGCATCGGGCAGGTTCCGGCTCGCCGCCACGGTCGCCTGCGTGAGCATCGTGGCGACGTCGGCGGCCAGCGGCGCGCCGTTGATCGACACCTGCAGCGTGTTCGCGAAGCTCTCGTTCGCCACGGCTACCTCCCGTCCCCGGCCGGCACGAGCAGCCGCGAACCCGGCCGCAGCCGCGCCGGGTCGTCGATCCCGTTGGCCTCGGCGATGAGCCGCCACCGGTTCGGGTCCCCATAGGCCCGGTACGCGATCGACGGCAGCGAATCGCCCGCCACGACCACATGCGTGCTCCTGGCCTCCAACGAACCTGAAGTGGGGTTCTGGCCCGGCGTCGAGCCGGAGATCTCCTCGAGCTTGACGGTGCACACCGCGCGCACCGGCGTCCCGCTCGGCGTGAACAGCGTGTACTTCGCGGCGACCTCGCTGGCGAACGCCGGGAACGCCGTCAACCCTCCCCAATGGAAGATCACCCACGGCGGAGAGCCCTTGTCGTTCGACAGGCTCTTCTCCGTGGGCACCACGCACGAGAACAGCTTCTCGACGGCCTTGACCACCGAGTCGTCCATCGCGGCGGTCGCGTCGAGGAACATCTCCACGCTCAACTTGCACGGGTCGGACCCGGTGAACTCCGGCGGACCCGACCGCTCGGCGTTCCGCTGCGCCTCCCGCTTCCACTTGGCGTTCTTGGAGAGCGAGAGCTCCTTCGGATTGAACTGGAACTCGATCGTGCCCAGCGTCTCGTTGCTCGGCGTCGCCGTCCCCCCGTCGGACGGCGGCTCGCGCAGCTCCAGGTACGCGTGCTGCAGATTCGACTGATCGCCCGCCGCCGAGCCCGGCGCGGTGAACGTGACCGGTGACCCGCCCATGTCAGCCCCCCGACCCCGGCGCGAGGAAACCGTGGTGCGCCAGCTCCAGCGTCTCGATCGCGACCTTCGCGCTGTCGAGCGAGAGCTGCGGCCCGCTCCACTTCACCGGCACCACGTCGACCAGCGCCCACCGGGCGATGACCTTGCCTTCGGCGGTGCGCGCCTCGATCGTCGCGGTCTTGCGCTCGATCCCGGACGCCATGGAGCCGAACCATGCCGCGATCTTCGCGCTCTGCTCGGTGAGGGGGCGGCTGAGCTTCACGTTGGAGTACTTGATCCTGGTCGGCAACTGCCAGACGTAGCCGTTGTTGCCGCCTTCCTCGCGCTGCTCCATGACGATCTCGCAGCCGAGCCCGTCGCAACTGTTGAAGGAGCCCAGGTCCTCGTCGTCGATGCTCACGACGAAACTCACGGCCACGGCGTGGATGTCAGCGGGCACGGCGGTCCTCCAGTCCTCAAAGGTCGGTCAGTCGGCCGCGCCGCTCACGGTCGACCCGAAGGTCGGCTCGCAGGCGGCGCACGAGCGGTTCGTACAGGACGGCGAGCAGCGCAGCGGGATCCGCGGCGGGAGCGGCCCCGGCCGTCGCCGGGGCGGCGGGCGTGGGGGCCGCGTCGACGGCCTGCACCGTGATGGAAGGCGGGGGAGCGGCGACGCGCTGGACAACCGTTTCGACCGGGAGTGGCGTCACCTCGGTCATCGTCTGCAGCGACACGGATGGCGCTGGCATGTTCTGGAGCGAAACCGGAGCCGCCGCGACCGGCAACGGCTCGGACGGCTCGGGGGCCAGTGCCACCGGACCCGTTGCGGGCGAGGCGGATCGCTGCGCGACGGGCGGTGTGAACGGAGCAGCGGCGGCGCTCGTCGTCCCCACTGAGGCGGGCAACGAGTCCGGCAGCGAGAAGTCCGCTGAGGGAGGTGGTGTCGGCATGTATGACCACGTGGACCGCTGTGCGACGGCCGACCCGGGCTCGCTGGCGCGCGGTTCGGGTGCGGGCGAGTCGCTTGCCGCCGAAGGCTCGGCCCCGATGAATCCGCCTTCCATGGGCCGCAGGCCGAGCAGCGGCGCTTCCGGCATCGGATCGGGCGAGTAGAGCGGTTCCGGCGCTTCGACAGGCCGGGAGACCGACGGCAGCGCCTCCGCCGTCGAGGCACTGCGCATGACCATGACCGGCGGCGGGAGCGGCCGGGCTGAGGCCGGGTCGGGTGGCGCCAGGGGAGTGGCCGGCATGCCGAGGCCGAGCGGAACGGTCGCGGGCATGCCGAGACCCGGGGGCGCGTCATCGATGCGCTGCAACGACGCCTGAGCGGTGAGGGAGTCCGGCACGGGCGGCCGCGATGCAGTGGGGCCGGAGGGCGGCACGCTGAACCGCTGCACGATGGGGGCCGGGCTGGCAAAGGGACCGCTCAGCGGTGAGCCGAGGCCGAGTCGTTGGACGTGGCGCGTGCCGGGCGAACCGGAGAGCGGCTGATCGGGTCGGCGCGGCGCAATCGGCATGGCCGCCTGCGGTTCTTCCCGGCCGGTCTGGACGATCGGCGCGGCGAGTCCCGCAGTCCCGATGAGCGGCGCGGTTTCGGGCTCGAGCGCAGGTGCCGCGAGAGGCATCTCAGCGCTGAGGCCCGACTCGCCGAGCTGAGGGCCGAGCTCACCGGTCGGCGTTTCGGACGCGACCGACGCGGCAAGGCCCGTGTCCCCGAGCAGGGGAAAGGTCGACTCAGCAGACCGCTGCACGGCGGGGGTCAGTGCCGGAGCCGGGCTCCCGACGGAGGTCGACAGACGAGCCACGACGGGCAGCTCACGCCGCTCGGGCGGATCGGTTGAGGCGAGTAGCGAGGGAAGGTGTGATGAGGCGACGGAGGCCGGCGACGGAACCGCTGGGTTCGCGCTGGCCGTGTGGTCGCCGATCAGCATGCGCTGCACCGCGAACGGCAGTGACACGGGCCGAACCGGAAGCGGCGCGGCCGGCCCGCTGGCCACCTCCAACGGCTGATCGGAGCGCGGACTCGGAGCCGGGTCCGGCTGAGGCGACCGCTGCAGGTTCGGCGAGGAGCCGAGCGACAGTGAGGGAGCTTGCGACTCGGAACGCATCGGCAGCTCGATCAGTGAATCTGAGTCGCGCTGTGCGACGAGGGATTCGGGCGGAGCAATGTGCGGAAGGCCGGAGTCGTCCCCGACCAGTGGGCGGTCTTCGATTCCGGCAGTCAGCGCGGGACCCGAATCAAGGAGGAGCGGTGCAGTATCTGCGGAGCGTTGGAGCGCATCCGGCTCGGACTCCATGCCGAGTGCGGCGGGCCGGCCTGAGTCGGACGCGGTTCGCTGGAGCGAGTGGGCCGGGGTCGGTGCGGGAGACCGGGCAGGCCCTGCTTTGCGCTGCAGGTCGATCCGCCTCGGCTCGGTGGGAACGGCAGGAGCGGGAGCGGGTTCGATCGCCCCCGATGGACCCTGCGGGATCACGGCGTGGCCGAGTGGCGCGAGGTAGGTCGGGTCCTGCCACGAGGCCAGGCGCGAGCTGAGGGAATCGGGCGGGTTGACCAGCCACTGGTCGCCGACGACGCGCTGGAGCGGCGGCAGTTGCCGCCACTCGGCACGCCCGGGCGCGTAGGGCGCGGGAGCGGACGCTTCTCGGGGTGCGTCGGAACGCCGACGGCTGAACGGCCACATAAGAACTCACCTCCCCGCATCAAGTCGAAGCCGAGCGCCGCACCCCGCCGAGTCGGCCGCGAGTGCCGGGAAGCCGGCTCGACGGGATCGTCCGAGTCGGCTCGGGATCGCGACATCAACTCGTCCCATCGCGAAAAGGACCGCATCCGCCGAGCGGCCGCACCCGACCCGCCCGCCGTATCCGGACGAGCTGGGTATGCGGCGACACTCAGCGGGCGCATCCGTCCCTCACCTGCCCTCGTTGACCCTGGCGTTGAGCGCGGCGATGCGCGCGACGTACCGCTGCCGGTCGGGGTGCTCGAGGTCCAGGATCTCGTCGAGTCCCCAGTGGAAGTAGTAGGCCACGTACCCGATCTCCTCTTCGATCCGCTCGACCGGGTACGTCATGATTCCCCCAGGCGCCCGCCCGAGAGGTCCACATCGAACGAATGCGCGCACTCCGGGCACGTCACCCCCGCCCGCGTGTGCCCCTCCGAGTTGATGCGCCGGTACATGTCCTGCAGGAACGCCAGATCGGAGGCGAACAGGTTCTCGATGATCCCCGTGTGCACGTCCGTCACCGAGCCGATCCGCGTCACGACCCGCGCCAGCAGCACCACCGTCAGATAGGCGGCGTTCTCCCGGACCCGGTCGTCCCGCAACGGGATCAGCTCGTCGCGGGCCGTCGCCAGCCGCATCACGCCCGAGGTGTGCGTGGCGCCCGACTGGTCGACGTACCCGCGCGGGAGCTCGAACGCGAACTCCGTCCGCAGCGGACGCCGCGCCTCGCCCTCCTCGGCCCCGCTCTCGGCGGTGGCCGTCATGGTGCGTCGCATCGGCTACCCCGGCGTGATCTCTTCGCAGGAGATGACCAGCTTCTCGGTCAGCACGCTCGTGTCGCCGGCCTTCATCGCGCCGATCTCCAGGCTCTTCGGCCACGCGTTGGTGAGGTTGTACCGCTTCACCTCGTTGCCCTCGTAGTCGAAGATGATCACCGAGGCGCCCTTGCGGGCCTCCGACATCTGCCCGAAGTGGCTGGTCTCCACCCACTTCTCGAAGCTGTTGTCGCTCGTCAGGCCGCGCGTGACGGTGATGTCCGCCGGCTTGGGCCGCCCGGGCAGCTTGTTGTGGACGTACTTGCCGTCGGGGGTGTTCATCTTGAGGTCGATGACGTCCTGCTCCCATTTCAGGCCGCTGATCTCGGTGATCCCCTTGATGACGATCCCGTCGACGTCGATGCCGAACGAATGGCCTACGGCCGTATTGAGATCGATGAACGACATGATGCACCAGCTCCTCTACCTGCCGTTGTCACTCACTGACTTCGCTTGCCCCGCCTGAGAACTGGGACAGCCTGAAGATGACGAACTCCGCCGGCTTCACCGGTGCGACGCCGATCTCGCACACCACCTGCCCGGCGTCGATCGACTCGGCGGTGTTGTTGTCCCTGTCGCACTTGACGAAGAACGCCTCGCCCGGGGTCAGCCCGAACAGCGCGCCCTTGCGCCACTCCATGACCAGGAACGAGCTGACGGTGCGCCGGATCTTCGCCCACAGCGCGTCGTCGTTCGGCTCGAACACCACCCACTGGGTGCCGCCGAGGATCGACTCCTCCAGGTAGTTGAACAGGCGGCGCACGTTCAGGTACCGCCAAGCCGGGTCGCTGGAGAGCGTGCGCGCGCCCCACACCCGGATGCCGCGGCCGGGGAACGCCCGGATGCAGTTGATCCCCTCGGGGTTCAGCAGCTCCTGCTCGTTCTTCGTCAGGTGGGTCTCGACGAGGATCGCGCCGCGCACGACCTCGTTCGCCGGCGCCTTGTGGACACCGCGGGTGTCGTCGTTGCGCGCCCACACCCCGGACATGTGGCCGCTCGGCGGCACGAACTCGTTGCCGCCCGTGGCGGGGTCGAAGACCTTGACCCACGGGTAGTAGAGGGCCGCGTACTTCGAGTCGTACCCGGCGTAGTCGACGCGCCAGTCCTTGACCTGCTGCGGCGACAGGCCCGGGGGCGTGTCGAGCACGGCCACGCGGTCGCCCATGAGCTCGCAGTGGGCGATGACGGCCAGCTGCACGGCCTTCACGGCCTCGAGGTCGAGCACGCCGCGCTGGTAGGCGCTCATGAGGTCGGGGACGCTGACCATGGTCACCTCGTCGACCGCTTCGAGGCCGCCGAGGCCGGAGCGGTCGGCGACGTCGCCGGTGTAGTCCTCGGGGACGATGCGCTCGGGCACGGCCGGGACCGGCGGCGGGGCCGCGAGGACGACGGTGCCCTTGGCGGGCTGGGTCGCGGCGGCGACCTCGGTGAGGGTGATGACCTTCGACCGCTCGGCGACGGCGCGCACGACGTTGTCCTTGCCGCGCTTGACCGTGACGTCGGGGTACTGCTCGACCTGCTTGCCGTCCACTTTGACCGTGAGGGTGAAGCGGTCGGCGGGCTTGCCTTCGGCGGCGTCGGCGACCTCGATGCTGACGTCGCGGTTCTCGGCGCCTTCGACCGCGACGGCGCGGAGGCCGCCGATGATCGCCTGCGGGCCCGAGACCGCCTCGGCCCCATCGGGTCCGGCGGCGCCGATGCGCACGATGTAGCAGTTGCCGCCGCCGTTGAGGAAGTAACCGTAGACGGCGTGCGCGAGGTAGCAGCCTTCGACGAACTCGCCGAAGAGCCGCGTGTACTGGCTCCAGTTGGAGACCAGCGTCGGGGTGTTCACGGGGCCTTTGGCGGCGAACCCTACGAACGCGGCGACCGCGGTGCCGACGCCCTCGATGGGGCGGGATCCGCCGTCGACCTCCTCGACGTAGACACCCGGTGACAAGTACGTTGGCATGCCGCGCCTCCTGTGGTCGGTACAGCACCGATGGTGCCGTCGCTGTCGCGTTTCCATACGGGCCTTACGGACCCGCGTGAGGGAAGACGTGGCTGCCCCGACGGGCAGCCGCGCGTCCGGCCGGTCAAATGACCAGCTCCAGGTAGTCGCCGAACTCCCTTTCCAGGCAGAGCCGGCCGAGTTTGCGGTATTCGCGGGCGACCGCGGCGACGACGGTGGCCATGGTGGCCCGCCCGCCGGCTTCGGCGGTGAGGTATCCGGCGGTGACGGCCGCGGACCTGATGTGGCCGCCGGCGAGCTCGAACGCGTCGGCGAGGAACGCGAGGTCGAGGTCGGCCGCACGGGGCATCGCCTTGCCGAGGCACCGGTCCCACAGCAGCAGGCGCTGCTCGGGGTCGGGCACGGGGAAGTCGACGACGACGTCGAGCCGCCTCGTGAAGGCCTCGTCGAGGTTGGCGCGCAGGTTGGTCGCGAGGATCGCGAGCCCTTCGAAGGACTCCATGCGCTGCAGCAGGTACGCACTCTCCACATTGGCGTACCGGTCGTGTGCGTCGCGCACCTCCGAGCGCTTGCCGAAGATCGCGTCGGCCTCGTCGAACAGCAGCACGCCGTTGACCCCGGCCGCCTCGGTGAAGATCTTCTCGAGGTTCTTCTCGGTCTCGCCGATGTACTTGTCCACCACCGTCGCCAGGTTGACCGTGTACAGGTCCATGCCGAGATCGGCGGCGATGACCTCGGCGGACATCGTCTTGCCGGTGCCCGAGTCGCCCGCGAACAGGCCGGTGACGCCCATGCCGCGCCCCGCGCCGGGCCGCATGCGCCATTCGTCGAGCACGAGGTCGCGGCGTCGGGCGCGGACCGCGAGCTCGCGGATGCCGTCCAGGATCGGCGGCGGCAGCACGAGGTCGTTCCAGTCGACGGCCGGTTCGATGCGCCGTGCGAGGTGCTCGAGACCGGCGGCGTTCTGGCTGCGCACGCCGTAGCGCAGGTGCTCGGCCCGGATCGGTTCGCCCTCGGCGCGGGCGAGCTGGGCCGCGGCTTCGGCGGCGCGGTGGATCTGGCGCACCGAGAGGGTGAAGTGCGCGGTCTCGGCGGCCAGGTCGACGCCGGCCGCGAGCGCGGGCCCGGCCGCGTCCCGCCACAGGTCGGCCCGTTCGGCGCGGTTGGCGACGCCGACGTTGAGCAGCAGCGGCTGGCGGCGGCTCCACTCCGGGTCCCAGCCGCCGGAGCCGAACAGCACCAAGGGGACCGGCACGTGCTCGAGCCGTGCGAGCAGGGCCGTGCACGTCCCGGCGTCGACCGGCCCGGCCGCGATCCCGGCCCCGCGCAGCACCGCCTCGCGGGCGAGCGCGGTGGCCGCCTCCGGCAGGTCCTCGGGCTTCGTGGGCAGGAGCCGGCAGTCGACGGCGAGCGTCGCCCGCCCGGCGGCGGCGAACGCTGCGGCAGCGGCCGAGGCGGCCGAACCGCCGAGGCCCTCATGGAGATACACCAGCCCGGCCCCGGCTGCGACGGCCGAGGCGAGCCGCGCGTCTCCACAAGCGACCGGTGCCGCCTCCTCCACGAACGGGGCCGCCACCGGGTCGCAGCCGTCGCCGCCGAGCAGGTGCGCCGTCACGCGGTCGGGCACGCGCAGGGTCCGCGACAGGAGCGGTCGCTCGGTGTCGCCCAGGACGATCAGCCCGCAGGCGAGGAGCGGCGCGGCCGCATCGAAGCGGGCCCGGCCGTGCACGTCCGCCTCGACGAGCCCGCACAGCCGCAGCGCGAGGCCGAGCGTGGCCCGGCGGCGGGTCACGTCGTCGTTGAGGTACCCGTAGAACTGCTCGAAGCGGCTGTCCACATCGGGCGCCATCGCGACGAGTAGCAGCTCGACGTCGAGGTCGCTCAGACCCGCCGCGTCGGCCAGCGCGGTGAGCCGCGGGGGGCCCGAAGCCGCTTCCTCGGGCGGCGGGAACGGCTCGCGCCCCGCCTCCAACAATGCGTCTATCGCCTCGTCGGAGAGGTACAGGCCCCGGAACTGGTCGTCGGGGTTGGGATCGGCGGCGCGACGTTCCGCGACGGCCTGGCGCAGGCGCCGTTCGACCGCCCCGATCCTGGCGAGCAGCCCGCCGAGGTCGTCGCTCATCGCGGCCGCCGCGTCATGGCGACCTCGTGCTCGTCGCCGTCGCCCGGGGTCACATTGTGCCGCACCGGTTCGTCGCCGTCCATCGCGAGACCGACGCCGCCGGTGGCGGGCGGGCCGGCGGGGAACACGCGGCCGGAATCGATGGGGGCGCTGACGACGATGTCGAGCGACGGCTTCAGCTCGCCGCCGAGCGCCGTCCACACGTCGGCGAACGCACGGTCCTCGGGCGGCGGCAGCGCCACGGTCATCGGCACCGGCAGCCCGATCTCCTGGAGCGAGCCGGTGAGCGTGCGCGCGGGCAGCGACTCGTGCTTGAGGAACCCGGCGAGCATGACCGAGAGGAGCCGGTGCTCGTCCTCGGGCCGCTGCGTCCAGGCGGTGAGCAGGTAGGACAGTTTGATGTAGCGGGGCGGCAGGCGCCGGGCCGCGACGGTCTTGTCCTCGCGGTACTCGTTGACGAGGCCGCGGCTGCGGCGGCGCAGGTCCTCGCGGATGTCGTACAGGAACGCGTTGACCGTGGGCGCGTTGCGCCGCGACGCCCAGTCCTTGGTGGGTGCGTCGAACGCGACCTCGACGCCGCTGCCGGCGAGCGCGTCCTCGACGATGACGCGCCGGAGCGCCGAGTCGACCTCGTGGATCATCAGATCAGCCCGTTCCGCAGCGCGTAGGCGACCGCGTGGGCGCGGTTGCGCAGCTGCAGGCGGCTGGTGATGTCGTGGAGGATGTTCTTGATCGTGCGCTCGGAGTACGAGAGCTTCGAGGCGATCTCGACGGTGTCGAGGCCTTCGGCGACGAGGCGCACGACCTCGATCTCGCGGTCGGACATGCCGCACAGCCGCATGCCCATTGGGGCGAGGATCTGGCGCTGGAGCTGCCCGACCTGACTGAGCAGGCGGCCCAGGAGGTCAGGCGGAACGGTCCCTTCGCCCTTCGCGGCGGCGGCGATCACGGCCACGAGCCGGTCCGGGGTGGCCTCGCTGCGGCGCACGATCCCCGCCACCCCGACGTCCATGATGGAGGCCAGATCGGATTCGTCGACCCGGCCGCACACGGCCACGAGCCACGGCACGCCGCCGCGTTTGAGGGTGCGGAGCGCCTGCAGGGCCGCCTCGTCGACCGCGTCGGAGGCGACTATGCCGACGTCGGCGCGGTCGCGTTCGGACTCGTCGAGCACCAGCACCTCCGGACGCGGCCGCAATTGGCTCGCGAGTCCGGCATGGCAGATGGGGTCGCTCGCACTGATGTAGACGGGCACACGGTTCATCGACCTCTCCCAGGGGGTGAAGCGGGCGGCGGGGCACTCGCGAGCAGTGTCGCCGCCGTCGCTCAACGTGCGCTCAACCAGCGCTCTCCCACGCTCTGAAATCAGAGGGTGACGGAATGAAATGCCCGAACGGGCAGGGGCACCGGCCCGTTCGGACGGTGCGCCGCCCCTTGCCCGGCCGCGCTGCAGGGCGCAGTCTGGAGGCTCTGACACCGCTGCGCCCGGTGCGGGCGCGAGGAGGCGAACGGCCATGCGCGACCACGAGTTCGAGTCCGATTCCCTGCGCCCCAAGGCGGACCGGATCGACCAGTCCGAGTTCGAGCCCGCGTTCCCGGCGGCCGCGCTCGGCCGGACCGACGTGCTCGGCGCCGAGGGCATGCTCGGCCTCCAGCGCGCCGTGGGCAACGCCGGCGTGGCCACCATGCTGGAGGAGGAGCGCTCGCCCGTCCACGACGTGATCGGCTCGGGCGGCAGCCCGCTCGACCTCGACACCCGCTCCGACATGGAGAGCCGCTTCGGCCAGGACTTCTCGAACGTGCGCGTCCACACCGACAGCACAGCGAGCGAGTCCGCGAAGTCGGTCAACGCGCAGGCCTACACGGTCGGCTCCGACATCGTGTTCCAAAGCGGCAACTACGACCCGGGCAGCGACTCGGGCAAGCACATGCTCGCCCACGAGCTGACGCACGTGGTGCAGCAGCGCAGCGGACCCGTCGAGGGCACGGATTCCGGTGGGGGAGTGAAGGTCAGCGACCCCTCCGACCGGTTCGAGCGCGAAGCCTCGGCGAACGCGGACGCGATCATGTCCCAGCCGGCGGCCCCGGCAGCGCCGGTGCAGCGCTGCGACGACGGCTGCGGTGACGCGGAAGTGCAGCGCCTCGAGGACACGGCCGTCCAGCGCGAGGACGCCCCTGAACCGGCCGAAGAGGACCCCGAGGCCATGGCCCAGACCTACGTGCAACGTGTGGACGAAGAGGAAGAGCCCGCCGAAGCCTGAGCGAAAAGCCAACGGGCCGTGCCGGAAGTGCGCGGCCCGTTCCCGCGCGGCTCGGCAGCCGTTCGCTTGCGGAACCGCCGGGAGCCCGATGGTTCGCGGGACGGTGCGCCCGGTCCTCGCCGTACCCGCCCGGTCGCGGGCCGCCCGACTGCTGAGTCAGGGGCGCCCGTCCGGGCCTGTGAAGTTCGGGATCTCCACCTGCAGCAGGTAGTTCTCCCGCGCACCCGTGTTGTAGTCCGCCGAGCCCTTGCTGGAGTTGCACGAGTCGCACAGCCCCACCAGGTTCGCGGCGCTGATCCAGAACGCGTTCCGCGTGGCCTGACTGCCCTTCCGGCCGTCGTTGTTCCAGTGGTTCGCGACCGCCCTGCGGTGGTCCACCGACCACTCCGCCTGCAGGGCCGGGTGCGGGACCCGCCTGGTCGCATCGCTGTGCCGGGACCAGCCGGGGCACGTGAACGGCCCGCCGGGCCCGGGAATCGCCGACCGGTAGTCGCCGCCCGGGTTGGCGTAGAAGATCTGCCGCACGGCACCGTACTCGCTCCGCAGGTCGATCCCGTTGAGGGTGTAAACCGTCTGCGTCGCCGTGCCCCCGGCGTCGACGAGCTTCGGGCCGCCGTTGCGCACGTTCTGCAGGAACTCCTGCACCCTGAACCCGGGCCGCCCCTCGCTCGACTGGCTGCGGCCGCCGTAGCCGCGCTCGTTGTCGTACGTCAAGATCACGAAGCCGTGCGCCTCCTGGATCTCGGTGACCTGCGCGACGCGCCCCGAGGACACGACCTTGAACCGCTTGCCCAGGTGCGTCCGCGCCTCCGCGATCTCCGCCGGCGAGGCGACGCCGACCGTGGTGTACGCCTTGCCGACCTTCTTCGCCGCGCTGGCGGTCGCGATGATGTCGAACTGGCCCGGGTCCTCGCGGTTCGGCACCGCCGTGAGCGTCTTGAGCCCTTCGGGCCGCAGCGTCGTGAGCACGTTCGCCACCACCCGGTCGAGGCCCGCCTTGTCCTCGAACCGCGCCGCCGTCGGCCCGGTGAGCATCTCCTCGGCCTTGCGCTTGACGGCCTCGCTGCGCGCGGTGTCCCCGCCGCCGCGGCCGGTGAGCCTCCTGAACAGGCTCTTGCCGATCTTCACGATCGTGCCGATGACCTTGTCGATCACCTTGCCCACCGGCTCCTGCACCTTCTGCAGGATCCCGCGGATCTTCTCCGAGATTCCGCCCAGTCCCAGCAGGCTCGCCATGAATCCGATGACCATCGGCAGCGCCTTCGCCAGCGCGCCCTCGATCAACGCCGAGACCGCACCGCCGCCACCCGACGCGATCGAGTCGATGCCGTCCAGGACCGCGTCCACGAACTCCTTGATCTGCGAGGCCTGGTTCACGAAGAACATCACGATGTTGTAGATCGCCTGGCACGCCTTGATGAACGCCGCCGCCGGATTCAGCATCGAGACGATCCACACGATCCCGGCCTGGATGATCTTGGAGACCACGAACTCCTTGATCTGGCCGAGCACCATCTCCTTCAGATCGCCCAGCTTCTCCACGATCCACCGCCACAGCCCCGGCACCCCCTCGGTGACGAGGATCTGCACGACCTCGACCATCTGCTCGAGCCGCGCCATGACCGGCTCGGGGATGAACCGCACGATCCGCGCCCGGATCGCCGGCCACGTCAGCCCCAGGATCGACAGGACCATCTTGAGGATGCCCTTGACGTCGAACTCCTCGGGGATCTCGATCCCCGCGCTGGCGAGGCTGCCGAGGAGCCAGGCCTTCAGGCCCGCCTGGAGGTGCGTGGCGATGTTGGCGCCGAAGGCCATCACGCCGTTCTTGACCGCGGTGACGAGATTCCCGAGGAACCCGATCGGGTCGGCGATGATCTTGTCGATCGCGCCCGCAGCGCGCGCGAGGACGCCGAGGAGCATGTCCTTGAGCTTCATGATCGTGTCGATCGCGCCTTCGACCGCGTCCACCGCCTGGTCGCGCCAACTGCGGTGCTCCGCTTGCAGCTCTTGGACTCTCGCGTCGACCCCGGCGCGCGCTTCGGCGTACTTCGAGGCGAGGTCCTCGGCGAGCGACTGGGACTTCTCGGTCACGGACGAGTCGAGGGACGCGAACTGGTCGCCCATCTCGCCCGCCGTCTCCTGCGCGATCGACTGGAGCTCGCGCGGCTGCTCGGCGACGAACCGCGCGACCTGGTCGCGGCCGAGCTGGATGCGCGCGGTGGCCTTGTCGAGTTCGGCGCCGATCACGTCCGCGATGCCGGAGATGACCTTCTGCATCTCGCGCTCGTAGGTCTTCGCGGCGTCCGTGAAGATCTGCAGCACTTCGGGTCTGGTGGGCCGGAACTTGTCGGCGATCCACGTGACGAGGTCCTGCGAGTCCTCGTACTCCTGCATACGCCGCTGGTGATCGGCCTCGAACACCGCGCGGGCCTTCGCCTCTCCCGCGGTGAACAGCGTGTCCACTTTGGCGTCGATGCCGCCGAGGATGCCGTCCACCTCGGTCTTCGTGGTGTCGAAGATCCGCTTGATCTCGCCGCTGATACGCGCCCGCTCGCGCTCGTCCCGAGTCTTGGCGGCGTTCTTGTTCGTCCCCGCCCGACCCATCGCGCGGGCGTTGTCGCCGACCATCCCGGTCACGCCGGCCGCACCGGCGGCCTGGGCGCCCGCGACGTTCCCGGCGAGCTGCGCCTGCTCTTCGGCGCGCATCTGCGCCGGAGCCGTGGCGGCGTGCTCCTCGGCCTTGCCCTTCGCGTCCACGGCCTTGGTGAACTCGGGCTCGTTCGAGTTCGCGAGCTGCTGCTCGGTGACGCCCGAGCCGCTCATCTTCTCGTTCATCTCGCACTTCGTCGAACCGAGCTCGGTCTGCTCGGCCGGGGCCTTGTCCGGGACGGCCTTCTTCCCGTCCGGCGGCTTGATGTCGGGCGTCGGCTTCGGCGGGGTCATCGGGGTGACCGGCTTCTCGACCGCCACGCCCGGGTCCGGCGGCTTGGCGCTGGAGTCGGCGATCTCCTTGCCCGACTTGTCCTTCCCCGCGGTGACCATGCCGCTGACCTGGCTCTTGATCTCACCGGCCTTGCCGGAGGACGCGAACTCGGTCGCCTCCTCGTTCGTCTGCGGGCGCTGTGCGGCGATGGCCTCGGTGACGGCGGCGATGAACGCGGCCTTGTCGAACCCTGCCGGTTTGGCCTGGGCCATCTCGGCGGTGTGAGCGGCCTTCGCCTGGGCCTCGCGGTCGTCGGCGGGCGGCTCGGCGGCGGCCTGGGCCTCGCCGACCTCGTGCTGCGCGTTCGGATGCGCCTTGGCGGTCTTCCCCTTGCGCGTGACGTCCTGCTTGACCTGCTGGAACTTCGGGTCCTGGGCGGCGGTGATCCCCGGCGGCGCCACCGGCGGGGCAGGGCAGGCGTCCCGCTGCACGGGCACGATCATCGACGGCGCTTCGGATCGCTTGGCGCCCATCAGCTTCGACACCGCGGTGTTCCCCGCGGTCGCCTGGAGCCACAGCAACTGCCCGGCGCCGCCCGCGGCGGGCCTCGCAGGCCGCGGGTGCGGTTTGCGGACAGGGGCCGGGGCCGAGCGCGCCCGCTCGGCCGTCGCCTTCGCACTCCCGCCCGCCACCGTCACCTCGCTCGCTCGCGCCTGGTCTTACTGTCCGCTGTCCCCCGCATGCCCCGACCCGACTGCAGGGCAGCCGAAAGGGCACTCGCGGCTGCCCCGCCGGGCATCACCGCCTCCCGACGAAGTCCGGCGGGCTGAACCCGCCCGGCACGACCAGGAACGGCGCCTTGACCGTGCCGAACGCCTCGCCCGACACCGACGCGGCGAGCACGTCGCGCTGGCCGAGCTGGTCGTGGCCGAACACGAGCAGCGTCGCGGTGAACGCGCCGCTCGCAGCCACGGTGACCTCAGTGGACTGGCCGGTGAGGCCGCCGCTCCACTGGACCGCGACGACTGCGCCCGGCGGGAAGCCGGTGCCCGAGACCTGGGTCGGCCGTCCGGGCGGCCCGAGCCCGGGGTTGACCTCGATCCGCGGCTGCACCACGATGATCGGGGCCTGGCCGCCGGCCGGCGCGGCCCCGTCCGCCGTGGCGGTCGCGGCGGCGACGGCTTCGAGGGCCGCATCCGGCGACAGCGTGAACACGACGTCGGTGGACGCGCCCGGCAGCAGTGGCCCTATCTCGCAAGGTGATCCGGGCGTGCAGCCCGGCGGGGCGCTCGCCACCGGCAGCGCTTCCGGCAAGGACGCCGTGAGCCGCACCGAACCCAGCGGGACCGTCGAGGCGTTGCCGACGGTGAACCGGACGGTGAGGTCGTCGCCGCCCACGTAGCCGGGGGTCGGCTCGACCGACGCCGCCACCGTCAGTCTCGCTTCCCCTGGCGGCGTAGAAGGCTCGTCCGGTCGCGGTTGGACGGTGATCGAGGTGGCGGCCGTGTTGTTCTCCGGGTCCGGGTCGACCGCGACGGGCGTGACCACGGCGCTGATCGGCTGCTCGCCGAGCGCGTCGCCGCTCACGACGAGCGCGATCTGCGACTGCGTCCGCGTCGCCATGACATCCACCGTGCACAAAGTGCCGTCGGCCGTACATCCGGCCGGAGCCGAGACCACCGTGAGTCCCGGCGGCAGCGTGATCGCGACGGTCGCGGCGCTTGCCGCGCGCCCCAGGTTCGACACGGTCAAGGTCACGGTCGAGTCGTCGTCGAGCAGCACCGCCGCGGGGTCGGGCTCGAGGTACAGCGCCATGTCCGCGGTCGGCTGCCAAGCGGGACTGCCGAACTGGCGGTAGTAGTCGGCGTCCTCGCTGATCTGCACGCCGTCCCCGCCGGTGGCCGGCAGGGTCCAGATGGTCGTGTCGTCGTAGGTCGGGTCCACGGTGGAGAGCGGCGTGATGGCGGCGATCCCGGGGCTGTACACGAAGCCCGCGACGACGGCCAGCTTCGTGCCGTCGGGCGAGAAGGCCGGGCTCGAGAGGTCGCGTTCCGCGAGGTCGCCCGCGAGCGGGACCGCCGCGTTCGTGCACGGATCCTCCGCGGGGCCGGCGCAGTCGTCCGGGTCGACGGACCACAGGACGCTGTCGCGCACGAACACGACGAAACCAGCGTCCACAGGAGACCATGCGGCGCTCCAGTCCGCGCCGTAGTCGCCCTCCGGGGCGGACGTGATCTGCCGGGGCGCCGCGGCGAACTGCGCGTCGACCACATGCAGGTAGGAGGCGTAGGACGAGTAGGGGAGCGGCGGATAGTCGTCGGGCTCCGCGGCGACCCCGAACGGGGTCCAGCCGCGCGCGTACACCAGCCGCGTTCCGTCCGGGGACCATGAAGGCCCCGAATCCACTGAGGCCCAAAGCCGGTCGTTCTCGTCCACCGCCTCGACGTGCGGCAGGCGCCGGACCGGCTCGGTCGGATCCGTCAGGTCGAAGACCGCGATCTCGGAGATGTAGAGGGCGTCCTCGCCGCCGGGCGGGTACCGGAACCAGTGCTCCACGGCGAGGAATCGCCCGTCGGGCGAGAACGCCGGGGCCCGGTAGTACTCGGCCTCGGGTGCCTCCAGCACCACCGGGTCCGCCGCGGGGTCGTCGAGGTCGTCGATGCGGACGGCCCCGTTGAGCGACTGCCCGTACTCGTCGAAGTCCTCCGTGTTGTACGCCAGGCGCCGCCCGTCGGGGGAGTACGCGGGCTCCTCGTCGGCGCTGTACGGCGCCGCGCCGCTGTGCGGCTGCGGGTCGGTCCCGTCCGGCAGCGAGGTCCAGACGCGGCTCTGGTCGAGGTCGGTCGCGTATCCCACGACGTCCCCGAGCCACGTCGGGTGGCTCGCCCGCCGCACGTCCGGGGACACCGGCAGGAAGGTCCCGCCGTCGCCGCCCGAGGGCTCGTACAGGTAGACCCGCCCGTACACGTCGTCATCGGTGGTGGTGAAGGCGATCCCGGTGGGCGTGTACGCCGGCTCGTACGCGTCCTCCGTCCAGCCCGCCTCGAACAGCGTCCGGTACGGGATGCAGGGGCCGGGGAACTCGTTGCCACACAGGTCATCAGGGATCTCCATGACCTCGCGGACGCCCGGGTCCTCACCGGAGAAGCCGGAGAACGCGATCCACGCGCCGCCGTCCCCGTCATCACTCCAGTTCGGCTCGCCCGAAGGGATGTCGGTCAACTGGATCGGCTCGTCGCCCTCCTCGAACGCCTGCACCCGGAAGATCCGGCTCCCCGATTCGTACGCGATGGCGTCGCTGCCGGGCGACCAGGTCGGCCACCTCGCGCCCTCCGGCACGGCCTCGAGCACGTGCTCCGCGGTCCCATCGACGCGGACCAGATGGATCCGCCACGCCCCGCCCTCGGGGTCCAGGCTCTCGAAGGCCACCCACTGCCCGTCGGGCGAGGCGGACGGCCGTTGGTTGAGCGAGCCGTTGTCCGTGACCTGCACCAGCTCCTCGCCGATGAGCGCGAAGATCTCGCGGTGGAAGTCGTCCCCGGTGCCCAGGTCGCTCGCGAAGACCGTGACGCCGTTGCGCTGCTCGGCCTGGAGGGCGTTGTTGAGGCCGTACTCGTCGAGCGGCAGGTAGGCCTCGCCGCCGTCGTCCAGGTGCGCGACGGTGCTCCGCCCGTACCGCAGCTCCGAGAACGCCAGGCGCCCTTCGGTGGGGTCGCCCAGTTCCTCCAATGTGGGCGGATCGGCGTTGACGGCGCTCCACACGACCGCCACCGCCGCCACCGCGACGACCGCGGCCAGCAATGCTCGCAGCAGGACCCGCATGACCACCTCGCTCGCCGGGGAGCGGGCACGCGCCCGCATCCTCGATGGTCCCGCAGCGCCGCCCGCGCGGAAGGTCCGAGCGGCCGGGGCCGGGGGCGATCATCGCTGCCCGATCGGGCAGCGGGCCTTGGGCGTCCGGGGTCGGCGGACGAATTCATCCAATCTATTGACAAATCGAGATGTCGACCTTCATCATTGTTTTCGTCGCAAGTGCCAACAAATTACCCGAGAACGGCCGCAATCCGCCTCGAATTTGCGACAGCAGAGGGCGACAAGCCGATGAGCGCACGACCTTCATCGGATGCATCGCCGGAAGCGGTCGTCTCCATGAGAGAAAGAAGACCTATGGCAGGACTCATCCCATGGCGCCGCCGCGCGGCGGCGGTCGTCGCGATCGCGGCCGCGCTGGCCTCGGCGCTCGTGGTCTTCGCGGCGCCGAAGCCCGCCCAGGCCGCCCAGCTCACGCAGATATCGAACTTCGGGGACAACCCCGGCAACCTCGGGATGTACGTGTACGTGCCCGACAACGTCGCCCCGAACCCGGCAGTCGTGGTCGGCATCCACTGGTGCAACGGCTCCGCGTCGGAGGCCTTCGGCTGGAAGTACGACGAGCTCGCGGAGCAGTACGGCTACATCGTCGTCTACCCGAACGTGACCCGGGACTACAAGTGCTTCGACGTCTCCTCCCCGGCCTCGCTCAACGGCACGGGCAGCGACTCGGTCAGCATCAAGTCCATGGTGGACTACGTGCTCGCGAACTACGGGGCCGACCGCAACCGGGTCTTCGCCACCGGGTTCTCCTCGGGCGCGATGATGACCAACGTCCTGCTCGGCGTCTACCCGGAGGTCTTCAAGGCCGGATCGGCGTACGCCGGAGTGCCGTTCACCTGCTTCGCGACCGACAACGGCTCGATGTGGAACTCGGAGTGCTCCGAGGGCCGGATCGACCGCACGCCGCAGCAGTGGGGCGACGCGGTCCGCAATGCCAATCCCGGTTACAACGGGCCGTGGCCGCGCATGCAGCTCTGGCACGGGACCGAGGACGACGCGCTCTTCTACCCGAACTTCCGGGAGGAGATCGACCAGTGGACGAACGTCAACGGCACCGACCAGACGCCTGACTCCACCGAATACCCGGAGGCGAACTGGACCCGCACCCGCTACGGCGGCACCGGAGGCCAGCCCCTGGTCGAGGCGAACAGCCTGAGCGGCGTCAACCACTACCCGCCGATCCGCGAGACCGAGACGCTGCGCTTCTTCGGCCTGGCCTGATAGACGGGAGAGCGGGGGGTGAGATCGTCGTCACTGTGAGTGCTGGATTGTCGTACCCTCCTGCCACACTGGACAGGTCGGCGGATGCAACCGCTGCACCGGAACGAATCCGGAATTTTCCGGAGGCACCGGGGTCATCACCACTCTCGACCGGAGCGCGCCCGGTCGAGGCGGCAGCCGACAAGGCGGTGGCGGTGGTGGGTGGGGAGGGGGGAGGGAGGGCCCCGAAGAAGGCATCGACTCGCTGTCCGCGACCCGCCCAAACGCTCCGATGACACCGCGTCGCGCTGCGGCGGGATCGAACGGGCAGTGAAGACTGCCTGGTTCGCTTCCCCAAGCCCCACCGCCGAATCGGCCCGTCACGCCTACCGTCCAGGTATGGCCACCGTCGCCTCCCTCAGTCAGCCCGTGCTCGACGTCGCATGCGGCCAGTCCGCCGCGTCTCAGCTCTCGGTCCACAACACGGGCAAGATCGTCGAGTCCTACCGGTTCGAGGTCCTGGGCGCGCCCGCCGCCTGGGCCGTCGTCGAACCGCAGGAGCTCTCGATCTACCCCGGCCGCGACCAGGCCGTCCAGATCGTGTTCGCGCCGCCGCGCCTCCCGAGCGTGCCCGCCGGCCCGGTCCCGTACGCGGTCCGCGTGCTCCCGACCGAGCAGCCCGGCACCGCCGTCGTCGTCGAAGGCGAACTGCGCGTCGAACCCTTCTACGAGACGACCGCCGAGCTCATCCCGCGCACCTCCACCGGCCGCCGCCGCGGCAGGCACGAGGTCGCGGTCGACAACCGCGGCAACGTCCCGATCGAGGTGGGGCTCAGCGGCGCCGATCCCGACGGCAACCTCGCCGTCACCCCCGAACCGGAACGGCTCGTCGTCCCGCCCGGCCAGGCGATGTTCAGCAAGCTCAAGGTCCGCGCCCGCAAGCGCCGCTGGCGCGGCGGCCCGGTCACCCACCCGTTCCAGGCCGTGGCCCAAGGCGACGGCACCGAACCGCACGTGATGGACGGCAGCCTCGTCCAGCGGCCGTTCTTCCCCAAGTCGACCGGGCGCTGGCTCGCCGCGATCCTCGCCCTCATCGCGCTGCTCATCGCGGCCTGGATGTTCCTGCTCAAACCCGCCGTCGAGACCGCCGCGACCGAGGCCGTGTCCGACGACCTGGAAGCCCTGGGAGAGCAGGCCTCCGCTGCCGAAGAGGACGCTGAGGAGGCTGCGGCCCAAGGAGAATCGGCCGAGGAACTCGCCGAGGAAGTGCTCGAGGAGCTCGAGGGCACCACCCTCGAACCGGCCCCGCCCGCACCTGTCGAGACCGCCGCGACGATCCGCCTCGACGTCACCGCCAATGCCGGCGCGACGGCGACCGACGACCACGAGCCCGCCGAGGGCACGATGTTCGCGATGACCGATCTCATCCTGGAGAACCCGCAGGGCGACACGGGACTCCTCGAGGTCCTCATCGACGGCGACGTGCAGTACCGGCTCTCCCTCGCCAACTTCCGGGACCTCGACTACCACTTCGTGACCCCCGTCGAAGTGCCCGAAGGGAAGGAGATCACCCTCCGCGTGGTCTGCGAGACGCCGGGACCGCGCCTGCCCGGCGCCAGCTCGGACGCCTGCCGGCCGGCGGCCGTCCTCAACGGACTCACGATCGAACTGCCCGAAGAAGAGGAATGACGGAGCGGACCGGTGATCGTTTGCGAAGCCTGCGGCACGACCGCGAACCCCCAGGACCGGTTCTGCGGCACCTGCGGCGAGTACCTGAACTGGGAAGACGACAACGGCGCGGCCGCGGATCCCCCTGCGGCCCAGCCTGAAACGGACGCGCCGCCGCAAGCGCCCGCCGTTGAGCAGCCCGACGCGCCCGAAGCAGTCCCGGAAGCCGCACCGCCGCAGCCCGAGCCGACCCCGGCACCCGCCGGCCTCGCCTGTCCCGCCTGCGGCATCGGCAACGACCCCTCCCGGCACTTCTGCCGATCATGCGGCACCGCACTCCGCCAGACCGCCCCTCCCGCAAAGGAACCGTGGTGGCGGCGCTGGCGTCGCCGCCGCAAGGAGCACGCCGCCGGGTACCGCAAGAAGCCGCGTCGCAAATTCCACATCAGACGGTTCGTGCTCGTCTCGCTCATCGTCTCGGCCGTGCTCCTGCTCATCGTCTTCCTTCCCGCGCTCCCGGTCTCCACCCCGTGGCTCGAAAACCTGCGCGACCGCATCGCCGACGCGGAGCCGGTGTCGCCCAGCGCGATCAGCGCCTCGAGCGAGGCGACCGGCGCCGAGTTCGCGTTCGACGGAATCTCCAACGAGTACTGGGCCCCGGACCTGGAAGGCGACGGTGTGGACGAGTGGATCCAGGCCGACTTCGCCGAGCCGGTGCGCCTGGTCTACCTGATCGTCTCGCCCGGCGTCTCCCGCGACCAGGAGGCGTTCCTCGCCCAGGCCCGGCCCGAGGAGATCGAGCTGCGGATGTTCACTGAGGACGGTGACGTCGAGACCGAACAGGTCACGCTCGCCGACTCCGCCGAGCCGCAGACGTTCGAACTCGGCGTCAGCGACGTGACCGCCGTGCGGCTCACCGTCCTCGGCGCCTACGGGCACGAGCCCGGCAAGGCCGTGGCGATCGGGGAACTCGAGTACTTCATCCGCGGTTAGCGCAGGTCGGGGCCGCCGGGGCGGCGTTGTCGCAGCCTGGTCCTATGATCTTTGGGAACCACGCCCCGTGAAGGACCGAGATGACCGAACCTGTTGCAGCGCAAGAAGATCCACTGATCCTGCCGCGTGATTGGGCCGCCCGGGTCCTGCCGCGGCGCGGCAACGCGATCCGCCGTCCCGTCGCGCTGGACCCGGAGGCGCCCGCGCGCATGGCCGCCCAGACCGAGGCGTCCAGGGCCGACCTTGAAATCGCCCTCAGCCTCGACGGCGCCGATCCGGTCCGCTCCGCCGCCGGGCTCGCCCACCTCAACGGGGACCCGAACCCCGTCGGCGCCGCGGCCGTGGCCGCGCTCATGCGCTACACCGACGGGTACAGCGCGATCTTCGCCTCCGGCAAGGAGAGCGCCCTCAAAGGCCAGGAGCTGTTCGCCGCCTGGGTGATTGAGCACGGCCTCCCGTTCGCGGTCGCCGCCGCCGTCGAGGACATGTGCGCCGAGACCGACTGGGAGCCGGCGCGGCGGAACGGCGCGACCTACGCGCTGCCGGCCGTCGTCGAAGGCACCACAAACGCGTTCACCTGGCGCCTGTGGACCGACCGCGACGGCGCTCTGCTGCTCGCCCGCAGCCTCCTCGCCGAAGCCTCGGAAGACGAGTACCGCAGGGTCGTCGCCTCCGTTGCGGCGCACCGCGAAACGCCCCTGCATCAAGCCGCTGCCGCCATCCTCCTCCCGGACGAGCACGACTGGGTCGTCGACGCCTGCCGCGCCCGCTTCGCCTTCGCCGGCGACGCCCGGATCGAACTCGCGATCTGGTCCGTGGTCTCCACGACCGACCAGCTCAGTAACTGGATCTCGAGCTTCAGCTACCGGTACATCTACCCCGACACGGTCGCCGCGATCGTCGCGAACCTGGGGCCCGCCGCCTTCGACCTGTTCGCGGGGGTGCTCGACAGCGAGAGGCTCAACACCCCGCTCCGGTCCCTGCTGTACGAGGCGATCGCGCTCGTCCCCACCGGCGCGGCCGCCTCGTACCTGGTCCGCCACGCCGACCGGCACGAAGCGCTCGCCGGTCTCAAGCGCGCGGCGGAGTGCCGTCCGCGGCACTTCGCCCGCGGCGTGGCCGCCGAAGGACCGGCCGCCCCGGCGACCGTGCGCGTCCGCATCGCAGGCGTGCTGCAGCACTCCGGCCACGACCTCGGTGAAGTCCTGAAAGGACTCCAAGACCTTGAACGCGCCGCGGTCGAAGGCATCCTCGCCGAGTCCACGCCGCCCACGGTGAGCATGGACGACCTGCCCGCCGCCCTTCGCTCACCCGCCTGGGCCGAACGCAGGCGCCGCCGCGCCCCCGCACCCGTCGACGGCCTCGAAGCCCCCGCGGGCACTGAACTCGTCTGGGCCCCAGGCGAACGCGAAGAACTCCTCACGAGGGAACCCGGTTTCGCCTCCTGGGACGAGCACGCTTTCTGGACCTCCGAGAGCGACCACGGCTTCGGCCTCGCCGAACACCTGCGCGGCCGTCTCGCCCGCGGCGGCACCGCCGCCGTCCGGGCCGTGCTCGCCAAGCTCGGCAGCGCCCCGAAGTACGCGAGCGCGCTCGTCCCGATCCGCAGCCGCGAGGCCGCCGCGCTCGCCGCCGACTGGTTCGCGCGCCTCAAATCGGCCCGCACCCACGCCGCGGACTGGCTCGATCGCCATGGCGAGCACGCCGTCCCGCTGCTCCTGCCCAGTGCTTTCGGCGCGGACAAGCGCCAGCGCGACGGTGGCGAGGCGGCGCTCCGCTACCTCGCCCGCCGCGTGGGCGACGACGCCGTGATCGACGCCGCCGCGCCCTTCGGCCCCGAAGTCCTTGCGCGCCTGCGAGACCTGCTCGCCACCGATCCCCGCGTCCCGCTCGCGTCCGCACCGAAGGTCGGCGAGTGGATCGATCTCCTGCTGCTGCCGCCGATCATGATGCGCGGCAACGAGTACGCCCTGCCGTCCGAGACCGCGAGGCACCTCGTCTCGGCTCTCGCGCTCTGGTCGCCGCGGCTGCCGTTCCCCGGCGTCGAGGACTTCGCGGCCGTGTGCGATCCCGATGCGCTGCAGCGGTTCTCGGTGGCCCTGTTCGAACTGTGGATCCGCTCCGACTCCCCGAGCAAGGACTCCTGGGTCATCGATCAGCTCGGCGTCTTCGGCGGGGACGAGGCCGTCGCGGCCCTCGCCCCGCACATCCGGAAATGGCCCGGGGACAGCCAGACCGAGCGCGCCCTCCTGGCTGTCGAAGTCCTGGCCCGCATCGGGACCGACGCCGCGTTCCGGGAGCTGCGGGCCGTCCATCTGCTCGACAAGTTCCCGTCGGTCACCGCCCGCGCCGGGGTCCTCGCGCGTCGCCTCGCCGCCTCGCGCGGCCTCGGCTTCGAGCAGCTCACCGACCGGCTCGCGCTCGACCACGGCATCACCGACCCGGCGAACCTGGTCTTCGACTACGGCAAGCGGCAGTTCAAGCTCCGCTTCGACTCGCTGCTCACGCCGCATCTGACCGACGACGCAGGGAAGCTCCGCCCGCGTCTGCCGAAGCCCGGCCTGCGCGACGACGAGGAGGTCGCGAAACCCTCGTTCCGGCGCTGGAAGTCCCTCGTGAAAGCGGTCGAGGACACCGCCGAAGAGCATGTGCGGCTTCTCGAGGCGCAGATGCTCAGCGGTCGCGTCTTCACCCGCGAGGACCTCCGCCTCCTCGACGCGCATCCCATCCTCGGGGCCTTCACCCGCCGCGTCGTGTGGTTCGGCGCGGGCGGGGGCTGCCGCATCGCCGAGGACGGCGGTTTCGCCGACGTCGACGACCGCGAGTGCGATCCCGGCGACGCGATCCGCCTCGCCCATCCGGCGCTGCTCGGCGACGACACCGCCGCCTGGGTCCGGATCTTCGACGACTACATGCTCATTCAGCCGTTCGACCAGCTCTCGCGCCCGGTCCCGGCGCTCACCGAGGAGGAGCTCGAGACCGGCCGCCTCACCCGCTTCGACGGCTTCCAGGGCGACTTCGGCACCCTCGGCGCCCGGATCGGGTGGATGGAGCTCAACGGCTCCCCGGAGGAGGACCGCTGGGGCTGGCACCTCCAGCGGACCGTCCTGGGCGGCTGCCTCCTCGGCGACGTCGACCCTGTTCCCGAGCCGTACTCGCCCGATCGCGAGGCCGTGCACACCGTCACCAACCTGCGGCTTCAGGCGAACCGCAACCGCCACCCCGATTTCGCCCGGCCGCTCCCCGGCCGCGACCTCGACCCCGTGACCGCCGCGGAACTCCTCGCCCGGCTCATGGGACTGAGGGACGCGTCCGAATAAGGCACGGACGGGCCGGTCGATCCGCAATGCTCGGATCGACCGGCCCGAAGAGGCTCAGATGCCGGATCCGCCGCCGGAGGTGTTGGTCCACCAGGCGTGGTATTCGTTGAGCGAGTACCGCTTCTGCTGGCCGCTGGTCGAGGTGATCTCGAGGCCGAACTGCATGGTGCTGAAGTCGGTGTTGCGCAGGAGGCCCTGCTGGGTGGCCCACTGCCAGGTCGCCAGGGCGTCCACGTGACCCTTGTCGTTCTGGTTGGCGGGGATGAACTGCAGGACGTTCCAGCCCGGGTCGGCCTGCCAGACCGACGCGTAGAGGATGCCGCCCACGGTCACGTTGCTCGCGATCTGCTGTCCCCAGCCGCCGGCCGGCCCCTGCGGGTACCAGCTCGTGAAGATCATGATCTCGTCCTGGTTGTTCGCGGACCAGAGATCGGCCGTCCAGTTCCACCAGTCGCCGCTGGAGGCGGGGGCGGAGGAGGTGTCGTACGTGAAGCCCGCGTTGGCCATCTGCGACAGCGGGGTGTTGGGGCTCACCGAGGTGTTCGGGTACGACTTGATGCCGCCGCCGTTGTGGTTGGCGTCGACGTACCAGGAGTTGGCGCTGTTGACGGTGAGGCACTGGGTGCCGTAGTTCTCGCCCCAGATGTTGTTGTAGACCGTCCAGTCGTTCTGCTGGTGCGAGCCCCACCGGTCGCAGGTGGAGTAGACCTGGGCCTGCGCCGGGGACGCGAGCCCCAGGAGCCCGGCGATGACGATGACTGCCAGGGCCAGTCGGGCGACGACGACCGACTTGCTCTTGGTGTATTTCATCTGACCTTTCCTTCTTGCGTGCCGCCGGTGGAGGCCACCGTGCCGGCGCGCACTTGTCGTTTCGAACTGCGGCCGGTTGTGAAAACTGGCCTGATACATGGACATGTTCTAATATTTCGGGCGAACTGTCAATGTTTGATCGGCCGAGTAAACAAAATAAAGATCAGATGACCCTGGCGGTGACAACGCTCCCAGATATCGATATGCTTGACTGCCAATGCAACTCGGTACGAAGGAGCATCAGCGCATGCGCAAGCACCCCCAAGCCACCGACGCGAACCCCTACCGCCGCAAGCGAACCCCGGCCGTCCTCCTAGCCCTCACCGCGACCGCTCTGCTCGCCGCCGCGAGCCCCGCCGCGGCCGCTCCCGCCGACGCCGCGAGCGCCGACGACTGCAGCTTCACCGACACCCTGTGCCTCTACGAAGGCGCGAACTTCACCGGCGAGCGGTTCACCGTCAGCTCGCTCGTCGAACCCGGCACCTGCGTCAGCCTCGTGGACCACGGCTGGGGCGGCCGCGTCAACTCCGCGATCAACACCAACACCTCCGGCGCCGCCCTCTTCGCCAACGACGACTGCGTCGGCGGCCCGTACCAGGTGCCCGGCTCCAGCTCCATCGCCGACCTCGGCAGCTTCGAACCGCTGAGCGTCTGGGTCCCCGCCTGACGATCGACCTGAACGTTCGGGGCCGCCGCAGCAGCGGCGGCCCCGAACGCCGTTTCACGGTCAGGCCGATATGCTGAGAGCGGCCGATGCGGCCGGCCGCCTGCGCCCTCCGGGGCATGGTGAACGCATCTCGATTCGCTCCGGTCTTCCTCCTTCCCAGCGGCGAACATGGCAGCAACGCAGGCGCTGAACATGGCATTCGCCGAGAGAAGGACGACCTCATGCGCGATTTCCGCGACGCCAAGACCATGGCCAAGACCCTGCGCGCCGAACTCGAACGGCACGGACTGGCCGGGCCGACCCACAGCCAGAGCCTCGAGATCGTGGCCCGCCAGTTCGGATGCACGGACTGGAACGTCCTGGCCGCCAAGCTCAACGCCGAGAAAGCCGGCCACGAGGCGATCGCCCTGGGCGCGCCCGTGCCGGTCCTGCGGATCTTCTCGCTCGAGCAGGCCCGCGAGTTCTACCTCGACTACCTCGGCTTCGACCTGGACTGGGAGCACCGCTTCGAGGACGGCATGCCCGTGTACCTCCAGATCGAGCGCGGCCGCACCGTGCTCCACCTGAGCGAGCACCACGGCGACGGCACCCCCGGCTCGGTCGTGTTCGTGCCGATGACCGGCCTCGACGCGTTCCACCGCGAACTCGCGGCCCGGGACTACCCCAAGATGAACCCGGGCATCGAGGACGTGCCGTGGGGCGCCCGGATGATCACGGTCGTCGACCCGTTCGGGAACACCTTGCGGTTCAACGAGTACCGGTAGGAAGCGTGATCCGGTCCCGGGTCGGACCGGGACCGGATCCGCGGATCCGGTCCCGGGTCGGACCGGGACCGGATCCGCGGAGGGCTGCGCTCCGGAAGCGTTCGCGGTCGAGGAAGACGAACCGTCGCAGCCGGGGCGTCAGGGAGCGCGTTCGCCGCTGCTCGGGCGCAGGGCCGGGTGACCGGGGAGATCGGTGGACGCGGCCCAGCTCGCCAGGAGCCGCAGGCGTTCGTCGGAGTCCGAACCCGGTGCGGCGCTGTAGATCAGCATCGCCAGGCCCGGTTCGGCGTCCAGGTTCAGCGACTCGAACCCGATTTCGATCTCACCGACGACCGGATGGTTCACGGTCTTCACGCCGCTGGCGTGGAAGCGGACATCGTGGGCGGCCCAGCGGGTGCGGAACGCCTCCGAGCGGCCCGAGAGCTCGCAGACGAGGTCCAGGAGTTCCTGGTCGCGCAGGTCGCGGCCGGCCTCGGTGCGGAGGATCGCGACGGTGAGGTCGGCGGCGGCCTCCCAGTCGGCGTAGAAGCGCTGGGAGCGTTCGGTGTCGAGGAAGCAGAAGCGGGCGAGGTTCGCCGGAGGCTCCTGACCGGCGTGCAGGTCGAGGTGGAAGGCGCGGCCGAGCCGGTTGGAGGCCACCACGTCGAGCCGGCCGTTCTGCACGTACGCGGGTGTGCCGATCGCATCAAGGGCCTGCTGGAGGCCCGGTCGCGGCGTCCACTGGCGTGAGGCCGCGTGGCGAGGCCGGGCGGCCGGGGCCCGGTTCGCGGCGCGGGCGAGGTCGAACAGGTGGGAACGTTCGGCCTCGTCGAGCCGGAGCGCCCGCGCGAGGGCGTCGAGGACCGCGTCCGAGGCACCGGCGAGGTCGCCGCGTTCGAGCTGCGCGTAGTACTCGGCACTGACGCTCGCGAGGATCGCCACTTCGGCGCGGCGCAGTCCGGGGACGCGGCGGCGCGTCCCGGCGGGAAGGCCCGCCTGCTCGGGAGTGATCTTGGCGCGGCGCGAGGTCAGGAATTCGCGCACTTCGTCCCGGTGGTTCATGCCCTCGAAGGTACGTCACGCCGCGCGGCGGAAGCGTGGGCTGACAGTACACCTGTGAACGGCGCGTATCAACGCCCGCCGTGCCGCGCTCTGATTGGTGCTCAACGGGTCGGCCCGAAGCCGGCCGACCGATGAGGAGGAGGACCGATGAAGATCGCAGTTCTGGGAACGGGCATGGTGGGGCGGGGCCTCGCGGCCCGACTCGCCGGGCTCGGGCACGATGTCGTCGTCGGCACGCGCGACCCCGCGCAGACCTTGGCCCGCACCGAATCCGACGCGCTCGGGAACCCGCCGTACGCCGTCTGGCAGGAGTCCCATCAGGAGATTCGGCTCCTGGCGTTCCCGGAGGCGGGGGAGCACGCAGAGGTCGTCCTCAACGCGACTCGCGGCGCCCTCGCGTTGGAGGCGCTCGACGCGGTCGGCGCCGGCAACCTGGCCGGGAAGGTCCTGGCCGATCTGGCGATCCCGCTCGACCTGTCGAGCGGCATGCCGCCGAAGGTCCTCGTCGCCGCCGACGACAGCCTCGGTGAGCGGATCCAGCGCGCCTTCCCCGACGCGCGCGTCGTGAAGACCCTGAACACCATGTTCTTCCATGTCATGATCCACCCGACCCGCGTGCCCGGCGATCACGTGGTCTTCGTCGCGGGCGAGGACGACGACGCCAAGGCGACCGTCGGCGAGCTGCTGCACCAGTTCGGCTGGCCCGCCGAGTCCGTCATCGACCTCGGCGGCATCCGGGGCGCACGCGGCACCGAGGGGTACATGCAGCTCTACTTCGCCCTCCAACGGGCCCTCGGCACCTTCGACTTCAACATCGACGTCGTCCGCGCGAAGTAGGCGAACGGTGAGGCCCGCCGCCCGGATCGCCAGGCGGCGGGCCTTGTTGCGGCGGCCGCGGCGCGGCCGGTCAGCGGCCGGGCGCGTGTCCCTGCAGCGTGCGGTCGAGGAATTCGGTCATCAGCGGGACGATGCGGTGCAGTTGGTCTTCCAGCGCGAAATGGCCGGTCGGCAGCAGGTGGAGCTCGGCGTCAGGCAGGTCGGCGAGGTACGCGTGGGCGCCCGGGGCGGGGAAGAACATGTCGTTCTCGCCCCAGAGGATCAGCGCCGGCGGCTCGTGGCGGCGCAGCCAGGCCTGCCACGCGGGGTAGCGCTCGACATTGGACTTGTAGTCGAAGGCCAGCGCCGCCTGGGCGTCCGCGCGCCCAGGGAGGTCCAGGTAGTGCTGGTCGAGGGTCCAGCCGTCGGGGGCGACGAGCGAGGGGTCGGCGGTCCCGCCCTCGTACTGGCCGCGGGTGGATTCGAGCGTGAAGAGGCCGCGCACGGTCGCCTCGGCGCCCGGGTCCTCGGGGCGCAGTGCGATGAAGTCGCGCGCCATGGGCGAGAGCCCGGCTTCGTAGGCGTTCGCGTTCTGGATGACGAGCGCGGTGACGCGGTCGGGGTGGCGTTCGGCGATGCGGAAGCCGACGGGGCCGCCGAAGTCGAAGAGGTACAACGCGAACCGCTCGATCTCCAGCTCCAGCAGCAGTCGCTCGGTGACGTCGGCGAGGGCGTCGAACGTGTAGGTGAAGCCGGCGGGGGCCTCGGTGCGGCCGAAGCCGGGGTAGTCGGGGGCGATGATCCGGTAGCGGTCGCCGATGGCGTCGATCAGCCGCGCGAACTGGTGCGAAGCCGAGGGGAAGCCGTGGAGGAGCACCAGGACGGGGGCGTCGGGGCCGGGGTTCGTCTCGCGGTAGAAGACCTGGACGCCGTCGATGTCGATGTGGCGGTGGTGCACTCGAGGGAACGTGGCGCTCATGATTCACATGCTTTCTTCGCTGTTATTTCCGTTAGTTGAACCGTAGCAGGATTCTAATGCATGAAACAGGGGAGGTAGCATTAGTGTCATGAAGCAGCACGACGCGCTGGTCGGGGAGCCCCTGGCCCTCGATCTCGTCAACACGCGCCCCGCCGACGCCGACCACCTGGAGAGTGTCGAGTCGCTGAACGCCTGGCTCGCACTGGAGGCCGTGCGCTTCCCCGAACTCGCCGAGTTCGAGGCGGAGTCCGATGCGGCCCTGGCGCGGATCGTCGCCGTCCGCACCGCCGTCACCGCGGTGGTCGACGCGCTGCTTGCCGGACGACCGGCGCCGTCCGCGGCCGTCGAAGCCCTGAACGCGGCCCAGCGCGCCGCGCCCTCCTTCACCAGACTGTCCATGAAGGACGATAGGTTCGCCGCCGTCAAGGAATACACCGGCGAAAGCGAAGCACGCCTCGCGGCACGCCTTGCCGAGGCCGCGACCGAACTGTTCGCCTCCGGCTCGATCGGCAAACTCAAGCGGTGCGAGGCCGACGACTGCCGCCTCGTGTTCCTGCTGACTCACCCGAAGCGGCGCTGGTGCTCCGCCGAACGCTGCGGCAACCGCGTCCGCGTCGCCCGCTACTACCAGCACCACCGCAAGCACGCCGACTGACGGGCACCGTCCGCGCATGGGGAATTCACCTGCCGGACAGCGGCGGTTCGATCCCAGGCCCGAAGGAGCCACCAGGATCGACCCGTCCTGGCGGCCCGTCCAGGACGCGACCCCACCGGAGGACTCCCCATGACCCATCCCGATCCCCGACCCGCCGGCACCGACCGCCGGGGCTTCCTGCGCGGCGCCGGCCTGGTCGGCGCCGCCGGGCTCGTCGGCACCGCCGCCGCGACCGCCGCGGCCCAGCCCGCCGCCGCGGGCGACCGCGAGAAGCGCGGGGGCTACCTCTGGCTCGCCGGCGACCATCACCTGCACTCCCAGTACAGCAACGACGCCATGTACCGCATCGACGACCAGGCCGTGCGCGCGATCGCGGGCGGCCTCGACTGGATCGCGATCACCGACCACTGCAACCAGCCGTTCGCGGCCCACAGCATCGCCCCGCAGCACGAGGACCTGGCCGCCGCCCGCGACCGCCACGGCGACGACCTGCTCATCTTCAGCGGCCTGGAGTGGAACATCCCCGCCGGCGAGCACACCACCCTCATGATGGCGCCCGGCGACGGCGAGGCCGAGGTCCTGCAGGAGTTCGTGAACGCCTACGACGCCAACGTGGTCGGCGCCCGCGACGGCACACCCGAGAACGAGGCGCTGGCGATCGAGGCCCTGACCCACCTCGGGTCCGTCGTCGAGGACGGCCGCCTCGCGGACGCGCTCGTCCTCCCGAACCACCCGGCCCGCAAGGGGATCGACTCCCCGGCCGAGCTGCGCGCCTGGCAGGACGCCGCGCCCGGCATCGTCGTCGGCTTCGAGGGCGCGCCCGGCCACCAGGCCGCCGGCCTGCCCGCGCCCGGCATGGCGCGCGGGCGCGGCCTCTACGACTCGAACCCCGGCGGGCACTCGTTCCCCGGTTACCCGGCCGAGAGCTACCGCACCTGGGGCGGGTTCGACTGGATGACCGCCACGGTCGGCGGGGTGTGGGACAGCCTCCTCGCCGAGGGCCGCAAGTGGTGGATCACCACCACTTCGGACGGCCACCAGAGCTGCGGCGACTGGGTGAAGAACCCGGTCGACCCGCTCGACCAGACCGGCTACGACACCGTGCCGTACAACGAGGCGGGCGACACCTTCGACTCCACCGGCGTCTACCCGCCGCCGGTCGGCGCCGGCCGCCCGGTCGCCGAGTACTCCTCGTTCCCGCCCGGCGCCTACAACAAGACCTGGGTCGGGGCCGCGGACTTCAGCCACCGCTCCGTCATGAAGGCCATGCGGGCCGGGCGCATGTGGGTGTGCTTCGGCGACCTCATCGCCGGGCTCGACATGCGCCTGCGCGTCAAGGGCCGCGGCGGCTCGCGGCACCAGGCCGTGCTCGGCGGCACGCTCGACGTCAAGGCGGGCACCGAGGTCGAGCTGGTCGTCGCGATCGACCTCGCCGACCGCGTCAACCACGCCGGGCTGCTGCCGCGCCTCGCCCGCGTCGACGTGATCGCCGGGAAGGTCACCGGACCGGCCGAGGACCCGGACACCCTGTACGCGCCGGAGACGAAGGTGGTCGAGTCCTGGGACGTCACCGGCGAGTCCGGCACCGTCGAGCTCGTGTACACGTTCACCGTCGAAGAGGGCGTGTACGTGCGCGTGCGTGGCACCGACGGCAAGCGGAGCCAGCCCGGATACCTTGGTGCCGAAGTCGACCCGGCCGGCCCCGCGATCGACGTCCCCGGCTCGGTCAACCCCTGGGAAGACCTCTGGTTCTACACGAACCCGATCTTCGCGAAGCTCAAGTAGGCCGTCCGCTCACGACACGGTGCTTGTTCACGACATGGTGCATCTTCACGACACCGTGACGGTGACGCTGTGGAGGCCGGTGGCCCCGTCCGGGACGACGCCGTGGACGTCGCTGGTCTGCACCTCGCCGTCGCCGTCCGTGGCGCGCACGGTGAGCGTGTGGTCGCCCGGCTCGGCGTCCCATTCGAGGAGCCACTGCCGCCAGGTGTCGCCGGTGGCCACATCGGACAGCGAGCACGGGCGCCAGTCCTCGTCGTCGACGCGCAGCTCGACCGCGGAGATCCCGCGGTGCTGGGCCCACGCGACCCCGGCGACGACGACGCTGCCCGCGCCCGCCTTCGAACGGGGCGTGTCGATCCGCGACTGGGTCTTGATCGGGCGCGGGGTCGACCAGCCGCGGGTGATCCAGTACGCGTCGTACTCGTCGAAGGTCGTCAGCTCGAGCTCGGTGACCCATTTGGTGGCCGAGACGTACCCGTACAGGCCGGGGATGACGAGGCGCGCGGGCCAGCCGTGGTCGACGGGCAGCGGCTTGCCGTTCATGCCGACGGCGACCATGGCGTCGCGGCCGTCGAACACGAGCTCGGTGGGGGAGCCGGCGGTCCAGCCGTCCGAGGAGCGGGAGACGAGCTGGTCGGCGGCCGGGTCGACGCCGGCCTCGGCGAGGAGGTCGGCGAGCGAGACGCCGAGCCAGCGGGCGTTGCCGACGAGGTCGCCGCCCACCTGGTTCGAGACGCAGCACAGCGTGATGTCGCGTTCGATGAGCTCGCGGCCGAGGAGGTCGTCCATCGTGTAGGTGCGTTCGCGGTCGACCATGCCGTGCACGCGGAGCGTCCACGTGTCGACGTCGACGCGGGGGACGGTGATGGCCGTGTCGATGCGGTAGAAGTCGGCGTTCGGCGTCAGGTACGAGGACAGGCCCTGCTCGTCGAAGTCGGCCATGGGGCCCGGTTCGGCCGCGGGCACGTCCGGTTCGGGCAGGACCAGCGCCTCGCGGTCCGACTCGATCCCAGCCGGGCCGACGCGCCCGGCCCACCACGAGGCCGCGACCGCCGCGACGGCGGCGCCGCCCACGGCGGTGAGGAACCCGCGGCGGCTCGGGCTCTCGCTGCGGCTGTAGCGGCCCGCCCACCACTGGAGCACGCCGAGTGTCACGGCCCCCGCCAGGAGCGAGGGCACGGCGGCCCACGCGCTCAGTCCGGGCCGGGTGACGGCGGCGGTCGCGCCGACGAGCGCGAGCACGACGACGGCGGCCCGCGCGGCCCACGGCCGCCTCCGCCACAGCAGGCCCGCGCCCGCCCCGGCGACGGCGACCGCGCCGGCCACGCCGAGGATGAGCAGCGGCTTGTCGAGGGTGCCGACCAGGTCGATGAACCAGTGCGAGACCTCGAGCGGCACGATGGCCACGATGGTGTCGCTCAACGCCGAGAGCGGCGCCGAGCGCGGCTCGGTCAACGCGGCGGCGAGCTGGCCGACGGCCAGTCCGGCGAGGGCGGCGAGGAGCCCGGCCGCGGCCCAGGCGCGCGGTGTAGCGGTTGGCGTGGTGTTCACCCCTCCATCATCGCGCTTCGGGGTGCTCCGCGTCCCGAAGCGATGCTTACGATCCGCTTAAGAACCCGGTCATTCGCCCAGCGCGCGGGCGAAATCCTCCACGAGGTCCTCGGCGGCCTCGATGCCCGCCGAGAAGCGCACGACGTCGCCCGAGAGGCCCTGCGCGGCCTCGGGCAGGCGCAGGCGGGTGACGAGCGATTCGGCGCCGCCCAGGCTCTGCGCCGAGTACGGCAGCCGCAGCGACTTCAGCAGGACCTCGACCGCCTGCGAACCGCCGCACGGCTGGAAGGTGAGCACCGATCCGAACCCGTCGAGCAGCGCGGCCGCCCGTTCGTGGTCCGGATGCCCCGGCAGGCCCGGGTAGCTCACGTGCGCGACCGCGGCGTGCCCGGCGAGGAGTTCGGCCACGGCCTGCGCGTTCGCGTTCTGCTGGCGCACGCGCAGCGCGAGGGTCTTGAGGCCGCGCGAGAGCAGGAACGCCGCGTGCGGGTCGAGCGCGGCCCCGTACGCGGCGAGCACCGCCGCGACCTGCGCGATCCGCTCCCGCGAGCCGGTCACCGCCCCGGCGGTGATGTCCGAATGACCGTTGAGCGCCTTCGTCGCCGAGTGGCACACCAGGTCGAATCCGACGCGGTGCGGCCGGAACACGACCGGCGTGGCCAGCGTGTTGTCGATGAGGGACGTCAGGCCGTGCTCGCGCGCGAAGCGGGCGACGCCCGCGAGGTCGCCGACCCGGATGAGCGGGTTGGTGATCGTCTCGGTCAGGATCGCCTTCGTGTTGGGGCGCAGGGCTTCTCGCCAAGTCGCGGGGTTGCACGGGTCGACCAGGTCGCAGCCCCAGCCGAGCCGTGCGGCGTGCTCGGCGAGGAACTGGCCCGTCCCGCCGTAGAAGTCGCCCGCCGCGATGAGGTGGTCGCCCGTGGACAGGACGCTGTGGAGTGCGGTCGTGAGCGCGCCCATCCCTGAGGCGGTCGCGACGGCGGCCTCCGCCCCTTCGAGCGCGGCGAGGCGCCGGTGGAGGTGGCGCTGCGAAGGATTGGTGCCGAAGCGGCTATAAGGGACCTCTTCGACCGTGCTGCCCGGGTCGGCCTCGAAGACCGTGCTCTGGAAGAGCGGGTACACGACCGAGCCGCCGGCGGCGGGCCGCGGCTCGCCGCCGTGCACGGCCAGTGTCTCGAACCTGGTGCGCTCGTCGGTCATCTCGCTGAGGCTACGGCCGCGAGCGCCCCCGGATCCACGGTTTGACCTTACGTTTCGCTTACGTCGGTGTCGCTGAGCGCGGCCAGCTTGGGAAACGCCGCCTGGAGCAGCGCCCGCACCTTGTGGAGGTTCGCCTCGAACACCGCGAAGACCGCCTCCTGGCTGACCGGTTCGACGCCAGGGTCCGATTCGAGTCCGGCGTCGTAATCGGTGACCAGGGCGATGCCCGCGAACGGGATGCCGGCCTCCATCGCGAGCGCCGCCTCGGGCGCCTGGGTCATGTTCACGACGTGCCAGCCGGCCTCGCGGTGCCAGCGCGACTCGGCCCGGCTCGAGAAGCGGGGCCCGTTCACGACCACGACGGTGCCGCCGTCGTGCGCGGTCACGCCGGTCTCGGCGGCCGCTTCGAGCAGGACGTGCCGCAGTTCCGGGTCGTACGGGTCGGCGAAGGGCGCGTGCACGGGCCCGTCCGCGAACTCGTCGTAGAACGTGGACGGCCGCCCCCAGGTGCGGTCCACGAGTTGGTCGCACACGACGAACTCGCCGGGTTTGATCTCGGGCCGCAGCGATCCGGCCGCGAACGGCGCGATGAGCGCTCGCACCCCCAGCCGCCGCATGGCGTCCACATTGGCGCGGTAGTTGACGCGGTGCGGCGGGAACCGGTGGTCGGTGCCGTGCCGGGGCAGGAACGCCACGCGCACCGGGGTTCCGGTCCCGAACTCGGCGATCGTGACCGGCGCGGACGGCGGCCCCCACGGGGTCGTCTCCTCCCAGGTCTCGGCGCCGTCCGCGAGGGAGTAGAAGCCGGAGCCGCCGAAGACCCCGATGTCGGCCGTGGGCCGCTGCCTGTCGTTCACTGCCCGCTCCTTGTGGTTCGCGCGGCCGCCCGGGCGAGCGCGAGTTGCGCGCGCATGTCCTTGACGGCCTTGAGGGTGCCGCCGAGCGTACCGGTCACTTTGCTCTTGCCGACCCGGGCGCGGTAGGGGACCGGGAGCTCGGTGATCCGCCAGCCGCTCTGGCCGGCCCGCAGGACCATCTCGAGGGGCCAGCCGGAGCGGCGGTCGGCGATGCCGAGTCCGAGCAGGTCTTCGCGCCGGGCGGCGCGCATGGGCCCGATGTCGCTCACGTCCGCGCCGCAGTACCGGCGGACCCGCCCGGCCAGGTAGCGGTTCGCGATGCGGCCGTGGAGCGGCTGCGCGCCCGCCGCCGCGTCCCTCGCGCCGAGCACGAGATCGGCGTCTCCGTCGAGGACCGGCGCGCAGACGGCGGGGAGGTCGCCGGGGTCGAGGGACGCGTCGCAGTCCATGAAGGCCACCACCGGCGCTGTCGCCGCGGCGAGCCCGGCGTAGCAGGCCGCGCCGAAGCCGCGCCGCGACTCGGCCACGACCTCGGCACCGAGTTCGGCGGCGACCTGAGCGGAGCCGTCGTCGGAGCCGTTGTCCACCACGATCGGCCGGTACCCCTCGGGCATCCGCTCGAGCACCCACGGGATCGCGTCCCGCTCGTTCAAGACCGGCAGGATCACGTCGACCCGGACGGCCTTGCCAAAGAGAGCGTCCACTTGCGAGGCGGTCTGCGAACCGGGGACGAGCGCGGCGATCGCCTTCGCGTCCTCGGCGTCGTCGAGGTCGCGGAGCACCGGCAGATCCGCGACGGCGAGTCCGAGCGCGCGCAGCCGTTCATGTTGCCGCGCACCGGTGTCGACGTGGCTCATCGGCACGCCGTCGAACGCGCCCGGATGCGGCCGGCGCAGGCCGAGCGCCCACCATCCGCCGTCCTCGGCCAAACCCAGCGCCGCATCGGCCCCGTCCGCGACGACCGCGAGCGCCGCGTCGAGCAGGCCCGGGGTCACCTGCGGCGTGTCCATGCCGATCTGCAGCCCCGGCCCGTCCAGGTGCGACCAGGCCGCGGCGAGCCGCTCGTTGAAGCCGCCCTCCACCTGCGGCACGACCTCGAATCCGGGAGGCAGCCACGGCCCGGGCTCTCCTTCCAAAGCGAGCACGAGCCGGTCGGCGCCGCATGCTGCGACGGCCGCCAACGTGTCCGCGAGCGCCGCCTCGGCGACCGCCGCGGCCTCCACATCGGTCAGCGGCGGTGAGAGCCGGGTCTTGGACCGGCCCGGGAACGGGGCCTTGGCCACGACGAGGAGATGGGTCCGCATGCGGCCGATGCTACTGATCGCGAAGCCTCCCGAGGCCCCGTCGATCCTTACGGTTCGCGAAAGTCTCGGCCGGTCGCGTGGCGCGGACAGGCGCGATCGGGCATCGTAGTGCCATGGACTCCGAGGCCGACCCGCGTGTGCTGGTGGTGGACGACGACCCCGCGCTGGCGGAGGTCGTCGCCCGCTACCTGCGCCGCGACGGGTACGAGGTCGACTACGCGGCCGACGGCGCGACGGGCCTCGAACGGGCCCTTGCCACCTTGCCTGACCTGGTCGTCCTCGACCTGATGATGCCCGGCATGGACGGCTTCGAGGTGTGCCGCCGCCTGCGCCGGGCCACCGCGATCCCGGTCGTGATGCTCACGGCGCGAGGCGAGGAGACCGACCGCATCACCGGGCTCGACCTCGGCGCGGACGACTACGTGACCAAGCCCTTCTCCCCGGGCGAGCTCGCCGCCCGCGTCCGCGCCGTGCTGCGCCGCGCCGCCCCGGCGGCCGCGCCCCCGGCGGTCCTCGCCCGGGACGGCATCGAGATCGACACCGCGGGCCACCGGGTCCGCCGCCACGGCGTCCCGGTCGAGCTCACCACCAAGGAGTACGACCTGCTCGTGTGCTTCCTGACCAACCCCGGCCGGGCCTTCCGCCGCGAGGAGCTGCTGGAGACCGTGTGGGGCTGGAGCATCGGCGACACCTCCACCGTCACCGTCCACGTGCGACGGCTGCGCGAGAAGATCGAGGACGACGCCTCCGCGCCGCGCCATCTCGCGACGGTCCGCGGCGTCGGCTACCGGTGGGAGCCGTGACCGCGCGCCGGGCCCGCCGCCGGGCCGGCTCGCTGCTCATCCTCGCGGTCGCCCTCGCCGTCGCGACGGCCCTCGCCGTGGCCTTCGACTTCCCGCCCGCGGACATCGCCGTCCTGGTCGCGGTCGCGGGCGTCGCCTCCGCCGTGGCCGGCGGGATCGGCGGTGTCGCGCTCCGGCGCCTGCGCAGCCGCCCCGCCCGCGTCCAGACGATGACCGTCGCCTTGTCGTCGGTGCTGGTCGCCGCGACCGGGGTCGTCACGGCCGCGCTCGCGATGTTCATCTCCTTCCACGACCTCGTGGTGCTCTTCGTGGTCCTCATCGTCGCGTCCGGTGTGGCCTTCGGCGCGGCCTGGCAGCTCGGCGACGACATCGGCGCGGGCGCCGAGCAGGTGGGCGCGTACGCCCGCACGATGATCGGCGTCGACGGCAGCGTGAGCGCCGACCGGGCGCCCGCCGTCACCGGCCCCGGCGAACTCGCCGCGCTCGCCCGCGAACTCGCCGACGCCTCCCGCCGCCTCGAGGAGTCCCAGCGGCGCGAGCGCGCCCTCGAATCCTCCCGGCGCGAACTCGTCGCCTGGGTCTCACACGACCTGCGCGCCCCGCTCGCGACCATCCGCGCGATGGCCGAGGCCCTGGACGACGGCGTCGTGGACGACGACGCGACGGTCAAGCGCTACCAGGCCCAGATCCGCGGCGACGCCGAACGGCTGACCGCGCTCGTGGACGACCTGTTCGAGCTCTCGCGGATCAACTCGGGCGTGCTGCGCCTGGGCCGCGAGCGCGTCGACCTGTGCGACGCGGTGGCCGACGCCCTCGCCGGAGCCAGCGCCGCCGCCGGCCTCAAAGGGGTCGCCGTGCGCGAGCGCCTGGCCGGGCTCCCGCCCGCCGAGGTCGCCGCCCGCGAATGCTGCCGCGCCCTCGACAACCTGCTCGACAACGCCATCCGCCACACGCCCGCCGGGGGCACCGTCCACGTCGAGGCCGCGCCCGCCCGCGACGCCGCGGTCCTCCACATCACCGACGCGTGCGGCGGCATCCCCGAGGCGGACCTGCCGCGCGTGTTCGACATCGCGTTCCGCGGCGACGGCGCCCGGCGCCGCGACGAGCGCGGCGGGGGCCTCGGACTGGCCATCAGCCGCGGCCTCATCGAGGCCCACGGCGGCACCGTCTCCGTCGCCAACACCGAGGGCGGCTGCCGCTTCACGGTCCGGCTGCCCGCCGGGGACGGCCGGTGACGACGCGCCGCGCGGCGCTCTCGGCCGCCCTCGTCCTCGCCGCGTGGGCGCTGCTCCTCGCGGGCGTCTGGCGGCTCGGCCAGCTCAAGCTCGCGAACGCCGCCGGGAGCCTCCAACTCGGCGCGATGCCCCTCTTCGGCAGTTGGGAATCGCATGTCGACGCCACCTTGCTCCCTCCGATCATTGTGGGCGCGTTGACGATCGCGCTGCTGCCCGCCGCGTGCGCGCGCCTGCGCTGGCGGTACGCGTTCGCGGCCACCGTGGCCGCCGGTGTCGCGTTCAGCATCGCGCTCGGGTTCGCCCACCTCCACCCGCGGACCTGGACCGACCTCGACCACCACTACGCGAGCAACGCCCACTTCATCGACGACGCGGGCGGCGTGGCCCAGTTCCTCTCGCACTACACCGAACTGCAGCTCGACGGCACCTACCCGGTGCACCTCCAATCACACCCGCCCGGCCTCGTCCTGTTCTTCTGGGCCGCGGCGAAGATCGGCCTCGAAGGCCTGCTGTTCCAGAACACCGTCATCAAGCTCGCGGTGGCGGCGGCGATCGCGGCCGCGCTCATGATCGGCCGGGACGTGGCGGGGGAGCGGCTGACCCGAAGGGCCGCACCGTTCCTGGCGATCGCGCCCGCCGCGTACTGGCAGAACAACGCGGACCTCATCTTCGCCGGCGTCACGCTCACCGCCGTCGCCTGCCTGGTCCTCGCCACGAACCGCACCGGGACCCGGGCCATACTCCTCACCATCCTGGGCGGGCTGATCGCGGGGGCGGCGCTCATGCTCTCGTTCTCCGCCGCGCTGCTCGCGGTACCCATTGCGGCAGTGGCGATCTGGCGCCGCCGCTGGAAGGTGCTCCTCGGCGGCGGGGCGATCGCGGCCGCCGTCGTCCTCGCCCCCTTGGCCTTCGGCTACTGGTGGCTCGAGGGCCTGCAGGCGACACGCGTCCGCTACTACGGGGGCGTGGCCGCGCTCCGCGGCTACTGGTACTTCCTGCTCGCGAACCTCGCGGTGCTCGCGCTGGCGCTCGGCCCGGCGACCGCGGTCGCCTTCACCCGCTTGCGGGACCGCCGCATGTGGATCGTCGTCGGCTCCTGCCTCGCGGCGGTCGCGGCCGCCGACCTCTCGGGCATGTCATCGTCCGAAGTGGAACGAATCTGGCAGCCGTTCATGCCGCTCCTGCTCCTGGCCGGGGCCGCCCTGACCCGACCCCGGGCGTGGCTGGCGCTCCAGCTCGCCGTCGCCGTCGTCCTCGCCGCCGCGCTCCGCGTGCAGTGGTGACCGAGAGAAAGGCCAGTTCATGCGCGTACTCGTCACCGGCGGCGCCGGTTTCATCGGCGGCGCGATCTGCCGCCACCTGACGGCCCGAGGCGACCAGGTGGTCGTCCTCGACTCGCTCGCCGCCCACAAGGAACCGCCCGCGCACCTGCCCGACTCCGTGGAGCTCATCGTCGGCGACCTCGCCGACGATGACGCCCTCCGGGACGCGGTCGCGGGCGTCGACGCCGTCTGCCACCAGGCCGCGCGCGTCGGCCTCGGCGTCGACTTCGACGACGTCACCGCCTACGTGGCCGACAACGACGCCGGCACCGCGAACCTGCTGCGCGCCCTGTGGCGGCGCTCCTTCACCGGCCGCCTCGTCGTCGCCTCCTCCATGGTCGTCTACGGCGAAGGCCGCTACCGCTGCCCCGAGCACGGCGACGCGCGCGCGGAACCCCGCCGGACCGCCGACCTCGACGCGGGCCGGTTCGAGCCCCGCTGCCCGCGCTGCGGCGCCGCCCTCGCCTGGGCCCCCGTCCCCGAGGACGCCCCGCTCGACCCCCGGAACGTGTACGCCGCCACCAAGGTCCACACCGAGCACCTCTCGACCCTCTACGGCCGCGAGTCCGGCGCCCGGGTCTGCGCCCTGCGCTACCACAACGTGTACGGCCCCCACATGCCCCGCGACACGCCCTACGCGGGCGTCGCCGCGATCTTCCGCAGCGCCCTCGAAGCCGGCAAAGCCCCCCGCGTGTTCGAGGACGGCGCCCAGACCCGCGACTTCGTGCACGTCGACGACGTCGCCCGCGCCAACCTCGCCGCCCTCGACGGCGACTGGGCAGGCGCCTGCAACATCGCCAGCGGCGAACCGCACACCGTCGGCGACATGGCCGCCGCCCTCGCCGCCGGATTCGAGGACGCCCCCGCCCCGGTCGTCACCGGCGAGTACCGCCTCGGCGACGTGCGCCATGTCGTCGCCTCGCCCGACCTCGCCGCCGAAGCGCTGGGCTTCCGCGCCGAGACCCGCTTCGCCGAGGGCATGGCGGCGTTCGCCCGCGACCCGCTCCGCTGAACCGTATCCTCGTAACGGCACGTGATGGCGAACGCCCGTGCGCATACCGCGCCGCGCGGCGGGGAACACTCTTGACCACCGGCCGGAACCGGCCGCTGCCCTTCTGCCACCGCACACGAGCACGGAGGATGAGGCGACATGACCACGGCAATCACCGAACGCGAGGCGGCGGCCCACATCGGCCGCACCGGCTTCACCACCGGCCCCGCACGGCGCGTCGGCCTCGAACTCGAATGGCTGGTCGACCCGCGCGACGACGCCGAGACCGCCTGGGACCTGCCTTACGGCGGCAAGGTCACCCGCGAGGCCGGCGGCCAGGTGGAGCTCAGCTCCCTGCCCGCCGACGACCTCGCCTCCTGCGTCACAGCCGTCGAGGCCGACCAGGCCGCCCTCGCGGGGGCCCTCGCCGAACGCGGCCAGGCCGTCCTCGGCGGCGGGTTCGACGGCAACCGCCATCCCCAGCGTCAGATCGACGAAGAGCGGTACCGCACCATGGAGGCCTTCTACGACCGCACCGGGCCCTGGGGCCGCATGGTCATGTGCGGCACCGCCTCCGTCCAGGTCAACCTCGACGCCGGCGAGGAGGGCCCGAACGGGCTGCGGCGCCGCTGGGACCTCCTCCACCGCCTCGGCCCGGTCTTCGCGAGCGCCTTCGCGAACTCGCCGGTCCTCGACGGGCGCGCCAGCGGCTGGAAGTCCACCCGACTGGCCCTCTGGTACAAGATCGTCCCCGACTGGGGCGAGCCGATCTCCGACCGGGGGGACCTGCGCGCCGACTACGCCCGGTACGTCCTGGATTCCGAGGTCATGTGCCGCCGCTGCGAACCGCCGAAGTCCTGGGCGGTCCCGCCCGGCCTCACGATGCGCGCGTGGATCCGCGACGGCCTCGACGGCGGCCGGCCCACGCTCGACGACCTCAAGTACCACATGACCACGCTGTTCCCGCCCGTGCGCCCGCGCGGCTGGCTCGAACTGCGCATGATCGACCAGCAGGACGGCGACGGCTGGATCGTGCCCGCCGTGCTCGCCACCGTCCTCGCGGACGACCCGGCCGCCGCCGAGGCCGCGTACGACGCCACCTCGGTCCTGTGCGGCGACGGCACGCAGCCGCTGCCGCCGGTCTGGGAGCGCGCCGCCCGCTCGGCCCTCGCCGACGCCGAGCTCGCCGAGGTCGCCCGCGAGTGCTTCGCCATCGCCGAGAAGGCCGTGCAGCGCATGGAGGCGCCGCCGCGCCTGCAGACCGCGCTGGCCGAGTTCCGCGAACGCTACGTCGAGGCCGGCCGCTGCCCGGCCGACGACAAGCTCGACGACGGCACGCTGGAGCCGTCGCTCACGACCGACCTCCTGGAACCGTCCCTTTAGTAGTGAAAAGCGCGGAATGTGCTAGCTTGCACGGCGACATTCCACACTAGACACGAACGGACGGAATCCATGCGGATGATCCGAACCTCGGGCTCCCTGCTCGCCGCCGCGCTGGCGGTCGCGGGGAGCCTGGCCCTCGCGGCCCCCGCCTCCGCCGCGGACTGCGGCTGGCAGGGCGACGGCACGCAGGACTACCACCACTGCGGCGACACCACCGTGATGCTCACGGTCGAGCACGTCTTCGGCGACGACGACCACTTCTGCGTCCGGCCCGGCATGAACAACCTCAACGCCGGCGACTCGCCGTACAACACCTGGCGCACCACGTACGCCTACTACGACGGCGGGCCCGCCAACTGCTACTACGGCTGGCACCGCTAGCGGACTCCCCTGCGAAGCGCGCACCGCGCTTCGCAGGGCGGCTATGCGGCCGGTACCGGCTGAGGTCGCCGCGCCCGCACCAGCCTGCCGATCCGATAGGTCAGGAAGATGAGCGCCAGCCCGTTGAGGGCGTGGACCAGGAACAGGGACTGGCCCCACAGCGTCGCGGGCACGTTGAGGATCGCCAGCAGATGCTGGAACGCGATCATGAAGGCGCCCAACGCGGTCAGCCACGTGATACGCGCGCCGACCCGCGCCGCGAGGGCGAGCAGGATCGCGGCCGCGTAGAGGTACAGCAGCAGGTTGCCGAGGCGGAAGTGCCCCTCGAAGCCGTCGTCCAGCGCCCCGCCGTAGCCGACGCCGAACCCCGCCAGTCCGAACTGGACGACCAGCAGCGCCAGCAGCAGGACCATCCAGACCCGCAGAATCATCGTGAAGACGCGGTTCATGCCGGGACTCCTTCCGCTCGCAGGGCGCGCTTCGCGTCGACCGCCCGCTTGGCCCGCCGGGCCACGATCAACTGCAGGGTGAGGATGCCGAGGCCGTTGAGCGCGTGCAGCGCGATGCCGACGCCGCCGAGCGTCCCCGAGGTGCCGAAGCCGTAGGCGAACGCGCCCTGCATCAGGATCATGAACGCGGACAAGGCGGTCAGCAGCACGGTCTGCCAGCCGGGCCGGGCGATGAGCGCGAAGACCACGGACAGCATGAGCCAGAATATGAGCATGCCGCCGTTGCCGGCGTGGGCGATGAACCGCATGACGCGCTCCCCGCCGCCCGAGACCGCTCCCCAGCCGGCCAGGCCGACCTGGAGCACGAGGAGGACGACGACGAACCGCGTCCACCCCAGGAAGAACACCTTCACCGAGCACACCCCTCACGACTCAGTGCGGCCCGCCGCCGCACGCCGTGGAGTCTGCCGCCGTCGTGGCGATGGGGCATCGGCCCCGGGATGGCAATCGCCCTACCCCGCAGGAGGTAAGGCGCAGCCGCGCCGTACCTCCCCAGAAGCACGCGCGGACGGAACGCGAACGGCGGCACCGGGTTCCCCCGATGCCGCCGTCCTCTCGATCAGACCGGGACCGTCTCCTTCTCAGGCGCCTGGCGCGGCACCTCAGGGGCCGCGGCGTGGTCGTCGACCAAGGTGGCCTCGTTGAACGGTCGGTCGCCGGCGAAGACCCGCATGGCCTGCTCGCGGTCGAACTGCCGCGTCCACGTGCCGATGAGGACCGTCGCGACGGCGTTCCCGGCGAAGTTGGTCAGCGCCCGCGCCTCGGACATGAACCGGTCGATGCCGAGGATGAAGCCCACGCCGTCCACCAGTTCCGGCCGGTGGGACTGCAGGCCCCCGGCGAGGGTCGCGATGCCCGCGCCGCTGACGCCCGCTGCGCCCTTCGACGCGATGATCATGAAGACCAGCAGCGAGATCTGCTCGGCGAGGCCGAGCGGCTCGCCCTGCGCGGTGGCGATGAACAGCGTCGCCATCGTCAGGTAGATCGCCGTGCCGTCCAGGTTGAAGGAGTAGCCGGTCGGCACGGTGATGCCGACGACCGGCTTGCTCACGCCCAGGTGCTCCATCTTGGCGATGAGCCGCGGCAGCGCCGACTCCGAAGACGAGGTGGACACGATCAGCAGGAACTCCCGGCCGAGGTAGCGCAGCAGCTTGAACAGGTTGACGCGGGCCGCGAGCCACAGCACCGTGCCCAGCACGCACACGACGAACAGGAGGCAGGTCGCGTAGAAGCCGAACATGATCACCGCGAGGCTCTTGAGCGCGTCCCAGCCGGTCTCGCCGACCACGGCCGCGATCGCGCCGAACGCGCCGATCGGCGCCGCCCACATGATCATCGCGAGGACCCGGAAGACCAGCTTCTGCAGGTGCCCGATGCCGCGCAGGATCGGCTCGCCGGCCGGACCCATCCGCTGCAGCGCGAACCCGGCGAGCAGCGCCACCAGCAGCGCCTGCAGCACCGAGCCCTCGGTGAACGCCGAGACCAGGCTCTCCGGGATGATCCCGAGCAGGAAGTCCACGGTGGTGTGGCCGCCGGCCTCGGCCGCCGTCTCCTGCGCCGTGGAGGCCGCCGCCGGGTCGAGGTGCATGCCCTCGCCCGGGTGCAGCAGGTTGCCCACGACCAGGCCGATCGCCAGCGCGAACGTCGACATCAGCAGGAAGTAGCCCAAGGCGATGAGCCCGACCTTCCCGACGCTCGCCGCCTTCGCGACCGATCCGATCCCGAGCACGATCGTGCAGAAGATGATCGGGATGATCATCATCTTGATGAGGGCGACGAAGCCCGTCCCGAGCGGCTTGAGCTGCACGGCGAACTCGGGGACCGCGAAGCCCACGAGGATGCCGAGCACCACGGCGACGATGACCGCCAGGTACAGGTAATGGGTGCGATCACGGCGTTTCGGGGGCGGTGGCGTAGACATCTTCGTCTCCTCAGGGATGGATGGGATTCCAAAAGTGTCCATCCCCCTGTGAAGCCAGTCACGATTCTGTTCATTTCGGTCTCGTGATCGGCACGTGTACACATGGTGTGTGACCAAACCGTGGACCCTGGCCAGGCAGTTCCTCGTGCTGCAACTCGTCCTGGTCAGCCTCCTCGTCGGCGCGGGCGCGGCCGTCGCGTACCACTATGCGGGAAGCGCGACCGACGACAAGGCCCGCCAGGCGGTCGTCGCCGTCGCCGAGACCGTCGCCGACTCCCCGAGCGTCACCGCCGCGCTGGCCACGCCCGACCCCAGCCGCGACCTGCAGCCCTACGCCGAGCAGGTGCGCGCGGACACCGCGGTCGACTTCATCACGATCATGGACACCCACGGCATCCGCTACACCCATCCCGACCCCGAGCGGATCGGCGAGCCGTTCATCGGCAACATCGATCAAGCCCTGGCCGGCCACGCCTTCACCGAGACCTACACCGGCACTCTCGGGCCGTCCGTGCGGGCGGTCGTGCCCGTCTTCGACGAGGACGGGGACGTCGTGGCGCTCGTGGCCGCGGGAATCACCGTGGAGGCGATCGCCGCCGAGTTCAACGAGCGCCTCCTGCCGCTCGCCGCGGTCGCGGCCGCCGTGCTCGTCGTGGGCGTCGCGGGCAGCTACCTGGTGAGCGCCCGCCTCGGCCGCCAGACCCGCGGCGTCGCCCCCGCCGAACTGCGCAGCATGTTCGAGTACTACGAGGCGATCCTCCACTCCGTCAAGGAAGGGCTCGTGCTCGTGGGCGGCGACGGCCGCGTCGTCCTCTGCAACGACGCCGCCCGCGACCTGCTCGGCCTGCCCGCCGACGTCCACGACACCCCCGTCGCCGACCTCGGCCTCACCGACGAACTCGCCGCGGCCTTCACCTCACCCGACGCGCGCAGCGACGAGCTGCACCTGACCGAGACCCGACTGCTGCTCGTGAACTCCATGCCGGTGCGCTCCCGCGACCGCCGCATGGGCAACGCCGTCACCCTCCGCGACCACACTGAGCTGCAGAACCTCACCGGCGAACTCGACACGGTCCGCGGCTTCGCGGACACCCTGCACGCCCAGGCCCACGAGTCCGCGAACCGTTTGCACGCCGTCATCTCCCTCATCGAACTCGGCCATGTGGACCGGGCCGTCGCGCTGGCGACCGACGAGCTCGAGACCGCGCAGGAGCTCACCGACCGCGTCGTGGGCGCCGTCGCCGAACCGGTGCTCGCCGCGCTGCTCCTCGGGAAGCTGAGCGAGGCCAGCGAACGCGGCGTCGACCTGGTGCTGACGGCCGACACGGCCATGCAGGACTCGGGGGAGGGCGTCGACCCGCGCGACCTGATCACGATCCTGGGCAACCTCATCGACAACGCGATGGACGCCGCCGTCGAGCACGCCGCCGAACGCGCCCCCACGGTCACCGTCACCGTCCGGTCGGACGCGGGGGAGCTGTTCGTGCGCGTCGCCGACTCCGGCCCCGGCGTCGCGGACGGCGCGGACATCTTCCGCCGCGGTTGGTCGACCAAGCCCTCCGAGAACGGGCGGGGCCTGGGCCTCGCCCTCGTCGGGCAGGCCGTGCGCCGCTACGGCGGCGGCATCGAGGTCGCCAACGGCATCGCCCCCGAAGACGGCGGCCCTTCCGACGGCGGCGCCGTGTTCACCGTCCGGCTACCGATATCGTCAAGCCGATGATCCGCGTACTCGTGGTGGAAGACGATCCGGTGGCCGCCGAAGCCCACCGGGCCTATGTCGAGCGCGTCGCCGGGTTCACCGTGGCCGGGGTCGTGCACTCGGGCAACGAGGCGATCCGGTTCTGCTCCCGGCACCCCGTCGACCTGCTGCTGCTCGACTTCAACCTGCCGGACACGCACGGCCTGGCGGTGTGCGCGGCGCTGCGGTCCGCCGGGGCCTCGGTCGACGTCATCGCCGTGACCTCCGCGCGGGACCTCTCGGTCGTCCGCGCGGCGGTCTCCTCCGGCGTCATGCAGTACCTGTTGAAGCCCTTCACGTTCGCGACGTTCCGCGGCAAGCTCGAGAGCTACGCGGCGTGGCGCGAGCAGGTCGTCGGGCCCGGCGAGGTCGGCGGCCAGAACCACGTCGACCGGATGCTCTCCGAACTGCGCACGCCCGGCCAGGGCCCACTTCCCAAGGGCCTCAGCGCTTCCACCCTGGACGCCATCAACCGCGCGCTCGACGAGGCAGCCGAGGGCATGTCCGCCGCCGCCATCGCGACCGCCGTCGGCATCGCCCGCGTCACCGCTCGCCGCTACCTCGAATACCTGGCGGACAACGGCATCGCCCAGCGCCGCCCGCACTACGGCAGTGTCGGCCGCCCCGAGGTCCGCTACCTCCTGGTAAAACGGTGAGCATCGTCAATCGATGAGCTCTGTCAAACGACGAACCCCGGAGCAGGACATGGCCGCAGCCCGCGGTGAGACCCCCAAACGCCCGCACCCCGCCGTCACCGCCGTGATCCTCCTGGTGCTCGGCGGCATCCTCTCCCTGTTCCCACTCGCGTTGTACGCCAACGTGATGGCCTTGACCGACGGCTACCGCGCCTCGCACGGCGAGGCCGGAACCCCGGGCACCGCCACGGTGGTGAGCGTGACCGACGGCAGGGGCGGTCAGGTGTGCCGCGGCACGGTCACCGGGGACGACGGCACCGCCACGGCTGACGTCATCATCGAGGTCCCGGGCGGCTGCGAAGCGGGCCAGACCGCCGACGTGCGCCTGATGGAGGGCCGCGCCTCCATGTTCACCGGCTACGACGAGCCCCGGGCCTGGGCCGCCGGATCGGACGACTGGGGCGTGTACCTCCCGCTCATCGTCCTCTTCGGACTCCTGAGTCTCCTGCCGGCCTTCCTGCTCGTCGCGGTCCTGACCAGGCTGGCCAAGCTCGTGCTCCTCCCGCGCGAGGCCCCGAAGCTGTAGCGTTCAGGCCCGGTCGATCAAGCGGCGCGCCGCCTCGCGGGCACGGGTGATCGCCGAAGGCACCTCGCCGACGTCGTGCATGACGATCGCGCCCTCGTGCAGCAGCAGGAGCTCGACCGCGTCGCCCTCCGGATCGGCGGCCCCGGCCGCCTCCAGCAGCGCGGTGAAACGCGCGAGCAGCCACTGCTTCTCCTCGGCGGCCAGCGCCCGCACCGGATGCTCCGGCGTCGCCAGTTCCGCACGGGCGTTGATGAGCGCGCACCCGCGCTCCCCGGCCGTGCGCGTCCACTCCTCGAGTGCGTCGAAGACCGCGACGACCGCCTCTCGGGGCCCGCCCGCGGCGGCGACGTGCCGCTCGACCACCGCGCGCCAGCGCGTGTCCCGCTCGCGCAGGTAGGCGACGATCAGGTTCTCCTTGGACCCGAACCGGTCGTAGATGGTCTTCTTGGTGACCCCCGATTCGGCGGCGATGAGGTCGACGCCGACCGCGCCGATGCCGCGGTGGTAGAACAGCTCGCTCGCGGTCGCCAGGATGCGGCGGGCGGCGGGGGTGAGGACTGCGGTGTCGGTCGTCATGGCGTTGCTCCTCGGATTCCACTGGAAGTATACCGACCTGTATAACTAGGGTAGGTATACCGATCTGTCTACCCGCGTGGAGGCGCCTGTGAAACCGCTCGACCGGGCCTGGGCCGCGGCCTTCGTGGTGCTGTGGAGCTCCGGCTTCATCGGCGCCGAACTCGCGACCCGCCACGCCCCGGCGCTGACCGTCCTGAACTGGCGATTCCTGCTCCTGGCGCCGCCCGCACTGGTGTGGCTGCTCGTGAGGCGCCGGCGCTGGCGGGCCCGCGACATCGGCGCGCACGTGGTGATCGGCCTGCTCGCGCAGGCCGGCTACCTATACGGCGTGGTCGCCGCCAGCGGGCTCGGTGTCGATCCGGGGACGACGGCGCTCATCGCCGCGCTCCAGCCGGTCGTGACCGCGGCAGCGGCGTTCGCCCTGCTCGGGGAACCGGTGAGGGCCAAGCGGATCGGCGGGATGACGATCGGTTTCGGCGGCGTCGCACTGGTCGTCTCGGCGGACTTCTCCGGCGGCGAGGCGCCGCTGTGGGCGTACGCCCTGCCGCTCGGCGCGATGCTGAGCCTGGTGGCGGCCACGGTCTTCGAGCGGCGGACCGGCCCGACGAGCCTCGGCCCGATCGACGCGCTCGCGGTGCAGTTCCTGACGACCGCGGTGGTGTTCGCGTCGGTCTCCGCGCCGCTCGGCGCGTTCGCGCCGCCCGCTTCACTGGGGTTCTGGAGCGCGGTCGCGGGCGTGACCGTCCTGGCCGGGATCGGCGGATACGGCTCGTACTGGGCGGTGGTCCGCCGCAACGGCGCCACGACCGCCGCGACCCTGCTCTACCTGACCCCGGGCACGACCATGCTGTGGGCGTGGGCGATGTTCGGCACGGCCGTCCCGCTTCTCGCCTGGCTCGGCCTGGCCGTGACTCTGGCCGGCGTCGCCCTCAGCGTCCGCGGCGGCACGACCGACCGCGCGCGCTCCGATCCGGAGTTGGCTCGGAGCGCGCACGGCCGTGGGGATCAGCTCAGGCCGTAGGCCCAGATGGTGGTCTGCTCGACTTCCGCCCCGGCGGCGTCGGTGGCGGTCATGCGGGTCGAGACGTACGCCGCGTCCTCCGGGTGATGGAGCACGGCGGTGGCGGTGCCGTGCTCGTGGTCGACGTCGAGTGCGACTGCGGTCCAAGTGAATCCGTCGTCGTAGGAGACTTCGAGTCCCATCTCAGCCGCTGCCGGCTCTGCGCCGGTGTCCCACCTCGAAGACACGGGCCGACCGGGCGGCACGAAGGCCGCCCGGTCGGTCACTCAATCGTTCAGTTGAGGGTCCAGCGCTGGTTGGCGCCGCCGTTGCAGGTCCAGAGGACGACCTTGGTGCCGTTGGCGGTCGCGTTCCCCGAGGCGTCGAGGCACAGTCCCGACTGGGCGTTGGTGACGGTGCCGTTCGCGTTGACGTTCCACTTCTGGTTCGCGCCGCCGTGGCAGTCCCAGATGATCACCCTGGTGCCCGGGGCGGTGGCGCCGCCCTCGGCATCGAGGCATTTGCTGCCGTAGACGCGCAGTTCGCTTGCGGCGGTGTGGGTCCACTGCTGATTGGCGCTGCCGGTGCAGTCCCACAGCTGCGCCTGCGCGCCGTTGCTCTGGGACTGGCCGGTCACGTCCAGGCACCGGTTCGACTGGGCGCCGACGATCGTGCCCGCGTCGTCCCCGCCGCCCGGGTTGCCGGACATGAACTGGGAGAAGAAGTTCCAGGTGACCCCGGAGGTCCAGGTCTCCCACCCGTCCTCATAGGTCCCGTCGATCGGACCGGGGGTGTGCCCGCCGTCGAACGCGGCCCACACGACCGGGTATCCGGCCCGGCAGCCCGAGTAGGCGGTGACGATGTGCGTGCGGCTCCCGGAGCCCGGCTCGGGCGGGTTCTGCTGGGTGCAGCCGTTGTTGGCCACGAACCGGTCGCGCAGCGAACGCCCCGCGGAGATGTTGAGGACCGAGTCCGAGATGCCGTGGATGCCGAGGTAGGCGACGGGCTGCGTGCCGCCGCTGCACCCGCTGAGCTGCCCGCCCGAATAGACCGCGACCGCTCGGAAGACCGTCGGCCGGGAGCAGGCGAGGGAGTAGCTCATGCCGCCGCCGTAGCTGAACCCGAGGGCGAAGCGCTGCGTGGTCTCGACGCAGAGGCCGGACTCGATGCGCGCGATCATGTTGTCCACGAACGTGACGTCCTGGCCCCCGGAGTTGGCCCAGCCGTTGTTGAGGCCCTGCGGCGCGACGAAGATCGCGCTGTTGTTGGAGAGCCGCTGCAGGCCGTAGTAGGACCACAGCGCGCCGTCGGTGCCGCCGGAGGAGACGTCGCCGGCCGTGCCGCCGTTCCAGTGGAACCCGAAGATCAGCGGATAGGCGCGGCTGCTGTCGTAGTTGTCGGGGACCCGCAGGATGAACGAGCGGTTGACGCCGCCGCTCTGGATCGTGTGCGTGCCGCTCGACAGGGTCGGGGCGGCGCCGCAGCCGGCGCTCGCCGCGAGGGTGGTGACGTCCGGCGAGGCGGCGGGCGGCGCGGCCTGGGCCGGCGCGGTGCCGAGCGATCCGATGACGGCGGCGGCGAGGAAGCCGGCCGTCGCCAGCAGCCGCAGAGGGGCGCCCGGGCGTCTTCGCCCGGACCGGTCCCGGCTCGAGAAAGGTCTCACTGCTGTATCTCCTTGCGGGCCACGAAGGTCGAAACCTTCAATCGAAGTATGTCGATGCGAGGGTGTCCTCAGGGTACTTTCATGTGATGTATGACGTCAAGGGAGCGGTGCCATCGTGGATGAACCGTGCGTATCGACCTTGAAAGCGGTGGTGATGGAGTCGATTAATCGGATCTTTGAGGAGTCTGGTAGGGACGGGCGCGGCCGAACTGATGCTCACCGATGACTCTCGAAGGAGGCCATCGCCTGGGAGCGCTTCCCCGCGGCATCCGAAGGACTGCATATGAACTTCGCAACGCAAGGTGAGACCAGCGCGAAACTCACCGCCGGGCCGGGCGGCGCGCGAGGGCTTCGGCCGAGACGATCACGGCCGCAAGGAGTGTGAGCCCGGCGAGGAGCGCGAACATCTGCGGGTTCCCGCCGGTCCGGGCCGCGAGCTGCGCCCCGGCCCAGGGGCTGAGGGCCATCGCGACGGTGGCGGGCGCGGTGAGGATGCCGTGGAGCGTGCCGTACCCGTTCGGCCCCCACCGGTCGGTGATGACCGTGGCGTCGAGCAGCGTGAACGCGCCGCGGGCCGCGCCGAGGAGGATGACGGCGGCGAAGACCAGGGCGAGCGGCCCGGCGACGAGCGCCGTGGCGAGCATGGTCACCGCCCCCACGCCGAGGATCGCGGCCGCGCGCACGGTCGGCCCGGTGCGGAGTGCTATGGGCGCGTAGGCGATGCGTCCGAGCAACTGGCCCGCCCCGCACAGCCCGAGGGCCCACGCGGCGGTCGCGGTGTCCATGCCGCGGCCGGTCAGGAGCGGCACGAGGTACAGGTTCGAGGTCCCCATCGTGAACGCGGTCAAGGCGATCGCGGCGGCGAGCGCGATGAACGCCGGGGACGAGATGATCGACCTCCGGTCCACGCCGGACGTCTCGCCCTTGGGCCGGACACCCGGCCACGGCGGGTTCAGCGCGATCGCGTGCGCCGGGACGGTGACCACCGCGAGGACCACCGCCAGGATGAGATAGACGCCGCGCCAGTCGAAGTGCCCCGCGAGATAGGCCGTGAGCGGCGCGAAGACCGTGCTCGCGAGCCCGCCCGCGAGCGTGAGCACCGTGAGCGCCCGCACCCGCCGCAGCCCGTACCAGGCCGTGATGGCGGCGAACGCGGGCTTGTAGAGGACCGCGGCCTGGGCGACCCCCGAGAGGACCCACGCGGCGGTGAACCACCACAGGTTCGGCGCCGTCGCGATCCCCACGACCGACAGCACCGCGAGGACCGAGCCCGTCGTCATGACCAGGCGCGGGCCCCGGTGGTCGATGAGGTGCCCGACGGCGATGCCCGCGAGCGCGGACGCGGCGAGGCCGATCGAGAAGGCGCCCATCACCTCCGCCGTCGACCAGCCCGTGTCGGCGGTCAGGTCGCCGAGGAGCACGGGGAGGGCGTAGAAGAGCACGCCCCAGCCGGTGATCTGGGTGGCGCACAGGGCGATGAGCACGCGGCGCGGCACCGCCCCCGCGCCCGCGTCGGAGGCCGAGCCGCTGGAGGTCACCGCCTCGGTGTCTCCGATTCGCTTGCGACCGTTCAACTCTCAAGGCCCCGCAGGGGGCGGAAGAACTCCCGGAGGTCCTGTACGAGCAGGTCCGGGGCCTCCATCGCGGCGAAGTGCCCGCCGCGGTCGAACTCGGACCAGTGCACGATCCGGTGCGCGCGTTCGAGGAGCGGACGCACCGCCGGGTCGTTCGGGAAGACGGCCACGCCCGTGGGCACGTCCGAAGGCTCCGGCGCGGACTCGTCGCGCACGGCCCGGTAGAGGTGCGCCGAGGAGGCGCCGGTCCCGGTGAGCCAGTAGAGAGTCACGTTGGTGAGCAACTGGTCGAGGTCCACGGCCCGCTCGGGGAGTTCGCGGGCCGGGTCGGTCCAGTCCTTGAACTTGTCCGCGATCCACGCGAGCTGACCCACGGGGGAGTCGTTGAGCGCGTAGGCGAGGGTCTGCGGCTTCGTCGACTGGAGGTCCGCGTATCCGGTGCCGTGCCGCACCAGCTCCCGGACGCTCGCCAGGCGCACATGCTCCTCGGGGGTGAGCGCGGGCAGGTCGGCGTCGGCGCTCGGCAGCTCGAGCCCGCCGTTGATGTGGACGCCCACCACCCGGTCGGGGGCCAGGCGGCCGAGCGCGGGAGAGACCTTCGAGCCGGTGTCGCCGCCGTGCGCGCCGAAGCGCTCATAGCCGAGCCCGTCCATCAAGGCCAGGAACGCGGCGGCGATGCGGGCATGGTCCCAGTGCGCGGACAGCGGCGTCGAGAACCCGAACCCGGGCAGGGACGGCGCGACCACATGGAAGGCGTCCGCCGGATCGCCCCCGTGGCTCCGGGGATCGGTGAGCGGGCCGAGGATCTTCATGAACTCGACGACCGACCCCGGCCAGCCGTGCGTCACGACCAGCGGCAGGGCCTCCGGTTCGGGGGAGCGCACGTGGAGGAAGTGGAGGCGCTGCCCCTCGATCTCGGTGAGGCCCTGGGGAAAGGCGTTGAGCGCGGCCTCGTGGGCCCGCCAGTCGTACTCGTGCAGCCAGTAGTCGGCGAGGCGGCGCAGGTAGAGCACGGGCACGCCGTCCGCCCAGCCCGGTTCGGGACCCGCTGCGGGCCAGCGGGTCAGCCGGAGCCGCTCGTGCAGGTCGTCGAGCGCGGCCTGGGGGATGTCGATGCGGAAATCGGCGATCGGGATCAAGGTCGTCCTCCGGTCCGGTTGCGCTCCGTCGATACAACCAGAGCGGCCCGCGCCCGTCCATCGCTTTGCGCCTTGCGAACCGTTTCGACGGGTGACATCTGGTGGCGGCCCGGCGCGTTCTCGGGTTGGATGGCACCCATGGCCCTCCACTCGTTCCACCTCGCGCGGGCGCCCCTCGGCCGCGCCGCCGCCGCGCTCGCGCGCCCGCCCGCCGCCCCCGGGCTGCGGCACCTCGAAGTCCTCGCCGCCATGGAACTCGGCGCGCCCGCCGTCTCCCCGCGCCGGATGCGGCTGCGGCGGCTCGCCGTGTTCGCCGAATGGGAGGACGAAGCGGCCCTCGAAGCATTCCTCGCCGAACGCCCGCTCGGCCGGGTCCTCGACGCCGGATGGCAGGTGCGACTGGAGTTCCTGCGCCGCTGGGGCTCGGTCCGCGAACTCGCGCACCTCCCCGCGGACACCGGACGCACCGATCCCGCCGAGCCCGTCGTCGCCGTGACCCTCGCCCGCATGCGCCTTCCCGAGGTGCCCCGGTTCGTCCACTGGGGAAGGCCGGTCGAACGCCAGGTCCGCGACCACCCCGAGACCACGCTCGCGCTGGCCGCGATGCGCCCGCCGCGCACCGTCGGCACCTTCTCGGTCTGGACCAGCGCCCGCGCCATGACCGGCATGGTCTTCGGCCGCGACGGCGGCGACGCCGCCCGCCGCCACCACGAGGCGATGGCCGAACGCGAACGGCGGGACTTCCACCACGAGTTCACCACCATGCGGTTCCGGCCGCTGTCCGAACACGGCTCGTGGGAAGGCCGGTCGGCGATCGTCCCGGCCCGGTGACCCCGGGACCTAAGTCCCTCGCGATGCGGCCTCTGGCCTCTCTTCCCGGAGCGGGATCGGCGGTTGTCTGGAGTAGTACCGGACTTCCCGTCCCCGCTTGGAAAGGCATCGCCATGACCACCGCTCCTCACCTCCGGCCCGTCCCGACGAGCGCGGCGGCCCGGCGCACCGCCGTCGACTACGTGTGGGCCGCCCTGCGCCTCGCCCTGGGCTGGATCTTCCTGTGGGCCTTCCTCGACAAGACCTTCGGACTCGGCTTCGCCACCGAGGCGAAGGACGCGTGGATCGACGGCGGCAGCCCGACCGAGGGCTTCCTGTCCTTCGGCACGAAAGGCCCCTTCGCGGACTTCTACCAAGGGCTCGCCGGCTCGGCGTTCGTCGACTGGCTGTTCATGGCCGGGCTGCTCGGCATCGGCCTCGCGCTGATCCTCGGCATCGGCATGCGGATCGCGGCCGCCGCGGGCGTGCTGCTCCTCGTGCTGATGTGGACGGCCGCGCTGCCTCCCGAGAACAACCCGTTCATGGACGACCACCTCGTCTACGCGGGCCTGCTCATCGGCCTGGCGCTGGCCCGCGCCGGGGACACGCTCGGCCTCGGCGCCGCTTGGGGCAGGCTGAGCCTGGTCAGGCGCCACGCCTGGCTCAAGTAGGCCGATACGGGAAGGGCCGCGACCGCGAAGGTCGCGGCCCTTCCGCGCGGGTCGCGCAACTCTGCGCGGGACGAAAGTCCTCGGCATCGCGGACCTCGGAAGCGTGCCGTCGGGGTCGGGGCCGCTCATACTCGAAGCATGGACACGGCATTGATCAGGGTGTTCCTGCTGGACGATCACGAGGTGGTCAGGCGGGGCCTGTGCGAGCTGCTCGAACGCGACGGCGACATCGAGATCGTGGGCGAGGCCGCCAGCGTCGCCGAGGCGATCCGGCGGGTGCCCGCCTCGCATCCCGACGTGGTGGTCGTGGACGCCCGGCTGCCCGACGGCAGCGGCGTCGAGGTGTGCCGCCGGGTGCGCGAGGCCGATCCGTCCATCGCCGTCCTCGTACTCACCTCCTATGAGGACGATGAGACGCTGTTCGCGGCGATCGAGGCCGGTGCGGCGGGGTTCCTGCTCAAGCAGGTGCGCGGCAACGACCTCGTCGAAGCGGTGCGGAAGGTCGCCGACGGCCAGTCGCTGCTGGACGCCCGCGTCACCGGCGCGGTCCTGGAGCGCCTGCGCTCCGGCCCGCCCCGGGCGCCCGAACTCGACGGGCTCTCCGAGCAGGAGCGGCGCCTCCTCGCCCTCATCGGCGAGGGCTTGACCAACCGCGAGATCGCGGAGCGGATGCACTTGGCGGAGAAGACCGTCAAGAACTACGTGACCCGCGTGCTCGCCAAGCTCGGCCTGCAGCGGCGCACCCAGGCGGCGGTGCTCGCCTCGCGCCTCTTCGATTGAGCGCCTAGAGCGGCAGGTGCCAGCGCAGCTCGGTTCCGGAGGGCTCGACGCCGGTGAGCGTGAAGGTCCCGCCGAGCGCTTCGGCGCGGGAGGCCAGGTTCGCCAGGCCCCGGCGCGAGGCACCGGGCGGGACGCCGCGGCCGTCGTCGGTCACGGTCATCACCAGGTGCTCGTCCGCGACCGCGAGGACGACTTCGACGCGGTGCGCGCGGGCGTGGCGGGCGGCGTTGCTGAGCGCTTCGCGCAGCATCGCGAGGACTTCGATGCGCACCTGCTCGGGCACGTCGCTGTCGACCGGGCCCTCGAAGCGGGTCTTCGGTGTGAACCCGAGCTGGTGGCGGACGACGCCGGCGAGGCCGCGCACGGTCGCGGAGAGCGGCTGCTCGGCGCCGGAGTGGAGGCTGAAGATCGCCGCGCGCAGATCGGAGATGGCGCCGTCGATCTCGTCGACCGCGGTGTTGATCCGCTCGGTCGCCTCAGGGGCGTCGACGAGGTGGAGGACGCTCTGCAGCTGGAGCCCGGTCGCGAAGAGCCGCTGGATGACGAGGTCGTGCAGGTCGCGCCCGATGCGGTCGCGGTCGCGGTAGACGACCAGGCGCTCGTGCTCGGCCTGGGAGGCCGCCAGCTCCGCGTAGAGGCGGGCGTTGTCGATCGCGACCCCGGCCGCCGCGGCCAGCGCCTCGATGATCGCCTCGTCGTCCTCGGTGAACCGGCCGCCGCCGCGCTTGTCGGTGAGGTACAGGTTGCCCCAGGCCTTGTCGCGCACGGTGACCGGGACGCCGAGGAAGGTCTTCATGGGCGGGTGGCCGGGCGGGAACCCGACCGAGTCGGGGTGCGCGGAGAGGTCGGTGAGGCGCAGCGGCTCGGGGTGCTCGATGATGTGGCCGAGGATGCCCCGGCCGGTCGGCGGGTCGCCGAGTGCGGCCCGTTCGGCCTCGCTGAGGCCGTGGGTGCGGAAGTCGGCGAGGCCGCCGGAGTCGTCGAGGACGCCCAGGGCCCCGTACCGGGCGTCGACCAGTTTGCAGGCGGCGGCCACGATCCGGTCGAGGATCGCCGCGAGTTCGAGGTCGGAGCCGATGCCGATCACCGCGTCGAGGAGCGCCCGCAGCCGTTCGCGGTCGAGGACGATCTCGTCCACGCGCGAGGCCAGCTCGCCGAGGAGGCGGTCGATCGGCAGCCGTTCGGGCTGGCCGTGAGGGGGCGGCGGCGTGGTGGCCATGCCCTGATCGTAGCGAAACGGCGGGGTCGCGGGGCCCGGCGCGGGCCGCCGGTTCAGTCGCGGACGACCACGACCGGGCAGGACGCGTGCTGCACGCAGTACTGGCTGACGGAGCCGATGAGCGAGCCGACGAATCCGCCGTGCCCGCGGCTGCCCACGACCAGCAGTTCCGCTCGCTTCGCCCAGTTGATGAGGGTCTTGGCGGGGTGGCCTTCGGCGGCGAACTGCCGCACTTGCACGCCTGGGTGCGCGGCGGTCGCGGCATCGACCGTGGCGGCCAGCGCGGCCTCGGCGTCCTTCTCGAACATGCTGCCGGGCATCACCATCGTCACGGTGCCGTAGTTGACGGGCACCTGCCAGGCCTGCACGGCGGTCACGGTCGCGCCGGTGGCCTCGGCCTGCCCGAGCGCCCAGTCGAGGGCCCTCCGCGACGACTTCGACCCGTCGATCCCGACGACGATCACCCGGTCCTGTGCTGCTTCGGTCATGGCCTGCCTCCTTCGCTTCGACCTCCAGCCTCGCGCGGAGCGCGCGCGGCCGATAGGGCCCAAGGTCCCACCCGTGTCGGACCTCGGGCACCGATCGCGGTGCGGGCGTCCGTTCGGCGGCTGGGGCGGGCGTGTGCTGCTACGGTCGGAATCGAGGGGCGTCGCTCCGTGCCGCGCCGCGACCTGCGCGTCCGCCCCGCGAACCGAAACGAGGTGCGCAGTGGACGACAAGCGAGTCCCGGCCGAGTTGACCCCGAAGCTCGCGCTCGGCCTGCTCGGACACGAGGAGTTCGGGCGCGTGGCCTTCGTCGCCGACGGCCTGCCGACCATCCGCCCCCTCAACCACGTCGTGTACGAAGGCCTCATCCTCGTCCACACACGACACACGACGGCCTTCGCGCAAGCGGTCCTGGCGCATCCGGGCCTGCCGGTGGCCTACCAGGCGGACGAGATCGACCGGCATTCGCGCCTCGGCTGGAGCGTCCTGGTCAACGGCACCGCGGCGGACGTGACGGACAGCCGCCGGACCGAGCGGCTCGGCCCGCGCGTGCAGTCGTGGCTCGCCCGGCCGCTCGACACGGTCATCGCCATCACCCCGCAAGCGGTCTCGGGCCTGCGGCTCACCATGGAGCAGTGAGCCGGGCCCTTGGTCCCCAGGACCGGTGACCTCGGGCTCCGGCGCTCCCGCCCGGCCCGCGCGACGCTGGAGTCAGGACCGAAGGCCTGGAGGTGGGTCCGATGATGAACCGATGGGGCGACCAGTACATGTCGGGCGCCGGCTGGTGGATGATGGGCCTCATGGTGCTCTTCTGGGCGGCCGTCATCGTGCTGCTCGTCTGGGCGGTGCTCAGGATCAGCCGCGCGATCGAGTCGCGGCCCGCCGAGGGCGCCCGCGCTCCCGAGTCGCCGCGAGACGTGCTCGACCGCCGCTACGCCGCAGGGCAGATCGACTCCGCGACCTACCGCGAGATGCGCGCCGGACTCGAAGGCCGCGAGCCCGACGGGCCGTGAGGCGGCTTCCGCCGGGTTCCGTCCATTCGGGCCGGCGGGACCGGCCCGGTCCCGTTCACGCTGAGTGGGAGAGCACCGTTGCGAGCCGGGCGAGCGCGGCCTTGACTTGCGACGGCGAGAGTCCTTGCGCGCGTTGGTGAACGAACACGTCCGGGGCGAGGGGGGCGAGGAGCTGGTCCGCGAGCGCCTCAGGCGAGGGCACCCCGGCCTCCCGGAGGAGCGACAGGACGTGCGCCCGCCAGAACCCGTAGGCGCCCACCGCGAAGCGCTTCCCGCCGACCTCGGTGGCCAGCGCGAGGTCGCCGTGCGCCTCGAGCAGGTCGACCATCGCCGCGTAGAACGCCGCGAGGCGGTCGGCGGGCGGCGCGCCCGGGCCGAGCGGCGGCGGGCCCTCCATCAGCTCGCGCTGGAGCCCCGTCTCGTGCTCGTCGAGCAGGGCGACCGCGATCGATCCGATGTCCGGGTAGCGGCGGTAGAGAGTGCCGCGGCCGACGCCGGCGGCCTTGGCGACGTCGTCCATCGTCACCGTCCGCGGGTCCTTCTCGGCGAAGACCGCGGCGGCGGCGGTCAGGATCTTGGCGCGGTTGCGGGCGGCGTCGGCGCGTTCGGGCCTCATGGGTGGCGAGCTTAACAGGGAAGTGGACGGCGTGACCGGTTATGCTTGCCGAGTAAGTGGACGCCGTGTCCACTTCACTTCCGAGGAGGAACCCCGTGCTACTGCACCTCGACGCCAGCGCCCGCCGCAGCTCCTTCAGCCGCGAGATCGGCGACGCCGTGGCCGACGCCTGGAAGCAGGCCCACCCCGGCCAGGACTACGTGCGCCGCGACCTCGCCGCGACGCCGCCGCCGTTCATCGGCGAGGCCTGGACCGAACTCTGCGACTACGTGCTGGAGCACCAGATCACCGACCCCGCCCGCTACAAGGAGGCCGTCCGCACCGCCGCCCAGGCCGAGGCGTGGGCCGTCGTCGAGCCGCTGCTGGCCGAACTCGTCGCCGCGGACGCGCTCCTGATCGCGACGCCGATGTACAACTTCTCGATCCCCGCCGCCCTCAAAGCCTGGATCGACCAGGTCACCTTCCCCAAGATGTCCCTGGCCGGCACCCGCATCGCCGTCGCCTACGCGCGCGGCGGCGCGTACGGGCCGGGCAAGCCGCGCGAGCCGTTCGACCACCACGAGCGCTACCTGCGCGACTTCTTCTCCGGCCACTTCGCCGTCGACGACGCCGTGTTCGTGGGCACGGAGATGTGCAACGCCCTGATCGATCCCGTTTTGGCCGCGAGGCGCGACGAGCACGAGCGCTCGCGCGCCGCCGCCCTGGAGGCCGCGCGCCGGATCGGGGCCGAGCTGTGAGCTGGTGGATCCTGATCGCCGCCGGGGTCGTCGAGGTCGCGTGGGCGCTGAGCATCAAGCCCACGGACGGCTTCACCCGCCTGTGGCCCACCGTCCTCTCGATCGCGTTGATGGCGCTCGCGGCGTTCCTGCTGTCCCTCGCCATCCGCGACCTGCCGACCGGCACCGCCTACGCCGTGTTCACCGGCATCGGCGCGATCGGCGCGGTCACCTTGAGCGCCTTGCTCAACCGCGACCCGCTCACCGCGGGGCGGGTCGCGGCCATCGCCCTGATCTGCTGCGGGGTGGTCCTGGCCCGGCTCACCACCCCCGCCGAGTAGGTCAGCCGAGCAGGTCCCGCAGCGGGCCCGCCTCCACGTTCGCGCCGAAGACCGGGGTGCCCGGCTCCATCCGGGCGCCCTCGGCGAGCGGCCCGGCGACGACCGGGTCGAAACCCAGGTCGTCGACGATCCGCGCGACGGCGGCGAGGTCGTCCTCATCGTCCCCGGCGATCGCGATCGCCTTGCGGCCCAAGGCACCCGCAGGACGGGCGCCGTCTTCCAGGTCGTGGTAGCCCATGTGGTTGAACGCCTTCACGAGCCGGCCCGCGCCGAGCGCCTTGCGCACGAACTCGCTCGACGTCGCGTCCGGGTCGAGGACGCGCTCGCGCGGGCCGTCGACCTCCCACCAGTGGTTCATCGCGTCCACGACCAGCTTGCCGCGCAAGGCTTCCGCCGGGATCGAACCGTGCTTGCCCAGCGGCAGCGCCAGGACCACCACGTCCGCCCGCTCGGCCGCCTCGGCGGCCGTGACGGCCTCGGCCCCCGGCGTCAGCACCTCGATCGTGAGCGCGATCTTGGCCGGGTCGCCCGAACCGGCGACCAGGACCCGGTACCCGGCGGCGACCGCGAGCCGGGCCAGCACGGTGCCGACCTTGCCCGCGCCGAGGATGCCGATCGTCTTGGCGTCCATCAGGACTCCTCTGCCTCGGCGAGCAGCTCACGCACGCGCGGCACGACCTCGGTGCCGTACAGCTCCACGGCCTTGAGCCGCGCGCTGGCGGCGAGCGCGCCGCCGGCGGAGTAGATGAGGTCGAAGCGGCCGACGTCGAGTGCGCCGACGGCGCGGGCGATCCGGCGGGCCACCGTCTCGGGGGAGCCGATGTAGAGCGAGCCGTGCTCGATCTCGCGCTCGAACTCCTCGCGGCGCAGCGGCTGCCAGCCGCGCAGCGCCCCGATCCGGTCGCGCACCTCCTTGTACCCCGGGTAGAACAGCTCCTTGGCCTCCTCGTCCGTGGCCGCGATGAAGCCCGGCGAGTGCAGCCCGACCGGGTACGCGGTGGTGCCCAGTTCCTTTGCGGCCCTGCGGTACAGGTCCACGTACGGCCCGAACCGCTCGGGTGCGCCGCCGATGACGGCGAGCATGAGCCGGAAGCCGTACTGGGCGGTGCGCACGACCGACTGCGGGCTGCCGCCGACGCCGACCCAGGTGCGCAGCCGCCCGGACTCGGTCTTGGGGAACACGTCCTGGTCGATCAGGGCGGCGCGCTTGGTGCCCCGCCAGGTCACGGGCTTCTCGTCGAGGAGCTTGTGGAAGAGGTCGATCTTCTCCTCGAACAGCACGTCGTAGTCGGTGAGGTCGTAGCCGAACAGCGGGAACGACTCGGTGAACGAGCCGCGGCCGAGGATGATCTCGGCCCGCCCGTTCGAGAGCGCGTCGACGGTGGCGAAGCGCTGGAAGACCCGGACCGGATCGTCGGAGCTGAGGACGGTCACGCCCGAGGACAGGCGGATGCGCTCGGTGCGCGCGGCGATGCCCGCGAGCACGGTCTCGGGGGAGGAGATCGCGAACTCGGGCCGGTGGTGCTCGCCGAGGGCGATCACGTCGATCCCGGTCTGGTCGGCGACGACGGCCTCTTCGACCGTGGCGCGGATGGCCTGCGCGTAGGAGGTGACGTTCCCCTGGTCGTCGCGCGGCAGGTCGCCGAAGCTGTCGATGCCGAACTCGATGGCGCTCACGATGCGCTCCTTTCACCGCCGCGGCGTTCCGCCGAAGCATTGTTGATACGTCATGTATAGTGCCACATGGTTGACATGTCAACTAGATGGTGACCGACGCTACCCGCGCCTCGGCTTCCTCTTGGCCGCCAAGTGGTCCCGCAGGGTCTCGGCGAGGTCCCGCGCCGCCGCGAGCTGGGCCGGCGTCAGGGCATCGAGGAACAGTTCCCGGATGGCGTGGAAGTGCGGCACGCTCGCGTGCCGCAACGCGTCGCGGCCGTCATCGGTGAGCACGGCCTCCGATCCCCGGCTGTCCGTGGGCGCCGTCTCGCGCCGGATCAGCCCGCGCTGCTCCATGCGCCCGAGGTGGTGCGAGAGCCGGCTGCGTTCCCACCCGATCCCTTCGGCCAGTTCGGAAGACCGCATCCGCCGCCCCTCGGCCTCGCTCAACGCGAGCAGCACCTGGTAGTCCCCGGCCGAGATCCCGCTGTCCGCCTGGAACCGCCCCGCGAGCGCGCCGCGCAGCTCCTCGGTGGTCTCGATGAACACCCGCCAGCTGTCGTACTCCTCGCGCGAGAGCGCGCTCCCGCCCTTCCGCTCCGCCATGACCGCCCCGTTCCACGAATAGATGACACATCAATTATCGCGCGTCATCACCGGAACGTCAACCGGTGAGGCCGCGACGGAGGCGTACCCCTCCATCGCGGCCCCGGCTCAGCGGCCGTCGACGGTGATGTCGCCGGCCCAGACCCAGTATCCGGTCAGGAAGCCGCCCGAGATGCGGTACATCGGGCGGCCGTTGACGACCGAGCGCCGGTCGAACGGGGCGTTCGACGCGTTCGTGAAGCTCACGTCGCGACTGCCGCTGAAGCGCCCGTCGGTGCCGAGCAGCCAGCAGGTGACCTGGGTGGCCGCCGGGAACGTCAGCGTGCGGCCCGGATAGCAGATGTTCGGCAGGTACTCGCCCACGAGGTAGGCCTTCGGGTAGTACTCGCCGACCCACCAGCCCGTGTAGGCGCCCGCGTTGATCCGGTAGTAGATCCCGCGGTCCTTGATGCGGCGGCGCTTGTTCGCGGGGGCCTGGGTGGCGCGGGAGAACGTCACGCTCTTGCTCTCGAGCTCCGCGTCGCCCTTGGACTCCACGAAGTCCCCGTCCGCGTCGGTGTCGAACCGGTACAGGGTGTGGGTGCCGGCGGCGAACGCGATGTTCGACCCGGTCGGCACGGACGGGTAAGGGAAGTCGTCCGTGAGCTGGTCGGCCATGTGGGAGAAGCGCGGTCCGGCCGTCTGCCAGTGCAGCTGGCGCAGCAGGTTGATGTGGTGCTGGTGGTACGACGAGGTCGGGATGCGGTGCGTCTGGCAGTAGAACGAGATCCAGCGCAGGTTGCGCAGCAGCGGGAAGTACCGGTCGATGGTCGTGCACGCGCCGTCGTAGAGGGCCGCCGCCAGCTCGTTCCCGGTGGCCTGGATGTAGTCCCACAGGCCGAACATGGCGAAGACCATGCCGTTGTACGTGTAGTCGCCCGTGCCCGGGGTCGCGCCCGGGTACTCCTGGATCCACAGGTAGCCGGCGCTGTTGCGGTTGACCACCCAGGGCGTGCCGTCGTCGCCGAGCAGCAGGGACGCGAACGCGCCGTCGGCCGCCGCGAGGTACAGCGTGCGCTCCTCGTCGGTGATCCCGTCGAGCTCCGAGAGCTGGATGAAGAGGCTGATCGCCTCGCCCTGGGCCATCCCGGAGTACCAGGGCGCCTGGTAGGAGACGCCGCTGTGCGTGGTGTGGGTGAAGTCGAACGGGTACGGGAAGTACCAGGCGCCGCGGGTCTCCACGTGCGTCTCGATCAACCGCCCGGCCTGCGCCTTCGCCCGCGTCAGGTACAGCTCCTTGCGGGCGGGGTCCGTCTCGGTCCGGTAGCTGGTGACGCAGCTGAGGCCGAACTGGATCTGGGTGACGGGCTGGTCGTAGCCCGGCTCGTCGATCGACGGCCGGTACTGGATGACGCCCGCGTCGTCGAGGTAGGTGTGCTCGTTGTCGGGAGTGACGTTCTCCCACTTCATAGGCCGGTCCCGCCAGGGCTTCAGTTCCTCGGGCAGGTCCGCGGAGGCGACGTAGCCGTTCCGGTTGAACTCGAACGGCAGGGTGGTCGGCGCGTCCTCGAGGGCGAACAGCTCCGGCGCGCTGCGCGGCGCGGGGATCGTCCCGGTCGGCGGCTCGACGCTGCCCCCGGCGAGCTGGTCGGGGAGGGGCGGGAGCGGCTCGAACGCGGGCTTGGCCGGCTGGTGCGAGGCGAGGGGGATCGTCTCCAGCGACTCGCCCGCAGTGCCCGCCGGGGAGCCGGCGAACGCGACGGCGCTCCCGGTCGCGGCGAGGGCGGCGGCGCCGCCGGCGAGGTGCATGAACCGCCGGCGGTTCACCGCGGGTTGGGTGGTGTCTGTCATGTGCGCTCTCTCTGCGTGGTGGGTAGCAAGACTGTAGAGGCGAGCAGCCCACTTTGGAGGACCGGGGTGGGCGGCTACCAGCACGGCCACAGGACAACTGCCGCAAAAACGGCCCGAAGCCGCGAGTGTGCCGAAGACCCCTACCAGGGCGCCGGAAAAAGTTCCGGGCGGGTTGTCGAAACGGGGCGGGGCGGTTCGTAGAGGGAGTGAGGCCGCCCGACGGGGGCGGCGTGAAGGAAAAGAGCAGGATCATGAGCACCACGCTGACCGTCGACTTCTTCTGCAGCATCGACGGCTACGGGATGGCCGAGGGCTGGCCGGGCTACTGGGGCAAGGAGGGGCCCGAGCTCATCGCGGACCGGGTGCGGACGTTCGAGCAGGAGCAGGTGCTCGTCTTCGGAGCCACGACCTTCCGGCAGTTCCGGGAGTTCGTGAAGGTCTTCGACGAGCCCTACTACCGCAGTCTCGACGCGCTGCCGAAGATCGTCTTCTCCAGCACGCTCGAGGAACCGCTGGGCTGGGAGAACTCCACGCTCATCGACGAGGACGCCGTGACCGCGATCGAGCGGCTGAAGCGCACCACGGACGTGCCGATGCGGTCGCACGGCAGCATCGCGCTCAACCGCGCCCTGCTCGCCGCCGGGCTCGTCGACCGGATCGAGGTCATGATGTTCCCGGCCGTCTCCGGCCGCGCCGGACAGGCGGGCCTGTTCCACGGCGGCGTGGAGCTCGACCTCGAACTCCTCGAGTCCACGGTGCTCGACGGCCGCACCCACAAGCTCGTCTACCGTCCGCAAGTGCACGGCGAGATCCCCGACGGTGTCGGGCCCCGCCGCCGCGACGACGTCTGAAGAGGGAGAATCCGATCATGCAGTACCTGGTCAACGTCATCGACAGCCGCGCCGACTCCGGCACCGCCGAAGAGGCCGCCGCGATCGACGAGTTCAACGACAAGCTCCGCGAAGGCGGCCACTGGGTCTTCGCCGCGGGCCTCGCCCACCCGTCCGCCTCCACCGTGATCGACGGCCGGGGCGACGAGCCCGTCCTCACCGACGGCCCCTTCGTCGAGACCAAGGAGTTCGCCGCCGGCTTCTGGATCATCGAGGCCACCGACCTCGACGTGGCCCTCGCGCTCATGGCCGAAGGCTCCAAGGCCTGCAACCGCAGGCTCGAGGTGCGACCGGTCCACACCGAGGCATGACCGACGCGCAGGAGGCCCTGACCCGCGCCCACCGCGAGGAGTGGGCGCGGGTGGTGGCGGTGCTCGCCAAGCGGTTCGGGAACCTCGGGACCGCCGAGGACGCAGCCGCGGAGGCCTTCGCGGCCGCCGCCGAGCACTGGCCCGCCGAGGGCGTCCCGCCCAACCCCGGCGCCTGGCTCACCACGACGGCGAACCGCAAGGCGATCGACCAGATCCGGCGCGAGGGCAAACGCGACGGCAAGCACCAGGAGGCCCAGCGCGTGTACGCCGCCGAACCCGAACCCCGCGGCCCGATCGACGACGACCGGCTGCGCCTCGTCTTCACCTGCTGCCACCCCGCGCTCTCGGTCGAGGCCCGTGTCGCGCTCACCCTGCGGATGGTCGGCGGCCTCGCCGTCCCCGAGATCGCCCGCGCGTTCCTGGTGCAGGACACCACGATGGGCGCCCGCATCACCCGCGCCAAAGCGAAGATCGCCGCCGCCCGCATCCCCTACCGCGTGCCCGCCGCAGAGGACCTGCCGCGCCGCGTCTCAGGCGTGCTCGCGGTCCTCTACCTGATCTTCAACGAGGGATACTTCGCGTCCGGGCCCGACACGGCGCCCGTGCGCGAGGAGCTGACGGGCGAGGCGATCCGGCTCGCGCGGCTGCTCCGCGAACTCCTGCCCGACGACGGCGAGGTCGCGGGGATGCTCGCCCTCATGCTGCTCACCGATGCCCGCCGCGCCGCCCGCGTCTCGTCCGCCGGCGAACTCGTCCCACTCCCCGAACAGGACCGCGGCCTCTGGAACACCGCCTTGATCGCCGAAGGGCACGCGCTCGTTCGCGAACGCCTGGCCTCGGGCGAGGCCCCCGGCCGCTACCAGCTGCTCGCCGCGATCAACGCCGTGCACACCGACGGCGACGCGAGCGACTGGACCCAGGTCGTGGCCCTCTACGACCAGCTCCTGCGGCTCGACGCCTCGCCGATCACGCGGCTCAACCGCGCGATCGCGGTGGGGGAGCGCGACGGCGCGGAGGCCGGGCTCGCCCTCGTCGACGCGCTCGAGCCCGACCTCGCGGGCTACCACGCGTTCCACGCCGCCCGGGCGGCGCTGCTGCAGCGACTCGGTTGGGCCACAGGCGCCTGCGAGGCCTACGACGAGGCGATCCGCCTCGCCGAGAACACCGCCGAGATCGCGTTCCTCACGCGCCGTAGGGAACAGGCGCGACCGGACTGAACGATGAAACCGCAGGTCGCGTAGAGATCCGACTAATCACCGGGTGATAGTGAAACCTATCGGGCAAAAGCGGATGAAGATCGACGAGAATTCACCGTCGCCTCTCGCGATCGACATAAAGATCTGATCTTTTCTCGCGTCAAGTGTTGACTCGATCGAGCGCTCCAATTTACCGTGAACATTCACAACGGCGGATCGCAAAGGAGCGGGCGTGAGCAACACCTACGGGGAACGCCGCCATATGGCGCACGGATCGACAGGGGCCGAGCGGTGAGCGCGGCGGTGCAGGCGCCGGTCGCGGTGACCGACCGCGAACGCCGCCGCAGGACCCGCAAGCGGAACCTCCGCCGGCACTGGCAGCTCTATCTGCTGCTGGTGCTGCCGGTGGCCTACTTCGTCGTCTTCCAGTACATCCCGATGGCGAACAACGTGATCGCGTTCAAGGACTACAACGTGGTCGACGGGATCTGGGGCAGTCCCTGGGCCGGGTTCGACCACTTCGAGCGGTTCTTCGCCAACCCGGTCGCGCTCGATCTCATCCGCAACACGCTGATGCTGAGCCTCTACGGCTTCCTGGCCGGGTTCCCGATCCCGATCATCCTCGCCTTGGCGCTCAACGAGGTCCGCGCGCGGTTCTTCAAGCGCACCGTCCAGATGGTCACGTACGCACCGCATTTCATCTCGACGGTCATCGTCGTCTCGATGCTCATCCTGATCTTCTCGCCCCGGATCGGGTTCATGTCCGACGCCCTCGGCTTCTTCGGCATGGACTCGAACCTGCTCGCCGACCCCGACGCGTTCCGCAGCGTGTACGTGTGGTCCGACATCTGGCAGACCGCCGGCTACTCCGCGATCATCTACATGGCCGCGCTGGCCGGCATCGACCCGAGCCTGTATGAGGCGGCACGTCTTGACGGTGCGAGCCGGTTGCGGAAGATCTGGCACGTCGACCTGCCGGGCATCGCCCCCACCGTGGTCGTGGTGATGGTCCTCAGTGTCGGCAGTGTGATGGCGATCGGGTTCGAGAAGGCGTTCCTGCTGCAGAATCCGCTGAATCTTTCCACGTCGGAGATCATCGCGACGTACACGTACAAGATGGGTCTGCTCAATGCGGACTTCAGTCTCGCGACGGCGGTGGGGCTGTTCAACTCCGTCATCAACCTCGTCCTCCTCCTGCTGGTCAACACCGTGTCCAAACGGGTGACCGGCAACGGGCTCTGGTGAAAGGAGCGCATGCAATGACCCTCAAGACCGCGACCCCGCTCGCACTCGACACCACCCCGGGAGGCGAGCGCCGCAAGCCCGTGCGCCGCCGCTCGACCCAGGTGCAGGACACTCCTGTGGACCGGATCTTCATGGTCGGCGTCTACATCCTGCTCTCGACGTTCCTGCTCATCGTGCTCGTGCCGCTGATCAACATCGTGGCCAGCTCGTTCTCCAGCCCCGCGGCGGTGTCGGGCGGGCGGGTGTTCCTGTGGCCGGTCGACTTCACGCTCATCGGCTACCAGGCGGTGCTGACCAGCGACGCGATCCTCACCGGCTTCGGCAACTCGGTGTTCTACGCCGTGGTCGGCACGATCGTCAGCGTCACGCTGACGGTGATGATCGCCTACCCGCTCTCGCGTTCAGAGTTGGTGGGCCGCAAGGTCCTCATCGGTGGGGTCCTCTTCACGATGCTGTTCTCCGGCGGCCTCATCCCGACCTACATGGTGGTGCGGTCACTCGGCCTGCTCGACACGAGGTGGGCGCTGATCCTGCCGACTGCGATCGCGGCGTGGCAGGTGCTCATCGCGATGACCTTCTTCCGCTCCTCGATCCCGGGGGAGCTCTATGAGGCGGCGCAGCTCGACGGCGCCTCGGACCTTCGCTTCCTGTGGTCGGTCGTGCTGCCGCTGTCGAAGCCGCTGCTCGCGGTCATCGCCCTGATGTACGGCATCGGACAGTGGAACTCCTATTTCTCTGCGCTGATCTACCTGCGCAGCGAGGAGCTGTACCCCTTGCAGCTCGTGCTGCGGAACATCCTGATCGTCAACAACACCGGCGGCACCAACCTCGCCGACCAGATGGCGGCCGAGCAGATGGCCGACCTCATGAAGTTCTCCCTCATCGTCGTGTCCACAGTGCCCGTGCTGCTCGTATACCCGTTCGTTGCGCGGCACTTCACCAAGGGCGTGATGCTCGGCTCCGTCAAGGGCTGACCGACCGTCCGATCACAGACTTCGCCGTATCCGGCCGTCGGCGAACCCCTCGCACCGCCCATCAACTCCTCATCGAAAGGCAGTCAACGATGACCACCAACCGATTCGCCCGAGCGGCCGCGGCCGGAGCGGCACTGGCCGTTGCGGCCAGTGCATTCGCCGCGTGCTCCTCGGATCCGAAGACCACCCCGGACGACGTGATCACCATCTTCGCCCCGCAAGGCGAAGACGCCGACCTGGACACGAACGCCTTCACGAAGGTGATCGAGGAGAAGTTCGACGTCGACCTCCAGTTCGAGACCACGACCTGGGACGGCACCGCGGCCGGGGAGAAGCGGCAGATCTCCCTCGCCAGCGGCGACTACCCCGACGCGTACATGCTCATTCCCTGGGTCGACCAGTTCTCCAGCGACGAGCTCGTGAAGCTCGGCGGCCAGGGTGTGATCCTCCCGCTCGACGACCTGATCGGCGAGGACACCCCGAACCTGACCGCCGCGTTCGAGAAGGAGCCCGGCTTCAAGGAGCTGGCGACCTCCCCGGACGGCAAGATCTGGGGCATCCCCGCCTGGAACGACTGCTACCACTGCTCGTACCCCTCGAAACTGTGGATGAACTCCGCGTGGCTTGACATCCTCGGACTCGAGCAGCCGACCACGCCCGAGGAGCTGCGCACGGTCCTCGAGGCGTTCAAGACGCAGGACCCCAACGGAAACGGCAAGGCCGACGAGATCCCCCTCTCCGCGGCCGGTGGCAGCAGCCTGCTCTCGTACCTCATGAACCCGTACGTGTACACCGCGGAGATGTACGCGAACGCGGAGGGCACCACACCGGCGACGCTCGGCGTCGACGGCGACAAAGTCGTCCTGCAGCCCACCAAGGACCAGTGGCGCGACGCTATCGCCTACGTCGCCTCCCTCTACGAGGACGGCCTGATCGACGAAGGCGCCTTCACGCAGAACGGCGAGGCGCTCAACGCCAAGGGCAACAGCGCTGAAGGCGTGATCCTCGGATCGGTCGCCGTCATGCACCCCTGGTTCGTCACGAACGACCACGAGGACGGGCGCTACGGCCAGTACGACGCGGTCCCGCCGCTGACCGGCCCGAACGGCAGCGACGCGACGTACAGCGGCGGCGGCGCCGGGGCCGCGCCGGGCGCGACCTTCGTCATCACCAACCGTTCCAGCGAGGCCAAGCAGAAGAAGCTCATGGAGATCCTGGACTTCATGGTCTCCTACGACGGACACCTGCAGGGCGAGTTCGGGGTCGAGGGCGTCAACTGGTCCCGCCCCGAGGCGGGCGACGTGGCCCTCGACGAGACCATGGAGCCGAACTTCAAGGTCCTCACGCTTCCCGAAGGCGAAGGCCTGAACAACTCCTGGGGCCCGATCGCGCAGTTCTTCAGCGACGCGGAGTTCCGCAACGGCCAGGTCACCGCGACGGACGTCTACACGCCGGAAGGCTACGAGCGTCGTCTGTTCGAGGCCACCAAGAACTATGAGGGCCACGAGTCCGACGAGCTGTTCCCGTACTGGGAGGTCGGCGTGACCGGCGAGACCGCGACGGAGCTCGCGACCGTCCAGACCAACGTGGAGAACTTCGTCGTCCAGGCGGCGGCCGAGTTCGCCACCGGCGTGCGGGACGTCGAGAGCGACGAGGACTGGGCCGAGTTCCAGCAGAACCTGACCGACCTCGGCGCCGAACGCTACGTCGAGATCTATCAGGAGGCGTGGGACGCCTCGAAGTAGACCTTCATTCCCCCAACCGGTGGGCCGCCTCCAGGGTCGAGACAACGGAGGCGGCCCACCGCCTTGCGGCCGCTGCGCCAATCGCTTAGGAAACCCGGACGCCGGTCGCACCAAGGAAACAGAGAGAGGAAACCCTGGCCATGAGCCGCACCCAGCACACCTACGTCGAGGACCTGAGCCCCGGGAGCGGCCGCTGCGGCCCCCGCGCGGCGCTCGCCTCCGACGCCGCCGCGCTCGGCCTCGACGGCGAGTGGCGCTTCAACCTGGCCGCCGGCCTCCGCGACACCACTGAGGGCTTCGAGGCCCCCGATTTCGACGCGGACGCCTGGGACCTGCTCGCCGTCCCGTCGATCTGGCAGATGCATGACCTGGACGGTGCGGCGCCTTACGGCAAGCCGCAGTACACGAACATCCACTACCCGTTCCCCGTCGACCCGCCCCGGGTCCCCGACGCGAACCCCACCGGCGAGTACCGCCGCACCTTCACCCTCCCCGCCGAGTGGCCCGAGACCGGGCGCACCCTGCTGCGCTTTGAAGGTGTCGACTCCGCGTTCGCGGTGTGGGTCAACGGGGTCCGCCTCGGCGACGGCAAGGGCTCGCGCCTCCCGACCGAGTTCGACGCCACCGCCCACCTCGTCCCGGGCGAGAACACCGTGGCCGTGCGCGTCCACCAGTGGTCCGCCGGGTCCTATCTGGAGGACCAGGACACCTGGCGGATCTCCGGGATCTTCCGGCCCGTGGCCCTCGTGCACCGCCCCGAGGGCGGACTCGACGACGTGTTCGCCCACGCCGGCTACGACCACGCGACCGGCATGGGCGCCTTGCGCATCGAGGCCGGTACGGCGGGCCGCGTGAGCATCCCCGAACTCGGCATCGACATCGCCGTCGGCGAGACCGTGCGCGTCCCGGTCGAGCCGTGGACCGCCGAGACCCCGCGCCTGTACGACGCGGTCGTCGCCACCGACACCGAGCGCGTGAGCCTCCGCGTCGGGTTCCGCACCGTGACCGTCGAAGACGGCGTCCTCAAGGTCAACGGCCGACCGATCCTGCTGCGCGGCGTCAACCGCCACGAATGGGACCCCGACACCGGCCGCACCCTCACTGTCGAGACCATGCGCCGCGACCTCGAACTCATGAAGCAGCACAACGTGAACGCGGTGCGCACCAGCCACTACGCGCCCGACCGCCGCTTCCTCGACCTCTGCGACGAACTCGGCATGTGGGTCATCGACGAGTGCGACCTCGAGACGCACGGCTTCGGCCCGTACGGCTGGAAGGGCAACCCGACCGACGACCCGCAGTGGCGCGAGGCCTGCCTCGACCGCATCGCCCGCATGGTCGAGCGCGACAAGAACCACGCCTCGATCCTCATGTGGTCCCTCGGCAACGAGTGCGGCGTCGGCGAGAACCTGCGGGCCATGGCCGAGTGGGCGCGGCACCGCGACCCCGACCGCCTTGTCCACTACGAAGGCGACTACGACTCGCCGTACACCGACATCTACAGCATGATGTACGTGTCGCACGACGACCTCGAGCTCATCGGGCAGCGCAAGGAGGAGCAGACCAAGGACCCCGCGAACGACGAGCACCGCCGCGGCCTCCCCTTCATCCTCTGCGAATACGCGCACGCCATGGGCAACGGCCCCGGCGGCCTCGCCGACTACCAAATGATCTTTGAACGCCACGAGCGCATCGCGGGCGGCTTCATCTGGGAGTGGATCGACCAGGGCGTCAGGCGCCGCACCGACGACGGCCGCGAATGGTTCGCGTACGGCGGCGACTTCGGCGAGACGCTCCACGACTCGAACTTCATCACCGACGGCCTGGTCTTCTCCGACCGCACCCCGTCCCCTGGCCTGATCGAGTACAAGAAGGTGATCGAGCCGGTCAGAATCGCGATCCAGCCGGACCGGCGCACCGTCACCGTTGCCAACGGCTACGACTTCGCGGACACCGCGCACCTGCGCTTCACCTGGCGGCTCGAGGACGACGGCCTGCCCGTCGCGGACGGCGACCTGGACGTGCCTGTGATCGCGGCCGGCGAAGCCGTGCGGATCACCTGGCCGGACAAGCTCGCAGAGGCCACAGTGGACGGCGAGCGTTCGATCAGCGTGCACGCTCTCCTCGCCGAGGACCAGCCCTGGGCCCCGGCCGGCCACGAGATCGCCTGGGGCCAGACCGTCGACGGCCCCGCAACCGCGACCGGCCCGCTCGAAGGCGCTGCCTTCGAAGGCCCTGTCGCGGCCGACGGCGGCCACCGCCTCGGCAGCGCGGAATTCGACGCGCTCGGCCGCCTGCGCGCCATCGGCGGCGTCGAAGTCGAAGGGCCGCAATTGGACCTGTGGCGCGCGCCGTTCGACAACGACCGCATCGCCTGGGGCGGCCCATCGCAGGCGGACCGCTGGCGCGACCGCAACGCGGCACTCGACCGCTTGGAGCACAAGGTCCTCGACGTCGACGCCGGGGCGACCCTCAAGGTCGCCACCAGGGTCGGCGCCGCCGGGGCCGCGCGCACTATGGACGCCGGCTACGAGTGGGCGTACGACCCCGCGGCCGGGATCCTGTGGCTCACCGTGTCCGCGAACCCGCTGGGGGAGTGGGAGGACTTCGTGCTCCCGCGCCTCGGCCTGCGTATGGCCGTGCCGAAGGCGTTCGACGCCGTCACCTGGTTCGGCGGCGGCCCCGGCGAAGCCTATGCGGACACCCGCACCGCCGCCCGGATCGGCCGCTACGAAGCCACCGCGGCCGGGATGCAGACGCCGTACGCGATGCCGCAGGAGAACGGCTCCCGCATCGACGTCCGCTGGGCCCGCCTCGCGAGCGCCGACGGCACCGCGCTCGCCTTCCACGGCGCCCCGCACTTCGCGTTCACCGTGCGGCCGTGGACGAGCGAGGACTTGGATGCCGCGCAGCACCCGCACGAGCTCGTCGAGCGCGACCGCCTCTTCGTCAACCTCGACGCGGCCCTCAACGGCACCGGCTCGGCCTCCTGCGGGCCGGGCGTTCGCCGCCATCACGGCCTGGTACGGGCTGCGGCGGGTGCGGGCGCTCACGGTGCTCACGCTCGCGGGCGGGCTCGCGAGCACGGTCTTCGCGCCGCTCACGGCCTATCTCGCGGGG
>NZ_JAPZVQ010000002.1:479880-568636 GCF_027622945.1 Glycomyces lechevalierae | reverse complement strand
TCTTCAAGTACTTGTCCAACAGCCGACCGGTCGCCTCTGAGAGGGTGCCTTCGAGGTGCCACATGCCGTTGCCGGTCTCGGTCAGTTCGAGGCGCTGGAGGGACTGCTCACCCAACTCGTCGAACAGTTCGGTCTCTTCGGCGATCGACGCCCACAGCTCATCCAGATGCCGCCTGAGGTCTTTGAAGGAAGCATGGGCGCAGTACTCAGCGACCATCGCCTCAGGCGTGGCGCACAGGATGTCCGGGTCGAAGGGGGAGGAGACCGGGGTCCTGAAGGGGGTGCGGGCGAACAGGCGCATGGCCGGGGTCTGGTCGAGTTGGCGGACGGCATAGGCGACCTGGTCGATCCTGGCTGTTCCTGTCGTTGCCGCTTTGGCCAGGATCCGGAACTTCCCGGAGAGCCGGGCGATGGCCGCGATGGATCCTGCCGTGTTGAACGTGAAGTCGAACTGGGAGAGCAGGAGGTCCCTGAGGGCGGAGAACCCGAACTCGGAGCGGTGCAGACCCTGCTCCTTCATGGCGATCACGGAGGAGAGGACCTGGGAGTGGAAGGCATTGATACCGGCAGCGGCTTCATCGAGGGCCGAACGGATCGCCGCTGCCTGAGAACGGCGGTCAGCAGAAGCAGGGAGGATCGAGGCGGGGGAGAGGGCCGGAGTGGTGTGGGTGTTGCAGTGGGCCATGGGTCTCGCCTCCTCACCTGTTCTCGAATGATCTGCCTGTTTTCGCTTCCTTGTTCGTACTTCAATGATGACATGCCTGCGTCATGGTGTCATCACCCGATAGAGTGAACATTCCATAGAGGACTATCAATGCCCGCCCTACCTGCACCCCCAACCTCCTTGGGGCACACTGCAAACCAGGAGAGAGTCGGCCCGCGCCCCGGCGCTGCCTGTCAGCCGCTGGGCACACCCACCCGCCCTCAGACCTCTTTGTCGCTGCCCGCTCTAACCTCAATAGACACGGCGCGGCAAGCCGCAGAGCGCGCCCCACGCTCAAACACGGCGCCCAGCGCGACCACCGGGCCGTGACTTCAGCGGAGTCGTTCGAGCTGGGCCAGGTAGATCTCGCCCATGGCCCGCTGATGGCGGGCGAGGAAGTCCAGTTCGTCCTCGCTGTACGCGCCGACCAGCTCGGCGACCTGCTCGCCGAACGGCGCGTACAGGGCCGCACCCCGTTGCAGCGCTTCGGGATCGGGGGTCACGATGACCTTGCGCCGGTCCTGCGGGTCGCGTTCGGCCCGCAGGTATCCCGCGTTCTGGAGGCGCCGGATCATGCTGGTGATCGCGCCGGTCGTGAGCCCGGTCTGCTCGGCGAGCTGCCCGGCCGTGGCCGAGCCGCGCTCCATGAGGAAGTCGAGGCATTCCATGTCGGTGACCGTGAGCCCGAGTTTGCCCGCGACCGCGGTGCGGAACATCAGCGAGAGGCGCGACTCGGCGCGTCCGCTCGCGAAGAACCGTTCCACCGCGGTCTCGCCGGGGTTCACGCCGCTGGGACCACCGGGCGGTGCAGGCTCGGCAGCAGTCTCAGCATCACCCATTTCTGCACCCCCTTGCTGCCGGTCAGGCGTCGCATCATGCCTTCGGCCGTGTCGACGGCCTTGAACGCGTACGGGATCATCTCTTCGCGGTAGGCGGCGAGCGCGTCGCCGACCGCGCCGGTCGATCCTCCTGCGGCGAAGGCGGCCACCAGCTTAGCGCCGAGGAGGGCCGCGTCCCGCAGGGCGGTGTTGCCGCCGTGGGCGCCGAACGGCGGCATGGCGTGCACGGCGTCGCCCATCACGGCGGCGTTCGGGACCGCCCACGGCCCGGGGCGGCGGCCGACCGCGAAGCGGCTGAGCATGGTCGCCTCGGGATCGGCGTTGGCGATGAGGCGGCGAACGACCGGGTGGTACTTGGCGGCGGCGTCGCGCGCGAGGCGCTGCAAGGCGGGCGCGTCGTTCCAGGCGGTCCCGGCCGGGATGTCGGCCTGCGGCATGACCACGCCCCACATCACGTAGTCGTCGATGTCGAGGGCGGGCATGTCGCGCCCGGCGAAGGCGGTCTTCGGGTGCTGCCCGAATGCCATGGTGGTGAAGAACACCGCGCGGCCGGGGGCGTCGCCGAGGGCGAGCACGCCGCTGCGGTCGAGCTCGGCCGGGAGGACCCGTTCGTCGTCCTGCACGAGCGGGGTGCGCCCGTAGATCCCGGCCATGCCGGTGTCCTCGGGGCCGCCGCCGGGGAGGATCTGGTCGCGCAGGGCCGAGCCGATGCCGTCGGCGGCGATCACGACCCGGGCGGTCACCGAGGTGCCGTCCTCGAACCGCAGCCGGTTCGCATCGTTCTCGGTCTCGATGGCGGTCGCCTTGCGGCCGTAGTGGACCCGGTCCTCGAGCCCGCTGAGGAGGACCGAGCGCAGGACCTGGCGGTCCATCTGGCGCTCGCCGTCCTCGGTCTCCTCGAAGCTGAGCTTGAAGGCCTCGCGCAGTCGCTGGTTCATGAACCGGAAGTACCCGCCGGAGCGGCCGGCGACGGCCACGGCGAGGTCGTACAGGTCCGCCGGGAGGCTGGCGCGGAGCGCGCCGAGGCCGTCGGCGTCGACGGTGATCCGGTAGCCCTGCCGCCGCGCGAACGGGGCGGCGTCGCGTTCGTAGACCTGTGCGTCGATGCCGTTGCGCCGCAGGTACTGCGCCAGGCACAGTCCCGAGAGGCCCGCGCCGACGATCGCCACGGAGGCGCTGGTGTGGTTCAGGTTCGTGCTCGTCATGAGATTAGCTTAATCATTAAGATAATCTCTTCGCAAGTCCCGGGAACCCGAAGAGGGCGGGGCGCGCCACCGGCCCCCCCGCGTTAGGGGGGGGGTTGCGGGGGTTGTGGGTGGGGGGCTTTTTACTTTATATATAAATAATATGTGTGCCCTCGCCCGGGCCCCCTTAGGGGGGGGGCCCCCCCCCGCGCCCCGCCCTCTTTCTGGGTGGGTTTCCTGGTGTTGTGCTTGCGGCGCTTAGCGCTTGTTGAACTTCTTCTTCGAGATCACGTAGCCCAGCAGCGCGAAGGCCAGCGACCACGCGATGGTGAGGACCAGGTCCGTGCCGTCGACCGCCTTGCCGAACAGGAGCGCCCGGACGACCTCGATGAACGGGGTGAAGGGCTGGTAGTCGGCGAAGTACTGCACGGCGGTCGGCATGGACTCGGTGGGCACGAACGCGGAGCCGAGGAACGGCAGGAGCATCAGCGGCATCGGGGTGTTGGACGCCTCTTCGACGGTCTTGGCGGCCATGCCGAGTCCGACGGTGAGCCAGGTGAGGCCGAAGGAGATCAGCACCAGCACGCCGGCGAGGCCGACCCAGCCGAGCGGGTCCGCGTCGGGGCGGAAGCCGATGGCGATCGCGACGCCCAGCGTCACGGCGATGCACAGGAACGACTGGATCACCGAGGCGATCACGTGCCCGGTCAGGACCGAGACCCGGGCGATCGACATGGTGCGGAACCGGTCGATGATGCCCTCGGTCATGTCCATGGCGACGCTGATGGCCGTGCCCTGCACCGCCGCGACGATCGCCATGAGCATCATGCCGGGCGTCAGGTAGGTCAGGTACGCCTCGCGGCCGCCGGTCGGGCCGCCGAGACCGTCGCCGATGGTGCCGCCGAAGACGTAGACGAACAGGAGGAGGAAGACCACCGGCATGCCCACGAGCATCACCGTCAGGGACGGGTAGCGGAGCATGTGCTTGAGCTGGCGGCGGAGCATGGTGGACGTGTCGGCGAAGGTGTGGGCGATGGTGCTCATCGGAGTTCTCCTTGAAAGGGCTGGAAGCGGTTCGGGGGCGGGTTAGGCGGTGGCCTGGGCGGGGACGTGGCCGGTGAGGGACAGGAAGACGTCGTCCAGGTCGGGCGTGTGCACGGTCAGCTCGTCCACCTGCACGCCTTCGCGGTCGATGGTGTCGAGGATCTTGCGCAGCGAGTCGACCGAGCCGTCCGACGGGATCTGGACGGTGAGCTGGTCGGTGTCGCCGTTGCCGGCGAGGACCTGGGCGATGCGGGCGACCTGGTCGGCCCGGGCGAGGCGGAGGTTGACGTGGCCGCCGGGCACGAGCCGCTTGAGCTGCTCGGGGGTGCCCTCGGCGACGATCTTGCCGCCGTTGAGGACCGCGATCTTGTCGGCCAGTTCGTCGGCCTCCTCGAGGTACTGGGTGGTGAGGAAGATCGTGGTGCCGGCCTTGACGAGCTCGCGGACGATCGACCAGACGACGCGGCGGCCGCTCGGGTCGAGGCCGGTGGTCGGCTCGTCCAGGAAGATCACCTTCGGGTCGCCCATGAGGCACATCGCGATGTCGAGGCGGCGCTTCATGCCGCCCGAGTAGGTGGCCGGGGCGCGCTTGGCGGCCTCGACGAGGTCGAACCGCTCCAGCAGCTCTTCCGTGCGGCGCTTGGTCTCCCGCTTGCCCAGGTGGTGCAGGCGGCCCATGAGGTGCAGGTTCTCCCGGCCGGTGAGCAGGCCGTCGACCGCAGCGAACTGGCCGGTCACGCCGATGGACTTGCGGACCGCGTCGGCGTCGTGGGCGACGTTGGCGCCGTTGACGAACGCCTCGCCGCCGTTCGCGGGGATGAGCGTGGTCAGGATGTTCACCGTGGTGGTCTTGCCGGCGCCGTTGGGGCCGAGCAGGGAGAAGATGGTCCCTTCCGGCACCTCGATGTCGACGCCGCCCAGGACGGCGTTGTCGCCGTAGGACTTGGTGAGGTCGCGGGCCTGGATCGCCAGGGGCTTGCTGTTGTTCATCGTTCCTCGCTTAGGATCTCGGGCTTGGCTGGTTCCGGTTCGGTTTCCGTCGCCGGGCATGTGAGTACTCTGGCCGGGGCCGCTGACACGGCGCTGACATCGACCTGACGCGGCGTCAGGTCCGGTGAAAGCCGGTGCGGCGGTGGGTAGAGCGTGAGCACCATTCCCAGGTCGAACACGGTTTCACCTCGATGTCTCTCGGCATGGAAAGTCCAATTTGGACAGTGAGTGGGCAGGGCTCCGCCACGGCGGCGGTGTTGTGCGGTGCTGCGCGGTGCGGAGGGCGCGTTCGGCTACCGGGCCGGGCCCGGGGCCGTCAGTGGCGTCTTCGAGTGCGCCTGCGGCGCAGGGGGAGTGGGCGTGCTAGATGTCGAGGTCCTGCACCGGCGGCGCTTCCGCCGTGGCGGCGACCATCTGGTACAGCTCGGCGGGGATCTTGGCCTTCAGCTCGTCGAGCGTGTCGACCACTTCGAGCGAGGCGTCCCCGTAGTTCATGGCGTAGCTCTGCTCACCGAAGCCGAGGAGCTTGCGCCAGCCGGTCTCGTTCGTCTCGTGCACGAAGTCGGGCGTCTTCTCGACGTGGATGACGAACTTGCCCGAGCGCGAGCGGTAGACGCGGTAGATCTCCGCCTTCTTCTCGTTCGAGCGGACCCATTCGCCGAGCTTGACGCCGGTGAAGCGCTGGCGCTGCCGCTTGCGGCCGCTGCCGGGGCCGACCGGGACGGTGATCTCCTCGTAGCCCTCGAGGCGGCCCTCCTCGGCGTCGACGTAGCGCTTGAGCGCCGTCGAGATCGCCTTGGAGAGGTTGCCTCCCGCGAGTTCCTGCGCTCGGGTGTAGAGGGGCAGGTCCTTGTCGGCGACGTAGATCGTCTTGTTGGGCATGACGGCATCTTAACCTCCTTCCAGGGGTTGTCCTTGGTATACGTATAGACTATACGTATACGTAGAACATGCGCAAGCCCGGTCCCCGGATTTCTTCCCCGGGCATGACGAAGGGCGGCCCCGCGATGACTCGCGGAACCGCCCTCAAGCGTTACTACCTGCGCTTACGCGCCCTTCTGCGCCAGCAACTGCGTCAACTGGGCCTTCACCGTCTCGGTCACATCGCCCGGCGCCGCCGTCGGCAGCGAGAAGCGGATCGTCGAGTTCAGGTCAGGCGCCAGGAGCTCCGCCGAGTTGTCAGCGGCGAACACCACGTCCGTGTTCGCCTCGCCGACCACGAACACGACCTCCAGCTCGCGCACCCGGCCGTGGAACTCGCCCTCGGTCGCCCAGAACTCGACCTCCTGGTAGAACGGCACGGTCGAGCCCTGGATCGTGCCCAGCTCGAGGTCGGTCTCCTGGAACGCGAAGCCCAAGGCCTCCAGCGCCTCCCAGACCGCCTTGTGCACCGGCAGCGCCTCCACCGTCAGCCAGTCCAGATCGCCCTTGTCCAGGGCCTGGTCCAGCGACAGGTGCGTCGAGACGCCGAGCTTCATGCCGCCCACCAGCGGGCGCTCCTCGACGTTGTTGAACGGCGTCTCCCAAGGCACCTGCACCTCGAACGCGATCGGGTGGGCGGTGCCCTTCGCGAGGTCGAACTTGCCCGAGATCTCGGTCTTGAAGTAGTCGTGCACGACGCCGGCCGCGTCCTCGCCCTTGGAGTCGTCCTCGACCAGGGCGGTGAACTCGATCTCGACGCTCTCCACCGCGGCGTCCACTTCGGCGCCGGAGATCCGCACCTCGCCCTTGAGGACACCGCCGGGGACGACGTGCTTCTCATGCAGGAGCGTGTCGACTTGGATGCCACTACCGAGAATGGCCTTGAGCTTGCTGAACACCATTGGGGCGGTTCCTTTCGGGGAGGATCGCAGGTCTTACGAAGGCACGGGGGTGGGAACGCGGACAGGGGCCTTCGCATCGTATCCCGAAAGCGCCGCCGCTATTCGCCCCCGTGCAGCTGCACCACGGGAATCGCCGGATCGCCGGGGGAGAGTTTCAGCCCCTCCCAAGGGATCGAGATGAGCCGCTGGCGCAGCAGTTCCCGCGATTCCTCGAGCGACGGCTGCTGAACCAGCTCCCCGCCCTGGAACAGCGGCACCTGCAGCAGCCGGTCGCCCGGCTGCGATTCCGGTTCCCCTTGCGAGACCACCACTTCCTCGGTAGCCGTACCCGTCGGCTTGTGGCGGCGCACCGCGATCTTGCGGCCTCCATTGGTGCCCTTGTGCTCCGAGCGCTTCGCGACCGGTCGACCCTCCACTTCGACCAGTTTGTAGACGAGCTGCGCCGTCGGCGCGCCCGACCCCACGACGACCGCAGTGCCCGCCCCGTAGATGTCCACAGGGGCCGCCGCCAGCGCCGCGATCGAGAACTCGTCCAAGTCCCCGGAAACGACGATCTTGGTGTCGTGCGCCCCGAGCTCGTCGAGCAGTTCCCTTGCGCCCGTGGCCATCACATCGAGATCGCCGGAGTCGATGCGGATCGCCCGCAGCCGCGGACCGGCCGCCTCGATCGCGTTCCGGATGCCCTGCGTGATGTCGTACGTGTCCACCAGCAGCGTCGTGTCCGTGCCGAACGCGTCGACCTGCGCGCGGAACGCCTCGATCTCGGACTTGTGCAGCAGCGTGAACGCGTGCGCGCTCGTCCCCGAGGTCGGCACCCCGTAGCGGCGCCCGGCCTCCAGGTTCGACGTGGCCACGAACCCCGCGAGGTACGCCGCCCGCGAGGCGGCGATCGCCGCGGCCTCGTGCGTGCGGCGCGAGCCCATCTCCAGGATCGGGCGGCCGCGCGCGGCCGTGACCATCCGGGCGGCGGCGCTGGCGATCGCGCTGTCGTGGTTGAGGATCGAGAGGGTCAGCGTCTCGAGCAGGACGCACTCGGCGAACGTCCCGGAGACGGTGACGATCGGCGAGCCGGGGAAGTACAGCTCCCCTTCGGCGTACACGTCGATGTCGCCCTTGAAGCGGTAGTCGGCGAGCCATTCGGCGGTGGACTGCTTGACGACGCCGCGCGAGGTGAGGTCCTCCAGGTCGGCGTCCTCGAACCGGAACCGCTCGATGGCCTCGGAGAGGCGGCCGATGCCGGCGACGACGCCGTAGCGGCGGCCGGTGGGGAGGCGGCGGCCGAAGACCTCGAAGACGCACGGCAGCTCGGCGGTCCCGTCGCGGAGGGCCGCTTCGAGCATCGTGTACTCGTAGTGGTCGGTGTACAGGGGCGTGCGCGGCAGCGTGACGGACATAGGGGTGAGCGTAATGCACCTGCAAGGCGCCCGCGCCCCGTGCGCGAGCGGTGTTCACAGCCGTCCGTTTATTCCCTCAGTTCCCAGGTGGAGGGGCTTGTCTCACGCTCTGAGCGAGGCCTTCTGGCCTCATCGCGCCGCGTGTACGCTTGCTTGCGTGTTGCGGATCGCGCATGAACTGGTCGAGGCGATGGTCGCGCACGCCCGGGCTGACCACCCCGACGAGGCGTGCGGCCTCATCGCGGGCCCCGAGGGCACGGGAGAGCCGAAGAGGCACATCCCGATGATCAACGCTGCCCGCTCCACGACCTTCTACGAGTTCGACTCGGAGGAGTGGAAGCAGGTCTACGACCAGATGTGGGACAACGACGAGGAAGTCGTCGTGGCGTACCACTCGCACACCCACACCGAGGCCTACCCCTCGCGCTCGGACGCGGGGATCGCTTCGCAGCTCGGGCTGCCGGGCGCGCACTACGTGCTGGTGACGACGAAGGACCCGGACGTGGCCGAGGTCCGGGCGTTCCGCATCGCGGACGAGGTGATCACCGAGGAGCCCATCGAGGTCACCGGTGCGCCCGAGGCCGTGCAGAGCTACAAGTTCGCGCACACCCCCGACTCGACGGTCTACGACTGTTCCTGAGTTCCCGCCGGGCCCGGCCCGGCGTTCGCCATGCAGTTCCCGCTGCGCTTCAAGCACATCGACGGCCCCTGTCGGGCTGTTCAGAGAATCGAAGGAAATCCATCATGTCCGTTCAGGTCCGCATCCCGACCATCCTCCGCACCCACACCGGCGGCCAGAAGCTCGTCACCGGTGAGGGCGACTCGCTCGCGAAGCTGTTCGACAGCCTCGACGCGCAGCACGCCGGCCTCAAGGGCCGCGTCGTCACCGACGAGGGCACGCTGCACCGCTTCGTGAACGTGTACATCAACGACGAGGACGTGCGGTTCATCGGCGGCCTCGACGCGGCGCTCGCCGACGGCGACCAGGTGACCATCCTCCCCGCCGTCGCGGGCGGCATGTAGTTCGGGAAGGGACCGGCCGTGGCACGTTTCACGGACATCACCGCGACGCTCGGCGACACGCCGCTCGTCGGACTCCCGCGGCTGTCGCCCTCGCCGGACATCCGGCTGTGGGTGAAGCTCGAGGGCGCGAACCCGACCGGGTCGGTGAAGGACCGGGTGGCCGCCAAGATGATCGAGGCGGCCGAGGACGACGGGCTGCTCAAGCCCGGCTCGACCATCCTGGAGCCGACCTCGGGCAACACCGGCATCGCCGTGGCGATGCTGGCGCGGCGCAAGGGCTACAAGCTGATCGCGGTCATGCCCGAGAACACCTCGCTCGAGCGGCGGCAGCTGCTCACCGCGTTCGGCGCGGAGATCGTGTTCTCGCCGGCCGCGGGCGGCTCGAACGCGGCCGTCGCGAAGGCCCGGGCGATGGCGGCCGAGCGTCCCGACCTGGTGATGCTCAACCAGTACGCGAACCCGGCGAACGCGGCCGCGCACTACGAGGGCACCGGGCCCGAGCTGCTGCGCGACCTGCCCGAGATCACGCACTTCGTGGCGGGGCTCGGGACGACCGCGACGCTCATGGGCGTCGGCCGGTACCTGCGCGAGCAGGCGCCGGGCGTCCAGATCGTGGCGGCCGAGCCGCGGTACGGCGAACTGGTCTACGGGCTGCGGAACCTCGACGAGGGGTTCGTGCCCGAGCTGTACGACGAGAAGGTGCTCGACCGGCGCCTGTCGGTCGGCACTGAGGACGCGCTGCGGCGCACGCGGGAGATCCTGAGCGAGGAGGGCCTGTTCGTGGGGCTCTCCACGGGCGCGGTGCTCCACGCCGGGCTCGCGCTGGCGCGCGAGGCCGCGAAGGCGGGCCGCCCCGCGGACATCGCGATGCTGGTCGCCGACGGCGGCTGGAAGTACCTGTCGACGGGCGCCTACTCGGACGGCCTCGACGACGCGGCGAACGCCCTCGACGGCCAAGTCTGGGCCTAGCGAAGACGACGACGGCGAACGGCCGGGCAGGCGCGAAAGCGCGGCCCGGCCGTTCGGTTGTTTCCGGTTTCGGCGATTTGCGCCGCACCGCCACGGTGCGATCCTGAGGCGTCCTCAGTGGCTTGCTAGCCTGGCCGCATGAGTTCCGCCGGCAAGCTCAAGCTGCGTTCCGCGTCGATCCGCAAGTCGAAGGACCTGCCGCGGCAGGGCACGGCGCCGCAGGACGCGGTCGGGGACAACGCCTGGGCGAGCACTCCGGTGCCGCGGGCGGAGACGACCGCGCTCGGGAGCATCCAGGGCGGCATCGCGTCCGCGCAGGACACCGGCCCGCTGCGCCCCGAGAAGCCCGCGGTCCGCCTGCGGCGGCTCGCCGGGGTCGCCTCGTGGGCGCTCGTGCTCGTCCTCGCAGGCGTGGCGACCGCGATCGTGGGCCTGTTCCGGGTCTTCGGCGAGAGCCCCGCCTGGTTCACGCCTGCGTTCATCTCCTGCGGCGTGATCGGCATGGTCCTGGCGATGATGGCCTTCGCGACGCTGCGCTTCAAGGGCGTGCCGTGGATGTTCATGGCCGCCTCCACGATCACCCTCTTCGCGGCCTTCGCGATGCTGCGGATCGCCTAGCGCCCCAAGCAGAGCCGCGCGCGGACGGACGCGCGGCGGGACTTCCCGCCCTGGGCGGGAGGGCAACAGCCGCCCACCATCCCGCCCCGATGGGGTGAAAACGCCGTTATTGTGGTGATCGCCACCCTGTCATTTTGGCGACATTCCCGTGACGAGCAGGGGTGTTCCAGGCCCGTTTGGACGTACGCTCGGAGCCCATGAACGACGCGCCCATCGGGATCTTCGACTCCGGTGTCGGAGGCCTGACCGTCGCCCGATCGATCAGCGAACTGCTGCCCGCCGAGCAACTGGTCTACGTCGGCGACACCGCCCACGTCCCGTACGGCCCGAGGCCCATCGCCGAGGTCCGCAAGCTTTCGCTCGACGTCTGCGACCACCTGGTCGAACAGGAGGTCAAGGCGCTCGTGATCGCCTGCAACTCCGCATCGGCGGCGAGCCTGGCCGACATCCGCGACCGCTACGACATTCCCGTCGTCGAGGTCATCCGTCCCGCCGTCCGCCGCGCCGTCGCCACGACGCGCACCGGCCGGGTCGGGGTCATCGGGACGGTGTCGACGATCTCCTCGGGCGCGTACTTGGACGCCTTCAACGCCGTCCCGGACGTCAAGGCGACCGCGGTGGCCTGCCCGGCGTTCGTGGATTTCGTGGAACGCGGTGTGACAACCGGCCGACAGCTCCTAGGCCTCGCCCAGGGGTACCTTGAGCCGCTACAGCAGTCCGACGTCGACACGGTCGTGTTGGGCTGCACCCACTATCCGCTGTTGTCGGGACTCATAGGACTGGTGATGGGAGAGGACGTGACACTGGTGAACTCCGCGAGCGAGAGCGCGCGCGAACTCTACCGCGTGCTCACCGACCACGACCTCCTGGCCGCCCGCACCGACACCCCCGAGCACCGGTTCCTCGCGACCGGCGACCCGGAGGCCTTCACCCGGACCGCGCGGCGGTTCCTGGGCAACCTGTTCCCGAACGCGGCGGCGGCCGTACTGGACAAGGTGTGATCTGCCATGAAACTGACGGTTATCGGCTGCGCCGGCTCGTTCCCGGCACCCGACACCCCCTGCTCGGCCTACCTGGTCGAAGCGGGCGGCTACCGGCTGCTCATCGACTTCGGCACCGGCTCGCTCGGTGAACTGCAGAAGCACCTCGACCCGCACCTGATCGACGCGGTCATCGTCACCCACCTGCACGCCGACCACTTCTTCGACGCCTGCGCGTACGCCGTCATGCGCCGCTACGCCTCGAACGCGCCGAAGCACCCGCTGCCGCTCTACGGCCCCACTGGCGTCGCCGACCGCATCGTCGCCGCATACGGCGGCCAGGGCGAGCTGTGCAGCCCGAACATGCGCGACGTCTACGACTTCCGCGAACTCCAGCCCGGCACGTTCGACCTCGGGCCGCTCACCGTCACCGTCGACCGGGTCGCGCACCCCGTCGAGACCTACGGCCTCCGCGTCGAGTACGCCGGGTCCTCTCTCGCGTACACCTCGGACTCCGGTCCCTGCCAGGCGCTCGAGGCGCTCGCGACCCATTGCGACGTGCTCCTCGCCGAAGCGTCCTACCTGGAGGGCCGCGACAACCCGAAGGACGTGCACCTCACCGGCAAGGAAGCGGGGGAGTACGCCACCAAGTCCGGCGCCGCCCGCCTGCTCCTGACCCACCTCGTCGAGCCCTGGAACTCCAAGGACCAGACCCTCGCCGAGGCCCGCGCGGCCTACACCGGGCCCGTCGAGGTCGTCCGCCCCGGGCAGGTCTACGAGTTCTGAGGCGCGGCGGCGTCTCATTTGGCACGTTCTCGGGATACGGCCGTCGCACAGCGGCCGTAGCGTTCAAGGATGTCGAGCGATGCCACCCCGCAGCCGTACCCCGGCGACCCGAACCAGCCGCCTCCGGGCGCCTACGGGCCGCCGCCGGGCGCGTACCAGCCCCAGCAGCCGCAGCCCTATGTGGAGGCCGGCGCCCCGCAGCAGCCCCCGGGGGCCTACGTCCCGCCCGGCGCGTACACCCCGGTCCCCGTGCCGCCCAGCCAGACCGGACGCGGGCGCGGCCCCAAGGTCGCCGTGGCCGCGATCCTCTCCGTCGTGCTCCTCGCCGCCGTCGGCGCCGTCGTCCTCTTCAAGTTCGTGCTCAACCAGGGCCCCGACCCCGCCGAGAGCTTCCCCGCCACGGCGAGCATGTACGTCGAACTCAACCTCGACCCCTCGTTCGACCAGACCCCCAAACTCATTGAGCACCTCCAGAAGTTCGACGAACTCTCCGATTACGACGACACCGGCGAACTCATCGACGCCTTCATCGAGGAGTCCGGCATCGAAGGCGTCGACGCCGACGAGGACATCAACTCCTGGCTCGGCCTCCGCCACGGCCTCGCCACCTGGGAGCACGACGGCCAGACCTACGCCGTCCTGAGCCTCGCCAGCACCGACGCGGACGCCGCCGAGGACGGCATGGCCCAGATCCGCGGCGCCGCCGGCGTCGAAGAGGACCAGTTCGCCTACACCGTCGAGGACGACCACGTGCTCGCCGTCATCGGCGAGACCGGCGCCTCCGACGCCCTCACCGCCGCGCAGACCGAGGCCGCCGACGAACCCCTCGCGACCTCCGACGACTACAGCGAGGCCCGCGCCTGGCTCGACGACGACCAGCTCCTCGTCAACTGGATCGACATGGACGCCGTGAGCGACCTCGCCGAGATGACCACCGGCGCCGAGTCCGACGCGGTCGAAGACCTCTACTCCGGCCAGGTCATCTACGGCCTCTCCGCGTTCGACCAGGGCTTCCAGCTCACCTACCGGCTGTTCGGCGACACCGAGCACCCCTGGACCGGCACGGACGGCCTCATGGACACCATGGGCGCCCTGCCCGCCTCCGACGTCGCCCTCGCCGCCTACGTCCCCGAGAACATCGACGAGATCACCTCGAGCTGGCTCGGCTTCTTCGAGGAGTTCTACGGCGTCGAAGCCGAAGCCGAGGCCACCTCCGTCGGCGTCCCGCTCACCGACGCCGAGTACACCGAATACCTCGAACTCCAGACGCAGTACTACGACGGCACCATCACCGCCGACGACGAGACCCGCTACCTGGAGCTCGACGACCGCTACTGGTCCGCCGGCACCGAGGACGAGCCGTTCGTCGAGGAGTCCTACGGCCCCGACTTCGGCGAGATCGAATCCGTCCTCGGCGACTTCACCGGCCTCCTCGCCGGAGCCACCCTCACCGGCGGCGCGAACTTCATGGCCGACGAGGAGATCGACCCCGACTCGCTGCACCTCGGCGCGCTCCTCACCGAGGACAACGCCGACGAGCTCAAGGACGTCATCGACTCCTGGACCGAGGACAAGCCCCTCCCCGAGGGCTTCGAGGCGGACGGGTCCGAACTGAGCTACACCGGGTCCGCGATCGCCGACGGCACCCTGGCCGACGACGAGCGCTTCAGCGACTTCGCCGACCACGCCCCCGGCGAATGCTCCGCGATCGCCTGGGTCGACCTCGCCCGCGCCGGCGAGGAGTTCCCCGAGGACTTCGCCGGCCTCGAACCGCTCTCGGCCTTCGCGTGGGCCCACGGCGCCGTGGACGGCGACGGCACCGGCGTGATGCGCCTGTACCTGAAGGATTAACACCTGATAGGACGGGATCGGCCGCGCTACGCTCGATGGCGTGACCGATCCCGTTCTCCGTACCCTCCAGGCGCGCTGGCCCGCCGAGGAGCGGCTGGTGGCGGAGCCCGACTCGGTCCGCACCCCGTTCCAGCGCGACCGCGGCCGCATCCTCCACTCCGCCGGGTTCCGCCGCCTCGCCGACAAGACCCAGGTCCACACCGCCGGCACGGACGACTTCCTGCGCACCCGCCTCACCCACTCGATCGAGGTCGCCCAGATCTCCCGCGAGATGGGTTCGGCGCTCGGCTGCTACCCCGACGTCGTCGACGTCGCCGGGCTCGCCCACGACCTCGGCCACCCGCCCTTCGGCCACAACGGCGAGGACGCCCTCCACGAGATCGCCGGCCCCTGCGGCGGCTTCGAAGGCAACGCCCAGACCCTCCGCGTCCTCACCCGCCTCGAAGCGAAGGTCCTCGACGCGCACGGCGACTCGGTGGGCCTCAACCTCACCCGCGCCTCACTCGACGCGACCTGCAAGTACCCGTGGCCCGCCCGCCCGGGGGTGCGCAAGTTCGGCGCCTACGAGGACGACCTCCCCGTCTTCGAATGGCTGCGCGGCGGCGCCCCCGAGGGCGTCAAATGCCTTGAGGCCCAAGTCATGGACTGGTCCGACGACGTCGCCTACTCGGTGCACGACGTCGAGGACGGCCTGCACGGCGGCTACATCAACCTCGCGAAGCTCGCGCACGACCCCGACGAGCAGGCCCGCGTCTGCGGGGCCGTCGCCGCCCGCTACAGCGACGCCCCGCCCGCCGACCTCGCCGAAGCGCTCCGCGAGCTCCTCGCCGACCCCGTCCTTGCCGCGATCCACGACTACGACAGCTCGTTCGGCGCCATGGTCGCCGTCAAGGACTTCACCTCGACCATGGTGGGCCGCTTCGTGAACGCCGCCGCCAAAGCCACCCGCGCGCAGTTCGGCGACGGCAGGCTCCACCGCTACGACGCCGACCTCGTCGTCCCCGAACGCGAACGCGTCCAATGCGAACTGCTCAAAGGCATCGCCTGGTGCTATGTCATGGAGCCGCGCAGCGACGAGTCCTGGTACACCCGCCAGCGCGAGATCCTGCAGGAGCTCGTGGCGGTCCTGTGCGACCGCGGCCCCGACGCCCTCGAACCGATGTTCGCCGAGACCTGGCACCGCGCCGCCGACGACGCCGCACGCCTGCGCGTCGCCATCGACCAGGTCGCGTCCCTCACGGACGCCTCAGCGGTCGCCTGGCACCGCCGCCTCACCGCCTGAGGCCTACCGCTTGCGGAAGATCAGGTCGAAGATCTCGCGGTCGGCCTTCACGCCGCGGCGCTCGAACTTGGTGACCGGGCGGTGGTCCGGGCGGGGCGCGTAGCCCTCGGCGGTGTTCTCGAAGGCCGGTTCGGCCGTGAGGACTTCGAGCATCTGCTCGGCGTAGTCCGCGATGTCCGTGGCGCAGTGGAGGACCCCGCCGGGGCGCAGGAGCCCGGCCATGGTCTTGACGTGCTCGGCCTGGATGATGCGGCGCTTGTGGTGGCGCTTCTTCGGCCACGGGTCGGGGAAGTAGACGCGGATCTCGTCCAGCGACCCGGGCGCGATGCCGTTCCACAGCAGGGGCAGGGCGTCGCCCTGGTAGATGCGCAGGTTGGTGAGGCCGCGGGCTTCGGCGCGGTCCATGAGGTCGGCGATGCCCTGCGGGTAGACCTCGACGGCGAGGAGGTCGCGGTCGCGGTCGGCGTCGCCCATCGCGGCGGCGGCCTCGCCGTTGCCGGAGCCGATCTCGAGGATCACGGGGGCGGTGCGGCCGAAGAGCTTCGCGAAGTCGATGCGGCCCTCGTCCGGCTCCCAGTCCAGGCCGTAGCGGGGCCACAGGCGCGCGAAGGCCTCGTCGTGGCGGGGCTTGTTGCGTCCTTGACGGAAGTTGAACGTCAGGATGTGGCGGTGCTGCGGTTCCTCATCAGGCATAACCGGGCAAGTTTAGCCGCAGGTCGAGTGTGCGCTGCAGCATGGAACGGCGCGGCCCTAGCGTTCGAGCTTCGCCGGGGCCTCGTAGGAGCGGCCGCGCACGCCCGCGGGGCCGTCGGGGCGGCGCGGGTCGGGGCGCGGCGGCGGGGCCGCCTCGTCGCCCGAGGCGCCGTTGTCGTGGGAGGCGCCGCCGAAGAGGAACGACTCGCGGGGCACGGTGTCCTCGTCCTCGTCGTCGTCCCCGTCGGGCTGCTCGGGCACGTAGGTGGGCGGGCCGACCTCGTCGTGCTCGGGTTCGGCGGTGATCATGGCCTTCGGCTTGCGGCCGGGGCGGCGCAGGCGCTTGGCGCGGTCGCGCAGGAAGTACACGTAGCCGCCGAGGGCGAGCGCGGAGAGGCCCGCGCCGATCCAGAAGCCGGGGCCGCCGACGGCGACGCCGGCGAGCTCAAGCACCGTGAGTGCGATGAGCACGTAGAGGATGCGGCGGTGGCGCCGCCGCCACCATTCGGCGCGCATCTGCCGGAGCCTGGCCTGCTCGTGCATCTCGGGGTCCTCGCCGGGGTACGACTCGTCGGTCTTCAACCGTACCGAGTCGCCGCGGCGCGTGCCGCGCCGCTCCCACCCGCGTGAGTTCGATTGCGGGGGAACGTCTTGGCCGTCGAGGAGTTCGTCGAGGGCGGTGTCGTCCCCGGTCCGGTCGAGCCCGAGGTCGGTGGTGTCGTGGGAGGCGGGGCGGGAGGGGCGGTGGCCTTCGCGGTCGAGGACGCGGGCGTCGGAGGAGGCCCGGTCGGCGATCATGCGCTCGTCGGGGTCGTAGCGGCGCACCAGCGCCGGGGTCAGGGCCAGCAGTGCCGTGGCCGCGAGGAGTGCCAGCAGGACCGATGCGGGCATCGTTCACCTCCCTTGCGTCGATGTCGGCCGGGAATGCGTTAGCAAACTGTACGCAATGGCCTGACGTATTTCCGACAGTTGACTGGAACCAGGGCGGGAAGTCCCAATACCATCACACCTGGTCACAATCACATCACAATTCGCTGCTCTGGCGGGTTTTTGCCCTAAACTCGCTGCAATGTCCAGTTCGCCGGAAGCTTGCCCGAACGGCTGAACGGGGCGCAACCCGAGACGTACTCGATCGTTAAGCCAAAGAAGGCTCGTCTAGGGAGACAACGAGTATTCCCGTACTCACAGCGACGCCCGCGAGCAGACACCCGAGCCCCTCGATCGTACGAGCTCGGCGCAACCTGGAAGGAGCACCGGCGAACGATGCCCGAGACCGTCCCCGCCGGCGATCCCCGCCACCTGGACCCAGGCCCCGGCCACAGCCCCGAAGAACGGTCCGACCCCGAGCTGATCGCCGCCACCCGCGGCGGCGACACCACCGCCTACGCCGTCCTCTACGAGCGCCACGTGCACGCCGCGCGCCGCCTCGCCCGCGTCCTCTCCCGCGACCCCGCCGGCGCCGACGACCTCGTCTCCGAGGCCTTCGCGAAACTCCTCCACACCTTCCGCGAAGGCGGCGGCCCCGACCTCGCCTTCCGGCCCTACATGCTCCAGACCCTCCGCAACACCTTCTACGACCGCGTGCGCCGCGACAAGAAGGTCGAGTTCACCGACGACCTCACCGAGCACGACTCCGGCGAGATCTACGTCGACCCCGCCGTCGAAGGCCAGGAGCGCCGCTACGCCGCGCTCGCCTTCGGGAAGCTCCCCGAGCGCTGGCGGATGGTGCTGTGGCACACCGAGGTCGAGGAGGACTCCCCGGCCAAGATCGCCACGATGCTCGGCATGACCCCGAACGGGGTCTCCGCGCTGGCCTACCGGGCGCGCGAGAAGCTGCGGCAGAACTACCTGAGCGAGCACGCGGCCGACGCGCCGCGCGAGGAGTGCCGCTGGACGGTGGACCGGATCGGCGCGCGCGTGCGCGGCAAGCTCGGCGAGCGCGACGCGTCGAAGGTGGACGACCACCTGAACGCCTGTGTCACCTGCAACCTGCTGTTCGCCGAGCTCACCGAGTTGAACTCGGGCCTGCGCGGCGTGATCGCCGTGATCTTCCTCGGCGGCGCGGCCTCGCCGTACCTCGCGGCGGGCGCGGTCTCGGCCGCGGGCCTCGCGTTCGGCGGAGTGCTCGCGTCGCTCTTCGTGCCGTTCAAGATGTTCGCGAACTGGGTGCGCCGCATCGTGCAGCAGCTCGGCACGAAGGGCACGGTCGCGACCGGCACAGCCGTCGCCGTGGCCGCCGCGGTCGCGGTCTTCGCGCTCACCGGCGACGAGGAGGAGCCGGAGCCGCAGGCCGCCCCCGAGGACTCGGTGGTCGAACCGGCGGACCCGGACGAGGAGCCGCAGGACCCCGGCCCGCAGCCGCCCGACGATGAGCCCGAGCCCGCACCGGACGACCCGGCCGAGCCGGAGCCCGAACCCGAGGACGAGCCCGAGGCGCCCGCCGCCGAGCCGGCCTCGTATGCGATCGAGCACGGCCTCGGCTCCCGCGGCCTTGTGGCCGGCGGCGAGGCGATCCTCCCGATCCGGCTCGAAGCGCCGCGGGGCAGCGGCTCCGCGCCCGTGGCCGAGCGGGCGGTCGCCCCGGTCGAGGAGTCCGGCCGCCTCGGAGCGGGCTACGCGGCCCCCGTCGACCGCAGAGCGCAGGCCGCCTCGGAGCGGGTCACGATCGACATCACGATGCCCGAGGGCATCACCCTCGCCTCGGAGACCGCCGATCCCGGCTGGGCCTGCGCCGAAGTCGACGCGCTCGTCCACTGCAGCATCGCGGCCATGCCCGACCCGGCGGAAGCCAACGTGCGCATCATGATCGGCGAGGACGTGAGCGGCTACCAGACCTTCGAGGTCGCGGTGGACGGCCCGGGCATCAGCGGCACGACCTCGCTGCAGGTGCCCATCGCGCCCGCCGGGAGCGAGGTCGGGTTCGCGAGCGTAGACGCCACCGGCGTGACGGCCGCGGGCAACACCTGGCTGACCTGCTCGGTCCCCGGCTGCCGCGAGGCCGTGCGCTACGGCGGCGGCGAGCACTGGCCGATGAAGGCCTACAAGCCCGACACCGCGCCCCCCGGACGCGAAGGCGAGGCCGTCTCCGGGGCCGTGCTCGACGTGCCCGCCGGGGCCGAGATCCAGTGGGCGGGCCTGTACTGGGCCGGTGTCGCGGACGAGCTGCCCGCGGAGGTCTCGCTCGCGGGACCGGGCGGGTCCTGGACCGGCCTCAGCGCCGCGGACATGCGCGGCCTGAACCCCGGGCAGCAGGCGTTCGTCGAGGTCACCGACCTCGTCTCGAGTGGCGGCGAGTACTGGGTCGCCACGGACAACCACCAGCTCCCGACCACCGAGTGCGAGGACTGGCCGATCGATCTCGACGCGGCGTGCATCGAGCAACGCTGGGCGGGCTGGTCTCTCACCGTCGTGTACGCGGAGCCGGGCGCGGCGGCCAGGGAGGTCGCGGTCTACGACGGCCCGCACGCGGCGGACACCGAGATCGAGGTGGAGGACGGCGGCGACGTCGCGATCGCCGCGACCCTCTGGGGCGGCTCCGCCTACCGCAGCGGCGACAGCCTCAGCGCGGGCGGCCAGGGCCTGGGCGAACCGGCCACGTGCCGCGCGCACGGAGCCGTCGAGAACCCGGACTGGTACTCGTTCGGCGTGGACGTGAACGTCTACCGGGTCGAAACCGGCGAGGAGGCCGTGATCCGCTTCGAACGCGGAGACGACCCGTTCATCGTCGGCATCGTCGCAGTGGCGGCCCCGATCGGCGACGAAACCGCCGCGTAGGCGGGGCGGGCGGCGGTCCGGCGGGCGCGCCGCGCGTCGCGTGCGCTCAGCCCTCCGCATCCGTACGCCTCGCGCGCCGCCGCGACCCGGCGCCGCGATTCGTTGTGCGGCCGCAGGCGTGATCGGGCCGGTCGGCCGGTGCTCGGACCGGCCTGAGCCGGGTAGGCTGTGGCTTGATGTCGACCTCCACTGAGACCCCTTCACCCTCGGCCCGACGCGGCCCCGCGGGGCTGTTCGCACGCGCCGTCGGCCTGGTCAAACGCCACGCGGCCGAGCTGCTCCGCTTCGCCGGCGTCGGCGGCGTCGCCTACGTCGTCGACATCGGGCTGTTCAACCTGATGTTCCTCGGCCTCGACTGGTCCGAGTGGTACGCCAAGATCATCTCCGCGATTGTCGCGATGACCGTGGCGTTCTTCGGGAACCGCCACTGGACCTGGCGCGAGCGCCGCGGCAGCGCCGCCGCGCACCGCCAGTACGCCCTCTACTTCCTCTTCAACGGCATCGGCTTGCTCATCGCGCTCGCCTGCATCTGGGCCAACTCGGGCCTCGCCCAGCTCTGGCCGCAGATCTTCGGCACCGACCTCGCGGTGAACGTCGCCGCCAACGTCGTCGGCGTCGGACTCGGCTCGATCTTCCGCTTCTTCGCGTACCGCACCTGGGTCTTCCGGCACCGGCCCGAACTCGCCGAGACCCCGGCCGCATAAACCGGCTCGGCCGCAACGCGAAAGGCCCGTGCCGGGGCGGCACGGGCCTTGTCTGTCACGCCGAACGATCAGGTGCCGTCGCCGTCACCGGCGCGGCGCGAGCGGTCGTCCTCGGCCAGCTGGTACAGCAGGGCCTTGGTCTTGTCGACCTTCGGGACGTCGATCAGGTTGATCTCGCCGTCGTCCGAGGCCGAGTCGATGTTCATGTCGCCGAAGCCGAAGATCCGCTCCCACACGTTCTGGGTGTACGACACGGTGTTCACGCGGGCGAGCGGGATGTGGCGGCTCTCGCGGGTCACGAGGCCTTCGCGCCACATGATGCGCTGGTCGGTGATCACGTAGTGGGTCGAGCGCCAGCGGATCCACGGCAGCACGGAGAGCCAGATGAGCAGCACCAGGAACAGCACGACCTCGGCGAGGATCAGCCACAGGGCCCAGCCCTCGTCGATCTTGGCCGTGAACGTGATCGCGATGGCGGCGATGGCCAGGAAGACCACGAACCACAGGACCGGGCCGACACCTTCCTTCCAGTGCGGACGGGTGTGCAGCTTGACCACTTCACCGCGGGCGAGCTGATCGTCGGGATATCCCACTGCGGACCTCCAGGAGTGAGAACGGGCGGGGGCAATACTCGTACACGGCGCGCTTGACTCGCCGCTGGTACCAATGTCAAAAGCACAGTACAACACCGTGGCATCGCGGTTCGTCCCACGATTCAGGCGAAACGGCCGAACCCGCGCCCGGCTCAGCCTTGAAGGGGCTCAGCGTTAAGGGACCCAGCCGTTCTTCGCCGCGTGCCACCCCAGTTGGATGCGGGTGTCCACGTCGGCCAGGTCCATCAGGTCCCGCACCCGCCGCTGCACGGTCCGCAGCCCGATGCCGAGCTTCGACGCGATCGACTGGTCCGTCAGCCCGGCGATCAAGAGCCCCAGCAGGACCGCGTCGTCCTCGTCCAGCCGCTCGGCGCTGCTCCCCGCCGTCGCCGCCGGGATCCCGCTGGACCACAACTGGTCGAACAGCGCCCCGGCGAGCTCCACGATGGACCTGTTGCTGGTGACGATCGCCTTCGGGCGGCCGCCGATCTCCTCCATGAGCGTCGTCTTGTCGTCCACGACCAGGAGCTTGAGCGGCAGCCGCTTCGCGAACCGCACCTCGTCGCCCGAGGAGAGCGCGTGGCGCAGGTAGTCGGAGTACGGGTCCATGTCGAGCACGGTGCGGTCGAACAGGATCCGGTGGCACACGCCGCGCGCCTGCAGGCCCTCGTGCAGCGCCGCCTCGGGCACCGGCAGGACCATCGGCGGGCGCACGAACGTGCGCAGGCTCTTCTCGGCGCCGGCCTTGAGCTGCCGCAGCCGCGAGCGGATCGCGACCGGGCCGGTCACGACCTCCCAGCTGCCGCGCTCGCCGCCCGCGGGCCCGGTGCGGTGGATCTCGAGGAGTTCTCTCAGCGCTTCATACTCGCCGAGCACGTCGCCGAGCTGCGAGGCGATGCGTCCGCCGAGCACCGTGTCGGGTCCGACGGCGCGGAAGCGGGTGTCGGCCACCATGGTCGCGAAGCCGTCGTCGACGAGGCGCATGAGGACGGTCCGGGTCCGTTCGGCTGCGAGGCCGGCGTCCGCCGCGAGCTGCGACACGGAGGCGTCCGCTTTGGACAGCAGGAGCCGGTAGAGCCCTTCGGCCTCGGGGTCGAGGCCGGCCGGTCCCGGAGGCTGCCGGGACTCGGAGCCGTCGCGGCTCTGCGTCTGGTCGGCCATACGCCTCCTTCGTTGCTCCGCGCCGGTACCGCTCTCAGTCCTGGGGCCGCAGGTGGACGATGTCGCCGGCGGCGATGGTCTCCACGGCGCCGTCCGGGCCGGCGACCTGCAGGCAGCCGTCGGCGTCGATGCCCACGGCGCGGCCGGTGAGGTTGCGGCCGTTCGGGAACGATACCGCGACGTGCCTACCGAGGGTCGCGGATTCGCGCCGCCACCGCTCGATCACGGAGGCCGGGCCGCGCTCGTTCCAAGTCTGGTAGACGGCCGCGACGTGCGCGAGGAAGCCCGCCGCGATCTCGACCCGGTCCAGGGTGGAGGCGCCCGCGATGCGCAGCGAGGTCGCCTCGGGGACCGGCAGCTCCTCCTCGGTGAGCGAGACGTTGAGCCCCGCTCCGACGATGACGGCGTTGCCCTCGACCTGGGCGAGGATCCCGCAGACCTTGCGGCCGTCGATGAGGACGTCGTTGGGCCACTTGAGCTTCGCGCGCACCCCGCACACCGCCTTCAGCGACTCTTCGAGGGCCACGGCCGTGAGGAGGCTCAACGTGCCCCACTGCTCGCGCGGCACGGTGGGCCGCAGCAGGAACGACATCGTCAGTCCGGCACGGGCCGGGCTGACCCACTGCCGCCCGAGGCGGCCCCGGCCGGCGGCCTGCTCCTCGGCGATGAGCACAAGGCCCTCGGGGGCGCCGTGCTTCGCGGCCTCCGCCAGGTCCGCGTTCGTCGATCCGGTGACTTGCACCACATCGACCTCGGTCCAGAAGTCGGACTTCTCCGACAACAGCGACCAGAGCGCGTGCCGGTCCAGTGGCTTTCTCATCGGTGTGTCCACGCGCATAGCGTAACCACCGAAGCAGTCGATACGATCCGAAGCGTGACCGACATCGACTTCCACACGACCGCCGGGCGACTCACCGACCTGGCCGAGCGCCTCTCCGAAGCGGCCACCGGGAACCCCCGGGCGATCGAGAAGCAGCACGAGAAAGGCAAGCGCACCGCCCGCGAACGCCTCGAGCAGCTCCTCGACGAGGGGTCGTTCGTGGAGCTCGACAGCCTGCGCCGCCACCACTCCACCAGCTTCGGCATGGAGGCCAACCGGCCCTACGGCGACGGCGTCGTCACCGGCTACGGCACCATCGAGGGCCGCGAGGTCTGCGTGTTCGCGCAGGACTTCACCGTCCTCGGCGGCTCGCTCGGGCAGGTCTCCGGCGAGAAGATCACCAAGATCCAAGAGCTCGCGATGCGCACCGGCCGCCCGATCATCGGCATCTCCGACTCCGGCGGCGCCCGCATCCAGGAGGGCGTGGCCTCCCTCGGCGGCTACGCCGAGATCTTCTTCCGCAACGTGCGCGCCTCGGGCGTCATCCCGCAGATCTCGCTCATCATGGGCCCGTGCGCGGGCGGCGCGGTCTACTCGCCCGCGATCACCGACTTCACGATCATGGTCGACCAGACCTCCCACATGTTCATCACCGGCCCGGACGTCGTCCGCGCGGTGACCGGCGAGGACGTCGGCATGGAGGAGCTCGGCGGCGCCCGCACCCACAACGCGGTGGCCGGCAACGCCCACTACCTCGCCTCCGACGAGGGCGACGCGCTCGAGTACGTCAAGCACCTGCTCTCGTACCTGCCGTCGAACAACCTCGACGAGCCGCCCGCCTACGAGTCCAAGGACTTCGAGCTCGACCTCACCGCCGACGACCTGGCGCTGGACACGGTCATCCCGAACTCCGCGAACCAGCCGTACGACATGCACAAGGTCGTCGAGTCCGTGCTCGACGACGGCGAGTTCCTCGAGACCCAGTCGCTGTTCGCGAAGAACATCATCACCGGCTTCGGGCGCCTCGACGGCAAGCCGGTGGGCGTGGTCGCCAACCAGCCCATGCACTTCGCGGGCTGCCTCGACATCGACGCCTCGGAGAAGGCCGCGCGGTTCATCCGCTTCTGCGACGCCTTCAACATCCCGATCATCTCCTTCGTGGACGTCCCGGGCTTCCTCCCGGGCACCTCGCAGGAGCACGACGGCATCATCCGGCGCGGCGCCAAGCTCATCTACGCGTACGCCGAGGCCACCGTCCCGAAGCTCACCGTCGTGTGCCGCAAGGACTACGGCGGCGCGTACTGCGTCATGGGCTCCAAGGGCGTCGGCGCGGACCTCTGCCTCGCCTGGCCGACCGCCGAGATCGCGGTCATGGGCTCGCAGGGCGCGGTCAACATCCTCTACCGCCGCGAGCTCGCGAAGGCCGACGACGAGCAGGCCAAGCGCGCCGAGCTCATGAGCGAGTACGAGGAGAAGCTGAACAACCCGTACGTCGCGGCCGAGCTCGGCCTCATCGACGCGGTCATCCAGCCGCGTGAGACCCGCGCGATGCTCGTGCGCGGCCTGCGCATGAACGCCTCCAAGCGCGACGAGCTGCCCGCCAAGAAGCACGGCAACATCCCGCTCTAGGACGAGACGCGAGGGCGGCGGGGCATTCCCCCGCCGCCCTTTGCCGTTCTCTCTCACTCGATCCGGTGAGACCGCCACACGTCCGCCGCGCGGACCGCGCCCAGGACCGGGACAAACCGCTTTGCCACGCGAAGCGTCGTGCACCACTCCCATCCCTGGAGTCCGATCCGGGTACCGTCTTAGAGAGCTGGGGGAAGCGGGACAATTCGTCCCGCCCGACGTTGGGAGTGGGCCATGACACCTATCGGAGGGATGCTGACAGGGTCGCCGACCCGGCGGTACGCCATATTGATCGACGTCGGGTACCTCTACGCGGCCGCCGCCGAGCTCCTGCTCGACGCCACGTCCCGCCGCGACTACCGCGTCGACGCCGAGAAGCTGATCAAATCCCTCATCGAACGCGCCGCCCACCACCTGCCCGACGGCGAACTGCTGCGTCTCTACTGGTTCGACGCCGCCCGCGACCGCGTGCCCACCGTCGACCAGCGCGTGATCGCCAATATGGAGTTCGTCAAAGTCCGCCTCGGGAACCTCAACTCGCGCGGACAGCAGAAGGGCGTCGACGCCCAGATCCGCTCCGACCTGGAACTGCTCGCCCGCCACCACGCCGTCCACGAGGCGATCCTCCTCGCCGGCGACGAGGACATGGTCCCCGCCGTCGAGGTCGCCCAGGCCTACGGCGTGCGCGTCCACCTCTGGGGCGTCGAACCGCCGTACGGCACCAACCAGGCCGAGCGCCTGGTGTGGGAGTCCGACACCGTGGCCACGATCGAGGCCGAGGACCTGCGCGCCTACTTCACCAAGAGCGGCACCGCCGCGGCGGCCACGTACAGCATGGTCGGGGCGCCGATGACGCAGCCCGAGCCGCGCGTGCCGAGCCCGGCCGCCGTCTTCGGCCAGCGCCAGTCGGTGGCCGTGACCATGAACGCGGCCGAGGCGCTGGCCCAGGCCGAGTCGGCGCGGCCGAAGTTCGTGCGCACCACGCAGACCGGCGAGAAGCTCGACCCGGAGACGGTGCGGCAGATCGGCGAGTACGTGGGCCACAAGTGGCTTCTGACCAGGGGCGCGGACAACATCGCGGACCTGCTGCCGGGCCCGCAGCTTCCCACGGTCATCGACAAGGAGCTGCTAGTGGAAGCGGAGAAGGAACTCGGATACTCTCTACGCGACCACCCGGAAGCGCGGATCTGGGTCCGCGACGGCTTCTGGGAGCGGGTGCACCGCGAATTCGACATCGACGAGGATTGACGGAGTCGACGACAGGATCGGCGAAGTTTGACGGAGTCGACGACAGGCGAGGAGCGTTCTCGATGGAACTCAAGGTCGTCCGTGGCAACCCCACCGATGAAGAGCTGGCCGCGCTGATCGGCGTGATCACTGCGCTGCCGCGTCCGGTGGAGGAGTCCGAGGCGCCGAGCCGCCGGGCCGCGTGGACGAACCCGGGGCTGAAGCTGCGGGTGCGCCGGTCATGGCGTGACACGGCGGTGCCGGCCCGGAGGGGCATGGACCGTTGAGCCGTCCGTTCGTTCTGGCGTCGCAGTCGCCGGCGCGGCGCGAGCTGCTGAAGGCGGCCGGGATCGAGCCGCAGGTGATCGTCTCCGGTGTGGACGAGAGCCAGGTGATGGGCCATGACCCGGCGGAGCTGGCGGCGACGCTCGCGGAGATGAAGGCGAACGCGGTCCTCAATCTGGTGGGCCCGGATTCGCTGGTGCTCGGGTGCGATTCGGTGCTGCACTTCGGGCACGAGATCCTTGGCAAGCCGGAGGGGCCCGAGGAGGCGACCTCGCGGTGGAAGCGGATGCGCGGCCGCTCGGGGACGCTGTACACGGGGCACTGCCTGATCGACGTGGCCGCCGACCGGCAGATCGTGCGCACCGCCGGGACCGAGGTGCATTTCGCGGAGGTCTCGGACGAGGAGATCGCGGCGTATGTGGCGACGGGGGAGCCGCTGCATGTGGCGGGCTCGTTCACGCTCGACGGCTACGGCTCGGCGTTCATCGACCGCATCGACGGCGACCCGGGCACGGTGATCGGCCTGTCGATGCCGTTGCTGCGCAACATGCTCGGCGAACTGGAGATCGCGCTGCACAGCCTGTGGCGCTGATCGGGTCCGGGCGCGGCGCGTAGGGCATGCCCCGTCCCACCCGCATCCGCCTCCGACCAACCGAAAAGGACCACACTCTCACACGGGTCCGACAACGCGGTGTTTCGGCAGTTCAGCGGCGACCTGTGCCGGTCGGTCCGCTCGGCTTACGCCGGCCGGGAGGCGTAGGCGCTGATACCAGGGCCTCAAGCACCGGTTGTTGAGGCGCTGACGCGCCGCCGCCGGGTCTTGGTGGCCTCCTTGGCGTCCACGGCCTGCAGCCGCCAGCGCCGGGTCGCCTCCAGGGTCGGGCCGCGCCCGTCTTCGATGTGCGCCAAGGCGATCACGGCCGCCCGGTCGGGGTCGGCCGCTTCGAGCGCTTCGAGGAGTTCGGCGTGCTCGAGGCGCTGCTGATCGGGGTCGCGTTCCCCTTCGCCTTTGAAGAACGTGAGGTGGAAGAGCCAGCGCATGCGCGCTTCCAGCGGCTCCATGATCTGGGCGAGGAGCGGGTTGTCCGCGGCGGCGACGACCTCGCGGTGGAAGGCCGCGTTCGCCTCGGTGAGCGCTTCGGGGTCGTTCTGGGGCTGCACGCAGGCCCGCAGGCGGGCCAGGGCGTCGGGGCCGGCCCCGACGGCGGCGAGGCGGGCGGCGAGCGGTTCGAGGCCGGCGCGCACGTCGAGGAGGTCTTCGATGTCCTTCGGGGTGGGCACGGTGACGATGCTGCCCTGCCCGGGGACGGTGGTGACGAGGCCGTCTCCGGCCAAGCGCTGCAAGGCTTCCCGCAGCGGGATGCGGGAGACCTCGAACTCGGCGGCGAGGTCGCGTTCGATCAGTCGCGCGCCTGGTTCGAGGGCCACGGTGACGATGCGCTCGCGCAGGGCCTGGTAGACCTGTTCGGCTCGGGTCATGACGTTTCTCTCTCCACGGGCCCGGCCGGTGGCCGGGGTCGGGTCAACGGTATACGGTCGCGGTTAGTGGTATACCGTTACAGGCGGTACCTGAGGCGAGAGGATCTGCACATGACCGACCTGCTGCTGCGCGACGCCCGACTCTGGGGCCGCGAAGGACGCACCGACCTCCTCGTCCAGGACGGGAAGATCGCCGCGCTCGGCGACACCCTCGACGCCCCCGGCGCCCGGGTCGAAGACCTCGACGGCGCCGTCGTCATCCCCGGCCTCGTGGACGCCCACGCCCACGTCGACAAGACCCTCTGGGGCGGCCCCTGGGTACCGCGCACCGCCGGGCCCGGCCTCGCCGCCGCCATCGCGTACGGCGCCGAGCGCCGCGCCGAGTTCGGGATCCCCAACGCCGACTTCATCACCGCGCTCCTCACCAACATGGTCGTCTCCGGCACCACCCACGCCCGCTCGCACGTCGACATCGACCCGGGCATCGGCATCGGCGCCGTCCACGCGGTCCGCGAAGGCGTCGAACGCCTCGCCGGGCGCATCGACGTCGAACTCGTCGCCTTCCCCCAGACCGGCATCCTCGCCAGCCCCGGCACCGCCGAGCTCATGGACGAGGCCCTCAAAGCCGGCGTCAAGTCCATCGGCGGCATCGACCCCGAAGGCTTCGACGGCGACGCCGCGCGCCACCTCGACCTCGTCTTCGCGCTCGCCGAGAAGCACGGCGCCGAGATCGACATCCACCTCCACGACGGCGGCGACCTCGGCGTCCGCGAGTTCGACATGATCATCGAGCGCACCCGCGCCCTCGGCTACACCGGCAAGGTCGTCATCAGCCACGCCTTCGCCCTCTGCGACGCCGACGACGCCACCCGCGCCCGCCTCATCGCCGACCTCGCCGAACTCCGGATCGGCCTGACCTCCGTGGCGCCCAAGAAGATCCTGCCGCTACGCGAACTCGACGAAGCCGGCGTCAACATGGGCATCGGCAACGACGGCGTACGCGACCTCTGGAGCCCCTACGGCACCGGAGACAACCTCCAGCGCACCCAGTGGTTCGCCCGCAACGCCGGCTTCAGCAAGGACGCGGACATCGAACTCGCCCTCGAGGCCGCCACCTTCGGCGGCGCGCGCCTGCTCAAGATCGACGGCTACGGCCTCGGCGTCGGCGACACCGCCGACCTCGTCGCCGTCCAGGGACGCAACCCGTCCGAAGCCGTCCTCGAGCACCACAAACGCAAGCTCGTGGTCAAGAACGGCCGCGTCGTCGCCCGCGACGGCTCACTGGTCTAGGAGGAACGCCATTTGATGCCGCACCCCGTCGACGGGTAGTGCGGCTCGGGCACCGGCTCGCCCCGGCGCACCATCTCGATCGCGTTCGCCAGGTACTCCCCGGTGACGGGCACGCCGTTGCCGGGAGTCGAACCGTCGAACGCGCCCCGGTACGCCAGCGCCCGGTCCGGCCCGTACAGGAAGAAGTCCGGGGTGCACGCCGCGTTGTACGCCCGCGCGACCTCCTGCGACTCGTCGACCAGGTACGGGAACGTCCAGTTCGCCCGCGCCACCTGGTCGGCGAGTCCCGCCGGCGCGTCGTCGGGGTAGTGCTCGGAGTCGTTCGAGCAGATCGCCGCCACGTCCAGATCCGCCTGCCCGGCGGCGAAGGACCCGAAGACCTGCTCGATGTGGCGCACATAGGGGCAGTGGTTGCACAGGAACGCCACCAGCAGCATCGGCGCCTCGAAGCCCGCGAGCGACCGCGGGCTCCCCTCCAGGTCCGGCAGCGAGAAATCGGGCGCGGGCGTGCCGAGCGGCACCATGGTCGAGTTGAGGGCCAAAGGAATCGCACTCCTCACAAAACGGTCGGACACCCATCCTAGGGACCGCGCCCGCAAACGGCTCGCGCCACCGCCCGCGAAACGCCTATGCTCCAAGGCCGTTCGCCCCAAGACCGTTCGCACAAGGAAGGCGCCCCGCCATGCCGCACCGCTACACCTCACCGGACGAGGACTCGGCACGCTGGGACCGCTTCCCGGCCAGGCCGGGCGACATCGTCATCAGCACCCGCTCCAAGCACGGCACCACCTGGACGCAGATGATCTGCGCCCTCCTCGTCTTCCAGACCCCCGCCCTCCCCGCGCCCCTCCCGGAACTCTCGCCCTGGCTCGACTGGCTCGTCGTGCCCGAAGACGAGGTCTTCGCCCGGCTCGAAACGCAGCCACACCGCCGCTTCATCAAGACCCACACCCCGCTCGACGGCTTCCCGCTGCACCCCGACAGCCGGTACATCGTCGTCGCCCGCCACCCGCTCGACGCCGCGGTCTCCCTCTACCACCAGGGCCAGAACCTCGACCGCGACAAGATCCGCGCCCTCACCGGCGCCCCCGAACCCGACCCGAACGAGCCGCCGAAACCGCGGAAGTCCCTGCACGAGTGGCTGGTCCGCTGGACCGAAGAAGACGCCGACCCCCGCGAGAACCTCGACTCCCTGCAAGGCGTCATGCTCCACCTCAACGACGCCTGGACCCGCCGCGAAGACCCCAACCTCCTCCTCGTCCACTACGCCGACCTCGCCGCCGACCTCGAAGGCGAGATGCGCCGCATCGCCGCCTGGCTCGGCATCGAAGTGGACGAAGCGCGCTGGCCGCAACTGATCAAGGCCGCGACCTTCGCCGAAATGAAGACGATGGCGGACCAGGTCGCGCCCGACCCGGCCGGCATCATGAAAAGCCGCGACGCCTTCTTCCGAAGGGGCACTTCAGGCTCGGCGGCCGAGCTCCTCACCCCCGAAGCACTCGCGGCCTACGAGGCCCGTGTAGCAGCCATGGCCCCGAAGGACCTCCTGGCCTGGCTCCACCGCCCCTGAACGCTCTGCAATCCTGGCGCGCCGAAATGCGGCGGGGCTCCAAAGCCAGGTAGTCGGAGCCCCGCCGCCGGCCGTCTCGACTACCCCACTTCGTCGGACGGCCTCCTGGTGATGGCGGCAAAGTCTCTTGTCGAGCAGGCTTTGGCCTCTGCCGCCGCGCCACCAGGTGCGTGGAATCAGCGTAGAACCGCCCAATCGACTTGCACAGTCGCAAATCCGACAAGTGCAGACATTGCCATTTGCGCATAGAAGCATGCGGGTCCGGGCGCGGACTGCCCGACATCAAGGTCCCTTGTGGATAAGCATTCCTCGCGTTCGGTCCGATGCTCCTCAGGCCCTTTGAATTCGCGGCCGGAGATCTCGACTTGCGCGATGCGGCGGAGGGCCGTGAAGAGCGCGTCGCCGAGCACGGTTCCGACGATCATCGTCTCGAGAATCTCTTCGCGATCCTCGCGCCGGCCGAGGAGCCGGATGTCGGCCTCGGCCACCTGCTCGGCCGCGAGCGCGTACCGGTCCTCGTATTCGACCAGGTCACTGACGTTGAGAAGCCGGAGGCGGCCGATGACGTCCGCGAGGGTCCGCACGAAGTCGTGATCGCTGGGGATGCGGTTCCAGCCCTGGCGGCGTACGATCGCGCGCGCGGTCTCGAGGTCGGCGTCCTCGGGCTCCTCGGCGGGCGCGCGGTGGCTGAAGAGGGCGCGGCTGGCGACGCCGAGCGTGCTGTCGAGGTCGCGGCGGGGGTCTTCGACCTCGGAGAGGACTTCGCGGACTTTGGCGATCGGGAGCGCGCCGGTCTCGACCAGGGCGCGCACCAGCCGCAGCCGCCGCACGTGCTCCTCGCCGTAGCTGACCTGGTTGTGGCCGGTCCGCTCGCCGCCGGCCACGAGCCCTTCGCGCACGTAGTACTTGATCGTGGCCACGGGGACCCCGGTCCTGGTGCTGAGCTCTCCGATTCGCATGCGTCCTTCTTACCCGAGCGGCGGTGGTGACCTGTCCGATTTAATGATAGTGTCACTATCGATAGTTCCGCTCACAACGACACCCCTGAGGAGCACCCCCTCATGAGCGCCACCCTGACCGTCCCCGAACGCACCCCCGAGCGGCGCGGCCGCGTCGCCGTCGTGGTCGTCGCCGTCGCCAGCGTCGCGATCGTCTTCTTCGCCGTCCCGCGCTACCTCGTGGGCATGGAGCCGAACATCGACATCCGCGAGAACGTGGCGATCCACCTCCCGTTCCTCATCGCCCACGCCACCGCCGGCGGCATCGCGCTCCTGGTGGGGCCCTTCCAGTTCTTCGGCTCGATCCGCCGCAGGCACCCGAAGGTCCACCGGGTCCTCGGCCGCGTCTACCTGCTCGGCGGGATCCTTCCGGGCGCCCTCGCCGGCATCGTGGTCGCCGTGCTGACCACGGCCGGGCCGATCGCGCTCGTCTCGTTCGTGTTTCTCGACGTGTTCTGGCTGTACACGGCCGTGCGCGCCTACCGGGCCGTGCGGGCGCGGGACTTCGCCGCGCACGAGCGGTGGATGCTGCGGAGCATGGCCGCGACCTTCGCCGCTGTGATGCTGCGGGTCTACCTGGGGCTGTTCATCGTCGTGCAGCTGCCGCTCCTCGACGGGTTCTACGGCGGGGACTTCGAGGCGCTCTTCAGCACCGCGTACACCGCGTCGATCGTCGGCTCAATCGTGCTCAACCTCGTGTTCATCGAGATCTACCTGCGCCGCAAGGAGAACCGCCGGATATCGGCTGGCGCGGCCTGAAAGGCGGGCATAGGTTGGGGCGATGAGCGACGCGTACACGATCTCCTCCGACCCCGACCGGCTCGACCGCGAGTGGATCCACAAGGTCATCTCCACCGACACCTACTGGGCGATGGGCCGTACCCGCGAGCGCTGCGACCTCGCCATCGACCACTCGCTGCCGTTCGGGCTCTACGACGGGGACGGCCGCCAGCTCGCGTTCGCGCGGCTCGTCACCGACCACGCGTACTTCGGGTGGCTCAGCGACGTGTACGTGGACCGCGAGGCGCGCGGCCGGGGCGTGAGCAAGCGGCTCATGGCGCACATCCTCGAGGAGACCGAGCGGATGGGCCTCAAGCGGGTCCTCCTCGCGACCGCCGACGCCCAGGGCCTCTACCGCCAGTTCGGGTTCGACGAGATCGACGACGACTACTCGTGGATGTACAAGGTGTGGCCCGCTCAGCCTTAGGGTGTGCGAGCACTCCCTAGTCCATGATCGGCGGACGGGTGTCGCCGCGACGCGCTAGGCTTGTGCGTTCTCGAATTCGAGCGAGGAGCGCAGTGTCCCAGGAACCAGGCCCCGCCAGAGCCGCCCAACCGGATGCCCAGCAAGAACAGGACGTCGACACGACGCACGCCGTCCCCGTCCCCGATCCCGCCAGCACCCCCGAGCAGGAGATCGCGATCGAGCAGGGCTTCGTCGACCGCGTCTACGCGCGCGTCGACGTGCTCCGCGGTGAGGCCGAAGGCAACCGCGACTCCGGCTACGCCCACCTCGCCGCCACCGTGCCCGGCGCCCGGTACGAACGCGACGTGTTCGTCTACCAGGCCGCCCGCCGCATCGCCGACCTCGACTCCCAGCACGAGGGCCTCGTCTTCGGCCGCCTCGACTTCGACGACGGGAAGGTCCGCCACGTCGGGCGCCTCGGCGTGCGCGACGAGGAGTACCGCACCCTCCTCGTCGACTGGCGCGCCCCGGCCGCTGCGCCGTTCTACCGCGCCACCGCCGTCGACCGCCAGGAGGTCGCGCGCCGCCGCGTCATCCGCTCCTTCGGCCGCACCGTCGAGGAGATCAGCGACGACCTGCTCAATGAGGACGCCGCCGACCGCCTCCCCGTGATCGGCGACGGCGCGCTCATGGCCGCCTTGGGCCGCAAGCGGACCGGGCGGATGCGCGACATCGTCGCCACCATCCAGGCCGAGCAGGACGCCGCGATCCGCGCGCCCGGCCGCGGCGCCACGATCATCACCGGCGGGCCCGGCACCGGCAAGACCGTCGTCGCCCTCCACCGCGCCGCGTACCTGCTCTACCAGGACCGCAGCCGCTACGAGGCCGCCGGCATCCTCGTCGTCGGCCCCTCGGCCGTGTTCATGAAGTACATCGGGCGGGTCCTCCCCAGCCTCGGCGAGGAGACCGCCGCCCTGTACTCCCTCGGCGAGCTGTACGCCGGCGTCGAGGCCACCCGCCAGGACCGGCCCGAGGTCGCGGCCGTCAAGGGCGGCACCGTGATGCTCCCGATCCTGCGCCGCCTCGTCCGCCAGACCCCGCCCGGCGCGCCCGACGAGCTGCGCATCGTCTACCGCGGCGACGTGTTCCGGCTCGACGCCGCCGAACTCGCGGCCGCCCGCGCCCGCGTCTTCGAGAAGGAGCCGCGCCCGAATCTCGCCAAGACCGAGGCCGGACGCGCCCTCCTTGTTGCCTTGTGGCGCAAGATCAAACCGGTCATCGAAGAGGCCGAGCCGGCGAAGTTCTCCCGCGACGTGGGCTCCCGCGGCGAGTTCCTCACCTTCCTCGACCACTGGTGGCCCGACCTCGACCCGGCCGACGTCCTCGGCTGGGCCGGCGACGACCGCCGCCTCGCGTCCGCCGCCGAAGGGCACCTCAAGAAAGAGGCCATCGAAGGGGTCGCGGCCTCGCTGCGCGAGACCGACTTCTCGATCCCGGACGTGGCGCTCCTCGACGAGCTGCGCATTCTCCTCGGCGTGAAGCCGCAGCCCCGCAACCGGGACCGCATCCGCTCCTGGGACGGCATCCAAGAGGTCTCCACGGTCCAGGACCGCTACTACGACCGGCCCGAGCGGCAGGCGCGCGACGCGTTCTACGAGGACTACGCGCACGTCATCGTCGACGAGGCCCAGGACCTCTCGCCCATGCAGTGGCGGATGCTCGGCCGCCGCGGCCGCGGCGCCGGCTGGACCATCGTCGGCGACGAGGCCCAGTCGAGCTGGCCGCGCCCGAGGGAGAGCGCCGACGCCCGCCGCCGCGCCGTCCCGAGCGGGCGCCTCCACGAGTTCCACCTGACCAAGAACTACCGGAACTCCAAAGAGGTCTTCGAGTACGCCGCCGAATGGGCGAAGCCGCGCCTGCGCAACATCGACCTGCCCGAGGCCGTGCGCGAGACCGGCGTGGCCGTCGCGGAGAAGACCGTCGCCGCCGACGCGCTCATGCCCGAGGTCGCGGGCGCGGTCGTCCAGGCACTCGAAGCCGTCGAAGGCACCGTCGGCATCATCGCGTCGTACGACCGCCACCCGGAACTCGCGGACATCGTCCACGACGGCCGCGTGACCCTCGTGGGCCCCTTGGAGTCCAAGGGCCTCGAATGGGACGCCGTGATCGCCGTCGACCTCGAAGCCGTCGCTAAATCGCACGGCGCGGGCGTCGCGTACGTGGTCCTGACCAGGGCCACGCAACGCCTCACCAGGATCGACCTGGCCTGAGCGCCCGGTGCATGGATCGCGCGCCGGTCGGGTACCCCTCCGCTCTTGTAGCGGAGGGGGAGCTATGACCGACCGGCACGCGACCGACACCTTGGGGAACGGCGAGCGCGAGCCCGCACCGGACGAACCGGGGCGGCCCGACCCGAACCGACCGTATCCGTCACCCGGGGAACCCGACCCGCACCCGCCCTTCCCGACGCCCGGCGAGCCTGATCCGGCCAAGCCGTACCCGTCGCCGGGTGAGCCCGACCCGGCCAAGCCGTACCCGTCGCCGGGTGAGCCCGACCCGGCCAAGCCGTACCCGTCACCGGGTGAACCCGACCCGGCCAAGCCGTACCCTTCGCCTGGCGAGCCCGATCCGACCCGGCCGTATCCGGAACCGAACGAGCCCGACCCGTTGCGGCCGTTCCCGGAATGAACCGGTCCGCCTAACGGCGCAGCGCAGGGCGGCGCGCCCAGGTCGCCCATCGCCAATCGCGGACGGCGCCCTCGGCGCGACCAGCACTGCTGCCGGCGTATCGGAGATGCCTGCTATACCTAGGGCGTGACAGCTGCCGAAACGCCTGCGATCGCCGGGACTGTCGGATCGCTGCTCGGCAAGACGGCGGCGGCCTGGCGCACACCTGAGTTCGGGCTGTCTGCTGCCGAACGGCTCGTCGTCACGTTCAGCGACGGCAGCGCCGCGTTTGCCAAAGGAGCCACGACCGAAGAGACTGCGGGCTGGCTGCGCAACGAGCACCGGATCCTCGACCACCTCCGCGGCACCGGCCTCGCCCCCGAGGTCCTCGGCTGGCACGACGACGGCACTGGACAGCCGTTGTTGGTGACGGAGGACCTGTCCGCCGCCTACTGGCCCGCGGCCGGCGTCAAGCATCCGGGCGGCAGCACGTCGACCGTCTGGCGACCAGGCGACATCGACGTTCTCCGCCGCACGCTCGACCGTTTGCGCCGAGTGCCGCTCCCTGTCGGGCTGCCGCGGACCCCCAGCTGGCCCGGGCCACAGTGGCCGCGCGTCATCGAGCTCGCCGACCGGCTTGCCGATCTCGGTGTCGTCATCCGCGGCTGGCTCGAGGCCAACGCCGAGACCCTGACCGCTGTCGACGCGGAGGCCGGCACCGCTCTCGAACTCGATGCACACCTGGTGCACGGCGACTTCCGCAGCGACAACCTGTGCATCCTCGGCAACACCGGCGAGCGCGAAGGTCGCCTCGTCGACTGGTCGCACGCCGGCGCCGGCCACGAGTTGCACGACCTCGTGCAGTTGCTTCCCACGCTGCACCTGGAGGGCGGCCCGCCGCCGTGGCAGGTGTGCACGGAACCCGCACCCCTCATCGCGAGGCTTGCAGGGCCGTCACTGCAGCGCGCCTGTGTGAGCGAGCAGCCGGATTGGCTCCGCCGCGTGTTCGTCGACCTCGCGTCGATCAACCTGACGTGGCTGGCAGCGGCCCTTGGACTGCCACTGCCCGTGCCGGATCAAGACGCCCTCGGTTGAGCAATGCGCTCCACGGGTCTCCGGCAGTACAGGACCAGCGCTGAACCAAGCTGCTGGCTACGGGGCAGCCGCACGAACTCCCGTCACCTCGACACCCGCCGGTACCGGTCAAGGGCTCGCCGCAACCCTGCGCTTCATGAAGGCCGAGAAGAGGACGGTCGCGCCGAAGAGCGTCACCGTAGGCAGCCAGTCGAGGTTCGGACGACCTTCAGCGGACACGGGCCGCCAGCGGGCATCGGTCGAGCCGAGGAACACGTATGCGGTCCAACGCGAGGGGGAGTACGGGGCGACCAGGTCGCCCGGCTCGACCGGCGCGCCCGTGGCGACCTCGATCGATTCGACCCACGAAGGGTCAAGGTCCTCGGAGTCCGTTGCGCGAAACGAGGTCAGGTCGCAGGTCCGGGCGATGCCGAAGCCCAGCGGAGCGCGCTCGCAGTCGCCGACTTCGACCACTTCGACGGTGGGAAGCCCGCGCTCGCCGAAGGGGGAGCCGTAAGCGGCCCGGACCTCGAAGGCCAGCCCCATCGCGGCGGCGAACGCGATGAAACCGGCGATGTTGGTGAGGGCGCGGCGCACCGAGCCCGCGCGAGACCGTTCGGTCGTCGCAGGCCGGTGGGGCTCGGACGGGATCAGGAGACGCAGCGAGACGCCCACAACGGCGAAGACGAGCAGCGCGAACACAAGGATCGCGGCGATGTTGACGAGCGAGGTCATTCGGGGGCCTTGAAGGGCAGGGCCTTGATGGTTCCGAGGATCAGGAGCAGTTGCGCCGCAGCATAAGTCGCCATCACCGTTTGCGACTGGAGCGGAAACTCGAGGCCCGAGACGCCCAGGCCGAGCGTGAGGTCCGAGACCACGAAGAGCAGCCCGCCCACCGCCGCGAGGCGGTTCAAAGCGCCGGCGGCCGCCGCCATGGCGACGAGCAGCAGGCTGTAGACCGCGACCGGAACCGCCAGCGCCTCCAGCCGAGGCCAAAGGATCACATTGGCGCCCAACCAGAACACCAAATAGCACGCAGGAACGATCCAACGGCCGCGGAGCGTCGACAGCGCACCCAAGCGCACGAAGACCGCCAGATACGTGACCTGCATGAGGGCGAACAGGCCCATCCCGACCAGGAACGCGGGCGTGCCGTCGAGCAGCAGCGCGATGTCCGCCGCGCAGGCGAACAGGAGCCCCAGACCGAGCAGGCGGGCCGGGCGCAGACCCGGCTGCGTCGCGATGATCAAGTGGCACAGGAGCAGCAGCATGAGCGCGGGCTTCGTCGCCCAGCGCAGCGGGTCTGCGTCGAAGCTGATCACGGCGAGGTCCGCCGCGATCGCGACCGCGAACGCCCACAGCCAGAAACGCGTCGGGAAACGCACGAGCACCGAACGGATCAGAACGAGGGGAGGGTTCATGGCTGCCGGAGCCTACCAGAGCCCAGCGACGGGGCGGTCGAGTTGAGGGCGCGACCGCGCGCTTCGGAAAAGCGCTGGCGATCGCTCAGGAGATCGGCGATGCTGGCGCCGATGAGAAACAGAAGCTGCTCCGATGACCGCTGACGCCGCCGAATGGGAGTGGGACGAGACCCTCTTCGCCGGCAGCGCCGCCCACTACAGCGTCGGCCGGATGCCGTATCCGACCGGCCTCGCCGAAGCCGTGCGCGCCGAACTCGGGCTCGACGGCACCGGCCGCCTCCTCGATGTCGGCTGCGGCCCAGGCTCGCTGACGCTGCTGCTCGCGCCGCTCTTCGCCGCCACTGTGGGCGTCGACCCGGACGCGGGCATGCTCCGGGAAGCCAGTCGGAGGGCCGAGGACGCCGGGCTCGCCGAGATCGAATGGCGGCAACTGCGCGCCGAGGAACTGCCGGATGACCTGGGCGTCTTCGATGTCGTGGCCTTCGCGCAGTCCTTCCACTGGATGGACCGCCTGCTGGTCGCCCGCCGCGTGCGCGAACTGCTGCGCCCGGACGGGCACTGGATACACGTCGGCGCCACCACCCACCGCGGCGCCGAGGACCCGGAGACGCTGCCGCACCCGGCCCCGCCCTGGGATCGCATCAGCGAACTCGTGGCGGCGTACCTCGGGCCGGTTCGCCGTGCCGGCCAGGGATTCCTGCCCGGCGGCACCGCGGGCGGGGAGGAGGACGTCATGCGGGAAGCCGGGTACACCAAGGTGAACCGCATCCAGGTCGACGACGGCCGGATCTTCGACCGGAGCATCGACTCGATCGTCTCCGCGGTGTTCTCCCTGTCGAGTTCCGCGCCGCACCTCTTCGCGGAACGCCTGCCCGCCTTCGAGATCGAACTGCGCGCCCTGCTGGCCGACGCGGCCCCGGACGGTCGCTTCTCGGAGCGCGAGATGTCGACGGGGGTCGTCATCTGGCGGCCCTGAACCGGTCCGGATCGTGCATAGTTGGGCCATGCCTTCATTCGAGCCGATGTCGTTCCATCTTGAGACCGAGCGGTTGATCCTGCGCCCGTGGAAGGACTCGGACGCCGATGAGCTCCGTGCCCTGCACGCCGAGCGCGGCGGCGGGACGCAGCCGATCGAGGAGATCCGAGCGATCATCGCGGACGGCATCGCCAACGCAGCTGCCACAGGCATCGCGCTGCTGCCGATCCAACGACGGGCGGAAGGCGACTTCATCGGCTACTGCGGACTGACCGTGGGCCGGGCGAGCCTCGAGGAGCCCGAGATCGCCTACGAGCTGTTCGAACGCGTCCACGGCAACGGCTACGCCACCGAGGCGGCCCGCGCGGTCCTCGACGCCGCTGCAGCGACCCGCCGCACCCGGCTGTGGTCGACGGTGCGTGACTGGAACACCGCGTCGTTCCGCGTCCTCGAGAAGCTCGACTTCGAGCGCGACCACGTCACGACCGACGACCGCGGCGACATCGTCTGGCTCACCCGCACACTGCCGTGAGCGGCGAGTCGCCTGGGGCGCAAGAGGTGTCTCTGATTGACTAGCCGCCGTTCGCGGCGGCCGCCGTCAGGTTCCACAGGGTGATCGCGTGGCGGCCGTGCTCGTAGCCGAGGGCGGCGATCGAGGCGGTGTCGATCTTGAACTCGCGGCCGTCGCGGGCCGGGCGGCCGAGCCAGCGGGCCGCGGCGACGCGGAGGCTGTGGCCGTGGGCGATGAACGCGACGTCGCCGCGTTCGAGGAGCGGTTCGGCCTCGGCGAGCGCCCGGTCGAGGCGGGCAGCGACCTCATCAGGGGTTTCACCGCCGGAGCCGGTGCCGCCGTCGGTCCAGAGCGACCAGTCGGGGTCCTCGTCCGCGATCTCCTCGCTGGTGCGGCCCTCGTAGTCGCCGTAGCCCCATTCGGCGAGGTCGGGGATGACGGCGGTGACGTCGAGGCCCGCGAGGTCGGCGGTGATGAGCGCCCGTTTGCGGGGGCTCGACCAGACGGCCGCGAACTCGCGCCCGCTCAGCAGCGGCGCGAGCGCCTTCGCTTGGGACACACCGTTCTCGGTGAGCTCGAGGTCGGTGACGGACGTATGCCGTCCGGAGGCGGACCAGGTGGTCTCGCCGTGGCGGATGAGCACGATCTCTCCCATGCCGACCACCTTAATCCGGCGCGGCCAGGGCCACGGGCGATCGCCTCAGCGGCTCAGATCGCGCGGGCGAGGAACACGCCCATGTAGTCGTGCTCATCCGTCCACCAGCGGGTGGTCTCGAATCCGCTGGCCTGGAGCTGGTTCTCGAGCTCGGCGGGCATGAACTTGGTGGAGATGCCGGTGTGGATCTCCTCGCCCACGGCGAACGAGATGTCCAGACCGAGCGCCGAGAGGTCCACCCGCATCGGCTTCATGGCGCGCAGGCGCATGTCGATGGTGGCGGTGTCGTTGTCCCACAAGGCGATGTGCTCGAAGCTGTCGGGTTCGAAGTCGGCGCCGAGGCGGTGGTTGAGGACGTAGAGGATGTGCCGGTTGAACTCGGCGGTCACCCCGGCGGCGTCGTTGTAGGCCGCGAGGATCACGTCCGGGTCCTTCACGAGGTCGGCGCCGAGCAGGAACCAGTCGCCGGGGCGCAGGGCCTCGCGCAGGTCGCGCAGGAACTGGCTGCGCTCCATGCCGGCGAAGTTGCCGAAGGTGCCGCCGAGGAACGCGACGAGGCGCGTGTCGTGGTGGTCGGGCAGGTTCGCGAGGTGGAGCGTGAAGTCGCCGACGATCCCGCCGAGGTGGGCGTCCGGGTAGGCCGTGGCGAGCTCGCGCAGCACGTCCTTGACCTCCCCTTCGGCGACGTCGAAGGGCCAGAACGCGTCGAGGCGGCCGGCGGCGGCGAGTGCGCTGAGCACGGGCCGGATCTTCTCGGCCCGGCCCGCGCCGAGTTCGATCACGGAGATCGGGTCGGTCCCGAGAGCGTCCGCGATCTCGGCGGCCCCGTCGTGGAGGATCGCGCGCTCGCTGCGGGTCTGGTAGTACTCGGGCTGGCGGGTGAGCTCGCCGAACAGGGTCGAGCCGCGGCCGTCGTAGTGCAGGCGCATCGGCAGGTGCTTGGGGTGCGAGGTCAGGCCCCGGCGGACGTCGAGGCGCAGCGACGCGTCGAGGTCGGACTCGTCGAGGCAGATCCGCATTTCAGGAGCAGACACACCATCATCGTATGTCGACTCGGGGCATGTTTCGCCTCAGTGAACGACGGGCGTCGCAGTGCTTCCCTTCATGGTGCGCCCGGAACGGTGCACGCCTGCGCGGCGACCTGGCTCGCGTACCGCAGGGCCGCGGCGACCACGGCCTGGTTGCCCCAGGCGGGGAGCCGGTCGAGGCGCATCCAGCCCGCCGAGGTGAGCCAGCCGAGGAGCCCGGACGTGAACGCGTCGCCCGCGCCGATCGTGTCGACCACGTCCACCGGGACCGCCGTCATCTCCGTGACGTGGTTGCGGTGGAAGGCGACCGACCCGGCGTCGCCGAGGGTCACGACCACCAGTTCCGGACCGGCTTCGAGCCACTTGCGGGCGATCTCGTCCACCGCGGTGCCCGGGTAGAGGCGGCCGAGGTCGCGCTCGGAGACGCGCACGAGGGTCGCGAGCCCGACCAGGCGCTCAGTGCGTTCGAGGACCTTCGCGCGGTCGCCCATCGCGCCGAGGCGGATGTTCGGGTCGAAGGAGATCGGGACGGCGCGGCGGGCGCGGTTCACCCAGTGCTCGATCGCGCGCGCGGACGGCTCGAGGTAGGCGGCGAGGGACCCGAAGTGCACGAGGTCGACCTGGGCCGGATCGGGCTTGGGCAGGGCCCGGCCCTCCCACGCGAAGTCGGCGGTGCCGGTCGTCCAGTAGTCGTACTCGGCGGTGCCGTCCTCGCTGACGATCGCGAGGCCGAGCGTGGAGGGCAGTTCGGTGCGCAGCAGCCATTCGCGGCGCACGCCGGCGGCGATGTGTCGCCGCCACGTCTGCCGGCCGAAGTGGTCGCCGCCCACGGTGCCGACGAGCGCGGTCGGGATGCCGCGCCGGGCGAGCGAGACGGCGGTGTTCGCGGGACCGCCGCCGCAGGTGGGGCGGAGCTGGCCGCCGGGGGCTGGGACGAGGTCGATGATGTTCTCGCCTGCCACGAGGATCAACGGGGGCTCCTTCCGTTCGGGCGCGGATGCCGCTGCGGAGAGGGTATTGCAGGCGTCCTTCGGGTCGGAAGTCGGATTCGCGTCCTACTGGGCGGGCGCGTCCGGATCGCGGCGCAGTCGCGCGGGCGGGCTTCGTGCGCCACGCCGAGGCGGGCCGGTGCCGCGGGCGGTCAGGCGGTCGTTCAGGATGGAGCCATGTCCACCGAAGAGGTCAAGACCGAGCCCGCAGCCGAGGTCGATGGCGCGGTCGACGGCAGCACTGGCGATCAGGGCGCTGCCGAGGGCGGCACGGTTGAAAGCGGCACTGCCGAGGGCGGCGCGGCCGCCGCCGACGGCGAGGCGGTCAAGCCCGCGCGTCCGAAACCGCGCAGGCTGCGCGACATGGCCATGTCCATGGCGGTGCTGCTCGTGCCGATCGGGCTGTTCTACGTCGGATGGAACTGGCTGGCCTCGGACCGGCAGGTCAGCGTGGTCGACACGAGCGAGAACCACGCGACGGCCGCGAGCCTCGGCCTGGCCGCGATCGAGCCCGAGCTGGACGAGGAGTGGAAGGCGATCTCGACCGACCTCGCCGTCGACGAGGAGACCGTCACGCTCCGGACCGGCTACTACTCGCCCGATGGCAACGGCCTGCAGCTCGCGGAGACCAACGGCTCGCTCGCCGACGTGAACGAGGACCTGTCCGGCGCCGGGACCCCGGTCGAGGCGGCCGGGATCGAATGGGCCGCATACGAAACGGGCAGCGGCGAGACCTGGGTGGCCGAGATCGGCGGCGAGACCGTCGTGCTCAGTGCCGAACCCGACGGCGTGGCCGACCTGCCCGAACTCGCCGAAGGCGTGGCCGAGGCCGCGGGCGCCTGACGGCCCCCGTCGATCTCGCCCTGAGAGCTGCACTCCGGCGGTCTCGAGGCCGGCGCTCAGTCGTCGTCTTCCGCGTCCGGCTCCGTGCGGGCCTTGAGGCGCTCGCGCGCGCCTTCGAGGTGCGATTGGCACAGATCGGCCAGCTTCTCGCCGCGCTCCCAGAGCTGCAGGGACTCCTCCAGGGTGGCCCCGCCCGCTTCGAGCCGTTCGACCGTGGCCACGAGCTCGGCCCGGGCCTCCTCGTACGTCAAGCGTTCCTCGCTCACTACCCGTCCTCTCGTGTGTGTACGACCGCGGCCCGCAGCGATCCCGCCGCCAGCCGCACTTCGATGGCCTCGCCGGCCGCCGTCGCTTCCCGCAGCACCGCACCGGATTCGGTGTCGGTGACGATCGCGTAGCCCCGGTCGAGCGTCGACTGCGGCGACAGCGACCGCAGCCGCGCCCGCAGGTGCTCCAGGTCGTCCGTCGACCGCTCGAGCCGCGAGTCCACGCGCGCGCGCATGCGGTGCGTGAGGTTCGCGACGACATCGGCCCGGGCCTCGAGCATCGTCTCGGGCCGCGCGAGCACGGGCCGGGCGCGCATCGCGGCGAGCCCGTCGGTCTCGCGGGTGAGCATCGCGTTGAGCGCCTGGCGCAGCCGGGTGCGGCAGATGTTCAGGCCGCGCTGCTCCTCGGCGAGGTCGGGGACCACTTTCTTGCCGGCCTCAGTGGGGGTGGAGGCGCGCCAGTCGGCCACGTAGTCGAGGATCGGCGTGTCCGGTTCGTGCCCGATCGCGGAGATGACGGGCGTGACGGCCTCGGCGACCGCGCGGCACAGCGTCTCGTCCGAGAACGGCAGCAGGTCCTCCATCGAGCCGCCGCCGCGCGCGATGACGATGACCTCGATGTCGGGGTCCCGGTCGAGCTCGGCCAGCGCGGCGCAGACCTCGGTGACGGCGCGCGGGCCCTGGACGGCGACCTCGCGGACCTCGAAGTCCGCGGAGGGCAGGCGGGCTTTCGCGTTCTTGAGGACGTCGCGCATCGCGTCCGAGGCGCGGCCGGTGATGAGCCCGATCCGGTAGGGCAGGAACGGGAGCGGCTTCTTGCGCTCGGCCGCGAAGAGGCCTTCGGCGGCGAGGAGCTTCTTGAGGCGTTCGAGGCGGGCGAGGAGTTCGCCGAGGCCGACCTGCCGGATCTCGCGCACGTGGAGCGAGAGCGAGCCGTTCTTGTCCCACCACTGGGCCTGGGCGCGGATGACGACCTGCGCGCCGTCGCGCAGGGGCGGGTCGCAGGCGGCGATGGCGCCGTTGAAGTCGACCACGCGCATCGAGACCTCGGCGGAGGGGTCGCGGAGGGTCAGGTAGACGGTGCGGCCGCGGTGGCTGATCTCGGTGATCTGACCCTCGGTCCAGACCTCGCCGAGGCGGGCGAGCCAGTCGCCGATCTTCTTGGAGACGACCCGCAGCGGCCACGGGTTCTCGGCGCTCATCGGCGCGCCCGGGCCGGTGGCGGGGCGCGGGGAGGGGGTGTCGCTGGGACTGTCGGTGGCGCTGCTCGCTGCGTCGGTCACGTGGCCAGACTAACTGCAGGGTGTGACGAAACCGGGCGGCCGGATACCATCGAGGCGTGGCAGACCCGAAGCGAGTGTTGTTGGCCAAGCCGCGCGGGTACTGCGCGGGCGTGGACCGGGCCGTGGTGACCGTCGAGAAGGCGCTGGAGCTCTACGGCGCTCCCGTCTACGTGCGCAAGGAGATCGTGCACAACCGGCATGTGGTGGAGACCCTGGCCGGCAAGGGCGCGGTGTTCGTGGAGGAGAACGAGGAAGTGCCGCCGGGATCGGTGGTGGTCTTCTCGGCGCACGGCGTGGCGCCCGAGGTGCACGACCAGGCGGCCGAGCGCGGCCTGAAGGCGATCGACGCGACGTGCCCGCTGGTGACGAAGGTGCACAAGGAGGCCGTGCGGTACGCCGAGGAGGATTACGACATCCTGCTCATCGGCCACGAGGGCCACGAGGAGGTCATCGGGACCTCTGGCGAGGCGCCCGAGCACATCCAGCTCGTGGACGGGCCGGACGCGGTCGACCAGGTGAAGGTGCGCGACCCGGAGAAGGTCGTGTGGCTGTCGCAGACGACGCTCTCGGTGGACGAGACGATGGAGACGGTCGGGCGGCTGAAGCAGCGCCTCCCGATGCTGCAGAGCCCGCCGAGCGACGACATCTGCTACGCGACGCAGAACCGCCAGCAGGTGGTGAAGGACATCGCGGCGGAGTGCGACGTGATGCTGGTGGTCGGTTCCAAGAACTCTTCGAACTCGGTGCGGCTGGTCGAGGTCGCGGTGCAGCACGGCGCGCGCGCCGGGTACCTGATCGACTTCGCGCACGAGATCGACGAGGCCTGGCTCGAAGGGGCGTCCACTGTGGGCCTCTCTTCGGGGGCCTCGGTGCCGGACAACCTGGTGCAGGACGTCCTGGCGCACTTGGCCAAGCGCGGTTTCGCGAATGTCGAGGTGTTCGAGCCGGTGACCGAGAAGATCGCCTTCTCGCTCCCGCGCGAACTCGCGAAGGACCTGAAGGCCGCCGGGCGCGCCTGAGCGCCGACGACGCGGGGCGTCGCGGCGTCAGCGCCGCGGCGACCTCTTTCGGGTGACACTTTTCCTTACGACGGTAAGAACCGGGGTGTTCTGTCGGACCCCGGCGAGAGACTTGGCCTGGGGTCGCCCCCCTGGGAGGGCGGGGGACTGCCCCCGGGCGGGTTCGTCAGGCCCGGTAGTCCTCCACCGCTTCCCAACTGGGCTTCCGCGTCGGCGTGATCACCGGTGCCGGGGACTCCGGCGGTTCGCCCGCGACCTCGAGTTCGCTGAAGCGCCGCGCGGTCACCAGGAGCCGCGATTCGACGCTCGCGACGGCCGCGTTGTACGACCCCACCGCCGCCTCCAAAGACGAGCCGAGCCGCGAGAAGTGGCCCGCGACCGCGCCCAGCCGCTCGTGGAGTTCGCGCCCCAGCTTGTGCACCTCCTTGGCGTGCTGCGCGAGCGCCTCCTGCCGCCACGTGTGCGCCACCGTCCGCAGCAGCGCCATCAGCGTCGCGGGCGAAGCGATCACCACGCCCCGCGCGAACGAGTCCTCCAGCAGCGCCGGGTCGCCCCGCAGCGCCGCGTCCAGGAACGCGTCGGCCGGCACGAACAGCACCACCATCTCCGGCGTGTCCTCGAACGCCCGCCAGTACTCCTTGCCCGCCAACGACTCCACATGCCGCCGCAGATGCTTCGCGTGCATCCGCAGCAACTGGTCGCGTCCCGCCTCGTCCTCCGACTCGAGCGCCTGCAGGTACGACTGCAGCGGCGCCTTCGCGTCCACCACGAGCGTCCGCCCGCCCGAGAGCCGCACGACGAGGTCGGGCCGCACCCCGCGCCCGTCGACGAGTCCCGAGTGCTGCTCGGAGAAGTCGCAGTGCTCGACCATCCCGGCCGCCTCGACGATCCGCCGCAGCTGCACCTCGCCCCACTGCCCGCGCACCTGCGGCGACCGCAGCGCCCCCAGCAGCCGCCCGGTCTGCTCCCGCAGGTCCTCCGAGATGTCCGCGACCCCCGAGAGCTGGATCCGCAACTGCGCGTACGCGTCCACCCGGGCGCGCTCCACATCGCCGAGACGGTTCTCGTAGCGCGCCAACGTCTCCGCGATCGGCGCGAGCACCTGCCCGACGGCCTGCCGCGAATGGTCCGTGGCCTCGTACGCGACGGCCTTCAACGTCGCCTCGAGCCGCTGCTCGTTGTCCGCCGCCGCCTCCAGGCGGGCCGTGGCCGCCGCCAGCTCGGCCGCCTGCCGCGACCGCCCCGCGAACCAGCCGCCGAAACCGCCCGCCGCCAGGCACACCACCGCCAATAGGACCCACGTCATACGGGCCAGTGTAGGCGCGCGACCGCGGGTAGGCTCGGGACATGGAGCTGTGGTTGACCCTGCTGGTCGTCGCGATCGTCGTCATCTTCTTCGTGGTGCAGTCCAATAAGAAGCGGGCGGTGGCCGAACTCGCCGACGCCGAGGCCGAGGCCCGCCGCCTCTACGAGCGCCTCGGCGGCCAGACCATGAACCTCGTCGCCCCGGGGGACGACCTCGCCGCGGGCCAGGCCCTCGCCGACGCCGGCGAGCGCTACACCGCCGCGGGCTCGCAGCTCGAGTCGGCGCGCACGATCAACCAGTACCGGCTCGTCGCCGAGACCGCCATCGAAGGCCTCCTGTACGTGCGGGCCGCCCGCACCGCGATGGGCATCGACCCCGGTCCCGAAGTGCCGTCCCTGGTCGGCAAGCGCCGCACCGGCGCGCTCACCGAGCCGGTCAGCGCCGAGGTCGAGGGCCGCACCTACACCGGTTCGCCGGACCCGAGCGACGAGAACCGCCACTACTACCCGGGCGGCCGCGTCGACGGCCGTCCCGTGCCCGCCGGCTGGTACAACACGCCCTGGTGGCAGCCCGCGCTCGCGGGCGCCGCGGGCGTGTTCGTCGGCATGATGGTCTTCGACGCGATGATCGCCCCCGCCTACGCGATGGGCGCGATCGAAGGCAGCGACTACAGCGGTGACGGCGGGGACGCGGGCGCTGACGGCGGCGACATGGGCGGCGACGGCGGCGGCGACATGGGCGGCGGCGACGGCGGCGATTTCGGAGGCGGGGACTTCGGCGGAGGCGACTTCGGCGGGTTCGAGTAGGACTTCAGACCGGTTGAACGGCAAGGGCTCCCGTCGCATCGCGGCGGGAGCCCTTCTCGTTGCACCTCACCACTCGGCGAACGAGCCGTCCTTCAGGCGCCAGATCTCGTTGCGCCACCGGTGCGGGTCCTCGGCGGCCTTGCGCACCGCCGCCTCGTCGACCTCGATGCCCAGGCCGGGCCCGGTGGGCCGCTCGACGTACCCGTCCGTGAACGCGAACACCGCCGGGTCCACGAGGTAGTCGAGCAGGTCGTTGTCCCGGTTGTAGTGGATGCCGAGGCTCTGCTCCTGGATGAGGAAGTTCGGCGACGCGAAGTCCACCTGCAGGCTCGCGGCGAGCGCGATCGGCCCGAGCGGGCAGTGCGGGGCCAGCGCCACGTCGTACGCCTCGGCCATGGCCGCGATGCGCCGCACCTCGGAGATGCCGCCCGCGTGCGAGAGGTCCGGCTGCGCGACCGCGATGCCGGTGGAGAGCACGTCCCGGTAGTCCCAGCGCGAGTAGAGCCGCTCGCCGGTGGCGATCGGGATCGAGGTGCTCGCGGTGACCGCTCCCAGGTCGCGGGAGAACTCGGGGAGGACCGTCTCCTCGACGAACAGCGGGAACAGCGGTTCGAGCAGCGGGAGGACGCGGCGGGCCATGGCAGTCGAGAAGCGGCCGTGGAAGTCGATTGCGAAGTCGAAGTCGTCGCCCACGGCGGCGCGGAGCTCCGTGAACTGGTCGACGATGCGGTGCACCTGCGCGGCGGTCTCGATGTGCCCGATCTGCGCGGAGGCGTTGCACTTGACGGCGTCGAAGCCGTTCTCCTTGGCGCGCAAGGCGTCCTCGGCGAGGGCCTGGGCGGAGTCGCCGCCGATCCAGGTGTATACGCGGGCGGTGTCGCGCACGGCGCCGCCGAGCAGTTCGTAGACGGGCACGCCGAGGGCCTTGCCCTTGAGGTCCCACAGGGCCTGGTCGATGCCGGCGACGGCGCTGGAGAGCACCGGTCCGCCCCGGTAGAAGCCGCCCTTGGTCATGACCTGCCAGTGGTCCTCGATGCGGGTGGCGTCCGCGCCGATGAGGCGGTCGGCGAGGGCTTCGACGACGCTGGCGACGGCTTCGGCGCGGCCCTCGACGATCGGCTCGCCCCAGCCGACGAGGCCGTCGTCGGTCTCGACGCGTACGAAGAGCCAGCGGGGCCGGACGAAGAAGGTCTCGATTCTGGCGATGTTCAAGGGAACCTCTATCTCTTGTGGAGCTGTGGGGTCAGCGGTGCCGGATGAGCCAGCCGCCGTCGACGGGGAGTTCGGCTCCGGTGATGAAACCGGCCTCGTCGGAGGCGAGGAAGGCGACGGCGGCGGCGACTTCTTCGGCGCCGCCCATGCGCCCCAGGAGGGTGCGTCCCGATTCGTCGGCGATGCTCTCGGCCGGGACGCCGTCCCATTGGGGCGTGAGGATGGGGCCGGGGACGACGGTGTTGACGCGCACGCCGGGGGCGTACTCGATGGCGAGCTGCCGTGCGAGCGCGCTGACGCCGCCCTTCGCGGCGGCGTACGCGGCGAACCCGGGGAACGACGCGTGGGCGTGCACGGAGGAGACGGCGACGACGGCCGCGCCGGTCGCGGGGGCGAGCGGCGTGAGGGCTTTGAAGCCCAGGTAGAGCGCTTTCAGGGTGACCTCGAGGGTGCGGTCCCAGTCGTCCTCGTCGAGCAGGTGCGCGGGGCCGAAGCGGATCGCGTAGGCGTTGGAGACGAACACGTCGACCTTGCCCTGGCCGCCTTCGATCTCGGCGGCGAGTGCCGCCCAGTCGGCACTGCTGCCGACGTCGCAGTGGACGAAGTGGACGTTCCCGCCGATGTCGGCCGCGGTCTTCTCGCCGTGCTCGCGGTCGACGTCGGCGACGTACACGACCGCGCCCTCGCTCGCGAGGCGCCGCGCGGTGGCGGCCCCGATGCCTTTCGCGCCCCCGGTGACGACAGCGACTTTGCCCTCGAATCGATTCATGCGGCGACCCTATCGCCCGTCGCCGGGCGGCTTGCCCGCCTGCGGTTCGGTGAGGTCGACGAGGGCCGAGGCGAGGCCGGGGCGCTCGCGGAGGATGAGGGCCGCGCCGCCGACCGCTCCGGCGCGGGCGCCGAGGTCGAGGGCGGCGGGGACGACGTCGACCTCGCGCACGAGGGTGAGCGCGTACCGGCGGATGGCGGTGCGCAGCGGGTCGAGGAGCACTTCGCCGGCGCGGGAGAGCTCGCCGCCGACGACGATGCGCTCGGGGTTGAGCAGGTTGCAGAGGCTGGCGAGCACGCGGCCGGTCATCTGGCCGACGTCCGCGAGCACGCCCTCGCAGGCGCGGTCGCCCGCCGCGGCGGCGGCGAGCACGTCCTCCACGGTCGCCTTGGCGCCCAAGTGGGGCCGCAGCGCGGCGAGCACGGCCGGGATGCCGGCGTGGAGGACGAGGCAGCCGCGGTTGCCGCACGGGCACGCCGGTCCGTCGACATGGACCGACGTGTGGCCGAGCTCCCCGGCGGCGCCCACCGAGCCGCGGAAGACCCGGCCGTCGAGGATGAGCCCGGCGGCGATGCCGCTGGACAGGCCCACGTACATGAGGTCGCGGACCCCGCGGCCCGCGCCGCTGTAGGCCTCGGCGACGGCCTCGAGCCGGGTGTTGTTCTCGATGGCGACCGGCAGGCGCAGGCGCCGCTGGAACTCGTCCGCGGCGTGCACATGGGACCACGGCTGGTCGGGGAGGGACGTGGAGACGATCCCGGTCGCCTTCTCGATGGGCCCGGGCAGGCCGATGCCGGCGCCCACGATCCGTCCCCGGTCGAGCGCGTGCTCGGCGATGAGGGCGTCGAGGAGGTCGGCGGCGACGTCGATCCGCTCCGCCCAGCCCAGATCGGGGTCCACGGCCCGGCCGGCGCCCGCGATCTCGTTGTGCGCCAAGTCGGAGAGGTGCACCCAGACGTGGTCGAAGGTGAAGTCGAGGCCGAGCGCGACGGCCGCGCCCGGATTGATCGCGAGCGTCTCTTTGGCGCGGCCGTCCCCGTCGGGGTCGCCGTCCTGCTCGATCACCAGGCCGCGCGACATCAGTTCGGTAACGATGGTCGACACGGTGGTACGGGACAGGTCGGCGCGACGGGCGAGTTCGGCGCGGTGCGTGGGCCCCTTGCGCAGCAAGAGGGTCAGCAGTCGTTCCTGGTTCGCCCGGCGCAGTGACTGGAGGGATCCGCTCTTCGTCCGGGGCATGCGCCGATCATACAACCCGCTCATAAATCTGTGTCAAGACTATTGACGTACTTATGTGAGTGGAGCTAGCCTTCGTCCACAGACTTTCGTACCCCTTCCCTGAAAGGCGAAAACCCATGCGTGGATCCCTCGGGACGACGGCGTCCCAGGCGGCACCGTCCAAGACGGAGCTGTCCCGTCGTTCGCTGATGCGCGGCACCGCCCTCGGCGCGGCCGCCGCGGCCGGCGCCGGAGCCCTCTCCGCCTGCGCCCCTTCGGCAGGCGGCTCGGACGGCGGCAAGACGACCCTCACGGTCATGGCCCCGGAGAACGAGATCGACATCAAGGCCGCCGAAGCGGCCCTGGGCCTCAAGATCAAGCGCGTCGAGGTCGACACCACCAAACTCACCGCGATGCTCGCCAGCGGCACCGCCCCCGACCTCGTCCGCGGCCTCGGCGCCGTCGAGACGCCGTATATCGTGGCCCGCGACCTCGCCCTGCCCCTCGACGACTACTTCGCGAAGAGCGAACTGCTCAAAGAGGACGACATCGACCCGATCAACGACGTGTGGCGCTACGACGGCTCCGTCCAGGGCAAGGGCCCGCGCTACGGCCTGGCGAAGGACTACTCCCAGGACGCCATGATCTGGTACAACACCGCGCTGTTCGACGCCGCCGGCGTCGATTACCTCTCCGACACCGAGCCGGTCACCTACGACCAGTGGCTCGAGCTGGGCAAGCAGCTCACCCAGAAGGACGGCGACACGACCTCCGTCTACGGCCTCTCCGCGGGCGGCCTCGGCCTCTTCATCACCATGGTCAACATGACCGCCTCCGCCGGCGGCAGCCTCTTCGCCGACGACCTCGGCTCCCTCGACTTCTCCTCGCCCGAAGGGCAGCAGGCCCTCTCCTGGTACCTCGACTACGCCCGCGCCAGGGTCGGCTTCAGCCCCGTCGAGCCCAACCCCGACGGCTGGGACTGGCCCCCGTACCAGACCGGCCGCCTCGCGATGAGCTGGTCCGGCTACTGGTTCGGCGGCTCGATCGCGGCCGAGCCCGCGCTCGCCGAGACCTCCCGCTTCGCCCCGGCCCCGGTCATGGGCGCCGAGCGCATCAGCCCCTGCTTCGGCGCGACCGGCTACTGGATTCCCAAGGCCTCCAAGAACCACGACGACGCCTGGAAGCTCTTCGAGTGGTTCATGGGCGGCCAGCCCGCCAAGGACCGCGCCGCCGGCGGCTGGGGCCTGCCGAGCCTCCTGTCGCTCCGCGCCGACCTGCCCACCGGCACCCCGGCCCAGGCCCAGGCGCTCACCGTCCAGGACGCCGAGGCCGACTACTTCAAGGTCCTGTCCTTCACCCCGTACGTCAAGGTCGAAGCGCTCGACGCGGTGCTCAACCAGTACCTGCCCGACGCGATCAACGACGGCACCAGCGCCGCCGCGCTCGCCGACACGCTGAACAACGACATGAACGCCCTCATCGACGAAGGCAAGGAGCTGGTCAAGTGACCGCGACGCTCGAAGCGCTGCGGGACACTCCCCCCGGAACCGCCCGGCCGCGCAGTGGGAAGCGCGGCCGGGCGGGCCAACGCACCCGCACGTTCTACCTGTTCGTGGGGCCGTGGATCGCGGGGTTCGTCCTGCTGACGATCTTCCCGCTCGCCTACGCGTTCTGGATGAGCCTCACCAACACCGACGGGCTCTCCCCGAACTGGTCCTATGTGGGCCTCGACAACTACGTCAGGGTGTTCCAGGACCAGCAGACCATCGCGTCCCTGGGTCGCACCATGGTCTTCATGCTCGCCACCGTGCCCACCGGCGTCGCCGCCGGGCTCGCGATGGCGGTCCTGCTCAACCGCGACTTCCGCGGCCGCGCGCTGTTCCGGGCCCTGTTCTACCTGCCCGCCGTCGTGCCCGGCGTGGCCGCGGCCCTGACGTTCAAGATCATCTTCGACAAGAACGCGGGCTTCGCCAACGCCGCGATCGGCGCCACGGGCGGCGAGCCGATCTCCTGGCTCGCCGACCCCTACGTGCGCATGGTGCTGATCTTCATGATCCTGTGGGGCGTGGGCGGATCGATGATCGTCTCGCTCGCCGCGCTGCAGGACGTGCCCCGGGAACTCCTCGAAGCCGCCAAAGTGGACGGTGCGGGCCCGGTCTACTCGTTCTTCAGGATCACCCTGCCGCTGCTCAGCCCGATCATCTTCTTCCAGGTGGTCACCGGCGTGATCGGCTCGCTCCAGGTGTTCGTGCCCTCGCTGCTGCTCGCGCCCGTCAACGGCGCGGCCGCCGTCACGGCCGTGCCCGAGGGCAACTACTTCTTCATGGTGCACGTCTACGCCGAGTACTTCGCCAAGAGCCACTTCGGATACGCCTCGGCCCTGCTGTGGGTGCTGTTCCTGTTCGTGCTGCTCATCACCGGCGTGGTCTTCAAGATCGGCAACAGGGCGGTCTTCTACGGCGGCGTCGACCCCTCGGAACGCAAGGACTGACCAATGACCGAGACCATCGCGCGCCGGGCCCGCGTCACGGCCCTGTACATCTGCCTGATCGTCCTCGCGGTGATCTTCTCCGGGCCGCTCGGCTGGCTCATCCTCACCTCGTTGAAGGCCCCGAACGAGCTGTCGGTCTTCCCGATCCAGCTGCTCCCGTCGACGCCCCAGTGGCACAACTACATCGACGCGATCACGTTCATCGACTTCCTCGGCTACGCCCGCAACTCGCTCATCCTCGCCACGCTCTCGGCGGTGCTGACCACGATCTCCTCGGCGTGGATGGCGTACGGCTTCGCGCGGCTCTCGGCCCCGGGCAAGAAGTTCTGGTTCGGGCTGCTCATCTCGACGATGATGATGCCCGGCATCATCACGCTCATCCCGACCTATCTGATGTTCGCGAAGATGGGCCTGGTCGACACGTACGTGCCGTGGATCCTGTGGGGGCTCTCAGGCGCGGCGTACATGATCTTCCTGTTCCGGCAGTTCTTCTCCGGCATGCCGAAGGAGCTCGAGGAGGCCGCGATCCTCGACGGCTGCGGCCACGTGCGCATCTTCTGGCGGATCTTCATCCCGCAGTCCTGGCCGGTCCTGGCCGCGTGCATGGTGCTCACCTTCACCGCCGCCTGGGGCGACTACATCGCCCCGAGCCTGCTGCTGAGCTCCGACCGCACGACGCTCGCGGTCGCGATGACCGCCGGGTACGTGAACGAGAAGGGCTTCCCGGTGCAGAACCTCCTGGCCGCGGGCAGCACCCTGTTCATCCTGCCGGTCCTGCTGATGTTCCTGTTCTTCCAGCGGTTCTTCGTGCAGGGCTTCTCGACTTCGGGCCTGAAGTAACGGATTTCCGGCGCCCTGCCACTCGTCTCGTCAGGGCGCCGGTGCACGACCGGGGCGGTGGGCCGGGCAGCCGGGGTCAAGTCTCCGGTCCATCGCCCCTCAGCGCTGCGGGCCCTGCTTCGGCGTGTAGCGGGCCATGATCGCGTCGAGGTCGAACCGGTCGCCGAGCATGCGGCGGGCCATCTCGGTGGTGCGCCGCTGGTGCTCGGCGCGGGCCTCGGCGATGAGGAGGACCATGGCGCGGCCGAGGGTCTGGCGGTTCCGCATCGCGGTCTCCTCGACCCCGATCTGGTCCACATTGCCGTTCGCGTCGAGTTTGACGCGCAGCTGGCGGTCCTCGGAGTAGACCTCCACAGCGTCGGTGCCGAACTCGGCGGCCATCTCGTCGAACCTGCGGACCGTCGCCTCGGCTTCGGCCTTCAGCCGCTCGAACTCGGCCACGACCTCAGCGGGGTCCGGCCGGTTCACGTTGTCGCTCATAGCTGCTCCTCCTGTGCGGCGCCGAAGACGTCGCCGACCACGCCGCGGATCTCCTCCGAGAGGCGCCGGTCGGCGTCGGCGGTGGCGCGTTTTACCGTGGCGGCGGTGAGTTCGCCGAGTTCCACGCCGCTCATCTCGAACGCGTTGAGCCGCAGGTCGATCTCCTTGACCTCGCCGCCGGGCCCGGCGACGACGCGCACGGCGCCGCCCTCGGAGACCGCCTCCGCGCGCAGCTCCGCGGCCATCTGCTGAACCGCGGCGATCCTGCCGTTGATATCACCGTGCATCTGACGGCTCTCCTTTCCTCGTGGGGGCTTTCGCTCAGCGCCAGTAGGCGAGGCGCCGCTCCGGGTCGCCCATCCACGCGGCGCTGAACTCCTCGGCTTCGAGGTAGAGCGCGCCTTCGTCGTGGACGAGACCGCGGTCGGGGCCGCGGTGGACGAACCGGTGCGCGTCGGCGCGCAGCGCGGTCGTCTCGCCCGCGGCGATGTCGATGTCGAAGCGCTCCAAGCGGTCCATGCCCTCGATCTCGACCGTGTGCGGGCCGGGACGCAGCGGGTACCACCAGTTGCCCCAGCTCGCGGGCTGCTCCAGGCCGTCGATGCGCACGGTCGGCGGCCCGACGGGCTGCGCCGCCAGCTCGGCGTCGCGGGCGGTGACGCCCTCGCCGTCCTTCCACAAGTGACGGTGCGCCTTCGTGCGGAGTATCAGTGCGCCCTGGCCCGGAGCGAAGTCCGGCAGCCGCTCGGGGCGGTCGCCGAGGAGCGCGGGCCGGTCGTCGACCTGCGGTCCGTCCCAAGGGAAGTGGACGGGCCGGGACTGCCCGCCGCGCTCCTGTTCGAGCTGCAGCGCCGCGAGGCGGGCGCGCTCGCGTTTCCGCCACGGCAGCAGCGGGAGCAGGGCCACGCCGAGCACGAGCACCGCGACGACGGTGGCGCGGCTGGCGGTCTCGCCCCAGCTGAACAGGTTCACCGTGGCCAGCGGCAGTCCGCAGACGGCGAACACGGCGATCGCCCAGTGGTACAGCGCCAGCGGCGACGCCGGTGGCAGCGGGTCGACGCGCCGCGTCCCGAACGAGACCGTGAAGCGGTCGGCCTCCTCGTACCAGACGAGGGTCGCCGTCTCGCCCGGCTCGATGTCGGCGACGACGGGGCTGCACGTCGCGGCGCCCTGCACCGCGATCACATGCCGCCCTGCGGGAAGCACCGCGAAGACGGTGCCCTCGCCGACCGCGACCGGGGTGCCGTCCACCATGGCGACCGGCATCGTCGCGGCCGCGTCCAGCTGCAGTTCGAGCACGCCCGAGCCCTCCGGCGGGACCGGCGGCTCGAGCGACACCATGAACGGTGAGTCCAGGACCTCGGCCCGGGAGTCGCGGTGGTACAGCGGTTTCGACCGCAGGTGCCGGCCGCCGAGCTCCCGGTACAGGTGCGGGTCGCGCCGGTAGGACAGCGCGAGGTCCTTCGGGATGCTCTTGCGGTCCAGACCAAGCACTACTTGCCCCCGGCGACCTTGATGTCCTCGGAGGCCTGCACGTCCGCGTCCTCGTAAGCGGCCGCGGTCTCCTCGAAACGCTGCGCGTTCCCTTCCAGCGCAGGGGAGATGAGGGCGACGTCGCCGGCGATCTCGACCCGCTGCTGGTTGTAGTCGTCGAGCCAGGCCCGGCAGGCGAGGCCCCACGTCCAGAAATCGGTCTCGGTGTCGCCGTTGACGGCCGTGGACAGCGACTCGGCGTTGCCCTGGAGGCGGCGCAGCTCGCCCGCGCCCACGTTGAACTCCTCGGGGTCCACGTCGATGTACGCGGCCATGCCGCCGGACGGGTTCGAGGAGGCCGGGTTCGGGCCGCCCAGCCCGGGGACGCCGGTGCCCTGCACCCCGCCCGCCCAGTTCGAGATGAGCCCGCCGGCCCACTGCAGCATCTCGGAGGAGGACTGGCGGAACGTCGAGTTGAGGACGTCCATGCCGATCGACCCGAGCTGGCTGCCGAGCTGGTTGGCCATGTGCACCTTCATGAACATGGTGGCCGTCTCGGCCGCGGTCGAGCGGGTCGCCCACACCAGGAACGTCGCGATCGAGCCGCCGCCGGTCGTCCACGCCAGCGCGAGCGACGCGAGGCCGTAGATGATGACCTGCTCGACGAGCGCCGAGAGGAGCGCCTTGACGACCTCGAAGATGGCCTTCGACAGGACCTGCGCGCCACCGATGAGCGACTCGATCTGCGCGATCTCGGAGGCGACGCCGGCGATGGCGGCGGCCATGCCGCTGACCTTGTCCTTGGCGGCGTCGGTGGTCGGCGACTGCGAGGTGGCGAGCGAGGACTCCCAGGCCTTGTCGACCTCTTCGCGCAGGGCGATGAGGGTGTTCTTGAACTGGCGCCACCGCTCCTGCAGGTCGGACATCTGGTTGGGGTCGCCGGAGAGCCAGGTGATGAGCTTGTTCGCGGGCTCGAACAGGTTCAGCACGAAGTCGAGGCCGACGTTGACGAGCATCCCGAGCGGGTTCGTGTACGCGGCGAAGGCTTCGAGGCCGAGGCTGGCGATGTCGGCGGTGACGGTGGTGGCCGCGTTGGCGAAGGTGACCTCGTCGGACTCGATCGCGTCCTCGATCACCTTCTTGCTGTTGAGGAACTGCTTGACGCCCGGGATGGCGCCGCCGATCTTCTCGCCGGTGCTGTCGCCCGGTTTCTCATCGTTCGTGATGTCTGAGTCGTCGGCCATGCGGCCCTCCGGTGGCTGATGGGGGAACAGTTCGCGAACTGAAGATAACCGACCCCCGCCCGTTCATCCTCCGGCAGGGGTGCGGCGCACCGCACGGCCCGCGAGCGCGGTCGTGCGTTTCCCGTCTTCGATCGCAATCCGTCCGTTGACCAGCACGTACGGTATTCCCGCGGCTTGCCGCCTGGGTTCGGCGAAGGTGGCGCGGGCGTCCACGGTGCGGGGGTCGAAGAGGACGAGGTCGGCGGCGTAGCCGGGCTTGACGAGGCCGCGGTCGGTGAGGCCGAGGACGGCGGCGGGGCGGCCGGTGAGGTGGGCGACGCATTCCTCGACGCTCATGAGGCCGAGGTCGCGGGTGTAGTGGCCGAGGTAGCGGGCGAAGGAGCCCCAGGCGCGGGGGTGGATCTTCTCGCCGGAGAGGACGCCGTCAGTGGATCCGGTGTGGACGCCGTGGCGCATGATCGCGCGGACGTTCTCCTCGTTGCCCTCGTGCATGAGGCAGGCGGTGGCGAAGTCGTCGCGTGCGATGAGGTCGAGGAAGAACTCGGCGGGCGGCTCGCCGGCGGCGGCCTCGCTCACGCGGCGGCCGACGAGGCCGCGCAGCTGCGGGTCGGCGACGCCGGCGATCTCGATCTTCGTCCAGTCGACGGGGACGCCGTTGGCGCCGTCGGTGCCTTCGACGTCGAGTTCGCGGACGATGCGGGCGCGGAGCGCGTCGTCGCGGAGGCGTTCGGCGAGGGCGCCGTAGCCGCCGGCGAGGGACCAGCTCGGGAGGAGGGCCGCGAGCATGGTCATGCCGGGCAGGTACGGGTACGTGTCGAGGCTGATCGGCAGGCCCTCGTCGAGGCCTTCGTCGATGAGCTTGAGGAGTTCGGCGGCCCGGCCCTCGTTGACGCGGTAGTTGAGGGTGGCGTGCGCGAGGTGCACGGCGCAGCCCGAGTGGCGGCCGATTTCGATCATCTCCGCGTACCCCTCCATCGCGCCTGCGCCGTAACTGCGCTGGTGGGGGCTGAAGTAGCCGCCGTAGCCCGCGACGACCTTGCACAGTTCGACCAGCTCAGTGGTCTTGGCGTACATGCCGGGGGCGTAGCTCAGCCCGGCCGAGAGGCCGAGCGCGCCCGCTTCCATGCCTTGGGCGACATGGGCTTTCATGACCTCGAGTTCGGCCGCCGTGGGTTCGCGGTCCTCCCAGCCCATCGCGAGCATCCGCACGGTGCCGTGGGGGACGAGGTAGGCGGCGTTGGTCGGGATGCCGCGGTCCAGGCGGTCGAGGTATTCGGCGACGGTGCGCCAGTCGTAGTCGACGTCGAGGCGGCCGTTCCACGCGGCGATGGCCTCCCACATCTGCGGGGCGGTCGTCTCGTCGACGGGCGCGTAGGAGAGGCCGTCCTGGCCGAGCACTTCGAGGGTGCAGCCCTGGCCGAGTTTCGCGAGGTGGTCGCGGTCGGTGAGGAGCGCGAGCTCGGAGTGGGCGTGCATGTCGATGAACCCGGGGGCGAGGACGAGTCCGCCGGCGTCGATGACCTTGTCCCCGTCGAGGCGCTCGGGGCCGATCGCGGCGATCCGGCCGTCCTTGACGCCGATCTCGGCCGCGTACCGGGGCGAGCCGGTCCCGTCGGCGACGTCCGCTCCCCGGATCACGATGTCCATTGCGGCCACGCGGCGCCCTCCCTCGATCGGCACGGAGCGTCAGTCTATGCACGGCGGAGGGTGACCACTAGGGGCGTCTCGCGAAGCGGACTAGGCGTTCAGGAGGTCCCGCAGGGCGTCGACGGCGGGGCGGTTGCCGGGGAGCCAGGGCACGGAGTCGAGCTCGTCGGGGGCGAGCCAGCGCAGTTCGGCGTGCTCCTTCGTGTGCGGTTCGCCCTCGAGCAGCTCGGCGAAGTAGACCCGCAGCAGGTACCGGCCGTTGCCGGTGGAGAGGTCGCCGCCGACGCGGTCGCCGACGCTGATCGCGACGCCGAGTTCTTCGCGGCATTCGCGCACGAGCGCTTCGGTCTCGGTCTCGTCGGGCTCGACCTTGCCGCCGGGGAACTCCCAGAGCCCGGCGAGCTCGGGCGGGTAGGCGCGGGCGGCGGCGAGGACGCGGCGCCCGTCGCGGATCGCGGCCCCCACTACGATGCGCGGTTCGTTCACTGCAAGAGCTTATCGGCGCGGGGATGTCGTTCGGGCTTCGCCACTGTTGCCGGTTTGAGGGCGTTTCGTTATCGTTCGCGCGTCAGATCACGAACAGTGATCACCAGTGAGCAACCTGTTGTTCATACGTTCGGATGATGCGGGCTGGACCCTACGGTCAGGAATCGTGTCCACCAGCACAAAACCAGACAAGAACCGTCCCTCGAAGACCGGTATTCCTGATTGATCCCATTTGCCGGTCTGGACAGAAACTGGGAGACGCGCAAGACTCGGTTCAGAAACGATAAAGATCCGGCGACAATTCAGACACGAAGCCCCCGTGTCCGTCGGAGCCGAATCAGACCACCTTACTGATCGGTCGCGGCCCTGCTTCGGCAGGGCACCGCTTTGCCGGTCGCGGCCAGGATGAAATGGCGATGGTGCCATATGGGGAGAACGGAGCAAGACGACAACGTGCTGCTGGATGCACTGAGGGAGCTCAACGGTTGGGTAGCGGATGACGACGGCCGCCTCTCGCGGTCGCTGCCGCTCGACGATTCCCAGCACGCGGAGCTCGCCGAATACATCAAGATCTTCGCTGACACGCTCGGCGTCCGGCCGGACGTGTCGCGCACTGCAGAGGCCACGCTCATCGTGCTCGCCAGCGAGGGCGGCTACAGCCTCACCGACGTGACCTTCGCGGGCCGCGTCGAGACCGCCTACATCACCATCGCCGGCGACCTCGCCGTCGAGGAGGCCTCCTCCAAGGGCCGCTTCCGCTGGCTCAGGCGAGGCGAATAACGCGAACCCGCACGGCGGATCGCCGGGGACCCCACCTCCCCGCCGGTCCGCCGTTTTTTCACGCCTTCATGAGGGCGGCGCGGCCTCGGGGTCGTGGCCCTGGCCCGAGCGGCCGCCGTCGACCGGGAGCACTGCGCCGCTGATGAACGAGGCCCGCTCCGAGAGCAGGAACGCGACCGCGTCCGCGACCTCGCCCGCCTCGCCGGCCCGCCCGAGCGGGTGCAGTTCGCGCATCGCCGCCTCCACGCGCGCGTACGCCTCGGTCCCGGCGTCCTCCAAGGCGCGCAGCCGTTCCGTCACCACGGACCCGAGCGCCAGGGCGTTCACCCGCACCCCCCAGGGGCCGTAATCGACCGCGAGCGCGCGCGTCAGGCCCTCGATCGCGGCCTTCGCCGTCGCGTACGGCAGCGCCCCGCGCACGGCCCGCTGCGCTTGATGCGACGAGATGTTGACGATGCTCCCGGCGACCCCCTGGACCCGGAACGCGGCCACCGCGGCGGCCGCGCCCGCCAGGCACGGCTGCAGGTTGCGGCGGATCATCTCGGCGACCACCGTGCCGCCGGCCTCGTGGAGCCAGGCGTCGCGGAAGACCGCGGCGTTGTTGACCCAGCCGGTGAGCGCGCCGAGCGATTCGGCGGCCGCGACGGCCCGCTCGGCGACGGCGTCGTCGCCCGCGTCGCCCACGACCACCCAGGCCCGGCTCTCGCTGATCGCCTCGTCGAGCCATTCGAGCGCCTCGTCTCGCAGCTCCACGACGACGACCGCGCGGTCCTCGGCGAGGAGCCGCTCGACGATCGCCCTGCCGATGCCCTGTCCGCCGCCGGTCACGACCGCGACCTCGCGATGCCTCTGCTCGTGCTGCATGCGCCCACCTCCGAATCGAAGACGCCGCGACCGGCCGGTCGCGGCGTCTGATTCCTTAGTGCTCAAGGAAAGGCGGGTTTAAACCATTGCCCTCAGACGTTGAAGCGGAACTCCACGACATCCCCGTCGGACATGACGTAGTCCTTGCCCTCCATGCGGACCTTGCCGGCGGCCTTGGCGGCCTGCATGGTCCCGGCGTCCAGCAGCGCGTCGAAGGAGACGATCTCGGCCTTGATGAAGCCGCGCTGGAAGTCGGTGTGGATCTCGCCGGCGGCCTCGGGGGCGGTCGCGCCCTTCTTGATCGTCCAGGCCCGGGTCTCCTTGGGGCCGGCCGTCAGGTAGGTCTGCAGGCCCAGGGTCTCGAAGCCGACGCTGGCGAGGCGGTCGAGGCCCGGCTCGGTCTGGCCGGTCGACTCGAGGAGTTCGCGGGCCTCGGCCTCGTCGAGGTCGATGAGCTCGGACTCGAACTTGGCGTCGAGGAGGACGGCCTGGGCGGGGGCGACGAGCGCGCGGAGCTTCGCGGCCAGCTCCTCGTCCGCGACCTGGTCCTCGTCGACGTTGAAGACGTAGATGAACGGCTTCGCGGTGAGCAGGTGCAGGTCGTACAGCAGCTCGGTGTCGAGCCCGGCGGCGAAGATCGTCTTGCCGGAGTCGAGCACCTGCTGGGCGGTCTGGACGGCCTCGAGCTTCGCCTTGGCGTCCTTGTTCATCCGCGCCTCGCGCTCGAGGCGCTTGAGGGCGTTCTCGACGGTCTGGAGGTCGGCGAGGATCAGCTCGGTGTTGATCGTCTCGATGTCGTCGACGGGGGAGACCTTGCCGTCGACGTGGGTGACGTTCCCGTCCTCGAAGACGCGCACGACCTGGGCGATCGCGGAGGTCTCGCGGATGTTGGAGAGGAACTGGTTGCCCTTGCCGGCGCCTTCGGAGGCGCCCTTGACCAGCCCTGCGATGTCCACGAAGGTGACGGTCGCCGGGAGGATCTTCTCCGACTCGTAGATCTCGGCCAGCTTCGGGAGCCGGGCGTCGGGGACGGCGACCACGCCGACGTTCGGCTCGATGGTCGCGAACGGGTAGTTGGCCGCGAGGATCTCCGAGCGGGTCAGCGCGTTGAACAGCGTGCTCTTGCCGACGTTGGGCAGGCCGACGATACCGATGCTGAGTTTCACGAGGGTCAAGTCTAGGCGGGGCCGCGCCGTGGCACCACGGCGCGACCTGGTGCTGTGTTGCGGAAGACCGGGGCGCTAGGCGGTCAGGAGCCCGATCCCGAGGGTCAGGGTGCCCACGGCGAGGCTCGCGGCGCCGGCGTAGAGGACCACGATCGCCTTGTTCGGCGAGGTGCGGCCCTTGCCCGCCATGGCGGCGAAGAACCCGCCGGACATGAGGATCGCGGCGAGCGGGATCGCGGCGCGGGCGACCCAGCCCCAGAGGCCTTCGAGCCCTGAGGCGTCGGCGAGGACGACGCCGATGAGGCTGAAGATGACGAGGACGCCGGCGTGGGCGTGCCCGGCCCGCGAGAAGGACTTCTGGAACTCGGTGAAGGGCACCTTGCCGCTGGCGATCCTGAGGAGGAAGGTCCCGCCGAACTCGATGGTGACGACGGTGAGCAGGACGGCCCCGGCGATGATGCGGGAGGCGTCGGAGAGGGCGAAGGCGGATTCGAACATCAGGGGCGTCCAATCGTGAGTGGCTTGAGAACTCAACGTACGCCCTAGTCTTGACAGTGTCAAGTTGGACGTCCAGATGGCCGCAGTGGTGTTTGACACTGTCAAGATCCGCGCTACAGTGGCTCTCGTGACCGATCGCTATCACCACGGCGACCTCCGCCGGGCCCTCATCGGGGCCGCCGTCGAGGCCATCGCCGAAAGCGGCCCGAGCGCCTTGAGCCTGCGGGCCGTCGCCAAGCGCGCCGGCGTCTCGCACGCCGCCCCGGCGCACCACTTCGGCGACAAGGCCGGGCTCCTGACCGCCGTCGCGGCCGAGGGGTACGACCGCTTCGCGGACGCACTGGAACGAGCGTGGGAGGCGACCGGCGACTTCGTCGAGGTCGGGGTCGCCTACGTGCGCTTCGCCATCGACAACAAGGCGTATTTCGAGACCATGTTCCGGCCTGAACTCCTCCATGAGGACGACCCCGATCTCCAGCGCGCCGAAGCGCGCTCCAACGCGGCCCTCGTGCGCGGCGCCGGCGAGCAGCGTCCCGACGCCGCGTTCAACGCCGAAGCCCTCGGCGCCTGGTCCCTCGTCCACGGATTCGCGGGCCTGTTCCTGGGCGGCAACTTCCCCCCGGCGGTCCAGGCCGACCCCGAGGCCGCCCTCCGCGAGATCGCCAGACGCGTCCGCTTCGGGGAGTAGCGCGAATAGATCACACACAACTAGGTTGCGCACAACTTAGTTGTGCACTACTGTCGTGCTCATGGACAAGACGCCACGGCTTCGAGAGCAGGCCTGCTTCGCGCTGTACACCGCCTCCCGTGCGGTGACCGGCCTGTACCGGCCGCTGCTCGACAAGCTCGGGCTGACCTACCCGCAGTTCCTGGTCCTCATGGCGCTGTGGGAGACCGACGGTCTCACGGTCACCGCGCTCGGCGACGCGCTCCAGCTCGACTCGGGCACCGTCTCACCGCTCCTCAAACGACTCGAGGCCGCCGGGTTCGTCGAGCGCCGCCGGGAGTCGGGGGACGAGCGCCGCGTCACGGTGCACCTCACCGAGAACGGGGCTGCGCTCGAACGTGAGGGCTGCGAGATCACCCAGGTCGTCGGCGAGGCGTCGAGCATGTCCTACGAGGAGCTGGTCGCCTTGCGCGACAAGCTCAACGAGTTCACCGAAGCCATCCACACCCGCGAAACCACCGCATAGGCAAGGGGAAATACCACATGGAACAAGCGCTCTACGTCGCGAACGCCGTCTCCTCCGGCGAAGGCCGCAACGGCCACGTCGCCACCACCGACGGCATCATCGCCCTCGACCTGGCCATCCAGAAGGAACTGGGCGGCCCCGGCGGCAAGGCCAACCCCGAGCAGCTGTTCGCCGCCGGCTACGCGGCCTGCTTCCACAGCGCGCTCCAGATGATCGCCCGCCAGGCGAAGGTCGACCTGGGCGACTCCACCGTGGAGGCCTCCGTGGGCATCCACAAGCAGGGCGTGGGCTTCGGCCTCAGCGCCGTCCTCGAGGTCACCACCCCGGGCGCCACCCGCGAGGTCGCCGAGGACCTGGTCGCCAAGGCCCACCAGGTCTGCCCCTACTCGAACGCGACGCGCGGCAACATCCAGGTCGAGGTCGACCTCGTCCAGACCGCCTAGCACCGCAACGGAAAAGGGCCCGCCTCCCGGCGGGCCCTTTTCTCGTCTACTTGCGGAAGATCTTGCGGCCCAGCCACACCAGCGGGTCGTACCGGTCGCCCGCGACGCGCTCCTTCATCGGGATGATCGCGTTGTCGGTGATCTTGATGTGCTCGGGGCACACCTCGGTGCAGCACTTCGTGATGTTGCACATCCCGAGGCCCTGGTCGTCCTGCGCCAGCTCGCGCCGGTCGTCGCGCGCGTCCAGCGGGTGCATGTCGAGCTCGGCGGCCCGGATGAACAGGCGCGGGCCCGAGAACGGCGGCTTGTTCTCCTCATGATCGCGCACCACGTGGCAGGTGTTCTGGCACAGGAAGCACTCGATGCACTTGCGGAACTCCTGGCTGCGCTCCACGTCGACCTGCTGCATCCGGTACTCGCCGGGCTCGAGGTCCTGCGGCGGCGCGAACGCCGGCATGCTCCTTGCCTTCTCGTAGTTGAACGAGACGTCCGTGACCAGGTCGCGCACCACCGGGAAGGTCCGCAGCGGCGTGATCGTGACCGTCTGGCCCTCTTCGAAGAGGTTCATGCGGGTCATGCACATCAGCCGCGGCATGCCGTTCACCTCGGCCGAGCACGAGCCGCACTTGCCGGCCTTGCAGTTCCACCGCACCGCGAGGTCCGGCGCCTGCTCGGCCTGGATGCGGTGCACGACGTCGAGGACCACCTCGCCCTCGTTGACCTCGACGTCGAACTCGGCGAAGTCGCCGCCGTCCGCGTCGCCCCGCCACACTCGGAAGGTCCTCTCGCTCATCGGGATTCCTCCGTCGAAGATTCGGTCGAGGACTGGTACTCCTCGGGGGTCATGTACTTGGAGAGTTCGCTCGTCTCGAAGAGCCCCAGCAGCTCCGGCGTCATGGACGGCACCGCCCGGCGCGTCAGCCGGACCTCCTCGTCCTCGAGCGAGGCCACGAGGTTCACCTTGCGCCACTGCGGGTTCATGCCCGGCGCGTCCTCGCGGGTGTGCCCGCCGCGCGACTCGTCCCGCTCCAGCGCGGCCATCGCGGTCGCCACCGAGCAGACGTACATGTTCCGCAGGTCCAGCGCCAGGTGCCAGCCGGGGTTGTAGGCCCGGCCGCCGCTCGCGCTCACATTGGCGATGCGGTCCTTCAAAGCGGCGAGCTCGGTCAGGGCCTCTTCGAGTTCGCCCGCGCGGCGGATGATCCCGACGAGGCGGCCGTTGATCGCCTGCATCGCGCTCTGCAGCGCGAACGGGTTCTCGCCGTCGTTCCCGAAGGGCCGCAGGGCTTCTTCCGTCGCCGCGTCGATCTCCGCGGCAGTGAGCTTCGGCGGTTCGGACGCGCCGGCGTGCGCGGCCGCGTGCTGGCCGGCGCGCTTGCCGAACACGAGCAGGTCCGAGAGGGAGTTCCCGCCGAGCCGGTTCGAGCCGTGCATGCCGCCCGAGACCTCCCCGGCCGCGAACAGTCCCGTCACGGCCGAAGCGGCCGTGTCCGCGTCGACCTCGATGCCGCCCATGATGTAGTGGCAGGTCGGGCCCACTTCCATCGGCTCCGCCGTGATGTCCACATCGGCCAGTTCCTTGAACTGGTGGTGCATGGACGGAAGCCGTTCGCGGATGTACTCGGCGCTGCGCCGGGACGCGATGTCGAGGTACACGCCGCCGTGCTCGGTCCCCCTGCCCGCCTTGACCTCCGAGTTGATGGCCCGCGCGACCTCGTCGCGCGGCAGCAGCTCCGGAGGGCGGCGGTTCTGGTCGGGGTCGGTGTACCAGCGGTCGGCCTCGTCGGGATTGTCGGCGTACTGCGCCTTGAACACCTCGGGGATGTAGTCGAACATGAACCGCTTGCCCTCGGAGTTCTTCAGCACTCCGCCGTCGCCGCGCACCGACTCGGTGACGAGGATGCCGCGAACCGAAGGGGGCCAGACCATCCCGGTCGGGTGGAACTGGATGAACTCCATGTTGATGAGCTTCGCCCCGGCCCGCAGCGCGAGCGCGTGGCCGTCGCCGGTGTACTCCCACGAGTTCGACGTGACCTTGAACGAGCGCCCGATGCCGCCCGTGGCGAGCACGATCGAGGGCGCCGCGATCGCCATGAACCGGCCCGTGCCGCGTCGATACCCGAAGGCGCCCTTGACGGCGCCTCCCGCGGTGAACAGCTCGGTGATCGTCGTTTCGTCGATGACCTGGAGCTTGTCCTCGCCTTCGCCCGCCGCCTCGTCGTCCTGCTGGAGCGAGACGAGCTTCTGCTGCAGCGTGCGGATCAGCTCGAGCCCGGTGCGGTCGCCCACGTGCGCGAGGCGCGGGTACTCGTGGCCGCCGAAGTTGCGCTGGCTGATCTTCCCGTCCGCGGTCCGGTCGAACAGGGCCCCATAGGTTTCCAGCTCCCAGATCCGGTCCGGCGCCTCCCGGGCGTGCAGCTCGGCCATCCGGTAGTTGTTGAGGAACTTGCCGCCGCGCATCGTGTCGCGGAAGTGGACCTGCCAGTTGTCGTTCGAGTTCACGTTCCCCATGGCGGCGGCCGCGCCGCCCTCGGCCATGACGGTGTGCGCCTTGCCGAACAGGGACTTCGAGATCACGATGACGCTCTTGCCCGCGAGCCGCGCCTCGACGGCGGCCCGGAGGCCCGCGCCGCCCGCGCCGATCACGAGCACGTCGCAGGAGAGGTGCTCGACCTCGTTCATGTCGTTGTCGCTCATGCGCTTCCCCTTACCCGACGAACCGGAGGTCGGTGATCCAGCCGGCCGCGACGGCCATGACGTACAGGTCGGTGAGCGCCAGCGACGCCAGCGTGATCCACGCCCACATCATGTGCCGCGCGTTGAGCGCGCTCGAGAACGTCCACAGCCGGTACCGCACCGGGTGCTTCGAGAAGTGCCGCAGCCGCCCGCCCATCACGTGCCGGCACGAGTGGCACCCGAGCGTGTAGCACCACAACAGCACCACGTTCGCCCACAGCACGACGTTCCCCAGGCCGAGGCCGAAGCCGTCGGGGGAGTGCATGGCCAGCACCGCGTCCCAGGTGTTCACGAGCGAGATCGCGAACGCCAGATAGAAGAAGTACCGGTGGAAGTTCTGGAGGATCAGCGGGAAGCGGGTCTCGCCGGTGTAGCGCGGGTGCCCGTCCGGGACGGCGCACGCGGGCGGCGAGAGCCAGAACGACCGGTAGTAGGCCTTGCGGTAGTAGTAGCAGGTGAGCCGGAACGCCAGCAGGAACGGCAGGCTCAGCGCCGCGTAGGGGATGAGCGGGTGGTCCGGCAGGAACCGTCCGAAGTGGGCGGACTCGGGGACGCATCCCTCGGAGACGCACGGGGAGTAGAACGGCGTCAGGTAGTGGTAGTCGGCGACCCAGTAGTCGCCCTGGTAGAAGACGCGGAAGGTCGCGTAGGCGACCCACACGGTGATGCCGAGCACCGTCAGGATCGGGCCCCGCCGCCAGTCGTCGATCCGGAGGTTCCGCGCGGTGATCGCGGCCCGTGGCGACGAGACGGCACTGTCTTCGGTCGTGGTCATCAGCGCAGGATATCCCCGAACCTGTGACGTAAGTCCATGGGGTGCATCACAATTACGAGCATTTCTCGTGCTGGGACTGTAGATTGTCAAGTTTCATTTGAGTCCTCGTCGCATCTCCTGGGTTGCGAGTGAACAGAGTCGTTTATGAACAGAGTCGTTCAAGAACAGAGCCTTAAGTGAACAGAGCCGTGAGTGAGTAGGGCCGCGAGTGAGCCGAGTCGCCGGTCCCCCTCGCTAACCTTGACCGCATGAGCGCACGCGGGATCCTGTTCGTCCACGCCCACCCCGACGACGAGACCGTCGGCACCGGCGCCACCGTCGCCCACTACGCCGCCCGCCCCGACGCGCACGTCACCATCGTCACCTGCACGCTCGGCGAAGAGGGCGAAGTCCGCGTTCCCCACCTCGCCGGACTCGCCGCGGGCGAGGCCGACCAGCTCGGCGGCTACCGCTACTGGGAGTACCGCCAGGCCACCGCCGCGCTCGGCGTCACCGACACCCACTTCCTCGGCGGCGTCGCCCGCTACCGCGACTCCGGCATGATGGGGCTGCCCTCGAACCGGCACCCGCGCGCCTTCTGGGGCGCCGACCTGGACGAGGCCGCCGCCGACCTCGTCGCCGTCGTCCGCGACCGCGCCCCCGACGTGCTCGTCACCTACGACCCCGACGGTTTCTACGGCCACCCCGACCACATCCAGGCCCACCGCGTCGCCATGCGCGCCGCCGACCTCGCCGCCGACCCCGCCTGGCGCCCCGACCTCGGCAAGGCCCACGAGATCCGCAAGATCTACTGGACCACGATGCCCCGCAGCATCATCGAAGCCCAGTTCGACGCCTTCACCGGCGCCACCGACAACCCTTTCGCCGACGCCGCCTCCGTCGACGACCTCCCCTTCGGCGTCCCCGACGACCAGATCGACGCCTGCGTCATCGGCGACACCGCCAAGAAGCGCGCCGCCATGGCCGCCTACGCCACCCAGATCGCCCCCGGCGACTGGCTCGACGTCCTCGGCGACAAACTCGGCGACCAGGCCCTCGGCGCCGAGCACTACCGCCTCGTCAAGGGCGAAAAAGGCCCTGGCCAGGGCGAACACGGCTGGGAGGCCGACCTCCTCGCCTGACCGGAGGGTTCGGCAGGCGCAAATCCGGGTATCCCTCACGATATGGACGTCTGGACATATCTCGGCCCCCTAGGGCTCGCACTGCTCCTCGGCCTCGCCGTCGGCGCCGAACGCGAATGGCAGGGCAAGCCCGCCGGGATGCGCACCCACGCCCTCATCGCCGTCGGCACCTGCCTCTTCGTCCTCGCCGGCCGCTACGGCTTCCCCGAGACCGCCCCGGGCACCCCGGGCGTCGACCCCGCCCGCATCGCCGCCCAGGTCGTCACCGGCATCGGTTTCCTCGGCGCCGGCGTCATCTTCTTCAACCGCAACATCGTGCACGGCATGACCACCGCCGCCTCCATCTGGTCGACCACCGCCATCGCGCTCGCCTGCGGCGCCGGCCTCTACTGGGCGGGCGTGGCCGTCGCCGTCGCCCAGCTCGCCGTCGTCGCCGGACTCGCCCCCGTCGAGGGCGTGATCGCCCACCACGCCAAGCACGCCGGCCGCCTCCAGATCCGCTACACCAGCTCCGGCGCGCTGGCCGCCGCGCTCGCCCGATGCACCGCGGAGGGGTTCAAGGTGACCGAGGTCCAGGGCGAGAACGGCGACGGCTTCGAGCGGGCCACCGACTTCGTCCTCACCGGCCGCGGCGCGGTCGCCGAACTCACGGTGAAGCTCAGGACGATCGAAGGCATCGAAGGCGTGACCTACCGCGAAGCGGAGGGCGATGGCTGAGGCGGACGGCGGCCCGCGGGGATCGGGGGCCGCCGCCGCGTCAGCAGCCGATGACGACCTTCCCCAGCGCCGCGCCGGAAGCGTAGTAGCGGAAGGCGTCCGGTGCCTGCTCGAAGGGGAACGCCCGGTCGATGACCGGGCGCAGCCGCGCCGATCCGATGAGGCGGTTCATCGCCAGGAACTGCGACCGGGAGCCGACCGCGACCGGACGCAAGGTGGCCGCGGCCGCGAACATCGCCGCGGGGTCGATCGGCTGCGCGGCCCCCGAGATGAAACCGACGCAGGCGATGTGGCCGCCGAGCTTCACGGCCCGTAGCGACGCGGCGAGCAGCCCGGTGACGTCCACGACGCGGTCGGCGCCCCGCCCGGCGGTCAGATCGCGGACCTCCGCGGCCCAGTCGGGCGAAGCGGTGTAGTCGACGACCCCGTCCGCGCCGAGCTCGCGCAGCCGCCGCGCCTTCTCGGGGCTGCTTGTCGTAGCGATCACCTTGGCCCCCAAGGCTTTGGCGAGCTGGAGCGCGGACAGCGACACGCCTCCCGAGCCCTGCACGACGACCGTCTCGCCCGGCTGCACGCCGGGGCCGTCGCCGGTCAGCGCGTTCCAGGCGGTGACCGCGGTGCACGGCAGCGCCGCCGCCTCCTCGTACGAAAGGTGGCTCGGGATCGGCACCAGGCCCGACTCCTCGATCACGGCGATCTCGGTGAGCATCCCGTCGAGCGAGCCGCCGCGCTGCGCCAGGTGCTCGGTGCCGAACGGGCCGTCCTGCCAGGTCGGGAACAGCGTGGCCGCCACGCGGTCGCCCACGCGCACCGTGTCCACGCCCGGCCCCACGGCGATCACGTCGCCGGCGCCCTCCGCCACCGGGACCACGTCCGGCTTGACGGGGAGGACGTAGGTGCCGCGCAGCACCAACAGCTCGCGGTAGCTGAGCCCGGCCGCCCGCACCGCGACCGCGACCTGCCCGGGACCGGGGGTCGGGTCCTCGTGGTGCCGCACGGACAGGCCTTCGACGCCGTCGCCGGTCTTGCTGAGGTGAAAGCTACGCATGAGGGGCCTCCTCGGAGTGCACGCGGGCCGCGATCGCGTTGCGGCCCAGTCGGTCAGGGGCAGGTCTGGCGGGGTGGAACGGCATCGGGACTCCGGTAGATAGAACGATCGGTCTACGAAACTATATAGACCGGTTGATCTACCGGTCAAGAGGTGCCAGGATGAGACCATGGCCATTCGAGACACCCCCGGACCCCGCGAGCGCCTGCTGCAGGCCGCCCAGTCGCTGACCTACAGCCACGGCATGGGCGTCGGCGTCGACGCCCTCCTCAAGACCGCGAACGTGGCGCGCCGCTCGCTCTACGAGCACTTCGGCGGCAAGGACGGCCTGCTCACCGAAGTCCTCAAACGCACCACCGAGGCCGACGAGGCCCGCTACGTCGAGACCATGGACGCCGCCGGGACCGAGCCGCGCGAGCGCCTGCTCGCCGTCTTCGACGCCTTGGGGGACGTCGTCACCGCGCCGGGGTTCCGCGGCTGCCGTTATCTCGCGGCGGACATGACCCTCAGCGACCCCGACCACCCCGGGCACGCCGTCACCCGCGCCTACCGAGAGCGGGTGTGCGGACTCCTGGAACGCGAACTGCGGCGCCTGGGCCACCCGCGGCCGGCGCTGGGGGCGGATCAGCTCCTGATGCTCATCGACGGCGCGATGGCCGCCGGGGCCACCCGCACCGGGACCGACCCCGCGGCGGCGGCCCGCGAACTGGCGGCAGTCGTCATCGACGCCAAGGCGACATAAGGACGGACGGGCGAATGCCGGAACCGGCGGTCGCGAGAACCAATGGCCCGATGCGCGATAAGCGGCGCGCCCGGCAGGATTCGAACCTGCGACCATTGGATTAGAAGTCCAGTGCTCTATCCAGCTGAGCTACGGGCGCCGGGCGGGGGCCGCACAGCGGGCCGCGCCAGCGGTAAGAATACCCGGGGACGGGTCCGTCGGGGGACCCGGGAGCCATGAAGAGGGCATGGATACGGGGCGTCGCAAGAACACCCCAAACGATTCTCCACGACGCCCCGGAATTGCTGACCCGTATCAATGAGTAGTCCTTGCGGGCGTGGGTGTCAAGCGGAGTGCGGCGTGTTGACGCCGATTCGTTATCTCGCCCCCTTGTGGGCGGCAATGCCCGCTATGCGTCGTAACTGCTTGGCGCCCTTGCGGACTTCCCGGGTGAAACCCGACACGGCCGCGACGGCGCGGCGCGGAACGCCCTGGGGGCGTGCGGTTCGCGCGGTGACGTCACGACTGGCGTCGGCGTGCCACACTTGCAGCAGAGCCAACCGTGAGGAGCGGGCATGAGCGACGACCAGTCACCGGCCGAAGGCGGTCCGGTCGAGATCAGGGATCCGGCTCGCGGGCCGGTCATCCTGCGCGGCATATCGACCCGGGCCTGGGAGCACCCCGCCGACCGCGGCGCGCTGGTGGCCCTGCGGGAGCTGCGCGGCTTCGACATCGTCCTCCGCAAGGTCTCCGGGATGGTCTCCGAGCGGGCGCTGCGCCTGAGCCTCATGGGCTCCTCGATCCGCGTCGACCGCCACCAGTACTCGCGCGTCTACGAGGCCTACCAGCAGGTCGGCGCCGTCCTCGACGCCGCGGAGCTGCCGGACCTCTACATCACCCGCGACCCCGACCTGGGCGGGATGTGCATCGGCATCGACAAGCCGGTCGTCGTCGTCAACTCCGGCTCGATCGAGCTGCTCGACGACGCCGAACTCAAGTTCCTCCTCGCGCACGAGCTGGGGCACGCCCTCTCCGGGCACGGCCTGTACCGCACCCTCCTCATGGTCCTGGTGCGGCTGACCACCTCGGTCGCGTGGATCCCGGTCGGCGTCGTGGGCCTGCGGGTCATCACCGCCGCGCTCTACGAATGGGCCCGCAAGTCCGAGCTCTCGGCCGACCGGGCCGGGGCGCTCGCGGTGCAGGACCCGGCCGCCGCGATCCGCGTCATGGCGAAGCTCGCCGGCGGCGGCGACCTGCACGATGTGGACACCGCGGCGTTCCTGGAGCAGGCCAAGGAGTTCGAGACCGGCGGGGACCTGCGCGACAGCTTCCTCAAGCTCATGCTCCTCGAGCAGCGCAGCCACGACTTCGCCGTCGCGCGCGCGGCGGCCGTCAAGACGTGGATCGACGAGGGCGAGTACCGCGACTACCTCGCCGGAGAGTACCCGAAGCGCGAGGACGACAAGGACGCCTCGATGGCGGCCGAGGCCAAGGCCGCCGCGAACTCGTACCGCGCCGCGTTCCAGACCTCGGGCGACCCGCTCGCGAGAGTGCTGCGGAAGGTCCGCGAAGGGTTCTAGACGAACGGGAACGGGCCGGCCCATTGTGGACCGGCCCGTTCCCTGTCTCCTCAACGCTTGAGCTTCTCCAGCAGGAGCGCTTCGGCCACGCAGACCCGCTCGAACATCTTGATGTCGAGCGACTCGTTGGGGCCGTGCGGGTTCGAGTACTGGTCCTCAACGCCCGTGACCAGGATCGCGGCCTCCGGGAACAGTTCCTGGAACGTGGCGATCATCGGGATCGAGCCGCCCACGCCGATCTCGACGGGCTCGGTGCCGTCCCACGCCTCCGCGAACGCGGCGCGCGCGGCGTCGAAGGACGGGCCGGTCGCGTCGATCGCGCACGGGTCGCCAAGGCCCCCTTCGGGAACGACCGTGACCTCGGCGCCCCAAGGCGCGTTCGCCCGGAAGTGCTCCTCGACGGCCTTGAGGGCGTTCGCCGCCGAGTCGCCGGCGGCGAGCCGGAACGAGACCTTCGCGCGGGCCTTGGGCTGCAGCGCGTTCGCCGACTCCGCCGCGCCCGGCGCGTCGATCCCGAGCACCGTCGCGGTCGGCTTCGACCACAGCCGCTCCGTGAGCCGCCCGGTCCCGATGAACTCGGTGCCCGGCAGCATCCCGGCCTCGTGGCGCAGCGCCGCCTCGTCGTAGTCGAGGTCCGAGCTGCGACCGGAGGCGAGCCCCGCGACGGCCACGTCACCGTTGTCGTCATGCAAGGTGGCGATGAGCCGCGCGAGCGCGGTCAGCGCGTCCGGCACCGGCCCGCCGAACATCCCCGAGTGCACCGCGCCGTTGAGGAGCGAGACCTCCACGTACACGTTGATGACCCCGCGCAGGGTGGTGGTGAGGGCCGGGACCTCCGTGCGCCAGTTCTGGGAGTCGGCGATCACGACGACGTCGGCGGCCAGGAGCTCCTGGTGGTCGCGCAGCAGCCCTTCGAGGGTGGGGGAGCCGAACTCCTCCTCGCCTTCGATGAGGAGCTTGACTCCCACGGGAGGCTTCCCGCCGAAGGCGCGCAGCGCGGCGATGTGCGCCATCACCCCGGCCTTGTCGTCGGCGACGCCGCGGCCGTACAGCCGCCCGTCCTTCTCGACCACGGTGAACGGGTCGGGCTGTACCCATTTGGCGAGGTCGCCGACCGGCTGCACGTCCTGGTGGGCGTACAGCAGCACCGTCGGCTGGCCCGCGGGGGCGGGGAAGTGCGCGTACACGCTCGGCTGCCCGCCGCCGTGGGAGAGCTGCCGGGTCTCGGCGGCTCCGGCGTCCTCGAGGAGCCGCTGGACGGCGTTCGCGCCCTGGCGGACCGGCTCGTGGTCGAGTCCGTCGAAGGCGATCGCCGGGATCTTGACGAGGGCCTCCAGATCGGCGCGCACGGCAGGCATGGCGGCGCGCACCGCATTCACTACATCGCTCATGGGGCGCAAGTCTAAGCCCGGTCTACACTCGGCGGCGTGATGCAGCGTTACCGATTCGTCCTCGCACCGCGCTGGCTCCTGCTCACCCTGGCGGGCCTGGTCGTGATGGTCGTCTGCGTGCTGCTCTCCCAGTGGCAGTGGGGCCGCGCCGTGCAGCGCGCCGCCGCGAACGAGGTCATCGAGAACAGCACGGTCGCCGCCCCCGTCGACGAGGTCCTGCCCGCCGGCGAGCCCCTGGACGACGACGAGCGCTGGACCCTCGTGGAGGCCACCGGCGTCTACGACACCGAGCACGAGATCGTGCTGCGCGCCCAGACCAACAACAGCCTCAACGGCTTCGAGATCGTCACCCCGCTCGTCCTCGCGGACGGTTCGGCGCTCCTGGTCGACCGCGGTTTCGTCGCCTCCGAGAACACCGGGCACGTGCCCGACTACCCGGCCGCGCCGTCCGGCGAGGTCACCGTGACCGGCCGCGTCTACGAGTCCGAGCCCGCAGGCGGCTCGATCACCGAGGTCGACGGGCACCTCGAATCGCGCCGGCTGAGCCTCGACATGTTCGAGGACCGCTTCGACTACGACCTGCGTTCAGCGTGGGTGGCCGACATCGAGCCGGCCGAGGGCTTCACCGCGCTCGAGACCCCGTCGTTCAAGGACTGGCAGAACTACTCGTACGCCGTCCAGTGGGCGCTGTTCGCGGCGATGGTCCCGGTCGGCTGGGTCGTGCTCGCGCGCCGCGAGCGCCGCGACATGGACACCGCCGAGGACGGCATCATCGAGGACAGTGCCGCCGAGGACGCCGAAAAGGAAGCGGCCCCCGGCGAGGAGCCGGAGGCCGCTGACGATGCCGAGGCCGTCAATCCCCGTACATGATGTCGCGTGACGGCGGTTTGAACTTGACCTCCGGCTGACCCTTCAAGGCCTCCCTGAAGATCGTGCCTACGGTCTGCTTCGAGACGGTCGCGTTCCCCGTCCCCACCGCGTTGAAGATGTAGTCCGGGTCCGCCATGAACGCCCCCACCGTCAACTGCGGCGTGTAGCCCAGGAACCACGAGGTCCGGTTGTTGTCCGTCGTACCGGACTTGCCGGCCACGGGCCGCCCGGCCAGCTTGCCGACGATCGGCGAGGTGCCCCAGGACCCGCACTGCGCGCCCTTGCGGGCGGTCTGGGTGACGCACCGGGCCGCGTCGGTCGCGGCCCGCGCCACGTCCTTGTCGAGCTCCTGGTGGCAGCGCGGCGAGGCGGCGTCGAGCTCCTGGCCTTCCGGGTCGATGATGCGCATCGCCGGTATCGGCTCGCAGTAGAGGCCCTCGGAGGCGAGCGTGTTGAACACGTTCGTCATCTCGATCGGCTGCACGTCGGAGACGCCCAGCGTGAACGGCCCCCAGCCCGCGCGCCGCTCCGGGGAGGCGTAGTACGCGTCGCCCTCGGATCGCCATTTCAGGCCCATCCGTTCGGCCATCTCCACGGTCTTGTCGGCCCCGACCCTGTCGATGAGCTGCGCGAAGTACGTGTTCACCGACATCCCGAACCCGGACCACATGTCGCGGTTGCCGGCCATGGAGGCCGAGCCGTTCTTCGGGCACCAGCGCCCGCCGCACGCGGTCGTCGCCGAGACGAAGCTCGTTCTGACCTGGTTGGGCGAGTAGATGTTGTAGTTGAGCGGATAGCCCGCGTCGAGCGCGGCGAGCATCGTGAAGATCTTGAACGTCGAACCGGCCTGGTACCCGCCCTCGGCGCCGCCGCCGAGCACCGGGTTCACCGTGTTCGGGTAGTTGCCCTTGCGGTCGAAGGACGGGTTCGAGTGCGGGCCGTTGTGCGACTGGTCGTAAGAGAAGGTGCGGTTCAGTCCCAGCGCCTTGATCCTGCCCGTGCCCGGCTCCATGACCACCGCGCCGTGCGCGAACTTCGACTCCTCGCTCTTGGCGTTGTTGACGGTCTTGTTCACCATCGTCTGCAGCTCGGGGTCGAGCGTGGTGATGATCGTGTACCCGCCTTGGCGCAGTTCGCGTTCGCGTTCGGCCGGGGTCGCCCCGAAGGCGTCCTGCTCGCGCCACCACCGGCGGAAGTAGTCGCAGAAGAACCCGAACTCGCTGGGCGTGCCCTCGATCCCGATGCACGAGTTGGGCGGGTCGGAGACGTCGAGCTCGATCGGCAGGCCGCGCACCTCGGAGGCGTCGCCGCGCGAGAGGTAGTCGATGTCGACCATGCGGTCGAGCACCCAGTTGCGGCGCGCGAGCGCCTGCGTCTGGTCCGAGGTGATCGGGTCGTACGCGGACGGGGCCTGCACGAGCCCGGCGAGCGTGGCCGCCTCCTGCAGGTTGAGGTCGGACGGATGCTTGGAGAAGTACACCTGGGCGGCCGCGAAGATCCCGTACGCGTTGTGCCCGAAGTACGCCTGGTTGAGGTAGCGCTCGAGGATCTCGTCCTTGGTGAGCTGCTCCTCGACGGCCATCGCGAGGCGGGCCTCGCGGAGCTTGCGCACGGCGGTCTGCTCGGTGGCGGCGATGACCTCGTCGATGGTCTCGGCGTTGAGCTGGAGCGCGCCGCGCACGTACTGCATGGTGATCGTGGAGGCGCCCTGCTCGACCCCGCCGGAGGAGTTGTTGGCGACCATGGCGCGCACGATGCCCCGGTAGTCGACGCCGTTGTGGGTGTAGAACCGCGAGTCCTCGGCGGAGACCATGGCCTGCTGCATGACGGGCGCGACCTCGTCGAGCGTGACGTGGCGGCGGAACTCGTCGTAGAAGAGGCTGATGAGCGTCTCGCCGTCCGCCGCGTACACGTACGAGGTGAGCGGCGGGTCGGTCTCGGTGACCTCCACGGAGAGCGTGTCGATCGAGTCGAACCCGGCTTTCGCGCTCAAGCCCGCCATGGCGGCGAGCGGGAACACGAGCGCGGCTATCGCGAGCCCGGCGAGCAGACTCGTGCGCAACAGCGCGTACACGCCTTCGGCTGATGGTCCGGGTTCGTCGCTCCCATGTGCGGACAGTCCGGGCACACGGTGCTGGCGGGGTCGATCGCGCATATATCCAGCCTAGGGCACATGGGTGGCCGCAAGGTGAAAAACCTCACGACCACTGGCGTCGCTTTCCCGATGGCGAGGAACGTAACGAGTGCTCGCATCACTCCAGTCCGCCGCGTCTCGCGGGTTTCGCGTAACAGGCTCGCAATCCGCCGGTTAGATGCCCGCGACGAAACCCGCATACGCTTGGCGGGTCTTACTGGGAGTGCTGGAGGAGGCACACGTGTCGGTCTACGAGATCGGGCTGCGGCTGCAGGGCAAGTCGGTGCTCGTCGTCGGCGGCGGTTCCATCGCCGGGCGCCGGGTCCCCCGCCTGCTGGCCGCCGGCGCCCGCGTCCTGCTGGTCGCCCCCGAGGCCACCACCACGCTCTCGGACTACGCCGCCGCCGGCGAGATCCAATGGGAGCGGCGCGAGTGGCGCTCCGGCGACGGCGACGACGCCTGGTTCGTGCTCGCCGCCACCGACGCCCCCGAGGTGAACGCGGCCGTCGCCGCCGAGGCTGAAGCCCGCCGCACCTGGTGCGTGCGCGCCGACGACGCCGCGGCCTCCGACGCCTGGACCCTCGCGCACGCCGAGTTCGACGGCGTCTCCGTCGCGGTCTCCGCCTCCGGCGACCCCCGCCGCGCCGCCGCCGTGCGCGACGCCGTCGCCGCCGGGCTCCGCACCGGCGAGATCGAGGCGCCCCGCAACCGCACCACCCGCCCCGCCGGCGTGGCCCTCGTGGGCGCCGGCCCCGGCGACGCCGACCTCATCACCCTCCGCGGCCTCGAACTGCTCCGCCAGGCCGAAGTGGTCGTCTCCGACCGCCTCGCCCCGCAGGAACTGCTCGACATGCTCGGCGAGGACGTCGAGATCGTCGACGCCGCGAAGCTCCCGTACGGGCGGCACACCACCCAGGAGCAGATCAACGCCGTCATGGTCGAGCGCGCCCTCGAAGGCAAGTTCGTGGTGCGGCTCAAGGGCGGCGACGGGTTCGTCTTCGGCCGCGGCGCCGAAGAGCTCGACGCGTGCCTCGAGGCCGGGGTGCCCGTCGAGGTCGTCCCGGGCCTCTCCTCCTCCATCGCCGGACCGGCCGCCGCCGGTGTCCCCGTGACCGAGCGCGGCGTCGTGCACGACTTCACCGTCGCCACCGGCCATGTGCCGCCGGGCCCGCAGAGCAAGGTCAACTGGACCGCGCTGGGCGCCGGGAACGGGACGATCGTGCTGCTCATGGCCGTCAAGAACCGGGCCGCGATCGCCGCGGCGCTCATCGAGGGCGGCCGCGCCCCCGAGACCCCGGTGCGGATCGTGGAGAACGCGACGACGAAGAACCAGACCGTCCGCGAATGCGCCCTCGCCGACCTCGGCGTCACCGAAGCGCACCACCCGTCCGTCATCGTCATCGGGGACGTCGCGGGGAGGGCTCGCGAACTGTGAGTTCTCGCAGGTAGAAGCTGATATTGCGGCGGCGTCGGAGGTTCACTCCGGCGCCGCCGCAGTTTTACCTGATCCACTCTTTACAAGCCTGACCACAGGCCGTAATATTCGTCCATCAACAGCGCAGCGATCGTTGCGCTAAACCACCATGGTCACGTTCTGCACCACTGGTGTACTTCCATTCAAGCGGGTGCTTCCCGCTGACCCTTTCTGTCCTTTTTGGAGTGTGCATGCGCATTCGTGAGTTCTCCGCTGAGCTCGCCACGCGGCTCAAAGTCGCCTACGCGGTCCGGAATGTCGACCTGACATCCCCCGGGCTGACCCTGGTCGACGGATGCGCCCCCCGACCCGGCCACATCCTGGCCGCGCGGGTCGACGCGATCGGGCACCACAACTGGCTCGAGCTCGCCAGCGGCCGCAAGGCCGCCATCTACCCCGGGGACGAGATCCTCCTGGCCTTCGGCGAGCGCTACGCGCCCGACCAGTACGAGTCCCGCGTGCCCGAGGTCCTCGGCACGTCCGTGGACCTCGTCGCCGCCGGCGGCGTCGCGGGCGAGGTCCTCTCGCGCCACGGCGACATGCGCCCCCCGACCCGGCTGGAGCCCCTGGGCATCCTCGCCGACCGCGAGGGCGTGCCGATCGACCTGCGGCGCTACAGCGTCCTCGCGCCGTTCGGCCTCGGCGACCACCCGCCGGTGGTCTGCGTCGTGGGCACCTCCATGAACGCCGGCAAGTCCACCACCGCCGCCAGCGTGATCCGCGGCCTGTCGCGCGGCGGCCGCCGCGTCGCCGGCATCAAGATCACCGGCACCGGCGCCGGGGGCGACCCGTGGATGTTCCGCGACTCCGGCGCGGTCGTCGCGGCGGACTTCACCGACGGCGGCTACCCGACGACCGCGGGCATCCCGGTGCCCGAGCTCGCCGAGCTCGCCCAGACGCTCTACCACCACGCCGCCGCGCACGACGTCGACGCCGTGGTCATGGAGATCGCCGACGGCATCCTCCAGGCCGAGACCTCCGCGCTCCTCGAGCACCCGCTCGTGCGCGAGCTCGTCGACGGCGTGGTCCTCGCCGCGGCCGACGCCGCCGGCGCCCGCTACGGCGCGCTGCACCTGAGGAACCTCGGACTCCCGGTGATCGCCGCGTCCGGGAAGCTCACGCAGTCGCAGCTCGCGATCCGCGAGGCGACGGCGGGCATGGACGCCCCGGTCTACACCCCCGGCGAGCTCGCCGAGGCGCATGTGGCCCAGGAGATCCTGGCGCTCGCGGGCGTCGCCCGCACCCGCCGCGCAGGCGTCCTCGAGCTCGGCGAGGCCGCCTAGCGAAGCGCCCATGCGAAGACAGGAGACGGTGACCGTCAGGCAGTCACCGAGAAGGCACACACAGGCAGACGACGTAGGCGGTGCGCTCAGCGCACCGCCCCTTTGTGTTCATAGGACACTTTTCGCCGTCCCTGGCGACGCTTGCGAGCCATGAATTCGTGTTGCCGTACGCGCCGGTAACCTGACCGACTCGGGCCACTTTGGGCCACCCCAGACCGATACCTGTTTGTGACAATGGCAGCCTAGTCCTGATTGCGCTGACGAATTAGGCTCGGATTCGCGTGCCGCACCCCGAGGCACCAGCAGGGGCCCTTCTGGCGCTCGCGCCCCACAACCGGCATAGCTGACCCCGCAGAGGACTTCCCCCTTATGACCACTCGCAACGTCGACGCCCGACGGCTCAACGTCAAGGGCCTGCTCATCGCGATAGGCCTGCCGGTGGTGCTCGTCGGAGCGCTCGTCGCGACGCTTCTCGGCACCGGCGCGTTCAGCCGCGACAGCGAGCTCCAGGACGAGAGCCTGTGGCTGTGGACCACCCCGGCCGGCGAGATCGCCCGCGTCAACGGCCTCACCGCCGCCACCGACGTGCGCTTCCCGCTCACCGACGCGGCGGGCAACGAAGTCCAGATCGTCCAGACCGACTCGCACCTCCTGCTGCGCGAGATCGCCTCCGGCAAGGTCTCCGCGATCGACCTCTCCACCCTCGAACTCACCGGCGAGGCCGAGACGGCCCCCGGCGAAGGCGTGCGACTCGCGCTCGCCGATGAGGGCGCGTTCATTATCGACCAGACCCAGGGTCTGGTCAACCAGGTCGACCCGAGCTCGCTCACCGCGATCGGCGACCCGCTGCAGTTCCCCGCCGGCCTCACCGGCGGCGCGTTCGACTCGGCCGGGAAGCTCTGGATCGGCGTCCCCCGCGAAGGCACGATCGTCCAGATCGAGCCGAAGGAGGCGGGCGCCAGGACCGTCGCGACCGAGGTCGTGGCCGAGCCGCGCCAGGAGCTCGCCCTCACCGTCCTCGGCGACGGCGTGGCCGTGCTCAACTCCACGGCCAAGAAGATGACGACGATCCGCGCCGACGGCCGCCGCTCCGAGACCGATGTCGAGCTCGTCGGCCCCGCCGAGACCGCCGAGTCGAGCCCCGGCACGATCGCCTCGGTCACCGTCACCGACCCACCCTCGATCGTCACCGTCAACGACAACGAGTCCAAGCACTTCTCGATCGACGCGGCGCCCTCGAACCTGCTCGGCGCCTCCGTCGAGTTCCACCAGCGCATCTACGTCCCGGACGGCGCCTCCGGCCTCGTCTGGGTCTACGACCTCGACGGCAAGGAGCTCGACCGCATCGAGATCGACGCGGGCGGCGGCCCCGTCGAGCTCTACCACACCGGCGACACCCTCTTCGCGAACGCGGTCAACACGAACGCGGCCGTGGTCGTCTCCTCCGACGGCAACGCCCGCCAGGCCGAGAAGGACCGCGACGACATCCTCGGCGGCAACGCCCCGCCGGAAGACGAAGAGGAGAACGGCGACGAAGGAGACGAGGATGGCAGCGACGAGTCCGCCCCCGAGATCGGCCCGCCCGGCGCGGTCACGAACCTCCGCGGCACCGTCGGCGACGGCCTCATCAACCTGTCCTGGGACGCCGCGCCGAACAACGGCTCCGCGCTCACCAAGTACACGATCGAAGGCGCGGGCCAGACCTGGGAGATCGCCCCGGACCAGCGCGTCCTGGAGATCAGTGACCTCGAGAACGGCACCCCGTACACCTTCAACGTGACCGCCCACAATGCCGAAGGCCAGGGCGACACCGCGACGTCGCCGTCCATCACGCCGTCCGCCGAGGTCCCCGACCCGGTCGGCAGCGTCGAGGCGACCGCGAACAACGACGGCACCGTCACCGTGAAGTGGGACGAGGCCAACGGCCAGGGCAACGACGTGTCCGGCTACCAGGTCGAGGCCATCGCCTCCGGGAAGCAGGTCGTGGTCGGCCAGTCCGACTCGACCACCTTCACTGTTCCCGAAGGGACCCTTGAGTACGGCGTCGGCTACGTCTTCCAGGTGACGACCCTCGCCGGAGCGGCGGCTTCATCACCCTCGGCCCCGTCGAACTCGGTGACGCCGTTCAACGTGCCGGATGCTCCCACGAACCCGCTCGCCGAGACTGCCTCGAACGAGGCCGGATCGATCGATGTCACCTGGGAGCAGCCGTCCCACAACGGCCGCCCGATCGAGAAGTACATCGTGCGGGCCGGATCCCAGACCGTCGAGGTCGACGGCAACACGACCAAGACCCGCGTCTCGGGCTTCAGCAACGGCGAGCAGGTCAACGTCTCCGTGGTCGCGGTCAACGAGGCGGGCGAGTCCGAACCGGCGACGACCACGTCGAACACCATGGTCGCGCCGCAGATCACGCTCACCGGCAACTCGAGCACGACGAGCCAGATGACGCTCGACTTCACCTTCGACGACGGCGGCGGCGAGGCCACCTGCAAGCTGTACCGGTCCACCGCGACCGCCGCGGAGGTGACCGAGGCCTGCGACGGGTCCATGACCACCGACCAGCACTACGCCTCGACCGACCACGACCTCCGCATCGAGGTCACGAACGCCGTGGGCACCGCCGCCTCCGAGACCGTCACGGTCCACACCCAGGACATCTGGGGCGAGGTCTACTTCGGCTGCTCGGAGATGGACACGGACTACTGCAACACGGCGAACTCCAGCGGCGGCGGCAAGGACGGTGTGGCGGTCTACTCCAGTCCCAACGCGACCGGCCGTCTCGGCTACGTCAACACCGGCGACCGCTTCACCTCGGCGTGCACCACGACCGGCATCAACGTCGTCCCCCGAGGCGAGGAGGGCGACGGATACCACGACTACCACCCGGGCAAGGACGCCACCAACATCTGGATCCGCATCAACTACGGCAACAACGACAAGGCCTACATCCCCTTCGCCTGGTTCAACATCGACGGCGAAGGCAAGAACTCCGTCGGCGCCCTCCGCGACTGCGGATAGAGCAGAGAGATGACTTATGCACGACACCGAGCAGACCCACCCGCTGCGCGTGCCTAGGCATATTCAGCAGCAGCCGGTCCAGCTCGTCGCCGCGCAGGCCGAGCAGTTCGCCGCGACCTTCGAGGCGCTGGCCTCGGCGGTCGACACCGTCGTGCTCGGCAAACAGGAAGTGGTGCGCCTCGCGCTGACCGCGATGTTCGCCCAGGGCCACATCCTGCTCGAGGACGTGCCCGGCACCGGCAAGACCACGCTCGCCCGCACCATCGCGGCGGCGGTGTCGGGCCAGTGGCGGCGCATCCAGTTCACGCCGGACCTGCTGCCGTCCGACGTCTCGGGCGTGACGATCTTCAACCAGGCCAGCGGCGCGTTCGAGTTCCACCCCGGCCCGGTCTTCGCGAACATCGTGATCGCCGACGAGATCAACCGGGCCAGCCCGAAGACGCAGTCCGCGCTGCTCGAGGTCATGGAGGAAGGCCGCGTCACCGTGGACGGCAACCCGCACCAGGTGCCGCAGCCGTTCCTCGTGGTCGCCACTCAGAACCCCGTCGAGATGGACGGCACCTACCGCCTTCCCGAGGCCCAGCTCGACCGCTTCCTCGTGAAGCTCTCGGTCGGCTACCCCGTGGAGGCCGCCGAGATCGAGGTCCTGCGCGGCACCCACCAGCGCAGCCCCGAGCACCTGTCGCCCGTGGTCGACACGGACACGGTGGCGCAGATGGCGGAGATGGCGAAGCACGTCTACATCGCCGAGCCGCTGTACGCGTACCTCGTGCAGCTCGCGAACGCGACCCGCAACCACCCGCAGGTGGCCGTGGGCGTCAGTCCGCGCGGTCTCATCGCGTTGACCAGGGCCGCAAGCGTGTTCGCGCTCTCGCAGGGCCGCACCTACATCATCCCGGAGGACGTGAAGGCCCTCGCCGGACCGGTGTTCACGCACCGCATCCAGCTCGCGCCCGACGCCGCGATGCGCGGCACCACGGGCGCGGCGATCGTCGCCGACGCCTTCGAGCAGGTCCCCGTCCCGCTGCCGGCCTCGGCGGCATGAGCGAGTCCGGTCGGGCCGCCGGAGCCGGACCGGGCGAGGCCCAGAAGTCCATTTTGGCTGGTGAGAGGCTTGCGAACCTCGCTCTGGCCGTGCCGATCACCGGCCGCGGGGTCGCGCTCGCGATCGCGGCCGTCGCGCTGCTCGCCGCCGGCTGGCTCTGGGGCTACCCGGAGCTCGCGACCCTCGGCGCCGCCGCGGCCCTCGCGTGCGTGGCGGCCGGCTCGGTGATCGCCGCGAAGCCGCGCCTCGAAGTCGAACGCTCGGTCACGCCCGACCGGATCTCGGTGGGCCACACCGCCCACGTCAATCTGAACGTGCGCAACGCGGGGCGCTGGCGCTCGGTGAACGCCCGCGCCGTGGACGCCTACGGCGCCCCGCAGGGGATCGAGACCCGCCGCGTCGCGATCCCGTTGGCGCGCCTGCGTCCCGGCAAGAGCGCCGGGGCGAGCTACGCGATCCAGGCCGAGCGGCGGGGCGTGGTCGACGCCGGGCCGTTGAGCATCGGCAAGCGCGACCTCCTCGGCCTGGCCGCCACGGCCGGGAACTTCGGCGGCACCGGCCGCCTGTGGATCCACCCGCGGCTCCACCAGCTCGGCCGCACCCCCGACGGCCTCGCCCGCTCCCTCGAAGGCACCGCCGACAAGGTCGAGCAGGGCTCGCTCACGTTCCATGCCTTGCGCGAGTACGTGATCGGCGACGAGCTGCGGCACGTCCACTGGCGCACCTCCGCGCGCATCGGCAAGCTCATGGTGAAGGAGCACCTCGACACCTCGCTCCCCACGGTTGCGATCGCGATCGACGACAGAGCCGACAGTTGGCCCGAGCCAGATCCCTTCGAGGCCGCCTGCGAGGCCGCGTACTCGATCCTCACCGCCTGCTTCCGCGCCGAGTACCACGCCGCGCTCGTGCCGGCCTCCGGCGCGGTCGTCTCCGGGGCCGGGCGCGACTCGTACGGGGACCTCCTCGCCGAGCTCGCCCCGAACGCCTCTGATGGCTTGGGCGCGTATGTCTCCCGCCTCTCCTCCGCCCGCTACGGGGACACGCTCGTGTGGATCACCGGGACCGAGCCGCCCACGGACCGGCTCGCGGTCCTCAAGCGCGCCTACCCGACCGTGATCGCCGTGCACCTCGCGCACGGCCTGCCGACCTCCGCGTCGCTCGCGGGCGGGGTGCCGACGATCCGCGCCGCCGACGGCGAGCAGTTCGCCGCGGCCTGGAACAACGGCGGGACGCGGTTGTGAGCGCCCCCGGAATCGCAGCGCCGGCGCGGCGCGGCCGCCGCACCCGCTACCGCCTCCGCGTCGCCACGGTCGCCGCCTGCCTCACCCTCATGTGCGTGGTCGCCGGCGCCGTCGCGGCCCGCGTCTACCACGGCCAGACGCTCCTGCTGCTGGTCGCCGGGGCCGCGTTCGGGGCGTTCGCGATCGGCTTCGCGCTCCGCAACCGCCCTTCGTTCCTGGCCCCGAGCCTCTCGGCGACGGGCCTGGCCGCGTACCTGCTCGGGGCGATCGTGCTCACGAGCGACGGCACGGACCCGCTCGGCACCACGATCGTCGACGCGCTCGTGAACGCCGTGCCGCGCACGCTGACCGCGCTCATCCCGGTGGAGCCGGTGCCGGACACGGTCGTCGTGCCGGTCTTCCTGACCTGGCTCGCCGCGACCCTCTCGTGCGAGTTCGCGATCCGATACGGCCGCACGCTCCTCGGCTGCCTCCCCCCGACCCTCCTGTACGGCGCGGGCCTGTACCTCGTGGGTCCGAACGCCGACGCGGGACCGCTGTTCGCGGTCGCGTTCTGCGTGCTCGCGGCCGCCGCGCTCGCGGTGACCGCCGCGCCGCCCGAGCGCCGCCCCGACCGGGACGCCACCGTGGAGGGCCAGGCGCCCTCGCGCACGCCCGCCCTGATGGGCGCGGTCGTCACGACCACAGTGCTGCTCGCGGCCGTCGCGGTCCTCGGCCCGGCCGCCGCCCGGCTCGTGACGACCAGTCCGGGCGACCCGCGCGAGTACGTGGAGCCGCCGCAGCTCACGGACATCGACCTGAACCCGCTCGTGCGCATCGCTCAGTGGGCCCAGTTCCCCGATCAGGAGCTGTTCAAGGCGGACACGAGCGCGGACGCGTGGATGCGCCTGGCAGTGCTCACGAAATACGACGGCACCACCTGGCAGGCCGAAGGCGACTTCCGCACCGCCGGCACCGTGATCCCGGGCGCCGGCGAGGCCACCTACTCGGCCGACGTCGAGATCATCGAGCTGGGCGGCAAGCTCGTGCCCGCCGCCGCCGACCCCGCGGGCGTCACCGATCTGCCGATCGCCGTGAATCTCTACACGAAATGCCTGCTCACCCCGGACGGCCTCGCCACGGGCACGAGCTTCCACGTCGACTCCGCGCTGGTCCCCGAGCCGACCGGCGTGGAGACGGCCCGCCCCGACCTCTCGGACCCGGCCACGGTCACCCTGCCGCCCGCGCCGCCCGAGATCATGACCCAGATCGCCGAGTACATCAACACCACCTTCGACACGCCTTACGAACGCGCCCAAGGGCTCGCGGACTTCCTCTCGCAGCATTACGCGTTCGACCCCGAGGCGCCCTCCGGGCACGACCTGCCCGCCCTCGGGTTCTTCCTCGGCAGCCCCGTGACCGCGGGCGGCCAGACCGGCACGAGCGAGCAGTTCGCCGCCTCGTACGCGATCATCGCGCGCATGGTCGGCCTGCCGAGCCGGGTCGTGGTCGGCTTCGACGTGCCCGCCGGGTCGAGCACGGTGACGGCCGCGCAGGGCCAGGCCTGGCCGGAGGTCGCGTTCGACGGGCCCGGGTGGGTCCGCTTCGACCCGATGCCGGCCGCCGGGGTCGCGCCGATCCCGCCGGAGGACACGCTCGAGAAGATGGAGGAGGAGACGCCGAGCCCCGAGGAGGCCGAGGGCGGCGGCGGTGAGGCCGAGGATTTCAACGACGAGGCGCTGGAGCAGGACGGCGACTTCAACGAGGAGGCCGGGCAGGAGGACGCGGGGATCCCGCGCTGGGTCTGGTACGCGGCGGCCGCGCTGCTGCTGGCCTGCGTTCCCCTGGCGCTCAAGGCCCGCCGGGCATTGCGGCGCCGACGCCGGCTCCGCACCGGCACACCCGCGGAGCGGGTCGCGGGGGCCTGGGCCGAGGTGCTGGCGGAGGCCGCGCGGGCGGGTGTCAAGATCCCCGACCATGCGAACGCCGAAGAGGCCGCAGTGCGCCTTTCCGCCCTCAAAGCGGACATCGGCCCGCTGCCGCGCCTCGTGAACGCCGCCGCGTTCGCGCCCGGGGCGGTGTCGGAAGCGGACGCGGACGCCGCAACGGGACTGGTCGCACCCTTCTCGCGGACAATTCGGCATCAAGTGAAATGGATGAGGCGTGTCCTCACTTAACTTGTGGCCGTTACGAGTTGTTATGACCGTCGAAATTTGATCGGGGCCGGGGCGATCCCACTGAGTGGTGCACACCTGGCAGACTGTGACGTATGGAGAACCCCTTCTTCTCTGTCCGTTTCCGCGGATACGACCGAGCCCAAGTCGATCTGGCCGTTGCCCGCATCAGGCGCGCGACCGAGGCCGGCGCGCCGCCGCACCCCGACTCCCTCACCAACCTCGGCTTCCAACTCACCATGCGCGGCTACGACACCAAAGAGGTGGACGAGTACTTCTCCGAGGTCGCGAGATCCCTTCGAGGCGGCTAGTCTGGTGGCGTGACCGCGCAGGACCCGTACCAACCTCACATGCAGCCGCCGCCTCCCCAGGCGCCGCCCGCCCCGCCGGTCCACGGCTACGCGCCGTCGCAGTACCAGCAGCCGTACCCCATGCATCCGATGCAGCCCGTCTGGCAGCCGATGGCAGTCCCCGCACCTGCCATGGTCGACGGCTACTACCTCTTCTTCCCCAAGCTCAAGCCGATCCCGTCGGGCCCGGCCATCGGCTCACTCGTCGCCGGCATCGCCGGCGTCTGCGGCGCCGTGCCGGGCCTGATCAGCGCGGCCTTCAACCCGTGGGCCGGGCTCACCTTCTTCATGTCGGTGGCGCTGTTCGGCATCGGCTCGGTCGGGTTGAGCGCGTACGCGAAGCGCCAGATCCGGGCCGCCCAGGGCGGCGTCTCGGGCAAGGGCGTGGCGACCACGGGCCTCATCCTCGGCATCGTGGCCCTCGGCCTCGCGGGGATCACCGGCCTGATCTCCCTGCTCACGGCTTAGACGAACACGACGGCGGCCGACCTCGACGAGGGCGGCCCCCCGTCTGCGCGCCGAGCCGGAGGGGGTGGACGCGGCCCGGGTGGCG
>NZ_JAPZVQ010000002.1:396385-479870 GCF_027622945.1 Glycomyces lechevalierae | reverse complement strand
GCGGGGCCCCCCCCGCCCGCCACCCCCGCCGCCGGCCTACCCCCACCCCGCGCCCCCCCCCCCGCCCCGCGGCCGCCCGCCGTTCTGCTCGCCTAGCAGTAGGTGTTGAACGCGGACTGGATGGCGGTCTTCTCCGCGGAGTTCACGGAGAGGTCGTACAGGTACTTGACGTGCGTCCAGGCCTTGACGTAGTCGCAGCGCACCGAGGTGTTCGGCGGCAGCCACTCGGCCGGGTCCTTGTCGCCCTTGGTCGAGTTGATCGAGGTCGTGGCGATCCACAGCTGCGGCGAGCTGATGTCGTTCGCGAAGTCCTCGCGCTGCGCGGTCGTCCACTGGCTCGCGCCGGAGGCCCAGGCCTCGGAGAGGGCCACGACGTGATCGACCGTGGCGTTCGAGACCGTGGTGGTCCAGGTGTTGTCGAAGTCGGACTGCCAGTTGCCGGAGTCGGGCTGGCAGTCGGAGCCGGTCTCGACGTTCTGGCCGTCGCGCTTGAGCACGTACTGGCGGGCGGTGCAGCCGCCGCCCACGGAGGACCAGTGCGGGAAGAGGTCGCGGTCGTAGGAGTCGCCGTTCGACTCGTTCGCGACCGTGAGCTGCCCGAGCTCGGACTGCGCGGTCGAGAGCGAGGGAATGCCCGGGGGCCGCACGGCCTCGGCGGGCGCGACGTCGAAGACGAGCACGGTGATGACGGCGAGCGAGGCGGCCGCGGCGAGGGCGGCGGCACGCTTCGCGGCGCGCTGGACTGCTTGCATGGAGGCTCCTGTGGGGGAGTGACCGGCGGATTCAGGGGGACGGGCGGGAACGGCGCACGTGAATGCGTTGTTCACTCGTGAATCATCGAATCATGGGATGTCATTGCCGCGCAAGGGGCGAAGACAATCTTTTACCCACAGGACACTGCAAACTTACGAAATCATCCCGATGTGGACATCCAGGCGCATGCGGCTTGTGTGTCGCCAAGTCCGGTTTCCCACGGAGGCAGATGGGTACGATCGCGGCATGACGATCAGCGGCACTGAATCGCGCCTGGACGGCCTCGCCCTCACGTACCTGCCCGAAGACCTCGGCACGCCTTCGGATTTCGTGACCGAGTGGGAGGGCGTCGACTGCACGCAGCGCGTGTGGGAGACCGAGGTCGAGCCCGGTTCCTGGCGCGTGGACCTCCAGGTGCAGGTCATGCGAGCGCCCCGGCTCAAGGACCTCAAGGCGCTCAAGGAGTTCCTGGTCGAGTACCACGAGCGCGGCGACGACTGGATCCCGAACGACTTCGGCGACGACGGCTTCGCGAGCGAGCGTGAGATCGCCCGCCTCATCGAACCGGGCCTCGCCGTCGAGGTCCGCGACCCGTTCGAGCGCAAGGGCTTCGAAGCGGTCAAAGCCGTCGCCGCCGGCATCCGCTACCCCGAATGACCTGCGCCTTCGAGAGCGCACATCACATTCCGCACACGACGTTTTCCCATTAGGTTAGGCTCCCCTATGCTCTAGGGCGTGCCCTTCCCCGCCGCCCGTCTGCACCTCTCGAGACCGCGCCTCTCAAGACCGCGCCTCTCAAGACCGCGACCCGCCCGGACCGCGCGCGGGCGCGCCCTCACCATCGCCGCCGCCGCGATCGCCTTGGGCCTCATCGTGATCGCCTCGCTCGCGATCGGCGCCCGCGACCTCACCCCCGTCGAAGTCTGGCACGGCCTCACCCACGCCGACCCCATCGCGGCCGCCGTCGTCTGGGACCAGCGCGTGCCCCGCACCGCCGTCGGCCTCCTCGCCGGAGCCGGCCTCGCCGTCGCCGGCGTCCTCATGCAGACCCTCACCCGCAACCCCCTCGCCGACCCGCGCATCTTCGGCGTCGCCGCCGGCGCCAGCCTCGGCGTCGTCATCGGCCTCAGCGTCCTGGGCCTCACCGGCATCGGCCAGTACGTGTGGCTCGGCATCGCCGGGGCCCTCGCCGCCGGGCTCGTGGGCTACGCGGTCTCCACGGTCGCCGCCCGGAACACCGGCGGCGGCACGGTCACGTACGCGCTCTGCGGCGCCGCGCTCGACGCGAGCCTCTCCGCGATGGTCTACGCGGTGCTCGCCACGGACGTGCACTCCTTCGACCAGTACCGCTTCTGGGCCGTTGGCTCCCTCGCCGGACGCGACGCCGAGGTCGCCTGGGGCATGGCCCCGTTCCTCCTGGGCGGCATCGCACTCGCGCTCCTGGCCGCCCGCAGCCTCGACGGCCTGCAGCTCGGGCACGAGGCCGCCGCCGGGCTCGGCCACCGCGTCGGCCTCACCCGCGCCGCCGCCGCGATCACGGTCGCGCTCCTCACGGGCGCTGCCGTCGCCGCCGCCGGGCCGATCGGCTTCATCGGCCTCGCCATCCCGCACCTCGCCCGCTGGGCCGTCGGCGCGACCCACCGCGCCCAGATCGCCCTGAGCCTCATGCTCGGCCCCTGCATGCTGCTCACCGCCGACGTCATCGGCCGCGTCATCGTCCCCGGCGAAGCCCCGGCGGGCATCATCTGCGCATGTCTGGGCGCCCCACTCCTCATCGCCTTGGTAAGGCGCGCAAGGACCGTGACCGCATGACCCACAACGACAACACGCCCTCCCGCCTCTCGAAGCGATGCAAACGCGTCGCGCTCACCCCCGCCCCTGCGGTGTCCCGATGACCCGCACCGAAACGCCGCCCGAGCACCGCGCGCTGCGCCTCCCCGGCCGCACCGTCCTCCGCTCCGGCGCCCTCTCCGTGACCATGCACCGCCGCAGCGCCGCCGTGTGCGTCCTGCTCCTCGTCGCCCTCCTCGGGGCCGTCACGGCCGCACTCTGCCTGGGCGACACCTACATCACCTTCGCGGACACGATCGCCACCCTCACCGGCACCACGGGCTATGACCGCACCATCGAGGTGCTCCGCCTGCCCCGCACGGTCCTCGCCGTCGCCGCCGGGGGCGCCCTCGGCATCGCGGGCGCCCTCATCCAGTCCGTCGCCCGCAACCCCCTCGCCAGCCCCGACATCATCGGCGTCACCGCCGGCGCCGGCCTCGCCGCCACTTTCGCGCTCACCGCCGGCCTTTCATACGCCCTCCTCGCCCCGGCCGCCCTCACCGGCGGCCTCGCCGCCGCCGCGATCGTCCTCATGGTCGCCGCCCGCGGCTCGCTCTCCGCGCCGCGCTTCGTCCTCGCGGGCGTCGCCGTCGCCGTGCTCCTCAAGTCCGGAACGCAGATCCTCCTGCTCGCCGCGGACGCCATCGACGCCCAGCGCGCCCAGATCTGGCTCATCGGCACCCTCGCCGGGCGCGGCTGGACCGAGGCCGGATTCCTCGGCGTCTTCCTCCTCCTCGCCCTGCCCTTCCTCGTCTGGGCCCAGCGCGCCCTCGACACCACCGACCTGGACGACCCCACGGCCACCGGCATCGGCGTCCGCGTCACCGGGCGGCGCCTCGGCCTCGCCGTCCTCGGCGTCGTCCTCGCCTCCGCCGCCGTCTCGCAGGTCGGCGCCGTCGAGTTCGTCGCCCTCGCCGCGCCCCAGATCGCCCGCCGCCTCGCCCGCACCTCCCGCCCGCCGCTCCTCGCCTCCGCCCTCACCGGCGCCATCCTCCTCGTCCTCGCGGACTGGCTGGGCCGCACCGCCTTCGGCGACTACCAGATGCCCGCCGGGGTCCTCACCGCCGCGCTCGGCGGCGCCTACCTCATCTACCTGCTGTTGACGAAAGGAACCCGAAATGAGAAGAGCACTCCTGGCCGCCGGCCTCGCCTCGGCCTGCGCGGTCGCGCTGGCCGCCTGCGGGACCTCTGACCCCGCCGCCGAACGCAACGACGCCGAAGGTGAGACCCGCTCCATCGCGCACGCGATGGGCACCACCGAGATCCCCGCCGAGCCCCAGCGCGTCGTCGTCCTCGACACCGACAAGATCGACACCGCGCTCTCCCTCGGCGTCACCCCGGTCGGCGCGGCCCGCGCGAGCGAGACCGAGCTGCCGACCTACCTCGGCGACCTCTCCGGCGTCGCGGTCGTGGGCACCACCGCCGAACCCGACCTGGAGGCCATCGAGGCCCTGGAGCCGGATCTGATCCTCGGCTCGAAGTTCCGCCAGGAGGCCTTCTACGACGAGCTGAACGCGATCGCCCCGACCGTGTTCACCGAGCAGGTCGGCGTCACCTGGAAGGAGAACTTCCTCCTCGACGGCGACGCCCTCGGCAAGGGCGAGGAGGCGAAGCAGCTCCTCGCCGACTACGAGACCCGCGCCGCCGAGTTCGGCACCTCCCTCGGCGACGCCCTCGCCACCGAGGTGAGCCTGGTCCGCTTCATGCCCGACCAGATCCGCTTCTACGGCCCGGACTCCTTCTCCGGCATCGTCCTCGGCGACACCGGCCTGGCCCGTCCCGAGCTGCAGCAGTTGAACGGCGCCGAGGACCGGCGCTTCGGCGAGGTCTCCGCCGAGGAGCTCGACACCGTGGGCGGCGACGTGATCTTCTACTGCGCGTATGGCACCGACGGCGAGGCGATGCTCGCCGACTACACCGGCGGCGAGCTCTGGCAGTCCATTCCCGCCGTCCAGGACGGCAAGGCCCACCAGGTCGACGACGAGGTCTGGATGACCGGCATCGGCGTCACCGCCGCCGGCATGATCCTGGACGACCTCGAGCAGTACCTCGCGGTCTGACCGGCCACGCGACACGGGCCGCCCTCGGGCGGCCCGTTCGTCGTTTTCCCGCTCGGCACGACGCCGAGATGACGCTTGCGACCTGCGCAGTCCCTTATGCTGGCCGGACTGATCGGACACATGCGACAGTCGATGTCGCTCGTACCGGTATCTCCAGTTTCTCCAGCGATCACGCAGGGACTTTCACAGTGAAGATTTTTGCCAGACTGGCGACGGCGTTCGCCCTCGTCGCCGCCGGGGCCCTCTTCGGGACTCCGGCGGCGGCGCAGACCACAGGATGCGGGTACGGCTCGGGCGGTCCGTACGCCAACACGATCTGCTGGATCGACATGAGCGGCTTCGACCAGGCGACCGCGATGAGCGCGGCCGGGCAGCCGATGACGATCGAGCTGACCCCCGACTACACGATGACGTTCACCTTCAAGTTCACCCCGGGCGTGAACGGCTACCGCGTGCTCAAGCCGACCGCTTTCCCCACGTACGCCAAAGCCCCGATCGGCAACACCGTCTACACCGGCACGCCCGGCAAGCCCGCGCTCTACCAGCAGGTGGACGCCGGGACCGGTGCGTCCGGCGACCTCGGCACGCTCGTCATCCAGGACCTGGTCGTCACCGGCCCGTCCGGCGCCGCCGTCGACGGCTACGGCATCGTGATGGCCGACGCCGAGACCACCAACCGCCAAGAGGGCCTGACGTTCGAGTCGAACCAGCCCATCGAGGAGCTCGCTCGGGCGACCATGCCGGACGCGCAGCCCGCGTGCGGCGGCGCGTTCACCGGCATCGGCACCACCACGGTCACCTGCAACGGCAACACCGCGGGAGGACTCCCGGTCGACGAGATCATCGTCTACTCCGTCGCCCCCGTCTCCACGTCGATCAGTTTCCTCGACCGGACCGCGAACGCCGTGCAGGGCGTCGCGTTCGGCATCCTCACCGCGAAGGTCGGCATGGACAAGACCGTGGTCGACAAGACCGACGGCGACGACTCCTTCGCCATGTCCATCGAGGACGAGTCGGGCCTGGTCATCGGCGAGGGCTCCACGAACGGCGGCGACTCCGGCAAGATCGAGTCGCAGACGGTCCTCGCGGCCCCGGGCGGGCGCGACTACACGCTCGCCGAGACCGCCGAAGGCGCCACCGACCTCTCGACCTACACCCAGGACTGGGTGTGCACGAACAACGGCGAGGACGACGCGTCCCTGCCTTCCGGCGGCGGCACCTCCCAGGTCGTGAACGTGAAGGTCGGCGACGACATCCGGTGCACGGTCACCAACACCGGCACACCTCCCGGCCCGTCCCCTGAACCGGACCCGAGCACCGACCCGGGCCCTGACCCCGACCCTGATCCAGACCCGGATCCCGACCCGAGCTCGAGCGGTTCCGAAGCACTGACCGACCCCGGGACCGACCCCGACACCTCCGACGAGTACACCGGCAGCGCCCTGCCCGTGACCGGCGGCTCCGCGATCCTCTACAGCACCCTCGCAGCGGTCGCCCTCGCCGCCGCCGCGGCCGGCTGGATCATGATCCGCCGCGCCCGCCGCACCGAGGACGAATGGCCGAGCGTCTGACGCTCCGAACGACAGGGGAGGGCGGGGCCGCCCGCCCGGCCGCCCCGGGGCGCGGCACGCCGCGCAGGACAACGGAGCGGGCGCCGAACCCCCCCCTGCCCCTCGCGCCCCCCGCGCCCCCCCCCCCCCCCCGGGGGCGGCGGGCCCCCCCCCCCCGCCCTCCCCTTGCCGCTCAACGCCTCTCAGAACAGCGGATCGGACGCCTCACTCCGCTCCGCCCGCGCCGCCGCGATCATGACCGCGCCCCCTCCGAGCAGGAACACGGCCGCGGCGATCCCGAGCCACAGGTTCATGCCGGTACCCGGCAGGTCGTCCCCGATGTACTCACCCTCGTACTCACCGTCGTAGGGACCGCCGGTGGGATCCTCGCCCGGGTCGGCACCCGGAGCCGGCTCGCCGGGACCGGAATCGCCGGGCGCGGGGTCACCGGTGCCGGCGTCGCCCGGGTCCCCGGGCTCGTCCGCCTCGACCAGCGCGAAGTCCGCGACCGCGTCGCTGCAGGTCCCAGTGTTGGACACGGTCCGCTCGTCCTCGCCGTCGACCTCGTAACCCGCCGGGGCGGCGATCGCCACGGTGTGGGTCCCGGGCGGCAGATCGCCGACGCTGTACGTGCCGTCCTCGGCCGTGGCCGCCTGCCGGGGCGAGTCGCCCTCGGGCGTGACCGTGAGCCGGACCCCGCCCAGCGGATCGCCGCCCGGGCCGGTCACGGTGCCCACGACCGCGGTGGGCCTGGAGAAAACGAAGTCGACGTCCTCGACATCGACATCGGCGGCGATGGTCACGTCCCGGGTCGTCGACCCGACCGCCGTGTGCCCGACGGGCACATCGGCCTCGACCGAGTAGTCGCCCTCCGTGAGACCCGCGAACCGGTGCGCGCCGGACCCGTCGGTCACCGTGGACTCGGTGCTCCCGCCGGGACCGGTGAGCGTCACCGTCACGCCGCCCACGGGCTCGCCGCAGGCCGTCGCCGTCCCTGCCACGTCCGGGCGCTGGGTCAGCAGGAAGTCCTGCCCGGTGATGGGGGTGGTCTGGGCGGGCGCGACGGTCACCGGCCGCTCCTCGACCCCCTCGTAGTCGTACCCTGCGGGGCGCTCGATGACGATGACGTGGGCGCCGGCGGGAACGTCGTCGAACAGGTAGTCGCCGTTGGAGTCGGTGACCGTGGTGACGGTGTCGCCGTTCTCGAGCCGCAGCGTCACGGAGATGCCGCCCAGATCCTCGCCGTCGGTGGTGGAGACGGTGCCGCCCACCGAGGTCGGCACGATGTCCCGCACCTGGAAGTCCGCCGCGGCGGCCGGGCACGAGCTCAGGTCCACCTGCTGCCGCTTGGCGCCGTCGACGATCTTCCCGTCGGGCGCGATGACCTCGACGGTGTACCGGCCGCCGATCATGTAGTCGGCGAACGAGTACGAGCCGTCGGCGGCGGTCGCGGTCGAGTCGAGCACGTGCCCGGCCTCGTCGATGAGGTTGACCGTCACCCCTTCGGCCGCCGCGCCCGAGTCGGTCACCGCGCCGGTGATGTCGCAGCCGAGCGACGCGAACCAGGTCTGGTACACCGGGAAGCCCGCGCGGCGGGTGAACACGAAGGTGAGCGACTGGACCTCGACGGTCGGCTCGAACCAGCCGCTCGCGCCGTCGGTGTCGGCGGCCGCGGCGTTGCCGGTCAGCGTCCGCGTCGCGGCGTTCCACGTCGGCTGGTCGGTCCCGTCCCCGGAACACGCCGGGCCCCCCGCCGAGGCGGAGCCGCAGTAGTTGAAGGTCCCCTGGAACCCGAGCTGCGCCGCCGACAGGGCCGACCCGTCCGGCCCCTTCGCGACCACCTCGACCTGGTCGGCGTCGATGTCGCCCAGGGCGAACGCCCAGCCGCCCGGCGGCACGGGCTCGTCGAAGACGTACCGGGTGTACGAGGGGGAGTCGGCTCGGTCGGCCTGCGGCCGCAGATTGAGATAAGGGGAGTTCCTCGAAGCGCCGTACTTCGCGCCGATCGGCGTCCCGGCCGACAGCCAGGTGGAAGCCCCGGAGATGATGCCGACTCCGCCGCCGCGCGAATTGGAGCCGATGGCGCCCGCGATGAACGGGCCCGTTGCGAAGGTCGTCGTCGCGCGGTAGTCGCCGGCGCCGCCCGCGAAGTCCGCCCATTCGTTCCACGCCCCGCTCGCCTGCGCCTGGGCGGGCCGGTCGAAGACCATCATGCTCGCGATCAGGGCCAACAGTACGGAAAGCGCGATCGCCAAAACCCTTATGGACACTCCTCGTGCATACATGCAGGCAGCCTATGGCAGATTCGGCAGCCTACTGCGTCAACATTCCATTGTGCTTGATTTCCGGAAACGGCTCCCGTCCTCCCGGCCCCGCGAAGGTGTCTCCCGAACCCGAGCGGGCCGGGGACGCCGAGCGGCCGGCGCGCTACGATCGTCCGCGAATCGCGCCTACCCCTCGGGGGTAATCCCGGAGGGCGGGCCGCCGAGCCGTCGGAGGATTGCGGACGCAGTGAACTGGTACCGCGCATGTCTGCGAGTGGCGATGATCGTCATCGCCCTCGGCGTGCTGTGGATGCACTCGTCCGCCCACAGCGGGCACGTCTGCCAGGACCACACCGTTTCCCACGCCGTCGAGGCCGCCATGCCCGTGGAGTCCGGCGCGGACGCTCATGAGGACGACGCGCACCGGCACGCGGGCGCGCTGTGCGTGGCGATGCTGACCGCGATGTGCCTGGCGGTGCTCACGATCCTCGCGTCCCTCATCGGGGCGCCTTCGCTCATCGCGCAGCGCGCGGTCCGAGCGCGCGATTCGATCCGGTTGCGGGCCAACGCGTTCCTCACGGGCGTCAGATGGTCCTTCATGGAGCTCTCGGTGTTCCGGATTTAGGCCGAAACGACGGCCGCAGTGCCGCTTCGACCCGAATCCGCAAGCCATTCGCACCGACAGGAGCAACCGATCATGAAACGCTCCTTCAGCATGCGCCGCGCCGCCTCGGCCGGCCTCGCCGCCTTCGCGGTCCTCGCCTTCGCCGCCGCCTGCGGCGGCGACGACGGCATGGACGGCATGGACCACGGCGACGGGTCCTCCTCCGAGGAGGAGTCCCAGGACTTCAACGACGCGGACGTCATGTTCGCGCAGATGATGATCCCGCACCACGAGCAGGCCGTCGAGATGGCCGAGCTCGCCGAGACCCGGGCGTCCGACCCCGAGGTCGTGGAGCTGGCCGCGCAGATCAAGGCCGCCCAGGACCCCGAGATCGACACGATGGCCGGCTGGCTCGAGGCCTGGGGCGAGCCGACCGAGATGGACCACGGCATGGACATGCCGGGGATCATGACCGACGAGGAGATGGCCGAGCTCGAGGCCGCCGACGGTACTGCGTTCGACAAGGTCTTCGTCCACCACATGATCGCCCATCACCAGGGCGCGATCGAGATGGCCGAGACCGAGATCGCCGACGGCCAGAACGCCGAGGCCAAGGCGCTCGCCGCCCAGATCGCCGAGTCGCAGACCGCCGAGGTCGCGCAGCTCGAAGCGATCATGGCCCGCCTGTAATCGCCGGGGTGGGCCGCGTCGCACCATCTTGACGCTGATACCCGCAGGGGGTATAAAGAGGTTTCAGTTATACCCCATGGGGGTATAAATGGATCGGCGAGCGGCGACGCGCACCGATCGCGGCGAACCGGGTGCCGCCGGCCGGCGCCTCCACCATGATTCGAATACCGCTCTCGTCATCGAGGGGAAAGACATGAACGACTCCCGACACGGATCGCACGGCCACACCGGGCCCGATCCCGAGACGCATCACGAGCACGACCACGAGGCGCACGGCCACCATTCCGGGCACGAAGGCCATGAGCACCACGGTGAGCCGGAAGAGTCGAACCCGCACGCCGACCACATGGACCACCACCCCGAGGCCGAACACGCGGGCCGTGAAGGCCACGCTGGCCACGACGATCACGCAGGTCACGAAGCCCACGCGGATCACGAAGCCCACGCTGCCGGTGGCGGTCACCCCGACCGCGCGGGCCACGAATCCCATGCGGCCCATGGTGATCACGTCGCCCACGCCGGCCACGATGGCGGCCACGCCGACCACTCCGCCCACTCGGGCCATGCCGGCCACGGCGACCACGCGGGCCAGTTCCGGCGACTCTTCTGGATCATGCTCGCCCTCGCCGTCCCGGTGGTGGCCTTCTCCGGCATGTTCGCGATGCTCATCGGCTACGACCTCCCCGAAGGCGCATGGGCCGAATGGATCTCCCCGCTGCTCGGCACGGTCATGTTCTTCTGGGGCGGCAAGCCGTTCCTGACCGGCGCGGTGAGCGAGCTCCGCGCCCGCCGCCCCGGGATGATGCTGCTGATCGGCCTGGCGATCTCCGTCGCGTTCGTCGCCTCCTGGGGCGCGACGCTCGGCCTCCTCCACCACGACCTCGATTTCTGGTGGGAACTCGCGCTGCTGATCGTCATCATGCTTCTCGGGCACTGGCTCGAGATGCGTTCGCTCGCCCAGACCACCTCCGCGCTCGACTCCCTCGCCGCGTTGCTGCCCGACGAGGCCGAACGCGTCGAGAACGGCCGCACCGTCACCGTCGCCCCCGCCGACCTGCGCGTGGGCGACCTCGTCGTCGTCCGGCCCGGCGGCAGCGTCCCGGCCGACGGTCGCATCACCGAGGGCCGCGCCGAGATGGACGAGTCGATGGTCACCGGCGAGTCCCGCACCGTCTCGCGCGGCGAGGGCGACCAGGTCACCGCCGGCACCGTCGCCACCGACTCGGGCCTGCGCATCGAGGTCACCGCGACCGGCGACGACACCGCGCTCGCGGGCATTCAGCGGCTCGTCACCGAGGCCCAGAACTCGTCGTCCCGCGCTCAGCGCATCGCCGACACCGCGGCCGGCTGGCTGTTCTGGTTCGCCCTCGGTGCGGCCGTCGTCACCGCTATCGTCTGGGCGCTCATCGGCCTCCCGGACACGGGCGTCGTCCGCACGATCACGGTGCTCGTGATCGCCTGCCCGCACGCCCTCGGCCTCGCGATCCCGCTGGTCGTCTCGATCGCGACCGAACGCGCCGCGCGCGGCGGCGTGCTCGTCAAGGACCGCCTTGCGCTCGAGAGCATGCGCACCGTCGACGCCGTCCTGTTCGACAAGACCGGCACGCTCACCAAGGGCGAACCGGTGGTCGCCGCCCTCGAGCCCGCCATGGGCCACACCGAGGACGACGTGCTCGCGCTGGCGGCGGCCGCCGAGGCCGACAGCGAGCACCCGCTTGCTAAGGCCATCGTGCGCGCCGCCGACGACCGGGGCCTGACCGTCCCGTCCGCCTCCGGCTTCAGCTCGTCCCCGGCGGTCGGCGTCAAGGCCACCGTGAACGGCGGCGAAATCAGAGTCGGCGGCCCGCGCCTCCTCGAAGACCAAGGCGGCCAAGAGCTCGCGATCGCCGAGTCCTGGCGCGCGGACGGCGCGATCATCCTCCACGTCATGCGTGACGGCGAGGTGATCGGCGCGGTGAAGCTCGCCGACGAGATCCGCTCCGAGTCGCGCCAAGCGGTCGCGGCCCTGCACCGGCTCGACGTCGAGGTCGTCATGATCACCGGCGACGCCGAAGCGGTCGCCGCATCGGTCGCGTCCGAACTCGGCATCAAGCGGTTCTTCGCGGGCGTCAGGCCGGAGGACAAGTCCGCGAAGGTCCTTGAGCTCCAACACGAGGGCAAGAAGGTCGCCATGGTCGGCGACGGCGTCAACGACGCCCCGGCGCTCGCGCAGGCCGACGTCGGCATCGCGATCGGCGCGGGCACGGACGTCGCGATCGCCTCCGCCGGAGTCATCCTCGCCAGCGACGACCCGCGCTCGGTCCTCTCGGTGATCGACCTGTCCCGCTCGAGCTACCGCAAGATGAAGCAGAACCTCTGGTGGGCAGGCGGATACAACCTCGTCTCCGTCCCGCTCGCGGCGGGCGTCCTCGCCCCGCTCGGCTTCGTCCTGCCGATGTCGGTCGGCGCGATCCTGATGTCCCTGTCAACGATCGTCGTCGCCCTCAACGCACAGCTCCTGCGCCGCATGGACCTCCGCCCGGAGGCCAGCGTCGCGTCCGTGCTCGACTGACACCGCACGAAAGAGCCCGGTGCGGCATCTGCCGCACCGGGCTTTCGACTCCACTCTCGACGGTCATCCAAGCGCGCCGATGAGTTCGCGGCACGCCGCCTCGCACTTGCGGCATTCCCGCGCGCAGTGCTCGCAGTGCGCCATGTGCCCGGCATGCTCGGCGCAGATGTCGCCGCACGCCTTGCACGCCGTCGCGCACGCCTCCAGCATCGCGCGCGTCAGGTTCGCGTCGTACCCGGTGTGCCGCGAGAGCACCTGCCCGGTGGCGAAGCAGATGTCCGCGCAGTCCAGGTTCGACCGGATGCACTTCACCAGCCCCGCGACGTCCCCCTCGCTCAAACAGGCGTCAGCGCACGCCGTACACGCCTGCGCGCACGAATAGCACTCCTGGATGCACTCCGCGAGCTTCTGCCGATCGATGCCCCCGAGATCAGCCGGGTACGAATCCAGCATCTCCGTGGTGATCATGGTCATGACGACTCCCTCCGTCCACGCCGCGACCACGCAGAACGCCAAGCCTGACGATCCATGCTGCGCGCCAGCGAAGAACACGACGCTCATAACCGAATGTCAGCGGACCCAACGCCCGCCACCCCCACCGTAACCACACGACCCGCGCCCAAGGCCCCGTCTGAAAAGACTCCGGGACAGCAAAACAGCCCCGGCGAAAACCGAGGCTGCGACTGCGTTTACTACTGGTACTCCCGAGCGGATTCGAACCGCCGTTTCCGCCTTGAGAGGGCGGCGTCCTAGGCCCCTAGACGACGGGAGCTTGGCCTTTGTCGATCGCGGCTTGCCGCGGCAACGACGACAACTCTACATGGCAGGTGGTGGGTGTCCGCAACCGGGATACCGCTTGTGACGCGGCCTACCTTGGGGCGGCTCGGGAAGGGGCGCGGACCGGGTCGGCGCCGACACCTTTTCAGGTGAACCCCCGTGGCACCGGGCCCCGGCCCGCCGGGCGACTGTAACGCGATCCGCCGCCGCGTGGCGCCGGATCCTACTGGTTGGCGGTCCCGGCAGCCTGGCCCGTGATCTCGTCGAGCCAGGCGGCGTCGACGCCGTCGTGGTAGTTGACGAGTTTGGCGGTGTAGGCGGTGCCGTCGGCCTTGGCGGTGACGCTGGCGATGACGCCGACGGTGGTCACGCAGACCGTGTAGGCGCCCACGGGGGAGTCCTCGGCGCCCTGGACGTCGACGCAGTCGGCGAGTTCGCCGGCGAGGGTGGTGTCGGAGAACTCCATCGAGGCGGTCGGGTCGGCGGCGGTCGCCGAGAGCCATGAGGCGACGGTGTCCTCGGCGGGGAGGATGCCGTCGAGTTCCTGGCCGAGCCAGACGGCCATCTCGGCCTGGTCCTCGCCTGCCCACAGGCTGGGCCGGTCGCCGATGATGACGGCGGCGGTCCCGGCCTCGGGGTCCACCGCCACGAGCACCGATTCATCGGAGCCCTCGACGAGGTACTCGGCGGTGTAGGAGGGCTGGTCGCCTTCGACGAGGCGGCCGCTCAGCTCGGCGAGCGCGGCCTGGTCCTCCGAGGCCGACTCGCCGCCCTCGGCGCCGGCCGAGCAGCCGGCGAGGGCGAAGAGCGCCGCCGCGCTCAGTACCGCGCAGCGCCGCAGGGGGTTCTGCAGGATCATGGGGCTCCACTTCCATTGCGCGAGGCGGGGGGATGGCCGTTGCGCGTGCGCAAATCCATGGCTCGCAAGCATCGCCATGGGCGGCGATCCGGGGGCACGCCTAGCACAGGTGTCTGATCTGAGATAGGACTCCACCATATAGCGGTCCGTCCACGGCCCATGTAACACGAGCGTCCGCGTTGCGGGCAACACCAATACCGCGACGGGGGACGTCGCGCGCGCGGCCTTTTCGCGGCTCGGAGGGATCGCCTCCCAGTCCAGGGCGTATCCTCGGGAGCTGTGGCCGACGCAGTGTCGGGTCGGCCGAAATCCTTCGGACACGGCCCCGTAATCGGGTCGATCGTCAGATTCGGCTATTTCAGGAGTGACAGTGGCTGCAATTGAAGACATCCGGGCAAGGGAGATCCTCGACTCCCGCGGCAACCCCACCGTCGAAGTGGAGATCCTGCTCGACGACGACACGCTGCAGCGGGCTGCCGTCCCGTCCGGCGCCTCGACCGGCGCCTTCGAAGCCATCGAGCTGCGCGACGGCGACAAGGGCCGCTACCTCGGCAAGGGCGTCGAGAAGGCCGTCGACAACGTCAACGGCCCGATCCGCGAGGCCCTGATCGACATCGAGGCCTCCGAGCAGCGCCTCGTCGACCAGGCCCTCCTCGACGCCGACGGCACCCCGGACAAGTCCAACCTCGGCGCGAACGCGATCCTCGGCGCCTCCCTGGCCGCGGCCAAGGCCGCCGCCGACTCCGCCGAGCTGCCGCTCTACCGCTACATCGGCGGCCCGAACGCGCACCTGCTCCCGGTGCCGATGATGAACATCCTCAACGGCGGCTCCCACGCGGACTCGAACGTCGACGTGCAGGAGTTCATGATCGCCCCGATCGGCGCCCCCACCTTCAAGGAGGCCCTGCGCTGGGGCGCGGAGACCTACCACGCGCTCAAGTCGGTCCTCAAGGAGCGCGGGCTCTCCACCGGCCTCGGCGACGAGGGCGGCTTCGCCCCGAACCTCGAGTCCAACCGCGCCGCGCTCGACCTGATCGCGGTCGCGGTCGAGAAGGCCGGCTACAAGCTGGGCACCGACATCGCCTTCGCGATGGACGTGGCCGCCACCGAGTTCTTCACCGACGGCGCCTACCTCTTCGAGGGCCAGAAGAAGTCCGGCGAGGAGATGAGCGCCTACTACGAGGAGCTCATCGGCGCCTACCCGTTCGTGTCCATCGAGGACCCCCTTTCCGAGGACGACTGGGCCGGCTGGTCCGCGCTCACCGCCAAGGTCGGGGACCGCCTGCAGATCGTCGGCGACGACCTGTTCGTGACGAACCCGGAGCGCATCCGCCGCGGCATCGACGAGAAGGCCGCCAACGGCCTCCTCGTCAAGGTGAACCAGATCGGCACGCTCACCGAGACCACCGACGCCGTCGAGATGGCCCACCGCGCGGGCTTCGGCTGCATGATGAGCCACCGCTCCGGTGAGACCGAGGACACCACGATCGCCGACCTGGCCGTCGCGATGTCCTGCGGCCAGATCAAGACCGGCGCCCCGGCCCGCTCGGACCGCGTCGCCAAGTACAACCAGCTGCTCCGCATCGAGGAAGACCTCGGCGACGCCGCCCGCTACGCCGGCGCCTCCGCCTTCCCCAAGTTCGGCAAGTAGAACGATAGGGCGGCCGACCTGAAGGCAGGCTGAAGCCACCTGAAGGGAAGCTGAAGCCGCCGTTCCGGGAACGGAACCGCAACGAGCGCAGACGAAGGCGCCCGACCCCGCAACGGGTCGGGCGCCTTCGTGCTCCCGGGAACTCCACAGCCCCGCCCGCACCGGGCGAAGCCGTCCCGACCCGGGCCGATCGACTAGGCTGGGCCCGTGAACGCGAGCCGCCGACCCAGCCACCCGGGAGGACGATCCACCGGTCCCGGCCGCACCCGTGCCGCCCGCCGCCCCGCCCCCGGGACGGGCCGCGCCGAGGTCAAACGGGTCCGGTACCGCCCCGCCCGCAAAGTCTCCCGCCGCGCCGCGATCCTCGCGCTCGTCCTCTCCGCGCTGGCCCTCGCCTACGCCTACCCCCTGCGCACCTACGTCGAGCAGCGCATCGAGATCAACCGGCTCGAGGCCGAGCAGTCCGCCCAGTCCGAGCACATCGAGGAGCTCGAGGCCGAGCGCGTCAAGTGGGACGACCCCGAGTACGTCAAGGCCCAGATCCGCTCCAGCCTCCTCCTCGTACCCCCCGGCGAGGACCTCGTCATCGTCATCGACGAGGACGACCCCAAGCACACCGGTGGCGCAGACGACGAAACGGACGAGGACCGGCCCTGGTACGACGAGCTGGCCGATACCTTTGCAGACGCCGACCGGGTCGACCCAGACGAGACAGAGGAACCAGCAGAGTGAAGGCCGTGCCACCGCAGGACGCACCGAAGCCGATGAAGGGCGCTGCGCTGTGAAGCCCGCCGAGTGGCCCCAGCAGCCCGAGCCCGTCTCGGAGGCCGACGCCGCCGCCGTGCGCAAGCAGCTCGGCCGCCCGATCCGCGGCGCGCACGCCGTCGCCTGGCGCTGCCCCTGCGGCCAGCCCGCCGTGATCGAGACCGAGCCGCGCCTGCCCGACGGCACGCCCTTCCCGACCACGTACTACCTGACCTGCCCGAAGGCCGCCTCGGCCATCGGCCGCCTCGAAGGCGGCGGGGTCATGAAGGACATGAACGAACGCCTCGGCGCCGACCCCGAACTGGCCGCGCAGCACCGCCGCGCCCACGAGGACTACCTCGCCCGCCGCGCCCGGCTCGGCGAGGTCCCCGAGATCGACGGCATCTCCGCCGGCGGCCTCCCCGACCGCGTCAAGTGCCTGCACGCCCTCGTCGGCCACTCGCTCGCCGCCGGACCCGGCGTCAGCCCCATGGGGGACGAGGCCATCGAAATGCTCCCCGAATGGTGGGCCCGCAGCAGCTGCGCCCAGGAGCACCCCGAAGCCCAGGAGGCATCCGAATGACCCGCCGCGTGGCCGGCATCGACTGCGGCACCAACTCGATCCGCCTCCTCATCGCCGACATCGACGACGACGGCCGCCTCCACGACATCGTGCGCCGCATGGAGGTCGTGCGCCTCGGCGAAGGCGTCGACCGGACCGGCCGCCTCTCCGACGCCGCCCTCGAACGCACCCGCGCCGCGCTGGCCGACTACACCGCCCAGATCCGCGAGCACGGGGTCGAGGCCGTGCGCATGGTCGCGACCTCCGCGAGCCGCGACGCCGAGAACGCCGCCGACTTCAAGTCGATGGTCGAGTCCGTGCTCGGCCAGGACCCCGAGGTCATCTCCGGCGACGAAGAGGCCCGCCTCTCGTTCACCGGCGCGGTCGCCACCCTCCCTGTCCATGATGGACAGCGCCTGCTCATCGACATCGGCGGCGGCTCCACGGAGTTCGTGCGCGGCACCGGTGCCGAAGTGGCCGCGGCGATCTCGGTGAACGTCGGCTGCGTCCGCATGACCGAGCGCCACCTCCGCTCCGACCCGCCGCACGCGGACGAGATCGCCGAGGCCGTCACCGACATCACCGGCATCGCCGACGGCGCGCTCGCCGTGGCCGACGCCGACCGCGAGGCGACCGAGCTCGTCGCCGTGGCCGGCACCGCGACGACGATCGCCGCGATCGCCTTGGGACTCAAGGCCTACGACCCGGAGGCCATCGACGGCACGCGCCTCTCCTACGCAGAGGTCGTGCAGGTGACCGCCGACCTCGCCGCCGCGAACCACGAAGAGCGCCTTGCCATCCCGGTCATGCACCCGGGCCGGGCCGACGTCATCGTCGGCGGCGCGCTCGTGCTCCGCACCATCATGGAACGCAGCGGCATCGCCTCCGTGCTCATCTCCGAGCACGACATCCTCGACGGCATCGCCCTGTCCGCGTAGACGAAACGACGAAGAAGGGCGGCCCCGCAACAACGGGGCCGCCCTTTTCCGTTCGCGCTTAAGCGTTCTGGAGGTCCTTCACCGGCTGCTTCGCCGAAGCCCGCCACAGCTCGGCCGCGAGCCACAGGGACGCCAGCGCCACCAGCACGCCCCAGGCGATCCGGCCGCTCTGCGGCAGGAAGTACTGCGGGAGCATCGTCACCAGCAGGACCGCGAGCGGCACCGCGCTCCACTTGTTCAGGGTGCCCGAGCGCCACACGGCGATGGCCGCGAACACCGCGCCGATCGCGATGAGCGCCAAGCCGATCGCGAAGACGGTCATGGCGGTGGGGTCGTACCGGAACGCGTTGCCGACCTCGGTCATGGTCGCGTCGCCGTCCTCGACCGCGCGCTGGCCGATCGCCTTGAGGCCGTAGACCTCCGCGCCGTAGTACGAGATGGTCAGGCCCGAGCCGATGTAGCCGATGGTCGCGGCCAGGAAGGCGGTCTTCTCGTTGCGGGTGCCCTCGAGGTAGCCGCGGAGGGCGCCGTAGCCGAGGGGGACGAGGATGAGGGCCACGATCGCGGAGACGTGCGCGATCGTCCATCCGGCGGTCGTCCAGGACTCAGCGCCTTCGAGGGTGGTCTGGTCGAGGCGCGGGGCGGCGGCCTCGTAGATCGCGAAGAGGATGCCGGCGAGGGCGAAGGCCAAGGCGCCCATGCGGGCTCGGGGGTCGGTCTGGGGGACGGACATCTGCTGCTCCTAGGGGGTTCACCGCAGGTTCACTGCTCATATTCGAGAGCGCCGCTCTCGGTTCAGAGCAATGATTGCATACTCGCCTCAGTAATGCAAGAGCGGTGCTCTCGTTTCGGTACACTGTCCCCATGAACGCGCCGAGACCCGCCAGAGTCAAGACCGCCCGAGAGCGTGCCCGCGCCGAGCTCACCGCCGAGATCCTCGCCGCAGCCCGCCGTCAACTCCGGGAGAGCGGCGCCGGCGACCTGTCCCTGCGCTCGGTCGCGCGCGAGCTCGGGATGGCCTCATCGGCCGTCTACCGCTACTTCGCCTCTCGCGACGAACTCCTCACGGCCCTGATCGTCCAGGCCTACACCGAGATCGGGGAGGCCGCCGAACACGCCGACCGGCCCGGGAACGCCCCGGGGGAGCGCTGGCTCGCCGTCTGGCGCGCCGTGCGCGACTGGTCCGTCGCCAACCGCCACGAGTACGCGCTCATCTTCGGCACGCCGATCCCCGGCTACATCGCCCCGCACATCACCATCGAAGTCGCCGGGCGCATGCCGCTCACCCTCGCGCGCATCGCCGCCGACGCCAGGCGCGCCGGGGCCCTCGCGCCCCCGCCGGGCCCGGTCTGCCCGCCCGAGGCGATCACCCCGGAGATGCTGGTGCTCTTGGAAGGCGACGAGTTCACGCCGGACGAGACCGCCCGGCTCATCCTCGCCTGGAACCGCCTCGTCGGCATCATCGGCTACGAGCTGCACGGCCACCTGGCGAACGTCACGGCCGACGACGCCCTCTTCTTCGACCACACCGCCCGCACCGAAGGCGCCCACCTCGGGCTCGCCTTCGACTGAAGCCCTTCCGGGGGAAGGGAAGCCGTTCAGCCCCTGAGGGCCAGTGCCACCACGATCGCCGCGATCACCAGGACCACCCCGGCGGCCGCGACCACCCAGGGCCAGCGGCGGGGCTGCCGGTGCTCGGCCACATCGCCCACGACCACGGTCACGTTGTCCGGGCCGCCGCCTTCGAGCGCGAGCCGCACGAGCTCGTCCGCGGCCGCCTGGGGGTCGGCGAAGTCGCGGAGGACGTTCTCGATGACGGCGTCGTCGACGACGTCGCTGAGCCCGTCCGAGCACAGCATGTACCGGTCGCCGATGAGCGCGGGCCGCGTCTCGAAGTGCGCGGGGGCGGGGTTGGCCTGGAGCACGCGGGTGACCACCGACTTGTACGGGTGGTCCTGCGCCTCGGCGGGGGTGATGGCGCCTTCGTCGACGAGGTGCTGCACGTACGAGTCGTCCACGGTCACCTGCACGAAGTCCTCGCCGCGCACCTGGTACGCCCGCGAGTCTCCGATATGGACGATATCGACCGCGTTGTCGCCCAGCCAGAGTCCCGTGAGGGTCGTCGCCATGCCCTCGGACTCGGGGTTCTCGGCGACGGCCGCGCGGATGCGGTCGCGGGCGGCCTCGACCACCGCGCCCAGCTCGGCGCTGGCCTCGACGGGGGAGCGGCGGGCGAGCCGTGTCACCTCGGCGATGGTCACGCCGCTGGCGACCTCGCCGGCGGCCGCGCCGCCCACGCCGTCGGCCACGGCGAGGAGCCGCCGCGACGCGAGGTGGGAGTCCTCATTCAGGTCGCGGACTTTGCCCACGTCGGTCGCGGCGCCGTAGCGCCAACGCAATTCGGTCACAGGCGATCACCACTGATTCCGCACCGGGATTCGGCTGTCTGTTCAAAGCTTGGCCGTTCGAGGGACATGGGCGCAAGTGTAGTGTCCCGGCACTCTCCGCTGCCGACCGTTGATCCCGGTGCGCCCGGCCTGGTCCGCCCTGATCTGTATCCCCCGTTCGTGCCACCCTGCGACTCCGGCGCTGAGCTGCGAGGACGCCCCCTTTACAGTGGATTGAGCCCGCTTCGCCAGCCCCCTAGGAGCACCCATGCAGACGGTTCTGGCCGACCGGTACGTCCTGGAGCACGAGATCGCGCGCGGCGCCGTGGGCGTCGTGTGGCGGGCCCTGGACCAGGTCACCGGCGAGATCGTGGCCGTGAAGGTCCTCCGTCCGGAGCTGCGCGACGAGACCGAGATCTTCGAGAGCTTCCGCGCCGAGGCGGACATCCTGCGCACGATCGACCACCCGGGCGTGGTCGCGGTCAAGGACTTCATCGTCACGATCGAGGTGTGCGCCGTGGTGCTCGAGTTCCTGCCGGGACTCGACCTGCGTGAGCATCTGCGTGTGCACGGCCCGCTCTCGGCCGCTGAGGCCGCGCGCCGCTGCGCGAGCGCCGCGGAGACCCTGGCCGCCGTCCACCGCGCCGGCTACCGGCACGGGGACGTCAAGCCCGGCAACCTGATGCTGGCGGGCACGGACGGCCTGAAGTTCATCGACTTCGGCATCGCCCGCGCGGCCGCGTCCAAGACCGCGCCCTCGCACGGCACCCCCGAGTACATCGCCCCGGAGGTCGCCTCGGGCGACTCGGCGAGCCCCGGCGTGGACAACTACGCGCTCGGCCTCGTCCTGTACGAGGCGCTCACCGCGCACAGCGCCTACCGCGGCGGCTCGATCACCGATGTCGTGGAGCGCCACCTGACGCAGATCCCGGTGAAGCCGGCCGCTGTGGACGCCGAGCTGTGGCGGATCGTCGAGATGCTCCTCTCGCTCGACCCGCGCGCCCGCGGGGACCTCGACGCGGTCGCCGCCGATCTGCGCCGCCTCGCCCCGCGCCTGTCGAACCAGGCGACCGCGCCGATCGCCCCCAAGCTGAAGGAGCGGGACGCGACCGCCACCTTCAAGTACGACCCGGTGACCCCGCACGCGCCCGAGATCGAGCGGGCCGCGCTCGGCGCGATGCTCACCGCGCCCGAGCCCGGCGCCGCAGGAGACGACCGAGGCGCCGTGTACGGCAAGGACTCCGAGAAGCTGGGCCGCGGCTGGGTCGTCGGCCTCGCCGCCGCGGCATGCTTCGTCGTGATCGCGGCCGTCTGGGCCTTTTGGGTGGTCGCCCGCCCGGATCTTCCGGATGATGATGATATGGCCGATCCGTCCGAAAGCGTCAGCGAGTCCGCGCCGGTCGAGACCTCCGCCGAGCCAACGGAATCGGGCGCCGAGACGAGCGCGACCCCGAGTGAGGAGACCACCACTCCTCAAGGGCCGGACGCCGATAGCGAATCGCCTGACCAAGAATCGGATGAAATGTCCGAATCGGAAGGCCCGGGCGATGATTCCACTGAGGGCGGTTCGGACGACGACTCGCCCGGCTCGGATCTCATCGGATCCCCGATGCCCCGCAACTGAAAGCGATCACGACAGTCGATAATGATCCGTGACCGCCGGGCGACGCCGAGTCATCGCAACCCATGGGGGCGATCGGGATCACACGATTGGAATTCTCGAAACAGGCGTTGCAATCCAGTGGACGCCTCAGACCGTTTCGCAAGGCTTGCAGCGCAATCCGTGAACCCATCCAATCAAGTATCGGTAACGGTCTATCGACACATTGGAGCTGTCCACTTGTCATGAGGGCATCCACATGGCATCCTGTCGGGCATGGCAGGAAAAGAACTCAACGCAACCTCAGCAGCATTGCTGGGCTTGCTGCACGAAGGACCGATGACCGGCGGACAACTCATGGCCGAGGCGACCCGTCGCCTCGGTCCGTACTGGACCATGACGCGTTCCCAGGTCTACCGCGAACTCCCCGCCCTCGCCGAAGGCGGCCTCGTTCGAGTCGGGAAGCCGGGCCCCCGCGCCTCGGTGCCCTACACGATCAGCGCCAACGGCAAGCGGGCGTTCACCCGCTGGCTCAATGAGCCGGCCCGAATCGGCCAGCTGCGCGACCCCGTCGCACTGCGCACGGCCTTCCTCGACTACCTCTCCAAGGACACCGCCGAGGAGATGTTCGCCGACGCGACCGAGCAGCACCAGGAGGCCTTGGCAGAGGCCCGCGCCGCTGCGAAGGACTACGCGGACGAGGACCCGAACGCGGCGATCGCGATGGAGTTCGCGATCGGCTACCACCGCTCGGCCCTCAGCTGGCTGAAGAAGCGATAGGACGCGCACGGCGATCGCTTGCGGAGCCGTGCATTAGCAGAGCCGGGCCCTGACCCGGGGAACGACGATCAAGCACGGAACGGGACGCGGCCCTAGCGGGGGCTCGCGTCCCGTTTCGTATGAGCCCGAATACAGGCGTAGTCTGATCTGTTGTGACCAGTGTCGATGTTTCCTCCGATCTCCGTGACCTGAAGGCGACGCTCAGCAGCGTCGAGGCCGTCCTCGACCTGCCCGCGCTGCGGCGCGAGCTGGCCGAACTCGAAGCCGCCGCGGCCGACCCCGGCCTGTGGGACGACACCGTCCAGGCGCAGAAGATCACCTCGCGCCTGTCCTACGTCCAGGCCGAGCTCAAGAAGCTCGCCTCGCTCCACGAGCGCATGGACGACGTCGCGATCATGTTCGAGCTCGCCGACGACGAGCACGACCCGGGCGCGGCCGCCGAGGCCGCCGCCGAGCTCGAGTCGATCCGCAAGGCTGTGGACGAGCTCGAGGTGCGCACGCTCCTCTCCGGCGAGTACGACGAGCGCGACTGCGTCGTGACCGTCCGCTCGGGCGCCGGCGGCGCCGACGCCTGCGACTTCGCCGAGCAGCTCATGCGCATGTACCTGCGGTGGTCCGAGGCGCACAGCTTCGGCACCGAGGTCTACGACATCTCCTACGCCGAAGAGGCCGGGATCCGCTCCGCCACCTTCGCCGTGAACGGCCCGTACGCCTACGGGCACCTCTCGGTCGAGCAGGGCACGCACCGCGTGGTGCGCATCAGCAAATACGACAACCAGGGCCGCCGCCAGACCGGCTTCGCGGCCGTCGAGGTCGTCCCGGCGCTGGAGCAGACCGACGAGATCGAGGACATCCCCGAGGACGAGATCCGCGTGGACGTCTACCGCTCCTCGGGCCCCGGCGGGCAGGGCGTCAACACGACCGACTCGGCCGTGCGCCTGACCCACCTTCCCACGGGCATCGTCGTCTCCTGCCAGAACGAGCGCTCGCAGCTGCAGAACAAGGCGACCGCGATGGGCGTCCTCAAGGCCAAGCTCCTCCAGCGCAAGCGCGACGAGGAGCGGGCGAAGGTCGACGAGCTGCGCGGCTCGGCCACGGCCTCGTGGGGCGACCAGATGCGCTCGTACGTGGAGCACCCGTACCAGATGGTCAAGGACCTGCGCACCGGCTTCGAGACGGCCGACGTCAAGGGCGTCTACGACGGCAACATCGACGGCTTCCTGGAGGCCGGCATCCGCTGGCGCAAGAGCGGCGAGAAGGCCGAATAGGGCTGTGCCGGACCGCGGGCGCCGAAGGGCGGATAAAGCGGTCGGGGTGTCCGCATGGGACCGTTCCGTGGCCGCCTCGTGACGCTCCGCCGAGCGTTCATGGGCCGCCTGACCATGCGGGCTTCCCCCGTTCGGCTGAAATCACGTCGTAACCCCCGCACGGCCGTGACATATGAGGCTGAAACTGCGAAATATGCCACGCTTGTACTGGAGCCGCCCGACCGGCCCCGCGGTTCGGCGGTTAGACTCCGCCTCGTGATTCAGCTTGAGGGTGTAACCAAGCACTACCCCCGGTCGAACCGCCCCTCGGTGGAGGACGTGAACGTCTTCATCGACAAGGGAGAGTTCGTCTTCTTCATCGGTCCGACCGGTGCGGGGAAGTCCACGATGATCAAGCTCCTGCTGCGTGAAGAGGTTCCGGACAAGGGCAAGATCACCGTCGGGGACACCGACGTGACGAGGCTCCGCCGGTGGAAGGTCCCCGCCTACCGGCGCAGCATCGGCTGCGTGTTCCAGGACTTCCGGCTGCTGCCGAACCGCACGGCCGCCGAGAACGTGGCGTTCGCGCTCGAGGTCATCGGCAAACCGCGCTCGGTCGCCCGCCGGGTCGTCCCCGAGGTCCTCGAACTCGTGGGCCTCGGCGGCAAGGAGCACCGCTACCCGCACGAGCTCTCCGGCGGCGAGCAGCAGCGCGTCGCGGTCGCCCGCGCCTTCGTCAACCGGCCGCTGCTGCTGCTGGCCGACGAGCCCACCGGTAACCTCGACCCCGACACCTCGATCGAGATCATGCGCCTGCTCGACCGGATCAGCCGCACGGGCACCACCATCCTGATGGTCACGCACGACTCCAACATCGTGAACCAGATGCGCCGTCGCGTCATCGAGATCGAGAACGGCCAGATCGTCCGCGACCAGGCTCGCGGCGTCTACGGCTAAGCGGAAGGCAGATTCAGAGCACATGCGCGCGAAGTACGTGATGTCCGAGGTCTTCCTCGGACTGTGGCGCAACATCTCCATGACCGTCGCCATGATCATCACCATGGCCGTCTCGCTGACGATGCTCGGCGCCGGCCTGCTGCTGTACGGCCAGGTCGACAGGATCGAGGAGTTCTACCAGACGAACCTCGAGGTGGTCATCTACCTGAAGAAGGACATCGATCAGGCCACCACGGACCAGATCGAGACCGAGATCAAGGACAACGACCTCGTCGCCGAGTACGACTACGAGTCGAAGGAAGAGGCCTACAAGCGCTTCGAGGAGACCTTCGAGGACACTCCCGACCTGGTGAAGTCCGTCGACGCCGAGGCCCTGCCGCCCGCGTTCCGCGTCAAGATGGTCGACATCGCCGACGCGAAGGAGTTCATCAGCCAGTTCGAGGGCCGCGAGGGCGTCTTCCAGGTCACCAACCAGCGCGAGATCCTGCAGCAGGTCTTCGACATCCTCGGCGGGGCCCAGCGCCTCACCCTGATCGTCGCCCTCGTGCAGGGCGTGGCCGCGCTCATGCTGGTGGCCAACACGATCCAGGTCGCCGCGTACTCGCGGCGCCGCGAGGTCGCGATCATGAAGCTCGTGGGCGCGCCGAACTGGTTCGTCCAGGCGCCGTTCGTGCTCGAGGCGGTCTTCGCCGGCGTGATCGGCTCGGTCTTCGCCTTCGGCACGCTCATCGCCGCGAAGTACCTGGTCATCGACGGCCAGTTCGAGGACCTGTTCAAGCTCATGCCGCCGATCCCGATGCAGGCGATCCTGATCCTGCTCCCGATCCTGGTCGGCGTCTCGGCGGTGATCAGCGCGATCACGGCCTGGATCACCTTGCGCTTCAACATCAAGGTCTGACCTCGACCAACCTTCGGGGCATATGCCCCGAATACCCTGAACGTCCGTCGCAGATGGACTAAATTCGGGGCCTATGAGGCGAATCGGATGGCTGCTCGCGGCCCTGCTCTTGGCAGGGACCGCGAGCAGTCCCGCTTTCGGGGTGTCCCAGTCCGACCTCGACGAGGTGGAGCGCGAGAAGGCCCAGATGGCCGCGCAGCTCGAGGACGCCTCGGACGAGGTGCGCGCGGCGGGCCAGGTGCTCGCCGAGACCCGGGCCGAACTGCCCGGCGCCGAGCACGCCGTCGACGTCGCCCAGGGCCGGGTCGCCGCGGCCGAGGCCCAAGCGGCCCAAGCCCAGCGCGAGGCCGACGCGGCCCGCGACGCGCTCGCCGACGCCGAAGCCGAGTACGAGGCCGCGCGCGCGGCCGTCGAAGAGGCCCGCGACTCCCGCGCCGACCTGTTCGCCGCCACGGCCCGCGGGGCCGAACTGCTCACCGTCGACGCCGTCATCGCCTCCGGCGACCCCCAGACCGCCGTCGACGGCCTCACGTATCTCGAGTACATGATGGAGGGCAAGAACCAGGCGGTCGAAGAGATCACCCTCGCCCGGCGCACGGCCGCCAACGCCGAGAACTCCGCGTCCGCCGCCCGGACCGAGGCCGAGGACGCCGAAGCCGCCGCGGACGAGGCGCTCGGCGCCGCCGAGGTCCGCTACGGCGAGGCCGAGGCCGCCCGCCAGGCCGTGCAGCAGCTGGTGGGCGAGCGTGAGTCGGCCCTCGCGGTCGCCGAGGACGCCAGAGACGACGCCCAGTCCGAGTACGACGACCTCGAGGCCGAGTCCGAGCGACTGGCCGAGCAGCTGCGCCAGGCGGCCCAGCGGGAGCAGCAGAAGGACGACGACGACAACGACTCCGGCGGCGGGTCCTCCGGCGGCGGTGGCGGCGGGTTCGTCGTGCCGGTCGACGGCTGGAAGTCCTCCGACTTCGGCTGGCGGCGCCACCCGATCTACGGCACCATGCGCCTCCACGGCGGCACCGACTTCGCGGCCGGCACCGGCGCGACCATCCACGCGGCCGACTCCGGCACCGTCGTCTACGCCGGCTGGAGCTCGGGCTACGGGCAGTTGACGTGCATCAGCCACGGCGGCGGCCTCTCGACCTGCTATGCGCACCAGTCGGAGATCTGGGTGCACGACGGCGAGCACGTCGACCGCGACGAGCGCATCGGCGCGGTCGGCAGCACCGGGGACAGCACGGGCCCGCACCTGCACTTCGAGGTCCGCGTCCGCGGTGAACGCGTCAACCCCATCGGCTACTTGCCGAGCTGTCTATGCCGGTAGCGAATCGGTGCCCACGGCGCCCGCCTGCGAAGCCGTAAATCAGAGTCGCCAGACACTTGTTCGATCGTTAAGCTTGCTGCGTGTCCAAGAAGCAGCAGGAGAAGGTCAAGCACTCGGGTCCCGAGCGCTCGGTGGTGACCACCAATCGCAAGGCCCGGCACGACTACGAGATCCTGGACACCTACGAGGCCGGGATGGTCCTGTCGGGGACCGAGGTCAAGGCCCTGCGCCAGGGCCGGGGGAACATCGTCGACGCGTACGCCGAGATCCACAACGGCGAGGCGCGCGTCCACAACTTCCACATCCCGGAGTACGACTACGGGACGTGGACCAACCACCCGCCCCGGCGCATCCGCAAGCTCCTGCTGCACCGCGGCGAGATCGCGAAGCTCGCGAACCGGCTCGACGAGGCCGGCCTGACGCTGGTCCCGCTCTCGGTGTACTTCCTCAACGGGTACGCCAAAATGGAGCTCGGGCTCGCCCGGGGCCGCAAGAACTACGACAAGCGCCAGGCCATCGCCAAGCGCGAGTCCGACCGCGAGATCGAGCGGGCCATGGGCCGCGCCGCCAAGCGCGGCGGCAAGTGACCGGGGGAATATCGGTTCGACGCGCGTCGTTGGACTGGGTTAGAATTCCCAAGCACAACTGAACAGGGTGAAACACTCACTCACCAAGTCTCGGGGCTGATCGGTTTCGACTCCGTATGTTGAGGTGAGGGAAGCGGGTCGAGGAAGCCAACGCTGTCTCGTAAACCAACGTTGGAAACCAATAAGTGCCAACGCAAAACGCACTGACTTCGCTCTCGCTGCCTAAGCGACTGTGAAGTTGCCGCTCCAGAGGCGCATCCGCTCTGGGTTCGCGGCATCATTTAAGGATGCTGGGCCGAGGTCTTGATCGCTGGGACCGAAGGCCGAGATTCTCGGCGATTAGAGCCCGTCACACCGTCTCGTCCGCGTGATCGGTGGGGCTCGAGAAAAGGCACAGCGGACTGCACCCGGAGAAGTCTCACAGATGCAGCGGAGGACCAGGGTTCGATTCCCTGCAGCTCCACGGCCATACGGGCCGGGCCCGGACGCGAAGGCGTCCGGGCCCGGCCCGGGTTTTTTGGGGGGGCGGGTTGTTGGGGGGGGCGGGGCCCCCCCCCCCCCGCCCCCCCCCCCCCCGGGGCCCCCCCCCCCCCCGCGGGCCCCCGCCCCCGGCCCGCTTTTTTGTGGGCGCCGTTTTGTGCTCTGCTGGTGTGCACTCCGCCGCGGCCGATTTCGACGACCGGCCTGGGTGTTATGTCCGTAAGATCACAATATGCACACTCTGTTGTCGGTCCTGCATGTCCTGCTGGCCGTCGTGTTCGTCGGCCCGGCCATGCTGATGCCGTGGCTGGGGGAGCGGGCGCTGCGGGAGCGGGACGGCGACCGGGTGCACCGGGCCGGGCGGCGCTGCATGGCCTTCAACGCGCTCACGCTGGTGGCCGCGCTGTTCGGGGTGCTGACGATGATGACGAGCGAGCGGTACTCGTTCGCCGACCCCTGGGTCATCATCGCCTCGACCCTCTACGTCGTGGCGGTGGTCAACGGCGCGGCCGTGATCCCGGGGGTGCTCGCGCGCATCGGCAAGGAGCTCCTGGACACGCACGGCACCATGGACGGCGAACTGCTGGAGCAGCACCGGGGGCGGCTGCTGGCGCTCTCGGGGCTCAACCTCGTCTTCTACGGCGTGGTCGTGGTCCTCATGGCCTGGCGGCCGGGGGCGTAGCTAGTTCATGGCGGGGTCGGCGGGGAACTGCGCGACTGCGGAGAGCATGCCGCCCTGGCGCTTCCACACCATGGCCCACAGCTCCTCGGGGTTCGTCGAGAAGGGGTCCGCGGGCAGGGCGTCGAAGACCATCCACGCGCCTGCGTCGATCTCGTCCTCGAGCTGCCCGGGCGCCCAGCCGGCGTAGCCGGTGAAGACCCGCATGCCCTCCAGGAGCGGCGCGACCTCGTCCGGGTCGCGGGCGAGGTCGAGCGTGCCCAGGCGTCCGAGCACGGGCCGGAACGCGTCGTTGAAGGGCGCGTCCGCCTTGCGCCAGCCGAGCCCGATCGCCGCGTCAGGCTGCACCGGGCCGCCCTCGAAGAGGACGGCGGGGTGCCCCGCCAGGTCCGCCCACTGGTCGAGGTAGTGCACGACCTTCCGCTCGGTCGCACGGTTGAGGACCACGCCGAGCACCCCGTCGGACTCGTGCCCGACGCCGATGACGACCGTGCGGTCGAAGTTGGGGTCCTGCAGCGTGGGGGTGGCGACGAGGAGACTCCCGACGAACGACTTGGTGCGCGCCGGCGTTGTTTCACGACTGACCATGGGTCACCTCCGTTCTGCGCCCGCCTCCGCGAATACGTCCCAGACTCGGGTTCGCCCCGGTTCTCCCGGCACGGTAACCCGCGGGGGCGCGCTTGCAGCAAGGTTCCCGCACTTTCCGAGGAAATACACCGTGGTGTCGGGAGCCCGACAGTTGTTTCCTCACGGAGGGTGCGCGGAACCCGACCATAGGGTGTCGAGACGGCGACGGACGGGGTCGAAACGGTCCCAAGTGGAGAAAACGGCCCCAGGGGTTCCCTGGGGCCGTAGTGAAGCAGTGTTCCTGAAGCGCTAACCGGAGTCCGGAGAAGAGGTCGTCCTCGGGCAGCAGCGTCTCGATGTGCGACTCGACGAGTTCGTAATCCTCGGTGGGCCAAGCCTTCTGCTGGATCTCGCGCGGCACGGCGAACCAGAACCCGTCCGGGTCGACCTGGGTCGCGTGGGCCTTCAGGGCCTCGTCGCGGATGTCGAAGTACTCGGCGCACTCGATCCGCGTCGTCACGCGCTCGCTCTTGTCGCGGGTCCAGTCGCCCGCGTCCATCCACTCCCGGTACGGCGACTCGAGGCCGGCCTCGAGCATCGCGTAGTGCAGAGCCTCGATGCGCGCCTTGCCGAACGAGTGGTTGTAGTAGAGCTTGAGCGGCTGCCACGGCTCGCCCAGGCCCTGGTACTTCTCGGGGTCGCCGGCGGCGGCGAAGGCCGCGACGGACACCTCGTGGGTCTTCACGTGGTCGGGGTGCGGGTAGCCGCCCTCTTCGTCGTACGTGGTGACCACGTGCGGCTTGAACGAGCGCATGACCTCCACGAGCGGCGCGGCGGCCTCCTCGGTGGGCACGAGGTAGAACGCGTCCTCGGGCAGCTCGGTGCCGGAGTCGGGGAGCCAGCCGTCCGGGAGCCCGGAGTCGATGAAGCCCAGCCAGTGCTGCTCGACGCCCAGGATCTCGCGGGCCCGCGCCATCTCCTCGTTGCGGATGCGCGGCAGGTTCTCCTGCACCTCGGGCCGGTCCATCTTCGGGTTGAGCACGTCCCCGCGCTCACCGCCGGTGCACGTGACGACGAGGACCTCGATGCCCTCGCGCACGTAGCGCGCCATCATGCCGGCGCCCTTGCTCGACTCGTCGTCGGGGTGGGCGTGCACGCACATGAGGCGCAGCTTGCTCTGGTTCGTCACGTCGGTCAACCTCACTGGCGGGTGCTTCTAGTGGTAAGGCTCGGCGCACTGGAACCGACTCGCGCACTGCGGTAGTTGTCGGCTCTGGCATTCTGTGCAACGATACTCGATAATCATTACTTCCCGGTTTTCCAGCCCCGCTGGAAAGCGCGGGCTCGCAGCGGTGAAACCGCTGATCGCGAAGGAAAGCGACGCAATGACTGAGATGCAGACCACGGATGGGCGTGTGCCGACCGTGCCTTCTGCAACCGCGGCCGGCGTGACCTTTCCCGACGGTCGCTACGGTCGGCGCCGCGAAGCCAGGCGCCGCCGCCCCGCGGTGACCGCGGCCCTCACGGTCGGCGTCGTCCTCGCGGGACTCTTCGCCGCTTGGCGCCTCTCGGAACTGTACGGGCAGAACGAGGTCTCCGAGCGACTGCTCGGCTTCGACGACTCCGTCCCGGGTCAGGTCACCGTCGAGTTCGAGGTCTACAAGCCGGCCGGCGAGGGCGCCACGTGCGCCGTCAGGTCCCGCGACCTCGCGGGCGCCGAGATCGGGTACGCCGAGGTCGCGATCGCGGCGGACGATGCCACCCATGTGGTGATGTCGTACCCCCTCGCAGTGGAGGGCGTGCCCAACACCGGCGAGGTCCTGAGGTGTTGGCAGGCGGACTGACTCACGACTTTCGGCCCGTCGCACCGCGTTTCGGTCGGCGGGCCTTTCGCTATCCGGGGTCGTTTCACCCGGGGCGCGGGGACGTTCGCAACAGAGCGTGACCTCGCAGTACGGATCGCACTATTCGGAGGATATGGATCACATGGCTACCGACGCTAACCAGGGCACTTGGCTCACGCAAGAGGCCTACGACCGCCTCAAGGGCGAACTGGACGAGCTCATCGCGAACCGTCCCGCCATGGCCGCCGAGATCAACGCGCGCCGCGAGGAGGGCGACCTCAAGGAGAACGGCGGCTACCACGCCGCCCGCGACGAGCAGGGAAAGCAGGAGGGCCGCATCCGCCAGCTCGAGGACCTGCTGCGCAACGCGAAGGTGGGCGAGGCGAAGGACAGCGACGAGATCCAGATCGGCACCGTCGTGACCATCGCCTTCGACGGCGACCCCGACGACACCGAGAAGTTCCTCCTCGGCTCGCGCGAGATCGCGGCCACGACCGACCTCACGGTCTACAGCCCCGACTCCGCGCTGGGTTCGGCCATCCTCGGCCACAAGGTCGGCGACACCGTCGCCTACAAGACCCCCAGGGACACCGAGATCTCGGTCAAGATCATCGACGCCGAGAAGTTCTTGGGCTGATCTGGCCGTGACCGGCTGATACGCAGCGAAACGCCGCGGGCCCCTCCAAGGGGACCCGCGGCGTTCGCTCTGCCTCACGCCCGAGCGGACCAGCCGACGTCGATCCGCTTGCCGTACTTATCGAAGTAGTGCAGCGCGTCCATGTGCACGGCCACCGTGATCGGCTGCCCGGCCGAGACCGGGATGTGCGGAGGCAGCCGGAAGACCAGGTCCGCGGGCTTGCGGATCGGCCCGGTGTCGGCCTCGTGCTGCTCGACCGGCGCCTGCCCGAACCCCGAGAACAGCCCGCCGAGGCGCCGGCGCGGCTTCGAACCGCTGCGCGCCAGGTCCGGCTTGTCGCCGATCCCGTCCGGCACGACCGCCGTGGCGCCGATGTCGAGGAACACCAGCGTCTCGTGGCCGTGATGCTCGTAGAAGCGCACACGGCCCGAGATCGACTGCCCCGGGTGGCCCTCTGCCACCGGCGCGAGCGCCTCGGCCCGCATCCCGACCACGATGTTCTCCCCGTGGTAGCGGGCCACGGCCCGGCCGCGCAGGTCGTGCCACGGCAGCCGCAGCTCCTGCTCGCCGAAGTCAAGGGCCACATAGCGATCGAGGTACACGTTGACGCGCGCCTCGAGGAGGTTCATGCGCGGCGTGCCGAGGAACGCGGCCACGTACATCGTCGCCGGGCGCTCGTACACCTCGTCCGGGGTGCCCACGTCCTGCAGGATCCCCTTGCGCATCACCGCGACCCGGTCCGCCATCGTCAGCGCCTCGGTCTGGTCGTGCGTCACGTACAGGGTCGTCGCGTCGTGGCGGCGCACCAGCGAGGAGATCTCGGTGCGCAGCTCGGCGCGCAGGCCCACGTCGAGGTTCGACAGCGGCTCGTCCATGAGGAACAGCTTGGGGCGGCGCACGAGCGCGCGGCCCATGGCGACGCGCTGCTGCTGGCCGCCCGAGAGCTGGTTCGGCTTGCGGTCCTTGAGGTCTGAGATGCCGAGCGCGCTGGCCATGTCGCCGACGGCCTCGGGCACGGACTGGGCGCCGTTCTGCTTGCCGAGCTTGAGCGGGAAGCCGATGTTGTCCGCGACGGACATGTGCGGGTAGAGCGCGAAGGTCTGGAAGATCATGGCCGCGTTGCGGTCTCGCGGCGGCAGGTCGTTCGCGTACTCGCCGTCGAGGAGGATCTCGCCGTCCGAGGGGGTCTCGAGGCCGGCGACCATGCGGAGCACAGTGGACTTGCCGCATCCGGACGGACCGAGGAGGACGAGGAATTCGCCGTGGTTGACCTCCATGCTCAAGGAGTCCACGGCCAGGGTATCGCCGGGGAACACCTTCGAGACGTTCTTCAGCGTGACAGCAGTCACCGTTGACTCCAGGGGTTGCTCAAGGGGATGGATTGCTGGGTGATGAGGCGGTCGTGCGGGCGTGTCGGCGGAGAAGCATGACGCGCAGGCCTCTTCCCGGTTAAGGATTGACGCTTCGTAGCTTAAGCCTTCCTTATTCGATGCGTAACGGCGGTCACCCCTTACCGACAGGTAGTGAACTCGGGTTCACGCCAGGTGCCACCTGCGGTTTCAGTGGTAGAAGCGGTCGCCCATGCGGGTCCAAGGTCGGCATTTCGGTCGCTAGTAACCGCTTTCCGGCCAATGCGCTCTCCGTCCCGAACGGCCTCCGAGCGCCGTCCGGGGCCGGGCCCGGCCCGCGCACTACGATCGAGGCGTGACGCCACTCGTGACACTCAACGACGTCCGCGCCGCGGCGAAAGAACTCGCCGGGGTCGTGCGACGCACCCCTCTCGAACCCTCGCGCGACCCCGTCCTGGAGGGGGTCTACCTCAAGTGCGAGAACCTGCAGCGCGCCGGGTCCTTCAAGATCCGCGGCGCGTACATGCGGGTCTCCCACCTCACCGAGGCCGAACGCGCCCTCGGCGTCGTCGCGGCCTCCGCGGGCAACCACGCCCAGGGCGTCGCCCTCGCCGCCTCCACCCTCGGCATCCGCTCCACGGTGTTCATGCCCGAGTCCGCGCCGCTCCCGAAAGTGGCCGCCACCAAGGGATACGGCGCTCAAGTCATCCTCGGCGGACTCACTGTGGACGACGCCCTCGAATCGGCCCACCGGTTCGCCGCCGAGACCGGCGCGACGCTCATCCACCCCTTCGACCACCGCGACATCGTCGCCGGCCAGGGCACCATCGCCCTCGAGATCCTCGAGCAGCTCCCCGAGACCGGCACCATCGTCACCTCCGTGGGCGGCGGCGGGCTCATCGCCGGCATCGCGGCCGCCGCCAAGCAGCTCAAGCCAGGCATCCGCATCATCGGCGTGCAGGCCGAAGGCGCCGCGGCCTACCCGCAGTCGCTCGCCGCCGGGCGGCCCGTGCGCCTCGACAAGATGCACACCATCGCGGACGGCATCAAGGTCGGCCGCCCCGGCGACGTCCCCTTCGCGCACGTCGCCGCCCTCGTCGATGAGATCGTCACCGTCACCGAGGAGGACATCAGCCGCGCGCTCCTATCCCTCCTCGAACGCAACAAGCTCGTCGTCGAACCCGCCGGCGCCACCGCCTACGCCGCGCTCCTCAACTACTCGGTCGACTACGACACCCCCACCGTCGCCGTCATCTCCGGCGGCAACATCGACCCGCTGCTCCTCATGCGGCTCATCGAACACGGCCTCGGCGCCTCCGGCCGCTTCATGCGCGCCAACCTCCGCTGCCCTGACCGGCCCGGGGCCCTCGCCTCGATCCTCCAGCTCGTAGGCGCCTACGGCGGCAACATCGTCGACGTCTACCACCAGCGCAGCGACCCGCGCCTGTCCGTCGGCGAAGTCGCCGTGGACCTCTCGATCGAGACGCGCGGTTCCGAACACGCGACCGAAATCGTTGCGGCCCTGCGCGACGCGGGGTATTTCGTGTCGGTGGAGGGACCTAGCATCTGAGTCATGAACAAACCGCTTGAAGAACTGATGGAGCCCGGCTGGGCCAAGGCCCTCGCCCCCGTGGCCGACGACGTCGCCAAGATGGGCGAATTCCTCCGCGCCGAGGTCGCCGCCGGACGCACCTACCTGCCCGCCGCCGAGCACATCCTCCGCGCCTTCCAGCAGCCGTTCGACGACGTCAAGGTCATCATCGTCGGCCAGGACCCCTACCCCACCCCCGGCCACGCCATCGGCCTCTCCTTCGCCGTCGCCCCCGACGTGCGCCCCCTCCCCAAGAGCCTGGTCAACATCTTCAACGAGTACCGCGACGACCTCGGCTTCCCGCTCCCCGCCAACGGCGACCTCACCCCTTGGGCCGAGCAGGGCGTCCTGCTGCTCAACCGCTCCCTCAGCGTCGCCCCCGGCACGCCCGCCTCGCACCGCGGCAAGGGCTGGGAATCCGTCACCGAGCAGGCGATCCGCGCCCTCGCCGAGCGCGGCGGTGCCTCCGTCGCGATCCTCTGGGGCAACGACGCGCGCAAGCTCAAGGACCTCCTGGGTGCCGTGCCGGCCATCGAATCGGCACACCCGTCGCCGCTGAGCGCCCGCCGCGGCTTCTTCGGCTCCAAGCCGTTCAGCCGCGCCAACGCGCTCCTGGTCGAGCAGGGCGGTGAGCCGGTCGACTGGCGCCTTCCTGCGCTGCAGGAGGCCTAGGCCGACGGGCTACGGTTGAAGCGTGATCGAGATCCTGGCGCAGCAAGAGTTCGGGCCGGAGCGCGACCAGGCGATGGCCGGGCCGCTCGGGCTGTTCGTGACCGTGTTCCTCGTCGTCGTGACGATCTTCCTCATCCGGGGGATGAACAAGCACGTCCGGCGGTTGAACGAGCGGGTCGCGCGCGAAGCCGCCGAGGCGGAGGCCGCTGCGGCGACCGACGCCGGGCGAGACGACCCCGCCCACGCTTAAGGCCGACCATGCCGCGCAAGAACCGCCGCCAGAGCGAGGCCCGGCGGCCGACCTCGGGCGCCCAGGACCCGAGCCTCATCGACGGCCCGGACGGACCCGTCCGGGTCCGCCGCATACCCGGCTCCGGAGCGGAGAAGACCTACCGGTGCCCCGGGTGCGACCTAGAGATCCAACCGGGCACCCCGCACGTGGTCGCCTGGGCCGACGACGGCGACGGCGACGACCGCCGCCACTGGCACACCGGCTGCTGGAACGCCAGAAGCCGCAGGCAGCCGGGCCGCTGGCGCTGAGCGACAACCGAACGCACGACGAGGGGCGGAGCCGCACGGCTCCGCCCCTCATCGCTGCCCCTTGTCGCTGCCTTTTGTCGCCGCCCCTCGCCCGTGCCCCGCTCGAGGCTTCACGCTCGATCGGGTGACATGGCGCCCGCGGAAGCCGGTTCTTGTCGTACCCGCGCGCGACGCTGGGCCATAAGGTCCCCGGGTGGGTGGGGGTTAGGGATGGAACCCCCAGGTACCGCCGCGACAGAACTGCCGCGATCGGACCCCGACCGCCCGCGCTTGCAAGGTGCGCCACAGGCGGTGGTGCCGGTCCCGCTTCAGCGGGGATAATTCCGGCGTGGCTGTCATCAGATCCGCGAGCATGCTCCCCGCCAAACGCGAGGCGCTCACGCTCGAAACCGCCGACGGGCTCGAACTCGTCGGCGAACTCGCCCTGCCCGCCGACCGCGAGCCCGAGGCGACCGTCATCTGCGTCCACCCGCTGCCCACCCACGGCGGCATGATGGACTCGCACATCTTCCGCAAGGCCGCCTGGCGGCTGCCCGCGCTGGCGAACATGGCGGTGCTGCGGTTCAACACGCGCGGCACCGAGTCCCAGCAGGGCACGAGCCAGGGCGCGTTCGACAACGGCGTGGGCGAGCGCTTCGACATCGCCGCCGCCGTCGAGTACGCGGAGTTCGCCGAGCTCCCGCGGGTGTGGCTGGTCGGCTGGTCCTTCGGGACCGACCTGACCCTCAAGTACGGCCTCGAGCCGGGAGTCGAAGGGGCCGTGCTCCTCTCGCCGCCGCTGCGGTACTCCAAAGAGGACGATCTGGCGCGGTGGGCCGAGGACGGCCGCCCGCTGCTGGCGCTCATCCCCGAGCAGGACGACTACCTCCAGTACCCGGAGGCCAAGCAGCGCTTCGCGGCCGTGCCGCAGGCCGAGATCGTGGAGATCGCCAACGGCAGCCACCTGTGGGTCGGCAAGGCCGAAGAGGCCTTGGACCGCATCGTGGGCCGCATCCTCCCCGAGCACGCTCCGCTGCCGACCACTTGGGACGGACCGATGGAGCGCGGCGACACCTCCGCGTACGCCAACAAGACCGTAGCGGCGTTCGGCGGATTCCTGCCGAAGGCAGGCGGAGAGCACAGTCTGCCGAAGGCAGGCGAAGAGCACGGCCTGCCCAAGCCCGAACGCGACTGAACCCGCGCGATCGCGTCCGGCCCTTCGCGTGCTCGTCGGCGCCTTAAGCGCAGTCGAGGAAGTCGGCGATCGCGGCCGGCATGGTCGCGTCGGCGCAGTCGGTGACGGCGACCAGGTTCTCGCCTTCGATCCGCCACACCTTGCGTTCGGTGGCGCCTTCGCCGTCCCCTCCGGAGCCTCCCGGATAGTCCACGGTGGCGGCCACGTAGTCGCCTTCCTCGGCGCACCAGCTGTCGACGATCCGGCCGTCCTCGAGCTGCTCGTCGATGCGTCCGCCCAGGACGCTCGGGTCGGAGCAGACCGTGCCGGTGCTCTCGGGGTTGGTGGCCGCGTAGGTCGCGAGCGCGGCGCCGCCGAGGAGCGCCCCGGTGAGCGCGACCCCGGCGGTGGCCGTGGCGATGGACCGCAGGCGCGGGCGCAGGCCGGGGCGTTCGCGCCTGGGCCGGTACGGGGTCAGCTCGGTCGAGACCGCGACGGTGACGGGGCGCAGACCGCGGCGGGGGAGGAGCCCGTTGGCGACCGTGTCGGGGCGGGGGCCGTGGGCCTTGGGGCCGGAGAGCTGGAGCCTGGTGAGCTGTTCGCGGAAGACGTCGGCCGTGGGGCGGCGGCGCGGGTCGGGGCTGAGGGCCGCGCCGATCATGTCGGTGAGCTCGGCGTCCACGCCGGGGATGTGCGGGACGGGGGCGGCGCGCAGCAGCGGGTCGGCGGCCTCTTCGCGGGCGTGCCGGACCCAGGGGAGACGGCCGCCGAGGGCGGCGTAGAGGGCCGTGGCGAGGGCGTAGACGTCCCCGGAGGGGCTCGCGGCCACCTCGCCCGCGACGGCGGCGTCCAGATGCTCAGGGGCGGTGTAGGGGGTGGGAGGGAGTGGCGCCGCGAGGACGGGGGCGGTGACGTCGTACGCGGTGAGCTGCAGGTGGTGGCCGGTCCCGACGAGGATGTGGGACGGCTGGATCGCGCCGTGGATGAGCCCGGCGCGGTGGTAGACGGCGACGGCGTCGCTCAGTGCGACGCCGAGGGCGCGGACCTGCCCGGGCGGCATGGGGCCCTGCTCGGCGAGGAGGTCGGCGAGGCTGCGGCGGGCGGTGCCCACGGCCAGGTAGGGGCGGCCGTTCTCGGTGAGCCCGACGGCGGTGCAGGGGGACAGATGGGGGTGGGCGGGGAGGCCGGTGAGTTTCGCGGCCCATTCGAAGAACACTTCGCGCCGGGAGCCGTCCACCCGCTCATGGGCGACGGTGACGCAGAGCAGGTCGGTGGGGCCTGTCGCGACGGTGCCGCTGAATACGCTGCACACCGCGTCCCGGTGCAGTAAACGGTGCACGGCGGCGGGTCCGATGGTCTGGGTGGTCGACATCCTCACCTCCTCCGGGGGGTCGGCCGATCGGTGTAGTGGTTTGGCACTAAATGTGAGGCTATCCCATACGATCAGTCGAGTGGTAGTCGGCCGTAAGGATGTGGCACGATCGGGTGAAGGAATCGATACGCACAGTCATTTTCATTGAGGTGTCAAGGGTTCGATGTGCCGCGAGGGAGCCGAGTGTCGGAATTCGTCGAGGTTGGAAAGCAACGATTCGGACACGAGACGCATCCGCTGTTGACGGTTGTGGAAAAACGTTGAACTATCGATTCCGTCTTGACCCCAGGGCGACGTAGGTCATGCGCCGAAACCGCCCGGTACGAAGGAGTACTAATGAACGTCAATCGACGTCACCTGTTGACCGGCACCATCGGCGCGGCAGCAGTCGCCATGGCCGCCTCCGCCTGCGCCTCTGAAGACGGCGGCGGGGACGGTTCGGGAGGCAAGAAGGTCGGCATCGCGATGCCCACCAAGACCTCCGAGCGCTGGATCCTGGACGGCAACAACCTGAAGACCTCGTTCGAGGACGCGGGCTACGAAGTGAGCCTCCAGTACTCGAACGACGTGGCCGCGGACCAGGTCAGCGCCATCGAGACCATGGTCGGCCAGAACGTCAACGTCCTGGTCATCGCCGCGATCGACAACAAGTCCCTGAGCGGCGTACTGGCCCAGGCCAAGGGCCAGGACATCACGGTCATCGCCTACGACCGCCTCATCCTGGACACGCCGGACGTCGACTACTACGCGTCGTTCGACAACACCAAGGTCGGTACCCTGCAGGGCACCTACATCGCCGAGGCACTGGCCCTCGACACCGCGCCCGGCCCGTTCAACATCGAGCTGTTCGCTGGCGCGTTGACCGATAACAACACCAAGTACTTCTTCGACGGCGCCTGGGCCGTGCTCGAGCCCTACGTCTCCGCGGGCAAGCTCGTCGTGAAGTCCGGCCAGACCTCGCTCGAGCAGATCGCCACCGAGAACTGGGACGGCGCCGTCGCCCAGGAGCGCATGGACAACATCCTGTCCAACTTCTACAACGACGGCTCCAAGGTCGACGTCGTGCTCGCGCCCTACGACGGCATCAGCCGCGGCATCATCGCCTCGCTCCAGGGCAACGGCTACACCGAGATGCCCGTGATCACCGGCCAGGACGCCGAGGTCGAGTCCGTCAAGTACATCATCGACGGCCTCCAGTCCATGACGGTCTACAAGGACACGCGCGAGCTCGCCGCGACCACGGTCGACATGGTCGTCGCGGTCCTCGACGGCAAGGACCCGGAAGTCAACGACACCGAGACCTACGACAACGGCAACAAGGTCGTCCCGGCCTACCTGCTCGAGCCGGTCAGCGTCGACAAGACCAACTACCAGGAGATCCTCGTCGACTCCGGGTACATCGACGCCAAGGAACTCGGCTAGTCGACCGCCGCAAGACCCTTCTCTCAGGGACGCCCTGCCCGCCATGGGCGTCCCTGAACCTCTCCCCAGAGCTGTCCAAACTTTTCAAATAGGACGAAGCAATGTCTGAAGACATCCTCCGAATGCGGGGGATCACCAAGCGGTTCCCGGGCGTGCTCGCACTGTCCGGGGTCGACTTGGGGGTCAAGCGGGCGACGGTCCACGCACTCGTCGGCGAGAACGGCGCCGGCAAGTCGACGCTGATGAAGATCCTGTCTGGCGTGTACGCCTACGGGGACTTCGACGGCGAGATCGAGTTCGACGGCAAGCCCGCCCAGTTCAAGAACATCCGCGACTCCGAGGCCACCGGCGTCGTCATCATCCACCAGGAGCTCGCGCTCGTCGGTGAGCTCTCGATCGCCGAGAACATCTTCCTCGGCAACGAGCGCAAGACCGGCGGCGTCATCTCGTGGGACCGCACCAACACCGAGGCCGCCCGCCTCATGCAGAAGGTCGGCCTCAACGACAACCCGGCCACCTTGGTCGAGAAGATCGGCGTCGGCAAGCAGCAGCTGGTCGAGATCGCGAAGGCCCTGTCCAAGGACGTCAAACTCCTGATCCTGGACGAGCCGACCGCCGCGCTCAACGACTCCGACTCCGAGAACCTCCTGGAGCTGCTCCGCCAGCTCCGCGAGGAAGGCGTCACCAGCATCATCATCTCCCACAAGCTGGGCGAGGTGCTGTCCGTCGCCGACCGGATCACCGTGCTACGCGACGGCAAGTCGATCGAGACGCTCGACACCGAGCACGACGCCGTCACCGAGGACCGGCTCATCAAGGCCATGGTCGGCCGCGACCTCGAGCACCTGTACCCGCCGCACGAGCCCAAGATCGGCAAGGTCTTCTTCGAGGTCAACGACTGGACGGTCTACCACCCGGAGCAGCGCGACCGCGTCATCGTCAACAACGCGAGCCTCAACATCGCCCGCGGCGAGATCGTCGGCCTGGCCGGCCTCATGGGCGCCGGGCGCACCGAGTTCGCGATGAGCGTCTTCGGCCGGAGCTGGGGCTCGAACATCTCGGGCAAGGCCACGATGGACGGCAAGCCGCTCAGCCTGCGCAGCGTCCCCGAGGCCATCGACTCGGGCCTGGCCTACGCCACCGAGGACCGCAAGCACTACGGCCTGCACCTCGACTACGACCTGCGGGAGAACTTCACCCTGCCGGGTCTGGACAAGCTCTCGAAGCGGGGCGTGGTCGACCAGGACAAGGTCAACTCGGTCTCGGAGCGCCTGCGCACCGAGTTCGGCGTCAAGGCGCCGTCGGTGTACTCGCTCGCCGGGAACCTCTCCGGCGGCAACCAGCAGAAGGTCGTGCTCGGCAAGTGGGTCTTCACGGAGCCTGAGCTGCTCATCCTCGACGAGCCGACGCGAGGCATCGACGTCGGCGCCAAGTACGAGATCTACGAGCTGATCCACAAGCTGGTCGACCAGGGCAAGGGGGTCCTCATGATCTCCTCCGAACTGCCCGAGCTGCTCGGCATGTGCGACCGCATCTACGCCATGAGCGCCGGCCACATCACCGGTCAGGTCGACCGGGCCAACGCGACACAGGAAGAGCTGATGCGTCTCATGACCCTTGAGACGGCCAGCGGGGGAGAAGAGCAACGCCAATGACCACCGTCCCGACCAAGACCCGGCCGAGCCTGATCTCGGCAGTGCGCAACATCAACCTGCGCGCCTACGGCATGATCATCGCCCTGGTGCTGATCATGATCCTGTTCCAGGTGCTCAACGTGGTGCTTCAGGACGAGAACTTCATCACTCCCCTGAACATCACGAACGTGATCCTGCAGAACTCGTACATCCTGATCCTCGCGATCGGCATGATGCTGGTGATCGTCAACGGGCACATCGACCTCTCGGTCGGCTCGGTGCTCGCGTTCTGCGGCGCCATGTCCGCGATCGCGCTCTCCGACTGGGGCTGGCCCTGGTACCTCTCGGTGCTCTTCGCCGTGGGCCTGGGCGCCGCGATCGGCGTCTGGCAGGCGTTCTGGATCGCCTACGTGCGCATCCCGGCGTTCATCGTGACCCTCGCCGGCATGCTCATCTTCCGCGGCCTGACCCTCAAGGTCCTGGACGCGGAGACCAAGGGCACCACCGGCACCTTCAACGAGCTCGCCTCCGGCTACCAGTTCATGGGCGTCGACCTGCGGGTCCCGACCCTCGTCGTGGGCGTCGTGGGCGCGGCCCTGTTCGTGTTCTTCGCGGCGCGCAGCCGCGGCCGCCAGCTGAAGGCCGGCATCGCCGCGTCCTCGCAGACGGCGTGGCTGGTCAAGACCGTGGCGATCGCCGCCGTCATGCTGGCCGCCGCTTACACGTTCTACTCGTACAAGGGCCTGCCGATCATCGGCTGGATCCTGCTGGGCCTGGTCCTGCTGTTCACGTTCATCGCGAACCGCACCGTGTTCGGCCGCCACGTCTACGCGGGCGGCGGGAACGAGAAGGCCGCGATGCTCTCGGGCGTCAAGACCAAGCAGACCACGTTCTGGGTGTTCGTGATCATGGGCGCGCTGGCGGGCCTCGCCGGCGTCATCGTGACCGCCCGCCTGCACGCGGCGACGCCGGGCGCGGGCAACGCGTTCGAGCTCGACGCCATCGCCGCCTCGTTCATCGGTGGCGCCTCGGTCACCGGCGGCGTCGGCACCATCATCGGTGCGGTCATCGGTGGTCTCGTGATGGGCGTCCTGCGCCAGGGCATGCAGGTCCTGGGCATCGCGACCGACACGGTCCAGATCATCCTGGGTCTGGTCGTGCTCGCCGCGGTCCTGTTCGACGTGTGGAACAAGAAGCGCGCCACAGGCGGCGGCCTGATGCCGCCGATCGTCGGCACCACGCCGGGCGGCTCGGGCGGGGCGAAGGCCAAGGCCAAGGAGGGCATCGACAAGGAGTCCACCACGGCCGGCACGCTCAGCGCGACGGAGGACGGCAAGCCGATCTCGTAATCGGACGAAGTGGACGGAGGGCCCGCGGTGCGACAGCGCCGCGGGCCTTTCGGCGTCCAGCCGTCCACGAACCCCCACCCTCCCGAGAGGGGAAGAAGCAGTCTGCGCCGATCCTCCCGCCCGGGTCCGACAAGAACGGGGCCCGGAGGTCCTCGCGTCACCCGAAAGTGTCAGGGCGCCGCCGGCCGTCGACTGCGGACACACTGAGGGCCCGGTGCGATCCGCACCGGGCCCTCACGTCGTTCTCGCGCTTAGGAGAAAGAGACCTTCTCGGCCGCTTCGCTCGTCTGCTTGCCGCCGCCCTGGGGGCGCTTGCGGCCGTTGGTCGGCTTGTTGACGGCCGCGTCCTGAGCGGCCGACTCCTTCGCGGGCTGCTCGGCGGCGGCATCGGCGGCGGCACCGGCGGGCTGCTCGGCGGCCTGTTCGTCGGTGCGGCCCGCGCGGGCCTCTTCGATGAGCTTCTTCGCCTGCGCCCGGGCCGTGGCGAGGATCGCCTCGGAGTCGCGCCGCGCGGTCTGCTTGGCGGTCTTCGAGAGCTCCTCGGCGCGGCGCTTCGCGTTCTCGGCCTTCTTCTCGGCCTCCGAGACGTACTGGTCGCGTTCGGACTTGACCTGCTCGGCCTCCAGGCTCGCCTGATCCAGGAGCTGGGCGGCCGCGGCCTTCGCCTCGGCGAGCAGGCGCTCGCGCTCGGCCTCGATCTCGGCCAGCTCGGCGCGGGCCCGTTCGACCTGGGCCTCGGCCTCGACCTTGGCGGTGTCGGCGTTCTCGCGCAGCCTCGCGGCCTCCGCGGCGGCTTCGGCGGTGACGCGCTCGGCCTCCGCGGCCGCTTCCTCGCGCAGGCGCTTGGTCTCGGCGGCGGTCTCCTCGTTCAGCTTGCGCGCCGCGACCTCGGCAGCTTCGCGCTCCTTGCGGGACGCGTCGGCGGCCTCTTCGCGGAGGCGCTGGGTCTCGCGCTCGGTCTCCTCGGCGAGGCGCAGGGCGCTCGCCTCGGCGGCCTCTCGCTCGAGGCGGGCGGCCTCTTCGGCGTCGGCCGCGAGCTTCGCGACCTTCTCCTCGGTCTCGGCGGTGAGGCGCTGCGCCTCGGCCTCGGCCTCCTCGAGACGCCGCTGGGCGTCGAGGCGGAGCCGCTTGGCCTCGTCGGCGGCCTCGGTGCGCGTGAGGGTCGCGTTGTCGGCGGCCTCGGCGCGCACCCGCGTGGCCTCGTTCTCGGCGTCGGTGCGCACGGTCTGCGCGAAGGTCTCGGTCTCCTGCTTGAACTTCTCGAGATTCTCGACGGCCTCGGTGCGCAGGTCCCGCAGTTCGGCCTCGTGCTCGGCGCGCTTGCGCTCGGCCTCGGCCTCGGCTTCGGCGGAGATCCGGTCGGCCTTCTCGCGGGCCTCGGTGATGGCCTGTTCGGACGCGAGGGCGGCGTCGTCCTTGAGCTGCTGGGCCTCGGCGCGGAGGCGCTCGACGTGAGCGACCAGTTGCCGGGTCTGCTCGTCAGCGGCGGCGCGCTTGTTCTCGGCGTCCTGCTCGGCCTCCGCGATGAGGGCGGCGGCGCGCTCCTTCGCCTGGTCCACCATGGCCTGCGCCTCGCGGGCGCGCTTGTTGATCTCGGCGTCGATGATCGCGCGCCGGTCGGCCTCGGCCTTCTCGGCGGCGGCGCGCCGGGCCTTCAACGTGGTCTCGAAGTCCTTGCGGGCCTGCTCGATCTGCGCCTCGGCCTCGCGGAGGCGGTTCTCGGCGTGGTGGTGCAGGTGCTGGGTCTGCGCGTGGGCGTTGGCCTTGATCTCCTCGGCCTGCTCCTCCGCGAGGGTCAGCATGTGCTCGATGCGAACGCCCAGATGCCGGTAGGAGGCCTTGTCGCCGGCGGCGCTGCGCCGCCGCAGCTCCTGGATCTGCGCCTGCAACTGCTGGATCTGGATCACCAGCCGGTCGATCTGCGCGACCGCCTCGGCCCGTTCCCCCGCCAGCGTGTCCATCTGGAGCTGCATCTGCTGCAGGAACCGTTTGACCTGTCCCTTGTCGTAGCCGCGCAAGGCGGTCTCGAACTCGTACTCGACGGGTCCACCCTCGTTGAATCCGGTCAGCAGTTCCGAGTCGTCCAGTCTGTCTTCACGCGCCATACCCTCATCCTCACGTAAGCCGCGTCCCGCCACTACCGGCAAGGGACCGGATGTGACGGGACGCGGCCGAGCTGTGGTTCCTCCACCGTCGACCTACGCCTACGATCATTCTTCACTGTCGCAGACTTCGACGGTAACGCGGATTCGCCAGGTTTACTTGTCGTCCTGTTTTTCTACTTGTCGTCGCCCTGCTGCCCAAGGGCACCGCCGAGGGCGCCGCTGACCAGACCGCTCAGGTTCCGCAGGGTCTCCTGCACCTGGTCCCGCTTCGCGGTGAGCTCGGCCACCTTGGTCTCGGCGTCGGTCGTGACGCGTTCGGCGTCCGACTTGGCGTCCGCGAGGAGCCGCTCGGCCTCGGCCTTGGCGTCGGAGACGAGCTTCTGGGCGTCCTTCTTGGCCTTGCTGGTGGTCTCCTGCGCGTAGTTGTCGGCCTCGGAGCGCTTCTCCTCGCCGCGGGTCTCCGCGGCCTTGGCGCGCTCTTCGGCGTCGCGGGCGCGGTTCTCGGCGTCGGACACGAGCTTCTGGGTCTCGGCGACCGCGCGGGTGTGGCGGTCGGACTCCTCGCGCTCGGCCTTCTCCTTGCGCTCGGCCAGTTCGAGGTCGAGGGCCTGGAGGTCCTTGTCGCGCTTCTCCTTCGCCTCGGCGAAGAGCTTCGCGGCCTCGGCGCGCTTCTCCTCCGCCTCGCGGGCGGCCTTGGCGCGGAGCTGGGTGATCTCGCGGTCCGCCGTGGCACGGAGGGTCGCGACCTCGCGCTCGACGGAGGCCTTGAGCTCGGCGACTTCGTGGCCGGTGGCGGTGCGCAGCTGCTTGGTCTCGCGCTCGGCGTCGGCGCGGAGGGTCTCGCATTCGCGGCGGGCGTTGGTCCGCAGCTCGGCGACCTCGCGCTCGACCTGCGTGCGCAGGGTGTTGGCCTCGCGCTCGGCGTTCTGCTTCAGGGAGCCGGCCTCGCCGCGGGCGGCGTCGGTGATCTCGCGGGACTCGAGGCGGGCGGCCGAGAGGATGCCCTCGGTCTCGCGCTTCGCCTCGGCGCGGTGCTCGTTGGCCTGCTCTTCAGCCAGCCGCAGGATCTGCTCGACCCGGGTGCCGAGCCCGGAGAGCGTCGGGCGGGTGTTCTCCTCGAGCTGCTTCTGCTGCTCGGCGAGACGCTGCTCGAGACCCTGGATCCGCTGCTCGGCCTGGCGCAGACGACGCTGGGCGTCCGTCATCCGCTGCTCGGCCTCGGTGCGCTGCGACTCGGTCTGCTTCAGCTTGCCGAGGTTCTTCTGGATGAACTCATCCACCTGGTGCCGGTCGTAACCCCGCAGCTGGACGGGGAATTCCGGCACCGATTGGTCGTTGTCGAAAAAGGTACTGCTGGAGGGCTGCTGCGACATGGACCAATACTTGCAGACGCGAGTGGGAATGTCGACAGCAAGGTCAGGGGTTTGTGGGGGGCGAACCACCCGCAACACTAGCCGCAAAACGGTCGAAATCCTTGAAAGGACACGGAACTCGTGTGCGGTGAAGTTTCGATGTCCTCCAGGTGTCACCCGAACGGCGTCATGTATCCGACAGTCACGGTGGCCGAACCGTCGCTCTCCGATATCCGAACTGCAAGGGCCCTATGCGGGTTCGACCAGTTCGATCAGGACGCCCCCGGCGTCCTTGGGGTGCACGAAGTTGATCCTGGAGCCCGCAGTGCCTTGGCGTGCTTCGTCATACAGCAGTCGGCACCCCCTTGCCCGCAGTGCCGCGGCCGCCGCCTCGACGTCCGCGACGGTGAACGCGAGCTGCTGCAGCCCCGGACCCTTCGTCCCGATGAACTTCGCGATCGGCGAGTCCTCCCCGAGCGGAGCGAGCAGCTGCACCTGCGTGCCGCCCTCGGGCCACGCGACCATCGCCTCGACGACCCCCTGCGCCTCGTTCACCTCGCGGTGCACCTCCGCGCCGCCGAGCGCCCCCGCGTACCAATCCAGGGCCGCATCCAGGTCCGGGACCGCGATCCCGACGTGATCGATGCGCCGCAAGCCGATTCCCTCAGTGAACGTCATACGATCGAGGGTATCGACCAACGGAGGTCTCCATGAACGACGACAACACCGTCATCCTCGCCAGTGCCCGGACACCCATCGGACGCTTCAACGGCGCGCTCGCCGACATCCCGGCCACCGACCTGGCCGGGACCGCCATCAGAGCCGCCCTCGAACGGGCCGGCGTGGCCCCTGAGCAGGTGGACCAGGTCATCCTCGGGCAGGTCCTGCCCGCCGGGTCCGGCCAGAACCCTGCTCGACAGGCCGCCGTCGCGGCCGGGCTGCCCATGAGCATCCCGTCCCTGTCGGTCAACAAGGTCTGCCTCTCGGGCCTCACCGCCGTGGGCCTGGCCGACCAGCTCCTGCGCGGCGGCGCCGCCGAGGTGATCGTGGCCGGGGGCATGGAGTCCATGAGCCGCGCCCCGCACCTGCTGCCCGGTTCGCGCCGCGGCTTCAAGTACGGCGAGGCCGTCCTCATCGACCACCTCGCCTACGACGGCCTCACCGACGCCTACGACGGCATCTCGATGGGCGAGTCCACCGAGCGCCACCTGAAGAGCCGCCCGATCACCCGCGAGGACCAGGACACGTTCGCCGCCTACTCGCACCAGCGGGCCGCCAAGGCCGCCGAGCGGCTCGCCGAGGAGATCACCTCCGTCGAGACCCGCAAGGGCCTCGTGGACGCCGACGAGGGCGTCCGCCCCGACTCGACCGCCGCGGGCCTGGCCCGGCTGCGCCCGGCGTTCACCGAGAACGGCACCATCACGGCCGCGACGGCCTCGCAGATCTCCGACGGCGCCGCCGCGCTCGTGCTCGCCAAGAAGTCCACCGCGATCGCCAACGGCTGGGCCTGGACCGCCGAGATCCTGTCGTACGCCACCGTCGCGGGGCCGGACAACTCGCTGCTCGACCAGCCCGCCAACGCCATCGCCAAGGCCCTCGCCATGGCCGGGGTCAAGGCCGCCGACCTCGACGTGGTCGAGATGAACGAGGCCTTCGCCGCGGTCGTCCTGGCCTCGGCCGAGACCCTCGGCGTGGACCTCGAGAAGGTCAACCCGGACGGCGGCGCGATCGCCCTCGGGCACCCGATCGGCGCCTCCGGGGCGCGCCTCGCCCTGACCCTCGCCCGCCAGCTCGGCCCCGGCCAGTACGGCGCGGCCGGGCTCTGCGGCGGTGGCGGCCAGGGCGACGCGATCGTCCTCAAGGGAGCTTGATGAAGGTCCCCGACCTGGTGGCGGCGGCCCGCGCGGGAGACCGCCGGGCCACCGCCCGTCTCATCTCGATGCTGGAGAACGGCACCGCCGAGGCCCCCGAGGTCGCGCGCCTCGTGAAAGGCGGTGACGCGACGATCGTCGGCGTCACCGGCTCGCCGGGCGTCGGCAAGTCCACCCTCGTCTCCGCGCTCATCGGCGCCTGGCGCGAGGCCGGCCTGCGCGTGGGCGTCCTCGCCGTCGACCCCTCCAGCCCCTTCACCGGCGGCGCGATCCTCGGGGACCGCGTCCGCATGGCCGACCACGCCCTCGACCCCGGCGTCTACATCCGCTCCGTGGCCACCCGCGGCCACCTCGGCGGGCTCGCCGCCACCACCGGCGCGGCCGTGCGCCTGCTCGAAGGCCTCGGCTTCGACGTCGTCATCGTCGAGACCGTCGGCGTCGGCCAGGCCGAGGTCGAGATCGCGGCCCTCGCGGACACGACGCTCCTGCTGCTCGCCCCCGGCATGGGCGACGGCATCCAGGCCGTCAAGGCCGGGGTCGTGGAGATCGCGGACGTCTACGTCGTCAACAAGGCCGACCGGCCCGGCGCCGAAGGCACCGTGCGCGACCTGCGCGCCCTCATGAGCCTCGTCCGCCGCGAACCCGGCGAGTGGCGCCAGCCGATCTGCTCCACCGTCGCCTCCGAGGCGAAGGGCATCGACGACCTCGTGGCCGCCATCGGCAAGCATCGCGACTGGCTCGCGGGCGGCGACCACCTCGCCGTCAAGCGCCGCCGCCGCGCCGCGGCCGAGATCCGCGCCCGCGTCGACGCCGAGCTGCGCCGCCGCTACGCCGTCCCCGAGGCGCTGGCCGAACAGGTCGCGAACGGCGAGACGGACGTGGCCTCGGCGGTCGGAAGGGTTCTGGGCGACACCGCGTAAACCGCTTCGCATCCCTGCCTGCGCGCTCCTTACACTTGACTGGTGACAGACGCAGCGAAGAAGACACCGGACCTGGAAACCCATCTCCCGAAGACGTACGCGCCGGTAGACGTAGAGGCGCGACGCTACGCGAAGTGGGTAGCCGACGGTCGCTTCAAGGCTGCCGACGACTCGGACCGCGAGCCCTACGCCGTCGTGATCCCGCCGCCGAACGTGACCGGCCAGCTCCACCTCGGCCACGCGCTCAACCACACCCTCATCGACTGGATGGTGCGCCGCGAGCGCATGCGCGGCAAGGAGGCCCTGTTCCTGCCGGGCACCGACCACGCGGGCATCTCGACCCAGAACGTCGTGGAGCGCCAGCTCGCCGACAAGGAGGGGCTGTCCCGCCACGACCTGGGCCGCGAGGCGTTCGTGGCGAAGGCGTGGGAGTGGAAGGACACCTACCACGAGCGCATCTCCTCGCAGATGAAGAAGATCGGCGACGGCGTCGACTGGGACCGCGAGCGGTTCACGCTCGACGAGGGCCTCTCGAACGCCGTGCAGACGATGTTCAAGAAGATGTACGACGACGGCATGATCTACCGCGCCGAGCGCATCATCAACTGGTGCCCGCGCTGCATGACCGCGCTCTCCGACGCCGAAGTGGAGCACCAGGACGACGCGGGCGAGCTCGTGTCCATGCGCTACGGCGACGGCGAGGAGTCGATCGTGGTCGCCACGACCCGCCTCGAGACGATGCTCGGCGACACCGCCGTGGCCGTCCACCCCGACGACGAGCGCTACCGGCACCTGCTCGGCACCACTGTGGAGGTGCCGTTCACGGGCCGCCGCATCCCGATCGTGGCGGACGCGCACGTCGACCCCGAGTTCGGGACCGGCGCGGTGAAGGTGACCCCGGCGCACGACCCGAACGACTTCGCGATCGGCCAGCGCCACGACCTCGAGTCGATCCTCATCATGGACGAGCGCGGCGTGATCACCGCGCACGGCCCGTTCCAGGGGCTCGACCGGTTCGAGGCCCGCTCGGCGATCGCCTCCGCGCTGCGCGCCGAGGGCCGGATCGTGGCCGAGAAGCGCCCGTACGTGCACGCCGTCGGCCACTGCGAGCGCTGCGACACCACGGTGGAGCCGCGGCTGTCGCTGCAGTGGTTCGTGAAGGTCGAGCGCCTCGCGAAGCTCGCGGGGGACGCGGTGCGCAGCGGCGAGACGAAGATCTACCCGCCGGAGATGGAGAAGCGCTACTTCTCGTGGGTGGACAACCTGCTCGACTGGTGCATCTCGCGCCAGCTCTGGTGGGGCCACCGCATCCCGATCTGGTACGGCCCCAACGGGGAAGAGGTGTGCGTGGGCCCGGGCGAGACCGCCCCGGAGGGCTACACGCAGGACCCGGACGTGCTCGACACCTGGTTCTCCTCCGGGCTGTGGCCGTTCTCGACGTTCGGCTGGCCCGAGGAGACCCCGGCGCTGGACAAGTTCTATCCGACGGCCGCGCTCATCACCGGCTGGGACATCATCTTCTTCTGGGTGGTCCGGATGATGATGTTCGGGACCTACGCGATGGGCAAGGCGCCGTTCGCGGAAGTGGTCCTGCACGGCCTGCTCCGGGACAAGAACGGCGTCAAGATGTCGAAGTCCCTGGGCAACGGCATCGACCCGCTCGAGGTGGTCGACAACTACGGGGCGGACGCGCTGCGGTTCATGCTCGCGCGCGAGGCCAACCCGGGCGCGGACGGCATCGCCTCGCTCGAGCTGGCCGAGGTCGCCCGCAACTTCTGCAACAAGCTGTGGAACGGCACCCGGTTCGCGCTCATGAGCGGCGCGACCGTGGAGGGCGAGCTGCCCGCCGACCTGTCGCTCATCGACCGGTGGGTGCTCTCGCGCCTCTCCGGGACCGTCGCGACGGTGGACGCGCACTTGGAGCAGTACGAGTTCGCGAAGGCGATGGACGTGCTGTACCACTTCGCGTGGGACGACGTGTTCGACGTGTACCTGGAGCTGACGAAGCCGGTGCTCGCCGCCGGCGGGCAGCCCGCCGAGGACACCCGCCGCGTGCTCGGCCACGTCTTCGACCAGCTGCTGCGCCTGCTGCACCCGGTGATCCCGTTCGTCACGGAAGAGCTGTGGCTGACCCTCACCGGCACTGAAGAGCAGGGCGACTCGCTCACCGTGGCCGCCTGGCCGACCCCGTCCGGAGTGGACGAGGAGGCCGAACGGCTCGTGGCCGCCATGCAGCACGTCGTGGTCGAGGTGCGCCGCTTCCGCTCGGACCAGGGCGTGAAGCCCAGCCAGCGGGTGGCCGCGCGCATCACCGGCCTCGACGCGGCCGGCCTGGCCGACCAGGAGTGGCTGATCCGCTCGTTCGTGAAGCTCGACGCCGAACCCGAGGGGTTCGCGCCGACCGCCGAACTGGCGGTCTCGGACCACGTCAGGGTCGCGCTCGACACGTCCGGGACGATCGACGTCGCCGCCGAACGGGCCCGCCTCGAAAAGGCCCTCAAGGCCGCCGAGAAGGAGCTCTCCGGCACGATCGGGAAGCTCGGCAACGAGGCGTTCCTGGCGAAGGCGCCCGACGCCGTGGTCGAGAAGATCAAGGCGCGCAAGGCGACCGCCGAGGCGGACATCGCCCGCATCACCTCGCAGCTCGGACGACTGGCGTAACACGGAGGCGGCCGCCTGCACCGGCGGCCGCCGTCCTTCACTCTGCCAATTGATGGCTCGCAAGCATCGCCAAGAGGGGACAACAAAGTTGAACGCCGAACTGGCGCAAGTCGAAGCGCTCCTCGAAGCCCGCGGGTTCTCCCGCTGGGACTTCACGCTGGACCGCATCAAGCAGCTGCTCGACATGATGGGCGACCCGCAGCGGTCCTTCCGCTCGATCCACATCACGGGCACCAACGGCAAGACCTCGACCTCGCGCATGATCGAGCGGCTGCTGCGCGGGCACGGCCTGCGCACCGGCATGTTCACCTCGCCGCACCTCAACAGCGTCAACGAGCGCATCAACATCGACGGCGAGCCGATCGCGCCGGACAAGCTGGCCGCCCAGTACTACGAGATCGCGCCGCTCGCCGAACTCGTCGACCGCGACGCCTCCGAACCGCTCACCTACTTCGAGATGACCGTCGCGCTCGCCATGGGCGCGTTCGCGGACACCCCGATCGACGTGGGCGTCATCGAAGTGGGCCTCGGCGGTGAGACCGACTCGACGAACATCCTGAACGCCGAGGTCGCGGTCATCACCCCCATCGGCATCGACCACACGAAGTGGCTCGGCGAGACCCTCGCCGAGATCGCGACCATGAAGGCCGGGATCGTCCACGAGGGCTCGACGCTCGTCACCGCGACGCAGCAGCGCTCCGCGATGGAGCCGCTCCTGCGCCGCGCCAACGCCGTCGGCGCGAAGCTCGTGCCCGAGGGCCGCGGCTTCGAGGTCACGGCCCGCGAAGTGGCCGTCGGCGGGCAGCTCATCACGATCGAGACCCGCGCCGCCCGCTACCAGGACCTGTTCCTGCCGCTCCACGGCGAATACCAGGCGCACAACGCCGCGCTCGCGCTGGCGGCCGTCGAGGTCCTGCTCGGGGCCGGCGAGCCGAAGGCGCTCGACGCCGAGGTCGTGGGCCAGGCCTTCGCGGAGTTCTCCTCGCCCGGCCGCCTCGAGGTGGTGCGGACGGCGCCGACGGTGATCCTCGACGCCGCGCACAACCCGGCGGGCATGGAGGCCATGACGAAGGCCGTCGAGGAGGAGTTCAACTTCCGCAAGCTCGTCGGCGTCGTGGGCATGCTGGCGGACAAGGAGACCGACCACATGCTCGAACTCCTCGAGCCGCTGCTCGACGAGATCGTGATCACGAAGTCCTCTTCGGACCGGGCGATGCCCGCGGCGACGCTCGCGAAGATCGCCAAGGAGATCTTCGGCGAAGAGCGCGTCACCGTGCTGCCGCACCTCCACGACGCCGTCGCGCGCGGCATCGAGCTCGCGGAGGAGGCCGACGACATCTACGAATCAGGCGGCGGCGTCCTCATCACCGGCTCGGTGTTCACCGTCGCGGACGCCCGCAAGCTCCTGGTGGGCCGCCGTGGCTGACGGCGAAGGGCATGAGCACCCCGAGCACGGCGAAGAGGCCGAAGCGCCCTGGACCGAACCCGAGACCGCGCTTCATGACGACGCCCGCTCGGGTCTGCGCGACCCGAACCGGGCCGCTCGCAGCCTCGCCGCGCTGGCGTTGAGCTTCGAAGCGCTCGCGCTGCTGCTCGCGATCGTCCCGATGCGGATGATCCTGGACGACGCGAAGCCCGCGATCATCGCCGTCCTGGTCCTCACGGTCGTCTGCATCGTGCTGGCGGGCATGACGAAGCGCCCGTGGGTGTGGCCCGCCGGCGCGGTCGTGCAGGTCGCGCTCATCGCGTGCTGGCCGATCCATTGGTCGCTCGGCGTGGCCGGGATCGTGTTCGGACTCGTGTGGGCCTACTGCTGGTACGTCAAAGTCGCGCTGGGGAAGCCGCCGAAACGATGACGCTCGAACTCGAGACCGATCGGCTCCTGCTGCGCCCCTTGACGACCGACGACGCCGAAGCGCTCGCCGCGATCAACGCGGACCCGGAAGTCATGCGGTACATCGGGAACGGCGCGCCGCGCACCCTGGCGGACACCGAGGCGCTGACAGCCAAAGTGGAAGCCCACTGGGACGCGCACGGCTGGGGCGCCTTCGCGGTGCGCGAGCAGGACACCGGCGACCTCGTCGGTCTCGGGATCCTCGCGACGCCGGCGTTTCTGCCGGAGATCCTGCCCGCGACCGAGGTCGGGTGGCGGATCGGCCGCGACCGGTGGGGCCGCGGCTACGCGCCCGAGGCCGCGCGGGCCGTGATCGGCTTCGCGTTCGGCGAGCTCGGGCTCGACCGGGTCGTCTCGTGCATCCACTCCGAGAACGCCGCCTCGATCCGCGTGGCCGAGAAGCTGGGCATGACCCTGGAGCGCACCACGGTGGTGCCGGGCTTCGAGGTGCCTTGCAGCGTCTACGAACGCAAGGCCGTCTAGCAGCTCGAACCGCCGCCGTCCCCGCCGCCGCTGAACCCGCCGCCGGAGTCGCCGCTGTAGCTCGGGCCGCAGTCGTTCGAGCCTGACCCGCCGCTCGAGGCGTTGTCCGGGATGCTCCAGGTCGTACCGGAGTGCTGGTAGGACGCGTCGCCGCGGTACCCGCCCGCGCGCCGCTTCGGGCCGCCGCGGGCGGCGATGCCGAGAATGACGGCGAGCGCCAGGAAGACGATGAAGAACAGGACACCGGTGGTCATCGGGACTCCTCGGGGGTGCGGGGGCGTCTTCCCACAGTACCGGGATCGGGCCACCCGCTGGGGATAGGTTCGCCGCACGCCTCGCGATCTGCTTGGGCCGCAAGGCGTTCGGCTCTGAGGCGGCGGTGGTCGCGGACGCCCGTGAGGACGGCCGCGGCGCCGACCGCGCCGATGAGCACTCCTGCCAGCATCAGTGCGACCATCTCGACTCCTCGTGTCTGAAGGGTACCGGTACGCCCGGTTTGCCGACCCTACTCATAGGACGCCCGCGGGCCCCGTCGAAGACGCCTTGGATCTGTCGGGTAGCCGACAAACCACGTTCTGCGAGGCTGTTTGCGTCACAAGGGCGTGCGATAGTGGACCTGTCCGATTCGGCCCTGTGAGCGCTCGGCGGTGACCCCCTGTGAAGATGCAGCCTCGGCAACAGCTCCTGGACATCTGGCGGGCCCAGGTGGCCTACAGCTGGCGTGCGGCCGAGGACGGCGGCAAACGCAAGGGCTGGCACTGGGGCGGCCGCAACCAGTCCGACGCCGTGGGCGACGCCCAGCAGCTGCTCTGCCTGCTGTACCCAGCGCAGGAGCTCCCCGAGCTCAACTACGCCGACCCTGACGCCACGAGCGACGCCGTCCTCGAGGCGTTCTCGGGGCTCGGCGACGCCGTCGAGATCCCCATCCGGATCATGCGCCTCGTCAAGGACTACATGGAGAAGCACGTGGACGACGACGGCGTCCCCGTCTACTCCGGCGGCTCCAACATGCACCGCAAGGACCGCACCCAGAAGGCCCAGCCCGAGCAGCGCGCCATCGACGTCACCGAGGGGTTCGCGCTCTCGATCCCGCTGTGCCTCGCGTCCCTCACCTTCCTCGCGGACTTCCAGCCCACGGTCGACCGCATGGGCCGCGCCGACCTCAGCCGCGAGGTCGACCAGGTGCAGGTGGCCATCCACCGCCGCCTCCTCGGCGCGATCACCGGCCTGCTGCGCTCCTTCGCGGTGTCCACGTTCGACGCCGACGACGACTTCGGCCGCCAGCTCATCGCCCTCATCAACGTGGACGGCCAGGCCGACCGCAAGATCGTGCGCCGCTTCCGCGAGGCCGCGGACGACATCATCGCCACCCTGCGCACCATCACCGTCGGCTCCGGCGGCACCGCGGGCGTCGAGGCCCCCACGAAGCTCTTCGAGATCGGCTGGTCCTGGTCCGTCGTCGAGAAGGCCCCGGACATCCCGGACGTCTCCGACACCTCGACGCAGCGCCTCGGCCGCGCCGAGGACGCCCCGTACCTCTACTTCACCGTGGTCGCCCTCGAAGCGATCCAGACCCTGTTCTCTCCCAGGGTGATGCGCCGCAACCTCCTCACCGAGGAGGAGCAGCGCCTCGCCCAGTCCCTGCAGCTCCGCATGGACGTCACCCGCCGCTACTGGGCCATGGTCGCGTCCTTCGGCGGCGGCTCGAAGTGGCCGCTCGAGGACGTCCCCTGGCGCACCACCGACGGCCTCGAGTACGACTACTACTCGCTCCTCGTCTGCGCGGTCGCCACCGACACCTTCGGCGCCTCCCGCGGCGGCGACGACGACCTCATCCGCCTCGGGGACGTCCTCGTCGAACTCGCCAACCGCGGCCGCATCACCCGCCGCGCCCTCGCCGGGGACCGCGCCATCGAGACGCACTTCCCCGGCGTGAAGGCCGAACTCGCCGGCATCGAGAAGCCCGACGGCCCCGCCATGGTCTGGAACATGGTCGACTTCGCGCCCCTGCTGCTCAAGCGCCTCTACCACGCCGCGAGCCTCCTCGTCACCATCGAGTCCCGCGCCGAGCTCCTCGAGGTCGCCGACCTCGTCTGGGAGCACCTGGCGCGCAGGCGCATCCGCGAAGGCAGCGCCGCGCGCCTGTGGGACCAGCCGAAGCAGGTCTACGGCGAACTCGTCAACTGGTTCGAGGACCCCTCCTGGCACTTCACGATCCGCGTCGTCGAGGCCATGGTCCTCGCCGCCCAGTTCGCGACCTCCGAACCCGCCCGCTCCCGCAGCCTGGAGGACCTCGCGCACGAACTCCTCGTCGAGGCCGAGCACGTCTACGACCAGGAGCTGCTGCGCGGCTCCGGCCACGCCGGACCGGCGCTCGCGCAGGAGATCCGCTCCGTCGGCCTGACGATCCGCCACGCCAAGGAGGTCGTCGACGAGCGCCCCGGCACCGCGTTCGCCCTGGGCGTCAAGGCCCTCATCGACCTCGACCGGCTCATCGCGGCCGGGCGCGACGCCGAGACCGGAGTGTGACGATGCTGCTGTTCGCGACCTCGGACAAGGGCGGCACCGGACGCTCCGTCTCCTCGTCCAACCTCGCCTACCGCCGCGCCCTCCAAGGCGCCAACGTGTGCTATGTGGACTTCGACTTCGGTTCCCCCACGGCCGGAGCCATTTTCGCCATCGACGACCTCGAACACGGCACCTACGGCAACGGCATCCACGAATACCTCCAGGACCTCGCGTCCGAGCCCGAACGCCACTCCGTCTGGGCCACCAGCGACCGCGCCGAACTCCAGGCGCGGCCCGACGGCGCCGGCGAACTCGTCCTCTGCCCCGGCGACGCCGACGGCTCCGAGTTCCCCGGCGACGAGACCACCGTCGACCGCTGCGTCAACCTCCTCCAAGAGCTCTCGCGCGAATTCGACCTCGTCATCGTCGACCTCTCCGCCGGCCGCTCCCACGCCACCGAGATGGTCATGGCCGCCACCGCCCGCCCCGAACTCGCCAACCTCCCCTGGCGCTGGATCGTCTACCACCGCTGGACCAAGCAGCACGTGCTCGCCGCCCACTCCCTCGTCTACGGCGAACGCGGCCTCGTCGAGACCGCCACCTCCCTCGGCGACGACTACCAGCGCAAACTCCTCGCCTCCATCCGCTACGTGCGCACCGCCGTCGTCGACCCCGACGGCGCCGACCTCTCCGGCCTCAAACCCACCCAGGTGCGCTGGCTCCGCAAGATCGACGCGGACCTCCACCAGATGGCCGCCCGCCTCAAACTGGGCCGCATGAACCTCCTCGGGTCGGTCCCGCTCGACCCGGTCCTGCAGTGGCGCGAGCAGATCATCACCGACGCCGACACCGTCACGCTCGACATCGCCAACCAGGAGACCGTCAAGGCCTTCTCCGAGCTGGCCGTGCGCTCCGCCGAGGAGCTGTTCGTGCCCGGCCTCGAGGCCATCGCCCGCGGCATCGATTGAGTGGACCCATGACCTACGAAGAGACCAGCGCGAAGCAGCGGACCGAGCGCTTCGGCATGTCCCACCTCTCCATCGAGGTCGGCCACCTCTACGCCGACGACCTCGCCCGCCCCGACACGCTCAAAGCCGAGATGGCCTCCGCCGCGGCCTGGGTCCACGGCACCACCGAGGCCCTCTCCAAACGCCTCGGCGGCCGCCGCCCCCGCGTGAGCACCTGCTACCTCGTGGACGACTACAGCCAGCAGGGCATGCCCCCTCCCGAAGAGCTCATCGCTGTCATCACCGAGGCGGCCGCCGACGCGGGCCTGCGCATCGACTACCTCGCCCGCGAATCCGCGTGCGCCACCATGGGCCCGCTGCAGCTCGCCGGACTCGTCGCCGACCGGATCGTGTTCGAGCCGCCGCCCGGCGCGAACGGCTCCCGCCCCACGGTCGCCCGCTCCGGCTGGCTCTGCAACGGCGTGCCCAGCCCCAAGGCCAAGGGCGTGGCCATGGTCGGCCAGGCCGACCAGTGGCGCCCGCCCAGCCAGAACGCCAAACGCGACCACTCGGTGTTCCTCGACGTCGAACTCTGGAGCGACACCGCCGAGGGCCGCCGCTGGTCCTGCCCGATGCTCGCCGCCGTCTGGCAGCTCCTGCGCCTCGGCGTGCTCCGCAACCAGGGCCGCCGCATCGGCGTCCCCGAAGCCGTCGCCGAAGTCGTCCCAGACGAGCACGGCCACGACCCCGACCGGCCCGCCCGCGCCCGCTTCCCCGAGACGTGGGAGGCGATGCCGCCGATCCTGCAGCTCGAACCCGCCGCGTACCCGTTCCCGGCCTACCGCACCGTCTCGATCCTCTCCGTGAACTACCTCGAGGTCGAGCACGCGGTGCGCGTCATCTGCGGCTCCGTGCGGCCCGAGGCGAGCGCGATCGAGATCATCCGCAAGTCCGCCGAACGCGAGGGCATGGTCCTCCCGGAGGAGCTCGTCGACCGCCTCAGCTACATCTTCCAAGGGCCCCTGTAACTTCAGCGCAGGAACGCGCCGCCGCCGCGCTGGCGCTGCTCCATGAGGTCGAGGATCTGCGCGGCCAGATCGGCCGCGCCGTAGTCGATCTGGGACCGCACCCGCTCGGTCATCGTCGTCCACTGCCGGGTGAGCCCGGGGCGCCGTTCCAGTGCGTCCCACATGAACTCGAGGTCGCGGGAGGTGCGGGCGCCCGCCGACCACAGGTGCAGCAGGTGGTCGACGACGGGCCGGAGCGTGCGGAGCGTGTGCCGCGAGTCCTCGCCGATCTTCGCGAGCGCGACCCGCGCGGCGACGGCGGTGAGCAGCCAGTCGTGGACGGCGAGGTCCTCGGCGGCGGCCGCCACCTGCTCGGGGTCGACCGGTCCGGTGACGATGCGCAGGCGGCGCCTGTCGTTGCCCGCCAGGCGGAACGCGACGGTCCGCTCCTGCGCGGGGTCGGTGATCGCGGCCCAGCGCAGCCGGGTCGAGCCGGTCTTGATGGGCGGGCGCTGGTCGAACATGGGCCGGGCGAGCACGTCGTGGATGGAGTGGCGGGCGACGGCGGCGGTGTCGAGGAGTTTCGCGCGGTCGGGGCGGCGCTCGGCGATGAGGTAGCCCTCGGCGAGGCGCGCGGCCTCGAACTTCCCGATGGTCTCGAGCATCCCGGGCCGGGCCAGGTAGTACGACCAGGGCATGCGCCGCGGATGCTGGGAGAGGGACACGGAGGCCCACGCGGAGCCCTGGAGGAGCTGCCCGCCGGTGAGGACCGCGCGGGAGGCGACGGAGCCGACGGCCCGCAGTGAGCCGTTCCGGTCGTCCTCCTCCGCGTGGTGGCTGTCCGGCTTGGGCCCCAACGGGAGTCGGCAGTCGACGCCGTGGAGGAGGGTCGGGGAGGCGGTGTGCGGGACGGGGCGCGCCCATTGGACGACGGACTCGCCGACGGCGAGCGAGAGCGCCGCGCGGGCCTCTTCGGGCGTGAGCGGCCGCGAGTGCGGCAGCAGTGCGGTGTGGATCTCGCCGACGATGAGCATGGGTGTGCGCTCCGTTCGCTTGGGCGGGAAGGCTCTTTCTTAGTCGCGCTCCCGGTGTTCGGTGATGGCCAGGCCGTGGCCGTCGGGGTCGCGGAAGGACGCGGCCCGCATCTCGAAGTTCTGGCCGAGCAGCGCGGTGCGAGGCAGGTGCAGGAACTCGACGCCGGCCTGGTTCATCTCCTGGTAGGTGGCGTCGATGTCGCCGACCTCGAAGGTGAGGTGCATGATCCCCGTCTCGCCGGGCGGCGCGTCGGGGCGCTCCCAGAGGAGGATCTTGCCGAAGCCGGCGTCGAGGACGGCGGCCTCCTCGGTGCGGTCGGCGATCTGCAGACCCAAAGCGTCCGTGTAGAACTCGACGGAGCGCTGGAGGTCGGCGACGACGAGGGTCGCGGCCACGTCGGTGACGTCGGTGCCGCCGAGCCGCTCCTCGGAGAGGAGCAGTTCGGCCAGGTCGCGGGCGAGGCTGCTGCCCTCTTCCGAGGTCCGCTGGCGCGGCGGGGACGGGGCCTTGAGCTTCGTCACGGCCTCGGCGATGGGTCCTTTCGGCGGCGCGGGCGGGTCGACCGGGGGAGCGGGGGCCGCAGCAGGTGCGCTGGATCCCGTTGCGCCCGTTGCGCCCGTTGCGTTCGGGCCGTGCGGGGCGCCGCCGACCTGCTCGCTGGGGAGCGTGAACGCCCCGCCGGCCGGCGGATCGTTCGGCAGGGGAGCGGACTCGGCGACGGGGGCGGGCGGCGCGGGCGCGTCGTCCTCGCCTGTGTCTTCTTCATCAATGAGCTCGGCGTCGATCGGCTCGGTGATGAGCGTCCGCCCGGGCGCGGCCGCGACCACGGCCTCGTCCGGTTCGTCTTGGACCTCAACGGCTTCCACGATCACGACGGTGGGAGCGGACGGCGGCTCGACCTTCGCCGACTCCGGTACCGGGGCCTGCGCCGTGACCTTCTCGGGGGCGGGTTCAGGGCGCGGTGCGGGCTCGAACAGGTCGTCGAGCGAGCTCGCCGCCGGCTCCTTCACGGCGGCCGGGCGCGGCGGGTCGTCCTCGACGATCAGGTCCTCGAGCCGGTGCTGCCCGATGAGCGGCGGGACCGGGACCGGCTGCGGGAAGCGCCGCGCCGAATGCTCGACGGTGACGAACGCGATGCAGCCCGCGAAGCACGCGAACGAGGCCACGGCGATGCCGACGCTCTGGGCGCCGACGGCCATGGAAGCCAGGAAAAGGGAGATGACCAGTAAAGTGATGGCACCGACCGCGTGGGAGGTGCGCCAGCGCATCCGCCTGTCGCCGTTGAGGGTCGTGCCGATCGCCTCGCCGCCGGCCGAGTGGTGCTGGCGGGAGTGGAGGTCCTTCAGCGCGTGCTGGTTGATCGCCCACCAGCGCGCTTCGCGCGAGCGCCGCTGCTGGTCGAGCATGAGCCGCTGCTGGCGCAGCTGCTCGGCCGTCGCGCCCCGGCCCGCCGGCTGGCGTCCGGTGCGGGGCATCGCCTTGCCCGGCGCGGCCTTGCGGACGCCCGGCTGGGCGCCCTTCTTCGGCGCACCGCCCTTGGCGCCGCCTTTCGCTCCGCCTCGAGCGGCCCCGCCTTTCGCGCCGCCCCTGCTGGGCGCCTTGGAAGGCCGGGGGGCCGGCCTTGGTGGTTGGCTGCCACGTGCCATCGGGGACACCTCATCCACAACTGGGAGAACCGGGTTGCAACGTGAATCGTACGTGGGTGAGGCAACGGACACAACATCCCTTACGATGGCAGCCAGAATCCGACCACCACTTTCGAGGAGTCCTCCCGTGGCCGAACAGCGCACACTCGTCCTGATCAAACCCGACGCCGTGCGGCGCGGGCTCATCGGCGAGGTCCTGTCCCGCCTGGAGCGCAAGGGGCTGCGTGTCGAGCAGTTGCGGATGCGGACGATGGACGCGGCGCTCTCGGACGCGCACTACGCCGAGCACGTGGGCCGCGAGTACTACGAGGGCCTGAAGACGTTCATGACCTCGGGGCCGCTGGTGAGCCTCGTGGTCGCGGGGGACGAGGCGATCCCGGTGGTGCGCAAGCTGGCCGGGGCGACGGACGGGCGCAAGGCCGAGCCGGGCACGATCCGCGGCGACTTCTCGGTGTCGAACCAGCAGAACCTGATCCACGCCTCGGACTCGGAGGAGTCCGCGAAGCGCGAGATCGACCTCTGGTTCGCCGCTTAGTTTGTTGACCGCACCACTGACGACGCTGGCAGCGGTACGGGGTCTCTAGGCCGCGGTCAGCGCTGACTCACGAGACCGGGCGGTGAGGTGGGGCGCGACAGCGCCTCCAGGTCCGCCTGGGTGTCGACGTCGAGCGGGTCGCCCGGGCATTCGACCTCCCGCACGAGCCCCGGGTGGGCGGCGAGGAAGTCGCGGGCGCCCCGGTCGCCCGAGGCCCCGGCGGCGATCGCGTCGAGGTGCTCGCGCGCGAAGTACATCGGGTGTCCGCGCCGGCCCGCGTAGACGGCGACGGCCACGGCGGCGCCCTCTTCGGCGGCGGCGATGACGCGCCGGACCGCTTCGGGGACGATGCGCGGCTGGTCGACGAGGGTCACGACGACCCCGTCGTACCGTTCGGGGACGGCGGCGAGCCCGGCCTTCAGCGAGGTCGAGAGCCCCTGGCCCCACCGCCGGTTCATCACGGGCGTGAACGCCTCGGTGGCGGCGGCGAGCGCCTGCTCGGCGCCGGCGCCGAGCACGCCGAGGACCTGCCGGCAGCCGCCGGCGTGCAAGGTGGCCACGGCCCGGTCGAGCAGGCTGCGGCCGTCGAATTCGGCCAGGGCCTTCGGTCCGCCGAAGCGCCGTCCGGCGCCCGCGGCGAGCACGAGGCCCGCGGTGTTCTTCATGTGTTCCCCCCTTCCATGGTCCCACTTCGGGACCATGTTCACTCCAGGCTCACCGCGAGGGCGAGGTCCATCCGGTCGAGGGGATTGCGGAGGTCGCGCCCGGTGAGCTCTTCGACGCGCCGCATCCGGTACCGGACGGTGTTGACGTGCAGGTGGAGGCTCGCGGCGCATTGGCGCCAGGAGCCGTCGCACTCGAGGAACCGCCGGAGGGTCGGCAGCAGGTCGGAGCGGTGCCGCGCGTCGTATTCGAGGAGCGGGTCGAGGACGCGGGTGCGGAAGGCCCGGCTGACGTCGGCGGGGACGGCGGCCAGGAGCATCCGGTGCGAGACGAGGTGGTCGGGTTCGGCGACGTCGACGCCGCCGGGGCGCGGCTGGGCGAGCGCCGCAGTGTGCCGGGCCTGCTCGAGCGCGCCGCAGAGGCCGGCGGCCCGCACGGGGTCCGCGACGCCGACGCTGACCGCGCCGCTCCCGCCGAGCCCGGACAGGACCTTCGCGCAGTGCCGGGACCATTCGAGGAGTCTCGGCCGCTCTTCGGCGGACCCTGCGGGGCCCGCGAGCACCGCAATGGTCTCGTCCCCGAGGCTCGCCCACGCGGCGACGGGCGGCTCCAGCGGGTCGCCCTCCTGTCCCGCGACGGCTTCGGCGACGACGACCTCCCGCAACGCCGCGGGTTCCCCGACGGCGGCGATGACGGTGACGCTCCCGCCCGAGGGCAGCCCGGCCGAGCGCATCAGGTGCTCGTCGACGGTGCCTTCGCGCAGGGCGGTGACGAGTTCGACGTGCGGCGCGGGCCGCACCGCCGGGTCGTCGAGTTCGAGCATGAGGAGGGCCGCGAGCTGCTCGGCGACGAGCCGCCGCTCGGGCGCCCAGTGCGTGTGGTCGTCGTCGATCACCAGGAACCGGCCGGTGTGGAGGGTCGAGCCGATCCCGAACACCGAGTAGGCGCGGTGCCGGTCGAGGGTCACCTTCTGCGGCAACCGCTCCGCGGCGTGCGCGCGGGCGACGACGGCCGCGCGGTCCGTCTCGCCCAGTTCGAGCCCGCCGCGCAGCGCCCGGCCGGTGGGCGAGAGGACCGTGCACTCCATGCCGAGTTCGTTGCGGATGAGCTCGAGGATCTGCCCGATCCCGTCCGCGGCGATGAGCCGCCGGTGCCGGTCGAGCAGGGACGCGAGGTCGCCCGAGCGGCCCACGGACAGGCGCTGCACGATCCGCTCGGTGATCTCCGCGAAGGCGACGGCCGCATCGACGGCGAACAGCGGCAGGTCGTGGCGGGCGCACGCGTCCACCAGATCCAGCGGGACGGCATGGAACTCGGGGTGGTCGCCCGCGCCGAGCGCCGTGACGCCCGCGGCGATCAGGTTGCGCACGTACGTGTCCGAGTCCGTCTCGGCCCGGCGCCACATCAGCCCGGTGAGCACCAGCTCGCCGCCCGACAGGTACCGGCGCGGGTCGTGCATGTCGGTCGGCACGACCCAGCGGATCTCGCGGTCGAGGTGGTGGCGGCCCGAGACCAGGGTCAATCCCAGCTCGGGCATCTGCAGCAGTGAACGGAGTCGCATGGTGTGGCCCCCAGGGGTCCGGCCTTCACAGGCGCGTCGGGACGCGGTAGGCCCCACCACCATAGCGCCGCCGAACTGCGGGGTTTGGACGATCCTCCAGCATTTAACGGCGGGGAAACCAAGCTTTCATAGCCGGAGACGAAGCCCCCGGCCTCGGGTTTCGGCTTCACTTACCGCACAGGGCGGGTTCGTGCGACGGTGAGAGCCACGCGCCGTCTCTCGAGCATGGACAAGGAGGAGCCGATGTGGACTCTCGGAGCGTTCAACACCGCTGACGCCGAGGACGCGGTGGAGGTGCTCACGGCCTGCTGCGCGTCCCGCGCCTGGGCCGAGAAGGTCGCTTCGGGCCGCCCCTACGGCTCCGTCGCGGCCTTGCAGGCCGCGGCCCTCGCGGGCTTCGACGAGCTCGACGCCTCCGAACTCGCCGTCGCGCACGCCGCCCACGCGCCCATCGGCAAGCCCAAACCCGCTGGTGAGGACCGCTGGTCGCGCGGCGAGCAGTCCCGGGCGCTCACCGCCGACGAGGCCGTGCGCGCCGAACTCGCCGAGGTCAACGCCGCCTACGAGCGGCGCTTCGGGCGGGTCTTCCTCATCCGCGCGACCGGCCTGACCGGCGAGCAGATCCTCGCCGAGGCCAAGCGCCGCTTGGGCAACGACGACGAGACCGAACGACGCGAGGCGATCGCCCAGCTCCGCGCCATCGTCGCGCTGCGGCTCGAGAAGGCGGTGCGGCCGTGAGCGGACCGTGCACCGTCTCCTCCCACGTCCTCGACGCCGTCGCGGGCCGCCCCGCCGCCGGCGTCCGCGTCACCCTCCTCAAACGGGACGGGAACGACTACACCGAGGTCGCCTCGGCCCCGACCGACGCGGACGGCCGTGTCGCGGGCTGGCGCACCGAACCGGGCCCGCACCGGCTCCGGTTCGACACCGGCGCCTGGTTCGCCGACCGGGACATCGACACGTTCTATCCGGAGGTCGAGATCGCGTTCACCGCCACCGCAGGCCACAGCCACGTGCCGCTGCTGCTGAGCCCCTTCGCCTACTCCACGTACCGGGGGAGCTAGCGATGACCTTCGCCATGGGCCCCAACAACTACGGCAAGTCCGGGATCCGCCTCGTCCGCGTCGGCCGCGAATCCGCGCGCCACGAACTGCGCGACCTGACCGTGCACACCGCGCTCTCCGGCGACCTCGACGCCACCCACTACACCGGCGACAACACCGGCGTCCTGCCCACCGACTCGCAGAAGAACACCGTGTACGCGTTCGCGCGGGGCGGCATCGGCGCGATCGAGGCCTTCGCCGAACGCCTCGCCCGGCACTTCGTCGACGCGACCCCGTCGATCACCACCGCCCGCGTCCGGATCGAGGAACACGGGTGGACGCGCATCGGCGACCACTCCTTCACCCGCGGCGAAGGCGGCGAACTGCGCACCACCGAGGCCCTCTACGACGGCGAGACCGTCCGCATCCGCTCCGGGGTGCGCGACCTGCTGCTCCTCAACACCACCGACTCGGAGTTCAACGGCTTCCTCGCCGACGAGTACACGACCCTCCCCGAGACCGACGACCGCATCCTCGCCACCGCCGTGACCGCGACCTGGGACTACCAGGCCGAAGACCCTGACGACGCGTTCTACGACCACGCGTTCACCAAGGCTCGGGGCGCCCTCCTGACCGCCTTCGCGGACACGTACTCGCTCTCGCTGCAACAGACCCTCCACGCCGTCGGCGAGCGCATACTGAAGGCGATCCCCGAGGTCGCGGAGGTCCGCCTGTCGCTGCCGAACCGGCACCACTACCTCTTCGACCTCGGACGGTTCGGCCTCGACAACCCGGGCGTGGTCTTCCAGGCCGGGGACCTGCCCTACGGGCTCATCGAGGGCACGGTCCGAAGGGAGACGGCATGACGGCGCCGCAGGCCACAGCGTCCTTCTACCGCCCCGCCGACCTCGGCGAGGCGCTGCGCGACCTCGCCGCGCACCCCGAGGCCGTCCCGGTCGCCGGCGGCACCGACCTCATGGTCGCCGTCAACTACCGCCACACCCGGCCCGCCGCGATGCTCGACCTCACCCGCATCGCCGAACTGCGCGCATGGTCCGACGAAGGCGCGGCGATCCGCATCGGCTCCGGCGTCACCTACGCCCGGATCTGCGCTGAACTCGCCACGGTCCTGCCCGGCCTCGCCGCTGCGGCCCGCACCGTCGGGTCGCCCCAGATCCGCAACCGCGGCACCCTCGGCGGCAACCTCGCCACGGCCTCGCCGGCCGGCGACGGCCACCCGCCGCTCCTCGCGACCGGCGCGACCATCGAGATCGCCTCCGCCGCGGGACGGCGCACCGTCCCGATCGCGGACTTCTTCACCGGCCCCAAACGCAGCGTCCTCGAACCGGGAGAGCTCATCACCGCCGTCATAGTTCCCAAAGCCCTCGGGCCGCAGCAGTTCCTGAAAGTCGGCACGCGCAACGCGATGGTCATCGCCGTGTGCTCGCTCGCGGTCGCGCTCGACCTCGACGCGCGGCGGCTCGGCACCGGCATCGGCTCCGCCGGGCCCACCCCGCTCACCGCGCCCGACGCGGACCGGATCGAACTGCCTTGGGCGCGACCGGACCTCTTCAACGACGCGCTGGCCGAGGAGTTCGGCCGCCGGGTCGCGGCCGCGGCGCGGCCCATCGACGACGTGCGCGGCACTGCCGCGTACCGGCGCCACGCGCTGGCGGTGTGCGCCGCGCGGGCGCTGCGGCGGGTCTGGACCGCCGCGCACGGGACGGAGGCCGGACGATGAGGGTGGAGCTGCGGATCGACGGCGAGGCCGCGGTCGCCGAGATCGACCGGCCGGGGGAGAGCCTGCTCTCGACCCTGCGGGACCGGCTCGGCCTCACGGGCACGAAGAACGCCTGCGAGCAGGGCGAATGCGGGTCGTGCACGGTGCTGCTCGACGGGGACCCGGTGTGCTCGTGCCTGGTCGCGACCGCGCAATGCGAAGGGCGCGAAGTGAAGACGGTGGTCGGGGCCGTGCCCCGGCCGGTGCGCGACGCGTTCATCGCCTGCGGGGCGGTCCAGTGCGGGTTCTGCACGCCCGGCCTGCTCGTCTCGGTCGCGGACCTCCTCGAACGCGAACCCGACCCGCGCGACGCGCAGATCCGGGAAGCCCTCGCCGGGAACCTCTGCCGGTGCACGGGCTACGAGAAGATCATCGACGCGGTCCACGCCGCCGCCGAAGCCATGTCGTCCGAAGCCATCTCAGACGGGGTGCCCCGGGTACCCGCCCGATCCCACCTTCACCACAACCAGTGGATAAATGTCTCCAATATTCCACGTGCCGCGGGTGATTCGACGGAGGACACGCCATGAGCGCCACGGTGATCGAGAACACAGCAGTTGCGGCGGTGGACGCCGCCGGGACCGAGCACGCTCGCGGCCACGTCGTCATCGACCAAGGCGTGATCACCGCCGTCGGCGAAGGCCCGGCCCCGCACATCGAAGGCGCGCAACGGATCGACGGGTCCGGCTGCCTCGCCACGCCCGGCCTCGTCAACACCCACCACCACCTCTACCAGTGGGCCACAAGGGGATACGCGACCGACCACACCCTCTTCGAATGGCTCGTCGACCTCTACCCCGTCTGGGCCCGCATCGGCCCCGCGCACGTCGCCGCCTCCAACACCGCCGGCCTCGCCTGGCTCGCCCTCTCCGGCTGCACCACCGCCGCCGACCACCACTACGTCTACCCCGACGGCCACGCCGCCGACCTCGTCGACGTCCAGATCGCGGCCGCCGCCCAGATCGGTGTCCGCCTCCACCTCGCGCGCGGCTCCATGGACCGCGGCGTCAGCGACGGCGGCCTCCCGCCCGACCACATCGTCGAGGACATCGACGCCGCGCTCGCCGCGACCGCCGACGCGATCGACCGCCACCACGACCCCTCGCCCGGCTCGATGCTCCGCATCGCCGTCGCCCCCTGCTCGCCGTTCTCCGTCTCCACCGAACTCCTCCGCGAATCCGCCGCGCTCGCCCGCGACAAGCGCGTCCGCCTCCACACCCACCTGTGCGAGACCCTGGACGAAGCCGAGTTCTGCGAACGCGTCCACGGCTGCGACCCGGTCGAGTACATGGACAAGGTCGGCTGGATCGACGACGACACGTGGCTCGCCCACGCCGTGCACCTCACGCCGGACGCGCAGCGCCGCCTCGGCGCGGCCGGCACCGGCGTCGCCCACTGCCCGTCCTCCAACGCCCGCTTGGGCACCGGCCTCGCCGACGTCCCCGCGATGCTCGCCGCCGGCATCCCCGTCGGCCTCGGCGTCGACGGCGCCGCCAGCCAGGAGGCCGGCCACCTCGGCGAGGAGCTGCGCCAGGCGCTCTACACCGCGCGGCAGCTCCACGGCCCGCACGCGATGGACGCCCGCACCGCCCTGCGCCTCGGCACGATCGGCGGCGCCCGCGTCCTCGGACGCGAGGCCGAGGTCGGCTCCCTCGAAGTCGGCAAGCAGGCGGACATCGCCCTGTGGGACCTCACCGGCCTCGGCCACGCCGGCATCGCCGATCCCGTTGCGGCCCTGGTACTCGGACCGCCCGCGCCGCTGCGCCTCCTCACCGTCGCCGGCAAACCCGTCGTCGAACGCGGCGAACTCCGCACCGCCGACACCGCGGCGCTCGCCCGCGACCTCGCCACCGCCAGCGCGAACCTCAGGGAGGCCCGCGATGCCTGAACCCGTTGCCGGCGAACCGAACGGCACGACCGCGGCCGCGCCCGAGCCGACCGCGCGCACCAAGACGGCGCCCACAAAGACGGCGCCCACAAAGACTCCGACCCCGCCGACAAGGGCAGCCGGCGGGGTCGGGACCCCCCTCCAAGAGCGGTCGGGCGGCGTCGGGTCGAGCCCGACCCGGCCCGACGCGGCAGCGAAGGCGAACGGCGCCTTCGACTACGCCTCCGACCTCGAGTTCCCCGGGATGCTGTGGGGCCACACCCTCCGCAGCCCGCACCCCCGCGCGCGCCTCGTCTCGATCGACACCGCCGCCGCGCTGGCGATGCCGGGCGTCGCGGCGGTCCTCACCGCCGCCGACGTCCCCGGGAAGCGCTATTACGGACTCATCGAGGCCGATCAGCCGGTGCTCGCGATCGACGAGGTGAACTACCAGGGCGAGCCGGTCGCGATCGTCGCCGCTGAGACGCTCGACCTGGCCCGCCGTGCGGCCGAGGCGGTCACCGTCGAGTACGAGGAGCTCGAGACCCATTGGGACCCTGAGGAAGCGGTCGAGGCCGGGAACGTCTTCCGGTACCAGCCGGTGCGGCTCGGCGACCCTGACGCGCAGGTCCCGGCGGCGGTGGTCGCCCGCGAGTACGTGGTCGGCATGCAGGACCAGGCGCCGCTCGGCCCCGAGTCGGGTGTGGCGGTGCCGTCCGGCGACGGCGGCGTGTCGCTGTACGTCGCAACGCAGTGGGTGCATTCGGATCTGGAGCAGATCGCGCCGTGCCTGAGCCTGGAGCCGGACCGGATCCACATGGCGATCGCGGGGATCGGCGGCGCGTTCGGGGCCCGCGAGGACCTGTCCGTGCAGGTCCACATGGCGATGCTCGCGCTCGCGACGGCCCGCCCGGTGAAGATGATGTACGACCGGGCCGAATCGTTCGTGGGCCATGTGCACCGGCATCCGGCGCGGATGCGGTACGAGCACGCGGCGGACGCGGACGGGAAGCTGCTGTATGTCAAGGCGCGGATCGTCCTCGACGGCGGTGCGTATGCCTCCACGACCGAGGCGGTGGTGGGCAACGCCGCGTCGCTCGCGGTGGGGCCCTACGAGGTCGAGCATGTGAGCGTCGACGCGTGGGGCGCGCGCACGAACAACCCGCCGTGCGGGGCGATGCGCGGCTTCGGCGGCGTGCAGACCTGCTTCGCGTACGAGTCGCAGATGGACGCCCTGGCGGAGATGCTGGGTCTGCACCCGCTGGAGTTCCGGCGCCGCAACGCGGTCGCCCAGGGTTCCAAGCTGATCACCGGGCAGATCGTGGACGCGTACGACCCGGAGCGGGCGGGCGGTCCCTCCAACCCCGGGCGGCCGTTCTCGCCGCTCGCGGACATGCTCGGGCGCTTCAAGGACATCCCGGTTCCGGCCGTGCCGGCCGCGCGCGACATCGTCGAACTCCCCGGCGGCACCGGCAACACGACGCACGGCGAGGGCGTGCGCCGCGGGGTCGGCTACGGCGTCGGGCTCAAGAACGTCTGCTACTCAGAAGGGTTCGACGACTATTCGACCGCCAGGGTCCGGCTCGAACTCGTCGACGGCGAGACGGTGGCGTTCGTGCACACCGCCGCCGCCGAAGTGGGGCAGGGGCATTGGAGCCTCCAGGCGCAGATCGCGCGCACCGAGCTCGGCGTGGACCGGGTCGAGCTGCTGCCCAACGACACGAAGGTCGGCTCCGCCGGGTCGTCTTCGGCGTCCCGCCAGTCGTACATGACGGGCGGCGCGGTCAAGGCCGCCTGCGAGGCCGTGCGCGAGCTCTGGCAGGGCCGCGACCTCGCGGACGGCCCGATCGAGGCGACCCAGGTCTTCCGCCACCGCGTCACGAAACCGATGGACCCCGTTACGGGCCAAGGAGAGTCGCACGTCCAGCTCGCCCTGTGCGTGCACCGCGCCACGGTCGACGTCGACGTCGAGCTGGGCCTGGTGAAGGTCGTCGACCTGACCTGCGTGCAGGACGTCGGGAAGATCATGAATCCGGTCGCGCTCGAAGGGCAGATCCACGGCGGTTCGGCGCAGGGCCTCGGACTCGCCGTCATGGAGGAGATGATCACCGAGCAGGGGCGCGTGAGGAACGCGTCCTTCACGGACTACCTCATCCCCACCATCCTCGACATGCCGCCGATGCGGCTGCGCATCGTCGAGAACGCCGATCCCGAAGCGCCCTACGGGCTTCGCGGCGCCGGCGAGCCGCCCACGCTCTCGTCGACGCCCGCAATCGTCGCCGCGATCCGGGACGCGACCGGACTCGCGCTCACTCACATCCCGGTCAGGCCGGAGCACCTGACCGCCCACCTCGGGAGGCAGCCATGAGGGACATCGCCGCGACACTCCGCGCCTGGATGGACGAGGGGCGGCCGTTCGCGCTCGCCTCGGTCGTCGCCACCACCGGGTCCTCGCCGCGCCCGCTCGGGACGGCGCTCGCCGTCGACGCCGAGGGCACCGCCGTGGGCGGCGTCTCGGGCGGCTGCGTCGAAGCCGCCGTGTACGTGCGCTGCCAGGAGGTCCTCGAAACCGGCACGGCCGCAACGGATTCGTTCGGCTCGACCGAGGAGGAGCGGTTCTACCTCGGCATCACCTGCGAGGGCTCGATGGACGTCCTCGTCGTCCGGGTCGAACCCGACGACCCCGCGATCGGGGCCGCCCTGGACGCGATCCTCGCGGGCGAGCCCGTCTCGCTCGTCCGCGCCGTCGAAGGCCCCGATGTCGGCGCAGCGGTCGCCATCAGCGCCAACGGCTTCGCCGGGCACCTCGAGCTCGGCGCGATCGACCTCCCGGCCGCCTCGGGTGCCGTGGGGCGGTTCGCCGTCGAGGTCTACACGCCGCCCCCGCGGCTCCTCGTCTACGGCGGCGTCGACTTCGCCGCGCCGATCGTGCGCATCGCCAAGTCCCTGAACTTCAGGGTCACCGTGTGCGACGCCCGGCCCGTGTTCGCCACGCCGATCCGGTTCCCCGACGCTGACGAAGTGATCGTCGACTGGCCGCACCGGCACTTCGACGCCACCGACATCGACGCGCAGACCGCCGTCGTCGTCCTCACCCACGACGCCAAGTTCGACCTGCCGCTGCTCGAACGCGCGCTCGCCTCCGACGCTGGGTACATCGGCGCCCTCGGCTCCCGCGCCACCCACCGCGACCGGCTCGAACGGCTCCGCGAGGCCGGCGTCGGCGAGGAAGCGCTCGCCCGCCTCCGCTCACCGATCGGCCTCGACCTCAACGGCCGCACCGCCGACGAGACCGCTCTGTCGATCCTGGCCGAGATCGTCGCCGTCAGGAATGACGCCCGAGCCGGCTTCCTCACCGAGGCCGAAGGACCCATCCACCACTGACCAGTGGCGGCCCGGCCCGGGTCGGGACCCGCCGCAGCCGAACCGAACGACCGCGACCGCGGGAACCGAACCGAAGCGACCGAGACCCTCGACGCCCGAGCCGGAACCGCGCCACGGCCGAACCGCACCGAAACCGATGCGACCGAACCGCGCCGGGGTCGAACCCGAAGACCCGAAGACCCAGCCGAGACCGAGCACCGAAGGAGCCACCGATGGTCCACATGTTCCTCAACGGAGGCGGCATGAAAGGCGGCAACCTCCACCACCTCATCGGCGGAGCGCCCTTCGTCGGACCCGCCACGACGCTGCCGATCTACCGGCTGCACTCCGTCGGCGACGACCACCCGGCCCTCCAGTCCGCGCCCGATGGCCAAGGGGCGGCCATCGAAGGCGAGCTCTACGACATCGACCTCACGGTCCTGCGCACCTCCCTCCTGCCGGCCGAACCGGCCGACCTCGAACTCGGCGTCGTCGGCATGGCCGACGGCTCCGAAGCCCTCGGCATGCGCCTGCGCGACGACTGCGCCGACCTGCCCGAGCTCATCGACATCACCGCTCACGGCTCCTGGCGCGCCTACCGCGCCTCGAAGGCCGAGGCCCCATAAGCCATCCGCACCACCCCTGCACTGTCTTTCAAGAGCACCGTCCTTCCATGAGCACCGTCCTTCCAAGAGCAACGTCGTCATCGATCGAACACCTGGAGTCACCATGATGACCGACCCCTACGACATTTCCTCCCCGGTCATCTACGACCTGGTGCTCCGCTCCCGCCGCACCGTGCTCCCCGACGGCGAACGCCCCGCTGCCGTCGCCATCGCCGGCGAGCGCATCGCCGTCATCGGCGACTACGACGAACCCATTCCCGCCCACCGCACCGAAGACCTCCAGGACCTCGCCCTCCTCCCCGGCCTCGTCGACACCCACGTCCACGTCAACGAACCCGGCCGCACCGAATGGGAGGGCTTCGCCACCGCCACCCGCGCCGCCGCCGCGGGCGGCGTCACCACCATCGTCGACATGCCCCTCAACAGCCTCCCGCCCACCGTGGACACCGCCGCGCTGGCCGCGAAGCGCGCCGCCGCCGAAGGCAAGCTCTGGGTCGACACCGGCTTCTGGGGCGGCGCCATCCCCGGCAACGACGCCGATCTGAAGAGCCTCCACGACGCGGGCGTCTTCGGCTTCAAATGCTTCACGGCCCCTTCAGGAGTCGACGAGTTCCCGCCGCTCGACGCCGCCGGCCTCCACCGCGCCTGCGCCACCGTCGCCGCCCTCGACAGCCTCCTCATCGTCCACGCCGAAGACCCCGCCCACCTCCACGACGCCGACGCCGCAGTGCACAGTCATGGCTCGCAAGCATCGCCAAGAAGCGACTTCGGCCGGTTCCTCGCCACCCGACCCGAGGCCGCCGAGACCAGCGCCGTCCGCGAGGTCATCGCCGCCGCCCGCGCCACCGGCGCCCGCGTCCACATCCTCCACCTCGCCGCCGCCGAAGCGCTCGACCTCATCCACGATGCCTGGCTCGACGGCGTCGCGATCACCGTCGAGACCTGCCCGCACTACCTCCACCTCGCCGCCGAACGCGTCCCCGACGGCGCCACCGCCTTCAAGTGCTGCCCGCCGATCCGCGGCGAGGCCAACCGCGACGCCCTCTGGGCCGGACTCCTCGACGGCCGGATCGACATCGTCGTCTCCGACCACTCGCCCAGCCCGCCTCACATGAAGACCGGCGACTTCGCCACCGCCTGGGGCGGCATCGCCTCGCTTCAGCTCGGGCTCCCCGTGATGTGGACCGAGGCCCGCGCGCGCGGCCTCGCCCTCACCGACCTCGTCCGCTGGATGAGCACCGGCCCCGCCGACCTCGTCGGCCTGCACCGCAAGGGACGCATCGCGACCGGAGCCGACGCCGACCTCGTCGCGTTCGACCCCGAACGCGCATGGACCGTCCGCGCCGCCGACCTCCACCACCGCCACCCCGTCACCCCCTACGACGGCGAGACGCTCACCGGCGCGGTCGCCGCCACCTGGCTGCGCGGCGCGCGCATCGACACCGACGCCGCCCCGCGCGGCCGCCAACTGCGAAGGAGCCCCCGATGACCGACCTCCAAGCCCCGGACGACTGGCGCGCGCTCCCCGACCTCGCCGCCCGCACCCTCGGCGGTGCCGTCCTCGCAGCCAACGACGAGTCCTTCGCCGAGAAGGAAAGCCTCATCCGGCCCTACCCCGTCGTCCACCAGGCCCACACCTTCGGCCACAAAGGACAGATCTACGACGGCTGGGAGACCCGCCGCCGCCGCGACAGCGCCACTGGCAACAGCGGCGGCCAGGACTGGGCGATCATCCGACTCGGCGTCCCCGGCACCGTCAGCGGCATCGTCGTCGACACCGCCTACTTCACCGGCAACTACCCGCCGCAGATCTCCGTCGACGCCTGCCGGCTCGACGGCCACCCCGGCCTCACCGACCTCCTCGACACGACATGGCACCCCCTCGTGCCGGTGTCAGACGCCAAGGGCGACAGCGTCAACGAGTACGCCGTCCCCGACACCCGCCGCTGGACCCACGTGCGCCTCAACATGCACCCCGACGGCGGCATCGCCCGCCTTCGCGTCCACGGCAGCCCCGTCCCCGACCCCGCCGCCTTCGCGGACCTGCCCCTCGACCTCGCCGCCCTCGTCAACGGCGCCATGGTCACCGGCGCCTCGAACGCCTTCTACTCCAACCCGATCGGCGCCATCATGCCCGGCCTCCCCGCCAGCCAGGCCGACGGCTGGGAGACCGCCCGCCGCCGCGAACCCGGCCACGAATGGCTCGACGTCCGCCTCGCCGGACGCGGCGTCGTCCGCGTCGCCGAACTCGACACCACCCACCTCAAGCACAACGCCCCCGGCTGGGCCGCGCTCGAAGCGCACGACGGCAGCGCCGCCTTCGAACTCCTGCCCCGCACCGAGCTCCGACCGGACACCCCGCACCGGTTCGTCCTCGGCAACGACAGGCCCGCGACCTCCGTGCGGCTCAACATCTTCCCCGACGGCGGCATGGCGCGCCTGCGCCTCTACGGACGCCTCACCGACGCCGCGCTGGCCGAAATGCGGCGGCGCTTCGACGAGGCCTAGCGCTATCCTGCGGCCATGACCGAACCCACCGAAACCGCCGAGACCACCGCGGAGGAGTTCTTCCGCACCGAGATCCGCGCCGGACGCGTCGTCAAGACCGAGGTGAACGCGAAGGCGCGCGTGCCCGCGTACAAGCTCTGGATCGACTTCGGCGAGCACGGCGTCAAGCAGTCGAGCGCGCAGATCACCGCCCGCTACACCGCCGAAGCGCTGGTGGGGCGCATGGTGGTCGCGGTCGTGAACTTCCCGCCGCGGCGCATCGCCGGTTTCAAGTCCGAGGTGCTGGTGCTCGGCGTCCCCGTCGAGGGGACCGACGAGGTCGTGCTGCTGGCCCCCGACGCGGACGTCCCGCTCGGCGCGCGGGTCTCCTGACTCAGACCTTGACGGCCGTGTACACGGTGTTCGAGGAGCGCCCGCCGGTGTAGGGGTTGTCGAACCAGACCCGTTTCGCGTTGACGCCCTTGAAGACCTCCATGAGGACGGTCATGAACTCGGGCTCGGGCGGGTCGTCCGACCAGATCGCGAAGACCCCTTCGGGCTTGAGGTGCGCGGCCATGGCCCGCAGGCCCGCCGGCGTGTAGAACTCGGCGTGCGGGGAGTGCAGGACGCGGCTGGGGGAGTGGTCGATGTCGAGCAGGACCGCGTCGAAGGCGCGGCCCGGCCGCTCGGGATCGAAGCCCTCGTCGCTCATCGCGGCGGCGAAGAAGTCCGCGCACGCCAAGCGGACCCGCTCGTCGGCGGCGAGGCCGACGGTGTCGGGCAGGAGGTCCCGCTCGTGCCAGTCGATGACGGCGTCCGAGTACTCGATGACCATCAGGTCCCGCACGCGCGGGTCCTCGAGCGCGGCCAGCGCGGTGTAGCCCAGGCCGAGACCGCCGACGACCACCTCGAGGTCGTCGCCGGTCACACGGGCCAGGCCGAGGTGCGAGAGCTCGCGCTCCGCCACGGTGAACAGGCTCGACATGAGGAAGTCCTCGTCGAGCTTGACCTCGTAGACCTCGGCCTGGACCTCCGGGTCGAACCGCCGCCGCAGACTGATCTCGCCCATCGGCGAGTCACGCCAGCCCAGTTCCTCGAATCGCGTCATCACCGCACCATCGAACCATCAAAGGTCCAGCGTGCGGCGACCCGTACCGGCTAATAGCCGTTCTCGACAACGTTGTGGAGCTCCTCGCCCGCCGCGAAGCGACGGATCTGGTCGCCCACGCGCGGGTAGACCCGCTCGATGAACCCGAGGACCGCGCCGCCCACGTGCGGCGTGACGATCGCGCCTTCCAGGCCCCACAGCTCGTGGTCGGCCGGGAGCGGTTCGGGCTCGGTGACGTCGAGCGCGCACCGCAGCCGCCCCGAGGCGACCTCGGCGGTCAGCGCGGCGGTGTCCACGATCTTGCCGCGCGCGGCGTTCACCAGCAGCGCGCCGTCCCGCATCCGCGCCAGGAACGCGGCGTCGACCAGGCCTTCGGTCTCGGGGGTCAACGGCACCATGATCACCACGACGTCCGCCTGCGGCAGCAGCTCGGGGAGGTCCGCGAGGGTCCCGACCCCGGGCCGGGCGCTGCGGGCCACCATCTGGACCTGCATCCCGGAGGCCTCGAACCGGCGAGCGACCGCTTCACCGATGGAACCGGCGCCGACGATCACGGCGGACTTCCCGGACAGCGTCGTGCCCCAGGCGAGCTCCCACTTGCCCTCGGACTGGTTGCGGGCGAACACGTCCAGCCGCCGCACCGAGGCGAGGGCCGCGGCCATCACCCATTCGGCGGTGACCTCGGTGTGCGCGCCGCGGTTGTTGCACAGCATCACGCCGTCGGGAACGAGCGGCACCCAGTGCTCGACTCCGGCGCTGAGCAGTTGCACGACCTTCAGGTTCGGCATGTCCTGCAACATGGGAGGCGTCGAATAGGACATCCCGGGCAGGGTCGCCTTGGGCGCGGCCGGCGGCACCAGGAACTCGACACCGCCCGGGTCGGACGGGTAGTCGCCGCCGTCGTAGACCTCGACGGTGACACCGTCGGGCAGGGGGCCGAGCTGGTCGAGGCCGGCCTCGTGGGGGATCCAAGCTTTCATCCGGCCATCGTAAGGACCGCCGACTGCGATGCGGCAGCACCGACCGGCAGGCGAGAACCCGTCACAACTGCGCCCGCCCCGAGCGCCGGATCCCCGGTGAACCGGTTCCTGATCACCACCCCCTTCCGTTGCGGCGCAGCGTGAGCCGGAACAGGGCGCCGCCCTCGGGCGCGTCGTGCACCCAGATCGTGCCGCCGTGCTCCTGCGCCACGTCCTTCACGATCGCCAGGCCCAGGCCGGCGCCGCCCTCGTCGCGGCTGCGGGACTCGTCGAGCCGCACGAACCGGTCGAAGATCTGGCGCCGCTGATCCTTCGGGACGCCGTTGCCGTCGTCGATGACATCGAGGTGCAGCAGCTCGTCGTCCTCGGCCGCCAGCCGCACCGTCACGCCCTCTTCGGCGTGCCGCTGCGCATTGGCGAGCAGGTTCCCGACGGCCCGGGCCAGGTGCCCGCGCACGCCCCACACCATCAGGTCCTCCTCGACGTCGAGCCGCACCGGCACCCTGTCGGTGGCGGCCCGCCGCGCGACCTCCTCGCGCACCAGCTCGGTGAACGGCACCTCCACGTGCGGCGGCCGCTCCCCGGCGTCGAGGCGCGCGAGCAGCAGCAGGTCCGTGGCGAGGTCCTGCAGGCGAGTCACATCGCCGAGCGTGGCGTCCAAGTCGAGCAGCTCGGGGTGCTCGCGGGCGATCTCCAATTGCGTGCGCAGGATCGCGAGCGGGCTGCGCAGCTCGTGGGAGGCGTCCGCGACGAACCGGCGCTGCTGCGAGACGGCCATGTCGAGTGCCGTGAGCGTCATGTTCGTCGTCCGGGCCAGGCTGTGGATCTCGTCGCGGCTCGCGGGCACCGGCACGCGCTGGCTCAGGTCGCCGCCGGTGATCTCGATGAGCTTCGTCTGGATCGCCTTGACCGGCCGGAGTGCGCGCCGCACCACCAGCCAGGTCACGACGGCGACGATGAGCAGCAGTGGCGCGAGCGTCCATGCCATCGCCGTGCCGACGCTGTCGACCGCTTCTTCCTGCGTCTCAAGGGAAGCACCGGAGTAGACGGCGTAGGTCCGCCCGTCCGGGGCGGTGGCGGTGAGGGCCGCGAAGCGGTAGGACGCGTCGTCCTCGGCGGGCACGCTCACCGTCTCGTAGGCGATCGTCGAGCCGACCGCGCCGCCGCCCGCCGTCGTGGTCGCGTCGCTCGAGGGCGTGTCGTCGTCGTCATCGGCGTCGTCGTCTTGGTCGTCGTCATCGTCGGTCTCGGTCTCGGGCCGGGTCTCGGTGGCCGTCTCGACGGGGTCGGGTTCGGGGGCGAAACCGCCGATAACGGGGGCGCCTTCGAGGTCTTCGCTGGCGGCGGCCACGGTTCCGTTCGCGTCCACGATCTGCACGAGCTCGCCGTCATCGGGCAGCTCGATCGCCGTGGGCGCCGTGCCGGACGCGAGTTGCCCGGCAAAGGAGCGGGCGTTGACCTCCGCGGTGAGTTCGGCGCGGCCGTACAGGTTTTCTCGAAGCATGGTGGTGACCAGGAACCCGGCGGCGACCAGTGCGACGGCGACGACCAGCGTCGCGCCGACCGTGGCGCGCGCCCGCACCGAGTCGGGCCGCCAGAAGGGCTTCTTGCCCTCGGCTCTGCGCATGGCCCTGCGGATCTCGGCGCGCTGCGCCCTGGTCGGCTGCCTAGCCACCGTTCGCCGCCAATCGGTAGCCCGCCCCGCGCACGGTCGCGATCGAGGCGCGGCCGTAAGGGGTGTCGATCTTGCGGCGGAGGTTGGAGATGTAGACCTCGACGATGTTCACGTCGCCGTCATAGGCGAAATCCCACACGTGGTGCAGGATCTCCGATTTGGACACGACCTCGCCGGCGCGGCTCGCCAGGTACTCCAGGACGGAGAACTCCTTGGAAGTGAGCTCGACCGGTGCGCCGCCGCGGCGGCAGGTGCGGGTGGCCGGGTCGACGGTGAGGTCGCCGAAGCGCCACACCGTGGGCGAGGCGGCCGCGGACCGGCCGCGGCGCATCATCGCGCGCAGGCGCGCCTGCAGGACCACGAAGGAGAACGGCTTGGTGAGGAAGTCGTCCGCGCCGGTGTCGAGCCCCTCGGCCTCGTCGTATTCGCCGTCTTTGGCGGTGAGCATGAGGATCGGCGTGGCGATGCCCTCCTGCCGGAGGGCCGCGCACACCTGGTAGCCGTTCATGGACGGCAGCATGATGTCGAGGATGATCGCGTCGTAGTCGCCGATGCGGGCCTTCGACAGGCCGGTCCGGCCGTCATGGGCGAGATCGACGGCGTACCCCTCGGCCGTCAGCCCGGCGGCGACCATCTTGGCCAGCCGCTGCTCGTCTTCCACCATCAGCAATCGCATGTCCCGAAGCTTGACACAGCGAACCTGAAGCCAAGCTGAAGTCGCTCGCGGACACGAGAATCCGGCCCCTGCCAGGCGAAACTGTCACTCCCGCTCTCCTGCAAGCCCTTTCCTGAAGTCGGCTTCAGGTGACTTCAGCTTGGCTTCAGGTTCGGACGCGCATCGTTGCCGACATCAGATCCGCACACCAGCGAGAGGACACGACATGAACGCTCCGACCGACACCCAGCAGGCTTCGACCCCCGACCAGCCCGAGGCGACCCCGCGCCGCTTCCGCGGCCGCCAGCGCACCCTCGTCATCGCCGGCGCCGCCGGTGTCCTGCTCCTGGGCGGCGGCACCGCCGCGGCCTTCGCCGCGGACGACATCGACGACCGGAACGACCGCGCCGCCGAGCAGGCCGACGACGCGGACGACCGCTACGACGCGGACGACCGGAACGGCACCGATGGCGACGACTTCGCGCTCCCGGCCGAGGCGATCGGCGAGGACGCGGCCGTGGAGGCCGCCCTCGCGGAGGTCCCGGGCGACGTCTGGGACGTCGACCTCGAAGGCACCGCCGAGGCCCCGGTCTGGATCGTCGAGGTGACGGACGCCGACGGCGCCGAATGGGACGTCGTGGTCGACGCCTTCGACGGCACGGTCACCGAGGTGCTCGCCGACGACGACGCGAACGACGACGACGGGGACGACGACGGCATCGGTGACGACGGCGATGACGACGCCGACGACAACGAGACCGACGACCAGGATGACGCCGACGACAACGACTAAGAGGAGACCCGCCCGGCCCGAAAGGGCCGGGCGGGCGTCGCCCGTGCTGTTCCGCTACTTCACTCGGTAAGTGAGGCAGGCGAACTGGCCGACGCTTTTCGCCTCGGTCAGTTCGAGGTGGTGGGAGAGGATGCGGCGCGGCAGGATCGGTGCGCCGTCCCCGAGGAAGACCGGCGCGATTGAAGCGCGGATCTCGTCGAGGAGCCCGGCGTCGAAGAATTGGCCGACCAGATCGCCGCCGCCCACGATCCACCGGTCCTTGTCGCCCGCGGCCGCCACCATCTCGGCGTGGACCCTGGCGACATCGCCTGGGTCGGGGGCAGCGACGAACCGGATGTCCTTGCCCGGCAGCGCGGGCAGGTCCCGGGTCGTGAAGACCCACGAGGGCACCTGATAGGGCCACTTCTCCGGGTGTTCCAGCGGCACTTCGTGTTCGAGGATCCACTCGTAGGTCGTCGACCCCATGCAGATCGCTCCGACCCCGACGAGGAACTCGTCGAACTCGTCGAGCGGGGTCGCCGCGTCGCCGCCCTGCTCCTCCGACTGCTCGGGGTGGCCGCCCGGCACCGTGAAGAGCCATTCGAGCGAGTTCTCGGGGTCCGCGAGGTAGCCGTCGATGCTGGTCGCTGTGTTGTACACGGTTTTCGCCATCCTCCGAGCCAATCACGATCCACCGACGCCCATTCGAACATCGAGGTTTCGAACACCGCGGCCCTCGACGCCCGTGGCGTCCGGCACCTCGTTTGAGCGCCGGCCCGTGACGCCGTACCGGCTCAGGCCGCGCGGGCGGTCTCCCGCGGCGCCTGGATGCCCTTGACGCCCAAGGCGCTCGCGACCGCCGACTCCCGCACCGGGCGCGGCAGCCGCGCCAGCATCTTCGACAGGACCCGCGCGTTCGCGCCGCTGAAGTACTCGGGCTTCACGCGCCGGTCGGTGACCGCCGCAGCGATCGCCCGCACCGTGCCCGTGGTCGCTTCTGGCCGCTGCTTCGCGGCCGACCGCTCCAGCGCCGCCAGGTGCTGCCGGTAGAGCGCTTCCCGTTCCGCCGGAACGGGAACGGTCCGCTGGGCGTCCGCCGCCTTCGTGAAGATCGCGGTGTCGACCAGTCCCGGCACGACCACGGTCACCGGGAGGTCCCACGCGGCGAGCTCGCCGCGCAGCGCCGCCGTCAGCGAATGCAGCGCGGCCTTGCTCGAGGAGATCGGGCCGTTGAACGGCATCGGCAGGTACGCGGTCGGCGCGCCCACGTTCACGATCCGGCCCGCGCCGGCCCGCAGCAGCGGCAGCGCGGCCTTGACCACGCGCACGGGACCGAAGACGTTCACCGCGAACTGGCGTTGCAGCTCGTCGTCGGGGACGAGTTCGAGCGGGCCCTGCACGATCACGCCCGCGTTGTTGACGACCGCCTGCAGGCCCTGCCCGCCGCGTTCGCGCTCGATGCGCGCGATCGCCTCGGCGACCGAGTCGGGGTCGGTGACGTCGAGCCGGATCTCCCGGATGCGCGCGACGCCGTCGAACGGTCCGTGCCCGAGGCGGCGCATCCCGGCGTAGACGGTGAAGCCGCGCGCGGCCAGGTCCAGCGCCGCAGGGGTGCCGATGCCGCCGTTCGCGCCGGTCAACAGGACGGCTGGGGTGTTGCCCATGAGGACTCCAAGCAGTAAGACTTGACATGTATGAAGAGACACGTCGAACGATACATATCAGGTCCTCACTCGTCAACCCCCGCACCGCGGCCCGGCGGCTAGACTCGCCGCACGGCCCGGACCACGAGGCCCCGACCAGCCCGAAGGAGAAGCGATGTCGCTGCGGTACGCCCTGCTCGGGCTCCTCGCCGGAGAGCCCGCCAGCGGCTACGACCTGACGCAGCGCTTCGAGAAGCAGCTCGGCCTCATCTGGCCCGCCAAGCATCCGCAGATCTACGGCGAGCTCAACAAGCTCGCCGACGCCGGCCTCATCGAGATCGACAGCGAGGGCCCGCGCGGGCGGAAGGTCTACCGCATCACCGACGCCGGCCGCGCCGAAGCGAAGCGCTGGCTGACCGAGGAGCCCGTCGACCGCACGGCAAGGCTCGAGCCGCTGCTGCGCTCGCTCTTCTACTGGCTCATGGACCCTGAGGACCTGCGCGCCCACCTCGCCGCCGAGGCCGCCTACTACCGGCAGGCCGCCGCCGGGTTCGAGCAGTTCGCCGCCGACAAGGACGGCGGCGTCTACGGCGACTCCCCGCAGGTCAAATCGATGCGCGTGACGATCGAGGCGGGCGTCAAACTGTATGAGGCCCTTGCCGACTGGGCCGAATGGGCGCAGACCGTGCCGCCCGCCGAACCGCAGGACTGAGCCCGCGTCCCCGCATCGCCGACGTGCCGGCCGCTCTGTCGGTTTCCCGACATTACCCGTTTTGTGCAGTAACGCGCGCTTCTTCGTAATTAGGTTGAGATCACGCCATAAGGCGTAAGCATGATCAAGTTCACCAAAGGGGTGATCCTGGTAATGAAGAGGTTCTTCACTGCCATCGGCGTCATTGCGGCCGCGCTCGCGCTGTCGTTCTCCGCCGCGTCCTCGGCAGCCGCGGCTCCACGCGTGCCCGTCGACGTGCCGACGCCCGTGAAATCGCGGATCGAGAGCACGACCGACACCGTTCCCGCCACCACCGTCGTTCCTGCCAGCGCCTCGGAGCAGCGGACCTGCAGGGCCCGCTTCTCCGAAGGCGTCAACCACCGCCGCCTCGCCGAGGTCGGCTCCACGATCCTCGAGGTCATCCCGGCCGGCACCTGGGTCCAGGTCTCCTGCGAGCGCGGCTCCGGCGGCGAGTACAGCGCCTGCGGCCTCACCAGCGACTACTGGATGGAGGTCTTCTGGAACGGCGCCTGGGGCTACAGCGCCTGGTCCTGCGTCCAAGACTGGGAGTACACCTCGTAAGGCCCCGAACCGAACGCCCGCAACGCGAAGGGCCGGGGAGCGCATCGCGCTCCCCGGCCCGTGCGCGTCGTCTAAGCCGGCAGCCGCAGCACGGTGCCGATGATC
>NZ_JAPZVQ010000002.1:290384-396375 GCF_027622945.1 Glycomyces lechevalierae | reverse complement strand
CCCCCCCCGGGGGGCCCCCCCCCGCCCCCCCCCCCCCCCCCCCCCCCCCCCGCCCGGGGGGGGGCCGCCCCGCCCCCCCCCGGCCCCTTCCGCGTCGTCTAAGCCGTCAGCCGCAGCACGTTGCCGATGATCCGGTGCCCGTGCGCGCCCGCCGCGGTCAGGATCGACTCGGGGTGGAACTGCACGGCGAACCAGCGCTTGGCCGGCGCCTCGATCGCCATGACGACCTCGTCGATCGCCGCGGTCGGCGCGAAGCCGCCCTTCACCTCGTCGGGCGTGGCGTACAGGGAGTGGTAGCGGGCCGCGACGACCTCGTCGGGCAGCCCGTCGAACAGGCACCCGCTCTGGTTTGGAGAGCCCAGTACCTTCACGTTCCCCGGCTTGCCGTGGCTCGGCTCGTCCAGCAGCGAGAGGGTCCCGCCCGCGTGCTCGATCATCGCCTGCAGGCCGAGGCACACGCCGAACGCCGGCAGGCCCTGCCGCTCGATCTCGTCGAGCAGCCCGGCCGTGTCGAAGTCCTGCGGCCGGCCCGGACCGGGCGAGAGCACCACGAGGTCGGGGGCCTCCTCGGCCAGGACCTTGGCGGCGTCGAAACCGAACCGCAGGGTCGTGACCTCGCAGCCGTGCTGCCGGAAGTAGTCGCCGAGGGTGTTCACGAACGAGTCCTCGTGGTCCACCAGCAGCACCTTGCGGCCGTCGCCGGCCGGGCCGCCCGCGACCTCGATCGGCTCGGGCACCACCGCGGCCGCGCCGATCCCGCCCGCGGCGGTCTCCAGCAGCGCCCGCGCCTTCAAGTGGGTCTCGGCCTCTTCGGCGTCGGGGTCGGAGTCGTACAGCAGGGTCGCGCCCGCGCGCACGCACGCCACACCGTCGCGGATCTGCGCCGTGCGCAGCGTCAGCCCGGTGTTCATCGTCCCGTCGAACCCGACGAAGCCCACCGCGCCGCCGTACCAGCGCCGCGGCGTCGTCTCCTGCTCCTCGATGAACCGCATCGCCCACGTCTTGGGCGCGCCCGTCACCGTCACCGCCCACATGTGCGTCAGGAACGCGTCGAGCGCGTCCATGCCCTCGCGCAGCCGCCCCTCGATGTGGTCGACGGTGTGGATCAGCCGCGAGTACATCTCGATCTGCCTGCGCCCCAGCACCTTCACCGAACCGGGCACGCACACGCGCGCCTTGTCGTTGCGGTCCACGTCGGTGCACATCGTCAGCTCCGACTCCTCCTTCGCGGAGCCGATGAGCGCGGCGATCTGCGTGGCGTCGTGCATCGGGTCGTCCCCGCGCGCGATCGTCCCCGAGATCGGGCAGGTCTCCACCCGGTCGCCCGTGACCCGCACGAACATCTCCGGCGAAGCGCCCACCAGATACTCGCGGTCGCCCAGGTTGAACAGGAACTCGTACGGCGCCGGGTTCGCCGTGCGCAGCCGCTCGTAGAACGCCGTGGGCGAATCGCACGCCGCGTACATCTCATGGCCCGGCACGACCTCGAACAGGTTGCCCGCCTTGAACTCCTGCCGCGCGCGCCGCACCGTGTCCGCGTACACGCCGGGCACCGGACCGTCCGGCACCGACTCGGCCGGCACGTAGTCCAGCGACTCGGTCTCGCGAGACAGCCCCTTCGTGGAGCGCCCGCCGAACGAGAAGTCGTAGCGGCGCACCTGCGCGGTCTCGCGCTTGCGGTCGACCACGTAGATCTCATCCGCCAGGTGCAGCACCAGGTCACGGGCGTCCGCCGGTCGCTCCTTCGCGAACGGGATCGGCTCGAACTGGTAGGCCAGGTCGTACCCGAAGGCGCCCCACAGCCCCAGGTACGGGTCGTCGCACTTGAGCGCGTCGAGCACCACCCGCAGCGCCGAGAACGCCGTCGGCAGCTTCGACCGCAGCTCCTCCGGCACACGCTCGGTCGGCGTCGGCACCACCACGTGCACCTCGCGGTCGCACCGCGTCACCTCGCCGACCCCCGAAGCGGTCAGCGCATCCGCGAGCACGTCCACGAGCAGGAACCCCCGCGCGTTCAACTGCCGCACCGTCACCGTGCGCCCGCGCGCCACGACCTCGAGGGACGGGTCGACATAGGCGAGGTGGTAGCGCGAATAGCGGCCCGGGTACTCCATGCCGCTCGACAGCACCCCGCCGCGGCGCGTCTCGACCTGCGCGACGATCGGCGTCAGGTCGGGGTCGTCGAGCTCGCTCACGCGACGCTCGACCGTCACTCCGGCGGGTGTCAGAAACTTGGTCATCGGCCCTCTCAATGGGTCACAGGTCCCGACTCGAGGCGGCCGACCCCGGATACGACGAAGCGACCGCCTTCGAGACGGTCGCTTGCTTCTTGCACGCAAAAGCAGGGACGCCGCCTCAGCGACGCCACCACCAGTTGCGTGCGTGGATTCTCACAGGCCGAATACTACATGCCCGGTCAGTGGGACGACCGCCGGTGCGCTGCGGCGACGCGCGCAATTCGCTCGCGAACCCCGCGGGGCGCGGCGCTACACTTGCGGACAACAGCGTCGACCCGGCCATCACCGGCGAGCTTCCGGAAGAACCGGTCACCACCTGGGCTGAGCATGCGAAGCCGTCAATCTGTGGAGCCGCAGTAGAACCGGACGGACGCGGCCCGTCACCGCCGCCGAACGAAGCGGGCGCACCGGTTTCACCAGAAGCAGGGGCGCCAAGCGAGGTGGTACCGCGGGTCAGGCCCTCAAAAGCCGGCACTCGTCCTCGCACACCGAACGTCCGCAAGGTGTGTGTGAGGAGACACCGGTCCCATGGCCTATCCACTCGACGACCCCGCACGGGGCGTACCCGCGAGCCCGAACCTCCCGGAGGTCGAGCGCCGCGTGCTCGACTTCTGGACCAAGGACGACACCTTCGCCGCCTCCATCGACGCCCGCGAAGCGGGGGAGAACGGCGCGAACGAGTTCGTCTTCTACGACGGCCCCCCCTTCGCCAACGGCCTGCCCCACTACGGCCACCTCCTCACCGGTTACGTCAAGGACATCGTCCCGCGCTACCAGACCATGCGCGGCAAGCGCGTCGAACGCCGCTTCGGCTGGGACACCCACGGCATGCCCGCCGAGGTCACCACTGAGAAGGAACTCGGCCTCAAGTCCAAGGCCGACATCGAGGCGTACGGCGTCGACCGCTTCAACGCCGCCGCCAAGGCCTCCGTCCTCCAGTTCACCGGCGAATGGGTCGACTACGTCACCCGCCAGGCCCGCTGGGTCGACTTCGAGAACGACTACAAGACCCTCGACCTCTCCTACATGGAGAGCGTCATGTGGGCCTTCAAGACCCTCTACGACAAGGGCCTCATCTACGAGGGCTACCGCGTGCTCTGGTACTGCTGGCGCTGCGAGACGCCGCTGGCCGCCACCGAGACGAAGATGGACGACACCTACCGGGACCGCCAGGACCCGGCCGTCACCGTCGGCCTCGACGTCACCAGCGAAGGCCCGCTCCAAGGCGCGAAGCTCCTCGTCTGGACCACCACGCCCTGGACGCTCCCGTCCAACCTCGCCGCCGCCGTCCACCCCGACGTCGACTACGTCGTCGTCGCCACCGAAGGCTCCCGCTACGTGCTCGCCGAGGCCCGCCTCGCCGCGTACGCCCGCGAACTCGGCGACGAGGCCGACGTCGTCGGCCGCTACAAAGGCGCCGACCTCGTCGGGCTGCGCTACAACCCGCCGTTCGACTTCTTCACCGGCCGCGAGAACGCCCACCAGGTCCTCACCGCCGACTACGTCACCACCGAAGACGGCACCGGCATCGTCCACATCGCCCCCGCCTTCGGTGAAGAGGACAAACTCGTCACCGACGCCGTCGGCATCGAACCGGTCGTCCCCGTCGACGACTCCGGCAAGTTCACCGACGAAGTGCCGCCCTACGCCGGCGTCCACGTCTTCGAGGCCAACAAGCTCATCATCAAGGACCTCAAGGACACCCAGCGGCTCCTGCGCCACGACACGTACAACCACAACTACCCGCACTGCTGGCGCTGCGGCTCCCCGCTGATCCAGCGCGCCCTCTCCGCGTGGTTCGTCGCCGTCACCCGCTTCCGCGACCGCATGGTCGAACTCAACCAGCAGATCGACTGGACCCCCGGCCACATCCAGGACGGCCAGTTCGGCAAGTGGCTCGCCAACGCCCGCGACTGGAACATCAGCCGCAACCGCTTCTGGGGCTCGCCGATCCCGGTCTGGACCAGCGACGACCCCGAACACCCGCGCATCGACGTCTACGGCTCCCTCGAAGAGCTGCAGCGCGACTTCGGCGTCGAGGTCACCGACCTCCACCGCCCGGTCATCGACAACCTGGTGCGGCCCAACCCGGACGACCCCACGGGCCGGTCCATGATGCGCCGCGTCCCCGAAGTCCTCGACTGCTGGTTCGAATCGGGCTCCATGCCGTTCGCGCAGGTCCACTACCCGTTCGAGAACGCCGACTGGTTCGAGCACCACTACCCGGGCGACTTCATCGTCGAGTACACCGCGCAGACCCGCGGCTGGTTCTACACGCTGCACGTCCTCGCGACGGCCCTGTTCGACCGGCCCGCGTTCCGCACCGCCGTCGTCCACGGCACCCTGCTGGGCGAGGACGGGCAGAAGATGTCCAAGTCGCTCAACAACTACCCGGACGTGCGCGAGTCCTTCGAGTCCTACGGCTCCGACGCCGTGCGCTGGTTCCTCATGTCCTCGCCCGTCCTGCGCGGCGGCGACATGCCGGTGACCGAGAACGGCTTCCGCGACGCCGTCCGCCAGATCGTCCTCCCACTGTGGAACGTGTGGTACTTCTACACGCTCTACGCGGGCGCGGCCGGCTATGAGGCGAACCCGGAGCAGGCGCGGGCGACCGCGCTGGCGAGCGAGCACCGCCTCGACAGGTACCTGCTGGCGAAGACGCGGGAACTGGTCGAGTCGATGACCGCGATGATGGACGACTACGACCTCGCGGGCGCGACCGCCGCGTTCCGCTCCTACCTGGAGTCCCTCACGAACTGGTACGTGCGCCGCTCGCGCGACCGGTTCTGGGAGGGCGACGAGGACGGGTTCGCCACGCTCGCAACCGCATTGAAGACCGCGTGCGAGGTGGCCGCGCCGCTCCTGCCGCTCATCACCGAGGACATCTGGAAGGGTCTCACCGGCGGCCGCTCCGTGCACCTCGCCGACTGGCCGGACGCCGCCGAGCTGCCCGCCGACCACGCCCTGGTCGAGGCCATGGACACGGTGCGCGAGATCGCCTCGGTCGGCCTGTTCATGCGCAAGGCCCGCAAGCTCCGCGTGCGCCTGCCGCTGGCGAAGCTCACCGTCGCGACCGGGCACGCCGAACGGCTCGCGCCGTTCGCGGACCTGCTCAAGGACGAGCTCAACGTCAAAGCCGTCGAGTTCGACTCCGACGTGAGCGCCTACTCGAAGTCCGACCTGAAGCTGGTCCCGCGCGTGCTCGGGCCCCGCCTCGGCAAGGACGTGCAGCGGGTCATCAAGGCCGTCAAGGCCGGGGACTGGTCCGTCGCCGACGGCACGGTCACCGCGGGCGGCGTCGTCCTGGAGGACGGCGAGTTCGAGCTGACCATGGTCGCGGTCGACGCCGAGCACACCGAGGCCCTGCCGAACGACGCCGGCGTCATCGTCCTCGACACCGAGGTCACCCCCGAGCTCGCCGCCGAGGGCCTGGCCCGCGACGTCGTCCGGGTGATCCAGCAGGCCCGCAAGGACGCCGGCCTCGACGTCACCGACCGTGTCGCGGTCGTCCTCGACGCCGCAGACGACGTCAAGGCCGCGATCGAAGTCCACCGCGACTTCGTCCAAGCCGAGACCCTGGCCCTGGACCTCGCCTTCGGCGCCCTCCCCGACACCGCCACCAGCGGTGAGGCCGGAGAGACCACCGTCAAGGCCGCCGTCACCAAGCAGTAGGCACCGCAACAAGGAAGGCCCGGACGCTTTCGGCGTCCGGGCCTTCCTCATTCGTCGGGCCACCAGGTGTGGTCGGCGGCTATGTAGTGGAAGGCCGTGCGGATCTGGGACTCGTCGATGTTCTGGAGGCGGGCCCAGGCCTTTCGGTAGACCCTGAGTTGGAGGGCCGCGTGGCGGGCGGCGTCGCCCTGCGGGGGGCGGCCGGTCTTCCAGTCGACGATGTCGTAGCCGCCGCCGTCGCGGTAGAAGATCGCGTCGATGCGGCCGCGGACCACGGTGCCCTCGTAGTCGATGACGAACGGGACCTCCTGGGCCGCGATGCGGCGCCCGGCCCAGACCGAGTTTCGGAAGGCCTCCTTCAGGCGGTCGAGGTCGGCGTCCGGGCCGACCGGGTCGGCCGCGCCGGGGAGGTCGGCCGGATCGAAGAGGGTGCCGCCGCCGAAGAACTCCTCCACCCAGGCGTGGAACTCCGTGCCGCGCTGAGTTGCCGGGCGCGGCGGGACCGGCATCGGTCGGCGGCGCTCGGCCGCGAACCGCTCCTCGTCCTCGCGCATCGCCATGAGCTGCGAGGTGGAGAGCCGCTTCGGACGGGGGAGCTTGACCACGCCGGACTCGCGCTCGGCGCGTTCGGCGAGGAGCAGCACGGCCTCGTCCTGCCACGCCCGCGCCTGCGGGCCTTCGCCCACCGCGTCGTCGGTGCCGGCCAGCACCAGGTCGGCCGCTTCGGCGAACGCCTCCTGGCGGGAACCCAAGGGCGCCTTGCTCGGCCACTCGACCGTGCGGGCGTCCTCCTCGAGCGGGTTCGACGGGCCCGAGTCCGCCCACACCGTCGCCTGCGCGCCCGCCGCCACGGCCTCGTTCAAGTACGGGGCCGGCTTGCGCGGCTGGCGCCGCTCGGCCTCCCACCAGTAGCCGCTCGCGAGCAGCGCCTGCCGCGCCCGCGTCAGTGCCACGTACGCGAGCCGCCGCTCCTCCTCGAGCCGCGCCTCCTCGTCGTCGCGCTTGAAATCCTCAACGGCCCCTTTGACCTCCGAAGGCACCGTCGCGTCGTCGAGGTACAGGACCGGCAGGTTCTCGGCGTCGCCGCGCAGCGGGTACGGCAGCCGCGCCGCATCGCTCACCCACGTCTGGTCGCCCTTCACCTTGCCCGGCAGGATCCCCTCGCACAGGCCCGGCACCGCGACCACGTCCCACTCGAGGCCCTTAGCCGCGTGCACCGTGAGGAGCTGCACGACCCCGCCCGCCGGGGACGCGCCCTCCACGGTCAAACCACGTTCGCGCTCCGCCGCGGTCTCCAGATAGGACAGGAACCCGGGGATGCTCGCGCCGCTCGTGTCGTTCTCGTACGCCGCCGCGATGTCCACGAACTCATCGAGGTTCGAGAGGTCCCCGTGGTGCAGCATCACCTCGACGTCGAGCCCCGAATGCGCGATCACGTCGCCCACCACGTCCGGCAGGCTCTGCCCCAGCCGCCCGCGGATCCAGCCCAGCTCCTCGTGCAACTGCGCGAACCGCAGGTAGCCCACCGGCGAGTACCGTTCCGCCGGACCCGGATCGGCCAACGCGTCCGCCAAGGACGCCTCGGCCTCGCGTCCCGCGTCCGGTTCGAACCCGCGCGTGTCCGGCGCGAGCTCGCGGGCGCGGGCCCAGAGCCCGGCGATGTCGCGCGGGCCGATGCGCCAACGGTTCCCGGCGAGGAGCCGCATGAGCGACGGCCCGTCGGTAGGGTCGGCGGCGGCGCGGAGCATCGCGACCGCTTCGGCCACTTCAGGATGGAAGAGCAGCCCGAGCGAGCCGACGACCTCGACGGGCAGCCCGGCGGCGGTCAGCGCGCGGTGGAGGGCCGGTATCTGGCGGCGCTTGCGCACGAGCACGGCCGCCTCGACCGGTTTCGCCGCGTCCCCCTGCTCGGCGCGGCGCTGGTCCTCGATCGAACTGCGGATCACGGCGAGGTTGGCTGCGAGCCAGTCGGCCTCGTCCGTCACGGTGAGGTGCATGGCGGCGCGCACGAGCCCCGGTCCGTCGACGCCCGCTTCGAGCGGGCGGATGTCCCCGGCGCGCAGCGGCTCGGAGACCTGGTTGGCGACGGCCAGGATCTCGGCCCGGTTCCGCCAGGACTTGGTGAGCTCGACCCGGGTCGCGGGAAGCCCTGCGGGCGTGGGGAAGTCCGTCGGGAAGCGCAGCAGCGTTCCCGCGGAGGCACCACGCCACGAGTAGATGGACTGGTTCGGGTCGCCCACGGCAGTGACGGGGTGACCGCCGCCGAACAGGTCGCGCAACAGCGCGACCTGGGAGAACGAGGTGTCCTGGTACTCGTCCAGGAGCACGACCCGCCAGCGCTCGCGCTCGGACTTGATGATCTCGGGCGCGCCCGCCACGAGCTGCGCGGCGAGCGAGAGCTGGTCGGCGAAGTCCATGACCCCGAGCTCGCGCTTGCGCCGGTCCCAGGACTCGACGAGCGGCAGCAGCTGCTCGCGCTTGAGCCGCAACGACATCAACGCCCGGAACTGGTCGTTGAGCTTGCTGCCCTGGCGTTCCGCGAGGGCCTCGGCGAGCGCGCGGTCGAACGCCCGCAGGTCGTCGCCGTCGCGCAGGTGCTCGGCGAGCTGCCCCGCGAGCTGCAGGACCTGCTCCGTCACTTTGTCCACGCCCACGTCGAACTCGCTCATCGGCCCGTCCCACGCGCACACCAGGTCCCGCGCGATCTGCCAGCGGCCGGTATCGGTGATGACGCGCGTGCCCGGCTCGATGCCGATGCGCAGGCCGTGCTCGGCGACGAGCCCGCCCGCGTACGCGTTGTACGTGGACACGGTGGGTTCGCCGTGGAGGTCGGCGAGTTCGGGGATCGACTCGGTGAGGCGCCGGAGCTTGTCGCGCACGCGGGCGGCGAGCTCCGCGGCGGCCTTGCGGGTGAAGGTGAGGCCGAGGATGTGCTCGGGCCGGGCGACCCGGTTGGCGATGAGCCACACGACGCGGTCGGCCATCGTGGTCGTCTTCCCGGAACCCGCGCCCGCGACGACGAGCATCGGGTCCCGCCCGGCCTCGATGACGGCGGCCTGCTCGGGGGTCGGGGTGGGAGTGCCGAGGCGGTTCGCGAGACCGACGGCCGTGTACCGCTGCGGCCTGCTGACCTGGGCGTCGTTCGACTGGATCTCATTCACTGCGCTTCACTCATCCGTGACCTGCCGTCCCTCGTCCGCGATCGGGCAGCACCGCTTGACCGAGCACGTCTCGCACTTGCTGGTGTTGCGGGCCTCGAACACCGACCCCGCCATGCGCACTGCCGTGTCCCCGGCGAGCTCTCGCGCCCAGTCCGGGTTCTCGTGCTCGCCGAGCGGCCCCTGCTGGCGGGCGACGGCCGTGGCGCCCTTCGCGTTCGGGTACACGAGCTCCGCCCCGCCCGGCTCGGCGCCCTCCGCGAACGCGCCCTCGGCGATCGCGAGCTGGTAGATCCCCAACTGCGGATTCGTCTGCGCGTCCGCCTTGCTCACGGCGCTCTTGCCAGTCTTGAGGTCGACCACGTAGAGGCGGCCCGCCGCGTCGCGCTCGAGCCGGTCGATCTGGCCGGACATGACGACCTCGACCCCGGGGGGCCCGACCTCGAGCTTGAGCCGGAAGGACCGCTCCGCCCCGATGAGCTCCCTCCGGTTGGCGCTCAACCACTTCGCGAAGCGCTCCACCGCGCCGGAGACGCGCTGGCGCTGCTGCTCGGCGTGCCAGGGGGCCTCGAACGGGAGCCGGTCGAAGTGCTCGCCCACGACCTGCTCCATCACAGCCTTCGGATCGGCCGCCGGGTCGACGGTGACGGCTTCGGCGGCGGCGTGGAGGAGGGTGCCGAGGTGGCGGGGGAGGAGGTCGCCGGAGTCGCCGCCGTGGGATTCGAGGACCCACCGCAGCCCGCACTGCTGGGTCTTCTCCACTTGGGACGGTGAGATGCGGATGGTCTCGCCCGCGAGCGCGAGCGCGCGCTCGTCGGAGACCGTGGCGAGGCCCCACCACCGGGCCGGGTCCGCGCCGGGCACGCCGGACTCGGCGAGGCGGCGGAGCGCGGCGGCGGCCGCGTCGCGTTCGGCGTGCCCGGAGTCGACGACGGCTTCGCGCAGCCGCGCGGTGAGCGCCGCGAGGCTCAGGGGCCGGCCCCGGCGGGGCGCGGCGGTCGGCTCGACGCCGAGTTCGGCGCTGAAGCGGCTCGGTTGCGCCTCTTCGGAATCGACGGCGGTGACGAGCAGCCGCGCGCGGGCGCGGGTGCAGGCGTTGTAGAACAGCCGCCGCTCCTCGTCGAGGAGTTGCGCGACCTGGTCGACGTCGGCGCGGCCGTCGATGACGTCGACGAGCGCTTCGGCGCCGAGGAGCGAACCGCGCGGGCGCAGGTTCGGCCAGGCGCCCTCCTGCGCGCCGGCGACGATGACGAACTCCCAGCGGCGACCGTGCGCGGCGTGGGCGGTCGCGAGCGTGACCGCGTCCCCGAGTTCCGCTCGCGCGGAGAGGAAGTCGCCGGGGAGCTGCTGGTGGAGCACGTGCTCGCAGAACACCTCGACGCCCGCGCCGGGCTGCTTCTTCTCGTAGTCGGCGGCGAGGTCGAACAGGGCGATGACGGCGTCGAGCTCGGCGTCGGCGCGCTGCGCCCGCCGGTCGCCCGAGAGCGCGCGCCGCCGCAGCCGCTCGCTCATCGCGGAGGCCTCCCACACCGCCCACAGCGTGCCGCTGAGACCGGTGCCTTCCCTTGCGGCCGTGAAGAGCGCGCCGAGCCGCCGCGCGGGTTCGGCCCAGTCCTCCTCAGGCAGCGCGGCGGTCCGCTCGGGGTCGCGCAGGGTCTCGACGAGGAGGTCCGCGCCGGGGGAGAAGTTGTCCGCGGCGACGGCGAGCCGCCGCAGCTCCTGGCGCAGCCGCCGCTCCTCGAACGGGTCCGCGCCGCCGTACGCCGAGTGCAGGAGCCCGGCCGCGTTGGACTCGTCGAGGCGTTCGCGCCCGCGCCCGACGAGCACTAGGTGCAGGAGGTTGCGCACCGTGGGGTGCGCGGGGAGCGGCACGTCGTCGGCGGCCTGCCGGGTCGGGACGCCCGCGTGCTGCATGGCCCGGCGCAGGCGCGGGATCTCGGAGGCCGATTTGACGACGACCGCCATGTCCCCGTAGGGAACCCCGTCGAGCAGGTGCGAGCGGCGCGCGACGTCGGCGAGGTACACGGCCTCCCTCGTGGGGGACGGCAGGTAGACCACGTCGACCCGGCCGGTCTCCTCGGAGGCGGTGCCGCGCTTGCGGTCCCGGTCGTGGCCGCGCAGCCGCCGCGAGAGCGTCGTGGTGGCGGCGAGGGGCGCGAGCGCGGTGTCGTGGGTGTCGTCGAGCTGCACCGCGGGCGCTTCGGCGCCGTCGCGCGAGGTGAACCTGAACGGGAAGTCCCGCACCGATTCGGGGTCGCCGCCTTGGAACCCGAACACGGCCGTGTCGGGCGAGCCGGCCGCGACCAGGTTCGCCCCGTCCCCCGCGAGGAGTTCGAGGAGGCGCAGGTGCGCGGGGGTCGCGTCCTGCAGGTCGTCCACGAACACCCAAGCGGGCCTGGGGAACAGCTCGGGGTCGCGGCGCAGAGCCGCCGCGGCGGCGCGCACGATCTCGGCCGAGTCGTACAGCGCGCTCGACATCGATTGGAGGGCGAGGGTGGTGACGTACCGGTCGTAGAAGCGTGCGGCGGTCTGCCATTCCGGGCGGTCGTGCTCGGCGCCGAGCCGGGCCAGTTCGGGCGCGGAGAGACCGCGCTCGCCGCAGCGCAGCACGAGGTCGCGGAGCTGCTGCGCGAACGCGTACGTCTTGACCGCCTCGTCGAACCCGGCGGGCCAGCCGAAGTCCTCGCCTTCGAGCATGGACCGGATGAGCGCGTCCGCCTCGGGGCCGGTGAGCAGGCGCGGCTCGTCGAGGCCGGCGGCCACGGCGGAGGCGCGCAGGAGCGCGAACGCGAAGGCGGCGAAGGTGAACACGCCGACTTCGGCCGCCGAATGCGCGGCGGTCGCGGCGTTGAGCCGCGACCTGAGGTGCGCCGTGTCCTGGCGGCGCAGGCCGAACACGAGGATCGAATCGGGCGCGACCCCTGCTTCGACTTTCGCGATGACGGCCCGCAGCAGCGCCTCGGTCTTGCCGGTCTGCGGCCCGCCGCGGACCAGGAGCGGCCCGGAGGCGTGTTCGACCACCGCCCGCTGCGCCGCGTCGAGTTCGAAAGCGAATCGATCGGCGGGCGGATCGGTCAGTTCATAGCGGAGGTCCAACACGCTGCCCATGGAACCATAGGGAATCACGGGGGTCCGACAGTTCCGGTCGCGGCTGTCGTATGGGCCCTGTCGAATGCGCCCTTTCCGGCGCCATTACCGGACCCGAATGCGAAAGTGCCGATGCCGGGAACCAGTGGTCCCCGGCATCGGCGGCGGGTGTTTCCTCAAATGGTCGGTGCTAGCTGAATTGGAGGTCGCGCCGTTTCGCCCCGATGTAGCCGAGTGCCGCGAACAGCACGGCCACGCCGGTGAGCACGAACAGCGCGGCCCACGAGAAGTCCTCGGCCGGGTAGTTCCCGAGGTGGTCGAACGGCGAGATCGCCATCGCCCACTCCGGCAGGTCCAGCAGTGCGCCGAAATAGACGACCAGCAGCGTCCACGTCCACGCCAGCCACCGCAGCCAGCCCGCGCGCGGCAGCCACGCGAAGGCCGCGAACACGAACGCGATGAGCACCCAGACCGCGGGGAGCTGCACCAGCGTCGCCGCCAGGATCTTCCCGGCCAGCTCGCCGTCGCCGGACGCGCCGCCTGCGGCGAGCCCGAGGCCCGCGACGATGTTCGTGAGCGTCGCCGTGAACAGCGCCGCCGGCAGGTACGAGCCGGGCCAGCCAGAGCGGGCCACCGGCGCGGCGGCGATCAGCTCGCCCCGGCCCACGATCTCCTCCTTGCGGCCGCGCCCGATCACGAGCACGCCGAACAGGGCCGCGACGATCGCGTTGATCGACACGAACGTCGCCGCGAAGCTCAACTGGATCGTCGCCCCGCCCCGGTCGAGGATCTCCTGCTGGGCCTCCGAGAGCCCGTCCGCGAAGTCCTCCGCGCCGCCGATCACCGACCCGTACGCCACGCCGAGCAGCAGCGTGGTGACCACGCCGGTCCAGATAAGGCCCCGGGTGAGGCGGAACGTCAGCGCGCCGGCGCTCTTGAGCCCGGCCTTCGCCTCGGCCCGGCCGCGGCGCGCCGCGACCATGCCCTGCCCGAAGTCGCGGTGGGCGACCAGCGTGAACGCCAGCCACACCGCGAGGATCGCGACCGCGATCGAGATCAGGAGCGGCCACCAGCGCTGCTCGGACGTGAAGATGTAGGCGAGCTGCGACCAGCCGAGCGGCGAGAGCCACGTGACCCACGTGCCTTCGGCGTTCCCGGCGCCCGCCAGCAGCACCGAGACGCCGAGCGCACCCAGGCCGTAACCCGTTGCGGCCGAGCCGTTCTCGCTGAGCTGCGCCGCGACGGCCGTGAGGCTCGCGAAGACGAGCGCGATCGCGGTGTGCGCGGCCCCGAACAGGAGCGCGCTGGAGCCGTCGCCGCCTTCGAGGCCCATTGAGGCGAGCGCCAGGAGCCCGCCGAGGACGACCGCCGCGATGGTGCTGAGCAGCAGCGCCGCGGCCAGGTCCGCGCGGCGGCCGATCGGCAGGGACCGGATCACCTCCGAGCGGGAGGTCTCCTCGTCGGCGCGGGTGAGGCGGGTGACGAGCAGCACGAACATGACCGCGGTCATCGCCCCGGTCCACAGCAGCATCCGGTGCGTGAACAGCGCGCCGACGCTGTCGGCGTACGCGTTGACGTACTCGATCGGGCCGCTCATGGAGAGCATCGCCGGGGAGCTCATCGTGCCCGCGAAGCCCACCCGCTCCTCGGCGGTCGTGTACTGGTCCGCGAGGACCGGCACGGTCATCCAGGTGAACCCGGCGATGCCGGCGATCCACCAGAACAGGTACATGCGGGACCGGCGGACCTGGAAGCGCAGCAGCTTGCCGGTGCCGGCGAGCGTGCCCAGGCCGTCCTCGATCTCCGCGACGGCGGTGGTCATGACCCGTTCTCCTCGCCGTTCGGGACGCCGCTCGCGGCGAGCTCGTCGCCGTAGAAGCGCAGGAAGATCTCCTCGAGCGACGGCGGCTCGCACGTGAGCCCCGCGACGCCGGCGACGGCGAGCTGCGCGAGCACGTCGTCCAGCGCGGCGGTGTCCACGCTGCACTCGACCTCGAGGCCGTCGACCTTGAGGTCGTGCACGCCCTCGTGGTCTTCGAGGCCGCGCACCGGGTTCTTGAGGGTGGCGCGCACGCGCGAGCGTGAGAAGTGCCGCATCTCGGCGAGCGTGCCGGTCTCGACGATGACGCCCTTGCGGATGATGCTCACCCGCTCGCAGAGCGCCTCGACCTCGCTCATGATGTGGCTCGAGAGGAGCACCGTGCGGCCCAGCGCCGACGCCTCCTTGACGCACTCGTTGAAGACCGCGCCCATGAGCGGGTCGAGCCCGGAGGTCGGCTCGTCGAGCAGGAGCAGGTCGACGTCGGCGGCGAACGCCGCGACGAGCGCCACCTTCTGCCGGTTGCCCTTGGAGTAGGAGCGCCCCTTCTTGCGGGGGTCGAGGTCGAAGCGCTCGAGGAGCTCGTCGCGCTTGGCCTTGTCGATGCCGCCGCGCAGGCGGCCGAGGAGGTCGATGGTCTCGCCGCCGGTCAGGCCGGGCCAGAGCGCGACGTCGCCGGGCACGTACGCGAGGCGCTTGTGGAGCTCTGCGGCGTCCTTCCACGGGTCGCCGCCGAAGAGCTCGGCGCGTCCTTCATCCGAGCGGAGCATCCCGAGGAGGACGCGGATGGTGGTGGACTTCCCGGCGCCGTTCGGGCCGAGGAAGCCGTGTGTCTCCCCTTGTGTCACTTCAAGGTCGAGACGGTCGAGGGCGGTCACGTGGCCGAAGCGCTTGACCAGGCCTTCAGTGCGGATCACTGCGTTCATGCCCTCAAGCTAACATACCTTTCATGAATTTGTGAAAGTCGTGTCGTGTCAAGATAACATCAAGATCCGGTCGGGGACGTCGAAGGGGAACGATGGAACAGCACACCGAGGAGCGCAGAGCCCTGCTGGAGTACGTGGAGCAGTTCGCGGCCATCCTGACCGCCAGCGGCATGCAGCGCATGTCCGCGCGGGTGTTCACCTACATCCTCGTGGACGACGCGGAGACCTACACCGCCGCCGAGATCGCCGAAGGGCTCTCGATCAGCCTCGCCGCCGTGTCCGGGGCCGTGCGCGAACTCCTCGCCGGCAGCCTGCTCGCCAAGGGCCGCCGCGCCTCCACCCGGGCCGACGTCTACCGCCTTCACGACGAGGACGTGTGGGGCTCGATCATGCTCGACCGCTCCGACTTCCTCGACCGCTACCAGCAGACCGCCCTCGTCGGGATCGACACGCTCCCAGCCGGACCGGGCCGCGACCGGCTCGTTCAGACCGCCGCGTTCATGGAGTTCATGAAGACCGAGATGTCCGCGATGAGGACGCGGTGGAACGAACGACGGCGCGAACTGTCCGCCGCCTACGAAGCCCGCCGCCGCGATAGTGACGCGTCCCGCTAGTCCGGTATGCTGCAAGCCTGACCGCCCCGATCAGATGAACCCTGGAGGAAGCCGACGTGGCCGACGACACCAGCAGCTCCGACGCGGACGCGACCGCTGAAAAGGGTCGTCCCACGCGCAAGCGCGGCGAGAAGACCGCCGAGCGCAACGTCTTCAAGAAGCTGGGCCGCTTCCTCAAAGAGGTCGTCGAGCAGTTGCGCAAGGTCGTCTACCCGACCCGCCGCCAGCTCGTCACCTACTCGATCGTCGTCCTGGTCTTCGTCGGCATCATGATGGCCTTCATCGGCGGTCTCGACCTGCTCTTCGGCGACCTCGTGCGCCGGGCCTTCGGCGCCGACTCCTAGCGCCCCGCGGGCGGCCGCAGCCGCCCCGCGACACGGCCGCCCCGCCCTTCGCGGCGGCGCGTGGATTGCGTGACCTGCGCCGGTTCGCCGGTGCCTGAGACGCGCCGCCGTCCGGAGCGGCTACCCTAGTGGGTATGACGCGCGCCGGTTCCGCCGGCGCGCGACTTCACAGGCGGGGATCGCCGCATCCGAGGACTCAGTCGAGAAACCGGTTCGGTTCAGAGAGCACCGTCGTAAAGAATGTTCAGTCGCAGTACCTCGCCGTCGCGCGAGGTCGAGCCGGAATGAGAGTTGAGCGTGTCTGAGTTCGACGAGGCCCTGAAGAACGAGGTCGCGGCGCAGGCTGCCGCGGCACAGGTCGCGGACGTCGACGCGGAGCCGGAGATCGACGAGGACGCCGTGCCCGGCGAGCCCGAGGTCGACCCGGCCGAGGCGCTGCGCGCCAAACTGCGCTTCGCGCCCGGCGAGTGGTACGTGCTGCACTCCTACGCCGGCTTCGAGAACCGGGTGCGCTCCAACCTGGAGAACCGGATCCAGTCCTTCGACATGGAGGACTACATCTACCAGATCGAGGTCCCCACCCACACCGAGGTGGAGATCAAGAACGGCAAGCGCTCCAAGGTGGAGGCCAAGGTCTTCCCCTCCTACGTGCTCGTCCGCATGGAGATGACCCCCGAGTCCTACTCGGTCGTGCGCAACACGCCCGGCGTGACCGGCTTCGTCGGCGTGGTCGACCGCACCGACCGGCCCAGCCCGCTCCCGCTCGACGAGGTCATCCAGTGGCTGCTCCCGCCGGAGCAGAAGCCCAAGGACGAGGCCCAGGCCGAGTCCTCCGGCGGCGACGTCGACATCAAGGTCGACTTCAGCGAGGGCGAGTCCGTCACCGTCGTGGACGGCGCCTTCGCCTCCATGCCGGCCACCATCGCCGAGATCAACGCCGAGCAGCAGAAGCTCAAGGTGCTCGTCTCGATCTTCGGCCGCGAGACTCCGGTCGAGCTCAACTTCAACCAGGTCTCGAAGCTGTAGCACGAGCTACAGCTCACATACCTCCTTCAGAGTGCCCGCCACCTGGGCGAGTACCCTGGAGAAGTTGTGCGCCGGGCGCTGCCCTGCGCGCATGTAAGGCGGAGGCTCCGGTCTTCGCAAACCCAGGATCAAGAGAAGGACACGATGGCTCCCAACAAGAAGGCCGTTGTGACGTTCAAGCTGGAGCTCGCGGGTGGCCAGGCCACCCCGGCCCCGCCGGTGGGTCCCGCCCTCGGCCAGCACGGCGTCAACATCATGGAGTTCTGCAAGGCCTACAACGCGGCCACCGAATCCCAGCGCGGCGAAGTCCTCCCCGCTGAGATCACGGTGTACGAGGACCGTTCGTTCACGTTCGTCCTCAAGACCCCGCCGGCCGCCAAGCTGCTGCTCAAGGCCGCCGGCGTCGCCAAGGGCTCGGGCGAGCCGCACCGCGTCAAGGTCGGCAAGGTGACCTCGGCCCAGGTGCGCGAGATCGCGGAGAAGAAGCTCCCCGACCTCAACGCCAACGACCTCGACGCCGCGTCGCTCATCGTCGCCGGCACCGCCCGCTCCATGGGCATCACGGTCGAAGGTTAAGGCCCCCAGAACTCCGCCGGTCCCGTACCGGCGACAACCCAGTGGAAGGGCGCGCGCCCGCCCTCACCACGACATCCGAAGGATGGAACATGAAGCGCAGCAAGAAGTACACCGACATCGCCAAGAAGGTCGACCGCACGCAGCTCTACGCGCCCGCCGAGGCGACCGGGCTCGCCAAGGAGACCTCGCCGACCTCGTTCGACGCCACCGTTGAAGTGTCCCTTCGACTCGGCGTCGACCCGCGTCAGGCCGACCAGCTCGTCCGCGGCACCGTCTCCCTGCCCCACGGCACGGGCAAGACCGTCCGCGTCATCGTCTTCGCCGAGGGCGACAAGGCCGAGGCCGCCGTCGCCGCCGGCGCCGACGAGGTCGGCTCCGACGAGCTCGTCAAGCGGATCTCCGAAGGCTGGCTCGACTTCGACGCCGCCGTCGCGACGCCCGACCAGATGGCCAAGATCGGCCGGATCGCGCGGATCCTGGGCCCGCGCGGCCTCATGCCGAACCCGAAGACCGGCACCGTCACTCCCGACGTCGCCAAGGCCGTCACCGAGATCAAGGCCGGCAAGATCTCGTTCCGCGTCGACAAGCACGCGAACCTGCACCTGCCGATCGGCAAGGTCAGCTTCTCCGCCGAGCAGCTCGCCGAGAACTACAACGCCGCCCTCGAAGAGGTCCAGCGTCTGAAGCCCTCGAGCTCCAAGGGCGTGTACATCAAGAAGTCGACGATCTCCACCACCATGGGCCCGGGCATCCCGGTCGACCCGCAGGCGGTCAAGATCAAGTAAGGCGCACCGCGAGGTGTGACGTGGCCCCGGCGCAGGCTCCTGCGCTGGGGCTTTCTTCATGCCCCCTGCTACGATGAAAGCCAACAACCCAAAGACCGTTCGGTCACCGCCTTGCGCGGTTGTAAACCACCCGGGACCGACGTAGGGCGACTATTCGAAGCGACCATGGTGCGGGCTCCGGCCCGAAGGTCCCAGTGATATGGCGTCCGCGAGGGCGCCTTTTTTGTCGCCTCCGCACGGTTTTGGATTGACCAGCCGAGAAAGGAGGGAAATATGGCTGACAGGGAATACCCGGCGGGTAAGACGACCGCCATCGCCGAACTCGCCGACGAGTTCTCCAACGCGACCGCCACGGTGCTCACCGAGTACCGCGGCCTCTCCGTTGCAGAGCTGCGCGAGCTCCGGCGTTCCCTCGGCGAGGGGACGCAGTACCGCGTCGCCAAGAACACCCTCGCCAAGCGCGCTGCCAACCAGGTCGGGGTCACCGGTCTGGACGAGCTGTTCGTCGGCCCCACCGCGATCACCTTCATCAAGGGTGACCCGGTCGAGGCCGCCAAGGGACTCCGCGCCTTCGCGAAGGCGCACGAGGCCCTGGTCATCAAGGGCGGGTACATGGAGGGCAAAGCCCTCTCCGTCGATGAGATCAACAAGCTCGCCGACCTCGAGTCCCGCGAGGTGCTCCTGGCCAAGCTGGCCGGCGCGCTGAAGGCCACCGCGCAGAAGACCGCCTCCGTGCTTGCCGCCCCCGCCGGGCAGGTCGCACGACTCGGCGCGGCGCTGCAGGACAAGAAAGCGGCCGCCGGGGAGTAACCCCCAGCAGCCCAAGACTTCAAGAAAGGAACCACCATGGCTAAGCTTTCCACCGAAGACCTTCTCGAGCAGTTCGAGGGCATGACCCTCCTCGAGGTCTCCGAGTTCGTCAAGGCGTTCGAAGAGAAGTTCGACGTCACCGCCGCCGCCCCCGTCGCCGTGGCCGCCGCCGGCCCCGCCGCCGGTGCCGAGGCCGCTGTCGAGAAGGACACGTTCGATGTCGTTCTCGAGTCGGCCGGCGAGTCGAAGATCAAGGTCATCAAGGAAGTTCGCGGCCTGACCGGCCTCGGCCTCAAGGAAGCCAAGGAGCTCGTCGAGAGCGCCCCCAAGGCCGTCCTCGAGGGCGCGAAGAAGGAAGACGCGGACAAGGCCAAGGAGGCCCTCGAGGGCGCCGGGGCCACCGTCACCCTGAAGTAATCGCGCACTTCGCGACCTGCTCGGGCGAAGCTCACGAGCCTCGCCTCTAGTGCAAGAAGGGGCCTCCCAGCCCTTGTACGTGACCGGGTCCGCGCCGCCGTAAGGCGGTGCGGACCCGGTCTTCTTTCGTTCCGAGAGAATTCTCAGAAGAATTCTCGCGGGGCGCAACGAATCCGGACCACCGCCACGTCTTTGCGTGTAGACACACCCACGCACTCAAGGAGATGGACGATGTCCGCAAGGAGATGGGCAGCCGGGCTCGGCGGGGCCACAGTGCTCGCGCTGACCGCCGGCTGCGGGATGCTCGGTATCGGCGGCGGCGAGGACGACAGGTCCGCCGAGGAACGCCTCGTCGCGATGCTCAACGAGAGCAACCGCATCGAGGCCGACCTGACCTCCGCCGAATACCGCATCGTCCAGAACTGCCTGGAGGAGCAGGGCTTCACCGTCCACGAGCCCTGGTCGTTCCAGGAGTGGGAGGCCGAGGAGCAGGAGACGCTCTCGTGGGGCTACCCCCACGAGGAATTCCTGATCGACGCCGACGAGGCCAAGGAGTACGGCTACGGCGCCTGGGCCGACAGCGCCGAGGCCCAGGAGAACGGCGAGGCCGAAGACTACTGGGCCGCACAGGAAGAGAAGTGGGAAGAGGAGGAGGGCGGCGACGACTACGTCGAGCCCGACACCACCGACTGGGACGCCCTCACCCCTGACGAGCAGTACGACTGGTACCTCGCCTACCAGGGCGAAGAGTACGTCGAGAGCTCGTACGGCACCCGCGAGGAGTACACCTCGTCGATGTCCGAGGAGGAGCTCACCGAAGAGGAGGCCATCGCCCTCGAAGAGGCGGCCGAGGAAGAAGAGGTCGTCGAGGACGAGGGCGAGATCAGCGTCGAGGACGAGGACGACTGGGTCGACCCCAAGCCCGGCGGCTGCCAGCTCGAGATGATCGAGGCCCTCTACGGCGAGCCCCGCATGGTCGAGGACACCTGGGAGGACGAGGGCGGCGGCAGCTACACCTACTGGGAGTACCGCCCCGAGAACCCCGCCTACGCCGGTGAGAGCGAAGAGGACTCGATGTACGGCAAGATCGAGGACGACTACACCGAGGCCATGCTCGACATGCAGGGCAAGTACCTCGACTGCATCACCGAGCGCGGCTACTCCGGCTTCACCTTCACCGAGTACAACAGCCTTCCCGTGCGCGAGTACCTCACCGAGATCTACTACGACGGCGTCCCCGAGGACGAGCGCATGGTCTCCTACGGCGACAGCGACACCGAGATCCCGCCGCTGCCCGAGGACATGCCGGAGGACTACGAGGCCAAGAAGGCCTACGAGATCCAGATGGCCGTCGACTTCAACGAGTGCGGTGACGAGCTCGGCTACGTCGACGCCTCCGAGAAGGCCTACGACGAAGCGAACGTCAAGGCCTACGAAGCCATCGAAGAGGACGTCTACGCCTGGCAGCAGGACATGAAGGACGCCCTCACCAAGGCCCAGGAAATGCTGGACCAGTAAAAGCCACCTCTCTATCGGGGAAGAAAGGCCCGGGCCGCGCAGATGGGGCGCAGCCCGGGCCGCCCTGTATCCAGGGCACGTCTTTGCGCCGCAAGGGAAGCGCCCCGACAAAGCCTCGCCGACTCGATCCGCCCGCCCCTAGCCCACCGCTTTCCCGCCGCACCGGCGAGCCCCCGTCACCTCCTTGCACCGCAAGGGAAGCGCCCCGACGAAGCCTCGCCGACTCGATCCGCCCGCCTCTGGCCCACCGCTTTCCCGCCGCTCCGGCGAGCCCCCGTCACCTTTCCGGCGCGGGCTCGTTGAACAGATCGAAGCGGCAAGCCCGTTCACGGGCCCGCCGCTGAAGGTGCGAGGCCGGGACGCCGCATTGCGGCCGGGCGCCGGGACGCGCGAGCGCTCGGCACCGGCGGCAGGCGACGCAAAGGCGTCCCGTGCCCGCACCGAACCCGGCTCCGCCCTCGCCGCCGCCCGAGGCGCTTTCAGAGCCTCGCCGACACCCGGGCACGCCTCCGGGGACCGACGGCGATCCGGCCGCGGGAGCCAAGGCCCGCCGACGCTCGCTTGCGGACGATCGCGCGCTGGCCCGCCCAGGCCTCGCGCGCGCTAGGCCGCGTCGGGCGCGACACGCCCGGACATCGAAGCTTGTGCGGCCCTTCGCAACGCCCGAGCGACCCCGCCGCGGCCGGCCTCCGGCGGCCGTCCGCGGGCCCGCTGTGCTGCGGTTCGCCCGCTCCCGCGGGCCCCTCGGCGCCCACCGTTCTCCCCGCTTCAGGCGCTGGGGCCGAAGGGGCGCATCCGGGCGAATTAGACGCCTGACTTGACGAACTGTGACTTGATCCTGCAAACTAGTTCCTCAAGCGCCACTGCGTGGCGCGCGCAACGTTCGCCCCCACCGGGCCGGCTTCAGTGCCGCGAGCGGAGCGCGAGAAGGGCCGCCGCGGGGCGGCCCGGAGGAAGGCAGGACGGTCCAGGAGCGCGTGCGAACCAGGACTCGGAGCGATGTACGGAAGGAACTTCGGCAGCGGGAGAGATTGTCGTCACCACTTACCCCACCACCCGGTGGGGAAGTTGACAGTTGCCGGAGCGTACATTAAGCTATTAATTTGCGCTGCCTCCTTCACGCCTTCTTGACGCGGTGAGGGTCGTGGACGGTGGGGATTCCAGGTTATCGACCGATGTAGGACGCCGGTTTCGGCATGTCCGTCCGATTCGATGCCCGTCTCCGGCTGTCCCGTCTATCCCGCATCGGTGCGGTGACTGCGGCATGCGCCGGCCGTCGTAACAATCAGGTCCTCGGAAGGACGAATCTTGGCAGCTTCCCGCACTGGCAAGACCAGCTCCAGCAAGAGCAAGCACGCACCTCGCCGTATCTCGTTCGGCAGGATCGAAGAGAAACTCGAAGTCCCGAACCTTCTGGCGCTCCAGACCGACTCGTTCGACTGGCTCGTCGGCAACGAGGCCTACCGCGCCCGCGTGGGCGAGGACGCGGTGAGCGGCCTCGACGAGATCCTCGAGGAGATCAGCCCGATCGAGGACTTCTCGGGCACCATGAGCCTGTCCTTCTCCAATCCTCGCTTCGACGAGGTCAAGGCCCCCATCGAGGAGTGCCGCGAGAAGGACCTCACCTACTGCGCCCCGCTGTTCGTCACGGCGGAGTTCATCAACCACACCACCGGTGAGATCAAGAGCCAGACGGTCTTCATGGGCGACTTCCCCATGATGACTCCGAAGGGCACCTTCATCATCAACGGCACCGAGCGCGTGGTCGTCTCGCAGCTCGTCCGTTCGCCGGGCGTGTACTTCGACAAGCAGCCCGACAAGACCTCCGACCGCGACCTCACCAGCGCCAAGGTGATCCCGGGCCGCGGCGCGTGGCTCGAGTTCGACATCGACAAGCGCGAGACCGTCGGCGTGCGCGTGGACCGCAAGCGCCGCCAGGCCGTCACCGTGCTGCTGAAGGCCATCGGCTGGGACAACGACCGCATCCGCGAGCGCTTCGGCTGGTCCGAGCTCATGATGACGACCTTGGAAAAGGACACCATCAACTCGCAGGACGAGGCGCTGCTCGACATCTACCGCAAGCTCCGTCCGGGCGAGCCGCCGACGAAGGACAACGCGCAGTCGCTGCTGGAGAACCTGTTCTTCAACAAGAAGCGCTACGACCTCGCGAAGGTCGGCCGCTACAAGGTCAACAAGAAGTTCGGCCTCGACTCGCCGATCTCGACCGGCGTGCTCACCGAGGACGACCTGGCCGCGACCATCGAGTTCATGCTGCGCCTGCACTCGGCCGAGCCGGGTTACGGCCCCGACGACATCGACCACTTCGGCAACCGCCGCCTGCGCACCGTGGGCGAGCTCATCCAGAACCAGATCCGGGTGGGCCTCTCGCGCATGGAGCGCGTCGTGCGCGAGCGCATGACGACCCAGGACGTCGAGGCGATCACGCCGCAGACCCTGATCAACATCCGTCCCGTCGTGGCGGCGATCAAGGAGTTCTTCGGTACTTCGCAGCTGTCGCAGTTCATGGACCAGGTCAACCCGATCACGGGTCTGACCCACCGCCGCCGCCTCTCGGCGCTCGGCCCGGGCGGTCTCTCGCGCGACCGCGCCGCCATGGACGTGCGCGACGTGCACCCGTCGCACTACGGCCGCATGTGCCCGATCGAGACGCCTGAAGGCCCGAACATCGGCCTCATCGGCGCGATGTCGACCTTCGCGCGCGTCAACCCGTTCGGCTTCATCGAGACGCCGTACCGGAAGGTCGTCGACGGCAAGGTCACCGACGACGTCCAGTACCTGACGGCCGACGAAGAGGACCGCTTCACCATCGCGCAGGCGAACCAGCTCCTGAACGAAGACGGCTCGTTCGTCGACGCGCAGGTCCTGGCCCGCGGCCGCGGCGGCGAGGCCGAGCTCCTGACCGCCGACGAGATCGACTTCATGGACGTCTCGCCGCGCCAGATGACCTCGGTCGCGACCGCGCTGGTGCCGTTCCTCGAGCACGACGACGCCAACCGCGCCCTCATGGGCGCGAACATGCAGCGCCAGGCCGTGCCGCTCATCAAGACGGACTCGCCGCTGGTGGGCACCGGCATGGAGTACCGCGCCGCGGTCGACGCCGGCGACGTCGTCGTCGCCGAGTCCGACGGCATCGTCGAGGACTCCAGCGCCGACTACATCACCATCGCGCAGGACAACGGCATGCGCCGCACCTACCTGCTGCACAAGTTCCGCCGTTCGAACGCGGGCTCGTGCATCAACCAGGTGCCGCTCGTGACCGAGGGCGAGCGCGTCGAGGCCGGCCAGCCGATCGCCGACGGTCCGTCCACGGACAAGGGCGAGATGGCGCTGGGCAAGAACCTGCTCGTCGCGTTCACCACCTGGGAGGGCCAGAACTTCGAGGACGCCATCGTGCTCTCCTCGCGCCTGGTCGAAGAGGACGTGCTCACCTCGATCCACATCGACGAGCACGAGGTCGACGCCCGCGACACCAAGCTCGGCCCGGAGGAGATCACCCGCGACATCCCCAACGTCGGTGAGGAAATGCTCTCCGACCTGGACGACCGCGGCATCATCCGCATCGGCGCCGAGGTCGAGGACGGCGACATCCTCGTCGGCAAGGTCACGCCCAAGGGCGAGACCGAGCTGACCCCGGAGGAGCGCCTGCTCCGCGCGATCTTTGGCGAGAAGGCCCGCGAGGTCCGCGACACGTCCCTGAAGGTCCCGCACGGCGAGGCCGGCACGGTCATCGGCGTGCGCACCTTCTCGCGCGAGGACGGCGACGAGCTGTCCCCGGGCGTCAACGAGATGGTCCGCGTCTACATCGCCCAGAAGCGCAAGATCGGCGTCGGCGACAAGCTCGCCGGCCGCCACGGCAACAAGGGCGTCATCTCCAAGGTGGTGCCGCAGGAGGACATGCCGTTCCTGCCGGACGGCACGCCGATCGACATCCTGCTCAACCCGCTGGGTGTGCCGGGCCGTATGAACATCGGCCAGGTGCTCGAGGTCCACTTGGGCTGGGCGGCGAAGACGGGCTGGAAGCTCGAGGGCTTCGACGAGGCCTGGCAGCAGGCCCTCAAGGCCATCGGCGCCGACGAGGCCCCGGCGAACTCCAAGGTCGGTACGCCCGTGTTCGACGGTGCGCACCCCGAGGAGGTCACGGGCGTCCTGGCGAACACGCTGCCCAACCGCGACGGCCAGCGCATGGTCGCCCCGACGGGCAAGGCGCAGCTGTTCGACGGCCGCTCCGGCGAGCCGTTCCCGGACCCGATCTCGGTCGGCTACATGTACATCCTGAAGCTGAACCACATGGTCGACGACAAGATCCACGCTCGTTCGACCGGTCCGTACTCGATGATCACCCAGCAGCCGCTCGGCGGTAAGGCCCAGTTCGGCGGCCAGCGCTTCGGTGAGATGGAGTGCTGGGCCATGCAGGCCTACGGCGCCGCTTACGCGCTGCAGGAGCTGCTGACGATCAAGTCCGACGACGTGGTTGGCCGCGTGAAGGTCTACGAGGCCATCGTCAAGGGCGAGAACGTGCCCGAACCGGGCATTCCGGAATCGTTCAAGGTGCTGCTCAAGGAGCTCCAGTCGCTCTGTCTCAACGTGGAGGTGCTGTCCGCCGACGGGCAGGCCATCCAGATGACGGAGAGCGATGACGAGGTCTTCCGCGCGGCCGAGGAGCTGGGGATCGACCTGTCCCACGAAGAGCCCTCGAGCGTGGACTTCGAGAGCGCCTGACGTCGAGTGAGGGCGGGCCGCGATGAAGCTTGCGAGTCATGGATCCGCAGCGCTTCCGCCCGCCCTCGCCAACGTCTCATCCAATCCTTAAGAACCATCAAGGGGAAGAGTTCAGTGCTCGACGTCAACTTCTTCGACAAGTTGAAGATCGGCCTCGCCACCGCCGAGGACATTCGGCAGTGGTCGCACGGCGAGGTGAAGAAGCCCGAGACCATCAACTACCGCACGCTGAAGCCTGAGAAGGACGGTCTTTTCTGCGAGAAGATCTTCGGTCCGACCCGGGACTGGGAGTGCTACTGCGGCAAGTACAAGCGGATCCGCTTCAAGGGCATCATCTGTGAGCGCTGCGGCGTCGAGGTGACCCGTTCGAAGGTCCGCCGTGAGCGCATGGGCCACATCGAGCTCGCCGCTCCCGTGACCCACATCTGGTACTTCAAGGGCGTTCCCTCGCGCTTGGGCTACCTGCTGGACCTGGCGCCGAAGGACCTGGAGAAGGTCATCTACTTCGCGGCGTACGTGATCACCGCGGTCGACGAGGAGGCCCGCCAGCGGGACGTCCCGACCCTGGAGAACGAGATCGTCGCCGAGAAGCGCCACTTGGAGCAGCAGCGCGACGCCGCGATCGAGGAGCGCGCCTCGAAGCTCGAGGGCGACCTGGCCGAGCTGGAGGCCGAAGGCGCCCGCGCCGACGTCCGCCGCAAGGTCAAGGACGGCGGCGAGCGCGAGATGCGCCAGATCCGCGACAAGGCGCAGCGTGAGATCGACCGTCTCGACGAGGTCATGGACACGTTCCGCAAGCTCGAGGTGCGCCAGCTCATCGGTGACGAGATGCTCTACCGCGAGCTGCAGCAGCGCTTCGGCGAGTACTTCACCGGCGGCATGGGCGCGGAGTCCATCAAGAACCTGCTGGAGAACCTGGACCTGGACGCCGAGGCGATCAGCCTGCGCGAGACTATCGCGACCGGCAAGGGCCAGAAGAAGCTGCGTGCGCTCAAGCGCCTGAAGGTCGTGGCCGCGTTCCAGGCCACGGGCAACTCGCCGCTGGGCATGGTCCTCGACTGCGTGCCGGTGATCCCGCCGGAGCTGCGCCCGATGGTGCAGCTCGACGGCGGCCGCTTCGCGACCTCGGACCTGAACGACCTGTACCGCCGCGTGATCAACCGCAACAACCGCCTGAAGCGCCTGATGGACCTCGGTGCGCCCGAGATCATCGTGGCGAACGAGAAGCGGATGCTGCAGGAGTCGGTGGACGCGCTGTTCGACAACGGCCGCCGCGGCCGCCCGGTGACGGGCCCCGGCAACCGTCCGCTCAAGTCGCTGTCCGACATGCTCAAGGGCAAGCAGGGCCGGTTCCGTCAGAACCTGCTCGGCAAGCGCGTCGACTACTCGGGCCGTTCGGTCATCGTGGTCGGCCCGCGCCTGAAGCTGCACCAGTGCGGTCTGCCGAAGCAGATGGCGCTGGAGCTGTTCAAGCCGTTCGTGATGAAGCGCCTCGTGGACCTGAACCACGCGCAGAACATCAAGTCGGCCAAGCGCATGGTCGAGCGCGCGCGTCCGGTCGTGTGGGACGTGCTCGAAGAGGTCATCTCCGAGCACCCGGTCCTGCTGAACCGTGCGCCCACGCTGCACCGTCTCGGCATCCAGGCCTTCGAGCCGCAGCTGGTCGAGGGCAAGGCCATCCAGCTCCACCCGCTGGTGTGCACCGCCTTCAACGCCGACTTCGACGGCGACCAGATGGCCGTGCACGTGCCGCTGAGCGCCGAGGCCCAGGCCGAGGCCCGCATCCTGATGCTGGCGTCGAACAACATCCTCAAGCCCTCGGACGGCAAGCCGGTGGCCCTGCCCACGCAGGACCAGATCATCGGCCTGTACTACCTGACGCACCTTTCCGAAGGCCGCGTCGGCGAAGGCCGGGCGTTCTCGGACGTCGGCGAGGCGCAGATGGCGAAGGACCGCGGCGAGCTGGACCTCCAGGCGCCCATCCGGATCCGTCTGGACGGCATCGAGACCATCAACAACGGCAACGCCGAGCCGTGGACGGCCCCTGAGGGCTGGACCCCGGGCGAGCCGCTGCTGGTCGAGACGACGCTGGGCCGCGTGTTCTTCAACGAGTGCCTGCCGCCGGACTTCGAGTTCGTGAACTACGAGGTCCGCAAGGGCCAGCTCTCGGAGATCATCCACGACCTGTCCGAGCACTACTCGAAGGTGCAGCTGGGCGCCTGCCTGGACGCGCTGAAGTCCGCGGGCTTCCGCTGGGCCGGCTGGTCCGGTGTGACCATCGGCATCGAGGACGTCGTGGAGCCGGCCCACAAGGCCGAGATCCTGGAGAAGTACGAGGCGGACTCCGCCAAGATCGACAAGCAGTACGTCCGCGGTCTCATGACCGCGGAGGAGCGCCGCGGCGAGCTGACGGAGATCTGGACCAAGGCCACGGCCGAGGTGCTGGAGGACCTGAACGAGACGCTGCAGCCGGAGAACCCGCTGTGGCAGATGATCAACTCGGGCGCGCGCGGCAACATGCTGCAGCTCCGCCAGATCGCCGGCATGCGCGGCCTGGTGGCGAACCCGAAGGGCGAGATCATCCCGCGTCCGATCAAGTCCTCGCTGCGCGAGGGCCTGACGGTGCTGGAGTACTTCATCTCCACCCACGGTTCGCGCAAGGGTCTGGCCGACACCGCGCTGCGTACCGCCGACTCGGGTTACCTGACCCGTCGTCTGGTGGACGTCTCGCAGGACGTCATCATCCGCGAGGACGACTGCGGCACCGACCGCGCCCTGGAGTTCCAGGTCGCCGTCGAGGTCGACGGGCGTTTCATCGAGTCCGACATCGTCGACTCGTCGATCGACGCGCGCAACCTCGCCGAGGACGTCGAGGTCGACGGCAAGGTGCTCCTCGAGCGCAACACGCCGCTGAACTCGGACCACATCGCGACGCTGGTCGCCAACGGCGTCAGCGTCGTGAAGGTCCGCTCGGTCCTCACCTGCGAGTCCCGCCAGGGCGTCTGCGCGGCCTGCTACGGCCGTTCGATGCCGACGGGCGAGAAGGTGGACCTCGGCGAGGCCGTGGGCATCATCGCGGCCCAGTCGATCGGTGAGCCGGGCACCCAGCTCACGATGCGTACCTTCCACACCGGTGGCGCGGCGACCTCGCAGGACATCACGCAGGGTTTGCCGCGTGTCCAGGAGGTCTTCGAGGCGCGTGTCCCGAAGGGCAAGGCGCCGATCGCGGAAGCGAGCGGCACCGTGCGCATCGAGGACGCCGAGAAGAGCCGGAAGATCATCATCACCCCGGACGACGGCTCCGAGGAGATCGTGGTCGACAAGGTGCCGCGCCGTCTGCGCCTGCGCGTGGGCGACGGCGAGCGCGTCGAGGTCGGCGAGAAGCTCGTCGAGGGCACCATCGACCCGCACGAGCTGCTGCGCGTGCTCGGTCCGCGGAAGGTCCAGCGCCACCTGGTGGAGCAGGTCCAGGACGTGTACCGCTCGCAGGGCGTGATGATCCACGACAAGCACATCGAGATCATCGTGCGCCAGATGCTCAAGCGGGTCACGATCATCGACTCGGGCACCTTGGAGTTCCTGCCGGGCTCCCTGGTCGACCGCCTCGAGTTCGAGGAGCAGAACCGCAAGGTCCTCGCCGACGGCGGCGAGCCGGCCTCCGGCCGCCCGCAGCTCATGGGCATCACGAAGGCCTCGCTGGCGACGGAGTCGTGGCTGTCCGCGGCCTCGTTCCAGGAGACCACCCGCGTGCTCACCGAGGCCGCGATCTCCGGCAAGTCCGACTCGCTGGTCGGCCTGAAGGAGAACGTGATCCTGGGCAAGCTGATCCCGGCCGGTACCGGCATCGCCAAGTACCGGAACGTGTCGGTCGAGCCCACCGAGGAAGCCAAGGCCGCGGTCTACTCCCTCGGCGGCTACGAGGACACGACCGCGTCGGCCTTCGCCTACGGCGGCGGCCCGGCGGTCAGCCTCGAGGACTCGTACGACCTGGGTTCCTTCTAGCGATAACCTGCCGATTCCCGACGGCATGCAAGAAACCGGTGGGGCGGGGGGGGGGGACCGCCCCCCCCCCCCCCCCCGGGGGGCGGGGGGGGGGGGCGGGGCGGGGGCGGGGGGGGGGGGGGCCGGCGCCCGCGCCCCGCCGCGCGCCCCCCCCCCCCCGCCCGCCCCCCCCCCCCGCGGGCGCGGCCCACGGCGCGCTGTCACTCAGGGCCCCGGTCGCGTCCGCGAGCGGGCCCTGGCGTTCGATCGCCAACGGCGCGAGGCATTTCAGCCGCTGATGGCGGACTCGCCAGGACTATCGATGACGGACGGCACGAACGGCGCAGAGGCCGGTGGGACTGTGCGCCTGCTCCTCTCAGGTGTTCTGCGCGGGACCGCGCGCGGGGTCAGGCGCTCGGCGGCGGGGCGTCGTACCGGAGCGTGCCCTCCTCGGCGCCCGGACCGGCCGGTGTGAAACCGGCCTTCTCGAGCACCCGCACCGAAGCCGGGTTCGACGGCTCGACATGCGCGAACACGGCCTTCACCTCGGGTGCCGTGTAGGCGTGGGCCGTCAAGGCCCGCACCGCTTCCGGCGCGTATCCGCGGCCGCGACGCGAGGGCGCCACGCCGTACCCGAGCTCGACCGCGCCGTCCGACGGCGGCCAGAACAGCCCGAGCGAACCGACCACGAGACCGCTCTCGCGCTCCACGATCAGCCGGTGCCCGAACGGCCCCAACCACAACGGCTCGGCGGCGATCAGCGGCGCGATCACCAGGTCGCCCTCGGCGGGGAAGCCCTCGGCCCAGTCGGCGAGGCGGCCGCCCTCGGTCACCGTGGCGGCCTCGGCGGTCGTCCAAGCGCGCAGGACCAACCGCTCGGTGTGCAGATCGGCCACGGCCGCATCGGGATCAGAAGAAGCATTCACAACGCCACCGTAGGCGCGGCGACCCGACCGGGCAACCTACTTGCGAGCACCCCGGAAACCCACCGAACCTTGACTTGCGGGCCCCCGGTAACAAGGGTGGCCCGGGGGTACGACATTTCCGCCCGCAACGACCGAGCAGAGGCGAAGCTCACCCCGCCGCGCTTCCGAACCGCGCCTTTCCCTCTCACCGAAGGAGCAGTCGCTGTCGGCCCCCGCGCTCAGCCTCGGCGAGCCCACGTCCGGGCCGCCGCCTGCTTCGCGTCGATGATCGTCTCGACCTCCACGACCTCGATGCCCCGGTGCCGCTCGGCGACCGAGCCCTTCGGGACGATCGCCGTCTTGAACCCGAGGCGCGCCGCCTCGCCGATGCGCCTGTCCGCGTTCACCGTCCGCCGCACCTGCCCGGTCAGGCTCACCTCGCCGATCGCCACCAGGTCCGCGCTCACCGCGATCTCCTGATCCGCGCTCACCAGCGCCAACGCCAGCGCCAGATCAGACGCCGGCTCGCGCACCCGGATGCCGCCGATCGTCGTCGCGTACACCTCCCGGTCGAGCAGCCGCATCCCGCCGCGGCGCGTGAGCACCGCCAGCACCATGTTCAGCCGGGCCTGGTCGAGCCCCGACACCGTGTGCCGCGGGATCGCGCCGTCCTTCACCGACTTCCCCAGCAGCGCCTGCACTTCCACCGGCACCGCCCGGCGGCCCTCCATCGTCACGGTCACGCACGTGCCCGGGGTCGGCTCGGTCGGCGCGTCGTCCAGGAACAGGCCCGAAGGGTCGGCGAGGGAGACGATGCCGTCCTCGGTCATCTCGAAGCACCCGACCTCGTCGGCCGGGCCGAAGCGGTTCTTCACGCCGCGCAGCAGCCGCAGCATCGAGTGCCGGTCGCCCTCGAAGTGCACGACCGTGTCGACCAGGTGCTCGAGCGCGCGCGGGCCGGCGATGCCGCCGTCCTTCGTGACGTGCCCGACGAGGATCACGGCCATGTTGCGGGACTTGGCTTCCGCGGTGATCGCGCTGGCGACGGCCTTGACCTGGGTGACGCCGCCGGGGACGCCGTCGGTGTCGGGGGCGATGACGGTCTGGACGGAGTCGAGGATGAGCAGCGAGGGCTTGACGTCCTCGACGTGGCCGAGGACGGCGCCGAGGTCGGTCTCGGCGGCGAGGTAGAGCTCTTCGGAGAGGCAGCCGGTGCGGTCGGCGCGGCGGCGGACCTGCGAGGCCGACTCCTCGCCGGTGGCGACGAGCGCCTTGCCGTATCCGGCCTCACCGAAGCGGTGGGCCACTTCGAGCAGGAGCGTGGACTTGCCGACGCCGGGTTCGCCGGAGATGAGGGTGACGCCGCCGGGGACGAGGCCGCCGCCCATGACGCGGTCGAACTCGCCGATGCCGGTGGGGAGGCTCGCGGCCTGCGCGGCCGAGACGGTGCCGATGCGCATGGCGGGCTTGGCGGGCCGCCGCGCGGCGGGCAGGGCCGAGGCGATGCCGCCGCCGCCGGTCTGGCGGGGCGGGGCGGCGGACTCCTCCATCGACCCCCATTCGCCGCAGTCGGGGCACTGCCCGACCCACTTGGGGACCCGGAGTCCGCACGCGCCGCACGCGTAGGCGATTCGCTGGCTCTTCGACATGGCGCCAGCCTACGGCCACCGACCGACAGGAACGCCCCGCGCGCGGCCCCGGCGACGGCCGCTTGTGATGATCGCCTCGGAGGCTCCCGCGTCGGCCCCGGATTGTCGTACCCCGGGCCCACCCTTGTGTTCGGGGGCGCTGCGAACCGCGGCCCGGATGTGGTTGGCGTGCACGCGAACCGGGCTTGCGTTTGCTTCCGGTTCGTGTGAGGCCCGCCTCGGAAGCGCCCGTTTCCGCCCCGGAATGTCGTACCCCTCGGGCACCGTTGCAGACCGGGGGCCCATCCCCGGGGTCCTTGCTGCTCTCGGCGTGCGCGCCTCCCCGGCGACACCGCTCCCGGCATGCGACAAGTGCTCGAAACCGGGTTGTCCGGCTGTTTAGACTTGCGGCATGAACGCAGCGGAGCCGCTTCAAGGCTCACCGGCACTCTCGCTCGAACCGGTCGCGGCACCAGGCCGCTCGCGCCCAGGCGCGGCCTTCTTCGACCTCGACAAGACGGTGATCGCCAAGGCCAGCACCCTCGCCTTCTCCCGGCCGCTCTACCAGGGCGGGCTCCTCGCCCGCCGCGACGTCCTGAAGGTCGCCTACTCGCACCTCCTCTTCCGCCTCGGCGGCTCGGCCGACGAGGTCCAGATGGCGCGCACCCGCGACTACGTCGCCGAGCTCTCGCGCGGCTGGCCCGCCGAGGAGGTCCGGTCGATCGTGAACGAGACCCTCGAGGAGCTCATCGCGCCCGCCGTCTACGCCGAGGCCGCCGCCCTCATCGAGGCCCACCGCTCCGCCGGCCGCGCGGTCGTCCTCGTGAGCGCCTCCGGCGAGGAGATGGTCGCCCCCATCGGACGGATGCTCGGCGCCACCGACGTCATCGCCTCCCGCATGGTCATCGGCGACGACGGCCGGTACACCGGCGAGATCGACTTCTACGCCGCGGGCCCCGCGAAGGCCGAGGCCGTCAAGGAGTTCGCGTCCGCGCGCGGCGTCGACCTCGACGCGTCCTTCGCCTACTCCGACTCGATCACCGACGAGCCGATGCTCCGCACCGTCGGCTACCCGCGCGCCGTCAACCCCGACCGCGGCCTGCGCCGCCTCGCCCAGGAGGAGGGCTGGCCGCAGCTCACGTTCCGCCGCCCCGTGGCCCTGCGCCAGCCCCTGAACGGGCCGAATCCGCTCAAGGTCGCGGCCGCCGGCGTCGGCGTTGCGGCTGTTGCATATGTGGTCTGGCGAGTGTGGAGGGAACGCCGTTTCAGGACCGCTTGAGCAGCGCTTTCCGCAGATGGGTAGCCTCAGCGAGATGGAACGCAAACAACCGGCCCGACTGGCCGATGTCGCCCGAGCCGCCGGCGTCTCGGTGGCCACCGCCTCTCGCGTGCTCAACGGCTCCCCGCACCGGGTGAGCGACCAGCTCAGTGAGCGGGTGCGCGAGGCGGCACGCCGGTTGCGATACGCCCCCAACGTGGGCGCGCAGGTTCTCGCCCGCGCGACCTCCCAGACCGTGGCCCTGCTCCTGCACGACGTGACCGACCCGTACTTCGGGCAGATCGCCGGCGGCGTCCTCGCCGAGGCCGCCCGCCGCAACGTGCGCGTCCTCATCGCCGACACCGGCATCGACCCCGACTCGGAAGTGCAGCACCTCGACTCGCTGCGCGGCTACCGCCCGCGCGCGGTGATCGTGGCCGGTTCGCGGACCACCGACGACGCCGCCGAGCAGCGCCTCGCCGAGCACCTGTCGGACCTGCTGGAACTGGGCGCCACCGTGGTCAGCGTGGGCCAGCCGGGCCTGCCCGGGCGCGTGGTGCGCCCGGCGAACCGCGAGGGCGCGGCCGCCCTCGCGCGGTTCCTCACCGAGTTGGGCCACCGCCGCTTCGCCGTCGTCGCCGGGCCCGAGCAGCTCCAGGTCGTGCGCGAGCGCCGCGAGGGCTTCCTCTCCGCGCTCCCCGAGGACGCCGAGATCGCGCACGTGGCGGCCGAGTTCAGCCGCGACGGCGGCTACCAGGCCGGGCGCGCGCTCCTCGACGGCGCGCGACAAGACGGCGGCAACCTGCCCACGGCCGTGTTCGTCACGAGCGACGTGCAGGCCACGGGCCTGTGCACGGCCCTGCGCGAAGGCGGCGTGAGCATCCCCGAGCAGGTCTCGGTGGCCGGCTTCGACGACATCCCGATCGTGCGCGACCTCACCCCCTCGCTCACCACGGTGGCCCTCCCGCTGCACGACATGGGCGTGAAAGCCCTGGAAGCGGCCCTGGTCGAGGACGCCGACTATCCCGACGAGCTCAAGATCGACACCGAGCTCATCGAGCGCGCCTCCACGGCCCGACCGCGCCCCTGAAGCGCCGGAGCGAACGCGAATGCGGGGCGGGGCCGATCGGCCCCGCCCTTCGCTTTGCCCTCGGATGTGTGCTTTCTCAAGCCGATGTAACGGTCTTGAAACGCAAGAGGGCCGCACCGTTCGCGGTTTCGCGCTACGCTCGGAATCAAGATGGTCTATATATTGGGACGTCGATCTGAAATAATCGAGTGAGGCCGATCTCAAACACGAGACGGCAACCGCTTAAATATAGGTAGATTTAGATATAACTCCAGGTAGTGCGACATTAACTGAATAACCGTCGCTATGGCCTGCAAACTGATCTTGTGTCAACGGTGGATCCGCTGGCACTGCAGGCGTAATCTCGGCGGTGGATCCGGTCAGGGACTTGGTGCGGCCCGAGCGAGATCCGTAGGAACCGAAACCCTTTGCGAGCCGGAAGCGTCGTCGTTACCGCCCGGCCACACCGCGGGGGCATATTCAGGGTTGGAACTGGATTAATGGCAGTGCGGCCGTATCCGGTACCGACTGGAACCAATCCGGAAGGAACACGATCATGGTGCGAGTCACCGTCGAGGCCGAGACGCCCGTCTCGCCGGTCAGCGGCGAAACGCTTTCCAAATCCGACGCCGAGCGCATCGCGGGTGTCCTCAAAGCACTCGCCGATCCGAACCGGCTCCAGCTCATCAGCCTGATCCAGGCCGCTCCCGAGCAGGAGGCGTGCGTGGCCGAGCTGACGGAGCCCCTCGGGCTCTCGCAGCCCACGGTCAGCCACCACCTGCGCATCCTGGCCGAGGCCGGGGTCGTCGAGCGCGACAAGCGCGGCGTGTGGGCGTACTTCCGCCTCGTCCCCGAGACGATGCGGATCGTCGCCGACCTGCTGACGCCACCGAAGCGCCGCCCGCGGCGCCGTTAGGAATACCGAGCGACGCCCGCGGCGCCGTTAGGTATATCGAGCGACGCCGCCGGGAGCCGGGGTGGCGACGCTGAAGAAGGAACTGACGCGCACGGCCGGCCCGCCACCGGCACCGACCGCCGGGGGCACGGGCCGGCCGCGAGCGTCTGGAGCCGAGAAGCGCTGCGCGCGTGCGCTACTGACGCGCGATAGCGGACCGTCCGCATGCGATAACTGAAAAACGCGAACTCGACTGGGTTTGCGCCAGGTCATACACTCGTCACATGACCGGTGTGCATCGCAGACGAGGGCGCCTCTCGAAAGAGGGCCGCCGCCTCCTCGGCGGACTCGCGCTGCTCGCCGTCTTCGCCCCGGTCACCGCCTACACCCTCAACGCCGCCATCGCCCACGTCCAGTCCTGCGGGACGGAGGTGGACCTCCATGTCGCCGCCGCCCCCGAGATGGCCGCGGCGCTCGAGGACTTCGTCGCCGCCGGCGGCGGGGCGCCCTCCCGCGGCTCGGACGTGTGCGCCCACATCACCGTCGAGGCCGTCGCCGGGAGCGCCGTCGCCGAGACCGACGCCGACGTGTGGGTCCCCGAGACCGCGCTGTGGCGCAACAACCCCGAGGCCGGTCTGGCCGAGCGGTGGGACGTCCTCCAGGAGTCGACCGCGAGTGCGGCCGTCGGCATGGCCCTGCCCGCGGGCGAGGGCACCGACGGGGTGCTCCCCGACGAGGCCGACGTCGCGCTCCAGGATCCGCGGCAGCACGCCGCGAGTCTCATGTGGATCATGATGTTCGGGGTGGACGAGCACACGGTCGAAGGCGGGGACGGCACGCCCGTCATGTCCGCGCCCGAGGTCCTGGCCTCCGGGAACACCGATCTGCAGGCGCCCACGGGAGCGTCGCAGGTCGCGCAGTTCGAGTACCCGATGCTGGCCCGCGCCGGCCTGGGCGAGCACGAGCGCGAGGCCGCGCAGAACCTGCTGCGCTCCTACAAGGGCGAGGCGTACGGCGAGGTGCTGGCCGAGCACGCGCTGGGCGGGGCGATCTCGCAGCCCGCGCCGACCTCGCCGGAGCTCATCGCGGCGGCCCTGCAACGCTGGGACGACCGCGAGGACGCGTAGCTACTCGGCGGCTTTGGCGAGGACCTGGCTGAGGACGTCGTTGAAGACGTGCCAGCCCTCTTCTTCGCGTTCGGCGTCGATGTCGGCGGTGGCCCAGGCCTGGAAGGTGCCGTCGTCGGCGGTCACGAAGATGCTGAGGGAGCCGCGCCAGCGCCCGTAGACCTGGTCGCGCTCGGAGTAGGCGACGTCGCCGGCCAGTTCCTGGAGCGGTTGGTAGGGCAGGGCTTCGCGCATCATCTTGCGGGCGGCGTTCGGGCATTCGCCTTCGCAGGGGAGCCAGCCGACGCTGATCTCGGATTCGCCGTCGTCGGCGGTGCAGGTTGCCGTGGCGTCGTCGTCGGTGCACGCGAACTCGCTGGGGACCTTGAACGCGAAGGGCCAGTCGACGGCCGCGAACGTGGCCGTGGCGGCGCCCTCGGGGTAGGCGCTGCCGCCGACGCGCTCGGCGGGGGCGTCGGCGTCCCATTGCGGGACCTTGCTGCCTTCGGCCTCGGTGGGTTCGGCGGCGGGGGCCTGGGAGACGCCGTCGACGGCGGCGGTGGTCGGCGGTTCGGCGGAGCCGTCGTCCTCGCCGCCGGGGTCGGAGAGGACGACCCAGACGCCGACGACGAGGGCGAGGACGACCACGACGGAGCCGATCCCGATGAGGATCGGCTTGAGCTGCGAGCGGCGTTTGGGCGGGGCGATCATCACCACGGGCGGGGACATCGGAGGCGGTGAAGGCGGCCCGGAGACGCCGGCGGGGGAGGCGGGGGCGGCGGAGCGCTGGGCGGCGGCCATCTGGTGGGCGGCGCGCTGGGCCGCGGCGGCGGGGCCGACGGGGAGCGGGCCGGTGGCGGGGCCGAGGGCGAGGAGGCGGTCCATGATGCGGTCGGCGCCGCGGAGGCGGGCGTCGCGCAGGACGACGACGTAGGGCTGCTCGGCCTCGAGATCGGCGACGAGGATGGGGGCGTCCTCGGGCCCGGCGGTGGCGTAGGCCCAGGCGACGGTGTCGGAGAGGAGGCCGCGGCGGGCGGGGTCCTTGGAGGAGGTGGTGCCGAGGGTGAGGATCTGCACGGGCCGGGCGTTCTCGTCGAGGCCTTCGCAGAGCTCGTAGGCGCCTTCGACGCGCGCGGTCGTGACATCGGTGTACGGCCCGACCGTGCGACTCATCGAAGCCCCCCTCAAGCTGCGGATCCGCGGGCGCTGCACGGGCCGTCACGGGGTGTGCGGGCCGAAGGAGCGCGGAATTACCACTAAGTATGGCCCGGCTTCGCACGCCTCGCGACACCTGGCCGCGGGGAGACCGCCGAACGGCCCAGGGGATGGGACGCGTCTCGGTCAGACGACCGAGGCGGGCGGGAAAGTGAGCCGGTTACGCTGGCGGCGTGACCAACTTCCTCAGCCAGGGCCTGGCGATGGCCACCGCCTCCAGTGAGATCCCGAACGCCGAGGGGCAGGGCGACTTCATCCAGTGGGTGCTCGGCCTCATGGAGAACCTCGGTGAGGTCGGCGTGGGGCTGGCCCTCGCGATCGAGTCGGTGTTCCCGCCGATCCCGTCCGAGCTGATCCTGCCCGTGGCCGGGTACCTCGCGTACGACGACAAGATGAACTTCTGGCTGGTGATGCTGTTCGCCGCCATGGGCTCCATGGCGGGCGCGTACATCCTCTACTACGTCGGCTACGCCTTCGGGCGGGAGCGGACGCGGTGGATCTTCGAGAAGTTCCCGCTGCTGGAGCTGAAGGACTTCGAGCGTTCGGAGAAGGTGTTCGCCCGGTGGGGCGGCATCGCGGTGCTGGCGGGGCGGTGCCTGCCGCTGGTCCGCAGTGCGATCTCGGTGCCGGCGGGGATCGAGAAGATGCCGTTCTGGAAGTTCACGGGTTACACGCTCGTGGGCTCGGTGATCTGGAACGCGATCTGGGTGGGGCTGGGCTTCGCGTTCGGGCCGACGATCCAGCCGGTGATCGACGAGTACTCGGGGCTGCTGAGCAAGATCGTGCTCGGCGTCATCGGGGCGCTGTTCCTGTGGTTCGTGATCGCCCGCACGATCAAGATCATCCGCAAGAAGCGCGGCGGCGGCGACGAGAACGGGAACGCCGGGCACTCGGACACGATGATCCTCCGCCGCGTGCGGTAGCGGCTTTCTCATTGCGGCCCTTCACCTTGCGGTGAGGGGCCGTTTCGCGTCCCAGACGGGCATATGAGTCATCTACGCATTCACGGGACGCAACACCGCAATGTTTTCGAATTTCTTCGCGTCTGGGCGTAACCGCTTCCGTGCCTCTCCAGTTATTCAGTGTGGCCGCTTCACAAGCGACCGGGCCGCAGTGTCACCGGCCCAACGGACAGCGAGCGCGGTCCTCGACCCGCCGGCGATCCAGCCGGCCAGGTCGCGGCTGAGGTCCGCAGTCGGCAGGAGCGAACGCCCCCGCGGCGACCGCGCTGCCTCGAGCCGCTGGTCAACCACTGACAATTCAGCGATCTTGCACCGCACGGCGGTCGATTCGCGCTGCTTCCCCAGCCGTCGATCCTTGTTGTGCGGTACGGAGAAAGGCAACGAAGCAGATGAAAATGCGCACTGTGCGTACGGCAGGCCTCGTCGGAGGACTCGCCACGGGGGCTCTGCTGCTCGCCGGAACGGCGGCCCAGGCCGCCGACACCGAGGTCCCGGAATCGACCGGCGACCTCGTGATGGCGACGCCGGAAGCCCTCGGGGGGCTCCCGGTCTCTCCTGACGCCGTGACCGGCCTCGCCGGCGGCGTGACCGGCGGCGTCGCCGACAAGGTCCCCGGGATGAACGCCCTGACGGCGGTTCCCGGCGTGGACGCCCTGGTGCCGTCCGGTCCCGACGCGGAGGCCAAGGGCGACAACGTCACCGACAAGACCGCGGACAAGGTCAAGGACCAGGTCGACACTGAGGCCCCCGCGGGCAACCCGGTCACCGACCTGCTCTCGGGCCTCGGCGGCGGACTTCCGGTCCCGCTGCCCTTCTAAGGCTGCACGACCCCGCGGCGCGCGCTTCCGCCAGGCGCGCCGCGGACCATGGTCGATGGGTCCGCCAGGGGCCCGAACGCGAACGGCTCGACGAGTCCGCGGCGGTGCACCGCCGCGGCTCGCGAGCGGTCGTCCGGCCTGACCGCCGGCGGCCCCGGGCGGCCCCACCGACCGAGCAAGGAAACAGCAAGACCAGCAAGGAAAACTCTCCCGGTTTCAAAGCACCTCGTCCGCAGCGGGACCCAGCCCGCCGGACGTGAACAAGCTTTCGAGACCACGGAGCTTCACGGGGGATACGTGATGGAACAGCAAGAACCATTTCCCTGAAAGGTGAGACTTCGTGAATAACTCATGGGCACGCAAGACCGCGCAGGCCAGCCTCGTCGCGACGGGGGTCGCCCTCGTCGCCGGTGCCGGCACCGCCCAGGCCTACGGTCCTGACGTCACCACGCAGGACCAGGTCGGAGCGGTGTCGGGCAACCAGGTGGTCGCGCCGATCCAGGCGCCCATCAACATCTGCGGTGTGGCCGCGGCCGTCCTCGGCACCGCCTCGGCGGGCTGCGAAGGCGGCGCCGACGCCGACTACGACGGCGCGGGCGACCTGACCACCCAGAACAACACCGGCCTCGGCAACGGCAACCAGGCGTACGCGCCGGTTCAGGCCCCCACCGACATCAGCGGCATCGCCGCCGCCGTCGGCGGTGTCGCAGACGGCTGGTCCACCGGCGGCTCGCACGCCGACATCGAATCGGGAACTCCCGAGTCCGGCCACAAGACCGAGTCCGACACGCTCACCCAGGGCAACTACGGCGCGCTGTCGGGCAACCAGCTCCTCGCGCCGATCCAGGCCCCGATCAACGCCTGCGGCAACGCCATCGCCCTCGGCGGTGCGTCCGACGCGGGCTGCGAGGGCGGCGCCGACGCCGACTACTCCGGCGCGGGCGACCTGACCACCCAGGACAACGTCGGCCTCGGCAACGGCAACCAGGTGTTCGCCCCGATCCAGGCCCCGATCAACGTGTGCGGCAACGCCATCGCGATCCTCGGCTCCGCCAGCGCCTCGTGCGAGGGCGGCTCCGACGCCGAGATCCCCGGCGGGCACGACCACCACCAGAGCCACAAGGAGCTCTCGACCACCGAGGCCTCCAACGTGGACCTGAACGAGGAGCAGCTCCCGGCCGTCCCCGGTCTCGACGCCGTGAGCGGCGCGACCGGCGGTCTCCCGGTCGTCGGCGGCCTGGTCGGCAACACCACCTCCGAAGGTGTTGCGGACTCGGTCGCGGGCGTCACCGAGCTCGCGGGCGCGGGCGTCCTCTAACGCACGACACGGGCCCGCTCCATGGCGGCGCGGGCCCGTATTTCCGATCAAGGGGAGTCTGGACGGCGGTCCGCGTCAAGCGGGCCGCCGTTCCCCTGCGTCTCAGGTTGTCAAGGCCCAGTCTCGAGGCTCAGTCGTCGAGGGTCTTCAGCCGCGCCTCGAGCGCCGCGTTCATCGACCGGAACGCCTGGTCGGTGTCGGCCAGCAGCGACTTCATGAGCGGCACGAGCACGCCGGTGAACCGCTCGCCGTGGGTGAGGACCGTCGTGCCGTCCGCCTGCGGTTCGAGCACGAAGTAGTGCTCGCCGTCGAACAGCCCGCCCGGGCCGAGCTTGCCGAGCCAGCGGATCTGCCGGGCCGGAGAGACGCGCAGGACGCGCGGCTTGAACCGGGTGGTCTTGCCGTTCGGCTGCTGGAAGGTGACGTCGAGCCGGTCGTCTTCGGCGAGGACCCCGGCGATCGCGGTGATGAACGGGTTCCACTCGCCGTAGGCCGGGAAGTCGGTGAGGACCGCCCACACCTCGTTCGCGCGCGCGTCGAGGTGCGCCGTGGTCTCGATCCGCTGCTCCTGGCCGAGCGCCCACAGGCTGTACGCGGTGGCGGCGGCGATGATCGCGGCCGCGATGATGAAGAAGATCAATTCCCCAGACTCCAGAATCGGATGTTGCCTTGGTCGTCGCCGGTCGCCGCGTAGTCGATCCCGTCGATCCTGACCAGCACCAATTCGGTCGGGACGCCGTCAGGCGATTCGAAGTAAACGGTATCCGATGAGTCGGCGCTCATGGCCTGCGCGCCGCCGTCGGCGTCGATCGACAGCAGCGTCGCCCCCTGCGGGGTCTCCGCCATCTCGAAATGGAACTCGGCCGTCGCGTCGCCATAGGGGACCTGCCACGCCGGCTGCTGACCCTCGAGGTCCCAGAAGTGCAGCATCCCGTCGTCGCCGTAGGCCATCGCGTACGGCGTGCCCCAGTAGTAGACGACGGTGAACGCCTCGACGCTCTCGCTCTGCCAGTCCTCGGCGGTGAACGGCGCGCCGTTGGCCTCGCCCCCGAACGGGTTCACGATGTCGAGCTCCCGGTTCCCGTCGAACGCGACGATCTCCGAGTCCATCTGCCCGGAGTAGGTGAAGAACCGCGGGTAGTAGTACCCCTCCGGCACCGGGTATCGCGCGATCGATTCCTCCGTGTCGAGGTCGAACAGCTCGAACTCGTCCCCGTTCAGCAGGGCGAGCGCGGGCGCGCCCTCGTTGTAGGCGATGCGGACGAAGTCCACCTGCGCGCCCTCGTCCACCATCTCGGGGGTTCCGGCGGGCAGGAAGTCGGCGGTGTCGGGCCGCCACACCCACGGCTGGTGGTCCTCGGTGACCGCGACCATGATCGCTTCGCCGGCGGCGTCGGCGGCGGGCAGCAGGTCCCCGATGTCCGCCTCGGGCCAGTACTCGTCGATCAGCGTCCCCGTCAGCAGGTCCCACTGCTCGATCGAGCCGTCCGCGCCGCTCGAGAACAACTGCGGGCCGTTGTCGCTGTCGAGGAACGCCACGGACTCGACTGCGCCGTCGTGCGTCCCCTCGATGCTCGACAGGAGCGTCCCCGCGGCGGCCGTGGACCAGTCGGGCTCGAACGAGGAGACGGCGGGCTCCCGGTCGTCGATGTCCCCACCGCCGTCGTACGGGTCGTCGAAGGTGTCGCGGTCCGGGTTGAAGTACCAGACCAGCCCGGCGATGATGAGGATGTCCACGAGGATGAACGCGATGATGCCCCGCCGGCCGACCTTCTTGGCGCGCCGGCGTTCCGCATCGGTGCGGGGCGGCTCGTCGCCGTCGCCGCCCTCGACCGACAGCGGCGGGGTCAGCGGTGTCTGCGGGGGCAGGTCCCGGGGCGCGCTCGACTGCGCCGGACTCGGCACCGGCCCGGACTGCGCTGCAAGGGACTCCGGTTGCGGCGCGGTCAGCGCCGCCGGCTCCTGCGGTGAAAGCACGGCCTGCGGCGAGACCGGCTGGTAGGTGGGCGCGAGCTGCTGCGGCGCCTGCGGCACCGGAGCGGGCGCCGTCTGGGGGCTGGGCGGCGCGAGGTGGGCGACCCCCGGCGTGACCGGAGCGGGCGCGAACCCGCCCTGCTGTGGGGTCCGCTGGATCGGGAACGTCGTCGAACGCTCCCCGGCCCACGTCCACAGCACGCTGCCCTCGGCGACCACGACCTCCGGCTGGTCGAGCACGGTCGGCGCCAGGCCGAGCGAGCGGTGGAGCATGGTGCCCACCAGCGGCATCCGGCTCGCGCCGCCCACGAGGAACACGCCGGCGCTGGCGGCCACGTCGAGCCCGGCGGCGCGGATGACGGCCTGGGTGACGCGGATGGTCTGCTCGAGGTGCGGGTGGGCGATCTGCTCGAGCTCGGTGCGGGTGAGGTGGGCCTCGACGTCGAGGAGGGGGATCGCGATGTCCGACTGCTGGTGGCGCGAGAGGCGCTCCTTGGCGCCGCGCACCTCCTCCTGGAACTCGCGGAAGTACCGCCGTTCCTCCACAGTGGTCGGATTGACGAGGCGCTTCCAGCCGTCGCGGTTGCCGTAGGTGGCGCCGAGGTGCTCGATGAGGGCGGCGTCGATGTCCAAGCCGCCCAAGTCGTTCCGGCCGTCGAGTGCGACCGTCTCGAAGCCGTGGTCGGTGCGGCGCACGACGCTCGCGTCGAAGGTGCCCGCGCCGAGGTCGTAGACGACGATCGAGGCGCCCACGGCCATGCGGTGCTTCAGGGCCTCCGCGTAGTAGGTGGCGGCGGCGACCGGTTCGGGGACGAGCCGCACCTGGCCGAGGCCGGCGCGGGTGGCGGCGTCCTCGATGACCTGGCGGCGCGCCGGGCCCCATTCGGCGGGCACGGTGAGCGTCACCTGCGCGGGGTGGCCGACGACGCGGCGGCATTCGGCGGCGACGGCGTCCAGGACGGCCGCGATGAGGTCGGCGATCGGGTACTCGCGCGCGCCGAGCAGTGTCGAGGGCCGGTCGATGAGGCGTTTCGGGTTGGGTTCGAAGCGTTCGGGGTGGCGGCGGCCCGCGTGGACGGCGTCGCGGCCCACGAGGATGCCGCCCTCGGCGTCGGCGCAGACCGCGGAGGGCATCAGCGGCGCCCCGTCGAACAGGAGCGGGCGCAGGCTCCCGTCGGCGCGGCGGACGACCGCGATCGTGTGCGAGGTGCCGAAATCGACGCCGAGCGAAGTTCCTTGGGGGCCGGGGCTCATGAGAGGAATCGTAACGAACGGGGGAGGGAGGAGTCGGCCAGCAAGGTGGCGGGCACTGACCGGGATACCGACTTGAATTTGTCTGGTCGCCCGTCGTAATGTCGTAGGGGACTGACACCGACCGATAGGACGAGCATGACCGCTCCCGTGTACCTCGACCCGACCAGGCCTGTCGCCGAACGCGTGGAGGCGATCCTCGCCCTCATGACGGACGAGCAGAAGCTCGCGTGCCTCAACGGCGTGCCCGAGACCGTCCTCGCCGACGGCAACACCCTCCCGGGCCTGACGAACGCGTTCAACGAGGTCCTCCACAGCTCCGGCAAGAAGCCCGACGCCACGTTCTTCCCGCAGGCCATCGGCCTCGGCGCGACCTGGGACACCGAGCTCATGGAAGCCGTCGGCGCGGCCGTCGCCCACGAGGTGCGCGCCCGCGACACGGACGTCTTCGCGTCCTTCGGGCCGGTCGCCGACATCCGCTCCAACCCGCTCGCCGGGCGCTTCGAGGAGGGCTTCGGCGAGGACCCGCTCCACGTCGGCGCCATGACCACCGCCTACGCCTGGGGCCTGCGCGGACGCCACCCCGAGTACGTCAAGACCTTCACCCAGATGAAGCACTTCCTCGGGTACAACCACGAGTGGCACCGGTCGCAGAGCTCCGCCTCCATGGGCGTGCGCGCCTACCACGAGTACCAGGTCGTGCCCTACCGGATGCCCGTCGAAGCGGGCGCGGTGATGGGCGCGATGACCTCGTACAACAACGTCAACGGCGTGCCCTCGATCATCAACCCGATCATGGAGACCGTGCGCTCCGAATGGACCGGGAACGGCCGGTTCTTCTTCCTGCCCGACGGCTGGGACGGCGTCAACCTCCACACCACCAAGGGCCAGCCCTGGGACACCTGGGAGGTCGACCCGCGCGGCGACGTGCCCTACCCGACCGCGCTCGCGGCTGAGGAGGGCCGCGCGATCGACGCGGACGAGAACGGCGTCTACGCCTCGGCGCTCATGCTCCACGCCGGTGTCAGCCTCTTCGCCGACGGCTCCGAACTGCCGTTCGTCCCCAACGCGGGCAAGGCCGTCGAGCGCGGCCTCCTCGGCGTCACCATGTCCCATGTGGACCGTGCGGTGCGCGACTGGCTCGACTTCCTCGTCCGCACCGGCAAACTCGACGGCGACGCCTGCGAGTACAACCTCATCCCGGCCGACCCGCACCCGCAGGACCGGCCCGAGCACATCGCGCTCGCCCACCGCGCCGCCCGCGAACAGCTCGTCCTGCTCAAGAACGAGCAGTCAGCGCTGCCGCTCCCCGAGACCGCGAGCATCGCCGTCGTCGGCCCGCTCGCCGACCTCAACCTCCGGGACTTCTACAGCCCCACCGTCCCCGCCGAGCGCCGCCCCAGCCCCCTCCAGGCCCTGCGCGAGCGCTTCGCGAACGTGACCCACCACAGCGGCAACGACACCGTCGCGCTCCAGGCCGCCGGACGCTACCTCAACGTCGCCGCCAACGGCGTCGTCACCGCCGCCGGGGACGCCCTCGGCGACACCGAGACCTTCGAGGTCTGGGACTGGGCACACGAGCAGCACATGTTCCGCCACAACGCGACCGGCAAGTTCCTCAAGGCGAACCTGCTGCAGCAGAACGACGGACCGGCCACCTTCGAGAACCAGATCGGCGCCGCGGGCGGCGGCGGGCCGCTCCTGGTCGCCCTCGACGACGAGATGGAAGACGGCGACGCCTGGTTCACGCACCAGAACTTCCACTACCGCCGCACCGGCGGCGGCACCGTGGAGCTGTTCGGCGTCAACCATGTCGCCTCCGATGCGGACGGCCCCTACCACCTGCGTCTCGCCGAGGACGGCTCGCTGCCGCTCGCCAAGGGCGGCGATGCCCTCGACCTCACCGAAACCCTCTGCGAGAACGGCCCCGAAGCCGCCGCCGCCGTCGCGGCCGAAGCGGACTGGGCCGTCGTCCTCGTCGGCAACCACCCGATGGTCAACGCCCGCGAATGCTTCGACCGCCCCGGCCTCGATCTCGCCCCGCGCCAGGCCGACCTCGTCCGCGAAGTCGCCGCTGCCAAGCCCGGCCGCACCGTCGTCGTCGTGGTCTCGGCCTACCCGCTGGCGATCGGCGACATCGCCGCCGACCCCAACGTGGCCGCGATTCTCTACACCTCCCACGCCGGACAGGCCGTGGGCGACGCGATTGCCGAGGCCCTGGCCGGCGACTTCTCGCCGGCCGGGCGGCTCACCTCGACCTGGCTCGCGGACACCTCCTCGCTTCCCAAGGCGGGCCCGCGATCCGAGGCGTTCCGCGTCAGCGACGTCGACATGCTCGAATACGACGTCATCAGCGCCGGCCTTACCTACCAGTACTCCAAGGCCGAACCGGTCTACGGCTTCGGCCACGGCCTGACCTACACCGAGTTCACCTACAGCGCACTGGAACTGCCCGCCGCCGCGGACGCGGACGCGCCGTTCACCGCCGCGCTCGACGTGACCAACACCGGCAGCCGCACCTCCGATGAGGTCGTGCTGCTCTTCGCGACCGCCCTCGAATCGGCCTACGGCGACCGCACCGCCGCCCGCCGCCTCGCGGGCTTCACCCGCGCCAAGGACATCGCGCCCGGCGAGACCCGCCGCGTCGCGATCGAGGTCGACTCGGCCCACCTGTTCGTGTGGGACGTCGTGAGCGGCAAGCGCATCGTCGAGACCGGCGACTACCGGTTCGCCGCCGGAAGCGAGACGGCCGAGATCCGCCTCAACGGCGAGACCATCGCCCCGCTCGACCTCTCCGAGACCGCCAACGTCTGGGAGAAGGCCACCATCGCCGAAGGCCTCACCTACTGGGAGGTCTCGAAGCTCCACACCCTCAAGCGCGAGGGCGGCTACCACTCCACCGGCTCCCGCCGGCCGGGCAGCCACGTGGGCTTCACCAAGGCGATCCTGGACGGGGCGAAGGGCATCGAACTGCGCGCCGCCACGACCACCGCCGACTGGACCGACCTCGCCGACCCCGTCATCGAGGTCCGCGCGGGCTCGGCCGACGGGCAGCTCCTCGCCGAAGTCGAGGTCCCGAAGACGGCCGGCTTCCAGTCGTTCGCGGACGTCTCCGCACCTCTCGACGGCGCGGCCGGAACGCAGGACCTCTACCTGGTCTTCCGCACCGGAGGCATCTACATCGACACCATCCGCCTGACCCGCTAGACAACAGCGAAAAAGGGGGGTGTCGGGCGTCAGCCCGGCACCCCCCTTCGCTTTGCTCATTCTCGAGCTGGTGCGCTCCAGTTCCGGATTCGGAAGATCGCGCCAAGCCAGTCGTCAAGCTCCTGGCGGTCGGTCGAGGCTTCGATGCGTCGTCGATGCTGGACCGAAATGCCCCCGGGGGTCAGCTCCAGGATTCTGATGAGAATGCGTCGCGCTGCCCGGAGTCGTCCCTCCTCGAAGCCCTCTCGGAAGCTCTCGTCGTGGAACCGATCGCCCTGCTCCGATCGACTGGTGACGGTCTCGGCCGCCTTGAGGCTCTCCGTCATCCGCGAACTACTCGTCGAAGAGACCGACAGATGAACCGGAAGCGATGAACTTGCTGCGCCAGGCAATGAGCTCTTGACGGTCGGTTGAGGCCTCGATTCGCTGGCGTTGTTCGGCCGTGATGCCTGATTGCGTAGCCTCGAGCAGCTCGACGAGAACCTGGCGGGCCTCCTCCAATTTGCCCTGCTCGACGCCTTCGGCACGGAGACTGTCGCTGTATTCGGAGTGGTACGGGCGGGTCTGCGTGCGCATGAGTTCCTCCAGCATTCGGGCGGGCTCGTCTTCCAGAATCGTGAGCAGATGCTTGATGTAATCGGCCGCTCGCCCTGGTTCGATGGTACCGAGACGGCGGTCGAGTGTCGAGATGAACAGTTCGGCTCTGGGCCCTTCCGAGTCCTTGCCGTAAACGGCGGTGATCACGGCAGCGGCTGCGGTCGGCAGATGCTCGGCACCGGCACCGGGGAAGTCGGATCTTCCGACAGCGTGCACCTGAATGGTGTTGTCCGGGCCGAGCTTGATGCCCTTCCGGTACTTCAGGGCGACCCTGTCGTCGGGGCAGACCAGCACCAGCTCGGTCGGCAGCCGATGGTCCTCGAAGGCCCGGGTCATATAGCCCGGTAGCCGGAAGTGCTTCTCGTCCTTCCATTCGGTCTGGACCTCGACGATGACGATCCGGTCTTCCTCGTTCGGGAACTTCAGAATCGCCATGAAGTCGGCCCGCCGCTCGGTCCTTCCCATGGAGCCGACCGAGGTTGATCGCGTTTCGGCACCTGTGCAGGCAGCGAACCGCCTGTCGTGGTCGGCGAGGTCCATCAGCCAAGCCGCCGTCAGCGGCTCGTCTTGTAGGACCTGCACGATGAGTTCGTGCGCATCTCCTGGCATCGGGGGGAGTCCCTTCGTTTCGTGGTTCTCCTGTGAAACGAGTGGGTGAAAACCGGAGACGTGCAGGTGTCGGAAAGCCGACAATATGCCGTTCGAATAGGCGTGGTTGTTCGAGGCTTCTGGACGCTTTCGTATGTGACGGCGTGTCGCGCTTGCACTTCGCGAAAATCCTGTGTCAGCCTGAACTCGCGTGCGAATCGCACGTCGAACAACCAAGTGAATATCAAGTCGGTGGGCCGCCTCCAGTCCGCAAAAACTTTGGCGGCCCACCTCCCAAACCAAGGAAGGCGAGCCTCCCATGGCAGAGTCCACCCTACGCGAAAACAGGCGTGGCGCAACTCATCAAAACACGACGACGGTGAACCAGGCGCGCATGCGCGTCCTGGTCCAAGAGCCGTTCTACCAGCACGATCACCTCGGCCCAGGAGCCGACCTCACTCAGATCACCGGACAAGGTGAAGGCGACGGCTTCTACGACTGGGCGGGCCGTCGCCTGTTCCTCATCGACGGCGAGCCGGACCCGATGTGCCCGGGCGCGTACCGGTACCAGCACAACCCGGCGTGCTGCGACCTCGAAGCCCCCGACTCGGACCCGCGCAGCCCCCGCTACGAGCCGATGCACTTGCGCCACAAGCCAGGCGACACCTGGATCATCGACACCAACCGACCCCACGACCCCTACGACCCCGGCCCGTTCGGCTCCCCGGGCTGGTACCAGGATGAGCGCACCGGCCGCCACCGCAGGGACGAAACTCCCGACCCACTCCCAGCAGAGAACTGGGACCCACCAAAGGATGCCTGGTTTCCGGGCACGGCCGACTGGCCCGAACCCGAAGCACCGCTGGCGGAGTCGGCACATCCGGTCGAACGGTCCGGGGGCAACGAAGGCGACGAGCCGCCGCGCGCGACCGGTCAGCGGGGCGGCTCGGATCGGCAGCCGCCGTGGGGCCGGCGCGGGCGTCCGGTCCCGTCCGAGCCCGAGGAGGAGCCCGAAGGGGCACAACGGCCTTGGGGTGCCAGGACGGGTCGCCCGGGTCCGGGCTCGGATGCGACGCCGCGCACCGCGCGGCAGTTCTGGGACCACACTGGGCGCGACCCCGGCCCGGGCGATGCGGGCTGGATCAGCGGCTACGGCGGCACCCGAAGCGACGATCGCGGCGACGAGCCCGAGCGCCACGACGGCCAAGGCAGCGCCGACACCGGCGAGTACCGGTTCTCCAAGCTCCGCGAAGACGCCTTCGACCGCTTCATCGCCAACTCCGCGCCGCTGCGGGCCGCGCACTTCGCCCCGCAGAAGCCCTACATGCGCGAGCGCGCGGTGTGGGTCCTGCACTGGCTGACATGGGTCCTCGCCCTCGGCCTGGTTCCCATGCCCGCACCACTGGTCATCCGCCAGTGCGAGGCTGAACCGGTTGCGCGGCAGCCGATCCCGACTCAACCCGGCCCCGTGACCCGTCTCAGCGAAGACGAGCCAACGGACAGCAGACCAGCGCACGGACCCTGGCCTGGGGCGGCGCTCGCCGCTGCCGTCGCCGGTGCTCGCATTGCACGCAGGGTCATCGCTGAACGGGAGACGCGTTCCAGTGTCGATCTTGCTGCCGCCGTTCGGGACAGCGCCAGCCGCGCGAACGCAGTCCATTGGCGGACCGCGCCCCGCCAGAATCGGCCCCACCCCGTGCCCCGCCCGAGCCCCGGCGCCTACATGACCGTATGGGAACACGCCTTCGACTCCGGCCAGACGTTCATCCTCGGCACCGGCCCTGGGTTGGGGGCGACCGCATGATCCCCGACCGATACACCACCCGCCGCATTCGCGCCCGCTACATCCAAGCGCTGCAAGCGATCCCGCTCCCGGTCCGCCGTGCCGACCCTCCAGATGCATTCCTGCCGATCGACCTCGCCGGACTGCCCGTCCTCGCCACCGAAGCGATCGGCGAACGCCTCGTGCAGTACTCACTCGTCGTCGGCCAGACACGCTTCCGTCTGACCTTCATCGACACGCACCCGGCCCTGATCGGGCACGTCATCAACCTCGAGACACCGAGCCCGCGACTCGTCATCGCCGAGCCCTTCCACACCGAATGGGCCCTCACCAACGAACTCGCACTCGCCGCGCACGCGACCCGAATCTGGAAGGACCACACCAGAACCTGCAATCGCTGACCGCCGCGACGAAGATGGGTGCCGACGGGTGAACGCCTGTCGGCACCACCGGACTGCGCCCCGATTTCATCGGCTTGCCCGAGGGCGATGAAGAATGGTGGGCCGAGTACCGCGACCGGCTCGAACAAACCGCCCACGAAGCCGCCGGACAATAGCCCAGGGCGACCTTACCGCCACCGAATGCGCCTGGGGCGCAAGGGATCCTGGTGCCGCGGCAATTACCTGCATCGATCGGGCCAGACTTAGAGCGGGCAGCGACAAAGAGGTCTGTGCGTGAATGGGGCGGGGTTGTCGGCTGTCCTGTCTGATTCTGTTGCGGTTCAACCGGGCAGCGACAACAGGGTCTGAGGGCGGTGGGGGCGTGCACTGCGGCCACCGGGTTCGCGTGCCTCCGAGTCTTCCCGATCCACCTGCGCCGCAGTCGCTTCGGTGGCCCGTGTGAATGTCCCTCATGGAATAGTCACCCGATTGAGTGATGACACCACCGGTCCTACATGTCATCATTGAAGTACGAACAAGGAACCGAAAACCGGCAGACCATTCGAGAACAGGGAAGGAGGATCCAGGGCCCATGAGCAGTTGCACCCACACCCCCGACACCCCGGCCGTCTTCCCGCCCCTGGCCTCCGACCGCCCTACTCGAGCCGCCGCGATCCGCTCCGCCCTCGATGACGCCGCCGCCCTCATCAACACCCAGCACGCACAAGTGCTCTCGGCAGTGATCGCAATGAAGGAGCAAGGCCTGCACCGCTCCGAGTTCGGCTTCTCCGCTCTGCGGGATCTGCTGTTGTCGCAGTTCGACTTCACGTTCAACACGGCAGGATCGATCGCGGCCATCGCACGCCTCTCAGGGAAGTTCCGTCTCCTGGCCAAGGCGGCAACGACAGGGACAGCCAGGATCGATCAGGTCGCCTATGCCGTCCGCCAGCTCGACCAGACCCCGGCCATGCGCCTGTTCGCCCGCACGCCCTTCAGGGCACCAGCACCCTCCCCCTTCGATCCTGCGGTGTTGTGCGCGACCCCGGAAGCCATGGTTGCCCAGTACTGCGCTCATGCTTCCTTCAGGGAACTGCGCCGCCACTTGGATGAGCTGTGGGCATCGATCGCCGAGGAGACCGAACTGTTCGATGAGTTGGGTGAGCAGTCCCTGCAGCGCCTGGAGTTGACCCCGCAGGGCAACGGCATGTGGGCCCTGGAAGGCACCCTCTCCGACACCACCGGGCGGCTGCTGGACAAGTACCTGAAGACCGCCTGCCCACCCCCACGCCAAGAAGACACCGAGGCCGATGGGGGCGGGGAAGGGCTCCTGCCCGCGCAGGCCAACCGGAACGCTGAAGCCCTCCACCAGCTCCTGGCGGGCTATGGTGCCTCTCCGCAGGCCGCGACCCGGCACGGGCACACCGCCACCCTCGACCTGACCGTCGACATCGAGACCTTGCAGGGCAAGGACACCGGCCGACTGCCGCTCCTTGAAGGCCAACCCATCAGTGTCGCCCGCGCCCGTCTCCTCGCCTGCGAAGGCGCAGTCATCCCCTCAGTGTTCAACTACGCCACCGGTGAAGCCGTCGAACTCGGTAGGGCCCTGCGGCTCCCGAATGCGGCGCTGCGCCGCAAGCTGGAGCTTGAGCAGCCCGACGGGTGTGCCTGGCACGGGTGTGACCGGCCGGTGGCTTGGGCCGAGGCACACCACATCCAGCACTGGGCCGACGGCGGGCCGACTGCCGCCGAGAACCTGATCCTGCTCTGCCGGTTCCACCACGGCCGCATCCACACCCCCGGCTGGACGATCGAGAAGACCGGCCCCGGCCAAGCCATCATCACCCACCACGACGGCCATGAAGGCCAGAGCGGCAACGACAGTGAAGGCTGCGGCTGCTCCGACTGGCGCACCGACACCGACATGGACACCGAGAACCAAGGCTCGGACTGGGATGTGTTCCCGACCGGGCTCTACCGATCGGAATGGTCCGAAGGTATGAAGGCCGATCTCGACGGCATGGCCGAGATCATCGACCGCGACCGAGCCTTCCAGGCAATGCGGGCCGCGAAGGCCAGATGCCGAGAGAAGTTCGCAACACCGCCACCATCACCAGTGCCAGTCTTAGGCTGCCCCAGTGGGCGACTGCTGGGGGAAGCGCCGCCACACCAAGCAGCGCAGCCCGATCCCCGAGGGACCGGGCCCCTCAGCATGCCCTAGGCAGGAAACGGACCCCTGCCAACACTCTCCCGTCGCTGCCCGATTGAACCGGGGGCTCGTCGGGCCCGAGGCCCGGAGTGCGACCTCGGCCCCTCCCCCACCTCGTCGTCGCTGCCTGGTTGAGCCCTGGATCGAACTGACCGAGGGCCCGAGTCAGGCCCGGCCAGTAGGTGGCCTCGTCGTCGCTGCCTGGTTGAGCCCTGGATCGAACTGACCGAGGGCCCGAGTCAGGCCCGGCCAGTAGGTGGCCCCGTCGTCGCTGCCTGGTTGAGCCCTGGATCGAACTGACCGAGGGCCCGAGTCAGGCCCGGCCAGCAGGCGGCCTTGTCGTCGCTGCCCGTCTGAACCTTGTCGCAACACCCGGCCGGGCAGTCGCAGAAGGCCCCGGGACCCCGTTCCCACCCCGGCATCGTGGTCCCTGTCTGGCGGCGATCAATCGTGGTGCTCGGTCGCCACCAGTTCGCCGTCGGCGGTGTGGAAGACCACGAATGCGCCCTTCTCCAAGGGGGCCAGCGAGGTCGGCGTGCCGAGGCGGTTGCTCACATGCGTGATCATCTCGTCGATGTGCTCGCCGTGGCCGCAGATGACCGTCGGCTTCCCCGCGGCGACGATCTCGTCCAGGCGCGCGGCGACCTCGGCCGGCTTGCTGGTGCCCAACGTGAACTCGGGCAGGCCGGTCACCGGCACCGCCTCGGCCGCGCAGTACGGCAGCAGCGTCTCCAGGCAGCGCGCGCTGGTGGAGCTGTAGGCGCTGCCGGTCGGGTAGGCGGCGAGCAGGACTTCGAGCTGTTGGGCGCGTTCGCGGCCGCGCTGGTTCAAAGGCCGCAGCTCGTCCTGGTCGAACCAGTCCGCTTTGGACATCGCAATGGCGTGGCGGATGAAGACGATCGGCACCGTCTCCCGGGCGATCTGCCGGGAGAAGTCCTCCAGGACGGGCTGGTCGCGTTCATAGGTGAGCCGCCCCGAGACATCGGCGAGCGGGACCCATTCGAGGTCGTCGACCTCGCGCGGGTCCACCGCCTCGTCGACGGCGTCGTCCGAAGTCGGTGTGGCGCACCAGTAGTCGACGCGCTTGAGCTTGCCTTCCTTGTCGTAGAAGGAGGGCGCGAGCGGGCGGCCGAGGACCGGGCGGATGCCGGTCTCCTCGAAGACCTCGCGCTGGGCGGCCGCGAGCAGGTGCTCGCCGCGCTTGAGCTTGCCCTTGGGGAAGGTCCAGTCGCCGTACTTGGGCCGGTGGATGAGGGCGAGCTCGGGGCCGTCGTCGCCTGCGCGCCAAAGGACGGCGCCGGCGGCGAAGATCTCTGGTTGGGTCAACGGTGCTCCTGCATGAGTTGTTCCTGGAGGTCGCCGCCGCTCCGCGAGCGGCTCCACAGCCCCAGCGGGCCGAGCCTCCAGGTCCGGATGTCGGCGTCCATGCCGCGGTCGAGCAGCGAGGTGAGCTGCGCGCGGTGGGCGTCCCCCTCGACCCGCACGAGCACTTCGACGCGGCGGTCGAGGTTGCGGTGCATGAGGTCCGCGCTGCCCAACCATACTTCCGGATCGCCGCCGTTCTCGAACACGTACACCCGGGAGTGTTCCAGGAAGCGCCCGAGCACGCTGCGCACGCGGATGGTCTCGGAGAGGCCGGGGACGCCGGGGCGGAGGGCGCAGATGCCGCGGATGAACAGGTCGACGGGGACGCCGGCCCGGGAGGCCCGGTACAGGGCGTCGATGATGCCCTCGTCGGTGAGCGAGTTGCACTTGAAGCGCAGCCGCGCGGGCAGCCCGTTGCGGTGGTTCTCGATCTCGCGGTCGATGCGCTCGATGAGGCCGGGGCGCAGGGAGTGCGGGGCGACGAGGAGCCGGTGGAAGTCCTCGTCGCGGGAGAAGCCGGTGAGGTGGTTGAAGACGGCGTTGACGTCCTCGCCGACCTCGGGGTCGGTGGTGAGGAGCCCGACGTCCTCGTAGAGCCGCGCGGTCGTGGGGTGGTAGTTGCCGGTGCCCACATGGCTGTAGCGCAGGAGGGTCCCGTCGGACTCCTGGCGCACGACGAGCGCGAGCTTGCAGTGGGTCTTGAGCCCCACTATCCCGTACATGACGTGGCAGCCGGCCTGCTCGAGCTTCTGGGCCCAGTCGATGTTGGCCTGCTCGTCGAAGCGGGCCTTGATCTCCACGACGACGACGACCTGCTTGCCGGCGTCGGCGGCGCTGATGAGGGCGTCGACGATGGGGGACTTGCCGCTGGTGCGGTAGAGGGTCTGCTTGATGGCGAGGACCTTCGGGTCCGCGGCGGCCTCCTCGATGAGCCGTTCGACCGAGGCGGTGAACGAGTCGTAGGGGTGGTGCACGAGGACGTCGCGGTCGCGCATGACGGCGAACAGGTCGGCGTCGGGCGGCAGGACCTTCTCGGAGGGGCGGAACCGCGGGTACTTCATCTCGGTGCGGTCGAGGTCGGCGATCGCGTCGAGCCCGGCGAGGTCGAGCGGGCCGGGCAGCTTGTACACGACCTGCTCGTCGACGCCGAGTTCGGCGATGAGCCGGTCGAGGACCTTCGTGTCGATGGTGTCCTCGACTTCGAGGCGCACGACGGGCCCGAAGCGGCGGCGCAGGAGCTCGCGCTCGAGGGTCTGGAGGAGGTTCTCGGTGATGTCCTCGTCGATCTCGAGGTCCTGGTTGCGGGTGACGCGGAACGTGTGGTGCCCGAGCACGTCCATGCCGGGGAACAGCTGCGCCAGGTGCGCCGCGATGACGTCCTCGAGCGGGGTGAACCGCCCGGGCGCGACGGCCATGAAGCGCGAGAGCAGCGGCGGGACCTTGACGCGCGCGAAGCGGGTCGTGCCGTTGCGGGGGTCGTGGACCTGGACGGCGAGGTTGAGGGACTTGCCGGAGATGTAGGGGAACGGGTGGGCGGGGTCGACGACGAGCGGGGTGAGCACGGGGTAGATGCGGGTGCGGAACAGCTCGTGCATGCGGGCCTGCTCGGCGTCCTCGAGGTCGGCCCAGCGGACGATCGCGATGTCCTCCTTGGCGAGGAGCGGCGCGATCTCGTCGCGGAAGTACTCTGCGTGCTCGATGCTGAGCTGGTGGGCGAGGCGGGCGATGCGGGTGAGGAGGGAGTGGGGCGAGCGGCCCGAGGAGGTGCGCACGGGGAGGCCGGTGGCGAGGCGGCGGATGAGCCCGGCGACGCGGACCATGAAGAACTCGTCGAGGTTGTTCGAGAAGATCGAGAGGAATCTGACCCGTTCCAGCAGCGGCAGTTCGGGGGACTGCGCCAGGCGCAGCACCCGGCCGTTGAACCGCAGCCAGCTCTCCTCCCGGTCGAGGAACCGGTCGGGCGGCAAACCGGTGTCAACGAGGGGAACAGGGTCACTAATCGTCATACATCACAAGGTTAACGAAGAAAGTGAACCCACGGTGAACGCGCTTTGAAATTCACTCGCGATCATCGGATCGCTGCCCGTGACCACTGTGGATGCGACCGTTCGGCCGCACGAGGACGCGCGCCGTCCCCGCCCCTGACCGGCCCTTTTCCATCGCGGGCGCGCGCAGCGCCGGATCGCCCGACCGGGAACCGGTGAAGGTGTCCTGCAGGTTGCCGGGCCGCCCGGCGCGAACGGCGATTACCCGGCGCCGTCTCGGGTAAACCGCGATCATGAGCGGGAAGGAGGCGGCGATGACCGACGAGAGCATGGAAGAACTGAGGGACCCCTTCGAGTTCGTCGACGACGACGAGGAGACCGACGAGGAGCTGGAGGAGGAGATCCTCGACGCGACCGACTACGCGGAGGCCGACCGCTTCGGCATGACCGCGGACGAGGAGCGCCGGGGCGCGCCGCTCTCCGCTGAACTCGCCGCGGAGGAGCCCGAGGTCTGGGAGGAGCAGTACGAGCCCGGACCGGGCGACCCGATCCCCGACGAGCCGGCCGAACCCGAGCCCGAACCCGAATCCCCGCCCCCGGACGAACCGGCCCCGCCGACGCGCCTGTGACACGCGGGGAGCGAAGGAAGCAGGCAACGAGAAAGCCCGCCGACGAATCGGCGGGCTTTTCCTCTGGCGGTCCCGACGGGATTTGAACCCGCGACCTCCACCTTGACAGGGTGGCGAGCACTCCTAGCTGCTCTACGGGACCTTGGTCGAACACTTTCGTGTCCTACAAGGCCGTAAGACCTCTTTATTTATACCAGGCGCTCACCGTGTGACCGGCGCCGCGTCTGGGCTGTACCCCCAACGGGATTCGAACCCGTGTTACCGCCTTGAAAGGGCGGCGTCCTAGGCCCCTAGACGATGGGGGCGCTCAGTGATCCTGGCACACGACCTCGAGAGTCGCATTCCGATTTCTCTGGGCTTACCACCGCGGAATTCCGCTTGGGCTCGACAAGCATACGGGACAGCGAGAAGTCCGTCCACGGCGGGGCGCCGATGAGATCGCCGTCTCATCGGCGCCGGGACGCGAACGGACCGCCGTACCCCTCAAGCTGCAGCTCGCGGCCCCTGCCCGCCCCTCTTGCTAGCGTTGGCGCATGGAGTTCGCCTATCTCGGACCGCGCGGGACCTTCACCGAGGCCGCGCTCCGGCGCCTGCCCGCCGCCAAGACCGCCACCGCCGCACCGATGTCCTCGATCTTCGAGGTCCTCGACGCCGTGCGCCGCGGCGAGGTCGACGCGGGCTTCGTGCCGATCGAGAACTCCCAGGAGGGCACCGTCACGATCACCGTGGACGAGCTCGTGGGCGGCGACCCGCTCGTCATCGTCGGCGAGGTCGTCCTCCCCGTGACCTTCGTGCTCGCCTCCGAGAAGCCCGTCGCGGAGATCACCACCGTCGCCTCGATGCCCGTCGCCCTCGCCCAGGTGCGCAAGTACCTGCGCCGCGAACTGCCGAACGCCGTCGTCCACCAGGCCCTCTCGACCGCCCAGGCCGCCCAGCGCGCCGCCGACGGCGAGTTCGACGCCGCCGTGTGCCCGCCGTTCGCCGCCGAAGCCGTCGGGCTTCCCGTGCAGGCCTTCGACATCGGCGACAACCCGAACGCCGCCACCCGTTTCGTCCACGTCGTGCGGCCCACCGCCCCGCCGGAGCCGACCGGGAACGACATCACCTCGCTCGTCGTCTACATCGACTACGACCGGGTCGGGGCGCTCCTCGGCGTGCTCACCGAGTTCGCCATCCGCGGCATCAACCTCACCCGCATCGAATCGCGCCCCACCGGCGAAGGCCTCGGCCGGTACGCGTTCTTCCTCGACTGCACCGGCCACCTCGCCGACGCGCGCATGGGCGAGGCGCTCATGGGCCTGCGCCGCATCTGCGACGACGTGCGCTACCTCGGCTCCTACCCGAGGGACCACTCCGACGCGCCCGTCCCGCCGCCCGCCGGCCTGAGTGACGCCGACTTCGCCGACGCCGCCGCCTGGCTCGACCGCCTCCGCGGCACGGGCGCGTGAACCGGGCGGAGGCCACCTAGGCTGGGGCGCATGACCACCCTCGTCGAAGAACTGCTCCTGCTCGCCTACGACGACGCCACCGGCCGCGACCGCAGCGGCGGCTACCTCGAGCTCGGGCTCGGCGGCGCGGTCGTCCTCGAACTCACGATCGCCGGGAGACTCGAGGTCGCCGACAAGAAGGTGCGCGTCCTCGACGGCGAGCCCCTGGGCGACCCGCTCCTCGACGACCGCCTCGCCGCGATCGCCGCCGACAGGCCCCGCGCGCCCAGGGCCGTGGTCGAGCGGACCGCCAAGAAGCTCAAACCGCTCGTCCTCGACGGCCTCGTCCAGGACGGCGTGCTCCGCCACGAGCACGGCAAGGCCCTCGGGATCTTCCCGCTCAACCGGTACCTGCCGAACGACCCGGCCGCCGAGGCCGACGCCAAGGCCCGGCTCGGCGCGGCCGTCGACGCGGCCCGGGCCGAGGACGCCCGCACGGCGGCCCTCGCCGCCCTCGTCTACGCCATGAAGCTCGAGCGCGTGGTCTTCCCCGACCGGAAGGCCGGACCGACCCGCAAGGCGCTCAAGGCGATCGCGGACGGCTCCTGGGCCGGGGACGCGACCCGCAAAGCCGTCGAGGCGGCCCAGGCCGCCGTCATGTCCGCCGTGACCGCCGCGGTGGCGGTCAACGCGTCGTCCTCCGGCTCGAGCTGACCGGGACGCCGTCCTCGCCGCGCCGCCCCGCACGGCGTGGTTAGCTTGGGGTATGTCTGAAACAACTGCTTCAGAGCCGGACCGGGACGGTGTCGGGGGTCCTGCGATCCCGCCTCGTCCGGTGCCACCGGTCCCACCGGCCCCTCCAGTCGTGCCGGTTCCGCCTGACCTGCCCGCCGTGCCGCCGCCTCCTGCGGCCCGCCCGCCGCTCTCCAAGATGGATCAGGAGAAGATCAGCGACCCGGAGCGGATGAAGGCGCTCGCCCACCCGGCGCGCATGGCGGTGTTCGACTTCCTCGGCACGCGCCGGATCGAGGGCGCCGACGGCGCGACCGCGACCGAGATCGCCGAGGTCGCGGGCATGACCCCGAGCGCGATGAGCTACCACCTGCGGACCCTCGCGAAGGCCGGGTTCATCGAGGAGGCCCCCAACCGCGGCGACGCGCGCGAGCGGGTGTGGCGCCTGCGGCTGCACAGCTTCGAGATCAGCGCCGAACCCGACGCGCCCGAGAGCGCCCAGATCGTCGAGCGCGAGATGGTGGAGGCCTTCGCGAACGAGCACCAGCGGGCGTTCGAACGCTGGCTCCAGGCCCGGCACCAGCTCGATCCGGGGCTCAAGGACCTTTCGACGATGGCGAGCGGGCGGTTCCGGTTGAAGCCCGACGAGCTGCTGGAGTTCCGGACCCGGTTCTTCGCCCTGATGGACGAGTACGTGGAGCGCAGCAACGAGTACACCGAGAAGGGCGACGAGGACGACGGGACGATGATCTTCCGCTACATGCTTCGCCTCTTCCCGAACGTGTGAGCGCGACCGGTCGGCGGCGGCCGGTCTCGTTGCACCGCTAGGGGAGGCCGCCCGCGCCGGGTTCTGAAAGAAAATCTTCGAAAAATCTGAAAAACCTCTTTCGCATCTCGATGTGAAAGAGTAGTTTCGAAGCATGTCTTTCACATCCTTCATCGACGGGACCCGCTGGTCCGACGTCTACACCGCCGCGACCTGCGCGTTCCTCGCCGGAACCGCCATGTTCACGGCCGACTTCGCCCTCACCCTCCAGCTCCAGAGCCAAGGCTTCGGCGGCTTCGCGATCGCCGCGCTCATCATCTGCGCCACCTTGCCGCTGGTCGTGCTCGCGCCGGTCACCGGCCGCATGGCGGACCGCTTCGACAGTCGCACCCTGATGGCCGTCTCCGGGCTCGTCCAGACCGCGGCGATCATCGCGATGGTGTTCACCGACAACCTGTACGCCCTGTACGGGCTCGTCATCGTCAACGCCGCCGGGACGGCGGTCCTGCAGCCGGTCGTGAGCGCGCTCGTCCCGGCCATGTCGCGACGCGAGGACCTGCCGCACGCGGTCGCGCTGGTCCAGACGGGGACCCTCGTCGGCCTCGCGGCCGGGCCCGCGGTGGCCGGGTTCCTCATTGGCGCCAACGGTGTCGGCGCGGCGCTGATGCTCGCGGCGGCCTGCGCGATGGCGCGGGTGCTGCTGTGCTGCGACATCCGCACCCGCCGCGGCGGCGTGCGTCGTGAACTCCCGGTGCACCAGGCGGCCAAGGGAACCGGATGGCGGCTCGGCGGCGACCGGCTGCTGACCGCGATGGTGTTCGGGCTCAGCGCGGTGATCGCGGCGATGTGCGCGGTGAACGTGCTCAGCGTGTTCCTGGTGCGCGAGGTTTACGGCGCGACCGAGAGCATGTACGGGCTCATCAAGGCCTGCTGGACGATCGGCATGGTCGGGGGTGCCTGGATCGCGGCCGCGGTGATCCGGCGGCTGGACCGCGACGTGCAGCTCGCGTGGATGCTCATGGCGTGCCTCGCCGGGGTCGGGCTGGTGTGCTTCGGGCAGGGGATGCCGCTGTTCACGGTGCTGCTTCTCGTGCCGCTCAACCTGATCGGCGGGATCTTCAACGCGGGGGAGAACTCCGCGCTCGGCATCGCAGTGGCCCGCCGGGTCCCCGAGGCCTTCCGGGGCCGCGCGAACGCGGCCGTCGGCGGGCGCGTCAACGCCGCGCAGCTGATCGGCTTCCTGCTCGGCGGCGGGCTTTCCGCGGTGATGGACGTGCAGACCGCTTTCGCCGCTGTCGGTCTGGTGTCGATCGCGATCGTGCTCGTCTGCCTGCCGGTGATCCGCCGCGCGGCTCGCGAGGACGACCCGACCTCGGCCGGCCCGGCGACGCCGGAACTCGGAAAGCCGGAGCTGGCGGGAGCGGCGGCGTTAGCGCCGTTCGGGATCTACCATCCCTAGCCCCCACCCACCCAGGGGAAAGGTAGGTCCGACGATCGCGCAAGGGTGTGACAGTTCCGGGGCTCGCGGCTTGCCGCAGGCCCCGGTTTCACTCTTTCCGGTGAGCGGGGTGAGCGGGGTGAGCGGGGTGAGCGGGGTGAGCGGGGTGAGCGGGGTGAGCGGGGTGAGCGGGGTGAGCGGGGTGAGCGGGGTGAGCGGGGTGAGCGGGGTGAGCGGGGTGAGCCCGAAGACGCGGATGCGGCGGCCGGGTCCTCCAGCGCCGGTGTGCATCGCTGCAAGCCGCGCTTCAAGGAAGCGGCCGACCGCGGCTTCGCAGCCGCCAGGAGTGCGCGAGTCGTGGGTCGATCGAAGCCACAGGTCCCGGCAGCGACCTCGGCGACGGTGCCGGGTCGGCGCGGCTGAAGGCGAAGCGGCCCTTGGGATTCAGGCGGGGTAGGTGCGGATTTCGGAGGCCTTCACGGTCGCCCAGACCTCGCGGCCGGGTTCGAGGCGGAGGTGGGCGGCGGCGGCCGGGGTCACGTCGGCGGCGGCTTTGAGGGGGCCGTCAAGTTGGACGCGGAGGTTGTCGCCGTGCCGGTGGACGCCCGAAACGGTTGCCCGCCAAGTGTTCCGCGGACTCCCGTCCGGCCGCTCCGGGTACAGCGCGACCGCGCTCGGCGGAAACGCCGCGAACGCAGGCCCTTCGAGCGGATCGGAGGCGACGAGCACGACCGGGCCTTCGGGCGAGGCTGCCGCTCCGCCTTCGCCGACCGGCTCGGCGCTTGCAGCGTCGGACCGAGATCCGCTTCCAGTAGCGCTTCCGCTTGCGGTGCGGGTACTGCTGCCGACGACGATCTGGTGGCCTTCCGCCTTGCCCCGGTAGAGGTTCAAGCCGACGAGGCGCGCGATGTAGTCCGTTCTCGGACGGGCCGTGACCGACTCGGCGTCGCCCTCCTGCACCGCCCTGCCGTTCTCGATCACCACGAGGCGGTCGGCGAGCATGAGCGCGTCCACCGGGTCGTGCGTGACCACGATCGCCGGGCCTGAGTGGCCCGCCAGATGCCGGTGAAGCTCCGCCCGGGTGTCGAGTCGGGTCCGGGCGTCAAGCGCCGCCAGCGGCTCGTCCAGGAGCAGCAGCGCCGGATCCGTCGCCAACGCCCGAGCCAGCGCCACCCGCTGCGCCTGCCCGCCGGAAAGCTGCTTGGGACGCCGCTTCCCGAACTCCGCCAAGCCGACCCGGTCGAGCCACTCGGCCGCGAGCGCCCGCGACTCGGCCCGCCCTTGCCCTCGCCGCCTCGGACCGAACGCCACATTGTCGATCGCGGTCAGATGCGGGAACAGCAGGTAGTCCTGGAAGACGACGCCGATCCGTCGTGCTTCGGGCGGCACCCAGCGGTCGCTTCGCGCGTCGCCGGTGCCTTGCCCGGGGGCGCCTTCTCGGCTCGATCCGCGTATCCCGCTCGATCCGATGCCTTCTCGGTTCGATCTGCGCTTGGCCTCGTCGTGCTTGAGCGCGCCTTGTTCGAAAGCGTCCGGTGAGGACTGTCGGACCCCTGTGTCAGGGTTGTTGACCGGGGGCCCATCGATGTGCGACTCGCTTCGCGCTGCCCTCGTCCGGCCGACCCGCGTCCCGGGCCGGTCCAGGATCTCACCGTTCAAGGCGATTTGTCCGCCCGAAAGTGCCTCGAGCCCGGCCAGGGCCCGCAATGCTGTGGTCTTTCCCGCACCGTTGGGGCCCAACAAGGCCACGGTCTCGCCCGGCGCGACGTGGAGCCGCAGATCGAGGCGGAACGAACCCGTTCCGGTCGCGCCCCTCTCGACCACCAGGTGCGCGTCCAGCCCTCGCTCGGCCATTCCATTCGGGGTGCTCATGGGGCCGCCGTCCAGCGGTCGCGCAGCGACGCCAGCACGATGACCGACACTGCCAGCAGGATCAGGCTGAGCACGATCGCGGCCTCCAGATCCGATTGCAGCGCGAGGTAGACCGCGAGCGGCATCGTCTGCGTGCGGCCCGGGAAGTTCCCCGCGAAGGTGATCGTCGCGCCGAACTCGCCGAGCGCCCGCGCCCAGCACAGCACCGCCCCGGCGAGCACGCCAGGCGCGACCATCGGCAGGGTGACGTGCGTGAACACCGTCCAGCGGCCCGCCCCGAGGGTCGCCGCGGCCTCCTCGAAGCGGAGGTCCGCCCCGCGCAGCGCGCCCTCGACCGAGACGACCAGGAACGGCATCGACATGAACGTCATCGCCAGCACGACCGCCGTGGTCGTGAACGGGATCGTGATGTCGAACCGCTCGTGCAGCCACGACCCGATGATCCCGTTGCGCCCGAACACGAGGAGCAGCGCGACGCCGCCGACCACCGGCGGCAGCACGAGCGGAACGGTCACCAGGGCGCGCAGGACGCTGCGTCCGGGGAAGTCGCCGCGCGCGAGCAGCCAGGCGATCGGGACGCCGAACAGCAGTGAGAGCGCGGTCGCGGCGGTCGCCGTGAGGAGCGAGAGCCGCAGGGCCGCGAGCATCTCGGGTTCGGCGAGGCGCGCGGGCAGTTCGGCCCAGGGAGCCCTGGCGAGCAGGCCCGCGAGGGGCAGGATGAGGAACGCCAGACCGATCGCGGCGGGGGCCAGGAGCGCGGCCGGGACTCGGCGGCGTCGAAGGGTCCGCTTGGCGGGCATGGCGTTCCGCGACCTCATGGGTGCTGGAATCCGGCGGCTTGGAGCACGGCCTGGGCGTCGTCGGCGAGGACGTACGCGGCGAACTCTGCCGCGAGGTCCGGGCTGGGGGCGTCCGTGAGCGCGGCGATCGGGTACGCGTTGACCGCGCCGGCGGACTCGGGAAACTCGACGGCGTCGACCTCGTCCTCGGCTGCAATCGCGTCCGTGCGGTAGACGAGCGCGGCGTCGACCTCGCCGAGGGTGAGCTTCTGAAGCGTGGACTTGACGTCGGCCTCGTAGGTGACCGGCGTGAGGCCGGTGTCGCCGAGCGCGGTCTGCGCGGCGGACCCGCAGGGGACTTCCTCGGCGCAGGCGGCGAAGTCGAGGCCGGCGAGGTCCGCGAGGCCGGTGACGCCGTCGGGGTTGCCTTCGGGGACGGCGATCACGAGTTGGTTGAGCGCGAACGTGTCCGGGTCGGCGGCGGCCCCGGCCTCCACTACTTTGTCCATGTTGGACTCGTCGGCGGAGGCGAAGACGTCCGCGGGCGCGCCCTCGGTGATCTGGGCGGCGAGGTCGGAGGAGCCCGCGAAGTTGAACTCGACGGTCACGCCGTCGTGCTCGGCTTCGAACCGGTCGCCGATCTCGGTGAACGCCTCCGTGAGCGACGCCGCCGCGAACACGGTCACGGTGCCGTCCGAGCCGGCCTCGGCCTCGTCGCCGGAGCCGCACGCTGCGAGGGAGGCGAGGGCGAGTGCCGCGGTCGCGGCGAGGGTTGCTCTGGCACGCATGGGACTCCGATCCGAAGGGGCTAGCGGTCCGAGCGTTCGACGACCACGTTCGTTGACTTGACGACCGCGGTGCCGAGCGAGCCGACCTCGAGCCCGAGCTCGTCCACGGCCTCGCGGCTCATGAGCGAGACGACCCGGAACGGCCCGACCTGCAAGTCGACCTGCGCCATCACCTGGTCCTTGGTGATGGCGGTGACGATGCCGCGCAAGCGGTTCCGCGCCGAAGACGAACCGGCCCCCGCGTCGGGGGCGCTGGCGCGCTCGCGTGCGAACGCGGCGAGGTCGGCGCCCGAGATCACCCGGTGGCGCTGCCCCTGCTCGTCACGGGAGGCGGCGAGGCGCCCGGAGTCGATCCAGCGCCGGACCGTGTCGGCGGAGACCCCGAGCAGTTCGGCGGCCTCCCCGATGCGAAACGTCGTCACGGCCTCAGCTTAACCTCGCGGATGCGAGTGTCGATAGCTCGTCAGGCTCGTATTTACCGGACTGTTACCTCGGATCCAGCGCAGATGCGTCCTCAGCCCCAGCCCAGTTCGTGGAGGCGGGACTCCTCGATGCCGAAGTGATGGGCGATCTCGTGCACCACCGTCACCGCGACCTCGTCGACCACTTCCTCGGGCGACGAGCACATCCGCAGCGTCGGGCCCCGGTAGATCGTGATCGTGTCCGGCAGGACCCCGCCGTACTCCCAGCCCCGGTCCGTCAGCGCCGTCCCCTGGTAGAGCCCCAGGAGTTCCTTCTCCGGGCCCTCCGGTTCGTCCTCCACCAGGATCACGACGTTGTCGAGCATCGCCATCAGCTCCTGCGGCACCGCGTCCAGCGCGTCCGACACCGCCGCCTCGAATTCCGCCTCGCCCATATCGACCGCCACACGCCCACAATATGCGCTCGGAGCGGAGGTGGCCTGGCCGGTAATCTGGTCCCGTGATTGATCTGCGTGCACTGCGAGACAACCCGGACGCCTACCGCGACAGCCAGCGGAAGAGGGGCGCCTCCGTCGAGGCCGTCGACGCCCTGCTCTCCGCGGACGCCGACCACCGCAGTGCCCTCCAGTCCTTCGAGACGCTCCGCGCCGAGCAGAAGGGCCTGGGCAAGCGGATCGCCGGCGCGGCCGCCGAGGAGAAGCAGGCGCTGCTCGAACGCACCAAGACCCTCTCGGAGGAGGTCAAGGCCGCCGAACTCAAGGTGACCGCGACCGCCGCCGCGTTCGACGCGGCCGGGAAGGCCATCCCCAACCTGGTCGCCGACGGCGCTCCCGCCGGCGGCGAGGACGACTACATCGTGCTGCGCGAGGTCGGCGAGAAGAAGCCGATCGAGGACCCGAAGGACCACCTCGAGCTCGGCACGGCCCTCGGCCTGCTCGACACCGAGCGCGGCGCCAAGACCTCCGGCGCCCGCTTCTACTACCTGACCGGCGACGGCGCGCTCCTGCAGCTCGCCATGCTCAACCTGGCGATCATGCAGGCCGTCGAGACCGGCTTCACGCCGATGATCCCGCCGGTGCTAGTGCGCCCGGAAGCCATGGAGGGCACCGGTTTCCTCGGCGAGCACGCCGACGAGATCTACTACCTCGAACGCGACGAGATGTACCTCGTGGGCACCTCGGAGGTGCCGCTCGCGGCCTACCACTCGGGCGAGAACCTCGGCGAGCTGACCGCGCCGCGCCGGTACGCGGGCTGGTCCTCGTGCTTCCGCCGCGAGGCCGGGTCGTACGGCAAGGACACGCGGGGCATCATCCGCGTGCACCAGTTCGACAAGGTCGAGATGTTCTCGTTCTGCCGGCCCGAGGACGCCGCGGCCGAGCACGAGAAGCTCTTGTCCTATGAGGAGCAGATGCTCCAGAAGATGGAGCTGCCCTACCGGGTCATCGACGTCGCCGCCGGCGACCTCGGGACCTCGGCCTCGCGCAAGTTCGACTGCGAGGCCTGGGTGCCCACCCAGGGGCGGTACAGGGAGCTGACGTCAACCTCGAACTGCACCACGTTCCAGGCCCGGCGCCTGAATGTGAAGTACCGCGACGAGCAGGGCAAGAACGCGGTGGCGGCGACCTTGAACGGGACGCTCGCGACCACGCGCTGGCTCGTGGCGATCCTCGAGAACCACCAGCAGCCGGACGGGTCGGTGGCGGTGCCGAAGGCGCTGCAGCCGTTCCTCGGCAAGGACGTGCTCGAGCCGAAGAAGTAGACGCGATACGCGAGCGGCCCGCCGGTCTGGGGACTGGCGGGCCGCTGGCTTTCGGGCGTTTCCGGTTGTTTTGGCGACCAGACCAACTCACGGGCCCCCGGTCAACCACCCTGGCATGGGGGTCTGACATTCGGGGCGGGTCGCGGTTCGGGCCGGTCGCGGTGCGCAAGGTTCGCGAGCGTTCCTCGGGTGTGAATCGGGGTGGGCCGACGTCGGGGCGGCTGCGAATGGGGCCGGGCAGCAGTTCGCCCGGTTCGCGAGCCCTCTTCGGGTGCGAACCGGGCGTTTCCGGTTGATTTGGCGTACCTACGAAATTGCGGGCCCCCGGTCGATAACCCTGACATAGGGGTCCGACAGTGGAACCTATTCGGCCAGTTGCTCTTCGAGCCAGGCCTTCAAAACGAGTGCGTGGTTCACTTCCGGGTCCTTCGCGGCGTAGAGGAGGGTGACGGGGCCCGAACGTGCCGCCTCCAGGAGGGGTTCGGCGCGTTCGGGGTGGCCCTCGAGCTCGCTGCGGTAGCGGCCGGTGAACTCTTCGAAGCGGTCGGCCATGTGGCCGAACCAGATCCGCAGGTTCGGCGACGGCGCGGCGTCCTGCGCCCAGGTGACCCCGTCCAGGTCCTCCTTGCTGACGCCGCGCGGCCAGAGCCGGTCGACGAGGAAGACCGACCCGGACCGCTGCGGGTCCCGGCGGTAGTCGTAGACGCGTTCGATCGTGATCTCGCCCATGCACGAACCGTATGCCGCTCGCCGTCCCGATGGGCCGGTTTGGGCGATTGCAGCTCGTCATGCGAGCGGCGGCGTGAGTTCAAACGCTCGGTACCCCTCCGTTCACCCGGCGGGGGTTACCGTGGAGACGTGCCACACTCCGCCCCGACACCCGAAGCCCCGACACCCGCGATCCCGGCCCCGCCCCGCCAGACGCCACCGAAGCTCGTCGCCGTCGACATCGACGGCACGGTCGTGGACTACCACGACCGGCAGGCGACCGTCCCCAGCCGCGCCGTGATCGACGCCCTCCAGGCCGTCCGGGACGCGGGCGTGCCCGTCGCGCTCGTCACCGGCCGCGCCATCTGGGGCGCCGTGCGCACCGCCGAGGACCTCGGGCTCGACGAGGGCTTCGCCTCCGCTTCGCACGGCGCCGGCGAGTACGACCTCGGGGCCCGCGCGATCTCCCACCAGCACACTGTGGACGCCGCGACCGCGGTCGAAGCGCTCGTCGCCTCGGACCCGAGCGTCGAGTTCGCGGTCGAATGGGACCTCGACGGCTGGCACCACACCAAGGGCTTCCGCCGCGACTTCCCGGCCCGCTGGGCCCGGGAGATCACCATCGACGAGCTCGTCTCGCGCCCGGCCCCGCGCCTGGTCGCCCGCGTCGACTCGACCAACCGGTACGGCGGTGCGCAGCGCTGCCCGCAGGCGATGCGCCTGGCCGCCGGCGCGGCCCTCGACGCCGCCGACTACCACGTGGAGGTCGGCTACAACGGCTGGGTCGACATCGGACCGCCCGGCATCAGCAAGGCCACCGGCATCGCCCGTATCGCGGCCCATTACGGCGTATCATCGTCCGACACCGTCGTCTTCGGCGACGCCCACAACGACCTCACGATGTTCGCGTGGGCGGGCTGGTCCGTGGCGATGGGCCAGGCGGCCCCCGAAGTGCGGGCCGCGGCGGACGAGGTCGCCCCCTCGGTGTGGGAGGACGGGGTGGCGAAGGTGCTGGCGCGATGGTTCTGAGGACAGCGGCTCCGAAGGCGACGACGGCGGCCGCGAAGGCGCCGTCGCGGCAGGAGCCCAAGCGGGCCAATGGTTCTGCATGGACCGATGTGGCAGTGTTAGCGCACAGGCAAGGGTCCAACGGCACGGCGGCCGCGGATCGCAGCGAGACGACCAAGGAGGACACATGATCCAACTGGACCGGGCACCCCGACTCGTGGCGACGGACCTCGACGGCACCGTCGTCCGCTCCGACGAGACCGTCTCCCCGCGCACCATGGCCGCGCTCAAGCGCCTCGCCGCCGCGGGCGTCATCCTCGTCGGCGCCTCCGGCCGCGGGCCGCGCCTGATCGAGCTGTGCCGCAACGACCTCCCCTCCGCGGACTTCCTCGTGCTCGGGCAGGGCGCGTTCGTCTACGAATGCCGCTACGACGACACCGTCGTCCAGCTCGCCGACCGCTCCGTCGAAGGCGCCGTGCTCCTCGAAGCGCTCCGCCTCATCGAAGACGAGGTCGGCCCCGTGCGCGCCCTCGCCGAACCGGCCGACCCCGCCAAGCACATCACCGGCGACCCGATGCCCGACTGGCCCTGGACCGCCGTCACCCTCGACACCGCGCCGCGCGAGATCGCGTTCAACGGCGCGATGGTCAAGGGCTACTTCGTGTCCGACGAGTACACCGGCCCCGAACTGCTGGTCGCCGCGAAGGACGTCATCGACCCCTCGCTCGTCACCGTCACCGAGTCCGGCGTCGGGATGCTCGAGGTCTGCCCGGTCGGCGTCACCAAGGCCGCCGGGATCCAGGTCGTGCTCGACAAGTTCGGCATCGACTGGTCCGACGTGCTCGTCTTCGGCGACGCCACCAACGACCTGAGCATGATGGAGGCCGCCGGGCACTCCGTCGCGATGCCCAACGGCCACCCGTGGGTCCAGGCCGCCGCCACCGAGATCGCCCCCGCCGGCAACAACGACGACGGCGTCGCCCAGTACATCGAGGAGCTCCTCGAACTCCTGTAGTCGCGACCGTCGGTGTCGGGTTCCTGACAGGACCGTCGGCGGCTGTTGCGCGCCATCACGTTCCGCCCTAAGCTCCGATGTGGTGGGGACCACGAGGTCTAAGTCGACGGCGTGCTCCAAGCGACCCGCGCCGCGCACTCGGGCTTCGACGACCGTGCTGCCGCACCTCTCTGGGAGTTCCCATGTCCGTCGAAGGCACCACCCGTGACGACGCCGCCGAGGCCCTGCCCTACGGCATGCCGTACCAGCGCGAGACCCGCTACGACCCGCCGACCGGCCTCATGGACCTGCAGTCGAAACCGCTGCGGCCCATCAGGTACTACCCCGACGGCACCGAAGGCTGGCTCGTCACCGGCCACGCCGAGGGCCGCAAGGTCCTCGCCGACCCGCGCTTCGCCACCGGCGAGCGGTTCACCCACTCGCCCACCGAGCTCCCGCACGTGTTCGTCTCCATCTCCGAGCAGGTGCCGCCCGGGTTCTTCCTGTTCTTCGACCCGCCCGAGCACACCCGGCTGCGCCGCAAGGTGACCGGCGTGTTCACCGTCAAGCGCATGAAGGACCTCGAGCCGCGCATCGCCGACATCGTCGACGCGCAGATCGAAGCCCTGCGCGCGGCCGGGCCCGGCGCGGACCTCGTGCGCGAGTTCGCGCTCCCGGTGCCCTCGCTCGTGATCTGCGAGATGCTCGGCGTCCCCTACGACGACCGGGCCGCGTTCCAGGCGAACTCCGCGAACATGCTCGACCTCTCACTGTCCGTCGAGGACCGCAACAAGGCCATGGCCGAACTGTTCGGCTACCTCATGCAGCTCGTCCCCGCGAAGCGCGCCGATCCGGGCGACGACATGCTCAGCGTGCTCGCCGCCGACCCGGAGATCCACGACGTCGAGGCCGCCGGGATCGGCCTGATCCTGCTGGTCGCCGGGCACGAGACCACCGCGAACATGCTCGCGCTGGGCACGTTCGCGCTCCTCGAGCACCCCGACCAGATGGCGAAGCTGCGGGACGCGCCCAAGCTGATGCCCGCCGCCGTCGAGGAGCTGCTGCGCTACCTCACGGTGGCGCACAACGGGATCATGCGCATCGCCAAGGAGGACGCCGAGATCGACGGGCAGCTCATCAAGGCCGGGCAGCACGTCACCGTGGTCCTCCAGGCCGCCAACCGCGACCCGCACAAGTACGAGCGGCCCGGGGAGCTCGACCTCGACCGGGACGCTCAGGGCCACATGGCCTTCGGGCACGGCGTGCACCAGTGCGTGGGCCAGCAGCTCGCGCGCGTGGAGATGCGCATCGGCTTCGCCAAGCTCTTCGAGGCCTTCCCCGACCTGCGGCTGGCCGTGCCGTCCGAGGAGATCCCGATGCGCAGCGACATGGCCGTCTACGGCGTCCACACGCTGCCCGTCGAGTGGTGATCCGTCCCGCCTGACCGTCCCCCCAAACCCCCTGCGACACAACGCTGCCCAGGGCATCGTCGTTCAGGGGCACAGACGCGCGGCCGGGACGCCGTTCCACCAGCGGGGTCCCGGCCGCGCCCTCAGCGCACGTCCCAGACCGGCTCGTCCGACTCGACCACTTCGCCGTCGTTCTGGAACACCACGAAGCGGTCGAAGCCGCGCGTGAACCAGCGGTCGTGCGTCACCGCGATGACGGTGCCGTCGAAGGCCTTCAGGCCCTGCTCGAGGGCTTCGGCGGAGGCCAGGTCGAGGTTGTCCGTGGGCTCATCGAGGAGCAGGCAGGTCGCGCCCGAGAGCTCCAGCATCAGCACCATGAACCGCGCCTGCTGCCCGCCCGAGAGCGTCTTGAAGTCCTGTTCGGACTGTCCGGTGAGTTCGTAGCGGTTGAGGGCGCTCATCGCCTTCGATCGGTCGAGCGAGGGCCGGTCCTCGTCGCCCTCCCACAGGATCTCGCGCAGCGTGCGTCCGTCGAACTCCGGATGCTCGTGCGTCTGCGAGAAGTGCCCGGGGTAGACGCGGGCGCCGAGCCGCGCGACCCCGCTGTGCCGCACCGGATCGAGGCGGCGCTTCGCAGCGAGCCCGGCCTCCGGGTCCGAACCGCCATGCGCGAGCAGACGCAGGAAGTGGCTCTTGCCGGTCCCGTTGGCGCCCAGGACCGCCACGCGGTCGCCGTACCAGACCTCAAGGTCGAACGGGAACGTCAGGTCCTCCAGCTCGAGCTGCTCGCAGATCACCGCCCGCTTGCCGGTGCGCCCGCCTTCGAGCTTCACGCGGATGTCCTGGTCGCGCGGCGGCGAGGGCGGCGGCCCGGCCTCCTCGAACTTGCGCAGGCGCGTCTGCGCCGCCCGGTACCGCGAGGCCATGTCCGCGTTGTACGCGGCCTTGTTCTTGTACATGAGCATGAGCTCTTTGAGCTTCTTGTGCTCCTCGTCCCAGCGGCGCCGCAGCTCCTCGAAGCGCTCGTGCCGCGAGGCGCGGGCCTCGTGCCAGGTCGCGAACCCGCCGCCGTGCGTCCAGGTCGTGCCGGCCTCGAGCGTCACGATCGCGTTCGCGGCGTTCGCCAGCACCTCGCGGTCGTGCGAGACGAACAGGATCGACTTCGCCGACTCCCGGATCGCCTGCTCCAGTTCGCGTTTGGCCGGCACGTCGAGGAAGTTGTCCGGCTCGTCGAGCACCAGCACCTCGTCGCGGCCCTGCAGCAGCAGCTGCAGCGCGAACCGCTTCTGCTCCCCGCCCGAAAGCGTCCTGAGCGGACGGTTTTTCACCGCTTCCCAAGGGCTGCCGAGGATCGCGACCGCGACCGTGTCGCACAACACGTCGAACTCGTAGCCGCCCGCCTCGCCCCAGTCGGCCAGGGCCTGGGCGTACGCGAGCTGGTCCTTCTCTGAGGTGCCGTCTTGAACAGTGCCGTCGACGGCTGTGCCGATGCGCGCTTCCGCCTTGGCGAGCCGCGCCGCGACGGCCTTCACGGGCGGTGGGGCGAGGTCGACGGCGAGGTGCCGCAGCGGCCGTTCGCCTTCGCGCATCCCGACGAGCTGGCGCATGACGCCGAGACCGCCCGAATGGGCGACGGTGCCCGCGTCCGGTGCGATTGCGCCCGTGAGGATGTTGAGGAGCGTGGTCTTCCCGGCCCCGTTCGCTCCGATGAGCGCGACTTTCGCGCCTTCGCCGACACGGAACGACACCTCGTCGAACAACGTGGTGCCGTCGTTCAGGCCGTACCGCACGCCGGAGAGGTCCACGAATCCCATGACCTGATTCTGTGCGGCCAAGCGCACGGCGTCAAAGTCATTTGCCGTGTTGGATTCACTGGGGTCCACTGCCTACGCTGGACGCATGAACGACACCCCTGACCGGAACGAGCCCGGGCGGCAGCGCAGGCGCTTCTGGCGCCCGAGCTCGGCGAGCGAATGGGTCGAGATGGCGATCTACGTCTTCTTCGCCCTCATCGCCCTGCTGGCCGCGATCGGCTGGCTCGTGGCGGAAACGTGATGAGCCTCGATGTGTTCAGACGCGCCGCGCGCGGTAGGCGCGGGGGCTCAGGCCCCGGTGGCGTTTGAACGCGGTGGAGAACGCGAAGGGGTCGCGGTAGCCGACCGCGGCGGCCGCCTCGGCCACCCCGACCGCAGGGTCCGCGAGGAGGTCGGAGGCGAGCTCCATGCGGCGCTCGGCGACGTACCGCAGGGGCGGGCGCGCCATGACTTCGGTGAACCGCTTGGCGAAGTGCGCGCGTGAGACGTGGGCGCGGGCCGCGAGCGCCTCGACGGTCCAAGGCCGTGCGGGGTGGCGGTGGATCGCCTCGAGCGCGGGGCCGGTGACGGGGTCGAGCGCGCCCAGGTACCAGTCGGGGGCGTCGGCCTCCTGGCGTTCGAACCAGCAGCCGAGGGTGCAGACGAGGCCCCAGTCGAGGATGCGGTCGAGCATCGCCTGACCGCCGGGCGTGCGGGTACGGGCGAGGGCGTCGCGCATGGAGTGCAGCCAGAGCACGTCGTCGACCTCTTCGTGGAGGACGAGCGCTTCGGGGAGCGCGCGCAGGAGCCGCTGATGGCGGGCGCTCGCGGGCCGGTAGGTCCCGGCGATGAGCACGTCCCGGTCCCCTTGCGGCACTGCCGCTGTGGGCACGGCGTCGATCGGCGGGGCCGGGATCGGGCGGTCCAGTGTGGCCCGGTCGTCGACGAGGTCGAAGGGCGCCTGGACGATCGCGGTCGAGCCCGCGGTGAGCCGGTGGGTGGTGCCGTCGCGGAGGACGAGTTCGGCGTGACCGGCGACGGCGGTGACCATGGTGAGCGGCGCGTCGCCGGTGAAGGCGAGCCGCCACGGCGGGTCGAGCGCGGCCTGATGCACCGAGGCGCCTTCGGCGCGGATGTCGGCGAGCATGTCGCTGAGCGGGTCCATGCCGCGATGGTAGACGATCGCGAAGGTTTTCCCGTCTTTCAGCCATGGGACGTCCACGAGATCGGGGCTCTACTGAAGGGGCGCCGCCGCCGTGGCTTCGCCACCAGAAGGAGAGCGGCGGCCATCGGAAGGAGACCTGCATGGAAGCCCAGCCGACCGCGCTCGTCGTGTTCGCCCACCACCGCGCCGATTCCCTCACGGCCGCGCTCGCGCGCCGCGCGGCGGACCGCCTCGCGGCCGCCGGATACCGCGTCGATCTCCTTGACCTGCAACGGGAGGGGTTCGATCCGCGCGGTCGGGTCGAGGACGAGCCGGACTACGGGAACCGCGACAAGCGGTACTCCGACGAGGTGCACGTCCACGCCGACCGGCTGCTGGCCGCCGACCGGATCGCGGTGGTGTTCCCGGTGTGGTGGTTCGGGCTGCCCGCCTTGCTGAAAGGCTGGATCGACCGGGTGTGGAACTACGGACTGACGTACGGGCGGCGCGAGAAGCCCATGGCGGGCAAGCGGATCCTGTGGCTCGGCCTGGCCGGCCTCGCCGAGGACGACCCGGACTCGGCGCTCACGCGCGCCCTGCTCGGCGGGGCGCTGCGGCGCGGGATCGCCGAGTTCTGCGACATCACGGACGTGCACACCGAGGCGCTGTTCGACAGCGAGGCCAAGGGGCTCAACGGGATCGAGCGGGACCGCCACTACGCGGCGCTGCTGGCGCGGGCCGACGGGGCGGTGGACGAACTGCTCGCGGGGTGAGGCTTGCACGGCCACGTGTATACGTATAGCCTATATATACGTAGATCGTGCCAGCCGCGACCGGACACCACCGAGGAGACCGCATGTCAACACCCGACACGGCCGAAACCGAAGCGCCCTATGGCATCCCGCTCGAACGCGACCACCCGTTCGACCCGCCCGCCGCCGTCATGGCCCTGCACCGCGGGTCCGAGATGCGGCGAATGCGCTACTACCCGGAGGGCCGCCTGGGCTGGCTCGTCACCAGCCACCGCCTGGCCCGGAAGGTCCTGGCCGACACCCGGTTCAGCTCGACGCTCGGCGGCCCGGCGCAGGTGCCCATCCCCATGCCCGGCCTGGAGGCCTACCTCGACTTCGAAGGCGACTTCCCGCTCACCCCCGGCATGTTCATCGAGATGGACCCGCCCGACCACACCCGCCTGCGCCGCAAGCTCACCGGCGTGTTCACGGTCAAGCGCATGAAGCAGCTCGAACCGCGCATCGCCGCGCACGTCCAGGACCGCCTGGACGCGCTCGCGGCCGGGCCGAAGCCCGCCGACCTCGTGGCCGAGTTCGCGGTCCCCGTGCCCGCCATGATGATCTGCGAGCTCCTCGGCGTCCCCTACGACCAGCGGGAGCGGTTCGAGGCGGACAGTCGGGCGATCTTCACGACGGACGCGACCGGCGAGGGCAAGCAGGCCGCGATGCTGAACCTGTTCGCGTTCATCGGGGAGCTGGCCGCGGCCAAGCGGGCGAATCCCACGGACGACGTGCTCTCCGACCTCGCCGCCGACCCGGAGCTGCGCGATGAGGAGGTCGCGGGCATGGCGATCCTGCTGCTGGTCGCCGGCCACGAGACGACCGCGAAGATGCTCGGCCTGGGCACCATGGCGCTCTTGGAGAACCGCGACCAGTGGGAGCTGCTGCGGGCGCGGCCCGAGCTGATGGCGGGCGGCGTCGAGGAGCTGCTGCGCTACCTCACCATCATCCACACCGGACTCATCCGGCAGGTGAAGGAGGACATGGAGTTCGAAGGGCACCAGATCAAGGCGCGCGAGTACGTCACGGTCTCGGTGCAGACCGCGAACCGGGACGAGGCGCACTTCATCGAGCCCGAGAAGCTGGACGTGACCGGGGACGCCAAGGGACACTTGACGTTCGGGCACGGCGTGCACCAGTGCCTGGGGCAGCAGCTCGCGCGCATGGAGATGCGCATCGCGTTCGCCGGGCTCATCGAGCGGTTCCCGGGCCTCCGGCTCGCCGTACCCGCCGCGGAGGTGCCGCTCGTGACCGGCGAGAGTTTCTACGGCGTCGCCGAACTGCCGGTGACCTGGTAGGTAAGGAGTCAAGGTGAGGATCATCGCCGACACGGAGGCGTGCGCGAGTTCCGGCATGTGCGCGCTGACCGCTCCCGAATACTTCGACCAGGACGACGAGGACGGCCGGGTCGTGCTCCTCGCCGAGGAGGCCGAAGACTGCGACGACGAGGTAGCAGACGCGGTGCGCCTGTGCCCGGCGAGCGCGCTGCGCCTGGAGTCCTGAGGCTGCGGCACCCGCTGCGCCGCAAGGCGACAGCGGGTGCCGTGCCGAGTCAGAGGCCCAGGAACTTCTCGAGGTGCTCCTCGGCCTGGCGGTCCATCCGCTCGTAGTGGGCGGTGCGCTCGGGGCCGGTGAGGGCCTCGCCCTTGGTGAGGTTCCCTTCGTCGTCGACGATCTGCGGCTCGCCCTCGGCGTCGAAGAGGACTTCGACGGCCGCCTCGGTGATGCCGGTGTAGAACGAGATGCCTGCGCGCAGCACGCGGTCGAGCGTCTCCTTCATCCAGGCCGCGAAGTCGTCCCCGTCGGGGGCGCCGGCGAGGCCGAGCCACAGCATCCGCTTCCCGGCGAGCCGCGGCTTGCTGCGGCCGTAGGCGAAGCCGTAGTTCCAGACGCGGTCGATCCATCCCTTGAGGAGCGCGGGCAGACTGTTCCAGTAGACGGGGAACACGGGCACGATCACGTCGGCGGCGAGCACGCGCGCCATGTGGGCCCGCGCCTCGGCGGAGTAGATCTTCTCGCGGTCGTCCCAGTCGGGCTGGTCGGCGGTGGTCATGCGCGGGTCGAAGCCCTCGGCTCGCAGGTCGAGCAGGTCGACGGCGTACCCGGCCTCCTTGAGCCGCGCGGCCACGACGTCCCCGACGTGCGCGGTGAGCGAGTCGGGGCGGTGGTGCGAGACGACGACGAGAGCGGTGCGTTCGGCCATGATGTCCTCCTGGCGTTGCGGTGTCTGGATCCAGTACAGCCGCGAACGCATGGACGCACGATGGCCAGGACGCTCCGATCCATGCGCGTGCGTCTACGATGGGGGCATGGACCCGCTCAGTGAACTCCTCAGTGGCATCCGCGCGGAAGGCGCGATCCTCAGCGACGCGATCCTCAAGGCGCCGTGGGTGGTCCGGTTCGACGACCGCGCCCCGCTGACGATGGTCACCGTGGCGCGCGGCGGCGGCGTCATCCTCCTCGCCGACGGCACCCAGGTGCCGGTGAAGGGCGGGCAGACCGCCGTGGTGAGCGGCGGGGAGCCGTTCCGGATGGCCGACGAGGCCGCGTCCGTCGACCGCCCGCACCTCGACTACTGGCTCACCTGCTTCGACCCCGAGGCGTGCGCGGAGGTCGCGCCGCCCCAGCCGCTCACCGGCGACGGCGAGGCCACGGCCCTGTTCGTGGGCGCCTACCGCGCCTCCTGCCGCCGCCACGAACGCCTCCTGCGCGCCCTCCCGCCCGTCCTCGTGATCGACGACGACGCCGAACTCTGCCTCTGGCTCGACTCCTCCGCGATCGACTTCGCCAGCCGCAAGCCCGGCACGCAGGCGTTCATCGACCGCCTCTTCGACTGGGGCCTCGTGTGCACCCTCCGCACCTGGTTCGACCAGCAGGGCCGCCAGGCGCCCGTCTGGTACCGCGGGTTCGCCGATCCTGTTGCGGGACCGGCACTCGAGGCCATCCACACCCGGCCCGGCAAGCCCTGGACGGTTGCGGACCTCGCGGGGGAAGCCGGGGTCTCGCGCGCCCTGCTCGCCAAGCGCTTCAACGAGATCATGGGCGAACCGCCGCTCACCTACCTCACCGAATGGCGCATGCAGCTCGCCGAAGACCTCCTCGCCGACCCCGATCGCACTGTGGCCCAAGTGGCCCGCGCCGTCGGCTACGCCGACCAGTTCGGCTTCAGCAACGCCTTCAAACGCCGGAAGGGCATGAGCCCCACCGAATACCGCAGGGCCGGGCCAGCCGCCATCTCCGTTTGATCACCGCCCCTTGTGATGTCGGATACCTGACACTCGACACGGTGCGTCGCTTCCAAGAATTCGGCACTGGTTTTCATAGCCTCAACATATGCCGAAGCTCCCCCATGAAGCACTGCATCAAGTGTTCCGCGAAAGCCCGAACCTGTTCGCCGACACCATCCAGCGGGTCTGCCAGGTCGACTTTCCAGAGATCGTCGAGGCTGAAGTCATCGACACCGACCTGACCGAGATCAAGCCGATCGTGCGCCATCCCGATACCGTGATCAAGGCGGAAACCTCCGACGGGCCGCAGATCCTGATCGTCGAGGCGCAGACCAAGGAAGAACCGTCGAAGATCCGAAGCTGGGCTTACTACCTCAGCTACCTCGAGAACAAGTACAAGATCCCGGCCACGCTGCTCATCACCACCCCGAGCGCGGCCACTGCGCGTTGGGCGCGCGGGCCGCTCCTCCTCGGCCCTCCAGGGTTCCCCAGCATGGAGGTGCGGCCGTTCGTGGCCGGGCCGGACAACGTCCCGTTCATCACCGATCTGGAGCAAGCGCTCGAAGACGTCGACTTCACGGTCCTCTCAACTCTCACCCACCGGCTCAATCCCGACATCGACAAAGCATTGAAGCCGCTTGCCGCCGCGATCGACACCCTCGGACCGGAGGCGAGCGCCATTTGGGCCGACCTCACCGAAGTGGGGCTCGAGGGTTGCGCACAAGATTTCTGGAGGAAGATAATGCAGACCATGCAGTACAAATTCGGCTCCCAGCTCGCCCAGCACTCCGTCGCTGAGGCCGAGGCGAGGATCATCCTGAAGTTCCTCGAGATGCGCGGCATCCCCGTCAGCGAGGGGGCGCGCCAGCGCATCGAGGACTGCACCGACCTCGAAATGCTCGAGGCCTGGGTGCTGCGGGCGCCTTCGGTGCAGACGGTAGAGGAGTTGTTCTAACTCCTGTCGGTGCGGAGCCACCAGTGCGCTCCTAGACCCGCCGGGTCCGTGAGTCGTGCCGAGGCGCTGGCTTTCGCCAGCGCCTCCGCGTACCCGACCGGGTCCACGAAGGCCAGGTGCAGGGGCGGCAGGGCCGCGTCGAGACCGAGCGCGAGCAGGGCATCCCGTTGGGGCTCAACGCGGTCGCAGGCGACCGCGTCCACGGCCACGTGCGCCGTGATGTCCGTGGTGCAGTCCGGGATCGGCGGCGTCTCTCGGCCGTCCTTGAAACCGGTCATCGTTCCCGCCTCCGGGCGGGCGTCCTTCATGTGGCCGTAGTCGATCGCCAGCGCCGTGCCCCGGCGCAAGCGCGCGGTCAGATTGCGCCACTCGGCGTCTCGGGGCCGCCCGATCTCGGCCCGCTCGCCGGGCGCCGCGATCGGCCACCACTCGGCCAGCCACGCGGCGTCCGCCGCGTCCACGGGATCGCCCAGGCGGGTCGCGCCTGCCCGGTCGACCTCCTCGTACCGGAGCCGCCCGTCCGCGTCGACCACGGCCACGTCGCACGGCACGTTGTCGAGCAGTTCGCAGGCGATCAAGAGCCCCTCGATCCCGGCGGGCGCCTCGGCGCGCCATTCGATGCGCTCGGCCAGGTGCGCGGGCTTGGGGCGCAGCTCGACCGCCACCAGTCGCACGCGCCCATCGAGCAGGCCCGCGAGGCGGTCCAAGAGCTCGCCGCCGCCCGCGCCCACGTCCACCACCGTGAAATGCTCGGGCCGGCCCAGGCGTGCGTCGACCTCGTCGGCGAGCCGCGCGATCGCCTCCGCGAACACCGGCGTCTGCGCGCTCGTCGCGAAATGGCGTCCCGGCAGCTCGCGGCGGTAGAACCCGCCCGGGCCGTACAAGGCCCGCGTCATCGCCGCCTGCCAACGCTCGAACCCCGTCATGGCCCCCGACCTTAGACCGCGAGTGAGAATTGCCACTCAGAGCCTCCCAGGCTGGCGTTGGCAATCCTGCGAAGCACAATTAACGCGTACGCAATGACCGGTACCTCTGAGGACTGGATCAGCATCATGGATCAGCAGCGCAGCGCAGCCCCGCAGCGGCCCGCCACCCGGCTCGCCGTAGGGGTCGTCTCCGCAGGCAGGGTCGGCTCCGTCGTCGGAGCGGCTCTCACCCGCGCCGGCCACCGGGTCGTCGCCGCTTCCGCTGTATCCGACGCCTCCCTCGCCCGCGCCGCCCGCCACCTGCCCGGCGCCGAGATCCTCCCCGCCCCTGACGTGGTCGCCGCCGCCGAGCTCGTGCTCATCGCCGTCCCGGACGACGCCATCGCGCCGCTCGTGGCCTCCCTGCCCGTCCGGCCCGGCCAGATCTGGGTCCACACCTCCGGCGCGCTCGGCGCGGACGTCCTGCGGCCGGTCCGCGACGCCGGCGCCCTCACCGTCGCCCTCGCGCCCGCGATGACCTTCACCGGCCGCGACGAGGACCTGGAACGCCTCGCCGGCATCTCCTGGGCGATCACGGGCGAGGCCGAGGCCCGCTTCGTCGGCGAAGCGCTCGTCCTCGAGATGGGCGGCGAACCCGAGCATGTGGACGAGGCCGACCGCGCCCGCTACCACGCCGCGCTCGTCTACGCCGCCAACCACTTGACGACCCTCGTCAACGACGCCGCCGAGCAGCTGCGCGCCATCGGCGTCGCGAACCCGCAGCGGCTGCTCTCCCCGCTCGTGTCCGCCTCGCTCGACAACGCGCTGCGCCACGGCGACGCCGGGCTCACCGGCCCCGTCTCGCGCGGCGACGCCGGCACGGTCGCCCGGCACCTCGACGCGCTGGCCGGGACGGGGATCGAAGAGGTCTACCGGACGATGGCCCGCCGCACCGCCGAGCGCGCCCTCGCGTCGGGCCGCCTCAAGAGCGAGGACGCCGAGGGGCTCCTGGAAGTCCTGGCCCACCCCTACAAGGAGGAAACGCCGTGACGGTGCTGGTCCACACCAAGGCCGACCTGGCGAAGGCCCGCGCGGCCCTGCCCGGGCGCGTCGCCGTCGTCCCGACGATGGGCGCGCTCCACGACGGGCACCGCGCGAACTTCAAGCGCGCCAAGGAGATCGCCGATTCGGTGGTCGTGACGGTGTTCGTGAACCCGCTGCAGTTCAGGCCGAACGAGGACTTGGACAAGTACCCGCGCACGCTCGACGCGGATCTGGCGATGTGCGAGGCCGAGGGCGTCGACCTCGTGTTCGCGCCCAGCGTCAACGAGATGTACCCGGACGGGCGCGACGGGCTCACCACCGTCCACGCCGGACCGGACGGCGAGATCCTCGAGGGCGCTTCGCGACCGGGGTTCTTCACCGGCGTGCTCACCGTCGTCTCGAAGCTCTTCCACCTGACCCGGCCGGACGCGGCCTGCTTCGGGGAGAAGGACTTCCAGCAGCTCGCGATGGTCCGCCGCATGGTGCGCGATCTCGACATGGGCATTGAGATCTGGGCCGTCCCCACGGACCGTGAACCCGACGGGCTCGCCCGCTCGAGCCGCAACGTGTTCCTCTCTGAGGCCGAACGCGCTGCCGCCCTTGCCATCCCGCGCGCCATCACGGCCGCGCAGGATTCACCCGACCCGCTCGCTGCGGCGCAGAGGACCCTCGCCGCCGAGCCCGGCCTGGATGTCGACTACGTCGTCGTCCGCGCCACCGACCTCGGCGAGGCCCCCGCACAGGGGCCCGCGAGGCTGCTCATCGCCGCCAAGGCGGGCACGACCCGCCTGATCGACAACGCCCATGTCTTTATTGGGCACAGTGTTATTGGAGACGCCCGATGATCCGGACCATGTTCAAGTCCAAGATCCACCGCGCCACCGTCACCCAGGCCGACCTCCACTATGTCGGCTCCGTGACCGTGGACGCGGACCTGCTCGACGCCGCCGATATCCTCGACGGCGAGATGGTCGCCATCGTCGACATCACCAACGGCGCCCGCCTCGAGACGTACACGATCGCCGGCGAGCGCGGCTCGGGCGTCATCGGCATCAACGGCGCTGCCGCCCGCCTCGTCCAACCCGGTGACCTCGTGATCCTCATCTCATACGCGCAGATGGAGGACGCCGAGGCGCGCGCGTTCACGCCCACCGTGGTCCACGTGAACGAGCGCAACGAGATCATCGAGGTCAACGCGGACAAGGCCCACCCCGCGCCCGGGACCGCGGGCAACCCTCTGGCGTCCCCACTAGCCGCGCGGTAAGTTGTGGTCTCATGAGCGACGAACCCAAGAAGGACGACGCCGACAACGGCGCCGTGAAGGACGAGGCGGGCAAGGCCGACAAGGCCGAACCCGCTGACGACCTGAAGACCACCCACCACACCCTCGGCGACCTCGCGTACTCCGCCACCACCGGGCGGGTCGTGCTCCGCGAGGAGATCACCGAGGACGACAAGTTCAACGGCCGCAAGCCCAAGGCCGAGGTCTCCATCACCTGGTACACCCTCGACGACGCCGACGTCACCGAACGCCCCGTCACGTTCGCGTTCAACGGCGGCCCCGGCTCCTCCTCGATCTGGCTGCACATGGGCCTCCTCGGCCCGCGCCGCGTCGACTCCGGCGACGCCGGGAACCTCACCCCGCCCCCGTACGGCCTCCTCGACAACGAGGAGACCCTCCTGCGCCACACCGACCTCGTGTTCATCGACCCCGTCTCGACCGGCTTCTCCCGCGCCGTCGAAGGCGAGAAGGCCAAGGACTACCACGGGTTCACCCGCGACATCGAGTCCGTCGGCGAGATCATCCGCCTCTGGACCACCCGCCACAACCGCTGGCTCTCCCCGAAGTTCCTCATCGGCGAGTCCTACGGCGGCACCCGCGGCGGCGCCCTCGCCGAATACCTCCAGAACCGCTTCGGGCTGTTCCTCAACGGCGTCATGTTCATCGCCCCCGCGTTCAACACCGAGACGCTGTACCACGCCAGCCGCTCCGAGCTGCCCGACCCGCTGTTCCTCCCCACGTACGCGGCCACCGCGCACTACCACGGGCTGCACCCGGACCGGAGCCTCGAGGAGGTCGTCGACGAGGCCCGCGCCTACGCCGACGAGTTCCGCGCCGTCCTCGCCAAGGGCCAGAACCTCGACCCCGAGGAGCGCGCCGCCGCCGTCGCCAAGGTCGCCTCGCTCGCCGGGGTGAGCGAGGACTACGTCGACCGCGCCAACCTGCGCCTCGAGCACACCCGGTACTACGCCGAGCTGCTGCGCCACAAGCGCCTGGTCACCGGCCGCCTCGACACCCGCTTCACCGGGCCCGCCGACCACTACACGCACGAGCGCATGCCGTACGACCCGTTCCTGGTCGGCACGGACGGCCCGTACACGGCCGCGCTCCAGTACTACCTGCGCTCCGAGCTCGAATACGAGAACGAGCACATCTACGAGCGGCTCTCGCGCGCCGTGCACCCGTGGTCGTACAAGGAGTTCGAGGGCGAGGCCGTCGACGTCATCGGCAAGCTCGGCAACGCCATGCGCCTCAACCCGTTCCTGCAGGTCCACATCGCGATGGGCCGCTACGACGGCGGCGTCCCGATCGAGGCGATCGAGTACACCCTCGACCACCTCGAGATCCCGCTCGCCGACCGCGAGCGTATCGAGACGAAGACCTACCCCGCCGGCCACATGATGTACGTCCACGAGGAGTCGCGCGTCCAGCAGTCCGCCGACCTCGCCGACTTCATCCGACGCGCAGCGAGGATGAACTGATGTACAGGATCCGACGCGCAGCGAGGATGAACTTATGTCCAGCATCCGACGTTCGACGAACCGGGGCTAGCGCCAGCATGCACGCGTATCCGGGCCCGGCAGGAGTCGTCAGCGACTCCGGCCGGGCCCGGCCGCGCGCGAACACCGGCGAGGCCGCGCAGCCCGCCCGCCGACCCGCCTCCACGGTCCGCCGCGACCGCCCGCTTCAGCTCCGCTTCAGGTTGGTCCCGCTAGCGTTGCAACCGGGGGCCCTTTCCCAGCGGCACGGCGGGCTACCGGTGTGCCCCGGTTTCGGAGCCGCTTCCGCTCGCATCGCGCTGCGCGAGCGCAGCCGCGCGCATGTCTCACACCGCCCCGATCGCCCGCTTCAGCTCCGCTTCAGGTTGGTCCCGCTAGCGTTGCAACCGGGGGCCCTTTCCCAGCGGCACGGCGGGCTACCGGCGTGCCCCGAGATCGGCGCCGTCCGCGTCCCAGATGCGGGACGCACGCCACACCTGGTTGGCACCCACCGTGCCTACAGGGGCACAGTTGAGCCGTCCGCCGTGCCCATCGGCGGCGCACCCATCGAACGGGCACCCGGGCGACCGGGCGCCCACCGCTAGAAGGGCAACGGCACGTGCCACCCGCGACCATGCCTCACTCAGTGCCACTGCCGGCCCTGCCGCGCCTCCCGCGCCGGCTGCGCGCCGCGGCCCCGTCCTGGACCGAGACCACCGACGTGTGCGTCATCGGCTCCGGCGTCGCCGGGCTCACCTGCGCCCTCAACCTGCGCCGGGCCGGATTCCACGTCACCGTGGTCACCAAGGTCCGCATCGACGACGGCTCCACCCGCTGGGCCCAAGGCGGCGTCGCCGCCGTGCTCGACCCCGTCGACACCCCCGCGGCCCACGCCCGCGACACCCAGATCGCCGGCGTCGGCCTCTGCGACCCGGCCGCGGTCGACATCACCGTCACCGAAGGCCCCGCCCGCATCGCCGACCTCATCCACCTCGGCACCGAGTTCGACCGCGACCCGGACGGCTCACTCCAGCTCACCCGCGAAGGCGGCCACCGCGCCCGCCGCATCGTGCACGCCGGCGGCGACGCCACCGGCGCCGAGATCCAGCGCGCACTCCACGCCGCGGTCCTGCGCGACCCGTGGATCCGCATCATCGAGCACGCCATGGTCCTCGACCTGCTCACCGACGCCAAAGGGCACGCGGCCGGCGTCAGCCTCCACATCCTCGGCGAAGGCGTCGAGCACGGTGTGGGCGGCGTCGAGGCCCGCGCGGTCGTGCTCGCCACCGGCGGCCTCGGTCAGATCTTCCAGTCCACCACCAACCCCTCCGTGTCGATCGGCGACGGTGTGGCGCTGGCCCTCAGGGCCGGGGCGACCGTGACCGACCTCGAGTTCGTCCAGTTCCACCCCACCGCGTTGTACCTCGAAGGTATCGGGGGGGACCGACAACCCCTGATCACCGAGGCCATCCGCGGCGAGGGCGCCTACCTCCGCGACTACTCGGGGGACCGGTTCATGGTCGGCAGGCACGAGCTCGCCGAGCTCGCGCCCCGCGACGTCGTCGCCAAGGCCGCCACCGCCCGCATGAGCGCCGAAGGCAAGCCGCACGTCTGGCTCGACGCCCGCCACCTCGGCAAAGAGATGCTGGAGACGCGCTTCCCGACGGTCACCGCGTCCTGCCGCTCCCTCGGCATCGACCCGGTCGTCGACATGATCCCGGTCGCGCCCGCCGCCCACTTCTCCTCCGGCGGCGTGCGCACGGACCTGTTCGGCCGCACCAGCGTCCCCGGCCTGTACGCGGCCGGCGAGGCCGCCTGCACGGGCCTCCACGGCGCGAACCGCCTCGCCTCCAACTCGCTCCTCGAAGCGCTCGTGTTCGCCCAGCGCATCGCCGACGACCTCGCCGAGCACAAGCCCAGCCCCGGCGTCGCCGAGACGCCCGAGGGCGAAGGCGACGTCTGCTCCACGACCTCCCGCGCGCCGATCCAGGAGGCGATGACCGCCGGGGCCGGCGTACTGCGCTCCGAAGCGTCACTGGAGGGCACCGCTGCGTCGCTGACAGCTTTGGGGGACAATGTGTCTGGTCGTCCTCGACCGGCCACATGGGAGGCCACGAACCTCCTCACGGTCGCCACCGCCGTCACCGCCGCCGCCCACCGCCGGCGCGAGACCCGGGGCAGCCACTGGCGCGAGGACCACCCCGAGGCCGAAGCCGACTGGCTCGGCCACCTCAGCCTCTCCATCAGCTCCGACGGGGAGCTCGACACCACTTGGGAGCCCATCGCATGAGCCGATTCGCCGAAGCGCCCGGCGGGGCCGGACTGGACGAGCGCCTGCTCGCCCTCCGCCTCGACCCTGAAGACGTGTACGTCGCCGTCCAGGACTACCTCGACGAGGACCTCTCGCACGCCCGCCGCGACGTCACCTCCGAATCGATCTTCGGACCCGAGCACAAGTCCACTGTGGCCGTCACGGCGCGCGCCGACGGGCTCCTCGCGGGCCTCCCGGTCGCGCACGCGGTCTTCCACGCCATGCCCGGCGACATCGAGTTCACCTACCTCGCCAAAGAAGGCGCGCGCATCCGCGCCGGCCAGGTCCTCGCCCGCGTCTCCGGCCCGACCCGCTCGCTCCTCGCGGCCGAGCGCACCGCGCTGAACCTGCTGTGCCGCATGTGCGGCATCGCCACCCACACCCGCCGCTTCGCGGACGCGCTCGCCGACTGGCACACGACCGTCCTCGACACCCGCAAGACCACTCCGGGCCTGCGCGCCCTGGAGAAGTACGCGGTGCGCGCCGGCGGCGGCGACAACAAGCGCATGGGCCTGTACGACGTGGCGATGATCAAGGACAACCACAAGGAGGCCGCCGGCTCGATCTCCGAGGCCTTCGCCGCCGTCCGCTCCGCCGAGCCCGAGATCGACATCCAGGTCGAGGTCGAGACCCTCGACGAGGCGCTGGAGGCCGTCGCCGCCGGGGCCGTGTTCCTCCTGTGCGACAACATGAGCCCGAAGGAACTGGCCGAAGTGGTCGAGTCGGTGGGGGACCGGGCCGAGCTGGAGGCCACCGGGCGGATCAACCTCGACTCCGTGGTCGACTACGCCGCCACCGGCGTCGACTACATCTCGGTCGGCGCGCTCACCCACTCCTCGCCCATTCTGGACATCGGACTGGACTTCGAGGAGTAGTCGTGCTGCTGTGCGTCGACATCGGTAACACCAACACGGTGCTCGCCGTGTTCGAGGGCGAGACCCTGAAGCACTCGTGGCGGATCCGCACCGATCCGCACGCCACCGCCGACGAGCTGGGGCTCACCTTCCGGGCCCTCCTCGACGGCGACGGCGTCGACCTCACCGGGATCGCGCTGTCCTCCACCGTGCCCCAGCAGGGCGCGGAGGTCGCGAAGATGGTGCAGCGGTACTACCCGCACGCGCACCTCGTGCAGATCGCGCCGGGCATCAAGACCGGTGTGCGCCTGAGCATCGACAACCCGCGCGAGGCCGGCCCCGACCGCATCGCGAACACGCACGCGGCCTTCCACCTCTACGGCGGGCCGTGCATCACCGTGGACTTCGGGACCTCGACGAACATCGACGTCATCTCCGCCACGGGCGACTTCCTCGGCGGCGCCTTCGCTCCGGGCATCGAGATCTCCATCGACGCCCTCGCCTCACGCGCCGCGAACCTCCTCAAGATCCCGCTCGTCAAGCCGCGCAGCGTGATCGGCAAGAACACCGTCGAGTGCCTCCAGTCCGGCATGGTCTACGGCACCGCCGCCCAGGTCGACGGCCTCGTCCGCCGCATCACCGAGGAGCTCGGCACCACCCCGACCGCCGTGGTCGCCACCGGCGGCCTCGCCCCGGTCGTGATCGAGCAGTGCGAGACGGTCACCCACTACGAACCGAACCTCACCCTGCACGGCCTCAGAATGATCTGGGACCGCAACGTCTAGACCTCAGCGCAGGTCGGCCACCAGGCGGAACCGCTGCAGCACCGCCAAGGTCGCGTCGTCCACAGTGAACGACGGGTCGTCCATCGCCTCGCGCATCTCCGCGCTGTGCCAGAACGACTCGTGGTCCTCGCGCCACGCGGCGATGGTGCGGTGGCCCTCGCCCTCGTCGACGGCATGGGCGAGATCGACCATTGCCAGCGGCACGACGCGCACCTCCGTGGTCTCGATGACGGCGACGGGCCGGTCGTCGGAGTCGACGACGACCGCCCGCTCGCCGGCCTCGGGCAGCGCCTCGCCCTCGTGCTCGTAGTCGGCCACCAAGCCGGTCGTGGAGGTCTTGGCGCCGTTCAGGATCGCCGCCACCAACTGGTCGCGCAGCGGGCCCGGGAACGCGAACTCCGACTTCGGCAGTGCGGCGATCTCGGCGGCGGTGGGACGGTCGTTCGACATGCCGCCCACCGTAACCCGTTCCGTCAGGCGGCCGGTCCCGGCACCGGGCCATGGGCGAGGTGGACGCTGCGCGCGCCGCCCCTCATGCGGATGCGCCGGGCGAGGGCGACCGCGTGCTTCACGTCCGTGGCCAGGAACAGGACCGTGGGACCCGAGCCGGACACGTGCGCGGCGAGGGCGCCCTCTTCGAGGCCGCCGTGCATGAGCGAGGCCAGTTGCGGGCGGAGGCTCACCGCGGCGGCCTCCATGTCGTTGATGAGGAGCCGCGCGAGGTTGTCGGCGCTCGCGCCGCCCTCGAAGGCCCGCACGATCGGGTCCACATCGGAGGAGTAGCGGCCGATGCCGTCCTCGCGGAGCCGGTCGACCTCTTTGTAGCACTCGGGCGTCGAGATCTGCGTGTCCGTCGTGGCCACGATCCAGTGCCAGGTCCCCTTGGCCTCCACCGGGGTCACCTCCTCGCCGCGGCCCCTGCCGATGGCCGTGCCGCCCTTGAGGCAGAACGGGACGTCGGAGCCGAGGCCCGCCGCGAGGCGGTGGAGTTCGGCGTCGCCGATCTCGACCTCCCACAGGCGCGAGCAGGCGATGAGCGCCCCGGCCGCGTCGGCCGAGCCGCCGGCGAGGCCGCCGGCGACGGGGATGCGCTTGTTCAAGTGCAGCTTGACGTCCGGTTCGATCCCGGCGTACAGGGCCACGAGCTTCGCGGCCTTGTGGGCGAGGTTCGACTCGTCGGTGGGCAGCGTCCCCGCGCCCTCCCCGGAGACGGTGATCTCGATGCCCGGCTCACCGCGCCGCTCGGCGGTCACGGTGTCGTGCAGGCTGATCGCCTGGTACACGGTGGACAGTGCGTGGTAGCCGTCCGCCCGGGCGTCCCCCACGCCGAGGTGCGGGTTGATCTTGGCGGGCACGTCGACGCTGATCTGGGCGCCGGGTTGGGCGGGCGCGGTCTGTCCGGACATTAGGCCTCCTGCGGTCGCGGGTCGCTCGCGCCTACGGCCTCTCTGGCGTCGGCGAGGGCGATGAACTCCGCTATGTCCAACGATTCACCCCGCCGGGTGGGTTCGATCCCCGCCCGATCGAGCACGGCGTCCACGTCGGCCCCGGCCCAGGCCTTGAGCGACTGGCGCAGCATCTTGCGCCGCTGCCCGAACGCGGCGTCCACCGCGCCGAAGACCTCGACCCGGTTCGCCTGCGGGCTCTCGATGCGCTCGAACGCGACGAGGCCGCTCGCGACGTTCGGGACCGGCCAGAACACGTTGGGCGACACCGAGCCGGCGCGACGCGCCTTCGCGTACCAGGCCATCTTGACGCTCGGGGCGCCGTAGATCTTCGAGCCCGGCCCGGCCGTGAGCCGGTCGCCGACCTCGGCCTGGACCATCACGAGGCCCTTCTGGAGGCTCGGGAACGTCTCCAGGGCGTGCAGGACCACCGGCACGGCCACGTTGTACGGCAGGTTCGCCACGAGCGCCGTGGGCGGCTCGGGCATCTGCTCGGGCTTGATGCGGGCGGCGTCCGTCTCGACCACGGTGAGCCGCTCGTGCTCCTGCGGCGCGCGGTGCTCCACCGTGGTCGGCAGGGCGAGCGCCAGCTTCGGGTCGATCTCGACGGCGATCACGCGCTTCGCGATCTCGATGAGCGCCAGCGTGAGCGAGCCGAGCCCGGGGCCGACCTCCATCACGACGTCCTCGGCGTCGAGCTTCGCGACGTTCGCGATGCGCCGCACCGTGTTCGCGTCGACGACGAAGTTCTGGCCCCACTTCTTCGTCGGCGTGATCTGCAGGCCGCGCGAGAGCGACCGGATGTCGCCCGAGGTCAGCAGACGCGCCATCAGCCCTGGCCCCCGGCCAGCAGCGGCTCGAGGACGAGCCCGGGGTAGTCGTTCACGATCGTCTGGATCCGGTACTTGTTCGGCAGCGCCACCAGGTGCGCGCCGTCCCGCGGCCGCGTGAACACCTCCACGCCCGGCGCGGTGCGCAGGCGCTGCGCGCCTTCGGCATCGGTGAGCCGCGCGAGCTGGAACGGCAGGTGGTCGATCGTCGCCGGCACGTCGAACTCGGCCTGCAGCCGCGCCACCGTCACCTCGAACTGCAGCGGGCCCACGGCCGCGAGCACCGGCGTCGCCTCGCCACGCCGCTCGGAGTAGAGCACCTGGACGACGCCCTCGGCGTCGAGCTGCGCGATGCCGCGCCGGAACCGCTTCGCCTTCGACGTGTCGTGCATCTGCAGCGCCCCGAAGTGCTCGGGCGCGAACGCCGGCAGCGGCGGGTACTCGACGGCCCTGCCCGTGTAGATCGTGTCGCCCACCGACAGTCCGGTGGCGTTCACCAGGCCCACGATGTCGCCCGGCCAGGCCTCGTCCACGGTGTCCCGGGCCGAGCCGAACAGCGTCTGCGCGTACTTGGTGGACATGGTGCGCTTGCCCTGCGCCTGCGTGACCTGCATGCCGCGCTCGAAGCGGCCGGAGCAGACGCGGATGAACGCGAGCTGGTCGCGGTGCGAGGCGTTCATGTTCGCCTGCGACTTGAAGACGAACCCGGAGAAGCCGTCCTCCAGGTCACGCGGCTGGCCCTTGGCGTCGTCGCGCGAGAACGGCGACGGCGCGATGTCCACCAGCAGGTCGAGCAGCTGGCCCACACCGAAGTGGACGAGCGCCGCGCCGAACAGGGTCGGCGTGGTCTGCCCGGACTCGAACGTCTTCGGGTCGAAATCGGCCTCGACCTCCGACAGGAGCTCGGACTCCTCCTGGGCGCGTTCGTAATCGGGCCCGAACTGGGCGATCGCAGAGGCCTCGTCCAGGAACTCCGCCGTCGCGAGCTGCTGCCCGCCGGGCGAACGCTCATAGCGGACCATGCCCGGCACCTGCGGACCCGTGACCCGGCGGCCGTCCGCTTCCTCGCCGAACCCCACACGCTCGATGACGCCGCGGAACTCGCCGCCCACGCCCACCGGCCACGTCACGGGCGTCGGCTTGATGCCGATCCGCGTCTCGATCTCCTCGATCAGCTCGAGGGCGTCCTTCGCCGGGCGGTCCCACTTGTTGATGAACGTGATCACCGGGATGCGCCGGGCCCGGCACACCTCGAAGAGCTTGAGGGTCTGCGGCTCGAGGCCCTTCGCGGCGTCCAGCAGCATCACGGCCGCGTCCACGGCGGTGAGCACCCGGTACGTGTCCTCGGAGAAGTCGGCGTGACCCGGAGTGTCGAGGAGGTTCACGACGCAGCCGCGGTACTCGAACTGCAGCGCCGCCGAGGTGATCGAGATCCCGCGGTCCTGCTCCATCGACATCCAGTCGGAGACCACGCCCTTGCGGTCGCCCTTGCCGTGAACGGCGCCGGCCGACGAGATCGCCCGCCCGTACAGGGCCAGGGCCTCGGTGATCGTCGACTTGCCGGCGTCGGGGTGGGAGATCACCGCGAAGGTGCGGCGGCGCGCGGCCTCGGCCGCGATGTGGCTGGACATGGATTCCTCAAGATTTCGTAAGCGGGCCCGACCCTCAACGATAGCCGTGAAGGGCGACACGGCCCGGCTGCGCTACCCCGCGAGCTCCGCCTTCACGATCCCGGCGACGACCTTGCCGTCCGCGCGGCCCGCCGTCTTCGGCCCGATCGCCTTCATGACCTTGCCCATGTCCTTCGGACCGGCGAAACCGCCCTCACTGATCGCGTCCCGCACCAGTTGCGTGACTTCGGCCTCAGAGAGCTCGGTCGGGAGGTACCGCTTGATCACGGCCTCCTCCGCGAGCTCGGTTTCCGCCGACTCCTCGCGCCCGCCCGCACGGAATCCCTCAGCCGCTTCCCGGCGCTGCTTGGCCTGCTTGACCAGGACCTTCACGACCTCTGCGTCGTCCAGCTCGCGCGGCGTCCTGCCCGCGATCTCCTCGTTCCTGACCGCGGTGAGGACCATGCGCAGGGTGCCTAGCGTCACCTTGTCCTGCGCCTTGAGGGCAGCTCGCATATCGGTTTCCAACTGGGTCTTTAGCTCGCTCATATCTCGACAATCTACCGTTGGGGTATGAAGATCAGCCGTGGACTAGCCGCAGCAGCCGGGATCGGGGTCGGCGCCGGGGCGCTGGCACTCGCCTACGCCTCTCTTTACGAGCGCGTCCAGTACACGCTCCGCCACTTCGCGGTGCCCGCACTGCCCGAAGGCGCCGAGCCGATCCGGGTGCTGCACATCTCCGACCTGCACATGACGCCCGGACAGGTGCGCAAGGCCCACTGGGTCGCGTCCCTCTCCGCCCTCGATCCGGACCTGGTGCTGCTCACCGGCGACAACCTCGCCCACCCGGACGCGATCGACCTCGTGACCAAGACGCTCCGGCCGCTGTTCCGCGCGCCGGGCGCGTTCGTGTTCGGCTCCAACGACTACTACGCGCCGGTGTTCAAGAACCCGCTGCAGTACTTCAACCCGAACCACGAGCACAAGTACGGCGCGCCGCTGCCCACCGAGGAGCTGCGCAAGGTGCTCGTCGACGGCGGCTGGCTCGACCTGAACAACGCCGCCGCCGACAAGGTCGTCTCCGGGCTCAACGTCCACTTCGCGGGCGTCGACGACCCCCACTTCGACCTCGACGACTACGAGCTCGTCTCCGGGCCCGTCCCGGCGAGCGCCGACCTGTCGATCGGCCTCACCCACTCGCCCGAGCCGCGCGTGCTCGACGAGTTCGCCCGCGACGGCTACGACTTCGTGGCCGCCGGCCACACCCACGGCGGCCAGGTCTGCGTGCCCGGCTACGGCGCGCTCGTCACCAACTGCGGCATCGACCGCGAGCGGGTGAAAGGCCTCCACCCGTGGGAGGACACCTGGCTGCACGTCTCGGCCGGCCTCGGCACGAGCCCGTACGCGCCGGTGCGCTTCGCGTGCGCCCCGGAGGCCAGCCTCCTGACCTTCGTCCCGAAGGCCTTCTAAGGCCTCTCTGGACCGCGCGCTCCGGGCCCGAATGTGACCGGGCCCGGAGCGCCCCACCCCGTTCGACGGGTGGCGGCACCCTCAGGTAACATTTCCAATCGACGCGAACGCCCAGCGTGCGCGGAAAACAGAACATCGGGTTGTGGCGCAGCTTGGTAGCGCACCTCGTTCGGGACGAGGGGGTCGCAGGTTCAAATCCTGTCAACCCGACAGATGAAAATACAGCTCAGGCTCCGTCTACGACGGGGCCTGACTGGTTTCCAGCCCCGGCTGGCTAGCAGCTGGCTAGTGAAACGCAACGTCAGCTCGTGATCCTAGCCGCGCTTCACTAACGCCTTCAAGTGACATAGCTCACTAATCTGGCTGGGAGGTAGTTGTTCGCTGCTGCAAGGAAAGACGTTCGGTGAAGGCCTCCCATGCGTGTCTACTTCGACGGGCGGCCTTCGCGCTGGCCTGGGCGAAGCGATGAAGCCTGAGTGGGTTGGCCTTGTGTTGGGCGCGGACCCCGCCACGTCGTGAATGAGATGTCGGACCCATCAGATAGAACTTCGAGATGCCATATGACCAGTTTTACGACCTTGTAGTTGGTGAAACCACCCATGAGAAGGTCCGCGTGATCGTGGACTACGCCACGGGTAAGGGGCGCTCGAAAGCTCTTGGACGTGATGCGTTCATTGAGCTTCCCGTAGTTGTTCAGCTCCTCCAAGCATTGAAGGAGGGAACGGTCTCTGCTGCGGAAGCGAGTGGGGTTCTGGAGGAGCTAGCCCGGGAAGTTGCGCCGGAGCCTGGATTGTTTGATGGCTGCTGCTCCTCATGTGCCCACGGCTATGAGGGTTATCTTCGTGCTTGGGATGATTTCGACCGTTATTTTGCTAATCAGGAGCTTCTCGAGCAATCACGCATGGATTATGACATCGTGGTGACAAAGAATCGAATCCATGCGGCAGATTGCGGAGCGGCTAGAATCCACCTTCCTAGCCCTCCGTCCAGGCTCGCGGACTATACGCACGGTGGGTATCTCGGAGATCGTCCCGGTCCATATGTGCTCCTGATGTTCGGGGAACTTGACGGTTGGATCATTCGAAACACTGCAAAGAGCGGTCGACGCAAATTCTGCAAACTCTGTATTGCTCGAGTCCCTGGGGCACTTGCTCGAGAGGCGAATGCCACTCCAGCTTGCTGGGAATGGCCAGGTCAATCTCTTGGAAATCTCGAGCCTGATTCTTATGAGGCATTCAAGACGATAGCGACGTGGCAGGACGGCAGATGTGCAGTCTGTGGAGTGTATGCCGACCTTGTGCTCGATCATAATCACGGAAATGGTCTGGTGAGAGGCTGGATATGCCGAAGTTGCAACTCTCGCGAGGGAAGTCCTCATGATAATAGTGAAGTGATGAAAAATTTTAGGACAAGGAACCCTGCATCAATTTTGGGAATTAGAATATCCTTCTTCCTCGTGAAGGATCATCAGCTTCGCGAATCAAAGAAAATTCATCGAAATCGAGAAGATTCTTGATTTTGAATCGTGAGGCACAGGAAATTTGGATTCAGAAAGTCTCTGACTTTAGCTAGGCAAATAAATGAGATTTGAGCCTAGGAAACTAATCCTGAAACCACTCTAAGTAGGGCGCGCGAGGACTGGGATGGTGAACTTCTTTGGCCGCCACCTTCGATCGCAAGCGAACCAGACCCTGAATATATTCCTGAACTTCCATCGGCTTCAGCTTAATTTCGGAAGCGACTGATGAGAGGGGGTCCGTTCTTGGCGGAGCTGTTGAAGGACCTTGGTAAGAAGAAGTGAATCTTCAGACACCTTCATGCCTTCGGGTTCGCCTCTCTTGTAACCGAGCTGCGAGAAGCAGGCCGTGGCCGGATACGACCTTGTGTTCGCGCCAGTGAAGTCGGCGGCGATGCTGTGGGGCCTCCACTCCTCGCGAGACGTGCGGGCGCAGGTGAAGTGGGCGCACGACGCCGCTGTCGCCGAGGCGATGAAGTACCTGGAGCAGCATGCGGCGTTCACGCGGGTCGGGGCCGGCGGCCCCGCCCAAGTCGATTCCCGGGGTCTGGCGGCTCTGGCCGGACGGATCGGAACGCTCCTGATGACTGAATACGTGCTCAGAGCCGAACTGGCTCTCCCCGAAGGGCACCCGGACCTGAACCCGTTGGAGAACGTAGGCGCGACCACTCTGATCGACACGACCCTGGACCGTGTCGGTGGAGCCGAGACCGAGGACGGCGAATCGATCGACCTGGTCCGGCACTGGGTCGGCGGCCACCCTCAAGGAGCACTGCTGCTCTTCGTGATCGACGCTCCGACCCCGGAAGACGCCGAGGGCGGAGCTGAAGCGATCCTCTATGAGGTCCTTGAGGAGAACGAGCCGCTGGAAGACTGGCAGGTGACCAAGTGCGAGGTCAACCTGAACGAGGAAGAGTTCAAGCAGAAGCTTGCGAACCCAGGCACAGACCCTGAACGCTCCGAGTCGCGGCCGCAACCGCCGAGTGACGACAGCCAGGACATGGCATCGGAACGTGACCGGTGGGTTGAGCAGTTCCGGACCGACGCGAAGCAGTTGCGTGCCTTCAATATCGCTAAACTTTCAGACGACACGATCACTGCTGAGTCTGCTGCTGGGGCCCTGATCTGGTGCACCAGCCTCGTCCTAGAAGATCTGTTCCAGGGCCTTGAGGAGCTGAGCGAATCAGGCGGTACTGCAGAGGACGCTGATGACACGGTCCTTTGGCAGTTGCCTGAGCGATTCCGCGAGCACTACACCGCGCTGTTCGTGAAGCACATGATCACCGCGGCGGTCACCGTCTCGAACCGACTCGCCCAAGATGAGTGGCAGCCTCCCTCTGCGTCGGCGAGGCGCTGGCGCTCCACATGATCATCGAGACCGCAGAGGGGATGCTCGAGGACAACGCGGGCATCGAGACCGAGGACATCTACGGAGAACTCAAGGAACGGGCCTTCAGCAACCTCGATCACGAGTGGCTGTACGCTGCCCCTGGCGACGTCGAGAACGAAGCATCCCTACGGAACTGGCTGAGCATCCACGGCCTGGACGTCGAAAAGTGGTTCGACAAGGGGGCGGGTACCGTCGTCCACCCGCATCCCTTTCTCCTGGACGGTTGATGGAAGGGCTCGCCTGCGGATGTCTACTCGGCTTACAAGCCGAGCTTGTGTTAGTAGGTCTGTCAGACGCGATGGGCTGCACTACTATCAACCCGGCTAGACTGTAAACCGCAGGCGTAGCTAGAAGGAGGCGAGATGGAAGTTGACGAGCCGGTCACCTCCTTGCGCCTCGATGCTGTCTCCATCTCCGGAATGATCCAGGCTGCAAGCCGTATCAACCGAGATACCGCCGCTGATCTTGATTTTGTTCTTTACGCCCCGACTGGGTCGGGCAAGTCGCGGGTGTTCGTAGAACTTGTCGACGAGTGGAACCAAATCTTCCGCTTGCCTTCCGGGGACGACAAGCGTTCGCGGGTCAGGACAGCCTTTGAGGCGATTCAATCCGCGTCCACGGTAGAATCCCGCCGATCAGCAGCTAGAGCATTTCTTGCGGCGCTGTCCGACTTGATTTGTGATCTTCGGATCCTTCTAGCGCGAATTCTGATGATTCTCCTTTCCCTGTTGATGGGGAGACAAGGTAGCGCGAGTAGCGCGCCCGTCTGGAAGATTCATCCGCTTAAGATATATCCTCAGGTCACTCCCAGAGGGTCGAACTATTCCTTCCCCGTGCTCGTTCGCCGGGGTAGCCATGAAGGCAGTTCGCTAGGGGCGTCGTTTTAGCTGCCTAATTGGCTCCCGATCGTTCTAGGTCGGAAGGTACATTGGCCGTGCTTACATTGCCGGATTCGGTTCCGTGGGGCGTTGCCGTGCTAGTCATTATCATTCTGCTGCTTCGGGGTCTTCTTGTGGCACTGGTACGTGCCATATGGCCGCAGGAATCGCAGCATCGTAAGGAGTTGTTGCAGGAGAGGCAGCGTGCCCGCGAGCGCGGGCGAAAAGGTCGGTGAAGGAAAGACCTGCGGTGAGAATGTCGGAGTAGGCCTGTTTGACCAAGAGCTTGTCTCAGTTGGCGAGTTCGAGTTTCTTGTAGCAGGTGATGGCTGCTGCGAGGGCGAGGAATGCGGCGAAGAGGTGGGCGTGGCGTTCGTATCGCAAGGTGAGACGGCAGTAGCCGCCGAGCCAGGCGATGGTGCGTTCAACGGCCCAGCGGTGTCGACCCAGCCGGGCTGAGGACTCGATGCCGCGGCGCGCGATGCGATCGCCGATCCGCTGCTCGCGCAGTGCCCGGTGGCAGTCGGGGACGTCATAGGCCTTGTCAGCGTGGAGCTTCGCAGGTTTGCGGCAGCGCGGCCCGCGACGGGACCGGATCTTCGGGATGCCCTGAACAAGCGGCTCCAGGGCCTGCGAGTCATGAAGGTTCGCCGCTGACACGGCCAGAGCCAATGGCAGTCCGTTCGGTGAGGACGTGGATCTTGCTGCCCGCCTTACCGCGATCGACCGGGTTTGGGCCGGTCAGTGATCCCCCTTTTTAGCGCGCAAGCTCGCCGGTTCAACGATCGCCCGAGACCAGTCGATGTCGCCGTTGGTGCCAAGTCGGTCGAGGACCGCCCGGTGGACCTTGGCCCACAGACCGGCCTCGGACCACTCGGTGAAGCGTCGGTGCGCGGGGGCAGATACCGCCAAGCGCAACCCGTGGTCAGCACGAAAACGATCGCGCAGAGCACCGCTCGGTCATCAGCTCGGGCGATCCCACCGCCCTGGACACGCTTCGGTGCGACCAGGATCAGCGGTTCGACGATCTCCCACAGTCCATCGGGCACAAGGCGCTTGGCGAACTCATCCACAGCCGAGTGATATCACACCCATTGCAAAGTGAGCCCGAATCTCCGCGGCGGCACTGAGCCTGGCTCTGAGAGGCACCCTTGCAATCAGAACATACGCCGTCAACCGGCGATCTCGTTCGCGTCCAAGCGGACACGGATGACGATGAACGGCGGTAGTCCGGCACGTCGGGGCTGCTCGGCGACCACGCTCGCATCGGGGACGGGCTCTGCCATCGCCTCAAGGGCGAAGCCGTGTCCGATGAAGGCGGTGACATAGGTGCTCAGCATCCGATGCTGGTTCCCGGCACGACGCACTCCCTGCGGGTTGGGTGAACGCCAGAAGCCTTCGGTCGCATAGTCACCGACCACGCGACGGGGTGAGCTCGCCTGGGCCGTCCAGCTCGCGCCGGGCGCTTCGAAGCACGGATGCGGGATGGTGAAGACGACCTGCCTCCGACCACCAGCACCCGACGGATTGCCTGGATCGCGGCGCTCAGATCGGGAACGTTGTTCAGCGACAGGCCTGCGATCACCCAGTCGGTGGATCCTGGCGGAACCGTAGCGAGGGTGCAGCCGTCGTCTACGGCGTACTCCGCACCAGCCTGGTGCGCGGCCTCGGCGGCCAGTGCATGCTCGATCATGCGCTGGGCCGGATCGATACCCAGGGCCTTCGCTCCCCGCTCGGCGGCCGCGCGCGTCAGCAGGCCCTCACCGCAGCCCACGTCGACTACCCGCTTGCCGTCCAGGTTCGCTGGAAGATGTTTGAGGAGTATGTCTCGGGCGAATTCATGCATTGCCGAGCCGGCATGCAGCCGCTCGGCGTACCAGTCAGCGATCTCGTCCCAGGCGTCAACCATCGGGCCGAGCCTACTGGTTCAGGATCAGCGACGCAGTACCGGCGTATGCCCGCAGCAACGGCCAGCACTAACTCCGCCGTGGAACTCACCAACTGAGACAAGCTCTAAAGATCACTGATTTCACGAATTAGATCTTCGTGCAGCTCATCCAATATCCCAAGAGGTACGACCTCGCGCAAGCAAGCAAGTAGAGCAGTAGCTGCCCTAGAGGCATTATCCACTGAAACGGCAAGCAATATGCTCATTACATGGATAATGTTCCTCACGGCTTCATTCTCTATACGTTCAGGTCCTGAGTTGAATGGGTATCGTCGATCAAATTTGACATTGTTAATTGTTGCAAATGGGCCGGAATGAATTCCGTAGTTTCCTGTCAAGTAGATCCCCTTGATGGAGAAATTAGTGATAAGCTCATCTAGGTCAGAGAAGTGTATTCGCCCCTTCTTCTCCGGAAGCAACGGCTTTGCCCATTCATATGGGCGCTTGATGCTATCGCCATATTTTTGAATTCCCCAGCGAACCTGCTCTTCGGTTTCTTGTCGGTCGCTCTCTGAATAATCGTGAATCAAGATTGATTCTGGATGATCCAACGCATTCAGCTCCGCAAGGTGTTCAAAGGCCGCGTACGCCTGATAACGTTCGGCGATCTCGGGACCACCTCTGCCAATTACTGCAAGGATTACCACGGTCTCGTACATTGTGCGTTGTCGCGCAAACGTACCCTCAAGGAAGCCACTCTTCAGAAGAGTGACTGTTTCCGAAGATAGTGTACAAATGCGGCCCTGCATAGAAAGTAGCATGAGCAACTTTAGTGTATTTCCTTGCACCATGTTGCTTCCGTCATCAGAGCGAACATATTTGATCACTTCATCACTCGTGCTGAAGGCATCCAAGAGCCGCCTATTAATGAGTTCGGCGCACGCTATAAGCGACTCCGCACGTTCAAATACTATTGCGTTCTCTTGAAGGGTTGCTTTGGAAATTCTGGCGGAGTCCTCGGTCCTTGAGATCCGGATGGATTTCACCCCGGCATCGATCTCTTTGGAAAGCTCGGGGCAAATACTGCGAACCTCGGGTAGCAACTGTTTGAAGATTTCGTCTCTTATTTCGTCAATAGGACGATCTGGATCTTCTTCCGCCAATTTGGAGATTCCATCGTTAATGAAATCGAGAATCCGATCGTCATCACTTCGCATTAGGCACCTCCATCGCCGATCGGGTAATGATAGTTTGAAGGGCTTGCGCAAGCAACACCTTAAGATGCCATCGGTTAAGTCTGTGATATATGAGGCATGAGAGTCTATTGTTGATATTGTCATATTTTGTGACAGGAGTGACCGGATCTATGTCTGAATATGAACCCTTGATCGGATCAAATATCGGTCATGTTCATGCGCCATGCTCTGCAAAATAGGGGCGCCTTCTGCTGTATTTTGCTGCAGTACAACGGATTCAGCAGGAGGCATCGCCAGGTCTCAAAGCGGCCTACCCGACGATCTTCGCGAGTTTTGACTGGATTTCAGTTAGTTGAGCGAGGAGTTGCTGGGCGCCCTCTTCGCTGCTGGTCGACGTGTCAGCTCTCTTCACATCGTTTCCACTGGGTTGCTTGGGGATGCTTCGATAGCGGACGGCTTCGAAGGCGTCCAGGGCAGTTTGGTCGGCGTTGTCGAGGGTGTGGAGGTAGCGCTCCGTGGTTGTAATGCTGGCGTGGCCGAGGCGGGTCTTCACCACCATGAGGTCGGCGCCGCCGTTGAGCAGCCATGAGGCGTGGGCGTGGCGGAGCATGTGCATGCGGATGTCGATGTCGAGTTCTGCCTTTGCCAGGGCGGGCTTGATGACGTTCTCGCGGAACCAGCGTCGAGGGATGTGGCCGTCCGTCTCCCAGTTGCGGGCCTGGCGGGGGTCGTCCTTGCCCTGTTCTCGGCGGGAGGCTCGGTAGTCTGCCATTGTGCGGCGGCAGTGCTCACAGCGGCACTTCCCGGCCGTGTACGCGCTCATGGTGCCGTGTTGGTAGGTGCGACCCTTGTCGTTCGGTTCGGTGGAGCCGAGTTCGGTAGGCGTTGGTGTCGCCATCTTCTGGGGTCGGGCTTCATCTTGAAAGGCGAACAGCAAGTCGCTCTTGGCGATCCGCTGGTCGGTTACAAATGCGTTGATCCTGTCGCACAGGCGCGGGCCGATCTTGAACGCCCGCCACTCGCCGTTCTTCGGGTAGTCCTTGACATGGAAGCGCCAGCCGGTCGGGTGGAACTTCTTGTTGATCTGGACCACCGCTCGCGCGACGGTGAGCGTGCGGGTCTTCGAGTCAATGTCCTTGGGGCGCAGTTCGGTCAGCTCTCCCCAGCGCACGCCGGTCTCGATCGCGACCTCGACAAGTAGCCGGGACTGCTCGTCAGGGAGGGCGTCGTGGAACTGCTGGTACTGCTCGGGGGTAATGATCGGCAGCGGCTTCGGCGCGACCTTCTCCATCTTCACTGAAGCGCACGGGTTCACAGCGATGACCTCGTCTGCGACCGCGCAGTTGAAGATGGTCGAGAGCAGGATCTTGCAGTACTTCCGGCTGTGTGCGCTCATGCCGGCGTCCTTGAGGCCCCGGAGCCAGGCGCGGACGTCGTCGGCGTAGACGTCGAGCATCCGCTTGTGCTCGAAGAAGCCCATGAGGTGGGCGTAGAGGGCGTAGGTGTAGTTCTCCCTGGTGGTCACCTCGACCGCGAGGTTCGGGAGCCAGCGCTCCTCCGTGTACTTCCGGAACGTCTGGCGGCCCCGGACGAGGTGGCTGCCGCGGGACTCGGCGACCTTCGTCTCGGCGGCCTTCCACTCCTGGTCGGCGCGCTTCTTGGTGGGGAAGGCTCCGGCGGAGCGGTAGACTCCGCCGGGGTCTTTGTACATGGCGGTGTAGCGGTAGCTGTCGCGCCGCTTGCGCTTGATCGAATAGCCCACTGGGGGTGGCCCTTCTCGTGTTGGTTAGTAGATGGCTAGCAGACGAGACATCACTAACCGGTACGGTTCAGCACTCCAGGACACTCGAAAATACCTCATGACCTGGACGTTAACCGGGTTCCCAGGCTCAGCCAAGCTTTCTGCAAATACGACAGAACGCGGTTCGGGACGAGGGGGTCGCAGGTTCAAATCCTGTCAACCCGACAGATGGAAATACAGCTCAGGGCCGGTCTCCCAACTTCGGGATTCCGGCCCTGACTGTGTCCACCCTGGACTCCCAGGCCACTGGCCTGCGGCGCCGGGTCGGATGTTCCGGCGGCGCGCGGCCGATGTGGCGTGGCCTACCAGGCGTGGGAACGATCTCAGCCTTTCGGGTGAGGATGACCTGACCCAGCGTGCATTCCGGTCCTGAAAGGGGCCCAAATGAGGTGTAGTATCAACCGGTTTTTGGTGAAATGCACAAATTGCCCCATGTAGGTTTCCATCGCTATGGGGACACCTGACGAAACCACTGAATCCGGGGCCGGCGCACTGGCGGCCCGCCGCATTCGAGCACTGATCCGGCGGGCCGGCGCACTGGCGGCCCACCGCACCCGAGCACTGATCCGGCGCGCCCGGATGAGTCGCGAGCGCTACAGCTGGCGTTTCGTGAACATCGGCCTCGCCACCGCCATTCTCGTCGGCTCGGGGCTCGCCGCGATTTCCGGCCAGAACGCCACCGCGCAGGCCGCGGAGAAGCAGAACGACACCGTCGTCCAGGCGGACTGGCGGGTCGACACCGTGCTCGCCGACATGTCCGCAGCCGCCGAGAAGGCAGCCGCCGACCAGGCCGCAGCCAAAGCCGCCGCAGCCGCCGCCGCGGCCGAAAAGGCACGACTCGCGGCCCTGCCGTGGACACTGCCCTCGGACGCGCGCATCACCTCGTACTTCGGGATGCGCGACGGCCGCCTGCACGGGGGCACCGACTTCGGTGAATTCGAAGGCGAGGACATCTGGGCGGCCGGAGACGGCACCGTGTCCTACGTCGGCTACGAAGAGGGCGGCTACGGCAACGTTGTCTACATCGACCACGGCGACGGCATCCAGACCCGCTACGGCCACGCCTCCAAGATCCTCGTCGACGAGGGCGACAAGGTCTCCAAGGGCGACACCATCATGCTCGCCGGCGACACCGGCCGCTCGAACGGCCCGCACCTGCACTTCGAAGTCCTGATCGACGGCGAGAAGGTCGACTCCCTCAAGTGGCTCGAGGAGCAGGGCCTCAACCCGGGCTGATGCGCCACTCCAGACAACTGCAATCCCCATAAAAGAAAAGCGGCGGCCCCGGGGTTCATTCTCCCCGGGGCCGCCGTCCTGCCGTGCGCGGAACCGCTTGGGGCGGAGGAAAAGTCGCGCGAGAGGATCGCGTCGCTCACCGGTGTCTCACCCGATGCCGCAGGGATGCAAGCCGAGAACGAGACGGTCGAAGGCCGGGAACGCGCGGCGATCGAGCATGACGGCTGCTTCCAGTGGCTGTTGTCGACCTTGACGGCAATCGGGTTGACCTTCAACGGTGAAGACGGCCTGATCGAACAGATCAAGCAGGTCTACGACTCACTGAGCATCGCTTGATGCAGGCCCCTGGGCGGGGTGGAGAAAAGTTCACCGTGAAGTCGGGCGCCAGGGGCAATGTGGTGCCGTGGCCGCGAATCTACTGTTCAAGGCATGGATATTTCAGCGGCGCCGATCCCCTGGCGCAGAGCTCCGCGGGACGCGGTGCGGGTCTTGTGGGCGGGGGAGACCTGGCGGTCTCTCATGCATCTGGTCACCGGGGCGGTGGTCGGCGTCGTCGGCGGGACCGCGATCGCCGCGCTCGTGGCGACCGGGATCGGCGGGCTGTTCACGATCGTGCTGCCGGTCATCGCGGCGGGGACGCTGCTGGTGGTGAACGGCCTGCTGACGGCGGTGCAGCGCAGCCGGCACAGTGCGTTCCTCGACGCCGAGTGGCCGGAGGGGGCGTTCACGCCGCCGGTGACGTTCGCGCCGCGGGCACTGCTGGCGATCGTGAAGAGCCCGCGGACGTGGCGGCAGTTCTCGTACCACGTGATCGCGGGGTTCTACGGGTTCTTCGCGGCGGCGCTGGCGGTCTCGGCGTGGACGATGGGGCCGGCGATGATCTTCGCGCCGCTGTTGGGCCGCGCGGCCGGCTTGGAGCCGCGGCACTGGATCCTGTGCGGTGCAGGCGTGGTCGTGACGTTCGCGGCACCGTGGATCACGAGGGGTCTGGCCGCGCTCGACGCGCTGCTGGCGCGGCTCCTCTTGGGCACCAGCCGGACTGAGGCCCTCGAGATGCGGGTGACCGATCTCGCCGCGAGCCGTGACTCTACTGTGGATGCTGCTGACGCGGAGCGCCGGCGGATCGAGCGGGACCTCCATGACGGTGCGCAGCAGCGGCTCACCTCGCTCGCGATGAACCTCGGGATCGCCCGGGCCACCCTCAACGACCTGCCGGAGGAGGGCGCCCGCGCCATCGCGGAGGCGCATGAGGAGGCCAAGCAGGTCCTCACCGACCTGCGCGACCTCGTACGCGGTCTCCACCCGGCCGTGCTCGAGGACCGGGGTCTGGACGCGGCGCTGTCCGCGGTCGCCGCCCGCTCGCCGATCCCGGTGCGGCTGCGGGTCGGCATGGGCCGGCGCGTCGCCCGCGACGTGGAGGCTGTGGCGTACTTCGTGGTCTCCGAGGCACTGACCAATGTGGCCCGTCACGCCGAGGCCGCGAACGCCGCCGTGGAAGTCGATCTCGAAGGGGACGAGCTCCGCCTGCGCATCGCCGACAACGGCCGCGGCGGCGCGGATCCCCAGGGCGGCACGGGACTCCAGGGCCTGGCCGACCGGGTCCGCTCGGTCGACGGGACCTTCCGCATCACCAGCCCCCTCGGGGGCCCCACGGTTATCGAAGTGGAGCTGCCATGCGCGTCGTGATCGCCGAGGACTCGGTCCTGCTGCGGGAGGGCCTGGCCCGCCTCATGGAGGTCGGCGGCATCGAGGTCGTCGACACCGTGGGTGACGCCGAGGCGCTGCTGCGCTCGGTCGAGCGCGACCTCCCCGACCTGGTGGTGGCGGACGTTCGGATGCCGCCCGACCAGAGCGACGAGGGCGTGCGCGCCGCGCTGGTGCTGCGCCGCCGCTACCCCGACCTCGCGATCCTCATGCTCTCCCAGTACGTCGAGGAGCGGTACGCGGTCGAGCTCCTCACCGGGCAGATGCGCGGCATCGGCTACCTCCTCAAGGACCGCGTCGCCGATGTGGCCGAGTTCCTGGACTCGCTGCGCCGCGTCGCCGACCGCGGCACCGCGCTCGACCCGGAAGTGGTCTCACAGCTCCTGGTGCGCCGCAACGGCAGCGAGCTCGACCGTCTCACCCCGCGGGAACGGGAGGTGTTGTCGCACATGGCGGAAGGCCGCTCGAACGCCGGCATCGCCCAGGTCCTCGTCTTGAGCGAGGGCGCGGTCAGCAAGCACATCAACTCGATCTTCACCAAGCTCGGGCTTCCGCCCACCGACAGCGGCAACCGCCGCGTGCTCGCCATTCTCAAGTTCCTGCAAGGCAACACGAAGGACCGGTCATGATCGACACCCCCGAGAAGCAGACCACCGCCCCGCAGCCCTCCGAACCCCGCCCCGCCCGCACCGCCTGGTGGATCGTCGGCATCGCCACCACCGGCGTCGTGCTCCTGTTCGCCTTGGCCGTCACCGGCGTCTGGATCTGGTCCATCGCCTCGCCCGAGAAGACCGAGACGCACACCGAGACGTTCACGCAGTCCACCGCGGGCGTCGACGTCGCCGTCGAGATCGGCCTCATCGAACTGAACGCCTCCACCGACGGCTCGCTCGTCGTCGACCGCGAGACCCGTTGGCGCGGCCAGAAGCCCGAGTCCCACGAGTCGTGGAACGACGACACGTTCACGGTCGACGGCGAATGCGACGACCGCCTTTTCGTCTTCTCGGGCGACGACTGCGAGATCGACTACACGATCGCCTTGCCCAGCGGCGCCGCCGCGAGGGCCGAGAACTCGGTCGGCGACGTGGTCATGAACGGCATCGACGGCGCGATCGACGTCCAGACCAGCATCGGCGGCATCGAGGGCGAGAACCTGCGGGCCAGTGAGACCAGGGTCGAGTCCAGTGTCGGCTCGATCGACCTGGAGTACGCGGAGGTACGCGGCGACATCACCGTCATCGCTAGCACGGGCGACGTCGAGATCGCCGTCCCCGACGACGGCACCACCTATGACGTGGTGTTCCAGTCGGACGTCGGCAGCGAGGACATCGACATCGCCACCGACCCGTCCATCCGCGCCGACTACACCATCCGGGTGGAGAGCAGCGTCGGCGACCTGACCGTCCGCTACGTCGACTGACCCCGCTCCCGCCGTCCGCGACCGGTCTCCGGTCGCGGACGGTTCCGGGGCCGGGGGCGGCGCCCCCGCGAAGAGGCGCGGCAGCCC
>NZ_JAPZVQ010000002.1:141849-290374 GCF_027622945.1 Glycomyces lechevalierae | reverse complement strand
GGGGGGCCCCGCCCCCCCCCCCGCCCCGCCCGCCCCCCCCCCCCCCCCCCCCCCCCCCCCCCCCCCCCGCCCGCGGGGGGCCCACGGTTCCGTCTCCTGCTGCGGCGCACGGACTATGCGACTCGTCAGCGCGCTGTCAGTGTGCCGTCAGCGCCGCTCGCGAAGGTACCGGCATGAACCGGGACGCCGAAACGGCGACCGGACGACCGGCCCCTCGAGCGAAGGAGACTCCCATGTCCGCCAAGCCCACTCGCCCCGCCTCACTCACCATCGCCGCCGTCCTCCACTTCGCGATCGCCCTGGCGTTCGCTTCGATTCCGATCATCGGTCTCCTCTACGGCGCCGACGTCCAAGCGGCGGCCGAAGCCGAGGTCGTCCGCCAGGGCCAGGACCCGAACCTGTTGGCCGCGAACGGGCTCGCGTTCGACGAGCACGGAGTCGCGATCTGGGCGCCGTTCGCCATCGCTGCCGCGATCGCCGCGTTGGGCCTGATCCTGTTGGCGGGCAAGCGCATCGGTCGACCGCTGTCATTCATCGCGCTGCCGCTCGTGCTGGCGGGGAACGCACTCATCATGGCCAGCAACGCGACAGCGAACGCGAAGGTCCAGTCGCTCTTCGATGCCGCCGACGACGCGGCCGTCCGCTCCCTCGACGCCGCCGCGATCCTGGACGCCGCGTTCGCGGCGTACCCAGCCTGGCTCCCGGCCCTCGAAGGCGTTCGCTTCGCAGTGGTCATCACGGGCTGCGTCCTCGGCGTGGTCCTCCTGGCCCTGCGCCCGGCCCGCGCCTACTTCCGGTAGGCCCGAGAACGAGAACGGCCCCGCGCCATGCGCGGGGCCGTCCGCCTGTCGCGGTAGCGTGCGGGCATGACCGAGCTGCTGCACCTGACCGAACCGGACCTCTGGGAGGCCGCGCGCGCCGCGGGCATGTACGAGGGCTCGACGCGCGGCAAGACTCTCGCCGAGGAGGGCTTCATCCACTGCTCGCTGCCCGACCAGCTCGAGGACGTGGCCGCGTTCGTCTACGACGACCACCCGGGCCCGCTCGTGGTCCTGGTCATCGACGCCGACCTGGTGGACGTGCCGATCCGCTACGAGGCGCCGGCGCCCGGCGCGCCCGAGTACCCGCATCTGTACGGCCCGCTCAAGACGAGCGCGGTCGTCGAAGTCCGGCCCTGGCCGGCCGAGTGATCAGCCCCGGTTGACGAGCAGCGCGATCGCCGCGTCCCGGTCGAGTGCCGAACCTTGCCGATAAGCGTCCTCGAACGCCTTGTCGCCCAATACCTCCCGGGCGCGCTCGGGGGTTCGCAGCGTCGCGTCGTAGCCGCGCCGGTCCTCGGTGCCGAGCAGCGCGGTGGACGCGCCGAGCAGGGTCGCCGCGCCGGCCGCGTTCCCTTCTTGGAGGGTGATCGCCGCGCCGACCCGGGCCGCGACGGCCAGGTTCGGACCCGCCGACGCCCCGGCATGGTCGGCGGTGAGTGCATCGAGACGGCGCCGGGCCAGCGATGCGTCGCCATCGGCGAGGGCGGCCAAGGCGCGCAAGGCCATGCCCCACACTTGGATTCTGGAGTCCAATGTGGTGCGACTGAACACCGATTCGGCGGCATCGAGTTCGCTCAACGCCGACCAGCGGTCGCCCGTGTGCAGCAGGACCTGCGCGCGGCACCAGCGCACGTACGCGGTGTTGTGCGGGTCGCGGTCGGCGTCGGCCCGCTCGAGGCCGAGCCGCATCGGCTCCCAGGCGCGACTTTCAGTGCCGCCGTCGACCACATCGCGCAGTGCGGTGACGATCGCGAGTTCGCCGTAGGTCTCGGCGGCGTCCGCGGCGGTGCCGAGCTCGTCGAACAGCCGCGCGGCCTGCGCGAGCGCGTCCTCGGCGGCGGCGTGATCGCCCTGGCGGGTCCAGACTTCGGCGCGCATCCGCAGCGCCGAGGCGCGGCCGAAACGCTCGCCGAGCTTCGCGAACTCGGCTTCGGCGCGATCGATCTGCTCGAGACCCGCGAGGCCGGTGGAGCCTTCACCGACGGCGGCCGCGGTGAGCAGGATGATCCCCCGCTCCCAGCCTTCGGCGGTCTCGACGTCGGCGGCGACGGTCGGGTCCGAGAGGAACGCCGGGGCGATGGCGAGCAGCGAACGGCCCGCGATCGCGCCGTTCGCCTTGCGACCCAAAGCCATGCCCTCGGCGATCGAACGGGCGCCGGATTCGGGGTCGCCGAGTTCGGACTGGCCCATGCCGGTGATGAGCAGGACGGCCGGCTCGAGCGGCGCGGGGACCTGGCCAGGGAGGGCCAGGATCGCCGGGAACCAGTGCTGGAGCTGGCTGCGGAAGCCGCGCAGGTGCCAGTACCAGAAGAGAGCGGCGATCATGCGCAGCCCGGTCTCCTTGTCGCCGAACGTGACCGAGCGGCCGAGGACGGCCAGGAGGTTGTCGTGTTCGGCGTCGAGGCGGGCGATCGCCTCGATCTGGGCGGCCGACCGGATCTCGTCGTCGGCGTGTTCGACCAGGTCGAGGCAGTAGCGGGCCATGGCGTTCCGCTCGGCCTCGGCGTCGGCCGGGGCGAGCTGCGCCCCGGCATAGGAGCGGATGGTCTCGAGCATCCGGTACCGCTCGCCCACACGCTCCACTAGGGACTTGTCGACGAGTCCGGCGAGCGCGTCGAGATCGTCGACGCGGTCCAGTCCGACGCCGCCGGGGTAAACGGACATTCGCATCGCAAGGGCCCGTTCGGCATCCGAGAGCAGGTCCCAGCTCCAAGCGATGACGCCTTCGAGGGTGCGGTGGCGCTCGGGCGCGGTCCGGTCGGACCCGGCGAGCAACGCGAACCGGTCGTCCAGACGGGCGGCGATCTGCGCGGCGTCGAGCGCCCGCATGCGCGCGGCGGCCAGCTCGACCGCCAAAGGCAGCCCGTCGAGGCGGCGGCAGATCTCCACGACCGCTTCCGTGTTCGACGCGTCGAGCTTGAAATCGGGGCGCACTGCGCCGGCCCGTTCGCAGAACAGGCGCACGGCCGGGCTCTCCTCCGGGCGGTCGCCTGAGAACGGCAGCGGCGGGATCGGGAGCAGGCGCTCGCCGCCGATCCCCAGGGCCTCACGGCTAGTGGCGAGGAGACGCAGGCCCGGGCAGGCGCCGAGGAGACGCGCGGCGAGTCGGGCGGCGGCGTCGATGCGGTGCTCGCAGTTGTCGAAGATGACGAGCGCGTCCTGGTCCGCGAAGTACTCCTCGAGGCGGGAGGCGGCGTCGTGCGCGGACGGCTCCAGCAGGCCGGACTCGCGGGCGCCGATCGCGCGCAGGACCGCTGGCGCCACGTCGGCGTCGTCGCCCACCGCCGCGAGTTCCACCAGCCAGATGCCCTGCGGTGCAACGCCTGCTATGCCGGCAGCGGCCTCGACCGCGAGGCGGGTCTTGCCCGCGCCGCCGGGGCCGGTGACCGTGACCAGGCGGGACGCGGCGACTGCCTTGGCGAGGGCGTCCAGGTCGGCTTCGCGGCCGACGAAGCTGGTGAGCTGGGCTTTCAGGTTGGTGCGCTTCTCGACCCGTGGTGCGGGGGCCGCGCTTTGGCGCAGGATCTGGAGGTGGAGTTCGGCGAGCTCGGCGGACGGGTCGGCCCCGAGCTCGTCGGCGAGGCGTTCGCGGGCGCGCTCGAACACGTCGAGGGCCTCGGCCGGGCGGCCGGTCGCGTAGAGCGCGCGCATGAGGAGGGCTTGCCAGCGCTCGTCGAGGGGGTTCGCCTCAGCGAGCGGTTCGAGTTCGGCGAGGACGTCGGTGCCGGTGGCGATCTCGAGGGCGAGCCGCTCGCGCGTGGTCTCATTTCGCAAGCGCTCCAGGCGGACCGCTTCGTTCTCGGCGAACCGGAGGTGACGCAGGTCGGCGAGGGCCGGCCCGCGCCAGAGCGATTCGGCTTCGCGGAGCGCGGCGAGGTCGCCGTGTCGGCGCCCGGATTCTGCCAGCCGCTCGAACCGTGTCACGTCTACGTCGCCGGGCTGGACCGCGAGACGGTAGCCGGAGGCACCCCGGGTGAGTCGCTCGGCGCCGATCGCGCGGCGCACACGGGAGACCAAGGCCTGCAAGGCGTTCGCGGAGGGTGCGTCGTCCTCCCAGATCGCGTCGAGCAGCGCGTCCGCCGTGACTTCGCGGCCCGGTTCGAGCGCGAGGCGGGCGACGAGCGCGCGGAGCCGTGCCCCGGCGAGTTCGATGGGCTGGTCGTCGCCGTCGCGGATCTCGAAGGGACCGAGGAGGAGTACGCGCATGAGAGCAAGTGTGCCCGGGACCGGCGAGGGTGGAAATGGCGGAGGGCCGCCGGGTGCGGATGAGGTGGGAAGGCCGGGCCGGTGGGGGCGATGGTCGGCGCGGGGCTCGGAACGGCGGGCGCGCTGATAGCGCATTGGTTCCGGTTCGGCGGCCCCCGAGCTGAAGGGTGACAGAAGGGTACGACAAAACCCGCGGAGCCGGTCGGGGCTACCGACCGGCTCCACAGACACGGACACCCTCTCCAGGCGTTGGGCGTTGGGCGTTGGGCGTTGGGCGTTGGGCGTTGGGCGCGAGACCCCCTCTCAGGCTTTGTCCTTCACACGCCGGAACTGGCGTCCGGCGAGGTCGAGCGCCGTGATCGCGCCGCGCTCGTCGCGAGCGAAGTAGCCGCGCTGGCCTTCGAGCGGTCCAGCCGTGACGATGTAGTCGTCGCCGCCCTCCGCGATGAACCCCATGTGTGCGGGCTCGCAGTCGGCGGGGATCGCTTCGGTGGAAGCCGCACGCAGCTCAGGCCGGATCCGGGCGGCGAGGGTCAGGTGATCGCCCTCGTCGACGACGCTCACGATCATCATGTCCACCTCATAGTCGCCCACGACCTCGGCGGCGCGCGCCTTGTCGAACGCGACCGGCTCCGGATCGCGGTCGACCAGGCCGAGGTAGTGCTCCAAGGCCCAGCGGATGACCGCCAGGTTGCAGGGCGTGCCGCCCGGCTCGGCATTCGTGGTCACGGCGATCGCGAAGTCGTGTTCGGGCACGACCAGGAAGTCCGCGAACTGGCCGTGGCCGGAGCCGCCGTGCCCGAACGTGGCAGCGCCGTCGATCTCGCGCAGGAACCAGCAGATCCCGAACCCGTCGCCGATGGAGCTGCCACGCAGCTCAACGGTTTGACGCCGCATCGCCTGCAGCGCTTCGGCGGAGACGATCCGCTCGCCCGACGCGGCGCGGCCGTCCCCGAGGTGGAACCGGGCCCAGCGGACCAGGTCGCGCACGGTGGCCGCGCCGCCACCGCCGGGGTTCTGGGCGCGGTGGAGCTTCCACTTGGGCGATACGGTGGCGCCGTCCTCGGTGACGTTGTGGCCGAGCGAGAACTTGCGGGTCATGGCCTCGGCGGCGAAGAACGTGGTGTTCTCAAGGCCCAACGGCTCGAACAGCAGGTCCGCGATCGCCTGCTCGTAGGATTGGCCGGTGACGACCTCGATGACTCGGCCTAGGATGCTGAACGCGGCCTGGCTGTAGGAGGCCCGCTCGCCGGGCTTGGCGATGAGCGTCAGCTCGTCCAGGCGGCCCACGTACCGCTCGAGGGCGTCGTCGCCGTCGCCGGTGTCGAGCAGCATCCAGGTGTCAAGGCCCGCAGTGTGGTTGAGCAGGTTGCCGATCGTGATCGCGGCGGCGGTCTCCTCGTCGGCGAGCTTCAGACCGGGAAGGTAGCGGCGCACCGGCGCGTCGAGGTCCACCTTGCCCTGTTCGGCGAGGATCACGATCGCGGTCGCCGTGAAGGTCTTGGACGTCGAGCCGAGGGTGAAGATGGTGTCCTCGCCGACCGGGAGCGGGTTCGCGACGCTGGTGACGCCGTGGGACGAGAAGATCTCGCGACCCTGGTGCCAGATGCCGACCGCGATGCCCGGCACGGCGTAGTCGGCGGCCCGCTCGGCGACGATCTGGTCGAGTTCGTTGGCGCTCATGATGGTTCCCTCCACACTGCGATGCCCCGGTGATCCCCGGAGCGCTGTCGAGAAGAACCATCGCCGCGGACGCTGACGCGCCGCTGACACCCTGCTGACAACCCGGCACGAGCGCTCCTAAAGCGATCATCGCCACAGGTCAACGCTTTGTCGGAGAAAAATGTCGTACCCCTCCTCTATGGTTTCGAAGGCAACTGAATAGCGCGCGCAACGCCCGGAAAGGCGGGGCGCGAGAACCGATTGGACGATGCGATGGCAGCGAAACCATCAGACAGTTCACGGAACCAGGCCGGCCTCGAGGTGATCACCCGGGCCCTGCCGTTCGAAACCATCCCCGACGAGCCACTACGGGCGCACTTCGCCAGATGGCTCCTCGATTCCCTGGCGGCCTCCGATCGACTCGGACCATTTCCGAGCATCGAACCCGAGACGCCGCCGCCTCCAGCACCGCCGGCGATCGAGCCGGAACCCGAACCTGCGAAAACGCAGACACCAAGCCGACCACCGGAACCGGTCGCTGACGCTCCACCCCGGAACGAGCCGCTGCCCCTGGAGTGGCAGGGCCCGCCCGCACCGCCGAGACCGCAGTTCGTCCGGCAGCGAGACGGCACGGTCTGGGTGACCAAACCACTCCTGCGATCGCGCGGCTGGACCGACAGCGCGGTCCGAGACTTCCTGCCCGAACCAGAAGGGCTCAAACCCAACCCGCGATTCGCAGCCGGCGGTGCACCGATGCCGGTCTGGCGGCCCGTGACGGTCGAGGCCGTCGAGGCCACGCCGGAATGGCAGGACTGGCTGGAGCGATCCCTGCGGCGACGGCGCACCACGCTCGAAGCGCTGGCAGAGTCCGACGACCCGGACTTCCGCGCCCGACTGGAAGCGGTCCGCGCGGCCATCGAGTCGGCAAGGGAGGTGAGGAGCGGGGGAGGCCGAGCAGTAGACCGGACTTGACGGACCGGTTTCGAGAGACCGGTTTCAACCATGCCAGGCTCGGCGAATCGCCGGTGTCGGGGTGGCTGATCTCCTAGGTTGGAAGGCGGCCAAGGTGGTCCGTGCCGATGCGGACCATGGGGTCGAGGAAGGAGACGGTCATGACCGATTTCGCGTTCGCGGGGAAGTCCTTCGACATCCGCTTGGACAACGGGGTGGTCTTCCACAACACTTTTGCGGTGGAAGGCAACAGGATGGTGTACGAGAAGATCGACGGCGCGGTGGAGGGCGGTTCGGAAGAGGTGGAACTGTTCGTCGCCGAAGTCGCGTCGCGGATGTACCTGGTCGGTTGGAACGAGGTGTCGGGGGCGGCCGTGGCGCACGTGATGGACTTCAAGACGAAGCGGGTCACCGCGTTCCGGTCGCTGGACGCCGGCGGCGGCAGGACCGGCGAAGTGCACACGGGAACCCTTGAGGAGGTGAAGAGAGGAGGGTGACTGGGATCGGTCGCATCGGTGAAGTGAGCCGGTGAGATCGGTGGTGATCGGCGAGGCTCGATGGTCAGAATCGGTCGCCGCAACGCCGCAACGCCGCAACGCCGCAACGCCGCAACGCCGCAACGCCGCAACGCCGCAACGCCGCAACGCCGCAACGCCGCAACGCCGCAACGCCGCAACGCCGCAACGCCGCAACGCCGCAACGCCGCAACGCCGCAACGCCGCAACGCCGCAACGCCGCTGGGCCATGCCCCCGGCTTACGCCAGCTTGAACCCCGCGGCGGTCGCCAGTTCTCCGGCGATCTCGACCGCTTGGTCCGCGGTGATGAGCGCGCCGCGCAGGCTCATGAGGCCGGTGATACCCGCCAGCTCCGCGCGCCGGAAGTCGCAGCCCTTGGCGTTGGCGACGCGCGAGAAGTCCGCACCCGGGAAGGTGCAGTCGATGAACACCGCCGTCGACAGATCGCCGAGGAACGTCGCGTTCATGAACCGGCACCGTTCGAAGACCACCGGGCCCTTGGCCGCGCCGATCGAGATGCCCGCGAAATCCGCACGGCAGTCGGCGATGTAGAGGTCCTGGACGAGTGAGAACTGCGCCTGCCAGCCCACGAGCTGGCTGTCAGTGATCTCGAGCCGCCGCGCGGTCGTCCGCTCCCAGCGGGCGTTGGCCAGCGCCGAGCGCTCGACGGTCACGTCCACGATCTCCAAAGGCGACAGCGCCGTTCCCGAGAAGTCGACGCTGCGCAGCAGCGACTGGTCGAGGCTGCCGTCGCCCTGGCCGTCGATCCACTCCAGGCCGTCGATGAGGCGCTCGCTGAGCTCGAAGTCAGGTTCGGGCTCCTCGTCGAAGGGCCGCAGCCGCTCGGTCTCCCACAGCGGCTTGCGCATGGAGCGCTTGTCGTCGATCTTCCTGAACTTCACCGGGCCTCCAAGGTCTTCGTGAACCTCGGCAGGCTACGCGACCCCTCTGACAATTCCATGCGCGCGACCGGTCAGTCCGTGGTCTCCGACGCGCGGGCGCGTTCGCGGTGGGCGCGGACGCGGAGCTTCACTCCGCATCGGCCGGTCGGGCACCAGCGACGCCTGCCCGTGGGGTCGAGGAAGATGCCCCGGCAGTCGGGGGCGGCGCAGCGCTGCAGCTGCGCGATCTCCTCGGCGGCCAGCATGTGGAGCGCTTCGAGCGCGAGCGAACCGAGCGCGGCGCGCACCGAATCCGGCGCGCTGCGCCGCAGCTTTCCGTCCTTGACGAGCGCGCGCGGCGGCGCGTAGGCCTCCAGCGCCCGGTTGACGGCCGTGACGGCGGCGCGCGGCGGCGGAACCTCGTCGAGCGCCGCGTCGGCCAGGGCGCGCAGGTGTTCGCGCAGTTCACGCGCGTGTTCGAGATCGGATTCGCTGACCGTGAGGTCCCGGGCGGTGCCGGTCTCGTGGTGGAGCCATTCGGCGAGCCGGTCGGTGTCCCAGAGGCGTTCGAAGGGGTCGTCTCCGAAGCGGTCCGCCCGGGTGCCCACGAAGTTGAGCCAGGGGCGGCCGGCGATCCAGTTGAACTCTCGGCGGAGGTCGTTGCCCATGCCACAAGAGTAACAGCTTGACCCGTTACCGAATCTGAGCCTAGGTTGTAACGAGACAAGCCGTTACGACATTGGGGGATCTCATCGCCACCGCCACCGCCCCGCTCACCGTGGACGCCGCGCCGCCCGCCCGCCTCCGCCGCCTGCTCCTCGGACCCGGCCTCTCCATCGGTTTCGTCATCCTCTGGACCGGCGGCTACATCGCCGGCCCCATCGGCGTCACCCAGACCGGCCCGCTCACGATCACCTTCTGGCGCTTCACGGTCGCGGCCACCGCGCTCGCACTGCTCGCCGTCCTCACCCGCGCTCCCTGGCCGCGCGGCCGCGCCGCCTGGGCCCAGCTCATCGCCACCGGCCTGCTCATGCAGGCGGGCATGTTCGGCCTCTCCTACCTCGGCCTCTCGCTCGGCGTCCCGGTCGGACTCGTGGCGCTCCTCAACGGCGCCTCGCCGGTGCTCGTCGCCATCGGCGGCACCGTCGCGCTCTGCGAACGCCTCACCCCGCTGCAATGGCTCGGCACGTTCACCGGTTTCACCGGCCTCGCCGTCGCGATCGTCGGCGACTGGTCCGCCTCGACGATCGGCGCCGCCGCGCTTCTGCCCCTCGCGGGCACCGTCGCGTTCGCGGCCGGCACGCTCGTCCAGCGCCGCACCGGGGCGAGCATGGACCTGCGCACGGGCGCGGCCGTCCAGATGGCCGTCGCCGCCATGGTCATGCTGCCTCTGGCCGTCATCTTCGAAGGGGGCGCGGGCATGCCGGTGAACGGCGCCTCGATGGGCGCCCTCGGGTTCCTCGCCCTCGGCAACTCCGGGGTCGCGTTCGCCCTGATGTTCCTCATGCTCCGGCACCGCAAGGCCGCCGACACGGCCCGCCTGCTCCTCCTGGTCGCCCCGCTCGCAGCGGTCGCGGCCTGGCCGCTCTTCGGCCAGCGCCCTGACGCGTTCCTGTGGATCGGCCTCGCCGTCACGGTCGCCGGCATCGCCCTCGCGATACGCCCCGCCGACCCGCTTAGGCCCAGGGCCGCAAGCTGATCAGCGTCCTGAGCGGGCGGCCGAGGCCGGATCGATGTGCGGCGGGTCTCGCGCTCGACGCGTCGAAAGTATTTGAACACGTTCAATATCTTGGATAGGCTGGCCGCGAAGGAGGAACCCTCATGAAGATCGTCATCCCCGGCGGGACCGGCAACGTCGGCGCCGTCCTCGAACGCGGACTCCTCGCCGCGGGCCACCGCCTCGTCGTCCTCACCCGCAGCCCATCCCGCCCGCACCACCTCCACTGGGACGGCCGCACCCTCGGCCCCTGGGCCGAGGCCGTCGACGGCGCCGACGTCGTGATCAACCTCGCCGGGCGCAGCGTGAGCTGCCGCTACACCCGCGAGAACCTGGCCGCGATGATGGACTCCCGCGTCGACTCGACCCGCGTCCTCGGCGAGGCCGTCGCCGCCGCCGAGCGCCCACCGGCCGTCTGGCTCCAGATGAGTACCGCGACGATCTACGCCCACACCTTCGAGCGACCCAACGACGAGGCCACCGGCGCGATCGGCGGCGGCGAACCCGACGCACCCGCGTACTGGGCCAAGAGCATCGACATCGCGCGGGCCTGGGAACGCACGCTCGACGAGGCCGAGACGCCGCACACCCGCAAGGTCGCCCTGCGCGCGGCGATGGTGATGAGCACCGACCGCGGCGCGGTCTTCGACGTGCTCTCCCGCATGACCCTCCTCGGTCTCGGCGGCGCGATCGCCGGCGGGCGCCAGTTCGTGTCCTGGATCCACGAAGCGGACTTTGCGCGGGCCGTGCAGTTCCTCATCGACCACGACGAGATCGCCGGCCCGGTCAATCTGGCCGCACCGCATCCGTTGCGGCAGAAGGACCTCATGCGTACGCTCCGGCGCGCCTGGGGCGGCCACTTCGGGCTCCCGGCGACGCGGTGGATGGCCGAGCTCGGTGCGTTCGCGCTCCGCAGCGACACTGAGCTGCTGCTCAAGAGCCGCCGTGTCATCCCCGGTCGGCTCGAGGACGCCGGGTTCGAGTTCTCCTACCCCGCATGGGAGGCCGCCGCGGACGACCTGGCGCGGCGCACGGCCGCCGACCGGAAGTGGCCGCTGGTGCGCCGCCCCGGACTCAAAGCCGTCCGGGCGCTGACCGGCAGCTAGGTCGTATCAGGCCGGTCCCCGGTGCGCTTCGGCGAACGCCGCCACCGCCATCGCGGCGGCGACCGCCGCGGCGGTCCAGCACACCGCGCTGAACGACACCGCGTGCGCCAGAACCGATCCCAGTCCGGCCGCGACCAGGTACACGGCCCACACCCCGGCCTGCAGGCGCGCCGATCGCAGCGCGCGCCGTCCGCCGGAGAGGTTGACGAACAGCGCGATGAGCGTGCCGGTCAGGACCGTGGTCGAGACGCCCGACAGCCCGATCCGGGCCGCGTGGATGCTCTGCACGCCCATCGCGAACGCCGCCAACGCGATCGCGAGTTCGAAGCCCTGCGAGAGGCCCGCGAGCGCGAGCATCACCACCTCGACGACGAGGAGCAGCGGCACGCCGAAGCTCGTGAGTATGTGCCGCCGGGTCGCGAACGACGCGAGCACCGCGCCGAGCGAGAACCCGAGGAGCGACCACAGGGGACCGACGGGCGAGAGGCCGTCGCTCCGTCCGGTCAGCTCGCCCGACACTGCGACCGCGAGCAGCACCGCGTTGCCGGTCTGGTTCGCGACGAACTGCTGGCTCAGGCTCAGGAACCCGGCGCCGTCGACCGCGCCGGCGATCGCGGTGAGCACGAGGGCGGTCCAGGCGTGCGCGTCGGTGGGAGCGGCGGCTCTCATCGGACGCCGCTCCGGTCGGGTCGGCGGGAAGGGAGGCGGTGCCACATGCGGCCCAGGCTAACGCCGGTCCGGGCACCGCGTCGACCGACCCGCCGGAAGCCTGGACCGCCCGTCGTGTGCACCGGGCGCCCGGGGCGAGCGTCCTCTTTCGGGTGACACTTTTCCTTACGACGGTAAGAACGGGGGTTTCCTGTCGGACCACGGCGAGAGACTTGGCCTGGGGTCGCCCCCCTGGGAGGGCGGGGGACTGCCCCGGCATGGCCGTCGCTAGTCGGGCTCGTCAGTGCGCCTCCGGCGCGCCGAGAACATCGCCACGGCCCCCACCGTGACCAGTGAGGCCGCGCCGATCACGAACGCGCCCAGGCCGCTGCCGGTGGTCGCCAGGTGGTCGCCTCGGACTCCGGAGTATTCGTCCGAGTCGGTCGGGTCGTCGGGGCCGTCAGTGGTGCCGTCCGTGGTGCCGTCAGTGGGGTCTTCCGTGGTGCCGTCGGTGGAGCCGTCCGTGGTGCCGTCGGTGCCCCCGTCCGGCGAGCTCGGGGAGTCCCCGGTCGTGGTCTCGCCCGTCGAGCCGTCGTAACTCGGCAGGATATGGGCCTCGCAGGCCGGCTCGGCCGCGAACGGGAAGTCGTGGATCTCGCCGCCGTTCTCGCCCACCTCACCGAGATTGGCGTTCCTGGCGACGATCTGCCCCTCGACGTTCGTCGGGCTGATGTCGGAGTAGTCGGCGTCCGGCGCGAGGATCGAGCCCTCGACGGTGTCGCCGCCGGTCAGGCGCAACCGCGTGGTGTCGTTGAAGTTCCAGATGATGTACGGCGCCTGGTTGCCGCTGATCCCAGCCTGGGACTTGACGTCCCATTCCATCTCGCCGCCGGTCCCCGAGGTGTCCACGTTGATCAGCAGCGGCGTGTCGGCGTCCGGTTGAGTCAGGAACACCAGGTCGCCCATGCTGTTCAGGTCTTCACCGGTCACGTTGAGGATGTTGGTGACCCCGGGCTCCAGGGTGATCCGGATCTGCTCGCCCGGCTGGACCTCGCCCTTCGGGACGGTCGCCGCCTGGTCGTTCGTCATCGCGATCTCGTGCGCCTCGCACGCGTACAGGTCGGCGGCGTTCGAGCGGAGTTCGGCGAACGCCGCGTCGAAGTCGATCGGGGAGGTCGGCCCGACCGAGGCGAGCGGCTGCTGGAGGTTGAGCTCCACGCGGGGCGTCGAGTTGTAGTCCGCGCCGGCGACGACGAGGCGGGTGTTGACCGAGGCGTTGTTGCTGTCGGTGTTCAGCACGTCGGTCCCGGTGAGGTCCCCGACCTTGACGTAGTCGTGGACCTGGACCACCGCGCCCGCCTGGGCCTGGGCGAAGTCGATCCGGCCGCCCACGACGAGCGAGCTCGGCACCGAGTCCCCGGGCGCGGTGAACGTGCTCGCGTCATGGATGTTGACGTTGTAGGTCCCGAGGACCAGGTTCCCGCCCGTGGCGATCCCACCCTCGGACTCGGTCGAGGCGAGGAGCGTCTGGTCCTCGACGAACGCGTTGAACCCGAGCGCGGGCGTGAGCGGGTTGTAGCCCGTCGCGGCCTGCGTCGTCTGGAAGGTCCCGACGGCCGCGATCGCGATGGCCGCGCAAGCCGTCGCGGCCCCCGCGAGCACGAGGCTCCCCGCGCGGCGCCGGTCGGCAATCGGCATGGTGTTCGACATGCTGCTCCCCCTGGAGTGGACGGTCGTCGACTGCTGGTGGGAGGAGTCGCAAAGAGCGTAACAATGTCATGACTGATCGTGAGATGGGAAACGCGCGGATCGGGTGAAACCCCGATCGCGCCGACGGCGGCCCGGGCCTCCTCCACAGCGGTTCGTGATCTTGCGGTGTTGCACCGGTTACTGGAGGATTGACCTTGTGGGGCAAGCGAATCCAACCTCACTTGAACGGAGGACCCCCAATGGAGCATCCCGACGAGCGCCACGAGCGCGGACTGAAGACCCTGCAACACCTCTCGGGCGAGGCCGAGCCCATGGTCGTCACCTCACTGGCGGACATCGCCCCCGATCTGGGCCGGTTCATCGCTGAGTTCGCCTACGGCGACGTCCTGACCCGTCCCGAACTCGACCTGCGCGACCGCGAGCTCGTCACCATCGGCGCGCTCGCGGCGCTGGGCAACGCCGCCCCGCAACTGCGCTTCCACATCAACGGCGCCCTCAACGCCGGCTGCACGAGAGCCGAGGTGATCGAAGCGCTCATCCAGATCGCCGTCTACGCCGGCTTCCCCGCCGCCATCAACGCGGTCGAGGCCGCGAGGGAGGTCTTCGCCGCCCGCGACTCCACTCCCTAAAACGCGCTCCCTGAACCGCGCTCCCTGAACCGCGCTCCCTGAAACGCGCCCACTGAATCCCGCCCGCTGAGTCCCGCCCGCACCGAAGCCCGCCCACCGCAACCTGCCCACGAGACGCCGATGGGGCGCAACGCGACAGCGCTGCGCCCCGACGGCGTCGCTCTACAGGTACTGCCCGATCTGCTGCTGCGGGATCGGCGCCTCGGTCGTCGTCGGGTCCGTGCCGCCGCGCCGCGCGTACAGCTCCGCGAGCGTCATCGGCTCCCGCACCGGGTCCCCGCCGAGCCAGTCGCTCGACTCCAGCGCCGAAAGCGCCCCGACCTCGATCTGCGCCAGGCACCGCCCGGGCCGGACGACGGCCGGGTGCAGCCGGTCGAGCCGCTCGTTCGTGGTGATCGCGACCATGATCTCGCGCCCCTGCCCGAGCAGGCCGTCCGTCAGGTTCAGCAGCCGCGCCAGCGACTGGCCCGACGCCTCCTTCGCCTCGCCGCGGATGAGTTCGTCGCAGTCCTCCAGGACCATGAGCCGCCAGTGCCCGCGCCGCGGCTCGTCCGGGTTCAGGTCCGCGTCCAGCACCAGGTCCATCTCCGACCCGATGATGACCTCCATCAGGTAGGACGGGTCCGCGAAGAACGCCTCCGGGTCCAGCACCGTGTCCACCTGGCACCACGGCGCCCACTCGCGCGCGAGCGCCCGCAGCGCCGTCGTCTTCCCCGTCCCGGGCGGGCCGTGGAACAGCACGAGCCGCCCCGCCACGTCCGAAGCCTGCGTCGCCATGAGCTTCCCGAGCGCCGACCCGGCGCTCGACGAGTAGTTCCGCTCGATCTCCGGCCAGCGCGGCGCGCTGATCGACCGCGTGGACCGGAACGGCCCGCGCGCCGAGCGGTACCAGAAGCCCATGTCGACCTTGTCCTCGCCGACCTCCTCGACCGAACCGGTCCGGTCGGTGAGGTACGCGGCGATCTCCTCGGCCCGCTCGCGCGTCACGGCCGTGACGACCGCCTGGCCCGAGCCGTCGCGCCAGCGCTGCGTGCGCAGCGTCCAGTCGTCGCCGGTCACCAGTTGCAGGAACGAGGCCCCCGAAATCGACCGGACGAGTGAACCGCCCTCAGGAATGAGGTCCACGTCGTCGGCGACCATGTCCAGCGCCCGCACCACCGCGTGGGGCTGCGCGCCGGAGACATAGGCGTCCAGGGCCATGAGGTTCAGCACGTTCGACGGGTCGTCGGAGCCGTCGAGCGTGAAGTGCATGTTGCCGAGCACGCCGCCACTGCCGTGAAGCAGGTTCATGATCTCACCGCGTCTTTCGATGATTCCCATCGCGATCCACCATAGAAAACTACGGCGACGCCGCCGCCGCCGTGACTGCCAATGCACGGCCGCGCGAACCGCGCACCGTGATCGTGCCTTATGAGCCCGACACAACAGATGGGCGCCCTCGGGGCGAGCCGTGGAGTTGCCGGAGATAACTGGGCCCCACCCGGTGGGGCGTGAGCTGGAACAATCAGCCATGCTGGGTTACGTGACCGCATCGACCGAGACCAGCCAAAACACCGCCGCTACCATACCTGGCGGCGGCGCGGGGTCCCGAAGCGGGCAAGGGCGGCCGCCGAGGCGCGGACTGCGCGCGCTCGCCGTCGGCGCGGCGGTGCTCGCGGGCCTCGCCGTCGCCGTGATCGCGCTCGACCTCGGCGGGGCCGTGGACGTGGCCGACCTGCCGGGCCTGTCGACCGCCGACCCCGCCGTCACCTGGGCCGCGGGGCTCCTCAAATACGGGTACGACCTGGCGATGCTCGCCGCGGTCGGCTGCACGATCGCGGCCGCGTGCTTCCTCCCGGGACGCCAGGGGGACCGCGCCCGCCTCACCGGCCAGTCCTGGCGGTGGCTGCGCGTCGGCGCCGTCGCCTCCGCGCTGTGGGCGGCCGTGGCGCTCGCGAGCCTCCCGATCGACTTCGCGAACACGTTCGCGCGGCCGCTCGGCGGGGTCACCGCGATGGGCCTGTGGTCGTACGTGGGTCAGTACGAGCAGGGGCAGGCGCTCGGCCTGACCGCGCTCCTCGCGATCGCGGCCGCCGTGGTCGCGGCGCGCGCGTTCACCATCCCGGGCGCGGCCTGCGCGGCCGCGCTCGCGCTCGCGGCGGCGGTCCCGCCCGTGTTCACCGGGCACTCGGCGTCGAACGGCAACCACCAGATCGCCGTCGACGGCCTCCTCATCCACGTCGTCGCCGCCGCGTTCTGGGCGGGCGGCCTGTTCGCGCTGTTCATCGCCCGCCGCGACCCGGTCGCCGCGGCCCGCCGCTACTCCGGCGCGGCCGTCTTCGCGTACGCCGCGATCGGCTTCTCGGGCCTGATCGTGTTCTGCGCCAACGTGAACCTCACGGACCTGTGGACGTCCTCGTACGGGCGCATCGCCCTCGCGAAACTCGCGGTCCTCGCGGTCGGCGGCGTCTTCGGCTGGGCGCACCGCCGCGCCTCCCTGCCGCGCGTCGAAGCGGGCGACCGGGGCGCGTTCATGCGCCTCGCCGGGGTCGAACTGGGGCTCATGGCGATCGCGTTCGGCCTCGCGTCGTCCCTGTCGGTCACGCCCCCGCCCGCGGAGGAGCTCCCGGACCCGAACACGGCCCTCCTCGGCTTCCCCACGCCCGGACCGATGACGGCCGCGTCCATCGCCCTCGACTGGTACCCGTCGGTCCTGTTCTGCACGGCCGCTCTGGCCCTCGTCGGCGGGTACGTCGCGGGCGTGGTGCGCCTGCGCCGCCGCGGCGACGCCTGGCCCTGGTACCGCACGGCCCTGTGGATCGCCGGCTGGGCCGTCGTCGTCATCACCACCTCCTCCGGCCTGAGCAAGTACGGGATGGTGCTGTTCAGCGCGCACATGGTGCAGCACATGGCGTTGAACATGCTCGCGCCGATCCTCCTCGTGCTCGCCGCGCCCGTCACCCTCGCGCTCCGCGCCCTCAAGCCCGACCGCGCCGGCGGCCCCCGCGAATGGCTGCTCGCGGCCGTCCACAGCCGCTGGTCTCGCTTCGTCTCGCGCCCGCTCGTCGCCCTCTTCGTCTACCTGACGAGCCTGTACCTCATGTACTTCACGGGCATGTTCGAGTGGGCGATGCGCTCGCACTTCGGGCACCTGTTCATGACCGCGCACTTCCTCGCCGCCGGCAGCCTCTTCTTCTGGGTGATCATCGGCCCGGACCCGAAGCCGCGCCCGCTCTCCTACCCGGCGAAGGTCCTGCTGTACTTCGTGTCGATCGTCTTCCACGCGATCTTCGGGCTCACACTCATGATGGGCACCAACCTGATCGCCGTCGACTGGTACACCCAGATCGCGCTCCCGTGGGCGGGCGACCTCCTCGCCGACCAGCGCGCCGGCGGCGGCATCGCGTGGGCGTTCGGCGAGATCCCGAGCCTCATCATCATCGTCGTGCTCATCGCCCAGTGGACGCGGTCGGAGGAGCGTGAAGGGCGCCGCATCGACCGCATCGCCGAGCGCGCCGCCGCCAACGGCCGCCCCGAGGACGACCCGCACGAGGTCTACAACGCCTACCTCGCCAGCCTCGACCAGGAACGCCGCTGAACCCCTGACTTTCGTCGGGGGTGTTCCGGTCGTTCGACAGATGCGGCCCAGGCCGACCGGCCCGTACGGTGGTGCCATGAGCGAAACGCACTCCTTCGACACCCTCGCCGTCCACGCCGGAGAACCCCGGCCCGCCCGCGACCGGTCCGTCGTCTTCCCCATCTACCAGGGCACGGTCTACGAGATCGAACCCGGCGGCGGCGTCGACTACATCCGCTACTCCAACACGCCCACCCAGACGTACCTGCAGGACAAGCTCGCCGCCCTCGAAGGCGCCGAGGCCGCCGTCGTCACCGCCTCCGGCATGGCCGCGATCAGCACCGCCCTCCACAGCGTCCTCGCGGGCGGCGACCGCATCATCGTCGCCGGGAACATCTACGGCGGCACCCACGCGCTCCTCGCCGAGGAGTCGCGCCGGATCGGCTGGGGCCTCGACTTCGTGGACGCCGCCGACCCCGCCGCCTGGGCGGCCGCCCTCACCCCGCGGACCAAGGCGGTCTACGTCGAGTCGATCACCAACCCGCTCATCAGGGTCGGCGACCTCCCCGGGCTCGCACGCTTCAGCCGCGAGCACGGCCTCACCTCGATCATCGACAACACGTTCCCCACGCCGATGCTGCTGCGGCCCCACAGCCTCGGCTACGACCTGGTGTGCCACTCCGCGACCAAGGCACTCAACGGCCACTCCGACCTCGTCGCCGGCGTCGTCACCGGCGCGGCGGACCGGATCGAGCGGGTGCGGCACACGCTCACCCTGTTCGGGGGCGCCCTCGACCCGCACACGGCGTTCCTGCTCGCGCGCGGCCTCAAGACCCTCGCGATCCGGGTGCGCGTGCAGGGCGAGAACGCGCTCGCGCTGGCGCGGTTCCTGGAGGGGCACCGGGCGATCGCCGAGGTGCACTACCCAGGCCTGGAATCGCATCCGGACCACGCGCGGGCCGTCGAGCTGTTCAACGGCGGCTTCGGCTCGATGCTGGCGTTCCGGCCGCACGGGGGTGTGGAGGCGGCCGAGCGGCTGCTCAAGACCCTCCAGATCCCTTACGCGGCGGCCAGTCTCGGCGGCGTGGAGTCGCTGGTGACGCGCCCGGCGATCAGCAGCCACGCCAAGATGACGGCAGAGGAGCGCGCGGCGGCCGGCATCGGCGACGACCTCATCCGGTTCTCCACGGGTATCGAGGCCGGCGAGGACCTGATCGCGGACTTCGCCCAGGCGCTGGAAGGCTGAGGCTTCTGGCAACGTGAGGGGCAGCATGGGACGGGCCGGCGGGAGCAGCGGGAGCATGGCGCCGACGCCTGGATCGTGCTGCCTTTTCGCGGGTCCTACCAGTAGGTGGCCGGTCCCGTGAGGACCCAGCCGGTGTCGGTCGGCTTGAGCCAGAAGCCCAAGGCCACCTCGATGATCTGCCCCCGGTAGGTGATCGCCGCGTCGACGTGGCTGCCGGTGTGGCCCCAGCGGAAGTCCGCGAGATCGAGTTCGCCGAGCCAGGACAGGTCCTGCTCCCATGCGGCGGGGGCAGGGCCGCCGCTCTCCTCGTCCCCGTCGGCGTTCGCTTCGACGGAGCCGGTCCACAGCGATCTGAGCACGTGGTGGACCGGGTAGTGATCGATGACCTGTTCGGCCTCAGGAATTCTCCCGGCTCGGAGCAGGCTGAAGTATTGGCGAACGACCGCTTCGACATATGATCTCGCGGTGAAGACCTGGACGGAACGCCCTGCCAAGACCGAGAGTGCGGTGACGCCGCCGCTGCCTTGAACATCGCGGGCGGCGGGTGGGCAGGCGGGTGGGGTTGCGGTGCCTCCCCGGCGCGTGCCCGCCCTCCCACGCACCTTCGCGCACCGTACTGGGCAGGCCTCCCGGTCCTTCGCAGGACGGACTTAGGCGCGTCTGCTCCAGTGCGGCATGGGGATCGGGGCGAACCTGATCTTCGTGCCGGGCCGGGCCTGCGCGGCGGCGGCCTGCGCTTCGGGGCCGACGACGCCGATCACGGGGTAGCCGCCGGTGGTCGGGTGGTCGGCGCCGAAGAGGATCGGCTGCCCGTTCGGCGGCACCTGGAGCCCGCCCGCGACGATGCCCTCGCTCGGCAGTTCCGCGGTGTCGTTGCGGCGCAACGTGGGTCCGTCGAGGCGCAGCCCGATCCGGTTGGAGTGCTCGGAGACCGTCCAGACGCCGCGCGCGAGCTCGACGACCGCGTCGGGCCGGAACCACTCCAGTCGCGGTCCCAAGTGGAGCTTCATGACGAGTTCGTCGGCGACCCCGGCCCACGGCGCGGGCCACTGGGTCGGCAGCGGCGGGTGCGCGGGGCTGGGGCCGAGCGGGATCGTGTCCCCGTCGGCCAGTGGCGCGGGGCCGAGCCCGGAGAGCAGGCAGGTCGAGTGCGATCCGAGGCTCGACTTCGGGTGCAGCCCACCGGAGAACGCCAGGTACGAGCGCACGCCGACCTCGGCGGGGCCGGCGTCGAGCACCGACCCGGCCTTGAGCTTCACCGGCTGGCCCCAGGACTCGGGCCGGCCGTCCACGGTGACCGCGCATGGTGCGCCGCCCACCACGACGGTGACGTTCCGGTGCGCCTTCACGGTGCAGCCGTTCAGGGTCGTCTCGAGCGCGCAGGCGCCGGTCGGGTTGCCCGCCAACTGGTTCGCGAGCCGCCACGACGGGCGGTCGGCCGCGCCGGAGGGCGGCACGGCGAGGTGGCCCCAGCCGGGCCGTCCGGCGTCCTGGCAGGTGGTGAGGACGCCCGCGCGCAGGATCTCGATGTGGCTCATACCCGCACCGCCGCGAACCGGACCTTGGTGCCGGGCACCAGGAGCGCCGCGGGCTCGCGGTGCTCGTTCCACAGTCGACCGGGGTTGGTCATCGTCGCGATGAGCTGCCAGCCGCCGGGACTCGAGCGCGGGTAGACGCCCGTGTAAGGCCCGGCGATCGCCACCGACCCGGCCGGGACCGAGGTCCGGGGGCTCTCGCGACGCGGCACCTGGTACCGCTCGGGCAGGCCCTCGAGGTACGCGAAGCCGGGGGAGAACCCGCAGAACGCCGCCTCGTACTCCACAGCGGAGTGGATGTCGGCGACCTCGTCGACGCCCACGCCCCACTGCTTCGCGACGGACTCGAGGTCGGGACCGTCGTAGCAGACCGGGATCTCGACGGCCTCGCCCGCCGATTCGGGCTCCTCCGTGAGCGGCCAGCCGGGGAGTTCGGCGGCCAGCAGCTCCGGTTCGTCGACCCCGTCGACGAGCACGGTCGTCGCGCCCGGGACCAGGTCGGCGGCCTCCAGCAGCCCGGACATGCGCCGGGCCTGCAGCGAGCGGTAGCAGGCGCGCGCGAGCGCCGTTGTGCCGCAGTCGATCAGGATGCCGCGCGGCCCTGCCGGGAGCGGCCTCAGGCGTTGGGCGGTGGGTCTGGTGCTCACGAGAAAGCCTCCACGTCGATGCCTCGTTCGTCCAATGCGGACCTGATGGACGCGGCGACCGCCACCGCGTCGGGACCGTCCCCGTGCACGCAGATCGACTCGGCCGCAACGGGGGTGACCGTGCCGTCGATCGCCGTCACGACACCGTCCGCGGCGAGCGACACGGCCTGTGCGACCGCCTCGTCCGGCCCGAGCAGCGCCCCCGGCAGCCCGCGCGGCACCAGGTGCCCGTCGGGCAGGTACCCGCGGTCGGCGAAGGCCTCGCCGACCACGGTGAGGCCCGCCTCGCGGGCCTGGAGGTCGAGCGCGCTCCCGCGCTGGGTGAGCACCGCGCGCACGCCCGCGAGCTTCGCGCCCTCGACCACCGCGGCGGCCTGCACCGGGTCGCGCCCGGCCCGGTGGTACAGCGCCCCATGGGGTTTCACGTACGTCACGTCGGCGCCCGCGGCCTGGGCGAAGACGCGGAGCGCGCCGATCTGGTAGGCCACCTCGGCGGCCAGTTCCTCTGGGGGGACGTCGATCTCGCGCCGGCCGAACCCGGCGAGGTCGCGGTAGGAGACCTGGGCGCCGATCCGCACGCCGCCGGCGGCGGCGAGGGCGGTGACGCGGCGGAGCGTCGAGGGGTCCCCGGCGTGGAAACCGCATGCGACATTCGCGCTCGTGACGATGCGCAGCAGCGCGTCATCGTCGGTGAGCACCCAGCGACCGAAACCCTCCCCCAGGTCCGCGTTGAGGTCCATGACCCAACGGTACCGGAGTGCGAGGGATTCGGGCGCTTCGGGAACGGGGGGAGAAACCCCACCCTCGAACCACCCGTTCGGATGACGTCTCCGCCGCCGTGCCCGTTTCCTGTCGTACCCGCGCGGGAGGATCGCTCCGACAGTCCCCTGGGTGGGTGGGGGATTGGGAAGGTTACCGTTCGACTTTGATCGAACTTGCGGCAAGCGTTTTCTTTGGCTAGATTTTCAAGCACCGCACTGCCACGACACCCCACCGGGCCGGCCGCACGGCCGCCGACTTCTTGGAGGAACCATGACGACCGGCCCGACGCCTCCGACCGCCGACGACCACCGCGCCCCCGCCCCGCTCTTCGCCGACCCGGTCTTCGACGGCCCCACCGACCCCACCGTCGTCTTCGATCCCGAAGGCGGCCTGTGGCACCTGCTCTACACCCAGCGCCGGGCCAACACCGCCGACGCGGGCGTCGCCTGGGTGCACGGCACCGAGATCGGCCGCGCCACGAGCCCCGACGGTCGCGAATGGACGTACGCGGGCACCGCGGTCCTCCCCGGCACCAGTCCCGGCGACACCTGGTGGGCCCCTGAGCTGCTGCGCCACGACGGCCAGTGGCACATGTACGTCACGTATCTCCAAGGCATCCGAGAGGACTGGACCGGCCCCGCCGAGATCCGCCACTACACCTCCCCGGACCTCGAGGCCTGGACCTACCGCTCCACACTCGACCTCGACTCTGAGCGCGCCATCGACGCGACCGTCCACCGCCTCCCGGACGGCAAGTGGCGCATGTGGTTCAAGGACGAGAGCCGCGAGAGCCGCATCCACACCGCCGACTCCCCGGACCTCTTCGCCTGGACCCCGACCGGTCCCGCCGTCACCGACCAGGCCCAGGAGGGCCCCACGGTCTTCCCGCTCGGCGGCGTCTACTGGATGGTCACCGACGGCTGGTCCGGCCTCCTCGTCCACCGTTCCACCGACCTCGAGCACTGGCACCGCCAGCCCGTGCCGCTCCTCGCCGGCCCCGGCAGGCGCGCCTTCGACGAAGCCCTCGGCCACCACGCCATGGCCCTCACCCAAGGCCCCGACGAGGGCTTCCTCTACTACTTCACCCACCCGGGCGGCGGGCGCCGCTCCACGGTCCAGGTCGCGCGCCTCCACGTGCGCGACGGCTGGCTGCGCTGCGACCGCGACGAGCCCTTCGCGTACCGCCCCGACCCCGCCAAGGCCCCGGCGTTCCGAGGCGGCGGCGAGTAAGCCGCCGGGAGGGTCCCGGCTCTGTGCCTGAAGCGTGCCAGTGGGGCCCGAGTGCACTCTCGAATCCGCACCAATATGGACAGAGTCGACATCGTGACGCTCTGTAAATACAGTTGTCGAAACCCCTGGTAGGCAAGCATTTTCGGGGGACGCGGAATTTGCGCCGCCGGTCTATGCTGAGACTCACATTGAGTCCACTGAGCCCCCCGGAGGCGGCATGTTCGGTGAGGACGCCATCGCCCAGCAACTGGCGGAAGCCCGCTCGCAACTGGACGTCGTCAGGCAAACGCAACAGGACCATCAGGTCCCGCCCGTCACCGCCGAGGCGGCCGACGGGCGCATCAAGATCACCCTCGGCGCGAACGGCCGCGTCGACCGGATCGAGTTCACGGAGGTGCGCGTCCTCAAGGAGGGCACCGAATACCTCGAAGAGGAGCTGCGCACCCTCGTCAACACCGCGCTCGACGCCCGCGCCGAGACCCTCGCGGCCGACACGGCCGCGCCCGACCTGGAGGCCCTCGGCGAGGCCGTCGCCAAGATCCAGGACCAGGGCCTCGCCCAGATGCGCGCCATGAGCACCCAGATCAGCGCCGTCATGAAGAAACTCCAGGGAGGTGCCTGACATGGTGGTGGAACTCGACCTCGACTCGATCCGTGAGGGCGCCGACGCGCTCGACGCCGCGACCGAGATGGTCCAGGGCCTCTTCGACGAGTTCAAGTCCGCCGTCGAAGGCCTCGCCGACTCCTTCGGCGGCGACATGATCGGCTCGCTCCTCGACCTCGCGCACCAAGTGGTCATGGAGGCGCTCATGGAGTGCATCGAGACGAACATCGAAGACCTCCTCGACTATTCGGTCAATCTCCGCGAGATGGCTGACAACCACGAGAACGCCGACAGCGAGGCCGCCCGCATCTTCCGCGAACTCCTCGCCGAACTCGGCCTCTAGCCCCGACTCCGCCGGCCGACCGCCGGCGCGCCCGCACTCGTCACCCTTTGCGTTCCTCCCCTTACGAAGGAGACACCCCAGTGGGTATGCAACTGCCCTCAGAACTCACGAGCCTGCTCTCCATGCTCGGCTACGACTGGCCCGAATCCGACGAGACGAAACTCTTCGACCTCGGCAACAACTGGACCGGCCTCTCCGACAAGCTCAACGGCGCCGTCGAGCAGCTCGAGGACGCCGCCCGCACCGTCATCGACAACAACGTCAGCAAGGACATCGACGCCTTCCGCTCCGAGTGGGAGGACGGCGAGTCCGCGGTGCGCAACATCGCCGACATCGCCGAGCCCTCCAACATCGTCAGCATCGGCCTCATGATCGCCGCCGGCGTCGTGCTCGCCCTCAAACTGCAGATGATCGTCCAGCTCGTCACCCTCGCCATCGAGATCGCGCAGGCCATCGCCACCGCCGTCGCGACCTTCGGCGCCTCGCTGCTGGAGATCCCGATCTTCAAGCAGATCACCTCGATGCTCATCGACCAGCTGCTCAACATGGCGATCGAGGCGGTGCTCAATGGCTAGGGTGCGCACGCGGGCCGCCCGCAAATCGGTCTCCAAGGGCGCCAAGATCATCGCGGGGCTCATCGACAACCCGCGGTTCTTCCGCTCCGGCAAGGGCGCCCTGAAGGTCAAGCCCAAGGTCGTCACCATCAAGTTCGACTCCAAGATGAGCAAGAAGGACTTCCGCACGAAGGCCGACTCGCTCCTGCGCCTCAGCCGCGAGGGCAAGCTCCGCAAGACCCCCGTCAAACGCGACCCGCAGATCACCCGCAACTACCGCGGCGAGACCATCCGCAAGCTCACCGGCCGCCACCGCGGCAACCGGGCCGAGCAGCGGCGCATCGCCCAGAAGTTCAGCGGCCGCACCTCCGCCAACCGCGCCGGCGACGGACTCGACCCCGACCACGTGCACGAATTGCAGCTGGGCGGGCGCGACCACGCTGATAACCTGCGCTGGATGGACGCCTACACCAACCGCACCATCGGCTCCCAGATAGCCGGGCAGCTCAGAGGCGTCCCCGACGGCACCCCCGTCGTCATCAGAGTCCTCGGATACTGAAAGGACAGTCCACGATGGAACTCGCCGCGAAGGTCGCGCTCGTCCGTCCCCGCATGGGGGAGCTCGTACGCTACGGCTGGGACTACGAACTCGGTGAACCCGCCGAGCCCGAAGGCCTCCCGCCCGCGTTGGCGGACCTGTACCGCGTCTTCGACGGCCTGAGCACCCGCATGGGGTTCATCGACGTCCTCCCGGCCGAGGACGTCCTGGCCGAACTCGCGAAGAAGAGGGCGGGGGACCTGCACGACCCCCTCCCGAACCTCCTCCAGTTCGGCACCGTCGGCTACGGCGACGCGCTGTGCGCCGACCTCGAGTCCGGTGCGGTGCACCTGTTCAACGCCGACTTGTACATCGACGCCGTCAAACTGGGCGAGTCGCTGGAGACCAGCCGGCTCGCCCCCGACCCGGTCGCGTTCGCCGACGCCTTCCTCTTCGGCCCGCGCTACCGCGAGCTCATCGACCTCGTCGGCGGCTACCCGACCCCCGAAGACGAGGAAGAGGACGAGTGGCGCGTCCTCATCGAAGACCTCGGCTTCGCCTGATCCCGTCTCCCGCAACCCGAAAGCCCCTGACCTGAGGAGGACCGCATGCCCGCGGCAGCGAAGTACGCAGCACTGTGGACAGAAGACGAACTGATCCCGTACCCGCGCGAGGACTGGCTCGCCGACGGCTTCCCGGAGGCCGCCCTCCCCGAGGGCGACGAGGTGCCCCTCGACGTCGAGGTCGTCTACACCGCCTACCTCCCCGGCAGCCCCGGCCTCTACGACACGATCGGCCTCGGCACCGAGGACGGCTCGGTCGACTTGCGGCTCATCGTGGTCGGCGCGGTCGAGGACGACAAGAACCTCCTCTACGTCCTCGACCCGGCCAGCGGCGACATCCTCCAACTCGACCAGACCAACCCCCGCGACGTCCAAGCGGTGAACTCCAACTACCGCTGCTTCATCGAGTTCCTCTACCACTTCGCCCAGTTCGTCAACGCCGACGAAGGCAAACAGGGCCGAGCCGCCCGCGCCGCCACCCTCCGCGAGGTCCTGATCCGCATCGACCCCAACGCCTTCGCCCAAGGAGCCTGGTGGCCTCTGGTCTTCGACCAGCTCACCGCCTGACCGCCGCCGCGATCGGCGAACCCGGGGCCCGAAAGCCGTGACCGGTAGGGCATCGCGGTGCGCGATGCTCGCGAGGCCCGCTGCGAACCGCTCCGGGGCCGACGGACCACCAGGAGGCCGGCAATGAGCACCACGGATCCCGCTGCGGAGCGGGCGAAACGGCGGGAGCGCGCGGGAGACCGGCGCTTCCTCGCCGCCGCGATCGTCACGGCGGCGTTCATGACCGCGTGCGCGGTCCTGCTCGGCCTCGCCATCGCCACCACTGCCGACATGTTGCGGCACTACAGCATCGACAGCGCCTTCGACGACCGCGAGCCGTTCCCGATGTTCTGGGGCCTCGGCACGATCGGCTACCTCTGGGCCCTCGGCACCGCCGGAACCCTGATCGGCTCCATAGGCGCCGGGTGGTACTTCGATGCCTACCTGGGCGGCGAACGGCAGCCGCGGATCCTGGCGTCCCTCGCGGCCTGCGCGGCGGCCGTCGCCATCGTGGCGGACGCGCCGACCTGGACGGCGCCGCTCAAGGTCGGCATCGCACTGGATCCGGTGTTCCACGAGGACGAGCCTTGGAGCGTCTTCGGATGGATCGGCTACTACGCCGACATCTGGCTCCCGGCCATTGCAGTAGTCGTCGCCGGTCTCGTTGTGGCCCACTCGATCCGCCACTACGGGCGGCTGCGGCGGCAGCTCGCCGACCGCTCCCGCCTCCTCGTGGAGGGCCGACGCGCGAGCGGCATGATCACCGGAGTCGCGGCCCGCACCACGGTGAACGACCAGGGGCAGCGCTCAACCATCGGCTACGTCGTCACGGTGCGGTACACCGACGCCCACGGCGCCGAACGGGAGGCGACCCGCTTCAGCCCCGGCCGGAACTCGATGCCGACCTCCGACACCGCCGAGGTGCTGTTCGACCCGCGCCGGCCGGGCGACGACGACCTCGTCTTCATCGCCCTCCATCCCGACCCGGACCCGCCGGAGTGGATCGGCGCGCCCGTCTGAGCGCCTGCCTCCCAGGGCAGAAGGCCTCGGGCCGTTCAGGAACGCATGCGGGCGAGGGCCATCGTCTCGGGCGGTGAACCGTGCCGCTCCCGGTAGGCCGCGACGATCGTCTTCGTCACGTCCTCCCCGGCTTGGAGGCGGACCAGGAACGGCACCAGCCAGTGCAGGTCCGCCGCGTCGAACTCGGTCGTGAACTGCGGGTTCAGCTCGCCCTTCGACGGGTCGATCAGGGCTGAGAGGTGGACCAGCCCGCCGGCGTTCGCGGCATGCGGGCCGATCGAGAACGCGGCGATCGAGTTCGCGCCGTCCGGATGCAGCGCCACTTCGACCGGGTGCGGGTAGGGCCCGGACTCGGTGCGGGCGAGCACGAGGAAGTCCATGGTCTCAGGTGCTCGTTTCTTCTTCTTCGCCATGCGCCCATCCAATCACGCACGGCCGAGCGACGCCCCGGTTCGCGCGGCGGCGGCTGCGGACCGGGAGGTGCGGGTGACATGGAGGACGGCCCGCTTCAAGGCCGCGCCGACGCGGGCGGCGATGGACGGCCTGCGGTGGGACGCATGGGCAGCGGCGAGTCCCGCCGATTTCCTGAGGAAGCGCTCGAACGCGATCTCGCGGAGCCTTTCCTCGTACGCCTTCCGCGTGGCCGGGCGGGGGAGCGGATCGGGCTGTTCGCCGCGACGATGCCGCCCTGTCCGAAGCGGCACGGTGCGGAGCTGCATCGTGTCGGTCTCGACCGGGTAGGGGCGCAGGCGGCGAAGATGATGCGGCTGCGGCGTGAGGGCGCTTCGTCACATTTAACGCGCGGCGCGCAGCAGCGAGACGAGATCCGTTGCGGCCAAGTCGAACACGGGCGAGGAGTCGCCGAGTTTCGAGTCCCGGACATGGAAACCGTCGCCGTCGCCGCAAGTGGAGAGTTCGACGCAGTCGGAGTTGTTGTCGCTGCCGCTGCGGGTGCTCTTGCGCCAAGCTCGACGAAGCTCGGCGACTTCGCCAGGGGCCACGCCCTTTTCACGGTCTGGGACCTCGGCTCCGACCGCACTCGATACCCGAACGGCCCCAACCGCTACCTGTCGACGTCGACGACGGCGTCTGCCCCGCGAATGCTGCCGCTTCACCGACGACCCCGAGGACTCGCCCATCTGGAACGGCGCCTGGAGCAACGACCAATGGTGCCCCTGGATCCTCAAGCGCGCCAAGCCCTTCATCACCCGCTCAGACTGAGCACCTTCACCCGCCGTGTCAGCGGCCCAGGTTCGCCAGACGCTCCCGCAGCTCCAGCAGGTACGGGTTGGTACGCAGTTCGGGGTGGTGGCCATGAAGGATCGCGAACGCGCGCTCGATCATCGCATCCACCAAGTTCTCGAGCTCGATCCAGGTGATCTCGGCTTCGCCCTCGTGGGCGTTGGACCGCACCGTGACCGTCGAGCCCTCCCTCCCGACATGGAAGGTCAGGGCCTCGACCGATGAGGCGAGGTCGATGCGGGGTTTGTCCCGCAGGACGATCGGCGCGGAGGCCCACGCCAGGGCGAAGTCGAGCACCGGCAGGTACTGGCGGGAGAAGTCGACGCCCCCGATCACCAACGCCACATCCACCCAGAACTGCTCGTACAGGAACTCGGTCTCCCCGAGCCCGTCCCAGCCGACAGGGGCACCTTGCGAATTCGCCGGTTCCCAATCCGCCGACCACGACGCGTCCCCCTGATGCGGCGTGTATCGCACGTCGGTGCGGCGTTCGTCCATGGCTTCCATTCCAGTCACAGCTCCCAGGGATAGGCGGTCTTCATGTTGCCATCGGGTGCGATCGGGATGCGCAGGCCGGTCTGATTCTGCAGCCCGGTCTGCTTTCCGGTGTACGGGTCGTAGTCGACGTAGTTCCCGCCGCGCAGGAGGTCGTCGGAGTTCACGCCGCGAGGCCGCTCCACCCCGTGCTCCTGGGCGTCCTGAAGCGCTTTGCGCAGGTCTTCTTTCGTGAAGTCCGGGTGGAACACGTTCTCCTTCTTGGGCGGTTTCATGCTGTCGTACATCCCGCCGGGCCGGTGCTTCTCCCAGGTCTGGTCGAGCACGGCTTCGTCGAACTTGAATTTCGGCTTTGGTTTCTTGGGTTTCGTCGACGGGGTCGGGGTTGTATCGGCTGGCGGGTTCGCCTGGTCGACGTCGCCTTCATCGAGCAGGCCTTCGGCCTGGCGGCTGTCGCTCTCATTGCTCTGCCCGGACTGCTGCGTCCGGCGTCGTTTCTTACTGCGGCCGTGAAGGCCCAGCAGCGAGATGAGGGCAGGGAGGACGACGACGTTGAAGAGGAGTCGGTTCATTGTGTTCCCTCATCCGAACAGGAGGTCGCGAAGGGCGGAGACGGAGTCGATGAGACCGGTGATCCAGCCGAAGATCTTGCCCACCCACTCGGTGATCCTGACGACGGCCTTGGGGATCACCCAGGCTGCGCCGACGCCGACGGTGAAGGCGACTTCGGCGGCCCAGGCGATCAAGGATCCGATGCACTCGGCCACGAAGTCGCGCACGAACTCGCGGACCATGGTCACCAGTTCGCCCGCGCCGCGGGTGGCGGTGGCGAGGGAGAGGGCGGTGCCGCCGAGGCAGCCGAGCGCGTCGGCGTTGATGTCGCCCTTCTCCCGGTACGCGTCGGAGGCCAGTCCGTCCCACGACTCGATGTCGGCGTCGATGAAAGCCTCCATCTCCGCGGAGATGGCGAAGTACTCGTTCGCGATGTTGTCCCACGTCATCGCATGGGCTTCGACGAGATCCGGGTTCCCGGCGAGCATGTCGAGCGCGTCCTGCAGAGGTTGCACATGCTCGATGAGCCAGCCGACCCCCGCTGAGGCGAGAGTGCCGATCGGGTCGATGACGGCGCCGACGGTCTCCAGGGCCGCACCGAGGCCGGCGACCGAGGCGTCGATCCAGTTCCCCGATTCGATGGCCAGCGCGAGACCGTTGTAGGACTCGATGATTCCTGCCCCGGCGACGGCGGCACCGGGCTGCGCGGGTACGTCGGACTCGGTGGCGACGAGGTCGCTCATGCTGATGCCCTCCTTTAGATCTCGCCCTGGAGCTGCTCGTACTCCTGGGCGGCGGCCTCGTCGGCGGCCGTGTAGCTGTCCGCCGTGTCGCGCAGGGCCTGGGCGAGACGTTCGAGGTTGCCTTCCGCTTTGGTCGCGAGCTGTTTCTGGTCGGCCTGGCGGCCGGCGAGGATCGGGGGCAGGAACTGGCAGATGATGCCGTAGGCCTCGTTGTCCTGCTCGACGGAGTCGATTGCGGACTGGATCGCGGCGAAGCGTTCCCGAAGCCCGTCGATATGGGAGGCGTGGGTAACGAGGTCTTCGGTCACGACGTCGATGTGGTCGCTCATGTCAGGCCTCCGCTTCGCGTTCGGGGAAGCGCATCTTGATGCTGTCGACCAGTGCCTTCGCGGTCGGAGAGCCCGGCGAGAGGCGTTCTTCCACGGCGACCTTGGCGGCCTGGAGGAGGGCCTGACCGGCGTTGTTGTACGCCTGCATGAACTGGCGTTCGAGATGAATCGGCTGCAGGCGGCGGATGTCAGGGGAGAACGCGACCTGGACGATCGCTCCGCTGGAGTCGAGCTTGACGTTGACGATCCCGTTGTCGTCCGCGCCGATCGCGGTGACCGCCTGCACCGCTTCGGAGGCCGCGATCGCGTCGGCTGCCCGCTGGTCGGCGCGTTCCTTCCAGTCCGCCAGCGCCGCCCGTGCGTCCTCGGGGCCGCGGATGTTCGCGAAGGGGTTGTCCATCGTCGTTCCGTTCCGATTGGGGGCCATTGGGAAAGGCGGCCCGTCGGTAGGTTCAACTCCGGACTATAGGTGTGAAGGGCACACTTTTGGGTACGACGATGTGACGACTAGCGATCAGAGGGTCAGGCGTGGCTCGTGTTGCAGGATTGGTGGACGGATTGGCGCGAATCAGGGAACGGTGAACCGCTACCCCTTCGTGCCCTCCAGCTGCATCAGCGCGACCGACCACCACGACTCGGGGTCGGCCAGCGCTTCCGCATCGATGCGCTTCAGCTTGGCGCGCAAGTCCTTCGCGCGCAGGGCGCGGCCCGTGCCGCCCATGTCGGCGTCGATGAAGCGGGCGAAGTGGTACAGGAACTCGGTGAGCGCCTTGAAGGTCGAGTTCACGAGCTCGAGGGTTCCGTCGCCCACGCCGAGGAGGAGGATCCGGCCGGTGCCGAGGTCGAGGCAGAACACCATGTCGTCCTTGTCGGCGGGGACGGCGCCGATGACGGCCAGCTCGAGCTTGCCGTCCCGGCCCATGTCGAGGTCGATCCGCGAGTACAGGTCGAACCGGGCGTCCTCGAGGTACGCGGTGAAGACGACGGACATGTCGATCGGGAGGAAGTCGATCGCCGGATAGGCCGCGGCCGGGGCGGCGTACTCGCTCATCCACTCGGCGCGCGGGTACGGGATCGTGTTGTCGGGCTCCCACGCCTGCAGATACGCGCTGCTGTCGGTCACGGTGCTTCCTTACTGGGGTCGGTGTGCTCGCCGGGGTCTGGACGATGCCGCGGGGCGGCGCGGTCCAGCGCGCCGCCTCGCGATGAACGAGTGGGTCAGAAGAGCCCGGCGACGGCCGCGACCACGAACAGGACCAGGATCACCAGGATCCCGATCGCGATGTACAGGAAGATCTGCGGCGAGATCGCGAACATGATCAGCGCCAGCACCGCGGCGATCACGACCGCGACGCCCGTGATCTTCCACCTCCGCGAGCCCTCGTTCGCGCTGTCGCGGATCTGCTGGTTCACCTTCGACAGCGGCGCCCCCGGCATGGCCGTCGTCGGCTCCAGGCCGGCGTCCGCGAACCCGGGCGGCGGCAGCTGCTGCAAGTCCGCGACCAGCACGTCGAGCTCGGAGTAGACCTTCGCCTGCATGGCCGCGTCCACCCGGTCCTGATACTCGGGCACGTCGAGCCGGCCCTCCTCGACCGCCTGCCGCAGCCGCTCCATCACGACCTGCCGGTCGGACTCTGACGCACGCATCTGATCGCGGTCCATTCGGCGCACACCTCCATAGTCGGCTTTTCAAGGATGCCAGTAGCCCGCCACCAGCGCCATACGAACCTCGGGCGCGAACTTCGCCGTGGCGACCCTTCCCCGGACGCCCCGAAGCTGCGACGATGGGACCGTGAGCGAGCGCGAGCAACTGATCGTCGGCGTCGGGGCCGGCACCGAGGCCGCCGACATGGTGCTCAACATCGGCCCGCAGCACCCGTCCACGCACGGCGTCCTGCGCCTGCGGCTGCGCGTCGACGGGGAACGCGTCACCGAATGCGAGCCGATCGTCGGCTACATGCACCGCGGCGCCGAGAAACTCTACGAGGTGCGCGACTTCCGCCAGATCATGCTCCTCGCCAACCGGCACGACTGGCTCTCCGCGTTCTCCTCAGAACTCGGCGTCGCCCTCGCCGCCGAACGCCTCGCCGGCGTCGAAGTGCCCGAGCGCGCCGTCTGGCTGCGCATGGCGCTCGCCGAGATGAACCGGGTCCTCAACCACCTCATGTTCCTCGGCTCGTACCCGCTCGAGATCGGCGCGATCACGCCCATGTTCTACGCGTTCACCGAGCGCGAACGCCTCCAGCACGTCTTCGAGGAGGCCAGCGGCGGCCGCATCCACTACATGTACAACTGCGTGGGCGGCCTCAAAATGGACGTGCCCTCCGGCTGGGAGGGCCGCGCGCACCGGGCGCTCGACGACGTCGAGACCGGCATGGTCCGCCTCGACAAGCTCTTGCGCCACAACGAGATCTTCGCCGCCCGCACGAAAGGCGTGGGCGTCCTGGACGCCGCCACGGCCGCCGCGTACGGCGTCACCGGCCCGGTCGCGCGCGCCAGCGGCCTCGACTTCGACCTGCGCCGGGACGAGCCGTACCTCGCGTACGACCAGCTCGACGTCCCGGTCGTGCTGCGCACCGAAGGGGACTGCTACGCCCGGTTCATCTGCCTCCTCGACCAGGTGCAGGTCTCGATCGACCTAGCGCGGCAGTGCCTGGAGCAGGCGTCGCTCACCGCCGGGCCGGTGAACACGAAGCAGCCGAAGATCTTCAAGCCGCCGGTCGGCGAGACCTACGTCTGGACCGAGAACCCGTTGGGCGCCAACGGGTACTACCTGGTGAGCCGCGGAGAGAAGACGCCGTGGCGGCTGAAGCTGCGCACCGCTTCCTACGCGAACGTGCAGGCGCTGGCGACGTTGATGACGGGCTGCCTGATCCCGGACATGATCGCGATCCTCGGCTCGATGTTCTTCGTGGTCGGCGACATCGACAAGTGAGCGGGGGTCACCACGCGCCGGTGGCGAGGTTGTAGACGAGCGCGAAGAGCCCGATGACGGCGAGGAAGCCGAGGCCGAGGAGCCACTGCATCCCGTAGTTCTTCCAGGCCTGCGCCTTCGGGTCCCCGCCGGGCAGCGGGCCGGTGTACACCTGCGGCTGCTGCGGGTAGGGCGCGGCTCCCGGATGCTGCGGCGCCTGCTGGTACGCCTGGGGTGCATAGGAAGGCGGAACGGGCGGCGGCTGCTGGGCGTACGGGGCGTGATGCTGGTACTGCGGCTGCTGGCCGGGCTGCCATTGCGGCTGCTGGTACGTCATAGGGGTGACTCCTTCGAGGGATGGCGTGAAGGCCCGCTCACTCTAACGCAATGCTGCTGCCGCCCCACGCCTCAGTCCACACTGCGGGTGGCGCGCAATGGCAGGTCATCGTGATCGCGAGCAGGGCAGCCGGGCGCGTTCGGCTCGTGCGTCAGCTGCAGCCGCCGGTGGTCTCGTGGACGCGCATGGGTTGGGCTTCGACGGGTTCGGTCCAGCTGGCGAGGGTGCCGCCGCCGGGGCAGGCGATCGAGCCGTAGTCCCAGTCGGCGGTCGCTTCGGCCGGGGGTGCGGGGGTGAACGAGCCGATCGGGGCTTCCAGGGGCCGGCAGCCGCTGACGGCCTGCACGGAAACGGGTTCGGCCCAGCGGCCGCCGGGCGGGTCGGCGGCGGGGGCGGTCACGCGGATGCCGATGAAGTCGGCGGTGGTCCCTGACCAGGAGGCGCCGTCGGGTTCGTTCGTCAAGGAGCGCAGCGAGAAGCGGTCGGTGAGGGAGGCGACGTGGTCGACCGTCGCGCCGGAGACCTGGAGGGTCCGTTCGAGCGAGAGGCCTTCCCGCACGGGCGTCACGTTGCACTCGTCCCAGGTCAGCGGCCCGACCGCGAGCACCGCCGCGCCCGTGAACGCGGCCGCCGCTTCGCCGATCGCGGCGTCGAGGAGCCCGCGGGCTCCGCCCGCGTCGACCTGCTCGCGCACGGTCGCGCGGGAGCCCGCGAACGCCAGCGCGAGCAGCAGCACCGCCCACAGGACCACCGCGACGCGCAGGCGGCGGCGCCAGCGCGCCGAGAGGTTCGAGAACACGAGACCAGTCTGCCCTACGTCTTCCGTGAGATGGCGGTCACAATCTGCGATTCGATGTCACACTCTTGAACCATGCCCCGTCCTCCTCGCATGAACCGCACGGAAGCGCACCACACCGAGGCACCCGCCGAGGCGCCTCCCACCACCAGCGCGCTCGCGCACTTCGAAGCGCTGCGCCCGCGCCTCTTCGGCGTCGCCTACGGCCTCCTCGGCTCGGTCGCCGAGGCCGAGGATGTCGTCCAGGACGCCTGGATCCGGCTCCAGCGCACGGACCTCGACGAGATCGAAGACCTCACGGGCTGGCTCGTCACCGCGACCTCCCGCCTCGCGCTCGACGTGCTGCGATCGGCCCGCACCCGCCGGGAGGCGTACGTCGGGCCCTGGCTGCCCGAGCCGGTCGAGACCGCCCCGGACCCGGCCGACTCGGTGAGCCTCGCGGACTCCATGTCCTGGGCGATGCTCGTGGTCCTCGAGACCTTGAGCCCGGCCGAGCGCGCCGCGTTCGTCCTCCACGACGTCTTCGGCCTCACCTTCGACGAGGTCGGAACGGCGCTCGGTCGCAGTCCCGCGGCCTGCCGCAAGCTCGCGAGCCGCGCCCGCGAGCACGTCGAGGAGCGCAAGCCCCGCTTCGACGTCGACCCGGAGGCGCACCGCGCCGTGGTCGAGGCCTTCTCGCAGGCGACCCGCTCGGGTGACCTGGACGGCCTGCTCGAACTGCTCGACCCCGAAGCGGTCCTCACCTCTGACGGCGGCGGGCTGGTCCGGGCCGCGCGCAACCCGATCCACGGCGCCGACAAGGTCGCGCGCTTCCTGGTGGGGGTCTCGCAGAAGTACGCCGACCGCGCCCACCGCCCGATCGTCATCAACGGCAGCCCCGCCCTCATCACGGTGGGCGGCGGCATCGTCGACGGCGTCATCGCCCTCGGCATCGAGAACGGCCGCATCACCACGGTCGACTACCTCCGCAATCCCCAGAAGTTCGCCGGCCTGCGCACCACGCAGGCCGACCAGTAGGAAGGAAGCATCATGGAACCCCGACTCGCCTTCACCGAGACCGAGTTCGCCAAGCACTTCTACAAGAACATGCTCGCCAACGAGAAGCTGTTCCACACGGGCCCGGTCCCGCACACCACCATGGAACTGCTGAAGCTGCGCGTCAGCCAGATCAACGGCTGCGGCTACTGCGTGGACATGCACTACAAGGACGCCGTCCACGCCGGCGACGACCCCGAGCGCCTCAACCTGGTCACCGTCTGGCGCGAGGCTCCGGCCTTCACCGAGGCCGAGCGCGCCGCGCTCGCCCTCGCCGAGGAGTCGGCGCGCATCGCGGACAACCCGCACGGCGTCAGCGAGGAGACCTGGGAGCTCGTGCGCAAGCACTACGACGACGAGCAGATCGCGGCCCTGGTGGCGATGTGCGCCCAGATCAACGCCTGGAACCGCATCAACGTCATCCTCCGCACCCCGGCCGGCTTCTACGACCCGGTCACCAAGACGGCCCGCTACAAGGACCTGAACAAGTAACCGCACCACCGCCGGTCCGCCGGCCGGCGGCGGACCGACGGCGCAAGCCGAAGCGCGCGAAGGCAAACGAACGGAGTCGATTCGCGGCAGCCAGCCGCGATCGGCGGCGCACTTCCTGCTGCGACACAGCGACACAGAAGCTGCCGCGCTGAACAGCGGCATTCACAGGGGTGGGTGGGTGAGGGGGCGGGGGAGGGGAGGCCCCCTCTTTGACGGAAAGAGCCGCCCGCCAAACCCGCGATCACCAAGTCACGACGGCACATCGTCGTCCAGGATGCGCCGGTGCGTGCGTTGGAGCTCCGGCCCCGGTTCCAGGCCGAGCGAGTTCGCCATGAGATCGCGCGTCTCCGTGAAAACCTGCAGCGCCTCCCAGCGCCGGTGGTCCTTGTACAACGCGAGCATCAGCAGTTCCGCAAGCCGCTCGCGGAACGGATTCGCGAGGACCGCGGCCCGAAGCTCGCCGATCGCCGCCCCGAAATCACCGGACTCGACGAGCAGCCCCCACCGCCGCGACTCCACCGCATAGCGCCGCTCCGTGAGCTCGACCGCCTTGGCGTACAACGGGTTGTCGACATCGATGCCGTCGAGGGGATTCCCCCGCCACAACCGCAGCGCCCGGTCGTACAGGCCGACCGCCGCGGCCGCGTCGCCCGCCTCGCGCGCGCGATCCGCCGCGCGGCACGACTCCTCGAAGACCTCGAGATCGAGCTCGCCCGGCTCCGTCCGCAACGTGACCTGCCGCCGGTCCGACACCAGCCGCGACTCGAGCGACAGCGGATCGACCAGCGCCGACCGCAAGCGCCGCAGATAAGTCCGCAGGTTCGGCCCCGCCGAAGGCGGCGGGTCGTTCCACACCAGACTGCCCAGCCGGCGCCGCTGCAGCGGGCGCCCGGCGTTCGTCAGCAGCACACCCAGCACCGTCTGCTGACGACTCCCTCCCAAATGGACGGGAACCCCGTCGATGAGCACTTCAAGTGGTCCGAGCATCCGGAACTCCATACGGGACTCCTCCGGCCGGCGGGGTGCACAAGTGTTCGCGACGAGGGGTCGCTCCATGTTATACGCCGCGTATGCGATCTGAAGTTGCTTTCGTATCCACTGCGCCACATACAGTTCGGACATGGTCAAACGCATCACGAAGCACTCCGGCTCCTCCGACCGCAAGCGCGCCATGGTCGCCGTCGCGCTCTCCTTCACGGCCGCCGCCGGCGCGCTCGTCCTCGCACCCTCCGCCGCGAACGCCGAGACCGCCGGCGATCACTGCGTCTACAACCTCACCCGCGACGAGCTCACCTGCTCCGACACCCCCGAAGCGGCCATCGCCGCCGACGCCGTCGGCATCCAGGCCACCAGCACCCTGGTGCGGCTGTACGACGACGCCAACTACGGGACCTCCAACGGCACGTTCACGCTGACCGTGGACGGCACCTACAACTGCACCGCGGCGTACACGCCGATCGAGTTCACCGTCGTCAACCTCGGCTCCGCGGGCTGGAGCAACCGGGCCAGCTCCGCGCACACGTACCACTCCTGCGACGTCAAGCTCTTCGACAACAGCGACGCCACCGGCACCTCGTCGACCTGGATCGACAACCTCGCCAACCTGAACACCGCCGCCGGCGGCTGGGCCAACCGGGCCGGCTCGTTCCAGGTCAGCTAGCCGCACACGGAAAGGCCCGGCCGCGAACGCGACCGGGCCGTTTCGTATACGCGCCGTGTGCGATCTGAAAGCGCTTCCGTATCCATTGGGGCGCTTACGGTTCCGGCATGGCTGAACCCACAATCCGCAACACCCCGCTCCGCCGCCGCGTCAAGACCGGGGCGGCGCTCTCGCTCGCCCTCGCGGCGGGCGCGCTGGCGCTCGCGCCTTCCGCCGCGAACGCCGAGACCACCGGCGACGACTGCGTCTACAACATCGTTCGCGAAGAGCTCACCTGCGCCGATACTCCGGAAGAGGCCCTCGCGGCGAGCTCGGTCGGCCTCCAGGCGGACACCGTCCTGGTGCGCATGTACGGCGACACCAACTACGGGACCTCCTCCGGCACCCACACCCTGACCGTGCCGGGCGCCTACACCTGCTCGTCCGCGTACACGCCGGTCGAGTTCACGATCACCCGCATGGGGTCCTTCACCAACAAGGCCAGCTCGGTGCGCACCTACAACTCCTGCGACGTCAAGCTGTTCGACAACGACTCCGCTACCGGGACCTCGTCGACCTGGATCGACGCCCTCGCCAACCTCGACACCGCCGCGGGCGGCTGGGCCAACCGGACCAGCTCCTACCAGTTGAGCTAGACCGACGAACACGAACGGGCCCGGCCGCGACGGCGGCCGGGCCCTCATCGCTGGGCGGCAACGCAAAAGGCGGGGCCGCGAAAGCGGCCCCGCCCTTCAGACTGGGTTACGAGCTGAATCGCCCCGGTCGGTCTCGGTGGTCGTGGGTCTAGCGGCTCACGGCCAGTTTGGTCTCGTTGAGACCGCGGTCGGCCTCGACCTCGCCGGTGGCGTCGCCGTAGCGCGAGAGCGCGCGGAGCGTCCACTTGCCGGGGGCGGCGAAGAAGCGGAACTGGCCGCCTTCACCGGTCACGACCTCGGCGGTGAACTCGCCGGAGCCGTCGAGCAGGCGCACGTACGCGCCCTGCACGAGTTCGCCCTCGTCGTTCACGACGGTGCCCGTGAGCACGGTCTCCTTCTCGATGTCGACCGACGCCGGCAGGGCCGCGTCCTGGTCGGGTGCAGCGCAGCTGTCAGACATGGTTGTTCCTTTCAGTACCGTCGCCGGTGTTACTTGGTGCCGGGCTCGTCGCCGAGGGCGATCGGCACGCCGACCAGCGAGCCGTACTCGGTCCAGGAGCCGTCGTAGTTCTTCACGTCCTCGTAGCCGAGGAGCTCGCGGAGCGCGAACCAGGTGTGGCTGGAGCGCTCGCCGATGCGGCAGTAGGCGATGGTCGACTTGGACTCGTCCAGGCCGGCGTCGCCGACGTAGAGCTCGCGCAGTTCGGCCTCGGACTTGAAGGTCCCGTCCTCGTTGGCGGCCTTGCTCCACGGCACGCTGAGCGCGGTGGGGATGTGGCCGGCGCGCTGGGACTGCTCCTGCGGGAGGTGGGCCGGGGCCAGGAGGCGGCCGGCGTACTCGTCGGGGGAGCGCACGTCGATGAGGTTCTTGACGCCGATGGCGGCCTCGACCTCGTCGCGCTTGGCGCGCAGGTCCCAGTTGAGGGGCTTGGCGACATAGTTGGTGGGCTCGCGCTTGACGACCTCGGCGGTCACGTCGCGGGCGTCGAGCTCCCACTTCTTGCGGCCGCCGTCGAGGAGCTTGACGTCCTCGTGGCCGTACAGCTTGAAGTACCAGTACGCGTAGGCCGCGAACCAGTTGTTGTTGCCGCCGTAGAGGACGACGGTGTCGTCGTTCGAGATCCCGCGCTCGGAAAGGAGCTGCGAGAACTGCTCCTGGTTGACGAAGTCGCGGCGGATCGGGTCCTGGAGGTCGTCCTTCCAGTCGATCTTCACCGCGCCCTTGATGTGGCCGTAGTCGTAGGCGGAGGCGTCTTCGTCGACTTCGACGAACACGACTCCGGGGGTGTCGAGGTTCTCTTCCGCCCAATCGGCGGTGACCAGCACGTCTTCACGAGCCATGGCTTGTTCTCTCCTGAACGTAAATGAGACTTTGAGTTTCGAGGTTCGAGAGCGAGCCCAGGTCGTGATGCGAAGCGGGGCGGAATGCTGCTTCTCGCAGCTGAGCAGGGATCGTCCGGGACGGATGGTCCTGGATTCAAGCCGATGTCGACGTCACACTCGAGAATCCCGCTCTCTCGAGCGGGTATCGGGGTTGTGTGAGTCGCAAGCCTTGCTCTGGAGTTCGCGCACGCTGGGCCGCAATGCGGCGACCGCCGTTCGGCCTCATGGGGCCTGGCTGGTCGCCTAGGGCATTCGACAGAGCGTGGTCGCGATCATGCAGTAGTCGATCGCGCGCCGCTTGGTGAGCATCGGCTTGCGCATGGCTGGAACGCTAGCAGACTTCCCGGGCCGAATCCATACCCGTTCTCGCGATGCGGACTGTGACGAAGACCCAGAGCGACGGTCCGACGCCTCCGGGTGCCCGCCCGCGTGACGCGCGGGCGGGCGGTGAAACCGCAGGTGGATCAGGTGAGGACGACGTCCTGGGCGGTCCCGGAGACGGTCACGACGTCCCCGTCGAACGCGATCTCGGAAAGCTGGATCCCATATGGCAGTTCGGGCAGATCGACCGTGGTCTCGAACTCGGAGGCGGCCTGGTCGACCAGCGGCTGCACCTGCGGCGGCAGGCCCTCGGTGAGGGATTCGACGGCGTCGGGCGTGAACGTGAGCGCGTTGTCGCCGAACTCGAACGTCCCGGTGGCCTCGAGTTCGACCTCGACGCCCAGGAGTTCCTGCGAGCCGACGAGCGAGGCGGTGCCGTCCTCGTCGATCTGCAGGTCGTAGCCGGTCTGCTCGGCCATGATCGCCTCGATCGAGTCGACCGAGACGGAACCGCTGACGTCGAGGGTCTGCGCGACGGCGTCGCCGCCGTCGCTGAGCTTGCGCCAGTCGGCGTCCACGTCGTGCGCGACGAGGTCGAGCGAGGGGAAGGTGAGCCCGTTGGAGCCGACGTCCTTGAGCGAGATGTCGATCTGCCCGAAGTCGCCGGTCCAGGCCTGGGTGAGGAACGGCCAGCCGTGGATCGTCACGTCGGGCTTCTGGTCGGAGTAGGCGCCGTGCTCGGCGGCGGTGTTCGCCACCTCGGTCGCGATGCGCCGCTCGACCAGCGCGTTCGCGACCCGGTCGCCGAGGGCGAGGACGGCGGCGACGATGACGAGGGTGATGAGGAGGCGGCGGAGGATCTTCACCAGGGTGTCTCCTGTGCGGATGTGCGGCCGGCGGCGTGCGCCAGAGCGGACTGAATGCGTCAGTCGATCATGTAATAGGCCGACAACAAGTACACGACGGGGCCGGTGACGGCGAACGCGAGGAGCGGCCCGGCGGCGCTGACCACCGGGTTCGGGGCCGCGCCCACGCCGTCGATGCGACGGGATGCGGACGTGTACCCGCACGCGAGGTCGGCGAGGACCGCGGTGAGCGCGATGAGGAGCCCGCCGATCGCGGCGTGCGACGGCTCGGGGCCCTCGATGACGAGCCCGGCGTACGCGGCGGAGGCGGTGCCGCACATGGTGCCGATGACGATGCCGAACGCGCCGCGCGTCACCTGCCGGTTGATGCGCGGGTCGGGCATGACGAGGTCGACGGCCCGTGCGGCGAGGATCGCGGTGCCGGCCGCGACGACCGCCGAGTACATGGCGGGCGGCGCGGAGCCCAGGCGCGAGAGCGCGATGTAGCAGGCGTAGCCGCACACGGCGACGCCGAGCAGCATCGTGAACCCGAGGTTCTCGGTGACGCCGACGTGGGTGCGGCGAATGAGCTGCGCGGCGACGGCGACGCCGAACGCGAGCGCGAGGAGCACGGTGATCGGGACGAGCGACACGGGCGTCCAGGCGACGGCGGCCGCGTCCGCGGCGATCGCGAGGCCCGAGGCGACGGCGAGGGGGACCCAGGCGCCGTCGATCTTCCGCAGCCAGGTCACCAGGCCCACGGTGGCGAGTTGGAGGACGGCGATCCCGGCGGCGTAGGCGGGGCGCTCCAGCTGGGTGCCGAGGACGAGCCCGGCGCTGATGACGATGGTGACCGCGATGGCGGGGAGGCGGTGCAGGAGCGCGGGGCTGGGCGGCGGGAGGGTGTGGTCCGCTTCGCCGCCGGGGCCCGCGGTCCGGTACGAGCCGGTGTTGCGGGCGCCGGTCTCGCGGGAGCGGGCGGCGGCGCGGCGGCGCTCGGTGCGGCTGGGAGGGGCTCCCGGTCCGCGGGGCGCCTCGGGTCCGCCGCGCTCGTCGGGGGCGCCGGCGTCGGCGGTTCCGGCGTAGGCGTCGCCCCACGCGGGGCCCTCGCTGGGGCCCGGCGGCTCGGGAGGCTCGTAGCCCCAGGTCTCGTCGGGTCGGCTGTACGACACGTCCACAGCCTACGGCAGCAGGAAATCAGGGCTCGCGTCCTTCGCCATGAGTCACCCTTGCGGACGGTCGCGGGTCCGGCGGGTGCCGCCGCGTCCGGTCAGGCGGGGGCGGTGCCGGATCGTCGTCCGGCCCGCGCTCATCCCATCATGTGGACGCGGCGAGCGGGCCTGATCGACCTCGCCGCACAGGGGCTCGGGACGGGGCCCGCGGATCGAGCTGCGGGCCAACGGTGCGGGGCCGGGTCGTGACCGGTCCGTGTCGGTCCGGTGAACGCGACTTGTCGGAGTCCTAGCGCCGCGCCGTCTCGCATGGTGAGGTTTCACGGCGGTGACGCTGGTCTTTTGAGTGGTGACCGTTTACACTTGGCCAGGACTCCACCTACCGCATGTAAGCCCGCCCGCCGCCGAAGCCGGGAAGAGCGATAGTCGCGTGTGCTCACCAACCAGCGGAGGACTGCTGTGGAAATTCTCATCCTCACTTCCAACCCCGTTCCGGAGTCCCCTGAGTCGATCCTGCCCTCGCTGGAACTGCTGCCCCACCGCGCGCGCTACGCCGGCCGCGACGTGCGGGCGCTCCTGAGCGGCCCGAGCCCCGACGCCGTCATGGTCGACGCCCGGTCGGACCTCGCCGACGCGCGCGCCACCTGCCGCGTCCTGCAGGCCACCGGATTGACCGTGCCCCTCTACGCCATCGTCACTGAGGCCGGTCTGGCCGCGCTGCAGGCGGACTGGGGCGTGGACGACTTCCTGCTCGCCTCCTCCGGCCCCGCCGAGGTCGAGGCGCGCCTGCGCCTGGCCACGGGCAAGCCGAACGCGGCGACCGCCGCCGGCCCGGCCGTGATCCGCGCCGGGGACCTCACCGTGGACCCGGACACCTACGCCGCCAAGCTCAAGGGCACCCCGCTCGACCTCACCTACAAGGAGTTCGAGCTCCTGCGCTTCCTGGCCCAGCACCCCGGCCGGGTCTTCACCCGCGAGCAGCTGCTGCGCGAGGTGTGGGGCTACGACTACTTCGGCGGCACCCGCACGGTCGACGTCCATGTGCGGCGCCTGCGCGCCAAGCTCGGCAGCGAGTACGAGTCGATGATCGGCACGGTGCGGCAGGTCGGCTACAAGTTCGTGGCCCCGCCGCCGGAGAACATGCGCGAGTCGGAGCCGGCCCCCGAAAGGGTCGACGCCTGATACGGCTTCGCACTGAAGAGTGACGTTTGAAGCGGGTCCGCGAATGCGGGCCCGTTTTCTTCATTGTGTCCGAAGTTGACAGAGTGTCGAATGTGCTCGCTGGGGGAACAGTGAATCGCGGATCCCCGGCAGTGATCGAACAATGCGATCGAATAAGGAAAACTTACCATTCTTTCTCGGGTTCGAGAATGGTCCTATCCGGACAAATGCCGCAACTCTGAGTACCCAAGGTATTGCGCTCGGTGGTTAGAATTGAGTTCGCTTTGGACCTAACCTTCCCCCTTGGAGTGTGACCCAGTGTCCGATCGCTCCGTCGACCCCGAGGCCCTCGCGGTGTTCCGCGAGATCGCGCAGGGCCGCTTGGACTACCTCGAATCCCTCATCGACCAGATGCGCAACGGCAACGAGCTGGGCGTCGAACCGGGATTCGGACTCCTCGACAGCGCGACGACCGCGCGCGAGGCCTACCGCGAGTTCCACCGCCAGACCTGGAGCAACCTCCAGGACCTGCGCGCGGACCTGACCGGCATCATCGCCACCCTCGACGGCGTCTCCCAGCGCGCCGTCGAGGACGACGAGACCTCCGCCGTCCACCTTTCGCGCGGTAGGGACTGAGCGCCATGTCCGACACCCAGCAGCAGAACCAGACCCAGCCGCAGGACCCGGACCTCGGCGACGCGCCGAACTACGACGACGAGCTCGACCCGGACGGCGCCCTCGACCCCGACCGGGCCGAATCGGAGACCACGCCGGCCCCCGAGGACGGCGACGACCCGGTCGACCCCGACGCGGCCGAAGAGGACGCCGACGAGGAGTCCCCAGAGGACGAAGACGGCGACTCCGAGGACGAGGACGAAGAGGACGACGACCCGGACGACGAAGACGAGGAAGACGACGAGGACGAGGACGAGGAAGACGACGAAGAGGAAGACCAAGAAGAGGGCAAGGACCACGAGGACGACGAGGACCGGGACCACCAGGGCCGGCAGTCCTACGAACGCGAGGAGTGGGAGGGCGGCGCCGCCCCCGACAACTCCGCCGAGTTCGAGTACCAGCGCATGGACGCCGAAGCCCTCTTCCTTTCAGGCGCCCCCTGCCCGCACACGACCTGCGAGAACCGTGTGAACCCGGCCGAGGCCGCCTGGATCAAGCTCGTCTCCGCGATCCCCGAGGCCGGCCAGGTCAACAACCTGACCGTCGTCACCGCCGGCACGGCCGCGCCGAGCCAGGACGCCATCCAGTCGCTCGTCTCCCAAGTGCGCCCGGACAACCCGGACAACTACGCGCTCAGGGCGATCAGCACGCGCTGGCAGGAGTTCAAGGACGGCTTCGACACCGACCCGACGACCGGGATCGCCCCGATGCTCAAGGCGGGCCTGCGGGACCTCTCGGAGCACTGGCAGGGCGACGACTTCGACGCGTTCGCCGAGCAGGTCGAGGTGGTGATGGCGAACTGCGCGTCGGTCTGCGACGACATCGGCGACCTCTCCTCCGGCGCGGTCGGGCTGCTGGAGCAGAAGGCCGACGAGTTCTACGGGCTGCAGGGCGGCGCCTCGGGGGAGCTGCCGTATCCGGCGCCGCTGTACTGGATCTCGGACCTCGAACGGATGTACACCGACCCGTTCGTGCATGTGCGGCCGCCGTTCCGCAGCGGCTCATGCGATGTGACGGACGGGTGCGGGCACTCGGGCGGGCTTCTCGGCTCGCTGCTGGAACTCGGCGGTTTCGACAGTGACTACCTGCGAGAGACGCGCAACTACGTCGAGAACCAGACCCAGTACTACATGGACAAGTTCAAGCACGAGAAGCCGCCGCCCACGCGGGAGCAGGCGGCGGCGTGGGCGCAGGCCGACGCGAACAACGAGATCAGCGGCGACATGGTCGACGGCATGGAGGACTACGAGTCGCGGTCGCGGATCGCGAACGAGGACGTCATCAACCGGTGGGAGAACGCCGAGGAGTCGGCGGGGACCTTCACGCCGGAGGCGAAGCCGTCGAACCCGTCGAGCTTCCGGGAGGCCTCGGACATGTACGGGGACACCTACAGCGGCCTGGACGCCGGCTCGGGCGGGTTCCAGCCGGGCTCCGAACCGCCCTCGCCCGACACGGGCGGTGCGGGCGGCGGCGGAGGCGGCGGCCTGGTGCCGCCGGGTGGCGTCAGCGGTGGTCTCGCCAGCGGCGGGTCGACCCTCGGCAGCGGCGGTTCGTTCCCTGTCGGTCCGGCTTCTTCCACGTTGGAGGGCGGCGGCGCAGGGGGCGCCGGCTCGATGTCGGCCGGCGGCCGCGGTGGCGGCGGCATGATGGGCGGCATGGGCGGTGGCGGCGGCCGCGGCATGGGCGGTGAGCAGCAGGCCGAGGGCGAGCACCGGGACTGGCTCGAGGAGGACGAGGAGATCTGGGGCATCCGCGCCATCGACGACGACCCTTACGCATAGGGCCGCAAGCGAAAGCGGGGCCGCGATCCAATGGATCGCGGCCCCGCTCTGTTCACTCTTTCGAGTGGATTCTCGCGGGCCGGCCGGTGTTCGGGCCGGTTCTTGTCGGGGCCGGGTGTGACGCTGGAGCGGCCGGGCCCGACGATCTTTCCCCTCTTGTGGTGGGTGGGGGTTTGTGGACGGCTATTCGCGGTGCGGTGCGGTGCGGTGCGGTGCAGTGCAGTGCGGTGATGCAGTGCAGTGCAGTGCGATGCGATGCGATGCGGTGATGCGGTGCGGTCCGATCCGGGCGGGCCGCAACGATGCTCTTGCAGCGCTGACCGTCCAGGTCGCCTGCGTTGTCCTGGGCGACGTCCAAGCTCTCAGCCGCGGACTCCGTCGAGTTCGCGCGCTCGGCCTAGACCCCGTCGAGGACCGGCCACCCCTGGGCGTTCCACTCGATCTTCTCGATGCCGAGGTCGAAGTGGCCGTCCTCGTGGTACGAGTGGTACGCCATGAGGCCGTTGGAGATCGACTGCCCGCCTGTGGCCACGTAGTCGCCGTGGGCGCCGAGGACGAGCGTGCCGCCGCCGTCGGTGAGGGCCACGCCGTTCGCGTCGACGAACGGGCCCGTCGGCGAGGTGGAGCGGCCGACGCGGATGTTGTACGTCGAGTCCGCGCCCGCGCAGCAGACGTCCCACGAGGTGAAGAGGTAGTAGTACCCGCCGTGCTCGGTCAGCACGGGCGCCTCGATGCCCGCGCCGCCGCGCCCGGCGATGTGGGCCGGGGTCGCGCCGCTCTTCACTGTGCCCGAGGGCCAGTCGAGCTCGAGCATGTAGATGCCCTGCCACCAGGAGCCGTACGCCATGTAGTGCTTGCCGCCGGCTTCGAGGATGGTCGGGTCGATCGCGTTGTACGGGTCGCCCTGGTTCGACTCCCACACCTGGCCTTCGTCGACCCACTCGTAGTCGTCGTCGGCCGGGTCGAGCGTGGTGTTCGTGGCGAGGCCGATGACCGAGCGCTGCTGGCCGAACGTGGAAGCGGAGTAGTACAGGTAGAACTTGTCCTGGGCCTCGTCGAAGTGGATCTCGGGCGCCCAGATGTTGTCGACGCCGGGGACGGCGTCCTTGAGCCACTGGGGCTTCGCGTCCCACACGGTGTCGACGTAGTTCCAGGTCGCGCCGTCGTCGGTGGAGGAGCGGATGGTGACGTTGCCGTCCCCGAGCGGGCCCCAGCCGGTGGCGAACACGTACCAGGGCTCGCCGTCGGTGCACGGCGCGAACAGGCCCGGGTCGTGCGCGCCAAGATCGCCGCCGAGCGTGCCAGGCGCCTCGAGAGCGCAGTCCTGCCGGTCGTGGCCGTACGCGTGGCCGCCGCCGGGTTCGGCGAGCGCCGAGGGAGCGATGATCGCGAGCGCCGCGGCGGCGAGGCCGACCGCGCCGGTCGCGGCTATGAGGGTGGTGCGCTTCCGTTGCATGGAAGACCGCCTTGTCCTGAATCGAAGGATTGAAACGACTCAATGTTAACGGGAACATTGAAACGAGGTCAACCGTTCGGGTGAACTTCGAGCCGACCAGGCGCTCGCGGCCGATTCCTGTCGGACCCGGGCGCAACCATCGACCCCGGACCCCGGACCCCGGACCCCTCGGGTGGGTGGGGGCTTGTGGACGGTAGAACGCGAAACGCCCGCCGCAGCGGACCAAAGGCCTTCCGGCCCCGGCCGCCACGACGGGCGCTTCGATCACGTCAAGCCCTGCGGCTCAACCGATCAGGTAGCGATACTCACGATCGTCGAATCGATCGCCGAGCCGTCCGCGGCGTAGTTCACCGTGCCGAGGAACCGCTGCCCCTCGGCCAGGCCCGACCACGTCAGACCCACCGAGTACTCATCGCCCATGGCGACCGTCTGCTCAGCCGGATCCACCGCGAGGTTCCCCGCGTCGGCGGCCGGGACCACCCACGCGTGGAGCTTCGCGTCCAGCGGCGAAGGCCCGGCCCACTCGTCCACGAACACCACGAAGGTGTAGCCGCCAGGCAGCGACACCGTCTCGTTCGAACCGCCCGAGGCCGAATTGCCCACGAGCGTCAACGTGCCGTCAGCGTCCTTCGTGTACACGAACAGGTCCAGGTCCGTACCCGCCGGGTGATCCGCATCGAAAGTGGAGAAGCGCACCAGCGCCGCGTCCTCCGGCGTCGTGAACTCGTACGACACCGCGTGCGAGCTCTCCACCGGCGCCTCCGACGGGAACGTCGACGAGTCCGGGTCCGACAGCGAAGCCGTCTTCACCTCAGACGCGACGAGACCCGACACCGAAGCCCCCAGCGAACCGTCGAAGCCCGACGTGCCCGACAGCGTCGCCGAACCCGAAGCGCCCGTGAAGCTCGCCTCGTCCGCGGCCGCCAGCTGCACCGGCTTGACCACGATCGGCGAACGCACCTCGTGCACCGTCCGGGTGCCCTTCTTCTCCACCCACGTGACATCACCGAACGCCCACTCGTCGAACGCCGCGTCAGTGCGCGTGATCGTCAACGTGTACGTCGCCGACTCGCCCGGCTTCAGCGTGAACTTCGTGACGTCCGAAGACACCTCGAAGCCCGCCGGAGCCGTGATCTCGGCCTTGTAGGTGCTCTTCTTCTCCGACACGTTCGTCACCGTGCGCGTCACCTGGTACGAACCGGTCAGCTCCGCCACCGTGATCGACGGGTAGTTGAGCTGCGACGGGTCGATCGCACCCAGCGCGTCGCAGTACGACTGCACCTTCGACGCCTCAGGCGTGCCGCAGATGTACTGGATCCACTCGGTCGGGTTCGACTCGTAGACCAGGCCCGGATCGAACATCGCCTGGCCGTCGACGTGACCGGCCCCGTAGTCGAACGGCGTCGCGTCCGCGCCGCCGCGCTGGATCGGGTCCCCGTCCTGGTCCGTCTGGTACGCCGTCGTCATGATCGCCGACTTGACCGCCATCGGCGACCACTCCGGGTGCGCCGACTTCAGCAGCGCCGCCAGACCCGCGATGTGCGGGCTCGACATCGACGTGCCCTGGTTCGACGCGAAGTCGTTCCCCGCGTGGTTGAACGGCGTGATGCCCGCCAGGATCTCCACGCCCGGAGCCGTGATGTCCGGCTTCAGCAGGTTCTGCTCCGCCGCCAGCGCCGGACCGTTCGACGAGAACGCCGCCATGCTCGGCGCGTTCTGGTAGTCCAGCTCAGACGTCTCGACCTCGATGCGCGGGTTCGACTTCGAGTCCACCCACTCCGCGAGGGCCAGGCCGTCCTCGTAGTTCACGTGCACCACGGGCACCGCCTGCGACGTGACCGTCGCGGCCGGACCGCGCTCGTACTGGTCGCGCACGATCAGGGCCACGCCGCCGGCGGCGTGCACCTGATCGGCGTTGGCGCTGAACAGGTTCCCGCGCACGCAGACGATCGCGAAGCCCTCGGCCTTCGCCGGGTCCAGCGTGCCCGCGTCGCAGCGGGCCGCCGCCTCCGGGTCGGTCCCGTCGTACGCCGCGTCGACCGCGTTCTTCACGTACCACTTGGCCTCGCCGACCAGAGCGGCCGCGGGGATCTCCTCGCGGCCGAACTCGACCTCGGTGCGGAACGTCTGGTCGTGCGTCGACGCCGCGACCGTGGTCACCCACGGCTCCTGGTGGTCCACAGTAGAGGTGGGTCCGTCGTTGCCGGCGCTGGCCGCCACGAAGACGCCCGCGGCGGCCGCGTTGAAGAACGCGAGCGACACGGAGTCGACGAACTCGGGGGTGCCGGTGGAGCCGATGGAGAAGTTGATGACGTCGACGCCGTCGTTCACGGCCGCTTCGATGCCGGCGACGAGGTCGGCGCCGGGGCAGCCGCCCCAGCAGACCTTGTAAGCGGCGACGCGGGCGGCGGGGGCCATGCCCGAGAACGTGCCGATCTTCTCGCCGTCGATCTCGACCCTGGTCTTGTAGTTGCCCGCGGCGGTCGTGGCGGTGTGGGTGCCGTGCCCGTCCTGGTCGCGGGGCGAGGCGAAGCCGTCCTCGGCGTAGCCCCAGGTGTCGAAGTACCGGGCGCCGATGAGCTTGTTGTTGCACTCGACGTTGTTGGCGGGGTCCTCGTCGACGCCGGTGACGCACTCGCCGTTCCACTTGGCGTCGATGACGTCCTGGTCGGGGCGCGGCTCGGAGAGCGGGGCGAGGGCCGGGTTCTCGGGCCAGATGCCGGTGTCGAGGACGCCGACGATGACGCCTTCGCCGGCGTCCTTCGGGCCGCCGAACTCTTCTTCCCAGGAGCCGTTGCCCCCGGAGAGGCCGAGGAAGCCGGAGGTGTCGACGGCGCCGGTCGGCTGGTAGATCGTTTCGGGGACGACCGCGGCGACCTCGTCGCTGGCGGCCAGTTCTTCGGCTTCGGCGGCGGTGAGGTTCGCGGCGAAGCCGTTGAGGACGGTGTCGTACTCGGCGGTCGCGTCCACGTCGTATTCGGCGATGACCGCTTCGCGCTCGTCGGCGAGGGTCTCGCGGTAGTCCTGGACCGCGGAGGCCCCGAAGTCGATCGTCTCGCCCTCGGCGGGCGCGGTGGCCTCGTAGGTGGCGATCGGGTCGGCGGCGAGTTGGACGATGTAGTTGCCGTCCTTGTAGTCGACCGGCAGCGCCGCGGCCTCTTTGAAGTATTCGGGCGTGACCTCGGGGAGCGCGGCGGGCTCGGCCGAGACCGGTGCGGCGGCGGTGGTGAGCGCGACGGCCACCAGCGGGACGGCCGCGGCCGCCAGTACGGCTCTGGTTCTGGCTCGGGCGCGCGTCGATGCGCGACTTCGCCTACGGAGGGACGGAGATCCCATGCGTTGAGCTCCTCTCAAGGGGGACGTGCGCCGTGGGTGAGTGCTCCGGCGGGGACGGCGGACCGCCCCGCGCCGCGGCGCACGGAAACGAGCCTATTGCGAGGCTCGTTCGCTGTAAACCCTCATATGAGGAGATTGCCGGGATCAGGCATGACTGTTATGCGCCCGTTACAAAGGACGTTCCAGCGAGTGGATATTCAGTGAATTCCAGGCATTGCGGCAGGTGCGATCACCAGCGCCACCAGAGGAATCGGCGCTCGTGGCGGAACTGCACGGAACTGCCCGTCGCCTTGCCGGAGACCGAGAAGCGGATTGCCGTGCCTCCTTTGTAGGTGGCGCGGTTCTTCACGGAACTGCCGAAGACTTCGGTGTTGTCGTCCACGGCGTACGCGCCTTCGGGGAGGACGACGGTGAGGGAGGAGCCGAGGAGTTTCACGTCGAGGTCGACGGTGTCGGTGTGGATCACCGCGTGGCGGCAGTCGAGCTTCACCGAGGAGCCGGTGGCGTTGATGATGACCTTCGGCGGGACGACCCAGTCGCCGTCGCGCTTCACGGACGAGCCGGTCGGCTTGAGGCGCAGCTCGGCGGGGCCCGCGGGGACGGGGCGCTTGGCGGTGGGGACGGCGAGGGCTTGGTTGTCGGGCAGGTCGGCGAGGAGGCGCTCGACCTCGCCGTAGGTGCGGGCCTCGTAGGCCTGGCGGGAGCGGTCGGCGAACTCGTCGAGGTCGAGGCGGCCTTCCTCGGTGGCGGCGTGGAGCTTGGCGATGATCGCTTCGCGTTCGGCGTTGGAGACGCGCATGTTCGGGTCGTGCGTCATCGGTGGCTCGCAGGCTTCGTCTTTGACGTCATCGGGCGCTTACTTTCTCGTCGGACCGGGGTTGAGTCGCCGGGGCCTGCGCACCAGCCCGCCGTTGCACCATTCGTGGTAGTCGAACAGGTCCGGCTGGCGGATGAGCGCTTTGGTGTTGGCGGCCCAGAGTTCAACGTACTGGTCGCCGCAGCCGACCGCCTTCTCGAGGAGGCGGTCGACGCGTTTGCGGGCGTGGACGCGGAAGTTGGTGCGCACGGCGTCGCCGGCGTAGATGTAGAGCACGTGGAGCGCGAAGGAGCGCTTCGGGCAGGTCGCGTCGGCGGCGAGGTCGAGCCAGGTGTCGACGAGTTCGTCGGTGGCCTGGGTGAGGTCCCACTGGCGGCCTTCGGGGGCGGTCGAGTAGGGGTCGAGCGCCCAGTCGCGGATCTCCTGCGGGGTGGGTACGGCGGGGCGCGCGAACCCGGTGAAGGACCCTTCCGCCACTGCCGCTCCTGCCGATTCGAACGATGCTCGCACCGATCCTAGCCCGACTCCGCCCCGTGGCCGGTCCGCGATTGCAATCCGTGAGATCCAGGGCCCGGGGTCCGGGGGCCCTCCCCCCCCACCCCCACCCCACCTCTCCCTCACCCTCCCACCCGCTCGGCACCGCCCAGCCCGCCCTCGCCACCCGCCTTGCGCCCACGGGGGTCAGGACCGCGCGCCCCGCGATCGCCATCACGAACCCGGTGATCGCCACCGGCGGGATCGCGCCGTGCCGGCCCTGACGGTCGTCTGCTGCTGCCACATCGTGCCCGAGGCGTCTCGAGCTCGGTTGTCCCGCTTCGGTTTCGATTCGGCCGGCGGGCGGGAGGCGCCTTCCTGCCCGCCGGTCGTGGAGGTGATCAGGCTCGGCTCACTGCCAGGTTCACCGCCTCGATGCGCTCGTTGACGTCGCGGAGTTCGTTCGGGTCCGGGTCCCAGCCGTGGTCGAGGAGGATCTCGCGGAGCTTGACCAGCCAGGGGCGCGGATGCTCCATCACATCCGAGGCGGTGAGGACCAGGATCTCCCAGCCGAGGTTCCGCAGCGCCTGGTGGCGGCGGCGGTCGGCGGTCTCTGAGGCGAGGCCGAGATGGGTGCCCATGCCGTCGTACTCGACCCCGACCTGCCAATGCTCCCAACCGAGGTCGAGGAATTTGGAGCGCCCGTTCGGCGTGCGCACCCGCAGTTGCGGGACCGGCGCCGGGAGCCCGGCGTCGCCGATGAGGCAGCGCGTCCAGGACTCCATCGGCGACTCCGACCGCGGATCGGCCGCGAGGAGTGTCGCGTTGGCGCGGCGCAGCCGCTCGCCGTGGACCGGTTCGAGCGCGGCGGCAAGGCTGCCCGCGTCGATGCCGGCCCGCAGGATCTGGTCGGCGGCGGCCACGGCCTCCAGTCGCGGCAGGTCGGCCGCGCAGTCGACCAGGGTGCGCGCCAAGCGCGTCACCGGCAGGCCGTCGATCACCGTGATGTCCGCCAGCGGCGGATCAGGTGAACTCTCGACCGGCCACTCGCGCTGGTCGGCTCCCGGTGGCAGGACGTCGAAGCCGTGGATCCAGGCCGCGGTGCGGCCCGTGGCCACCTGGCTGAAGTCCGCCTCGAAGGCGGCCTCGAAGCGCATGAGCAGGTCCCCGGGCATGTCGCCCGCGTCGTTCAGCGGCGCGTCGAGCGGCCGGTGCATCGTGGCTGTCGTGGTGCGGTACATCGGTATCTGCGTCATGTACCAACTGTCTCCGAACCGCTCCGGAGCGTCAACAACTACTTTTCGGCCTGTGGATAACCTTCCGGCAGGCGCGCGAAATACCAGATCAGGGCCTGTGGATAACTGGTCCGGATACGAGTTCGCGGGTTCGGTGGTCCGCGGGGTGGAACGAAGCCGAGCGGCCGAAGCCGCTCGGGCCGTTACCAGGTCACGTCGCAGAGCTTCCAGCCGCCGTCTTCCTCGATCGCCGTGAAGGTGTAGCCGGAGCCTTCCTCCATCTCGGCGGTGCTGCTCGGCGCGCTGTCGTCCATCGTCCAGCCGACCCACACCTCGACCCCGCCGTCGACCTCGCGCGACATGCTCCAGAGCAGGAAGCCGAAGTTGTAGCCCGTGTTCTCGAGCTCCCAGTCGAGGTCCGACTGCATCGCCGAACTCGGCGAAGCGCACACCTGCGCCTGCATCAGGTCGTCGTCGTCCGTGTCCGAGCCGATCCGGTAGTTGATCGCCGCCGCCTCCGGCGTGCCGCCGGCGACCTCGTCCGAGTTCACGGGCGTGCCCCAGGTGGCGAAGTCGTCGTCGCCGCCCGCGTCGGCGGTCTCCTCTTCGCTCGGCTCGGTGGCCGGCTCGCTCGAAGCCTCCTCAGTGGAGGGTTCGGCGCTCTCGGAGGTCTCGTCGCCGCCGCCGGCCTGCGGGTCCTCGTCGTCGCCGTTGACCAGGCCGGGGATGAGGAGCACCGCGGCCACGCCGAGGACCACGACGAGCGCGACGACCACACCGAGGATCACGGGCAGGTTGCCGCCCTGCTTGGCCGGCGGGAGCGGCGGCGGCAGGATCGAGCCGGGCGCCGAAGGGTAGCCGGGCTGCACGCCGACCTGCGGCGGCATCATCGGCTGGCTCGGCGGCTGCGTGTACTGCTGCGGCGGCGGCTGCTGGTAGTAGTTGCCGGGCGGAGGCGTGCTGTTGTAGCCCTGTGAATACGGGTCGCTGGGCTGCTGCGGTTCGGGCTGCAGCTGGTACTGCGGGTTCCCACCGCCGGGGGGCGGATACGTCATCGCTCTACACGCCTCGTCTGCTCGGGGGCAATCGGTCGCGGTGATTGGGCTTCACCGGGGTGACTTCGATCGTACAGGCATCCGCAGACGATGTGGCCCCCGGAAATCCCCAGGTCGCACCGCCCGCGAAAGGCGAAGCGGCCGTAACGGGGCGAACCGCTCGCGGAGCGGGGAGCGGGTGGACCGTCGCACACCCTGTGCGACGCCGAATCCCGCTGTGGGACTACGATTTATGCCCCGGCACCCCCATGCGGCCTGCTAGAAGGCGCCGTCGATCCCACGTCGAGGCCGCGCGGCGCCCGAGGCAGTCCCTGCATCGGTCGCCGGCGGAGCCGTACCGAGAAGTCCCCGCCAGCAACGCTTCTACCCGAGGTTCGACGTATGGCGAACGCCAATGCAGTGCAGCTTTGGACCATCCGCTTCTCCGCCGCGCTCGCCCCCGTCCCGGTGGTCGAGCTCCTCGACGTGAGCCGCCTGTGGGGCTACGGCCTCCTCTACCCTGCGATAGCCGCGACCTGGGCGACCAGCAGATGGCAGCGCCGCCGCCAGCTCGCCCGCATGCGCGACGAGCCCGATCCGGCGCCCGCCAGGGCGCGTTCCCGCTTCTGGGGCAACGACTCCGAGGACGAGAACGGTCTCGGCGTCTACGAGGCCGCCATCGAGGACGCCCGCGATTCCTCGGTCGCGCCCTTCGGCCGAGCGCCGGCGGGCGGCGCCCCCGAGCCGCCGATAGGCACTCTCGGCGCTGCCCGCGAGCCGTCGATCGGCATGGCCGTCGTGTCCGTCCCGCATCAGCGCCGCGACCGCGCCATGAGGAACCTCGTGGGCTCCATCAAGAACGAGGCGATCGACGCCGAGCTGCGCATACAGCTCATCCAGGACCTCGTCGACCTCGGCGGCCGGGACATGGCCATGCGCCTCTCACCCGTGGCCCGACTGTCCAATGTGGATGTCGAGGTGCGGCTCGAGGTCGCCGAGCACATGGGCCGCTTCAGCGTCGAGGACGCCGCCCGCGCACTCGAAGCCATCGCCGCGGACGCCACTGTGGACGCCAAGTACCGGCTCGACGCCGCCTGCGCCCTCGTCGACTGCGCTGCCGGACCCGCCGGGATCGCCCTCATGCAGCTCGTCACCGACGAAGCGGTGAACGAGTACGTGCGCCACAGCGCCGCCCACGCCCTCCGCGACGTCCACGGCTCCGCCGCCGCGATGGCCCTGCGCCACTTGGCGAACGCCCCGCGCATCTCCGTACGGCTGCGGCTGATCTGCGCCGAGCAGCTCGCCGAGGACAGCGTCATCGACGCCGAGAACGCCCTGTGGCGCATCGTCAAAGGCGTCGAGTCCGTCATGGACTTCCACCTCGGCATCGACGCCGCCGAAGCGATGCACGGCATCAGCCCCGACGTCGGCGTCGAGGCCTACTCCGTGCTCGCCTCCGACGACTGCTTCCACTGGTTCGGCCGCATCGAGGCCGCCTACCGCCTCGGCCGCCTCGGCCTGCGCGACGGCTACGACCTGCTCAGCGACTTCGCCCGCGCCGACCACATGGACGAGGAGTACGCCCGCGCCGCGCTCGAACGCCTCTTCCAACTGGAGGTCGACTCCGAGAACGACTGAGCGGACGCCTAGCGCCGCAACGCCTTCAGGGCTTGACGGCCACGAAGTACGTGTCGATCGACAGATGGTGCAGGTCCCGGCGGCGCCCCAGCCACTCCGGGCCGCCCTCGTCGAGCAGCCGCGCCCACGCCGCCTTGTCGTCCTCGCTCAGGTAGTGCTCGAACCAGCCCACCTTGGTGCCCAACGACTCCAGCGCGTGCGCCAAGTCCGCGCCCTCGAGCGGCGCCGGCTTCGCCACGAGCTCGTTCACCTCGCGCACCTCCACCAGGCCCGCCCGCTCCAACGCCACGTTCCAGCCGTACGCGAGCGGCGCCGACCCGTGCTCGATCCCTTCCCCCTCCAGCCGCCGCGAACCCGCCTCGATCAGCCGCAGCTCCAGACCCGGCTTCCCCACGCCCACATGCCAAGGCAGGAACTGCGGGGCCGTCCCGCCCTCGCCAATCGCCAACCGCCCGCCCGGAGCCAACAGACCAGCCAGATGCTCAAGGGCCGCTTGCGGATCCGACGCGTGATGGATGACGTGCCCGGCCCACAACAGGTCCGCCGACGCCCCGACCGCCTCCGCGAGCGCGCCCGCGTCGTCCACCGACGCCAGCGCCGCCCGCACTCCCGCGCCGCTCTCGGCGGCCCTCTCCCGCACCAGGTCGAGCATCGCCGGCTCGGCGTCCACCGCCACGACCTGCGCCTCCGGCAGGACCTCGGCCAGCGCGAACGCCATCGACGCCGCCCCGCAACCGATGTCCGCCACGACCCGGTCGCCCGGGGCCGCGAGCTGTTCCGCGAGCCGCCGGTACTGCGCGGCCTCGGCCGCCGCCCGCTCCTTGAACCGCGTCGCGGCCTCGGCGAAGTCGAACGCCGCAGTGTGGTCCCCGTGCTGGTGATGCGCTGCCATGCGCCCCAACCTAGCATCGGTGAAAACCGTTCCCAGCACGAAAGTCCGGGCGGCCCAGCGGCCGCCCGGACAGGGTTTCCCGGATGAAGGTCTATGCGGCAAGGTCTATGCGGCGGAGAGGCGCTCCTGGATGCGGGTGACCTCGGCGTCGAGCGCGGCGGTGCGGACCGGGCCCTGATGCGGCGCGTCCGACTCCGAGAGCGAGGCCAGCAGGCCCCGGCCCAGCGCGGCCTGGGTCAGCGCGAAACCGCGCACCACCAGGGGCAGCAGCAGCGCCATGATCAGGCCGCCGGCGAACGCGAGGGCCGCGATGGCCGCGTACGAGTCGCCCCAGCCGAGCCAGCGCGTCGCGTGCTCCAGGCCGTCGCCCTCACCGGTCGCGCGGCGGATGATCCAGCCGTAGAGCGGGTACGCGAGGGACGCGACCGTCGCGACCCACCAGGTCAGGGCCACGCAGAACCCGGCGACCGCGAGCGGGAAGTTCACCAGGCCCCAGAGGAGGTTCAGCCACGACTGGCCGTCGGTCAGCGGCGTCAGGTAGCGGCGCAGCGGCGAGGCGTCCTCAGCGGCGCGCTTGTACTGCGGCTTCGCGATCGGCTGCCGCAGCACGGCCCCGAGCTGGCTGCGGCCGGCGGCGGCGAGGCCCCGCATGGCGAACAGGGTCGCGGCGAGGATCGGCACGCCGACCCAGACGACCGCGGTCCCGATCCCGGCGGCGAAGCCGGCGACGGTGATGACGAACGCGGGAATCGCGATCGGAAACGAGGAGAGCAGGTACGCGGAGTCGGCGCCGAGCTGCTTGACGATCTTGTTCATGCCCTCAATGTTCGTCCGATCGGGGCTCGGGAACGACCCGGCGAGCAGGCATTTCACGGGTAGGGACAGCCCTACCCGGGTTGTCGGGCCTGCCCGGGCCGGGCGGCGCGGGAGGCGGCGTTGAGGCCGTTCTGAGGTGTTTCCGAAGTGCCGCCGAGGTCGGCCGGGGACGCTCGCTCGCTATGAGATCGATGGTTTTCCAGGCCGCCCGGGCCGGCACGGTCGCGGCCCTGGCCGCTTTGGCGCTGGCCGCCTGCGGCGAGGACACGGCGTCGACCGACGACGAGACGACCGCTGCGGAGGACCCGCTCGCGGCTTACACGGCTTGTCTCGCGGAGCAGGGTGTCGAGCTGCCGGAGGACTGGACGCCGTTCGGCAGTGCGCCGGGCGAGATGCCCACCGGTGAGCTGCCTACGGGGGAGATGCCGACCGACGGCGGGATGCCCACGGGTGACATGCCTTCCGGCGCAATGGGACCCGGCACGATGGCCGCTCCCGACGGCGTGGACGCGGACGCCTGGGCGGCGGCCACCGGGGCCTGTGCCGACCAGCTCCCGCAGGGAGGCGGCGGGATGCCCGGCGGCACGCCGCCCGGCCAGCAGGAGGCCACCACTGAAGAAGGCACCGACACCTAGGACCTTGCCCGCTCCTCCCCGGAGAAAGCGACGCCGGCAGCGCCATTCCCGCTGCCGGCGCCGCCTTTCGGCGTCCACGGGCCGTACGCCCGGAGGCGATCGAGTGCGGCGGGACCCCGGTCCGCGCCTCGTCAAGTCCGGAACCACCACCACGGGCCCTCGGTCAGCTGCGGCTTCGGAAGCGTGCGCCGGAGGAACCGTTCGTCGAGCGGGGCGACGAGGCGCCGCAGTTCCCGAGCGGAGCGCTGCGGCAGGAGATGCAGCGCCAGTTCGAGGACTTCACGGCTCGGGGAATTGCAGAGATCGCAGTCGGCGTGCGTCGCATGGTCGCGCGCGCGTCGGACAGGGCCGCTGACCACCCACTGCCACACGCGGAATGCCGAGGCGACTTCGCCTGGGCTGAAACGCGGGTCGTCGTTCTCGAGGCGCGTGATCGCGCCTTGCAGGGCGGCAGAGGCTCCGGGGATATGGGGGAGGGGCCGGGGCACCGCAGGAGTGCGGTGGCGGCGCTGCTGTGCGCGTACTCGCGCGGGCGGCCTACGCGGCATCGCCCTTTCTGTTGTCGCTCATGGCGACCATTATGCCGCGCGGACGCCACGGAGAGGATTGGTGCGGCCCGGGTCGTTGACCTCGACACCGGGCCGCCATGTGCCACATAGTGGCCGCTGCGATCCGTGGCAGCCGTTGAGTCTGCTGCTAGCACCGTGCTCTGCCATTGAGCTACCGCCCCGTGTGGTGGGGCGGGGAGGATTCGAACCCCCAACATCGATGTCCCAGGGGACTGCTCGCGGAAACGCGCGGCGTGGCGAATGCTGAAGTTGGAGCGAGAGTCTCAGTCTTCGCGGCTTGCCTCTGCCAGTTGGGCCACCCCGACTTGGTGCCGGGGGAGGGAATCGAACCCCCACCTCTACCGCGTTGTGCTGCTACTGAACTTCAATTTCAGCGTGTTTCGGCGCTTTCGCGCCACCCCTGTCGCTCAAAACAGGGGGTCTGTGTGCCTACTCGCCGAGCAGGTAGCCGAAGACCTTGGCGCCGATCTGCTCGTCGACGACCTCGGTTCCGTTGGCCTCCTCCCGGGCGAACTTGACGGCGATCTGGAGCTTCTCGAGCCGCTCCGAGAGCTGCGCGACCCGCTTGGCGGGGGCGGCGCCGGAGAACTTCACGGTCGTCCAGTAGCCGACCGGGATGTCCTCGTAGTAGACCTCGACCTGCGCCGGGTGCTCCTCGGTCGCTTCGGCTTTGACGTGGTTGCGCGGGATCTTCTTGGTGCGCACGGTCTTCACCGGGTCGGTCGCGAAGGCGTCGGACGCGTCGTTGTACGTCCACGACTCGGCGGCGTCGAGCACGGGCAGGCCCTTGACGAACGCCTGCAACTCGGCGAGCTGCTTCTCCAGGAACAGGAGGTAGGTGACGGGCACGTCCGCGACGAGCACTTCACCGTCCACTTTGATGTCTGCGGTGGCGAGGGCGTTGGTGCGGTCCTTGGTGGCCGTGACGTCGAACAGGCGCGTCATCGCCGCCGAGACCTCGCGCAGCTGCTCCTCGACGCGGCGCTGCACCTTCGTCGACTCGGGCGGCAACTGCTCGCCTTCCTCGTCCTTCGGCTGGTAGGTCCGGGAGATGCCGGACAGCAGCGGCGCCTTGGCGAGCTCGCGCCCGGCGTCGCCGAGCGCACGCGCGGCCTTCGCCTTGACGCTCTTCTCGATCGCGATGATCTGGTTCAACTTGGTCACGGAGCAACCCTCACTTTCGGGCTCCACCATAGGCCCCGCGCGCCACTCGCGGCAACGCGGTAAACGCGCCGCGGCCGCCCTGCGGAACCTCCGCAGGGCGGCCGCGCGGCCCGGCCAACAGGGGGCCCCCAGGGGGGGGGGCCCGCCGGGTAACCCCCCCCCCGGCCCCCCGCCGCCCCCCCCCCCGGGCCCCCCCGCGTCCGTCCTATTCGCTGCACCAGTGCTTCGAGTCCGCAGTGGACAAGAGGCCGATGATGGTGGCGGCCAGGGCGATGCCGATGAGCGCGCCGACGACGCTGCCGGCGGTGTTGCCCGCCGTGTTCGCGCCGGTCATCTCGATATCCGGGGTGATCAGCCAGGACACGATGCTGAGCAGCACGCCCACGGACTCGAGGATGATCGCGCCCTTGCGGGCGCCCGCGCTGCGGTGGGCGATCTTCACCGCGAACACCGCGCGCAGGACCGTCCAGATCAGCAGCTGGACGATCGAGGCGATCATGATCGGCATGTACGAATCGGGGATCACCGCGTCGCCCTGTTCCTCGAGCGACGCGAGGACGGAGTAGCCGAAGGCCAGTGCGCCGCCGCCGCAGATGCCGAAGCCGAACACGATCCACAGGAGCACCACGGCGCCCTTCGTGGTGCCGGGCATCTTCTCGGGCACGGCGCCGAGCGGCGGGCCGGGAGGGGGCGGGGGAGCAGGGGGGTAGCTCATGGGCGTACTCCTAACGTAGGGCGGTTCTTCAGGGGTCTAGCGGTCGCACCACCAGCGCGACCGGTTGGCGGACAGGAAGCAGATGACGAGGACCGGCAGGACGAGCCCCGTGCAGTCGAAGCTGATGTTGTAGCTGGAGGACTTCGCGACCTGCGACATCGTGGCGTTGAAGATGAGCACAGTGAGCACGAGCTGGCAGGCCATCGCCACGGCTTCGACGACGATGGCCATCGTCCGGGCCGAGCTGCTGCGCCGCGCGACCTTGACGGCGAAGTAGGCGCGGAAGCCCGCCCAGATGAGGCCCTGCCCTGCCGTGATGGCCGTCAGCACCGTCACCCGGGTCCCGAACGGCCCGTCTATGACCGCGAGCACCGGGATCGCCAGGAGCGCCCCGAACACGCTCAGCGTGACCATCACCCACATGAGCACGATCGCGGTCGTGGTGAGACCGGGCATGCGCGGCGGCGGCGGTGGCCCGTAGGGGTAGCCGGGCGGCGGATACGGGTGGGGGTGGGGCGGGACCGTCATGAGGTGCCCTCCGGGGGCAATGAGGGGATGTCCTGCTCATGCTAGTTGGATTCGGCGTCGAACGGGGTACCCCGCAATCGCGGCCGCTATGCGCGCGTGCGGGAAGGCGAAGCCCTCCGCAGCGATGTTCGCGCCCGTAGCCATGGGGTACTAGGGTGGACGGGTGCCTTGGGCCGCCCGAAATGACGGGTTCGCGGCGGCGGAGCGGCGACGTGCGAGCGCCGCGGGTGAGCGGCTGACGGACGGAGGAGCAGATGATCACGCGATTGGCCGAGTCCCTCGGATACCGGGTGCTCGAAGTGCGCGACGGGGACGGCACGATCTCGCTCGGCGGCCACGACGGGGCGAGCGCGCTCCGCGTCGGCTGGAGACCGCTCATCGTCGAGGGGTACACGGGGTCCGGTTCCATCGACCGCTTCGCGATCCGCACCCGCGACCCCGAGTCCCGCACCTCGCTGCGGGACATGCGCGGGCGCCTGCGCCACGCCACCCGCGACACCGACCCGGTCGAGCTCGCGCGCCCGATCCTCGGGCTCCTGCAGCCCGGGCACTACGGCGTGCGCATCTGGCGCGACGCGAACGTCCACATCGAACCGTTCGGCGAGAACGGCACCGCCTGGTGGTACCCGTACGAGCCCATCGGCACCGAGGGCACCGCCGTCATCCCCACCGACTCCTGGCCGCCCCGCGACGAGGCGACGCTCGACGGGTACGTGAACGCCATCGAGGACGGCGACCGCCCGCTCGCGGTCATCCTCCGCTCCGAACCGCCCGGCGACGAGCAGGACTGCGCCTCCTTCCTCATCGACGGCCACCACAAGCTGGCCGCCTACCGCCGCACCGGCATCAACCCGCACTTCCTCGACATCGCCCGCCTCGCCGACCGCCGCCCCTGCGCGCCCGCGGACCTCCGCGACGTCATCGCCGGCGACGAGAAACTGGAGCAGTCCGCCGCGAACCTCATGCGCTACTTGGAGGACGAGCACGCCTAGCGGCCCCGCAGAGTCGGTTGGATCGATGTCCGGTGATTCGATGCCGAACCTCGGAGCGCGAACAACGTCGGAGGGCCCACCCCCAATGGGGGTGGGCCCCTGCATGTACATCGCTATTTCGGGGTGATCGTCCAGGATCCGTCGGCGTTGACCGTCACGAGCCCTGGACCGGCGACCACGGCGGCTTCGCCGTCGTAGCTTCCGATCTCGTTGATCAGCAGCGGCATTTCAAAGTCCGCATCCGTGTAGACGCTGAGCGCGAAGTTCGACTCGCCGTCGTGCGTGACGCTCCACGTCGCCGCGTCGCCCTCATACCGGAATACGCCGTCGCCGCTTCCGGACTCGGGCAGAGCCGGTGCTGATGAGAGCGGCGCGATCGTGATCGTCCAGTCGCTGTCGGCGGTGACTTCCAGCCGAGCGGGCTTCCCGGCAATGTCGAACATGCCGAGCGCCGTCACGCCTTCGTACGAGCCGATGGTGTTGACGAGCAAGTCCGCAGTGGACTGGTTGTTCTCGTCGAGCGCCGAGATCGAGAAGTTCCCGCTCCCTTCGTAAACGGCGGTGACCATGGCCTGGTCGACGCCTTCGGGCAGGTCGATGACGCTGTCGCCGTCGCCGGAGTGCTCGACGGGCTCGAACACGGGGTAGGTCTCGGCGAAGTAGTCGGGTTCGCTCTCGTCGGCTTCCTGGTCGTCGCCTGCTGACGTTGCTTCCTGATCGCTTACCGCCTCGTCGGACTGACCGCCGGCCGTCTCGTCGGCACCGGGTTCGTCGGGGTCGCCGCCAAGGAGGCCTGCGAGGCAGGAGAGGAAAAGGAGACCGACGACGACGTAGATGACGATCATCCACCAGCGTCCCCATACTGACTTCTTGGCGGGGGGAGGCACGGGCGCGGGCTGTTGGGGTGGGTACATGCGTTCGCTTTCACCTGCGGAATTGGACGGGGAAGGGCTGCCGGTACCAGACACACGCGTTTCGTGTTGGAGTGGTTGCGCTTCGGAGTCGTCACTTTCGCGGGCCGCACCGCGAAACGGCTCAGCGGAGCACGAACGACATTGCGTTCGACTCCGGCGGGCCGCTTCGGGTTCGGAGGCGCTCAGCCCAGGACCAGGTGCGGGGCGTAGGCGATGGCGATGAAGCGGATCGAGCGGCCGATCAGGCAGGCGGCGACGAACAGCGGGAGGTTGATGCGCGTGCCCGCCGCGCAGATGCTCGTCGCCATCAGGGGCGGGAAACCTGTTGTGGCGCTGAGAAGGAGGATCGGCGCGGCCAGGGAGGGCCGGTCCAGGAGGGCGAGGAGCCTGCGGCCGAGCGCCACCAGGGCCGCGATCGGCGTGCGGATGCGTTCGCGCACCGCGGTGGCCGCCGCGCCGCTCGGGGGAGCGGTTGCGGCCCTTTCGCAGCGGGCGGCCCGCCGGTCCTCGCGGCGGCGTTCGGCGGCGTCCACCCAGCCGCGCAGGCGTTCCGAATGCAGCGCCCCGCGCACGCCGAGGAAGAGCGTCGTCTTGCCGATCGTCTGGCCCACGGCGGCCGCGATGCCGAGGGCGATCGGGCTGTAGTCCGTGGCGGCGGCCAGCGCCACCAGGTACGGCTCGACGGGCGTGATCGGGAAGAACGCCGACACGAGCGCCGTGAGCGCGGCCGAGACGCAGGCGGCGATCACGGTCGTGCCCTTCGCGGGACCTGAAGGCGCACAACCGCATCGGATGCGGCGGAGGCGCTGGTGGCGGGGTGCTCGATCATTCCAATACGGGTTCGCTCGGGAGTGTGGCTTGGCGCACTAAAGAGCGACTGTAGTGCACCGACGCCGGTCTCGACATACCCCAGGCGCTACCATCGCCGCTCTCGCAGCCGCTACCCTCACCGCCCGGCGCGGCCGGTGTCACCGCTGAGTCTCGTTGCGCCCCATAGGGATACCGTCCTCACGGCCGATGGCCTTGAGGAGTGACTTCGCGTCCCAGTCGGTCGGCGTGGCGCCTTCGGAGGACTCGAGGTACGCCTCCATGAACGTGCGCAAAGGCCTGCCGGACAAGCGGTCCGGGCGTCCCTCCGTGAACGAGGGGTCGGCGTGGAGCACCAGCAGGAGCATCCCGTGCACCCGCTTGGTGGGGCCGCCGATGCCCGGCTGGAAGTACGGCAGGTCGAGGATCTTCGCGCCCGCGGACTCGTAGAACGCGAGGCGGCGGCGCGGGTCGCCGTACGCCTCGTGCACGGCCGGCGCATCCGGGGATTCGACCTCGGCGAGGATCATGCACGGGTCGTACCGCCCACGCCATGTGTCCATCGCCTCGTGCAGCAGCCGCCCGCCGAGCCCGTGCCCGCGCGTCGCCGGGTCCACCGCGAGGTACGTCAGGAGCTGCACCCGCGAGGCCTCCGACCAGCGGCCGAACGCGGCCCCGGCCGGCTTGCCCTTGCCGTCGACCGCGACGAACAGGCTCCCCAGCCCGGCGTCGAGGGTGTCGGCGACGCTCGACTCGCTCTCGATCTCCTCCGGCGGGAACGCCGGCAGCAGCACGCCCCGGTACACGTGCTCGAGCATCCCGCCCGGCCGCGTCTGCTCCACGATCCGATACCGCACCCCGCGCCCCCTCGCTCCTGCCTCCAGTATTCCAAGAAACGGCAGGCCAGGGGGCCGCTCGCGCTATTCGCGGCCGCCGCGCGCCCGCCTGAAGAGCGCGAACGGGGCTTTCGCGATGCGCAGCGCGGTCGCCCAGACGCCGTAGTAGGAGACCCAGCGGCGCATCACGTACACGACCGCCCAGACCGCGACGACCGCCGTCACCGCGCTCCATCCGAGCGGCGTCCACAGGCCCGCGGCCTGCCAGATGCTGATCGCGGCGCACACGCTGAGCGCCGAGACCGCGGCCGTGAGGGAGTCGCGGATGCGCTGCTGCCGGTCGCCCTCCCACCGCTGCAGGGTCGCCTCGGACTGGTCGGCCATGACCTCGCCGAGCCCGGCCTCGAACGTCTCGAGCTGCTCGTCCGTGCCGCTCTCGGCGAGGAGCCGGCGCAGCGCGGCCGAATTCGACGGGGACCGCAGCAGCGACGGCGAGTGCAGCAGCGAGATCACCTGCCGGGTCTCGCTCTCGAACCCGAGCATCCGCGTCCGCGACGCCTTGATGGCCTCGAGCTGCGCGGACCGGTCGGCGCCGGGCGTGTTGTACGCGGCGATGGACTCGGTGACGCCGGCCCGGTAGCTGTCGAGCTGGTGGTTCCAGGCGGCGAGGGTGCCGCTGAGGCAGGCGGTGAACTCCGCGATCGCCTCGAGGTCGCCGGAGATGAAGTTCGGGGCGTCGAGCGCGGCGATCACCGTCGTGTTCTCGGTGGAGATGAGGAGGTCGCCCTGGTTGCGCTGGTTCCAGATCTGCCGGCTGTGGTCGTCGGCGAGCCGCACCCAGTCCCACAGCGACTCCTTCGCGTCCGGCGCGGCGTGCAGCAGGACGGAGGCGCCGACGAGGGTGAGGAGCCGGTGGCCGTCCTGCACCATCTCGCTGCCGTCGTCGCCCACATGCGGGCCGTACTCGAACTTCCGTTCGCTCGCGCGGAGGACGCGAAGCAGCACATGGGACCGTCCCCTGTGTACTTCGATCGGCGGAGCGTCGCGCCGCCCGCGCTCGGAGTTCGCGTCGCCTTCGAGCTGCACCGGCAACTGCTTCTGCAGCAGGTCGCGGGCGAAGCGCGCCAAGCGATCCCAGGTCCGGCCGGAGTCCCTGCATGTGACCTCGATGGTGCCGTGCTCGCGCGCGGCCCGGAACATCGCGGCGTGCAGGTCGCTCGGGTACACGTCCGTCAGCGTCCGCTCGAGCCTGAGGCAGTGGACGCCCATGGGGGAGAACCGGATCGACGCCGCGAGCTCCTCGGTGTTCCCGTCGTCCACGCGCAGCCGCACGTTCGGCAGCGCCATTTCCATGCCGTCGAACCGCTTGTCGGTCTCGAGGCGCGGCTCCCAGATGTCGGCGTGGTACGTGAAGTGGTCGAGGATCGCGGTGGGCCGCAACAGATCCGGCGACGCGGGACGCTCGCACGACTGCCGCAGCCTGGAGGTGATCGTCTCGTAGTCCAGCCCGGTGACGCCGAACGGGAACAGGTACACGATCCGCCCCTCGTCCACCCGCATCCACCGCCGGTTCGCCTTCTGCGCGGCCTGCAGCCGCTCGAGGGCTTGCCGGTGCGCGTTCAGCTTGCTCAACTCGACCGACGAGAACGGCCACGAGTTCGCCAGGTGCTGCAGCTCCTTGCGCAGCTCGTACTTCCACTTCTGCCCGCCCGAGACGGCCGCGAGCGCCCGGAACGCCCGCCTCAGCACCAGGTGGTACTCCTGTCGGACGCCCACCTCGTCCCGCACGTACCCCGCGATCGGGTCGCTCAGCCCCTCGGTCTCGTCCAGGATCTCCCCGAACGCCGCGACGACCTCGTTCAACGCCTGCTCGTACCTGGCACGCGACCCGGTCTTCAACCGGTCCTCGAGCAGGATCTCCGCCCGCACCAGATCGCACAGGCGCAGCGCCAACGCCACCGACTCGTCCGGCTCCTCGTCGAGGCCCCACGATTCCCGCACGGTCGTCTCGAACCGGATCATGCACTTCGTCAGCAGGTCGACGCGGTACGTGTGGTTCCACGCCCGCACCGAACCGTGGTGGACCCAAAGGCACAGCAGCGCCCGATCCAGACTGTTCCGCGTCCGCGCCGCCTGCGCCGCGAACTCCGCGCCGGCCAGCTCCAGGAACGTCTCCTCGAACTCGGGCCCGCCCTCCGCCCCGATCTCCGCCTGCAACCCGTTCCACACGAAGCAGTCCCGCACCGCCCGCGTATCGACCCCGCACTCCCGCAACCGCGTCTCGATCCGCAGATGCACCCCCGCGGCCCTCGCCTCCAACGGCCCGTCGAACACATCGCCGCTCGATCCGTTCCGCGCCAGAGGAACCGCCGGAGCGGCGGCTTCAGGCTCCGAGGGGATGCTCATGCATCCCAGCCTAAAGCGGTCGAGCCAGCGACCGGGTACGCGAAATCAGCCGGGCCCGCTTGGAACGGGGCCGGGCGGGAGTCCAGGTTCGCGGACGGAACCGCCTGCGATGCGACCTGCACTCGACAGGCGTTAGCGCCGGCGGCCTCTGGTGTTCCACAGCGCGTAGACGATTCGGATGCCCGTGTACCCGGCTATGGTGACCCACCACCATTTGAGGTCGTCCCCGTCGGGGACCTCGTCGATCGGCATCGCCGAGATGCGGTCCCGTGGGTCGTAGAGGATCTCGATGTCCTCGCCCTCGGTCGCCTGGACCGCGTCCGCCTCCACCACATCGATATCCGCGACAGGGCAGGATACGAGATGGTTCCAGGTGGAGGTCGAGCCGCCGTTCTCGTTCTCGACGACCCGCTCGACGAGCGACTCCACGGTGCAGGTGTCGACCTCGCCGACGGTCCGGAGCGCGCTGTCCGCGATGCCGTTCCCCAGCGTGGCCGCGCAGATGTAGATCAGCAGCTGGCTGAGGAACATGAACCCGTTCCACCAGTGGAAGCCCAACCCGAGAAAGCACACGATGTTGATCGCGTAGGCCAAGGCCACGGCGAGCATCGCCAACGGGAATGAGGCGAACGGCCCGGGCGCGTAGCCGAAGACCCAGCCCGCGAGGACCGCACTCCCCACTGTCACGACGGGAAGGCCCACCGCGTAGAGCAGTTCGAACCTGACCCCGTAGGTATCGCCGAAATCCCAGCTCCAGCTCAGCCGGTCCCGCCAGGACCAGCCCAGGCTTGACCGGGCCCGCCGTCGGGGGCGGAGAGCCACTGGCGTTCCCGTGGCTTGAGCTTGGACGTCGGCCTGCTGCCTCTCACGCTTTCGCTTCAGGAACAGCGGCGTCACGACGGCCAGCGGCCCCGCGAGCCCGATCCCGGTGCCCACGTTCACGAGAATCGACTGCAGGAGCACCTGCTCGGGCGACTGCCCTTCGACAAAGAACGCCAGCGCAACGATCACTGCCCCGAGCAATGCGAAGAGCAGAATCCAACCCCACCGTGCACCGATGCCGTGGTCAGGTCGAGTCACTCGGGCGTCCTTCCGGTCGTTCGCGCAGACACAGACGGGCCGATGTCCACGACGGCGAGACCTGATTCATTGCGAGTGGGGGCGATCGGACCTGATTCTAACGGTCGGCCGCTGTAGCGACGGCCCTCGAACGCGCCCCGGGAAGCGCAGACCTCTGGACTCGCTTCCAGCGAAGTTGAGGGAAAGACGTGGCGGGAGTCGGACGCTTCTGGTTGAGGTTCGTGGGGCCGGTCCAATAGGGTGTTGGGATGGGTAGGTTGTTCCGGCGTGTCGTTCGTACCGCTCGTGGTTCCCGGCGTGTTAAACGCGCGCCTGCGGTGCAGGGGGCCGACGGCAGGCAGTACCGCGTCGTCGCGGTGGACGAGAACGAGAACAACGAGTTCGCCGACCCCCCAAGGAAGTGGGGGCGGGTCGGCGTCATGGCCGCGGCATGGGCTGCGGCATTGGCGCTTGGAGCGTGGGTTGCACCTGGGTTCGCAGCGAGCGGTAATCCCGAGAACCAAGACCCACGCGACGAGGACGCGACAGATGCCAACGGCGCAGTCTGGAGCTACCTGCGATACGGATCAAACGAAGATCTGGATCGAGCCGATGCTGTGCTCTGCGATGATGCCTCTCCGGTGCTGAAACCGTCGGATCTCGATTCGATCCGCGAGTCCTACTCCGACAGCCTTGGCGGCATTACCGACATTGACCTAGATATCGGCGATCCGGTTACCACCTCTGATGGTATCTCGATCCCGAGCACGGTTTTCTATATCTACCAAGGCAATCAACGCAGCGAAGATTTCGTTGTCACCGTTCAGGAGAGCGGCGGCGCGTACTGTGTCTCGAACGCTGTCCAGGTGAGCGAGGAGGAGCCGAGTTCCGACGAAGGCACCGGGGAAGCCGTCGACCCGAAGGAGCTCGCTACCGACTTCATGCGTGCGATCGTCGTTGCTCGAGACCCCAACTCTGCGGTTGCCTTCCAATGCTCTTCCTATGCAGGCGTTACTCCTCAGGACGTCGATGCGGGGATTACTGAGTGGGCCGCGACCAACGGCGAGACCACCGCGTTCCTCAACGGAGTCAACCCCGCGGAGTCCTCAGAGACGTCTATCACGAACTTCGAAGTCGAGATCTCTCTTTCAGGCGGGCTCAATCAGGAGTCGTTCGCCTTCACCGTTGGGGTGCAAGGAGACTGCGTTGCTTCGTTGTCGGGTGGAGATGGATTGATCTGAATATCTCGCAGGAAAGCTCCATTTGAGACTCCGCGACACGCCGTAAGTGGCGGTTGACAATCGGGCGATGTTCGCTCACCATTTGGTCAGCGCGCCTCGGACGCACTTCTGGTTTCATCCGCTTGTGCGAGGCGAGCTATCCAACTGAATATGGCAGTGAAACACTGCCGCCCGGTGGCTCCTAACTTTGGCGAGCCTGGACCACCGGGCGGCCCCTAACACCAGAGGAGCAAGCTCCCTTGGCAACTACGACCATACTCGATTTCGGGCTGCCCGCAAACAGCCATTCCGGGGCGAGTCAGAAGCGTCGACCGGGCGTTCCCGCCTACCTTGAACAGGTGGTTTACGCCGCTGTAGTCGACCCGTACGCTCCCGGCGCGCACCGTTACGACCCCGATTCCTCCGACCCGACGCTCCCCGAATCGGACCCCCGATCCCCGCGCTACGAACCGCCGCAATTGCGGCACCGGCCCGGCGACACGTGGATCATCGATCGGGACCGCCCACACGATCCGCTCGATCTCGGTCCTTTCGGCTCGCCGGACTGGCGTCCCGACAACCGAACCGGCCGCCACCGCCGGAGCGAACTGCCGGACCCTCCACGCGACATCGAGCCGAACCGGCCCCGATCCGAGCGGGCCACTCGACCGTCACCCGGTCCCACCTCCGAAGGGGCCGAGGAGCGGTGGCCGTCACCCGGGCCTGGCGGCAACGAGCCGCCCGGACCCCCGGAGCGGCCCTGGCGGCGGTTCTGGGAGGACGGCAACGAGGATCGTTACGACTTCGGCAAGCTCCGCGAGGAGGCTTGGACGCGCTTCCTGGCCGGGTCGCAAGAACTGCACAACGCCCATCTGATCGCGACGACCACCTTCGCGGACCGATGGACGCAGTTCTGGGTGACCCTGCGCGCCTTCATCTTCCGCGTGCTCGGCATCGACTCGGCTATGCGTCCACCTGTCGAAAGTCCGACCGTGCAACTTCAGGTCCTCCGCGAAACGGCCGAGACTTCGTCGCGCCGCCCTCGGCTCAGCGGCGCGCCTTTGCAAGGGTCGCACCGGACCAATTCCATCGGTCCCTTCCGCGGCACTTGGGAGCGACATTTCGATGAGCGTCAAGCCTTCCGAGAGGCGGTGGCGCTGTGAACTTCGTGCTCCCTGACGACTGCGACCGGCCGCGGTCCGATCCATCAGAAGACGAACTCGACGGCCTGCACTTCGCCGCCGTGATCGGCGGACGCCGACTCTACTTCGCCGCCATCCCTTCCCAAGCGCGTTTTCGCGTAACGATGGCCCGGGCCTGGGAGATGCAGACCGAAGCGCTCGGCTCGGTGATCCGGCTCGACACCGACATGCCCGGCCTGCGGGTCTGCGCCCCAATGGAAGTCGAGTGGGCGGACAAGCACGCAGAGAAAATCATCAGCGAAGCCGTGTCGGTCTGGAGATCGATCATCCGCGACTGCGAAGCTTGGGAGGGGAATTAGAGGCAGGTCGGCGCACCGCGGTGGGGCAGTGCGCCGACCTTTTCATTATGAGGCTTCGAAAATCTTGGCAGAAAGGGCATCTGGCCTAGCCCGGCCGGATAGCCCCCGATCAGTACTCACCGTTGCGGCCCCGCGCGGCAGGTTCTGTAGGTCCGAGGAGATCTGTTTTCGGCAGGTTCAGTGACCTGTGGTGACGTGGGATCCTCCGGCGGGTTTGTCCATGTAGGTTCTGGTAAGTCATGTCCATTTCCTATGGGTGTGTGGAGGCTAGACCGGCACCGAGCGTTATCACCGTATAAGCCGCGCGTACTCCGCGCCCTCGGGAACCGCTTCCAGCCGGAGACCGCGCGGAAGTAGGTGTCGCTGGCCTTGTGGGAGGCGGGCACGGGCGCGGGCCTTCGCGCCCTCGAAGGAGTCGACTGCCAAACCATTAAGCTCGGCCGCGTTGAAGCTCATCGGTCCGTCGAAGATAGCGTCCTGGAACAGGATCGAACCGTGACGGTGGAAGTGCGCTAGCAGAACGAAGGCTCGCCCGCGGATGTGGATGCGCTGGAGGTTGAATTCCCCGTAGAGAGTCGCGTAGGACAAATCGATGTTGCGGACCTCGCAGTCGGAGAGATTGATGTTCTCGAGTGCTGCTTCGGACAGGTTCAGATCGATGTCGGTCCAAAAGTTCTCGGGGTCGTTGGGCCGCAGATGACGTGCGAGGATGGTCTGGGCGTGGAGTCGAACCCGGCGTTCGCTCGCGCTGTCGGCTTTCTTGTCGTCGCTATCGTCGTCTTCGTGCTGCTCTCGAACGGGGGTGGTTGACGGGGCGGAGCGTTCGTTGAGGTAGTCAACGGCAGTGGTCATCAAGAGCAGCATCAGACCTGAGGTCTTCCGCCTCCGCCGGAAGCTGGGTTGAAGGTTCGCTGGTTCAGATGCTTCGGCAGGAGGTCGGTGAGGGGATTGTGGTTCGCGGGCGGGTGGCTCGTACGGCTGTTTGAGATAAAAGCAGAACTCGTCGACGACGCTTTGTCGCAGATGTGGGTTTGCCTGAGCGAGGCGCTCGAGATCGTGCAGCGCGGTGACCCGGATATGGGCCTTGTCTGATTCGAGAAGTCCTGCCGCCCGGATGTGAAGGTCGGTGATTCGCTGCTCGACATTGTGCCGCTGTGTCTCGGCTTGGTTGATCTTCGAGAGTTCGTGATCTCGCGCGGTGATCACGACTCGGATCATTACAACGGTCGCGGTCGCAAGGGCGACCGGGGTAGTGATCAGCAGGAACCGTTCCCGTCCCGAGAGTGGTCCATCCAAAGGTGGCTGTCCGAACGCTCCCCAAATCGCCAGTCCGATCAGGAGGACCGCGATCCAGGCGACTCCGATCCAGATCAGCAGGACGATCGTCAGAGGTGCTCGCAGGTGCCATGAGTGCTTTCCATCCACCCGCCGGTTATAGCAGGACGGGCTGGCAGAGGAACACCTGAACCATGGCGGGCCTCACTGATGCGAATTCCGGCAACTGCACTTCGGCCCGGGTCGCAGCCGCTCCGCCGACCGCTTGATGGACACGATCACCGGAAATGGACAGGACTAGCCGGAACCTACAGGTTCTGCTATTCGAGTGGGGCGCCCATCTGGTTCATGAAATCGATCGGGTCCACGGCTCCCGCCGGGCTTCGGTCGGCGTTCAAGTGCGTCTCGAAGTGCAGGTGGGGGCCGCTCGATCGGCCCGAAGAGCCGACATAGCCGAGGATCTGACCGGCCTGGACCACGTCGCCCTCCTTCACCAGCGGCGCGGAGCCCATGTGGCAGTAGCGGGTGAGATAGTCACCGGCGTGGACGATGTTGACGTACCAGCCGCAGCCGGCCACTTCCGGAGAACCGTCCTGGTTGCAGGAGTAGGGCGCTCCGTAGAGGCTCGCATTGCACTCCGAGGTGATCACGGTCCCCGCGGCGGCGGCGACGATCGTTGCTCCGCGCGGAGCGCCGATGTCGACGCCGTTGTGGGTCGGACGCTCAGGCGTCCTGAATCCCGAGTTGATCGGTCCCTCAGCGGGAATCATCCAACCCGAAGCGGACAGTTCGCCCGGCTGCGTGCAAGTACCCAGCTGGGTGTCGACGGCCGCCACACGGCCGCCTCCACCGGTCAAGGTGTTGACGATTTCCGTGGCCTTCGGCTCATGCTTGGCGTACGCGTCGGGGAACGCGGAGATCTGGACCCGTTGGGCCGCAACGGTGAGGGGCAGCGTCTCCCAGTTGTCGATGGTGACGAGTTTGTTGTAAAACTTCGTCGATGCGTAAACAGGGTCCGTGACCTGTTCCGGTGTACCCCAACCGGATGAGGGTCGCTGCTGGAAGAGCCCGAGGGAGTCGTGGTCGTTCTGGTCGCCCAGGTGGCCCAGGTTCGTCAGCCGGGATTCCTGCATTGCGGTGGCAACCGCGATGATCCAGCCCCGGGCAGGAATCTCGAGGTCTTGGCCGACCGAGATGATGATCGCCGCGTTCTTGATCTGCTCGGAGCTGTACGGCTCGATCGCCGGGAACTCGGCGTTCGGGTCGACCGTGGAATTCGTCCCGCACCCCGCGAGGGTCACGGTGCCGTCCTCGCCGTTCGACTGGTCGGAGAGCAGCTGCACGATCGAGACCACCGCGCCGAGGCAGCACACGCTGACCACGGTCAGGATCCACATCCATGGGCGGAGCTTCTTGGGGATCTTCGGGGCTTCGGGGTCTTCGTAGCGTTCCTTGGCCGTCAGTTCGTCATCGCCGATGGTGCTCATGACTGCTCCCAATCGATCGCCGAGACGAGCCAGTCGAGCTCGGTCGAGTTGTTGGAGCCCTCGTTCATGGTGAGCGTCAGCGTGCCCGTGTCCATCGGGATCGCGACCTTCGCGCCTTCGGGAGTTGCTTCGCCGGTGATCTCCTTGGCGGGCACCGAGATCGGGTCGACACCCTGCATGAGCTCAGCTTGTTCGTCCGTGAGGAAGGGGACGATCGTGTCGTACCAGGCGTCGGGGCTGTACCCGTTCGGGTTGAGCCACGCCTCGGCGAACTCGACCGATCGGTCCACGGCCTCTTGCGGCAGTTCGACATCGGGGTAGCAGTCGTCGCCGACGCAGTCTTCGGTCGCGAGGCCGTCGTCTTCGGTGAAGGCCTCGGAGCTCGAGTCGTCGGTCGAGTTCCCGTTGGAGGTGCCTCCGTCCAGCGGCGTCTGCTGGCGTTGCGATGCCAACGCAATCACGCCGAGCACCAGGACCAGGATGATGACGACGATCCCGTAACGGGAGAAGATGATCCGGAGGGCTCGGTTCATCGGTCACTCTTTTCTCGAAGGCCGGTAGACCTCTCCACCGCCGGAGCCGCCGCCACCGCCGGATGCTCCGGCGGGGCCGCCGGCGCCGGCCGGTTGGTCGGCTCCCGTCTTCTGCTCCGGCAGGGTGTCAGCGCCGCTGCGCGGGGTGCGCACGGTGTCAGGGACCTCTTCGGGTCGCACGTCGTCGCGGCGGCGAGAAATCCGTTCGCGATCACGCTCGCGTTCGGCCTCGCGCTCGGCCTCGCCGGTGCGCCTGCCGAGCAGGGAGTCCGCTACGCCGCCGCCGGCGACGAGGCCGGCGATGCGTCTGCCAGGTCTCAACAGCAGCCAGGCGGCGACGCCAAGGAGTCCAATGAGGACGACTTGGAGCCAGACGGGCATCGTCGTGCCCAGGATCCGACTCGAAGCCCAGATGTAGATCACCGCCGCCAGCGAGAAGATCGCGACGTTGATGATCGCGCCGAGGACCGTGTTGACCAGGCGTTTGAATGGCCCACCCGCTGGTCTTAGGAGCGCTATGGTGCCGATGATCGGTAGGGCCACGATCGCAAAACGCACGATCATGAAGCCCAGGATGATGAGGATCGAGGCCGTGAGGTCGAAGAGCGAGAAGAAGATCGCCGTCAGCAAGGCGAGGAATCCGGTGCCCGTGCGTTCCCAGGCCCGCTGGCCGCTGATGTTCGCGTAAGCCTCGGGGTCCTCGGTCTGGATCTGGGCGACCAGGTTCCGCCAGAGTTCCTGCTTCTCCTCGATTAGCCGATTCCGAACGGTCGGCGAGTCTCCTGCCTCCTCGTCTTCACGCCAGGAGAAGGCCTGAGCGGCAAAAAGAGCGGGACCGTACTTGTAGGCGGCGTTGGACTCGGTGACGACTGGATTGCCCTCGGCGTCTTCGACGACCTCGCCGTCGCGCTCCTGGAAGGTGACCTCTTCGCTCTGGCCGAGCATGGTACGCAGCCAGTTCTGGTAGAGCACCTGTCCGGCAACGGTGTCCGAGGCGACCACCGAGGCGTTGCGGGTGTCGATGCAGAAGTCCTCGCCGTTGAGCTCTTTGAGCTCGTCATAGCGGTCCTGCGTCATCCCGTCTTCGCGGATGCAGCCCTCGACCTGGTCGTCGTTGATGAGCACAGTGCTGAGATTCATGCCGATGGTCAACGCCTGGTCGGTGTATTCGGCGGCCTTGACGGGCCATCGCACCACGGCGGTGACGAGCACCAGGATGAGGACGGCCCAGGCCACGGTCGTGACCGCGTTGTTCATGTCGGCTTGCCTTGAGCGCCAGAGTAGGTAGAGACCGATGAGGCCCACGGTGACCGCACCGAAGACGGTGAAGATCTGGCGGTACAGGACCTCGGTGCCCTGCTCCATGAAGTCGTTGGACCAGCCCCACATGTTGTCGGGCTCCCACGCCGCCTGGCGCATCGAGTTCGCCGCGCCGACCGTGGCGACGGACAGGTTGAACTCCATGTTCGCCAAGGCGTTCGCCGTGTCGGCGCCGTTCGGGATGGAGACTGAGTCAATGCAGCCGCCGCCGATGGACGCCTCTTGCGAGCCGTACATGGGGAGTTGATAACCGGCGTAGCCGTAACGGCTGTAGGTGCCGATGCCCTCGCTCTTGTCGAGATTGCTCGGGTCGGCGAACCAGCCCGCCATCCCGGAGTCGGGCGAGGCCGGTTGGGGTGCGGCCTCGCATGGAAGTTCTTGGCCTGTAGGCAGGTCCTCAACGCATTGGGACCACGCGGTGTGCCACTCGTAGTCCGTGCACCCCTCCGCATTACCTTGCGCCCCAGCCATACCCGGCGTGAAGATCAGGGCTCCGGCCGCAGCGGCCAAGGCCAGCAGTACCCGGCCGAGGCGTCCGGCCGCGCGTTTTGCGAGGCCTGGTCGTCGGTGTGCGGTTGAGGGAGGGGCGAGGTCGTGCGCGGAGGGGTCGGTCACTTCGTCTCCCCGGGCGTGGTGTTCAGGTACTCGAGCAGGTTGCGGACCCAACTGAAGTCGGCCCGGATGCGTTGCACGCGACCGTCGACGTCGCGCATGACGAACTCGCGGTAGGGGAGCTTCTGCGTCTCCGCCGCGTCCACTTCGGAGAGCGAGGCGAGGACGCTCTCGTAGCCGACGCCCGTGGGCACGCGCAGGAGCTTCAGCGCCTCCTCGGCCACCTCGCGGTCCTCGGCGATGCGGCCGACGAAGACCGTGGATACCAGGTTCTGCACGTCGAGCCCGAGGATGTCCTTCGGGTTCTGGCTCGCCACCAGCGCCGCGAGGTTCCACTTACGGGAGTCGCGGGCCAGGCGGACCAGGAACGAGCGGCCGGACTTCCAGCCCTCCATGAAGTGCGCCTCGTCGAGGCCGACGAGCTTGCGGCGATGCATGTCCCCGCCGTACGCACGGCGTACGGCCAGGCGGTGCGCGGTGTGGAGCATCGGCAGGGCCAGGGCCTCTTCGGCGCTCCAGTACTCGCGCTCGATGCCGAGGTCGGGCAGGCGCAGGCCGGACATGGTGATGACCGTGAGCGCGGTGTCGTCCTCGAGCACGCCCTTGTCGGGGCTGCCGAAGAACAGCTTCGCGAGCGGCATCTCGGCGGTGTCGAGCAGGAGCGCGGCGAGTTCGGCGCCGTCGCCGGTGACGTGGTCCTCGGCGTCCTGCAGGGATTCGACGATGTCCTCGATGGTCGAGTCTTCCTCGGCCGGGACGTGGCGGGCCGCGTGGCGCAGGAGGCGGGCCGTGCTCGCCTCGCGCTGGATCTGCGGCGGCAGGAGCATCGCGCAGATGTCCTGCACGAGCATGCGCCTTTCGCTGCGGGCGTTGGAGACCGCGATGTCGTACTCGCGCTGGCCGTCGGGGGAGTCCTCGTAGTGCTCCCGCTTCGGGGACGGGATGAGCGCGTACGGCGCGAGGGTCCCGTACTCCGATCCGGTGAGGTTGAGGACCCGCGAGTACGGCTTGAGCTCGGGCATCTCGCACAGCCGCGCGAGCGGGCCGGACGGGTCGAGGAGCGTGACCTGGACGCCGCGGCGGGCCGCGAGGTAGCCGATCGCGCCCATGAGCGTCGATTTACCGCCGCCGGGTTCGGCGACGAAGACGCTCAGGCCCGACTTCTCGCGCACCTCGGTGGCGAAGTGCATGTCGAGGAAGACGGGGCGGCGGCAGGTGCCGGCGGTGCGGCCGATGAGGTCGCCCCGCTGGTCACCCACTGTGGACGCCGCCTGCGGGAGGGCCGCGGCGAGGAGCTTGACCGGCATGCGCCGCACGTACCCGGTCTGCGCGACCGGCTCGCCCGGGATGAACTCGCGGGCCAGCCAGTCCTGGTTCTTGGGGTGCTGGAGGCTGATGCGCATGTCCCGCTGGTACATCTGCATCAGCGTGCGGGCGCGCTCCAGGCACTCTTCCTTCGTGTCCGCGGTGACGGCGATGCGGTGCCAGCCGTGGGCGCGCGCGGCGTCGATCGGCAGGCCGGTGGTCATCTCGTCGCCGACGCCGAGGGCGCGCTCAGCGAGGCGCTGGAGCTCCGGCGGGGCGTCCATCGCGTGCTCGTCGTAGTCGCGCTGCTGGGAGCGGATGAGGCGGAGGCGGTGGTCGAGGTCGCGGAAGGCCTCGCCGGGGCCGAGGATGTCGACGCGGCTGGAGATCTCCACGGGCCATGGGCAGCGCTCGTGGAAGTGCAGCCACGGCTCGTGGCGCTGGGGGATCTCGAGCTCCTCCATGCGGCCGACGGTGAGGACCGCGGTGTGCTTCTCCTCGCCGGTGAGGCGGTTGACGAGCTTCACCGTCGAGCCGTACGGACTCCGGTAGCGCTCGATCGACTCGGTGAGGGCCAGGACGTCGCCGGACTCCCACTCGTCGTTCGAGCCCGAGAGCAGACGCGGCGGGGACATGCCGAGCGCGACCGAGCGGTAGACGAGCCATTCGAGCTCGGCCGTGGTGGCACGGCGGGCGCGCACGCCGAACGAGCCGAGGACCTCGTCGAACTGGAGGCTGCGCTTCTCGATCTTCTCGCGCTCGGAGAGCTTGGTGCCGCGGCCGAACATGCGGCCGACCTTCTCGCCCAGCTGGTCGAAGGCGCCGCGGCGGCTGAAGGTGATGCCGAGGAACGTCTCGCCCTCGGCGTGCGAGAGCTGCTGCAGGTGGCGCTGGGCGGCCACGAGGTGGTCGGCCCAGCTGGTGCCGCCCGGGACGGTGCGCAGCGGGCGGGCGGTGTGCTGGTCGACGGTGCGGGCCCACTGGTCGGCCGGGAACGGCCGGGTGGTGCGGCGCAGGTGCACGCGCATGCCCGCGAGGCCGGCGAACTGCTCGGCGATCGCAACGATGAGCGCCTCGCGCTCGAGGTCGGGCCGGAAGGACCAGCGGACGCCGGGCAGCTTGTACCAGGCGGTGACCGAGGCGGGCGTGAACGTCGCGTGCCCGGCGATCTCGGTGAGGCTCAGCTCGCGGAGCGGCTGCTTCTCCTTGTCGCGGGGCAGCGGCTTGACGCGGGTCGGCTTGAGGTCGGTGGTCTGGAGCTGCGCGGCCTCGGCGCGGGCCTGCTTGACCGGCACGAGCGCCTGGCCGGGCACCCGTTGTGCACCTTTTTGTTCAGCTCCTGTACGACCTGTGGAAACATTCCCGCGCCGCTGGTCAACAGCCTGTGGATAACTCTGACTCTGCTGTGGATAACTTCCGTTGTGCTGTGGATAACCCTGTGGATTTCCGCTGGTCGGAGCCTGTGGGTAACGCTGTGCATACCCCTGTGGATAACTCCCCGGATTCTGTGGATAACCCTGGGGATAAGCCTGTGGACGACCGCTCGCGGGCGGAGTCGTCGACGCAGGTGGGGAAGCGTGTCGGACGGCGTCCGACGGGGAGGCGGAGCGGACGGAGTCCGACGGGGCAGTGGAGCGGACGGAGTCCGACGGGGTGGCGGAGCGCATCGGGTCGACCGGCGAGGGCGTCGCGGCGGGGCTCGGCTGCGTCGGGCTCTGCGCGGGCGGGCTCGCCGCGTGATGCGCCTTGGCCGGCTCCGCCTTGCTCTGCTTCTTGACGGGCTCCGCCCGAAATACCGCATCCGCCAGCGCCGTGGCGTCGTCGCCGAGGTCGCCGGACTGCCGCTCCCGCACGGGTGCGGGCGGCCGGGGGGCGGAGAACTTGGCGACGGGCTGTCGGCGATCCTCGCCGCTCATAGACGCTCCTCAATTCGGACGGGCTCAACGAGTGTGGGCCGCAGACGGATCGAACGGGTCGTGAACGCCGGTATCCGCTTCTCGGCACCGGTCTCGCGCGTGTGCTTCCAGTCGGTGAGCAGCGTGCGGACGACCGTGGTGGCGGGGCGGTCGGCGTCGACGTAGCGGAAGATCAGCGAGGTGGCGACGAGGGCGAGGGAGATCTCGATGGCGGGAAAGAGGTCCACGTCGCCGGTGAAGGCCCAGCGCAGGAACATGAACAGTCCCAAGAGCGCCGCGAAGGCACCGTACTGCCCGTAAGGGAGGTGGACGGGAAGCGTGTAGCCGGGAGGGCCGAGGTACAGCAGGCGGGCACGGTAGATGTCGTCGTCGGTGCGCAAGCGCATGGGCGTCCTCCGTCCGGCCTTACTTCGGGGGCTGTGTGGGGGCTGCTAGTCCTCGGAGCTGAAGAGGACGTCGACCAGACCGCTGCCGACGGCCACCAGGACCACGGCTCCGGCGATGAAGGCGATGCCGATGATCGCGATCGTGGAGGAGGTGAGCACGCGGCTGACCTCGCCCTTGTTGGAGCGCGCAATGAAGATGAGTCCCAGGATGGCCAAGAGGATCGGGGCGATCTTCGACAGGAAGAACCCGATGATCCCCTGCGTGTTGATCTCGGCGCCGGCCTGGGCGTGCGCGGCCACCGTCCAGAGTGTCTCTCTCATCATCGTCAGTCCCATCCTTCCGTCACAGGAGTCACTGCTGTCTCACGTAACGCAAATTTCACTCATGTTTCTTGTCTCCCAACCCATTGCGGGGTCTGCCCTCATCATATGCCGCTGCGCTGACAGAACGCACCGTCGTCCTGCCGATGAGCTACTGCAAGCGCTGCCAGAAGACAGTGAATCGGATTCAGGGGCCAAAGGCAATCCGATGACCGCGATCACTCCGTGTCGGCAATCCGACACTAAACTCGGGGAGGCCGGTGTCCTACGCTCGGAAGCGCCACGGCACCGCACAATAGAGCCCGACGACGCGGCACCGACCAGCACAACCGAATCCAGCCCACACCGCCGGCCACCAGGCCGAGCACCGACCTCGCGGAGACCATCTTGGACTACATCGACGACATCGCCGGGCGGCTGACCGCCGCCGCGATCGCCTTCGCCGTCGCCGGTCTCGCCGTCGCCGCCCTCTCCGCCGCCGCCCTCGGCGGCGTCCGCGCCTCCGAGAAGTGGCCCTCCGCCCCCGTCCCGCGCCTCGGCCGCCCCGCCGTCATGGCCGGCGCGCTCGCCGGCCTCATCGTCTTCGCCCTCGCCGCGGGCCTGTTCTCCTTGGCGCAGTTCGGCACCGGTCTCAACGCCAACCTCCGCGTCCTCCTCGCCGTCGGTGTCGACCTCGCCGCCCTCGCGCTCGGATTGTGGTTGGTGAGCTACGTTGCGGGGAACGTCGAGATGCGCACGCTCATCAACGTGCCCGACCAGCCGGTGAACCCGCCGCCGATCCCGGTGTCGGGCGACCCGACCCGCTACCAGATGCCGGACTACACGGAGACCCCCATGGAACCCGAGCCGCAGGACTACCCGACCGCACCCGAACCGCGCTCGCCGTACGCCCCGGACACCGCAGCCACCGGAAGCATTCCGCGCTCGAAGGTGCCCACGATCCCGACCGACACCCGGCCCGGCTGGGTCTTCCAGGACCGCGGCACCGGCGCCTACTACGCCGCCGTCGCCCAGAGCCGCGGCGGCATCAGCCTCCTCGCCCTCGACGACTTCACCGTCGCCCGCACCGCCTCGCTCGTCGGCCCCCTCGAACTCGTCGGTTCGGTGGAAGCCACGGTGTGGCCCTTGGAGAACGGCGAGAACGGCAGGACCGAGGCCGAAGCCGAGCGCTGAGCGGCGCTCCCTCCGGGGCGTCATCCCGCACTCCGAGGAGCCGCCCGTATTCGGCCGCGCCAAGCCCGGTCGCGCGCCGTCCGCGACGCCTCGGACGCCCGCGCGACGGCCGCCGGGGCGATCGCCGCCGTCCACTACGCCCCGTTGAGACGACGCCGAACCCGGCGGTGAGCTGCCCGAACGGCCGCTCCTACCGCTCGCGCAGCGGTGCGCTCAACACGAGTTTGTTCGGTATTGTCTTGGTGACGTCCACCGAAGTGAGCCGCCGCTGTGACCGAACCCGGCCAGACTTTCACCGACATCGATGAATATGTGACGCTGCGCCTCGACGGTGACAAGATCGTCGTCGAGGTGACGGCCGCCGGATTCCGCCAGCCCCCGAGCACCGTCGCCCGCCTCGTCACCGAACTCGCGGCCCGACTGCCCCGCCCCGGAGCCGAGGCCGACGCCGCGGTCGCCAACGGCATCAAGGCGATCGGTGAACTCCAGCAGGCCGCCGCCAGCGGCGGGTACGAGGCCTTCGCCGCCATGATGCGCGGCCGCCTCGGCATCGACGCCCCCGGCGGCACCCTCAGCCGCGACCCCGAGCACGACCGCGCCCTCGCCGGGCACCTCGACGGCGTCCTCAAGACCATGCGCGCCGCCCAGACCGCCCGCGCCAAACCCGACCGCGAACAGCTCGACGTCACCGTCCACAGCGACGAAGGCGACCTCACCGTCACCTCCAGCGCCGAACGCGCCGTCGCCGGCGTCCTCATCGCCCCCGCCGCCCGCCAGCGCGGCCTCGACGGCCTCGGCCAGGCCCTCACCGACCTCATCGCCCGCGCCCGCGACGAACTGCGCCGCGCCGCCGAGCAGCGCGCCCGCACCGCGCTCCCCGCCGACCTCGCGGAGCGGACCGAGCAGGCCCCGGCCGCCGCCGACCGGGCGTCCCGCACCGCGAACGACATGGCTAGCGGCATCCAGCGGCTCAGCGACAGCATCCAGAGAAAGGCAGACCCCCGATGACCCGCGTGTTCGACAGCGAATTCGTCCGTCAGCTCGGCGCCGACATCGAGGCCAAGGTGGTCCCGATCCTGGAGAGCACCGACCAGTACCTGCAGGTCATGAGCGAGATCGACCGCGGGCTCTACACCACGGTCACCCTCCCCATGGCCGCCGCCTACTCCATCGCCACCTCCACCGTCACCGAGTCCATGGCCGGCGCGGCCGAATGCTTCCGCGAGGTCAACGCCGCACTTGACGCGTGCGCGCAGGATATGGACGACACCGACGAAGCCTGCGCCACCGCGTTCGGCGCGAACGGATAGGAGCGGTCGAGCATGTCCACGGGGCAGAGCATCATAGAGGCCGGGGAGGCGATGGCCGGCGAGTACAACGCCGTCATCAAGAGCTGCGCCATAGGCATCGCCGCGCCCGCCATCGCCTTCGGGCTCTCCACGCAGGCGCTGGCCACCGTCGTCTACCTCAACCAGTGCAACCCCGGGGACATCATGAAGGGCGCCGGGGCGTGGATCGCCTTGGCCGAGAAGAACCTCGAAGCGGTCGAAGCGCTGCAGGCCGAGGTCGACAAGGTCAACGACGGCAACTGGTCGGGCGACGACGCCGAAGCCTTCAAAGCCGCCTCGGGGGACGTCAAAGCCCAGCTCACCCAGCTCGCCGTGAACGCCTACCTCGTTGGGGCGCAGCTCCTCGCGTTCGCCGTGATGCTCACCGTGTTCTGGCTCTTCCTCACGGCCGCAACGGCGATCATGGTCGTGTACTTCGGCGCCTACGCGGCCGCGCTCGCCGGCGTCGTGAGCTCGATCGGGGCGCCGGCGATCATGGCCAGCGCCAACGTCACGGCCGCCGCGCTGCTCGCGACCGCGAAGAGCTTCGAGGCCACGCTCATCTCGATCTCCACCGGGTGCGCCGCGATCACCGGCGCGATGACCGTCTTCACGTTCGCCTTCCAGAAGTCCCAGGGGAACCCGGTCTCGCCGCTCGACATCGCGGGGGCGGGCCTCACCAACATGATCGAGGGCCTGCTCGTCTACGGCCTCAACGCGGCCACGATGACCGCCGGAGGGCGGCACGCGCTCGGGCCGATGGACAGCTGGAAGGAATGGGGCCGCCATGCAGTGCAAGCGGTCGGGGCGGTGTTCCCGCTGTACAAGGGTGAAGACGAAGGGGTGGTGGGCGGATTCGAAGGCGGCGGACCGCTCGGGGGGATCCCGGACTCGGCGCTGAACTGGCTCTGGGAGGACGACGCTCCCGATTCGATGACGAACCCCGAAGACTTGGACTGGTCATGATCGCGACGGGAAGTCCGGTCTTCCGGGCGCCGCGGAAAGGTTGGGAGATCACTCCGATCGGCGAACGCGGGCCGGTCGCCGGCAGCGGAGTGCTGGACCTCCGGGTCGGTTGGTGCGGCGGCCGGGTGCTCGGCAGCCCGGCGCAGCGGCTGCAGCGGGTGCTGGACCGCGAGCAGTCGGGTGATCCCGTTGCGAGCGAAGCGTTCCTGCGGTCGAGTCTCGTGCCGGTGGTCCTCGTCGACGGGAAACCGAACGCGACCGGTTGGGGGCGCATCCGTGTGCCGCTCTCGGCCGGGCGGCACCTCGTCGAGGTGCAGACCCAGCATTCGCGGACCTGGCGCGCGGTCGATGTCGAGGCGGGGGGCACGACGAAGATCGACTATGTCGGGATGCTCGGTGAGAGCCACCGGGAGTACGGCGGCGACGAACTGCCGTACCGCCTGCGGGACCTCACGGGGCATGCGATCGGGCCGCGCGGGAGGCTGAACTACTTCCAATACCTACCGGCGAACGCCAAGGAGCGCTTGAGTTTCGCGCTCTTCCTGGCCTCGATCCTCATCGCCGGGATGTCCATGGCGATCCTGGCCTACTTCGGGGCGCCTGTAGGCGTGTACATGAGCGTGTCGACCGCGATCTGGGTGAGCGCCTTGGCGTTCTGGGGGATCAGGATCGCGTGGACGTACTTCCGGTTCAACCGGTCGGAGCCCGAGGCGCCTCTGGACTCGCGGGCGTTCACGCGCCCAGGCCGGACCGCGCCGGTCGTGCTCGACGCGGACGGCGACCTGCCCGCGCTGGAGCCAGGCGCGGCGGGCGTGCTCCTGGACGCGCGCTTTCTCAAGGCCGACCTCGCCTCGGACGAACTGGCGCTGCAACTCCCTGAGGGACAACGGCACATCAACGGCCCGCAGCGCAAGGCCCTTGACGCGGTCGGCGAGATCGTGCCGATCCGGCACCGGTACGCCGCGCCGCCGCCCGAAGTACTGCTCGACGGGGTTCCCTTGGGGGCGTTCTGGACCCGCATGTGGTGGGAGGTGCCGCCCGGGACGCACCGGCTCGAGGTGCGCACGCCCGCGCCGCCCCTGCCGGTCGAGGGCGAGGCGCACCCGCCGCACACCGCCGTCGCCACGGTCAACGTCGCGGCGGGTGAGGCCGCGCGGATCGACCTGGCCGTCACGGTGACGGCGGTGCCCGATCCGCTGCGTCCCGTGCTGCACCTGTGGCACTGCCGCATCGACCGGTTCGGGCCCGCGCCCGATCGCGAGGCGCCTGCCGCCCCGAAGGCCGACGTGCGCGGCGGGCTGCGCCGGACCGTCACCGGGCGGTACTGGGAGACCAAGGACGACATTCCGCGTGAGCGGTGAACGCGCCGGTTCCGGCGGTTCCCATCGATGGCGTCCTGTTGCTACCGTGAATCCAACCGGTCACCCCTGACGTCGCGAGGTGCGAATCGATGAGCGACAACTCGATCGAGTCCTACCAGGGACTCGACCCCGCCGCCCCGGCCATGAGCGCCCCCGCGTTCGGGGACGTGCCCGTGGGCGGCACCGCACCCGCTGCCCCGCCGCCCCCGGGCGACACCGGGATCGTCCCGCCGCCGGTCGAGAGCGCCCGACCGGCCTGCTCGAACGCCAACTGCGGCAACCCGACCGAGCACCCGGCCGAACTCGACTGGCAGCAGCTCGTCTCGGCCGTGCCGGTCGAAGGCCAGTTGTACCGCCTGCGCCCCAAGGAAGCCGGGATGGCGTTCCCGACCGAGACCGACTTCCGCGCCGCCGTCGCCGCCGTGCGGCCCGAGCACGCGGACGCGCACTCGCTCGAGCGGCTGCGCAACGCCTGGACCGACAGCGTGGCCGGGCGGCTCTCCAGCTGGTCCGAGCAGATCAAGTCGAACCTGAACGAGCTCGCGGAAGGCTGGTCGGGCACCGACTTCGAGGCGTTCGAGGCCGCGTGCACGCAGACGCGCGAACTCGTGGACGCGCTTCTCGACGACATCGACTCCACGGTCGCAAACCTCCAGTCCACAGAGGAGGTGATCTACTCGATCCAAGGCGGGAACTCCGGCGAGATCCCGTACCCCGCACCGCAGTTCTGGATCGACGGCGACTGGCACAGCTGGGTGTCCGTGCACGTCCGGCCCGCCTGGTGGCACGGCGACTGCATCGAGTACACCTGCCAGGACGCCGAGCACGTGCTCGCCCTCGGCGGGGCCGAACCCGAGCTCGCCACCGAGATCATCGACTACATCGACGAGCGGATCCTCCACTACATCGACTACTACGCCAGCCCCGTCAACATCGAGCGCGACGGCCTCGACCCCTCGAAGGGCCTCACCGTCGAGGAGGCCAAGGAGCTCGCGGTCGCGGACGCCATGGAGCACTACGGGACCCTCGTCGACCAGAGCTGGGGCGCCTACGACGCCCGCCAAGCAGAGTCCAATGAGGACATCAGTCAGCGCAGCACCGACACCGACGCCGAGGACCGCTCCGTGCGCACTGTGCGCAGCGACAAGGAGTACCCGGCCGCCGCCGACCCCGCGTACATGAACCTCGAGCCCCCGCCGATGGAGCAGCCATCCGGCACCGCCCAGCCCATGGCCAGCGAGGACCCCTCCCTCGACCCGCCCGCCGGCGAGGCACCGCCCGAGACGCCCCCCGAACAACCCGTCCCGGACGACGAAGAGGACCCCAGCGGCGGCCTCGCGAGCGGCGGCCCGAGCACCACCGCCGGTGCGGGCGGCGGCTTCGGCGGAGGCGGTTACGGCTCCGTACCCTCCACGGCCACTTCGGGTTCCACCCCTTCGATGGGCGGCAGTCTCGGCGGCGCTCTCGGCGCGACGGCAGGCGGCGCGGCCGCAGCCGCTGCCGGCCCCCGCACTTCGACCTCGATGATGAGCGGCGGCGGCGCGGGAGCCGGCGCCGGGCGGGGCATGAACATGGACGACAAGGAACGCGAACCCGACGTCGACCTGGTCGAGGACGAGAACATGTGGGGCTTCGTCAACGAAGACGACGACCCCTACGCGTAGAGAAGGAACCCCAGCATGGCCACGCGCGCATTCGACCCGGCCGCCCTCGAGCGCTACCGGCGGTTCCTCGCCGACCTCCTCGAGGAGCTCGAGAACGAGATCATCCCGTCCCTCAGCGAAGGCGACCTCAAGAAGGCCCCCGCCTTCGGCACCGCCCCCGGCGCCGCCGAGAACGCCGCCACCGAATACGCCGACTTCCACGCCACCACCTGGCGCAACCTCCAATACCTCCGCGGCACCCTCCACGGCCTCATCGCCGGCCTCCAGACCGCCATCGACAACGGCGGCACCGTCGACCAGCAGATCGCCACGGACGTAGCCCGCCTGGTCGAAGGCGACGACCTCTACGCCTGAGGCGGGCGCGCGGTCCAGTAGCGGGTCGGGACCCAGACGTCGTTCGCGGACTCGTTCCGGTTGAGTTTGGCGAGCGTCGACTTGGCTTCGCGCTGAACCGAATGCGTGATGCGGGGTGGCAGCTCCGCCGGGGCTGCCGTGTCGGCGTCCCAGAGCTTGAAGACCTGGACCGGCACGTGGACCACCGTCAGGTCGGGGACGTCCTTGACCTTGACGGTGAACTCATGGCGGGCCTCGCTGTCGCCGTACTCCACCGCGAACCGGTGCTCGCCGGGGGTGAGCGGGTAATGCCATGATGCCCAGTCGGCGGGGGCTTCGATGCCGTCGATCCATACGCGCGGACCCGCCGCGTGGGCAAAGGCCAGGTGCTCGCCTGAGCCGGTGTACTCGGCTCCGTCCGAGGTGCGCGTCAGGCGGTAGAGGAACAGGTCGGAGACCAGCAGCACGCCGCGCGCGCCGCGTTCCTTGACCCATTCCTGGGCGTCGACCGGGCCGGGGAAGGCGATGGCGCCGCCGGTCGCGACGCGGTGGGATTCGAGGCGGGTAGCCTTGGCGCGCTTGTGGAGACGGCCCGTCGTCTTCACACCCATGGTGAATCCGGCGACGAGCGCGGCCAGGCCGAGCAGCAGCACGACGGACAGCGCCACTTCGGCGATCGTGCCCGAGACGAAGGCCATCGCGATCCCCGCGCCGACGATCACCGGCAGCGCGGCGATGCTCATCAGGCAGCCGATGCCGGACGCGTTCGCGGCCTTGGCCGACATGACCGGCATGAACCCGTCGCGGCCGGTGACGCGGCGCAGTTCGGTGCGGAACTCGATGTGGTGGCGCACGGCCGCGCCCTGGCCGGTGGTGAAGCAGACGCGCTCGCCCGCAACGGCCTCGAACTCAGTCGTCGTCGCGTCGTAGCCCTGGACTTCGAGCCGGTGGCGGCCCGGCTCGACCTCGGCCTGGTATCGCCCGTCCCCGGCGGCGACGGCCCGGCCGTCGAGCAGGACGACGCCGGTGCCTTCGGCCCGTTCATCCGTACAGACGAACAGGTCGAGCAGCGCCTTCCCCAAGGAGGGATCCAGATCCGGCGAATCACCCTTCGTGACGGCGGCGGCCGGATCGAAGCGCGCGAGGAAACCGGGGGCGACGTAACCGCGACCGTCCCGGTCCCTGTACGCGGACTTCGGGTTCGGGTCCACGTCGTCGAGCGAGGTGAACCCGTGCTTCGCGACCCGGTCGCCCTTCTCGGACATCTAGCCGTTGAACCCGTCGGCGATCGAGCTCGTGGACGGACCCCCGGTGCTGGTCAGGCCCGCGATCATGCCGACCGACTTGAAACCGGCCTCGGCCAGGGGCTTCGCGGCCCCTGAGAGGACGGGCGCGACCTTGCCGAGCACGCGGTTCGCCTCGACGAACGTCTTGACGACCGTGCCGTACCGGTTCAGCGCGGTGAGCACGGTCCTGATCGACGAGATGATGGACCGCACCATGGCCGCCGCCGTCGAGGCGCCGGCGGTGGGCACGGCGAGCGGGGTCGCCACGGCCCAGTCGATGATCCGATTGGTGATCCAGTCCGCGATGAGCGCCAGAATGGTCTTCCGGATGCAGGTGGCGATCAGCTCGCAGAGCCGCATCAGACCCTGCAGCACCTGGATCTGGTCGCCGAGCTGGTAGACCGCCTCCGCGAAGTCCTTGATCTTCTCGCGAGCCGCGTCGCCGTCCTTGCCGGACCATTCGCTCAGGCCGCCTTCGGGGACCGCCTTGATCGCGTCGCCGATCGGAGGCAGCCCCTCCTTGATCCCTCCCCAGCGGTCGATCTCGTCGGCCATGCGCTCGCCGTTGCCGGTCACCATGCCCAAGAGGTCGTCGAGCGGCTGGATGAGCGAGATGAGGAAGTCCAGGCCGGAGGCGATGAGGTACGAGATCGGGTTCATGGCCGCATCGAGCATGTCCCAGCCCCAGCTGGCGACCTGCGCGGACAGTTCCATGACGGCGTTGACCGCCTCGCCGGCGTCGTCGGCCTTCACGACCTTCACGATCTTTTCGTAGACCTCGTAGCCGCCCGTGACCGCCTTCGCCGGGGACTGCTTCCAGGCACCGGTGTCGACGATCCCGACCGACCCGGGGCCGTGGTACCGGTCGCCGTCATTGGTGTACGTCGAACCGCCCCAAGCGATGCTGTCGCCGAGGCCTTCGGGCTGGAACTTCGAGAACTCCTTGCCCATCTCCATGTCCGCGGTCTCCCACGACTCGCGGCAGTCCTTGAGCCGGTCGGCATGGCCTTCCAGACCCGTGCCCATCATCTCGAACAGCTCTTTGAGGTCGGCGACCATCTGGTAGTAGCCCGGGGAGATGAACAGCCCGGGGACGCCCCAGGCCATCATGTCGAGACCTTCGCCGTTCGCCTGCTCCGCGAGCGCCTGGGCAGCCGGCATCTGGCCTCGGAGCACGCCTTCAGCGTCGGAGAGCTGTTGCGGCGTAATGCCTACGGGTTCGCCCATGTTCGGTCACCTCGGCGGTTCGGGATAGCGTGGCTGTCGTCGTCATCGACGACTATAACCGCGCAGGTCAACCCCCTCTGATCCGCCGTTTCCCGAGCTCGGAAGAGGTTCGGTCCGCAAATCCCGCCCCCGTACCGGAACCGAACGTTCGGGCCCTCGCCTGCGACCGGTTCCTCCCCATGTCAGAGGGTGTGTCGAGGCGAATCATTCTGGTCTGTACGGGTTGCGAGCCCCTGCTAACCTGAATTCTGAACTCACACTCGAGACCCGCGTATCCCCCGGAGGACTCATGGCAGCGCACAGTCCCAGGACTGGGCTGTACCTGACCTCGCGCGATGGCGTCCGACCGTTCGTCCGGGGAACGTACCGCAGGTACTGAACTCACAGACAGGGAATGCGATGGCGTCCAAGCAAGTCGACCCGGAAGCCTTGCGTGCTTACCGCACGAAGGTGGAGCACCAGCTCGAAATCGTGGAGAACACCCTCATCCCGAAGCTGCGCAACGGTGAAGTCCTCGGCAAGGCGCCCGCCTTCGGGTACCTGGAGAGTTCGCAGACGGCCAAGCAGAGCTACGCGACCTTCCACTCCACGACCTGGGAGAACTTGCAGCTGCTCCGGCAATCGCTGGAAGGCATCATCGACACGCTCAACGATTCCGGTGCCGCGCACGAGGACTCGGACGAGGCAAGCGCCACCGACTTCGACAACGAACTGTGACAGTGGTCAGCCAGTACACGGGGCGACCGACAGAGAGGAACACTAACGTGACCCGAAACCTGACCCTGATCAAGAGCCTCGCCGTTGCAGGCGCGGCTGGTCTGCTCCTCGCCGGTTGCGGTGGCGGCGGCGACACTCCTCCCTCCGGAAGCACCGACGCCGGCGCGGACGGCAGCACCGGCGGGAGCACGGCGGGCAGTTCGTTCTCGGTCATGGAGGACTGGGAAGGGTGCGAGGCCTTCGACGACCTCCAGCCGATCCAGGACTACATGGGCGTAGTGGGCCTCGGATCGAGCGGATTGGTGACCAGCAAGATCGGCGCCGGCCTTGACGGTGAGGCGTTCACCTGCGAGGCCATGGCCGACCTCGCTCCTTACGAGGACGCCGGCCGCGAATACCCCGGCAATGCCACCATCACCGTCGGCGGCGTGCCCTGGAACTCTGACGACGAGGCGACGGAGAACTTCCAGTCGCGGGTCACCCAGCTCAAGGACTCGATCGAGACCGACGGCACCGAGCGCACGAACGTGCAGGAAGGTGAACTCGAAGGCGACTGGGACGAGAGCTACCTCTACACAGGCCAAGACACGACGTCCTGGTACATCAACGCCATCGGCCGCAAGGGCGACCTGGTCGTCTACACCTTCCTCTATTACACCGAGGACCCGGGCGTCATGTTCGGTGCGGACCCGACGCTCCCCTTCACCCATGAGGAAATCATCCCCTGGGTCGCCAACGACTACATGTCGCAGACCCTCACCGACCTCCTCGCCAAGAAAGAGAGCGGGCTCTAGCCATGGCCGATGATGAATTCGAAAAGGAAGAATACGGCGACGCCAAGGTCGGCATCCAGGACTCCGCGATCCAGACCCGTATCTCGGAGTTGGTGAAGACGCCGAGCTGCAACCTTGGAGAGTGCACGGCCAAGGTCGTCGAACCGGCCGAGGAGGCATGGCTCCGACTCATGTCGGCGGTTCCCAAGAGGGGGCAGACCTCGAGCATCCGGCCTGCGCGTGACATACAGTCATATGCGTTGCCCAATGGCGAGTCCGTCGCCTCGCTCGTCGCTTCGCTGCGCCCCTCTCCGGCAGACGAGTACGCGATCGACAAGATCGCTGAAGAATGGCAGACGTTCTACACCGAGCTCTACAACGTGCCCGAGGACCTCAAGACCGGCCTCTCCACGCTCTCGGAGGACTGGGAAGGCGATGACTACGACGCCTTCGAGGAGCAGGTCGAGAAGGTCATCAAGAACTGCCGCACGATCCTCGAGGACGTCTGGGGCGAGGACGGCGGCGCGGTCAAGGTCCTCAACGACAAGGCCGAGGAGATCTTCAGCCAGCAGGGCGGCAACGAGTGCGTGTACCCCGCGCCGAAGTTCCACCTCGAAGACGCCGCGGCGTGCTCGCACAAGATCCACATCCGCCCGCCGTACTTCCCGGAGTGCGAGGTCTTCGCCGACGACGAGACCCGGACCGCGATGGAATGGGCCGGGTTCGAGCCGGGGATCATCGACGAGGTCGAGAACGCACGCACCGAGCGGTACGACTACGCGCTCGAGTACGCCACGACCTACCCGAACGCGTACGACGTGGCCGGCAAGTCGCCGACCCAGTTCGCGCAGGAACAGGCCGACGAGTACGCCAAGTACGCCACGGACAGCCTCGGCACCGACGGCCAGGAGCAGCTCCAGGACCAGGCCAAGGTCGTCAACGGCGACATCATGGACCGCAAGACCAACACCAACGTCCAGGTCTCCGAGATCGATACGAGGGCGAAGAACTCGGAGCAGACGACCTTCAACAACGGCGAGGTTCCCCCCACCCCCGACCTCGACGGCGGTGCCCCTCCCGGCGGCGGCACGCCTCCCGGCCTGGGGGACATGACCCCGCCCGGCTCGCCCACGCCGCTCGATCCTCCGAGCACCCCGACTCCGACTCCTACCGACCCCGGCGGTCTCGACACGTACACCCCGCCCGACTCGAGCCTTCCGGACAACGGCAGTCTCGATGACGAGAACCCTTGGGATTCATCGGTTCCCGACCCTGACGACATCTCCGGTGGTCTCGCCTCCGGCGGTGGCGGCGGCGGTCTCGGTGGCGGGCTCGGCGGCGGTCCTGGCGGCGGCATGGGCGGCGGCCTCGGCGGTGGCGCCGGTGGCGGAGCCGGTGGCGGCCTCGGCGGCGGTCTCGGGGCCGGCGGCGCGATGGGCGGCATGATGGGCGGCGCCGGTGGCGGCCGCGGCATGGGTGCCGGTGCTGGCGGCGGCCGCGGCGCGGGCGCCAAGGGCATGGGTAAAGGCATGGGCGCCGGTGGGCGCGGCATGGCCGGCGGCATGATGGGCGGCGCCGGCGGTGGCCGCGGCATGGGCGGTCAAGGCGAAGGCGAGCAGGAGACCGGCACCTGGCTCACCGAGGACGACGACGTGTGGGGCATCGGGAACGAAGACTCCGACCCGTACGCGTAGCGATCGCGATGATGGCCGGGCCTGCGGGCCCGGCCATCGTCATATTCAACTCCGAAGGAGCGCAACATGGTCGAGTTGCTGTTCGACGGCCTCGTCAGTTCCGGCATCGATGGTGTGGACAACCGCCTGCACGCCCGCCGCACGGCCCGCTTCGCCGAGCGGCAGGGGCTCCGCTACGACGCGGCCGTCCAAGCACCCCATATGGCCCGGACGTTCGGCGAGATCGGTTCGGGCCCGCTCAACAACGTCGTCTCCGGTCGGATCGGCGACGGGCACGTCATCGCCTGGGAGCGAACGGTGAAGGTCCCGCTCGGCGAGGACCACGTCGAGTTCGCCGGCCAGCATCCGAGCGGCGCCTTCGTCGCCGTGCCGCTGCGGCGTCCTCGGCCGAGCCTGGTCGTCCGGAAGTGGGTGCCGGTGTTCACGAAAGATGAATGCGGTTGGCTCCCAGGCGCATCCAGGGTCCATCTGCAGGACGTGACGGCAGAGCGGCTGTTCCGGGTCTCCGCGGTCGACCACGCGTTCGCCCGGCACCTCATCGACGAACGCGGACTCCTCGCCAAGCCCCGCCGCTCCTGGGCGGTCCTCGGCGGCTGGGCGGTCTCGTTCGGGGACAGGATCCGCCGCCGAGGAAAGCACGGCCTGCATTCGGAAGTGGTCTTCCTTCGCGAGCTCGCGAGTCGCTGCGACCGATCGTGAGTCGCCGAGGAATGGGACTACGCCTCGGCCCACGACGAGACCACGTGTGGAGACGAACCCGCGCGGGCCGCGACGTCGCGTGCACACGCTGTACCCGGGGCGAGCGGGAGGCGGTTAACATGCAGGTGAACCGCGGGCAAAATGCGATCGCGGCGAAATCGAAGGGAGGCGCCGTGGACGCGGATCCGGCAATGGACATGCAGCGCAAGGCGGGCGAGATCCAGCGCCTCGCTGTTGAAGCGCGGGGCGAGGCCGTGAGCGAGGACGGCACCGTGCGCGTGGTCGCGGGGGCGGCGGGGGACATCAAGGAGCTCGACCTGCGGCTCAGTGCGTTCGAGTTGAGCGGTGTCGAGCTCGGCGAGGTGATCGTCCAGACCATCAAGGCCGCGGAGCAGAAGGTGCAGGCCGACCTGTCCGCGGAGATGACCAGGATCATGGGCATGCCCGTCGGCGGCGACGTGTTCGGCGGGGGTCTCCACCGCATCGAGCCCGAGACGGAGGCGTGAGGATGACCGACAGGAACCGCGACCCGCAGGAGATGCTGCGGCGCCTGGAGCAGATGCAGGCCGACGCCGAGCAGATGATCGAACGGTACAACCGGCTCTCCGAAGAGATGGGCGCCAACGAGATCGAGGTCGTCTCCGACGACGGCACGCTCCGCGTGAAGCTCGACTCCGACGGCAAGGTCGCCCAGATCGGCATCGACGAGTACGCGATGCGGGCGCGCCAGTCCCTCGCCCCGGCGATCATGATGCTCATCGAGCAGGCCAAGGCCGAGTACGGCGTCAAGATGACGGCGATGGCGCAGTCCCTGATGGGCGACCGCATGGACGTCATGGGCATCGTGCGCGGCACCCTGCCCGAGCACATGCGCGACAGGTTCGACCGCGAGCACGGCTTGTAGACCGAACGACGCCCCATGCCCCGAAATCCCCGATTCGACCTGAAGCTCGACTCCCCGGGCATGCTCGAACGCCAGTGGCTCGAGCCCGGCGAGCGCACCGTCGACTGGATCCCGATGTGGAAGCCGCCCGTGTGCGAGGGCGTGCCGAACCCTCCGTGGACGGCCGACCAGGTGCTGCGGCGCATCGCGAAGGCCATGTGGCTGACGCTCGCGTGGATCGTCGGTTCCGTGGTGCTCCTGATCGTGCTCGCGTTCCTCGCGGACGGGTTGAGCAGCGCGAGCGGCGGCGGCCGCGAAGGCAGGAAGGTCAAAGGCCCTGACGTGGTCTTGCGCGGGCAGGGCCGGGAGTCCGTGATGGGCCGCCTGGTGACGCCGGCGCTGCGGAGCCGCGGCCTGTGGGTGTTCACGAACCGGCGGATCGCGTTCGTCGCGGTCGAGGGCCGCACGCACGGGCGGTTCCTGAGCGGCAACGGCGATCCGGGCGCGTTCCCCGAGCCGGTGCCGATCCGCACGGTCATCGAAGTGCGCGAACCGAACTACCGGTTCGAAGGGGACGTCGACCGGGTGCGGCGGACCAGGATCCTCAGGCGGTCCAAGCCTGCCGGGGTGTACCGCCGGATCTCGTTCCCGGACGGCTCTGGCATCGACCTGCGCCGCTACCGGAAGTAAGCGCCATGGGGACCGACTGGGGCGGAGCGGGGGATGAGCGCCGCTGGCACAAGCTCGAGAACTTCGTCTACGTCACCGACACGGCCTTCTGCGACGCCACCCTTGACCGGCCCGCGACGAAGATCGACGAGGTCGATGAGGCGGCGCGGCTGTGGAAGTCGCATGCGCGCCTCAACGGGCTCGAGTACGCGGACGTGAGGAGCGACGCCGAGGCGTTCGCCCTGCCGCAGTGGGGCCCGCTGCTGGAGCGGTTGCGCGCGTGGGGATTGCCGATGCAGCGGGTGCGGAGCCTGGTGCGCGGCGAGAGCGGCGGGGTGCGGTTCGAGAACGTGTGCGTGTGCGACGCGGACGAGGACGGGAAGGTCGTCCCGTACCGGGTCTGGGTCCTGCCCGCCGCCGCGCCGATGCCGAACGTGATCTGCGATTACCGTTCCAGCCGTGGGGAAGTGCCCGACGAGGTCGCCTGGTGCGAGGCGCCGGAGGGTTTCGTCAAGGCGACGTCCTTCGCGGCGGACAAGCCGGCGATCAAGGAGGGCCGGTTCACCAAGAGCCGCATCGGTCGCGCGATCGCGGGGAAGGTCAACGACTTCCTCGACACGTCAGTGCATGTCACGGTGTGGGCCAAGGACCCCGGGGCCGCGCAGGCGACCGCGGAGGCCGCGAAGGACGAGGCGAACATGCGCCGCGTGGTGTGGATCGCGCGCGGCGGCTGGTTCGTGTACGCGACGCCGATGCTGGTGCAGGGCGCGGACCCCAAGGGCCGCAAGGACCACCTGTTCACGCACAAGCTCGTGGACCTGCAGCGGCGGTACGCGGCGCTCGCCCGCTGAACCGCCCCGAGCCGGAAGCGCGACTCGAGGCGTCCGTCCACTCCGGTCGTCGCGGGCGTGCCGGGTCAGCCGGTCGCCTGTTCGAGCGCGCCCGCGCCGGTCATGATCGCGTTCCTGTTGGTCTTGAGGAAGTCCAGGACGGGCTTGATCTTCTCGAGGAGCTCCCAGATCTGCTGCATGACCCGCGCGGCCTTGCCGAAGATGTTCGTGGCCTGGCGGATGCGCGTGAACGCCTTCATCAGCAGGGCGGCCACCTTGTAGACGGCGTCGGCGATCGCGGTCGCGACCGTGGCGCCGAACGTCGCGATGCCGGCGGCGACCTGCGGGAGCAGGCGGGTGATCGCCCAGGACACGGCCTTGGCGAGCAGGTCGACGATGTCCTGGCGGAGTGCTTTGGCCAAGTCCCCCATGCACGTCAGGAGGCCTTCCATGCCGACGGCCATGTAGCCGAGCGCTTCGATCGTCCGGCCCGCCTCGGCCACGCGGGTCCGCGCCGCGTCGCCGTCCCGGCCCGTCCAGTCGCTCAAGCCGTCCTCGCTCACCGCGACGATGTAGTCGGACACCTGCGGCGCGCCCTTGGCGACGGTGTTCCACATCGTCGCCGAGTCCCTCATGCGCGTCTCGTTGCCGGAGACGATGCCGATGAGGTCTTCGAGCGGCTGGAACACCTGGACCAGGAAGTCGATGAGGCTGCCGGCCAGCCATTGGAGCGGATCGAAGTTCGGGTCGGTGATGCCTTCGACGAAGCTCCAGAACTCCTCGGCGGCGCCTTGGACGGCGGTGATGTCGCCGGCGAGGCCGGTGGCCAGGTTCGCGTAGCCGTCCCAGTCGGTGAGGCTCTCGATCTTCGTGGCGTTCGCGACCGTGTTCTGCACCAGCAGCACCGGCGACGCGACGCTCTTCAACGCGTTCATGCCCGTGGTCGGGCCGTTCTTGGTGCTGCCGTCGCCGCCGCGGTAGCCGTCGACGGCCTGGTGGTAGAGGCCGCCCGCGTTCTTGGACGAGTCCGCGGACGGGGCGCCCTGCCCGGTCGCGGCTCTCCACGCGTCCGCCCCGCTGGCGCCGACATCGCCGTCGCCGAACAGGGTCGGCTTCTGCCGGGGCGCGCCCTCGTCCCAGGTGGGTTCCTGAATCTCGTCGGACATCAGCCTTCTCCTCTGAGTTCGGCGCCGATCTTCTCGAGGTCCGCGGCGATCTCGACGTCGCTCGCCGAGTGCTCCGCGGCGCATTCGTCGATCCGGTCGGCGAGACCGGAGACGGCGTCGATCGAGTCGGTCATCGAGGTGTGGAAGAAGTCGGCGAGCGCGAAGTACGCGGGCGCCATCACCAGTCCCGCCACGCCCCACATCCACCACTCGGGGTCGGCTTCCTTCGCGTAGTCGGCGAGGGACTGGATCTCGCCTTCGCTCTGATGCAGCGCCGCCGCTGCCGCTCGCAGTTTCTCGGGGTCGACGTCGATCCAGGTCATCGGGCACTACTCCAGGGGGGGTGCGGGCATCGTCGAGGCGAGGTCCGGATCGGGCCGATGGGCCGGCGCCCGATCCGAGAACCGAGTGTAAGGGCACGTGTCCATACGCGCGCCCGCTGCCGTAGCCTGGCCGTTCGTCATCGGATCGAGGCAGGGGTCGGCGATATGGCATCCGGTAACGCACTCCTCAATCGCTTGGTGAGAGCCCAAGCGGCGCAAGCGGACGCGTATCCGCCTCGGTCGCAGTCCAGTGCCGTGGAGGTGAAGGGCGCGAACGCCCTGACGTTCTCCCGCGCGGTCGGCTGCTCGACCGCGCTCGTCGGCCTGACGCTGGTCACGGCGGTCGCGGCCTGGATCGGCATGACCGGGCCGTTCGCCGGCACGGGCGACTGGCCGGGGGCGGGCTCGAACCTGGCCGGTGTCATCGCGGCCGTGCTCGTCGTCGCGCTCATCGTCTTCGGTTCCTTTCGGCCGCTGGTGAATCCCCTCGCGGGCGCGGTCTTCGCCGTCGCCCAGGGCGTGCTGCTCGCCTGGCTGGGCACGGCCTTCGACCCGGTCGTTCCGGGACTGTTCGTCAACGGGCTCTTCGGGACCGCGTTGGCTGGGCTCGCCGTGCTCCTCGTCGCGCGGACGCGCCTCGGCCGCCCCGCCGCGCTGCTTTCGGCCTCCGGTGCGGCCGTCGCCGCGCTGGCGCTCGCGGGCGTCGCCGCCCGCGCGGCCGGTTCCGATACGGGCCTGTTCGGGTCCGGCGACGGATTCCCGTGGCATGTCTGGGTCGTGGTCCTGATCCTGGTCCCTTGCACCGCTTACGCATTCGGGGTCGACGTCGACGTGGTGAAGCGGTACGCCGAGGCGGGCGCCCCGGCGAGGTACACGTGGGCGGCGGCGGTCGGGGTGACCGCCGGACTGACCGGCATGTACGCCTGGCGGTTCTTCGCCGGACTGACGAAGGGCTACTCGGACGGCTCACCGAGCGGGGCGAGCGACGACGGCTATGCCGACGGCGGCGGAGGCTCGGATTCCGGCGGGTCCTCCGACTAGCGCGGCGGCTTCTCTGGGTGACCGGGCGGTGGCCCCAGACCTGTATCTTGCTCGCATGGGAATGAAAGACCGCCTCGAGCAGATGAAGCAGCGCGCGCAGGACGCGGGCAAGATGGTCGTCGACGTGGGCGTCGACGCGGCGCGGGAGAAGCGCGACGCCACCGTCGGGCTCGCGAAGAGCAAAGTGGACGCCACCACGGGATTCGTCGCAGAGAAGCGCGACGGCGCGGTCAACTTCGCGAGCGACGCGAAGTCCGCTTTCAAGGAAGGCGACTTCGAGGACCTGCTGGGCCGCCTGCCGCTGCCGACCTCGCCGGTGCAGCAGGAGTGGCAGTGGAGCCTCGCGAAGCTCATCACCTCGGGGAGCAAGCCGCCCATGGGGACCGGGCTGCTGCTGGGCCTGCTCGACAACTTCGGGACGATCGACATCGGGCCCGAGACCGTGGGCTTCGACGGGGCGACCGCGAAGTGGCACAAGGTGAAGGCGATCCGCACCCGTTCCCTGGACGGCATCATCCAGAAGCTCTCGACGGACACGTTCACCGAGAGCATCGAGAACCTGCTGCCGCCCGTGCCCGGGCGCGGCTGGGTCTCCGAGAAGGCCACCTCCGCGATCTTCACGATCTGGGCGATGGTCGCCGACCTCGCCATCCGCGACCCCGAAGCCGGTCGGCGCCAAGTGGTCTGCGAGATCGAGTACAAGGGCTGGATCCGCACGAAGGAGGCCGAGACCGGGTTCTTCACCGGCCCCGTGATGGCCCTCCTGCCCAACCTCGACCAGGTGTTCCGCCAGGAGGCGGCGCGGCACGGCGTGGTCGTCGAGCAGGCCGAGCAGACCGCGATCGAGAACGCCGAGGCGCGCGTGGCGTGGCTGCGCGAGAAGCACGCCGCCATCGCCGCCAAGCGCGAACAGGCCCGCAAGGAGATCGAGTACTGATCCGCCTGCGGGCCTGAGGAAAAGCCTTATTTGGGGTGGGTCTCCCCGGGGTAGCGCAGCCCGATCTGGGCGCGCGCCTCGTCCATGATCTCCATGACCTCGATGGTGCTCTGGGGCGGCACGAGCGTGGACTCGAGTCGCCCCTGGCGCAGCGCCCGGTGCACCTCGAGCGCCTCGTGGACGTAGCCGTGGCCGACGTAGGGCGCCTCGAACTCGCGGGGCGCCTCGTCGTACCGCACCAGCGTGTACCCGCTGGGCCGGTAGGCGTACTCGCGCAGTTCGATGCGGCCCTCGGTGCCGGAGATGGTGACCTCGTTGCCCGGCCCGCCCCGGTAGGAGCAGGAGAGCTGCGCGATCGCGTTCGGGTACCGGAGGGTCAGCGCGGTCTGCGCGTCCACCCCGGTGGAGTCCATGACGCTGTGGGCGACGATCGATTCGGGCTTGCCGAGCACCAAGTGGGCCAAGGTGATCGGGTAGACGCCGAGGTCGAGGAGGGCACCGCCGGCGAGTTCGAGGTTGCGGAGCCGGTGGCTGGGCGGCATGTCGGCGGCGAAGGAGAAGTTGCCGTGCACGGACACGACCTCGCCGATCATGCCCTCCTTGATGGCGCGGCGCATCTCGCGGATGGCGGGGTTGCAGCGGGTCCACATCGCTTCCATCAGGAAGCGCTGGTGTTCGCGGGCGACGTCGAACATCGTGCGGGCCTGCGCGGCGTTGTACGCGAAGGCCTTCTCGCACAGGACGTGCTTGCCGGCCTCGAGGAGCTGAAGGGTGGGCAGGTAGTGGTGGGAGTGCGGGGTCGCGACGTAGACGATGTCGACTTCGTCATCTGCCGCAAGGGCCTGGACGGACTCCCAGGCCTGGGGGATGTCGTGCTTCTTGGCGAACGCGGCGGCGCGCTCCGCCGATCGAGAGGCCACAGCGGTGACGCGGCAATCGTCGAGGAGGGCAAGATCTTCCACAAAGGTCGATGCGATTCCACCGGTCGCCAGGATTCCCCATCGGATCGGTTCAACCATGGACGTAAGCACACCACAACTTCTCGCGATCGTCAACACGAGGGTCAGCGGTACTATCTCCGCCAACCGGGCCATTGTCGCAATCGAGGATCACCCTCTGTCACGTCGCACCTGTGACCTGGTGATTGATGTGACCTTTCCCGCACAGGGGAACCGGGCCCGCCGTGGCACTATGGCGAAATGTCTCACCGTGCTTCTCACCGACAGTCCCTGCGACGCGCCGCCGGCCTCGCGCTGGCCGCCGCCGGAGGCGGCCTCCTGGCGCTCGGCCTCGCGACCCCCGCTTCGGCGCACGCCGCGCTGACCGGCACCGACCCCGAGGACGGCGCCACCCTCGCCGAGGCGCCCGCCGAGGTCACGGCCACGTTCTCGGAGATCCTGGACGAGGCCTCGACCGAGATCGCGGTGACCGACCCGAGCGGCGCCGTCATCGACGTGGTCGACCCGAGCTACGACGGCGACACGTTCATCCAGCCGATGCTCTACACCACCCCCGGCGAGTACACGCTGGCGTTCCGCGTGATCTCCGAGGACGGTCACCGCGTGGACGACGCCATCGAGTTCACCGTCGAGTCGATCCCGGAGGGCCTGTACGCGCCCGGCTCGGAGCCGACCGCCGAGGCCACCACCGGGGCCGAGACCACCGACGCGCCGACGACCGCGGCGGAGTCCAGCGAGAGCACCGAGGCCGCGGCCGACGAGGAGGACTCGAACACGGGCGCGGCGCTCGCCGCGATCCTGCTCGGTCTCCTCGTGGTCGTCGTGGGCGGTGTCGTGCTCGTGAAGACCCTGGGCCGCAAGAGCAAAGAGGACTGACGACTTAAGGGCAGTTCACCCATTCATCAGTTCCGTCGTCGAAGAACTGGTGCTTCCAGATCGGGAGGCGGGCCTTCACCTCGTCGACGAGGTCGGCGCAGGCGTCGAAGGCCTCCTTCCGGTGCTCGGCGGCGACGGCCGCGACCAGGGCCGGGTCGCCGATCGCGAGGTCGCCGACCCGGTGCGAGACGACCACGCCGCGCACGCCGGGCCGCGCCGCGATCTCCTCGGCGACGGTGCGCAGCAGCTCGCCCGCGGACGGGTGGCCCTCGTAGGACAGCCGGAGCACGCCCCGGCCGTGGTCGTGGTTGCGGACGACGCCCGAGAACGACACGACGGCCCCGGCCTCGGCCGCGGCGACCGCGGCCTCGTGCTCGGTGACGTCGAGCGGGGCGTCCAGCACGCGTGCGCGGATCATGGGGTCACACTCCAGGGACGGTGGCGAGTTCGACGGTGGCGCCTGCGGCCCCAGCGCTTTCGGGGCCGATGACGGCGAACCCGGCGGCGTTCGCCAGGCCCCGCAGCATCGCGGAGCCGTGGTGGCCGAGCCGGTGCCCGGCCCGGTCGACGAGGGCCAGGTGGGTGAAGCCGCCGCGCCCGGGCACGTCCTCGGCGAGGACCGCGGCGCCCAGCGGCGGCAGCGGCAGGCCGCGCAGGCCCGCGAGGAGCGGCGCGACGAGCGAGACGACGGCGATCACCGCGGACTGCGGGTTGCCCGGCAGCCCGGCGATGAACTTCCCGTCCTCGGTGCGCGCCAGCAGCATCGGGAACCCGGGCCGCACCGCGACGGTGTTGATCACGTACTCCGCGCCGATCTCGGCGAGCGCGGCGTGCAGGTGGTCGACGGGGCCGACCATCGTGCCCCCGGTGGTGCACACGAGGTCCGCGTCGGCCAGCGCCTCGCGGAGGGCCGCGACGTGCGCTTCGAGGGTGTCCTCGACCGGTCCGATGCTCGGCCCGGCCGCCGCGCCGGCGGCGGTGAGCATGTGGGGGACCATGGGCCCCAGGGAGTCCCGCACCCGGCCCTCGCGGGAGACCCCGGAGGTCAGGAGCTCGTCGCCGAAGACGACGAGGCGGGCGACGGGCTTGGCGTGCGCGGGCAGGGTCGCGTGCCCGGCGGCGGCCGCGAGGCCGATCACGGGCGGGCTGATCGGGGTGCCGGCCGCGAGCAGCTCCTCGCCGTGCACGGCCTCCTCGCCGGCCTCGCGCCATTCGCGGGCGGCCGGGCCCTCGACGATGCCTTCGGCGACGTCGCTGTGCTCCAGGCGGATGATGCCCTCGGCGCCTTCGGGGACCTGCGCGCCGGTGGCGATCTTGACGGCCTGGCCGGGCTTCAGGGGCTCCGGGACCTGGCCGGCCAGGACGGCGCCGCCGACGTTCGATGCACCGGTGCGCCACGGGCCCTCGCCGGCGACGGCCCAGCCGTCGACGGCGGAGGTCGGGAACGCGGGCAGGTCGGAGACGGCCACGAGCGGCGCGGCCAGCGCCGACCCGACCGCCTCGGCGAACGGCAGCTCGGACGCGGCCGGTTTGGCGGCGTAGCCTGCGGCCCAAGCGGTCTCGCGGGCCTCGGCCCAGGGGAGCGGGGTCGTCATCAGGGGTTCCCTCCACCGGTGTCGTCTCGTTCGTGGTCGCCGTCGTGCAGCTGCGCGACCGCGTGCTCGATGAGCGCCGCGGTGAGCACGGCCAGGCCGTCCTTCGCGGCGCCGCGCGAACCGGCCAGGTTCACGATCAGGGTCCGGCCCGCGACCCCGGCGATGCCGCGCGAGAGCGCCGCGTGCGGGGTCTTCGCGAGCCCGGCCGCGCGGATAGCCTCGGCGATGCCGGGCACCTCGTAGTCGACGACGCCCGAGGTCATCTCCGGCGTCAGGTCCTTCGAGGTCAGGCCGGTGCCGCCGGAGGTGACCACCAGGTCGGCCCCGGACTCGACGGCGTCGCGCAGGGCCGCCGCGACCTCTTCGCCGTCGTGGACGACGACGGGGCCGGTCACGGTGAAGCCGTGCGCGGCGAGTCCTTCGACGAGGATCGGCCCGGAGGTGTCCTCGTAAACCCCGTCGGCCGCCCGGTTCGAGGCGACGACCACGACGGCCTTCACCGCTGCCACGTGCCGGTCTTCCCGCCGAGCTTCTCCTCCACCTTGATGTCGGTGATGACGGCGGCGGGGTCGACGGCTTTCACCATGTCCACCAGTGTCAGCGCCGCCACGGACACGGCAGTGAGCGCTTCCATCTCGACCCCGGTGCGGTCGGCGGTCTTCACGCGCGCACTGATCTCCACGCCCTCGTCGGTCACCGTGAGGTCGACCTTCACGCCGCTGATCGCGATCGGGTGGCACAGCGGCACCAGGTCGGGGGTGCGCTTCGCGGCCATGATCCCCGCGATGCGGGCGGTCGCGAGCGCGTCGCCCTTCGCGAGCGAGTTCTCGCGCAGCGCCGCGACCACTGCGGGGGTGGTCACGAGCCGCCCGGTCGCCAGCGCCGAACGGTGCGAGACGTCCTTCTCGGAGACGTCGACCATCCGGGCGGCCCCGGACGAGTCGACATGCGTGAGGTCAGCCATGCCGCGAAGTCTAGTCGCGGGGTGGGACGCCGCCGAATCTCCGCGGATCAGAAGTCGCGGCGGTTCGCCCAGAACGCGGCGTTCGCGATCGTCGCGGTGATCGCGGCGGGCACGGCGAAGATCAGCGGGAAGACCGCCTCGAAACGGGAGGGCAGGCCGAGGCCGGGGAGCGGGCCGACGAGCACGTCCGGGCCGGGGCCGGGCTCGTAGTCGCCGAGGACCGTGACGTCCTCGGTGCCGTCGTCCGTGCGGTAGGTCGCGGGCGAGCGCATCCAGGACCCGTCGGTGCACCAGGTGCCGACGCAAGTGGGTCCCGCGCCGTCGTCGAGGATCGCGACCTGGCGGTACTCGCCCCAGAACAGGTACGAGACGCACCAGACGATCACCGCGGCCGCGAGGCCGAACCAGATCGCGAGGGCGAGGGCGGCGGCGCTGAACTTGAAGGCGCGCATGGGCGTGTCCACTTCTACGACAGGGCCCGTGGGGGAGGGGCCGAGGGGCTGCCGGGGCAGGACCACACTACGCGCCGGCCACTTCGCGGCACGGCCTCGGATTCGCCGCCGAGGGCCTGTATTAGCGTCGAGGCGTGATCGATTGGCTCTACCTCGCCGTCCAGGCCGCCGCGCTGGCGATGAGCGCCTGGTTCTTCGTGGACACGGCCCGCTCGCAGCTCGTGGCCCGCCGCCACTTCGTGGGCGTCGCGGTACTCGAGCTGCTGCTGCTCGTGCAGCTCGCGGTGTCGGTCGCGATCGTGCCGGGCGAGGCCGGCGGCGGGAAGGCCCTGTTCTTCTCGTACCTGGTGACGACGATCCTGGTGCCCGTGGCGGCGAGCTTCTGGGGCTCGATCGACCGGAGCCGGTGGGGGATCGGGACGGTGGCGGCCTCGGGGCTGATCGTCGCGGCGCTCATGCTGCGGATCCACCAGATCTGGGAGCTGCAGATCCATGTCTGAGACCGAAGCCGCCCCGCGGGCGCTGGCGGCCGGGTTCGGCCGCCTCATCGTGCTGGTCTACGTGGTCTTCGCGGTCTCGGCCGGGGCGCGGGCCCTGTTCCAGGTCGCGACGAAGTTCGGCGAGGCGCCCGTGAGCTTCACGCTCAGCGCGATCGCCGCGCTCATCTACCTCGTGGCCGCGATCGCGATCATCCGCGGCGCGGGCGGGCTCGCGCTCTTGGCGGTGGGGGTGGAGCTGGCCGGGGTGGTCGCGGTGGGCGCGTTGAGTTTCGCGGTGCCGCACTGGTTCCCCGAGCCTTCGGTGTGGTCGCATTTCGGGTCCGGGTACGGGTATGTGCCGCTGGTGCTCCCGGTCGCGGGGCTCGCTTACCTCCTCAAGCGCCGCAAGGCTTAGGACCGGTCGATGAGGTCGAGTGCGGCGTCGATGCTGTGCACGGCGCTGGCGGTGTCGACCCGGGCGAGGGCGTAGGCCGCGACGACGAGGGCGGTGCAGGTCTCGGTGAGCCGCACGAGCGCGGCATCGGGATGGTCGGCGAGGTGGGCGCGGAGGCCGTTGCCGATCGCCTGGCCGAGTTCGGCGCGGTAGGCGGTGATGGTCTCGCGCACGGCCGCGTCCTCGGCGATGTCGGCCCCGGCGGCGTTGATGAGCAGGCAGCCGTTGGCGGCGATCACGGACCCGGCCCGTTCGAGGGCGTCGCGCAGTCCGGTGAGGTAGTCGAGGATCGCGTTGGGCTCGGGTTCGCCGGTGAGCGGGGCGAGGCGCGGGCGCACGATCTCGTCGAGGTAGGAGTCGACGGCGGCGTCGAAGAGGCCGCGTTTGCTGCCGAAGGCGTGGTAGATGCTCGATCGGCGCAGGCCCGTGGCGGCTTCGAGCGCAGGCACGGAGGCGGCCTCGTAGCCGTGCCTCCAGAAGACGGCGCGGGCGGACCGCACGACCTCGGCGGTGTCGAACGTCTGCGTGCGGCCCATGACGAACCTCTCTTTTGCGGAATGGTCGTTCCAGTATATGTTTGTGGAACGACCATTACAAAACTGGCAGGAGCACATCACCATGACCGAGGCCGTCAGCACCCAGATCCAGCTCGTCCGCCGCCCGCAGGGCTGGCCCGTGCACGAGGACTTCCGCACCGAGAAAGTGGGCTACGGCGAGCTCGCGCCCGGTCAGGTCCGGGTCGCGAACGCGTTCCTCTCGGTCGACCCGTACATGCGCGGCCGCATGAACGACGCCAAGAGCTACATCCCGCCCTTCGCACTCGGCGAGACCATGACCGGCGGCGCCGTCGGCCGCGTCGTCGAGTCCGCCGCCGACGCGCTCCCGGTCGGCACCGTCGTCCTCCACCAGTACGGTTGGCGCGACCTCGTCCAGGAGGACGCCGCCGGGTTCACCGCCGTCCCCGAGATCCCGGGCGTGCCGCTCTCGCTGCACCTGGGCATCCTCGGCATGACCGGGATGACCGGCTACGTCGGTCTCACCTCCATCGCCGGCATGAAGCCCGGCGACACCGTCTTCGTCTCCGGCGCGGCGGGTGCCGTGGGCACCGCCGTCGGCCAGATCGCCAAGCTCCTCGGCGCGGGCCGCGTCATCGGCTCCGCCGGCAGCCCCGAGAAGGTCCGGCTCCTCACCGAGAAGTACGGCTACGACGCCGCGTTCAACTACAAGGACGCGCCCGTCCGGGAGCAGCTTCCTCGGTTCGCCCCCGAGGGCGTCGACGTCTTCTTCGACAACGTCGGCGGCGACCACCTCGAGGCCGCGCTCGACGTCATGAACCGCGACGGCCGCATCGCGGTCTGCGGCGCGATCTCCCTCTACAACAGCACCGAGAAGACCCCCGGCCCGGACAACCTCGCCAAGATCATCCAGCAGAGCCTCACCGTCAAAGGCTTCACGCTCGGCGGCTACCTGCACCTCCGCGAGGAGTTCGGCGCCCGCATGACCGAATGGTTCGGCCAGGGGAAGATCGCCTACGACGAGACGATCGTCGACGGCGTCGAGCGCACCGTCGACGCCTTCCTCGACATGATGCGCGGCAGGAACACCGGCAAGATGGTCGTCCGGGTCTGACCTACACGCGCTCGCAGGCGTCGGCCGCGGCGGTGAGGAACCGCAGCGCCGACGCCGCGTCGTCCGCACCCCGGTTCCGCAGACGGCCCTCATGCCAGCCGACGACCCAGTTCGCCCGCGCCATCCACGCGAGCGGCGCCCGGTCCAATCGCTGGAGCACCGATCCGGCCGCGGCCGGATCGGCCGCAAGGGCCTCCGCCCCCGGCACCGGCAGGCACGGGACGTCGGGCTTGAACCAGGCCGGCGCCTCCGCGGCGACCAGCAGGTCCGGCACCGCCCGGGCCAGGCGCACGGCCGTGAACCGGTAAGGGAGGTTGCGGCGCTTCCGCTTGCTCCACACCGGGTTCTCGAACGCGATCACCTGCCGCCCTTGATAATCGCCCCAGCAGGTGTCGGCCACCGGCTGCACGAACGGCACGCCGATCATCTCCAGCTCCTCGAACCGGCCCGCCGCTTCCTCGGGCCGGCCCTCCGCACGGAAGCGCAGCCCGTGCGCGGCCGCGAACGCCTCGGCCCGCCGCCGCCGAGCGGCCCGCGAGGCCTCGCCGAACAGCAGCTCTACGAGGCCCTGGGCCAATACCTCCATGCGGACTCCTCACCTACGCCAGTTCGTTGTACTTCGCCTCGAACTCGGCCGCCGCGACCTCGTCGCTGGAGCAGTACGCCGCCTTGCAGTCCCGCAGCAGCTGCGCGTGCCCCTCGCACGACGGCCCGAGCTGGCCGGTCGAGGCGACCGCCTCCTCGCACGAGCCCTGGTATGAGGAGGCGAAGAACAGCCCGGTCAGGCCCCAGGTCATCTCCTCCGAGGCGGCCCCCGAGGCGACCGAGTTGATCGACTCGCCGTTCCCCGCGAGGCCTTCGAGCTCGGACGCGAGCGCGTCGAGCTCGTCGAGGTCCACGGTGAGCCCCGCCGGGCTGCCCGCCGAGACCGAGGCCGCCCGCCCGCTCGAGCCCGACGACTGGAACAGGGCGGAGGCCGAACCCAGGCCGGCCGTGATGCCGCCCGTGATCACCCCGCGCATGAGCACGGCCTTCCACAGCGGCTTGCCCGCCGGGAGGAAGAACTTCTGCAGCAGCGGCGCGATCTTCGCGAAGATCCTGCCCGCCTTCGCGAACTTGTCGATGGCCCGCTGGATCGCCGACATGGCCTTCACCATGCCGCTCAGCAGGAACTCCGCGAACGCCGCGCCGAACGTGAACGAACTGGCCGCCAAGGCGATCAGGCCGCGCATGATCAGCCACGACACCAGCTCGGCGAGGATCGACTTGATCACGTCGTAGATGGTCTGCGCGACGACCTCGGCCCACGCCAGGAGCTGCTTGACGCCGCCCGCCTCGTGCGCCATCGCGCCGATCGCCGCCGCGAGGCCGTAGAGCTGGTTGTAGGCGGCGTCGGCGGCCGAGCCCTGCCAGTTCGGGATGCCCGCGTCCACGGCCGAGCCGACCTCCTCGCTCAGCGCCCCGAGCGCCTCCTGGACCTGGCCCCAGACCTCCTGCTGCTCCTGCATCTGGCCCGGGTCGCCCGAGACCATCTCGAGGAGGTCGTTCAGCGGCGTCACCAGTTCCAGCAGCATCGTCAGGCCCGCGTTCGCGAGCGCGTAGACGGGGTCCTTGATGAACATGAGCCCGCCCATGGCGAGCATGCCGAGGTCGGCGGCGATGCCGCCCGCCGCGTCGGCGACGGACGTGTCGCCGTTGACGGCGTCGCTGATCTCCTGCGCGATCCCGTACACGGGCTTGGCGAGGGGGATGTCGTTCGCGATGCGCTCGCCCGCGCCGGGGCTCTCGACGGGCGCGTACCGGGTGATGTCGGATCCGTACTGGTCCGCGTTGCTGGAATCGGACATGGTGTCAGCCTTCTGCTCGCGCACCGCAGGGCGGGTTCGGGGGATGGAACGGGCCCCGGTGCGGTACTGCTCTCGCGACTATAAGCCGCGAACGCCACTAACTGAAGAAGCCCATGCAGGCGACGATCAGGGTCGAGCCGCAGACGACGAGGCCGAGGCGGTAGTTGCGTTCGAGGCGCTGCTCCTCGTCGCGGGCCGAGCGGCTGAGCTTGGGGCGGGCTACGACGCCGATCGTGAGCCAGCCCAGGCCGAAGGCGCCGAGGGGGCAGCCGATGAGGACGGCCGCCAGGAAGATCGCGGAGAGCGTGTCGTCCGCGCGGAGGTTGCGGAGGACGAAGAGCTGCACGACGACGCAGACGAGCGCGAAGAGGCCGTAGATGAGGCCGTTGCGCTCGTCGGCGCGCCAGCGGGGGAGCCACGGCGCGCGGTGGGCGAGGAAGCGGGCTTCTTCGAGTGCCGTTGCGGCCGTGCGCAGATCGGCTTCGGCAGCGGCGATGTCGGCCATCGGGTCGCCGCTCAGCGGGGGTGCGGCGCCTCGTTGCGGAGGGGCGGTGCGGGCGGCGCGGGCGAGGTCGTCGACGGCCGTGCGCTGCGCGGCGGCGTGCTCGGCGAGGCGGGCGGTGCGCTGGCCGAGGGATTCGGCCGCGGTCGCGGTGCGGGCGGCGGCCTCGTCGGCGGTGCGGCGGGCCTCGTCGAGGCGGCGGAGCTGGGCGAGGTAGTCGTCGAAGGCGCTCACTGGCGGGTCCTCTCCTCCATCGGGGCGCTGCGCTGCTGCCCGGGGCCGGGCTCGTCACTGCGCGAGAACGGGACCACGAGCCGGCCGGCGCCGGTGTCGGCGTGGCGGTCGACGAGGAGGGCCCTTCCGGCGCGGGGGTTCCAGTGCTGGAACTGCTGTCCGAAGTGGCCCATGATCTCGCCGCCGGGGAGGTTGAGGACGAGCGCGCAGGCGACGTCCTCGCGTCCGGCGCTGCCGCCGATGTCGTCGGTGAAGCGGCGGAAGTTCCGCCACCAGCCGAGCAGGTGCACGCCCCTGGCCGGGCCGGTGCGCAGGAGCGCCCGGAGCGCTTGCTGCGCTTTGAGATCGAGGGAGGCGGCGTCCAGGCCCCACGCGGCGATCACGGTGCCGTCGGGGATCTCGGCGAGGCTCGCCGCGAACGCGTCGGGCGCGATCCGCTCGGGGGCGTTTCGCAGGTCCGCGTTGCCGGTGAAGTCGACGGCGAGGATCCGGGACCCGTTGCCCGCCAGGGATTCGACGGCCGCTTCGAGCGCTTCGCCGCCCACCGGGTCGGAGCCGAGCACGGCGAGGTGCCTGCCGGGGCGGCGGTCGAGGTCGACGCCCGCGGCGTCGAGGCGCAGCGAGACCTCGCGGCCGAGCAGGGCGCGTCCCGGTTTCCGTTCCCCCGGAAGGGTTTCGGCGAGGTGGACGGGCCGGTAGCCGTAGAAGACGCGCGGCGCGCCGACCCCGGCGTGGGCCTCGCCGAGCTGTTCGCGCAGCCGGTGCATCACATGCGTGTCGGTGTCGGGGAAGCGCGCGACCCGGTCGGCCCCGGCCGTGCCGCCCTCGGTGTTGACCACGACCTGCCCGAGCGAGATCCGCGACGCCGCATCGTTGGTCGGCTCCAGGACGGTGCGCGCGCCGGGCAGGGCGATGCGCATCGGGAACTGCCCGAAGATCGAGTCCTTCTTCGCCCACAGCGCCTCGATGCCCGAGATCGTCTGCGAGGCGAGCACCAGGTGCACGCCGTACGAGCGGCCCTTGCGCGCCAGGTTCTCCAGCAGTGCAACGGCTTCGGTCGCGACGCGGTCGTTCCCGGCGAGGAGCACCTGGAACTCGTCCGCGACGCACACGATCCGCGGGTACGCCTCGTGCTCGCGCAGGCCAGCGAACGAGGCGACCCCGTACCGCTTCATCACCGTGGAGCGGCGCGTCATCTCCTCGTTCAGCGTCTTCAGTACGGCGAGACCGTATTCGCGGTCGGACTCGACGCCGACGGCGCGCGCGTGCGGGATGAAGCTCCGGTCCCGCTCGGTCGGGATGAACTCGGTGAACGAGACGCCTTCCTTGAAGTCGAGCAGGAACAGCGCCAGATCCGAAGGGGCGTACCGCGAAGCGAGCCCGTAGAGGACGTCGAGGAGGAACACGGTCTTGCCGCCGCCGGTGCGCCCGCCCACCAGCCAGTGCGGGGTCGCGTCGTCGAACCGCAGCCGCACCTCCCCGGCCGCGTCGCGTCCGATGAGGACCTCCAAGCCCCTCGCCGGGTCGCCCGATTCCGGCTGCGCCGGAATGAGGTCAGCGAACTGGAGGGTCGCGGCGGCCTTGGCGCGCTCGGCGAGCCGCAGCGCCTCACCGGCCACGAAGGACGGATCGGGGGTCTCGGGCCAGTCGACCGGCGCGGCCAGGCGCTCCCCGCGCCCGAACGGCGCGGCGGGCGGGTTCGTGATCTCCACGCGCCCTTCGAGGGCGTGCATGACGGCGGCCTGCGGCAGGTCCGGCAGCCCGCAGCCGAGCACGGTCACCCCGTGCGCCAGGCCCGAGCGCGCGAGCGCGTCGATGCGCTCGACCAAGGTGCGCGGCGGCTCGCCCAAGGAGGCGACGACGAGCAGCATCCGGTCGCTGCGGCGGCCCGCGATGTGCTCGGCCACTTGGGATTCGGCCAGGGCCACGGCGTCGGCGGCGGCGCGCGCGTCTGTGGCGACCGCCTCGATCACGCCCGCGTCCGCGAGCGGCCGCAGCGGCGCGAACGACGCCCCGAGCGTCGCGGTGTCGATGCCGACCACCCGCAGCCCGCCCGGTTCGCGCGTGCCCACGGCGTGCAGGATCGCGGTCCGCACCAGGTTCGCGACGCCCTCGACGCGGGCGTCGACCGAGGTCGCGAGGTGCCCGCGCTCGCCGAACGGGACGACGAGCGGCACGGCCCGGCCCTCATGCAGGAGCACCCGGCCGACGTGGAGGAGACCGGGGTCGGCGCGGAGCTGCTGCGCGGAAGCGGCCGCCGCGTCGGCGATCTGGCGCTCGGCCGCGAGCAGTTCGGGGTCCACAGGGGTCTGGAAGGCGGCGTCGCCGAGGCGCTGCGCCACCTGGGCGAGGCGGGCGGCGGCGGCGTCGCAGCCGGCGGCCGCGTTCGCCAGTGCGGTCTGGAAACCGGGCACCGGACCTCCTTGCGTTGAGAGGCGCGCCCCGGGGACGGACCGGGGCTGTTCGACCGGTCACACCATATCGCGGAGCGGCGCCTCGGCCGGGCCGCAGTCGCCGCCGCGGGCCCGTTCTCGGCGAAGCCTGCGAGCCGTCGATCGACGATGCGTCCGCTTTGCGCAACCTTCCCCGCCGGGGCCGCGTGCATTACCCTAGAAGCAGGCCCGATCTCGCTGACCCGGAGAGACCGCCCAACGTCCAGTGCCCGCCCGCCCGCGGGCCTTCGGATACGCCTATAAGGACCCGTTGCCCCATGAGTGAGTTTCTGGATATCGCCCTATCCTTCCCACCGGTCGTCTTCTCATTCGGCCTCGTCGTCGTGGTCCTGTACTGGCTCACCGTCATCATCGGCGCGCTCGACGTCGACATCGTGGAGGTCGGCGGCGACGCCGAGCTCGACACCGGCGGGTTCTGGTCGGCCTTCGGCTTCGGCGAGGTCCCCTTCACCGTCGTCCTCTCGCTCTGGATCACGTTGGGCTGGATCGTGACCGTGCTCGGCACGACCTGGGTGCGCAGCGCCAACATGTTCGTCCCCGCGGCCCTCACCGGCACGGCCGTGCTCGTCGCCGGCATCGGCGTCGGGATGCTCGGCGCGAAACTGCTCACCCGGCCGCTCGCGAAGCTCTTCGAGGACGCGCCCGCCACGGCGCACGCCGACCTCGTGGGCAGGGTCTGCGTGGTCCGCACCGGCACCGTCACCCTCGACTCCGGCCAGGCCGAGATCACCGACGACGAGGGCAGCCTGCTCCTCATCAACGTGCGCCGTTCCGCGCACGAGCCCGAGGGCATCGACGAGGACCTGTTCGCGCGCCACTCCAAGGTCGTCGTCTTCGACTACGACGAGATCGAGAAGGTCTTCCTCGTCGTCCCGGTGGCGCTCCCCCCGGACGTCGTCCTGGAGGCCTGAATCACCCTCCCCCGGCCATAGTGGACTCACACGTATTGCCACGTTGCGCCCGGTTTGCGAGCTCCCCCATTCGTGCCGCGAACACCCTCGCGTACCCACGGGCGGGCGCGTGCCGGTTAGGGTGTGACCACGCCCGCCGCGGCGGCGCTGCCAACTCGCGCCCCGCAGAAGTCCCGTTCCCCCGAAGTCTCGTTAGGAACCACCGCATGGACGCCACCAACTCGGCGACGCTGATCACGTTCGTGGTCGTCGCGATCGTCTTCATCGGCCTGCTGCTCATGATCATCCGGCTCTACCGCAAGGTCGCGCCCGGCCAGGCCCTCGTCGTGACGAAGCTGCGCACGCGCAAAGTGTCCTTCACCTCCGCGCTGGTCCTGCCGATCATCCACCGCGCCGAGTACATGGACATCTCGGTCAAGACCATCGAGATCAACCGCGCGGGCAAGGACGGCCTGATCTGCCAGGACAACATCCGCGCCGACATCTCCATCACGTTCTTCGTGCGCGTCAACGCCACCGTCGAGGACGTCCTCAACGTCGCCGGCGCGATCGGCACCAAGCGCGCCTCCGACCAGGAGACGCTGCAGGAGCTGTTCAACGCCAAGTTCGCCGAGGCCCTCAAGACCGTCGGCAAGCAGCTCGACTTCACCGACCTCTACACCAACCGCGACGAGTTCCGCGACCGCATCCTCAACGTGATCGGCACCGACCTCAACGGCTACTCCCTCGAGGACGCCGCGATCGACTACCTCGAGCAGACCCCGATGGACCAGCTCGACCCCAAGAACATCCTCGACGCGCAGGGCATCCGCAAGATCACCCAGCTCACCGCCATCGAAGCGGTCACCACCAACGAGCACCGCCGCACCGAGGAGAAGGAGATCAAGCGCCAGGACGTCGAGGCCCGCGAGGCCGTGCTCGAACTCGAGCGCCGCCAGACCGAGGCCGAGATCCGCCAGCAGCGCGAGATCGACACCCTCCGCGCCCGCGAGGCCGCCGAGACCCAGAAGGTCCAGGCCGAGGAGCGCCTCAAGAGCGAGACCGCCCGCATCAAGACCGAAGAGGCCACGGGCATCCAGCACGAGAACCGCCTCCGCGAGATCGCCGTCGCCGAGAAGAACCGCGAACGCGTGATCGCCGTCGAGACCGAGCGCATCGAGAAGGACCGCATCCTCGAGGTCGTCGCCCGCGAGCGGGAGGAAGAGCTCGCCCGCATCGCCGCCAACAAGGAGCTCGAGGCGCAGAAGCGCGACATCGCCGACGTCATCCGCGAGCGCATCGCCGTCGAGAAGACCGTCGCCGAGCAGGAAGAGGGCATCAAGCGCCTGCGCGCCACCGAAGAGGCCGAGCGCGAACGCCAGAAGGTCATCATCCTCGCCGAGGCCGAAGCCCAGGAGAGCCTGGTCAAGGACATCAAGCGCGCCGAGGCCGCCGAGGCCGCGTCCAAGCACCTCGCCCGCCAGCGCCTCACCGAGGCCGAGGCCGCCCAGCAGGCCGCCGAGCTCGAGGCCCGCGCCAAGATCCGCCAGGCCGAAGGGGACCAGGCCATCGCGGCCGCCCCGGGCCTCGCCGCCGTCCAGGTCCGCGAGGCCGAAGCCGACGCGATCGAGAAGGGCGGGCTCGCCGAGGCGAAGGCCGCCGAGGCCAAGGGCCGCGCCGAAGCCGAAGCCCAGGCCGCCATCGGCAAGGCCGAGGCGACCGCGACCTCCGCGAAGGGCCTGGCGGAAGCCGAGGCCCAGGCCGCGAAGGGCACCGCCGAGGCGAACGCCCTGCGCGAGAAGCTGCTCGCCGAGTCCATCGGCCTCACCGAGAAGGCCGCCGCCATGGACGCCCTCTCGGACGCCAGCCGCGGCCACGAGGAGTACCGCCTGCGCCTGGAGATGGAGAAGGAGCTGCGCGGCATGGAGATCGACGCCCGCCGCTCGATCGCCGAGCAGCAGGCCGGGGTCATCTCCGCCGGGCTCAGCAACGCCGACATCTCGCTCGTCGGCGGCGACACCCAGTTCTTCGACCGCGTCGTCGGCGCGATCGGCTACGGCAAGGCCGTGGACGGCTTCGTCGCGCACTCCGATGTGGCGCAGACCGTCGCGGCCTCCTGGACGAACGGCTCCACGTCGTTCGCCGAGGACCTCAAGGGCGTCCTCTCGGGCGTCGGCAGCGAGGACGTCAAGAACCTCACCGTCTCCGCCGCGCTCGTGAAGCTCATGCAGGGCGGCGGCGACCACGACGTCCTCTCGGGCCTCCTCGGCAAGGCCAAGGAGCTCGGCGTCGCCGAGAAGCCCGCACTGGAAATCGCCAAATAAAGCCACCGCCGGGACCGCGGCCCTCGACCGGGCCGCGGTCCCTCCGTCCGACTCCCAACGCTCCCAGGGGAACCCATGGCCGAAGAGAAGCCCGCCACCGAGGCCGCGCCCGCCTCGTCCCTCGACGCCGGCACCTACGAGGTCCTCTCGACCCGCCTCGCCGACTTCGCCGACGAGCTCGCCGGCCGCGCCGAAGCGCTCAACACCGCGCGCACCGACGCCTTCGGCTCCACCGGGCTCACCCTCCTGGGCACCACCCGCATCCGCACCGCCAACAACTGCGTGCCCCGCGACATCGCCCGCGTCGGCGACCGCCTCCTGTTCGGCTACAACGTCCACATGGGACTCAAGTCGCAGACGAACGTGGGCGACGTCTTCACCCTGCACGACTTCAGAAGAGACGGCAACGAGTTCGCCTTCACCGAGGTCGCCGAACCCGGGCACCTGCTCGACCAGCCCAAGTTCACCGCCGACTTCACCGAGATGTACCGGTACTACCGGTCCACCGAACTCCTGCAGGTGCGCGAGGTCGACGGCCGCCTCCTCGCCGTCTTCAAGATCGGCGAGCAGCTGACCGACCAGCGCGTCCTGCGCTGGCAGCTCGCCGCCGGCAAGGAACCGGCCTATATGGACGCCCGCGGCGACGCGGACGCCGTCTGGCCCGAGCCGTACGACTTCGAGTGGACCCCCACCGGCCGCGAGCACCACGTGACCGGCCGCCACCCGCACGTCTCCATCGAAGACGAGATCTTCGTCGAGTGCATCAACGGCGACCTCACCGTCAAGATCGAGGACAACACCGAGACCGGCGAAGGCGTCTACACCGAGCCCGTCGCCGAGCCCCTCCAGTCGCTCGCGGACGCCGAGATCGCTTACGCCCGCATCGGGCCCCTCATCCTCCTGCGGATCCTCCCCTACAAGGAGACCGTCACCCGGTACCTGATCTTCAACTCCCGCACCGGCACCATCGTTCGCGCGGACGCGATCGGCCAGGCCTGCCGCCGCCTCCCCGAGGACCACGGCCTCATCTTCCCCGGCGGCTACTACCTCAACGAGGGCAAGCTCAAGACCTTCGACCACGATGTGACGGACCTCCGCTTCAAGCGCGTGATCCGTTCCCCCAACGGCGAAGACGTCCTGTTCGTCTTCTACCACGAGGCCGAGGGCCGCTCGCTCCTGTTGCCGTACAACGTCATCCGCAAGGAAGTGGCCGCGCCGATGAGCGTCCACGGCTACGCGGTCTTCGACGACGGCACCCTCGCGGCCTTCCGCTTCACCGGCGAAGAGGCCACCCGCGTCCACCCGATGCAGATCTGGTCCACCCCCTTCGTGTCCGAGGCCTACGCCGCCGCAACGGAAACCGGGGACACCCCCGTGCACCGCATCGGCAACGCCGAGGCCGTGCGCGCCGTCTCGGACGCCCTCTCGGTGGCCCGCATGGTCCGCGAGATGCAGCCGGCGCAAGCGGTCTTCGAAGCGCTCATCGCCGCCGCCACCCGCTGCCTCGACGACTACCCGTGGCTCGGCGACGAAGGCCTCCACAGCCTCGACGAGAGCCTGGCGAAAGTGCGCGACACCGCCGAGGCCGTGCTCGACGAGTACGCCACGGTCGCCGAACTCACCGCCGAAGCCCAGAAGGCCTTGGAGGAGGCGCAGACCGGCACCGTCAAGCTCCTGCGCCGCGCCCGCGGCGAGGCGCCCAAGTCCGCCGAGGAATGGGTCGCGCTCCTCGCCGAGCTGCGCGGCGCCGGCGGCCACCTCGTCACGCTTCGCGAGACCCGCTACATCGACCTCGCCGGGATCGAGGCGCTCGCCGCCGAGGTCACCGAGACGCTCGACGGCACCGGCCGCCGCGCCGTGGCGTTCCTCGAGCGCGAGGACGCGTTCGCCGCGTACTTCGAGCAGGTCGCCGACCTCGAACGCAAGGCCGAGGCCATCGCCTCGGTCGCCGAGTCCGACCCGCTCCTGGGCGATCTCGACCAGCGCCAGCGGGGCCTCGAGACGCTCACCGAAGTGGTCGCGACCCTCGAGATCGGCGACGCCGTCGTGCGCACGGCGATCCTCGGGCGCGTCTCGGAAGTGCTCGCCGCGGTCAACCGCGCCCGCGCCACCTTGGCCGCGCGCCGCCGCGAACTCGCCGTGGGCGAAGGCAAAGCGGAGTTCGCGGCCGAGTTCGCGCTCCTCGGGCAGTCCGTCACCGCCGCGATCGCGGCCGCCGACACGCCCGCCGCGTGCGACGAGCAGCTGGGCCGCCTCCTGCTCACCGTCGAGAACCTCGAGACCCGCTTCGCGGACTTCGACGAGTTCCTGACCCAGTTGGGGGACAAGAGGACCGACGTCTACGAGGCGTTCTCCTCGCGCAAGCAGCACCTGCTCGACGAGGCCGCCCGCCGCGCCGAGCAGCTGGCGCAGTCGGCCGACCGCATCCTGGAGGCCGTGGCCCGCCGCACCGCCACACTGTCCTCACTGGACGAAGTGAACACGTACTTCGCCACGGACCCGATGGTCGAGCGCCTGCGCAAGGTCATCGGCGAGCTGCGCGGCCTCGACGACACCGTGCGCGCCGAGGAGATCGAGGGTCGCATCGCCGCCGCCCGCGCCGAGGCCGGGCGGGCGCTCAGCGACCGGCTCGACCTCTTCGACGGCGACGCCGTCAAGTTCGGCGAGCACCGCATCCCGGTCAACACGCAGCCGCTCGACCTCACCCTGGTGCCCGCCGGGGACGCGCTCGCGTTCTCGCTCACCGGCACCGACTACCGCCACGTCGTCACCGACCCCGGCTTCGCGGACACGAAGCCGTACTGGCACCAGTTCCTGCCCTCGGAGAACGAGGGCGTCTACCGCGCCGAGCACCTGGCGGCCGCGCTCCTCGCCGAGCACGGGCCCGCGAAGCTCCTCGCTGAAGACCTCCCCGCGTTCACCGCCGCCGCCGCGGCCGAACGCTACGACGAGGGGTACGAGCGCGGCGTGCACGACGCGGACGCCGCCGCGATCCTCGCCGAGGCCCTGCGCCTCTACGCCGCCTCGGGCCTGCTGCGCTACCGCTCGGCCGAGCGCGCCGCCGCCCAGCTCTACTGGGGGCACGGCATCCCGAAGGAGGAGCGGATCGCGATCCGCACCCAGGCCCGGTCGCTCGCGCGCGCCCGTGCCGTCTTCGGCCGCGCCGACGCCCTCGCCGACCTCGCCGCCGACCTCGGCGAGGCCGTCAACCACTACCTCAACTCGACGCTCCTGCCGCTCGAGGTCGACGCCGACCTCGCGGGGGAGTACCTGGCCGAGGAGCTGGCCGACCCCTCCGGCGGGTTCGCCGTCTCCCAGAGGGCCCGTTCGCTGCTGGCCGCGTTCGAGCGCCAGATCGGGCCGGGCGCCAAGGCCGACTTCGAGTCCGACCTGCGTGCCCTCGAAGACGACATGACCTCCAAATGGGAGCTCGCCGCCGTCTGGCTCGAATCGTTCCTGCGCCAGGCAGAACCCGAGGGTTTCGATGAGGCGGACCTGCCCGAAGCGCTCGCCGTGATCCTCGCCGAAGTCGACACGTACGACGTCACCGCCGACCTCTCCAGCCGGGTCACGGGCCTGCTCGGCACCCACCCGCGCATCGAGGGCCGCGTGCTCGCGCTGCGCCTGGACGAGTTCCTGGCCCGCACCGGCCGCTTCCGCCGCACCGTGCTCCCCGGCTACCGCGCCTACCAGCGCCGCCGCGGCGAGATCATCGAGACCCACAAGCGCACCTTGCGGGTCGAGGAGTTCAAGCCGAAGACGATGGCCGGGTTCGTGCGCAACCAGCTCATCGACGACGTGTACCTGCCGCTCATCGGCTCGAACCTCGCCAAGCAGATCGGCGCCGGTTCAGGCGAGGGCCGCCGCACCGACCAGTCCGGCATGCTCATGCTCATCTCCCCGCCCGGCTACGGCAAGACGACCCTCATGGAGTACGTCGCCGACCGGCTCGGGATGCTGCTCGTCAAGGTCAACGGGCCCGCGCTCGGGCACGAGACGGTCTCCGTCGACCCCGATGACGCGCCGAACGCGACCGCCCGCGCCGAGGTCGAGAAGATCAACTTCGCGCTCGAATGCGGCAACAACGTGCTGCTCTACCTCGACGACATCCAGCACACCAATCCCGAGCTGCTGCAGAAGTTCATCTCGCTGTGCGACGCGCAGCGGAAGATGGAGGGCGTCTGGAACGGCCGCACCCGCACGTACGACCTGCGCGGCAAGCGGTTCGCGGTGTGCATGGCCGGCAACCCGTACACCGAGGCCGGCCAGAAGTTCCGCATCCCGGACATGCTCGCCAACCGCGCGGACGTGTGGAACCTCGGCGACGTCCTCTCCGGGCGCGACCAGGTGTTCGCCCGGTCCTACATCGAGAACGCGCTCACCTCGAACAAGGTCACCGCGCCCCTCGCCGGGCGCGAGCGGGCCGACACCGCCGTCCTCATCCGCCTCGCGAGCGGCGACCCGACGGCCGCGCCCGAAGCGCTGCGCCACCCGTACAGCGCGGGCGAGCTCGACCAGGTCCTCTCCGTGCTGCGCAAGCTCGTGCGGATCCAGAAGACGGTGCTGGGCAACAACCTCGCGTACATCGCCTCCGCGGCGATGGACGACAGCGCGCGCACCGAGCCGCCGTTCCTCCTCCAGGGCTCGTACCGGAACATGAACCGGCTCGCCGAACGGGTGGTTCCGGTGATGAACGACGACGAGCTCGAAGCGGTCATCGACGACCACTACGCGGGCGAGGCGCAGACCCTCGCGTCCGGCGCCGAGGCGAACCTCCTCAAGCTCGCGGAGCTGCGCGGGCGGCTCACGCCCGAGCGCGCCGCCCGCTGGGAGGCGGTCAAGGAGGCGTACCGGCGGGAGCAGACGCTCGGGGGATCGAGCGATGATCCAATGTCGAGAGCCGTCGGGGCCATCACCTTGCTCTCCGATCGCGTGAGGGGCATCGAAACCGCCCTGCAACAAAGGAATGCCGATCAAGGGGAATAAGTCCTCTCCGCTGGCCCGGTGCGACCTGGGCACCCGGTACGCTCTTGAGCAATAGCCTGGCGCGTAGCCCGTAGTGCCCCTGCAGCCGACAACCACCGAATAAGGGAGGTCCCCCGTGCCGACGAAGACGGGAGATAAGGTCCGGATCATCGTCTTGGGCACCGGCCCCGACGCCGAAACCGCCCGCGCGATCGCCGAGTCCGACGCCGATGTCGCGCTCGCCAAGCAGTTCACCAAGACCGTCACCCACCTGGTCGCCGACGACACCGTGAAGCCCACCGAAGCGCGGTTGAAGAAGGCCGAGGAGGCCGGTGTCCCGGTCCTGACGGTCGCGGAGTTCCGCGCCCTGCTCGTGGCCGGCGCCGAGGACGAGGCCGACGAGGTCATCGAGGCCGAACTCGAAGAGGCCCCGGCCGAGACCCCTGTGGCCGTGGTCGACACCGAGCCCGAACCGGAGCCGGAAGCGGCGCCGGAACCCGAGCCCGAGGCCGCCGCAGTAGAGGCCGAGCCCGAGCCCGCGCCCGAACCGGTCGAAGAGCCCGAGCCCGTCGCCGACCCCGAACCCGAGGCCGCCGCGGAGCCCGAGCCGGTCGCCGAGACCGAGGTCGAGCCCGAGACCGAGTCCAAGAAGGACGACGTCGCGGTCGAGGCCAGCACTGTCGAGGCCGGCACGGTGGAGCCCGTCGCCGAGGCGATCGACGAGCCGGAGGAGGTCCCGGCCGACCCCGAGAAGACGGTCCCGTCCCAGGCGGACGCCCCCGCCATCGAGACCGACGCGAAGGCCAAGCCGTCCTTCCTCGACAAGATCAAGTCGATCTTCGGCCTCAGCACCGCCAAGAAGTAGCGGCGCCGCAACGAAAGGGCCCCGAGCCGACCGGCTCGGGGCCCTGCCGCGTCCCGTGGTTTCGCGCCCACCGCGCCGACCCATAAACCCCGGGCCGGGCGGCCCGAGGCTTTACGCTACGGGCGAAACGGATCGAGCCGTCTCCGGAAGTTGAGTCGGATACACTCAACTTCGGGTCGCGTCGGCAGCCGCCCGCAACGCGCCCTCCTGGAGACAGATGCCTTCGCGACAGCATCGATGACAGCCGCGACAGCATTCGAGGACAGCACAGAGGAGCAGGGGAACCGTGGACGTCAACCGTTTGACCACCAAGAGCCGAGAAGTGATCTCCCAGGCCGCGCGCACCGCCGCCGCCGGCGGGAACCCGGCCGTCGAACCCTGGCACCTCCTGGACGCCCTCCTCACCGTCGACGGCTCCACCGCGCCCGGGCTGCTCCAGCTCGTCGGCGTCACCCCCGGCACCGTCTCGGCCGAGACCGAGCGGCGCATCGACGAGCTCCCGTCGGCCTCCGGGCCGTCCGTCTCGGAGCCGTCCATGGCCCGCGAGTCCCTGCGCGCCATCAACGCCGCCGACAAGATCGCCACCGACTACGGCGACGAGTACGTCTCCACCGAACACCTCATCACCGGCCTGGTGCAGGCCGGCGGCGAGGTCGGCACGTTCCTCACCGCCCAGGGCGCCACGGACAAGAAGCTCATCAGCGCCTTCCCGACCCTGCGCGGCGGCGACCGCAAGATCTCCACCGCCGACCCCGAGCAGGGCTACAAGGCCCTCGAGAAGTACGCCGTCGACCTCACCGAGACCGCCCGCTCCGGCAAAGTGGACCCCGTGATCGGCCGCGACACCGAGATCCGCCGCGTCATCCAGGTCCTGTCCCGCCGCACCAAGAACAACCCGGTCCTCATCGGCGAGCCCGGCGTCGGCAAGACCGCGATCGTCGAGGGCCTCGCCCAGCGCATCGTCGCCGGGGACGTGCCCGAGTCGCTGCGCAACCGCCGCGTCATGCTCCTCGACCTCGCCAGCATGATCGCCGGCGCGCAGTACCGCGGCCAGTTCGAGGAGCGGTTCAAGTCCGTCCTGGAGGAGATCAAATCCTCTGACGGCGAGATCATCCCGTTCATCGACGAGCTCCACACCATGGTCGGCGCCGGCAAGTCCGAGGGCTCGCTCGACGCCGGGAACATGCTCAAGCCCGCCCTCGCGCGCGGTGAGCTCCACATGATCGGCGCGACGACCCTCAACGAGTACCGCGAGCACATCGAGAAGGACGCCGCGCTCGAACGCCGCTTCCAGCAGGTGTACGTCGGCGAACCCACCATCGAGGACACCGTCGCGATCCTCCGCGGCCTCAAGGAGCGGTACGAGGTCCACCACGGCGTGCGCATCACGGACTCCGCGCTGGTCGCCGCCGCGCAGCTCTCGGCCCGGTACCTGCCCGACCGCAGGCTCCCCGACAAGGCCATCGACCTGGTCGACGAGGCCGCGAGCCGCCTGCGCATCGAGATCGACTCGCGCCCCGAGGAGATCGACACGATCGAGCGCGCCGTGCGCCGCCTCGAGATCGAGGAGACCGCCCTCCAGAACGAGAAGGACGACCCGGCCTCCGCCGAGCGCCTCGCGTCCCTGCAGCGCGAACTCGCCGACGAACGCGAGAAGCTCGCCGCCCTCTCCCGCCAGTGGGAGTCCGAGAAGCACCGCATCGGCAAGGTCTCCGAGCTGAAGGAGGAACTCGACGACCTCAAGACGCAGGCCGAACGCGCCGAACGCGAATACGACCTCGAGAAGGCCGCGCAGCTGCGCTACGGCCGCATCCCCGAGCTCGAGCAGCAGCTCTCCCAGGCCGAGGCCGAACTCGCCAGCGCCGACACCGACCCGGCGAAGCAGCCGATGCTCAAGGAGGAGATCGACGCCGACGAGATCGCGGACGTCGTCTCGTCCTGGACGGGCATCCCCGCCGGCCGCCTCCAGGAGAGCGAGAGCCACAAGCTCCTCCACGCCGAAGAGGTCCTGGGCGAACGCGTCGTCGGCCAGCTCGAAGCGGTCACGGTCGTCTCCGACGCCCTGCGCCGCGCCCGCGCGGGCCTCTCCGACCCGAACCGGCCCACCGGCTCGTTCATCTTCGCCGGGCCCACCGGCGTCGGCAAGACCGAGCTCGCGAAGGCCTTGGCCGAGTTCATGTTCGACGACGACCGGGCCATGATCCGCATCGACATGGGCGAGTACACCGAGCAGCACTCGGTGGCCCGCCTCATCGGCGCCCCGCCCGGCTACGTCGGCTACGAAGAAGGCGGCCAGCTCACCGAGCCGGTGCGCCGCCGCCCGTACTCGGTCGTGCTCCTCGACGAGGTCGAGAAGGCCCACCCGCGCGTCTTCGACACCCTCTTGCAGGTCCTGGACGACGGCCGCCTGACGGACGGCCAGGGCAGGACGGTCGACTTCCGCAACGTCATCCTCATCATGACCTCGAACCTCGGCTCCTCGGCCCTGGTCGACCCGCTGCTGGAGGACACCGCGAAGCGCGACCAGGTCATGGCCGCGATCCGCTCCCACTTCAAGCCGGAGTTCCTCAACCGCCTCGACGACATCGTCATCTTCCACGCGCTGGAGCACGACCACCTCAAGGCCATCGTGGAAGTCCAGCTCCGATTCCTGGAGCACCGCATGGAGACTCGCCGACTGCGCCTCGCCGTCAGCGACGACGCCAAGTCCTGGCTTGCCGACCGGGGCTTCGACCCGGTCTACGGCGCCCGCCCGCTCCGCCGCCTCATCCAATCGTCGATCGGCGACCCGCTCTCCCGAGAACTCCTGGAGGGCAAGATCATCGACGGCGACACGGTCGAGGTCGGCGTCAGCGACCAGGGCGAAAAGCTCACGGTCACCAAGGCCTGATCGAGTTCCGGAGAGACGGCGTCAGCGCCGTCTCCCCCGGTCGAGTTCCCATCGAGCGGAGCCGACCGGGCACCGGGCGGACTTCAGACAGTCAGTGACGACGAGGCAGGAGTGCACCTGGGGTGGCGAGGCTGCGGCCGGGCGCGTACTGGGGCCGGATTCAATCCGGCAGCGACGACGGGGCAGGTGGATGGCGCGGGTTGTGTGGCTGCGGTCTGGCTGGTGTTGGGCCGGGTTCGATCCGGCGGCGACGACGGGGCAGAAGGATGCCCGGGTTGTGTGGCTGCGGTCTGGCTGGTGTTGGGCCGGGTTCGATCCGGCAGCGACGACGGGGCAGAAGGATGCCCGGGTTGTGTGGCTGCGGTCTGGCTGGTATTGGGCCGGGTCAGACCCGGCAGCGACGACGAGGCAGGAGGCTGCCCTGGGCTGCGTGGTCGTGCCCGGCCGGTGTTGGGCCGGGTTCAGGCGGGCGGCGATGGTGCGGCGGATCGGTGCTGCCGTGAACATCGCCGCGCCCCTGTCCGCCGCTTCGGCAGCGGTCGCCGGAACGTTCGTCGAGTGCCTCTCGAGGCGGATCGGTTCGGGCGTGCATGCACGTGGCGCAGTCGAGGCCGTGTTCGCCATTGACTTCTCACCTCCTTTCGGATATCCGGAGCCGCTCTGCGGCTCACCATCGTTCACTGCCTGAGCTTCGACGCATCGCGCCCGGCAGGTGCCGTGCTGACCCGGGAGGCCCTGTCGCTTCCGCGCCTTCCCCGTGCACTTGCCCGGGAGGCCCTTCCGCCCACGCACGCCTTACCGGTGTGCCTGCTGAAGATGCCTTCCGCGTTCCTAGCGCACCTGCCTGGTGCGCTTGCCCGGGTGGACTCTCCTCCCGCGCCGGTCTTGCGGTGTTGCTCTCCGGGGAAGTATCGGCCCTCCCCGAGTGCTTTTCCGTCCCGTGGGCAGAATGGTGCCCGGGCCGGGGTCGTGCTTCCCGCGTGCATCATGACGGTGCAGGCGCGGTGTAGTGCTTCCGTGGCACGCCAAGGAGCGCGCTCAGGACTGGTGCTGTGCCGTGCATGGTGGTGATGGGGTAGACCGGGTCCCTAATTGCCCGGCCGTCCCTCACCGCTCACGCTGGCGGTCTTACTGGTGTGTGCCTCGTTCTGAACACTGCCGCGGCCGAGGTGATCCCGACCAACGATCTCCCACCCAGCACGCCCCTACGAAAGGGCCGTGGTCCGCTGTGGAACCCGATAGCACGAAGAGATTGAGCTGACGAGGCTCGGAATCGGTCTGGTTTGCGTTTCGGCCAGAGGCTTGGCGTAGTCTGCTTGCACCTACTCGACACCTGTACGTTTTCCGTATCCCTGTGCGTACATCAATTATCTCCCATGTGACCCCAGGCTGTCATCACCCACAGGTGTACAGAACCCTCATGTTCCGTCCCAACCCACTTGCGCCCCAAGGAAACAGGACACCTCCGTCCCCCGCGGTCGGGTGTGTCGCCCCGCCCCCAAACGGACCCGACTCCCGCTAACAGACCCCAACCGTCCTGCCACCTCTTCGTCGCTGCCCGCCTGAAGCTCAACCCCCTGCGATCGAAAGTGTCGCTTGGTCCTGGGGGCCTCTTCGACCGAAATCGCCGCCGGACGTGTTGTGTGAACTGTGCTTGGTTCGTCGCGGCCCTACACTGTGGGCATCCCTCGTATTCACAATTGGAAAGCCCCTCCCTCATGCGACATGCGATCCGCCGCTTCGGCCCGGTTCTCCTCTGGCAGCTCGGCACGCTGCTGATCTGGTTCGGCGCCCTCGCGATCGGCGCCCGAATGCCGCTTGCAGAATCACCGCCCCTATGGATCGGGGCATTCCTCGGCCTGATCCTGCTCATCGCCGTAGCCGGGTTCCTCCAGGCAGCCAGCGGGAGTCTGCTGGCCCGTTCATGGCATGGACGACCACCGGCGATCGCAGCCGAGTTCGATCGGCTGACCGGATTTCTCATGACATCGATCCCCGTCGCGGCTTGCTCGATGATGGAGACTTCGGCGCGGGAGGGCTTCTTCTACGCCGCTTCGATGTTCACGGTCTTGTTCATCCTCTTCGTCGCGGGCGCTTGGATCGCTTGGTCCTGGGGCTACCTCCGACCGAAGAGCGACGATGAACCCGGTGACGTGCCTCGCGGTGTCGAAGCCGGAGGGCTCCGCTTCATCGCTGAGCCGGATGGCGACGGCAGCGACCAGCTCGGCTTCCGTGTAGTCGCGGACGACTCGGCCACCATGCGGTCGGTCGTCGCGGCGCTCGCCGGCTCGCAGTTGCTCCCGGGCCTTTCGGGCGGGAACCGGACCTGGTCGGTGTCCGTCGACGAGCGGCCGGTGGCCGTGGTGACGCAGACCTGGGAGCACCCGCGCTGGTGGCCCCCGATCGACTGGTCGGCCGACCCGGACGAGCCGTTCCCCGAGGGCGGCGTGCTGCGGACCCGGCCGGGAGGGCCCGCATGACCCGGGTGATCCGCCGGATCGGGCCGCTGGTGCTCTGGCAGTACGCCGTGTGCCTCGCCATCCTGCCGCTCTATCTTCCGATCGCCATTTTGGTCTCGGACGAGGACACCTGGTCCGGGTGGCTCCTCCCGAGAGGGGTGATCGCCGCACTGGTCGTGGCGGTCATCGTGTGGCGTCGCCCGCTCCTCGATCTCATCGACAGGGCCGCCCTGATCGAGCCGGAAGTGGAGCTTCGCCGGAACATGCGCGCGCTCAGGGTGGAACGGCACTTCCACGTCTTCCTATACGCATGCCTGGTGAGCGGCCTGCTCGCAGTCTTTCAATCGCTGACCATGGTCGAATCCGCAGGCATGGCGAACGGACTCTTGGCCTATCTGCTCGGATGGCACCTCTTCTTGTCTTTCCCGCTGATCGCGTGGGCCAAGAACAGGGACGCCGAGCGGCCCATGCCGCCGAAGCGCGCCGCCGCGCCCCCGGGCCTCGCCGACCTGTGGATCGTGCCCCCGGACGAGGACGCCGAGGAAGGCCCGGTCACCGTCGCGGTCGAAACCGAGGGCATCCGAAGCCTGGAGGAGGTCGTGGTCGCCGTGCTCGGCCGCCCGGTCCTGCCCGCGGTCGACGGCGGCCGGCGGCGGTGGTCGATCGAGGTGGACAGCGCCCCGGTAGGGGAGTTGACCCAGTCCTGGCATCACCCGCGCCGGTGGCCGCCCATCGAATGGCGCGCCAGCCCATCAACACTGTTCAAGAGCGAACAAGTGACGTTCCGACCGGTCGACGGCCCTCGATAGACCGCCCCGATCCGGCATCGTCGATGCTGTGATCTCGTCGCGCTTCGTAGCCGCCGCTCTCGAACCGTTCCTAGCATTGGCGCAGTGACCACGACCCCGCCAGGCCCGGCCGACCCGGAGACTCCAGCGGGCACGGCTACCCGGGAAACCCGGAAGCGCCGCCGACTCGAACCCCTCGACCTCGTCAGCCTCGGCATACTCGCGGTCGGCCTGCTCTGCTGGGCGACCGGCGTGCTCCCCACCTCCGACGCCCTCGCGAACCTCGCCCGGGTCGCGCCGCTCGTGCTCTTCCTCGGCACCGTCATGGTCATGGTCGCGATCGTCCAGGCCTCCCAGCTCTTCGACCTCGCCGCCGCCGCGCTCGCCCGCGCCGGCCGGGGCAGCCACCTCGCGCTCTTCGCGTACTGCTTCGCGCTCGCCACCGCCACCACCGTCTTCCTCAACCTCGACACCACGATCGTCCTGCTCACGCCCGTCATGCTCGCCCTCGCAGCGGTCACCCGCGCTCCCGCGCTCGCGCTGGCGATGACCACGGTCTGGCTCGCGAACACCGCGAGCCTGCTCCTGCCCGTCTCGAACCTGACGAACCTCCTCGCCGCCGACCGCATCGGCCTCGACCCGCTCGCGTTCGCCTCCCGCATGTGGGCCCCGCAGCTCGCCGTCCTCGCCGTCACCGCGCTCTGCCTCTGGTTCGGGTTCTGGCGCCGCCGCCACCGCGAACTCGACCGCTACCGCGTCCCCGAACGCCTGCCCGCCATCGCCGACAAACGTCTGCTGTGGACGGCGGCGGTCGTCACCGCCGGGTTCGTCGCCGCCGTCGTGGCGGACGTGCCGATTCAGATCGTCTCGAGCGTCGCCGCGGGGCTCCTCCTCGTCCACTGCCTGCGCCGCCGCGACCTGCTCGCCTGGGAACTCATCCCATGGCGGCTGCTCGTGCTGACCGCGGGCCTGTTCCTCGTCATCCCGGCGGTCATGCGCCACGGCGGCGCCGACGCCGTCGCCGCGCTCATCGGCTCCGGCACCGGCGACGGCGCGGTCCTCCGGGCCGGGCTCACCGGCGCCGGGCTCTCGAACCTCGTCAACAACCTCCCCGCGTACACCGCGGTCGAAGGCGTCGTGCCGGCCGGCGACTCGACGACCCTCCTCGGCCTGCTCATCGGCACGAACGTCGGCCCGCTGATCCTCCCGTGGGCGTCGATGGCGACCCTGCTCTGGTTCGACCTCGTCCGCGCCGGCGCCCCCGGGACGCCGCGCCTCCGCATCCCCATGGGTCGCTTCATCGCCGCCGGCGCGCTCCTCGCCACCACCGGCACCCTGGTCGGCCTCGCCGCCCTGCTCTGGCTCTGAATCCCAAGGTGCGCAAGCGCTCCACGGGGTGAAAATCGTCCATTTCCCGGAATAACACGTCACAGTTGGTCATAGTGCACACATGGCCATTCCCGAACCACTGGGCCTGACACGCCGCACCGTCCTCACCGGAGCGGCCGCCCTCCTCGCCGCCGGATCCGCGGGCCTCACCGTTCCACGCCCGGCCGACGCGGCGGGGCTGCCGCAGATCAGGGCCGCCGCCGCGGGCTGGACCGGCCGCAACGGCGAACTCCTCGTCCTCACCGCCGACCCGGCGACCGAGGACGACTACGCCGTCCGCCTCCTCACACCCACCGAGAACCCCGCGACCGGCGCCGAACTCGGCCCGCCGCTCCCGCTCTCGCTGCCCGCCGGGTTCCACCCGCATTCGATGGCGGCGCTCGGCGACACCCTCTGGATGACCGGCGCGGTCGAACTCGGGCCCGACCGGGCGCGGCCCGCGCTCGTCCGCGTCCGCGAGTCCGCGGCCTCGTACGCCCCGCTGCCCCTGCCGAAGACGATCCGCTCAGGCATCGCCACGGCCGTCGCGCCGCTCGGCGAACGCGGCCTCGCCGTCGCCGTCGAAGGCTGCTCCGACCCGCACCTGGCCGTCATCACCCGCGCCCACCTCGCCGTCACCGCGAACGCCGGCCGCTCCTGGACGGACCGCCCGCTCGCCACCGGCCTCGGCGAGGGCTACGGCACCGTCCTCGCCGGGACCGCCGGCGGCCTCTTCGCCGTCGTCGCGAACGGCGAAGGCGCCCAGACGATCCGCACCGGCCACCGCCTCGCGCGCGCCATGACGCTGGCGGACGCCGGGCGCCCCATGGCCGCCGTCGCCGCCCCCGACCACGTCAGCGTCTTCTCCGACCACCACGGCACCGTCACCGAAACCCGCTTCACCCACGCCGGCGCGCCCCTCGAGGCCGCGCCCGCGTGCGCCTGCCGCGGCGAGATCCTCGCCGTCCCGGGCCGGCCCGGCACCTGGCTCGAGACCGACGGCCAGACCATCCACATCAGAGACATGAGCTGAGGAGGAGGACCGATGGCATTCCCCAGCAGCAGCACCGCGTTCGCGCGCTCGACCTGCGACTACCCGGACATCACCCGGAACTGGTTCTGGGACGGCTCCCTGAAGACCCGCTACCGCACCGCGTTCGACGCCAACGGCTACGGCGTGCACCCGAACGTCACCTCGTTCACCATGCACGAGGAGGCCCACCAGCAGGCCGGGCGCGTCATCCGCGACCTCAACGACCTCGGCATCGAATACGCGCGCAGCGAACCGCCCTGGCCCTACCGGTGGACCGGCCTCGCCGGAGCCAAGGTCTGCAAGCCCGGCTACCACCGCTACGGCGCCGCCATCGACTTCACCCGCTTCGACTGGGGCTCAGGGCATTACGTCGACACCGCCGTGCACGGCAAGGAGCGCCGCCTCTACCTGCGCCGCCGCTACCTCGCCGTGATCGCCATCTGCCGCAAGCACTTCGGCACCGTCCTCCACTGCAACAACGACCCCGACGGCTCCCACTGGAACCACATCCACGCCGACCGGGGCCGCCAGGCCGTCGCCGCCGACTGGAGCTACCAGACCGACACCACCATCATCCAATGGGCCGCAAGGGATCTCGCGGGCGTGAAGGACATGCCCATCGACGGCAGCTTCGGGCTGAAGACGAAGGCGGGCTACATCGTGCTGCGCGAGAAGCTCGGCCTCGTCGACATCGGCCCCGGCGACTCCGCCGCGAACTTCCGCATCTGGCTCGACCTCATCGCCCGACACGGCATGGCCGACAAGCCCGCCGGGACCTTCTTCGCCGACGAAGCCATGCGAGCCGACGCCGCCGCAGCGAGCGACTGACCGCACCCAGTAAGGAGCACGCCTTGCACGATCCGCACCGGAGCACCGGCCGGAAGCACCTCGTGATCGCCGCGGTGCTCGCGCTCGCGGGCGCGACGGTCGCCTGCGACATCGACGCCGTGTCCGGCACCGGCGACGGCGCGGACGCCGGCGCGTTCTACGCCCTCGGCGACGACCACCGGCTCTTCCGCTGGGAACCCGGCGGCGACGAACCAGCGCCCGTGCTCGACCTCAGCGGGGTCTGGGACGCCGAGGGCGACGTGGGCGCCGTCCTCCGCTCGTCCCTCAGCATCGACCCGACCGGGCGGCACGCCGCCTGGATCGCCGGCGCGACCGCCGACGCCGCGCTCATGTTCGGCGACTTGGGCACCGGCGAGATCAGCGAGGCCGTCGAGTACCCCGTCGACCACGCGTGCCTCGACCCGGCCTGGCTCCCGGACGGCTCCGCGGTCCTCGCCCACCGCGCCGAGGTCTGGGGCACCGAAGCGGACCAGGGGACCGACGAGATCCCGTTCCCCGTCGAGGACTGGGGCCCGACCGAGTGGTACTCGCCCGACACCGGCCAACTCCCGACCACAGTAGACATTGGTCAGCAGGGCTGCCGGATGCGCTGGTACACCGCCGAAGACGGCTCGGCCCAAGCGCTCTACCACGACCTCGACCTCACCGAGCTGTACCGTGTCGACACCAACGGGCAAGTGCTGCAGACGATCCCGGTGTCGACCCTGCAAGGCGTCCATCCGCTCACCATCGGCCTCGTCAACGTCGACCCGACCGGCCGCTACGCGTGCCTCGTCGACGACTACGGGCCCGAAGGCACCGTCAAGGGCGGCTTCACCGTCCGCGCCGAGGCCGGCACCCGCGTGGTCGACCTCGAGACCGGCGAGGCGATCGGGCCCGAGGAGGTCGGCTGCACGAGCCTCCACGAGGACGGCTACGTCGACCGCGACGGCGCGGACGTCTCGTTCATCGGCTACGACGGCGAGAGCCGCTGGGCCACCGAGCTTCCCGCGACGATCGCCCAATCGCCGGTCCTGTACTTCTTCCCGGAGGGGTCGTGAACGCAGGAACCGGATCGGGCACCCACTTCGTCCCGGAGGGGCCTTGAACACGGCGGCATAGGATCGCAGGCGTGAACCGCGTCCTCGACCTCCGCCGCCACCCGCTCAAGTCGGCCGCCCCAGAGCACGTCGCCGACGCCTTCATCGGCAAGCACGGCCTCGACGGCGACCGCACCTGGACCTGCCTCGACGCCGACGGCACCATCGGCAGCGCCAAGCAGCCGCGCCTGTGGAGCCGCCTCCTCGACGTGGCCGCCGCGTTCGATCCGGCGCAAGGCGAAGTCACCGTCGCCGTCCCCGGCCGGACCCCGGCCCGCGCAGGCACTCCGGAAGCCGACGACGCCGTCTCGACCTGGCTCGGCCGCCCCGTCCGCCTCACCCGCCAACCGCCCCAGCAGCTCAAACGCCACCACTGGTGGCCCGACGAACCCGGCATGATCCCCGACTGGGCCACCGGCAAGGAACCCGGCGGCGACGACGTGGTCGCCGCCCGCCACGACGCCGAAGGCGGCCGCTTCTTCGACTACGGCGCCCTCCACCTCGTCACCACCGGTGCCCTCGAACGCCTCAGCGCCGAGCACGGCAGCGCCGTCGACCCGGCCCGCTTCCGCCCCAACCTCGTCCTCGACCTGCCCGCCGACCCCGAACCGGGCCAACGGATCACGATCGGCGCGGACGTCGTGCTCGAAGTGGCGATCCCGACCCCGCGCTGCGTCATCCCGTCCCTCGCCCACGGCGACGCCCCCGCCGACCGCGCGCTCCTCAAGACCCTCGCCGCCCACCACCGCATCGACGTCCCCGACTTCGGCCGCGCCACCTGCTTCGGCTTCTACGCCGACATCCGCGCCGTCGGCACCGTCGCCGTCGGCGACGCCGTAACGGTCACCGGGTAGCGAACGGCCCGTTCAGCGCTGTGCACTGAACGGGCCGTTCACCACTGGGCGCTAGTTGTAAGCGGTCGTGTAGTACCGGGCCTTGTAGAACTCGGCGCCGTCCCTTGTCCGGTCAGCCGACTCCGAGAACACCACGGTCGGGCTGCCCCAGTCGCGCGATCCGGCGTTGTCGCCGCGCACGTAGAAGTACTCGCCGGTGCTCATCTTCACGTAGGCCTTGATGCGCGTGGTCGTGTGCAGCGTCGTCTTCGCGAGCGTGCCCTTGTCGATCGAGTACACGCCGTACGAGTCCGAGACCAGCAGCTTCGCCTTGTTCGAGAAGTCCGGCTGCAGGTCGTGCCCGAGCCCCGAGAGCGTCACCTTCTTGCTCGACGCCTTCAGCCGGATGTCCCGGTACGTGCCGGACACCGTGTAGGCCTGCACGATCTTGTTGCCCGAAGCCCACAGCAGCTTGTTGTTCGGGTCCCACACGACCCCGTGCGCGCCGGCCAGCGACACCGTCTGCACCTTCGCGAGCGTCGACGGATCAGAGATCTTCGTCGGCGCGTACACGGTCAGGAACCCGTCCGACGACGCCGCGACGAACGCCCCCAGGTCCGGAATCCGCTCGAGCGCGTGCGGGTTCCCGCCCGGCGTCGCACTCCACAGCACGTCGTTGAGCTCCTGCTCCCGCTCGTCGGTGATGTTCCAGATCCCGACCTTCCCGCCTGACGCGGCGGCCAGCCCGATCGCCCCGAACTGCGCCGTGTCCCGGATCCGGCAGTCGGACAGGTTCGCCCAACCGCCCGTGCCGGGGCTCCACATCTTGTAGGCGTTGGCGTTGCTGAAGGACTTGTCCTTGTCGAACACGAACACCTTGTTGGAGACCTGCTCGGTCACGATCACCTTGAAGTTCGCCGTGTCCGCCGCCGCGACACCGACCCCGATCGCCCCGGCCGCAGCCAAAGGCGCCCCGATGGCCACCGCACGAAGGATGTTCCGCCTCTTCATCTGTTGCTCCTCATGGGGGTATGAAGCGTCCGCACCCGATCCGGGCCGCGAACCACCCAACAGTGTGCGACACCCGAACCAGTCCAAAAGACCTACGCGCCAACCACACCCACGAGTTGCCCCGCCCACCGAGCGAGACCCGATCCGAGAAACGCCGTCGACCACCCGCAATGGCCGCAAGAAACCAGAAAAGCCAGGTCCGAAGACCTGGCTCTCGTTGGTGCGCCGCGAGGGATTCGAACCCCCAACCTTCTGATCCGTAGTCAGATGCTCTATCCGTTGAGCTAGCGGCGCAGGTCGGCTTGATCGTTTCGATCAGGACCGGGCATAACCTTACCTGGGCCGAAAACGGATCTGCAACCGGGTAAGCGGATGTGCCCTGCGTCATCGACCAGGCGAGAGAAGCCTCAGCAGTTGTCGAGGACCGTCTTCGCCAGGGCACGCCAGGCGGCGGGGAGGGCTTCGGCGCGTTCGGGGAGCGGGGCGCCGGCGGCGGTCCATACGGCGGCTTCGGCCTCGGTGACCTCGTCGCCCAGGACGTAGCGCTCGACGAAGGCCGCACGGTGCTCGTGGCCGGGGAAGAAGTACCCGCCCGCCGCGAAGAGCGCCACGTAGGCGCGGTGGAGGCCCTCGGTCAGGGTCTCGGCGAGCTCCCAGGGGTCGGCCGCGTCGCCGAGGCGCTTCGCGATGGCCTCGACCTCGCCGGCCACGGCCTCGCGGGACGCGTCGGCCAGGGCCTGCGGGAACTCGGTGGCCTCGGCGCGCGCCCTCGAGCCCAGCTCGGAGTCGTCGGCGAGGAGCGTGCCCTCGGCGAAGCGCGCGATGACGTGCAGGGCCTCGTCGCCGGGCCGCTCCCAGCCCTCGCCTCGGTCGAGCGCTTCGAGGTGCGCCTGGAAGCGCGCGACGGTGAGGTGCACGGCCTCGTCGCTGGCGTCGGCGGGGACGGTGTCGGTCTCCCACACGCAGACCAGCTCGGCCTCCTCCCCGAATCCGGACAGGGCGGGGCCGTGCGCGTAGGCGAACGCCAGGCGCTCGTCGTCGTTGATGTCGGCGAGGACGTCGGTGGAGAGCCTGAGGACCGCGTTGGGAAGGGACATGCCGCAATTGTGGCCGTTGTTCGCAACCGCGTCCACCCGCTCGTTCGCCAGCGCGACCGGTGATCTCGGCCATGCGCCCGGCTCGGCGGGACACGCGGATCGGCGGAGCGCTCATGTCGTATGGGGCGGTTAGCATGTCCAGATGGCATCACCCACCGGCCGCCTCGGCACCGATCTCGAGCCGGGCGCGGTCGCCGCCTGGCGGGCCCACTCCCAGCGTCTCTGGGGCGAGCGCTTCGCGACGCCGCTGGACGCCTTCAGGCACCTCGGCGCGGTCCAGTCCCAGGAGTACCAGCCCTCGAAGCTCACCCCCGCGATGCGCACCCGGCCCGACGCCGACGGCCAGGCGTTCGCGTCCGTCGAGACGGTCGACGACCTCATCGACAAGGGCGCGGTCGTGCGCACCCACGTCCTGCGCACCACCTGGCACACCGTGCCCGTCGAAGACCTGCGGATGATGCTCGCCGCCGGCGGCGAGCGCGTCCGCAACCTCATGGGCACGAACAACCGCGCCTGGGGGCTCGACGACGCGACCCTCGGGCGCGGCGCCGAAGTGCTCGCCGCGGCCACCGCGGGCGGGCGGCACCTGACGCGCGAGGAGGCGTCCGAGGCGCTGGCCGCGGCCGGGGTCGCCGATCCGACGAGCACGAGGCTCATCCACCTGCTGATGCACGCGGAGCTGGAGTCGGCGATCGTCTCGGGAACCCCCAAGGGCGGCAAGCAAACGTACGCGAACTTCGACGAGCGCGTCCTGGCCGGGTCTATCGCGCAGGACGATGCGATCCGGGCGCTGGCGGAGCGGTTCTTCGCCTCGCGGGGCCCGGCGACGCTGAAGGATTTCACCCGTTGGGCGACGTTGAAGGTGAGCGACGCGAAGGCGGCGGTCGACGGGCTCGGTCTGCAGGAGCTGCGGGTCGGCGAGCGCGTCCTCTACTACACGCAGGAGCCGCCGGCGGAGCGCGATTCGGCGCCGGTGGTGGACTTCGTGCAGGGCTTCGACGAGATGATCTGCGCTTACACGGACTCGAAGGAGTTCGTGCTGCACCATTCGGTGCCGCGCACGCGCTTCCCGGGCCGGGCCCGGTTCACGTCGGTGATCCTGCTCGACGGCCAGGTGATCGGCAGTTGGAAGGCGACGCCGAAGAAGGAGTCCGTGCTCATCGAGACGTGGCGGGTGCGGGGGTTCACGGCCGCCGAGATCGCGGCGCTGCGCCGCGGCGCGGACCGGCTGCGCGCCTGGTACGGCAAGCCGGAGATGGAGCTCGTGCTCGATCACGAGGATTGAGGCCCTGGCGGTTCCGGCCCGGGGCCGCGAGGACCTTTCGCTTACTGGCGGTGTCGGTGCCGTCGCATACCTTGGTTGACGAGGGGGCCTGCGTGAGGGACAAATCCGGAATTCCCGAAATGTCCCTGACGCAGGCCCCCTCGTCAATTACCTATACCTCAAGGGACCGACACCACCGGCCCCAGAAGCATCTTCGCGTTACAGGCGGCCGAGGGCCTCGGCGAACGGGGCGAGGCCCATCGAGCCGAGGTTCAGCGCGTCCGAGTGGAACTGCTTGAGGCTGAAGTCCTCGCCCTTGCGCGACTTGTAGTCCTCGCGGGCCTGCATCCACAGGCGTTCGCCGACCTTGTACGACGGCGCCTGGCCGGCCCAGCCGAGGTAGCGGTTGCGCTCGAACTTGAGCATGTCGTCCTCGATCGTGCGGGTGTGGGCGCGCATGAACTCGAACATCTTCTCGCCGTCCCAGGTCTCGCCCTGCCGCCAGCCGAACGGGTTGTCCTCGGGGATCGCGAACTCGCAGTGGAGGCCGATGTCGACGACGACGCGGGCGGCGCGGAACGCCTGCGCGTCGAGCATGCCGAGGCGACCGCCCGGGTCGTCCTCGTAGTAGCCGAGCTCGTCCATGAGCCGCTCGGAGTAGAGGGCCCAGCCCTCGCCGTGGCCCGAGCACCACATCATCTGGCGCTGGAAGCGGTTGAGCAGTTCCACGCGCGCCATGGTCTGGCCGACCTGGAGGTGGTGGCCCGGCACGCCCTCGTGGTACACCGTGGACTTCTCGCGCCACTTGCCGAAGAGCTTCTGCCCCTCCGGCACCGACCACCACATCGCGCCCGGACGGGAGAAGTCCTCGCTCGGCCCGGTGTAGTAGATCGCCCCGTCCTCGGTCGGCGCGATCTTGCAGTCGATGGTGCGGATCTGCTCGGGGATGTCGAAGTGCGTGTCCGCGAGGTCGGCGATCGTCGAGTCGGCGAGCTCCTGCATCCAGTCGCGGAACACGTTCTTGTCGGTCATGTTCTCGTCGGGGTCCTGGTCGAGGAAGGCCACGACCTCCTCGATCGTCGCGCCCGGCTTGATCCGCTCGCAGGTCGCGCGCATGTCCGCCTCGATGCGGGCCAGCTCCTGCCAGCCCCAGGCGTAGGTCTCCTCGAGGTCGATCGCGGAGCCGATGAAGTACCGGGACGCGCGCGAGTAGCGGTCGCGGCCGACCGCGTCCGTCTCGGGGGCCTGCGGGGCCAGCTCCTCGCGCAGGAACCGCGCGAAGTTGTGGGTGGCCGAGCGCGCCCAGGCGGCGGCGTTCCCCAGTTGGATGCGCAGCGGGCCGGCCTGCACGGGCTCGCCGTCCACGGTGATGCCCGAGACGAGGTCCGCCCAGAAGTCGGTGCCCGGGCCCTTCGCGCCGTTCCAGTTGTCGCAGTGGGTCGCCACTTCGAGGACCTGGCGCTTGGCGGCGACGCGCCCTTCGGCGGCCTCGGCGCGCAGCGTCTCGGTGTACTGCTCGAACGCCTTCGTGATGGCCGCGAGGCGGGCCGCGATGTTCTCGGCGGCCTCCTGGCCCTCCTTGGGCATGAGGTCGAAGATCTGCCGCACGCCGTGCACGGGGGAGGCGAGGACGTTGAGGCTCAAGTACGTGTCGCCCGCGTCGTGGCGCTCGATCTGGAGGCGCAGGCGCTCGAGGATGGCGTCCTTGGCGACGCGCTCGCGCTCGTCGACGGGCTCGGCGGCCTCGAGGTCGGCGATCGCCTTGCGGGTGAGGGCGGCTTCGGCCTCGAGCCCGGCGGGCGAGAGGTCGTCGATCTCGTGGTCGTGTCCGGGGACGCCCATGCTCGTGGCCGTGAGGGGGCTCAGAGCGATGACGTCCTCGACGTACTGGTCGGCGATGCGGTCGATGCTTCTCATGGAGTGGACTTTACGCGAGGGCGCCGGGCGAGCGCGACCTCGCTTTCGACCGCTTCGAGCCATCCGCCGGCCTCGCCGAGTTCGACGAGCGCGTCCCGCGTGAGCGGGATGCGTTGCGCCGCAAGGACTTCCGGAGGCCAGTCCGCGCGGAGCGCGCGGGCCCCGTCGAACCATTCACTGATTGGGTTCGGCCGATCGGTCGTCTGCAGGTACCCGTGCGCATACCCGAGCTCCTCGCCGAGATCGTCCAGCGCCGCCAGCAACTGCTCCCGGTTGCCTTCGACCATGCCGGTGAACAGCGCGGTCGGGCTGGCCGCGACGCGGGTGCCGTCGCGGAACGAGCCGGCCGCGAGCGTGCGGGCCAGCGGCTCGTCGGCGACGCGCACGAGCGCGGCCGCGACCAGGTGCTCGAGGTGCGAGATGCGGGCGGCGGCCCGGTCGTGCGCGGCCGCGGTGGCCGGCACGACGTGCGCGCCGATCGAGGTCCACAGCGCGGCGAGGGCCGTCCAGTCGCCGAGGTCGGTGTCCGCTTCGAGGCACAGCACCCACTTGCGGTCCCGGAACAGCCCCGGTTCGGCGGCGGCGAAACCCGCGGTCTCCTTGCCCGCCATGGGATGCCCGCCGACGAAGCGGTGGCGCGCGAACAGCCGCGCGGGCACGTCCTTCACGGAGGACACGTCGGTCACCAGGCCCGTGTAGCCGGCCAGGGTCTCGTCCGCGATCGCGGCGAGGTGCCGGAACGGGGCGGCCACGACCGCGAGGTCGGTGCCCGCGAGTCCGGCGGGGTCGGCGGTGACGGGGAAGTGCGCGGCGGCGGCGTCACGGGTCGCGGCGTCGGGGTCGAGGCCGAGCACGTCGTGCCCGGCCTCGGCGAGGGCGAGCGCGGCGGAGCCGCCGATGAGGCCGAGCCCGAGGACCGCGACGCGCATCAGAGGTAGAGCCCCGTGCCGTCGTTGTCGACGCGTTTGGCGGCGACCGCGTGGATGTCGCGCTCGCGCAGGAGGATGAAGGTGCGGCCCTGCAGCTCGACCTCGGCCTTGTCCTCGGGGTCGAACAGGACGCGGTCCCCGGCCTCCACGGAGCGCACGAGCGGCCCGACGCCGACGGCCTCCGCCCAGTGCAGGCGCCGGCCCATGGCGGCGGTGGCGGGGATGACGATGCCGGCGGCGGAGCGGCGCTCGGAGTCCGCGTCCTCGCGCACGAGGAGGCGGTCGTGCAGGAGCCGGACCGGCAGGCCGGTCGTGGAGTCCAACGGTGTATCGGTCACAGCGCGCCAGCTTACCGGCTGCGGGCTCGAAGGGAGCAGCCCGAGCGGGCAGTCCCACGTCCGCGCGCGGCGTCCGGCCCGGGACGCGACGGCCGGACGCCCGCACCGGCCCGCGAGCCCGGGTGCGGCGCCTCCCGGCGCCCCCGAACACCCATGGTGCCCGGCGGGTACGACACCTCCGGCAGGTCGGGGGACCGGGCGCGCCGCGCGGCACCGAACACCAAGCGCCCCAAGCGGGCACGAGATCCCTTCCCCGCCACCGCCGTCCCGCGCCCCGCAACGGCGTGCCCGCGGGCACTCGGTACAGGCTGCTGTATCGGAAGAGTCGCACCGAACCGGTACGGTACGTGTTGACGTTCCACCCACCTCCTTCCGGAGGAACCGTCCTTGGAGACATCGTGAGCCGATTCCGCCGCACCACCGCCCGGGCACGTCAGTTGTGGATAGGCATGCGCCTCAACCCGGTCGCCGAGCGGGCGCTGGCCGTGCGCGAACCGGTCGACGACGACCCCGAGATCCCCCTGGCCGGCGGCGACCTACCGCCCGAACTCGACCAGGCCGGCGACGGCGAGGGCGCCGAGCGCCGCTTCGTCCCCACCGGCCTCGCCGTGGCCGCCGCGTGGTCCTGGCGGATCCTCATCGTCGGCGCGGGCGTCGCGGTGATCCTGTACCTCCTCTCCTACGTCACCGTCGTCGTCATCCCCGTCGCGATCTCCTTCCTCCTCGCCGCGATGCTCCAACCGGCCGCCGCGTGGCTCATCCGCCACGGCTGGAACAAGTCCCTCGCCTCGATCCTCATGCTCGTCGCGGGCCTCGCGGCCGTCGGCGCGATCCTCACTTTCGTCATCCAGCAGTTCATCGCCGGCATCCCCGACTTCTACGACTCGATCCTCACGGGCCTCAAGGACGCCCAGGCCTGGCTCGAATCCGGCCCCTACGGCCTCGACGGCGCGCAGGTCGCCGTGTTCCTCGAGGACATCCAGGGCAACATCACCGACTGGTACAACGAGAACCAGCAGACCATCGTCCAGACCGGACTCGACGTCGCCGGCTCGACCGCCTCCGGCCTCGGCAACTTCGTCACCGGCCTGTTCCTGGTCCTCTTCACCACCTACTTCTTCATCCGCGACGGCCGCAAGATCTGGACCTTCCTCACCGGGATGCTCCCGCGCTCCGCCTCCGAGCCGCTCCGCTACGCCGGCGGCGCCGGCTGGTCGACCCTCGTGCAGTACATGCGCACCATCGTGGTCGTCGCCGCCGTGGACGCGATCTTCATCGGCTTCGGACTGTGGCTCCTCAACGTCCCCCTGTGGCTGCCGCTCACCACACTGATCTTCCTGGGCGCGTTCGTCCCGATCATCGGTGCGACGGTCTCGGGCATCATCGCCGTCGTCGTGGCCCTCGTCGGCACCCCGAACGGCATCGTCACCGCCCTCATCGTCCTCGGCATCGTCCTCGCCGTGCAGCAGCTCGAGTCGAACCTCCTGCAGCCCTTCCTGATGAGCCGCGCGGTGAAACTCCATCCGCTCGCGATCGTCCTCGCCGTCACCGCCGGCGGCTTCGTCTGGGGCATCATCGGCGCCCTCGTCGCCGTCCCGCTCCTCGCGATCGTCAACGGCACCGTGCGCGCCCTCAACCGCTACCGCGAGGCCCGCCGCGAAGCCCAGGCCCGCGGCCTCGAAGGCGAGGACGCCACCGCCGAAGCGGTCCGTGTCAGCGCCGGAGGCGCCCCCTCGAACAGCGCCGGTTTGAAAGACAGCACCGGTTTGAAAGACAGCACTGACGCCGGCGGGCAGGCGGCCCAGGAGGCATGAGCACCGACGCAACCGCCACCGCGCCCGCACCCGCCACCAAAGCCGAACGCGACGCCCTCGCGATCCTCGACGCCGCCGTCGCCGCCACCCCGCACGGCCAGGCCCGCGAAGGCCAGCGCGAGATGTGCGCGGCCGTCGCCGCCGCCATCGACACCGACGAGCACCTGCTCGTCCAGGCGGGCACCGGCACCGGCAAGTCCCTCGCCTACCTCTGCGCCGCGCTCGCCGCGGGCAAGCCCGTGGTCGTCTCGACCGCCACGCTCGCGCTGCAGCACCAGCTCGTCGCCGTCGACCTGCCGCGCCTCGTCGAGGCCGTCGCGCCCGTCCTCGGCCGCAAGCCGACCTTCGCGCTCCTCAAGGGCCGCCACAACTACATCTGCAAGCGCAAGATCGCCGGAGAAGAGGACGAGGACGACGGCGCGATCGAGGGCACCGAGACCCTGAAGTGGGCCGGCCAGCAGGCGTCCTTCGCCAAGCAGGTGCAGCGCCTCTTCGACTGGGCGGGCGACACCGACACCGGCGACCGCGACGACCTGGACCCGGGCGTCTCCGACCGCGCCTGGAAGCAGGCCTCCACGAGCTCGTCCGAGTGCCCGGGCGCGAAGGACTGCGCCCAGGGCCAGGACTGCTTCGCCGAGTGGGCCCGCGCGAAGGCGCACGAGGCGGACATCGTCGTCACCAACCACGCCCTGCTCTCGATCGACATGATGAACGAGCGCAGCGTCCTCCCCGAGCACGCCGTGCTCATCGTCGACGAGGCGCACGAGCTCGTCGACCGCGTCACCTCGGCCGCCCGCGCCGAGCTGCACCCGGCGCGTCTGCGCTGGCTCGCGCAGCGCGGCCGCCGCCTCATCGATCCCGATGTGGCCGACCAGGTCCGGGAGGCCGCGGACGCGCTCGAGGGCGCGCTCAACGCCGCGGGGGAGCGCCGCTTCTCGGGCGACCTGCCCGCGCCGCTCGTCGAGGCCCTGAACCTGGTCAACGGCGCGTGCGTCAAGGCCACCACCCATCTCTCGACGCTCGACGCGGAGACGAAGAAGCAGTTGAGCGCCCAGCAGCTCAAGGCCGGTCTCGTCGAGACGATCGAGACGGCCGGGCGGTGCATCGGCCCCGCGGGCGACGACGTGATCTGGTCGGAGCCGAACGGCCCGCAGCTCGTCGCGGCGCCGCTCTCGGTGGGCGGGCTGCTCTCGGCGATGCTCTACGAGGACCGCACGGTCATCGCCGCGTCCGCGACGCTGACGCTCGGCGGCCGCTTCGACATCGTCGCCCGCAACCTCGGCCTGCCCGCGGACGGGCACGGCTGGTCCTCCCTCGACGTCGGCTCCCCGTTCGACTACCGCAAGCAGGGCATCCTCTACGTCGCGGCGTCGCTGCCGCGCCCGACCGCCTCGGGCCTCTCGAACGAGTCCGGCAAGGAGCTGCTGCGCCTGGTCGAGGCGAGCCGCGGCGGGACGCTCGGCCTGTTCTCGTCGAAGAAGGCCGCCGCCGAGGCGGCCGAACTCCTTCGCGCCCAGACCGACTACGACATCCTCCTGCAGGGCGAGGAGACCCTCGCGAGCCTCGTGAAGCGGTTCAAGGAGGAGGAGTCCACGTGCCTCCTCGGGGTGATGAGCCTCTGGCAGGGCGTGGACGTGCCGGGCATGACCTGCCGCCTGGTCGTGGTCGACCGGATCCCGTTCCCGCGCCCGACCGAGCCGCTCACTGCGGCTCGATCCGAGGCCGCGGACGCGGCGGGCCGCTCGGGGTTCACCGAGGTCTCGGTCCCCGCCGCGGCGATCCGGCTCGCGCAGGGCGCGGGGCGGCTCATCCGCCGCACGACGGACCGCGGCGTGGTCGCGATCCTGGACTCGCGGCTGGAGACGAGCCGCTCCTACGGGAAGTTCATGCGGGATTCGCTGCCGCCGTTCTGGTACACGACGAAATCCGATTCGGTGGTCGGCGCACTGGGGCGCCTCGCCGAGACCGCGAATGACTGATTAGGCGCGGCCCGCGCTGGGAACCCGTTCTGCCCATATGGCAGGAGGGCCGCGTCGCGGTGCTCCGCACACGTCCCCGGAGTCAAAGGTGAACACAAGATGAATTCAAGTGAAACCTTTGCATAACCCCAGCTTGGAGCGGTTTCGTGGAGTCTCACACAGCAGACTTCACGAGCTTGTGTCGCGTTCACCTGGATGTTAACTTCGCGGTGACGATTTCCACCCGTCCCCTGAGCCGATCGGTACAGTGAGGACAGTCAAAACGACCGAAAGCAGGGGTGCCCAGTGCGGTTCTCACTGAAGCCTCAGGACGACGCGTTCTACGCCTTCTTCAATGACGCGGCCGACAACATCCGCCGCGGCGTGGCGATCCTGGCCGAGCTGGGCGACGAGTCGGCCGACTACCAGAAGATCTCCGAGCGCCTCGTCGACGTCGAGCACGACAACGACCAGCTCACCCACCGGCTCTTCAACAAGATCAACTCCACGTTCGTGACCCCCATGGACCGCACGGACATGTACCACCTCGCCGGCAAGCTCGACGACATCCTCGACCACATGGAAGCCGCCGCGAACCTGGTCTACCTCTACGGCCTCTCCGAGCTGCCGACCCTGCCGCGCGAGATGATCGAACAGGTCACCGTGCTCGTCTCCCAGGCCGAACTCCTCGCCGAGTACATGCCGAAGCTCAAGGGCCTCAACGCGACCATGAAGGAGTTCTGGGTCGAGTGCAACCGCCTCGAGAACGACGGCGACCGCGCTTACCGCATGCTCCTGGTCCGCCTGTACTCCGGCGAGTACCCGGCGCTGACGGTCATGAAGCTCAAAGAGGTCGCCGACGAGCTCGAGTCCGCCTGCGACTCGTTCGAGTCGGTGTCCAACGTCGTCGAGTCGGTCTACGTCAAGGAATCCTGAGCGTGGACACAGTCCTCATCGCCGTCTTCGCGTGCATCGCCGCGGCGCTCCTCTTCGGTTACACCAACGGCTTCCACGACTCCGCGAACGCCATCGCCACCTCCATCTCCACCCGGGCGCTGCGTCCCCGCGTCGCGCTCGGCATGGCCGCGATCGGCAACTTCATCGGCGCGCACCTCGGCGCGAAGGTCGCCAAGACCGTCGCCGAGGGCATCGTGGCCCTCCCCACCGGCATCGAAGGCCTCCTCATCGTGCTGTCGGGCCTCCTGGGCGCGATCACCTGGAACTTCATCACCTGGTACTTCGGCCTCCCCACCTCCTCCTCGCACTCCCTGTTCGGCGGCATCGTCGGCGCGACGATGGCGGGCGGCGCGATCATCGCGGGCAACGCCAACGACTGGGTGCTGTGGCACGGCATCGTCGAGAAGATCGTCCTGCCGACCGTGATCTCCCCGCTCGTCGGCTTCGCCCTCGGCTTCCTGGTGATGATCGCCGTCTACTGGCTCTTCCGGCGCGGCCGCCCCGACAAGCTCAACCGCGGCTTCCGCCACGCCCAGACCGTCTCCGCCGCCGCCATGGCCCTCGGCCACGGTATGCAGGACGCCGCCAAGATCATCGGCGTCATCGTCCTCGCCCTCTACGTCGGCGGCATCCAGGACGACGCCACGCACATCCCGGAGTGGGTCTACTGGGTCTCCGCCGCCGTCATGGCCGCGGGCACCTACGCGGGCGGCTGGCGCATCATCAAGACCATGGGCCGCAAGATCATCGACCTCGGCCCTCCCCAGGGCTTCGCGGCCGAGACCGTCGCCTCCTCGGTGCTGTACGCCAACACCTACCTGCTGGGCGCGCCGATCTCGACCACGCACACCATCACGTCCGCGATCATGGGCGTCGGCTCGACCGGCGGCAAGCGGGCCGTGCGGTGGGGCGTGGCCCGCTCGATCGTGATCGCGTGGATCATCACGTTCCCGATCGCGGCGCTCGTCGGCGCCCTGTTCTACCTGCCGATCCAGTTCCTCGGATAAGGCTCTGACGGCACGGCGGCCCGGCTTCGGCCGGGCCGCCGTCGTTTCGGCCGTTGCGCACTGGAAACGCCCGGTCTTGGGCTAGCGTGATGGCATGTCCATCCAGCGCTTCGGAAAATGGGACTTCAGAGCGGTCGACTCGTCGTCGGCCGCTCGTGCGCTCGCCCGTCTCCGCAAGCAGGGCGGCCCCGTCGAACCCGAGCGCGCCGCCGCCGTCGTCCTCCTCCGCGAGGCCCCGCTGCGGGTGTTCCTCCTGCGGCACGCGGCGAAGGAGCCGTTCGGGCTCCCCTCGATCGGCCGCGCGGACACGCTCCAGGTGCGCGAGCGCTGGGCGCACCTCGACGTCGACCACTACGAGAACGCCATGAACGGCCCCCGAGGCGCCCAGTACGGCTTCCCGGGCGGCCGGCACAAGCCCGACGACCCCGACGTGGCGATGACCGGTCTGCGGGCCGTAGAGGAGGAGACCGGCGCGATGGTCGCCCTCCAGCGCGCTTGGGCGCGTTGGGTGACGCCCGAGTACGAGCCGGTGCGGTTCGACTCGTGGATCTACGTGGCGACCCTCGCGGAGGGCTTCCAGCCGCGCATCCGGGTGCGCGAGCCGGAGTACGCGACGTGGATCGGGCCGGAGCAGGCGGTGTGCCAGTACGGCGGCCAGATGTCGATCCCGGAGGCGACCACGCTCGCCGAGCTCGCCCGCTATTCCACCGTGGGCGAGGTGTTCGCGGCCGCGGAGCAGCGCGACATGTCGCCGATCCTGCCGCGCGTCTCGGTCGACGGCGAGGAAGCCCGCCTGGTGCTGCCGGGCGAGGAGGGCTACCCGCGGGACGCCCTCGCCTCGGCCTGAACGTCAGCGCAGCCGCTTGGCCCACTGCACGTCGGTGCGCACCACCTCGAAGCCCTGCGAGCGGTACAGCTTGACGGCCTTGGTGTTCGACTCGTCCGCGTACAGGTCGACCTGCTGGATCCCGTGCGCCGCAAGGTGGGCGAGGCCCGCGAGGGTGAGCGTCCGGCCGAGCCCGGTGCCCTGGGCGCGGGGGTCGACGCCGAGGACGTAGACCTCCCCGACGCCCTCCTCCACTTTGGTCCAGTGGAACCCGAGCAGGCCCGTCTCGTCCTCGGCGACAAGGAGGCCGTCGGGATCGAACCAGGTCTCCTCTTCACGCGCGGCGAGATCCGCTGCGGTCCAGCGCCCCTGCTCCGGGTGGCTCGCGAACGCCGCGGCGTTCACCCGCAGCCACTCCGCCTCGTCGCCCCCGACCCTGAAGGGCCGCAAGCGCACTCCTTCGGGCAGCGTCGCCGCCGGGCCGTCGCCGGTCGGCCAGTTCCGGCCGATGCCCTCGGGCCATGCGGCGGGCCAGGCGAATCCGTCGAGTTCGCGCGAGAACTGGAACAGCACGCGGTCGCGCGTGAAGCCGTGCTTCTCGGCGAACCGTTGCGAAACGGGCAGATCGCCGTGCGCCCACACTCGCAGATTCGTGATGTCCGCCTCAATCCAATCCAAGACCGCGTCGAGCAATCGGTGACCGACCCCCTTGCCGCGGTGCGCCGGATCGACCGCCAGCTCCGCCTCCGCGCCGTCCCCGACCTTCTCCGCACCCGCGTACGCGATGACCGCATCACCAAGGCGCACAACGAAATGCCTGCGATGTCTCTCCGGGTGGCGGGAGAGCGCGAGGGTGGTCTGCTCGTTGAACGGGGCGATGCCGTCCGCCTCCTCGCAGCGGTGCGCCATCGTAACGATTCTGTGAATATCCCGACCCGGAAGTGAAGCATGTTGCGCCATGGGGTTACCCTAATCGTGGACTCAGCACCGTGCCGGGGTGCTGAGTCCTTTTTCATGCCCTGAACACGGCAGGACCCCTGGCGCACAGCGACGGCCAGGGGGTCATGCGAACGGGATGCCTGCGCGAACGCGCTTTTCGCCGGAAATGTCATGCGGCGGTGCGGGTGGCGGAGAGGGTGGGATTCGAACCCACGGTGAGCTTTGACACCCACGGCGGTTTTCAAGACCGCTGCACTAGTCCACTATGCGACCCCTCCAGGGCCTGTAAGGCAAGCGCCAATCTATCAAACTGCGGTCAAGGACGCTCGGTCCGGACGCAGCAGGTGGAGCAGGTGCGGTTGCCCTCGATGGTGAGTGCGAGGCAGCAGGTGCGGCGGCGGTAGACCAGGCGGCCGGCTTCGTCCGTGCTGATGTCGACGAGGTCGCCGACGTCGAACGCTTCCAGCAATGTCTTGGCGAGCACGTCGTCCGGGTCGGGCACGACCTGCGCGATCGACGCGACCGCGTAGGCGATCCCGGAGGCGACCGAGCCCATGAGGGTGCGGCGCCCGACGCGGGCGTTCGCGAGGAACCCGTCCAGGACCGGCGCCAGGTGGGCGTCGAACACGGTGGCGCGCAAGCGTTCCAGCAGGACCGCCTCGTTCGCGACGACTTCCACGTCCGGGTGCGCGGCGCACGGGTCGTGCGGCAGCGCGAGGAACTTGGGCCGGATCTGCCGCACCGAGAACATCGGGGCGTCGTCGGCGACGCCGAAGACCGCGTTCGCGGCGTCCAGGACGGGCACGCGGCGGGCGGCGATGTAGCCGAGCACGACCGGCGCGAGCGTCCAGTAGCAGTAGGTCTTCCAGGCGAGGGCCGCGTTCGCGTGGGCAGAGCCGCCCCACAGCGCGGCGGCGGCGCCCATGAGCTCCTCGATGCGCTCGCCGGCGGCGAGTCGGGCGGCGGGGAACTCGATCGCGTCCCGGCCGGTGTCGCCGTCGAGCCAGGCGCGGACCCCGGCGAGCGGGTGGACGCTGACCTCGCGGTCGACCCGGTCGGCGACGGCACGGAGCGCGTCCACGGGCTGGGGGAGGAGGGCCGCGAAGGGGCGGCGTTCGATTGCGGTGCTGCTCAGGACGTGAGCCTCCGCAGTCGCGAGCCGCATAGCGTACCCCTCTCAGGTAAGGACTGGCTAACCTTACCTGATTCGATTCGCGCAATGTCAAGAAACCGACAGACACCGGGCCGCGACAGGGTGTAGGAAAGCGAGGTGCTGCGAGCGGTGAGCGTCGCCGAGTGGGATGGGATTCACAGCACCTCGCCTCGTGCACTGATCATCCTCGCGCCGCCCGAAGGCACGTCGCACAACCGGTGCGACCCGGCCGCGGACCGCTGAGCGCGCCCGCCCACCGCCTCTGGCAGGCTGGAACGCATGTCGAACCCCGAGACCGCGCTCGCCGGCGAACCGGCGTCGACGCTCGCGCCCCGCGTCATCCGGCGCGAGATCTGGATCGTCCTCGCCCTTTCCCTTGGCGCGTCGGCGATCTGGTCGATCGTCACGATCATCGGCACCCTCACCGAACCGGGCGGCCTCGCCGACAGCGTCCAGGCCCTCAACTCGGCGAAGGCCCCGCCCGAACGGCCCTGGTACGACCTCGCGCGCCAGCTCGTGAGCCTCGCCCTCGCGATGGCGCCCGTCGCGCTCGTCCTGCACTTCCTCAGCCTCGACCGCGGCAACCCCTTCCGCGCCATCGGCCTCGATGCGCGCCGCCCGGCCTTCGACCTGCTCAGCGGCGCGGGCCTCGCCGCGTGCATCGGCATCCCCGGGCTCGCCCTCTACTTCACCGCCCGCGCCCTCGGCATCAACGCCGAGATCAATCCCGCGGACCTCAACGACGTGTGGTGGGCCGTCCCGATCCTCATCCTCGCCGCGCTCAAGAACGCGATCATCGAAGAAGTCGTCGGCCTCGGCTACCTCGTCACCCGCCTGCGCCAACTCGCCTGGAGCACCCCCGCGATCATCGCCGCCCACGCCCTCCTGCGTGGCACCTACCACCTCTACCAGGGCTTCGGCGGCTTCATCGGCAACGTCGTCATGGGCGCCGTCTTCGCCCTCTTCTACCTCCGCTGGAAGCGCACCGGGCCGCTGATCTGGGCCCACACCCTCCTCGACATCGCCGCCTTCGTCGGATACCTCCTGGTCGCACCCCACGTGAGCTGGCTCTGACCGACCCGAACCCGCTTGGGCATTCCATGACCGGCCCGGTATGCTCTGTGCTTGGTACGCGCTCCGGCGCGTCCTGGAGGATTCGCATAGTGGCCTAGTGCGCCCGCCTGCTAAGCGGGTTTCGGGTGATACCCGATCATGGGTTCAAATCCCATATCCTCCGCAACGAAGTGGAAGAGGATCTGAAGCAGAGCCTCCGCCACAAAGCCCCGTTGACCTGCGGCGACGCAGGATCACCGGGGCTTCTTCCTTTGCCGGTCTTTGAATATCTTCAGGCGGCCCAGCATGTCGATATTCCGACTCGCTCCCCAGCCCGCAGCACAGTGGGCGGTGTGAGGCCCGGAACGAAGCCCCGGCCGGCCACCCCGCCGCGCCGGGCGCGGGGCGGGCGTTGCCGGCCCGGGGG
>NZ_JAPZVQ010000002.1:41213-141839 GCF_027622945.1 Glycomyces lechevalierae | reverse complement strand
CCCCCTGCCCCCCCCCCCCCCCCCCCCCCCCCCCGCCCCCCGGGGGGGGGCGCCCCCCCCCCCCCCCCCCGGCCCCCCCCCCCCGCTCCGCTCAGGCGTCTAGGAGGCCGTTCCGGTCACGGTCGAACCGTTCTTGGTGACCGTGTAGACGACCGACTCGCCGCCCCAGAAGTGGTACGTGATCGTGACGGGTTCGCCGTCCCTGATCGCGTTCACGAACGAGGTCGGGACGGTGATCGTGCCGCCGTCGTAGTTCGGCAGCCAGCTCACATTGGACTCCTGGTACGGGGTCCAGGAGGCGGGGCCGGCGTTGGAGCCGTCGGCGTAGTGGGCCTCCATCTGCTCGATGTGGTCGCCGTTGAACTGCGTCGGGATGACGAGCGAGTTCGTCCCGGTCGCGTCCGAGAGCACGGCCTGGTCGAAGGTGATGACGTTGATGCGCCACGGGACGCCCGCGGAGAAGCGGGCCTCGATGGTGGCGTTGGTGCCGTACGCCCGGTCGCCCGCGAGGCGGGTGAGGGTAGCGGCCTTGAAGGTCAGCGTGTCGCCCGAGAGCGTGTAGTCGGTGCCCTCGACGAGCTGCGTGTTCCCGTCCCACAGGCCCTCGAACTCGAGGCCGTTGCGGTCCAGCGTCTGCGACACGTCGCCGATGGTGCCGGCCTTCTCGAGGTAGATCCGGTCGAACGAGGTCGCACCTGAGCGAGTCGTCCAGCTGGAGGAGATCCGGTCGAAGAGGTACTGGTCGTGCCACTCCAGGGTGTTGCGGTTGAGGAACTGGATCGCGTCCCAGATCATCGTCGTGAAGTGGTACTCACGGGCCTGGAACTGCAGGTCCTCGAAGAACTTCAGCATCTCCCCGTACTCGACCACCTCGGGACCGGTTACGCCGTAGTTCAGGATCGCCCACTCGCCCACGATGACCGGGATGCCGTTCGCCACGAAGGTGTCGTGCGTCCGCTGGAAGGCGCCCGCAAGGTCCGCCTGGGACTGCTCCTCGTAGGTCGGGAACCCGGCGACGTTCACGGAGAACGGCCAGAAACCGTAGTAGTGGATGGTCGCGGCGACCATGTCGTCGTTCAGGCTGTCGATCATGGCCTTGACGGGGTCCAGGCGCTCCTGCGCGGCGTTGGTGTTGAGCGTCGGCAGCACCAGGAGACGGTCGGCGTTGTTCCCGCCCGAGGCGCGGACGATGTCGTAGAAGGCTCGGTTGAGCTCTTCGTTGTAAGGGTCGCCCGCGTCGCCTTCCTTGCCCACGAACTGGGGTTCGTTGTTGCTCTCGAACGACAGGCCGTCAGGGTAGTCCTTGAACCGCTCGGCGATCTGCGTCCACATCGCCTCGAACTTGGCCATGACGTTGTCGTGGTCGTTGGGCAGCTCGTCGAGCCACATCCACGAGTCGTGGTGGAGGTTGATCATGACCTGGAGGTCGTTCTCCAGGGCCCAGTCGACGACCTGCGCGACGCGCTCCATGCGCTCGGGCGCGATCGTGTAGTCCGGTGCCGGGCCGGTGAACTCGTCCCAGGTCACGGGCAGGCGGATCGAGTTGTAGCCCTCGGCCTTGTAGGTCTGGAGCAGTTCCTCGGTGATCATCGGGTTGCCCCAGGCGGTTTCGCCGCCCAGCGCGTCGAGCGTGTTGCCGATGTTCGTGCTCGGTTCCATGGCCGCGACCTGGTCCATGGCGTTGTCCCACTCTTGCGGGCCGCCCGTGGGCGTCTCGGTGGGTTCGCCGGTGGTGCCGTCGCAGAGGCGGCCGTTGAGGCGGAACTCGGTCGGGTCGGTGTTCTCACCGGACCATGAGCCGGTGAAGCCGAAGGCGACCGAGTCGCCGGTGGCGACCTTGGCGTTGTAGCCGTGGCTCTCCGCCTTGGCGGTCTCGCCCGAGGCGGTGTGCTTCGCGTTCCACATGTTCGTGACGCGCTGGCCGTCGGGCCAGGTCCATTCGAGGCTCCAGCCGTCGGTCGCCTCACCGAGGTTGGTGATCTCGACGGCGGCGATGAAGCCGCCCGGCCATTCGCCGGTGACCTCGTACTCGACCTCGCAGCCTTGGGCCGCTTGGGCGCTGACCGCGCCCATGAGTCCGGCCGTCAACGCGCTGACGGCGGTGACGGCGATCGCGCCGAGGCGCAGTCGTCGTCTGTGGACAGTTATCGGTCTCATTCAGGACTCCTTGCCGGAAGGGGAATGCAGAGATGCGGCCGGGGGCCGGAGGCATCGAAGTATGTAGATTCCTGGACCGCTACGGAGTACGGTACGCAGACGCGTTCTACTTTGTCAACTAATGAAACCAAGCAAACGGTATCGGCGCCTATGCGGGGATCACCTAATCGACATTCGGGACGTTGTCTGGCGCAGAACGACTTTCGCTCACGGGCGCCGCCTTCGCTGCGGTGCCCGTGAGCGATAGTTAGTTCCTTATTTTGACAAAGCGAGGTCGAGTCGGACGGTCCACTGCTGGTTCGTGCCGCTTCCGCAGATCCGAACGCCTCGGCGACCCGTCTCGCTACTTGAGGTACTTCGCCGGCTTGGTGGCGAGGTTGAGCAGGTACTCGAGTGGGCCGCGTTTGAAGAAGTGCGACCAGATCGCGGCGAAGACGATCGCTCCGGTGATGAGCGTGAGCACCGGGATCCAGGAACCGCGGACGCCGCCTCCCGGCAGGGAGAACGAGGACATGACCACGAAGTGGCCGACATAGGCCGTCAGGGACATCGTGCCGACCGCGACGATCGGCGTCATCAGGCGGCGCAGGCGCGGCAGGCGGTCCATCAGGAACGTAGCGCCCACGATCACCAGGATCGCGATGCCGACGCTGCCGACGATGTCGAACGTGGTCCCGCTGTGCGGCCCGGCGACGAACAGTTCGCGGACCGACGGCTGGTACTCGAACGACCCGCTGTCCATCGGCGGTTTGGACGAGCCCGAGCCCGACCAGGACCCCGAGCCGGACGACCCGCCCTCGGCCATGCTCCGCAGCGCGCCCTTGCCGGCCAGCAGCAGCGACAGGCCGTAGGCGACCGCCGTGAGCCCGGCGCCGAGGGCGGCGAGGCGCCGCTGGTTGGCGGGGGCGGACAGGTCGACGCGTCCCAGGGCCATACCGGCGACCACGAACGCGATCCACGGGATCGTCGGGTAGAAGCCGGTGAACAGCAGGTCGATCACGCCGACGCCGCTGAGCTTCTCCAGCGGGTCGTACGCGTCCACGGCCTGCTGGACGGATCCGCTCAGCAACGGGCGCATGAGGAACGCCAGCTGTGGCCCGACGACCGCGAGCGCGGCCGCGGTGATCGCGAGTGCCTTCCCGCTCAGCTTGAGGAACAGCATCGCGATGAGGAAGTAGGCCCCGTAGAAGCCGATGATGATGACGTCGCCGTAGAACTTCGCCAAGAGCGTGCCGAAGGCGAGCAGGACGATCGCGCGGATGGCGATGCGCGCCTTGGCCTTCCGCCCGGCCAGGCCGGTCTTCGGTTCGCTGCGGCCCGCGATGAGCATCAGCGAGAAACCCGCGAGGGTCGCGAACAGGACCGACGAGTGCCCGTCGGCCATGTACCGGACCCAGCTGCCGACGCCGCTCGTGGTCGAGAGCATCGGCCCGACGTGCACGATGTACATGCCGAACACGGCCAGCGCTCGGGCCAGATCGAGCCCGAGTACGCGACCGAGGGCGCCGCCTCGCTGCGGTTGCGGTTCGGGCGGCCGCTCGCGGTCGGTGCGGACCAGTCGCAGCGTCCGCTCGCTCTGCACAGTGTCGGTGTCAGTCATGGATTCAGCTTGCGGCGGCGCGGGCGCACTCCCCATCCGGCGAAGGTCTGCCGCGCTGCGGCAGACGGCGGGAACCGATCCCTCCTAGCAGGGATCGCTCGCCCGCCGACCGACCGAAGTTCCCCCCGCCGACCGGCGGAAAACGCCGCGGAACGGCCGCGACGCAGGCGCGACGAGGCCCGGCCATGCTACGAATCGATCCGTGGAAACGACAATGGAGGAGCGGCCGTGATCCGGGTTCTGATCGTCGACGACGAGGCGCTGATCCGCAGCGGCATCGAACTCATCCTCAACGCCGCACCGGACATCGAGGTCGTCGGCGCGGTCACCGGCGCCCGCGCGGTCACCGAGGCCGAACGGCTGCACCCCGACATCGTGCTGCTCGACATCCGTATGCCCGATGTGGACGGGCTGACCGTGCTCGACCGCATCCTCTCGAAGCCGTCGCCGCCGGTGGTCGCCATGCTCACCACCTTCGACAACGACGAGTACGTCGCCGCCGCCCTCCACCGAGGCGCGGCCGGGTTCCTGCTCAAAGACACCGCCCCCGACCACCTGGCCCTGCAAGTGCGCACCCTCGCCGCCCACGGCGTGGTCCTCTCCCCGAAAGTCACCTCCACCGTCGTCGACGGCTACCTCGCGTCGACCCGCGGCCAGCCCGCCGACACCGTCCTCATCGACACCCTGACCGACCGGGAACGGGCCGTCCTCGTCCACCTCGCCGACGGACTGTCCAACACCGACATCGCCGCCCGCCTCTACCTCGGCGTCGGCACCGTCAAAGACCACGTCTCGACGATCCTCGCCAAACTCAAGGTCGCCAACCGGGTCCAAGCCGCGCTCCTGGCCGAACGCGCGGGCCTGCTCAGCGCCGTTCCCGGCAGCGCCGAGTACAACACCGTCGAGCAGCGATGACCTCGCTCATGGCCCGCATCACGGCCTGGTGGCACTCGGGCTCACGCTGGCCCGCAGTCCTCCTCGACGCCACCCTCATCGCCGTCGCCGGGGCCGACCTGGCGTTCAATCACATGCCAGGGAACTGGTGGGACGACATCGTGCTCGTGGCCGGGGTGATCGCGCTGGCCGTGCGCCGCCGGTTCCCGTTGGCGGTCTTCATCGCCACGCTCCCGATGCCGCTGCTCATGGGCCAGTCGGCGGCGTCGCTCATCGCGCTGTTCACGGTCGCGTGCGCGACCCGGAACCGGTGGCTGCTGAGCGGATGCGCCCTGGTCTACGCGGGCTTGACCATCGCCCCATGGTGGGGCGGCGGCGACATCCTGGCCGAATCGGCCTGGCCGGTGTGGGGCGTGTACTCGCTGGCACCTGCGGGCGCGGCAGTGTTTCTAGGGCAGCTGCTCCAGACCAAGCAGGAACTGAGCCGACGCCTGGAGGAGATCAGCGAGGTCCGCGAACACGAGCAGGCGCTGGCGACCCAGAAGGTGCTGGCGCAGGAGCGCGCCCACCTGGCCCGCGAAATGCACGATGTCGTCTCCCACCAGGTGAGCCTGATCGCGGTGCGGGCCGGAGCGCTCCAGGTGAGCACCCAGGAATCGGTCGCGAAGGAAGCGGCCGACACGATCCGCACGCTCGCGGCGCGCACGCTGGACGAGTTGCGGTACATGGTGAGCGTGCTGCGCGCCGGAGGCGGCGCGGGCAACGGACTCGCACCCCAGCCCACCCTCGACCAACTCGGCGAACTCGTCGACAACGCCGGCTTGCAGGCGCGCCTCGAGACGGGCCCGCTGCCCGAGCTCAGCCCCCCGCTGCAGCGGGCGATCTACCGCACCGTGCAGGAAGCGCTGACGAACGCCCGCAAACACGCCCCCGGCGCCTCGGTCCGCGTCCAAGTCGCCCAAGACGACGGCGCCGTACTGGCCGAGGTGATCAACGCGGCGCCGAATCGACCGGTGATGCCGCTGCCGAGCGCGAAGCACGGACTGATCGGCCTCAAACAGCGCGCCGAGCTACTCGGAGGAACATTCGAAGCAGGGCCGACGAACTCAGCAGGCTGGAGGGTCGCGCTGCGCGTCCCGCTGAAGGCGATGAGCTGAGCGCGATACCCACGAAAGACGTTGCTGGGCAAGGAAAAAGGGCCTTCGGTTGAAGGCCGTCCTCTCCATGCCTGGCTGTGGAGGCGGTGGCGCATGAGCGGGGAGCAGCCACGTTCGTGTATTCGGCGTATGAGAGCCAGAGCTCGAGCCCGGTCCAGGGCTCGGGCCGTCTCCTTCTGCGGCGAGCTCTCAACTCTGCGTGGAGATCGTTGGTCGGCAAGGGTGGCATGTGGAGGTGGACAGGGTCTTGTGCGCACGGTGTGCGCTAGGGTTTCTCGAGCCTGTAGGAGGTCCGCAATGTCAGCAGAGCCGTCGATCCCGTCGGTGTGGGCCCGCGAGGCCGCACGCCGAGACCCGCAGGGGCTCAGTCGGGACCGTATCGTGGCCGCGGCGCGGCGACTGCTCGACGATGAGGGTCTGGACGCGCTGAGCATGCGTTCCCTCGGTAAGCGCCTCGACGCGGGAGCCACCTCGCTGTACCGGCATGTGGCCAACAAGGATGAACTCATCGAGTTGGTCGTCGACGAGGTGTACGCCGAGGTCGAGGTGCCCGACCCGGCCGGCCGCGACGAGTGGCGCGACGGCGTGACGGCGGCGGCCCGCAGCCTGCGGGCGATGGTCCTGCGCCACCCGTGGGTCGCCGGGGTCCTGGGCCAGGTGGGCCTGGCCTATCTCGGACCGAACCTCTCGCGCGCCTCCGAGCGGATGCTCGGCCTTCTCACTGCGGCCGGTTTCGAACCGGGCGAAGCCGACCTGGCGATCAACACGGTGATGGCCTACGTGATCGGTACCGTCACCAGCGAGACCGCCTGGCTGTCACTCGTCGCGCGCAGCGGCAAGACTGAGCAGGAATTGATCGAAGGCCTTCAAGAAGTGCGGGAGCACCTGACGCAGACGCCTGCGGCGCGCGAGCACAACGATGCCGCCCGCTATCGGGACGACAGTTTCACCTTCGGGCTCGAGGTGGTCCTCGACGGCCTTGACACCCGGTTGCGCCGCAAGGCATAGCTTCCCCTCCTCATCCGCTGACGCTTTCGGGCCGCACGGAAACCGGGGCGGGTTGCGGTCGGTCTCGATCGATGGGTACAGTGTTCGCAAGACGCGAACACTGTGCGCATCTATGAAGGAGACTTCCTTGAACGCCACCCTCGACACCCACGCCCCACACACCGAAACCCCTGCCCCGCAACAGCAGTCACTCCCCCGACGCATCCTCGCCAAACTCGGGCGCGCCGCAGCCTGGACAGTCTGCGCACTCACCGTCCTGATGGGCTTGGCCTTCTTCGGCGCCCCGGTCCCGCTGGGCCCCGCCGAGGACACCGTCAGCGTCGTCGCCATGCTGGTGCCGTGGATGACGCTCCCGCTCATCCTGTTCGGCGCCGTCGCGATCGCCACCGCCGTCCTCGCCTGGCGTGCCAAGCGGCGCGCGCTCTTGGCGGCGGGCGCGCTCGCCGGACTGCTCGCGATCCTCATGATCGCCGTCCCCTACGCCGCCGCCTCCGCCGCAGCCGACGACCAGGGCATCGAACTCTCTTGGGCCGAGTACTTCGCCACTCCCGACACGGTCACCCCCGACCGCACCGAGACCTACGCAGTCATCGAGGACGAGGCGCTCGAGGTCGACGTATACCTGCCGGAGCAGTCCGCCGCGACAGTGCCCGCGATCACCTACATCCACGGCGGCGGCTGGTCCGGCGGCACCCGCGACGAGAGCGCCCCCGCACAGCAGTGGTTGGCCGACCAGGGCTTCGCGGTCTTCTCGATCGACTACCGACTCGCCTCCCCGCCGCGTTGGCAGGACGCCGTCGGCGACGTCAAGTGCGCCCTGGGCTGGATCCGCACCAACGCCGCGGAGTTCGGCGTCGACCCGTCCAACGTCTCCGTCGCGGGCGACTCGGCTGGCGGCCAACTCGCCATGATGGCCGCCTACACCGTCGGCGACGAGCAATTCCCGCCCTCCTGCGAGACCGAAGAAGCCCCGGTCGCCTCAGTCCTGAGCTGGTACGCCCCGACCGACCTCACCAACCTCGCCGACTCCGACATGCCCGCCAGCGCCGAGGGATACCTCGTCGACTACCTGGGCGGAACCCTTGAGGCCGAGACCGAGCGCTACGAAGCAGCCTCGCCGATCAACCATGTCACCGAGGGCCTGCCCCCGACCATGATCGTGCAGGGCGAAGCCGACCGCCTGGTTGCAACCACGCAAGGCGCCGCCCTTGCGGATGCACTGGAGTCCGCCGGGGTCCCGGTCACTCAACTGGACCTGCCCTGGACCCACCACGGCTTCACCGGCCAGTGGGGCGGATGGGGCTCGCAGGTCCTGCGGCCAGCGGTCACGGCCTTCCTGGACGCGCACGTCGAAGACTGATCGAATCCCAGCGGCCGAAGCGGGTTCGATGCGGTCGTCGCCGAAGCAGGCGTTGCTTCCAGGCCGGCCGAGTATTGGGCGGGCCCGGTCCGGAGATCGTCGGGCTGGGCCCATTCAACCTTCGCGTTTCGCCGTCAGGCTTCGGGGATGTCGCGTCCGAAGGTCTCGAGGGTGATCGCTTCGGGCTCGGGGCCGCCGCGGACGCCGGTGTCGAGGCCGTCGATGGTCTGCATCTGGGTGTCGGCGAGCTCGAAGTCGAAGACGTCGAAGTTCTCGGCGATCCGCTTCGGGGTCACCGATTTCGGGATGGCCGAGCGGCCCGCTTGGAGGTGCCAGCGGAGCATGACTTGGGCCGGGGTCTTCCCGACCTGGGCGGCGATCGCGGTGATGGCCGGGTCGTCGAAGGTGCTGCCGGTCCCGGTGTCGCGGTAGGAGGTGATGCCGCCGATCGGCGACCAGGCCTGGGTCAGGATGCTCTGGGCCGCATCGGCTTTCTGGACCTCGGGCTGGGAGAAGTACGGGTGGACTTCGACCTGGTTGACCGTGGGGACCACGGTCGCGCGTTCCAGGAGCCGGGCGAGGTGGTCGGGCATGAAGTTCGAGACGCCGATCGCGCGGACCTTGCCGTCGGCGAGCAGGGTCTCCAGTGCCCGGTAGGCGTCGATGGTGCGGGCGAACGCGGTCGGCAGCGGCTGGTGCAGGATGAGCAGGTCGATCTGGTCGACGCCGAGTTTCCCGGCGCTCTTGTCGAAGGCGTGCAGGGTCTGGTCGTAGCCGTAGTCGGAGATCCACACCTTGGTCTCGATGAACACCTCGTCGCGGGGCAGGCCGGAGGCGCGGAGTGCCTGGCCCACTTCGCGTTCGTTGCCGTACGCGGCGGCGGTGTCGATCAGGCGGTAGCCGACGCGCAAGGCCTCCTCCACGGACGCGGCGGTGACGTCCGGAGGCGTCTGGAAGACCCCGAATCCCAATGCGGGCATGGTCACGCCGTTGTTCAGCTTGATCGCTTCGTCGCTCATGGTGTGCTTCTCTCTCTAGTAGAAGGCGGGCTTGCCGACCGCGGCGTCGACGTGATCGTCGATCGAGTAGGTCTCGATGTGCGGTGCGCCTTCGGCCTGGCGCCCCGGTGGAGCGCCACGAGGACGGCGACGGTGATCAGGCTCCGGTCGCGCGATGAGAGGCCGGGCCGTTTCCAGGCGTCGCTGAACAGGACTTCGTCGGTCGGTTCCACCAGTTCCGGGGCGACTTCGCCCATGAGCTGCTGTGCACGGGCCGGCTCCTGGGACATGACGGCGCTCCTTCCAGGGGCCGGGCGGTCTGCGGCTCGAACCTTCGCCCACGAGAACGTGGGCGTCCGTATCGGAGGCTAGCCGCGAAACCGCGTCATGTCAGTGGAATCCGCAGGTAGAAGGGGGTACTGCTGTTACCGGTTTGGAAGCTTCACCTGGTCCTGCCTGGCAAGCGATCACGTACTGTCAGCGTGAATGATGAGGGCATGCTGACAGCCGAACTTGTGGTCGACCAGCTCGTTCCCTCGGCGCTCGCACTGTCTCCAGACGGCCGCTGGGTCGCGTACGCGGTCACGACGGTCGCGAGGGGAGTCAGCGAGATCTGGCTCGCGGGTGCCGACGGGAGTGCTCCGTCTCGAAAGTTGACCGAGGGCACTTCACCACGCTGGTCGCCCGATGGACGCTCTACTTCCTGCGCGACGGCCGGTTGTGCCGGTTCGCCGACGGCGAGCCGGAAGTGCTGGTCGCCTGGGGCGCGACGATCTCGAGCTTTCTCCCGCTTTCGGACTCGGTCCTCTTCCTCGCCGAGGACGAACTGGAGGGCGAGGGTGTCCGGGTGTGGAGCGAGAGCTTGCGCCCGACGCGGCTGCGGGTGCTCGATCTCGAGACCGACCGGATCAGGACCCTGGGGGAGGAGCACGCCGTCGCGGTCGCGCAGCGGCCGGACGGCGGGCCCCTTGCGGTCATCACATGGCCGTCGCCCGAGTTGGATCCCGGAGCGCTCGAACCGCGGCTCTCCTTGATGGATGTCGAAACCGGAGCCGTCCGCGATCTCGGCCGAGCCGGGATCGAGGCGTCGCCCCCGGTCTGGTGGCAGGGCGACGACGGCTGGCATGTCGCGTATCTCGAATACCCCGAGCTGGCCGGCGGCCTCGCGGTCTTCGATGTGACGGTGGAGTCGGGCGAGCATCGCAACCTGACGGCCGACATGGACGCCTGCCCGATCGAACTCGTCCAGGCCCCCTCCGGTGCCCCATGGGTACTGGTCGCCGAGGGCCTCGACACCAGCGTCCGCCGGCTCGGCGCCGACGACATCCTCACTGTGGCAGGCCACGCCGAATCCTTGGCGGTGCGCGGTGAGCTCGTCGCCATGATCGCGAGCACGGCCCGCCAGCCCAAGGAAGTCCACTGCGGATCGTCGACCGCTCCCCTGACCGCGATCACCGATCTGGGGCGTGAGCTCAGCGGCATTCCCTGGGGTTTGCAGGAACGCTTGGCCTACAAGGCGAGCGATGGCCTGAGCCTGGAGGAATGGGACGACATCGAGACCGGCATCGACCTGCTGGTCGCTGAAGGTGTAGCCGATCCCGATCGGCTCGGCATCGGGGGCTGGAGCCACGGCGGCTTCATGGCCGCGTGGGCCGTGGGGCAGACCGAGCGGTTCAAGGCCTCGCTGATGGGCGCCGGGATCAGCGACTGGGGCATGCTGGCGGCGACCGGTGAATTCGGTCCGTTCGAGGCCGCCCGTGGCGGCAGCGTCGGATGGGAGGGCGAGGGGCCGCATCCGCACGATCGGCTGAGCCCGGTCTCCCACGCCGCGAAGATCCGGACGCCGGTGCTGATCGTCCATGGGGAGGACGACACCAACGTTCCGCTGTCCCAAGCGGAGTACTTCCATCGGGCGCTTCGCCGGTTCGGCGTCGAGCACGAGTTCGTCGTCTACCCGGGGGAAGGCCACTCACTCCGCGAACGCGGACACCAGTTGGACCTGCTCCACCGGACGCGGGACTGGTTCGACCGCTGGCTCCGGTGACCTGTCTGCAGCGTCGACGCCGCGCGGCTTGACACGGGAGGGGTCCCGATCCGATGGGCGCCCCGCCGGATTCCCTGCGCACCGACCTGGTCAAGTCCGTCATGACGAATCCATGACGGAGCCGGATCCGACGGTGGGACCATGGGCATGGTCAGCGTCACCTCGTCGGCACTCAACCCCTGCCGTACCTGCCCCCCTTCGCGCTCGGAGGCCCCATGCCCATGCAACCGTTGTCCTCCAACGATCCTGACCAGATCGGGCCCTACCGGGTCTTCGCCGAGCTGGGACGCGGGGCGATGGGGCGGGTCCTGCTCGGCGCCGGGCCGGACGGCCGACCGGTCGCCGTCAAGGTGGTCCGCGAATGGCTGGCCGAGGAAGAGGAGTTCCGGGCCCGATTCCGTGAAGAAGTCCGCAAGTCGCGCAAGGTCTCCGGACAGTACACCGCGGCCGTGGTCAAGGCCGGGCCCAACGATCCCGTCCCCTGGCTCGCCTCGGAATTCCTGCGCGGCCCGACCCTCGGCGCGGCCATCGAGACCGCCGGCCCCCTCCCCGAAGACGCCGTTCTCCGCCTCGCCGCCGGACTCGCCTCCGCTCTCGACTCCATCCACGATGCCGACGTCATCCATCGCGACCTCAAGCCGGGCAACGTGATCCTCGCCGTGGACGGCCCCCGGGTCATCGACTTCGGCATCGCCCGCGCCGCCGACGGCGGCAGCTCCGACCTCACCCGCACCGGCGCCGTCATCGGCACGCCGGGGTTCATGTCCCCCGAACAGGCCTTGTCGGAACCGGTCACCGCCGCCTCAGACGTGTTCTCGCTCGGCGCGGTACTCGTCATGGCGTGCACCGGAGACAGTCCGTTCGCGACCTCGTCCACCTTGCGCACCTTGAACAATGTCGTCCGCGCCCAGCCCGACCTCACCGGCGTGCCCGCACGCGTCCGCGCCCTCGCCGCCCGGTGCATGGCGCTCGACCCGGACGACCGCCCCACACCGGCCGAGCTCCTGGAACTCATCGGACCGGTCGCGCCGAGGTCCAACCCCTGGCCCGAAGCCGTTGCAGCCCTGGCCGACGAGCAGCACCGCGAACTGGCGCGCCTCCTCGACAACGCCGGTGAGGCCCCAACGCTCATCGACGACGGTCCGACGCTGATCACCGATCCGAGCCGGCCCACATGGGTCGGACCGCCGGCGCCGCCGAGATCCGCGCCGCCGGTCGACGACCAAGCCGCACCGCCCAGGGTGGTCCCGCCCATCGGCAAGCGGCCGTCAACGCCTCCCGAACGCCAGAACCGGCCGTCCGCACCGCCGGTGAACCGGTTTTCCCCCCCGCCTCCGAACCCGCCCCCCGCCGGCTCGCGGCCGGATGCCGGCGCCGCGGGGATGGCGGTCTTCCTCATCCTCTGTGCCATCGCGGTCATCCTGGTGATCAGGGAGAACGTGAAGGACGACGAAGACCCGGACGATACCGGGGACATGCACGAGACGTACGTGCAGGACTGCCAGGACGCCGGCTACTCCCAAGCGGCATGCGAGACGTCCTGGTCCACCGACAGCTCATATGTGTGGACCGGGTATCTCTACGACGGGTCGACCGAAACCACTGGACTCGACGAGACGACTGAGTCCGAAGAGGATCAGTACGAGGTGTACATCGACGAATGCCAAGGCGACGGCTACTCCCAATCGGCGTGCGAGGAGTCCTGGTACGCCGACGCTTCATACACCTGGACCGGGGAGCTCCACGAAGGGTCGACCGACGCCGAGACCACGGACCCGTATGAGAGCCAGAAGGAGGCGTACCTGGAGGAATGCCAATCCTTCGGCTACACCCAATCGGAATGCGAGACGTCCTGGCTCGCCGATCCCTCGTACACCTGGACCGGGGAACTCTTCTCCTGAGCCTCCGTCGACGACCGCCCGGCGCGGACTCCACCGCGACCGGGAATCAGATCTGGCGGGACCAGGCCACCACGAACAAAGCGGTCGCGAGACAGATGAGCGCCGCGACCACCCACGGCCAACCGCCGCTCCTGGAACCGCGGTACGGGGCCGAGAGGCGGCGGTTCAGGGCTCCGATGCCCGCCACGAGCAGCAGCACCACGGCTTGGAACACCGTGGAGAGAACGAAATGGACGAGCCATGCCCCGCCGAGGGTCGGCCCGCCCCAGGCGTCGTCGTACGGCCCGTGATCGAAGACCGGGTAGAGCGCGCCGCGCGCGAAGGTGAGCGCCACGAACGCGAACAGGACCCAGCTCACGAGACCGAGGAGCAGGGCGGTGAGTCCGTGAACGATTCGCCTTGCACCGCTGGGTGCCTCGGTGATCTCGAAGGTGCCAAGGGCGAGCCGCGCGGAAGGCGCGAGCGCCAGCGCCGCACCTGCGATCGGAAGCCGTGCGGCGAGCCCGACCAGGCGGGGGAGCCGGCGAACCCCGGCACCGGGTCCAGTCGTCATAGTCGAACGATAGCCGCACTGCGCGAGTCTTGCGCGACCGCGACGAACGCCCGGGAGGCCGAACCAGCGGGCGACGAAGGCGGCGCCCTGCTTGATCTCGGGGGCGTCGTGGTTGCCGCCACTGGAGTTGGCGACGGCAGCGGCGAAGACGAGGACGGCCGGGGCGGACCTCGAGGGTGAAGCCTGCGAACTGCCGTCACGGCGTGCTCATGGATCGGTCGTGGCTTGAGTGCGGTACGCCGCGGCTTCTGTCCGGTCTGCCAGGCTCCCGGGGCGCAGGCGTGATGCTGCGGGGCCGGGCGGTCTCGGAGGACCGCGGTCTCACCCGGCCGCCCGGCGCGCCATGAGGAGGCCGCACAGGGCCAGAGCAGCAGTCATGCCGAAGACGATGAGCAGCGCCGTGTGCGTGCCCGCCCCGGCGTGCGCCGCCACGGTGATGACGCCGCCGCCGACGCCCGCCGCGAGCGCCGTCGAGAGTGCCTGCGCCAGTTGCAGGGACGAGCTGACCTCGCCCTGGCGTTCGGCCGAGGCCAGGCCCAGCGTCGCGGACGTCCCGGCGTTGAAGCCGATCCCGATGCCCAGACCGCCGATCGCCCAGCCGACGACGGCGAGCGGCGCGGGCACGGCGTCCACGAGGATCGCCGCTGCGATGACCGCGACACCGGCCAGGAGCAGCGCGAAACCGAGCCGCATGTCCCGCGCGCGGTTGGGGCGCTTCGCCTCCCAGCGGGCCTGCAGCGCCGCGCCCGCGACCCACGTGAGCGCCCCCGCCGAGAGTCCGAGGCCCGAAGCGGCGGGCGACATCCCGCGAAGCGACTGGAGCCCCAATGGAAGGAACGCCTCGCTGCCGAAGTAGACCGCGCACAGCAGGCCCCGGACCACCACGCCCGCACCGAGACCCGAGCGCGCCGTCAGCGTTCCCTCCGGCGTCACGCGCCGCAGCGCCGGGACGGCCAGAGCGAAGCCGACGACCGCGACCGCCACCGCGCCGTACGCGTTCCCGACCGCGAACGCCTGGAGCACCAGGGCCGTGCCCGCCGTCAGGACCAGCGCGCTCGCCAGCGGCGAACGCCACCAGCGCTCCGGCGTCTTCGCCTGCGCGCCTTCGGGAGCCGGGACGCGCTTGCGCAGTCCGGGCACGGTCATGAGGAACGCCAGGGCCGCGAGCGGCGGCATCAGCAGGAACACCGCGCGCCAGTCCGCCCAGTCGGCGAGGACGCCCGCGATGAACGGCCCCGCGAGGGACGGCACGGTCCACGCCGACGACACGATCGCGTACATGCGCGGCCGCAGCCGCTCCGGGTACGCGAGTCCGATGAGGACATAAGCGAGGGCCATGACCGCGCCGACGCCGAGCCCCTGCAGCACCCGCCCGGCCAGGAACAGTGCCCACGAGTCGGCCGCGCCCGCGACCGCGCAGCCCACGGCGAAGACCGCCATGCCGACGCCCAGCGGCAGCGCCGGGCCGCTGCGGTCGGCGCGGTGGCCCGCGACGACCGTGCCGACGATGTTCGCGAGCATGAGCGCCGAGAAGCCCCAGCCGTAGGCGGCGAGGCCGTCGAGTTCGCCGGCGATGACCGGCAGGATCGTCGCGACCCCCATCGACTCGAACGCGACCATGCCGACCGAGAGCAGCACGCCGACCGTCAGCGCGCGGTGCTCCCGGGCGAAGGCACCGCCTTGCGGCGCTTCGGGTTCGCTGGTGGCGAGGTCGGGTGAGGGCGAGGACATGGGGGCCTCCGTTCGATTAACGTTCCATGCCGGAACGGAACGATAATGTAGCATGGGGTCATGCCCACCGCCAACCGCGAACCGACCCACGGCGGCGACCGCACCCACGGCCGCCCCCGCGACGAGCGCATCGACGCCGCCGTCAAGACCGCCGTGCTCGCGATCCTCAACGACAAGGGCTACCGCGCGCTCACCATGGAAGAGGTCGCCGCCCGCGCCGGGACCAGCAAACCCGCGCTCCGGCGGCGCTGGCGCTCGCTGCAGCACATCGCCGTCGACGCGCTCCTCGACGCCGCCGGCTCCGCGCCCACCCCCGACACCGGTTGCACCCGTTGTGATCTCGTCGAAGGCGTCGGCACTCTCAGCCGCGCCTTCACCGGCGCGCTCGTCGGCCGCCGCGTCCTGCCCGGCCTCATCGCCGACCTCGCCCAGGACCCCGAGCTCGAGAGCGAGTTCTTCGAGCGCTTCTTCCACCCCCGCCGCGCCACCACGGCCGACGCGCTGCGCCGTGGGATCGAACGCGGCGACCTCCGCCCCGACGCCGACATCGACCTGCTCCTCGACATGCTCGGCTCGACGTTCTACTACCGCGCCCTCTTCGGCCACCTCCCGGTGAACCGCCAACTCGCCGAGGACGTCGTCGACATGGTCCTCGCCGGCGTCGCCACCGAAGCGTGGCGCAGCGAGCACTGCGACCCGCCCCGGTAGGTCTCAACCAGCGTCGAGGGCGTCCAGCCGCGTGCGGGCCTCCTTCGCGCCGGGATGGTCTAGGTCTTCGAAGATGGCAAGGGCCGCTTCCCAAGCGCTCCGGGCCGATCCGGCCGCGCCGGTCGCGTGGTGCGCGTCGCCGAGGTGGAGGAGGACTTCGGCTTCGCCCGGGCGGAAGCCGAGCTCGCGGAAGCGATTGAGGGCCTGCTCGTACTCGATGATCGCCCGGACGTGGTCGCCGAGGTGGTGGTGGGCCGTGGCGATGTCGTCGCGCACGGCCCCTTCGCTGACGGCGTCGCCGAGGGCGCGGAAGAGGTCGATCGCCCTCTCGCAGTAGGGAAGCGCTTCGGCGTACGCGCCGGTGACGACGTGGTGGTAGCCGATCGCCTGAAGGGTGCGGGCCTGGCCGACACGGTCTCCGGCCGACGCGAAGAGCGCGAGGGCGCGGCGCGTGGCGGCGAGCGCCTCGGGCAGCCGCTGCCGCCGCCGCCAGAGCCGCCCGAGGAGGTGGTGGACGTGGGCCTGGCCGCGCTCGTCGTTCTCCCTCTCGCACAACGCGAGCGCTCGCTCCAGATAGGAGTGCGCGTCGCTGTAGCGCTCTAGTCGCGCAGAGGTCTGACCGAGGTCGCGGAGGGCGCGGGCCTGCGCGGCGGTGTCGCCGAGGCGCGTCGCCGCTTCGAGCGCCCGCTCGCTGAGGTCCGCGATGTCGTGCCAGCGGCCGCGCCGGTTGAGGAAGTTGAGGAGCGTCCAGACCAGCTGCCAGCAGTGCATGTCGTGGCCGAGCGACGCGGCGCGCTCGACGGCGGCGAGGAGGCCCGGGGCCTCGGCGGCGAACCACCGCATCGCGGCCTCGCCGTCCGGGATCGACTCGGGATCGACGCCGGTCGCCTTGGCGGCCAGGGGGATCGGGTCGCGGGTCGGGTCGAGCCACCGGTCGGCGTTGAAGGCGGTGTGCAGGTAGTGGTCGAGGATCCGGCGGGCGGCCGCGTCCCGTTCGTCCGGGTCGGCGAGCTCGATCGCGAAGGCGCGCACCAGATCGTGGAAGCCGTACCTGCGCTCGGGCGTGAAGACGAGGAGGTTGGCCTCCACGAGTTCCGCGAGGGCGGCGCGAGTCTCCCGGAGATCGCGGCCCGCCGTGCTCGCGGCGGCCGGAGCGGCGCAGTCGGGGCCGGGATGCACGGCCAGCAGCCGGAGCAGCCGCGCCGCCTCGGGGGTCAACTGCCGGTGCGACCAGTGCAGGAGGGTCCTGGGGTCGGTCGCCGGGTCGGTCGCGCTGAGGCCGTCCAGGGGCGTTGCGGCGCTCGCGAGTTCGTCGGCGAGGTCGGTGAGTGCGGCTTCGGGCCGCGAGGACGCGTTCGCCGCGACCAGGGACAGGGCGAGCGGCAGGCCCGAGCAGGAGTTGATGATGCGCTGCACCGCAACGGCTTCGGCGTCGACTCGTGCGGGTCCGAGGCGGCCGGCGAGGAGTCTCCGCGCCTGCGTCTCGGCCATCGCCTCGAGCGGGACGGCCAGTGCCCCGGTCGAGGCGATGAGGCCGGTGAGGCGGTTGCGGCTGGTCACGACCACGGCGCATGCGGGCGCGCCGGGCAGCAGGGGGCGCACCTGCGCCGGGTCCCGGGCGTTGTCGAGCACCAGCAGGATGCGCTTGTCCGACAGGAGGTTGCGGAAGCGGGCGGCGCGCTGTTCCCGTCCGTTCGGGACGGCCGCGGGGGCGTCGCCGAGGGCTTCGATGAAGGCGCGCAGCACGTCGCCGGGGTCGGCGGCGGTCTCGCCCGGGCCGAAGCCGCGCAGGTCGGCGTACAGCCGCCCGTCGGGGAACGCCGCCGCGGCCTGGTGCGCCCAGTGGACGGCGAGGGCGGTCTTGCCCATGCCCGCGCTCCCGGAGACGACCGCGATCCGGGCACTCGCCGCGGAATCCGCAATGGTGTCGAGTCGGCGCAGTGCCGTTTCGCGTCCGGTGAAGACGCGCAAGTCGAAGGGCAGCAGGTCGACCGGCGTCCTCGCGGGCGCGGCGATCACCGGGGCGGCTTCGGCGGCGATGCGGCCGGTGAGGACCCGGTGGTGGACCTCCTGCAGTTCGCGGTCCGGTTCGGTGCCGAGCGTCTCGACGAGGACGGCGCGGGTGTCGCGGTAGACGGCGAGGGCCTCGCCGCGCCGGCCGGAGCGGGCGAGCGCGAGCATGAGCTGGGCGGCGAGATGTTCGCTGAGGGGCCGCTGCGCGAGGAGCGTGCGCAGATCGCCGACGAGCGCGGCGTGCGCGCCGAGGTCCATGCTGACGTCGATGCGCTGCTCGGCGACCTGGTCGAGGTGTTCCTGGAGGGCCGCGCGGATGCCGTCGAAGCGGCTGCCGGCGACGACATCCTGGTAGGCCTCGCCGCGCACGAGCGCCATCGCGCGGGCGAATTCCGTTGCGGCGTCGGCGGTCCGGCCCTCGCCGCGGGCGCGGCGGGCGCGTTCGGCGTGCCGGTCGAACTCCCAGAGGTCGAGTTCGCCGGGGTCGACCCGGAGCCGGAAGCCGTGGTCGGAGAGGACGCGCGGGGCGGCGTCGCCGGGTTCCTCGAGCACCGCGCGGAGCTTCCAGATGTAGCTGCGCAGGTTGGCCTCGGCGGAGGGGGTGGGCTCGTCCCAGACCAGCTCGATCAGGCGGGAGCGGCTCAGCGTCCGGTTCGGATCGCTGAGCAGGGCCGCCAGGACCGCGCGCTGCCGGGGCCCGCCGAGCCGCAGGCGCCGCCCGTTCGACTCCGCCTGCAGCGGGCCCAGCACCCTGAAGTGCATGGCGCACAGGTTAACAGGGAGGGTTTCCGATTCCGGCGGTGCACTGTGGGCGGCACGGTCGGTGACCAGTGCGTTCGCCTGCGTCGTGCCCCGGTTTATACGTTTCGTATGCGCCGCTTGTACAGCGCGCTCCCTACGCTGGCCGAGGCCGGTTTCATTCCCCTTGACCGGCCAGAAGGGAATGCTCCTATGTCGAGCAGATCATTGCGGCGGATGAGTTGGAGGACGACGGTGTTCGGGGCCGTCGCCTTCACGCTCATCGCGGTCACGGCGGGGGCCGCCTGGGCGGCCGTCACCGACAACATGTACCCGACGGCGAACGCGAACCTGGCCTGCCGCAGCGAAAGCGGCCCCGACGGGAACCTCTCCTGCCAGACCGACAACCGCACCCTGACGTACTACATGGACAGCGGCGGCACCAACATGCTGGAGGCGGAGGACCGCACTGTCGTCAACAGCGTCATGAACAACATCTACGAGCCGACCGACCTCTCCGTCACCCTCGACACGACGCCCGAGTTCTCCGGCAGCGCCGAGACCGACATCGTATACGAGGAGAGCGGCATCGGCGTCCCCTCGGGCTCCGACGGCGTCACCTTCTGCAACAACGCCGCCGACAGCCTCCGCTGCGACCAGCAGTACATCCGCATCCTCGGCGGCGGCAACTACGTCCAGGGCCTCACCTGCCACGAGACCGGCCACGCGGTCGGTCTGACCCACGGCCAGCAGGCCTCGCCGCAGCTGAGCAACCGCGACGAGCGGCTCGGGTGCATGGAGACGCCGGTCGACTGGGACGAACGCCTGCAGGACAACAACATCGACCACATCAACGCCACCTACTGAGGAGGAACCATGCGCACTCGCACCCGTATCGCAGCGGCGGCCGGCGTCATCGCGGCCGCCTCGGTCACCGGCATCGCCGTCGCGGCGCTCGCCGCGCCCGCACCGGACGACGCGTCCGCGCTCGATTCCGAGACGCTGCTGGCGCACGGCAGCGACCACCTGCCGAGCGTGACGGCGACCGACTGGGTCACCTACGCCGACCATGTCGTCGTCGTCGAAGCCGTCGCCGAGGAGGCGATCGATCCGTCCGAGGAAGAGCTCGAACGCGGCGAGGGCATCATCGGCCGCACGGTCACGCTCGCGATCGAGGACGTGCTCTGGTCGAGGGAGGGCGCCCCGCAGGCGGCCCCCGAGACCTGGGAGTTCTCGGCCGCCGGCTGGGTCTTCGAAGAGGGGGACCTCGAAGGCGCCATGGAGATGTCACTCACCGACTTCCCCCGCGTCGAGGTCGGCCACCAGTACGTGATGGCCATCCGCTGGGAGGAGGCCGTCTGCACGGCGGGCGGCGATGCGCTCCCCGCGCAGTGGCGCGGCCTCGGTGAGGGCTCGGAGATCCCCTTCGACGACGGCACGCTCGGCAACGGCGAATCCGAAGGGACCGTGCAGGACGCGGAGGCCTTCGCCGCCGACGTCGACGAGCACGCCGACGACGGCGTCGAAGAGCTCCTGGCGGGCGAGGGCGCCGACGCGCTCGCCGGTGTCCTGGAGAACGCGACGCCCGACACCGCCGCGCAGGCCGAGGTGCAGACCTTCGCCGCCGACAACTCATGCGAATGACCTGAAGGGACACTGTGTTGAAGGGTTTCACTGATCGCTTGCGGCGCAAGCTGAATCGCACCGCGGCTCGCGTCGCGCTGCTCGTCACGGCCGCCATGGTCGCGGTGTTCGCCGTGCCCTCGGCGGCGATGGCCGAGGCGAACTACTACGCCGACTGCGAGCTGGAGCGCGTGATCTGCGCGTACGGCACGCAGGTCGGTCTGCCGCAGGGCGAGTGCATGACGACGAGCGCCGCCTACGGCAAGACGCAGGTGTGCGTCGACTACGACGGCGACCACGTCTACGTCCGGGACGGCGACGCGGACGGCCACGGCGCGGCCGCGATCGTGTACTCGGACAACGGTGTGGCCCACCGCTGGTGCGCGAACAACAAGGGCTACGGCACCTGGGTGCACTGCAACTTCGACTGGGTGGAGGAGGGCGACCACGCCGTGGCCGGCGGGTACATCGTCCAGTACTACGTCGAGCAGATGACCCAGCTCTGGTGGTGGTCGGGCAAGTAGGCGCCGCATTGATCCGAGCCGATCGGCCCTCCGGGCCGGTCGGCTCCTCGCTGCGTCCGGAGGGCCGATCGCAAAAGTTTCTGCAATCGGTTGCACCGGAAGTCTTGACCCTGGGAAAGCCCTTTCCCTAGACTCATTGAATTATGTCGATGTCTCTACCATTAAGGAGAGCTCCCAGATGAGACGAACAGTCGCACGAAGACTCGCCGCGGTCCTCGCCACCGCCGCCGTGGTCGCCGCAGGCGTCACCCTCTCGATCAACAACGCCTCCGCGGCAACCGGCGGCGTCACCGGCTACGCCACCCAGAACGGCGGCACCACCGGCGGCCAAGGCGGCGCCACCGTCAAAGCCACCACCGGCACCCAGATCAACCAAGCGCTCTGCAACCGCGCCAGCACCAGCACGCCGATCACCATCCAGGTCGAAGGCACCATCAACCACGGCAACACCGCCGACGTCTCCGGCTCCAGCTGCGACGTCGGCAACACCCTCATCGACCTCAAAGGCGTCAGCAACGTGACGATCGTCGGCGTGGGCGGCGGCGCCGTCTTCGACCAGATCGGCATCCACATCCGCGAATCCAGCAACATCATCATCCAGAACGTCACCATCAAGAACGTCAAGAAGTCCGGCTCCCCGACCTCCAACGGCGGCGACGCCATCGGCATGGAGTCCGGCGTGCGCAACGTCTGGGTCGACCACACCACCCTCGAAGCCTCAGGCGGCGAAGCCGAAGGCTACGACGGCCTCTTCGACATGAAGAACGACACCAAGTACGTCACCCTCTCGTACAGCATCCTGCGCAACTCCGAGCGCGGCGGCCTGGTCGGATCCAGCGAGACCGACCTGACGAACAGCTTCATCACCTACCACCACAACCTCTACCAGAACCTCCACTCGCGGGTTCCCCTGCTGCGCGGCGGCACCGCCCACGTCTACAACAACCACTACACCGGCATCGTCGAATCCGGCATCAACTCCCGCGCCGGCGGCAAGGCCAAAGTGGACAACAACTACTTCGAGGACTCCAAGGACATCCTCGGCACCTTCTACACCGACGAACGCGGCACCTGGCAGACCAGCGGCAACATCCTCGACAACGTCACCTGGTCCGCCACCGGCAGCGAGAACTACCCCGCCGGACCCGCCATGACCTCCACCACCACCGTCAGCATCCCCTACAGCTACACCCTCGACAACGCCTCCTGCGTCCCCACCATCGTCGCCAAGACCGCCGGCGCCAACAAGGGCAACCAGGTCTCCGACGGCAGCTGCGGCGTCCAATCCCCCTCCGAGAACCCGACCAACCCCACCACCAGCCCGACCAACGGCCCGACTTCCCCCGGCACGAGTCCGACCACACCGCCCGGCGGAACCAACCTCAGCATCGGCGCCGGCGCCGACGGCTCCAGCAAAGCCGACGGCACCAGCTACGGCAACGCCATCGACGGCAGCATGAGCACCTACTGGTCGCCCAGCGGCACCACCGGCCGCCTCTCCGTGAAATGGAGCTCGGCCAAGACCATCGACACCGTCAACATCCGCGAAGCCGCCGGCACCGAAGGCAACATCGACAACTGGCAGCTCGTGAACAACGACACGGGCGCCGTCCTCGCCTCCGGCACCGGCGCGGGCGTGATCTCCTTCACCGCCACCTCCCTCACCAAGGTCAACTTCGTGATCACGACCGCGAGCGGCACGCCCCGGATCGCCGAATTCGAGGCCTACGCCTGACCCCCGCACCACCCCGCGCGGCGCACCGCCGCGCGGGGTGTCTCCGCCGTCACGCCGCCACCGGCTCGCGGCACTGGCCCCGTGACCTGCGACTTTGATACAGTCGATGCAGTGGTCGCGGGGCTCATCGCGTTCGCGGAATCGGGGGAACGGTGCAACAGGACGAGCTCAACGGGCTGCCGCTCGAAGGACGCGCCCGCTACGCGGTGCTCGGCGTCCTCCAGCAGGCCCAACGCGCACGCATCGACTGGGTCGACGCCGCCTCCGACCTCGAAGGCGCCTCCGACGAACCGCGCTGGCCCGCCGCCCTCGCCCTCGTCTTCGACGAACTCGGCGGCGACGCCGCCCTCCGCGCCTGGGAATGGGGCTGGATGCCCCGGGAAGCCCTGAGCGCCTTGCGGAAGTCCCTCAGCGCCGAAGCGGTGCAGGCCGGGGCCGTGATGATGCGCGGCCAGCTCGCGCAGTACCGGGACCACCAGTTGAGCGACCGCTGGAAGGTGCACCGCGAGGAGCTCGCCGCGGTCGTCTCCGATGCGGGCGTGGTGGAAGCGAGCACGGGTCTCGGACGCTGGGACCGCATCGTCCTATGGGGAGCCCTGCTCGAAGCGCTCGACTACCTCGGCGCGCTTCCGAAGATCCCGAAGGTCGAACCGCTCCCCGGCGACGTCCTCGTCAGCCACGGCCTCGGCGTCGCCGAGTCCTCCCGCGTCTACGAGAAGATCCGCGCCCTCCTCGCCAAGGCCGAGTCCACCGACTCGGACGCCGAAGCCGAGGCCTTCACCGCCAAGGCGCAGCAGCTCATCGCCCGCCACAGCATCAACGAAGCGCTCCTTTCCGAAGCGGGGCAGGGCAAACGCGAGCCCGAAGCGCTCCGCGTCATCATCGAGCGCCCCTACGAGCAGCCCAAGTCCGAGCTGCTCGCCCAGATCGCCGACGCCAACCACTGCCGCTCGGTCTACTGGCCCGACGGCGGCTTCACCACCCTCATCGGCGACCGCGCCGACCTCCGCTCGGTCGAACTCCTCTTCAACTCCCTTCTCGTGCAGGCGACTTCGGCGATGACCCGCGTCGGCTCGATCTCCGCCAAGCGCGGCAAGTCCCAGACCCGCTCCTTCCGCCAGTCCTTCCTCGCGTCCTTCGCCATGCGCATCGGCGAACGCCTCCGCGAATCCGCGGAGGACACCGAGCGCGAGTTCACCGAGGAGACCGGCACCGACCTCGTCCCCGTCATGCGCCAACGCGACGAGCGCGTCGACGCCCGCACCACCGAACTCTTCCCGCGCCTCAAGTTCGGCCGTTCCACCCGCATCACCAACTATGAGGGCCACATCGCCGGCCTCGCCGCAGCCGACGCCGCCCGCCTCACCGCCCCCGAACCCATCACCCGCCGCTGACAAAACCGCACACGACGAGGCCCCCGGCGCTTCGCGCCAGGGGCCGATGTCCAAGCCTTAGAGCCGATGCATCGGCCGGGGCCTTTGATTGCCGTGGATGAGATCGCAGTGGTCGAGCCGCCAACCATGCTGCGTCGCACGGAAGGTGAACGTCATCGCCTGGTGCGCGGTGCCGTTCTCGACCATCGCCACGATCTCGACGGAGTCGCGCGTCGGGCAGTTCGCACGGGCGACCCGCACCTGACGGAAGCGCGCCGGCACACGCCGCCGCACTCGGGTGAAGGCGGTCCACCCGGCATCGGTGGCGAGCAGCCTGGCTTCTGCAGCGGATTTGCGTCCGGTGAGGACGTTCAGGAAGAAGGTGGAGTAGGAGACGGCCTGGCGGGGCGGGAACTGGTTGGGAACGTCGCTGAAGTCATTGCGGCAGTGCATGGTTCCTCCAAGAGTCGATCGGTGGGATCGTGGGTTGGAGGAGAATCTATGCATCACTTTGGGTGAAGTCAAGCGCACCAAACGTAATCGACTTCGGCGCGATGGCGCAGTTTTGTGGACTTCGCACGAGTGGCACTCCGCCACGGCAGCCTCGTAAGCAACACGAGCGCGAGGTAACAGCGATCCGGCTGCGGAACCCTACAAAAATCAGGCAATTCGCCGCGGCGTGTCACACGGGAAGCAACAAAGAGGCCGGCCCCCGCTGAAGCGGGGGCCGGCCGGGGTGCGGTTCAGCCTTTGATGGCGCCGGTGAGGACGCCGGAGGTGAAGTAGCGCTGGAGGAACGGGTAGACGATGAGAATGGGGACCGTCGCGAGGACGATGACCGCCATCTGGAGCGTGATGCCTGGTGGCGGGGGCTGGTCGGGGGAGACGACGGCTCCGGGGATCGCCACACCGGCGAGGACGTACTGCTGCAGGACGACCTGGATGGGCCACTTCTCGCTGTCGTTGATGTAGAGGAGCGCGTTGAAGTAGGTGTTCCAGTAGCCGACCGCGTAGAACAGGCCCATCACGGCGAGGACCGGCTTCGACAGCGGGAGGACGATCTGGAGGAAGATCCGCCATTCGCCCGCGCCGTCGATCCTGGCGGCTTCGATGAGTTCCTCGGGCAGGCCTTGGAAGAAGTTCCTGATGACGATCATGTTGAAGGCCGAGATGAGGCCCGGGATGATCAGGGACCAGGTGGAGTCCAGGAGCCCGAGGTACTTGATGAGCATGAAGTTCGGGATGATGCCGGCCGAGAAGAACATGGTCGCCAGGACCATGATCAGGACGGCTTTGGCACCGGGGACTTGGCGGGTGCGGGCCAGGCCCCACGCCAGCATCGAGGTCGCGGCGAGGGAGAGCAGGGTGCCGACGACCGTGATGAACAGTGAGTTGGTGAGGCCCTGGGTGACGGTGCCGCCGTTGAAGATCGCGCGGTAGGCGTCGAGGGAGAACTCGGTCGGGAAGATGACGCCCGCCCGGGCCTGGGAGGGCGAGGCGAAGCTCATCGCGATCACGTAGACGAGCGGGTAGATCATGGTGATCACGATCAGGACGATCACGAACGCCTTGATGCCTCTGACCCATATGGACGGCGGGGCCATCCAGGGCGGGGTCCCGGCCTTGCCCGGTCGGGTCATTGTCGCTGTGGCCATTAGAAGATCCCCTCTCCGCCCATCTTCTTCGCGAGCTTGTTCGATGCGAGCACGAGGATCGTGCCGATGACGCCCTTGAGCAGGCCTGCGGCCGTGGCGATGCCCCATTGGCCGCCCATGACGCCTCTGAAGTAGACGAAGGTGTCGAGTACCTGCGCGGCGTTCGCCCCGACCATGGGCTGCTGCAACAGGAGTTGTTCGAACCCGACGGTGAGGATCGAGCCGATGTTCAAGATGAGGAGGAGGGTCGCAACGGGGACGAGTGCCGGGAGCGTGATGTGCCAGGTGCGCTGCCACGGTGTCGCGCCGTCGATCGCGGCCGCCTCGTAGCGGTCGTTCGGGATGCCGGCGATCGCGGCGAAGAAGATGATGGTGCCCCAGCCGACGTCCTTCCACATGCCTTGGGCGACAACGAGGAGCTTGAAGGTGTCGGCGTTCGTCATCGCGTCGAACCCCGGCATCCCCATGTCGCCGAGGATGCCCGCGACCAGGCCGCCGCCGCCGAGGACTTGCTGCCACACGGAGATGACGATGACCCAGGACAGGAAGTGGGGGAGGTAGACGACGGTCTGGACGAAGCGCTTGACGCGGTCGGAGATGAGCGAGTTGAGGAGGAGCGCGAGCGCGATCGGCGCGGGGAACGCGAAGACCAGTTGCAACACCGCGATGATGAGCGTGTTGCGCAGGGCCGTGAGCACTTCGGGGTCGGCCCAGATCGCGTTGAAGTTCGCGAAGCCCACCCACGGGGAGCCTTCGATCCCGCGGAACGGCGAGTACTGCTGGAACGCGACCACGTTGCCGAGCATCGGCACGTACGCGAAGACCAGGAAGAACAGCGCCCCTGGGACGATGAACGTGTAGGACCAGCGTTCGCGCCACATCCGCTGCCGCAGTGAGGGTTTGCGCGGCTTGGCGGGCGCGGGCGGCCCCGGGGCCCGCTCAGTGCGGGTCCCGGGGCCGGTCTTCTCGGCGGTCACGCTCACTTGCCCGCGTCCTTGAGCACCTGGGTGTACTCGTCCTTCACCTGGGTCCCGCCCTGCGACATGTAGTTGTCGACGAACGAGCCGAGGCCGTCGACGGAGTCGCGGCCGGTGATGACGCCGTTCTCGAAGTCGGTGAGGAGCTGCTTGAGCTGCGCGCCCTTGGTGACGAAGGTCTGCGAAGCGCCTTCGAGGCCTTCGAGCGGCCGCACGATCGAAGCCTGGGCCAGCGACTCCATGACGGTGACGAAGGAGTCGGCCCACGGCGCGGCGGCCGGGTGGATCCGGTACGAGTTGTCGCCGGAGGTGACGCCGACGTACTGGACGCCCTTCTCGATCTGGGTCTCCGCGATCGGGACCGGGATGCCGTGCTCGTCGAGCGTGTAGTGGCGGCCCTCGATGCCGTTGGCGATGAAGTTGTTCTCCTCGGAACCGTAAGGGGCCGAGAGGTAGTCGAGGACGTTGAGGATCTCGGTGAGCCGGTCCTCGTCCTCGGCCGCAGCGGCCGAGACGCAGGTGGAGCGGCCGTAGGGGATGTTGCGGACGACGAGCTGGCCGGAGCCGTCGAAGCCGGGCATGTCGAAGAAGTCGTACTTCGCGCCCGGAAGGTCCTTCTCCCACTGCGGGAGTCCGCCCGAGGAGATGGCGGAGCCGACGGCGTCGTAGCGGATCGCGGCGCCGGAGACGATGTCGGTCGCGGTGGGGGACATGGAGACCGGGTCGAAGATGCCTTCGGCCCAGGCGCGGGCGAGCCATTCGAGCATCGCCTTGTAGTTCTCGGTCTCGATCATGTGCACGAGGTCGCCGTCGGCGTTCAGCTGCCATTCGGGGCCGACCTTGAACAGCCGCTGGAACATCAGGGCCTTGTCCGGCGCGTACTGGTTGAGGCCGTACACCTTCTGGCCGCCGGGGCCTGAGCCGAGCGCCGAGACCTCCTTGAGCATGGTGAACAGCTCGTCGGCGTCCTTGGGGGCGCGGCCGATCGAGGTCTGGTCGACCAGGTCGGCGCGCATCACCGGGAGGTTGGTGAGGGCCCAGACGATCGAGGGGATCTGGTAGATGCGGCCGTCCTTGAGGCTGGCGTTCCAGATCTCCTCCTTGCGCGCGGCGAGGTTGGGCCACTTGAGGATGTTGTCGCCGGAGAAGGTCTCGGAGAGGTCGGCGAACGCGCCGTCGCGGATGCCCTGCAGGTTGACCGCGTTCTGGTCGTCGACGAAGACGAGGTCGGGGACCTCGCCGGAGGCGAGCATGGTCGCGAACTTCTCGTAGAAGACCGGCTGGGGCACGAACTGCGGCTCGAAGCTGACGCCGAGGCGCTCGTTGAGCTCCTGCCAGTAGGGGTTGTCCTCGAGCGGGGTGGCCGGGTCGCCCCAGGTGAGCTGGAAGCTGGTGACCTTGCCGCCGGAGCCGGGCTCGCGGTTCACGGACTTGAAGAAGGTCTGCACCTGCTCGGTGTAGACGTTCTCCATGCCGGGGGTCTCGGTCGAGTAGTACGGCTGGACGTCGAGCTCGGGGGCGGGCTGGTACGTCGGCATGTCGTAGTCGCCGCCGGCCGCGCCGCCCGCGTTCTCGGAGCATCCGGCGGCGGTGGTGCCGACTGCGGCTGCGGCTCCGGCCGCGCCGACGGCGCCGAGGAACTTGCGGCGAGAGAATTCGACCATGAGGGGCCTCCTTAGATCAACGTTGATACAGGGGTGAGGGATGTGTCTGCTGTGAAGGTAACGGCGGCGAGCGCTGGATCGGCCTGCCGGGTTTCTTGCCAGGTCGCCGGGGAGATAACGGTATCATCGAGCATGGAAATCAGTCAATGCTTGATGTCGCGGAATCTCGGTTCTCGGCGGATTGTGTTCGATTGCGGCGCAACGTATTCGCAGTACGATGCGATTTTGTTGCAATCCGGTGGCGGTTTCGGTGCCGCTCGAATCGGGTGGAGAACGGCAGGATAACGGTTTCTATCGCGTGTGCTTCAGGCCTGCCTCCCGAGGGTCGTCGGGTCCACCTGGTGCACGAGCGGCTCGCCGGCGGCGTACCGCTCGGCGTCCTCGACCATGAACAGCCCCATGCGGGACAGTTCGTTGCCGTGGGAGCCGGCCACGTGCGGGGTGAGGAAGACGTTCGGGAGGTCGTAGAGCGGCGAGTGCGCGGGGAGCGGCTCGGGGTGGGTCACGTCGATGACCGCCGAGAGCCGGCCGCTGAGCACTTCGGCGGTGAGCGCGTCCGTGTCGACGAGCCGGCCGCGCGCCGTGTTGACCACGACCGTGCCGTTTCGCATGAGCGCCAGGCGCTCCGCGTTGATCAGGTGCTCGGTCTCGGGCAGGTCGGGGGCGTGGACGCTGACGACGTCGGCGCCCGCCACGAGCTCGTCGAGCGGCACGAGCCGCGCACCGAGCGCGGCGGCCTCGGCCTCCTCGATGTACGGGTCGGCGAGGAGCACCGTGAAGTCGAAGGGCCGCAGGAGTTCCATGAGGCGCCGCCCGATCTTCGAGGCCCCGACGACGCCGACGGTGCGGCCGAAGTTGCCGACCTCCGGGTGGATGTAGCCGAGTGTGAAGGTGCGGTCCTTGCGGAAGTCCTCGCGGAGCTGGAAGATCCCCTTGCCCGCCATGAGGATCGAGGCGAGCGTGTACTCGGCGACGGGCAGCGCGTTCGCGCCGGATGAGCTCGAGACCAGCAGGCCCCGCTCCCACCCGGCCGGCCCGATGATCCATTTGACCGTGCCGGCCGCGTGCAGCACCGCCTTCAGGTGCGGGGCCCCGGCGAGCGTCTCGTCGTCCAGGACCGGTGTGCCCCAACTGGAGACGACGACCTCGGCTTCGGCGAGCGCGGCCTTCGCGGCGGGCTCGGTGAAATCCCGGACGATGAGCTCCGGGTCGAAGTCGAGCACGGCGGACAGGCGCCGCATGAGCGGTTCGGGGAAGAGCTGGTGCAGGAACTCGGGGCTCATGGCCAGGAGGGCGCGGGGTCGTGGTGCCACTCGGGGTCCTTCGGGGTCGCCGGATAGATATCGGTTTCTAAGTTAGATCTCAGTTCCAGGTTTGTCGAGACCTCCGCATCGACCAATCCCGATCGACTTACCGCAGAGCCCCGAAAGATCGAAGCGATCAGCCAGGTAGACAAGGTGTTCCATGAAAATAACGATTCGGTAACCCGAGAGATCGGGCCCTCAGGGGCGGCTGATCCGAACAGAGAACGTTATCTGTCTGAGCCTTGATTCTCGCTCAGGCAGCCGCTATCGTCCGCATAGACGGATTCCGATATCGAGCCGCTTCGCTGCCTCAGGCCGGGCCGCTCAGGCGTCCGCACCCTCACAGACCCGGAAGGCCCCTACGAAAGGACGCCTGCAATGACGCAAGTCGGGCAACGAAGGCGGTCGCGCCTCACAGCGCTCGCCGCCGCACTCGCCGCGGGGATCGCGGCGGTCGCCGCCGTGCCGCCGGCGGCACAGGCCGAAACATCCTACGACGGCCTGCTCACCGAGAACGTCGTCCAGATCAACGAGACCGTGAGCGATGCGGGGTTCGTCCACCCCGGCGTCGGCCTCTCGGCCGACGACCTCCGCAACGCCCAGGACATGGTCCGAACCGGCCAGGAGCCGTGGGCCTCGTACTTCGACGCGATGACGAAGACCGGCGCCGCCTCCAAGACCTACCGGGCGTCGAACTCCAAGTCCGCGAGCGAGCCCGACGTCGCCCTCGACCCGAACTTCACCCAGGTGGGCCTGCGCTATCGCGAGACCAACGACTCCTTCGGCGCGCTGACCCAGTCCCTCATGTGGGTCATGACCGGCGACGAGGTGTACCGCAAGAACGCCATCCAGGCCCTGCGCACCTGGGCGAGCATGAACCCCGACGGCTACAAGTACTTCGCCGACGCCCACATTCACACCGGCAAGCCGCTCTCGCAGTTCCTCATGGCCGCCGAGATCATCCGCGCCACCGAGCCGGCCGCGGACGACACCCCCGGCACGTACGGCGGCTATGACGTCGTGTGGAGCGCCGACGACGACGCGCGGCTGCTCGGCAACTTCGCGCAGCCCGTCGTCGACACGTTCCTCTACTCCAACGAGAAGTGGATGAACCAGCACAACTTCGGTCTCTACGGCCGCATCGCCACCGCGATCTACGCCGACGACGCCGAAGGCTACGCCAAGGGCGTCGAATGGTTCACCGTGAACTCCACGTTCGACGATTACACGAACGGCTCGATGGCGGCCCAGATGCCGGTCATCGCCGCCGACGACCCCGCCAACCCCTACGGCGAGGAGTTCGTGCAGTTGCGCGAGATGGGCCGCGACCAGGCCCACGCCGAATGCAACATCGACAATTTCGCGGCACTCGCGCGCTTCCTCAACGTGCAGGGCACCAAGGTCGACCCGGTCGACGGCACCGTCTCCACAGAGGATGACGCGGTCTCCGCGTACAACTTCCTCGGCAACCGGCTCCTCGCGGGCGCGGACGCCTTCGACGGGTACATGATGGGCGAGTACACGAAGTACATCGACGACCGCGGGACCGGCGGCGTCGTCTCCCCGGCCTACCGCGGGCGGATGTTCAACGCGCTCAACGAGTTGTACTACCAGTACAAGTACGTCGAAGGCGTGGACGTCGAGGCCGAGGCCCCGAACGTCGCACTCCTCAACGAGCGCATGGACGGCCCGCTCTACAACTACGGCACCGGAGTCAACAACTTCTGGGCCGCGGGCGACAAGAGCATCGAGTACTGGGTGGCGTTCCCGCCCGAGATCGCCGGCACCGAGCCGACACCAGTCGAGGACACCACGCTCACCTTCGGCCACTACGGCATTCCGCTCGCCGATGCTTCCGGAGACACTGGCACCGAGATCGTGACCGAGGACGACCGGACCTTCGCCCGCGCGACCGCCGACGCGGACGGGACGATGAGCGTCGTCAGCCGCGTCATGTTCCCCGGCAACAGCCGGATGGGCGTCCTCGTCCGCACCGACGGCCCGGCTGTCCTCGAGGTCCTCGACAAGGAGGAGGCCGACCCGCGCAACGAGCTCGAGCCGCAGCCGAACGTCCTCTCGCGCATCGAACTGCCTGACACGCAAGGCGAATGGCGGTACGTCACGTACCCGGCCGGCGGACTCAACACCCAGTTCTACCGGGTGAACGGCAACGGAGCCACAGTGGACCTCGACGCGCTGATGTTCAACGCGCAGACCCAGCTCACCGCGCCCGCCTTCGCGCAGGCCCGCGACCGCTACTACCTGTGGCCCGCCGCGACCTCCAGCTTCGAACTCGGCGCGACCGACAGTGGCGGCGCCCCCGCCCACACCGCCGCCGGGCTTCCCGCCGGCGCCGAGCTCGACGCCGCGACCGGCACGGTCACGTGGACGCCGACCTCGCACGACACCGGCACGCACGCCGTCCAGGTCGTCGCCGACGACGGCGACGCCATCGCCGCCCGGACCTTCGAACTCGTCGTCGCCAAGAACCGGCCCAAGATGATCGACGCGGCCGTCGCCGACGGTACCGAAGAAGACGCGGTCTACACCACCGCTTCCCTTGAGCCCTACCGGGAAGCGCTGGCCGCGGCCCGGGACGCGTCCGAGAACGGCACCGACGCCGAGTTCCGCACCGCCTTCGAGGCGCTGCTGGACGCGATCGAAGCGCTCGAACTGCTCAACCCGCAGCTCGCAGATGGCTCGTTCGACTACCGCAACGCCGTGACCCCCATCGGCCTCAGCGTCGACGCGGTGCGCAACCTCCCCAACGGCGGTGGCACCGGCGACCTGCGGACCGCGTCGTTCACCCTCGACTTCGGGACCCAGTACCGGATCGCGGCCGAGCAGTTCGGCATCCAGGCCCGGTTCTCGTTCCCGATGCGCTCGCAGGGCACCAACGTGTACGGCTCCAACGACGGGATCTCCTGGACCCTCCTCAGCGAGCGGGAGACCTCCGAGACGAACGACATGGAGACCATCCCCGTCGTCGCCGAGCACCGCGGCGAGGAGTTCCGGTACCTGAAACTCCAAGTCGACAACCCGGGCATCCCGATCGACCCGGCCTACCCGGGCATCTGGTCCATCGGGACGTTCCGCGTCTTCGGTGAACGCTCCGAGGTCCCCGGCGACATCACCGACGTCACCGTGACCTCCCCGGACGCCCTGGCGGGCAAGGTGACCGCGGGCGACAACTTCACCGTGAACTTCACCAGCGCCAAGCCGATCAGCGACGTCGCGGTCAGCGTCGGCGGCCAGGAGCTCGCCGCGACCAGCACCGACTCGCTGTCGTGGACGGCCACCGGGACCCTCGGCGACCTCACCGGCGGCGGCGCTCTCGACGTCGCCATCGACCACACCACCGCGGCCGGCGAGACCGCCGCGACCATCCACGGTCCCACCGACGGGAAACTCCTCTACGGCTCCGACGAGCGCGACCTGATCGACCTCGCCGACGCCCAAGTGGTCAAGCTCGACGGCACGGCCGACACCGCGAAGGCGACCCACGCCGCACTGATGCTCGACGGCAAACCCGCGACCACCAGCGACGTGCCCGCCGTCGACGGCCGGTTCTACCTGATCTGGGACTTCGGCGCCGGCGCCCAGGTCACCGCCGACCGGTTCGACTTCCTTGCGCGCCAGGACAACAACGGCCTGGTCCGCATGAACGACCTCGTCTTCCAGGGCTCGAACGACCTCGAGAACTGGACGACCCTCACGGATCCGACCTTCAAGACGCTCTCGTGGCAGAACCTCCCGTCCAGCGACGACGGCGGCTACCGCTACCTCCGCGTCTCCAACGGCGCCCTGATCGACATCGCCGAGCTCCGCCTCTTCGGCACGCTCGGCTAAGACCTGCTGTCCGACACCATGGGCCTCAGGCGCACCGGCGCCTGGGGCCCATGCCCGTCCCTGGGGCCAAGGCCGACGGAAATGTGCGGCTCCCCGCTCCGGGGCGCGTCGGGCGATAGCATCGGGCGGTGAACTTGTTGGGTGTGCGGGGCGGCCGGGCTGGTGTGTCCGGCCGCCCCGTGTGCCCCCGCGGCCGGGGGCGGGGGGGGGTGGCACCTGGCGGGGACCGCGCGCGGCTGGATTGCCGCGCGCGACCTTGGTATGGCGACGTTCGCGAATCCCCTTATGTCGCCGCCATCCCGCCGGTGCTCCGTCCGATGGCGTTTTTGCCATCTACTACAACACGTGGGGTAGTTGAGCGGCAACAGAAGTTTTGCGCCTGTGGATAACTTCGCGGCTGTGGAGCGACATCGCAGGTCAAGTGCCTGTGGATAACTTTGGGGGCAATGAGGTGAGGAGAGGGTGAGCCTGGGTGCCATGAGCGGCAGCATCGCGCTCGGGCTCGCGACCATCGCGGTGCTCTTGAAGCTCTACTTCGATGCCCGGGCGGCACACGCGGCCGGGGAGGGGGCGATCGCCGGGGAGTCCAGGGTCGTGCCCCTCTCTTCGTTCGCCTACACCTTGATGGTGACCGGTGTCGTGGTGGTCGCCGCCGGCGTCGTGCTCGTGCTCATCGAGCCCTGGGAGACCGCCAGCGCGACCACCATCGCCGCCGTCCTCGGTGGACCCGCGATCTTCCTCGTCGGCGACGTGGCCCTGCGCCGCGCCGTGACCGGCCGGATCGCCGCATCGCGGATCGTGGCCCTCGTCTGCCTGGCCGTGCTCGCGCTCATCGGGTTCGCGCTGCCCGCGCTCGTGCTCGCGGCCCTCGCGTTCGCGCTGCTGCTCCTGCTCCTCCTCGCCGCCTCGGGCTGGTTCCGGCTGCCGTCGCTCAGCGTCGACGACTAGCGCAGGTTCAGCCGCATCGCGGGTTCCTCGGAGACCTTGAAGCCGAGTTCCTCGTACAGGCCCTTGCCCTGCTCGGACGCGAGCAGTTCGAGGACGTGGACGTTCTGGTCGCCGAACCAGTCCAGGAGCGTCTGCGTGCAGGCTCGGCTGTAGCCGCGCTTGCGCCACTGCGGGTCGGTGACCACGTTGAAGATCCAGCCGTACCGGCCCGAAGGGTTGGCCGGGTTCGGCAGCCGCTCGTCGATCACGCCGGTCGCGCACGAGGCGAGCCTGCCCGATCCGTCCGGGGCCTCGATCACGGTGACGGCCATCGTCGGTTTCGGCTCGTCGAGGCGGCGGTGGAGGATGGCGGCGGCCTCGGCCTTCCAAGCGGTGTCGCTCATGTCGAACCAGTGCGCGAGGATGATCTCGCGCAGCCGGATGATCTCGTCGATGTCGCCGAGGTCGGCGTGGCGTGCGTTGGTCATGCCGGGAGCTTACGACCGCGCAGGGGCCTTCGCCCACCCCGTTTCGCGGGTTCCGCTGGCGCGCAGAACGTGCCATGATGTGGTCTATGTCCCACCGCCCCAAGGACCTCAGTCCCGAGCAGCTCCGCTTCCGACCGCAGGGGCCGGTGCGCTGGCTGTCGCCGCGCACGCTGATCGACACGAGCATGCGGTTCGGTCTGGCGCGGGTCTTCGGCGGGTATGTGGACAAGCGCGAGATCATCGGCGGCCGCCCGCAGGGCGTGTACAACCACGCGGACAAGGACGAGCTGTGGCTCGATTACGTGGCGGACGTGGGCGACGGGTTCAACGCCACCTATTCGATCGCGTACCTGATGGCGCAGAACCACATCGATGTCGGCGGTGAACGCCTGCCGCGCGGTTCGGTGCTCGTCATGGGCGGCGACGAGGTGTACCCGGCGGGGGACTGGCTCGAGTATGAGCAGCGGATGAAGGGCCCGTACGAGGCGGCGAATCCGGCGCATCCGGTGTCGCTGTACGCGATCCCGGGGAACCACGACTGGTTCGACGGCCTGACGGCGTTCGCCCGGCAGTTCACCGAGGGCCGTTCAGTTGGCGGGTACAAGACGGTGCAGAAGCGGTCGTATTTCGCGTTGGAGCTGCCGCACCGGTGGTGGCTGTTCGCGGTGGACGCCCAGTTCGACACGCATCTGGACCAGACGCAGATCGAGTACTTCCGGCATGCGGCGGCGCGGATGCGCCCCGGCGACCAGGTGATCCTGTGCGTGCCGCAGCCGTCGTGGCTGTGGACGGAGGACGATCCGCGCTCGTTCGACCGGATCGACCACTTCATCCGGGACGTGGTGGCCGCGACCGGCGCGCGGGTGCCGCTGGTGATCACCGGGGACCGGCACCATTACGCGCACTACGAGGAGGTCGACGGCTCGCGGCACCTGGTCACGGCCGGGGGCGGCGGGGCGTACCTGTCGCCGACGCACACGCTGCCGGAGGAGTTGACGGCGCCGCGCAAGTCGGTGCCGGAACCCGATGCGCGCGAACGGGAGTACCGGTTGACGCGGACGTACCCGTCGAAGGCGAAGTCGATGGGGTACGCGTTCGGGATCTTCGCGCGGCTGCCGTGGCTGAACAAGGGGTTCGTGGCGCTCATGGCGGTCGTGGGCCTCATCGCGACGGTGTCCATTCTGGAGGGCACAGGAACGTTCGTGGCGGTGACGGCGGTGCTCCTCGGGGCCGGGGTCGGTTTCGCGCACCCGGGCCAGGGGAGCCGCACGACCCGGCATTACATGCTCGGCGGCCTCCACGGCCTGGCGCAGGTGGCCTTGTCCTGGGGTGGGGCGCAGGTCATCAAGATGTTCGACGACGTGAGCCTGTGGACGTACCTCGCGTACCTGCCCGTTGTCGGGCTCGTGGGCACCTGGCTGGTGGGCCTCTACCTGGTGGTGGCGAACCGCTTGGGCGTCAACGCGAACGAGCTGTTCGCGGGCATGAGCGTGATCGACCAGAAGTGCTTCCTGCGGATCAAGGTCGGCGCGGACGGGGTCACGGTGTACCCGATCGGGCTGGACCGCGCGGGCCGCCGCTGGGTGGCCGATCCGCAAGGGGCGCCCACGGATTCGTGGATCAAACCGGTCGACCCGCTGAAGCCGCGCCTCATCGAGCCGGGTTTCGCGGCCCTGCATCCGGGGCCGCGCCGCGCCGAACTGCCGCCGCAGCATCCGGTGCGCCGCTTGGTGGCCCAGGCCGGCGAGTGGTTCAGCGGCCGCGGCTGAACCGCCCGTTCAGAACCCGAGCGGTTCGGCCGGGGTCTCCAGCACGGCGTTCGGGCCGTGCCCGCCGCGGCCCATGAGCCGGTGCAGGGCGGGGCCGAACACGGCGAGGACGACGGCGGTGAGGATCGCGATCCCGGCGAGGATGTAGAAGAACGCCGCCTCGCCGACCTTCGGCACGAGGAACGCGAACGCCTGCCCGCCGAGGGGCGTCCCCACTGCCGGGCCGAGGAACCACACGCCCATGATCTGCCCCTTGAGGTTCGGCGGCGCCAATTGCGTCGAGACGCTCAAGCCGACGGGCGAAACGCACAGCTCGCCGAACGTCAGCAGCAGGTACACCCAGGCCATCCAGCCGAGCCCGGCGAGCATGCCGTCGTCGGCGCGGGTCTGCAGCCAGCCGAGGAACACGTACGAGAAGCCCACGAGGAACACGCCGATCGCGAACTTGTACGCCGTCCCGAACCCCGTGCCCGCCTTGACCCAGATGACGCCGAAGATCGGCGAGAACACGAGGATGAAGATCGAGTTGAAGTTCTGCACTCCGCCGGCGGGCAGGTGGAAGCCCCACGAGTCGAGGTCCACCGAGTTCGCCGCGAACGCGGTGAGCACCGAACCCATCTGCAGGTACAGCATCCAGAACACGACCGCGGCGATGAACAGCCCCACATAGGCGCGCAGGCCCGCCTTCTCGGCGGGCGTGATGTCCTTGGCCTGGCCGAAGATGTACACGAAGTACCAGACGGCGGCCGCGATCGACAGGCCCGTGACCACCGTCGGGACGGTCGCGAGCGTGAGCGTCCCGGTCCAGGCCCAGACCGCGATCGCGATCGCGGCCAGCACGAGGGCGATCACGACGACCTTCGTGGCCCTGCGCTTCTCGGCCTCGTTGAGCGGCCGGGCCGGGCCGATCCCGGCGTGGGTCAGGCGCGGCCAGCCGCGCACGTACCAGAGCAGACCCAGGGCCATGCCGACGGCGGCGGCGCCGAAGCCGAGGTGCCAGCGGTCGTCCCCGGCGAGGTACGGGGTGATGAGGATGCCGAGGAACGCGCCGAGGTTGATGCCCATGTAGAACACGGAGAACCCGGCGTCGCGGCGGGCGTCGGTGTCGCCGTCGTAGAGCTTGCCGACCATGACCGAGATGTTCGGCTTCAGCAGGCCCGAGCCGGCCACGACCAGGAACAGGCCGAAGAACACGGTCGCGGGGTTCTCGACGGGGATGGCCATGGAGAGGTGGCCGCACATGATGATGATGCCGCCGATGAGGACGGCGCGCCGCGGGCCGAGGATGCGGTCGGCGAGCCACCCGCCGGGCAGCGCCGTCAGGTACACGAGCCCGGAGTAGAGCGAGGCGATCGGGACGGCGACGGTGTCGGAGAGTCCGAGCCCGTTCTGCGCGGTGTCCGCGACGAGGAACGTGAGCAGGATGCCCTGCAGGCCGTAGAAGCTGAACCGCTCCCACATCTCGGTGCCGAAGAGGACGGCCAGGCCGCGGGGTTGCCCGAAGAAGGTCTTCTCGCGGCCGACGGGTCGCAGTTCGCGGTGGGACATCGGCGCTCCCAAAGGTGCTCGGCTGTGCTGCCTGTTCGGCGCGACGTGCGCCGATACGCGTACGGTAGTGGCTCGGGTCCGGCCGGGCAGGGGAATGCGCGAACGTGTCATCCCGAATCGATGCGATGCAGTCGTTTGTCTGATATGCACGGTTCATTGGTTTACGATCCGCCCTATGACCGACGATCCATACTGGAACTCCGGGCGGCCGGGCGAGCCGTCGGGCCGCTTCTCCGGCGGCGACCCCCTCGTGACCGACACGTTCGAGGGCTGGTGGCACGCATCGATGGACGTCGTGCAGCGCTCCTGGCGCACGGTCGGCCTCGTGCTCCTCATCGGCGTGGTCCTGCCCCGCTGGATCCTCGGCGCGTTCAACAACACCGTGCGCACACCCGACATCGACGTGAACCGGACCGACTGGGGCACGATCGTGCGCGAGTACAGCCCGGGCGTCGCCGTCGGGATCATCGGCGCGATCCTCACCCTCGCCGTCCTCTACGTCTCCGGCTCGGCCGTGCTCGCCGCCGTGCGCACCGCCGCCGCCGAGGCCGCGGGCGGGTTCCTCGCGCTCGGCGAGGCCTTCGACTTCGGGTTCAGGCGCGGCGGCAGGTTCTTCCTGTGGCTCCTGCTCGCGTGGGTCACCATCGCCGTCGGCCTCGTCCTGTGCGTCCTGCCGGGCCTGTGGGCGATCTTCGCGCTCAGCCTCATGGCCCCCGCCGCGGTCTTCGAGGCCCGCAAGAGCCCGTACGCCCGCTCGATCCAGTTGACGCACTCGGCGTTCTGGCCCGCCTTGGGCCGCATCGTGATCGTGGTGCTCGTGGCCGTCGCCGCGAACCTCGTCATCTCGGTCGTCGGCCTGCTCCTCGCCGGCGTCTGGCACGCGGTCTTCGCGTCCTGGCTCGCGACCGTGCTCACCGTCCTCACCGAGGCGATCATGGCGCTGCTGCTGCTCGTGCCGATGATCTGGATCCTCGCCGCGTCCCTGTGCACCTACGCGTGGCTGCGCGGCCGCGCCGAATCGGTCTCCGCCACCTCCCTCTCGGCCGAGGCCGCGGGCGTCGCCGTCGACCCGGTCGACCCCGGCGAACCCGGGCATCCCATGCCCGAGCAGTAGAACGAGACGAGGCAGGCCCGGGCGCGCCCGGGCCTGCTTGCTCGTTCACGGCCCGCAAGCGTCGCCGAGGCTGCTTTTCACCACTTGTTTCGCGCCCCGGATTGGCACTCTCAAGGCGAGAGTGCTATACCTGGAGCTGGCACTCGCAGCTGGCGAGTGCTAAACGCGATGAGGTGGTCGAGCTCTACCGGGCTCACCGTCGCGGGGATGCCGCCTCACCGTCGACCACGAACGTTATCCGAAAGGAAGCCATCAACCATGGCGAAGATGATCGCATTCGACGAGGAGGCTCGCCGCGGGCTCGAGCGAGGCATGAACACGCTCGCCGAAGCCGTCAAGGTGACCCTCGGCCCGAAGGGCCGCAACGTGGTGCTCGACAAGAAGTGGGGCGCCCCGACGATCACCAACGACGGTGTGTCCGTCGCCAAGGAGATCGAGCTCGAAGACCCGTACGAGCGCATCGGCGCCGAACTGGTCAAGGAAGTCGCGAAGAAGACCGACGACGTCGCCGGTGACGGCACCACGACCGCCACGGTCCTGGCCCAGGCCCTCGTCAAGGAAGGCCTCCGCGCGGTCGCCGCCGGCGCCAACCCGATCGCCATCAAGAAGGGCATCGAGAAGGCCGTCGCCGCCGTCGTCGAGCACCTCCAGTCCACCTCCACCGAGGTCGAGACCGAGGAGCAGATCGCTTCCACCGCTTCCATCTCCGCCGGTGACGTCACGGTCGGCGCCATCATCGCCGAGGCGATGGAGAAGGTCGGCAAGGAAGGCGTCATCACCGTCGAGGAGTCGAACACCTTCGGCCTCGACCTCGAGCTCACCGAGGGCATGCGCTTCGACAAGGGCTACCTGTCCGGTTACTTCGTGACCGACCAGGACCGCATGGAGGCCGTGCTCGAGGACCCGTACATCCTCGTCGCCAACCAGAAGATCTCCGCGGTCAAGGACCTGCTCCCGACCCTGGAGAAGGTCACCCAGACCGGCAAGCCGCTCCTGATCATCGCCGAGGACGTGGACGGCGAAGCCCTCCCGACCCTCGTCGTGAACAAGATCCGCGGCATCTTCAAGTCGGCCGCCGTCAAGGCCCCCGGCTTCGGCGACCGCCGCAAGGCCATGCTCGGCGACATCGCGATCCTCACCGGCGGCCAGGTCATCTCCGAGGAGATCGGCCTCAAGCTCGAGAACACCGACCTGTCCCTGCTCGGCCAGGCCCGCAAGGTCGTCATCACCAAGGACGACACCATCATCGTCGACGGCGGCGGCGAGGAAGAGGCGATCCAGGGCCGGATCAACCAGATCCGCGCCGAGATCGACAACTCCGACTCCGACTACGACCGCGAGAAGCTGCAGGAGCGCCTGGCGCGCCTCGCTGGCGGCGTGGCCGTCATCAAGGTCGGCGCGGCCACCGAGGTCGAGCTCAAGGAGCGCAAGCACCGCGTCGAAGACGCCGTGCGCAACGCCAAGGCCGCCGTCGAAGAGGGCATCCTCGCCGGTGGCGGTACTGCTCTGGCCCAGGCCGGTGCGATCGCGTTCGACAAGATCGAGGCCGAGGGCGACGAGGCGACCGGTGTCGAGATCGTGCGCCGCTCGCTCGGTGCGCCGCTGCGCGCCATCGCCGAGAACGCCGGCCTCGAGGGCGGCGTCGTGGTGGAGAAGGTCCGCAACCTGCCCACCGGCCACGGCCTGAACGCCGCGACCGGCGAGTACGTGGACATGCTCGCCGCGGGCATCCCCGACCCGACCAAGGTCACCCGCTCGGCGCTGCAGAACGCCGCGTCGATCGCCGCGCTGTTCCTCACCACCGAGGCCGTCGTCGCCGACGCCCCGGAGAAGGAATCCGCCGGCGGCGCGCCCGACATGGGCGGCATGGGCGGCATGATGTAAGCAGCCCTTCGGGACTGCTTCCTCAGGCCGACTGAGTACTGCGAGGGAGGACCGCTCACTGTATCGTGAGTGGTTCTCCCTTTCTCTGTACTGGCCTCCAGTGCAGACGGCGTAGCCCGCTGCGCAAGCGCGGCATACCGTCCCCTCCAAGGACGGTGTGCCGCGTCTTCGCGTTCCCTCACCATTTCGGGTGACATTTTTCCTTACGACGGTAAGAACGGCGGCTTTCCGTCGGACCCCCGCGACACACTTGAACCGGGGTCGCCCCCCTGGGAGGGCGGGGGACTGCCCGGCGGCGTTCGCGGCCCGAAGCGCCTGCGCGCCAGCGCTTTCGGCCCTTCACATGCCGTTCCCGGCGGGCTACCCTGAGGCCGTGCCCCCCGCGCCGCGCCCCCAGCACCGCCTCGCGTCCGTCGTCTTCGGCGTGATCGCGTTCGCCGCGATCGCCCTGAGCTGCATGATCGGCGGCAACCTCGCCGACATCCGCGCCGAGGAAGCCCCTCCCCGCAGCGGCGGCGAGACCACCGCGCCGCCCGCCTACCGCGAAGACGGCCCCGCGCTCTACGTCTGCACCGAGAACGCCGAGGACTTCGCCGAACGCAACGAGGACATCGACCTCCGGCGCGTCGAGAACGAACGCCTCTACGAGGACTGCCTCGCCGACGGCCACCACGACCTCGCCTCCGCCGTCGCCGCCGCCGCGCCCGGCACCCGCATCCTCGTCCTCCCCGGCCGCTTCGACGTCCCCGAGACCGTCCGCCTCGACGGCGTGGACGACCTCCAGATCGAAGGCCTCGGCGACGGCCCCGACGACGTGCTCTTCTCCGGCGGCTTCGCCCTCGACACGGTCCTGGAGGCCGGCGGCGCCTCCGGCCTCTACCTGCGCAACGTGACCTTCGGCCAGGCCCGCGAAGCCGGGCTCCGCCTCGACCAGGCCGACGGCGCCGCCCTCGACGCCGTGGCCGCCACCCAGAGCGGCGGCTACGGCCTCCACATCACCCGCTCCACCGGCGTCGCGCTCACCGGCTGCCGCGCCGACCTCGCCGACGACGCCGGCATCGCGATCGAGGACTCGGACGCCACCGTCGACGACTGCGAGGCGACCGGCAGCCTCACCGGGATCCTCGTAAGCGGCTCCGGCACGGTCGGCGTCGGCGCGAACCGCGTGCACGACAACACGACCGGCATCGTCGTCACCGACACGGGTGTGGGCGCGCCGATCGACGTCCACGGCAACCTCGTGTACGCCAACAACACCGGCCACTACGACCGGCTCGGCACCGGCGCCTGCGCGGACCTCGCCGCCCGCGACTGGACCGCGGGGATCCTCTGCCCCGAGCGCACCGTCCCGCGCGGCGTCGGCATCCTCCTCGCCGACACCGCCTCCACCGGCGTCACCGGCAACCGCGTCTGGAACCAGGACGCCGCCGCCGTCGCCGCCTGGGGCACCGGCGGCGTCGAAGGCGGTCAAGGCGACGGGAACACTTTCGCGGACAACGCTTTCGGCGTCCGCGACGACGGCCAGCGCGAACGCAACCGCCTCGACCTGTGGTGGGACGGCACCGGCTCCGGCAACTGCTTCGACGAGCCGGACGCGTTCCGGACCCTCCCCGCGTCCCTGCCCGACTGCGACGGCGCGAACACGCCGTCGCGGCTCGTCGGGGATCCGTTGCGGGCCTTCAAGGTCTGGCAGTGCGGCATCGGCGACGCGGCCGCCGGGGTCCCGGCCGGCTGCGACTGGTTCGGGGCCCGGTTCACCGACCGGCTCGAGTTCCAGGCCGCGGTCGTGTTCGCGGCCGGGCTGCTGTTCCTCACGGGCGCGGGCTGGCTCGCGGCCGCCCGGACCGAGAACCCGCCGCGGGCGGGCCGGATGACGTTCTCCGCCATAGCGACCGGTGCGGGCGGGCTGCTGCTGGTGCTCGCGATCTGGTCGGGCCGGGCCGACTACGAGGCGCTGGCGATCGGCCTGTGGGGCGTCGGCTGGCTGCTGGCGGGGCGTTCGTGGCGGCAGTGCGGGATGCCGTTCTTCGGGCTGTTCACGAGTCTCATCGGCGCGGTCGCGGTGGTGGACGCGTTCGACCGGGCGGTGTGGACGCTGCCGCTCGTGCCGGTCGCCCCGGCGTGGGTCTGGCTCGCGCTCCTGCCCTTGTGGACGCTCGTGGCGTTGAGCCTCGCGTTCGGTCCGCGCCGCCGCGAGGAGGAACCGCCGCCCGTGGCGCGCACTCCGGTGACGGCGCCGTCGCACGACCGCTTCGACTGGTGACGCTCGGTCGCGTAATCTTGGCCCATGACTTGGACCTGGAAGCTCGAAGACGCCGACGGCAATGCGATCGACACCCCCGACAGCGACCTGGGCAGCCAGGGCGACGCGGAGTCGTGGCTGGGCGAGCGGTGGCGCGAGTTCGCCGACCAGGGCGCGGCGGCCGCGATCCTGCTCGAGGACGGCCGCCAGGTCTACCGCATGGAGCTCTCGCCCGCTGAAGAGTAGCGGCGCTGCAGAGTAGCGGCGGCTGCGGCGCAGCGGCCCGCCGTGCGAGAGTCGCCGTCCGCCGCCGGGCCGTAATAGGCTGGGCGGCGTGTCCGACTCTGGTTCCCTCACGCTGACCGCGACCCGCGCCAAGGCCGGGCTCGACGCCCGGCGCGGCATCGTCCGCCTCCACCCTGAAGCCCTCACGGCGCTCGGCCTGCGCGCCGGCGACGCCGTGGCGATCGCGGGGCGCCGCTCGACGGCCGCGATCGCGCTGGCCGCCGACCGGTACGCGTCGCGGCGGGCGCTGTACGCGGATGACCTGACGTTGGGGAACATCGGTGCGCGCGATGGCGATCCGGTGCGGATCGCGCCGGTGGCGCTCGCGGCGGCGGACCGGGTGGTGCTGTCGGGTCCGGCTTCGGCGGTGGCCGTGGTCGATCCTGACACGCTGCGGCTGGCGCTCCTGTCGAAGGTCGTGGGCGAGGGCGACGACGTGTCGCTGCTGCCGATCGAGCTGGGCGACGCGCAGCGCGAGCTGGTGTCGGCGACGCGGCGGACGCTGAACAACACGCTCGGGATCGGCTGGACCACGATGGTGCTCAACGTGGTCGAGGCGAGTCCGGCGAGCGCGGCGATGATCACTTCGGACACTCGTGTGGAGTGGGAGTCCGATGCCCCGGCCTCGATCGGGTCGCCGCTCGAGTCGGGCCGGGTCGCGAATCCCGGCCGCGCCCGCGCGCCGATGCCCGCTGCCTACCCGGGCGGCGAGGCCGCGCAGGTCCGTCCGCGCGCCGAGCCGCGCGAGCCGGTGCGGGCGCAGCCCGAGGCGCAGCCGGGGATCGCGCCGATCCCGTACGAGGAGCTGGCCGGGGCGAAGATCCCCGCCGAGGAGCTGCGGGAGCTGCTCGACCTCGGTTTCAACCACCGCGAGGTCCTGAAGGTGGTGGGCACGGACATGACGCTGGGCGTGCTCGTCTCGGGCCCGTCCGGCGCGGGGAAGGCCACGGTGACGCGTTCGGTCGCGGCGGCCGTGGGCGCGCGCGTCAGCGAGGTCTCGGGCCACGACCTGGCCGCCCTCGAGGCGAACGCGGCCGCGGACCGGCTCCGGGCCGCCGTCGCCTCGCTCACCGTGCCGGGCGTGCTGCTCGTGCGCGGCGTGGAGGCGATCGCCCCGGCGGGGAAGCGGACGCCGTTGGGCACCATGTTCACCCGCCTCGTCGACGAGGTCCTCGCCGAGCCGGGGGAGCACGCGGTGGTGTGCACGACCGCGCGGATCGAGGACGTCGACACGGTCCTCCGCTCGAAGCTCGAGCACGAGGTCGTCGTGCCGATGCCGGACGCCGACGCCCGCCGCGACCTGCTCGTGTACCTCACGCGCGGTATGAAAGTGGCCGAGGACGTGAAGCTCGAGAACGTCGCGCACCGCGCGCCCGGCTATGTGGCCTCCGACCTCGCGGTGATGGTCCGGGAGGCGGGCGTGCGGGCCGCGATGCGCGCCAAGGACGGCGGGGCGACCGCGTTGCAGGGCGCCGATTTCGACGGCGCGCTGGACTCGGTGCGGCCCACGAGCATGTCCGGCGACGCGGTCGAGCTCGGCGGCCTCACCCTCGCCGACGTGGGCGGCATGGAGGAACTGAAGCAGACCCTCACCGAGACCGTGCTGTGGCCGCTCACCTACCCGGACGCCTTCACCCGCTTGGGCATCGAGGCCCCGCGCGGCATCCTCCTGTATGGACCTCCCGGGTGCGGGAAGACGTACATCGTGCGGGCCGTCGCGGGCGAGGGCCACGCGAACGTGCTGAGCGTCAAGGGCTCCGAGCTGTTGAACAAGTGGGTGGGCGAGTCGGAGAAGAACGTGCGGGAGCTGTTCCGCCGGGCCCGGCAGGCCAGCCCGACCCTGATGTTCTTCGACGAGCTGGACGCGCTCGCGCCGGTGCGCGGGGGCGGGACCGACGGCGGGACCGCCGACCGCGTGGTCGCGGCGCTGCTCACCGAGCTCGACGGCGCGGAGTCGCTGCGGGACGTGGTGGTCGTGGGCGCGACGAACCGGCCGGACATGATCGATCCGGCGCTGCTGCGGCCCGGCCGGCTCGAACGGCTCGTGTACGTGCCGCCGCCGGACGCGGTCGGCCGCGCGGACATCCTGCGCGCCAACGCGAAGAACGTGCCGTTCGCGGACGACGTGGACCTCGGCGAGGTCGCCGACGAGCTGTGGCTCTACTCGGCCGCCGACTGCGCGGCGCTCGTGCGCGAGGCTGCGCTGACGGCGATGCGCGAGTCCCTCGACGCCAGTATCGTCACCGCTTCCCATGTGGCCCAGGCGATGGAGCGCGTGCGCCCCAGCCTCGACCCCGAGCAGCTCGAGTACCTGGAGCACTATGCCCGCAACCGCGAAGCGTGACCGGTCGCCGGCGTATCGTCCCCGGTGACCGGATTGTTCGCCCGGTGTTGGCGCGCCCGTTACCGGCGGGCACTAGCCTGCCCGGTGGCGCGCCGTCTCGGCCGCCGCACCGCCGTCCGGGAGGGGACCCCATGCGATTGACGCGACTGCTGCCCGCGAGGCTGCGCCGCCGGCTCCGCGCCGCCGCGCCCTCCCGGGCCTCGCACGGCCCGCTCCCGGCGTCCTCGGAGTTCCTGCACGTCATCGCCACCCGGCACGGTATCGGCGTGTTCGACGAGCAGTGGTTCGCGTACCGGCAGCTCCTCCTGGAGCATCTGACGCTCGCGTCGCTCGACGCGCAGACCCGCCGGGACTTCGTGTGGTACATCGCGATCGACCGCGAGATGCCGCCCGCAGCGCGGCGCCGCCTCGACGCGCTCGCCGCCGATCGGCCCTGGATCCACCTGGCGCCCACCGAGCTCAAACGCGACTTCGTCCCCGACCTCGTGGCCTGGACCCGCGAGGAGGCCCGCGCCCGCGGCAAGGGCTGGGCGCTCACCACCCGCCTCGACGACGACGACGCGGTCCACCGCGACCTCGTCGGCGGCCTCCACGAGCGGGCCGCCGCGTACCTCACCGAAGGCCGCGCCGCGCCCGCGGTCCTCGCGCCCACGTTGGGCTGCAACTGGGTCCCATCCGAAGCGGCCGGGCACCGCGCCTACCACCACAGCCCCTCGATCGGCCTCAGCCTCCTCGAGCCGGCCGCGCGCGCCCTCAGCGTCTACCGCCGCAACCACTCGACCCTCGCCCAGAAGCTCGTACCCCAGGGCGTGAGCGTCCGGCACCTCGACGGCGAGACCATGTGGTGGCTCTACGCCCACACCGGCCTCTCCGACCAGCAGCGCGAAGGCTCCGAGCGGATGTCCAAAGTGGCCGACCATCCGAACGCGATCGCGTTCGACGCCGAATCGCTCGCCCCGTTCGGCATCACCCCCGAGGGCCTGCGCCTGCTGCGCCGCACCCCCGAACCCGAGCCGCACGAGACCCTGCACCTGCTCAACCGGCGCGGACTCGACGTCGAGCAGGAGATCCACGACCTCCGCGAGGCCGTGTCCCGGGGCGGCGGCGGCGACGCGGCGCTGCGCGAGCAGATCGCCAAGCTCCACGCCGAGCGCCGCCGCATGCACGAGCGGCTGATCCGCTAGCGCTTCTTCTGGTAGACGTTCTCCTCGCACACCAGCCGGTACCCGACCGACTCGTTGATGGCGATCATGTGGTCGTTCGAGACGGCGTTGCCGGTCCACACGAACCGCATGCGCGGCCGCCACGACCGCACCGCCCGCTGGTTCGCGATCTTCAGCAGCGTGCCGAGCCGGTGCCCGCGGAAGCGCGGGTCGACGATCGTGTCCCCCTGGAAGCAGTCGAACTCCGAACCGGCCTCGACGATGATCTCCGTGAACCCGGCGACCTCGCCGCTCTCCCGGTGCACGGCAGCGACCTGGAGGTGCAGTTCGCCGCGCAGGCGGCGCATCTCGGACCAGCCCGCGAGGCGGTCGCGGTCGATGGCCGCCTCCTGGAGGTCCCACTCGCCCAACGGCATGTCCGTGTACATGCGGGCGTGGAGGTACGCCATGCCGTCGATGATCCGCTCCGGCGGCAGCCCCTCGAACGCGACGAGGTCGAAGTCGGCGGCCTTCGCCGCGACCTCGTCCCACAGCCGGTCGAGCGCCGCCTCGTCGACCGTGTCGAGCTCGACCGCGCGGACGGCGCAGTTCAGGGACAGCTGGTAGCCCTTGCCGACCGCGAACGCGGCGCCCTCGGTGCGCACCTCCGGCGCGCCCTCGCCCGGCGCGAGTATCCATGTCGAGAGCGCGCTCCGGCCCTCCTCGGCGGCGCGCTCCTCCACGTGGCGCAAGAGGCCCGAGCCGACCCCGCGCCGCCGCTCGTCGGGATGGACGCCCAGGTCGACGTACACGGAATGCGTGTTGTCGAGCAGCGGCATCGTGGCGTCGGCGTACCCCAGGACCCGCCCGTCGCAGACCGCGACCCAGCGTTCGCTGCGGACGTCGTTGCGGCCCACCACGCTCGCGGCGAGCGCGTGGGCCGGATTGAAGTGGCGGGTGCCGGCGTGGTCGTGGGCGTCCACGGCCCCCATGACCGCGAGGCGCGCGCGGACCTGCGCGGGATCGCCGGGGTCGACCGGCACGATGTCGAAATGCGTCATCCGCCGAGTCTCGCGCAGTGGAACGGGACAGGCAAGTGCATTGCGCGCCGATGAACGCGGAAAGGTTTGGGGGCGTGGCGATCCGGGCACCTATAGAGGAAGGTGAATGCCGCAGGCAGGGAAGCGGAGTGGTCGGGAGACCGCAGTTCCTGACACCGGCTGGCGCTGCTCGACACGTTCTAGCCCCAGGACTCGCAGTCAACCGGGTGAGTGGCGACAGGACGGCTGCGGCCTCCCGCAAGAAGAATTCTTGCCTATTCAGTGAATACGGTCAAGACCCGAACTTCGCTTCTCTTTGTCGGGTACCCGACACAAGCCTTCACAACGGTCACACTGAGTGATAATTTCAGGAGTTCGGAAAGCGTTTGACAGTCCACTTTCCAAAACTCCCGACTCCATTCAGGACTCGAGAAGTCCCGCTTCCTTCGCCGCCTTCAACGACGGCTTCACCGTGTGCGTCGGCCCGACCAGCGAGGACACTGCGTCAAGTGTCTTGAGGCCCTCACCGGTGTTGTAAATGACGGTCTCGGCCTCCGGGTCCAACTGACCCGACTCCAGGAGCTTACGGAGCGTAGCGACGACCACGCCGCCGGCCGTTTCAGCGAACACACCGGTGGTGGCAGCCAGCAGCCGCACCCCCTCGCGGATCTCGTCGTCCGTCACCTTCGCCATGCCGCCGCCCGTGGACCGGCACGCCTCGATCGCATACGGCCCGGCCGCCGGGTCGCCGATGTTGAGGCTCTTCGCGATGCCCGTGGGCTTCACCGGCGTGATCACGTCCGTGCCCTCGGCGTACGCGTCCGCGATCGGGCTGCACCCGGCCGACTGCGCGCCGAACACCCGCACCTTGCCCGGCTCGACGAGCCCGATCTCGGCCGACTCCTCGAACGCCTTGTGGATCTTGGTCAGCAGCTCGCCCGAGGCCATCGGCACCACGACCTGCTCCGGCAGCCGCCACCCGAGCTGCTCGGCCACCTCGTACCCGAGGGTCTTCGAACCCTCGGCGTAGTACGGGCGGATGTTGACGTTCACGAACGCCGTCGTCTCGAAGTCGTCCGTCTCGGTCAGCTCCGAGCACAGCCGGTTCACGTCGTCGTACGAGCCCTGCACCGCGATGAGCTGGCCGCCGTAGATCGCGGACTGCACGATCTTGCCCGGCTCCAAGTCGTGCGGGATGAACACGATCGACGGCACGCCCGCGCGGGCGGCGTGCGCGGCCACCGAGTTCGCCAGGTTGCCCGTCGAGGCGCACGCGAACCGGTCGAAGCCGAGCTTCTTCGCGGCCGAGACCGCGGTCGACACGACCCGGTCCTTGAACGAGTGGGTGGGGTTCGCCGAGTCGTCCTTCACCCAGAGCTGGCGCATGCCCAGGGCCTTCGCGAGGTTCTTCGCGTCGATGAGCGGGGTCAGACCGGGGTTGAGGCTCACCCGGTCCTCGGGGTGGACGCCGACGGGCAGCAGCGGCGCGTACCGCCAGATGTTCTGCGGGCCGGCCTCGATCTGCTCGCGCGTGACCTTCGCCAGCTCGGCCTGGTCGTAGTCGACCTCGAGCGGCCCGAAACACTGCCAACAGGCGTGCTGGGCGACCAGGTCATAGGTGGCGTTGCAGTTGCGGCAGATCAGGCCCTTGGCCGGGCTGTCTTCGAAAAGCGCATTGGACATACGAGAAGGCTCCTCCCTCATCTTCCCCGCGCAGCGGGCCGGAATTGGCACCTGCCGCCTGCCCCCGAAGGGCGGGTCGGTGGTTGCCGCAGCGTCGCAGGGCCGGACCCCTCAGCTGCTCTGGATGAAGTACGAGCCGAATGCTACGGGTGTGACAGCCGCACCCGCAACCGTTGTTCCAAGTTTCGAGATGCGCTCGCAATCCCGCCGGTCCGATCGAGGAACTGCTCCACGCCTGGTCAGGCCCCACCGCAGGTGCGGCGCGCCGCCACCGTGTTGTCGCCGATCCGTCAGCTACCGGGCCCGGCGCGTGGCCAGCCACACGGCCCGCGCGTCGGCCGTCCCGGCCACGTCGTGCACCCGCACGCCCCACGCGCCCGCCTCGAACGCCAGCAGCGAGGTCGCGAGCGTCGCGGCCTCCCGCTGCCCCACCGGGCGCGGCTTCCCGCTCTCGTCCTCCAGGAGCTTCCCGAGGTACGACTTGCGCGAGGACCCGAACAGCACCGGGTACCCCAGCGCCACGAACTCGTCCAGGTGCGCCGAGAGCCGCCAGTTGTGCTCGGCGGTCTTCGCGAACCCCAGCCCCGGGTCGAGGATCAGCTTCGACCGGTCCACACCGGAGTCCAGGGCCGCCTCGACCCGGTCCTCCAGCTCGGCCTTCACGTCGGCGACCACGTTCTCATAGTGCTGGAGCCGCTGCATGTCCGCCGAATGCCCGCGCCAGTGCATGAGCACCCACCGCACGCCCGTGTCCGCCACGACCCGCGCCATGTCCGGGTCGGCCAGGCCGCCCGACACGTCGTTGACGACGCTCGCGCCGGCCGCGATCGCCGCCGCGGCCACCGCCGCCCGGGTCGTGTCGATCGAGACGGCAAGGCCCCGTTCGGACAGCGCCGCCACCACGTCCACCACCCGCGCGATCTCGGTCGCCGGGTCCACCCGGTCCGCGCCCGGCCGCGTCGACTCCCCGCCCACGTCGATCAGGTCCGCGCCCTCGGCGGCCATCTGCTCGCCGTGCGCCACCGCGTCCCCGAAGTCGAGATAGCGGCCGCCGTCGGAGAACGAGTCGGGCGTGACATTGAGGACGCCCATGATCTCGGGCCGGGCCGGCTCCTGGGGTGCGCTGGGGTCTGACGGTGTGGTCACGGCATCGACGTTACCCGGGCCCCGTGCGCGAACGCCTCGCATTAAGCGAGGTCCGTGAGGTCCAGCACGTGCCATTCGAGCAGTTCGCCCGTCCCCGTCGACCACCACAGGCACCGCGCGTCCGCGCCCGTCTGCCCCGCGCTCGAGGCCACCAGGTACTCCTCGCCCGCTTGGAGGTCGAAGAGCGTCACCGCGGTCGCATCGCCCTGGGCCGCCTGCGACGCCGCGAGCGGCTCGAACCGGTCGACGAGCCCGACGTCCGGCGACACCGCCGACGTGAACCCCTCGGCGATCGTCACCCGGTCGCTCCCGTCTGGACGGACGAGGTCGACGCGCGACCCGTCGTCGGCGGTCACGATCAGCCGGCACCACGTCGCCGAGCACAGCGTCAGCTCGTCCGAGCCCGAGAACACCTTGACGCCCGCGCCGGTGTCGGTGCGCACCAGCTGCGCCCCGCCGAGCGAGTCGGAGCCGGCGCTGGCGAGCCACGGCCAGGCGGCGGCCTGCCACGCCCCGCGGTGCCCGACGACCTCGACCTCGCCGCCCGCGACGGGGACCGACCGGTGCTCGGTGATCAGGTTCTCGCCGCGGGCGGTCGAGAGCCAGTGCAGCCCTTCGGCGGCGAACTGGAGGTCGTAGGCACTCCCGGCGGTGATCACGTCGCCGGTGTCGGCGGTGAGCAGCGCGGCCTCGCCGGGCCTGCCGTCGGGCCCGCGTTCGGCGGTCCACAGCTCGGAGACGACCCGGCCCTGCGCGTCCGGCACGGACTGGAGCCACGCCAGACGCTCCTCGGTGGCCGCCACGGCGACCACGCCCGGGACGCCGCCGGGCTCGGCGACGACGTCGACCGTGGCGTCGCCTTCGGCGGGCTGCTCCACATAGAGCAGGTTCCCGGCCTCGTCGGTGCCGATGAGCGCATCGGTGCCAGGGGCCGAGCCGTCAGGGGCCGGGTCGAGGACGAGGAGCGGCGTCCACGCCAGGCCGTCGATCTGTCCGGGCACGTCGACCGGTTCGGCGTCCCAGGTCTCCCACACCGTCGGCGCGGTCTCCGGGACGGGCGTCGTCTCGGGCCGGTCGGGGGAGGGCCAGGCGAGCCAGGCGACGGCGAGCACCGCCGCGCCCGCGAGGGTGAGCCGCTGCGCCACGTCGTCTATGGTCGCGCCCCTTCGTGTTCCAACCGGCCCGCGGCCGGGCGCGCCTAGTCCCGTTCGCGGGACTTGTACAGGTACAGCAGTCCGGCGCCGACGCCCGCGGCGGCCGCGGTGGGCAGCGCGAGCTTCGCGGCGCGGCGCCCGCGCCGGTAGTCGAGGACGGGCCAGCCGTAGTGGCGGGCCTGGCGGGCGAGGCGCGTGTCCGGGTTGACGGCGATGGCGCGGCCCACCTTGCGGAGCATCGGCAGGTCGTTCGCCGAGTCCGAGTACGCGGTGCACTGCTCCAGGTTGAGGCCGCGCTCGGCCGCGAGCTGTTCGAGCCCGGCGGCCTTCGCGGGGCCGTGCATGAGGTCGCCGACGAGGCGGCCGGTGTAGCAGCCGTCCTCGATCTCGGCGATCGTGCCGAGCGCCCCGGTCAGGCCCAGGCGCGAGGCGAGGACCCCGGCGAGCTCGACCGGGCTGGCCGTCACGAGCCACACCTCCTGGTCGGACTCGAGGTGGCGTTCGGCGAGGCGGCGCACGGGCGCGAGGATGCGCGGGGAGATGTCGCGGTCGACGACCTCTTCGCAGAGCTTGCGCATCTCCTCGACGGGGAAGCCGGCGACGAGTTCGAGCGCGGAGGACTTCACCGAGGAGATGTGGCCGTGGTTCTCGGCCCCGAACTTGAAGCGGGCCTGCTTCCACGCGAAGCTGAGGATGTCGCGCCCGGAGAGGACGCCGTGCTTGGCGAGCGCACGGGCGAGCCAGTACGTGGACGCGCCGTGCATGAGGGTGTTGTCGACGTCGAAGAAGGCGGCGGTGGGGAGGTGGGCGAGTTCGTCGTCTCCCGGCGCGGCGGGCTCGACGACGACGGAATGGGTCAGCGCGGAGCCGCCAGCCCGCACGGTTCGTGGACGGGGTGTGGCGGAGGCGGTGGAGGAAGCCTCGATCTCAGACACTCTAAAAGCCTACAAGCCTCAGGAAGACGCCCTGTAACGCCAGGACGCGAGCCTGGTGAATTTCCAGTGTGGCCCTGGTTATATGGACACGGTTACGTGGGTTGGGAAGCGCTCGGCCGCATTGCGTCGTTTGCACGGTCCGAGCGCGGTCGGCCCGGGCGGTGGCGTCGGCGGGCCGGGACGCTTCTCGGCGCCCCGGCCCGGTACTCCACACCTTGTAACTCCCGGGTCGTCGCCGACCCGCAACGGTCGTACCCCGCAGGGTCGCCGCTCAATCGAAAAGCTTCGAGATGATGCCGCCCAGTTCGCCCAGGACGTCCTCGTCCTCGGTCTCAGCGGCGGGTTCGCCGGTCGTGGCCGGGTCGCTCGCGCCGCCCGTGGCCGGTTCCGTCTGGGGCGTTTCGCCGCCCCCGGCCGGGCTGTCGCCCGCCGTCGGCTCCGCTTCGCCCTCAGGCTCGCCCTCGGCCTCGTCGCTGCCGGTCTCGGCCGCACCGGTCGCGGCGCCGTCGGAGCCGCCCGTCTCGTCCGGGACGGTCGCGTCGACCGCGTCCTTCACACACGAGCCCGGGATCGGGCCCATGTCGTCGCTCTCGCCGCCGGCCTCGGTGCAGTCCAGCGCGCCGCGCAGCTCCACCGACCGCACCGCGGCCGCTTCGAGCACCGCGGCCAGCTCCTCGCCGGCCTCGAGCGCCTCGCCGTCGAGGTCGGCCACGAGGTCGTCGAGGACCCAGCGGTGCTCGTTGGTGAACAGGTCGATGTAGTCGAGCGGGGCCGGGTCGCCGCTCTCCACGGCGATCTCGCCGAGCAGCCGGGTGCCGCTGCGCAGCTCCCCGGTCGCGTCGCTGAGCGCGCTCGCCACCGCGGCGTCGTCCCCGACGACGTCGGCGGCCTCCTGGATGCGGGTGCGCGCGAACTCGAGGTAGAGCTGCGCGCGCCCGAGGTCGTTGCCCGCCAAGGCGAGCTGCGCCCGCTCGGTGGAGCGCTTGACGCCGTACAGCGTCTCGCCCGGCAGGGCGTCGCCCGAGGCCGCGGAGACCCCGGAGACGGCGACGGTGCCGGTGAGCAGGGCCGCGACGATCGCGAGGCGCCTGCCGCCGCGCGGGCGGCGCGGGAACATGTCCTCGGTCACGGGCGCCCGCTTGGTCTCGGGCACGACCGCGCTGGCGCGGGCCCGGGCGGTGACGCCGATGCCTTCTTCTGCGGCGACGGCCATGAGCCGCCGCCTGGTGGCGTCCTGCCAGTGCTGCGACGGCCGGCTGGCCGCCATGAGCTGCTCGCCGAGTCCGCCGAGCCGTTCGGTGACGCCGACGAGTTCGGCGAAGGCCTCCGCGGCGTCGGTGCGCGCTGACATCGGGTCAGCGCTGCGCTGGTGAGGGAGGGCGGGGTCCTCGGAGTCAAGCAGCCGTGCGAATTCCTCCGCGCGGCGGCGCTCCATAGGGTTCAAAGTCACCGGGCACACCCCCTCTCACTGCATGGATCCTGCTCCTGTACTGAGAACAACGCACGAGTAGCCCCTGAGGTTACGGTTCGCCGGGAACCTTGCGACGCGGACCACTTCGTCCGCCTCGCGGCTCGATCCCACGGCGGCAGAGGGCCGGTTGACGGCCCTGACCTGGCAGTGTCGGTCCGGCGGGGTAGGGCCCGGCGGATCGCTGATGACGGGTTCGCGGGCCGGAGCCCGCGGAGACGGGTTTTTGTCGCATTCCCGACAGCCATTGCGGCCGTCGGTGATGCAGGAGGAAGAGGTGGAAAAGGGATCGGAAACGCCTACCTCAACCTCGGAAGCCGTCCGGCAGGAGCCGCGCGAGGGTGCGCACGGCCCGGTACTGGAGCGCCTTGACCGCGCCTTCGTTCTTGCCCATGGTGCGGGCGGTCTCGGCGACGGTGAACCCCTGGAGGAACCGCAGGACGATGCACTCCTGCTGGTCGGGGTTGAGCTTCTTGACCGCGGTGAGGAGGGTGGCGTTGGTGAGCTTCTCCAGTGCGGCGGTCTCGGGCGAGGTGGTCGGGTCGGTCTCGGGGGAGTCGGTCCCCAGGACGTCGGGTTTGACGATCTCGAGCCGGTAGCGGCCCGACTTGAAGTGGTCGACGACCAGGTTCCGCGCGATCGTCACCAGCCAGGCCCCGAAGGCCCGGCCCTGCCAGCTGAAGCTGGAGATGCGCCGCAGCGCCCGGAGGAACGTCTCGGACGCGAGGTCCTCGGCCAGCTGGGCGTTGTTCACGCGGAAGTAGATGTAGCGGTAGACCGTCTCGCTGTAGCGGTCGTAGATCTCGCCGAAGGCGTTCGGGTCGCCGTCCTGGGCGCGCGCCACGAGGTCGGCGACCTCGTCGCCGTCGACCTGGTCGGTGCTCGGGTCGTGCTGGCCGGGGCCCGCGGCCTCGGCCGTCCCGCCGGCCCCCGCGCCGCCGGAGCGCACGTGGTGCTGCTCGGCGGTGCCGGTGCCGGTGTCCAGGCTCAGGACCGTCCAGACGGCCTGCCGGAGCCGTTCGAAGGTCGGGGCGGGCAGACGCGTCAGGGCCTCGACGATGGCGCTGCCGTTCAGGTAAGGGGCGAGATCGGTGAGCATTGCGGTGTGGTTCGCGTTGGACGTCACCATTGCTGGTGCAATACCGGGCACTAGTGGCCTCCTCGTGTGAGGGGTCGGGCCGAGTCATGCGATCGGGTCCCGCAGGGACTGACCCGCCTGAGTCTAGAAATCAGGAGGGCCGCCGACGCGTATTTGCGTTCGGCGTGTCGCGTTCGGTGACGGCTTGACTGCGGGCGATGTCGGCGTTCGTCCGGCACACCGACGTACCCTTCTTCGCGGGGGCGGAATCCCACCATTACCTCCCCAAATGTTGTGAGGCCCGCGTTCGCGGACCGGTTCTGGCTCAATAGTGATCGAGGAATGACGGAGGGTGTCGCACAGATTGTGCGATCTTCCGTTGCGGGGAGGGAGCAGGGTGAACAGGCTGACGCTGTTGACTACAAGGGATTGCCATCTGTGCGGCGCGGCGCGGGCCGACCTCGCGCTGGTGGCGCGCGAGACGGGCGTCGACTGGGCCGAGGTGGACGTCGCCGACGACGCTGCGTTGGCACGCGAATACGGAGACCGCCTCCCGGTGGTGCTCCTCGACGGGCGCGAGCACAGCTACTGGGACGTGGACGTGCCACGCCTCAGGCGCGACCTCGCGGCGTCCTGACCCGCCGGACGCGACGCGCCGAAAAAACTGGATTTGCGGGGTTCTCCGGTGTTTTGGGGCAAAATCACTTCAGACGGCGGCTCGCCGGGAATAAACGGGTTTCGGTACAGCTGGGCCTCGCCCAGTGTTACGGGGGTGTACCGCACCGGTCCCGCGAGCCGCCGAGTCGCGTCCCCAGGCCTGGTTAGCACCGCCTGTGCGAGCTTCCCCACGGTCCACCTCCTAAGCTGGGTTGCGCGCCGGTGAACGGCGGCGCGGAACTAGCGGACCTGGAGTTCCACCATTGACGACCACCGGCGAAGGCACCGACCACCGGGCCCCGAGCGGCCCTCCCGCTTCCGCCGCCGACCTCCCGCCGGCGACGGTCAGGCGCCTGCCCGAGTACCTGCGGGCGCTCAGCTCGCTGGGCGAGTCCGGCGTCGAGACCGTCTCCTCTGAAACCCTCGCGGCCGCCACCGGCGTCAACTCGGCGATGCTCCGCAAGGACCTCTCCCAGCTCGGCGCGTCCGGGATGCGCGGCGTCGGCTACAACGTGGCCGCGCTCGCCGCCTACATCGCGGGTGTGCTCGGACTCACGAAAGACTCCCGCGTGGCCATCATCGGCCTGGGCCACTTGGGCCAGGCCCTGGCCAGGTACCCCGGGTTCTCCGAAAGAGGGTTCGACATCGTTGGCCTCTTCGACGCCGACCCGGGCATCATTGGGAAGGACTTGGACGGGATCCGAGTGCGCGACGTGGCGCTCCTGGCGGGCGCGGTCCGTGACGAGGGCATCAACATAGGGGTCATCGCCACACCGGGCGCGGCCGCCCAACATGTGGCCGACCTCCTCGTAGATGCTGGTGTCACAAGCATTCTCAACTTCGCGCCGTGCGTGCTCGCCGTGCCGCAGGGCGTGGCGGTCCGCAAGGTCGACCTGGCCGTCGAGCTGCAGATCCTCTCCTTCCACGAACACCACAAGACCATCGGCCAGGCGAACGCAGGGGTCGGGCAGTCACGCCGGCCGCTGGAGGCGTGAACGCGGAGACGTGAACCGGAACGGCCAAGAGACGGGAACGGTGAAGTGAACCTCCTGGTAGTGGGCATCTCGCATCGCAGTGCCGCGGTGGAGACCCTGGAACGGCTCGCGGTGGGCCCCGAGGCCGCCGCCGACCTCTCGCGCGCGCTCCTGCGCGGCGGCGAGGTCCGCGAGGCCGTCGTGCTCTCCACCTGCAACCGCGTCGAGGTGTACGCGACCGCCGCCACCTTCCACGGGGGCCTGTCCGCGATCGTCGACGAGCTCCACCGCGTGTGGGGCCTGAACGAATCCGAAGCCGAGCTCGACTTCGCCTCCTGCGGGTACGTGCGCCACGGCGCCGACGCCGCCGCCCACGCCTTCCGCGTCGCCGCCGGCCTCGACTCCATGGTCGCGGGCGAGCCGCAGATCCTCGGCCAGCTCCGCGACGCGTACGAGACCGCGCGCGAGGCCGACCAGGTCGGCCGCCACCTCCACGAACTGTTCCAGCAGGCCCTGCGCGTGGGCAAGCGGATCCACGCCGAGACCGACGTGGACGCCGCTGCGCCCTCCGTGGTCAGCGCCGCCCTCGAACTCGCCGAGCGGGCCCTGGTCCGCGCCGGGTTCCCCGGCGGCGTCGCCCAGGCCCGCGCCGCCGTCGTCGGCGCCGGCGCCATGGGCAGCCTCGCCACCGCGACCCTCGCCCGCTCGGGCGTCAAGTCCCTCGCCGTCGCCAACCGCGACCGCGACAAGGCCGAGCGCCTCGCCGCCGTCTGGGACGCCGCGACCGCCCCCTACGACGACCTCGCCTCCCTTGCGGCGCAAGTGGACCTGCTCGTGTGCGCGACCTCCTCGCCCGAGCCGGTGCTGCGCGCCGCCCACCTCGCGGGCCGCACCGCGCCGCTCGTCGTCTGCGACCTCGCCCTCCCCAAGGACGTCGCCGAAGCGGTCTCGCGCCTCGACGGCGTGCACGTCGTCGACATCGCCGAGATCCAGCGCGCCGACGGCGCCGGGGCCGCTGCCGACACCCTCGCCGAGGTCGAGGCCCTGCTCGCCGAGGAGATCGCGGCCTACAACGAGAGCCTGCGCGCCGCCGCCGTCACCCCCACCGTGGCGGCCCTCCGCTCCGTCGCCGCCGACATCGTCGAGACCGAGCTCGCCCGCGTCGCCCGCCGCGGCGACTTCACCGACGACCAGCGCGCCGAGGTCGCCCGCACCGTGCACCGCGTCGTGCAGCGCCTCCTCCACGAGCCCACCGTGCGCGTGCGCGAGCTCGCCGGCCAGCCCGGCGCGCCCGACTACGCCCGCGCCCTGCGCGACCTCTTCGCGCTCGACGCCGCCGCGGTCGCCGAACCGCAGACCGGCGACCTCGCGGACGCGCTCAAGATCAACCCCGTCGCGGCCGAATCGCCCGACGGGACCCTCGGCACCGCCCCACAGCAGCCCGGAGCGCCTTCGCCGCGCCGGCCTTAGGAAGGGAAGCACCTGTGATCCGAGTCGGGACCAGGGGATCGAAGCTCGCGCTGGCACAGAGCGGGATGATCGCGGACGAGATAGCGCGCCTCACGGGGGAGCGGGTGGAGCTCGTCGAGATCAAGACCACAGGAGACGGCACGACCGTGCCCGTCGCCCAGCTCGGCGTCGGGGTCTTCGTCAACCAGCTGCGGGAAGCGCTGGAGCACGAGGAGATCGACATCGCCGTCCACTCCTACAAGGACCTGCCCACGGCCCAGCCCGAGCACCTCGTCATCGCGGTGCCCCCGCGCGCCGACCCGCGCGACGTGCTCGTCGCCTCCGGCGGCCGCACCCTCGCCGACCTGGGACCGGGCGCGCGCATCGGCACCGGCTCGCCCCGGCGCATCGCGCAGCTGAACGCCATGGGCCGCGGCTTCGAGTGCGTGCCGATCCGCGGCAACATCGACACCCGCATCGGCCGCGTCGGCGCCGACCTCGATGGAGTGATCCTCGCGGCCGCCGGCATCGGGCGCATCGGACGCCAGGCGGAGATCACGGAATACCTGGACCCGCTAGTGATGCTTCCCGCCCCCGCACAAGGGGCGTTGGCGGTCGAATGCCGCAAAGCCGACATGACATCTGCGCGGATCTCAAGTAAGCTCAACGACCGGTACGCACAGGCCGCCGTCGCCGCCGAACGCGCCCTTCTGCAAAGACTCGAAGCCGGATGCAGCGCTCCCGTCGCCGCACTCGCCGATGTCGCCGAAGGCGCCTCACCGGACGAGGTCGACCTGTATCTGCGGGGGGCCGTCGCTGCCGAGGACGGTTCCGTCGTCGAGCGGCTCTCGACCACCGCCGCTCTCCCCGACACAGGCGATGCGGGCGCCGCCGAACTGGCCGCCCGGGCCGCCGCCGTGGGGCGGGCGCTGGCCGAGGACCTCCTCGAGGTGGGTGCCGAGCAACTATTGAAGTTAGACCCAAGCTCTAGACGACTGTTGATGGAGAGAACATGACCAGTGCCCGTAAGCCGGTGGGCCGCGTGCGTTTCGTCGGGACCGGCCCAGGCGACCCGGGACTGCTGACCAAGCGCGCCCTCGACGCGATCCGCGAGGCCGACCGGGTCTACTACGACCGGTCGCTCCCGCAGTCGCTCATCGAGACCGCCAAGGAGCTCAACGGCGACGACTCGCGGATCAAGCTCATCGAGTCCTCCCCGAGCGACCAGGGCAAGCTCATGGCCGCCGCCGCCCGCGAGGGCGAGAACATCGCCCGCCTCATCGTCGGCGACGCCTACCCGAACCGGCTCGCGAAGGCCGAGATCAAGGCCGCCAGCGCCGAGCAGGCCCGCTTCGAGGTCATCCCGGGCATGAGCCACGCGCAGGCCGTCGCGGTCTACGCGGGCATGCCGCCCGGGGAGATCCGCACGGTCATCGACATCGACGACATCGCCTCCATCGAGCCGCTCATGATCGCGGACGCGATCAAGCGCGGCAGCCTCACCGTCACCGCGGACGTCTCGGACCTGTCGTCCCTGCGGGACATCCTGCTCGCGGGCGGCGTCTCGGGCGAGACCGCCGTGGCCGTCACCGGCGACGCGACCGGCGAGACCGAGTACACCACCACGTCCTCTGTGGACACGTTCGTGGAGGCGGCCCTCGGCTACGCCGGGCAGGTCGTGCTCACCATCGGCCCCGGCGTCGACGACCGCCACGAGCTCGCCTGGTGGGAGGGCCGCCCGCTCTACGGCTGGAAGGTCCTCATCCCCCGCACCAAGGAGCAGGCCGGCATCATGTCCGAGCGCCTGCGCGCCTACGGCGCCATCCCGTGCGAGGTCCCGACCATCGCCGTCGAGCCGCCCCGCACGCCCGCCCAGATGGAGCGGGCCATCAAGGGCCTCGTCGACGGCCGCTACGCCTGGATCGTCTTCACCAGCCAGAACTCGGTGAAGGCCATCTGGGAGAAGTTCAAGGAGCACGGCCTCGACGCCCGCGCCTTCGGCGGCCTCCGCATCGCCTGCATCGGCGAGGCGACCGCGAACGCCGTGCGCGAGTTCGGCATCGAGCCCGAGCTCATCCCGACCGGGCAGCAGTCCTCCGAGGGCCTGCTCGAGGTCTTCCCGCCGCACGACCCGATCCTCGACATGGTCGGCCGGGTCCTGCTGCCGCGCGCGGACATCGCGACCGAGACCCTGGTCTCAGGCCTGACCGAACGCGGCTGGGAGGTCGACGACGTCACCGCGTACCGCACCGTGCGCGCCTCGCCGCCGGCCGCGGACATCCGCGACGCCATCAAGTCCGGCGGGTTCGACGCGGTGCTGTTCACCTCGTCGTCCACCGTGCGGAACCTCGTCGGCATCGCGGGCAAGCCGCACCAGCGCACCGTCGTGGCGTGCATCGGCCCGGCGACCGCGGACACGGCGACCGAGTTCGGCCTGCGCGTGGACGCCAAGCCGGAGAACGCGTCCGTGCCGGACCTCATCGAGGCGCTGGCCGAGTACGCGATGGAGTTGAAGCAGCGTCTGGCCGAGGGTCCGATCAAGACCCGCCGGGGCCAGAAGATCCAGGGCCCGACGGCCCTGCGGTTCCGTTGAGAGCGTTGACGATTTAGAAGGAGTGGTCGCAGTGCCGAACAGCCCCGAGTTCCCGGTCATCCGTCCTCGAAGGCTGCGGCGCACTGCGGCCCTTCGCCGTCTCGTGGCCGAGACGCGCGTCCATCCGTCCGATCTGGTGCTCCCGGTGTTCGTCAAGGAGGGCTTGACGGAGCCGCTCGAGATCGCCTCGATGCCCGGGGTGTTCCAGCACTCCGTGGACTCGGTGCGCAAGCTGGCCGTCGAGGCGGCGCGGGCCGGGATCGGCGGGCTCATGCCCTTCGGCATCCCGCTGCTGCGCGACGCGATCGGTTCGGCCGCAACCGATCCGAACGGCATCCTGAACGTCACGACGCGGGCGATCCGCGAGGAGATCGGCGACGACCTCGTGGTCATCCCCGACCTGTGCCTGGACGAGTTCACCGACCACGGCCACTGCGGCGTGCTCCGCCCCGACGGCACTGTGGACAACGACGCCTCGCTGATGCGCTACGCGGAGATGGGCCTGACCCTCGCCGAATCGGGCGCGGACCTGCTCGGCGCCTCGGGGATGATGGACGGCCAGATCGGCTATGTGCGTGCGGCCCTTGACGAAGCGGGCCGCACCGACACGGGCCTCCTCGCGTACGCCGCGAAGTACGCCAGCGCGTTCTACGGCCCGTTCCGCGACGCGGTCGAGTCGCAGCTCCAGGGCGACCGCCGCACCTACCAGCAGGACAACGCGAACACCACCGAGGCGCTGCACGAGATCGACCTGGACATCCAGCAGGGCGCGGACATCGTCATGGTCAAACCGGCCCTGCCGTACCTCGACATCGTGAAGGCGGCCGCCGAACGCAGCCCGGTTCCCGTTGCGGCGTACCACATCAGCGGCGAATACGCCCAGATCGTGGCGGCAGCGGAGCGAGGCTGGATCGACCGCGACGCGGCCATCTTGGAGAGCTTGACCAGCATCAAGCGAGCAGGCGCCGGCATCATCGCCACCTACGCCGCGCTGGAAGCGGCAGCCCTCCTCCGCTAGATGAATCTAGTTCGCATCCAATGCAGCTATAATGCAGGCATGAGCGAAACCGGTACGATAGAAACCAGCGTGACGATCCGGCATGTACCGGTCGAATGGCGGGACGAACTGGCCGCTCGGGCAGCCCGCCAGCGGCAGTCATTGCAGGAGTACATGCTCACCTTGATCGAGTCCACGGTGTCGCATCCGCCCCTTGATGTGGTTCTTGAACGGGCACGCGCGCGGGTACACGCTTCAGGTTCCACCGTCACCATCGAAGACATCCTCGAATCGCGGGACGCAGATCGCCGATGACCGATGGAGACGGGCTCGTCGTCGACGCTTCAGCAGTCGCCGCGGTGCTCATCGAGCCCGGGCCGATCAGCGAATGGGCGGTCGGCCACATGCGCGGCAAGCGGCTCTTTGCGCCGGAAATGCTGCACTACGAGACGGCGAACATCCTCCGCCGCGAGGCACACAAGGGAACCATCGACGAGACGGCGGCCGCACTCGCCTTCCGCGATCTGCAGGCCATGCCAGTGCACTGCGAACCGTTCACGGTTCTGGCGAGTCGCATCTGGGAACTGCGCGGCAGTGTGACCGCATACGACGCCTCATATATCGCTGTCGCCGAATGGCGACGGGCTCCGCTGCTGACCACCGACCTTAAGTTGACGCGCAGCAACGGACCTCGCTGCGAGTTTCTCACGCCCCCGACTTCTTAACGCCGGCGCTGCAGCTCGGCAGCGATTTCGATAGCCGCCACAGCCGCCTCGCGTTCGATCAGGTCGCGGACGTATACCTCAAGTGACTGGTGCTTCGCGGTGGCGCGAGATCTCAAGCGGGCCAGCGCCTCGTCAGAGATGCCAGTGATGCGGACTGTAGGCATGCCTCGATTATCGCCGAAGCATGAGCGGCCCCGCGTGTCGAATGCTCCGTGTCGACCAGTCAGCCGAGGCTGGCGTTGACCATGACCGGTTCGGGGTGGAGGCGGATGCCGAAGTCCTCTTCGACCTTGTCGACGACTTCGGCGGCGAGGGCCAGGATCTCGGCGGCGGAGGCCCCGCCCCGGTTCGTCAAAGCAAGAGTGTGCTTTGTGGACAAGCCGGCGTTACCCCGCTTGTGGCCCTTCTCGAAACCGGCCGCGCCGATGAGCCACGCGGCCGAGACCTTGACGTTCCCGTCGGCCGTCTTCCAGTGCGGGGGTTCGCCTCCCGCCCGCTCCGCGACCTCGTGGAAGTCGGCCGCGCCGATGATCGGGTTGGTGAAGAAGGAACCGGCGCTCCAGGTGTCGTGGTCCGTCTCGTCGAGGACCATGCCCTTGCCGCGCCGCAGCTCCAGCACCTTCTCGCGGACCAGCGGCATGGGTGCCCGGTCGCCCACTTCGACGCCGAGCCGCTTCGCCAACTCCGCGTAGGCGATCGGCTGGGACTCCTCGGACGATGCGAGCCGGAAGTCGACGCTGAGCACGAGGTACCGGTCGGAGTGCTTGAAGACGCTGTGCCGGTAGGCGAACCCGCATTCGGCGGGGGTCCAGTCGCGGATCTCGTCGGCCTCGCGGTCCCAGACCTTCACGGCCGCGATGGTCTGCGCGACCTCCTGGCCGTACGCGCCCACGTTCTGGATCGGCGTCGCGCCGGCCGAGCCGGGGATGCCGCTCAGGCACTCCACCCCCGAGTACCCGTTCGCGACGGTCCACGCGGCGAACTCGTCCCACACGTGCCCGGCCTGGACCCGGACCAGCCCCTCGCCGACCTGCTCGATCCCGCCGCCGCGCAGGAGCACGACCGTGCCGTCGAAGCCCGCGTCGCCGATGACGACGTTCGAGCCGCCCCCGAGGACCAGGGTCGGCCCGGCGGCCGCGCGGATCGCCTCGACCGCCTCCGACCAGTGGCGGGTCTCGACCAGCTCGCGGGCGGGACCTCCTATTCTCAGCGTCGTGTACTCACTGAGGGATTTGCCCGGAATCGGGTCGTTGGAGGCCTGCTCGCTCGGTGTTGGGCTGGCGTGTGTCACACCGGAAAGCCTAAGCTTTACGCAGGCTACGAGGAACGGCGGTCACCATGGCTAAGCTGCGCATCACCGATTACCTCACCGAGTTGAAGACCGAGGCCGCGGGCCTGCGCTCGGCGTGCGGGCCCGAGGTCCTCGACCGCATCGCCCCCTCCCGCCCGGACACCACGGTCGGCGGGATCCTCCTCGAACTCGCCCGCGAATACCGCTGGGCCGTCGAAGCCCTCTTCACGCGCCCAGCAGAGGAGGAGGACCTGCCGCAGCCGCCACCCGTGACCGCCGAGGGCGCGGCCGTGCTCGACGTGTACGACCAGGCGCTCGCATCGGTACTCGACGCGATCGAGGCCCGCGGCGCCGACTCGCCCGCGTGGACGTGGGCGCCCGTGGAGTGGCGGGGCGAGTTCTGGCACCGGCGGGTGGCCGTGGCCACGGGCCTCGCCCGCTGGGACGTGCAGATGGCCGTGGGCGCCACCGCACCCGTCCCGGTCGCGCTCGCCGCCGAGGCCATCAGCGAGGTGTTCGAGGCGTTCCTGCCCGTCGGCGCCCGCCGCGGCGCCCACCCTGAGGCCTCCGGGCTGGTCCAGCTGTTCGCCCAGGACGCCGACGCGACCTGGTTCGTGCGCCTGCGCGGGGGCCGGGTGGCGCTGCTCGACCAGCCCGATTCGCGCACGCAGCTGCAGGCCCGCGCGGCCGGCTCCGCCTCCGACATCGCGTTGGCGCTGTGGGGAAGGCTGCCGTTCGGGATCTGCGACGTGGCCGGCGACGAGGCCCTGCTGCAGGCCCTCCGCGTGGAATAACGTTTCGGTAAACCTTGCGGGGAAACCGGACAAACGTTCGGTCGCGACTTGGCAAAGGCATTCCCCCGCGGCTAGGCTCAGCTCACGACCGCACGGTGCTGCGCATCACGCGGTCGTGATCGCAGCGCAGGGTCGCGCCGCCTCGGCGAGGTCCCGTTCTGTGATGACACCACCGCCTTTTACCACGGATCGTCTGGCACGTACCTGCCAGTGAAAGGGACCGAACATCATGGCAACAGTGACGTACGCGGGTGCCTCGCGCATCTACCCGGGCACCGAGAAGCCCGCCGTCGACAAGCTCGACATCGAGATCCAGGACGGCGAATTCCTCGTCCTCGTCGGCCCCTCCGGTTGTGGAAAGTCCACCTCCCTCCGGATGCTCGCCGGCCTCGAAGAGGTCGACGAAGGCTCGATCTTCATCAACGACACCGACGTGTCGAACCTCCCCCCGAAGTCCCGCGACATCGCGATGGTCTTCCAGAACTACGCGCTCTACCCGCACATGTCCGTCTTCGACAACATGGCGTTCGCCCTCAAGCTGCGCCGCATGCCGAAGACCGAGATCAAGCAGCGCGTGGAAGAGGCCGCGAAGCTCCTCGACCTCACCGACTACCTCGGCCGCAAGCCGAAGGCCCTCTCCGGCGGCCAGCGCCAGCGCGTCGCCATGGGCCGCGCGATCGTGCGCGAGCCCCAGGTGTTCCTCATGGACGAGCCGCTGTCGAACCTCGACGCCAAGCTCCGCGTCCAGACCCGTTCGCAGATCGCCTCGCTCCAGAAGCGCCTCGGCATCACCACCGTCTACGTCACCCACGACCAGGTCGAGGCGTTGACGATGGGCCACCGCATCGCGGTCATGAAGGACGGCCTGCTGCAGCAGTGCGACACCCCGCGCGTGCTGTACGACAAGCCGAAGAACACCTTCGTCGCGGGCTTCATCGGCTCCCCGGCCATGAACCTCAAGACCGTGTCCCTCACCGAGGCCGGCGGCCTCTTCGGCGACGTGACCCTCCCGCTCTCGCGCGAGGTCCGCGACGCCGCGACCCAGGACGGCGGCGACAAGCAGGTCACCATCGGCATCCGCCCCGAGCACTGCAAGCTCGGCACGGAGACCTCCGGCGGCATCCCGATCGAGGTCGACCTCGTCGAGGAGCTCGGCTCGGAGGCCTACGTGTACGGCCACGCCACCTACAACGGCGGCAGCGAGCGGTTCACCGTCCGCACCGAGTCGGCCAACGTCCCGCGTCTCGCCGAGACCGTGTACGTCGTCCCGGAACCGGGCCACGAGCACGTCTTCCACGCCACCACGGGCGAGCGCCTGAACTAGCGCCGCCGGGCCGGAGACCGGCCCGCAGCAATCGATTCCGGGAGGGGTCGCACCGAGCCGAATTCATGGCCCGGCGCGACCCCTTTCGCGTGCAGTCGCCTCGTGTCCGGGCCGAAACGCGGCCGCAACGGACCGGGCGCTACCGTAGTGAGTATGGCCACCCTCACTCCCCGTAGGCCTCGGGTCGAAGGGACCGACGCCTTCACCGTCGGCACCGGGTTCCACCGCGCCCTCGACGACGGGCGCCTCGAATGCACCGTCTGCCCCCGCGCCTGCCGCCTGCGCGAAGGCCAGCGCGGGCTCTGCTTCGTCCGCGCCCGCCGAGGCGACCAGATCGTCCTGACCTCGTACGGGCGCTCCTCCGGGTTCTGCATCGACCCCGTCGAGAAGAAGCCGCTCAACCACTTCCTGCCCGGCACGCCCGTGCTCTCCTTCGGCACCGCCGGATGCAACCTCGCCTGCCGCTTCTGCCAGAACTGGGACATCTCCAAGTCCCGCGAGATCGACACGCTCGCCTCGGAGGCCGAGCCCGAGACCCTCGCCACCACCGCGAAACGCCTGGGCTGCAGGTCGATCGCGTTCACCTACAATGACCCTACGGTGTTCCTCGAATACGCGGCCGACTGCGCGGACGCGGCCCGCGCGGCCGGACTCAAAGCGGTCGCCGTCTCGGCGGGGTACATCGGACCCGAAGCGCGGCGAGAGCTCTACGCGCACATGGACGCCGCGAACATCGACCTCAAGGCGTTCACCGAGGAGTTCTACCGCAAGATCGCGTTCGCTTCACTGAGGACCGTCCTCGATACACTCGAATACCTGGTGCACGAGACCGACGTCTGGACCGAGATCACCACGCTGCTCATTCCCGGGCACAACGACTCGGACGCCGAGATCGCCGCGGAATGCGCTTGGATCCGCGAACACCTCGGCCCCGACGTCCCACTGCACTTCACCGCGTTCCACCCGGACTTCAAGATGCGCGACGTGCCGCCGACCCCGGTCGCGACACTCCGCAGGGCCAGGCGGATCGCGCACGACGCGGGGCTCCGGCACGTCTACACCGGCAACGTGCACGACCCCGAAGGCCAGACCACGACCTGCGCGTCCTGTGGCGAAGCCCTCATAGTGCGTAATTGGTACCGGATTGACCGGTATGCGGTGTCGGATAGCGGACAGTGCGGTCGTTGCGGCGCGGCCGTTCCCGGGGTTTTCGACGGGCCGGCGGGAGACTGGGGTCCCAAGCGGCAACCGATCCGCATCGCCCCGCCGTCAACCAGACGAGCACCGGCACCACACGACCACGACGCGGCTCACCGACCAGGGCCGTCACACCGACCATAGGAACCACCACCGGAAGACCTGCGATGCCTTCGATCAAATCAGACACCGTACGGCCCGCTGCCGTCGCCGGACGCTTCTACCCGGCCGACCCCGGGCTGCTCCGCGCCGACATCGAGCGGCTCATCGACGCCGCCGGACCGGTGAGCGAACCGCTCGCCGCCGCCTACATCGCGCCCCACGCCGGCTACCGCTACTCCGGGCCCGTCGCCGCCGAGGTCTACGCCCGGCTCGCGGCCCACCGCGGCCGCGTCAGGCGCGTCGTCCTCGTCGGACCCAGCCACCACTACCCGCTGCGCGGGCACGCCGCCGCTCCCTACGCGCGCTGGGAGACCCCGCTCGGCGAGGTCCGCGTCGCGCCCACGCACGTGGTCGGCTCCTCGCGCCTGCCGCACGAGGCCGAGCACTCGCTCGAGGTCCAACTGCCGTTCCTGCAGGTCGCGCTCGGCCCGGACATCGAGATCACGCCCGTCGCGTTCGGCATGGGCCAGTCGCCCGACGGCGCCCGGCTCATCGCCGCGCTCCGCGAGGAGGCCGGCGAGGACTCGGTGGTGATCTGCTCCACCGACCTCTCGCACTACCACGACCAGGCCACCGCCGAACGCATCGACGCCGCGACGGCCGAGGCCATCCGCAGCCTCCGCCCGCGCGAGATCGCCCCGCAGCACGCCTGCGGCGTGTTCGCCCTGCGCGCGACCCTCGCCTGGGCCGACGCCACGGGCCGCCGCCCCCGCCAGCTCGCCCTCGCGACGTCCGCGGACACCGTGGGCGGCCCCGACCGGGTCGTCGGCTACCCGGCGTTCGCGATCGAGCGCCCGATCGTGGCCGAGTAGCGGGGCCGCCGCGGGGGCGGTGTGACCCGGCGCGATGAGGGGAAACTCGCATGCTGCGGCGCGCGGGAGACATTTACCCTTGGAGGCGTGACCGAGCACGAGCAGAACACCGACAGCGGCGACGACCTTCCCGAGCAGATGCAGATCCGGCGCGACAAGCGCGCCGCCCTCCTCGCGGAAGGCAAGGAGCCCTACGCGCTCGGCTACCCGCGCACCCACACCCTCGCCGAACTGCGCGAGCAGTTCGCCGGGCTCGCCGTCGGCGAGTCCTCCGGCGTCACCGTGGGCACCACCGGACGGGTGATCTTCGTCCGCACCGCCGGGAAGCTCGTCTTCGTGAGCCTCCGCGACGGCGACGGCACCGAGTTCCAGGTGATGCTCTCCCAGGGCAAGGTCGGCGAGGACGCGCTCGCGGACTGGAAGCGCCTGGCCGACATCGGCGACCACATCGGCGTCACCGGCGAGGTCATCACCTCCAAGCGCGGCGAGCTCTCGGTCATGGCCGACTCGTTCGCGATCACCGGCAAGGCCCTGCGGCCCCTCCCCGTGGCGCACAAGCCGCTCGCGGAGGAGACGCGGGTGCGCCAGCGCTACGTCGACCTCATCGTGCGCCCGGAGGCGCGCGCGAACGCCCGCAACCGGGCGAAGGTCGTGCGCTCGCTGCGCGACCAGCTCGACGGCCGCGACTTCGTCGAGGTCGAGACGCCGATGATGCAGGTGCAGCCGGGCGGGGCGACCGCGCGGCCGTTCGTGACGCACATGAACGCGTACGACATGGACCTGTACATGCGCATCGCGCCCGAGCTCTATCTGAAAAGGTGCGTCGTCGGCGGTATCGACCGCGTATTCGAGATCAACCGGAACTTCCGCAACGAGGGCGCCGACTCGTCGCATTCGCCGGAGTTCGCGATGCTCGAGGCCTATCAGGCCTACGGCGACTACCGCACGATCGCCGGGCTCACCAAGTCGCTCATTCAAGGCGCGGCGCGTTCGGTGTTCGGGTCCGAGACCGTGGCTCTCGCGGACGGGTCCGAGTACGATCTCGGCGGCGAGTGGACCGAGATCACGCTCTTCGGGTCCCTTTCCGAAGCGCTCGGAGAAACCGTGACCGTGGACACGCCGCTGGAGACGCTGCGCGCATACGCGGAGAAAGTCGAACTCGCGGTCGACCCCAAGTGGGGCGCCGGGAAACTCGCGGAGGAATTGTTCGAGCTGCTGGTCTCCGACCACATCGTCGCGCCGACCTTCGTGTTCGACTACCCCGAGGAGACCTCCCCGCTCACGCGCGGTCACCGCACCACTCCCGGCCTCACCGAGAAATGGGACCTGTACGTCCGCGGCTTCGAACTCGCCACCGGCTATTCGGAGCTGATCGACCCGGTCGTCCAGCGCGAGCGCCTGGAGGCCCAGGCCAGACTGGCCGCCAAGGGCGACGACGAGGCCATGGGCGTCGACGAGGACTTCCTGCGCGCGATGGAGTACGGCCTCCCGCCGCTGTGCGGGATGGGCATGGGAATCGACCGGTTGCTTATGGCGCTCACCGGACTCGGTATCCGAGAGACCATCCTCTTCCCGCTGGTGAAACCCGAATAGCAAAGGCATGGGAACCGCGCCGGATGGCCCGACCAATTCTTGGTCGACCGCTCCGGCGCGGTCCCTTTTTGCCCGGACCCGGGGAGAGTTGGACGTATTCAAGTAGCCAGGTGACCTGGACGGTAGCCGCGCATTCACAAATCAGATGCTCTACCCTCTTTCCCTTCGCTAATGGACTCGTATATGCTCTGGCACTAGCAAGACGGTTGTCCCGGCAGCGGTAGTCGCTACAGTTCGAGAGGAATTTGCCATGGCGAAGAAGACACAGGTCATCCTGATCGACGATATCGACGGCAGCAAGGCTGAGGAGACCGTCAAATTCGCTATCGACGGACAGGCCTACGAGATCGACCTCTCGGCTGGACATGCCAAGGAACTGCGCGACGCCTTGGAGAAGTTCCAGGAGGCCGGCACCCGACTCGGCCGTTACAGCCTGGGCGCTCCCCGCGGCCCCGTCCGCGGCGCCGCCGCCCCGCGCCGCCAGACTGTGGACCGCGAGCAGAACAAGGCGATCCGCGAGTGGGCCGAGCGCAGCGGCAAGCGCGTCTCGCCCCGTGGACGCATCCCGCAGGCGATCGTCGAGGAATACAACGCCGCGCACAACTAGTACGGCAGTCCCGCGAACCGACTTCCATGCCCGCTCTCCCCTGGGGAGCGGGTATTTCGCGTTCAGCGAACAGAAGGCGCAGCGCGTTCAGCGAACAGAAGGCGCAGTGCGTTGAGCGAACAGAGGCGCAGTTCGCGTTCAGCGAACGAAGGCACAGAACGCAGTGCGGACGCGTTGCACCGATGGAAGCCCGACGGGTGGGACTGTCGTACCCGTCGGGCACCATTGGATTGCCTCCGCGGTGGGCGGGTATTGCGCTCACAGCGAACCTGTTATCACCGGGAATGGTCGAAGAGGCACGCTTGTTGTCACCCACGTGGCACCCGTCGTCCGCAGACCCGGGAGATAAGGTGTACCCACAGGGTTTTGCAAGCCACGACCAGTAACGACGACAAGTAGCGGCGGACGCGAGGAGCAGAAGCGCATGTTTGAACGGTTTACGGACCGTGCCCGACGCGTGGTCGTCTTGGCTCAAGAAGAAGCCAGGATGCTCAACCACAACTACATCGGCACGGAACACATCCTGCTCGGCCTCATCCACGAGGGCGAGGGCGTGGCGGCGAAGGCCCTGGAGAGCCTGGGCATCTCCCTCGAAGGCGTCCGCCAGCAGGTCGAGGAGATCATCGGCCAGGGCCAGCAGGCCCCGTCCGGCCACATCCCCTTCACCCCGCGGGCGAAGAAGGTCCTCGAGCTGAGCCTGCGCGAAGCGCTCCAGCTCGGCCACAACTACATCGGCACCGAGCACATCCTGCTCGGGCTGATCCGCGAGGGCGAGGGCGTCGCCGCCCAGGTCCTCATCAAGCTCGGCGCGGACCTCAACCGCGTCCGCCAGCAGGTCCTGCAGCTCCTCTCGGGCTACCAGGGCAAGGAGCCCGCGGGCGCGACCGCCGGCGGCACCTCCCAGGAGGCGCAGCAGTCCGGTTCGCTCGTGCTCGACCAGTTCGGCCGCAACCTCACGCAGGCCGCCCGCGACGGCAAGCTCGACCCCGTGATCGGGCGCCAGCGCGAGATCGAACGCGTCATGCAGGTCCTCTCCCGCCGCACCAAGAACAACCCGGTGCTCATCGGCGAGCCCGGCGTCGGCAAGACCGCTGCCGTCGAGGGCCTCGCGCAGGCGATCACCAAGGGCGAGGTCCCCGAGACGCTCAAGGACAAGCAGCTGTACACGCTCGACCTCGGCGCGCTCGTCGCCGGCTCGCGCTACCGCGGCGACTTCGAGGAGCGCCTGAAGAAGGTCCTCAAGGAGATCAAGACCCGCGGCGACATCATCCTCTTCATCGACGAGATCCACACGCTCGTCGGCGCGGGGGCCGCCGAGGGCGCGATCGACGCGGCCTCGATCCTCAAGCCCATGCTGGCCCGCGGCGAGCTGCAGACCATCGGCGCGACCACCCTCGACGAGTACCGCAAGTACCTCGAGAAGGACGCCGCCCTGGAGCGCCGCTTCCAGCCGATCCAGGTGGCCGAGCCGTCCCTGGCGCACACCATCGAGATCCTCAAGGGCCTGCGCGACCGCTACGAGGCCCACCACCGCGTGTCCATCACGGACGGCGCCCTGGTGCAGGCCGCGACGCTCGCCGACCGCTACATCTCGGACCGGTTCCTGCCGGACAAGGCCATCGACCTCATCGACGAGGCGGGCGCGCGCATGCGCATCCGCCGGATGACCGCACCGCCGGACCTCCGCGAGATCGACGAGGAGATCGCCGAGACCCGGCGCCAGAAGGAGTCGGCGATCGACGCCCAGGACTTCGAGGCCGCCGCGCGCCTGCGCGACACCGAGAAGCGCCTCCACGAGAAGCGCGCCAAGCGCGAGCAGGAGTGGAAGGCCGGCGACCTGGACCAGGTCACCGAGGTCGACGAGGAGATGATCTCCGAGGTCCTCGCGAACTGGACCGGCATCCCGGTCTACAAGCTGACCGAGGAGGAGACCTCCCGCCTGCTGCGCATGGAGGAGGAGCTCCACAAGCGCATCATCGGCCAGGAGGACGCCGTCAAGGCCGTCTCCAAGGCGATCCGCCGCACCCGCGCCGGGCTCAAGGACCCCAAGCGCCCCTCCGGTTCGTTCATCTTCGCCGGCCCGTCCGGTGTGGGCAAGACCGAACTGGCGAAGGCGCTCGCGGAGTTCCTGTTCGGCTCCGAGGACTCGCTGATCCAGCTCGACATGTCCGAGTTCCACGACCGGTACACGGTGTCGCGCCTCGTCGGCGCGCCTCCCGGGTACGTCGGGTACGACGAGGGCGGGCAGCTCACCGAGAAGGTGCGCCGCAAGCCGTTCTCGGTGGTCCTGTTCGACGAGATCGAGAAGGCCCACCCGGACGTGTTCAACACGCTCCTGCAGATCCTCGAGGACGGCCGCCTCACGGACGGCCAGGGCCGCATCGTCGACTTCAAGAACACAGTGCTGATCCTGACGACGAACCTCGGCACGAAGGACGTCGGCAAGGCCGTGTCCCTGGGCTTCCAGGCGGACGCGTCCGAGGGCGGCGACTACGACCGGATGAAGGAGAAGGTCTCGGAGGAGCTGAAGAACCACTTCCGCCCCGAGTTCCTGAACCGCATCGACGACACCATCGTCTTCCCGAAGCACACGCAGGAAGCGATCGTCGCGATCGTCGACCTCATGGTCAAGCGCATCGAGGACCAGCTCGCCAACCGCGACATGGCCCTGGAGCTCACGGACGCCGCGAAGCTGTACCTGGGCCACAAGGGCTACGACCCGGTCATGGGCGCGCGGCCGCTGCGCCGCACGATCCAGCGCGAGATCGAGGACACGCTCTCGGAGAAGATCCTCTTCAACGAGTTCACGCCGGGCCAGATCGTCATCGTCGACGTCGACGGCGACCCGAAGGACGTCGAGAAGACCAACCTGACGTTCCGAGGAGCCGACAAGCCCGCGGGCGTGCCCGACACGCCCCCGGCCGAACTCGCCGGCGAACGGGCCCCCAAGAGCCCCGGAGCGGGCACCGGCACCATGCCGCCCAAGAGCCCCGGAGCGGGCCCGCGAGGCGGCCAGGTAGGCCAGGGCGGCGCCGCTTAACCGCGGAGCCACCAGAAGGCGAACAGGGGCGGGACCGAACGGTCCCGCCCCTTTCACGTGCGTCTCGAACGACCGCGAAACGGCGCCCGCCGGATGCCGCCCCGAGGCACGAGAAAAGCCGGAGCACCCGGCTCCGGCTTTCCCCATCTCGCTAGTGGCGGAGGATAGGGGATTCGAACCCCTGAGAGCTTTCACTCAACACGCTTTCCAAGCGTGCGCACTAGGCCACTATGCGAATCCTCCGCAGAGCACTTTACTGGACGCCCCGAATGCCCGCCAAGCGGGTTCCCGGACGTGACCTCGGTGACCGTTGCGGCTCGCCCGGTTCGGCGGCGGCGCGGACATGCGGTAGACTTTCGCCCGTCTCCCATGCGGCGTCATCTTGTGAACCTCCCCAGGGCCGGAAGGCAGCAAGGATAAGCGGGCTCTGTCGGGTGCGTGGGAGACCCAGCCGCCTTAGCTCAGTCGGCAGAGCGATTCACTCGTAATGAATAGGTCGACGGTTCGATTCCGTCAGGCGGCTCAAGACGAAAGGCCCCGGCGAGAGCCGGGGCCTTCTTCATGTCCGCTGTCAGTCGGCGCTGGCGGGGAGGGCCACCGTCACCGTGAGGCCGCCCTCGGGGCGGGGTGCGGCGGTCGCTTCGCCGCCGTGGGCTTTCGCTATGGCGCGCACGATGGAGAGGCCGAGGCCGGCGCCTTTGGAGGCGGTGGCGAGGCGTTCGGTGCCGAGGCGGCGGAACGGCTCGAAGAGGCCCTCGACTTCGAAGGCGGGGACGACCGGGCCCGAGTTGGCCACCTCCAGGATCGAGGCGTCGCCGTCGCGGCGGGTCGTGACGCGCACCCAGCCGTCCTCGTCGGTGTTGTAGCGGACGGCGTTCTCGACGAGGTTCTGCGCCAGCCGCTCCAGCAGGACCGGTTCGCCCCGGGTCGGGGCCTCCTCGCATGCGGCGGTCACGGCGACCGCGCCGGAAGGGGTCTGCGCGGCGACGTGCTCGGCGATGTCCGAGAGGTCCACATAGGAGCGTTCGGCGAGCTCCCGGTCGGACCGCATGAGCAGCAGCAGGCCCTCGATCAGCCGCTCGTGCCGCGTGTTCACCTCCAGCAGCGTCTCGCTCAGCAGCCGGACGTCAGAGGAAGCGCCCGGGCGGTGCGCGGCCACTTCGAGGAGCGCCCGCGTCACCGTCAACGGCGTGCGCAGTTCGTGGGAGGCGTTCGAGATGAACGCGCGCTGACCGTCGAAGGACTGGTCGAGCCGTTCGAGCATCCGGTTGAACGCCTCGGCGAGGTCCCGGAGCTCGTCGCGGGGCCCGGAGACCTTGATGCGCTGGTGGAGGCCCTTGTCGGCGGCCGGCGACTCGGCGATCTGGGCGGCCGTGTCCGTGACGCGCTGCAGCGGCCGCAGCATGCGGCCCGCGACGAGCCAGCCGAGGGCGATCGTGGCGACGCTGACGAGCAGCAGCGCCTGCGTGCCCTCGTTGCGGATGGTGTCGAGGGCGTCGTTCCAGACCTGCCCCGTGACGAGGATGCGGAAGTCCTGCGCCTTGACGAACGTGTCGTCACTGGGCACGGGGCCCGCGGTGGCGTCGGTGCGCTGGGTCCCCTGGACGATCTGCTCCGGATCGGGGATGGCCTGCTCCACGAGGCTGTACGTGAGCAGCAGTAGGAAGACCCCGCCGGCGAGGAACAGCCCGCCGTAGACGAGCGTCAGGCGGGCCCGGAGGGTCAGGCGAACGCGTCTCATTTCAGGTGGTACCCCACTCCCGGTTCGGTCAGGACCACCGGCGGGTCGCCGAGCTTGCGCCTGAGCTTGAGGATCGTCATCCGCACGGCTTGCGTGAACGGGTCCGTGTGCTCGTCCCACGCCTTCTCGAGCAGCTGCTCGGCCGAGACCGGCGCGCCGTCCGCGCGCAGCAGCTCCGCCAGGACCGCGAACTCCTTGCGGGACAACGGCACGTACCGGCCGTCCCGGAACACCTGGTGCAGATGCGTGTCCAGCGTGATCCCGCCCCGGGCGAGCACCGGCGGCGCGGCGGGCCGCGCCCGCCGCCCCAGCGCCGACACCCGGGCGGCCAGCTCCCGGAACGCGAACGGCTTCGGCAGATAGTCGTCCGCGCCGAGCGCGAGCCCCGTGACCCGGTCGTCGACATCCGAAGCGGCCGTGAGCATCAGCACCCGCGTCTCGCCGTGCCCGGCCGCGATCGTCCGGCACACCTGGTCGCCGTGCACCCCCGGCAGGTCGCGGTCGAGGACGACCACGTCGTAGTCGTTGACCCCGATCCGCTCGAGCGCCGCCGCCCCGTCGAGCGCGACGTCCACCGCGTGCGCCTCGCCGCGCAGCCACTCGGCCACGGCATCGGCGAGCAGCGGCTCGTCCTCCACCACCAGGATTCTCATGCCCCACATCATCGCCCGTCCGGTGTTGCCGCGGCATTGCCGCTTCGGCTTACGACCGCGCAATGCGCCCGCGACTGTACTGATCCTGCCTCCGGGACCTCCCCGGCGGCGACGAAAGGACGAACGTTCATGCGGCGATACACGATCGCACTCCTCCTGGGCCTCCTGGCCCTCTCCGCTGCCGCCTGCAGCGACGACAAGGACGACGACGGCGGCGTCGCCTCCGTCGACGGCACCGCCACCGAATCCGCCGCCGACGACGGCGGCGGCGGCGAGGAACTGGACGGTTTCGAGGAGGCGCTGGCCTACTCGGAGTGCATGCGCGACAACGGCATCACCGACTTCCCCGACCCCGAGCGCAACGGCGAGGGCGGCATCGGTTTGTCCCTGCCCGAGGGCACCGATCCCGAGGACGAGGACTTCAAAGCCGCCGAAGACGCCTGCAAGGACCTGATGCCCGGTCCCGAAGAGGGCGCGACCATCGACCCCGACATGTACGACGCCCTGCTCGAGTACTCCGAATGCATGCGCGAGAACGGCATCACCGCGTTCCCGGACCCGGAACCGAACGGCGGCATCATCATGAACGGCGACATGGGCTTCGACCCGCAGAGCGAGGAGTTCCAGGCCGCCGATGAAGCGTGCGCGGACCTGCGGCCCGAGCGCGGCGGCGAGCCCGGCACCGACAGCGAGGACGAGTGATGAGCCGCAAGCGCCGCAAAGGCGGCGCCGGCAAGGCGATCGCCGTGACCGCCGTCGTGGTGGCCGCCGCGGGCGCCGCCGCGGCCGCCCTCGGCTTCGACCCGCGCTCGTTCTTCGCCCCTGAGGACGCCGAGGCGACGCAGGAGACCCCGGCGACCGCCGAGGTCGTGCAGCAGACCCTCACCGAGACCGTCACCTCCTCGGGCGACCTCGGCTTCGGGGACGTCATCGGCCTCGACTGCCTCCTCAACGGCACGTTCACGTCCCTGCCGAAGGCGGGCGACGTCATCGAGCGCGGCGACGCGCTCTTCAGCGTCGACGACCGGCCGGTCACCCTCCTCTACGGCGACCTCCCCGCCTACCGGTCCCTCACCCCCGGCACCGAAGGCGCCGACGTCGAGCAGTTCGAGGAGAACCTCGCGAAGCTCGGCTACGACGGGTTCACCGTGGACGACGAGTACACGGACGCGACGGCCGACGCAGTCGAGGAATGGCAGGACGACCTCGGCCTGACCGAGACCGGCATGGTCGACCTCGGCCAGATCGCCTACGCCCCCAGTGAAGTCCGCGTCGACACCGTGGGCGTCGAGCTCGGCGACCCGGCCCAGCCGGGCTCGCCGGTCCTCGACTACACCGGCCTCGACAAGGTCGTCACCGTCGAAGTCGACCTGGAGGACCAGGAACTCGTCACCGTCGGCGAGGCGGTCCAGATCACGCTCCCCGACGGCACCGAGGCCACGGGCGTCATCGCCGACTCCGAGACCCTGGTGAGCGAGGAGGACACGCAGAGCGGCACCGAGAGCACCACGTACCTCGAGGTCACGGTCGCGGCCGACGACCCGGCCGTGTTCGACGGCCTCGACCAGGCCGCGGTCGACGTCGGCTTCGCCGGCGAGACCGCCGAGGACGTGCTCACCGTCCCGGTCGAGGCCCTGCTCGGCCTCGGCGGCGGCGGGTACGGGCTCGAGATCGCCACCGGCGACACGACCGAGATCATCGCGGTCGACACGGGCCTGTTCGCCGACGGCTCAGTGGAAGTCAGCGGTGAGGGCCTCGAAGCGGGCATGGCCGTGGTGGTGCCCTCATGACCGCGCTCGGCGAAGCGACCGCCGCGCCCGCGGCGAACGCGCCGCGGCCCGTGGTCGAACTCGACGGCGTCTCGAAGACCTACCCGGGCGGGGTCCGCGCACTGCGCGGCGTCTCCCTGCGGATCGACGCGGGGGAGATGTGCGCGATCGTCGGCCCGTCCGGGTCGGGGAAGTCGACGATGCTGCACCTGATCGGGACGCTCGACCGGCCGAGCGAGGGCACGGTCCGCATCGACGGGTTCGACGTGGCGCGGCTGCGCGACAAGCAGCTGTCCGCGCTGCGCGCCACCAGGATCGGGTTCGTGTTCCAGCAGTTCCACCTCGCCGTGGGGCAGCCGGTGCTCGACAACGTCGCGGACGGCCTGCTCTACTCGGGCCGGCGCGGGCCCGACCGGCGCACCCGTGCCGCCGAGGCCCTGGAGAAGGTCGGCCTCGGACACCGCTTGGACCACTTGCCGAACGAGCTCTCGGGCGGCGAGCGCCAGCGCGTGGCGGTCGCACGGGCGATCGTGGGCGAACCGGCGGTGCTGCTCGCCGATGAGCCGACGGGGAACCTCGACTCGGTGTCGGGCAAGGGCGTGATGGCGCTCCTGCACGAACTGCACGCGGCCGGGACCACGGTCGTGGTGATCACGCACGACCAGGACATCGCGCGGTCGCTGCCGCGGCAGGTGGCGATGCGCGACGGGGAGGTGGTCTGATGACCACGCCCCCGACGGGTCCCGATCGGAACGGTCCGCCGCCCGGCTGGCCGCCTGACCCGGCGCCGGAGGTCGAATCCGGTTCGCCTGCGCCGGACGGCGCCGCCGATCCGACTGTTCCGGCGGCGAGCGACGGCACGGCCGTGCCGTCGGCGTCGAGGCGTTCGCCAAGGGCGCCTTGGCCTCGGCGAACTGAGCCGCGACCGCCGACCGAAGCGTCCACACCGGACTCCGAACCCGCCGCGCCTGAGCAGCCCGCGAAGGGTTCGCTGAGGAGGCGTTCCCTGCGGCGGCCTGATCCCGGCGCCCGTGTCGAGCCGTCGGCGAAGTCGCTGCGGTCGGCGCGGATGCGGCCGGTGGACGTGCTGCGGGTCGGCGCGACCGGGCTGCGGACGCGTCCGCTGCGGGCGTGGCTGTCGGCGTTGGGGATCGCGATCGGGATCGCGGCGATGATCGCGGTCGTCGGGATCTCCTCGTCGAGCCGGGCCGAGCTCGACCGGCAGCTCGCGGCGCTGGGCACGAACCTGCTGACGGTCTCGCCGGGAACGTCCATGATGAGCGGCGAGGTCGGCGTGCTGCCGTACGAGGCGGTGTCGATGATCGGGCGGATCGCGCCGGTCACGCAGGTCGCGGCGGTCGGGCAGGTGCCGGAGACGAACGTGTACCGGTCCGACCGGATCCCGGAGGGCCAGAGCGGCGGCATGACGGTGTGCGCGGCCGAGCTGGCGATGCTGGAGACGGTGGGCGCGGAGCTCGCGGACGGGGTGTGGCTGAACGAGGCCACGTCCGGTTACCCGGCGGTGGTGCTCGGTGCGAGCGCCGCCGAGCAGTTGGGGATCACGGGCGCCGGCGTCGACGTCTACATCGCGGGGCAGTGGTTCTCGGTGGTGGGCGTGCTCGAGCCGGTGGTGCTCGCGCCGGAGCTCGACTTGGCCGCGCTGGTCGGCTGGGAGGCCGCGGAGGCGTATCTGGGGTTCGACGGTCACGCGACGACGGTGTACACCCGCACCGAGGACGAGTATGTGCTGGACGTGGCGGGCGTGCTCGCGGCGACGGCGGATCCGTCGGCGCCCGATGAGATGTCGGTGTCGCGGCCTTCGGATGCGCTGGAGGCGCAGCAGGCGGTGGACAGCGCGTTCACGGGGATGCTGCTGGGGCTGGGCGCGGTGGCGCTGCTCGTCGGCGGTGTCGGGGTCGCGAACACGATGGTGATCTCGGTTCTGGAGCGGCGCAGTGAGATCGGGCTGCGGCGGTCGCTGGGGGCGACGCGGGGGCAGGTGCGGGTGCAGTTCCTCGCGGAGTCGCTGCTGCTGAGTGCGCTCGGCGGTCTGGGCGGGGTGCTCATCGGGACGGTGGTGACCGTGGGTTACGCGTCCTCGCAGGGCTGGCCGGCGGTGGTGCCGTACTGGGCGAGCGTCGGCGGCGTGGGGGCGACGCTGTTCATCGGCGCGGTCGCGGGCCTGTACCCGGCGATCCGGGCGTCCCGGCTCTCACCGACGGAGGCCCTTGCGACCCAATAGGAAGGGCGGTGCCCGGTTCGAGTCGGGCACCGCCCATTGCGGCGGCCGCCTGTACCAGGGCGGCCGCCGCTTCCGGCGTCTACAGGTACTGGCGCAGGATCGGGGTCAGCAGGCCCGCGATCTTCGCGTGGCCGGCGTCGGTCGGGTGGACGTTGTCGCTGGTGTCGGTGGCCGGGTCGACCCAGCCGCGCGTGTCGACGTAGTGGACCTTCGAGTCCCCGGCGGCGTTGCGGTTGGCGACGGCGTTCTGGACCTCGGTGAGCAGCCGTTCGCGGAAGACGCCCATGGCGAGGATCTCCGCGTTCGGGTAGGACTGGCGGGCCCGTTGCAGCAGCGTGATGTAGTCGGCCTGGAACTGGGCCGCGGTCACCTTGTTGTTGGTGCCGAGGTTGATCACGACGATGTCGGTCTGGTAGCGGGAGAAGTCCCACATGTTGTTGACGTCCTGGTTGCCGGTGCGCAGGAACCAGTCCATCATGCCGCGGCAGTCGGTGGGCGAGACGCAGGCGCCGCCCTCGGCGACCTGCGCGTGCGAGGCGCCGAGTGATTCGGACGAGAGCCACGCGTAGGTCGAGAACGGCCGGTTGGCGTTCGGCTGGCCGACGGTGATGGAGTCGCCGATGTACTCGATGTGGCCGGCGGCGCGCGGGGTCGCGCTGGTCGCGCCGCCCGAGGCGAGGATGAAGCCGCCGAAGGACGGGTCGCCCGTGTAGGACCCGGCGCGTTCGCGGAAGCCGATGCGGATCTTGTGGCTGCCCGAGCTCAGGCCGGATTTGACGGTGACGTTCCCGGAGACGTTGCGCATCCACGTGTAGGCGCCGCCGTCGACCGAGTAGTACATGTCGATGGTGTTGCGCAGCTTCACGCCGATGGAGGAGCCGGTGAAGGTCGTGTCGACGTAGGCGCCGGCCCAGCCCATCGTGTACCAGGAGGCGCTGGTCTTGGTGTCCCAGCGGCCGTAGAACTGCAGATTGGGGTCGGTGAGGCTGCCGTTGCCGGCGGCGGTGCCGACGGGGACGAGCTTCCAGTGCTGCGACTCGAGGTTGTTGCGGTCGTACTGGGAGACGCGGCTCCCGGGGGTGGTGGCCCACTCCCAGTTGTCGAGGGCCTTGGCGGAGTTGCGGTTGACGAGCTCGACGCTGCCGTCGGACTGGGTGTTGACCTGCCAGTGCTGGTTGGTGCCGTCGTTAGAGGTCCACTGGACGATGTCGGCGCCGTTGTCCTTGGACTTGGCGTAGACGTCGAGGACCTGACCGGAGTGCCGGGCTTCGATCCGGTAGTAGCCGCTCCCGGCGTCCGTGAAGCGGAACTGCTGGTTGGTGGCGGTGGAGGGCGTGGCGAGGACGGCTTTGGCGCCGGTGGTGGTGGAGGAGCCTTCGATGCTGACGGCGAGGCCGGAGGCGTCGTTGACGAGCCGGTACCAGACGCCGGTCTCGACGGCGGCGGCCGGCGTGGCGGCGAGGGCGGTGAGGCCCGCGGCGGTGCAGGCGGCGACGACGGCTCCGGCGAGCCATCGGGCCCATCTGTGCCTGGCCAGCGCGCGGCGGTGCAGGGCGGGAGTGCGCAAGGGGGAACTCCTTAGATTGAAACGTTTAAATGTCTCGGTACGTGTAGAGGATACCGCTTACACGTGAGCGAGGCCACCCCTCCCAACGCCCGAAATCACCGAGTTCGCGACACCAGGCGACACCCGGACCCACCCGCTGTGCCGCCCGCACCAACTCCACCGGTCGCGCCGCCATATGTCAGAGCCACGCCGTACCCTGGCAGCAGGAACGGAAGAGCCCGGCCAGCAGGAGGAAGACGTGGCACTCGCGCTGTACCGCAAATACCGGCCGCAGACCTTCGCGGAAGTCGTCGGCCAAGAGCACGTCACCGAACCCCTCATCAACGCCATCCGCGCCGGACGCCTCAACCACGCCTACCTCTTCTCAGGCCCCCGCGGCTGCGGCAAGACCTCCAGCGCCCGCATCCTCGCCCGCTCCCTCAACTGCGCCCAAGGCCCCACCCCCGAACCCTGCGGCGAATGCCGCTCCTGCAAGGCCCTCGCCGCCGACGGCCACGGCTCCGTCGACGTCATCGAGATCGACGCCGCCAGCCACGGCGGCGTCGACGACGCCCGCGAACTGCGCGAACGCGCCGTCTTCGCCCCCGTCGACTCCCGCTTCAAGATCTACATCATCGACGAAGCCCACATGGTCACCGCCGCAGGCTTCAACGCCCTCCTCAAACTCGTCGAAGAACCCCCCGAATACGTCCTCTTCATCTTCGCCACCACCGAGCCCGACAAAGTCCTCCCCACCATCCGCTCCCGCACCCACCACTACCCCTTCCGCCTCATCGCCCCGCCCGCCATGCGCGAACTCTGCCGCAGACTCTGCGACGAAGAAGGCGCCGTCGTCGCCGACGACGTCCTCCCCCTCGTCGTGCGCGCCGGCGGCGGCTCCGCCCGCGACACCCTCTCCGTCCTCGACCAGCTCATCGCCGGCGCCGGACCCGAAGGCGTCACCTACGAACGCGCCGCCGGCCTCCTCGGCGTCACCGACGCCGGACTCCTCGACGAGATGTGCGAAGCCTTCGCCGCCGCCGACGGCCGCGCCGTCATGGAAGTCGTCGAACGCGTCGTCGAAGGCGGCCACGACCCCCGCCGCTTCGCCGGCGACCTCCTCGAACGCCTCCGCGACCTCATCGTCCTGCACCAGGTCCCCGACGCCGGCTCGACCGGCCTCGTCGACGCCCCGACCGACCAGCTCGCCAAGATGACCAGCCAGGCCACCCGCATGGGCACCTCCACGCTCACCCGCATGGCCGAGGTCATCGCCGCCGGCCTCGCCGGCATGCGCGGCGCCACCGCCCCGCGCCTCCTCCTCGAACTCGCCTGCGTCCGCGCCATCCTGCCCGGCTCCGACGAATCCATGGCCGGGCTCACCCAGCGCCTCGAAACCCTCGAGCAGCGCGCCGCCGGAGCCGCCTTCGCCGCGCCCGCACACGTCAGCGCTGTCACGAACGGCCCTGTCGCGAACGGCCCCCTCGCGACCGGCCCTGTCGCGAACGGCCCCCTCGCGACCGGCCCCGCCGCGGCCCGCGCCGCGCTGGCGAAGCCCGCCGAGCCACTCGAGGCCCCGGCGGCGCCCGTGCCGAGCGCTTCGGCCGCTCCGGCCACCTCTGCCGCGGCCCCGCCGTGGGAGGACGAAGCCGAAGCGCCGCAAGCGAACCCGCCCCAGCCCGCACCGGCCTCCGAACCGGTCGCGGCGCCCGCCGACGACTGGGCCGACGCCGAGCCCGTCCCGGCCGCCGAGCCGGCGTACGCACCCGCCGTCGACAGCGGCGGCGTGACGGCCGCGTCGATCCGGCGCCAGTGGGACCGGATCATGATGGCGGTCAAGGACAAGAAGCGCACGACCGCGGCGCTGCTGCAGGACGCGACGATCGCCGACGCCTCGGACAACGAGGTGGTGCTCGCGTTCAAGCACGCCTTCCACGCCGAGAACCTGCAGAAGGAGCCCGCGTACGGGATCGTCGTGGGCGTCTTCAACGACGTGCTCGGCGGCAGCTGGAAGATCCGGTGCGAAGTGGGGGAGGCCGGGAGCCTCCCAAAAGCGGGGACGGGAGCGGCGCCTAGCCCGGCGCCGAGTCGCCCCGCGCCCTCCGGGTCCCAGCCCGGTCAGTCCCCGAGCTCGCGCCCGCAGGGCCAGCCGTCCCGCCAGGCCCCGCCGCCCGCCGCGGAATCCTACGAGGAGCCCCCGGCCGACGACTACGACGAGCCGAGCCCCGACGACCCGGTGGCCCCGGGCGGCTTCGGCACGAGCGAGGAGCAGGCCGTGAAGCTCCTGACGACCGCCTTCAGCGCCAAGCAGATTGCCTGAGCGACCCTCGCAAAGTTATCCACAGGCCATCGACCTGGGCTAACGACCAATCAGGCTGGGGTTATCCACAGGCAGAAAACTTTTGTTGCCACTCAACTACCCCACGTGTTGTAGTAGATGGCAAAAACGCCATCGGACGGAGCACCGGCGGGATGGCGGCGACATAAGGGGATTCGCGAACGTCGCCATACCAAGATTGCGCGCGGCAATCCGGCCGCGCGTGGTCCCCGCCAGGTGCCACACCACCTCTCGCTCCCGCGGGAGAGCGCGCGGGCGGCCGGACACACCAGCCCGGCCGCCCGCCACATCACGGACGTCGCCCGAGACGGCTAGGCTGGCGGGACACCTAGGAGACCCGGAGCCGACCGCGAGGAGCGACATGGACATGTTCGCAGGAGGAGACCTGCAGAAGATGCTGCAACAGGCGCAGCAGATGCAGGCCGACATGATGCAGGCCCAGGCCGAGCTGGCCGAGTCCGAGGTCACCGCCTCCGCCGGCGGCGGCCTCGTGAGCGCCACTGTCAGCGGTGACGGTGAACTCAAAGGCGTCAAGATCGCCCCGGAGGCGGTCGACCCCGAGGACGTCGAGACCCTCGAGGACCTCATCCTCGCCGCGGTCCAGGCCGCCAACGCGGACGCCAAGCGCCTCGCCGCCGAGAAGATGGGCCCGCTCGGCGACGCCCTCGGCGGCATGACCGGCGGCCTCGGCCTCCCGGGCATGTAAGACCCCGAAACCCCCAGGGCCGCAAGGCCTCGGCGCGTCGCCGCTGTGCGACCGCGCCGCCCCCATTCATGAACACGAACGAGCCGCAGGAAAAGAGAGATCCTTGTACGACGGGGCTTTGGGCGACCTCATCGAAGAGCTGGGGCAGCTCCCGGGCATCGGGCCGAAGAGCGCCCAGCGGCTCGCCTTCCATCTGCTCGCGTCGGAGAGCGCCGATGTCGAGCGCCTCACTTCGGCGCTCGAGCGGGTCAAGGCCCAGGTGCGGTTCTGCGAGACCTGCGGCAATGTGACCGAGGCGGAGCTGTGCGGCATCTGCCGGGACCCGCGGCGGTCCGAGGCGCTCATCTGCGTCGTCGAGGAACCCAAGGACGTGCTCGCGATCGAGCGCACCGGGGAGTTCCGGGGCCGGTACCACGTGCTCGGCGGGGCGATCAATCCGCTGGAGGGCATCGGCCCGGACGACCTGCGCATCCGCCAGCTCATGGTCCGCCTCCAGAAGGGAGAGACCAAGGAGCTGATCCTCGCCACGGACCCGAACACCGAGGGCGAGGCCACCGCGACGTACCTGGCGATGCTCATCAAACCCATGGGGTTCAAGGTGACTCGTCTGGCGAGCGGGCTGCCGGTCGGCGGGGACCTGGAGTACGCGGACGAGGTGACGCTCGGCCGGGCGTTCTCGGGCCGGCGGGACGTCGACTGACCGGAGTGCCGGCGGGGACACCGGGCGTGCGGAGCCGCGGGGTCGAAGCCGTTGGGGCGCTGCGGAGTGTGATCGTAAGCGTTCTTTCCGGTGACCCCGGCTCAGGCGTAGTGATTTCGGAATGCCTTGTGGCGCAACGGGTTTCACTTCGACGTCATCCTTACGTTTTGGGTAACAATATTCGCCGAAACGGTCACGATCACATAACGCTTAACAGTGGTGTAACTCACCTGGACTTAGGCTGTCTCTACCTCCGAATACCCAACGACCGACGGGTGAGACAACCTATGCGCACGCCACCTTCCCCAATCAGGCGCGCCCTCGCCGCAGCGGCTGGCGCCGCAATGGCATTGGGCCTGTTCACCGCCTGCGGATCCGACGGCGACGGCGGCGGTGACGCCGACACCGCCGAGGACTTCGACTTCTCCTGTCCCGAGCGCACCGGCGAAGTCCCCGAAGCCGACACGGCCAAGAACGAATCGCAGCCGTTCGTGTTCGGCACCCCGGGCGACCCGACCAGCCTCGACCCGATCCTCGCCTCCGACGGCGAGACCTTCCGCGTCAACCGCCAGGTCTTCGACACGCTCCTCGACGCCGACTGCACCGACACCGTCCCCGGTCTCGCCGAGTCCTACGAGCAGAACGAGGAAGGCACCGAGTGGACGTTCCACCTGCGTGAGGGCGTCACCTTCCATGACGGGCAGGCGCTCGACGGCGCCGCGGTGTGCAAGAACTTCGACCGCTGGGCGAACTTCAAGGCGGGCTACCAGTCCCCGAACTTCACCTACTACTACTCCGCGATCTTCGGCGGCTTCGCCGAGAACGACCCGGCCATGGGCATCGAGACCGAGTCGATCTACAAGGGCTGTACCGCAGACGGCCTCGACGCGACCATCAGCCTGAGCAAGTACACCTCGAGCTTCCCCGGCGCGTTCACCCTCGAATCGCTCTCGATCATCAGCCCGGCCTCGATCGACGCCGTCGCCGACGCCGCGATCCCCACCGCCGACTCGCCGCTCCCCGAGTACACCCAGACCGTCGGCACCCTCGCCGGCACCGGGCCGTACAAGCTCGAGAGCTGGGACCACAGCTCGCAAGAGGTCGTGCTCACCCGCAACGACGACTACTTCGGCGAACCCGCCAAGGTCAAGACGGTCATCTTCAAGACCATCTCCGACGAGACCGCCCGCCGCCAGGCCCTCGAGGCCGGCGACATCGACGGCTACGACCTCGCCGCCCCGGCCGACGCCCAGGCGCTCACCGAAGCCGGCTACCAGGTCCCCGTCCGAGGCGTCTTCAACCTGCTGTACCTCACCTACACGCAGAGCCACGCCCCGCTCGAGGACCACGCCGTCCGCGAGGCCCTCTCCTACGCCATCGACCGCCAGCGCATCGTCAACTCGGTGCTCCCGGCCGGCGGCATGGTCGCGACCCAGTTCATCCCGCCGAGCCTCGACGGCTACTCCGATGACGTCGTCACGTACGACTACGACCCCGAGAAGGCCAAGCAGATGCTCGCCGACGCGGGCGCGGAGGACCTGACCCTCACGTTCTGCTACCCGACGGACGTCACCCGGCCGTACATGCCGGCGCCGAAGGACATCTTCGACATGATCTCCTCCGACCTGCAGGCCGCGGGTGTCACGGTGGAGGCCAAGCCGATCACGTGGGTCGACTACATCCCGACCACCCGTTCGGGCGACTGCCCGCTGTACCTGCTGGGCTGGACCGGCGACTTCAACGACCCGTACAACTTCCTGGGCACCTGGTTCGCCACCGAGTCCACCGAGTGGGGCTTCGATAACCCCGAGGTCTTCGACGCGATCGCCGCGGCGAACACCGAGCCTGACCAGGCGACCCGCGTGGAGCTGTGGAAGACCGCGAACGAGGCCGTGATGGAGGAGTTGCCGGGTCTGCCGATCTCGTCCTCGCCGCCGTCGATCGCGTTCGCGCCGGACGTGTACCCGCCGGACGTCTCTCCGCTGACGCGGGAGAACTTCGCGCAGGTCTACTTCACCACCGGCTCCTGACCGGACGATTACAGCCGAATATGCTGCGCTACACCGTTAAGCGCCTCCTGCAGTTGTCCGTGGCGCTCTTGGGACTCTCGCTGCTGCTGTTCGCGTGGTTCAAAGCCCTTCCGGGCGGACCCGAGAACCGGTTGCTCCCCGAGAACGCCACGGACCAGCAGCGGGAGGCGCTGCGGGCCGCCCTGGGTCTGGACGAGCCGGTCTGGACCCAGTACGGCGAGTTCCTGTCCCGGATCGTCCGCCTCGACTTCGGCTCGTCGTTGTCGAGCGGGCGTCCGATCGCGACGGAGCTCGCCGAGCGCCTGCCCGCCACCGTTGAACTCTCCTTGGCCGCCATGCTGATCGCTGTGGGGCTGGGCATTCCGCTCGGGTACCTGGCGGCGAAGCGCCGCGGTTCTTGGATCGATTTCGGCACGGTCTCCGGTTCGCTGCTGGGGACGTGCATCCCGATCTTCTTCTTGGCCGCCATGTTGAAAGTGGTGTTCGCGCAGGAGCTCGGGTGGCTGCCGACCACGTTCCGGTTGACCGCCGGGGCCGATTTCACGGAGGTGACGGGTCTGCGCGTGTTCGACGGGCTCATCACGGGTGAGTTCGGGATCGCGTGGGACGCCGTGCAGCACTTGATCCTTCCGGCGCTCGCGCTGTCGTCGATCCCGTTGGCGGTGATCGTGCGGATCACGCGGGCGAGTGTGCTCGACGTGGTGGGCGAGGATTACGTGCGGACCGCTGACGCGAAGGGCCTCAAGCCGTCGACGGTGCGGGGCCGGCACGTGATGCGGAACGCGATGCTGCCAATCGCGACGATCATCGGTCTGCTGCTGGGCAGCCTGTTCGCGGGTGCGGTGCTCACGGAGAGCGTGTTCGCGTTCGGGGGGATCGGTTCGTTCGTGTACCAGGCGACGACGGAGCGGGACTATCCGGCGCTGATGGGCTTCATCCTGGTGATCGCCGTGTTCTATGTGGTGATCAACCTGCTGGTGGACTTGTCGTACGGCCTGCTCGATCCGAGAGTGCGGGTGCGGAAATGACGATCGCGAAGATCGAGAAGCTCGACCGTCTGGTCGAGGCGACGGCGTCCGCGCGGGACGCGCGCACGGGTTCGCTGTGGCGGCAGTCGATCCGGCGGATGCGCCGGTCGCCGATGGCGATCACGGGCGCGGTCATCGTGGGCCTGTTCGTGGTCGTGGCGGTGGTGGGCCCGTGGGTCGCGCCGTATGATCCGACGGCGCAGACGTGGGGCCGTGAGGTGTTCTTGAACCAGAACATCTTCCCGGGGCCGCGGGCGGAGAACTGGTTCGGTCTGGACCATCTGGGTCGGGACATGTTCTCGCGCATGATCGTGGGGGCGCGTCAGACGCTGCTGGTGGGTGTCGTGGCGACGTTCATCGGGTTCATCGCGGGGGCGTTCATCGGCGGTGTCGCGGCGGCGGCGGGCACGTTCGGCGGCCGGTGGGGTGAGCGCTGCGAGGCGGTCATCATGCGTGCCGTGGACGTGGCGCTGGCGATTCCGATGCTGCTGCTGGCGTTGAGTGTGGCGGCGCTGCTGGGTCCGTCGCTGCGGACGGTGATGATCGCGGTGGGTGTGGCGCAGATTCCGATCTTCGCGCGGCTGCTGCGGGGTTCGATGCTGGCGCAGGCGCATTCGGATTACGTGCTGGCGGCGATCGCGATCGGTGTCCCGAAGGGGCGGATCGTGGTGTCGCATATTCTGCCGAACTCGTTGGGGCCGGTGATCGTGCAGGCGACGCTGGTGCTGGCGACGGCGATCATCGAGGCGGCCGCGTTGTCGTACCTGGGTCTGGGGAATCCGGATCCGGGGAGTCCGGAGTGGGGGACGATGCTGGCTGATGCGCAGCGGTTCCTTTCGGGCGCACCGCAGTTGGCGATCTATCCGGCGGTGGGCATCATCGTGACGGCGCTGGGCTTCACCCTGTTGGGCGAGGCCATGCGCGAATCGCTCGACCCGAGGCTGAGGAGGCAGGAATAGTGGCACTGCTCGAAGTCGAAGACCTGCGGGTCGCCTTCGGCGCGTCCACCGCCGTCGACGGCGTGTCCTTCTCGGTCGACGAGGGGAAGGTGGTCGGGCTCGTGGGCGAGTCCGGTTGCGGCAAGTCGGTGACGAGCCTGGCGATCATGGGGCTGCTGCCGAAGGGCCGGGGCCGGAGGACGCGTGAGCCGGTCCAGGCGGCCGCCGCCGAACCTGTCGACAGTGGCCTGAAAGTGGCGGCTTCGGCGCCGCAGGCGGTCGCGGCGTCGGGCGGCCGTGGCCGCCGGGGCGGCGCGGACGTGCAGGGCCGGGCCGCGTTCGACGGCACGGACCTGTTGTCGCTGTCGCCGGCCGCGATGCGCCGTCGCCGCGGCAAGGACCTCGCGATGGTCTTCCAGGACCCGCTCTCGAGTCTCAACCCGGTCGTCCCGATCGGCAGGCAGATCACGGAGGTCCTCGAGCGCCACCGGGGCCTCAAGGGCGACAAGGCGTCGAAGGAGGCCGCGAGCCTCCTCGACCGGGTCGGCATCCCGGACCCGTTGCGGCGCTTGAAGGAGTACCCGCATCAGCTCTCGGGCGGCATGCGTCAGCGCGTGCTCATCGCGATCGCGGTCGCCTGCGCCCCGAGGCTCTTGATCGCCGATGAGCCGACGACGGCCCTCGATGTGACGATCCAGGCGCAGATCCTCGAGCTCCTGAAGGACCTCGTGGAGACCGAGGGGACGGCGCTGCTGATGATCACGCACGACCTCGGCGTGGTCGCCGGGATCTGCGACGAGGTGAACGTCCTCTATTCGGGCCGGGTGGTGGAGTCCGCGCCGGTGCGCGAGCTGTTCCGCAAGCCCACGCATCCGTACACGGTGGGGCTGCTCGGTTCGATTCCACGCCTTGACCTGCCGATCCATGAGCCGCTCACGCCGATCCGCGGGTCGATCGCGGATGTGATCCGCTGGCGTGACGGCTGCGCGTTCGCGCCGCGCTGCGACAAGGTCGCGGCGCCGTGCGTGGACGGCGAGCCCGCACTGGTCGGGGCTGTGCACGCCCACCGCTGCGTGATGGCCGAGGAGGTCGCATGAGCCCTGAGCAGACGGAGCCGCACGTTCCGGCGCAGCGCACGGAGGAGCCGGACTTGTCCGGTGCCGCAACGACTCCGGCGGCGTCGCCGCTGCTGGAGGTGGAGGACTTGAAGGTCCACTTCCCGATCCGGCGCGGCATCGTCGTGGAGCGCACGGTCGGGCACGTCCAGGCGGTCGACGGCGTCGGTCTGAGCATCGACGCGGGCGGCACGTACGGCCTGGTCGGCGAGTCCGGTTGCGGCAAGACCACGTTCGGGCGGGCCGTGCTGCGCCTGGAGGAGCCGACGGCGGGCCGCGTCCGCCTCGGCGGTGACGAGGTGACGGCCCTCAAGGGGGAGCGCCTGCGCCGCTTCAGGTCGAAGATGCAGATGGTCTTCCAGGACCCGCTGGGCTCGCTGAACCCTCGGCACAATGTGGACATGCTGCTCTCGGAGCCGTTGAAGGTCCACGGGGTCGGGTCGAAGGCCGAGCGGCGCAAGCTCGCGGTCGAGACGCTCGACGCGGTGGGCCTGCCGAAGTCGGTGCTGGAGCGGTTCCCGCACGAGTTCTCGGGCGGGCAGCGCCAGCGCCTCGGCATCGCGCGGGCGCTCATGCTGCGCCCGGACCTGATCGTGTGCGACGAGCCGGTGAGCGCGTTGGACGTGTCGATCCAGGCGCAGGTGATGAACCTGCTCGACGAGCTCCAGGACGAGTTCGGGCTCACCTATCTGGTGATCGCGCACGACCTGGCCGTGGTGCGGCACCTGTCGGACCGGGTCGGGGTCATGTACCTCGGGAAGCTCGTGGAGGAGGCGGACTCGGAGACGATCTACGAGAACCCTCGCCACCCTTACACGAAGGCGCTGCTTTCGGCTGTCCCGCAACCGGACCCGGAGGTCGAGGCGACTCGCGAGCGGATCATCCTCAAGGGCGACCTGCCGTCGCCGGCGAATCCGCCGAGCGGCTGCCGCTTCCGGACCCGCTGCCCTTGGGCGGAGGACATCTGCGCGGAGGTCGAGCCGGAATGGCGTGAGGCGGCGAGCGGCCACAAGGTGGCTTGCCACTTCGATCTCTGATCGAACAGAAGGCGCAGCGATCTCTGATCGAGCAGAAGGCGCAGCGATCTCTGATCGAGCAGAAGGCGCAGCGACCTCTGATCGAGCAGAAGGCGCAGCGATCTCTGAACGGACACAAATGAAAGCGGCGCGGCCAGGGCAACAGCCTCGGCCGCGCCGCCGTCCTCTGCGCGCCGCCCGGCTCAGTCGAGCTGCCACGTCCTGACAGTCCCGTCGGCGTATCCGGTGAGAGCGATCCGGCTGTCGGGGGTCAGGAGGGACGCGAGGGCTACGGGTTCGGGGTCGCCTGCGGCCGTGAGCCGCACGCGAGCACCGGTTTCGGTGCTGGTGAGGGTGGCGTGGCCGTCTTCGATGGTGAGTATCGACCCGTCGGGCAGGAGGCGGAGGTCGTGGACCGATCCAACCGGCCCGAGCGCGACCGGTGCGCCGATGGCCTCGTAAGTCCACAGGTCGACCTGGTAGAACCGCTGGTCGGTCTCGTTGTAGACGTGTCCTCGCGGGCTGCGGCCGTCGCCCTCGGTGAACCAGAGGCCGCCGGTGCGGGCGGTCTCGGGGTCCCAGTCGGGGTGGGGCGGGACGCGGCCGACGACGCTGCCGTCGGCAGGGTGGTGGAGGGCGACGGCGCCGTCGGGTTCGGCATGCGCGACGGCGAGTTCGCCCCGGTTGGGGGCGAGGACGGCGTGGTCGATGAAACCGGGCTGGAAGATCATGCCCTGGCCCGCGGCGCCGGTGTCGAGGTCTACTGTGGCGCAGCCCATCGGGGTCATGGCGGTGAGCAAGGTCGATTGGTCGCGCTGGTGGGGCGCGTATACGGCGGCAATGGCGTCAAAGGCGCCGGTGCCGATCCTCGTGAACTCGGCAGCGGTGTCGGCGACGTATACCCCTGACGCGCGGTCGACGGCGATCACGCGTTCGCCGCCGCCGGGGGCGGGCGCGAGGAGCAGGGCGGTGACGGGGTGCTCGGTCTCGGCCGCGCCGAGGGCGGCGCCATCGGCGAGGTTCCATTGCCGCAGTTGGGTTCCAGCGGCGGTGTAGGCCACCGGTCCGTTCTCGCCTGGCAGGGCGACGATCGCTTCGATCGGTTCGTCGTGGGCAGCGATCACGAGCCCGTCGTGCCGGACGGTCGTAATAGCCGTTTCGGGCGGATCAGTGTCAGTGTCGCGATGCTGATTGAGCCAAAGGGTGAGCGCTGTCGCCCCAGCGGCGATGGGGGTGGCGATCGCCGCTGCGAGGAGGGTGCGGCGGCGCGCGTTGCGGGCGCTGGCGGGTGGCGGCCCGAGCGGTAGGGTCGTTTCCTCGTCCGGGGCGTCGCCGCGGCAGGCCGCCGCGAGGTCGGCCGCGTCGCGCCACCGCCGGGCAGGGTCTTTCTCCAGGGCCCGCATGACCGCGTTCCGGGCGCCAGCGGGGACGTCCGAGGGGAGTTCGGGCGGCGGTTTGTGCAAGTGGCCGTGGACGACCGGGGAGAGGCTGGGACCGGTGAACGGCGGCTCGCCGCTGAGGCATTCGTAGGCGACGACGCCGAGCGAGTACAGGTCGCTGGCGGGGGTCAGCGGCTCGCCGTCGATCTGCTCGGGGGAGGCGTAGGTGAGGGTGCCGAGGCGCACGTCTGGGCCGGTCAGCGCGGTCTCGTCGGGGAGCAGCGCGATGCCGAAGTCGACGAGCCGGGGGCGCGTGTCGGTGCCGACGATGATGTTGGCGGGCTTGATGTCCCGGTGGATGACCCCGGCGCTGTGGGCGGTCGCGAGCGCGTCGGCGACGTCGGCGCACAGGCGCATCGCGGTGTCCGGCGGCAGCGGGCCATCGGCCAGGACGGCGCTGAGGGGCCTGCCTTCGACGTACTCCATGACCAGGTAGGAGCGCCCGTCAGGGCCGGGGTCCTCGCCGAAGTCGTGCAGGACGGCGATGCCGGGGTGCCGGATCCGGGCGACGGCCTGGGCTTCGCGCACGAACCGCGCGTGCGCCGCTTCGGCGCTTTCGAAGCCGCTGCGGTACAGCAGTTTGATGGCGACGTCGCGGTGCAGCCCGGTGTCGAATGCCCGCCACACCTCGCCCATGCCTCCAGCGCCGATGAGCTCGTCGAGCCGGTACCGGTCGGCTATCAGCTGTCCTGCGGGCATCCTGTTTCCTCACCGGGCGGCTCGGCATGCGAAGAAGGGGTGTTTTCGGTCAAAGCTTAAACGCCCCCTCCGCGCGAGTCCAGGTTCAGCGGCGTCAGGCGGCGGCGAGGCGGTCGGCTTTGACGTTGCCGCCCTGCATGATCAGCTTCAGGTGCGTGTCGGGGTCGGTGAGGGCCGCGAGGTCGGCGAGCGGGTCGCCGTCGATGACGAGGAGGTCGGCGAGGGCGCCGGGGACGATCTGGCCGAGGCGGCCCGACTCGCCGAGGAGCCGCGCGGCGGTGACGGTGGCGGAGCGGATGACGTCGGCGGCGGGGATGACCGCGCCGCGGATCGCGAACTCCTGCAACTGGTGTCGGCGCATGCCGCCGAGCAGGTCCGAGCCGTAGCAGATGTTGACGCCGGCGCGGTGGGCGATCTCGAGTGCGCGCAGGCCCGCTTCGAGGACGATGGGGTTCTTCTCGCGGCTGGCCGCGGGGAGCCCGTAGTCGGCGCCTTCGACGGCCATGCGCTCGTAGGTCACCAAGGTGGGCACCAGGAACGCGTCGTGCTCCAAGAACAGTTCCACACTGGACTCGTCGAGGAGGTTGCCGTGCTCGATCGACCGCACCCCGGCGGCGAGGCCGCGGTTGATGGCCCGCGCGGTGTAGGCGTGCCCGGCGACGTACCGGTTGGCGGCCTCGGCCTCTTCGACGATCGCGCGGATCTCCTCGATCGAGAACTGGGTCGAGTCGATCCGGTCGGTCGGGGACGCGACGCCGCCGGAGAGCATGATCTTGACGTGGTGCGCGCCGGTGCGGAGCTGTTCCCTGGCGGCCCTGCGGACTTCGTCCACCCCGTCACAGACCGTGGAGAGGTCGGGGCAGCACTGGTGGTCCTCGCGGACGGCGCGGCCGCGCGGGCGTCCGTCGCCGTGGCCGCCGGTCTGCGAGAGGGCCTTCCCGCCGAAGTACAGGCGCGGGCCCTCGATGACGCCTTCGGCGAGGGCCTCGTGCAGGCCGAAGTCGGCGCCGCCGGGGTCGCGCACGGTGGTGAAGCCGCGGTGCAGCATCTCCCGCATCTCGTTGGCGGCCTTCAGGGCCACGTACGCGGGCGACTCGTCGGCGAGCCCGGCGAGGTTCGCGGTGTGGGCGTTGACGTGCGCGTGGCAGTCGATGAGTCCGGGCATGAGGGTCTTCCCGGCGAGGTCGAGGACGCGGGCGTCACCGGGCGTCTCGAGGTCGGGCCCGACGGCGGCGATCTCGTTGCCGCGCACCAGGACGCGCTGCCCGCGCGTGATCTCCCCGGCGGCGGTGTCGAGCACGGCGGCATTCGTGAAGAACGTACTGCCCTCGGTCATCGGCCTCTCCCAACGCGTCACGGCGGCCCAACTGGCCGCGCGGCTAGTGCCCGCCGTCAATGTACTGCGCGGCGGCGCCGACACGCCCACGGGCCTCGGTCCGGTCTTGCAACGGAGTGGGCGGACTACGGCGTACGAGTGCTTGTAGGCGTATGCCCCCGACTTGGAAGGCTCCGTTCATGACCGACCGTCCCGCTCCCCGGCTCCGGCGCCGCTCCCTGCTCTTCGGGGGCGCCGGTGCCGCCTCCGCGCTCGCCCTCGGCGCCGGCTTCCTGTGGAGTCCGCTCGCCCGGGCCGACACTCCCGGCGGCGTCTTCGACCTCGACAAGGGCGCGCAGAAGTTCCTGCGCGAGAAGGCCCTCCACCACACCACGGTGCTCCAGTCGTTCGCGTTCGACGACACCAACGAGCACCTGTACGTCCTCCAGGCCACCGGCGACGAGCTCGCGGGGAACCTCGTGCTCACCAAGCTCGACCACGCGGGCGCGAAGCTCGGGTACATGACCCTCAAGGGCTTCGGGCACGGCGTCGCGATGGGCGTCGAACTCGAAGGCTCGACCCCGTGGATCTGGACCGAGACCGACAACAACAGCGGCTCCGGCTACGGCCGCGCGGTCACCCGCTTCACGTTCGCCAACGCGAAGACCCTGACGTACGGCTCGAGTTCCCTGCCGGTCTACCGCGCCCACGCGGGGTCGACCAGCAACACCCCGAGCATCGACGCGCGCAACGGCCGCATCGCCATCCGCTACCGCTCGGGCAGCACCATGAACTACCGGGTGTTCAAGCTCGCCGACCTCAAGAACCAGCGTTTCTCACCGCTGCACACCTTCACGCAGACGGGGATCGACGACGGCGAGGTCTTGCAAGGCTGGTGCCTCCACGGCGACTACGTCTACCAGCTCACCGGCACCGCCTACACCGCCGAGTCGGGCGCGAACCCGCCGTCAGGGAAGGGGAACACGCGCCTCTCCTGTGTGGACGTGCGCACCGGGAAGCTCGTCGAGCGCCGCCGCACCGAGGCCGCGTACTCCCTCGATTACCGTGAGCCCGAAGGCATCGCGGTCCAGTCGACCTCGACCCCGCGGCTCCACATGGGCTTCGCCTCCGGCGCGGAGGGCGCGCGCAGGTTCTCGCTGTACTTCAAGCCACAGTAGACGCGAAGCCGGGCTAGGGGAGGAACAGGGCGTACTCCCGCATGTGCTTCTCGAAGCCCGGCGCGATGTCGATCTCGACGATGACCTCGTCGATGCCGTGGAAGGGCCCCAAGCGCTCCACGCGTTCGCGGACGCGCCGCGCGGTCGACTCGTTGAACCCGGGCAGTTCCCGCAGGACCTCGACCGGCGCGTGGTTGAGGTCGACGAGCCCGCCGTCGTCGACCTGCCGGGGCAGCTCGGGGCGGCCGATCCCGTTGCGCTTGGCCAGCGCCGGGTCGCCTTCGGCGAGGCGCCGGGCGTCCTCGCGGAGCCGCGCCGCCCGGTCGAGCGCGGGCGAGACCCAGTCCGGGCCGGCGACGGCCGGCTTCCGCTGCCGGGGCTGCTTCGGGGGCGAAGGCGGGCGCGTTTCCACAGGGGCCCAGACGTATCGGCGGATGGCGAACAGGTGCGCGCTCGCGCCGACCGTGGAGGCGAACAGCGACACGAACGCGAGCGCGTCGGCCCATACCGGGCTCTCGCCGACGGGGAACGGCATGATGAACGCGACGAACGCGACCAGCGAGGCCGGGTAGAGGACCAGCGGTACGGCGGTGGTCCAGGAGGGGCGCCGCCCGGCGGCGAGGGCGGTCGCGAGCGTGCCGCCGAGCACGGGGACCAGCGGCAGCAGCGCCCACCCGACCGTGGCGGCGGTGCGGGCGGGTCTGCGGCGGGCGGGGGACGGGGGCTCGTCGGGCATGCCCTGATGGTAGTGACCGCGGGCGCGCCGGGGACCGTCCGTGGCCGGTCCGGTACATCCCGGCGGCCGGATCGATACGCGCGCAACGGATATGGCGAAGGGCCGGACGGTCGACGCCGTCCGGCCCTTTGTGTTGCTCTGCGGCCCTTAGAGGTTCTCGATGACCTCGCGCATGAGGCGCGCGGTCTCGCTCGGGGTCTTGCCGACCTTGACGCCGGCGGCCTCGAGGGCTTCCTTCTTCGACTCGGCGGTGCCGGCCGAACCGGAGATGATGGCGCCCGCGTGGCCCATCGTCTTGCCTTCGGGGGCGGTGAAACCGGCGATGTAGCCGACGACCGGCTTCGTCACGTGGTTCTTGATGTACTCGGCCGCGCGCTCCTCGGCGTCGCCGCCGATCTCGCCGATCATGACGATCGCCTTGGTCTCCGGGTCCTCTTCGAACGCCTTGAGGCAGTCGATGTGGGTGGTCCCGATGACCGGGTCGCCGCCGATGCCGACGGAGGTCGAGAAGCCGAGGTCCCGCAGCTCGTACATGAGCTGGTAGGTCAGCGTGCCCGACTTGGAGACGAGGCCGATCGGCCCCGTGCCGGTGATGTCGGCCGGGGTGATGCCCGCGTTCGACTTGCCGGGGGAGGCGATGCCGGGGCAGTTCGGGCCCACGATGCGGGTCTTGTTGCCCTTGGCCTCGGCGTAGTTCCAGAAGGTCACGGAGTCGTGCACCGGGATGCCCTCGGTGATGACGATCGCGAGCTCGATCTCGGCGTCGATCGCCTCGATGACGGCGGCCTTGCAGAACGCCGGGGGCACGAACACGACGGAGGTGTTCGCGCCGGTCTCGGCGATGGCCTCGGCGACGGAGGCGAACACGGGGAGGCTCACGCCGTCCACGTCGACCTTCGTGCCGGCCTTGCGCGGGTTGACGCCGCCCACGATCTCGGTGCCGGCCTTGAGCATGCGGCGGGTGTGCTTCATGCCTTCGGAGCCGGTCATGCCCTGGACGATGACCTTGCTGTTCTCGTTGAGGAAGATCGCCATTGGACTAGGCCCCCTTGTTCGCGAGCTCGGCGGCCTTGTCGGCCGCGGCGTCCATGGTCTCGACCACGGTGATGAGCGGGTGGTTCGCGTCGGCGAGGATCTGGCGACCCTCTTCAGCGTTGTTGCCGTCGATGCGGGCGACGAGCGGCTTGGTGACGTTCTCGCCGCGGTCGGCGAGGGTCTGGAGGGCGCCGAGGATGCCTCGGGCGACCTCGTCGCAGGCGGTGATGCCGCCGAAGATGTTCACGAACACGGACTTGACCTGCGGGTCCGAGAGGACCACTTCGAGGCCGTTCGCCATGACCGCGGCAGAGGCGCCGCCGCCGATGTCGAGGAAGTTCGCGGGCTTGACGCCGCCGTGGTTCTCGCCGGCGTAGGACACGACGTCGAGGGTGGACATGACCAGGCCGGCGCCGTTGCCGATGATGCCGACGGAGCCGTCGAGCTTCACGTAGTTCAGGCCGGAGTCCTTGGCGCGCTGCTCGAGCGGGTCCACCGCCGACTTGTCCTCGAACTCGGCGTTCTCGGGGTGGCGGAAGTCCGCGTTCTCGTCCAGGGTGACCTTCGCGTCGAGCGCGAGGATCTTGCCCTCGGGCGTGCGCACGAGCGGGTTGACCTCGACGAGCGTCGCGTCCTCGGACACGAACGCGCCCCAGAGCTTGACGAACACGTCGACGAGCTGGTCGCGCAGGTCCTCGGGGAAGCCCGCCTTGGTGACGATGTCGTCCGCGATCTCCGGGGTGACGCCGACGCCGGCGTCGATCGGGAGCTTCACGACCTTCTCGGGCGCGGTGTGCGCGACCTCTTCGATCTCCATGCCGCCCGCGGTCGAGGCGATGCACAGGAAGGTGCGGTTCGCCCGGTCGAGCAGGTAGGAGAAGTAGTACTCCTCGTCGATGTCGGCGGTCACGGTGAGCATGACCTTCTCGACGGTGTGGCCCTTGATGTCCATGCCGAGGATGTTGGTGGCGTGGGTCTTGACCTCGTCGACGTTGTCGGCGAGTTTGACGCCGCCCGCCTTGCCTCGGCCGCCGACCTTCACCTGTGCTTTGACGACCACCCGGTCACCGAGGCGCTCAGCGAGCTCCACGGCCTCCTGCGTGGTGGTGGCGACGCCGCCGTCCAGTACCGGCACGTTGTGCCGGGCGAACAGTGCGCGGCCCTGGTATTCGTACAGATCCACTGTAGAGTCCGCTCCACTAGCTAGTCTTCTTTGACCGGGCCCGGCCGTCCCCGCCGGTGGGCGGGGTTCGGGTACAGGTGCCCGTAATCGCAGGGTAATCCCAGGCACGGGGCGGTTACGCCCGGCATTGCGCCGGTGTGACGAGTCAGGCTGAAAAGCCGTTGACACGGGCCCGTGCAGGGCCTTCACGGCCCGGGAGCGGAGAAGTGAGCGCCGGAGCGGGATCGCGGCGGCCGGGTGCGCCGGTTCGGGCGGCGGCGACGACCCCGGGCGGTTCGCGGAACGGGGCATAGAGGCGGGGACCGGACGCACCCCTCAGGCGTCCGGTCCCCTTAGCGGGAATCAAGCCCACCCCTCAAAGGCTTGACTCCCTTAGGCACGATGCCCTATCGCCACCCCTCAATCGACAGGGCATCGGCAGTTTGTGGCACAGCTCTACAAACCGTGCGATATTGCCGCGATCCGTACCGAGAGTGAACTCCCGGTGCCGCGGCGGTCTTTCTCAATAGCGGCCTTTCGGCCCGCTGCCGATGCGTCTTCCGCTGTATTGCACTGCGTCCGACACTATTAAGAACGAGGGCGCTCGCGGCCGGTTACGGTCTTCTCAGAGAATTTTTTGGCCAGGGCGTTTCCGCAGGTGAATGCCGGTCAGACGGCTGCGGGACGGCCCTGATCGGGTGAGGCGACACCGGGCGAGGGAACATGGTCGCGCACCCATTCGGCGATCACCTGCGTCGAGGCCCCGGGACCGAATATCGCGGCCACTCCGGCTTCGCGCAGTTCCGCCGCGTCCTGGTCGGGAATGATGCCGCCGCCGAAGACGACGATGTCGCGCGCATCCGCTTCGTCGAGTAGTCGCAGTACTCGCGGGAACAGCGTCATATGCGCGCCGGAGAGAATGCTCAGGCCGATCGCGTCCGCGTCCTCGGCGAGCGCGGTCGCCACGACCTGCTCGGGGGAGTTGTGGAGGCCGGTGTAGACGACCTCCATGCCCGCGTCGCGCAGCGCCCGCGCCACGACCTTCGCGCCCCGGTCGTGCCCGTCGAGCCCGACCTTCGCGACGACCACCCTGATCGGTGTAGCGGACATTGATGTACCTCCTCGTACAGGAGGCCGCGGCACGCACGGCGCTCTTGGCGAACCGTGCGGGGCCCGGGCGGTGGGTTACAGTGAGGGTAGGTGCGGCCCGCG
>NZ_JAPZVQ010000002.1:0-41203 GCF_027622945.1 Glycomyces lechevalierae | reverse complement strand
CGCCCCCTCGGCGCCGCCCCGCCCCCCCGGCCTCCTGCCGCCCCCGCGGCCCCCCGCGGCCGTTGCTTACGAGTGAGCTTAGTCGCGACCGGCGTGAGGCGGAAGGCCTAACCGCCGTAGGGGGCCTGCGGCGGCTGCTGACCCTGCTGGCCGTAGCCCGGAGGCGGCGGCGGGTACGCGCCCGGCTGCTGCTGGGGCTGCTGCGGACCGGGCTGGCCGTAGCCGGCGGGCGGCTGCTGGCCGTACGGCTGCTGCGGGTACCCCGCCGGCGGGTAGCCGCCGGCCATGGCCGGGGCGCCCTTGATGTAGTCCTTGACGGCCTGGTCCTTGAAGTAGATGAAGGACGCGTAGCCCAGGGTGCCGGCGAGGATGAGGCTCTGGATGAGCGAGACCGCGCCGGCAGCCGGCACGAGCGCCATGGTCGCGAACGACGTGAAGAGCCCGATGATCGAGAACCCCGCGCCGATCATGATGAAGACGATGCCGGTCATGCGCAGGCCGCCCGAGGTGATCGCGCCCTTCGGCAGGAACCAGCCGTACGCGCCCCACACGAGGGCGAGCAGGATGCCGACCACCGAGAAGCCCGCGCCGAGCGGGTACATCGCGATGGAGACGATGTTGGCGAGCACGCCCACGCCCGCGGCGATGAGCACCATCAGGCCGATGCGCTTGATGCCGTCGGGCGCTTCACCCTGCGGCACACCCGGTTGCGGCTGCGGGAAGCCGGGCTGCTGCTGGGGCGGCGGGCCCGGGAACGGCTGCGGCTGCTGGCCGTACGGCTGCTGCGGCTGCGGGATCGGGCCGCTGCCGAGCGGGTTCTGCTGCGGGGGCTGCGAAGCCGGCTGGAAGCCGGTCTGCGAACCGCCCTGCTGCGGCATGACCGTGGTCTCCGCGAAGGAGGCGACGTTCGGGTCCGCCGGACCGGTCGGGTTGCCGAGCGGCGACGGCGGCGGCGGCGGAGTCGAGGCGCCCGCGGGGGCGCCTCCCTGCCGCTGGATCTTCATCGTGCGGTCGAGACCGGACTCGTCGGCCGGCGCCGGCGCGGGTGCGCCGCCCGCCGGGCCTGCGGCGCCGGGCTTCAGCTTGAAGGTGCCGCCGTCCTCGTCGTCAGGTCGTTCGTTCTCTGGGGGAGTCATTGCATCCACGCTCCACGGGCCGGATCGGTTGTGACTGCTCTCGCCTTCACCATACCGACCGAGGCTGAAGGCCGGGGAAACCCGTCCAGCCCGGAGCGTGATCGTCACGCGCCCACAGGGATCGCTACGAGCAGGACGCCGCCCGCTCAGAAGCGCCCGTGTCCGTCAGGTGCTTGACGAGCACCGCCCGGTGCGTCGGCTTGGCCGCCTCGAACCGCTCGCGGCCCGAAGGGGTGAGCATGAGGAAGTTGGCGCGGCGGTCGAAGTCGCACGCGGCGCGCGTCACGAGCCCCGCCTTCTCCAAGCGGGTGACGGTGCGGGACAAGGCGCTCTGACTGAGGTACATCTCGGCCTCGATGTCCTTCATCTTCGCCTTCCCCTCTGCCTGGTCGCCGCACGTGCGGCCCAGGATCAGCAGCACCTCGAACTCGCTCAGCCCCAGCTCGTGGCGGGACTGCAGCTCGTTCTCGAGCTCGCAGGACGTGTTGTGGTACACGCGGAGTGTTTCAGACCACTTGGCGCATACGTCGACTTCAGATTCAGCCTCCATGACCAGGAGATTACCATGTCAAGACATTTAATGTCCACTCATTAGATGCGTTGACATCCAATGCGCGTGCATGTATGGTTCTCGGCATGACGATCACCGAAACCCAACCCCGCACCGACGACACCACCCCCGGCACCCCCGATCCCGAACCACATGCCCCGAGCAGATGGGGACCCAAGCTCTGGGCGGTCCTCTTCGTCGCCGGCCTCGCGATGTTCCTGGACGCGCTCGACGTCTCCATGGTCGGCGTCGCGCTCCCCTCCATCGGCGCCGAACTCGGCCTCGAGACCAGCTCGCTGCAGTGGATCGTCAACGGCTACATCCTCGGCTACGGCGGGCTCCTCCTCCTGGGCGGACGCATGGCCGACCTGCTCGGACGCCGCAAGGTCTTCCTGAGCGCACTCGTCGTCTTCGGCGTCGCCTCCCTCGTCGGCGGCCTCGTCGACCACGAGGGCCTGCTCATCGCCTCGCGCATCGTCAAGGGCGTCGCCGCCGCGTTCACCGCCCCGGCCGCGCTCTCGATCATCACCACCACCTTCAAGGAAGGCCACGACCGCAACAAGGCGCTGTCCTTCTTCACCGTCTTCGGCGCCACCGGCTACGCCTCGGGCCTCATCGTCTCGGGCGTGCTCACCGGCATCGACTGGCGACTGACGTTCTACGTGCCCACGGTCCTCGTGGTCGGCGTGATCATCCTGGCCTTCTTCGTGGTCCCCAAGAGCGAAGGCGAGCACGGCCGCATCGACTTCGGCGGCGCCGCGCTCCTCACCGGCGGCATGCTCGCCGCGGTCTACACCATCGTCACGGTCCCTGAGACCGGCTTCACGCCCGTCACCATCGCCACCACGGCCGCCGCCGTCGTCCTCATCGCCTCGTTCCTGGTGGTGGAGAACAAGATCCGCGAGCCGTTGATCCGGCTCGGCATCCTGAGGGTCAAGTCGATCGTGCGGGCGAACCTCGCCGCGATGGCGATCTTCGGCTCCTACATCTCCTTCCAGACGATCGTGTCCCTGTACCTGCAGAACACGCTCGAATGGGGCCCGCTCCAGATGGCGCTCGCGCTGGCTCCCACCGGTGTCATCGTCGCGATCCTGTCCCCGCAGGCCGGCAAGGTCATCGACCGCTTCGGCACCACCCCTATGATCATCGCCTCGATGACCTCGTTCGTCCTCGGCTACCTCTGGTTCATCCTCCGCGCCGGCGACCCGACCCCCGCGTACTTCGTGGACTACCTGCCCGCGTTCCTGCTGCTGGGCCTCGGCTTCGCCATCGGCTTCTCGGCCACCATGGTGCAGGCCACCGAAGGCATCGCGGACGACGAGCAGGGCCTGGCCTCCGGCCTCGTCCAGACCTCCGGCCAGATCGGCGGCGCGGTCGTCCTGGCCATCGCCACCGGCCTGATCTCCGGCGGCGTCGCCACGAACCTCGACCAGTACCGCCCCGGCCTCTACCTCGTCACGGTCGTCGCGATCGTCGGCCTGGTCGCCAGCGCCACCGCGCTGCTGGGCCGCCGCGCGGCCATCGAAGCCGCCTAACTCCATAAGCACCGTCAACACCCACACACCGTGGGGGCCACCGATCTCGGTGGCCCCCACGGTGTTTCCCGGTTCCCTGGATTTCAGTCGACGGCCGCCAGCAGCATCGTCGGCGGCACCTGCAATGCCTGGCGGGTGGGGATCGCGACGGCGGCGTACGCGATGAAGGTGGTGATCACGGCGACCGCGGGGATCACCCACAGCGGGCCCTGCGGCCACGGCCGCCCCATGAAGCCGATGCCCAGCAAGGACATCGGGAGCACGGAGATGAGCAGGCCCGCGCCGACGGCGATCGCGGCGGTGATCGCGGCCTCCCGGCGGACCATGTGGCGGATCTGGTGCGGGGTCGCGCCGATGACGCGCAGCGCCGCGAACTCGCCGCGCCGCCTGGTGGTGGCGGCGGCGAGGCTGTTGCCGACGCCGAGGAGCACGTACCCGGTCATGGCGAACATGACCAGGAGGTTGATCCACTGGTCGGGGCTGAACCCGGTGGGGGCGCGCAGCGCGGTGTCGCCCGCGGCGGCGCTCACGCCCGGTTGCGTTGCGGCCCAGGCGGTCGCGGCCTCGGTGTCGCCGTCGACGAGGACGGTGTCGTAGAGGCGCGGTCCGCTGTGCGCGGCGAGGAGGTCGGTGGAGGCGATGAGCCCGCCGAACCCGAAGCCGCGTTCGTAGACGGCGACGACGGCGGCTTCGGCGGTCGCGCCGTCGGCGAGCACGAGTTCGAGCCGGTCGCCGACGCCCACGTCCCAGAGGCCCGCGGTGGCGGTGCTGACGGCGACGGTGTCGCCGCGCAGGTCGGCGAGGCTGCCTTCCGTGACGCCGGGGTCGATGACGCGGTCGGCGCCGGGCCCGAGCGCGAGCGTCGGGGTGACCTCGGCTTCGGTGTCGCCCATGACGTCGTACTCGCGGATCACGGTGGTCGCGACGAGCGGCACGGCGGCGTCGACGCCGTTCTGCGTGGCGAGGTCGGCGATGTCGTCGGCGGTGACCGGGCCGGTGACGGTGGCGTCCGCGGCGGTCCCGGCCGCGAGTTCCCCGGCGATGGTCCGCGAGAGCGTGGTCTGGCTGTACAGCTGGGTGGTCGTGAGCCCGATGGCGAGCGCCAGGACCGTGACCTGCCCGGCGGTGCGCAGCGAGAACGCGTGGCTGTTGTTGACCGCCAACCAGATCGGCGCGGGCGTGGCCCCGGTGAGGCGCTTGCGGACGACGCCCGTGACGCCGCGGACGATCACCGGTCCGGCCAGGGCCAAGCCGATGACGGCCATCATCGTCGCGGTGGCGGCTGAGATGAACGCGGCCTCGTTGCGCACGAACAGCGGCAGCGCCGACTGCGCGAGCGCGATGCCCAGCAGGGCGAAACCGGCGACGGTGCGGCCCGCGCCGGGGCGGCGCGGTTCGGCGCGGGACTCGGCGACGGCTTCGGTCGCGGACATCTTCGAGGCCCGCCGGGAGGCGCCGCGCGCCGCGAGCTGGACGGTGACGAGCAGCAGGACCGCGGCGGCGACGCCGCTGATCGGGCTGAGCGCCAAGGGAAGCGAGTTCGGGACGATCCCGGCTTCGGTGAGGACCGCGATGAAGCGTTCCGCGACGACGTAGCCGAGGGCGACGCCGGGAACGAGCGCGACGAGCGCCGCGGCGCTGGCCTGCGTGGCGATGAGCCGCCGGACTTGGCGCGGGGTGGCGCCGACGGCGCGCAGGAGCGCGAGGTCGCGGCGCTGGTTGGCGACCGAGACGGAGAGCGCGCCGGCGGTGATGAAGCCGACGAGGAGCACGACGGTGCCGCTGAGGGCCCCGGCGAGGGCGATGAGTTCGGCGAGGGCGGTGCCGCCCGCGATGGTCTCGGCGTCGCCGATCGCGTCGCCGGTGATCACGTTGACGCCTCGGCCCGCAAGGGCTTCGCGGAGGTCCGCGGCGACGGTGTCGAGGTCGCCGTCGACGGTGACGGCGATGAGGTCGACCCCGCCGCCGGGATGCGCGGCGAGCGCGGTCGCGGTCGCGGGGTCGAAGTGGACGCCGGGCGCGTCGACGAGGCCGGTGACGGCGTAGTCGCCGGTGTCGGACGCGGTGGTCACGGTGACCGTGTCGCCGACCGCGAGGTCCTGCGCTGCGGCCGTCTCGGTGTCGAGCGCGAGCTCGCCGGGCCCGTCCGGGGCCTCGCCGTCCACAGGGTCTGTGGACGAGGTCTGCCAGTTGTGGCCTTCGAGCGTCGAGCCGCCGAGGTCGACCGTGAAGGAGAGGTCAGGGACGGCCGAGGCGACGCCCGGCACGGCCGCGGCCTGCGCCGCGAGGTCGGCCGGGACGGGCACGCGCTCGCCGAACGGCAGGTCGGGGTTCTCGGGCAGCGGGTAGGCCTGGTCGGCCGCGATGATGAGATCGGCGGCGGCGAGCCGGTCGGCGGGCAGGTGTGAGGACACGCCGGTCTCGGCGAGGACCGCCGTGGCGGTCACCATCGCCGCCCCGCCCATGACGGCGCAGGCGACGGCGATGAGGCCGCCGATCCGCTTGCGGGCCATCGAGAGTGAGGGGCCGAGCATCGGGAAGGCGGGCGAGGCCTTCCGGGGTTCGCGTCGAGTGGTCGGCACGGTTCAGCGCTTCCGCAACCCGGCCAGGAGCGCCGCGAGGTCTTCGGCGCCGGCGCCGGGCAGGTAGTGCTCGATGCGGCCGTCCGCGACCACGGCCGTCGCGTGCGCGCGGGCCGCCGCGGCCGGGTCGTGGGTGACCATGACCACGGTCTGTCCCGAGTCGTCCACGAGCTCGCGCAGCAGGTCGAGCACCTCGGCGGCGGTGTCCAGGTCGAGCGCCCCCGTCGGCTCGTCCGCGAACACCACCTCCGGGCGCGCCGCCAGCGAACGCGCGATCGCCGCCCGCTGCTGCTGGCCGCCCGAGAGCTCCCCGGGCCGGCGGTGCAGCAGATGCGCGATGCCCACGCGCTCAACGAGGTCCAGGAGCCAGCGGCGGTCCGCCGGCGTCCCGGCGAGGCGCAGCGGCAGCGTCAGGTTCTCCTCCACCGTCAACGACGGCAGCAGGTTGTACGACTGGAACACGAACCCGATCCGGCTGCGCCGCAACCGGGTCCGCTGGTTCTCGCCGAGCTTCGCGATCGCGGTCCCGCCGATCAGCACCTCCCCGGAGGTCGGCGTGTCGAGCCCGGCCGCGCAGTGCAGCAGCGTCGACTTCCCCGACCCCGAAGGGCCCATGATCGCGAGGAACGAGCCGCGCCGCACCTCCAGCGAGACCCGGTCGAGTGCGTGGTGCGCCCCGTCGTACGTCTTGGTGACCTCGCGCAGCAGCAGCGCCGGCGGGCGGCCCGTGTCGGTGCGCAGGTCGGGGCGAGGGGCGGTGAGCATGCTCATCGGCGTCCCCGCATCTTCACGGCCCGCACGATGAGCGCGATGCCGCAGGCCACGGCGACCGCCCCGAACGGGACGGCCACGAGCGGCAGCCCCACGGCCTGCAGGCCGGTGTTGAGGACGGCGCCGGCGACGACGCCGATCCACAGCACGACGGTCATGATCGTGAAGTGCCCGACCGCCTGCTGTTGCGGCGGCGTCTCGGTGATGCGGTACTGGTCGTTCATGATGGTTCCCCCCAACGGGATCGGTTGAGGAGAACGCTATGGCGAAACGGCCTCCCGCCCAATGCGGCTGGCTTGCCGATCGCAGGTGGGGCCTGGTGCAGGCCCGGTGGTACAGCCAGCTCTACCGACGATCCGGGCGGCGCCGGGTAGCTTTCAGAGTCGACCGGACGACCTGGGAAAGGGGGCGTGGATGATCCGCGAGCGGATGCGGCGGGCCAAGGCCTGGATCGACGCGCAGGTGCGCCCCGAAGGCGAGGCCGCGGACCTGTGGGCGCTGCTCCTCGCGGCCCTGCGCGCCACCGGGTACGGCATCGTCGGCGCCGGCTTCGCGTTCCTCGCGCTGTACACGATCCCCCTGCTCCTGCTCACCACCGTGCTCGCGTTCCTCGGCATCGGCCGGTTCCTCATCCGCCCCATGGCCCGCTGGGTGCGCACCGTCGCGGGGCTCGAACGCGCCCGCCTGCGCCGCCTCGGCCACGAGGTCAAGACCCCCTACCTCGGGCCCTACATCGACACGCCGCGCACGTTCCGCGAGCTCAGGGCCGACCCGAGCGTGCGCCGCGACCTCACCTGGCTCGCCATCCACGGCACCTGGGGCCTCATCCTCGGCGCGCTGCTCCTCCAGATGCCCTTCACCGCCGTCCACGACGTCACCTACCCGCTGTGGTGGGTCTTCGCCCCCGACTCCGAGCAGAACATCCTCAACGGCCTGGTCTCCGCCGACACCGCGACCGCCGCGCTCCTCGGCTGCGCGACCGGCGTTGCCGTGTTCGCCCTCTGGATCCTCTACGGCACCAAGATCCTCGACCTCCAGGCCCGCCCCGGCGTCGCGTTCCTCGGCCCCGACCCCGGCATGGACCTCTCCGAGAAGGTCGCGCGCCTCACCGCCACCCGCGCCGCCGCCCTCGACGCGCACGCCGTCGAACTGCGCCGCATCGAACGGGCCCTGCACGACGGCGCGCAGAACCGCATCGTCGGCGTCAACGTCCTCATCGGCGCGGCCCGCCGCGAGATCGAACGCGACCCGAAACGCGCCGACCAGATCCTCGAACGCGCCCAGGACACCGTCGAAGGCGCGCTCGCCGAACTGCGCGCCGTCGTCCGCTCGATCCTCCCGCCCGTCCTCGAGGACCGCGGCCTCGCCGGAGCGCTCAGCGCGCTGGCCTCCGACTGCGCGGTGCCGTGCACGCTCGAGGTCGACGTGGAGGGCCGCTGCCCGGCGAGCGTCGAGGCCACCGCGTACTTCGTGGTCGCCGAGTCCCTGACGAACGTGGCCAAGCACTCCCGTGCGTCCAGTGCCTCGGTGGAGGTGCGGCGCAAGGGGAATACGCTCACGGTCACCGTGTCCGACGACGGCCGCGGCGGCGCCGACGCCGCCGGAGGCTCCGGCCTCGCGGGCATCGCGCGGCGCGTCGAAGCGCTCGACGGGACCGTGGCCGTCCAGAGCCCCGCCGGCGGGCCGACCGAGATCAGAGTGGAGCTGCCATGCGGATCGTGATCGCCGAGGACGACTTCCTCCTGCGCGAGGGCCTGAACCTCGTCCTCCAAGGCGAGGGCTTCGAGGTCGTCGCCACCGTCGGCGGGCCCGAGGAGTTCCTCGCCGCCGTCGAGGAGCACCGGCCCGAGATCGCGGTCGTGGACGTGCGGATGCCGCCGACCCACACCGATGAGGGCATCAAAGCGGCCGTCGCCGCCCGCCGCGCCCACCCGGGCCTCGCGGTCCTCGTCCTCTCCGCCTACGTGGAGCAGAGCTTCGCCACGGACCTCCTCGCGGACGGCGCGCGCAGCGTCGGCTACCTCCTGAAGGAACGCGTCGGCCGCGTCGACGCCTTCGTCGAGGCGCTCCACCGTGTCGCCAAGGGCGGCACCGCGATCGACCCCGAGGTCGTGGCCCAGCTGTTCGCGCAGCGCCGCGCCGACGACCCGATCGAGCGGTTGACGCCGCGCGAGAAGGAGGTCCTCTCGGTCATGGCCGAAGGCCTCGGCAACCAGGCGATCGCCCAGCGCCTCTTCATCACCGAGAACGCCGTCCACAAGCACATCCGCAACATCTTCCTCAAGCTCGACCTCACCCCGGACGACCAGACCGACCGCCGCGTCGCCGCCGTCCTCCACTATCTCGAACGCGCCTGACCAGGCCGTACCGACCACGGGCGACTCGGTGACTTCATGGGCGCATTGGAGTTCGATGAGATCGAAAGCCTGGATCGAGCGCTGCTGCTCAAGCTCGGCCTGTCCTGACCGGGGGCCGGCGGCTGCGCATTCGTTGTCATAGCGCTGTTCTCCGGGGGCACGCCGCTCGACCACGTGCGGGTGTTCCTCGTCGCGTCGCTCGTCGGCGGCATCATCGCGGCGGCGGTGCAGCCGTGGCTGTACGCCCGCGACCGTCGGAGTGCAGGAGCCGGCGACCTCCGAAGCCTGACGAACGCGAACGCGGGCGCTCCCTTTCCTCAAGGGAGCGCCCGCGTTCGCGCGTGCGTCAGTCGTGGGCCTTGGAGGCCCACATGCCGCGCCGCTCGGCCTTCGCCAGCTTCTCCGCCTTGCGCAGCGTGTCGCCGATGACGAGTTCCTGGTGGCGCAGGATGTACGTGTGCGCCATGCCCTCCGCGACCGCGAGGACCGCGTAGTTCATGCCGTTCTCCATGACCACGTGCATGAGGAGGCGGTCGTACTGGTCGTAGGCCGGGTCGCCCGGGTCGGTGAAGAGGTGCACGGTGCGGCCCTCGAGCTTGTTGCGCGCGTAGACCTTCGCCTCGGCGCCCCAGTCCTCCTCCTCGCGGAAGCCGCCGGACTCGGGGGAGTTGATCCCCATGATGCGCACGCGGACCTTCTCGCCGTCGATGACCGCGCGGAACGTGTCCCCGTCGACCACGTCGACCACGTCGACCGTCGCGTAGAAGTCGCCCGGACCTTCCATGTGCTGCCTCCTCCCGGCCGGCCCCAGTAGCCGGACGTTCGATTGCCATCCTCGCATTCCGAAGCCGTGGACGGGAACCGTCCTCCACGTGCCCGGCTGTGACAGACTGGTCGGCGTGGAGCGACGACCGAACCGACGCCCTGGCAGAGCAGGGTCCGCACAGCGGGACACCGTGCCGATCGACGGCTCGCAAGCGTCGCCGAAGGGGCGCATCAGCGACCCCCGCCGCGCGGACGGTGCGGCCGTGGACGCCCCGCCGCGCGGCCGCACGGCCCCCACCGAAGTCGTCGACACCGCCGCATACGCCAAGCGCACCAGGCCGAAACGCCCGCGAGCGCTCTTCGCGTCCGCGCTCGCCACGACCGTCTGGGCCGCCACGGTGGTCTTCACGCCGATCCTCGTGATCGTCATCCTCGGCTGGTGGCAGGCCGGCGCCGAAGGGTCCGTCGCCTCCGTCGCGGCCGCCGCCGGGATCGCCTGGCTCTCCGGGCACGGCGTGCCCGTCGACATCGGACCGCTCCACCTCAGCGTCGCCCCGCTCGCACTGACCCTGGTCGTGTTCTGGCGGCTCGCCAAGGCCGCCGCCGGGACCACCCGCGCCATCGGCGGCCGCGACGCCGCCGCCGTGCGCGCCGCCGCGGGACTCATCACGATCCTCTACACCGGACTCGTCGCCGGCGCGGCAGCCCTCTCCACCACCGGGCCTTTCGAAGTCGACCTGGTGACGGCGCTGCTGCACGCCGTGCCGCTCATCGTCGCCGCCACCGCGTTCGGCTCCGCCCGCGAAGCCGGGGTCCTCCCGTGGGACGCCGCCTCGGTGTGGATGCGGCGCGGCCTGCGCACCGGCATGATCACCGCCGGGGCGCTCCTCGCCTGCGGCGCCGCCGCGACCGGCGCCGCGATCGCGGTGCGGGGCCCGGTCGTCGCGGACACCTTGGGGCTCTACGGATCCGAGTCCTGGATCGTCGCGGTCCTCAGCCTGCTCTACCTGCCCAACTGCGCCGTCTGGGCCGCCGCGTACATCACCGGGCCCGGCTTCGCCGTCGGCGCGGGCACCGCCGTCCAGGCCTCCATGGTCGAACTCGGGCCGCTCCCGGCCTTCCCCGTCTTCGCGGCCGTCCCCGGCGGGCCGCTGCCCTCCTACGCGACCATCCTCATCGGACTCCCGCTGATGCTCGCGGCCGTCTTCGGCGTCATCCTCACCTACCGCTCCCCGGACCTGCGCGTCCCGCGCGTCACCACCGCCGGGATCGTCGCCGCCGGGACCGCCGCGGCCGTCCTCGGCGTCCTCTCCTATCTCTCCGGGGGCGCGGCCGGGGCGAACCTCATGGCCGACCTCGGGCCGGACCCGCTCGCGGTCGCCGGCATCGCCGCCGTCCAGTTCCTCATCGGCCTCGTCGGCGCGGCCCTCATCGCCCGCCTCTTCGCCGTCCACCGCCGCGCCGCCGAGGCCGAGCTGGTGCGGAGGGACACGGTGGTCATCCCCGAACCCGCGCCGAACCGCGACGACGCGTTACCGTACTCACGTGACCACTGCGCACGCTGCCCCGAAGCGACTCGTCGTCCTCGTCTCCGGCTCCGGCTCGAACCTCCAGGCCCTCATCGACGCCTGCGCCGACCCCGCCTACGGGGCCGAAGTCGTGGCCGTCGGCGCCGACCGGGACGGCACCTACGGCGCCGAACGCGCCGAGAAGGCCGGCATCCCCCAATTCGTTCACCGCGTCAAGGACTACCCCGACCGCGACGCCTGGGACCAGGCCCTCACCGAGGACGTCGCCTCCTACGAGCCCGACCTCGTCGTCTCCGCCGGGTTCCTCAAGCTCTGCGGCCCCCGCTTCCTCGCGGCCTTCCCCGGCCGCTACATCAACACCCACAACTCGCTGCTCCCGGCCTTCCCCGGCATGAACGGCCCGGGCGAAGCCCTCGCCGCCGGCGTCAAACTCGCGGGCGCGACCCTCTTCATCTGCGACGCGGGCGTCGACACCGGCCCGATCATCGCCCAGTGCGCGGTCCCGGTCGAGGACGACGACACCGTCGACACCCTCACCGAGCGCATCAAGGAAGCCGAACGCGCCCAGCTCGTCGCCTCCGTCGGCCGCATGGTCCGCGACGGCTGGAAGGTCGAAGGCACCCGGGTCCGCCTCGGCTGACCTGCACCGCTGATCGCCCTGGGCGAGCGGGCCGGGCTCGGCTAGGGTTCCGGGCATGACCCCTCCGCTTTCGATCAACGCGCTCGAGACGACGACCGTCCTGGCCTCGATCGCGCTGGTGCCGTTGGGGTTGCTCACCGCCTGGCTCCTCGCGTCCGTCCGGACCGGGCGCGGCGTCCCGCGCCGTTCCGCCTGGCGGTACTCCGTCGCGGAGGTCGGCGCCGTCGCCGGGACCTTGCCGTGGCTGTTCCTCGTGCTCACGCCGCGAGGCGGGGACGGCGGGCTGCAGCTCGTCCCGTTCGCCGACCTGCTCGAACTCGCCGGCGCGGACCCCCGCACGATCGTCGAGCAGCTGGTCGGGAACCTCCTGCTGTGCTTCCTCGCCGGGGTCTTCGTCCCGCTGCGCTTCCGCGTCGGGCTCCTCGCGGTGTTCCTCGGCGGGGCCGCGGGCGCGGCGCTGGTCGAGGCCGCGCAGTTCGCGTTCGGGACCGGCCGGGTCGCGTCGATCGACGACGTCCTGCTGAACGCCCTGGGCGCGCTGCTCGGCGCCCTCGCGTCCCGCCGCTGGTGGCGGTCCTCACCGGCGCGTTCGGTCGCGGAGGCGGACAGCGGAGCGGCCGTGTTACGCTCGGCTGGTCGCGACTGGCGAGTGACGTCTTTCGAGGTTTCCCGTGGCACGGACCGGGCAGCTCGTTGTTGAGGGGGGACCTTCTGAGACGTTCGCAGGTGGAGCACCACCAGGGAGCGGCACTGCTGAACCTGTTACTGCGGTCGAACGCCTGGGCCGCAGTCATTAGACCATCAGGAGCAGTGCATTCATGTCCGAGCGGAAGCGCATTCAGCGAGCCCTCATCTCAGTGTTCGACAAGACCGGCATCGTCGAACTCGCCGCAGACCTCCACAAGGCGGGCGTCCAGCTCGTCTCGACCGGCTCGACCGCCGCGCGGATCGCCGAGGCCGGGATCCCCGTCACCAAGGTCGAAGACCTCACGGGCTTCCCCGAGATCCTCGACGACCGCGTGAAGACCCTCCACCCGAAGGTCCACGCCGGGATGCTCGCGGACGTGCGCCGCGAATCCCACCGCCAGCAGCTCGACGAGCTCGGCATCGAGGCGTTCGACCTGTTCGTGGGCAACCTCTACCCGTTCCAGGACACCGTCGCCTCCGGCGCGGGCTTCGACGACATCGTCGAGAAGATCGACGTCGGCGGGCCCTCCATGACCCGCGGCGCCGCCAAGAACCACGCGAACGTCGCGGTCGTCGTCGACCCCGCCGACTACGACCTCGTGCGCACCGCCGCCGTCGAGGGCACCACCGCCGCCGAGCGGCTCCGCCTGGCCGCCAAGGCCTTCGCGCACCTCGCGACCTACGACGCGGCCGTCGCCACCTGGCTCTCTCAACAAATTGACGGCTCCGCAGGCTCCGCCGAAGCGGGGCAGTCCACTGAGGACGCACTGCCGGACTTCCAGGCCGTCCCGATGACGAAGCTCGCGGACCTCCGCTACGGCGAGAACCCGCACCAGGCCGCCGCCGTCTACGCCGCGCCGGGCGCGGCCGGGCTCGCGCAGGCCGAGCAGCTGCACGGCAAGGCCATGAGCTTCAACAACTACACCGACGCGGACGCCGCCTGGCGCGCCGCGCACGACTTCACCGAGCCGTGCGTCGCGATCATCAAGCACGCCAACCCGTGCGGCATCGCCGTCGGCGACTCGATCGCCGCCGCGCACCGCGCCGCCCACGAATGCGACCCGGTGAGCGCCTTCGGCGGCGTCATCGCCGCCAACGGCGAGATCGACGCGCAGGCCGCCGCGCAGATCGCCGAGATCTTCACCGAGGTCGTCGTCGCGCCGTCGTTCACCGAGGAAGCGCTGACGATCCTCTCGGCGAAGAAGAACATCCGCCTGCTCCGCGCCCCCGAATGGGTCCCGGCCGAGCTCGAGCTCAAGCCGATCTCCGGCGGCGTGCTCGCGCAGCGCCCCGACCGCATCGACGCCGGCGGCGACGACCCGGCCAACTGGACCCTCGCCACGGGCGATGCCGCCGACGACGCGACCCTCGCCGACCTCGCCTTCGCTTGGCGCGCCGTGCGTTCGGTGAAGTCGAACGCGATCCTGCTCGCCTCCGGCGGCGCCTCGGTCGGTGTCGGCATGGGCCAGGTCAACCGCGTCGACTCCGCGAAGCTCGCGGTCGAGCGCGCCGGCGAGCGGGCGGCCGGCTCGGTCGCCTCCTCCGACGCGTTCTTCCCGTTCGCCGACGGCCTCCAGATCCTCATCGACGGCGGCGTCAAGGCCGTCGTGCAGCCGGGCGGATCGGTCCGCGACGAAGAGGTCATCGCCGCGGCCAAGGAAGCCGGGATCACGATGTACCTGACCGGAACGCGGCACTTCACGCACTAGTCGCGCGCGCAGCACGCGCCAGTGACCTGCAACTCGTTGGCGGGCAAGGAATTACCACGATTCCCTGCCCGCCTGCGGCATCTTCGCCGACGGTAGCGGGCGTACGGGAAGGGAGAACCTTCGTACAGAAAGGCGTTCCCATGCGCAGAAGAGCGTTCGCCGCGGCCTCGGCCACCGCCCTCGCAGGAGTCGTCGGCGGCCTGGCCACCGCGTCCTCGGCCTCCGCCGACAACGGCTTCCCGGCCCAGCCGGCCGCCAGTCCGGACCTTCACGCGACCCAGACGCCGGTCGTCACCAACACGTACGGCCCGGGCGGCGAGGTCCACTACGACGTCGAACCCGTGAACCTGGTCCTGGGCGAGTTCAGCACCGGCGCCCAGCTCGAATGGGTCCAGTGGGGCCCCGATGTCGCCATCGCGACCGGGACCCTCCGGGGCCGGTGGATCGAGAACGAGGAGGGCCGGTACGACGGCGTCACGGTCACCCTCTTCAACGTCCAGGACGGCCACTTCACCGAGTGGTGGGCGACCGGCCCGTTCGAGCAGCCCGAGTACACGATGGACCGCACGCACGGGTACCTCCCCGGCTTCCTCGGCTAGTGCCCGGCCGGCCGCCGGGGCTTCCGGCGGCCGGCCCTCCCGCTCAGGCAGCCCAGGTCACGCAGGCGCACGTACCCGCCCGTCGCCCGCACCGTCGACACACGCCCGCCGACCGGCAGTCTCGCCGCAGGCGGTGAACGCCGCGCAGCGATGAGCGCCACCGTCATTCGTTGCACGCCATTTCAATTGCATTGGCGGGGAATGCCCGCATCAGGACGACGCCCGCATGCACTCCGAGCCGCCGTCGACCGCCGGACGCGATTCGTCGGGTTTCTTCCGCGAAGCCCCCCACCTGAGAGAACTCACAGGTGGAGAGCCCGGTTGTGGTTGGGCATCCAAGCGCGATTCACGATAGGTTGTTGTCATGATGCAGATGATCTGTCCGAAATGTCAGAACCCGATGCACCAGTACGAACGCAACGGCGTGGTCGTAGAGCAGTGCTCCGAATGCAAGGGCATCTTCCTCGACCGCGGCGAGCTCGAGCACTTGATGAAGTTCGAGCAGTCGTTCAACGCGGGTCCCGGTGCTCCCGTCGCCGCCGCGCCCGCCGGCCCGCCCCCGCGCGATCCCCGCTACGACGACCGCCGCCACGATGACCGCCGCCACGACGACCGTCGCTTCGACGACCGCCGTTACGACGACGACCACCGCCGGGACCACCACGGCGACCACCACCGCAAGGACGACTACTACTACAAGAAGAAGAAGCGCAAGAGCGTCTTCGAAGACCTCTTCGACTTCTGACCCGAAGCGGCACAGTGAAAGGACCGAGCGGCACGCCGCCCGGTCCCTGCCGTCTCCCCCTTCGCCGTCCTCTCCGGGGGCCGCTCCCGAGGTCCGCCACGCTGCGGTTTCGCCTGCCGCGCTTACACGTCCGCGGGCTTCGTGCTGCGGGCGTTTCGAGCGGAGCTCGGGTATCTTTTGACTGGTTACCCCACCGGCACAGGACTGGAGATGCGATGGCTGCGGGTTATCCGGACACGAACGCGATCAGCGAGATGCTCGGCCAGGCGATCGAGGCTGCGAAGGAAGGCCAACGCGCCCAAGAGGACGCGGCGGGCCAGACCGTGGAGAAAGAGGCCGCCAACGGGCAGGTCCGCGCCACCGCGACGCTCGCCGGCAACGTCACCGTCCAGATCGTCGACCCCCGGGCGATCCGGCTCGGCGCCGAAGTGCTCGGCGAGGAGATCACGAAGGCGGTCAACGAGGCGCTGACCGCGGCCCGTGAGCAGGCCGGCCTGCCGGGCGCCATCGACCTCGGCGGTCTCGCGGAGAAGGCCGAGGAGATCCAGAAGCAGTCCGTGGCGCAGTTGCGCTCGTTCATGACGAGCCTCACCGAGGCCCACACCAGGGTCATCCAGTCCACTGACGACGGCCGCGATGTCGATGAGGAGCGCCGCTGATGAGCCAGTTGGACATCGACCCGGAGGGCCTGGATTCCTCCGGCTCGCAGATCGAAGGGGTCGCCGAGCGCTTCTTCAGCGCGCTCGAGCAGTTCAGCGCCAAGATCGAGGGATTCAGCGACGCCTCCGGCGGCGATGAGATCGGAGGACTCATCGGGATGGCCCACCAAGAGGTGTTCGCCGCCGCCCAGGAGTGCTTCACCGAAGCGGCCCAGTCGATCGCCGACGCGGGATACGACCTGCGCGATTTCGCCAAGCAGCACACCGACGTCGACGACGAGATCGCGGCGATCTTCGCGAAGCTGGAATCCGACCTCGGCGGGGGTGCCTGATGGCGCTCATGCTGCCGAGCGAACTGGCGTCGCTGCTGGGCATCCTGGGTTTCGACTGGCCGGAGTCGAATGAGGACGCGCTCATGGAGGTCGGGCAGGCCTGGCTCGACTTCGGGCAGGAGCTCGGCGACATCGCGGAGGAGGCGACGGGCGGGGCCGCCTCCGCCTGGACCGCCCAGATCGGCAAGGACATCGACGCGTTCAAGACCTGGTGGGAGTCCGAGGACGGCCCGCAGCACATCATGAACTCGGGCTCGATCGGCGCGATGATCGCCGGGGCCGGCATGATGGTCTGCTCGGTGATCGTCCTCGTTCTGAAGGTCGCGGTCATCGCGCAGCTCATCTGGCTGGCGGTGCAGATCGCCCTCGCGATCGCCGAAGCGGCCGTGACGTTCGGCGCCTCGCTGCTCCAGATTCCCATCGTGCAGCAGTTGATCCGCACGATCGTCGGCAACCTCTTCCAGGAAGCCGTCTTCAAACTCCTCGAAGCGTAACGGCAGGGCAGAACATTGGCTACCTCTCGCACTGCGAGGAACAACATCGTGCGCGCCGCGATCGGCAAGTTCGTGCGCTCGACCAAGCGACGCAATCGCGGCCGGCCCGGCGTGAACCGGCGCCCCGGACCGCACAGCACCAATACGACTCCGGCGGAGACCATCAATCCGCTGACCAACAAGAACAAGTTGCGCAAGGACCCGCCCCCGGTCTACAACGGCGGTTCCTACAAGGACTTGAAAGGGTCGGACGGGAAGAACATTCCCGGAACGCAGATCAACCACATTCCGCCCTGCGACACGATGAAGCAGATTCCGGGCTGGAAGTACGACGCCGGCGGTGCCATGCAAATGGACTACATCGACCACCGCGCCGTGCACAGCACGGGCAGTGCCGCGGACTCGCTGCTCCACCGCGCCCACCAGAACCAGCTCGTCGCCAACGGGCAGATCAGGGACGCGATCGCGCTCGACATCCAGGACATCACGCGCCGCTTCCCCGGCAAGTACGACGATTCGCTCCGGGAGATGATCGACAAGTGCTATCCCGAATACGGCGACCTCAAGGACATGCTGAATTAAGGACGCCGGCGCGGCGCCGCGATTCGGTGATTCTGATTGGGGCGCACGGAATTCGCGATCATATGGGAGAAACGACGCACGTGATAGGATCGGCCCATGTTTGAGTTTCCCATTCGACTGATTCCCGGAGTCGGCATCGACGGCGCCCACTTCGGTGAGCCCCGCAGTGCTCACCGGGAATCGCTCGGCGATTTCGACAGCTTCAGGCGCGGGAATCCCGAGGTGCTCGTCGACATTTATGTGCCGAGCATGGTCACGCTCGAATACGACGAGAACGACAATCTCAAGTACCTCCAGATCGCCAACAACCAGGCCCAGGTCTACTGGGAGGACGTGCAGCTCTCCGACGAGCCGGTCGAGCAGGTGCGGGCGGCGATGCGGGCCCGGGGCCACGAGCCGGTGACCGTCGTCAACGTGGACTTCTATCCGAAGCTCGGTCTCCGTCTCGGTGTGGAGTGGACCGACTTGGGCGGCCCGAACGAGGACCGCGAAGGCGAGCTCGTCCGCGAGATCAGCCTCATCAAGGAGGAGACGGAGCTCGCGGAGCTGCAGCGCAAGATCCGCGAGATGGGCGCCTGAGCCGCTGACGCGACGAGAACGAATCGAGGGGCCGACGCCCGGCGTCGGCCCCTTCCTCGTCTCATGCGCGCGACAGCGGGAACGTCGCCTTCGGGGTCCACGGGATCGGGGCTCCGGCCAGGGTCTCCCCGGTCCACGCCCCCGGGCTCGGGTGCGTGTAGAGCGTGAAGGCCTCGACGCGGAACTTCGCCTCGAAGCCGGACATGCTGGTGAACGCCGCGTCGAGCGCGGCGTGCGGCACGTTCTGCGCGATCGTGATGTGCGGGTGGTACGGGAACGAGCGCTCGCGCTGCGTCGGGCCGGTGCGGATCGCCGACTCGAGCTGCTCGCAGACGGCGATGCCCTCGGCGACCGCCACGAAGACCACGTCGGTGACCGGCCGGAAGGACCCGGTGCCGCGCAGGTGCAGGTCGAACACCGGGCAGGCCGCGGCGACCGCCGCGAGGTGCGCCTTGAACGCGTCCAGGGCGGCGGCCGGGATCTCGGTGGGGCCCAGCAGGGTCAGGTGGGCGGGGACGATGCCCCCGAGGGGGTCGCCGGAGGCGATGCGGGCGTCGTCGAGGACCTCGCGCCACGGCGAGGGCACGGGGATGGCGACGCCGACGGTGACGGCCCGGGCGGGGCGGTCCACTAAAGCGCCACCGGCGGGTAGAAGCCGACCTTCTTGTAGGCCTTGGTGATCGTGCGGGCGGCGAGGTGGCGGGCCTTCTCGGCGCCGGCGGTGAGGATGCGGTCGAGCTCGGCCTTGTCGGCCAGGAACTCCTTGGTGCGGGCGGCGATCGGGCCGAGCCTGTCCGCCACGACCTCGGCGAGGTCGCCCTTGAAGTCGCCGTAGCCCTTCCCGGCGTACTCGGCCTCGAGCTTCTCGATGCTGGTGTTGCCGAGGGCGGTGTAGATGTTCATCAGGTTCGACACCCCCGCCTTGTGCTCGGGGTCGTAGCGGACCTCGGCCTCGGAGTCGGTGACGGCGCTCTTGATCTTCTTGCGCATCTGGTTCGGCTCGTCGAGGAGGTAGAGGCACCCGCGCGGGGACGTGGAGGACTTCGACATCTTCTTCTCGGGCTCGGCGAGGTCCTTGATCGTCGCGGTCTCCTTGACGATGTAGGGCTCGGGCACGACGAACGTCTGGCCGTACGTGGTGTTGAACCGGCCCGCGAGGTCGCGGGAGAGCTCGAGGTGCTGGCGCTGGTCCTCGCCGACGGGGACCTGGTCGGTCTGGTACAGCAGGATGTCCGCGGCCATGAGGATCGGGTAGGTGAAGAGCCCCACCGTTGTGCGTTCTTGTTTGGCCGACTTGTCCTTGAACTGGGTCATGCGCGACGCTTCGCCCATACCGGTCTCGGTGCCGAGGATCCACGCCAGCATCGCGTGCTCGGGCACCTGGGACTGGATGAACAGGGTGCACCGCTCGGGGTCGACGCCCAGTGCCAGGAGTTGAGCGGCGCTCACGCGTGAGCGCTGGTGCAATACCTTTGGGTCGTGATCGACGGTGATCGCGTGTTGGTCGACGACGCAGTACAGCGCGTCCGTGGAGTCCTGCATCGCCACCCACTGCCGCAGCGCGCCCAGGTAGTTCCCAAGGTGGAAGGAGTCCGAGGTGGGCTGGATCCCCGAGAAGACGCGGGGTTTGCGGTCGGCAGTGCTCATGGACCGATTCTGACATCCGGGCGGAGAAGGCGGCCACCCGGTATTGCGGCCCCGCCGATCCTGATGTTTAATTGTGTTGGATCTTGAGCTTTATGGCTCTCGAAACATGAGGAGGCGGCATGCTGGCGCAGCAGCGACAGAGCCGGATCGCCGAACGCGTCCACCGGACCGGCGCGGTCCGAGTGGCGGAACTGGTCGAGGAGTTCGGCGTGTCCGACATGACCATCCGCCGCGACCTCGAGACCCTCGCCGACCGCGGCCTCGTCGCCAAGGTCCACGGCGGCGCGACCGCCGTCGACTTCGGCTCCACCACCGAACCCGGCTTCGCCGTCAAGCAGGTCCGCCAGGAAGCCGAGAAGCAGGCCATCGCCGACGCCGCCGCGACCCTCGTCGGCCCCGGCCAGGCCATCGCCCTCTCCGCCGGCACCACGACCTGGACCCTCGCCCACAAGCTCACCGACGTCCCCGACCTCACGGTGGTCACGAACTCGGTCCCCGTCGCCGACGTCTTCTACCGCGCCGGGCGCACCGACCAGACCGTCATCCTCACCGGCGGCGTCCGCACCCCCTCCGACGCGCTCGTCGGGCCCTTCGCCGTCGCCTCCCTCGAGCGGGTGAACGTCGACACCGTCTTCCTCGGCGTCCACGGCATGTCCCTCCGCGCCGGGTTCACCACCCCGAACCTCCTCGAAGCCGAGACCGTCGCCCACCTCGCCTCCAAGGGCCGCCGCCTCGTGGTCGTCGCCGACCACACGAAGTTCGACGTCGTCGGCATCGCCACGATCGCGTCCCTCGACGACGCCGACGTCATCGTCACCGATTCCCTCCTCGACGAGGAGGCCCGGCGCCAACTGCGCGAACACGTCGACCAGGTCGTGCTCGCACCGGTCCCGGCGGCCGCACCCGGCCCCGGAAAGCAACGCACTACCGAGAAGAGACCATGAGCGCGTTCCACATGGAGTCCGGCAGCCTCGCCGACGGCCGCCAGATCCTCTACTACTCGACCGAGCCCGAAGCCGGCCGCGCCGGCTACGCCGACAAGCGCGACCTCGGCGAACGCGGCCGCGCCGGGCAGGTCCGCTACGACCGGCTCCGCGACGAATGGGTGGCCGTCTCGGCCGGGCGCTCCGCCCGCCCGCAGCTCCCCGTCGCCTGCCCGCTGTGCCCCTCCGAAGGGGACGAGCTCACCGAGATCCCCGCCCCGGACTACGAGGTCGCGGTCTTCGAGAACCGCTTCCCGAGCTTCGGGGGCTTCGACGAGCCCGGCCCGCTCGCCCCGACCGAGGTCGGACCTGAAATGGAGATCGCCGTCCCGGCCTCGGGCCGCTGCGAGGTCGTCTGCTTCTCCGACGACCACGACTCCGCGCTCGTCGACCTCAGCCCCGAACGCGTCGAGCTCGTCGTCAAGGCCCTCGCCCAGCGCACCGCCGAGCTCTCCGCGCGCGGCGACATCGCCCAGGTCTTCTGCTTCGAGAACCGCGGCGTCGAGATCGGCGTGACCCTCCACCACCCGCACGGCCAGATCTACGGCTACCCGTACGTCACCCCGCAGACCCGCAAGTTCCTCGCGGCCGCCAAGCGCCACAAGGAGACCACGGGCCGCGACCTCTACGAGGACATCCTCGAGTCGGAGTCGAACGGCCCGCGCGTCATCGCCGAGAACGAGCACTGGATCGCCTTCACGCCGTACGCGGCGCGCTGGCCCTTCGAGGTGCACGTCTACCCGAAGGAGCGCTTCGCCGACCTCGCCGAGCTGCCCGAGGAGCACATCGCCTCCTTCGCGCCGCTCTACCTCGAGGTCCTCAAGCGCTGCGACCTGGCGTTCCCGGGCGAGCCGATGCCGTACATGTCCGGCTGGCACCAGGCGCCCGTCGGCGAGGGCCGCGAATGGGGCCGCCTGCGCCTCGAGCTCGTCTCGATCCGCCGCGGCCCCGGCAAGGTCAAGTTCCTGGCGTCCTCGGAGTCCGTCATGGGCGGATGGGTCCACGACCTCGGCCCCGAGACGTCGGCAGACATTCTCAAAGGAGCACTGTGAAGTACCTCGTCACCGGCGGCGCCGGTTACATCGGCTCGATCGTCGCCACGATGCTGCTCGAGGCCGGCCACGAAGTGGTCGTGCTCGACAACTGCTCGACCGGCGCCGCCGAGCGCGTCCCCGCCGGGGCGACCTTGGTGCGCAAGGACATCCGCGACGCCCGCGAGGTCCTGGACGCGACCTTCGACGGGGTCCTGCACTTCGCGGGCCTCATCGCCGCCGGCGAGTCGATGGCGAAGCCGGACCTCTACTGGGAGGCCAACACGGCCGGCACGTTCGCGCTCCTCGACGCCATGCGCGAGGCGAACGTGAAGACCCTCGTGTTCTCCTCCACGGCCGCCGTCTACGGCAACCCGCTCGAGGTGCCCATCAAGGAAGACGCCGTCAAGGCCCCCACCTCCACGTACGGCGCCACGAAGCTCTCGAGCGACATGGCGATCGCCTCCGAGGTCACCGCCTACGGCCTCGCCGCGGTCTCCCTGCGCTACTTCAACGTCGTGGGCGCCTACCAGGACCAGGCCGGCGTGTGGCACGGCGAGAACCACGAGCCCGAGACGCACATCATCCCGATCGCGTTCGACGCCGCCGCCGGCAAGCGCGCGTCCTTCGGCCTCTTCGGCGAGGACTACCCGACCCCGGACGGCACCTGCATCCGCGACTACATCCACGTCGCCGACCTCGCCGAGGCGCACCTGCTGGCCCTCGCGGCCGCCGAGTCGGGCGAGCACAAGATCTACAACCTCGGCAACGGCAACGGCTTCTCCAACAAGGAGGTCGTGGCCACCGTCAAGCGCGTCACCGGGGTGGACTTCCCGGTGGAGATCGGGCCCCGCCGCCCCGGGGACCCGGCCGAACTCGTCGCCTCCTCGGAGCGCGCGAAGACCGAACTCGGCTGGAAGCCCAGCCGGGACAGCCTCGACCGCATGGTCGCCGACGCCTGGAAGTACTACCAGCATGCCCACTCCTGACCTGCACGCCGTCGAGCTCGCCGAGACCGCCGCGGCAGCCTTCCGCGAGGTGTTCGGCGCCGAGCCCGAAGGCCTCTGGGCCGCCCCCGGCCGCGTGAACCTCATCGGCGAGCACACCGACTACAACGAGGGCTTCGTGATGCCCTTCGCGCTGCCGTTCTACGCGGCGGTCGCGGTCGCCAAGTCGGAGACCTGGGAGTTCCACTCCACGTACGGCGAGGGCTCGACGGTCCGCGCCGACGCCCTCGAAGGGGTCGAAGGCTGGGCCGCCTACCTCGCCGGGACCGCCTGGGCGCTCAACGAGTCCGGCTACCCGGTCGGCCCGGTGCGCGTCGCCGTGCACTCGGACGTGCCGCACGGCGCGGGCCTCTCGTCCTCGGCCGCGCTCGAGTGCGCGGTCCTCATCGCGCTCGCGGACCTGTACGGCCACGAGATCGACCGGGCCGAGGCCGCGCGGATCGCGCAGAAGGCCGAGAACGAGTACGTGGGCGCGCCCACGGGCGTGCTCGACCAGTCGGCCTCGCTGCTGTGCACCGAAGGCAACGTCATGTTCCTCGACTGCCGGGACTTCTCGCGCGAGCAGGTGCCGTTCGACCTGGCCGCCGAGGACCTGGTGATGCTGGTGATCGACACGCAGGCCCCGCACCGGCACGTCGACGGCGAGTACGGCGCGCGCCGCGCCGACTGCGAGGAGGCGGCCCGCCGGCTCGGCGTCCCGTTCCTGCGCGACGCGCCGAAGGACGCGACGCTCGACGACGAGCGCCTGAACCGCCGCATGCGCCACATCCTCACCGAGAACGACCGCGTCCTCGAGACCGTGGCGATCCTCAAGCGCGGCAACGTGGCCGGGATCGGCGACCTGCTCACCGCCTCGCACGTCTCCCTACGCGACGACTACGAGGTCTCCTCGGTCGAGCTCGACTCGGCCGTGGACGCCGCACTCGGCGCGGGCGCCCTGGGCGCCCGCATGACCGGCGGCGGCTTCGGCGGCAGCGCCATCGCCCTCGTCGAAGCGGCCGCGGCCGCGAAAGTGGAGGCCGCAGTGGTCGAAGCCGCAGCGGACAAGGGCCTCCCGACCCCGCGCGTCTTCTTCGCCCGCGCCGCCGCGGGGGCGCACCGCGTCATCTGAGCAAGCGCGAACGGCCGGGCCCTTCGAGGCCCGGCCGTTCGCGTGCGCCGTCCGACGCGCACCATGCGCGCATGGCCGCGGTGCTCACGCCCATGATCGCGAGCACGTGGAGGGCGATGCCGAGGAGGCCGTGCCCGCTGCTCAGGACCGGGACGTCCGCACCCGGGAGCAGCGGGTCCGCGGCCAGGTACACGCAGAAGGTGATCGCTCCGGCCTCGAGCGCCACCACGCCTTTCCGGGCCCAGCCGCGCTGCCACCGCAGATGCAGTGCGAGCACCACGTGCAGCACCGTGGCCGTCCCGAGAGCGGCGCAGTAGCCCGCGCTGCGGGCGATCTGGTCGGACGGGACGTCCACTGAGGCCAGGTCGAAGGCCAGGATCGCCGCGGTGACGACGAAGCCGGCGCAGAGCGCGGTCGCGAGGAGCCACAGCACGGCCGTGACGAGCCTCCCTTCGAGCGGCATCGCCATGGGCGCGTAGTCGTCCTCTTCGGGCTCGACCTCGCCCGGCGCCGCGGCCTCGTACTCGTCCGGCCCGCCGTCGGGCGCGGCTTCGAAGGACGGCGCCGGTTCGGGAGCGCCGCTGTCGGGGGTGCCGCTGTCGGGAGGTGCGAGTTCGGGCATCGGATGCTCCTCGGGGGTGGGGTCCGATCAGGATATCGAGGCGGCCGCTCATCTGCGGTCCTCAGCTGTGACCGGGACCCCGGACGGGCCGCTCGCTCGAGCCCGGTCCCGCTCTCTGGAATACTCCGCGGCATGGACTTCGTTCACCTGCTGCTGCGCTACCTCCACCTGCTCGGTTTCGCGGCCGTCTTCGGCGGCTGGCTCGTCTCCCTGCTCTCCAAGCGGTTCAACTTCAACGCGGCGATGCTCTACGGCATCGCGACCCAGCTCGCCACCGGGATCGTCCTCTACGGGATCGTCGCGGCGGACGGCGACGCCAACCACGCCAAGCTCGGCGTGAAGTTCCTGCTCGCCCTGCTGCTGGGCGTCATGATCGCGATCCCGGTCTGGAAGAAGCGTGAGAAGGTCGCCGCGGGGCACTTCTACGCGACCGGCGCGCTCATCGCGGCGACCGCCGCCGTGGCCGTGTTCTGGACGTAGGACCGGCCCGGGGATTCACTCACTTGCGATCCGTTTCGGGCTCCCGGAGCTGCAACCGCGCCGTAGCCCGAGTGAAACACCAGTTCACCGCTGATCTCAGTCATAGGATGTTTCGGTAACGAAATAGTCAAGGTGAGTGTCAAAGGCCATGCAGTGCGGCCATGATTATGCGGGTATCGACTTACCCCCTTGAAACGTCAAAGGAGACCGAGATGGCTGTCAAGCCGTTCAAGCTGGCCCTGGCGGGCTTCTCCGCCGTCGGCCTCGCCGCCCTCGCCGCTTGCGGCGAGGCACCGTCCGACTCGAACGGCGGCGACAACGCCGACGCGTCGTTCCTCGCGTGCATGGTCACCGACTCCGGTGGCGTGGACGACAAGTCCTTCAACGAGTCCTCCTGGGCGGGCATGGAAGCGGCCGCCAAGGCGAACGACGACATCGAAGTCCAGGTCAAGGAGTCCAGCTCCGAGACCGACTACGACCCGAACCTCCAGGCCACGGTCGACGACGGCTGCAACTTCATCGTCGGCGTCGGCGGGCTCATGACCGAGAACGTCAACACCATCGCCACCGCGAACCCGGACATCCCGTTCGCCACGGTCGACGGCTTCTCCGAGGTCGAGAACGTCTACTCGATCCAGTTCGACACCGCCCAGTCCGCGTACCTCGCCGGGTACGTCGCGGCCGCCCAGACCAAGACCGGCAAGGTCGCCACCTGGGGCGGCATCCAGATCCCGCCGGTGACCATCTTCATGGACGGCTTCGCCGAGGGCATCGCCAAGCACAACGAGGACAAGGGCACCAACGTCGAGCTCCTCGGCTGGGATGAAGAGGCCCAGACCGGCACCTTCATCAACGGCTTCGAGGACGCCGCCGCCGGCAAGAGCACTTCGGACACCTTCATCACGCAGGGCGCCGACATCCTCTTCCCGGTCGCCGGCCCCGCCGGCATCGGCGCGCTGACCGCCGCCTCCGAGAACGACGACGTCTCCGCGATCTGGGTCGACACCGACGGCTTCGTGTCCACCGAGTACGGCGCCGAGATCCTCACCTCCGCCGAGAAGGGCCTCGAGACCGCCGTCAAGGACGCCGTGGACGCCGCTTACAAGGCCGCCAACGGCGGCGACGCCATCACCGGCTCGTACGTCGGCACGCTCGAGAACGGCGGCGTCGCGCTCGCCCCGTTCCACGACTTCGACTCCGCCGTCTCCGCCGAGACCAAGGCCGAGATCGAGGCGCTGACCCAGCAGATCATCGACGGCACCATCGTCGTCGAGTCCCCGGCCAGCCCCGCCGCCTCCTAGTCGGGCGGAACGAAGCTAAGGACCAGAATTGCGACTCGAACTGAAGGGCCTGACGAAGAAGTTCGGCTCGTTCACCGCTGACGACGACATCGACCTCGTGGTCGAGCCCGGCCAGATCCACGCCATCCTCGGCGAGAACGGCGCGGGCAAGTCGACGCTCATGAACATGCTCTACGGGATCCTGACGCCCACCAGCGGCGAGATCCTCATCGACGAGGAGCCGGTCTCCTTCAACGGTCCGGGCGACGCGATCGCCGCCGGGATCGGGATGGTGCACCAGCACTTCAAGCTCGTCGGGCCCTTCAGCGTCGCTGACAACGTGCAGCTGGGCCGGGAGCACACCCAGGGAATGGGGGTGCTCTCGGCCAAGGCCGCGCGGAACGCCGTACGCCAGGTTTCGGAGGAGTACGGCCTCAAGCTCGACCCCGACGCGATCTGCGAGGAACTGCCCGTGGGCGTCCAGCAGCGCGTCGAGATCGTCAAGGCCCTCTCGGGGCCGAAGACGGAACTGCTCATCCTCGACGAGCCGACCGCGGTGCTCACGCCCGCGGAGATCACCGAGCTCCTGCAGATCATGCGGAACCTCGCGGCCGCCGGCACGTCGATCCTGTTCATCTCCCACAAGCTCAAAGAGGTCCAGGCCGTCGCGGACACCATCACGGTGATCCGCCGCGGCAAGGTCGTCGCCGAGCTGGAGCCGACCGCCTCGGAGGCCGAGATGGCCTCCGCGATGGTCGGCCGGGCCGTGACCCTCCAGGTCGACAAGACCCCGGCCGAGCCGGGCGAGGCGCGCCTGGAGGTCAAGGACCTCACCGTCGTCTCCGACGCCGGCGTGAAGGTCCTCGACGGCCTCGGCCTCACCGTCCACTCCGGAGAGATCGTGGGCCTGGCGGGCGTGGAGGGCAACGGCCAGACCGAGCTCGCCCGCTCGATCCTCGGGCTCGTCAAGCCCGACGAGGGCCACATCTCGATCGACGGCAAGGACATGCACGGCACGAGCCCGGCCGCCCGCATCGCGCACGGCCTGGGCTACATCCCCGAGGACCGCGGCCGCGACGGCCTCGTCGCCGAGTTCTCGGTCGCCGAGAACCTCGTCCTCAACCAGTACCGCGAGACGCCGTTCAGCAAGCGCGGCGCGGTGAACGCGGGCGCGGTGCGCAAGCGCGCCGTCGACTCGATCGCCGAGTTCGACATCCGCACCCAGTCCCCGGAGGAGCCCGCCTCGGCGCTCTCCGGCGGCAACCAGCAGAAGGTCATCATCGCCCGCGAGTTCTCCCGGCCCCGCCGGTTCCTCGTCGCGGCGCAGCCGACCCGCGGGGTCGACGTGGGCGCGACCGAGTTCATCCACTCGCGCCTCATCGCCGAGCGCGACACCGGCACCGGCGTCCTGCTCATCTCCTCCGAACTGGACGAGATCTACGCGCTCGCCGACCGCATCGCGGTGATCTACAACGGCCGCATCGTCGGCGAGGTCGCCCCGGACACGCCCCGCGAGGTGATCGGCCGACTCATGGTGGGCGGCGACATCGCCGCCCCGGACGACGCGCCCGCGGCTCCTGAAGCCGAGGCCCCCGAAGCCCCCGAGACCGATGCCCCTGAGACCGACGAGGAAGCCAACGGAGGTGACCGATGAGCACGGATACGAAAGCCCCGGCCGCCGACCAGCCTGATGCGGGCGAGACCCCCGAAGCGAAGCCGAGCTTCATGCGGCTCTTCGGCCGCTACCTGACCGAGGCCAACTCGGTCATGGTCACGATCTACTCGCTCATCCTGGCGTTCCTCATCGGCGCGATCCTCCTCATCGTCTCCGACGAGTACGTGCGCTCCACCTACACGTACTTCTTCGCCCGCCCCCAGGACGCCCTGTCCGCCTCCTGGTACCTCGTGCGCGACTCCTACATCGCGCTGTTCGAGGGCGCCGTCCTCAACCTGAACACGCTCGACCGGTTCGCCGCCGGGACCGCCGAGTTCGGCGACCTGCTGCGGCCGCTGTCCGAGACGCTCACGTACGCGACCCCGCTGATCTTCACCGGCCTCGCCGTCGGCCTCGCGTTCCGCGCCGGGCTGTTCAACATCGGCGCCCAGGGCCAGATGATCTTCGGCATGCTCGGCGCGCTCATCATCGGCTTCAGCTTCAGCCTCCCGGCCGTGATCCACCTGCCGCTGGCGATCATCGCCGGCGCGATCGCGGGCGCCGCGTTCGGCGCCGTGCCCGGCGTCCTCAAGGCGACGACGGGCGCGCACGAGGTCATCTCCTCGATCATGCTGAACAACATCGCGGGCCTGTTCCTGGTGTGGGCCATCGGGACCGGCTTCCTCCACTCGGAGACGAAGTCGGACCTCATCACCAAGCCCGTCGACGAGTCGGCGGTCATGCCGAAGCTCCTGTCGGGCCTCAGCGAGAGCCTGCGCGTCAACTGGGCGCTGCCGCTCGGCATCGCCGCGGCGGTCTTCACCTGGTGGCTGCTCTCGCGCTCCACGTTCGGCTTCCGCATCCGCGCCGTCGGCTTCAACGAGCACGCCTCCGCGACCGCCGGCATGCGCATCGGCTCGACCTACGTGACCACGATGGCCGTCGCCGGCGGTCTCGCCGGCCTGGCCGGCGCGGCCCTGTCGCTCGGCGTCGGCTCCTCCGGCATCACCACGAACACGGCCCTCGAATACGGGTTCGACGGCATCACCGTCGCGCTCCTGGGCCGCGCCAACCCCGGCGGCATCGTCGCGGCGGCGATCCTGTTCGGCGCGCTCAAGGCCGGGGCCCTCTCGGCCCAGCCGGACGTGCCGGTCGACATCTCGACGCTGCTGCAGGCGATCATCGTGCTCTTCATCGCCGCACCGGCCCTGGTCAAGGCGATCCTGCACCTGCGCACGCCGCGCGGCGGCCTGGTCACCCTCGAAGCGAAAGGCTGGTGAGCCCCATGGCAGTGGACACCATGACCTCCTCACCGGCGGTCGTCGACGAGAGCGTCCCGACCCGGTTCATCAAGCCCGGCACCGCCTTCAGCGTGCTCGGCCTGCTCCTGATCGTCATCGCTTTCGCGGTGGTCTCCACGGGCGACACGACCACGATCGCGTTCGACCGGACCCTCACCGACGTCGAATGGGCCCTGCCCACGACGGCGTGCGTAGCGGTCCTCGGCGCGATCGCGGCCGCCGCGGGCGCCTGGATGCTCGTCGGGCTCCCCAAGCGCCGTTTGAAGCTCGTCTCCGCCGTCGCGGTGACCGCGTTCGTCCTGGGCCTGCTGTTCTGGGCCTACTCGCAGCCGGGCACCGTGTTCCGCGCCGAGTCGATCCTCGCCGGGGCCCTGTTCCTCTCGCTCCCTTACCTGTTCGGTGCGCTCTCGGGCGTCGTGTGCGAGCGCTCGGGCGTCATCAACATCGGCATCGAGGGCCAGTTCCTCATGGGCGCCTTCACCGGCGTCCTGGTCGCGAACGTGACCGGGAACGTCTACGCCGGCATGGTCGGCGCGATGATCGCCGGTCTCCTCTCGACCATGCTGCTGGCCCTGCTGGCCACGAAGTACCAGGTCAACCAGGTCGTCGTGGGCGTCATCCTCAACCTGCTGGCGCTCGGTTTCACCAGTTTCATGTACGACCAGCTCAAGAAGGCCGAGGGGCTCAACAGCGCCTTCTCGGTGCCGACGCTCTCGTGGGGCCCGCTCGCGGACATCCCCGTGCTCGGCCCGGTCCTGTTCCAGCAGAAGATCTTCGTCTACATCGGACTCGCGCTGGTGTTCGTGGTGTGGTTCCTGCTCTACCGCACCCGCTGGGGCCTGCGCACCCGCGCGGTCGGCGAGCACCCGGCCGCCGCGGACTCCATGGGCGTCAACGTCAACCGCCTGCGGTTCTGGAACGTGACCCTCGCCGGCCTCATCTCCGGCTTCGGCGGCGCCTGGTTCACCATCGCGAACTCCCTGGCCTTCGGCAAGAACATGACCGCCGGGCTCGGCTTCGTGGCGCTAGCGGTCATGATCGTGGGCCGCTGGAACCCGCTCGGCGTGCTCGCCGGCGCGCTCATCTTCGGCTTCACCACCCAGGTCGCCCGCGACCTGGACGCCTCGGGCGGCTCGGTCGTCCCCGGCGAGTTCCTGCAGATGCTGCCGTACGTGGTCACGCTCGTGGTCGTCGCCGGACTCATCGGCAAGGCCAAGGCGCCCGCCGCGGACGGCGTGCCGTACAACCCGGGGGATAAGTAGCCATGACCGACATCGACTGGGACACGTTGCGGGACAAGGCCCGCGAGGCCATGGGCCACGCTTACGCCCCCTACTCGAAGTTCCCGGTCGGTGTCGCCGGCCTCGTCGACGACGGCCGGATCGTCTCCGGCTGCAACGTCGAGAACGCCTCCTTCGGCCTGACCCTCTGCGCCGAGTGCGGCATGGTCTCCGAGCTCGCCGCCACCGGCGGCGGGCGTCTGGTCGCCGTCGCATGCGTCGACCGCGCGGGGGAACCCCTCACCCCCTGCGGCCGCTGCCGCCAACTGCTCTACGAGCACGGCGGCGCCGAGTGCCTGGTGGACGCCGCGCCGGAGCCGACCACCGTGGGAGCCCTGCTCCCGGGCGCGTTCGGCCCCGAATACCTGTAGGGCGAGGGTGGGACACAGTGTCAATTTATGGCTCGCAAGCAGCGCCAAGAGTGTCCCGCCCTCCTCGAATTCCATTGTCTGTGAGGGAAACCCAATGATCACCGCTGTAGACGTCATCCGCACCAAGCGCGACGGCGGCGAACTCTCGACCGCCCAGATCGACTGGGTCATCGACGCCTACACCAAGGGCGTCGTCGCCGACGAGCAGATGTCGGCCCTCGCCATGGCGATCTTCCTCAACGGGGCGAAGCCGCGCGAGATCGCCGACTGGACGGCCGCGATGATCCACTCCGGTATCACCCTTGACCTCTCCGAGGTCGGGAAGCCGTGCGTGGACAAGCACTCCACCGGCGGTGTGGGCGACAAGATCACCCTGCCGCTGGCGCCGCTCGTCGCCGTCTTCGACGTCGCGGTCCCGCAGCTCTCGGGCCGCGGCCTCGGCCACACCGGCGGCACGCTCGACAAGCTCGAGTCGATCCCGGGATTCCAGGTCGACATGACCGAATCCGCTGTCGTCGACCAGCTCAAGCGCATCGGCGCGGTCATCTGCGCCGCCACCGGCGACCTCGCGCCCGCGGACAAGAAGCTGTACGCGCTGCGCGACATCACTTCCACCGTGGAGGCGATCCCGCTCATCGCCTCCTCGATCATGTGCAAGAAGATCGCCGAGGGCGCTGACGCGATCGTGCTCGACGTCAAGGTCGGCTCGGGCGCGTTCATGAAGGACTTCGCCCAGGCCCGCGAACTCGCCGAGACGATGGTCCGCCTCGGCAAGGACCACGACGTCGACACTCGCGCGCTGCTCACCGACATGTCGATCCCCTTGGGTCGCACTGCGGGCAACGCCCTCGAAGTGCGCGAATCCATCGAGGTCCTCGCCGGCGGCGGCCCTGAAGACGTCGTGGAGCTCACGGTGGAGCTGGCCAAGGAGATGCTCGCCGCCGCGGGCCGGATGGACGTCGACCCGGCGGCCGCTCTGAAGGACGGTCGCGCGATGGACGTCTGGCGCAAGATGATCGAGGCCCAGGGCGGCGAGGTCGACGCGCCGCTGCCGACCGGTCTCGAGTTCGAGGAGATCAAGGCCGACGTCGGCGGCTATGTCTCGGAGATGGACGCCTACGCGGTGGGCGTCGCCGCTTGGCGCCTCGGCGCGGGCCGCGAACGCCAGGGCGAGCCGGTCCAGTTCGGTGCGGGCATCGAGATCCTCAAGACCGTCGGCGAGCCGGTCAGGGCCGGAGACACGGTCTTCCGCCTCCACACCGACACCCCCGCCCGCTTCCACGCGGCCATGGAGACCCTTGAGGGCCAGTGGAAGATCGGCGCGGAGCCCGCAAAGCGAGGCCCGATCATCCTGGATCGCATCGTCTGAGACCCATCGTCTGAGACCGCATCATCTGAGCCGGACGAACGGGCAAGGGCAGCAACGTTATTGATCCGTGGCTCTGGCTGGTCAGAGCAGGAGACTCATTATCCCTGGGCCACCACGGGAACATGTCCTGCTTTGCCCTACAAGTAGAAGGCCCCGCTCGCGGCGGGGCCTTCCTCATTCCCGAGCGACCCGTCGAGACGCGGCCAACTTGGCTTCCAGTCCGAACTCGGCCCAAATGACCCCAAGCCAAAGCGAGCGGCGACCGTGAGATGGCAGGAGGACTCGGGTCGATCTTGAGCTGTTTGGTTCGATAGGGCCCAGCTTCAATCGGGCGGCGACAACGAGGTGGCAGTAGGTGCCGGGTCGCCTTCCGGCTGCCCGGCCCGGTGGACTCCCGGCTCAAACGGGCAGTGACAGCAGGGCCTCAGACAGTCCTGGCCGGTCTCGGGCTGGGTCCGATCGGGCGCACCAACGAACCGGCAGCAGGGAACTGGACTGCTTCCCCGCTTTCCGGTCCTATTGGGCCCGACTCCAATCAGGCAGCGACCACAAGGCCTCACTCGGTCCTGGTTGGTCTCCGGCCGACTGTTCCGATCGCCTCGGGGTTTAACCTGGCAGCGACAACGAGGTGGCGGCGGGGCGCGGGTCGCTCTTCGGCTTCCCGGTTTGCTTGGGTGCGAGTTCAATCCGGCAGCGACAACGAGGCAGCGGCGGGGCGCGGTCGTTCTGCGGCTTCCCGGTTTGCTTGGGTGCGAGTTCAATCCGGCAGCGACAACGAGGTAGTGGCAGGGCGCGGTCGTTCTGCGACTGCCCTGCCCGATCGGGTCCTGGTTCAACCCGGCAGCGATGGGAGGGTGTTGGCAGGGGTTGGTTTCCTGCCTTGGGCATGCCGAGGGGCCCGAACCTCAAGGGGAGGTTCGAGCTGCGCTGCGTGGTGTTGCTTTGCGGCGCTTCCCCCAGCAGTCTGCCTGCTGGGGCAGCCTAAGACCGGTATCGGGGAGGGCGGTTTCGGTGCCCTGAACTTCGCTCGGCATCTTGCCTTGGCGGCCCGCATGGCTTGGATCGCCCGGTCTCTGTCGATGGCCTCAGCCATCCCATCCAGGTCGGGCTTCATTGTCTCGGACCATTCGGAGCGGTAGAGCCCGGTGGGGAACACATCCCAGTCCGAGTCTTGGTGTTCGGTGTCCATGTCGTGGTCGGTGCGCCAGTCCGAGCAGCCACAGCCGCCCCCGCTGTCGTTGCCGCCTGGGCCTTCATGACCGTCATGGTGGGTGATGATGGCCTGGCCGGGCCCGGTCTTCTCCACGCTCCAGCCAGTCGTGTGGATCCGCCCGTGGTGGAACCGGCACAGCAGGATCAGGTTCTCAGCGGCCGTCACGCCGCCGTCAGCCCAGTGCTGGATGTGGTGCGCCTCGGTCCAAGCGACCGGGCGGTCGCAGCCGTGCCAAGCGCACCCTTCCGGTTGCTCCAGTTCCAGCTTGCGGCGGAGGGAAGCGTTCGGGAGGCGCATCGCCCTGCCGAGTTCGACGGCTTCGCCGGTGGTGTAGTTGAAGACTGAGGGGATGACCCCGGCCTCGCAGGCCAGCAGGCGGGCACGCGCTACCGAGATCGGCTGGCCTTCCAGGAAGGGGAGGCGGCCGGTGTCCTTGCCCTGCAACGTCTCGATGTCCACGACTAGGTCGAGGGTGGCGGTGTGGCCGTGGCGGGTGGCGGCTTGCGGGGAGGACCCGTACCCGGCCAGGAGCTGGTGGAGTGCTTCGGCGTTCCGGTTCGCCTGCGCGGGCAGCAGGCCCTCGCTGTCGTCTTCGCTGTCGGCCTCGGTGTCTTCTTGGCGCGGGGGCGGGCAGGCGGTCTTCAGGTACTTGTCGAGGAGCCTGCCGGTCGCATCCGAGAGCGTGCCTTCGAGGTGCCACATGCCGTTGCCGGTCTCGGTCAACTCCAGGCGCTGGAGGGACTGTTCCCCGAGGCCGTCGAACAGTTCGGTCTCTTCGGCGATCGAGGCCCACAGCTCATCCAGGTGGCGGCGCAGGTCTTTGAAGGAAGCGTGCTGGCAGTACTGGGCGACCATCGCTTCTGGTGTGGCGCAGAGGATCTGGGGGTCGAAGGGGGAGGGGGCCGGGGTCCTGAAGGGGGTGCGGGCGAAGAGTCGCATGGCGGGGGTCTGGTCGAGTTGGCGGACGGCGTAGGCGACCTGGTCGATCCGTGCCGTTCCTGTCGTTGCCGCTTTGGCCAGGATCCGGAACTTCCCTGAGAGTCGGGCGATGGCCGCGATGGATCCTGCCGTGTTGTAGGTGAAGTCGAACTGGGAGAGCAGGAGGTCCCTGAGGGCGGAGAACCCGAACTCGGAGCGGTGCAGGCCCTGCTCCTTCATGGCGATCACGGATGAGAGGACCTGGGTGTGGAAGGCATTGATACCGGCGGCGGCTGCATCGAGCAGGGAACGAACCTCAGCAGCCTGAGAGCGGCGGTCAGCAGAAGGAGAGAGGATCGAGGCGGGGGAGAGGGCCGGAGTGGTGTGGGTGTCGCAGTGGGCCATGGGTCTCGCCTCCTCACCTGTTCTCGAATGATCTGGCTGTTTTCGCTTTCTTGTTCGTAGTTCAATGATGACACGACTCTGTTATGGTGTCATCACCCGATAGGGTGAACATTCCATAGAGGACTATCAATGCCCGCCCTACCTGCACCCCCAACCTCCTTGGGGCACACTGCAAACCAGGAGAGAGTCGGCCCGCACCCCGCGCTGCCTGTCAGCCGCAGGGCACACCGCAACCTCCCTCAGACCTCTTTGTCGCTGCCCGCCTGAACCCCTACCCATCCAACCTCTGAATTCGACGACCGGCCCTTGCCTTGCCTACCAGGACTGTCGCTGAACCTCCGCTTGGGCGACCGCGAGCAGCGCACGGGCGCGGTCTTCGCCGGGTTCCATTGCGAGCGCCAACCGTTCGGCCCGCGCCGGAGCCGATTTGCAGAACTCCTCCACGAGTGCGGCCTGTGCCAGCAGCAGCTCCTCCTGATCGCTGATCATCGAAGTGAGCTTTTCCGCTCGACGCGGATCGGAGGGGGCCATCGCTATGGCCGCCTTGCGGAGATCCGGGTTGCGTCCACTCCAATCATCAGCGATGGCCTCTGCAATCCGTTCCGCTCGCGCTGGCGCGATCGCCGCCCAGCCGATCATGACTTCACTCAACAGACGGGTCCGACGGTCGTCGTCGTCGTCGGCGTTCGCAGAAGCGCAAGCCTCGGCTCGCGTGAGCAGTTTGGACGCACGAAGTGACGCGGTACCGAGTTTGACATAGGCATCGGCGATGTCGCAGAGCAGCGAGCCCTTGCGACAGTCGTCGTCCATCGAATAGGCAGTTCGTTCTGCGAGCTCGAGCAGAGCTTCAGCTTCGTTCGGGTCCTGTTCGATGATCGCCTTGCCCACGCTGCATAGAGCGGTGATCCGAGCGTAGGGGCCCTGGGGGCTGTCCGGAATCTGCTGGGCGATCGCAGCTCCTTGCTCGGGACTGCTCGCCATGATGATGCGAACAATCTCGAGGAGAGCGTGGCTGCCGCTGAGATCGTTGCCGGCTTCGAATGCGAGATCCGCAGCTCGCTCCGGAGCCGTCGAGGCCAGAGTTATGGCGGCTTGCGCGATGACGGAGTTCTTTTCCCGCGAGCCCGGCAGCTCCTCCACTTCTCGCAGGGCCCAGTCGGGATCGACTTTTGCCACTCCCTCATAGACATCGGTCACCCACCAGGTCTCGGTTCCGTCACCGGGGTCGAGCAGGTCGACGAGGGTTTCGATCCGCTCTGGGAAGGCTGCCGCGAATATTGCGGCAACGTTCGTGATCGCGATCGAATACTCAACAGCGATGGCCGGCATTGACATGAGCAGCTGAATCGCGCGATCGGGGTCGATCGCAGCGAAGGCTTCTGCGAGGTCGACGAGTTCACGAGCCTGTTCGGACTCGTCGAGGATCGAAAGGACCAGCCGTTCGGCGGCGGCGGCCAGGTGCCTCGCGGCGGTCATGTCGACGGTGGCGGTCTGCTTCGCAGCCCTGATCAGGTTGCGGCGCATGCGGTCCTCGTCGGGATCGAGCCGCAGGAGACGACCTACCGATTCCGGAGCAGAGGTGACCAGGGCTTCGGCGGCAGAGGCGAGCTGCCACCATTCGTCGTCCGTCACCCTGTCGCTCGCCCTTTCCACCATTGAGATCAGGTGGGCAGCATTGGCCTGGTCGGGACCGGGGGAGGCCCGAAGCAGGTCGATCAGGGTGTCGAAGAACTCAATCCAGTCCTCTTGGGATCGGCATCGCCGCTCTGCGATCTCAAGGAGGCGGTGTCCGGTCGACGCGTCGATCGCGAGTATCGCCGCTGCGCCGCGGGTGATGGCACGTATCGGCAATCGCTTGAACGCGGTCTCGTGGAGCAGGTGTGCGTCGAAGAAGAAGAGATGCCTCGCGGCTCTGGCATCGAAGAGGGCGTAACGGAGGGCCGCGTCGGCTTGGATCGGCATCCTGATCGCCTGGTCCTGTTCCTGCCCTATCGAGGCGTCCAGTGCTTCCGCAAGCGTGATCCAGATATCCGGGTTCGCCTCGGCGAGGCTCTTCGCGGCCCAGGCCAGTCCCGCTTCGGAGTTCGATGACTCCGGGTCGTCGAGGTGACATCGGAGTTCCAAGAGCCGCAGGATCATCTGGGACTTCCGCACATCGCGCCCCCGGACTGCGGAGCTGATCGCCTCCTCGAGCAACGACCTTGCCAGGTCCTGCAGAGCTTCGGGAAGTGCGGCAGCGATGGCGAGGCGGGCTCCCGTGAACTCGGGGGTCGAGATGGCGAATCCGCGGGCGAATTGGAGCGCTTCGGAGATGTCCTTCTTCACCAGCCCTCTGGCCAAGGCCTCAACGATTACTTGTCGGCCGGGTCCCTCACCGCTCCGCTTCAGGACCGCCATCGGCCAGCGCACGTCGAGTGGAACCGCCGCTTCGATGACCTCGGCGAGGAGTTCGCCCGTCTCCTCGTCGCCGTCCCCCGACAGCGAGGATTCCGCCGCTTCGTTGAGGAGTTCCCATAGGAGGGTTCGGGGTTGGGGCAGCGTCAGTCCGGCTGGTCCGGGTTCTGGGGCCGCTGCGGGGGCTTTGGCGACTGGTTCGCCGATCGCGCCGGGGAGAGCGATCGCGGGGAGCACGATTGCGGCGGCGGCAGCCGGTGCGGCAGGTTCCTGGCGGGGGAGCCGCTTGGCGAGGGCGATCGCGCCTTCGCCGTCGAAGTAGAACTGAGGGCTGGCGTTGCCCGCCGGGCCCAGTTCGGTTTCGACGTAGTCGTAGAGGCTCTGCGCGGTGAGGTGGTCCTCGGCTTGGGCGAAGCGGAGGCCCGCTACGAGCGCGTTCGTGAACGGGCTCGTACCGCCCGGACCGAGTGCGTCCAGGGCGAGTTCGTTCGCGCTGGCGCTGGTGATCACGCAGCGGCCCTTGCCGTTCGCTTTCACTTTCAGCTCGCCGCCTCGGAAGGCGCCGCTGTGGCAGCAGTCGAGGATGGTGACCGTGGCGGGCGCGGGGGAGGCTTCGATCAGGCCGTCGATGTCCTCCTTGTACCGCAGCGCGGTCACGGGCAGCGCGTTCACGCGAGTGTCACTGGCGCACAGGTGGAGTCGGCCGAGCAGGTCCAGCTTGCCGTGGCCGCTGTAGTAGAGGAACAGGACGTCGTCGCGGGTGGCGTCTTCGATGAAGAAGCGGTGCAGTTCCTCGCGGAGGTTCTGGACGTTCCGGTCGATGAGCGCTTCGACGTCCTCGGCGGCGAAGAGGCCCGATTCGTTGTCGGACAGGGCGTCGAACAGCGCATCCACGTCTGCGCGCGGGCCCTGGAGCTTCGGGAGGCCTTGCGGGTCTCGGCGGAAGACGGCGTTGCCGATGAGGAGGGCGCGGTATCGACGGTCGGGCATCAGCGGCCTTCGATCATCCGGCCGATCGATTCGCTCAATGCGGTGAGCGACTGCTGGTCGATGTTCTCTCCGGTCAAGGTGAACCGTCGCTCTTTGCCGTCCTCGTCGGTCCAGGTGGCGGTGATCGTGCGGGTCTTGTCTCGGCCGAGCCAGGAGCGGACGATCTCCACGGTCGCGACCAGGGCGCCGGAGGTGCCGAGAGCCAGGATGACGTCCACAGCCGTGCCTTTGGTCCCCGGAACTGGCGTGGATTCCATTGTGACAGCACCGGTTTCGCGATGCAGCTCAGTGTGGAGGGCCGCGACTTCGCGTTGCCACTGAGGGCTGTCGGGGGCGTATTTGGCGGTCTCCGTGGAGATCGCGACTTCGACGGTAGGGGACATGGCCACCTCTCAGACGAGTGTCGCTCAATGATATTTGCCGGACGCTCAGCGTGGCGGCCCGCAGGCCGGTGGATCGGTGCGAAGCGGGTCGAAGCGCGGTGGCGGGGCGTCGAGCTGGGCGTCGGCGGTGGGTCCGGATCCCTGTGAAGTTTTGTTTCACTGGGGGACTTCTCAACGAAAGATTTCTTCGATATGGTTCCGTTACACGACATTTGTCGCGTCGATCACCCCTCGGTGCGAACCCCCTGGAAGGGACCAAAAAGATGACCTCCCAAGACACACCCGACACCCACTCCCGCCGCCGGTTCCTGCGCCGCGCGCTCCTCACCGCGGGCGGGATCGGCGCCGTCGCCGTCCCGTCCGTGCTCGCGATGGGTTCGGCCTCGGCCGCGACCGCCGTCGACATGGAGCTCGTGCTCGTCGCCGCGATGGTCGACCCGCCGAAGACCGGCACCGGTACGACGCTCACGGCCGGACCGCACGTCCAGGTCGTCGAGCAGGCCCTCGACGCCAAGAACTTCCTCGCCGCGAGCTCGGTGGACGGCCACTACGGCACCACCACGATCAGCGCCTACTCCGCGTACCAGAAGTCGCTGGGCTACAGCGGACTCGACGCGAACGGCGTCCCCGGCCCGACCTCCCTCGCGAAGCTCGGCAGCGACACCGGCCTGTTCACCGTGACCCGCGCCGTGAGCGTCGGGTCGAGCACGGACTCCTACGGCGGCAAGCGGGTCAACACCCGCACCAAGAACATGCTCGCCGCCGCCGACGGCAAGCTCTCCTGGAGCATCACCCTCACGCAGGGCTCGTACACGACCGGCAACCCCGACTCGGCCGGGACGCACGACGGCGGCGGGGTCGTGGACATCAACGTCGGCTCGATGACGACCACGCAGCGCTGGCAGACGGTGAAGGCGCTGCGCGACGTCGGTTTCGCGGCGTGGCTGCGCACGCCCGAGCAGGGCTTCAGCTACCACATCCACGCGAACGCGGTGTGCGACACGGACATGTCGGCCCCCGCGCAGCGGCAGATCCACGACTACTTCTTCGGCAAGAACGGCCTCGCCAGCCACGCCGCCGACAACACCCCGGACGCCTACAAGGGCAGCTTCACCTGGTGGGAGAAGTACAAGCGCGGCTAGAAGCGCCGCCGCACGAGCCGAGCCGGCCGGTCTCGCCCCCGTGGACCGGCCGGCTCTCCCTCTGTCAGGGAGGCCTCGATCACCGCAAACCGGGGGAATGCCGACGCCCGGCGACTCGTTGTGACCAGTCATGAGCACCATCGGATTCATCGGCAGCGGCCACATCGGCGGCACCATCGCGCGCCTCGCGGTCAACGCGGGCCACAACGTCGTCCTCAGCAACCGGCGCGGGCCCGACTCGCTCGCGGACCTGGTCGCGGAACTCGGGCCGAACGCCCGCGCCGCGACACCCGCCGAGGCGGCGGCCGCCGGTGACATCGTCGTAGTCACCGTCCCGTTCTACGCGTACCAGACCGTCCCGGTCGAGGAGCTACGCGGCAAGGTCGTCATCGACACCAACAACTACTACCCGCAGCGCGACGGGCAGATCCCCGAGCTGGACGACGAGTCCACCACCGTCAGCGAACTCCTGCAGGCCCACCTCCCGGAGTCCTCGGTCGTCAAGGGCTTCAACAACATCACGGACAAGCACATCGCCGCCCTCGCCCGCCCCAGCGGCGACCCCGAGCGCTCGGCCCTCCTGATCGCGGGCGACGACGCCGCGGCGAAGCAGGCCGTCACGGCCTTCCTCGACTCGATCGGCTGGGACGCCTACGATGCGGGCCCGCTCGCCGAAGGCTGGCGCTACCAGCGCGACACTCCCGCTTACGGCCTGCCCTACTTCGCCGAGAAGCCCACCGCCGGCGGCTCGTTCGACGTCCCCGGCAGCCAGGCCACCGCGGCCGACCTCGAGGTGGCGCTCAAGGCCGCCAAGCGATACCGCGATCTGTAGGCGCAGGTAAGCAGCAGGGCCGACGCGTTCACGCGTCGGCCCTTTCCCGTGTCAGGCGGGGTGTCAGTCCGGCGACAGGTCTGCGACAGCGCGGCCGACGATGCTTTCGGACATGAACGAAACGCAGTTCGCGGCCCCGAAGGCCCGCCCCACCAACCGACTCGCCGCCAAACTCCTCGCCGACCGCCACTCGATCCCGCTGTCCATCGCCCTCCACCTCGTCCCCGGCGCGCTCATCGTCGCCGCCTACGCCTGGATCGGCGCCCCGATCAGCCACGCCGTCGGCGCGCCGATCTTCGCCGCTTGGGCGATCGCCCTCATGATCGTGCTCTTCCCGCTCTGGTTCGGCCTGTTCTGGCTCGGCAAGCAGGCCACCGGCAAATACACGATGCGCGGCGGCGTGGTCCGCTATCGCGACAAGCCGTTCTCGCGGGGCAAGATCACGCTGATCGGCATCGGCTTCCTGCTGTACATGGCGATCGTGTCGCTCTCCCTTGCGCCGCTTGACGCTTGGACGTACGACACCTTCTTCACCTGGG
>NZ_JAPZVQ010000019.1 GCF_027622945.1 Glycomyces lechevalierae | reverse complement strand
CAGAACGGCCGGTAGGGGCTGTAGTCCATGAACGCGATGATGTTCCAGGCCGTGGGCCAGTAGTGGAACACCGCGAGGTGGGCGACCACGGGGAGCGCCAGCAGCAGCAGGGGCCAGTCGTGGCGCAGCCGCTGCAGCACGGTCCGCTTGCGCCGGACGACGGGGCGGTTCGGGGGCCGCTCGGTGTCCGGTGGGGCGGTGCTTTCGAGTGTTGCCATCGTTTGGGATTCCAGTCGTCGTAGATCCTGTGTGGAGGCGGGAGGTCGGCCGGACGGCCCTGCTCCGAGGTCCCAGTCCGGAGCGGGACCGCCCGGCCAGGGCGTTACTCGCCGTGGACGGCCTTGTACGCCTCGGTGTAGTACTCGCGGGCGGCTTCGCCGCCGTTGTCCAGGAAGGTCTGGACGATGTCCGGGATGGTGGAGAGGTCGGCGCGGCCGTACGCGATGTCGTTCTGCTGGTCCCAGAGGGTCCCGGCGGCGGTCTTGAAGTCGGCCGGGCCCTCGATCCGGATGCCCTCGAAGAGGTTCTTGTTGGCGTACTGCTGGATCGAGGCGTTGTAGTCGAAGCGGGCCTGGACCATGTCGGGGTCGCCGGTGAGGAATGTCTGGACCTGGCCGCACATCTGCTTGTAGTTGACCGGTGCCTGGACGACCTTGTTGCCCAGCTCGGTGAGGACGGGTGTGCCGTCCTCGCCGAGGTTGAAGTGCTCGCCTTCGACGCCGTACTGCATGAGCTCGTACTCGGTGGTGCCGTAGGGGGCCGCGCACCAGTTCGCGACGTCCAGGAGCTCCTCGACCTGCTCCTTGGAGAGTTCCTTGTTGAGGAAGGTCCATCCGTCGACGGTGGTGTTCATGGGGACGATGGGGGTCCGCCCTGCCGGGGCCAACGGCGGCAGCGGGGCGATCGCGCCCTCGATCTCACCGGTCTTGACCTGGCGCGCGAACTCGTTCCACCAGCCCATGTTGTCCTGTGTGAACAGCACGGACCCGGCCTTCTGCATCGCGTGGGCGTCCAGGGTGCCGGTCGGGGCGTCGGGGTGGATGAGCTTCTCGTCCCAGAGGGTGCGGCGGAACGTCAGCTGCTCAGTGAACTCGGGCAGCTCGCTGGAGTGGTACATCTTCTGCTCGACTTCGTTCCACTTCCAGCCCTCGGTGTCCCCCGCGGAGAACCACTGGCCGACGAACCAGTCGACGCTGGCGAAGGCCCACTTGCCGTTCGCGTCGTCCGACCAGGCGCGGCAGACCTCCAGAAGCTCCTCGACCGTGGTCGGCATCGCGAGGCTCGCGGCCTCCAGGTAATCGGTGCGCACGAACACGGCGTTGCCCTGGCCCCCGGAGAGATTGCCGGGGATGCCGAAGATGCGGGCGCTGTCGGGGTTCGCGACGTCGGTCGACCAGACCGACTGGCCCCACGACGAGGTCGGCAGGCCGGCCAGCAGCGGCCAGCGCTCGGCGATGTCGCCCTTGAGGATGTCGGTGAGGTCGTAGAAGTTGTTGACCACCGTCTCCTGGAAGTTGGAGTGGGAGCCGAGCATCCAGCCGAACATCAGGATGGCGTCGCCGTACTCGTTGGCCTTGAGCCACTGCACCGAGGTGTCGGCGAAGGTGTTGCCGTCCGCATGGCGGAGGTTGACGATGGTGCCGCCCCAGGCTTCGAAGAGCGCCGCGTAGTACGGGTCGTCCTCAGCTGGCGTGTCGCCCCAGATCGGCACGGTCATCTCGTAAGTGCCGCTGCCCGAGGGCACTTCGGTCACGGCTTGGACCGGTTCGGGGTAGGAGGTGAACGCAGAGGGGTGGTTCGGCGGCTCGCCCACGAGGTCGGGCTGGACCGGGAGCGTCCATTCCTGGTACGTGGGCAGGAAGTCGAACCCTTCGGTCGACTGGATGGCGCCGTCATCGGACGCGATGTCGCTGCAGGCCGAGGCGACCGGAAGACCTGCGGCTCCGGCGGCCCCGAGACCGGCGACCTTGAACAGGGAGCGCCGTTTGAAGGGCGCGGTCGAGGAGGGAATGGACATGGAGGAGGTCCTTTCGGGGGAAGTCGGGGGAGCCCTGCCAGATTGGACCGGCGCGGACCGATGCGTCCGATTCGTCAAACGAGATTGCCGGGCCGTGTGTGAGCGGGTCCGCCGGTAAGGCGATGGCGCTGGACCGCCGGGCCCGAGCGGGTGACCCGGCGGTCGGATCGCCTGCTACATCCACAGCGAGTAGCTGTTGCAATTGAAGTTGTAGCCTCCGGCTGACGAGGTGATCTCGAAGCCGAACCCGATCTCGTCGACGCTGACCTGCGGCATGCGGCCGTTGGCCACCAGCCACTGGCAGTGCGCGGTGATGTCCACCCACGAGTCGGTGGTCTGGTTGCGCGCCATGAAGCTGTGAACGTCGTTCGACCCGTTGCTGCCCTGGTAGTAAGCCCAGTTCTGGTAGCCGAGGTTGACATCGGTGACGTACGAGCCGATCGGACCGACCGGGCCTTGCCACTGCGTCCAGATCATGATCTCGTAGTCCCAGCCGTTGGCCCACACGTCGTAGGCGGTGGCGTAGGCGAGGCCCGAGCCCGAGGGCACGGTGACGTTGGCGTTGCTGGAGACGTTCCCCATGCTCCAGACGTCGCGCCCCAGCGAGTGGCCGACGTACGCGTAGGACTTGACGCCGCCCGTGTTCGGGTGGTCGGCCCAGACGCCCCAGTTCGAGTAGGAGTTCGCCCAGATGGACTGGGGGCCGGCGCCGCTGCCCCAGACGTTGTTGCCCAACTCGTAGTCGCCGGTGGTCCACACCGCGTACTTGTCGGAGGAGTACCAGGTGGCCGCCTGGGCGGGAGACTGGAGGGCGCCGACGGCGCCCGCGGTGGCCAGTGGTGCGGCCAGTGCCGCGGTGAGGAGCGATCTGCGTCGCATAACGTGCACGCCTTTCCCGAGACGTTGGGTTCGACCATCGATATTCATTAGATGAATGTCGATTTTTTAATTAGATCACGTGACCAAACTAAATCCAGAAACCAAACCGGTCTTCCGCTTGTCGAAATCCGCTGACTCGTTGTCGGTTTCCACGATGATGCCTGGTCTCCGCACCGGTCGGGCACGCTAATCCCTGCGGCTCCACAGTCCGTGGTGGTCAGCGCGAACACCGTCTGGCAGGGCGAGGTTCGCTAATGTTTAATCGGGCACACAAACAAACAAAGCTAAGATGAATGATCGATCCAGGACGGCATGTCGCCGCATGGGTCGGTAGCCTCGAAAACCGCTGCCGCCGCCGAAGCCTGTAAATGGCCAGAGCGCCCGCACGCATTGCCGAGGCACTGGAAGGCCGTTTGGTGACCGCGCTTGGACTAGAAAAGCATCAGATCGTCGGTAGGGCCACGCCCGCATCCGAGCTCCGCGGACCAACCGCTTGACGCTGCGGGTGCTGATTCCATATTGGACGGCAAGCTCGCGCTGTTTGACTCCCGATTCGAATGAAGCGACGAGCGCTGTTCGTTGTTCGGCGGAGAGACGGCGGGCGAGGGAAAGGGTTGCCTTTCCTTCATCTGCTCGATCACGAGGTCCGCACTGTCCCCGGAGCGCCACGAGGGGCCTGAAGTCGCGCCGCTGTAAGGGAGTGGGCTGGAAAGGCATTGGAACAGGCCGTCTACCTGCGGTGGAGTGTACAAACTAGCGAGTATTAGGTCGACCAGAGGTCGGTCGCGAGTCTGGATTCATCGTCACCGATCCGCCGTGGGATGTATTCGAAGCGCTCGATGTGCCGGTTCCCGATTGCTTCGCACGAATGGCGCGGGCCCGAAGTGGGTTTCGCCCATCATTTTGCGACCTCCTGCGTCGCGGGTGCGGCCTCGATTCGGGCGGTCGCCTTTGTGGACACGGCGGTCGCGAGGGCGGCGAGGGCCAGGACCGTGCCGGTGAGTGCGACCGCGCCGGGTCCCGCTTGGGCGAGGGTGAGCCCGCCGAGGGATGAGCCGAGGGCGATGCCGACGTTGTAGGCGATCGAGTTCCCGGCCGAGGCGGTGTCGGTGCTGCCGGGGGCGAACTCCATGACGCGGTTCTGCAGCGCCGGCGTGAGCGCCCCCATGGCGAGTCCGGTGAGGACGACCGTGGCGCCGGTGACCCACGGGTTCGCCCCGAAGACGTACATGGCGAGGAGTGTGGCCGCGATCAGGACGGCGGGCAGCGTCACTGCCAGCCGCTGGTTGCGGTCGGAGAGGACGCCGCCGGCGGCGATGCCGCCGAAGTCGGCCAGGCCGCGCGCGAGGAGCAGTGGGCCCAGCAGCGCCGCGGACATCCCGGCGACGACCGTGATCACCTCCGAGGTGTACGTGAACACCGCGAAGAACCCGGCGACCGCGAGCGCGGTGGTCGCGAGCACCAGTGCGTACTGCCGAGCGTCCGGGGTGGTGCCGCGCCCGGCGTGCTCGTTGCGGATCGGCTTGGACGGCAACGCGAACGCGAGGGTGAGCAGGGCGATCAGGCCCAGTCCTGAGAGCGCGAGGAACGTGGCCTGCCATCCGGCCGCCTGCCCGAGCCACGTGCCGGCAGGGACGCCCAGCATCGGCCCGATCGACCCGCCGGTGAAGACCACGGCCATGACGCGGCCGCGCACGTGGGCGGGGAACATGCCGGCGGCGACGGGCGCCACGATGGCCCAGAAGATCGCCTGGCTGAGGGCGGTGGCCACCCGTGCGGCGAACAGCAGCTCGTACGCCGACGCGGCGGCCGAGAGCGCCGTCGCGGCGACCAGCACGGCCATGAGCGCCAGCAGCAGCGGGCGGCGCGGCACCTTCGCGACCACTTTCACCAGCGGCAGTGTGAGCACGGCGACGGTGACGCTGTACCCGGTCACCAGCAGCCCCACCTGGGCCGGCGAGACGTCGAGGTCGCCGGCGATCTCCGAGAGCAGCCCCACCGGGACGGTCTCGACGGTCACGTAGCAGAACGCCGCGACCGAGAGCGCGAGCAGCGCGGACACCGATCTGCGATCGAAATCGGACAGGATGGTCATCACATCACCTCGGTGGCGGCTACCTTCTCGAACGCGTCGAGAGCGGTTTCAGTGGGCACGGGAATCAGGGGGCGGCCGTCGTCGCCGCGCACGGGCTCGCCCAGTCGGCGCAGCAGCACCATCGGGTTCACGCCGGGCGGGGACGGCAGGTGGCCGCGTTTGTTGTCGACGGCCAGCCGGGCCGCGAGCGCGTCGCGGTCGAAGCGGCCCAGGGCGGTTCGCGCGGGCGGCAGGCGCAGGTGCGCGAGCAGCCGGTAGTGCCGGTCGAGGCCGTCGGCGTCGAGGAGGCCGAGTTGCGCGCTGGCCTCGGCGGCCGCGAGCATGCCCCAGGCGACGGCCTCGCCGTGGCCCATGGTCCCGGCGGAGGCGGCTTCGAGGGCGTGGCCCACGGTGTGCCCGTACTCGAAGACGAGCGCGCCGCCGCGTTCGTGCGGATCGTCGTGGAGGAACGGCGCTTTCGCGTCGAGTCCGAGCGAGAACAGCGCGTCGAAGGCGTCGATCGGGCGCGTTTCGAGCGCGGCGAGCGCGCCGAGGAAGTCGCCTTCGCGGTCGGGGCGCACCGCCAGGACGTTCTTGGCCATTTCGGCGACACCGGTGAGCAGCCCCGAACGGGGCATCGTCGCGAGCCAGGCGAGGTCGCAGGCGATCAGGGACGGCGCGAGGTAGGCGCCGCCGAGGTTCTTGCCCGACGCGAGGTTCACGCCCTGTTTGAGGGAGAGCACGGCGTCGAACGCGGCCACGGGAGTGGTGGGGAGGTGGACGAGCCTGACGCCGCGGAACAGGAGCGAGGCGGCGAGCCCGGCCGTGTTGCCGACGAGGCCGCCTCCCATGGCGAGGACGACGGAGGCGCGGTCCGCGCCGCCCTCCACCGCGGCGTCGAGCACCGCTTCGACGAGCGATAGGCGCTTGTGCTCCTCGTTCGGGTCGATCACGAAGGGCTGCACGGGTATCCGCAACCGCTCGAGGAGCGGTCCGGCGTGCGCCTCGGCCGCCTTGTCGAGGACGAGGACCGCCGAGGACGGCCGCAGTTCCTCGATCGCCGCACCGATCGCGTCGGCGCAGTCGGCGCCGTACCGGTACGGGATCCCGGCGGCGCCGATCCACAGGGTGCCTTCACGCATCGTGCGCTCCTCGCGGGGTCGGTCGGAAGCCGCTGAACAGGAGACCGGGGCGCCGCAGCTGGAACGCCGCGACGGCGGCGCCGACATCGAAGGCCGATTCCAGTGCCGCGCAAGCGAATGCGTCCGCGACGCCGCGCACGCCGCGGCCGGGGGAGTGCCGCGCTCCGGCGCGCAGGCCGAGCGCGAGCGCCGCGGCGGCCGGGACCAGCGCCAGGCTCCGTCCGCGCGTGGCCGGGGCGGCCGCGAGGGCCGCGACCGCGGCCCCGCCGACGGCGACGACCGGGTTCCAGCGCGGCTCGCGCCGGTCCGGATGGACGACGGTGAGCCACTGCTCGGACCGCCCGTAGCCGTACAGGCGCCGCCACACGGCGCGCACCGAGTCCGAGCTGAGCCGGTCGTGGACGACCTCGGCCTCCGGTTCGGCGAGGATGCGGAACCCGTGCGCGGACAAGCGGATGCCGAGATCGACGTCCTCGCCCGAGACGACGGTGAGCGATTCCTCCACGAAGCCGCCCACGGCCTCGAACACCGCCCGGCGCAGCAGCAGGTTCGAGGTGGTCGCCCATTCGAGCGCGCCGCCCGTCGCCGGACGCTCCAGGTCGCCGTGGAGCAGCGCGGAATGCCGCATGACGCGGTGGACCGCGGTCGGGCTCGCCTCGACCGAGGTCGGCCCGGCCAGGCCCGCCGCGTCCGAGGACCGGATCGCCGCGACGTAGCGTTCGAGCAGGTCCGGCGAGGCGCGGCAGTCGGAGTCGATGAACAGCAGCAGGTCGTGGGAAGCGCGGCGGACGCCGAGGTTGCGCTTCGCGCCCACGTGCCGGGGGCCGCGCAGGTAGCGCGCGCCGTGCCGTTCGCAGTGCGCGCGATGGCGGTCCGTGTCGGCGCGGCCGGAGTCGTCGACGAGCAGGATCTCGACCGGCTCGGGGCAGCGGTCGGCGGCCGCCCGCAGTGCGGCGAGGGTGCGCTCGGTCGCGGCGACCCTGCCGCGCACGGGGATCACCGCCGAGACCCCTGGGGAGACGGCGTCGTTCACGCGTCGCCTCCGGGGTGCCGGGCCACTTTCGCGGCGGCCGCGGCGATGTCCGCCATGTCCTCCTCAGTGCCGAGGAACGCGCTGTGGTGCAGGAGCACCGCGTGGCCCGCGAGGTATTCGGCGCCGGGGTAGCGGCGGTCGGCGTGCAGTGCCCGGAACCGCTCCGCGAGCGGCGCGAGCGTGGACTTGCGCCACGGGGCCAGCAGGGGGCTCCGCGAGAGCGGCACGCGCGGCGGGTACGCGCGCAGGCCCAGCTCGGCCGTCATCGCCTCGGCCGCCCACGCGTTCGTCCGCCCCGGCGGCAGCGGATCGAACACCAGCGGCACCTCGTACAGCGACAGCCGGTCCTGCGCGGGGGAGCGGCGGGGGAGCCGTACCCCGGGGACGTCGGCCAGCATGCGTTCCAGCGCCAGGAAGTTCGCGTTGCGGACCTCGTGCTGATCATCCAGTATGGACAACTGCTCGCACAGCAGCGCCGCCGCGAACTCGCTGAGGCAGTAGTTCGCGCCCATGGTCTCGGCGGTCTCGTACAGCGGCAGCTCGCCGCGCACCGGCTCGTCCCGGTAGCGCCGCGAATCCGCGCGCAGCTCCTCCATGAGCCCGGCGGCCGCGCCGTCGTCGGTGACGACCGCGCCGCCTTCACCGGAGGTGAGCACCTTGGAGTGCTGCATGCTGAAGCAGCCCGCCCATCCCAGCGAGCCCGCGGCCCGGCCGCGCCAGCGCGCGCCGTGCGCCTGCGCGGCGTCCTCGATCACCTTCGCGCCCAACGTGGTCGCTGCGGCATTGAGGACCGGCACGTCGGCCATCGTGCACGCCCAGTGCACCGCGATCACGGCGGCCGCCTCCGGCTCGGCCGCGACCGCCGCGGCGTCGAGGCACCCGGTGGCGGGGTCCACGTCGACCAGGACCGGCACGAGCCCGGCCCGGAAGACCGCCGTGGCGGTGGCCGTCCAGGTCAGCGCCGGCACCAGGACCGGGTCGCCGTACCGCAGCCCGAGTGATTCGAGCGCGATCACGAGGGCGCTCGAGCCGTGGTCGGTCGGCACGCAGTGCGCCGTGCCGGTGTAGTCGGCGAACGCCTGCGCGAAGCGGCGCTCGTAGAGCCGGTCCCGGTACGGGCTGGTGATGGCCCAGTTCGCCGAGTGCAGCACCGCGTCGAGGGCGGCGCCGGCGCCCGGAGCGGCCGTCGGCCAAGCGGGCCAAGGGCGGCCGGGGCCGCGCACGGGCGCGCCGCTGTGGATCGCCAGCGCGGTGGTCATCGCGGCTCCAGGCCCGGGGCCCGCACTTCGCGGCCGATGCGCCGCGCCTCGGCCAGGATCTCGAGGTTCCACCGGTCCCACAGGCCCGCGAGCCGCGAGGTCAGCACCACGACGTCGACCGAGTGGTCGGGCAGGGGGGTGCGCAGGCCGATGGCGTGCCAGGCCCGCTCCCGGCCTTCCAGCGCCTCGGCGTCGAAGTCGAACAGCGCGGCCCCTTCGAGGTTCCCGGGAACCGTTGCGCCGCAGCCGATCACGGCGACCCTGTCGGCCTTGCCGAGGTCGCTGGTGGCGGCGGCGACCTCGTCGGCCACGTCGAGCCCCTTGGACTTGGCGGTCCATTCGAGCACCGCCCGGTAGTCGTCCTCCCAGGGCCAGTACCGGTCGGTGTGGATGAGGTTCCAGCCGATCTCGGCCACCGGCTCGCGGTGCTTGGCGAGCATCTGGCCGATGTTGTTGCGGTTGCCGCGGGCGTTGCCCTCGTCGTCGCGCTCGTGCGGGGCCTCGACCACCCAGGCGTCGTGGTCCACGACGAACCGGACGCCGTGCTTGTGCAGGCGCAGGCCCAGTTCCATGTCCTCGACGCCCCATTGGCGGAAGTCCTCGTCGAAGCCGCCCACGGCCCAGTAGTCCGCGGTGCGCACCGAGCAGTTGGTGGCCCACAGCAGGATCCACGGGACGGCGAGCTCGCGCAGGTCCCAGCCGCTGCGCGTGAACGCGCCGTGGCGGATGTCCCAGAAGGACGGGTCATGGGCGTAGACCTCGAGCAGCCGCTCCGGCAGGAGCCGGCCGGCCATGGCCTCCAGGCCCGCCGGCGGGTCCTCGGGCCGGTACGCGTAGGCGTACCCGACCACCGCGCGCGGTTCGCTCTGATCGCCGTGCGCCGCAAGGTGGCGGCGCAGGTACTCGGGGCCGACGACGGCCCCGGTGTCGATGAAGACGAGGAGGTCGGCGGCGGCCAGCCGGGCCCCGGCGTTGCGGGCCGCGGCGACCCGGAAGCCCTGGTCCTCCTGGAAGACGTACTTGAGCCGCAGCCGTTCGGTGAAGGACGCGGCGACTTCGGCGGTGTGGTCGGTCGAGCCGTCGTCGACGACGATGACCTCGTACTCCGCCGGGTCGAGGTCCTGCCTGGCGAGTCCGCGGAGGGTCTCGGCCAGGAGCGCGGCGCGGTTGAAGGTGGGAATGACGACGGTTGCCTTGGGAGCGTTCCGCGGTCCGGTTGCCGGGTGGGTCATGTTCGTCCTTCTCGACAGCACACGGGAGCGACAGTCCGACGGACTGCGCTGCTACAGCGTCTTCTCGACAGCGTCATTGCTGGTACGGGGCGAGCGAATACCGGGATGCGCGAGGGGAGGCGGCCTGCTCCGGCCGCGCCCGACGCCGCGCCGTCGCGTTGCGTCAGGTGCTGGACACGCTAACAGCATCAATTGAGGCATGTCAACATCTGTTTCCGGAACACCGCCGGAAGTTCCGCCTCGAATCCATTGGCCCCCAAGCAGTGTCGCGGGCCGTCGTCCGCCAACCGTCCGCAGTCGAGCATTGACGCATCGCGACGTGACGTGATAGCGTTCCCAGCGGTTCGGACCCGCGACGGCCGGGAGGCACCTCCTTGACGCTGAGAACGCAAGCGCGGCAAGCCCATCGAGGCCTCGCCCCGGCGCAGCCGGACCACGATCCCTGACATGCCCGCAGCCGAGACTCCGAGAGCCGACAGGGAGCGACCATGAGACGACTCGTGCTCTACTGCAAGCAGACATGGCGGCGCTGGCAGCGCAACCGGAAGCTCCGCAAGAACGACCCATTCCTCTACAAGTAGGAGCGCGAGCATGGTCCACTGGGGAATTTCCGCGCTGTCCCACGACGCGTCGCTCGCGGTCGTCGACGACGACCGCATCCTGTTCGCCGCGCATGCCGAACGCTACTCGCGCAGGAAGAACGACGCGCTGCTCCACCAAGGACTCATCGACGAGGCCCTGGCGTTCGGCGTCCCCGAGCGCATCGCCTGGTACGAGCGGCCGATGCTGAAGAAGCTGCGGCACCTGCGGGCCGGGCAGTGGAAGGACGCCGCGACGGCCGAGGACCTGCCGGGCCGGTACCTGCGCTCGCTGGACCTGCCGTTCCGCGTGCCGGACATCGAGTTCGCCGACCACCACGCGAGCCACGCCGCGGCCGGCTTCGCCACGAGCGGCTTCGAGGACGCGGTCGTGATCGTCGCGGACTCGATCGGCGAGTTCCGGACGTTCTCGATCGCCGAGTACGACCGCGCCGGCGAGGTGCGGCTGCTGCACGCGCGCTCCTACCCGCACAGCCTCGGACTGCTCTACAGCGCCTTCACGAAGCGGTGCGGGTTCAAGCCGAACGAGGACGAGTACATCGTGATGGGCATGGCGGCCCTCGGGAGCCCGGTCCACGTCGACCGCATCCGCGAGGAGCTGCTCGAGATCACGCCGCCGTCCTTCCGCCTCAAGCTCAACCCGCACCACGGGATCGGCGACTGGATGGCCGACGCGAAGGCCGAGGACCTGGCGGCGAGCATCCAGGCCGTCCTGGAGGAGGTCATGGTCGGCGCGGCGGTCTGGGCGCGCGGGCGGTCGGACTCGCGCAACCTCATACTCGGCGGCGGCGTCGCGCTCAACTGCGCCGCCAACGCCAAGATCGCCCGGCAGGCGGGGTTCGACGACGTCTGGATCTTCCCCAACCCCGGCGACGCCGGCTCCAGCGTCGGCGCCGTGGCCGCCGTCAGAGGCGGCCGCCTGCGTTGGGAGGGACCGTATCTCGGCACCGCGATCGAAGGGGAGTACCCGGTCGACGCGCTCGTCGAGGAGCTCGCCTCGAACGGCATCGCCGCGGTCGCCAGCGGCCGGGCCGAGTTCGGCCCCCGGGCGCTCGGGAACCGGTCCCTGCTGGCCGACCCCCGCCCGGCCGACATGAAGGACCGCGTCAACGTCGTCAAGGGCCGCGAACCGTTCCGCCCCTTCGCGCCGATCGTGCGCGCCGAGCGGGCCCACGAGCTGTTCGACATGCCCGTCCAGGCCTCCCCGTACATGCAGTTCGTGGCGCCCTGCCGCTTCCCCGACGAGTACCCGTCGATCATCCACCTCGACGGCACGAGCCGGGTGCAGACCGTGGCGCGCGACGAGCACCCCGGCCTGTACCGGCTGCTCGAGGCCTGGGAGGCCGAGACCGGCTGCCCGCTGCTGCTCAACACCAGCCTGAACGTCAAGGGCGAGCCGCTGGTGAACACCCGGGACGACGCGGAGCGGTTCCAGGCCGCGAACGGCGTGCGCGTCTACTAGCGAGAGGAGCGCCGCATGGCGAAACTGCTGGTGGCCAACGGGTGCAGCTTCACCCGCGGCGAGGAGCTGCCGCACCCGGAGGCGCAGGCCTGGCCGACGCGGCTCGCCGACCGGCTCGGCGTCCCCTGCGTCAACCTGGCCCGCAACGCCTCCTCGAACCGCAGGATCGTGCGCAGCACCGTGATGCGGCTCGAAGCGGTGCGACGCGAGCACGGGCTGCGCCCCGAGGACATGGTCGTGGTGATCGCCTGGACGCAGACCGCGCGGCACGAGTACCACTCCGCGATCGAGCCGGTGCCGCAGGAGGGCCCGCCCGACCACCCCGTGGACGCGGGCTGGCACCGGGTCGGCCCGTGGCTCCTCGGCCGGGGCCACAAGCCGACGAAGGCGTTCTACGACATGATGTGGTCCGAGGAGGGCCAGCTCGTCAACTTCTTCGTCGACTGGACGCTGCTCCACGGCCACCTCACCGCGCACGGGTACGACGCCCGCTACGCGTTCGCGTTCCCGATCACCGATCCGATTCCCGCGCACGCGAAACCGCTCATGGACGCGCTCGACGCCGACCGCGTCTGGGGCGGCCTGCCGACCCCGCCCGAGCGGTCGTTCGTCAACATGCCGCCGCGGTTCGCCCGCGGGCCCGGCGGCCACCCGCTCGAGGCCGGCCACGCCTGGTTCGCGGACGGACTGGCCGACTGGATCGCACCCCGATAGCCAACGGCCGCAACGGGTCACGCCCGGCGCGGCACGCACCACGAAGGAGTACGACGTGACGCTGCAAGTCTTGTTCATCGGCGGCACCGGGACGATCTCGGCTTCCTGCGCGCGCGAGGCGGTGCGCCAGGGCCTGGACGTCACCGTCCTCAACCGCGGCCTCACCGCGACCCGGGCGATCCCCGAGGAGGTCACCCGACTGACCGCCGACACCGAGGACCCGGCGGCGATGCGCGAGGCGATCGGCGACCGCACCTTCGACGCGGTCGTCGACTGGATCGCCTTCCACCCCGACCAGGTGCGGCGCGACATCGACCTGTTCTCCGGGCGCTGCGGCCAGTACGTGTTCATCAGCTCCGCCGCGGCCTACCGCACCCCGCCGAACCGCCTGCCGCTCACCGAGTCCAGCCCGCTGGGCAACCGCGAGTGGCGGTACGCGCGCGACAAGATCGCCTGCGAGGACCTGCTCGTGCAAGCCCACCGGGAGGACGACTTCCCGATGACGATCGTGCGGCCCTCGCTCACCTACGACGAGACCATCGTCCCGTTCGACGGCGGCTGGACCGTCATCGAGCGGATGCGGCAGGGCAGGCCGATCGTCGTGCACGGCGACGGCACCTCACTGTGGACGATGACGCACGCGCGCGACTTCGCCGTCGGCTTCACCGGGCTCCTCGGCCGGGACGCCGCCCTCGGCGAGGCGTTCCACATCACCGGCGACGAGGCGCCCGCCTGGGACCGGATCTACCGCACCTTCGCCGCCGCGGCGGGCGTCGCCGACCCCGAACTCGTCCACGTCCCCTCCGACGCGATCGAGGCGGTCGACGACTGGTGGGGCGTCGGCCTCCTCACCGACAAGGCCCACTCGCTCGTCTTCGACAACGGCAAGATCAAGTCCCTGGTGCCCGAGTTCGGGCTCCGCGCCACCCCGCTCAAGCTCGGCGCCCGCGAGATCGTCGCCTGGTTCGACGCCCACCCCGAGCACCAGTGGCGCGACGAGAAGACCGACGCCAACATGGACCGGCTCGTCGCGGCGTACCGGCCCCGTCCCCTCGACTGACGAACCTCCACAGAGAGAGAAGGCAACATGGCCAACCAGACCAAGCAGCGCGCCCTCGTGTTCGGCGCCGGCCGGGTCGCCGACTGGTACCTGAACATCTTCTTCCCCGACCTCGCCGACCGCTGCGAGGCCGTGGGCCTCGTCGACGTGAACCGCGAGGCCCTGCGGTCCTACGGCGAACCCCGCGGCCTCTGGCCGCACGCCTGCTACGACTCGATCGACGCCGCGTTCGCCGCCGTCGACGCCGGCGACCTCGAGCCCACCTGCGCCTTCGTGGTCCTGCCGCCCGAGGTCCACTACGAGGCCGTCGCCGGCTGCATGAAGCGCGGCATCCCCGTCCTCACCGAGAAGCCGCTCTCCGACGACCTCGCCGAATGCCTCGCGATCGAGGCCGCCCTCGAACCCTCGCACCGGGTCGCCGTCATGCAGAACTACCGCCACAGCGAAGGCGTGCGCGCCGCCCGGAAACTGGTCGCCGTCGGCGCGATCGGGCGCCCGCACGCGGTGTCCCTGCGCTTCCGCACCGACTACCGCGAGTTCGGCTCCTGGGACGGGCCCGCGAGACACGAAGTGCCGCACCCGATCCTGCTCGACGCCGCCGTCCACCACCTCGACCTCCTGCGCTTCGTCTCCGGCAAGGAGTTCGAGAGCCTGGTCTGCGACGAATGGGTCCCGTCGGGCGTCACGAGCTTCGCCGGCGGCTGTTGCGTCAACCTCATGGCCCGCATGACCGACGGCGTGCGCGCGACCTACGAGGCCAGCGTGGTCGGCGCGGGCGAGCCCCGCTCCTGGACGGGGGAGGAGATCCGCGTCGAAGGCGAACTCGGCGCCCTCCACGTGATCGGCCCGCGCCTGTGGACCGAGCGCCTCGAAGACGGCGAACTCGTCAAGGAGGAGGTCGCCCTGGAACCCATGCGGTATCACCACCACATGCAGGCCATCGTGGACTTCCTCGACTGGATCGAGGGCGGCGACGTCGAGGTGCCCACGGTCCCGGACAACCTCGGCTCCCTGCGGGCCATGTTCGCGGCCGTCCGGTCCGCGAAGGACGGCGCCTGGGTCCGCCTCGACACCCTGGGCCCTGACGCCGCTTGAAGTCCTTGCCGCTCAGGCGGTCTCGGACCCCAGCCGCTCGCGCATGCCCCGGATCCCGGACTCGAGGTCGACCTTCGGCCGCCAGCCGAGCACCCGCTCGGCGGCCGCGATGTCGAGGCGCACCCGCCGCACCTCGGCCGGGAGCTCCGGGGCGTACTCGACCTCATGCGGCGCGCCCATCACGGCGCACACCATCGCCACGACCTCGTTCACGCTGGTCTCCACACCCGTGCCGATGTTGAACGACCCCGCGGCATCGGTCTCGCATGCCGTCTTGAACGCTTCGACCACATCGGAGACGTGCACGAAATCGCGCGTCTGCGTGCCGTCGCCGTAGATCCGCGGACGCTCCCCGGCGCGGATCCGCCCGATCGAATGCGCGATCACATCCGAGGAGTACCGCCGGTCGAGCCGGTCGCCGTAGACGTTGCCGAGCAGCAGCGAGGTGCAGGAGATCCCGTACGTCTCCGCGTACATCTCCAGGTAGAGGTCGGCGGCGGCCTTGCTTGCGCCGTAAGGGCTCAGCGGCAGGCGGGCCGAGCGCTCGGAATGCGAGCCCGCGCCCGGCGGCAGGCTGCCGTACGCCGCGCCGCCGCTGGAGGCGGCCACGAACTTCGCCGCGCCGGCAGCGACCGCCGCTTCGAGCAGGTTCACGGTGCCCACGACGTTCGCCACCGCCCCGGCCGCCGGACTCGCCACCGAAGTGGACACTTTGGACTGGGCGGCGAGGTGCACGACCACGTCCGGCCGCCACCGCGAGAGCAGGTCCGCGGCCTCCGGGCCGCTCACGTCCGCCACGAACAGGTCCCTCACGCCGGCGGCGGCCAGCGCGTCGAAATGCGCCTGCGCGCCCGCCGAAAGGTCGTCGACGACCCCCACGCGCCACCCGGCCTCGGCCAGGCGGAGCGCCACGTGCGAGCCGATGAACCCCGCCCCGCCCGTGACCATGGCCTTGCCGGGCGCCGCCGCGCCGCTCTCGGTGTTCGCACTCATTGAGCCCCCAAGTGAAAGTGGCGTACTCCGGGCGCACGGAAGTCCGCGGTGGAGCGTCGAGGCTCCGCGGGCGGCCGGACCGGCGTCCGGTGCCGGTCAGGCGGCGCCGATGCCGCTGACGGCCCGGATCTCCGACAGGAACTTGTGGTAGGCGGGGCGCTCGGGATAGGTCGAGTGCATCGCGACGATGCCGTCCACGCTCTCGACCGGCACTTCGTTGTTCGGGCAGACCACGCGGTACCGCATCGGGTCGAGCAGCTTGACGCGCCCTTCGCGCACATGCCGCCGCAGCACCCACATGATCGCGCCCTGCTCGTCGTAGTAGTCGACCTCGTTGTGCCGCACATGCGCCGACCACCACCGGTAGTCCTCGCGGAACTCGTCGCCGAGGTCGGCCCCGGCGCGCTGGCCGAAGAACCCGGCGTTGATCGGCGCGTACCCGTACCGGCGGGCGAGCTCGGCCGGGTCCAGGGCGTGGAGCTCGTCCGCGGTGAGCGGCGCGATCTCGTCCTCGAAGCGGAACCCGAAGGCGCCGTACGGCCAAGTGTGGCGGAACGCCTCCTGGGAGACGATGTAGTCGTGGCCGTCGCCGGCGATGAACTCGCGCAGCTCGGTCGGTTCGGCGAGCAGGAAGATGTCCGCGTCCACCCGGAACTCGGTGGCGTTCAGGTCGTAGCGGAAGCGCGGCGCCCATTTCAGCCAGGTCGCCCGGTCGTCGAGGTATTCGCCCCCGGGGACGTCGAAGTCGACGAGCTCGGCGGGGGTCTCAAGGCCCTTGGCGAGGAGGCCGGGGTCGTCGGTGCAGACGAGGTAGTCGGCCTCGGAGCCGAAGAAGCGGCGGAACGTGCCGATGCTGTGGTCGAGCATCTCGATCGCGGCGGGATTCGGTTTCCAGAGCGCCCAGCGGAACAGGACGCGCGGTGACTCGAGGTGCAAGGTGAACGCTCCCAGATTCCAAGCGGGGTCACGGGATGGCGGCGACTCGCGAACCACCGTAACCGGACGACTTCCCAGTGTCAACCATCCTGCATCGACGGATGCCGATGAAATTGTTCACAGAAGGCTTGCGCTGCAAAGCAAACGAGAACTCTGGACAGAACTGTGGTCGCTATGTCACGCTAAGACGCGCTGAAATGCTTTGCATTGCCGTCCAAAGGAAGGCCTCGACCTTGAGCGACGCACCGCCCTACCGAGACCCGTCCCTTCCCCGCGCCGCACGCGTCGCCGACCTCCTCTCCCGCTTGACGATCGAAGAGAAGATCGGCCTCCTGCACCAGTACCACCGGCCCGTCGAACGACTCGGCATGGGAGCGTTCAAAACCGGCACCGAAGCCCTCCACGGCGTGGCCTGGCTCGGCGAGGCCACCGTCTTCCCGCAGGTCGTCGCCCTCGGCGCGACCTGGAACCCCGAGCTCGTGGAGCAGATCGGCGCGGCCGTCGCCGACGAGGTCCTCGCCAAGCACCGCGCCGACCCCGCCAAGGTCGGGCGCAACGTGTGGGCGCCGACGGTGAACCCGCTGCGCGACCCCCGCTGGGGCCGCAACGAGGAGGGCTACTCCGAGGACGCCTGGGCCACCGGGGTCATGGGCCGCGCCTACGCCCGAGGCCTCAAGGGCGACAACGGGTCCGTGTGGAAGACCGCCCCGTGCGTCAAGCACTTCGTCGGCTACGGCCACGAGCGCGACCGCGGCCTCGCCTCCTCCGACATCCCGCCGCGCGCGCTGCGCGAGTACGAGTTCGCCGCGCAGCGGATGCCGATCGCGACCGGCGACGCCATCGGCTCGATGCTCTCCTACAACCCGGTCAACGGCCGCCCCGCGCACGTCACCCCCCTGGCCGACGAGATCCGCACCTGGACCGACGACGAGGTCTTCATCGTCTCGGACGCGTACGGCCCCAAGATGACCGTGACGTTCCAGGGCTACTTCGACGACCTCCTCACCGCGTACGTCGCCTGCGTCAAAGCCGGCATGGACTCCTTCACCCAGGACGACGACGACCCCGAAGAAGTGCTCGGCATCCTGCGCACCGCCCTCGACCAGGGACTCCTCACCGAGGCCGAGATCGACACGGCCGTGCGACGCAACCTCCACGTGCGCTTCGGCCTCGGCGAGTTCGACCCCGAAGACCCGTACGCGCACATCGGCGCCGAAGCGGTCAACTCGCCGGAGCACCGGGCCCTCGCCCGCGAGGCCGCGACCCAGTCGATCACGCTCCTCAAGAACGACGGCATCCTCCCTTTCAAGGCCCCCAGGAAGATCGCCGTCATCGGCCCGCTCGCCGACACCCAGCTCAAAGACTGGTACTCCGGCACCCTCCCGTACGCCGTCACCGCCCGCGACGCCCTCAGTGAACGAGCCGAAGTCGTCCACTGCGAAGGCGTCGACCGGATCCGCCTGCGCTACAAGGACCGCTACCTCACAGTCGAACCCGGCTCCGGCGTGGCCCTCACGGCCGCCCCCGGCCCGGCCGCCGAGTTCGACCTCCACGACTGGGGCGGCGGCCAGCACTTCCTGTACAGCACCGCCACCGGCGAACCGCTCAACAGCACCGAGGAAGGCGTGCTCACCGCCGACCACCTCGGGCCGCGCATGTTCGACCCGACCGACATGTTCCTCTTCGCCGAACGCGAGGACGGCACCGTCGCGCTCCACCAGCTCCACCCCAACGACCGTGCCCCGGGCGGCAAGTGGATCGCCCTCGATGGCGACCGCCCGGTCCTGACCACCGACGCCGCAGCCGCCGCGGGCTTCCACTTCGACCTCGTCATCGACGGCGCCGAGCAGGCGGCCGCGCTCGCCGCCGACGCCGACGCGGTGATCGCGGTCCTCGGCAACCACCCCGCCGTGAACGGCCGCGAGAACGAGGACCGCGCCGGCCTCGAACTGGCGCCCGCCCAGGACCGCCTCCTGCGCGCCGTCGCCGGCCCGAACACCGTCCTCGTCCTCTCCTCCTCCTACCCGTTCGCTGTGAACTGGGCCGCGGCCCACCTGCCCGCGATCGTCTGGTCGGGACACGGCGGCCAGGAGTGGGGCAACGCCCTCGCCGACGTCCTCTACGGCGACCGCGACCCCGAGGGCCGCCTCCCGCAGACCTGGTACACCGACGCCGCCGAGCTCCCCGCAGTGACGGCGTACGACATCATCGCCGCGGACTCGACGTACCTGTACTACCCGGGCGAGCCGCTGTTCCCCTTCGGCCACGGGCGCTCCTACACCGCGTTCACTCACGCGAACCTCAAGGCGGACAAGGCGAACGCCGCACCCGGCGACCGCATCCGCCTCACCGCCGAGGTCACCAACACCGGCGACCGCGACGGCGTCGAAGTGGTGCAGCTCTACTCGCGCCAACTCGAGTCGCGCGTCAAGCAGCCCCTGCGCCGGCTCCGCGGCTTCGTGAAGACCCGCCTCGACGCCGGCGAGACCCGCACCGTCGCCTTCACCGTCCCCGTGGACGAACTCGCCCACTGGGACAACGTCACCGGCCGCATGATCGTCGAAGCGGCCGACCACCGCTTCATGGTCGGCCGCTCCGCCGCCGACCTCCCGCTCGCGACCACCGTCCGCATCGACGGCACCACGGTCGGCCCCCGCGACCTCTCCCGCCCGCTCTCGGCCGTCGCCAACGACGCCTACTCGGGCGTCCTGTGGCGCGACGAGAGCCCCGCGACGGGCGACGTGATCGCCGCCGACGAACCGGGCGCCTGGATCCTCCTGGGCGACTGCGACTTCGGTGGAGCCGAACGGGGGAAGAGCGGCGGAGCCGAACAGAGGCACAGCGGCGGAGCCGAACGGGGGAAGAGAGGCGGAGCCGAACAGAGGCACAGCGAACCTGGATACGCCACAGTGTCCGCCCGCGTCGCGGGAGCCGCCTCCCGCCTCACCCTCCGCACCGGCGATCCCCGCGACGGCGACGTCATCGCCGAGATCGACACCCCCGCCACCGGCGGCGTCTACGACTACACCGAGGTCACCGCCGCACTCGGCCCCGTACAAGGCGTCCAGCAGCTCTACGTGCACTTCGAGCACCCCGGCGTCCGCCTCGCCTCACTCGCCTTCGGCCCCGACGGGACGGACGCCCGACCATGACCCCGCGCCTCTGCTTCCTCCTCCTGGACCACAAGGGCGACGAGTACTTCCACGACCTCGTCGCCGGACTCCGCCGCTTCTGCCCCGCCGACATCGTCTGGTACGACGCGGGCCGGATCGGTGGCAACCGGTACACCGACGGCGTCCCCCGCCTCGCCGCCAGCCGCCCCCTCGAATACGCCAAAGAGGCCCCGTTCTTCCTCGACGCCTTCGAATGGGCCGCCCAACACGACTACGACTACCTCGTCAACGTCGAGACCGACATGGCCTTCGTCAACCACGGCTACGCGGACTTCCTCGCCCGGACCATGGCCGAATGCGACTACCTCGCCCCCCGCCTGGAACCGCACACCCCCCGCACCTCGCGCTGGCGCCCCTACCGCAGCCTGCGCGGCGAACTCCCCGAACTCCTGGGCCTCTTGGGCATCGGCCACACCCACCGCGCGTTCAACCCCGGCCAGGTCTTCTCCCGCGCCTTCGTGCGCGCCGTCCTCGACGCCCCCTTCTACGGGCGCCTCCGCGACTTCGTCGAACGCAACCAGCAGCCCGGCAACTCCTACTCCCTGCCCGAGGTCCTGATGCCGACCATGGCCGAAGCCCTCGGCCTGAAGCTCGCCGGATACCCGGCCCGGCACGACGCGTACAACCGCTACCGCCCCTACCACGCCCTGAAGTCCGTCGAGCGCGCCGCGGCCGAGGGCGTCCACTTCGTCCACCCGGTCCGCCGCGACCCCGACCACCCCGCGAGACGCTTCGTCCGCTCACTGACCAGCCCCGTTCATTCCTGAATCGGAGGAACCATGACCGAAGCACCATTCGTCTCCGTCTACGTGATGACCTACAACCAGCGCGACAAGGTGGTCGACCTCGCCCGCGACCTCGCCGACCAAGACCACCCGGCCGACCGCTACGAGTTCGTCGTCCTCGTGGACGGCAGCACCGACGGCACTGCCGAAGCCCTCGACGACCTCGTCGGCGAACTCCCGTACCGGCTCGTGGTCCTGCGCCGCGAGCACGAGGCCGACTACCTGTGCTCCAAGCGCCGCAACGAATGCGTAGCCGCCGCCGACCCCGGCACCGACGTGTTCGTGCACGTCGACGACATCCGCGTCCGCCCCGACTTCGTGCGCCTCCACGCCGAGCACCACGCCGCCGGCGACCTCAAGATCGTCACCGGCGCCCAGTCCACCGGCGAAGAACTCAACTGGGACTTCGAGAAATGCCAGCGCCGCCACCTCGCCGGCCCCAACGGCGAGGCCCGCGCCACCCACCACTGGATGGCCATGTGGGGCTGCAGCTACAGCTACCCCCGCCGCCTCTCCGACCTCCTGAACGACGGCGAGTTCGACAAGCCCTTCGACGAGCGCATGACCGACTGGGGCGGCCACGAGTCCGAGTTCGCCTACCGCGCCTACAGTGCCGGCGCCCAGCTCGTCTACGACCCGGCAGTGGGCGTCTTCCACCAGGACCACACCGAGACCCGGGACGCCGCCCGCGGCCTCGACTACGACGAGCGCGTACGCGCCGGCAGCGAGAAGAACATGGCGTACATCGTCGCCAAGCACGGCCTCGCGGAGCTGGACCGATGGTAGACAAGGACCGCGCCGAACTCATGACGCACCTGCCGGCGCTCGACACCCAGGCCACCGTCGCGATCCTCACCGGCGACCCGAACCGCGTCCCGCTCCTCGCCGCAGCCGTCGGTGAACCCGAAGGCGAACGGAGCCGCCGCGGCTACACCGTCGCCCAGTCGCGGACCCCGGACGGGCAGCCGGTCCTGGTGTGCTCCACCGGCATCGGCGGTCCCTCCACGGCGATCGCCGTCGACGAGCTGATGCAAGCCGGAGTCGAGACCTTCGTGCGGGTCGGCACCTGCGGCTCGATCCAGTACCACATCAACGCCGGGCAACTGGTGGTCTCGACCGGCTGCGTGCGCGACGACGGCACCAGCGGCTCGTTCCTGCCGCCCGAGTACCCCACGGTCCCCGACTTCGACCTCACCAGCGCCATAGTGGAGCGCGCCCGGCGCGGCACGAGGCCCGTCCACCCGGGCGTCACGCACTGCAAGGACGCCTACTACGCCGAGGCCCCCGACGGCTTCCCGCTCGCCGACCACTGGCGCCGCCGCTGGGAGGGGATGCGCGCGAGCGGCGTGCTCGCGACCGAGATGGAGGCCGCGGCGCTGTTCGCGCTGGCGATGATCCGCGGCAAGCGGGCCGCGGGGATCTTCCTGACGGTGGACGACACGTTGACGGCGGAGCAGACGCTCGCCGCGCTGAGCGACGCGGCCCGCTTCGCGGTCGCGGCGTCACGCGGGCTTCCAGCGGTCGAGGTTCTCCTCGTAGATCTCCCGCATGGTCATCGGCACGTCGTACCGCTGCGTCCATTCGGGATAGTGCGCTTCGAATTTGGCGTTCGAGCCGATCCACCAGATGTGGTCGCCCACGCGGCTCTCGTCCACGTATTCGCGGGGGACGGGCCGGCCGACGAGGGCGCCGGCGAGGTCGAGCGCTTCGAGCACGGAGCAGTTCGAGCGGCGCCCGCCGCCGAGGTTGTACACCTCGCCGACGCGCGGCGCCCGGTAGAACCGCTCGAAGGCCGCCACGACGTCGGCGCAGTGGATCACGTCGCGCACCTGCTTGCCGAGGTGCCCGAAGATCCGGTAGGTGCGGCCCTCCATGGCCGTGCGGACGACGTAGGCGAGGAAGCCGTGGAGTTCGGCCGCCGAGTGCGCGGGCCCGGTGAGCGTGCCGCCCCGGAACACGGCGGTGCGCATGCCGAAGTACCGCCCGTACTCCTGGACCATCACGTCGGCGGCCACTTTGGACGCCCCGAACACGGAGTGGAGTGACGCGTCGATCGACATGTCCTCGCCGATCCCGTCGCGGTACGGGTGCGAGGGCTCGATCTCCCAGCGTGTCGCCAACTCCCGCAACGGCAGTGCGTTCGGAGTGTCGCCGTACACCTTGTTCGTCGAGCAGTGGATGAACACCGCCTCCGGCGTGTGCGTGCGGGCCGCTTCGAGGAGGTTCAACGTGCCCACGGCGTTGATGTCGAAGTCGGTGTACGGCTCGGCGGCCGCCCAGTCGTGGCTCGGCTGCGCGGCCGTATGGACCACCAGCGAGAGGTCGGAGGCGTACTCCTTGAACACCGCCGCGAGGGCGTCGCGGTCGCGGATGTCCGCGTCCACATGGAGGTAGGCGTCGCCGAGGTCGCGGCGCAGCGCCTCGACGCTCCACCTCGTGGAGCCGTCGCCGCCGAAGAAGTAGCCGCGCATGTCGTTGTCGACGCCCACGACGGTCATCCCGAGTTCGGCGAAGCGGCGCGCGGACGCCGACCCGATGAGCCCTCCGGAGCCGGTGACCACTGCCAGGCTCACTGCGTCTCCCCCTGGTCCTTGCGGAGCGCCGCCACGGCCAGCTCGCGTTCGAAGTTGACGCCGAAGTCGGGGTCGAGCGGGTGGGCCTCGGCGATGAGCCCCGCCTGGGTGCCGCCAGACTCCACGGCGAGGCGCAGCGACTGCATGGCGGCCTGCCGCACGCGGCCGGCGTCGTCGCGCAGGGCCGCGCCGAGATCGGCGATGCGGTCCTCGCCGCGTTCGCTCCGTGCGATCCGGCCAAGGGCCACAACGGCTTCGGAACGGACAGTGGCTTCGGGGTGGCCGGCGGCGAGCGCCGCGACCGCGCCCAGGCCGCGGCCCGGACGGCCCCGGCCGGCGGCGAGGACGCCCCAGCACCAGGCGGCCGCGCGGGCGGTCATGGCGTTCTCGGAGGCCAGCCGGTCGGCCACGGCCTCGAGCAGGTCGTCGCTCACGTCGCGGGCGAACTCGCCGAGGAAGTAGATCGCGGTCCGCTCGGTGTCGCCGCCTTCGGCGAGCGAAGCCCGCACGAGATCGATTGCGGCCGTTGCCCCTTCGGGCGCACCGGTGAGTCCGAGCGCGAGCGCGAGGAAGGGCCGGTGCTCGGCGGCGACCCGGTCGGCGGCCGCGAGCAGCGCCGGGACGGCGGCGGCGCCGAAGCGCCCGAGGGACCACGCGCATTCGTCGCGCGCGTAGAACGACCGGTCCTCAAGACCCCGGACGAGGAACGGCAGCGCCGCGGGGTCGGCGATGCGGCCCAGCGCCCCGGCCATGCGCCAGCGCACGTCGAAGTCGGGGTGCTCGGCGAGCTGCCGGCAGAGCGCGGGCACCGCGCCGCGCACGTCCGGATGCCCCGGGAGCGCGGCCAGGTCCATGCCGGCGCGCATGACGGTCGGCCAGGTCTCGTCCGGCGATTCGAGGACTCGCCGGGCGCGCGCGATCCGCTGGGCGTCGGTCAGTTCGGACGGTTCGAGGAAGGCCCGGTCGTTCCGGGCCTCGTGCCCGTAGTGGTAGACGGCGGCCGTCGGTTCGAAGTGGATCGCGAGCGCCGGGTCGGGCAGTTGGCGCTTTGTCCAGTGGTGGTCTTCGAGCTCGATCACGTCCTCGTCGAAGGGGCAGCGCTCCCAGAACGCGCGCCGGAAGGCCGAGTTGGCGTTCCAGAAGTCGGTGTCGGCGACCTCGCGCCGCGGGCGCGGGTCGGAGAAGATGTCGAGGTCGCACTTGTCGAGGAACTTGGCGTGGAGCGGGTAGACCTGCGCGCCGTACACGCCGAGCACGTCGTCCCGTTCGGTGTCCGCGGTGAGGTTCGCGAGCCACCGGTCGTGCTCGGGGACGGCGTGGGCGCTGACGATGACGACGGTGTCGCCCCGCGCGGTCTCGACGGCGCGGTTGAGGGCGAACCCGGGCCGGTAGTCGTCGATGTCGATGAGCTGGTCGGCGTACTCCTCGGCGAACTCCCGCGAGCCGTCCGTGGAGGCGTTGTCGACGGCGACGATCTCGACGCCGTGGGAGGTGCGCTGCGCCCGGACCGCCCGGAACACCGCCCCGATGTGGGTGATCTCGTTGTGGAACCTGACGATGACGCTGATGCTGGGTGCCATGCATACTCCGAAGTCGAGTTCGGTCGGTACAGGTGGGAACGGCGGCCCGACGGCGTCGGCGGGCGCCGGGTAGACGACGGGTCTAGAGCTCCATCCGGGCACGGTGCTCCGTGCGCTCGAAGGTCCACAGCAGCGAGTCGGGCGCGAGGATCGGCTCGCTCGCGAGGACGCGCAGCGTCGCGGGCACGTCTGCGGCGGGGATATCCGAGGCGAGGAGCACGACTCGACCGCCCGGGGCGACCACTCGGGCCAGCTCGGCGAGCACGGCTCGACGCGGTTCGCGCCCGATCGGGCGCGCGACGGCCGCGTCCACACTGGCGTCGGGCAGATTCAGCGAGTGGGGGCGCCCCGCCGCCGCTTCGGCTACGTCTGGTCCGGCCGTCGCGACGGCCTCGCGGTCAAGGACCTGCTTCCATCCGCTCGCGTGCGCTTCGGAACGCAATGCATCGGACCCGCGGAGGGCGTCCAGCAGCGTGGCCCCCGCGGGGCCCGCGGCGGCGAGCATCACCGCCGCGACGAACCTGTCGCGGTCCGGTGCCTTGGCGGTGCCGATCCGCGGCCCCGCGACGAAGCCGCCGTACCGGTACTCGCTGACCCGCACCTCCAGGCCGTCCCGGTCGTCGACCCGCGAGTGCGGCCCGGTCCCGAGTATCAGCTGCTCCAGCGCCGCACGCAATGCCCCCGGGTCCACCGACCGCTGCTCCAGCACCGAGGGCACCACTCGGAGCGCCGCCGCGCCGATGCCATGTCCCTTGAGGACTCGTTCGGCGTGTCCGCGGTCCCAGAGCTTCGCGGCGATGGCGCCCGGGCCGTCGCCGTGGGCGCGGTCGGCGAGGCCGGCCTCGGCGAACACGTCCAGGACCGTGCGGAGCCGCAGTACCAGTTCGCGCCCGCGAGGGGTGGCCTCGAACCGGATCACCTCGGCGCGGCCGTCGAAGCCGAGCTCGGTGACGCGGACGCCTTCGATCCGTTCCAGATCGCCGCGCACTATCCTGCCGGTGCCGGGAATGCAGGTGGCGAAGCAGCGGGCCGTCGCCGCGTCCGGGCTCACGCGGCGTTCGCTCCGTAGACGACTTGCGCGAGTTTCCGGTAGTAGTCGCCCGAGGTCACCGGGTCCGAGGCGGCGTCGCCGGCGCCTGACGGGACGCGGTCGACGAGGACGTCCAGATTCGGCTGGCAGAAGAACGCGAGGGAGATCCGGTCGCTGCGGGAGTCCTCCGGGAGCGCCACCACCCGGTGGAGCGCTGCCACCCAGCGCCGCCCGGTCCACCGCTCCATGAGCATGCCCAGGTTGACGATGAACGAGCCGGGCGCGACCGGCACGTCCACCCAGGCGCCTTCAGCCGTGCGCACCTGCAGGCCGCCGTGGCGGTCGTCCTGGTAGAGCAGGGTCATCGCACCCCAGTCGCGGTGGGCGGGATGGCGCAGGCGCTCGCCGCCGCCGTCCTCTGGGAAGGGCGGGTAGTAGTTCGCGACCAACGGAGTGAAGCCTTGGTCGAACCGCTCGACGAACCAGTTCTCGGGCAGTTCCAGCGCTGTCGCCATGAGCCGCATCAGCGTCGTCGCGAGGACGTCGACCTCGCGGTAGTAGTCGGCGAAGGACTGCCGGAAACCCGCGAGCCGCGGCCACCGGTTGCTCCGGTCGAAGTCGCGGTACTCGGGCGGCACGGTCCGGCCGTCCTCGGTGAGCATGCTGCTGAAGAACTGCTCATGGTGCTCGCGCCGGATGAGTCCCCGGGTGAGGGGGTCGGACATGTCCGCCTGGACCGTGTCCTTCCCGGCCGGGTCGCTTGTGAAGAAGGTCCTGGAGCGCTCGGCGATCCTGTCGATGGCCGCCTGCGGCACCGCGTGCCCGACGACCCGCAGGAACCCGCCGGTCGCGAAGGCCTCGTCGACGAGTTTCGCGGCGGTCGTGCGATCGGCCGCGGTACCGAGGGCCCTGAGGTCGAGGAGTGGCAGGTCGCCGCCGTGTCCGGTCAATGGGGGCATGTGCTTGTTCCTCCTGCGTCGCATACGGACCCGCTCGGCGGGCACAGGCCGCAGCCCGGCCGCCCGGGGTCTGGTCAGGGGATCGTGGAGTGTGAATGTCGGTCCCGCAGGACTCCCGTGTACTCGAGATCGTCAGGGGCTCGGGGCGCACTTTCGAAGCGTTTCGACGGCGTCCGCTGTTTCGGAAGCGCTACGGAACGCTATCACGAACTTCGATACGAGGCAAGATTTGCGGCAATTGCGAGACTGCTGAATCTGTTGGGCTGCAACGCTACCGAAGGCGCCGAGCCGCTGTCGCGCTCGAGCGTTCCGCCCAGAGAGGGCGCCGGTCCAAAGTGCCGTGCTAGAGGAATACCTGGTCGATCTGGCGGACCGGGTATTTCGCGAGCAGCTCGTCCAGAGCGCCTTCGCGGTTGTACTCGGCGCCTCGCAGCCGTTCGTCGAGGACGATGCCTTCGTCCCCGAGGCGCTGCACGTAGATCTCCTCGCCCTGGAACGTGAAGGTGCCCTTGGCATCGGGGAAGTCCTCGAAGAACCGCACCGCGGCGCCGATCATCTCGGCGAAGAGTCGAGCGTCAGCTTCCTCGGTCAGGAATTTCGAGGGGTGGAAGATGATCTTCAATGTCTCGGTCTCGCCGCCGAGCAGGTCGCTCATCTCCGGGTCGTGCTCGGTCCCGGTTCGGAGAGCGCCGATCCGCAGTTCGTCGCCGCGAGCGGCGGCGTCCGGGTCGCTGTAGTGGCGGTCGCATCCGAGCAGCTTCGCGACGTAGTCCAGCGCCGCCCGCTCGGAGACCACCGGCGAGACGGTCAGGTTGTAGTCGATGGACATCCGCTATGCCTCCGTCTCGGGCGGGTAGAACTGCGTGATCTCGCCGTGCTCGATGATCTTGATTTCCTGGAGCCCTCGGATCGGATACCGCTCGAGCCGGGTTCGACGGTGCCGGTGCCATGGTTGTGCCCGGTGGCTTACCACCACCTCCAGCACCGGACGAGCCCTTCGATCCACCGAGGAGCGGACCGTTGACGTAGTCGCTCATGGATCGATCGCCGGCGGCCAGGAGCGCGCGGGCCTCGTCGAGTCTCTCCATCGCGGCAAGCCACTGGCCGATGCCTTGTTCGACGAGCGGGTTACTCGAGTCGACGGTCGCGGTCTGCACTGCGGCGACCGCGCCTTCAGCGGTGTCGCGGGCGCCCTGGATTTCCGCTTCGGTCTGCCGGATCTGTTCGATGAGAGCGGTCAGCTGCGCGATCAGCTCGGACAGCAGCGACACGCAGGGCTCCAGGGGGTCGACCGTGGGAGGGTCGACCTATCGTATCGGCCAACTGCGAGAAGGTACGGACACCCGTTGGGGAGCCGAGCGTTCGATCCCCATCGCCCGCGCAGCTCGTCCTGCTCGAGGACAACGCGCGTCTTCATTGGGCAGGGGACGCTGAGCAGAGGTGCCAGCCGTGTGTATCGACGAATGGTTCAGCGGTGGGGGTCGCGACGATCCTCAAGGGCCGCAGCAAAGCCGCGCCTGACGCTCTCCCGACCGCGCCGCTGCGCACCTGGACCGCGTTGCTGGCGAACCTCCTCAATCCGAAGGCCGCGGCGGTCTACCTGACGCTGGTGCCGCAGTTCCTCGACCCTGGATCGTTCACCGTGGCGAACGTCCTCGCCTTCGCCTGCCTGCACGCGACGCTGACCGCGCTCTGGTTGGCGGTGAGCTCAGTCGCGCTGCGATCCCTCCGAGCCCGGGCGCTGCCGATCCCGCGGCGGGCCGTCGCACTCGTCGGTGGCGGCACGCTGATCGCTCTCGGTGTCCGGACGCTCGTGAGTTCGCGCGCGGTGCCCGCTACATGATCACCTTCTCATGAAGGCCGGCTGCTTCGGCAGGTGCGATGATCGTGGTCAGGGTTCGATGAGGACGGTGATCGTGAGCGAGCGACGGCCGAGACTGGTGCTCATATGCGGTCTGCCCGGGGCTGGGAAGACGACGTTGGCCAAGCGGTTGGAGCGGGAGATGCCCGCGGCGCGCTTGTGCCCCGACGAACGGCTCGCCGAGACGGGCTTCAGCCGGTTCGATGAAGCGGCGCGGGCGCGTATCGAGCGGGACCAGTGGGTCCATGCGCAGGACTTGTTGACTGCGGGATCGAGCGTGGTCTTGGAGAACGGCTTCTGGGAGCGCGGTGAGCGAGACGAGAAACGGCTCCGAGCTCGCGAGCTCGGAGCCGAAGTGGAACTGCGCTATCTCGCAGTGCCGTTGGCAGAGCTGCAGCGGCGCATCGCCGTCCGGAATCGAGAGCCGGGCTCGGTCGTGTTGACCGCCGAGATGCTCAGGGAGTGGCAGGGCGGGTTCGAGGCGCCGACGCAGGACGAACTCGACCTGTTCGACCCGCCGATGCCATGATTCGGCTCCTCCCTGTCGCCGCGGGACGCATTGCGCTGCAGCGTGGTGCGTTCGCCGCCACGGTTGCTCGTGGCCGCGGATGCGGGACTGCTCTGCGTTCGGGGATGATCGAGTCGTGACAGCGACAGGTGATCATGAGGCGGACTGGGCCGCCAGAGTCGGGTACGTGTTCGGCCTGACCAGTGGGAACCCGGTTGAGCGAGCGATAGCGCTCACCCATCTCAGTGAGGCCCGCGGCCGTGTCCATGAAGCTCTTGAGCGTTTCAATGAAGCCTGGTTCTTGACCCGTCCCCTGGGCGCCGAGCAGTGGAATGACCCCGAGATGCGCCGGCGGCATGCCGAATACTCTGAGGCGCAGCGGCACGCGTTCCCTGATGCCCTGTGGAGTCGGCCGAGTACTGGCCTCGCTGATTGGCCCGGCCTGCCGTATGCGTTGCAGTATCTCGAATGGGAGGCCCGCTACCCCGATGACTGGACGCTCCACGCGAAGAAGTGGGGGACCAAGGAGCGTCTCATCCGCGGCCTCGCGGTGGGTGACCACCGGGAGCCGGTGCGCGCCGCACTCGTTCAGCTGGTCATAGCGGCGGTCTCGCGTGCCTATCGTTGCAAGGACCGCGAATACGTCCGGATCGCACGTGCCGTCGACGGCGACGATCTTCGCGTCGGGCTCACCGGCGCGGCCGGCTCGAGCAGCCCTTGGGCGCGGCTCCACGCAGGCTACGTCCTGCGGCTCCTCGACGACCCCGCGCTGCCCAACTCCCGCCGCACCTGGCGAACCTGGTGTGCGGCAGACGCGTGACGGGCTGAGGGCCGGGCCCGCGGTCAGAGCCGGAGGATGATCAGCGCGATGTCGTCGCGTGCGCGTCCGCTGCCCACGCCGAGGTCGGACATCAGCAGGTCGGCCAGGAGTTCCGGGTCGTGGGTGCTGTGGCGCGCGAGGCTCGAGGTGAGCCGCTCGAGTCCCACGTCGATGTCCTCTCCGCGGCGCTCGATCAAGCCGTCGGTGTAGAGCACGAGCGTGTCGCCCGAGGCGTAGGAGTGCCCGGCCTGCGAGCTGGGGACGTGCTGCGGGCGGGCGCCCAGCGGCGGGTCGCTGACCTGGTTCAGCAGCTCGCATTCGCCGTCCGGGTGCACCAGGACCAGGGGCGGGTGCCCCGCGTTGCTGTAGGTGATCAACCGGCTGTCGGGATCGATCAGCGCGTTGATGGACGTGGTGTTCAGGGCGCCCTCCATCGAGCGGGCGTACAGGCCCAGCACCTCGAGGGCTTGAGCGGGCCGCTCCAGAGTGCGGACGGCGGCGTTGAGCACGCTTCGCAGCATGCCCATGACCGCGGCGGCCTGGAGTCCGTGCCCGACGACGTCGCCGATCGTCAGCGCGAAGCGCCCGCCCGGCAGGTCGATCAGGTCGTACCAGTCTCCGGACACGGTCAGGGAGTCGTCGGCGGGCAGGTAGCGCACCGCGACGTCGTCGTGGCGCTCGATGTCCGGCGTCATGAGCATGGTCCGCTGCAGGGTGACCGTCATTTCGTGCTCGCGCATGTGGGCCAGGCGCAGTTCCTGGTTGAGGTGCTGCAGCTCGAGGGCCCGCGCGTACAGCTCGGTCTCCACCGCCTCCCGCTCGATCGACGGCCCGGGCGACGGCCAGTCGCCGGCGAGGATGGCCCTGATGAACGGGGTCACGTCCTCCACCCGGATGATGATCCACCTGACCTCGCCGTCGTGGCCGAGGACCGGGGTGTTGACCGGCAGCCACCAGCGCTCCTCGAACACCCCTGGCCGGCCCTTGACGGGGAGGTCGTACTTCTGCAGCGCCATGCTGTCCGGTTCCCGCGTCTGCAGGACCTTGTCGAGCGACGCGCTCAGACCCTCCGCCTCGTCCGACTCGGGATCGGCCGAGTTCTCCGGGAAGGAGTCGAAGATGTACCGCCCGAGCAGGTTCTCGCGGGTGCGGTCGGTGACGTCGAGATAGGCCCGGTTGACCTCCACGATCACCAGGTCCGGCCCGAGTACCGCGCACGGGCCAGGGACCGCCTCGAAGAGCGCCTCGTAGTCGAGGCCCGTCATCGCCGACCGGCTCAGCGCCCCGTGCGTCTTATCCATGAGCTTGGACCCCCTTGGCTACGCTACCCCTTCCCACCTGGGGATAAAGGCGTGATCGTGCTTGAGGGCGCAACGTCGGCGCGTGCGGGTTCGTCTCGAGTGCGATGCCGACCCTCCGTGGACGCACCGTCGTCGAATCTGTCCCTTGGCGGTGGTGACGAGCATCGGATCGGCATCGGGCGTGTCGCAAGTGCGCTCCGATCGGACGGTGGCCCGGCTCTCCGCGCTGAAACTTGCCGCGGCGAATACCCCCGGGGGTATATTGGCGATATGGAGACCACCAGGAACACCACCACCGAGAGCGAGCCGATGCGGATCGTCGTCGTCGGCGGCGTGGCCGGCGGCATGAGCGCCGCCGCCAGGGCGCGGCGTCTGGACGAGCGCGCCGAGATCATCGTCCTCGAACGCGGTGCGCACGTCTCGTTCGCGAACTGCGGTCTTCCCTATCACGTGGGCGGCGAGATCGAGGACGCCTCCGAACTCCTGCTGCGGACCCCGGAGTCGCTGCGGGCGGCCCTGAACCTCGACGTGCGCACCGGGCACGACGTGATCGGGCTCGACACCGAAGCCAAGACGCTGACAGTGCGCACCGACGCCGGGACGGAACCGCTCCGATACGACGCCCTCGTGCTCTCACCGGGCGCCCGAGCCGTAGTGCCGCCGGTCCCCGGCCTGGACTCCGCGCGCGTCCGGACCCTGCGCACAGTCGAAGACGCGGTCGCACTGCGCCGATCGGCCGACCTCGGCGCCGAGAAGGCCGTGGTCATCGGCGCCGGCTTCATCGGCGTGGAGACCGCCGAAACCCTCGCCAACCGGGGCCTCAGCGTGAGCCTGGTCGAACTCGCCCCGCATCCGCTGCCGCCGTTGGAAACCGAGATGGCGCAGCCGGTCGCGGCCGAACTCCGCCGCCTCGGGATCGACCTCCGCACCGGGACGGCCGCCGCCGAAGTGCGGCCAGGCCCCGACCACGACGTCGTCGTCCTCAACGACGGCACGGCGATCGAGGCCGACATGATCGTGCTTTCGGTCGGCGTGCGCCCCGACACCGAGGCCTTCGAGCGGGCCGGGATCGCCTGCGAACGCGGCGCGATCATCACCGACGAGCACGGCCGCACCTCGGCTCCCGGCGTGTGGGCGGTCGGCGACGCCGTCGCCAGTCGTGACGCCGTCACCGGCGCGCGCCGCCCGGTGGCGCTGGCGGGCCCCGCGAACCGGGCCGGCCGCCTGGTCGCAGACGACATCCTCAGGCCGGGCTCGGCCCGTCCGATACCGCGGCCGGTCGGCACCACGATCGTCCGCGTCGGGGACCTGACCGCGGCGTTCACCGGCGCGAACCGCGCGAGTCTGGAGGACGCCGGGATCGGGTTCCACACGGTGCACCTCCACCCGAAGGACCACGCCGACTACTTCCCCGGCGCCGAGACCCTCCACCTGCTCCTGCACTTCCGCGAGGGCGACGGACTGCTCCTGGGCGCGCAAGCGGTGGGACGCGAGGGCGTCGACAAGCGGATCGACGTACTCGCCACCGCGCTCCGCGCCGGCATGGGCGTCGCCGACCTCATCGACCTGGACATGGCGTACGCCCCGCCTTACGGCCATGCCAAGGACCCGGTCAACCTGGCGGGCATGATCGGCGCCGACGTGCTCGACGGGACCCTCCGGTCGTGGCATGCCGAAGAGCTCGACCGCGTTCTGGCCGAAGCGCTCGTGCTCGACGTGCGCACCCGCTCCGAGTACGACGAGGGCCACCTGCCCGGGTCGATGCTGGTACCGCATGTCGAACTGCGGGAACGCCTCGACGAGGTGCGGGCAGCCGCGGCCGGACGGCCGGTGCGCGTGCTGTGCGCGTCGGGGGTGCGGTCGAACCTCGCGCACCGGCTCCTCGCGCAGGAGGGCTTCGACAGTGCGTCGCTGTCCGGTGGCATGCGCACGCTGCGCGCCGCATTGGGCGACGGCGTCCTCTCCCGCTCCACCTTGGCCGAGCGCCGAGGCTGACCGAGAACCCCTTCACGAAGGAGACCGACCATGACGATTCCCGACCCCGACGCCCAGCGCCGCGTGCTGAACCGGCTGAAGCGGGCGCGCGGCCAGCTCGACGCGGTGATCGCCGCGGTGGAGGACGGCGGGCGCTGCCGCGACGTCGTCACGCAGCTCGCCGCCGTCTCGACCGCGCTCGACCGCGCCGGCTTCGCTATCGTGTCCACCGCGATGAAGGACTGCATCGCCGACCCCGAGCAGGCCGCCGAGAACGAAGACGGCCTCACCACCGAAGAGCTGGAGAAGCTCTTCCTCATGCTGGCCTGAGCGACCCGCCGGGCCTCGACGACGACCCAAAGAGAAAGAGGACGATCCCGACATGTGCTATCCCGTCAAGTGCCGCGAGTGCGGCAACACCACCTGGGCCGGCTGCGGCGAGCACGCCGACGAGGTCATGCGCGAGATTCCCAAGGAACAGCGCTGCGAAGGCCACGAGAAGCAGCCCGGTCTGCTCACCCGGATCCTGCGCCGCTGAGCCGTTCCGCGAGTCGGCAGTGCGGCCCGCGGCCGGGCGGGCATCCGCGAACACGGGCCGCGAGGCCGCGTTTGTAGGACACTGAGGGGGTTTCGAAGGAGATCACGATGGCTCAGGGAACGCAGGAGAAGGTCGTGGTGGGGGTCGACGGTTCGCCGACCTCGCTCCGCGCGCTGCGATGGGCACTCGAGTACGCCGAGCGGACCGGCGCGGCGATCGAGGCGCTCCACGCTTGGCAGATTCCGACCACGTACGGGGCGCCGGTGGCGGTCCTGCCCGGCGAGAACTTCGCCGCCACGGCCGAGCGGGCGCTGAACGGATCGGTGGACCAGGAGCTCGGGGACCGGGACGATCTGCACGTCGAACGTGTCGCAGAGCTGGGCTACCCGCCGAAGGTCCTGGTCGAGCATTCGAAAGGCGCTGATCTGCTGGTCGTGGGCAGCCGCGGACGCGGCGGCTTCACAGGGACCCTGCTGGGCTCGGTCAGCCTCCACTGCGTCTCGCACGCCGCCTGCCCGGTCGTGGTCGTCCGCGTGGACGACTGAACCCGCACGCGGGAGCGACCGCCGACGCGACGAGGTCACGTCCCACCCCCGGCCCTTCGCGGTCGTCACGTACTCCACCCCGGTGCCAAGCGCGATTCCGATGGGAGGCCGGCATGTCCGAGCGCGAGGTCGAGCACAACGTGGTCATGGTCGGCGTGGACGGTTCGCCCGCGTCGCGCCTGGCGCTTCGGTGGGCGGTACGGCAGGCCGAGGCCGTGAGCGGCCGGGTCGTCGCGGTCCTGGCGTGGCAGGAGCCGACAGGGTTCGGTCTCGGCGTGACGGTCCCGCCCGGGGTCCAATGGGGCGAGGAAGCGCGCGTGTCCCTGCATTCGACCGTCGCCTCCGCGCTCGGCGAGCGGGTGCCGGTGCCGATCGAGCAGCGGGTCGTCGAGGGTCATCCGGCCGAGGTGCTGCTGTCCCAGTCCAAGGACGCCGATCTGCTCGTGGTGGGCAGCCGCGGTCTCGGCGGGTTCGTCGGAACCCTGCTGGGCTCGGTGAGCCGCCATGTCGTCAGCCACGCGTCCTGCCCGGTGGTCGTCATCCCCGACAAGACCTGAGGCCGCCGGACCGAACTCCTCGAAACGCCGCAGAGCGGGGACGCCTTTGAGGGCGTCCCCGCTCGCGTTCGGTCTCTTGCGCATGGCGTCCCCAATGCCGTTCGGAGATCGCCCGCTCCCGCGTGGCCCGTCGGGGCGCGCACATTCTTGACAACGGGTGTTCCGCGGGCCCGCGTAATTACGGATGCGAGGCCGTGAATCCACCACGGCGCGGCCCGCACCCCGACCCGTCACCCGAAAGAGGCCCTAGTGCAGAGCAAGGAGCAACGCGAGGACGAATTCAAATCGTTCGACCTCGCGCACCGCGACCGCCTCAGGCGGTACGCGTACTACCTGAGCGGGGACTGGCACCAGGCCGACGACATCGTCCAGAAGGCGCTCACGAAGCTGTTCGCCGCCTGGCACCGCGTCGAGCCCGGCGGCGCGCCCGCGTACGCGCGCCGGATCGTCACCAACGTGTACCTGTCCCACCGGCGGCTCGCCTGGGTGCGCCGCGAGCGCGCCACCGACGACATGCCGGTCCAGCGCATCGAAGCGCCCCAGGCGGAGGTCGAGCTGCGCCTCACCGTCGCCGGGGCGCTCGACAAGCTGGCGGCGCGCGAGCGCGTGACGATCGTCCTCCGGTACTGGGAGGAGCTCTCGGTCGACGAGACGGCCGCCGCCATGGGCTGCTCCGCGGGAACCGTGAAGAGCCAGACCTCAAGGGCCATGGGCAAACTGCGACGACTGCTGGCCGGGACCCGCGTCCCCGCCGGCGCGTAAGGAAGGACACCGATGGAACACCACGACCACACCGAGCAGCTCCTGCTGCAGGGGCGCCCGGACGACCCCGTCCCGCCGTCCGGAATGGACATCAAGCAGGTCATGCGCCGCGGCTACCGCGTCCAGGCCCGCCGCAACGCGGCCATCGGAGGCGCCGCTGCCACGGGGATCGCCGCGATCGCCGCCGTCCTCGCCTTGTCCCTCACCGGGATCGGCGACGAGCAGACCCCCGACGCCGCCCGGACGTTCCCGGCGGGCGAGGGCTTCGACTTCAACCCGGCCACCGCCGCCTACCCGCCCGACCACCCCGTGTACGACAGCCCCGACCCGGTCGGCCGGGAGCTCAACACCGCTGCCAAGGACGCATTCGGCGACCTCGCGGTGGACGCGGGGATCTTCGATGCGGACGCACTGGACTACGAGTTCCCCTCCGACGAAGCGGCCCTTGAGGTCATGGAAGAGCAAGGCGGGGACTACTACGCCGCGCTGAGCGAGCTCGGGTTCAACCTGGAGCAGTTCAACTTCGCGCCCCGCGCGATCGACGCCAAGGGCGGCCAGGCGTCCTTGCGCGCCTACGTCGCGCTCGACTCGAACGAGGAGGCCGAGAACTTGGCGTACGGCATCGCCGGCTTCCAGCCCGGCGGCTGGACCGCGGAACCGGGTCCGACCGGCGACGTCGCGTTCCCGCAGCACCTCATCACCGACGAGGCGTCGTGGACCGACGAGGCGCCCGAGTTCGCCACCGAGACGCTCGACGACGGCCGCATCCTCATGACTGCCGACCACGGCTGCGCGCTCGAAGCCGCCGTCATGTACCCGAACGGCTCAGCGCTCACCTCGTGGTGGGACCTCGACTGCGAGGGCCAAGGCCACCAGATGTCGCTCCAGGACCTGGCCGCCGCGATGCTCGCCATGCCCCAGATCGACTACGACACCAGCGAACTCGCGCCGGTCGAGTTCCTCGACATGCAGCCCGCCTGGCCCGTCGACGAATCCTGGCCCGCGGCCGCGGACGCCGACGCGCAGGCGAGCCTCGACGCGGCGGTCGCCGTGATCGACGGCGCCTTCGGCGAGACCGAGCGGCACGACGGCGGCGCCGTGGGGCTCCCCACCGGCACAGGGGAAGTCGAGCAGCGCACCTACACCACCGACGTCACCATGCCGTTCAACGACCGCCTCGACGTCTCGATCAACATGAACGTCCGCTACTTCCTGCCGGGCGGCTGGCTCCCGGGTCTCCCGCCGGAGGGCGCGGGCACCGGCCCGTACCTGGTCGACTGCGGCGCCCCTGGCGACGACAAGGACGACGTCTGCGCCGAGACCGAGGTGGACGGCCGTACCGTCGCCACCCGCACCTGGTGCGTCGCCGACGACTGCTCCTGGTTCATCGCGGCCTACGACGAGTCCGGCTGGGCCGTCCTGATCGAGACCAGCGTCAACGGCGGCCAGGTCGACGGCTACGGACTCGAAGAACTCACCGCCCTCGCAGCCGCCCTCCCCGCCCCCACTTACGACCCCGCCGAGTACGAAACCGACTGACCCGCAACCCGACCGCAAGGGCGACGTCCACAAGGACGCCGCCCTTGCGGCGTCCCCGCCGAACCCGTCCCAAGGAGTCGAAGCCTTCCCCGCCCTGGTGAGTAGCGCCGACATCGGCTGTCATCTGTCCATAGGCAACGAGATCGGGGACACCCTTAGGCGGCGCGTGTCCTCCGAGAGTTCGCTATCGACGAGGGCGAACATGACGATCATGGATTTTCCCGAAGTGAACTCGACCGATTTCTATAAGCAGCGCACCAAATGGAAGGAGGAGGCGACACGCGGCGGCAGTGTTTACGTCACCGAGAACGGCGTGGTCACCCATGTCTTCTCCTCTATCGCCCGTCACGAAGAGATGACTGCAGACCGCCGCGAGCTTGATCGGGCACAGGCGAAGATCGCCGAGCTCGAACAGTGGAACGAAATACTCGGTGAGGCTTATGCCAGCGCCCTCGACAAGAAGCGTGAAGAGCTGATGACCCGGCCGATAGCTGGCTTCCGCGAGGCGATCCGTCGATACCCCAGCCCTGAGTCCTATAAGGGCCGCCGCCGCGCCGCCTGATCGGCGGGACGCAGTGCTGATCACCTCGCCGCATCGCCAGTGATGACGACCGATGCCGAGGTGCTGGACTGCTTCGCCAGCCTGCTCGGTTGCGATGAATGCCGAACGGACACCGCCCGGTCGTCCAAATCGACGCTGATACGGATTCGGCAGATGATCACCCCGCACCTGGCGGAGGTGCTCGGCGGCATTCCGGAGTCCCTTCGATAACGGTGCCCTCCGGTAGTTCGCCATCGAGAAAGATGGCTGAAAAGGCCGGTCATGGCCGTTGGTCGGGGTTCGCGCCTGGGGCGACGAGGCCGGATTCGTAGGCGGCGATCACGAGTTGGGCGCGGTCTCTGGCGTGGAGCTTGGCCAGAAGGCGGCTGATGTGGGTCTTGACGGTCGCCATGCTGATGAAGAGGCGTGACGCAAGTTCGGTGTTGCTCAGGCCCGCGGCGATGAGGGTCAGGACTTCGCGTTCGCGGTCGGTGAGTGTTTCGAGGCGGCGGCTCGTGACGGGCCCGGCTGCGGGCCGCAGGGTGTATTCCTCGATGAGGCGGCGGGTCGCGGTGGGGGCGAGGATGCCTTCGCCGGAGGCGACGGCGCGGATGCCGGCGAGGAGGGTGGGTGGGGGCGCGTCCTTGAGGAGGAAGCCGCTTGCGCCCGCGCGGAGGGCCGCGTGCACGTATTCGTCGAGGTCGAAGGTGGTCAGCACGAGCACCCGCACCTCGGACAGGCCCGGGTCGGCGCAGATGCGGCGGGTGGCCTCGATGCCGTCCATGCCGGGCATGCGGACGTCCATCACGACGACGTCAGGCCGAGCCGTGCCCGCCAGCGCCAGTGCCTCGCCGCCGGAGCCGGCCTCGCCGACCACTTCGAGGTCGGGGTCGGAGTCGATGAGGAGCCGGAAGCTGCCGCGTACCAGCGCCTGGTCGTCCGCGATGAGCACTCGCACGGTCATCGGGACGCGCCTTTCGCATAGGGCAGCACCGCTTTGACGGTGAACCCGCCGCCGTGGGAGGGGCCGGCGGTGAAGGTGCCGCCGTACATGAGGACGCGTTCGCGCATACCGATGAGGCCGTGCCCGGGATCGCCGCCGGGACGGTGCGGGCCGTCGTCGACGACCTCGGCGGTGATGGTGTCGCGGTCGTGCCGCACGGTCACCGTGCAGCGGCCGCCGCCTGCGTGTTCGACCACATTGGTCAGTGATTCCTGCGTGACCCGGTAGACGGCCAGGGCGACACCGGCGGGCACGCGCGCGGGGGCGTCGACCGTCGCGTCGACGCGGACGCCCGCGGCGCGGGTGCGCTCGAACAACGCCTCCAGGTCGTCCAGGCCCGGCGTCGGTCCGAGGGTGTCGGCGGGTTCGGCGTTCGAGCGCAGGACGGTCAGTGCGCCGCGCATCTCGGCCAGGGCATCGCGGCTCGTGGATTCGATGGAGCGCAAGGCTTCTCGGGCTCGGTCGGGTTGGGCGTCGGCGACGTGGTTGGCGACGCCCGCCTGGATCGCGATGAGGCTCAGGCTGTGCGAGACCACGTCGTGGAGCTCCCGGGCGATGCGCATCCGCTCCTCGGACACCACGCGAGCCTGCTCGCTCGCGCGGGCGCGCCGATCGCGTTCGCGCCGGCGCCGGACCGCCGCGCCTGAGACCCAGCCGGCGCCCGCGACGATCAAGGTCATGCAGGTCAATCCGACGGCGCCGGCGAGGTTCTCGGAAGGCGTCACGATATACAGCCCCGTGAACAGGCCGGCGCCGAGCACGGTGAGCGCGCCGATGAGCGCGGCCGCCGAGCGGCGGAAGCCGGTCAAGGCGCCGACCGTGTAGAGGACGAGCGCGGCGGGCACGAACGGTTCGCGGGTGAGGTCGAGCAGTGCCGCTGCGACGCAGCCTGCGAGGGTGACCGCGGTGCTCGTCAGGGGCCAGCGGCGCCGCACCGCGATGGGCCCGCCGACTGCGGCGGCGGTGAGCCAGGCGAGCCAGGCCGGTCCGGTGAAGGCCGGCGTCCCGTCGGAGCCGTCGAAGGAGGCGAAGACGAGGTAGACGGCGCATACGGCGGCCGCGGCGGCGGCGTCGAGCGCGATCAGGGTGCGGCGAGGGGACACGGCGAAACGGTATCCCGCGCCCGCTCAGGTGTCGTCATACCTCGGTCTGACGAGCGAGACCAGGCTGCGGTCCGACGCGGCCGCGCTCTCGCCCGCCGAAGGTTGGGGCATGAACGAATCGACCTTCCCCGGCCGCTGGCTCGGCGGCACCGCCCTCGTCCTCGGCCCGCTGCTGCTCCTCGCGGGCGTCCTGCTCCGCATCGGCCCCGACTTCTTCTTCCCCGCGCAGCTCGAGGCCTTCGCCGCGAACCCGGGACTCATGACCGCGGCGTACACGTGCTTCCTCGCCGGGAACGTGCTCCTGTGGCCGGCCGTCGCCGTCCTCGCCGCGCGTATCGGCCGGACGCGGCCGCGCTTGGCGCTGTGGGGCGGCGCGATGGCCGTCTTCGGCCTGTTCGCCCGCACGTTCCACGCCGGGGTCGACCATCTCGCGTTCCGTCTGGCCGCCGACCAGGGGCCGGAGGCGGCCACCCGCGCGGTCGCCGACGCTTACGGCGCTTGGCATCTCATGAGCGCGTTCTCGGTCGCGATCCTGGCCGGCTGGATCGTCCTCGCGATCGGCGCGTTCCGCAGCGGCGTCTTCGGCCCCGGCGTGCTCGGCGTCGTGCGGTCCGCCGCGCTCGCATCGATGGCGCTGCTGCCGTTGGGCGTCCTCAAGGGCACCACGCCGCTGTCGGTGGTGGCGGTCTGCGGGCTCGCGATCGCCTTGGTGCCGCTCGGTGTCAGGGTTCTGCGCGATGGCCCGGTGCCGCGCCCGCGCGTTCTCATCGTTTGGATCGGGTTGGTCGTGGTTCTGTTGGCGGCCATGGGAATCGTCGGAACGCTCGGGTAGGGGCCCAGTCGAAGGTGCTGCCGAGGTGCAGGCCCCTCCCGAGTGTGCGGCTAGGTTGTCGCGCGAGTGGGGCCGACGTCGGTGGCGTCCTGGATGATCTCGACGATCTCGGCGGCGGAGTCGCTGGACACGCAGCCGCCGTTGCCGTTGGAGACCTGTTCGTCTCCTGTGGACAGGATCCACGAGTAGTTCGGCATCACGGCCGCGCACATGGTGTCGTAGTCGGGGTCGGTGGGGAAGTCGGGGGCCTCCACGAGTTCGGCGATGCGCTCGACCTCGTCGGCCGTGAGCTTCCCCGATCCGGGTTCGGAGCCGGTGCGCTCCCAGGAGCCGTCGGTCGCGAACGCCACCTTCGCCTCCATCACGACCTCGAGTTCGTCGTCGATCTCGGTGACCGAGAACGACAGTTCCGGCATGGTCGCGGCCCCCGAGTCGTCGGCTGCCTCGCCGTTCTGCAGGCCGCAGGCGCTCAACGCGAGGAGCGCGACGGGCAGGATCATGAGTCGCTTCATGCGGTTCGGACGTTCGAGGGGCGTGTTCGGTTCCGACCGGAGGGAGGCGAACGTCGCCCTCGGCCGCGAGTTCCGTGCCCGCATTCGCGCCTGCCTGTTCTCGGAGTGGCCGTCAGGGGCGCTTTCCCAAGCGCCCCTGGCGATTCCCTATTCGGTGATCTGGATGCGTCGCCAGATGTCGAAGTTCCCGTCCCAGCTCAGATCCATGTAGTAGGTGTACCCGCTGCGGATGTTGTAGCTCGCGGAGTTGCACCCGGCGTCCGAGCCGTCCGAGATCTTCAAGAGGTCGCCGCTCCCGCCGACCCGGTAGAGGACGCCCGTGACCGCGTATCCGTCCGACTGCGTGTCGCAGACCCTGAACGTGTCCGTCTCGGCGTCGAAATGGGTCATGGTCCCGAGCTGCCGCCCGTCGCGGTCGCTGAGGATCAGGTAGGCGTTGGCGGCCTGGGCCTGCCCGGATGCGCCGATGACGATGGCCGTCATCGCGGCGCAGACGATCAACGCGCGCTTGGCGAAGGTTGTGAACAAGAGAGACTCCATTCTGTGACTGGAGCCAGTATTCGAGCCCGCCTGGCCGTTCACAAGGCGAAGCACCGGCGGGTCACCGGCGGGATCCTGGCCGAGGCCGATCTCGACGCGCGTACCTGACGGCGTGTCAGGCGGTCTTGCGGATGGTCTCGATCGCCTCGTGGAAGGCGGGGGCGGCACGTTCGAAGTGGTCGGTGAGGGTGGCGATCTCGGCGGGGGAGGCGTCGGCGAAGACTTCGGCGAGTTTTTCGCGGGCGGGGGCGAGGGCGCTGTCGAGTTCGAGGGTGTCGGTGTCGACGGCCTCGACGAGGACCCGGCGGCGGTCGGCGGGGTCGGTGATGCGGCGGACGAGGCCGCGCTGTTCGAGGCGGTCGATGAGGCGGGTGGTGGCGCCGGTGGTGAGGCCGGTCTTGGCGGCGAGGTCGCCGGAGGTCATGCGGCCGTAGAAGGTCAGGGTGCCGACCGCGTAGAGGTCGGTGGGGCCGAGGCCGACGGCTTGGGCGGTCGCGAGGCCGTGGAGGACGATCGCGTTGAGGTAGCGCGGGTAGATCGCGCCGAGTCGCTGGAGATCGGGTGTTGACATCGCGGGGTCGCCTTCGCTAATCTAATATCTGCATGAATGCAGATAATGTTTCAGTGCAGGTATTCGATCACCAAGCTACCAGAGGAGCCCTCCGTGAACAACGAGACCGAAGCCGTCGACGCCGTCGAAGCCGTCATCCGCCAGACCGTCGCCGCCTGGAATGCCGGGGACGCCGATGCCTACGGCGCCTGCTTCACCGCCGACGCCACCTATGTGACCTGGGTCGGCACCCGCTACCAGGGCCGCGACGAGATCGTCCGCTCGCACGCCGCGCTGTTCCGCTCGTTCCTCAGGGGCACCAACCTCGCCGATGAGATCGTCGCCGTCCGCTTCATCGGCCCCGACGCCGCGATCGTCTCCAGCAACGGGGACGTCGTCAAGGGCGGCAAGCGACCCGAGGACGCGAAGCTCATGAAGGCCCAGACTTACACGATCGTGCGCGAGGCCGACGGCGCGTGGCGGATCGCGTCCTTCCACAACACCAAGCGCAAGGCCCTCATGGAGCGGATCTCCTTCAAGTTCGCCCCCGAGACCGCCCCTGCGGCCGCCTGAGGGGGCGTTTCAGTCGCTGATCCGCTCGCCGACCGTGTGTACCACCGTCACGGGCGGGTCGGTCGGCAGCGCCTTGTCGACCGCGTCCTGGAGCTCGCCGATGTCGGGCAGCTCATCGGGGCTGCGGACGTCGACGAGCAGGCCGTGGCCGCTCCAGGTCACCTGGCTGACCTCGGCCTCCGGGGTGTCGCTGAGCCACGACTCGGCGAGGGCCTGGACCTGGTCGGCCCAGAGGGACGTGACCGAGTTGAGCGTCATCGGGATCCCGACCGCGACCAGGACGACGGCGAGCGCCGCGTAGGCGCGGCCCCGCCAGCGCGTGCCCGTCTCGGCGGAGGACTCGCGCGCGTACCCGGCCGTCATCAGGACGACGACCGCCGCGATGATCAGCACGACCATGTTGGAGGCGAACAGGACGAGCGCCCCGAGCGCCAGTTCGGGTTGGCGCGAGCCGAGGCACACGCCGACGACCCCGAGCGGCGGCACGAGCGAGATGGCGATGGCGACGCCGGGCAGGACGTCGCCCACGTCCCGGCGGGCGATCGCGATCGAGCCGGCGAAGCCGGTCGCGACGGCGGCCGCGAGGTCGGTGAGCGTGGGGGAGACGCGGCCGACGACCTGGGAGTTGGAGAGCACGTTCGTGGGGTTGGGCAGGAGCAGGGCGAACAGGAACCCGATGGCCACCACGACGAACACGCTCGCGAGCACGTACAGCAGCGAGCGCCCGACGAGCGGGGCGTTGCCGGTGACGATGCCGAGCCCGACGGCCAGGATCGGGGTCGAGAGCGGCGCGACGATCATCGCGCCGATGACGGTGGCGGTCGAGTCGCCGATGACGCCGGCGGTCGCGATGAGCCCGGCGAGGGACAGCATCGTCCAGTACGCGGACCGCTTGGCGTCGCGGTCGCCGTGGCCGAGGTCGATCCGGTCCTCGAGTTCCGAGAGATCCCGTCGCTGACTCGCTGGGATGAGCACGCTCATGTTCGCCTCCTTATTCCATTATGGATGACTTGTCGGATCTGTCAGGGGAGTCGGCGGGCCGGTCGCCGCCGCGCTCGGCATGTTCCCGATGCATTCGATCGATCTCGGTCGACGCGGCCGGCCTGCTGCGGGCGGCCGGGGTCCTACTGGTCCTGGGGTTCGCGATGGTCGCTTTCGGATGCCGCCGGAACCCGAGAAACCTGCATTTCAGGGCATAGGCCGCATTACGATCTGGGGGCCCGGCGGCGCGTCGCCGCCGGCCGAAGGAGCGAGGCCATGGCCGATGCCGAGTTGAGCCGCGCCGAGCGCGCGGAGCTCGAACGGCTCCGCGCGCGGGCCGCCGGAGCAGGGAAGCGTCACGGAGGCTGGCGCTGGGCGGGGTCGACGGTGCTGCTGGTGTTCGCCGCGCTCGTGATCACGCTCGCGGCCGTGGCCGTATACGCCCGCAACGAGGTGCTGAACACCGACAGGTTCCTGGACACGATGGAGCCGCTCTACGCCGACGACGCCGTGCGCGCGGCGGTGGCGTTCCGGATCGGCGCCGCGATCGACGAGCAGGTGGACGTGGACGCCCTCGTGGCCGAGGCGATCGACGCGGTCCAGACCAAGGGCGCCCCGGACGTGCTCGACCGCCTCGCGGTGCCCCTCGCCTCGGGCGTGGAGTCCTTCATCGACAAGCAGATCAACCGCGTCGTGTACTCCGACGAGTTCACCGAGCTGTGGCGCGAGGCGATGCGCGGCGCTCACACCGCGTTCGTCGCCATCCTCACCGGCGAGCGCGACGACACCGCGCTGCAGCTCAAGGGCGATGAACTCGTGCTCGACCTCGGCCCGGTCCTCGCCAAGGTCAAGGAACGCCTGGTGGACTCCGGTTTCGGGCTGGCCGAACGCATCCCGGCGGTGTCCGTGGACTTCCCCATCGCCCAGTCGGAGGCGTTCCCGAAGATGCGCACGGCCGCCTCCCTCCTGGACGCCGCCGCGTGGGTGCTCCCGATCGCCGGGCTGGCGCTGCTCGCGGGGGGGATCGTGGTCGCGCCCGACCGCCGCCGGGGCCTGCTCATCGGCGCGCTCTGCATCGCGGGCGGGATGCTCCTCCTCTCCGCGGCGCTCATGATCGGCCGCGGCGCGTACCTGGCGGGGCTCGGCGACTCGGTGCATTCGCCTGAGGCCGCCGCGAACGTGTACGACACCGTGACCCGCTTCCTCAAAAGCGCGGCCGAGACCATCACCGTCCTCGCGCTCATCGTGGCCGTCGCCTGCTGGCTGCTCGGGCCCGGCACGGCCGCGCGGGCCTCGCGCCGGCTCGGCGCCTCGGGCCGGAACGCCGCCGCGCGGGGCCTGGCGAACGCCGGGGTCACCTTCGGCGCGGTCGGCGCCTTCGTGCAGCGGTACCGACGCGGGATCGAGCTCGGGCTCGTCCTCGCCGGGCTCGTCTGGATCGTCCTGTGGCGGCACCCCGGCGTCTCCGGGGTCGTCACGGTCGCGATCGTGGTCGCCGTGCTCGCCTTGATCGTCGAGGTGATCGGCCGCGCCTCCGTCGAAGCCCGGGGCGCGCGCACGGCCTGAACGATTCGCGGATTCCGGCACCCGCGCGGCCCGCACGGGCTACACAGGACCGAGAGGCCGCCTGCAGCGGTCGGCAGAGAGGAGTCGGGGCCATGACCGACGAGGGAAGACTCGCCTGGGCCACCACGGGGGCCGTGCTCGCGGGCAGCCTCATGCTCACCGTGGGCCTGTTCCAGCTCTTCGAGGGCATCGCCGCGATCGCCCGGGACGAGCTGTTCGTGTCCGTCACGGACTACACGTTCGCGATCGACACGACCGGCTGGGGCTGGATCCACGTCGTCCTCGGCGCGCTCGTGGCCTTCGTGGGCGTGTTCGTGCTCATGGGCCGGAGCTGGGCGTACGGCGCGGGCATCGGCCTGGCGATCGTCTCGGCGCTCAACCAGTTCTTCTTCCTGCCGCACTACCCGTGGTGGGCGGTGCTCATCATCGCGCTCGACGTGTTCGTCATCTGGGCGCTCGCGGTGGTCCTCGGCGAGATCAACACCGCCGCGTGAGCGCGGCGGCGTCGCGCCCGGCGTGACCGGCACGCGACTCGTCAAGGCGGCGTGGGGGTCTCGGCCCTCACGCCGCTTCGCGTCCGCCGACCAGGACCGAGGCCGGGTGGCCGTTGACGAGGATCTCGTGGACCGAGCCGATTGCGAAACCGTTGGCGGCCAAGGCCCGCTCGGCCTCCGGGGCGGCCCGGCGGGCGATCAGGAGCACGAACCGCCCGTGCTCGGCGTCCAGGACCCGGTCGAAGGAGCGGGCCGTCGCGTCCAGGAACTCGGGCAGCTCCAGCGGCAGCTCTTCGTACTCGCCCCACGGCGGGTCGGTGACGATGACGTCGACCGAATGATCCGCAATGGACGGCAGCTTCAGCGCGTCCTCGTCGAGGAACTCGATCTCCCGGCTCTTGAGCACGGCCGCAGGGAAGTCCTCGCGGAGCCGTTCGAGGTCCGTGTCCGAGTAGACGATGCGCTTCGCCGGGAACGCCATGCGCGCGTTGGTGAACGAGCCCGACCCCGCGAACGGGTCGAGGAACACGTCACCCGATTCGGGGCGGGACGCCGCGACGAGCAGCGACGACAGCTCGTGCGAGATCGCGCCGGCGGCCTTGGCCGCGCGCTTCGGCCGGAGGTGGCGGCGGCACAGCATCAGGTGGTCGAAGTCGGTCCTGCCGACCACCCAGTACTCCTCGCCCGAACCGCGCCCGACCATGCGCTGGCCCGAGGCGTACCCGATCTCCGTCTCGAGCGCGCGCTTCGCACGCGGACTGACCGAGACGAGTGCGCCGTCGACGTGGAACATCACGCGGAAGGTGTCGGCGTTGGCGTCGAGCCCGCCGTCGCGGAGCACGTCCGCGAGGTCCAGCACGCCCCGGTCGAGGTCGCCGCGCACCGTGTCCGCGATGACCGTGAAGGAGTTCTTCACGAACGGGATCTGCGCCACCTGCGACGGCCGCGTGTCCGACTCGAAGATCATCGAGCTCTCGTCGGCGTAGACGACCTCGGGCCGGTCGACGTGCGAACCGATCGACGCCGCGACCAATTCGCCGGTTCCAGCGGGAAACTGAACATAATAGCGCACGGGCGGAACTATACCCGCAGGCCAGCGCGGGGAATCCGGTCCGCCCGGGCCGCCCGGCGGGGTTCCGATGGACTGTGGCCGTGGAGGATCCGTCCTGCACTCACGGGACGGCGACGAGGTCGCCTGCGTGCTGACCGACCCCGCCTCCGGGATCGAGTACGACACCGTCGTCTCCTGCACCTGTGTCGACGACACCGAGTACGACACCGTCGTCCAGGCCGCCGACACCGCCGACTGAGACCCGCTGGACGCGCCCGGACCGCCTCCCTAGACTTGCCCGCGACAGGCAGATCGACGATTCGGGGGGACCGATGGAGCAGCGCGTATTCGGCAGGAGCGGACAGCGGGTGTCGGTGGTCGGGCTCGGCACCTGGCAGCTCGGCGCCGACTGGGGCGAGGTCGAGGAGGAGGACGCGCTCGCCGTCCTCGACGCGGCCGTGGCGGCCGGCGTGACGTTCTTCGACACCGCCGACGTCTACGGCGACGGCCGCTCGGAGCGGCTCATCGGCCGCTTCCGCAAGGAGCGCCCGGACTCGCAGGTCCTGGTCGCCACCAAGATGGGCCGGCGTGTCGCGCTCGACCCGGCGCTCTACACGCTCGAGAACTTCCGGGCCTGGACGGACCGCTCCCGCGTCAACCTCGGCGTCGACCGGCTCGACCTGGTGCAGCTCCACTGCCCGCCCACCCCGGTGTACTCCTCGGACGCGGTCTTCGACGCGCTCGACGCCCTCGTGGAGGAGGAGCGGATCGCCGCGTACGGCGTGAGCGTCGAGACCTGCGACGAGGCGCTGACCGCGATCGCGCGGCCCGGCACGGCGAGCGTGCAGATCATCCTGAACCCGTTCCGCCTCAAGCCGCTCGAGGCCGTCCTGCCCGCCGCCGAGGCGGCCGGGGTCGGGATCATCGCGCGGGTGCCGCTCGCCTCGGGCCTGCTCTCGGGCAAGTACACCAAGGACACGGCGTTCGCCGAGAACGACCACCGCAACTACAACCGCCACGGCGAGGCCTTCGACCAGGGCGAGACGTTCTCCGGCGTCGACTACGCCACGGGGGTGGAGGCGGCCGTCGAGTTCGCTTCGCTCGCACCGGAAGGCGCGACCCCGGCGCAGACCGCGCTGCGCTGGCTCATCCAGCAGCCGGGCGTCTCCACGGTGATCCCGGGCGCGCGGAACCCTGAACAGGCGCGGGCGAACGCGGCCGCCGCCGACCTCGCGCCGCTGTCGGAGTCGACGCTGGCCGCCGTGCGCGACCTGTACGACGCGAAGATCCGCGCGCAGGTCCACGACCGCTGGTAGCCGCATCCGGCGCCTCCCCGGAGGCGCCGGATATTCGCGACTATAGATATTGATGAATCCATATCGTTGACTTTCGAAGGGTGCCTGCCTAGTCTGGCTGCAGGCTTGTTATCGATCACAAGACGTGGTCGCCCGCCCCTCGAGGAGTCCGTCATGCAGTTCCCGCCGATCAGCCGTCGCCGGCTCTTCCAGGCCGCCGGCGTCGCCGCCGCGTCCAGCGCCGGGGTCGGGTTCGCCGCCGCCGCGGCGCAGGCCGCCGACACGCCCGCGGTCAGGTACGTCAACCCGCTCATCCAGCAGCGCGCCGATCCGCACATCTGGCGGCACACCGACGGTTACTACTACTTCACCGCCAGCGTCCCGGCCTACGACCGCATCGTCATGCGCCGCGCGACCACCCTGCAGGGCCTCGCGACCGCCGCCGAGGCGACGATCTGGACCAAGCATTCGAGCGGCGAGATGGGCGCGCACATCTGGGCGCCGGAGATCCACTTCGTCAACGGGAAGTGGTACGTCTACTTCGCCGCCGGCCGCACCGACGACGTGTGGGCGATCCGCATGTACGTGCTCGAGAACGCGAGCGCGAACCCCATGAGCGGCACGTGGACCGAGAAGGGCCGCATCGTCACCCCGCGCGACTCGTTCTCGCTGGACGCCACCACCTTCACGCAGGGCTCGACCCGCTTCCTCTGCTGGGCCCAGAGCGACCCCGAGCTCGGCTCGGGCACCAGCCTGTACCTGGCCGCGATGGCGAACCCGTGGACGATCACAGGCACGCCGGTGCGCATCAGCAAGCCGACGCTCGCCTGGGAGACCATCGGGCACAAGGTGAACGAGGGTCCGGCCGCGATCACCCGCAACGGCCGGATCTTCATGACCTTCTCGGCCAGCGCGACCGACGCGAACTACGCGGTCGGGCTGCTGACCGCCTCGTCGGGGGCGAACCTGCTCGACCCCGCGTCGTGGACGAAGGGCGCGCAGCCGGTGCTGCGCAGCAGCGACGCGACGGGCCAGTACGGCCCCGGACACAACTCCTGGACGGTCTCGGAGGACGGGCAGAGCGACATCCTCGTCTACCACGCCCGCCCGTACAAGGCCATCAGCGGTGACCCGCTCTACGATCCGAACCGGCACACCAGGATCCAGAAGGTCTACTGGCGCGCGGACGGCACGCCCGACTTCGGCATCCCGGTCGCGGCCGGCGCGACCCCGTTCCGGTTCGCGCTGCACGGGCAGACCGGCGTCTATCTGAACCACTACGACTACCGCGTCCGGGCCGGCACCTCGGTGGCGATGCTGGCCGACTCGCAGTTCCGCATCGTGCCGGGCCTGGCGGGCTCGGGCACGGTCTCGCTGGAGTCGGCGAACTTCCCGGGCCGCTACCTGCGCCACAAGAACTACGAGCTGTGGGTGGAGGCCGATGCCGGGACCTCGCTGTTCGCGGCCGACGCGAGCTTCCACCAGCGCGACGGCCTCGCCGACGCGGCCGCGGAGTCCTTCGAGTCGTACAACTTCCCGGGCCGGTTCATCCGGGCCGCGGGCGGGCTGGCGAACGTCCTGACGGTCGCCACCGCGCAGGAGCGGGCCGACGCCACGTTCCATCTGAGCTGACCCGCCCGGCCCGGGCCCGCGCCGCCGTGCGGGCCCGGGCCGTTCTCACCCTGTGAGCGACCCTTGACGTGCTGGTGAAGTCTTGGCATGATCTCCGGCGAACCGGTTCGCAGTTGTTTCGGGCCGTCGGCCGAAGGAGAGAGCGCCCCCATGGACACGTTCGAGACGGCGAAGGACGCCATCATCTGGCGCGGCGACGGCGAGACCCTGGTCGTGCAGGCCTGGGGCCGGGACTCGCTGCGGGTGCGGAGCACCCGCGCGGGGGAGGTGCTGGACACCGACTTCGCGCTCCTCGAACCGGAACCGGTCGACGTCCAGATCACTGTGGATGGTGAGACGGCGGCCTTGACGAACGGCGCGATCACCGCCGTCCTCACGGCCTGGGGCGGGCTCGACTGGCAGACGGGCTACGACCGCTTCGGGTGCGCGCTGGAGTTCCGCGACGCGGACGGCGAGACGCTCCTGAAGGAGCTGGGCAGCGGCGGCGCGCTCAAGCGCACGGCCCGCGAGTTCCGGCCCTTGCCGGGCGGCGCGCACCGCCTGCGGGCCGCGTTCGAGCCCGTGGCGGGCGAAAAGCTGTACGGCATGGGCCAGTACCAGCAGGCGATCCTCGACGTGAAGGGCTCCACTTTCGAACTGGCGCACCGCAACTCGCAGGTGAGCGTGCCGTTCGTGCTCTCCAGCGCCGGGTACGGCTTCTTCTGGCACAACCCGGCGATCGGCTCGGCCACGTTCGCCGCCAACCGCACCGAGTGGATCGCCGACGCCACCGAGCAGCTCGACTACTGGATCACGGCGGGGGAGGACCCGGCTGCGATCACGGCCGCGTACGCCGCCGCGACCGGCCACGCGCCGATGATGCCGGAGTACGGCCTGGGGTACTGGCAGTGCAAGCTGCGGTACTGGAACCAGGAGCAGCTGCTCGAGGTGGCCCGCGAGCACAAGCGGCGCGGCCTGCCGCTCGACGTGATCGTGGCGGACTTCTTCCACTGGCCCAAGATGGGCGACTTCCGCTTCGAGGAGGAGTTCTGGCCGGACCCGGCGGCGATGGTCGCCGAACTCAAGGAGATGGGCGTGGAGCTCATGGTCTCGGTGTGGCCGCAGGTCTCGCTCGAGTCCGAGAACTTCGCGGCGCTCAAGAAGGAGAACCTGCTCGTGCGCACCGAGCGCGGGCTGGAGGTGCAGATGAGCTTCCTCGGCCCGAGCATGTTCCTCGACCCGACCAACCCGCGCACCCGCGAGAAGGCCTGGGAGATCTTCAAGCGGAACTACCACGACCTGGGCGTGAACGTGTTCTGGCTGGACGAGGCCGAACCGGAGTACGGGGTCTACGACTTCGACAACTACCGGTACCACATCGGCCCGAACGCGCAGGTGGGCAACGTCTACCCGCAGGCGTTCTCCCGCATGTTCTACGAAGGCCAAAGGGCCGCAGGGCAGGAGGGGATCGTGAACCTCGTGCGCTGCGCCTGGGCCGGCTCCCAGCGCTACGGCGCGCTCGTGTGGTCCGGCGACATCCACTCCTCCTATGAGGACTTTCGGCGGCAGATCACGGCGGGCCTCCACATGGGAGTCGCGGGAATCCCGTGGTTCACCACGGACATCGGCGGCTTCGGCGGCGGGAACATCGAGGACCCGGACTTCCGGGACCTGCTCGTGCGCTGGTTCCAGTTCGGCGCGTTCTGCCCGGTGATGCGGATGCACGGCGACCGGCAGCCGAGCGAGCGCGTGATCGCGGAGGACGGCTCGGCGCGCTGCAATTCGGGCGCCCCCAACGAGTTGTGGAGCTTCGGCGAGGAGGTCTACGAGATCCTGGTGCGCTATGTGCGCCTGCGCGAGGCGATGCGGCCGTACACGCGCCGGCTCATGGCCGAGGCGCACGAGTCGGGCCAGCCGGTCATGCGCGGCGTGTTCCACGAGTTCCCGCGGGACGCGGTCTGCTGGGACCTCGCGGACCAGTACATGTTCGGCCCCGATCTCCTCGTGGCCCCGGTCGTCGAGGCGCACGCGACCGGCCGCCGCGTCTATCTCCCCGAGGGCGCGTCGTGGACCGACCTCCACTCTGGAGCCGTTCATGAGGGCGGGCAGTGGATCGACGCTGCGGCGCCGATCGACGTGATCCCCGTCTTCGCCCGCGACGGCGCACTGCCGGAATTGGTCGGTACGATCTGATCGCGACTCCCGCAATACCTTGACAGGGCTCCGGAACGTGGCGTAGGTTGCGTCTGACAACGTAGTCAGAAACGATCTGGAGCACTATGACCTCCCATGCCGCCTCCGATGATGCCCGGCGCAGGCCGCCCGGCATGACCGATGTGGCGCGCCTGGCCGGAGTCTCCCAGAAGACCGTCTCCCGCGTCGTCAACAACGAGCGCTACGTCAGCGAAGAGGCGCGCGAGAAGGTCCTCCGCGCCGCCGCCGAACTCGGCTTCCGGCCCAACACCGCCGCCCGCGCCCTCATCACCGGCCGCTTCAAGCGCATCGGCGTCGTCTCGCTCGGCTCCGCGCTCTACGGCCCGGCCTCGATGCTCGTCGCGCTGGAGCGCGCCACCCGCGCCGCCGGGCTCTCCTTCATGGTCGCCAACACGCCTGAGGGGCAACCGGAGGCGATCCAGGACGCCGTCGACTGGCTGCTCGCCCAAGGGGTGGACGGCATCCTCCTCTCCGAGCCGAAGGACGAGGGCCAGCACCTGCGCCCCGCCGGCGTGCCGATCGTCAGCCTCGGCCAGGCCGCCGACCTCCCCGAGTCCCAGGTGGCCCTCAGCCGCGGCCGCACCGCCGCGTCCTGCCGCGAGGCCGTCGAGCACCTGCTCGACCTCGGGCACGCGAAGGTCTGGCACGTCGCCGGGCCCCTGGACTGGTGGGAAGGGCGCGAACGCCTCGAAGGCTGGGCCGAGGCCCACCGCGCGCGCGGCATCGAACCGCCCCCTCCGCTGCAAGGCGACTGGACGCCCGCCGGCGGCTACGCGGCCGGACTCGAACTCCCGCCCGAGGCCACGGCCGTGTTCTGCGCCAACGACGACACCGCGATCGGGCTCTCCCGCGCCCTCAACGAGGCCGGACGGCGCGTCCCCGAGGACGTCTCCCTCGTGGGCTTCGACGACATCCCCGCCGCCGCCTACCTCACGCCCCCGCTGACCACCGTCCAGCAGGACTTCGAAGGCGATGCGACCCACGCCCTCGACGTCCTCATGCGGCTCCTGCCCGGGGCCGTTCCGCCGGAGCCCGAGGCGAAGGGGGCCGCACCGCGCCGCCGCCTCGTCGTCCGCTCCTCGACCGCACCGCCCCTCTCACATGAGTAGTGCCAGCGGACGCTCCTGAATCGCACTGGCGCGCAACAGGAAAGGACCGACTCGGATGAATCCCCGTTTCAGTCGCAGGACCGGCCTCGCGGCCGCCTTGGCGGGCCCACTGGCGCTCGCCGCCTGCGGACGACACACTGTGGACCCGCCGAAGAGCGTGACCCAGGCCGAGATCGACGAGGCGATGCGCACCCCCACGGAACTGAACTTCTGGACCTGGGTGCCCGACATCGAGAAGGAAGTGGCGCTCTTCCAGGACGCCTACCCGGCCATCTCGGTCGACGTCGTCAACGCCGGCCAGGGCAACCCGCACTACGCCAAGCTGCGCACCGCGCTGCGCGCCGGGAACGGCGCCCCCGACATCGCCCAGCTCGAGTACCAGATGATCCCGTCCTTCGTCATCACCGAGGACCTCCTCGACCTCGGCCCCTACGGCGCCTCCGCGATCGGCGACCGGTTCGTCGAGTTCGCGTGGTCGCAGGTGAGCGGCCCGAACGGCGAGGTCTGGGCCGTCCCGCAGGACACCGGCCCCATGGGGATGCTCTACCGCGAGGACCTCTTCCAGGCCCACGGCATCGACGTGCCCGCCACCTGGGACGACTTCGCCGCCGCCGCGAAGCGGCTGCACGAGGCCGACCCCGAGGTGTTCCTGACGAACTTCTCGCCCTCCCAGGGCGCGTTCTTCGCCGCGATGCTCTGGCAGGCCGGCGCGGACCCGTTCGGCGGCTCCGAAGGCCCCGACCTCAACGTCGACCTCACCTCGCCCGAAGCGCAGAAAGTCGCCCGCTACTGGGGCGATCTGTCCGAACAGGACCTCATCGCGGTCGACGCCGACTTCAACGACCAGTGGTACCAGGCGCTCAACAAGGGCAAGTACGCCACCTGGATCGCCCCCGCCTGGGCCCCGACCTTCCTCCAGTCCGCCGCGGCCTCCACCTCCGGCCTGTGGCGCGTCGCGCCTCTCCCGCAATGGGAAGCGGGGCAGCAGATCTCGTCCAACTGGGGCGGCTCCACCTCCGCCGTCATGGCCACCACCCGCAACCCGATCGCGGCCGCCGTCTTCGCCCAGTTCATCAACACCGACCCGAAGTCCACGCAGACCATGGCCGACGAGCAGTCCCTCTACCCGCCCACCAAGGCGATCCTCGAGGACCCGGCGTTCACCGGCAGCAAGGTCGAGTTCTACGGCGGCCAGGAGGTCAACGGCCTCTTCGCCGAGATCGGCGCCACCGTCGCCCCCGACTTCCAGTGGGCCCCGTTCCAGGACAAGGTCTACGCCGACTTCACCGCCACCGTCGGCACGGCCGTCGCCGAGAAGACCGACGCCGTCGCCGCCATGGAGGACTGGCAGCGGCGCATCGAAGAGTACGCCAAGTACCAGGGATTCACGGTGAGGCAGCCATGACCACCACGACCGCAGACCGCCGCCGGCAGGGCACGAGCCCGCGCACCTTCACGGCTCACAGGCATCGCCGAGGCCGGCTCGTCGCCGGGTACATGTTCGTGGCCCCGTTCATGATCGTGTTCGTCGCGATGTTCCTCGTCCCGCTCCTCTACGCCGCGTACTTCAGCCTCTTCCGCGAACAGCTCGTGGGCGGCAACGTCTTCGTCGGCCTCGAGAACTACTCCCGCGCGTTCGGCGACGATCAGCTCTGGACCGGCATCGGCCGCGTCTGCCTGTTCTTCCTCATCCAGGTGCCGATCATGCTCGTCGCCGCGCTCGCCTTCGCGCTCGCGCTCGACACCGGCCTCACCCGTCTCAAGAGGACGACCCGGCTCGGCATCTTCGTCCCCTACGCCGTCCCCGGCGTCATCGCGACCCTCATGTGGGGCTTCCTCTACGGCCCCGACTTCGGGCCCTTCGCGCAACTCGCCGACAAGATCGGCCTCAGCGCACCCGACTTCCTCAGCCAGCACCTCATGCTCGGCTCCCTCGCCAACATCGTGTTCTGGGAGTTCACCGGCTACAACATGGTCATCTTGTACGCCGCCCTCCGCTCGGTCCCCACTGAGATCTACGAGGCCGCCGCCGTCGACGGCGCCGGGCAGTGGCGCATCGCCTGGAGCATCAAGATCCCCGCACTCCGCGGCGCGCTCGCCGTCTGCATGATCTTCTCCATCATCGGCAGCTTCCAGCTCTTCAACGAACCGCAGCTCATGAAGTCCCTGGCGCCCACCGTGATCGACGACGCCTACACGCCCAACCTCTACGCCTACAACCTCGCGTTCGTGGGCCAGGAGTACAACTACGCCGCCGCCGTCTCGTTCGTGCTCGGCCTCGTCATCCTGGCCGGCTCGTACGCGTTCATGTTCGCCACCAACCGCAGGAGCCGGCGATGACCACCACCACGCTCAAGCCGCGCCGCCACAAGCCCAAGCGCAGCACGGTCCTCACCATCGGCATGCTCGCCGCCGCGGCCTACTTCCTCCTGCCGCTCTTCTGGCTCTTCGTGGCCTCCACCAAGACCAGCCAGGACCTGTTCTCCACCTTCGGACTCTGGTTCTCCGGCGACTTCCACCTGATCGACAACATCAGGCTCACCCTCACCCAGGACGACGGCGTCTTCCTGCGGTGGCTGTGGAACACGCTCCTGTACGCGGTCACCGCCGCGGGCGGCGGCGCGCTCCTGGCCGCCCTCGCCGGGTACGGCTTCTCCAAGTACCGCTTCAAAGGCAACCGCACCATGTTCATGATCGTGCTCGGCGCGGTCATGGTCCCCACCACCGCACTCGCGATCCCGACCTACCTCGTCTTCAGCGAGATCGGCCTCGCGGACACGCCCTGGGCGATCATCCTGCCCTCGCTCGTGAACCCGTTCGGGCTCCTCCTCATGCGCGTCTACGTGGAGGCCGCGGTCCCGGACAGCCTCCTGGAGGCCGCCCGCATCGACGGCGCGAGCGAGTTCCGGATCTTCTTCCAGGTCGTGCTGCGCCTCCTCGCGCCCGGCTTCGCCACGGTCCTGCTGTTCGCGTTGGTGCACACCTGGAACAACTACTTCCTGCCGCTGATCATGCTCAACGACCCGGAGCTGTACCCGATCACCGTGGGGCTCGCGCGCTGGCAGGGCCAGGCCGCGGCGGCGGGCGGCGCGAGCGGGGACCTGATCCCGCTGGTGATCACCGGTTCGCTGCTGTCGATCATCCCTCTCGTGATCGCCTTCCTGTTCCTGCAGCGGTACTGGCAGTCCGGTCTCGTCGCGGGGGCGGTGAAGTAGTGCCGGAGCAATGAACCGAACTCGTTCGAATGTGAAGTTCTCATAACGAATCCGTAAGCACTCCTTGGGATCCCGGAGCCGCCGTCCGCCGCAGCGCGGGCGGCGGTTTCGCGTCCTCGCTGCTCAACACAGTCGCGGACATCGAAATCTGTTGGTATCCGGCCGATTACGTACATTCGGCGCGCTGGGTGCCGAACCCCGGCTTTCGGAAAGGTGTGCTTATCATTGGCGCCATCTCCGCTCCTAGCGCGCGCCAACCGAGTCGATCCCTTTGCGGGCGTGCGTCTCAGAGAGCGCTCACCCACCACCAATACCGGCACTGGGCGGGAGCGCCGCTCACCGACGGATAGGCGACCACAATGGCCGAACGCGTTATCGACACCGAAGCGCTCGAGGAGTACCGGACCCTCGTCCGCGAGCAGCTCGACCACCTCGAATCCCTGATCCCGCGGATGGAGAACGGCCAGCGCCTGGGCCTCCTGCCCGCGTTCGGGCAGCTCGACGCCTCCGCGACCGCGCGCACGAACTACCAGACCTTCCACCAGACCACTTGGGACAACCTCCAGGACCTGCGCGAGGCCCTGCACGGGATGATCAAGACCCTCAACGACTCCGCCGACCTGGCCGAAGAGGCGGACACGACCACCGAGGGCGAGATGGACGGCTATGCCGACCTGCTCTGAACCGCCGCGTCCCGAGATCCACGCCAGCACTGAGGCAGAGAGCGAGTAGCCGTGTCCGAAGAGGAAAAGTTCGAGCGCACCGATTACGGGAAGCTCTCCGAAGGCCAGAGCGGCGCCGACTTCACGACCGCGCAGAACGACCTGAAGGTCAGCCCCCAGTGCAGCCACGACGAGTGCACGAACGCCGTCGAGGACCCGGCCGAGCCGGCCTGGGTGAAGCTCATGTCGGCGGTGCCTGTTGCGGCGCAGATCGACAGCCTCAAGGCCGCGCGCGAGGGCACGATGATGCTGCCGGAGGGCAAGACCATCAAGAGCATGGTCGCCTCGATCCGGCCGCAGCCGGAGGCCGACTTCGCGCTCGACACCATCCGCGACCAGTGGGTCGAGTTCGCGGACGAGTTCGCGACGATCGCCCCGAAGCTCAAGGAGGGCCTGTCGACGCTCTCGGGATTCTGGAAGGGCACCGACTTCGACGGGTTCGAGGAGCAGACCGAGACGGTGCTCCAGAACTGCAAGAAGGTCAGCGGGGACATCGCGGGCGACGACGGCAAGGGCGGCGTGGTGAAGCTCTTGGACGACAAGCAGAGCGAGATCTACGAGCAGCAGGGCGGGACCTCGTGCGTCTACCCGGCGCCGAAGTTCTACATGCAGGGCACGAGCTGCGGTTCGCACCAGATCCACATTCGACCGCCGTTCTTCAAGAACTGCGAGATCCACAAGAACGACGAGATCGCGAAGGCCGTGGAGCTGGCCGGGTTCGACCCGACGGTGATCGACGAGGTCCAGGAGGGCCGCGAGACCACGTACAACCGGTGGATCGAGTACGTCAACGCCAACCCCGACTACGAGGTGGACGGGCTCAAGGGCGAGGAGCTGGCGCGGAAGAAGGCGGACGAGTACGCCGACGAGCGGCTGATCTCCTTGGGCGCCGAGGGTTCGGAGCAGTTGGAGGAGGAGGCCGCGCGGGTCAACGAGGAGGTGACCGAGCGGCACGCGAACGTGGAGGCCCACGTCCAGGAGATCGCTCCGGACGTGCGCAAGAGCGAGCCGACCACCTTCAACGACGGTGAGACCGACAAGTTCGACCCGCCGGAATTGGACGCGGGCGACGGCGGCGGCATGCCCGACCTCGAGGGCGCCGGTATGGACGGCCAGGCCCCGCCCGCGGACCTGAAGGGCCTGGGCGGCTCGGACCCCAACAGCCTGAACGCGAACGGTCTCAACGAGAACGGCCTCAACAGCAACGGCCTGAACGGCCCGGCCGGCGGGAACCTGCCCGGTAGCGTCAACTCCGCGAGTGATCTCAATGGACTGAACGACGAGAACCCGTTCAGCGCCAGCACGGACCCGGACGACCTCACGGGCAACGGCGCCAATCTCCCCGGCAGTGTCAACGGCGGCAACGGCCTCGACTCGCTGAACGGCGGGAACGGGCTCGGCCCGAACGCCGGCGGTCTCCCGCCGACGGACTACTCGGGCGGGAACGGCCTGAACGGGCTCGACGACAACCCGTGGAGTTCGGCCCCGGACCCCGACGACGTCTCCGGCGGTCTCGCCGGGGGCGGCCCGACCTCGCTGCCGCCCAGCAACATCGGCGGCACCGGTCTCGGCCCGAGCAGCAGCCACCTGCCGCCCGCGATGGTCACGCCCGCGCCGACGGGCACGCGCGGCATCACGCCGCCGCGCTCGTCCGGGCCGCGCAAGCTCGACTCGGGCCGGACCACCGGTCTGGGCACCGGTTCGGGCACGGGCCCACGCAAACTCGACTCGGGCCGCTCCTCCGGCCTCTCCGGCAAGGGCCTCGGCGGCTCCGGCGGCGGAGGTGGCACGCCGCCCGGTTCGGGCGGTCGCGGCGGCGGTCTCGGTTCGGGCGCCGGGCGCGGCCTCGGCGGCGGGATGGGCGCCGGTGCGGCCGGTGCCCCGGGCACCGGAGGCAAGGGCGCGGGCGCGGGCCACACGATGGCCCCGGGCGTCGCGGGCGGTCAGCGCCCGAACGGCGAGGGGGACAAGGAGCTCGAGCGTCAGTTCTGGATCGCCGAGGACGAGGACGTCTGGGGCGGCGGTCCCGAAGACGAAGAAGAGGACCCTTACGCGTAGGGCCGCTGACATCCATTCCGACACAAGAGAAACCGGAGCCCGAATTGTTCGGTGAGGACAAGATCGCGGAGCAGTTGGCCACGGCTCGCGCGGAGTTGAGCGCGGCCGCCGAGGTGCAGGCGGCGGCACCGCCCGAGCCGGTGACTGTGGAGAACGAGAAGGGCCGCATCCGCATCACCGTGGGCACGGACGGCCGCCTGTCCGAGCTCCTGGTGAGCGCCAGGGCGATCCGCGACGGCTCGGACGACCTCGGCCCGGAGCTGATGCGCCTGATCAACGAGGCGCTGGACAAGCACCGCGAGCACGCTGTCACGGACGAGCCGGTGCCGGACCTCAACGCCCTCAACGAGCGGTTCGCCGAGATGCAGGACCGGTCGCTGCGGAACTTCGCGGCGATGAGCCAGCAGATCAGCGAGACCATGGCGAAGCTCCAGAACCGGGCCGGGTAGCCGTGGCCGGAGTGGAGATCACGCCCGAGTCGATGCACAAGTCGGCGACGGACATGGACGCGGTCAAGGACCAGATCCAGGCGCTCATCGACAAGTTCAACGGCAAGGTCGAGGAGTACGCGGACGCGTTCGGCGGCGACGAGATCGGGTCGCTGCTCGGGATCGCGCACGAGGCCTGCACCGGCGCGCTCAACGACTGCTTCACCACGAACATCGAAGAGCTCGTCCAATACGGCCAGAACATCCGCGAGATGGCCGACAGCCATCAGGCCACCGACGACGAGATCGCGAAGGGCCTCGAACAGCTCCTCGGTGAGCTCGGCCGGTAGCGGAACCCGTTGCAGAGGAAGGCGAGACGCACATGGGCATGGACCTGCCCCCTGAGGTAGCGGGGCTCCTGAGCGCCGTCACCGGCTCCACCTGGCCCGAGTCGGACGAGGAGTCGATGTTCCGACTGGCGGGGGAGTGGACGGCGATGGCCGACGAGCTCCAGCCGCTCATCGAGCAGCTCCAGCAGGCGGCCGGCACGGTGCCGGCGAACAACGCCGGGGCCGACATCGACGCGTTCCAGACCCGTTGGGACGCCGAGGAGTCGGCCGCTCGGAACCTCGCCGACGCGGGCGATCCGTCCAATGTGATCAACATCGGGCTGACGGTGGGCGCGGGTCTCGTGCTGGCCCTGAAGATCCAGATCATCATCCAGCTCGTGATCCTGGCGATCCAGATCGCGCAGGCCATCGCGTTCGCGGCCGTCACGTTCGGCGCCTCGCTGGCGCAGATCCCGATCTTCAAGAAGATCGTGGGCACCATCATCGACCAGTTGATGGAGATGGCCACCAACCGGATCCTGAATGGCTAAACGCAAACGCTCAGACTCCTCGGACGGCGATGCCCCTGGGGCGCAGCTCCTTTCCGGCGTGCTGCGCAGTGGCCGGTCCTTCCGCCAGGGGGACGGTCTCCCCTCCGGCGACCGCACACCTGGCGGGAGTCCGGACCGCACCCCTGACGACCTCCCGGGCGACGCGGCATGGAAGCACCCGGACAACCCGGACAAGGCGCTGTCCCGCGACGACAACGCGGCCGTGGACAAGTTCCTCGACGACGCCCGCAAGGCCGAGGAGCGCACGACGCCCTCGATCCTGAAGGCCATGGACGAGAACGACGGCCGCCCGCTGGGCCTCGACTACCGGTTGAAGGGCGAGGACTCGCTCAAGCTCAAGGTGGCCAACATGCTCGACGAGGACCCGGACCTCGACGTGGACGGCGCCTTGAAGAAGGTCAACGACTCGGTGCGGTACACCGTGGAGTTCGACGAGGGCAAGTACGCCAAGGGCGCGGAGAACGTGCACAATTCGCTGCGCCGCGACGGCTTCGAGCCCGTCGGGGACCGCGGCCGTTTCAACTGGGACGAAGGCCCTGGTTACAAGGGCATCAACACCACTTGGAAAGATCCGCAGACCGGCACCCAGTTCGAGGTCCAGTACCATACGCCGGACAGTTTCGCGGCGAAGCAGAGCACGCACGACCTGTACGACCAGATGAAACTGGTCGAGTGGGGCGGCTCGGACTGGAAGCGGCTGCAGGCCGAGCAGGACAAGACGTTCGGCGCGGTGAAGCTGCCCGACGGCGTCGAGAGTCTGAGGTGGATGGATGGAAAACGCTAAGTACTACTTCAAGACCGACGAGGACCGCGGCCGCTCGAACCCGGCCGGGATCATGCGGCGGTACACCGCCGAGGGCGCCGGGCGCGACGAGGTCTACAACTTCCGGCTGCACCGCTGGACCGAGACCGACTTCTTCGACAAGTACCGCCTGGGCCACATGGACTTCGACTATGTCGAAGTGCCGCAGGAGGAAGCGGAGGCGATGCTCGCCGAGAAGCTGCGGCGCCAGGCCGAGCGGGGCCGCTGATGCCTCCCAAGAAGAAGAAGGGCGCCAAGGGCGCCAAGCTCCTCTCCGGGATCCTGGACGACGACAAGACCTTCGTGGAGGGCTCCAAGCTCCCCGGCGGGAAGCAGAAGACCCGGCCGGACGCGAGCAAGCAGGAGTTCAACAAGCAGGACGAGGACGCCATCGCGTTCTACTCCGGGCCCGGTTTCCGCGACCTCAACAAGTACCTGCGCGACCCGGACTCGGTGAAGAACCCGCGGCAGCGGGCCGAGTACGACGCGCAGGCCGCCAAGATCTCCAACGCGCTCAACAAGATGGACACCTACGACGGGACCACCTACCGCGGCACCTCGAACAAGGCCAGGGACCTATACAACAAGGGCGACGTGGTCGAGGAGAAGGCGTTCACCAGCAGCTCCAAGGACCGCACCGAGGCGGAGCAGTTCGCCAAGTGGGACGGGGCCATCATGGAGATCAAGGGCAAGAACGGCCGCTCGATCGAGAGCTACACCAAGTTCCAGGGCCAGGACGAGGTCGTCTTCGACCGCAACTCGAAGTTCAAGGTCACGGACGTCGACAAGTCCAGCGACCAGTACAAGATCTTCCTCGAGGAGATGTAGCCTGCGCCGTCACCGCGGCGGGACGATCTGGTTCACCGCCGCGGTGACGAGCTCCTTGGTGCGCTCGTCCCCGAAGACCTCCGGGAGCGTCAGCCGCTCCACGATGAGCCAGTTCAGGGCCAGGTAGAGCATCACCACCGTCTCGGCGTCCCCGGGCATGCCCGACTGCAGGTGGAAGTCGATGTTCTCCTGCAGGTTCGCGCGGATCTGGTCGGTGAGGACCTTCGCCAGTTCCGGGCGGCGGGTGGCCTCGAGCCGCAGTTCGAGCATCGCGAGGAACCCGGAGCGGAACGCGGTGATGCGCCCGACCATCTCGTGCATGAGCCGCTCCACCGATGCGCGCGTGCGCGGCAGCGCGAGCGCTTCGCCGACCACTTCGGCGCCCGGGTCGAGCCGCTGGAACACCCGCTGACCCGCTTGCGTCAGTAGGGCATCGCGGTTCGCGAAGTAGTTCGAGGCAGTGCCGATCGGCACACCCGCCTGCGTGTCGACGGCCCGGAACGTGAGCCCGCGCGCCCCCTGATCTGCGAGTACTTCGATGGCCGCGTCGATGAGCGCCGTCCGGCGCTCGGGGTTCTGGCGCATGGATCCGCCCTCCAGTTGACACCACTTCATGTGTAGTGGTAAGTTCAAACCACTTCAGTCATAGTACTTCAATCGGAGTGTGTATGCGCAAGCAGAACCGCGAACTCACCTACTACATCGGCGCGAGCATCGACGGCTTCATCGCCGGACCCGAGCACCAGGTCGAGGACTTCCCGCTCGACGCGGACCTCCTCGACACCATCAAGGAGGAGTGGCCCGAGACCATCCCGACCCACCTCCGCGAACCGCTCGGTCTCGCCGACGCCCCGAACCGCCACTACGACGCCCTCATCATGGGAAGGGGCACTTACGATCCGGGCCTCAAACTCGGCATCACGAGCCCCTACGCCCACCTGCGGCAGTACGTCGTCTCGACCACCCTCGGCGCGGACACCGACCCGGACGTCACCTTCGTCGACACCGACCCGCTCGCCTTCGTGCGCGACCTCAAAGCCCAAGAGGGCGGCGGCATCTGGCTCTGCGGCGGCGGCAAGCTCGCCGGACAGTTGATCGAGGAGATCGACCAGATCATCGTCAAGCGCTACCGCGTCCTCATCGGCACCGGCATCCCGATGTTCGACGGCCCCTACCGGCCCACGGCGTTCACCCTCGTCTCCAACCGCTCCCTCGAATCAGGGGCGTCCATCCAGACCTACCGAAAGGCCTAGCCCCCTTGGCGAGCCGCGAACTCACCTACTACATCGCCGCGTCGATCGACGGGTACATCGCCGCTCCCGACGGAGCGTTCGACGCCTTCCCCATTCCGCCGGACGTCAGGGACGCGATGCTCGAAGCCCGGCCCGAGACCGTGCCGACCGCCTACCGCGAGCCGGCAGGCATCGCCGACGCCCCGAACCGCCTGTACGACACCGTCCTCATGGGCAAGGGCACCTACCTGCCCGGCCTGAACGAGGGACACCCCAGCCCGTACGCCCACCTGCGGCAGTACGTCTTCTCCAGCACGCTCGACCCGGCCCTCGCCGAGGACGTCGCCTTCACCGCCGCCGACCCGGCGACATTGGTGCGAGAACTCAAACAGGAAGCGGGCAAAGGGATCTGGCTCTGCGGCGGCGGGAAGCTCGCGGGGCTCTCATCGACGAGATCGACGAGATCGTCGTGAAGCGGTACCCGGTACTCTTCGGCGGCGGCATTCCGATGCTCGCCGGCTCGTACCGGCCGACCCGCTTCACCCTCGCGGACCACCGCACGTTCCCCTCCGGCGCGGTGCTCCAGACCTACCGAAAGGCCTAGCCCCCTTGCGACTCCTCCAACTCCTCGCGCTCCTCGCGTCCACCCTCAGCGTCGGCCTCATGGCCGGGCTCTTCGCCGGGTTCTCGTACGCGGTGATGCCCGGCCTGAAGATCCTCGACGACCGGTCGTGGATTGCCGGGATGCAGCACATCAACAAGGTGATCCTCAACGGCTGGTTCCTGCCGGCGTTCCTCGGCTCCGTGCTGTTCACGGCCGCCGCGCTCGCGCTGAACTGGTTCTCGGGCGACCGCTCCGCGTCCCCGTGGATCCTGGCCGCGTTCCTGCTGGCGCTGTTCATGTTCATCGTGACGAGCGCCGTGAACGTGCCGATGAACGACCGCCTCGCCGCCGCGGGCGATCCCGCCTCGATCGCCGACCCGGCCGCGCTGCGCGCGAGCATCGAGTCGCGGTGGATCGCCTGGAACACCGTGCGCGGCGTGTCCTCGGTCCTGTCGCTGCTGGCGCTGGCCTGGGCCCTGGTCGTCCACGGCCGCAACTCCTGAGCGGACACGAAGAACGGGGCGGCCAGCGCTGGCCGCCCCGTTTCGCTTTGCGCCGCTTAGCAGCCGATGCTGCCGAAGCGGTCCGTGACCACGTTGACCACGGCCGGGCGGGGGAGGGTCCCGTTCGGGCCGTCGGGCCACTGCGAGGCGGGGGCCTCGGCGCTCGCGCCGTCGATCTCGCCGGGGTGCTGGACGGCGACCAGGATGTGGCGGTCCTGGACGACCGGGCCGCAGGTCTCGGCGCCGTGAGGCACCGTGAGGAACTGCTTGGTCAGGCCGCGGGTCGCGCCGGTGAGCGAGACGCCGAAGAGGCCGTCGTTGGCGCCCAGGGCGTTGCCGTCGGTGGAGATCCACAGGTTGCCCTGCGGGTCGAACGCGACGTTGTCGGGGCACGAGATCGGGCTGACCTTGTCCTTCGGGTAGCCCGAGAAGAACGTGCTCGGGTCCTCGGGGTCGCCGCAGACGAGCAGCAGGCGCCAGCCGAAGGTCGTGGCGGCGACGTCGCCGTGCTTCTCCTCGAGCTCGAGCACGTGGCCGTGCTTGTTGGTGTTGCGCGGGTTGGCCTCGTCAGCCGCGGCCTTGCCGGCGGTGCCGCGCTGCGAGTTGTTGGTGAGGGCCGCGTAGACCCGGCCGGTCTTCGGGTTGACCTCGACGTCCTCGGGGCGGTCCATCTTGGTCGCGCCGACCTTGTCGCCGGCGAGGCGCGTGAACACGTACACCTCTTCGGCGGTCATGCCGTCCACGAAGGACTCGTCGCCGCTGGCGAGCTTGATCCACTCGCCGGAGCCGTCGAACGCGCCGTCCTCGGGGAGCGCGCCGGTGCCGTCGATCTCGCCGGGGCTGTCGCCGGTGAACTTGGCGACGTAGAGCGTGCCTTCGTCGAGGAGCGTGCGGTTGTGCTCGCGCGCGCTGCGGCTCGTGCCGGACTTCATCTTGTTCTTGGAGACGAACTTGTACATGTAGTCGAAGCGCTCGTCGTCGCCCATGTACACGACCACGCGGCCCTGGCGGTCCACGCGCGGCCCGGCGCCCTCGTGCTTGAAGCGGCCCAGGGCGGTGCGCTTGCGCGGGGTCCAGTCGGGGTCGTACGGGTCGAGCTCGACGATCCAGCCGAAGCGGTGGGGCTCGTTGGGCTCCTGGAGGACGTCGAAGCGCGGGTCGTACTGCTCCCACTTGCGCTCGCTGGCGTTCCCGGAGAGGCCGTAGCGGGCGAGGCGGGCCTTCGCGGTGGGGTCCGCGACCTGCCCGGCGTTGGCGAAGTACTGGTTGAAGTTCTCCTCGCCCGAGAGGATGGTGCCCCACGGGGTGACGCCGCCGGCGCAGTTGTTGAGCGTGCCGAGCGCCAGCGTGCCCTCGGCGTCGGCGGTGGTCTTCAGCAGGTCGCTGCCGGCCGCCGGTCCAGAGAGGACGAACTCGGAGGTGGCGGTGATGCGGCGGTTGAGCTCGTGCCCCACGATCGGGGTGAGCGCGCCGGTGTCCCTGTCCTCCTTGAGGACCACGACGGAGAGGCCGTGCGAGGCCCAGCCGATCTCGACCTGCTCGCGCGTGGGCGCGGCCGAGTCGTACCCGTAGTGCATCATCTCTTCGCTGGTGTACTCGTGGTTGGAGACGAGCACCTTGCGGTGCCGCTCGCCGGGGAGCTCGAGCAGCGCCAGGAAGTCGTTGTTGTAGCCGAACTGGCCGGCCGCGTCCTCGGGGGTCTGCGCGGCGGGGTCGAACTCGTTGACGCCGTCCAGGATCGGGTCGCCCCAGCGGATCACGACCTGCTGCTCGTACCCGTCCGGGACGGTGACGGCGTCCTCGGTGTTCGGTGCGACGGCGTCGAAGCGCAGGCCGCGCGGAGTCGAGCCCCAGAACGCCGCCGCGCGCGCCTCGTCCTCGGAGGCGTAGGCCGGGGCGCCGAGCGCCCCCGCGGCGCCGGCGCCCACGGTCACCACCGCGCCGGCGCCCACGGTCACCACCGCGCCGGCCTTGAACAGGGAGCGGCGGGAGACGGCGGAGGCGATCAGGTCGCCCATGTACGGGTTGTCCGAGGTGTTCGGCACCGGGTGGCTGCAGGCGTCGCCGCAGCGGTAGAGGCAGGTGAGCTGCGAGCGGCCGCCGATGTGGTCGGACAGGAGCGGCAGCTTGCGCCGCTTGGCGGCGTCACGACGATTCATTTGGGACTCCTATGGCAGTACGTCCGGAACAGGATCGCCGATGCGCGGTTCGGGGCGGCGGATCGACGCGTTCCGATTCCGGAGGCTATGCGCCGCGGGTACCCCTGCCGCCAACCATAAGTGAACAAAAGGTGAAGGGGCGCTCTCGGATTGCGCACCCGCCTCCGTTTTTCGGAAACGTTTTCGGGGCGGACGAGACGACACGGCGTTCCGCTGCGTGGGACTGCTGTATCGGTAAATCGACGGGTTGGGTAGCCTGTCCGAAAACCTTTTCCGTCCGACCTCCGTCACGCCAGAAGGAACCGCCATGCCCGCTCCGCACCGGACCTCCCTCCACATCGCCGACGTGGCGATCGCCGACGAGTTCTGGTCCCCGCGCCGCGAGACCGTGCGCACCCGGACCATCCCGCACCAGGAGACCCGCCTGCGCGAAGGCGGCCAGTTCGAGGCGCTGCTCCTCAAGCCCCGCAGCCACGACGACGACGACCGCGAGCTCTTCCCCATCTTCTGGGAGTCCGACGTCGCCAAGTGGATCGAGGCCGCCAGCTACGTCCTCGCCACCGCCGACGACCCCGAACTCGACAGTGCTTCTCTCAACAGCGCCGTCGACAAGGCGATCGACCTCCTCGCCGGAGCGCAGCAGGAGGACGGCTACCTCAACAACTACTTCACCGCCGTCAAGCCCGGGAAGCGCTTCACCGACCTCGGCGACGCCCACGAGCTCTACTGCGCCGGCCACCTCATCGAAGCCGGCGTCGCCCACTACGAGGCCACCGGCAAGACCAGCCTCCTCGACATCGTCCGCCGCTACGCCGACCTCATCGACCGCGAGTTCGGCCCCGGCGGCTCCTGCGAAGGCGGCTACGACGGCCACCAGGAGATCGAGCTCGCCCTCGTCAAGCTCCACCGCGCCACCGGCGAGCGCCGCTACCTCGACCTCTCCCTGCGCTTCATCGACAACCGCGGCACCCAGCCGTTCTACTTCGACGTCGAAGGCGAGCGCCGCGGCCACGCCGGCTACTTCGGCGGCCGCGAGCAGCGCCCCTTCAACCCCCGCGACCAGCGCGGCCGCGAGTACGCCCAGTCCCACGCGCCCGTGCGCGAGCAGGACGCCGCCGTCGGCCACTCCGTGCGCGCCATGTACCAGTACTGCGCCATGGCCGACCTCGCCCTCGAACTCGGCGACGAGGGCCTGCGCGCGGCCTGCGAACGCCTCTGGGACGACCTCGTCTCCACCAAGCTCTACGTCACCGGCGGCCTCGGCTCCGACCCCTCCATCGAAGGCTTCGGCAAGCCCTACGACCTCCCCGACTACACCGGGTACGCCGAGACCTGCGCCGCGATCGGCCTCGTCTTCTGGGCCCACCGCATGATGCTCCTGACCGGCGACGCCAAGTACGTCGACGTCCTCGAGCGCGCCCTCTACAACGGCGTGCTCTCCGGCGCCTCCGCGGACGGCACCAAGTACTTCTACGGCAACCCGCTCGCCAGCGACGGCACGGTCGAGCGCAGCGACTGGTTCGACTGCGCCTGCTGCCCGCCCAACCTGGCCCGGCTCCTCACCTCCCTGGAGCAGTACGTCTACGTCGCGGACGCCGAGGGCCTCTGGGTCAACCTCTACGTCACCGGCTCGGCGCGCTTCGCCCACGGCGGCCAGCGGGTCACCGTGACGCAGGAGAGCGGCTACCCCTGGGACGGCGCGATCGCCTTCCAGATCACCGAAGCCGAAGCGCCCCTTCCCATGACGCTGCGCCTGCGCCTGCCCGAATGGGCCACCGGCCCGGCCCGTGTCAGCGTCAACGGCACCGTCCTGCCGTACACCACCGACAAGGGCTACGCCGTCCTCGACCGCACCTGGACCGCCGGCGACCGCGTGGAACTGCACCTCCCGATGGCCCCGGCCCTCGTCCGCGCCGACCCCCGCGTCCTGTCCACTGTGGGCAAGGTCGCGGTGCAGCGCGGCCCGATCGTCCACTGCGTGGAGGAGATCGACAACGCCGCCCCCGTGCCGCGCCTCGTGATCGCCCGCAGCGGCGAACTCCGCACCGAGCACGCCGACGGCCAGGACTCGATCATCGCCGAAGGCCTGGTCGACGCCCCCGCCGCCGACTCGCTGTACGCCACCGAGCCCCCGGCGGCCGAGCCGACCGCGATCCGCACCGTCCCGTATTACGCGTGGGCGAACCGCGGCAAGGGCACCATGGCCGTGTGGGTCCGCGAGACCCCGTAATCGGTTCGCCGGCGCCTTGTCGGTGTCGTGTGGCAGCCTGGCCGCATGGCTTACGACGAGGCGCTGGCCGACCGGGTGCGCGAGATCATCGACAACCGGCCGTACGTGACCGAGAAGAAGATGTTCGGCGGGCTGGGCTTCCTCGCGAACGGCAACATGGCGTTCGCGGCGCTCGGCCACGGCGGCGCGATGGCGCGCGTCGACAAGGACGAGTACGAGGCGCTGCTGGAGGAGCCCGGCGCGGTGGAGATGGTCATGCACGACCATCCGATGCGCGGCTGGATCCGCCTCGACGATGAGGTGACCGGCTCGGAGGAGCGTCTGCGCGAGTGGGTCGAGCGCGGCCTCTCCTACGCGGAGTCCTTGCCGCCCAAGTGATCACCTCCCGGGCGAGAGCGGCAGCGGGAGGCGCTTGAGGCCGCCCGCGGTGTAGAGCGCGGCGGGCCTCCCGCCGTCCCTTGTGGTGGTCTCGCCGGTGGGGCGCAGGAAGTCCTCGATGCGGGTGACCTTGCGGTGGAAGTTCCCCGGGTCGAGTTTGGTCTCCCAGACGATCTCGTAGACGCGCCGCAGTTCGGCGATGGTGAACTCCGGGTTGCAGAACGCGGTCGCGTCGGTCGTGTACTCGAGCTGCCTGCGGGCGTGCTCGACGGCGCGTCCGAGGATGTCGACGTGGTCGAATGCCAAGGGCTCCTTGAGGGCCCGGTCGACGGGCAGCCACTGGGTGGCGGCCGCGTCGCCGCCGGCGCGGGACTCCCCGGGGTCGGGCACGAGTGCGGCGAAGGCGACGCTGATGACGCGCCTCCGCGGGTCGCGGTCCGGCTCCGAGTACACCCCGATGCTCTCGAGCCGCGACGCGGACTTCGGGATGCCGGTCTCCTCGAACAGCTCGCGCGCGGCCGCGCGCTCCACGGTCTCGTCGGGCTCCACGAACCCGCCGGGGAGCGCGAGCTTGCCCTGGTGCGGCGGGTTGGCGCGCTTGATGAGCAGGACCGCGAGTGCGCCGTCGCGGATCGTCAGGATCGCCACGTCAGCGGCTACGAAGCTGTGCGGGTTCGTGCTGTCGCTCAAGGTGGTCCCCTTATTGACGTCTTGACAATTAACGGCGGCGCGGGCTACGCTCCTCTTGTTGTTATATCAACAATAACCGAGGCTCCGCCACACCCCCTGGAGACGCGATGACCGACCAGCCGACCGCCGTCCTCTGCACGCCCATCGACATCGAGCGCCGCGCCGTGCTCGACCTCCTCCCCAAGCACGAGTTCACCGACCACGAGATCGGCGGCACCGTGTACCGGGAGACCGAGTACGAAGGCCCCCAAGGCGTCTGGCGTCTCGTCCTCGCCATGGCCGGACGCGGCAACGAACGCGCCGCCGCCTCGGTCGAGCACGCCATCGCCACCTGGCGCCCCCAGATCCTCGTGCTCTGCGGCATCGCCGGAGGACTACGCGACGCCCGCGTCGGCGACGTCGTGGCCGCCACCAAGGTCTACGGCTACGAGTCCGGCCAGGACACCGACGCCGGCCTGCTCCCGCGCCCCGAGTCGCTGTCGACCTCGTTCCCGCTCCACCAACGCGCGCAACTGATCGCCGAGGACCGGAGCTGGGCCGACGGCCTCGAGGGCGCGCCACGCGTCTTCCACCGCCCGATCGCCTCGGGCTCCAAGGTCATCACCGGCAACGCCTCGGCCTCCGCCGCGCACATCGCCCGCCACAGCGGCGACGCCCAGGCCGTCGACACCGAAAGCTACGGCGCGATGGCCGCCGCCGAACGCCGCCCGGCCGTCGAGGCCTTCGTCGTGCGCGGCATCTCAGACCTCTTGGGAGACAAGACCAAAGAGGCCGACAAGCGCAGGCAGCCCATCGCCGCCCGCAACGCCGCGGCCTTCGCCCTCACCCTCATCGGCCGCTCCAAGCCGAAGCAGGCCGACATCAGGCCGCTCTCAGGCGGCGTGAGCAAGACGTACATCGGCGCGCTCGGCAACGGCGCCACCGCGAACATCGCGGCCATGGGCGACAACGCCCACGGCCACATCACCATCGACAACCGGAAGTGAACCCGAACCGACCCATTCAGAGAGGTGTCACCTCCCATGAGCACACCGCCTTCGCCGCAGCCCGAACCGAACGAAACGCCAACGGACGGTCCGCCTTCCGCGCCGCCGCGGAATGACTCGACCTCCGCGCCGGGAACTCCGCCGACCCGTTCGCCTTCCGCGCCCCCGCCCGACGGATCCGCTTCCGCACCGCCGCCGAACGCTTTCGCGCCCGCCGGACCGCCGCCGATGCAGCCGCCGCAGGCGGCGCCACCGCCGCGCCGGTACCCGAAGAACGCCGCGACCCAGCACCTCTGCGCCGCCGCCTACATCGACCGGCGCTTCCGCGACGCGGTATACGACGAGGTCTACGCCCGCCCGGACCGGGCCATCGCGCCGAACCCCGGCACCGACGCGGTCCCGGTCCTCCGGCACATCGTCAAGGCCCGCACGATCGACATCGCCCAGCAGGGCATCCTGGCCGTGATTCTCCTGCTGCTGGTCTGCATGTTCTTCATGGCCTCGTTCTTCCTCTTCTTCACACTGTTCATCTGGGCGGCGATCGGCCTGCCTGTACTCCTCGCGGAAGCGCGCTCGGCGACGCCGACGGGGACCCTCTCGGCCAACGCGGTCACCCGGGTCAACTGGGTGCGCGTCGGCCTCATCGCGGTGGCGACACTGGTGGTCCTGCTCATCGTCACGATGTACCTTCAGACGCGCCTGTCCGAGATGCTCTTTCCCGACCAGTACACCGGCGCATCCGCTGAGCCGGAAGCGGACCGCGCGGGCAGTGCGTCAGCCCCGGTCGCCTCTTCGGGCACTTCCTCGGGCAATTCCTCGGCGCAGGCGGTGTTCGTCCTCTGCCTGCTGCTCATCGCCGCGACTCCGGCCGTCTGCGGGGGGTTGCGCGCACACAGCCTCATGTCCATCCCGGCCGAACTCGAACCGGCCGGGACGAGCGACCGGCGGACCCATTTCATCGGCCTGGCGCAGCACGCGCCCGTGGTCACGTACCACTCCGGCAGGGCGCCGTTCGTCGGCTCCGGATTTCCGCTCGCCACCTGGCAGCTCGCGATGACGCTGCGTCCAGCCGACATGTCCGCCGGCGGCGGGACTGCGATGACCATCGATTCGGTCGGACTCAATCGAAACGTCAAGGCCCGGATCGAACGCTTGGGGGCGGATTCGCCGGTCACCAGGCGACTGCCGGGCCTGGCGTTGAGCGACCACGCCTACATCTCTGGGCGGGACACGGCCGTGCCGGTGTTCCATCCCCATGAACTGCGGCGCTCAGGCTATCCGTTCGCGACCGTCGAAGAGATCCAAGCCGATCCGACCACCCCGGTTCGCCACTACCTGCGCTGCACGATCGACTCGTGGGGAGGCGAACTGATCACGACCGTATTCCTCCACTGCGCGCTCCAAGGCGAAACCCTGTACGTCGAGTTCACGAGCTGCGTGCTGCCGCCGACACCTGAGCGGTGCCACGTGTTCGGCAGCGGCGTGTCGAAAGAGCAGGCGATCTTCCTCGGCGTCGTGCGCGGCATCGCCGCGCTGCCGTTCGAGCTGTTGCGCAGTCCGTTCGACTCGATCCGCGAGATCGCGCGCAGCGTCTCCGGGACCGCGAGAGGCGGCACGAATGTCGGCGCGGGGGACCACGGCGCGGTCGCCGGCATCCGCGAGCTCGGCACGGACCTTCACGGGCAGAACTACTTCCAGTACCGCGACTCGGTCAAGTATGTCGAGATCCTGGAGCGCCAGATCCTCGACGCACTCCTCGACTACCTCCGCGAGAACAATGTGGACGTCAGCGAGCTCGACGAGCGCACCAACGCCATCGTCAACAACGGCGTCATCAACTACGGCAAGATGCAGACCGGCGCGGCAGGGGCCGGGTCGAGTGCCAAGGTCGGCTCGATCGGCGACCAGAGCCGCGGATCGGCCGGGTGACCCGCCGTGCAACCACCGACTCCGCGACCCGACCGTGTAGGCAGCTCGTCCGCGAGCCGTCCGCCGACCCATCGAGCACTCGCGCGCCCGCGAAACCAATACGCCTGCGACCGAATGCAACTCGCATCGACGGATCACAATCGATCACAGAAAGTGAGCCCGCCCCTCCGAAGAAAGGCCGCACCCCATGAACGCAGTCCCCACCGACGCCGAACCGCCGCCCCAATCCGGACCCGCCACGACCCAGTACGCGCCGCCCGGCGGCTGGCGGCCCGAGTTCAAATACACCGCGACGATGCACCTGTCCGCCGCGGCCTACGTCGGCCGCGGGTTCCGCGACCGCGTGCTCGACGACGTCTACCACCGCCCCAACCGCGCCGTCGCACCGAACCCGGGCATCGAGCCGGTCACCGTCATGCGACACGTCTTCCGCGCGCACGCGATCGCGCTGGCCGAGAGCGGGATCCTGTTCGGCGGCTTCGTGGCCCTGATCCTCACAGGCCCCGGCGTCTTCCTCGTGATGCTCTACCTCGCGATCTGGGCCTGCCTCGGAGCGCCGATCTCAGCGCTCGAATCGCGGTCGCTGACCTCCACCGCCGGAGCGCGGCCGCGCCGCTACCTGAATCCGCGTCTGGTGGTCGGGCTCGTCACCGCCGTCGCCGTGGTCATGGCGGCGGTCGCACTCCTCGCGCTGCCGCAGTTGACGCGGGTCTTCGTCGAGTCGTCTGGCGCCGGGATCTACCTCCCGCAGGGGCCCGACCGCCGCAACGACATCGCAACCGCGGCGCTCACCCTCGCGACGCTCGGCGTGGCCTGCGCCGTGTGCGGGTACCTGCGCGCCAAGGGGATCAACGCGATTCCAGACGAGACCGCGCCAGGACTCCCGCGTGATGAGCGGGTCGCCTACATCGCCGAGGCGCAGGACGCTCCCGTTATCGTCCACAATGCCTCGAGGCGGCCGTTCATCGGCGCGGGCGAGGAGGTCGAGACCTGGGAGCTCGCGATCGCGCTGCGCCCGGCCGACCGCGGCGAGGACGGCGAGGCCGGGATGACCGTGGACCCGGTCGCCCTCAACCGGGCCGTCCGGGAGCGCCTGGAGCAGCTCCGTTCGGACTCCCCGGTCACCACGAGCGTGCCGAACCTCGAACTGAGCGACCACCTCCTCGTCTCGGGCCTGGCCGTCTCCGGCCCGTTCCGCAAGCCCGAGGAGTTCGGCGCCGCGGGCTACGGCTACCGGACCGTCGAGGAGTTCCAGCGCGACCCGCGCACCCCCGCCCGCCACTACCTGCGCTGCCAGACCGACTCGTGGGGCGGCGAACTGGTCGCGACCGTCTTCGTCCATTGCGCGCTGCAGGGCGAGAGCCTGTACGTCGAATGCTCGAGCCACCTTCTGCCGCCCACGATCTGGCGCTACCACGTGTACGGCGAGCGGCCGATGAAGACCGGGACCCTGTTCCTCGGCGCGCTGCAAGGATTCGCCTCGATGCCCGGCCGACTGGTGCGCAGCCCGTACCACGTGAGCCGCGCGCTGGGCCGCGCGATCCGCAACGCCTGGCGCGGGACCCGCCTGTTCAACGCGGCCCCGGTCGACTACGGCGCGCGCGTCGGCATCCGGGAGCTCGGCGCCGGCGACGACTGGAACGACTACTTCCAGTATCGGGACCAGATCAAGTACATCGGCATCCTCGAGAAGCAGATCCTCGACGCGATCGGCTCCTACCTCAGCGAGAACAATGTGGACCTCGGCGAGTTCGAGCAGCGGGTCTTCGCGATCGTCAACAACGGCGTCATGAACTACGGCAAGATGCAGACCGGCGCGGCCGGCGCCGGGTCGAGTGCGAAGGTCGGTTCGATCGGCGACAACAGCCACGGCAAGGCGTGAGCCGGATCCGCGGGACTCGTCGATTCGTTCGCCCGCGCCTTGTCGGTGTCGTGTGGCAACCTGGCCGCATGGCTTACGACAAGGCGCTGGCCGACCGCGTGCGCGACCTCATGGACAACCGGCCGTACGTGACCGAGCGGGTGATGTTCGGCGGTCCGTGCTGGTTCGCGCACGGCAACATGGCCGCCGCCGTGCTGAGCGGGGGCGGCGCGATGATCCGCGTCGGGCACGACGACTTCGCGGACCTGCTGCTGGAGCCTGGTGCCGAGCCGATGATCATGGGCGGCCGGGAGTCGAAGACCTGGATCCGCGTCGACGAGGACGTGTGCGCCTCGGACGATCTGAGCGAATGGGTCGAGCGCGGTCTCGCCTACGCGGAGTCGTTGCCCCGCAAGTGATCGCCTGAGTTTCCGGAGCGGGGGCCGCGCGTGCGCGGCCCCCGCTGTCCTAGTCGAGGGCGATGTCCAGTCGGGCGGTGCCGGCCTCTTCGAGTTTGAAGTCGACCTGGCGGCCGTCGCAGGTGATGCGGTAGTCGCCGAGGAAGCCGTTGAAGCGCAGACGGCCGTCCTCGTCGGTGGCGACGGTGGTGGCCGGGGTGCCCCACTCGTCGTTGACGAGGTGGTGGAGGCGGTCGTAGGCGGGCTTGGGGGTGCCGTCGAGGCCGACGAAGCCGCCGGGGGCGCCGAGCCACATGCCGGCGTCGTTCATGCCCCAGTAGGTGACTGCTTCGACCGAGGGGTGGGCGAGGAGCGTCTTGTAGTGGCGCTCGATCTCGTCGGCTTGGCGCGCTTCGCCTTCGGGGGTCGAGGGCCAGGAGTCGACCTGGTGGTCGTTCAGGTCCTCGATCTCGGGCGGCATGATCTCGCCGGAGACGATGGTCGTCTCGGTGAAGTGGATCGGGAGGCCGTAGCGGGAGAACCGCTCGAGGATCGCCTCGGTCTTCTCCTCGCCCCAGTAGCCCTGGTGCATGTGGCTCTGGAGGCCGAGCACGTCGATCTTGATGCCCGCTTCGAGCACGCCCTCGATGAGGCACTCGTACGCGGCGGACATGTCGAAGTCGTTGAGCAGCAGCGTCGCGTTCGGGCTCGCCTCGCGGGCGGCGTCGAAGACCATGCGCACCATGGGGATGCGGCCGATGTCGCGGCAGATGCGGGTGATGCCGTTGTCGTACTTGTCGAAGATCGGCATGATGACGACCTCGTTGATGACGTCCCACATGTCGATGACGCCGGCGAAGTCGCCCACCTCGCGCTTGATGCGCTCGACCTGGACGCGGGCGATCTCCTCGTTCTCGAGGTCGAGCAGCCAGTCGGCGCTCACGGTGTGCCACGCGAGCGGGTGGCCCTTGACGGGGTGCCCGCGGTCGGCGAACCACTTGGCGGTCTTGAGGAGCGGCTCGGTGGCGGGCTTGCCGCGCTCGGGTTCGAAACGGCCCCAGTAGAAGGGCAGCGTGGCGAAGTTGAACAGGCCCTCCCACAGCTCGGCGTTGCGGGCGTCGGCCTCGGGGTCCTGGGACGTGCCGTTGGCGAGGTCGATCAGTTCGAAACCGGTGCAGCCGAACAGGAACTTGTGCCTGGTCTGCTCGAGCGTGACCTCCCGCCCGGCGAGCGGCGCCCCGTCGAGGGTGAGGGTGACCGTCGCGTCGGCGCTGCGGTGCTGCCTGATCCGATCGTCACTGAAAGTTTCAGTCATTTCATTGCTACTTTCCATGGAAGTTTCAACCATGTATTCCAGCAGTCCGGAGCCCCAGAGTCAAGGCGGAGTCAAGGCGGATCGAGGCGCAGTCAAGTGAGGTTTCTTTCCGGCTCTCGAGCCGTGGGATCGATACCAAAAACTTCCCGATCCTGAGCAACCTCCCGTACACCCATGCGCGTTTACAGTGCGGCAACGTCGTGTGATGCGGATCCCTCTGCAGCGCAGCGTATCTGCGACAACCCGCTCAGTAGCCGACTGTGGTGGGAGCCTTAGTCAAGAAAGGGAACGCAATGATGCGAAAGCGGATCGCCGCTGCACTGGCAGCGCTCGCCGTTTCACTCCTCGCCGGCTTCGGGATCGCCTCCCCGGCCGCAGCCGCCTCCGAGACCAACTACGCGGTCGACGCCGACTGGACCGGCTCCTGCGCCAGCCCGCGGTACACCCCCAACGTCGACGGCTGCGTCCAGTCGAACGGCGACGACCTGTGGGTCAAGGACAACGTGGCCAACGGCTACGGCGTCAAGCTCCGCTGGTACGACCAGGACGGCACCCGCACCGGTGAATGCATCGACAACCTCGGCCAGGCCAAGGCGTGGACATACTGCAACAAGGACTTCACCGACGGCCACGACATCAGGTGGAGCGTCTGCTGGGACTCCGCCAACGGATGGGACTGCTCCGACTGGTGGACCACCCGAGTCTGAGTGAGGCACCCGGCGCGTCGGCCCGCGAGGGCCGGCGCGCCGTCTTCGTGCGCCCGCAGGCTCTGGAGTCGGATGGGCGGCGATCGTGCGAACCCTATGCGTGCACGATCCGGACGGAAGCGCGGTGGACCGCGCTCCATCCGCCGGCCCCCGCCCGGCCTTGGCGCCGGCCGGCGGTGAGACGGTGCGGTGCGCACGAGGGCGCTGCGGACTCGAGTGCTCCGGGCGCTGGAGGAAGGCGGTCAGGCTTCCTCCAGCGACGCGATTTATCGCTGGTAGAGCGAGATCTGGTTGCCACTCGGGTCCGCGATCACGGAGCTGCGGGGCGCGTAATCGGTCTCCTTGGGCGACTGGAGCAGTGCGGCGCCCGCGGCGAGTGCGGCCGTGTGCGCGGCGTCCAGGTCGTCGACATAGAGCCCGAACCTCGCGGGAGCAGTCCCGTCACGGTCCGCGGAGGCGTCGAGCGTCAGCAGGAAGAACGAGTCGGTCTCCCAGGCTCCGAACTGGAACGAGGCGATGCTCTGGTCGTATTCGAGGCCGAAGGCCTCGGTGTAGAACCTGACGGTCGCATCGAGGTTCCGGGCTGGAACCGTCACCTGGACCACCCGGTCTTCTTTCGCGACGTCCATGTCTTCTGTCCCTTCGTCGAAGTGCCGACCGAGCGTCTCGGCCAGTTGTGCGATGGCATGAGCACGCTCCAGGAGCCGTTCGCGGTGCAGCTGCAGCACCGCCGCGGCGTCCCGACCGCTCTGGTCGGCCAGTGCCCTCCGGATCTGGTCGATGGGCAGGTCCACCGAACGCAGATGGCGGATCAGCTTTGCCTGCGGCGCTTGGTCGAGCCGGTAGCGCCGATATCCGGTGCCGGGGTCGACCCGGGCCGGGCGCAGCAGCCCGACCTCGTCGTAGTGGCGCAGCGCCGGTATCGACAGGGCCGTCCTGACGGAGAACTCGCCGATACTGAGCAGTTCGCGGTGACTCATGCCCACAACGCTATGAGCTCCGGTTACCTGAGGGTCAACCTTTCGTCGGAACTTTCTCGACGCGACAGCGAACGGCAGGGCGTCTGAACCGGTGGAGGTCTAAGCCCTCGGCCCGCAGTGGTGGCCTTCGCTTCCCGCGTTGGTCAGACAGGCGCGCACATAGAGGTTCTTGATGTAGCTCTTGCTCCAGTCGCCCCAGGCGTGCTCGCCCGAGGCCCAGGCGCGGGGGTCCGCGACGTCGTAGTGGGTCTCGCCGTCGATACCGGTCCACTCCATGCGGATGGCCGCGCCCGCGTCGTTCGCCGCGGTGTCCGCGACGTAGAAGTAGACGTACGTCGAGTAGTAGCCGTTGCCGAGCGGCTTCCAGCACACGTCGGCGAGAACGTAGGCCCCGCCGCCGTTGTTGTCGTTGTCCGTGCGCGCGACCCGGCCGTTCGTGTAGCCGTTGCGGGTGCACACTTCCTGCACGGCCTGAGCGGGGGAGACGACGGCCAGACTGGCCACCGCGCCCAGCAGGGCCACTAGGACGCCGACGAGGGCGCGTCGAAGTTTCATCAGGGGGTCTCCTTCATCGAGTTGCGTTGGGCTGCAGTCGATCCAGACTAGACGAATCCGTCGATTCGCGACAGCCCGCGGAGACCCTCATGCGAAGCGGGGAGGTCATCTCCCGCGCCCGCTCGGTGAGCACCCGCTCAGGCATGAACTCGAATGCGACACGAGCGGCGGATCACCCGTGCCAGCGCTGCCAGAGGGCCGCGTAGGCCCCGCCCTTCTCGAGGAGTTCGTCATGCGAGCCGAGTTCGGTGATGCGGCCGTGCTCCACGACCGCGACGCGGTCGGCGTCGTGGGCGGTGTTGAGGCGGTGGGCGATGCTGACGACCGTTCGGCCGGCGAGGATCCGGTTGAGGCCCTGCTCGATGTCGCTGGCGGCGTTGGGACTCAGCATCGAGGTGGCCTCGTCGAGCACGATCACCTCGGGCGCGGCCAAGATGACGCGGGCGAGCGCGACCTGCTGGACCTCGGCCGGGGTGAGGGCGTGGTCGCGGCCGCCGACCACCGTGTCGAGGCCGTCCTCCAGGCGGTCGGGGAGATCGCCCGCGCCGACCACGTCGAGGGCCTCCTGCAACTGCTCGTCGGTGGCCCCGGGCGCGCCGAGGCGGAGGTTGGAGCCGAGCGTGTCGTTGAACAGGTGGTACTCCTGGGTCGCGAGGATCACGAAGCGCCGCAACAGGGTCTCGTTGATCTCGCGCGTCTCCGCGCCGCCCACGCGGACCGTGCCCTCGTCGGGCTGGTGGATGCCCGCCATCAGCCGCGCCAATGTGGACTTCCCCGCGCCGGTCGGGCCCACGAGCGCCAGGCGCTCGCCCCGCCGCAGCGCGAAGTCGACGTCCCTCAGCACCGGCTTCTCAGGCGTGTAACCGAAATTCACGCCCTTAAGCTCGATGATCGCGTCCTCCTCGCGGTCGGGCTTCGCGTCCCCGCCCTCGGCCTGCTCGCCGCGCACGCCGATGAGCCGCGCGAGCGACACCGTGCCGTTCTGCACCCACTCGAGCGAGAGGATCATCTCGATCGCCGGCGCTACCGCGAGCTGCATGATGAGCACGACCGTGGTCGTCTGCGCGATCGTCAGATAGCCCGTCGCCGTGAGCACGCCGCCGAGCAGCAGCGCCGTGAAGCACGGCAGGAACGCCGAGAAGTCCAGCACCGGGAACAGCGTGCCGCGCAACCGCATCGACCGCATCTGCGCACCGAACAGCCGGTCCACCGCGCGGTCGGTGTGCGCGACCCGGCGGGACTGCCATCCCAGCGCTTCGACGGTCTTGACCCCGTCGATGGTCTCGGCGACCGCCGACGTCATATCGGCCTTCGCAGCCTGCACATCATGGAAGATGTTGAACGCGCGCTTGAAATACCAGCGCAGGATCAGGATCATCGGCGGCACCGCCACCAGGATCGCCGCGCCCAGCACCGGCGAGACCAGGAACGCCCCCGCCACGTACACGAGCACCGTGACCATGCCCGTGAAGAACTGCGGCGCGGCCTGCACCAGCGAGTACTGCACCTGGTTCACGTCGAGACTCGTGCGGGACAGCAACTCCCCGGTCCCGGCGGCCTCCACCTGGCCGGGCGGGAGGGCGAGCGTGCGCTCCATGAACTCCTCGCGCACGTCCGCCACGATCTGCTCCGAGAGCACCGCGAGGTTCCGGTACGAGGCCCACGTCAGCGCCGCCTGCGCGAGGACCGCCGCGAGGATCAACGGGATCTGCCAGCGCAGGTCCGCGCCCGGGTCCCCGGCGCCGTCGCGCGCCCAGGACGCGAACGCGTCCGTCATGATCCCCACGATGTACGGCGTCGACATGCCCGCAAGTGCCGCGCCGATCGTCAGGGCCACAACAAGACTGAAGCGCAGACGGTGACGGCCCACGAGCTCCCGCAGATACCTGCGCGTCTCGGCCGGGGTGGCGATGGGAAGGGTCGCGCGGCTCATCGGGTGACCGCCTCTCGGTACTCGGCCTGGTGCAGCAGCTCGGCGTGCGTCCCGGTGGCGAGGTCTTCACCAAGGAACTGCACCCGGTCGCAGACGGCCAGGAGCTGCGGGGAGTTGGTCAGGATCGCCGTGGTCCGGCCGCGCCGGTGCCGGGCGAGGCGGTCGGCGATGCGGGCCTCGGTCTGCGCGTCGCACGCGCTGGCAGGGTCGTCGAGGACCAGGATCTCGGGGTCGACGAGGAGGGCGCGGGCGAGGATGAGGCGCTGGCGTTCGCCGCCGGAGAAGTTGCGGCCGCGTTCGCCCGCAACGGTTTCGAGGTCGTATCCGCTGGTGGGGACCTCGTCGTTCTCGATGAGGGAGGGGTCGACGCCGACGATGTCGACCGCGGAGGCGGTGTGGAGGGCGTGCATGATGTCGGCGTCGGTGCGGCGCCCGTCGACGTCGAGCTGGTCGCGGAGGGGACCGCTGAAGAGCTGCGCGCGGGCTTCGAGGAGGTGCACGTGCCGCCTCACGGTGGCGGTGTTGAAGGCGTCCAACGGGATCGAGCCGATGCGGGCGGGTTCGCCGGTCTCCGAGTAGCCGGCGAGGCGGTCGAGGAGTTCGGTCGCGCCCTTGCCGTCCCCGATGACGATCCCGGTGATGAGGCCCGGTTCGATGGTGGTGCCGCTGGCCGGGTCGTGCAGGGTCTCGCCTGCGGGCCAAGGGGTCTCGTCCTCGGGTTCGGGCTCGGGGTGCTCGTCCTGGAGCTTCTGGAACCGCCCGGAGGCGACGATCGCGCGGGTGAGGGCGTCGACGCCCTGGATGGTGTAGCCGAGGGGGCGGGTGAGGGCGACGAGGTAGCCGAAGAGCGCCACGAACTCGCCGGCGGTGATGGTGCCGTTGAGGGTCATCTCCGCGCCCATCCACAGGACCAGAACGAGCAGCGTGCCAGGGAGGGCGAGGCGCGCGAACTCGAGCCCGGCGGCCGTGCGGCGCACCCGGACCCCGGCGTCGCGGGAGGCCTGGGAGGCGGTCTTGTACCGGTCGATGAAGTGCGCTTCGCCGCCGATGCCGCGCAGGACCCGGAGGCCCGCGACGGCGTCCGTGCCGATGCCGGTCTGCTCGCCGATGCGCGAGCGGAACTCGCGCCCGCGCGCTTCGAGCCGCAGGAACAGCGGGCGCAGGAGCATGAACATGGCCGGGACGCCGACGCCGGCGGCGAGCACGAACCACCACGAGAGGGTCGCGAGGATCGAGAGGGCGAGGATGAACGCGAGGAGCGCGGACGCCAAGCGGCCGAACATCATCGAGACCGAGCTGAGCGCGTTCGCGTCCGCCGCCGAGATGGCCACGAGCTCGCCCGCGTCCGCCCGGGACTTGATGCGCGAGCCGACCGCGACGACCGTGTCCACGAGACGCCGCTGAACCCGGAAGTCGGTGTCCATGGCGGTGTACATCATGTAGTAGAAGCTGGCGACGCCGGTGACCGTGGCGAGCCCGATGCAGGCCATGAGCCCCGCCGACCACCAGTAGAGCGCGGCGCGGTCGCCGCCGACCAGGCCCTCGTCCACCGCTCGTCCGACCACATAGGGCACGAACTGCTGGCCGCCGAGGAACGCGAACGAGACGAGCGTGCTCATCGCGAGCATCCGCCACTGCGACCGGAAGAGCCAGCCGATGACCGCGACGGCCGGTTTCGGGTGTGCGAGGGGCCCGCCCGGGTCCCGAGGGGGAGTGAAGCGTGCCATCAGCTGGTTCTTTCGGTATGGGGGAATGCGCGTGTGAACGCTACCGGCCCCGGGCGGCCAGACCAAACCCTTTTTCCACCGGTTGGACAATGTCCCGGTCACCGGGGTCGAAGGCGGGGCGAGACGGCCCCGCGACCACGGCGAGGCCGGATGCAGGTGCTCGGAAAGCGGTGGCGCGGCGCGGCCCGGTCCCCGGATACTGTCCGGATGCCTCGAGACACCGCTTACCACGGCGCGCTCGGCGACGCCTTCGCCGCCCATTCCGCGACCGGGGCGTACAACGCCTACATCGACCGGCCCGCCATGCTCGCCCTCGCCGGTGACGTCGCGGGGCAGCGCCTCCTCGACGTCGGTTGCGGCCCAGGGCATTACGCGGCGGCGCTCGTTGAAAGGGGCGCCGAGGTCGTGGGCGTCGACGGCAGCGCTGAGCTCATCGCCCACGCGAAGGAGCGGGTCGGCGACCGTGCCGAGCTGCGCGTCCATGATCTGGAACTGCCGCTCGACTTCGCCGAGGACGCCTCCTTCGACACGGTCCTCAGCGCCCTCGTCGTCCACCACATCCGCGACCGTGCCGGCCTCCTCGACGAGATCTTCAGGGTCCTCAAGCCGGGCGGTCGCTTCCTGATCTCGACCACGCACCCTGCCGCCGACTGGAAGCACTTCGGCGGCTCGTACTTCTCGGAGGAGTGGGTCGACCTTCATCTGACCGGGGATCTGCCGTCGATCCACTTCCAGCGCAACACGGTTGAAGGGTTCATCGGCGATCTGCTCGAGGCGGGGTTCAGCCTTGAGAAGCTGGTCGAGCCCCGCCCGGTGCCCGAACTCGAGACGGTCGACCCGGAGGCGTTCGCGAGGCTCAACGACCGGCCTTCATTCCTTGCAGCCCGGCTGCGTCGGCCCTAGGCCCCGGCCCGCTTGCGCCGGCCTTAGGCCGAGGGTCGCCTGCGCCGGCTCTGGACCCAGGCCGGATTGGCGGCCGGGTCTGTCTTGCTTCAGGTCAAACCGGGCAGCGAAGAGGTGGGACTCGGGGACGGTTCATGCCCGGAGCGAGGTTGGTTGGGGGCGGGGCGGGGCGGGGCGGCGCGGGGCGGGGTGGGCGACACTCCCGACCGCGGGGGCCGGTGTTGGCTGTTCCCTTGGGGTGCAGTGGGGTTGGGGCTAATGTGAGGGTCTTGTACCCCTGTGGGTGATGACGGCCTGGGGCTGTGCGGGGGATGATTGATGTACGCACAGGGATACGGAAAACGTACAGGTGGCGAGTAGGTGCACGCAGACTACGCCAAGCCTCTGGCCGAAACCCAAACCGGATGATTTTCCCGAGTCTCGTCAGCTCAGTCTCTTCGTGCTATCGGGTTCCACAGCGGACCACGGCCCTGCGAAAGGGGGCGTGCTGGGTGGGAGATCGTTGGTCGGGATCACCTCGGCCGCGACAGTGTCCGGAACGAGGCACACGACGACGATTGGAGCGACCGTCGAGGCCTGCGTAGGCCTGAGCGAGACCCGTCGAGGTCTGCGCGGGAGACCAGTCGAATGCGGACCGCCCCACAGCCAGTCCGCATTGCAAGGATCGCTCTGTTGGAATGCTGTTCCGCAGGGGGGCAACGAGACCATCGACCGGAGGGGAGGAGTGATCGGGGTGTTTGTCTGGTTGGGGCACACCCGTTGTCAGTGCGATCCAGTCGCTGCTGTATCGGAAAGGAGGTGCAATGGAAGGAGCACTGGTAGGTGCCGAAGCTGCGTCGCTTCTAATCGGCGAGGCCCGCGTCGTGGACGAGGAGTGCGAGTTGGACTCGGTTGTTCAGGTCGAGTTTGCTGAGCGCCGCCGAGACGTGGGTCTTCACGGTCGGGACACTCAGATGGAGGGCCGCGGCGATCTCCGCGTTCGAGCTGCCTCGCCCGACTTCGATCGCGACCTCCGTCTCCCGGGTGTTCAACGCGCCCAGGCGTTTCCGGGCTTCGCCGCGCTTGTCGGTCGGCGCTCCGTCGGTGACGATGCCGATCAGTCGCCGCGTCACCTCCGGCGATAGGACCGGCTCGCCAGCGGCGACCCGCCGGACCGCCGCCACGATCTCTGCGGGCGGGGTGTCCTTGAGTAGGAAGCCGCCCGCGCCGGCCCGGAGGGCGCGGCGAACGTGGCCGTCGGCCTCGAATGCCGTGAGCACCAGGACTTCCGGTGCGTTCGGGACCGCTCGCAGCCGCTCGGTCGCGGTCAGACCGTCGACCCCGGGCATGTGGAGGTCCATCAGGACCACGTCGGGCCGCAGCCTTGCCACGAGGGCCGGGACGTCGGTGCCGCTGCCGGCTTCGCCGACCACGTCGAGGTCTCCGGCACCGCCGAGGATCATCCGGAGTCCGGCGCGGACCAGTGGATCGTCGTCCACGACCAGGATCTTCACGGAGGGCTGTTCGCTCATGCGGTCCAGGGTAGCCACGCGTGGACCCGCCAGCCGCCATCGGCCGTCGAACCGTATTCGAGTCGCCCGCCCGCGAGCGCGGCGCGTTCCTCCAGGCCGATGAGGCCGTGGCCCGAGCCGGGCCCGGTGTCGCGGCCGGAGCCGCTGACGACGGTGATGTTGAGGCCGTCCTCGGCCTGGCCGTCCACAGTGATCTCGACGGGTGCATTTTCGGCGTGCTTGCGGGCGTTGGTCAATGCCTCCTGCACGATGCGGTAGGCCGTGCGTCCGGAGCGCTCGGGGACCTCGCCTTCGACTCGTTCGTGCAGTTCGATGCGCATCGCGGGCCGGGCTTCCTCGACGAGGGCCCGCAGGTCGGCCATGGTCGGCTGCGGGAGTTCGCCGATCGGGGCGCGGAGGATCGCGATGATCTCGCGCAGATCGCGCATCGCGAGCTGGGACTGCTCGCGCACGACCCCGGCCGCGCGGGTCAGCTCCTCGGCGGGAGCGTCGGGGCGGTACTCCATGCCGCCCGCGTGGAGGCTGAGGAGGGAGAGTCGGTGGCCGAGCATGTCGTGCAGCTCGCGCGCGAGTTCGTCGCGCGCCCGCTGGCGGGCCCGTTCGCGTTCGTCGCGTTCCGCTTGGGCCGCACGGGCCTGCAGTTGGCGGCGGTACCGCACGAACATGCCCCAGCCCGCCGTCGCCGCGAGCAGGGCCAGCGAGAACCCGAGCGAACCGGGCACGCTCATCTCGCCGGGGCGCAGGAACATGTACACGACCCCGGCGGCGAACGCGCCCGCGAACACCCACGCCGCCGTGCGCAGGGACCGCCGCACGACCACCGAGAAGAGCATGACGACCAGCGGGAACGCGACGGTCTCCGCGTACGTCGAGGCGACGATGAGCGCCACGGCCGCCTGCGTCGGCCAGCGTCGCCGCAGCCACAGCAGGGGCAGCGCGAGCAGACCGGTGGCCATGTCCAGGTCGAACAGCCAAGGCGGTGAAGGCATCTGGCCGTTCAGGCGCTCCCCGGCGATGGACAGCCACGCGAACACGCCGATCGCGAGCACGCCGAGGTCCACCGCCAGGCCGCGCGCGCCGCGCCTCGTTCCTTCGCCGCTCATGGGCCCGAACCTATCCGCTCAGGAGTCGAGAGGCGACAAGCGCCGCCCGATCCGATACTTTCGTCAGCCTGGTCGGTCCCTCGGTCGGGCAAGCGGAGCGCAATGCGATGCCTTGGATTCGTCGTTCGCGACCTTGCACTGATGCGCCGGGCTCGCCTGCGGACTTAGCGTCGAAGGCATGGAAACCACCACTGTCGATGCGCCGCAGCGGCTCGGGCCGGTCCGGCTGCTGCCCGTGCTCGCCCTTCTCGTGTTCTCGCCGATCGCGGCCGAGAGCCTCGTCGGCTACGACGACACCACCGGGGACCCGCTCGCGCTGCTCTCCGGGCTCTTCATCTTCATCCCGCTGTACGGCGCGCCCGCGCTGCTCCTGCGCGAGGCCGCGCGCCGCTTCGGCCTCGGCTGGGGCGGCGTGCTCGCCGTCGCCGCCGCGCTCGGCGTCCTGCAGGCGGGGATCATCGACCAGTCGATGTTCTCCCAGGACTACCGCGACATCGACTACTGGCAGGACCTGGTCGGGTCGACCTGGATCCCCGCGTTCGGGCTCGCGGCCTCGTCGGCGCTGACGTTCGTGCTCGGGCACATGATCATGAGCTTCACCGCGCCGATCGCGCTCGTCGAAGGCCTCGCCCCGCGCCTCGCCGACCGCCCGTGGCTGCGGCCGTTCGGCCTGGTTGTGACGGTGGTCTTGTATGCCGCGGGCGCTTGGACGGTCCTCGCCTGGCATTACAAGACCGAGACCGATCACGCCTCGGCCGGGCAGCTCGCGGGCGCCGGTGCGGTCGCTCTCGTCCTCATCGGGTTCGCGTTCCTGCTCGGCCGCAGGAAGGCGGCGAGCATTGAACGCCGCATTCCTCCTGTGTGGTCGATCGTCGCGGCCTCGGCGGTCGCAGTGTTCTCGTTCGGGTTGTACGAGACCTGGACCGGCGTCGCGATTACCGTGATCGTGCTGGGCGCCATGGGCTTCGGAGCCGCGTACTTCGCGCGTTCGACCGCGTGGGGCCGCCGCCAGGTCACCGCGCTCGCGGTCGGGGCGCTGCTCTCGCAGGCCCTCACCGGGTTCCTCGCGATCCCGATCGGCGACGTCGACCCGTTCGCCAAGTACGCCCACAACACCGCCGCGACCCTCCTGGTCGTCGCGCTGGGCTGGTGGGCGCTGCGCCGCACCCGCTGAATCCGTTGCGGGAGGGCTCGGACTGCGAAAAGCTGGTGGGTATGGACGAGGCGCTCACCGACGGCACGGTCACGCTCTCCCCGCTTGGGCCCGCCGACTTCGCGGACCACTACGCGGGGGAGGACGAGGAGCTGGTGCGCTGGCTCAGCGGCGACCCCGCCACCCCCGAGGGCCTGCGCGACTACCTCGACTGCTGCGCGCGCTGGTGGCGCGCCGGCGGGCCCTTCCACAACTTCGGGATCCGCGTCGGCCCGGCCCTCGAACTCGCGGGGACCGTGGACGTCCAGACCGACATGTACTACCTGCGCGAGGGCCAGACGAACCTCGCGTACGGGCTCTACCCGCAGTGGCGCGGCCGGGGCCTGGCCACACGCGCGGTACGCCTGGCCTGCGCGTACGCGGCTTCGATCGGCTGCACCGAGGCCGTCATCCGCTGCGAGCCGGAGAACACCCGCTCGGCGGCGGTCGCGGCCCGCGCCGGGTTCACGTTCCTCCAGTGCCGCAGCGAACCCGACGGCCGCGTCCTCGACTGGCACACCCTCGACCTGCGCGGCTGAGGCACTCGGCGGCTCAGTCGTTCGGAGGTTCGTCCGGCTTCGAGGCGATCCCGTTGGCCGGCAGGTACTTCCAGCCGTTCACGGTGAAGCCCTCGTACGAGGCGAGCTGCATCGATGCCCGGGGCGAACTCGTCGTTGCGCCGCAGGATCGACCCGATCGTGGTTGAACTCGTCCACGGCCGCTTGGAACCCCGCTGCGCCGTCGACCGGCACGAGCACCGTGAGCTCCACCGGATCGGGGCACCCGGCCGGCTTCTCATGCCGTTCGACGACCACCCCGGCGGCGAAGGCCATGAGGAGGACCGCCGGCTCCCCGCCGACGAGTGCCCGGCTCACCCTGCGGCGCCTGAGGACGTCCTCATTCCTGTGCCGTCCGGAGTGGTTCGGCGCAGCGGAGAAGCCGGGCGGAGGAGATTCGTCGTCGAGCCCTGGAGGCTCCGTTGCCTTGTCGCCGTGGAGGGTGTCGTCGCAGGGTGGTTCCGGTGCGGATGCAGATCAGTATGCCGCAAACGCGCTCCCATCGGGGTCGGTCGATATCCGACACCTGTACCCATCGGGCGCGCGCGACCCGGCAGAATCAAGCCATGATCACCATCCGCCCCATCGCGCTCGCCGACGCCGAACCGATCGCGGCCCTGCGCCGCGAAGGCCGCGACTACCTCGCCCCCTGGGAGCCCGACCGGGGCGAGGCCGCGTACACCGCCGCGGGCGTGCGCATCGAGATCGAGGCCGCGTTCGGCCGCGCCGATGCGGGCACCGGGCTCACCTACGCGATCGAGGACGACGGCCGCTTCGTCGGCCAGATCTTCCTCAACTCGATCGTGCGCGGCCCCTACTTCCGCTCCTGCAGCACCGGGTACTGGGTCGCGAAGTCCGCCGCCGGGCGCGGGGTCGCGACCGAGGCCGTGCGCCTCGCCAAAGCGGTCGCCTTCGAACGGCTCGGCCTCTTCCGCGTCCAGGCCGAAACCCTCCTCCACAACCACGCCTCGCAGAAAGTCCTGCAGCGCAACGGCTTCGAGCCGATCGGCATGGCCCCCGCCTACCTCAAGATCGCCGGGAAATGGCAGGACCACCTGCTCTTCCAGGCCCTCAACCCGGAAATGGACTGACCGTGGACCTCGGCGTCAACTACCCCGAAGTCGGCGCGACCCGCACCGGCGACCTCCCGGCCGGCTACCGCCACCTCGAGCTCACCACCGACCTCGACACGCCGCTCGCCACGGCGGCCGAGATCGTCATGACCTTCGGACTCCAAGCCCGCTGCGGCCTGCGCCCCGAATCGGACGTCCCACGCGCGACCCCCGGCGCCGAATTCGCCCTCCGGTACCTCGGCGTGCGCCTGCCCTGCCAGGTCGTCTGGACCGAGGAGACCCCCGAACTCGTCGGCTTCGGCTACGGCACCCGGCCCGGCCACCTCGAACGCGGCGAAGCGTCCTTCCTGCTCGAACCGCTCGGCCCGAACCGCACCAGGTTCACCGTCCGCTCCTTCTCAGTCCCCGGCACGCTCGTGACCCGCCTCGGCGCGCCCGTCACGCGGTTCCTCCAGACCCGCGCCAACGACCGGTACCTCACGGTCATGCGGGACGCCTGCGGAGGAGCGAATCCTCCCGAATCCCGGTAGCCTTTCGGCTCGGCCCGTAGATTTCGGGCTGTGAGGCGCTGACACGGAGGTGAGGACATGGACATCGCGCTGCTCGGCGTCGGCCATCTCGGCGAGGCCGTGCTCGCCGGGCTCATCGACTCCGGGCTCCCGCCCGCCCAGATCTGGGCCACCGCCCTGCCCGCCGAACGCGCCGCCCACCTCGCCGACGCCTACGGCATCGAGGTCGGCACGGACAACCAGAACGCCGTCACCGAAGCCGACGTCGTGCTCGTCGCCGTCCCGCCCGTCGCCGTCGGCCCCCTCCTCTCCGCAATCGGCCCCCACCTCGAACCGGACACGGTCGTCGTCTCCCTCGCCGCCGGCGTCCCCCTCGCCAAGCTCGCCGAACGCCTCCCCGAGGGGATCACCGCCGTGCGCGCCATGACGAACATCGCCGCCCGCGCCCGCCAGGCCGCGACCGCGCTGGCCGCGCCCGAGGGCACCGACCTGACCGAGATCGAGGACCTCTTCGACCGCATCGGGGTCACCGTGATCGCGGACGAGTCCATGATGGATCTCATTACGGCCGTGGGCGGTTCGGGCCCCGCGTTCCTCTACTACCTCGCCGACTCGATGACGAACGCCGCGATCGACGGCGGCATGGAACCGGTCGCCGCGCGCGTCCTGGTCGACCAGATGCTCCTCGGCGCCTGCCTCCACCTGCAGGACTCGGACGAGCCGCCCGGCGCGCTCCTCGAACGCATCGCCACCCCCGGCGGCACCACCGAGGCCGCGCTCGAATCGCTCGACGAGTCGAATGTGGACGAGGCGATCCGCGCGGCCGTGGCCGCCGCGGCCGAGCGGGGCGGGGAGCTCCCCGGGGCCTGATACGCCTTTGGCCCGCAGATCGGTTGCCTTGGGGCACAAGCCGCTTAGGTGAGAATTCCCTCGTTGCACCACAAGGGATTCCACGCCACGATGTGCGGATGAAACATCTTCGCCTCATGGCGACCGCCGCAGTGGCGGTCCTCGGCTCCCTCCTCCTCGCCGCCCCGGCTGCGGCACGGGACGCCACCGACCCGGCTACCCAGGGCGCCGACGCTCAAGCGGCCGTCCAGGCCGACGACCCCTGGAACGGCACCATCTTCCTGACCTTCGACGACGGCCCCGGCGGCTCCTACACGGACGCGATCCTCGAAGTCCTCGCCAAGAACCACGCCAAGGCCACGTTCTTCGAGCTCGGCCAGAACGCCCAGCGCGACCCCGCCCGCTCCCGGGCCGTCCTGGCCGCCGGCCACGCGCTCGGCAACCACTCGTGGGACCACCCGGACATGACCACCCTGACCCGCGCCCAGATGGACGCGCAGATCAACTCCACCCAGAACCTGCTGGAAAGCTATGGGGCCGAAGTGAACTGCTTCCGCCCGCCGTACGGCGCCTACAACGCCGAGGTGACCAGCGCGATCACCGCCGCGGGCCTCCAGCGGCAGATGTGGAACGAGGACACCAAGGACTGGTCCCGGCCCGGCGTGAACGCGATCGTCGACGTCCTGCTCGGCGCCACCCCCGGCGACGTGGTGCTGATGCACGACGGCGGCGGCGACCGCTCGCAGACCGTGCGGGCGCTCGAGATCGCGCTGCCGCAGCTCGCCGCGAAGGGCTACAAGTTCGGCATCACTCCGAAGTGCAGCCCCGCCGCTTAAAGGCCTCCCCTTGCCCCGCGGCGACATGCGGGGCAAGGGGAACTCACGCTTCAGTGCCTGAAACCTCAGTGCCCTGCGCCCGAGTGCGCTTGCGGCGCAGCAGCAGCGCCCCGACCGCCACGAGCGCCAGCACCAGCGCGATCCCGAGCATGACGACGTACGTCGCCGTGAGCTGGTCGGTGAAAGCGTCGTACGTGACCGGCGCGAACGCGGCATCGCGCGCCCGCGAGACGAACACCGTCCTGCCCTCCCCGATCGCCCACAGCGCCGCGCCCGCCAGGACCGCGCCGAGTGCGCCGACGACCAGCGCCGCGATCCACCGGCGGGGGATGAGCACGAAGGCGACCACCAAGAGCCCCAAGGCGATCCACGGCAGCCAGTCGGCGGCCCGGTTCAGCCGGTCCACATAGCTCTGCAGCTCGGGCACCTGCTCCGAGTCGACCAGCACGTAATCGGCTTCGACCTCGGGGATGTTCCCGGCCAGCTTCACGTCGGCGTCCACCATGCGCTCTTTGACGATCGCCACGACCCGCCCCAGGTCCAGCGTGAGCGTGTTCCCCTCGGCCTTGAGCGCCCCGCTGTTCTCGCCTTCGAGCGCGGAGACGAGCGAGCTGTGCGCCTCGCTCACGGCCGCGTCCCACACCTCGAGGAACTGCGGGCTCGCCACGAACTTCTCGACCTCGCTCGCTATGTACCCCTTCAGGGTCTCCACCGCCGAGTCCACCAAGGACTCGATCGCGGCCGGGGGCGTCCCGGTGCCGAGCGACGAGCTCACGTCCGCCTCGATCTTGTCCACGTCGAGCGCCGAGTCGATCTGCGCGGTGATGAGCGAAGCGATCCCGGCCTGGACCTGCTCGTCCTCGGCGATATCGGCAGTGAGCTCGGTGAACCGGTCCGTGTCGAGCAGTTCCAGGCGCGCGTAATAGGCCGCCACCGCACCGGTGACGGCCACGACCCCGAGGACGCAGGCGAGCAGCGCCACGATCCATCGCACGAGGCGCAGTGCGCCGCCGCGCCGCTCAGGAGGCGCGGCCTCCTCGGTGTGGTCCTCGGCCACGCTCGGCTCCCATCAGGTCAGATACGCCGCGATGAGCGGATAGATCCGATCCATCCGCACCGCCTGGTTCGGGCACCCTCCGAAGTGGTGGAGGCCCACCACCTTCCCCGTCGCCCGGCTGATCACCGGTGAGCCCGACGAACCGCCTTCGGTATCGCAAAGGTACGCGAAATCGGTGCCCGCGCCGCGTCCTCGGTGCCGCTCGTCCCCGACCACGCAGCGGGACCCGAGCCCGTCCGGCTCGGACGTACTGGACGAGGCGATCCGCAGCGGCTTCCCGCCCGGGTGCTCCGGGATGTAGATCTTGTCGTGCAGCCCAACCGGATCGGCACTGAGCGGCAGCGCGGGCAGGTGCGCGATCCGCTCCGGCTCGGCCACCGTGAACAGCGTGAAGTCGAGCGTGAAGTCGGTCGCCAGGACCCGGTCGCCGCTCACCTTGAGCGGCTTGCGGACCTTGCCGCCCGCGCACCTGACGCACTCGTACCCGAACTGCACCTCGGTCACACGCGCTTCGGCCGAGTTCTCGAAGCAGTGGTTGTTCGTCAGGAGCCGGTCGTCCCCGGCGATCCAGCCGGTGCAGTACGACTCGCCGGCGATGATGAGGCGCGCGACGGCATGGCTCGCGCCGTACGCGACCGGGTCGGAGTCCCGGTAGCACACGGCGTTCCGCGTGTCGTCCACGCCGCAGATGCTCTCGGCCCGGGTCTCGCTCGGGCGGCTCGCGAGCTGGGCGTCGTTGAGCCCGCGCGAATACTCGGCGATGTGAGCCGCGGCGGCGACGCCGTCGGCCGCGTCGTGGAGCGTGACCTCCGCGGTCTCGCCCTCGATCGAGAGCGCCCACAGCTCACCGTCCGCGACGTCGGCCGCGCCGTACTCGTGGGACTCGCCGCCGTCCGGGCTCGCGACGGTGAGCGCGTCCCGCTCGCCGAGTGCGACGCGGTCGAAGTGGACCTTGATGAAGGCCGCCTCGGCGTGCGCGACCGTGCTCGTCTCGCCCGGTACGAGCACGACGTCGGCCGCTTCGCGTTGGGCGATCTGGTCGGCGCGGTACTGCGGGGTCTCGTTCGCGGCGGCCTGGGGCGCCCAGGCGAGCAGTGCGGCGGCGACGGTGGCGGCAGTGGCGGTGCCGGTGATGGACTTGGCGAAGGCGCGTTGCGTCTGCAAGTGGACCTCTTCGGTTCGTGGCGTCGGTCGGTCCTAGTTGTATTCGTTCTTGTAGTCGTCCATGCGGTCCATCCACGCGTCCCAGCCGCCCGCGATGAGGGCGATGATGAACGCGGCGAACGCGATGATGCTGATCCAGCCGAGGACGATCGCCGTGGTGGCGAGGCCGCTGCCGGAGTTGTTGCGGGCCTTGATCTGGCTCTTCGCGACGTAGCCGAGGATCAGCCCGAGGATCCCCAGCGGGCTGCACAGCCCGACGATCGCGAGCACGAAGGCCGCGATGGCGACCCCGTTCATCTCCCTGGGCATGGTGACCTGCGCGCCCGGTCCGTAGTCCTGCGTCATTGACCCCTCCAATGCAGACGGTGAGTGTGCGCAGTCTATGAAGGGATTCGGGCGGTCTGGGGCGTTTCGGGGGAATCAGGCCTGTCGCTTGAACCAGGCCACGGTCTCGGCGATCGCCCGCTCGTGCGGGGTCACCTTGACGTGCTGCGGGAAGGCGGCGCGGAACGCGGTGTCGTCGACGACGAAGGCGCGGTCGCGCTGGTACCAGGTCTCGCCGAGCTCCTTGACGATCGGGTTGAACGCGCCGATGAGGCGCTGCATGCCGCGGCCGAGCGAGGCGCTCTTCGGCTTGCCGCCGGCGGCCTGCCAGACGAGCGCCAGGAACTCGGTGCCGGTGAGGGGCGGGCCGACGGGGAGGTGCCACGCGTAGCCGTCGGCCTTCGGGTTCTCGCCCAACGCGACGAGGCCGGCGGCGAGGTCGGGGAGGTAGTTGACGGTGTGGAGCTCGTCCGGCTCGCCGAGCCAGCGGGCGGTCTTGCCGGCCGCGGCGGCGGCGAAGACCGTGGCGCCGAGGGTGGTGTTGACGCCGCCGGGGCCGAAGTAGTCGGAGGCGCGGCCGAGGGTTGCGCGCACGCGGCCCTCCTTGTGGGCGTTGAGGATCATCTCGGCGACGCGGGCGCGGGCCCGGCCCTTGGGGAATGCGGCCGCGTACGGCATGTCCTCGGTCATGGGCGCTTCGACCGGGCCGTACATGTACAGGTTGTCGGCCGCGACGAGCCGCGCGCCGGACTTCTCGACCGCGGTGAGGACGGTGTCCGTGAAGCCCACGAACTCCGCGGCCCAGTCGGCGTAGGGCGGCTGCGCGCATTGGTAGACGACGGCCGCGCCCTCGCAGGCGGCCTGGGCGCCTTCGGCGGTGGTGATGTCGGCCCTGAAGCCTTGCGGGCCTTCGGCGTTGCGGCTCACGGCGCGCACTTCGTGTCCGCGGGCGGTGAGTTCGGCGACGACGGCTTTGCCGATGCCGCCGGTGGCGCCGAGGACGACGTGCAGTTCAGACATGGGGTGCTCCAATTCCTTGGTTTAGTAACACTGTTATGTAACCACGTTACGATACGCTTGTCAACATGCCGAGACCGAGAAAACGCGATTACGAGACGCTGCGCCGCGAACTCATCGACGCGGGCGGGCGGCTCCTCGCCGAGGAGGGCCCGGCCGCGCTCAGCACCAGGCGGGTCGCGCAGGCCACGGGCACCTCGACCACCGCGGTCTACAACCTGTTCGGCGACAAGGCGGGCCTGGTGCGGGAGATGTTCCTCGAGGGCTTCGACCGCCTCACCGCGGCCTTCGCGGCCGTGCCGCGCACCGGCGACCCCGCCGCGGACCTGCTCGCCCTCGGCGACGCGTACCGCGCCAACGCGCGCGACAATCCGCACCTGTACGAACTCATGTTCGGCCGCCCGGTGCCCGAGTTCCGGCCGGACGCCGAGGCCGGGCGCCGCATTCAGCCGACCTTCGACGCGCTCATCGCCGCCTGCGCCCGCTGCGTCGAAGCCGGCGCCTTCGCCCCCGCCGAGCCGTACGCGATCGCCGTGCAGCTCAACGCGATGGCCCACGGCCTCGCGAGCCTCGAACTGCGCGGGGCGCTCGGCGACGTCGAAGAGGCGGACGCGCACTGGAAGCGCGCGTACGCGTCCCTCTTCAAAGGACTCGCCTGATCCGTCAGACCTCGCCGTTGCGGCGGGCCATCATCTCCACGCCGTTCAGGAGCAGACTGAGGCCCATCTCGAAGAGGCCTTCGAGGTCGAGGTCGTAGCCGTCCGGCAGGGAACCGAAGTGGCCGAACAGCTTCGCGAAGTGCGGGTGCTCGGCCATGAAGGCGTCGTCGCCCATGCGCGGCTGGTAGTGGAGGTCCGTCCACTCCTCGGAGGAGAGGCCGGTCTCGGAGACGGCCACGTCCTCGGCCTCGAAGTTCGCGGCCAGGCCCACGATGTGGCTGAAGAGCAGCACATGCACGTCGAAGTGCAGCTTCGGCGGCAGGCCGAGCCCTTCGAGCGCGCCGAGCAGCCGGTCCCCGAGGCGGATCACGCTCGGCAGGGGCAGCGGCCGGGTGAGCGGCTGGGTGCGGCCGAGCCACGGGTGGGCGCGGTGCAGCCGCCACAGCTCGCGGCACAACGCCTCGACCTGAGACCGCCACGGCGCGTTCGGTTCGCGCTCGAACACCGCCGAGCCGTACACGGCGTCGGCCATCGCGGTCACCAGATCGTCCTTGTCCTCCACGAAGCGGTACAACGACATCGGCGCCACGCCGCACCGGCCCGCCACCGCTCGCATCGAGACCGCTTCCAGCCCTTCGGCATCCGCCATCGCGGTCGCCTCCGCCAGGACCCGCTCGCGGGTGAGCTCCGCGGCCGGCTCGCCGGCCTTGCCGCGCCTCGGCGCGACCACCGTGCCCGAGCGCGGACGTGTGATCACCAGTCCCTCGGCCCGCAGCACGTCCAACGCCTTCGTCGCTGTGGCAAGCGCCACACCGAATTCTTGGGCGACCTGCCTCGTCGACGGCACCTTGTCGCCGGGAGCCAGCTCCCGGTCGGTGATCCGCCTGCTCAGCTCGGCGGCGATGCGCACGTAAGGAGGCGCTGTAGGCGGCTCGGTCGGTTCAGGCACTGCGGCCCCTTCCTCGGTCTGTACTACGACAGATCCTAGCCCCGGAGCTTCCTCCGCGCGGCACCTGTACTAGGGCAGTTCGAGGACGTATTTGCAGGTCAGGGCCAAGTTTTCTAAGTTGGTTCCAGACAGCCAAGTACAACGTATCCCGGAGGAACCCCATGACCACCGTCCTCATCTCAGGCTCCAGCGTCGCCGGCACCGCCCTCGCCTACTGGCTCCGCGAACAGGGCCTCACCCCTGTCGTCGTCGAACGCGCCCCGCAGCTCCGCCGCGGCGGCCAGGCCATCGACGTCCGCGGCGCGGCCCTCACTGTCCTGCGCCGCATGGGACTCGAGACCTCGGCCCGCGCCCTCGCCAACCACAGCAACGGCATGAACATGCTCGACCCCGAAGGCAACGAGATCTTCCGCTCCGAGGAGTTCGCGCTCTCCTCCGGCAGCCTCGACTCCGACGACATCGAGATCCTCCGCGAAGACCTCGTCGACCTCGTCCACGCCCGCAATGAAGGCGTCGAATACCTCTTCGGCGACTCGATCACCGCCGTCCACCAAGAGGCCGACGGCGTCACGGTGGAGTTCGAGAAGGCCGCCCCGCGCCGCTTCGACCTCGTGGTCGGCGCCGACGGCCTCCACTCCAACACCCGCAAGCTCGTCTTCGGCCCCGAGGTCCAGTACAGCCACCACCTCGGCACCTACCTCTCGGTCTTCACCGAGGAGAACTACCTCGGCATGGACCACTGGCAGACCTGGTTCAACGACGGCACCGACGGCGGCGCCGTCATGACGGTGCGGGAGAACGCCGAACTGCGCATCTACCTCGGCTTCGCCTCGCCCGAGCCGATCGAGTACGGCTACCGGGACGTCAACGCGCAGAAGCAGCTCATCGCCGACCACCTGACCGGCTTCGGCTGGGAGGTGCCCGGCTTCATCGAGCGGATGTGGAAGGCCGAGCACTTCTACTTCGACGCCATGGCGCAGATCAAGATGGACACCTGGTCCGAAGGCCGCGTCACCCTCCTCGGCGACGCCGCCCACTGCGCCGCGCCCCTCTCGGGCCAGGGCACCAGCCTCGCCCTCGTCGGCGCCTACGTCCTCGCCCTCGAACTCGGCCGCACCGAGGACCACGAGCTGGCCTTCGCCCGCTACGAGCGGCGCATGCGCCCCTTCGTGGAGGTCAACCAGGCGCTGGCCCTGCTCGACCCGCAGAGCACGCCCCCGGAGGAGCGCACCGCGCGCACCGACGCCGCGAAGGACGCGATCGACCTGGACGCGATCGTCGACTAGGCGTGAAAGCCGCAGGGCCGCACCGGAATCCGGTGCGGCCCTGCGGCGTCGTTCAGCTCTTGCGCGGCGGCAGCGGGAGCGGCAGCGCGGGCAGGCCGTCGATGCTCGTGGCGTTGTGCTCCTTGGACTCGCAGTACGCGGCGAACTCCTCATCGGTCTTGCGCCCCAGGAACTCCCGCAGCAGCGGCCGCTCCTCGCGGTAGTCCATGAGCGGCACGGAGAAGCCGCACGTGTCGGTGATCAGCTTGGCCCGCACGATGATGACGGCCCGCACGCCCGGCCCGTCGGCCTCGGCGAACAGCGGGATCAGCTCCTCGAACCGCGGGTCGTCGCGGTACACGGCCTCGCCGTCGCCGTGCACGCGGACGATGTTCGGCGGGCCGCTGAACGAGCACCACATGAGGGTGATGCGCCCGTTCTCGCGCAGGTGCGCATGGGTCTCGGCGTGGGAGCCGCCGAAGTCCAGGTACGCCACGGTCTGGTCGTCCAGCACCTGCAGCGATCCGTTGTGGCCCTTGGGGGAGAGGTTGATGTGCCCGTCGGCGGCGAGCGGCGCGGACGCCACGAAGAAGACGGGCTGCGCCTCGATGAACTCGCGCAGGCGGCCGTCGATCGCCTCGTACGTCTTTCCCATACTCCGAACCTCCACTCCCATGCAATGGACGAACCCGAACCTACGCCCGCCCCGCCTCGCGGTGCAACCGCCTTCCCGCCAGCCGGTCACACCTCACGCGGTTAGGCCGCCTTCGTCGCTGAGCCCTTGGAGCCGTGCGAATTCGAGCTCGACCAGATCGAGGAGGGCATCGACCTCCTTCACGTCGTAGCCCTCCCTGAAGCGGGTCGTCGTGAACTCGGCGCTCCTGACGAAGTCGGCCGACACGGGCAGCGGGCCGTGCTCGGCCTTCGCGAGGGCGTCCACCACCTTGTCGATGAACTCGTCGATCTCGTCCTCGTCGTACCCCTCGGTCAGACGCACGGTCGTGAACTTGGATTCGAGGACCTCCTGCCAGGTGATGACCGGGTTCGCGGCCGGCCGGGCCCGCGGGAGTTCGACCGCTTGGTCCGTCACCGACTGCCGCGCAACGGGAGCGGAACCGGGGAGGGCCGAAGGCGCCGGGGACGAGCGCCGCCGGTTCCGGGCGAGGGCGAGCCGGTCGGCGGTGTGGGTGCCGCGCTTCTGCGGTTCGGGGAGGCCGTTCTCCTCCGCGTATTCGACCAGGTCGTAATAGAGGTCGTGGAGGGTCAGCAGGTCCACCGGCCGGGGGCTGCCCTCGTTCAGCAGGTGGAGGAGTCCGCCGGTGAACGCGGTGTGGTCCATGCCCGCGAACGCGAGCGACGGGGAGTTGGCGGGCGAGGAGGTCAGCGTGTAGGTGCCGGCCACTCTGAGCTGGCGCTTGAGAACCTCCTCGGCACTGCTCATGATCTCGGTCGCCGTGCCCGAGTAGCAGCAGTCGAGAATGAGCACCCGCGTCTTCGCGCGCGATTGCCGGAACGCGCGCTGCACATGCGCGAAGGGCAGGCTGATCCAGGGCAGGACGTCCTGGGCGCTCTGCGGCAGCGCCAGGTGGAGCGAGCCGTCGACATCGATGAGGCCGTGGCCGCTGTAGTAGACGAGCAGCAGGTCCTCGGCCTCGCGCACGACCGCGTCGATCGCACTCCCGACGGTCGGGAGATCGGGCGGATCGAGCAGCGGTCGGCAGTGCTCCGGTCGCAGACCGGTGTGCGTCTCGAACGCGGCCTTGAGGTCGCGGAGGTTGTTGCGAACAGCGGGCACCTCGGCCAGATGCGAGTAGGTCGCGGTGCCGATGAGCAGCGCTCGGGACTTCGCGCCGTCGGGAAAGCGCACCTACTCGTCCTTGGCGATCGGCTTCGGCCCCGCGTCCCCGAAGAGCCTTTCGGCCACGATCCTCGCGGCCGGGCCGCTGGCGCTGACCTCTTCGACCGTGCCGTCGGCGCGCAGCGAGACCGTGATGTCCGACCTCCGGGTCTGGAGCCAGACCCCGATGGTCCGGCCGAGGGCGTCGAGCCCGCCGGCGGCGATCGCCGCCAGCAGCAGCTCCTGGAAGCCCCCGAGCTCGCCGTCCTCGGGCTGCGCGGACGCGAAGTCGACCCGGCCCCGGTACTCGTCCTCCCGGATCAGCCACTGCCGCAACGCGATCAGCTCGCCGCGGGCGTCCTCCGTGCCGCTGATCGTGATCTCGACGTCCATCGATGCACCTCCGCCTCCGATTCTCCCAGACGGGCACCACTCCCCGGGATCGCGAAAAACTCCTTCGGCGGCCGCGATGAATCAAGCGCGGGCCGCTCGTCTATACGGGCATACACCGCAGCACACGAACCAAGGAGCGAGCCATGAGCGCCGACGACCTCACCTACAGCCTCACCGCCGAAGCCGACGCCCCCGTCGCCGCCGTCTGGGCCGCGTGGACCGAGGACGCGCCCTACGAGGCGTGGAGCTACTCGAAGCCCGGCTCGGTGTCGATGGACCCGAAGCCGGACGGCCGATACACCGCCACCGTCGTCACCCCCGACGGCCAGGAGTTCCCGATCACCGGCCGGTACATCGAGGTCGTGGAGAACGAACTGCTCGTCATGGGCATGGACACCCCCGGCGGCGGCGAAGAGGTCATGCGCCTGGACCTGGTCGACCTCGGCGAGGGCCGCACCCGGCTCACCGTCTCGTAGACCTGCGCCACCAAAGAGGAGCACGACATGGCCAAGGAAGGCAGCCAGATGCTGCTCGACTCGTGCCTCGCCTACCTCGCGAAAGCCTGATCCCCGCGGAGGCGTCGGGGTCGGACTACCAGGATCCGGCCCCGACCCCCACCGCCGATGCCGGCTCCGGCGTCCGGGCACACTTGCACCCGGACTCAACACTGAACGGAGACGGCATGATCGGCATAACGGGAGCGACCGGCGGCGTGGGCTCGGGCGTGATCCGCCATCTTCTCGCCGCCGGACGCGACGACGTCGCCGCGCTGGCCCGCCGGCCTGAAGCCGTCCCGGCAGGGGTCGCCGCCCGCCGCGCCGACTACGACGACCCCGCGTCCCTCGCCGACGCCCTGCGCGGCCTGGACACGCTCGTGATGGTCTCCAGCGACGGCACCGCCGAGACCATGGCCCGCCACCACCGCAACCTCATCGCCGCCTGCGGACCCGACGTCCACATCATCTACACGAGCATCCTCGACATCGCCCCCGACTCGCGCTTCTACTACTCGCCCGGCCACCAGGAGACCGAAGCCCTCCTCGCCGACCGCCCGCACTGCCTTGTCCGCACCTCGGTCTTCGCCGACTTCTTCGCCTCGACCTGGCTCGCCGACGCGACCCGCACCGGCGAACTCGCCCTCCCTCTCGGCGACGGCGCCCCCGGCACGTCGCTCGTCGCCCGTGACGACGTCGCCCGCGCGTTGGCGGCGGCCGCGATCGCCCGCACTCAAGGCGTCATCGACCTCACCGGACCCGCCGCCCTCACCGGGGGCGAAATCGCCGCAGCCGCGACCGCAGCGCTCGGTACACCGTTGCAGTACAGGCCGATCGAGGACGCCGACTACCGCGCCATGCTCGCCGCGGACGGCGAACCGGCATGGCTGATCGAGGCCTACGCCAGCATGTTCCGCTCCGTGCGCGAAGGCCGCTTCGCCGCCGCGCCCGGCGATGTCGAGCGGTTGACCGGGACGCCCCCGATGTCCTTCGCCGAGTACCTGCGACGCTGACACCGTGCAGCTCACCGCCGATCAGTTGAACCGGGCGACCCTCGACCGGCAGTCGCTCCTGCGCCGCAAGCCCGGGGACGTCGTCGCCGCCGTGCGCGCGGCCGTCGCCGTCCAGGCCCAGTCGCCCGCGTCCCCCTACATAGGACTGTGGAACCGCGTTGAAGGGTTCGACCCGACCGAGCTCGACGCCGCGTTCACCTCGTACGACCTGGTGCGCGGCAACCCGATCCGCATGACCCTGCACGCGGTCGCCGCCGACGAGTACCGTCCGTTCCGCGAGGCCACCGAGCCGTCCCTCTACGCCGCGAAGCTCGGCGGCCGCATCGCCGACTCCGGCATCGCCGCGAAGGACGCCGCCGTGTACGCGGACGACATCCTCGAGTTCGCCGCCGAGGTCCGCGCCGCCCGCGACTGCGAGGCCCGCCTCGCCGACCGGCTCGGGGCCGAGACCGCCAAGGCCGTGTGGCCGGGCATCCGCCAGTACGCGCCGCTGCTTCGCGTGCCGCTCGGCGGCCCGTGGACGTTCAACGAGAAGGTCGCCTACCTCGCCGCGCCCGACCGGCCCGCGCTCGGCGACCGGGACGCCGCCGACGCGGCGCTCGAGAACCTGATCCTGCGCTACCTCTCCGGGTTCGGCCCGGCCTCGGTGGCGGACGTCGCCCAGTTCGCGATGGTCCAGCGCGGCAGGGTGACGCACGCGGTCAAGGCCCTCGGCGACCGGCTGCAGCGGCACGAAGGCCCGAACGGCGAGAAGCTCTACGACCTGCCCGACGCGACGGTCCCGGACCCGGAGACGCCCGCGCCGCCGCGCCTGATGGCCATGTGGGACAACGTGTTCCTCGCCTATTTCGACCGCAGCCGGACCGTCCCGGCCGACCTGCGCACCACCCTGATCCGCAACAACGGCGACGTGCTGCCGATGATCCTCGTCGACGGCCGCGCCGCCGGCGTCTGGCGCGCCACCGCCGAAGGCATCGAGGCGACCGCGTTCCGGCCGCTCACGGACGAGGACTGGGCCGGGCTCGCCGCCGAGGCCGAGGCGCTGGCGGCGTTCCTCGCCGACCGCGACCCCGCGGTGTACGGCCGCTACCACCACTGGTGGAAGCGGTTGCCCGCTGGCGAGACGGTGCGGCTCGCCGCTCGGTTAGGCTTTCGGCTCCACCCCCGCGATCGGAAGGAGCGCGCCATGAGCGGCCGCGAGCACCATTACGAGGTCACGATGCGCTGGACCGGCAATACCGGCAAGGGCACGGTGAACTACCGCGAATACGGGCGCGACCACGACCTCGTCGTGGAGGGCAAGCCGGTGATCCAGGCGAGCGCCGACCCGGCGTTCCGGGGTCAGCCCGAGCGGTGGAACCCCGAGGAGCTGCTGGTCGCGAGCCTCGCGGACTGCCACATGCTCACGTACCTGGCGCTGTGCGCGCTCGAACGCATCGTCGTCATCTCGTACGAGGACACCGCGACCGGCACGATACTCCAGGACGGCAACGGCGGGCGCTTCACGGAGGTGACGCTGGCTCCCGTGGTGACGATCGCCGACCCCGAGAAGGCCGATCGCGCGATGGCGCTGCACCACGACGCGAACAGGGACTGCTTCATCGCGAACTCGGTGAACTTCCCCGTGCACCACAACCCGACGATCCTCGCGGGCTTAGACGGGCGTGCAGGGCACGGTCTCCGGGATCTCGTACCGCCCTTGGACGTCCGCCTGGAAGCTCGCGTCGACGCTGGCGCCGGTGTCGAGGGCGGCGTTGAGGAGGATGTCGCCGTAGCGTTCGCCCTCGATGTGGGAGAGGCCCCAGGTCGTGGTCACCGTGAGGTGCTTGATCCCGATCTGGACCTCCCAGCCGTCGATCGGGTCGGCGCCGGTGTTGGCCACGGTCACGGTGACCGAGACCGATTGGTCCCATTCGTTGTCGAGCGTGAGCGAGGCCGTGCACTGTGGACCGTTGGCGGCGGCCTCCGAGGTCCCCGCCGGTTCGCTCGCGGACTCGCTCGCCGACGCCGACTCGGAGGGCGACTCGCTCGTCGTGGGGGAGGGCCCGTCCGGGGTGGCCGCCTCGGCGGCGTCCGGGTCGGTCGCGTCGCTCGCGGCCGCGGCGGCGGTCTCCTGGTTCTCGAACTGCGCGAGGTCGGGGTCGTGGTCGTCGCGCAGGGTGCTGAACTGCCAGACCGCGAGGGCCGAGACGAGGACGGCGACCGCGACGAGCACGAGCATGAGGCGGCCGTGGATTCGTCCGCGCAGCATGGCGCGGTCCATCCATGGGCGCATGGTGAACTCCTCCAAGGGGATCGGGCATTCGAGGCTTTTGCGGCCTCTGGCCTGGGGTGCCAGGCTCTATTGTGCAGAGCCAGGATGAAGCGTACAAGGCCGCGCGGCGCGGGGCCGAACGCCTGAACCGCACTCACGACCGGTGTAGATTCGGGCGGAACGGAAGGGATGTCCATGCGTGCCGTCGTAATCACCGATTTCGATACCGAACCGAGCCTCGCCGAGCTGCCCGTCCCTGAACCCGGCCCGGGCGAAGTGCTCGTGCGGCTCGCCGCCGCCGGTGTGAACCCCTTCGACTGGAAGGTCGTCGAGGGCGCGATGCGCGACTCGGTCGAGCACGCCTTCCCGCTCGTGCTCGGCTCGGACGGCGCGGGGACCGTCGCGGCCGTGGGCGAGGGCGTCGAGTTCGAGCCCGGCGAGCGGGTCTTCGGCCAGTTCATGGACGTGCGGCACGGCCGCGGCTCCTACGCCGAGTACGCGATCACGAACGCCGCCAAGCTCGCCCGCCTGCCCGCCGACCTCCCGTTCGACACCGCCGCCGCGCTGCCCACGGCGGGCGCGGCCGCCCACGACTTCGTGGAGAGCACCGGCATCGGGCCGGGCGCCACGCTCCTCATCAACGGCGCTTCGGGCGGGGTCGGCCAGGCCGCCGTGCAGCTCGCCGCCGCGCAGGGGGTGCGCGTCATCGGCACGACCGACCCCGAGACCGCCGCGTACCTGCGGGAACTGGGTGCTGCTGAGACCGTGGACTTCACCGTCGGCCCCACGGCCGATCAGGTGCGCCTCGCCCACCCCGGCGGCATCGACGCCATTGTGGACCTCATCTCTGGTCCGGGCGAGATCGAGCCGATCGCGGCGCTGCTCAAGCCGAACGGCGTCATCGTCTCTTCGAACGGCGCGGTCGACGCCGAAGTGCTCGCCTCGCGCGGCCTGCGCGGCGCGAACCTCTACGCGAACGCGAGGCCGGCGACGCTCGCGTCCCTCGCCGAAGCGGTCGAGCTGGGCCAGCTGCGGCTGCGCATCGACTACGAGGTCCCGCTCGAGGACGCCGCGGAAGCGTTGGCGCGCTTGAAGGCCGGCAAGTCCCGTGGCAAGACCGTGCTCACCATCGAGGCCGCATAGCGAGCGGGGCCGGAGGCGCTCGCCTCCGGCCCCGTCCGCTCACACCGCGGCCGGTTCGGTCTCGGCCGGCGCCTTCTCGGACTTCTCGGCCTTGATGCGCTTCTCGATGGTGTGGAAGAACAGGATGAGGCCCACGGTCAGCACGACGTGCCCGAGCCCGGCGATGCCGGCGAGCGCGGAGTCGGCGGCGCCGGTCGGCTCGTTGTCGAGCACGGTGAGGGTCCCGCGCAGGGTCAGGACGCCGACCGTCATGATCAGGCCGATGTTGTAGACCCAGAAGAACCACTTGAAGAGGCGGCTCTCGCTGAGCGCGAAGACCTTCTCGAGCGCGAGGGCGATGAGGAAGAACAGCATGCCCAGCGCGAGCACATGGGTGTGGACGACGCTGAGGCGCGTCTCGCCCTCGAACTCGGTGAGGTGGGTGAGCTCGCGGTAGTACAGGCCGCTGACCAGGCCCAGGATCATGTAGATGTTCGCGGTGTGGAAGAGCAGTTTCACGGGGTTCCTCGGGGGCTCGGGGGCGGATGATGCTGGAGTTGCGGGATCACCGTAGCGCTCCCCGAGCCTCCGGGAAGCGGGGGGCCCCCCCCCCCGGGGGGG
>NZ_JAPZVQ010000018.1 GCF_027622945.1 Glycomyces lechevalierae | reverse complement strand
CCCACCGGCGTTTCACGGGGGATCGGTGAGGGCGTGTCGGGTGCGGCGGGTCGCGCGCGTGCGGTGGCGGCGCAACCCCCATAGGATGGGCGGGTGGTTGAGGTGCGCGGGGCCTTCGGGGTGCGGCATCCGGATGATCCGGAGCCGGTGGAGTCGACGAAGCTGGTGGCGGCGCGGATGCTCGCGGGTGTCGCGGTCGCGTTGTCGCCCTTCGTGGGCGGGGTGATCCCGGCCCTGATCGCGCTGATGCTCGCGCGGCAGGCCGAGGCCGATATCCGCGCGTCCGAAGGGTTCCTGCTCGGCGCCTCCCGACTGCCGCTGATCCGGCGGCTCGCGTGGACCGCCGTGGGGATCGCCTCGGCGGTCGTGGTGGCCGCCTTGCTCGTCTGGGTGATCACGATGGCCCGGGAGGCCGGCGGCTCGACCTATGGCGGGGGCGTCGCGGTTTCGGGTTGACGGCTCGGGGAACTGCTGGTGAACAGCGCCTCTCAGGGGGCATCCCGCGCGGGCCCGTCCCGTATCGCGAGCTAATATAGGCGACGGTGTGTCTACCGCACCGAATGAACAGGTCAGCGCCCCATCCACGGTGAAGCTTGCGAGCCGTGCTCTGGTCGGCCCCGTCAATCCGTGACTCTGAACACGGATGCCTTGCGGGACGAAATCGGCTTTGACCTTGTTCGTTAGGCTAGGTAGGCTTCTCCCTTGCGCCTGGACACCGCTTTGAGCGGCATGGTGGCCCTGTCAACTCCGGCAGCTCGGTCCCCGTGAGAGCCAGGCCAGGTTGCGTGCCTGCAAGACGGTGGGATCTGATCCCTCCGGCTGGCGTCACCGGCACGCATCCCTCGCACTGGGGGCTTCGTGAACACGGCCATGATGGTCGGCCCTATGGGTCCGTTCGCGAACGCGTCTGAATCTGCACGACGGTCGACTCCGGTCTGCCGCGGTTGCGGATATGGGTCCGGAGAGACGCGACACGCCCGAACGCGGGGGACGGGAACCCACGCCGCTGAGCAGGGCCGTTATACGGCCTCGCACACGCGCGCGGGTGAACAGGTGACGCCGCACAGCCAGGAATACGCAACCGTCGACTGTTGAGAGGGGTTCGCCTCAGTGCCAACCATCCAGCAGCTGGTCCGCAACGGCCGCAAGGCCAAGACCAGCAAAACCAAGACGCCCGCGCTGAAGGGCAGCCCGCAGGCGCGCGGTGTGTGCACGCGTGTGTACACCACGACGCCCAAGAAGCCGAACTCGGCCATGCGCAAGGTCGCCCGTGTGCGCCTCATGAACGGCACCGAGGTCACCGCCTACATCCCGGGTGTGGGTCACAACCTGCAGGAGCACTCCATCGTGCTCGTCCGCGGCGGTCGTGTCCGCGACCTGCCCGGTGTCCGTTACAAGATCATCCGCGGCGCGCTCGACACCCAGGGTGTCCGCGACCGCAAGCAGGCCCGCAGCCGCTACGGCGCGAAGAAGGAGAAGTAAGCCATGCCGCGTAAAGGTCCCGCGCCGCGCCGGCCGCTTACCGCCGACCCGGTCTACAACTCGGTGCTCGTCACCCAGCTCATCAACAAGGTCCTCAAGGACGGCAAGCGTCGCCTCGCCGAGCGCATCGTCTACGAAGCCCTCGAGAACTGCCGCAAGAAGGCCGACTCGGACCCCGTGGTGATCCTCAAGCGCGCGCTCGACAACGTCAAGCCGACCCTCGAGGTCCGCTCCCGCCGCGTCGGCGGCGCGACCTACCAGGTCCCGGTCGACGTCCGTCCGCAGCGCGCCACCACCCTCGGTCTCCGCTGGCTCGTGGGCTACTCCCGCGACCGCCGCGAGAAGAGCATGGTCGAGCGCCTGACGAACGAGATCCTCGACGCCTCGAACGGCCTCGGCGCCGCGGTCAAGAAGCGCGAAGACACGCACAAGATGGCCGATTCCAACAAGGCATTCGCGCACTACCGCTGGTAGTCGCAGAGAGACTGAGAGATCGTGGCTAACAAAGCTAACGCGGAACTCGCCAAGCTTCGCAACATCGGCATCATGGCGCACATCGACGCCGGCAAGACCACCACCACTGAGCGCATCCTGTACTACACGGGCGTGTCGCACAAGATCGGTGAGGTCCACGACGGCGCCGCCACGATGGACTGGATGGAGCAAGAGCAGGAGCGTGGTATCACCATCACCTCCGCCGCCACCAAGTGCACTTGGGGCGAGAACATCATCCAGATCATCGACACTCCCGGTCACGTCGACTTCACCGTCGAGGTGGAGCGTTCGCTCCGCGTGCTCGACTCCGCCATCGCCGTCTACGACGGTGTCGCGGGCGTGGAGCCGCAGACCGAGAACGTCTGGCGTCAGGCGAACAAGTACGACGTTCCGCGTATGTGCTTCGTCAACAAGCTCGACCGCACCGGCGCGAACTTCTTCCGCTGTGTCGAGATGATGCAGGACCGCCTCAACTCCAACACCGCGGTGATCCAGCTCCCGATCGGCAACGAGTCCGACTTCATCGGCGTCGTCGACCTGGTCGAGATGCACGCCAAGGTGTGGCGCGGCGAGACCGGTCTGGGCGAGAACTACGAGGTCGAGGAGATCCCCGCGGACCTGGCCGACCAGGCCGAGGAGTACCGCGAGAAGCTCCTGGAGACCCTCTCCGACGTCGACGACGAGTTCGCGGAGAAGTTCCTCTCCGGCGACGAGATCACGACCGCCGAGATCAAGGCCGCGATCCGCAAGGCCACCATCGCCAACCAGATCAACCCGGTGCTCTGCGGCACCGCGTTCAAGAACAAGGGCGTGCAGCCCCTGCTCGACGCGGTCGTGGACTACCTGCCGAGCCCGCTCGACATCCCGGCGATCCAGGGGACCCTCACCGACAACGAGACCCCGGCCGAGCGCCACGCGGACGTCGAGGAGCCCTTCGCGGGCCTCGCGTTCAAGATCCAGACCGACAAGCACCTCGGTCGACTCACCTACGTCCGGATCTACTCCGGCACGGTCGAGTCCGGCACTCAGGTCATCAACTCGACCAAGAGCCGCAAGGAGCGCATCGGCAAGATCTACCAGATGCACGCCAACAAGCGCGAAGAGCGCTCGGTGGCGCAGGCCGGCGACATCATCGCGGTGCAGGGCCTCAAGGGCACCACCACCGGTGACACGCTGTCCGACTCGAACAAGCAGGTCATCCTGGAGTCGATGATCTTCCCGGAGCCGGTTATCGACGTGGCCATCGAGCCGAAGTCGAAGGCCGACCAGGACAAGCTGGGCACCGCGATCCAGCGCCTGGCCGAGGAGGACCCGACCTTCCGCGTCAAGACCGACGAGGAGACCGGGCAGACCGTGCTCTCGGGCATGGGCGAGCTGCACCTCGACATCATGGTCGACCGCATCAAGCGGGAGTTCGGTGTCGAGGCGAACATCGGCAAGCCCCAGGTGGCCTACCGCGAGACCGTCACCCAGCGGGTGGAGAAGGTCGAGTACCTGCACAAGAAGCAGACCGGTGGTTCCGGTCAGTTCGCGCGCGTGCTCGTCAACCTCGAGCCGCTCGAGATGAAGTCGAACGAGGACACGGTCTTCGAGTTCGACGACCAGATCACCGGTGGCCGCATCCCGCGCGAGTACATCCCGTCGGTCAAGGCCGGCGCGGAAGATGCGCTCCCGGACGGCGTCCTGGCGGGCTTCCCGCTGGTGGGCGTCAAGATGGAGCTCATCGACGGCCAGTACCACGAGGTCGACTCGTCGGAAATGGCCTTCAAGATCGCGGGCCGCATGGCGCTGAAGGAGGCCGCGAAGCGGGCTCGTCCGGTGCTGCTCGAGCCCGTGATGGCCGTCGAGGTCATCTGCCCTGAAGAGAACATGGGCGATGTCATCGGCGACATCAACTCCCGTCGTGGCATGGTCCAGGAGATGGGCGAGCGCGGCAACGACCGCACGGTCGTGGCCCGGGTGCCGCTGTCGGAGATGTTCGGTTACGTCGGCGACCTGCGGTCGAAGACGGCCGGTCGCGCGAACTACTCGATGCAGTTCGACACCTACGCCGAAGTCCCGGCGAACGTCGCCAAGGAGATCATCGCCAAGGCGACAGGCGAGTAAGCGTTTCGGGCGCCCAAGCCTGGGCGCCCGGCGCTGACCACCTGTTGCCAGCAGAGGTGCTGAGTTCCAAAGCGACGCAATAGGTCAGATAAGTCAAACCAGATTTAACCAGTCCACAGGAGGACGAAGTGGCAAAGGCAAAGTTCGAGCGGACCAAGCCGCACGTCAACATCGGCACGCTGGGTCACGTCGACCACGGCAAGACCACGCTCACCGCGGCGATCACCAAGGTCCTGCACGACAAGTTCCCGGACCTGAACCCGTACACGCCGTTCGACGAGATCGACAACGCTCCCGAGGAGCGCCAGCGCGGTATCACGATCTCGATCTCGCACGTCGAGTACCAGACCGAGGCGCGTCACTACGCGCACGTCGACTGCCCCGGGCACGCCGACTACATCAAGAACATGATCACCGGTGCGGCCCAGATGGACGGCGCGATCCTCGTCGTGTCCGCCGCTGACGGCCCCATGCCGCAGACCCGCGAGCACGTCCTCCTGGCCCGCCAGGTCGGCGTCCCCTACGTCGTGGTGGCGCTCAACAAGTCCGACATGGTCGACGACGAGGAGATCCTCGAGCTCGTCGAGATGGAGGTCCGCGAGCTGCTGTCCGACCAGGGCTTCCCGGGCGACGACGCCCCGGTCGTGCAGGTCTCCGCGCTGGGCGCCCTCGAGGGCGAGCAGAAGTGGGTCGACGCCGTGGCCGAGCTCATGCAGGCCGTCGACGACTCGGTCCCGGAGCCGGAGCGCGCGACCGACCTGCCGTTCCTCATGCCCATCGAGGACGTCTTCACCATCACCGGCCGCGGCACCGTCGTGACCGGTCGTGTGGAGCGCGGTGTGCTCCTCCCCAACGAGGAAGTCGAGATCGTCGGCATCCGCGAGGGCGCGATCCAGACCAAGGTCACCGCCATCGAGATGTTCCGCAAGACCCTCGACGACGCGCGCGCCGGCGAGAACGTGGGCCTCCTGCTCCGCGGCACCAAGCGCGAAGAGGTCGAGCGCGGCATGGTCGTCGTCAAGCCGAAGACCACCACGCCGCACACCGACTTCGAGGCCGCGGTCTACATCCTGTCCAAGGACGAAGGCGGCCGTCACACGCCGTTCTTCAACAACTACCGTCCGCAGTTCTACTTCCGGACCACCGACGTGACCGGCGTCGTGACCCTCCCCGAGGGCACCGAGATGGTCATGCCGGGTGACAACACCGACATGAAGGTGGAGCTCATCCAGCCCATCGCCATGGACGAGGGTCTCCTCTTCGCGATCCGCGAGGGTGGCCGCACGGTCGGCTCCGGCCGCGTCACCAAGGTCCTCAAGTAAGACCGAATGCCGGGGTGATCCACTCGTGGGTCACCCCGGTTTACTTGCGCCTCATGCCGAACGTTCGGTGACCGGGGGCATCCCCGGATCCGGCTTCCGAGGCGCGGAGACATCGCTACCGCGTAACCTGTCCCACTGTCCCCCGACCCCAGCTTGCTGGGTGAATGGGGGAGCAGGCATAATATTCAGGTTGCGTACGCTCCGGCGTTCCCAGTGCTGTGCACTGCGATGGACACCGGTGCTCACGCCCGGCCCGCGGGCCCGAGTAGGCACTCGTAGGTGCTGAGAGGGACCGTTTCACGACGGGCAGGCGGGCGAGCCAAAGAGACCAGCAGAAGGCACAGCTGTGCCCAAGCCAGTCTCGAACTCGCGACACGCCCGACCGCGTGGAGCGGTCTGAACAGCCAATTTACGTTAGGTAAGGACACATGGCGGGACAGAAGATCCGCATTAGGCTGAAGGCCTACGACCACGAGGTCGTGGACTCCTCGGCCCGCAAGATCGTGGAGACGGTCACCCGTACCGGTGCTGCCATCTCCGGGCCGGTGCCGCTGCCGACTGAGATCAACCGCTTCTGCGTGATCCGGTCGCCGCACAAGTACAAGGACTCGCGCGAGCACTTCGAGATGCGCACGCACAAGCGCCTCATCGACATTCTCGACCCGACCCCGAAGACGGTCGACTCGTTGATGCGCCTTGACCTCCCGGCCGGCGTCGACATCGAGATCAAGCTGTAGGGGACCAATGGACAGGCAGATCAAGGGAATCCTGGGCACCAAGCTCGGCATGACCCAGGTTTGGGACGAGAAGGGCCGCGCCGTGCCCGTCACCGTGGTGCAGGCCGGACCCAACGTGGTCACCCAGGTTCGCAAGCCCGATGTCGACGGCTACTCGGCCGTCCAGCTGGGCTTCGGCGACATCAAACTCAAGAACGTGACCAAGCCGCTCCAGGGCCACTTCGAGAAGGCCGGCGTCGCTCCGCGTCGCCACCTCGTCGAACTGCGCACCTCGGACGCCGCCGACTACGACCTCGGCCAGACCGTCGAAGCGACGATCTTCGAATCCGGTCAGCTCGTGGACGTCACCGGCACCACCAAGGGCAAGGGCTTCGCCGGCGTCATGAAGCGCCACGGCTTCGGCGGTCTCCCCGCCAGCCACGGTGCGCACAAGGTCCACCGCGCCCCCGGTTCGATCGGTGGCTGCGCCACCCCGGGCCGCGTCTTCAAGGGCATGCGCATGGCCGGCCGGATGGGCCACGCCCGTCACACCACGCAGAACCTGCGCATCCAGGCGGTCGACGCCGAGCGCGGTCTGCTGCTCATCGTGGGCGCCATCCCCGGCCCGAAGAACGGCCTGGTGCTCGTCCGCACGGCAGTCAAGCAGGTGGCATAACCATGAGCCTCGAAATCAACGTCAAGAACGCCTCTGGCGAAGAGACGGGTAAGACCATCGAGCTCCCCGCGTCGATCTTCGACGTCGAGCCGAACATCCCGCTCATGCACCAGGTCGTCACGGCGCAGCTGGCCGCCGCCCGCACGGGCTCGGCCAAGACCAAGACCCGCGGCGAAGTCCGCGGCGGTGGCAAGAAGCCGTACCGGCAGAAGGGCACCGGTCGCGCCCGTCAGGGCTCGATCCGCGCGCCGCAGTTCGCCGGCGGCGGCGTCGTCCACGGCCCGCAGCCGCGGTCGTTCGCCGAGCGGACCCCCAAGAAGATGAAGGCCGCCGCTCTCGCGGGTGCCCTCACCGACCGGGTCCGCGGTGACAACGTGCACGTCATCGACGCCTTCATCGAGGGCGAGTCGCCCAAGACGAAGTCCGCGCAGGCCGCTCTGGCCGCGATCACCGAGTCCTCCAAGGTCCTGGTGGTCCTCACGCGCGACGAGCAGACCGCGGCCCTGAGCCTGCGGAACCTGCCGGCGGTGCACCTGCTCGACTGGGGCCAGGTCAACACCTACGACGTGCTCAACAACGAGGACATCGTGTTCAGCGAGGCCGCCATCGAGGCGTTCATCGCTGACCGGACTGAGCAGGAGGTCGCGGCGTGAGCGAAGTGACCGTCGCCGACCCGCGCGACATCATCATCAAGCCGGTCATCTCGGAGAAGACCTACACCCTGCTGGGTGAGGGCAAGTACACCTTCGAGGTCGACCCGCGCGCCAACAAGAGCCACATCAAGATCGCCATCAAGCAGATCTTCGACGTGGACGTCAAGAGCGTCAACACCTTGAACCGCTCGGGCAAGCGCAAGCGCACCCGTACCGGTTGGGGTCAGCGCAAGAGTGTCAAGCACGCGATCGTCACCGTGGAAGGCGACCCCGGTCGCCTGGGTGAGATCTTCGGCGGACAGATCTCGTAGGAGCAAGAAGCAATGGCTATTCGCAAGTACAAGCCGACGACCCCGGGTCGTCGCGGTTCGAGCGTCTCCGACTTCGCCGAGATCACCCGCTCGACCCCCGAGAAGTCGCTGCTGCGTCCGATCTCCAAGACCGGTGGCCGCAACAACTCGGGCAAGATCTCGACCCGTCACCGCGGCGGCGGCCACAAGCGTCGTTACCGCGTGATCGACTTCCGTCGGCACGACAAGGACGGCGTCCCGGCGAAGGTCGCTCACATCGAGTACGACCCGAACCGCACCGCCAACATCGCGCTGCTGCACTACGCGGACGGCGAGAAGCGCTACATCCTGGCCCCCAAGGGCATCAAGCAGGGTGACGTGATCGAGAACGGCCCGGAGGCCGACATCAAGCCCGGCAACTCGCTGGAGCTTCGTCACATCCCGGTCGGTACCACGATCCACGCGGTGGAGCTCAAGCCGGGCGGCGGCGCCGCCCTCGGTCGCTCCGCCGGCGCCTCGATCCAGCTCCTCGCCCGTGAAGGCAAGTACGCGCACCTGCGCATGCCTTCCGGTGAGATCCGCCTGGTCCAGGTCACCTGCCGCGGCACCGTCGGTGAAGTCGGCAACGCCGAGCAGGGCAACATCAACTGGGGCAAGGCCGGCCGTATGCGCTGGAAGGGCTGGCGCCCGACCGTCCGCGGTGTCGTCATGAACCCGGTCGACCACCCGCACGGTGGTGGTGAAGGCCGTACGTCCGGTGGTCGCCACCCGGTGAACCCGCAGGGCAAGCCCGAGGGCCGCACCCGCAAGCGCAACCACCCGAACGACCGGCTCATCGTCCGTCGTCGCAACGTCAACCGGAAGCGAGGGAAGTAGTCCATGGCTCGCAGCCTCAAGAAGGGCCCGTTCATCGACGACCACCTGCAGAAGAAGGTGGACGTTGCGATCGAGACCAAGAGCAAGAACGTCATCAAGACGTGGTCGCGCCGCTCGACGATCACCCCGGACTTCATCGGGTTGACCTTCGGCGTGCACGACGGTCGCAAGCACGTTCCGGTCTACGTCACGGAGAACATGGTCGGGCACAAGCTCGGCGAGTTCGCTCCCACCCGCACGTTCCGCGGGCACGAGAAGGACGACCGGAAGAGCCGTCGCCGCTAGGCCACGGGCTATGAGAAACGAACGAAGGATTTAAAACGATGGCAACAGTGGAGCAGGAGGCTCCGAAGGCGCGCGCGGTGGCGCGGTACGTCCGCGTAGCACCTCGCAAGGCGCGCCGCGTCGTCGACCTCGTGCGTGGTCTGCCCGTGGACGAGGCCTTGACGACTCTCGAGTTCGCGCCTTTCAGCGCGGCCGAGATCGTGTACAAGGTCATCGCGTCGGCTCAGGCGAACGCCGAGAACAACCTCGGTCTCGACCCGGAATCGCTTCTGGTGTCCGAGATCAAGGTCGACGAGGGCCCGACCATGCGCCGGTACCGTCCGCGCGCCCACGGCCGTGCCTACCGGATCAACAAGCGCACCAGCCACATCACCGTGGTGGTCGAGTCGGTCCAGGCCAAGCAGTCCGCCGCTCCGTCGGTGCGCCGCCCCAAGGCGGCCGCCCCGAAGCCGGTCGAGGCTGACGTGAAGTCCGAGAACGCTGAGAAGGAGGAGACCGCCTAATGGGTCAGAAGATTCACCCGCACGGGTACCGCCTCGGCATCAGCGCCGACTGGACCTCGCGTTGGTACGCCGACAAGGAGTACGCGGACTACGTCGGGGAAGACGTCAAGATCCGCCAGCTCATGACCAAGGGTCTCGAGCGCGCCGGCATCAGCAAGGTCGACATCGAGCGCACCCGCGAGCGGGTCCGCGTCGACATCCACACCGCCCGCCCGGGCATCGTCATCGGCCGCAAGGGCGCCGAGGCCGATCGTCTGCGCGGCAACCTGGAGAAGCTGACCGGCAAGCAGGTCCAGCTGAACATCATCGAGGTCAAGAACCCCGACATCGATGCTCAGCTCGTCGCCCAGGGCGTCGCGGAGCAGCTGTCCAGCCGTGTCAACTTCCGTCGCGCGATGCGCAAGGCCATTCAGTCGGCCATGCGCAACCCGACCGTGAAGGGCATCAAGGTGCAGTGCTCGGGCCGCCTCGGCGGCGCCGAGATGAGCCGTTCCGAGCAGTACCGCGAGGGCCAGGTCCCGCTGCACACGCTGCGCGCGAACATCGACTATGGCCTGTTCGAGGCCGCCACGACCTTCGGCCGCATCGGCGTGAAGGTGTGGATCTACAAGGGTGAGGCCACGCTCAAGGAGCAGGCCGAGCAGGTGCAGCGTCGTCGTGACTCCGGTCCCGACCGCGGCGGCCGTGGTGGCCGCGGCGGAGCCGGCGCCGCCCGTGGCGGACGCGGCCGTGGTGGCCGTGGTGCCGCTCAGCCGGCCGAGGCCGCTGTCGCCGCGCCCACCGAGTCTGAGAAGCAGGAGGGCTAAGCGACATGCTCATGCCACGGAAACCGCCGCGCGGTTACCGGAAGCCTCACGCTCCGAAGCGCAAGGGCAAGGCCACTCGCGGCACGAAGGTCTCCTTCGGCGAGTACGGCATCCAGGCGCTCGAGCACAGCTACGTGACGAACCGCCAGATCGAGTCGGCTCGTATCGCGATGACCCGCCACATCAAGCGTGGCGGCAAGGTCTGGATCACGATCTTCCCGGACCGCGCGATCACGAAGAAGCCCGCCGAGACCCGTCAGGGTTCCGGTAAGGGTTCGCCCGAGTTCTGGGTGGCCAACGTCAAGCCGGGCCGCGTCATGTTCGAGCTCTCCTACCCGACCGAGGAGATCGCCCACGAGGCGCTGCAGCGTGCGATCCACAAGCTGCCGATGAAGTGCCGCATCGTCTCTCGCGAAGGGGCAGGTGAGTAGTCATGGCTACTGGTATCGACACCGGTGAGCTGCGCGAGCTCAACGACAAGGAACTCCAGGCGAAGCTCGTGGAGAAGAAGGAAGAGCTGTTCAACCTGCGGGTCCGTAACGCTACGGGCCAGCTGGAGAACAACCACGAGCTCGGTCTGGTCCGCAAGGAGATCGCGCGGATCTACACCGTCATGAACGAGCGCCGGCTGGGCCTCAGCGCCGCGCCGGAGGAGGTTGAGAAGTGAGCGAGGAAACTCAGACTCGCGGTCGGCGCAAGGTGCTTGAGGGCATGGTCGTCGGCGACAAGATGGACAAGACCGCTGTCGTCGAGGTCGAGGACCGCAAGAAGCACCCGCTTTACGGCAAGGTCATCAGGTCCAACAAGAAGTACAAGGCTCACGACGAGAACAACGAGGCCGGGATCGGCGACCGCGTCTCCATCATGGAGACCCGTCCGCTGTCCAAGACCAAGCGTTGGCGCATCGTCGAGATCCTCGAGAAGGCGAAGTAGGGGGATCGGGACGTGATTCAGCAAGAGTCGCGGCTCAAGGTCGCCGACAACACCGGTGCGCGGGAGATCCTGTGCATCCGTGTCCTCGGCGGCTCCGGCCGACGCTACGCCGGTATCGGCGACACGATCGTGGCTTCCGTGAAGGACGCGACCCCGGGCGCCGGGGTCAAGAAGGGTGACGTCGTCAAGGCCGTCATCGTTCGCACGGTCAAAGAGACGCGCCGTCCCGACGGCACGTACATCAAGTTCGACGAGAACGCCGCCGTCCTCGTCAAGGACGGCGAACCGCGAGGGACCCGTATCTTCGGGCCGGTCGCCCGCGAGCTGCGCGACAAGCAGTTCATGAAGATCATCTCCCTCGCACCGGAGGTGCTGTAAGAGATGAAGATCAAGAAGGGCGACCGAGTCCGCGTCATCGCCGGCAAGGACAAGGGTGCCGAGGGACTGGTGCTGGAGGCGTACCCCGACCGCGAGCGCGTGCTCGTCGAGGGCGTCAACCGCATCACCAAGCACACCAAGGCCGGGCAGACCGCGCGCGGTTCGAAGACCGGTGGCATCGTGGTTCAGGAAGCCGCGATCCACATCTCGAACGTGCAGGTCCTGGACGCCGACAACCAGCCCACTCGCGTGGGTTACCGGTTCGGCGACGACGGCCGCAAGGTCCGCGTTTCGAAGCGGACGGGTAAGGACCTGTAATGACTGACGTTGCAGAGAAGATCCAGCCGCGTCTGAAGGAGACCTACCGCTCCGACATTCGTCCCGCGCTGCAGGAACAGTTCAAGTACACCAACATCCACCAGATCCCCGGTCTGACGAAGATCGTGGTCAACATGGGTGTCGGTGAGGCCGCTCGCGACTCCAAGCTCATCAACGGCGCGCTCGAGGACCTGACGACCATCACCGGTCAGAAGCCCCTCGTCCGCCGGGCGAAGAAGTCGATCGCGCAGTTCAAGCTGCGCGAGGGCCAGGCGATCGGCGCGAAGGTCACCCTCCGCGGCGACCGCATGTGGGAGTTCCTCGACCGCCTCCTGGCGATCGCGCTGCCGCGCATCCGCGACTTCCGCGGTCTCTCGGACCAGCAGTTCGACGGCAACGGGAACTACACCTTCGGTCTCACCGAGCAGAGCGTGTTCCCCGAGATCGACCAGGACAAGATCGACCGGGTTCGCGGTATGGACATCACGCTGGTGACCACCGCGAAGACCGACGACGAAGGCCGGGCGTTCCTGAAGCTGCTCGGCTTCCCGTTCAAGGAGAACGACTAATGGCGAAGAAAGCCCTCATCGCGAAGGCCAAGCGGAAGCCGAAGTTCGCCGTGCGCGCCTACACCCGCTGCCAGAAGTGCGGCCGGCCGAAGGCCGTCTACCGCAAGTTCGGCCTGTGCCGCGTCTGCGTGCGCGACATGGCCCACGCGGGTGAACTCCCGGGCGTCCACAAGGCTTCTTGGTAACCCAAGGAAATCTGGGCAATCAGGTTCCCTGGTAACCCAAGGCCAATAGCTCCGATCGCCACAGGCCCCGCCATTCTCTACAAGGCGGGGAACCGGGGTGAGAAAGGTAAACAACGCTAATGACAATGACCGACCCGATCGCAGACATGCTGACCCGTCTGCGGAACGCCAACCAGGCGTACCACGACCAGCTCACGATGCCGCACTCCAAGATGAAGGCCTCCATCGCGGAGGTCCTCAAGCAGGAGGGCTACATCGCCGAGTGGCGCGTCGTGGACCCTGAAGAGGGCAAAGTCGGCAAGACCCTGGTCATCGACCTGAAGTTCGGCGAGCGCCGCGAGCGGTCCCTGGCGGGCCTGCGCCGCGTCTCCAAGCCGGGCCTGCGGGTCTACGCCAAGTCCACTGAGCTGCCGCGCGTCCTCGGCGGCCTGGGTGTGGCCATCGTGTCCACGTCCCAGGGCCTGCTGACGGACCGTCAGGCTCGCAAGCGCGGCGTGGGCGGCGAAGTCATCGCCTACGTCTGGTAGCAGGAGGGTATAAGCATGTCCCGCATTGGGAAGCAGCCGATTCTGGTGCCCTCCGGCGTCGACGTCAAGATCGACGGTGCGACGGTGACCGTGAAGGGCCCCAAGGGCCAGCTCAGCATCGAGCTGCCCGAACCGATCGCCATCGAGAAGAACGAGGACGGGTCGCTCAACGTCACCCGCCCCAACGACGAGCGCAAGTCCCGGGCCCTGCACGGCCTGGCCCGCAGCCTCGTCAACAACCTGGTCGTCGGCGTCTCGGAGGGCTACAAGAAGTCCCTCGAGATCAACGGCACCGGTTACCGGGCCGTCGCCAAGGGCAAGGGCGTGGAGATGAGCCTCGGCTTCTCCCACACCATCCAGGTCGACGCTCCGGAAGGCATCTCGTTCACCGTCGAGAAGCCGACCCTGCTGCACGTCGAGGGCATCGACAAGCAGCTCGTCGGCCAGGTCGCGTCGAACATCCGTCGTCTTCGTCCGCCGGAGCCCTACAAGGGCAAGGGCGTCAAGTACGTCGACGAGCGCATCCGCCGCAAGGCCGGGAAGGCAGGTAAGTAATGGCGAGCAAACTCGAAAACCGCCGCCCGTCCGGCTCGGTGTCCGAGCGCCGCCGGATCGGCAAGAACCGGCGTCACTTCCGCGGTCGCAAGAAGATCACCGGCACGGCCGCTCAGCCGCGCCTGGCGGTCTTCCGCTCCTCGAAGCACATCGTGGCCCAGGTCATCGACGACGTGACGGGCCGCACGCTGGCCGCCGCGTCGACGGTGGAGCCCGGTCTGCGCGCCTTCGAGGGCGACAAGACCGCGAAGTCGAAGGAAGTCGGCAAGCTGGTCGCCGAGCGCGCCAAGGCCGCCGGCGTCGAAGCGGTCGTGTTCGACCGCGGCGGTGTCAAGTACCACGGTCGCGTCGCGGCCTTGGCCGACGCCGCCCGTGAGGCCGGCCTGAAGTTCTAAGTTCTTAGAACGGCTTTTGTGAGCCGGGGAGGAGCATCCGCTCCTCCCCGGCTTTCGTCATGTCCTGAAAGGCACCGCCGGTGTGATTTCGGTGTGATTCCGGTCGGCTTGTCCGCGGGGCGCGTTTGCGGGGAGGACAGGTCTGGGTCAGGATGGGCGGGTGCGTTCGCCGAAGCTCTCCCGCAAGACCGTGCTCGTCTCGAGCGTCGCCGGGGCCTTCGCGGTCGTCGGCGGCGGGGCCGTGATCGCCGAGGCGGCGTCGCGGCGGGGCGGAGACGAACCGGAGGGCGATGTGCCGGTGGACGACGAGACGACGCCGGACTGGGTCGAGACGCAGATGGCGTCGATGTCCCTGGCTGACAAGGTCGGCCAGTTGTTCATGGTGTACGTGCACGGCGAGTCGGCCGATACCGACCATGCCGACGCGGTCGCCTCGAACCTGGAACGCCTCGGCGCCGACAACGGCGCAGCGTTCATCGCCGGGTTCAAGCCCGGCGGGATCATCTACTTCGACTGGGCCAACGGCCTGACCGATCCTGAGCAGATCGTGGCGCTCTCGAACGGTCTGCAGGAGGCCGCCGAGGTGCCGCTGCTGATCGCCACCGACCAGGAGTACGGCAGGGTCGTGCGGATCGGGGAGCCCGCGACGCAGTTCCCCGGGGCGATGCCGCTGGGGGCGACCCGGGATGCCGAGGCGGCGCGGAACGCGGCCGAGACGGCGGGCTCAGAACTGCGGGCCATGGGCCTCAATCTGAACTTCGCGCCGGACGCCGACGTGAACGTCGACCCGGCGAACCCGGTGATCGGGGTGCGCTCCTTCAGCTCCGACCCGGAGCTCGTCGCCCAGTTCACGACCGCGCAGACCGGCGGCTACCAGGCCGGGGGAGTGGCGGTCTCCGCCAAGCACTTCCCGGGCCACGGAGACACCGGCACGGATAGCCATCTGGGCCTGCCGGTCATCACGCACACCGTCGAGGAGTGGGAGCGGATCGACGCCCCGCCGTTCAAGGCTGCGATCGCGGCCGGGACCGACTTGGTGATGTCGGGGCACCTGCAGTTCCCGGCGCTCGACGATTCGCTGCGGCCCGCCACGCTTTCGGAGCCGATCCTCACGGGCCTGCTGCGGGAGCAGCTCGGCTTCGAAGGCGTGATCGTCACCGATTCCCTTGAGATGGAGGGGGTCCGGACCGAGTATGGGGACGAGCGCGTGCCGGTGATGGCACTGCAGGCCGGGGCCGACCTGCTGCTCATGCCGCCGGACTTCCCGCTCGCGTACGACGCGGTGCTCGCCGCCGTCGATGCGGGCGAGCTGACCGAGGAGCGCATCGACGCCTCGGTGCGCCGGCTCCTCGCACTCAAGGTCAAGCGAGGCCTCATTGAGGAGCCGTCGACCGACCCGTCGGGCCTCGACGTGGTCGGCTCGGACGGACACCGGCAGGTCGCGGCCGACATCGCAGACCGCTCGATCACGCTGCTCGCCAACGACGGCACGCTGCCGCTCGCCGCAGGCAGTGTGCTCGTGACCGGGTGGGGCGAGAACACCACCGCCCGCCTGACCGCAGCGCTCAACACCGAAGGGCTGCAAGCCGAAGCGCTCGTGACCGGCGATGAACCGGACGCGGACCGGATCAAGGCCGCCGTGGCCGCCGCCGCGGGCCGGGACCTGATCGTGGTCTCGACGTTCGACGTCAAAGCGGGTGGTGCGCAGGCGAACCTGGTGGCCGAACTCCGCAAGTCCGGAGTGCCGGTGGTGACCGCCGCCGTGGGCACGCCCTACGACGCCGCCCACCTCGGCGCGGTCAACGCCAGCCTGGCGACCTACTCCTACACAGAGACTTCCCTTGCGTCCCTGGCGAAGGTGATCACCGGAGCGGTCGACCCGACCGGGACGCTCCCGGTCGACGTGCCGGATGCCAACGGCGGCACCGCGTTCGCCTTCGGCCACGGCCTCAACTACACGTAGCCGTTCACTGGCCCGTAGTAGAAAGTTATTTTCACACGCTTGACTCCCCGCGGAACTTATCTCCATACTGGGGCCAGGTGCAAAACCGTGCACTCCCCCCAATCCACTGATCTCCTCACAAGCAGGGAGTAATAGTGCCGCTTTCCCCCACCCTCAATCGACTCCGCGCCGCCGTCGTCCTCGCCGCGGCCACCGTCCTCACCGTCGCCGGACTCGCCGTCGCGAGCCCGGCCCAGGCACAGACCGGTCCCGCCGGCATCGACGTCTCGAACTACCAGGGCGCGATCAACTGGACCTCGGTCAGGAACGCCGGCATCCAGTGGGCCTACATCAAGGCCACCGAGGGCACCACCTACAAGGACCCCCGGTTCAACACGAACTACCCGGCGGCGCACGCGGCCGGCGTCATCCGCGGCGCGTACCACTTCGCGCGCCCGAACTCCTCCGGCGGTGCGGCGCAGGCGGACTACTTCGCCAGCAACGGCGGCGCCTGGTCCGCCGACAACCTCACCCTGCCCGGCGCGGTCGACCTCGAGGCCCCGCCCTCGGGCGCGGCCTGCTACGGGCTGACCACCACCCAGATGCGCACCTGGATCACCGACTTCTACAACCGGTACAAGGCGCGCACCGGCCGCGACGTGGTCATCTACACGACCGCCTCGTGGTGGAACTCCTGCACCGGCTCGTGGACCGGCATGGCCTCGAAGAGCCCGCTGTGGGTCGCCCACTGGGGCGCGTCCTCGCCGTCGCTCCCGGCCGGCTGGAGCTCCACGACCTGGACGTTCTGGCAGTACACCGCCACCGGCTCGGTCTCGGGCATCGCGGGGAACGTCGACCGCGACCACTTCAACGGCACGAGGGACCGCCTCCTGGCGCTCGCGAACAACACCTAGAACCGGAGGTCCGGGGGCCCGATCGGCCCCCGGCCTTCGTATTCGGAGGCAGGCATGAACACCGACCATCACCGCATCCGCCGCAGGGTCCTGTTCGGGACCGGCGCGGCCGGACTCCTCGGGGCCGTGGGTTTCGCGGCCTTCGCCGCGCCGGGCGCGAACGCTCAGGCGGTCGAACCCGACATCGACGCGACCGACGAGTGGGGCGCGCGAACCCCGAACGGCACCAACCCGGTCATCGCGGGCAGCCCGAGCAAGCTGATCGTGCACCACACGGTCGCGCCGAACGTGGAGGACTTCTCGCGCGAGCAGGCGCACGCCCACGCGAAGTGGGTGCAGGACCTGCACATGGACGACAACGGCTGGCGCGACACGGGATACAACTTCATCGTGAGCCGCGGCGGCTGGATCACCGAGGGCACCACCGGGAGCCTCGACGCGCTGCAGTCGGGCGAGCGGTTCATCCAGGGCATCCACACCTCGGGGCAGAACACGCAGGCGCTCGGCATCTCGAACGAGGGCTCCTACCACGACGGCGCGGAACCCCCTGCGGCGCAGTGGGATGCGCTCGTCGCGGTGTGCGCCTTCGCGTGCGACCAATATGCGATCCCGTCGAGCGAGATCTACGGGCACATGGACTTCAACTCGACCCAGTGCCCGGGCATCTTCCACGACCGGCTCCCGGAACTCCGGGAAGCGGTCGAGGCGGCGCGGAACTGAAGCACCGCACACCGATCGCGCGCGGCCGACCGCCGCGCGCGATCATTCATGCCCGCTGGCGTCCCGAGACGGCCGCGGCCGTCGCCGCGAGGGCCTTCGCGGTCCGCTTGCGCTGCTTGGCCGCCACGCCCACGAAGAGGCAGTCGACGACCATGAGCTGCGCGATGCGGCTGACCGTGGCGCCCGAGCGGAACGTCGTCTCGCGCGCGGCGGTGGTGAGGACCAGATCCGCGGCCTTCGCCAGCGGCGAGCGCGCATGGTTGGTGATGGCGATCGTGGTCGCCTCGCGGTCGCGCGCCGATTCAAGGAACTCGACGGTCTCGGTCGTGGCGCCGGAGTGGGAGATCGCGACCGCGACGTCCTTCGGGCTCGCGAGCGCGGTCGCGACCAGCGCGGAGTGCACGTCCGGCCACGAGAACGCGGTGCAGCCGATGCGGTGGAGCTTCTTGACGAGGTCGGCGGCGACGATCCCGGAGGCCTCGACGCCGAACACGTCGATGCGGCCCGCCCCGGCGAGGGCCGCGACGGCGGCTTCGCACGTGGCGGTGTCGAGGGCGTTCGCGGTGTCGGTGATCGCGCCGACGTCGGCGTAGGAGACCGTGGCGATGATGCGGGACATGTCCGCGCCCGTGGGGATGTCGCCCCCGGCGATCTCGCGGTCCGGGCCCTCGCCGGTGCCGATGACGGCCTGCGCGGCGCGCATCCGCAGCTCGCGGTGCCCCGCGAGGCCGAGGGAGCGGCAGAACCGCACCACGGTGGCCTCGGAGGTGCCCGCCGCGCGGGCGAGTTCGGTGATCGTCCGGGTCGAGGCGGCTTCGGGTTCGCGGATGATCTCTTGGGCGACCTTGGTCTCCGCCTTCGAGAGCGAAGGCAGGACGGACTTGATGAGCACCAGGAGGTTCGGCGTGTCGGTGCGGCTGGCAGGCATGACGTCACCGTACACCTGCGCCGGGCCCGGCATGGTGCGGCGCGATTCTTCATGTCCAGACGGTGGGATGAAAATTCACTTCATTGCGCTAGGCTCGCAACTGTGAGTGAGACGACCGAGCGCCTGCGGGCGCGCACCCAGCTGGCCGCGCTGGCCACCGAGCAGGCCGACCCCCGCTACGCCGGGATCGAGGCGCTGTCGACGCTCGACTTGGCGCGCACCATGAACGAGGCGGACGCGAGCGTCCCGACCGCGGTGGCCGCGGTGCTCCCCGAAGTGGCCGCCGCGATCGACGCCGTCGCCGCGCGGCTCGCGAAGGGCGGGCGGCTCAGATACGTGGGGGCCGGGACGGCCGGGCGGATGGCGGTCATGGACGCGGCCGAGTGCCCGCCCACCTTCTCCACCGACCCCGAACTGGTCAAGGCGATCCTCGCCGGAGGCAAGGCCGCCGAGGGCGGAGCGGTGGAAGGCACCGAGGACGACGCCGCCGCCGGGATCGCGGCGATGGCTTCGGAGCACATCGGCCCCGCGGACGCGGTGGTGGGCCTGGCCGCGAGCGGCCGCACGCCGTTCGTGGTCGCGGCGGTCGAGGAGGCCCGCCGGCGCGGGGCGCTCACCGTCGGACTCTCCTGCAACACCGGCACGCTGCTCTCGGAAGCGGCCGAGCACCGCATCGAGGTCGAGGTCGGCCCCGAGGTCGTCGCAGGTTCGACGCGGTTGAAGTCGGGCACGGCGCAGAAGTTCGTGCTCAACATGATCTCGACGATCACCATGGTGCGCTTGGGAAAGGTCTACCGGAACTACATGGTGGACATGCGGGTCGCGAACTCGAAGCTGGCGGCGCGGGCGGTGCGGATGCTCCGCGAGATCACCGGCGCGGACGCCGAAGCCGCGGAGGCCGCACTGGCCGCCTCGGGCGAGCACGTCAAGACCGCGGTGGTCATGCTCGAACTCGGTGTCGAAGCGCCCGAAGCGAAAGCGCGCCTCGAAGCGGCCGAAGGCCGCCTCTCGGGGGCGCTCGGCGCGGCCTAGCGGACCCGGTCGGGCGGGCGGGACGCGCCCGCCCGCCTACCGCCAGGCCAACTGGCGGTGGAGTCGCACGCGGGCCTCGGGGTCCGTGACGAAGGCGCTGGCGGCCATCCAGGCCGCGCCGATCGCCGGGTCCGTGGCCTTGCTGATGCCCGCCTTGGGGTACACGAGGCGGAACCGCTCCTGGAGCAGCGCGGCGATCGGGGTCGGGCGCGTCAGGAGGCTGCCCGCCATGACGATCGGCAGTTCGCGGTCGACCACGTACGAGACGGACTCGGCGAGGTGCCCGACGGCCCTGGCGACGATCGACTCAGCGACCGGGTCGCCGCCGTCGGCCGCCTCGCACACGAGCGCGGAGAAGCGCGAGAGCCGCACGGGCGGATCCGCCATGCACTTGGCCACCAAGGCACCCGAGCGGCGCTTGTCCGGGGCGATCGCGGCGATGATGGCCTCGACGAGCCGCCCGCCGGGGCCGTTGCCGTCGATGTGCCGCAAGGCCGCGCGCACGGCCTCGCGGCCGAGCCAGAAGCCGGAGCCGGCGTCGCCGAAGAGCCAGCCGTAGCCGTCCGAGCGCAGGTGCGGGGTGCGGTCGCGGATCGCGAAGGCCACCGCGCCGGTGCCGGAGACGACCACGGTGCCGTCCGAGGCGGACGATCCGGCCGCGAACGCGATCACCGCGTCCGAGACGACCTGGACGTCGCAGCCGGTCCCGAAGCGCCGCTTGAGGTCCGCGGAGAGCTCGCGCACCTCTTCCGTCAGTGAGAGGGCGCCGGCGGTGCCGACGCAGACCGAGCCGACCTCGGCCGGGTCGATGCCGCCGAGGGCGCGTTGGAACGCCAGGGCCATGTTGGACAGCGCGATCTCCCGGTCGCCGCCGACCGGATTCGCCGGTCCTGACGCGCCGGTGCCGAGCACCGCGCCGGTCTCGTCGATGAGGACGGCGCGGCTGCTGGTCCCGCCGGCGTCGAGGCCGACGGCGAGTCTTGCGTGCATGTTGGGGTCCCCGCTCCTTGCGATACCAGCAGTATCCGCCTTCGGTGCAAACCAGTAAAAATAATTCTCATGAACTTGACACGAGTGTGGCATAGGTAATAGTTTTTCTTGCATCCACCTCCCGAAGGGGATGCCAATGGAGCGAACCAGCCCAGATGCACCCAGCACCCCCGCCGCGGCCGGAGTCCTCGAAAGGATCCGCCACGGCGCGAGTGAACTGTCCGAAGCCATGTCGAAAGTCGCCGAGCAAGTGCTCGCCGACCCCGAAGCCGCGGCTCGGGCCACGATCATGGACCTCGCCGAGCTCTCCGGTACCTCCCCAGGGACCATCACTAGATTCTGCCGCCATCTCGGATATGACGGTTACGCAGCCCTCAGGGTTGCAATCGCGACCGAAACAGGTCGCGCCTCAGCGCGGCTCGAGACCGGCTGGGACGTCAACATCGGCCAGGAGATCGCCCCCTCCGACCCGCTCGACCGAGTCCTCAAGCAGCTCATCACCATCGACGCCGCGATGCTCCGCGACACAGTGGACACCCTGGACCTCGCCGCCGTCGAGCGCGTCGCCGCCCGCGTCTGCGACGCCCGCCGCGTCGACGTCTACGGCGTCGGCACCAGCGCCACCGTCGCCCGCGAACTCCAGATGGGCTTCTACCGCACCGGCGTCGCCGCCTGGGTCTGGACCGAGGTCCACGACGCCCTCGCCAGCGCCGCCCTCCTGGGGGAGCACGACATCGCGTTCGCCGTCTCCCTCTCCGGCTCCACCGCCGAAGTCATCGAGATGCTCTCCGAGGCCGACAGCCGCGGCGCGCTCACCGTCGCCCTCACCGGCGACGGCGACTCCGCCCTCGCCGAGATCGCCGACATCTGCCTCGTCTCGGCCACCACCCGCACCGGCCACCGCGCCGACCTGCTCGCGTCCCGGCACTCCGCGCTGCTCGTCGCCGACCTCGTCCACATCGCGGTCGCGCAGCGGCGCTTCCCCGCGGCCCTCGAAGCCCTGGAGTCCCGGGCCCGGGCCGTGGTCGGCCACCGGCCGACGAAAGAACGGAACGGAACGAGCTGACCCTCGCCGTCCACAGCGGTCATGCCCACCCTGCTACCCCTTGAAGGAGCGACCATGAGGAACACGCCAGCCGACAAGCAACCGATGTTCAACCGCCGCAACCTGTTCGGAGCCACCGCTGCCGGACTCGCGGCGTCCTCCCTGGCGGCCTGCGCCACCAGCGGCAGCGACGACGAAGGCGGCGAGGTCACCGTGGGGGAGGACGCCGAGAACCCGTTCGGCGTCGACCCCGCGGCCCCCCTGAACGTCGTCATCTTCGACGGCGGCTTCGGCCAGGACTACGCCGTCTCCCACCAGGCGCTCTACAAAGAGACGTTCCCTGAGTCCGAGATCGAGTTCATGGCGACCCAGGCGATCGCCGAGACCCAGCAGCCGCGCTTCGCCGAAGGCAAGCCCGCCGACGTCCTCGACAACTCGGGCGCCTCGCAGATCCCGATGGACGCGCTCGTGGGCCAGAAGAGATCGACCAGGAACTGCTGCCGGGGGACCGGCGGACGTTCACGGTGACGGCCGAGGACGTGTGGCCGCTGGTGTACGTGCCCGGTTCCGTCACGGTGACGACGACCGTGGTCGGCGAAGGCGAAGACACCGCGATCGAACCCGTGGAGGCCGACGCCGGATTCTGGGCCGTTCCCTGGCCGCAACTGATCGTGCTGGTCGGACTCACGCTGCTGATCGGCTCGAGCCTCCGAGGACGCCGCCGATCGCGAGCACGCCTGGAGAACAAACTCGAACAGGCCCGAGAAGAAGGACGCCGCGATGCACTGAAGCAGCACGCCTAAGCAAACCCCGTCGGCGTCCCGGCCCCTTCCGAGCCGGACACGACCGGTTCGACGACGACGGCCGCCTCCCGAATGCGACGCTCTACAGGACGCTGCCGAGAGTCGTTACAGCACAAGACAATAGGCCCGGACCATCAGGTCCGGGCCTTTCTCAATCTGCAGGAGTGACAGGACTGGAACCTGCAACCCTCGGTTCTGGAGACCGCAGGTCAAATGGCCTCTCACCAGCCAGAGCATGGCCGTGACTCCAAACTTTGGCACACTTGGACGCGGGTCTGGCGATCCCTCCAGGCCCTCGCTCGCGCCGAGCCCGACTGGCGATCAGGTCCGTAGTATCGGGCTGGTGAAACTCCCTCATGGTCTTGGATTCGGTTCGAGGCGGCATGTGCCGGAAAGCGGTGGTTCCGGTATTCGGTATGGTGCTCGTCCGTTCGTGTGCGGTGCGATCGGCGATTGGGATCCGTTGCTGCTGCGGGCGTTGACTGAGCGTGCCCCGGCCGCGGTCTCTCGGGTTGCGCACCGGCGGGGCGATCTGGTGCTCTTCAGCTCGGGGCGGACCGAACGGTGGCGATCGGGTGGCAGTGTCGGCCACCGTTGGGGTTCTCTCGCGAGTGGGGTGGAGCCGCGCGATTGGCGTGACGCTTGCGAAACGTGGATGTCGGCTGGTGTCGAGATCAACCGGCAGTACGCGGCCGTCCACACTGATGCTTTGGGCATGCAGGACCTCTATTACCGTCGGATCGGGGAAGCGGTGTATTCCACCGGCCATATCGATCCGCTGGTCGGCACTGGGAATGCGAAGCTTCACATCAACTGGGGCGCATGGGCGTCGACGCTGGCGATGACCGCCCCAATCGGTGAGGACACCCCGTTTGAGGAGATCCGGCGACTCCCGGCCGCGAGCGCATGGGTCCGTCGGGACAGCGGGCTGCGTCTGGAGTCATTCGAGCCCTCGTGGATGGCCGAGGCGGTTGACCCTGGCGGACAATCCTGACGTTGAGCAGTGGTTGGGACTCGCGGCTGCTGGGCAGCCTGGCCCGGCGGCGGCATCAAGGAATGCGGGCTTGAACGACGAGCCCCGATGATGGCCGTGACCTCGACGTCGAGTACTCCCGTCGCCGAGGCGCTCGGCATGAGCCACGATGTGCTGATCCCCGGTGAGCGGGCGTGGCTGGACGAGTACGCCGAGGTGCGGCGTCGCACGGGTTTCCAGACCGTCCACCACGTCTGGCTCATGCCCTTGGCGAGGAACCTGCACGGCAAGGGTGCCCCGCTGCTCGACGGCCTCGCCGGTGATGTCCTCTTCAAGAGCACCTACGTATCGGACGCGCTGCTGGCCGAGCAGGACCCGGCACTGCAGTCGCGGTTGCTGTGGGAGGGACTGAAGAACAACCGGCTTCGAGCCAATGAGTTTCTGCGACCGGAGGTCGCGGCGTCGTTCATCGACTGCAGCAAGGACGCGTTCCGATCCGCTATGGCGCCCTTCTCAGGGCACGAGGCGGCGGTGACGCTCGGCAAGTTGCACACTCGGGCGGCGCGCGCGATCGCGCCTTCCCCTCTGTGGCTGTTCGGGCCCGAGATCGATGTGGAGCTGCCGTTCCTGCAGCCCGAGGTGATCCGGGCGGGGTTGCGCGTACCGTTGGCGTCCAAGACCAACGGCGATTTCTACCGACGAATGGTCGCAGCGGCCGACTCTCGTATCGCGGCCCTTCGCTCGACCAACGACGGAGGACTGCCCGCTCCCGCCGGGCCCCGGCGCCAGACCAGCCCGGAGAGCCTCAAAGTCCTCAGCGAACAGATCGGCTCCTCTGCGATCGTAATGAACCTGCTCACGCCGGAGGCCCGGCATTCGATCCTCGAACCAAGTTTTCCCGGGCGGCCGGGACGACAGCGGCGAAAACTTGCCATGTTGCACTGGGCGAGCCTCTTCGCACACTGGTTGGAACATCACGAATCGGATCTGGCACCGGAGGATTTCCGGCGCCGTTCGCTCGAACCGATTAAGGTCCTGGCTCGGACTTGCCGAGGCGCGACTGTTCACTAATCGGAATCGGGAATGCTGAGGCGGCTCGAGCCGACGTGCATCCGATACCCGCCGTTCTCAGCGACGATATCGCCCTCGATACTTACTCCTTTTGCATGGCGATGGGCATCAATCGCCCGACTGTAATCGTCTTCGGAGACGAACGCCCATAGGCTCATCTCCTCCGGCCCTTCTTCGCGATACGCGGTGCCCTTGATCTGAATACGACGGCGACGTGTGCCGTCTTCGAGGTGCAAGCCGATCACCTTTCCTTTGACGACCGCCTTCCCCGTGCGGGCAAGTCGTTCAAGGCGATTGCCAAAGCCATGCAGTTTGCGAGCCATCAGACTACTGAAATGTAGTGCAGGGCTCGCCATTAGATCGGCGTCGCCGAATCCAGAGTTGAACGAGATCTCGAACGCGTGCCGTCGTTCATCGCCGCTGAGATCGGATAGCGCCTTGCAGAGATTGGAAGATATTCCTTGCTCCGAAGGATTGTTGATTGATCCGTTCTCCGCCAATGTCTTCGCCACTTCATGTGCCCTGAAGACGGCTGACTGAAGGCCTATCGCGACTTCATGATCGGAAGGAAGGCGGGAACTCGGTTCCATTGACTCGAAGAGTGATTCCTGCCTTGCAGGATCGGCTCCCGAGAACCTGGTGGTAAAGATGTAGCTACCCGGTTCGGTGAGACCGAGCTCCACTCGGTTCAGGAACGCATTGACGGGTTCCGCGGCTTTGTCCCGGTGGTACATGCGCGGTCCTTCGAACGCGTTCCGGCCCGCATCCCGAAGCACCTCATAGATCGCCGAGATGGCCTTGTGCCCGTAGGCGATGGGGATGCTCCCCGAAGGTGTGGGCGGTAGGAGCCGAAAACGCTGGATGTCGGCCCGAGGCTGCGCCAGATCGGCGAGCACCAGATCGGCTCGACGGTCCTCGCTCGCGGCCAGCTCGTAGAGCGCCCTCGCGAGCAGGCGCTTCCCTGATCGGCTGTGCGGCTCCTCCGGCACGAACAACTGGTCCGATTCGGGACCGCGTTCCCACACGGTGGTGCCGCGCCAGGTCGCGACAGGGTGCCATTCGCGGGCGCGTAGGTACGAGACGAAGGCTTCGGGATCGACCTGGAAACTCGGTTCGTGCATCAGAGCCCGCCTCCCGTCTGTCTGGGCACTATCGGCGTGAACCCCTGGGCCGCTTTCTCGTACTGCGCGTCCAGGACCTCCGCAGTGAGAATATTAGTACAGGGGATCGATATCGTCCTGGTCTCTTTGCGGGGTACGCCGTCGTCGGTGCCCTCCAGCGAAACCCAGAGGATCGGGGCGCGAAAACCGGTGGAATCACCCGATGGTGGCAGCACGTACTGGTGTCGGTCCTCCGGGACCTTGACCACGAAGAGAAGGGCGGGCGGTCCCTGGTAGTCGACTGCGCTGAGATCCTGGAACGCCCGTTCGTCCAGGCGGTACTTCCATTGGTCGCCGACTCGGTTCAGATCGAAGGTGCTCTTCACCTGAACGTCCAGAACCGGACCGCGTCGAAACGGGCCGCCGAACTTCCGTATGGAGTAGTCGATGCCGTTGTCCGGCTCCCATGCGGTGAAGCTGTAACCGGCCGAGGCGCAGAAAGCCGCGACCAGCTTCTCGCCGAAGAAGCCTTGATGTCGGTTCTTGTCGATTCCGTCGAAACGGTCATTTTCTGGTAGCCGAGTCGACTCTCCGTGCGCCAGCGTCGTTCCCTCCAGAGGGGCGGGGATCGGGGGACCGAGAACTGAAGCAGCCTAACATGTTCCCTGCCGAATCGCGTCGCCGCCAGTGTGGACGACGAATCCGCGATCGGCGGTCGATTCGCGGATCGCATCGGATACGAGAACACCGCTCAACAGGGGCCCTTGTTAGAGTTGACCGCCGGTCCGGTAGCGCCTTCACCACTCGTCCGAATACGCTGCGGACCCGCGATGATCCTGTGAAGGAGCGGCAATCGTGGCGAATCAGGCGACAGCAGCACCGGACACCGACGCAAGCCTCCCTGGGCTCCCCTCCCTCGGGCAGGTCGTGTCCGTCCGCGGGTCCACCTGGGCCGTCACCGACGTGCGCGAGCAGTCGGCCCCCGAGGCACCCGGCTACGGGGCGCCTTCGGAACCCACTCACGTCGTCTCACTCCAGTCGCTCTCGGAAGACCACCTCGGCGTTGAACTGCGGGTCGTATGGGAGCTCGAGGTCGGCCATGGCCTTCTGCCCGCCCACGGACTCCCCGAGACGCTCAGCCCCGAGACTTTCGACGACCCCAACCGGCTCGCCGCCTTCGTCGACGCCGTCCGCTGGGGCGCCATCACCTCGGCCCGCGCCGACGCATACCAGTCGCCTTTCCGGGCCGGGGTGAACATCGAGGCGTTCCAGCTCGAACCCCTTCGCCGCGCCCTGGGCTCCTCCCGAACCAACCTTCTCCTGGCCGACGACGTCGGCCTCGGCAAGACCGTCGAGGCCGGGCTGGTCCTCGCCGAACTCATCCTCCGCCAGCGGGCCAAGTCTGTCGTCATCGTGTGCCCGCCCAGCCTGCGGCTCAAGTGGCAGGACGAGATGCGCGACAAGTTCGGCCTCGACTTCACGATCGTCGACTCGGCGCTCATGGCCCGTGTCCGCCGCAGCCACGGCCTGGCCGCGAACCCGTTCCGCCTGTACCCGCGCACCATTGTGAGCATGGCCTGGCTTTCCACGGTCCGGGCACAGCGGCTGCTGCGCGAGGTCTACGCCGACAGTCGCGACACGGGGAACGGCCGCCGGTACGCCTTCGACGCGCTCGTCGTCGACGAGGCGCACCACGTCGCCCCCGCCAGTCCGACCCGAGTCGGCGGGGCGCGTGGCTACGCGGTGGACAGCAGGCGGACCATTGCCACCCGCGCGCTCGCAGAGCAGTGCGAACACCGCCTGTTCCTCTCGGCGACCCCGCACAACGGCTACAGCGAGTCGTTCACCGCGCTCATGGAGATGATCGACGACCGCCGGTTCGCACGCGGCGCCCTCCTGGACGAGCAGGCCCTCGGCGAGGTCGCCGTGCGCCGCCTCAAGACCCAGATCAAGGAGAAGGACTTCAAGGCCCGCGAGCTGAAGTCGATCCCGTTCGAGCCGACCGCCGAGGAGCAGCAGCGCTTCACCGAGCTGGAGCGGATCCTCACCGAGTCGGCTCGCAGGAACGGCAAAGGCCGCGCGAGGGACATCACCTCGATGCTCCTCAAGAAGCGGTTCCTATCCAGCCCGTGGTCGTTCGGGCTCACCTTGAACCAGCATCTGGAGGGGCCCGCGGCGGGCCGGATCGACGAGAACCGCGACTACTACCAGGACGTGCTCGGCTCGGGCCAGGCCGACGAGGAGGAGGGCGAGGCCGACCACCCCGAGGCCGAGACCCTGCGTGCGGCGAAGCGCACCGCTCCGCTCTCGGGAGCCGCCAAAGCCGATCTCGCCGCGCTCGTCAAGTGGGGCATCGGCTACCAGTACCGACCCGACTCGAAACTGTCGGCCCTGATCGACTACCTCACCGCCGTCTGCCGCCCCGACGGGAAGCGGTGGACGAACGAGCGCGTGGTCGTGTTCACCGAGTACACCACCACGCTCGACTGGATGAAGTCGAACCTGGAGCAGGTCGGGTTCGGCGACCGGCTCGCCGTCATTCAGGGCTCGACCGACCACGAGGACCGCGAGCGCATCCGCGAGCGCTTCTCCGCCCCGCCGGACCAGGAGCCCGTGCGCGTCCTGCTCGCCACCGACTCGGCGGGCGAAGGCATCGACCTGCAGGCCTACTGCCACCGCCTCGTCAACTACGACATCCCGTTCAATCCCTCGCGCATCGAGCAGCGCATCGGCCGCATCGACCGCTACGGCCAGCGCCGGACGCCCGAGATCTACCAGTTCCAGCCGCACTCGTCGTCCGCGACCTACGCGGCGGACGCCGACTTCATGCGGCGCATCGCCGTGAAGGTCGGCACCGTGGCCGCCGACCTCGGATCGGTGAACCAGGTCGCCGACATCGACGCCGAGGTCGAGGACCATTTCGCGCCGATGCCGAACCGGCCCAAGGGCAAGAAGACACCGGAGAACGGCAGTGAGGTTATCGGCCGGGCCCTCGCCGGCAGCACCGACCTCAACCGCGAGATCGCCCGGGTCACCGCCGACCACGAGCGGACCCGGGCGGCCATGCACTGGTCGCCCGCGAACGCCCGCCGCGTGGTCGATACCGCCTTCGAACTGGACGGCCAACCGACGCTGATTCCAGTCGAAGACCCGCGAGACGGCGAAGGCGCCCCGACCTCAGGCATGTTCGCGGTTCCGAAACTGGACGCGTCTTGGCAGTCGGCCCTGAACGGGCTGGCGACCCGCCTGCACCCCGACGACCCGCGCCCGGTCACCTTCAGCGGTGAGACCGCGGCCGGGCGATCCGATGTTGTCCACCTCCACCTCGGCCACGCCCTGCTGCGGCGTGCCACTCGCTTCCTGCGGGCCGAGCTCTTCGGCGGCGACTCGCTCCTGCACCGCGCCACCGCCACGGTCGTGGAAGGCCTCGACGAGTCCTGCGTGGCCGCGATGGGCCGCCTGGTCCTGGTGGGCCGTGGCGGCCTGCGGCTGCACGAGGAGGTGTTCCTCACGGGCCTTCGCCTCAACGGGCGCCCGCTCGCCCAGGACCGCACCGAGCAGGCCGTGGACCAGGCGCTCGACCGCGAGCACATGCGCCTGGCCGACCCCGAGGTCCTGGCGGCCTTGGCCGAGAACTGGAACGCCGAGGGCTCCCTGCTGTACACGCGGCTGGTGAACGCGATGCACGCCAAGGCCGACAAGCGTCAAGCGCTCGTTGAGGCCGACCTCGGCAAGCGCCGCAGTGCCGACCTCGACCGCTCCGAGGAGATCTTCAAGGGCTTCAGGGCCAACCTGCGCGAGTCGATCGACCAGCGCAACCGCGACCTGACCGAGCACACGAACGGCCTGTTCGGCGTCAACGACCGCGGCGAAATCGACCTGGCCCGGGAGCAGGAGCGGCAATTGCGCGACGACCTGCGGGCGATGGAAGACCGCCTGCGCCGACTCGACGAGCAGCAGTACCGCGAGCGCGTCTCGATCGAAGCCCGGTACACCGATGTCCGCCCCCACCTGACCGGGGCCGCCGTGATCTTCGCGCTGACCCCCGAGGACGCCGAGCAATGGAAGGCCCGCCGGTGAAGCACCGCAAGCCGATTCGACCCGACGACCTGCACCGCTCCTGGCTCGACCTGGTCGAGACCGAGGGACCGTTCCTGTCGCTCCCGGTCCTCAAGCGGGTCTGGCCCACCGGCATGGCCGCATTGGGCGACGAGCCGCGCGCGGCGCTGCGTGCTGCCCTCCCCGACTTCGAGAAGGCGTGGGACGCCCTCGACCGGGACCAGAACGAAGCTGCGCTCGACCACTACTGCAAAGCACGCGACCTCTGGGTCGAGACCGTACTGTGCGACGTCTTCGGCTGGGGCGCCTCCTACCTGACCGCGGACTCACCGGTCGTCTCCACCATTCAGGTCCAGGCCCCGAACCGCAGGACGACCGCCACCCCCACCGGCGCGCTCGCCCACAAGGACCTCGTCGGCGCCCTCGTACTGGTATGCGACCCGGTCGCTTCACTGCACGACGCCCTCGACGACGGCTGGAACGCCAGCCCGATCGACCGCATGAGCGAACTCCTTCGCGCCTCCGGAACCCCGATCGGCGTCGTCACCGACGGCCGCTGGTGGGCCGTCGTCAGCGCCCAGAAGAACCTGCGCACCGCCTCGGGCGTCACCGACGCCCACCTCTGGATCGAGGAGTCCCAAGCGGTCTCGGCCCTCGCGCAGCTCCTCAGCCGCAAGCACCTCGTCGGCGGCAAGGCCGACGACCGGCTCGCGAAGCTCTTCGTCGACTCGGTCGCCGACGCCGCCGACATCACCGAAGCTCTCGGCGTCCAGGTCCGCCAAGCCGTCGAACTCCTCATCCAGTCCTTCTCCGAATCGGCCCTGCGCGCCGCCGAACGCGGCGAACCGGACCCGTTCCCGGCCGACCGCGACGAGGTCTACCAGGCCGCCGTCACCGTCATGATGCGCGTGGTCTTCCTGCTCTTCGCCGAAGAGCGCAGCCTGCTGCCCGAGAATGAGCTCTTCGCCGCCGGGTACAGCCTCTCTGACCGATTCGACCTGCTCGACCAGCGCGCCCGCGACGAAGGCCACGGCGCCCTCGGCGGCACTTACATCACCTGGCACCGCCTCCTCGCCGCCTCACGGGCGCTGTACGAGGGTGCGGTCTTCGAGGATCTGCGGCTGCCGGCCTACGGCGGCTCCCTCTTCGATCCCGAACGGACCGCGTTCCTCACCGCAGCGGGCGGCGACGGCCTCGCCATCACGGTCTCGGACCGGGTCATGCTCGAAGTCCTGCGGGCCGTTCAGATGCCCGTCGTCAAGGGCGAGGCACTGCGGATCTCCTTCCGCGAGATCGACGTCGAGCAGATCGGCTACATCTACGAAGGCCTGCTCGGCTACTCCGCCGCCGACGTCGAGGAAATCACCGTCGGACTGATCGGTAAGGCCGGCGCTGAACCCGAGATCCCGCTGAGCGTCCTCGAAGACATCGCTGCGAAGCACGCGGGCGAGGCCAAGCTCGCAGCGGCGATCATCAAGTGGGCCAAGGAAAACCAGAAGGCCGCGGAGCCACCTGCGGCGAACGCGCTGGCGAAGGCCCTCAAGGCCGAGGTCGAGGACGTCGAGACCGCGATCCGCGCCGTCTCGATGGACCCGAAGCTGCAGGAGCAGCTGCGGCCCTTCATCGGCATCATCCGCCGCGACCTGCGCGGCAGGCCGCTGGTCGTCATGCCCGGCGGAGTGATGGTGGTCGAGACTCCGTCACGGGCGAACGCGGGCGCGCACTACACGCCGAAGGAGCTCGCCGACGAAGTCGTCGAGCACGCGCTGAAGCCGTTGGTGTACGAGGTCGGACCGCACCAGACCGATGACGACAGCCAGTGGGTACGGCTCCACAGCGATCAGATCCTGGCGCTCAAGGTAGCCGACATCGCTTGCGGCTCAGGAGCTTTCCTCGTCGCAGCGGCACGCTTCCTGGCGGGAGAGGTGGTGAAGGCATGGCAGGAGCAAGGCGACGTCTTTGGAACGCCCAAGGAGATGGAGACGCGAGCCCTCCGGAAGGTCGTCGCCCAATGCCTGTACGGAGCCGACATCAACGAGCTGGCAGTGGAGATGTGCAAACTCTCCCTTTGGCTTGTCTCGCTTGACAAGGACCTGCCGTTCTCGTTCGTGGACGACAAGATCTTCTGCGGCAACTCCCTGCTCGGCATCGTGGATCCGAAGCAGATCGAGACAATGAGCCTCGAACCCGAGACCTCGGCACCGGCCACGCTCTTCGACATCGCCTCCGAGAGCCCGGACAAGCTCGTGGACCGTATGGACACGAAAGAGGTCCTGGACAAGGTCACGGCGCTGCGACGCAGCCTCGCCAGCGAGGTCGACAACTCCGACCCGCAGCGCTCGGTAGCAGCGAAGCGGCGACAGGTCGAGCGGCAGCGAGAGTTGACCGCGAAACTGACGAACATCGCTGATGGAGTCATCGCAGCCGGGCTGCGGCTCGGCGGCAAGCCGGGGAAGAAGCTCAAGGAGTCTTACGAAGACCTGCGTATCGCGGTCGGCCTGGCGTATCCGAAGAAGGGAGAGCCCGACCGAGCAATGCTCGACGGCATCCTCGAAGTCGGACTCACTCCGACGGTTGAGACCGACTACGAGCGCTGGAAACCGCTCCACTGGGTCCTCGCTGCGCCAGATGTGATCGTCGACCACAAGGGCTTCGACGCCATCATCGGCAATCCGCCTTTCGTCGGCGGCCAAAAGATCACCGGCGCGATGGGTACCAACGTCCGCGACTGGTTTGTCAACCGGCTCGCCGGAGGGCAGAAGGGCAGCGCCGACCTCGTCGCGTACTTCTTCCTCCGCACCAAGGAACTTTTGACCGGGAGCGGGAACCTCGGCTTGATCGCCACCAACACCATCGCCCAGGGCGACACAAGAGAGGTCGGCCTCGATCGACTCGATGCGGGCGGCTTTACCATCACTCGGGCAATTCAGAGCCGAAACTGGCCTGTCAAGACTGCCAACCTCGAGTTCGCGGCGGTTTGGGGTTCCTTCGGGCCGGTCTCGGGCAGCGTGAAGCGGATCGCCGACGGCAAGAAGGCCGACTGGATCATCACTATGCTCGACCCTGCACGGAGCCCGGAGCGTCCGCCTAAGCGGCTGAGGGAGAACGCTGACATGGCGTTCACTGGTTGCTATGTTCTCGGTCTTGGATTCGTAATCACTCCAGAAGAAGCCTCTTCATGGATCGAAGTCGATCCCAACAACAAGAAGGTTCTCTTTCCCTACTTGAACGGTGAGGATCTCAATCAGCGTCCCGATAGTTCACCTCCGAGATGGGTAATTGACTTCTTCGCCAAGACCGAGGAGGAAGCACGTGTCTTCGATCTCCCGTTCGAGCGGGTATGTCAGACTGTTAAGCCAGAGCGCGAAAAAGGCGCCGCACACGCCCGAAAAACTCCCTGGTGGCAGTTCACTAGACAGCGCCCGGCATTGCGAAAGGCGATTGCGGATCTCGACCAAGTGCTCGCAATTGCCCGGGTCAGCAAGACGGTCATGCCCCTGCGGGTGCCAACAGGCCAAGTGGTCAGCGAAGCAGCAGTTGTCTTCGCGACTGATTCCTACGCCGACCAGGCTGTTCTCTCCTCGGGCCTGCACCAGCTCTGGGCGGTCAAATACGCATCTTCGATGCGCACGGATGTCCGCTACACCCCCTCTGACGTCTTCCTGACCTTCCCGCGTCCGCTCGATGCCGGTTCTCTCGATGAGATCGGCCGGACTCTCGACACCGAGCGCCGGGAGATCATGCTCCGCCGCGACCTCGGCCTCACAAAGCTCTACAACCTTTTCAATGACCCCGATGTCAGTGACTCCGCCGATCGCGATGTTGCCCGTCTCCGTGAGATCCATGTGGAACTCGACCGTGCCGTGCTCGCTGCCTACGGTTGGGACTTTGATCCCGACCACGGCTTCCATGAGTATCGGCGCATGACCCGATTCACGCTCTCGCGCGAAGCCAGAGTCGAGGTATTCGACAGACTCCTCAAGGAGAATCACCGTAGGGTCGCCCTGCAAGGCGAAGCGCCCGAGGTTGAAGCCGAGGAGGATGACGAGTGAACCTGGACGACTACGTGTCAGTCGACCCGACCGGAGGCGGCCGCTCGACCTATGCGGTCAAGCACTCGCCTGATGGGTCATCTTGGACTGCTCGCGAGAATCTGGCCGACATCTTCGAGCGCGAGATCCTTGGTCCCGCAGGCGGACCGGAGGAGATCCTCGAGGGGCAGCCAGACGCAGCCTATCTCGTCGGGCGGATCGCCCCGGCCAAGATCAAGCCCGGCAAGACAAAGCTAACCAGCGCTGACGATGATGACGCCGCACTCGATGTCGCCGAATCGGCCGAGGACGAGATCAGTCGCGGCGTGCCGGTCTCAAGCGTGGACGACTCGTCCGCTGAGTCTGACGAAGACATAGTCGACGACATCCCGCAGCAGCGCGGCCTGATGATCCCGGCCTCGATGGGGTTGCGCTTCCAGGTGCCAACCGACTTGGAGTATTTCACGGTCACAGCCTCGTGGGGCACCTACAACGTCCACAAAAGCGACGAGGAAGAAGACGGCCCGAAACCGAGGTCCGGCCGCCGCTATAAGCGCGAGAACTTCAACATTCCCAAGGTGATCCGCCTCGCCGACCTCGTCCCCGGCCAGACCGCCGAGGTGCATCTCCGCGACGCCATCGTCATCCGCATCGACCGCTACGACTCACCTGACCACAGCTGCGCCACGATCGAGATGGCACTGTGCAATGACCGGGAGACGCCGCGCCAGATCCCGGTCAACGCCTGGCTGTACCAGACGAAGCTCGAGGCCTCCGCCGATGGCGACGCCGTCTTTCTGCCGGTCCGCGACCTCGTAGTTGACACCGACTGGGCGCCTGACGAAGTCGAGGAGATCCGCCGCCTCGATCTCCAGTACCGCAACCGGCTCGAGTTCGCGCAGGGCCGGACCTGCTCGGCCGATTGGGAGACCGACTGGGACAAGGCCCCCGAAGACGACCTCTCGGCCCGCCGCGCCAAGCGCGTGTGGACGACATGGCTGCCGGTCTCCGAGACCCCGCAGACCGATGCGCCGGAGGTCCCCGGCGTGCTCCAGGACATGACGGTGCTTGCGAATGCCGGTCCGGACGCGCTGGACTCGGGCCTGCGGCCGATCGTCGCCGGGTACGCCGACTGGCTGGAGGAACGCAGGACCCAGGCTGAGGGCCTGCCCGCGCACCTCCGTGATGAAGCGCTCGACGCGGTCGAGGACGCCCGCATGGTCCACGAGCAGCTCGCCGACGGTCTCGACTTCCTGCTCGCCGATGCCCAGGCACAGCAGTGCTTCCGGTTCATGAACGAGGTCATGGCCGCGCAGCGCGTCCAGACGCAGATCGCCGCGATCCGCACCGCCGACGCAACGGTGACGATGGACGAGGCGCGTGAGCAGGTGCTCGCCAAGAAGACCCCGCACCATTGGCGCACCTTCCAGTTGGCGTTCATCCTCACGCAGATCCGCATGATGACCGATCCCACCTGGAAGTACCGGTCCGGAAACCTGGCGCGAGCGCAGTTGCTGTTCTTCCCCACCGGCGGCGGCAAGACCGAGGCCTACCTCGGTCTGGCGGCGTTCACGTTCGCGATCCGCCGGCTCCAAGGCGTCGTCCAGAGTGACTCCGGGCCTCTCGATGGGAACGCCGGAGTTGCCGTCATCATGCGGTACACCCTGCGGCTGTTGACCTCGCAGCAGTTCCAGCGCGCCACCGCGCTCATGTGCGCGGCGGAGAAAGTCCGGGTCGACGACCCCGGCACCTGGGGTACCGAGCCGTTTCGCATTGGGCTGTGGGTCGGCACCAGCGTGAGCCCCAAGCGGTTCGATGAAGCCAGCGATGAGATCACAAAGGCCAGGAACAGCGAGGGCGCCGTACACCGGCTCACGGTCCTTCAGATTCAGCGCTGTCCCTGGTGCGGTGAGAAGATCGGCGTCGGCAACATCAAGGCCGACCCGATCGAGCGCCGGGTGCGCGTCTACTGCGGTGACGAGCTCGCCGAATGCCCTTTCGCCGAAGGCGGCGAGGCCGGAGAGGGCCTGCCGGTACTTACCGTCGATGAGGAGATCTACCGTCTCGCGCCCGCCTTCATCATCGCAACCGTGGACAAGTTCGCACGGCTCGCCCGCGAAGGGGAAGCGGCCGCGCTGTTCGGGTACGTCTCGAAGTACTGCGACAGGCACTGCTACGTGCACCCCGATTACGCCAAGTGCGACGTCGCCGTTGACGGGAAGCACCCCCGGAAGGGGAAGCACCCGGCCGCCCGGGTGCGCCGGACCGGCCGCCTGCGCCCGCCTGACCTGATCATCCAGGACGAGCTCCACCTCATCACCGGTTCGCTCGGCACCACCGTGGGGCTCTTCGAGACCGCCGTGGACACCGCCGCCGCGTGGACCACCGCCGAGGGAGATCCGGTTCGTCCGATGCTGGTGGCCTCCACGGCGACCGCCCGGAACGCGAACGACCAGGTGCGGGCGCTGTACGGCAGGGACACCCAGATCTTCCCGCCGCAGGTGATCGACGCCGGGGACACCTTCTTTTCCCGGGAGCTGCCGATCTCGGCGAAGCACCCGGGCCGCCGCTACATCGGCGTAGCGAGCACCGGGGTCCGGCTCACGAGCGCGGAGATCCGTGTTGCCGAAGTGCTCCTCGCCGCCGGGCAACTGCTCATCAACACGGGCAAGGCGAACGAGGCCGATCCGTACATGACGCTCGTCGGCTACTTCAGCGCCACACGCGAACTGGCCGGCATGACCCGCTTCCTCGGCGACGACATCCAGACGCTGCTCAGCAAGGGCCGCGAATGGTCGAAGCTGCCGCGCCGGTCGGGAACCGCGTTCGGGCACTTGAACAGCGCCGAACTCACCTCCCGCGTCTCCTCCGCCGACATCGGGGCCTCGCTGGACCAGATGGCGGTGCCGTTCGACCCGGCCTTCGACTCCACGGCAGCCAAGCGCGCGGCAGGGGCGGCGGCGAGCCGCGGCGAAGAGGTCGACCAGCGCGAGCGGCTGCCGCTCGACACGGTGCTGGCGACGTCGATGCTGCAAGTCGGCGTGGACGTGACCAGGCTAGGGCTCATGCTCGTGGTGGGCCAGCCGAAGAACACCGCCGAGTACATCCAGGCGTCCTCGCGCGTCGGCCGCGACGCGGACCGGCCCGGACTCGTGGTGGCGCTCGGGAACTGGGCCCGACCGAGGGACCTCGCGCACTTCGAGACCTTCAGGCACTACCACGAGACCTTCTACAAGCAGGTCGAGGCGCTGTCGGTGACGCCGTATTCGCAGACCTCGCTCGACCGCGGGCTCGACGGCGTCCTCGTCAGCGCCTCCCGTGTGCTGCAAGCGGACCGGATCGACGGGCTCTCTCCGGAGCAGGCGGCGCGGCGCATCAAGGACGAGACGGCGTTCGTGCAGCGGCTCATCGACCAACTGTGTGAGCGGATCGCCCGCGCCAGCGATGACGAGACCGCCGAACGCGCCCGGACGCGGCTGGGCAACCGGCTCGATCATTGGCTGCAACGCAAGAAGCAGCTGGAGCCCAGGTCGCTGGTGTACGACCGGGTGAACGACGAGTCGCGGTTCGGCTCGCTCATGATCAGCCCGGAGAACGCCCGGTCGATGGCCGGCCGCAAGGACATCGGACCGTTCAAGGTGCCGAACTCGATGCGGGAAGTGCAGCCCGAGATCAACCTGCTCGTCAGCCCCATCAAGGCGAACCTGGACGACCGCACCGGGGACGAGCCGGAGTGGGAGACGCAGCGGCCGTCGAAAGGTGCCTCGTCATGACCGACGTGGAATCGCGATTCACTCCGGTAGCCGAAGATCAGGCCCTCGATCCGCTCGGCGATGCCGACGCCGAACGCAACGCGGGACGGAACCGGAACTACGCGAAGGTCGGGTCCGGGCGGCCTTCGTCGCTGCTGTACACCTACGGTCCCGGGTCCGTCATGGACCTGCCGCAGTTCACGATCATGCCTTCGGGGCTCGACGACTGGAACCGCATTTGGGCCAGGCGCGACGGCGAGCCGCTGACCATTGAGGCCCCGCAACTGCGCCAAGCCGTGGCGAAGCTTCTGAAGTCGCGGAACATCGAGCTGCGGCCGTTCCCCTGGCAGGCGGTGGCGTTCACCGGCTCCGAGGAGGGCCGGGACCTCGGTGTGCCCTCCCGCGTGTTCCCGCAGTGGCTGCGCTGCACCGGATGCGACAACCTCGGCCGCATCAGCCAGTTCGGCTACGACAACACGAAGCGGTACCGGCCCGACAAGGCCCACTTCTACCACGAGAAATGCCATGGGAACCCCGACCGGCCCCGGAGCAAGGCGAGCAAGCAGACGGCCGTCCCGGCCCGGTACCTCCTCGCCTGCCCGGACGGGCATCTCGACGAGTTCCCGTACGACTGGTGGGTCCACGGCGGCAAGCCCTGCCCCACCGGGGTCGCGTTCCCGCAACTTCGGATGACCGACCGCACCTCCGGCAAGGGCGCGGCGGCCACGATCCGCTGCACGCAGTGCGCGAACGCCCGGCCGATGAACGAGGCGCAGGGCGAGTCCGGCGCTTCGAAGCTGCCCCTCTGCCGGGGCCGCCACCCCCACCTGGGGACCTTCGAAAGCGGCGGGTGCGGCAACCGGCCCAAGCTGATGCTGATCGGCGCGTCGAACCTTTGGTTCGGGGCGACCCAGTCCGTCATCGTGATGCCCCAGTCGACGGCCGACAAGGCCGACAGTCTCGCCCTCAAACTCTGGAAGGCCAAGGGCGAGAAGCTCGCGAAGTACCGGCACGATCTCGAGATGGTCCGCGATTTGGTCGAAGGCCAGGTCGACCTCGAAGACGTGGACGACGAGACCTTGCAGGCCGCCGTCGACGAGGCGCTTTCACCAGAGGAGCCCGAGGAGGTCCAGGAGGAGCGGATCCGCAACTGGGACCCCATAGATCTGCTCGTCCCCGAATGGCACTACCTCAAGCAGCAGTTCCCGCTCGGGACCCAGCACAGCGACGAGGCCAGCGGCCTCGTGCTCACCGAGCAGGACTGGGACGGCGGGAGGGATGTCAGCCGGGTGCTGGCTGTCGAGAGCCTGCGGAAGGTCAACGCGCTCCTCGGCTTCACCCGGATCGACGACATGGACCGTGTGGGCGACCTGGGGCAGAGGCTCGTGCCGCTCACCCGAGAGAAACCTCATTGGACAGTGGCGACCGAGGATCGCGGCGAGGGGATCTTCCTCCAGTTCGACGAGGAGCGGATCGCTGCGTGGGAGGCCCTGGTCGAGGACAGCGATCTGTGGCTGGCCCACGTCGAGGCCCACACTCAGAACTTCCGGAACCGGTTCTCGGAGACCGCGAAAGCGGTGGAGCCGAGCAGCCGGATGAGACCGCCGCGGTACTGGCTCCTGCACACCTTCGCCCACATCCTCATCCGGGAGTGCGCGCTCACCTGCGGGTACTCCGCGGCGAGCCTGAGCGAGCGGCTGTACGCCTGGCAGGGGTCCGAGGACCGTGAGGCCGCGGCCGGACTGGTCATCCTCACCACCGCCTCGGACTCGGACGGCACGCTCGGCGGCCTCGTGCAGCTGAGCGAGCCGAACCGCCTGCGTGGGCTCATCAGCGGAGGCCTGTACCGGGCCGAGCGCTGCTCGTCCGATCCGCTGTGCGCCGGCCGGACCCCGAAGTCTCCGGAGGACTTCCTCCACGGTGCCGCCTGCCACTGCTGCGTGATGGCCTCCGAGACCTCGTGCGAACGCGCCAACCGCTTCCTCGACAGGCGGTTCCTCGTCCCCCTTCCCGGGGAGCACCGGCACCTTGCCTTCTTCCAGTGACGAGCGGAGCGCCGCCGCCGAACTCGGCCGCACGCTCACCGGCGGTGAAGCGGCCGACCTCGCCGACCGGCTCGCCGACGGACAGCCGCTGTGGGTGGCGCTGCGAGCGCTGTCGCCACAGCGGCGCGCCGTCGTCCGGCCGCTGGCCGAGCGGATCGCGACCGACCGGCTGCTGCCGCTGCTCGACGCGGTGAGCGCCGCCCGAACCCGGATCGGGCGGGTGGAACCGGTGTGGACCATGCCGGGGCCGCTCGCGCAGACCGGCCCGCTGACCACCTCGATCCTCCGCCACATCGAAGGCGCGCGGCAGTCGATCACCTGCTCCACCTTCAATTTCCAGCGATCGTCAGGGCTCTGGCCGGCCCTCGCCGAGGCGGCCCGGCGGCCGGGGGTCGGCCTGCGGGTCTACCTCGACGCCGACGCGGCCGCCTCCGGCAGCCGGACCCCGACCGCCGAAGAGGTCGCCGCGCACCTGCATCCCGGGATCGTGCTGCGCACCAAGCATTTCGACGGCACGAAGGTCCGCAACCACGCCAAGTTCGTAGTCGTCGACCATCGCTTCGTACTGGTCACCAGCGCGAACCTGTCCTGGAGCGCCGAGTACGGCAACATCGAGCTCGGCATCCGCACTGACGATGCGCCCCTTGCCGAGTCGATCGAGCGGGAACTGTTCGACGTCGAGGACCGACTCTACGAACGCGTGCACGCCGACTGACGGTGACGTCGCTTACCTCATTGGGGGAGAAGGCGACCGGCCAGGCGTGAGGGGACCGCCCGAACTAGACGTTTTCGTGCAGGCGGCGTGTCGCGCCTTGAAAACGGCGAAAAGACGTGGAACAGTTTCAGCACGCGTGTATCACGCGTCCCAAAGAACAACCGAATACAAACGCGGCGGGCCGCCGCAGGATCTTGGCAGAACTAGGCGGCCCGCCCCTTACCAGAGAGGAAACCTCCCGTGGTCTCGTTCAGCGTACGCCATGACCCCGTCCCCGCCTCGGTCAAAATCGACCTCGAACTCCACAAGCCCTACCGGACCTTCTTCGGTCTCGGCCGACTCCGCTGCGAGTGGTGCAACCACAAGTGGGGCGCCCACGGATGCCCCCAGCGCCGCTCGGCGGTGAAACTCCTCGCCTCCAAGATCGGCTCCGACTCGCTCCGGGACGTGCTCACCACCCTGATCGGGTTCTCTTGGGGCGGTGCGGCATGAACCCTGAGCGCATCGTCCTGGGCCGCTTCACCCTCGAACACCGCCGGATCGAGGTCTACCAGGTCGCCGGCGGTTCCACGACCTCTGTTCGACTCCGCCGCATCGGACCCGAACCCGCGGTAGACCTCGGCTACATCAACCGGATCGGGTCCCCGTTCGCCCGGCTCCACCTCTACCGCGCCGAATGGTCGAAGTCCCTGCGCCGGATCGCGGTCGACCACACCACCCGGATCTGGTCGCACGCGGCCCGCCACGAGGCGGAGGTCGAAGGATGACCCTGCGCTTCACTGACGGCCTGCCCGTCCTCGGCTACCGCGAGATCGAGGACCGCACCCTGGCCTTCGCCTGGCAATGGCATGAGCCGACGCTCCGAGTGACCTTCACCGAGCACACCCCGGTGCTCCTGGGTCACGTCACCCACCTCGACGGCCTCCCACGCCTGGCTGTGGCCCCCGAAAACCACGACTGGCTCGATCCGGCTCGGACCCAAGCGCTGGTTGAACACGCCATCGACCTCTGGCGTAGGAAGGAGCGCGTCTTCCGACAATGCGAAGGCTGAATCGTTCCGTCGGCTCAAGAAGAAAGCGGGAAGCGGATGAGCGCTATCGCCTCATCCGCAGGCGACTTGCCCGTCTGGCGTGCCTCGATCGCAGTAAGTCCGGCGATGCAGGACCACAGCGGATCCGGGTTTCCGGCTGCCTGACTTCCAGAGCTCACCATGGCGGCGGCATACAACGTGATCCGGGCGGTCGCGATCGTGCCGAGGTCGAGTGGTGAACGGCGGTCGAGCATCGGCGTGAGCGCTTGCTGTACAAGGTTCAACTGATCTTGGATCAGACTTGGCGGAGCTGCGGGGCGCCTGCCGGTCCGCATCGGGGTGTCGAAGAGCTGTCTGACCTCTCCGAGTCGGGGCAGGACTTCGCCGGGCAAGACCCGCGTCGGCATTTGCGCGTCGAGCAGAGCATCGTGGAGGTAGTGAGGGTGGGCACGCAAGGATCCCGGATTCAACATGCGGGTCGGCAGGCGCGGAGAGAGCAGCACTGCGCCCGCCCTCGCGGTCAAGTCGGACTCAGCGTCCCTTGCGCGGTAGCGACTCCGGTACCAGTTGAACGATTCGGTGAAAGCCGCAGTGACAGTGTTCTTGAACGCCTCGATCTGGTCTTCGACCGCCGCGATGTAGATCGGATCATGCTGGGCGTATGGATCCGGGCGTGGGGCCGGACGGATCTCCTTGAGGACGGCGATCACATCGAGCAGCATGATCGTCCGCTGGTCGACGAGCGATTCGAGCTCTTTGGTCCTCTTACTCAGATGATCGGTGTATTCCCGGCGGCGGTTTGTCGCTGCAGACGCCGCCGGGTCAGTGCCCTGCTGCCCGGATTCCAGGTCGCGAACGGTCGCCGTGGCGCTTTGCACCGCCTGCTGCAGTGCGGCGAATCCGTCCCTGATCTGTTGGACCGCGAAGTCGGTTCCGGGCCTGCCGGACAGGTCGAAACCGCCGATCATGAAATCCCAGTCCGCTTTCATCTGATCGCTGATCGTGCCACGTGAAACCGAGAAGCCCTGCGAGCCTGCCCGAAGCGGATTGAAGGGCTTGGCGCCGCCCTCATCGGTCCACAACCCGTGCGCTTCTATACTCGGCGAACGTTGCAGCGGGTACTTGGCCGCCTCAACCTGCCGCGGCAGGCGGTAGCCGAGACCGTTCTGCTCGAATCGGTTCAACCAGCCGAGGAACTCTTCGACCTCGACGGGCCACAGGCCTCTGACAATGCCGTTGGCGTCGACGGCGTGCCTTGAGAAGTGGAGACCACGCTGCTCCTGAACCCTTCGGTACAAGCGGAACAACTCACCTTTTACGGGTTCTGCGCAGACAATGAGATCGTCGCCTTCGACCCTGATTCGTTCGAGGTTGCGCCGGATCAACTCGGTGCAGACGATGAAGTGCTCAACACTGTCAACGGGATGCTCCTTGGCGAGGAACGCCTCGATCCGGGCTGCCAGATCGGCGCGGACGGGCCGCTCCCGGGCAGCGGAGTCATGCTCGAGGCGAATCGCGAGCGCCCAGCCGTCACTCGACCGCAACTTGAGAGCCGCGTCGATGAGTGGGTCGGCATCGCCTTGCATCGCGGCGAAGCGCGCAGTCTCCTTCCACCAAGAGTCGCCGATCCGCTCGATGAGCAGATCGGTCGTGCCGGTCGCACAGATTTCTTGCGCCGCAAGATACTCCTGGAATGACAGGTGGGCGAACGCGTACGTGTCGGAATCGATCTTCGAAAGCAGTCCGTTCTCACGCAGATCGTTCACCAACTCCTCGACGGTGACATCGAGACCAGTCCCCTCGATGACCTGTTCGAGTACTGAGGCCGGATCGAAGTCCACGAGCCTGTCGAGCATCAACTTGAGAGCAAGCCGCTGGGCGATCAAGCGCTTCGGTTTCAGTTCGAGTCCGCTCACGGGGCCGACGCCTTTCGTGTGCTTCCGCCTCTCGTGCAGTAGCATGCCCATCAGCTCCTCGTAGAGCTCGTCCCGGTCGGCGGGCAGACCGTGCTGCCCGTAGTGGTGGACGAGGACGATGAGATGCAGCAAGAGTGGAGTCGAAGCGAGCTCGAGGAGCGCCGGAGTGCCGAGAATACTCCCCAGGAGTCTGGTGCCTTCCAACTTCGCCTCCGACATGCGCATCTCGCCTGACTTGCCCAGCGCCTCATACCATTTGGTCACGAAGGCCCTGATCTGGTCCGGAGTGAGCGGGCAGACCTCCAGCACGATCTTGCGCACGTCGAGCCGAGCCGACTCAAATCCGGCCTCACGCGAGGTCACGACGAGGTCGCTCCGCGGGTACCTTCCGTGCAGGTTCTCGGCCCAGGTGAGCACGATCGGCCGGTGCTCGGCTCGTACCTCGTCCAGTCCGTCGAGCATGATCGCGCAGCGGCGCTTCCGCAGCCAACGCTGGATCTGCTCACGCGGAATGTAGTCGGCATCGAGCCATCGCGAGTTGGATACCACATCAATTAGCGAGATGTGCTCGTCGGCGACGATGTCCTTGGTGTGATGCGCGAGCACGATGAGGATCGGAATGGGCGCCCAGGGACTGTGCGCCTTCGCCAGCTTCAGCGCGGTCGCCCGCAAGAGCGTCGACTTTCCCGCCCCGAGCATGCCGTAGATGGCAAAGACGTTGGCGTCACCGCCCCCGAGGAAATCGATGAGGCTCGAGCGCTTCCCTCGCCGATCCTCGAAGCGGCCGTAGAACTTCTGTTTCTGGGCGCCCCGTCGAGGCTCCTGCAATTTGACATCGACGTACAGAGCGTCGATCGAGAGCACTGGGCCTGTGTCCGATTGTGCTCCAACGATCACCAAGTCCTGCAGGTATTTCGACTTGACAATACGCATCCGATATCGGAAGAGCTGGATATATGCGTGCACTGGGAGAGCGGCGACGGCCGTGGTGAGAACCGCAAGAGCGACAAAAACGACCACTATCACCAGTATTGAGTTCGTCTTCGATGCGGTGATCATCGATCCGCATGTGGAAGTGATGCCCGAGAGGAGAGTGGTCACGCCGACAGCCCACTTGAAATCTGAACGAGAAGCGGGGGACGAGCCTGAGGACGTTGAGGACATTGATTCCGCCTTCGAGGGGGAGTGGAGTCAGCCCTGGACCTTCAAGGAATTTACGGCAGTTCGGTGATCGTCGCAAGCCTCAATGGTCGGATGCCGCTCGGTCGGCCTCGGAGGTCGGCAGGCGACAGCGAGGGTTGTGGACAGGCATGCCATACGCTAGTGTCCCTCATGTAGTTGTGGCGTCACGCAAGGTACGGGGGCGTGTCTGGCGTCGTCTCTTCCTCTGGGGGGCAACGTCATGGCCGGAACCGTCCGAGACATCCTCGACCACATTCGCGCTGCGTCGCAGAGCAACGCCGAGCGCGGTCGTCGATTCGAACAGCTCATGCTCTCCTTCTTCCGCACTGACCCGCAATGGCGGCAGCAGTTTTCCGAGGTGTGGATGTGGGCCGATTCCCCCCTTGCCGAAGGCAACGCCACCGATACCGGTATCGATCTAGTGGCGCGGGAAGCGGGATCCGAAGCGTTCTGCGCGATCCAGTGCAAGTTCTACGGACCGGACAAGGTCATCCGGAAGGCCGACCTCGACTCCTTCTTCACGGCCTCAGGCAAGAAGGGCATCAACCGGCGCATAGTCGTGTCCAGCACCGACAAGTGGGGCCCGAACGCCGAGGCCGCCCTCGCGGACCAGCAGGTCGAGGTGACCAGGGTCGGTATGTCCCAACTCGACACAAGCCCGATCGACTGGGGCAAGGTCGCCGCCAAGCATGCATGGGCCGCAGGAGAGCGCCTCGATCCGCAGTACCTGCACGCCAAGAAGTCGCTTATGCCGCATCAAGAAGAGGCGACCGAAGCCGTCCTCACCGGATTCGAGACGCACGACCGCGGCCGGCTCACCATGGCCTGCGGTACCGGCAAGACCCTGACCTCGCTCAAGATCGCCGAAAGGCTCGCCTCCGCGCATGAGGATCCCATCAGCGTGCTGGTTCTGGTGCCATCGATCGCCTTGCTGTCGCAGACGATGCGCGAATGGGTCTCTGAGGCCGAGACCGCCTTGCGGCCCTTCGCGGTCTGCTCGGATCCGAAGGTCTCCAAGCAGTCTCGTCAGGTCGATTACGGCGATCAGGCTGTGCACGACCTCGCCCTGCCCGCCACGACGAGTGCCGCGAAGCTCTTCGATCGCATCCGCGGCGGCAGCTACGGGCCCGGCATGACGACGGTCTTCTGCACGTACCAGTCCCTGCCCACCATCGCAGCCGCCCAAGCCGCTGGCCTCGAGACGTTCGATCTCGTCGTCTGCGACGAGGCGCACCGCACCACCGGTGCCGCGCTCACCGGCCGGGACGAGTCCAACTTCACCCGGATCCACGATCCGGCCTACATCGCCGCCGAACGGCGCCTCTACATGACCGCGACACCGCGCATCTTCACCGAACCCGCCAAGGCCGATGCCGAGCGGCAGAGCATCCAGCTCTGTTCAATGGACGACGAGGCAAGGTTCGGACCCGAGTTCCATGAGTTGGGCTTCGGCAAAGCGGTCGAAGCCGGGCTGCTCGCGGACTACAAGGTCCTGGTCTTGGCCGTCGACGCGAGCTATGCGGCAAGAACCATGCAGATGGAACTCGCCGACGACAATATGGAGCTCAATGTCGCAGACGCGGCCAAGATCATAGGAGTCTGGAATGGACTCCGCAAGCGCCTTGGCCCCTCGATTTCGGAGAGCGGGTTCCGTCCCGGCGAGGCGCCAATGCGGCGCGCTGTCGCCTTCGCGCGGAACATCGCCGCGTCGAAGCACCTGACCGAAGTCTTCTCGCAGGTGACCGAGCGGCTCAGTGGAGCCGCCGAGGAGAGCCTCCGCTGCGAAGTCGAGCATGTCGACGGAACGATGAACGCTCTGGAGCGCGGCAGAGCGCTCGAATGGCTGAAAGCCGATCCGGGCAAGGCGACCGCCCGAATCCTCTCGAATGCCCGATGCCTGTCCGAGGGAGTGGACGTTCCGGCGCTCGACGCGGTGCTGTTCCTCCACCCTCGCAACTCGATCATCGACATCATCCAGGCCGTGGGCCGCGTCATGAGAAGGGCGCCAGGGAAGGAATACGGGTACATCATCCTGCCTGTCGCCGTTCCGGAAGGCGTTCCTCCGAACGAGGCTCTCGACGACAACGAGCGCTACAAGGCGGTGTGGCAGGTTCTGAACGCCCTTCGCTCCCATGACGACCGGTTCAATGCCGAAATCAACCGGATCGGACTCAACAAGTCCCGCTCCGATCGGATTCTGGCCGGCCACATCGCTGACGACGACTACGACTCGGACGCTCTCGGGAACCTGGTGCAGGCGGCCCGGAGCGGCGTGCCGTCGGTCGAGGAGTGGCGAAACGCCATCTACGCACGGATCGTGCAGAAGGTGGGCACCCGTGTCTACTGGAAGGAATGGGCCAAAGAGGTCGCGGACATTGCGGGCGACCACATGGCCCGCATTCGAAGTGCCCTCGAACTCCCGGGCAAGCGAGCAGTGTTCGGCACGTTCGTCGCCGCTTTGCGCTCGAACCTCAATCCCTCCATCTCAGAGCATGATGCGATCGAGATGCTCGCGCAGCATCTGATCACGAAACCGGTCTTCGACGCGCTCTTCGAACAGTACGAGTTCGCCACGCACAACCCGGTCTCTGAAGCCATGGAGACCGTGCTTGAAGCGCTTGACGACCAAGCCTTGGACTCGGAGCGCGACAAACTGAAACGGTTCTACGAACAGATCCGAGTTCGCATCGAAGGCATCGACAACCCCGAGGGGCGTCAGAAGATCCTCCTGGAGCTGTACGAGCAATTCTTCAGGAACGCCATGCCGCAGGTGTCCGATCGGCTCGGCATCGTCTACACCCCGGTCGAGGTTGTCGACTTCATCCTCCAACTCACCGACCAGGCGCTGCGGAAGTACCTCGGTGCTTCGCTGAGTGACGAAGGGGTCCAAGTAATCGACCCCTTCGCAGGCACTGGCTCCTTCATCGTCAGGCTCCTCCAATCGGGTCTCATCCGTTCCGAGGACCTCGTCAGGAAGTACCGCAATGAGCTGCACGCGAACGAGATCGTCTTGCTCGCCTACTACATTGCCGCGGTCAACATCGAGGAGGCATTCCACAGCAGGTTTGGGGAAGCGGGGTACCAGCCGTTCGACGGCATGGTCTTGACCGACACGTTCCAGCTCTACGAAGGCCGGACTGAGGCTGCAGACGGCGTGCTGGGCGGCAACACCGAGCGCGCGGTCCGCCAGCAGAGCGTTCGCATCATCGTCATCACCGGCAACCCGCCGTACTCCGTAGGTCAGAACAACCAGAACGACGGCAACCAGAACCTGAAGTATCCCGGTCTCGACCGACGCATCCGCGAGACGTATGCCGCCAAGTCGACTGCCACGAACAAGAACTCGCTCTATGACTCGTACGTGCGGGCACTGCGCTGGGCGAGCGACCGGATCGAGGACGGCGGCGTGATCTGCCTCGTGCTGAACAACGGCTTCATTGACGGGAACACCGCGGCTGGTCTGCGCCGCACCCTCACCGAAGAGTTCGACGCGATCTACTGCTTCAACCTCCGAGGCAACCAGCGGACCGCCGGCGAGCTCTCGAGGAAGGAAGGCGGCAAGATCTTCGGTTCCAGCAGCCGGGCAGGGGTCGCGGTGCTCCTTCTGGTCAAAGGCGGTAGCGCGGCCGAAGGCGATGGGTGCCGCCTCTTCTACCGAGACATCGGTGAGTATCACAGCCGAAGCCGAAAACTCGAGATAATCGGACACGAGGTCACGCGTCTCAGCCGAAGAGGATTGGACGCGCTGGATTGGCGGCAGATCGATGCCGACGGAGCCGATGACTGGATTTACCAGAGGAACAAGCGGTTTCAAACATTCCGTCCCGCAGGAAGCAGGACTCCCATAGGAGACGCGGAACCCGTCTTCCAACTGATCACGACGGGACTGCAGACAAACCGAGACCCGTGGGTATACGGGTACTCCGAAACCAAGATCGCAGAGAACATGCGGTCGATGATTGATTTCTACAATAGCCAAATTGTGGAAATCGAGATCCATAGACCTCTGAGTGGCTCGGCGGCTGAACGAGTGCGGCGGGTGGAGGGACTGGTCCACGGGAATCCCGGGCGCATCAGCTGGTCCTCCAGTCTGCTTGCCAAGGCGGCACAGTCCAAGAGGCTCGAGTTCGACCCGAGTCGTATAACCGCGGGAGTCTACCGTCCATTCAACCGCCAGGCTGTCTATTTCGACCGCGACCTGAACCATCGAATCGGTCAGCTGGCACAGATGTTCACCGACGTCTCCCGGGAGAACTACGGCTTCTACATCACGGGCACCAGCTCCGAGGAGCCATTTTCGACGCTTGCTGTCGATGCGATCCCCGACCTTCATGCGGTGGGTACCAAAAGCATTGGCCCTTTTTTCGCCCGCTATACCTATCACCGTCTGGAGTCAGACACGCTGGCCGTCGGCGACACCTGTGAGGGGTACGTTCGGGCGGACAACATCACCGACGCCGCTCTGAGGGACTACCAGGAGACCTACCGCGACAGCTCGATCTCGAAGGACGACATCTTCCACTACGTTTACGGCATCCTGCACTCTTCGGAGTACCGCTCGGAGTTCGAAGCGGACCTGAAGAAGTCCCTGCCTCGGATCCCCAAGGTCGCGCAGTTCCACGAATTTGCCCGTTCGGGCAGCCGGCTCATGCAGCTGCACCTCGCATACGAGACGGTCGAGCCGTACCTCGGCATCCGAGAGATCATTGACGAAGCCGCCCCGACCGACCGGGCCGACCTCTACCGCGTCGACCGCAAGATGCGATTCGCGTCCAGGCAAGATCGCACGCGGATCGTCTACAACTCCCACGTCACGCTCGCTGGCATCCCGGAGGCCGTCGACCGCTACCAGATCGGCTCACGCTCGGCCGTCGAGTGGATCATGGACCGCTACTACGTCCGCACCGACAAGGCCAGCGGTATCGTCAACGATCCGAACGACTGGTCCGACGATCCGCGCTACATCATCGACCTGCTCAAACGCGTTGTGACGGTGAGTCTGGAGACCATGGCGATCGTGGACAGCCTGCCGCCGCTGGAGATCTTGACAGATCAATGACGCTGGGAATCGAAATCACACGTACTGCACTGCTTCGATTACACTCTCGGTGGACCCACTTGTAGCCCGTTGTTTCAAGTGGTCTGTTCGGAGGAGTCGGTGAACCCCTCCCGGAGCCGCCCCTTCTCCGAATCGCGACTTGGAAGGCCCCTCCTCGTATGCCAGCACGTCAGAACTCTCCGGTGGCACCGGATTCCAATCCTGTGATAGTCGCCGAGCAGGCGGGCGTCGAGCACGTCTACGCGTGCTGGGACGACATGCGCAGAACGACACCGTCGGCCGGCGAGTTCGCAGCGTCCGCGGGCGCGCCGAAAGCCAGCGCTGCGCTTTTCAGCGCCGGGGCCGCGAAGAACGCCATGTACGACTCGCCCGAGGACAGTCTGGTGCTCTTCCGCGTCGTCTCCGAAGCAGCCGAAGACGAGGATGCGGACGAGAACCAGGAGTTCTATGTCGGTCGTCAGGCTGTTCGCAATCCCGATCTCGATCTCCTGGTGGTCGGTTGGGATTCCGACCAGGGGATGAAGTGGTTCCGTGCGAGCGAACGCGAACGAAACGGCCTGCTGTTCAAGCGCGAGATCACCTGCCGAGACCGCAGGGTCACGCAGTTTCGCGATATGTTCGGCAGCGACCCGGGCGCCGCTGGATTCGACACTGCGGCGGAGAGTGGAACCGAGTGGATCGATCCGCTGCTGATCGAGCTGGCCCGTGGACGCGACAGTTCGATGCGCGACATCATCGCGACGATCCAGCGGGAGCAGCTCGAGATCGTCGATGATCCGCATGAGGGGGTGCTCGTCGTCCAAGGAGGACCGGGCAGCGGCAAGACAGCGGTCGGGATCCCCCGGATCGCGCGAATGCTCCGCAGAACCGGTTCGCCCCTGCGCCGTGACCGGATCCTGGTGCTCGGCCCCAGCCAGCGTTTCGTCCAGTACCTCGCCGGCGCGTTCGCGTCTTTGGGCGTCGATGACGTACGCCGGGACGACCTCCCCAACTTGTGGAACGCACGGGATGCCGACCATGACACCGGATTGGTCGGGAAGTTCAAGTCGGGGCCGCGCATGGCGGCAGTGCTGCGTCGTGCCCTCGAAGACTGCATCGCGAACCCCGAGGTGCGCGTTGCGCGCTTCTGTAGGAATTCCGACGTCTTCTCACTCGCGTTCAGGGGGACCTGGATCGAGGTGCCCGTTGCGAGCATCCTCAAGATCTTCACGGAGGAAATGGACGCTGACGCCCCTTACAACGACCGGGCGGCTCGGTGGCGCAGCCGCTTCGTGGCACTGCTGAACGATGTGTTCCGACGTGACCATCCGAAGATCGAGGAGGACTACTCGGAGAAGATCCGGGAGAAATGCGAACGGGACGAGCTGTTCGACGTGATGACGCCGAAGCTCAATCCAGGCGACGTGCTGCAGCGCCTGCTGCGCAGTGAAGTCGTGCTGAGACGAGTGTGCTCCGGTATCGCCACGGAGGAGGAACTGCATCAGCTCCGCGATCGCGTAGACCGCTATAAGCGGCGACGATGGACCTATGAGGACCGCGTCTGCTTGCAGGAACTTCGATACCTGCTGCAAGGGGCCGAGCCGAAGTCGGCCTGGGATCATCTTGTCATCGACGAGGCCCAGAACGTGACACCGATGGAGGCCCGGGAGCTGGCGCGGCGGTGCTCGAGTGGGTCGATGACCGTCATGGGCGACCTGGCGCAGCGTCTCGCCCCGTATCCGTACCTTGACTGGGAAGAACTCGCCCGGACCCTTGCCCCGCGATCGCGGTCAAAGGTTGTCGAACTTCAGGCCGGTTTCCGCCTGCCGCCTCAGATCATGGACCTCGCGGCCCTGTTGGGGAGGCGGCTGTCACCGGGGACCGCCATTCCGGTCGCCGTACTGCCGCGTGACGGTGATTCGGTGACGACCGTGAGAACGGAAGACCCGGTTGCCGCCGCAGCTGATCGTGCCGCGGTGCTGCTCCGAAACGAAGGCGCGGAGCGGAGCGTGGCGATCATCGTGCCCGGCAGGACCGAGAACCCACGGGCACGTGACTGGGAGACCGAGATCCGAGCAGCGTTGGAGGTGCGGTCATCGCCGGAACTGCCCGTCTCGCCGATCTTGGTACTGACCGGACGGGAGGCACGCGGGCTTGAGTTCGATCATGTGCTGATCGCTGAACCGCGGGCGTTCATCTCAGCATCGGACGCGGGCGAGCAGGAACTCTACATCGCCCTTACCCGTGCGACGCGGACACTGACCATCCTCCATCACGATGACCTGCCCGGTGTACTGCGGCCCGATGCCCCGGAGCCGCCCTCGTTCCGGTTGGAACGGGCCCGTTCGGAGGGCCGGTGCACTCGGTTCCGGAGGACCGGCGAGCAATGCGAGCATCCGAGCGCCGGCGCCGACGGCTGGTGTCGGCACGAGGACTGCGACGGATTTCCAGCTCCGACCCCGCCGCACACGGGGCGAAAACTCGGACGAATCGCGAAGGACGGTCCTTTCGCCGAATTCACGCTGCCCGAGCTCCTGTCCACTGAATGGGTGCGGGTCTCCGGCGACGCGTGTGAACAGTTCATCCAGCACCACGGCGGCTTGCGGGCCACAGCAGCGGCGGAACTTCGTGCGATGGTTCCGGTCTTCCTGAAACAGGGCAGCATCTTCAAGTTTCCCGGAATGCGCTGCGTTATCCGGCACCGAGGCGTCGGCCTCGTCCTGAGTGCCGACCGCTGGGAGGTCATCGGATACGACACCGGGCAGCCCGACCTCACCTACTCCCAGATCGAAGCCGGTGTTCGTCCGCGTCAGCAGGCAGCACCGATGCGACAGAACCCCGACCCCGTGACGGTAGAGGAAGCGAAGAATATGGCGATGGCTGATGCGGAGCAGATCGTCGAATGGTCGGCGATGACTGCCGATGACTTCGAGTCGATGCACATCACCGAGCGGATCCAAACGGAGCGTGAGGATCCCGACCACGAGATCCTGCGTTCGCAGATCTACTCGGATCTGCAACGTCGCCGGAAAGTCGACGGCGGGAAGGCCGGGCAGGAGGACGGTGTGGACGCCTGGTATGAGCTTGATGGTGTGACCACCGTGTTCGAGGTCCTCGAAGTGAGCGGCTTCGACTATGGGCGTTTCCGCCGGGGGGCAGTAGACCTGCTCGAAGTCTCGTACATGCGCTGCCGCGGAGGCAAGGCCGTCATGGTGCTCGTCTCCCAGCAACCTCCAGAGGAGCCCTGGACGATCAAAGCACTGAAGAACATATTTGATGTACTCGTCGCGTGGCCCGAGGGCGGTTCGTGGGCGGGCCCGGGAGCGCCGCACCTCCTGCCCCGGCAACGCCGATCAGAACCACACGAACCCGACCATCCGGAGAGGCGCCGAGCGTGAGCAGCATTTCCCCGCACTACCGCACCATCAAGGAGCTGCTGCAGACTCGGTCGTTCGCGATCGACGAGTACCAGCGTGAATACAAATGGGACCGCGAGAACATCGAGGAACTCGTCTCCGACCTGCATGCAAAGTTCACGACCTTCTATCGGGACGGCGACGCGCCGAAAGCGGCGAGCGAATACGGCGACTACTTCCTCGGCTCCATCATCGTCACCAAGCGCAGCAACAAGAGCTACCTGGTCGACGGCCAGCAGCGCGTCACCTCACTGACGCTGCTGCTGATCTATCTATACCGCGAGGCACAGCGGCGAGGACTCGACGTGACCTCCACTATCGAGCCCTTGATCTACTCGGACGACTACGGCGAGAAGAAGTTCAACCTCGACATCGCCGAACGCGTTCCGGTGCTCCGGGCCCTGTTCAACGGCGAGGACTACACCGCCGACGGCAAGGACGAGTCCATCCGGACCATCCTCGCCCGGTACCGCGACCTGGAAAGCCTCGATCTGGCCGAGGATCTCGGCGAAGGCCTTGCGACGTTCGTCTACTGGTTGATCGCCAACGTGGGATTGATCGAGATCGCCACCGAGACGGACGCCCACGCGTACTCGATCTTCGAGACCATGAACGACCGCGGCAAACCACTCAGTCCAGTCGACATGCTCAAGGCATACCTCTTGGCTCCCATCGAAGCCGACGAGGACCGCTCGAACGCGAACCGGGCCTGGAAACGGACGGTTCTCGACCTCATCTCCTGGGAACCCGACCCGAACTCCGACAGGGACGCCGCCTGTGTCAAGGCGTGGCTGCGCGCGAAGTACGCCGATTCGACCCGAGAGCGCAAGGCCGGCGCGGTCGACCGCGACTGGGAGCTGATCGGCTCGACCTTCCACCGATGGCTCCGCGACAACGCTGACCGCATTGGTGCCGGTGAGTCTGCGGGCAACCTACGGCTGATGACGGCGGAGTTCCCGTTCTTTGCCCGCGCCTACCGGCGAATCCTCGAGGCAAGCCGGATCTACACGCCCGGCCTTGAGGCTGTCTACTACAACGAGCACAACGAGTTCACCTGGCAGAGCACGGTGCTACTGGCATCGTTGTCCACTGAAGACGACGACGAGACAGTGCGCAGAAAGCTCGCAGCGACCGCGACCTTCCTCGACATCTGGTTGATGCGCCGCGTCGTCAACTACATCCGAGTCAGCTACTCGAACGTGAGCTACGCGATGTGGTTGCTGTGTCGCGAGATCCGCGGTCGATCACTGCCTGACTTGATCGACTTGCTGCGGGAGCGACTTGAACAGGACGAAACCGAAGTCTCGCTCACAGGCAGCTCGCGCCGGAATCGATCCGGCATCCGCGACCTCCGGCTGAACCAGTTCAGCAAGCGGTACATCTATCACCTGCTCGCAAGGTTGACTGCGCATACCGAGGTGCAGTCGGGGCTTCCCGACCTGTTCGACAGGTACGTCGACCGCAAATCTAAGAACGCTTGCGATATCGAGCATGTCTGGGCGAACGAGCATGAACGGTATGCCGAAGAGTGCCCGAGCCGTGAAGAGTTCGACCAGTGGCGCAACCACGTTGCCGGGCTGGTTTTGCTTCCAGCGGATGTGAATCGCAGCTTCCAGGACAAGCCCTTCGAGGAGAAAGCACCCCACTACGCGAAGCAGAACCTCTACGCGGCCAGCCTCACTACCGCAGCGTACGAGCACCAACCGCGATTCCGGGCCTTCGCGCAGAGCGGCGATCTCCCGTTCCGACCCTACGAGCAGTTCGGTACCGGCGAACAGCTTGAGCGGAGAGAGCTGGTGCTCGCCCTTGCCAAGCGCGTATGGGACCCGGCAAGACTGGAGCAGTTCCGCTAGCGAAGAAATTCGACAGGGCGGCGAAGAACTGAGTAACCACCGGAGCCGCTATCGACCGGGCTAAGCAGACTTGCGAGGCCGGCGTCTGGGACTACCTGCACCGAATATTGCTCTCGGACTCCACGCACTTGGAGAGACCGACTGGTCCGCGGTCTGCCTTGACAGCTCCCACATCAAGACAACTCGGCCCGCACCTTGTTCGAGTGTTCTTCCGCTCAGCCCAAGACCTGGGTGATCCTCCTCTGCTTCGCCGCTGCCCGACCCTCACCAGTTCCGCCGTCGGCGCGGTCCGCGCCCTCGAGATCAACGAGCGAAAGTATGCAGACCATCACTTCGAACAGTCTCGATCGATAACCGAGTTGAAAGGCTTCAGTCATTTGGGGCCCGAAACGCCGAACACCGGGCCGCGAATCGCGGCCCGGTGTTCGGATAATGCTGGTCTTGCAGGAGTGACAGGACTCGAACCTGCAACCCTCGGTTTTGGAGACCGAAGACCAAACAGCCTCTCAACAGCCAGAACATGGCTGCGACCTCAAACTTTGGCACGCATTTGGCACGGCCACATTAACGGCGCCTGTGCGTGGCCCGCACCTGTCCGGCTGTCGCCAACCACGTCCGCTCCCCGCGCACGAAGCGAACACGTCAAGCAGCTTCAAACTGACCGATCTCGTTGCACGTCATCAGATCGAATGAATCAGCACAGCGAGGCAGGGGCCGGTCACGATACGATGTCGAGTGTTCCCACCCTCTCCGCACCCCTGGAGGAACACAGGTGCAAGACCGCTTCGCGAAGAACCTCTCGGACGCGCTGCTCAACGAGTTCAAGGACAAGATCTACCTTAAGGATGTACCAAGCGCCGAGCGCGACCAGCAGTTCCACACCAGGGCCCTCTCCGCCATGGTCGTCCGGTATCTCACTGATTGCCCAGCGAAGCGTGCGGCTGATTTCGTCACCGATGGGGCCGACGACCACGACATCGACGCCGTTGCCTACGACGAGCGCCAGAACAAGATCTGGTTCATCCAGACGAAGTGGAGCAGGGACGGGAAGGCGAACCTCAGGGAGAAGGACGTCAAGACCTTCACTGTCGGGATCAAGTACATGCTCAAGAATGAGCTCCAGCGGTTCAACCACAGGTTCCAGCCCCACTACGTGGCGATCGAATCGATCCTGGACAACGATCCACAGGTGGGTTTCGTCTTTGCCGTCGCTCGGTCGAACGAGATCCACGCTGATCACCAGGCAATCCTCACCGAATGCGCTGCCGAGGTCGGTCGGTGGTACTCCGCGCCCGCGACCATCGAGATCCTCACCCTGGACAAGCTCGTGCGTATCGCCCGCGCTGGCATGGGCGAGCCCCCCATCAACCTTGACGTGCACTTCGCCAGCGTCGAAACCGACGACGTGCCGCACCGAATCTACTTCGGCACAGTCACCACCGATGAAGTCGCCCGCTGGTACCGCGAGCACGGCGAGCGACTGTTCCGCCGCAACATCCGAGGCGCGCTCGGCCGAACCAGCGTCAACGAGGCCATCCGAACCACCCTCATCGAACGGCCCGAACACTTCTGGGACTTCAACAACGGCATCACGATCGTCGCCCGATCAGGCTCGGTGGGTATGGGTGGCACCGGTAACCTCAACGATGTCGCCATCGTCAACGGCGCGCAAACCGTCTCCTCTATCGCTGACACCGTCAAGGAACACCCTGAGGCCGGCCGCGCCAAGGTCCTCGTCAAGATCTCCATCACCGGAGAGAACGGTGATGACCTCATCCGAGAGATCACAGGCGCGGCGAATACGCAGAACCGCGTGGAGATTCGCGACCTCGCCTCCCTCTATGAGCAGCAGGACGACCTCAAGTTGGAATTCCGGGCCCGCCTCGGCCTGGAATACACCACCCGCCACACCGAAGCCGCACCGGATGAGAACGATGGCTGCACGAGTGAGGAGGCGCTCATCGCACTTGCGTGTGGCCACGCCGATCACCGATACACCGTGCAGGCTAAGGCCCTTCCGGACGTTCTCTGGGACCGCAGCGCGAGCGGCGCATATAGGAACCTCTTCCGTGCAGGAATTACCGCTGAGGAGATCTGGCGACACGTGCAGTTGATGCGAGCCGTCATGAGCGGCATCGCTACAGCGCAGAAGAAGCTTCAGGGGCGGGCGGCCCAGATCGCCGACCACGGCGACTTGTTCACCGTGCACCTCGTCGCTCGTCAGTTCACTGACCGACTCTACGACGACAACTGGGAATCTTCCGTGCTCCCCGCCGCTGCGGCTTCTGCGGGAGGCACGCTTAAACGGCTCATCGCCGCAGTCGATGAGCATTTCCGGACGCACCCTTCATCTCTGTTCAAGGACGAACAGAAGAGCCGCGAGATCGAGGCCTTCGTAGCCGCCCAGATCGACGCTGCCGCCCCCGTACCACAGCTCCCCGACGACTACGTCAAGGGCCGGTCTGCCCGCCGCAACCGCACCCCGAACCTGGTGCCGCTCATCGCTAAGCACCGTGCGATCGAAGATGGCACGCTACTGGAGTTCCGACCCGTCACCAGAGAACAGCGACAGCTGTTCCAACGGTGGAATACCGAAGACCCCAGCCGATCGCGCGCCACGTGGGTCAACGACGGCGGCGGGCAACTGCTCTGGGAAGTCGACGGCAAGACTTACGCGGCAAGCCGCCTCGCTCTAGACATCATCAACAGCCTCGGCGACAAGCGGTACAAGTCTGTCCGAGGACCTGAGTGCTGGCACATCCCAGGGCGGGGCTCTCTCAAGGACATCGGCCTGCGCCTTCGAGAAGAACTCGAAGGCCCGGAAACGGATGAAGAGGCTGAGGATGGACTATTTTGAATGTAACGGGCAGATGCTCCGCAAATCCAGAAGGGTGGCACCCTGGCCGCGGCATGGAAGCGCACATCAAACTCCGTAACCGCCGAGGCAACGCCGACGCCACCGTTGGATCCAGCAGCTACTCGCGGTAGCCGACAGTGAGTGAGGTTGATTGCTGGCTGCTACTCGTTCGGCGTGTCGTCTGAGGCGATGGTCACCCGCTAACACATGATTCCTGGATGAGAAGTCTGTTTCGTTCGGTTAATAGTGTTTTGCACACTGACTCGTCTGTTGATCATGAAGGGCCGTCTACGCCGGATCCCGAGAGAGGTAAGGGATACGAGATCAGTGGCGTGCAGACTATCCCGGCCGAGCGGCACCAGACCGACGAGAGCGGCTCCCGTAGCATCTTGCTCATGTCCCAGCCTCCCACCGCCATCCCCTCATCGCCGTTCCCCGAAGAAGGAATTCACCGCCAAGGTGACTGGGTCTACGCGCCGCTTCGCGGTTGGATCGACATCAAGCACAAGCCTGAGGAGATAGTCCGGCAGCACTGGGTACGGCGCCTGCATCTCGAAGGCGGTTACTCGCTGGGGCAAATGGACCAGGAGCGCCGAACACACTCAGGTCGTCGCTCGCCACGAGCGGACATCATCGTGTGGCGCAGCGCCGACGACAAGGAGGAAGGCCGCGAGCCGATCCTGGTGGTCGAAACCAAACCCGACGAGGGTGCCGCCCGGTCTGCGGACTTCTGGCAGGGCGAGTCATACGCGCGTGCGGCCGGTGCCCGATTCCTCGTGATCGCCAATGCCAGCAGCCATCTCGTCTACGAGCTCACGAAGGGGCTCCCGGGCAAGGCTCGGCAGATCAACGACTGGCCCACCGCCGCGGACATCGCTGATGAGCGCCGACTCAATGCGCTGGTGAACCGGCTCGAAGTGTTCGACCGCGAGCAGTTCCAGAGGGTGCTTTCCGAATGCCATGACCTGCTTCGCGACAACCACGCGATGACACCGGACCGGGCGTTCGACACCATCTCGAAGGTGCTGTTCATCAAGCTGCACGTCGAGCGCAACGAAACCCACGAGACGTTCACGACCAAGTTCCTCGACGAGGCGAAGCGGTACCAGCTGCGGGGCGCCAAGCTCGCTCAGCACGAGCAAATGTTCAAGACTACGAAGGAAGCGTACGAGACCGACGATCTCTTCACAGAAGATGACCGCCTCGATATCTCGCCCCACACCTTCCGCGAACTCGTCGGCAAACTGGAGCGCTTCAACCTCTCCAAGACCAGCGACGACGTCAAAGGCATCGCGTTCGAAAGGTTCCTCGGGCGAACTTTCCGAGGTGAACTCGGACAGTTCTTCACACCGCGTCCTGTGGTCGAGTTCATGGTCGACATGCTCGACCCCAAAGAAGGCGAGCTCATCTGCGACCCGGCCGCCGGTTCGGGAGGCTTCCTGATCAGCGTGTTTGACCACATCCGCAATCAGATCACTGAAACCGTTCGCGCCGAACGCGACAGGATCATTGAAGCGATCTTCGCCGAGTATGCCGACGATGCTGCGGAGGCCGCCCTCGACGAGCGCGACCGCCGTATCGAAGCGGAGGTCGCGAAACTCAACGAGCAGCTTGCCCCGAGCGACCCCGACGGAGGTCCGATCGATACCCGAGTAGGACGCCTCGCCTGGCAGTGCATCTACGGCACCGACAAGGAACCCCGCGCGGCCCGCACCGCCAAGATGAACATGATCATGCACGGCGACGGGCACGGTGGCATCCACTGGCACGACGGGCTGGTCAACGTCAACGGAATCTTCGAGGACCGCTTCGACGTGGTCATTACCAACCCGCCCTTCGGAGCGACAGTCACCTCCTCCCAGCTCATCGGCGCCACTCCGGAGACGAACGTGTCCGACGATGCGGCTTCCCTGCGGCGGCAGAAGGGCCGGTACGGGGAGGCTGGCCTGGCTGGTCTGCAACAGGTAGCGGACACTCGCAACCAGAAGATCCTGGACCAGTTCGAGATCGGCTTGGGCAACAGCACCCGCAAGACCGAGCAGATGTTCCTCGAACGCTGCCTGCGGCTCCTCAAACCTGGCGGGCGACTTGCCATCGTCCTGCCCAACGGCAACCTCAACGCCGCCTCGCAAGCGTGGCTCCGGCGCTGGGCCGAAGGCAAAGCGTTCCTGAAAGCCGTGGTGGCCCTGCCCTCCGAGACGTTCAAGTTTTCCGGGGCGTCGGTGACGGCATCAATCGTGTTCATGCAGAAGTTCACCGAAGCCGAAGCCGCGCGTTGGGAGCAGTGCTGGAAGGACGCGCACTCGGCAACCGAGGAGAAATTCGACCCCAGACGCGCCGCACTCATCGAGGAGGCGCTGCCAGGCCTCCTGCACGGCGAGGACGAGGAACTCCGCAAACTGCTCGCCGACCTGGAAGCCATCGGTGTCACGCGGGTGCTGCCGGATCTGAGATGGGTTCGCAAGACCGGACTCGTCCGCGGCGCTCCTGTCACAACTGTCCGCGGACCGGTCTGGGCCGGCGACGGCGGAGTGGACGCGCGGAAGCTGAAGCAGGCGTACACGGCGCGAGCAGCGAGCGTCCCCGCGCTCAAGACAGCACTTGTCCAGCTCAGGGCGTCCCTTAAGGCGCTTGACGAGGAGCAGACCGCAGCCATGTGGAAGCACGTCCGCGAGGCCTTCGATTACCCCGTGTTCATGGCGAACCCGAGGGCCGTCGGCATCACCGCGACCGGCGAGACCGGGGACGATGTCCCCAACGACTTGCCCGAAGTTTTGACCTCATGGCGAGCCTTCGCGAACCAGGGCTTTGGAGCCACTGTCTGATGCTCCTGCCAAGTGTTGGGGGCGGCTCGATGTTCCTGGTCCCGCCCGCGCATCCCCATCGTCGCGAACAACAGAGACTTGCTCAAGAAGGTGGGACCGCATGACGGGGGCTATCACCACGGTCGTGCGCTTCGCCTCACTCGACCGGTGGGATGCGCAGACCATCCCGCAGGAAGTGACCTACGTATGGCCGGCTGCCCCACTTGGCGATGTTGCGGAGATTCGGCTCGGGGTTCAGGTACCGCGCAAGGGCTCGAAGCCTCATGGCGTCGCGCGCCCGTACCTTAGGTCGATCAACGTCCGCCGGGGGTTCGTCGACCTATCGGACCTGAAGGAAATGCACGTCTCGCAGTCACAGGCCGAAGCGCTCGCGCTCCAGGCCGGTGACCTCGTCTTCGTCGAAGGCTCAGGGTCGGTTACCGAGGTCGGGCGGACGGCGATCTGGAACGGGGATCTCCCTGAAGTCATCCATCAGAACAGCGTCATTCGCGCCCGGCTCAACAACCCCGCGCTCGACCCCGAGTTCGTGGTCACCTGGTTCAATTCACGTGCTGGGAACGCGTACGTCCGAGAGCACGCAACCACGACGAGCGGGCTGTACCATCTCGGTGCCGGGAAGCTTGCGGGAGCTCCTGTCCCGCAGCCCCCGCTCGACATCCAACGACAATTGGTGGCTGAATACAAGGCGACTCGAGATTCGGCGGCGCGCGCATCACACGATGCAGGGGCGCTGAAGGACTCCGCGTGGGAGGAGTTCTGCACGCGGTTGGTCGAAACGCCTGATGCCGCAACAGCCTCAGATATCGTAGTCATCGCGTCCTTCTCGATGTTGGATCGATGGGACACGAACCATGCACCGACGAGTTTGCAGAGCCCGTATCCGCTCGTGACACTCGCGGACGTGGCGGAGATTCGGCTGGGCACTCAGGTGCCGCGCAAGGGATCACGCGCCGAGGGGATAGAGGTCCCTTATCTTCGTGCCAAGAGCGTGCAGCTCGGTTACATCGATTTCGACGACTTGAAGTCGATGACCGTCCCGCCGATCACCGTCGAGCGACTGGCGCTTGAGACCTCCGATGTGCTGTTCGTAGAGGGCAACTCGCGCGAGGAAGTCGGTCGGGCCGCGGTCTGGGAGGACACGGGGACTACCACCATCATCCAGAACTCGGTCATCCGAGCGCGCTTGCATTGCGATGACCTCGATCCTGAATTCGTCGTCACATGGTTCAACAGCGACGCAGGGCGTGCCTACGCCCGGGGGCATGCCACCACTACGACGGGGTCCCTGTGGCACATCGGAGCAGGGAAACTTGCCCAAGCACCCATTCCGCTACCGCCAATCGAAGAACAGCGGCGCCTCGTCGCAAAGTTGAAGGAAGACCTTGCAGCGGCCAAAGCTCGCGAAGAGGAATTCGTTCGTCTCCGCGAGGAAGCGGAGCAGATGCTTGAATCGAGCCTGATTCATTTTGCGTTACCCGAACGTGGGGCAGGCCTAGCCGAGACATCTTCTGCCGCAATATCATCGACCACACGAAGATGCTAAAGGCTGTCCCGTTATTGGTTGTGGCCCAACGGCTTAGGATGTCGCGGTGGATGTGGTGACCGCTGCCGAGGAGCGCTGGATCGAGCCGTTCTCAGGGTTGCTCCCCAGGGTATTCGCCCGACTGGTGCGCCAGCTCGAACGCGAGGGCGCTGACCTGCCTCGCCGGGGTCGGCCCTGGAGCCTGCCGTTGGCCGATCGGGTGCTGTCGGTGGCCGCCTATTGGCGCACCAATCTCATCCTCCGCCAGCTCGCACCCCTGTTCGGGGTCTCAAAGTCCGCGTCCGACCGCATCATCGATGACCTGGGCCCCAAACTCGCCTTGCGGCCGCGCAAGCGGTTCGCACCCGGGACAGTGCTCATCGTCGACGGCGCGCTGGTGCCCACCCGTGACCGGTCAGTCAGCGCGCCGAGCAAGAATTACCGGTACTCAACCAACCACCAGGTCGTCATCGATGCCGACACTCACCTGGTCGTGGCGGTGGGCAGACCACTACCGGGCAACCGCAACGACTGCAAGGCGTTCGGCGAGTCCGACGCCGAGCACGCGTGCCGCAATCATGATGTGATCGGCGACGGCGGCTATATCGCCACCTGCGCGATCATCCGGCACCGCTGGCGCCCCGGCGAGGACCTGCTCAGCTGGAAAGTTGAGCACAATGCCTCGCACCGGCAGGTCAGGGCCCAGGTCGAGCACGCCTTCGCGCGGTTGAAGACCTGGAAGATACTGCGGGACTGCCGCCTGCGCGGCGACGGTGTCGCGGTCGCGATTAGCGGCATCGCCCGCCTCCACAACCTTGCCCGGACAGGATGAAGAGATCTCCAGGGTCCAGGGCAGCAACTGCTTCGAGCTCGAAGTGTGGTTCCTCTAGCCTGAGCGGAGACGGAAGGACCGCCGACAACGGGAGGATCGAGAGCGGTGGACGAAGGCCGAAACGACGATCTACTGACCCGACTCGTTGGAGGCGAAACTGTACTCGGTGCAGTTCGTTCGCGACTACGTGAAACTGTACTTCGAGGGCCCGACAGAGTCGCCGTACCTCACCTGCTACGTCATGCCAGAGGTCCGAGGCTTGCAGGGCAAACGCGCACAGGGGATCGCCGAGAGATCCCCTGGGTATGCCGACGCTCTCAGAGCCTTGATAGGCGAGGAAGTGCGAGCGACCCCCGGAGCGTCCGGTACCGGCCTTGTTCTTCACCTGCGGACCAGCACGATCATTGTGAACCCGACCCTCGCATAGCTCGTCGGCCCCGAAATCGCCATGCTTTCGGGATTCAGCGACCGCGCTTGGATGGTGTGGCGACCAGGCGAGGACGAGTTCGCCCATCTCGCATAGCTCAAGGAGTGTCGCAACAGCCACAATCAATAACGGGACAGCCTTTAGCTGAACTAATGTGCAACTTCTGTCGGTGCCTAGTTGACGCTAGAGCTGTTGCGGGGCTATTGCCACTTGCAAGAGGTCTATGAGATAGTATTGTCGGCAGGTTGTATTCGACATTGCAGGAGAATTCATGAACGCTAACTCCGAAAACAACGATCTCGATTTGGACTCGAAGGAACAGCAGGCCGAGAGCCTTGAAGATATCGAACCGATTTCGTATTTCGGGGCCGATTTTGACGTCTTTGGCCTGGTTAGGCGATTGAATAATGATGACATTGTTGTTCCTTCGTTCGACCCTGCAGTCGATACTGGTCCGGGTGCGGCACAATTCCAGCGTAAATTCGTCTGGAAACGACCGCAGATGGACAAATTTGTGGAATCGCTACTGCTCGGATTTCCAGTCCCCGGCATATTCTTGGTTCAGCAACAGTCACATCGACTTCTTGTGCTAGACGGTCAGCAGCGCTTGCGGACTCTGGAGCATTTCTATTCAGGGGTCTTGCCAGACGGAGAACCATATGAACTTGAATACGTCGAGGAGCGTTTCAGGGGGCGAACTTATGAGACCCTCGATGAGGATGAACGTCGCCAGCTTGACAATACGTTTATTCACGCCACTGTCATCAAACAAAGCTCCGATCCCGAGGCTCACGACAGTATTTATTACGTCTTTGAGAGGCTTAACACTGGAGGAACCAGTCTCTACCCACATGAGATTCGGGTGGCTCTATATCAAGGTTCGTTGGTTGAAGGAATTCGTGACCTGAACTCGCATAGGCAGTGGCGGACGATTTTCGGACCAGACTCGCATAGACTGAAAGATCAAGAACTCATTCTTAGATTCTTCGCATTTTGGAAGGATCATGCGCGCTACAAGAGGCCTCTTAAGGGCTTCCTGAATGAATTTCTAGCAAGAAATCAGAATATTTCCAAGATCGAATTTGAAGAGTTTGCGTTGGTATTCAGAGCTACGTGTGATCTTGCGGCCGAGGCTTTCGGCGAGGGTGCCCTGAAGGCTGAGTCCAGGCAAGTGAACGCAGCTTTGGCTGACGCCGTCTTGTTCGGTCTTTCTATGCGACTGGAACAAGGACCAATTAGTGATCTTGCGGCACTGCGCGAGGCGAGGGCTGAACTCCTTGCTGATGAGGATTTTCAGACCTCAATTACGAGAGCTACGGCAGATGAAGCTCGCGTGCAGATGCGTCTTGAACTTGCGAAGCGAGCATTTGGAGAGGTCGCGTGAGTCGGAAAGGTAAGCCGGCTCATTCAACTCATGCTGTCTGGGAGATCCAGGCGCTCCGAGGGCGGGTTGAAGAACTCGAAGCTAGATGTAACCCTAAGCTTATTGGTGACGATGAAGTTTATGCAGATCTAACAGCGTATTTGGTAATTCGTATCTCTGGGTATCTCGAGCAATCGGTTCGAATTATCTTGGTCGAATACTGTGACAAATACTCACATAAGATGGCAAATTCATTCGTGAACTCTCATCTAAGTAGAATGCCAAATCTCAACGCCTCTGCGCTTATCAATCTGATTCAGAAATTTGACGTTTCAATCTCTTCTGATCTAGAGCGCATGATTAGTGAGGATGAGAGAAGAGGTCGATTGAATGCCTTGGTTAGTATTAGGAATAATCTTGCTCACGGGTTGAGTAGTTCTGTCTCGCCTCGGCAGGCGGCTGAGTATCGGATACTTGTCGAAGAAATTATTGATTGGCTTCTCGTGAAATTTCATCCTAATTGATTAACGACACCCCTTTAAGTAATGTCTTCGACGTCAGATAATTTGCGAGTTTGAGAACGGAGCCGCACCCACCATGCGGCCCCGTTATTGGTGGAAAGTCAGAGGCGGCCTTCGGCCCTGGCTTGGGTCAGGATTGCTTCGGATTCGCGGCGCCAGTGGCGTTTGCGGTCCTCGGGCGTTGACTTCCAGCCGGGGCGGGGCGCGAGGCCGCAGATGCGGCCGTTTTCGTGGAGGAGGTCGGCCACGGGTGTGAGTCCTCCGGAAACGTTTAGGACGCTGAGCACTGCGTGCTCGGGTGCGAGCGTCGGTTCGACGGCGAACCGGAAGCCGTCGATGTTGAAGGTGCCGAGGACGCTCTCTGGCAGGTCGGCTTTGGGCGCTAGTGGCTGGCCGGCGTGGTGAGCAGCGATGAGTGCTGCGATGTGGCGGCGCTGATGTGCCTTCCACGCGTCGGTTTGTTCAGTCCAGAGCGCTTCCCATCGGACCTCGCGGACGACTCCTCCAGCGTGAAGCGCGTAGCCGATCTTCACCGGTTGGCCGTGGTGAGTCAGCCAGATCGAGGCGTAGCCGGTCCCAGGGCGGGCCATCAGCGTGAGTTGGTTTCCGTTGTCCGTCAGCCACTCTCCGAGCACCTCAGACTTGGTCGTCCGTAGGTGGGTCGCTGGTTGCGGCATCGTCGAGCTCCTTTCATCCGATCGGATGGTTTCCTTGCCGCCACCTCGCAATGACCAGGCGAAAATCGGCATACAAAGGATGGTGCTTGACAGACGGGGACGTTAGAACTACACAATGGGACGCGAAGAGACGTCCTCCGCAACCGAATTCGTCCCTGGGCCGGAGTCCTCATGCCGAACGAGAGATTGAAAGACGCCATACAGGCCGCCGGGGTTACACCCGAGGCTCTGGCCGATGACCTTGAAGTCGATGCCAAGACTGTGCGGCGCTGGATCAGCACTGGGCGTACTCCTTACCCGCGGCACCGCTCAGCCCTCGCTGCGATGCTCGACGAGACTGAGGAATATCTCTGGCCGAACATCGACACCGAGGAGCGCCAAGCTCGTGTCTCGCAGTCCGAGGTGATCTGCACGTATCCGCGTCGGTTCCAGGTGCCGAGCGACCTGTGGCGGCGGCTGTTCGACAACGCCACCGAACGGATCGGCATCCTTGTCTACGCAGGGCTTTTCCTGCCCGAGCATGATCCCGACCTGATCGACGCGCTGAAAGCGAAGGCGAAGGCAGGAACCAAGATCACGGTGCTGCTGGGGGACCCCGACTGTGACGCGGTCGCGACGCGAGGGCGCGAGGAAGGTATCGGAGACACGCTCGCCGCAAAGATTCGCAACGTGCTGACCTTCTACGAGAAGCTGCGAGGGACCGAGGGCGTCTTCGTGGGCTTTCACTCAGCGACCTTGTACAACAGCGTCTACCGGTACGACGACGAGATGCTGGTCAACACGCATCTCTACGGTTCCCGGCCGCACATGCGCCAGTGCTGCACTTGCGCCGACTCGCCGGCGGGACCCTGTTCAACTCGTACGCTGACAGCTTCGATCGAGTCTGGTCCGCTTCGCGCGACGCCTGGACCGGTGACCATGGGAAGGTGAGGCCATGAGCCGCGTCGACCACATCAACAACCCTGATGCCCCGGAACCCAACAGCGTCGTCCCTTCGACCGTCGTGTTCGTGACCAATGAAGAAGGTCGGGTTCTTCTCATCCAGCGCTCGGACAACGGTGACTGGGCGCTTCCAGGAGGCGGCCATGATTTTGGGGAACGGATCGCGGACACTGCGGTCCGCGAGACCAAGGAGGAGACCGGGATCGACATCGAAGTCACCGGAGTCATCGGCCTCTACACCGACCCAGGCCACCTCATCGAATACGGTGACGGCGAGGTCCGTCAGCAGTTCTCTATCGCCTTCCGGGCGAGGCCGACCGGAGGGCAAGTCGCCACGAGCGCCGAGTCGGTTCGTGTCGCCTGGATCGACCCGAGCGATCTTGACCGGCTTCCGATTAATCCCTCGATGCGAATGCGCATCGATCATGGCCTCGGGAAGCGGTCTGAGCCCTACATCGGCTGAGCTGACGGGAACTGGGCTTCAACGCGTTTCGCGACTTCGTGGAAGGTTCCAGCACTCCGGTCGATGAACTCGCGGACTACTGAACTGGGCTCGTAGCGTTCGCGGATCTCCTTGATGCGCTCATCGACCGTGAAGTCCTGACCGTCCGGGCCGGTAGTCAGGTCGCAGAACCAGAGCAGGTCGGTTACCGGGGAGTCTTCGCGCTCGAACTCCGCGAGGAGGTCGGCGGAAAGACCGCGCAGTTCCGCCTCAACGACTGCGTTCGTGTGGTGAGCGACGAACGCCGCAACTCGGCCGTCGAACTCAAGGGACCTCAGCCACCGGGCACCATCGAGAGGATGAAAGCCGGTCTCCGCAACCGAAGGTGCGTACCCGACATCATGGAGTACCGCTGCGGCTACGAGGGCGCGTCGGCCGCGTTCAGCGGGCAAGAGCGGGGCGAACCGTGAGGCCTTCGCCGCTACTGCCGTGACATGTCTCCATCGGCGCGGAAGCGGACCGCTCAGCTCCCGCTCCGCGAGTGAGCGTGCTTCGTCGACCAGACCCTTCTGCACCCGCCGATCCTAACCAGGAGCGTCACGAAAAAGTAGTTGTGGAAGGAGATTTGAAGCAGCCCAGGGGGAACCACCGCTGCGTCAGACAGAGGTCAGGCCCCTTTCCCGTAGTTTTCGCCCCCAGGGATATGTATATATGTCAGGCTGCCCGGTAACCGCGCACCTGCCATTGACCTGCAAGAATGCTGGATGACCGGAGTTCATGAACGGCTGGGGCAGTCCGCGGTCCTGCCCGAGGGTCGACCCTTAGGGGTCGACCTCCGGGTCCCAATCCCACACGATCGGCCGGTTCGCGATCTCCTCGGCGATCGCGGGGAGTTCATTGAAGCTGACCGGTAGCTCGCGGCCGAGTACGTGCCAGCGCTGATCGTCCAGGAGGTCGGGGAACGTCTCGGGTCTTGTGAAGGTCCGTTCGGCTTCGGTCGCGGCGCTGGCGGCGACGGTGAGTTTGCTGAGGCGGGTGTTGCGCAGGTGGCTCTCGTCGCAGATCTCGGTGGCCAGCGGCAGGAAGTTGACCAGGCGGCCTGGGGTGGGGACCTCGATGAGCAGCACGGCCTTCTCGTAGTGGTGGTACTCAACGTGGGTTTTGTAGCTCTTCACCTTGTCGGCGAGGCGTTGCAGGGTCTCGGTGCCCCGGTCGTGCTCGAACCAGAAATGGAGGCGGCGTCCGTCGGTCCAGGTGAGGGTGACGTTCGCGTCGGAGCGCATTCCGCTGTAGGCGCTGTAGGGCTCGAATACCCAGTCGATTTCGACATCACCTCGGGTGCGGGCGGCTCGCATGAGGCGGCAGTAGAAGGCGTTGATGCCCTCGGTATGGGGCCGATGGGCCGAAAGGAACTGCTGCTGGGCCTTGAAAGCCGCGTTGGCCTTCGTCGGGGGTTTCTCGTCGGTGCGCATCGCGTGGAGGTACTGGCCGCGCCAGTCCAGGACGTAGCGGTAGGCGCGGCTGGTGGGGTTGCGCCACCGCGCCAGGATCCCCATCTCGTACAAGGTGAGCAGGCGCGCTGCCGCCGCATGGGCCGAGGGGAAGAACAGCGCCTCCAACATGCCCGGCGGTCATGATCTTGTGCCGCGACAGCGTGTCGATGATCGCGAAGTCGCGCTCCATCAACCGGCTGGCGATCTCGTCGAAGTCACCGGTGTTCTTGCCGGGGACACGTCTGGCAGCCACTCTTGACCTCCCCTCGGGTGCGGCGGTGGGCAACCATTATCGAGCGGGTCTCTTCTGCGAATCAGGAGAACTTACAGGTTAAGAACACTGAGTAGCCGGTTTCTGCTCCATGAGTGCGCGCACCCAGCGGTTACCCTCGCTGTCTACCTTCGAAAGGGAGACTCATCAGCGGTTACTGCCTTGCGATGCTGAGACGGTTACCTTGCTCCTTCGGGTTGGCCCTGGGCAGGGTAACCGAATTTGTGAGAAAGTATTGACTTTTAGTAACTATCGGTGTATCGTTCTTGGCTCGCCTGGACTGGATTCGCGGTGCTCGGTGGGACACACGTCGTGCAACACCGAACCACACCACTCTCCTGGAGGCTGCCCTCTTCGCGGTGCCTCCTTAGCCTGGTTCAAGGTCGATTCCTCGGTTCGAAGCCACGCACTTCGGGGCGCTTGATAGCGCCACGAAGTGGGCCTACGTTGGCATCAACCCGCCGCTATCCCGGTGCCCGGCGGTGACTGCCATGGGTGCCGGAGACATCAACATTCGCGTGGTCGGAGAACTGCGCGAAGAGATCGACGTTCGAACACTCGCAGCGACGCTGGTTGACGCTGCCTTTGCGGTGGCTGAGCGTGACGACGAGTCCGAACTCTTGGCGGGCCATACCGATGACGACGATCGGAAGGCCGACGGCTCATGAGCGAATCGAACAAGAAGAAGCGAGCAGTGCTGTACCTGCGGGTCTCCTCGCGAGGGCAGGTCGACACCGATTACGACCCCGAGGGGAATTCGATTCCCGCCCAGCGCAAAGCATGTTTGCGAAAGGCCGAGGAGCTGGGGATGGAGGTCGTGGGCGAGTACGTCGAGCCCGGCCGTTCAGCGATGACGGTTGATGGGCGGCCGAAGTTCCAGGAGATGATGGCGCGGGTCCGCAACAGCAAAGACGTGGACGCGATCGTGGTCTACGCGCGCTCGCGGATGCACCGCGATACGACCGATGCGGCGATCACCCGCAGGGAGCTTCGGAAACTCGGCGTCCAACTCGTTTCGATCATGGATTACACCGAGGACAGCTACATCGGTGACCTGGTAGCGGCGATTCTCGACGGCGTCAACGAGTATCAATCTCGCGCCTCAGGGGCGGACGTGGCTTACAAGATGGCAGCCAAGGCGTCGAGGGGTGGCACACCTGGACTCGCGCCACTTGGTTACCTGAACGTGGGCGAGAAGATCGATGGCCGTGAGGTGCGAACCATCGCAGTCGATGAGGAGCGTGCGCCGTTCGTAGTGATGGTGTTCAAGCTCTACGCGACCGGCCGCTACGGGTTCAAGGATCTCCAGCGGGCGGTGACCGAGGCCGGTCTGCGGACTCGGCCGCGGAAGGACGTGCCCAACGGTCGGCCGGTCACCATCGAGGCGCTTGGGCGGGTGCTTCGTGACCGCCGCTATCTCGGTCGAGTCGTCTTCAAGGGCAAGGAATATGAGGGGCGTCATCAGCCGCTTATTAGTCAAGAGTTGTTCGATCGAGTGCAGGATGTGCTGGTCAACCAGCGCGGCGCGGGCACTCGCGAACGCGTTCACGACCATCCGCTCAAGGGGCTCTTGTGGTGCGCGAACTGCCGCACGCGCTTCTACCTCGACACGGTCAAGAACCGGCGCGGCATCGTCTACTCCTACTTCTTGTGCAGCGGGAAGGCTGGGAAGCATTGCCAGACGCCCCGTCTGCCCGTCGCGAAGATGGAAGCCGCAGTCGCGGCTCATTACACGACGTTGAACGTGCCGCCATCGATCGCCACTGAGCTGAAGGCGGCTATCGACAAGGCCTTGCGGGAGAAGGGCTTGCTGTCGGCCTCGCTTCGTCGGAACCTGGAATCTGAGCGGGGGCGATTGATCGATCAGCAGGGCCACCTGCTCGATCTTGTCGGGAACCCCGAGTGGCCGCAGGACCGGCTCGAAGTCAAGATGCGCCGGCTTCGCGGCGAGCTCGCCGTCATCGATCAACGCCTGACTGAGGTCGGCGACGCGAAGGTGGAGCGTGCCGGCGAGGCGATCGCCTTGCTGCTCAGCCTGCTGGACGATCCTCGGCGGTTGTTGAAGACGGTGCCGGAGAATTTCCACAAGACCTTCCACAGGTCCTTCTTCAAGCGGCTGCATGTTTACGTCGACGAAGCGACCGGCGAGCCGAAGGTCAGCGCCGACCAGATCTCGTCGCCGTTCACGCCGCTGCTGCCCGAAAACCGCAGTCATTTGGAGCCCGAAACGCCGAACACCGGGCCGCGAATCGCGGCCCGGTGTTCGGATAATGCTGGTCTTGCAGGAGTGACAGGACTCGAACCTGCAACCCTCGGTTTTGGAGACCGATGCGCTACCAATTGCGCCACACTCCTTCGCCCGTCCGGTTGCCCGGCCTGGCCGCAACTATCTTACGTGTTGCGGTTCGGCCGGTGCAACCGGGTTGGACTGGGTGTAATGGCTGGTTAGGAGGCCGGGATGACCGAGCCGTCGGACCAGGTGTCGAGGATGAACTGCTTGACCTCGTCGGACTGGAGGAGCTCGGCGAGCTTCTGGACGTCCGGGTTGTCGGCGTTGGCGGCCGTGGTCACGAGGTAGTTGGCATACGGGTTGCCCTCGGGGGACTCGCTGAAGAGGGCGTCCTCAGCCGGGCTGAGATCGGCTTCGAGGGCGTAGTTGCCGTTGATGACGGCGGCGTCGACGTCCTCGAGGGAGAGCGCGAGCTGCGCGGCCTCGAGCGGGACGAACTCGAGGTTCTTCGGGTTGTCGGCGATGTCGTCCTCGGTGGCGAGCGTGACGTCGACGCCGTCGGCGAGGGTGATCAGGCCCGCGTCGGCCAGGAGGGCGAGCGCGCGCCCGCCGTTGGAGCCGTCGCCGGGGATCGCGATCTGCGCCCCGTTCGGGATCTCGTCGACCGAGGCCACCGAGTTCGAGTACAGGCCCAGCGGTTCGATGTGCACCGGCGCCACGGTCGTCAGGTCCGTGCCGTTCGCGGCGTTGTACTCGTCCAGGTAGGGCTCGGTCTGGAAGAAGTTCGCGTCCACGGAGCCGTCGGCGGTCGCCACGTTCGGCTGCACGTAGTCGGTGAACTCCTGGACCTCGATGGTGAGCCCGGCGTCCTCGGCCAGGTTCTCCGAGATGAAGTTCAGGATGTCGGCGTGGGGCACCGGGGTGGCGGCGACGACGACCGTGCCGTTGGTCTCAGTGGCCTCCGAGCCGCCGTCATTGCCGCAAGCCGACAAGGTCAGAGCGGCCGCGGTGGCAATGGAGGCGCCCACGAGGGTACGACGATTGAACATGGTGTTCTCCTAAAGGGAAGGTAGGGAAATAACTTCAGCGGCGGTCGAGGGTGCGGGCGCACCGGTCGCCGAGGATCTGGAAGAGCTGCACGAGCACGACGAGGATGACCAGCGGCCAGATCATGTACTCGGTCTCGAAGCGCTGGTAGCCGTAGCGGTAGGCGAGGTCGCCCAGACCGCCGCCGCCCACGATTCCGGCCATCGCCGAGTACGAGACGACCGCCACGAGCGTCACGGTGAAGCCGCGGATCAGGCCCGGGGTCGCTTCGGGAAGCACGACGCGCCAGACGAGGGCAGGCGTGCTGGCGCCCATCGAGCGGGCCGCTTCCACCAGGCCCGGCTGGACTTCGAGGAGCGCGCCTTCGACAAGGCGCGCGAAGAACGGGATCGACGCCACCGTGAGCGGCACGATCGCCGCCTCGGTGCCGATGCTCGTCCCCGTGATGAGACGGGTGAACGGCACCACCGCGACCATGAGCAGCACGAACGGCGCGCTCCGGCCGACGTTGACGATGAGCCCGAGCGGTGCGTTCACCAGCGCGATCGGCTTCGGGCCGGTCTTGGAGGTGATGTACAGGACCGTGCCGAGCAGCAGCCCGCCCAGCAGCGTCCACGCGCCCGAGACCGCCACGATGTGCAGCGTCTCCCAGAACGCCTCGGTCAGCAGTTCGCCGAGTCGGTCGTTCACAGCGCCACCTCGTCCCCGAGCAGGCGCGCGGCGAGACGCCGGGCCTGGCCGCCCAGGCGCGAGTCCGGGTCCGCGAGGAGTTCGGGCACGGCGCCGATCTCGACGAACCGGCCCTCCTCCATCACCGCGGCGCGGTGGCAGATGCGGGTGATCACTTCGAGTTCGTGCGTGATGAGCAGGATCGTCAGGCCCAGTTCGCGGTTGAGCCGCGCGAGCAGGTCCAGGATCTCGTCGGTGGTGTCGGTGTCGAGCGCGCTGGTCGCCTCGTCGGAGAGGAGCACGGCTGGCGAGGCGGAGAGCGCGCGGGCGATCGCGAGGCGCTGGCGCTGGCCGCCGGAGAGCTGCCCGGGGTAGGCCTTCGCCTTGTCCGAGAGGCCCACGAGGTCGAGCAGTTCGAGCGCGCGTTCGCGCCGGGCGGCGCGCGGCACGCCCCGGAACCGCAAGGGCAGAGCCACATTGGACGCCGCGTTGCGGTTGGAGAGCAGGTTGAAGTGCTGGAAGATCATCGCGGTCTTGGCCCGCGAGGCCCGCAGCTCACGTCCGCGCAGTGTCGTGAGCTCGACGCCGTCGACCTCGACCGTGCCCTCATCGGGCCTGGTGAGGAGGTTGACGGTGCGCAGGAGCGTGGACTTGCCGGCGCCGGAGCGGCCGAGGATGCCGAAGATCTCGCCGGGGGCGATGTCGAGGTCCACGCCGTCGAGGGCGACCAGGTCGCCGAAGCGCTTGGTCACACCGGACAGGCGGATGCTGGGTCTCGGTTCCATGAGGAAGAAAGGTCGCTTTCGCTGTGGGTGATCGCCGCTTCGGGGCGCGGCGGTGCAGGAGCCCTCAGCAGGCGCACATTCGGCAGCACGAAGCCGCGGCGCGGTGGGCGTCGCTGAGGCGTTCGATTCGCTGCGAGTTCATAGCCTAGAAGTCAAGCAGGAATTCATGCCGATTCCAAGTGCCTGTGACGAACGCCGCGCACTCGGAAGATCACCGAGCTGAGATAGGGTTCCGACCATGACTGTTGCGACGATTCCCGCCCCGGCGTTCGCGATCGAGCGGTTCAAGCTCGCCAACGGGCTGCGGGTGGTCCTCGCGCCGGACCCCGGGGCTCCGGTGGTCGGCGTCGCCGTGGTGTACGACGTGGGCATGCGATCCGAGCCCGAGGGGCGGACCGGCTTCGCCCACCTGTTCGAGCACATGATGTTCCAGGGCTCCCACAACGTCGGCAAGGCCGAGCACATGCGGCACGTGCAGTCCGCGGGCGGCACCTTCAACGGCTCGACCCACATCGACTACACCGACTACTTCAACCTCCTGCCCTCGAATGGCCTGGAGCTCGCGCTGTTCCTCGAGGCCGACCGCATGCGCGGCCCGGCGATCACCGAGGAGAACCTGGCGAACCAGGTGTCCGTGGTGAAGGAGGAGATCCGGGTCAACGTCCTCAACCGCCCCTACGGCGGCTTCCCGTGGATCAAGCTCCCGCCGGTCATGTTCGACACCTTCGCGAACTCGCACGACGGCTACGGCTCCTTCGTCGACCTCGACGCCGCCACGGTCGACGACGCGAAGTCGTTCTTCAACGCCTATTACCCGGCCTCGAACGCGGTCCTCTCGGTCGCGGGCGACTTCGACCTCGCGCAGGCCCGTGAACTGGTGGAACGGCACTTCGGCAGCGTCGAGGCGCGCCCCGCGCCCGTGCACCCGTCGTTCAATGAACCCGACCTCAGCGCTGAACGCCGCGTCTCGTACACAGACGAGCGCGCGACGCTCCCGGCCGTCGCGGTCGCCTGGCGCGTCCCCGACCCGGTCACCGAGCTCGACGACTTCCTGCCGTACGTGGTCCTCGGCGAACTCCTCACCGACGGCGACGCCTCGCGCCTGGTCGAGCGGCTCATCCACACCGACCAGACCGCCACGGCGGTCGCCGCGCACACGACCTTCATGGCCGAGCCCTTCGCCTCGCGCGGCCCGACGGTGATGCTCATCCAGGCGTTCCTGCCGCCGGGCAACGCCGTCGACACCGTGCTCGGCACGGTCCAGGAGGAGCTCGCCCGCATCGCCGAAGGCGTCGACGAGGCCGAGCTCGACCGCGTCAAGGCCCGTGTCGCGGCGCAACTGCTGCGCGGGGACGACTCGGTGATGGGGCGCTCGCGCCGCTTCGCGACCGCCGAGATCTTCCACGGCGACGCGTCGATGTCCGCCCGCTTCCCGGCCCTGCTCGGCGAGGTCACCGCCGAGGCCGTCGCCCAGGCGGCCGCCGCCCTGACGCCGAACCGCCGCGCCGTTCTCGAAGTCATTCCCGGAGGAGCCCAGTGAGCAACGTCATTCCCGGCCTGGCGCCGGAAGTCCCGCTGTCCCTTCCGGTCCCGGTCGAGCGCACGCTCCCGAACGGGCTCCGGGTGCTGCTCACGCGCCGCCCGGGCGTCCCGCTCGCCGAGGTGCGGCTCTCGATCCCGGCCGCGCACGCCGACCTCGCCGCGGCCGACCTGCTCTCCGCGGCGCTGTTCTCCGGCACCGAGACCGCCTCGATGACCGAGATCGCCCAGCGCCTCCAGGGCGTGGGCGGCGCGCTCGGCGCCGGGGCCGACCCGGACCGGATCGCCGTGTCCGGCAACAGCCTCGCGACCGGCCTGCCCGAACTCCTTGAAGTCCTCGGCGACCTGCTCAAGGCCGCCGAGTACCCGGAGGGCCCGCTCGCGGTCGAGCGCTCGCGCATCATCGACGGCCTCTCGGTCGCCGAGCAGCAGCCGGACTTCCAGGTCAACCGCGTCCTCGACGCGCGCCTGTGGGACGGCCACCCGTACGGCCACCAGCAGCCGACCGCCGCCGAGGTCGCCGCCGTCGAACGCGACGCGGTCCTCGCCCTGCACGCCTCGCGCGTGCACCCGGCCGGCGCGCGCCTGATCATCGTGGGGGACATCGACACCGACGCGGCCTTCGCCGCCGTCGAGAAGGCCCTCGGCGACTGGAACGGCGCGGGCGAACCGCGCCACATGGAGCCGCTGCCCGAGCTCGTCGCGGGCCCGCTGGTCCTGGTCGACCGGCCCGGCTCGGTCCAGTCCGCGATCCGCGTCGCCTACCCGGCCGTCGAGCGCACGCACCCGGACAACGCCGCGCAGCACCTCGCGAACCTCGTCTTCGGCGGCTACTTCTCCTCGCGCCTGGTCATGAACCTGCGCGAGACCAAGGGCTACGGCTACTCGCCGCGCTCCCGCGTGGACCACTCGCCGGCCGGCTCGATCCAACTCGCCGCCGTCGACGTCGCCACCGAGGTCACCGGCCCCGCGCTCGCCGAGGTCCGCGCCGAACTGCGCGGCATGGCCGAGCGCCCGCCCGCCGCCGACGAACTCGACCTGGCCCGCCGCTACGCGCTCGGCTCGGTCAAGCTCGCCACCGCGACCCAGGCCGGCGTCGCCAACTACATTTCCGTGCTCGCCGCCTCGGGCCTCCCGCTGGCCTGGCTCGCCGAGCACTCCGAGCGGATCCGCGAGGTCACGCCCGCCGACGTCCAGCGCGTCGCGGCCGAACGGCTCGACCCCGACCGCGCGGTCACCGTGGTCCTCGGCGACGGCGCGGAGGTCCGCGAACCGCTCGCCGCGTTCGGGGAGATCGAGGCCGCATGAGCCACCCGCCCTTGGCGATCGACGTGCTCGACCGGCTCGGCGAGCACCGCGGCGACGACGACTGGCTCACGGCCGCTTGGGAACAGGCGCAGATCGTGGTCTGTGACCCCGAGAACGAGCGCATCGCGGCCGACGAGGACGGCCTGCACTACTTCGACGCGGCGACCGCGCCCGAAGGCCCGCGCATCTACCTCGGCGGCGAGCAGCCGCCCGTGTTCACGGTCCTCGCCGACCTGCCCGACGGCCTCCCGGGCCGCTGGATCAAACCGGACTGGGACCGCCGCGACCTCGCGATCGCCGTGCAGGCCATCGCGATCGGCCACTGGCACGCGACGTACCGGTTCCACCCGACCACCGGCGAGCCGCTGAGCCCCCGCCAGGCGGGCTGGGAACTCGAGGCCGCCACGGGCCGCCCGGTGTTCCCGCGCACCGACCCGGCCGTGATCGTCCTCATCGACGACGGCGCCGACCGCGTGCTGCTCGCCCAGCACCGCCGCTACTCCGGCGCCCCGAAGACCGGGCCCGCTGCCGTCAGGAGCGGCCGGTACGCGTGCATCGCCGGCTTCGTCGAACCGGGCGAGTCCGCGGAGGCCGCCGTGCACCGCGAGGTGGGCGAGGAGATCGGCATCAAGATCGACCGGCTCGAGTACGTCTCGAGCCAGCCGTGGCCCTACCCGCGCTCGCTCATGCTCGGCTACCGCGCGACCGCCGACCCGGCGCAGCAGCTCGTGCTGCAGGACGCCGAGATCGCGGACGCGCGCTGGTTCACCCGCGACGAAGTACGGCAGATGTGGGTCGAGACCGAGGACTCGACGCCGAGCGCCGTGCGGATCTCCATCGCGCGCTTCCTCATCGACGGCTGGCTGGCCGAAGGATAAGACCGGCTTCGGGGAAGCTTGCGGGCCGTCAATTCAGTTGAGCGACGGCCGCTTCGGTCACGTCCGGCACCGCGGTCTTGGCGGCGACGGCGCGCTGCGCGGTGAACACGCCGGCGATCACGACGACGCCGCCGATGATCTGCGGCACCGTCAGCGCCTCGCCGAGCAGCGCCCACGCGGAGAGCGAGGCGACCACGACCTCGGCGTACCCGATGCCGCCGGCGACCGGCGCCGTGATGAACCGCAGCCCGCTGAGGCCCAGGCCGTACGCGAGCGCGGTGCAGCCGATGAGGAGCAGGACGCTCACGAGGCCGGTGATCTCGACGCCGCCGAGCCGCACGTCGGCGGAGAGCGCCGCCCAGTCGAGCGCCCACGGAGCCGCGAAGGGCGCCAAGGCGATCGCGCCGACGACGAAGCCGACCGCGAGCAGCACCCGCACGTCCACCTTCGCGGTGAGCCGCTCGCCCGAGAGGAAGTACGTGGCCTGGCAGGCGGCCGCGGCCGAGCCCGCGACCAGGCCGACCGCGTCGAGCCGCAGGCCCGACCACACTTCGACCACGATGCACAGGCCCGCGATGCTCAGCAGCGTGCCGACCACCGCGGCGCGCGGCAGCACGGTGCGGCGCACGAACCGCACCCAGGCGACGACCACGATGGGCCCCATGAACTCCAGCAGGAGCGCGATGCCGACGGGCAGGCGCTCGACCGCGATGAAGTAGAAGGCCTGCACCGCGGCGATCGCGGTGAGGCCGAACAGGACCAGACCGCCCCAGGGCAGGCGTTCCTTGCCCCGCAGCCGCAGGAGCGGCACGACGGCCGCCGCGATCGCGATGAGGCCGACGCCGCAGATGCGCAGCCACGTGACCTGGATCGGGGTGAGCCCGGCCTGGATGACGACTTTGCCGAAGGGGCCGCACACGCCGAAGAACAGCGAGGCGGCCAGGACGAGGGTGACGCCGAGGGCGGCGCGGGGTGACGACATGTATGGGCTCCATCGCTCATGAAGTGCACGAACACGGTGCGGATGACCTTGCGCGCGAAGGCGGTCCGCGCAAAGAAAAAGGCCCGGGACGGATCCATCCCGGGCCTGAATGCTTAGCGACCACCCCTCGAAGTCGCTAAGCAAGCTTGACGAGTCAACTATAGGGCATCGTACCGGCTTTGTGTCCTAAACGTGACCATAGTCTCGATATGTGGCACAGGTCAAGCGGCGAGTTTTGCCTTCACCTGCGCGAGAGAGGGATTCGTGAGGGCGGAGCCGTCCTCGAACTGCACGGTCGGGACGGTCATGTTGCCGCCGTTGACCCCCATGACGAACTCCGCGGCCGCGGGGTCCTCCTCGATGTTGACCTCTTTGAAGAGCACGCCCTCGCGGTCGAGCGCCGACTTGAGCCGCTTGCAGTAGCCGCACCAAGTGGTGCTGTACATGGTGATCATCGATCCTCCTTCTCCAACGAGCGTAACGCGATACCGCCCAGGGGCATTCCTCCGGAACAGAGGTCACCGTGGCGGTGCTCACATCGCGCCGCGAGGCCGGATTGTCGTACCCCTCAGGCATTCTCGAAACCGGGGGCCCGATCCCCAGGGCCGTGCGGCTCGAGCGCTGCCCGCCGGACCGCCCCGGTCGGTGGCGGTGCTCACGCCGACCACTTTCGGGTGAACGTCCGAAGGGTTCTTGTCGGAGGCCTCTGGGACACTGGTCGGATGACCGCACGCGATCAGGCCATCGAACAGCTCCTCTCCGGACTCGACCCTGAACAGCGCGAGGCCGTGACCGCCCCGCCCGGGCCGGTCTGCATCCTCGCCGGCGCGGGCACCGGCAAGACCCGCGCCGTGACCCACCGCATCGCCTGGCGGGTCCTCCGCGGCGACATGCGCGGCCAGCACGTCACGGCCGTCACCTTCACCGCCCGCGCGGCGGGGGAGATGCGCGACCGCCTCCGCGGCCTCGGCGTCTCCGGCGTGAACGCCCGCACCTTCCACTCCGCCGCGCTGCGCCAGCTCCGCTACTTCGGCACCCGCCGCTTCGGCGGCCAGCTCCCCGAACTCGTCGACTCGACCCTCAAGTTCACGGCCATCGCCGCCGCGCGCGCCGGACTCCAGACCTCCCGCGCCAAGAACTTCGACCTCACCACCGAGATCGAATGGGCCGCTTCGTCGCTCATCGGCCCGGACGACTACGTGAGCGCCATCGCCGCCCTCGGCCGCGACGCGCCCGCCGCCCCCGAGGACGTCGCGAAGGTCTACGCCGCCTACATCGAGGCCAAGCGCCGCGCCGGCGTCATGGACTTCGCCGACGTGCTCGCGTACACCGCCGACCTCATCACCGACCACGCCGCGACCGCCGACCAGATCCGCAGCCAGTACCGGTTCTTCGTGGTCGACGAGTACCAGGACGTCACCCCGCTCCAGCAGCGCCTGCTCGACGCCTGGCTCGGCGACCGCGACGACATCACCGTCGTGGGCGACGCCAGCCAGACCATCTACTCCTTCACCGGCGCCACCTCGCGGAACCTGCTCGACTTCACCCGCCGCCACCGGGACGCCTCGCTCGTGCGCCTCGTGCGCGACTACCGCTCGACCCCGCAGGTCGTGGGCCTCGCCAACCAGATCATCGGCGAATCCAAAGGGCGCGAAGCGAAGATGCGGCTCGAACTCATCGGCCAGCGGCCCGACGGCCCGGCCGTCACCGCCGAGGTCTTCGCCGACGAGGCGGAGGAGGCGGACATGATCGCCCGCCGCTGCTCCAAGCTCATCGCCGACGGCACGAGCGCTTCGGAGATCGCGGTGCTCTACCGCACCAACGCGCAGTCGCAGGCCTATGAAGAGGCGCTGGCCTCCTACGGCGTGCCCACGGTGGTGACCGGCGCCGCTCGCTTCTTCGACCGGCCCGAGGTACGCCAGGCCGTGGTCGCCCTGCGCTCGGCCGCGAAGGCCGACATTGCCCGGATGCCGCTCCTGGAGGCGGTGCCGGCCGCGCTCGAAGCCGTCGGCTGGCGGCCCGACGCCGCGCCTTCCGGTGGGGCGCAACGCGAAGCGTACGAAGCGGTGGCCGCGATCGCGGGCCTCGCCGAGCAGTTCCTCGAGCACCACCGGGCCGATCCCGAGAAGGACGGCCCCGACCCGGACCTCGAAGCGTTCTGCGCCGAGCTCAGCCGGCGTGCCGCCGAGCAGCACGCCCCGGCCGTCGAGGGCGTGACGCTCGCGAGCCTCCACGCCGCCAAGGGCCTCGAATGGGACGCGGTGTTCCTGGTCGGCCTGGCCGACGGCACGCTCCCGACCACGTTCGCCCGCACCGAGACCGCGCTGGAAGAAGAGCGCCGCCTGCTGTATGTGGGCATCACGCGCGCCCGCGAGCGCCTGCAGCTCTCCTACGGGCTCGCGCGCAACGCGGGCGGGCGCGAGCGGCGGCTCTGCCGCTTCCTCGCGCCGCTCGGCCTCGGCGGTTTCCCGCGGCCCACCGATCCCGGTGCGGCGGCGCCGAAACCGCGCGAGCGGAAGAAGGCGAAGGTCCTCGACTGCTCCGGCTGCGGCAAGCCGCTCACGGACGCGCGCGACCGCAAGCTGGGACATTGCGAGGATTGTCCCGCCACTATGGATGAAGGACTGTTCGAGCGGCTGCGCGAGTGGCGCGTCAGCGTCGCCAAGCAGGACGGCAAACCCGCCTTCACCGTCTTCACGGATGTGACCTTGATCGCTATCGCCGAGCGCTGTCCGGGATCCGACAGTGAACTCGCCTCGCTCCACGGGATCGGGAAGTCCAAACTGGACAAGTACGGCCCGGCGGTGTTGCACCTGGTCAACGGCGGAGACGTGACGGAGGCCATCGATATGTGCAAGCAGGACTCCTGACCGGAACTTGACCGGTAAATCTCGCGGCAAAAACTTTCTCGCGAGACTCGCAGAAAAAGACGTTGCGCTCCCAAGCGAGAGCGGCGTAGCGTAGCTCAAGGCCGGGTGAGGTGTGCGCCTCAAGGCAGACTTGACTGGATAGTCAGGCATGTACCCGGCACAAGGAGATGAAGACCAATGTTGACCACGGAACCCGAAGGGAGGGGACAGACGATGAAGCTGCTCAGTGAAACCCAGAGCACGACGCCGCTCGGCGTGGCATTCGAAGCAGTCGCCGTCTATCGGCACATCGCGCCCGTCTCCGCTCCGGTCCGTGGCACCACTCTGCCCGGCGCTGTCCAGATCACGACGCTGAGCACCGTGAAGACCATTGACAACACCGATATGGGCGCCAATGCCGTTCTTGGTCGTGGCCGCGAGACGTTCGCAGGCCTCGGTTGGCAGCCGGTTACCGGCTCCGAGAAGCGTCACGGCGCCACCCGCGGGAGACCGCCTCGAGAACATCGAAAGGGCTTATAGCAAAGCCCGCTCGGAACTCTCGAGGCCGCGAATCCCGCCCCAGGGATCGCGGCCTTTTTGTATGGCTGAAACGCAGGCTCCACGAGTTTGCGAGTCGTAAATCGACAAGGTCGCGGCCCACCAGTTGAAGACAGACGAGACAGATTGCTGAGCAATTGAGTCCTCACACAGCACTGATGCGACCGAACGTCGAGAAGACCATCGAGATGAGAGAGGAGACCGAGTTCATGACCGACACCCTCATCGGGCCCGAGCTTCGTGACCAAGCCCGCGAGACCGGCGGCGACCTGGCCTGCCGCGAGTACGACGCGGACCTGTGGTTCTCGGAGCAGCCCACCGAACTGGAGTTCGCCAAGTCCCTGTGCACCGACTGCCCGGTGCGCCTCGCCTGCCTGGCCGGCGCGCTCGAGCGCCACGAGCCCTGGGGCGTCTGGGGCGGCGAGATCTTCGAGAAGGGGAACGTCGTGGCCCGCAAGCGGCCCCGTGGCCGGCCCCGCAAGGACGCCGCGCTCATCGAGCAGGCCGCCCAGCAGGAGCTGGCCGAGCGGACCCGGGAACTCGCGCTCGCGGGGGTGACGGTGTCATGACAGTCGACCATCTGAGCCGTCATCTCAAGAAGGATGTCGGCGTCAAGGATCTCGGACCCTCGCTGGTCGGGGAGGCCGAGGCGATCCGCCCGATGGAGCCCGTGAACCCGCTGCTCGGCGGTGTCGGAAGGCTGCGGATGCGGAGCCTGTGGAAGGAAGCCGGATACACGGGGCGTCACCGCCGCCGGGGCCGACTTTGACGACGCACTAACCGCGTTGGCTGAAGGGGTCCATCCCTGAGAGGGGATGGGCCCCTTTTGTTGTGCGGCTCGAGTGTTGTGCCTGGGAGTGTCTCGGAGGGTCTGCGCATTTCGGGCATCCGCAACCGCCCCCGGATCAATGGTCTCGCGGGGGTGCGACAAGCACGCGGATGTGAGCGTTGCTCGTTGCAGGGGTCGGCGATCGTGGCCGGAGCAGGCCCCTCCGGGTCGGCGGGAGCCGGTCAGCGGTTGGGGTCGGTGCCTTCCGGGTCGTCGAAGCCCGGGAGCCATTCCTCGAGGATCGAGCGCCATTTCGCGGTCGCGCCGAGTTGGCAGAGGACGCCGATCGAGCCCATCGTCACGCGGTGGATCAGCAGATACGAGGGCGGGAAGCTCAACTGCTTGTTCAGCTTCGCCGCCTCGGAGCCCTGGCCGGTCAGGCGGGTGCTCTCCTTGCGCAGCCATTCGCGCGAGAACTGGAACTCCTCGCCCGCGATCGGTTCGAGCATCGGCTGGAGCAGGTCGAGCATGGCCTTCGCGTCGATCTGGAGCCCCGGCGGGACGAAGCCCTCGCCGCGCAGGCCCGCGACCACGTCGTCGGCCTTTCCGTCGAGGGTGAGCCGCGTCAACCGGCCCACCTGCACCGGCATCCCGCCGGGCATGCGCGCGGCCGCGCCGAAGTCGTAGACCACGAGCCGGCCGTCCTCGCCGATCGCGAAGTTGCCCGGGTGCGGGTCGGCGTGCAGCAGTCCGGCACGCTTGGGCGCCGAGAAGTGCAGGGTCGCCAGCCGCAGTCCGGCGGCGTCGCGCTCGTCCTGCGTGCCCTCGGTGATGACCTCCGAGAGGGGCCGGCCCGCGATCCACTCGGTCACGAGCACTTCGCCGCTGGCGTGCACCACCTCGGGCACCACGATGAGCGGGTCGTCCCGGAAGGCCTCGGCGAACTGCTGCTGCGTCGCGGCCTCCAGCTCGTAGTCGAGCTCTTCGAGCAGCCGCTCGCGCAGCTCGACGGTGATCTTCTTGACATCGAAGTTCGGTTGCAGCACTTTGAACATCGGGGCCATGCGCGAGAGGTGCCGCAGGTCGGAGCGGAGCGCGTCGCCCGCGCCCGGATACTGGATCTTGACGGCGACCTGCCGCCCGTCCTTCCACACCGCCCGGTGGACCTGTCCGATGCTCGCTGCCGCTGACGGCGCGTCGTCGAACTCGACGAACCGCTCGCGCCAGTCGGCGCCCATCTGCCGCTCGAGCACCCCGTGGACGCTGGCCACCGGCAGCGGGGGAGCGGCGTTCTGGAGTTTCGTCAGGGCCTGGCGGTACGGCGCGGCCAGGTGCTCCGGCAGGGCCGCCTCGAAGATCGAGAGGGCCTGGCCGAGCTTCATGGCGCCGCCCTTGAGCTGGCCCAGCACGCTGAACACGTGCTCGGCGGTGCGCCGCTGCGCCTGCTCGCTGAGGATCTCGTCGGCGAGCCCGGTCACGCGCTTGCCCAGCCCCACGGTCGCTCGGCCCGCCAGCCCCAGGGGAAGGGAGGCGAGTTTCATGCCCCGGGAGAACGCCCGGCGCGGGAGGTCGTCACCCGAATGGGCGGGTCCATGCCTGTCGCTCACGTTCCCAATGCTCTCACGGCGAAGCGCCACTCGGCGACGCCACGGGCACGCCATGTCGATCTGTCTCGGCACTTCCCGGCGTCCCCGTTGCGACCGCGAGTCCGCTACGCCTCCGCCCCGCGCGGACCCCGCCTGGTCCCACTCGAGTGCCGTGCTCATGTCACCCTCCCGGGTGAAGCGGCGCGGCGGGGCTTACAGGCGTGAAATCTGTGGCATTCTGAGGCCGGACGGTCGCACAGAGTGACCGTCGCAACAGGGTCCGCACGACGGCCCGCGCACAACAGGGGGAAACCAGTGGTTCAAGCGACGAAGACCTACACCGGTTACTGCGTCAAGTGCCGCGAGAAGCGCGACTTCGAGGGCACCGTGGTCGTTTCGGACTCGGGCCGCCGGATGGCGAAGGGGACGTGCCCGGTCTGCGGCACCAAGATGAACCGGATTCTCGGCAAGGAATCGTGACCTCGGGGCCGGACGGCCCCAACCCCTCGTCTGATCCCACTCTGCGGGAAATCGGCGGGGGGATTTTCTTGGCATTTCATTGCTCTCACCGCAATCGCGACATCCGCGTTATGCGATTGTCACCCCCCGGGTTTAGTGTGCGTTCATGGCGCGCAAAGTGCATCCCCCCGTTGAAGTGCGGCGCTCTCCCCGACGCCGGGCAACCGTAGCGGCCTACGAAGAACGAGGCCGCGTGGTCGTCATGATCCCTGACGCCTTCTCGGAGACCGAGGAGCAGGAGTGGATCGACCACATGCTCGCGAGACTGCGGAAGCGCGAGGCCCGAGACGGCCGCGCGTCCGACGCGGCCCTGCGAGAGCGGGCCGTCAGGCTCGCCAGCCGGTACTACCCCGAGCACCCCGAATGCGCCGCCCCCAGGAGCGTTCGCTGGGTCGACAACCAGCAGCGCCGGTGGGGTTCGTGCACCCCGTCGGACGGCACGATCCGGATCTCCCGCCGGATCATGATGATGCCCTCATGGGTGATCGACTACGTCCTGCTCCACGAACTCGCGCACCTGGTCCATCCCGACCACTCGCGCCCGTTCTGGGAGATGGTCGGCCGCTACTCCAAGGCCGAGCGGGCCCGCGGCTACCTCGAAGGCATCGCCGACGCCGAGGCCAGCGAGCGCTCCGCTTAGCGGGACGGCGCGGACCGGGGGCTACTTTTCCCCAGGCTCCTCGTCTCCGTCGCCAGGTTCGTCGTCATGGTCCTTCGGGTCGTTGACTGCGAGCTGGTCGAACATCGACATGTCGAGGTCTTCGAGCGCCTCGGAGACGGTGGCGAAGCCCTCGGGGTGCTCCAGGTCGCCCGCGCTCGGCATGAGGTCAGGGTGCGCCCAGACCGCCTCGCGCCCCTCGATGCCCCGCGCCTCGGTGAGCGACTGCCACAGCTGCGTCGCCGCCCGCACCTTCGCCGGGTCGAGCTCGAGCCCGACCAGCGCCTCGAAAGTCTGCTCGGCCGGTCCGCCGGTCGCCCGGCGGCGCCGCGCGGCCTCCATGAGCCGGTCGATCGTGGGCAGCCGCTCGCCCACGGCCTCGGCCACGACCGTGTTCACCCAGCCGGCGATGAGCGCCAGCGTCGTGCCCAGGCGCGACAGGGCCGCCTTCTGCTGCTCGGTGTCCTCGGTCTTGAAGACCTCGCTCAGGTCCAGGGTCGCCGCGGCCTCGGGGTCCATCGGGTCCATGCCCGACATGGCCTCCTCGATCGCGGACTCGTCGATGCTGATCTCCCGCGCGTACGCCTCCAGCGCGCCCAGCAGGTGCGAGCGCAGCCACGTCGCGTGCGTGAAGAGCCGGTGCGTCGCGGCCTCGCGGAGCGCGACGTAGAGCCGCACCTCCTCGACCGGCAGCTCCAGGCCCGCGGCGTACTCGGTGATGTTCCCCGGCAGCAGCGCGGCCACGCCCGTCTTGCCAAGCGGCAGACCGACTTCGGACGAGGAGAGCACCTCCCCGGCGAGCTTCGCGAGCGCCTGGCCCATCTGCGCCCCGAACAGGGCCGAGCCGACGCCCTTCATGACGTCAGCCATCGGGCCGAGCATCCCGGCCATCTCCTCGGGCACGAGCGTCTGCATCGCCTCGCCCATCTGGGCGGCGAGCGGCTCGGCGAGCTGCTTCCAGGAGTTCTCGGTCTGCGCGATCCACTGCTTGCGGGTCCACGCGTCAGTGGCCGTGACGCCCGAAGGCCAGTTCACGGCGGAGTCGAGCCACAGGTCGGCGAGGCGCACCGCCTCGGCGACGTGCGCCTGCTCGGCGGGGCCGACCGTGTTCTCGGCCTTCAGCTCGGACTCGGCGAGCTGCTTGGCGAGCTGCCAGTTGACCGGTCCGGACGAGAGCGACTGCGCCATCATCTGCTGCAGTTGCTGCATCATCTGCTGCACGCGCGGGTCGTTCGGATCGGGCAGGTCGCCGCCCAGGTTGCCGAAGCCGAAAGGAATGTCGGAGCCCATGGGCCAACCGTACGTCAGAGTGGGGGTCGCGGGCCACGGCCCGCCGATCTGAAGGCGCCCTGTTCGCTGCGGGCCGAACACGCCTGTGGGCTACGGCATGTAGGCTTCCGCGCATGCGAAGGCGAGGAATCACCGTCCTGTTGGGTGCGGTCCTGGTGGCGCTGCTGACCTGGCAGGCGCTCTCGATGGACGTCGCCTACGTGGTCTTCAGCCCCGGCCCGACCGAGAACGTCCTCGGGGCCGAGGAGGTCGACGGGGTCGAGCACCAGATGATCAGCGCCGACCCCGAATACGCCTCGGAAGGGGAGCTGCGCCTCACCACCGTGCGCGTCAAGCAGTCGGTGACCCTCGTTCAGGCCCTGCGCTACTGGCTGTCCAATGAGTACGCCATCGTGCCCCGAGACCTGGTCTACCCGCCCGGCGAATCCGAGGAGGACATCGCCGAGGAGCAGGAGGCCGACTGGGCCGAGTCCCAGTCGAACGCCGAGCAGGCCGCCCTCGGCTACCTCGGCGAGCCCGCCGTCATCGAGGTCGTGGCCGACTCCGGCGGCCTCGTCGCCGGCGACGTCCTCACCGCCGTGGACGGGACCGCCGTCACCTCGCTCCAAGACCTCGCCGATTACGCCGACAGCGAAACCACGGTCACCGTCACCCGCGCCGGCGCCCCCGTCGAAGTCCCCGGCGTGACCCTCGGCGACGCCGATCTCCAATCCACCCACGACGACCCGTACAACATCGAGATCGACACCGAAGCGCTCGACATCGGCGGCCCCTCGGCCGGCCTGATCTTCGCGCTCGGCATCGTCGACCGGGTCACCGAGGGCGATCTCACCGACGGGAAGGTCATCGCCGGCACCGGCGAGATCGACCCCGAAGGCAACGTCGGCCCCATCGGCGGCATCCAGCAGAAGGTGACCGCGTCCGTCGAACTGGGCGCCGAAGTCTTCCTCGCGCCCGCCGCCAACTGTTCGGACGCCGTCACCGTTCCGCACGAAGATATGACTATTGTCAGAGTCGAGACGCTCGAGGACGCGGTCTCGGCGCTTGAGTCCCTAGCGGCCGGCGGGGAAGTCACGACCTGCTGACCCCGGGCCGCGAGACGTGAAGGAGTTGCTGCAGTGGCGAACCGGACGCCCACCCCCCCACGGATGAGCAGACGAGGACGCTACGTCCTGATACTCCTGGTGGGCGCGATAGTCCTCCTCTCGGTGCTCGGCTGGCTCGTCGGCCTGCGCACCGACTACCTCTGGTACGACTCCGTCGGCTACACCTCGGTGTTCTCCACCATGATGTGGACCCGCCTGGGGCTCTTCGGGGTCTTCGCCCTGGCGATGGCCGCCTGGACCGGCCTCAACCTCTACCTCGCCTACCGCTTCCGGCCCGACACCTGGCCCGCCACGAGCGAGCAGGAGGGCCTCGAGCGCTACCGCGAACTCATCTCGCCGCGCGCCGGCTGGTGGATCGGCGGCGTCGCCGCCATCATCGGCATCTTCGCCGGCATGTCCGCCCAGAGCCGCTGGGAGACCTGGCTGCTGTTCCGCCAAGGCGGCAGCTTCGACCACCCCGACCCCGTCCTGCACATGGACGCCGGGTTCTACGTCTTCCGCCTCCCCTTCTGGCAGTTCCTCATCGGCTTCGGCTTCGCCGCGGTCGTGGTCGGCATCCTCGCGTCCCTCAGCGCCTACTACCTCTACGGCGCGCTGCGCTTCTCCGGCCAGGGCGACCGCATGACCAACGTCGCGCGCATCCACCTCTCGGTGCTCGTCGCGCTCTTCCTGGGGCTCAAGGCCGTCGCCTACTACTTCGACCGCTTCGACTTCACCACCCAGGACAACCAGGTCACCGGCATCGTCGGCGGCGGCTACACCGAGATGACCGCCCTCATGAACGCCAAGAACGCGCTCATCTGGGTCTCCCTCATCGCCGCCGTCGTCATCCTCGTCTTCTCCTGGGGCTTCACCCGCTCGCTGGCGCTGCCCGCCGCGGCCCTCGGCCTCGTCGTGGTCACCGCGATCGCCGCCGGCGGCATCTACCCCGCCGTCGTCCGCAACTTCCAGGTCGAGCCCAACCGCCCCCAGCGCGAAGGCCCCTACGCCCAGCACACCATCGACGGCACCCGCTACGCCTACGGCATGGAGGACCTGGAGACCACCACCTACCCGGTCGCCTCCCAGCCCAACGCCGAGGCCATGGCCGCCGACCAGTCCACGGTCCCGTTCGTGCGACTCATCGACCCGTTCGTCGTCTCGGACGCCTTCACCCAGGCCCAGCAGCCGCGCAGCTTCTACGACTTCAACGAGAAGCTCGACATCGACCGCTACACCTACACCGACGAGAACGGCAAAGAGGTCACCCAGGACTTCGTCGTCGGCCTGCGCGAACTCAACCCGGGCCAGCTCACCGACGAGCAGCAGGACTGGACCGTCGCCCACACCGTGTACACGCACGGCTGGGGCTTCGTCTCCGCCTCGACCACCGAGAGCGACAGCGGCGCCCCCTGCTTCACCTCCGGCGTCCTCTCCGACGACCCCGGCAACTGCCAGATCGGCAACGACATCATCGACGTCGAGAAGCCCCAGATCTACTACGGGCTCTTGAACAACGAGTACGCGATCGTCGGCGTCCCCGAGGGCGACACGCCCCGCGAGTACGACCGGCCCACCGACGTCGCCGTCAGCGACGAGGACTCCAGCGAAGCGGACGCCGAGGAGATCGGCGACGACCGCTACACCACCTACGAAGGCGACGGCGGCATCGACATCGGCTCCGTCGGCCGCCGACTCCTCTACGCCTGGGAGTTCCAGGAGCCCCGCTTCCTGCTCTCCGACCAGATCAACGACGAGTCACAGCTCCTCTACAACCGGAACGTGCGCGAGCGCGTCCAGAAGGTCGCCCCGTTCCTCACCGTCGAGGCCGACCCCTACCCGGCCGTGGTCGACGGCGAGATCGTCTGGATCGTCGACGGCTACACCACGACCAACGACTTCCCCTACTCCGACCGGGTCAACCTCGCCGAGGCGACGAACGACACCTACTCGGGCCAGGGCGTCGCGAATCAGGCCAACGAGGAGATCAACTACATCCGCTCCTCCGTCAAGGCTGTCGTCAACGCCTACGACGGCTCCGTCAAGCTCTACGAGTTCGACGACCAGGACCCGATCCTGAAGGCCTGGAACGAGATCTACGGCGGGGACCTCATCACGCCGAAGGAGGACATCCCCGCCTCCCTCGAAGCGCACTTCCGCTACCCGCAGGACATGTTCAAGATCCAGCGCAACCTGCTCCAGCGCTTCCACGTCGACGAGGCCCGCACCTTCATCGAGGGCAGCGAGGCCTGGGCGACCCCCGAGGACCCGTCGCAGCAGTCGCCGGTCATCCAGCCGGCCTACTACGTCTACGCGACCTACCCGGAGCAGACCCAGCCGTACTTCCAGCTCACCAGCACCTTCACGCCGAGAAACCGCGAGAACGCGCTGGCCAGCCTCATGTCCGGCTACTACGACGAGAACGGCGATCCACGCCTCCAGATCTACGACGTGGTGGGCGGCGACGACCAGTCGGTGCGGCAGATACACCAGATCATCACGTCCACATCGGAGGTGGTGACGACGCTCCGGGACGCCACGCAGGCCGGCACCACGGTCGAGTGGGGCAACCTGCTCGCGCTGCCGGTCGGCGACGGCATCCTGTACCTCGAACCGATGTACCTGCGACGGCAGGCGGGCGGCCAGGGCGAGGACCTGCCGCGGCTCACGAACGTCGCGATCAGCTACGGCGGTTATGTGGGCTTCGCGCCGACGTTCGAGGAGGCCGTCAACATGGTGGTCGACAAGTACGTCTCGGGAGCGCCCAGCGAGGCCGAGCAGAACGAGGGCGAGTCGGACGGCGAGACGCCGAGCGAGACGCCGTCGGAGACGCCGAGCGAAGCGCCTTCGAGCGAGGCGCCGCCGACCGCCGAGCCGCCGGAAGTCGAGGCCGCGATCGCGCAGGTCCTCGAGGCCCAGGCGGCGTACGAGGAGGCGCAGGCCTCCGGCTCGAACGAGCAGGAGGGCGCGGCCCTGGACGCCCTGCTCGCGGCGCTCGACCAGCTCGAGGCCGCGAGGAACGCGGCGGGCCAGTAACGGCCTTGCCCCGCAAGTGAAGCAGCGCCCGGCGACCGGAAGGCCGCTGGGCGCTTTCGCGTCCGCGCCGCTCAGCCGCCGAACGCGGCGGCGTGCTCGACGGCCCACTGCCCGAACGTCGACGCGGGCCGCCCGAGCACGCGCTCGACCGCGTCGGTGCTCGGCCCGGCCTCGCGGGCGAAGTCGGCGAGCGAGCCGAGCAGCCGGGCGGGGATCTCCTCGGGCAGGCCCTGGGCGAGCATCGCGGCCCGCACCTGCTCGGGCGCGAGCTCGACGAACTCGAGGTGCCGGCCGATCGCCTCGCCGATCAGCCGCACCTTCTGCGTCTGGGTCAGTGATTCGGGTCCGGTGATCACGTAGGAGCGGTGCTCGTGCCCGCTCTCGGTGAGGGCCTTGACGGCGACGGCGGCGATGTCGCGCTCGTGGATCGTGGACGAGGCGGCCTTCGCGTAGGCGCCGCGCACTGCGCCGCTGGGGATCTGCGGGGCCCAGGCGAGGGTGTTGGTGGCGAAGTCCGTGCAGCGCAGGTGCGTCCACGCCAGGCCGGAGTCCTCCGCCGCGCGCTCGGCGGCGACGAAGCCGGCGGCGAACCGCGGCTCTCCCGCCGGGTGGACGACCGTGGCCGAGGAGATCACGGCCACACGCTGCACGCCTTGGGCTGCAGCGGTTTTCAGCAGGTTCGCGGCCTCGGGCCCGGCTGCGCGGGGGCTGAGCAGGACGCCTTCGACGCCCTCCCAGTGCTCGTCGAGCGAGCCCGGCTGCGACGGGTCGGCGTTGATGACGCGCACGCCTTCCGGCAGGAGCGCGGCCGGGTTGCGGGTGACGGCGGTGACAGCGTGTCCGGCCTCGCGCAGCAGTTCCATGGCGGAGCGGCCGACCGGTCCGGTGGCGCCGATGATGACGATCATGGGGGAGTTCCCTTCGAGTCGAACGGTGTTGACTCCTAGATCGATCAGCGCCCTGCTTCGTGACAATTCGAGGTTGTGAACCCGGTCGCAGGACCCCGAGCCGGGCCGAAGCGGATCATCATCCCGTTGGCCGTTGGCCGTTGGCCGTTGGCCGTTGGCCGTTGGCCGTTGGCCGTTGGCCGTTGGCCGTTGGCCGTTGGCCGTTGGCCGTTGGCCGTTGGCCGTTGGCCGCGACACCTTGCTCAGCGAGCTCGACGCGGTGAATCTCAGGTCAGCGCCGACTCATCGTCCAATCAGACCGAGCGCTACTGCTCCTCGTTCGGGGCTTCCGTCTGGTCCGACTCGGGCTTGCATCCTTCGGCGTCCGCCGCGCGCTTCACCGTCAGCTGGACCGTGGTGCCCTCTTCGACTTCGCTTCCGCCGCTGGGGGACTGGCGCACCACACCGCAGCGGGTCTCGCCTTCGCCCTCGTAGTCGACCGCCGCGACCAGGCCCGATTCCTCGATGCGGGAGCGCGCGTCGGCCTCGGACTGCGTGACCACGTTCGGCACCGACGTCTTCGCGGGCGGCGGCGGGGACGGGCTCTCCGAAGTGCTCGGCGCGCCGCTCGGCGTGAGCGAGGGTCCGGCCGAAGCCGTGCCCTCGGCGGGCTGCGACGCGCCCGCGTCCGTCGCGGTCTCGCTCGGGTCGGCCGAGGGCTCCTCGTCCTCGCCGTCGTCGCCGCCGCCCTCCCAGAAACCGCCGTCGCCGTCCTGGCCTTGGACTTCGGCGCCGTCGAGGCCGGTCTCGCCGGTCGGCAGCGTGCCGGTCGGGTCGTCCTCGCCCCACGGCAGCGTGATCGCGATGGCGGTGATGGCCGCCACCGCAGTGAGCGTTCCGGCCAGTGCCCTCCACAGGCCGCGGCGGCGTCGAGGCGCCTCGTCTGCGGGCACCGGCGCCGCGCCGGTGGGCCCGGTCGGCGGGGCCACCGCGTGCGCCCCGGTGTGCGCGCCGGTGAACGGCGGCAGCGTGTGCCCGTCCGTGTGCGGCGGCGTGGACGGGTGCGGCTCGTGCGGCGTCGAGGTCGCGCGCGGCAGTGGTTGCGGTCCGGTCTGATGCGCCGGCTGCGGGCCGACGCGCGCGCCCATGTCGCCCTCGTGCCGCCGGTGCGTGCCCGAAGGCGGGCCCACGGCGCTCACCGCGCCGCTGCCGATCGCGGCCGGTCGCGCGGGCTGGACCCTGGTGCGCGCCATGGCGGGAGCGCGGTTGGCGAGCATCGCCGCGCGCGTCTCGGCGCAGGCCTCGGCGAGTTCGGCGGCATCGGTCCAGCGGGCCGACGGGTCCTTCTGGAGCGAGCGGCGCACGATCTCGGTGACCTCGTACGGGATCTCGGCGGGCAGCAGCGGCGGTGCGTTGCGCAGGTGCGCGGAGAGCACCCCGAGCGGGGTGTCGGCCTTGAACGGCGGCGAGCCCGCCAGGCACTGGTGGGCGACGACTCCGAGCGAGTACAGGTCCGAAGCGGGTGTGAGGTTCTCGCCGGCGGCCTGCTCGGGGGACATGTAGGTGACCGTGCCGAGCACGACTCCGGTGGTCGTGAGGGTCAGGTTGTGGCTCACGCGCGCGATCCCGAAGTCCACCAGGACGACCGAGCCGTCCGCGCGCACGAGGATGTTGCCGGGCTTGATGTCCCGGTGCACGATTCCGGCGCTGTGGGCCACGTGCAGCGCCTCGGCGACGCCGCCGACGACGCGGAGCGAGTCGGCCGGGCTGAGCTTGCCCCACAGGCCGAGCAGGCGCGAGAGCGGCTTGCCGTCGACGTACTCCATGATCAGGTACGCGAGCTGGGCGTCCTCGTCCTCGATCTCGCCGTAGTCGTAGACCTCGACGACGCCGGGTCCCTGCATGACGGCGATCGCGCGGGCCTCGCGGCGGAAGCGCTCGCGGAAACCGCGGTCGTCCACGAGGTCGGCGAGGAGGACCTTGATCGCGACCGTGCGCCAGAGGATCGTGTCGACGCCCTCCCAGACGTCGCCCATGCCACCGCCGCCGATGCGGCGTTCGAGCCGGTACCGCCCGTCCAGGACCACGCCAGGCTTGAGGTTGCGAGTGCTCAGCATCCGGCGGCTTTCCCCTCCTCGGCGAAGCTCGCGGGCCGTGATTTCGCAGCTCTTGGCGAAGTCGGCGAGCGTCGTTTCGTCCAGTGTCGGACCAGTTCTGAGGGACTAACGAACGGCGGCGGCTGAGGCTACGCGCTGGATCGGGCGAACTTCGGCCCGATCGAGGATTTTTCGGCGCCGCGATCCGCCCGCGGCGCCGGCCGCTAGGACTTGGCGGCGGCGACGACGGCGCCGATGGCGTGCACGGAGGTCGCGGGTTCGGGGAGGGGGCAGGGGAGGGTCTGACCGGCGACGGCCTGGCCGAGCTGGCCGTCCCAGCACGCCCACGAGTGGCAGGGCCAGGACTGGCTGCAGTGCCCGCAGACGGGGTGCTTGGTGCTGCGCTGGTCGAGGGCGGGGGTGTGCCGCTTCCACCAGCGGGCCTGCACGCGCCAGAGGCTCGGCACCAGCACTTCGCTGGGCGGCTCGTCCGGCGGGGGGTTGTCGAGTGTGTACGGACTTCGCAAGGCGGGCTGCCTTTCAGAACTTTCGATGGGTTGGGATCGCTTGTGGCCCTTGGTATCCGGGCGTCAAGGTCCGGTGTGACCTGGTCGATGCCGAGTCGCGGTGTCGAATCGGTACAGTCGAGGGGAGGCGGATAGCCCCTCCGTACAGTAGAATTGCACATGCAGAATTTGGATGCAAGAGGTATAACCGGATCGGGTGGCGATTCCTCCCGCCCCGCGGCCGCGCAGGCGAGACTCGGACGATCGGTCTCGGCGACGCCGGCGGCCGCAGTTGAGAACAGCTGACGTTACCGGGTGAGCGGTCCAGAAGTCCTCCACCTCTCTCGGTGCGTCCTCACCGAATCCGGAGAGATCAGGGTGTCAAATGGGAACATCGAACGACAACGCTGAGAGCGATCTGCCGAAGAAGTTGGGAGGCAAGGCGATGCCTTCGACCGGCAGTCCCACTGTCCGCCGCCGCCGAGCCGGGAAGATCCTCCGGGACCTGCGCGAGAAGTCCGGAAAGGACGCCAACGACGCCGCCGCGGCCCTCGAGGTCACCAGCTCCACGATCTACCGGATGGAACTCGGCCGGGTCGGGATCAAGCCCCGCGACGTCCAGGCCCTCGTCGAGGTCTACGGCGTCGAGGACTCCGACCTCGTGGACGAGCTGGTGCGCCTGGCCCGGGACGGCCGCAAGCGCGGCTGGTGGGCCCGGTACTCCGACACCATCTCCCCGCCGTACGCCACCTACATCGGGCTGGAGCAGGACGCCTCCAGCCTGAACGTCTACGACGGCCTGATCATCAACGGCCTCTTGCAGACCCGCGAGTACGCCACGGCCACTTTCGGGATGGTCCCGGAGCAGTCGCAGCGGTTCATGACCGAGCGGATCGACCTGCGCATGGAGCGCCAGCAGCGGCTGCGCGGGGACCTGAAGATCTGGAACGTCATCGACGAGGCCGCCATCCGCCGCGTGCTCGGCGGCCCGAAGGTCATGATCGACCAGTTGCAGAACCTGCTCGAGCTCGGCTCGCTCCCGAACGTGCACCTCCAGGTGCTGCCGTTCGAGGGCGGCGCCTACCCCGGCATGCTCTCCTCGTTCACGATCCTCGGCTTCGGCCCGCTTGAAGGCGAGGTCGACCCCGGCTACCGCCACCCGGACGTGGTCTACATCGAAGGCCACAACGGCGACGTGTACGAGGAGGGCGCTGACGTGCAGCCCTTCCACGAGATCTTCGGGTACCTGCGCTCGGCCGCGCTCGACCCGGGCCGCAGTCTCGAGTTCATCGAGCAGCAGGCCCAGAACCTCAAGTCCTCGCTTTAACGGGCACAGCAAGGGGGCGGACGCGGAACCGATTCCGCATCCGCCCCCTCGCCCGTCCTTCTTACCTGCCGGTTGTCCGCAGCAGCGAACGCCAGTCGGCTCGGCTGGCGCGCAGGATCGGGCTCACCGTCAGCTTGGTGTCCCTGATCTCCACGGCCGCTTCCGCGAGCCTGGCCTCCACGCAGGCCCCATTGGGGCCTGACCTGCTGCTCTTCCTCCATGTGTGGGTCAACATGGATCTCCTCCTTCCAAGGAGCATTCGAGTCCCCAGGACGGTGTCGAGCTTAACCATTGCGCAACAAGGCGATCGTCGACTATCCGTCAATATCAGGTACCGGACAGAACGACTGCCGCGCTTCACCAATGCGGTGTGCCGCAGGCGGCCTCCGCGCTCCCGGGCTCGATTTGGACCGTCGCGTGCGCGATGTCGAATTGTTCTGCCAGCGTCCGCTGCGCGTCGCCGAGGACACTTCCGGGGTCGGCACCCGCGTCGACCGCGAGATGCACCGTCGCGACGTCCATACCCGAAGTCAAAGTCCACAAATGGAGATCGTGGACTTCTTTCACCCCTTCGAGTGCATTCAATGCGTTTTCGACGGCCTTCGGGTCGACGCCGACCGGTGCGTGCTGGAGGAGGATGCGCAGCGCGTCGCGGCCCAGCCGGTAGGCGCGCGGCAGGATGAACAGGCCCACGCCGACGGCGACCACGGAGTCCGCCGCGTACCAGCCGGTGAAGGCGATGAACACCGCGGCGGCGATCACGCCGAGCGAGGCGATCGCGTCGCCCAGGACCTCGACATACGCGCCGCGCACGTTGATCGACTCGGTGGCGGCAGAACGCAATAGGAGCAGGGACGTGACGTTCGCCGCCAGGCCGAACACGGCCACCGCGAGCATCGGCCCGGACTCGACCTCGGGCTGCTCGCCGAGGCGGCGCACGGCCTGCATGATGACGAAACCGGCCACGCCGAAGAGCAGCACCGTGTTCGCCAGCGCCGCCAGCACTTCGAGCCGGTACATCCCGTAGGTGCGGCGCGGGCGCCCGCCCGAGCGGCGCACCGCGATGATCGCCGCGAGCGCCATCGCGATCCCGAGGGCGTCGCCGGCGACGTGCCCGGCGTCCGAGAGCAGGGCCAGCGAATGGGTGTACCAGGCGGCGACCGCCTCCGCGGCCATCACGGCGAGCGCCAGGCCGAGGGCGAGCCACAGCCGGCCTTGGTGGCGTGAGCCGAGCGAGGCGGCTCCGGCGTGTGAGTGGTCGTGGCCCATGCGGGCGGCCCCCTTCATCTCGGTGCGGGTAGCACGAATCTATGGCTCGCAGGCGTCGCCAAGCGGCGAACCGGGCCTCGGCGGTGGAGTCCCCGCCGTCATCGAATGCTAACATGCGCACTATTGCATATGTTGGGACGGGGCGGTTCGACATCGGCATTTCCGGGTACTTGGAACCCCAAAACCGCCCGCCGTGGGACGCCCGATCCGCGGCATTTCTGTGCGGCGCAGATGAAATCGCCCGAACCAGGGGGACTTTCACAAATGCGGGGCGGGAATGGAATAATATTCGTACCAACATCATCAGCACTGGTCACGGGGGGTGACGATGAAAGACGCCATTGAAACCTCTGCCATCGCGTTCATCGCAATCGTCGCGATCGTCCTCATCTTCGCAGCCGTTCTCGGCCTGCGATCCATCATCGAGACCAAGCGCCGACGAAAAGTCAGGGCCAAGGCCGACGCCGAAGCCTGGACCGAACTCCTCGGCAACCAGCTCAAGATCGCCCCGGTCTCCGTGGGCGACCTCGAAGCCGCAGCGGCCCTCGACCGCGCGCGGAAACTCCACTACAACGCGGTCGAGAAACTCAAGACCGCCAAGAAGGCCAAGCAGTTCGCCCGGATCCGCACCTACGCGCTCGCCGGACTGCACAACCTGAACATCATGCGCCGCCGACTCGGCAAGGCACCCGGACCGCAGGGCCCCATGCCCTTCAACGCCGCGAGCCCCGCCAAGAACGCCAAGCGCGACAAGAACGTCCGCGACGTCCCCACAGGACCGTCCACAGGACTGCCCTTCTAGGGCCGAGAACGCAGAACGGGGGCGGCCGCACGGCCGCCCCCGTTTCGCACGCCCGCTACTCCTCGGCCGCCGGCTTGCGCGGCGCCAGCAGGTCCATCAGCCACATCGCCAGCGACACGATGATCGCGCCCCAGAACGCCGGCCAGAACCCGTCCACGTAGAAGCCCAGCGAGAGCTGCTCCGAGACCCAGCCGGTCAACCAGAACATCAGCGCGTTCACCACCAGCCCGAACAGGCCCAGCGTCAACACGTACAGCGCGCACCCGATCAGCATGATCAGCGGCTTCACGAACGTGTTCACCACCGTGAACACCAAGGCCACCAGCACGAGCGAGAAGAACCGCTCCAGCACCGAGTCGCCGTACAAGTGGATGCCGCCCACGATCGCCGTGGCCAGCCACAGCGCCAGCGCCGTCAAGACCAACCGCACCACAAATCTCATCCGGCCAGTATCGCCGCCCGAAGGACCCCGCGTCCAGTTTCGGCCCACATGCGGCGAGCGAGGGACGCCGCGGAACCGCCCGGCACCGGCGAGACCGACCCGGGCCCGCGGATTCACTCCCGGTTCACCCCGGATCGAACCCGAGGCCACCCGCCGCGCCTACAGTCGCGGCAGCCCGCTTCGCTTCCACACCTGCCTCGCGCAGAAGGAGAAACCATGAGCGACCCGTCGCTTTCGGCGCTCGGCCGCACCGTCGATCCCCGCAGGATCGGTGCGAACACCGCGCCCGCACCCCAGCACGGACCGGCCGGCCACGGCGCCCCCACCGTCTTCGACATCCGCGGCGTCAACGTCTACTACGGCGCCTACAACGCCGTCAAGGACGTCACCTTCACCGTCGCCAAGAACGAGATCACCGCGCTCATCGGCCCCTCGGGCTGCGGCAAGTCCACCCTCCTGCGCTCGCTCAACCGCATGAACGACCTCATCCCCGGCGCCCGCGTCGAAGGCACGGTCTCCTACCACGGCAAGGACGTCTACGGCGCCGGCGTCGACCCCGTCGAGGTCCGCCGCCGCATCGGCATGGTCTTCCAGAAGGCCAACCCCTTCCCCAAGTCCATCTTCGACAACGTCGCCTACGGCCCCAGGATCCACGGCGTGCCGCGCGCCGAGCGCGAGGCCATCGTCGAGGACTCCCTCAAGAAGGCCGCGCTCTGGGACGAGGTCAAGGACAAGCTCAAGCAGAGCGCCCTCGCCCTCTCCGGCGGCCAGCAGCAGCGCCTCTGCATCGCCCGCACGATCGCGCTGGCGCCCGAGGTGGTCCTCATGGACGAGCCGTGCTCGGCGCTCGACCCGATCGCCACGGCCCGCATCGAGGAGCTCATGGTCGACCTGGCCAAGCAGTTCACGATCGTGATCGTCACGCACAACATGCAGCAGGCCGCCCGCGTCTCGGACAAGACCGCGTTCTTCTCGACCGAGGTGAACGAGCAGAGCGACACCCGCACCGGCGTCCTCGTCGAGTTCGACGACACGCAGCGCATCTTCACGACGCCTTCGGACGAGCGCACCGAGAACTACGTGACCGGCCGTTTCGCCTCGGCGCGCCCCGCGACCCGAAACGGCCCCCGCGGTTTGGGGGGGGCCCTTTCGCGTGCAGAGCAGCGGCCCCCGCACCGGTGCGGGGGCCGCGGCGTAGAGACCGAGCAGTACTAGCGCTTGTCGATGGCGAACCGCGCCGCGATCACGCGCGCGACGATCGTGAACAGGAAGACGATCGCGATCAGCGTGAGGGCCGCGCCCCAGGCCCGCTCCTGCGACGCCGCGAACGGCTGCGTGGCGTTGCGGTAGATCTGCGCCGCCAGGGTCGTGTTCTCGCCGTAGAAGAGGTCGGGCTTGTAGATGTACGTCAAGCCCACCGTGACGATGATCGGCGCCGTCTCGCCCGCCGCGCGCGCCACCGCGAGCAGCGCGCCCGAGGTGATGCCCGAAGAGGCCGAAGGCAGGACGACGCTCATCGTGGTGCGCCACTTGCGCGCGCCGAGGCCCGCGGAGGCCTGGCGCAGCTCGTCGGGAACCAGCCGCAGCATCTCCTCGGCCGAGCGGATCACGATCGGCAGCATGAGGCAGGCCAGGGCGAGCGAGCCGCCGAAGCCGACCTTCTCGCCGATGACGACCACGTACGCGACGTAGATGAACAGGCCCATCACGATCGACGGCACGCCGGTCATGACGTCCGCCATGGTGCGGATGAACCGCGCGAGCGGCTTGTTCTTGCCGTACTCGTTCAGGTAGACCGCGCCCAGGACGCCCACCGGGATCGCGATCAGCGCCGCCATGCCGGTGATGGCGAGCGTGCCGAGGATCGCCGGGCCCATGCCCGGGCCCGCGGTGCGGTAGTTCCGCGGGATCTCCTCGGTGAGGAAGCCGAGGCTCAGCGCCGAGCCGCCGCGGGTGACGACCTCCCATGCGACGAGCACCAGCGGCAGGGCCGCGATGAGCACGCACAGGCCGATGAGGAGCGTCGCGGTGCGGTTGGCGAACGCGCGCCGTTTCGACAGGTTGCGCCCCGTCAGGTCCGGGGCGGTGTTGAGGCTCGTCATGAGTGGGCCCCCTTCATCTTGATCTCGGCGCGGCGGACGACCACGCGGGCGAGGAAGTTGATGAGCACGGTGATCGCGAACAGCTCCACGCCGATCGCGATGAGCGCGTCCTGGTGCAGGCCGCTCGACTCGCCCCACTGCTGCGCGATAATCGCGGCCATCGTGTTGCCGGGCTCGAAGAGGTTGGCGGACATGGAGGTCGCGCCGCCGATGACCAGCGCCACCGCGATGGTCTCGCCCATCGCGCGGCCCAGACCCAGCATCGAGGCGCCCACGAGGCCCCCGAAGGAGTGCGGCAGGATCGCGCCCTTGACCATCTCCCAGCGGGTGGCGCCGAGCGCGTACGCGGCCTGCTTGTCGGTCTCGGGCACGGTCGCGAAGACCTCGCGCGCGATCGAGGTGATGATCGGGACCGCCATGATCGCCAGCACCAGGCTCGCGGTGATGTAGTTGCGGCCGGTGTTGGACTCGTCGAAGATCGCGTTCAGGCCGGGCACGGGCGCGACGAGGTCGGCGAACCACTGGTACGCCGGGGTGATCGCCGGGACGACCACGAGGACCGCGACCAGGCCGAACACCACCGAGGGCACGGTGGCGAGGAGGTCGATCACGGTCACGATGTACTTGCGGGTGCGCCGGTGGGCGACCTCGGTGATGAACAGGGCGATGCCGATCGAGACGGGCACCGCGATGACCATCGCGATGAGCGAGGTGATCAGCGTCCCGTAGAGCATCGGGAAGGTGCCGAGCACGTCGTCGTTGGGCGCCCAGCGGGTGCCGGTGATGAAGCCGATCAGGCCCTCGTCCTGGAACGCGGGGGCGCTGCGCAGCGAGGTCGTGACCAGGATCAGGCCCAGTACGGCGAGGACGGTCAGCCCGGCCGCGGTCACCAGGGCCCGGAAGCCCCAGTCGGCCCTGCGGGAGCGGGCCTCGCCGCCGAGGTCGACCTCGGCGGGGGCTTCGGGGGTTGCCGTTGCGGTCAAGGTTCTCTCTCCGGTTTCGTCGGTGGAACGGCCGAAAACCCCAGCGGCGCGCTGGCCGTTGGGGTGATCGGATCCGGGGTTCCTAGTCGGCAATCGTCGAGTTCAGCGCTTCGACGGCCTGCTCCTGCAGGCTCTCGGGCAGCGCCGCGTAGCCGTTGTCGGCGGCCAGGTCCTGGCCGTCGGTGATGAGGTAGTTGACGAACTCCTTGACACCGGCGGCGACGTTCGCGTCCTCGTACTCGGTGCGGATGAGGATGTACGTCGGCGCGGTGATCGGGTAGGCCTCGGCGCCGGCCGCGTTCAGCGGGTTGTACGAGAGGTCGGCTTCGACCGTGGCGCCGGCGAGGGCGGCGGTCGCGCCTTCGAGGGTCGGCGCGATGAAGGCGCCGTCCGCGTTCTCGATGGAGGCGGTCACGAGGCCGACCTCGGTGGCGTCGGCGAGGTCGACGTAGCCGATCGCGCCTTCGGTGCTCTGGATGACCTGCGCGACACCGGTGTTCTTCTCACCGGCGACGGCGTTGCCCGGCCACTCGATGGTGTCGCCGGAGCCGAGGGTCCAGACGTCGGGCGAGGCCGCCTCGAGGAACTTCGAGAAGTTCGTGGTGGTGCCCGAGCCGTCCGAGCGGACCGCGAGCGTGATCGCGGTGTCCGGCAGGGTCACACCCGGGTTCGCCTCAGCGATCTCGGAGGCGTTCCAAGTGGTGATGGAGCCGACGAAGATCCCGGCCAGGACGTCCTGGGGGAGCTGCAGCGCGTCGACACCGGGCAGGTTGTAGGACACCGTGATCGGGGCGGCCACGGTCGGGATGTACTGGAAGCTGCCGGCCTCGACGCCGTCATCGTCCTTCACCAGCGAGTCGGTGCCCGCGAAGTCGTTCAGGCCCTCGCCGAACTCGGACTTGCCCGTGCCGGAGCCGGTCGCGTTGTAGGTCACCATGAGGTCGGGGTTCACTTCGGCGTAGGCCTCGATGGCCGCCGCGTAGAAGGCGTCCGGGAAGCTCGCGCCCGAGGCGTTGATCTCGCCGGAGGCGAGGTCGCCGGACCCGCCCTCTTCGTCGCCGTTTCCGCCGCCGCAGGCCGCCAGGCCGAAAGCGAGGGTGCCGGCGGTGATGCCGCCGATGATGGCTCTGCGGTTCAGTTTCATGTTCACAGCTGGTCTCTACTCCGTCTCCCGGCGCTCGGCCGGGCTACTGCTTCACTGTCCGCAACCATCAAAGCCAGACCCGGTGTTCACCCGCTGACTTGGAGTTGAACTCAAGGTGAACGACTGAGCGCGATTCGCAACAGTGAACTGAGACCTGCCGGAGGTACCCCTCTGAACAGGCGGTTTTACCGGGTATCGGCCCGGCTGTGATCGGACCGTTATGAACGATCCAGGTGAACATCCCCTGTCACGAGGTACACGACCTGGTGCGAGATGCGCACGGCGTGGTCGCCGAAGCGCTCGAAGAACCGCGCCAGGAGCGCCACGTCCACGGCCGTCTGCGGCCCGTAGCCGAGGCTCGGCACCTGCGCGTGGATGCGCTGCTGGATCGCGTCGAGCTCGTCGTCGTCGAGCCCCATCTGCGAGGCCTGCAGGTGGTCGCGCTCCTCGAGCACGGTCACCAGCTTCTGCGAGAGGTGCACCGCGGCCGCGCCCATCGCCGCGAAGTCCGCCCGCAGCGAATCGGGGATCACCGGCACGGGCGCGCGCAGGAGCACCGACTTCGCCACGTGCTTCGCCAGGTCGCCCATCCGCTCCAGGTCAACCGAGATCCGCACGGCCCCCAGCACGAACCGCAGGTCCGTCGCGACCGGGTCGTACTGCGTCATCAGCTCCACGATCCGGTCGTCCACCCGGAACTGCAACGCGTTCACCTGGTCGTCCGCGGCGACCACGGCCTCGGCCGCGGCCGTGTCGGTCTCGAGCAGCGCCGCACCCGCCTGCTCGACCGCGTCGCTGACGCGGCGGGCCATCTCGACCAGGAGCTCGTTGAGCTCGTTGAGATGCGCATGGAATACGTTCGCCATAGTGGACCAATCGAGGTAGGAAGGGTCGGATATGCGCCCAGTCTAGGCATCGCGGGCGCCTTCCACGTTTCCCCGGCTGGCAAACTCCGGGCGAACAGGCTTGGACGCACGGCGTTAGAGTGAGTGCGAAGCACGAACGATCCCCATGGAGCGGACCAGATGACCTACCCCTCGCAGCCGGGCTACCCGACGCCGCAGTACGGCGGCCCGTCCCCGCAGCCGCCGCAGCAGAACAACCTGTGGCTCATCGGCGGGGCGGTCGTGACGGTCCTCGTCATCATCATGACCGTGATCCTGCTGGTGGTGCAGCGCACCCAGAGCTCGGACACCAACGAGGGCGGCGGGGGCGACGGCTCGAGCGAGAGTGCCGACGGGGGCAACGACGGCGGCAATGACGGTGGCCAGGACAACGGCGGCGACGACGGCGGCGGCTCCGGCACGGTCGAGCTGAACTCCGACGCCTGCGACGCCTTCGACTTCAGCGCCTTCGAGGACGCCTACGGCCCCGTCGACCCGGACCAGACCACCCGCAGCGAGTCCAGCTCCAACGGGCTCGGCTCGCTCACCTGCTCGTACTACAACGCGGAGATCACCGGGGTCAACCTGACCATCTCCGACTACGAGACCGTGGAGGACACGGTCTACTGGGTCGAGTCGGACGCCGACTACTACAACTCGGAGAACGGCTACGAGTTCAGCGAGTACACCGAACTGGGCGACGCCGGCAGCTTCTACACGCAGGCCAGCGACGGCTACAAGAGCCTCACGCTCCACGTCGCGCTCGGCAGTCTCGACGTCAAGGTCTACACGACACTGTGGGACGGCGAAGGCGTCGAAGAGGCCGCCGCCACCGCCGTGCTCGAGGACTTCGTCACCCAATCGAGCGAGATGTTCGGCGACCTCTCCTAGTTCTGAGATCGCGAAGGGCCCGGCGGCCGAACGGCTGCCGGGCCCTTTTCCACACCCTGTCCGGGAAACCAAAAAGAGGCCCTGTGACCAGGACCTCTTGTGTGGTGCGCCGCCAGGGACTCGAACCCCGAACCCGCTGATTAAGAGTCAGCTGCTCTGCCAGTTGAGCTAGCGGCGCATGATGTTTGAGCTTCTACCGCACTTTCGCGCCGGTGTCTCTCGCACGAGGAGAAACTTTAGCATGTGCTGCGGCCACCGTCTCCGGGGGTCCCCGAGGTGGCTACGCTTGGACGGTGACAAGTTTCGTAGACCGCGTGAATCTCCAGGTCATTGCCGGTAAAGGTGGCAACGGCTGTGTGTCGGTCCACCGTGAGAAGTTCAAGCCGCTCGGCGGACCCGACGGCGGCAACGGCGGCCACGGGGGTGATGTGGTCTTCGTCGTAGACCCGAATGTGCACACCCTGCTCGACTTCCACTTCCAGACCCGCCTCCAGGGCGGCAACGGCAAGCAGGGCCAAGGGTCCAACCGGGACGGCGCCAACGGCGAGTCCATCCGGGTGTCCGTGCCCAACGGCACCGTCATCTATGCCGACGGTGAGATCCTCGCCGACCTCACCGGCAACGGCACCGAGGTGACGGTCGCGCACGGCGGCCGCGGCGGCCGCGGCAACCGCGCGCTCGTCAGCTCCAAGCGCAAGGTCCCCGGCTTCGCCGAACTCGGCGAGGCCGGCGATGAGCTCTCCGTCGTCCTCGAACTCAAGAGCGTGGCCGACGTCGGCCTCGTCGGCTTCCCCTCCGCGGGCAAGTCCTCCCTCATCGCCGCGATGTCGGCCGCCCGGCCGAAGATCGCCGACTACCCGTTCACGACCCTGGCCCCGAACCTCGGCGTCGTGTCCGCCGGAGAGACGACCTACACCATCGCGGACGTCCCGGGCCTCATCCCGGGCGCGGCCGCCGGCAAGGGCCTCGGACTCCAGTTCCTCCGGCACATCGAGCGCTGCGCGGTCCTCGCGCACGTCGTCGACTGCGCCAGCCTCGAGTCCGACCGCGACCCGGTCTCCGACATCGACGCCCTCGAGCACGAGCTCGCCGAGTACGGCGGCCTCGCCGACCGGCCGCGCATCATCGTCCTCAACAAGATCGACCTCCCGGACGGCCGCGAACTCGCCGAGTACGTCCGCGGCGATCTCGAGAAGTACGGGTGGCCGATCTACGCCGTCAGCGCCGTCAGCCGTGAAGGACTGAAGGAGCTCAACTTCGCCTTCGCCAAGGAGGTCGTGGAGTTCCGCGAAGCGCAGCCGCCGGTCGAGGCGACCCGCGCGGTGATCCGCCCGATCGCCGTCGACGACTCCGGCTTCAAGGTGAAGAGGGTGAAGCCCGCGTTCGAGGGTGACGTCGAATTCATCGTCTCCGGCGCCAAGCCCGAGCGCTGGATCAGCCAGACCAACTTCGAGAACGAAGAGGCGGTCGGCTACCTCGCCGACCGACTCGCGAACCTCGGTGTCGAAGACGCACTCGTGAAGGAAGGCGCGGTGCCCGGCTCGTACGTCCGCATCGGGGACCACGAGTTCGAGTGGCAGCCGACCGACCCGAACATCGTCGCGACCGTCGGCCCCCGTGGCACCGACGCCCGATTCGAAGTCAGCGACCGCAAGGGCGCCGACGAACGCCTCGCCGAGCGCAAGGAACGCCGCGCTGAGGTGCTCGAAAGGGTCGCGAAAGAAGAGGAAGCCAGGGGCAAACGTCGCAAGCGATAGCCCCAATTGCGGACTGACCTGCAAAAACGTGTGGTTCGCAAGGGTGTGGCGCCGAGCACGCACCCCCCTTGCGAACCCCGTTTCCAGGTCGCGTAAATTTGTCTTTGCCCGAGGGGGAAACGGACAGGAAAGCCGAAAGGCCCTGGCCCAGAACCAAAAGGGTAAAACTCCGAACGAATCGATCGGGGGGCCAAAACGGCCCGAAAACCGGTCTGGTAAGTTACTGGAGCCGCTCCGGTCGGAGAGGAACTTCCAAGAAGTTTCAGATCTGATTAGTGCGTGTTGTTTGAGAACTCAACAGGGTGTTTGGATGGTCAGCGTGCGGGCTGATTGAGGTCGCTGGACAAGGTTTCGGCGGTTCTTGGTTGGTACTGTTTTTGACTGTCTTTTCCTTGGGACACTTGCTTGGTGTCCCGTTGAAAATCGGTCAGGACATGCTTCGACACATACCAAAGTCGC
>NZ_JAPZVQ010000017.1:92737-112432 GCF_027622945.1 Glycomyces lechevalierae | reverse complement strand
CCCCCCCCCCCCCCGGTTCTGCACCATAAGGCAGGTTCGTCTGCCCGAATGCCGGTACCGGCTCCCGTGGCGATCCGGGCCCGGCCCAATAGCCTGGACGCATGGTGAAGCGTGGGCCCGTCGACCGTGATGATGAGCGCGCAGCGGCCAGCCGGGGCAACGCGCGCTCCGCCGGGCCCGGCGAGGACCATACGGCAGGCGTCCGCGGTCCTTCGGAGCAACTGCTGCACCTGCAGCGCCGCATGGGCAACCGCGCGGTCGGCCACCTGCTCCAGCACCAGCGGCCAACCGTCCAGCGCGAGGCGGGCTCGCCGATCACCGTGCAGCGCAGGCTGCCTTCGCACATCGACGTGTTCTCCATGGACCTCATGGCGGACAGGCACAACGCCCTCGTCGGGCGGATCAACACGGAGGTGGCGCCGAGGCTCGGGCGCTGCGGCGAGCTCACTCAGGCGCTCAACGGCTTCGACATCACCGCCGGCATCGACGCCGAGGTCGTGAAAGCGGCCGCCTCGAAGATCAGGAGCGAGAGCGACAAGCCTGGGACGCAGGCGATCGAGAAGTCCACCGAGACGTATCTCAAGGCCTACGAGGCGTTCGAGGTCGCCCCCACGCCCGACGTGGAGACGCAGGCCGTGTACGAGGCCTTCGACGGCCTCGAGGCCAAGCTCATCGCCGCCGAGAAGGTCACTGCGGAAGCGGCGCAGAGCAAGGACCAGGACGCCGTCAACGCCGAGAAAAAGCGGATCGACACCTACGTCAAGAACCTCGGCACCGGCGTCGAGCTGACGCTGAAGACGCTCAAGGCGCTCGAGACCGGCCAGGGCTGGGCCGATCTCGGCATCTCCATCGTCAAGGAGGGCTCGACGCGGCTGGCCGAGTGGAACCTCTCGAACGAACCCCGGATGAAGGACCTGGAGGCCCGCCTCGAGCAATCGAAGCAGCGCCTCCTGAACATCAAGACGATGGAGGCGGCCGAGGAGGTCGAGAAGGCCGAGAACGCGCTCGCCAAGGTCGCCGCCGCCCTGGACCGCAAGATGCGCGAGATCGGCACGACGATCAAGGAACTCGAACGCGCCGAACGCGATCTCGCGATCGACATGCGCGCCCTCGGACTGGAGGGCGCCGCCCAGGCGGTGGAGACGCGCGCGGCCGCCCGGCGCACCGCGACTGAGATGCTGGTGGCGCTGCAGGAGTGCCGGCTCGCGATCGAGGCGCTGCTGCCCGAGGCGATCGAGGTGCACCAGAACTTCGCCGCCCTCGCCGGGACGCGCAACGACCGGGGATCGAGGACGCTGCTGAGCCCCGAGCAGGAACTCGAACTCGCTTCGATCGTCGAGAACGGCAAGCGGTCCAGGACGTTCCTCGAGGACAACCTCAAGCAGATCGAACGGAACCGGGCCGTCGTCGAGAGCGGGCACTTCGACAAGATCTACCAGCCCGTCCAGGAGACCCTGCACCAGACGCAGATCTGAGGCTCAGGCGGCCGTGCGCTCGACCTCGGCGGCCTCCCTGCGGCCGCTGAGGTAGAGGAGCAGCTCGACAGGGCGGCCGGTGAGCACGATGCCTCCCGCCGGGCCGAAACGGCGGGTGTCGCCCTCGGGGGTGCGCAATTCCAGTCCCCCCGGGCGGAGCTCGCGGGCGGCGCGCCAGCCGGCGAGGCGGATCGCCTTCCAGGCCATCGCGTCGAGATCGGGACGGCCGGTGCGTGGCCCCAGGCCGTTGGGGCGGCGCACATCTTCGTGGTGGATCAGGTATTCGGTCCCGTTCAGCAACGCGCGGAGGCCGGGGATCCGCCAGGGCACCAGTGGGGCTCCCGTCCGGAGCCGGGCGATCAGGGCGGGCAGGCCCTCGGCCTTCGCCACGGTCATCTTCGCCTCCGTCCACCGGGAGAAGTGCTCGCGGAGCACAAGGTGCGCGGCGAGGTCGAGCGTGGTCCAGCCCTCGCACAGCGTCGGCGCGTCGGGCCCCAGCTCGGCCAGCAGATCGCACAGGTCCGCCCGCTCCCGCGCGTCCAGCGGCAGTGCCTTCGCAGCGCTCATGCCTCGCCTCTCTGTCTTCACGGCCCGAGTCTTCTCTGTACCACCGAACGTAGTCGGCGGCAGCGGAACCGGTCCGGCCGGACGGCCGCCATTACTACTATTGTTCGTAGTAGTACGATGTCGGTGGTCGTCCGGCATCTGCATGGGGGAATGCGACCGCCGATGGGCTCGGCGGTCCGGTTCCAGGGGGGAGCCCTCCCCCGGCCGGATGCCGGTCGGCCGCCACAGGAACGACGACGTCCCCACCTCCTATCCTGAGTAGGAGCGGGCAGGGGTCCGAACCCGGACCGGCCCTGGAGGGAAGTGTCGATGCGACGGCTCGGTGATCTGGAAGCGGCGGTCATGGAGGTCCTGTGGTCCGCCACAGAACCGGCCACGGTGCGCCGGGTGCTCGGCGAGCTCGGCCGCGACCCCGAACCGGCCTACACCACGATCATGACCGTCCTGGACAACCTGCACCGCAAGGGCATGGTCACCCGCGAGCGGGACGGCCGGGCCTGGGCCTACCTGCCCGCGCAGTCGCGTGAGGACTTCGCCGCCGAGACCATGGCCGAAGTGCTCGACGCCGCCGCCGACCGCAGCGCGACCCTCCTGCGGTTCATCGGCCGGATCAGCCCCGAGGAGCAGGCCCGGCTGCGGGAACTCATGGACCGCAACGGAGGACCGTCATGACCGCCGCCCCGGTCCTGCTCGCCTTCGCATTGCTGCTGGCGTACTTCGCCCCGCGACTCGTCGACCGGTCGCGACTCGACAGCGCCGCACCGCGCCTGGCGATCGCCGTGTGGTTCGCGCTGGCGGCCTCGTCGGTCCTGGCGCTCACGCTCGCCGGACTGGCGGTCGTGCTGCCTTTGGGGGCACTCGACGGCCACGCGGACGGCGTGGTCGAGTCCTGCATCGCGGAGCTGAGCGAACGCTTCGGCACCGTCGGCGGCCTCGCGATAGCCGCGGCCGCCACGGGACTGGTCGGCACCGTCGTGATCCGCCTCGCCTGCGCCGCAATGGGAGTGGCCCGGTCCACCGCGGCTGAACGCGCCTCATTCCACCGGTGCCTGCGCTTCGTGCGGCGCGACCGGCGGCTGGGCATCGCGATCGTGGACGCCCCCGAACCGGTCGCATACTGCGTCCCGGGCGGCGGCGGTCTGATCGCCGTCACGACGGGCGCGCTCGACCTGCTCGACCGCTCCGAACTGGAGGCCGTGCTCGCCCACGAACGCGCCCACCTCGCGGGGCGGCACCACCTGCTCATGGCCCTCGCGCAGACCGGGCACCGCGCCTTCGGCCGGCTCCCGCTCTTCGCCGCGCTCCCCGAACGCATCGCGCACCTGGTGGAGCTGGCCGCCGACGACGCGGCCGCCCGCCGCGCCTCCCGCATGAGCCTCGCCCACAGCCTGCTGCACTTCGCCGCCGCCCAGGCCCCGAGAGAAGCACTGGCCGCGGGCGGCGGGGACACCGTGGCGCGGGTCGAACGCCTCCTCGCCGCGCCCGCGCGCCCCGGGCTGGGTGCCGCGATCGGACGCCGGGCCGCGCTCGCAGCGCCGGCCGCACTGGTCGCCGCGCCGGTCGTGACCGCGGCGCTCATGGCCTGCTGCCAGGCCTGACCGAGTCCTTAGTGGAGGACGGTGGTAGCGCCGTAGTAGACGTTGCCGTGGTCGAGTTCGACGACCTTCACGACGGTGCGCGAGTTCGGGGCGTGGACGATCAGGCCGTTGCCGATGTACATGCCCATGTGCGAGAGGTCGTTGTAGAACACCAGGTCGCCCGGCTGCAGCTCGTCGCGGCTGATGTTCGCCGTCGAGTTGTACTGCGCGGCCGCGTTGTGCGGCAGGTCGATCCCGATCTGGGCGTAGGCGCGCAGCACGAGTCCCGAGCAGTCGTAGGTGTCCGGCCCGGCGGTGCCCCACACGTACGGCTTGCCCACCTGGTCGAGCGCGAACGAGACGACCGCGTACTCGTCGTCGGTCATGTGCGGCAGGTCGTAGTCCTGGATCGCGTCGCCCGCGGCGGCCTGCCACTCCTCGTCGAGGTCGTCCATGCGCGCGTTGAGCTCGTCCTGCTGCCGCTCCAGCTCGGCCTCCTGGTCGTCGAGGTCCGACTGGAGGTCGTTGAGAAGGTCGAGCTGGACCGTGTACTCCTCGGAGGCGGTCTTCAGCTCGTCCATGAGGTCGAAGTTGTAGAGGTTCGCCGAGTTGAGCCGGTCGAGGCGCTCGACGAAGGCCTCAGGGGAGCCCGCGTCGAGGAGCAGGGCGGCGTCGCCGATGCCCTGCTCCACATAGGTCGCGGTGATGTAGTCGGCGAGCTGCTCGCGCAGGACGTCCAGGTCGGCCTCGGCCGCGTCCAGGGACTCCTGGGTCTGCTCGACCATCTCCCGGTTGTCCTGCGCTTCCTGCGCCAGCTCGTTGTACGCCTCGACGGCCGCGGTCAGGTCCTGCTCGGTCTCGTCGATCTCGTCGTTGATGTCGGAGGTGTCGCGCTGCGCCCAGGCGGGGGACGAGCCGACCGCGGAGACGAGGAGACCGCCGACCACGGCGAGGGAGGTCCATTTGCGGCGCTTGGATGACGGGTTCACGAGCAGAGTGCTCCTTCGGGGGAGGTCGTGACGTGGCGACGAGCGGCGGAGGTCGAACACGCCTCCCAAACTACTATCCTCGATAGTTGATCGTCGAGGGCGGTCCGGACCGTCCGGAGCCGCCTCTCCCCCATCGCCCGCGTTCAGGCCGTCCGGTGCTGCCGCCATTCCAGGAGGGCCAGGTGCCATTCGACGTTCGCGGACTTCTCGAGGAACGCGCGGTGCTCGAACAGGAGGTACAGCGCGGGCCTGCTCTCGGTGCGGGACAAGATGATCGGCGCGCCCCACTCGGCGCTGCCGCCGCCCACGAAACGGCCGTACAGCTCGGTGAAGGTGCGCTGCACGTCGGTGAGGTCGCCGGGGGTGACGACCATGGCCTCATTGCCCTCCCAGCCGCTCAGCTCGAGGCGGCCGGGCCGCAGCGAGGCCTCCCCGCGGTGGCGGAACAGGACCCGCTGGTTGAGCAGGGCCATCCCCCTTGAGGCGACTCCGGCGTTCCTGAGTTCAGTGTCGAGGGCGGCGATGTACGCGCCGTCGCGGTGCTCGGTCATGGCCCGAACGCTAACGGCCTCTGAGCGGCCGCGGCACCGGTCGGGCGGACAGGACTCATGGCCGCGAGTCGCACTGCGGTCAGACCGAAGGCGAATCCGGCGCGGTGCCGGGCTCGGCCTCCAGAACCAGCAGCGAGATCCCGACCCGGCCGGTCAGGTCCAGCTTGGCGAGCATCTGGCTGATGTGCGACTTCACCGTCCCGAGGCTGATGAAGAGCTCGGCGGCGATCTCACCGTTCGACTTCCCGCGCGCGATCGCCCGCGCGATCTCGGCCTCGCGCGGCGAGAGGACCTGAAGCCGATCCTTCGCCCTGGCCTGGGACCGCGTCTGGTCGCGCACGCGGTGCATCAGCCGCCGGGTGATCGACGCCGAGAGGGCCGGCTCGCCGGTCGCGGCCCGGCGGACGGCCTCGACGATCCGCTCCGGCTCGGTGTCCTTGAGCAGGAAGCCCGAAGCCCCCTGCCGAAGCGCCTCCAGCAGGTGCGCCTCGGTGTCGAACGTGGTCATCACGATCACGGCCGGGGCATCGTCGGCGGCGGTGATCCGGCCGGTCGCCGCGAGCCCGTCCCCGCCCGTCATGACGATGTCCATGAGCACCACGTCGACGCGGGCGAGCAGCTCGGGGGTGATCTCCCCGGGCCCGGACAGCATGTCCGCGACCGCGATGTCCTCGGCCCCGCCGAGCATCACGCGCAGGGTGGAGCGCACCATCGCGTCGTCGTCGACGACCAGCACCCGGATCGGGTCAGACACGGCTGCGCTCCTCGCCGTGAAGCGGCCAGCGCGCGCAGAGGTGGAAGCGGTGGCGTTCGTCGGCGACCGAGACGGTGCCGCCGGCGGCCTCGACCCGCTCGGTCATGCCGCGCAGGCCGTTGCCGTCCGATCCGGATCGTTCGGGCCCGCGGTCGTTGACGAAGTCCACTGTGATCTCCGGGCCGTCGAGGGCGCCGATCATCGCGACCGCGCTGTCGGGGGCGTGCTTGCGGGCGTTGCTCAGGCCTTCCTGCACGACGCGGAACACGGATTCGCCGAGTCCGGCGGGGAGGTCGTCTGGCACGCGCCAATGGTATTCGACCCGCTGGCCGGAGTCCCTGGCCTGGTCGACGAGCCCGGCGACGCGCTCGGCGAGCCGCGCGGTGCCGCCCGGCGCGGCCGCGTCTGATTCCCCGTCTCGCAATGCGGTGACGACCTCGCGCAGTTCGGCCAGCGCGAGTTGCGCATTGGTGCGGACGATGCCGATCATGTCCGCCATGTCCTCCGGCGGGGTCGCGCCTCGGAACTCGAGGGCGCCGGCGCTCATGGTGATCAGGGACAGGCGGTGGGCGAGCGAGTCGTGCATGTCTCGGGCGATGCGTTCGCGCACGGCCTGCCGGGCCGCGTGCAGGCGCGCCTCCTGCTCGGCTTGGAGGCGCTGGATCCGTTCGGCCATCATGAGCACGATCTGCCGCCTGGCCCGGGTCGCGACGCCCCAGCCGACGACGAGGAGGGTGATGAGCAGGGTGACGGCGACGGCGGGCCAATAGAGCGGTTCGGCGAGTTCCGGGCCGATCCGCAACTGGGCGAGGGTGCTGAGTGCGGCGAGGGCGACGAGCGGGAGGACGAGGGAGACCCGGCGGTGGACGGCGGCGGTGAACAGGGCGATCAGGCTGGCGCCGGAGACGACCGGGAGCCACACTGAGGCGACGATGAGAATCGCGGCGAGCGTGACGGCGTACCTTCGCCTCACCAGGAGTGCCGTGCAGCTCAACGCGAGTGCGACCGCCGAGACGACCGCGTAGACGGTCCCGTGGGCGCCGGGGGCGAGGAGCCCGACGAGTCCCATGGCGACGGCGAGCAGTACGAATACGGCGTCGACCAGCGAGTCGCGGGTGGTCCGCCGCGCCCGGCCGCTCGGGCCGGTGCCGTCGATGGCGGCGTCGACGAGGCCCGGGAGCATGCCGGCTCGCAGGATCCGTTCCGGGTCATCGCTTCTCACCGGTCCGAGTCTAGGTTCGGGCGGCCCGTAAGCCACCGGTCGGATTCGGCCTGGCCGAAGGATGGGTGGTCGTGGTCCGCCGACCGGTGCCGCTGCGGCGCCGGGAGCACTACAAAGATGACCATGCGCACTTTGCCGAAGCAACAGAGACCGGGCCGCCGACTGCTGGTGGCCGGGATGATCCCTGTGGTGGCGGCCGCGGCGGTGACGACCGCCGTGCTGATGGACGACGAGGAGGCCGACCCTGCCGTGGTGGTGACCGGAAACGGGGAAGTCAGGGGCGTGGTTGACGAGGAGGTGCGGCGGTTCGACGGCATCCCGTACGCCGCGCCGCCGGTCGGTGATCTGCGGTGGGAGCTGCCGGGACCGCCCGCGGACTGGTCGGGCGTGCGGGATGCGACCGAGCCCGGGGCTCCGTGCGTCCAGCCCGACATGACGACAGGGGCGCGGCTGGAGGGGTCCTCTGAGGACTGCCTGTACTTGAACGTGACGGTGCCGCGGTCGGCGGACGGCCCGGTGCCGGTCATGGTGTGGTTCCACGGCGGGGCCTTCAGTTCCGGCGCGGGTGCCGACTACGACCCGCGCCGTCTGGCCGTCGAGGGCGAGGTCGCGGTGGTGACGGTGAATTCGCGGCTCGGCGCGCTCGGCTATTTCGGCCATCCTGGCCTCGCCGATTCGGGGACGTACGGCCTGGCGGACCAGCAGGCCGCCCTGCGCTGGATCGAGGAGAACGCGGCCGCGTTCGGCGGCGACCCCGAACGGGTCACCTTGTTCGGGAACTCCTCGGGCGGGGCCGACATCTGCGGTCATCTCGCCTCTCCGGAGTCGGCGGGCCTGTTCGACGGCGCGATCATCCAGAGTGGATCATGCCGCCAGCACTGGCCGGCCGATCTGATGTTCCCCGGCGGCGGGCCGCTCTCGTACTGGAGCGATTTCGACACGGCGTCCGAAGCGGGGACCGGGGCCGCGATCGCGCTGGGCTGCGAGGGCGACGACCCGATCGGCTGCCTCCGTGAGCAGTCGCCGGACGACCTCCTCGCGCTCAACGGGAGCTTCCTGACCATGACCTACGGAACCCCGCTGCTCCCTGAGGACCCTGTCCAGGCCATCGCCGCCGGCCGCTTCAACCAGGTCCCGGTGCTGCAGGGCAACACGCGCGAGGAGCATCGATACTTCGCGCGGATCTTCGAGGTCGACCCGAACGCAGGAGCCGACGTCTACCGGGACCTGCTGGATCAGGCGTTCCCCGGGCGCGCCGAGGCGATCATGGAGGAGTATCCGATCGCCGAGTCCGAATACGGCGCCGAACTCGCCTTCGCAGCGGTGGGGACCGACAGCGCGTGGATCTGCCCGACCCTGCAGGTCGCGGAGGAACTCAGCGCCCGAGTCCCGGCGTACAGCTACGAGTTCGCCGACCCGGACGCGCCGGTCGACGAAGCGTTCTTCCCCGGCGGCTTCCCCCACGGCTCCCCGCACGGCTCGGAGGTCCCCTACCTGCTCGATCTCGGCTTCGAACTCGAATGGACGCAAGCGCAGCGCGAACTCTCGGACCGCATGATCGAGTACTGGACCGCGTTCGCGACGACCGGACGCCCGGCCTCACCGGAGGCGTGGCCGGCGTTCAGCGAAGCCGACCCGGTCACGCTGCAACTCAGCCCGGAAGGCGACCGGCCCATCGACACGGCGAGCGACCACCGCTGCGGCTTCTGGTCCGGACAACCCTGACCGATGAATCCCGGGCACCGGATCGGTCTCGACAGCAGTATGAATCTTTCTAGGAGGAACAGCATGACCGCGACTTACACGTACGACGTCTTCTCCAGCCTCGACGGCTACGGCGCCGCCGGCGGCGACTGGACCGGGTACTGGGGCAAGCAGGGCCCCGAACTGCTCCAGCACCGCTTCGAGCAGTACAGCGAGGACCAGCGGCTGGTCTTGGGCGCCACCACGTTCCGCAACACGGCCCGCATGTTCGCCGAGGCCCCGGACGAGATCGGCGACGCCTGGGCGCAGCGCTACCGCGAGCTCCCGGCCACGATCATCTCCTCCACGCTCGACGACACGCTGGGCTGGCCCGATGCCACGATCGTCTCCGGCGACGCCGTCGAGATCATCGCGCGGCTCAAGGAGGAGTCGCCGGTGCCCCTGCGCTCGCACGGGTGCCTCTCGCTCAACCGGGCCCTGCTCGCGGCGGGCCTGATCGACCGCATCCAGGTCACGATCTTCCCGGTCATCACCGGCCGCACCGGCCTCAACCCGGTCCTGGAGGTCCCGGCCGACTTCGACCTCGAGCTCCTCGAGTCCCACACCCTCGACGGCCGCATCCAGGAACTCATCTACCGCCCGACCCTCCACGGCTGAGCGCTGAGGCCGCTGTGCCGGAGCGAGCACTCCGGCGCAGCGGCCTCGCCTGCGCCCCGACCGATCAGCGCACCAGGGTCGTCGGACGGGTCGCCCACTGCATCGCGGGTCGCGCTGCGGCCGCCCCCGAAGTCGGTCAACTGGGCGCAACCGGCCCCTCGACCTCGCCAAGCTCGTCGCAAGATTTCATTGACATTTCTACATATCATCATAGATGATTGTTTCTCTAGTCGATCCAACAAACTTTCCACCTGGAAGCCCGCTTCGACTAGCCGATCCGTGTCAAAGGCGAGATGGAAAAGAGGACTCACCCGTGGGTGCTAGCAGGGGAAGATTCAGAGCCGCGTTCGTCGCGGTGGCGCTGGCGGTCGGCGTGTCCGTCACGGGCTGGGCGAGCCCGGCGTCGGCGGACACGATGACGCAGCGGAACGCGACGCAGATCATCGCGGACATGGGCGCCGGCTGGAACCTCGGCAACAGCTTGGAGGCGAGCTCCAACGGCGTCCCGAGTGAGACCGTCTGGGGCAACCCCACCGTCTCGCAGGCGCTGATCGACAGCGTGCAGGCGGCAGGGTTCGACACGATCCGCATCCCGGTCTCGTACTTGAACTACATCGGGTCCGGCCCGAACTACACGATCAACGCCACCTGGCTGAACCGGATCCAGCAGGTCGTCGACTACGCCTACGACCGGGGCATGCACGTCGTGATCAACATGCACGGCGACGGCTACAAGTCCGTCACCGGATCCTGGCTGATCTGCGACGCGGCCGACCAGACGACGATCAGGGCCAAGTACCAGAAGGCCTGGCAGCAGATCGCCACCAGGTTCCGCGACTACGACCAGCGCCTGATCCTCGAGTCCATGAACGAGGAGTTCGACGGCACGTGGGGCAACCCCACCCAACCGTGCTACTCGAACATCAACGCCTACAACCAGATCTTCGTCGACACCGTGCGCCAGACCGGCGGGAACAACGGCTCGCGCTGGCTGCTCGTGCCCGGCTGGAACACGAACATCGACTACACCACCGGGAACTACGGCTTCGTGATCCCGTCGGACACCCACCGCGACCCGGTCGTCCCCAGCGGCGAGCGCCGGATCATGATCTCCGTCCACTACTACTCGCCGTGGGACTTCGCCGGCGAGGAGAACGGCAACATCACGCAGTGGGGCCCCAACGCCACCAACGCGTCGAAGACGTCCACCTGGGGGCAGGAGGACTACATGGACTCGCAGATGAAGGCGACCTACGACGCGTTCGTCTCCAAGGGCTACCCGGTCGTCGTCGGCGAATACGGCTCGATCGACAAGACCGCGTTCGACTCGGCGAACAACCAGTACCGCCAGGACTTCGCCCGCACGATGGTGTCGACCGCCAAGAAGTACGGCGCCGCGACCATCTACTGGGACAACGGCCACAACGGGCAGTACGGGTTCGGCCTGTTCAACCGCAGCACGAACCAGGTGACCCAGTCGGGCATCGTCAACGCCATCATGAGCGGCCTCGGCTCGGGCCAGTCGACCGGGACGGTCGCGATCGTAGGCGCTGCCTCGAACCGCTGCGCGGACGTCTCCGGCTCGCCGGCGCCGAACGGGACGCAGGCGCACCTGTGGGACTGCTACGTCGGCGTCAACCAGCAGTTCACCCGCACTGCGGCGGGTGAGCTGAAGGTGGGCGGCAAGTGCCTCGAAGCGGCCGGCTGGGGCACCGCCAACGGCACCAAGGCGAGCGTGTGGGACTGCACCGGCGGCGCGAACCAGCGCTGGAACGTCAACTCGAACGGCACGATCACCAACGCCCACAACGGCCTCTGCCTGGACGCCAGCGGCGGCGCGACCGCCAACGGCACCCAGCTGATCCTGTGGGCGTGCAGCGGCAACGCGAACCAGCGCTGGACCCTCCGCTGAACCCCGAACGGACAATCTAAGGGCGGCACCGCATCGCGGTGCCGCCCTTCTCTCTGCCGAGGTCAGTCTTGGCAGGCGTCGGTCAGCGCACCGAGGAGCTCGGCGGCGGTCACGGGGTCGATCGCCTTGCCCGGCAGGGGATGGGCGTAGTCGGGATGGCGGTTCGTCGTCGTCGCGAAGTGCACCGACACGAGCCGGCACCGCCCGTTGGGGTCCGGGAGGTAATCCGTCACCGGCGGGTCGACGTCGACCAGGAGGTGCCCGCCGGGAACCTGCCGCCTGAACGAGTAGACGTACGTGTGGTCGTCGGGACTGCGCATCTCGCGCGTGATCGGGACGACCTCGGCGAGCGGGCCGAGCCGGGCAGTGCGCCCTTCGAACCGCCGGAGCCGACCGGTCTCCAGTGCTTCTTCGGTGAACGCCGGCGCGGGGCGGGCCAACTGAGGGAACGGCTGGAGGACCGCGTAGTCGTTCAGGATCTGGGTCCAGGCGGCGACTTCCGCCGGAATCAGCGCCGGGTGGGCGACCAGGACCCGGGCGTCCTCGGGCAGCGCGAGACCCCGTTCATCCACATCGGACAGACTGCCGTCCTCGGCGATCCGGAAGCCCTTGACGCTGCGGCCCTCGTCCGCGGCCCACACGACCCGTCGCGCCAGCGTCGACATCACCGGGTGGGCGGCGAAGCGGCGGAAATCGGAGACCGTGCGGGCGCGGCTGTCCATCATGGCTTTCTCGAGGCGGGCCGCCTCGCGATTGACCAGGCGTTCAAGGTCTTCGAGGAGCCGCTTGTACCGCTTCCGGGAGGCCTCCGCCGTCGCCTTGTCGTCGCGAACGCCCGGGCTGGGGAGCGACTTGCGCTCGCGCCCGGCCGGGTCGGTCAGCCGCGGGTTGAGGCGTTCGTCGAACGCGACGTGGAACCGCCGGTGGCCGTAGTCGAAGGCGAGCACTTCAGGGTCGGTGATGCCGAGGTCGGGAATGAGCCGGTCGGCCAGGGTCTCCGCGTCGGTGCCGTGGTCGGCCGCGAGCCGGTCGGCCAGGCCGCGGGCGAACTCGGTGGTGGTCGGGAACTTGTCGAGGCTCCCGAAGCGGTAGATCGCCTCGAAGGCGGTCTCGGTGCCGATCTCGGCGAGCACCACGAGGCCGAGACGGGCCCGTTCCACATGGCTGTGGCCGGCCCATTCGTCGACCAGGCCGCCGAGGAGCGCCGCCGTGGCGTCCGTCCCGAAGCAGCCGAGCTGGTCGACGGCCCACGTGTCGTCCGAGGGCGCTCCCGCCGAGAGCCAGAGTTCGAACAGGGCGATGCTGAACCGCTCCAAGGACTCGGCGTCGCACAGGTCGCGGACCGGTTCGAGGCCCGGGTACGGCAGGCGCGGCGACCACAGCGACAGGGCCGCGATCAGGTTCACCACGCCCTCGTGCGGGAGCCGGGCCGAGCCGTCCTTCAGCACCACCGGCGGCAGGAGGCGCGCATCGGCCCAGTCGCCCGGTTTGGGATCGGCGCCCAACGGCACCGCGGGATCGGTCGCGAGCAGTTCGCCGACTCGGGCGACGACGTCGGGATCGTAATGAGCCGCAACGGCTCTCAACACGGCTTCGTCCCCGGCGACGCGTCCCGTATAGCGCAGGGCCGCCTCGGCGGCCGGGCGGGTCTTCTTGTCGCCGCCGAGCGCAGCGGGCACGAGCAGGGGCGCGGCATCGGCACCGTGCCGGTCGAGCCAGTCGATCGCGTGGACCCGCCCGGACTTGAGGCGCACCAGCCAGTCGGCGGCCCGGTGCGCCGCCTTCGCACTGCGGACAGGGACGAGCGCCGCGCCGTACGCGGGTTTGCGGGCGATCTTCTCGACCACAGCGTCGGCGACCGCGGCCCCGCCACGCGCGACCTGCGAGAACACGTCCGATTCGAGCTCCAACCCGGACCGGTTCCTGACGTCGCCGACGATCTCGGCCCAGTAGGCGTCCTCATCCCACGACTGGAATGCGGGCCGGATCGCCATGGCCCGCTCGAACTCCGCCGGCTCCCACCGCAGGACCACCTCGGACGGCGGTTTGAGGCCCTTCACCGGCGGCAACGCCCTGCGGACCTCGCGCCAAGGCGGAGCGGTGAGCACCGCCGGCAGTCGGCCGGCGCTCAACTCGGGGAGCACGCCACCGCCCAGCAGACCTTCGATCGCTTCGCGCGCAACAGGATCGAGGAGGCCCAGCAGCGCCGAGTCGACAGTGGAGCGCAGGACGCCCGCGAGCTTCCAGCGTTCGGCCGTCGAGTACGCACCCACGCGCGGCGCCGCCAGGCGCGCGGCCCGTAGCGGGAACCGGGACACGGCCTGCGCCAGCGCCTCGTTCACCTGCGGCTCGCCGACCCGGTCGAGCAGGTACGCCATCGCCTCATCGGTCGGGATCGCGGCGATGCCGTCGAACAGTCTGGCACGGGCCGGTGCGGCGAGGCTCTTGTACTTGAACGTCGCAATGAGGATCGGCAGGGCGGCCGCACCGAGGTGCGCGACCAGCTCGGGAACGGTCCCGTCGTGCAGATCGGCAAGACTGATCCGCTTCTCCCCCAAGCGCTTCACCTGCTCCGCGTTTCCCACGAAACGCCAAGGGCCCTCCATACGGGTTCCCCCGACCGCGCCCGACTGCAATGCGTCGCAGGCGTCGTCGACCCAGGCGTGCTCGTCGGGCAGGAGGAACGCGGCCGCCAGGCGCTGGCCGGGAGTGCCGCGCCGGGTGCCGACCGCAGCGACGACGCGCCCGTACTCGGCCGCGTCGACGTTCGCGATCATGGTGCGCAGCAGCGGGACCGGTCCATCCGGCCGCATCCAGGCCCACCAAGCGCCGTTCGACATGGCAGGAGCCCCGACCGTGAAATCCCCCTCCGGAGGCCAGACCGTCACATAGGTGAGGCCTTCCGCGAACGCGGCCACCGCGAATGCCAGTCCGTGGATCTGCGTCCAGGCCTCCACTTCCTTCCGGTAATGGGAGGTGTCCCGCTGGTGGTAGTCCACGTACACCGCCCTGGAATGGCGCAGTTGCGAGGAGACCAGGGACAGCCCCAGCGGCGTCGCCTCACCGTTGAGGTAGTCCAGGGCGCTCTCGGCGAATGCCGGATCGGCCGAAGGCTGGTCCCAGGCGGCCGCCATCGCGTCGCGGTGCTCCTCGACCAGCTTGCTGAACCAAGCGGCGGTCTCCGGGTCGGGCTCGAACGGGTAGCGGACCCCGTTGCCGGGCCGCGCGGTGACCAGGGCCTGGTCGATCCAGTCGGCGGGAATCGTGAACTCGTCCTCGCGCGCGGCGTCGTACTCGGCCATGCGGCTCAGTTCCCGGTCGCGAGGCCGCCGGTGAGGCGGTCGAGGGTCAGCAGGATCTCGGAGGCCGTCACGGGGTCGAGTCGGTTCACGATCGACTTCGCCTGTTCGGGGTCCCTCGTCCAGTCGTGGAATCCTCCTGGGGACCAGCGCAACTCGAACGTCTGCGCGGGCACCTCATCCATCGCGCCGATCCAGAGGCCTTCGGGGAGCAGCATGACGAGGGAGCCGCCGCCCGGCAGCGGGAAGTATAGCCCGGGCTCGATCCCGGCGTCCTCGGGATCGGATCGGTGCCAGCCCTTGCCGGTGAGCCCGAGCAGCGGACCGGACTCGATCTTGACGCCGTCGAAGCGGGTCAGTTCGCCGGTGGCGAGCTCGCCCTCGGTGAACCGCATGACCGGACGGCCGAGCTGCGGGAACGGCTGCAGGATCTCGTAGTCCGCGAACAGCGTCGACCAGGCCGTCATAGCCGCTTCGTCGAGGTGCAGCGGATGCGCGAGCCGGATCATCGCATCGTCAGGCAGTTCCAGCTCGTCGTCCGCGGCGTCGGTGTACGTGCGGTCCTCGGCGAGGCGGAACGCGATCGGCTCGCCCGCGACGTCGGCCAGCCAGACCATGCGGCGCGCGAGGTGGCCCATGAAGGGGTGCTCGGCGAAGCACTGCCGGAACTCGGCCGGCGTCCACGTGCGGGCCGCGACCATGGCCGCTTCGAGGCGGCGCACCTGGTCGGCCGCGACGGTGCGGAGGTCCTTGCGCAACTGGGCGAACCGCTGGTAGGCGGCGTCCGCGACCGCGGGATCGTCCTTCGCGCCGGGCTTGGGGAGGCTCTTGCGGGTCTTCCCGGTGTCGTCGACGACGAAGGGCTTCAACTGCTCGTCGAAGCGGACCGTGAAAGCGCGGGGGCCGTAGTCGAGCACGAGGGCGCCCTCCTCGCCGAGCCCGAAATCGGGCACGAGCCGGTCCGCCAACTGGTCCCGGGTCAGTCCCAGGTCGGCGGCGATGAGGTCGATCTGCCGGCGCGCTTCTTCCTTGAGGCCCTTGAACTTGACCTTGTCGGCGATGCCCTGGATGGCGCGCAGCGCCTCCTCGGTGCCGATCGCGCCGAGCACCGCGAGCCCGGTGACCGCCCGCTTGTGCTGGCCCTCCCCGGGCCACTCGCGGATCATCGGGGCGAGGCGGCGCACGGTGTCGCCGTCGGCGAAGCGGGCGAGCTGGGTGAGCGTCCAGTTCCCCTTCGCGTCGGCACCGTGCGCAACCCAAAGCTCGAACAGCGCCCACGAGAACCGTGCGAGCGAGCCCGCGTCGCAGACCTCGGCGACCACTTCGGTTCCCGCATAGGGAACGTCGAGGTTCGTCAACGACAGCACGGTCACCAGGTGCGGCACCGAACCGGCCGGCAGCGCCCGCTCGCCGCCCCGCAGCAGGACGTGCGGCAGCAGCTCGGGATCGTCCAGCCCGGCGGTGCTCGGCAGTTTGCCTTGGGGTTCAAGGGGATCGCGGTCGGCCGCCGCACGGATCGCCGCCGCGGCCTCCGGGCCGAACGCTTCGGCGGCTGCGGACACGGCATCGAGGCCGTGCCGCACGGCGAGATAGGACAACGCCGCCTCCGCCGCTTGGCGGGCCTTCTTGTCGGTGCCCAGCGCGTCGGGAACGAGCATCGGCACCACGTCGAGCCCGTACCGCTCGAACCACTGCACCGCGCTGACCCGCGCGGTCTTCAGCCTGAGCAGCCAGTCGGCGGCGAGCTTCGCGGCCCCGGCGCTGAAGATCGGCAGGAGCGCGGCGTGCCGCTCGGTGCGGGTCTTCAGCACGGTGAGGACCCGGTCGATCGCCTCCTCGCCGAACCGCCAGAGGATCTGCCGGAGCTCGTCGCCGAAGGTGTAGCGGCATTCGCCGTTCCAGCGCTCGAACCGGGGGCGCGCCAGGTCCATCGGGGCCTCAGCGTAGAAGACGGGAAGAGTGAGGTAGTTGTCCTCGCGGTGGTTCTCGAGCCGCCACCGCCAGGAGTCCGGGTCGTAGACGAACTCGTAGGACTCCTGTTCGGCGCGTTCGGCATCGCGCCATTCCAGGCGCTGCGTGTCGGGCGGCGTCAGGCCTTCGATGACGACCGGTTTCGGCTTGCGCCGCTTGACGGTCCAGGGCGGAGTGGTCAGCAGCGGGGGCAGCTCCGAAGGGTCCGCTACCGAGATCGAGGCGGCATCGAGGATTCGCCGCACCTCGACTCGCTCGGATTCGGCGAGGGCCGCGGCATCGATGCGACGAACGATCGCGGCGAGCCTCGGCGAGATCTCCGCGCGTACCGCGGCTTTCAAGAACTCCGCAGGAGAATGCTCGGCCGCCACCGCCGCGGCCTCCGCCACGAACGGCTCGGCCAGACGGCTGACCAGGTAGTCGATCGCCGCTCCAGTCGGAAGGGACGCGATGGCGCGCAGAAGGGTCCGGCGCTCATCCGCCTTCGGCTTGCGACGCAATGTCTCGACGAACACCGGGAGGCTCGCCGATCCGAGGTTGTCCACGATCGCGGCGACCACCTCGGTCGGGCAGTCGTCCTGGGGAAGCGCGGTCAGGCCGGCCCGAGCCGGCAGCGCCGCGTCGTCGGCCGCGAGCCACAGCAACGGGTCAGGACGTCGGCGGCCACCGGTCTGGAGCCGCCGGTACTCCTCGCAGGACTCGGCGATCCAATCCCGTTCGCCTGGAAGCAGCAACGCGGCGGCCAGACGTGTGGCGGGCGTGAGGCGGTGAGCCGCGACGGCGGCGACCACGTCACCGTACTCGTCGTCGGAAGCCGACGCGAGCAGGCCGCGAATCACGGCGATCCCGTCGGGGAGCTCCCGGTGAATGCCGAGGTAGTGCCATTCGAGTCGCTCTCCCACAATCTCGATCTGCGCCAGGTCGTCAGTGCTGGTTCGGAAGGCGTAGCGCGTGTTCGCGAAGGTCAACCGATGAACGGCGGCGCAGACGGCGAACGGCAGGCCGTGCTCGAGCACCCAGGCATCGAGTTCAGGACGCAGCATCGAACTGGACTTCCGCATCGGGCTCGCCGCGAGGATCACCGCGGCGATGGCGGCCCCGCGAGGATCGGCCTCGCCGTCCAGATAGGCGTTCCCGTCCACGGCGAATTCATGGTTCTCCGGTTTGGCCAGCGCCTCCCGCAGCCGGGGCTCATGCCAGTTCATGAGGCCCTTGACGAGCTTCGGCGCCTCTGGGTCGAGCACCGGAAGAACGCCGGACCGGCGCCCCCGGAGCGGCAGCAGCAGCGGTTTCCAGTCAGCGGGCATCGCGGGGAGAAGGGGATTCGCCATGCCAGAAACCGTACACAGGAGGTGCGACAGCCTCTCACGCCGACCATTGTGGATATAGCGGCGCCAGAGCCACCGTCGTCACCATTGCGCACTAGACTCGCTGTAATGCCTCACCGCTTCGCCGCCCTCACTCCTCTGCAGCGCAATCTGATCGACGCTTGGCTGCCCGGCGTCGAGGTCGAAGCGGACATGAGCTGGGGCCTGGTCGGCACCACGGTCCTGCGGGCGAGGACGGGCGGACGGCTGGTCGTCATCAAGGCGGGCGACGCCTCAGACCGCAACATCGAGCGGGAGATCCGCGCCCACCGCGAGTGGACCGGTCCATGGGTGCGGCTCGGCCGGGCAGCCCGAATGCTCCATGCCGACGTCGCCGCCAAGATCCTCGTGACCGAATATCTTCCCGGAACCCTGGTCCAGGGAACCGCGGCGGCAGCTGCAAGCGATACATACGCCCAAGCGGGTGAGCTGCTGCACGCCTTTCACGTGCAGGCGGCGGTCGCGGACCCTGACTACGAGCCGCGGATGAACGTCAAAGCGCTGGGGTGGCTCGCCGGCCCTCATCAGATCGCGCCGGAGGTCGCCGAGGCGTTGACCGCCATGGTGCGATCGTGGCCCTCGGCCCCCGTCACCTGCGTGCCGACCCACGGCGACTGGCAGAGCCGGAACTGGCTCGTCGACAATGGGGTGCTGCGGGTGATCGACCTGGGACGCGCAGGTCTGCGGCCGGCGGCCGAGGACTTCGAGCGCCTCGCGGTGCAGGAGTTCGTCTGGCATCCGGGTGCGGAGGAGGCTTTTCTGTCCGGTTACGGAACGGACCCTCGCGAACCTGAAGCCTGGTTCCGCACACGTGTCCGCTCCGCCGTCTCCACGGCCTGCTGGGCTTATCAGGTCGGAGAGAAGGACTTCGAGGCGCAGGGACACCGCATGATCGGTGAAGTCCTCGCCGAAGCCGCCTGACCTCACTGCGGCCGGGACCCCTCCCGCCTTGTCGCGGTTATACAGAGGGCCTTGTCCTAAGGAGGCCTAAATGTTCCGCACGACCGCGCTCGCGCTGTCCTCATTGCTGGTCGCCGTCGCCTTGGCCGGGTGCTCCGGCGGCGAGGAACCCGGCGGCGCAGGCGATCAGCCCGCGGAGAGCACCGGCGCCGCCGACGAGCAGCCCACCGAAGCCGCGGCCGAGCTCGTCGCCTGGGCGGACGCGTTCTGCGCCGCGCCCGGCGCGCTCCCCGAAGACCTGGAACTTCCCTTCTACGCCGCAGCCCGCAATGTCCCGGCCACTGAGGACGACCGCGAGCAGCTCGTCGACGGCCTCGCGGCGGTGAGCGAAGGCCTCGACGACGCCTTGGCCGCGATCGACGGGCTCCCGGCCGCACCCACCGCGGAGGCCGAAGCGGCGGTGGAGCAGTACCGCGCCGACATGGAGACGAACCGAACGAACTTCGCCCAGTACCTCGAACTGGCCCCGGCCTACCCGACCGAGCAGTTGGAAGACATGTACTTCCTGGCGGGGGTGGACACGATGAACCTGCCGTACCCGCTGATGATGGCCGAAACGTACCTGACCGAGCCGGAGCTCTCCGAGGCCGCCGCGAGCGCGGCCTCCTGCTGAAGCGTGGCGCCCCCCCCCGCGGGGGGCCACCCCCAAACGCGGAAAACCAACAGCGCGGTGGCCCACGACAACCACGA
>NZ_JAPZVQ010000017.1:76462-92727 GCF_027622945.1 Glycomyces lechevalierae | reverse complement strand
CTCCGCGGCCCCCCCCCCCGCGCCCCCCCCCCCCCCCCCGCCCGCCCCGCCCCCCCCCCCGCCCCCCCCCGCCCCGCGCCCCCCCACGCCAAGAGCGCTCACACCATCTCAGCCTTTCGCGACCTTCTCCAGGTCGGCGATGACCTCTGCGAGCGCGACCGGGTCGAGCGGGCCGTCCGGGAGCTGGACCGCCTCGATGACCTGCGCTTCATCGGCATCGAAGTACGGTCCGCCGATGTACCCGGGCGAGACGACCGCTTCGACTACGCCACCACCGGGCAGCCGCCGCGCGATCGCCCGCGTCCGGTTGTCCTCGCGCACCGCGTGCCAGCGCCCGCGAGTGAGGCCGTGCAGCGGCCCGGTCCTCGCCTTCCGGCCCTCGAAGCGGGTGAGCCGTCCGGCCCCGACCTCTGCCGGAGTCACCGCGTGGATTGGACGGCCGAGCTGGTCGAAGGGTTGCAGCACTGCATAATCGGCGAGCAGGCGGACCCATGCCGACAGCGAGTCGCCGAGCAGCACCGGGTGCGAGAGGCGGACGCGCGCGTCGTCAGGCAGCTCAACGGCGTCGTCCTCGACGTCCGCGAAGGTGCCGTCCTCGGCGATCCGGAACGCGGCGTCGGCCTGCCACACCAGGCGCCGCGCCAGCTCCCCCAGCATCGGATGGGCGACGAGGTACCGCCGGAACTCGGCGACCGACCAGGTGCGGCCGTCGGCCATCGCCCGCTCCAGCCGCTGGACCTGCTCGGCCGTGACCGCCGCGGTCGCGCGCTCGGGCACGAGCCTGTCGGCGAGCTGCTCGGCGTCCAGCCCCAGGCCCGCGGCGACGAGTTCGACCTGATTCTCCGCGGCCGCTTTGACCGCCTTGGAGCCCCGGAACTTCGTGAGGTGGTGGACGGCGCGCAGCGCGTCCTCGGACTCGACCGCGCCGAGCACTTCGAGCGCGTTCAACGCCCGCTTGGAAAGGCGCTGGTCGGGCCAGGCGCGGATGCGGGCTTCGAGGCGTTCGACCGTGCCCGCGTCGGCGAAGCGGGCGAGCTGCGTCAGCGCCCACGTGTCCTTCGCGGGCGCGTCGTTGATCTCCCAGGACTCGAAGACGGCCCACGAGAACGCGGCCAGGCTCGCGGGATCGCAGTGCTCCTTGACGATGCCGATGCCCGCGTAGGGAATCGCGAGCGAGTCGAGGCTCATCGCGCCGACGAGGTGGCCGACCGCAGCGCGCGGCAGCCTCGCTTCGCCGCCGCGCATGAGCACGGGCGTGCCGATGATCGGTTCGATCCACTCGGGAGTCTTCGGCGTCTTGCGGCCGTCCAGGTCGAGCGGGTCGACCGCGAGGATCGCGGCGACCGCCGACACCGCCTCCACGCCGTACGGTGCGGCCGCGGCGAGGACGGCGGCGTCGCCGAGTCGGCGGGCGACGTCGCGCAGCACCGCTTCGGCTGCCTTGCGCTGCTTGCCGCCCTTGCCGATCGCGTCGGGGGTGAGCCATGCGACCGCATCCGTCCCGTGCCGGTCGAGCCACGCGGTGACGCTGACCCGGGTGGAGCGCAGCCGTGCGAGCCAGTCGGCGGCGAGCCGGGCCGCCGCGACTCCGGCAATGGGCGGGAGCGCCCGGTGCAGGTTCGGGGACTTCGCCAGGGACGCAAGCACTCCGGCGGTGTCGCCTTCCGCCAGCCGCCGCTGGATCTCGTCGCCCTCGAGCCACGCCTCCTGTTCGCCGTCGCGCCAGCGCAACCCGTTCGCGCCGTCGAGAGGCTCGACCTCGACCACGACCTGCTTCCGCTTGGCGGCCTTGCGCTTCCAGGGCGGGCTCGCGAGGAAGTCGGGCAGCGCCGCGGCCTCGGGAGGGACGCCGTCGAGCCGCAGCAGCCGCTCGATCACGTCCTTGACCTCGGGTTCCGCTTCAATAATTGCGACCTCGAGCATCGGCGTCGTCACCGTCAGGTGCGCGAACCGCGACCGCAGGGACGGGCTCGCCCCGGGCGTCGAGCGTGCGAGGGCGCGCAGCATCCGGCGCGGGAAGCGTTCGGCGAAGTCTCGCGCGAACGGTCCGGTCCGCGCGGCTACCAGGTTCAAAAGCAGATAGTCGGCGACCGCGTCGCTGGGAAGCCCGCACAGCACGGCGTGCATGCTCTCCTTCCCCACGTGCTCATGGGTGTCGACGTCGAACGCGCCGAGGAGAAGCGGAGCGCAGTCGGCGCCGAATGCCTCCACGAGCGAGGCGACCGCATCGGAGTGGGCGTTGTGGCTCGGCGCCCTGCGGATCCCCGCCGCCGCCAACTGACCGATCGAAGAGGCGATGGAGATGAGCTGGTACTGGTCGTGCCAGGTCTTCGTCTCGCGCTCGTGCCATTCGGCGCACGCCTCCTCGGCCCAGTCCCGCTCGGTCGGCATGGCGTACGCGCGGGCCAGCCGCTGCTGATGGTTCCGGCCGAACGGCTCGAGCACCGCCCGGTACTGCCGGTACTCGGACTCCGGTCGGGCCGCAAGGAAGACGCGGAGATTCCGCGGCTCGGTGCGGGTCCACTGCGCGCCCCTCGGCTTCTCGGGCGAGAACCGGAACGCCGGCGAGTCCGGCCGGTACCGCGTCGGCGCGTAGACCTTCCCGGTGTGTTCACTCACGATCCGGATCTCGTACTGCCGCATGAGCGCAGCGACCGCGAACTCGGCCCCGTGCTCGACGATCCAGGCGTCGAACTGGCGATAGCGCTTGTGCACCTCGTACAGGCTCACGGTATCGGCCCCCACCTGGAACACGGCCGCGGCGCCCAACGGATCGGGCGCACCGTCGAGGTAGGCCCGCGCAGCAGTGGCGATGGCGGGCTCACTGGCGGGAGACTCGACGGCCGCACGGACCTGCTCCGCGGAACGCTCCCGAACCTGCGCCCAATGGCCTGCCATCGATGCATCCACTGTGTACGTGGCGACCCCCGACGGGAATCCGCGCCGAGCCACAGGCTGGAGTTCGAACGAACCGCGGTAATCGAGCCACGGCCTCGCAGGGTCACGGTCCTCATCAGGAAGCTGCACATCGGTCATGCCCGACATTCTGAACCCCCCGTGCCCGCCCCGCCCGCCCGACGGCTCGGCGACGGTCAGGCGGGTGCGCACCCTCATGGGCGCTCAGCGCGGCTACCGTTGTAGGGACCCGTTCTGGGGTGCAATGACCCTCAAACCTGAGAAGGATGCCGCTCATGGCGAGTACCGCTGAGATCAAGGCGCAGATCCAATCGGCGATCGAGCAAGCGAATGAGGCCATCGGACAGATCAACGCGGCGCAGCAGCAGATCGAGACGGCCGTGGGGGCCGGTGCCGCTGCCACGCAGGACACTTCGAGCTCGCTTCCCGGCGAGGCCCTCGGCCAATGGCAGCAGGCGAAGGAACGACTCGAGGAGACCGTGAACCTGGTGCTGGCCGCCAACACCGCGTTCGAGCAGTACTCCAACTCGATCTGACGACGGATCGGCCGGGCGTGCTCGCACCTCCGGCCGACCGCAGCGTGGACCATTGGGTTCCGTTCCATGCGTTCAGGCTTCACCAAGTCGCTCGAGGTTCGACGTCGGCGGCCAGGGGTCCACCCCTTCATCCACTACAGCCAGGCCTTGCGGCCATGCGGCACGTCTGACGTGCGTCGCTGCGGGCTACTTCGGATGCTGGCGAGTGAGCACCGCCGCAAGGGCAAGGTCGCCTGCAGCCGCGATGAGCTCGTCCGTGAGCGGGATGCCGTGGTCGATGAACAGGCCGCGAATCTCGAGTGTGAGCTGTTCGGCTTCATGCTCGGCGTGCGAAGTCACGGGCGCTTTCACGAAGGACCGCACCACCTCCGGCGGAAGGCGGACCTTGCCGGCGGTCGCGTGGTAGGCGTCGGGCATGGACTCCTCCATGATGCGGCCCTTTCCAGGTCGGCGGTGGCGCGTGGAACGGCGGCGACTGACGGGCGTCGCCCGTTCCGCTCCGATTGTTTCACGCGTTCGACCGTCTGCAACACACCATCCGAACTGCCTGTTCGAGAAGATCCGCTGCAGACTAGAACATCACCGCGCGGTTGGCGTGCTGCTCGGATTCGGGGCAGTAATAGAGCTGCAGGGTGTAGCCGCGGCCGATGACGACCTCGACCGGGTCGGCGAGGGCCCAGCCGGTCCCGGCCTCTTCGATCGGCTGCCAGCTTTGCGTCCCGCCGTCGAACTCTCCTGAGGCGGCCGTGAACAGCGGCAGTTGCTCAGTGCCGCACTCGCACAGCATCGGGAAAGGGTCGTAGATCCCCCAGTAGCCGCCGTGTCCCATGGTTTTCCATCCAGGGGCCAGGGCGGCATCCCAGGTGTAGGCGTTGCCGGTGCGTTCCTCCCAGATGCTGATCGATTTCCGCAACGGTTCGGGAAGGAGGAGCGTCTGCGGATACTCAGTCACTGTCTCCGGTTGCACGACACAGGTATTGGGAACGTACGAACTGGAGGCCACGGCGGGCCGGGGCGGATCGAGCAGCAGGCCGTTGATCTCGCTGGTGCGACGCCACCGGAGCTGGAACTCCGGGTTGTACGGCGTCTCGGTGTCGGGATGGTCGCGAGGACACCAGAGGATCTGGAGCAGCTCGTATCGATCAGCGAACGGCAGCCCGGGCACGTCTTTGTAGTAGAGCTGCGCGACAGGGATGAGCGGTTGTGGGGCGTTGTCCGAGGCGTGTTCAAGCCGCCGCTCGTGCATACGCCGGTGTTCGGCGCCCATGTCGACTCGCTCGCCGTGCGCCGTGCACCGGTCCGGGTCCTGCACGTGATCTCGGAGAGCGACGATGTGGTCGAATGCCTCGTCGCTCACGTCTTCGTGTTCGAGCGCGCATACCGGCCAGGGCTCCTCTTCCGGCCACAGCAGCGGTCCCGCAACCGAGCTGTCGTGCACACCGGGACGGCCCGGGCGCGGATGGAGCCGCACGGCCGGACGGGCGAGGCCGGTGAGCGCGGGGAAGAGCTCGAGAATGTCGTGGGGGCGCGGCGGGGTCGTGAGGGCCATGGCAGTGTTTCTGTCCAGGAGGGATGGGTTGAAGGATCATATCCCCATGGTCAGCCGGGATAGGTCGGCCATTCGCCGCCCTCGGCGTCATATTCGCTCGGGTCGGCTTCACCCATCTCAAGGACCCACACGGGCGTCCCTGGCGAGTCGAAGTCGTCATCGAGCCACTGCATGACGATCAAGGGGATGCTGCCGTCCGCGAGGCGACGCGGAGGTTCGAGATGCAGCTCGGCGACGGCGTACTCGCCGAGCGCACGCGAGTCCAAACCAGCGGCGTCCTGGGCGTGAAGGGACTCCAGAAGCGCAGGATCGTCAGTGACAAGGTACTCAGTCATCGCACCGCCTCTCCTGTGCCGCGGTACACGAACCGGCTGACGGCTCCATTCTGCCGCGTGACCCACACGCGGAGTGTGCTCCCACTCGGGAGAATTTTCGCAATGTTCGCATCGCATCGCCATTCGCTGCGGTCTTCGGTGCCGCACGGCGGGATGTTGATGTACAAGACGGCCTCCTTGAGCTGGTGTTGGCGCATGACTGCGGCTGCGTGCCCTTCGATGTGCCAGCGCGTGGTCATCCGCTCGTCGGACGCCCAGGGTTCACGCAGGTCCGCGGCGGTATCGGCTGGTCCGGGACCAGCTCGGACAGTCCCGGAGATGGGGCGGCCCTGCGTGTCGTAGAGCCGTCCGCGGGCGGCGACGCGCCCGTTGCGGTTCACCGGCCAGCCGACGTTCCTGGTCTGCTCGATACAGGTGCGGTGGGGCCGGTCGGGCCGGAAACCGGCAAGGGGCGGATGCGACTCCCAAGGCCGCTCCGGCCGGTCACCGGCAACCGGCGCTGGTGGGGCGCCGCTGCCGGCGCCGGCGCCGCCCAGGAGCGGCCCGGCGATGTACTGCTCCATCGCATCGGCGCCGGCGGCGATGAGCCCTTGAGACTCAGTCAAGCGCCGTTGTGCGTGGTGCAAATGCGTCAGGCCCGTACCGGCAAGTGCATTCGCAGAGCCGGTGGTTGCGGCATCTGCGGCGCGAGCCGCCTGCTCAATCTGGTCCTGGATGTTCTTCAGGGACGTCGATGTCGTTCGAACGTCGCTGATGATGGCGCGCAGGTACGCTAATAGGTCGCTGAGTCCGGACATGACGGCCTCCCAGTGCACGAGCCACCAGGATACGAACGAACACGCACGGTCACAACCCTTCGGAACGTGCCAGTTTGTCTCCACTGCAGGCGCCGAGGCGAGTCGCGCCGATCAACGACTTCCTTGCAACGCTCGCGCCTGGCCCGGGCGGACACTCATGCGACAGTGAAGAGACCAGACCTCTTCTCCCAAGTTGATGTCATCGTGGCTTTGACGGCGTTGCATCCTGACCTTGGCGTACTTGACACGAGCGGCGCTCCGTGCCACGTGAGCAGCGGCAAGAGCGCCGTTCCGAACCGGCCGTCTCCTGCTGCAGCGAACGGTACGACCTTGTGGAACCTTCGTCCTTGCGCGACAATGCTCTTCAGGTGTCGATACTGGAGGTGCCGTGGCGACCTGCCGCATCTGTGACAACCGTTCCGTCCGGGCCCCAGGGGAAGTGTGCGACGTATGTTCAGGGAACATCGTTGCTCGCGCAGCCGGAAGGGACGTCGATGAGAACGATCCTGCGGTGCGCGAGTTCGACGCGGAGATGGCGAAGTTCGGTCTTCCCCCGTCGCCTTCCCAGCGAACGCAACCCAATGCTGGCTGCGTCATTCTGCTGGTTGGTGTCGCAGCGATCCCTGTCATCATGGCGGCGTTGGGTGTACTTGCCCTCGTCGCGTGACGTGCATGGCGGGCGTCAAGGCGTTCCTGACGCTCCCTGACGGGCGCTTCCTCGTCGTCCGCCACGCCTACGGCGACCCGACCCGGTGGGGGCTGCCCGGCGGCGGGTACCGGCCCGGCCGGGAGACGCCGCAGCAGGCCGTCGCCCGCGAAGTCGCCGAGGAGCTTCACATCGACGTGGCACCGAACGCGTTCGCAGTGGTCGACCGGGCCGTGTCAACGCTGGAAGGCAAGCGGGACACGGTGACGATCCTGACCGCGGCAGCGGTGGAGGAGGCGTTCACGCTCGCCCCTGAGATCGCCGAAGCCCGCTGGATTCACGGCCTAACCGACCTCGGCACGGCCCCGGTCTCCCGTTGGCTGCGATCGGCGTTGGCGCTCACCAGGCAATAGACTGTGCATCCCGGTCTCCCGCGACGGAAAGAGGGTTCACATGGCGTCTGAAGTCGTCGTCGTGCACGCCAACGAGGATCCGCCGGAATCATGGGACGCCGCCGTCTTCCTCGCCGGGCCCCTGCCGAGGTCAGTCGAGGTCCCGTCCTGGGGACCCCAGGCGGTCGCGTACCTGCGCGAGCAATGGCGCCAGGACGGCCGCCTGGTCGTCTTCACACCGGAACTGCGCGAAGGCGTCCTCGCCGACTACACGGGCCAGGTGGCGTGGGAGCACCGTGGACTGAACCGCGCCGACGTCATCCTGTTCTGGGTCCCGCGCGACCTCGTGACCATGCCCGCGTTCACCACGAACATCGAGTTCGGGACCTGGTTCGACTCAGGGAAGATCGTGCTCGGCGCTCCGGCGGCCGCGCCGAAGAACGAGTACCTGCAGGAGCTGGCCGCAGCAGCGGGAGCACCGGTCGTCGACACGCTCGACCAGGCCGTGGAAGCCGCCCTCGGCATGATCGGCGGGGGCGCGCGCCGGACCGGCGGGGAGCGTTCGGTGCCGCTGCACGTGTGGCGCACCGAGAGCTTCCAGTCCTGGCACGTCGCCCAGCGCGACGCCGGCAACCGGCTCGAAGACGCCCGCGTCGAGTGGACGTTCCGTGTCGGTCCCGAGCGCGGGTGCATCTTCTACTGGGCACTGCACGTCCAGATGTGGGTCGCGGCCGAGGAACGCGTCAAGTCGAACGAAGTCGTCATCTCCAGGCCGGACACCTCGCAGGTCGTGCTGTACCGCCGCGGGGCCACGCTCGAGGACACGACCGTGGTCCTAGTGCGCGAGTTCCGCTCCCCCGCGGCCACAAAGGACGGATTCGTGCACGAACTGCCCGGCGGCAGCGGCACGAGCGGCACCCCTGCGGCCCAGGCCGTTGCGGAAGTCCGCGAGGAAACCGGCCTCGCCATCGCCGCAGACCGGCTCCGGCCCTTGGGATCCCGCCAAGTCGCGCCCACGGTCATCGCGCACCGCGCGCACCTGTTCGCCGCCGAGATCACCGCCGACGAGCTCGATCGGCTCCGCGCCCACCAGGGCACCCCGCACGGGGCGGGCGGCACCGAGCGCACGTGGATCGAGATCAGCACCTACGGCGACCTGCTGGAGAGCGGACTCGTCGACTGGTCGACGCTCGGCATGGTCACCCGCGCCCTGGCCCTCGGCCGAACCGCGACGGGCACCTGATCACCGGCGCACCGACTCGTGTCGACCTTCCGACAGCCGACCGGTCCCCTTGGGACCCGCGTTTGTCGGCGCCTGCTGGGATGATGCGTCCCGGGCAGTGCAGGACTCGACGGTCGGGAGGCCAAGTGCGGCGATGGTGGGCGTTCATTCCGAAGCAGCGGCGGGCCGAGGCAGCGCCGGAAGCGGATCTCCCGGAGCTGGAGGACTCGGCCTGGTACATGCACGCGGCGGAGGCCGAGTCGGCGTCGTTCTGGCGCATGGCGCGCAAGCTTCCCTCCCTTGCGGCCGAAGCGATCGCGCTCGCGTGGCGGGCGGACCGATGGCTGACCGTGCTCGCGCTCGGGTTGAACCTGGCCGCCGGGGTGCTGACGACGACGGCGCTCCTCGGGGTCGCGGACGTGACCGCGCAGTTGTTCTCGGCCGAGCCGACCACCGACCGGATCCTCGCCGCGCTCCCGGCGGTCTTCCTGGTCGCGGCGGCGACCGCGGGGCGGACGGTCCTCGGGGTCGCGGCGGGCTGGGCGCAGCAGCGCCTCACCCCGCTGGTGCAGAACAGCATCGAGGCCCGGTTCTTCGAACTGTCGACACAGGTGCCGCGCGCGGCATGGGATGAGGACGCCTACCAGGACATCATCGAACAGTGCCGCCAGCGCGGCGTCCGCGCCGTCGTCGAACTCGTGGGGGACACCGTCGACCTCGTGACCGGCGTGGTCACCGTGGCCGCGGTCGGCGTCGCCCTCGTCGTCCTGAACCCGGTCCTGCTGGTGCTGCTGTTCCTCGCGGCGATCCCCTCCGGTTGGGCGGCGGTCCGCTCCGCACGCCTGCAGTACATCGCCAGCAGGTCGCGGGTCTCACGCCGGCGCCGCATGTGGGTGTACGAGATGCTGATGGCGTCGGAGTACACCGCCGACGAGGTCCGCGTCATGGAACTCGGTCCGTGGCTGCGGGGCCAGTACCGCATCATGGTCGCGGCCGAGACGGAGGCGGACTTCGCGGTGATCCGGCAGCAGACGTGGACGCGGCTGGCCGGGAGCACGGCCTCGGGGATCGCGCTCGGCGGCGTGTACGCGGCGCTGTTGGCGATGATCGGGACGGGCATGGTCCCGCTCGCCGCGGCCGCGGCCGCCGTCGTGGCGCTCCAGTCCGGCGGCCAGGCGATGCGCACGCTCATGGTCGCGATCAACACCGCCTATGAGGACTCCTTGTACGCCGAGGCGGTGAAGGAGTTCGAGCGGGCGAGCAGCGAGCACATCGAGACCCAGCCGCATCGGCTCGCGCTCGGCACGGCCGCGGAGCCGCTGCCTTCGCCCGGGCGCATCAGCGTCGAAGACGTGTCGTTCACGTACCCGGGTGCGGACGACCCGTCGCTGCGGCACGTGTCGCTCGAGATCGAACGCGGCCAGACGGTCGCGCTCGTCGGCGAGAACGGCTCGGGCAAGACCACGCTCGCGAAACTCCTCGCGGGCCTGTACGCGCCTTCGTCGGGCCGGATCCGCTGGGACGGGCGGGATCTCGCGGCCGTCGACCCTGCCTTGTGGCGCACGCACGTTTCGGTGATCGGCCAGGTGATCTACCACTGGCCGCTCGGCGCCGGCACCAACGTCCGCATCGGCCGCACCGAAGCCGACCCCGACCAGGACGCGATCGTGCAGGCGGCGAGAACCGGTGGCGCCCACGACATGATCATGAAGCTCGAGCACGGCTACGGGACCCTGCTGTCGAAGATGTTCAAAGGCGGCACGATGCTCTCCGGCGGCCAGTGGCAGCGCATCTCCGCCGCGCGGGGCCTGTTCCGCGACCCGGACGCGAAAGGCGTCCTCATCTGCGACGAACCGTCGGCCGCGCTCGACGCCCTCGCCGAGGCACATCTCTTCGCCGCGTTGCAGGAACGGGCCGGGCAGGGCATCACCATCCTCATCTCGCACCGGCTCTCGGGAGTCCGCAGCGCCGACCTCATCGTGGTCCTCGACGAAGGCCGCATCATCGAGTCGGGGAACCACGACGAGCTCATGGCGGTCGGCGGCCGGTACGCGTCCATGTTCGACCTGCAGGCCGCGTCGTACCTCGGCTGAGCGGGCCGACTCAGTCCTGTCCGAGCGCCCGCGAGGTCGCGGTGCCGCGCATGCCCGACACGGGGCCCTCGTAGAGGACCCGTCCGCCGTGGCGGCCTGCCCCCGGGCCCAGGTCGACGATCCAGTCGGCGCGGCGGATCACGTCCAGGTTGTGCTCGATGACGACGACGGTGTGCCCGCGGTCGACCAGTTGGAACAGCACTTCGACGAGGGTGTCGATGTCGCGCAGGTGCAGGCCGGTGGTCGGCTCGTCCAGGACGTACAGCGACGGCTCGGCGGCGTCGTGCAGTTCCCGCGCGATCTTGACGCGCTGGCACTCGCCGCCCGAGAGCGTCGTGAGCGGCTGCCCGAGGCGCAGGTAGCCGAGCCCGACCCGGTCGAGGTGGTGCAGCGCCTTGCGGATCGCCCGGTCTTCGAGGCGCTCGAGCGCGTCGGCGATGGTCAGGTCGTCGATGTCGGCGATCGTGAGGCCCTCGACCCGGTGCCGCAGCACCTCGTCGGTGAACCGGCGCCCGCCGCACCGCGCGCACACGGTCTCCTGGCCTTCCATGAACGCGAGGTCGGTGTAGACGACCCCGAGCCCCTTGCATTCGGGGCACGCGCCTTCGGAATTGGCGCTGAAGTACTTGGCGGGCAGCCCGCTCGCCTTCGCGAACAGGCGGCGGACCGGCGTGGCGATCCCGGTGTAGGTGATCGGCGTCGACCGGCGGTTGGCGCCGACCGGGCGCTGGTCCACGACGATCGCGCCGTGCTGATCGACCAGTTCGGCCGCCAGGCTCGACTTCCCCGAGCCGGCGACGCCGGAGAGCACGGTCAGCACGCCGGTCGGGAAGTCGACCGTCAAGTCCTGCAAGTTGTTCCGCTCCGCGTGCTTGACGGTGATGACGTCGGCGGCCTCGCGCGGCGCGGCGGCGACCGGTGCCCGGTCGGCGAGGGCGAGCGCCGTCGGCGTCCCGGCCCGGCGAAGCTGGTCGAACGTCCCCTGGAAGACCACGTGCCCGCCGTCGGCGCCCGCGTCGGGGCCGATCTCGACGATCTGGTCCGCGACCGCCATGACGGCCGGGTCGTGCTCGACGACGAGCACCGTGTTCCCCTTGTCCCGCAACCGGCCCAGGATCCCGGTCATGGCGTCCACGTCCTGCGGGTGCAGTCCGACCGTGGGCTCGTCGAAGATGTACAGCATCTCGATCAGGCTGCTGCCCAAGTGCTTCACGGTCTTTACCCGCTGGGACTCGCCGCCGGAGAGGCTCGTCGTGGACCGCCCCAGGTGCAGGTAGCCGAGGCCGATGCCGTCCATCGCGCGCAGGCGCTCCACGAGCGCCGACACGACCGGCGCCACTGCGGCCTCCTCGATCCCCGTGAGGAAGTCGGGGAGTTCCGCGACCTCCATGGACGCCAGCTCGCCGATGGTGCGGCCGCGCACCGTCACGGCCCGGGCCTCGGCGTGCAGCCGGTCGCCCGCGCACTCGGGGCACGTCCCGGATCGCGTGAACCGGTTGATGGTCTCCTGCTTCCGGTCCGAGAGGTGGTCGGCGGTGCGCAGGTAGATCCGCTCGAACCATTCGACCAGGCCCTCGAAGTCGGCCGGCGGCCTCGTCTCGAGCCCGGCGGCGTGCTCGCCGCCGTACAGCAGCGCGAGGCGCTCGCCCTCGGTCCAGTCGCGCACCGGCGTGTCGAGCGGGAACGCCCCGGCGTCGACGTACTTGGCGTGCCAGTAGCCGCCGTCCACGATGCCGGGCAGGAGGATCGCGCCGTTCCGCAGTGTCCTGTCGGGGTCGAGGAACGAGGCGACGTCGATCGCCACGGTCTCGCCGAGTCCCGAGCACGTCGGGCACATGCCCGCAGGGTCGTTGAAGGAGAACCGGTTCGACTCGCCGAGCTGCGGCGAGCCGGCCCGCGAGTACAGCAGCCGCAGGTACGTCCAGGTGTCGGTGATGGTCCCGACGGTCGACCTGGCGTTCCCGCCCAGGCGGCGCTGGTCGATCACCACCACCGGCGACAGCCCCGAGATCTCGTCCGCCTCGGGCCGGGTCCATTTCGGCATCCGGTTCCGCAGGAACGGCGGGTACGTCTCGTTGACCTGATGGCCGGCCTCGGCGGCGATCGTGTCGAACACCAGTGAGGACTTCCCGGAGCCGGACACGCCCGCGAACACGGTCATCTTCCCGCGCGGGACGTCCAGGTCGAGTGACTTGAGGTTGTTGGACCGGGCGCTGCGGATGCGGATCATTCGCTCGTTCATCCCCTCGACGCTAAACCCAGATGCGGCCGGATCCTGACCGCGATTTCGGGGAGACTGAAGGGCATGCAGGATGTCACCCGCCGGATGCTCGCTCTCCTTGCGACGCTGCAGACCGGCCGCTCGTTCGGCGGCGCCGAACTCGCGGCGCGGCTCGGCGTCAGCCCCCGGACGCTGCGGCGCGACGTCGACCGCCTGCGCGAATACGGCTACCCCGTCGAGACCCGCCCCGGGCCCGGCGGCCACTACCGGCTCACGGCCGGCACCGCGATGCCGCCGCTCATGCTCGAGGACGACGAGGCCATCGCGATCCTCCTCGGCCTCGCCGCGCTCGCGGCGACCGGCAGCGCCGACGCAGGCTCGGTGGACGAGGCGGCCACCCGCGCCTACGGGAAGGTCGACCAGTACCTGCCCAAACGCCTCCGCCACCGGATCGCGCGGCTGCGCGCCAGCCTGGAGACCGGCGACGTGCTCGCCCCGAGCACCAGCGCCGGCGACCTCGGCGAGCTCGCCGACGCGATCGCGGCCCGCCAGATCGTCATGTTCGATTACGAGCGCAAGGACGGCGCGGTCTCGTCCCGGCGCGTCGAACCCCACCGGCAACTCCACCACCTCCAGCGCTGGTTCCTCCTCGCCTGGGACCTCGACCGCGGCGACTGGCGGACCTTCCGCACCGACCGCATCCGCGGCCTGCGCCTCTCCACCAACCGGTTCCAACCGCGGCCCTCCCCGCCGGCGATGGACTACCTCGTCGAAGGCATCGACCGGAACCGCCGACCGGTGGCCTTCGTCGTCGAGGCCCCACCGGGGCCGGTCGCCGAGGCGTTCCGCCACGACACCGTCGAACTCACCGCACTCGACGACGGCCGCACCCGCGTCGCCCTGCGCCTCGACACCTGGCAATGGCCGCTCGTCGCCCTCGCGTTCCTCGACGCGGACTTCACCATCGAAGCGCCGGACGACTTCGTGCAGGGCTTCCACCGCTTCGCCGAACGGTTGCGCGCCGCCGCCGGCTGACGCAGCGACCCCTTGCGCCCCAGCAGGTTCAGGCGGGACCGGTCCCGGGGCGGGCGTGCCACGCTGAACGCGTCGCAGCGAAGGGAGGCGGGCATGTCGGTCGGAAGCGGGGAGGTACCCGACACGGGACTGGCCGCGTACGGGGACACGGACCTGTACCGGCGCAACGCCATTCGGCTCAGCGGCCTGCCGGTGGACGCCACGTTGCGGCAGGTGCGGCGCCGGCCGGAGAGATCGAGGTGGCCCAGCGGCTCGGCGAACCGGCCCCGGTCCGCAAGGAGGCCCCCGCGCGCTCCCCGCGCCCCGACGCCGAAGCGGTGCTGGAGGCGCTGCAGCGGATCAACGACCCGCGCCGCCGCCTCGTCGAGGAATGGTTCCGGCTGTGGCCCACCGGAAGGCGAGGCGGCACCGAGACGCAGGTCCGCCATCCAGCTCAACGGCCTGCTCGACACCACTCACGGCACGGGCGGGCCCCGGCTGCCCTGGAGCGGGGTGAAAGACCGCTGACGGTGCCCGCCATCATCGGCGATCGCTGACAGCCCCGTGCGGCTCAGGCCATCGCGTCGCGCACCTTGGCGGTGTCGGTGAACTGCTCGAAGCGGACGATGAGGCCGCCCCGGACCACGAAGTGGTGTGCGACGCGCACGTCGATGTCCTTGCCGGTGGCCTTGTTCCGGGCGGTGTAGCGGGCGAGGACCACGACGTTCTCGCCGTCGACCACATAGGTGTCGTCGTGGGCGGTCCAGCCGTCCCAGTCCGCGCCGAGGCGCTCCATCACGTTCGCGGTGACGCCCTCGGGGGTCCGATAGGTACCTGCGAGCGGGAACCCGGCCATCTCGGTCCACTCGACATCGGGCGCGAGCGTGGCGCGCAGCGCCTCGAGGTCGCCCGCGGCGGAGGCGAGGTACTGGCGGCGGACCACGTCGCGCGGGTCGGCGGACTCGTTCAGCCCCATGCCATCTCGCCCTTCGCGACCTTGCCGCCGATCTGCGCGGCGACGAGGAGTTCGGCGTCGGGGTAGCGGCGCACGAGCTCGGCGGTGACGGCCGCGCCGTCGGGCTGCTCCCGCAGGACTTCTTCGAACGCGTTCAGGTAGCCGCGGGTGTGGCGGACGGCCTCGACCGTGGCCGGCGCGCCCGGGGCGCGGTGGCCGGGGACGACGAGTTCCGGTGCCAGCGCCTCCATCTCGTCGAGCACGCCGCGCCAGACCGCGCGGGCGTCGGCGTCGGTGTCGGCGGTCCACACGTGCTGTCCGGCGAACACCATGACGCCGCCGAGGATCGCGCGCTGGTCGGCCTGCCACAGGTAGTGCCGGTCGGCCAGGCCTTCCTTGCCGCCCTTGAGTTCGAAGACGTGTCCTTCGAGTTCGAGGTCGCCGGTGAGCGGTTCGAGTTCGATCAGGCGGGTGGGCAGGTTCGCGCCGGAGGCGGCCCAGGCTTTGCGCTTGCCTTCGTAGGAGTGCTTGATGTGGTCGATGACCGGCGGCGTGGCGACGAAGCGCGCCTCGGGGAAGGCGTCGGCGAGGACTTCGGCGCCGAAGTAGAAGTCGGGGTCGCCGTGGCTGACGACCACCGTGGTCAGGGTCTTGCCGGAGTCGAGGACGGCGGCGGCGAGGCGGTGGCCGTCGGCGCGGGTGAAGGCCGCGTCGATCAGGAGGGCGTCGTGCTCGCCGGTGACGAGTGTGGCGGTCTTGGCCTTGTTCCCGGCCGGGAAGTCGAGGTCGAGAATCGTGAATTCGAGCGTGCTCATGCCCTGCTCCTCGTAAGGTGCGTGGAGGCCCGCCGTCTGCGGGCCGCCTTCATCTTACGAAAGAGTATCTGATTAGTCAGACATTCCCGCTTGCCCGTGCTCGGTTCTCGGTCGCAGCGGGGTCAGCGCAGGCGCGGGATCGCGTCCCGGGCCGCATGGCTGAGTTTCCGCAGGTCCTCGGCGAACCACTCGCGATGCTCGGCAGGGATCGGCGCCACGAAGTACCGCTCGATGTTCTCCCGGTGCACCCGCGTGGCCTCGACGGCCTTCCGCTCGCCGGCTTCGGTCAGCCGCACCAGCCGACCGCGCCGGTCGTCGGGGTTGTCGCCGCGCGCGACCAGGCCGAGCGCCTCCATCCGGTCGATCAGCCGGGTCACGCCTCCGGTGGTGAGCACCTGTTCGCGGCTGATCGCCCGCATCGGCATCCCGGCCTCGCCCTCCCGGGCGAGGATCAGCAGCACCTCGTACATCAGGTGCGAGATCCCGCATTCCTCCTCAATGGCCCGCCCGAGCAGGTACTCCAACCGGTTCGCGGCCCCCAGCAGCCGCCCGAAGGCCAGCACCAGGCCGTCGTCGGCGGCCTCCTTGGCCGTCGTGATCTCCTCGCCCACAGCACTCCCCCATCGCCGACCCCAAAGATACGAGAGCGATCACCGCGTTGTCTCACGGAGACGGCACAGGGCGGCGGGGGGGGGGGGGCGGGGGGCGCCCCCCCCCCCCCCGGGGGGGCGCCGGGGGGGGGGGGGGGGGGGGGGGGGGGGAGTTGTGCGGGGG
>NZ_JAPZVQ010000017.1:0-76452 GCF_027622945.1 Glycomyces lechevalierae | reverse complement strand
TACTGCCACCCCCGGTTTGCCTCCGGGCGCGGGCCCCGGGGGGGGGGGGGCGGCCCGGGCCCCCCCCCCGCCCGGATCACGGTCAGCCCCGATTGCTCGGGGCCGGTGCGGCGAGGATCTGAGTGCCGGGGGCCGAAGCCGAGAACGGTCCCGGCACGGCCTCGTCGCGCGGGAGGCCGGTGAAGTCCGCGCTCAGGTCCAGATCGGACCCGTCGGGGTTGGTGTAGCCCATCTCGGCCTGGTAACTCGTGCCGAGACGCGCAGTCGTCACCGGGGCGACGACGCCGAAGGCGCCGTTCATCTCGACGCGAACGGTGCCGGCCGCGGCGTCGACCACCTCGACGCGCACCGGCGACGCGGCCACGACACGCGGCTCGGATTCCGCGCGGAACGGCTCGGCGCCGTTCGCGTACAGGTTGCCTTCGACCCAGACCGGGAGACGGGGCCCGGCCAGCGCGCTGCCGTCCTCGTGCGGGTACTCCTCGGGGGTCGGGCAGGCGTCGTACTGCGAGGTGCCCACCGGAGTCGGCACGAAGGTGGCCTGGCCGGGCACGCCGTCGATGTCGATCGCGCCGTTCCAGAAGCTCGCGAGCGCGGGTTCCGCCTGCGGTTCGGCGCGCTCCCCGTCGCCGACGAAGACGTTGTTGTAGAAGCGGTCGTCGCCGCCGAGGATGTTCGAGACGCCGTAGACGGCCGTGGAGTGCGGCAGGTGGTACGGGGTGTACCGCTGGTGCTCGGTGCAGTTCGCGATGCGGCCCGCGAAGTAGTTGTGCACGTAGGCGCCGCCGGTGGACATGTCCTTGACCGACCACGGCGAGAGGAACAGGTTCGAGTCCACGAGGTACGGGCCGTGGCAGACCTCGACCATGAAGTCTTCGGCGGTGGAGGCGTAGAAGACGTTGCGCCGCACCAGGGTGCCTTGGGCCTGCCAGTCGAGCCACAGGGCCCGGTGCGTGTGGTGGATGGTGTTGCCGCTGATCACGGTGTCGATGGCGGCGTGCAGTTTGATGCCGGCCACCTCGGCGCCGTGCCACTGCCGCTTCACGTGGATGCGGGCGATGTGGTTGTCGGCGATGTGGGAGAACGCCGCGCCGAGGTGCCCGACGATGCCCGCCTGCTCGCAGTCCTGGATCGTGTTGCGGCGCACCGTGTGGGAGCCGACGTGGTCGCGATGCCACGGGTGCGGCTCGCCGGCGTCGGGCCCGCGGAGGGCGAGCGCGCGCTGGATCACCTCGCGTTCGCGCTGCGTGCCGCCCTTGGCGCCCTTCGCTCCCGTGACCCACTCGTTCTGCCCGGTGCTGGCCTCCTTGCCGAGGGAGACGCCGGTGTTCTTGGAGTCGGTGATCGTGTTGTCCTCGATCACCCAGCCTTTGGACCAGTGGGGGCCGATGAGGCCCTCCTGCAGCGCGGTGGGCGGCGCCCACTGTGTGGCGGCCTTGGTGAGGGTGAAGCCGCGCACCGTGATGTGGTCGATTCCCGTTGCCGCGGGCCAGAAGACGAACTTGCGGACGTTGATCTCGATCTCGTGCGCGGCCGGGTCGGCGCCCCCGAAGTTCGCCCAGATCGTCGTGGCGTCGTCGCCTACCTCGCAGTACCAGGTCAGCAGGGAGCCCGCCTGGTCGAACGAGTCCTCGGTGACCGCGGGGTGCTCGACGCCGTCCAGGGTCAGCGACTCGTACATGGACTTGCCGTCGAGGTACACCTCGCCGGTGTGCCAGGTGTTGACCCAGTCGAAGAACCAGTCCCCGCCGATGCGCTCGGTGTACGGGTTGTGGTCCCCGAACAGGGTGTTCGGCACCGTCGCCGCCCAGACGCCCGCGGCGCCGGCGTGGGGTCGCCAGTCGGCGATCACCTCGGCGCCGGAGATCGTGACCGGCTCGAAGCGGCCGTCCGCGTCCAGCGCGGCCTGGTAGGTGATCGGCGCGTCGGCCGTGCCGCCGCGAGGCGGGTTCACCCACTCCCGGTACACGCCTTCATGAACGACGACGGTGTCCCCGGGCTGGGCCAGCGCCGCGGCTGCGCCGATGCTGAGCAGGGGGTTCTCAACGGTGCCGACAGCGGTGTCAGACCCGGACTTCGCAACATGTAGCTCCACGTCGCTCACCTTAACCGCAGGCCTTTACCGATCAACAACCGAGCGATGTGATTGCCGCTTCGCTTCGTCGCATAGGCCGCCCATCGGACGGCAAGGGCCATACATCCGCACCCGCCTAGCCCCACTGATCACCAGCCTGACACGCGCCGGAACTCGGCCCCCATCCAGCGATGCCCGCCGCGCACCGCTGTCGAACTCGCCGAGCGGGGCGATGCCGATGCCGGCATCGCCCCGTCATCGGTGTCCTATGAGTCCGGCTGGCGGAACCGCTCAGCAGGCCCTGACACCGTCGGCCCTGTCCTGCTTGTCCACTCCGACGAAGGAGCTCCAGGTCGGGGCGGGACTGGACTTCCAGAGCTCGAACCATCCGATCCAGTCGTTCCAGTCGTAGACGGTCGTCCGAACACCGCCGGTCTGGTTGTCGTGGTAGGACGACGCCATGTCACGGAAGTAGGGCCTGGTCTTGCTGAGCTGGTGGATGAAACCGCACTCGGTGAAGGCCACGCGGGCGCCCTCGAAGTCCCTGTCCTCGTACAGGCATGTCCAGTACAGGGGGCAGTCCGGCGAGCCGTAGGCGGACATCTCCTCGTCGGAGCCCCGCGCGACGTCCTCGCCTTCCTTCGGGATCGTCAGGATCATCGTGCCGTCGTCCCAGGCGATCTCGTTCTCACTGATCTGGACACCGTCCGGCGAGTTCGCGAGGACGGCGTCGATCTTCGCTTGAAGGATCTCGGCCTCGGTATCGGAGGCCGCCGCCGGCTGGCCGCCGAATGCGGTGATGAGGACCATGACCACGGCGGCGAGCGCCGCCGTCGACACGGGGATCCTCCGCAACCGGAATGATCGATCGGTTTGCATGTCGGACCTTTCTGTGGGTGATCTGCACCGGGATTCCCCCTCGGTGCGTCTCCAGTGAACCGGCGCCCGATGTGGGTGAACAGTGGTCGTTGAAATCCGCTTGAATCCGCTACGGTCGTGATGACCGGGCGAGCGGCCGCGCCCCCGGCGATCCCTTGCAAGGAGGCGAATGAATGCTGGATCCCTACGCCGGGTCGTCCCGGCCCCAGATCGCCGCCCGGCTCGGTCGGATGCTGGCGGCGCATCTCGAGCACTCGGGTCAACCGGTCGCCGACCTTGCACGTGAACTCCGAGTGAGCCCGGAGACCGTTCGGTCGTGGCTGGCTTTAACGCAGGGCCGGCTCGACGAGGCGAACGAGTTCGCGCATTTCGACACGACGGTGAAGCTCGGAGCATGGCTGCGAGCGCGCATCGCCGACTCTGGACTGTCGGTCCGCCACATCGCGGAGGCGACCGAGTCGGTCAGCGTCACCACGGTCTACAACTGGCTCAAGGGCGCGCACCTGCCGCCGCCGCCGACCGGTGACGAACCAGACCGGTTCGACCTGCTGCTGAGCCACCCTGCGCTGGGGCTGAGCACCCGCCAGCGCGTGCAGCTCGACGAGATGCGGCGCCGCTTGACCGGGACGTCGGCGTCCGTGCCCGACGAGATCGACGCGTGGCCGGTCCGGAACCTGCCCGCCGACAACACCGCGTTCACGGGCCGCGGCTCCCAGCTCAGGCGGCTCGACAAGCTCCTGCTCGGGCACGCTCGGCGCCCGGCTGGGACGTTCGCCGCGATCACAGGGTTCGGCGGGGTCGGCAAGACGTCCCTGGCCGTCCACTGGGTACGTACCCGCGAGGTGCGGGCGATGTTCCCTGACGGGTGCCTCTACCTCAATTTGAACGGCTATGCGGCGACCGCGCCGACGACCTCGGCCGATGCCGCCGCCAAGATGCTGGTCCAGCTCGGAGTGGATCCCAAGGAGATTCCCGGCGACGCCGACGCCCGGTTCGCCCTCTACCAGCAGTCCCTCGCGCGGATGCGCCTGCTGCTGGTGCTCGACAACGTCCATTCGGCTGCGCAGGTGCGCCCGCTCATGCCGACCGCCGCGAGCGTGTTCACCGTGATCACCAGCCGCAGCCGCCTTTCCGGTCTGGCGGCGACGCATCCAGAGCTGCTGTCGCTGCCGATCGACCTCCTCACGACGTCCGAGGCCGTCTCACTCCTGCGCCGACTCCTCGGACCGCTCGTCCTCAGAACCGAGACGGACGCCGGCCTTCGGGCGCTCGCCGAGGCCTGCGGCCACGTGCCACTCGCGCTGCAGGTCGCCGCAGCGAACTTCCTGAACCACCATTCGCGCGCGGTGTCCATGGGCGAGTATGCGAGTGCGCTCAAGGCCGACCCGATCGGACATCTCGCCGTCGAGCCCGACGACCCTGCCACTGCCGTCGGAACCGCCATGGACCACTCCTATGCGCATCTCACCGCCGCCGGAGCGCGGGCGTACCGGTTGCTCAGTCTGCATTTCGGCCAGGACTTCAGCCTGGCGGCCGCCGCCGGCGCGCTCGCGCAAACGCGAACGGCGGCGTCGACCGCCCTGACCGAGCTGGTACACGCGAACCTGCTCGAACGAGACCGGGCGGGCCGGTACGCCTTCCACGACCTCATCCGAGACCACGCAGCCGCCAAAGCGGTCCGCTTCGAGACCGAGGCGGACCGCGCCGCCGCGACCGACCGCATGCGCGACTTCTACCTCCACACCGCCTACACCGCGGCCCTGCTCATCCGCTCAGGACGGGACCCCATCGCCATCGGGCCCTGCGACCCAGCGGTGCGCCCGGAGATCCTCACGGACCAGGAGGAGGCCACGGCTTGGCTCACTGCCGAACAGGACGCGATCCTGGCCGCGATCGACCGGGCCGCCGAGCGCGGCGACATCGAACACGCCTGGCAGCTCGCATGGTCGGTCGGCGAACACCTCAACCGGCAAGGGAACTGGCACGAGCAGATCAAGGCCGGGTCCGCGGTCTTGACGTCCGCCGTCCGCTCCGAAGACGACCACGCCTCCCTACGCGCCCTCCGGCAGATCGCCCAAGCCGAAATCAGCCTCGGCCGGCTCGACGACGCCGAGGTCCATCTGCGGGAAAGCCTCGCGTACGCGGAGCGCCTCGGCGACACCGACCTCCAGGCCAACGACCATCACAGCATCGCGACCGTCCTCGGCGGACAACGCCGCCGGAGCGAGGCCATCGAGCACTCCCGCACTGCAATACGGCTCTACCGGATAGCTGGAAACCGACGAGGTCAGGCCTTCGCACTCAACTCGGTGGGATGGCTGCTCGCACAGCAAGGCGCCTACTCCGAAGCCCTGGCCTACTGCCTCGACGCGCTCGCGATCCACCAGGCGCTGGACAACCCCTCCGGCATTGCCAATACTTCCGACAGCCTCGGTTACATCCACCGCCGCCTCGGAAATCGCGCTCAGTCGATCGATGCCTACCAGGCCGCCATCGCCGGGTTCCAGAGCATCGGCGACCGCTTCTCGCACGCCAGCAGCCTCCGCGCGCTCGCCGAAGCGCACCGGGACTTCAACGACGCCACGGCCGCTCGCACCGCATGGGAGAAGGCGCTGACGCTCCTCGACGAACTCGACCACACCGACGCCGAAATCGTCCGAACCGAACTCGACCACCTGGACTGAACTGCCGCCCAACGCTTCTCGCGTATGACCGAGGGGGCCGCTCAGGCGAGCGCCAAGTCGACCAGGCGCTCCGCGTGCAGGCGTGTGGAGTCGAAGACCGGGACCGGACTGTCGAAGGCGTCTACGAGGAGCGTGATCTCGGTGCAGCCGTAGATCATTCCCTGGCATCCTCGCGCGGCGAGGTCGGCCATGATCCGGCGGTACTCCTCGCGGGACTCGTCGCGGAGCACGCCAAGAGTGAGCTCGTTGTAGATGATGTCGTGGACCGACTTGCGGTCCGCTTCGATCGGGACGACGATTTCGATGCCGCGCGCGGCCATGCGTTCGCGGTAGAAGTCCATCTCCATCGTGAACCGCGTGGCGAGCAGTCCGATCCGGTTCAGTCCGGCGGCGTCGATGGGTTCGGCGGTCGCGTCGACCAGATGGATGAACGGCACGGTCACCGCCGTTTCGATCTGGTCCGCGACGACGTGCATCGTGTTGGTGCACAAGGCGATGAAGTCGGCGCCTGCACGTTCGAGCGTGGCGGCCGCGCTCGCGAGTCGGTCGCCCGCGGCCTCCCAGTCACCGGCGCGCTGCATGTCCTCGATCTCGGCGAAGTCGACGGTGGCCATGAGGCTCTGGGCATTGTGCTGCCCGCCGAGCCGGCCCCGGACGTCCTCGTTGATGAGGCGGTAGTACTCGGCCGAGGACTCCCAGGACATCCCACCGATCAACCCAATCGTGCGCATCGCACCATTGTGCCCGAGCGGCCGATCGCCACGGCCTTTCCCCGTCCCGCCCGGCCCCTCCTCGGCATTGTCGACAGGCAGCACATTCCTCACCTGCAACGCTGAGCAGGAACCTCGGCTGTCCGCGCGCCTCGGGTCACCGGTCTCGTCGCGAAGAATTCCTTCACGGATTGCTTGACTTGTGGAGATTCCTGTCAGATCCTGGATGGGGTCCGGTCGACCTGGGGTTGGATTCCCAAGCGTCACAATCGCTTCAATTCGAGTCAACCCCACCGGACACCGTTCGACCCCATGATGAGAAGCGCCCGACCTCCTTCCCTACCCCCCTTCCACAAGGAGCAGTCATGAGTTGGATCAGATCGAAGCGGCACGCTCTGCTCGCGCTGTTCGCGGCGGCCGTGATGGGCGTCGCGTCGGCAGTCGCCGGGGCCTCGCCCGCGCAGGCCGCGACGGCCCGCAACGGCGTGTGCGAGTCCGGGGAATTCTGCCTCTACTACAACAGCGACACCTCCGGCTCGGTGAGCGACTTCGCCGGGTCCATCAGCGACTACGGCTCCAGCACGGGCTGCTACAAGTTCGTCGGCGCGGGCGCCGGCCAGGGGCAGTGCGTCAAGAACAACGCCGCCTCGGCCTGGAACCGCACGAGCCGGTACGTCACGGTGTTCTACAACAGCGGCTACAGCGGACCGATCGACAACTTCAGCCCGGGCTCGGAGGCGAACCTCCGTGACTACCTGAAGAACGAGAACGCCGCCCACCTCATCGGCGTCAGCGGCGACGCCACCGACAACCTCGAGTACGCCGTCTACCACTCGTCCTCGGCGAACATCACCGCCTACTTCGACGGCTACACCACCACCTCGGGACGCCACGAGGGCGTCGACATCGCGCACACCGTCGGCGCCTCGGTGTACGCGCCGGTCTCCGGCACCGTGGTCCGCATGACCGAGGGCGCCCGCGGCTCCGGCGGCCTGTCGACCCTCGCCGTCTACAACTCGAGCCTCGACAAGACTGTCGTCTACCTGCACCTGGACCCGACGGTCGGCGTCGGCGCGACCATCTCCGTGGGCGAGAAGATCGGCGTCGAGGACTGGCGCGGCGTCAGCTCCTCCGGCGGCGCCCACACGCACGTCGAGATGCGCAACGGCCGCCAGACCGCCGCGGCCCCGAGCGTCGGCGACCCCACGCTGAGCAACCCGAACCCGACCAGCTTCTGGACCGCCAGGGGCTACAACACCTGCTGCCAGTTCGGCTAAATCCGTTCTGGCACAGCCCGAAAGCCGCGGGGGGCCATCGCCCTCCGCGGCTTTCCCATTGCCCGCGATCGCCAGATGCACCGGACGAGACCGTGATCGATGCAGTGACGCTTCGGCCCCTACGCGGCTACGCGCATGTGCCGCTTCGCCCAGGTCGCGAAATCCGTGAGCGGCAGCCCGAGCGCCCTGGCGAACTCGGGTCGCGCCGGCTGGCTGACGTCGTTCATCCATTCATGGGAGGCGCCCATCGCCGGCATTCCGGCGGCCAGCGCCTCCCGTTCGTCCATATCGGGCGCTTCGAGCGTCCGGCCCAGAGCGCCGGACAGCACTTCGGCGATCTCGCTCATCGACAGGAAGTCGCCCGCCAGCTCAAGTTCGACGCCGTCGAACCGCTCGGGTTCGGCGACAGCCGCCGCTGCGGCGCTGCCGATGTCGTCCACTGCAACGAGTGACAGACGGGTCTGGGGATGGAGGACGCTCACCAGGCCGCCGTCGAGGCCGCGGGGGAACAGGAACGCCATGGACGGCAGGAAGTTCTCCATGAAGAAGGCGGGCTTGAGCAGCGTCCAGTGCGGGAATCCGGCCTCGCGGAGACGGTCCTGGATCGCGCTCTTGGCGTCCAGGGTCGGCGCCATGTAGTCCCAGCGGCCCTCGTCCCAGCCGGGGACTTCGGTGTGCTGACCGGCGCCGCTGACGGAGGTGTGCACGAACTGAGGCACGCCGGCGGCGAGAGCGCCTTCGATCAGGTTGACGCCCTGAACGACTTCGCCCGCGAAGTCGAAGCCGTCGGCGGTTGCGGCGGGCATCTGCACGGAGAACACGGCGCGGGCGCCCGTCGCGGCGCGGACGATCGAGTCAGGGTCGAGCAGGTCGCCGGTGACCAGTTCGGCGCCGACGGCCCGGAGGTCCTGGGCGCGTTCGGTGCCGGGGTCGCGCACGAGCGCGCGGACGGGCACGCCGGCCGCCAGCAGGGCGCGGGCGGTCGCGCCGCCCTGCCTGCCGGTGGCGCCGGTGACGAGGACCGGTTCGGTGCGAGTGGTCATGGGGCTCCTCGAGTCTCATAAACGGTGGGGTCCGCCGTTTTCCTTCGGCTATAATATGGCGGCCCCCGCCGTTTATGCAAACCTGGAGGTGAGTGATGTCAGACGGGCAGCGCGCCGACGCACGTCGCAATTACGAGCGCATCCTCGCCGTGGCCGTCGACGAGGTCGCCGAACACGGCGTGAACGCGTCCCTGGAGCAGATCGCACGCGTCGCGGGCGTCGGCTCGGCGACCGTCCGACGGCACTTCCCCAGCCGCAGGGCACTCCTGGAGGCCGTGTCCCACAAGCGGATCGAGGACCTGAGCGACCGGGCCCGGGAGCTGGCCGGCACCGGAGAGAGCCGATCGGTGCTGCTGGAATGGCTGAACGAGGTGGTCGACTACTCGGCGACCGCCCGCGGCTTGGCCGCCGTCCTGGTCCCCGACAGCGCCGAGGTCGAGCCTGCACACGTCAACGGGTGCGCAGCGACCCTGGAGGACGCGGCGTCGCCACTCCTTCAGAACGCGAAGCGGGACGGCACGGTGTCGTCCGAAGTCATGCTCGCCGACCTACTCGCTCTGATCGCAGGCATCGCGATGGCGACCGAGCACTACCCCGACCCGGCCGCGCAAGCGCACCACCTGTTCCGACTCGCCGCCGCAGGACTGGGCCCACAGCACTGAGCCCCCGCGCCGCAACCCATCACCGGATTGGACGGCCTGCTCACCGCCGATCATGGTGGTGAGCCGGCCGTTCGGCGACCGAGTGCGACCACAAGGGACGCGGCCTGGTCCGGTGCCGGTCCGCTCTCAGGTCGCGTCGAATATCCACGCCCACATGCCGATGGCGATCACTATCGTGAGAAGCCCCAGGATCAGGCCGGTACCGCCGGTGCCGCTGCCGTCCCCGGCGCGGCTTCCCGACGTCGCCAGTCCGACGATGCCGAAGATGACGGCCAGCAAGGCGACCGGGATGCCTATGAAGATGTTGAGCACAGGTATCCAGGAGAAGATGAGCAGTCCGATCAGACCGAAGACCAGTGAGGCGGCGCCGAAGCCGTTGCCCCGCCTTGGCGGGTACGGAGGCGGGTAAGGAGGGGGGTAGTACATCGCGTCACCCCACGGCCGACGGCACGAGCACCAGAGTGGAGCCTCCGGGCTGGAGCGGCACCGGTGGCACGTCCGCCTCGGGACTCGAAACGGCGCCTTGTTCACCGCACGCTCGTGGGAGCGTCAAGGTGATGAGCCCGCCGGTGAGCCGGGCATTCGCTCGCAGAGCCATGCGGAGCACTCCTTCGCCATCGCGTAAGTCACATGATTGACATCATACGATGATGTGTCCACATGCGCGACAACGAAAAACCAGCGGCACCTGCGTCCCTTGGCGCTCTGGTCAATCCGAGTCCGAACCGGCTGGGCCCGTGCCGTCCGCGACGGTTCGCGACACCGCCGGCCGGTCTCAGCCCAGTTGGGTCATGTCGATGTAGGTGGTGTTGCCGTCCTCGCGTCGGTCCGTGATCTTGAAGAGCGCGCCCCGGTCGAAGAGGACCTCCTTTTGATGGCCGAAGCTCGAGTCGCGGCCCACGTCGCGTCCGGTTGCGCCGTCGATCTTGAAGATGGCGCCGGGGCGGCTTTCGCCGGAGAAGCCGCCGGTGGCGATCGTCTTGAACCGGTTCGCGACCGCCTCACTCGTGGAGGTGCTCATGAACGCGGGATCGGAGTACAGGTCGCCCTTCTTGTACTTGTCGAGCCAGGCGCCTCCGGGCAGTCCGCGCCAGGTCTGGCGTTCATCGGGCACCGGGCGCTTCTTCAGCGCCTCCGAGACGTCCTCCGCCTGCTTGTCGAGTCGCGCCCTGTCCTCCGGGCTGTAGCTCGACTTGTCCGTCGTCCGCAGGTACCGGTTCAGCTCGTCGCTGTTGTCCGTGTAGCGGCGGATCGGGTCGTCGTCGCCGCCCTGGTCGTCCCGGTCGCCTCGTTCGCCGCCCCTGTCGCGGGTCTTGGGCGTCGGCGGCGAGAACCCGCCGTCGTCGAGGGCCCTGGTCAGAAGCCTCGCTCCGGTGCTGGAGCCCTCGCCGTTGCCGTCGTCTCCGCTGTTGCGCCTAGCCATTCATGATCCTGTTGGTAGCCATGCCCATCAGCTGGTCGATGATGAGACCGGTGATCGTCTTGAAGATGGGGATCTGCGCCAGCGAAGCGCCGAACGTGAGGGGCGCGGTCGCGAGCGCCCACGCGATCTGCGCCGCCAGGAGCGCCAACTGCACGATGACCTGGATCTTGAGGGCCGTGACGATCGCGGCCATGACCGTCAGGCCGATGTTGAGCTGATTGGCCGGGTCCGCGGCCTTGGCCAGGGCGGCGGGGGACGACTCCTCGGCCTCCCACTCTTTCTGGAAGGCGTCGATATGGGCGCCGGAGTTGCCCTCCAGGAGCGTCCGGGCCGCGGACTGGAGCCCCTCGACCCTCTCTGCGACCTTGTCGGCCATGCCGGTCCACTCCCCGGCGAGGTTGAACATGGACTCCTCATCGGACTCGGGCCACTCGTAGCCGAGCATGCCGAGGAGGCCGATGAGCTCTCCGGGCAGTTGCATACCCATGGGGTGCGTTCTCCTTGCGGGGGAATAGGTTACGGGGTTCAGAATGAGGACGGGGCGGCGGACGGACCGCCGATGCGGTCGTCAGCCTTTCGCCGGCCCGGACTCGAGGTCGCTCTGGAGCCTGGTGAAGGCCTGGACGACCTCCTCCTCGGCCGACTCGTGGTCGTCCGCCATGCCGCGCAGTGCCTCGGCAAGGCCGGTCAGATCCTCGACGATCCCCGCGAAGCAGTCGGAGACCGCTCCCATGCACGCATCGTGCGCAATGCCGCCCGCAGTGCCGATGATGTCGCCGCCGAAGGCGTCCGCGTACTGCCCGACCGCCGCGGTGAACTCGTCCAGCAGCGCCTGCACGTCGTCCTTCGCCGCGTCGAGCTCGTCCGCGGACTGGCGCATCGTCGCCGGGTCGACATCGAAGCCCGCCATGGTCATCGGCCTCCGTGGATCTTGGCCATGAGGGCGCCGATAGCGGCGTCCATGTTCTTGAACTGCTGCAGCGAGGCGTCCTGCATCCGGGCCACCTGTTCGTTCATGTCCGCCTGGTCAGGGACCGGACCCGCGACGGCGGACATCGCCGCCCGCTGATCGATCGCGTCGTTCACCGCCAGCTTGAGCTGCTCGACAAGGGCTTCCGGGCCGTCCCGGAGAGCGCTGAGGGTCATCCTGATCTGCTCGAATCGGCCGTCGGTTCCGAGGGTCACCTTGATGCGTCCCTCGGCCGCCTCGGTCAAGATCGGCTCCGCTTGCCCCCCAGACAGAGTGGGCCCCTGCGCCACCGTCTCGCGGGCCTTCGAGAGCTGCTGCGCGATCTGGTCTTCTCCGAACATTCAGACCTCCCGCGCCGCACTATACCTGAAGAAAGCTAACTGGACGTTTCGTGCTCCGTTGCCGGGATTACTTGCACCCGTTGAGTTTTGCCAGGTGTCCCCACCTGCTCGACCGAAGTGACGGCCAAAGGGAGGGCTGGCCCCAGGCGGGTTCCGGGGGCTAGCGTGACTGCCTCCGCGCGCCGTCCACAGCAGAATGGGCCTGTCAACACCCGGCGGCGATGCCGCAGACGCAGGAGGAACCCTTGTCCCGCAACCAGAAAGCAATACCGAACGTGACCCGGCGAACCGTGATCGGCGGCGCCGCGGCGACGGCCATCGTCACCGTCGCCCCAGACCCGGCGCAAGCCGAGACGACCGGAGGCGGTCTCCAGCACTCGATCGACCAGCTCGCCGCCCGGTTCGAAGCGGACCTCATCGCGCTGCGGCGCGACCTCCACGCCAACCCCGAAGGCCCCGGGGACGAGGACCGCACCGCCGCACTGGTCGCCGAGCGACTGACCGCGGCGGGACTCACCGTCACCACCGGCGTCGGGGGCAACGGCGTCGTCGGCGTCCTCAAGGGACGGTACCGGGGACGCACGGTCGGATACCGGGCCGACATGGACGCCGTCCCGGCCCAGGACCAGATCGGCGGCGGCACCGCCCCCGAGCACCTGTGCGGCCACGACCTCCACACCGCGATCGGCGTCGGCATCGCGCAGGTCCTCGCGCGGCTCCGCCACCGGCTCAGCGGCACCGTCGTCTTCGTGTTCCAGCCCGCCGAGGAAGACCTGACGGGCGCGCAGGCGATGCTCGACGACGAGGACTTCGACATCACCGACCTCGACGAGATCCACGCACTGCACTGCGGCGCCATCGATGTCGGCGTCATCGCCGTCAACCCCGCCACCGGCCTGCCCGGCCAGGACCGCGGCACCGTGACCGTCACCGGCCCCGGCGCGCCGGACCGCGCGGCCGCGCTCGCCGACGGCATCAACGGGCTCGCCACCGTCGCCCTGCCCACCGGCTCCGCCGACCTGGAGGCGATCACGCAGGCCCTCCTCCTCGAGGACGGACCGCTGGCCGAGTTCACCACCGTGCGGGCCGGCGTCGACGAGGACGCGACCGATGACCGCGCCGAGATCCGGCTCTCCTACCGGTGCTGGCCCGAGGAGCGCTACACCGAGGTCCGCGACGCGATCGAACGCCTCGCCGAAGCGGCCGTGAACTTCCCGGAGGACCCGTTCCCCGCGCTCATCGTGCCGGAATCGCTGGCCTACACCCAGGAACGGCACCTGCGCCGCGCCATGGGCCCGGGCTCGACCGCGGTGCTGCACGCCGCGATCCCCTTCAGCGGCGAGGACTTCGCGCTGTTCCTCGACCGCATCCCCGGCACCTACGCGTACCTCGGCGTCCGCTCCCCCGGCGCCGACATCGCCACCTCCTATCCCCACCTCCACACCTTCGAACCCGACGAGTCGGCGATCGGCCTCGGCGTCCGGGCCATGGCCGGCTGGCTGGCCGAACGCGCCCGCTGTTAGCGCAACCGCCGATGCCGTCAGCGGCGGCTTCGTCTTCGGGCGAGGCCGCCGCGTGCGCACCCGTCAGGCGGCGGGCCTGTCGGGCCACCAGTCGATGAGGTCGCCGGGGCCGAGGCCGAGCGCCCGTTCGATGTCGCCCGGCGAGGTCGCCTGGAGGTATTGCGAGACCATGTCCGTGAGGTCCCGCCAATACCCGCGCAGCGTGGACTCCGAGAGGAAGAGCGAGCGGCTCAGCTCGGCGTAGGTCAGACCCCGGGCCCGGCCCGCGAGGACGTCGCGCTGGCGGGGCGTCAGGATGGTGAGCGCGCCCCGGCGGGCGAGCACCTCGATCAGACCGGTCACCGCCGGCGGCATCACCAGATCCCCTTCGGCCACCGCGAGGAACGAGGCCTCAGCGTCCTCAAGGGAGGATGCCTTGGACACCACGCCGAGGGCCCCGGCGGCGAGGCACGCGGCGAGCACGAACCGGCGCTCCTCCTGCGTGTACACGCACACGCGGTACCCGGCCGCGATGACCTGGCTGACAGCCGCGACGCCCTGGCTCGCACCGGGTTGGAGGGCGTTCGCGAGGTGCAGGTCGAGGATCACGACGTCGGCGTCCGGGCGCTCGCCCAACAGCTCCTCGACGCTGCAGTGGACCGACGTGAACCGCATGGCGGGCAACAGGTCCGCGATCGAGGCCCGCAGGGCCGTCGCGTCGTCCACCATCGCGAACCGCGCAGCGTGCATCAGGATTCCTCTCCGCCGCGCGCCGCGTACCGGGCGCGCAGGACGACCGTGGTGCCCAGACCGGGCATGCTCGTGATCTCGGCGGCCACGCCGCGGGTCGAAAGCTGGTCGACGACGACCTGGCGCAGCCCCACGCCGTAGGCCTCCGGGACCGCCTCGAACCCGACCCCGTCGTCGTGGACCGTCACGGCCCAGCCGTCGCCGTCGACCGACTCCTCGGCATGGATCACCACCTGCCCCGCATGGGCGTGCTGGTGGACGTTGAGCAGCAGACTCCGCAGGGCCGCAGCGAGATCCGTCGCGAGGCCCGGTTCGAGCCGCACCCCCACGGCGAGGTCGGCGACGACGGCCAGCGGCATGTCCGCGTGCTCCGAGCCGACCGCCGACACCAGCGCGGCCAGGTCCGTCTGGCCGCCGTCGACGCGGGGCGTCCCGCTCAGGTAGGCGCGCATGCGATTCGCCTCGGCCTCGGCCTGCGCTCGCAGCCGCGCGCGGGTCGCCTCGTCCGCGGAGCCGTCGGCGAGGAGGCGCAGCAGCGCGGTGCCATTGTGGACGGCCAGGCGGGCGCGCCGCTCCTCCCCCTCGCGGGCGATGCGCGCCGCGTAGCTCCGGGCCTCGTCCGCCTTGTCCCCCATGCGGAGGAGGACGCGGGCGCTGATCCAGGTGAGCGGGCCGAGCGCCAGCAGCGTGAGGAGGTTCCCCACGGCGATGGGGAGGTCCCTGACGCCGTCGACCGTGGGCGCCACGTAGAACACCTCGGCCGCGGCGAGCGCCAGTATGAGCGCCGCCCAGATCCCGCGGCGGCGCGCGCCCGCGAGGGAGCACGCGACGCACACCGCGTACGCGAGCTGAAAGCCCTCCCAGGTCCCGAACCGCATCTCAGGCGGCACCGTCCACGTCCCGATCACCAACAGCGCCACCGCGACCGCGACGTCGGCGACCTCCCAGCCCGGACCCGGGGGCCTGCGGCGGGCGAACCCGACCACGGCGATCCCGACGAGCATGGCCAGCGCCGAGGCCCAGCTGGCGGCGGCGAGCACGGGGTACTCGGTCTCCTTCAGCGCGTACGGCATCGAAGGCGCCATCTGGATCACCGTGGCCGTGCGGATGCCGCCGACGAAGAACGCGATCAGGCGCTCGGCTTCGGAACGGGTGGAGCTGATCGGAGGGGCCACATGTGCATCTTGACGCCCCGTGTCCAGTCGCGGGACGAACGGAACGGCGGAAATATGCGGATTCGTTGGTACCGGCGCCCGCACGGACCGCCCTAGCCTGGGGCGATGCAGACCTCTCCTCGATCTCGACACCCGCACGTTCGACGCCTCCACGGGGAACCGCGATGCAGATAGAGCCCGCGCACCTCGACTCCACGAGCTATCTGACCGTCCGCCAGCGCCAGGTGATCGCCTGTGTGGCGCAAGGCATGTCGAACACCGACATCGCGGCCGAACTGTTCATCTCGCTCAGCACGGTCGAGCGCGAGTTGCGGCGGGCCCGGAGGACGCTCCGCGCCGCCAACCGCGCCGAACTGGTCGCCAACGCCGCCTGCCGTGGACTGCTCACCATTCACCGGAATCGGTGACGGGCAGCCGTCACGGAGTGACGGTCTCCCTTCAGAAAGGCCGTGATTCCTTGCGGCGCAGCGTGATCGCCGACAGCATCGAATACGTCGGGGACGAGCGATCGGCCCCGACGTCCGAAGACCGGAGCGGTCCGCAAGGGCCGCAACCGGTCACCCCCGCAAGCTCGATGGAAAGGAAGCGAACCGACATGACCCAGTTCCTGACGACGGCCGGTGCGACCGGCGCCTCCCTGGCCCAGAAGGCCAAGGACCGCTTCGACGATCTGCTCGTCCGCTACGACGCGTGGTTCCTGGTGTTCATCGCCGTCCTCCTCGCTCTGGGCGCGACCCTCCTGGCCGGCATGGCCATCTGGTGCGTCGTGAACCAGCAGGGCCGTTTCACCGGCTCCTGGCAGTGGGAGAACGGAATCATGGTGAACATGGAGTGCGTCCGGTAACGGGACGCACTCCATCGGCTGACGCCGTCAGCCTGCAATGGTGAAGGGTTCGTCCGCTCCGGATCCGGAGGGCGACGTGCAGGTCGCGAACGTCCGGGCGGGCGGACCCTTCCGCAACGATGGTAACCGGCGGGAATCGCTGAGGGGCAGGCAATGTGAACGACTTGGAGATCATCGGGCTCGATTACTCGTACGGGCGCGAGGTGAAGGCACTGGACGGCGTCGGCTTCTCGGTGCCGAGCGGATCGGTCGTCGGTCTGTTGGGGCCCAACGGGTCCGGCAAGTCGACGCTCATCAAGAACGTGTTCGACCTGCTGGAGTCGCAGGCGGGGACCATCGCCGTCGGCGGCAGTCCGCACACGACGCCCGAGGCGAAGCGGGAGGCGGTCTACCTGTCCAGCAACGACTACCTGCCGGAGTTCCTGACGGCCGCGGAGTACGTGGCGATGATGGCGGGTTTCTACGGCCTCGAAGTGGACCGCGAAGACGCCGCGGACCTGTTCTCGCGGTTCGCGATGGACGGGCGCTACGACGACCTGATCGAGAACTTCTCGCACGGCATGCGGAAGAAGACGCAGCTCATCGTCGCCCTGCTGGTGCGGCGCCGCCTGACGGTGATCGACGAGACGCTCAACGGCGTCGACCTCGAAGCGCTGCACCTGGCCGAGAAGGAGCTCGCGGGCCTGCGCGACGAGGGCAGGTCGGTGCTGCTGTGCACGCACGACTTCCCTGTGCTGGAGCGGATCGCGGACGAGATCGTGTTCCTCGACCACGGGCGCGTCGTCTTCAACGCACCCACCGCCGGCCTCGTCGACGAGTACGGCTCGCTGGAGCGCATGGTGTACGGCTACCTCGAGGCGGGCGAGCGGTGAACCTCCGGTTGGGGCAGTCGGCGCACCTCGCGGGCCTCCTGCTGCGGTTCTTCCGGCGCCGGGTACTTCGCGTCGGCATGCTCCGCGCCCGGGCGGTCCGCGCCGCCGCGGCCGTCCTGGCGCTCACACTGTTCGGCGTGCTGTGCGCCGCGGCGTACCTGTTCCTGGAGCCGCTGGCCCTCTCCCCCGAGCTGTGGGACCTGATGTTCGAGATCAGCACGGTGTCGCTGGTCCTGTGGGTGATGGGGGCGTTCCTCGTCATCAAGGTCCTGTTCATCAACGCGGCGGACATGCTGGAACTGACCTACCAGCTCCCGGTCACCAACCGCGAACGCGCCCTGGCGTTCCTGCTGTACGAGGCCGCGATCACCGGAGTCGTGGTGGCCCTGGGCTTCTCCGCGCTCGCGGTGTCCTCGCTCGCGCTCATGGGCGCCGCAGCCCTGCCGTACCTGTTCACGGCGTTCGCGGTCCCCGCAGTGGCCGTCTACTTGGGACTCGGCGTCCTGTACCACCTGCTGGTGCGGTTCTGGACCGTCCTCAGGCTCGGCGGCACCGCCGGGCTGCTGTCGGTGATCGTGCTGTTCATGCTGCTGGTCTGGTACTCGACGGGGATCAACGGCGCGATCATCGCGATCACCGACGCGCACCTCGACGGCGCGGGCGCGTTCCGCTGGCAGACCGCCGTCGCCTGGCTGTGGAACCGCAGCCCGGTGCTGACGGCGGCGGCGTGCCTGGCTGCCTTTGTCGTCCTCATCGGACTGAATCTGGTGCTGACGCCGAACCAGCATGTGCGCCAGTCGAAGTTCCTGGCGGTGTTCACCGGAGGCCGTGCGCGCCGCGTCCTCCACCCGTACGACTACTGCCTGGTGCGCAACTCGCAGACCGTGGTCGCCGTGGTGATCACCGTGGTGCTGTTCGCATACCTTCTCCTCGCCGGGAACCGCGTGAATCCCATGTGGAGCCTGGTGGCGCTGTCGACGGCGGGCCTGTACCACTACTCAGGCACCGAACCGCTGCGCCGGCTGCCGATCGCCGCACGGTCGGCGGCGGCGGTCTACGCGCGGCTGTGCAAGGGCCAAGCCCTGCTCATCGCGGCGTTCGCGTTGCCGCAGTTTCTCATCGGGGCGTTCGTCGTCCCCGCGGCGATGGCGGATTCCGCGACCGCGGTGCTGGGCGCGTTCGCGGGCATCGTGCTGACTCTCTGGGTGTCCGTCGTGTTCCCCTCCGAGAAGAACAACCCGTTCTCCATCCTGCTCGGCATCGCCTGCGCCGCAGTCGTCTTCGGCCTCATCGCGATCGGCCTGGGGATGCTGAACCTGCCCGCGCCGGTCACGCGGGCCGTCATCGCCTGCTGCGCCGCGGCCATCGTCGCCCACTCGATCGTCGAGATCCACGACAACGAATCCAAGAGGAGAAACCGTGAAGAAGTTCAGAATCGTCCTGGTGTCGCTCGGGAGCTCCCTGGTGATCACGATGGCCGCGACCGTGGTGGCGTTGATGCTGCTCATGTTCTCTACGAGCGGTGACGAACCGGTCCGCAAGACCGCCCTCTTCGACGCCGTCTACTTCGAGGTCACCGACGCCACCGCGAGCTCGACGAGCGTCACCATGGGGGTCGACGGCTTCGTCCCGCTGCTCGTTCTCTTCGCGGTGGTCGCGGCCTTCGTCGCCCTGGTCCAGCTCATCTTCGACGCGCTCCAGAACCGCCGCCGGCAGCTCCTGGCGCAGCGCGGTGAATAAGCGCGCGACCACCGCCCGCCCCGAACTCGCCGTTCGGGGCGTGGCGCTCGCGGTCGCGGCACAGGTCTGGCCGCTGCTCCTGTTCGCCTCACTGATACTCGCGGCGGCGCTGGTGTGGGCGGCGGTCAGCGGCGACGCGACGCAACTCCCGGTCGCGGCCTGGATCTTCACCGCTGCCACCGCCGGCCTGACCGCCTCGTTCGCGCTCCACGAATGCCTCCACGCCGCCGTCCTCAAGCGCATCACCACTGTCACCGCGGTGACCCTCGAACGCACCTGGGGCCGCATCTCACTGGTCCCCCACGGCAGCATGACCGGATGGCAGGCCGCGACAGTGGCCGCCTCGGGCCCACTCGGCTGTGTCCTCGCGGGCGCACTCCTCGCCCTCCACGAAACGACCCGCCCACTCTCCTGGTGGTACCTCGGCCACGCCGTCTTCCTACTACCCTTCTTCGGCGACGGCATCGCCCTCACCAAAGGCCTCCTAGCAGGCCCGACCCGCCTCGACACCCCGCCCATGTCCCAGATATGACCAGAGCTACGGATGCCCGATTCCCAAGGGCCCCTTCACAACCTGTGGTCAGCGTCATTGCGCAGCGGCTCCGGATGGCTGCGCTAACTGCGGCTCCCGGCCCGACACCAACCTTGACCGTCACCGACAGTCGCACAACGAACTTCCGCCGCCGCACTAGGGGACGCGCCGTTCTTCGACTCGACGGTTGTCGAAGTGACCCAGGCCGACAAACAAGACCTCGATGCGACGTTCAGTGAGCGTGTCTCAGTTGGCTTGGCCGCGTTTCAGAGCCGGTCGATTGCTGCGCGGAGGAACGCGTCCCGGCGGGTGTTCAGCTCCTCTGCGGTCAGGTCGGGCCGCCCTTGGTCGTGAATGGCGGGCAGGAACTCCGCCATGTCGCTGGGCATGTTGAGGGCGGCCACGGCGTCCCAGTAGGCGAGGTCCGCGGCCTCGATGCCTGAGCGCTGCTCCCAGCCGTCCAAGACCGATCCGGCGGCGCCCTGCCCGAAGGTGAGTGCCGCGTCCAGCCGAAGCGAGGACAAATCGATCCCGTAGTGGCCGACACCGGCCATGTCCCAGTCGAGGAGGCCTGTCAGCCGGTCGCCTTGCCACATCGTGTTGCCCTGCCAGAGGTCCCCGTGCACTAGGACGGGAGCACTGTCGGGGACCGGGAGGCGTGTTACCCGGTCGTCAGCGGCGTCCAGCAGCGGTGTCGAGCGCTCCCTGCCCTCGCGCCGGTCACGGGCGAAGTCGCTGGCAGGGATGGGACGCGTCCGCCGTGGCAGTTCGGGCGAAGGCCTGGTCGTGATCGAATGCAGGGCAGCGACCGCTGCCCCGAGTCCGCGCAGCCGTTGCGGGGACGCATCGAGCGGGATCCGGCTGCGTCCGGGCACCGCAGTCTCCAAGACGGCTCGTGTCCCGGCGGCTTCGCCGCTGGCGTCCACCGCAAGGATGCGCGGCGCCGGCACGCCTGCCCGGTTCGCGACTCGCAACGCAGCGACCTCGGTCGCCATGCCCGCAACGCCTTCCGGGGTGACGGTTTTCAGCACTGCGTCGATCACCTGACCATCGTGATCGATCCGCAGCAGCCAGGGGTTGCCGCCCTCGCGCATTCCGGTGGCCGAAACCACCGCGGCAGTGGCCCCGAGCTGGACTGCTGCCCATCGAAGCACATCGGCTTGGGGGCCTTCCTGTGTCGTCACACCGGCAGCATACGTGCCCGAACGGCCTTGGCACGCGCGGGGAAGCATCAGCGATCTGCACTGACCGTGGAGCTTTCGCCGGCTGAAGCAGATACAAAGCATGTGTTTGGTTGTGGCGCAATGGGTCTGTAAAACCCGTGTCTCTTGTGGCACGAAGTAGGTCTAGTATGGACCATGTTTGGACGAGTTCACCAGACGCCTGGTGCCCGATGGGCTGCGGGAGATTGCCAAACCGCTGATCCCGGCGACGCCGAAGCGCGCGCAGGGTGGCGGCATCCAGCGGGTCGATGATCGGCAGGTCTTCGCTGCGATCGTGTTCCTGCTGACAACCGGGGTGCGCGTGGCGGCACCTACCACCGACCTTCGGCGTCTCGCACCAGACCGCACACCGTCGCTTCGCCGAATGGTCCGAGGCAGCGCTGTGGGCCAATCTCCATCGGGCGGTGCTGGACAGACTCGGAGCGCAAGGCGAAGTCGACTGGTCCCGCGCGATCGTGGACGCCGCGAGACTGCGGGCCAGAAGGGGGGATCGCTGCCGGGCCAAACCCGATCGATCGCGGCAAGCCGGGCTCGAAGATTCACGTCCTGTCCGACCGCGCCGGCCTGCCGCTTTCCCTGGCGGTCCCGGCGGCGAGCCTGCACGACTCCCAGGCGTTTGAACCGACGTTGGGGCTCGTAGCGGCCCCTGAAACGGGCACCTGCCACTTCGCCGGACACTGACGGAGAGGGCACGTGAGCCGCGCCCGAGGCGCCCTTCGGGGCCGAAAGGCCCGTTTCCGACGGCACGACAGCCGTATTTCGTTACCTTCGCCTCCCGGGTGGCTCGCTCAACGCCAGCGGACCGCCCGGACGACCGAGGAATCGCCGCTCAGGTCCGCGTCAACCCCCGCCCCGGACGCCGCGGTCACGACGACGAAGGCATGGGCCAGCATCGCCAGGGTCACATGCCGGTACCAGCCCTCCCACTTGCGGACCTGGTAGTGATCGAGCCCGCACTTGACCTTCGCGGCCCGGACGCACGCCGCTATGGCCGGCCTGGTGTCCGCGGTGCGAACGATGTCCTTGCGCGCCAGCGCATCGGAGTGAAAACACAGGAAGTAGACGACCTCGGCCGGACGCTCGACCGAGCGCCGCGCGAGCAGCGTGCGGACGAATCCGGCGGGCAGGCCGACCGGGGCGGGCAGGGTCGCCCATGCCCAGTCGTACTCGCGCCGCTCCCGCCCGCCCGTGCCCGCCGCGAGCCGGTGCCAGGCCGAGGCGGGAGCGCCGCCCACCAGGGCGTCCACGCACCCGCCCTCCTCCAGCTCCGGCACCGTCTGCGTGAGCGGCACCTCGACCACGTACGAGAGGCGGCGGGCGGCCAGGAACGCCAGGAAGTCGCTGTCGCGGCCGTACGTCGCGTCCGCGGCGACCCACCCGGCCTCGACTCCGGCGGCCACCGCGCGGGCGATCATCGCCTCGGCCAGGCGCGGCTTCTCCAGTGCCCCGATGTCCATCCGCTCAACGGGGACCCCCGCGGCCGCGCAGCGCTCGGGATCCTCGATCCACGAGGCGGGCACGTACAGCTCCCGGTCGATCAGCACCTCGCCGTGCTCGCCGGCGTAGGCCAGGAACACTCCGACCTGGCAGTTCTCGACCCTGCCCGCCTCACGCGAATACTGCCGGTGCACGCCGACCGAGGCCGGGCCGCGCTTGACGAAGTCGACCTCGTCGATCACCAGCGCCCCGCTCGGGCTCGCCAGGTTCGCCGCGACGTAGGCCCGGAGGGCGTCGCGCAGCGCGTCGGCTGACCACACGGCCCGGTTCAGGAAGTGCTGCACCTGTACGGGCGTCGCGTCGCCGGCGGCCTCGGCGAGCTGCCAGCCGTTCTTGCGCTCCACCGGCGCCAAGAGTCCGATCAGATAGGACCTGGCTCTTCGTCGCAACTCGACTCTCCCGAACAACCCCGCGACCGTAGAGAAAAGCTCGTCCAATCGTGAACGCCAGTCCGTGATCTCCTGCGGGGCAACATTATTGGGCACCTTTCAATAATAAGAATCACGAAATGCGGCTGTCGTATCGGCTTCGGGCGGGAATCTCCGAGCGGCCTCGCAAGCCGGTGCGGCTGGTGATTCTGGATGCAACGCGATCGATCATCACGGTTCGGTCGCCCATCCAAGAAGGAGGAACATCATGGACAGGTACTGGGTCAGGGTGAGCTACCGCTCCGATTCCTGGGAGACGACGGTCTGGGCCGTCGACGACGATAGGGCGAAGCAGGCCGCCTTCATGGTCTTCAAGAACCATTTCCCGGCGACCCGGGCGACTCGCTGGGAGAACTGCTCCTACTTGTACGAGAACCTGAGCCGCACCGGGGGTATGACTCTCCGCGGCGCCGGCGGTGTCGCCGGTGGCACCGGCACCACCGCCGCGCAGCAGGCCTTCTCCGACGAGCTCGAGGGCAAGATCGGCGACTTCCTCGGCACCAAGCTCGACGGCAAGTTCAGCACCGTGTCGTACCCGGCCGGCTTCAACTACGGGATCACCTACGGTCCCAACGCGTACTACAACGCGGCGACGCTCCAGGACCTCGATTCGCTGCTGGGAACCTCTAGCAGCGGCCAGCTCCAGATCGGCACCGACCGCTTCTCGACGCTCTACCGCAACGTCCTGGGGGCGACCGTCTTCGGCTTCTCCAAGGCCGACCAGGAGATGATGAACAAGGAGGACACGGCCGCCTCGGCGCAGATCGGGTCGATCCTGACCGAGTTCAGCAATGCCGGGTTCACCTACACCAACCCGCTGCCGATGGGCGGGAAGCTCCAGGACGTCTTCGACCAGCTGCTGACGAGATACGGCTCCTTCGAGGACATGCCCGACTCGCTCATCGCGCTCTACAGCGCCATCGCGAGCTACAAGGAGGTGGCGGCGAACAGCATCCTGCTGCACCGCAAGTACTTCGAGGCCACCGCCCTGCTCAAGGCCGCCCGATCCAACATCATTCAGGCGAACGCGGCCAACGGCGGCGAGGAGATCGGCCCCGGCCAGTTCTACGTCGGCTACACGCCCGACAAGCTGCCCAGCGCGAACCAGCTCATCGGGCAGCTCCAGACCGACGGCAACGCCGTGTCGCTCCACCTGGAGCTGTCGAACTTCTCCTCGAAGTCGACCGACCTCAGCGTGGGGGGCAAGGTGGGGTTCTCGGTCCCGATCATGGACGCCGTGGGCATCAACTTCGGCGCGTCCTCGTCCTACGACCTGTCGACCTACACGTCGAGCTCGTCCACCGTCACGATCGACCTCAACTACAAGGGCGTCACGATCATCAGTTCGGCGCCCACGGCCCTGGCGCCCGACGGCACGGTGGGCTGGTACGACGGGCAGATACTCAGCGAGATCGCATCGAAGACCGGGCAGGACGCGACCGGGTACCAGCTGCATGGCAGCGAGTTCAGCGTGGACGAGCTGTTCGGGGAGGGCGGGAAGCTCTCGCGCCTGAAGACCTTCGTCGTCTCCCGGCAACCGGAGATGTCGATGACCTTCAAGGGCGGCAACGCCAGCAAGGTCACCAGCGACATGAAGGTCGGAGCGACGGCGTCGGTGGACCTGTTCGGACTGTTCCGGGTCGGCTCGGCCTCGTCGAACTACTCGGTGAACAAGGTGGACACGAGTTCCAGCGACGGCTCGGTCACCGTCACCTTCGGCGCACCCGAGCCGAGCGGCACGATCCCGCTCGCGCAGCAGGTGGCGTACGTGATGGGAGGTGTGCCGTCCTACCCGCCCAACGAGCCTTAACACCGTTGCGAGAGTTGCTGGCCGCACTCCCGCGACGCGGGCGGGGCCACCCGGTCAGGGTGGTCCCGCCCGACTCCATGCCGACGAGCGCCAAAGACGGAAGCTCATTGCAAACGCGAAAAAGAAGGCCCCGGATGACCGGGGCCTTCTCATCTGTGCGCGAGGGGGGATTTGAACTCTGCTCGACCTGCTCGCACGTGGAGGTTTCACCGGTGCGCCCAGGTACCTGGGGCAAGAGGGCGGGGCCGACCTGCTGTCGTTCATCCCCGGGACGGTCCCCGCCCGATTCGGGGTCTGGTCTGACCGCCAAGTGCAGGTGGCGGCTTCGCTGCTGCGGGGCATGCACGACGCGACCCGAGGCAGCGACTTGGCCGGGCGATACGACGTCGTGTGCCACCACGATCCGGGACCGAACAACGTCGTCTTCCAGAACGGCCTGCCAGCAGCCTTCATCGACTTCGCCGAGGCCGCCCCCGGCAGCCGATTGGAGGACGTGGCCTACCTCGCTTGGACCTGGTCGATCTCCTCGAAGGAGTCGCTGCCCTTGCCCCGTCAGGCAGAGCAAGTGCGGATCGTCGCCGATGCATACGGCCTCGAACCGTCAGAGCGGCACGCCCTGGTCGACTGCATCCTGGAGCGCCAGGAAAGGAACGTGCGCTTCTGGGCAGACTTCCAGGCCAGGCCGGAGACCGCCCCTGCCACCACCTCGCAGATCGCCGACCGGATCGAATGGAGCAGGCGCGAACACGCCTACCTCTTCACGCACCGCGACATCTTCGACCTTGTCCTGACCTGAGACGAACGACAGCACCCCGACCATCACCGAGACCCTCAAATAAGCGCAATATGTCAGGCGCTCTGAGCAACCGAAAGGTCCACATAATATTCACCTTCATGACTATCATTGAGATTCGCTGTGTTGCAATTGATCTCAAATCGTGTTGGATGATTCCACTCTGGCCCCCCAGGACTGGATTTGCGTCTTGTCTGGTTCGGCTCCCGCCCGGGTCATGGACATCGACCGCGACACGATCGAGGCCGCTGACCCGCCATCAGGCGAGTCAGCGGCCCTCTCTCGGTTGCGTCAATCAGGCAGCATTGCCGTGCACTTGACCTCGGCGAACAGCCCCGGCATGGCCAAGGCGGCCACACCGAGCGCGGTCCAGGCGGGCAGTTGCTCCAGGTTGGTGAAGAACCTGTCCTTCACCTTGATAAAGAGTTCCAGGTCGCGCATGTCGGTGTGATACGTGACCATGTCGACGACGTCGTCGAATGTGGCGCCGGCTTCGGCCAGCACCTTCTCGACGTTCACGAAAGCCTGCGTGAACTGGGCCTCCTTGTCTTCGACGGCGTTCAAGTTCTCGTCGCGACCGAGTTGACCGGCCATGAACAGGAAGGGCCCGGCCTTCACACCGGGTGCATACCGAAACCGCTCATGGACTTCCTTCATTTCCGCGGGAACTACCGTCTCTCGGATGAGCATGTCGCTGGTCTCCCTCTTGGGTATACGTCCGACGGCTCGCGGCGCGCATTGGTCGCGTCATCGTAGGGGTTGTGGCGCAACGAAAGCGAGGGAATTTTCGAGGGAGATACCCGAGGCGAGCGATCCGTGTCCTGCTGACGCGCCCAGGCCGCTCTAAGCTGCCCCACCGGGATCAAGCGGCATCCCGCGAGGTACTCGAGGAGCCGCCCGTCGACGGAGTTGTGGGACAACGCTTAGCGACTTCTGGGACCTACCCGATATGCTCCGAGAAGCGGTCGTCGACTGGGAAAACCGCACCGGCAGCGATTACAGCGGCGACTCCCCCTTAGCCCCAAGGGAAATAGCCCGCCCAGAACGGTCCCGGCTTGTAGACCTGTCCGAGAGGAAGAGCCCGGCGTCGGCACTCGCAACGCCGGGCCCCTGCATGCCAGCGTTGCTATTCGGCGGGGGTGAACGAGTGCTGGTCGGCGCTCGCCAGGCTGGAGAGGTACGTGGTGGGTTCTTCGCCGCGCAGCAGGCGCACAAGGAGGTTCGTGGCGGTTCCGGCGTGGAATTCCCACTCTCCGCCGCGCGCGGGTTCTACCGCGATCTGCCAGGAGGCGGGGGCGACGCCGTCTCGGGCGACCCAGAACAGATTGAATCCCAGACCGGAAGTGGCCCAGAGGATCGGCCGGACGCCGGATTCATTGAACACCTGGGGTTTGGTCTGGTCTTCGGGTTCGTCCTGCTCCTCGTCCTCCCAGATGATCTGGAGGTCTTCCATTCGCTCGCGGTGCCGGCGGATCTGGTCGTATCGCCGGTCCGAGGCGGCCGGCTGGAGCAGGAGCGTGTCGTAGCCGATCTTCCCCGGGCCGATGGCGTCGATCAGTTCCCGAAAGTCGGCGGGCACGCTCGCGCCGAGCGCCCTGCCCGCCGCGTCCCAGTCGACCGGCGCGCCTCGATAGGGTACGAAGCCGAGCAGTCCGCGGAGGTCGTCGATGTCGCTCATCCGTCTGCCTTTCTATCGCTGCACGTTCGGGATCGAGACCGTGGTGTGCGGGTTGCCGTCACGGTCGTTGAGCGGGACCGGGTTCCCTTGGGAGTCGGTGAGCTGCATTGTCACACTGGTGGGGACCGGATTGCCCGGAGGGGTGTTGCTGTAGACGGGGGTGACCGTGTACGTGAAGTCCTCGTTCGGGTTCGCCGCCATGTGCCGCCGCACCGCGTTCTCGTAGTGCCGCATGTCGGGCGAGTTGACCCGGTCGAACAGCGGCACGAAATTGCGCGCGTCGTTGTTCGAGCCGCCGAACTGGGCCCCGAGCAGGTGGCCTTTCTGGTGGTCGTTCGAGTCATACCCCGGCGGGATGTCCGGGCGCCCGGTCGGATTCGTCGGGTGCCTGGTCGCCTGGCGGACGCTGTCGTTCATGGTGATGCTGATGCCGGTGGCGCGACCGTGCTCGTCGAGCTCGCCGTAGTTCGGCTGGTACTGGGTCGGCTGCTGCGACCATGCCTCGTCGTTGTCGGTCCCGCGCCGCTCGTTCGGATTGTCGTTGTTCACCTGCGCTTCGGCGACTCTGCCGCGCTGGTATTCGGCGCCGGCGTAGCGGAGGATCCCGGTCACGGTGGTCTGGCCGCCGGTGTTCGCCGTGTTGACGGTGTTATTGGGATTGCTCGAATTCGGGTTGTTCGAGTTGGAGCTGCTGTTGCTGGAGTTGGTGGAGCCGTGGCGCGTGAAGAGCACAGCCGACAGCGCGATGAGGGCAAGGGTGTGCCGCAGGAAGTGTCGCAAGGTCATCCCCCGAGGAGTGCGATGAGGGCTTTGAGGGACTCGAAGAGATCGGTGACGACGGAGTAGATCCGGTTCGTCCACTTCATGATCAGCGCGGGGATCTTCGCGAGCACGAGCGGCGGGAACACCAGCTCGATGAGGATGCTGATGGCCTGCCCGACGGCTTCGGCGATCAGGTCGCGCACGAGTTCGCGGGTGACGGACACGAGCGTGCCCGCCCCTTGGGTTGCGGCAGCCATGGCCGTTGCCGCGCCGGCGATCGCGGCGGTGCCGCCGACGTTGGCGTCCATGAGGGTCAGATAGGCGTCCTTGGCGTCGCCTTCCCAGTCGCTCGACATCTCGCGGGCGAACTGGTCGAGATCGACCGACATGGCGGTCAGCCGCTCGGCCATGTTCGACCACGTCTGCGCGTGCGCCGCAACGAGATCGGGCTTGCCGGTCAGTTCGTCGAGGACCTCGGTGAGCGGGTCGAAATGCTCGATGAGGAACGATGCGGCGCTGCTGAACAGGTACCCGACCGGGTCGAGCGCGGCGGAGGCGACTTCGAGTCCGGCGCCGACGATGGACAGGCTGCCTTGCACCCAGTTCCCTTCAGAGAACTGCTGGGCCAGATCGTAGCCGGTCTCCATCGCGGAGATCCCTTTGAACGGCTGCGTCGGGTCCGGTGTCGGGGAGGCCACGAGATCGCTCATGAGCCCAGCCCCTCGCTGAGGTTGTCGAACGCTTTCGCATTCGCCTCATCCGCGGCCTCATAGTCGTCGGCGGTACCCGCGAGGGCCTGGGACAGCAGCTCCATGTTCTCCTGGCCGAAGTTCACCCATTCGTCGAATTCCTGGTGGCGGCCTTCGAGAATCGCGGGCATCCAGGAGCACAGGAGCCCGTAGGCCTCGTCGTCCTGGCTGATCGCCTGCGACGCGGTGATGAGGGCGTCGAACTCCTCGGAGAACGCCGACAGCCGTGAAGCGAGGTTCCGCAGCTGCTCGGGGTCGACTTGGTAGCCCTCGCCCATGTCAGGACTCCTCCGGGTCGAGTCCGGATCTCGCGTAGTCGGTCAGCGCCTTCGTCGTCGGCGAGTCCGCGCCGAATCTGCGCGCTGCGACTTCCGAGGTGAGTTGCGCGGCTTGCCGTTTCGCAGCCGCGAGCGCGTCTTTGATCTGCCGCGCGGTCTCCTCGGGGGCCTGGCGTTGGACCCGGGTGGACAAGACCAGGTCGGTGAGGTTCCCTGAAGAGTCAACGGTGATGGTCACGACGCCGTTGGGGTCCTGATAGGTCGCTTTCACCGAAGCGAGCTCTTCGTTGGCGGCCGCGAGATCGGCGGCATGGGATTCCATGCGCGCCTTCCACTCGTCCAGCCGCTGCCGCGCCGCATCCATCGGCTCGACCTCCTTCACGTTGGGGCATATGCCAACGAGAGTAGGTGAGCAGTGCTCATGTATGGGTACAAGCGGTTAGCGCATTGAGCTCGAGATCTTCGGACGGCCGACCGCGTACCTGTTGTCCGACCGCCGCCGCTTGCACGACGGTGCACACAGACGTTCTGCCCGTTGCACATGCCGCCGGAGACTGATGCGTCGGCGGCTTTATTCATTTTGCGCGGATGGCAGGATCGGATCATGATCTCTGATCCCTTGCTGGCGCGAGCTCAGTCGCTGTGGGAGACGCTCGCGGCCGTACCGGTCTCGTTCACGCTCAACCGCCCGAGCGTGGTCGCGTCCCCGGATTCGCAGCTCTGCCCGCCGTCATGGGTCGGGATCGTGGCATTGGGCGGCTCGGCGATCGTGACCGTTCCAAGCGAAGCGATGGTCGAGCCGGTAGTCCGTGCATTCGAGCGACGCTCGCCCGACTCTCTCACCGACCCTGATGTCCTGCAGGCGATATTGCCGGTGAAGGAGGTGCTGGGCCCGGCGAATCTGGGGTACGTCTCACCGGACACCTTCCGCCCGGCCGGGTCTGACACGGTGACAGAACAGCTTGCCCCCGGGCATCCGGATCTGCAAGCGCTGCTGGCGTCGGTGGGCCCGGAGGACGCGGAGGAGAGCGGGATCGGCGAGATCACCGCTCCAGCGGTTGTGGCGCGCGTAGGTGCGAAGGTCGTAGCCGCGGCCGGTCACCAGATGTGGCCCGCCGAGACCGCGCACATGTGCGTGCTGACCGACACGGCCATGAGAGACCGCGGTCTGGCGCAACGGGTGGCCTCGGCCGCGGTTGCTCGGGCCCTTGCCGATGGCCTACTGCCGCAGTGGCGTGCGCGGCCTCCGGCGTCCCGTCGAGTCGCGCGAGCCCTCGGCTTCCGCGAGTTGGGAACCCAACTGAGTGCCCACCTGGACCCGGTTCAACTCGCTGACGCAAGCACTCGACCGAGAACTTGACCGCTGCCGTAACCGGGACGCAGGAAGGCGTCGCCTCTGTCCTCGTCCAAGATCAGCGGGGATTGCAGCGGCTTCCTCGGGCGACTACGAGCGTGCTTGAGCGGCATCGTCGCCGGGGGCGGGGCGTCGAAGGGCTTCCCAGGCGGCGTCGGCGAGGACTTGTTCGGCGTTGGTGAGGTGTGCGACCAGGGTGTCCTGATCCGGTGCGGTGATGTGCCCGAAGGGATCGAGGACTGCCCGAACGAGCTGTTCGGCTGGTCCGAGCCATAGCGCGAGGCTGTGCTCGGGCAGCAACGCCCGGAGCTCCCCAGTCGCGGCGCGTTCGCTGAGCCAGTCGGCGAGCCGACCGTAAAAGCCTTGCTTCAGCCGAGCTTCTTCGCCTTCGGCGATCTCGGCGACGCTGGACTCGCGGCAATGGTGCATGTAGCGCATGGCGCGCGGATCGGCACCGGCCCACCGCAGGAAGGCGAGCACCATCCCTCGGACGGCGTCCTCGGTGCGCTCGTGGCGGTCGAGCTCGACGAGCAGGTCGTCCTGGAAGCGCTGCAGGTACTCGAGATAGACCGCGGCTGCCAGGTTGAGCTTGTCGCCGAAGTGGTGGTAGAAGCTGCCCACGCTCACGCCGGCCGCGGTCAGGATGTCTTCCACCCGGGTCGCGGCGACACCCCGTTCGAGGAACAGGTCGATCGCGGCGTCCGCGATCTCCTCGCGGCGCGAGGCGGGCCTGGCTGCTCGTCGGTCTGTGCTGGCGGTGGGAGTCCTGGTCATTGATCTACCTTACATCGGCTAGAAGAATCCTCGGTAACCGTGCTAGAACTTTCTTCTAGAGGTAGAACTTTCCTCTAGAGGTTTCATCGAGCAAGCAGGAGGGCCGGTCATGGCGGCGTACGACACGGAAGGAACCGACATGCAGACAATTCCCCCAGTGGCCCTGGTGACGGGCGCCTCCTCCGGGATCGGGCGGGCGGCCGCGCTCGCCCTCGTGGACGCCGGCTTCGCGGTGGTCGGCACGAGCCGCAATGCGGCGAAGGCCAAGGCGCTCGCCGGGGTGACGTTCCTCGATCTGGACGTGTCCAGCGACGAGTCGGTCCGCGCCCTGGTCGAGGAAGTGATCGAGCGGTTCGGCCGGATCGACGTCCTGGTCAACAACGCGGGCGTGGGCGCGGTCGGTGCCGGCGAGGAGAGTTCGATCGACCAGGCTAGGGAGGTCTTCGACATCAACGTCTTCGGCCTGATGCGGATGACCAACACCGTGGTGCCCTACATGCGCGCCCAGGGCGGCGGCCGCGTCGTGAACGTCTCCTCGGTGCTCGGTCTGATCCCGGCCCCGTTCATGGCCGTCTACGCCGCCACCAAGCACGCGGTCGAGGGCTACAGCGAGTCGGTCGACCACGAGCTTCGCGAGCACGGCGTCCGAATGCTGCTGGTCGAGCCGGCCTACACCAGCACGAGTTTCGAGGCGAGCAGCCTGGCACCCGACTCGCCCCTGCCGGTCTACGCCGCACAGCGGGAAGTGTCCCGAGACGTCCTGGCCAACGCCTTGCGCAACGCCGACGACCCGGACGTGGTCGCGAAGGCGATCGTCGCGGCCGCCACCGATGCCAAGCCCAAGCTCCGGTACACCGCCGGCTCGATGGCCGGACGCGTCAGCCTCCTGCGCCGGATCGTGCCCGCGCGCGCCTTCGACACGCAGATCCGCAAGCTCAACCGACTGGCCGGCTGATCGGGCAGCATACCCAGTGCCTAAGGAGACGCACATGTCCAGCACCACCGCAATCGAAGCGAGCATCGGCACCATTCGTCCGACCGCTCTCGAAGAAAGGACGAACATGGAGTTCGAACACGTCACCTTCGACCTGCCGCACGGCACCTTCCACGCGCTCCAGGGCGGTGATCCCGACGGCCAGCCGACGATCGTCCTGCACGGCTTCCCGGACCATCCGCCGACTGCGGCGCCCTTCCTCGCCGAGCTCGGCCGCCGCGGACGTCGCGTCCTCGCACCGTGGCTTCGCGGCTACGCGCCGTCCCCGACCGAGGGGCCGTTCGACTTCGCGTCCCTCACTGGCGACGTGCTCGCGCTGATCGACCGCTGGTCTCCCGGGAGGCCGGTGGAGTTGATCGGCCACGACTGGGGCGGCGCGATCGTCTACGACGTCAGCGTCACCGCGCCGGAGCGGATCGAACGCGCGGTCACGCTCGCGTTCCCCCACCCGCTCACGTTCCTGAGCCGGCCGCGCCTCGCCCAGCTCCGCCGGAGCTGGTACATGGGGCTCTTTCAACTGCCCGGAAGCGGCTGGATCGTCGGCGCCCGCGATCTCGCCCTCATCGACCGCCTCTGGCGCCAGTGGTCCCCGGGCTTCTCGCTCGATCCGGCACTCAAGGCCCAGCTGCACGAGCACCTGAAAGCGAGCATGCCCTCGCCCCTCGAGTACTACCGGGGGATGCTGCGGCCCGGCATGCTCGCGGCGGCGCGCCGCCTGACCCAGCCGATCAAGGTGCCCCTGCTGCAGCTCCACGGTGCCGACGACGAATGCATCCTCCCCCAGCGGGTCGACGACCGACACCGGTTCGCCGCTCCGCACGCGCGGGAGATCGTCCCCGATGTCGGTCACTTCCCGCATATCGAGGCCCCCGAGGCGATCGCGGAACGGATCGCGGCATGGGCCCGGTAGTGGACCCTCGACCCGCGGGCGAGATCCCTCTCCATCCACACAGGACTTGAAAGATTGACCGAACGATGACTGGCAAGGAAAGGCAGAAGACCATGGCTGTGACGACTTCGCAGTACGAGAGTGACGAACTGGCCGAGGGGACCGTCGATGCGGTGGTGATCGGCGGGGGCGCCGCGGGGTTGAACGGGGCGCTGATCCTCGCCCGCTCACGCCGCTCGGTCGTCGTGATCGACAGCGGCTCCCCGCGCAACGCGCCCGCGGAGGCCGTGCACGGCCTCCTCGCCCTGGACGGCACCCCGCCGTCCGAGATCCTTCGACGGGGCCGGGAGCAGGTGCGCCAGTACGGCGGACGCGTCGTCCACGGCCAGGTGGTCGCGGCCGAGCCCGCCGCCCCGTCGGCGGAGGGGGACCTGCGGTTCACCGTCGCCCTGGCCGACGGCCGCAACATCACCGCCCGCCGCGTCCTGGTGGCCACCGGCCTCAAGGACGTGCTGCCGGAGGTGCCCGGGCTCGCCGAGCACTGGGGGCACAGCGTGGTGCACTGCCCGTACTGCCACGGCTGGGAAGTGCGCGATGAGCCCATCGGCGTCCTCGCCACCGGCCCGGCCTCCATCGGCCACGCGTTCCTGTTCCGTCAGCTGACCGATGACCTGACCTACTTCACGCACGGAACCGACCTGGACGAGGACAGCCGCGCCCGCTTCGCCGCCCGTGGCATCCGCGTCATCGACACCCCGGTCGCCGAGGTCGTCGACGACGAGGACGGCGCCCTCGCCGGGGTGCGCCTGGCCGACGGCCAGGTCGTGGCCCGTCGCGTCCTCGCGGTCGCCGCGCCGATGCAGGCCCGCACTCAGGGCCTGGAGGGTTTGGGCCTGACGGTGCAGGACCTGCCGAAAGGCCGCGGTTTCGCCTCCGGCCCGGCCGGAGCCACCGAGGTGCCGGGTGTGTGGGTGGCCGGCAACGTCACCGATCTGGTCGCCCAGGTCGGGGCCTCCGCAGCGGCCGGCGCACTGGCCGGCGCCGACATCAACATGATGCTGGCCATCGCGGACACCGACGCGGCCCTGCACGCGGCGGGACCGGTCTGATGACTGCTGAACGCGCCGACATCGAAACCACCGAATCCCAGGAAGGCACGAAGTCCCATGATCGCCGCTGAAGCGACGTTCGACGGCACGTGGCCGTATCCCGCCCGCTTCAACGAAGCGGCCGGCTTCCGCCAGCACTACGTCGACGAGGGCCCCGAACGGCCCGATCAGACGATCGTCATGCTGCATGGCGAGCCCACGTGGGGCTACGAATGGCGCCACCTGATCGGGCCGCTGTCACGCCGCCACCGCGTGGTCGTTCCCGACCACATGGGCTTCGGCAAGAGCGAGACACCGCAGGACCGCACGTACGACGCGAGCGAACACATCCTCAATCTCGAATCGCTGCTCGTCGACACGCTCGACCTCACCGACATCACGCTGGTGCTCCGCGACTGGGGCGGCCCCATCGGCACCGGGTTCGCGCTGCGCAACCCCGACCGGATCTCCCGGATCTTCGCCACGAACACCGTGCTTCCACTCACCGACGACATCGGCCCTCTCATGCAGGCCAACGGCGCTGCGAGCCGGTGGTTCCAGTGGGCCGGGTCGGCGATCGCGGACGGTTCGTTCGAGCAGATCCTCGGAAACGCGGGCCGCACCATCGCCCACCTGATGATCGACCTGCAGCACGTCGCCCGGCCCGAGATCGCCACGCCGACCTGGATCCGCGCGTACTCCAGCCCCTTTCCGACCCCGGCGGAGTCCCGCGGTGTCATCGCCTTCCCCCGGCAGGTCCTGGAGGGTCCGCAGGGTCCGCCGCCCGGCCCGCCACCCATGGAAGCCGTCGCCGCGCTGCGAGCCGTGCCGGCGATGCTGGCGGTCGGGATGCGGGACACCGCGCTGCTGCCCGAGTACGTGATCCCGGCGTTCAAGCTCAGCTACCCCGACGCGCCCGTGGTCGAGATCCCGGGCGCCGGCCACTTCCCGACCGAGGACGCTCCCGAGACGCTGCTGGCACTGCTCGAACTGTTCCTGCAGACGACGCCCGCGCGCACCTGAACCCTCAATGTCGAACGGGCGGCTGTGCGCCTGCGGAATCCTCGGCTTCCTGAACGACCAACCCACCAAACCAGATGGAGGACAGAACAATGACGGAACGCAATCCCATTCTGATCACCGGCGCCGGCGGCCAAGTCGGCGGCGTGAGCAGGCTGATGGTCGACATGCTGCTCCAACAGGGCCACCCGGTGCGCGCGTTCGTGCGACGGGACGACGAACGCGCGCAATCGCTGCGCGAGGCCGGGGCCGAGGTCTTCGTCGGCGACCTGCTCAATCTCGCGGACGTGGCCGCCGCGCTGAAGGGTGTCCGGCGCATCTACTTCAGCATGACCCCGCAGCCGTACTACGCCGATGCCCTCACCTTGATGGCCTCGGCGGCGCGAGCCCAGGGCGACATCGAAGCCTTCGTGCACCTGTCCAACTACGAGCAGTCGTACATGACGCTCGAGAAGATGACCGCATCGGAGGAGGAGCGGCGTTCCTGGCTAGGCGGACTGGTCACGGACTGGTCACCGCAGCAGCGGGCGCACTGGATCTGCGAGAAGGTGCTGGACTGGTCCGGCCTCCCCACGGTCAACGTGCGTGCGACCCTGTTCGCCGAGAACCCCCATCTGACCTGGATGCTCCTGGACCCGTTGAGCAACGGTGAACTGCCCCTGCCTTTCGGCAACCAGCGGCTCGCGCCCATCGTCGTTCACGACCTGGCAGAGGTGTGCGTGAAGATCCTGGTCGACCCCGCACCGCACCTCTCGAAGTCCTACGCGCTCACCGGCCCGGAACTGAAGGACATGTACGGGTTCGCTGAGGACTACGCAGCCGTGCTGGGACGCCAGGTCGTCTACCGCCCTCAGGAAGTGGAGTCCTGGAACGAGACCTTCATCAACGAGACCGTCCTGCAGGAGACCCTGGGCGATCCGGCCATGGCCCGGCACGTGGGGGCGCACCTGAGGATCCAGACCAGGCTGATCGCCGGCGGACGGTACGACGTCCTCTCCGACCAACTGGAAACCCTGCTCGGGCGCCCACCGCGGACCATGCGGTGGTCCCTGCAGAACAATGCGCACCTGCGCGAGCTGGCCGGTGCCCCGAGCCAATGAGGGCTCTGGAGCAGAACATGACGCCACACGATGGACGACTACGCGTCCCCGTCCTTTTCTAGGAGCTACTGATGCCCTTCCTTGCGAACACACCGGTGGAGAGCATGACCAGGCCTTACGCGCGGCGCTGGTGGGCGCTGCTCGTGCTGTGCCTGAGCCTGCTGATCACGGTGATGGCGAACACGTCGCTGATCGTCGCCGCCCCCGACATGACCACCGACCTGGGACTGAGCAGCAGTGATCTGCAGTGGGTCGTCGACAGCTACACCGTTCCGTACGCGGCGCTGATGCTCGTGCTGGGTGCGATCGGCGACAAGTACAGCCGCCGCGGCGCGCTGGTGCTCGGCCTGCTGATCTTCGCCGGCGGCTCGGTGATGGGAAGCATGGTCGACGAGACCTCGCTGGTCATCGCGGCCCGCGCGATCATGGGAATCGGTGCCGCGGTCGTCATGCCTGCCACACTGTCCCTGGTGGTCGCGACCTTCCCCCGGAACGAGCGAGCCAAGGCCATCACCGCCTGGGCCGCGACCTCCGGGCTGGCGGTGGCAGTCGGCCCGCTCGTCTCCGGCTGGCTGCTCGAGGATCACGCCTGGAGCTCGACCTTCCTGATCAACGTGCCGATCGCCCTCCTCGCCGTGTTCGGCGCGCTCGCCCTGGTACCGCCGTCCAAGGCGGAGGGCATGGGCCGCATCGACTACGTCGGCGGCCTGCTGTCGATCGTCTCCGTCGGTTCCCTCATCTACGCCGCCATCGAAGGCCCGCACTCCGGCTGGGGCACCGGCCCCGTCGCCGCCGCTGCGGTCGCCGGTGCCGGTCTGGTCGCCTTCGTCGCCTGGGAGCTGCGGCACCCGCACCCGATGCTTGACGTCCGCAAGTTCGCGCTGCGGCCTTTCACCGGCTCGATGCTCGCGGTGATGTTCTTCTTCTTCGGCATGTTCGCGGTGATCTACTACTCGACGCAGTTCCTGCAGTTCGTGATCGGCTACGGCGCCTTGGAAACGGGCCTACGGCTGCTGCCGCTGGGCGGCGCGGTGTTCCTCGGGTCCGCGGTGACCGGGATGCTCACGCCGAAACTGGGAGTGAAGGCGATGGTCGTGACCGGCATGGCCGTCGGCACGGCGGGCATGTTCCTGCTCACCCAGATCGACAAGGGGTCGACGTACGAGGACTTCCTGGCGCCGCTGATGATGCTGGGCCTCGCGCTCGGTCTGAGCATCTCCCCGGCGACCGACACGATCATGGGCTCCTTCCCCGAGTCCGAGTTGGGCGTCGGCGGCGGTGTCAACGACACCGCGCTCGAGCTGGGCGGGGCGCTGGGCATCGCGGTGCTGGGCTCACTGCTGGGCACGGGCTACCGGGACGAGCTGACCGACCTGGTGGGCGACCGGCTTCCGGCGGAGGCGATGGAGACCGCCAAGGACTCCGTCGGCGCCGGACTGGCCGTCGCGGAGCGGGTCGCACAGGATCCCTCCGCCGGGCCCCAGCAGGCCCAGGCCGCCGTGGACGCCGTCCACCAGGCCTTCGCCCACGGGATCGCCCAGACCAGCCTCATCGGCGCGATCATCATGGCCGCCGGAACACTGATCGTCCTCGCGCTCCTGCCGGGCCGGCGCGGGTTCGCCACGAAGAGCGCCGAACCGGGGTCCGGGACGGCGGCGAGCGAGGCGGCGACCGTACGGGAGCACATTGGATCTACCCGCTAGATCGGTGGCAGAGCAGGTGGTTCGGGGAGCGCTGGTCGAAAAGCCGGCACTCCCCGATATCAATGCCTCCAGGGGCCCGACTTCCTTGACCGAGCCGATCGCCCTGCCTGCCAAGGCAACTCCCGGAACGCCGGCGGACGGATCCCCGTGGGCTCAGAGGAGCCCGAGCGGCACGGACACTGCGGCGAAGCCGATCAGAGCGAGCACCCCGACGGCGACCGGCCAGCCCGACCGTTCTGACTGGTGAGGCACGTGGAGCGGGTCGACTAGGATCGGGTCGCGGAAGACGGGCTCCGGTGCGGCTGCTGCAACCGGGCAGCGAGCAAGGGAGAACGGCATGGCCGACATCGAAACCGACGACGAGCGCATTCGGCGGCGACTGCAGGACCTGGAAGGCCGGGTCCACACACTCGAGTCGAACGCCATCCGGGCACTCGCCTTCGCCTCGGGCGCACTGCTAGTGGTCGGCAGTACCCTTCCGATCTTCACTGACGCCAGGGCGTTCGACCCTGCGATCGTGCGCCTGCTGACCGCACCGCTCGACGTCGTCGCCGCCCTCGGCGAGGCAGAGGTCCTCGGAGGCTTCGGGGTCGCGGCGGGGATCGGCTTCCTGATACTCCTGGCGTGCGTCGCCACAGCGGTGGGTGTCTGCTGCCTCCAGTGGCAGCGCTGGGCCGGGCCCCGCGTGGCACGGACCGCCGCGGTCGTCGCCGTGCTGCTGCTGGTCGGCATGCTGGTGCCGGTCGGCTTCACGATCGAAGCCGCGCGATCCGAACTGGACGACAGCGCCGGCCCCGCAATGTGGTACTTCGTTCCTGGCGTGATCATCTTCGCCGCCACCGCCCTCAATGGACACCTGCGCCAGCTCTGGTGCCGCGAGGAATAGCCCAGGCCCCCTCTGACACCAACACGCCCCCGTTCCCGGCGGAATACGGACCGCCGCAAGGACGTTGCCCGAGGCATGTGGAGCAGCGACGACCTCGATCTTGACGCCTACCTCGCCCATCTCGGCTACGAGGGCGACCGCACACCCACCCTGGAGACCCTGCGGGCCCTGCAGCGCGCGCACGTGCTGAACATCCGGTGGGACACGCTCGACAGCTTCCTCTACCACCAGGTGCGGCTCGACCTGCCCGCATTGCAGGACAAGCTGATCCGCCGCGGCCGCGGCGGCTACTGCTTCGAGCACGCCACCCTCTTCGCCGCCGCGCCAGATCGGTGCGGACTCGACCAAGCCCCGCCCGGCCACGCACGCGATGCTCATCGTGGAGCTCGACGGCGCGCGCTGGCTGAACGACGTCGGCTTCGGCGCCAGCCCCCTGGAGCCCATCGAACTGGTCGACGGCGCCCGCAGCGACGCCGCGCTCTGGCCGCTCGTGCTGCGGTGGGAGGAGATCACCCACGGCTCGCCGGGATGGGCCGTGCACCAGCGCGGGGCCGGCGCGGACGAGTGGCAGGTGCGGCAGGTCTTCACTGAGAACCCCCAGTACCCCGTGGACTTCGCGGTCGGGAACCACTTCGTGGCCTCGAACGACCGCTCCCCGTTCGTCATCCGCCCATACGTGCAGCGGCAGTGCCCCGACCGGTACGACACGCTCGACGCGCTCACCTGGACGACCGAACGCCCCGGCAGCGCCCCGAAGCAGGAGGCCGTCAGCCCCCACGAGGTCCCCAAGCTCCTCGCCGACGTCTTCGACATCCGCACCGACGCTGACGAAGCCGACCTCCTGGTCCGCCGACTGACCGAACTGGACCGCCAGCAGGCCTGACCGCCGACCTGCTGAACGGCCCCGCGCGTCGAGCCGGTCGGTACCCCTGATGGCCGGCCGCCCAAGGTCCTAGTGCTTGATGCCGATGCGGGCGTGCAACCGGCGCAGCGCCGCCGGTGCCCACCAGTTGCGTCTTCCGGTGAGCCGCATGGCGACGGGGAGCAGGACTCCGCGGATGACCGTGGCGTCCACGACGACGGCGAGGGCCATGCCGACGCCGAGCATCTGCACGAAGACGACCTGGCTGGTCGCATAGACGGCGAACGTCGCGGCCAGCACGAGCGCGGCGGCGGTGACCAGGGGCGCGCTGCGCTGGAGTCCGGCCGCGACCGAACCTATCGTATCGCCGGTGCGGTCGTACTCCTCCTTGATGCGCGCGAGCATGAACACCTCGTAGTCCATGGACAACCCGTATGCGACGCAGAACATCAGGATCGGGACGCTCAACTCGAAAGAGCCCTGCGGCGTGAATCCCAGGTATCCGGAGAGGTTGCCGTCCTGGTAGATCCAGACCAGGGCGCCGAACATGACCGACAGCGACAGCATGTTGAGGAGGGTCGCCTTGACCGGCGCGACGACGCTGCCGGTCATGAAGAACAGGATGATGAAGGTGACCAGCACGATCAGGGCCGCCACGAGAGGCAGCCTCGACAGCAGAGCGTCCCGGAAGTCGGCGAGGTCGGCAGGGTAGCCCGAGACTGCGGTCGCGAACGGGGCCTCGACGGCGCGGACCGCTTCGACCATGGCGTAAGGGTCGGTTCGCATCGCCTCGCCGGTAGGGACGACGGAGGCCCACGTGTCGGTGCCGCCGGGGGCGGGGAAGCGACCGGGATCGGCGGGTGCGGCGAGAGCGCCGTCTACGAACCGGCCGGCGGCCGAATCCACTTGGGCGATGCCGGAGACGGCCGAGAGGTCGGCGGCATAGCGGGCGAGGTCGTCGGAGTCGGGCGCCTCGGCGAGGATCTGGAGGGCGTCGGTGGCCTCGGCGGTGAAGTTCGCGGTGACCTGGTCGGTGACGATGCGGGCTTCGGCGTCCCGCGGGAGGGCGCGTTCGTCGGGGACGCCGAAGCGCACGCCGAGGAGCGGCGAGGCCAGGAACGCGACGAGCACGAGTGCGGCGGCGCCCCAGGCGAAGGGGCGTCGCATGACCGCGGTGGCGAGCCGGTGCCAGCGGCCGTCCTCGACCGGGGCGGGAGGGCGGGCCAGTTCGACTCGGCTGCCCCACAAGGCGAGGGCGGCGGGCAGCACGATGACGGCGCCGGCGGCGCCGACCAAGGGCACCAGGATGCCGGCGTAGGCGAACGACCGCAGGAACGGGAAGGGCATCGCGAGGAGCACGGACAGGCTGGCGGCGACGGTGACGGCGCTGAAGAGGACGGTGCGCCCGGCGGTGGCGACGGTGTTCGCGATGGCCGTGGCGCGGTCGTGGCCGGCCGCTTCCTCGCGGTAGCGATTGACGATGAACAGGCAGTAGTCCACGGCCAGGCCGATGCTCATGACGAGGATCAAATTGGCCGCGAACGTCGAGACTTCGGTGAACGCGGCGATGAACCTGGTGAGTGCCAGCGCGACGACGAGCGAGAGGACGCCCACGCCCATGGTCAGCAGCGCCGCGACGGGGCGGCGGTAGAGGACCACGAGCAGGACGAGCAGGCCGGGGATGATGACGGCCTCAGCGACGAGGAAGTCCTCTCGGGCCAGTTCCGCGCCTTCACGGAAGAGCTCGTCCGAGCCGCCGACACCGACCGTGACGGCGCCGCGGTCCACGGCGAACTCCTCCTTGAGACCGGGAAGGACGTTCTCTCGGACGTCGGTCACCTCGCCGGGCAGGTACGCCAGGATGAGCGCCTGTGCGCCGTCCTCGCTGCGGAGTACCGGCGAGCCCGTGTCCCAATAGGACTCGACTGATCCGATCCGGTCGTGAGCGGCGAGTTCGGCGGCGATCTCGGCTCCCGCGGCGGCGGCCTCGGCGTCATCCACGTCGCCGGAGTCGGCGGTGACCAGGAGGAGGAAGTTGGCGCTGCCGACATCGAAGGCGTCGTCGAGTTCATCGCCGGTGACGATGGACTCCGATCCCGGCACCTCGTAGCGCGAGAGCATGAGGGCGTCGAGAGTGCCGGAGGCGACGGCGGCGCTCGCGGCGAAGAGGACCAGCGAGGCGGTCAGGAGGCTGCGGCTGCGCCGGATCGCGAAGCGGCCGAGCCGGCGCATGAAGGCGTCTTCCGGGGCGCGGAGTCTCGGCTGTGGGGTGGCAGTGGAGGTCATCAGGGTCTCCCGACCTGCGTAGACTGAACACGAGTGGTTGCTCGTATTAAAAATACGAGTAATTGCTCGTATTTTCGAGACCGGGAGACAGTTAGTGACCGAGGACACGGAGAAGCCGTCCAGGAAGCGGCAGGCGCGAGGCGAGAAGCGCATCGCCGAACTACTCGACGCGGCGGAGCGGGTCTTCGCGGCCAAGGGTTTCAAGGGCGCGACGACGAACGCGATCGCCGCCGAGGCCGGCGCCTCACCGGGGACGCTGTATCAGTTCTTCAAGAACAAGGAGGCGATCGCGGAGGCACTGACCGCCCGCTATGTCGAGCGGCTGCGCGCGGCTCACGGCGAGGCGTTCGACCTGTCGGTGGCCGACCTGCCGCTGAACGTGATGCTCGACCGGATCCTCGACCCGCTCATCGCCTTCGACCGGGCGAACCCGGGCTTCTACGCGCTGCTGGCCGACCCGCACACCTCGCCGGACCTGGTCGGCGCGAAGCGCCCGGCGCAGGCGGTCATGTTCGACCGCCTCGACGCGATCCTCGAGCGCAAGGCCCACGGTCAACCGCCCGAGCAGCGCAGACGAACCGCCGAAGTGGCCGTGCATCTCTTCCGCGGCCTGCTCCCGCTGATCATGGCGGCCTCGGAGGAGGACCTGCCGGCAGTCATCACGGAAGTCAAGCGAGCGCTCGGCGCCTACCTGGACGGAGCCCTCGCCGACGCAGACCGGTGATGCCGCGCGATAGTCGCGGTGTGCGGGTTCGAAGGATCCGCCCCTCCAAAGCTCCGCACCCGACACGGCGCTCATCGTCGACGGCGCCCTGGTCCCGACCGGGGACCCGATGGTCGCTCGGGCGGTTCGCCGAGAGCGGTAGTGTCGAGCCGGTAGTCCTGGTGCGCAACGCATCAGCATGTCGATGGGGGCGCGGTCCAGGTGGCGGGAATCGAGTTCGGGCTGCTCGGACCGGTCGAGATCCTTCAGGACGGACAGCGCAAGGGCCCCACCACTGCACAGCAGCGGTGCGTGCTCGCGATGCTGCTGCTCGACCTCGGCCGCGTCGTCTCCACCGGGCGCCTGGTCTCGGCCCTGTGGGACGCGAGTCCGCCCGCGTCCGCCCGCAACTCCGTCCGGGTCCACGTGACGAGGCTGCGCAAACTCCTGGCCGCGGATCCGACGATCGAGATCGTCACCGTCGGGGAGGGGTGGCGGCTGGCATGCGACCGCGAACGCGTGGACCTGTACCGGTTCCGGGACCTGGTCCGCGCCGGCGGAGAAGGCGCCGAGGAGACCGGGCGGCTGCTGCGCGAGGCGCTGTCGCTGTGGCGTGGTCCGGCCCTCGCGGACGCGGCCGGAGACCGGCTGGTCCGGGCCGTTGCCGAAGGCCTGGAGGACGAACGGCTCGCGGCGGTGGAGGACCGAATCGCCTGGGACCTCCGTTCCGGCACCGACCGGGGCGCGGTTTCCGAGCTGTCGGTGCTCGTGGCGGAGCACCCCCTGCGCGAGCGGCCGGCCGGGCTGCTGATGTCGGCGCTGCGCCGCGGCGGGCGTGTCGCCGAAGGCCTCGCGGTGTTCCACCGGATGCGGAAACGGCTGGTCGAAGAGCTCGGCATCGAGCCGAGCGCCGCCCTCCGGAACGAGTACCAGCGGCTCCTCCGCACCGCTGACGAGGGCGAGGACCCGCCGGGCGAGGCGCCGCTGCCGCGGCAGCTTCCCGGGGATGTGGCGGTCTTCGCGGGACGCGCGGCGCATCTGTCGCATCTGGACGGTCTGCTGGACCGGGCGACGAGATCGGGCACGATGCTCGTCGCCACCATCGCGGGCATCCCCGGGTCGGGGAAGACGACGCTGGCGGTGCACTGGGCCCATCGCGTCCGGGACCGCTTCCCGGACGGCCAGCTGTACCTGAACCTGCGCGGCTTCGACGCCTCGGGGGACGCGGTCGATCCGGCCGAGGCGGTGCTGCAGTTCCTTGGCGCGCTGGGGGTTCCGGCGGTCGCGATCCCTGCTGACGCCGACGCCCGCTCGGCGCTGTACCGCAGCCTGCTGGCAGACCGGCGGATGCTGGTGGTACTCGACAACGCCCGGGACGAGGCACAGGTCCGGGAGCTCATTCCCGGGTCGGCGGGGTGCTGCGTGCTCGTGACCGGCCGCACCGAACTGGCCGGGCTGGTCGCGCGCGGCGCCCACCCGCTCGCGCTCGACGTCTTCGACCCCGCGGAGTCCCGCGATCTCCTGATCGGGAGGCTCGGCCCCGCACGCGTCCGCCGCGAGCCGGAAGCCGCCGCGCAGATCATCGAGCGCTGCGCCGGGCTGCCGCTGTCATTGACGATGGTCGCCGCCCGCGCCGCCGTCCAGCCCGATTTCGCCCTCGCCTCGCTGGCGGCCGAACTCGAGAGCAGCGAGGTCGTGCTCGACGCCTTCGAGAGCCCGGACGCGACGATCGACCTGCGGACCGTGTTCTCCTGGTCGTATCTGCGGCTCAGTACGGAAGCGGCCCAGTTGTTCCGGCTCCTGGGACTCCATTGGGGACCCGACTTCGGGGCCGGCGCCGCCGCCAGCCTCGCCGGGGTCCCGGTCCCCGCCGTCATGCGGCGGCTCCGGGAGCTGTGCCGTATGCAGCTGGTCGCCGAGCACGCCCCCGGACGGTTCGACCTCCACGACCTGCTCGCCGCCTACGCCGCCGAACTGGCCGAAGCGATCGACGATCCGCAGACGCAGTGGGCGGCGACGCGACGCATGCTCGACCACTACCTGCACACCGCCGACACGGCCGCGCGCCTCCTGGCGCCGCATCGGCGCCCGATCCGCATCGACGAACCCGTCGCGGCGACTGTCGTCGACGCTCCGGAGGGCAAGGACGGGGCCATGGCCTGGTTCGACGCCGAGCGCCCGGTACTCGTCCGATCGCTCCACAGGGCCCCCGACGGCGCGCACGGTCCGACGGCCGACCGGTACAGGTGGCAGCTGGCGTGGTTCCTGTCGACCCATCAGCGGCGCATGGGACTCGGCGCGGAATGGATCGCGACCCAGCGTCTCGCCGTGGCGGCCGCGCACCGCACCGCGGACACGCGGGCGAAGGCGGTCGCCCACCACGGGCTCGCCGCGGCCCACGTCAGGTTCGGCGACCACGAGGAGGCCGAGCCGCACCTCCGTGCGGCCCTGCGGCACTTCGAGGAGCTGGGCGACCGCGGCGGGCAGGCGAACGTCCACGCGGAGCTGTGCCTGATCGCCGAGGCCGCGCAGGACTACGCCGCGGCGTTCACGTCCGCGCAGCGGAGTCTCGACATGTACCGCGAAGACGGCAACGAGCACGGGCAGGTGCGCGCGCTGAACAACATCGGGTACATCCACGCCGCGAGCGGCGAGCACGCCCGCGCCCTCGACGCCATCCGGCACGCGCTGCGCATCTCGCGCGAGATCGGCGACGCGGACGGAGAGGCCACCATTCTGGACAGTCTCGGCTTCACCTACACCGGACTCGGCGAGTACGACCGGGCGATCGACTGCTACCGCAAAGCCGCCGCCCTGCTGCACCAGTGCGGCGAGCGGGTCCGCGCCGCCGCGGCACTCGACCGGCTCGGCGACGCCCACCTCGCCGCCGGAGACCGCGCAGCCGCGTCCGGGGTCTGGCGGCGCGCATTCCGGGTCTTCGACGACCTCGGCCACCCGAAGGCAGAGGCGTTGCGCGCCAAGCTCATCGCGATGACGACGCCTCGGTGACGCGCCGGCGGAGGCGGTGGCCGTGGCGGGCCCACCAGGCCCGCGACCAGATCGTGAGGAGCGCGCCCTGGACCGCGAGGACCACGAGTCCGTCCAGCACCGCCTCCGGCCGGGCGGACGCGACCGCGACGACGGCGCCGTGGAGGAGCCCGATGCCGAACGGCACCAGCACGATCGCCGCATAGCCGAGGCAGACGCCGGTGCCCGTCACGAGTAGCGCGGTGTAGCCCTTGACGACGCGTCGCTCCCGCGCTTCCAGGCCGTCGAGCGGACTCGTCTCCAGGGCGGCCCGCCCGCGCGGCACGAGCCGCCGGCCGAGGTACCGGGTGTAGGCGGCGCTGTCACCGTAGAGGTTGCGGCTGCGGGAGAGGTCCTGGACGATGAAGTAGACGTCGGTCCGCATGAAGATCAGCAGCTGCACGGCCAGACCGGTGGCCGCGAGGACGGCGACGACCAGGGCGATGCGGTGCGGAACGCCGCCGGGCGCCAGCCGCGTCGAGCCCAGGAGCGCGAGCGCCCCAACGGCCAGGTCCGAGCGCATCCCGGCGGTGTAGACCGCGATGCGGTGCCGCCGCGGTGCCGCCCAGATGCCCGTCACGTTCGTCTGCGCCACCAGGAACTGCAGGCGCGTCCCGAACCCGACGTGCCCGGGGACTCCGGCCGCGCGCGCCGTGATGAGATGCGCCGCTTCATGAACGAGGATCAGGGTCCAGCCGATGACGACCTGCGTCGCGAGCACCAGGCTCCCGTTGTCGCTCCAGAGCAGGCTCGCCGCGCTCGGGAACGGCGCGTCCGCGCGGACGGCGAGCGCGAGCGCGGCGAGCACCAGCGCCGCGAGTCCCGCGTCGAGAAGGGCCTGGACGGGGGCGTGCAGCATCCACCGCACATGGCTCGGCCGCAGCCACGGCAGCGTGACCCGCGCCGGAGGTCCACTGGGGAGGGAACGGCCGTCGACCTCGGCGACCATCCCGAGCGCCATGAGGGTCGCGACGAGGTCGCCGACGTCGATGCGGTCTCCTGTGTCCGCGGCGATCCGGTCCTCGACCTCGCCGACGCTCGCGCCGGCGCCGAGCATGTCGATCGCCTCGGCGCCGATGAGCGGCAGGGCGACGAACACGTCAGAGCCGCTGCGGCCGATGACGACCTCGAGGCCGTCCACGCGCCGCGCGAGCGGAGGGAACGCTACGACCGAGTCGGCGCGGATCGTCCCGGCGGCGTTCACGGCCGGTCGCCGCAGGCGGGGCAGTCGGGCTGCCGCGGATACGACACCACGGGCGGTTCGTCCGGGGCCATCAGGTTGAGCCCCCAAGCGGTTCCGGGCCGCACACGGGCCGCTCCGGTCAGCAGCGCGATGGCCCAGTGCGCCTTCAGCTGGCCCGAGATGACGGCCGTGACCGCGGTGACGGGATGGCCGGGAGCCCTGGGCTGGCCCTTCGCGCGGGCGTCGTCCGAGACGAGCCCGAGGTCGAGCCGGCGCTGCTCCCCCAGCCGCAGGCACTCCCAGCACGCGCCCTCACCGGGGACATATCCGCCGGTCACCATGTGGGGTCCGTGGTAGCCGCCTTCGACCCAAGGGGTGCCGGTCTTCAGGCAGGCCCGGTTCGCCCAGTGGCGGATGCCGTCGGGACCGTCCGCGGCGAGCACCATGAGGTCACGGCCTTCCAGCAGCGGGAGGAAGTCCTCCAGCCGCTCGATCCGGGCGTGCTCGCCCGTGACGGTGATGTCGGAGTTCAGCTGCCGCAGCCGTTCCACCGCCACGTCCACTTTGCTTCTGCCGAGATCCCCTTCCGTGTACAGGATCTGGCGGTTCAGGTTCGACAGCTCGACCCGGTCGAAGTCCACGCAGTGCAGGTCCCCGACCCCGGCGGCCGCCAGCGCCATGGCCGCCGCCCCGCCCGCCCCGCCGAGGCCCACGACGAGGACCCGCGACTCCTTGAGCCGCATCTGGACCTCCCAGATGCTCTCGCGCGGCAGCGGATCGGTCCAGCGGTAGTACTGCGCGCTCCTCCCGTAGCGCTCGCGCTCCCGGGGGCTGAGCCCGGGAGGGGGTGGGGCCGCGGCGTCCTCGACGTGCCCGGCGGCGATGAGATCGTCGATCGCGCCGGTCACGTCCGCTTCGGACAGCGCGGGGTGGGTCCGGCGCACTTCGGCGACGATCGCGTCGCGGCGCCGGGTGCCGTCGCACGCGACAACGAGCGACCACACCCAGCCGTCGGGGTCCTCGATCTCCGCGGCGATGCCGTGCACGCCGCCGCCGATCCGCACATTGCCGCCGCGCGTGCGGAAGGCGTCGTGCTCGGGTTTGATGCGCGGCTGCTCCACGATTCGACTCCAGATGGCGTTGGGGGGAACGGAAAGCGGCCCGGACCGGAGCGAGTCCGGTCCGGGCGCGCGAGAGGCCGGACTAGTCGCCGGTGATCGTGCAGATCTTCGTGGTTTCGATCTTGTCGAGCACGCGGATCGCCAGCTTGCGGGCCGGAGCCTCAACGGGCTTGTCGGCCTTGACGTGTGCCGTGGTGTGCTTCGCCATGGGTACCAGTCCTTCCTAGTCGGATCGATCCCGGCGGGATCGTCGTGAATGCAGTGTTCCCGTGGCGGGTTGGCGGCAGTTTGGCCTGCGTTTAATTCCTGGTAGCGGTCGGAAGGAGCACTCAGCGGGCGCCGGGGCCGGTGCCCGCCCGGCGCGCAGGGGTCTCCCTGAGTCCCGGGCGTCGGCGGCCTCGCCGGCCCAGGCGCCGTAGCCGTCTCAGGTTGCCTGTCACCGAGGCCGGCACCGGAGTCTCTCGAACACGGCCTAGACGAGAGTCTGGACGAACTCGACGGCGAGCCACCCGGCGAACACCAGCAGGATCAGGCCCGAGACGCGGTCGAACCAGACTCGCCGCTCCTTGGTCATGAACCGCCGCAGGGCGTGTGCGGCGGTCGCGAGTACGAGGAACCAGGTCCATGAGGCGACCACCGCGCCGACCGCGAACGGCACCCGCGTGGCCACGGCCTGGGCCGTGATCGCCGCGCCGAGCACGCCCACGGTGTCGAGGATGGCGTGCGGGTTGAGGAGCGAGACGGCCATGGTCCGGCGCAGCACTTGGCCGCGCGACCAGACTCCGGTCTCGTCGTCGAATTCGGTCGGCTTGGTGCGCAAGGACTTCACGCCGAGGTAGGTGAGGAACAGCGCGCCCGCGATGAGCATCGCGGGCCGCAGGCCCGGCACGGAGTTGAGGAGCGCCGAGGTTCCGGCCGCGCCGAGCACGATGAGGATGGTGTCGCACACGCCCGCGCCGACGACCGCCCACAATGCTCTCGGCATCCCGAGCGAGACGCCCTGCCCGAACACGAACACGTTCTGCGCGCCGATCGGCACGATGAGCGCCAGCCCGATCGCGAGCCCCGTGAAGAACGCGGCGGTCACTGCGCCTGCGGCCCTTCGGCTCCGATCCGCACGGAACGGCGGTCGGCGTCGAGCACCTGGTGGTCGGTGACCGAGGCGCCCTCGGAGAGCAGCTCCTTGAGCCGCTCGGCCGCCGCGTCGACGGCCTCGTGGGCCTCCTCGCCGACGCTGTCGAAGATGAATACGGCGCGGGTCGTCTCGGCGGTGACCTTGGTGGCGTCGGCGTCGCGGTGGTTCCAGTGGCGGGTCAGGACCTCGGTGCCCTGGGCGTAGACGACCTCGCCGGGCTTCGGCTCCTCGCGGACCTCGGGTTCGCCGAGGGGTGTGAAGGCGTCGCCTTCGACGGCGTGGCGGATGTCGATCCGGGCCTCCAGCGCGTCGAGGTCGAACGCGCCGGCGGGCACGCCGAAGCGGACCGAGGCCAGGTTGTAGGCGTCGACGGCCGGGGTGATGCGGGGCAGGCGGCCGCTCTTGCCGAGGCGGCGCTGGAGCGCTTCGACGCTGGGGCGCATTCGCTTCGGGTTGGTGCCGAACGATCGGTAGGCGGCGTGCCAGGTCGCGATGCGCGGGTCCGCGGCGTCGAGGGCGGTCCAGTTCCCTTCGGCGGCATCGGCTTCCAGCTCGTCCATCGCGTCGGCGGCCTTCGGCCAGTCCTCGCCGTTGCGCAGCCCTTCGACGGCGATCAGGTGGATCCGCAACTGCGGGAACGCCTCGGCGACACCGTCGGCGACGGTGAACTCGCGGCTCATGTACTGGTCCTCTCGGTCAGGGTCGCGGGCCCCGCCGGCGTCATGCGCGAGCCCCGGACGGGCGTCGCGAGGATCCCCGAGCGGCGGCGCAGGCGTGCGGCGTACTCGGGGTCGGCGGCCATGAGCCGCCGGTGGAGCCGCGCGAGTCGATGATGCGGCACACCGGGCCACATGTGATGCACCGTATGGTAACCGTCGCCGTGCGGGTGGATCAGCGCGCGTTGCGTCGTGCCGAGGTTGCTGACGGTGGCGTCGAAGACGGTGTCCGCGTCGCTGTAGACGTGCTCGCTCGCCTCGCCGATGAACCGGAGGATCGGGAGGGCCACGGCGAATCCGGCGAGCCAGACGGCTCCGGCGGCGAGGCCCGCGGAGGCTCCGGCGACGGCCCATGCCGGGGCGGCCGTGAACGCGGCGCCCCAGGCGAGCGGCAGGAGCGCGACGGCCGGGGAGGCCTGGAGGCTGTCGCGCCACCAGGTGCGCTGGTAGGCGGGGAGGCGCACGAGCAGGCCGCGGGCGAACGCGCCGGGGCGGGAGCGGTCGAGCGATTCGAGGTCGAGTTCGCGGTACCGCTGCCGGTCGGGGTCGTCGTCGGTGCCGAAGGCGCCGTGGTGGCGCAGGTGGCTCTCGCGGTAGCCGGAGAGCTGCGCGCCGGTCGGGAACGCGGCCAGCGCGATCGCCAGGAAGTCGTTGAGCGCGCGGCGCTTGCGGCTCCAGTTGAAATGGGAGCCTTCGTGGACGAGGCATTCGAGGGCGCGGAGCTGGCGTCCGACGAGGACGGCCGCGAGGAGCGCGAGCGGGACTCCGGCGAGGGGCTGGGCGATGAGGAGCGCGCCGGCGGCGATGCAGGCCGCGACGATCACGAGCTGGTCGGCGAGCGCGGTGAGGGCGGTGCGCCAGGGGTCGGTCTGGTGGGCGGCCTTGATGTCCTCGCGGAGGCGGGCGGGGGTGGAATAGCCGCGTCGGTATCGGATTGCTTCTACTGTGGGGACAGAGGAATTGGGGTTTGGCATTTCCTGCTCCGAAGAATGGGGTCGGTCCGGAGCAAGGGAAGCAGAGTTGCAAGATCAACTCCACTCGTTGTGACGCACTTAACCGAATGGTGGATCTACCGGCAAGATCGTTTACCGATAGCGGTGATCGATAACGCGGAAGTTGATCTTGATAGGAGTTTCAAATGAGGCGATTGCGTCGCATGATTCTTGTGACTCAGAACACTTTTCAAGATTCATTACGCCGCTGAACTGCAAATATTCCCTCGTTCACTGTTTTGCCAGAGAACTGTGATCGGACATGATCGGTGCGTCATGCTAGATTCTCGGAGGATTTCTACCGGCGCCGAAACTGCCATTGCGAACCTTTCCCCTGGCGTCGAACCTCATTCTCGAGTTGTTCACTGTATTGCGGAAGGCGATCACGAAGGCGTGTGCGCTTCCGCCTCGGCCTGCGCCTTTCGCGCGCAAGTCTGACTTCCCGGCGAGGTGACCAGTTTGATCAGTTCCACCCTGCATTCCTGTACTGAGGAGGATGCGGCCCCGCCGCCCGGCGGCGCGTTCCGCATGGCCGCGGTCGAGTTCCGCAGCGCTCCCGCCTCGCTCGAGCTCGGCGAAGGGCACGTCGCGATGACGGTGCCGATGGCGCGGCCCGGCGAGCCCGGCCACCGGGAGACCTGGTGGTGCGAGGAGCCGCCCGAGATCGGCGCCGCGGGCGGGATCCGGTTCGCGCTCGGCGACGAGGTGGCGTTCTGCGCGGCCACGATCGAGCACCGGTCGGTGTACGCGCCGGTCGTGGAGCGGCGCTACCGCGAGGTCTTCGACTTCCTCGAGGGCCACGGCTACCGGCGGCTGCTGCGCGTCTGGAACTTCATCGAGACGATCAACGCCGCGAACGCGGACGGCCTGGAGGTCTACCGCGACTTCTGCAAGGGCCGTTCGGACGCGTTCGCCGCCCACCCCGAGTTCTACAACTCGATGCCGGCCGCGACGGGCATCGGCACGACCGGCAGCGGGATCTCGTTCTTCCTGCTGGCGGTCAAGGACACCGAGGTGCGGCACATCGAGAACCGCAGGCAGACGCCCGCATACCGGTACCCCGAGCGGTACGGCCCGCGCAGCCCGAGTTTCGCGCGGGCGACGGCGATGACCGCGCGCCGCGGCGAACCGCCGACGCTGTTCGTCTCCGGGACCGCGAGCATCCTCGGCCACGAGACGGTGTTCGAGGGCGACATCGAGAAGCAGTGCGCGACGACCGCGGACAACATCGCCGAGCTCATCGCGAACTGCTACGGGCCGTCGAAGGCGCTCGCCGATGTGGACACGGTGAAGGCGTATGTGCGCCATGCGCATCACGTGCCGTTCGTGCAGGCCTTCTGCGAGGCGACCTTCGGCGGCGCCGCACTGGCGGTGTTCAACGTGGACATCTGCCGCGGAGACCTGCTGGTCGAGATCGAGGCCGTCGTCGGCGGGGCGGCGGTGCGGGTTTGAGCGGCACACTGGTGAACCCGGAGATCGCGCGGCTCGGCGCGCATCCGTTCCCGCGCGTGGCGGCCCTGCTCGAAGGGATCGAGCCGCCGCCCGGGCCCGTCGTCGACCTGACGATCGGAGAGCCGCGGGTCGCCCCCCCGGAGTGGCTCGGCGCCCGACTCGCCGAGCACGGGTCGACGCTCGGGTCCTACCCGCGCAACGAGGGCACGGCCGCGTTCCGGGAGGCGGCGTCGGGCTGGCTCAACCGCCGGTTCGAACTGGACCCGCCGCTCGCGCCCGATGCGGTGATGCCGAGTTCGGGGGCCCGCGAAGTGCTGTTCCAGCTCGGTCTGCTCGCCGCAAGGGACCGAGGCCGCCTGGCGCTCATGCCGACCCCGCATTACGCGCCGTACCGGGCCGCGGCGCGGCTCACCGGGCTGGACGCGGTCTTCCTGCCGTCCGCCGAGGACGGCGGATTCCTGCCGGACCTGGGCGAGGTGGACCGGCTCGGCCCCGAGATCGCGCTGCTCACCGTCTGCTCCCCCACGAATCCCGAAGGCGCGGTGGCCGACCGGGAGTACCTCGGGCGGGCGGTCCGGCTGGCGCGGCGGCACGGGTTCGTGCTCGCCGTGGACGAGTGCTACAGCGAGATCTACCGGACGCAGGCGCCGTACGGCGTGCTGCGCGCCTGCGCCGACCTCGGCGCGGACGGGGACCCGTACGCGCAGGTGCTGGCGGTGAACTCGCTGTCGAAGCGGTCCTCCGCGCCGGGCCTGCGCATCGGCTTCGCGGCCGGCGACCGCGAACTCGTCAAGGGGCTCATCGATCTTCGCGCCTACGCTGCCGGGACCGTGGGCTGCCCGAACATGGCCGCCGCCGCGGACCTGCTCGACGACGAGTCGCATGTGGAGCGGATTCGGGGCTTCTACCGGGAGCTGTTCGACGCGGCAGACGCGATTCTCGGCGGACTGCCCGGGTACCGGTCCCCGGAGGCCGGGATGTTCCTGTGGCTGCGCGTCGACGACGACGAGGCGGCGGCCGTCGAATGCTGGGAGTCCGCCGGGCTCCGCGTCGTCCCGGGTTCCTACCTCGGGCCCGAGGCGCACGACGGAACCTGGCCCGCAGCCGGGTACGTGCGGGTCGCGATGGTCCACGACCTCGCCACGACCCGGCAGGCGCTCGAACGGCTCGCGCCGATCCTGCTCAAACGCGGAGTGGCGGCATGAGCGGCCTCCCCGTGTTGATCGCGGGCGGCGGCATCGGCGGCCTGGCGACGGCGGTCGCGCTGGCCCGCAAGGGGATCGCCTCGATCGCGCTCGAACGGAACCCGGCCTTCGACGAGATCGGCGCCGGGATCCAGCTGGGCCCCAACGCGCTCGCCGTGCTCGACCTGATCGGCGCGGGCGGGCGGGTGCGCGAGCGCTTGATCCCGGTGGGCTACTTGGAGATCCGCGACGCGCTCGAAGGTCGGAGGCTCATCAGGCTCGACCTGCGAGGGGCCTTCCGGGAGCGGTTCGCCGCCGGGTACGGCGTGATCCACCGCGGCGACCTCCTCAAGGCGCTCTACGAGACCTGCCTGGCCTCCGATCGGATCCTGCTCGTGCCGTCCGCCGAGATCGCCGACTGGGAGGAGCACCCCGACGGGGTCGAGGCGCGCGGCGCCGACGGGCGCCGGTGGAACGGCCGGTGCCTCATCGCCGCCGACGGGCTCCATTCGCGGTTCCGGCAGCGCATCGTGGGCGACGGCGACCCGATCCCCTCCGGCCACGCCACGTTCCGCTGCCTGATCCCGCCGGAGCGGATGCCCGAGCACTGCCGCGTCGACGGGGCCGTGCTGTGGGCCGGGCCGGACTGCCACCTCGTGCACTACCCGCTCAAGGACCGCGAGGTCTACAACGCCGTCATCACCGTCAACGACGGGTCGACCGACATCGCCCGCGGCGAACCGGTGCCCGACGCCGACGTGCGGCGACTGTTCGACCGCGTAGGCGACCAGGCCCGGGCGTTCCTCGACGCGGGCACCGGATGGCGGCGCTGGACGCTGCGCGACCGCGAGCCCGCCGACACGTGGGTCAAGGGCCGCGCGGCGCTCCTCGGCGACGCCGCGCACCCGATGCTCCAATATGCGGCCCAGGGAGCGTGCACGGCGATCGAGGACGCCGCCGTGCTCGCCGACCGCCTCGCCGACGACGCCGATCCCGGAGCGGCCCTCGACCGGTACGCCGCCGAGCGCCGCGACCGCACCGCCCGCGTCCAGCGGCTCTCGCGATGGCTCGCCACGGAGGTCTACCACCCCAGCGCGGCCTCGGCGAAGCGCCGCGACGCCATGCTCCTCGGCCTCGACGAAGAGCGCCTGCTCGACCACCTCACCTGGCTGTACACCCCGTTCGGAGGAACCGCATGAGCACACGCCTCGACCAGTACTCGACGTCCATCGCCGGAGACGGCCTCGTCCCCCTCTGGGACCGCTTCAAAGACCTCGTCCGCCCCGAGCCGGCCGGTGCCGCCGCGGCGCACCACTGGCCGTACGCGAAGGCCCGCGAACACCTCATGCGCGCCGGCGAACTCATCAGCGTCGAACAGGCCGAGCGGCGCGTCCTCATCCTCGAGAACCCGGCCCTGCCCGGCACCTCCTCGATCACGCGGAGTCTCTACGCCGGACTGCAGCTCGTGCGACCCGGCGAGATCGCCCCCGCGCACCGGCATACGCAATCGGCGCTGCGGCTCATCCTCGAAGGCGAGAGCGCCTACAGCACCGTCGACGGCGACAAGATCGGCATGGGCTTCGGCGACGTCGTGGTGACCCCGCCGTGGTCCTGGCACGACCACGGCAACGACGGCGCGCCCGCCGAGGACACGATCTGGCTCGACGCGCTCGACATCCCCACCGTCGCGTTCTACGACGCCTCGTTCATGGAGAACTTCCCGGCCAGGACCCAGGAGTCCGAACCGGACGGACGCGCGGGCCTCTGGGCCGCGGGCCTGAAGCCGACCGACCGGGCGCAGCGGACCAACCCCGTCGCCGTCTACCCGTACCGGGACGCGCTGCAGCGGCTCGAGCAGTTCGCCGCCCACCACCTGCCGCACCCGGTGCGCGGCTGGGAGGCCGAGTACATCGACCCGTCGACGGGCGGGCCGATCCTCAAGACCATGAGCGCCTTCCTGAGCCTGCTCCCGGCCGGGCCCGGCAAAGGCGCGTACCGGTCCACCGACGCGACCGTGTTCGTGCCCGTCGAAGGCTCCGGCACCACCACCGTGGGCGGCCAGACCTACGAGTGGGGGCCGAGCGACGTGCTCGTCATCCCCGCCTGGACCCCCTACGCGCACCACGTGGACGACGGCGCGGCCGTCGTCTTCTCCTACAGCGACCGCGCCGCCCAGACCGCGCTCGGCCTCTGGCGCGAGCAGACCTCCGCCGACACCCTTGGAGCCTGACATGAACATCCTGCTCATCCACGTCAAGAAGAACCGACTCCCCGACCACGTGCTCAAGGCCCTGTTCCCCCAGTTCCTCACCGTCATCACCGAACCGGGGCACCTCCAGGCCTACGGACCGGGCGTCGACGTGCGGCTCGTCGACAACGTGCAGGACCTCGAAAGCCTCCGCGCCGAAGTCCTCACGGTGCTGCGCAACCGCCGCATCGACCGCGTGTTCATGCCCTTCGAGCTCGGACAGGCCCAGGCCGCGTTCGTGCGCGAGTACTTCGGCATCCCCGGGATCGGCTTCACGGCCGCCAACGCGCTCACCAACAAGTACGTGATGAAACTGCGGCTCCAGGAGGCCGGGCTCCCGCAGGCCGCGTTCGCGATGGCCGCCGGCGTCGACCGGATCGAGCACGCCGGGAACGAGGTCGGCTGGCCCGCCGTCGTCAAACCCGCCGTCGGCGGCGGCTCGCTCGACATCTACAAGTTCGACTCCGCCGCCGACGCCCGGGCGTTCGCGGCGAGCCACGACGCCGACGCGATCCGCAAGCTCACCTGCCCGCTCGTCGTCGAAGCCCTCGTCGACATCAAGACCGAATACCACTGCGACGGGATCGTCGACGGCGGCGAGGTCCGGTTCGCGAAGGCCAGCGAGTACCTCGTGCCCGTGCTCGGCCACGGCGAGCAGTTCGGATCCCGGATCCTCCCGGACGACGACGAGGCCACCGCGCAGATCCTCGAACTGCACCGCCGCGCCGTCGCCGCCACCGGCCTCCAGGACGGGGTGACGCACATGGAGTTCTTCAAGACCGCCGACGGCCTGCTCGCGAGCGAGATCGCCTGCCGCCCTGCGGGAGGCGGCATCCCGCACGCCATCGCGCTCCAGACCGGCGTCGACATCTGGACCGCCTGCCTCGACATGGCCCTCGGCCGCGCCCCGAAGACCGCCGAGACGCCCGGGGACGGGCCGATCGCCCACTGGTACCTGACCGTGCCGCCCGGCCGGATCGTGAAACTCACCGATGAGGACCAGCTGCGGCAGATCGACGGCGTCGTCGACGTCGTCACCAACTTCAAGGTCGGCGACACCGTGCCGACCCGCCAGAACTCCGCGACCGCCGCGATGCTCGTCTTCGCGAAAGCCGACGGCCGAGCCGAGGTCGACCGGCTCACCAAGGAGATCTACGGCGCCTACCGGGTCGAAGTGAGCAGCGAATGAGCGACCGGAAGGACCTCGTCCTCGTCTGCAACCCCAAACCCAACCTCCTCGACAGGGTGCGCGCCAAAGGCTTCGAAGCCGTCTCGGTCTTCACCGCCGCGGCGCCCGCGTATGCGGAACCGTTGAGCGCGCTGGTGATCGAGCACGCCGGGGACGCCGGCGTCGTCATCGGGGAACTGAACGCGGCCGGCCTGCGCGAGCGGATCGCCGGAGTGATCACCCACAGCGAGGCCGCGCTCGTCCTCGCCGACGAACTCGCCCGGCGGCTCGGACTCCCGTCCAACCCGGCCCGGGCCTCGGCCGCCGCCGTCGACAAGAGCGCCATGCGGGCGGTGCTGCAAGGCGACGAGCGCTTCGCCGTCGCCAACCGCATGGCCAACGACCCCGGCGACGTGGCGGACATGATCGCCTTGCACGGCACCGTGGTCGTGAAACCGCGCGACGGCGCGGGCTCGATCGGCGTCCGGGTCCTCGTCGACGCCCGCAAGGCCGCCGACCTCGACTACCCGGTGCTCGTCGAGGAATACCTCGAAGGACCCGAGTACTCCGTGGAGGCCCTGAGCGTCCACGGCGTGCACCGGATCCTCGGGGTCACCGAGAAGTTCCTGTTCCCCGGCACCGTGGTCGAGTCCGGGCACCTGTTCCCCGCCAGGCTCACCGCGGCCGAGACCGCGGAGCTGACCGCGTTCACCGTGGACTTCCTCGACCTCCTCGGCGTCCGGCTCGGCGTCACCCACACCGAGCTGAAGCTGACGCCCAAGGGCCCCAGAGTCATCGAGACCCACACTCGCTCGGGCGGCGACCACATCGCCAAACTCGTCACCCTCGCGACCGGCATCGACCCGATCGCGGAGAGCGTCACCGCCGCGACCGGCGGCCACCCCGAGTTCGCAGCGCGCCAGACCTATTGGGCGACGACCCAGTACCGGGCCTTCGAGGCCGGCACGGTCGCGAGGGTCGCGGGCATCGACATCGCCCGGCACATGCCCGGCGTCAACCTCGTCGAGTCCGCATTGGAACCGGGACTGGAGCTCCACGAGGCCGAAAGCTCACTCGACCGGCCCCTCGGCGTCGTCGCGATCGGCCGCGATCCGCAAGAGGCCCTTGACAACGCGAACCACGCGCTCGACCAGGTGCTGGTGGACCGCACGTGAGCGAAGGGAACTGAGTGTCGACCAAACGCGCCGAGCTGGCGTTCCTCGCCGTACGCGGGTGCAGCGCGGCGGCCTACTTCCTGCTGGTGCCCTTCCTGGCGCTGTGGCTCATCGACGCACGCGGCCTCGCCGGCGCGGAGGCCGCCACCGTCGTCGCGCTCTGCCTGTTCTTCGGACGCGCGGGCGGCATGATGGCCGCGCGGGTCCTCGACCGCATCGGCCTCAAACGGTCGGTCGTGATCGCGTACCTCACGGCCGTGACGGCCGCGGGCGCGATGGCGATCTACGCGGGCGACGACCTCGCCGCGTGGATCGCACTCGCGTCGGTGCTCGGGCTCGCGTTCTCCTCAGCGACCGCCGCGTTGAAGGCCCTCGTCGTCGTCGCGTACTCCCCCGAACAGCGGCTGTGGGCCTTCTCCAAGCTCAACCTGGCGGTGAACGCGGGCTCAGCGGCGGGCATCGCCGCCGGCGGCTACGTCATCGCCGAAGCCCCCGGGCTGCTGATCTGGTGCGCGGTGGCCCTGTATGCGGGTGCCTTGGCCGCGTTGCGGCTGGTGCCGAGCGTCGACGAGCGGCCGGCGGCCGGCGCGGGAGAGGAACCGGCGACCGGCGGACGCGGGGCCTTCTGGCTCTTCCTGGGGTTCACCGCGATCACCTGGATCGCGTACGCGCAGGTCTTCAACGTGCTGCCGACCTTCACCGCGGACACCGTCGGCTCGAAGTCGATCTCGTACCTCTTCGTCCTCAACTCCGTCATGGTGATCGTGCTCCAGACCCCCCTCACCGCCTGGCTGGAGCGCCGCCGCCGCGCCCGGCCGCGCGCCGCCGCACTCGCGATCCTCCCGGGAGCCCATGCGGCGCTGGCGATCGCGGTGCTCCTCTTCGGGTTCACCGGCCACGCGTCCCTGGCGGTCGCCTACGCCGCGATGGTGGTGTTCACGCTCGCCGAGCTGGTCTTCGGCCCCGCCTACGACGCCCAGGTCGCCGAGGTGAGGGGCCGCATGTCCAACGTGGCCGCCTACGGCGTCGCCGGAGCGGTCAGAGGCGGCGCCGAATCCGCCGGAACCTGGCTGGGCATCACCACGGTCACCGGCATCGTCTGGCCCGCAGCAGGAACCGTCTTCTGGGCCCCGGCCGCGGGCCTCGTCCTGGTGGCCGGCTACTTCCTCCTCCAAGCCTCCCGGATCCGCGATCCGCACGCCGCCGCAGCCGGTCGAAGCGCGCTCAGAGGCGCCAGTTCGCGCGGTGGGTCACCGCCCCGGCGTCGGTGACTTCGTAGAGGTCGATGCCGAGACGGCGGCGCACGTGATCGGGAACGCGCTCGGCATGCGGGAGCACGGAAGTGGGCACGATCAAGGCGTAGCGGATGCCCGGGGCGTCGGCCATCCGGCGCAGGAGCTGCCCGTACCCGGTGTCGACGTCCGTGCCGACAGACGCCGTGTGGCCCTTCACCTGTCCGATCAGACGCTCCTCGCCCCGGACGGCTTCGATGAGGTGCCGCCCCGACTCGGGGACGGTCGGCTCCCAGCCCTCGGCGATCAGCCAGCGCTGGAAGGCTTCCAGCACGCGATCGGCCGCACCGGCCACTTCGGAGGCCACCGGTTCGGGTAGGAGCAGGGAGCCGACGACCTTCAGGTCGGCTACGCGCTCGCGGTGCAGGCCACGGGGTCCGGCGGCCAGGTCGGTGTGGCGGATCTCGACCAGGCGCAGGCCGTGGGCGGGGATCTCAGTCCGGCGGCGGGCGTCGTAGCGGGCGCGCTGCACGCCGCGGTGCACGCCGCTCACCGTGGGGCGGTCGGGCTTGTCGAAGTGCGCGACCGGTTCCTCGTGCCGGCGTTCCTGGTATTCGATGACGAGTCGGTGCTCGGGCCAGTACCCGTCCACCGGGAGTTGGACTCGGCGGCCCTGTCCGTCGGGATCGCCCACCAGCCAGTCGAACCGGTGCTGGCGCAGACCTGCGCTGCCGAGGACTTCGTCGCAGAGGTCCAGTACGTACGCTTCGTCGCTGTCCACTCGGCTCATCGCCCGAGCATGGCACTGCTGAGGCGAAATGGGCTCAGGCGGACCGCTGGAACTCGGGGGCCGAACGGCCCATTCGCAACAGGAATGCTCCGGTTTCGGCGCAGATCCGCAGCGGACCTATCGGCCACGGGCGATCGCACAGCGCGGACGCGGGCATCGTCGACCCCGAGCCGGGCGGGTGCAGACACCATGCAGGCACACCGTTCAGTCCCCTGTGGAGCTTCAGCTTTCGGCGTGCATGAGATCGAGGGCGTTGCGGGCGCCCCGTTCGAGGATCTGGGCGGAGAGGGCTTGATCGGTGGTGGCCCGGGAGAGTTGGAGCGTGCCGATCATCAGCGCGAAGGCGCTGGCGACCTGCTCGAGTTTCGACTGCGGGTCCTCAGGGGCCAGGCGCGCGGCGATCTCGCCGACGAATGCCTGTGTCCCGTCCGAGTAGACGGCCTTCGCCTGGTCGCCGCAGCGTCCGATCTCGTCGAGCAGGGCGGCCGAGGGGCAGCCGTCCTGAGGGTGGTCGCGGTGCTTGGGAGACAGGTACGAGCGCACGTAGGCCTCGATCCCGGCGCGGCCGGGCGGTAGAGCGTCGAGGTCCGCGATCTGGGTCCGCAGCTGGTCGGCGATCACGTTGGCGACGAGGTCGTCCTTCGATGCGAAGTGCGCATAGAAGGCGCCGTTGGTCAGCCCGGCGTCCTTCATGACGGCGGCGATGCCGGAGCCGTCGATGCCGTTCTGTTTGAAACGGCGGCCCGCGGCCGCGATGATCCGCTGCCTCGTCGTCTGCTTGTGGTCGTCCGTGTACCGCATCCCGCCATCCTCTCCCGCCGCGGATTCCGTTCGATCCGGCGCCCCTGGCGATCATGGTATTATGATCATAATACCATCCTTGAGGAGTTCGGCATGGCAGTGAAGAAGCAGGTAGCGCTCGTGACGGGAGCATCCTCGGGCATCGGCGAGGCGGCGGCCCTAGCCCTCGCCGACGAGGGCTTCGAGGTCGTCGGCACCAGCCGCAGCGGCACCGGGAGCGCCGTCGGCGTGTCCTTCGTCCCGCTCGACGTGGGCGACGCGTCCTCGGTCCAGGCCGCCGTCCAGCAGGTCATCGAGCGGCACGGGCGTATTGACGTCCTGGTCAACAACGCCGGGATCGGCTCGGTCGGCGCCGTCGAGGAACGCTCCGTCGCCGAGGAGGAGCGCGTCTTCGACATCAACGTCTTCGGTCTCATCCGCATGACCAAGGCCGTGCTGCCGCACATGCGGGCCCAGGGCGGTGGCCGCATCATCAACCTCTCGTCCGTGCTCGGTCTCATCCCGAACCCGTACATGGCCTCCTATGTCGCGTCCAAACACGCGGTCGAGGGCTACACCGAATCGCTCGACCACGAGGTCCGCGAGTTCGGCGTCCGCGCGCTTATCGTCGAGCCCGCGTACACCAAGACCTCGTTCGACGCCAATGCCGTCCCGCCCGAGGTGTCGCTGCCGCTCTATGCGAAGCGCCGCACGACCTTCGACGAGGTGATGGCGGTCGCGATGCAGGGCGGCGACGCCCCTGAGGTCGTCGCGGACGTCATCGTCGCCGCTGCCACCGACCGGAAACCGCGCCTGCGGTACACCGCGGGCGCGACCGCGCGGCGTATCAGCGGCCAGCGCCGCTTCGTCCCGGCGGGGGTCTTCGACAAGGCGATCCGCAAGCTCAACAAGCTCCCCGCCTGACCACCGACCGACAGGCACGCCGCCGGGCCGCGCGAATCCACTCCGGATTCCCGCGGCCCGGCGGCGTTGCACGGCAGAAATCGAAACTCCAAAGAACTCCTCGACAAGGCGACCCGGCGACCCGCAACAGACCACAAAGGAGAAAGCAGGAGCCAACTTGGCTCCGAAATTGGCTCTTCGGACCGATGTTCCCAGGGCGACGCCCTCGCACGAGCGATCATTTCAACTGCGCTCGATGCCGTTGAGGAGCAAGTCGGCGAGTGCGTCGGCGTACGCGCGCGGTTCGGTTTCGGGGTGTTCGTTGAGGTACCCGAGCATCATGTCAACGGCGCCTTGGTAGGTGACGGCCATGACGCGGGTGTCGAAGTCCCTGAGCGAACCTTCCACCTGGCCGCGCCTGAACAGGTTTTCCTGCGCCTGGTACGTCGTCTCGTAGAAGGCGAGCGTCATCTTCGGTGTGCCGTCGGGGCCGTGCAGATTGTGCACGATGCGGTAAAGCGCGTTCAACTCCTTGCGGTGCGTCCGGCTCAGGTCGGCGGCACCGCGCAAAGCTGAGCGCAAGACGTCGGGAACCGGCGCGGTGCGGTCCAGACCGTCGGCGATGCCGTCGGTGAGCGTCGTGAGTGTGGACTCGGCGACGGCGGTCATCAGATCATCCTTGCCGGTGAAGTAGTGCCAGATCAGGCCCTTTGAGACAGCGGCGCAGTCGGCTATCCGCGTGAGCGTCGCCGCCCCGTAGCCGACCTCATCGAGCACCTCGACGGCTGCGGTGATGATCTGGGCTCGGCGGCGGTCCTCATCGAGCCGCCGGCGCGGGCCTCCGGGCGGCGCGCTCATGCGGCCCTTCGGGCCTTGACTGCGAGGACCATGACCAGCAGAGTCAGCGCGGCCACGGCGAGCATCTCCACCCGCATCCAGGATGGGAAGAGTCCAGGGATCGCGGCTTCGACGAGGTTCGCGGCGGTGAGAATCCCGGCGATGACAACGACCGCTCGCAGCCCGGCAGCACTGCCGCCGCGGGCGGCACGCGACCGCATGACCAGCAGGAGCGCGAAGACGCCGACGATGACGGCATGCCCCCAGGCTTCGGAGGTCGCGAGTCGTGGCGCGACGACTGACATGACCGCTAGCGCGGCGAGCGTGCCGAGCGCAACCGTTGCGTAAGCACCGACGGCCCGGTGCATCGCCCCGACGCGGACGGCGGAAATACTATTGACCATGCGGTCAATAGTATCCCTCTATTGACCATACGGTCAATAAATCTGGATCCCAGACCTGCGACCCCACGGCAAGCGGGCGCGCGGGCGAGTCCGCGTCGTAGAAGATCGCGTTACCGCTGGTGCTCGCAACCACCGACAGCTGGAGCGCGACCCGGTCCCATGGGGCCAGGGACATTGACCGGCCCGTTCGGTCTCGCCGGCCCCGGCCTCTCCGAGGCGCTTGCGGCCCTGCCGGTGAAGGGCCCAACCTGGACCGCATCACGCGCTAGCGAGACCCGAAAGGCCCCGGGCGCCTGGTCAAGACGTGTGCGGCGCCCGGGGCCTTTCGCATGCTCACTTCACCCAGAGGCCCTCGGGACCGAGCGGGGCGGTCGAGAGGCCGATCGTGAACCAGTTCGGGTTCCCCTGAGAGAGCCGCCCGGGGTAGCCGAGGTTCTCGTAGGCCACGGCCCCGCCGTCCCCCGGGACGGGCTTCCACTGCTGCGAAGGGTTGGACGAGCCGTAACAGGGAAGCTGGAGGACGGTCGGCAGGTATCCCTCAAGGCAGTAGCCGGTGGCCTTGTTGATGATCTGCATGGGACCGCCCTGCTCGCTCTGGATCGCGTACCAGATCTGGTAGTCACCGGCTTCGGCTGAGCACGGCGCGCCCTCGACGGTCTCCTGGAACGAGCTGGCCTCCAGGCAGGTCCCGAAGTGCGCGTTGACGAACCGGCGCTCCTCCACGGACTCCGTCTCGGTTCCGGCCGCCGGAGCGACGATAAGGAGGACTGCGAGCGCGGCGACCGCCGCGACGATTCTTGCCGCCATGAACGCTCCTGTTCGATCCGCTCGCCGCGAATCCGTGTCTCGGGCAATGCAAGTCCGGGCGCGCCGGGCGACCCGGCCCGCCCGGGTCGGTCAGAGTTCGCAGTCGGTGACGGATCCGGCGACGGTGCCGAGGAGGAGCTGGCAGACGTCGGTGTCTGCTCCCCCGTCGAGGCTGCCGGTGTCGGTCTGAGCCTCCCCGGTAGGGAAGCCGATCCCGGCGGTGACGATGACCGTGTCGGTGCCGTTGCCACCGTTGATATTGCCGCAATCGCCCGCGCCGCCGGTACGCCGGGCTCGCAGCCAGCGCGGTCGATGCCGCGGCGAGCAGCAGCGCGGTGCGGCGATGAGCAGGCGGCGGGTTCGCGGTATGCGGGTCATGGGCGATGCTCCTTCAGCGTCGGACTTCGCCGACCGCTCGGCAAGCGGTCGGCGGCGTTCCAGATTCTTCCTTGATCGCCCACGATCCGTGGCGATCTCGTCACTTTTCGTCCGGAGGTCAGTCCTCGGTCTCGCAGTCCTCCGTCCACTCGAACTCTGTGCATGTGTCCAACTCGTACGGATGGCCCTTGTCGGAACACGTCCCACTCGTCGACTTCGACGTCCTCGTTGACCCTGTCGTCCTCGTCGGTCTCTGCCGGGCGGTTGTGCTCGCTGACCGGGAACAGCTGAGCCAGCCGCAGAGTGTCCTGTCTGTACGTTTCGTCGGCGGCGGTCAGATCCTGTTCGGACTTCGCTTCCGCCAGGTCGACGCCTTGCCCAGTCGGAGGCCGGCAGGCGCCACCGAATTCGCGCAAGGAGATCGCACTACCAGCGAAACACCTGCAACACAACAGATTACGGCTGCCGTGACAGGTGGTGTCACCGCCAGGTTCCCGCGGCGGCCGATCGGGCCCTGAAGCGCGCGACTAGGTCGTCCACGACCGCCGGGGGCCGTCCGCCGCGTCGGCGCAGGAGCCACATCGTGACCCGGGTCCGGTCGTCCTTGATGGGCCGCACGGTGATCAGGCCGCTGCGTTCGAGCGGATCGCCGTGGACCGAGTAGTCGGGGAGGATCGTCGCGCCCAGTCCCTCGGCGACGAGCATCTTGCCCATCTCGGCGCCGTCAACGCTGTGCCACGCGGTCGGCAGGCGGCCTTCGAAGAGCAGCAGGGCGAAGCGGTGCATGACGTATCCCGAGCGCATCCCGACGAACGGCTCGGCGCGCAGGTCCGCGGCGCTCACTTCGGCCTGCGAGGCGAGCTGATGGGCGCCGGGAAGGACCGCGACCGGGCGGCCTTCGCGGAGCACGGCGCCGTCGAGGCGGGTGGGCACCGCGAAGTCGTCGAGAGCGTTCACCAGACCCAGGTCCAGTGAGCCGTCGGCGAGTCCGGCCTCGATCTCGCCCTGCTGGAGTGCCCGGACCTCGACGCGCGCGCCGGTGCGGTCCCGGTGGAAGTCGCGGATCGCGGGCAGGAGCAGACTCGCCGTTCCGGCGTTGACGGTGCCGACGCGGATGGCGCTGCTCGCGGCGCCCGGGACGCCCGCGGCCGATTGGAGGCGATCGACCGCTTCCAACACGCCCATCATGTGCTCCAGGAGCTCCTTGCCGCGCAAGGTGATCCGAGCGCCCTCGCGGCGCCGCTCCAAGAGCGTCACCCCGAGTTCGCGCTCAAGCTTGCTGATCGCCTCGCTCAGGGCGGGCTGCGAGACGTGCAGGTGCTCGCTCGCGCGCCGCAGCGACCCGTACCGCGTCACCGCCGCGACGTACTCCAGTTGTTCGATGCGCATCCGTTGCCCGCCTTCGAGAGACCCATCGGCACCGCCGATCGGGGTATCGGCCGAACCGATGTTCGAGAGCTACTCCCCCGTTGCATTTCCTAGTAAGTTGATAGGAAAAGGTTACTACGAGGAAGGGCTCGAGCACAATGACGAAGGAAGCACCGGGGACCGCTCCCGACTGGTCGCAGCGACCGCAGACCGCCGACGCATGGGTGCGGCGCGCCCACGAGGTCGCGGCGCTGCTCGCCGAGGACGCGGTCGAACGCGACCGCGCCGGGCAGACCCCCTACGAAGAGGTCCAGCTGCTCAAGGACGCCGGCCTCGTCACGCTCCTCGCCCCCGCCGAATACGGCGGCGGCGGCCAGGACTGGACCACCGCCTACCGTGTCATCCGCGCCGTCGCCGCCGGAGACGGCTCCATCGGCCAGCTCATCGGCTACCACTATCTGTGGGCCTGGGCCGCGCGCCTGGTTGCCACCCCCGAGCAGATCGAGGCGGTCGAACGCCAAGCGGCCCAGGAGAACTGGTTCTTCGGCGGGGCCGTCAACCCGCGCGATGACGACCTGGTCATCCGCGAGGAGGACGGCGAACTCGTCTTCACCGGCAAGAAGACCTTCTCCACCGGAGGCAAGGTCTCCAACGTCACCGTCCTCGAAGGCATCCTGGAAGGCACCGACGACCACGTCTTCGCGATCGTCCCCACCGACCAGGACGGCATCACCTTCCCCGGCGACTGGGACAACCTCGGCCAGCGCCTCACCGAGAGCGGCTCGGCCCTCATCGAGGGCGTCCGCGTTCCCTGGGCCGCCGCGGCCGGGTACACGGAGACCGCAGACGGCGGCCACGAATTCGTCCCCCGCATCTACAACACCCTGAACGTCCCGCTCATCCAGCTGGTCTTCACCAACTTCTACCTCGGCATCGCCGAGGGCGCGCTCACCCGGGCCGCGGCGTACACGGTGGCCCACACCCGCGCCTGGCCGTATGCCGCCGACCGGAAGGACCGCGGCGTCGACGAGTTCTACGTCCAGGAGGCCTACGGCGACCTGCGTTCGAAGCTATGGGCCGCCGAAGCCCTCGCCGAGCGGGCCGCCGCGCAGATCGAGGCGATCAACGCCCACGCCGATTCGGTGACACCCGAGGAACGCGGCGAGGCCGCGGTGGTCATCGCCGCAGCGAAGCAGACCGCGATCGACGCGGGGCTGGAGATCGGCACCCGGATCTTCGAGGTCACCGGCGCCCGCGCCAGTGCGAACGCGGTCGGGCTCGACCTGTACTGGCGCAACATCCGCACCCACTCGCTCCACGACCCGGTGGCGCACAAGCGGGCCGAGGTCGGCCGCTACGCGCTCACGGGCGAGCTGCCCGCGCCCACCTGGTACACGTGACCGTCCATTCAGTCCAATCCCTTTGGAGGAGTCCATGAACGCATCGGCTTCCGAGCCGCTGAAATTCGCCTACTGGGTGCCCAACGTCAGCGGGGGCCTGGTGGTGAGCAAGATAGAGCAGCGCACCGACTGGGGGTACGACTACAACAAGCGGCTCGCCCGGCTCGCGGAGGACAACGGCTTCGAGTACGCGCTCTCGCAGGTCCGCTACATCGCCTCGTACGGGGCGGCATACCAGCACGAGTCCACCAGCTTCAGTCTCGCGCTGCTGCTGGCCACCGAGCGGCTCAAGGTGATCGCCGCGATCCATCCGGGACTGTGGCACCCGGGGGTGCTGGCGAAGTGGGTGGCCACCGCCGACCAGCTCTCGGGCGGGCGTGCCGCGGTCAACGTCGTCTCGGGCTGGTTCAAGGACGAGTTCACCAAGCTCGGCGAACCGTGGCTCGAACACGGTGAGCGCTACCGGCGCTCGGAGGAGTTCATCCGGTACGTCAAGGAGATCTGGACCTCCGAGCACGCCGAGTTCAGCGGCGACTTCTACCGGCTCCACGACTTCGACCTGAAGCCGAAGCCGGTCGCGGGCGAGGGCCGGGCGCACCCGGAGGTCTTCCAGGGCGGCAACTCGATCGACGCGCGCGGTATGGCCGGGCGGGTCTCGGACTGGTACTTCGCCAACGGGAACTCCCCCGAGGGCGTCGAGGCGCAGATCCGGGACGTCCGGGAGGTCGCGCAGGTCCACGGCCGCACGGTCCGCTTCGGCGTCAACGGGTTCCTCATCGCCCGCGACACCGAGGCCGAGGCGCGGGAGGTGCTGCGCGAGATCATCGACAAGGCCGACCGCGAGGCCGTCGCGGGCTTCGGGGCCGCCGTCAAACAGGCCGGCCAGTCCACAGGCGACAAGACCGGCATGTGGCAGGACTCGGAGTTCGCCGACCTCGTCCAGTACAACGACGGGTTCCGGACCGGTCTTATCGGCACGCCCGAGCAGATCGCCCACCGCATCATCGAGTACAAGCGCCGCGGCGTGAACCTGCTGCTGCTCGGGTTCCTCCACTACCTGGAGGACGTCGCGTACTTCGGGGAGCACGTGCTGCCGATCGTGCGCGAACTCGAAGCGGCAGAACGGGAGAAGGTGTCATGAGCGACCCCGCCTGTACGCAGGTGCCGGTGCTCGACGCCGCAGCGGCCATCGCCGCGGCGTCGAGCCTGGCCGGGGAGTTCGCCGCCGGAGCCGCCGAACGCGACGCCCGCCGCGCCCTCCCCTACGCCGAACTCGACCGCCTCGCCTCCTCAGGGCTCCTCGCGATCACCGTCCCCGCCGCCTACGGCGGCGCCGACCTCGACGCGGCCACCGTGACCGAGGTGTTCCGCCTGATCGCCCAAGGCGACCCGAACATCGCGCAGATCCCCCACAGCCACTTCGTGTACGTCAACCAGCTGCGCTGGCAGGGCGACCTCGACCAGCGGGCCCGGCTGTTCACCGAAGTGCTGCAAGGCAAACGGTTCGGGAACGCGCAGACCGAGTTCGGCACCAAGCACGTGCGGGATCACCGCACGGCGCTGACGCCGGACGGGCGCACCGGCGAGGGGGTGCGGCGCTGGCGTCTGAACGGCACGAAGTTCTACTGCACCGGGGCGCTGTTCGCCGACTGGATTCCCGTCCTCACCCACTTGGGCGTGGACGGGCCGATGCACGTGGCGTGGGTGCGCCGCGACGCCGAGGGCGTCGAGGTCGTGGACGACTGGGACGGGATCGGCCAGCGCACCACGGCGAGCGGCACCGTGCGGCTGCGGGAGGTCGCGGTGACCGACGAGTGGATCACCCCGTACGCGGCCACTTTCGAAGGGCCGCAGACGTACGGCGCGTTCGCGCAAGTGCTGCACGCGGCGATCGACGCCGGGATCGCCAGGGCCGCTTTGGAGGAGGCCGCCGAGTTCGTGCGGAACAAGAGCCGCCCGTACCCGGACGCGGGGGTCGAGCGCGCCGCCGACGATCCCCTCACGGTGCACGCCTTCGGGGAGATGGAACTGGCGCTGCGCGGGAACGAGGCGCTGCTCGCCGAGGCTGCACGCAAGGTGGACGCGGCCGACGCCGTGCTCGACGACGCCGAGCGGTACGAGGCCAGTGCGGCCGAGGCGAGCCTCGCCGTGGCCGCCGCCCGCGCCTCCAGCGCGCAGGTATCGGTCGCGATCGCGAGCCGGGTCTTCGAGGTCGCCGGGACGCGCAGCGCCCTGGCGGGCGTGGGCCTGGACCGGCACTGGCGCAACGCCCGCATCCACACCCTCCACGACCCGGCCGCATGGAAGGTCCAGCACCTGGGCCGGTGGGCCCTCGACGGCGCGCCCCCGCCCCGGCACGGCCAGCTGTAGGGAGCCGCCGTCGGGGCCTTCCGAACAACTCCCATAGACGCGACGAGAGGACTGCACACCATGAGCGCGTTGCAATTCCACTGGTTCCTGCCGACCAACGGCGGCGACGGCCGCCAGGTCGTCGACGGCGGACACGGGGTCGAAGCCGGGGACTCGTCCCGGCCGGCCTCCGTCTCCTACCTCGGGCAGGTCGCGCGGGCCGCCGAGGACAACGGGTTCGCCGCCGCGCTGACCCCCACAGGCGCGTGGTGCGAGGACGCATGGGTCACGACCGCGATGCTCAGCCAGGTGTCGGAGCGACTGAAGTTCCTGGTGGCCTTCCGGCCCGGGGTCGTCTCGCCGTACCTGGCCGCGCAAATGGCCGGGACTTTCCAGGAGCTGTCCGGCGGACGGCTGCTACTCAACGTGGTGACCGGCGGCGAATCGCACGAGCAGCGCATGTACGGCGACTTCGAGGACAAGGACGCGCGCTACGAGCGGTGCGGCGAGTTCCTGGAGATCGTGCGGCGCCTGTGGACCGGCGAGACCGTGGACTTCTCCGGCAAGCATCTGCGGGTGGAAGGCGCACGGCTCCAGCAGCTGCCCGACCCGCTTCCGGAGATCTACTTCGGAGGGTCGTCACCGGCGGCGGGGGCCGTGGCCGCCGAGCACGCCGACGTGTACCTGACCTGGGGCGAGCCGCCCGAGGCGGTCGCCGCGAAGATCGCGTGGATCAGGGAGCTGGCGGCCTCGACCGGGCGGGAGCGGCCGATCCGGTTCGGGCTGCGCGTCCACGTGATCAACCGCGACAGCGCCGCGGAGGCCTGGGCCGAGGCGGACCGGCTCCTCGCCGGGATCGACGAGGCGGCCATCGACCGCGTCCAGGCGGGCTTGCGGCGCAGCGAGTCCGAGGGCCAGCGCCGGATGCTCGCCCTCAACGGCGGCACCAAGCGGGACCTGGAGATCCACCCGAACCTGTGGGCGGGGGTCGGCCTGGTGCGCGGCGGGGCCGGGACCGCGCTGGTCGGCTCGCACACCGAAGTGGCCGATCTGATCGAGCAGTACCACCAGGTGGGGGTCGAGGAGTTCGTGCTCTCGGCCTACCCGCATCTGGAAGGGACGTACTGGTTCGGGGAAGGCGTCCTGCCCGAGCTGTCCCGGCGCGGCCTGTGGGAGCACCCTTCGCCGCGGCGCCGCAGACCCGCGGCGGTCCCGTTCACCGACTGACACAATTTGGAGACACCCCATGACCACTCCCTCGATGACGACCAACCAGGACCTGGACCCGCGGCGGCTGCGGGAAGCGTCGGGGTCTTCCCGACCGGCGTGGTGGCCGTGGCCGCCCGCGTGGACGGCCGGGTCACCGGCCTGGCGGCGAGTTCGTTCACCTCGGTGAGCCTGGAGCCGCCACTGGTGTCGTTCTCGGTCGCGACCACCTCGAAGACCTGGCCGGACCTGCGCCGCGCGACCCGACTGGGCCTGACCGTGCTCGCCGATCACCACGGCGGGGTGTGCCGCCAACTGGCCGGTGCGCCCGAGCGGCGCTTCGAAGGCCTTGCCCTGACCGTCAGCGAGGACGGCGCGGTGACGCTCGACGAGGGCCTGGCGCGCTTCGACTGCTCGATCTACCGAGAGGTCGAGGCGGGCGACCATGTGATCGTCCTGTTGCGACTGCACGCGGCGGAGCACGCCGACACCTCCGGCCCACTGGTGTTCCACCGCAGCGGATTCAGCCGTCTCGCCGAGCCGGCGTGACGGCACGTCGAAGCGTCGGAGATCCACGGCTCCATCCCCGTCTGGCCCGCCAGGGCGCCTGGGCCGGCCACACCAGTGCGCTGCCGGTTCGTGAAGGCACGCTGGTCCGTCTCGATGTCGACCGCCTCCCTTCACGACGGCGAGCCGAAGCCGTTGTGGCTGTGAACGATGAGCTCGTGCACGCAAGTGGACGCGACGAAATCCCCCAAGGCGCGCGCACAGCGTCACCATTGGTGCGAGTAGTGGGCGGCCTGAGCATTGCGGCGCGCAAGACACATCGTGTCTGCGCACCGGGTCAAAGGCGACCCGAATCGAGAGGGTGTAGCGCCCTCACGTCGTACTGGCCGGGTGCGGCCTGTCCGCGCAGGAGGCGGAGTCCGCCTTCGCGGCCATCCGCGCCTCATCGACCACCTCAATCGCCGTCTGGAACGGGACCGCTCGGCTCGCGAGCCCACCCCAGTGAGCCTGGCCGCAGCCCGCGACCTCGCTTCACGCCTCGCCTATGACGTCATCGCCGCATACGCACGGCACGGGTTCACCGTGCGAGACATGGAATTTGACCCGATCGAACAAGCCATATGGACGGCCTTGGCGCGCGGAGCAGGCAGCGCCACACGGAAGCGTGAGCGCGGCCCGCGTCAATCGTTCATGACTTTCCCAGCGCAGTAGCCAAGAGCAGTTGCGCCGATGCCTCCAGCCGCTCCAAGGCAGATCACACATCCGGTGCCGAGCGTGCCCATGCACGAAGCAGCGCAAATAGCGCCGAGCGTAGCTGCGGTCGAGGCCGATACGTTGCCGTGCTGGTTCAAGCAGCCCTCGAACTCGCCCCACCACGCTGGCATTTCCTCGACGTCAACGGCAGCGTTGAGGGTGCGCTCACCGTCTCGCCACACTTGGACCCACAGGCGCCCGTCCCGCTGGTCGACGAATGTTTCGACTGTGTCTGTGCGCCCGCCATCATGGTCGTAGAAGACCGCGAGGCTGGAGGCGTCACCATTGAACTTCGTCGCCGGGATGCCGATGAATGAACCTGCAGGCCACTCGTATGCGTTGGCGTGGCCCCAGTGAAGATCAGCTGCGTTGGTCGCTTTCAGAGCAATGGCGCCATCCTCAACGAGCGCCTTCGTGCGCTGTGTGAGTTCGTCCGCGTTGATGGCGTTCACCGGGCCGTCGTCGCCTTGTTCGCCTGCGCAACCCCGCTCGAGCGGTGTGAGTGGTGCGGCTGCGGCCGGACTCGTCGCCGTGACCGACAGGAGGAGTCCCACCGCGGCAGCGACCAGCAGGTGCCCATACAGTTTCATTCGTCGTCTCCTCGTGGCCGCGTCGCCACGAAGACGACAAGGTATGCGGAAGCGATCACGAACATCACCAAGGTGATCGTCGCGATCGTGTGCAGCCGTTCAGTCGGCGCGAGCCAGATACCTGCCAGCAAGGCCAGGTTGAGCAGGGCAAGGGCGACAGTGAACCGGCGACGAGAACGATTATCGAACTTCACACCGCACCTCCGAGCGTTTTGCCAGTTCCTCCTCTCATGATTCCTGACCTGGTACGCCGCCGCATGATGCACACGCTGGCAGGCGGAAGCACTGCGCGCTCACTAGCCGAGGAACGTAACTGCGCGCTACCGTTGCCACCCCCATCAGTCACGACCGCAGTGGCTCCAGGCACCTCGCACGGGAGGCGAGTGCTGATGCGATCCCCCAACGCACCACACCGAACGCGGCCCATCACATCGTCGAAAGTCCAGCGTTTCCGCAGACTGACAGTCAAGCAGCGCTATGCGGTTGTTGACGCTGTCGCTGCCGGCCAGTCGCTGCTGGCGGCCGCCGAACACGTCGGTGTCACCACCGCAACTGTCTACTGGCACTGTCACCAAGACCTCCAGTTCCGTGAACGGGTCTGGCGTGCACGAGGCACGGGCGATCCGCTTCGGCCGGGCATCCACAGTTCGAGTGTTCATCGGGAGTGGGGGTTCGCTGCGAGTGTAGTTGAGCGCACGAGCCGAGGGGACGGCCGTGAATTCCCAGATGGGTTGCAGCGCATCAGGTCATGAACCTGCGGCACCCGCACCTCTACTGGTGGTGGTACCCGAAGCCGCAGCCCTGCAAGCACTCGGGAATGAGACACAACTCTCCTCGGAGTGCGCGAAGTGTGGCTCCTTTAGCCTGAGCGCAGAAGGAAAGACCGCCGACACCGGGAGGATCGAGAGCGGTGGGCGAGGGCCAAGACGACGATCTACTGACCCGACTCGTTGGGGGCGAGCTGTACTCGGTGCAGTTCGTTCGCGACAACATGCAACTTCACTTCGAGAGCCTGGGAGAGGCGCCATACCTCACCTGCTACGTCATGCCAGAGATTCGGGGCTTGCAGAGCGAACGTGCGCAGGGGATCACGGAGAGCTCCCCAGGGTATGCCGACGCTCTCAGAGCCTTGATAGGTGAGGAAGTGCGAGCGGCCACCGCAGCGTCAGGTACCGGCCTGACTCTTCAGCTGCGGACCAGCACGATCATCGTGAACCCGGCCCCCACGCATCTTGTCGGCCCCGAAATCGCCATGCTTTCGGGATTCAGCGACCGCGCTTGGATGGTATGGCGACCAGGTGAGGACGATTTCGCCCATCTCGCATAGCTCAAGGATTGTGGCAACAGCTACCACTCGATAACGGGACAAGCTTTAGAACCGAGCACAGGCCCGCCCGCGGGTGCGGGCGGGCCCTTTATCGCAGGTGTCAGGTGAGGCGGCGTTCGCTCGGGAGCGTGGCCCGGGTGAAGACGACCGCGCCGAGGGCGGCGGTGAGCGGGACCGCGATCAGCATGATCGCGAAGCTCGCCCACGGGAGTTCCCAACCGTAGAGGGCCGCGAACGGGTACTGGAACTGGAGCGGCCGGTTCAGGGTCTCGCGGATGAGCGCGTAGCCGATGAACCCGGCCACCGTGCCGAGGCCGGCGCCGAAGACCGCGATGACGACCGTCTGCCACATGGCGAACCGCTTGCGCAGACTGGGCGCCGCACCGATCGCGCCGAGGGTGGACATGTCGCGCCGCTGCTCGGCGACGATGAGGCCGGTCGACACCGCCGTGGCGCCGAGGGCCACGAGCGCGCAGAGCCCGGTCACGGCGATCACGAAGTAGAACACGAACGGGTCGGTGTAATCGACCACCTCGAAGCTCGCACGCGCGGTGCCGTCCGCGAAGTCCTGGTTGAGGGAGGCAGCCAGCGATTCGAGGTCGGCGGAATCGGGTTCGGTCGAGGTCGACACCAGGTACTCCCGCTGCCACGGCGAGAGCTCCATGCCCATCGCCTCGGCCGCGGCCGGGCTCAGGAGCATCCCGTTGATCCCGAGCTGCCCCTTGTCGACGGCGATGGCGGGCAGTTCGAGGAACGTGTCCTGCGGTTCGGACGAACCGCCGTTCTCGTCCCAGATCGTGATCTGCTGCTGGAAGGCCACCTTGCCGTCGGTGACGGCCCATTCGTCGGCGACGATCACACCACCCCGTTCGAGGACATCGACGGCGCTGTCGAGTTCGGCGCCTTCGAGATCGGTGTAGGCGGCGACGACGGCGGGATCGGTCGTCCCGGCGACGTTGTCGACATAGGCCCATGCGGGATCCACGGTCTCGTCGCAGCGCGGGTCCTCGCGAGCGGCCTCGACGGCGGCCTGCTCGGCCTCCTCGGTCGAGATCTCGGCGCTCCAGAAGGGGCACCGGTTCTCCTCCGGGCGCACGGCGGTCCACTGGCAGTCGACGTCCTGGCCCGGCCCGGCGGTGACGACGCCGCAGCCGCCCCAGCCGGAGTACTCGGGGACGGGCGTCAGCTCGAGGTCGTCCAGGCGGGTCCGCAGCCGCGGCTCGACCTCCGCGAGGGCCGCGTCCCAGTCGACGGCGACGTCGCTGCCGCCGTTGTTGATGAGCGTCAACGTCATGGCCCCCTGAGGGAGGTCCCGGTCCTGCTCCTGCTCCGACCGGGCCTCGGTGGCGGCGGCGATCATCGAGAAGGCCATGCCCGCCGCGACGACGCCGAGTACCGCGGCGATCGCGGGGGCGGCCGAGCCGCGGTTGCGGCCGGCCTCTCGCAGCGCCATGCGCGGCGCAAGCGGCATCCACCGGCCGAGCTTCGCGGCCAGCGCGAGCAGCGCTGGGGTGCACGTGACCAGGCCGAGCTGGGCCAGGACGATCGCCGCGGCCATCAGCGGCAGGCTCCACAGTGCGATGCCGCCCAGACCGGAGGCGATGCCGGCGGCGACCATCGCGACGCCGACGACCATCCAACGCTTCGATCCGCTTCGCCTGCCGGCCCGCCCCATGAGCGCCGCGACGACGTTGACGCGGGAGGCGCTGATCGCGGCGGCGAGCGCGGAGAGCAGGCCCGTGGCGATCGCGACGGCCACGAGCGACGCCTGGAGCCCGGGCATGACCCGCAAACCCGCGATGCGGTAGCCGAGCACCCCCTCGAGCCACGGCGTGGCCGCGGCGACAATGCCGACGCCGACCGCGATCGCCGCCACGGCGGCGATGAGTCCGAACAGGACGCCGCCGGAGAGGACGACGCTGCGGATCTGGGCCGGGGTCGCGCCGTTGGCGCTCATGAGGGCGAACTCGCGGGTGCGCCGCTTCGCGCTGATCGCGAACGCGGGTCCGGCGAGGAGGACGACCTCCATGATCACGGCGACGACGATGAGGCCGTAGATCATGAGCTCGGCCTGGTCGATCGGCGCCGTCGACTGGACGAACTGCGGCGCGGGCGGCTCGTCCAAGAGCGACCCGGCCCAGACGGTCAAGCCCAGTTCGTTGAGCGCGAGGGCCTGGTCCTTGGTGAGCGTGTCGGGGGTGTCGACCAACCAGCCCAGGGGCTCGGGCTCGAACGAATCGGCGATCGCCATGGGTTCGTTGAGGTTCCACGGGATCTCGACGATGCCGCTCACAGGCATCTCGGTGGGGCCGTTCTCACCTTCCACGACCAGGTCGTCGCCGACGCCCAAGCCGAGGAGTTCCGCGGCGGCCTCGTTGAGCACGGTCTCGCCGTCGCCGGGCGCCGCGCCTTCGAGGAATTCGATGCCGGCGTTCGCATAGAGGTCGTCGCTCAGGTCGTAGCCGTAGCCCTGGACCGACGCGATGCCGTCGTCGGTCTCCGCTTGGAGGGCGATGCCGACGCCGCCTTGCGGGCTGTAGGGCGCGAGGCGGGTTCCGTCCGGGAGCGCCGCCAGGATCTCGGTGTCGGGCACGTCCCGTTCCGGGACTTCCTCGAATCCGGAGTCGCCCGGGACGTCGTAGGAGACCCACCGGTCGTCCCAGTTCAACTGCTCGATGGCCGCGCCGGGGATCGCGAACTCGATGTAGGCGTCGTTCGCGCCGAGGTATTGCTCGGCGGTCTCCTCTTTGGAGAGCTTCGCCGTGTCGTAGGCGGTCGCGCCGATGGCGACGGCGAGGAGCGGCAGGCCGAGGAGGGTGATGGAAAGGACTGAGCGTCCTTTGTAGCGCAGCGCTTCGCGGCGCGCGATCCTGAACGCCAGGCGTTGGTTCGCGAGCATCATCGAGTCCCTTCGAGCAGCGACTCGGCTTCAGTTGCGGGCGCGGAGGAGTCGACGATGCGTCCGTCCCGGAGGAACACCACCCGGTCGGCCCAGCCCGCGTGCCGCGCGTCGTGCGTGACCAGCAGCCCGGCCGCGCCCGCATCGCAGCGGCGGCGCAGCAGCT
>NZ_JAPZVQ010000016.1:123756-137996 GCF_027622945.1 Glycomyces lechevalierae | reverse complement strand
CCGCCGCGGTGACGCTGCCGGTCGCCCTCGTGGGCACCTTCGCCGCGGTGGCCGCCCCCCAGGCCTTCGCCAACCCGACCTGCGGCGGTTTCGAATACAACGTCGTCTCCACCTGGGGCGGCGGCTTCCAGGCCAACGTGACCCTGACCGGCGGCAGCGCCGGCCTCAACGGCTGGGACCTCGAATGGCAGTTCCCCGCCGGGACCTCGGTCTCCAGTGCGTGGAACGTCGACTGGAGCCAGAGCGGCGCCACCTTCAAGGGCGGCGACGTCGGCTGGAACGGCACCGTCGCGTCCGGCCAGAAGAAGGAGGTCTTCGGCTTCATCGGGTCCGGTTCGGCCACGGCCCCCACCGGCGTCAAGGTGAACGGTGAGACCTGCGGCAGCGTCACCCCCGTCGAGCCCGAGCTCGAGGTCTCGCGCGCGAACGTCGTGGTCGACGCCGGCGCCACCGCCTCGATCGACGTCGGCTTCTCCGCCGCCACCCGGGCGGCCGCCACGGTGACCACGACGCGCACCTCCGGTTCCACGGCCATCTCGGTCGCCTCCGGCGGTTCGCTCAACTTCGCCGCCGGCGAGACCAACACCAAGCCGGTCACCTTCAGCGCCGGCGCGAACGCCGCGCCCGGCGACTCGGCGACCTTCACGGTATCCGCCCCCGGCTTCGCGCCGCTCCCGGTCGTCGTCACCATCGCCGACCTCGGCGAGGTCACGCAGAACGAAGAGCGCTTCCTCACGATGTACGACCAGCTCGCGGGCGCGGACTCCCCGTACCTGCACGAGACGGGCGTCCCCTACCACTCGGTGGAGGAGCTCATCGTCGAGGCGCCGGACTACGGCCACGAGACCACCTCGGAGGCCCTGAGCTACCAGATGTGGCTCGAGGCGGCCTACGGCCAGGTCACGGGCGACTGGTCCGGGTACAACCAGGCCTGGGACACCGCGGAGACCTACGCGATCCCCGACCTCAACCCGACCAACTACAACCCCAGCTCGCCGGCCTCGTACGCGCCCGAATCGGACGACGTCACGGACTACCCGACCCAGCTGGACTTCAACGCCCCCGTCGGCGACGACCCGCTCGCCGCCGAACTGCGCAGCACATACGGCAGCAACCAGGTGTACGGCATGCACTGGATCCTGGACGTCGACAACGCGTACGGCTTCGGCGAATGCGGCGACGGCACCACGGAACCCGCGTACATGAACACCTTCCAGCGCGGCTCGCAGGAGTCGACCTGGGAGACCGTGGCGCACCCGTCCTGCGAGACCTTCGACTACGGCGGCCCGAACGGCTTCCTGCCGCTCTTCGTCGGCGACTCGCAGTACTCCCAGCAGGAGCGGTACACCGACGCCCCCGACGCCGACGCCCGCGCGATCCAGGTCGCGTGGATGGCCCAGAAGTGGGCCACGGAGCAGGGCGCGCAGAGCCAGATCGCCGGCTCGCTGGACAACGCCTCCAAGATGGGCGACTTCCTGCGGTACGCGTTCGCGGACAAGTACTTCAAGCAGATCGCGGGCGACTGCATCGGCATCGGCACCTGCCCCGACGGGGTCGGCAAGAGCTCGCTGCACTACCTGATCTCCTGGTACTACTCCTGGGGCGCGGGCATGAACGGCGACTGGTCGTTCCGCATCGGCGGTTCCGGCATCCACCAGGGCTACCAGAACCTCATGGCCGCGTACGCCCTCTCCGAGGGCGGCCTCCAGCCGAACTCGCCCACCGGGGCGAGCGACTGGGGCAAGAGCCTCGACGCCCAGCTGGACTTCCTGGAATGGCTCCAGGTCCCGGCCGGGTCGCAGGGCGCCGGCGCCATCGCGGGCGGTGCGACGAACAACTGGGGCGGCAACTACGGCAGCCCCACCACCACCGCCGAGCACAACGGCCTGTACTACGACGAGCAGCCCGTGTGGCACGACCCGCCGTCGAACCGCTGGTTCGGCTTCCAGGTCTGGGGCATGGACCGCGTGGCGCAGTACTGCTACGAGACCGACGACGCCCGCGCCTGCGACATGCTCGACAAGTGGGTCGCCTGGGCGCTCTCGGAGTCGGACATCAGCGCCACGGACTACAGCGTCCCGAACGACCTGGAGTGGAACGGCGAGCCGGGGGCGGGCCTGTCCGCCACCGTGCTGAACATGTCCAAGGACCCGGGTGTGGCCGGCGCGTTCGCGAAGATCCTGTCCTACCACGCGGCCGCCACCGGCGACACCGCGTCGCAGACGGCGGCCTCGAACCTGCTGGACGCGCTCTGGACGCTCAACGACGGCATCGGCGTGACGCAGACCGAGGCCCGGGCGGACTACTGCCGCTTCGGCGACGAGGTCTACATCCCGCCGGGCTTCACCGGCACCATGCCGAACGGCGACGTGCTGGAGAACGGGGTCACGTTCATCGAGACCCGCTCCTTCATGAAGGAGTTCGAGGGCTGGGACCAGGTCCAGGCGTACATCGACGGCGGGTGCTCCGGCCCCGCGCCGGAGTTCGACTACCACCGGTACTGGCACCAGGTCGAGGTCGCGACGGCCTTCCAGACCTACGCCACCCTCTTCGAGTAGGCGACTGAAGCGGCGCCCGGTGACCAAGCCGGGCGCCGCACACACCAAGACGCAGTGAACGGCGCGATCGGTTGCAGGAGCAGCCGATCGCGCCGCCGCGTTGCGTCAGTGCCGCTTTCGTGAGCGGGCTCGCGCCCGCAGGGGTCTCGAGCTGAGCACACAGGTCGGGTCCGCCGGACGGGGATCGCTGGGCCCACCGGGCCCGACCTCTATGCTCAGCGCCTGCTGGCCCCCACCGCCAGTGCGCTGATGTGTTGTTCTCGCCTAGTCGACGTCGATGTCGAGGTCCTGCGCCGCGTCCCAGAAGCTCTCGGAGACCGGGTGGGCGCTGGCGATGCCGGCCATGGCCGGGACGCCGCCGGGGAGGTAGGTCGAGGCGATGGTGGTGTAGTCGACGCCGTCGTCGGCGTGGGCGACGGTGATGGTGCCGCCGGCGCGGATGAGGCGGAGCCAGATCTCGTCCGATTCGGTGTCCACAGGCGACAATGACCAGTTGGTGTGCTCGCGCGTGGTCACCGTGGAGACGAGGTGCTGGCCCCCAAGGTATTCGGCGCCGGTCTTGATCCAGTTGGACTCGTCGACGCGGATGGTCAGCGAGGATTCGGCGTGCTGATGGCGGTGTTCGGGGCGGAACCGCATGGCGATCTCGCCGTCGCCTCGGAGTTCCAGGCCGTAGATGTATACGTGCTCGCGGAGGTGCTCTGCTCCGGCGCTGCGTTTGAAGGTGGTCTTGATCTCGAAGTAGGGAGTGATCAATCCACCGTCAACCGTCCATTGTACTTCTTCTGAAGGAGACTGCATAATCCCATGATGCCACACGTGATCGGGGCGTTTTCGGGCAAAACGGACGTGGTAACCCAAAGTTAATCCATTCTTCGAGTCCGTCACAATTCTGAAACCCCAGCTCAACCTGGATATGCAGCCGAGAGTGCGGTCTCCGTTACGGCCCTTGGAGAATGCACGTCCAGGCCTTCCGGCCGTCCGCCGAAACGCTTGGCGCCCAAAGCCCCGCATCGACGGGCGGGGTTTGGAGCGATGCGCCCCAGGCTACCTGTGCTTCGCGAGAATGCAAACGCGGAAACAGAAGTGAATTTCGGGTTGTGTGATTCGGAATGGCGCGCGAGTTCGTCTCCGTTGCCATCCGCGCCAGGCGGACTGGAGTGCCGACTGCTCATACCCGTGTCCTCGCGGCCTACTCGACCGTTAATCCGGAGAGAGGCGTACGCAGTGCACGGAAGCGAAGGCGAATGAGGGGATCAGCGTGAGCATGCAGCATTCAGCGAGGCAGGCGTCGCACGATGCCGACGCGCCGGAAACGGGCCGCGGCCTGCCGCGCCAGGAGCGCACGCCGCCGCCCCGCCGCTCGCGCCACACGGCCGCGGCCGACGCCGCCGCGAGCGAGATGGTGGTGCCGATCCCGGCCCGCTCGCGCCGCGCCCGCCGCGAAGGCCCCTCGAAGCTCTTCTCCCTGGAGCAGCCCCCGCCTCTCGAAGCGCCCCTGGGGATCACGGAGATCATGGGCTGGTCGCTGGCCTCGGCGATGTGGCGCGACCACCTGCCCGAGCAGCTGCTCGGCATCGACTGCGCCTCGTGCAAGCAGGCCTGGCCGTGCGACACCTGGAAGATCGCGGACGACCTGCTCACCGAGTGCTGCGAGGCCGCCGGCGGCACGCCGGCCGGAGCCCGCTGACTCCCGCTCGCCCCAGGCGCCCCGAAGTTGAGTCGACTCCGCTCAACTTTCGTGCGGTTCATCACAATTCCTGTGATCGACTTGACAGTCGACACCTGTAGTTCGAACATTGAGTCTATCCGGCTCAACTTGGTTCGGGGTTCCCGCCCGGCCGCTTGAGACAGAGACTCGTCTCCAATCCCGGAGACATCTGTTCGACTACGTCAGGAGATCAACATGGCACGTGCGGTCGGTATCGACCTCGGCACGACGAACTCCGTGGTCAGCGTCCTCGAAGGCGGGGAAGCCACGGTCATCACCAACGCCGAGGGGGCCAGGACGACCCCGTCCATCGTCGCGTTCGCGAAGAACGGCGAAGTGCTCGTCGGCGAAGTGGCCAAGCGCCAGGCGGTCACCAACCCGGACCGCACCATCCGCTCCGTCAAGCGCTACATGGGCACCGACTGGACCGTCGACATCGACGGCAAGTCGTACACCGCGCAGGAGATCTCCGCGCGCATCCTCATGAAGCTCAAGCGCGACGCCGAGGCCTACCTGGGCGAGAACGTGACCGACGCGGTCGTCACCGTCCCGGCCTACTTCTCGGACGCGCAGCGCACCGCCACGAAAGAGGCCGGCGAGATCGCGGGCCTGAACGTCCTGCGCATCATCAACGAGCCCACTTCGGCGGCGCTCGCGTACGGCCTGGACAAGGGCGAGGAAGAGCAGACGATCCTCGTCTTCGACCTCGGCGGCGGCACCTTCGACGTGTCCCTGCTGGAGATCGCGGACGGCGTCATCCAGGTGAAGGCCACCTCCGGCGACAACCACCTCGGCGGCGACGACTGGGACGACCGGGTCATCCAGCACCTCGTCAAGACCTTCAACGGCCAGTACGGCGTGGACCTGTCCAAGGACAAGATGGCCATGCAGCGCCTCAAGGAGGCCGCCGAGAAGGCCAAGATCGAGCTGTCCAGCGCCACCAACACCTCGATCAACCTGCCGTACATCACGGCGGGCCCCGACGGGCCGCTGCACCTCGACGTCTCGCTCTCGCGCGCCGAGTTCGAGCAGATGACCTCCGACCTCCTCGACCGCTGCAAGAAGCCGTTCGAGCAGGCCGTCAAGGACGCCGGGATCAACGTCTCCGAGATCGACCACGTCATCCTCGTGGGCGGCTCGACCCGCATGCCGGCCGTCTCGGACCTGGTCAAGCGCCTCATCGGGCGTGACGCGCACAAGGGCGTCAACCCGGACGAGGTCGTCGCCATCGGCGCGACCCTGCAGGCCGGCGTCCTCAAGGGCGAGGTCAAGGACGTGCTGCTCCTCGACGTCACGCCGCTGAGCCTCGGCATCGAGACCAAGGGCGGGATCTTCACCAAGCTCATCGAGCGCAACACGACGATCCCGACGAAGCGCTCGGAGGTCTTCACGACCGCCGACGACAACCAGCCCTCGGTGCTCATCCAGGTCTTCCAGGGCGAGCGCGAGATCGCGGCCTACAACAAGAAGCTCGGCACCTTCGAGCTGACCGGCCTGCCGCCGGCGCCGCGCGGCGTCCCGCAGATCGAGGTCACCTTCGACATCGACGCGAACGGCATCGTGAACGTCTCCGCGAAGGACTCCGCGACCGGCAAGGCCCAGTCGATGACCATCTCGGGCGGTTCGAGCCTGGCCCAGGACGACATCCAGCGGATGATGGCCGAGGCCCAGGAGCACGCCGAGGAGGACCGGCAGCGCAAGGAGGAGGCCGAGGCCCGCAACATGGGCGAGTCGCTGGTCTACCAGACCGAGAAGCTGCTGGCCGAGTCCGGGGACAAGATCCCGGACGACCTCAAGGGCCGCATCAACGACGCCACCGGCACCCTCAAGGGCGCCTTGGGCGGCAGCGACATCGAGGCGATCAAGACCGCCACCGAGGAGCTGTCCAAGGTCTCCCAGGAGGCCGGCCAGGCGATGTACGCCGCGGCGCAGGCCGAACAGGGGTCGCAGGCCTCGGCCGCCCCGAACACGGACGCTCCTGGCGCCGATGACGTCGTCGACGCCGAGATCGTCGACGACGACAAGGACCAGAAGTGACGGACGAAGGCAACAGGGAAGCCGACGACCGACCGGACGACGCCGACGGTACTGACGGCGGCACTGGCAGCGGCACCGGCAGCGGCGCTGACGAGCTGACCGTGGACGACATCCTCGCGGCCGCCTCGGACGACGGCCAGGCCGCCGACGACGCGGTGCTGGTGCTCCAGTCCACGGTCGAGGAGCGCACGCGCGACCTGCAGCGGATCACCGCCGAGTTCCAGAACTACCGCAAGCGCGTCGAGCGGGACAAGGCCCGCTCCGGCGAGCTGGCGACGGCCGCGGTGCTGCAGAGCCTGCTGCCGGTGCTCGACGACCTGGACCGGGCGCGGGACCACGGGGACCTCAACGGCCCCTTCGGTTCCGTGGCCGAACAGTTGTGGAACGCGCTCGCCAAGCACGGGCTGGAGTCCTTCGGCACGAAGGGCGACGCGTTCGACCCGCAGGTCCACGAGGCCGTGGCGCACATGCAGATGCCGGGGGTCGACGGACCGACCTGCATCGACGTGATGCGCTCGGGCTACCGCCTCGGCGACAAGCTCCTGCGCCCCGCCCTCGTGGCGGTCGCGGAGCCCGCCGAGGACGCGGTCCCCGCCGAGGCCGACCCGGAGCCGGAGGCCCCTGAGGCCGAAGCGCCGGAAGCGGACGGCGACGAGGCCGAGGAGGCCGCCGACGAAGAGGCGGTCGCCGCGGCCGAGGGCGAGGGCATGACCGAGTCCGAGCCGGACGAGGCCCCAGAAGGCAAGGGCAAGAAGAAGAAGGACAAGGGCGGCAAGGACTCCTAGTCCCGCCCGACGGATGAGAGCAAGTAAGGAGGCGTCCCGTGGCATCGCAGGAATGGCTTGAGAAGGACTTCTACGCCATACTCGGCGTGCCGCAGGACGCCTCCAAGAAGGACATCGAGCGGGCGTACCGCAAGCTCGCGCGGGAGCTGCACCCCGACCACAACCCGGACCCGGCCGCCGAGGAGCGCTTCAAGGGCGTCTCGGAGGCCTACTCGGTGCTGCACGACGACAAGGCCCGCAAGGAGTACGACCAGATCCAGCTGATGAAGTCCGGCAGGGGCGGGTTCGGGGGGATGCCGGGCGGCGCGGGCGGCGTCAACCTGGAGGACCTGTTCGGCAACACCGGCGGCTCGGGCGGGTTCACGGACCTGTTCGGCGACCTCTTCCGCGGCAGCGGCGGCGGTTCGCACCGGCGCCGCAGCGGCGCCCAGCGCGGCAACGACCTGCGCACCCACATCACCCTCGACTTCGCCGACGCGGTGAAGGGCACCACGACCGAGCTGCGCATGCGCACGCCGGGCGAGTGCGAGACCTGCCACGGCTCGGGCGCGAAGCCCGGCACGGCCCCGACGACCTGCCCCCGCTGCAGCGGCCGCGGCCTGATCACGGAGAACCAGGGCGCGTTCAGCTTCGCGCAGCCCTGCCCCGAGTGCGAGGGCACCGGCACCGTGGTCACCGACCCGTGCCCGGACTGCGGCGGCACGGGCGCGACCACGAAGGACCGCATCATCACCGTCCGCGTCCCGGTGGGCATCAGCGACGGCCAGTCGATCCGCCTGGCCGGCCGCGGCGCCCCGGGCGAGCGCGGCGGCCCCGCCGGCGACCTGCTGGTGAAGGTCGCGGTCCGGACGCACCCGCTGTTCGGCCGCGACGCCGACAACGTGACCGTCCGTCTGCCGGTCTCCTTCCCGGAGGCCGCGATGGGCGCGAAGGTGAAAGTCCCGACCCTCGACGGGCCGGTGACCCTGAAGATCCCCGAAGGCACCCCGACGGGGCGCGTGCTGCGCGTCAAGGGCCGGGGCGTGCCCGGCAAAGGCGACCTGCTCGTGACGGTGGACGTCGAAGTGCCCCATGCGCTTTCGTCCGAGGCCCGCGAGGCCCTGGAGAAGTACGCGGCCGCGGCACCGCCCGCCGACCGCTCGAAACTGGAAGCGCTGACGGGCCAATGACCGCCAAGGCGAGGAACGCGACCCGCAACCCGGCGCTCCCGCGCCCGGCCCGCTGGCGCGCCCGCACGGCGCGCGAAGCGGCGGTCGTTCCCGCCTTGAGCGACTTCGGCACCGACCCTGGGGGGGACCCGCCGCGCGACTCCGTGCTCCAGCGTCCGGGCGGCGGGCGTGCGGCCCGATCCGCGACGGCCCCCCGCGGGAACCGGGGCCCGGCGAAGGACGCGGGCCGTCCCGCCGCACCGGCACCCGCCGCATCGCACGCGACGCCGGAGCCGACCGGTCGCCCCGGGGTGCTCCGAGGCGTGCGGCGTCTGCCGTCGCAGCTCGCGCGCCCGATCACGGGCCGCGTCTCGGCGGCGCGCCGCGAACGGGAGGCCGGTGCCGAGGGCGCGGGCTGGATCCGGCGCTTCCCGTCGCCGGTGCCCCGTACGGCGAAGCGACCCGAGTCCGCTGAGCGCGAGGGCGGCCCCGGCCCGGCCGACGCCGACCGGCCGCGTGAACGGGTCGAGCGCGACGCGGGGGACCGGTCGCGCGGTCGCATGCGCCTGGGCCGCAAGCCGCGTGCCGCGCGGCCCGCCGACTGGATCCCGGTCCGCTACCGCGTGGCGAGGGCGGTCGGTGCGGCGGCGAGTGCGCTGCCCGAGTCCCGCGCCGTGCGAGTGGGGACCGCGGTGGCCGAACTCGTCGCGGCGAACCAGGGCGCCATCAAGGCCGGGCTCACCGCCGCGAGCGTGGTCCCGGTGCTGCGCCCGTACGTGAAGGTCGCCGCGACCGCCATGGGCGCCATCGCCGTCGCGCGGCGCGTCGCCCGCGCCAAGAACGCGGCCGCCGATGTCGCCGCCGCCTTCCGCGGCCCCGCTGCGCCCGGGATGGCCCACGCGGGCAACGGCTTCGGCCTCGACGCCAAGGCCGTGCCGCCCGCTCGCGCGGGCGACGCCGCGGGCGCGTCGGCCGTCCCCCCGCATGCGGGCGGGCGGGCCTCGGACGCCACCGGGGACCGTGCACCGGCGACGGAAGGGCGCGACCCGGAAGAACCCGACCCGTCCGCGGCGTTGCAACCGTTGCGCCGCAGTGACGCGCAAGCCAGTACCGAGCAAGGGAGGGAACCGTGACCGCACCCGACCGAACCGGCCCGGTCTCCGGGCCCGGCCGCGGCAACGGCCGCGGCGCCGAAGGCGACGCCGAGCGCGCCGCCCGCCGCGCGGACGACCGCCCCGCCGACCGCGGGCCCGACATGGGCGCCCGCCACCAGGTGCGCATCGAGATCGCCTTCCAGCGCGAGCTGCCCGACGGCCTGCGCATGCCCGGGGGCGAGATCGACTACGACGCCAAGATCCTCGCGATCTCGGCGGCCGCGGAGATGGCCGGGATGCACCCGCAGACCCTCCGCCAGTACGACCGCCTCGGCCTCGTCGAGCCCGCCCGCACGCCCGGCGGCGGCCGCCGCTACTCCGTGCGGGACGTGACGCGGCTGCGCGAGATCCAGCGCCTGTCCCAGGACGAGGGCGTGAACCTCGCCGGCATCAAGCGGATCATGGACCTGGAGCGCGAAGTGCAGGCCGTGCGCGCCGAGGCGAACGCGGCCGTCGAAGAGCTCGCCCGCGAGCTCCAGCGCGCCCGCGCGCAGCTCGCGGACCTGCGGGCGATGGCCGGCCCGTTTGGACGTTCGACCGACATCGTCTTGTGGCGGGGCGAACAAAGATGACCGCTTGCCATCGTTCTCCGTCCCGTTAAGATCGGGCCCATGCGACGAAAACGACGGCGCTCGATCACGGCTCGCAAGCCGCGCCGAGACCGACATCGAAGTCCCCGGCCCGGCGGCGGCGATCCGCTCCGGGCTCCGGAACCGCACTGTACCGCCGCGCCCCGCAGCACTGCCGCGCACGGCAGTGGCGCCGCGCGACGCAGTGCCGCACTGACGCAGGGGCGTGAGCGATGCTCATAGCCGTCGGGCTGGTCATCATCCTGGCCGTCACCGCCGCCACGGGCTTCTTCGTGGCGCTCGAATTCGCCTACACCGCCGTCGACAAGTCCCGCCTCGAGGACATCGCGAACGACGGCGACCCGCGCCGCGCCTCCCGCGCCCGCCGGGCCCTCAAGATCTGCTCGTCCCTGTCGTTCGCGCTCTCGGGCGCGCAACTGGGCATCACGGTCACCGCGCTCTTCGTCGGTTTCTTCGCCGAGCCCTACCTCGGCCGGGGCCTCGCCGAGCTCCTCGGCGTCGCGGGCGTCCCCGCCGGCGTCTCGGTCACCATCGGCGTCGTCTTCGCGTTCGTGTTCGCGAACGTCGTCCAGATGATCCTCGGCGAGCTCGGCCCCAAGAACCTCGCGATCGCCCGCACCGAAGCGCTCGCGCTCTCGCTGGCCGCGCCCACGAACGCCTACCTCACGGTGTGCGGGCCGATCATCCGGTTCTTCGACGCCGCCTCCACGAAGCTGCTGCGCCGCTTGGGCATCCAGCCGGTCGAAGAGCTCGAGCACAACGCCACCCCCGAGGACCTCCACCGCATCATCGACGTCTCCCGCGACGAGGGCGCCCTCGACCGGGGCCTCTCCGAACTCCTCGACCGCGGCCTCGACTTCTCGGCCACCGTGGCCGACCAGGCCATGACCCCGCGCGTGAACGTCCAGACCCTCTCGGCCGACGCCACCGTCGCCGCCGCGGTCGAAGCGCTCGCCGGGGGCCACTCGCGCTTCCCGGTCGTCGGCGACGACGTGGACGACCTGCGCGGCGTGGTCGGCATCGGCCAGATCATCGGCGTCCCCCGCGAGGACCGCGACTCGGTCACCGTCGGCGCGATCGCCCACCCGGCGCTGCTCGTGCCCGCCTCCCTGCCGCTCCCGACCCTGTTGGAGCGCATGCGGAGCCAGCACCGCCAGCTCGCGTGCGTCGTGGACGAGTTCGGCGGCTTCGCCGGCATCGTCACCCTCGAGGACCTCGCCGAAGAGCTCGTCGGGGAGATCCGCGACGAGCAGGACCGCTTCGAGGCCGTCCCGGTCTCGCTCGCGGGCGGCGCCTGGCTCATCCCCGGGCGCTGGCGCATCGACGAGGTCGCCGACGCCACGGGCATCGAACTGCCCGAGGGCGAGCACTACGAGACCATCGCGGGGCTCGTCATGGCCCAGCTCGGCCGCATCGCCCACCCGGGCGACACGGTCGACGTGGACACCGTGCCCGGCGTCGGCGACGCCGACGAGCACCCGGACAACGCGCCCCGCCGGGTGCGCCTGGTCGTCGTGTCCTGCTCCCGCCATGTGCCGCAAGCGATCGAGCTGCGGCCCCAGCCGGTGGAGGTGGACGCGTGAGCACCGGTCCCGCACTCTTGATCTCGGCACTCCTGCTGGCCGCCAACGCGTTCTTCGTCGCCGCCGAGTTCGCCCTCGTGGCGTCCCGGCAGCACCGGCTCGAACAGGACGGCTCCCGGGCCGCCCGGGCCGCCTTGCGCGGCACCAGGAACCTCTCGCTGATGCTCGCGGGCGCGCAGCTCGGCATCACCGCGTGCACCGTCGGCCTCGGCGCGCTCGCCGAGCCGGCGCTGGCGCACGCGATCGAGGTGCCGCTGGAGGCCATCGGCCTCGAGGCGGCGGCGCATGCGATCGCGTTCACGATCGCGCTGCTCGTGGTCGTGTTCCTGCACATGGTCGTGGGCGAGATGATGCCGAAGTCGTGGGCGATCACCCACCCGGAGGCGTCGGCGATGGCGCTCATCTGGCCGTTCACCGGCTACGTGTGGGCGACGAAGCCGATCCTCTTGGGCCTCAACCACGGCGCGAACGCGCTGCTGCGGATCTTCAAGGTCGAGCCGGCCGACGAGAAGGCCCAGGCGCACTCGCCGGAGGAGCTGCGGTACCTGCTGCGGTCCTCGGCGGAGGCGGGGATGCTCGGCGAGCCGGAGCACCAGATGCTCACGCACGCCATCGAAGTGCAGCGCCGCCCGGTGGGCGAGCTGTCGATCCCGTGGCCGGAGGTCGTGACGATCCCGGCCGGGTCGACCGCGGTGCAGGCCGAGGAGCGCAGCCGCGACACGGGCCGCTCGCGCCTGGTCGTGGTCGACGCGGAGCATCGCCCCGTGGGGCTCGTCCACGTGCGCGAGGCCGTGCAGGCCGAGCCGGGCGCCGCGATCACCGACCTGGCGGCCGCGCCGCTCCTGGTGGACGCCGAGACGACCGTGGCGGCGGCGGTGGCGCTCATGCGCCGCCAGCGCGCCCAGCTCGCCCTGGTGACGGGCGCGCGCCGGGAGGTCACGGGCCTGGTCGCGATGGAGGACCTGCTCGAGGAGATCATGGGCGACTTCTACGACGAGACCGACAGCGTCGTTCAGGAGCGCGGTCGCTAACGATTCGAACAGCACGACAGGGCCTCGCCGGAGCTTCGGTTCCGGTTGAGGCCCTTTGGTTTGCTCCGGGCTGGACGTTCTCGACGCGACACGCGGCGCGGGCGTGTTCCTCTCCGGTTTCGGGCCCTTCAGGCGTGATCATGATTCATCAACCGTTTCCTGTGACTCTGGAAGACCATGTCGAAATTCTTCGAGGAATCCGGGCCCGAATTCGCTGTCGCCATGCGCGGCTACGACCGCAATCAGGTCGAAGAGTTCACTTCCCGGCTGTACCAGAACATCAAGACCCACGAGCAGCACCGCGACGAGGCGTCGCGGGCATTGGAGGCCGCTGAGCAGCAGCTCCGCCGCGCCGAGGAGCGGATCTCCGCGCTGGAGCGCCGCGTGACCGACCGGGCCACGCAGATCGCCGAGGCCGAGGCCCCGACACTGGCCGGGCTCGGCGCGCGCGTCGAGAAGATCCTGCGCGCCGCCGAGCAGGACGCGGGCGTCCAGAAGGCCGACGCGAAGCGCCAGGCCGCGGCGATGCTGAACGAGGCGCGCGCCGAGGCCGAGTCGATGATGCGCACGGCCCACACGGAGGCCGCCGAGATCACGGCCACCACCGACCAGGACGTCACGGAGATCCGCGCCCGAGCGGTGAACGAGACGACCGAGCTGCGCGAGAACGCCCGCCGCAACCACGATCTGGCCCTTGCCGACGCCCACCGCGAGGCGCAGACGGCGCAGTCGCAGTCGCGCGCGGAGGCCGAGAAGACCCGCTCGCAGGCCGAGCGGGAGATCGCGGTCCAGCGGGCCACGGCCGAGCGCGAGGTCACCGAGTTGAAGGCGCATGCCGCCCGCGAGTCGGACGAGCAGCGCAACGCCGCGCAGCGGCTCCTGGCCGAGGCCGCCGAGCACCGCAAGAAGAAGACGCAGGAGCTCATCCTGGCGGAGGCGGACCGGCGCGAGCGGGCGCAGAAGGAGGAGGCCGACCGGCACCAGCAGGCGATCGCGACCGCGCAGCGGATCGTGTCGGAGGCGGAGGACCGGTTGGCGCTGGCCGAGGAGCGGGCCCGCAGTGCGGAGAACCGTTCGGTGGAGCGCCGCGAGGAGGCCGACCAGCAGGCGAAGGACGCGCTGCACCGCGCGGTCGAGCAGTCGAAGGTCGTGAAGGCCGACGCGGCGAAGGAGGCGGAGCGGTTGCGCCGCACCGCCGAGGAGCGGGCCGCCGAGCGCGTGCACCCGCTGGCCGAGGAGGTCGAGGCGTTGTCGCGCCAGCGCGACAGTGCGGGTTCGAACCTGACGGATCTGCGCCGTCAGCTGGGTCTGGTCTCGGGCGAGGAGGAGCCGACGCTCGCGGGGTCGTCGGCGGGGTCGTCGAGTTCGTTGAGTGCGTCGAGCGGGTCGGGCTTCGACCTGCCGTCGGCGGGCAGCGGGTACGAGTCGCCGATGTCGCTGGGGGTCTTCGAGTCCGAGTCGGCGCCGCTGCCGATCAACAAGCAGCGGGACGGTTCGGACATGGACCGGACGCAGCAGTTGCCGGTGGTCCGCTAGCGGGTACGCCGGATTCGAGAAGCAGTGCCGCGGGGGCCCGGGGGGGGGGGGGGGGGGGGGGCCCCGGCGCCCCCCCCCCCCCCCGCGGGCGCGGGCCGGGGTGGGAA
>NZ_JAPZVQ010000016.1:121840-123746 GCF_027622945.1 Glycomyces lechevalierae | reverse complement strand
TGCCGCGCGCCGCGGTCGGCCGGGAGGGGGAGCGGAAACGCTCGCCGCACTGGCCGACCGCGGCGCGGCCCTATATTATAAATAAACTGAACTAATTCGGCGGGGCCGCGACACCGCCCCCGCCCACCCCCGGGCCCGCGAAGCCACGCGAGCCGGCCAGCGCCACGACCACCACAGGAGCCCCCGCACATGCAGCGCCGCATCTCGCTGATCCCGCAGCCGCAGCAGCTCACCGCCGCAGACGGCGACCTCGACCTGCGCCTCCTCAGCGCCATCGCCGCCGACCCCGAGCTGCACGCCCTGGGCTGGCTCCTCTCCGACCAGCTCAACCGCGGCACCGGCCTGCGCCTGCCCGTCGTGCAGGGCACCGCAGAGGGCCCTGCGGGAGGCCGCGTCCTGCGCCTCGCCCTCGCGGGCGAGCGTCCCGCGGACTTCACGACCGCCGCCGAGGCCTACCGGCTCGACGTCGCCCCCGACGGCGTGGACCTGACCGCCGCGCACCCGGCCGGGATCGCCCGCGGCATCGCCACGCTCCGCCAGCTCCTGCCCGCGGACTCCCTGCGCGAGGCCCCCGCGGCCGAGCCGGTCGTGCCGCTCGTGAGCATCGTCGACGAGCCGCGCCTGCGCTGGCGCGGCGTGATGCTCGACGTCGCGCGGCACTTCCAGCCCAAGGACTTCGTGCTCAAGATGATCGACCGGGCCTGGCTCCACCGGCTCAACGTCGTCCACCTGCACCTCACCGACGACCAGGGGTGGCGGTTCGAGGTGCCGACCCGCCCGAGGCTCACCGAGATCGGGTCCTGGCGGGCCGCGACGAAGATCGGCCACGCCCGCAGCGACGACGGCTACGAGCCGACCCCGCACGGCGGGTTCTTCTCCGTCTCGGACCTGCGCGAGATCGCGTCCTACGCGCGCGAGCGGCACGTCATGATCGTGCCCGAGATCAACCTCCCCGGGCACGCCCGCGCGGTACTCGCGGCCTACCCCGAACTCGGTGCGGGCCAGGACAAGCCGGTCTGCCCCACGTTCGGCGTCTTCGAGGAGGTCCTGGAGCCCACCCAGGCCGCGCTCGACTTCGCGCTCGAGGCGTACACCGCGATCGGCGAGGTCTTCGACGGCCCGTTCGTCCACATCGGCGGCGACGAGGTCCCGATGACGCAGTGGGAGTCCTCCCCGGTCGCCCGCGCGCTCATGGAGCGCGAGGGCATGGCGGACGTGCACGGCGTCCAGGCCTGGTTCACCCGCGTGTTCTGCGAGCACCTGGCGGCGATGGGCAAGCGCGTGATCGGCTGGGACGAGATCCTCGACGGCGGCGCGCCCCCCGAAGCGGCCGTGCAGGTCTGGCGCACCCAGGCGTACGTCGAGAAGGCCCTCGAGGCCGGGCACGAGGTCCTCGTCAGCCCGCAGACGCACGTCTACTTCGACCACTACGAGAGCGACGACCCGCGCGAGCCGCTGCGCATCCACGGCCTCACCCCGATCGAGAAGGTCGCCGCGTGGGACCCGGCCCCGCCCGGGATCGACGAGTCCCGCATCCTCGGCGTCCAGGCCCAGCTGTGGTCGGAGTACCTGCCGAACCCGCGCGACGTCGAGTACGCGGCGTTCCCGCGCCTCGCGGTCCTCGCCGAGGTCGCCTGGACGAATGTCGCAGTGCGCGAAGCCGACCCGGTCCTCGAACGCCTCCCCGCGCACCTGGAGCGCCTGCACGCCATGGGCATCGGCTACCGCCCCCTCGAGGGCCCCAAGCCCTGGCAGGAGGGCGGCACCGGCCGGTACCACCGCTTCGACTGGGAGTTCACCGAGCCCGAGGCGGCCTGAGTCGCTTGGCGTGAAACGAGACCCGTGGGGGGCGCCCCCGGGGCCCCCCCCCGGGGCAGGGCAATTTAACACCGGGCCCCCCCCGCGG
>NZ_JAPZVQ010000016.1:0-121830 GCF_027622945.1 Glycomyces lechevalierae | reverse complement strand
CGGCGGGCGGCACCGGCCGGGACCTCCGCTTCGACTGGGAGTTCCGCGCGCCCGAGGCGGCCCGCACGGGTCTCTCTACTATGAAACGCAGTCCCCGACGGCGGTATCGGCGCATTGCGGGTCAGCAGCAGGGTCAGCAATCGGAACCGCCGGTGCCGCCGCCGGGGAGTCTTCCCGGGCCGTGAAGGCCCGGACGATGCCCTTCCCCGCTAGGGGCGCCCGTAGCCGACGATGCTGCCGCCGTAGTCGATGTCGACGATCTTCACGACCGTGGTCGAGTTCGGGGCGTGGATGATCTCGCCGTCGCCGATGTACATGCCCACGTGCGCGAGGTCGTTGTAGAAGACGAGGTCGCCTTCCTGGAGCTCGTCGCGGGAGATCCGCGCGGTCTCGTCCCACTGCATGGCGGCGTTGTGCGAGAGGCTCACCCCGGCCGCGGCCCACGCCTGCTGCGTCAGCCCCGAGCAGTCCCACGAGTCCGGTCCGGCGTCGCCGTACACGTACGGCTCGCCGAGCTGGTCGACGGCGAACGCCACCGCGGCGGACGAGCCCTCGTAGTCGTACTCGGTCTGCGAGGGGTGCTCTTCGGCGTAGGCGTCGTCGTAGTCCTCTTCGAGGTCGTCGATCTCGGCCTCGATCTCGTCCTGCTGCTTCTCGATCTGGCCGAGGATCTCGTCGGCGCTGTCCTTGAGCGTCTGGAGTTCCGCGCGGCGGTCCTCGAGCTCCTGGATCTGCGCCAGGTTCGCCTGCAGCGCCGCGTTCTCGGACGAGGAGAGGCTGTCGAGGTACATGAGGCGGTCGGCGAAGTCGGCGGGGTCGCCGTCGAGCACGGAGTTCACCATGGCGAAGTCGCCGCCGGCGTATGCCGAGGCGGCGTACTGGTCGAGCGCCTCGTTCGCCGCGGCGGTGGACGCCTCGAGCGCGGGGAGCTGCGCCTCGATCTCGTCGATGAGGGCGTTCGCGTCGTCGAGCTCTTCGCGCTTGGCGTTGTAGTCCTCGATGACCTTCTCGAGGTCGTCGTGGCGCTGGTCGATCTCGTCCTGGATCTCCTCGCTCGACTGCGCGCTGGCGGCGGAGGTCGTGAACAGGGTCGCGGTCACGGGGAGCAGGGCTGCGGCCGCGAGGGCGGCAGTGATTCGCCGGGTACGCACCAGGGAGGCGCTCCTTCCTTTGGCCGCCTACCGGGTTAGCTGTCGGGTTCGGGCGGAAGGAAGGGTCGCCCTACGCGCCCGAGGACGCGATTCACCCCGTCGGCTCTGCGTGGAAACGCCGACTGCTGGTTCCCCGGTTCGAAGCAGGCTGGGGCCCGTCGATTCGGCGGTGTCGCGCGGCGGGCGGCGGGGTGCCCCCGAGTTTCCGGTGCGACGCGTTCACGTTAGAGGCCCTTGTGGCCCTTGACAAGGGCGGGGGGAGAATTTTTCGCACAATGGCACGGAATACTACGGGCCGCTGCACCTGGCTGACAAGCAGTTGCCGAGATACCCCTTAGGGGTATATGATGGCGGCTGGAGGACTGAGCACCTGAAAGGCGCGACATGAGCGAGCAGACCGACCGCACCGGAGTCGCCGGCGAGACGCCCCCGGCACCGCAGGCGCCCGGCCACGACGACCACTACTGGTACCACGGGGACAAGGCCGCGCTCACGCGCCGCCTCAAGCGCATCGAGGGCCAGATCCGCGGCATCCAGCGCATGGTCGACGACGACCAGTACTGCATCGACATTCTGACGCAGATCTCGGCGTCCACCAAGGGCCTCCAGGCCGTGGCGCTCAACCTCCTCGAAGGCCACCTGGCCCACTGCGTCGCCGAAGCGCAGACCTCGGGTGACCCGACCGCCGCCGAAGCCAAGGTCAAAGAGGCCTCGGACGCGGTGGCCCGACTGCTCAGAACCTGAACACCCACCACCGGACCGAAGGAGCCGACATGGAAACCGTGTACGAAGTCAAGGGCATGACCTGCGGCCACTGCGCTGGCAGCGTCACCCAGGAGATCAGCGCCCTCCCCGGCGTCGAGAACGTCGACGTCGCCCTCGAGACGGGCGAGGTCACCGTCAAGAGCGCGGCCGCCCTCACCGTCGACCAGGTCCGCGAGGCCGTCGACGAAGCCGGCTATGAGCTCGTCGGCGTCGCGCGGTAGCCAACCCCGACAAGGCCCTGAACCCCCGTTCACCGGGTGTTCAGGGCCTCGTCGTTGCCGCCCTCCGGACCGCCTGAAGTACAGTCGGAGCATGGCTGTCTCCGACGACGAACGTATCGGCTCCGACGACCTGCGTGCTGTGGAGCTCGACGAGGACTTCTCGGTGCTCCCCGACCAGACCTCCGACGACACCGACCGCGGCTGGGGCGAGGCCCCCGCCCGGCGCCCCCGCAGGTCCGAGTTCTCGGTCCGCGACCTCGACCTCCTCGCCGAACGCCCCCCGCACTGGTAGGCGCGCACGCGAAAAGGCCCGGACCCCGGAGAGGGAGGCTCTCCGGAACCCGGGCCTTCGGCGTCCGCTGCCGGTGCGGCCGCCGGTGTGTCGAGCAGTGGTCGCTCGCAACCCCTAGCCCTTCACGGCTCCGCCCGTGAGGCCGGAGACGATGTAGCGCTGCAGGCTCATGAACACCGCGACCGTGAGGATCGAGGTGAGCAGGGTGCCCGCGGCGAAGATCCCGAAGTAGCTCGCCGGCGAGTTGTCCGCCGTCAGCGTCTTCAACCCCACGGCGAGGGTCATCTCGGGCCGGTCGGTGAGGAACAGCGACGCGAGGATGAAGTCGTTCATGGTGCCCACGAACGCGAGGATCCCCGAGATCGCGATGATCGGCGCCGCGAGCGGCAGGATCATCCCGAAGAAGATCTGCGCGTGCGTCGCCCCGTCGATCGTGGCGGCCTCGTCGAGCTCCTTCGGGATCGTGTCGAAGAAGCCCTTCATGAGCCACGTCGAGACGCCGAGCGCCCCGCCCATGTACACGAGCATGAGCCCCAGCTTCGTGTTCAGGCCCGCAACGGGGTAGAACTCGCCGATGTTCCCGAAGATCAGGTACAGCGCGACGACCGCGAGGAACGCCGGGAACATCTGGATCAGCAGCAGGAACAGCAGCATCGGCCGCCGCCCCTTGAACCGGAAGCGGCTGAACGCGTACGCGGCGAGCGACGAGATGAAGATCGAGACGAACGCCGCCGGGACCGCGATCACGAGCGAGTTCAGGAACCACCGCCCGAACGGCACGTTCGGGTCGGTGAACAGCTTCTGGAAGTTCCCGAACCCGAACGAGGTCGGCAGGAGGCTCGTCGAGGAGAGCGTCCCGTTCGGGTTGAACGCCACCAAGATCACGTACACGATCGGCACGAGCCCGAACGCGAGCACGGCCACGGCGATGAGGTGGCGCCACCCGAACTCGCCGGCCCATTTCACGAACGGGTTGCGGCCCTTGCGCTTGACCGCGCCTCCGCGCGTCGCCGCGTTCCCGCGGTCCACGGCGTCTTCACGCTGCACTGCTGGAGCGGTCATGAGTACACGTCCTCCTGGTTGCGGGTGAAGCGGAACATGACCGCGGACATCGTGGCCACGATGAGGAAGATGAACACGCTGATGGCGCTGGCGAAGCCGTAGTCGGCGGTGGTGGCGCCGAAGGCCTGCCGGAACGCGTAGGTGATGAGGAGGTCGGTGCCGCCGACGGCGTCGCCGGCGCGGAAGGGGCTGCCGCCGGAGAGCAGTTCGATCGCGTTGAAGTTGTTGAAGTTGAACGCGAACGAGGAGATGAGCAGCGGCGTGAGGGCGATGAGCAGCAGCGGCAGGGTGATCTTGCGGAAGGCCGTGAGCCCGGTGGCGCCGTCGATCTTCGCGGCTTCGAGCGAGTCCGAGGGCAGGGCCTGGAGCGCGCCGAGGCAGATGAGGAACATGTAGGGCCAGCCGAGCCAGGTGTTCGCGATGAGGACCATCGCGCGGGCCGACCAGGTGCCGCCGTACCAGTTGACGCTGAGGCCGAACAGGTCGTTGACGAGCCCGAAGTCGCGGTTGAACATCTGGGCCCACACGAGCAGCATCGCGAAGGACGGCATGGCGTACGGCAGGATCATGAGGGTCCGGTACACCTTGGTGCCGCGCATCGAGGGCTTGTTGAGGGCCATGGCGGTGCCGAGGCCGATGGCGAAGGTGAAGAGGACGGATCCGGCGGCGAAGAGGACGTTCCAGGTGAAGATGCCGAGGAACGGGCCGCGGATGTCGGGGTCGGTGAGGACGCCGAGGTAGTTGTCGGCGCCGATGTTCACGCGCCAGCCCACGAGGGCGGCCTCGCCGTCCTCGGTGAGGAAGGAGCCTTCCTCGTTGTCGGCGTACCAGACCGTGCCGGTGGCGGTGTCGGTGATGCAGTCGCAGCCGGCGTCGTAGGAGCGGGTGGAGGTGCCTTCGAACGCGGAGAGGCCCTGCACCTTGATTCCGGAGTCGTCACCCGTGGGGACGGCCAGTTCGGTGAGCTCGGCTTGGCGCTCGTTGAGTTCGGCGAGGTCCCACACCGTGTACCCGGGGGCGGCGGTGATGCGCCCGGCGGCGTCCACGGTCGCTTCGGGCAGTTCGGCGAGGCCCTCTTCGGTGCCGGCCCAGGTGGAGCCGTCCCGCTGGTCGGTGAGGAGGAGGGTGAGGTCGCCGGTGGAGGATTCGCCGACGGAGAAGAGGTAGGTGGCGCCGCCGGGGGTCTGCTGGACGCCGGCGGCGATGATCGCCTCGACGGCCTGGTCCTTGTGGACCCGGTGCCCGTCCCCGTAGTTGGAGAAGGAGGTCCCGACGGTGAGGAAGACCGGGAGGATCTGGAAGGCGATGAGCAGCAGCGTGCCGGGGACCAGGTATTTCAACTGGATCGCGCGGCGCTGCAGGTAGACGTAGTAGACGACGGCGACGATGGCCGCCTCGAGGCCGAGGCCCCACCAGGCCTCGGCCGCGATGAGCGGCAACGCCGCCCAGACGGCCAGCGCGGCGACCACCGCGAGTACCGCGATCTTGATGATCAGGCCCGCGGCGGTGGCGGAGCCGGCCGTCCGGGAGGGTTGTTCGAGCACCGTTCGTTCGTTCCTTCGCTGGTCGGAGGTGAGCGGGAGGGCGCTGGGGGCTAGGCGCCGACGGCGTCGCGGATGGTCTGCGCGGCGGTGGCGGCGGCCTCGGCACCGGTGGAGGCGCCGTCGATCGCGTCGGCCTCGGCGCGGCCGAAGGGCTCCCAGACGGCGTCCATGGCGGGGATGTTCGGCATGGGGACGGCGTTCTCGCCGGCGGCGGCGAAGCCCTGGGCGTCGGCGCTGCCGGCGGTGTAGGTCTCGGCGGCGGCGGTGAGCGCGGGGACGCGCCCGCCGGCTTCGGCGAGCTTCAGCTGCAGGTCCTCGGTGAGCACGTAGTTGGAGACGAACTCCTGCGCGAACACGGCGTTCTTGGCCTTCGAGGAGACGTAGAAGCCCTGGACGCCGAGGAACGGCGCGGCCGGGCCCTGGCCCGCGAAGCCGGGGATGGCGGTGACCTCGTAGTTGAGGCCGGCGCCCTGGACGTCGGTGAGCGCCCACGGGCCGGAGATGAGGAACGCGGTCTTGCCGTCGACGAAGAACGGCGTGCAGTTCGTGGCGTCGTAGGTGGTCTTGAGGACGCCGTCCGCGCCGAGCTCGGCGAACTTCTCGAACGCCGCGACGCCGCCGGGGGAGTCGACGCCGACGTCCGTCGGGTCGAGGGTGCCGGTGCCGTCGTCCTTGAACAGGTAGCCGCCCATGGAGGAGAACAGCGGGTAGGCGTTGTAGGCGTTGCCGTTGACGCTGACCTCCATCATGACGACCTCGTCGGTGCCCGCGGCCTTGCCGGCCTCGACGAGCTCCTCGAACGTCGCGGGGGCCTCGGGGGCGAGGTCGGTGTTGCGGATGAGGGCCAGGTTCTCGAGGGCGTAGGGGACGCCGTAGACGTTGCCGTCCACGGTGAAGGCCTTGACGGCGGTCTCGTTGAGGGAGGCCTGCTGGTCGGCGGTGAGCGTGATGTTGGCGACCGCGCCGGCGCCGGCGTACTGCCCGGCCCAGTCGTGCGCGCCCACGACGATGTCGGGGCCCTGGCCCTGCTCGGTGGCGGTGAGGTAGTCCTCGCGGAGGGTCTCCACGTGCTCCTCGACGGTGACCTTGACGCCGACCTGCTGCTCGAAGTTCTTCACGAACTCCTTGAGCACGGGGGTGCGGGTCTCGTCGGCCCAGATGACCAGTTCGCCCGAGAACTCGGGGGCGTCGCCGCCGGCCGTGTCGCCGTCGTCCGAACCGCAGGCGGCGGCCGCGCCGAGGGCGGCGGCCGAGACGGCGGTGATACCCAGGGTCCTTCTGCGCATGTCTGTTCTCTCCTCATTGAGGGGCCCCGGGGGCGGGGGCCGGTGACCGGGGGCTCGCGCCCCGAACTTCCTCGAAGGTTAGCAAGATGTTTCAGAAACAGGAAACCCTTGCAACCAAACTGTTGCCAAATTTCAGATAGGCTACGCTGTCATCATGCGGCTTCGACTCTCTGACATCGCCCGGCAGGCCGGGGTCAGTGAGGCCACGGTGTCCCGGGTCCTCAACGACAAACCCGGCGTCGGTCAGCAGACCCGACAGTCCGTCCTCACTGCCCTCGACGTGCTCGGATACGAACGCCCCCAGGCGCTGCGCAAGCACGCCATCGGCCTCATCGGCCTCGTCGTGCCCGAACTCGAGAACCCGATCTTCCCGCTCTACGCGCAGACGATCTCCAATGTGCTCGCCGGCTCCGGCTACACCCCCGTCCTCTGCACCCAGACCCCCGGCGGGGTCTCCGAGGACGAGTTCGTGGAGATGCTCCGGGAGAGGGCCGTCGCCGGCATCATCTTCGTGTCCGGCCTCCACGCCGACACCACCGCGAGCACCGAGCGCTACCAGGAGCTCAAGGACAAACGCCTCCCCGTCGCATTCGTGACCGGCCACCCCGAAGGCGTCCAGGCGGCCTCCTTCTCCTGCGACGACGTCGTCGCCGCCCGCATCGCCGTGGAACACCTTGCAGGCCTCGGCCACGAACGCATCGGCCTCGTCTCCGGCCCCGACCGGTACTAGCCCGTGCGCCGCAAGATCTCCGGATACCGCGCCGCCATGCAGCACGTCGGCCCCGAACTCATCGAGCTCACCCTCTTCGGCGAGCAGGGCGGCCACGCCGCCGCCTCCCGCCTCATCGACCGCGGCGCCACCGCCGTCGTCTGCGGCTCGGACATGATGGCGCTGGGAGCGATCCGCGCCGCCGAAGAACGCGGCATGAACGTCCCGCACGACTTCTCCGTCGTCGGCTACGACGACTCGCCCCTCATCGCCCACACCAACCCCCCGCTCACGACCGTGCGGCAACCGGTCCGCGACATCGCGACCGCCGCCGCCCGGGCCCTGCTCGACGAGATCGCCGGGCAACCCACCCCGTCGTCGGAATACCTGTTCCGACCCGAACTCGTCGTACGCGGTTCCACCGGTGCGGCACCCCGAGAAGACTGAAAGGCCTTGCAGCGATGAGTGAACAGTGGTGGCGCGACGCGGTCATCTACCAGGTGTACCCGCGGTCGTTCGCCGACGCGGACGGCGACGGCATGGGCGACCTCGAGGGTGTCCGCAGCCGCATCCCGTACCTGGCGAAGCTCGGCGTCGACGCCATCTGGCTCTCGCCGTTCTTCGCCTCCCCGCAGAACGACGCCGGCTACGACGTCTCGGACTACCGGGCCATCGAACCGCGCTTCGGCGACCTCGACGACTTCGACCGGATGCTCGAAACCGCCCACGAGCACGGCATCCGCCTCATCGCCGACCTCGTCCCGAACCACACCTCCTCGGAGCACGAGTGGTTCAAGGCCGCGCTGGCGGCGGGCCCGGGTTCGCCCGAGCGGGCCCGGTACTGGTTCCGCGACGTGGACCAGGCGAATCCGGATGTGCCGCCGAACAACTGGCAGTCGATCTTCGGCGGCCCGGCGTGGACGAAGACCGACGACGGCCAGCAGTGGTACCTGCACCTCTTCGACTCCACGCAACCCGACCTGAACTGGGAGAACCCGGAGGTCCACGAGGAGTTCCAGTCGATCCTGCGGTTCTGGCTGGACCGGGGCGTGGACGGGTTCCGCATCGACGTCGCGCACGGCATGGTGAAGGCCGAGGGCCTGCCGGACACGGGCGGGGACGGCACGATCGAGATGATCGGCACGACCCTGGCGCCGTTCTTCGACCAGGACGGCGTGCACGACATCTACCGCACGTGGCGCCCGATCATCGAGGAGTACGACGGGGACCGGATCTTCGTCGCGGAGGCGTGGACGGACTCGGCCGAGCGCCGCGCCCTCTACCTGCGCCCCGACGAGCTCCACCAGGCGTTCAACTTCGACCTCGTGCTCGCGCCGTTCAGGGCCGCGGACTTCCGCAAGGCGATCGACGCGGAGATCGCGAACAACGCCGGCGTCGGCGCCCCCTGCACGTGGGTGCTCTCCAACCACGACGTGCAGCGGCACGTGACCCGCTACGGCGGCGGCGCCCAGGGCCTGGCCCGCGCGAAGGCCGCCACGCAGCTCCTCCTCTCCCTCCCCGGCGTCGTGTACGTCTACCAGGGCGAGGAACTGGGCCTCAACGAGGTCCTGGACCTGCCCGCCGAGGTCCGCGAGGACCCGACGTTCTTCCGCACCAACGGGGAGCAGATCGGCCGCGACGGCTGCCGCGTCCCGCTCCCGTGGACCCGCGAGGGCGCTTCGCTCGGCTTCGGCACGGGCGGCTCCTGGCTCCCGCAGCCCGCGGACTGGTCGGGCCTCTCGGTGGAGGCCGAGGACGGCGTGGAGGGCTCGACGCTCGAGTTCTACCGGGCCGCGATCAACCTCCGCAAGACCTTGCGCGGCAGCGTCACGGGCCTCACCTGGCTGGCCGACCCGGGCGACGAGGCGTTCGCGTTCGACAACGGCGCCGTCGTCTGCGTCGTGAACTTCAGCGACGAGCCCGTCCCGGTCGCCGGCTACGGCACCGAAGTCATCCTCGCCAGCACCCCCTTGGAGAACGGCACCCTCCCGGCCGGATCAACGGTCTGGTTCAAGAAGTAGCCCGAGCGAAAGCGGGGCGGCAGGCCGATGGCCCGCCGCCCCCGCTGCGTCATCGGGTCCGGTGGTACGGCGGCGCCCACGTGCGGGCGACTTCCGCGATGAAGCGCTGCCAGTCCGCGTCGCGCAGCAGTATCCGGTAGACGGGCACCTCGGTCGAGTACCCGTTGGCGTGCACGACGAACAGGCGGTCGTCCCAGACGGTGAGCCGGTCGGTTGGGTGGAGCGCGACCGAGAACGGGCCCGTCTGGGTGTGGCTGCGGATCCGGACCGGAGTGACCTTGACGAGCGCGAAGCCGCGGAACACGAAAACCAGCACGACGGTCACGCTGAACACGGCGCTGATGCCCGAGAACAGTTCGAACCAGTCCCCGCTGCGGTAGCCGGAGATCGCGCTGGCGACGCCGAACGGTCCGATGAAGCCCGAGAGGACCAGTGGGAACCAGAGGGCGACACGCACATTGAACGTCATCGTCCACATCTACCAGTTTCCGCCCCGATCCGGTGTCCCCGGTTTGCCGGAGGGCACGCGAAGGGCCCGGCCGCAATACGCGGCCGGGCCCTCGTTTACTTGCGGGCCTTGCTAACGGCGCTCGCCGGACTTGACACCGGCAAGGAAGGCCGACCAGTCACCGGGGTTCACCAGCAGGTGCGGGAACTCGCCCTCGGTGGGCAACTTCGAGTCACGAACAGCGACAGCCGAAACCAGCCCGGCCACTTCCACGCACTGGCCGTTGCCGGAGTCAGAGCTTCGGCTCGACTTGCGCCAGACCGCACGGTTCAGCTGGGCCATCTGACTCGCGGGTTCCGGGCTCATTCCTCACTCGTCCCTCAACCTGCTCTTGAAGCGCACGGTCCGCAACGACTATCTGCGCTCGCTGGGCACCCTCGGCCTCCCGGTGCTTTCCGCGCCCGTCATCGACAAGCGGGTCGCGCGCTTCTGCCGACTGCCCGGTCAGGCGCGCATCCGCGTGACCTTCGCGAGCGTTCGGCCGCACAGGGATCGTGGCCGACCTCGACACCGGAGAGCCGCGCTTCATCGGCGCTCCGGAACATCTCGACTGGGCGAGGACCGCCGGGCATATCCGCCGCATCGTCGATGAAGCGTTTCTCGCCTACGCCCACCGCGACCGTGTCGAACTGCCGCAGCGCGAAATGTCGGAGTCGCCGGATAGCGTCGTCTGATGCGCAAAGGGTTCCGTGTCCGGCTCTATCCCGATCCAGACCAGGCGGCGTTCCTGCTGCGCACCATGGGATGCGCGCGCCTGGTCTGGAACAGGGTGCTGGCCTGGCGGCGCGAACGCTGGGCTGCCGAAGGGAAGTCGACTTCGTTTCGCGAAGCGTCCGCCTACTTGACCATGTTGAAGCGCGATCCGGATCTGGCCTTCCTCAATGAGGTCTCGGCGGTCCCGCTGCAGCAGTCGTTGCGCCGCCAGCAGCGGGCGTTCACGAACTTCTTCGCCGGGCGCGCTGCATATCCCCGGTTCAAGGTCCGGGGGCACAAGGCCTCGATGACCCTCACCAGATCGGCGTTCAGGGTGCGCGACGGGGAGCTGCACCTCGCGAAGATGGAGCGCCCGGTGCGGTGGGTGTGGACCTTCGACCTCGCTCCCGGCGATCTGGACATCTCCAGCCTGGCCGTGACCTGCGAGCCGGATGGTTCGTGGTGGGCGGCGCTCAATGCCGAGCTGTCCGAGGACCAGCAGCCAGAGCGTCCGGAGCCTTCCGGCAGGTCTGTCGGCGTCGATCTGGGCATCCGCGAATTCGGAGTGCCCTCCGACGGGGCTGCGGTGCTCGCGGCCCCTGACCTAAAGCGGAAGGAGACTAACCGCAGGCGGTACCAGCGGCGGATGGCTCGCAAGGAGTCCGGCTCGAAGAACCTCGAGAAGGCGCGGCGCAAGGCTGCTCGCGCCTACCGCAAGGAGCGCCAGGCCCGGGAGGACATGCTGCAGCAGGCCACCACTCGGCTGGTCCGGGAGTACGACTTGATCTGCATCGAGGACCTGCGGGTCTCGGCGATGGTGAAGAACCGGTGTCTCGCCCGTGCGATCGCGCGGATGGGCTGGCGGCGGTTCCGGGTTCTGCTGGAGGCCAAGTGCGCTCAAGCGGGCAAGCGACTGGTGGTCATCGACCGCTGGGAGGCCACCTCGAAGCGGTGTTCCTCTCCCGGGTGCGGGTTCAAGAACGAGACACTGTCACTGGCGGTCCGTGAATGGGCATGCCCGCGATGCGGCGCCCGGCATGACCGGGATGTCAACGCCGCGAAGAACATTCTTGCCGCCGGGCTGGCGGTGTTGGCCGAAAGCGAGGTTCGGGCCGCGCCTGCGGCGCGACCCGAACCTTCGGTCGACAAAGCCTGCGGAGCCCGTGTAAGACCCCGGAGGCATCCACCTCCAGGGCTGCGGGCGTCGAAACAGGAAACGACCCTCAGCGATGAGGTGAAACCTTCCCCTTGCGGGGAAGGGAAGGTCAATTGATCTTGTTGCCGGCCGAGCGGAGCTGCTGGCAGGCTTCGACGATGCGGGCGGCCATGCCGGCCTCGGCGAGCTTGCCGTAGGCGCGCGGGTCGTAGGCCTTCTTGTTGCCGACCTCGCCCTCGACCTTGAGCACGCCGTCGTAGTTGCGGAAGATGTGGTCGACGACCGGGCGGGTGAACGCGTACTGGGCGTCGGTGTCGATGTTCATCTTGATGACGCCGTGGTCGACCGCGTCGGAGATCTCCTGCGCGGTGGAGCCGGAGCCGCCGTGGAAGACGAGGTCGAACGGCTTGTCCTTGCCGACCTTGGCGCCGACCGCGTCCTGGATCTCCTTGAGGATCTCGGGGCGGAGGTGCACGTTGCCCGGCTTGTACACGCCGTGCACGTTGCCGAAGGTCAGGGCCGTCATGTAGCGGCCCTTCTCGCCGGCGCCGAGCGCTTCGACGGTGGCGAGGCCGTCTTCGACGGTGGTGTAGAGCTTCTCGTTGATCTCGGCCTCGACGCCGTCCTCTTCGCCGCCGACGACGCCGATCTCGATCTCGAGGATGATGTTGGCCTTCGCGGTGCGGGCGAGGAGCTCCTGAGCGATCTCGAGGTTCTCCTGCATCGGCACGGCCGAGCCGTCCCACATGTGGGACTGGAAGAGGGGGAGCTCGCCGCGCGCGACGCGCTCCTCGCTGATGGCGAGGAGGGGGCGCACGAACGAGTCGAGGTTGTTCTTCGGGCAGTGGTCGGTGTGGAGCGCGACCTTGACCGGGTAGTTCTTGGCGATCTCGTGGGCCGCGGCGGCCAGGGCGACCGAGCCGGTCACCTTGTCCTTGATGGTGGGCCCGGAGAGGTACTCGGCGCCGCCGGTGGAGACCTGGACGATGCCGTCGGACTCGGCCTCGGCGAACGCGGCCAGCGCGGCGTTGAGCGTCTGGGTCGAGGTCACGTTGATGGCCGGGTAGGCGAAGGAGCCAGCCTTCGCCCGGTCGAGCATCTCGTTGTATTCCTCGGGTGTTGCGATAGGCATGCTGCCAGCTCCTTAGACAAGTCGTTGATTGCTCCCCGACCGGGGGCGGGACTCAGACGCCGCTGTCTGATGGCCTCGAACTATTGCGTCGAGATGAAGTATTGCCCACAGCCGTGTGAAGGCATAACTCAGGCTACCTGGTGGTTCACTGGCCGGGCGGGCTTGGGCGCGTCTACGGTTGGTTATATGAACTATCACCAGGAATGGGCGGACGAGTCCGACGAGTTGTCCGAGTTCGACCTGGCGGATTCGGCGGAGCCTCCGGCCGACGACGACCCGGAGGAGGCCGTCGAGGCGCCGGAGGGGCTGCTCCCCGACGAGGTCGACCCGGCCGACGCGGCCGAGCAGCGCCGCGAGGTCCCACCAGACGACGAGGAACGCCCCGAATAGCCGAAGGGCCCGGCCTCCGTGAATCGTCACGGGGCCGGGCCCTCCTCAATACCCATGGCTTGCCCGGCGGCGCCGAGCTGCTCCGCCAAGGCGATCTGGGCTGGGCCCAGCTACTCTGCCAAGGCGATCTGGGCTGCGCCCAGCTACTCCGCCAAGGCGATCTGGGCTGCGCCCAGCTACTCCGCCAAGGCAATCTGGGCTGCGCCCAGCTACTCCGCCAAGGCAATCTGGGCTGCGCCCAGCTTGTCAAGCACCCAGGCCAGGTTGAAGGCCTCTTCCTCCCAGGCGTCGTAGCGCCCGGAGCGGCCGCCGTGCCCGGCCTCCATCTCGGTCTTCAGCAGCACGTCCGAGTTCGGGCTCTCGTGCCGCAGCTTCGCGATCCACTTCGCGGGCTCGTGGAAGCCCACGCGCGTGTCGTTCAGGCTGGTCACGGCCAGGATCGACGGGTACCGCACGTCGGCGATGTTCTCGTAGGGCGAGTACGACTTCATGTACTCGTACACCTCGGGGGACTCGAGCGGGTTGCCCCACTCCTCCCACTCGATGACGGTGAGCGGCATCGTCGGGTCGAGGATCGTGTTGAGCGCGTCCACGAACGGCACGTCCGCGAGCACCCCCGCGAACCGCTCCGGGGCGAGGTTCGCGACCGCGCCCATGAGCAGCCCGCCGGCGGACCCGCCGCGGGCGACGATCCGGTCCGGTGCGGCCCAGCCGACGTCGACGAGGTGCTCGGCGCAGTCCACGAAGTCGGTGAACGTGTTCCGCTTGTGGAGCAGCTTGCCCTGCTCGTACCACTGCCGGCCCATCTCGCCGCCGCCGCGGATGTGCGCGATCGCGAAGACCACGCCGCGGTCGAGCAGGCTCAGTCGCGCGATCGAGAAGTACGGGTCGATCGAGTGCTCGTACGAGCCGTACCCGTACAGCAGGCACGGCGCGGTCCCGTCGGCCGTGACGCCCTGCTTGGCGACGATCGAGATCGGCACCTTCGTGCCGTCCGCGGCGGTCGCCCACTCGCGGTACTGCACGTAGTCCGCCGGGTCGAAGTCGCCGAGGACGGGGGTCCGCTTGCGCAGGCGCAGCTCGGCGGCGTCGATGTCGTAGTCGTACACCGAGGACGGCGTCACGAGCGAGGTGTAGCCGAGGCGGATCTGCCGCGAGTCGTAGTCCGGGTTCTCCCCGAGCCCGACCGAGTAGATCGGCTCGTCGAACGCGATCTCCGTCAACCGGCCGTCCTCGCCTCCGAGGATGGCGACCTGCGAGAGCCCGGCGCGGCGCATCGAGACCACCACGTGGTCGGCGAACGCGTCGGCCGACTCGAGCCGCACCGCCTCGTCGTGGGGGATGACCTCGTGGAACTGGGTCGTGTCCTCCACCGGCGTCCAGCCGAGCGTGAAGTTCTCGGCGTCTTTGTTGTGCAGCACCCAGAAGCGGTCGCCCTGGTGGTCCACGGACAGCTCGACGCCCTGCACGCGGCCGTTGCCGAAGACCTTGAACTCGCCCGTGGGGTCGGCCGCGTCGAGGTAGCGGACCTCGGTCGTGATCTTCGAACCCGAGACGATGAACAGGTACTGCTCGGAGCGGGTCAGGTCGATCCCGGTCCAGAACCGCTCGTCGTCCTCCTGGTGGACCAGCACGTCCTTGTCCTCGTGCTCGCCCAGCACGTGCCGCCACACCTGGTACGGCCGCCACGCGTCGTCCACTTTGGTGTAGAAGAACACGGAGCCGTCCAGCGACCACGAGCCCCCGTAGAACACGTTCGGGATGTCGTCCGGGAAGTCCTCCCCGGTGCGGAGGTCCCTGAACCGCAAGGTGAACCGCTCGTCGCCCGAGTAGTTCACGGCGTACGCGAGCAGGTTCCCGTCCGGGGAGACGTCGCAGGTGCCGAGCGAGAAGAAGTCGTGCCCTTCGGCGAGCTCGTTCCCGTCGACCAGGATCTCCTCGCCCTCGATCGCCGTCCCGGCCTCGATCTCGGGCGGGGTGTCACCGTCCGCCTTGAGGCGGCACTGGATGCCGTACTGCTTGCCCTCCTCGGTGCGGCCGTAGTACCACCAGCCGCGCTTGCGGACCGGGACCGAGAGGTCGGTCTCCTGCGTGCGCGACTTGATCTCGCCGAAGATGCTCTTGCGCAGCGCCGCGAGGTGGGCGGTGCGGGCTTCGGCGAAGGCGTTCTCGGCCTTGAGGTATTCGACGGTGGCCGGATCCTCGGGATCCTTGAGCCAGGCGTACGGGTCGTTCACGGTGTCGCCGTGGTGAGTGCGCGGGTGGTCGCGGCGGGGAGCCGCTGGTTTCGCTGCTTGCGTTTCCGACATGCCTCAACTGTAAGGGCCGCGGGCGGGACGCGCCGGTCACAGCGGGGCCGCCTCGCTCCGCACATAAGTTACCCGTGAGTAACATTCTTGAGGTCAGCAACCCGCCCAATCGCCCGAAACCGGGCGCACGGGCCTGTGAGGATAGTGCCCATGAGCGACAGGAGCGATAAGACGGTGCCAACGCCCGAAACGCCCGGCAGCGACGACGACTCCGCCAACGGCGACACCGCCGCACCCGGCCACCCAACCGCCGCGACCGAAGCCGCCCGCACCACACCGGAAGACGCCACCGCGCCGCCCACCGCACCCCTCACCGGCGAAGCCGCCGACCACACGAACGCGCCCGCCACCGGCCCCACACCGGCCGACGGCGACCAAACCCGGGTCCGACCCGCCCACCCCGCAACCGAACCGGGCACCGCCCACGGCGGCGCGGCCGCCGCGACGGACCGACCCGCGCACCCCGGCCCCCTCCACCCCGAACCGCTCGACCACACCGCCGTCCTCGAACGCCCGAACGGCACCCCCTTCCTCACCGCCCACGGCCTCACGGCCGCCGGCCGCCAGGGCCCGATCTTCACCGACATCGCCCTCACCGCCTCCCTCGGCCAGACCGTCGCCCTCTGCGGCGACGGCGGCGAAGGCCGCACCTCGCTCCTCCTCGCCCTCACCGGCCGCTTCCCGTTCAGCAGCGGCACACTCGAAGTCGACGGCGAGACCAGGCCCGGCCACATCCGCCGCCGCTTCACCATCGCCCAGGCCGGACCCCCGATCCGCCTCGACCCCTACGCGACCGTCCGCACCTGCATCAAGGAGACCGTCACCGTCTCCAAAGGCGCCGCGACCCGCGCCAACATCAACGCCTGGCTCGACCGCCTCGCCGTCAACGTCGACACCGGCGACACCTTCGGCTTCCTCCCCCGCATCGACCAGATCCGCTTCACGATCGCCTGCGCCGCAGCCGCCCGCACCCCCGCCATCGCCGTCGACGACGCGGACGACGGCCTCGACACCGCCGGCTCCGAACGCGTCTTCGACGCCCTCCGCACCGTCGCCGACGCCGGCCAGCTCGTCCTCGTCACCTGCACCCGCTCCGACCCGCCCGCCGACACCGTCGTCGACCTCCGCGCCCAACCCGAACCGACCGCCACCGCGCCCCACCGGCGCGACCGAAACGGAGGCCACCGATGATGCGAGCACTGCTCAGCCCCTTCCAGCTCGCCGCCGCCGAGCTCCGCCGCTTCCGCGGCCACCCCATCCGCACCGCCGCACTCGTCGCCATCGTCCTCATCCCGCTCGTCTACGGCGGCCTCTACCTCTGGTTCGCCTGGGACCCTTACGGGAAGCTCGAACACATGCCCGTCGCCGTCGTCAACGAGGACACCGGCGCCAGCGTCGAGAACAACGGCGAGACGACCGCCATCAACGGCGGCGACCAACTCGTCGACCAGCTCAAGGAAGACCGCATCTTCGACTGGCGGTTCGTCTCCGCCGACGAGGCCCGCCGCGGCCTCGAAGCCGGCGACTACTACATGACCATCACCGTCCCCGAAGACTTCTCCACCCGCCTCGCCAGCCTCTCCGGCAGCGACCCCGAGCAGGCCACCGTCGACTTCGAACTCAACGACGCCAACGGCTACGTCGCCGGCATCATGGCCTCCACCGTCGAATCCGAACTGCGGAACCAGATCAACACCGCCGTCTACGTCACCTTCGCCACCACCATCTTCGGCGACCTCACCGAACTCCACCAGGGCCTCACCGAAGCCGCCGACGGCGCGAACCAGCTCGCCGACGGCATCGGCACCGCCCAGTCCGGCGCCGACCAACTCGAAAGCGGCCTCGGCGACCTCACCGCAGGCGCCCAACAGGTCGCCGACGGCGCCTCCCAGGTCAGCGACGGCGTCGACCAGGCCGTCGACGTCGCCCAACCCGTCATCCAGACCCTCGCCGACAACTGGAGCCAGATCCAGACCGGCGCCTCCTCCGCCGCCGACCTCTCCGAACGCGCCAACAGCGACCTCAACGGCGTCTACAGCACCCTCTGCGGCGCCGACACCGCCGACCCCGACGCGTGCGCGCAGCTCCAGACCTACATCGACGACGCCAACGGGGTCAACGACGACATCCAATCCGCCAACACCACCGTCCAGGACACCTCCACGGACACACTCGACCAGGCCTCCAGCGACCTCACCGACCTCCAGACCGGCGCCGCCGACGTCGCCACCGGCGCCTCCCAGGTCGCCGACGCCGCCTCCACCGCCCAGAACGGCGCGGACGACCTCTCCAACGGCCTCAGCGATCTCCAGGACGGCGCGAACACCCTCGCGACCAACCTCGCCACCGCCGCCCAGTCCGTCCCGAGCACCAACCCGGCCGACGACGCCGGCAACGCCGAGGCCTACGGCAGCCCCGTCACCGTCCACGAGGACAACCTCAACCCGGCGGGCACGTACGGGCGCGGGCTCGCACCGTTCTTCATCGCGATCGCCCTGTGGGTCTTCGGCCTCATGGGCTACCTCGTACTGCGTACGGTGAACAGCCGGGCGCTGGCCGGGCCGCTGCGCTCCGTCCCGATCGCCATCGGCGGCTGGCTCCCCGGCGCGGTCCTCGGCGTCGCCTCGGCGCTCGTCCTCTACCTGGCGGTGGAGCTCGGGCTCGGCCTCGACCCGAAGGACGCGTTCGACACGGTCGGTCTGTCGATCCTGGTGATCCTGACCTTCACGGCCATGGCGCACCTGTTCAAGCTCGCGTTCGGCACGGCCGGGAGCCTGCTGCTGGTCGTGCTCCTGATGCTGCAGTTGACGAGCGCGGGCGGCCTGTATCCGGTGGAGACGACGCCGGGGTTCTTCCAGACGCTGCATCCGCTGCTGCCGATGAGCTACGTGGTGGACGCGCTGCGCGTGACCATCAGCGGCGGCGAGGGCTCGCACGTCGTCAAGGCGCTGTTGGTCCTGGCCGCCTACCTCGTCGGCTCGCTGGCGCTCTCCTCGCTGGTGGTGGCCTCGCGCCGCAGGTGGAAGCCGGCCACCCTCAACGTCCCGCTGCAGGTCTGAGCACAGGGATCGGGCCCGCTCGCCTTCCCGGCGAGCGGGCCCGATCCCGTTCGGGTCAGCGTTCGATGAGGACGGCGAGCCCGTCGAGCGTCCGACCCAGGCCGAACTCGAAGGCGTGCCGGGCGTCGTATGCCGCGTCGTGCGCCTCGCCGGCGGCCTGGCCGACGCGGACGGCGGTCGGGAAGCGCTCGGCGTCGAGGACCTTCGCGAGCAGGGGCCCGTTGGCCTCCCACCACTCCTGGTCGTCCATGCCGCTCATCGCGCGCTCGGCATCGGCCTGGGCGGCGTCCTGCGCGGCGGTGCGGACGAAGGCGAGCAGGTAGGCCAGGCTGTCGTCCATCTCGACATCGTTGAGCCCCAAGCCTTCCAGTGCCCGCAGCTCATGCTCGTACTTCGCGCACTGCCCGGGCCCGAGCGGCGGCCGGCTCGGCGACGCGGCCGCGGCCCACGGGTGCGCGCGGTAGAGCGCGTAGTTCTCCCGCGCCACGGCAGTGAGCCGCTCCCGCCAACTCCCGGAGTGCTCGCCCCGCTGCATGACCTCGAACAGCGAGTCGAGCATCAGGGCGACGAGTTCGCTCTTCCCCGGCACGTACGTGTAGAGCGTCATGGGGGCCTTCCCCAGCTCCTGCGCGAGGCGCCGCACCGTGACCGCTTCCAGCCCTTCGGCATCGGCCAGCCTGATCGCGGCGGCGACGACCTCGTCGACGGTCAGCTTCTTGCGCGGCCCGCGCCCGGTCTCGGGGGCGGCCCTCCAGAGCAGTTCGAGCAGGTGCGGCTTCGGTGTCTCGGTGGCGGCAGTCACGGAGAAATCCTAACCGAAGTCTTCGTACGCCGTACATCGTACGTTGTACAATATACAACGTACGAAGAAAAGGAGCCGCACATGCGCATCACCTCATCCGCCGTCTCGCTCAACGTCGCCGACCCGACCGCCTCGGCTGAATTCCTCAAGCGCCACTACGGCTTCACGGAGGACATGGCCGCCGAGGGCTTCGTATCGCTCTCGCGCCCTGACGCCGGCTTCAACGTCATCTTCCTGAAGACGGGCCTGCCCACCTTCAAGCCGGAGAGCGCCAAGGGCCATGCCGACGGCCTCCTGCTCGCCTTCGTCGTCGACGACATCGACGCCGAATACGCCCGAATCCAGGCCGAGGGCGTCACCATCACGACGCCGATCGAAACCGAGGAATGGGGCGAGCGCTATTTCCAGACCGCCGACCCGAACGGCGTCATCATCCAACTGGTCCAGTGGATGACCGACCCCGAAGCGGCCGTGAGCGCCTGACCTGAGGTCCTGGCGCGATCCACAAAGTTATCCACAAGAAGAAAACTCACGGTTGCCGAATAAACGCAACCCGTGACACCGTTGCTGCATGTCCCAGAATCACCAAGCCAGCAGTACCTCCGCCACCGCTTTCACAACTCTCCACAAGGCCGTGTCCAGCAAGGATGTCGTCGCGCGGAAAGTTATCCACAGGCAGAAACTTTCTGTTGCAGAGCAACTACAACATGTGTCAGCCTTGGATCAAAAAAGCCATCTGGCCTTGCGGGATGGCGGCGACAAGAGGGATTTCGCGAACGCCACCATACCGAGACCGCGCGCGGGAAGCCGCCCGCGCGCGGTCCCCGCACAGGCCACACCTCCTCCATGGAGGAACACCAGAGGGCGGCCGGACACACCAGCCCGGCCGCCCTCTACACGTATGCCCGTCGCCCTTCAGTCGACCGGCGAATCGCCCGTCGGCAACACCACCCACCGGCAAAAGGCCGATGACCTCCTGATGACCTGTCAGGACAAGCGGAACAGCGTCGCACTGTGCGGCTGGAGCTTCGCCCGGAGGTGATCCCCGGGCACGATGTCCGAGCGTTTCCAGCAGTCGCGCAACCCGTCCGGCCGGGCCAGACCCAGGGTCTCCCACGGCAGTTGCAGCTCGGCCGCCTCGGTGCTCCGGTTGAAGACCGCTGCGAAGGCGCCGTCCTCGGAGGCCCAGGCCACGTGCCGGCCTTCGCGCCAGACCTCCCGGGCGGGGGCGGGGTGGCGTTGGGCCGCGAGGACTTCGGGGTTCGTCAGCAGTTCGATCGTTTCAGCGCTCGACGAGGGCAGATCGGCCCCGACCATGAGCGGCGAGCGGGCGATGCACCACAGGGTGAGCATGGTCCGCTGCTCGTCGGGCGTCAGCAGACTCTCCCGGGGTTCTCCGACTTCGGCGCGGATGCCCATGTGGCCCACGGGGAGCATGTCGGCGTCGGGCCAGTGGCCGGGGCCGGCGTAGGGGGCCCAGTCGCGGAGCAGGTCGAACTGGGTGTCGATGTCGCGCCAGCGGTCCCAGAGGTCGGCCGAAATGCGCCACAGGTGCGAGTGCGCCTGGAGGTGCCGGGCGTGGTCGGTGGAGAGGCTCATCCCGGGGGAGAGGCTGAGAATGATGTCGCGGTCGGCGCGGTCGACCGCGTGCCAGAAGGCCTCGACCTCGTCCTCCCAGTAGGGGGCGATCATGTCGTCGGCCTTGATGTAGTCCACTCCCCAGTCCGCGAACTGGCGGACCAGGGCGTCGTAGTACGCCTGGCCGCCCGGGTGGGAGTGGTCGATGCCCCAGTTGTCGTCGATCCAGGAGGAGACCCGCTCCCGGTCGGGGATCTGCGCGGCCGAGTATTCGCTGCCTTTGATGGGGGTGTCCGCGGCGACGGCTTGGCGGGGGACGCCTCGGAGGATGTGGACGCCGAACTTCAGGCCCAGGGAGTGCACGTAGTCGGCGAGGGGTTTGAACCCGGCGCCGTTCGCCGCCGAGGGGAAGCGGTTCGGGGCCGGCTGGGGGAGGCCGTACTCGTCGAGGGTGAGGCGGGTGCCCAGGTTGTAGCCGCCGGCGCGGGCCGCGGGGTCGTACCACTGGATGTCGACGACCACGTACTCCCAGCCGTGTCCGGCCATGTGCTCGGCGATGAAGGCGGCGTTGGCGCGGGTCTCGGCTTCGGTCACCGATGTTCCGAACACATCCCATGAATTCCAGCCCATGGGTGGGGTGGCAGCGAGTCGGGTCACAGAAACCTCCTCGGGGGTCGGGTCCCATTACGCTACCCGCGCGCGCCGACGCCCATGATCACGCCTCCGGAAGGGGTTGCGGCCCTTGGGGTCGGCCTGGTCAGGGCGGTGAAACGGCCGCGGCGGGGCCGCCGGGCGCGGGCAGGGGCCGGCGTCACGTTGGCGGCAATGCCGCTTGGAGTGCGTGACCGGCGGTGCTGTACAGTGTTCACGGCGGTGCGCGCGACGCGCCTCCTGGCCAGGTAGCTCAGTTGGTACGAGCGATCGCCTGAAAAGCGATAGGTCGCCGGTTCGATCCCGGCCCTGGCCACCATAGTGAAAGCCTCGTTGGTCTGCAGTTCTCTGCAGTGAACGGGGCTTTTGTTCTTCGCCACGGACGACCGTCCGCCATACGTCCGGATCCGGCACGTCTCACTGTGCCGTGCAATGTGGCGGGGGCCGTCGAGCAGACCGAGGGCCGGCGTCGCCCCGAAGCGCCGCGGCGCAGTGGCGTTCACGGCCCGCGTGCGGGCCGCACCGATCGACGCGCCTCGCGAGGTCCTAGTATCACCCACGCCCTCGCCCCCGGGCCACACCCGCTCATGGAGGTCGTCGTGGAGAGCATGACCGCGTATTCCCTTGCCGCACTGGTGGTCGCGTTCGTGGTGGTGCGCCAGTTGCGAGCCCGGCCGGTCCGCCCGGTCGGGTCGCTGATCGCTCCCGCGCTCTTCGCCGTGCTGGGTGCGGCGGGCATCGCGTTCGGCGTCGCCTCGGTCGTGAAGTTCCATCCGCTCACCGCGACGCCCATCGTGCTGCTTGGCGTCAGCTTGGCCGCTGTCGCGGTCCTCGGCGCCGCCCGCGCACGGACGGTGTCGGTATGGCGCGCGCCCGAAGGCGGCGTGCTTCGTCAGGGCACGGTGATCACGAGCGGGCTGTGGTTCTTCTCCTTCGCCGTGCACCTGGGATTCGGCCTGTGGATCGATCAAGCCGACGGGGTGGGCATCCTCGGCGCCGCATCGCTCTACGCCTACGTGGCGATCGGCTTGACCACCCAGAACCTCCTCCTGCGCCGCCGCGCGTACGCCCTCTGACGCGACCGGGCACTCGGCACGGCCCCCGCTCCGCCCCGCGCTTTCGCCCGGGGACGATGTCGTCCTTGATTTGCCGTCGCTTCGCCGTGCTCCTCACCGGTGGAACCGGGAACCCTCTGCCGTACAACGGGTCCGGTCACCCGGGGAGTTGGGATGGCCGGAGTTGAGATGGACGGAGTTGAAATGGCAGACGAGAGCGGGAGTCACGAGCTGCGCCTCTGGCGGTAGGCGAGAGGGCTGTCGCCGTAGTGGCGTTTGAAGGCGGTGCTGAAGGTGAACTGGCTCCGGTAGCCGACCTCGGCGGCGACGCGGAAGACCGGCGCGTCGTCGTGGCGGAGCCGGTCGGCGGCGAGCGCTAGGCGCCAGGCGGTCAGGTAGGACATCGGGGGTTCGCCGACCGCGGTGGTGAACCGGCGGGCGAATCCGGCCCGGGACAGTCCGACACGCCGCGCCAGGGAGGCGACGGTCCAGGCCTCGGCGGTCTGGTCGTGCATGAGGTCGAGCGCCGCCCCGACGACCGGGTCGGCGCCGGCGCCGAGCCATCCCGGCGGTCGCTCCTGGGGCGACTCGACCCAGTGGCGGATCGCCGTGACGGTGAGGCCGTCCAGGAGCCGGTCGAGCAGGCTGGCCTGGCCGACGCCGTCGCCTTGGATCTCATTGGCGAGGACCGTGATGAGTCCGGTGCGGTGCTCCGCTTCGCGTACCAGGATCGTCGGAGGCAGCACGCTCAGCAGTCGCGACCCGGCCGCGCCGACGCTCGGGTAGGTGCCCACGAGCATCGTGTCCTGGCCCTGCGTGGCGTTGCCCCAGGTCCGGACCCCTTGTCGCATGGGCAGTTCCAGGCTCGCGCCCGCCGGGGTCTCGCATCGGCCGCCGGGGTGGATGAGGGCCTGCGGCGGCCGGTCGGGGGTGTCGGCGAACAGGTACGGGTCGGGGCGGGCGATCAGGATCAGGTCGCCCGGAAGCAGTCGGACCGGCTCGCCTCCGTCGGGTGCGTAGCAGGCCGATCCCGATGTCACGGCGACGATCGTCAGCGGCGCCTCGTCCTCGATCCTGACCGACCACGGCGGCGTCATCGTCACCCGCAGCAGGAAGGCGCCCTGTGCGCGCGGGGCATCGAGCAGGGCGGTGATCGGGTCCATCCGGAGATCGTAGACGAATTCGAATGGAATGGCGCTTGACAGCTATGGATGATCGCATCGGGACGGGCTTTGATGAGGACATGACGAATGCACCGCACACCCTCGCCCGTCCGACCCGGCAGCCCCTGCGCACCGGAGTCCTGTTCCTCGCCACCTTGACGACCGGCCTGACGGCCGGCGTCTACGCGGATTGGTCGAGCACGATCATGCCCGGCCTCGGCGAGGTCGACGACCGCACGTTCGTGGCGGCCTTCCAGTCGCTCGACGCGGCCATCATGAACCCGCTCTTCATGGGCGTGGAGTTCACCGGCTCGCTGCTGCTCATCGCACTCGCCCTGGTCCTGCACCTGCGCTCGGGCCAGCGCGCCGTGCTGGTGTGGCTGTCGGTGGCGCTCGCGGCCTACCTGGTGTCCGTCGTGATCACCATGGGCGTCAATGAACCTCTCAACCAGCAGCTGCGGTCCGCCGTCGACACCGATCCGGCCGCGGCCCGCGCGCTGCTCGACGAGGCGCGCTGGACCGCGTGGAACACCATGCGGGCCTCGGTGACACTGACGGCCTTCGGCGGTCTCGCCTGGACGCTCGTCATCCACCGGCGCCGTTGATCACGTGTTCGGGCCGTGCACGTCTGGGTGGCTGCCGTCGGTCGGGCTGGTGCCGCTGCGGGTCCGGGCCGCTCGTGGCGGCCGGCCGCCGCCGGGGTCGGATTCGTCCGCTCCTGGTGCTGGTTCGCGGGGTTCAGATCCAGCCTTGTTCTTCTGCCAGGCGGGCGGCTTCGGCTCGGTTGCGGGCCCCCAGTTTGCCGATGGCCGTGGACAGGTGGTTGCGGACGGTGCCTTCGCTGAGGTGGAGGGCGGCCGCGAGGTCGGCGGCGGTGCCGCCGTTGAGGGACAGGCGCAGGACCTCGCGTTCGCGGCCGGTGAGCGGGCCTTCGCCGGTGGCGAGGGATTCGGCGGCCAGGGCCGGGTCGACGACGCGGAGGCCGCTGTGGACGCGGCGGACCGCTTCGACGAGCTGTTCGGGCGGGGCGTCTTTGACGACGAAGCCGACTGCGCCGGCGGTCATGGCGCGGGCGAGGTAGCCGGGGCGGCCGAAGGTCGTGCAGATGATGATGCGGCAGGCCGGGCGGGCGCGGTGGAGTTCCGCGGCGGTCTGGAGGCCGTCCTTGCCGGGCATCTGGACGTCGAGGAGCGCGACGTCGGGTGCGGTTCGGGCGGCCGCTTCGAGGGCTTCGTCGCCGGTGCCGGCCTGGGCGACGACGTCGATGTCCGGTTCGAGGCCGAGGACGGTGGCGAGGGCGCCGCGGACCATGGCCTGGTCGTCGGCGAGGAGCACTCTGATCATGGGACCTCCGCTTTCACGATGAAGCCGCCCTCGGGCGCGGGTCCGGCGTCGAGGGTGCCGCCGGCGGCGGCGAGGCGTTCGGTCAGGCCGCGCAGGCCGGTGCCGGCGGTGTGGCCGGTCTTGGCGCGGCCGTCGTCGGCGACGGTGATCCATTTGGGGCCCAGGCGGACGCGGACGGTGGCGGCATTGGAGTGGCGGATCGCGTTCGTGACCGCCTCGCGGACGACGTACCCGAAGACGCTGTGCAGGGCCGGGTCCACGTCGTCGACGGCGCGCGGCAGGTCCGCGTCGATGTCGGCTGCGCGGAGGGCCGCGCGGGCTCCGGCGAGTTCGCCTGCGAGGGAGACCTCGCGGTACTCGGAGACGGTGGCGCGCACGTCCGTGAGGGCCGAGCGCGAGAGGGCTTCGACGTCGCGGATCTCCTCGATGGCGCGGTCGCCGCCGCTGCCGGTCTCGATGAGCCGCCGGGCGAGGCCGGCTTTGACGGTGATGGTGGTGAGGCTGTGCCCGAGGAGGTCGTGGAGGTCGCGGGCGAGGCGTTCGCGTTCGGCCGCGACCGCGAGGGCCGCGATCTGCGCGTTCGCGTCCCGCAGGCGCCGCACGGTGCGGATGAGCCGCACCATGAAGAACAGTGTGGTGGTGATGCCGGCCATCGCCCACAGGTCGCTGTAGTCGTACCCGGCGCCGAGTGCGTCGGCGAGGCCGAGCAGTTCGAAGACGCCGAGGGCGGCGACGGTGCCGCCGTCGAGGACGAGCATCCAGCCGAGCGGGAGGCCCATCGCGACCGGGATGATCCCGTACAGCAGGCCGTAGACGCCGCCGGTGTTCGCGACCGCGAAGAGGGTCCAGCCGAGGCCGAGGATGAGGAACCCGAACGCGACCTTGAAGCGCAGGTCCGGGACGGCGACCGCCCACGGGAACACCATGTAGCAGGCGCCGTAGGCGAGTGCGACGGCCAGTGTGGACCATGCGCCGTTGTGGATCGCGTCCGCGGCGACGGGGATCGTGAACGGGGCGAGGATGGCGAGGCCGATGATCAGCCAGCGCCAGCGGGCGGGTGCGGCGAACGGGCCGGTGGAGTCGTCGCTCCACCAGCCCGTGCCGGTGCCGTTCGTGGCGGTCACGGGAGGCCTTTCGTTCCGCCCGGTCAGGACCGGGACGAGTCCTTACGGTACCGCCAGATGACGAGGGCGCCCAGGGCGATCGTCCAGGCGGCGAGGACGGCGGCGGTGGTGGCGAGGTTCTGGGAGAGGTCGCCGGTGACGGCGCCGCGGCCGAGTTGGGTGAGCCAGTAGCTGGGGAGGACGGGGGCGAGGCCCTGCATCCAGTCGGGCATGGCGTCGATGGGGATCCACATGCCGCCGAGGAAGCCCATGACGAGGGAGAGGCCCATGTTGAGGGGTTGGAGGGTTTCGGGGCGGGCGAGTTGGCCGATGAGGAGTCCGAGGAGGACGAAGGGGACGGCGCCGAGCCAGGTGCCGAGGATGATGCGGGTCCAGGCGGCGGGGTCGAGGTGGACGCCGCTGGTGAGGGCGGCGATGAGGGGGACGGCGATGAGGACGGGGAGGCCGAGGAGGAGGCCGGTGAGGCCTTTGCCGAGCATGTAGCCGCGGCCGGTGAGGGGGGTGAGGCGGAGTTGGCGCTGCCATCCGGCGGCGCGTTCGGTGGCGAGGCGGCCGCCGTTGGTCATGGCGGCGAAGAAGACGCCGAAGGCGAGCATGTTGACCATGATGACGGCGGTGGCGGTGGTCTTGCCGGGGTCGCCGTCGTGGATGAAGACGTTGGTCTGGAGGAGGAAGAGGAAGACGGGGAAGGCGAAGGCGAAGATCATGAAGCGGGGGTTGCGCAGGGAGCGTTTGAGTTCGATGCGGGTGTAGGCGAGGTTCATCGGGTGGCCTCCGTTGCGGTGGTGAGGTTGAGGAACGCGGTTTCGAGTCCGGCTGCGGCGATTTCGATGTCGCGGGCGGCGGGGTAGTGGGCGAGGAGGGCGCGGAGGGTGGTGTCGGAGTCGGCGCTGGTGATCTCGGCGCGGTCGTCGCGGAGGGTGGCGTGGGTGACGGCGGGGAGGGCGAGGAGGTCGTCTTGGCGGGCGCCGGGGATGGCGGCGCGGAGGGTGCGGCCGCCGGCGGCGGCGCGGACTTCGGCGACGGTGCCGTCGGCGGCGATGCGGCCGGCGTTCATGAGGATGACGCGGTCGGCGTATTCCTCGGCTTCTTCGAGGTAGTGGGTGGCGAAGAGGACGGTGCGGCCGCGGGTGGTGTCCTCGTACATGGCTTTCCAGAAGTCGCGGCGGGTGGCGGGGTCCATGGCGGCGGTGGGTTCGTCGAGGACGAGGAGGTCGGGGTCGGAGACGAGGGCGATGGCGAAGCGGACGCGCTGCTGCTGGCCGCCGGAGAGGCGGTTGGCGCGGCGGTCGGCGAGGTCGGCGGCGCCGGCGCGTCGGAGGGCGTGGTCGACGGGGAGGGGTGTGCGGTGGAGGGAGGCGACGAGGCGGACGGTTTCGGCGACGGTGAGGTCGTCGAGGAGGGTGCCGTTCTGGAGCATGGCGCCGATGGCGCCGTCGTGGATGGCGGCGGTGGGGGTGCGGCCGAGGATGCGGGCTTGGCCGGCGTCGGGGGTGGTGAGGCCGAGGATCATGTCGATGGTGGTGGATTTGCCGGCGCCGTTGGGGCCGAGGAGGGCGACGACTTCGCCTTGGCGGATGGTGAGGTCGATGCCGTCGACGGCGGTGACCTGGCCGTAGGTCTTGCGGAGGCCGGTGAGGGCGATCGCGGGAGGGTTGGTGCTGCTCATGTGGAAAGCATGGCGCGGCGGGGGGTCGGGTGCCTCTGTCGAAGGTCAGGAGTTGCCCCTGACGAAAGTCATGGTTTCGGGGTGGGGGCCTCGGTCTGGTTGAGGAGTGCCTGGGTGAGTTCGGTTGCGGCCCTGGGGGTGAGGGGGCCGTTGTCGAGGAGGATGCGGTACCAGAGGACGCCGAAGACCTGGTCGATGAGGAGGTCGGCGGGGGTGTGGAGTTCGCCGTTGGCGGTGGCGCGGTCGAGGAGTTCGCGGAGGGCTTGGCGGCGGCGGTCGGTGAATTCGCGGAGCATGCGGTGGACTTGGGGGTCGCGTTGTGCTTCGGCCATGAGGATGCGCAGGAGTGCGCTGGTGGTGGTGTCGCGGGCGGCGTTGAAGGTGGCGGTGATGAACGCTTCGAGGTCGCCGGCGTAGGAGCCGGTGTCGGGCTGGTCGACGCTGGTGCGGCCGAGTTCGGTCATGGCTTCGAGGAGGATCGCGTATTTGGTGGGCCACCAGCGGTAGATGGTCTGCCTGCCGACGCCGGCTTCGGCGGCGATGGTGGCGACGGTGACTTCGGCGGCGGGGCGTTCGCCGAATTGGCGGCGGGCGGCGCGGAGGATGGCGTCGCGGGCGGCTTCGTTGCGTTGGCGTCCGGTGTGGGGCCGGGCGGCGGGGGTCGTCATGTGACGAACCTACCATTGACGAGACGTGGCGTCTCGTCGCATGATTGTCAAGACATCAAGTCTCGACAAATTGGAGGCGATCCCGATGACCGACCAGCAGCGGTTCCAAGGACGAAGAGTGCTCGTGGCGGGCGGCAGCTCGGGCATCGGCGAGGCGACCGCCGCGCGCTTCGCCGCGGACGGCGCCCGCGTCGTCATCACCGGACGCCGTGAGACGGCGCTCAAAGCAGCCGCCGACCGCATCCAGGCCCGCACCGGACGCGACGTGGAAGCGGTCCGCCTCGACGCCGCCGACCGCGCGGCGCTCGAAGACCACTTCGCCGCCGGCACCGGCTACGACCACCTCGTCCTCGCCCTCGGCGGCGCCGAAGGCGGCGGCCCCGTCGCCGCCCTCGACCTCGACAGCCTCGCCGCGGGCTTCGAAGGCAAGTTCTGGCCCCACCTCCGCACCCTCCAAGCGGCGCTGCCGCACCTGCGCGAAGACGGCTCGATCACCGTGGTCAGCGCCGTCTCGGCCCGCGCCGCGATGCCCGGCACCGCCGGCCTCGCCGCGATCAACGGCGCCCTCGAGGCGATGATCGGCCCGCTCGCGGCCGAACTCGCCCCGCTGCGCGTCAACGCGGTCTCCCCCGGCGTGATCGACACGCCCTGGTGGTCCGGGGTCCCCGAGGACCAGCGCCGCGCCCTGTTCGACCAGTTCGCCGCCGCCCTCCCCGCCGGGCGCGTCGGCCGCCCCGACGAGGTCGCCGACGCCGTCGCCTTCCTCGCCGGGAACGGCTACACCACCGGCACGGTCCTCGAAGTCGCCGGCGGCGCCCACCTCGCGAAAGGCTGACCCGCGCGGCCGGGCCCCGGCCCGGCCGCCGCCCCCGGTCGCGGCAGACCTGTGACAGCGGACATGCGGACGTCGCGCGGCGGGAACGCCCCCGATGAATACACTGGTCGCGAATGTCCCCCGGCACGCGGCGGGCGTCCGCACGACCCGAGGGGCTACCCGCATGGCGACACGTAAGACGCTGCTTTCGATGGCGGCCGACTCCTGGCCGGCCGCGAAGGACGAGCTGCTGCGCCACGTCGAGGACGCCGTCGAAGTCCGCCGGGTCGGCGAGGAGTCCGCGGTCATCGAGACCGCCCACTCGACCGCCCGCGACCTCGCGGTCCTCGCCCGGCGGGTCCCGCTCGTCTTCCCCCGCCACCTCACGAACGTCGTCGCCGAGTACGACCACGCCGCCGCCGGCCTGGAGACCGTGATCGACTTCCTCGACACCGCGATCCGCGAGGCCACGACCGACACCCAGATCGCCCTCCAGATCTGGCTGAGCGGCAAGACCGCGTACAAGTTCAGCCGCCACGACGCGTGGGAGGCCGCCGCCCAGGTCCTCACCGACCGCGGCTACCAGGTGACCCGCACGGGACGCCCTGTCGCCGTGTCGATCTGCTTCACCCCCAAGACCGCGATCGTCGGCGTCAACCGCGTCGCGGACAGCCTCTCCTCCTGGCCCGGCGGCGAAGTGCGGCTCTCCAAGACGCCCGAGCAGGTCTCGCGCGCGGAGTTCAAACTCGAAGAGCTCTTCCAGGCCTACCCGATCGACGACGGCATCGCGGACAAGGGCACCGCCCTCGACTACGGCGCGGCCCCTGGCGGCTGGACGCGGATCCTCGCCGCCCGCGGCTACCGCACCACCGCCGTCGACCCCGGCGACCTCGACCCCCGCGTCCTCGCGCTCCCCGGCGTCGTCCACGAGCGCACCACCGCCGGGAACTTCCTGCGCGACAGCACCGCCCGGTTCGACCTCATCGTCAACGACATGAAGATGAGCCCCGACCGCTCCAGCCGCCTCATGGTCGACTCCGCGCGCCTCCTCAAGCCCTTCGGCGTCGCCGTCACCACCCTCAAGACCGGCAACCACCATGTGCTGGAACAGGTCGACGAGTCCTTCGCGATCCTCGGCGCCGCCTACGACATCGAGTTCGCGCGCCAGCTCCGCCACAACCGCAACGAGCTCACGGTGGTCCTGCGCCGCTTCGGCTGAGCAGAAGGGCTGCGCACAGGGGCTGCGCACGATGCCCCGACTGGCTCGATTTGGGGATACACCCGTCGGTCCGTCATGACAGAGTTGTGACGGGGGGTTCTAGCGTTGCGCATCATTGGGAACCGCCGACCACAGGAGCCGTCGCATGAAGCCACTCCGCGATGACGAACCGCGGCAGATCGGGCCGTACCGGGTCCTCGCCGAGCTCGGCGAGGGCGGCATGGGCCGCGTCCTCCTCGCCGCCGCCGGGGACGGACAACTGGTGGCCCTCAAGGTCATGCGCCCGCACCTCCTCCACGACCCCCAGTTCCGCTACCGCTTCCGCCGCGAGGCCATCACCTCCCGCGAAGTCGCCGCCAGCCGCTGGACCGCCGCCGTCCTCGCGTCGGACGAGCACGCGCCCGAACCCTGGCTCGCCTCCGAGTTCTTCCACGGCCCCACCCTCGCCGAAGCCCTCCACGCCAACGGGCCCTTGGACGAAGCCTCGAGGAGGCGCCTCATGCACGGCCTCGCCGCCGCGCTCGCCGAGATCCACTCCTTCGGCGTCGTGCACCGGGACCTCAAGCCCTCCAACGTGATCCTCACCGACGACGGCGTGCGGCTCATCGACTTCGGGATCGCCCGCGTCACCGAGGACGCCGGCGGCGAAGCGTCCGTCACCCAGACCGGCGCGCTCATCGGCGCGCCCGCCTTCATGTCGCCCGAGCAGGTCACCCGCCAGGCCATCGGGCCCGCCTCCGACCTGTTCTCGTTGGGCACCACCGTGATCACCGCGGCCACGGGCGTCAACCCGTTCGACGCCGAAGCGCTGTACGAGATCATGAACCGCGTCGTCAACGGCGACCCCGGCCTCGACCGCCTCCCCGAGGCACTGCGGTACCTCGTCGAGCCGTGCCTGCGCAAACAGGCCGACCAACGCGTCACCGCCGCCGAACTCGCGCTGCGCATCGGCGAACCGCTCGCCGCGCCCTGGCCGCCCGCCGTCGCCGCGGTCGAGCAGGCGCAGCGCGCCGAAGTCGCCGACCTGGCCCGCCGCCACGGCTGGGACACCCTCGTCCGCCCGGACCGCACCGTCGTCGCGTACGGGCCCGGCTTCGTCGCCGCACAGCCCTCCGAACCGGCGACCGTCACCTACCCGCCCGTGCCCACCGCCCCGTATCCCTCGGCGCCGCAAGGGTATTCGCCCGTCCCCTCGAACCCCTACCCGCCCGGGAGCCCCGGCTACGCGCCCGACGGCGCGCCCCTCCCGCCCGGCGGGCCGATGCTGCACCCCGGCCCCTACCTGCCGCCGCAGGCCGCCAAGCCCGACCGCACGGCCCTGTACGCCGCGCTCGCGGTACTCGCCGTGCTCGTCATCGCCCTCATCGTCATCCTCCCCAACCTCGGCGGCGACGACGAGGACCCGGACCTCACCGCCGGCGACGGCACCACCGGGGACGCCACCGCCACCGGCGACGACTCCGGGCTCGGCGGCGAGGAGACCGAACCCGTCGAGACCGAGACCGACCCGGTCGTGAACGCCGTCGTCGGCGACTGCTTCTGGGACTACGGCGACGAGACCACCGCCGACCTCGAACCGTCCTCGTGCGAGGACGGCGGCTTCGAAGTCGTCGACATCTACTACGACACCACCGAGCTCTCCTCCTGCGACGGCGTCGACGACGTCACGACCAGCGTCTCCTCCTCCGCGGGCAACCTGGTCCTCTGCCTGAGCTACCTGCACCCCAACGGGGACGCGTACCACGCCGAGGTCGGCGAGTGCGTCTTCGGCCCGAACGACAGCGTCTCCGAGTGGTACCCGATCGACTGCCAGGAGGGCGCGTTCGAGGTCCTCGAGCGCCTCGAAGGCGTCAGCGACCCCGCCTCCTGCTCCGCATCGGCGTACTACAACCAGAACTACACCTTCACCACCTCGCAGTCCTATCTGGACGTGGTGCTGTGCCTGAGCATGATCTACCCCGACGACATGGGGTACGCCAGCCAGGACGACTGCATGTCGATGAGCGGCGACCCCGACGCCGGGACCGCCCTGTTCGCCTTCGCCGACTGCGACAGCGCCAACACCTACGTCACCGGCCGCGTCGACGAGTACGACAACCGGGACTGGTGCGGCGACGACGGCTGGTCCACCTGGATGAGCAGCGACTTCCCCGAGCACGCCTACACCGTCTGCTGGCGGTACCTGTAGTCCCCAGTGGACTGTGCGGGTGCGCGTGAACCTACAAAAGCCTTGGGAGCGTGGACGATCCGCGTGGCAGGGCCCTGCTCTAGCGCGCGCAAGCGAGTTGGTATGATCTTTCCAGACTTGTCTTCGAGGGGTATGGGCCCTGACCGGTGGCGACACCGGTCAGGGCTCTTTTTCACGCCCGTATCGTTAGGGACACTAACGCCGCTGCGCTAGGCTGGCCCCATGGAATCCGACGACGCCGGACTGCGCCACAGCGACGCCGACACCCCCGAGCGGGTCCGCCGCCAGCTCTCGCGGCTCGTGGGCATGACCGCCGGGCAGCTCCGCAAGGCCGCCGGCGCGGCCCTCGCCGAGGTCGGCGCGCACAAGGACCACTTCGTCGTCCTCGCCTCGCTCGCCGAGTTCGGGCCCGCCAGCCAGTCCCGGCTCTCCGACCGCACCCGCGTCTACCGCAGCGACCTCGTCGCCGTCCTCAACGACCTCGAAGCGGCCGGCCACATTCAGCGCGCCCCCGACCCGGAGGACAAGCGCCGCAACGTCATCACCGTCACCGCGAAGGGCCGCTGCCGCCTCGGCGAACTCGACGAGGTCCTCGCCGGCGTCAACGAGCACGTCATGGCCCCGCTCGACCCCGCCGAGCGCGACACGCTCTTCGCGCTGCTCGCCAGGGTCAACGCCCACCTCGCGGACGGCTGAGCCTCACCGGATACGCCGCCTCAGCGCAGCCGCCGCAGCACCTGCTCCTTCAACGCCGTGAACGGCGGGTACACCACCCGCATCGTGTCCGGCGCCAACGGCTTGTCCAGCACCGACTTCGCGTGGCTGAACGTCTCGATCGACGCCTTCCCGTGGTACGCGCCGAGACCCGACTGCCCGACCCCGCCGAACGGCAGCCCCGGCACGTCGATGTGCGCCATGGGGACGTTGAAGCCCACCGCGCCGGAAGCCGTGCGCGTCAACAGCTTCCGCCGCGTCAGGTCCGAGTTCGTGAACGCGTACAGCGCGAGCGGCTTCTCGCCCCTGTTGACGAACGCGATCGCCTCGTCCAGGGTGTCCACGGCCAGGACCGGCAGGATCGGCCCGAACACCTCCTCGCCCATCACCGCGTCGTCGGGCGTGACGTCCGCGAGGACCGTGGGCGCGATGTACTTCTCGTCCCGGTTGTGCCCGCCCCCGCACACGAGCCGCCCCTCGTCGAGGAACCGCGCGAGCCGGTCGAACGACCGCTGGTCGATGATGCGCCCGAAGTCCGGGCTGTCGGCCGGCGCGTGCCCGTACATCTCCCGCACGGCTTCGGCGAGGTGCTTCTCGAGTTCGGGGCCGACGCCGTCGACGGCGAGCACGTAGTCGGGGGCGACGCAGGTCTGCCCGGCGTTCATGAACTTGCCCCAGGCGATGCGGCGCGCGGCCGTCGCCAGGTCCGTGCCCGGCTCGACGATCGCCGGGCTCTTGCCGCCCAGCTCGAGCGTCACCGGCGTCAGGTGCTCGGCGGCGGCCTTCGCGACGATCCTGCCGACGCGCGCCGAACCGGTGAAGAAGATGTGGTCGACGCGTTCGGCCAGCAGCGCCTCGGTCGCCTTCGGGCCGCCCTGGATCACGGCGACCGCGTCCGGGTCGAGGTATTCGCCGATGAGCCGCTCGAGGACGGCCGCGGTCGTGTTCGCGGCCTCGCTCGGCTTCACGACCACCGCGTTCCCGCACGCCAGGGCACCCGCGAGCGGCGCGAGGAGCAACTGCACCGGGTAGTTGAACGGCCCGATGACCGTGACGACGCCGAGCGGTTCGCGCAGCACGTACGCCTTCGCGGGCTGGAGGTGCGGCGGCGTGTAGACCCGCTTGGGGCGGAACCAGGTCCGCAGGTGCTTGCGCAGGGCCCGCACTTCGGCGGCCACGAAGTCGATCTCGGCGAGGAACGACTCGGGCGCGGCCTTGCCGAGGTCGGCGCGCAGCGCGTCGGCGAGTTCGTCTCCGGCTTCGCGCACCATCCGGTCGAGGCCCTTGAGCTGCTCCAGCCGCCATGGCAGGGGCTTGGTGCGGCCGGTCGCGAAGTGCGCGCGCAGGCGCTCCACGGTGGTGTGAATGTCGTTGCCGGTCATGCCATGAGCCTAGCGGGAATCGTCCAGCTGAGGGAGGGCCGCGCATGCCGCTGCCCTCCAATGCTGCCAGTGACAATGGGGACGATCAACGGTTTGTGGGCGGTTCCATCCGATCCGTGAAGTCGCACGTCGCGCGGACGCGTTTGTGAAACCATGCGCCCATGGCCGCCGTCACGAGGAATCCGCTGCTCTCCTGGACCGTCATCGCACCGATCGTGGGGATGGCGGTGCTCGCCGCGGTCTGGGATCGCCACCTCGGGGCGTTCTGGGTGACGGTGGCGGCGATCGCGCTCATCGCCACGGTCCTCGCGGCGGTGCACCACGCGGAGGTCGTCGCGCACCGGGTGGGCGAGCCGTACGGGTCGCTCGTGCTGGCGGTGGCGGTCACGGTCATCGAGGTCGCGTTGATCGTCACGGTGATGGCCGGGGGCGGCGAGGAGTCGACGACGCTCGCGCGCGACACCGTGTTCGCGGCGGTCATGATCACCACGAACGGCATCGTCGGCATCGCGCTGCTCGTGGGCGCCCTCAAGTTTGGGGTGACGCTGTTCAACCCCGAGGGCTCGGGCGCGGCCCTGGCCACCGTGGCGACGCTCGCGACCCTCGGGCTCGTGCTGCCGTCGTTCACGACCAGCGAGTCCGGGCCGGAGTACTCGACCTCGCAGTTGGTCTTCGCGGCGCTCGCGTCGCTGATCCTGTACGGGCTCTTCGTGTTCAACCAGACGGTGCGCCACCGCGACTTCTTCCTGCCGGTCACCGCGGAGGGCGTGGTCGAGGAGGAGGAGCACGCGGACCCGCCGAGCGGGAGGACCGCGCTGCTGAGCCTCGTCATGCTCCTCGTGGCGCTCGTCGGCGTCGTCGGTTTGGCGAAGGCCGAGTCGCCCGCGATCAAGGCGGGCGTGCTCGCGGCCGGGTTCCCGGCCTCCTCGGTGGGTGTGGCGATCGCGCTGCTGGTGCTGCTGCCGGAGTCGATCGCGGCGATCCGCGCGGCCTCGCGCGAGCGGATCCAGACGAGCATCAACCTCGGGTACGGCTCGGCGATGGCCTCGATCGGCCTGACGATCCCGGTGATCGCCGTGGCCTCGTTCTTCATGGACGGGCCGCTGCTGCTCGGCTTGAGCTCGACCGAGATCGTGCTGCTCGGCCTCACCGTGGTGGTCAGCGTGCTGACGATCGTGCCGGGCCGGGCGACGCGCCTGCAGGGCGGCGTGCACCTGGTGCTGCTCGCGGCCTACCTGTTCCTCGCGATCAACCCGTAGCGCCGACGGTCAGCGGAGCCAGACGTCCCAGCTCAGGCGGGCGAGGAGCGCGAGGACGACGATGACGAGGACGACCCGCACGAACCTGCTGCCCTTGGACATCGCGGTGTGCGCGCCGAACCACGCGCCGAGCATGGTGCCGAGGCCCATGACGGCGCCGAGGAGCCACCAGATGTTGTCCTGCGCGGCGAAGACGATGAGCGCGCCGAGGTTGGTGGTCACGTTGACCACCTTCGTGTGGGCGGCGGCGGCCAGGAAGTCCATGCCGAAGATCGTCGTGAACGCCACGGCCAGGAAGATCCCGGTGCCGGGCCCGATCATGCCGTCGTAGAACGCGATCGCGACGCCGCACACGACGAGGACGGCCGCGCCGCGCCACCGCGTGCGCAGCTCCGGTCTCGGTTCGAGGCCGAGCTGCGGTTTGGCGACGACGAGCACGAGCACCGCGAGGAGCACGGCGATGATGATGGGTTTCAACGCTTCCGAGGAGACCGCGAGCGCGGCGAGCGCGCCCGCGCCGGAGCCGAGGAGCGCGAGGCCGACGGTGGGCCACAGCAGCCGGTGCTCGAGTCTGATCTTGCGGGCGTAGGCGATCGCGGAGGTGGTGGTGCCGAAGACGGACGCCATCTTGTTCGTGCCCAGCATGAGCGCGGTGGGCGCTGTGGGAAAGGCCACCAGGAGCACGGGGAGCTGGATGAGGCCGCCGCCGCCGACGACCGCGTCGACCCAGCCGGCGAAGATCGCCGCGGCGATGAGCAGGGCGAACAGGCCGGGGTCGATGTCGAAGGGCACCACGCCAAGTTACTTGCCGCGCGGCTGGCGGACACGCCGATGAGGTGAGGAACACGTGTCGGTGTGTAATCGTCTGATATCAACAGGTCATGGACATGACGAAGCCTATGACCCACTTGGTGAAACGCGGCTACGAGTATACGTTCGACCCCGATGAGCAGCAGCGGCGGAACCTGGAGGAGACGCTGGAAGCGGTTCGGGCCGTGTACAACTGGTCGCTGTCGGTGTTCCAGCGCGAGTGGCGCGCGAAGGGGGAGAAGATCTCGTACGCGGAGATCTCGGCGCGCCTCACGAAGTGGAAGAACCAGCCCGCGAACCGGTGGGTGAAGGTCTATTCGTCGGTGCCGCTGCAGCAGATCGCCCGGCAGCTGCACACGGAGTACCACTCGTTCCTCAACGGGCGCGCCCGGGAGCCGGTGCCGAAGGAGCACGGGGAGCAGACGCAGCTCGTGTACTCGCGGGCCGGGTACTACCTGAAGGGCCGCGAGGTGAAGCTCGCGAAGCACAAGGAGCCCTTGGACATCATGTGGGGCCTGGAGCGCCCGAGCCGGGACGACATCACCTCGATCACGGTGAACCGCGAGCCGGACGGGAGCTGGAAGCTGTGGATCGTGGCGGAGGAGTTCATCGAGGTGCCCCGCCAGAAGCCGCCGGAATGCGGCGAGTGCGGGCGCGTCCTGGAGGACTAGCCCCGCGAAGCGGCACGGCCCGGCGGTCTCACCGCCGGGCCGCTTCGCGTTCAGGGCCTTGCGATGCGAGACGCCCGGCCGGGGTGCCCTTCCCGAGGCCCCGGCCGGGCGGCCGGACCCGTTCCGGTGCTGCCGACAGGGGGCGTTCCGGATCGGGTCGTTGTCGAAAAGCCGCGGGCCCGGCGGCTTCTTTCTGTGGGCCCGCGGTTCTCGGCGTCGTTACTTCCGCAGCTCGGCCACGGCTGCCGCGAGGCGCTTGCCGTAGTTCTCGTCGGCCTTCGCGAAGTTCGCGATGGCGCGCTCGGCGATGTCGTCGCGGCTGACCTTGGCGATGAACCCGGAGAGGTTGGCGATGAGGCGGTCCTGCTCGTCCTCGCTCATGAGGCGGTAGAGCTTGCCGGCCTGCACGTAGTCGTCGTCCTCGGCGTGGCGCGGGGTCTCCCACTCGCCGGTCTCGCCGCTGAGCTGCAGCGGCGCCCACAGGGGCCGGCCGGTCTCGTACGGGCCGCCGAACGAGTTGGGCTCGTAGTTCTTCTGGCGGCCGTGGCGGCCGTCGTAGCCGATGCCGTCGCGGTTGCCGTTGCGCGCCACGGTGGCGTGCGGGCGGTTGACCGGCAGGTGGTCGGCGTTGATGCCGACGCGGTAGCGGTGCGCGTCGCCGTAGGCGAACAGGCGGCCCTGGAGCATCTTGTCGGGCGAGGGGCCGATGCCCGGCACGAAGTGCGCGGGGGAGAAGATCGACTGCTCGACCTCGGCGAAGATGTTGTCGGGGTTGCGGTTGAGCTCGAGCTTGCCGATGGTGATGCGCGGGTAGTCCTCGTTGAGCCACACCTTGGTGAGGTCGAACGGGTTGTACCGGTAGGTCGCGGCCTCGGCGGCGGGCATGATCTGGACCTGCACGGTCCAGCTCGGGAACTCGCCGCGCTCGATGGACTCGCGCAGGTCGCGCTGGTGCGAGTCGGGGTCCTCGCCCGCGAGCTTGTTGGCCTCGTCCTGGGTGAGGTTCTTGATGCCCTGGTCGGTCTTGAAGTGGTACTTGACCCAGAACTGCTCGCCGGCCTCGTTGACCCACTGGAAGGTGTGGGAGCCGAAGCCGTCCATGTGGCGGTAGGACGCGGGGATGCCGCGGTCGCCGAAGAGCCAGGTGACCTGGTGGGTCGACTCGGGGGAGAGGCTCCAGAAGTCCCAGACGTTGTCCGCCTCCTGCGAACCGGTGTACGGGTCGCGCTTCTGGGTGTGGATGAAGTCGGGGAACTTGATGGCGTCGCGGATGAAGAACACCGGGGTGTTGTTGCCGACGAGGTCGTAGTTGCCCTCTTCGGTGTAGAACTTCAGGGCCCAGCCGCGCGGGTCGCGGCGGGCGTCGGCGCCGCCGAGGGAGTCGGCCACGGTGGAGAAGCGCAGGAAGGTCTCGGTCTCCTTGCCCACCTGGGACAGGAACTTGGCCTTCGTGTACTGGGTGACGTCGGCGGTCACGGTGAAGGTGCCGTAGGCGCCGGCGCCGCGGGCGTGGACGACGCGCTCGGGGATGCGCTCGCGGTTGAAGTGCGCGAGCTTCTCGAGGAGCACCTGGTCCTGGATGAGCAGGGGCCCGCCGACGCCGGCGGCCTCGCTCTGGTTGTTGTCGGAGATCGGCGCGCCGGACTCGGTGGTCAGCGGCCCAGCAGTGTTGTCGAACTGCTCGCTCATGGCTGCCCTTTCTGGCTGTTCACGGCTGTACTTGTAGTGAGACTCGATCCTAGCTTAGACTATGTCTAAACAAAGAACCAGTCCCAGGTAGTTAGTGCCACAGTGTTTCGCCTGCTAGAGTGGTATCCAATGCCCCGACCGCGTGAGAGAACAGCATGAGCGACCTCGTTACCCGACTCCGGCGCCACAACTGGCGCATCACGCCTCAGCGACGTGTCATCGCCGAGACCCTCGAGGGCTCCCACGTGCACTTCACCGCCGAGGAGATCCTGGAGCGCGCGGTCGAGCGCATGCCCGAGCTCTCCCGGGCCACGGTCTACAACACGCTCAACGAGATGGTCGCGCTCGGCGAGGTCCTCGAGCTGACCCTCGACGGCCGCTCGAAGCGGTACGACCCGAACGCCGACCACGAGCACCACCACCTCATCTGCGAGGGCTGCGGCCTCATGAAGGACGTGCACGCCATGGCCGACCCGGTGGACTGGCTCCCCGGCGACGAGCGCCACGGCTTCGCCGTCTCCCGCGGCTCCATCACCTACCGGGGCCTGTGCCCCGCATGCCAGGCCTCGCAGCAGGCCTGAGCCGGCGGCGCATCGCAAGGGGCGCAAACACACTCGAGCGGCCGTTCCATGGCCCGACTGTCGCGCTCTAGTCGCGCTTCGGTGACGATACGGTCTCGGCCCGTCCCTTTAGCTTGCCTTGTCCCGTTCTGCTCCGATATCGTCGGCGGGCCGCCTCGCCCCGATCCCCAGCGAGACCCCCGGCGGACCGCTAGGTTCAGGCCACGAGCCTGATCGCCCGTATGCGGGCCACAGGCCCGCGCGCCCGACCGAAGGAGTCCGAAGTGGACCAGTTGCTGTCCTGGAACGACCAGTACTGGGCGTGGGTGGTCATCCCGCTCATCGTCCTCACCAGCCTCCTCTACCTGGTCCTCACCAAGGGCGTGCAGTTCCGCCTCTTCGGTCAGATGATCCGCGGCCTGCGCGAAGACCCGGGCGAGAGCACCGAGGGCCACCGCAAGGTCTCGGCGTTCCAGGCGTTCGCGATCTCCTCGGCCGCCCGCGTCGGCACCGGCAATATCGTGGGCGTCTCCACGGCCATCGCCGTCGGCGGGCCCGGCGCGGTCTTCTGGATGTGGATCATGGCGATCACGGTGGCCGCCACGGCGTTCGCCGAGTCCACGCTCGCGCAGGTCTACAAGGAGCGCACCCCCGAAGGGTTCAAGGGCGGCCCGGCCTACTACATGAAGCACGGCCTCAAGGCCCCCTGGCTCGGCGCGGTGTTCGCCGTCATCCTCATCTTCACGTACCCATTCAGCTTCAACATGGTGCAGGCCAACACCTTCACCGGCGCGGTGAACGACTCGCTCGACGGGATGGGCGTCGCCACCGGGGACGCCACCACCTGGACCATCGCGGTGGTCCTCGCCGCGATCACCGCCGTCGTCGTCTTCGGCGGCCTCCAGCGCATCGCGCACTTCGCGCAGCTCGCCGTCCCCGTCATGGCCCTCATCTACCTGGGCCTGGGCACCGCGATCGTCGTCATCAACGCCGACGAGCTGCCCGGCGCCATCGCGAGCATCTTCAACTCCGCGTTCGGCATCGAGCAGTTCGCGGGCGCCGCGCTCGGCACCGTCATCATCCAGGGCGTGCGCCGCGGCATGTTCTCCAACGAGGGCGGCATGGGCTCGGCCCCGAACGCCGGTGCCACGGCCACCGTCAGCCACCCCGTCAAGCAGGGCCTCACGCAGGCCTTCGGCGTCTACTTCGACACGATCTTCATCTGCTCGATCTCGGCGTTCATCATCCTCACCACGAACCCGGTGTACGGCGACGCGAACGTCAACCTCGTCACCCGGGGCGTCGACGCCGCCCTCGGCGGCTGGGCGCTCCAGGTCATGGCGCTCATCCTCGTCCTGTTCACCTTCACCTCCGTGGTCGGCAACTACTTCTACGGCGAGAGCAGCATCCGCTACCTGCGCGACAGCCGCTGGACGGTCGGGGGCCTGCGCGTCATCGTCGTCGCCCTCGTCCTCGTCGGCTCCGTGGCCTCCCTCGAGACCGTGTGGAGCATCGCGGACGTCACCATGGGCCTCATGGCCACCGTCAACCTCGTCGCGGTGCTCGGCCTGACCGGCGTCACCGTGAAGGTCCTGCGCGACTACGACCGCCAGCGCAAGGCCGGCCTCGACCCGGTCTTCACCCGCGACTCCGTGCCCGGCCTCAGTGGACTCCAAGTGTGGGAGCCCGAGGACGCGCCTGTGACGGCGGTGCGCGATTAGTGACGACAAGGTGCCGATGAGTCCGCTCCGTCGATAGGCTCCCTCGCATGACCGAGTCGAAGGAACCCTGGAAGTCACCCATCTGGCGCTCCGAGCCGGCGTTCCTCTACTCGCGACGCCCGCTCGCCCGCTACGTCGGACGCCCCGCCGCCGAGTTCCTCAAGATCGAACCGGCGGCGGGCGTCGTCCTCGTCGTCTGCGCCGTCGTCGCGATGCTCTGGGCGAACTCGCCGTGGGCCGACTCGTACGACGCCCTGTGGGGCCTGGACATCACGTTCCAATTCGGCGACTTCGAACTGCACCACACCCTCCAGGACTGGATCAACGACGGCCTCATGGCCATCTTCTTCTTCGTCGTCGGCGTGGAGATCAAGAGCGAGATCGTCTCCGGGGAGCTCTCCAACCCCCGCAACGCGGTCCCGCCCATCGCGGCCGCGATCGGCGGCATGGCCGCCCCGGCCCTCATCTACGCCGCGTTCAACGCCGGCGGCGAGGGCGCGGGCGGCTGGGGCATCCCGATGGCCACCGACATCGCGTTCGCCGTCGGCGTCCTCGCCCTCTTCGGCTCCCGGATCCCTTCGGCCGCAAGGATCTTCCTCCTCACGCTCGCGATCGTCGACGACCTGGGCGCGATCGCGGTCATCGCGGTCTTCTACACGGACGACCTGTCGATGGCGTGGCTCGCGGCCGCCGGGGCGCTCACCGCGCTCGCGATCGTGCTGCGCCTCCTCAACGTCTGGTCCGCCCCCCTCTACCTGCTTGTGGGCATCGCCCTGTGGGTCGCCATGCTCGAATCCGGGGTGCACGCGACGATCGCGGGCGTGATCATGGGCCTCATCATCTCCGCGCGGCCGCTGCTCGACCCGCAGGTCGCGCACGAGGAGGCGCAGGAGATGGCCAAGGGCGGGCTCACGGCCGAGGAGACCGAGCGCCTCGTGAAGATCGCCCGGGACGCGGTGCCGCCGACCGAGCGGATCCAGGCCCGCAACCACATGTTCTCCTCGTACGTGGTCCTGCCGCTCTTCGCGCTCGCGAACGCCGGGGTCGCGCTCTCCAGCGACCTGTTCGCGGCCGCCGTCACGTCCACGGTGACACTCGGGATCGTGCTCGGCCTCGTCGTCGGCAAGCTCGTCGGCATCACCACCGTCACGTGGGTCGTCGTGAAGCTCGGGTGGGGGCGGATGCCCACGGGCGCCACCTGGCCGCTGCTCGCCGCGATCGCGATGGTCGCGGGCATCGGGTTCACAGTGGCGCTGTTCATCACCGAGCTCGCGTTCAGCGGCGGGGACGCGGACCTGCTCACGGACGAGGCCAAGATCGGCGTGCTCTGCGCCTCGTTCATCGCCGCGGTCCTCGGCGCGCTCGCCGTCCACCTGACCGCCCCGAAGACGCCGCAGCCCGACGAAGCGGACGAGGACGAGCGGGCTGTGGAGGGCGCTGCCAACGCGGGGTTAGGCTTGGCCGACTGCTTTGTTCACAGCGACTCGACCCTAGAGTGAGGACAGCGTATTGGCTCCGCAGAATCTCATGTCCCAGCCTCCGGCGACGAAGCTGCCCGAGGACACCGAGGCCAGGACGTTCCTCGACGAGCACTCGCCCGAGGACACGGTCCGCCGCTTCCCGTGGTTCTGCGCCGCCTGGGCGCGCCTCGCGAAGAACGCCCTGGAGTCGGGCGACGACGTCACCGCTTACGCGTTCGCGCGCACCGGATACCACCGCGGCCTCGACCAGCTGCGCCGCAGCGGCTGGAAGGGCCACGGCCCGATCCCCTGGGACCACAAGCCGAACCGCGGCTTCCTCAAGTCCCTGCACCAGCTCTCGCGTGCCGCGGCGGCGATCGGCGAGGCCGACGAGGCCGCCCGCTGCGCGCAGTTCCTGCGCGACTCGGACCCGGCCGCGGCGGACGCCCTGACCTAGACCGAACGACAACGGCCGGGACGCCCCGCGTCCCGGCCGTTGTCGCGTCTTCGCCGCTAGGCCAGGGAGATCTGGCCGTCCTCGACGGTGATCTCCACGGCGGACAGGTTCGTCTCGGCGGGGCCCTCTTCGAGCTCGCCGTCGATCGTCCACGTCGACTGGTGGCGGGGGCAGATGATGTTGCCGTCCGCGTCGGGGGCGGCGACGATCGCGCCCTGGTGGGGGCAGACGGCCGAGAACGCCAGGAACTCGTCGGCGGTCGGCTGCACGATCACGGTCTCGTCGACGACGATGCCGCCGCCGACGGGCACGTCCGCGGCCGCGGCGATCCCGGTGCCGCCGGTCTCGCCCGCGGACCCGGTCGAGCCGGTCGTCGCGTCGGCCCCGCCGGAGGTCGGGTCGGACCCGTTCGGGGACTCGGCGGTGCCGCACGCGGCGAGCGCGCCCGCCGCGCCCAGCCCGGCCAGCCCGCACATCACGCCGCGCCGTGACGCGAGCACGCGGCCCGCCGGATCGGATCCCGCCCTGGTGTCGGTCATTGTCGAACTCCTTAGCGCTCCGCGGCGCCGTGGCCGGCCGCGGCCCGTCCTGCGGGCCGGGCCTTGCCGTTGCGGCGCCTGCGGCCGCAACGCTAACGCCGGAATGCCGAGCTTGTCACGGACAGCGGCCGGATATCAAGAGTTTTAGTTGAAGCTTCATCGAATTCTCAGGAAGCTCACAGACCCCCGGCACCACCGCGCCACCACTCCGGCCACACCGCGCCCACCAGCCCCGAGACCCAACGGCCCCAACGCCCTACAGCCCCAGCGACCGCGCGATCAGCATCCGCTGCACCTCGTTCGTGCCCTCCCCGATCTCCAGCACCTTCGCGTCCCGCCACGCCCGCGCCACCGGCGTCTCGTTCATGAACCCGTACCCGCCGAAGATCTGCGTCGCCTCCCGCGCGTTCTCCACCGCCGCCTGCGACGCGTGCAGCTTCGCCAGCGCCGCGTCCGTCCCGAACGGCTCGCCCGCGTCCGCCTTCAACGCCGCGTCCTGCCACGCCAGCCGCGACGTGTGCGCCCGCAGCCGCATGTCCGCCAGCATGAACGCGATCGCCTGGTTCTCCCCGATCGGCCGCCCGAACGCCACCCGCTCCTTCGCGTGCGCCAGCGCCTCGTCCAGGCACCCCTGCGCCGAACCGGTCGCGAGCGCCGCGATCGCCACCCGGCCCGCGTCCAGCAGCTCCAGGAACTGCACGAACCCGCGGCCGCGCTGGCCCACGAGGTTGGCCTCGGGGACGCGGCAGCCGTCGAAGTAGACGGGCCGGGTGTCGGAGGCGCGCCAGCCGACCTTGGAGTACTCGGGGCCGATCTGGAGCCCGGGGGTGCCGGGTTCGACGGCGATGCAGGAGACCTCGCCGGGGCCGGTCTGGGCGGTGGCGATGATGAGGTCGGTCATCTCGGTGCCGGCGTTGGTGATGAAGCACTTGGCGCCGTCGATGACCCATTCGCCGTCATCGAGGCGGGCCTTGGTGTCGGTGTGGCCGGCGTCGGTGCCGCCGCCGGGTTCGGTGAGGGCGAACGCGACGAGGCCCTGGCCGTTGGCGAGGCGCGGGAGCCATTTGGCGCGCTGCTCGGCGCTGCCGTAGCGGGCGATGCCCTCGGCGCCGAGGGTGACGGAGGCTTCGACGGTGACGGCCACGGAGGCGTCGACGCGGGCGATCTCCTCGAGGGCGAGGCCGAGCATGAAGAGGCCTTCGCCGGCGCCGCCGTACTCCTCGGGGAGGGTGACGCCGAGGACGCCGAGTTTGCCGAGGTCGCGGACGAGTTCGGCGGGGAACTCGCCGCGCTCGTAGAAGTCGCCGATGACCGGTTTGATGCGGTCCTGGGCGAAGGCGCGCACGGCGGCGGCGAATTCGGTCTGCTCGAGGTCGAGTTTCATGGCGGTCTCCCTGCTGGTAGGCGGTTCGCAAGCGCCGTGGCGGCTACACCGGTGTGATCGGGTGTCTGCGGTCGGAGAACCGGCGGTCCTTGTGGGTCAGCCGGCGGTATCGGGCGATGAGGTCATCGCGGAGTGCGGCGGGTTCGACGATGTCGTCGACGACGAGTTCGCCGGCGAGGCGGCGCAGGTCGACGTCGGCCTCGTACTCGGCCCGCTTGTCCGCCACGAACCGCTCCCGCTGGGCGGGGTCGTCGATGGCGGCGATCTTGTTGGCGTACACGGCGTTGACGGCCGCTTCGGCGCCCATGACGGCGATGCGCGCGGTCGGGAGGGCGAGCACGGCGTCGGAGCCGAAGGCGGGGCCGGCCATGGCGTAGAGGCCGGCGCCGTAGGCCTTGCGGACGACGACACAGAGCTTGGGGACGGTGGCTTCCGCCACCGATGCGATCATCTTGGCGCCGTGGCGGATGATGCCGCCGTGCTCGACGGCGGCCCCGACCATGAAGCCGGGGACGTCCGCGAGGAACAGCAGCGGCACATTGAACGAGTCGCAAGTGGACACGAACCGGGCGGCCTTGTCCGCGGAGTCGGAGAACAGGACCCCGCCGCGCACCGCGGAGTTGTTGGCGACGACGCCCACGGGCCGGCCGTCGAGCCGCGCGAACGCCGTGATGAGCTCCCCGGCCCAGCGGGCCTGCACCTCGAGCACGGAGTCGCGGTCGACGAGCCCGTCGATGAAGGCGTGCATGTCGAACGGCGCGGACTCGCTCGCGGGGATCTGCGCGGCGAGGTCGACCGGCAGCGGCGGGCGGGCCGCGCGCACCGGCGCGGGCTGCGTCCAGTTCGACGGCAGGTACGAGAGCCAGCGCCGGACCGACGCGATCGCCTCGTCCTCGTTGCGGCACAGGAAGTGCCCGACGCCGGACTGCTCGCAGTGGACGCGCGCGCCGCCCATGTCCTCCAGGGTGGTCTTCTCGCCGGTGACCATCTCGACCATGCGCGGGCTGCCGAGGTACATGGAGGCGTTGCCGTCGACCATGGCGACGATGTCGCAGAACGCGGGGATGTACGCGCCCCCGGCGGCGCTGGGCCCGAACAGCGCGCACGCCTGCGGGATCCGGCCCGAGGCGCGCACCTGCTCGTGGAAGATCCGGCCCGCGCCGCGGCGGCCGGGGAAGAGCTGCACCTGGTCGGTGATGCGCGCCCCGGCGGAGTCGACGAGGTAGACGATCGGGTGCTGCTCGAGCTGGGCGGCCTCGACGGTGCGGATGATCTTCTCCACGGTGCGCGCGCCCCACGACCCGGCCTTCACCGTGGAGTCGTTGGCGACGAGCCGGATCGGGCGGCCCTGCACGGTGGCGGTGCCGACGACGACGCCGTCGGCCGGCAGCGTCGGATCGGGGTTGGCCCAGAGGTTGTCCTCGCGGAACGAGTCGGGGTCGCACAGTCGCCGGATGCGCTCGCGGGCGTGGTACTTCCCCGCGGCGGCCGCGGCCTGGTGGTACTTCTCGGCGCCGCCGCGCTCGATCCGCTCCCGTTCGACCGGGTAGTCCCCGAATTCCACGGCACGGCCTCCTTGCCGAAACAGCGTCCCTTAACGATCGTTAAGGCAAGCATATTGTGTCCCGCCCGCGCCCGCCTGTCAACGAATTCGCCCCACCGGTCATTCAGTTGTCAGACCCGCCCGCCACCGTCGAATCAAGGGCGCTCACCAACGCCCGTTTTGCATAGAAAAGCCAGGACGCCCCGCGGGCCCCGAACCCCGCCCCGAGTCCGAACCGCAAACCCCGAGCCGGGCCGCACCGCGAACCCGGAGCCTCGCCCAGGGCCCGCCCCGCCCGCCCGAGCCGCATCGGCGTCCGAGCCCGCCCGCCCCAAACCGCCTCGCCGCCGCACCCGAGAAGGCGCAACCGCACACCGGGGCCGCGTCCCGCCCGACGCGAGCCCGACTCGCGCCGCCCGTCGGTGCTGCGCCGCCGATCCGCAATCCGACCGCACTGTCACACCCTCCTGCCATCATCGAACCGGGGGCGGCTCCGAATGCCCGATTTATGGGCATCCGCCGCGAACCGCCACACTCGCGTTCAACCTCCCGACCCCTTCCGCGCCAACGCCGCCCGCCTTCCCGCAACCCGCCGCCGCTACCCTCGGGAGACCACCGCACCGTGCCCCCAGCACGCCGCCTCCCCCGGAGACCGATGAGCACCCCCGCGAGCACCAGCGCCGCCCCCACCGGCACCGCCACGACCGCACCCGCGCCGCCCGCCGCCAAACCGCCGCGCCTGCGCGAGATCGACGGCCTCCGCGGCCTCGCCATCGTCGTGATCGCCGTCTACCACCTCTGGTTCGACCGCGTCTCCGGCGGCGTCGACGTGTTCCTCCTGCTCTCGGGCTTCTTCATCACCGCGAGCCTCCTCCGCAGCGTCGAGAAGACCGGCTCCGTCCGCCCCCTCGCCTTCGCCGCCCGCATCGTGCGCCGCATCTTCCCGCCCGCGCTGGTCGTCGCCGCGGCCACCGTCCTCATGACCGTCGTCTGGCTCCCGCGCGCCACCTGGAACCAGCAGCTCGGCGACATCCTCGCCTCCGCGCTCTACTACGGCAACTGGAACCTCGCGCTCCACTCCGTCGACTACCTCTCCTCCAACAACGGCGCGAGCATCGTCCAGCACTACTGGTCCATGGGCGTCCAAGCCCAGTTCTACGTCCTGTGGCCGATCCTCATCGCCGCAGCCGCCTGGCTCGCCGCCCGCGCCCGCTGGAGCCGCCGCCGCGTCCTCGCCGCCGCCTTCGCGCTCGTCTTCGCCGCGTCGTTCGCCTTCGCGCTGTGGGAGACCGCGACGAACCAGGCCTTCGCCTACTTCGACCTCCGCGCCCGCCTGTGGCAGTTCGCCGCCGGCGGCCTCCTCGCCGTCGCCCTCCCGCGCCTGCGCGCCGCCGCCGCGAGCACCGATGCGCCGCAAGCCCGTTGGACGGCCGCACTGCTCGGCTGGGCCGGCGTCGCCGTCCTCCTCGGCGCCGGGTGCTTCCTCGACAGCACCGCCTTCCCCGGCCTCGCCGCGCTCTGGCCCGTCGGCGGCGCCTGCGCCGTCGTCATCGCCGCCTCCCTCAGCCCCGGCGGCGGCGCCGGGCGCCTCCTCAACGCCCGTCCCGTGCAATGGCTCGGCGACCTCTCGTACACGCTCTACCTGTGGCACTGGCCGATCCTCGTCTGCTACCTCACCGCCACCGGCCGCGACACCGCCACCGTCCTCGGCGGCCTCGGCATCCTCGCCGCCGCGGCCCTCCTCGCCTGGGCCACCCACTGGGCGCTCGAACAACGGCTCCCCGCAACGGGACTCGGCCAGCGGAGCCTGCGCGGCGCCTTCGCGCTCGGCGCCGCGAGCCTCGCCCTCGTCCTCGTCTCCTATGCGGCCCTGAGCTGGTATATCACCGTCGAACGCGACCGCCTCGCCGAGGCCGTCGCCGACCCCGCCGTCTACCCCGGCGCGGCCGCGCTCGCCGAAGGCCTCGAGACCCCCGACGCCCCCTTCGCACCCTCCACACTGGAAGCCGCCGAGGACTACGACCCCGCGCTCTCCGGCCGCTGCAACCAGACCATGGAGGGCTACGAGCCCATCCGCTGCGACTTCGCCGGAGGCGAACTTGTGCAGAGCGCCACGCCCGCAGCGGAAGCCACCGCCACGGTCGTCATGTACGGCGGCTCCAAGATCTGGCAGTGGCTCCCGGCCGTCCTCCACGCCGCCGATGCCCGGAACTGGCACGTCATCGCGTACACCAAGAACGCCTGCATCATCGAGACCGGCCAGGAGGCCCTCGGCGAGGAGCGCTACCGCTCCTGCGCCGCATGGAACGACGCCGTCGTCGCCGAGCTCGGCGAGATCCGGCCCGACCTCGTCCTCACCTACGGATCCCGCGTCGGCTACGAGGCCTACGAGACCTTCCCCGACTACACCGACCGCTACGAGCAGCTCCTCGCGACCGGCGCGGCCGTGGTCGCCCTCCGCGACACCCCGAGCCCCCGGTTCGACATCCCCCTCTGCGTGGACCTCAACGGCCACAAGTCGAACGAATGCACCGTCGACCGCGCCTCCTACTACGACGAGGGCGCGTTCGAGGCCCTGGAGGTCCCGAGCGGCATCCACAAGGTCGACCTCATCGACTACATCTGCGGGCCCCGCGTCTGCCCGCCCGTCGTCGGCAACATCCTCGTCTACCGCGACGACGCCCACATGACCAACACCTACGCCGCGACCCTCGGCCCCTACCTCGAGGCCGAACTCGCCGCCGCGCTCGCCGAACCCGCTGCGGGGTGAGCGAAAGGCCCGGCTCGCGCGAGCCGGGCCTGTTCGATGAGCCTTAAGCGGTGACCGCGTCCAAGGCGATCTCGACCATCTCGGAGAACGACTCCTGCCGGTCGGCCGCGGGCAGCTCCGTGCCCTTGAGGATGTGGTCCGAGATCGTGCACAGCGCCAGCGCGCGCGCCTGGAACTTCGCGGCGAGCGTGTAGATCGCGGCGGCCTCCATCTCGATCGCGAGGATGCCGTACCCGGCGAGCTTCGCCTCGACCTCGGGGGCGTCCGTGTAGAACGTGTCCGAGGAGTACAACTGGCCCACATGCAGGTTGATCCCGCGCGCGGCCGCCGCGTCCACGGAGGCGCGGAGCAGGCCGAAGTCGGCCACGGGCGCGTAGTCGACCACGCCGTTGAAGCGGATGCGGTTCATCGACGAGTTCGTGGAGGCGCCGATCCCGGCCACCACGTCGCGCAGCTCGATCCGGTCGTGGATCGCGCCCGCCGAGCCCACCCGGACCACGGTCTTGACACCGTAGACGTCCAGCAGCTCGTGCGTGTAGATCGACGCCGACGGCTGGCCCATCCCCGTGCCCTGCACGGACACGCGCTTGCCCTTGTAGGTGCCGGTGTAGCCGAACATGTTCCTGACCTCGGTGTAGCGGGTCGCGTCGGTCAGGAAGTTCTCGGCGATCCACTTGGCGCGCAGCGGGTCCCCGGGCAGGAGGACGCTCTCGGCGATGTCGCCCGGCTTGGCGGAGATGTGTGCAGTCATGACGCCAGCTTCTCATAAACATCCCATGAATTTGCGAGGACGGGCTGTGAGCTGGATCGCCGGGCCCGGTTCAGCGGGAGTCCGCGCGGTCCGGTAGTGTTCTCGGCGGTGGCGTGTCCGAGCGGCCGAAGGAGCTCGCCTCGAAAGCGAGTGTTGGGTAACCCTCAACCGTGGGTTCAAATCCCACCGCCACCGCCAACGTAATCCCAGTTCAGACGCCTGAGAAGGCGGATGAGCTGGGATTTTTCTTTGCCCTCTGACCTGGTGTTCCGGGTACGTCCGGGCTGCTCAAGGTTGCATTCCCCATCGATTCCCCACCGGTTTCCGGCTTCTCCGGGCTTCCAGGGCCGATCTGGGAGTGATCGCTCCCGCTCGCTGCCTGGATATCCGACTTCTCCCGGCCGCCCGGACCGGCCTCGGGGCGATCTCTCCCGCTCGGCTTCCCCGGCGGCCTGTTCGAACCCTTGCTTTCCTTTTGTCGGATCGGCTGGGGCGCAGCGGCTTCTGCGGAGGCTGTGCCGCTCGGTCACGCCGAGGGTGCGTTTCGGGCGCTGCGTTGGCTTGGGCGTCGGTCGTGAGACGGCGCCGTGGCGGTTCAGCGGGCGCGGAGTGCGGCGAGGCGGTGTTCGAGGGCGGCGAGGGCCGTCCGGGAGTCGTGGCGTCCGAAGAGGATCTGGAGGTTGAGGCCGTCGGTGAAGGTGATCAGCGCGTCCGCCTCCTGATCGGGGTCGAGGTCGGCGCGGAGGTCGCCGTCACCTTGGCCGGCGCGGATGAGCACGTTGATGAGCGCGGCCAGGTCCGCGTACTGCCGGCGCTGGATGGCCGCCAGGGCCGGGTCGACGGCGGCCTGGGCGGCGAAGGCCAGCCATACGCGGGTCTCGGCCAGGCTCGGCTCGTCGACCGGGACGATGCCGATGAGTGTCTGCTCCAGCATGATCGCGGCCGAGTCGGGGTCGCCGGAGGCGTCGATGCGGTTCTGCACCCGCTCGCTGACGCGCTGGTTCATGTATTCGAGGACGAACGTCATCATCTCCGCCTTCGTGGAGAAGCAGCGCTGCACGGCCCCCATCGACACCCCTGCTCGCGCGGCCGCCAGGCGCAGCGTGGCCCCTTCGGTCCCCTGCTCGCTGATGAGCTCGAAGACCGCCTCGGCGATCTGGCGCCGCCGGGCGGCATGGTCGACCTGTCTGGGCATCCGCCAAGCCTAACCGATGCGGTCGCATCGGTACCGTGTTACGATTCGATACGACCGCATCGGAACGTCCGGTGCGCCATCGAAGGAGACCCAGATGACCGAAGGCAAGCCGCGCGGCGACAGTTGGCAGGGCGCCCGCTGGGTGCTCGGGACCGTCCTGTTGCTGCAAGGATTCGGATCCGCGGCCACCGAGGCGTTGTGGAACACCGGCTTCGGTGCCGCAGGGCTGCTGCGGGCCGCAGGCCTGCCGCAGTGGACCGACTTCGCGGTGGGCGCCGCCGGGGTGGCGCTGCTTGTCTGGGCGGCGGCGCGGACGCGAAGGAGCGCCCGTGTCTGAGCGAACACGCGCTCCGCGACCGGACCAGACTGCCCGCCGGGGGCGGGCCGGGCGCCGCGGATTCCTGAAGGCCGCCGCGGCCGGGATCGGCGCCGGAGCCCTGACCGCGGCGGCGCCGGCCGGCGCGGGCCGCGGGCCGCGGCCCGTCTTCGTGCTCGTGCACGGCGCCAACGGCAACGGCGCCTCGATGGCGCCGCTGGCCTCCGGGCTCGCGCTGCACGGCTGCCCGGCCGTGTCCGTGGACCTGCCCGGGCACGGCCCGTCCGGCAGCTTCCCGCAGTCCTACCAGGCGCCGCAGGATCTGGAGGCGCTCGCGGTCGCCCCTTCGCCGGTGCTGGCCGAGACCACCCTCGCTGACAACGTCGACCATGTAGTCGCCATCGTGCGCCGGGCCGCGCGCAAGGGACCGGTGATCCTGGTGGGGCACAGCATGGGCGGAGCGACGATCACCCGCGTCGCGAACGAGGTGCCGCACCTCATCGCGCGGCTCGTCTACGTCTCGGCCTTCTGCTGCGTCGAGCTGCGTACCGTGCTCGACTGCTTCCTCACCCCGGAAGCCGCCACCACACTGCTGCCGACGATCCCCCAGATCGGCGACCCCGAGTGGATCGGCGCCACCCGCACCAACTGGCGCTCGGGCGACCCGGAGTTCATCGCCGCCACGAAGGCCGCGCTCATGGCCGACTACAGCGACACCGGATTCCTGGCCGCGCTCAACCTCTTCGAGCCCGACGAATCGAGCGCCGTGCCCGTGGACGATGCGAGCGGCGACCCCGCGACGTGGGGGCGGGTGCCGCGAACCTACGTGCGATACACCGCCGACCGCGCGATCCCGCTCGCGCTCCAGGACCGGATGATCGCCGAGGCCGACGCGGCCACCCCCGACAACCGGTTCGACGTCCACTCACTCAATGCGCCGCACCTGGGCCCGGAGAACCCGCAGGCCCTCATCGAGATCCTGCTGGCAACGGCGGGAACGTAGGACCTGGCGGGCGCCCCGGGTGAGGCCCGAACGCGTGCGGGGCGGAGAAGGGCGGGAGTGTCGAGCTCCCGCCCTTCCGTGCTCGTGGCTGCCCGTCATTCCCGTTCGGGAGGATGCCGAGCCTCGTGACTGACGGTCAATATTGAATCGCAGACGGTGAGTTCTCCATCTCTTTCCCGCGCGGGTCCGAGATGGACTCAGCTGCCGGCTTCGAGCTGCGGCGGAACCTGGACTGCGGGCAGCGGCCAGTGGGTTCGAGTCCCGCCGCCACCGCCGACGTTCCGGATGCCGGGTCTGTCTTCACAGGCCCGGCATTCGTCGTTGCTCGCCACGGGCGGCTAACCTGTCGGGACCGCGCCCGCCGCCGGCGGCGCGGCCGGCGCGGGTGCGCCGCACACAGAAAGGCGGACAGCGGGTGAGGCGATCCTCGACGGGCGGGAAGATCTTCAGCGGGGCGGTCATCGTCCTCTCGCTGCTCCTCGCCGCGATCCTGCTCCTCCACCGGTTCATCCCCAACCGCTGGTTCAACCTGGGCAGCCTCATCGAGACGTTCCTGCCCTGGTTCGGGCTCGCCGTCCCGGTCCTGCTCGTCCTGGCCGCGATCCGCCGCCGCCCGCTCGCGATCGTCTGCGCCCTGCTGCCGGGCCTGGTCTGGTTCCAGATGTACGCCGCGCTCATCCCGGACAAGCACGGCGGCGACGGCGACTTCCGGGTCGTCGCCCACAACGTGAACGCCAACAACACCGACACGGCGGCGACCGCGGCGACCCTGCTCGCCGCCGAACCGGACGTGATCGTCCTCGTCGAGCTCACCGAGGACCAGCGCTCCGCCTGGAGCGAGGTGCTCGACCAGCAGTACGAGTACTCGGTGTCGTACGGGACGGTGGCGCTCTGGTCGGCCTACCCCGTGGTCGACTCGAACGAGGTCGACCTCGACCTGGGGTGGGCGCGCGCCTTCCGCGCCGCCGTCGAGATCGACGGCGAGCCGGTCGCGTTCTACGTCGCGCACCTGCTCTCGGTGCGGGTAAACACCGAGGGGTTCACGTCCGCGCAGCGCAACCAGACCGCGCTGCTCCTCGGCGAGGCGATCGCCGACGAGCAGCTCGACCGGGTCGTGCTCGCCGGGGACCTGAACGGCACCTCGCAGGACCGGGCGCTCGCCCCGATCACGTACCAGCTGCACTCGGCGCAGGCCGACGCCGGCAAGGGCTTCGGGTTCACGTGGCCCGCCGACACCCCGCTGGCGCGGATCGACCAGGTCCTCTACCGGGGCCTGGAGGCCACGGGCTCGGACGTGCTGGACGCGACCGCTTCCGACCACCGCCCGGTCATGGCGGACTTCGCGTTCTCGTAGGCGCCCCGCCGAGCCGATCGCGGGCGGCGTGCAACCACTCGCGACGGTTCGGGCGTCTTGGAGACGTGACCGAAGACGACGCGACCATGATCCTCCCGACCGTCGGCGCGAACGGCCCGGCCGGCGCCGACGACACTGCGGTGTTCGCGCGCGTCGAGACCGGGCCCGCGGAGCCCGGCCGGGCGCTGATCGAGCTCGACGGCGTGGGCATGACCTACCCCGGTCCGCCGCCGGTCGAGGCGCTGAAACCGGTCGAGCTGCGGATCGAGGACGGCGAGTACGTCGCGATCGTCGGCCCCTCCGGTTCGGGCAAGTCGACGCTCCTCAACCTGCTCGGCCTCCTCGACGCCCCCACCGCGGGCACGTACTGGCTCGACGGGCACGACACCTCCAAGATGAAGGAGGCGCACCGCACGCAGCTCCGCGCCGACAAGATCGGCTTCATCTTCCAGGCCTTCCACCTCATGGCCCACCGCACCGCGACCGAGAACGTCGCGATGTCCCTGGTCTACCAAGGGGTCCCGAAGCGCAAGCGGCGCCAGATCGCCCGCGAGAAGCTCGAACTCGTGGGCCTCTCGCACCGCCTCGACTCCCTGCCCACCACGCTCTCCGGCGGTGAGCGGCAGCGCGTCGCGATCGCCCGGGCCCTCGCGGCCGGGCCGAGCCTGCTGCTGTGCGACGAGCCCACGGGCAACCTGGACTCGAAGACCGCCGACTCGATCATGGCCACATTGGACGAACTGCACCACGAGGGTCTGACGATCCTCATCATCACCCACGACCACGAGGTGGCCGAGCGCGCCCAGCGGGCCGTGACGATCCGCGACGGCCAACTGCGCGAAGGCAACCACCTCCACGACGACCACGTCGCCGCCGTCCCGACCGACCGCGCCGCCCCTGGCACCCTCGTGATGCCGAAGGCCCCCTAGACCTTCCTTCCTCCCAAAAAGGACCGCGGGCCCGCACCGAAAGGTGCGGGCCCGCGGTTCGTGTTGCGGCTCAGTCCCGGTCGGGCGGCGTGGCGCCGCCGTCGGGCGGCGTCTCGCTCTCCTCGGCCTTCTCGTCCTCGTAGTCCTTGCCGTTGGAGATGAGGATGTAGATCGGCGTGCCCTTCGGGGCGGAGCCGGTCATCGAGGTCGAGAATGCTTCGCCCTCTTTGCAGTCGGAGTCGAACTGGCCGGGCGCGATCGACGCTTCGAAGCCGGCGTTGGCCACGCGGGACCGGGCGTCGTCGGCGTCCATGCAGTCGATCGACGGGATCGACACGAGGTCCTTGCCGTTCTTCATGGCGTTGGTGGGCTTGGGCCAGTCCTCCTCGTCGAGGCCCTTCACGGCCTTCTTCAGAATCGCGACGCCGACCTCCTTGACGGAGATCTTCAACTCCGGGGTGGCCACATTGGACCGGAAGCTCGCGTCGGGGTCGCCGACGAAGGTCGCGGTGGTGGCGTTCGGGGTCGAACCGATGAACCAGTACGAGCGGTTCGAGTCGGCGGTACCGGTCTTGCCGAACAGCGGGCGGCCGAAGCCCCCGGTGTAGGCCGCGGCGGTGCCGTTGCCGGAGCACTGGGTGCCCTCGGCGTTCTGGCCGACCACGCAGCGCCCGGCGCTGACGGCCGCGTTCGCGACCTCCTTCGGGAAGGCCTGGTCGCATTGCGGCGCAGCCGCATCGGTCCATTCCTTGCCGTCGGAGCCGATCACCTGCATCACCGGCAGCGGCTCGCAGTGCAGGCCTTGGGCCGCCACGGTCGCGTAGGCCTCGGCCATCTCGAGCGGCGTGGTCGCGTCGAACCCGAGGGTGAAGGTGCCGTAGTTGTCGAGGTCGTCGTTCTCGGCGCGTACGGCCGCCTCGCTGCTGGGGGCGAAGTCGATGCCGGCGGCGGTGGCGGCCGCATAGGCCTTGCTGGTGCCGACGGCCTGCTGCAGTTGGACGAACGCGGTGTTGGAGGAGCGTCCGAACATGGCCCACATGTTCATCGGTCCGGAGGACCAGTTGCCGTCGTTGGTGGGGCACCAGTGCCGCAGGCCCCCTTCGGTGACGCTGCCGCACGCCGAGGGGTCGTCCTTGCCGGTGAGGTACTGGGAGGTCAATCGCGACGGCGACGGCAGCGCGGTTCGCAGCGGGAATCCCGCGTCGAGAGCGGCGACCATGGTGAACAGCTTGAACGTCGAGCCCGCGGGGTAGCCGGAGACTTCGTCGTTGCCGCTGAGGAGCGGGATCGTCGTGTTCGGGTAGTTCGACGGCTTGGAGTCGTCGCCGTCGGTGCGCGGTTTGTTCTCGGTCTGGTCGAGACTGTAGTTGCGGTTCACGGCCATCGCGCGCACGTGCCCGGTGCCCGGGGTGATGGTGACCGAGCCGAGCGCGGCCGAGTTGTTGACGCTCACCTCCTCGGTGAGGCGCTCGGTGGCGTCGTCCTGGAGCTTCGCGTCGAGGCTGGTCACAATCCGGAAGCCGCCGCGCTTGAGCAGGCTCATGCGCTCGCGCTCGTCGGCGCCGAAGGCCTCCTGGCTCGCCCACCACTCCTTGAAGTAGTCGCAGAAGAAGCCCCAGTTGGGGGTCGCGACGTCGACGCACTCGCTGCGGACGGGCCGCGGGTTCAGGCCGAGCGGCAGCGCCTTGGCCTCGTCGGCCTCGGCCTGGGAGATCTTGCCGAGGTCGGCCATGCGCTGGAGGACCCAGTCGCGTCGATCCACAATGGGCTTTTCGTCGCCTTCGCCGTCGAGCAGGCCGTCGGCGAGGGAGGGGAACTTCGGCAGGGAGGCGAGGGTGGCGGCCTCGGCCACCGTCAGCTCGCTCGGCGGCTTGTTGAAGTACGTGTATGAACCGGCGTGGACCCCGTAGGCCTGGTTGCCGAGATAGATCACGTTCAGGTAGCCCTCGAGGATCTCCTCTTTGGACATCGTCTCCTCGACACCCATGGCGTACCGGGCTTCTCGCAGTTTGCGCTCGTACGAGTCCTCCGACGCCGCGATCACCTCGTCGATGGTTGAAGCGGAGTAGATCAGGGTATTGCGTACGAACTGCATGGTGAGGGTCGACGCCCCCTGGGAGTCACCGCCCTGGTTCGCGACCGCGGCCCGGACGATGCCGGCCCAGTCGACCCCGTTGTGCTCGTAGAACTTCGAGTCCTCGGCGGACAGGAGCGCGTCGATCATGACAGGGGAGACCTCGTCGAGAGTGATCTCGCGGCGGTTCTCCTCGTAGAAGGAGGTGATGAGTGTCTCGCCATCGGACGCGTACACATAGGTCGTCTGCGGCAGGGTGGGTTTGGTGAGTTCCGTCGGCAGCGCCTCGAACGAGTCGACGCTGTTCTCGGCAACGAGGCCGCCGAGCCCGACGAGGGGGAAGGCGGCCGCGGCCGCGAGCACACCGGCGAGCACACCGCAGATCAGCAGCGCGATGCCGTCCCTCAGGGGACTCCGGTCGCGTTTCAAGGTCTCCACCGCCTCAGATTAGAACGAATGTCGGGAAGTGCGGCACGGCAGCATCCGGATACCGGACGGCGACTCGCATGCAAGGCGACATGTATGCCCGCAATTCATACGCCGCAATCCGGAAGGGGAGATGCGCTCGTATCGGAATCGTTATTATCCGAGCCGCAGTCGCCTTGTGAGCCGTAGGGGTGAAGCCATCCCACGGAGTCCGATTTTCGTCTCGGAGAGTAGTCAAACCCTTACGAGAGGTGTAAGGTCCGTTCTGACGGCCACATTGTGTGATCGAGAGATCACTCTGATGTAGTCGTCGGGGGGTATGAAGGGGAAAGATCTCACGGGGAGGTCATGCGGATGGGACTGCTGATCGACTGGACGACCAAGGCGCTATGTCAGGAAGGTGATCCTGACGCCCTGTTCGTGCAAGGAGCAGAGCAGAACAACGCGAAGAAAGTGTGCCGCGGTTGCCCGGTACGGCTGGAATGTCTCGCCGACGCGCTCGACAATCGCATCGAGTTCGGCGTCTGGGGCGGCATGACCGAGCGGGAGCGGAGGGCGCTGCTGCGACGGCACGCCGATGTCCGCTCCTGGAGAGCGGTCTTCGAGGTCGCACTGGAGGAGGAACAGCGAAGCGCCCGCAAGGGCAACCGGCGCCGGATACCGGTGGACGTCAACTTCTGACCGGCAAGCCTCTCGACGAAAGGCATGAGCACCGCGCCTGGACGGCATCCCCGTCCGGGCGCGTTTTTCATGCCCCGCTCCCGGATCCCGCCTGTGGATAACTCTCCCCCTCGCGAACAGGCAAAATGAGCGAACCTCGCAAAGTTATCCACAGGCGAAAAATAGTTCTTGGCATCCGATACCGGGCATGTGATTGTAGATATCAAAAACAGCTGCTTCGCCGGTGGTGGTGGAAGTGCGGAGTGGCGACCCGGTCCTGGCAGGACTGGCGGTGATATGTGGGATTCCCCGGGGGCCGCCCCCGAAGACCGAGCGCGGGTGCACCCGCGCTCGGCTCCTGCCAGGACACCTCGCGAGGTCATTCGCGGGCGCACCAGCAAAGGCGCTGGTGCGCCCGCGCCAAACCAGACACCTCGCGAACCCGAACGACACGCACACCCGAACAGACACAAGAAAGGACCAGCGCCGCCCGAACGAACGCCTCGCCAAAGCACCACACACCCGAACGGCGCTCGCTAACCGGCACGGCATACCGGAGAGCGCAGCCCGCGCCTCAGAGCGGCGCACCAATGAAACCCGCGCACGAACCACAGAGGAGGCGGTGCTGGGCCGCCTGCGGCGCACTCGCCCGCTCATGCGCGAAGCGCGATTGAACGCTAGACGCCTGCGGCCGTCGCGCCGAAGGCGCGTAGGTCGTCCAGGTCGACGACTTCGACGCCCAGCGTCGGCAGCCAGCGCTGCGGGACCTCCGGACATGCGGCCGCGTAGCGGGCCGCGACGCGTTCTTCGGCGGCGCGGCGACGGGCCAGGTCGGCGTGGGTGCGCAGGACCGCCGCTACAGGGTCGTCGACGTCGGACTCTTCGAGCGCCGCTGCCGCGCCGAGGGCGCGTTCGGCCGTCAGGTCGGCCGCGACAGGGGTGAGGCGGTTGAGGATCATGCCGTCGAGCGGCATCCGCTCCTCGGTGAGGCGCCGCGTGAAATAGACGGCCTCGCCCACGGCGGCCGGCTCGGGGGCGGCGATGACCAGGAATGAGGTCTGGTCGTCCTGCAGGGCCCGGAAGGTCGCTTCGGCGCGTTTGCGGAAGCCGCCGAAGGTGTCCTCGAGGCTCGCGGTGAACTCGGCGACGTCGGTGAGCAGGTGCCCGCCGAGGACCTTGTTGAACACGCGCGTGAAGACGGCCGCGCTGGCGCCCATGAGGGAGAGCATCGACCGGCGGGCGCCGGGGGTCGAGGCCGAGAGGAGGCGGATGACGCGGCCGTCGAGGAGTCGGGCGAGGCGGGCGGGGGCGTCGAGGAAGTCGAGGGCCGAGCGGGAGGGGGGCGTGTCGAGCACGATGAGGTCCCATTGCCCGGTCGCGCGGAGCTGGCCGAGCTTCTCCATGGCCATGTACTCCTGCGTGCCGGAGAAGGTCGAGGAGACCGCCTGGTAGAACGGGTTCGCGAAGATCTCCGCGGCGCGCTCGGGGGTGGTGTGGGAGGCGACGACCTCGTCGAAGGTGCGCTTCATGTCGAGCATCATCGCGTCGAGGGACCCGCCGCGGACGGCTTCGACCGCCTTCGGGACGTTGTCGAGGGCTTCCACGCCGAGCGATTGGGCGAGCCGCCGGGCCGGGTCGATGGTCAGGACGACGGTGCTTCGGCCGTGGACTTCGGCCGCGCGCAGGGCGAGGGCCGCTGCGGTCGTGGTCTTGCCGACGCCGCCGGAGCCGCAGCAGGCGATGACGTGCTTGTCCTTGTTGCTGAGGAGGGCGTCGACGTCGAGTCCGGGTATTCCGGCGGGGGTGACGTTGAGTCTGGCGGCTGCGATGGGGGCGGCGTCTGGCGTGGGTGCCCCGGCCGGGGCGGCGTCGGGTCTGGAGACTTCGGTCGGGACGTCGAGCCGGGGTGGTTCGGCGGCGGGGTTTTCAGGGGTCTCAGCCATTGCGTCGCTCTCCGATGATGCCGGGCCGCAGGACACGGGCGAGTTGGTAGAGGCCGGACAGGTCGACGCCCTCGGGGAGCAGCGGCAGTTCCTCGACCGGCCGGCCGAGCTGTTCGAGCCGGTCCCGGTAGGCGTCGATCGACTCGATCTCGGCGCGGGCGGCCGAATACTCCTTGAGGAGGCCGGTGACGAGGGCTGGTTCGGGGGTCAGGCCCGCTCGTTCCAGTCCCGCGTTGATTGCTTCCGCTTCGACTTCGACGGCCTTCGCGCCGGCGACCTTGTTCAGGACGAGGTGTCCTACGGGAAGGTCGGCCGCCATGAGTTCCTTGTTGGCGTCCAGGGTTTCTTGGACGGGCATGGCCGCTGGGGTCGTGACGAGGTGGACGGCGGTGAGCGAGGAATGGAGCATCCTCGCCACGGACCTGGAGTGTTTGCCGATCGGGCCGGTCTTCGCCAGGCGGCCCGATTCGACCGTCACGTTCAGGAATTTCACGATGCGGCCGGTGGGCGGCGCGTCCAGCACCACCGCGTCGTACGACATCCGCCCGGCCTCGGCCCGCGAGACCGCCTCTTTCAGCTTGCCGGTGAGCAGGATGTCCCGCAGCCCGGGCGCGATCGTGGTCGCGAAGTCGATCGCCCCGAACTTCTGCAGCGCCTTCCCGGCCGAGCCGAGCCGGTAGAACATCGTCAGGTAGTCCAGAAGCGCCTCGTCGGCGTCCACCGACTGCCCGAAGACCTCCCCGCCGTCCAGGCCCGCCGCGAGGTGCCGCTCCTCGTAACCCAGCGAAGGGGCGTCGAACAGCGGCGCGATCCCTTGGCGCCCTTCGACTTCCACCAGCAGGACCCGCCGGCCGGTGCCTGCGAGCGCGAGGGCCAGCGCGGCCGCGACCGAGGTCTTGCCGGTGCCGCCCTTCCCGGTGACGATGTGCAGTCGCGGCACCGGGAACGCTGAGGCAGTCATTCATCGGAGTCTAGTCATGCCGCGGTGATCCCGCAGATGAGCCATTGCGGGTCGCCTTCCTCCGCGACGAGCGAGAACTCCCACGTCGCGGGCTCGGAGAACGCGCCGCTCTCGCCGATGCGGATCTCGGCGGCGACAGTGGCCGCGCCGACGGAACGCCCGGTCTCGGTGACCTCGTCCCACGCGAACTCGCCGGTCCCGTCCGTGTAGGAGAGGGCCGCGACGGCCTCGCTGAGGTCGCGGTCGGCCTTGTCGGCGCAGAGCCAGGCCGCGGCGGCTTCGGCGTCGCGGTCCTCGAGGAGTGCCCCGAGGAACGCGTCGACCGTGTGCACGGGCGTGTCCGTGACGTCGTCGACGCCGGTGTAGAGGCGCATGGCGCCGAGGACGAGTGCGACGCAGAACGCGATGGCGGCGGCCGCGATGATCCACGTCCACAGGCGGTTCGAGCGGTCGCGCGGCGGTTCGTGGCGGCCGTGCGCGGGCTTGGCGCGATGGTCGGGGATGCCGGGCGGCGCGGCGGCGGCGTCGCTGGTCGGTTCGTGGGGCGCGGTTTCGAAGGACGGCGCACTGGTGTCTGACGACACGGGAACTCCCTGGTTCGACTGGTGCGGCCCGAGGCGGCGCACCGTAAGGACTTCGGGGAGGCGACGCACTCTGAGCGTAGCGGTGCGTCGCCGCTCGAGCAAGACGCCGTACTGTGGGCGCATGGAGAAATGGGAGTACCTCACCGCGCCGCTGCTGATCCACAACACGAAGATGATCCTCGACAACTTCGGGGACGAGGGCTGGGAACTGGTGACCGTCCTGCCCGGTCAGAACTCGGAGCAGCTCGTGGCGTACTTCAAGCGCAAGAAGGAGCAGTAGCGGTGGCCGATGTGGACAAGGCGCTGGCGCGCCTGGGCCTGTCGCTGCCGGCGGTGGTGCCGCCGGTGGCCGCTTACCAGCCGGCGGTCCGCTCCGGGGAGTACGTGTACACCTCGGGGCAGTTGCCGATGGTCGACGGCGTGCTCGCGGCGACCGGGAAGGTCGGCGCGGAGGTGGATCCGGAGCAGGGCTACGACCTGGCCCGGATCTGCGCGTTGAACGCGTTGGCGGCGGTGGCTTCGATCGCGCCGCTCGACGAGGTCGTGCGGATCGTGAAGGTCGTCGGCTTCGTGGCCTCGGCGCCCGGGTTCACCGGTCAGCCGAAGGTGGTCAACGGTGCTTCCGAGCTCCTCGGGGAGGTCTTCGGCGAGGCGGGGACGCACGCGCGCAGCGCGGTCGGCGTGGCCGAGCTGCCGTTGGGCGCCCCGGTCGAGGTGGAGCTGATCGCTCAGCTCGCCCCGAGTGCGAAGACCGTCCTGGTCTGATCGATTGTTCCCCGGCCGGTACCGCGTCTCGCGGTACCGGCCGGTTCTCGTTGCCGCCGTGGGCGTCCGGTCAGGTGATGGACGGCAGGACGCGCGCTTCGACCTCGCCGAGGGCGATGGTGGTGCCGCGCGGGCCCGGTGCGGTGGCGGTGACCTTGACGGTGTCGCCGGTCTCGAGGTTGAACTGGCCGGTGACGGCTTCGCCGGAGCCGTACAGGAGGCCGGAGCGCAGGAGCGCGCCGCCGGAGGTGAGCTGCGCGAGCTGCTGCGCGGGGGTCCAGTAGGACTCGGCGAAGTCGGCGCCGGCGACGGCCACTCCGTTGACTTCGATGTTCAGGTGCAGGTCGAAGCCGTACCGGTCGGATTCCTTGAGATAGGACGCCATGTCCGCGGTCGGTTCGGGCGCGGCGGTGCGGGCGGCGTTGAGCGCTTCGATGGGCGTGACCCAGGCGCTCATGGAGGTCGCGAACGACTTGGACGCGAACGGGCCGAGGCCGTCGGTCTCGAGTTCGGCGAAGTCGCGGGCGGTCCAGTCGTTGAGGAGGACCGCGCCGAACACGTGGTCTTCGAACGCGTCGGGCGAGACGGGTTGTCCGAGTTCGGATTCGCCGCCGATGAGGAAGCCGACTTCGGCTTCGATGTCGAGGGCCCGGGTGGGGCCGAAGACGGGCTGGCCGTCGTCGCCGCGGCGGTGCCCGGAGGGGCGCACGACGTCCATCCCGGAGGGGATGAGGGTCGAGGCCCGGCCGTTGGAGGCGCGCGGGTAGACGCGGGCGGCGTCGGGGGCGCGCATGGTGAAGTCGACGTAGTCGGTCACCAGGAGCGGGGCGTGCATGACGGCGTCGCTGAGCGGCGTGAGCCAGTTGGTGGCGATGTCCTGGATGCTCGACTCGGTGAGCGCTTCCTGGGCTTGGGCGCGGATCTGCTTCCAGGCGTCCTTGCCGAGCGACAGGAGCCGGTTGAGGGCGGGGTCGCGCAGGGCGGTGCAGGCGGCGCAGGTCTGGCAGTCGCCGGAGAGCACCGCTTTGTGCATGTCGAGGATCTGGTCGCCGATGCGCACGCCGATGCGCGGCAGGGTCTCGTCGGCGGTCGAGAAGACCCCGAACGGAAGGTTGTGGATGTTGTAAGGGCTTTCGTCGGCCCCGGGAACCCAGCACGTGGTCACTAGCTCGTCCTCCAAAGATCGTGGTGAAGGAGTAACGAGCGCCGCGCGCGAAAGGTCACTCGGGGTTGCGGTGCCTGCGCAGAACTGTGAACCACGCCACCCATGCGGCGATGGCGACGATGGCGAGGAACAGCCGCGGGCCGGTGTCGATCTCGCTGCCGAGGAGGGCGGGGACGGCGAAGACGACGGCGATGCCGAGGAGGACCGAGCGGCCGAGCGCGCCTCGGAAGAACCCGGGCCCGTAGATCTTGTCGCGCCAGCGGGGGTCGTCGGGGTCGGCGTCGACGAAGCGGCGCGGGGGCCGGCTGACCTCGGCGGGCATCGCGGGGACGGGGACGCCGGTCTGGTCGGGCCCGAGGTCCTCGGCGGCCTGCCGGGAGCGTTTCGCGAGTTCGCTCATGTCGAGGCTCTCGGCGATCGCGGCGAGCGCCAGGTGGGTGCGCGGCTGTGAAGGCGCGAGGTTGACGGCGTTCCACGCGGCGTCGAGCGCGGGCTGGGCGGCGCCGGCGCGGCGGGTGATGAGCGCGTAGTGCACGTGGTGCTGCCAGGAGGCGCGGTCGAGGTCGAGCACGCTCGCGGCGGCCTGGAGGGCCTCGCCGCGGCGGCCGATGTCGGCGAGCGCGTACCCGCGGGTGATCATCGCCCGCGAGTGCTGGGGCTTGTGGGCGAGGGCGGCGCCGGCGTAGGTGAGGGCCTCGTCCGGATCGTGCGCGGCGAGCGCGCACGCGGCGGCCATGGCGTTCGCGTCGGGGTCGAGGGGGTCGACGCGCAGGGCGGCGTCGGCTTCGGCTCGGGCGTCGGGGACTTGGCCGAGGTCGTACAGCATCTCGGCGCGCTGGAGGTACTCCGCGACGGAGCGGCGGTTGGGGTCTGCGTCCATGGGATAACTTCCGAATGGCGGTCACTGCTGGTACAGCAGCAACGCTACCGCGGTCGCGGCGAGACCTTCGCCTCGTCCGGTGAAGCCCAGGCCGTCCGTGGTGGTCGCGGAGAGGCGCACGGGGGCGCCGACGGCCGCGGTCATGGCGGTCTCGGCCTCGGACCGGCGCGGGCCGATCTTCGGGTGGTTGCCGATGACCTGCACGGACACGTTGCCGATGAACCACCCGGCGGCGCGGACGCGGCGGGCGGTCTCGGTGAGGAGGGCGGCGCCGGAAGCTCCGGCCCATTCGGGCCGGGACGTGCCGTAGTTGGAGCCGAGGTCGCCGAGTCCGGCGGCGGAGAGCAGGGCGTCGCACGCCGCGTGGGCGGCCACGTCCCCGTCGGAGTGCCCGGCCAGACCCGCCTCGCCGGGCCAGGAGAGGCAGGCGAGGCGGCATGTCCGGCCTTCGTCGAAGCGGTGCACGTCGCTCCCGTGCCCGATGACGAAGGGCGTATGGGGACTCGCACTGGCGCTTTCGCGTTCGTGGGAGTCCGCGGCGGGCCCGGGGCCCGCCTTGTCGTTGGTGCTCACGCTGACGCGGTTCTGGACGGGGGACCGGCTACTTGACCGGGGCCTCCGAGAGCAGGACCTTGTCGAGGATGTTGTCCGCCTCGTCCTTCACGCAGTCCTCGGCGAGGGCGATCTCGCCGGTGAGGATCTCGCGGGCCTTGGAGAGCATGCGCTTCTCCCCGGCGGAGAGGCCGCGTTCGCGGTCGCGCCGCCACAGGTCGCGGACGACCTCTGCTATTTTCAGCGGGGAACCGGAGGCGAGCTTCTCGACATTGGCCTTGTAACGCCGCGACCAGTTGGTGGGCTCCTCGGTGTGGGGAGCGCGCAGGACTTCGAAGACCTCCTCGAGGCCTTCGGCGCCGACGACTTCCCGGACGCCGACGAGCTCGACGTTCTTGGCTGGAACCTTGACCGTGAGGTCACCCTGTTCGACGCGCAGCACGAGGTATTCCTGTTCGATACCGCCGATGGTGCGAGTCTCTACAGCTTCAACGAGTGCGGCCCCGTGGTGGGGGTAGACAACGGTCTCGCCGACACTAAAACCCATAGGATCGAAACCCCTTTCGCTGTGTCCAGCTTAACACGGGATCGGGGGTTTCCCCGACAGCGGATCGCCGCGAATTCCCTGGTCAATTGGTATGTGACTGATTACTCTACGGCACCTTGGGCTTCCGGGCGGCGAGCAGAGGAGACAAATGAGGCCTGCGTCCCTCTTTCGTGTCCGGCCCCTCCTGAGTGGTGCCCGCCCGCGCGACGGTGGTCGCACGGGTGCCGCCGCTACCTGCCTCGATGCTCACTAGTAGGGCCTTTTCTGTTGAGCCGCAACGAGTTCGCCCGTTGTTCGCCCTGGGGTGAGATCCAGGGCTCGCCTCGCGCCCGGCCCAGAGAAACGAGGAGTGCTCGTCGTCTACGCTGTCGTCAGCATTCCTGTCGGAACTCAGGGAGGACCAGCAGTGGTCAGGGGAATCAGCACGGCGATCACGGTGCGTCGCGCGGCCGCTATCGCGATCGCGGGGGCCGCTGCGACCGCTCTGTCCGCGTGCGGCGCCAGCCTCGGTTCGCAGACCGAGGTCAAGCAGAGCGCCATCGCCGGAGTGAACATCGACGAGGGTGACATCTCGCTGCGCGACCTCCAGGTCGAATTCCAGTCCGCCGACGGCTACGCCGCCGGTGACGACGCCGCCCTGCGGCTCTGGATCGGCAACGAGGGCAGCGAGGAGATCAGCCTCGAGAGCATCGAGACCGACGCCGGGACGATCACGTTCGTCGACCCCGTCGCCGAGGCCGAAGAGGCCATGGAGGACGCCCGCGAGACCGCGGACGAGACCCCCGCGGGCGACGCGACCACCGGCGAGTCCACCGAGGAGCCCAGCGCCGACGACGCCACCGGCGAGCCGGCCGAGGCCGACGAGCTCACCGGCGAGGAGGAGTACGCGCCCATCGTCATCGCGTCGGCCGAGTACGCCCGCCTCGACCAGGGCGTCACCTCCGGCACCTACTTCCTGATCGAGAACCTCCAGGAAGAGCTGGTCTCCGGCGACACGATCGACGTGGTCTTCCACTTCTCGGACGGCACCGAGATCCCGGCGAGCCTCCCGGTCGGCCAGGCCCTCGAGCCCGACGAGCGCGAGTACTACGAGCCCGAGGAAGCGGCCGAAGGCCACTAGCCCTCAGCACGGACGTTCGAGCGAGGCCCCGATCCGAATGGATCGGGGCCTCGCTTCGTCTTCGGCTACCGCTGGAGCGGCCAGCGTCGCTCCACGGCCTCCTCGCGGCCCTTGCGGCGGAAGTACGCCTCCAGGCTCGCCGCGTCCTCGGCGTGCCACAGCACCTGCGCCGCATGGAGGTCCAGCGGCGTGAGGTCCCCGACCTCCGGGTACATCGCGCCGATCGCGCGCGCCAGGCCCACGGTCGCGATCGCGTCCCCCGCCGCCGAGTGCGCTTCCGAATGCGGCACACCGTAATGCGCGGCCGTCACGCCCAAGGTCCGCTTGCCGCGGCGGTACCGGTCCACGCGCTTGTCGAGCACCGACGGGTCCACGATCGCCATCCGCGTCCAGTCCGGCTGCTCGATGCCGTGCCGCTCCAGCTCGAACGCCAGGAGCGTGCAGTCGAACCCGGCCCGGAACGCCACCACCGGCACGCCGGCCTCCACGGCGCCGCGCAGCGCCTCGGCGACCTCGGCGAGGGCCGCGGCCGGGGCGAGCCCCTCGGCCTGCACCTGCGCGTCCGTGATCCCGTGGACCCGCGTGGCGCCCGGGGGGATCGGCACGCCGGGGTCGATCAGCCACGTGCGCGCCGTCTCGACACCGGGCTGCGGGCCGCTGACCAACGCCGCCTGGACGATCCGGTCGCGGTCCACCGCGACGCCCGTCGTCTCGGTGTCGAAGCCCAGGAGGGGCCCTTCAAACCATCGTTCGCTCATGGCCACACCGTACCGGGAGGGTCCGACATTCCCCTATATGCTCTGCGGGCGCGGGATCACCCCGACTTAAGGCGCATACCTCCCTTGAAAGGAGCATGTGGACTTCATGGACTTCCTCGACCCGATAACGGATGCCATCCAGTCCTGGGCGGACGGCCTGAACGAGGAGTACGGGGCCGCCGTCGCGTCCGTCGGCGCGGTGGTCTGGGGACCCCTGCTGGTCTTCACCCTCTTCGGCGTGGGCCTGATCTTCACGATCCAGCTCAAGGGCATCCAGTTCCGGCGCCTCGGCTACGCCCTCTGGCTGGCCCTGTTCAAGCGCAACGAGAACAACGGCTCCGAGGGCGACCTGAGCCACTACCAGGCGCTGTCGGTCGCGCTCGCGGCCACTGTGGGCGTCGGCAACATCGGCGGCGTGGGCGCGGCGATCGCCATCGGCGGACCGGGCGCGCTGTTCTGGATGTGGGTGACCGGCTTCCTCGGCATGGCCACCAAGTACTCCGAAGCGCTCCTGGGCGTCAAGTTCCGGACGACGAACAAGAACGGCGACCAGTCCGGCGGCCCGCAGCGGTACCTCTCGGACGGCATCCCCGGCCCGATCGGGAAGCTCCTCGCGTTCCTGTTCGCCCTGTTCGGCGTCATCGCGAGCTTCGGCATCGGCAACGCGGTCCAGTCCGGGAACGTCACGAGCGCGATCGACGCGCAGCTGCCCGCGGGCTCCTGGTGGACCCCGCAGCTGACGGGCTTGGTCATCCTCGTGCTCGTGGGCGTGACGATCCTCGGCGGCATCAAGTGGATCGGGCAGGTCTCGGCCGCGCTGGTGCCGTTCATGATCGTGTTCTACGTGCTCGGCGCGCTCGCGGTGCTGGCGTTCAACTGGGACGTGCTCGGCCAGGCGCTTGTGACGATCTTCCAGCAGGCGTTCACCGGCGGCGCGGCCGTCGGCGGGTTCACCGGGTCGGCGATCATGCTGACGATCCAGATCGGCTTCGCGCGCGGCGTCTTCTCGAACGAGTCCGGCCTCGGCACGGGCGGTTTCGCGGCCGCGGCGGCGAAGACGGACCAGCCGGTCCGGCAGGCCATGGTGTCGATGACGCAGACGTTCATCGACACGATCATCGTGGTCACCATGACGGGCCTGGTCATCGTCGTCACCGGCGTGCTCGGCACTGTGGACGAGAACGGCGAACTCGTCACCTCCTCGGCGCTGACGCGACTCGCGTTCGAAGAGGGCCTCGGCGGCGCGGGCACGACGGGCGGCGCGATCGGCGGCTTCATCGTCGCGGTCGGCCTGGCCACGTTCGCGTTCTCGACGATCATCGGCTGGTCCTACTACGGCGAGAAGTGCCTCGAGCGGTACACGGGCCGGGCGCTGATCATGCCCTACCGGATCGTGTACGTAATGGTCTCCTACCTCGGCGCGGTCACCAGCCTCGACCTGCTGTGGGGGCTCTCGGACATCGCGAACGGGCTCATGGCCCTCCCGAACCTCATCGGCCTGATGATGCTGACGCCGCTGGTGTACCGCGAGACCCAGGCGTTCTTCGCACGGCCCGACTGGAGGCTCCTGCCCACGGACGCGGTCGAGGGCGCCACGGACGAGCCGCCGGTGGCCACGCACAAGCTCGTACTGGCCGCCGAACCCGACAAGGAGTGACACACCTGCCGTCTACCGTTGTGCCATGGCGGAACCCCGAACCGGCGGCACTGGGCTAGAGGCGGTGCTCGAGCGCGTCACCTACGCCAACGAGGAGACCGGGTACACCATCGCCCGCGCCAGCCCGGCGCGCGGCGGCGGCGACCTCGTCACGATCGTCGGCCCGCTCCTGGGTGCGCAGGTCGGCGAGTCGCTCTCGCTGACGGGCCGCTGGTCGAGCCACCCGAAATACGGCCGCCAGTTCGAGGTGTGGTCCTACCGGACCGTGCTCCCGGCGACGGTGCAGGGGATCGAGCGGTATCTCGGGTCCGGCCTCATCAAAGGGGTCGGGCCCAAGACCGCCGAGAAGATCGTGGCGCACTTCGGCGTCGCGACCCTCGACGTCATCGACGCGGACGCCGGGCGCCTCATCGAAGTCCCCGGCCTCGGCCCCAAGCGCACCAAGGCGATCGCGGCCGCCTGGGACGAACAGCGGGCGATCAAGGAGGTCATGGTCTTCCTCCAGTCCGTGGAGGTCTCCACCTCCCTCGCGGTGCGCGTCTACAAGCAGTACGGGGACGCCGCGATCGGCGTGGTCAAGAACGAGCCGTACCGCCTCGCGAACGAGGTGTGGGGCATCGGGTTCAAGACCGCCGACTCGATCGCCCGCGCGGTCGGCATCCCCCACGACGCCCCCGAGCGCGTCAAAGCGGCCCTCCAGTACACGCTCTCGCAGGCGTCCGACGCCGGCCACTGCTTCCTGCCCGCCCCGAACCTCGTGGCCGACACCGTGGCACTCCTGGGCCTCGAACCGGGGCCCGTCGCCAAGGCCCTCGACGAACTGGCGGCCGAAGGCGAGCACGTGATCGCCGACGAGGTGCCCGCCAAGGACTCCACGGTCCCCGCCCGCTACCTCGCCCCGTTCTTCCACGCCGAACGCGGCCTCGCCGCCGGGCTCACCGCGCTCCTGCGCACCAGCGAGGACCGGCTCCCGGCGTTCGCGGACGTCGACTGGGACAAGGCCTTCGCGTGGCTGGCCCGGCGCACCGAAGCCGAACTCGCGCCCGAGCAGGCCGAGGCCGTGCGCCTCGCGCTCACCGAGAAGGTGGCGGTCCTGACCGGCGGTCCGGGCTGCGGGAAGAGCTTCACGGTGTCTTCGATCGTGGCGCTGGCGAAGGCCAAGGGCGCCAAGGTGATGCTCGCGGCCCCCACGGGCCGCGCCGCGAAACGCCTCGCCGAGCTCACCGGCTTCGAGGCCCGCACGCTGCACCGGATGCTCGAGCTGCGGCCCGGCGGCGACGCCGCGTACGACCGCGAGAACCCGCTTGATGTGGACCTCCTCGTCGTCGACGAGTCCTCGATGCTGGACACGATCCTGGCGAACAAGCTCGTGAAGGCCATTCCGCCGGGCGCGCACCTGCTGCTGGTGGGCGACGTCGACCAGCTGCCGAGCGTCGGCGCCGGCGAGGTCCTCCGCGATCTCCTCGCCGCGCCGGCGATCCCGCGCGTGCGCCTCACCCGGATCTTCCGCCAGGCCGCCGAGTCGGGCGTGGTCGCCAACGCGCACAAGGTGAACCAGGGGCAGATGCCCGAGCTGGACGGCTACCCGGACTTCTTCTGGTTCGCGTGCGACGACAACGAGCAGGTCGCCGACCGGGTCGTCGAGATCGTCGCCCACCGCATCCCCAAGCGGTTCGGGATCCACCCCGTGCGGGACGTCCAGGTCCTCGCCCCGATGCACCGGGGCGGCCCCGGCGCCGGGAACCTCAATGCGCGACTCCAGGAGGCGCTGACGCCCGCGAAAGAGGGCCTGCCCGAGCGCCGCCACGGCGGCCGCGTCTTCCGCTTGGGCGACAAGGTGATCCAGATCCGCAACAACTACACGAAGGGCAAGGCGGGGGTCTTCAACGGCACTGTGGGGCTTGTGCAGGCCATCGACGCGGTCGCGCAGACCATGACCGTGCGGACGGATGAGGACGAGGACGTGGAGTACGAGTTCGCCGAACTGGACGAGCTCGTGCACGCCTATGCGATCACCGTGCACCGCTCGCAGGGTTCGGAGTACCCCGCCGTCGTCATCCCGGTGACCACGAGCGCCTGGACCATGTTGCAGCGCAACCTGATCTATACCGCGATCACCCGCGCGAAGCGCCTCGTGGTCCTGGTCGGCTCGAAGCAGGCCCTGGCGGTCGCCGTGCGGACCAAGGGCACAGGGAAGCGGCATACGGGGCTGACGCATCGCCTGGGCGGCAGCAGCAGCTAGGTCGGATTGCGGCTTGGAGGTGGCTGTGGGTTGGGGTTAACCCTGGCAGCGACGGAGGGGTGGGATCGGGGTCCTATTTCGAGTGGCGGGCGTGGTGGTGATCGGGGTTCGGGCGGGCGGCGATGGTGGGGTGTGGTGGGGGTGGGTTGTTTCCTTGGGGTGCAGTGGGGTTGGGGCGAATGTGAGGGTCTTGTACCCCTGTGGGTGATGACAGCCGGGTGCTGTGCGAGGGATGATTGATGTACGCACAGGGATACGGAAAACGTACAGGTGGCGACTAGGTGCAAGCAGACTACGCCAAGCCTCTGGCCGAAACCCAAACCGGATGATTTTCCCGAGCCTCGTCAGCTCAGTCTCTTCGTGCTATCGGGTTCCACAGCGGACCACGGCCCCTGCGAAAGGGGGGCGTGCTGGGTGGGAGATCGTTGGTCGGGATCACCTCGGCCGCGGCAGTGCTCTGAACGAGGCACACACTGGTAAGACCGCCAGCATGATCGGTGATGCCGGCCGGGCAATAGAGGACCTGGTCTCCCCATCGCTGCCATGCGAGGCAAACAATCCTTCCCGCGCTCGCATCAGCTTGGTGCGCGCGGGAAGCAGCACCACACCCTCTGGGCGTCACAGTGCGCTTGGGAGGCACGGGCCTCCTGGATGGGTCATCGCACGGCAGGGACGGGAGTGTGCCCAGGAGCTGATGCGGTAACCCGGGAGAACCGGATCGGTTGCCGCAGCGGCAGACACGGGACGGCAGTGTGCCCGGGCTGGTGCGAGGTAAGGCCGGGAAGCGGAAAGGCTTCCCGGGTAAGACGCCAGATGCAAGACCGCGAGCGAAGCTGAGGAAGGAGGCGGCAGGACATGACGACACTCGACCATGCGCGGTACAGGCCGCACCTGCGTGCGGTGCTCTGGTGTTGCCCGCTCGATCTCGGCACCGAGCTGCGGGTTCGGCCCGACTGCGCCGTGGGCCGTCTCGGGCTGGCCGTTGATGAGCGGTGGATCCAGGGCCCGCCCCGCACCGGCGACCGGCCGGCCACGGCGTCAGCGCCCGGGATCAGCTCCCGCCGCTCCGTCGCTGAGGGGTTGAAGTCGGCCCCGACGCTGGCCTGGCCGCGGCAGTCGGGCCTCAGGTCGGCTCCCGCCGATTCCGTCGCTGATCGGTTGAAGCCGTTCCCAACAGGGACCCGGGTTCGGTTATCGGGCCTCGGGCCGCTATCCCGCTCCTCCGTCGTTGATTGGGAGAACGGTGACCGGACACCAAGGATCGCGGCCGAAGAGCGGCGCGGGATCGGTGACGCCAGGGTCGAGGCCCAGTCAGGCGCTTCTGGCGCTAATCCTCTTCCGCGGTGACGGGCCGGATCGGCTTCTCGCCTTTTGCGGTCGGGTAGATCACCCAGTGCTCGGACTTCTCGTCCTTCTTGTAGCTGCGCTGCGTGATCGTCACCATGAGCGCGACGAGGCCCCCGCCCACCACGAAGAGGGCGAGGACCATGACGTTGATCAGGGAGACGTCCACGGCACTAGCGGTAGTTCGTGAACTGGAGGGCGACCTCGAGGTCCTTGCCCTTGAGGAGGGCGATGACCTCTTGCAGATCATCGCGCTTCTTGCCGGTCACGCGGAGCTTGTCGCCCTGGACCTGGGGCTTGACGCCCTTGGGGCCCTCTTCGCGGATGATCTTGCCGATCTTCTTCGCGTCCTCGGTCGAGATGCCCTGCTTGAAGGTCACGTCGATCTTGGTCTCCTTGCCCGACTGGCGCGGCTCGCCCGCGTCCAGGGCCTTCAGGGAGATCCCGCGCTTGATCAGCTTCTCCTTGAGCACCTCGAGGGCCGCCTTCACGCGGTCCTCGGTCTCGGCCGTCAGGAGGGCCGCCTCGTCGCCGGAGCGCTCGACGCTCGCGCCGGTGCCCCGGAAGTCGAACCGGGTCGCCAGCTCGCGCTGGGCCTGGTTGATCGCGTTGTCGAGTTCGGCCAGGTCGATCTCGGAGACGATGTCGAACGAGGCGTCAGCCATGGCAGTCCGGTCCTTCCTTGCGGTTTCAAGGCTCAGCGGGGGTGGCGCGAGGGGCGCGACCGCCAAGCTTAGTCCTGTCCCACCGGCCCGGGCGGGCGCATTGCGGCCCGGCCGCAGTGAACGCCGTCTCAACTGGGGATAACCCGCTTGCGCGACCCGTTGGAGGGGAGGTTATTCTTGCTCTCGCTACAAGCCACGGCAGGTTACCCAAGTGGCCAAAGGGAGCTGACTGTAAATCAGCCGTCATCGACTTCGCAGGTTCGAATCCTGCACCTGCCACCAAGAGGCCCCGACCGCCAGGTCGGGGCCTTTCCCGTTCACCGCGCCTCGGGCGCCGCGCGCGGCAGCCAGGCCGCCGTCTCCCAGCCGCCTTCGGGCCTCGTCTGGGCCCTGAGCTGGCCTCCGACCGCTTCGATGCGTTCGCCGAGGCCCAGGAGGCCCATGCCGGCGCCGGACTCCGCGAGCCTGCCGCGCGCGGCCCGGCCGTCGTCGCGGACCGAGACTTCGAGGCCGTTGCCGCTCGCGGCCGCCACGACCACGCGGACCCGGGTCGCGCCGCGGGCGTGCTTGCGCACGTTCGTCAGGGCCTCGCGCACGATCCGGTGCGCCGTCGCGGCGATCTCGGGTGCGACCGAGCTCCCGGCGAGTTCGGGGGAGATGAAGCAGGTCGCGTCCGTGCCCTCGCGGTTGAACCGCTCCACGAGGTCCTCGATCTGGGCGAGGTCCCCGAGCGGGTTGGTGCCCGCGCCGCCGTCGTCGTTGCGGAGCATCTTCACCATGCGCCGCATGGACGTCAAGGCGGCGAGCCCGGCCTCCTCGATGTCGGCGAACGCCTGCTTCGGGTCCGTGTTCGTCACCTGCGCGGCCTGCGCGAGGACCACCATGCCGGTGACGTGGTGCGCCACGAAGTCGTGCATCTCGCGGGCGAGCTCGAGCCGCTCGGCCTGGCGGACCTCCTCCTGCGTCTCGCGCCGCAGCCGGTCGAGGCTGCGCAGGTAGGCGCCGAAGCCGATCATGGTCATCATCGCCATGAAGATCATGACGGAGCCGCCGATCGCGGCGGACGCGAAATCCTGGGCGAACACGCGGAACCCGATGAGCATCACCGCCGCGCCGTTCGCGAACGCGACCCAGCGGCCGGGCGAGGCGTCCCAGTGCCGCACCGAGAAGAGCATGAGCAGGCCCAGCGCGAGCAGTTCGGCGGTGCCGACACCGCGCACGCCCTGTTCGTAGAGCATGTCGAACCCGGTCGTCACGAGGGACGCGATCGACGCGGCCGCGATCCAGCGCTTGCGCCCGGGCCGGTAGAAGACGTACACGCCGATCACGAACAGCGAGACCGCGAGCTGCACCCACGAGACCCAGGAGACGATCGGCGGCCGCTCGCCGGGCGTGCTCGACAGCACCTCGGAGGCGAGGGTCAGCAGCAGGGTCCCGATGATCGCGATCTTGAGCAGCAGCATCAGCGTCCGGTTGACCCGGTTGGGCAGCGCGCGCGACGCGGGCGTGGTCGTCATGCCACGACCGTAACCGGGAATCCGGGCCCCTCGGTCGAACGGCCGACCCGGGCCGCCCGAAACCGGCCGCCGAGCCGAAGTGGCAGAGGCGGGCTGCGGGACAAGCTGTTCTCATGAATGAATTCCTGGAGATCAGCATGGTCGTGAGCCTGGTGCTCACCCTCGCGTTCCTCATCGCGGGCACCGCCCTCCCGTTCCTCCCGCAGGAGAGGAAGGTCCGCCGATGAGGCCCCCGATGCTCACCGCCCGCGCCCTCGCCAAGCGCTTCGGCACCGCCCCCGCCCTGGACGGCGTGGACTTCAAGGTCGGCCCCGGCGAGTCCGTGGCCGTGACCGGGCCCAGCGGTTCCGGCAAGTCGACGCTGCTGCACTGCCTGGCCGGGATCATGCGCCCCGACTCGGGGGAGGTGCGCCTGTTCGACGAGCGCATCGACACGCTCTCCGAGCGCCAGCGCAGCCACTTGCGGCGCACCAGGTTCGCGTTCCTGTTCCAGTTCGGGCAGTTGCTGCCGGAGCTGCCGGCGGACGAGAACGTGGCGCTGCCGTTGATGCTGGGCGGGATGGCGCGCAAGACCGCGCTCGAACCGGCGCGGGCCGAGTTGCGGCGTCTCGGCTTGGAGGGCAAGGAGGACCGACGTCCCGGCGAGCTGTCCGGCGGCGAGGCCCAGCGGGTCGCGCTCGCTCGGGCACTCGTGGTCCGCCCGGCGGTGGTGTTCGCGGACGAGCCGACGGGGGCGCTCGACCGTGCGACGGGCGACCAGGTCATGGGGGTCCTGCTGGACACCGTGCGGGAGCTCGACGCGGCGCTCGTGGTGGTCACGCACGATCCGCGGATCGCCGCGCGCTGCACCCGGACGATCGAGATCCGGGACGGGCGGTTGAGCGGCACGCCGCGGACCGGGGACGGTTCGGAGCGGTTCGACGGGTTCGGGGACGAGCCGGTCGCCGCCGGGCTGCGGGCCGGTTCGGCCCCGCAGGGCGCGAGCGCGCTCCCGGTGCGGGACGCGGGTTCGGCTGCGGCGCAAGGGGCTCCGGTGGCGTTCGCGGCGGGTTCGGTCGCGGCCGGGACGGGTGGGGCCGCCGCATCGAACGCGGGCGCGCCGCCGGTCGGGGACGCGGGGTCGGTCGCGCCGACCGCGCGCATGGCGGGTCGGGACTTCCAGTCGGGATCGGTCGGCCGCGGGGGCGACGCGTTCGCCGCCGGCGCTGCGCGGACCGGGCCCGACTTCGGTCCCGAACCGGTCGTGGAGGTGTGGCGATGACCGAGCTGGCCTGGCGGCTCACCCGCCTCGGGGGCCGCAGCGCCCTGCTGAGCACCGGTTTGACGGCGCTCGCGGTCGCGGTGGCGACGCTGCTGCTGCAGTTCGCGGTGGCCGGGAACTTCGCGTTCGCCGAGCGCGCCGACCGCACCGACTGGCGCGATCCGGCCGAGGCGGGCGCGTCCGCGGAGGCGGTGATCGCGACGGCCGCCGACCATTTCGGCGGCGACTCGGTCAACCGCGTGGACCTCGCGGCCCTGGGCGACGACGCGCCGGTGCCGCCCGGCATGGACGCCTTCCCGCAGCCCGGCGAGGTCTGGCTGTCCCCGGCCGCCGCCGATCTGCTCGAAGGCGTCCCGGCATCGGACTTCCTCGCCCGCTACGGGGACGTGCACGTCGCCGGTGAGCTCGGCCCGGAAGCGCTGGCGCACCCGAACGAGCTTGTTGCGGTCGTGGGCCGCGACGCCGCCGATCCGGTGATGACGGCGGAGCGGACGAGCGCGGACGGCGTGTCCCCCAGAGGGATCGACTCGTTCGCGGTGGGGAACGCGGACGCGGTCTACGGCTTCTACATGATCCTCATGGTCCTGGCCGCGATCCTGATGGCCGTGCCCGCCGCGGTCTTCGGGGCGGCGGCCGCGCGGCTCACTGTCGCCCGCCGGGACGAACGCCTCGCCACGCTGCGGCTCATCGGCGCGACGCCGGGCCAGGTCATGCGCCTGACGCTGATCGAGACGACGCTGGCGGCCGTGGCGGGCGCCGTCGTCGGGACCGTCGCGTGGATGGCGGTGACGCCGCTGGTCGCGCTCATCCCGATCGACGGCGGCCGCTGGTACGTGAGCGACCTGTGGGCGGGCGCGCCGTGGATGCTCGCGGTGGCGGTCGCGGTGCCGGTCCTGGTGGCCGTCTCGGCGCTCGTGGGCCTGCGGAGCGTCGTGATCTCCCCGCTGGGGGTGGCGCGGCGGGTGAAGACGAAGGGGCTCAAGGCGATCCGTCTGGTCGTGTTCGCGGTGCTGGCGGTGGCGTTCATGGTCGGCTCGAACATGGTGGGCGGCGACATGATCGCGGTGGCGATCCTCATCGGCCTGTTCGCGGGGACGCTCGCGGCGGTGAACCTGGTGGGGCCGTGGATAGTCCAGAAGCTCGGGCGGCTCCTGGCGCGGACCGCGCGGGGCCCGGAGCGGCTGCTGGCGGCCCGGCGGCTCGCGGACGACCCGAAGGCCGCGTGGCGCGCGGTCGCCGGGGTGGCGATCGCGGGGTTCGTGGCCGGTTCGGTGGCGATGTTCCCGATGCTGCAGACGGACACGAGCGCGCAGGGCACCGAGTCGATCGCGGCGTCGGTCCCCGCGGACGAGGCCGACGCGCTCGCGGCGGACCTCGGCGAGCGGCTCGGCGACAGCGCGGAGGTCGCGGTCGTGGACTCGAGCGGCTACCTGACGGCCGGGGACGGCCGGGCGGTGATCGAGGCGACGACGACGGGCGCGGAGCTCGAGGCGGTGCGCAGCACGATGACGGCGGCCCTCCCGGGGGACCCGCCGGAGCGGGAGGTCGATTCGAGCATCATGTCGAACCGGCTCGTCGGCTCCGTCCGCACCGGCGTCACCGTGGTGCTCGCGGTCGTGTTCGCGACGGCGGCGGTCTCGGCGGCGATCAGCGCGATCGGCTCCGTGCTCGACCGGCGGCAGGCCTACCGGCTGCTACATCTCGCGGGCACCGAGCAGCGGGTCCTCGACCGGGCCCGCCGCCAGGAGACGCTGCTGCCGCTCGCGATCATCGGCGGCGCGTCGATCGCGACGGGGATGGTCCTCACGGCGCCGGTGATCGGCGCGATGGGGTTCGACGCGAGCGGCGCGCTGATCCTGGGCGCCACGGTGGCCGCGGGGGTGGCGGCCGTGATCGCCGCCGGGGCCCTGTCGCGGCCGCTGCTGCGCTCGGTGATGCGGGACGTGAGCCCGCGCCCGGATTAGCCCGAAAAGCGCCGGGGCCGTCACGCTGGGGGTGTGGCGGCCCCGGTCCGTGTCCGATCCCACTGGCGGCGCCGAGTTTCCGGGTGTGATAGTTAGGGAAACCTAAGCTGCCCGAGGTCGCAGGACGCCCCGCGGCGTCCGTGCGCGTCGCGGGCCGGAGACGGGAGGAGTCGACATGGCTGAAGGCCGAGGACGCCGGGCCCCCAGGGTCACCACCGCCGAGGTGCTGCGCACCGAGCGGGTCACCCCGCACATGATCCGCGTCGTGCTCGGCGGCGAAGGCCTCGCCGACTTCGACTGCGGGGAGTGCACCGACCACTACCTGAAGCTCCAGTTCCCCGCTCCGGGCGTCGAGTACCCCGAGCCCTTCGACCTGGCCCGCATCCGCGAGGAGTTTCCGCGCGAGCAGTGGCCGGTCACCCGCACGTACACGGTCCGCAAGTGGGACAAGGCCGCCCGTGAGATCTCGATCGACTTCGTCTACCACGGCGACGAGGGCGTCGCCGGACCTTGGGCCGCGAACGTGCAGCCCGGCGAGCTCGTGCGCTTCGCCGGCCCCGGCGGCGCCTACGCGCCCGCCCACGACGCCGACTGGCACCTCCTGGCGGGCGACGAGAGCGCCCTCCCGGCGATCTCGGCCGCCGTCGAGCGCCTCGCTCCCGGCGCGCGGGCCCACGTCTTCCTCGAAGTCGAAGGGCCCGAGGAGGAGCAGCAGTTCAAGTCCGCCGCGGACCTCACCGTGAGCTGGATCCACCGCGGCGGCGCCCGCATCGGCGAACGCCTCGTGGCGGCCGTGCGCGGCTTCGACTTCCCCGCCGGCGACGTGCACGCCTTCGTGCACGGCGAGGCCGGTTTCGTCCGCGACCTGCGCCGCCTCCTGCGCTTCGAGCACGAGGTCCCGAAGGAGCGCCTGTCGATCTCCGGCTACTGGCGCGTCGGCCACGACGAGGACGGCTGGCAGTCGAGCAAGACGGAGTGGCGCAAGGTCGACGAAGAGGACGAGGCCAAGGCGCAGGCCGGGCTCGCCCCAAGCTGAGAGACGCCAGCGAAAGGGGCCGTGCACCAGCGCGGCCCCTGTTCTCGTTCCCGTCTAACCGGTCGTCTCGCCCTCGGCCGGCGTCTCGGTCGACGTGGCAGTCGTACTGCCCGGGGTCTTGACCCACTGCGGGTACTGGGTCTTCCACTGGTCGAGCGTGTCGTTCTGGAGCGCGTCCCACAGCGCGTCGGCCGCCTCCTGCTCGGCCCCCTCGTGCGTGAGCACGATGTCGACCGGCACCCCGCCCAGCGTGGTCGCGTCCGGCGTCGACGGCACCTGCACGCTCGTGATGCCCTCGGGGTCGATGTCGCGCAGGTTCACCGCCAGGTCGGTGATGCTCCACTCCTCGGGCTTGTCGATCGTCAGGGAGTCGCCGAAGCCGTCGAGGATCTCGGTCAGCTTGCCCGGGTCGGTGAGGAAGCCCTTCGCCTTGAACTCCTTGAGGAGCGACTTGATGGCCTGCTGCTGCATGGCCTGGCGCCCGTAGTCGCCGCCGCGGCCCTCTTCCCAGTCCGAGTCGTAGTTCCACCCGTACCGCTGGCGGATCAGGTCGAGCGACTCGTCCTTGTCGTACATCGCGCAGCCCTCGGGGAAGACCCGCTTGTCGCCGTGGATCGACGTGATCTCGTGCCACGGGCACAGCTCGATCTCGCCGACCATGTCGACGAGCCCGAGGAAGCCCTCGAAGTCCACGGTCGCGCCCATGTGGAACTCGACGCCCGTCAGGTCGAAGATCGTCTGCACCACGTTGGGGCGGGTCACCTCCCAGTCGTCGCTGATCGACGCCGAGTGGTTGATCTTGTTCTCGCACGGGTTGTTGTCGTACCCGGGCCCGCAGTCGGGGATCTCGACCCACAGGTCGCGGGGGAGGGACACCATCGTCGTCTCGGTCAGGTCCTTGTTGATGTGCACCAGGATCATCGTGTCCGAGCGGGTCGAGTCGCCCTGCTTGTCCACGCCGAGGACCAGGATGTTCAGGGGCCCTTCGATCTTCTCGGCGTCGACCTCCGCCTGCGCGTCGCCGAGGATCTCCTCCTCGGGCACCGCGTCCTCCGCGGCCATCGACCCGTACTGGGCCACGCCCGCGGTCGCGCCGGCGACGACCATCGTCAGACCGCCCGCGTACATCATCACATGCGCCCACCAGGGGGCACCGCTCTTGCCGGCCATACGTCTCCAGGGGTTTCAGAAGGGGCCTGCCACTCCTGTAAACGCGCGGCGCACGGGTGAAGGTTGCGGTTCGGCCACGAGCAGTGCATACGGCGACGGAGCCGGGACCGCCCGTAGGGGGCCCGGCTCCGTCGCGCGCGGTCAGTCCGTGGTCGAGTTCGAGGTGCCCTCAGCGGTGCCGTCGGACGTCGAGTCGGTCGCGCCCTTGCCGGTCTGCTTGACCCACTGCGGGTACTGGGCGGTCCACTCGTCCATGGTGTCGTTCTGGAGCGCGTCCCACAGGGCGTCCGCCGCGATCTGCTGCTCGCCCTCGGCGATCACCTCGGAGGAGCCGACCTCGGTCTCCTGCGACGTGGCCGGGACGCGGATCGAGGTGATGTCCTCGGGGTTGATGTCGCGCAGGTTCATCGCCAGGTCGACCGCCGTCAGCCCCTGCGGCATGTCCAGGGTGAGCTTGCCCTCGAGCCCTTCGAGCACGTCGGTGAGCTTCCCGGGGTCCTTGTGGTAGCCGTCGGCCTTCAGCTCGGTGATGAGCGCCTTGATCGCCTGCTGCTGCATCGCCTGGCGCCCGTAGTCGCCCCACAGGTTGTTCTCGTAGTCCTCGGGGTCGTCCCAGGGGTAGCGCTGGCGGATGAGGTCCAGCGACTCTTCCTTGTTGTAGTAGTTGCAGCCCTCGGGGAAGACCCGCTTGTCGCCGTGGATCGACTGGATCTCGTGCCAGGGGCAGAGCTCGATCTCGCCGACCAGGTCGACGAGGTCCATGAAGCCGTTGAAGTCGACCGTGGCGCCCATGTGGAACTGGACGCCGGTGAGGTTGTAGATCGTGCTGATGACGTTCGGGCGCGTCACGCCCTCCCAGTCGTCGCTGATCGACGCGGCGTGGTTGAGCTTCTGCATGCAGGTGTTGTTGCCCCAGTCGGGGCCGCAGTCGGGGATCTCGACGTACAGGTCGCGCGGCAGCGACACCATCGAGACGTCGGTCAGGTCCTTGTTGACGTGCACCATGATCATCGTGTCGGAGCGGGTCGAGCCGCCCTGCTTGTCGACGCCGAGGACCAGGATGTTCAGGGGCCCTTCGATGTTCTCGACGTCCATCTCGGCCTGTGCGTCGCCCAGGAACTCCTCCTGCTGCAGCGCGTTGTTCGCGGTGTTCAGGCCGATCTGCATCACCGCCGCCGAGCCTCCAGCGGCGACCATCGTCAGACCGCCCGCGTACAGCATCATGTGCGCCCACCAGGGGGCGCCGCTCTTGCCAGCCATGCTCCTCCAAGCGTCGAATCAGCATTATTCACCATGCATAACGCTTTGATAAACGCGAGGGGTTCTGTTCCGGTCCGGGCGGCCGCGCGGCTTCAGTCCGAGGTCGGCTCGTCGCTCGCGGTCGCCTCGCCGGCGCCCTGGCCGCCGTCGGTCGGCGCGGCGGCGCAGTCCGGCTTCGAATCGCCGCTGAGCCATTTGTCGTTCGCGCAGGCCCACTCGTTGATGGTGTCGTTCGCGATCGCGTCCCACAGGGCCTCCGACGCGGTCTCCTCGTCGGTGCCCTCGTGGATCATCACGTACGAGGTGCCGTTCATCTCACCGTCGGAGGAGGGCGTGCCGATCGAGATGATCTCGTTCGGGTCCACGTCGCGCATCTGCGTGATCATGTCGATGAGGCTGTAGCCGCCCACGTCGAGGGTGAGCGCGTCGCCGAAGCTGTTGAGCAGGTCCACGGCCTTCGTCGGGTCGGAGGCGTAGCCCATCTCCTTGGCCCGCTCCAGGATCTTCTTGATCGCCTGCTGCTGCATCTTCTGGCGACCGAAGTCGCCCCACGTGCCGTTCTCGTAGTCCTCGGGGTCGTCCCATCCGTAGCGCTGGCGCACCAGGTCGAGGGCGTCCTCCTTGTTGTACTCCGCGCAGCCCTCGGGGTAGGTCTTCTTGTCCCCGTGGATGGACGTGATCTCGTGCCAGGGGCACAGCTCGATCGTGCCGAGCTCGTCGACCATGTCGAGGAAGCCCTCGAAGTTCGCGATCGCACCGCCGTTGAACTGGATCCCGGTCAGGTTCGTGATCGTCTCGGCCGTGTTCTGGAACGACTCGCCCCAGTCCTCGGAGTACGCGAACGCCTCCGTCAGCTTCGTCTCCGACGCCGGCACGCCCGAGGGGATCTCGACGTACAGGTCGCGCGGCAGCGAGATCATGCTGACCTGCGTGAGGTCCTCGTTGACGTGCACGATGATGTCGGCGTCCGTGCGGGCCTCGCCGCCGGCGCCCACCCGCTCGTCGGTGCCGAGCACCAGGAAGTTCAGGGGGCCGGTGATCGGCTCGCCCTCCTCGACCTCGACGCGCTGGTCGTCGAGCAGGTTCTCCTGGTTGACCGAGTCCTCGAGGACGTTGACGCTCACCTGCGCCGCGATCGCGCCGCCGCCGGAGATCACCATGACCGTGGAGCCGGTGATCACCATTGCCTTCGCCCACCAAGGCGACGTGGCCTTGGCGACGGCGTGCTTCATCGGGCTGCCCATTGCCTCTCCCGGAACAGTCAGTGGGGTGTCGCGGCGCCGGCGGGGGAGGTCGGCACGCGCTGAGCAATACACGCGCAGCTCAACTGGCGCGTTGCAATGGAGGAACCATAGAGCATGAACATCGCGTACATGCTTCCTCTACCGCCCGGTCGCCCTGGAGCGGCGGACGAAAGGGATAAAAGACTGAAATACAGTATGGCGCTCGCCACAGCCAACGTGAGGGCCGTCGCAAAAAGCAGTTTCGCGCCGCTGACCGGCCGCTCGCCCACCACCCGGCCGCTCTCGCCGTGCACCGCCACCATCCGCCGCCGCCCCCGGTGCGCGTACGACACCAGCCACACCGGCAGCAGCACCAGCCGGTACCCCAGCTCCGTGTACGCCGTCTCGATGCTCGGCACGTGCTGCTCGTCCCCGCCCACGCGCGCCCGCACATGCCGCTCGATCTTGGCCGCCATCCGGGCCTTCGCCAGCTCCAGACCCACCTCCGGCTCCAGGTCATAGCGCTGCGTCCAGCACCCGTCCAGCATCTCCGGCGTGAACGGCACCGCGTCGTCCAGCGACCAGTCCCGCAGCAGGTCCGCCAGCGCCGCCCCCTCCAGCCGCACCGTCGCCGCCACCGGCACCCGCTTGAAGGTCCGGTCCACCACGCCCGCCGCGGACGACCACCGGATCCCGCGCACGCGGCCCCCGCCGCCCTGCGCCCACTGGTAGTCCCCGCGCGCCGCCTGGTACCGCGAGTGCGTGCGCGCCCGCCACACCCAGAACGGCAGGTACGCGCCCCGGAACGACTCCGACTCGTCGATCCTGCGGAACGCCCGCGACGTGAACCAGCGCCGCCGCGCCCAGTCCCGCAGGAGCCGGCGGGCCGTGGCCCGTTCGATCCTGAACGGCACGGCCGCGTCCGGTGCGACCAGGGCCTCCGGGGTGTCGTCGGCATACCGCAGCGTCGCCTTGGGGGGCAGCGCGGTCCAGTCGGGGTCGACGAGCCGCCGGGTCGCGGGGCGGCCGTGGAGCTCCGTCCCGCACGCGTCGCAGGCGAGGACGGTGGCGCCGGGGGTCGCGGGCAGCGGCCGGCCGCAGGCGGTGCACGGCCGCACACTGTGAGGACTTCGAGGGAGCAAAGCCCACCATCCTTCCATTTCGGGCACTGCCCACACTTTATGCGGCGCGGGCCGTGGACGGAGGAAAACGGTTCGGGCGCTTGCCCATCCGAGGACGCAAGGCGAATGCGGCCACGACGTGCCCCACTGGATATATCGCCGCCGCGGTGGCAGGATAGAGCGCGTGACGCCACGGAGGGGGATCACGTCTGCGCGTGATTATGCTGATCAGTATCGGCGTCTGCGTGCCCTCATGCGGTCGGGGCAGGTCGCGGAGGCCGTCGCGGAGGCCACGTGGATCGTCTACAACTCCGACACCGTGCATCAGCGCGCGCAGGCGTGGCTGTTCATCCTGCAGGGCCAGATCAGCCAGCGCGCCACGGACAAGATCCCGGGCACCATCGACCAGGCGGGCGCGGCGGTCTCCCGCTGCCAGGACGCGCGGCTCACCGGGAAGTACCACGCGCTCGCGGCCTGGTACTACCACCACTACATCAAGGCCCTCGGTCTCACGGCGGAGCAGCTGGTGCTCTCGCGCCGCGCGCTGCAGGCGATGACGGAGGAGAGCCAGGCCGCCGTTGACGCCTGGTACGACCTGGCGGTGATCCTCTCGAACTGCGGCTACCAGCAGCAGGCGTCGCAGGCGCTCGACGAGTGCCACACGCTCGCGGAGGGCACGGGCGTCGGGCGTTCCTCTGTGGAGGGCGTGGAGGTGCGGGTGCGGGACGCGCTGCTGCGTTACTACACGGGTGACGCGCGGGCGTGCAACTACTTGCTGCTCAAGGAACTCCGGCGCGTGAAGCCGAGTCTGCACGAGTTGGACGCGCGCGAGATCGAGTGGATCCATTACGCGCTGGCGCGGGTGAGCCTGCTCGGGGTGGGCGAGAACTGGACGGTGGAGCACCTGCTGCCGGAGGAGACGTCGTCGGTGGAGGCGATGGACCTGCGGACGCTGGCGATGGCGTCGCGGCTGATCGCGCAGGCGCGGGGCCTGGAGGCGTTGGAAGTGCTGGAGGCGCGGGAAATAGGAGACGAGACGCTGGGCGTGATGGAGCCGCAGCATCTGCGTTCCCTTGCGCTGGTGGCGAAGGGCGATCACGCGGCGTCGATCCTCGCGGCGCATGCGACGACGTACGCGTTGTACAAGCAGATCAACGAGTTCCACACGATCTACCTGGATTCGGCCGGGGCCCTGGTGGACCGGGACCAGTTGCGGCGCGCCGTGGCGGGCTGGGCGGACCGGGCGAACACCGACGACCTGACGGGCCTGCCGAACCGGCGCCGCCTCGACGAGTTCCTGTCGGATGTGGACGGCGACGGGATGATCGCGGTGCTCGACCTGGACGGGTTCAAGGCCGTCAACGACACGCACGGGCACCAGGCGGGCGACGCGATCCTGCAGCGGGTCGCGGCGCTCCTGTCGAGCGTGGTGCGGACCGGGGACCTGTTGGCGCGCACCGGGGGCGACGAGTTCATCCTGGTGCTGCCGGGTGCGACGGAGTACGACGCGGACGCGGTCTCGCAGCGCATCCGGGTGGCGGTCTCGAGTGAGAACTGGGAGTACTCGGTGCCGGGCACGCCGGTCGACGTCTCGATCGGCTGGGCGCGGCTGGCGGCGGGCGGGAACCCGTCGCAGACGCTGTGGGCGGCGGATCAGGCGATGTACCAGATGAAGCGCTCGCGCAAGAACTTCTGGGAGGGGAACGGTTTACTGCCGCCCCGTCGCAGTCCCGGTCAGGGGCCGGGCTCGTAGTGCGGTCGAGACCGGCTCAGGGGCAGGGCTCGTAGATCGCGTCGAGGTCGACTCCGGCGACGGCTCCCGCGAATCCCTCCTCGGCGTAGTGCTCGCAGGCGGCGGCGGTGTTGGCCGGTTCGGAGGCGTAGTCGACGGCGAGGACGAGTTTCCCGGCGTCGCGGATCGCGCGGGTGTTGTCGAGGTTCTCGGCGCACCAGTCCTCGGTGCAGGGCTCGTCGGCGTTGAGGAAGAACAGCTCCTCGATGCCGATCCCGTCGATCGCGTCGAGGTAGCCGGGGTATTCGCGGAGCTCGGGGGAGTTCTGGACGAGGATCTGGAGGTCGTCCCCGGCGTACTCTTGCGCGCGGATCACGAGGTCGACCATCTTCTGCGCCAGTGATTCCCGGGTCTCCCCGGGGACGAGCGCGAGGTCGATCTCCTCGTAGGCGTTGGGCACGTCGAGGTAGACGCCGTCGAACCCGGCGGCGGCGGCCTGGTCGAGGCGGGGCTGCATGACGAGGTCCCACCATTCCTGGTCCCAGTACTGGACGAAGTACTCGTCGGGCCAGTCGCCCCACTGGTTGAGGATCATGTCGGTGGCGGCGACGGCGTCGTATTCGGGCCGGTAGGTCTCGATGGAGCCCATGGTGAAGTAGGCGTAGACGCTCTTGCCGGAGTTCTCGAGGGAGGTGATCTCGTCGGCGCTGAAGTAGCCTTCGCCGCCGTCGCGCGCGAGGTCGATCACGGCCGCCTCGTGGGGGGCCGCGACGAGCGCGTCGAGTTTGCCGTCGGCGTACCCGGAGAGCTGGTAGATCCAGTTCGCGGGCTGGTCGGCGGGAGCGGCGGTCGCGGTCTCGCCCGAATCCGCGTCGGTGTCCGACCCGGCCTCCTGCACGCACCCGGCGAGCAGCAGGGGCAGCACGAGCAGCACGGCGCGAAATCGTCTCATGTGCTGCAGCTTAAGCGACTCGAACCCGGCCCCGCCCGCCCGACACTGTCGGACCGGCCGCGTACCTTCGAAACCGGGGGCGCCTGCGAATGTCCGATTTGCGAAGACACGCCAAGACCCTCCGCTCACGTTTCCCGGCGCCGAGTCCTCGTCGGTGGCCCCGCGTAGATTTGAAATGGGGGGTCCCGGTCTCGGCGAAGCTTGCGAGCCGTCAATGTGCAGAGCGTCCGATTTGCGGAGACGCTCCCGGACGCTCCGTTCACTTTCCGTCGTTCAGAGGCCTTCGCCGATCGCTTCCGCGACCGCCTCGACCGCGAGGGCCCGCACCACGTCGACCGACGCTTCGAGCGTCCCCGTGGAGGCCGACACGAAGGCGTCGCCGTCCATCCGCGTGTGCACCGGGCTGATCGCCTTCGCCAGGCCGTCGTGCGCCCCTTGCGCGACCAGCGCGCATTCGACCTTGTCCAGCCGCGCGTTCGTGACCACGACCCCGATCGTCGTGTTCCGCCCGAACGAGCCCGCCGCGAATCCCTCGGGCCGCAGCAGCTCCCGGTCGAGCGGCCCCGGTTCGCCGAACGCGTTCACCGCCGCGAGCGCGCACACCGCCACGGGACCCGCCCACACCGTCGCCGTCCGCAGGCCCGACGGCAGGGTCACGCCCCGCCACTGGCCCACCGTGGCGCCCCGGCCCGCGCCGATCGGCCCGTCCAGGGCCGGCTCGAACGGCGCCATCGCCGCGTCGCACGCCTCATATCCCTGGGCCGCACCGGGAACCGTCCCGGACCCGTCGAGGTCGAACAGCCCGAGGGTGGGCACGATCGGCACCTTCCCGCCCGGGGTCGAGACGCCGCGGTCGTGCTCGGCGAGCCACCGCATCACCCCGTCCGCCGCGGCGAGCCCGAACGCGGAGCCGCCGGTCAGGAGTACCGCGTCGATGCCGGTGTTCGCGCGCAGGGGGTCGAGCAGCTCGAACTCGCGGCTGGCCGGGGCCCCGCCCCGCACCTCGCCCGAAGCGGTCGTGGCCTCATCGAACAGCAGCACCGTGCAACCGGTGTGCTCGCCGGTCCAGTGGCCGACGCGAACTCCCAAGTCCCGCATCCGGACAGCGTACCGTCACACCGCCGCGAACGGCCCCTCGAATTCGATAACCGAACGGTAACTAAGCTCATTGTGGACAGTGTTGCGGGACACCTGTGACCCACGCGAAATCCCTGGATTTACCGGACGCGCGCGCCTTAGCATTAATGACGAAGCCGAGGGAAGCAGGAGCGGGACGGTGAACCCGCAACCGCTCTCAAGCCCCGGCCCGGAGGCGGTCCATCGCGATCGCACCGGATTCCCGCCGTCGACAATGGCGTCATCGACGAGCGGTTCCCCAAGAAAGATCCACAATCCGGCTCACCCTGCCGGGAAGGAATCATCATGTACGAGTTCGTAGGTGCATACCTCGCAGTCGACGCCGCCAACACCGTTGCCACCTCGGCCCTGCCGAACGCCCCGGTCGTTGACGACGGGCGTGCCGACAAGCCTTACGCTTTCGGCGTCACCCGCCCGGAGAAGGTCCGCCTCTCGACCGCCGGCGTCCTGCGCCGCGCGGCCGACCGTGTCGAGGGCCGTGTCCTCGCCGGCCTGGCCCGCTAGGACCGAGGCGAGCGCGCCCACAAGGCGCCGGCCAAGACTGCAAAACTCAACAACCCACTAGAACGCGACGCGCTGCGGCCAGCTCCCAAGGGCCCGGCGCGTTTCGCTCTCCCGGAGGCGGGCCCGACTCGGTGAGGCGGCGCCCGCCTCCGGCGTCCCCGGCACGGGAAAGGCCCCGGCTTCGCAGCCGGGGCCCGTGTGGGTTTCCTTGTGGTTCAAGCAGTCGGGGCTACTCCCCGGCGGCCGCCTTGCGGCGCCGCGAGGTGACGACCATGAGCACCACGCCGGCCACGAGGACCAGCGCCGCGACTCCGATCACCAGGCCGAGCGAGGCACCGGTCTTCGGGAGGTTCCCCGAGCCGGTGCCGTTCACGGTGATGTCGGCCTTGTTGTTCTTCGTGTCGGCGTCCGCGACACCGGGGTAGCCGTCGTTGTCCATCGCGGCGACTTCCAACGTGCCCTTGCCGTTCGCGTTCGCGTCGGTGATCTTCACGGTGAACTTGAAGTCGAACGATTCGTCGGCGCCGAGGCTGTCGAAGATGCACACGTAGTCCGCGTTCTTCAGGTCCGACTGCGGGAACGAGTTCACGACCTGCGCCTCGTCGGGCTCGAAGCAGTACACCGTGTCGTCGTCGCTGTCCAACCGCGCCAGCTCGACGCCCTTCGGCAGGTCGAGGATGAGACCGTACGAGCCGGGCCCGTCGAAGAACAGGGGCGCGTCCGCCGGGCCGAGGTTCTTCACCGGCACGGAGACGGTCACCTGGGTGCCCTTGGCGCCCTTGATGTTCGAGTCCGCGACGGAAAGGTCGAACGGGTTCGCGGTGGTCGTGATGCTGATGTCGCCGTTCCACCGGTCCACGAACTCGGACTCGGGCTCATCGACGACGCGGAAGCCGAACAGGTCGTCCGAGTCCTCGTCCCAGAACACGCCGCCGTACAGGTCCTCGAGCTCGTCGGCGTTGACGGTCCGCACCCAGTAGGAGCAGCTGCACACGTCGACCGGGCCGGGCGCCTGGCCGCTCACCTGGTAGGTGATCGGGTCGGCGAAGCCGAACACGGTGCCCGGCGCGTCCTCGAAGTCGGTGATGACGCAGGTGACGTACTCCTGGTCGTCCTGGATGCAGTTGTCGTAGTCGGCGGTCAGGGCGACCTGCCCGCTCGGGATGTAGTCGGAGGCGGACGCGCTGACCACGACCGCCGCCGCGTCCTCCGCGAGCGGCACCTCCTGGAGCAGGTCGGCGGTGACGCCCACGGCGTCGCCGGGCTTCACGTCCGTGTACTCGAGGTAGCTGTGGAGGTACGGCCAGTCCTCGTCGTTCTCGCCGGGATCGTCGTCGCCTTCGACCTCGACGGTCCCGTGGATCGGGTCGTAGGCCACGTCGTCGACGCTCACGAGCAGCGTCCAGTCGTACTCGTCGGTGGCCATCTCGATGCCGGCCGAGTAGTCGAACGCGAAGTCGATCGACCCGTCGGCGTCCTCGGCGGTGCAGTTGACCCACTGCGGCGGGACGGCCTCCATGAGGCAGGCGCCGTCGTCGGTCTCGCCTCCGGCGAGCAGCCATCCGTTGCCGTAGACGCTGAGCTGGGCGAACACCTCGTGCTCGCCGGGTTCGAAATCGTCGCCGAACTCGAGGTGGATCGAACCGGTGGCGGGGTCCGCCCCGGCGTAGACGGGCTCGTCGAACACGACGTCCACAGTCGGCAGGGCGGGTTGGGCGGCGGCCGGGAGTGCGAAGACGCCGACGCCGAGGGCCGCCGTGCCGAGCACGGCGAGCGCACGCCTTCCGGCGCGCAGGGGGTGCGAGAGTCGCATGGTGATGTCCTTTGAGGAGTGACCGTGGCGCTGTGGTCAGGGGCGTCGCCGGTCGGGCGGGTGTTGATATTGACAAGACGCACCTGCCCGATCACTGGTTGCAATCGTTTCTGAGAAATTTCCGGAAGTGCTTGGGAGCACAGCGAACAGGGCGCCCGACCGTGACGGTCGAGCGCCCTGAGGCAGAAGTGTCGTAAGTAGACCCTAGGCCTTCCAACCCGGGATCGGGAAGGCCTTCGTGTGCTCCCGGATCTCACCGGCGATCACGTCGAGCTCGTTGTCCTTGCCGTCCTTGGCGGCGGCCACGGCCCGGTCGATCCAGCCCGCGATCAGGTCCATGTCGCCCTCGGTCATCCCGCGGGTCGTCACCGAGGCGGTGCCGATGCGCAGGCCCGACGGGTCGAACGGCTTGCGCTGGTCGAACGGCACCGAGTTGAAGTTCAGCTCGATGCCGGCCGCGTCCAGGGCCTTCGCCGCGGGCTTGCCCGGGATGTCCTTGCTGGTCAGGTCCACCAGGATCAGGTGGTTGTCCGTGCCGCCCGAGACCAGGTCGAAGCCGCGCGCGGTCAGGCCGGCCGCCAGCGCCTTCGCGTTCTTCACGATCTGCGCCGCGTACTCCTTGAAGGAGTCCTTCGCGGCCTCCTTCAGCGCCACCGCGATCGCCGCCGTGGTGTGGTTGTGCGGGCCGCCCTGGAGGCCCGGGAAGACCGCCTTGTCGATGGCCTTCGCGTGCTCCTCCTTGGTGAGGATCATCGCGCCGCGCGGGCCGCGCAGGGTCTTGTGCGTGGTCGTGGTGACGACGTCCGCGAGCCCGACCGGGGTCGGGTGCGCCCCGCCGGCCACGAGGCCCGCGATGTGCGCGATGTCCGCCATGAGCACGGCGCCGACCTCGTCCGCGATGGCCTTGAAGCCCGCGAAGTCGACGGTGCGGGGGATCGCCGTGCCGCCGCAGATGATCATCTTCGGGCGCTCGCGGCGCGCGATCTCGGCGACCTCGTCGAGGTCGATGCGGCCGGTGTCGCGGCGGACCCCGTACTGCGCGGCGTCGAACCACTTGCCCGTGGCCGAGACCTTCGCCCCGTGGGTCAGGTGCCCGCCCGCGGGCAGGCCCATGCCGAGGACCTTGTCGCCCGGGTTGAGGAACGCCATGTAGACGGCCAGGTTCGCGGGCGAGCCGGAGTACGGCTGGACGTTCGCGTGGTCGGCCCCGAACAGGGACTTCGCCCGGTCGATCGCCAGCTGCTCGACGACGTCGATGAACTGCTGGCCCTCGTAGTAGCGCTTCCCGGCGTACCCCTCGGAGTACTTGTTGGTCAGGATCGACCCCGTCGCCTCCATGACCGCCTGGGACACGTAGTTCTCGGACGCGATGAGTCGGATCTTCTCGGACTCGCGGCGACCCTCGTCCTCGATGGCCTTCTCGATCTCGGGGTCGACGGCCGCGAGCGACGCGGTGAGTGCCTCGTAGGCGTCGGACATGACAATGCTCCTCGCTGATCGGCATGATCTCGCACGGCGACCGGGCAGGTGGCCTTGATGCCCCGAGCATAGCCGGGCCTGCTGAGCTGGGCACCCCGCGTTTCCTCACCTGTGAGACGGCCCGGCCGCGCCCGCGCCGCGCGCGGCCCCCGACCGGCCGGCGCACCGGGCGCCCGCGCCGCCGCCGCCGCGGAACGCCCGCTCGCGGGCCACCCCGCCCACCTCACTCGATCGGCCGTCCGAGACTCCATTGCGTACACGCAGTACGGTGCGACGTATGTCACCTAGATACGCCGCGAAGACCGTCGGCGCCGGGTTCGCGGTCGCGGCGCTGGCCGCGCTCGCGCAGCTCGGGCTGGCCTACGGCTTCGGACTCCTCTCCTGGGCTGACGCCGCCCCCGGCGCCGCCGACCCCGTGCTCGACTACCGCTCGAACGCCAACCTCGCGTGGGTGGCCTGGTTCTCGGCCGCCTCGTGCGTGGTCGGCGGCCTCGCCTCCGGCGCGATCGGCTCCCGGGCCTCCGCGCGCCTCGGCCCCGCGATCCGCGTGACCGCCGTGTTCGCGAGCGCCGTCGGCGCCTTCGCGGTCGGCCCGCTCGTGTCGCTCTCGGCCGAGCAGGGCGCGGTGTTCCAGAGCTTCCCGATCGACCCGCTCATCGCGGCCGGGCTCGGTGCGGCCGTCGGGTTCGCGCTCGCGCTCATCGGCCTGAGCTCCCGTTCCGTCGCGGTCAACGTCGGGGCCTCGGTGTTCCTGGTGTGGCTGCTCGCGGTCCTCGCCGTGTTCGTGGAGATCGGCGACCGGGTCTCGCCCGTGAACGAGCTCGCGGTGTGGGGTTCGTGGGCCGGACCGGACTCGTTCCTCGGCACGCGCGGCTTCGCGATCTCCGTCCCGTTCGTGATCGGCTCGGCCCTCATCGGCGTGGTCGTCGCGATCCTGGCCCGCCGCGGCCCGATCTCCAGCTCCGGCTACCGCATCGCCGCGGCCTCGGGCATCGCCGGGCCGCTCATCGTCACCGTCGCGCACCTCTACGCCGGGCCCTCGCCCGTCGACAGCGCCGACTCGATGTCGGTCATCCTCGTCGGCCCGTACGCCGCGATCGCCGGGCTCCTCGGTTCGCTCATCGTCTGCGCGCTGCCCAAGTCGGGCGGCCAGATCGACGACGCCCCGCAGGCGGCGCCCCGCGAGGACCGCACCGGCGCCGCCGAGAACGGCCTCGTCGAGACCGCCCCCGGCTGGACCGTCCCCGAACCGGCCTCGGCCTACGACGACACCCGCGCCGGGGACACCAAGGATCTCCCCGCCAAGGACGTCCCGGCCAAGGACGACCCCGAACTCGACTGGGTCCAGGAGCTCAAGCCCGTCGAAGCCGGCACCGCCCTCACCGCCGAGCCCGAGGCCGAACCGGAGACGAAGAAGCCGGCCCGCCGCGCCAAGAAGACCGCGCGCACCCGCCGCAAGCTCAACGCAGAAGAAGAGTCTGCGTCCTAGGGCCCCAAGCGAAACGGCCGGGCCCGCAGGCCCGGCCGTTCACCGCCTCACACTTCCCAGTCGTGCACCGGCCTGCCGTCGGCGGACCGGGCCGCGTAGTCGAGCACCATGGCCCGCAGCGCGTCCCGCCGTTCCAGCCGCTGCCGGTGCTCGGCCACCTGGACCCGCGCGACCTGCCAGCTCGCGCCGTTCACGCCCCGGCGGCAGCGCGACTCGATGATCCCGAGGAACCGCCCGATGTCGCGGCTGACCACGCCCATCTCGGCCAGCCCCTCGGCCGCCGCCGGCAGCAGGTCCTCCAGCACGAGCTTCCGCGCCGGGACGAGGCCCCGGCCCGGCCACCACTGGTCGGCCTGGATGCCGTGCCGCGCCGCTGAGCGGAAGTTCGACGCCGCCTGGGCGAAGTCCATCCGCTCGCTCAACGGGACCGGCGCGTTCGCGAAGTGCACCACCAGGCCGTAGAACAGCGCCATGTTCGCGCAGATGTCCACGGCCGTCGGCCCCGCCGCGACCACCCGGTTCTCCACCCGCACGTGCGGGCGGCCCGAGGCGACGTCGTAGACCGGGCGGTTCCACCGGTACACCGTCCCGTTGTGGTACCGCAGCTCTCGAAGCGACGGGACCCCGCCGGCCGCGGTCACCGCGAGCGGGTCCTCCTCGTCGCACAGCGGTAAAAGCGGCGCGAAGTGCTTGTAGTTCTCATCGAACAGGTCGAGCACGCCGTCGATCCACCGCTCCCCGAACCAGGCCCGGGGCCGCGCGCCCGCTTCGCGCTGGTTCGCGCGGCGCGTGTCCGTGCCCTGCTCGAACAGGATCACCCGCGTCTCGGCCCAGAGCTGCCGCCCGAACAGGTACGGCGAGTTCGCGCCCATCGCCACCTGCACGCCCGCGATCGCCTGCGCCGCGTTCCAGTACCGCGCGAAGTCCTCAGGGGACACCTGCAGGTGGAACTGCACGGACGTGTTCGCCGCCTCCGGCGCGATCGACGAGGACGTGAAGTCCACCGACTCCGCCCCGCGGATGTCGATCCGCAGGTCCTCTCCGCGCTGGGACATGATCTCGTCGTTGAGGATCCGGTACCGCCGCGTCCGCGACAGCGCCTCGACGCTCATGTGGTCGGTGAACAGCGTCGGCATCGTCCCGATAGGACACACTTTCACTCCGGCCTTGTCGCCGGCCTCCCGCACCTCCGACAGCACCGCCGCCAGATCGCCCTCGTACCAGGAGATCCCGGCCCCGTCGAGGAGCCGCGGCGGCAGGTTCAACTCGATGTTGAACGCGCCCAGCTCATGCTGGGCGCCGTAGAGTGCGTCCTCCTCGCCCGAGGTGTGCAGGTGCTCGAGCACCGCGTCGTTCGCGAACGCCGGATCCCCTGTCGGCTCGACGAGGTCGAGTTCGAGTTCGAGACCCGTCATGGGCCGGTCCCGATCGAGCCGCCGGTCGGCCAGGAGCTGCGCGAGGGCCGTCCGTCCCGCCTGGAGTCTCGCCGTGTACGCGGGATGATCCCAGTGCCGCAAGGCAGGACCGGTCACCTCGTCCCCCATATTTTCCTCCCCAGGAATGAAAGGTCCATCAACCTTAAGACTTTCGGTCATGTGCTGGCTACCAAGGGAGAAGCACTTTCGTCCCAAATGGTGTGGATCGCGCTCATATTAGGGACCGGCGATGTGTCGTAGTGTCGGCATCTTGACACAACAGGGTTTCGGAAGTTCACTATCTGTATCAGAGCAGCTCACGGGCGGCGTTGCGCTCGACACGTTCCGCTGCCGGATCGGGACGTTCCGTGTGCGCTATAGGATGCCCGCGTGACCGCACAGCGCCCGTCCCCACGGCCATCCGACTTCCTCGCCGCCAACCGCGGCGGGGGACTCGCCACCCTCCTCGACCAGCGCGGCGCGGCCTACTTCGCTTACGCCGCATGGCGAACGGGACTCAAGCCCACGCACCTCTCCCTCGTGAACCTGGTCCTCGGCGTGGGCGTGAGCGCCGGCGTCATCGCCTACATCCCGGCCGCCCGGGACGGCGCGCCGTGGTGGCCCGTGGCCCTCGCCGCGCTCGTGCTCTGGCAGGTCGCCTACATGCTCGACTGCGCGGACGGCCAGCTCGCCCGCGTCACCGGCACCGGCTCCGAGGCGGGCGCGCGCGTGGACATCCTGTGCGACATCGCGATCCAGGCCTCGGTCGTCGCGGTGGTCGTGGCGGTCGCCGACGCCTACACCCCGGAGCTCCCGGCCTGGTGCGGCGCGGCCTTCGCCGCCCTGTGGATGACCAACCTCGTCACGGCCGTGATGGCCAAAGAGGACGACGGCGTCTCGATGGTCAAGAGCACCAGCATCGTCGTGCGCCTGGTCAAGCTCGTCCGCGACTACGGCGCGATCATCGTCGTGATCGCGCTCGCCTTGATCTGGCCCGGGCTCATGTGGGTCGTCCTGGTCGGCTTCGGCGCCGTGAACGCCCTCTTCCTCCTCGCGAGCATCGCGAGCAACGCCCGCGCGACCCTCCGCTAGGCCTTGATGAGTTCCTCGTAGATCTCGATCTGACGGCGCAACGTGACCTCGGGGGCGAACACCGTCTCGTAGCGGTGCCTCGCGTTGGCGGCGTACGACGGGTCCTTCGCCACCGCTTCGAGCCCGCGCGCGAGCGCATCGGCGGCCGGCTCGACCGCCACGCCCGCCGGGGCGTCGGTGTCGGCTCCGGCGATGAACGGGGCGCCGCCCATGCGCGTCGCCACGACCGCGCGCCCGGCCGCGAGCGCTTCGATGCCGGTGGTCGGCAGGATGTCCCGCCAGATCGAGGGCACCACGACCGCGGCCGAGGCCGCCAGTGCCTCGTCGCGTTCGGCGGGTTCGAGCTGGCCGAGGTACTCGATGTCGTCGCGTTCCGCGGCCGCCCGCTCCACGAGGGACCGCAGCGGCCCGTCGCCGGCGATCCGCAGCACCTGGCCCGGGAGGTCGGTCCGCTTCCAGGCGTCGAGCAGGAGCGCGACGCCCTTCTCCGGCACGAGCCGCGCCCCGAACAGGAAGCCCGAGCCGAGCGGGACCGCGCCCGACTGCGCCTCTTTGCCCGCAAGCGGGTCAGCGACGCCGTTCGGCTTCACCCGGATCTGCTCGTCGCGGATCCCGATGCTCCGCAGGTACGCGGCCATCGCGTCCGTGAGCGCGATGAAGCGGTCCACGCCGCGCCACGTGCCCTGGTGCACACCGAGGGCGACGGCCATCACGGCGCTCTGCGGGCGCGAGCCCCGGTAGCAGGCGTGCAGCACGCCCGGCCCGTTCCAGCGCTTGCCGTGGCAGTCGTGGCAGTCGTGGCCGTCCCTGAAGTAGAGCCCGTTCACGCAGTCGTGCCGGTAGTTGTGAATGGTCTGCACCACTTTGACCCCGTGCTTATGGGCGGTGCCGACCACCGAAGGGGACAGCAGCGGGTACGGGTTGTGCAGGTGCAGCAGGTCGGGCCGCTCGCGCTCGAGCAGGGCCGCGAGCTCGCGCTGCGTTCCGGCGGCGTGGATCGGCGACGCGGCGAGGGCCGCTTTCTTATGCGCGGGAAGCGAAGCGATCTCGTCCGATGAGCGCAGGAACGGCACGACCTCGACGCCGGCCTCGCGCAGCGCCCCGATCTCGAAGTCCACGATCGTGTTCTCGCCCGACGGCTGCGCCGAGGAGTACCTGTTGTGGGCGATGACGATCTTCACGGACGGCTGCCTTTCTTGTCTTTCTGAGTGCAGTAGAGGTGCTGCAGAGGCCCTGCCTCACGGTCGGGGGTGGCGCGGACGGCTTTCAGCTCGGCCGAACATACCGCAGCGGTCGAATAGGTGTAGGTTGTCGGGTACCGTGTCAGCGGGCCGCCCGGCCGAGAACGCGCAGTCGACGACGCAGCGCCGATCTCCACCCGCGGACACTCACCTCCACCGTAAGCTGACGACCGCAGGGATGTGCAGTGGCTACGAGCCTGGAACGCCCAGCAAAGGATCTCCCCGGAAGTGGGGGTGCTCCGTACGGACGGACGGGGACGCCGGTGGCCAGAACTCGCGAAACCGGTGACCCGCAGCTCGTCACCAACGGGGTCACCCGCTCCACCTGGCGCCGCCTCGTCCGCGCCTCGAACTGGCACCGCTACTACCAGTCCGCCCTCGTGGGCGCCGACCTGCTCGCCGTCCTGCTCGCCACCGTCATCACGGTGAACCTCACGGCGTCGCCCAGCGCCGGCTTCGACACGGACAACCAGCTCCACTTCTTCTACCTGACGGTGTGGCTGCTGCTGCCCCTCGCGTGGCTGCTCGCCCTCTGGGGCACCGGCTCCTACGACCGCCGCTACTTCGGCATGGGCAACGAGGAGTTCAAGCGGGTCATCCGCGCCTCCATGTTCATGCTGGCCCTCGTCTCCTTCGCCGCGCTCACCTTCAAAGCGGACGTCTCGCGTGTCGCCGTCGCGGTGATCCTGCTGGTCGCGGCCGTGCTCGTCTCGGCGTTCCGCTACGGCGCCCGCTACGGCCTGCACCGGATGCGCGCCTCCGGGCGCGGCGTGCAGCGCGTGCTGCTCATCGGCTCCTACCCCGAGGCGCTCGAGGTCTACCGGACGGTGCGCCGCGCCTCCGCGGCCGGCCTCGTCCCCGTGGGCATATACGTGACCGAGGGCGCGTCCTCGGTCCGCAATCTCGACACCCCGGTCCCGGTCTTCGCCGGGACCGACGTCGTCACCTGCGCCGAACAGCTCGAGGCGGACACGCTCGCCGTGTGCGGCTCGGCCTCGGCCGACGCCTCCGACCTGCGCCGCCTCGCGTGGCAGCTCGAGGGCACCGGCCGCGACCTGGTGGTGGCCCCGCAGCTCACGGACATCGCGGGCCCGCGCGTGCACATCCGCCCCGTCGAGGGCCTGCCGCTGCTCCACGTGGAGGAGCCGAAGATCTCCGGCATCGGCTGGCTGATCAAGAACGTCCTCGACATCTCCTCCTCGGTGCTCGGCCTCGTGCTGCTCTCGCCGCTGTTCCTCGGCGTCGCGATCGCGATCAAGGCGGACAGCCCCGGGCCGGTGTTCTTCCGCCAGAACCGGGTCGGGCGCGACGGCGAGACCTTCAGCTGCTGGAAGTTCCGCACCATGTACATCGACGCGGAGGAGCGCCAGGCCGCGCTCATGATGCACAACGAGACCGACGGCCTGCTGTTCAAGATGAAGGACGACCCGCGCATCACCAACGTCGGGAAGTGGCTGCGCCGCACCTCCATCGACGAGTTCCCGCAGCTCATCAACGTGGTCCGCGGTGAGATGAGTCTCGTCGGGCCCCGGCCGCTCCCGGCCGAGAACGGCGACTTCCTGGGCGACGTGCGCCGCCGCCTCCTCGTGCGCCCCGGCATCACCGGCCTCTGGCAGGTCTCGGGCCGCTCGGACCTGTCGTGGGACGACGCGGTCCGCCTCGACCTCTACTACGTCGACAACTGGTCGCTCACGACCGACCTTCAGATCCTGTTCCGCACGGTCGCTGTAGTGTTGCGCCGAAAGGGCGCGTACTGACCGGGCACAGCGGCGTGCGTTGAGGCGGTACACGGCTTGCGCCCAGGTGAACGCGAGACCAACCCTGATAATCTTGGATCTTGATGACTACTTACGGAACAGGCAGCCGCATCCTCGTCACGGGCGGCGCGGGACTGGTGGGCAGCCACCTGGTCGACGCGCTCCTGGCGAAGGGCTGCGACGTGACCGCCGTCGACAACTTCGTGACCGGGTCGCGCGAGAACCTGGCCGCCCACCCCCGCCTCACGGTGGTCGAGGCCGACGTCACCGAGGGCCTGCCCGTCGGGGACGAGCCCTTCGACGCCGTCCTGCACTTCGCGTGCCCGGCCAGCCCGGTCGACTTCGAGACGATCCCGCTGGAGATCCTGCGCGTCGACTCGATCGGCACGTTCCACGCGCTCGACCGCGCCCTCGCGGACGGGGCCCGCTTCCTCATGGCCTCGACCTCCGAGGTGTACGGCGACCCGCTCGTGCACCCGCAGCCGGAGTCCTACTGGGGCAACGTGAACCCGATCGGGATCCGCTCCTGCTACGACGAGGCGAAGCGCTTCAGCGAGGCCGCCGTCGCGGCCTACCACCGCCACAAGGGCCTCGACGCGGCGATCGTGCGGATCTTCAACACGTACGGCCCGCGCATGCGCCCCGACGACGGCCGTGTCATCCCGAACTTCATCTCGCAGGCCCTCGCGGGCGAGCCGCTGACCATCCACGGCGACGGCTCCCAGACCCGCTCGCTCTGCTACGTCGACGACCTGGTGCGCGGCCTGGTGATGCTCCTCGAGTCGGACGCGTACGGCCCGGTGAACCTCGGCACCGAGTTCGAGCTCACGGTCCGCGAGATGGCCGAGATCATCCTGCGCCTCACCGGCTCGTCCTCGACGATCGAGTACACCGACCGTCCCGCGGACGACCCCGAGCGCCGCCGCCCCGACCTCACCGCGGCCCGCGAGCTGCTCGGCTACGAGCCGCAGGTCCACTACGAGTCGGGTCTCAAGACGACCATCGATTACTTCGCAACGCGTTAGCGGGTGTCCGGATTCACCGACGCCTTCGAGATTTCTCAGGAACGACCGGGGCTTCCGTGCCCAAGGTCCCTGGCGGCCACCACGTAAGCTGGGGCCATGACGCAATATGGCTCCAATTACCGCGGCAGCGCCTCGGTGCCGCCCGGAGGCGGCAGCGGCGGCGGAGCCCGGGTCGCCCAGGCGGCGGCCGGCGGCCCGACCCGCCGGGGCCTCATCGGCTCCGGGATCGGCCTGGTGGCCTCGATCGCGGCGGCCGGCGGCGGTTTCGCCGTCTGGTCCACCGCGAACAGCACCAACGCCGACCTCGACCGCGCGTTCGACCTCGACGCCATCCCCGAGGAGGACCGCCCCGAGCGCCTCAACGAGGCGATGAACCTCCTCGTGATCGGCTCCGACCACCGTGAGGGCAACGACGAGTCCGACGCGCGCTCGGACACCACGATCCTCATGCACGTCAACGAGGACGGCAACGCCGCCTACGGCATCTCGATCCCGCGCGACCTCTACGTGTACATCCCCGAGGACCCCGACGCGACGGTCTCGGACACCACGGACAAGTTCAACGCGGCCTACGCGTGGGGCGGCGTGAACCTCACCGTGCGCACCGTCGAGAACCTCACGGGCGTGCGCATCGACCACATCATCGAGATCGACTTCAACGGCCTCATCGCGGTCGTCGACGCCCTCGGCGGCGTCACGATGGACGTCCAGGCCGCCGACGCCGACGGGTACGTCACCGACGAGCCCGGCATCGAGTCGATCCACGGCGACCACCGGTTCTTCCCGGCGGGCCCGAACAAGCTGTACGGCGAAGAGGCCCTGGACTACGTGCGCCAGCGCTACCAGTACAACGAGGGCGACTTCGCGCGCATGCGCCACCAGCAGGAGCTCATCAAGGCCATCATGGACTCCGCGCTGAGCGCGGGCGTGCTGACGGACGAGGACAAGCTCACCTCCTTCATCTCGTCCACTTCGGACGCGGTCAAGGTGGACACCGAGTTCAACGCCATCACCACCGCCATCAACCTGATGGACATGCGCAGCGACGACCTGGTCTTCATGACCACCCCGAACCTGGGCACCGGCGAGCAGGGCGGCCAGTCGGTCGTCATCTACGCGGACGACCCGCAGGAACCCGAGTCGAGCAACCCCGAGGCCGTGAGCCTCTGGGAGGCCGTGCGGGACGACAAGGTCGAAGAGTGGATCGCCGCCAACCCCGACGACGAAGAGAAGTAGCACAGCCGATCGAAGGGCCCGGGCGCTTGCGCTCGGGCCCTTCGGCGTTCGTCTGCGGGCGAGCGGCCGCAGTGGACTGTTGTCGCCTGAAGTGGTTGGTGCGCCTGGTGTTTCGATTGAAGCAAATGTGAGCACTGTGGCCCGATGGGGTGATCCCGAAATCCGTCTATGTGATCAAGGTCGTACGATATTTTCACCGTTCCTTCGACGAAGAGGCTGAACCGATGGCAGCGAACACAGAAGACAACATGCCCGAGTTCGACATCTCCAGGCCCACCATCGCGCGCGTCTACGACGCCCTGCTCGGAGGCAAGGACAACTTCGCACCCGACCGTGAGGGCGCCGCCGCGTACGTCAAGTACGTCCCCAACGCCGGCGACTGCGCCAAGGAGAACCGCCAGGCCCTCGTCAAGGGCGTGCGGTACATGGCGAACAAGGGGATCGACCAGTTCCTCGACATCGGCGCCGGGCTGCCCACCATGGAGAACACGCACCAGGTCGCCCAGTCCGTGAACCCCGACGCCAGGGTCGTCTACGTGGACAACGACCCGATCGTGCTCGCGCACGGCCGGGCCCTGCTGGCCACCAACGACAACACCACCGTCATCACCGCGGACCTCCGCGACCCCCGGGACATCCTCGACCACCCCGAGATCAAGGAGCTGCTCGACTTCTCGCGGCCGATCGGACTCATGGTCGTCGGCCTCCACATGCACTTCCACGACGAGGAGCAGCCCGACGAGTGGGTGCGAGTCCTCCTGGACGCCTGCCCCTCCGGGTCCTACCTGTTCATCACCGACTTCGTGGACACCGGCGAACCGCTCCAGAAGGGCATGGAGAAGGCCGGCCTCGAAAGCCTCGGCAACGGCTGGATCCGCACGCCGGAGCGGATCACCGAGCACTTCCTGGGCCTGCCCCTGGTGGAGCCGGGCCTGGACTTCCTGGCCCGCTGGTTCCCCGAGGAGCCGGACAAGGAGGTCCCGGCGGCCGAGGACCTGAAGCCGTACCAGCGGATCCTGATGGCCGGGATCGGCTACAAGGCATAAGCACAACGAACGCAGGGAAGGCGCGCGGTGGGGAAGTCGCGCGCCTTCGTCGTGTCCCGCAAGTGAAGTGCGCTCACCCGATCGAGTGAAATTGCATCATTGACGCGAAGGCGTCCAGAAGCCCGCGCCGGTTACTAGCTGTAGCGGTCGCGGAGGATCTCGCGCAGGAAGTCCTGGGTCTTGTGCGGCTGGGTGGCCTGGATGCACAGGTGCTCCATGGCGGCCTGGTAGGCGTCGATCTCGCTGTCGCGCTCGAGGTAGAGGCCGCCGGTGAGGTGTTCGAGGTAGATGACGTCGCTGAGTTCCTCGTAGGCGAACCGCAGCCACGTGAAGGGCGCGCCCGCGCCGGAGTGGGCGCCGGCGGAGAACGGCACGACCTGGACGCGCACGTTCGGCTTGTCGCAGAAGTCGATGAGAGTCTGGATCTGGCCGCGCATCACGCCTTTGCCGCCGAAGGGGCGGTGCAGGGCGGCCTCGTCGATGACGGCCCACAGCTCGGGCCGCTTCTCGGTACGGTCCAGGATCTCCTGGCGCTTCATGCGCACTTCGATCCGCTTGTCGATCTCGGTGAGCGGGGTGTGGCCGTAGCCGAGCATCATGACGGCGCGGGCGTACTCCTCGTTCTGCAGCAGCCCCGGGAAGACCTGCACCTCGTAGGTGCGGATCATCGCGGCGGCGCCTTCCATCTCGAGGTAGTTGCTGAACCAGTTCGGGAGGAAGTCGTTGTACCGCTTCCATTTACTGGGGCGGTTGGCCTCCCGGGCCATGTCGACGACGCGCTCGATCTCGTCCTCGTCCTGGACGCCGTACATGATCATGAGGTCGCGCACGTCGCGCAGCCGGAACGAGACGCGGCCGAGTTCGATGCGGCTGATCTTGGAGGCGTCGGCGCGGATCTCGTAGGCCGCCTCCTCGCGGGAGATGTCGGCGTCCGTGCGCAGCTGCCGCAGTTTGCCGCCGATCATGACGCGCAGTGTCGTGGTCCCGCTCGGCAGGTCCTCCGCACTCGCCTTCGCCACCGCTCACCTCCCTTCGTCGTCAGACTGTGGACGAAAAACTCACCCTGACAGGGTAGCCGCTCGGCCTGCCCCGCCAGGGTGAGTGTGGTGCTCAAGGGCTTTCGCCCTGAATGCCGCTAGGCGATCATGTCGTCGAACTCGCCGTCCTTGGCACCTTCGACGAGCGCCTTGATCTCCGCGACCGTGTAGATGAGGGCCGGGCCCTCAGGGAAGCGCGAGTTGCGCACCGCGATCTCCTCCCCACCAGGGAGCGCGGCCAGTTCGACGCAGTTGCCGCCGTTCGGGCCGCTGCGGACGCTCTTGCGCCAGCTCAGCGTCGAGGGGAGCTCCCCTGCCAGGATGCCGTTGCGGGCCTTGTCCATTCGAGATCCTTCCACCAGTGGTCGGCGTGTCCGACCGGATCTTTCGGAAATGACCGGCAGCCGGTTCGGAAGGAGCTTCCGGGCACGGCCCTACCAGAGCGGCCGTGCGGAGGAGTTTTCCGACATCCCCATCGCAGGTCGGATCAAGTGTTGCACATTACACAGCGTGAGTGCACGGGAGGATGCTTGAGCGGATGCACGTGCATCTGCCCGGTGTCGATGCATGTTAAGATTCATGTGAGAATGCACATAGACACGGGCGCAAAAAGTATGCGACCGTAGTCACGGACTCGAAAAGCCGTCAAACCGGCGCTCGCGTACGCGACGGCGCATCGTCGGCCAAGGGGTGCAAATCCCTCGGCCCGGCAATCGCCTTCGCCGCGCGGCGACCCGCATCGCACAACCGGAAACGCAGTGGTTTTGCAGAGCCTTGGCCGGGCCCGCTCCGGTGAGGCCATCGTCGCCGGAGAAGGGTTGGGTGCCATGGAACGTCTCGAGGCCCAGACGTTGCTGGGGGCGGCCGCGGCAGGCAAGCTGCGCAGCTCGATGTGCCAGCAGGTGATGGCCATCGAATACGACCGCAGCGGCCACGTGCTCTACCGCTGCGCCCGCTCGTGCGGGAAGCACACCGCGGATGCGGCCCAGGTCCAGGCAGGACTCCTGTGGCACTACCGCGGCCGGAGCCTCGGCGAGCACTACGGTCTCCCCGACGAGGAGATCGTCGACGACATGTTCGCGTCGCTCCAGCTCGCCTGGATCCGCGACGGGGACATCTACACCGCGCGCTTCCGGTAAGAACGCGGCGCGGACCTGAGACTTTGTTCTGTTTGGTGGGATAGAGCCTCGGGGAGGCCGGTGGGGGCCTCCCCGAGCTCTGCAACTCGAACTTGCTTTGCAACTCGAACTTTAAGTGCGCGAACAGTGCTGACACACTGAGAAACAGCGGGCGGGACCTCGGGCCCCGCCCGCTTCGGCGTTCTCAGGACTGGTGGCGCTGCAGCAGCTCCAGGAGCTTCGCCACGAGTGCCGCGAGGGCCGCGAACGGGCTCACCAGCCGCTCCATCGCCTTGACCTTGCTGTGGATCCGGTTGGGGGGCTTGGCTTCGGCGACCGACTCCTCCAGGTCGTCGATGGTGTCCGCGATGACTCCGTACTCGTCGCCCACGCGCTCGCGCTGCTCCCGCAGGGCCGCCCGCAGCTCGCCGACGAGCCGCAGCAGCTCGGCCTGGAGCTCCCGGTCGACCTCCGGCCCGCCGGCGAACACGTACCCGCGCGCCCCGTCCCCGATCGCCCCCACCGTCGCGGAGGCCCCCGTCCCCACCGCCCCGGTCTGCACGTTCCCCCGGAACACGTACCCGTGCCGCTCGTCCTCGTCCATAGTGCTCCCGCCATATATTGTCAAAGAAACAAATAATGGAGGACCAGCGTATCCGGGCCCGAGAAGCCTTGTCAAGACACGGAGAAGGGAGGCGCGGCCGCGCCTCCCTTCCCGACGCTCCTTCTCGGACCTGATCAGCTGACGGTGATGTTGGAGCTGCCGGTGGACTGGTAGCCCTCGGTCGCCATGATCATGTAGTAGCTGAAGGCGCCCAGGTTCATGCCGGCCCGGGACCAGGCGTCGAAGTGGGCGCCGGTGTCGATCGTGCCGGAGCTGCGGAGGTTCTGGCGGACGCTCCAGTACTGCGCGAAGGTCTTGGTGCCCTCCACGGACGGCGCGTTGTAGCGCATGGAGTGCCCGAGGGTGTAATTGCTGCCGTTGATGTACGCCGTGCCGCGGTTGGTGGCCCCGCTGCTGGGGTTGTACGGGCCGTGCGATTCGACGATGTAGTACTCCACCAGCGGGTTGGAGGTCCAGCCGTAGAGCGCCAGGTAGCCGTTGCTGCCGTGGACCACCCAGCCGTTGTAGTTGACGGTGCGGCGTCCGCCGTTGGCCCAGCCCTTCCCGCCGACCCAGTTGTTGGCGCCGTTCCACTGCGAGCTGTAGTTCCCGCCCGAGCCGAGGGTCATGGAGGCCCGGCCGGGGGAGTCGGTCCAGAACGAGTAGTAGAACCCGTTGTGGGTGCCCGTCGCGTTCTGCGTCAGGGTCTGCGCGTTCGCGACGCCGGGTACGGCGAGCGCCGAGGCGGCGCCGAGCGCGAGCGCCCCGCCGCCGAGCAGGAGTCCCCTGCGGCTGAACGGGGTCGGCTCCTTCGGGGTCTGTCCTTCAGTCATGCGTCCTCCAGATCGCATAGAAGTTCATCGATGCGAAAAGTATGCGGACTGCATCGAGGTGCGTCAATAAGTTTCGGGGAACTTTCGGAACTATCTCCGGAACTATCGGAATTCAGGCGCAATCGACCCGCACAGGAGTCCACGGAAGTGGCTGAGGATGAGCATGGTGCCCCCGGCGGGATCGAGCATCGCGACGCACGGTCGAGGAAACCGAGCGGAAGCGTCTCGACGCCAGGCGCGCTCTGGGGTATCGCCTCGTGGTGCGTTCACTTGACGGGTACCGGGGCTTGAGGCGTCTGCGCCCGTTGTCGGACTAATCGCCCGCGGCCGCGACCACCGGTCGGGCGTGGCTGCGGGCACCCTTCCGCTCCTCCGTCCGGGCCCGGCCATGGGTGAGCTCGCTTTGCAGCACGAGGGCCGCTGCGCCGATCGCTGCTGCGTCGGGGCCGTTGACCGACGGCATCACCCGCACCGGGTGCGCCCGCCAGGCGGCGGTGCGGCGGTCCACCTCCTCCTGGATCACGGTCCGGTAGACAGCGCCCGCTACCGCGAAGCTCGGACCGGCCAGGACGATCGCGTCCACATCGAAGAGGATGGTCATGGTGACGGCGGCGGCGCCGAGGTAACGGGCCGACCGCTCGATGAGGGCGCCGGCGGCCGGATCGCCGGCGTCGGCGGCGGCCGCGATCCGCGCGAACGCGGTGAGGAAGTCGGCGGTCGCGGGGTCGAGCCCCAGTCGCTTTGCCAGCGCGGGCGTGGCCGCGGCTTGCCGGACCAGCGCTGACGGGCCGGCGTAGTTCTCCAGGCAGCCGACGTTGCCGCACGAGCACTGGTCGCCGTTGACGTCGATCGACATATGGCCGAGCTCCACGCTGTTGGAGGAGCTGCCTCGGTATACCTCGCCGGCGACCACGATCCCGCCGCCGATCCCGCTGGCCATGTAGATGCAGCCGTAGGTGCTGCGTCGGTCGACCGCTCCCAGCCAGTACTCGCCGATCGCGGCGGCCGCGGCGTCGTTGTCGAGCAGCACGGGCAGGCCGAGGCGCTGCGCGAGTCGCTCCGCGACCGGGTATTCGAGCCATGGCTCGGAGGGCTGCGGGCTCAACAGCACCCCCGCGCGGCGGTCCTGCGGGCCGTAGCTGACCAGCCCGACCCCCAGCACCCGGTCGCGTTCGACGCCAGCCGTGGCCAGCAGGGCGTCCACCTGCGAGGCCATCATCGGCAGCGCCTGGTCCGGCGGCATCGAGGCCACACCCTGAAACGAAGTCCGGGCCACCGGCCGGCCGGCCAGGTCGACGATGACGATGACGCAGGTGTTGCGCTCCATCTGGACCCCGACGCTGTAGCGGGCCCGGGGGTCGAGCTGCACCAGCGTGCGCGGTTTGCCGCCGGTCGGCGCACCCCGGCCGGCCTCGACGACCAGGCCGTCGTCGATGAGCTCCCGCACGAGCTCGGAGATCGTGGCGCCGGTGAGGCCCGTCGCCGCCGCGAGCTCCACCCGGCTGATCGTGCGGGCCGCACGGATGGCGTCCAGGATGAGACCCCTGGTCCTCGACTTGCCTGTCCACGTCGGGCTGAGCGCCACGTGCGCCTCCTTCGCTGTATTTCGGCAGGCTGCCTTACTCGCCCATCTGCTGCACGATGATCCCAAAGCATAGATTCATATGAATGCTTGACTTTATTCGGGTGCCTAACTAAGGTGAAGTCGGAAGCGCTCCCATGTATCCCTCACGAGAATCAAGGAGCTAGGATGCGACATCGTCAGACACTATTGGTCGCCGGCGCCGTCGGCGCACTGGTACTGGGCGGCTTGGCAACGGCGAGCCTTCCCGCGTCGGCGGCCACCTCGGGCTGCACGGTCACCTACACCGTGCAGAGTGAGTGGCAGGGCGGGTTCAGGGCCGACCTGGACGTCACCAACCTCGGCGACCCGATGTCCGACTGGACATTGACGTTCGACTTCCCGGACGCCGACCAGAAAGTCACCCAAGGCTGGAGCGCCGCCTGGACCCAGTCCGGCGCCAGCGTCTCAGCGACCAGTCTGAGCTGGAACCGGTCACTGGCCACCGACGCCTCCACCTCGATCGGGTTCGTCGGCGCATGGAGCGACGCCAACCCGGAACCGGCGTCGTTCGCGCTCAACGGCACGCCCTGCACCGGCTCGACGACACCGACCGGGGGCCCGACCACCACCCCCAGCGAGGACCCGACCACCACCCCGCCGGAGAGCGGTCCGGCGCCGCAGCTCAGCGTCTCCGGCAACCAGATCGTCACCGAGGACGGCCGGCCGTACCGGCTGCTGGGCGTGGACCGGTCCTCCGCCGAGTTCGCGTGCGTGCAGGGCAAGGGCCTGTTCGACTCCGGCCCGGTCGACCAGGCCTCCGTCGACGCCATGAAGTCCTGGAACATCCACGCCGTGCGCCTCCCGCTCAACGAGGAGTGCTGGCTCGGCCTCAACGGCTCGCCCAGCGGCGCCGCCTACCAGCAAGGCATCAAGGATTACGTCGATCTGCTGGTCGCCAACGGCGTCAACGTCATCCTCGACCTGCACTGGACCTGGGGCGCCTACACCACGGGGCCGGACTGGCACTGCACCGATGTGCACGCCACGTGCCAGAAGCCGATGCCCGACGCACAGTACGCCCCGCAGTTCTGGACCAGCGTCGCCAACACCTTCAAGGGCAACGACGCCGTCGTCTTCGACCTGTTCAACGAGCCGTACCCGGATATGGCCAGCGAATGGGACAAGACGTTGGGCTGGCAGTGCCTGCGTGACGGCGGCACCTGCGCCGGCATCGGGTACGAGGTGGCCGGCATGCAGGACCTCGTCGACGCGGTCCGCGAGACCGGCGCCACGAACATCCTCATGGTCGGCGGGCTCGAGTGGACCAACGACATGCGGGAATGGCTGGCCTACAAGCCGAACGACCCGCTGAACAGCATCGCCGCCTCCTGGCATTCGTACAGCTTCAACCGGTGCGTGACCGAGTCCTGTTGGGACGGCGAGATCGCGCCGCTGATGCAGGAGGTGCCGGTCGTCCTCGGCGAGTTCGGCCAGGACAACTGCGGGTTCGACTACATGCAGGGGCTGGTCGACTGGGCCGACACGAACGGCCTGGGCTACCTGGCGTGGACCTGGAACCCGTGGGGCTGCACCAGCGGTGCCGTCCTCATCAAGGACTGGTCCGGCACGCCGGAGCCCGGTGTCGGCGAAGGCTACCGGTCCCACCTGCTCGACCAGAGCCCCTACCTGTGACCCGACGAGCCTGTGAGGCCGTGTTGACGCACTGACGAACGGCCCTTGACCGGGAAAAACCTGGTCAGGGGCCGTTCTGGCTGGTGATTGCGAATGAGGAAGTGCCCCCGGCAGGATTCGAACCTGCGACGCACGGTTTAGGAAACCGACGCTCTATCCCCTGAGCTACGGGGGCGCGAGAGCCGAGTCTAGCCGATCAGCGGCCGCCGCCCCCCTTGACCCGTGCGGGCGACCGGTACCTTGGAGCCGTGCCTCCCACCCCCTTCTGGCGCCCTGACAAACTCACGGTCATCGCCCGGTTCCTGCAGTTCAAACTGCGGCTCCCGGTCATCGTCGCCGTCTGCGCCTCCGTGCCCGCCGTCTTCCTCACGCTCTGGGCCGACGGCGAGATGGCCATGGCGGGCAAGGTGATCGGCTGGGCCGCCGGCATCGTCCTCTGGGCCGAATCGGTCATCCTCCTCCTCGCCGCCGAGCACAAGCGCGAATGGCTCTGGCGCCACAAGTGGATGCTCGTCGTGTGCCTGCTGACGCTCGTGAGCCTCGTCCTCGCCGCCGGCGGCGCCCAGGTGCTGCGGCTCGCCACCCTCGTCGGCTCGATCCGCGTCCTCCGCGCCAAGCGCATCTTCAACGCCGCCCAGGTCCTCGGCCGCCGCTTCGGCGTCACCGGCGGCTGGCGCTCCTGGCTCGTCATGGGCATCGGCGCGATCGCCGCCCTCTTCACCGCCCTCGTCCTCGTCGACCCCACCTCCCAGTACCTCGAACTCCTCACCTGGGTCGAAGGCAACCTCCGCCTCGTCCCGATCCTCGTCGCCGGCGCCATCCTCGCCGTCGCCACCTGGCTCGTCGTGCGCGTCAGGGAGGACGACGAGCCCGAGTAGCCGGAGTCCGTCCTTCCTCGGCGCGCCCGCCCGTTCGAGTAGGCTCGGGCGCGTGGATACCGACCTGATCACCTTGACCGGCCTGCGGGTGCACGGTCGCCACGGCGTGTTCGACCACGAACGGGAAGCCGGGCAGGACTTCGTCATCGACGTCGCCTTGCGCACCAACACGATCGAGGCCGCCGGCAGCGACGACCTCAAGCACACCGTCGACTACGGCGCCCTCGCCGACACCCTGGCCGACATCGTGGCGGGCGAACCCCTCAACCTCATCGAGACCCTCGCCGAACGCCTCGCCGACGCCTGCATCGCCCTCGACCGCGTCGACTCCGCAGTCGTCACCGTCCACAAGCCGCAAGCGCCGATCGCACACCACTTCGCCGACGTCTCCGTCACCATCGAAAGGCCGAAGCGATGACGCGTGTCGTATTCAGCATGGGCTCCAACCTCGGCGACCGCGAGGCCGCGCTCACCACCGCCATCGCCGCCGTCGCACCCGACGCCGTCTCCGAGGTCTACGAGACCCCGCCCTGGGGCGGCGACGACGAGCAGCCGACCTACTACAACATCGCCGTCATCGCCACCGACCCGAACCGCAGCGCCGAGGACTGGCTCGCCCTCGGCCAGCGCCTCGAGGCCGAGGCCGGGCGCGTGCGGGACCCCGAGCGCCCTTACGGTCCGCGCACGCTCGACGTCGACCTCATCGCCGTCACCGCCGACGACGGCACCCCGATCGAGTCCGACGAACCCCGTCTGACACTCCCGCACCCGCTGGCCCATCTGCGGGCGTTCGTGCTGGTCCCGTGGTTCGCCATCGACCGCGACGCGGAGATCCCCGGCCGCGGCCGCGTGAGGGAGCTGCTACGCGACGAATCCGTCGCGGCGGACGCGCGCGCACTCCGCAGGCTCCACCCGATATGGTCGGACCACGGCGAAGCTCACTAGCCGTGAAAGGGAGCACAGTATGAGCAGTGACGAGCACGGTCCCCGACCGAGCCTCAGGCCGACGGCGCCGTCCACCCTCGCGGTGGTCGCCCTGGCCGGGGCGGCACTGACCCTGCTGCTCGTCGCCCGCTTCTACCAGCAGGCCCCCAAGCTGGCCTGGTACAACTCCGCGGTCCTGTTCGCGCTCGCGATCCTGCTGGGATGGCTGGCCTGGACCACCCGAAAGACCCTGCGCCCCAACCGAAAGCAGGTGCAGGGGGCGAGCGCGGGCGGCGTGCCGTCCCGCCCGTCCGGCGGCGTGGAGGGTCCGGAGCACGCGCTCCAGATCGCCCGTTTCGCCGTGCTGGCCAAGGCCGCCGCGATCGGCGGCGCCGCCTTCTTCGGCGCCTACCTGGGATTCACCGTGTGGCTCGCGGTCCAGTCCGGGCGCCTGACCGCCGCCGCCGCCGACCTGCCCTCCGCGGTCCTCGGCACCGTCGCGTGCGCCGCGCTCACGGCGGCCGCGCTCTGGCTCGAGCACTCCTGCCGCATTCCCCCGCAGGACGACGACCAGGACGACGCGGCGACCCGTCCCTGACCGACCGACCCCGATTGCCGACCCATCATCCCCCATATCCCCAATATTTCGCGCGTTTAGAGGTGCGCCCCATGAAGTTTGACTCCCCCAGTGGAAGCAACGGTCGAGACGACTCGACGACGTTGATCAGAACTGATTCAGGGAGGGCGGCGCCGTCGGGCGACGACGACACCCCCTCCGACCGCATGGCCGTCCACCTGGTGTGGGAGATCGGCCTGCTGCTCCTCGCGGGCGGCGTCCTGTTCGCCCTCACCCAGACCGACGCCGGACCCTTCGCGGACGGTTCCTGGACGGGCCTCTTCGCGGCCCTGGCGCCCGTGATCATGCTGACGTCCGCGATGGCCGTCTCGCTGCGGATCGGCGCCGTCAACCTGGCCGTGGGCCCCATCGCCCTCTTCGCGGCCTGGATGTTCACGGACGCCTCGAGCTCCGGTTCGATCATGGCGCTCGGCGTCGGGCTCGGCGTGGCCGCGTTCGTCGGCATCGTCCTGGCGACCCTGACGGCCTGGCTCCGCGCCCCCGGCTGGGCCGCGAGCGGCGCGGTCGGCGGTGCGATCGGCCTGTGGGCCGGCGGCACCGGCGACCCTTCGCAGTTCATGCTCTCCGAGCTGCCGGGCACGGCGGTGCTCGCGGCGCTCGGCGCCGCGATCGGCGTCTCGCTGTTCTTCGGCCTGGTCGGCGCGTTCTCGGGCGTGCGCGCCCGCCTCGCGCCGATCCGCCGGACCCCGGCGGGGGAGCGGCACGGACGCGGCGGGCTCGTCTTCTTCGGCGTGCTGCTCTCCTCGACGCTCGCGGGCGCGGCCGGCGTGGTCGCGGCCTGGACCGCGGTGCCCGAAGGCGGCGCGGCCGCGCTGCCGGACCCGATCCTGCTGACGGTGCTCGCGCTCGGCGCGGCGCTCGTGGGCGGCACGAGCCTCATGGGCCGGCGCGGCGGCGTGTTCGGCACGGTGCTCGCGTCCACCCTCCTGCTGGGCCTGATGTGGCTCGCCGAGGGGCGCGGGTGGGGCTTCAACCCGAGCTGGATCGCCTTGGGCGCCATCGTGGCCGGGTTCCTCATCACCCGGCTCGTGGAGGTCATGAACACCGCCGACGAGAGCGAGACGGCCTCCACCCGCCGCGCTGGGAACCTCGCGGACCTGCGCGAGGACGACCCGCCGGCGGCCGAGCGCGACCGCACGGACGCGGCCGCCTTCGATGAGCGCGGTGAGTACGACGAGGACTTCGCGGGCCTCGGCACGGGCGACCCGTGGACGAACACGGGCGGCATCCGCACCACGGGGAGCATCCCCAAGCAGGGCGCGGCCGCCGACCCCTTCGGCGCTTCGGGCGTCTTCGACGACCTGCGCGACGCCCCCCGCGACGGCTACGGCTCGCCGCGCCACGGCCGCTGACCTCCCACAAAGGACAGACGCATGACGTACATCCCCCCAGAACGCGACGAATCCGCCCTCGACCAGACCCGCCAGCTCGAGTTCACGCCGCCGCCGACGGGCATGCCGACCACCGGCGACGGCGGACCCGTGGACCCCTTCGCGGGCCAGGTCCACCAGGTCACCGAGCCCGTCGAAGTGGCGGAACCCCGTGACCGGGTCGTCTTCCAGTTCGTCTGGGAGGCCATCCTGCTGCTGCTGACCTTGAACGCGCTGTTCCTGGTCTACCGCCGTGAGGACGAGCTCTTCGGCGAGGAGTTCGGCGGCCTCGTGGACGCCCTCAGCCGCCACGCCCTGTACCTGACGCCGATCCTGTTGGCGGCCTTGGCGATCGGCCTGTCGCTGCGGCTCGGCGCGGTGAACCTGGCGGTGCCGGCGATCGCCTTCGCGATCACGGTGGCCACGCCGTTCGAGACGAACGTGTGGATCTACATGGGCTACGTGGCCGGCGCGGCCGCCGTGGCGGGCCTGCTCTACGTGCTGCTCGTAGCGGCCTTCCGGGTCCCGGCCTGGTTCGCGGGCCTCGGGGTCGGCGCGGCGGTCCTGGCGGCCGTCCCGGTCACCGCCCACCTCGCATCGCCGGGGACGTACAGCCTGCCCGGCCCGCCGAATGGGCTCTACCTGCTCGGCGGCGCCGCGGTCCTCGCGATCGCGGGCGGCTTCATCGGCCTCGCCCCGGGGATGCGCGACGGCTTCAGCGCCGTGAAGCGCCTCGCCGACGGCGAGGGCGAGCGCTCGGCTTCGGCGGTGTTCCTGCTGCTCGGCGGCACGGTCCTGTCGATGCTGCTGGCGGCCGCGTCGGGCTATGTCACGTACATGTACGCGATCGGCCCGATCGAGGGCGCGAGCACGCTCAACTTCGGGCCGTACGGGTCGTACCCGACGGCGGTCGAGTTGCAGCTCTTGGCATTCGTGATCGCATTGATCGGGGGGACGAGCCTGTGGGGCCGCCGCGGCGGCGTCTTCGGCGCGGTCTTCGCGACGATCGCGGTCTGGGCCGGGTTCGTCCTGTGGGGGCAGATGGTCGCCGACGCGGGCGAGGACTCGTGGCAGGCGGCGTACTCGCAGGCGATCGACGCGGGCATCCTGCTCGTCGCGCTCTTCGTCTCCTTCGCGCTCGACCGCCTCGGCCGTCCGAAAGAGACGATCGAGTCGGACGACGGGATCTACACGCAGGAGATGCGCCCGTTCGAGCCGAATGGCGAGGCCCCGCAGGGCACCGGCCTCTTCGAGCCGACCCTCCCGGATGCGACTGCGCCGCAACGATAAGAGCAAGCCGAGAACGGCCGGGCACCCGTGAGGGGGCCCGGCCGTTCTTTGGATTGCGATGCGCTCGGCGCCGTCTCGGGCAGGCTTCAATCGGGCGGCGACGAGAGGTCGCATTCCCTTTGGGGTGGGCTGTGCGGCTGACAGGCAGCGTCGGGGATGCGGCCGGGGCGGCGCTCCTCTCTCGGTTTGCATTGCGCCTCAGGGAGGCTGGGGTGCAGGCGGGGCGAGGCATTGATAGTCCTCTATGGAATGTTCACTCTATCGGGTGATGACATCAGCACGATGGGATGTCATCATTGAAGTACGAACAAGGAAGCGAAAACAGCCAGATCATTCGAGAACAGGAGAGGAGGCGAGACCCATGGCCCACTGCAACACCCCGACTGCTCCGGCACTCCCCGCCACCCCGGCCCTCTCCCCCGCCTCGATCCTCCCTGCTTCTGCCGATCGCCGTTCCCAGGCAGCGGCGATCCGTTCGGCCCTCGATGAGGCCGCCTCGCTGATCAACACCCAGCACGCTTCGGTGCTCGCCTCGGTCATCGCGATGAAGGAACAAGGCCTGCACCGCTCGGAGTTCGGGTTCTCGGCCCTGCGGGATCTGCTGCTGTCCCAGTTCGACTTCACGTTCAACACGGCAGGATCCATCGCGGCCATCGCGAGACTGTCAGGGAAGTTCCGGATCCTGGCCAAGGCGGCAACGACGGGAACGGCACGGATCGACCAGGTCGCCTACGCCGTCCGCCAGCTCGACCAGACCCCCGCCATGCGACTCTTCGCCAGGACCCCCTTCAGAACCCCGGCCCCCTCCCCTTTCGACCCCCAGATCCTGTGCGCGACACCGGAAGCAATGGTGGCCGAGTATTGCGCTCATGCTTCCTTCAAAGACCTCAGGCGGCATCTGGATGAGCTGTGGGCCTCGATCGCCGAGGAGACCGAACTGTTCGACGAGTTGGGTGAGCAGTCCCTGCAGCGCCTCGAACTGACCGAGACCGGCAACGGCATGTGGCACTTGGAAGGCACCCTCTCAGAGGCGACCGGCAGGCTCTTGGACAAGTACCTGAAGACCGCCTGCCCGCCCCCGCGCCAGGAAGACACCGAGGCCGGCAGCGATGGGGAAGGTCTGTTGCCTGCGCAGGCGAACCGGAACGCCGAAGCCCTGCACCAGCTCCTGGCCGGGTACGGGTCCTCCCCGCAAGCCGCGACCCGCCATGGCCACACCGCCACCCTGGATCTGGTGGTGGACATCGAGACGTTGCAGGGCAAGGACACCGGCCGCCTCCCCCTCCTGGAAGGGCAGCCGATCAGCGTTGCCCGTGCCCGCCTGCTCGCTTGTGAAGCCGGGGTCATTCCCTCGGTCTTCAACTACGCCACTGGTGAAGCCGTCGAGCTGGGCAGGGCTATGCGCCTGCCGAACGCTTCGCTGCGTCGCAAGCTGGAGCTTGAGCAACCGGAAGGGTGTGCCTGGCAGGGTTGCGACCGCCCGGTCGCTTGGACTGAGGCGCACCACATCCAGCGCTGGGCCGACGGTGGTGTGACGGCCGCTGAGAACCTGATCCTGCTCTGCAGGTTCCACCACGGGCGGATCCACACCACTGGCTGGAGCGTGGAGAAGACCGGCCCCGGCCAGGCCATCATCACCCACCATGACGGTCATGAAGACCCAGGCGGCAACGACAGCCAAGGCTGCGGCTGCTCGGACTGGCGCACCGACCAGGACATGGATGCGGAACACCAAGGCTCGGGCTGGGATGTGTTTCCCACCGGGCTCTACCGTTCGGAATGGTCCGAGAGCATGAAGCCCGACCTGGATGGGATGGCTGAGGCCATCGACAGAGACCGGGCGATCCAAGCCATGCGGGCCGCCAAGGCGAGATGCCGAGAGAAGTTCAGGGCACCGAGCCCGCCCTCCCCGATACCGGTCTTAGGCTGCCCCAGCAGGCAGACTGCTGGGGGAAGCGCCGCAAAGCAACACCACGCAGCGCAGCCCGATCCCCGAGGGACCGGGCCCCTCAGCATGCCCAAGGCAGGAAACCAACCCCTGCCAACACCCTCCCATCGCTGCCGGGTTGAACCAGGACCCGATCGGGCAGGGCAGCCGCAGAACGACCGCGCCCCGCCACTGCCTCGTTGCCGCTGCCGGATTGAACTCGCACCCAAGCAAACCGGGCAGCCGCAGAACGACCGCGCCCCGCCGCTGCCTCGTTGTCGCTGCCAGGTTGAACCTTGAGACGATCGGACCGGGCAACCGGAGACCGGCCGGGATCGCATGAGGCCTCGTTGTCGCTGCCGGATTGAACCCGGGCCGGATCGCACCGGGTGCCGGAGAGGGGCAAGGACCTTAGTACTGGTTTGAAGTTCGGGGGAAATCAGGTTCTCTGACGGTTGTCACGTTCGTCGATTGACCAGCGGCGGAGAGGTTGGTGGGCTGCGAGCCGAGGGTCATGTTCGATTGCGGCCTGTGCGAACTCTCGGCGCAGGTCTCTGAGATGGTCGATGAGTTCGCTGCGCGTGCAGGTGGTCATTGGGTGTGCAGTGATGCCGAGTGGCAGGGGGACGTTGAGGTTGATTTGGCTCGCCTCGAGCCAGGGCACGCGGAAGAGCCGAACCTGGTCATCGTGGGAGGCTTCGAAGACGATGTATTCGCCGGTGGAAGCCATATAGAACTCGAGAAGGCCTGCTCGGTGTGCTTCCAGTGCCTCGAGCGCCGCTTTCGTGCTCTCGAAGAAGTCGACGATGTCGGCATCGGCCAGCGTCGGCTCGCGATCGGCGAAGCCGATGACCCGAGCGAGGGTGTATTGCGTCTCCAGGAGCTTCGCGGCGCAGTACAGCGTCGCGAACTCGTAGGGACCGTCGATCTCGATCGATTCGAGGAGCTCCCCGTACAGTTCATTGATCTCGGACTGGGGCTTCTGCTCGTGGGCAGTCCACTCGATCCTGAACATGTCTCCTCCCAGGGCTGTCGACACCAGATGCTCGCTGCCCAGGGCCATCGCGTCAAGCGCTATTGGCGCAGTGTAAGTCGCAGCCAGGTTGAACCCCGTCCCGATCGGGCCGGGCCGGGGGCCGGAGACTGGCAAGGGCCCCTTGAGACCTCGTGGTCGATGCCCGGTTGGACCTGGACTGGATCGGACCGGGTGGTCGGATACCGGCGAAGGCCGTTTGAGGCGGCCTTGATGTCGCTGCCCGAATGAACGTGGCGTGGCCCGCTCGCGCCTGATGCGGCCCACCCGCGCCTGATGCTGCGCTCCGCAGTTCAGGCAAGCCAATTGCTAAGGGAGCGCCGTGGCAGGGCGGGCCTTGCCCAGCGCCAGGTGCAGCGCCAGACCGGCCAGGACCGTGCCCATGAAGTACCGCTGCGTCTTGAGCCAGAGCGGTCGCTTGCCGAGGAACGCCGCGATGCCACTGGCACCGAAGACGAAGAGGCCGTTGAAGGTCACGCCGACCGCGATCTGCGTCAGGCCCAGCGCGAGGCTCTGGACCGCGACCGGTCCACCGGCCGGGTCGATGAACTGCGGGAGCAGCGACACGTACAGGATCGCGATCTTCGGGTTGAGCAGGCTCGTGACCAGACCCATCGTGAAGAGCCGCCGCGGCGAGTCCGCCGGCAGTTCCTTCGGCGCGAACGCCGACGTGCCGCCCGGCTTGAAGGCCTGCCAGGCCAGCCAGAGCAGATACGCCGCACCCGCGATCTTCAACGCCGTGTACAGCACCGGCACCAGCACGAAGATCGCGCTCAAGCCCGCCGTCGCCGCCACCAGATACACGAAGAACCCGGCCGCCACGCCGAGCAGAGAGACGTAACCAGCCCGCCGACCCTGCGCGATCGTCCGCGACACCAGGTAGATCATGTTCGGCCCCGGGGTGAGGACCATGCCGAGGGCGACGAGCCCGATTCCCGCGATCGCGGTCCATTCGACCATGGCCGCCTCCTCATCCAGTGCCTGCGAACCCTCCGATTACAGCCCGCCCGAGCCGTTCCGCGCCACCAGGTTCCCGCCCGGTGAGAGCAAGGCCCGGATGTCAGCGCGGGCGTCAGGCCGGTGTCAGGGCCGTGCAAGTCCGGCGCCCCATAGTTGCTTCATCAACGAGGAACACCTCACCGAGAACGAACACGGAGCACGAACATGAGCATCAGCCTCACCGCCCAGGACCACACCACCATCCGCACCGCCGCCTTCGGCGCCGTCACCCTCATGTCCTTCGCCGCCGTCCGCTCGGCCCACGAGGTCGCGACCGACGGGACCCTCGCCCTCGCCTCGGCCACCGGCGCCGTCGGGCACGTGCTGGCCGGCAAGAAGCGCGACTTCAAGCTGGAGGCGAAGTCCAGTGCGGCCCTTGCCGAGCAGGTGCTCCCGGCGCTCACCGCGTCCGTGAGGCTCCTTGAGGCGCAGGACCCGGCCGAGGCCGCGAACTTCCGCACCACGGTCACCGTCGCCGTCGAGGCCGCCGCCCGTGCGCACCAGGGCGAGAGCCCGGCCTTGGACGCGATGACCGGCAAGATCACCGCCGCCCTCAACGCGTAGACGCCGAGCGCCACCCGCGCCGCCGTGCCGCCAGGCACGGCGGCGAAACCCGTTCATAGGCTTGCCCGATGGACATGGACGAGTACCAGCGCGCGGCGCTCCGCACGGCCGCGCCCCACGACAAGCCGAACGTGCTCTTCGACCTCCTCCTCGGCCTCGTGGGCGAGACGGGCGAGATCGCCGAGAAGGCGAAGAAGATCATCCGCGACAAGGACAGCGACTTCTCCCAGTGGGACACCGACGATCTCAAGAAGGAACTCGGGGACGTGCTCTGGTACGTCGCCGTCCTCGCCGACCACTTCGAACTGCCTCTCGATGACGTCGCGCAGCACAACATCGCGAAGCTCGCCGACCGCCAGCGGCGGGGCGTGATCGGCGGCAGCGGCGACCACCGCTAACGCAGTGCCGCCCAAGGGCTCGGCGGATCGGCGTTGAAGAAGCGCATGATCTCGAGGAGGCGGCTGCCGGGCCGGGCGCTCCAGTGCGCGGCCTGCGCGTCGGGCGCGCTCGCGAGTTTCCCTACGGCCCAATGCAGGTGGTGCCACAGGATGCGGGCGGCCAGGGTTTCTGCGGCTCCGGTCTCGTCCGGCGCGTCGAGGTAGCCCTCGAGGACGGCCGGCACGGCCCGCAGCGGGAGCTTCGCGAACTCGGTCGCGGGATCGGCCCACGCCGCGTCGCCCCAGTCGAGGATCGCGTTGAGCCGCTTCGTCTCCGGATCCACGAGGAGGTTCTGCGGGCTGGCGTCGCCGTGGATGAGGCGCAGCGGTGCGCTTGGGCCGCAACGCGGATCGAGCCGGTCGAACCAGGCCGTGAGCCAGTCCGCGAGGTCGGTGCTCAGATGGCCCTGCTCGGCGAGCCTGGAGACGTCCGGGCGCGGGTCGCCCGGCTCGTCCACCGGCACGCCCGGCAGGTCGGTGATGTTCCGGTGCAGCGCGGCCAGTTCGGCGCCGAGCTCGCGGTAGGCCCCGGCCCAGCTCCCGTCAGTCGGACGCTCCGGCAGGCCGGGCGTGATCCCGTTGGCGCGCTTGACGACCATGTACGGCGTCTCGAGCAGGTCGTCGTCGTACTCGACCATCTCGGGAGTCCGCACCCCGGCGCGCACGGCGGCCGGGAGCACGAGCGCCTCCTTGCGGAGGTCGTCGGCGGTCTCGGGCCACGCGATCCTCAGGACGAGGTGGTCGCCGAGGAAGAAGACCCGGTTCGCGATGCCCTGGGCGGGCGAGACCGCGATCGCGGCGGGGTCGGTGCGGTGCCGCCGGGCGATCTCGGCGAGGGCTGCGAGCATCGGGCCAGGCTATGGGCGCGGCCCGGCGAAGGCAACGTCTTTATCCTCGTCAGACGACGATGACCCGGATGCCCGCCTCTTCGAAGCCGCGGAGCTGCTCGGGCGGGGCGTTGCCGTCCGTGACGAGCGTGTGGACGCGGTCGGTCGGGCAGATGCGGGCGAAGGCGTGGCCGCCGATCTTGGAGCCGTCCGCGATGACCACGACTTTGCGGGCGCGGGCGGCCATGAGGGCGTTGATGGCCGCTTCGCCCTCGTGGTGGCTGGTGGCGCCGAGTTTCATGTCGATGGCGTCGACGCCGAGGAACGCGATGTCGAGGGTGATCTCGCGGAGGATCGGCGCGGCGAGCGGGCCGATGAGCTCGTAGGACTGCGGGCGCACGACGCCGCCGACCACGACGACCTTGAGATGCGGGCGCACGATCAACTCGTTCGCGATGTTGAGCGCGTTCGTGACGATCGTCAGCCCGGTCGAGCCGGGCGTGGCGACGAGGTCGGTGCGGGTCGCGAGGGACCGGGCGACCTCGGTGATCGTGGTGCCGCCGTTGAGGGCGATGACCTGGCCGGGGCTGACGAGCCCGGCGGCGGCCGTGCCGATGCGGTGCTTCTCCTCGACGTGCCGGGCGGTCTTGTAGCGCAGCGGGAGGTCGTAGGAGATGCCGCCCGCGACGGCGCCGCCGCGGGTGCGCGTGATCATCTGCTGCTGCGAGAGCTGGTCGAAGTCGCGGCGGATGGTGGCCTGCGAGACGCCGAGCCGCTCGGCCGCCTCCTCCACGGTGATGCGTCCGGTCTCTGCGAGGATCTCCAGCAGGGTGTTCCACCGGGCATAGCGGTCCACGTCGCTCCTCGGGTCGGGATCGCGGCGGGCGGGCCGCGGTCTGCGCGATAGTGTTCGTTGTACGTCTTCCGGCGCTCGGGCGATGCTCAAGTCATGCTCGTGCGCTCACGATCATTGTGCCGCACCGGGGTGGGTCCATACACGCCGGATCGAATGGAAGGAGCGCCGTGGACGGTGTTCTGCTGCCGGCCGTGGGCCGAATCGTCACTCCCGACGGGATCGTCAACGGGACCCTGATCGTCGACGGCGACCGGTTCGAGGGGATCCTCGAGCGCGAGGGCGAGCCCACCGGCTGGGTCCTGCCGGGCTTCGTGGACGTCCACTGCCACGGCGGCGGCGGCTTCTCGCTGGCGAACGGCGACCCGGAGTCGGCCCGCGGGGCCGCGGCCTTCCACGCCTCGCGCGGCACGACGACCCTGGTGGCTTCCCTCGTCTCCTCCACCCACGGCTTCCTCCTCGACGCGACCCGGGCCCTGAAGCCCCTGGTCGCGGACGGCACGCTCGCCGGCGTCCACTACGAGGGGCCTTATATCTCCGCCGCGAAGTGCGGCGCGCACCGCGTGGAGGTGCTGCGCGACCCCGATCTCTCCGAGCTGACCGAGCTCATCGAGGCCGGCGGCGGGGCCGTGAAGATGGTGACGATCGCGCCCGAGCTGAACGGCGCGCTGGAGGCCATCGAGTTCCTGGACCAGCGCGGGGTCGTGCCCGCGATCGGGCACACGAACGCGAGCTACGAGCAGACCGCCGCCGGGATCGACGCGGGCGCGCAGGCCGCCACGCACCTGTTCAACGCGATGCGGGCGTTCAACCACCGTGAGCCGGGCCCGATCCCGGCCCTGCTCGACGACGAGCGGATCTTCTCCGAGATCGTCGCCGACCCCGTCCACCTGCACCCGGGCACCATGCGGTTCGCGTTCGACACGTCGCTGCCGGCGTGGACGCTCCTGGTCTCGGACGCCATGGACGCGGCGGGCCTGGACGACGGCCGGTACATGCTCGGCCGCCACGAGGTCGAGGTGCTCGACGGTGTGGCCACGGTGGCCGGGACCGACATCATCGCGGGCTCCACGATCACGCTGCTGGACGCGTTCCGCAACGCCGTCCGCCTCGCGGGCCAGTCCGTGGAGGCCGCCTCGCAGATGGCCTCGGCGACGCCCGCGGAGCTGTTGGGGCTGGGCGACGTCGGCGCGATCGAGACCGGGAAGTACGCGGACGCCGTGGTCCTCGACGACGACTTCAACCTCGTCTCGGCAGCCGCACCCGCAAACCGAGCTGGCACCGCCGCTCGCGCGACTTCGACCTCAAGCGCACGCTCCGCGCCAACCTCAAGCACTACCAGCCCGAGTC
>NZ_JAPZVQ010000015.1:98932-140410 GCF_027622945.1 Glycomyces lechevalierae | reverse complement strand
TACAACCTGGTGCCGAGTCTGACGGCCGCCGAGAACGCGGCGCTGCCGCTGGAGCTCGACGGGCTCTCGGCGGGCAAGGCGCGCAAGCTGGCGCTTGCGGCGCTGGAGGAGGTCGGCCTCGACGCGAAGCAGGCCGACCGGTTCCCCGACGAGATCTCGGGCGGGCAGGCGCAGCGCGTCGCGATCGCGCGGGCGCTCATCGGCGAGCGGCGGCTCGTGCTCGCGGACGAGCCGACCGGTGCGCTCGACTCGCACACCGGTGAAGAGGTGCTGAAGCTGCTGCGCCGCCGCTGCGATGCGGGCGCGGCCGGGCTGCTGGTCACGCACGACGCGCGGCACGCGGGCTGGGCCGACCGGGTGGTGTTCCTCCGGGACGGACGCATCGTCGACTCCTCCGCGCCGCTGGCCGGGGCGGACAGCCTGCTCGAAGGCGCGGGTTCGTAGCGTGGGGAGATTCCTGGCGAGCCAGCGTCTCGCCTTCAGGATCGCGCGGCGCGAAGCGCTGCGCTACAAGGGACGGTCAGTCCTCTCGATCACCCTGCTGGGACTGCCGCTGCTGGGCGTCGCGATCGGCGCCAGCGCGTACGACACGACCACGCTCTCCCCGGAGGAGACCGCCGAGCAGTACCTCGGCGAGAACGACGCGTTCATCGAGAAGGGCTACCCGGGCTCGCCGATCGTCCAGTACACCTGGGAAGACCAGATGCCCTGGTACGAGCTGGAGAACTACGAGGACGCGGACGGCCAGGAGCCCGCGGACGTCTCCGACATGGACGTTCTCGCGGAACTGCCCGTCGGCACCCGGCTCACCCCCTACTCCTTCTGGAACGGCGGTGAGGAGCAGGCGGAGGTCGAGACGCCCGACGGGGTCGGCGAGCTCGACGTCCTGGGCTACGACCTGACCGACCCGAACTACGAGGCCGCCGGATTCACCTACCTCGACGGCTCGGCGCCGATCCGCGACGACGTGGCCCTCAGCGAGGAGGCGGCCTCGTACCTGGGCGTCGAAGTGGGCGACACGGTCACGTTCGTCACCGGGCCGACCACTGAGGAGCACGAGGTCAGCGGGATCCTCGAGATCCCGTGGGACATCAACGGCCGCTTCGCGGTCGCCGAGTTCTTCCCGGACAGCACGAACGGGTGGCTCGTGGACACCCCCGAGCAGATCACCCACGAGGACGCGCTGCGGCTCAACGAGATCGGGCTGACGGTGTGGTCGGAGGCGCTGCTCGACACGCCGCCGTCGAGCCCGGACGGGGTGTCCTACGAAGAGGTCACCGACTCGTACACGCTCACGCTCTACGGCCTCATCGTGATCTCCGTGGTCATGGAGGTCATCCTCCTGGCGGGCCCCGCGTTCGCGATCAGCGCGAAGCGGCGCACCCGCGAGTTCGCGCTCATGAGCGCCAACGGCGCGACCCCGGCCCAGATCCGCAGGATCGTGCTCGCCGGCGGCGTCCTGTTCGGGATCATCGCGGCCGTCGCCGCGGTCGTCCTGGGCATCGGGCTCGTCGCGGCCGGGCGGCCGTGGCTCGAGCAGCTCGTCGGCTACCGCACCCCTGGTCTGCAGGTGCTGCCGTGGCTGCAGGGCGTGCTGGCCGTGACCGCGATCGCCACGGGCCTGCTCTCGGCGCTCGCCGCCGCGATCAGCGCCTCGCGCATCAATGTGGTCGCGGCGCTCATGGGGCGCACGCCGGGCCGCAAGGGCTCGAAGCGTTGGCTGGTGATCGGCCTGGTCATGGTCGCGGGCGGCCTCGTCGCCGGGTTCGCGGGCATCACGCTCTGGAGCCTGCCCCTCATGGGCGGCGCGATCGTGCTGCTGCAGTTGGGCCTGGTGGCGTGCACGCCGGCGCTGCTGGCGCTGACGGCGAAGCTCGGGCGGTGGATGCCGCTCGCGCCGCGCATGGCGCTGCGGGAGGCGGGCCGCAACCGCGGTTCGGCCGCCCCGGCGATCGCCGCGGTGCTCGGCGTCGTGGCGGCCGGCATGGCGTTCTCGATGATCACGGCCGCGAACAACGACCGCGCCGAGCACATGGACGAGTACCTGCTGCCGCAGGGGACGGCCTCGCTGACCTTCTACAACATGGGCGATGTCGACATCGAGACCGGCGAGATGGAGCCGGTCGACTGGGACGCGGCGCTCGTCGAGGCCGAGGCGAAGCTCGGGGCGCACCTGAACGACCTCGAGCTGCTTCCGGTGGGGCTCAGCGAGAACACCGGGACCTGCGACAAGGAGGCGGAGTTCCCCGAGGGAGCGGACCTCTACTGCAGCATCGAGTTGACGCGGCCTGAGGCCAACATGTGCCCCTACTGGGAGGCCGCTGACGCGATCTACTCGGCCGGGGAGATGGATCAGCAGGTGGACGAGGAGGCGCTCGAGAAGGCCGCCGAGGAAGCCAGGGAGGACGACCGCTGCGACGAGACCGCGGCGGGCGACGGCTGGGGCCTGTACGACGTGCCCACCGCGGTCGACCCCCGGGTCGTGGCGGCCTACACGGAGCTGGAGGGCGCGGAGCTCGACGCGGCCGTGGCGATCCTGGAGGAGGGCGGCGTCCTCGTCTCCGACGCGTGGGCCGTCACCGATGCGGGCACCGTGGTGTTCGAGCAGGAGGTCATGGACTTCGCGAGCGAGAACGCGGAGGAAGAGGCGATCTACAACGACATCGAAGTGCCCGCCATGGCGGTCGACAAGGGTCTGCTCGGATTCGGTCAGGTCTTCATGAGCCCCGGCGCGGCCGAGCGGCTGGGCATGGGCGAATCGATGTGGGGCCGGAGGTTCCTGATCGAGACCTCGACCGAGGTCACCGGGCCCGTCAAGGAGGGCATCTCGAAGGACCTCCAGGTCGAACTGGCCGACGGCACCGTCAGCGCGAACCTCGACGTCACGGACTACACCGACCGCGACACGCTGTACGTCATGCTGGCCGTGGCCGGGCTGTGCGCGCTCATCACGCTGGGCTCGACGGCGGTGTCCACCGGGCTCATCATCGCCGAGCAGAAGAAGGACATGACCACGCTCGGCGCGGTCGGCGCGGCACCGGGCCTGCGCAAGCGGTTCGCGATGTGGCAGACGATCATGATCGCCATGTTCGGCACCATCCTCGGCACGATCGCCGGGGTGATGGGGTACGCGCTCATCCGCGAGGCGCTGAACCGACCGCTGATGCACCGGTACCCGTTCGAGGTGCTGTACGGCTGGGAGCTGCCGTGGGTCAGCTTCGGGATCATGCTCGTGGCCGTGCCGGTGGTCGCCGCGGTCGGCGCGCTCGTCTTCACGAGGGCGAGGCTCGCCAGCGAGCGGCGATTGACCTAGCGCTCCAAGGAAGGTGAAGGGCCCCGGCACGATCGTGCCGGGGCCCTTCGTTCGCTGGTTTCTTCGTCACCGGCTTTGTGGAGGCGGCGCCGGCTCAACCCCTCGGAGACATCGGCATCTCTCTGACCGGCGCCGCCCGCTTCAGGTTAGGGAGCCGTTGCCACTCAACGGGTTCAGCGTTGGGAGTCGGGCGTGCCGGCGGGGACTCCGCTGCTGGGCATGGTGAGGATCTCGAAGCCGTCGTCGGTGACGAGCAGGGTGTGCTCGAACTGGGCGGTCCACTTGCGATCGCGGGTGACGGCGGTCCAGCCGTCGTCCCACATCTCGTGCTCGGCGGTGCCGAGGTTGATCATCGGCTCGATCGTGAAGGTCATGCCGGTCTCGATCTCGACCTCGAGCTCGGGGTTGTCGTAGTGCGGGACGTAGAGCCCGGAGTGGAACGCGGTGCCGATGCCGTGGCCGGTGAACTGGCGGACGACGCCGTAGCCGAAGCGCTTCGCGTACGCCTCGATGACCTTGCCGACCACGTTGAGCTGGCGGCCGGGCTTGACGGCCTTGATGCCGCGCCAGGTGGCGGTCCAGGTGCGCTCCACGAGGTCGCGGGCCTCCTGGGAGACGTCCCCGGCGAGGAACGTGGCGTTGCAGTCGCCGTGCACGCCGCCGATGAACGCGGTGATGTCGATGTTGACGATGTCGCCGTCCTGGACCACGGTGGAGTCGGGGATGCCGTGGCAGATGACCTCGTTGAGCGAGGTGCAGCAGGACTTCGGGTACTCGCGGTAGCCGAGCGTCGAAGGGTAGGCGCCGAGGTCGCACAGGTACTCGTGGGCGATGCGGTCGAGCTCGTCCGTGGTGACGCCGGGGGCGACGGCCTTGCCGACGGTCTCGAGGGCGTCGGCGGCGATGCGGCCGGCGATCCGCATCCGCTCGACGGTCTCGGCGTCCTTCACCTCTGAGCCGGTGAACGGCGAGGGCGCGGGCTTGCCGACGTACTCGGGCCGCTCGATCGAGTCGGGGACGCTCCTGCGGGGACTCTGCCTGCCAGGGCGCAGCGCGGGACGGGTTTCCATCGGTCCAGCCTAGCGGGAGCGGCCCAGGCGGCCGGTGGCGGCGATTGCGGGCCGTGGTCCGGCGCTCCGTTATCGAGCCGACGCGGGAAACCGGCCCGGAGACCGTGAAAACCTCTTGCGTTCGGCGGCGTCAGGCCGCATTCTGGGACGACCGGCGAGCCCGTGCCCGAGCACTTCGGAACGGGGCCTGGCCGGGACCCCGCGAGGCTTTTCCTACCGAGCCGGCGCGGGGCGCGGCTCCCGCCGGAGATCCGCGGTCCGGCTCCGGCCGGACGCGCGGTGTACGACACCTCCGGCGGTCGAGCGCCCCGCCTGTCCAACCCAGGCGGCGTGCAGTCGCCCCGCGCCGGCTCACCAACTCCCCCGCGCGCACGAAGGCCCGCAGCCGTCGATTCGGCTGCGGGCCTTCGTGAAAGCGCTTGGACTACGCGGCTTCGAGCTCCTTCGTGGGCTCCTCCGCGCCGGACTCGGCGGCTGCCGCCATGTCGGCGGTGCCCACCTCCTGCGCCAGCCGCTCCCAGAGCATCCCGCCGGAGTGGGCGAGCGCGCCGATGATGGAGGGGACGAACGGCAGCACCCAGTCGGCGAGGAAGCCGGAGTGCGGCATGTTGAGCACGAGCATGGCCGAACCGGCGCACAGCAGGCCTTGCAGCGTGCCGCGCCAGGCGGCGCGGGTACCGTCGATGACGGCCTCGCGGCGCTCGGAGGCCGGGTCGTGGAACTCGGAGAGCCCGGCGGCGTCACGGCGTCCCAGATAGGCGCCGACGACCGCCTGCACGGCGGTGCCCGCGACGACGGCGGCGATGAGGCTGTTCTTGGTGACGACGAAGATCAGGACGAAGAGCAGGCCGCCCCCGAGGACCGTGAGCACACCCCTGATCCAGTCGATCTTCTCGCCGGGGTACCAGTAGTACTTGGTGACGCCCTCGGAAATCTGTCGTTCGATCTTCCCCATGCCGGTCGCTCCCCTTTCACGGTGGGCACGGCGCGGACGCAGCCGGGAGCTGCGCTTGCCACGCACGGAAGTCATTATGCGCGGCACCGGGCGGCGCTTCGGCGGAATCCCCTGGAGTCACCTTTGTGGAATATTGCACAAGATGAGTGGTATGTCGGATTCCAGGGGTGCCGGGCGCAGTCCTCAACTGGTGCTGGATTCCAGCTTAGGGAAGGATCGCCGACCGGTGAGTCGGCGATCCGACAGTCGCGTCAGTGCAGTCGTGTCAGTGGACCTGGACGACCGGGCCGGCGAGGCCCTTGAGCTCCTCGGGCAGGTCCGCGCCCATCGCCTCGGCCAGCTTCACGGCCTCTTCGATGAGCGTCTCCACGATCTGCGACTCGGGCACGGTGCGGATGACCTCGCCCTTGACGAAGATCTGACCGCGGCCGTTGCCGCTCGCCACACCGAGGTCGGCCTCGCGGGCCTCGCCGGGGCCGTTCACGACGCAGCCCATGACGGCCACGCGCAGCGGCACGGGCAGGCCCTCGAGCCCGGCCGTGACCTGCTCGGCGAGCGTGTACACGTCCACCTGGGCGCGACCGCACGACGGGCACGAGACGATCTCGAGGCCGCGTTCCTTGAGGCCCATCGACTCCAGGATCTGGTTGCCGACCTTGACCTCCTCGACCGGCGGGGCCGAGAGGGAGACGCGGATGGTGTCGCCGATGCCCTCGGCGAGCAGCGCGCCGAACGCGGCTGCGGACTTGATGGTGCCCTGGAAGGCGGGCCCGGCCTCGGTGACGCCCAAGTGCAACGGGTACTCGCACTGCTGCGACAGGAGCCGGTAGGCCTTGATCATGACCACCGGGTCGTTGTGCTTGACCGAGATCTTGATGTCGCGGAAGTCGTGCTCCTCGAACAGCGAGGCCTCCCAGAGCGCGGACTCGACCAGCGCCTCCGGGGTGGCCTTGCCGTACTTCTGGAGCAGGCGCTTGTCGAGCGAGCCGGCGTTCACGCCGATGCGGATCGGCGTCCCGGCGTCCTTCGCGGCCTTGGCGATCTCCCCCACGCGGTCGTCGAACTGCTTGATGTTGCCGGGGTTGACGCGCACGGCGGCGCACCCGGCGTCGATCGCGGCGAAGACGTACTTCGGCTGGAAGTGGATGTCCGCGATGACCGGGATCTGCGACTGCTTGGCGATGACCTTGAGCGCGTCGGCGTCGTCCTGGGTCGGGCACGCGACGCGGACGATGTTGCAGCCGGTGGCGGTGAGCTCGGCGATCTGCTGCAGCGTCGCGCCGATGTCCGAGGTCCGGGTGGTGGTCATCGACTGGACGCTGATCGGGGCGCCGCCGCCCACGAGCACGCCGCCGACGTTGAGCTGCCGGGTCTTGCGGCGCGGGGCGAGCGGTTCGACCTCGTGGTCGTGGCGCTTGGTGGGGATACCGAGGTTCACTGCGGTCATGTGGCTAGTTTCCACCTTGATTCGCGGGTTAATTGAAGATAGTGATCGGGTTGACGATGTCAGCGGTGATCGTCAGCAGCATGAAGCCGCCCAGGAGGACGATGACAGCGTAGGTCAGCGGCATGAGCTTCATGTAGTCGACACGCCCGGGGTCGACCTTTCCTCGCTTCAGCGCGATCCACGAACGGGCCTTCTCGTACCAGGCGATCGCGATGTGCCCGCCGTCCATCGGCAGGAGCGGCAGCAGGTTGAAGATGCCGATGAAGTAGTTCAGGACCACCAGGAGCATGAAGAACATGGCCCACTGGTCGTACTGGACCATCTCGCCGCCGAGGCGCGAGGCGCCCACGACGCTGACGGGCGAGTCGGCGCTGCGCTCCTCGCCCATGATGGCGTCCCACAGCGGCGGGATCTTCGAGGGCAACTGGCCCAAGGCGATGAAGGTCTCCTTGAACATGTCGCCGGTGGTGCTGAAGGTCTCGCCGATGCCGTCGATCGGGCCGGTCGCGACCGTCGGGGCGATCGAGGGATCGGTGTAGACGAAGACGCCGAGGCGGGCCACGGTCTCCGTGGTGCCGTCCGCCTTCTCGGCGGTGGCGGCGTAGGGGGTGACCTCGATGGTCTTCTCGGTGCCGTCGCTGTCGACCGTGACGGCGACCGGCTCGTCCGGAGTGAGCTCGGAGACGGTGGCGACGAGGGACTCCCAGTCGGTGACGGCGGTGCCGCCGACCGAGGTGATCGCGTCGCCGTCCTGGATGCCCGCGGCGGCGGCCGGGCCCTCGATCTGGCCTTCGGGGCAGTCGCCCGCGGGGGCGGTCGAGTCGGCGGCCTCGACGCACGGGGCGACGGCGACCTGCGCATTCTCCTCGGACTGCGTGACCTGCTCGGCGTAGGCCGGGTTGGCGACGACGCCGACGAAGGAGACGAGGATCCACAGGGCGACGAAGCCGATGATGAAGTGCGTGACCGAACCGGCGGCGAGCACGATCGTGCGCTGCCACAAGGGCTTGCGCCAGAAGACCCGCTTCTTGTCCGCCTCGTCGAGCTCTTCCTCGTCCTCTTCGAGCGGGGTCATCCCGACGATCTTGACGAAGCCGCCGAGCGGGATGCCCTTGACGCCGTATTCGGTCTCGCCCTTGCGGAACGACCACAGGGTGGGGCCGAACCCCACGAAGTAGCGGGTGACCTTCATGCCGAAGCCCTTGGCCGTGAGCATGTGGCCGAATTCGTGCAGGCTCACGGAGATGAGGATCGCCAACGCGAACAGGACGATCCCGGTGATGTAGGCCAGCAAGTCGGTCTCCTTCTAACGCTCGGACGCGTCCAACACTAGCCGTCGGGCGCACGCGCGCGCCCACTTCTCCGCTTCGAGTACGTCTGCGACACTGGAGGGTCGCTCGAACCTTGGCGCGGCGGCGAGGACGGCTTCGATGGTGTCGACGATGCCGAGGAACGGCAGCCGCCCGTCGCGGAAGGCGGCGACGGCTTCCTCGTTGGCGGCGTTGTAGACGGCGGGCATGAGGCCGCCGGCGCGGCCGGCGTCCTTGGCGAGGGCGACGGCCGGGAACGCGGTCTCGTCGAGCGGTTCGAAGTGCCAGTCTGAGGCCTTCGTCCAGTCGACGGGCTTCGCGGCGCCGGGGAGGCGGTCGGGCCAGGCGAGCGCATGGCCGATGGGCAGGCGCATGTCCGGCGGGGAGGCCTGGGCGATCGTGGAGCCGTCCGTGAACTCGACCATCGAGTGGATCACCGACTGCGGGTGGACCACGACGTCGATGTCGTCGTACGAGACGTCGAAGAGCTCGTGCGCCTCGATCACCTCGAGGGCCTTGTTGACCATGGTCGCGGAGTTGATCGTGACGACCGGGCCCATGGCCCAGGTCGGGTGCGCGAGCGCCTGCTCGACGGTGACCTCGGCGAGCTGGTCGCGGGTCTTGCCGCGGAACGGCCCGCCCGAGGCGGTGAGCACGAGCTTCGCCACCCGCTCCATCGAACCCGAGCGCAGGCACTGGGCCAGGGCGGAGTGCTCGGAGTCGACCGGGACGAGCTGGCCGGGCTTCGCGACCTCCCGCACGAGCGGGCCGCCGGCCACGAGGGACTCCTTGTTGGCAAGGGCCACTTGGCGTCCGGCCTTGAGCGCGGCGAGGGTCGGTTCGAGGCCGATGGAGCCGTTGATGCCGTTCAGGACGGTGTCGCAGGGCCAGGCCGCGAGTTCGGTCATGGCGTTGCGGCCGGCGATGAGCTTCGGCATCCGGGCGTCGCCGGAGGTCCAGCCCTTGGCGGTGGCGGCGGCGAAGAGGCGCAGTTGGACGTCCTCGAGCGCTGTGGCGTCGGCGACCGCGACGACGTCGACGCCCAGTTCGATCGCCTGCTCGGCCAGGAGCGCCGGGTTGCCGCCGCCCGCGCCGAGGCCGACGACGCGGAAGCGGTCGGGGTTGGCGCGGACGATGTCGATGGCCTGCGTGCCGATGGAGCCGGTGGACCCCAGGAGCACGATCTCGCGTTGGTCAGTCACGGGCATGATTATCCGCTAGCGGAAAACCACCGTCTTGGTGCCGTTGATGAGGACGCGGTCGTCCAGGTGGGCGGCCAGGCCGCGGGCGAGGCAGGTCGATTCGAGGTCGCGGCCGGCGGCCACGAGGTCGTCCGGGCTCAGCGCGTGGTCGACGCGCGCGACCTCCTGGTCGATGATGGGTCCCTCGTCGAGGTCGGCGGTGACGTAGTGGCAGGTCGCGCCGATGAGCTTGACGCCGCGGGCGTGCGCCTGGTGGTAGGGCTTAGCGCCCTTGAAGCTCGGCAGGAACGAGTGGTGGATGTTGAGGATCTTGCCGGGCAGCTTCGCGCAGAAGTCGGAGGAGAGGATCTGCATGTAGCGGGCCAGGACCACGGTGTCGATGCGTTCTTCCTCGATGAGGTCGAGGATGCGCTGCTCTTGGACGGCCTTGCCCTCGGGGCCGACGGGCAGGTAGTGGAACGGCACGCCCGAGGAGGCGGCGAGGTCGGCCCAGTCGGGGTGGTTCGAGACGACCGCGGCGGCCTCGCCGTGGAGCGCGCCGATGCGGAAGCGGTAGAGCAGGTCGTTGAGGCAGTGGCCCTGCTTGGAGGCCATGATGAGGACGCGGCGCTTGACGGCGCGGTCGTGGAGCTGCCAGTCCATGTCGAATTCGCGGGCGATGTCCGCGAAGCCCACGGCCAGTTCGTCGCGCTGCGCGGCCCCGTTGCTGCTCTCATGGTTCACGGCCGGCGCCGTGAACTCCACGCGCATGAAGAAGCGTCCCGAACCGTGCTCGGAGAACTGCTGGGAGTCCTCGATGTTGGCGTCGCGGCGGGTCAGGAAACCCGAGACGGCGTACACGATGCCGAGGCGGTCGGGGCACGAGAGCGTGAGCACGAACTGGCTGGTCATCCTACCAATGATACGGAGGGTCCCGGCCGGACGACAATCGACCGCCGTCTCGGACGGGTTGTCACAGGGTGTCGCTTTTCGCCCGGGCCGGTGCCGCGTTCGGGGCCGTGTTCAGGGCAAAGAGGAAGGGCGGACTCTTTCGGGTTCGCCCTTCGACCTTAAGTATAACTCACTCAGCGTGAAAAGCAACTCACCTTACGCACCGATTTCGGCGTTGAGCTGGTCCATGAACGACTTGGTGCTGTCCTCCACGGTCACGTCGCCGAAGATCATCGTCTCGAACACGCCGAGCATGATGTCCGCGGCGGCGCCGGAGCCGACCGGCGGCACCGGCGGGCCCTCGGCCAGCTCGGGGGTGATCGCGGCGATGAAGTCCGCGCCGAGCTTCTGGTCCGGCGGCAGGTTCGGCAGGATCCGCTCACGCTGCGCGGTGTTCGAGGGCACGCCCCGGTCGCCGAGCATGAGGTCCAGCGACTCGTCGCTGTTGAGCAGGAAGTCCACCAGCTTCGCGGCCGCGGCCTGGTCCGAGGTGGTGCGCGAGATCGACCAGTACATGGCCGACTTCAGGTACAGGCCCGGCTGGGTGCCGGTGCTCTCGCCCGGGACGCGCAGCAGGACCAGGTCCGAGCCGAGGACCTTCTGGATCGCGCCGATCTGGTTGGTCCAGTAGAACTCGGTCACGCCCGTACCGGTCGCCAGCGGCGCCTGGTCCTGGCCCGCGGAGAACGCCTCGACGATCTTGCTCGGCTCGGGGATGGCCCCGGCGTCGCGCAGGTCGAGGACCATCTGCCACCACTCGTTCATGGTCGCCTCGGTGAAGCCGAGCTTCCCGTCCGCGGTGTAGAGGCTCTCGCCCTTCTGGCGGGCGAAGATGTTGAACAGCGACTCGTTGCTGAAGGAGATCGCGGAGTTGCCGATCGCGTCGCCGCGGGTGGAGAGGTCGGTGATGAACGTGGCGAAGTCCGCCCAGGACCAGGTCTTGTCGTCCGGCATGGTCACGCCGGCGGCCTCGACGAGGGCCGGGTTGACGAGCAGGGCCATGGCGTTGACGCCGGTGCCGATGCCGTAGGTCTCGCCGTCGAGCTGGCCGGTCTTGAGGGTGCTCTCCTCGATCTTGGAGAGGTCGATGCCGATGTCGTCCAGCGGGAGGAGGGCGTTCTTATCGGCGTAGTCGCGCAGGTAGCGCTCGTCCTGCTGGAGGACGTCGGGCGCGTTGTTGCCGGAGACGGAGACGTTCAGGGCGTCCCAGTAGGCGTCGAACTCGTTCGGGCTCGGCTTGATCGTGATCCCGTCGTTCTTCGCGAGGAAGGCGTCGATGATCTTCTGGGTGTACTCGTGGCGCGGGTCCGAGCCCCACCACCAGAAGTCCAGTTCGCCGTCGCCGTCCTTGGCGCCGCCGCCTTCGCCGCCGCAGGCCGCGAGGAGGGGTGCGGAGGCGGCGCCGAAGATCCCGGCCTTGGCGAGCGTTCTCCGAGAGACGCCCGAGGGGTTGGATGACATCAATGTCTTCGTCCTTTCAGGACTTTCGTGAGGGTGGTTTGCCGGTTTACTTGATGCCGGTGGTGGCGATACCCCGGACGAGGTAGCGCTGGCCGGCGAGGAAGAACCCGAAGATCGGGCCAAGAGCCACAATAGACATCGCGAAGAGGGCGCCCCAGTTGGTGGTGCCCGTGGAGTCCATGAAGAGGCGCAGCGCCAGCGGCACGGTCTGGAGGTCGACGTCGCGCAGGTAGATCAGCTGCGAGTAGAAGTCGTTCCAGGTCCAGATGAACGTGAAGATGGCGGTGGTCGCCAGCGCGGGCATGCACAGCGGCATGATGACGCGCAGGTAGGTGCCCCAGTAGCCGCAGCCGTCGATCGCGGCGGCCTCGTCGAGCTCCTTGGGGAGGCCGCGGATGAACTGGACCATGAGGAACACGAAGAACGCGTCCGTGGCCAGCAGCTTCGGCACGATGAGCGGCCAGAAGGTGTCGACCCAGCCGAGGTTGTTGAACAGGATGTACTGCGGGATGATCACGACGTGGATCGGCAGCATGATGGTGCCGAGCATGATCGCGAAGAGCATGCCGCGCAAGGGGAAGCGGAGCCTCGCGAAGGCGTAGGCGGCCATGGAGCAGGAGACCAGGTTGCCGAGGATCGACCCGGCCACGATGATCATCGAGTTCCAGATGTACTTCTCGAACGGGTGCGGCAGGGCGTTCCAGCCGTCGGCGTAGTTGCCCCATTCCCATGAGGACGGGATGAGGCCGGGGTCGGCGAAGATCTCGTCGATCGGCTTGAGGCTGGCCGAGAGCATCCACAGCAGCGGGTAGATCATGACCATCGCGGCGGCGATGAGCACGAGGTGGAAGACGAAGCGCTTGAGCCCGACGGCGGGCGTGCCCTGCTTGGCGCGCGTGCGGGGCGCGGGGGTCGGAGTCTCAGTCATTGTCGCCATAGAACACCCAGAATTTCGACATCAGGAAGTTGAGCGCGGTGAAGATCGCGATGATGGCCAGCAGGAGCCAGGCGATGGCCGAGGCGTACCCCATGTCGAACTGGGTGAAGCCCTGGTCGTAGAGGTAGAGCGTCAGGAACATCGTGGAGTCGGCCGGGCCGCCCTTGCCGCTGGAGATGATGAACGCCTGCGTGAAGGACTGGAACGAGTTGATGATCTGCAGCACGAGGTTGAAGAAGATGATGGGGGTCAGCAGCGGCAGCGTGACGCTCCAGAACCGCTGCATGACGCCGGCGCCGTCGATCTTGGCGGCCTCGTAGTACATGGTGGGGATCTGCCGCAGGCCCGCCAGGAAGATGATCATCGGTGAGCCGAAGGTCCACACGTGCAGGATGATCAGGGTGCCGAGGGCGTAGTCGGGGTGGGAGACCCAGCCTTCGCCCTGGATGCCGAAGATGGCGAGGACCTGGTTGACGAGGCCTTCGGTGCCGAAGACCTGCCGCCACATGATCGCGATGGCGACGGAGCCGCCGAGCAGCGAGGGCAGGTAGAAGATCGAGCGGTAGAACGCCATGCCGCGCAGGCCGCGGTCGAGGACGATCGCGAGGAGCAGCGCGGCGGCGAGCTGGAGTGGCACCGAGACGAAGGTGTAGACGGCGGTGACCTTGATGGCGTTGGCGAGTCGCGGGTCGTCGAACATGCGCGCGTAGTTCTCGCCGCCGACCCATTCGCCGTAGCCGAGGCTGTAGTCGGTGAACGAGAGGTAGAACGAGGCGACCATGGGGCCGATGGTGATGGCCAGGAGGCCGATCAGCCACGGCGAGAGGAAGCTCAGCGCGGCCCACCGCTCGCGGGAGCGGATGGACCCGCCGCGTTTGCGGACCCGTTCCGGGCTCGGGGAGGGTGCGGAGGCGGCGGGCCCGGGGGGTGCTCCCGAGCTGCGCTGCTTCGGGCGCACCACAGCGACATCGTTGTCGGTCATAAGGTTTTGGGACCTTTCGGAGGGGGGGTCGGCTCCTAGATCACATCAGGCTATGCAACCGCTTGCCTCTTGTCAATGGCTCAACTTAAATTCGTGGATATCTTTCAGGCGGCGGTGTGGGATCGTTCCCGCAAACGCCTTCCGCCTCCCGACGGGAAACGGCCCGCCCGAACGAGTCCGGGCGGGCCGCTGGTTCCCCAGTGGATGGTCAGACGTGGGCGTGCTTGCGGTCCTCAACGGGGGCAGCGGCATCGTCGCCTTCTTTGAGGCCGTACTTGGAGTACAGGCGCCCGAGCGGGCCCGGGACCCACCAGTTGGCGCGGCCCAGGAGCCGCATCGTGGCCGGCACGAGCAGCATCCGCACCACGGTGGCGTCGAGGAAGATCGCGATCGCCATGCCCAGGCCGATCATCTTCATGAAGGTGATGCCGCTGAAGGCGAACGCGCCCACCACCACGATGAGAATCAGGGCCGCGGCGGTGATGATCGAGCCGGTGGACTGCATGCCGCGCAGCACGGCGGTGCGGTTGTCCGCGCCCTTGTCCCACTCCTCGCGCACCCGCGAGAGCAGGAAGACCTCGTAGTCCGTGGCCAGCGCGAACAGCAGCGCGATCATGAGCAGCAGGTTCGACGGGTCGATGTAGCCCGAGGGCGTGAAGTCCAGCGGGCCGGACAGGTGGCCCTCCTGGAAGATCCACACCACGACGCCGAGCGCGGCGCCGAGCGAGACGGCGTTCATCAGGACCGCCTTGACCGGCAGCACGATCGAGCCGAAGGCCAGGAACAGCACCACCATGGTGACGATGACGATGTAGCCGAGCATGTAGGGCAGGCCGTCGCCGATCGCGTCGAGCATGTCGACCCGGTCGGAGGCGCCGCCGGTCACGTACAGCTCGGCGCCGTCCACCTGGATGGCGCGGGCGTCCTCGATGAGGGCGCGGGCGTCGGCGCTGAAGGGGTCGAGGTCGTAGAGGACGTCGAGGAGCGCCGCGTCGGCCGTCGGCGGGGCGGCGGGCTGGACGGCGTCGACGTGGTCGAGGGCGAGCAGGGCTTCGGTGGCCTCGGCGGCCGCCGCTTGGCCACCGGTGACCATGACTTGGAAGCGTTCCTCGTCCCCGCCGGGGAAGTCGGCGGCGATCGTCTCGGTGACGACGCGGGACTCCGAGTCCTTCGGCATGTCGCGCTCGTCGACCCCGCCGAACTGGACGTCGAGGATCGGGCTGGCGAGCAGGGCCATGAAGGCGAGGACCGGCAGCAGGACGAGCACGGGGCGGCGCATGACGCCGGCCGCGAGGCCGTGCCAGAACCCGGTGTCGGTCTTGGGCTGCTTGTGCCTGCGCCACGGCAGGCGGCCGTTGTCCACGCGCTCGCCGAGCAGGTAGAGGACGGCCGGGAGGGCCACGAGCGCCGAGAGCATGGCGACGCCCACGGCGGACATGACGCCGTACGCGATGCCGTGTAGGAACGGCACGTCGACCAGGAGCAGGCCGCCCATGGAGAGGACGATGATGACGCCGGAGACCATGACGGTGCGCCCGGCGGTGGCCACGGTGTTGAGGACCGCGCTGCGCTTGTCGCGGCCCGCGGCCATCTCTTCTCTGAAGCGGCGCAGCACGAACAGCGAGTAGTCGATGGACATGCCGAGGCCGATGATGGTGATGACGTTGGCCGCGAACACCGAGACGTCGGTGAACTCGGTGATGACGCGGGTGATCGCGAAGCCGCCGAGGATCGACATGCCGCCGATGAGCAGCGGCAGCGAGGCGGCCACCAGCGCGCCGAAGACCACGATCATGATGAGCAGCAGGATCGGCATGGAGATCATCTCGGCGATCTCCAGGTCGTGCTGCACCTGCTCGTTGAGGTCGGCGAAGATCGCGGCGCCGCCGCCGAGGGAGACGTCCAGGTCACCGGTGTCCCCGGCGTCCCGCAACTGGCCCTCGATCGTCTCGAAGACCTCCGCCTGGGCCTCGTCGGAGGAGCCGGCGAGCGAGACGGCCGCGTAGGTCGCGTGCCCGTCCTCGGAGACGAACGTGGGCAACTGGGTGTCGTAGTAGGAGGTGACGCTCTCGACCTCGTCGATCGCGGCGATGTCGGCCACCGCGCTCTGCACCGCCGCGGCGAACGCCGGATCGTCGGCCGTCATCGTCTCGGACTCGTACAGGACCACGACCTCGGCGCCGGTGGAGCCGAACTCCTTCTCGATCGCCTCCGCGTCGAGCACGGACGGGGACTCGGAGGAGACGTAGCCGCCGTCGGTGAACTCGTCGAAGACGCCGAGCCCCCAGGTCGCGCCGATCGCGAACACCGCGGCGATACCGGCCACGACGAACCAGCGGGCCTTGATGACCGCTCTGCCTAGCAGGGAGTACATGTGCTGCTCCAATAAAGGTGAGGCATTGACCGCTGGTGCGCGAGGGGCGTCCGGCGGTAGGATGGTGAGCATTGATTAATTTGCTAACGGTGTTCACTTTAATAAACGCCCATTCATCGAGTCAACACCGTTAACCAATTTGTAGCCTGAGGAGAGCAGTGACCTCGAACACCGCGGGAGGCCCGTCCCGTCGCGAACGGATGCGCGCCGAGACGATCGCCGAGATCAAGGCGAGCGCCAGGAGCCAACTGCTGCAGCACGGGCCGAGCGGGATCTCCCTGCGCGCCATCGCGCGGGACGTCGGCGTCACGGCTGCAGCGCTCTACCGCTACTTCGACAGCCTCGACGCGCTCCTCATCGAGCTCTGCTGCGACCTCTATGACGAACTTATCGCCGAAACGCGCGCGGCGATGGACGCATCGCCGCCCGAGGCGCACCTCGAACGGATGAAGGCCTGGGTGTGGGCCTTCCGCGACTGGGCGGTGGGCAACCGGCGCGAGTTCGAGCTGATGATCTCCTACCCGGAGGGCAACGCCGCCATCTCCATGGACGGGCGGGCGCTGGAGCACGCCCCCGAGAACCTCGACCCCGTGACCCGCAAGTCCCTGGAGCACTCGCAGATGTGCGGCCGCGAGATGGCGGCGTTCTACCGCAAGACCGAGAGCGGGGAGATCCAGGCCGCCGGGCCCCTGGAGCTGCCGGAGATCTCGGACGGGCTCAAGGCCGAGCTCGTCGACAAGTGCTCGATGTTCATCGTCGGCGAGCCCATCCCGCTCTCCTGGATATTCACGTTCACCTCGGCCTGGGTCCGGGTGTTCGGGCTCGTCGTCATGGAGGCCTTCGGCAACCTGCCCGTGCAGGAGAACGTCGACGAGTTCTACAAGACCCAGATCCTCGCCATGATGCGCGACTTCGGCATCGAGGGCTGAGCACGTGAAAAGGGCCGGGACGCGAGCGTCCCGGCCCTTTTTCGCGCGTTCTAGGAGACGGCTTCCTCCGCCGGGCAGCTCCGGATGTCGTGCCCGACCGAGGTCATGCACTTGCCGGACTTGAGGTTCCACTTCCAGCCGTGCATCTGGCAGGTGAGCACGCCGTCCTCGATCTTGCCGAAGACGGAGAGGTCGGCCTTGAGGTGCGGGCAGCGGCGCTGGAACTGCCAGCCGTTCATGACGATGTCCTCGTCGTCGGGGCGCTGCTCGGCGTACCAGCCCTCGGCGTACTGCAGACGCTCCTCGGAGAGGCACTTGAAGAACGCGTACACGTACTCGTTGTACTGGCCGATGCGCGCGGCCGTGAAGCGGCAGGAGAGGAACAGCGAGTTGACCCAGTCGACCTCGCGGATGTGCAGCAGGTGCTCGATGAGGCGCCGCTCGGTGCGGAACCGGTAGCGGACCTTCGCGCCGTCGTCGAGGTAGATCCGGCGCTCGAGGAAGTCGAAGACGATCGACTCGACGACCTGGTCGGAGTCAGGGGCGGTGAGGTCGAAGCGGACGGGACCGCCGATGCCGGTGGCGATGTGCTCGGCCGACCGCATGAGCGGCTCGATGCGCTCGCGCAGGGTCTCGAGGACGTCGATCTCCGGGTGCGACCAGGAGGCCTTCTCGGCTTCGAGGCGCGGCTGCATCCGCTCCTTGTACTCGTCGAGGTGCTGCTTCTTGTTGTCGAACCAGGCGCGCAGGTCCTCGACCGGGTGCGTGACCGAGGCGGAGCCGTCGGCGCTCACCTCGGCGACGGAGCCGGGCAGCAGGATGATGTTCTGCTTGCGGCCCTGCTCCTCCAGCCAGTCCACGTAGGACATCTGGTCGGGGAAGATGTTGCCCTCGTCGCCGAACACGTCGTTGAACTGGTAGAGCGAGTCGTCGAGGAAGCAGGGCGGGCCGGCGATCGGGAAGACCCAGTCGCCCTTGACGTCGTCGATGTACCGCAGCGAGCGGTCGAAGCCGCGCTCGCGCTTCTGCTTCCCGAAGGCGCGCTTGGCGTTGTCGGGCAGCTCGTAGACCATCGGGAACCAGATCGCGCCGGAGAACTGCAGCAGGTGGGCGTGGATCTTGCCGTGCTGCAGGAAGACGCTCATGTCCGTGGGGCGCGCGTCGTTCTGGTTGAGCATGCGGGTGCCGTCGGCGTCCTCGACCCACAGCGAGGAGTCGCCGATCGGCCCGTCCGTGGGGCTGGTGAGCGCCTGGATCATGACCTTGACGCCGCCGGGGAGCTCCACGATCTCCTCGGAGACGGTCTTGATGAACTTGTGGAAGCCCAGGGCGCGCAGCTCCGACTCGAGCTCCGAAGTGGGGTACTCCGGCAGCAGGACCGTCGTGTCCTTGCTGATGTGCTCGGTGAGGTTCTCCTCGTCGAAGTGGTCGCGGTGGAGGTGCGAGACGTAGAGGTAGTCGGCCCGGCCGAGCGTGTCCCAGTCGAGCTGCGAGTTGTCGGGGAAGGGGAACCAGGAGGCGAAGTAGGCGGGGTTCACCCAGGGGTCGCACAGGATCGACCCCGCTGCGGTCTCGATGAACATGCTGGCGTGGCCAGTACCGGTGATTCGCACAGTGACCCTTCCGGACAAGAGGACGACGACGCCTCCCAGCCTACAAGTCACAGCATCGACGGGGCCGGGACGTTCGTCCTTGTGGCGTGCGAGACTGTGCCCGAACAACGAAGAGGTCGGAGGAAGTCACATGGCCGCAGAAGAGCAGGTGCTCTCGCCCGCGCAGCGCAAGCCCACCAGCCGCAAGGCCCTGTACACCGCGCTGAGCGTCGCCATCGTCATCAACCTGGCGTACCTGTTCGGCAACCACCAGGGCTGGATCGAGGACGTCTTCATCGGCATCACGGTGCTGGTGCTCCTCGGCGTCATCGTCTCCGACGCCTGGATGCGCAAGACCGGCCTGCGATAGGCGATCCCCCGGCGGGTCCGGGGCCACGAGCACGAGGAAGGGGCGGGTCCGCGGACCCGCCCCTTCCTCGTGTCGTCTTAATGCATCATGCCGCGGCGCGCGAACATCTCGCGCACCTCGCGCAGCGCCGAGTCCACTTCGGCCTCGAAGTACCCGCCTTGGACCAGGGAGAACTGGCTCGTGTCGAGTTCGCGGTCCGAGAGCGGGACGGGGTTGCGCCCGGTCATCGCCGCGGACACGGCGTCGAACATCTGGTCGACCTGGCCGGGGTCGTAGCCGGAGCCGAAGCGGCGCGGCTGGAAGGCCCGGCGCATCTGCTCGAGGCGCTGCACGTCGTCCGGGGTGAACGGGGAGTCGGACGCCCGCATCTCGGTCGTCATCTCCTCGCGGCCGTGGCGGCCGGGGGCCTCGAACGAGCCGCGGCCCTCATACGGGTTGCGGCGGCCGAAGTCCGGCGGGGTGGCCGCGCCGCGCGGGGCGCCCTGCTGCGGGCCGCCCTGCGGACCGAAACCGGGGTCCACGGGGGGCGCCGGAGGGACGCTCTGCGGGCCGAAGCCGCCGGGGTCGGCGGGAAGGCCGGGGGGCGGGCCGGCGGGGCCGCCGAAGCCGCCCGTCGGCTCGTGCTGCGGGCCGCGGTCGAAGCCCTGCTGCATGGGCGGGCTCGGAGCGGCCGCGCGGCGGCCGTAGCCCGTGTCCTCCTGCGGCTGGCCGCTCTGCTGGCCGAACCCGCCGCCCTGCTGCTGCCCGTACTCGCGGCCGCGAGGGCCGCCGTACGGGTCGGACTGCTGCGGCTCGGGGCGGCCCATCGGGGCCTGGCCCATGCCGTTGACGAGGCTCTGCGGGATCGCCTGGGTCGGCGCCGCGGGCGGGATCGGCTCCGGTTCGGGCTGGTTGTACCGCCCGGCCTGCGGGATCGCGCCCGAGGGCGGGCCCTGGTGGCCGCCCGGCATGGGCGGCTGCTGCGGCATCGGGGGCTGCTGCTGCGGCATGCCGCGCCGGCTCCCGGTGTCGCTGAACTCGTCGTCGTAGGCCGCGCCGAACCCAGGAGCGGGCTCGGGGGCGGCGCGCCGGGCCTGGCCGTAGACGCCCGGGGCATCGTTGGGGCCGTAGCCGGAGCCGTCGTTGGGGGCGCTCTGCTGGCCGAAACCGGCGCCGGGGCCCTCGTTCGGGGCGCTCTGCTGGCCGAAGCCGGGGCCGTCGTTCTGCCCGAACGGGCCGGGAACGTCGTTGGGCGAGAAACCGCCTCGCCTCGGGTCGGACTGCAGCGGGAGCTGCTCGGTGGCGCCGTGCGGGATCGGACCGGCCTGCGGGCCGTCGTGCATCGGCATCCCGGCGCGGGGCACCGCCTGCGTGGGCGGGGGGGCGAAGTCGCCGCGCGCGGGCTCGGGGCCGCGCGGCGCGCCGTACTCGTTGCCGAAGCCGCCCGGTTCAGGGGCCGAGCCGTACTCGTTGCCGAAGCCCGCGGGCTCGGGGGCGGAGCCGTACTCGTTGCCGAAGGCGGGCTCGGGGGCGCCGCCGCGCGGGCCGAAGCCGTTGCTGCCGTTGACGCCTCGCTGACCGCCGAAATCGCCCTGGCCGGGGCCGAAGTCGTCGCGGGCCGGACCGAAGTCGCCCTGGCCGCCGCGCCCGAAGTCGTTCGGGCCGGGCCCGAAGTCGTTCGGGCCGCCGCGGCCGAAGTCCTGGCCGCCGCCGTTGCGCTTGGCGAACGGGTCGTCGTAGTCGTCGTCGGGGGGCCCGGCGAGGAAGCCGAAGCCCTCGTCGTCGCCGCCGCGCAGGTCGCCGAAGCCTTCATTGTCCGGCGGGGGCGGCGGGGCCGCCGCGCCGCGCGGGGCGCCGCGTCCGCGGCCGACGGGTTCAGGGGCGGGAGGCGGGGGCGCCATCTCGCGGGCGGGCATCATCTCGTGCGCGGGGATCGCTTGCGTCGCAGCGGGAATGACCTGCGTGGCCTGGGGTTCGGGGGCGCGTCGCGCGCCGGGGGTCGCCTGCATCGGCGGGGCCGGCGCCGCACTGACCTCGGCCTTCCCGTAGTCGGGGGCGGGGGCGGTGCCGAGGACGCCGCGCTCCTCGAGCTCGGCGAGCTGGCGGGCGACCCGGTCGAGGTAGACGTCCACCTGCCACTCGTCGTAGCCGCCGAAGCGGACTCTGAAGACGACGTCGTCGACCTCGTCGGCCGACACGGGGCTGCCCACCGGCTCCCCGGCGAGGGTCGCCTCGACGCGGTCGAGGAACGCGTCGACCTCGTCGACCTTGTAGCCCCGGCTCAACGCCCGGCGCCGGAACCGGTCACCATGACTCGCCACTACCAAGCCACCCTTCTCCGCCTAATCCTCGGCGCCAGAGGCGCCGAGCGGCTTCGCGCCGGCGCGGCCGGGCGTGCCGGCCTCCCGGACCGAAGCAGCTAGCTGCCCGCAGGCGCCGTCGATCTCTTGGCCGCGCGTATCGCGCACCGTCGTGGACACACCCGCGGCCCGCAGCCGCCGTACGAACTCCGCTTCGACCGGCTTGGGACTGGCGTCCCAGCGGCTCCCCGGAGTCGGGTTCAATGGAATCAGGTTGACGTGCACCAGTTTGCCCGCGAGCAGCTTCCCCAGGAGGTCCGCCCGCCAAGGCTGGTCGTTGACGTCCCTGATCATCGCGTACTCGATCGAAACACGACGTTTCGTCACCCGAGCGTACTCCCAGGCCGCGTCGAGCACTTCGGCGACCTTCCAGCGGGTGTTGATGGGGACGAGCTCGTCGCGGAGCTCGTCGTCGGGGGCGTGGAGCGAGACCGCCAGCGTCACCGGCAGGCCTTCCTCCGAGAGCTTCTTGATGGTGGGCACGAGGCCGACCGTGGAGACGGTGATGTTGCGGGCCGAGAGCCCGATCCCGTCCGGCACGGGCCCGGTGATGAGGTGCAGGGCGCTCTTGAGGCGGGCCCAGTTCGCGAGCGGCTCGCCCATGCCCATGAACACGATGTTGGAGAGCCGGCCCAGGCCGCGCTCCTCGGCGATCCGCGCGGCCGCGACCACCTGGTCGACGATCTCGGCGGTGGTGAGGTTGCGGTCGAGGCCGCCCTGGCCGGTGGCGCAGAACGGGCAGGCCATGCCGCACCCGGCCTGGGAGGACACGCACGCGGTCACCCGGTCGGGGTAGGCCATGATGACGCTCTCGACGAGCGCGCCGTCGTAGAGGCGCCACACGGCCTTCACGGTCTGGCCGTCGTCGCACGAGTCGACGCGGATCGGCTGCAGCAGCTGCGGGAGCAGCGCCTCGCCGATGGCCTCGCGCGCGGCGGCGGGCAGGTCGGTCATGAGGGACGCGTCGCCGACGTGGCGGCCGAAGTACTGCTGGCGCAGTTGCTTGGCGCGGAAGGCGGGCTGCCCGATCTCGGAGAGAACGGACTGGCACCCGGCCAGATCGAGGTCGGCGAGGTGTCGCGGCGCGGCCTTGCGGGGGCGCGGTTCGGTCAACGTGAGTGCTACAGACATGTCACGACCTAGTCTCGCATGACAGGACCGGAACCCGCCAACCCCGGATCATGGAATTCACCCCGGGCCCTCCTTCATCGGATACACCAATCAGGACACATCACCCGAGCAGGTAACGGAACCACACGTAAGCCACGGGCGCGACCATGAGGATCGAGTCGAGCCGGTCCATGACCCCGCCGTGACCGGGAATGAGATTGCTCATGTCCTTGATGCCGAGGTCCCGCTTCAAGAGCGAGACGGACAGGTCCCCCAACGTAGCGGCCAGCGCCACGCACACGCCGAACGCCACGCCCAACGGGAAGGGCACGTCGAAGAACAGCCACAGGGTGACCGAACCGCCTATGGCGGCGGCCACGACGGACCCGCCGAGGCCTTCCCAGGACTTCTTGGGGCTGATGCGCGGGGTCATCTGGTGGCGCCCGATGAGGACGCCGGCGGTGTAGCCGCCGGTGTCGGAGCAGACGACGGTGAACAGCGCGATGATGACCTGCGCCGCGGCGCCGTCGATCCAGCGCGCCGAGTCGTTCTCCGCGGTCGCCAGGAGCATGATGAACCCGGCCAGGAACGGGACCTGGACGAGCAGGAGCGCGGCGGCCGCGGTGTCGGTGCGGTAGCCGGTGGCGCCTTCGGAGAGGCGCCACACGAACAGGGCCGCGACGCCGACGGCGGTGCCGAGCAGCAGGCCGGTGGCGCCGCCGAACCAGGCGAGGACCACGATGAGCGCGCCGGCTGCGGCGAGCGGGATCACCGGGACGTTCCTGCCGCCCTTGCGCATCGCCATGCCGGTCTCCCAGCAGGCGACGGCCACGCCGATGACCGCGACGCCGAGGAACGCGGTGGGCCAGATCAGGAGTGAGGCCAGGACGACCGCGGCCATGCCGAGTCCGGCGCCGATGGCGACGGGCAGGTTGCGGCCGGCCTTGGGCTTGCGGTCGTCGGGACCGGTCTCGGCGGCGCCGGGCCCTCGCCCGTCCGGCGACGGGTCAGGGCGACGGCCGGGCGAACCGTCGGGAAGGGCGCTCATCAGATCTCGAGCAGCTCAGACTCTTTGGAGCCCATGAGCTCGTCCACGTGGCCCACGAAGCGGCCGGTGAGGTCGTCGAGCTCCTTCTCGCCGGAGCGGCCCTCGTCCTCGGAGACCTCGCCGTCCTTGACGAACTTGCCGATCTCGTCCTTGGCCCTGCGGCGGACGTTGCGGATGGCGATCTTGGCGTCCTCGCCCTTGGTCTTGACGACCTTGATCATCTCGCGGCGCCGCTCCTCCGTCATGGGAGGCAGGTTCAGGCGGAGCTGAGTGCCCTCATTGGAGGGGTTGACGCCGAGGTTCGAGTTGCGGATCGCGTCTTCGATGTCCTTCATCTGGGACGTGTCGAAGGGCTTGACGATCACCATGCGCGGCTCGGGGATGGCGATGGAGGCGACCTGCGGGATGGGGGTGGGCGCTCCGTAGTAGTCGACGGTGATCCGGTTGAACATGGAGGAGGACGCGCGGCCGGTGCGGATGGCGGCGAATTCCTCCTTGGCGTGCTCGATGGCCCGCTCCATCTTCTCCTCGGCTTCGAGGAGGGTGTCGTCAATCACGGCTTTCTCACATTCTCTCGCGGCCTGACAGCACTTCTGACCGTACCGTCCCGGCGGCGTGGCTCGGTGGCGTGGATGTCATCGGACGCGGCGGGTTTTCGCGTGGGGGGCCGGCGTCCGCGAGGCTCAGTCGTCGGCGGCGTGGATGAGGGTGCCGAGCTGTTCGCCGACGATGGCGCGGCGGAGGTTGCCGTCGTCGTCGGCGCCGAAGACGAGCATCGGCAGGGCGTTGTCCTTGCAGAGGCTGAAGGCGGCCTGGTCGACGACCATGAGCTCGCGCTTGAGGGCCTCGTCGAAGGTGATGTCGTCGAGTCGCTGCGCGTTGGGGTCGGTGCGCGGGTCGGCGGTGTAGACGGCGTCGACGCCGTTCTTGCTCACGAGCACGACCTGGGCGCCGATCTCGAGGGCGCGCTGGGCGGCGACGGTGTCGGTGGAGAAGTAGGGCATGCCGGCGCCGGCGCCGAAGATGACGACGCGGCCCTTCTCGAGGTGGCGGATGGCGCGCAGCGGCAGGTAGGCCTCGGCGACCTGGGCCATGGCGATCGCGGTCTGGACGCGGGTGTCGACGCCTTCCTTCTCCAGGAAGTCCTGGAGGGCGAGGCAGTTCATGACGGTGCCGAGCATGCCCATGTAGTCGGCGCGGGCGCGGTCCATGCCGCGGCGCTGGAGTTCGGCCCCGCGGAAGAAGTTGCCGCCGCCGACGACGATGGCGACCTGGACGCCCGCGGCGACGCCGGCCGCGATCTGGCGTGCGACGGCCTGGACGACGTCGGGGTCGACGCCGACGGCGCCGCCGCCGAACGCCTCACCGGACAGTTTCAGCACGACCCGGCGGTACGTGTCTTGACTCATGGCACTCCCCTGCTTGACGTGTCCCTCGGTGGCTGCGCTGCCGTTGACCGTACTGCCCGCGCCCGGCCGCGTTCGCTCCGGCCGCCTCGGCCGTGCGGCCCGCTCAGGCGGGCGCTGCTTTCCCCGGGCATGGAACGGGGCGGCGGCCTGCGCCGCCGCCCCTTGCCATGCCAAATTACAGCTCGCAAGCTTCGCTGAGAAGGCTTACGGCTGGAGCCAGTGTAGTCCGCGTGTGCGGATTACTCGCTACTCCACACCGACTTCGTAGCGGATGAAGCCGGTGACCTCGGTGTTCGCCTCGGCGAGCACCTGGGACACGGACTTCTTGTTGTCGAGGACCGAGGTCTGCGAGAGCAGGGCGAAGTCACGGAAGTAGGCGTTGACCTTGCCTTCCACGATCTTGTCCCAGGCGCGCTCGGGCTTGCCCTCTTCCTTGGCGGTCTCGAGCGCGACGCGCTTCTCGGCCTCGATGACCTCGGCCGGGACCTCGTCGCTGGTGAGGTACTTCGGACGCATCGCGGCGGCCTGCATGCCGACCTGACGGGCGGCCTCGGCGTCACCGGTGTACGAGACGATGATGCCGACGGCCGGCGGGAGGTCGGCGGCCTTGCGGTGCATGTAGACCGCGACGTCGCCTTCCAGCGAGCCGACGCGCCCGAGGGCGAGCTTCTCGCCGAGCTTCACCGACTCCTCGGCGATGACCTCGGCGACGGACTTGCCGTTCAGCTCGGCCTTGGCGAAGGCCTCGGCGTCCGCGGGGCGGACCTCGTCGGCCAGCTCGACCAGCGTCTGGGCGAGCTCGATGAACGCGCCGTTCTTGGCGACGAAGTCGGTCTCGCACAGCAGCTCGAGCAGCGTGTTGCCGGACTGCGCGACCAGGCCCTGGGCCGTGGTGCGCTCGGCGCGCTTGCCGACGTCCTTGGCACCCTTGATGCGCAGGGCCTCAAGGGCGGCGTCGTAGTCGCCGTCAGCCGCTTCGAGGGCCTTCTTGACGTCCATCATCCCGGAGCCGGTGGCTTCCCGGAGCTTCTTGACGTCAGCCATCGTGAAGTTGGCCATTGCTCCCCTTCTTACTTCTCGTCTTCGACGGTCTTCTCGCCGGACGGCTCGACGACCTTCACGGAGTCTTCGGTGTTCTCTGCGGCCTCGACGGCGGCTTCGGTGGCGTCGGTGGAGAGGAGTTCCTTCTCCCAGTCGGCCAGCGGCTCGCCCTCGCCCTTCTCGACCTGGCCGCCGGAGCGGGCCAGCAGGCCTTCGGCGACACCGTCGGCGATGACCTTGGTCAGCAGGGCGACGGAGCGGATCGCGTCGTCGTTGCCGGGGATCGGGAAGTCGACCTCGTCGGGGTCGCAGTTGGTGTCGAGGATCGCGACGATCGGGATGTTGAGCTTGCGGGCCTCGTCGACGGCGATGTGCTCTTTCTTGGTGTCGACGATCCAGATCGCGGCCGGGGTCTTCTCCATGTCGCGGAGGCCGCCGAGCGTGCGCTCGAGCTTGTCCTTCTCGCGCATCAGCTGGAGCATTTCCTTCTTGGTGCGGTTCGCCGCACCGTTGGCCTCGATGATCTCGAGTTCCTTGAGGCGCATGAGGCGCTTCTGGATGGTCTGGAAGTTCGTGAGCATGCCGCCGAGCCAGCGGTGGTTCACGAAGGGCATCCCGACGCGCTGGGCCTGCTCGGCCACGGCTTCCTGGGCCTGCTTCTTGGTGCCCACGAACAGGACCTCGCCGCCCTCGGCGACGACGTTCTTGACGAAGTCGTGGGCCTTGACCGCGAAGTCGACCGACTGGCGCAGGTCGATGATGTAGATGCCGTTGCGGTCGGTGAGGATGAACCGCTTCATCTTCGGGTTCCAGCGACGGGTCTGGTGACCGAAGTGCACACCGCTCTCGAGGAGCTGGCGCATGGTGACAACCGACACGGTTGTGTTCCTTTCATTCCCTGGTTCAATCGCGGGAGGCGCCCGAAGTCCGGGCGTCCCGCGCCTGGCACTCGCCTCCGGCGATCTGCAACCGGGATAGTCCCGGACCTGGGAGATCGCTAGGGCCGGACCGCATCCGTCGCAATGCGCCCCTGCAGGGCGTGCGATGGAGGTCGGGCCGCGGCGAGCGCGCGAAGTCGGTTCGGCGCACCAAGGCGCCGTACCGCTCCAATCAGTGTACTCAAGCCCTCGTGCGCACTACGAACGCGGTGGACCGCAGTGACAGACGCAATGGACGGCCGCGACGGTCTCCGCACCCGCGAACAGTCAAGAAGTTCGATACCGGGCAGAACCGCCAAGCAGCTCAGAACCGCCTGAACAAAGTTATCCACAGGCACAAAACTTTTTATTGCCGATACCGGGCACCGGCGTCAGCATTGAGTCATGCGACAACTACACAACGCAATCATCGTCAGTCTCATAACCGCATCGCTCCTGGCCGTCGCCGCCATCGTGAGTCCCACCATCGCCAGGGCCGAACCGCCCGCCCCCGAACAGGCCTACGCCCCCAACGCCCCCGCCTCCGGCCCCTGGCGCTCCCCGGTCGGCGCCCTCGACCTCCTCACCCGCTTCGACCCGCCGCCCGAACCATGGCTCCCGGGCCACCGCGGCGTCGACCTCGCCGCCGGGCCCGGCCTCCCCGTCACCGCAGCGGGCGCGGGCACCGTCGTCTTCGCCGACGACCTCGCCGGGCGCGGCGTGGTCAGCATCGTCCACGACAACGGCCTCCGCACCACCTACGAACCGGTCGAACCCCTCGTGGCCGCCGGCGAGACCGTCACCGCGGGCCAGACCATCGGCCGCCTCCAGCCCGGCCACACCTCCTGCCCCGGCCGGGCCTGCCTCCACCTCGGCCTCAAACGCGGGCCGCTCTACCTCGACCCGATGCTGCTCTTCGGCAAAGGCAAAGTGCGGCTCCTCCCCCGTCCCGGCAGAGCGGAGGCCGAACGATGAACCGCCTCGCACCGACCAGGACTGAACCGCCACAACTCCCAACGCAACCGCCGTCAACCCAAGCTCGAACCCGGCCAGCTGTGAACTTGAGGCGCCTGACCCCGCACCAACTCGGCCGCCTCGGCGAACGACTCGCCGCGGCGCACCTCCAACGCGACCGGATGCAGATCCTCGCCCGCAACTGGCGCCACCGCCTCGGCGAACTCGACCTCATCGCCCGCTCGGCCGACACCGTCGTCTTCTGCGAGGTCAAGACCCGCCGCTCCGACCGGTACGGCGGCCCGCTCGGCGCGGTCGACGGCGAAAAGCTCCAACGGATCGAACGACTCGGGCGGGCCTGGCTCAAGCAGCACTGCCGCACCGACCAGCCATGGCGGATCGACCGCCTCGCCCTCACCATCACCGGCCGCCGACGCCTCGCACTCGAACACCACCGGGGGAACCGCCATGGGTTACGCGCGCACGAACACCGTCTGCATGATCGGTGCGACAGCCGTCGCAGTCGTCGTCGAAGCCTCGGTCTTCAAATCCTCCGCGAAGGGCGCGGACTCGGTCCGCATGTCGGGCCTGCCCGACAGCGTCGTCAACCAGGCCCAGACCCGCGTCCGCTCCGCGATGGCGAACTCCGCCTTGCGATTCCCGGACAAGTCGGTGACCGTCAACTTCCTCCCGGCCTCGATCCCGACTACCGGCTCGGCGGCCGACCTCGCGCTGGCGCTCACGATCATGTGCGCCGACGACACGCTGCCGATGGAGAAACTGAATGACACGGTCCTGCTCTCCGAACTGGGCCTCGACGGCAGCCTGCGAGCCGTGCCCGGCACGCTCCCGGCACTCATGGAGGCGCGGAAATCGGGGATGCGGACGGCGATCGTCTCGCCGGCGAACGCCGCTGAAGCGTCCCTCGTCGACGGCCTCGCGGTCTACGCCCCGCGCGACCTCGCAACGCTCGTGGCCTGGCTGTTCGGTCAGACCACGCTCGACCCGGTGATGCGGACGATTCCCGACGACCCGCCACCCTTGCCTGACCTCGCCGACGTACGCGGACAACCGACCGCCCGCCGCGCCCTTGAAATCGCAGCAGCCGGAGGCCACCACATGCTCATGGTCGGTCCCCCGGGAGCGGGCAAGACGATGCTCGCCGAACGTCTCCCGTCGATCCTGCCGCCGCTGACCGACGCCGAGGCCGTCGAAGTGACCTCGCTGCACTCGCTCCGGGGCCGCTTCTCCGGCGGCGCGGCGACCCTGATGCGTCATGCGCCGTTCGAGGCGCCGCACCACTCGATCACCATGCAGGCCTTGGTAGGCGGCGGCAGCGGACACGTGGGCCCCGGCTCCCTGGCTCTCGCACACCGAGGGGTCCTGTTCGTGGATGAGGCCCCCGAGTGGAAGCGCTCGGTCCTCGACTCACTGCGTCAGCCCCTGGAATGCGGCGAGGTGCGCATCCGAAGGGCGAACACCTCGATCTGCTACCCGGCCAGGGTGATCCTGGTGCTCGCGGCCAACCCCTGCCCATGCGCACCCAACAAGCCGCACGACTGCACTTGCACGCCGCAGGTGAAACGCAGCTACCTGCCACGGATCTCGCGGCCGCTGATGGACCGTATCGACCTTCGCGTGCACCTGCCGGCCGTGCCACCGTCGGCGATCCTCGCCGAGATGTCGGAAGCCGAACCGTCCGAGCAGGTGGCCAAGCGTGTGGCGAAAGCCAGGGAAGCGGCCGCAGCGCGCTGGTCCGAAGCGGGCGAGGGCTGGCAGTGCAACAGCGAGGTACCCGGCCCCGCACTGCGATCCGAACGATGGCGGCTCCCGCCTCATGTGCGAAAAAGCGTCGACGACCTGCTGTTGAAGGAGAGGATCACCGCCCGCGGCTACGACCGCGTGCTGAAACTCGCCTGGACGATCGCCGACCTGCGCGAACACGACCGCCCGACGGCCGAGGACATCACGGTCGCCAGCGAACTGCGCATCGGCTACACGCTCACCTGACCCAAAACCAACTCCTGACCCGGGCAGTAGTCCGGCCCCGGCCACAACTCAACCCGACAACCGAACGCCCACAGCCCCAACACCACACATCCAATACCGAGGAGGAACCGTGACGAACCTGCCCGACGACCCACGCCTCGCCCTCATGCTCCTGTCCTCGACAGTCGAGCCGGGCGACGCCGAACTCGACGACCTCCTGGCCGAGACCGACCCGATCGAGGTGGTGAAGCGCCTCTGGGAAGGCGAGGTTCCCGAACGCCTGGGGCGCATCACGAGCGCGATGGTCTCCTGCACGCACGACCCGGCCGAGCGGGCCGCCGACATCGCCGCCGCCACGAAGGCCTGCGGCGCGAAGGTCCTGATCCCCGGTGATCCCGAATGGCCCGATCAGCTCCGCGACCTGACGCTGGTCTGCGACGCCGACGAACCGCATGTGCGGCCGCCGCGCTGCCTCTGGGTCAGGGGCGAGCAGGACTTGGCCCGCCTGTGCCGCCGTTCGGTGGCGATCGTCGGTTCAAGGGCCGCCAGCGAATACGGCCAGCACCTCGCCGACGACCTCGCTGCGGACCTGACCGAGGCGGGCTGGACGATCGTGTCCGGCGGTGCGTTCGGCATCGACAGGGCCGCACACCTCGGAGCCCTGGCCCGAGGCGGGTCGACAGTGTCGGTCCTGGCATGCGGGGTCGAGTTGCCGTATCCGAAGGGCAACCACTCGATGTTCAACCTGATCGCCGAGAACGGCCTCATCATCAGCGAATGGCCGCCCGGTACCTCGGTCATGAAGCACCGCTTCTTGACCCGCAACCGCGTCATCGCGGCGCTCACCGCCGGCACGGTGGTCATCGAAGCCGCCCACCGGTCGGGCGCGCGCAACACGGCCCGCTACGCGGCCGAGCTCGGTCGCGTCCTGATGTTCACGCCCGGCCCGGTGACCTCGTCGATGTCGGCCGGTGTCCACCAACTGGCAAGGGAGCCTTGGGAAGCACGCCTGGTGACCCGAGCCGAAGAAGTCATCGAAGACCTGACCGGCATCGGCGGCCCCCTGGCGACCCCACCGCCGCCGCAGCGTCGTCCCTTCGACCGCCTGACGGAGGTCGAAGCCCGCCTGGTCGAGTCCCTGCCACGGGGCTACGTGGTCGAAACGACCCGCCTGGCAGCCGCCGCCGGAGTCCCCGCCGAAATCGCAGCGGAGACGCTGGAACACCTCCTCCGAACCGGCTGGGTGGACCGCATCGACAACCGCTGGCGCCTCGCAAGAGGAGGCCAATCCTGACCCCGAACGAACCCCAAGCCCGAGCCCCGCCCGTGCCAGTCCCCCAGTCTGAACGGAGCGAACCGAAGCCGACAACCCGAAGCCCCCGACACCAAACAACGCCCTGACCACGAAAGGAGACCGATCTGACCCGACCACGAGCACCGCCGGCGACCGGCACGACAGCACGACACGTCCGTTCATGCGGTGCGCGCCGCATCCGATATCGAGGGGTGGGCGGGGTGGGGGGCGGGGGGGAGGGGCCCCCAAAGGGCGTTCCGCTCCCGCGGCCGGCTGGATCTTCGTGCTGATTCCCGCGATCGGCGAGCGTGGCTGGGGTGCAGCATCGAAAATCGGCCGGGAATCGGGCGGCCGAGTCCACGCGCACGATCCCGAACCGGACACCTCCGCGCTGGCGCGCGGCGGGGCGTCAGCAGAGGGCTGCGTGGTCGCCTTTCGGGTAGTCGACCACGACCATGCGCGGGTTCTCGAGCTCCGCGAGCGGGGCCCAGCATTCGTAGAGGCCGCGTTCGACGCAGGTCGCGTCAGTCGCCATGATCGATTCGAGGTCGGGCTGACTCAGCCGCACACGCACCCAGTCCTCGTTGCGGCCCAGCGCGAGCACGTCGATGTCGCGCCAGCGCGCCCGCGTGAAGAACCGCTGCGGGCGGGTCACCGGGCTGCGGCTCGTGGCGCCGCGGGCGTAGACGCTGAACCCGTGCCCCGGGTCGGCGGTGACGGGGACGCGTTCGCCTTCATGGTCTCCCATGAGTCCAGCATGGACGGACGGATTGGTTCGGAAGAGCGCACGCCCGGTCTCGAGTCCGGGGATCCGGTTCACGAGGTCGCGGTGGCGGGCGCCGGCCATGCGGTCCCAGACGTTCGTCTGCGGCTGGTACTGGAACAGCGAGATCTCGCCGCCGTCGGGCGTGTACGCGAGGATCTCGGCGCGCGCGGTGAGCGGCAGGTCGGCGAGGGCCGCGGTCGCGAATTCGGGGATGAGGTGGGTGCCGCTCGGGAGGAAACCGGTGCCGAGGATCATCGAGCCGCGCCGTTCGCGGCCGGGGACGCTGACGAGTCCGGGGAAGTTCGCGGCCTCGGTGCTCTGGTAGTCGCAGGAGCAGATCGCCTTCCAGCGCAACGCGAACGAGGTGTCGCGGGCGTCGTCGGGGTCGCCGGAGAGCACTACTCGGTCGTCGGGGGTGCGCAGGTGGGCGACGTCGAATTCGCGGAAGCACACGCCGCTGACCACGGGCGCCGAGGTGAGTTGCCGGGCGACCTGGTGGCGGCTGAGGGGTTTGACCATGCGGGTGCCGGCGGTGACGAACGCGGTGGCGCGCACGGCGGAGACGAGGGCGCGTTCGGCGGGGCCGATGCGCGGGTTCTGGCTGTACCGGTGGACGGTGGCGGCGTCGACGCCGGGCATGACGGGGATCGCCAGCGGGGCGACGCCGGCGAGGAGGAGTTCGCCGCCGGTGCTGGTGACTTCTGAGGCGTGGACGTAGCGGTGGAAGGCGCCGCCGCTGGGGTGGAAGCCGTCTTCGCGGGTGTCGGAGTAGAGCTCGAATGCGGCGCCGCCCGCGATCGCTCGCGCCCGGTATCGCCGTTCGTGCCAGACGATTTCAGTGGTGCCGGTCGGCGCGGCTGGTGGTGCCTGCATGACGGAGAGTTTACGGAAACGGGTGAACATCTCGGTGAACCGAAGGTGAACACCCGTTTCCGCACACCCGCCGAGCTGGGCTCACACCGTCTCGGTGACCTTTTTGAGGCCTCGCGGAGCGTCGGGATTCTCGCCGCGCTCGATCGCGAGATGGAGCGCAAGTTGTTGCAGCGGAAGGATATCGAGGAGCGCGGCGAAGCGTTCGTCGACGGCGGGGGTGGCGAGTCGGGCGGTCTGCCCGGGGACGTCGGCGGCGCCGACGACGACCACGTCGGCGCGCTGCTTGCCGAGTTGCGTGAGGACGTTCCACATTGCATGGCCGCCGGGGCCGGAGCCGACGACGGCGAGGACGGGCACGCCGGGGTCGGTCATGGCGAGGGGGCCGTGGAGGAGGTCGGCGCCGGAGAACGCGAGCGACGGGAGGTAGGAGGTCTCCATGAGTTTGAGGGCGGTCTCGCGGGCGGTCGGGTAGGCGTAGCCGCGGCCGGTGGTGACGAAGCGGGAGGCGAAGCGGTAGCGGCCGGCGAGTTCGGCGGCGCCGGTGGTGGCGAGGACGCCGCTCGCGAGTTCGGGGAGCTTGCCGATGGCGGTGGCTTCGGCGGCGTCGAGGCGGCCGGTGCCGGTGCGGATGCCCTCGATGAGGAGCAGGAGGGTGAGGAGTTCGGCGGTGTAGGTCTTGGTGGCGGCGACGGCGCGTTCGTGGCCGGCGCGCACGTCGAGGTGGAGTTCGGCTTCGCCGGCGAGGCGGGAGTCGGGGTTGTTGGTGACGGCGAGCGTGAGGGCGCCGGAGGCGCGGGCGGCGGCGACGACCTGGGCGAGGTCGGGTGAGCCGCCGGACTGGGAGACGGCGATCACGAGAGAGTCGGACCAGTCTGGTCGGGCGTCGTAGACGGTGACGACGGAGGGGCTGGCCAGGCTGGCTGGCAGGCCGAGGCGGATCTCCGTGAGATAGGCCGCGTAGAGGGCGGCGTGGTCGGAGGTGCCCCGGGCGGTGAAGACGATGGAGCGCGGGCGGCGTTCGGCGATGATCGCGGCGATGCGGGCGATCTCGGCGGCGCCGTGGTCGAGCACGTCGGCGTAGACGCCGGGCTGCTCGGCGATGTCGGCGGCCATGCCCTTTCCGGGCTGGTCCGCGCTGGTGTTGTCGGTGGCGCCGACCTGGGGCTGGTTCACTTGACGCTCCTTGTGAAACGGGTACCGCTAAAATATTAAACAAACCTTTATAATGAAGCGTAGTCGACCGTCACCACGCCCGTCCACCGCACTCGGCCTTCGCCGAGCTCCCGTGTCCGCACCTCCAACCCTGCTACGACTCGGGTGGCTCGTCAATGAAGTGTGTCCACTGCCCTCCGTACACCCGCGCAGGTGCCGGTAAGGTTGACCCCTGAATTCCCGACCGACCTAGGAGGAAGCCGTGGCGAAAGCAGCCCGCAAGCGCAAGTCGCGTAAGAAGAAGTCCGCGAACCACGGGAAGCGCCCGAACAGCTAGCGCGTGGCGGGGCAGGCGGCCGAGGTCGCGACTGCCCCGCAGATCGCACTGGACACCCGGCGCAGAACGAGAATTGCCCACATGACCGAAGCGCCGCGCGAAGCGCGCGAGCAGCAACAGCCGAGCACCCGAGAGCGGATCCAGCAGACCGCGATCGCGCTCTTCAGCGAGCACGGCTACGAGCACACCTCTCTACGGGAGATCGCCGAGCAGCTCGGCGTCACCAAGGCCGCGCTGTACTACCACTTCAAGACCAAAGAAGACATCGCGGCGAGCTTCTTCGACTCCTACGCGGAGGATCTGGACCGCATCTGCGACTGGGGCGACACCCGGCCGCGCGAGCTCGACACCCGCACCGAACTCCTGCGCCGTTATGCGGAGGTCATCCGGTCGCACGTGCCCGTGCTCAGGTTCATGCAGAACAACCAGGCCGCGCTCACGCGCCTCGACCGCATGTCGGTCTTCAGGCTGCGCCAGCGGCGCCTGCACGCGCTGCTCGTCGAGGCGGACGCGCCGCTCATCCACCGCCTGCGGGCGTGGGACGCGATCACGACCCTCTACAGCAACTGGATCACCTATCCGCGCGGTGACGACTCCGAGGCGGACCTGCGCGAGGCGTCGCTGCAGATCTCGATCGGCATGATCCGGGCCAACGCGGCCGAGCAGTCGGCCCCCTGAGCGGAGCCCATGAACGTTCCACGGCCGCTCGCGAACGCGCGGTCGACCGCGGGAAATGCGGGTGTGACACCGCAAGACCTGCGAATACAACGCAGTCGGGCCCGGTCACGGGCCCGATCGGCGTCTCAGACGGTGGTCAGCGCTCGCGCTCGACGGCGGCTTCGCTGAAGATCTCGCTGACCTGCTCGATGGCGCTCAGCTTCTCGCGCAGACGGGTCTTGACCTCGTCCGGCGCCTTCTCCTTGCTGCAGCAGCGGTGCACGATCGTGCGAACCTCCTGCTCGATGCCGTACTCCGAGAGGCAGGGCGAGCACTCTTCGAGATGGTCGCGAATGACGCCGCGGCGGCGGTCGGAGCACTCTTCGTCGAGATAGAGGTAGACCTCTTCGAGGACCTCCCGACAGTCGAGTTTGGGCTTCTCCGGTTCGGCGGTCACTGCTGTACCTCCCGTGCGGGCGAAAGGCCGCGGTCCGCGGCGTACGAGCTCAACAGTTGACGGAGCTGGCGCCGGCCCCGGTGCAGCCGGGACATGACGGTGCCGATCGGCGTGCCCATGATGTCGGCGATCTCCTTGTAGGAGAACCCTTCGACGTCGGCGAGGTAGACCGTCAGGCGGAAGTCCTCGCCGAGCTGCTGGAGGGCGTCCTTGACGTCGGAGTCCGGCAGGTGGTCGAGCGCCTCGGTCTCGGCCGAGCGCAGCCCCGAGGCGGAGTGCGATTCGGCGTCCGCGAGCTGCCAGTCCGTGATCTCGTCCGTGGGCGAAGTGAGCGGCTGGCGCTTCTTCTTGCGGTACGAGTTGATGTACGTGTTCGTAAGGATCCGGTAGAGCCACGCCTTCAGGTTCGTGCCCTCGCGGAACTGGTGGAACTTCGAGTAGGCCTTGAGGAACGTCTCCTGCACCAGGTCCTCGGCGTCCGCGGGGTTGCGCGTCATGCGCAGCGCGGCACCGTAGAGCTGGTCGATCAGGGGCATCGCGTCGCGCTCGAACCGCTCGCGCCGCTCCTGGGTGTTCTCGCTGCCTGCCTCGGTCACCGTCTCCCTCTCGTAGCCGACCGGTTCCGAGCCTACGGCAGGGTCCTGGACGGGAGCTGAGGAAATACCGGCGGTCGTGACGCCGCCGACCGGGGAGGCGCCGTTCGGGGACGGCGACCATTCGGGGCCGCTCAGGAGCGCGGCCAAGCGCTCGTCCTCGCGTCCGCGGAGGGTGGTGGTCATGCGTTGGGCTCCTTGCTAGAGACATCGTGGCCCGTGAACCCCTTCGCCGCGGTCCGCGCGGCGGTGGCCGGCGTGCCGAGGCGGGAGACTCGTCCCGAACAACAGCAATGGGCGCCCCCGCATTCCGCTCAAGGCGAAACCACCCGAGTCGTATCCGCCACACCACCTGCGCAGCTTCGAGACTCGCACTATTTCGGGTGAAGTGTACGAAATTCGGGATATCACCCGAAATTACTACTTAATGGATAGAAACGGTAACTTTCGGTGCGGGTCGTCGTTATCGTGGGTGGACCCGGAAGGGTCCTGATCGCGCCGGGAGACCGGCGCGTGAACTCCCAGTACCTGCCCCGGGCCGGCGAACATGACACCGTCGTCGGTCCGGGGAGGCTACTCCCCCGCCTTCCCCGGACAAGCGAAAAGCCGCGACCTTCGCTGGGTCAGCGGTCGCGGCTTTCGATTCGGCTGATTCGGCTAGGCGCCGACGGCCAAGGGGTTGATGTCCTTCCAGACCTCGATCATCGCCCGGCGCTCGCGAGGCGCGGTGGCCCCCCAGACGCCGTGGCGGTCGCGGGCCTCGAGGGCCCGGACCAGGCAGGGCGTGCGCACCGGGCAGGACGCGCACATGGCGAGCGCCGCGTCGATGGGCTCACGGGGTTCGGGGTACATGACGTCCGGCTCGGCGTCGGCGCAGTTGCCCTGGCGGAGCCAGGCGTCGCCGCTCATCCGGTAGGCGCCTCTGATGATCTCGTTGCGGTATTCGGCGGCATCGAGCAGCCGGGGGTCTCTCCGGGCTCGAGCCACCTCATCGGGACGGATACGCCGCATTGCTGCCTCCCACTTTCCATTTGGATGCAGAGCCTCTCCACCGCAGGCCCTTCCCGCTTGATTGGGCTTCTCGCGGGAAGCGATTCCTTCAGCCGGCGGCGGCTTGTACACGAAAGACCGACGACTTGGGGTACAGATACGTTGAGCCGATTGTGATTGACTTCACAATCCTGGAATGGTCGTGGGGCCCTCGGCGTCGACGGGGCGGATGAGCTCGGGGCCCTCGTTGTCGGCCTTGCCGACCGCGCGGCCGACCTTGCGGATCTCCAGTTCCTTGGCGAGCGAGGGCGCGGGGCCGGCGAGCAGGTCGGACTCGTCGGCGTCCTCCTCCCCCAGCCATGCCGCGTACCGCTCGGGCGGCAGGACGTACGGCATCCGGTCGTGGACCGTCTCGATCGCCTCGTCCAGCGCCGGGCAGGTGAGGATCGTGAAGGTGAGGAGGTGGACGTCGCCCTGGCGCCAGGTGTCCCACAGCCCCGCGAAGACGACGCCGCCCGGTTGGGTGAAGTAGTAGGGCTGCTTGCCGCCGCCGGGGAGCTTGCGCCACTCGTACCAGCCGTCGGCCGGGACGAGGGCGCGGCGGGACGCGAAGGGCCGCTTGAAGGCGCGCGAGGTCGAGACGGTCTCGATGCGCGCGTTGAACATGCGGGAGCCGATCGCCGGGTCCGAGGCCCACCACGGGACCAGGCCGAAGCGGGCCAGTTCCACCACGCGCTCGTCCTTCGACTTCGAGCGGCGCACCACCGGGGCCGGGGTCGTGGGCGCGATGTTGTACAAGGGCGTCCAAGCGCCCGCAATGAGGTCTTCGGCGTCGAAGAGCGCGGCCATGTCCGGGCTCGACTTCGTGTTCGCGTACCTTCCGCACATGCCCTCACGGTAACCCCCGCCACCGACACTCCGGCTCCTCAATTTCCGCCACCCCGGCGCGGGCGCGCCACCCCCGGTGCGCCGACCTTCGAGTGCCGAGCTCGCGGGCCACTAGAATGGCTGCGTGAACGCAACTGCAGCCCCCGACAAGCGCCGCTGGGAGACTCCGTACGCGGAGGCCGAGCTCGACGCGGTCGTCCGCGTGCCCGGCTCGAAGTCGATGACGGCCCGCGCCCTCATCCTCGCCGCGCTCGCCTCCGGCCCGTCCACGATCCGGCGACCCCTCATCGCCCGTGACACGCTGCTCATGGTCGAAGGGCTGCGGTCCATCGGCGTCGCGGTCGACACGGGCGACGACGAGGTCTGGACGGTCACGCCCGGGACCTTCAAGGGCGGCACCGAGGTCGACTGCGGGCTCGCCGGGACCGTGATGCGGTTCCTGCCCCCCGTCGCGGCGCTCGCGGACGGCCCGGTCGGCTTCGACGGCGACCCGCACGCGCGCAAGCGCCCCAACGACGGCGTCATCAAGGCCCTGCGGGACCTCGGCGTCGCGATCGAGGACGGCGGGCGCATGGCGCTGCCGTTCACCGTGAACGCCACCGGCGGCGTCAAGGGCGGCGCGCTCGAGATCGACGCGTCCAAGACCTCGCAGCTCGTGAGCGCCCTCCTCATGGCCGCGCCGCGCTTCGAGAACGGCCTCGACCTGCGTCACACCGGCGACAAGCCCGTCCCGAGCCGCCCGTACCTCGACATGGTCGTGCACATGCTCCGCCAGGCCGGGGCCGAGGTCGACGACGCCGAGCCGAACCGCTGGCGCGTCGCGCCCGGCGAGCTCCAGGGCCGCGAATGGGTCATCGAGCCGGACCTGCAGAACGCCGCGCCGTTCCTCATCGCGGCCGTCGCCGCCGGCGGCCGGGTCACCATCGAGGGCTGGCCGACCGAGACCACCCAGGCCGGCGACAAGATCCGCGACATCCTCGTCCGGCTCGGCTCCCGCGTCGAGTGGAGCCGCGGCGGCCTCACCGTCGTCGGCGCGCCGTCCGTGCTGCCGGCCGAGTTCGACCTGGCCGACGCCGCCGAGCTGACGCCCGCCCTCGCGGCCCTGTTCGGGGTCAACAAGGGCCCCTTCGCGATCCGCGGCGTCGCCCACATCCGCGGCCACGAGACCGACCGGATCTCGGCGCTCGTCACCGAACTGCGCAAGATCGGCGCCGACGTGGACGAGTTCGAGGACGGCTTCCGCGTCAACAGCGGCGGCCACGCCACCGGGACCTGGGCGACCTACGCCGACCACCGCATGGCCCACGCCGGCGCCGTCGCGGGGCTCGTGATCCCGGGCCTCGTGCTCGACGACGTGGCGTGCGTGTCCAAGACCTGGCCCGACTTCGCCGAGGCCTGGGAACGCGCGATCCGGGGTGACGCCTAGTGCCGCAGCCGGATTGGGACGTCGAGGTGGACGAAGACGACGACGAGTGGGACGAGGACGACGTCAAGGTGCGCGCGACGCGCCGCTCGCGGCCGCGCACCAAGATCCGGCCCAAGCACGAGCACGCCCAGGAGGGGTTCGTGACGGCGGTCGACCGCGGCCGCTACACCTGCCTGGTCGACGACCGCGTCGTCACCGCCATGAAAGCGCGTGAGCTCGGCAAGCAGTCCATCGTGGTCGGCGACCGGGTCGGCCTCGTCGGCGACCGCTCCGGCAATGCGGGAACCCTGGCGCGGGTCGTGCGGATCGAGCCGCGGCACGGGGAGCTGCGGCGCTCCGCCGACGACGAGAACGCCACCGAGCGCGTCGTCGTCGCGAACGTCGACCAGCTCGTCGTCGTCGCCAGCCTCATCGACCCGCCGCTGCGGTACGGGTTCGTCGACCGGTGCCTCGTCGCCGCCTACGACGCCGGGGTCGCACCCGTCCTGTGCCTGACCAAGCACGACCTCGCGCCCGAGCTCGTCGCCGAAGCGCGCGCCTACTACTCCCAGCTCGACCTGACCATCACCACGACCGAGCCCGAAGCGCCGCTCGAGGATCTCGTGGAGCTGCTGCGCGACAAGGAGAACGTGTTCTTCGGGCACTCCGGCGTCGGCAAGTCCACGCTCGTGAACCGGCTCGTGCCCGGGGCCGGGCGCGCCGTCAGCGAGGTCCGCTCGATCGGCAAGGGCTCGCACACGTCCACGAGCACCGTCTCCTTCGCGCTGCCCGGCGGCGGCTGGGTCATCGACACGCCCGGCGTGCGCTCCTTCGGGCTCGCGCACGTCACCGCCGACTCGATCCTCAAGGCCTTCCCCGAACTCGAGGAGGTCGCGCAGGACTGCCCGCGCGGGTGCACGCACACCCCCGAGATCGGCGACTGCGCCCTCGACGCCGCGATCGGCCCGGACGACCCGCGCGCCGGCCGCCTCGCCTCGTTCCGGCGCGTGCTCGCGTCGCTCCACGAGGCCGACACCAAGAACTAGTTCACCTCTTCGTTGCCTCGCTGGTCGAGGGCCCCTTCGGGGGCTCAGTAGGATGTGCCCATGCCCACCTCCAGCTACAACGACGATCTCGGCCTCGCGCACCTGCTCGCGGACAGCGCCGCCCAGATCGGCAACAGCCGGTTCCGTGCCTCCGACCTGCGGGTCTCCTCCAAGCCGGACATGACCGAGGTCTCCGACGCGGACACCACGATCGAGGAGGTGCTGCGCTCGACGCTCGCGCGCGCCCGACCCCGCGACGGGATCTACGGCGAGGAGTACGGCGACAACCCCGGGGCCTCGGGCCGCAAGTGGGTCATCGACCCGATCGACGCCACCCGCAACTATGTTCGCGGCGTGCCGATCTGGGCCACTCTCATCGCCCTGTTCGACCGCGGCGAGCCTGTCGTCGGCATCGTCAGCGCCCCGGCGCTCGGCCGCCGCTGGTGGGCCATGAAGGGCGCGGGCGCGTTCGCCGGCCGCGACCAGCGCGCCGGCAAGCGGATCCAGGTGTCGAAGGTCGGCAAGCTCTCCGACGCGTCCGTCAGCATCTCGTCGATCACGGGCTGGACGAAGCTCGACCGGCAGGGCGCGATGCTCGGGCTGCTCCACGAGGCGTGGCGCGAGCGCGGCTTCGGCGACTTCTACTCGTACTGCCTGCTCGCCGAGGGGGCCGTGGACATCGCGGCCGAACCCGAAGTGGCCCTGTGGGATCTGGCGCCGCTGGCGCTGATCGTCGAAGAGGCGGGCGGGACCTTCACGGACCTGCGCGGACGCCCCGGCCCCGACGGCGGCTCCGCGCTCGCGACGAACGGGCTGCTGCACGAGCAGGCCTTGGAGCGCTTGAAGATCCGGGAGCCGTAAGGCAGAGGGAAGGGGGCGTGACCGCTGCGGTCACGCCCCCTTTTCCGTCGGTCTAGCGGTGTTCGGCGAGGAACTTGAGCTGCTCGCCCTTCTGGAGGATGCCGCCGCCTTCGTGGCCGTTCCAGGGCCACACGGTGATCCGCTTCTCGCCCTGCCAGCGGTTGTAGGCGGCGAACACGGTGGACGGCGGGCAGATGTCGTCCATCAGGGCCACGGAGTAGAGCGCGGGGGCGGTGCCGCGCGCGGCGAAGTTGACGCCGTCGAAGTAGTCGAGGGTCGCGAACGTGCGCTCCTCGCTCAGCCGCTGGCCGGAGAGGAACTCGCCGATCTCCTTGTAGGGATAGGAGTCGGTGATGGTGGTGGCGCGGCGGAAGTAGGTCAGGAACGGCACGTCGATCATCGCGCCGGCGAGGTCGTGGGGGGGGGGGGCCCCCGCCCGCGCCGAGGCGGCCCCCCCCGGGGCCCCGGGCCCCCGCCACC
>NZ_JAPZVQ010000015.1:38016-98922 GCF_027622945.1 Glycomyces lechevalierae | reverse complement strand
ACGTAGGTCCGGAACGGCCCGTCGACCATCGCGCCGGCGCGGTCGTCGCGCAGGCCGCCGACGGCCTGCGCGATGCCGCCGCCCTGGCTGCCGCCGGCGACGACGATCCGGTCGGGGTCGATCCCGTCGAGGCCCTTGGCGACGTCGACCGCGCGGTAGGCGTCGGTGAAGACGCGGCGGTAGTAGTAGTGCTCGGGGTCTTCGAGGCCCTGGGTCATCCAGCCCTTGTTGGTGGGTCCGGTGGTGCCGTAGGGGTCGCCGGTGTCGCCGGGCTGCCAGTTGCCGAAGCCCTGGCCGCGGGTGTCCATGACGAGGTGGGCCCAGCCGGCGGCGGGGTACGTGGTGTGGGACCACGCGTAGGAGCGGCCGCCGGAGTAGCCGATGAACTCGACGACGCAGGGCAGGGGCCCTTCGATGTTCTTGGGCTTGACCAGCCAGGCCTTGATGGGGTGGCCGCCCCAGCCGGCGAAGACCACATCGGTGACGTCGAGGGTCACCAGGTCGGTCGCGAACGGTTCGAGCCGGACGTCGAGGTCGTGGGCGGCCGCGTCGGTGAGCGTGGACTTCCAGAACTCGTCGAAGTCGGCCGGTTCGGGCACGTCGGGGCGGTATTCGCGGAGCTGTTCAAGGGGAAGGTCGAAAAGAGCCATGGGGAGTTTGTAGCACGACTAAACGAACTACGCAATCGCAACCGCTTGCCCTGAGACCGGGCGGGGTGCGGGAGCCCGCTGGTCCCGCTCCGCACCACCCGTCAGACGGGGCCGGGGAGGCATCGCCGGTCCCGTTGCTTTCTATTTCCGGCCAAAGTCTTGCAAACGCTGTCCGATCGGGCTTACCGTCTTATATCGAGACACGTCAATACGTCGATCTTGGCAATCGATCGACGCCGTGCCTCCCACTCATGAAAGGACCTCGTCAATGTCGACGATCACCAGACGGGCCCTCGGGCTCGTGACGGCGACGGTGCTGGCCACCGTCTCCCTCGCCTCCTTCAGCCCGGCGCAGGCCCACGAACTCCGCACGGGCGACTCCCGGAACGCCGCCCAGGTGCAAGTCCAGCAGACCGGCCTCCAGGGCTACGCGACCATGAACGGCGGCACGACCGGCGGCGCCGGCGGCCCCACCACCACCGTCACCACGGCCTCGGCGTTCGTCTCGGCCGTGTCTAGCAGCAGCGCCAAGATCGTCCGCGTCAGCGGCACGATCGCCTTGTCCGGCATGGTCAACGTCGGATCGAACACCTCCATCATCGGCAACTCGGGCGCGACCTTCACCGGCGGCGGGCTCAACTTCGACTCCGACCGCAACGTCATCGTCCAGAACATGCGGTTCAACAACTGGTCCGACGACGCCATCAACGTCCAGGACGCCTCCACGAACCTCTGGTTCGACAACAACACCTTCGGCACCGGCTACGACGGCGCGCTCGACATCAAGCGCGGCTCGGACTACATCACGGTGTCCTGGAACCGCTTCAACGGCACCGACAAGACCATGCTCCTCGGCCACTCCGACGACAACGGCAGCCAGGACATCGGCCACCTGCGGGTGAGCTACCACCACAACTGGTTCAACGGCACCAACCAGCGCACGCCGCGCGTGCGCTTCGGGTCCACGGTGCACGTCTACAGCAACTACTACGTCAACATCGGCGCGTACTGCGTCGCCACCACGATGAACGCGGGCGTCCTGTTCGAGGGGAACTACCTCGAGAACGCGAACGACGCCGTCCACATCGGCGAGGGCGACTCAGATCCCGGCCGGATCCTCTCCCGCAACAACCACCTGGTGAACACCAGCACCCCGGCGTCGAGCGGATCGGTCGCGGGCGTCCCCTACGGCTACTCGCTCGACACGCCCTCGAACGTCAAGTCGATCGTGACCGCGAGCGCGGGCGCGGCCTGACGGGCGGCAGCTGAACACGGAGGCGGCCCCGGTCCTCGGATCGGGGCCGCCTTGTTCGCGTCTAGGCCCAGGGGAGGCCGAGTTCGCTGAAGAGCTTGCCCTGCTTGGCGGCGTCCTCGACGGCCTTGTCGGCGCCCTTGAGGATGGTCACCGGGTCGTCGCCGACGCGTTCGAGGTGCTCGGCGTCGACGAGGCGCGGGATCGGGTCGTTGAGGACGCGTTCGAGGACGCCGGTGAAGGTCTTCGCACGGCGGAGGCCGGAGATGAGGCCGACGCCCTTGTTGCGGTGGGCGAGCAGGTTGTCGAGGAGGTCGGTGCGGCCGTAGTGCTTCGGCTCGGACTCGCCGGGGAGGAGGAGGCGGTCGGTCGGGTACTCGAACCAGGCCTCGCCCTCGGTGCCGCGCACGTACACGTCGCCTTCGAGCTTCTTGTCGCCGCAGAGGGTCACGGCGACGGTGATCGCGACGCCGTTCTTGTTCGTGGCGCGCCAGACGGCGGTGTCGTCGACTTCGATGTTCTCGCGGGTGCGCAGGCGCTCGAGTTCGATGGCACCGTCGAGGGGCCAGTCCCCGGCGAGCGCGATGGCCTCCTGGGAGGCGTGCGCGAAGGGGTTGGCGAGCGCGCCGTCGGCGATGAGGGTGCCGTTGGCCTCTCGCTTTCCGGCCCAAGGGGAGCGGCGGTAGTAGGAGTCGGGTCGGCGCCAGGAGCCGGCGACGGCGACGGACTCGACCTCGCCGAGCCGCCCGGCTTCGATGGCGTCGCGGAGGGCGTTGAACGCGTGGGAGCCGAGGGCCTGGAAGCCGACTTGGACGTTGCGGCCGGTCTCGGTCATGACGTCGTAGAGGTCGGCGTATTCGGCGAGGTTGGCGACGGGCGGCTTCTCGAGGTAGACGTCGGCGCCGTGGCGCATCGCGGCGCTGGCGATGGGCAGGTGGGTGGGGGGCGGGGTGGCGATGATGACGACGTCGGGGTCGGTGGCGTCGAGCATGGCGCGGTAGTCGTCGAAGACGGGGAGGTCGCCGACGGGGATGTCGGCGTCCTCGTAGATCTCGGCGGTGTCGCAGAGGGCGACGAAGTCGAGTTCGCCGCTGCGGCGGCGGGGCTCGAGGTTGTGGCGGTGGTGCAGGCCGTATCCGTTGGCGCCGACGAGGGCGATGCGGGGCGTGCGGGTCTCGGTCACAGGTGCTCCAGGGTGGTGGCGACGCCGTGCCGGTCGAGTTCGCGCAGCCATTTTGCGGCGGCCCGGCGTAGCTGGTGGTTGTCGGCGACGGTTTCGGGGACGATCTGGTGGAGACCGAGGATAGCGTCAATGCGGGCGGCGGGGTTGGCCCCGGCGGCCGCGAGGCTCTGGCGGATGGCGTCCTTGAGCGGGTCGTCGAGCGGCAGTTCGGTGCCGTTGTCGCTCTTGCCGGCGCAGAAGCGGGTCCAGGCGGCGAGCGGGAGCGCGATCAGGTCGAGGTCCACGTGTGCCTCGGCGAGGTCGGCGATGGTGGCGAAGAGCCGCTGCGGGAGTTTCTGGGAGCCGTCCATGGCGATCTGGAGGCACCGGTGCCGGATGCCGGGGTTGGCGAAGCGCTCGAGGACGTTCTCGCCGTAGGCGATGGTGTCCTGCCCGTCGGGCGGGGTGAGGCTGGGCGCGATCTGCTCGGCGATGAGCCAGCGGGCGAACGCCTCGGCGCCGGGGAGGGCGAGGGATTCGGTGATCGTCTCGACGTCGGCGAGGGCGCCGAGGTAGGCGAGGGTGGAGTGGACGCCGTTGAGGGTGCGGAGTTTCAAGCGCTCCCAGCCGGCGACGTCGTGGGTGTAGGTGGCGTCCCAGGCGGGGCGGGGCCCGGCGAAGTCGTCTTCGATGACCCATTGGGTGAACGGTTCGGCTTCGACGGCGGCGAGGTCGGTGACCCCGAGTTCGCTTAGGGCGCGTTCGTAGGTGGCCTGGGTGGAGGCGGGGACGATCCGGTCGACCATGGAGGACGGGAAGGTGACGTTCGCCTCGACCCAGGCGCGGGTGGCACCGTTTTTGGAGGCGCTGTCGAGGAGGGGTTCGACGGCGGCCCTGGTGGTCTTGCCGTTGTCGGGCAGGTTGTCGCAGCACAGGACGGTGAGGGGCGGGCCGCCTCGGGCGGCGCGCTTGGCGAGTCCGGCGGCGAGGAGGCCGGGGACGCCCTGGGCGTCGCGGTAGGCCTTCTCGGTGACGGTGAGGGTGACGACGTGGGTGGTCTCGGCGGCGACGAGGTCGATGGCGCGGTCGCGTTCGGAGGCGATGTGGACGGTGTCCACGATCGAGCCGATGACGCGCATCGAAGCGCCCTCAGGGCCGAGGGTGGCGACGGAGAAGAGGCCGTCCTGTTCGGCGAGGGCGTCGATGACGCCGCGCGAGTTCGGCGCGGCGACGGTGATGCCCCAGTCGGTGTCGTCGGTGTAGACGGCCTGGTGGGCGCGGTGGAAGGCGCCCGCGCCGAGGTGGAGGACGCCGGCGGTCTGGGGGCGGTCCCCGGGGACGCGCACGTCCCCGGGGAGCCGCTTCAAGACCGAATTGCTTAGGCGTTCCATGCGGGCCCGTTCGGGAACGAGAACTCGGCGATGGACTCGTCCTTGAGCGTCACGGAGTATCCGGGCTGGGTGGGCAGCCGGTAGCGGCCGTCCACCACGGTGACCGGGTCGGTGTAGTGCTCGTGCAGGTGGTCGACGTACTCGATCATGCGGCCCTCCAGGGTCTTCCCCACTCGAAGGTATTCGAACATGCCGAGGTGCTGCACGTATTCGCAGAGGCCCACGCCGCCGGAGTGGGGGCAGACGTCGACGCCGTGCTTGGCGGCCATGAGGAGGGTGGCGAGGACTTCGGGGATGCCGGCGACGCGGCAGGCGTCGATCTGGCAGACCTGGATGGCCTCGGCCTGGAGGAGCTGCTTGAAGATGACGCGGTTGGCGGCGACCTCGCCGGTGGCGACGCGGATGGGGGCGACGGCCTTGGCGATCTTGGCGTGGCCGAGGATGTCGTCGGGGTGGGTGGGCTCCTCGATCCAGTACGGGTCGAAGGCGGCGAGCTGCCGCATGTTGGCGATGGCCTCGGGGACGGACCAGATCTGGTTGGCGTCCATCATGAGCTTGCGGTCGGGGCCGAGGACGTCGCGGATGATGCCGGCGCGGCGCACGTCGTCGGCGACGTCGGGCGAGCCGACTTTCATCTTGGCGGCGGTCCAGCCTTCGGCGACGGCCTGTTCGGTGAGGGCGCGGACCTTGTCGTCGGAGTAGCCGAGCCAGCCGACGGAGGTGGTGTACGCGGGGAAGCCGTCGTTCTGGAGGACCTTGAGGCGGTCCTCGTAGCCGTTGCGGCCTTCGTCGAGGATCGCTTCGGCCTCGGCGGGGGTGAGCTCGTCCTCGATGTGCCGGTAGTCGATCTGGGCGGCGAGTTCGGCGGAGTCCATCTCGGCGAGGAGCTGCCACATGGGCTTGCCTTCGAGCTTGGCGCGGAGGTCCCACACGGCGTTGACGATGGCGCCGACGGCCATGTGGGTGGCGCCCTTCTCGGGGCCGAGCCAGCGGATCTGCGGTTCCTGGATGATCGAGCGGGAGAACTCGACCGGATTGGCGAAGATCGCTTCGACGGTCTTGCCGACGACGAGGTGGGCGAAGGCCTTGACGGCGGCGGCGACGATCTCGGTGCCGCGGCCGCCGGTGAAGGTGAAGCCGGTGCCGGTGGGGCCGCCGTCGGTGAACAGCTCGACGTAGCACGCCGAGTAGTCGGCGCGGTTGATCGAGTCGGAGCCGTCGCCGGCGGTCGCGGTCGGGAACCGCACGTCGTGGACTTCGAGTCGTTCGATGCGGGTCACTTAGCTGTCCAATCCGTAGATCTTGCGGGGCTGGTGGTAGGCGAGGTCGATCGCGACCTCGGCGGCTTCCTGCTCGGTCATGCGGTGCTCGGCGACGAGGCGCGCCAGGTAGGCGGCGTCGATGCGGCGGGCCACGTCGTGGCGGGCGGGGATCGAGCAGAACGCGCGGGTGTCGTCCACGAACCCGGCGGTGTTGTAGAACCCGGCGGTCTCGTGCACGGCTTCTCTGAAGCGGCGCATGCCTTCCGGGGAGTCGAGGAACCACCAGGGCGCGCCGAGGAACACCGCCGAGTAGCCGCCGGCGAGCGGGGCGAGCTCGCGGCTGAACACGGTCTCGTCCAACGTGTACAGGACGATGCGGAAGCGCGGGTGGTTGCCGAACGCGTCCAGGAGCGGTTTGAGCGCGCGCGTGTACTCGGTGGCGTGCGGGATGTCGCCGCCCACGTCGCGGCCCCAGCCTTCGTAGAGCCACTGGTTGTGGTTGCGGTTGGCGCCCGGGTGGAGCTGCATGACCAGGCCGTCCTCGACGCTCATGCGCGCGAACTCGGTGAGCATGAGCGCCGGGAAGCGCAGGATCTCGGTCTCTGCCGCCTCGCCCTTGAGGGCCTTGGCGTAGATCTCGGCGGCGGCCTTCGGGTCGTCTTCCGTTGCGGCCGTGAGGTTGCCGTGGTCGGTGCAGGTCGCTCCGGCGGCGATGAAGTCCTGGCGGCGCCGGCGGAGCGCGGCGAGGAAGCCGTCGAAGGTGGACGTGTCCTCGCCGGTGATCTCGGCCAGGCGCTCGACGCGCTCGAGCCAGCCGGGCCAGCCGGGTTCGACCATGTTGTCCGGGCGGAACGTGGTGACGACCTTGCCGCCCTTGCCGCCCCACGTGCGGCCGCCGGTGGCGGGCATCGCGGCCAGCGCGGCGTGCGGCTCCAGCGAGTCCACCGGGGACTCGGTGGTGGCGAGCACTTCGATGTTGAAGCGGTCGAACAGGGCCCGGGGCCGGTAGGCCGGTTCGGCGAGGCGCGCGGAGAGGTGGTCGTAGAACTCGTCGGCGGTGTCGGGGCCGAGCTCCTTGTAGATCCCGAAGACCTCCGCGAAGGTGTAGTCGAGCCACATCTTCGAAGGGGTGCCGCGGAAGAGGCGGTAGTGCTCGGCGAAGCGGCGCCAGATCGCGCGTCCGTCGACTTCGGACGGTTCGTCGTCGACGGAGGGGACGCCCATCTCGCCGGGGGTCACGCCCTGGCTGTAGAGCATCCGGGTCAGGTAGTGGTCGGGGACGACGAAGAGGCGGGCGGGGTCGGGGAACGGCCGGTTCTCCGACATCAGGCGGGGGTCGACGTGCCCGTGGGGGCTGACCAGCGGCAGGTCCGCGGTGCGCTGGTGGAGTTCCCTGGCGATGGCGCGCGTGCGCTCGTCGGCTGGGAACAGCCGGTCGGGGTGCAGAGTCATTGAGGTGTCCTACTTCAGGAGGTCGGCGACGTCGACCGGCTGGCCGGTGGCGATGGAGGCGTTCGCGGCGAGGCCGGCGGCGAGGGCGTTCACGCCGTCCTGCGCGTTCGCGGAGCGGTCGTGCGGGTCGGTGTCGCCGTCGAAGAGGACGCCGAGCATCCGCACGTCGCCGCCGCCGTGCCCGGCGCGCTGGTAGTCGCCGAGGTCGATCTTGGCGGGCTTGGTCCAGAAGGGGTGGAGGGTCAGCTCGTACCAGCCCTCTTCGGGGGATGCGTCCGTGCCGTGCAGGCTGGCGCCGTTGGGGCCCTTGAGGGCCGGGTTGACGTGGTCGTTCTCGACGACGAGGAGTTCCAGGCGGCCCTGGGTGCCGTTGAAGTGCACCCGGTAGCCCTCCCAAGGGGAGTAGGCGGTGAGCCGGTAGGAGAGCGTGACGCCGGAGTCGTAGTCGACGAGGGCCATCATGTCGTCGTAGATGGTGATGCCGGGGGCGAACACGGACTGGTCGCGGATGTAGCCGTCCTCGTCCTCCGCGTCGAGGTACATCTCCTTGAGGCCAGGGTTGTCGGCCATGTGGAGCGCGAAGGGGTCGTCCGAGGCGAGCGCGGAGCCGTGGACGCGGGCGTAGCCGCGGTCGTGGCCGGTGCGCTTGCCGTTCTCGCCGTAGAACGCGAGCTTGCCTTTCGCGAAGGCGCGCACGGGGGCCGCGTCGAGCCACCAGTTGACGAGGTCGAAGTGGTGGCCGGACTTGTGGACGAGGAGGCCGCCGGAGTTCTCGGACTCGCGGTGCCAGCGGCGGAAGTAGTCGGCGCCGTGGCGGGTGTCGAGCAGCCAGTCGAAGCCGACGGAGGTGATCTCTCCGATCGCGCCGTCGCGCAGGAGCTCGGCGACCTTCTCGTGCAGCGGATTGTAGCGGTAGTTGAAGGTGACGTGGACCGTGCCCTTCGACCGCGCCTCGGCTGCGAGGATCGCGGCGGCGTGCTCACCGGTGGTCGTCAGCGGCTTCTCGCAGATGACGTCCTTGTCGGCGGCGAGCGCGGCGAGGATGTACTCGTGATGGGTGGCGTCGACCGAGGTGACGATGACGGTGTCCGGGTCGGTCTCGGCGAGGAGCTTGTCGAAGTCGGCCGCGGCGTACGCGGCGGGGGCGGGCAGGCCCGCCGCCTCGATGGCTTCGCGGTGGCGGGCGATGCGCTTGGGGTTGGTGTCCGCGAGGGCGACGAGGCGGGCTTTGTCACTCCGCTCGGTGATGGCCTTGCGGTACATCGTGGCGCGTGAGCCGGTCCCCACGAGGGCATAGCGATGCGGCGTGCCAGGCATGTGACTCCTTCGTCGGCGAGTTTTGGTAAACGCTATCGGAGAAACTTGCCGCAATCAAGAGCCGGGTCTCGCTGGGCTTACTTCGGCGTGGCTTTCGTGAAGGGCGGCTTGACGACTCGAATTGGCAACCGGCGGCCACGCACATCGAGCTCAAGCTCGGCGCCCGGCTTGTACGACGCGTCGAGCAGGGCCAGCGCGACGCCCTTCTTCAGCGTCGGCGCGTGCGTGCCCGATGTGGTCTCCCCCACTGTGTCGTCGCCGTCCATCACGGCCATGTGCGCGCGCGGCACCCCCTTGCCGGTGGCCTCCAGGCCCCACAGCCGCCGCTTCGGGCCCGCGGCGCGCTCGGCCTCGAGCGCCTCCTTGCCCCAGAACTCCGGCTTGTCCCAGCCGATCGCCCAGTTCAGGCGCGCCTGCACCGGCGTGATCTCCAGGCTCAGGTCCTGGCCGTGCAGCGGGTAACCCATCTCCAGGCGCAGCGTGTCGCGCGCGCCGAGCCCGCACGGGACCGCGCCCGCCACGAGGATCCCGTCCCACAGGTCCACGGCCGCCTCGTTCGGCACCACCAGCTCGAAACCGGTCTCGCCCGTGTAGCCCGAGCGGCAGACGATCACGTCCGCGGTGTCCACCAGGTGCTCGCGGAAGGTCATGTACTCGTGGTCGTGCGGCAGGCCCAGGTACTCGAGGATCCGCGGCGACTCCGGGCCCTGCACCGCGATCACCGCGAACCCGCGGTGTACGTTCCGCACCTCGATCCCCTCGGGGGCGGCCTCGGTCAGGCGGCGCGCGACCTCGGCGGTGTTGGCGGCGTTGGGGATCAGGAAGACCTCGTCGTCCGAGAACCGGTACGCGATGAGGTCGTCGACCACGCCCCCGCTCTCGTCCAGGCACAGCGTGTACTGCGCCCCGCCCGGCCCGATCCGGTCGAGGTCGTTGGCCAGGCAGCGGTTCACGAACGCCGCCGCGCCCGGCCCGGTGACCCAGACCTTGCCGAGGTGCGAGACGTCGAACGCGCCCACGCCGGTGCGCACCGCCTGGTGCTCGGCGAGGACCCCGCTCGCGTACTGGAGCGGCATGTTCCAACCCGCGAACTCGGCGAACTTCGCGCCGTGGACCAGGTGGCGTTCGTGCAGGGGCGAGGTGAGCAGTGTCTCCGACATGGCACAGAGACTATCTCCCCCGTCTCAGTGATTAGGATCGGAGCATTTGGTCCCCAGAACAGCTAAGGATGGATCGTGACAGCTCTGATCTCCGCCTCCGGCGACATCGCCACGGCTGACGCCGAAGTGCTCGTCGTCGGCGTCTTCTCCGGCGAGGACGCCCCCGCGCTCCCCGAGAGCCTCGCGGGCGTCGACGCCGCCTTCGGCGGACGCCTCGCCGAGCAGTTGGCGGTCCTCGGCAACACCGGCGGGGCCTCCTCCCTCACCCGCCTCCCCGCCCCCGCGGGCCTCGCCGCCAAGCTCGTCTACGCCGTGGGCCTCGGCGACGCCGACGACCTCGACGACGAGACCCTCCGCCGCGCCGCCGGCACCGCCGTCCGCGCCGCCTTCGGCAAGGCCAGCGCGGCCATCGCGTTCGAAGGCGACCCCGAGGCCACCGCCGTCGGCGCCGCCCTCGCCGCCTACCGGTTCGAGGGGTACAAGACCGACGGCAACGGCGACGACGCCCCCGCCGAGATCCGCGTCTACGGCGCGAACGAGACCGCCGTCACCAAGGCGACCGTGCTCGCCGAGAGCGTCGCTCTCGTCAAGGACTGGGCCGACGCCCCCGCCAACCTCCTGCGCCCGCCCACGTTCGCGATCGAGATCGAGCAGGCCGCCGCCGCGGCCGGCCTCGAGGTCGAGATCCTGAACGCCGAAGCACTCTCCGAAGGCGGTTACGGCGGCGTCCTCGCCGTCGGCGGCGGCTCCTCCGCCGAACCGCGCCTCGTGCGCCTCTCCTACCGGCCCGAGGGAGCGACCAAGCACGTCGCGCTCGTCGGCAAGGGCATCACCTTCGACTCCGGCGGCATCAACATCAAGCCCGGCGCCGGCATGTGGGACATGAAGGGCGACATGGCCGGAGCCGCGGCCGTCGTCGGCGCGACCCTCGCCGCCGCGAAGCTCGGCCTGAACGTCAACGTGACGTGCACGGTGGCGCTGGCCGAGAACATGCTCTCCGGCTCCTCGTTCCGCCCGTCCGATGTGATCACCATCCGCAACGGCATGACCGTGGAGGTGCTCAACACCGACGCCGAGGGGCGGCTCGTGCTCGCGGACGCGATCTCGCGCGCCCTCGAGGACGAGCCCGACGCGCTCTACGATGTGGCGACGCTCACCGGCGGGCAGCTCATCGCCCTCGGCCGGCGCACCATGGGCCTCATGGGGACCGACTCGGAGACCGAGCGGCTGCGCCGCCTCGGCGAGGTCACCGGCGAGCACGGCTGGCCGATGCCGTTCCCCGAGGACATCGTGAAGCTCATGGAGTCCCCGATCGCGGACGTCTCGCAGTGCGCGACCGGCCTGAAGCGCGACGGGCACATGGTCCAGGGCGGGATCTTCCTGTCCAAGTTCGTGCCCGAGGAGCTGCCGTGGGCGCACCTCGACATCGCGGGCCCGGCCGACTCGGACTCGACGTACGGGTACATCGCGAAGGGCGCCACCGGCTTCCCGGTGCGCACGCTCGTGGCGCTGCTCGAGGAGTTCGCCGCGGAGTAATCAAGTGGTGTGAGCGAGGGCCCGGCGAATGCCGGGCCCTTTCGCGTCCGTTCGCCCTCACCACCAAGTGGCGGGACGGTGCGGTGAATATTGCGCAATCGTTGTCTTTCCGGGGGCGGAAACCGCTAGGAACGGCGCTGCTGCTCGAGCTTGCGGCGGGCGTCGTAATCGCGCTTACGCTGCGGATATCCGGTCTTCGCGACCTCGTACACGGGGGTGTTGTACTTGCGGCCCAGGGCGAACGCGCCCGCCGGGCCGTCGACGCGGCGTCGCGTCCACTCGCCGTCGTGCGCGATGAGCATGACCGTCGTCTCGGTGACGGTGGTCTTCGGCTCGAGGTAGGCCTCGACGCCGACCCGCGTCTTGATGAAGTCGATGAGATGCCGCTGGTCAGCGTTGTCAGAGGCTCGGTCCAGCGTTCCCTTGCCCTGTTTCTTCTTGCGTCCGAACAAGCCCACGGCCTAATCCTCCAGCACCACTCGAGGCGTGATTTCCAAGCGTACACATGCGCTAGGACACCTGTGTCCAGCCGCACACGAAGGGGACTTTCCGAATGCTCACAGCAAGCGGTTGAATGGTGTTGCACACTCCAACCACCGGGTCTGGACGATCACGAGTCGCCGCCGGTGGAAGGATGGGCTCCGAACCTAAGCATCGTTAAGTGGGGAGAGCAATGAGCGACCCGAACGCAGGATACGACGTCGTCATCCTGGGCGGCGGCAGCGGCGGCTACGCCGCGGCCTTCCGGGCGGCCGAGCTGGGGCTGTCGGTGGCCCTGATCGAGAAGGACAAGGTCGGCGGCACCTGTCTGCACCGCGGCTGCATCCCCACCAAGGCGCTGCTCCACGCCGGCGAGGTCGCCGACACCGCCCGCGAGTCCGAGCAGTTCGGCATCCTGGCCGAGTTCAAGGGCGTCGACATGCCGGCGGTCAAGAAGTACAAGGACGACGTCGTCTCGAAGCTGTACAAGGGCCTCCAGGGCCTGGTCAAGGCCCACAAGGTCGAGTTCATCCAGGGCACCGGCAAGCTCGTCGGCCCGAACACGATCGAGGTCGACAACGGCCAGACCGTCACCGGCAAGAACATCATCCTCGCCACCGGCTCGTACTCCAAGACCCTTCCGGGCCTTGAGATCGACGGCGAGAAGATCATCGCCTCCGAGCACGCGCTCGAGCTCACCGAGCTGCCGAACAAGGCCATCGTCATCGGCGGCGGCGTCATCGGCGTCGAATTCGCCTCCGCCTGGAAGTCCCTGGGCGTCGAGGTCGAGATCATCGAAGGCCTCCCCCGCCTCATCGCGGCCGAGGACGCCGACTCGTCGAAGCAGCTCGAGCGGGCGTTCCGCAAGCGCGGCATCAAGTTCCACACCGGCAAGTTCTTCGAGAAGGTCGAGAAGACCGCCACCGGCGTGCAGGTCACGATCCAGGGCGGCACCGTCGTCGAGGGCGACATCGTGCTCGTGGCCGTCGGCCGCGGCCCGGTCACCGCGAACATCGGCTACGAGGAGCAGGGCATCACGCTCGACCGCGGCTTCGTCCCGGTGAACGAGCACCTGCAGACCAGCGTCCCCGGCGTCTACGCCGTCGGCGACATCGTCCCCGGCATCCAGCTCGCGCACCGCGGCTTCCTGCAGGGCATCTTCGTGGCCGAGCACATCGCCGGCCTCAACCCGAACCCGATCGACGAGACCGGCATCCCGCGCGTCACCTTCACCGAGCCCGAGGTGGCCTCCATGGGCCTCAACGAGGACAAGGCGAAGGAGAAGTACGGGGCCGACAAGATCAAGTCGGTCAACTACAACCTCGCGGGCAACGGCAAGTCGAACATCCTCAAGACCCAGGGCTTCATCAAGCTCGTGGCGGTCGAGGACGGCCCGATCGTCGGCGTCCACATGGTCGGCGCGCGCATCTCCGAGCAGATCGGCGAAGCCGAGCTGATCTACAACTGGGAGGCCTACGCGACGGACGTCGCCAACCTCATCCACATGCACCCCACCCAGAACGAGGCGATCGGCGAAGCGGCGATGCTGCTGGCCGGCAAGCCGCTGCACGCCCACGACTAATCCACAACCGCAGGAGTTGAACGAACGATGCCGACATCGGTAACGATGCCCGCTCTCGGTGAGTCGGTCACCGAGGGGACTGTCACCCAGTGGCTCAAGAAGGAAGGCGACACCGTCGAGGTCGACGAGCCGCTGCTCGAAGTGTCGACCGACAAGGTCGACACCGAGGTGCCTTCGCCGGTCGCCGGTGTGCTGCTGAAGATCGTGGTCCCCGAGGACACGGATGTCGAGGTCGGCGGCGAGCTGGCGATCATCGGCGACCCGTCCGAGGCCTCCGGGGACGCCCCGGCCGCCCCGGCCCCGGCCCAGGAGCCGCTGCCCGAGCCCGAGCCCGAGGCGAAGACCGAGGCCCCGGCCCCGGCCCCCGCCGCTGAAGCCCCCGCCGCCCCCGCTCCGGGTGCCGTGGAGGGGACCGAGGTCGTGCTCCCCGAACTGGGCGAGTCGGTCACCGAAGGCACCGTGACGTCGTGGCTCAAGGCCGTCGGCGACACCGTCGAGGTGGACGAGCCGCTGCTGGAGATCTCGACCGACAAGGTCGACACTGAGATCCCGTCCCCCGCCGCGGGGACGCTGCTGGAGATCCGGGTCGCCGAGGACGAGACCACCGAGGTCGGTTCCGTGCTGGCGATCATCGGCTCCGGTTCCGCCGCGCCCGCCGCGGCGCCGACCCCCGCCGAGCCGACCCCGGCTGTGAAGTCCGAGCCGGCCTCGGCGACGCCTGCGAGCCGTCAATCAGCTCAGTCCGCTCCGGCGAAGGCCGAGTCCACGCCGACCGCTCCGGCCCCGGCCGCGCCCGAGGTCGCCCAGGCCCCGGTCACGGCTCCGGCCGCTCCCGCCGCGTCGAAGCCGTCCGGCTCCTACGTGACGCCGCTGGTGCGCAAGCTCGCCTCCGAGAACGGCGTTGACCTCTCCGAGGTCACCGGTTCCGGTGTGGGCGGACGCATCCGCAAGGAGGACGTGCAGGCCGTCATCGACGCGAAGAAGGCCCCGGAGCCCGCTCCGGCCGCCGCCGCGCCGGCGAAGGCCGCCCCGGCCCCGGCCGAGGTGAGCCCGCTGCGCGGCCGCACCGAGAAGATGAGCCGCCTGCGTCAGGCCGCCGCCAAGGCGCTCCTGAACTCGATGCAGTCCACGGCGCAGCTCACGACGGTGCGCGAAGTGGACGTCACGAAGGTGGCGAAGCTCCGCGCGGCCAAGAAGGACGAGTTCCTCGCCCGCCACGGCGTGAAGCTCTCCTTCCTGCCGTTCTTCTCGATCGCCGCGATCGAGGCGCTGCAGCAGTACCCGGTCGTCAACGCCTCCATGAACATGGAGGAGAAGACGATCACCTACCCCGAGGCCGAGCACGTGGGCTTCGCGGTGGACACGCCGAAGGGCCTCATCGTCCCGGTCGTCAAGAACGCCGGCGACCTGAACATCCCGGGCCTGGCCAAGCGGATCGCCGAGATCGCCAAGAAGGCCCGCGACGGCGGCCTGGCGCCCGACGACCTGTTCGGCGCCACCTTCACCATCACCAACACCGGTTCGGTGGGCGCGCTGTTCGACACGCCGATCGTCCCGCTCGGGCAGTCCGCGATCCTCGGCACCGCCGCGATCGTCAAGCGCCCCCGCGTGATCAACGACCCGGAACTGGGCGAGGTCATCGCGGTGCGCTCGGTCATGCACCTGACGCTGAGCTACGACCACCGCCTCATCGACGGCGCCGACGCGGCCCGTTACCTCGAAGCGGTGACGAAGCGCATCGAAGAGGGCAACTTCGAACACCACCCGGGCCTGTCCGGGGGCCCCGCCGCCCCGGCGGGGCCGCCGCTCACCCCCCCCCGCCCCCCCTTCCGTATGCAAGTGCCACACTCCTGCAGGTGCAGGCGGCCTCAACAAGGCGCGACTCCTACCCGTAACCGGCAAAGCGTGTCCTCGTTGTTCCTACAACCCACCTTTTGTGACCCCACGCGGAAGTTAGGAACTCGAATGTCGATCGAGTACAACGAACTCCTCGCCATGCTGATGGAGACCCGCCCCGAATTCGCGACCGAACTGTACAACTGGACCGACGGCCCCGACCTTCCCGACTACGACGCCATCACCGTCTCCCGCAGGACCATCACCCTCCCCGACAGCCTCCGCGTCTGCGTCGCGGCCTCCTACTCCAAATCGGGCGAACGGGTCGTCGCGCTCCTGTTCGACGCCGTCCTCGCACCCGACCCCGTGCAGGCCGAATCGTGGCTGCGGTTCATGACCGAGGCGCAGCGGGCGCTGAGCTGCATGGTCGCGCTCGTCGTCCTGTGCCGCGACGCGCAGACCGCGAAATGGGCCCTCACGTACAGCGCCGTCGGCGACATCGGCTGCTATGTACTGCCGGTGGTCATTCCCTCCTTGCTCGCGAACGCCTAGAATGGAACCCGGCCCTCGCCGCCGTCCCCACCACGGCAGCGGGGGCCGCTCGCCTTCCCGCGGCTCGCCGCGTCACCGCAGAACCTCATGGGACGCTTGCGAACGGGGGCGCCTTCCCGCCGCGCGATGCGAAGACCGACCCCGGATCCGCCCCAGCGCACGCCTAAACCCGTTGCGACGCAGCCCCTCCCCGTCCACACTCTTCCCATGTCCCGATTCGGACCCACGGTCCCCTACGACGCCACCGCCGTCCGCGCCACCTGGTCGACCCTCCCGCCGTACGTCCAGCAGCGCATCATCGCCGAACTCGGCGGCGAGCCCGCCGACATCCGCATGGCCGGCGGCGGCTTCAGCGGCGGCTTCGCCGCCCGCGTCCGCGCCGAATCCGGGGCCGAGCTCTTCGTCAAGGCCGCCGGCCGGGACAAGTCCTGGGCGCTCGACGCCTACCGGCAGGAAGCGCGCGTCAACACCGCACTCCCCCAAGGCGTCCCGGCCCCGCGCCTCGAATTCGCCGCCGACTTCGAGGACTGGACCGTGCTCGGCTTCGAAGCCGTCGACGGCCGCGCCCCGACCCTCCCGATGAGCCCCCGCGACCTCGACCTCATGCTCGACGCCTGGGCGCAGGCGGCCGCCGCCCTGACTCCGGCCCCGCAGGCGCTGCTCGACCTCGGCGTGAGCGCCCTCCCCATCGCCGATGACCTCCGGCTCTTCTCCCGTATCGCCGCCGGTGAAGCGGACCCGTTCCCGGTCCCGCCCGCGCTGCAGAATCGCATCGATGAACTCGCCGAAATCGAGAGCGGCATCGACGAGGCCATGGCCGCCGACTCGGTCATGCACTTCGACCTGCGCCCGGACAACATGATCGTCGGCGCCGACCGGGCCTGGATCTGCGACTGGAACTGGGTCCAGGTCCACGCGACCTGGTTCGACACCGCGTGCTTCCTCGTCGCGGCCCACGGCGACGGCCATGACGCGGACGCCCTCTTCTGGGCCCACCCGACCGCCGCAGGCGTCACGCCGGACCAGCTCGACACCGGACTGGCCGCGATCACCGGCTACTACCTGGCCCGGTCCGCCGAACCCCCGATCCCGGACGTCTCCCCGCACCTCCGCGCCCACCAGCGCTGGAGCGGCCTCGCCGCGGCCGACTGGCTCGCCCAGCGCCGAGGGTGGACGTGACGGACTCCGGGCGCACGTTCCGCGGCGCCGAACCGCTCGACTACGCCGACACCGCGATCCGGCCCTCATACGCGTCGCTGCCCGCGTCGGTGCGCGCCCGCATCGCGGTCGAACTCGGCGGCGAACCGGTCGCCGTCACCGTCGCGGGCGGCGGCTTCACGACGGGTTTCGCGGGCCGCGTCCGGTCCGCGTCGGGGGCCGAGCTGTTCGTCAAGGCGGCCGGGGCGCACCCGCCGGAGGTCCACGGCCTCTACCGGGACGAAGGCCGCATGACGGCCGCTCTGCCGCCCGAAGTGCCGGCCCCCGCCGTCCGTTTCCACGCCGACGTCGACGACTGGACGGTCACGGGATTCGAAGCGCTCCAAGGCGAGCCGTTCAGACTCCCCATGCGGCCGGAAGCGCTCGACCTCATGCTCAGCGCTTGGGCGGTGGCCGCGGCGGCCCTCGATCCGCCCCCGCCGGAACTCGTCGCGGCGGGCATCCGCCCGAAGACCGCGGAGAACCTCCGCGTCTTCCAGAAGATCGCGAACGGCGAGAAGGCGCCGATCGCACTGCCGCCCAAGCTGGAACGCCGATCGGTGGACCTCGCGGCCATCGAGTCCGGCATCGACCGGATCTTCGTCACCGACCAGGTGACCCACGGCGACCTGCGGCCGGACAACTTCGTCCTCGGTCGCGACCGCGCCTGGATCTGCGACTGGTCGAAGCCGAGGTACACGCCGCCTTGGGTCGACACCGTGAACGTGCTGATCGTCGCCAACGGCGACGGCCATGACGCGGATCGGCGCTTCTGGACTCATCCGACCGCCGAAGGCGTCACCGGCGACGAACTCGACACCGTGCTCGCGGCGATCACCGGCGCGCTGCTCGACGGCTGGGACGACGCCCCGAGGGCGATCGTCTCCCCCGCGATCCACGTCCACATGCGCTGGGCCGCATCTGCGGCGGCCGACTGGCTCGCGCAGCGGCGCGGCTGGGTCTAGTCCTCGTCGAAGAGCTCTGCCGCGTTCGCGATGAACGGGGCCTTGAACAGCCAGGACTCCACGAGCGCGTCGTCGGTGCAGGAGGCCACCCGCGCCCGCTCGTCCTCGCTCACCCGCACGCCGTTCCCGTCGAGGAACGCCAGGACCGCCCTCACCAGCCTCGCCCGCGTCTCGACGCGGACCGTTTCACGACCCGCGGCGTGGGCTTCGACGCGGCGCTCCAGTGGGAGGTTCCTCATGGCATCACGTTAGGCGGCAACGGGACGAAGGCCGGGCATCCCGATCCCGTGTCGCCTGTCGAGTTCGCGACACTCCACAAGATCATCGTTCCATTATTCAAGAAACAGCTCCCACATTCTAGGCAGCGCTCGATAAGGTCTCCCCATGGCGAAAGAGACTGCGACCTACATCCACGGCCACCACGAGTCGGTCCTGCGTTCCCACGCTTGGCGTACGGCGGAGAACTCGGCGGCATACCTGCTGGCGGAACTGCGACCGGACAGCACGATCCTCGACATCGGCTGCGGCCCGGGCACCATCTCGGCCGACTTCGCCGCGCTCGTACCGGACGGCCACGTCACGGCCGTGGACTACGCGCCGGCCATCGTGGACCAGGCCGCGAAGGAGGCCGAGTCCCGCCGCCTGGCGAACATGACCTTCGGGGTAGCGGACGTGCACGAGCTGCAGTACGGGGACGGCACTTTCGATGTGGTGCACGCACACCAGATGCTCCAGCATGTGGGCGACCCCGTCCAGGCCTTGAGAGAGATGCGACGGGTGACCAAGCCGGGTGGCGTCGTCGCGGTGCGCGACAGCGACTACCGGGCGTTCACCTGGTTCCCCGCGTCCCAGGGCCTGGCGAACTGGCTGGACCTGTACGAGGAGGTCGCGAGGGCCGGCGGCGGCGAACCGGACGCGGGCCGCCACCTCAAAGCATGGGCGCTGCGAGCCGGCTTCAAAGAGACCTCGGTCAAGGCCACCTCGACGACCTGGACGTTCAGCAATGAGCAGGAACGCGACTGGTGGGGCGGACTCTGGGCCGACCGGGCGCTGCACTCGGACTTCGCGAAGCAGGCCGTCGCGGGCGGTTACGCGGCCCAAGCCGACCTGGAGGCCATCTCCGAGGCATGGAAGGCCTGGGCCAGGAATCCGGAGAGCTGGCTGATGATCCCCCACGGAGAAATCCTGGCGAGAGTCTGACCTCATCAAACCCTTGGGGCGGAAGGCTTTTACCTTCCGCCCCGAAGTCTGTTCGGAACCCCGCCCAGCGCTGGCGAGCAAAACTGTCAGTGCCTGTCTCTACACTTTCCGCAACGTGGCGATCTCGCCCGACACAACTGCACAACAACTGGAGGCACCGATGTCCGCACCCGAACTCGAGCACCTCGCCGATTCCATAACCGCACTCGCCGGCGCCCGCAAGCGCATCCCACTCAACCACCTGCTCCGCGAGACCGCGCTCAACATCCTCATCCTCGCCCGCATCGCCTCGAACCGCCTGGACGACCGGCTCCGCCGCGAGGACATCGAATCGGCAGCGGACCACCTGGTGGCCCAGCTCCGCCACGCCGCCTGGGAACTCCCGGCCCCACCCGAGATCGCGCCGCCCTCACCGCCCGACCCCGCACCGCCACCGGCACTGCCTCCGGCGCGCTGACCTGATGCGGCCGCGGCTCACTTCGCGCTGTTGAGGCGGGTCGCGGCCGTCCACTGCAGCAGCCACTCGGGCACCTGCAGCTCAGTCGGGAAGCCGCCCGCGAGCTTCTCCAGCTCGTCGTGCTCGACCGATCCCCCGGACTTCTTGAGGAACCGGGTCCGCACGAAGGCCTGGGCGTACACGGTGCTCCCGACGCAGAAGGTCTGCTCGATGTACCCCCACCGCTCGTCGAACCCGAGCACGCGGGTCCGCAGCTCGAACAACTGCCACGGCCGCAACGACTTCCGGTACGTGATCGTCTGCCCGGCCACGACCGGGTACCAGCCCTGCGCCTTCATCTTCGACCAGAACCCGGACCGCATCATCAGATCGATCCGTCCGACGTCCATGATCGTCAGATACCGGCCGTTGGTCATGTGCCCCAACGGATCAAGGTCCGTCGGCACGACCCGGAAAGGAGTCTCGGCCGTATCCCACAACGCCAGCGGACCCCGCCGGCGCAGTCGCAGCAACAGCATGAGCAGCCGAAAGTAGAGGTTCATCAAGCACCACCGAAGTCAGACCGGCATCGTTACCCGCCAACAAAGTTACCCGAGAGTAGCATAAGTTTCACCGCGTTCCGCGGCGTGGAAGGCATCGAGCACGCGTGCATGTCCCCCACGACGGCCGCGGGTGCGCACCGCTCCGGAGAAAAGCTCGGCTCGCAGCCTGTTGCAGCCGTTACGATCCGAAGATGATCGAGCTCACGGACCACTTCAGCGGCGACGCGGCGGCCACCTACGACCAGAGTTCCGCCGAGATGTTCGCACCGGAAAAGGTCGACCCCGTCGTCGACGTCCTGGCCGACCTCGCCGGCAACGGCCGCGCCCTCGAGTTCGCCTCCGGCACCGGCAGAATCGCCCTCCCCCTCGCCGCCCGAGGCGTCCCGGTCAGCGGCATCGACCTCTCACCCGACATGACCGCGCAACTCCGCGCCAAACCCGGCGGCCAGGACATCGCCATCACCATCGGCGACATCACCTCCACCCGCGCCGAGGGCACCTTCAGCGTGGTCTACCTCGTCTTCAACACGATCGGCAACCTCACCTCCCAGGACGCCCAAGTCGCCTGCTTCGAGAACGCCGCCGCCCACCTCGAACCCGGCGGCTGCTTCGTCATCGAAACCGGCATCCCCAGACTCCGCGAACTCCCGCCCGGCCAAGAAGCCGTCCCCTACGCGATCGGCCCCCGCCGCTTCGCCTTCGACCGCTACGACTGCGCCACCCAGCAGATGAGCTCCAACTACATCACCCTCAACGACGACGGCACCGCCCGCCAGAAGTCCATCCCCTTCCGCTACACCTGGCCCGCCGAACTCGACCTCATGGCTCGCATCGCCGGCATGACCCTCCGCACCCGCTGGCAGGACTGGCACGCCACCCCCTTCACCCACGAAAGCAGAACCCACATCTCAACCTGGCAAAAACCCGCCTAGCTCCCGCCGACCGGCCAACCTACGAAGGCTCCGTTCTCTTCGTAGACGAGGGCGATCCCGACCGACTCGATGAGGCTGCGAAGATCCGGCTCCGGCGCTTCAGGAAGCAAGATTGCCAACAACGGCGACGGTTCGATCGAACGGCGGTAGTCGAAGAGCTGCCCGATCGCCATCCTCACCGAGTTTCGATCGGCCTTGCCCTTCGCCTCATACAGGACATTCGCGGTGTCATCGAACAGGTCTGTCTGGAAGCCCCGCCGATGACCGCGAGGGCTGACGAACCACCGCTTGGCGACGTGTTGCCTCTTGGCCAGGAATTCTTCAAAACGGTCAACAAGCGCGCCTTCACGGCGTTCGATCTTCATTTCGGAAGTCGCCCTGCGAATGAATTCGCCCGCTGAATTCTTTTCAAGCTCGATCAGCTTGCTTGATGCTTCGTCGATTGGATCAAGCAGAGGCCCCGGGTGAGTCTCCGTGTAGGTCGTTTCGATGGTCACCGGCATGTAGTCGATCGGCGGCTTCGCGATAGCCCCCACTGGCCGTAGCCGGAAGACGTAGACGTCGCGCTCGCCATCGCTGCCATGGTCAGCGCGCAGGAAGTACGGCCTGGTCTTGTCGACCGCAAACTTGCCGACATACTGGTGGCGTCTTTGTTTGCGACCTTCGACTTCACCAACCGCCCAGAAAAGCAGCAGGTCTCGTCCTTCAGCGCGATGGTTGAGGATTGCGCTGTTCCCATCGCTAAGCTTCTGCGTGCCCTGAGACCGTTGACCTTCACCGCTGTAATACGCAAGTGCTCCAAGCTCGTCCTCTTCGGCATCCAAGCTGTCGTGGTAACCGTGCCCCCTGCCTTTCGAGGGGTCTGCGTACAGGAGGACATACGGGCCCTTCGATGCGCGGGCGATTCCCCTCATACGGCGGCCGCCGAAGATGGCTTCCAGATCGTCGCGGGTGTAGATGCCGCCGAGCTGCAGATGCTGGTCCTCATCCATCGGATGTTGCTACCTCCTTGGGGCCCTTCATAAGCGGAGAGGCCAGTCTAGTTCCGTGGAGCGCTCGCCGGGGTCCGGAAGCGCGAGGTCGATTTTTGGCCAGCGGGGGTGGGGGTGGGGCGGGTTGAGTTGGGGCTCTCGGTTCAGTTGGAGGGCGTCATGCATGTTGAAGCGGATCTGAAGGTGTTGTACTTCGGAACGCCGGTGGTGTTGATCAGCAGCCGGAACGGGGATGGGTCGGCGAATGTGGCGCCGATGTCTTCGGCGTGGTGGTTGGGGCAGTCGGCGATGTTGGGCATGGGGAATCGGTCGAAGACGACGGAGAACCTGTTGCGGGAGCGGGAGTGCGTGGTCAATCTGGTGCCGTCGGCGCTGGTGGATGCGGTGGACCTGCTGGCGCCGTTGACGGGGCGGGATCCGGTGCCGGATACGAAGGTCGCCAAGGGGTACCGGTTCGAGGCGGACAAGTTCGCCGCCGCCGGGTTGACGCCGCAGCGGTCCGAGGTGGTCGGGGCGCCGCGGGTGGCGGAGTGTCCGATTCAGTTGGAGTGCGCGGTGGAGCGGGCGCATGACTTCTCGGGCACGGCCACGGCGTTCGAGGTGCGGGTGGTGCGGGCGCATATCGAGGAGGGGCTGCTGGTGCCAGGGACGGACTATGTGGACCCGGTGGGTTGGGACCCGCTGATCATGAAGTTCTGCGAGTACTTCGGGGGCGCGGAGAACCTGCGGCCGTCGACGCTGGCGGAGGCCTGGCGGATGCCGCATCAAGGGCTCCGTAAGGAGGAGACTCCGATCAGTTGACCGGGCGTCGCGAGGCTGGCATATTGACGCTACGCGCCAGTAGGCGTCGTGTGCTGCTGGGGAGGCGTGGGCGATGGACAGTGACGTCATCGTTGTCGGGGCGGGGTTGGCCGGGTTGGCCGCTGCTGTCGAGCTGGTCGGGCTCGGGAAGAGCGTGACGGTGCTCGAGCAGGAGGGCGAGCAGTCGCTCGGGGGGCAGGCGTTCTGGTCGTTCGGGGGGTTGTTCCTGGTCGATTCGCCGGAGCAGCGGCGGATGGGGATCAAGGACTCGCACGAGCTCGCGTGGCAGGACTGGCTCGGGACGGCCGGGTTCGACCGGCCGGAGGACGAGTGGCCGCGGAAGTGGGCCGAGGCGTACGTGGACTTCGCATCCGGGGAGAAGCGGGCCTGGCTGCACGCCATGGGAGTGCGGTTCTTCCCGGTGGTCGGGTGGGCCGAGCGCGGGGGTTATACGGCGCAGGGGCACGGGAACTCGGTGCCGCGCTTCCACATCACCTGGGGCACGGGACCGGGGATCGTGGAGCCGTTCGCGCAGCGGGTGCGGCAGGCCGAGCGGGACGGGAAGCTGCAGCTCAAGTTCCGCCATCGGGTGGATCAGCTGGTAACGACCGATGGGGTCGTCACGGGCGTCTCGGGGACGCTCCTCTCCCCGGACGAGTCGGCGCGCGGGGTGGCGACGACGCGGGAGGCGCTGGGCGAGTTCGAACTCGGCGCCGAGGCCGTGGTCGTCACGTCGGGCGGGATCGGCGGGAACTTCGACCTGGTGCGGCAGAACTGGCCCGAGCGGCTGGGAAAGCCGCCGAAGCGGCTCATCTCGGGCGTGCCGGCGCATGTGGACGGCCGGATGCTCGGGATCGCCGAGGCGGCCGGGGCGAACCTCATCAACCGCGACCGGATGTGGCACTACACCGAGGGCATCGAGAACTGGGACCCGATCTGGCCGCACCACGGCATCCGGATCCTGCCCGGGCCGTCGTCGCTGTGGCTGGACGCGACCGGGAAGCGGCTTCCGGCGCCGCTGTTCCCCGGGTTCGACACGCTGGGCACGCTGGAGCACATCATGACCACGGGCCACGAATACACGTGGTTCGTGCTGACGCAGAAGATCCTGGAGAAGGAGTTCGCGCTCTCCGGGTCCGAGCAGAACCCGGATCTGACGGGCAAGGACATCAAGCTGCTGCTCAAGCGGGTTCTGCCGGGCGCTCCGGCGCCGGTGGAGGCGTTCAAGAAGCACGGCGCGGACTTCGCGGTGGCGGCGACGCTGCCGGAGCTGGTGGCGAAGATGAACGGCATCACCGGCGAGGGGCTGCTCGACTACGAGACGGTGCGCGCGGCGGTCGAGGCGCGGGACGCCGAGATGGACAACAAGTTCACGAAGGACCTGCAGATCACGGCCCTGCGAGGGGCGCGGAACTACCGCGGCGACAAGCTCATCCGGGTCGCGAGCCCGCACCGGCTGCTCGACCCGAAGGCCGGGCCGCTCATCGGGGTCCGGTTGAACCTGTTGACACGGAAGACCTTGGGCGGCTTGCAGACCGATCTGGACGGCCGGGTCCTGCGGGCGGACGGTTCGGTGCTGCCGGGCCTGTACGCGGCCGGCGAGGCGGCCGGGTTCGGCGGCGGGGGGATGCACGGGTACCGGTCGCTGGAAGGCACGTTCCTGGGCGGCTGCCTGTTCTCGGGGAGGCAGGCCGCGCGGGGCGTCGCGAAGGAGGCGGCCGGGTAGCAAGGTGAACGGCAGGGCCGCGGGGGGTGCTGCCGGGTGGTGACGGTGTGTACCGGTTCGTCACCGGCGTGCCGGTTACCGTGTGGCGGTAAGGGTCTAAGGTGGTCGATAAGCGGCCTTCCTCACCCGGGAAACCGAGCACTCCTCGCCTACCGGGCGTGGTCCGCTAACATCCAAGGTTCTGCGGGCGCCAGCCTAACTGCTCCTCAGCAGCGCTCGCCGAAGCCGATCGCAGGCCGCACGCCGCGGGTCGGCACCTCACAACTCGTGGATGGTTGAGCATGAGCGACTTTCAGCACCCTGCCCCGCACCACCAGGCCGGTCCCCCTCCAGGCCCGCGGGTAGGTCCTCCGGCGGGTCCGCCCGCCGGACCGCCGGTCGGCCCTCCTGCCGGTCCTTCCTACGGTCCCCCGCCCGGCCCTCCCGCCGGTGCTCCCTCCGGCGCTCCGGTGGGCCCGCCGTCGGTCGCCGGCGGCGGCAACATGGGCCGCGCGTCCGTGGTCGGCGCGGCGAAGCCGAAGCCGGTCCCCGGCGCGGCGAAGCAGGGGCGCAAGAAGAAGAAGAAGAAGATGTCGGTGCGCCGCCGCCGCGTCTACGCGGCGCTCATCATGGCGTGCCTGATGTTCCTCGGCGCGATCACCGTGGCCGGGTCCTGGTTCTTCCAGAGCGTCCCCGCCCCCGAGGACCTCGAGTTCGGCGAGTCCACCACGTTCACGCTCGCGGGCAGCGAGACGCCGATCGCCGGCTACGGCGAGTACACCCGCAAGCTCGTGGACGACTACGAGGACATCCCCGACCAGGTCATCTGGTCGCTGCTGGCCCTCGAGGACAAGGACTACTTCGAGCACGAGGGCGTCGACTACAAGGGCACCATGCGCGCCCTGGTCAACAACCTCAAGGGCGGCGACACGCAGGGCGCCTCGACGATCAGCCAGCAGTACGCGGGCATGGTCACCGACATCCGCGGCGACATCTCGTACGGCCGCAAGGCCCGCGAGGCCGTCATGGCCATGAAGCTGGAGCAGGACAACTCGAAGGAGACGATCCTCCTCCACTACCTCAACCTCAACTTCTACGGCCGCGGCGCGTACGGCATCGAGGCCGCCGCCGAGGTCTGGTTCAACAAGAAGGTCGAAGACCTCACCTGGGCCGAGGGCATGATGCTGGTCATGCAGGTCAAGGCCGGTGACGGCTCGTTCGACCCGCTCATCGCCGACGAGAAGAGCACCGCCCCGCTCGACCGCTGGACCTTCGGCATGGAGTCCCTGCTGACGCTGACCGACGACCTGAGCGATGAGCAGCTGGCGGAGATCCAGACGCAGTTGGACGCCGGCATGCCCGAGACCCAGAAGGCGCTGCAGAACCCGGGCACGTGGGGCCACGACACGCCCACCGGCTTCATCACCAACCCGACCGACGGCTACGTCTGGGACGAGCTGGAGAGCCGCTACGGCCTCACGCAGGAGGACTTCTACGGCAAGGAGGCGAACACCGGCGGCTACACCGTGGAGCTCACCCTCGACCCGGACATCCAGGCCGAGGCCGTGTCGACCGCGGGTCGCGGCGACCTCAAGCGCCAGGAGAACGAGGCGGGCGAGCCCGTCGACGACGACGGCAACCCGGTCGGCGTGGAGAACGCCGCCGCAGCGGCCGAGTACGTCAACGACGACGGCTACTTCGAGTTCGTCAACAACAACAAGGACGCGGCGCTCTACGAGTACAACGCGTCGATGGCCAGCGCCGTCGTCGCGGTCGAGCCGGGCACCGGCCGGGTGCTGGGCTACTACGGCGGGCAGAACGGCCTCGGCATCGACAAGGCCGGCCTGGAGAACCCGCACCCGCCGTCGTCGACGTTCAAGATGATCACGGCGGCGACGGCGATCGAGAACGGGGCGTCGATCGACTCGTGGTGGAACGCCCAGTCGCCGCGCGAGTTCGAGTCCCTCGCCGACTTCGAGGACCCCACGATCTCGAACGCGGGCTCGAACACGAACGGGCCGGACCACATGACCCTCACCGAGGCGGTGCGGCAGTCCAAGAACACCCCGATGTACGCGATCGCCGAGAAGTACGGCGCGACCTCGATCCTGAAGACCGCGGTCGACATGGGCCTGCGGCAGTTGACGCAGACCGATGAGAACGGCAACGCGGTCACGTACCGGTTCTACCGCGCCGCGGACGGGACGATCACCTACTCGCGGCACGGTGTCATCGAGCACGAGGACGGCTCGTTCGAGACGGACGCGAACGGCAACATGGACCTCTACGCCTCGCTCGACGGCTACGAGGACGACGGTGTGACGCCGAAGAAGACCGAGTTGGACCTGGACTCGAAGAACTCGCCGTTCTACTACCACATCAGCTTCGGGCAGTACCCGACCTCGGTGTCGTACATGGCGAGCGTGTACGCGACGATCGCGGCCGACGGCAAGTACAACGAGATGCACTATGTCGAGGCGGTGTACGACCGCGACGGCAACAAGGTCCCCGAGCAGCGGAAGCTCGAGTCGTACCAGGCGATCGACGCGGGCATCGCGCGCAATCTGCAGTTCGTGGGTTCGACCATCACCGGTGAGGGCGACAAGATCGACGGCGATCGGCCGCTCACGGGCAAGACCGGTACCTGGCAGGCGGGCGACGAGTACGGGGACGCGAACGCGCACACCTGGTACGTGGGCGCGATCCCGCAGTTGAGCATCGCGGCCTGGGTGGGCAACGCGACGGCGGAGTCCGCGCCGCTGCTGAACAAGGACGGCGGCACGGACGGCGTCTACGGTTCGAAGCTCAGCTACCCGGTGTGGATCAAGTTCATGAACGGCGCGATCGAGTCCGAGGGGTATGAGGTCAAGGCCTGGTCGGAGGCCACGCACGCGGGCAGTCCGATCGTGGATGACATCCTGAACGACCAGGGGAAGATCGACGCGAGCAGCGCGTACTGCGTGGCGAACCCGGGCGACACGAAGTGCGTGGCGGCGACGCCGCCGCCGGGCCAGGACACGTGCGACCCGTTCTCGCAGGCGCTCGGCCTGTGCGAGCCGGGTGGCGGAGGCGGCGGCGGTGGCGGCGGCGGCCGCAACCACGACTGATCGATGCACGCGGAAGGGCCCGGCGGGAATCCCCGTCGGGCCCTTCCGCGTTGCGGCGCTCAGGCGAAGGCGTGGCCTTCGCCGCGGTAGGTGGGGACCTCGTCGACGAGTTCGCCGTTCCGGACGAGGTGGATCGTGTTGACGCGCTCGGCGAGTTCGCCGGCTTTGGCGTGGCGCATCCAGACCCGGTCGCCGATGGCGAGGCCGTCGGCCGCGCGGCCCTTGAGCGGGGTCTGGACCTCGCCTGCGCCTTCGGTCTTCGAGAAGCGCATCCCGGCGGGGAAGGTGGGTTTGGGGAGCCGGTCGGGGCCAGGCGCGCCCGAGGCGATCCAGCCGCCGCCGAGGGCGGTGACGATGCCCGGGCGCGGGCGCCGGACCACCGGCAGTGCGAAGAACGCGGCGGGGATCGGGCGGATCGACCGGTAGCCGTCGAAGAGGGCGGGCGAGTACAGGCCGGAGCCGGCGGCGATCTCGGTGACGGACGGGTCGGCGGCGGTGGAGATGACGGAGCCGGTGCCGCCGCCGTTGACGAATTCGAGGTCGGCGACGCTGCGCACGGCGGCGACGGCCTCGGCGCGGCGTTCGGCGAGTTCGATGCGGGAGACGCGCTGCATGAGCCGCACGAGCGGGGATTTCAGGGCGGCGGCGGAGAAGGCGTCCTGGACGCCCGCGATCTGGCCTTCGTAGCCCATGATGCCGACGAGGTCGACGCCTGGGCGCTTGTCGATCTCGTGGGCCATGTCGAGTGCGTGTTCGGGGGTGCGGACCGGGGAGCGGTGCGCGCCGATGTGGACGCGGCCGCCGAGGAGTTCGAGCGAGACGTCGAGTTCGAGGCAGAGGCGCAGCGGCCGGGACGGGTTCGGTTCGACGTGGCAACGTAGGAAGTCCAGGTGCTCGACCGAGTCGACCATGAGGGTGACGCGGCGGGCGAGCTCGTCGTCGGCGGCCAGCGCGCGCAGCGCGTCGGTGTCGGCTGTCGGATAGGCGACGACGATGTCCTCGAACTCCTCGGCCAGCCACAGGGCTTCGGGGAGGGTGAAGCCGAGGATGCCTTTGAAGCCGGGTTGGGCGAGGGCGCGGCGCATGAGGGCGCGGCAGCGCAGGGACTTGCTGGCGAGGCGGAGGGGTTTGCCGATGGCGTTGCGGCGCAGGATGGCCGCGTTGGTGTCGAAGGCGGCGAGGTCGACGACGGCGAACGGGGGTTGGAGCCCGGCCGTGGCGCGGCCGAGTTCGGCGAAGCGGTGTTCGAGCGCGGCGGGGGCGTCGGCCCCGCTGATTCGCTGGTGGCCCATCCGACTTCCCTTCGGCAGCGTATTTGGGGTTAGATGAAAGCTACCGTGAAGTTCGCCTCACATTCAACCGGAGTAGCTATGGGAGCTGCCGTGGGATCCTCGATCTGGCAGAACTGGTCGGGCACCGAGACCGCCGACCCCGCCCGCACCGTCAGGCCCGCGGGGGTGGAGGAGCTGGCCGCGGCGGTGGCCGCGGCGGCCGCGGACGGGTTGCGGGTGAAGGCGGTCGGGGCGGGGCATTCGTTCAGCGGGATCGCGGTGGCGGACGGCGTGCAGGTCGACATGGGCGGTCTCGACCAGGTCGTGGCGGTGGATCCGCGGTCGGGGCTGGTGACGGTGGAGGCGGGGATGCCGCTGTGGCGGTTGAACGAGGTCCTCGACGCGCACGGGCTGGCGCTGGAGAACATGGGCGACATCGACCGGCAGACGATCTCGGGGGCGATCTCGACGGGGACGCACGGCACCGGTGACCGGTACCGGGGGTTCGCGTGGCAGGTCAAGGGGTTGAAGCTGATCCTCGCGGACGGCTCGGTCGTACATTGTACGGAGTTCGAGCGGCCGGAGTTGTTCGCGGCGGCCCGGCTGGGGCTGGGGGCGCTCGGGGTGATTATCGAGGTGACGCTGCAGTGCGTGCCGGCGTTCCGGTTGAAGGCGGTCGAGCGGCCGGAGCGGCTGGACACGGTGCTGGACAACCTGGACGAGCTCGTCTCGGAGAACGACCATTTCGAGTTCTACTGGTTCCCGCACACGGCGCGGACGCTGACGAAGCGGAACAACCGGTACGCGATGTCGGAGCCGAGCCGGGCGCCGAGCCGCCTGTCGTACTGGTGGAGCGAGGGTTTCACCGAGAACACGCTGTTCGAGGCGAGCAACCGGGTGGGCGTGCGGTTCCCGGCCATGGTGCCGAAGCTGAACAGGTTGGCGGGCCGGGTGTGGAGCGCGCGGGAGTACACGGACGTGTCGCACCGGGTCTTCGCGTCGCCGCGGTCGGTGGTGTTCCGGGAGATGGAGTACGCGCTGCCGCGGGAGGCGCTGCCAGGGGTGCTGCGGGAGCTGCAGGCGACGGTGGAGCGGGAGCGGCACCTGGTGTCGTTCCCGGTGGAGGTGCGGTTCGCGGCCGCGGACGACATCTGGCTCTCGACGGCGCAGGGCCGGCGGACGGCGTACGTTGCGGTGCACCAGTACCACCGGCACGACCACGAGCCGTACTTCAAGGACTGCGCGGCGATCTTCGACGCGGCGGGCGGGCGCCCGCACTGGGGGAAGATGCACGCGCTGGACGCCGAGCGGCTGGGCGACCTGTACGAGCATTTCGACGACTTCCTCGCGGTGAGGAAAGAGGTCGATCCCGACCGGCGCTTCTCGAACCCGTACTTGGAGCGGGTCCTCGGGGACTGAACGGTTCGCCTTGCGCTCAGTGGCTTCGGTCGAACGGCAGGATCTCGAACGCGTCGAACCCCGGGGTGAGCGGCTTGATCGCGCGGAAGTCCCGCTGGTCGAGCGTAAAGATCCTGTTGACGCCGTACCGTCCCGCCAGCGCGACGCCGACCGTGTCGGCGAGATCGAGTTCCAAACCGTCGTGATCCTTGCGGGTCCGGTGCGCGGTCTCAAGGTCACCGTCGGGAGCTGTGATATCGATGTCGGGGCCGTGGGCTACCTTCTTGCCGTGGCAGAGGTGCGGTTCCGAAAACTCGATGAGATGACCGACGACGAGGTCTACGCGGCGTACGCGCCGCCCGCCGCCGACTGGCTGCGGGTCAACTTCGTCTCCAGCGCGGACGGCGCGGCGACCCTGGAGGGCCTCTCCGGTCCCCTTTCGGGTGAAGAGGACAAGCGGGTGTTCAAGGTCCTGCGGGCGCGCTGCGACGTGCTCCTGGCGGGCTCGGGAACGGTTGCGGCCGAAGGGTACGGGCCGCTGGTCCTCTCCGCCGAGCGGATGGCCTGGCGCCGCGCGCAGGGCCTGCCGGAGGTGCCGGTCATGGCCGTCGTCTCGCGCAGCCTCGCCGGGCTGGACCCGGAGGCGGGGATCTTCACGGAGGCGCCGCGCCGCCCGATCGTGGTCGTCCCGGCCGACCTGCCCGAGACGCAGCTCGAACCGTTCCGGGAGGTCGCCGACGTGGTCGCCGCGGGCACCGGAGCCGTGGACCTCCCGGCCGCGGTCGCGGCCCTGCGCGGGCGCGGGCTGCGCCAGATCCTCTGCGAGGGCGGGCCCCGCGTCTTCGGCGACCTCATCGCCGACGACCTCGCCGACGAACTCGACCTGACGATCTCGCCGCTGCTGGTCGGCGCCGGTCCCGTGCGCGTCGCCGAAGGCCGCGCCGCGGCCGAGGCGCGGCCCCTGGAGCTGCGACACGTCATCGAAGCCGGGGGGAACCTCATCCTGCGGTATCTGCGAGGATCGACCGATGAGTGAATCGGTGGGCCGGGTGCTCGGCACGGAGGACGCGACGCCCCTGTCGTTCTGGGTCGGCGTCGGACCGGAGGCGTACGCCCAGCTCGACGACGTGCTCACCACCGAGCGCCAGGTGCCCGGGGTCGGCACGGTCCGCATCTCCGGCGTGGTCACCTCGGTGCGCTCGCGTCACGAAGGGGCGCAGTTCGACTCGGACGTGTTCGACATCGCCGGGGGCCTGCTGCCCGCGCAGGTGCAGGAGGCCGCCGAGGTCACGGTGACGCGCGTCGAACCCGAGGTGTTCGTGCCGCCGCGCCCGGGCGCCGAGGTGCAGCGCGCCGCCGGCGAGGACCGCGACCGGGCCCTCTACTTCGACGGCATGGCCCGCCAAGTGCCCCTCGGGTTCTCGCGGGACGGGCAGCCGGTGTTCCTCAACCCGGACTTCCTCGACGGCACGCGCGGCGCGCACGTCTCCATCTCGGGCATCTCCGGCGTCGCCACGAAGACCTCGTTCGCGACCTGGATGCTCTACTCGCTCCTGCACTCCGGCGCGCTCGGCGCGGAGGCCGCGAACACGAAGGCGCTCATCTTCAACGTCAAGGGCGAGGACCTGCTGCTCCTCGACCACGACAACACCAAGATCGACGAGACCGTGCGCGACTCCTACCGCCGTCTCGGCATGGAGCCCGGCGCGTTCAAATCCGTGGAGGTCCTCGCGCCGCCCCGCGAAGGCGACGCCAACGGCATCCCCGACGTGGCCTGCCGCTCGACCGGGGTGGACGCGTTCTACTGGACGCTCGCCGAATTCTGCCAGCTCAGCCTGCTGCCGTTCGTGTTCGCCGACGGCGACGACGACCGCCAGCAGTACACGATGGTCGTCCACCAGGTCGCCGCCCGCCTCCGCAAAGAGGCCCGCCCCAAGGACAACGGCGCCATCAGCGTCGACGGGCAGCTGCTCACCAGCTACCGCGACCTCGTCGACCTCATCTGCGAACGCCTCTCCGACGACGAGACCCGCACCGAATGGGCCGGCTCGGCGATCGGCCTCGGCACCGTGAACGCGTTCATCCGCCGCCTCATCGCCTCCGGGCGCGACATCGGGCGGCTCATCCGCGGCGACCTCCCGCCGAAGGGCGCCGTGCTCACCTCGGACGCCCAGGTCACCGTCGTCGACCTCCACAACCTGCCGGACAGGGCGCAGCGCTTCGTCGTCGGCGTCGTGCTCCGCACCGAGTTCGAGCGCAAGGAGAAGGCCGGCACCGCCCGCCCGCTCCAGTTCGTCGTCCTCGACGAGCTCAACAAGTACGCGCCGCGCGAGGGCACCAGCCCCATCAAGGACATCCTGCTCGACATCGCCGAACGCGGACGCTCCCTCGGCGTCATCCTCATCGGCGCCCAGCAGACCGCGTCCGAAGTGGAGCGGCGCATCGCCTCGAACTCCGCGATCCGCGTCGTCGGCCGCCTCGACGCCGCCGAGGCGACCCGCCCCGAGTACGGGTTCCTCACGCAGGCCCAGCGCATGCGCGTGCTCATGGCCAAACCCGGCACGATGTTCGTGGCCCAGCCCGAACTCCCCGTGCCGCTCGTGGTGAACTTCCCGTTCCCCGCCTGGGCCACCCGCCCCGCCGAGGCCGGGTCGGCCCCGGCCCCCACCGCGCGGTCGGGCCGCGCCATGTCCCCCACCGCGAAGGTCGACCCGTTCGACCTCGCCGGGGACGACGAAGACGACATCCCGTTCTAGAGTCGGGCCACCAGACCGTCCAGAGGAGCAAGCCTTGCGGATTCTCCACACGTCCGACTGGCACGTCGGCGTCACCATGAAGGGCCGCTCGCGCCTCGACGAGCAGCGCGCCGTCTTCAAGCAGATGGTCGACATCGCCCGCGACGAAGCCGTCGACCTCGTCATCGTCGCCGGCGACCTCTTCGACACCGCCTCGCCCTCGGCCGAATCCCAGCGGCTCCTCTTCTCCGCCCTGTCCGCGCTGCGCGGCACCGGCGCCGAAGTCGTCGTCATCGCCGGCAACCACGACAACGGCAAAGCCCTCGAGGCCCTGCGCCACTGGGCCCACGCCGCCGGCATCCACCTGCGCGGCTCCCTCGGCAAGGCCTCCGACCACCTCGTCACCGGGGAGACCGCGAGCGGCGAACGCTGGCGCTGCGCCGCCCTCCCGTTCATCGCCCAGCGGCACGCCGTGCGCGCCGCCGAACTCTTCGAACTCGGCGCCGCCGGGGCCGAAGCGAACTACGCCGACCACCTGCGCCGCCTCGTCTCCGCGCTCACCCACGACTTCACCGCCGACACCGTGAACCTCTTCACCGGACACCTCACCGTCGTCGGCGGCAAAGTGGGCGGCGGCGAACGCGAGGTCCACACCGTCGCCGACTACGCCGTCCCCGCCGCGATCTTCCCGCCCACCACTTCCTATGTGGCCCTGGGACACCTGCACAAGGCCCAGGCGATCCAGGGGCCCTGCCCGATCCGCTACTCCGGCGGGCCGCTCGCCGTCGACTTCGGCGAAGAGGACCACACGCCCAGCGTCGCCATCGTCGACGTCGCCCCCGGCGTCCCCGCCCGCCCCCGCACCGTCCCGCTCACCGCGGCCGTGCCGCTCCAGACCGTGCGCGGCACCCTCGAACACCTCGCCAAGGCCAAAGTGGACGAACGCGCCTGGCTGCGCGTCTTCGTCACCGAACCCGCCCGCGCCGGACTCCGCGGCGAGGTCGCCGACCTCTTCCCCCGCGCCGTCCAGATCCACATCGACCCCGTGATGCGCGCCGACGACGCGAAACCGCGCGAACGGCGCTCCGGACGCAGCCCCGGCGACCTCTTCGCCGCCTACCTCACCGAGCACCAGCACGACGACCCCGCCGTCACCAAGCTCTTCGCGCAGCTCTACGAAGACACCCAGACCGTCACCGAGGAGGCCTGATGCGGCCCATCCGACTCGACCTCCAGGGTTTCGGCTCCTACACCGGGTCCGAGACCTTCGACTTCACCGACGCGGAGTTCTTCGCCCTCACCGGTCCCACCGGCGCCGGCAAGTCCACCGTGCTCGACGCGATCTGCTTCGCGCTGTACGGCCGCACGCCGCGCTGGCCCAAGTCCGCGACACAGAACTCCCTCGCGCCGTCCTCAGTGGAGGGACGGGTGCGGCTGGTGTTCAGCGCCGCCGGGCAGCACTACGTGGCGACCCGCATCCTGAAGCGCGACCGCAACGGCAAGGTCAAGACCACCACGGCCGCGATGGAGCAGCTGCCCGAGGGCGTGAACCCCGCCGAGGACACCGAGCTCGTCGAAGGCCTCGGGAAGGCCTTGGGCGGCAGCCCGAACGAGGTCAACTTCGCCGCCGAGCGCATCATCGGCCTGCCGTTCGAGCAGTTCACGAAGTGCGTGCTCCTCCCCCAGGGCGAGTTCGCGGAGTTCCTGCGCGCCTCCTCGGCGGACCGGCGCAACATCCTCGAGAACCTGCTCGGCCACAGCGTGTACCGCGCGATCCAGCAGCGCGCCCGCACCCGCTTCGTCGACGCGGACGCGAAGCGCCAGGCGTACGAGACGCAGCTCGCGGGCATCGCGCCCGTCACCGAGGAGCAGATCAGGCACGCCGCCGAACGCGTCGAGCGCCTCGAGAAGCTCTCGGAACCGGTGCGGGACAAGTCGAACGCGCTCGACGGCCTCGCCGCGGCCGTCGAGACCGCCCGGCGCCGGCTCAACGAGGCCGAGGCGAACCTCGCCTCGCTCACCTACATCAAGCAGCCGTCCGGGGTCGCGGACATCGCCGCGCAGGTCGCCGCCGCGGCGAGCGCCGTCGCCGAGAAGGCGGCCGAAGTCGAGGCCACCGAGACCGAGGACGAGCGACTGCGGTCCGAACTGGACGGACTCGACCTCGGCCTGATCGAACGGCAGCTCAAGGCCTGGGCCGAACTCGCCGAGACCGAGGCGAAACTCAAGACCGGCCTCGAACTCACCGAGGAGCTGCGCGACCAGTTCGCCGAGGCGAAAGAACTCGAAGAGGCCGCCTCGGAAGAGGTCGAGATCCAGCACGCGGTGCTCCACAAGATCCGCATGGCCGAACTCGCCGGGACCCTCAGGGCGGGACTGGAAGTGGGCGACGAATGCCCCGTCTGCGACCGTCCCGTGGACGAGGTGCCCGAACACGACCTCTCGGAGTCCATGCAGCAGGCGGAAGAAGCCTCCCGTACGGCCACAGTGGAGTTCCGAGACGCGCAGGCCGCGGTGGTGGCGATCCAGACGAAGCTCGAGAACTACGAGGAGCGGCTCACCGAGCTGCAGCTCGCCGAGCGGCGGCTGAAGAAGAAGCTCGAGAACGTCCCCGAACCCGTTGTGCTGCAGCAGCAGCGAGCGAACTCGGAAGAGGCCCGGCAGCAGCTCGCGGGCACCGGCGCGGCCCTCAAGGCCGCGCGGCGGGCGCTGCGCGAGGCCGAGAAGCGCAAGGCGACCGCCGACGAGCGGCAGCAGCGGGCGTGGAAGGAGTTCCAGCACGCCCGCGACCAGGTGGCCGTGCTCGGCCCGCCCGCCGCCGGGGACGAGCTGGCCGCGAGCTGGAAGGCGCTCGTCGCGTGGGCCGAAGCGTCCCTCGAACGTGCCGGAACCGAACGCGAGGCCGCCCGCACCGAGCTCGCGGGCCTCGACGGCCGCGCCGAGACGTTGCGCGGGGAACTCCGGTTCGCCTTGGGCGAGTTCAACGTCGAAGTGCCGCGCAACGGCACCGGCGGGGATTACGTGGCGCGGCACGCGACCGCCGTGGAGGTGGCGCGGGCCGATGCGGCCGCGCTCACCGAGGCGCGGAAGCGGCGCATCGACCTCGACGCCGAGATGCGGCGCTTCGCGGGCGAGGCGCTGGTGGCGAAGGAGCTCGCGAGGCACCTCGATGCGCGGAAGTTCATGGAGTGGCTGCTCAGCGAGGCGCTCGACGAGCTGGTGGCCGGTGCGACGGTGATGCTCAACCGGATCACGGGCGGACAGTACGACCTGGTCTACCGCGAGCAGGACTTCTGGGTGGTCGATCATCATGACGCGGACATGCCGCGCCCGGCGCGGAGCCTGTCCGGCGGCGAGACCTTCGCGGCCTCGCTCTCGCTGGCGCTCGCATTGAGCGATCAGTTGGCGAGCCTGTCGCGGCACGGGGCGAGCCTGGAGTCGATCATCCTCGACGAGGGCTTCGGGACCTTGGACCCGGAGACGCTGGACGCGGTCGCGACGACGCTTGAGGCGCTGACGCTCTCCGCGGGCCGCACGGTCGGCCTGGTGACGCACGTCGCCGAACTCGCCGAACGGGTCCCGGTGCGGTTCCGGGTCACCAAGGACGCCAAGGGATCCCACGTCGAGAAGACCTGGACCTGACCGGCGGGAGCGACCGGACCTGAATCGGCACGGCGCGACCCGAACCCGCCCGCTGGCCCATGCCCGGCCTCGACCCGAACCTGGCCGGCCCCTGTCCGGCACCACCTGAACCGCCCCGGTCCGCCCGGCTCGGCTCGCTTGACGTTGCCCGCACTCGGTCGCTGCTCACTCGATCGGGTGAGTTCCCGGCTTGTGCCGAAATGAAGGCGGTTTCTTGTCGGACCCGCGCGACAGGATTGGATCGGGGTCGCCCCCCTGGGAGGGCGGGGGACTGCCTCGGGACGGTTCAACGGCTCGGCGACGCCTTCGGCGCCGGGCCGCCCGGTCAGCGCCGCCTCTCGGCCTTCGCCTCCCTGGCCGTGAGCACCAGCCCGATCAGCGTCAGCGCGATGAGCGCGTACGCGAAATCATCGATCGCGGTCCCGAGCCCGATCGCGTCCGAAAGGTACCCGAGCCCGAGCGACAGCCCGCCCGCGAGCGCATAGATGCTGATGTTGAACGCCGCATTGGCCTCCGCGAGCGCCGTCGCGGGCACCGCCTGGTTCAGCATCGACAGGCCGCCGAGGAACCCGAGACCCTGCGCCGCGCCGGCGAACGCCGCCGCGACGAGCAGCACCGCCGGAGCCGCGGTCGCGACCGCCGCGAGCAGGCCCGCCGCGCATGCGATCGTCCCGGCCGCCGCAGTGACCATGAGCCGCGCGACCGTGAGCCGCTTCAACGCGACCTGGCTCAGGATCGAAGCGGTGAACGCCACCGCGGCGACCGCGCCCGCGACGACCCGGTTGTCCGTCCCCAGTTGCTCGCTCAGCAGCGACGGCGCGAGCGAGAGCATGAACGAAGTCGTGGCGAGCGCCGGACCGGCGACCGCGACGGCCGCGAGCAGCCGGCGCCGCGACTCGGCGGGAACGCGCGGCACCCGGATCCAGCCGCCGCTGCCGGAGTCCGCCGGGCGGGCCAGCGGCATCCGCGCGACCACCCCGATCGCGGTGAGCAGCAGGGCGATCTGGATCCAGAACACCGTGGACGTCGGCGCCGGCAGCGTCTCGGAGACCACGCCGCCCCACAGCGGGCCGAACCCGGTGCCGACCGCGACGCCGACCGAGCCGAGCAGCGCGGCCAGCCGCTTGCGTCCCGGCCCCGCGAGGTCGGTGACGGCGGCGGCGCCCGCCGAGACGAGCGCGCCGTTCGCGGCCCCGGCGAGGACGCGGCCGATCGAGAGGGCCGGCACGCCCTCGGCGGTGGCGAACAGGACCGCCGCCACGAGTCCGAGGCCGAGCGCCGGGAGCAGGACCGCCTTGCGGCCCAAGCGGTCCGAGACGCGCCCGGAGACGAGGAGCGAGACGGCCATGCCGACCATGTACCAGCAGAAGATCGCCGTCAGCGTGCCCTTCGAGAACCCGAACTCCGCCTGCCAGACGACGTACAGCGGGGCGGCGACGTTGGCGAGCATGAAGACGGAGGCGATGGGCCAGGCGGCGAGCCAGGCCCACGCGGCGGCGGGGGCGTCGAGCGGTCGAGCACTGACGTGCGGCGGGGCCACGGGGGGCGCTTCCACGACGGATTCCTTCACGGCGGGGCTCCTTCACGGATGGAAGTACGAGTAATGTCGAACTAGTTCGAGTAGAGTCGAACATAGTTCCGTAGTACGATGCAAGTCGTACTAGCCGTCCGTGAGATACGACACCGGGAGCTCCGATGCCGACGCCAGCCGCCGCCGAGTCCGAGACCGGCCTCCTGCCCGAGCCGACCAGGGAGGAGATCCGCCTCGAGAAGGTCCTCAGCGCCCTGAGCGACCCCCTCCGCCTCGGCATCGTCCGCGCGTACCTGCGCGACGGGGACGGCGAGGAGCGCGCCTGCGGGTGGTTCAAGATCGACCGTCCGAAGTCGACCAGGACCCACCACTGGAAGGTCCTCCGCGAGGCCGGCGTGGTGCGCCAGCGCCAGGTGGGTCTGGAGCGCCGCAACGTGATCCGCGAAGACGACCTGAACGCGCGCTTCCCCGGCCTGCTCGATCTCGTCGTCGCATGGGAGCCCGACGAGACCGACGTCACGTGAAGGATGTTCACGTGTCGTTCAACTTGAAGGCTCAAGTACCTATGAGGAAATGAGCACACTCCACATTCGCGGCAATCGCCGCGCACTCCTCACCACCGCCGGGGCCGCAGGCCTCGGCGTCGTCTCCGTCTTCGCCCTCGACGCCTGCAGCGCCGACGGCGGCGGCATCGGCGGCGAGGACGCCGCGGCGCAGACCGCCGGCGTCCCCGACCTGCAGGACCTCGAGAACGCCGAGGACATCTGGCAGGCCCTCCTCGACGGCAACCAGCGCTGGGCCGACGGCGCGGCCGTCCACCCCCACGCCGACGTCCAATGGCGCGAATCCCTCGTCGAAGGCCAGGCGCCCCGCGCCGCCGTGTTCAGCTGCGTCGACTCCCGTGTCGCCCCCGAACTGATCTTCGACACCGGCGTCGGCGACATCATGGTCACCCGCACCGCCGGAGAGGTCTTCGACCCGCTCGTCTCCGAGTCCGTCTCGTACGGCCCGGCCGCGCTCGAGGCGCCGCTGCTCGTCGTCCTCGGCCACCAGAAGTGCGGCGCGGTCACGGCCGCCCACGAGGCGCTGCTCGCGGCCGAGGAGGGCACCGAGCTGGAGGAGCACGAGTACGCCCTCCCCGAGACCGTCGAGGCCCTCCGGCCCGCCTACGAGGCGGCGAAGGGCGAGTCGGGCGACCCGGTCGACGCGATGATCAAGGCGAACGTGCTGCTCACCATCGAAGCGCTCAAGGGGCACCCGAACCTGGCCGAGCTGGTCGCGGACGGCGAGCTCACGGTGGTCGGGGGCGTGTACTCGCTCGAGACCGGCCTGGTGACCGAGATTTCGTAGCGCGGCCCGCGAGGGCGTCGACGGTGAGCAGTAGTCTGGGCCGCAATCGTTCTGGAAAGCAGGTGCGCCTTGCAGATCACCGTCGACGCCTGGGACCCGTCCTTCGCGGACAACCCCGAGTCGCCCTCGCGCTCGAACCAGGCCATCGTGAACGCCGGGGTCGAGCTCGAGCCGGCCGACTGGCGGCCGGTCGACGCGCCCGCTTCGGGGCCGCGCCGGATCGTCGTGGTCGACGGCGTGCGCCGCATCGACGCCCGCGTGGAGCTGTTCGAGGACGGCGAGCGCTGGCCGGGCGTGTGCGTGTCGTGGGCGGCCGGGGCCGTGGCGTGCGACCTGGACGGGCACGCGTCGCCTGAGGCGGCGGTCGTGGAGGTCGCGGTCGAGCGGGGCCTGTTCGCGGCGGTCGATCCGGGCGCCGATTTCGGGCGCTACCCGTTCCGCAAGGCGGAGTCGGCGGATCCGGGCGAGCTCATCGCGACGGCCCAGGCGGCGATGGCCGAGCTGGAGGCGAAGGTGTCGTCGCTGGTGACCATGGACGCGGAGCTGTCGGTGCTCGACGGCCCGCTGCGGGGGCGCACGCGCCTGCCGCATTCGGTGGGGTACATCAAGAGCCATCACCGCTCGTATCTGCAGGGCGAGTTGAACGCGGTCGTGGAGCGGCTGCGGCCGGGCCAGCGGACGCCCGTCTTCCATCTCATGTCGGGCTGGCCGCGGTACACGTGGTATCTGCGGCTGCCGGGCACGTCGTCGCGGGGCTGGGCGGGGATCGCGCGGCTCGAGGCGGCGGACGATCTGAGCGAGGAGGCGGCGATCGCGCTCGCCGACGCGACCGCGGCGTCACTGCCGCCGCTGGGCTCGGCGGCGCACAAGGACGCGCGGGCGCCGCAGAACCTGACGCCGATCGCGGGGCTCGAGCGGCGTCTGAAGCGGATGCTCGGGGACCCGCGGCTGCTGCTGCGCTCGGTGCGGGCGGCGTCGCTGGAGACCGGGGACGGCGGCCCGGGGCGCTAGGCTCGGCGCATGGCAGAACAGCGCACGGACGCCTTGGCGGGCAATGGGATCGACCGGGTCGTGCACGGCACGGCGGTGCACTCAAGGGTGCTCGCGGCGGCTCCGGACCGGGTGTGGGCGGCGTTCGCGGAATTCCCGCTGCGGGACCGCTGGTTCCGCATCCCCGGCGAGGACGCGGCGCACGAGCTGGATTTCCGGGTCGGCGGGGGCGAGACCGCGCGGGCGCTGTTCGCACCGTCGGGGACCCCTGAGTTGGTGGAGTGGCGGTCGCACTTCTTCGACCTGGTGGCGCCGCGCCGGCTCGTCTACGGCTACGAGTTGCAGGTCGACGGGGTGCGCCGGACCGTGTCGCTGGTGACGGTGGAGCTCGCGCCGGAGGACGGCGGGACCCGCCTGGACTACACGGAGCAGTTCGCGCTGACGGCGCTCATCGGGGACGGCTCGCAGGACGAGGCGCATCTGCGCGGCAGCCTGCAGTTCCTGTTCAACCGCCTGGAAGCGGCGCTGGACGGGCGAGAGGCCCCGGCGCGGATGCGCTAGGGCCTCTCTCGGGTCAGCGAACTCCGGGTCCGCTTGCTTTCGTTTCGAGCTTAGGCGTGTTCTAGTACCAGCCGTTGGACTCGCTGTGCGACCAGGCGCCGCAGGGGCTGCCGTAGCGGCCTTCGATGTAGTCGAGGCCCCAGGCGATCTGGGTGGCCGGGTTGGTCTCCCAGTCGTCGCCGTTGGCGGCCATCTTGTCGCCGGGGAGCGACTGGGGGATTCCGTAGGCGCCGGAGCCGGAGTTGTAGGCGGTCTCGTCCCAGCCGGACTCGCGGTCCCAGAGGCTGATGAGGCAGCCGACCTCGTCCATGTCCCAGCCGGCCTCGAGGGTCATCGTGCAGCCGATGGCCTTGTTGCCGGAGTACTCGGAGCAGTCGGCGGCGATGTCGACGCTGCCGCCGCCGTCGTCGGAGGACTCGGTGCTCTCCTCGGCGGGCGCCTCGGGCTCGGGCTCGGGTTCGGGCTCGGGGACCTCGGCGGCAGCGGTCTTCTCGGTCGGCTCGGCCGACAACGCCTTGACGGGGAGGATGCTCTCCATCGGGGCGACCTGGTCCCACTGGCGGTCGCTGCTGCCGGCGTCCGCGACGATCTCGGCGGCGATCTGCTCCTCGGGGGTCGGGTCGTCGGTGTTGATGATCGCGGCGCTCGCGCTGCTGGCGGTGCCTACAGCGAAGAGCACGGCGGCAGCGGAGACGAGGACGCGCTTGCGGGCGGGGTGCCGCTCGGGGTCTTCGGCTCGGTGCCGCGCACGGGAAGGCTTCATGCGGGTAAACATCGGGGCAACCCTAGGGGCCCCGAAACCTCCGACCGTACCGCTGAGTAATCGCCCCAATACGGCACATCTCCACATGCGAGCGAACCTATCGGGTGCCCGTCTCGCCCGATAGCGCCGGTATCGCGCGGTCTGCGGCACCCCTCCTGGGACCCGGGCGGCGGGCCTCCTCCGAACGGCCGATTGACACCGCCCCGCCCCGGCAGACCTTCTGCGCCGGAGGTCCACTGAGATCAATGTCATAGTGGAACGTGAACATGGCCGAATCGTCCTGAAAGACCGGAAACGGCCCCGCCGCGCGGCGGGGCCGGTCCTCGGGTTACTCGGTCGGCGAGTCGCTTGGGGTCTCGCTCGGGGCGGGCGCGGTCGACTGCTCCGCGCCCGCGCTCTCGGTCGGGAGCTCGCTGCTCGCCTGCTCCTCCGCCGTCTCCGACTCGGACGGGGCGATGCCGTCCGCGCCGTCCGCGCCGCCCGCGCACAGCGGGTACTGGTAGCCGAGGGCGTCGTCGGCGGTGGCGGTCGGCTCCTCGAGCTCGTTGCCCCATTCGTCCGTGGGCGGCGCGTCGAACGGGTTCCCGGGGGCGGTCTCGCACGCGTACGGGTCGCCGATCCACAGCGGGTTGCCGTTCTGGTCGAACAGGTACACGCCCGTGAGCGGGTTGCCGTTCTCGTCGTAGGCGTAGATGTCGGTGACGTCCTGGCCCTGCGTGTACGTGTACGTGTCGTCCTCGTAGCCGGCCGACGAGATGAGGTCGACCGAGGAGGCCGTGTAGAGCCACGCGAACTGGTAGCCCGCCAGCGCGACGAGCGCGATCCCGCCGGCGATCATCCAGCGGCGGCGGCGGCCGCGCCATTCGAGGGACTTCGCGCCGAGGCGCATCGAGGCCCACACGCAGACGAGCAGCACCGCGGCCATGAGCAGCAGGCCCGGGAGGGAGCCGAAGATCGAGTACCCGGTGACGCCGTACTGGGCGGCGGAGAGCCAGTAGACGAAGAGGGCGGCGGCGATCGCGCCGCGCAGGACCCACCAGCCGGGGCGGAGGCGCTCGCGCAGTTCGGCGGCGTCGGCGTGGCCGGTGCTGGCGGCGTACCGGTCCGCGGCGCCCTTGAGGCCGGCGAGGGCGGGGGCGGCGGTCTCGGAGAGCTTGCGGCGCATGCGGGTGGTGACGGGCTCCTTGTCGACCTCGGCGGTCTCGCGCAGTTCGCGGGCGTAGGCCTCGGGGCTGCCGAGGAGGTCGCGGAGGACGGCGCCGGGTTCGAGGTCGGCGGCGACCTCGGTCAGGTGGGCGTCGAGTTCGGACATGAGGTCCTGCCGGATGTGGGAGGGCAGGTCGTTGAGGTGCCGCTCGACCGCGGCCAGGTAGGACGCGATCTCGGTGGACCGGTCGGGTGTGGTCGTCATGGTGCTGCCCTTCTTGGCTGACCGTTGCAGGCTGCGGGTGGAAGTCGGGTGGTGCTCATGCTGTGAAGACCGGTCGCGGCGGCGGCGCCGTTGCATGGTCGTGCGCGAAGGTTTCGAGGGCGCTGCTGAAGCCGAGGACGGCGGCGGCGCACGCTTCGGGGCTGCCGAGGCGGTGCTCGAGGGTCTCGCCGGGCCGGAGTCCGGCGGCGACGTCCGCGAGGTGGGCGCGCAGGCCGGCGGCGAGGTCGAGGCGGATCTCCTGGAGAAGGACGTCGAGGTGGCGCTCGACGGCATCGCGGTAGTCGGCGTCGGTCGGGGTGTGGGTCATGGTCGGCCTTCCGTGGGCACGTCGAACAGCACTCGCATCTTGGCGCTCACGTCCTCCCAGGCCTCGCGGGCCTGGCGGAGGTACTTCCGGCCGGGTTCGGTGAGCGCGTAGTACTTGCGGTGCGGGCCCGAGTCGCTCGGCTGCACGTAGGTGGACAGGTAGCCGGCGCGGTAGAGCCGCCGGAGCGTGCCGTAGACGGAGGCGTCGCCGAGCTCGTCGAAGCCCGCGGCGCGCAGCCGGTTGAGGATCTCGTACCCGTAGCCGTCCTGGCGCTCGAGGACGCGCAGGACGATGATGTCGAGCAGGCCCTTGAGCAGTTGCGATCTGTCCACGCAATCCACAGTACCATGCAATGCACAGTAGTGGACGCGTGCGAACGCGGACGGCCCCGTCCGCATGGACGGGGCCGTTTCGCTTGCGGCGCTTAGAAGGTGGCGCGGGCCGCGCGCAGGCGCGCGAGGCTCACGTCCTTGCCCAGGAGCTCCATCGACTCGTACAGGGGCGGCGAGACGGTCTTGCCGCTGATCGCCACCCGCACCGGGCCGAAGGCCTTGCGGGGCTTGAGGCCCAGGCCGTCCACGAGCGCGGCCTTGAGGGCCTCCTCGATCGCCGCGGTGGTCCAGTCGATGCCCTCGAGGGACGCGATGGAGGCGTCGAGCACCTGCGCCGCATCGTCCTTGAAGGTCTTCTTCGCGCTGTCCTCGTCGAGCTCGACCTCGGTGCCGCAGAACAGGAACCGCAGCATCTCCACGGCCTGCGCGAGGGTCGTGCACCGCTCCTGCACGAGCGGCACGGCCACCTCGAGCACATGCGACTGCTCGGCCGTGACCTCCGCGCCGAGCAGCCCGGCGTCCTGGAGGCGCGGCACGAGCATCCCGATGAGCTCCCCGGCGTCGACCGCCCGGAAGTGGTCCGAGCAGATCGCGTCGAACTTCTTCTCGTCGAACCTCGCCGGGTTCGACTTCACGTCGTGCAGGTCGAAGGCCTCGAGGAACTCCGCCACGGTGAACACGTCGCGGTCGCCCGAGATCGACCAGCCGAGGGTCGCCACGTAGTTGAGCACGCCCTCGGGCAGGTACCCGGCCTCCTTGTACTGCAGGAGGTTCGAGCGCGGGTCGCGCTTGGACATCTTCTTGCCGCGCTCGTCCACGATGAGCGGCAGGTGCGCGTACTCGGGCTCGGCGTCGGCGATGCCCAGCTCGACGAGCGCGCGCCACATGACGATCTGGCGCGGCGTCGAGGGCATCAGGTCCTCGCCGCGGGTCACCATGTTGACCTTCATGATCGCGTCGTCGACCGGGTTGGTGAGCGTGTACAGCGGCGAGCCGTCGCCGCGCGCGATCACGTAGTCGGGCACCGTGCCGGCCGGGGTCGTCACGTCGCCGCGCACCGCGTCCCGGAAGGTGATGTCCTCGTTGGGCATCCGCATCCGGTACACGGGGTTGCGGCCCTCGGCGCGGAAGGCGGCCTTCTGCTCGTCGGTGAGGTCGCGGTCGAAGTTGTCGTACCCGAGCTTCGGGTCGCGCCCGGCGGCGCGGTGGCGGGCCTCGACCTCCTCGTTGGTCGAGAACGCCTCGTAGGCGTATCCGCCGTCGAGGAGCCGCTTGATGACGTCCGCGTACACGTCGAGCCGCTGCGACTGCCGGTACGGTGCGTACGGCCCGCCGATGTCGGGCCCCTCGTCCCAGGTCATGCCCAGCCACGAGAGCGCCTCGACCAGCTGGTTGTAGGACTCCTCGGTGTCGCGGGCCGCGTCGGTGTCCTCGATGCGGAACACGAACTCGCCGCCCTTGGCCCGGGCGTAGCCCCACGAGAACAGGCAGGTGCGCACCAGGCCCACGTGCGGGGTCCCGGTCGGGCTGGGGCAGAAGCGGGTGCGGACGTTACTCACTGGGAACCACCTTGTTGGACAGTGTGCCGATGCCGGCGATGGAAACGGAGACGGTCTCGCCGGCCTGGAGCGGCCCCACGCCGGCGGGCGTGCCGGTGAGCACCACGTCGCCCGGCAGCAGCGTCATCACCTGCGACACGTAGGCGACGATCGCGGCCGGGTCGAAGACCATGTCCTTCGTCGAGCCGAGCTGCCGCACCTCGCCGTTGACCTCGCATCGGACCTCGGCGTCGGCCATGTCGACCTCGGGCGAGGTCTCGATCCACGGCCCGATCGGGCAGAACGAGTCGAAGCCCTTCGCGCGCGTGAACTGCACGTCCTGGCGCTGGATGTCGCGCGCCGTCACGTCGTTGGCGCAGGTGTACCCGTAGATCGCGCTCTTCGCGGCCTCGCGGTCGAGCCCGCGCGCGCCGTGCAGTCCGATCACGACGGCCAGCTCGGCCTCGTGCTCGACCTGGTCGGCGACGGCCGGGAGCCGGATGGCCTCGCTCGGGCCGATCACCGAAGTGGACGGTTTGAGGAAGATCAGGGGCTCCTTGGGGACCTCGTTGCCGAGCTCGGCGGCGTGGTCGGCGTAGTTGCGCCCCACGCACACCACTTTGGACGGCAGGATCGGGGCGAGCAGCCGCACGTCCTCGAGCGCCCAGCGCTGGCCGGTGAGCTTGATCTGCGCGAACGGGTGGCCCTCGATCTCGGCCGCGGTGGCACCGGAGCCCTCGCCTTCCAGGACGGCGAAGGACATGCCGGTGGGTTGAGCGATCCGCGCGATCCGCACAGTCGGCCCCTCTCTGAAGACTGGTTTGACCTTGCGGCCTCAGCTTAGTTCGGGGTCGGGGCGGGGTCGACGCACTACCGCGCGGAGCGCGGCTGAATCACGCTGTCGCCGGCCGCGCGGTGCCTGCAGCGCGCTAGCGCACGAGCAGGAAGATGCCGCCGATGATCACGGTGCCGACGAGCGCGCCCACGACGATCCCCATGCCGAGGCGGCGGACCTTCCCGAACATGCCGATCAGGAAGCCGAGCACGAAGGTCAGCGGCGTGGCGACGAGCAGCGAGAGGCCAGTGGCGCCGAAGCGGACCTTCACGGTCTCGCCGATGTCGCCCACGAGGACGAAGCCGAAGGCGAAGGCCGCGATCACGAGGATCACGAAGCCGAGGAAGAAGCCGGTCGCGAAGCGGCGGCGTCCGTACACGGCCGAATCCGCGGCCATCGCCGCCGCGCGGGCACGATCGGTCTTGTAGGAAGTCACACGTCAACTCTAGTACGGCCGCACCAGTCCTGCGGTGACGCGTGCACCGCGTTCCGCGCCCGCGAACGCGAGGCGTGCGCCGTCTCCATTGGAAAACGCCCATCCACAGGGAAAGGGAGTCACACCACCGTGACGCGCCGTCGCGGATGCGTGGAGAGTGCCCGATTGCGTGCAACACTGCCGAGATGCGTCGTTTGATCACACTCTTCGTCCTGCTCGGGGCCCTGTTCCTCGCGCAGACGCCGGCCGGGGCGATCGACTCCAGCCTGCCGCAGACGTCCGCCTCGTTCAACGACCAGGTCTACAAGGTGGACTACGACGGCGACGTCGTCTACTCGGGCGGGGCCTTCACCCGCGCCCGCAACATGGACGGCACGTTCGCGCCGCGCAGCTACCTGGCGGCCGTGGACTCGACCACCGGGGCGCTCCTGCCCTTCGCGCCGGTCCTCAACGGATCGGTGCACGAGGTCAAGACCGGCGGCGGCTTCCTGTACATCGCCGGGAAGTTCACCGAGGTCGACGGGGTCGCCCGCTCCCGCGTGGCCCGCTTCTCGCTCGAGACCGGCAAACTGGACACAGCCTGGAACCCGAAGCCCTCGGCGACGGTGTACGCGATCGAGCCGGTCGGCTCCACCGTGTACCTGGGCGGCACGTTCCTCACCGTCGGCGGCTTCGCGCAGCCCGCGCTCGCGGCCGTCAGCGCCGTCGACGGCGCGCCCGTCACCACGTTCAAGCCGGCCGTGGCCGAAGGGGCCGTGCGCGACCTGCAGTACGGCCACGACCGCCTGTACGTCGCCGGCGCGTTCGCGACGATCGCGGGCGAGAAGAAGTACGGCAAGCTCGGCGCCGTGAACCCGTCCACGGGCGCGGTCGACCCGGGGTTCGAGTCCAAGGTGTACGTCCTGACCCGCGAGGTCGTCGTCGCCGGCGACCGCGTGTACGCGGCGCTCGACGGGCGCGGCGGCGAGATCCGGGCGTTCACGACGACCGGCGAGACCCTCTGGTACCAGGCCGTCGACGGCGGCATGCAGACCGTCGAGGTGTGGGGCTCCACCGTCATCGGCGGCGGCCACTTCGACAAGGCCTGCGTCAACAACCACGCCGGGCCGCTCGGCCAGTGCGTCGACGGGGTGCGCGCCCAGCGCGGCAAGCTCCTCGCGGTCGACATGAACGGCAAGCTCCTGGACTGGAACCCGGCCGCGAACGGCGTCGTCGGCGCCTGGGACGCGACCGCGAACCCGTCCGGCGCGAACCTGGCCGTCGGCGGGTCCTTCACCACCTTCGGCGGCGGCACGCAGGAGCAGAAGCGCCTCGCCGTCTTCGACTGAGCGGCGCAGCGCAAAGGGCCCGATCTGCTGATCGGGCCCTTTTTCTCGCCTTCCGCGCGATCGGCGCGGTTCAGGCTCGGACCTGGTCTCGTGGACCGGGCCGGCTCGGTGCCGCGCCCGCCGTCGTGAGGCGGCGCGCGGCGCGGTAGGAGGTCAGGACTTGGACGGCTTGCGCCGGTTGAGGCCGTACGCGAGACCGTCGGCCAGCGCGTTCCAGGAGGCCTCGATGAGGTTGGGGGCCACGCCGACCGTGGTCCACTCGGCTTCGCCATCGCTCATCGAGATGAGGACGCGGGTGACCGCGTCCGTGCCCTTGGAGCCGGCGAGGATGCGGACCTTGAAGTCGGAGAGGGTGAGCTCGGCGAGGCGCGGGTGGCGGGCGGCCAGGGCGCTGCGCAGGGCCGCGTCGAGGGCGTTGACCGGGCCGTTGCCCTGCGCGGTGGCGATCCTGTGCTCAACGGCTTCGCCGTGTTCACCGTTGATGTCCAGGCGGACGGTGGCCTCGGCGACGGTCGCGCCGTTCGGGTCGTGGTCGACGATGACGCGGTAGGTGTCGAGTTTGAACGGCCGGGGCAGGCCGCCTTCCACTTCGTCGCGCACGAGCAGTTCGAAGGACGCGTCGGCGGCCTCGAAGGACCAGCCCTTGGATTCGAGTTCCTTGACGCGCTTGGTGATCCGGTCGAGCGCTTCCTTGTCGCCGGAGAGGTCGATGCCGAGTTCGCGGCCTTTGAGCTCGACGGAGGCGCGGCCGGCCATCTCGGTGACGAGGATGCGCATGTCGTTGCCGACGACGGTGGGGTCGACGTGGTTGTAGAGGGCCGGGTCGGCCTTGATGGCGGAGGCGTGGATGCCGGCCTTGTGGGCGAACGCGGCGTGCCCGGTGTAGGGGGCGTGCTCGTCGGGGATCATGTTGGCGATCTCGGCGATCGCGTGGGAGATGCGGGTGAGCTGCTCGAGGCCGCCGTCGGGGAGGACCTTCATGCCGAGCTTGGTCTCGAGGTTCGCGATGACGCTGAAGAGGTTGGCGTTGCCGGGGCGCTCGCCGTAGCCGTTGGCGGTGCCCTGGACGTGCATGACGCCGGCCTGGACGGCGGCGAGGGTGTTGGCGACGGCGCAGCCGGTGTCGTTCTGGGCGTGCATGCCGAGGCGTACGCGCTCGCGCGGGAGGACCGCTTCGAGGCGGCGGCGCAGTTCGGTGACGGCCTCGGTGATGTCGGAGGGGATGCGGCCGCCGTTGGTGTCGCAGAGGACGACCGCTTCGGCGCCGGCCTCGAGCGCGGTGCGCACGACGAGGGTGGCGTACTCGGGGTCGTGGCGGAAGCCGTCGAAGAAGTGCTCGCAGTCGATGAAGACCTGGCGGTCGTGCTCGCGGCCGGTGCGCACGGAGTCGGCGATCATCGCCAGGTTCTCTTCGGCGGTGGTCTTGAGGGCCTGCTCGACGTGGCGCATGTCGGACTTGGCGACGAGGCAGAGGACGGGGGCGCGGGAGTCGAGGAGGGCCTGGAAGCCGGGGTCCTCGGCGGCGCTGGAGTGGGCGCGGCGGGTCATGCCGAAGGCGACGAGCTTGGCGTGCTTGAAGTTCAGCTCCTCGGCCGCGCGGGCGAAGAACTCCGTGTCCGAGGGGATCGCGCCGGGCCAGCCGCCCTCGATGTAGTCGACGCCGAGCTCGTCGAGGAGTTCGGCGACGGCGAGCTTGTCGGCGACGGAGTAGCGGAGGCCCTCCATCTGCGCGCCGTCACGGAGCGTGGTGTCGAAGACGTGGAAGTCCCCGCCGCTGTTCGCAGGGTCGCTGCCGGTTTGCGGGTCTGGTTGCGTCACTTGGTGCTCCAGGTTTCTATCTCTTTGGTCGGGCCGCTGCGGGGCCCACCTGAACGTTCGTTTGCCCTGAACGAAAAAGACCCCCTGCGGGCAGCAGGAGGTCTGGCGTTCGGCGGCGGCATCTAACGCAGATGCTCCGCGGAACGCCCGCAGCTAATCATGAGCTGGAAGGTCACGAAAAGTAGTATGCCACCGGCCGGTCACCCGAACCACCATTTCCCATATCATGGGATTCAGTGTGTCGTGAGGATTTGTCCCGAAGGCTTGCGCGCCTTGGGTTCTCACCAGTCCGAGCGGAGCGCGCGGCGGCGCTGCCACCACAGGACGAGGGCCGCGCCGCCCGCGAGCGCCGCCGCGCCGGACCCGACGGCGACGCCGACGGCGGCGCCGGTGGTCGGGAGCGCGGCGACCGGGACGGCCTCCTCAGGGGAGGTCTCCGGGACGGCCTCGGAGGCGGTCGCCTCGTTCGAGCTCGGGTCGGACGGGTCTGGGCCGGGCGGCGGCGTGGCCTCGTCCTGGGACTCGGTCAGCCATTCGTGGAAGTGCAGGCTGTCGCCCGGATCCGAGCGGACGGCGAGAACCTCGGCGCCGTCGACGGCGTCGGCGCGTTCGCGCAGGCCGAGGAGGTAGTCCCCCGCCGCGACGAAGCGGAAGTCCCGGTGGCCGGCCTTGTCGTAGACGATCGTCCAGGAGATCGCGGTCGCGCAGTCGGCGAGGGCCACCGGGACGGTCGCCCCGCCGCCGCTCGTGTCGGCCGTGAGGCACTGCCCCGTGGCCTGGTGGACGATCTGGGTATCGCCGAGGTCCTGCATGGGACTGGCCTCGCCGCCGAGCTCCCAGAGGTCGCCGTCGGCGGAGAGCCGGGGGCCGCCGTCGGCGGCGGCCATCGGCAGCTCCGGGTGGTCTTTGAGGAACAGCTTGACCGCGCTGTCGGGGACGGGGTCGGCTTGAGCTGGGGCGGCCGCGGACAGCAGGATCGCGGCTGAGCACGCGGCGGCCTTGAGCATGAGCGTCTTCATCTTGAAATTACACCAAATGAGACAAACTCATATATTTACGCAGGTTGCGGGCGTGGCGGGGCACTCACCCAGTCGGCGGAGGGCCGACGCTCCCGCGGATCTCGCTCGCCGCGACCCCCGCCGCCCGGAGCCGGTCGGCGGCGTCCGTGAGCAGGTCCAGCGTCTCGTCCGCACGGTGGGCCGACAGCGCCTGCTGCAGCCCGATCGAGCCGGCCAGGCACTCCCCCGCCGCGCTCACCATGTCCTCGTAGGCGGCCACGCCCGTCTCCAGGCGCTCCACCATCCGGTCGAGGTTCGCGCCCAACCCGGCGCGCTTCACCTCGGGCGCGATCGCGATCGCCGCTTCGACGTCCTTGACGCCCAACGCGAGCCGGTACAGCTCCTGCCCGGCCTTCGACGCCCCGGCGAGGATCGCGACCGCCTCGTCGTTTCCTTCGAGCCGCTTCGCCATCTGCTCGGCCGCGATCGAGGCCCGCTCCAGGCGCTCGTACGGCTGCAGGGCGCGGCTGCGGCGGAACTGCGCGCGGATGCGCCCGCGCCGGATCGCCTCGGCCGTCTCGCCGAACAGGCCGCGCGCCTCCTTGGACAGCTGCGCGGGGCCGTGCAGCTCCAGGGACGCCCGCTCGGCGGCCGGAATCACCCGTGCGAGGCGCCGGTAGTCGAGCCAGCGGACGACCGCCATCGCCGTCGAGAAGCCCGCGATCGTCACCCAGACGCCGTCGGGCGCACCGAGACCGGCGTAGGGCATGAAGAAGGCGCTGCCGGCGGCAGCGCCTCCCGCTGTCGTGGTCCAGAACTTGGCGGAGGACAACCGGGAGCGCAGGCGCTTCAACGCGCGCTTGCGGTCCTTCGCGTCCACCGGGGGTCCCTCCTGGATCAGCTCTTGGTCTTGTCGGCCTCAGGCTCGGCCGTGCCCTCGTCGTTGCCGAGGGACGCGCGGATGTCCGCGAGGCGGGCGTTCGTGACCGACTCCTTCGACTCGATCGCCGGGCCCGCGGCCTTCCCGCCGGAGAGCTGCTCGCCCTCCAGGGACGCGCGGATCTGGTCCAGGCGCGAGGCGCCGGCCATGTCGCGCGTGGCGCGGTTGACCTCGAGGAGGCGGCCCTCCACCGAGTTCGAGGCGAGCTCGGCGCGGCCCATCGCGGACGCGTAGCGGCCCTCGATCTTGTCGCGGATCTCGTCGAAGTTCGGCACGTTGCCCGGGGCGGCGGTCTGCGACATCGACTCCAGCGAGGACGCGATCGTCTCCTGCATCTTCGCCTGCTCGAGCTGGCCGAGCAGCTTCGTGCGCTCCTGCAGCTTCTGCTGCAGGATCATCTGGTTGTTCTCGACGGCCTTCTTGGCCTGGTCCGCAGCGGTGAGCGCCTGGTCGTGCATCACCTTCATGTCCTCAAGGGACTGTTCGGTGGAGACCAGCTGACCCGCCAGGATCTCGGCGGTGGACTCGAACTGCTGCGCCTTCTGCTCATCGCCGTCGGCGCGCGCCTTGTCCGCCAGCACCAGGGCCTGGCGCGCCTGCGCCTGCAGACGCTCCACTTCGGCCATCGAGCGGTTGAGCTTCATCTCCAACTGGCGCTGGTTCCCGATCACAGAAGCCGCCTGCCCCACCAACGCCTGGTGCTGCTTCTGCGCTTCCTCGATCGCCTGCTGGATCTGGATCTTCGGGTCGGCGTGCTCATCGATCTTCGCACCGAAGAGCGCCATCATGTATTTCCAGCCCTTGACGAACGGATTGGCCATTATCGGGGTCCTTCCGGTGATTGCAACGCCGACATGCTTCTAGTGTCGGGCATCCGCGCCACGTGCGTGGGACAGGGTGACGCCTCAATCGCCAAAACTACATCATGGGTCGGTTTCAGGCCGCCGCGCGGACCACCGAATCGGTCACCTCGCCACGACGGTGCCGGGACCGGACCTGCGCGATGGAAGGGGGCGCGGCCGACAGCGCACGGCGGCGGCGGAGCACCTCTTCCTGCGCCTCTTTGTCCCGGAGCGGCAGCACCGCGACCTGGCGGCCCTGCGGCGTCTCTTCCCCGCGTTCGTGGATCGCGACCTCGCGCGAGACCTCCGCCAGCACCTCGGAGAGGCGCACCTGCAGCGCGCCGCACACCGAGGCGAGCAGCTCGCTCGAGGGCTCCTTGTGGCCGCGCTCGATCTCGGAGAGGTAGCCCAGACTCACGTTGGCCTGCTTCGACACGTCCCGCAGCGTCCGCTTCTGCGCGCGGCGGCGGCGCCGCAGGGTCTCTCCCAGCAGTTCCCGCAACAACACCATAGGATTCTCCTCCGCGCCGCGATAGCTCATATGAGCTTAGGTGGGTCCGGCAAGCCTAGCTCGCCCGGTCCGTTTCGCTCTTCTCTGTTTTGAATGCTTTCCAGAGGTAATCCATTCCCGTCGCCACGGTGAGAACCAGCGCGGCCCCCATCAGCCACGGGCCCACCGCGTCCATCGGCGACGGCCACGGCCACAGGTACCAGGCCACGGCCGTGATCTGCAGGACCGTCTTGAGCTTCCCGCCCCGGTCCGCCGCGATCACCTTCCGCCGCAGCACCGCCACCCGCAGCGCCGTGATCCCCAGTTCCCGCACGAGGATGACCACGGTCACCCACCAGGGGATCTGGTCGTAATAGCTCAGCAGGACCAGCGACGTGCCGATGAGGACCTTGTCCGCGATCGGGTCCGCGAGCTTCCCGAAATCCGTGACGAGCCCGCGCGAGCGCGCCAGCCAGCCGTCCACGAAGTCCGTCGCCGAGATGAACACGAACAGCGCGCACGCGGCCATCCGCCAACCCGAGTGCTCCATCCCCGAAAGGACCACGAACACCGCGAAGACCGGCACCAGGAAGATCCGGGCCACCGTCACCACGTTCGCGATGTTCCACGGCGAGACCGGCCTCTCCTCAGTGGTCACCAGGCCTCCTCGACGATCTCCGCCACGAGGTCGACGCCGTTCGAGTCGATCACCTTCGCGGTCACGAAATCGCCGACCTCGAGACCGTCGACCTCGCCCACCAGGGCGATCGTGCCGTCGACCTCGGGGGCCTGGTGCGCGCCGCGCCCGTCCACGCCGTCGTCCTCCACGGACTCGACGAGGACCTGCATGACCTCGCCGACGCGGTCGGCGGCGCGCTGGCTCACCAGCTCGTCGACGAGCATCGAGACGCGGGTGTGGCGCTCGGAGACGACGTCCTCGTCCACGTGGCCGTCGAGGGCGACCGCTTCGGTGCCGTCCTCGTCGGAGTAGGCGAACACGCCCGTGGAGTCGAGGCGGGCCTCTTCGAGGAAGCCCATGAGCTCCTCGACGTCCTCCTCGGTCTCGCCGGGGAAGCCGACGATGACGTTGGTGCGGGCCCCGGCGAGCGGGGCGACGTCGCGGATCTGCTTGAGCAGGGCCAGGAAGTTCTCGGTCGAGCCGAAGCGGCGCATCCGGCGCAGCACCTTCGCGGACGAGTGCTGGAACGAGAGGTCGAAGTACGGCACGACTTTCTCGGTGCGGTGCATCGCCTCGATGAGGCTCGGGCGCAGCTCGGCCGGCTGCAGGTAGGAGAGGCGGATCCACTCGATGCCGTCGATGGCGGCCATGTTCTCGAGCAGGTGCTCGAGCGCCTGGGAGTCCGCGAGGTCCTTGCCGTAAGAGGTCGTGTTCTCGGAGACGAGGTTGAGCTCCTTGACGCCCTCGGAGGCGAGCCACGCGGCCTCGGCCAGGATCTCCTCGGGGGTGCGGGAGACGAACGACCCGCGGAAGGACGGGATCGCGCAGAAGGTGCAGCGGCGGTCGCAGCCGGACGCGAGCTTGAGGTTCGCGACGGGGCCGTCGGTGAGGCGCTTGCGCACGACCGCGAGGTGCTGCGGGGCACCGGCACCGAGGTGGGCGGCGTCCGCCTGGGCGGCCCGCGAGTGGCCGGGGACGACGGCGGCGGCGCTCTGGCGCGCGGCCGGGGCCAGCGGCAGGAGCTTGCGGCGGTCCGAGGGCTGGTGGGACTCGACCGTGCGCCCGGCGAGGATGTCGTCGAGGCGGGCGGCCATGTCCGGGTAGTGGTCGAAGCCGAGCACGGCGTCGGCCTCGGGGAGGCTCTCGGCGAGCTCGCGGCCGTAGCGCTCGGCCATGCAGCCGGTCGCGACGACCTTCGCGCCGGTCGAGGAGGCGTCGAGAAGGACGTCGATGGACTCGGTCTTGGCCTGCTCGATGAAACCGCAGGTGTTGACCATGACGACGTCGGCGTTCTCGCCGTCGTCGCTGATGCGCCAACCGCCGGCGGCGAGGCGGGCGGCCAGCTCCTCGGAGTCGGTCTCGTTGCGGGCGCAGCCGAGGGTCAGGAGCGCGACGCTCTTGCCGGCTTCGCGTGCGGTCGAATCCTCGGAACGGGTCGAATGAGCTGCAGACACCAGGAAAGCGTACCTACCGGCGGGGCGCGAATGCCCCCGGCGGCGGGGCGGGCCACAGTGACACTGGTCGACATGGGGACTGACGCCGTGAGCGGACTTGCCTACCGTGCGCCGATCGGGTCGTTATAGGCGATTACGGAGCGGACAATCCGACCTATTCACGGTGGGTCTGGGCAGGGGCAACAGTGGATCACCGCCCGTGGCCGCCATACCCTAGGCTTGTCCCATGTCCCCCAAAGACATCGCCCCAGCCCATCACCGTGCCCTCCGCCGCTCCGTCCTCGCACTCGGCGCCACCGCCGCGGTGCTGGCGGTCGCCGCGTGCGGCGCCCCGCCCACCGGCACGCTGCACACGCGCGCCGGCTACGCGCTCTCGAGCGACGAGATCCCGGTCTCGGTGTGCCCCGCCGACGACGAGTCGCGGTTCGCCGGCGACGAAGGCCTCCTCCTGGGCGCGCACTTCGCGCTCCGCGTCGAGTGCGTCGCGTCCTTCGACGCCCTGCCCGAGGGCTTCCAGCTCGACTACCTGTTCGGCGAGCAGGCGAACCTGTACTCGCCCGAGCCCGGGTACGAGTTCACCCTCGTCCAGTTCGCGCCCGACCCCGGGGCCACGGCCCCGTACACCGCCGAGGCCGGCGAGCTCTCCGCGACGCTGAAGATCGGCGACCGCGCGTGGGACTTCGACGGCGAGGTGCCCGCCCCCGGCGAGGTCTTCTTCACCGTCGCGAAGAAGGACGCCCCGATCACCCTCGAAGTGGTCGACGCCGAGCGCACGCAGACCATGGACCTGCGCGAACGCACCCGCGAAGGGCTCATCCAGGCGCTCTACACCGGCACGACCGCGGTCGACACCGAGATGGTGGAAGGCTCGGTCGACGGCTACACGACCAAGGGCAGCTACGAGTACTGGTTCGACGACTGGGTCTACCAGACCCAGTTCTCCCTGACCCGCGAGGTGTTCCAGCCCGGCACGGGCTGGGTCGCCGAACCGGACCGGGCGCTCCTGACGATCGAGTTCGGGTGGCTCCAGTCGGCCAGCGGCCTCGAATGGGGCATCGACCTCGACGACGCCCTGAAGGTCGCGGGCCCCGACGGCGCCGCGCTCACGGCCCTCAGCGCCGACCACGCGGACGAGGACCTGAGCAACGGCGTCTGGCGCACGTTCACCCTCACGTACGACGTGCCCGCGGACGCCCTCGCGTTCACCCTGAACTTCCACCCGAAGGGCCCGGTCAAGTGGCCCGAGGAGGACATCTCGCTGCCGATCACCGGCGACAAGAACCACGAGATCGCCGTCAGCTTCGAATAGCGAACGTGAAAGGGCCGGTCCGCGGACCGGCCCTTTCACGTTCGTTCAGCCCTGCAGCGAGGCGATGACGCCGTCCAGTTCCTCGGGCTTGACCAGCACGTCGCGGGCCTTCGTGCCCTCCGAGGGCCCGACCACGCCGCGCGTCTCCATGAGGTCCATGAGCCGCCCGGCCTTCGCGAACCCGACGCGCAGCTTGCGCTGCAGCATCGAGGTCGAACCGAACTGCGTGGTCACGACCTGCTCGATCGCCTGGATGAGCAGCTCCAGGTCGTCCCCGATGTCCGGGTCGATCTCGCGGGTCGAGCCCGGGGTCGCGGTGACCTCTTCGATGAACTGCGGCTCCATCTGGGATTTCACATGTTCCACGACCGCCTCGATCTCGGCGTCGCTGACCCACGCGCCCTGGATGCGCTCGGGCTTGGACGCCCCCATCGGCAGGAAGAGCCCGTCGCCGCGGCCGACCAGCTTCTCCGCCCCGGGCTGGTCGAGAATGACCCGGGAATCGGCGAGCGAGGAGGTCGAGAACGCGAGTCGCGAAGGGACGTTGGCCTTGATGAGGCCGGTGACGACGTCCACTGAGGGCCGCTGCGTGGCGAGCACCAGGTGGATGCCGGCCGCGCGGGCCAGCTGGGTGATGCGGACGACCGACTCCTCGACGTCCCTGGCCGCGACCATCATGAGGTCCGCCAGCTCGTCCACGATCACCAGCAGGTACGGGTGCGGGCGCAGCTCGCGGCCCGAGGCCGGGTCGGTCTTCAGCTCGCCCGAGCGCACCTTCCGGTTGAAGTCGTCCACATGGCGCACACCGGCCTTCGCGAGGTCCTCGTAGCGCATGTCCATCTCTTTGACCACCCACTGGAGGGCGTCGGACGCCTTCTTCGGATTGGTGACGATGGGATGGACGAGGTGCGGCACGCCCTCGTAGTTGGTGAGCTCGACCCGCTTGGGGTCGATGAGCAGCAGCCGCACCTGCTCAGGCGTGGCCCGGACCAGCATCGACACGAGCAGAGTATTGATGAGGCTCGATTTGCCCGAGCCCGTGGCGCCGGCGACCAAGAGGTGCGGGGTCTTCGTCAGGTTGGTGAGGACGTAGCCGCCCTCGACGTCCTTGCCCAGGCCGACGATCATCGGGTGGGCGTCCGATTGCGCCAGCGGCGAGCGCAGGACATCGCCGAGCGCCACGTCGTCGCGGTCCGTATTGGGGATCTCGACGCCGACCGCGCTCTTGCCCGGGATCGGGTTGATGATGCGGATGTCGGAGCTCTTGACGGCGTAGGCGATGTTCTTCGAGAGCTGGATGATCCGCTCGACCTTCACCGCCGGCCCCAGCTCGACCTCGTAGCGGGTCACGGTCGGACCGCGCGTGAACCCGGTGACCGCCGCGTCCACTTGGAACTGCGCGAACACCTCCTGGAGCGCGGCGATGACCGAGTCGTTGGCCTTGGAACGCTTCTTGGCGGTCGGGCCGACCGGGAGCAGGTCCATCGACGGGAGCCGGTAGTCGCCGTCCATGGCCGCGCCGCCGTCCGACAGGGTCGGCTGCTCGATGCGCTTGGGCGGCGGCGAGTGCTTCGGCGGTTCGCGCACCGGCTCGGGCTCGGCTATCGGGGTCGAGTCGCGGGCCGCGACGTGCTCGGAGTTGAGCTCCGGGACCTCCTCGGGGGCGAGGCGCGGCAGGACGGTCGTCGCGCGGTGGACCCGGCGGGCCTCTTCCTCCTTGAGCCGCTTCGCCTCGCGGCTCTCGGCGCGGGTCTTGCGGGAGGCGGGCTCCTCGCCCTCCTCGTCGTCGTCCTCATAGGCGTCGACCCGGCCGGTCGCCAGGTCCCAGAGGCGGCCGAGCTTGTACGGCACCTGGTTCAGCGGCGTCGCCGTCACCACCAGCACCCCGAAGAGCAGCAGCAGGATCAGCAGCGGGAACGCCACGTACGCCGAGACGCCCAGCGCGAGGCCGCCGCCCACGATCCAGCCGATCTGGCCGCCCGCGACCATGCGCTCGCCCATATCGGACGGCAGGCCCGAGATCAGATGCAGCAGACCGAGACTCGAGAGCCAGATCGAGGTCCAGCCGACGAGCGAGCGGCCGTGCGCGTCCTCCGGCGGCACCTGCCGCATGACCCGCAGTCCCCACAGGACCAGCAGGACCGGCAGCGCGCGGGTGGCGAGGCCCAGCAGCCAGTCGAGGATGAACGCGAGGCGCTCCCCGATCGGCCCGGCCACGTCGAACCAGACCGCGCAGGCCAGGACGATCGCGATGGCGATGAGGAAGAGCCCGAGGCCGTCTCGACGGTGCGCGGGATCGATGTCGCGGGCCGTGGCGGCCTCCTTGCCGACGGAACGGGCCATCCAGCCCGTAGAGCGGGCGGTGCCGACCCACAGGCCGCGCAGGCCGAGGCCGAGCGCTTCGAGCGGCCCGGGGACCGCGTCCATGCCTTTGCGCTTCGCGGCCGGCGTCTTTCTCGAGCTCTGCTTGGCGGCGCGCTTGGCGGTGGTCTTCTTGGCGGCCGTCTTCTTCGAGCTCTGTTTGGCCGCCTTGCGGGGGGCGGGCTTCGCAGGCGATTTGGCGGCGGAGGTCGGCTTGCGGCGCGCCGCGGGTGCACTGCTCTTGCGGACCGTGCCCCCCTTGCGGGCGCCGCCCGAACTGCCGCTCGTCCTGGCCATCATGCCCCATACGTTACCGCCCTCATGCCGAGCGGAGTCGGACCGAAGGCAACCATGAAAACGGTTAATGTGACGGCATGTCGAAAACGATTCTGGTGACCGGCGCGGGCCGCGGACTCGGGCGCACCCTGGCCGAGCAGCTCACCGCGCGCGGCGACAAGGTGATCGCGCACGCGCGCAGCGAGTCCGCACTGGATGGCGTGCCGCATGACCGGAAGCTCGTGGTCGACCTGGCCGAACCGGCAGCGATCGCGGACGCGGTGGCCGCGCTCGGCCTCGAACGGCTCGACGGCGTGATCCACAATGCCGGCATCGCCCACATCGGCCTCATCGCAGACCAGCCGCTCGAGCACTGGGAGCGGACGCTCGCGATCAACGTGACCGCCCCGGCCGAACTGACCCGGGTCCTGCTCCCGGCCCTGCGCGCGGCGCGCGGCCACGTCGTCTTCGTCAACTCGGGCGCGGGCCTCAGTGCCGGACCGAAGTGGAGCTCGTACGCCGCGAGTAAGCACGCGCTGAAGGCGCTGGCGGATGCGCTGCGCGGCGAGGAGCAGCCGAACGGTGTGCGGGTCACCAGCGTGTACCCCTCGCATTTCGCGACCGACATGCAGCGCAGCGTGCGCGAGCAGTACGACGCGGACTACGACCCGTCGCGCGCCACGAGCCCGGAGTCGATCGCGCAGACCATCATCGGCCTCCTCGACACCCCAGAGGACATGGTCGTCAACGAACTCCGCATCGAGCCCCCGAACCCGCTCCCGATCCGCGCGAGAAACTGACAAATCCCGCTTTAAGCTGATAAATCCCCCTTAAGGGACCCCTGGCACAAAAATAGCGCGAGGGACTGACACTGCACGGACTCCCAGGTCGGGGCCGCACCCGCCGGACACTTGAGACACGCTCGTGAATTGCGGGGACCCCTTAGGATGCTTCCGGATGCCCCTGTCCGAAACGACAACTCACGTTAGGTGTGATCCTTCCCTTGAGTGACAACGCTGCCCAGCAGCCTCATTACTCCTCGCAGCCCCCGCCCCACCCCCAGGCGAGCCAGCCGCAGCAGCCCGCCTTCCAGCAGCTCCTCCCGAGCGGCCCGGACCGCCCGACCCCCATCGGCCTCGGTCTCGCCGGCGCCGGCCTGCTGCTCCTCGCCGTCGGCTCCCTGATCCCCCAGATCTCGCTCGGCGGCAGCGACGCCGACGAAATGGGCGGCTTCGGGATCGACACCGCCGGCGTCGGCCTGCCCGGCCTCGCCCCCGCGCTCGTCCTCATCGTCCTCGTCGGCTGGGCCGCCGCCGGCGTCAAGCCCGGCCTCCAGTGGGCCGCGAAGCTCGGCGGCATCGGCCTCGCCGCGATCACCGCGGCCGCCGCGCTCCACCCCGTCATCGAGCTCAACGGCGCCTTCGGGAACGACGCATGGGAGGACGTCGACATCGAGGCCAGCGCCGGCGGGGGCATCTGGCTCTACATCCTCGCCGCAGCGCTCCTGGCGGTCAGCATCTTCCTGATGCGCTGGAGCCCACCGAAGCAGCCCGCCCAGCCGCAGTACGCGCCGCAGCCGTACCAGCAGCACCCGCCGCAGACCACGCAGTTGAACGTGCAGCAGGCGCCCCCGCAGCAGCCCGGCAACGGCTGGCCGGGGCACAACCCCCAGCAGTAGCAAGCAGAAAGCGGCGGGGGGGGGGCCCGCGGGGGGGGGGCCCCCCGCGGGGCGGGGGGGGGGGGGGCGGGGCGGGGGGGGA
>NZ_JAPZVQ010000015.1:0-38006 GCF_027622945.1 Glycomyces lechevalierae | reverse complement strand
GCGGCGGGCCCGCGCCCGATCGGGCGCGGCCCCGCCGCTTCGCTTGTCGCGCTTCGAGACGCGTGCTCAGACTTCCAGACTCGAGTTCATCGGTCCCCTCATACCTCGAGACTCGAGCCCATCGATCCCCTCACACTTCGAGACTCGAGCCCATCGGTCCGCTCATACTTCGAGACTCGAGCCCATCGGTCCTCTCATACTTCGAGGACGTGCGGCACGATCATCGGGCGGCGGCGGTAGGTGTCGTTGACCCACTTGCCGACGGTGCGCCGCAGGATCTGCTGGAGCTGGTGCGGGTCGGTGATGCCGTCGACGGCGGCGCGTTCCATGGCGTCGTCGATGAGCGGCAGGACCCCGTCGAAGGCCTTGGGGTCCTCGGAGAACCCGCGTGCCGAGACGGTGGGGCCGCCGACGATCTTGCCGTTCTCGGAGTCGATGACCACCGTGGCCGCGATGAAGCCGCCGTCGCCGAGCATCCGGCGCTCGCTGAGCACGGGCTCGCCGACGTCGCCCACGGAGAGGCCGTCGACGTAGATCAGGTTGTTGGGGACGTGCCCGACGATGCGGGCCACGCCGTCGATGAGGTCGACGACGTCGCCGTTCTCGATGACGATGACCTGGTCGGCCGGGACCCCGGACTCGATGGCGAGGCGCGCGTGCGCCTGGAGGTGCCGGGCTTCGCCGTGGACCGGGATCATGTTGGAGGGCTTGACGACGTTGAGCACGTACAGCAGCTCGCCCGCGGGGGCGTGGCCGGAGACGTGGACCTTCGCGACGTCCTTGTGGATGACGGTGGCGCCGGTGCGCGCGAGGCGGTTGATGACGCCGTAGACGGCGGTCTCGTTGCCGGGCACGAGCGACGAGGCGAGGATGATCGTGTCCTCGGGTTCGACGGCGATGTGCCGGTGGTCGCCGGAGGCCATGCGGCCGAGGGCGCTCATGGGCTCGCCCTGCGATCCGGTGGACATGTAGACGATCTCGTCGGCGCGGAGGCGCACGGCCTCGTCCATGCTGACGAGCAGGCCGTCGGGGACGTGCATGAGGCCGAGGTCGCGGGCGATCGCCATGTTGCGGACCATCGAGCGGCCGACGAAGGCGACCTTGCGGCCGTGCGCGTAGGCGGCGTCCATGACCTGCTGCACGCGGTGCACGTGGCTGGCGAAGGAGGCGACGATGATGCGGCCCTTGACGTCTTCGAAGAGCTTGTCGAGGACGGGCCCGATCTGGCGCTCGGAGGTCACGAAGCCGGGGATCTCGGCGTTCGTGGAGTCCGAGAGGAGCAGGTCGACGCCTTGGTCGCCGAGCCGGGCGAAGCCGGCGAGGTCGGTGATGCGCCCGTCGAGCGGCAGCTGGTCCATCTTGAAGTCGCCGGTGTGGAGCACCAGGCCGGCTTCGGTGCGGATGGCGACGGCGAGCGCGTCGGGGATCGAGTGGTTGACGGCGAGGAATTCGAGGCCGAAGGGCCCGAGTTCCAGCGTCTCGTTCTCGGCGACGACGATCCCGGCGGGCTTGATGCGGCGTTCGCGGAGCTTCGCCTCGACGAGGGCGACCGAGAACTTGGAGCCGACGACGGGGATGTCGTTCTTGTGCTCGAGGAGGTAGGGGATCGCGCCGATGTGGTCCTCGTGGCTGTGCGTGACGACGATGGCCTCGATGTCGTCGAGGCGGTCGAGGATCTGCGTGAAGTCCGGCAGGATCAGGTCGACGCCGGGCTGGTCGACGTCGGGGAAGAGCACCCCGCAGTCGACGATGAGGAGGCGCCCTTCGTATTCGAAGAGGGTCATGTTGCGGCCGATGGCGCCGAGTCCGCCGAGGGGGATGACGCGCAGGGCGCCTTCGGGGAGGGCGCCCGGGGCGCCGAGGTTCGTGGGTCGGGTCAGGCCCATCAGGCCTCCTTCAGGTCGGCGAGGGCGGTGGCGATGTCGGCGGCGAGCGCGTCGTCCGCGGGCAGGAGCGGGAGGCGGGGCTCGCCGGCGGGCAGGCCTTGGCCGGAGAGTCCGGCCTTGACGGCGATGATGCCGGGGCCGCGTCCCATGAGGGCGTTGACGGCGGGCAGGAGCCGGTCGTTGATGGCGGCGGCCTTGGCGGTGTCGCCGTCGTCGTAGGCGTCGAACATGGCGTTGATCTGCTTCCCGACGAGGTGGGCGACGACGGAGACGACGCCGACCTGGCCGGTGGCGTAGGCGGCGAGGTTGAGCTCGTCGACGCCGCAGTAGAAGGTGAGGCCGGTGGCGACGCGGACGCGGTGGGCCTTGGCGAGGTCGCCGGTGGCGTCCTTGACCGCGATGATGCGGGTGTGCTCGGCGAGGCGCGCGAAGGTGGCCTCGTCGATGCCGATGACCGAGCGCGGCGGGATGTCGTAGAGCATGACCGGCAGGTCGGCGGCGTCGGCGATGGCGGTGAAGTGGGCGAGGACGCCGGCCTGGGTGGGCTTGTTGTAGTACGGCGTCACGAGGAGGAGCCCGTGGGCCCCGGTCTTCTCGGCCTCCTGGGCGAGCCGCACCGAGTGGCGGGTGTCGTAGGTGGAGGCGCCGGCGATGACGTGGGCGCGGTCGCCGACGGCTTCGAGGACGGTCTCGAGGACCTGGGTCTTCTCGGCGTCGGTGGTGGTGGGCGATTCGCCGGTGGTGCCGTTGACGACGAGGCCTTCGCAGCCCTGCTCGTCGACGAGGTGGCGGGCGAGGGCGGCGGTGCCGGGGACGTCGAGTTCGCCCGAGGGCGTGAACGGCGTGATCATGGCCGCGAGTGTTCGCCCGAAGGGGCGCGTTGCGTTGCGCATGTTGCTTTCACCAATGCTGGTTCCGGCGGCCGGGGCGCCTGCGCCCGGCCGCTCGCTGCGTTTGTAACTGTCTCAAGTTTTTCCGCCGCACCGCCGCGGATTGGCGCTACGGCCGCGTGTGCGCGGCCGTAGCGGCGCGGTGCGGGGATTGCCCGCGGCTCTAGCCCTCGGTGACGTAGGGGCTGGAGGCGACCTCGGTGCCGTCGTCGAGCTTCGTGATCTGGAAGTCGGCGAAGACGTTGGCGGCCTTCTCTTTGAGCTGCTTGAGGCATGCGATGGCCAGCGCCCGGATCTCGACGTCGGCGTGCTCGGAGGCGCGCATGGCGATGAAGTGCCGCCAGGCGCGGTAGTTGCCGGTCACGACGATGCGGGTCTCGGTGGCGTTGGGGAGTACTGAACGCGCCGCTTGGCGCGCTTGCTTTCGGCGCAGCGTGGGGTTGGCGACGTCGGCGAACTGCTTCTCGAGGCCTTCGAGGAGGTCGTTGTAGGCGCTCTGGGCGGCTTCGGCGGCGGCGAGGAAGCGCTGGTGGAGTTCGGGGTCGTTGGCGATGGCCTCGGGCTCGACCATGGCGGCGTCGCGTTCGGGGACGTACCGCTGAGAGAGCTGGGAGTACGAGAAGTGGCGGTGGCGGATCAGCTCATGGGTGAGGGAGCGTGAGATGCCGCTGAGGTAGAAGCTGACGGTGCCGTGCTCGAGGACGGAGAGGTGGCCGACCTGGAGGATGTGCTCGAGGTATCCGGCGTTGGTCGCGGTCTTGGGGTTGGGCTTCTTCCAGGACTGGTAGCAGGCGCGGCCGGCGAATTCGGCGAGGGCTTGGCCGCCGTCGGCGTCGGTGTCCCAGGGGACGTCGGCCGGGGACTCGAAGTGCGTCCAGGCGATGAGTCGGACGTCCATCGGTACGATTTCGGGCATCCCCGCTCCCCCTCGTTTCGTGTTCGGTGCCTGTTATTGCTGGTTCTCGACTCCCTGAGGGTACTCGGCTGCGGAGTGTGGTCCGGCACGCGCCCGGCGCGGGGCGGTGTCGCGGCGGTGTGCGGGTGGGGATGGTGGTTCGGATCGCACTGTCTGGTTTCAGAACGCCGCTTGACAGACGTCAGAAATGATGTCACCATGGTGTCATGGACTTGACGCCGTATATCGAATCGCTCCGCCGGAGCCTCACCGCTGCCGCCGCGCCCGGCGGCGAGGAAGCCGCGCGGACCGCTGAACTGCTGTCAGAGGCGCTCGACGCGGGGGCTCGCCTGGCGCTCATGGAGGCCCTGTCGGAGGCCGCGGCGGAGATCACCGCCGGGCTCGACCAGGCCGGTTCCTCTGCGTCGGTCGATCTGCGCGTGCGCGGCCGGGAAGTGGACCTGCAGGTGCGCGGCGGCGAGACCGCCGAGGCCGCGCCGCCGCCGGCCCCGCCGGTGGACGACGACGTCGCCCGCATCACGCTGCGTCTTCCCGAGTCGCTGAAGGAGGACGTCGAGAAGGCGGCCTCTTCGGACGGCGCCTCGGTCAACGCCTGGCTGGTGCGCGCGATCAACAACGCCGTGCACGCTTCCCGCACCTCGGGCCAGCCCGCCGGCGCGAAGTACAGCCAGCGCATCACCGGCTACGCCAGGGCTTAGGAGCACCGAGCAATGAACGAGTACACCGAATTCACCCACGACGGGCCGGTCACGGCGGCGATCACCCTCGCCGACGGCTCGGTCACCGTCACCGCCCACGAGCTCAACACGGTGCTCGTGGAGATCAAGCCCGCGCAGCGCCGCTCCGAGGGGGACGCCGACGCCGCCGACCTGGCGCGCGTCGAGTTCGAGAACGGGCACCTGCGGGTCGTGGCTCCCGAGAAGGCGCAGAACTGGTTCTTCCGCAAGGAGATCGGCGTGCACCTCGCGGTGAAGGTGCCGGTCCGCTCGGAGGTCTCGGTGAAGACGACGTCCGCGCCGATCAGCCTGCACGGCAAGCTCGGCGCGGTCTCGATCAACACGGTCGCCGGTTCGGCGACGGTGGAGAACGCGACCACCGTCCGCGCGAACACCGTCTCGGGTTCGATCAGCGTCATCGACGCGATCGAGGACTTCCGCGCCAACACGGCTTCGGGCCAGGTGAAGGCCGACCACGTGGGCGGGGACTTCACCGCGAAGACGGTGGCCGGTTCGATCACGGCCGAGCGGGTCGACTCGAACGCGAACGTGAACACGCTCTCGGGAGGGATCGAGCTGAGCGCGCTCCGCTCCGGTTCCGTGCGGGCGAACACGGTCTCGGGCCGCATCAGCCTCGGCGTCGTGCCGGGCACGGACATCTGGGTCGACCTGGACGCGAAGGCGGGCTCGGTGACCTCCGAGCTGGCCACGGGCGACACCTCGCCGGCGCCGTCGAGCACGGGCACGAGCCTGGAGGTGCGGGCCCGCTCGGTCTCGGGCGACATCTACCTGCACCGCGCGAGCGCTTACGCCTAGAGCCGCAACACCACAACACCCGAGTAGAGGGCCCGGCCGCACGGCCGGGCCCTCGCTCATACGTAGAAGAAGCTGAACGGCTCCCACGGCAGGTTCCGGGCGATGAAGAAGACGCCCCAGACGATGAGGAACCCGGTGAGCGCGTTCGGGGTGAGGTGGAAGGTCGGGAGCCGCCAGGAACGGCGCGGGAGGACGCGCGGCAGGGCCCAGGCGAGGTACATCCAGACGATGAACGGGGCGGCGAAGACGGCCATCAGGTGGTGGCGCGCGGCCTCGGGCAGGTTGAGGGTGACGAGGTAGTAGAACGCGCGGGTGCCGCCGCACCCGGGGCAGTCGAAGCCGGTGGCGACCTTGAACAGGCAGGTGCTCGGGCCGGTGTTGTCGGTCGGGTTCGTGACGACGATCCCGGCCGCGGCGGCCGAGAAGCAGCCGAGGATCGCGAGCGGCGCGAACGCGGGATGCCCGAACACGCTCGCCGCCAAGCGCTGCACCGGATTGCCGCGCTTGCGCTCCGGGGCCCGGCCGGGCTCCGACGCCAGGGTGGCCTCATCGACTGCGCACACATCGCCTCCTCACCGACAGCCTAACGGGAACAGGCGAGCGAGACCGTCCGGCGGGCGCAGGGAGAGCGACCGGGGCTCGTTCTCAGGGCCCCCGAGACGAGGGTGGCACGGGGGTACGACATTCGGCTCGGGCCGGGATCCGGCGGGCACGCGGAGAGGGCCTGAGGCTCGTTTCCAGGGCCCCCGAAAAAAGGGTGACACCGGGGTACGACATTCCACTCGCCCCGAGTCGGTCGAAACCGGCGAAGGGGCGCTTTATCGGGCCTAGGCTCAGGGTCATGCTGGGTCTGCTAACTCGCCGTGTGCTCGTCGCCGCCGCCGCGCTCGGGCTGCTCTTCGCCACTTCCGGGTGTCTCCGGATCGACCTCGGCCTGGAGGTCCGCCCCGACGACACCGTGGGCGGCGAGTTCACCGCCGCCTGGAGCGACGAGTTCATGGCGCACGCAAGCGACCAGGGCCTCGACCAGGCGCAGCTCGAAGCGTTCCTCGACGCGCTGCTCGACGGCGTGCCCGGCACCGAGCGCACCCCCTACGCCGAAGGCGGCTACACCGGCGCCACCGCGACCTTCACCGACCGCCCCCTCAGCGAGTTCGCCGAGTTCGGCGGCGACGACTGGGGCTACCTCCGCATCCAGCACACCGGCCGCGAGTACGACCTCGAGAGCCACTGGGACCTGCGCGCCGCCGGGTTCCTCGACCCGGCCCAGTTCGCCGGCGCCGAGATCCTCCTCAGCGTCGACTTCCCCGCCCGCGTCACCGAGCACAACGGCACCCTTGAAGGCCGCACCGTCACCTGGACCATGACCCCAGGCGAGGAGTACGACCTCAACGCCACCGCCGTCGCGAACAACGGCATCGCCTTCCTCATCGCCGGAGTCGCGTTCGTGCTGGTCGTGTGTGCGCTCCTGTGGCTGTGGCAGTGGCGGCGTTTGCGCCGCTACTCCATCGGCAACCCGTCCGCTTGAGCCGTTAGCTCCAGCACAAACCGTAGCCGTCTCACCTACGGCCCGTATTCTGGTGAGCCTGTCGGCGTAACGGATCTATAACACCAGCGGGGAGGGCCGGTGACTCAATACGAGTCGAAGAGCAAGGGGCACAGGCAAAGCGACCCCAACATGGAGTTGAGCATCGGTCAGGTGCTCGCCGCCGCGGGCGCCACCGTCCTCGGCGCGGTCCTCGCGAAACTCCTCGGCCTCTGGGGCACCCTCGCCGGCACCGCCGTCCTCAGCGTCTGCTCCTCCATCGGCGCGGTCCTCATCCTCCGGGCCATGCGCCGCACCGGCGAGAAGATCAAAGAGCAGATCACCGCGCTCGCCCCCGTCGCCCGAGGCAAGGCCACCGAATCAACCGTGGAACTCAAACCCGAGCGCGCCACGGCCACCGCGAAGATCCCCGGCACCGAACGGCTGCAAGCGCTCCGAGGCGGCGACGAGACCGCCGTCCTCACCGACGCCGCGGCCGTCCGCAGCGCCGACACCTACAGAGAAAGAGACGCCTACAGAGAAGACACCGACGAGATCGTCATCCCCGCCGAACCGGCCCCTGAAGGCCACGTCACGAAATCGCAGTCGAACAAGCGCACCCTCGTGGCCATCCTCATCTCCAGCGTCCTCGTCTTCGGCGTCACCGTCGCCGCGCTCTACCTCCTCGGCGCCCTCACCGGCGACCCCGGCCGGTTCGTCAGCGACGGCACCGAGACCACCGTCATCGAGACGCACGTCGAGAGCAGCGAGCCCGACGACACCCCGTCGACCTCCGTGGCGCCCACCGAATCCGCGTCCCCGAGCGAATCGGCCGCCTCCGAGTCGCCGTCCGCGAGCGCCTCCCCCAGCGAGTCCGCGACCACCGAATCGCCGAGCGCCTCCCCCACCCCCGACGCCGGCACAGGCGGGACCGAGGCGACCCCCAGCCCCACACCGCAGGAGGAGACGGTCACCGAGAGCCCGTCGATCGAGTAGCCGCACATGACGAAAGGGCCCGCCGAAGCAACGGCGGGCCCTTCTTCGCGTATCGACTCAGTCGAGCAGGTCGTCCAAGCCCACGGTCAGGCCCGGGCGCTTCACGACCTCGCGCACCGCCAGCAGCACGCCGGGCATGAACGAGGCCCGGTCGAGCGAGTCGTGGCCGATCGTGAACCGCTCGCCGGGGCCGCCGAAGCGCACCTCCTGGCTCGCCACGTACCCGGCCGAGCGGATCGCGTGGATCCGCACGCCGTCGATCTCCGCGCCGCGCGCGCCCTGCGGGTCCGACTCGGTCGCGTCCGGCATGTCCGGCAGCTCGGCCTCCGCGCGCGCCGCCGCGATCATGCGGGCGGTGTGCACGGCCGTGCCCGAAGGCGCGTCGACCTTGCGCGGGTGGTGCGACTCGATGATCTCCGCGTGGTCGAAGTGCTTGGCGGCCTTCGCCGCGAACTGCATCATCAGCACCGCGCCGATCCCGAAGTTCGGGGCGATCACGGAACCGACCTCGGGGTCGGCCGCCAGGATCTCCCGCGCGGACTCCAGTCGCTTCGCGTCAAAGCCTGACACGCCGACCACGGTGTGGATGCTGTGCTCCACGCACCACGCCAGGTTGCCCATCACGGTGTCCGGCAGCGTGAAGTCCACGACCACGTCGACGCCCGCGAGCTTCTCCAACGGCTCGTCGCGGCCCACGGTCGCCGTCAGCTCCATGTCCTCCGCGGCGTCCACCGCCTCGCACACGGCCGTGCCCATGCGGCCGTGCGCCCCGAGCACACCCACCTTGATCATGCGAAATCCCTCTGGTCGAACGGCCCCACGGCCACGGTCGTCATCGGCTGCGCCAGGATCTCCGCGGCCACGGCCTTGATCTGCTCCACCGTCACCGCCTCGATGTCCGCGATCTCCTGCTCCAGGCTCCAGTGGTCGCCGTACAGCAGCTCCTCGCGGCCCAGCCCGTTCATGCGCGAACCGGAGTCCTCCATCGCGAGCACCATCCCGCCCTTGGCCATGCCCTGGCCGCGCCGCAACTCCGCCTCGGTGACGCCCTCGGCGGCCACCTGCGCGAGCTCGGCGAGCACCAGGTCGCGGACCTGGTGCACCTTGTCGGGGTTGGAACCGGCGTAGACGCCGAACATGCCCGTGTCCGCGAAGTACGTCGAGAACGAGTACACCGTGTACGCCAGGCCGCGCCGCTCGCGCACCGACTGGAACAGCCGCGAGGACATGCCGCCCCCGAGGATGTTGTTCAGCACCTCGAACGCGTCCTTGCGGGGGTCGTGCCGCGAGAACAGCCGGCAGCCCACCACCAGGTGCGCCTGCTCCGTGTCGTGCCGCTCCACCATGAGCGGCACCGGGTCCGGCAGCAGGTCCTCGTCGTGCCGGCGCTGGCGCGGCACGTTCGCGCCGCCCAGGATCGGCGCGAACGCCTCCGACACGAGCTTGACCGTCTCGGCGTGGTCCACGCCCCCGGCGGCGCACACCGTCAGGTTCGGGGCCGTGTAGTGCCGCCGGTAGAAGTCGTAGATCTGGTCGCGGGTGAGCGCCCGGACCGTGTCCGGGTCGCCGGCGATGTCCCGGCCCAGCGCCCCGTCGCCGAACAGCGCCAGGGAGAACAGCTCGTGCACGACGTCGGAGGGCTCGTCGGCGGACGCGGCGATCTCCTCGAGGATCACGTCGCGCTCGACCTCGACGTCCGCGGCGGTCACGAGCGAGTTGCACATGGCGTCGCCGAGCACGTCGACGGCCATCGGCAGGTCGTCGTCGAGCACGCGCGCGTAGAAGCAGGTCAGCTCCCGCGCCGTGTACGCGTTCGACTCGCCGCCGACCGCCTCGACGGCCTCGGCGATCTCGGTGGCGGTGCGCTTCGCGGTCCCCTTGAACAGCAGGTGCTCCAGGAAGTGCGAGACGCCGGCGAGCTCGGGGGACTCGTCGCGGGAGCCGACGCCGACCCACACGCCCACCGAGGCGGAGCGCATGGTCGGGACGGATTCGGTGAGCACACGCAAACCGCCGGGCAGCACGGTCACTCGGACCGTGCCGCCCAGCGGATCGTCAATCAGCGTGTGAGTCTGGGGACGACTCATCTACTCTTCCGAGCCTCCGCCTTCGTCGCTGCGGCGGGTGCGGCGGCGGCGGCGCTCGCCGTCGCCGGAACCGCTGCGCTCGCCGCGGTCGCCGCCGCCGGAACGCTCGCCGCGCTCGCCGCCGGAGCGCTCGCGGTCGCGGCGCGGGCCGCGGTCACCGCGGTCGCCCCGGTCCCCGCGGGACTCCTTGCGCTCGGCCGGACGGCCCTTCTTGTACCCCTCGGGCTCCTGGCCCTCCGGGTACACCTTGTCCAGGTAGATCTTGCCGCGGTTGTCGATGTCGCCGATCTCGACCTCGACCTTGTCGCCGACGCTCAGCACGTCCTCGACCCGCTCGACGCGCTTGCCGTCGCCGACCTTCGAGATGTGCAGGAGGCCGTCGCGGCCCGGCGTCAGCGAGATGAACGCGCCGAAGTCGGTGGTCTTGACGACCGTGCCCAGGAACCGGTCCCCCACGTTCGGGAGGGTCGGGTTCGCGATCGCGTTGATCGTCTCGACCGCGGCCTGAGCGGCCTCGCCGTTCTCCGCCGACACGTAGATCGTGCCGTCGTCCTCGACGGTGATGTCCGCGCCGGTGTCGTCCTGGATCTGGTTGATCGTCTGGCCCTTCGGGCCGATGATCGCGCCGATCTTGTCCACGGGGATCTTCAGGGTCGTGATGCGCGGCGCGGTCGCGGCCAGCTCGCCCGGCTCGCTGATCGCGTCGAGCATGACGTCGAGGATCGCGTGGCGGGCGTCGTTCGCCTGCTGCAGTGCCTGCGCCAGCACGTCCGACGGCAGACCGTCGAGCTTCGTGTCCAGCTGCAGAGCCGTCACGAACTCGGCGGTGCCGGCGACCTTGAAGTCCATGTCGCCGTAAGCGTCCTCGGCGCCGAGGATGTCGGTCAGCGTGACGTACTTGGTCTCGCCGTCGACCTCCTCGGAGATGAGGCCCATCGCGATGCCCGCGACGGGGGCCTTGATCGGCACGCCGGCGTTCATGAGCGACATCGTGGACGCGCAGACCGAGCCCATCGAGGTCGAGCCGTTCGACGCGAGCGCCTCGGAGACCTGGCGGATCGCGTACGGGAACTCCTCGCGGCTCGGCAGCACCGGCACGAGGGCGCGCTCGGCGAGCGCGCCGTGGCCGATCTCGCGGCGCTTGGGCGAGCCCACGCGGCCGGTCTCACCGGTCGAGTACGGCGGGAAGTTGTAGTTGTGCATGTAGCGCTTCTTGCTGACCGGCGACAGCGTGTCGATGGCCTGCTCCATGCGCAGCATGTTCAGCGTGGTGACACCCATGATCTGGGTCTCGCCGCGCTCGAACAGGGCCGAGCCGTGGACGCGGGGAAGGATCCCGGCCTCGGCGGCCAGCGGCCGGATGTACGCCGGGAGGCGGCCGTCGATGCGGACGCCCTCGGTGATGACGCGCTTGCGGACCAGCTTCTTGGTGAGCGAGCGCAGGGAGGCGCCCAGTTCGCCTTCGCGGCCTTCGAAGTCCGCGCCGAGCTTCTCGAGCATGACCGACTTGACGCGGTCGAGCTCGTCCTGGCGGTCGGTCTTGTCGGCGATCTGCAGCGCCTGGTCGAGCTCGGCCGAGACGGCCGCTTCGACGGCGGCGTACGCGTCGTCCTGGTAGTCCAGGAAGCGCGGGTAGTCGGCGACGGGCTTCGCGGCGACCTTGGCCAGTTCGGCCTGGGCGCGAACGAGCTCGGCGATGACCGGCTTGACGGCCTCGAGGCCGCTCGCGACGACCTCTTCGGTCGGCTTGGTGCCGCCGGCCGCGATGAGGCTGATCGTGTTGTCGGTGGCCTCGGCCTCGACCATCATGATCGCGACGTCGCCCGAGTCGAGGACCCGGCCGGTGACGATCATGTCGAAGGTGGCCTTCTCGATCTGCTCCAGGGTCGGGAACGCGACCCAGGTGCCCTCGATGAGGACGATGCGGGTCGAGCCCAGCGGGCCCGAGAAGGGCAGGCCGGCGAGCTGGGTCGACATGGAGGCGCCGTTCATGGCGACCACGTCGTACTCGTCGCGGGCGTCGACCGAGAGGATCGTGCCGATGACCTGGACCTCGTTACGCAGACCCGACACGAAGGACGGGCGCAGGCCGCGGTCGATGAGGCGGCAGGTGAGGATGGCGTTCTCGCTCGGGCGGCCCTCGCGGCGGAAGAACGAGCCCGGGATGCGCCCGGCGGCGTACATCCGCTCCTCGATGTCCACGGTCAGCGGGAAGAAGTCGAAGTGGTCCTTCGGGTTCTTCGAGGCGGCGGTGGTCGCGAGGACGACGGTGTCGTCCATCTGGACGATCGCGGAGCCCTGGGCCAGCTTGGCCAGGCGGCCGGTGCTGAAGACGATCTTGCGGGTGCCGAAGGCGCCGTTGTCGATCACGGCGGTGGCGTGGTGCTCCCCGAGGTTGTAGGCCTCGGGTGTCCGTTCGTTATCGGACATAGAGTGTCGATCTCCTTATGCAGTTCAGTGCACTGCGTAGTTCGGAATGCGGCTCGCCTGCGCGCTTTTCCGGTCTTCGATCGAAGCACTCGGAAGCTCGGTCCCGCGTCGAGCGGGACGTTCCGGATGCCACTACCGAGGACCGGGGCGGTCTCTGGCGTGCCGCGCCGCGCCTCGTGCGGAGGCGCTGCGGTCGAGCGTGGTGCTCATCGCCCACCTTACGTTACCCGGCCGACGCGGCGGCAGTGGCGAAGCGAAAGTGAGCCGTGAAAGGCACCCTGGCGGGGGTATGCGAAAGGGAGCGCCCCTCGCGGGACGCTCCCTTCTTCAAGTCTCGATTAGGCGTTGTCGCGGATGCCGAGGCGCTCGATGAGGCCGCGGTAGCGCGCGATGTCTTCCTTCTTCAGGTACTTGAGGAGGCGGCGGCGCTTGCCGACGAGGAGGAGCAGACCACGACGCGAGTGGTGGTCGTGCTTGTGCTCCTGCACGTGGGCGGTGAGCTCGCGGATGCGGGTCGTCAGGATCGCGACCTGGACGTCGGTGGAACCCGAGTCGCCCTCGCTGGTCGCGTATTCCTTGATGATCGCGGCCTTCTTTTCAGCGTCGAGCGCCATGTTCGAACACCCTTTCATGAGTTACGGCCAACCCGCGGTGTCGAGCAGGCTGGTCAGATACGAGTTCGTAAGTTACGAATTCAGGCTTAAGGCTAACAGGGCGTCAGCGCAGGTCCAACGCCCGGCGGGTGTCTGCGACGTCGGTCTCGATCTGCGCGATGAGCGGTTCGATGCCGGCGAAGGCGACCTGGCCGCGCAGGCGGGCGGTGAAGTCGAGGCGGACCTCGGCGCCGTAGAGGTCGCCGGAGAAGTCGAGGAGGTAGGCCTCGACGGTGCGCTCCGTGCCGTTGAAGGTGGGGTTGGTGCCGACGCTGATCGCCGCGGGGTAGCGGTGCGAGTCGCGGTAGAGCCAGCCGGCGTAGACCCCGTCGGCGGGGATCGCGGTGCCCGCCGCGACGGCGAGGTTCGCAGTCGGGAAGCCGAGGGCGGTGCCGCCGCGGCCGGCGCCGTGGACGATGGTGCCCTCGATGCCGAAGTCGCGGCCGAGGACTTCGGCGGCGGCCGCGACATCGCCTGCGGCGATGAGGCCGCGCACGCGGGTGGACGAGAAGGCCTCATCGTCGGCCGTGAGGGTCTGCGGGAGGACCTCGAAGTCGAACTCCTCGCCGAGCTCGGCGAGCTTCTTGACGTCCCCGGCGGCCTTGTGGCCGAAGCGCCAGTTCTCGCCCACGACGACGGCTTTGGCGTGCAGACCGCCGACGAGGACGTGGCGCACGAAGTAGTCCGGGCTGAGCTGCGAGAGCTCTTTCGTGAAGGGCAGCACGCAGACCGCGTCGACGCCGAGGGCGCCGAGCAGTTCGACGCGCCGCTCGATGCCGGTGAGCTGCGCCGGCATCGCATGCGGTGCGACCACCGCGGTCGGATGGGGATCGAAGGTGACGACGACGCAGCGTGCCTCGCGCTCGGCGGCGGCCTTGACGGCGGTGCGGACGAGGGCCGCGTGGCCCCGGTGCACCCCGTCGAACACGCCGATGGCGACGACGGAGGCGGGCCAGCCCTCGGGGGTCGCGTCTATTCCACGCCAGGTTTCCACGGTCCAGATCTTGCCACTCCCGCAAGGCGGACGGCATCGTGATGGGGCCGCAGTGATGCAAACGCGTTCCGCGCCGCCTACAGCATCAGCGACTCGTCCGCGTTGCCGCCGGAGGCGAAGATGACGAGCAGCAGCACGCCGATGGCGACCACCAGCAGCATGCCGATGAACAGCCAGCCGGTGCTGGCGGGTTCGGCGAGGCGGGGCTGTTCTTCGGCGAGGACCTTCGGTTCCGCGTGGGCGGGTTCCTGCTTGGCCTGATCGGAGAGGGACCTGCGGAATTCCTCGGGCAGTTCTTCTGCGGCGCTCATACTCATGACGACTCCTGACTGCACTGGTCTTCACGGTGGGATCGCGGGTGGGGACCTCCATCAATTGTTGAGAGATCGTCGGCTATCCGACCGTCGTTTCCAGGAATCCGCCTGACAACAGCCGCATTTCACCCTCGTGGAAATTACAAGGCCGTGACCGCCCTACCACGCGAAACGTCCGGTACCCGCCCGAAAGCCCGCCACCGACCCGATCCCGTGCCATGTTCATGTCTCAGAGACCTCGCTGATCGGAGGGGCAGGCATGAACCGGAGATTCCTCGCCATGGCGGCGGCGGGCGCGATGCTCGCGGCCCTCACCCTGACCGCCGCGTCCCCGGCCCAGGCGGCGGCGACCGGCTGCGGCCGCACGGGCAGCTACACCGTGTGCACCACGAATCCCAACGGCGCCAAGGACACCTCGATCGTCGAGGAGATCACGAGGCAGGTCGCGGCGACCGGCAAGGGCGACACGATCCGGCTCGCGGTCTACTACTTCTCGCTCGACAAGCCCATCGCGCCGCTCGCCGACGCGCTCGTCGCGGCCGAGAAGCGCGGCGTCGACGTCAGGGCCGTCTTCGGCACCCGCAACGACCGGCCCTCGCTCAACGACGCGGTGATCGCGAAGCTCGAGAACGCCGGGGCCGCGGTGCACCAGTGCGACGGCGGCTGCCTGCCGAACTCGGAAGGGACGCGCAAGGGCCCCATGCACAACCGGTTCTTCCTCATCGAGAAGGGCGGCGCCCCCACGGTGCTGGTGACGAGCCTCAGCTTCGTCGGCTCGCAGTTGACGCAGGCGCACAACCTGATCGGCGTGCACGGCGACCGCGCCCTCTTCGACTTCTACACCGCCTACTGGAACCGGCTCTACGCGAGGAACTGGAACGGCTGGACCGACGCGGACAAGGGCAAGGGCGGCTCCCTCGCGCGGGCGTGGGCGTTCCCGCGCCGGTCCGACGCGTTCGCGGCCGAGCTCGCGCAGATCACCGGCTGCGGCAAGGGCGACCGGGTCTGGGTGGGCAGCGCGAACTTCCAGTCCAACCGCCCCGAGGTGCGGGCCCAGCTCGACCGGATCCAGGGCCTCGGCTGCCAGGTGCGGGTCGTGGTCCGCTCCGGCCCCACCGCGAGTCCGGGATGGATCGAGGACAAGCTCGGCGCGTCCAATGTGCGGGTGCACGACGCGCACCGCAACAAGTACGTCATCGCCGAGGCGCAGTTCGGGTCCTCGCACCGCGCGGTCGTGTGGACTGGCACGCACAACCTCAACGGCAACGGCCTCAACCACTCCAACGACAACATGATCCGGGTGGTGAACCAGGCGGTCGCGGACCGGTACGCCGCGCACTTCCAGAGCCTCTGGGACGGCGCGAAATGAGCGAAGGGGGGAGGGGCCTCGCGGCCCCTCCCCCCTGTCGCCTTGCGTCGCTTAACCCTTGACGGAACCCGCGAGCAGCCCGCGCACGAAGTAGCGCTGGAGCAGCAGGAACACCACGAGCGGCACGATGATCGCGATGAAGGCCGCGGCCGGGAGCCGCGTCCAGCCGAAGCCCCAGGTGCCGGCCATGTCGCCGAGCACCGCGGTGAGCGGGCGGGTCGCCTCGCCGCCGCCGAAGGTGCGGCCGACGAGGAAGTCGTTCCACACCCACAGGAACTGGAAGATCGCGATCGAGGCGATCGCCGGGGTCACCAGCGGCAGCACCACCTTGCGGAAGATCTGCGAGTGGCTGGCGCCGTCGATCCGGGCGGCCTCCATGACGTCGCCCGGGAGTTCCCGCATGAAGTTGTGCAGCAGGAAGATCGCGAGCGGGAGGCCGAAGATCGAGTGCGCGATCCAGACTTGCACGATCGTGTTCACGCCCTCGAGCTCCCACGACGGCATGATCGTGACGTCGCCGATGTGCAGGCCCTGGCTGAAGAAGGACAGCAGCGGGATGAGCGCCATCTGGAGCGGCACGACCTGGAGCGCGAAGATCGCGATGTACAGGAAGTTCCGGCCCCGGAAGTTGATCCAGGAGAGCGCGTACGCGGCCATCGCGGCGAAGGCCACGGGGACGATCACGCCCGGGATCGTGATGACGACCGTGTTGACGAGGTTGCGGATGAGCCCGCCGCCCTGGGAGTCCGAGTACAGGACGTAGTTGTAGGTGTCCAGGGTGAAGGTCGGATTCGTGAAGACGGTCCACCAGCCGGAGGCGCGGATGTCGTCCTCCGGTCGCAGCGAGGAGATGAACAGCCCCGCCGTGGGGACCGTCCACAGGACCGCGATGAGCAGGGCCACGATGCTCGCGACGCGGCTGGTCAGGACCCGCCGGATCCGGTCGCCGCGGCTCTCGCCGATCGCGCGCTGCTCGGGCGCTTGCGTCTCGGTGCTCATCGGGCCTCCAGTTCCTGCCGGCGCATGTTGCGCACCTGGTAGATGACGACGGGGATGACCAGGAGGAACAGCAGCACGGCCATGGTGGCGCCGCGCCCGTCGTTCCCGAGCCGGAAGGCCTGGTCCCACATGTTGTGGGCCAGCACGTCCGTGCCGTGGTGGCCGCCGGTCATGGCCCGCACGATGTCGAACAGCTTCAGCGTGGCGATGAAGACCGTCACCGCGACGACGATGATGGCCGAGCGGATCGACGGGACCGTGACGTTCCAGAAGATCTGCGCCGGCCGGGCGCCGTCGATGCGGGCGGCCTCGATGATCTCGGTCGGCACGCCCTTGAGCGCCGCGGAGAGCACCACGGTGGCGAAGCCGACTTCGATCCAGACGAGCACGACCATGAGCAGGAAGTTGTTCAGGATCGCGGTGTTGAGCCAGTTGACCGGGTCCGCGCCGAACCAGGTCCGCACCTGGTTGAGCAGGCCGATCTGCTCGCCCGAGGCGGTGTACTGGTAGACGAACTTCCAGATGATGGACGCGCCCACGAACGAGATGCCCATGGGCAGGAACACGAGGGCCTTGTAGGTCCGCTCGCCGCGGCGGCCGTCGATGAGGACGGCGTACACGAGGCCGATGGCGGTGGAGACCAGCGGGACCACGATGATCCACAGGGCGGTGTTGACGATGGTCCGCAGGGCGTCGGGGTTGGTGACGGCCCAGGCGTAGTTGTCGAACCCGACGAACTCGGTCCCGTCGCCGTTGAAGACGGACATGACGACGGTCCGGACTGCCGGATAGACGAGGCCCACCAGCAGGAAGATCACGGCGGGGGCGAGGAATACGGTGGCGACCACGCGGCTGCGGTCGCGGCGGGAGGCGAGTTCGGCGAGGCCGTAGAGGGCGAGCAGGATCGCCGCGAAGGCGACGAGTCCGACGGCCAAGAGTCCGAATCGAGCGGTGAGATCGGATATGTCCACGTTGTGCGACTCCAGTTGTCAGTTGCCGATGGTGCGGCTTGCGAGCCTTGCCGGAAAGGCAATGGACCGAGCGGGGCCGGTGGGCCCCGCTCGGCTTGTTGTCGACTACACGGCTAGCTGCGCCGGCCGGATCCTACGGCCAGGAGGCCTCGATGTCGTCGGCCATCTGCTGGCTGTCCTTGTCGCCGTCGACCCACTGGACGATGCCGGTCCAGAAGGAGGAGGCGCCGACCTCGCCGGGCATGAGGTCCGAGCCGTCGAAGCGGACGGTCACGTCGGGGTCGGTCAGGATCTCGGTGGCGAACTCGTTGATCGGCGTGGTGGCCTTGCTCGGGTCCACGCCCTGGCGGGCGGTGCTCCAGGGGCCGGTCTGCAGACGCGCGCCGTGGTAGAGCTCGGAGGCCAGGAACTGGCGCATGGCCTCAGTGGCCTCGGAGTCGGAGAACGCGGCCACGAACTCGCCGCCGACGAGCATCGTGTTGTCGCCTTCCTTGGCTTCGGGGAAGCGGAACGCGAACACGTCGCCGTCCTCGGCCACATTGGTCTCGGCCGGCCACATCGCGCCGTAGAAGGACGCCTGGCGGTGCATCGCGCACTGGCCGTCCAGGAGCGGGTAGCCGGCCTCCTGGAACGCGGTCGAGCTGATGGTGTCCGTGCCGTTGTAGACGTACGACTCGTTCTTCAGGATCGAGCCGGCCTTGTCGATGGCGGCGACGATCCGCGGGTCGTTGAACGGGATCTCGTGGGTGACCCACTGGTCGTACAGGTCGGTGCCCTCGCGGAGGACGATGTCCTCGATCCAGTCGGTGCCGGGCCAGCCGGTCGCGCCGCCGGACTCGAAGCCGACGCACCACGGCATGACGCCGTCGGCGGCGATCTGGTCGGACAGGGCGATCAGGTCGTCCCAGGTGGTCGGGATCTCGTAGCCGTTGTCGTTGAAGAACGCCGGCGAGTACCAGATGAAGGACTTGGCGTTCGAGGAGTTCGGCGCGGCGTACAGCGTGCCGTCGATCGTGCCGTAGTTGAGCCAGTCCTCGGTCCAGCCCTCGGTCGCGAGCTTGGTGACCTCTTCGGAGGCCGGGACCAGGTCGTCCTTGAAGTTCGCCATGAGGCCCGGCTGCGGGAACAGCGCGATGTCGGGGGCGTTGCCGCCGTCGACGCGCACCTTCATGTCGGATTCGAACTCGCCGGAGCCCTCGTAGTCGACCTTGGCGCCGGTGCAGGACTCGAAGTAGCTCCAGGCCTCCATCATCTCGTCGGCCTCGGTGTCGCGAATGGACCCGAGGATCGAGACGGTCTGGCCCTTGAGATCGCCGTACTGCTCGTAATTGGCGCAGTCCGTGGCGTCGTCCGGGACGGCGCCGCGGTCGCTCTCGCCCTCGTCCGGCGCCCCGCACCCGGTCGCGGCGAGCGCGATGGCACTGGCGGCAGCCGCAAGGCAGGAGATGCGTCGTGTCTTGCTCATCGGGGATATCCCTCTCTTCGCAGGTGTGGTGCCCCCCGGCGAGTCCGACTGCCTCCCTGTCCCCACCTGCAGGGAACCGCTCTCACCGGTTCCGCCCCAGCTCGGGACTGCCTCACCCGCCGTTGGGGCGACGCTGGCAATCGTGCTCTGGGTAACACTCAATGTCAAGTGTGCATTGCCGAATCGTTACCGGGCGCAATTGGATCGATATCTGTCGAGACCCGGTTCATGGGAGCGATACCAATGACGTATCATTCCGGGGCCCGGCAACCGACTGCTGTTACCGAAGTTACAGCCGAATAATTCGCGAAAGGTGCGTATCGATGACGCAGCTGACCTTTCCCCAGGGCTTCCTGTGGGGAACCGCCACGGCCTCCTACCAGATCGAGGGCGCGGCGACCGAGGACGGCCGGGGCCAGTCCATTTGGGACACCTTCTCGGCGACCCCCGGCAAGACCTGGCGCGGCCAGTCCGGCGCCGTGGCCTGCGACCACTACCACCGGGTCGACGAGGACGTCGCCCTCATGAAGTCCCTCGGCGTCGACACCTACCGCTTCTCCATCGCCTGGCCGCGCATCCAGCCCGACGGCACCGGACCGGCCAACCCCAAGGGCCTCGACTTCTACGACCGGCTCGTCGACAAGCTCGTCGAGGCCGGCATCAAGCCGATGCCGACGCTCTACCACTGGGACCTCCCGCAGTCCTTTGAGGACCGCGGCGGCTGGCCCGAGCGCGAGACCGCCGAGCGCTTCGGCGACTACGCCGCGATCGTCGGCGCCCGCCTCGCCGACCGCGTCCACACCTGGTGGACCCTCAACGAGCCGTGGTGCTCGGCGTACCTCGGCTACGGCAACGGCCACCACGCGCCGGGCCGCACCGAGCCCGCCGCCGCGCTCGCGGCCGTGCACCACCTCAACCTCGCGCACGGCCTCGCCGTCCAGGCGCTGCGCGGCGTCGGGGCCGAGCGGGTCTCGATCGTGCTCAACCCGACCCAGGTCCGCGGCGAAGAAGAGGCCGTGAAGACCGTGGACGGGATCGCGAACCGGGTCTTCTTCGACCCGATCCTCCTCGGCGAGTACCCCGCGGACGTCATCGAGCGCACGCAGCACCACACCGACTGGTCCTTCGTGCAGGAGGGCGACCTCGCCCGGATCAACCAGCCGATCGACGTGCTGGGCGTCAACTACTACAGCCCGACCTGGGTGCGCGCCAAGGAAGGCGTGCCGGAGAGCGACGTCGGCCCGGGCACGATCGGCGTCGAGACCTACACGCCCGAGGGCCTGGACTTCACCGACATGGGCTGGGCCGTCGACGCCACGGGCCTCACGGACCTGCTGGTGCGCATCCACAAGGACTACGGCATCGCCACGATGATCACCGAGAACGGCGCGGCCTACCCGACCGGGCCGAGCGCGGACGGCGAGGTCCACGACGCCGAGCGCGTCGCGTACCTGCGCTCGCACATCGCGGCCGTCCACGACGCGATCGAGGCCGGCGCGGACGTGCGCGGCTACACCGCCTGGTCGCTCATGGACAACTTCGAGTGGGCCTTCGGCTACGACAAGCGCTTCGGCATCGTCCACGTCGACTACGCCACCCAGAAGCGCACCCCGAAGGACAGCGCGAAGTTCTACTCCGGGGTCATCGCCGCGAACGGCCTCACGCGCTTAGCGCATTGCCTCCCGGAGCCCGCGGACCGCGCGCTCCGGGTCGGCGGCGCGCATGACCGCGCCCATGACGGCGGCCCCCGCCGCCCCCGCCTCCCTGGCGGCGCGGGCCCTGTCGGGCCCGGTCACGCCGCCGAGCGCGTACACCGGGACCGGGCTCGCCGCGCAGCACTTCTCGAGCGCGGCGAGCCCGATCGCCGGTCCGTAGCCGGGTTTGGACTCGGTGGTCCAGATCGGCGAGTAGGTGCAGTAGTCGAGCCCCGGGTCGATCGGCTCTCCCGCGTGGACGGAGCGGCCGACGAGCGCCGGGCGCGGCTGCGGTATCGGGAATTCCCGCGAAAGATGCGCCGCCGCAACGGGTCCAGCCGGATCGGCGACGATGAGCGCCCCTCCGGCGGCGTCCAGGATCGGCCGCAGTTCCTCGGCGAGGGCCTGCCGCTCCTCCCAACGCAGGTGCTTGTCGCGCAGGACGAGCGCGAAAGGCCCGCCGCGCAGCGCGAGCGCGACCTGCTCGGGGAGGGGCCGCGGGCAGCCGTGGAGGTCGGAGACGACGAGGAGGCGGTGGCGCACGTCCCGATGCTACGCGGGAGTGGCGTGAGTGCCGCGTGTCCGCTCGCGTCCGACTCGCTACGGCTCCACCGGTTTAACACTTGTGTATCGGTCGAAGGCGCGAGCTTGCGTAATTCGGGACACAGGTGCGAAACTTCAGGGGATGAACATCGGCGATCAAATCAACGTGCTGCGCACCGAAGGGGAGCGGATCGCTGTCGCTGGTGGAGAGCTCGCGCTGAACGCGAGCGTGCCCACCTGCCCGGGCTGGAACGTCAAGGACCTCTTGACCCACATCGGGACCGTCCATCGATGGGCGGCGGCGATCGTGGGCGAAGCGTTGCCTTACGATCCACGGAAACAGGAGTTCCAGCACATCGTGGGGCCCCTGCCCCACGACGACCTGCTGGTCGACTGGGTCCGCGAAGGGCTCCTGCGCCTCGCGGCCGCATTGGAGGCCGCCCCGAGCGGGCTCCAGTGCTGGCAGATGTTCCCCTCCGAGTCGTCGCGCCGCTTCTGGGTCAGAAGGCAGGCCCACGAGACCACCATCCACCGCGTCGACGCCGAACAGGCGCGCGGCGACGAGATATCACCGGTCGGCCCCGAGTTCGCGGCCGACGGCATCGACGAGCTGCTGCTGGGCTTCCACGGCAGGCCGTCGAGCCGGGTGCGGGCGCTGCGGCCGTCCGTGCTCCACATCCACGCCTCCGATCTGCCGCCGGGGCGCGGCGACTGGTACATCCACCCCACCGACACGGGCCCGCTCGTGACGTTCAGCGAGGTCGAGACCCCGCACTGCGTCATCGAGGGCCCGGTGGAGCTGCTGTACCTGGCGCTGTGGAACCGGCTGCCGTTCGACGATCTGCTGGTCCGCGGGGACCCGGCACTGCTCCACTTGTGGCGCAATTACTCCGCGGTCCGCTGGGTCGATCCAGTGGACGTGTGAAGGCACCGGCGTCCGACGGCCTGACCCTGGGCGACTGGAGCGCTACAGTCCGGAGCCGCAGGTGGCGAACCGCGCACGGTCCGATATGTCCGGACAATGCGAACGTACGGGTCGCGAGGGGCGCCAAGGGGAGCAGACGGCGGCCGGGCGCGCTGCTGCGCGCCCCGGGGGGCCGGGGATCGTAAGCTCACGTTCGTGAACCAGGACTCGCCGAAGCACGACGTTCCCATGCACAGCCACTCCATCCCGAACGACGCCGTCCCGCGGGCCGCGCTGTGGATCCTGGTCCCGGCCGCGGCCGCCACAATCCTCGGCCTGATCCTGCTGTGGCCCAGCGGGGTCGAGGACGCCAACGCGGTCGAGGCCTACGGGACCGAGATCGACGGGCACGTCATCTCCGTGCACGAGACCGAATGCGACGAGGCCGACGCCGAACTCAACGAGCAGTTGCAGGTCACCGTCTGCGGCGACGTGGTCGTGCGGCTGCTGAGCGGCGAGCACGAAGGCGAAGAGGCCATCGTCGACATCCCCAGCGGCCCCGGCGCGCCAGTGGTGGAGGCCGGCGACGACGTCATCCTCATCTACACGCCCGACTCGGTCTCGGGCCAGCAGTACCACATCATCGACCACGACCGCTCCAACGCGCTGTGGGCGCTCGTGATCGCCTTCGCGCTCGCCGTGATCGCGTTCGGGCGCTGGAAGGGCCTGCGGTCCCTCGTCAGCCTCGCCATCACCTTCGCGGTCGTGCTCCTGTTCATGGTCCCCGCGATCCTCGACGGGTCCTCGCCGATCCTCGTCGCCGTCGTCGGCTCGGCCGCGATCATGCTCGTCTCGCTCTACCTCGGGCACGGCTGGAACCGCACGACCACCGTCGCCGTCGTCGGGACCCTCGCGTCCCTCATCGTCACCGTGCTCCTCGCCGAGGCCGCCGTGAACCTCGCCAAGCTCAACGGAGTCCTCGACGAGAGCACCACGAACCTCGCCCTGCAGTACCCGATCGACATGTCCGGCCTCCTCCTGGCCGGGATCCTCATCGGCGCGCTCGGCGTCATCGACGACGTCACCGTGTCCCAGGCCGCCACCGTCGACGAGGTCGCCAAGGCCAACCCGAAGTGGAGCCCCGCGCGGCTGTTCAAATCCGGGATGCGGGTCGGGCGCGACCACCTGACCTCGGTCGTCAACACGCTCGTCCTCGCCTACGCGGGCGCCTCGCTGCCGCTGCTGGTGCTCATCGCCGCCGCCGACCGCCCCCTCGAGCAGGTGCTCACGAGCCAGATCATCGCCACCGAGATCGTGCGGTCCGTCGCCGGCACCCTCGGCCTCATCGCGGCCGTGCCGATCACCACCTGGCTCGCCTCCTACCTCGCGCGCTGGCACCCGAAGCCGAAGGAGCCCAAGGCCCCCAAGGAGAAACCCAAGCCCAAGCCGAAGCCGGAGGCCGCGGACTGGAACGAGGACGAGGACGAGTCGCCGTACCCGCCCTCGCACCTGCGCTGAACTAGAACTGCTCCGCGGCGGTCATGAGCTTCCGCGCGGCCTGGTGCAGCGCCTGCAGCACCGTCATCACCGCCGGGCGGCCCGTCGAGGCCGTCCGGTGGACCACGTAGACGTCCCGGCCCGGCAGGTCCTCCACGACCTTCCGCACCGCCACGTCCTTGCGCTCGGCCGCGGCCATCCACGGCGCCACCGTCACCCCCAGGCCCTTCGCGACGAGCGTGAGGATCGTGTCCAGCCCCTCGAACTCCGAGACCGGCGCGCTGATCCCCTCGGCCCGCCACAGCCGCGCCAGCGCCATCCGCGACGGCTCGCCCTCCGGGGAGGCGATCCACGACTCCCCCGCGAGCTCGTGCGCGGACAGGACCTCCTTGAGCGCCAGCGGATGCTTGATCGGCAGCACCGCGACGAGCGGGTCGTTCACGAGGTGGTGGAAGGTGAGCGGGCCGGTGGTGGCGGGCCGGCGCTGGCCGGACCAGTCGTCGATGAGCGCCAGGTCGATCTCGCCCGAGCGGACGCGCGCGAGGGATTCGGAGACGGTGTGCTGCTGCAGCAGGACCATCTGGAGTTCGGGGTAGCGGCGCAGGCGGCGCACGATCGGGCCGGCGAGGGCCACGGCGACGGTGGGAAACGCGGTGACGGTGACGCGTCCTCGCGGTTCGGCGGACTCGGCGGCGAGGTCGGTCTCGGCGGCGTCGATGGCCTCGAGGATGTGGGCGGTGTGGGCCACGAGGCGGCGGCCGGCGTCGGTGAGCTGCGCGGAGCGGGCGGTGCGTTCGAGGAGCGACACGCCGGTCTCCTTTTCCAAGGCGGCCAACTGCTGTGAGACGGCGGAGGCGGTCTGGCCGGTCGCCAGGGCAGTGGCGGCTATCGATCCCTGGGCCGCGAATTCGTAGAGAAGTCGCAGGCGGCGCACATCGAGCATAAGGAAATCTTACCCTCGGCGAAAGGTAGAAATACTTGCGTTGATGCTCTGTTCGGAGGAGATTGGGGGCCGTCGAAGGACCATCCACCAAGGAGCCACCTGTGACCGTCTCCGCCACCCTCGCCGCCAATGAGGCCATCGCCGCTCGCCGCGCCGCCGGGCAGGAGGTGCTGGCGCTCGGCTTCGGAGAAGCGGGGATCCCGGTGCACCCCTTGCTGAGCCAGCGGCTCGCGCAGGCCGCCGGGAAGATCGCGTACGGGCCCGTCGCCGGCACCGAGGAGGCCCGCGAGGCCGCCGCCGGGTACTGGACCCGCCGCGGCAACCCGACCGAGGCCGGCCAGGTGCTCCTCGGCCCCGGCTCGAAGCCGCTGCTGTTCGCGCTCCAGCACGCCGTGGGCGGCGACGTCGTCCTCCCCCGGCCCGCGTGGGTGTCCTACGCGGCCCAGTCGCAGCTCCTCGGCCGCGAACCGATCCGCGTGCCCGTGCCGCACGGCGAGGGCGGCGTCCCTGACGCGGCGCTCATGACCGCGGCCGTGCGCGACGCGCGCGCCGCCGGCCGGGACCCGCGCCTGGTCGTGGTCACGTTGCCGGACAACCCGACCGGCCGCCTCGCCTCCGAGGCGTCCGTCAAGGCCCTCTGCGCGGCCGCGCGGGAGCTCGACCTCGTCATCGTCGCGGACGAGATCTACCGCGACCTCGTCTTCAAGGACGGGCCGTTCCCCTCCCCCAGCGCGTGGGCGCCCGAGCGGACGGTCACGACCACGGCGCTGTCCAAGAACTACGCGCTCGGCGGCTGGAGGATCGGCGCGGCCCGCTTCCCCGATTCGGAACTGGGGCAGCGGCTCCGCGAAAGCGTGCGGGGCCTCGCCTCGGAGCTGTGGTCCTCCGCGCCGCTGCCGATGCAGCACGCGGCCGCGTACGCGTGGTCGGACCCGGCCGAGCTCGTCGACCGGGTCGAGATGGCGCGGCGGCTGCACGGCGCGGTCGCGAACGCCGTCGCCGAGGTCTTCGCGGCCGTCGGCTGCGAGGTGCGGATCCCGCAGGGCGGCTTCTACGTGTGGCCGGAGTTCGGGCCGCTGCGCGCGGCGCTGGCCGAGCGGTGGGGCGTGCGCACGAGCGCCGATCTGGCGCGGGTGCTGCTGGACGAGTTCGGGATCGTGGTGATCGCCGGGGACGCGTTCGGGGATGAGCCGGAGGCGCTGACGATCCGCGTCGCGGTCACCGGGATCTACGGCGAGTCGGACTCGCAGCGGCTGGCGGCGCTGCTCTCGGACGACCCGCTGGCGATGCCGTGGATCGCCGAGGCGCTGGACGGCCTGCGGGACAAGCTGAAGGCGCTCGTCGCGTAGCTATTGGAAGTGCTCGTAGGCGGCGATCGCGGCCCACACGCAGACGGTCACGACGATGAGTGCGGCGACGAGGAACAGCGCGCCCACGAAGCGCTGGATCTCGAGTTCGCGGCCGTCCCTGACCGGGCCGCGCCAGCGGCCGTAGCGCCAGTGGTCCCGGCCGGGGTCGTCGCCGACGTCCACGAGGAGCACCTGGAGGTCGGCGACGCTGTCGGCCTGCTCGGCCATGCGCCGCCGGAGGCGGTACTGCGCGGAGTCGATGACGCCCTGGCGCCGGGCCCTGGCGAGGCGGTCGAGGGCGATGCGCTTGTCGGTCCTGGAGGGCCGAGCGGCATATGCGTCCATGACGAAGCTCCCACCTGTGCTGTCTTCATCATCGCAGAGATGAAAGCATGGCGCGTTCCCTGTTTTCCACAGGAAACGCGCCATTCGGACACAGCCGCATCATCAAGCGCTGCAGCCACTCCCGTGTCACTCCAGGAGTTCGCCCACCGCCCGCGCGAGGTCGGTGTCCTTGGCGGACACCTTGTTCCCCGCGGAGTGCGTGGTCGTGGAGACCCGCAGCTTGTCGTAGTTCACCGTCAGGTCCGCGTGGTGGCCGCGCTGCTCGTTCAGGAACCCGACGGCGGTCGCCGCGGCGAGGGCCTGGAGGTGGCCGCCGAAGGTCCAGGTCTGCTCGAGGCGGTCGCCCACGAGGGTCCAGCCGGGCAGTTCGGACAGCGCGAGCTCGATCTCGGCGTCGGTCAAGGGTTGGTCGCTCATACCCCGATTCTGACAGCTTCTCGCTATCAGTTCTCGTCGATGAGCGTTACTTTGCCCGTGTCCAGGTCGTAGACCGCGCCCACGACGAGCACGCCCTCCAGGTTCTCCCGGCGGCTCAGGTCGGCGACCGTGCGGCGCACCTGGAGGCGCAGCGCGCGCGAGGCGGCCTCCTCCGGGTCCTTCGTCTCGGCCCACGCCTGCTCGGCGGGCTGCCACAGCTGCTCGACGAGGTAGCCGGTGCGCGGGTCGTGCGTGTCGTCCTCGACCGCGTGCAGGGCGGCGTTGATCGCCCCGCAGCGCTCGTGGCCGAGCACGACCACGAGGGAGACGCCGAGCTCGGCCGCGCCGAACTCGAGCGAGCCGACGGCGGCGCGGTCCGGCACGTGCCCGGCGGTGCGCACCACGAGCAGCTGCCCGAAGTCGCAGTCGAACACGCTCTCGGCGGTCACTCGCGAGTCGATGCAGGTGAACACGGCGGCGCTGGGCGTCTGCCCGGGCGCGGCCTCGCGGGCGGCCACGATGTCGCGCTTGTAGCGGGGCTGGCCCGCCATGAAGCGGGCGTTGCCTTCGAGGAGGGCAGCGAGCGTACTGGCGGCCTGGTGGTGCTCCATCAGAGAGGAGGCTGTCAGTTCTGGCACGCACTGAATGGTGCCGCACGATCCTCGCCTGCGCAAGTCGGGCCGACCGCCGGACACGCACCTTTTACAGAGCGCACGTTACCGTTTCGAGATCTGTTGGTCATTTACCAGGACTTGAAGCTCGCCTTACGCGACCTTATGATGAAGACGTACTACCGCAATGGGATTCACCAGCGGATTCACCCCCGAACTCTCGTCTGGAGGGACCGTGCGCACCTACGGCGACGGCTGCCCGGCCGCCCACGCGCTCGACCTCGTCGGGGAGCGCTGGTCGCTCCTCGTCGTCCGCGAACTGCTCCTCGGGCCCAAGCGTTTCACCGACCTCCGCGCGGGCCTCCACGGGGCCAGCGCGAACGTCCTCTCCCAGCGCCTGCGCGAACTCGAGGCGCACGGCGTGGTCTCCAAGCGCCGCCTGCCGCCGCCGGCCGCGTCCAAGGTCTACGAGCTCACCGAATGGGGCCGCGACCTCGAACCGGTGATCGTGTTCCTGCTGCGCTGGGGCGCCCGCTCGGCGGCGATCCCCCTCGACGCGCCGATGGGCGCGGACGCGCTGATCCTCTCGATGCGGTCCCTGTTCGTGCCGGTGGCGGCGCGGGGCTTCGACGCGGCGTTCGAGCTCTGGGTCGACGACCGGCCGTTCATCGCCGAGATCATCGACGCGCAGCTGCTCCTCGCGCCGGGCCGGCCCGAGCACCCGCACGCGGTCATCCGCACCGATGCGGAGACGCTCAAGCGGCTCACGCTCGGCGGGCGCAGCCTCGACGTCTCGCTGCACGCCGGCCGCGTCACCGTCCAGGGCGACCAGGCCATGGCCGAGCGGTTCCTGGGTCTGTTCCGGCTGCCGGAACCGGCCCCGGCGTCGGCGGGGGCGACGCCGGGCCCGGTCTAGCGGATCACTCTGATCTCACCGGTGCTGCCGGCCTTGGCGCGGCGGTCGGTGATGAGCATGTGCCCGGGCGCGTGCGTGATCGCGAACGGCAGCTTGGCCTTCACGACCGCTTCCTGAAGCGTCACGCCGCAGGCCCAGAAGACGGGCACGTCGCCGTCGTGGAGGCGCACCCGGTCGCCGAAGTCGGGCTTGTCCAGGTCGCGGATGCCGATCGCGGACGGGCGGCCGATGTGGACGGGGGCGCCGTGCGCGTACGGCATGTCCGCCGTGACGGCCGCGGCGTGGTCGACCATGGCGGCCGGCATCGGGCGCATCGACACCACCACAGGCCCGCGGAAGCGAGTGGCGCCCAGGCATTTCAAGGTGGTGCGGTACATGGGGACGTTGACGCCCTGCTCGAGGTGGCGCAGCGGGATGCCCGCCCGCTCCAGGAACGGCTCGAACGTGAAGGTGCAGCCGGTCAGGAACGTCACCAGGTCCCCGTCCCACAGGTCGACCACGTCAGTGCGCTCGGCGACGAGTTCGCCCTTGCGCCACACCCGGTAGGCCGGCAGGTCGCGGCGCAGGTCCGCGCCGAACGCCAGGTCCGTCCAGTACCGGCCCGGCCCCACCACGTCCAGCAGCGGGCACGCCCGCGGGTTGCGCACCGCGAAGCGGCGCAAGGCGATCGCGTGGCGGGACGGTACCGACACCAGGTTGGCCTGCACGTACCCGTGCGACCAGCCGCTCGTCGTGGCGACCAGGCCGCTCCGGAATCTGGCGCGGGCCTCTTGAGGCTTGGTCTGGGCCTCGGGACGCTGTCTCGTGAACATCGCTCCTCCTCTGCTCGATACGTCGAGCATCGTGGCGGCCGCGTCAAGACCTTCACGAGTCGTTCATGAGACACCGAGCGGTACCTGCACGGTCACTCTGCGGAAACCCTTTGCGACCGTTCCCAATTGATCATGTTCTGCCCATAGACTGGATTCGTCCCCGCGCAATGACGGCCGCACCTCGACTCCCCGGGAGGTGGTGGACCGTGGACTTCGGCATCCTCGGGCCCCTGCAGTTGGCCTGGGAGGGCCGCCCCGTGGCGCTGCCCGGGCGGATCCTCCCCCGGCTGCTCGCCGTGCTGCTCTTGGAAGCCGGGCATGTGGTGCCGCTCCCGAAGCTCGTGGACGCGATCTGGGAGGAGGTCCCGCCCGCCACCGCGCGGCGGCAGATCCAGAACACCGTCGCCAGCGCCCGCGGGCTCCTCCCGCCCGGCGGCACCACCGAACTCGAGACCGTCGGCGACGGCTACCGGTTGCGGCTCCGCGCCGAGCAGCTCGACTCGCTCCGCTTCCAGCGCATGGTCCGCATCGCCCGCGAGCAGGAGGCCGCCTCCGAATCCGAGGCGGCGCTCGCGAGCCTCCGGGAGGCCCTCGACCTGTGGCGGGGCCCCACCTTGGCTGGGCTCGGCGGACGCGTCATCGCCGCAGGGGCGCGCCGCTGGGACGAGGAGCGCGCCGCCGCCGAGGAGTCTCGCGCCGAACTCGAACTCGCGCTCGCCACCGGCGTCTCCGTCGTGGCCGACCTGCGCCGCGTGCTCGACGCGCACCCGTACCGGCAGCACACGGCCGAGCTGCTCATGACCGCGCTGTACCGCGAGGACCGGCCCGCCGAGGCACTCGACGTGTACGAGTCGATCCGCCGCGAACTCGCCGAAGAACTCGGCATCGACCCCGGCCAGCGCCTCAAGGACCTCCACACCGCGATCCTCCGCGACGACCCGTCCCTCAGGGCCGCACCGCGAACCGCGACCCCGAAGCCCCGCGCGGACCTGCCCGCGCCCGCGCAGCTCCCTTCGGACAGCATCCACTTCACGGGCCGCTCAGCGGAACTCGCCGTCCTCGACCGGCTCCTCGGCTCCGGGCCGCAGGTCGCGGTCATCTCCGGGATCGGCGGCTCCGGCAAGACCACGCTCGCGCTCCACTGGGCGCACCTCGTGCGCGAGCACTTCACGGACGGGCAGCTCTACGTCAACCTCCGCGGCTTCGACCGCACACCCTCGCTCGCGCCATTGGACGCGCTCGCCGGGTTCCTCCGGGCACTCCGCGTCCCGACCGAGGCCATCCCGTCCGACCTCGACGAAGCCGCCGCGCTGCTGCGCTCCCGCCTCGCCGACACCCGGACGCTGCTCATCCTCGACAACGCCCGCAACTCCGCGCAGGTGCTGCCGCTGCTGCCCGCCACGGCCGGCTGCGTCGCGGTCGTCACGAGCCGCGGCCGCCTCCCCGACCTCGCCGCGGCCCACGACATCCGGCAGATCACCGTCGGCGCCCTCGACGGCGGCGAATCCGTGCGCCTCCTCGAAAGCCTCATCGGCGCCGACCGGGTCGCGAGCGAACCCGTTGCGGCCGAGCGCGTCGCCGACCTCTGCAGCGGCCTGCCGCTCGCCCTGCGCATCGTCGGCACCAACCTCGACGCCCAGCCCGGCACCACCCTCGCCGAGACCGCGACCGCCCTCGCCGGCCACGACCGGCTCTCCCGCCTCGCCGTCGAAGGCGACCCCACGACGACCGTCGCCGCCGCGTTCGACCTGTCCTACCAGGCACTCGAACCCGAAGAGGAGCTGCTGTACCTCAACCTCGCGTACCTGCCCGGCACGGACTTCTCCAAAGGCCTCGCCTGCGCCCTCGTCACATGGGAGCCCGAAGCGGCCGAACGACTCTTGGCCAACCTCGTCGCCGCCCACCGCATCGACGAGTACCGGCCCGGCCGCTACCGCTTCCACGACCTCGTGCGCGAATACGCCCGCCGGAAGGCCGAGGACGCCTTCGACCCCGCTGCGCTGCAACGACTCCGCGAACAGGCCGTCGCCTGGTACGCGCAGGGCTCGAGCCGCCTCCCGGTCCTGGAGTACCGCAACATCGTGGCGACCTTCCTCGAATGGAACGGCCACCCGCACGTCTCGCGGCTCCTCGCCCGCCTCATCTCCTTCGCCGACGCCGGCTACCGCGACGACGCCGCGAACCGGCGCGCGCTCTCCGACTCCCTGTACGAGCTGCCGGAACTCGCGCGCGTCGCCGAACTGGGCATCGAGACCGGACGGCAGTCGGACGAGCCGATGGACGCGGTGCGGGCGTACGCGCTGGCGGACGCGGTGGCGTTCGCGTCCGGGGACCTCCACAAGTCGAAGGCGTACGCGGAGAAGACCCTCGAATACCTGCGCCTGACCCCGCACGGGGATGCCACGGGCAAGGCCCGCAACGACCTCGCGACCACGCTCACGCAGTTGGGGCGGTACCGGGAGGCCGTGTCGCTGCTGCGGGAGGCAGTGGTCGCCGCGGAGCGCTCGGGGAACCGGAAAGTGCGCGTCGAGGTGCTGACCTCGCTGGGAACGGTGTTGCGGCGCATGGGGATCTTCGCGGAAGCCGAGGCGCTGCTGTTGAAGGCCCGCGATCTGGACGCGGCCGCGGAGGACGGGCCGACGACGGTGTACCCGCTGCTGTCGCTCTCGGAGCTGTACGTCGACCAGGGCCGCATCAGCGCCGCCGAGAACCTGAGCCGCGAGATCGCCGAGATGCTGCGCGACCATCCGTCGAAGTACTACCAGTCGCGGCTCTACTTCCGGCAGTTCGCGGTCCACCGCGCCGACGAGGACTATCCGCGCGCCGAGGCCGCGCTGCTGCGGAGCCTCGAACTCGTGGAGCAGTTCAACAACTGGCGCCACCAGCTCATCTACACGTACTGGCTCGCGGACCTGTACGTCGACACCGAGCAGTTCGAGCAGGTGCGGGACACCCTGGAGCGCGTCGCGCATCTGGCGCGGTACGAGACCTCGGAGTCGCTCGCGGTCAAGGCCCGGGTCATGTGCAAGCTCCACACCGCCGAGGGCGACCTGCGGCGCGCGGTCAGCATGGGCCGCCAGGCCTGCGACGTCTTCGCCGCCATGCCCGACCCGCTCCGCCAGGCCCGCAGCCTCCTCGCCCTCGCCAACGCCTACGAGGCGGCGGGCCACCTGGACGAAGCCGACCAGTGCCGGGAGGAATCCCGGACCCTGATGACCAATCTCGGTCTGGACCCGGGCGCATTAGGCGAACCACCGACGCGGCCCCGAGGCCAGGTCGGCCTCAAGCCCCACCCCACCCACCCTGGGGGCCGACCAGCCTGCCTCAATTGTTCTCAGCGCCCCCGACAGGAAATCGCCCCACAGCCGGCCCCGCCCCCACATTCACCCGAAAGCGTGAACGCGCTCGCCGCCGCCCCGCGACCCCTTACTTTCGTCGGGGGCACCTTCAGTCGTTCGACAGATGCCGTCCCAGTCGGCGGCTTCCTACAGTTGAGTCCACACCCACCGATGCGATTGCATCCGAACGACAATGAGGGAAGACATGCACGCGATCCGGCAGCACGAATTCGGCGGACCCGAAGTCCTCGTGTACGAAGAGGTGGCCGACCCCGAGCCCGGCCCCGGGCAGCTCCGCATCGACAGCCGCGCCGCCGGCGTCCACCTGCTCGACACCACCTTCCGCAGCGGCGACCGCAACGGCCCCTACCCGCTCCCGCCCCTCCCGATGATCCCCGGCCGCGAAGCCGCCGGGATCGTCGACGCCGTCGGCGAGGGCGTCGACCCGTCGTGGATCGGCAAGCGCGTCGTCGCCCACCTCGGCTTCGCTTCCGGCGGGTACGCCGAGAAGGCCGTGCGCGAGGTCGAGAACGTGCACGAGATCCCCGAGGGCGCCGGGTTCGCCGAGGCCATCGCGATGATCGGCACCGGCCGCACCGCGCTCATGGTCCTGTCGGTCGGCCCCGTGACCGCGGACGACGTGGTGATCGTGCCGGCCGCCGCCGGCGGCATCGGAACGCTCCTCGTGCAGGCCGCGAAGAACGCCGGCGCGTACGTCGTCGGCCTCGCGGGCGGCCCGGACAAGGTGCGGCAGGTCGCCGCGAACGGCGCCGACGCGGCGATCGACTACAAGGCCGAGGACTGGACCTCGGTGCTGGACAAGGCGTTGGAGGGCCGCGAGGCGACGCTGCTGTTCGACTCGGTGGGCGGCGAGACCGGCCGGGCCGCCTTCGACCGGCTGGGATTCGGCGGCCGCATGGTCGTCTTCGGCTGGTCGGCGGGCAAGGCCACCGAAGCCACCGTGGAGGACATCGTGGGCCGCGGCCTCACGGTCTCCGGCGCGCTCGGCCCGAAACTCCTCGAGAAGCTGGGCGGCCTCCGGGCGCTCGAAGAACGCTCGCTGGCGGAACTCGCGGCCGGACGCCTCCGCCCGGCCGTGCACACCTTCAAGCTCTCCGAAGCGGCCGAAGCCCACCACGCCATGGAGAACCGCGGCACGACCGGCAAGGTGGTCCTGATCCCGTAAAGGAAAGCCGCCCCGGCGGTGTGCTGCCGGGGCGGCGGTGTCGTGTCGGCCCGACACGGTTCGCGAGTCGGGCGGGTTCGGGGCCTAGGAGGCCCGGGCGAGTTCGGCGGTCGTCATGTGGCTCGGGACCATGACCTCGGGCTCGACCTCGGCGTGGGCCCGCGCGAGCGGGACCGAGAGGGCGAGTCCGGCCAGGGCCAGGCCGACGCCGACGAGCAGCGGCGCGGTCAGGCTCAGCCCGGCCGAGAGGGCCAGGCCGCCCAGCCAGGCGCCGTTCGCGTTGGCGAGGTTGAAGGCCGCGTGGTGCATCGAGGACGCGAGCGACGGGGCGGCGTGCGCGCCGTCCAGCAGCAGCCGCTGCATGACCGGGCCGACCAGCGAGGACGAGAGCGCCATCAGGAACACCCCGGCGATCGCGAGGACCGGGTTCGACATCGTGAAGTACATCATCAGCAGCACGGTGGCGATGGTGGTGAACGAGGCGAACAGGCCCTGGATCGGGGCGCGGTCGGCGACGTGACCGCCCACGATGTTCCCGGCCGTGAGGCCGAGGCCGAACACCGCGAGGGTGATCGCGATGGCGAGCGCGCCGAGGCCGGTGACCTCTTCGAGGATCGGCGTCAGGTACGTGTAGGCAGCGAACATGCCGCCGAAGCCGACCGCGCCCGTGACGAGCGGGAGCAGGACGCGCTTCGAGCGGATCGCCCGGATCTCGTCGGAAGCCTTGGTGGGCACGATGACCCCGCGCGTGTCGGGCACGGTCGCCCAGATCGCGGCGGCGGCCACCACACCGAGCGCGGCGACGGCGGCGAAGATCCAACGCCAGGAGAACTGGCCGATGAGCAGGGCGCTCACGGGAACGCCGACGATCGTGGCGACGGTGAGGCCGGACATGATCCCCGAGATCGCGCGGGCGCGCCGCTCGTAGGAGACCAGGCTGGCGCCGACCACCGCGGCCGCGCCGAAGAACGCGCCGTGCGGGAGCCCGGCGAAGAACCGGGAGGCCAGCAGGGTGCCGAAGTCGGGGGCCAGGGCGGTGACGAGGTTGGCGACCGCGAACCACGCCATCAGGGCGATGAGCAGCGGCTTGCGGGGGACGCGGGTGGTGGCGACGGTGAGCAGCGGCGCGCCGAGGACGACGCCGATGGCGTAGGCCGAGACGGCGAGGCCGGCCTCGGCGAGCGAGACGCCCGAGGAGGCGGCCACCTGGGGCAGGATGCCCATGATGACGAACTCGGCCGTGCCGATGCCGAATGCGCCGATTGACATGGCGAACAGGGACATGCGCATGGAAAGCAGCTCCGGGAAGAAGAGAAGGAGGGTGAGAACGCTGAGGCTGTCACCGGCTGCTTCCTTGCCGTCCGGTCGCTGTTCAAGAGCGGGAGGCTCGCGCCTCCGCACTAATCATAAATACACTCGCGCAAAGAGTAAAAGCCTTGAAGGTGAAATCTGAGCGTGATGTCCGTCGCCGCGAGATTACGAAATCCGGCCGGAGGTTTCGGCAGTGACCTGCGTCAATGCCGCCATCGTCGCGAACACCTCGGCGGTGCGCGAACCGGGTTGCGGCACATAGAAGATCACCCGATAGCAGCTCCCGGGCACCTCGAGCACCTGGCAGTCGAACTCCAGCGGCCCGTACTCCTGGTGCACGACCCGCTTGGTCTGCCCGCTCCGCACCCGCACCTCGTGGTCCGCCCACAGCTCCCCGAACTCCGGGCTCGACCGCAAGAGCTCGTCCACGAGCGCCCGCAGCACCGCGTCCGCCGGATCACGGGCGAGCGAGGCCCGCACATCCGCGACGCACTGCCGCACGAACCCCGCATAAGCCGAATCCGCGAGGACCGCGGCCACGTTCGACCCGGAGAAGGTGGAGCGCAAGATGTTCCGCTGTTCCGGGGACAGCATCGAGAGCCAGCCCATCAGCCGGTCGGCCAACGGATTCCAGGCGACCATGTCGTACGCCGCGTTGACCGCGTACGCCGGGAAGTCGTCGAGCCCGGCCAGCAGGTTCCGGATGGTCGCCGGCACCTCCCGGTTCGCCGCGCTCGTGTCCGGCCGCTCATCCGCGAGGTTGTACAGATGCGCCCGCTCGTCGTGGACCAGCATCAACGCCCGCGCCAACGCGCCGAGCACCTGCCGCGACGGCTTCGGCCCCCTCGCCTGCTCCAGCCGGATGTAGTACTCGACGGAGATCCCCGCCAACTGCGCGACCTCCTGACGACGCAGCCCGGGCGTGCGCCGACGCGAGCCTTCGGGAAGCCCGACGTCACGCGGTTTGAGGGCGGCGCGGCGGGTCTTCAGGAAATCGGCGAGCTGCTGGCGGTCCATGCCTGCAATCCTGCTCCGAAACCTCGCCCGGAACCAGGTACAAGCGGTACCACCATAAACGGTCCTCTTTGCGGCTCCCGGAATCGAGCGCAGGCTCGTAGCCATGACCGACACCAAGACCATCCTCGTCACCGGCGCCAACAAGGGCATCGGCTTCCACATCGCCCGCGGCCTCGCCGAGCAGGGCCACACGGTCCTCGTCGCCGCCCGCTCCGAAGAGCGCGGCGGACAGGCCGCCGCGACGCTCCGCGAAGAGGGCCTGGACGCCCGCTTCCTCCACCTCGACGTCACCGACCAAGCCCTGGTCACCGCCGCCGCCAAGCGCGTCGACGAGGAGTTCGGCCGGCTCGACGCCCTCGTGAACAACGCGGGCATCGCCCTCGCCGACGGCGCCTGGAACACCAGCGAGCTCACCCCCGAGACGACCCGCAAGGTCTTCGAGACCAACGTGATCGGCGTCGTCTCAGTGACCAACGCGTTCCTTCCCCTGCTTCGCAAGTCCGAAGCAGGCCGGATCGTGAACGTCTCCAGTGAGGTCGGCTCCTTCACCTTCATCACCGACCCGAACCAGCCCTTCGCGGGCATGCAGGTCGGCGCCTACGGAGCCTCGAAGTCCGCGCTGAACATGCTCACGGTCTCCTACGCGGTCGAGCTGAAGGACACCCCGATCAAGATCAACGCCATGACCCCGGGCTACACGAAGACCGACCTGAACGAGAACCAGGGCTGGCGAGCCCCGGAGAAGTCCGCCAAGGTCGCCATCGACCTCGCCCTCCTCGACGGGGACGGCCCCTCGGGAGGGTTCTTCCAGGAGGGCCTGGAGTACCACGCGGACACGACTGTTCCTTGGTAGCGAGCGCTGATTAGCAGTCGGGCCCAAGTACGGCTGCTTTGTGCGCCGCTTGGGCCCGACTCAGAGCGGGCAGCGACAAAGAGGCCTGAGGGCGGGTGGGGTGTGCCCAGCGGCTGACAGGCAGCGCGGGGGCACGGCTGGCGGGGCGGCGATTCTCTGTTGGTTTGTATTGCGCCTCAGGGAGGTTGGGGTGGAGGTGGGGCGGGATATTGATAGTCCTCTATGGAATGTTCACTCTATCGGGTGATGACACTGTCACGATGGCATGTCATCATTGAAGTACGAACAAGAAAGCGAAAACAGGCAGATCATTCGAGAACAGGTGAGGAGGCGAGACCCATGGCCCACTGCGACACCCACACCACTCCGGTCCAGTCCGCTTCCTCTGACCGCCGCTCTCAGGCCGCCGCGATCCGTTCGGCCCTCGATGAGGCCGCTGCTGGTATCAATGCCTTCCACTCCCAGGTGTTGTCTTCGGTGATCGCGATGAAGGAACAAGGCCTGCACCGCTCCGAGTTCGGGTTCTCGGCGCTGCGGGATCTGCTGCTGTCGCAGTTCGACTTCACGTTCAACACGGCAGGATCGATCGCGGCCATCGCAAGACTGTCAGGGAAGTTCCGGATCCTGGCCAAGGCGGCAACGACAGGAACGGCCAGGATCGACCAGGTCGCCTACGCCGTCCGCCAGCTCGACCAGACCCCGGCGATGAGGCTGTTCGCCCGGACGCCCTTCAGGGCCCCGGTCGCTTCCCCCTTCGACCCGGACATCCTGTGCGCCACGCCTGAGGCGATGGTCGCTGAGTATTGCGCTCATGCTTCCTTCAAAGACCTCAGGCGGCATCTGGATGAGCTGTGGGCGTCGATCGCCGAGGAGACCGAACTCTTCGATGAGTTGGGTGAGCAGTCCCTCCAGCGCCTGGAGCTGACCCCGCAGGGCAACGGCATGTGGGCCCTGGAAGGCACCCTCTCCGACACCACCGGTCGGCTCCTCGACAAGTACTTGAAGACCGCGTGCCCGCCGCCCCGCCAGGAAGACACCGAGGCCGGCAGCGAAGACGAAGGCAGCGAGGGTCTGCTGCCCGCGCAGGCGAACCGCAATGCCGAAGCACTCCACCAACTCCTGGCCGGGTACGGATCCTCCCCGCAAGCCGCCACCCGCCACGGCCACACCGCCACCCTCGACCTAGTCGTGGACATCGAGACGTTGCAAGGCAAGGACACCGGCCGCCTCCCCCAGTTGGAAG
>NZ_JAPZVQ010000014.1:129509-154425 GCF_027622945.1 Glycomyces lechevalierae | reverse complement strand
TCGGTCGGGCGATGCGCCTCCCGAACGCTTCCCTTAGGAGGAAGCTGGAGCTTGAGCAACCGAAAGGGTGTGCTTGGCAGGGCTGCGACCGCCCGGTCGCTTGGATCGAAGCGCACCACATCCAGCATTGGGCTGATGGCGGTGTGACGGCCGCTGAGAACCTGATCCTGCTCTGCAGGTTCCACCACGGGCGCATCCACACCACTGGCTGGAGCGTGGAGAAGACCGGGCCGGGGCAGGCGATCATCACCCACCACGACGGTCATGAAGGTCAGGGCGTCAACGACAACCAAGCCTGCGGCTGCTCCGACTGGCGCACCGACCACGACATGGACACCGAGAACCAAGGCTCGGACTGGGATGTGTTCCCCACCGGGCTCTACCGCACCGAATGGTCCGAGACGATGAAGCCCGAGCTTGACGGCATGGCCCAGATGATTGAACGAGACCGGGCGATCAATGCCATGCGAGCGGCGAAGGCCCGATGCCGAGCGAACTTCGCGAAACCGGACCCGGAGTCGGTGGCACCGATACCGGTACCGGTCTTAGGGTGCCCCAGCGGGCGACTGCTGGGGGAAGCGCCGCACGGCACACACCAAGCAGCGCAGCCTGATCCCCCAGAGGGATCCGGCCCCTCGGCATGCCCAAGCCAAGAAACCAACCCCAGCCAACACCCTCCAGTCGCTGCCCGCCCGAACCCCGAACCACACGCACCGGGAAGCCGGAGAACGGCCAAAGCCCCGCCCCCGCCTTGTTGTCGCTGCCAGGTTGAACCCCGAGACGATCGGACCGAGCAGCCGGAGACCGGCCAGGATCGTATGAGGCCTTGTTGTCGCTGCCAGGTTGAACTCCGGCCCACTCTGACCGGAAGGCCGGAGACAGGCCAAAGCCCCGCCCCGCCTTGTTGTCGCTGCCAGGTTGAACCTCGAAACGATCAGACCGAGCAACCGGAGACCGGCCGGGACTGCAGCATGAGGCCTTATTGTCGCCGCCAGGTTGAACCCGGGCCCGATCGATCCGAGGGCGGGCCGAGAGACGACCGGGCGCTCCCGCCTGCTTGGAGGTTCGGGATCCAATGTGTGCCCGCACCCAACCTGATCGGCCCGGCGGCCCGGCAGCCCGTGACGCGTCGGGTTGTTATCGGACGGATTCGGTCCAGCGGGTGAGTTCGGTTGCGAGTCTCACCGGGGCGTCGAGTTGGATCAGGTGGCCGGCGTCGTCTATGAGAGCGAGCGAAGATCCGGGCATGCCCGCGTGGAGTCGGAGCGCGTGGTCGACCGGGATCCAGGCGTCTTCGGTGCCCCAGATGATGTGCACGGGCTCGTCGATGTCGCCGTATCGCTCCTCCACCTCATCGGTGAACCGCTCGTCGGCCTGTTCGATCTGCCGGTACAACGCCGGTTGGCCGAGTTCTCCGGTCCAGGGTTCGACGAGGGCCTCGAGGTCGGTGTCGGTGAGCCCCTTATGGGAAGCGGTGCGAATGTAAGCCTCGACGGCGCCGCGGTGGACGGCAGGTGGGAGTTGCTGAAGGACGTCGGCGTGTTCGCGTACGAGTCGGTAGAACGGTGAACCCCAGGGCCGCAATGCCACCACGTCGATGAGGCAGAGCGACGCGTACTGCACCCCATGGAGGAGCCTGGCGCGGAGGGCGACGGTGCCGCCGTAGTCGTGCGCGATGACATGCGGGCGTTCGAGGCCCCAGTCACGGAGCAGGTGCCCGAACACCTCGGACTGGAAGCCGAGGTCGACGGCGTGCGCGGGGTCCTTCGATGAGTGGCCGTACCCGGGCATGTCCCAGAGGTGGACGGTGAATCGCGAGGCGAGGGCCTCGGCGTAAGGGCGCCAGAGGTACTGGGACCAGGGGGTGCCGTGCAGGAGCACGAGCGGCGGCCCGTCTCCGAAGCGGTCCCATGCGATCGTCCGGCCCTGCCAGGTGAGCGTCCGTGGGAGATCGTGCGTCGGCATCGGTGGATTCTATGAGCGATCGCCACCCGTGTCAGGGTTTCACACGGCATCGCGATGTCGACCTCATCGCGCGGCAAGACCGGGGACAGCGAAAGGGCCCAAGGCGTGAAAGCCTTGGGCCCCTTCGAAGTATGGTCCAGGGAGATGGGTCAGCCTAGACGATCGCCTTGCGTCCGCTTGTGGGCAGCTAGTGGACGCCGACGGTGCGGGTGCGCCGCATCGAGAGCACGTATTCGACGAGCTTGATGAGCACCTGCTTGGTGGACTCCCGGTTGCGGGCGTCCGTGTACATCACGGGGACGTCGTGCGAGATCTGCAGGGCGTCGCGGATGTCGTTGAGGTCGTGGAGCTGCTTGCCGTCGAAACAGTTCACGGCCACCAGGTACGGCAGCTTGCGGTGCTCGAAGAAGTCGATGACCGAGAAGCAGTCGGCGAGGCGGCGGGTGTCGACCAGGACGATCGCGCCGATGGCGCCGCGCACGAGTTCGTCCCACATGAACCAGAAACGGGTCTGGCCAGGCGTGCCGAACAGGTACAGGATGAGGTCCTGGTCGATGGTGATACGGCCGAAGTCCATCGCCACCGTGGTGGTCGCCTTGTCGGGCACCAGGTTGTTGTCGTCGACGCCCTCCGAGGCGGAGGTCATGATCGCCTCGGTCGTCAACGGAGTGATCTCGGAGACCGATCCGACCAAGGTCGTCTTGCCGACGCCGAAGCCGCCGGCGATGACGATCTTGGCAGAGGTCACGCGAGAGGTGTCTGCGGGTGAGTTCATGTGGGTCTATAGCCTCCTGAGTCCACTGAGGACACGCTCAAGGAGCTCGGTTCCGACCGATTCGTCGCCGCCGTCCGCGTCGAAGCCGGTGGGTTCGTGCACTGCCAGCAATCCATCGGCCGCCATGTCGGCGACCAGCACGCGCGCGACGCCCAGGGGCACCTCCATGCGCGCGGCGATCTCGGCCAGGGACTGGAGGCGCCCGCCGCACAGGTCGACGATCACCTTCTGCTCCCGGCCGCCGAGGAACTGCCCGGACCGGCCGCGGGCGGTGGTCTCCACCAGCGCTTCCAGGGCGATCTCCAATTGGGGCCGCGTACGGCCGCGAGTGACCGCGTACGGTCTGACGAGTGAGCCGGTCGGCTCATCACCACCGAGGACCATTACTACCTCCAACCGCAGCTCGCGGATCCCACAATCCTTGTGCCGCAGTCATGTCAGTTATCCGTGTACCGCGTGCCAGGGGAGGCACCGGCCCGTCGCTCTGGGGATGCGACGGAGGGGTTCGATTTTCAGTTCGTCCCACTCGTGCTGTGCACTGCCACACGGTTCACGCTAGCGCTCACCGTGCCTGGTCTGCTCGAGAGGAGCCTACCGTGCCGCACACGCATTCGCCAATCGCGCCTGTGCGGGCGCGATCAGCTCCGGGCGGAAGGCGTGAGGGCCTGGCCGACGCGGTCGACCAGGAGGGCCATCTCGTACCCGACCTGGCCCACGTCGCAGTTCTTCGAGGCCAGTACCGCGAACGAGGAGCCGTCGCTGATGGACATGAGGAACAGGAAGCCGCGGTCCATCTCGACGACCGTCTGGAGGACGGCGCCGCCTTCGAAGCAGCGGGAGGCGCCCTGGGTGAGGCTCACCAGTCCCGAGGTGACGGCCGACAGCTGGTCGGCGCGGTCCCGCGGCAGGTCCCGCGAGGAGGCCAGCAGCAGACCGTCGGCGCTGACCGCGACGGCGTGGGCCACGCCGGGCACGCGTTCGGCGAAGCCGGCCAGCAGCCAGCCCAGGTCCTGGACCGAGGTTCCACCAGTGCTCATCGTTTGCGCTCCTTAGTAGCGTCTTCCGTGTTGCGGTTCAGCGACTCAGTTACCGTCATTGCCACGTCCTCGCTGCACCCCACGGTGATAGGCCGACAGCAGGCCCCGAATGCCCTCCGGGTTGCGCTTCTGCGCGCTGACGGTCTCCTGTGATTCCTCCACGGCCCCGGGAACCAGGCGTTCCATGGGGCGGCGCTTGGGAAGTCCCACCGAGGTCGTCTCGGCGGAGACGGTCTCGGCGAAGGCGTTGTCCACCCGGGACCAGCCGTCGTCGGCGGCCGTGCGCCAGGCGTAGGAGCCCGACTCGGTTTCGGGGGAGGTGAGGCGGCGTCGTTCCAGGCCCGGAGCGGACGAGTGCTCGTCGGCGGGCTTGCTCTGCATGGGCGTCGAGCCTTCCGTGGGCTGCGGAGGGGTGGGCGGTGCCGCCTCCCAAGCCGGGGCGGGGGACTCGACCGCTTCTGACTGGTCAGCGTAGCGCGGCGAGGTTGCGTCCGCCACCTCCGCGGGCGACTCAGTCGCACGCATGGACGACTCGTCAAGGCGCTCAGTCGGGGCGGCCTCGGCGGTCGCGCCGACCGCGGGGGCGTCCTCCTCGACCTTCTTCGGGGCCGGAGTGACGGCCTTGAACCAGGCCGACTCGACCTCGCGGAAGATCGGGAGCTCGGTCGTGGCGTCGAGGGCCGAGACGCGGTCCTTCTTCGCGGCGCGCGGGGCCTCCGTGCCGGAGGGCGCGGCGGCGGCGTCGGGCCACGACGGCGGGACGGGCTCCGGTTCGGGCGTGAACGCCTCGAGCTGGATCTTGGGGAGCGCGACGTGCTCGGACGAGACGATCTCGCCGGTCACTTCCATGACCTTGCCGCCGGGGCGGCGCTCCTCGGCGAGGCCGCCGGGCCGGAACATGAAGCCCGGCTCCTCCTCGGCCGCCTGCTGGAACGGGTGGGCGGCCGGCTGGCTCTGGCTGCGGTGCAGCTGGTGCTCGCCGGTCAGCGGCTCGGCGGGCTGCGGGGGCACCACCGGCGGCCGGGACGGCTGCTGCGGGGCGCTCGGCTGCCACATCGGCTGCGGCTGCGCGGGCGGCGGCGACTGCGGGCCGGGCTGGGCGACGGTGTCGAACAGGCCGGCGGGGCTCTCGGGGACCTGCGGCAGCGCACCGGAGTTCATGCCGAGGGCGCCGCGCGGGCCGTCCTCGCGGCCCTGCAGGGAGAACGTGTCGCCGCTGTTGTGGGAGGGGCCGTCGAAGTTCGTGCCGTCCAAGGGGACCCCGGAGCGCAGGCCGCGCTCGGGGAGCTTGGGGTCGGTGAGGACCGCTTCGCCGAGGATGACCTCGGCGACGGTGCCGCGCTGCTCGCCGGGGCGCAGCTCGACGCGCACGTCGTGCCGCTTGGCGAGGCGGGCGACCACGACGAGGCCCATCATGCGCGATGACGCGAGGTCGATGGCGTCGGCCGACTCGGAGAGCTGGCGGTTGATGTCCTCGATCTGCCCGGGGGGCATGCCGATGCCGATGTCGTTGATGCGCACGCGGATCGCGCCCTGGGGGCTGTCGGCGGTGCGCATCTGCTCGGCCTCGACGAGCACCGGGGACTCCGGCGGGGAGAACGCGGTCGCGTTGTCCATGAGCTCGGCGATGAGGTGCACGAGGTCGTTGACGGCGGCCGGGCGGATCTCGCGCTCGGCCTCGAGGTTCCCGAACTCGATGCGGGTGTACTGCTCGACCTCGGACTGGGCGGCCTGCAGGATGTCGCCGATCGGCGCGGGGTAGCGCTCCTGGCGGGTGGAGTCCGCGCCGGCGAGCACCAGGAGGTTCTCGTCGTTGCGGCGCATGCGGGTCGCGAGGTGGTCGAGCTGGAACAGCTCGGCGAGGCGGTCGGGGTTCTCCTCGCCGCGCTCCAGGTGGTCGAGGTGGCCGATGAGCCGGTCGACGAGGTTCTGGGAGCGGCGGGCGAGGTTGATGAACATCTGGGAGACGTTGGCGCGCAAGGCGGCCTGCTCGGCCGCGATGCGGATCGCCTCGGTGTGGACGATGTTGAACGAGTGCGCCACGTTGCCGATCTCGTCGCGCTGGTCGATGTCGATCACCGCGCCGGTCTCGGCCGCGACCTCGTCGGGGGTCCGGTTGCCGATGGTCTCGGCGTCGCGCATCTGCGCCACCGCCTGGGGCAGCGACACGTGGGCCACGTCGAGCGCGCCTTCACGGAGGCGCCGCAGGCCGGTCGCCATGTTGCGGGCGATGAGCAGGGCGATCACGGTCGCGATGACGAAGGCGGCCAGGATGAGCACGGCTTCGAGGAGCAGCTGGAAGATCTGCCCGTCGCGGTCGCGGGAGGCCTCGTCGAGCACCTGGTCGGACTCGGTGTTGATGTAGTCGAGGCCGTTGTCGAGGATCGCGTCGTAGGAGGCGATGACCTCGGCGTTGACCTTGAGCGCCGTGGTCGTGCTCGCGGACTCGGCGTCGTTCTCGAACTCGAGGGCCGGCTGCGCCGCCTCGGTGTTCAGGCCGCCTTCGCTGAAGAAGAACGCGAGCTGCTCCTCGCGGTTCGCGACGGTCTTGAACTCGGCCTCGGCCGTCTCGCGAAGGGACGCATAGGAGATGAAGGTCTGCCACCGCGTGTTGTTGATGAACTCGCGGTTGTTGCCGACGTTGATGGCGATCGCGCGCTCCTCCTCGAGGGTCTCGAGGATGGTGGTGGCGGCGGCGATGGCCTGCAGGTTCCGGGCGATCTCGGGGTCGTTGACGATGCGCGAGGAGATGTCCGTGATCGTCACGAGCTCCTGGACGAGGCGCTGGTAGACGCGGGAGGTGGCGTCGATGGACGCCTGTCCGGCGTCGTTGAGGGCCTGGTCGCGGATCTGGAGGAGGCTGTCGTACTGGGTCTGGACGGCGTCGATGCGGTTGGCGATGTCGTCGGAGAGGTCGGGGAGCTGCCCGGCCTTCTCGTTGAAGTGGTCGTACGCGGCGTCGGTCTCGCTCTGCTGCGCGGCGACGTTCGACTCGTCGTAGAGGGCCTGGTCGATGCCCTCGACGTGGTCGTCGTCGAGGCGGAGGTGGGTGACGAGGAGGGACCGCTCCTTCTGGAGCTCGTACCGGAGGTCGGCGACGTAGGTGTTGAACTCGACGAGGTCCACCATGTCGTTCGACTCGAACACACGGTCGGAGAGGTCGTAGAGGCGGAGGCCGGCGACGGCCACCAGGACTACGAGCGGCACCAGGAGGATCAGTCCCAGCTTGGACCGGATTCGCATGTCGGCGATGCGGGGCAGGCCGAGCGGTCCTCGTCGAGCCGCTGAACCCGCACGGTTCGAGCTGCGCTTGCTCACCTTGTCTAGCCTCCTGGGGTGGTCCTCTGTGTCAGACCGAAGGGCCCGGGCCGGGCGGGATCGGTCTCGGGCCGACGTGTCGAGTCGGCTGCCGTCCGGCCGCCGGGGCGGCGGGGGCGGCATGTGAAGCCCAGCAGATTCCATCATGACGAATGAGGGCGTCGAAATCCAGGGGCGTACTGGCGTGCTGAAGTGCGGCGCGTATGCCACCGTGTTGCGGGGCGAATCCCAAGATACACTGCTCTTTCGGACACATGCCTATGCAGTATTCGGCTCTTCGGTCGCGAAGACGGTCCGTTCGGACGAGCACTCTCGCGGCGTCCGGCGGTGTCCCGGCCCGTGGACCCTACCGGCGGGTCCCATACGAACCGCAGCCGCGCGAGCACAGTTCGTGTCGACCGTTTCGCACACCTTAGTCCACTCACCGATCGCGATGCCGCGAACACGATCGGGCGACAGATCCGACATAGCGCCCGCAGGTCGGAGAGCGACTCGCACAAGCTGTGCGACACACTTCGCCCTCCATTCGGCACGGTTGACCCACGACCTTCCAGGAGGCAACCCCATGACAGTGCCAGCGAACGACCTGCTCGCAGCGACACTCGAGCACCACCACTTCACTTACGGCTGGCTCAATCCCGTGATGGGCCTCGCCTTCGCCGCGGCCGGCTCCTATCTCGGCCTGTCGGCGTCCCGCTTCGCCCGCGCCGCCGCCTCCGCGGGGGCGCGCCTGCGGTGGACCCTGTTGGCCGCCTTGGCCATCGGCGGGGTCGGCATCTGGATGATGCACTTCATCGCGATGGTCGGCTTCACCGTCACCGGCGCCGACATCGCGTACGACCCGGGCCTCACCGCCGCCTCGTTCGGGCTCGCGGTCGCCGCGGTCGGCGTCGGCCTGTTCATCTCCGGGGGCGAGCGCGCGGGCTGGCCGCGCTTGATCCTCGGCGGCGTCGTGTGCGGCGCGGGCGTGGTCGGGATGCACTACACGGGCATGGCCGCGGTCGCCACGGGCGGTCGGGTCGTCTACGACCCCGTGCTGGTCGCGGCCTCGGCGGCCGTCGCGGTCGTCGCCTCCACTGTGGCGCTGCGGTTCACGGCCGTCATCGACCGGCGCGGCAGCATGGCACTCGCGTCGGCGGTCATGAGCGTCGCGGTGGTCGGCATGCACTACACCGGCATGGCGGCGGTCGAGGTGCAGGGCCCGCCGAGCGAGGACGTCGCCGGCATCAGCCCGCTCGTGCTGCTCCTGCCGATCCTCATCCTCGCGATGATCGCGATCGTCGGGATGGTCTTCGGCGTACTGGCCTCACCCGCGCTGGACTCGATCTCACATGACGAGCTGGGCGACCGAAATGACCGTCCTAGTGCAACTGTCCGTCTTGCGGACGCAGCCGGACAGTAGTCGTATAAGTTTCACATCGCGCCGCACCTCTAGCGCGACATTCCGGATACGGGCCGAGCCCGGGGAGGAAGACCACGGATGGAACACGTCAGTCACTTCACGTACGGCTGGATCAACCCCATCATGGCCTTCGGATTCGCGTTCGCGGGTTCGATCCTGGCGCTCATGTGCATGACGCAGGCGCGCCGGCAGGACGCCACGGTGAAGTCCGCCCGCAAGCGGATCCGGTGGATCGCGCTCGCGGCGTTCGCCTTGGGCGGCACCGCGATCTGGATGATGCACTTCACCGCGATGATCGGCTTCAAGGTCATCGACTCGGACATCGGCTACGACCCGCTGAAGACGTTCCTCAGCCTCGTGGCCTCCATCGGCGCCGTGTTCTTCGGCCTCCTGGTGGCGGGCACGGGCCGACGCAACACGGTCGCGAAGATCCTCATGGCCGGGCCGATCACCGGCATCGGCGTCGTGATCATGCACTACTCGGGCATGGCGGCCATCAACGTCTCGGGGCACATCACCCACGAGCGCAGCTACTTCATCGCCTCGGTGGTGATCGCGGTCGTCGCCGCGACAGCGGCCCTGTTCTGCGGCATGTACCTCGACGGCTGGCGCTGGCAGTCGGGCGCGGCGATCATCATGGCGATCGCGATCTGCTCCATGCACTTCACGGGCATGGCCGGGGTGCGGGTCCAGCTCACCGACGGCGGGCGGGACACGGTGGCGGGCATCGACCCGATCATGCTGATCCTGCCGATCCTCGGTGTGGCGACGATCGGGATCATCGTGCTCCTGTTCGCGCTCATGGGGACGCAGCCGAAGATGGTCACCAAGCGCGACCAGCTCGGCATCGAGGTCTCCGACGAGGAGGCGCTGCCGACGTCCACCGGCGCGATCCCCGTGGACAAGCTCCGCGGCCCGCAGCCGGGCTCGAACCGCCAGGGCGGCAACCGGGCCGGGCGGGTGCGCAACAAGAGCGAGCGCGCCCAGGGCCATGTCGTCCCCGACCAGCGCTCGGCCCCGATCCAGGCGCCCGTGGGCAGCCACGACGGCCCCCTGATCATCCCGGACCGTCCCGGCGCCCGCGGCCAGCGCTCCTTCCAGCAGGCGGACCTGGAGCGGACCGCCGAGCACTTCGACATCACGACCAGGCAGACGCCGCGCCGGTACCCGGCCCACCCCGCCGCGCACTCGCAAAGCAGCGGGAACGGGCGCCCTCCTCACGGAGGGCGCCCGTTCCCGTTCCACACCTTATATATAGGGCCCGTCACGCACCGCAATCCTGACGCGGAGTCGCTTGCGGCGCACCGGTAACCGGGCGCGCGGCCCTGCCTTGCGACGGTTCAGCGGGTGAGGGCGTCGATGAGGGAGGTCGCGGCGGTGATCAGGAGGATGGCTCCCGCGAGGGGGCCGATGACGGCGCTCGTCTTGAGGGCCTTGGCTTTCGCGAGGGGGACGGCGGCTATCGCGGCGACCGTGATCAGCGCGGCGGGGACGTGGACGGCCGGGATCTGGAGGACGACCGCGACGGGGAAGAGGTGGACGCCGACGACGAAGGCGATCCAGGCCGGGATGGCGTCGGCGTGTCTGCGCCAGGCGAGGAGTCCCGCGCCGAGGGCGGCCGCGGCGAATTCGATGCCGACGATGACGCCGAAGCGGGGGCCGGTGGCGTCGTCGAAGACGGTGCCGTCGGACCAGTGCCGCCACAGGAGGAGTCCGCCGCCGGCGGCGACCAGGATGCTCAGGATCGAGCCCGTCGCGAGCCATGCGGTCCAGGACTTCGGCGGGCCCTCTTGGGCCCAGCCGAACCAGGCCATCGCGAAGAAGCCGAAGACGGCCGCCAGACCGGCGGCGTCGCGGAGGTGTTCAGGGGTCATGGAAGGTCCGTTCGAGGGGGGAGCGGGGTTCCTCGACGGGGTGGTCAGACCCCGGCGTAGGAGTGGAGGCCGCCGAAGACGAGGTTGACGGCGGTGAGGTTGAAGAGCATGACGGCGTAGCCGAGGATCGCGATCCAGGGGGCGTTGGCCTTGGCGGAGCGGCCGGAGACGCGGGCGTGGAGGTAGGCGGCGTAGACGACCCAGGCGATGAACGCCCAGACCTCCTTGGGGTCCCAGTTCCAGTAGCGGCCCCAGGCGAAGTGGGCCCAGACGGAGCCGGCGAAGATGCCGAAGGTGAGGAGCGGGAACGCGAAGACGTGGATCTTGAACGTCAAGCGCTCCAGGGCGGTCGCGTCGGGGAGGCGCTCGGCGATGTTGAGGGGGAAGCGGATCGGGCGGCCGTCGGAGACCTGGCGGTCGTAGCGGCGCTTGACGAGGTGGAGGATCGCGAAGACGCAGCCGATGAGGAGGATGCCGGAGGCGACGATCGCGGCCGTCACGTGGATGATGATCCAGTAGGAGTCGAGGGCCGGGACCAGCGGTCCGGCTTCGGTGTAGACGCGCACGGAGGTGCCGAGGACCATCGTCGCGGCGAAGGTCGCGAAGAGGCCGAGGCGGCGCGGGACGGTGCCGCGGGAGACGAGGATGAGCCAGGTGACCATGCTCGCGAGGGCCACGCCCACGGTGTACTCGAACATGTTGCCCCACGGCCACCGTCCGGTGTAGACGACGCGGGTGACGATGCTCGTGGCGAGCGCGGCGGTGCCGAGGAAGGTGAGGACGAGGCCGAGGCGGCCCGCGCCGCGGGCGGCGGCGGGGCTGATGGGCGCGTTCTCGGCGGGGATGAGGTCCGCGTCGTCGGTGTCGCCGGCGGCGCCGACTGCGGCGAGCCGCTTGGCGCCCTTGGGCGCCCGCTTGTCGAAGGCGTATTCCACCGCGTAGGCGAACATGGCCCCCGCGTAGGTGACGATGGTGGCGACGAACAGCGCGTTCGCGACTTCGGCTCCGGTCATTGCTGGCTCCCGATCGAGTCGTCGGTTTCTGATGCTTGCGGCGGCTCATGGCCGGGCGCGATCGCAGCGGTGAGCTCGTCGCACTCCTCGTCGAGGCCGTCGTAGTCGTTGCGGTTGAGGCCGGCGGTCTCGACGGTGCCGTCGGGGTTCCACCGGATCCAGAAGCGCCTGCGGCGCACCGCGAGCGCGGGCAGCAGGCCGCCCAGGAGCAGGATCGCACCGGCGAGGACGACGGGGCCGCCCGGGTCGTGGCGCACCTGGAGGACGGCGTACTGCTCGACGCCGTCGAACGTGAGTTGCGAGCCGTCGGGCAGTGTCATCGCGTCGCCGACGCCGATGACCTCGACCTGGTCGTTGACCTGTTCGAGGTTGCCGGAGGCGATCTGGGCCTCGTTGATCGCGTAGACGGATTCGGGCTGGCCGTCGGCGAGGCCGAGGTCGCCGGTGTAGGCGGTGAGGGCGAGGACGGGGTTGTTGAGTTCGGGGTCGGTGCCGAGGAGCATCCCGCCGTCTTCGTAGGTGGGCACGAGGATCGCGTCGAAGCCGACTTCGGCGTCCTCGTCGACGGCGCCCGTGTCGGGGTTGACGTTGACGTCGGGGAACTTGAACGCGCCCTCGGAGTTCATGGAGGCGTCCATGGCCAGGAACTCCTGGTGGAGGGTCTGGGTCTGGCCGTAGCGGTCGGTGTAGGTGACGACGGCGGTGTAGCCGTGGCCGATGAGGAAGACGTTGGTGCCGTCGATGTTCAGCGGGTGGTTGACCTCGAGGGCGTAGTCGCCTTCCTCGACGGCGCCGTCCCCGCCCGTGGCCTCCCAGGAGACGTCGGCGTCGTAGGCGGTGGGGCCGCCGTTGGTGAACTGGGCGTCGAAGTCGTTGAGGGTCAGGCAGAACTGCGGGAGGCTGGTCTCGTCGACCCAGGCGCCGAGGCCGTACTCGTCGTACTGCTGGAGGTTGTTGCAGTAGGCCTTGTCCTCGGAGAGGATGCGGTTGCCGTACCAGCTCATGAGGCTGCCGGCGCCGACGCCGACGAGCATGAAGATGATGCTGGTGTGGAACAGCAGGTTCCCGGTCTCGCGGAGCTGGCCCTTCTCGGCGGCGATGGTGACGGTGCCGTCCTCGGCCTCGCGCACGGTGGTGCGCCAGCGGCGCTGCTTGAGGACGGCGCGGGCCATCGACTGGTTCGCCTCGACCGCGAGGGTGCGGTGGTACGGGAGGATCGACATGCGCTTCGGCGCGTCGGGGACCTTGGCGCGCAGGGCTTTCCAGTGGACGCCGAGGCGCGGCAGGATGCAGCCGATGAGGCTGATCATGAGCAGCAGGTAGATCGCGGAGAACCACGGCGAGGTGTAGACGTCGAAGGCCCACACCCGGTCGAGCCAGGGCGCGAGGTCGGGGTGCTGGTCGTAGTAGTTCGAGACGTCGACGGCGCTGATCGCCCGCTGCGGGAACGTCGAGCCGGGGATCGCGGCGAGCGCGAGGGCGAGCAGCAGCAGGAGCGCGGTGCGCATCGCGGTGAGCTGGTGCCACCAGCGGCGGGCGAACGCGCGGAAGCGCTTGGCGGCCTTCGGCTTGGAGCGGGGCGGGGGTGTCAGGGTGGCGGTCACGGCAGGCTCACTCCGGCTCCGGCGGTGGCGCGCGGCCAGTTCGTGGACGTCACAGCAGGCTCACTCCTGCTCCGACGGTGGCGCGAAGCCAGTTGGTGGGCGTCACAGCAGGCTCACCCCTGCTCCGACAGTGGCGCGAAGCCAGTTGGTGAACTCAGTCCAGGCGCCGGTCACGAGGGCGACGCCGACGAGGCAGAGCATGACGCCGCCGGCGATGGAGATCGCGCGGCCGTGGCGTTTGAGGAAGTCGAGGGCTCCGGCGAGGCGGTGCATGCCGACGGCGAAGAGCACGAACGGCGCGCCGAGTCCGGCGCAGTAGGCGATCATGAGGCCGATGCCGCGGCCGGTGCCGTCCTGGATCACGGCGAGGCTCGTGATCGCGGCGAGCACCGGTGAGGTGCAGGGGATCCACGAGAGCGCGAAGACCGCGCCGAACAGCGGGGCCCCGGCGAGGCCGACCGCGGGGCGCCATTTGGGGGCGAAGCCGCCGCGGGTGGGGATGAGGCCGATGAACATGAGGCCCATGGCGATCATGACGATCCCGGCGACGGTCTCCAGCGTGGAGGAGTTGGTGAGGAGGGCGCGTCCGGCGCTCTGGAGGGCGAACACCACGGTCGTGTAGACGGCGGTGAACCCGGCGACGAACAGGAGCGCGCCGATCAGGACGCGGCCGACGCGGCGGTCCTTCGAGAGTTCCTGGCCGCTCATGCCGGTCACATAGGACACGTACCCGGGCATGAGGGGGAGGGTGCACGGCGACGCGAACGAGACGAGGCCGGCGAGCGCGGCCACGCCGAAGGCGAGCAGCAGCGGACCGGAGGCGGCGGTCTCGGCGGGGTTCACTCGGACTCCTTGCGGGCCAAGGAATCAGCGGGGCCGTCGCCGTGCCCGGCGAGGCGGACGGAGCGGCCGTCCTCGAGCGGCGCGGTTTGCAGAGGCGCGGTTTGCAGAGGCGCGATGCCGTCGAGGCGGCGCTTGACGAGGGTGCCGACCGCCACCGCCGCGAGGGCGGCGGTCCCGGCCATCACGGCGCCTTTGGCGGCCTTGCGAAGCGCGGACTTCGGGGGCGTGCTCATGCGGGCTCCAGGGCTTTGCGGACGTCGGCGATGAGGGTCTCGGCGTCGTCGATCCCGCCGCGCCAGATGGAGAAGACGCGGTGCTCGGCGTCGATCACGATGGTGGCGGGGATGTCGTTCGGGGAGAGCCCGTAGTCGACGAACTGGTCGGCGACCCGGCCCGCCTCGTCCGAGAGGGACGGGTAGGTGACGGCCCAGCGGTTCTCGAAGGCCTGCGCGGCGTCCCCGGTGTCGCGGATGTTGACGCCGAGGAACTGCACGCCCTGATCCTGGAACTCAGCGGCGGCCTCGACGAGGTAGGGGGCCTCGGCGACGCACGGCGGGCACCAGGAGCCCCAGAAGTTGACGACGAGGACGGACCCGGCCCAGTCGTCGGTGTCGATCGGGTTGCCGTCGAGGTCCTCGCCGGTGAGCCGGGGCGCCGCGAAGCGCTCGTCCGGCTCCTCCCAGCGGTAGTTCGAGCCGTCGCCCGAGACGAACCGGTCGCGGTTGATCTCGTTGGCGCGGTCCGAGTTCTCGCCGCCTGACTCGGAGCAGGCGGCGAGGGCCAGCAGGGGCACGGCCGCCAGCATCGTCCTCCGCCGCAGGGCCATCGTCAGGCGCCCTTGGCCTTCCGAGCGGACTCGGACTTGAGGACCAGGTGGGCGGCGGGCTCGGAGTACTCGATGCGGGCGAGTTTCGCGCCTTCGTAGACGAAGCTCGTGATCGAGGCGAGCGCGCACTCGCGCTTGCGCGGGTCGTGCCAGAGGCGCTTGCGCTCGGCGAAGCGGCGGGCGGTCCAGATCGGCAGCTGGTGGCTGACGAGGACGGCCTCGGAGCCCTCGGCGGCGAGGCGGGCCTGCTCGACGGCGTCCATCATGCGGCGCGCGATGTCCAGGTAGGCCTCGCCCCAGGAGGGGCGGAAGGGGTCGCGCAGGCGCCACCAGTAGCGCGGCTCGCGCAGGGCGCCGTCGCCGACGCCGACCTTCAGGCCCTCGAAGGAGTTCCCGGCCTCGATGAGGCCGTCGTAGGTGGTGACGTCCATGCGGTACGAGGCGGCGACCGGTTCGGCGGTCTCCTGCGCGCGCTGCAGCGGGGAGGCGCCGACGTGCACGACGTCGCGCCCCGCGAGGCGCTCGGCGGCGGCCACGGCCATCTCGCGGCCCAGCTCGGACAGACCGAAACCGGGGATGCGCCCGTAGAGGATGCCGTCCGGGTTGTGGACCTCGCCGTGGCGCAGCAGGTGGACGATGGTCGTGGAGCCGCTCATGAGCGCACCTTAGCCGCGGCTGCCGCCGCTGTGTGCATGGCCTGTTCGATGTGTGACAGGGCTTCCTCGTCGATCGCGGCCGAGGTGAACCAGCATTCGAAGGCGCTCGGCGGCAGGTAGACGCCCGCTTCGAGCATCGCGTGGAAGAACGCGCCGTACGCCTCGGTGTCCTGGGCCTTCGCGTCGTCGAAGTTCCGGACCGGGCCCTCCCGGAAGAAGACGCTGAAGAGGTTCGACGGTGCCGAGACGTAATGCGGGACACCGGCTTTGGTGAGCGCTTCGCCCGCCATGCGCTGGAGTTCGGCGGCGGTCGCGTCGAGCGTGCGGTACACGTCCGCGTCGCAGGCGCGGAGGGTCGCGAGGCCCGCGGCGACCGCGAGCGGGTTGCCCGAGAGGGTCCCGGCCTGGTAGACGGGGCCGGCGGGGCTGATGCGGGACATGAGGTCGGCGCGGCCGCCGAACGCCGCGGCGGGGAGGCCGCCGCCCATGACCTTGCCGTACGTGTAGAGGTCGGCGGGCGCGGCGAGACCGCCGGGAGCGACCCGGAAGCCGGTCATGACCTCGTCGGAGATGAGGAGCGCGCCGCGGGCGCGGGTGACGGCGTGCAGCTTCTCGTTGAAGCCGTCGAGCGGTTCGATCGCGCCCATGTTGCCGGGGACGGCCTCGGTGATGACCGCGGCGATCTGGCCCGGGTGGGCGGCGAACGCGGCTTCGACGGCGTTGATGTCGTTGTAGGGCACGACGATCGTGTCCGCCGCGGCCGCGGCCGGGACGCCCGGCGAGTCGGGGTGGCCGAGGGTCGCGACGCCGGAGCCGGCTTCGGCGAGGAAGTAGTCGGCGTGGCCGTGGTAGCAGCCGGCGAACTTGACGATCTTGTCGCGGCCGGTCGCGGCGCGCGCGAGGCGCACGGCGCTCATCGTGGCCTCGGTGCCGGAGGAGACGAGGCGGACCATCTCGCACGGGGTGCGTTCGACGATGAGCTCGGCGAGCTCGATCTCGCCGACGGTGGGCGCGCCGTAGGAGGTGCCGCGGGCCGCGGCGGCGGTGAGGGCCGCGACGACGTCGGGGTGGGCGTGGCCGAGGATCAGCGGACCCCAGGAGCCGACGAGGTCGATGTAGGTGTTCCCGTCGACGTCGGTCATGCGGGCCCCGGAGGCCTCCCGGATGAACACCGGGTCGCCGCCGACGCCGCGGAACGCGCGCACGGGCGAGTTGACGCCGCCTGGGATGACCTTGGCGGCGCGCGCGATGGCGGCTGCGGAGGCGGTGTGGTTTCGAGCGGCCTGCGGTTGCCTGTCAGTCACTGGCTCAGCATCGCACACGGAACGCGGTCGCTTCGGCGATGGCCGTCCGCGAAGTCCCACCCACCACCCCCCACCCACCACTTGAGGGGAAAGATCAGCGCTCCGCTCGATCCTCCCGCCGGGGTCCGACACGAATCGCCCCGAAATCGCCCCCGGCGGCCGAGGTGTCACCCGAAAGAGATCGGGGACGTGGAGGCGCGTGCGGGGGCGCGGGACGGCGCGACCGTGGGTATGCGTCAACTTGAGCAGGGGTGCGGGACGGCGCGACCGTGGGTATGCGTCAGCTTGAGCAGGGGCGCGGGACGGCGCGACCGTGGGTATGCGTCAGATCGAGCGGCGGCACGGCAGGCAGCGGCCTCGGGTGAGGGCCGGTTGCGGCGCGGGCGGTCGAACACGGGGTCCAGGCGGAGAAGCGAGGCCGGCAGACGCGGGCGGCCTCGGCGAGAACGAGGGAGATGCGGCCGCGGCGCTGCCACGGCAGGGGAAGGCGCGATGGCGGCCTGCTCGCGGCGACCCGGGCGGGGCGGCGGGTGGTCCCCCGCCGCCCCGGCCTCCGATCGCGTTGCGCGCGCTAGGCGACCGCGCGCAGGCGGGCGCCCTCCAAGTTGACCGGGTGCACCAGCCGGTCCGCGAAGCCGGCGGCGACCGGGCGCGGCTGCAGCCGCTCGGCCGGCGCCTGCGCCTCCGTCCGCGCTTCCGTCCTCGTCTCGGGCCGCGACCGCGCCGGGGCCTCGAGCACCTCGGGAGCCGCCCCCGTCAGCAGCCAGCGCAGCGGCGCCGGCACGCGGTACACCGCCTGGTCCATCGCAGGCCGTTCGATCACGACCAGCGCCACGTCGACCAGTTCCACCAGCGCCTCCAGGCTCCCGTCGCGCTGGCGGCACAGGTCCAACACGGCGTCCACGGTCGCGCCGCCCGACCGCGCCGCGAGTTCGAGCAGCCCCGCCCCCCCCCCCCCCCCCCCGGCCCCCCGCCCCCGGGCGTGGCCCGCGCGGACGCGGCCGCCGCCGTCGAGGGCGGCGGCCGGGTCGTCGTTCAGGTACCGCAGGGCGACGCCGGGCGAGCCGAGGGCGGTGACCTCGGCGAGCGCGGTGAGGGCGGGGACGAAGCCCTCGACGGCGGCGGCGAGGCCGCGGCAGTCGGCGGCGGTCCAGGGCGCGCCGCGTTCCTCGCAGTAGCCGGCGAGGATCGCGGCGCTGACGTCGTCCGGGGCGAGCCCGAGCGCGCGTTTGGCCTCGCCGGGGAGCTCGAGCGGCCGGGTGCCGACGGCGAGGATCGCGAGGTCGGGGCAGTCGCGGAGGAGCCGTTCGACGTCGGGTGCGTGCGTGCGGTCGAGGTCGTCGAGGACGAGGAGGGCCTTGGCTTCGCGGAGGCGGTCGGCGGCGGTGTCGAGGGCGGGCCGCAGGAATTCGGGCCTGCGGCCGAGGGCGTGGAGGAGGGCGGCGCCGAGGTCGTCGCCGGCGCGGCAGTACCAGACGCCGTGCTCGTAGAACGCGAGGCGGCGGCGGGCCCAGGCCTTGGCGACGGTGGTCTTGCCGCAGCCGCCGAGGCCGGTGAGGCTGACGAGCCGGTGGGTGGCGAAGGCGCGGTCGAGTTCGCGGTATTCGCCGGGCCGTGGGACGGGCGGTTTGAGGTCGGCGGGCAGGTGGTGGGTGAGGGGCCGCACGGGCGGCGGCGGGAACGCGGTCGGGAGTCCGGGCGCGGCGAGCTGGACGAGTTCGGTGGCGCCGGGCAGGCCGCGCAGTTCGAAGTCGCCGAGGCGGTGGACGGCGCCGGGCGGGAGTCCGGCGGCGGTGGCGCAGTCGGCGGAGGCGAGGATCTGGTCGCCGTGTGCGGCGGAGCAGATCCGGGCGGTGCGGTGGACTTCGGGTGTGGCGTAGCCGCCGGCGGAGGGCCAGGCCTCGCCCGTGTGGAGTCCTATGCGGACGCGGGGGCGCAGTGGCTTGCCGTCGTGGGCGGGCCATTCGGCGCTGCTGAGCGCGGTCTGTATGCCGATGGCGGCGGCGCAGGCGTCGGCGGCGTCGTGGAAGGCGACGAAGAAGGAGTCGCCTTCGGTGTCGATCTCAGTGCCGCGGGTGGCGCGCAGGACTTCTCTGACGAGCGCGCGGTGGCGGTGGAGGACGACCCGGTAGCGTTCGGCGCCGAGGCCGGAGGCGAGGCGGGTGGATCCTTCGATGTCGGTGAACATGAACGTGACGTCGCCGGAGGGCAGCGGGGTGGGCCGGGCGGCGCTGCCGCGGTCCACTGTGTTCTTTTCGGCGATTGCCGGTATTGCGCAGCGACTAGCCACATCGGACGCTTCTCGATACTCCGGTCCGTTGTCCCCGAGGGGAGGGGCAATGGCTGTCAGTGCGGCGTGCGATGCCGTTGTCGTATCCACGTGTCGATCAACTTTCGTTCAGCCCCCGTATGCCGGGCTGTGGCGCGCTGGTGCGCGGGCACAATGCCCAGCGGCCTCACAGTGTCACCCCCATCTCAGTCGGTTACCTGCCGTGATGGGAACTGGCACCCGGTCTGAACGCCGCTTCCAGCGCAGACGCGGACGTGAGGCACTGTTCGCCGCGGGTTTGCTCGTGGCAAGACCGTGTCCGTTGGGAGAACGAGTCGCGCGCCACTCGGTCGCGGCCGATTTCGGAATTATTGGCGCTCAGGCGTTGCCCGCGGGGACGAAACTAGGGAATACTCGCTTTCAGTCCGGTCCCTCGCGAATGCGCAGCGCCGTCCGATCGACGGCCCGCCGGGGCCCGGGCCGCCACCGGCACCGCGGCACCGGCGCCGGACCGCCGCGGAAGCCCGCCCGCGGCGGCGTCCGTGCACCGCCAGCGACGACCCCGACCGAGCAGCGCCACCGCGCAGCACCTCGACTGAGCTGTTGAACGAGAAAGGACGACCCCCTCCCGTGTGGTTCGCGACCCTCCCCCGCCGCATCGCCGCCCTGCCCCGGCGCGTCCTCAGGGCCCTGCGCCGCAGCCCGCGCCTGCTGTGGCGGGCCGTGAAGGCCGCGCCGCGCGCGGTGTGGCTCGGCGTCAAGGGCGTCGGGCGCTCGTGCAGGGCCGCCTACCGGGGGCTGCGCGCCCCGGCCGGTCGCCTGAGCGTCCAGGTCGTGGTCACCGTGATCGCGCTCGCGGGGGCGCTCGCCGCCGGCTGGTTCGTCGTCCCCGGGGCCGGGCCCGCCTGGTCCTTCGGCACCGAGCCGACCCCCGAAGAGGAGGAGGCGCCGCTCGTCCTCTCCCCCGAGGACGCGATCGAGGAGGCCCCGAACGGCGGCCTGCCCGCCGAGTCCACGCCCGTCGGCGACGTGCTGCAGCCGACCGACACGACCAGCCAGTCCCCCACCGCCACGCCCAGCACGCCCGCCGGGCCCGCCAGCCTCGACGCGTGGGCCGCGGGCCTGAGCGACCTGGGCATCCCGCAGCGGGCGCTCGTCGCCTACGGCCGCGGCGAGCTCATGTCCGCCGCCCACAACCCCGGCTGCCACCTGTCCTGGACCACCCTCGCCGGCATCGGCGCCACCGAGACCACCCACGGCACCACCGGCGGGAACCAGCTCCAAGCCGACGGCACGACCCTGACCGAGATCATCGGCTCCGGGTACGCCGAGATGGGCCCCATGCAGTTCCTCCCCAGCACATGGGAGCACTGGAAGGCCGACGGCGACGGCGACGGGCAGTTCAACCCGCACGACATCGACGACGCCGTCACCGCCGCCGCCAACTACCTCTGCCACGACGATCGCGACATGAGCACCCCTGACGGCTGGTATGCGGCCGTCCACAGCTACAACCCCCGCGAGGACTACGTCAAGAAGGTCTTCGACCGCGCCGACGAGTACGGCAGGAAGAGCACCGCCTGACAGATCCCCCGATTCGCTGCATGCTGTGAGGAGGGGGTTCCGTTCGGTGACGATTTCGGGTAAGGATAAGAGATGCCCCTGAAGCAGCTCGCTCCCGGCGAGATGACGGCCGACGACCTCCGCGACTGGTGCTCGGTGCTCAACGACATGACCGCCGCTGACATGCCGGCCGAGCCGCGGTGGCGCACCGACCGCCTGCGCGACTACCTCACCGGGTCGCTCCCGGACGACCGCCGGTTCCTGTTCATGGACCGCGACGCCGACGGCGACCTCGTGGGGCACGCGAGCCTGATCCTGTTCGGCGGCGAGCAGGGCGGGACCGGGGTCGTGGAGATGTCCACCAGGCCGTCCGCCCGCGGCAAGGGGGTCGGCTCGCGCCTGCTGCGCGCCGTCGCCGAATGCGCGAAGGCCAACGGCTGCCGGACCCTCGCCGTCGAGGTCATCGCCACCACCCCCGCCGTGGGCTTCTACGACCGCCACGGCTTCTCCCGGAACGTCGTCGAGCAGCGCCACCTGCTGCGCTGGTCCGACATCGACTGGGAGAAGATCGAGCACGCCGCCGGGCGCCTCGCCGCCGGGTACCGCCTCGAATACCACGCCGGGGGCATCCCCGACCGGCTCATGGACTCCTACGCGGACGTCAAGGCGAACCTGCGCTCGAGCCCCGGGAACGTCGCGTTCGTGCCCGAATGGCGCGGTTCGGCCTACGCCCCGGCCCTGCGCGACTCCTTCCAGACCCTCGCGCGGCGCGGCATGCGCTCGCACATCGCCGTCGCCATCGCCGAGCCCTTCGGGAACGTCGTGGGCCTCACCGAGCTCGTCGTCTCCGCGCAGCGGCCCACCCGCGCCGACCAGTACGACACCGTCGTCGCCCCCCAGCACCGCTCCTACGGGCTCGCGATGACCATGAAGGCCCGCCTCCTCACCGAACTGCGCCGCGCCGAACCGCAGCTCGTCGACGTCCAGACCTGGACCCTCGAGACCGCCGACGACGTGCGCTGGATCAACGCCGAACTCGGCTTCGTGCACGACGTCGACTGGTACGACTACCAGGCCGACGTGGACAAACTCCTCGCCCGGCTCTCCCGCAAGCCCTGAATGCTCCCAGGATCTTCGGGGCGCAATCGTTTGCGAACCGTCCGTAGAATGCTCGCATGCACCCCCGGCATATCCGCTACGACGACGAGCCCCCCGAGCGCCGCGTCATCGTGGTCGGCGACAACGGACTGACCCTCCGGTTCATCAAGCACCTCATCGAGCGCTACGCCTTCCACGTCACCGCCGTCTTCCCCGACGGCCCCGGCGGCCAGCGCGAGGAGATCCGCCGCGAAGCCGAGGTCAACCGCAAACTCCAGGTCTTCAGCCAGCACGAGGTCACCGCCGAGACCGTGCGCCTGGCCGGGCTCACCGACGCGTACGCGGTCGCGCTCATGGACCAGAACGACGTGGGCAACCTCCACATGGCGCTGAAGATCCGCGAGATGTCGCACTACCTGGGCGACGAGACGCTGCCGCGGCTGGTCATCCGCATGTACAACAGCGGGCTGCGGGCGAACATCCGCAAGCTCCTGGGCGACAACGAGGACGGCGTGTACGTCCAGTCCGATGCGGACATGGTCGCGGACACGTACGCGCTCGCGGCGCTGCAGCAGCTGCCGCCGGGCGAGATCACCGTGTGGGGCCGCCGCCTGTACCTGTCGCGGCAGCGCGAGGAGCGGGCCGAGGCGCAGTGGGTGGTCGCGGGCGGGAACCAGGCCGGGATCGAGCTGATCCCCGAGGACGAGCACGAGGCGCTGCGGTACCTGTGGCTCTCGCCGGACCGCAGGCGCGGGCAGCTGCGTCCGAGGCTCCAGAACGCCACGCTGGCGGTGAAGGAGGCGTCGAGCGCGCTGCGGGGCATGCTCACCAAGAGCCTCGTCGTGCTGGCGCTGGTGCTGTTCGCGGTGTTCGCGTTCGGGTTCCTGGTGCTGCGGTTCTGGCCGAGCGGCGCGAACGCGGCCGACGGCGACGGGGAGGTGTTCTACCTGCTCGCGCTGATGGCGGGCGGCGGGATCGACCCGGACATGAGCGCGAGCCGGCTGCTGAAGGTGACGCAGGCGGCGGTGGTGCTGACCGGTTCGCTGCTGATCCCGTTCGCGACCGGTGCGATCGTGCAGGCGGTCGTGGACCGGCGGTACGCGCTCACCGAGGGCCGCCGGACCCGGCAGGTGCGCGAGCACGTGATCGTGGTCGGCTTGGGCAACATGGGGACCCGGGTCGTGGAGCGGCTGCGGGAGGCGAAGATCCCGGTGGTCGCGATCGAGAAGAACCGGGACGCGATGGGGGTGCGGGCCGCGCGCGCGAAGGGCGCGCAGGTGCTGTTCGGGGACGGCTCGAACCAGGAGATCCTGGCGGAGGCGAACATCAGGCACTGCCGGTCGCTGGTGGCGATGGCGAAGCAGGACGAGGCGAACCTCGAGGCGGCGCTGTCGGGCCTGGAGTGCAATCCGAAGCTGCGCACGGTGATGCGGATCTACAACCCGGAGTTCGCGGCGCTGATCCGGCAGAACCTGAACCGGTCGACGCCGCCGCAGGGGGCGCCGCCGCACGCGTCCTACAGCGCGCCGGAGGTGGCGTCCGCGAGTTTCGCGCAGGCGCTCACCGACGACAAGGTGCTCGTGACGATCCCGGTGCGCGGGCACATCGCGTACATCGAGGCGTTCGAGGTCGGGGCGGGGTCGATGATGGACGACGCGGCCGCGCACCGGGCGACGAAGGTGGGTTCGCACCGGCTGCTGGCGGTGAAGCGCGCGGGCGGGACGATCAGCTGGAACCCGGACGCGGCGTTCCGGGTCGGGCGCGGGGACACGCTGCTCGTGGTGGCGACGCGCAAGGGCCTCAACGACATCCTGGAGCGCTGCCGCCCGGGTGGGGCGGACCGGTAGACCCCGGCGGGATTCGGCGCCCGCAGGGACGCTGTGAGGCGCCCGCCGGGCGCTCCGGGCCGGTCGCCACCGGTTGCCCTGTGACCCGCGCCTTCCCGTCCGCTTGCGGCGCAACTTCCCCGCCCCTCGCTCGTTGAACGGTCGACACATCTCTCACGAAAGGGGCCGACCGTGGCGGCAAGCGTGCGGAAACCACGAACCGGGCACAGTGGGGGCGACCGCAGGCGCCGCAAGCTCATCCTGGCCGCGGCGGCCGGATCGATCGCATTGGGCGGGGCCGCGGTCGTGGTGCCGAGCGCGTTCGCCGAGGACGACCCGGTCACGGCGGTCCTCGACGACACCGCCGAGATCCTCCCTGTGGACGACGACCTGCTGGGCCTCCTCGACGTCGGCGAGGTGACCGAGGTGGCGGAGTCGCTGACCTACGCGGACGACGCGAACGTCCTCGAGGTCTCGGGCCCGGACGCGGGGTACGTGAAGGTCCACTTCGAGCGGCTGCTGCTGGACACGGGCGACTTCGTCACGGTCTCCAGCCCCGACGGCGCCGAGTCGTACCGGTACGAGGAGTCCCTGATCGACCAGTGGGCGACCTCGATCACCGGGGACACCGCGATCGTCGAGCTGCACCGCGGGCCCGGGAGCGGCGGCTCGTCCGCGCTGGGCGCGCTGATCGACAAGGCCGCGTACGGGTTCACCTCCGAGGAAGTGGACGGGATGGCGCAGGAGCGGGCGGACGAGGCCCGGCCGGAGGAGAGCATCTGCCAGGGCGACGAGAAGCGCTCCTCGGTCTGCTACCGCACCTCGTACCCCGCGGTGGTCGACCACGCGGAGCCGGTGGCGCGGCTGCTCATCGACGGGACCGTGCTGTGCACGGCGTTCCGGGTGGGCGAGAGCAACCGGATGCTGACGAACCACCACTGCTTCACCGAGACGCAGGAGGCGCAGAACACCGAGGTGTGGTTCGGGTACGACTGCGTCGCGTGCGGGGCGGACCTCGCGAACACGCCGGTGAAGGTGCGCGGCGAGGAAGTGCTGGCGACCTCGAAGTCCTTGGACTACACGCTGTTCACCGTGGACGACTTCGAGCGGATCGAGCGGTTCGGGTACCTCGAGCTCGCCGGCCGGCCCGCGAGCAAGGGGGAGGCGATCTACATCCCGCAGCACCCGGCGGGCCGGCCCACCGAGATCGCCATGGAGTCCTCTGTGGACGGCGGGAACTGCGTGGTGAAGGACGAGGTGTACGACGGGTACGTGGCCGGCAGCGACGTCTCGTACTACTGCGACACCGAGTTCGGGTCCTCCGGTTCGCCGGTGCTCTCGCGCGACTCGCACGAGGTCGTCGCCCTGCACCACTTCGGCGGCTGCCCCAACTCGGGCGTGAACGTCCGGCTCATCGAGGACGAGATCGGCGACCTCATCTGACGCCGGGAACGGCGATGGGGGCGGGGGGGGGGGGGGGCCCCCCCCCCCCCCCCCCCGGCGGGGGGGGGGGGGCGGCGCGGGCGGCCCGGGCGGGGGGCGG
>NZ_JAPZVQ010000014.1:0-129499 GCF_027622945.1 Glycomyces lechevalierae | reverse complement strand
TCCCCTCGGGCCCGCCCCCGCCCAACCAACCTCCCCGGGCCCCGGGCGGGGGGGGGGGGGCCCCCCCCCCCCCCCCGCCCCCATCGCGTTCACGTCTTACTTCGCCTGCAGCTCCGCGACGATCGTCGAGAAGTGCGAGCGGATCCGGTCGTCCCGGGGTTCGTCCTCCGGGGTCCAGTGGATCGACATCCGCTCGTAGAGCGTGTTGCGCTGCGCCGGGATCCGGTCCGCGGTGCGGATCAGGCCGATGAGCTCCGAGAGCCGCGACTGGTGCCGCGCGCCCGCGGAGGAGATCACGTTCTCCTCCAGCATGATCGACCCGAGGTCGTCCACGCCGAGGTGCATGCTCAACTGGCCCGAGGCCTTGCCCGTGGTCAGCCACGAGGACTGCAGGTGCCTCACATTGTGGAAGAACAGCCGCGCGGTCGCCAAGAGCCGCAGGTACTCCAGGGTCGTCGCCTGCGTGCGGCCCTTCAGGTGGTTGTTCTCCGGCTGGTAGGTCCACGGGATGAACGAGCGGAACCCGCCCGTGCGGTCCTGCACGTCGCGGATCATCCGCAGGTGCTCGATGCGCTCGGCCGCGGTCTCGCCGGTGCCCATCATCATCGTCGCGGTCGACTCGAGGCCCTGCCGGTGCGCGGCCTCCATGATCTCGAGCCAGCGCTCCCCCGACTCCTTGAGCGGCGCGAGCGCCGTGCGCGGGCGCGCCGGGAGCATCTCGGCCCCGGCGCCCGCGATCGAGTCGAGCCCGGCGGCCTTGATGCGGCGGATCGACTCGTCGATCGCGACGCCCGAGACCTTCGACATGTGCGCGATCTCCGACGGCCCGATCGAGTGGATCGCCAGCTCGGGGTATTCGCGCTTCACTGAGGAGAACAGCTCCTCGTAGTACTCGACGCCGAAGTCGGGGTGGTGCCCGCCCTGCAGCATCACCTGCGTCGCGCCGAGGCCCACGGCCTCGCCGCAGCGGCGCAGGACCTCCTCCATCGGGTGCGCCCAGCCCTCGTCGTGCTTGGGGGCGCGGTAGAAGGCGCAGAACTTGCACGCCGTGACGCACACGTTCGTGTAGTTGATGTTGCGGTCGATGATGTAGGTGACGATGTTGTCGCCGATGACGCGCCGGCGGGCCGCGTCGGCGGCCTCGGCGAGGGGGTGGAAGGGCGCTTCGGTGTAGAGCAGCAGGGCTTCCTCGGCGCTGATGGCGCCGCCGTCGGCGGCGCGGGCGAGGACATCGTCAATCTCGGCCATGCACGAAGCGTATCGCCGGAACCCCGCCGGGGACAGTGCGCCCGGGCGCGGTGACTCGTGCGTCTCGCCGCATCGTCGGGCGCGGTCGGACCGCTGCGGCCTTGCTACACCGTGTACAGCTCAGTGTGGATCCGCTGCGCCCCGGCCTCTTCGAGGACGTCCTTGACGCCCAGGACCATCTCGTAGGGGCCGCACAGGAACCACTCGTCGACCTCGTGCAGGTCGACGAGCCCGGCTTCGACGACCTCGACGAGCCGCTCGGGCGTGAGCCGCCCGGTGAGCAGCGCGGAGTCGCCCTCGGTGCGGGTGCGCACGTGGAGGAGGCGAAGCCGGTCGCCGTGCTCGCGTTCGAGTTCGCGCAGCTCGGCGGCGAACATCGTGGACTCCTCGGTGCGGTTGGAGTACAGGAGAGTCACCTTCGCGCCTGCTTCGAGCGCGGCGGTCGCGATCGCGATGATCGGCGTGATGCCGGAGCCGGCGACGACGGAGCCGTAGTGCCGGTCGGAGTGGATGTCGGTGCAGAAGTTGCCGAGGGGCGGGAGGACTTCGAGCACGTCGCCGGGCAGGAGCTGCCGGTTCGCGTACCCGGAGAAGGTGCCCTTCGGGATCGAGCGGATGCCCAGGCGCAGCGTGCCGCGTTCGGCGAGCTCGCGCGGGGTCGAGGCGAGCGAGTAGGAGCGGCGCACTTCGGCGCCGTCCGCTTCGACCCGCTGGAAGGTGAGGTGCTGGCCGGGCTTGAAGTCGAAGGCCGCGCGGAGCTCCTCGGGGACGGCGAGGGTGACCTCGACGGCGTCCTCGGTGAGCGGCCGGACGCGGCTCACGGTGAGCTTGTGCCAGGCGGGGCGGTTCTTGCGGGGCTTCTTCAGCTCGACGGCCACAGCAGGGTCCCTTCGTCGTCCGTCTCGGGTCGGTCAGAGCCGGGCTTCGGGCTCTGTGCAAATCTTCGTCTCGAAAGCTTCGCCGAGGGTCGCAAAGAACGCCGGTCCGTCCGCGCGCAGTGCCAATCGACGGCTCGCAAGCTTCGCCGATCCCGGCTCTATATCGGCATAACGGGACGCACGGGACGCGAATTCCCGCAGGCCCGCGAGGTGCCGCTCACTCAGGCCGAACTGGAGGCGCGCGAAGTACTCGGCGAGCGCGGCCGGCGGGAACGGCTCCCAGCGGGCGGCCGAGGCCACGACCTCGTCGATCTCGTCGCGGCTGCGCTGCACGGAGTCGCGGAACGCCAGGTGGACGTCCTTGACGAGGCCCGGGTGGGCCTCGGCGTAGTCGCGGCGCACGGCCCAGACGGCGAAGACCATCGGCAGGCCCGTCCAGTCCTTCCATTCGGCGGCGAGGTCGAGGACGTGGTTCCCGGCCGGGTCGTGGTAGACGCGGAGGGCTTCGTCGCCGATGAGGACGGCCGCGTCGGCGTCCTTGAGCGCGGAGTCGAGGTCGGGCGCGGTGACGGTGTACTCGGGCTTGCGGCCGTAGCGGTCCTCGAGGAGCATCCGTCCGAGGAGGACGCCGGTGCGGGAGGTCGAGGCGAGCGAGACGCGCGGGGCGGCCGGGAGGTCGGCGAGCGGGGTCTTCGTGACGAGGTTGACGCTCAGGACCGGGCCGTCGGCGGCCACCGCCGGGTCCGGGATGAGGAGCAGGTCGTCGGCGTGACGCAGGTATTCGACCAGGGTGATCGGTCCGATGTCGAGGTCGCCGGCGACGAGGCGGCGGCTGAGCTCGTCCGGCGGGGCGCGGTGGAGGTCGACGTCGAGGAGCGCGCCCGTCCGCGCCAGTCCCCAGTAGATGGGGAGGCAGTTGAGGAACGCGATGTGGCCGACCCTGGGGCGCCGTGCGATGTTCACAGCTTCGACCGTAGCCGGTCGCGCGGCTAGGAGGCACCTGAGCGGAGGGGTCGTCGCCGACATCACCGCGAGGCGCGGACCGGACCGCATGCTGGGACCGGCACTGCGGGCCGGCATCCGGGGCGGGGCCGGTCCGCGCCCGGAACGGATCAGTTCTCGTCGATGTCGCCGATGTCGACGCCGCCCGTGTCGGCGTCCCCGCTGACGAGGTCGACGAGCCGGTCCAGGACCGCCTCGTCGTCGCCGGCCAGGACGATCTCGTCGCCGGGCCGCACGTCGAGGGTCAGGACCTGCAGGATCGACTTGGCGTCGTGCGGGTCCCCGCCCGGTTTCGCGATGGACACGTCCTTGCCGGACTCGGCGGCGGTCCCGACGAAGACCGTCGCGGGCCGCGCTTGGATGCCGACCTCCGTGGTCACTTTGACACGGCGTTCCGCCATGCTCCTCACCCTCCCCGATCGCGCGGGCGCCGGACCGGCGTCGGCCCGCCCCGCGGAGCACGCGGGCCGCCGAGCGGCCCGTCAAGCACCAGGATGAACCGCGGCTGCGGACGGCGGACGCGTTTTCGGCGAATGCCGCGGGAAGTGGGACACTCCGCGCGCGAGCGGGCACAGGGCCGGGCGGAGTCTGGCACGCGCGGGGACGCCGATCCCCGGCGTCATCGGCCGTCCACAGCCCCCGCCCACCACAAGAGGGGAAGAAGCAGTCTGCGGCGATCCTCCCGCCCGGGACCGACAAGAACGCGCCCTCGCGACCGGCGTGTCACCCGAAAGAGGCAAGGCGGGCATCACGGGCAGGCGGCGGGGCGGCGGGGCGGCGGGGCGGCGGGGCGGCGGGGCGGCGCCGGAGTCTCGCCGAGAAGTTCGGGCGCGGCCCGCCCGGGCGGGCCGGGCCGGCTGCTCGACGTCCGCAGGCCCGACAAGCGCTGCGGCCCGGCCCTTTCGGGCCGGGCCGGGCCGGGCCGGGTCGACTGCTTTCCTATTCCTCGGCTTCGGCGGGCTTGGCGCCATAGACCGTGGGGCGCGGGAGCGGGATGTGGTCCGGCAGCTCCGAGCGGTCGAGGAGGTTCTTGACCCGGGCGCGGCCCGGCTTGAAGCCGTCGGTCTCCATGACCGGCTTCGCGGTCGGCAGCTGGTGCGCGCCGGTCTTCGTCGAAGGCTCCTCGAACAGGCTGATGTCCGGCGCGTTCACGATCTTCTTGCGCGCCGCCTCGACCTCGGACTTCGGCCCCTCCTCGGGCGCCTCCTCCAGCGCGGGCGGCTCGGGCTCGGGTTCCGGCTCGGGCGTCGGCTCCGGGTAGTCGATCGGGGCCGCGTCCGAGAACGGGCTGTCGTTCACGCGCGGGATCGGCGGCATCGGCGGGCCGGGCTCGGGGTTCGGCGGCAGCGGCTCGGGCGAGGGCACCGGCGACGGCTCGGGACGCGGCATCGGCGGACCCGGCTCGGGATTCGGCGGCAGCGGCTCCGGCTGGGGCGGGGTCGGCTCAGGACGCGGCGGCGTCGGCTCCGGGTTCGGCACCGGCTCCGGCCGCGGCGCGGGCGGCGTGGGCTCGGGATGCGGCACCGGTTCAGGACGCTCGGGCTCCTGCGGCGGCGTCGGCCCCGGACCGGGCAGCGGGTCCGGCAGCGGGCCGGGCGGCGTCGGCTGGGAATCGGTCAGCACGGGCGGCTCGGTGGTCGGCTCGTGGAGCGTCGCGCCCGCCTCCAGGGACCCCGGTTCGGGTTCGGACACAACGGCGTCCGCGAACGGGCTCACCGGCGTGAGCGCTTCGGCGACCGGCGTTTCAGTCGGAGTCTCCTCGACCGCAACGGGTTCCTCGGCGGCGACCGCCGCTTCGACCTCGGCGACGGGCGTTTCGGCCACAGGCTCCGGTTCGGGTGCTGCGGGAGTCTCGACAGGCTCCGGGACCTCGACGCCGACCGCTTCGGCCACATCGGCGGCGGCCTCGGCCGCTTCGACCAGGTCAGCTCCGGGCGTCGGCGCTTCGACCTCCGCGACATCGGCCAGGGCCTCGTCCAGCGCGGGCGTCACCGCGGGCTCATCGCCGTCCTCATCGGACGCGAGCCCGGGGGAAGGCGGGGCGGGCGGCAGGGACTCGCCGGGCACGTCGTCGCCGAGGCCGGCCAGCGAGGCCTCTTCCTCGTCGGTCAGCTCGACGTCCTCGTCGTCGTCATCGGGGTCCGGGAGGTCGTCCCAGGCGCCGTCCTCGTCGTCCTCGATCGCCTCGACCACCGTCGGTCCCCCGGTCGGCGCCGCGGGCGCCGCCTCGGCGGCGGGGGCGTCGGTCTCGACGCCGAAGGACATCACCGGTTCCGAAGGCGCGTCATCAGAGCGGACCTCGTCGAACGGCTGGTCGTCGTCAGCGGGGGCCTCGGGGGCCTCGTCCACCGGGGCCGCGACCGGGGTCTCGGCGACCGGGACCGGAGCCGAGTAGGCCGCGCCGGGGACGTTGTCCGCGGGCGGCACGCTGAACCCGGCGGCGACCGAGTCCGAAGCGTGCTCAAGCGGCGCAACGGGTTCAGGGTCGGCGAACGGCGCCGGCGCGGGCGGCTGCGCCGCGTTCGGCCGGATGCGGAGGATCTGGGTGCCGTCGGGCATCGGCTCGGGCAGGGCCGGGGCCGGTGCGCCGAACGCGCCGGACTCGGTCGAGGGCAGGCTGAAGCCGCTGCTCGGGGCGGCGAACGGCGCGCCGGTCACGGGCGAGGCGGCGGGCGGCTCGGCGAACGCGGCGTTCGCGGGCAGTTCGGGCGGGGCCGTGAACTGCGGTTCGGGCATCGGCGGGGCCGCGTACGGGTCGAGCACGGGCGGCGAGTACGAGGGCGGCACGGCGGCGACCGGCGGCAGCGACTGCGCTGATTGGAACGGCGGCGCGGACTGGAACGGCTGGGCCGCCTGGTAGGGCTGCGCCGGGGGCATGGGCGGCGCCTGCGGGCCGTCGCCCGGCTGCAGCGGGTACTGGCCCTGCGGGGCCGACGGGTACTGCGGGACGGCGGCGGAGCCGGACGCGCCGGGCGGCGGGTAGGCGGGCACCTGGGCCGAACCCGAGTGCGGCGCTTGGTGAGGCGCCGGGGCGCCGTACTGGGGCACGGCGGCCGAGCCGTGCGCGGCGCCCTGCGGCGGCATGCCGGGCGGGGCGGCCTGCGGGGCCCAGCCGCCGGGGTTGCCGTAGTTCGGGGCGGGCGGCGAGCCGGGCGCGGGGTTGTGGCCGTACTGCTGCGGGACGGCGGCGTAGCCCTGGTTGGGGTACGGCTCGGCGGTCGGCTGGTAGGCGCCCGGCGGCGCATAGTGGGGTTCGGGGACGGCGGCGGAGCCGTAGCCCTGGTTCGGCGGCGGCGCGTAGCCCTGGGGGGCGCCGGGCGGAGCATAGTGGGGTTCGCCGGGCGGCGCGTACTGCGGGACGGCGGCCGCGCCGTACGCGGGCGGCGGCGCGGCGTACGAGCCGGAGCCTCCGTAGGGCCCGGACTCGGCCGGGAAGCCCCCGAGCGGCGGTGGCAGCGGCGCTCCGCACTGGGGGCAGCGGCGCTGCCCGGACGTCAGTCGCTGGCCGCAGGAGCTACAACTGTTTCCGTCCACGGAGCCTCCTCGGGGCTGGAGCGTCGTTCGGGCAACTTGACAACCATCGTGCCATCAACCGGCCGCGTCCCGTGCGCGCCTTCCCACTACCGTGCAGTACCCCTATGACGCGGATTCACTCGCGGAGGTCTCGGCGTCGGCCGAGGTGGTGGCGGGAGTCTCCTGGTCGGAGGGGGTCTCCTCGTCCGCGGACGGCGTCTCCGAGGGGGTCGGCGACGGCTCCGGGTCGGTCGGCGGGTCCGTGGGCGACTCGCTCTCGGACGGGTCCGGGTCGGGACGGGTGGTCGGGTCGGTCGGACGCGTCGTCGGCGGGCGCGGGCTCGGCGAGGTCGGGTCGTCGTCGCCCGGCGTCTGCGTCGGGTCCTCGGCGTCCGGGTCGGTCTTGACGGCGTCGACGACGCGGTGCGCGCCCGCGAAGTTCTCGAAGAAGACCGAGCTGATCTTCACCACGTCGCCGGTGCGGGGGGCGACGACCATCTTGCCGTCGCCGAGGTACATGGCGGTGTGGTAGACGGACTGCCAGTTGCCCGGGTCGTCCCACCAGTAGAGGAGGTCGCCCGGGAGCAGCTTCTCGGTGTCGACCGGCTTGTCGCGGGTCGCGTTGTACTGGTCGGCGGCGACGCGCGGCAGGGAGACGCCCGCGGACGCGTAGGCGGACTGGACGAGGCCGGAGCAGTCGAAGGCGTCGGGGCCTTCGGCGCCCCACACGTACGGGTCGCCGAGCTGCGCGAGCGCGTACTCGACGGCCTTCTTCGCCTCGGGGGCGGCGTCCCAGCCGTCGACTTCGGACGAGAAGTCGCCGGAGTGCTGGGCGGCGGCCGCCTCGCGGTCGTCCTCGAGCTTCTCGAGCGCTTCGCGGTTGTCCGCGATGAGCTCGTTCAGGGCGGCCTGGGCGCGGTCGAACTCGGTGTCGAGCGCGGTGTAGCGGTCCTCGGAGCGGTCGGCGGAGAGCGTCGCGGCGTCGAGGGACGCGCGGGCGACGGACTCGGCGGTGGCCGCGTCGTCGAAGTCGGCGTTGAGGCTCGGAAGGTCCCATTCGCCGCCGAGGGGGGTGAGACCGGTGAGGTCGGGCAGCTCGGTGTCGGGCTGGCCCGCGGTGTCCGCGTAGGCCTCGCCCGCGGCGTAGTCGAGGGCGGCCTGGGCGGTCTCGAGCTGGGCGGCCGTGGCGGCCCACTCGGTCTGCGCGTCCGCGAGGCGGGTCTCGCGCTGCAGCCATTCCTCCTGCGCGGCCGTGGTGCGCTCGGCGAGCTGCGCGACGTCGGCTTCGGCGGCGGTGATCTGCGCGCCGAGGGGCCCGCCCGCGGTGGCGGGGTTGGTGATGGGGGCGTCGTCGGTGGTGCTGCCCGCGGGCCGGTCGCCGTCGTCGGGGACGGTGACGCCCGGTTCGGCGAACCCTGGCATGGCGGCGCCGAATACGACTGCGGCCGCGGCCGCGCCGGCGGCGGCGATCACTCGGGCACCGAACCGTGAAACGCGCATGTGAGGTGTCCTTCTGTGGGGGAGGCCACGAATACTGTACCGAAGACACGCAAGGCTCGCCTCCTCGGTTGCTCGGGCTCCAGGTGCGGTGTCGGGCAACACATCAGGCGGCGCTCGCCGCGGGCCGGTTCCCGCGCGTCCACGGCCTCACATCCCGCAACGTGCGCCCCTCGCGCCGCGTCCCGGCGGCGCTACCCTGGCGGAAACGCCACAACGTTGGGAGCGCCATGGACGACAACGCCAGGTTCAAGGCCGGCATCGAGGAGAAGCTCGCGGCCGGCGAGCGGCTGACCTTCGAGGACGGGGTGGGCCTCTACGAGACCGACGACCTCGCCTGGCTCGGGCGCCTCGCGCACGGGGTCCGCACCGCCAAGAACGGCGACCGGACCATGTTCAACGTCAACCGGCACCTCAACCTCACCAACGTCTGCTCCGCCTCCTGCGCGTACTGCTCCTTCCAGCGCAAGCCCGGCGAGACCGACGCGTACACGATGCGCGTCGAGCAGGCCGTGGCCCTCGCCGAGCAGATGAAGGGGGACGCCCCCACCGAGCTGCACATCGTGAACGGCCTCCACCCGACGCTCCCGTGGCGCTACTACCCGCGGGTCCTCAAGGCGCTCAAGGAGACCCTGCCGCAGGTGAACCTGAAGGCGTTCACCGCCACCGAAGTGCAGTGGTTCGAGAAGATCTCCGGGCTCGGCGCCGACGAGATCCTGGACGAGCTCATCGAGGCCGGCCTCGAGTCGCTGACCGGCGGCGGCGCCGAGATCTTCGACTGGGAGGTCCGCCAGCACATCGTCGACCACGCCTGCCACTGGGAGGACTGGTCGCGCATCCACCGCCTCGCCCACCAGAAGGGCCTGCGGACCCCCGCGACGATGCTCTACGGCCACATCGAGGAGCCGCGCCACCGCGTCGACCACGTGCTGCGCCTGCGCGAGCTGCAGGACGAGACCGGCGGGTTCGCCGTGTTCATCCCGCTGCGCTACCAGCACGACTTCCACGACTCCAAGGACGGGAAGATCCGCAACAGGCTCCAGGCGCGCACCACCATGGCGAGCCCGGCCGAGTCGCTCAAGGTCTTCGCCGTCTCGCGGCTGCTGCTCGACAACTTCGACCACGTCAAGTGCTTCTGGGTCATGCACGGTCTCGACGTCGCGCAGCTCTCGCTGTCGTTCGGCGCCGACGACCTCGACGGCTCGGTCGTCGAGTACAAGATCACGCACGACGCCGACGACTACGGCACCCCGGACAAGATGACCCGCGAGGACCTCCTCGAGCTCATCCGCGACGCCGGTTTCCAGCCCGTCGAGCGCAACACCCGCTACGAGGTCGTGCGCGAGTACGAAGGCCCGCAGACGATCGGCGAACGGCGGGCCGAACCCCAGTCGGTGCAGTTCTAGTGGCGCGAGGCGGGACGCCGGAGCGGGAGCGCCCGAAGGTCGAGACCCTCGGGCAGCTCCTCGGCACGGCCCTGGCCTACTTCGTCATGGGCGCGGTCGTGCTCGTCGTCATCGACCTGGTGTTCGTCCTCCCGACCGGGCGCGGCTTCGGCCAGACCTCCGGGTGGATCGCGGCCCTGCCGACCGTGTGGGTGTACACCGAGCAGTTCCGGCGGTACGCGGGGGCGGCCCGCTGGGGCCTCATGCTCGTCGGCGTCCTGCTCGGCCTCGCGGCCGGGATCGCCGCCGCGCTCATCGCGCCGACCTCGTGGGCGCCCATGCTCACCGGCGGCATCGGCGGCCTCGTGGCCGCACTCGTCTACGGCCCGCTGTGGTTCGCGGGCATCAAAGCGTTCGGAGAGGAGCGGCCGCAGTGAACAACCCGGTCGTCAAGTTCTACCTGTACCGCGTCGCGCTCATCGCCGTGATCGCCGTGCCGCTGATGTTCTTCATCAACGCGCTGCTGGCGCTCGCGATCGGCCTGCTCGGCTCGATGCTGCTCGGCTTCGTGCTCCTGCGCGGCCAGCGCGAGGCGATGATCGACCACATCGACGCGGCCGCGAAGCGCCGCAAGGAGGAGAAGCAGCGCCTCCGCGCCGAGCTCGCGGGCGACGACGCTTAGGCGGACGCCTCCCCGGCGTCCTTCACGAGTTCGGTGCAGATCTGCAGGGTCTCGCCCGCGCCTGCGGTGAGGGCCTTGCCGTAGTGCTTGAGCCACGACCGCACCCCGTCCGGGGTGCCGGTGGACCAGGCGCGCTGCGCGCCGACGTATTCGGGCGCGCGTTCGAGGTGCCCGGCGTCGACGGTGATGAGGAGCTTCGGGTCGAGTCCCTTGCTGGCCAGCGCGAGTCGCGCGGCGGCGCGGGCGACCACGTTGTTCGCCACCGGGAAGGGGCGCACGGCGAGCAGTTCGCCGTGCACGACCGCGGCGGCCATCGCGGCTGGGATCTCCTTGGTGGGGTTGGTGACCAGCGCGCAGAGGGCGTTGATGCGGTCCATCCCGTTGTCGTCCACCTCGATGCGGCCGGGTTCGAAGTCGACGCCGGCGTCGGGGAACTCCTTGGTGGCGAGGGTGTGCAGCTTCGCGAGTACGTAGCGCGGGGAGACGGGCCACATGGGGGCGAGGCCGGGCAGGGCCTCGGTGACGCGCAGGACGCCGCTGACGGCGGGGTCGTCGAAGTCCCGGTCGCGCAGGCGCTCCACGTCGCAGTCGTACCCGTCGAGGGCCAGCGTCGCGGAGGCGCTGTGCAGGGCCACTTCCGCCGCGACGAGTTCGTCGCCGCCGCGGAGGGCCTCGTGCCAGAGCATCCGGTCGACGTTGGCTCTGGCGTTCTCAAGGGCGTCGGCAACCTCGGAGAGTTCGAGGAGAGGCGCGAGAGGATCCACGGGCGGAACCTTACCTTTTGGGCGGAGCGCGCAAACGGCGCACTGGGCGGGCTAGAGGGCAGTCACAGGATGGTGTCGGCGTCCAGGATCGTGCACCGGTCCGACGATACCTCCCGAATCGGCGCCGCAAGGCCCCCGCTGGGTCGGCCTGGACCCTTCGCGGGCCGTCCGCCGACCGCCCGCGGGCCGTTCGGCGAGGGGGGTTCCCAGATGCCGGTGCCGGAGCGGCCGCGCGTATACGTGTCGGTCTCGTCGCGCTAGTGTTGCCGGACATAGACCCGCCTCACAGTCGCGCATTGGCGCGTAGATCTGTAAGGAGCGATATACCCGTGTCATCAACCCCGCAAGAGACGCTTGCCAATCTGCTCTCGGAGGACCGGACGTTCCCGCCGTCCTCCGAGTTCGCCGCGCGGGCGAACGTCACCGCGGCCGCTTACGAGGAGGCCGCGGCCGACCGGCTGGCCTTCTGGGAGCGCCAGGCGCGCCGGCTCGACTGGTCGAAGGACTGGGACCGGGTCCTGGACTGGGAGAACCCGCCGTTCGCGAAGTGGTTCACCGGGGGTGCGCTGAACGTCGCGGCGAACTGCCTGGACCGGCACGTGGACGCCGGGCTCGGCGACCGGGTCGCGATCCACTTCGAGGGCGAGCCGGGCGACAGCCGGGCCGTCACGTACGCGGAGCTGCTCGACGAGGTCAAGCGCGCCGCGAACACGCTCACCGATCTCGGTGTGGGCGCGGGCGACCGGGTCGTCATCTACATGCCGATGATCCCCGAGGCCGCGGTGGCGATGCTGGCGTGCGCGCGCATCGGCGCCCCGCACTCGGTGGTGTTCGGCGGCTTCAGCGTCGACGCGCTGTCGAGCCGTATCGACGACGCGGGCGCGAAGCTCGTGATCTGCGCCGACGGCGGTTTCCGGAAGGGGAAGCCGTTGGCGCTCAAGCCGACCGTGGACGCTTCGCTGGAGCGGTGCCCGTCGGTGGAGAAGGTCCTGGTGGTCACGCGGACCGGCCAGGAGGTCGAGTGGACCGACAAGGACGTCCGCTGGGAGGACACTGTCGGGAAGGCCTCCTCAGAGCATCAGGCGCAGCCGTTCGACGCCGAGCACCCGCTGTTCATCCTGTACACGTCGGGGACCACGGGCAAGCCGAAGGGCATCCTGCACACTTCAGGCGGGTACCTGACGCAGGCGTCGTACACGCACCACGCGGTGTTCGACCTCAAGCCGGAGTCCGACGTGTACTGGTGCACGGCCGACATCGGCTGGGTGACGGGGCACTCGTACATCGTCTACGGCCCCATGTCGAACGGCGCCACGCAGGTCATGTACGAGGGCACCCCGGACACGCCGCACACCGGGCGGCTGTGGGAGATCGTCGAGAAGTACAAGGTCACGACGCTGTACACGGCGCCGACGGCGATCCGCACGTTCATGAAGTGGGGCGACGACGTGCCGGCCCGCTACGACCTGTCGAGCCTGCGGCTGCTCGGCAGCGTGGGCGAGCCGATCAACCCCGAGGCGTGGATCTGGTACCGCGAGCACATCGGCGGCGGGAACTGCCCGGTCGTGGACACGTGGTGGCAGACCGAGACCGGCGCGATCATGGTGTCGCCGCTGCCGGGCGTCACCTCGACGAAGCCCGGCTCGGCCCAGCGGCCGCTGCCGGGGATCAATGTGGACGTCGTCGATGAGCAGGCCGAGTCGGTGCCGGACGGCGGGGGCGGCTACCTCGCGATCCGCGAGCCGTGGCCGTCGATGCTCCGCACGATCTGGGGCGACGACCAGCGGTTCATCGACACGTACTGGTCGCGGTTCGGCGGGCTGTACTTCGCCGGCGACGGCGCGAAGAAGGACGACGACGGGGACCTGTGGCTCCTCGGCCGCGTCGACGACATCATGCTCGTGAGCGGGCACAACATCTCCACCACGGAGGTCGAGAGCGCGCTGGTGAGCCACGAGTCCGTGGCCGAGGCCGCGGTCGTGGGGGCCTCGGACCCGGTGACGGGCCAGGGGATCGTCGCGTTCGTGATCCTGCGCGGCGGGCAGGACTCGAGCCCCGAGCATCTCGCGGAGCTGCGCAAGCACGTCGCGAACACGTTGGGGCCCATCGCGAAGCCGCGCCAGGTGATCGTGGTCGCCGAGCTGCCGAAGACGCGTTCGGGCAAGATCATGCGGCGGCTGCTGCGCGACATCGCGGAGGACCGCGAGATCGGCGACGTCACGACGCTCGCCGACAGCGCGGTCATGAGCCGAATCAAGGTCGGCCTGCAGAGCGGCAAGGAAGACTGAGCGGCCCGGAGGGCGCCGGCGGGGCTTTTCGTCCCTCGGCGCCCTTCGGCGTCCCTCCCGTCCGTGACGGGGCGCGGCGAGCGCCCTACGCGGCTCGCCCGGCGGGCGGTGACCTCGTACGCTGAGCGCGTGACCCGCAAGACCTTCGCCGACAGCGCCGCCATCAAGCAAGGCCCCTGGACCCACCGGCACATCGACGCCAACGGCTCGCGCTTCCACGTCGTGGAGGCAGGCGAGGGCCCGCTCATCCTGCTGCTGCACGGCTTCCCGGAGTTCTGGTGGGCCTGGCGCCACCAGATCCCGGCCCTCGCCGACGCTGGCTTCCGCGTCGTGGCCGCCGACCTGCGCGGCTACGGCGCCTCGGACAAGCCGCCGCGCGGCTACGACGCGTACACGATGGCCGCGGACGTCGTCGGCCTCGTGCGGGCCCTCGGCGAGCGCGAGGCGACGGTCGTCGGCCACGACCTCGGCGGCATCCTCGGCTTCGCCGCGGCCGCGTTCCACCCTCGCCAGTTCAAGTCCCTCGTCGTGCTCGGCGCGGCCCACCCGCTGCGCCAGCGCGCCGCGCTCGCGGTCGACCCGAAGGGGCAGCTCACGGCCTCGCGGCACCTGTTCGCGTTCCAGATGCCGCGCTACGAGCACAAGCTGACGGACTGGGACGCGCGGAAGGTCGCCGACCTCATGTACGCGTGGTCCGGGCCGGGCTGGCGCGGCAGCCGCGACTTCCAGGAGTACGTGCGCGCCTGCCGTGACGTCATCCAGATCCCGCAGGCCGCGTTCTGCGCCCTGGAGGCGTTCCGGTGGCCGTTCCGCACCGCGATGGGCCTGGCCGGGCGGCGGTTCGTGAAGCTCCTGCAGCGGCCCACGCCGGTGCCGACGCTGCAGCTGCACGGCGCGCTCGACCGGTGCGTGCTGCCGCGCACCGCGCAGGGCTCGGGCCGGTACGTGTACGGGCGGTACGAGTGGAAGCTCCTCGACGGCATCGGGCACTTCCCGCAGCAGGAGGCCCCGGAGACGATCACGAAAGAGATCATCCGCTGGGCGAGCTGAGGCTCGTACAACGTATTCCGTACTAAGTACGTCGTACTCCGCACGCCGGGGACCGACGTTCCAGCCCGTACGCAGTACCTCGTACCCAGTACGTCGTACTGCGTACGCCGTTGCGGCGCATCGCACCTCGTACGCAGTACACCGTACGCCGCACGATGTACGCCGTGCGGCGAGTGGGATGCTCCACGAATCCCGCCGCGCACTAGCCGTGCGGCTAGCAGATCGGGCAGGATGAGCGGCGGGGCCACCGCCCCACCGACCACCCGACGAGCCACCTGGAAGGCGGGTCCATGTCCGAGGCAACGTTCGCTCTGCGCGGCGCACGCGTAGTCCCCATCACCTCAGCGCCGATCGACAACGGCGTCATCATCGTCGAGCACGGCCGCATCAGCGCCGTCGGCGGCGCGGACCTCCCTGTGCCCGAAGGAGTCCCGGTCGAGGACGCGACCGGGAAATGGATCGTGCCGGGCCTGATCGACGCCCACACCCACCTGGGCGTGCACGAGGTCGCCGAGGGCTGGGCCGGCAACGACACCAACGAGATGACCGACCCGAACACCGCGTACGTGCGGGCGCTGGACGGCATCAACCCCGCCGAGCCGGGCTTCGCCGAAGCGCTCCAGGGCGGGGTGCTCGCGGTGAACGTGAACCCCGGTTCGGGCAACGTGATCGGCGGCGAGACCGTCGCGATCAAGACCGTGGGCCGCTATGTGGACGAGATGGTGCTGCGGTCGCCGTCGGGCGTGAAGTCGGCGCTGGGCGAGAACCCGAAGCGGGTGTACGGGGAGCAGAAGAAGACGCCGTCGACCCGGCTCGGCACGGCGGGCGTGCTGCGGCAGGCGTTCGTGGAGGCCGAGAACTACCGGAGCGCGGACGCGCCCGACCGCGACCTGAAGCTCGAAGTGCTCGCGAAGGTCCTCGACCGCGAGATCCCGTGGCGCCAGCACTGCCACCGCGCCGACGACATCGCCACGGCGCTGCGCGTGGCCGAGGAGTTCGGGTACGACCTGGTGCTCGACCACGGGACCGAGGCGCACCTGCTGGCCGACGTGGTCGCCGAGCGGGGCATCCCGGTGATCTTCGGGCCGCTGCTGTGCTCGCGTTCCAAGGTGGAGACGGTGAACCGGTGGCCGGAGAACGCCGCGAAGCTCGCCGCCGCGGGCGTCAAGGTCGCGATCACCACCGACCATCCGGTGGTCCCGATCGAGCACCTGATCATCCAGGTGATGCTCGCGGTCAAGGCCGGCCTCGACCGCGACACCGCGCTGCGTTCGGTGACGATCAACCCGGCCCAGATCATGGGCGTGGACGACCGCCTCGGCTCGCTCGAAGCGGGCAAGGACGCGGACTTCTGCATCTGGTCGGGCGACCCGCTCGACATCTACTCCAAGGTGGAGCGGGCGTACATCGACGGTGCGCAGGTCGGCTAGCCGTACCGCCGAGGGCGGCAGCGTGAACCGGACCGGTTGAGCCCGGGGCGGCGGTGCTGTGGAGGCTGTGCCGCCGCCCCGGACGGCTGCGGGCAGAGCGCAGGGCCGGGAAGCGGACTTCCCGGCCCTGCGCCGTGCGTGTCGCTTAGGCGGCCCGGCGCACGTCGGCGCGGGTCGGGAGCGCGGCCTTGGAGGTCACCCGCAGGTCGCGGGCGATGAGGCCGCGCCGGGCGGCGGTGAAGCCGCCGGCGATCCGGCTGAGCAGCGTGGGACGGTCGTCGACGACCGGCGCGTCGGGCAGCGCCGAGCGCGCCTCGGAGCCGACGAGCTGGATGGCGAGGATGGTGTAAGCGTCCATCGGTGTTTCCTTCCGGGCGGTGATGCGAGATGCGTGCCGCGCCGGTGCGGCGGTGAGGCCCGCCCCGCGTGTGGGAACGGCCGGAATGGATCTCCGGCGCCGCGGGCGGTTCCGGGGCCTCGGGGACTACTCTGACCGGCGCTTGTCACCGGCTCATTACGCCTCAGGAAACCCTCGGACAAGTCCCGTGAACAGCAAGGTGCCGATCATGCCGCAGGTCACAGCCGTTGCGGCGCAGTGCAAGGCCGCGGGCGTCACGCGAAGCGCCGCGCCGCGTCGCGGAGCGCGCCGATGAACGCGGTGGTCGCGGGCGGGTCCGGCGGCTCGCCGTACGTGACGATGTGGATCCGGCGGACGCGGTCGATCGGCGTCACCGCGATGTCGTCCCGGCGGTGGGTCAGCAGGGCCAGACCGGGATTGGTGGTCACGCCCAGGCCTGCCGCGACGAGCGCCTGCTGGACGATGATCTCGTCGCTCGTGTACGCGATCTCGGGCGTGAAACCGGCCTTGCCGCACGCGTCGAGGAGTTCCTCGCGGCAGCGCTCGCAGCCGGCGATCCACGCGGAGTCGCGGTGGTCGAGGAGGCCCAGTCCGGGTTCGAGGCCGACCAGGAACATCGGGTCGTCGAAGAGGTGGACGCCGCGGACGTCGGAGGGGAGGTCGTCGTCGTAGCGGAACACGATGGCGGCGTCGACGTCGCCCTCGCGGAGCATCGCCAGCGCCGCGACGGGGTGGGCGTCGACGAGCCGCAGCTCGATCCCGGGATGGTCGCGTCGCATCGCGGCCGCGGCCTCGGGCACGATCGTGCTCAGCGCCGACTGGAACCCGGCGATGCGCACCCGCCCGGCGCGCAGGCCGGCCATCGCCTCGAGTTCGGCTTCGGCGGCGTCGACGCGGCCGATGATCTCGACGGCGCGCCGCGCCAGCATCTCGCCTTCCGGCGTGAGCCGGATGCCGCGGCCGACGCGCTGCACGAGCCGGGCGCCGGTCTCGGCCTCCAGGCGGGCGAGGTGGTGGCTGACGGACGGCTGCGCATAGTGGAGGTGCTTGGCGGCCTTGGTGACCGAGCCGTGCTCGGCGATCGCGGCGATGACCCGGAGCCGCACGATATCCAGCATCCATCAATGCTATCTATGGGTTTCCGTCGATGTTGACATTGGACCGATGGATCGATCTACGGGACCCTGAAGTCATGAGCACGATCATCAGCGCGGCACCCGCGCTCACCGAGACCGCCGCCGCGGTGCGCCGAGCGCTCCGCGCCGGAACCGACTGGAACGACGCCGCCCGCCTCGTCGCCGACGAGCTCCGCGGGAACCTCCCCGGCCTCGACCTCCTCACCTCCGAGCAGCGGGCCGGCGGCCCGGAGGGGGCGACCGGGCACCTGCTGCACGCCGAACCGGACGGCAGCTTCTCCGTGACGGCCGTGATCTGGCTGCCGGGCCAGGCGACGCGGATCCACGACCACATCACGTGGTGCGTCGTCGGCGTCCTGCAGGGCGTCGAGCACGAGGAGCTGTTCGACGAGCGCCTGAACCCGATCGGCACCGCCGACAACCACGTCGGCGAGGTCACCGGTTTCGCCCCGCCGGGCGATATCCACCGGATACTGAACACCGGCACCGAGAACGCGATCTCGCTGCACGTCTACGGCACGGACCTGAGCCGCGTCGGCAGCAGCGTCCGCCGCTACTACGACACCGAGAAATGAGGCTCCCCATGGGACTGCTGCGCTTGGACCACACCGGCATCGTCGTCGAGGACCTGGAGGCCGCCATCGCGTTCTTCACCGAGCTCGGCATGGAGGTGGAGGGCCGGGCGACGGTCGAAGGCGAGTGGGCCGACCGGCTCACCGCGCTCGACGGCCTCCGCTCGGACATCGCGATGCTGCGCACCCCGGACGGCAGCGGCCGCATCGAACTCTCGACGATCCTCCACCCGCGCACGACCGCCCGCGCCCCTTGGGAACCGGTGAGCACCCCGGGCATCCCCCGGGTCACCTTCGTCGTCGAAGGCCTCGACGGCGTGATCGAAGGCCTCCGCGCGCACGGCGGCAGGCTCGAAGGCGAAGTGGTGCGGTACGAGGACGCGCTCCGGTACGGCTACGTCCGCGGCCCGGCGGGCGTCATCGTCGGCCTCGTCGAATACCTCCACTGACGGCGAAACCGCCTGGCAGCCTGCCAAGGCGTGGGGAACGGCTTCACGATCACCCACTACCACGGTGACATCGCCGTCGCGCAGGAACGCCCGACACCTGCGACGGCAACGTCTTCTATATCGGCGAGCTCCGCGACGTAGGGGTTCTGACGTCCGACCCCGGCCGCGGCACACCTGCGGCCGGGCTTCGCTTGCGGCGCAAGGGACATGGCGACGTTCGCCGCGGTAGCGCCATCGGGTCCACGCGCACGTCGGTGTTCTCGCCGCGTAGACCTATCATTGCGAGATGCGCGACCGAGCGTCATCCCCCCTCGTCAACCTCCGGCCGTTCCGGTTGCGGGCACTGATGACGCAGGAGGAACTCGCCCTCAAGGCCGGCGTCGGAGTGCGCACGATCCGCGACATCGAGTCGGGACGGATACGGCCGCAATCGAAGACGGTGCGCCTGCTCGCGAAGGCGCTGGGCCTGGACGCGGACGCGGTGGCGTCCCTGACCGGCACGTCGGACCCGGGAGCGGCGCCGCAGGCCATCGCACCGGTCGCCCTCCCCTCGAGCACCAGCGCGTTCACCGGCAGAAGCGATCTCCTTGCGAGCCTTGACGAAGCGGCCGACTCGTCCACGAGCCCGCTCGTCGTCCTCACCGGCGCCGGCGGGATCGGCAAGACGATGCTCGCACTGCACTGGGGCCACCGGTCCGCCGACCGCTTCCCCGGCGGGAGGATCTACATCGACCTGCGCGGATTCGCCCCGGGCGGGACCGCGATGGAACCCGACGAAGCGGTCCGCCAGCTCCTCGGCGCCCTCGGCGTGGAGCCGCAGCGGATCCCGACCGGCGCCGATGCGCAGTTCACGCTCTACCGCACCATCATCGGCGGGGCGCGGCGGCTGCTGATCCTCGACAACGCCAGGGACGCCGCCCAAGTCCGGCCGCTCCTGCCGGACGCCTCCCAGGTCCACACGGTGGTGATCAGCCGCCGCCGCCTCGCCGGACTCGCCGTCTCCCACGGCGCCAAGGCCGTCGAGATCGGCGCGTTCGACCGCGCCGAATCGGCCGCCCTGCTCCGACGGCAGCTCGGGGCACCGCGGCTCGCCGCCGAACCCGAAGCGACGGAACGGGTGCTGACCGCCTGCGCCGGCCTGCCGCTCGCCCTCGCCATCGCCGGAGCCCGGGCCGCCATGCGCCCCGACCGGACGCTGCGCGCCGTCGCCGACGAACTGGAGACCTCCCGGCTCGACGCCCTCGCCGTCGACGACGACTCGGTCGACCTCCGCGCCGTGTTCTCCTGGTCCTACCCGTCCCTCGATCCCCACGCGGCCAAGCTGTTCCGGCTGCTCGCCCTCGTCCCCGGGCCCGACTTCAGCACCGCCGCAGCCGTCCGCCTCCACGGCGGCCCCCAGGCCGAGCGGGCACTGCGAACCCTGATCGAGTCGCACCTGATCGAGGACGCCGGCCCCGGCCGCCACCGCTTCCACGACCTGATCCGCCTCTACGCCACCGAACTCCTCGAAGCCGAAGAACCGGAGCCGGAGCGCGACAACGCCTTCGACCGGCTGCTCGACTGGTACCTCCGCGGCGCCGACGGCTGCCGCTCGGCGCTCTACCCGGCGATGATCGGCCTCCCCGCGGCCCCGGGCGACCGGTGGGAGCCGACGGGCGAGGAGGCCGCACAGTGGCTGGAAGCCGAGTGGGACAACCTCATCGCCGCCGTCGAGGCCGCCACCGAACGCGGAAGGGAGCCGTTCGCCTGGCTCATGGCCGACACCGTGCGCGGCTACGTCTGGCTGCACATGCTCGGCGGCGACGGCGTGCGCCTCAGCACCGCCGCCCTGACCGCGGCGACCAGCGCCGGCGACCCGCTCGGCCGGGCCGCCGCGGCGCTCGCGCTGGCCTGCGCGCTGATCCGCTGCGAGCGCCTCGACGACGCCATCGACCACCTGCGCGACGCGGCCGACTTCGCGCGCCGCGCCGACTGGGCCCCCGGCGCGGCTTCGGCCGAGGGCAACCTGGCGGTGGCGTGCTACTACCGGGGCCGGATGCGCGAAGGGCGGGAGCACGCTTTCGCTGCACTGCACGCGTTCCGGGCGATCGGCGAGCACCGCGCCGAATGCACGAACCTGCACTGGCTGGGCCTCTTCCACTACCTCCTGGGCGAACTCGACGCCGGCGTCGACTACCTCGAGCAGGCGCTGAAGATCGCGACCGACGCGGGCAACGATCCGGTCAGCGTGGTCCTGCTGACCCACTTGGCCGAGAACGAGATCCACCGCGGACGCCTCGGCGCGGCGTCCGCCCGCCTCGAGCAGGCGGCCGAGCTCGAACGCGCCAGTGTCAGCATCGACAGGTCGAACGACATGCCGCGGACGATCGCGCGGCTCCGGCTCGCACAAGGGCGGATCGACGAGGCCCTGGAGCTCGCGGAGCGCGCGGTGGAGGGACGGACGGACGCCGACGACCACCGCAACCGCACCGCCGGGATCGCCACACTGGCGGCGGTCCGCGAAGGCGGCGGCGACTACGGCGCGGCGATCGCCCTCTACGACCGCGTGCTCGCGATGACCGAGGTCGAAGCCACGGTGTACCACCGGGTCGAGGCCATGGTGAACCGGTCCGGAGCGCTGCTCCGCACCGGCGACGCCGCCGCCGGGGAGGCCGCGACGGTGGCGCTGCGGACGGCCGAGGAAGCCGGCTACCGGTTCCTGGAAGGCCGCGCGCTCAACGTGCTCGCCGGAGTCGACCTGGAAGCGGGACGACTCGCGGCCGCCGACGACCATGTGCGGCAGGCACTCCTGATCCACCGCGAGACCGGACACCGCCCCGGCGAAGCCGAAGCGCTCCACCTCCTCGCCCGCATCGCCCTCGCCGCAGGCGACGCGGAGTCCGCCCGCCTGCACCGGCTCGAGGCCCGGGACCTCTTCACCGAGATCGGCGCCGCCGTCCCGGCGGACCTGGCCTAGCCAGGCAGCGACGTTGCGGCGCTTGGTGTTCCAGACCGCCGCGGGACCGGCGAGCATCCCCATCAGGATGCGGTGAACTCGGCAAGGTACTCGTCATCGACCTCGGTGCAGACCGCGTCGACGTCGTGCCCCTGGTCGATGCATCCCCGGTCGGCCGCCGAGACGGCGGCGGGGCGGGGACGACTCGGCCGCCCCCGCCCCGTCCCTACGACCGAAGATCAGACGGCCTCAACACCGAGGATGCGACAGGCCCGGCTCCAACCACGCTCCAGCCAAGGTCGCATGACGGATCCCGAACATAAGACACAGAGATCTACGGACCGACGCCTCAGCGGGCGAGCCGAAGGAAGCCGCTGAAGCGGCTGCGGGAGAAGCTGGGTTCGTCGCTGTACCGGGCGGGTCTGCAACCTCGCCGGGTCTTGCGCACCCGCTCTGAGCTGGGTTTTTTGGTGGGTCCAGTGGGACTCGAACCCACAACCTACGGATTAAAAGTCCGCAGCTCTGCCAATTGAGCTATAGACCCACCGGGGAGATTACCGCATCGGGGCGATGGCGGTGCGGGTGGCGGGGGCCGGATGGCCTGCGGCACTCGGATTGTCGGTGGTGCGTGCGATAGTCGGCGGAGGCGCGGTCGTCCACAGCCTGTGGACGACGGCGGTGATGAGGCGTGGCCGAGGTTTCGGCGAATGCGGTTCGAGGGCGGACTCCACCGCCGGGCCGGTGGCGGTGGAGCCTGCGGCGAGGCGGTGTGGGCTTCGCATTCGCCGCGGGTGGACGGCGCGGCGGCAGTCGCGGAGCACCGCCGCCGCGCCTATTCGATCCGCGTCACACGCAGTCCTCGGTGGGGTCGGACCCGCTCCCGCTTGATCGAACATATGTACTATAAACCATCGCGTCAACCCCGTGCACCCCCGGTCGGGTGAATTCCCAAGGGATCTGGGGAACGCGCCCGCCGCCCGGCACGGCCCCGGCGGGACCAGGCGGACGGGCAGGTAGACTCGCCTGCTGTGCTCATATTGCTGCCGCCGTCAGAAGGAAAGGCCGGTCAAGGCGACGGTCCTCCCTTGGACCTCGGCCGACTCTCCTCTCCCGCGCTGAACCCCGTCCGCGAACTCCTCGTCGACCGCCTGGTCGAACTGTGCGCCGATGAGGAGGCCGCCGCGAAGGCGCTCAAGCTGCCCGCGAGCGGACGCCACTACGTCCAGGCCGGCCGGACGCTTCGCACCGCCCCGACCCTCGCCGCCTGGGAGCTGTACAACGGCGTCCTCTACGACCGGCTCGGGCTCGGGGACCTTCCCGACGGCGAGCAGGTCTTCATCGCCTCGCCGCTGTGGGGGCTGCTGCGGCCCTCGGATCGCGTGCCGCCCTACCGGATGCCGATGAGCACCCGCTTCGCCGGGCTCGACACGCTCGCGAAGCTGTGGCGCCCGGCCGTCGCCGAGGTGCTCGGCGCCCGTGACGAGCTCATCGTGGACCTGCGCTCGGGCACGTACGCCCAGGTGTGGGGCCCGAAGGACCGCGGCGTCACCGTGCGCGTGTTCAAAGAGGACGCCGACGGCGCCCGCAGCGTCATCACCCACATGGCCAAGGCCACCCGAGGCGAGGTCGCCCGCGCGCTCCTCGCCGGCGGCGCCCGGCCCGAATCGGCCGCCGACCTCGCCGACTTCCTCGCCGCCCAAGGGTGGAAGGTCGAGCTCAGCGAACCGGCCACCCGCTCCAAGCCCTGGCAGCTCGACATCGTGAGCGCCTGAGCTCGGGAACTACCCTCGCGTCAAGTACCGAGCGCCCCTATCGCAAGGGTGCCTCCCGGCACCTGAAGCGGAGCTGAAGCCGAACCGGAGCTACCCCCGCGTTGCGTTCGGGGCCCCCTGGCCTACATGGTGCCCGCGGGAACCTGAAGGCGAGCTGAAGCGCCGGGCGGCGCGTGCCCGGTCAATGCAGAGCGGCGGGGGGGGGGGGGCGCGGGGCGCGGGGGGGGCCCGCGCCCCGCGCCGCGGGGCCCCCCCCCACCGGGGCGCCCCCCCCCCCCGCTTCGTTCTAGTTGTCTTGTCTAGTGGTTCGAGTGGTACCCGTTGGCCTTCGCGCGCTCGAACGAGCGGCGCACCTCTTCCTCGGCCTCCGCGCGTCCGGTCCAAGTCGCGCCTTCGACGCTCTTGCCGGGTTCCAAGTCCTTGTACACCGTGAAGAAGTGCTGAATCTCCAGGCGGTCGAACTCGGGAACGTCGGCGATGTCCTTGAACCGGTCCTTGCGGGGGTCCTCGGCCGGGACGCACAGCACCTTGTCGTCCACGCCCTTCTCATCGCGCATCCGGAACATGCCGATGGCACGCGCGCGGATCACGCAACCGGGGAACGTCGGCTCCACCAGGACCAAGGCGTCGAGCGGGTCGCCGTCCTGGCCGAGCGTGTCGTCGATGAAGCCGTAGTCGGCCGGGTACACCGTCGCGGTGAACAGCGTCCGGTCCAGACGGATCCGTCCGGTCTCGTGGTCGATCTCGTACTTGTTGGCGCTCCCTTTCGGGATCTCCACGGTCACGTCGAACTCCATCGGCCGACCTCCTCCAGGCTCAAATGCAGTGCTCTTGATGGCTTAGTCTCTGTGCATGTCCCTCAGCGACAACGCCGACCCCAAGGTCGCGAGTAGTACGCCACACGCCGCGCCCGCCCCGCAGCAGGGCCGGGCGCGCCGCCGCCGGGCGCTTACGCGGGTCCTCGCGGCCCTCGCCATCGTGGTCACGGTAGCCGCCGCGGGGGGCCTGTTGTGGCAGATCTCGGCCGTCACCAGCCCTCGGACCGGGACGTTCACCGCACCTGAGGCGTATCCCCCGGCCGCGGTCGCGCCGGTCCTGGCCGGGTCGGACGCGGAAGCGCCCGTGCCGGACCTCGCGTCGGTCCTGCCGGGCCTGCTCGCTGACCCACGGCTCAACGGCAGCCTCTCGGCGTCCTTCGCCGACGCCCTGACCGGGGAAGTCCTGTTCGAGCAGGAGTCCACGACCCCGCTCGCGCCGGCCTCGTCCATGAAAGTCGTCACTGCCGTGGCCGCGTTCCAGCACCTCGGCGCCGAGTACCGGATCCCGACGACCGTGGTCGCGGGCCCGACCGAGGACAGCGTCGTGCTCGTCGCCGGCGGCGACCCGACCCTGACGGTCGACGGCGAGGGCTACTACACGCCGTACGCGGCGAGCGCGAGCCTCACCGAGCTCGCCGACCTCGTCCTCGAAGCGCGCGGCGGCACCGCCCCCAGCACCGTCTACCTCGACACGAGCGTGTTCACCGACACCGTCAACGCCACTGGTGTGACGTCGGCCGAACTGGCCACCTCGACGGCGCCGATGGCGCCGATCATGGTCGACGGCGGCCGGATGGACAACACCGAGAAGTACGCCGAGCACTACCCCGACCCGGCGATGGTCGCCGCGCAGGAGTTCGCCGACATCCTCGGAGCGGCCACGGTCGAGGAGGGCACCGCCGAAGAGGGCGCGGCCGAGCTGGCCGTGGTCCACTCGGCGCCGCTCTCGGCGCTCGTCGACGCGTTCATCCTCACCTCGGACAACCTGCTCGCGGACGCCGTCGCGCTCCAGACCGGGCTGGCGGTCGAAGGCGAGATGACCTGGGCCGCGATGTCCACCGTGCATGCGTCGACCCTCGCCGACCTCGGCGTGGACACGACCGGGCTGGTGTTCCACGACGGGTCCGGGCTCTCGCCTGACGACCGCATGACCGCGAAGGCGTTCACGCAGATGCTGCTCGGCGCGGCCGGGTCGCAGGCGTCGTCGGTGTTCGAGTCGCTGCCGGTGGCCGGGTACTCGGGCACGCTCGAAGACCGGTTCGGCAGCGCCGAGGAGGGCCAGGGCGTGGTGCGGGCCAAGACCGGGACGCTCACACAGCCGACCGGCGTCATCTCCCTGACCGGGACGCTGACCACGGCGGACGGCCGGCAGTTGATCTTCTCGCTCATCAGCAACGGCCACACGACGGGCACCGACCCGGTGGAGACGGCGATGGACGAGATCAGCGCCGCCGTTTCCCGGTGCGGCTGCTAGGCAGCGTTCGAGAACGCGGAGTTCGGGTTAGGCCTCGTTGTGTCGCAATGAAACTCGACGGCATCGGCGGCCAGAGCGCACGCCGGCGACAGGTCCGATGCCGCGCCGCGCGGAGGTTACCGGCTCGTACTCCCGCGAAGACACCCTGGCGCACCACAGACTGTTCTGTGGCAAGGAACAGCACTACCCAGGAGGAGACTTCATGAGCCAGAACGACTACCGCGCGAAGATGCGCACCCGGTTCGCCACCTTCGACATCGACGGCGACGGCGAGGTCACCGCCGCGGACTTCGAGGCGATGGCCCGCCGCGTCATCGAGGAGTTCGAGGTCCGGGAGGGGTCGCCGGAGGCATCGGCGATCCTCGAAGGGGCCCACCGGTTCTTCGTCGGGCTCGCGGAAGCCACCGACACCGACGGGTCGGGTTCGATCAGCGAGCGCGAATTCCTGGAGGGCGCCGAGCAGCGCCTGCTCGACAACCCGGAGGGGTTCGACGCGATCGCGCGCCCTTGGGTCCAGAGCGTCATCGCGATCGCCGACGTCGACCGCGACGGCCACGTGTCGGTCGAGGAATGGGCCAGGGCGCTCCAGGCGATGGGCCCGAACGAGCGGGTGGCCGAGAAGGACCTCCAGTCGGTCGACCGCGACCGCGACGGCCGGGTCACGCTCGAGGAGGCCACCGCGGCCGTGGCCGAGTACTACACCAGTGCGCGGTCCCTCGACCTGTTCGCGAACGCGTAACCGGCCAGCGGAGCAGCGGGCCCGGCAGCGCTGACGCGCCGCGACGGGCGGTCCCGAGCCGCAAGGCGAGGGACCGCCCGTGCCGACAGAGGACACACCGGGCGGCGTCGGGAACGCCGCCGTGCAGCGGGGACGCCGGTATGGTGTGGCCGTGAACGTGGTCATCATGAAGAGCGAGAACGGCGCCTATACGGGTGCGCAGGGCGGTCGGTTCTCCGCCGGGGTGTCCCGGGAGTCGGCGGGATCGCAGCGGCTGTGCCTGCACCGGGTGTTCATAGCGGCGCACACCGAGACCGTCCCCCACATGCACGACGGCCACGAGTCGGCGATCTACGTCCTCGCCGGCCGCCACCAGATCCGTTACGGCGACGAACTCCAGCACCTCGCCGACCTCGACCCCGGCGACATGGTCTACATTCCGCCCGGCATGCTCCACCAGCCCGTCGTCGGCGCCGAAGACGTCACCGCCCTCGTCGCCCGGACCGACCCCGCCGAACAGGAGTCGCTGCGCCTCCACACCCCCGGCCGGCAGCCGGCCCCCACCGGCGCCTAGGCGGGGAACGAGAAGACTGCAGGAAGGGCCCGGGCGTTCCGCCCGGGCCCTTCGCGCTGCTCGGGGTTACGCGACGTTCCAGGTCTGGGTGAGGTTCAGGCAGCCGGTGGCGGGCACCGTGGCCGTCCGGTTGCCGATCGACTCCCAGGTGTAGGAGCCCGAGGACCGGACGATCACGTACTTGTACTGGAAGGCGGTGCCGGCCGGGATGCTCACCGTGCCCTTCCAGACCGGGTACGACGTGCCCGAGAGGTGCGCCGAGCTGATCGCGGTCCAGTTGCCGAGCTGCGGGATCGAGCCGACGATGTACACCTCGTCGCCGACGTTCGTGCCGCTCACCGTGGCGTTCACGTTGACGCAGTCGTTCGTGGCGCCGCCGCCGTTGCCGCCGCCGGAGCCGTTGCCCGCGTAGATCGCCAGCGCGGTCTTCGCGGCGACCGTGGCGGTGAAGGTGCCGCCGGAGACGGTGACCGTGTTCCCGGAGATGACGTCCACGTAGGAGCCGTTCGGGAGTGACGTGGTGAAGGTCTGGGTGATGGAGGAGGTGCCGGCGTTGACGACGACGTGGCCGGTGTCGCCGCGGCCGAAGGCGAGCGCGTCGCCGGAGCCCCAGGTGTTGACGACGGCTTCGCCGGCGGTGGCGGCGCGGAAGCCGGCCATGCCGCTCATGTACGGGGAGCGGTGGATGCAGGTGAAGGCGCCGGTGCCGCAGACGGCGTCGGCGACGGTGCCGTCGGCGTTGAGGGGCGGGGCGGCGTTGTTGCCGCTGAACTCGTAGCCGGTGTAGGAGGCGGGGGTGCCGAAGGGGTAGGCGAGCATGAACGCTTCGGCGAGGAGGTAGTCCTGGCCGTACTTGTAGTTCATGGTCTGGGAGCCGCGTTCGGTGTCGTGGTTGGCGACGAAGACGCCGGCGGGCGAGGTGTAGCCCCAGCTCGTGCCCATGGTGGTGAGTTGGCGGGCTTCGGAGCCGCCGTTGATGTGGTTCTTGAGGTCGTAGGCGTAGCTGAATTCCTGGACGTCGCCGATGCCGGTGTACTCGGCTTCGGTGATGGGTTCGCCGGCGGCGCCGATGACCTCTTGGACGATGTAGGGGTCGCCGTCGACGAGGTTCATGATGGCGGCGAGGTCGGTGGCGGAGATGTGCTTGGCGGCGTCGACGCGGAAGCCGGCGACGCCGAGGCTTTCGAGGTCGTTGAGGTAGGCGGCGATGGTCTCGCGGACGTCGGTCTGGGAGGTGTCGAGGTCGTTGAGGCCGACGAGGTGGCAGGTCTGGACTTCGTTGCGGTCCTGGTAGTTGTCGATCTCGCAGTAGTTGCTGCCGGTGTTGTGGAAGTCGGAGGCGTCGTATCCGGCGTCGGGGTAGTCGAATTGCCGGTACTGGCTGCCGGCCCAGCCGGTGCGGGTCTCGGTGGCGGAGCCGGCGGCCATGTGGTTGATGACGACGTCGGCGATGACGCCGATGCCGTTGGCGTTGCAGGTGGCGATCATGTCCTGGTATTCGGCGCGGGTGCCGAGGCGGGACTCGATCTTGTAGCTGACGGGCTGGTAGTGGATGTACCAGGCGTTCTCTTCGCCGGGGGTGGCGTCGTCGCCGCGGATGTGCTCGTTGGGCGGGGAGGTCTGGACGTAGGTGTAGCCGGAGTTCGCGAGGGGGCCTTCGCATTCGGCGGCGATGGAGTTCCAGTTCCATTCGAACATGTTGAGGATGGAGTCGCCGCCGGTGAGGGCGGCGGCGGGTGCCGCGTCGAGGAGAGTGGAGTCGGGCGGGGTGGTGCCGAGGGGGTCGTTGTCGGCTCGGGCGGTGGGGACGACCGCGGTGGCGACGAGCGCCGCGAGGGCGGCGCCGCCGATCGCCGGCAGTGCGCGGCGGCGGAGATGGTGAGGCATCGTTGCTCCCTTTGCAATTCCTGCCCGCAAGACTGCAAGATGTTGCGGACTCGAGAAGAACGTAGCATCGCCGGTCCGACAATTTCAAGATGTTCGATATTTGAATCGATGCGGTCACGCAGCGTAGCAGGCGTCGCGGGCGAATCCCCGCAAACCGATCCGGGCGCCCGAAGGGCCTCCTCCACGCCCGGCAACGCGGCAAACGGCCGCGTCCGCCGGAACACGGCAGGTCCGAATCGCGGCGATACACGCCCACTTGCGCGGGAGAGTGGCGCGGCAACTGCGCTATGGATAGGCTTGGCCGATGGCGCCGCCCGCAGGAAACCCGATGCTGCCGTCCGTCGACTGGCAGACCGCCGCCTCCTGCTCCCGGGCCTTCAGCCGCGGCGGCCCCCGCATGAGCCCCGAAGGCGCCCTCGACGTCGTCGCCGACCTCCACCGCCACGCCCGCAGAGCGCTCGACCTGGTCACCGACTACACCGGACTCGTGCCCGCCTCGACCGTCTCCGTCGACGTCGTCGACCGCATCCGCTGGAGCCAGGTCAACATCGCCGGATTCCGCCGCCTCCTCAACGAGCTCGGCGCCGAGGACGCCGGCCGGGACGCCCCCGTCTCCGCCGCCGCCAAGCTCACCGGCGTCCAGACCGGCGCCGTGCTCGCGTTCCTCTCCTCACGCGTGCTCGGCCAGTTCGAGACCTTCTCGACCGACACCGGGCGGCTCCTCTTCGTCGCCCCCAACATCGTCGAGGTCGAACGCCGCCTGCGCCTGCCCTCGCGCGAGTTCCGCCTCTGGATCGCCGTCCACGAGGCCGCCCACCTCACCCAGTTCACCGCCGTCCCATGGATGCGCGAGCACTTCCACCGGCTCATCCACGCGTTCTTCGACGCCGCCGAGCCCGAACGGTCCACCGCCACCGGCCTCGCCCGCGCCGTGCGCCGCGCCCTCGCCAACGCCCGCGACGAGGAGCAGGGCCGCGAACCGGAGGTCCCGGGCACGGACGTCATGTCCGCGGTCACCAGTCCTGAACAGCGCGAAGCGATCTCGCAGATCCAGGCGCTCATGACCCTCCTGGAGGGCCACGCCGAATCCGTCATGGACGGCGTCGGCCGCACCGCCATCAACCACGTCGCGCTCCTGCGCCGCCGCTTCGACCGCCGCCGCGCCAACCCGACCACGCTGCAGCGGTTCCTCCGCCAGCTCCTCGGCCTCGACGCGAAGATGCGGCAGTACGCCGCCGGGCGCCGCTTCGTCGACCAGGTCGTCACCGAGCACGGCGTCGCCGGGTTCAACCGCGTCTGGGAACGCCCCGAGCACCTGCCCACCGAAGCCGAGATCGACCACCCGGAGCGGTGGATCGCGCGCGTCCTGCACGGTCAAGGGCTTGCGCCGCAGCGGCTCGGCGCCGGACACGGCTGACCGGCATGGCGAAACTGCCGCCTTCGGTGGCGCGCCTGCGCGTCGCCGTCCGCGACGCTCTTGCCGACCTTCCCGCCGGATCGCTCGTGCTCGCGGCCTGCTCCGGCGGGCCCGACTCGCTGGCGCTGGCCGACACGCTCGCGTTCTGCGCCCCGCGGAGGGGACTGCGCGCCGGACTCGTGACCGTCGACCACGGGCTGCAGGCCGGATCGAGCGAACGCGCGGCGGAGGTCGCCGCGTGGGCCCGCACGGTCGGCCTCGACCCGGCCGAAGCGGTCGCGGTCGAGGTCGGCGACACGGGCGGGCCCGAAGCGGCGGCCCGGACGGCCCGGTATGCGGCGCTGAACGACGCCGCACGGCGGCACGGCGCCAGCGCGATCCTGTTGGGGCACACCAGGGACGACCAGGCCGAGACGGCCCTGCTCGCGCTCGCGCGCGGCGGCGGGCCGCGCGGCATCGCCGGGATGCGGCCGGTGCGCGGGGTGTACCGGCGGCCGCTGCTCGGCACCGCACGGTCGGACACGCACGCGGCGTGCGCCGAGCGCGGGCTCAAGCCTTGGACCGACCCGCACAACACCGACCCGAGGTTCCTGCGGTCGGCGCTGCGCCCGGCGATGGACGTCCTGGTAGCGACCCTCGGGGACGATGTGGTCGCGAACCTCGCGCAGACGGCGGCGCTGGTCGGAGCCGACACGGACTACCTGGATGCGGTAGCGCGGGAGGCGTTGGAGGCGTGCCGGATCGGCGGCGAGGAGAAAGGTGACGCCGGCGAAGCCGGTGCGGGTGAGAGCCCGACCGATGCGAACGGACTGGACGCGAAGCGGGTCGCGGCGCTGGCCGGGCCGGTGCGGCAACGGGTCCTGCGGGCGTGGGTGCTCGAAGCCGGGGTCGACGGCGCGGCGCTGAACCGCCGGCATCTCGAGGCAGTGGACGCCCTCGCGGCGGACTGGCGCGGCCAGGGCCCGACGTTCCTCCCGGGAGGAATCGAGATCCGGCGAAACGGAGGCCGCCTGACCGCGGCGCCCGGCGCGCCGGGGTGGCCGGATCCCGGGCAGCACTGAGCTCCAGGCGCCCGCGTTTTCAGCGCCCCCGGGCAAAACCCTGACCGACGGGTACGACATTCAGGGCATCGAACAAGACACGCGATCCGCTCGCGTCGCCGGCCGGATCCCGGGCATCACGGAGCCTCAGGCGCCCGCGTTCTCGGCGCCCCCGGGCAAAACCCTGACTCACGGGTACGACAATCCACGGGCGCAGCGGAGGCGTTCCGCTTGTAGCGAAATAAATAAGGAGCAGCGGCGCCTGGTTCGGCGGCCGGGGTTCTCGGGAAAGTAAGGACGGCCCGTGCTTTTGCGCGGGCCGTCGGGGACGGGGTCGAGGTGTCGTGCCTCGTCGTTACTTCTGGTAGACCGCCGGGTTGAGCACGCCGATGAAGGGGAGCTCGCGGTAGCGCTCGGCGTAGTCGAGGCCGTAGCCGACGACGAACTCGTTGGGGATGTCGAAACCCAGGTACTTCACGGGGATGTCGACCCGCTGCACGCCCGGCTTGCGGAGCATGGAGACCACCGAGACCGAGGCCGGGTGGAGGCCCTCCAGGTACTTCAGCAGCCAGTCGAGGGTGAGACCGGAGTCGATGATGTCCTCGACCACGAGGATGTGCTTCCCGGCGACATCCGAGTCGATGTCCTTGAGGATGCGCACGGTGCCCGAGGAGGTCGTGGAGCTCCCGTACGAGGACAGCGCCATGAACTCCATCTTCACCGGCACGCTCAGCGCCCGCGCGAAGTCGGCCATGAACATGACCGCGCCCTTGAACACGCCCACGAGCAGCAGCTCGTCGCCGTCCGCGAGCACACCGTCCGCGTAGTCGGCCGAGACGAGGGCGCCGAGTTCGGCGACCTTGGCTCGGATCTCGTCTTCGGTGATGATGGTGCGCTCGATCTCCTCGGCGTACCACGAATCAGGATCGAACACCGCGTCCCGCGCCGCAGCGGACGGGACGGAAGGTGGGCTGGCTAGCTCCGACGTCATGTAACAAGGGTGCCACCCGATCGGCCGCGGCGCTGGCTTGGGTGGGCGAACTCAACCCGCCCGTGGTACTAATTACGGTCTATCAGCGGGCGGGGTAAGGGCGGTATCCGTCGCGAAGGGCCAGGGGTGCTGACGCTGCGGGTCGTCGAACCTCCGCACCGTGTACGTTCGAGTTGTCTTCGCCCTGCAGCCCAGGAAACCCTGTGGGGCCGCGGTGAAGCGTGCGAGCCGTGACGGAGACAGCAACGCTCTCGAGAACGCGAATTACGCAGGAGGAAACGAGTGGTCGACGCCGGGAGACCCACACCTGAGCGGAAGCGGTTCTTCCGCAGGCCGCTCGTCTGGATCGTGCTCATCGCCCTCATCGCGGTCCTGATCGGCAGCTTCTGGTCCGGCGGCTCCGACTACGACGAGGCCACCACCTCCGAAGTCCTCAAGGACATCAACGACGGGAACGTCAAGGAGGCCAACCTCCTCGACAAGGAGCAGTTGGTCCAGCTCACCAAGTCCAACGGCGACCAGGTCGAGGCCTATCTCCCCGCGGGGATGATGGAGACCGTCGCCACCGAGCTCGAGGACGCGGGCGTCAAGTTCGACACCGAGGTCAACGAGACCTCCGTGTTCGTGTCATTCCTGCTGAGCCTCCTCCCGATCGTGCTCATCGTCCTGCTGCTGCTGTTCTTCATGTCGCAGATGCAGGGCGGCGGCTCGCGGGTCCTCAACTTCGGCAAGTCCAAGGCCAAGATGGTGTCCAAGGACACCCCGAAGACCACGTTCGACGACGTGGCCGGCGCGGACGAGGCCGTCGAGGAGCTCCGCGAGATCAAGGACTTCCTCGAGGACCCGAAGAAGTACCAGGAGCTCGGCGCGAAGATCCCCAAGGGCGTCCTCCTGTTCGGCCCTCCCGGCACCGGCAAGACCCTCCTCGCGCGCGCCGTCGCCGGCGAGGCCGGGGTCCCGTTCTACTCGATCTCCGGCTCGGACTTCGTGGAGATGTTCGTCGGCGTCGGCGCCAGCCGTGTCCGTGACCTGTTCACCCAGGCCAAGGAGAACGCGCCCGCGATCGTGTTCGTCGACGAGATCGACGCCGTCGGCCGCCACCGCGGCGCCGGCATGGGCGGCGGCCACGACGAGCGCGAGCAGACCCTCAACCAGCTCCTCGTCGAGATGGACGGCTTCGACACGCGCGGCGGCGTCATCCTCATCGCCGCGACGAACCGCCCCGACATCCTCGACCCGGCGCTGCTGCGCCCGGGCCGCTTCGACCGCCAGATCCCCGTCGACGCCCCCGACAAGGAAGGGCGCCAGGCGATCCTGTCGGTCCACGCGAAGGGCAAGCCGTTCGTCCCGAACGTCGAGTTCGAGACCATCGCGCGCCGCACGCCGGGCTTCTCCGGCGCCGACCTCGAGAACGTCATCAACGAGGCCGCGCTCCTGACCGCCCGCCACAACGAGAAGGCGATCTCGTCCGATGCCCTCGAAGAGGCCATCGACCGCGTCATCGCCGGACCGGAGCGCAAGGGCCGCGTCATGGGCGACGCCGAGAAGAAGATGACGGCCTACCACGAGGCCGGGCACGCGCTCGTCGCCCACGCCCTGCCGCACGCCGCGCCCGTCCACAAGCTCACGATCCTGCCGCGCGGCCGCTCCCTCGGCCACACGCTCGTGCTGCCGACCGAGGACAAGTACACGCAGACGCGCTCCGAGATGATCGACACGCTCGCGTACGCGCTCGGCGGCCGCGCCGCCGAGGAGCTGGTCTACCACGACCCGACCACCGGCGCCTCGAACGACATCGAGAAGGCCACCAAGGTCGCCCGCGCGATGGTCACCGAGTACGGCATGTCCGCCAAGCTCGGCGCCATCAAGTACGGCTCCAGCGGCTCCGAGCCGTTCCTCGGCCGCGAGTACGGCCACCAGAAGGACTACTCCGACGACGTCGCCGCCACGGTCGACTCCGAGATCCGGGCGCTCATCGAGATCGCCCACGACGAGGCGTACGCGATCGTCACCGAGTACCGGGACGTGCTCGACCAGATGGTCGTCGAGCTGCTCGAGAAGGAGACGCTCAACCAGGAGGACCTCGAGCGGATCGCGACCCGCGTGGTCAAGCGCCCGCCGATGTCCCCGTTCAACGGCACCGCCTCCCGCAAGCTAGGCGAGCCGCCCGTCTCGACCCCGAACGGCTCCAAGCCCGCCGAGGGCCCGGACGAGGGCATCGAGGTCGGCCCGTCCACCGAGGGCCAGACGCCGCAGCCGTAACCTGCGTAACACTGTTCACGGGCCTCCTGACCTGGTCGGGAGGCCCGTTTTCACGTCCACGGGAGGGTCACGTGGTGGTGAAGGCCACTGGGGATGTCCGGGGAAAGTCGTAAGCTTGTGCGATGGCTGAACTCGACAACCTGGCCGCGCGCCTCATCGACGGCCGCATCAACGGCAGCCCCGTCGAAGACGCGGTGGACCTGGGGCGGATCGAAGCCGCCGTCAGGGAGATCCTGACGGCGATCGGAGAGGACCCCGACCGCCCCGGCCTCCAGGAGACCCCGCGCCGCGTCGCCCGCGCCTACGCCGAACTCTTCGCCGGGCTGCGCGTCGACCCCGCCGAAGTCCTCAAGACCTCGTTCGACGAGAACCACAACGAACTCATCCTCGTGCGCGATATCGACGTCCAGTCGTTCTGCGAGCACCACCTGCTGCCGTTCACCGGCGTCGCCCACGTCGGCTACATCCCCGGCCCCGCCGGGAAGATCGTCGGCCTCTCGAAGCTCGCCCGGCTCGTCGAGGTGTACGCGAAGCGCCCGCAGGTGCAGGAGCGGTTCACGAGCCAGATCGCCGACCAGCTCTACACCTCGCTCGAGGCGACCGGCGTCATCGTCGTCGTCGAATGCGAGCACACCTGCATGTCCATGCGGGGCATCAGGAAGCAGGGCTCCAAGACCGTCACGTCGGCGGTGCGCGGCAGCATGCAGTCGGACGCGCGCACCCGCGCCGAGGCCATGTCGCTGCTGCGCGGCACCACCAACTGATCGGACACGCGAAGAGGCCGGATGCGGTGCATCCGGCCTTCGCTATGAGGGCGAGCGAGCCTAGGGGTGTCCAGGCATCGGAACGCTCGGTTGTTAGATGACCTGACCGGTCTGCGACTGGAACGAGTCGCCCTCCGGCACGGCCTCGGTGTAGGCGGTGTCGAGGAAGCCGTCGCCGTCGTCGTCGCTCAGCACGGTGTCGGCGGTGCCGTCGGCGTCCGAGTCCACGGAGATCTCGTCCACGAGGCCGTCGGCGTTGTAGTCGGTGATCACGGTGTCGGCGTAGCCGTCCGCGTTGGAGTCGGTGGCGACCGAGTCGACGTAGCCGTCGGCGTTGGTGTCCATCGAGACCTGGTCGGTGAGGCCGTCGCCGTCGGTGTCGGACTCGTAGGTGTCCAGCATGCCGTCGCCGTCGGTGTCCGAGGCGTAGGACTCGACCGAGCCGTCGCCGTCCGCGTCGACCATCAGGTCGTCCGAGATGCCGTCGCCGTCGTAGTCGGTCGCGATGGCCTCGGCGTCGCCGTCGCCGTCCGAGTCGATCAGGGTGACGCCGTCGGAGGAGATGGTGGAGTCCTCGTAGCCGTCGCCGTCAACGTCGAAGCTCTCGGTGACCGTGGAGACGGGGCTGCTGTCGTAGTCCTCTTCGAGGGCCGCGTCGTCGTAGGACTCGGTGTCCGAGGCGTAGTCCTCTTCAGCCATGGCGTCCTGCTCGGAGGTGTAGTCCTCTTCGACGGTCTCTTCCACGGCGGCTTCGTCGTACTCGCTCATCGCTCTTCCATCCTTAGTTGAGAAGTGTTCCGTGCTTGATGAGAAGAACTCTACGATCCCCGCGAGGGCCGTGAATCCCCAGAGTGTGCCAACCCCCTATGCTTTCTTCCGGTCACCCTGGTAACCGCTCGTCACAGGAAGTCTGGAGTTCCCTTTGGGCCTGTCCAGCAATGCTTTCGACGTTCCCGAGCCGCCTCCGGCGCTGGTCCCGGTGCGCGCGACGCGCGCGTTCGACCTGCACTCCTCGCGGGTGGTCGCGGGCGCGGCCGGCTGCGGCTGGCAGTTCGACCTGCGCGCGGACGACCCGCTCACGCGGGACGGGATGCTGCTGGTGCCCTTGATATCCGAAGCGGACTACTACCGGGCGGTGGACGGCGACGGCGACGCGTACGCGAGCCTCGTGCCCGCCGAGGACGTGTGGGTGCAGAAGCCCGAACCGGGGACCGGCTCGCCGCGGCCGGGCTACCTGATCGAACGGCTCTCCGACCCGGACGCGCCGCCGATCCGCCGGCCCTACCCGGCGTCGGACGTGCCGGGCCTCATCGGGCGGCGGGTCTGGTACTGGTCGGACGGGGTGTTCCGCGACGACTTCCGCTGCGTCTCAGAGGCGTTCGAGATCGACGGGGACTTCTGCGTGCGCGTCGTCGAGGAACGCGCCTGGTACCGCTGGCAGCGCACGGGCACGGTCCCGAAAGCAAAGGACGCGTTCATCCAGCACTTGTGGACGCAGTGACACCTGCGGTCCACGGGGTCGGGTGTGTCGCCACCGCGGGCCCCCGACACAAGGGTGGCATCGGGGTACGACACTGCCGTTCGGCCGACTGCGCCGCTAGCTCTGCCAGAGCCTCGTCATCATCGCCTCGACCGCGATGCGGGGGCGGACGTTCGCTTCGATCGCCTTGCGGCACTCCAGGATCGCGTCGATGCGGCGCAGCAGGGACTCGGCGCTGAGCTTCGCGGCCGCCGCCCTCGTCGTGTCCGCCATGTCGATGTGGATCGGGTCCACGCGGGCGCCGAAGCCGGCGGCGAGCGCGTCGCGGTAGAACGCCGCCAGATCCACCAGGGCCCGGTCGAGGGAGTCGCGCTGCGCCCGTGTGTCGCGGGTCTTCTGGCGCTTCTCCAGCTCCTTCAGGGCCGCCGCCGAGCCGCGCGCGGCCTTCGACGCGCCCTTCCCGGTGCCGCCCTTGCCGAGCGCGGTCTCGAGCGCTTCCTTCTCCGCCGCGGACTGGTCCGTGTACACGCCCGAAGCCTCGGCCTCGGCGGCCTCGATCAGTTCGACCGCGGCGGTGAAGCACGCGCCGAGGCCGGTGAGGCGGCGCGGGATCTGCAGCACGTCATGGCGTTTCGCGCGCGCCTCGGCGTCCGTGGCGAGCCGCCGCGCCCGGCCCACATGGCCCTGCGCCGCGGCCGCGTACAGTTCCGCTTCGCGCCGGTCCAGGCCGTCGCGGTTCACGAGCAGGTCCGCGATCGCGCCGGCGGGCGGCTGGCGCAGCCCCAGGACGCGGCAGCGGGAGCGGATCGTCACCGAGATCTCGGCCGGGTTCGTCGACGGCGCGCACAGCAGGAACACGGTGCGCTCCGGCGGCTCCTCGACCGCTTTCAGCAGCGCGTTCGCGGCCGCCTCGGTCAAGCGGTCGGCGTCTTCGACGATGAGGATCTGCCACCGCCCCGACGTGGGCGCGCGGCTCGCCTCGAGGATGAGGCGGCGCACCTGGTCGACGCCGAGCGTCAGACCCTCGGGGATCACGCGGGTGACGTCGGAGTGGGTGCCGCCGAGGACCGTGCGGCACGTGTGGCACTCCCCGCAGCCGCCCTCGGGGCACTGCAGGGCCGCGGCGAAGGCCACGGCCGCGGTGGAGCGGCCGGAGCCGGGCGGGCCCGTGAAGAGCCACGCGTGGGTCATGCCGACACCGCGTGCGGCATCGGCGAGGACCCGCTGGGCGTCGTCCTGCCCCACGAGCTCGTCGAATACGCTCACGGCCGGCCGGCCTCCTCGGCCACGGTGTCCCAGCCGTAGTCCTTCGTGGATTCGACGGCGGGGGCGTCGCCGCCCTTGTCCCCCTTGTCGCCGCCCTTGTCGCCCTTGCTGGTGTCGAGGCCGGGCCAGCCGGTCTCGGTGCGGGTGGTCTGGGTGCGGATGTCGAGGCGCTCGGCGACGGCCTCGCGCACGCGGGCGGCGATGTCGTCGGGGGTGCCGCCGGCCTCGATCACGAGGTAGCGGGCGGGTTCGGCGGCGGCGAGCTGGAGGAACGTCTCGCGGACCTTCTCGTGGTAGTCGAGCTGCTCCTGCTCGAGGCGGTCGCCGGTGCCGCCGGCCTTCGCGCGGTGGAGGCCGTGCTCGGGCTCGACGTCGAGGAGGACCGTGAGGTCGGGCTTGAGACCGCCTGTGGCCCAAGCGGACACCCACGCGATCTCGTCCTTGCCGAGCGCCCGGCCGGAGCCCTGGTAGGCGATCGAGGAGTCGATGTAGCGGTCCGAGACGACGACGGCGCCCCGTTCGAGGGCGGGCCGGATGACCTTGTCCACGTGCTGCGCGCGGTCCGCGGCGAAGAGCAGGGCCTCGGCGCGCGGCGCCGGCGCGGACTCCCCTCCGGAGTCGAGGACGAGCGAGCGGATGCGCATGCCGATGTCCGTGGCGCCCGGTTCGCGGGTGAGGACGGCCTCGTAGCCGCGGAGCTTGAGCCACGCGGCGAGCTTCACGGCCTGCGTGGACTTCCCGGCGCCCTCGCCGCCTTCGAAGACGACGAAGAAGCCGGTGCCCGCGACGGGGTCGACCGCGGAGAGCGGGCGGCCGCGCAGCGAGGACCAGAGGTCGGCGAAGACGGGCACGCCCGGCTTGTCGTCCATGGAGCGGAACGCGGTGACGCCCAGCCAGACGACGAGCGCGGCGGCCACGAAGAGCAGGATGCGGCTCATCGAGATCTGGATCTCGGTGAAGCCCAGGTCGAGATGGCGGGCGGCCTGCCAGCCGGCGAGGGGCGCGGCCACGGTCATCGAGAGCATGAGGATGACGCGCGCCGAGACGGCGATGAACGCGAACATGCGGCCGCGGATCTCGTCCTCGGTCTCGCGCTGCAGGAGCGTGATCCCGGCGAGGAACGCCATGCCCGCGCCGAGTCCGATCACGACGGAGCCGAGGAGCGAGAACACGATGTGCGGGGCGACGGCGTCGAGCGCGAGGCCCGCGCCCGCGAGGACGATGCTCATGCCGAACCAGCGCAGGCGCGAGAGTTCGCCGACGAGCTTGGGGCCGAAGGCGATACCGGAGCCGAGGCCGAGGAAGAGGAACACGGCGAGGGTGTAGAACGCGGCCTCGCCCGCGTCGAGGGTGGTGGCGTAGACCGTGCCGACGCCGATGAGGATGCCCGCGCCGCTGAACGCGCCGAGCATCCCCACGATGAGGCCCCGCACGCGCTCGGAGGTGCGCAGGTAGGACCAGCCCTCGACGAAGTCGCTCCAGACGCTGGAGGTCTTGGCGGCGACCTCGCCGTAGCGGCCCGAGATCTGCGGGATGAAGAAGTAGACGGTGACGGCGAGGATCGCGAACATCGCGGCCGTCAGGTAGAGGGCGATGACCATCGGCTCGGCCCAGGTGCCCAGGTTCGACCAGACCGCGGAGCCGCGTTCGAGGACCGCGAGGACGGCGAACGCGAGGGGCGGGGCGAGGCCGTACGTCGTGGCGAGGCTGAGCTGGTTCGCGGCCTCGTACTTCTCCGGTGGCAGGAGGTTCGGGACCGCCGCCTCCTTCGCGGGCGACCAGATGAGGACCGCGGCCTCGATGCAGAGCTGGGCGATGGCGAGCCAGAAGACGGTGACGGCCGTGTTGTTCGTGATGAGGTAGACCGTGGGGACGGACGCGATGAGGAGGAAGCGGGCGGTGTCGCAGGCGGCCATGGTCTTGCGCCGGTCGAACCGGTCGGCGAACACGCCCGCGACCGGGCCGAGCACGAGGGACGGCAGGAGCCGGAGCACGATCGTGGCCGAGAACGCCGCGCCCTTGGCCGCGGGGTCGTCGAACAGGGACTGCGCGAAACCGGCGGTGGCGAAGATGGCCAGCCAGTCGCCGAAGGAGGCCAGACCGAGGACGGTCCAGAGGCGTCTGAACGGGCGGATCCGCAGCACCGTCTGGATGTCGCCAAGGGTGTTCGCCATGCTGCTCCTCGAAAGTCAGAGACCGCACCGGGTCGACTATTGAGACTAGTCGGCCCGGTGCGGTCCCATGCCCCGGCGCGGTCGTTTGAGTGGCCTGGGACCCCCGTCTACGGCAGGCGGCGCGCGAGGTAGTCGCAGACGACGTCGCCGGCTTCGGCGATCGACGCGGAGCAGCCCTCGGGGTCGCGCCGGAAGGCCAGGCGGACCAGGGCCTGCCCGGTCTCGACGGCCACGGTGACCGTCTTGTTGAGCTCGTCGTCGCCGCCGATGCCGAAGCGCTGGGCGAGTCCGGCGAGGATCTGGTCGGCGATCACGTCGCCGCCGGTGGTGACGGCGTCGGCCCGGCCCGGGTCGATCGCGTCGGCCAGGTGGAGGACGCGGAAACCGGGCGCGGTGCGGTACATCTGCACGTACTCGTCGATGGCGGCCTCGACCCCGCCGCGCCAGTCGGCGGGCGGTTCGGCGTCGAAGCGGGCGGCGAGGCGCTCGAAGTACAGATCGATGTAGCGCTGGCTCAGGGCTTCGGCGAGCGAGCGCTTGTCCCCGAAGAACTGGTAGACCGAGCCGATGGCGACGTCGGCGCGCTGGGCGATGGCGGTGGTCGAGAGCCGGTCGTAGCCGACCTCTTCGATCAAGTCCGCGGCCGCGTCCAGCATGCGGCGCACACGCGCGGCCGAACGCTCCTGGACGGGCAGGCGCCGCAGCGAGTGCGTCGCACCGAACTTGGACACCGGTGACATCGTGGGCTGCCTCGCGGCCGGCACGGTAGCAGTGCTCATGGTGTTGTCTCCCCCCTGTGATGACAAGTATCCCCATCATGGACGACTTGCCCGGATTTGAGGCTCATTCCGGGTCGTGTCGCGAGGGAAATTCCAACTTCACGCCGAACGGGCGGATCCGGCGTTCCGGAGCGTCATGTCGCGAAACGACTTGACGAAATGCGGAGTTCATCACTCTCACGGTTGCGGCGGTTGTGCGTGAACACCCGGACACGGAAGGATTGCGAGGGTTTTGCGCGTTGCTTCAGGGGACGAGCAGCGGCAAATCAGGGCCCACCGGTTTCGGGCCCCGCGGGAGAGGACCACCACATGCAGCAGCGGCGCACGCCGGCCTTCAGGGCACGATGCCGAAAGCAGATCGTCCGTCGCGTCGCGATGGTCTCCGTGCACACCTCGCCGCTCGCGCAGCCCGGCACGGGCGACGCCGGCGGCATGAACGTCTACGTCCTCAACACCGCCCGCGAACTCGCCCGCTCCGGCGTCGAAGTCGAGGTCTTCACCCGCGCCACCAGCTCCGAGGAGCCCCCCACCGTCGAGGCCGCCCCCGGCGTCCTCGTCCACCACCTGCCCGCCGGGCCCTTCGAGGGACTGTCCAAGAACGACCTCCCGACCCAGTTGTGCGCCTTCACCGGCGGACTGCTGCGCGCCGAGGCCCACAACCGGCCCGGCCACTACGACCTCATCCACGCCCACTACTGGCTCTCCGGCCAGGCCGCGTGGGTCGCCGCCGACCGGTGGGGCGTGCCGCTCGTGCAGACCTTCCACACCCTCGCGAAGGTGAAGAACGCCCAACTCGCCGAAGGGGACTCGCCCGAGCCGATCGGGCGCGTCGTCGGCGAGGAGCAGATCACCACCGAAGCTGACCTCCTCATCGCCAACACCGCCGCCGAAGCCGAAGAGCTGCACCGCTACTACGGCGCCGACGAACGGCGCGTCGAAGTCATCCACCCCGGCGTCGACCTCGGCGTGTTCCGCCCCGGCGACCGGTACGCCGCCCGCCAGGCGCTCGGCCTGCCGCACAACGCGCTCGTCGTCGCGTTCGTCGGCCGCATCCAGCCCGCCAAAGCGCCGGACGTCCTCCTGCGGGGCCTCGCCCGCCTGCGCGTCCACAACCCTGCACTGGCCGAGCGGATCGTCCCCGTCTTCGTCGGCGGGCCCTCCAACACCGACCTGTTCTGGCTGCCGAAACTCGCCGGCGAACTCGGCCTCGGCGACCGGGTCCAGTGGCGCACCCCGCGCTCCGGCGAGGCGCTCGCCCAGGTCTACCGGGCCGCCGACGCCGTCGCCGTCCCCTCCTACAACGAATCGTTCGGCCTGGTGGCCTTGGAAGCCCAGGCGACCGGCACGCCCGTGATCGCCGCGAAGGTGGGCGGCCTGACCACCGCCGTCAGCGACGGCCGCTCCGGGATCCTCGTCGACTCTCACACCGCCGACGACTGGGCCGCCGCGCTCGGGCGGCTCATGGGCGACGGCGCCCTGCGCGAACGCCTCGCCGCCGGCGCCCGCACCCACGCCGCCCTGTTCTCCTGGCAGGCCACCGCCGAAGGCCTCAGCGGCGCCTACCGCCGCGCCCTCCTCGCCCGCTCCCAGGCGATTACGCTGAACCGGTGATCGAACAGCTCCACGCCGCCCTCGACGCGATCGGCGCCGACTACCGCGCCGACACCCCGCGCTCGGTCGTCGTCGACCTCCCCGGGCGGCGCAAGCTCAACGTCGCGTGCGGCCTGGTCGTGGAGGACCACGCCCTCCGCGTCGAGGCGTTCGTCGCCCGACGGCCCGAGGAGAACAAGGAAGCGGTCTGGGCGGAGCTGCTGCGCCGCAACGGGAAGCTGTACGCCGTCGCGTTCGCGCTCGACGAATCGGAGGACATCCACCTCGTCGGCCGCCTCCCGTTCACCGCGGTCACCGCCGCCGAACTCGACCGCGTCCTCGGGCAGGTCCTCGAAGCCGCCGACACCAGTTTCAACGTCATCCTCGAACTCGGCTTCCGCACCTCCATAGAAGAGGAATGGCGCTGGCGCCTCGCCCGCGGCGAATCCACGAAGAACCTCGCGGCCTTCGAGCACCTGAAGCCGAAGGACTGACGCGACGCCCGCCACACCCGTGCGCTGACCGGGCGGCAGGGCGGGGCGCGGCACGGCAGTATGTGGGTATGACCGCTACTCTCGTGCTGCTTCGCCACGGCGAAAGCGAATGGAACGCCAAGAACCTGTTCACCGGCTGGGTCGACGTGAAGCTGTCGGCGTCGGGCGAGGACGAGGCCCGCCGCGGCGGCCGCCTGCTCGCCGAGGCCGACCTGCTGCCGGACGTCGTGCACACCTCCCTGCTGCGCCGCGCCATCAACACCTCCGAGCTGGCGCTCGCCGAGGCCGGCCGCTCCTGGATCCCCGCCAAGCGCTCCTGGCGCCTCAACGAGCGCCACTACGGCGCCCTGCAGGGCAAGGACAAGGCCGCGACGCTCGCCGAGTACGGCGAGGAGCAGTTCATGACCTGGCGCCGCTCGTACGACGTGCCGCCGCCCGCCATCGAGGCCGGCTCCGAGTTCGCGCAGGACGGCGACCCCCGCTACGCCGACCTCGCCCCCGAGATCCTGCCCGCCACCGAGTGCCTCAAGGACGTCCTCGAGCGGATGCTCCCCTACTGGTACGACGGCATCGTCCCCGACCTGCGGGCCGGCAAGACCGTGCTCGTCGCCGCCCACGGCAACTCGCTGCGCGCGCTCGTCAAGCACCTCGACGGCATGACCGACGAGGCCGTCGTCAAGCTCAACATCCCCACCGGCATGCCGCTGCGCTACGAGCTGGACGAGACCACGCTCAAGCCCACCGTCGCCGGCGGCGAGTACCTCGACCCCGAGGCGGCCGCCGAGGCCGCCGCGGCCGTCGCCGCCCAGGGGAAGAAATAGCCCCGAATGCGCACTCTGCGTTAACACCAGGTGACATCCGTTACGGCCCGGCGTTCGACGCCGGGCCGTTTCGCGCTTAGTCTGAAGGCGTGGCCCATAACGATTCGTCGCCGCCGCTCGCCTCCCTGCGCCGAAGCGCAGGACGCGTCCTCACCGGTCTGGCCGCGGGAGCCGCTTTCGGCGCCGCCGCCTCCGCGCTCATGCGCACCCGGCACCGCGGCAGCCCCCGCCCCGAAGTCCGCTCCGCCCCCGCCGCCGACTCCCGCCCCTGGGAGGCCGCGACCGACCTGCTGCGCACCGGCGTGTGCCTGGTCGACGACCACAACCGCGTCCTCTACACCAACCGGGCCGCCCGCGACCTGGGCCTGGTGGACGACCACGAGATCGTCTCGCTCACCTTGCGCGCACTACTCGCGCAGGCCCGCCGCTCCGGCCGCTACCGGGACGCCGAGATCGAAGTGCCCAAGCAGGTCATGGGCGAGCCGAGCGCGGTGAGCGTGCGCATCACGCCGCTGCCCGACGGCGTGTCCGTGGCCGAGTTCCAGGACATCTCCGAGCTCCACCGCGTCGAGCGCGTGCGCCGCGACTTCGTCGCCAACATCAGCCACGAGCTCAAGACGCCTGTGGGCGCCATGCAGATCCTCGCCGAGGCCCTGAAGGACGCCGCCGAGGACCCGGACGCCTCCGCCCGGTTCGCCTCGCGCATCCAGTCCGAGTCCAAGCGCATGAACCACCTGGTCACCGACCTGCTGGAGCTCTCGCGGCTGCAGGGCGCGGAGAAGCTGCCCGACCCCGAGCCCGTCGAGGTCGACCGGATCATCGCCGAGGCCTTCGACCAGACCCGCATCGCCGCCGAGGAGAAGGGCATCGAGCTCGCCTACTCGGGCGTGCGGGGCGCGGAAGTGCTCGGATCCGAGTCCCAACTCGTGACCGCCGTGAAGAACCTCGTGGGCAACGCCATCTCCTATTCACCTGAGGACACGGCCGTCGAGGTGACCACCTCGATCGCCTCCCCGACCGGGCATCTGGCGGGGGTCAAGATGGTGTGCATCGCCGTGCGCGACCAGGGGATCGGCATACCGGCGGAAGAGCTCGACCGCATCTTCGAGCGGTTCTACCGGGTGGACGCGGCGCGCTCGCGTTCGACCGGCGGCACCGGCCTCGGCCTGGCGATCGTCAAGCATGTGGCGGTCAATCACGGGGGTAGGGTCGAAGTGTCCAGTATGCCCGAAGCCGGATCAGTGTTTACCTTGATGTTGCCTGCTCGTTCCCTTCCGTCCGACGCCACGGCACCGGAATCGGATGCAATCGGAACCTCCCAGCAAGCCGGCCTGTAGAAAGGTTCACTCGTGACCCGCGTGCTCGTAGTTGAAGACGAGGAATCGTTCTCCGATGCCCTCTCCTACATGCTCCGCAAGGAGGGCTTCGAGGTGGCCGTCGCCGCCGACGGCGACGCCGCCATCAAGGAGTACGAGCGCGCCGGGGCCGACGTCGTCCTGCTGGACCTGATGCTGCCCGAGAAGTCCGGCACCGAGGTGTGCCGCGAGCTGCGGGCGCACTCGAACGTGCCGATCATCATGGTCACCGCCCGGGACTCCGAAGTGGACAAGGTGGTGGGCCTCGAGCTGGGCGCGGACGACTACATCACGAAGCCCTACTCCTCCCGCGAGCTCGTGGCCCGCATCCGCGCGGTGCTGCGCCGCTCGGCCGAGCCGGACGACCCGATCGTCACCGTGCTCGAGGCCGGGCCCGTGCGCATGGACGTCGACCGGCACACCGTCACCGTGAACAGCGCCGACGTGCAGCTGCCGCTCAAGGAGTTCGAGCTGCTGGAGATGCTGCTGCGCAACGCCGGGCGCGTGCTCACCCGCGGCCAGCTCATCGACCGCGTCTGGGGCGCGAACTACGTGGGGGACACCAAGACCCTCGACGTGCACGTCAAGCGCCTGCGCTCCAAGATCGAGCCCGAGCCGGGCAAGCCGCGCCACCTCGTGACCGTGCGCGGCCTCGGCTACAAGTTCGACCCGCACGCCTAGACACCTCGGCTTCACCTTGGGGCGCGCCACCTGGCGTTCACCTTGCGTATTTCCGGCTCGCAGGCGTCGTCGAGGCTGCTCACCCACGGCTCGCAGGCGTCGCCCAGGCAGGATGACCGCGCTTTCCAAACGGGTTAGGCTGCACTCGTGACTCACCTTGCCGCGGACGACCGCTACGAGACCATGCCCTACCGCCGCTCCGGACGCAGCGGCCTGAGACTGCCCGCCATCTCGCTCGGCCTGTGGCACAACTTCGGCCACACCCGCTCGATCGAGAGCCAGCGCGCGATCCTGCGCCGCGCCTTCGACCTCGGCGTCACCCACTTCGACCTCGCGAACAACTACGGCCCGCCGGCCGGGAGCGCCGAGGAGAACTTCGGCCGGATCTTCGCGCAGGACTTCCGGGCCTACCGGGACGAGATGGTCATCTCGTCCAAGGCCGGGTACTACATGTGGCCGGGCCCGTACGGCGAATGGGGCTCGCGCAAGAACCTGATCGCCTCGCTCGACCAGTCGCTGGGCCGGCTCGGCCTGGACTACGTGGACGTGTTCTACCACCACCGGCCGGACCCGGACACGCCGCTCGAGGAGACCATGGGCGCGCTCGACGCGATCGTGCGCTCGGGCAAGGCGCTGTACGTGGGCGTCTCGAACTACACGTCCGAGCAGGTGCGGGAGGCGGCCGCGATCCTGAAGGACCTGGGCACGCCGCTGCTGATCGACCAGCCGCGCTACTCGATGTTCGACCGCCGCATCGAGGAGGACCGTCTCCTGGACGCGCTCGAGGAGGTCGGCGCGGGCTGCATCGTGTTCAGCCCGCTCGAGCAGGGCCTGCTCACGGACCGGTACCTGAAGGGCATCCCGGAGGACTCGCGGATGGCGACGAGCCACTTCCTCAACGAGGACCGGCTCGAGGGCGACGTGCTCGACCGGGTGCGGGGGCTGAACGCGATCGCGGCCGAGCGCGGGCAGAGCCTGGCGCAGACCGCGCTGGCGTGGGCGCTGCGCGACCCGCGCATGACCAGCGTGATCATCGGCGCGAGCAGTGTGCGGCAGCTCGAGGACAACGTGGCGTCGATCGGGAACCTGGAGTTCAGCGAGGACGAGCTGGCCGCGATCGACAAGCTCTCGATCGGGTAGTGCCTCCCGGGGGCCGGTCGCAGGTTTAGCGATTCATCGACTCGTGAAATCTGAGAGGGTACCGATCCTTTCAGAGAGGGGCTCGTCATGGCTCCGCAGAGCAGCACGATCGAGATCGACCGGCCTCCCGGGGAGGTGTTCGCGGTCGCCGCGGACCCGACGCGCTTTCGCGAGTGGCAGCCGGACGTCATCCGCGTCGACATGCTCGACGCCGAGCGGTTCGCCACGGTCCGCCGTTTCGTGGGCGCCCAGCACACCACGCTCCAGCGGATCACCGCGAACGAGCCGCCGCGGTTCTTCGCCGCGGAGGGCGTGGACGGCATGATCCGTCCGCACGCCATGTTCACGATCGAACCGCTCGACGGCGGCGCGCGGTCGCGGGTGACGTTCACGCTCGACTTCGAGGGTGTCGGTGCGGGCGCGGCGATCCTGCCGCTGGTCCGCCGCACGGCCGCGAAGCGGGCGGCGGTGAGCTATCAGCACCTGAAGGCGCTCTTGGAGGGCACGGCTTGATCGCGGCGGAAGGCCCGCGGGAACCGCGGGCCTTCGCGGCCGGGTGAAGGCGCTACTTGATCTCGATCGTGCGGTGCCCCTCGGAAGCCGTCTTCGGGATCGTCAGGCACAGGACCCCGTCCTCCAGCTCTGCCGAGCACTTCGCGGCGTCGACCGCGTGCGGCAGGCGCAGCCCGAACTCGAACCGGCCCTCGCGCCGGGACGATCGGCGGCCCGTGCCGTCCCCGTGGTCCTCCCGGTGGAACTCGCCGGACACCGTGAGCTCCTGGCCCTCGATGTCGACCGTGACGTCGTCGCGGGAGACGCCCGGCAGCTCGATGTCGACGTGGTACGCGTCGGCGCTCTCGCTCATGTCCGACAGCGGCGTCCACGACCCCTCGCCGGTCGCGAGCGGCGAGAAGTACGGGCCCATCATCTGGTTCATGTAGGCGGTGAAGTCATCCATGAGGCTCAACGGGTCGACCCGTTCCATGGCGCTCCTCCGCGCGGGCAGTTGTGTCATCGCTACCACCTCTCTCAACAGACACTCGTAAACCGCGCGCACCTCGCGGGTGCCCGGTTCGGGCCCGGGCAAACGCCGCCCGCCCTCCCACCCGGCGCCGGTACCCGGGTATGACGCGGACGGCGCCCAAATCCACCCTGAGGCGGAAGTCCGGTCCGTCACGGGAAACTACGATTCGGGCATGACCTCGTCGAGGACGACCCTGCGTCCGCCCCAGCATCAGTTCGACCCTCGTGTGAAGCCCTGGTGGCGGGCCCAGCTCGCGATCGCGACCGGCGTGCTCGCCGTCCCGCTCGCGGTGCTCGGCCTGCTCATCGCCCCGGCCCGGTGGTGGCTGCTCGGCCCGGCCGTCGTGATCGCCGTGATCGGCCTGGCGTCCCTGGCGACGCTGCCGGTGTGGTGGCACCGGGTGCACCGCTGGGAGGTGACCGACGCGGCGGTGTACACGCTGACCGGGTACTTCTGGCGGACATGGCGGATCGCGCCGATGTCGCGGATCCAGACCGTCGACACGACGCAGGGGCCGCTGCAGCGCTCGTTCGGTCTGTCCACACTGGTCGTCACTACGGCGTCGTCGGCCGGGGAGATCAAACTCGAAGGGCTGGAACAGGACCAGGCCGCGGCGCTCGCCGAGCGGCTGACGCGGCTCACGGACGCGACGCCCGGGGACGCGACATGACCGACGTGTCCGAGACGGCGTGGCTGCGCCTCCACCGCGACGGCCTGAAGGTCACGGCCCTGTACATGGCCGGAGTGATGTGCGGCGCCGGGACGCCGGCCGCGATCGGGATCGCGTCGGGGACCTCGTGGCCGGTGGCGCTGGCGTGGGTCGTGCCGGGGGCCGCGCTGGTCGTCGGCGCGGTGGTCCTGCTGGAGCTCGTGCGGCTGCGCACGACCCGCTACCGGGTCACCGAGTCGCGCGTCGAGATGCACACCGGGGTGCTGTTCAAGCGGCGTCGTTCCCTTGCGCGCGAGCGCATCCGCTCGGTGGACCTTGCCGCGAACCCGCTGGAGCGGGTCTTCGGGCTCACGAAGGTCAAGGTGGGCACGGGCGAGACCGGGAGCGGTTCGGGTTCGACGACCGAGCAGACGCTCACGCTCGACTCGGTGCACCGGGCCGAGGCGGACCGGCTGCGTCTCGCGCTGCTGCGCCGCGGCGCGGCCGCCGAGACGGACACCGAAGGGCGCCTTGCGACTTGGGAGCCGGGATGGCTCAAGTACGCGCCGCTGTCGTTCCTCACGCCGATGCTCGCGGGCGTCGCGGTGGGCGCGGTCTTCCAGGTCGCCGACTGGTTCGGCAAGGGCGGCCTGCCCGTCGAGATCACCGCGGACCTGGTCAGGGAGTACGGAGCGTGGACCGTGCTCGGCCTGGGCCTCGCGGTCCTGCTCGTCGTCGGCGCGGTCGCGAGTCTCGTGCTGCAGGGCGAGGCCTGGTGGCAGCACCGACTCGACCGCGAACCCGGTGGGACGCTTCGGGTCCGGCGCGGGCTCATGGTCGCCCGCTCGCTCAGCCTCGAGGAGGAGCGCATCCGCGGCATCGAGATCGTCGAGCCGCTCGGGGTGCGCACGGCGGGCGCGGGCCGCCTCGACGTGGTCGCGATCGGCCTCAAGACCAATGAGGAGGGCAGCGACCTCAGCACCCTCGTTCCCGCTGCGCCCCTGGAGAAGACGCTCGCGGCGGCCGAAGCCGTGATCGGCCCGGTCGACGCGGAGCTGACCCCGCATCCGCGGGCCGCGCTGCACCGCCGCGTCCGCTGGGCAGTGGTGACCGTACTGCTCTGCGCGGTCCTCGCGGTCGCGGCCCACCTGCTCTGGGCGATGCCGGCGCTGCTGAGCGCGGCCGTCATCCTTGCGGCTGTGGGGATCTCGGCGTTCGCCGTGTGGACGGCCTTCGACTCGTACGCGTCCCTCGGGCACGCGACGACCGCCCGCTACCTCGTGTCGCGGCGCGGCAGCACCCGCCGCGCCACGGTGCATCTCGACCGCTCCGGCGTCATCGGCTGGCGGCTGCAGCAGTCGGTGTTCCAGCGGCGCATGGGACTCATGACCTTGGACGCGACCACGGCCGCGGGCCGGGGCCACTACGCGGTCGTCGACGCGGACGAGCACGAGATCCTGGACTTCGCCGATGCGGCCGTCCCGGATCTGCTGCGGCCCTTCCTGGTCAAGGGCTCAGCGGAATGACTGCAGGTCCTCCGGGCTCGGCGGCTCGGCGGCGCGGATGAGCGCCTCGATCTCGCCCATGCGGTCCCACGTGTTCACGGCCATGCCCGCGAGCACGCGTCCCGCCTTGGTCCAGAACGCCACGAACTCAAGGGATTCGATGCTGCCGGAGACGACGACCTCGTCGTAGGCGTCCGGGCCGGCCACGAACCCGAGGTACTCCATGCCGAGGTCGTACTGGTCGGTGTAGAAGTACGGCAGCTTGTCGTAGGGGGTCTCGTCGCCGAGCATCGCCTTCGCGGCGTGCGGCCCGGTTTCGAGCGCGGTCTGCCAGTGCTCGACCCGGACCGGCCGTCCGTAGTGGACGGAAGGGATGCTCGCGACGTCGCCGGCGGCCCACACGTCCGGGCCGCTCGTGCGCAGGGTGCCGTCGACGGCGATGCCGCCGCCGAGTTCCTTGGGACGCAGGTTGATCCCGGCCTCCACCGCGAGACCGGTGTTGGGCGTGGCGCCGACCGCGAGGAGCACCACGTCGGCGTCGACGCGCCTGCCGTCGCCGGTCTCGACTCCGACGGCCTTCCCGTGCTCGCCGATGATCTTCGCGACCTGGGTGCGGCGCAGCAGCTCCACGCCGTGGTCGGTGTGCAGGCGGCCGAACACGAGGCCCATCTCCGGGCCGAGGACCCGTTCGAGCGGCTGCGCGCCGAGCCCGAACACGGTGACCTCGCGGCCGAGCTGCCGCGCCGAAGCGGCGACCTCCATGCCGATCCAGCCGTCGCCGACGATCGCCACATGCCCGGCGTCCTTGATCGCGGCGTGCAGCAGATCGGACTGCTCGACGGTGCGCAGCAGGTGCACGCCCTGCAGGTCCGCGCCCGGGATCGGCAGCGGCCTGGGGCTCGAGCCGGTGGCGATGAGGAGCTTCTTGTAGTCGACGGCGGATCCGTCGGCCAGGGTCAGCCGCCGCGCGCCCGGGTCGAGGCCCGTCGCGGGCTCGCCGGTGCGCAGCTCCGCGTTCTGGGCGTACCAGCCCTCGTCGACGGTGAACACCGCCGAGCGATCGACCTCGCCGCGCAGGTAGTCCTTGGAGAGCGGCGGCCGCTCGTACGGCCGGTGCGCCTCCCCCGTGACGACCACCAGATCGCCCTCGAATCCCTCGGCGCGCAAGGTCTGCGCGGCCCTCGAGGCGGCCAGGCCGCCCCCGACGATGACGTACGGCGCGTTGCCCACGTTGACCTCCGGCTCGCTAGTCGCATCGGCCCCATTGTCCCGCGCACGGGCATGAACGGGCCCGTTCGGCGGATTCCCACCGGACCCGAATCTCATTCGCGTCGCGGTCCGCGGCTTGGCAGACTGGCCCGATGACCCACACCGAGCACGGCGACGCGGCAACCGCCCGCGCCGGCGAGATCCTGCGCACCGAGGTCGGCTCGGGCCTGCACGGCATCGCGATCGCGGGCACCGACGACCACGACGAGATGGGCGTCTTCGTCGAACCGCCCGAATGCGCCATCGGCCTGCGCGCACCCATGGACCACTACGTGTGGCGGACCCAGCCCGAAGGCCACCACTCCGGGCACGGCGACACCGACCTCGTCATGTACTCCCTGCGGAAGTTCCTGAAGCTCGCCGTCGCCGGGAACCCCACGATCCTGCTGCCGCTCTTCGCCCCCGAGGACTCGGTCTACGCGGTCACCGACCTCGGCGCGGAGCTGCGCGCCCTCGCGCCCGCGTTCCTCTCCCGCCGCACCGTCGAACGCTTCGTCGGGTACCTCGACGGCCAGACCGACCGCCTCCTCGGCCTCGGCCGCCAAGGCGGCCTGCCCAACCGGCCCGAGCTGGTCGAACGCTACGGGTACGACGTCAAGTACGCGTCCCACGCCCTCCGCCTCGGCCTCCAGGGCCTCGAGATCGCCGAACACGGCCGCCTCACGCTGCCCATGCCCGACGCCGACCGCGAACGCGTCCTCAACGTCAAATCCGGCGGCGTCGCTGAACTCGACGACGTCCTCGCCGACGTCAAGGCCCGGATCCTCGCCCGCCTCGAATCAGGCATGCCGCTGCCCGACGAAGCCGACACCGACCGCATCTCGGCGTGGTCGGTCGACGCCCACCGCCGCCACTGGAAGTTCTAGAAGGCGCAGCTAGAAGTCGCCGTACGCGACCTGCAGGCACGTCAGGCCCAGCTCCTCGCGCCACATCCGCACGACCTGGTCCCGGTCGTCGAGCACGCACAGCACCTCGCGGTGCGCCAGGTGCGCGTCGAACAGCTCGCGCTTCACGGTCGCGTCGCGGCGCTGGTCGCCGGCCTTGCGCATGTACAACTCGAAGTCCGCGAGGCCGACGTGCCGCTTCAACCAGGTCAACGTGTCGGTCCGGCACACCTCGTCCCGGCCCGACAGGAACACGACCTTGTGCCCGGCCTGTGCCAGCGCCCGCACGACAGCGATGACGGCCGGGTTCGGCGCGTCCTCCCCCACCCGGTGAAAATGGTAGGGCGACCGCGCGTTCTCACCGAGCCGAAGCGCAACGGTCCCGTCGATGTCGACGATCACGACCTGAGGCATGGGGGGTTCCTTTCAAGGGGTCATGCGAGCCCGAAGAGCGCGGCCACGCGGCGGACCGACTCGCTCTCGGGCACAGCCGCATCGACTGTAATCGCCTGCAGCCCGAGTTCGCGAGTCTCCTCCCGCAGCCGCTCGGCGAACATCCGCTCCCGCTCGGCGAGATTCCTTCCCGCACGCTCGGGATCGCTGGTCTGGTGGATGAATCCCGGCCGCCCGGTCGCCTTGGCCCGCTTGTCGACTGCGAAGGCCCGGAAGTCGGCGGTCGGCAGCATCCACACGGCCTGGCGCCGGTCGGCCAGCAGCGGCGCGACCAGTCCTGGAAGGAGACGGAACCCTTCGACGACGATGCCTTGATCCGGCGGCATCGCGAGCAGATCTTCGACGATCAAGTCGAATCCCTCGCCCCGGAACCAGTGGAACGTCTCGAGCATGACCTCGGGCGAGCGGTCGAGCCACCGCTCGTCCATGCTCATTCCTTTGAACTCGTGGAGGTACGGCGCCTCGGCGGCGGTGGTCCGGCGAGCGTGATCCGGCATCGACTCGTCGGTGCCGTAGCGCTGGAGTCCATACCGATCCGCAAGCGCCGCAGCGACTGTCGATTTCCCTGCGCCGCTGCCGCCTCCGATCCAGTACACATGCCGCAGCCGCTCACGGATCGCTTCGTCGCCTTTCATGCCGACCCCTCCCGAATCGATGCCCTGTGCATGATCCCCGCCTTGATTCGATCGACATCGGCCGCCCCCATTGTTGAAAAGCGCCGCCTCGGGAACGTTTCGACTCCTTGTGCACGGCCGGCGCACCGCGCAGCCGAGCGGAGAGGGTCGAGCGAAGAGATCTCGCCGATCGGGTTCGGTTCCTCGCGGAGCACTTTGGGCTGCCGCGAGGAGGCGGGCGTTGGGCGGCCGCCGTTGGCGGGTAAGGGTTCGATCTGGTTTCGGTTCGGGCGGGCGGCGATGGTGGGGTGTGGTCGAGGTGGGTTGTTTCCTTGGGGCGCAGTGGGGTTGGGGCGAATGTGAGGGTCTTGTACCCCTGTGGGTGATGACGGTGTGGGGTGGTGCGAGGGATGATTGATGTACGCACAGGGATGCGGAAAACGTACAGGTGGCGAGTAGGTGCAAGCAGACTACGCCAAGCCTCTGGCCGAAACCCAAACCGGATGATTTTCCCGAGCCTCGTCAGCTCAGTCTCTTCGTGCTATCGGGTTCCACAGCGGACCACGGCCCCTAGCGGGGGCGTGCTGGGTGGGAGATCGTTGGTCGGGATCACCTCGGCCGCGGCAGTGCTCTGAACGAGGCACATGAGCTAGACCCGCTGTTGTGAATGGCAATGCCAGATCGGTCATTAGAGGACCCGACTCGGCAACGCCACGCGCACGGCGAAAACAATCCCTTCCGCACCCGCGTCTTTGTGGTGTGCAAGGAAGGCCCATCCCGGCCGGTACGCCACGGTGTCCCCGGGAGAACACGACCCGCACCTGTTCATGGGGCGCGGGCATCACGACCGCCACACTCTGGCGCTGCGGTGATCTCCGGAGGGGATGCCTTCCGAGGGAGGGCGCACGCAGGGGCAGTGGCCAAGGAGGAGAGGAGGAAGACTTCCCAATCGCTTCGCCGAGGCGTCCTGAGTCAGGCGGCTCGGGTGTATTCGGGGAGAGGGCGGGTTCGCGTTTGGGCCAGGCGTTCCAGTGCTCCCAGTGGGCCGAGGATCGGGAGTCGGGCGAGGGTGTTTCTGACTCGGCGGCCGATGTCGGTCTTGGGGACCATGAGTCGCACATTCGGGGCGATCTGCTGCTTCTGGCGGACGAGTCCGCGGTGGGCGGTTTCGAAGCGCGCGAAGGCGGTTCGGTGCTCGCCGTGTGATGAGGCGAGTTCGCCGGCGAGGCGGTAGGCGCCGACCAGGGCGAGTTCGGCTCCGGCTCCGGAGGCCGGGGAGGCGCACCAGGCCGCGTCTCCGATCAGGGCGATGCGTCCGTTGGACCAGGAGTCCATCTGAACTTGGGCGAGGGCGTCGAAGTAGAGGTCCGGGTCGGCCAGTGCGGTGTCGAGCAGTTCGGGTACGCGCCAGCCGGTTTCGTTCTGGAAGGCGTCGCGGATCAGGCGGCGTTGCCGGTCGGTGTCGCGGTGGTCGTGGTCGAGGTCGGGCGATCGGAAGATGAAGTAGGCCTTGGCTTGTGCGTGGTTGCCGGACCGGTAGAGGCCGGCCATCTTTCCGGGGGTGTTGAACATGGTGACCGCGGCGTCCTCACCGAGTTGGGCGTCGGCGTTGGCGAAGGCGAAGTAGTGGCCCTGGTGGCGCACGAAGCGCGATGCGGGTCCGAAGGCGAGGCGTCGGACGGTGGAGTGCATCCCGTCGGCGCCGATGACCAGGTCGAAGCGTTCGCTCGGCCCGTGCTCGAAGTCGACGGTGACGCCGTCGGCGTCTTGGCGCAGGCCGCGGATGCCGTCGCCGAAGCGGTGGTCGGCGCGGCTCTGCCTGTGCAGCAAGGACACCAGGTCGCCTCGCATGATCTCGACGGCGCCGGGCTCGTCGATGGGGATGCTCGCGGTAGTGCGTCCGGCGGCGTCGACGAATCGCATGGCGCGGACGTCTGCGGCGGCCGCCCGTACGGATTCGGTCAGGTCCATCCGCTCGACCACTGCGATGGCGTGTCCGCGGACGTCGACGCCGTTCCCGCCGGCGCGGGGGCTCGGGGCCCGTTCGGCGACGGTGACGTCGAAGCCGTATTCGGTCAGCCAGTAGGCGGTGGCGAGTCCGGCGATGCTGGCTCCGGCGATGAGGATGCGCTGGTTCACGGGGGTGCTCCCTTGCGATAATATCTGGAATCAAGGTTCCAGATAAATATATGGAATGAGGATTCCAGTTGTCAACCCCGAACGAACGCCCCCTGCGCGCCGACGCTGTCCGCAACCGCCGCCGCGCCCTCGACGCCGCGACCACCCTTCTCGCCGAGGCAGGCACGACCCTCAGCGTCGACGCCATCGCCAAGCGGGCGGGCATGGGCACTGGCACCGTCGTGCGCGCCTTCGGCGGCAAGGACGCCCTCATCGACGCGGCAGTCGCCGAGCTATTGGAGCCGATCGTCAAGCGAGGCAGGGAACTCCGGAACGGGGACGAGGGTCTGGAGTCGCTGCGAGCCTTCATGCGCGAACTCATGGCGTTCCAGGCCGCGCACTACGCCGTCAGCGACCAGCTCGGCGGACTGGATCTCCCCGCCACCGGCAAGCTGCGCGCTGAACTCGTCGAGATCGTGGCCGGGATGGTGAAGCGGGCGAGGGAGCGAGGCGAAATCCGCGACGACATCGCCCCTGCCGCGATCACGGCCCTCCTCGGCGAAACGGCCTTCGCGATCGCCAAGGCCAGCAACGACACCCCGGCGCTGGCCGACGCCTTCATCACGGTGCTGTTCGACGGACTCCGACCGGCCTCGGGCTGAACCTGTTTCAGGTTGATCGGTGCCCCTAGGTCTCCTGGAAATTGGGCGAACCAGACCGGAGACAGTGGCCCTATCCCGATACGATCGGGATCGAACGCCCTGACCCGGAGGCGTTCTCAGCTCAACTCGGCCGATCGTGCCCGCTCGCCCGGCTGCGCTCGCTCAACGATGGAGGTTCGGCGACAGGTGAGAACATTCGCGATGGGATTCGCCTGGTTCATCGGAGTGCTCTCGGGGATCGCGACCATCTTCGCGCTGTTCGGCGGGCAGCAATGGCTGGACGAGAAGGGCTGGACACTCAGCCCGAGCACCGCCACCGAATCCGTCGCCGCCGACGCTGACGACTCCGGCGACCCTGGTGTGGACGACGACCAGTCGGCCGGCTCTGAAACCGAAGGCGCCGAAACCGCATCCCCGTCAGGTGAGGGCGCTACCGCTGATGTCGCCGATGACGGCGCGGACCAGGCCGACTCGGCCTCCGGCCTCGACAGCGCGTGGGTGGCGACGACCTCCTGGTCTGCTTCGACCTTCGACAACCTCTTCTGGGGCATCGTCGCCATCGGGATCTCGATGCTCATCAGCGGCGTGGTGGGAGTCGTCCTCTGGGCCGTGGTCGACGGGATCGACTTCTCGGAGCGGTTCTTCCCGACCCTGCTCGCGTTGGTGAGCACGGCGGTCGTCGTCCTCGCGGGCATCCTGCTCCACACCGCCGACGCCGGCTACATGCTCTGGTTCATCATCCTGACCAGCGTCTGCGCAGTGGGGGGATTCATGACCGCACTCCTCTCCGAAATCTGAGTCCAGAGGCCGTCCGCGCCGTCGAGAGGGCGGATCAGTCAGCAATTTCTCGAGTTTCATTGCTACGCACCGGTGATCCAGATCAGCGCTACACGTCGCTGGTCGACCCGCTGCCCATTTCGGGGAGGCCTGGATTGAGTTCGGCTTCAAAGCGTGGATGCACCCAGAGGTACCGACCCCTGTTCCGCACGCGCACAAGGCCACCGAAGTTCAAGCCCTGATCGCCGCTGTCGCGGATACTCGCGTGGAGCTGTCGGAGCAACATGTCCGGGCGCACGTCTCCGATTGAAGTGAGGTCTTCGCGTCCGATCTGGCGGGCATCGATGAACGCGTGCCTCGTATAGAGAACCTGCTCTTCGATTGCACGCCATGGAGTCTGGGACACGTACGGCGACATGCCCTCAGTACGGTCCGGGAGCGCGACGTTGAGCAGCACCGACATTGCGTTGATCCAGGAGGCGGCCGTGAACAGCCACTCCGTCGGCATCTGCAGCGCGTAGATCCCTTCAAGGGGATCGGGGCCAAAGGTCCAGACCGGCTTGCGCGAGTACTCACACCACAAGGTCACCTTGCAGGTAGCGGCGGCCGAGGAAGGCCGGTCCGCCTCGTTCCTGCCCATGAGATCGAGCGTGAACAGGCGAGGGCCGTGCACTGCCTCGCCTTCCAGACCCTTCAGCATGTCTTGAAGGTAGGACTCAGCGCGGGTGATCAGGCTCGTCATCTCATTTCCCATCTCACCGCCCGACTGGAAGCCTCCTTGGCGTATGCGTTCGGCTTGCAGGTCGAATCTCTCGTCAAGTGCCCCGGTGACCGCGCTCGCGAAACGCTCTTCGGAAGTCGACGGCACAGCGACACCGCTGAGAAGCTCTTGGATTGACACGTCTTCATCGCAAGAACCGCAGCTGATCTCGTGCTTGCCCTTCAGCCTCCTGTTGAACAGGCGCTCTAGGTCCCACTGGCCCTCGCGGGAACCGGCGGGGTCGTTGCAATGGCCACCGCATGAAACCAGGGTGTGGATCTTGACCCCCTGCCAGAACTCGCCAACGTGGGCGCGAATCTCCTCCACGATCATGGTGAGCAGATACTCGGGGGCGACGGCTTTGACGGCGACCATCAGCTGGTTCCGTTGGAGTTTGATCAGGGCACGACCGTGCATGCCGTGATCGATGACCAGTCCCCCGGTCCAGTGGAGGCTCTGCTCGTACCGCTCACGACCCAGCGAGAACTGGTGGAGTCGCACGATCAAGCGGTAGATGAGCCCCTCGGGGAGGTGAAAGTTCCCAGAGGCGTCGCTGAACTTCAGGATTCGCGACTGGACCGGCAGGCCGCGGCCGTAGTGCTCCCACCTATCAAGAGGCGGCGTGCTCGGGTCCACCAGTTGCGCGATGAGGCTGGTCGGCGGGCGGCCGCCGTGGCCGCCGCTCACCCGGTACGAGATCTCGTACTTCTCCATGAGCCGCAACAAGACCCGGTGGACCTTCTCGGGATCCCGCAGGTGAGACGGATTGCTCGGGTCGTCCCAGATCTCTTTGAGGCTCGAGTGCTCGATGAGGCCGTGATCGCGGACGGTCTGCGCGTCGTCGATGACGAGACTGACTGCGGCACTGAGCCAGTCCCCCTTGAGGACGACGAGCTGATTGAGGCCGGGGATGTTCGGGTAGTGGCACCAGTGGCCGAGGTCGGTGGCAACGGTCGCGAGCGTTCGCGCCGACGTCTCCGTCAGGCCGTGTTCGGCGGCTCGGGCGAGGTAGTCCCCGTACTCGAGATAGGGCTCAGGCGATCGGCGCTGGCTGTCCTGGAAACGGCGCCAGCTCCCGGGCAGTTTCCGCTCGAAATGCGGAAGTCTGGAGGCCGTACCTCGCACGGCGGCCTTCAGCGCCTCGATCCCTTCGCCGGTGCGGCTGTCGATTTGGTGGAATCCCGCGATCACCTGGCCGTGGGCCTGGCGGAGGGAAGCTTCATCGATGTGCGCGAAGCGGTCTTTCGGACCTCCATGCGTCGCGACGACATGGACTCGCACCTCATCGCCAGCGCGACGGCGGATCAGCTCGATCCATTCCTCGACGTTGTCCCGGCGCGGGCCGTGGCGAGGTTTCCAGACGACGAGGTACACCGCGGGAGCGGTGAAGAACAACTGGTGAGTCGGCCGATAGGTGGGTTGCCCGCCGAAGTCCCAGGCGTTGAGGACGCATTCCTCGCTGTTGCCTTCGGCGAGCACCAGCGGCTTGACTTCAATGCCGTGAGTCGAATCGCGGTCCTCCTCGAACGGCTCCCCCATCATGGCGGCCAAGAGGGTGCTCTTCCCGACTGCGCCTTCGCCGACCACCACGAGTTTCGCCTCGCGGACATCGACCCCGTCGGTGGCGATCTCCTTGAGGAACGTCATCAAGCCCTCATGCCCGCTGTCGCTCACGGCCGCCACCTCGGGAGAGAACGGGTTACCCCCGACCGGGAGTTCGGTCAACCCAGGAAGGCGGGCGAGCGTGGAAGGAAGCGCACTCAGGTGGTTCCTCTCCAGGTTGAGCTTGCGGAGCGAGTCGAGGTTTCCGATCGACTCGGGCAGTGCCGAAAGCGCATTCTCGTTGGCGTCCAGGGTCCTGAGCTCGACGAGGTTCCCGATGGACTCCGGCAGCGAGGACAGCTCGTTGGAGCGGAGGTCGAGCACGGTCAACGCGGTCAACCCGCCGATCGAATCGGGAAGCAAGGCCACCTGATTGAAGCTGAGGTCGAGTTTGGTGAGTGCGGTGAGGTTCCCGATGGACTCCGGCACTTCACTGATCCGGTTGAAAGCAACGTTGAGTTGTACAAGGGAGCTGAGGCTTCCGATCGACTCCGGCAGCGCATCGAGGGTGCAGCCCCAGGCGTCGAGGTCTTCGAGTGCCGTGAGGTTCCCGATGGACTCCGGCAGGCACTGGAGGTCGTTGTCGCGGAGACTCAAGACCCTGACCGCAGTGAGATCGCCGATGGACTCCGGCAATCGCTCCAGCCGGTTCCCGAGGAGATGGATCTCCTCCACGGCAGTGCATCTCGTGATCGAGTCCGGCAGGGACGTGATCCGATTGCCGATGAGACCGATCTCAGTGAGCGCGGTGAGGTCGCCGAAGGAGGACGGCAGCGCCGTCAGGCGATTGTTGTGCAGGCCCAGACCAGTGAGGCGGCCGAGGTCGCCGATCCGTTCGGGCAGCGCACTCAGATCGTTCGCGTCCAGATCGAGTTCGATGAGGTGGGCCAGGCCGCATATGGAATCGGGCAGGTATCCCAGGTTGTTCGACGAGCAATTGAGCTCCGTCAGCTTTCGGAGCTCGCCGATCGATTCCGGCAGTTCGGTGAGCCGATTGCCGTTGAAGTCGAGTCTCCAGAGCGAAGCGAGTCCGCCGACGGATTCCGGGAGCGCCGTCAACCGGTTCGCGCTCAGGTCCAGTTCGAGCAGCAGCGTCAGGCTCCCGACCGACTCGGGCAGCTCCCTGAGATCGTTGCCTTCCAGGTCGAGGAGAGCCAACTCGGTGAGGTTTCCGATTGCCTCGGGCAGCGCTTCGAGGTCGTTCTGGCCTAGGTCGAGCACGGTGAGGGCGCGGAGGTCGACGAGCGTATCGGGCAGCCGGACCAGGTTGTTGTGGGTGAGGTTCAGGTCCTCCAGTGCGGTGAGATCGCCGATGGATTCGGGCAGTGCCGTGAGGCGGTTGTACCCGAGGTCCAAGATCGTCAACGCGCGCAGTCGCCCAATCGATTCGGGTAGGGCCGTGAGCCTATTGCCGAACAACCTGAGCTCGATCAATCTCGTGAGGTTCCCGATCGACTCGGGGAGCGAGGAGAGCTGATTGCTCACCAGGATGAGGCCGGTGAGCCATGTCATCTCGCAGACTTCCTCGGGCAGCTCGGTGAGATCCATAGCGGAGAGGTCGAGCACAGTCTGCCTGGTGCGCTTGGCTTCTTGGATGCGCTGCATGGCCTCGTCGAGCATCGAGGGGCATCTTCCTGCTGGGAGACAAGGAGTCCCCCAGTGTAATGCGACTGCTCGGCGCGGGAATCCCCCCGAAATGCGGCCTTCTAGGTCCAGCCCCTGCGGATCGGGCGGGAGGCCGGGGTGGGTTCGCGGCCGCGGGTTCGGTAGACCACGTACGGCCGGAAGAGGTACCAGACCGGGGCGCTGAAGGCGTGGACCAGCCTCGTGAAGGGGAAGAGCGCGAAGAGGGTCAGGCCGATCAGGGCGTGGAGCTTGAAGGCGCCGGAAGCGGCGGTCATGGCCGTGACGTCGGGTTGGAGGATGAAGATGCTCCGGAACCAGGGCGAGACGGTCTCCCGGTAGTCGACTTCGTGGCCGCCGGTCAGGCCCGCGACCGCCGACAGCAGTGTGGTCGTGAGGCCGGCGAGGATCGCCGCGACCAGGACCAGGTACATGACCTTGTCGTTCACCGTCGTCGCACTGAAGACCGGGCCGTTCGTGCGCCTGCGGTAGATGAGGAGGGCGATGCCGCCCAGCGTCGTCACGCCTGCGATGGCGCCCAGGGAAAGGGCGGTCACGTGGTACATGTCGTCGGTGATGCCGACCGCGTCGGTCCAGGTCTCCGGGATCAGCAGGCCGACCACGTGGCCGATGACGACCACGAGGAGTCCGAAGTGGAACACCGGGCTGGCGATGCGCAGGAGCCGGGACTCGTAGAGCTGCGAGGACCGGGTGGTCCAGCCGAAGCGGTCGTAGCGGTAGCGCCAGATCGTGCCGCCGATGAGGATCGCGAGCACGACGTAAGGCAGTGCACCCCAGAGCAGGTAGTCGAGGGTCGTCGGGGTCATCGCTCGGCTCCCATCGCAACCGGCATGCCGAGCGGGACCGCGGACCGGCTGCCGTAGGGGTCGAGTCCTACGTCCTCGGCCGGGGGTCCGGCGGCGGCCATTCTCGTGGCTTCGCGGCGGGCTTCGTCGGAGGGCGGGAGGGTTGCGGCCACGGCGTCCAGGACAGGGGCGTACGCGCTGCGGCAGTCGTGGAGGGCGGCGCGGAGCAATTCGATGCCGGGCTGGAAGGCGGCGAGGAGCCGCATGCCTTGGGCGGCATCGCCTCTGGCCGTGAATTCGAGGACCACCGCGAGGTGGTCGGGGAGTTCGCCGGGGTCGAGGCGCCATCCGCAGGCCGCATAGATCTCCTTGATCCGGGCCAGCGCGTGGCCGCGTCGTCGTGTGTCGCCGTCGGTGTAGTAGGTGAGGTGGAGTGCCCTGCGGCGCTTCAGGTCGAAGGTGCGGACGTAGTCGGCGCCGAGGTCGAGTTCGGTGGTGCGTCGGACGTGGTCGCAGAAGGAGCGGAGGGCCTGGGCGGGCGCGCTCTCCTGTTCCGCCAGTGCGTTTTCGATCAGAGGGAGGCGCTGGTGGAGCGTGCCGTCCGGGTAGCAGAGGAGCATCGCGGCGGCTTGGCACATCACTGATCGGCGGAGCACGGCCTGATCGTTCATTTCGCCTCCTCGTTCCGGACCTGCTGGTCGCGTTCGGGGCTGTGCTTCTGGTCCCGTGCCGAGCTGTGCTTCTGGTCCCGTGCCGAGCTGTGCTTCTGGTCCCGTGCCGGGAACAACCCCGGCGGTCTGCCGTTGCCGTCCCAGTTGAGGAGGTTGAAGCGGCGGGCGGCGCCGGCGGCGTCGTCGCTGGTCTGGCGGTCGCGGAGGGCGTGGAACGTCTCGACGCTGGCGGGTTGCGGTGTACCGGAGGCCTCGCCGAAGGGGCCGCCCATGCCGGGGCCGCCCTCGAAGTCGAGGGAGCAGCCTATTTCGTCGATGACGCCGCGGTCGGCCTCGTCGACGCCGTAGGCGGTGGGGATGACGTACCGGTCGTCGTATTTGGCGAGGGCGAGGAGGCGGTACATCTGCTCGATGTCCCTGCCGGTCAAGCCGACCGCCTCGGCGATCGTCTCGTCCGGGGTGTCGCCGAGGTTGAGGCGGCGCATGTGGGCGCGCATGGCGGCGAGGCGGTTGAGCACGGCCTTCACGGGTTCGGTGTCACCCGCGGTGAAGAGTTCGGCGAGGTATTCGATCGGGATGCGGAGGGTGTCGACGGCGGCGAAGAGGTTGTCGGCGTCCTCGCCGTCGTGCCCGGTCTCGCTGAGGGCGTCGACCACGGGCGAGAGCGGCGGGATGTACCAGACCATCGGCATCGTGCGGTACTCCGGGTGGAGTGGGAGGGCGACGCGGAATCGCTTGGCGAGCATGTGGATCGGGGAGCGCTGGGCGGATTCGATCCAGCGCTGGGGGATGCCGTCGCGGAGGGCGGCGGCCTGGACGTCGGGGTCGTCGGGGTCGAGGAAGACGTCGAGCTGGGCTTCGTAGAGGTCGCGTTCGTCCTTGACCGCGGCGGCCTTGCCGACGCGTTCGACGTCGTACAGGATGACGCCGAGGTAGCGGAGGCGCCCGACGCAGGTCTCGGAGCAGACGGTGGGCATGCCGACCTCGACGCGCGGGTAGCAGAGGGTGCACTTCTCGGCCTTGCCGGTCTTGTGGTTGAAGTAGACCTTCTTGTAGGGGCAGCCGGTGACGCACATGCGCCAGCCGCGGCACTTGTCCTGGTCCACGAGGACGATGCCGTCCTCGGCCCGCTTGTACATGGCGCCGGAGGGGCAGGAGGCGACGCAACTCGGGTTGAGGCAGTGCTCGCAGATGCGGGGCAGGTAGAACATGAAGCTCTGCTCGTACTCGAACTTGACCTTGTCGCCGATCTTCTTGACGATCGGGTCCTGGGAGCCGAGCTCTTCGCCGCCGGCGAGGTCGTCGTCCCAGTTCGCGGACCACTCGATCTGCATGGGGTCGCCGGTGATGAGCGAGCGGGGCCGGGCGCCGGGGATGTCGTCGCCGAGCGGCGCGGAGACGAGGTGCTCGTAGTCGTACGTCCAGGGCTCGTAGTAGTCCTGTATGGACGGCATCTTGGGGTTGGCGAAGATGGTGGCGAGCCTCTTGAGGCGCCCGCCCGCGCGGGGCTTGAGTCGGCCTGCGGCCGTGCGCTTCCAGCCGCCCTGCCAGCGGTCCTGGTCCTCGTGCTGGCGGGGGTAGCCCTGGCCGGGGCGGGTCTCGACGTTGTTGAACCAGACGTACTCGACGCCGCCGCGGTTGGTCCAGGCCTGCTTGCAGGTGACGGAGCAGGTGTGGCAGCCGATGCACTTGTCGAGGTTCATGACCATGGCGACCTGGGCCATGACCTTGCCGATGCGCTGCGCCATCAGTACTGGACCTCCGTGGTGCGCTTGCGGACGACGGTGACTTCGTCGCGCTGGTTGCCGGTGGGGCCGATGTAGTTGAACGCGTAAGAGAACTGCGCGTACCCGCCGATGAGGTGGGTGGGCTTGACGAGGAGGCGCGTGAGGGAGTTGTGGATGCCTCCGCGCTTGCCGGTCGTCTCCGTTTTGGGGACGTCCACTACGCGTTCCTGCGCGTGGTACATGTACACCGTCCCTTGCGGCATGCGATGGGAGACGACGAGGCGGGCGGCGACGACGCCGTTGCGGTTGACGGCTTCGACCCAGTCGTTGTCCTTGGCGCCGATGGCTTCCGCGTCCTGCGGGCTCATCCAGATGTTGGGGCCGCCGCGGGAGAGGGTGAGCATGAGCAGGTTGTCCTGGTACTCGGAGTGGATGGACCACTTGGAGTGCGGGGTGAGGTAGCGGACGGCGACGGCCTTCTCGCCAGTCGGGCCGACCTCGGGTTCGCCGAACAACTGGTGCATGTTGAGCGGCGGGCGGTAGACGGGGAGGGCTTCGCCGAACTCGTGCATCCAGTCGTGGTCGAGATAGAAATGCATGCGGCCGGTGAGGGTGTGCCAGGGTTTGTCGTGTTCGAGGTTGATGGTGAAGGGCGAGTAGCGGCGGTCGTGCGCCTCCTTGCCAGACCATTCGGGGCTCGCGCCGACGGGCGTGGGGCCGTGCTGAGTGTCGGAGAAGACGACGCGGCGTTCGGCGGAGCCGTGTATCAGCTCGTCGAAGTCGGTGCCGACGCGGGCGGCGAGGCGCTGGAAGCCTTGGGCGGCAAGGCGTCCGTTGCTGGTGCCGGAGAGGGCGAGGATCATCTCGCAGGCTTTGACGTCGGTGTCGATGAGCGGGCGGCCCGTGGCGGGGGCCTCGGTGGAGGTGCCGTTGCGCTGGGCGAGCCAGCCGATCTCGACGTCGGGGGTGAACGAGACGCCTTTGACGGGAAGGCCTTTGGTCTCGGCGAGCGGGCCGAGCGCCCGCATTTTGGCGGCCACGGCGGGGTAGTCGCGTTCGACGGCGATGATCGCGGGCGCGGTCTTGCCCGGGACGGGCGGCACGCCGGCGGCCTTCCAGTCCGGGGCGATGCCGCCGGGCTGGGCGAGTTCGCCCGGGGTGTCGTGCTGGTGGGGCGCGGCGACGAGGTCGGTGGCGGTGCCGAGGTGCTCGGCGGCGAGCTCGGAGAAGCGGCGGGCGAGGGCGTGGAACGCCTCGAAGTCGGTGCGGGCCTGCCAGGGCGGGTCGATGGCGGGCGAGAAGGCGTGCACGAACGGATGCATGTCCGTTGTGGACAGGTCGTGCTTCTCGTACCAGGTGGCGGCCGGGAGCACGATGTCGGAGAGCAGGGTCGTCGAGGTCATGCGGAAGTCGAGGGAGAGGAGGAGGTCGAGTTTCCCTTGGGGCGCTCGGCCGTGCCACACGACGTCCGCCGGGCGGTCGGCCGGGCCGGCCTGCTCGCCTTGCACGGAGTTCTGGGTGCCGAGCAGGTGCTTGAGGAAGTACTCGTCGCCTTTCGCGCTGGAGCCGAACAGGTTCGCGCGCCAGACGGTGAGGACGCGCGGCCAGTTCTCGGGCGCGTCCGGGTCCTCGCAGGCGAAGCGGAGGTCGCCGGTGGCGAGTTCGCGGGCGATGTACGCGGCCGGTTCGAGCCCGGCCTCGCGGGCTTCCTGCGCGAGGAGCAGCGGGTTGCGGTTGAACGTGGGGTAGGACGGCATCCAGCCCATACGCGCGGAGGCGGCGATGAGGTCGGCGGTGTGGGTGGCCCCGATCGTGCCGGGGCCCGTGGCGGCAGTGAGCGCGTCGGCCTTGTAGGTGTCGTACCGCCACTGGTCGGTGTGCAGGTACCAGTACGGGGTCGCGGCCATGAAGCGGGCGGGGCGGGTCCAGTCCATCGCCGATGCGTATGCGGCCCAACCGGTCTGGGTGCGGCATTTCTCCTGGCCGACGTAGTGGGCCCAGCCGCCGCCGTTCCTGCCCTGGCAGCCGGTGAGGAGCAGGAGGGTGAGGAACGCGCGGTACATGGTGTCGCCGTGGAACCACTGGTTCGTGCCCGCGCCGAGCACGATCATCGCGCGTCCGCCCGAATCCCTTGCGGTGGCGGCGAGCTCGCGGGCGATGCGGATGGTCCGGTCGGCCCTCACGGAGGTGATCGACTCCGACCAGGCGGGCGTGCACGGCTGCGAGGCGTCGTCGTAGCCGCCGGGCCACTGCCCCGGGAGGCCGGGGCGGGCCACGCCGTACTGGGCCAGGAGCAGGTCGAAGACGGTGGTGACCAGGCGGCCTTCGACTCGCCGGACCGGGACGCCTCGAACCATCGCGTCCCCGTCGCCGTCGAAGCGCGGCAACGCGATCGCCTCGGTCTCGCAGCCCTCGGCGTGGAAGCTGAGCAGCGGCTCGGCGCCTTCCAGGTCGAGGTTCCAGTTGCCCGAGTGCTCCTCGTCCCACCGGTGGCCGAGGGTGCCGTGCGGGGCGCGGGGCTCATCAGTGCGCGCGTCGATGAAGACCGGCTTCCATTCGGCGTACGGCTCCTCGCCGGGCAGGGCGTCTCGGCGCAGGAACTTGCCCGGCACCAGACCGCCTTCGCGCTCGATGAGTTCGACCAGGAACGGCAGGTCGGTGTACTTGCGCACGTATGCGTCGAAGGCCTCCGTGCGCCGGTCCACGAAGTGCTCCTTGAGGATCACATGGCCCATCGCCATCGCCAGCGCGCCGTCGGTGCCCGGGTGCGGGGCGAGCCATTCGTCCGCGAACTTCGCGGCGTCGTTGTAGTCGGGGGCGACCGTGACGACCTTCTGGCCCCGGTAGCGGGCCTCGGCCATCCAGTGCGCGTCCGGGGTGCGGGTGACGGGCACGTTCGAGCCCCAGAGCATGAGGTACGCGGCGTCCCACCAGTCCCCCGACTCGGGCACGTCGGTCTGGTCGCCGAAGACCTGCGGGGACGCGACGGGGAGGTCGGCGTACCAGTCGTAGAAGGAGAGCATCGAGCCGCCGAGGAGGTTCACGAAGCGGGCGCCCACGCCGTGCGAGACCTGCGACATCGCGGGGATCGGGCTGAAGCCGGCGATGCGGTCGGGGCCGTACGCGCCGATGGTGTGCACGTGGGCGGCGGCGGCGATCTCGACCGCCTCGTCCCAGGTGATGCGCACGAGGCCGCCCTTGCCGCGCGCGGACTGGTAGCGGCGGCGCTTGTCCGGGTCGGTCGTGACCTCGGCCCAGGCGGCGACCGGATCGCCAAGGCGCGCTTTGGCTTCGCGGTACATCTCGATGAGGACGCCGCGCCCGTACGGGTAGCGCACGCGGGTCGGCGAGTAGGTGTACCAGGAGAACGCGGCGCCGCGGGGGCAGCCGCGCGGCTCGTACTCGGGGCGGTCGGGGCCGACGGAGGGGTAGTCGGTCGCCTGGGTCTCCCAGGTGATGATGCCGTCCTTGACGTACACGTTCCACGAGCAGGAGCCGGTGCAGTTGACGCCGTGGGTGGAGCGCACGACCTTGTCGTGGCTCCAGCGGTCGCGGTAGAACACGTCGCCTTCGCGGCCGCCCTGCTTGAACACGACGCGCTTGTCCTCTGTGGATTCGGAGCGGGTGAGGAAGAGGCCGGTCCGCAGGAGGAGGTCGGCGGCGGCGGGGGCGGCCTCGTCGGTGTGCGGCATGCGGCAGGCTCCCTTCGGACGGCGTGCGGTGACTCCTGTATGGAAGCAGGCGCCCGCTGCCCAGATTAGGGTCTTTGGTCCCTTCAAAGAGGACTAATCGGCATACTGTCCGCGGGACCAGGAGCCGTTCCGCGCCGCCGCGAACCTTGCGAGAGTGGCGCATGTACCCGTTCCCTCGAGGAGGCCGCAGATGAGCACCGGATCGACCACCGCCGCGAGGGCGGCCGTGCAGCGGGGGGCCGGCCAGAACCTCGCGCTCGCGACCGCCGCGTTCGCGCTGACGTTCTGGGCGTGGAACCTCATCGGCCCGCTCTCGAAGACCTACGCCGACCGGCTCGACCTCGACCCGACGCAGCTCTCGGTCCTCGTCGCGTTCCCGGTGCTCGTGGGCGCGGTCGGGCGCATCCCGGCGGGCATCCTCACCGACCGGTTCGGCGGGCGGGTCATGCTCACCGCCGCGTGCTTCGTCTCGATCGTGCCCGTGCTGCTCGTGGGCCTCTCCGGCAATTCGTATGCGGCCCTGCTGGTCTCGGGGTTCCTGCTCGGCATCGCGGGCACGTCGTTCGCGGTCGGCATCCCGTTCGTGAACGCCTGGTACCCGCCCGCGAAGCGCGGGTTCGCGACCGGGATCTTCGGCGCGGGCATGGGCGGCACCGCGCTCTCGGCGTTCCTCACGCCGCGGCTCGTGGACGGCATGGGGCTCTTGGCCACCCACCTCGTCATGTGCGCCGCGCTCGCCGTCATGGGCGTGATCGTGTGGGCGTCCGCGCGCAACGCCCCGCAGTGGCGGCCCTCGACCGAGCCGGCACTGCCGCGCCTCAAGGCCGTCATGAGGCTCAAGGTCACCTGGCAGATGTCGCTGCTGTACGCCATCGCGTTCGGCGGGTTCGTCGCGTTCTCGACCTACCTGCCGACGATGCTGGTGTCCGCGTACGGCCTCGCGCAGACCGACGCGGGCCTGCGCACGGCCGGGTTCAGCCTCGCCGCGGTCGTCGCCCGCCCGGCCGGCGGGATCCTCTCGGACAAGGTCGGGCCGCTCAAGGTCTGCCTCACCTCCTTCTTCGGGGCCGCGATCATGGCCGTGGTCCTCTCCTTCGAACCGCCCCTGGAGATCCCGGCCGGGGCCTCGTTCGTCCTCATGGCGCTGTTCCTCGGCCTCGGCACCGGCGGCGTGTTCGCGCTGGTGGCCGAGCTCGTCGACCCGGCCCGCGTCGGCGGCGTCACGGGGATCGTGGGCGCGGCGGGCGGCCTCGGCGGGTACTTCCCGCCGCTCATCATGGGCGCGAACTACCAGGCGAACGGCGACTACACGATCGGGCTGCTGCTGCTCGCGGTCACGGCGCTGCTGGTCGGGCTGTTCACCCTCAAGGCGTTCCGGAAACTCCCGCAGGCCGACCTGATTACTCCTCGCGAATGAACGCGGCCGGGCCGGAATCCGCCTCAAGGCGGAGGATCCGGCCCGATCCGCGTCCTAGGGTGAGGACATGCTCGAAATCAAGGACCTGCACAAGCGGTTCGGCGACACCGTCGCGCTCGACGGTGTCTCGCTCACCGCCGCCCCCGGCGAAGTGGTCGGGTTCGTCGGCGCGAACGGCGCCGGCAAGACCACCACCATGCGCATCGCGATGGGCGTCCTCGCCGCGGACAGCGGCCGGATCGTCTACGACGGCGCCCCGCTCGACGTCGCCGCGCGCCGCCGCTTCGGTTACATGCCTTCGGAACGAGGGCTGTACCCGAAGATGAAGACCGCCGAGCAGATCGCGTACTTCGGTGAGCTGCACGGCATGAGCCGCGCCGAGGCCAGGCGCTCGGCCGCCGCCCTGCTCGAGCAGTTGAACCTGACCGAGCGCGCCGGCGACTTCGTGCAGGACCTCTCCCTCGGCAACCAGCAGCGCGTCCAGCTCGCCGTCTCGCTCGTGCACGACCCCGAGGCGCTCATCCTCGACGAGCCCTTCTCGGGCCTCGACCCGATCGCCGTGGACGTCATGGGCACCGCCCTCAAGGACCGCGCCGCGGACGGCGCGCCCGTCATCTTCTCCAGCCACCAGCTCGACCTCATCGAACGGCTCTGCGACTCCGTCGTCATCATCGGCAACGGGAAGATCATCGCCGCCGGATCGGTGGAGGAGCTGAAGGCCAAGGAGGTCAAGCAGTTGCGCGTGTGCGTCCAGACCGCCCAGGACCTCACCGGCGCGTTCCCCGGCACCGTGACCCGTGACGGGGACGACTACCTCGTGGAGGACGCCGACGACCAGGAGGTGCTGCGTATCGCCGCCGCGGCCGGGCGCGTCACCCACTTCGCGTACGACCAGCCCACCATCGCCGAGATCTTCCGAGAGGCCGTGACCCGATGAGCGCCCAGATCCCCGAGACCTCCCGACTGCGGGGCCTCATGCTGGTGGCCGGACGCGAGATCCGCGTGCGCGGCCTCGCGAAGTCGAACATCATCAGCCTCATCGTCACCGTCGTCATCGTCGGCGTGCTCGCGGCGCTGCCGACCATCATCGGCGGCGGCGACGATGAGGACGCGAAGATCGGCCTCACCGGAGCGACCGCGCCCGCGATGCAGGCCCAGCTCGAAGCCATGGGCGGCTTCGACATCACGGTCTACGACTCCGCCGCGGACGCCGAGAAGGCCGTCGCGGACGAGGACGTCGAGGCGGCCGTGGCCGACGGCGCGCTCTACAGCCGCGACGGCGTCGCCAACGATGTCGAGACGCAGATCGACAGCGCCTGGCAGGCCGCGAGCGTCCAGACGAACCTCGCGAACGCCGGCCTCAGCGACCAGGAGATCGCCGGGGCCCTCACCGTGCAGCCGCTCGAGTTCGTGACCCTCGAGTCCGGCGGCGCCAGCGGCCCGCTCGACTACTTCACCGGCCTGATCATCTCCATCATCATGTTCATGATGCTCATGACCCCGGTCCAGTACATCGCCATGGGCGTCGTCGAGGAGAAGTCCAGCCGCATCGTCGAGATCCTGCTGACCAGCCTCAAGCCCTGGCAGCTCTTGGGCGGCAAGGTCATCGGCCTCGGCGTGATCTCCCTGGTCAACCTCGTCGCGATGGTCGCCGTCGGTCTCGGCGTCACCGCCGCCACCGGCATGCTCGGCGACCTGCCGCCGGGCACCGCCTCCGCGGCGGTCTCCACGATCGGCTGGTGGCTCATCGCGCTCGTCCTCTTCGGGACGCTCGCGGGCGGCGTCGGCTCGCTCGTCTCCCGCCAGGAGGAGGCCGGGTCGGTCCTGACCCCGCTCATCATGTCGCTCACCTTGAGCTACCTCGGCGCGATCTTCCTGCTCAACGCGCCCACGAGCACCTTCGCGAAGGTGCTCTCGATCGTGCCGCCGTTCTCGGCCATCGCCATGCCCACCCGCATGGCCGTCGCCGACGTCCCGGCCTGGCAGATCGCCCTCGCCATCGGACTCCTCGTCGTCGCCGCGGCCGGGGCGCTCGCGCTCGGCGCGCAGCTCTACAAGCGCAGCGTGCTGTACACGGGTTCGCGCCTGAAGCTGAAGGAGGCGCTGCGCCGCGCGGCGTAGCCGGACGAGCAAGGGCCCGGGGTTTCCCCCGGGCCCTTTTCGCCTGTCCTGCTTACTCAGTGAGGCGGTACTACTCGGTCAAGAAGAAGAAGTATCCGATCGAGGCGAGCATGAGGACCCACGCGATCGGGTGCACTTCCCTCCAGCGGCCCTTGGCGGCCATCATGATCGGGAAGAACACGAGGCCCAGCGCGATGCCGTTCGAGATCGAGTAGGTCAGCGGCATCACGGCCACGATGAGGAACGCCGGGATCGCGTACTCGAGCTTGACCCATTCGATCTGGCCGAGCGCCTTCGCCATGAGCACGCCCACGACGATCAGCGCGGGCGCGGTGACCGCCGGGTTGTTCGCGAACAGGCCGAACACCGGGAACGCCACGAGCGACACGAGGAACCAGAAGCCCGTGGTCACGGCCGTGAGGCCGGTGCGGCCGCCGACCGAGACGCCCGCCGTGGACTCGATGTACGCCGTGGTCGTCGAGGTGCCGAGCACCGCGCCGGCCGAGGTCGCGATCGAGTCGGTGGCGAGGGCGCGGCCCGCGCGCGGCAGCTTGCCGTCCTCCTTGACGAGGCCGGCCTGGCCCGCGACGGCGAACAGCGTGCCGGCGGTGTCGAAGAAGTCCACGAACAGCATGGTCAGGATGACCGCGATCATGTGCACCGTGAACGCGTCCTCGAAGCCGGTGAAGGCCGCGCCGAACGAGTCGAGGTTCGGCGTGAAGCCGTCCGCGAGCTTGAAGTCGATGACGCCGGTGAGGACACCCGCGACCAGCGTGGCGAGCATCCCGTAGAAGACGCCGCCCTTCCAGCCCAGGACCATGAACACGGCGGTGACGAGGAGTCCGAAGACGGTGAGGCGGACCGTGCCGTCGGAGAAGTCCCCGATGGTCACGAACGTCGCCGGGTCGGCGGCGACCACGCCGCCGCCCTTCAGGCCGATGAAGGCGATGAACAGGCCGATGCCCGCGCCGACGGCGAGCTTGAGCTGCGTCGGGATCGCGTTCACGATCGCCTCGCGCGCACCGGTGACGGCGAGGATGAAGAACAGCACGCCCGAGACGAGCGTGCCGGTCAGCGCGGTCTGCCACGGGATGCCGAGCGTCATCACCACGGTGAACGCGAAGAACGCGTTCAGGCCCATGCCGGGCGCCGTGGCGATCGGGTAGCGGGCCCACAGGCCCATGACCAGGCAGCCGAGCGCGGAGGCCAGCGCGGTCGCGGTGAAGACCGCGCCCGGGTTGGGGGCGTCGAAGCCTTCGGCGGTCAGCGCGAAGCTGAGGATGCCGGGGTTGACGGCGAGGATGTACGCCATCGCGAGGAAGGTCGTGGTCCCGGCGAGGACCTCGCGCTTCCAGTTGGTCTTGTTCTCGGTCATCCCGAAGAACTTGTCGACGCTGCCGGGCTGCGGCGCGTCCTTCTTCTCTTCTGTGGCGTCGGTTGCCATGTGACGGGCACTCCTGTGCGGGCGCGGTGCGATGCCGGGCAGCGGGCACCTCGGGAAACAGGGTAACGGGGCAGGTACTGAACCTGCCGGTAATGTACCGGGTCCGGCGCGGTGAAGAAAGTGTTCGGGCCCCGCGAATGTGAGTTTTACGCGCCCGATATGACGAGGAAAACAAGCGACGCCCCGGAGCCAAGGGGGGGACGGCTCCGGGGCGTCGACTTAGGGTCGAGCCCCCGGTGGCAGGATTCCGGGGGCTCGACAAGGACCGCACCGTCAAGCAGCGGGCGGTAGTCGAAGTGCCTCTACCCGACGAATCGGGCTTCCTGCCTTGAGACAACTGCTAAACGCGGCGGCGACACGACCGGTTGCATAACAGTTCGGTAACGGCCGCTACGCCTCTTCAGTGCTGCTGCGACGGCTCATGAAGACGAGGATCACGGCGCCGACCACCAGGAGCGCGCCGGCCGCGGCGAGGACCCAGATGAGCGGGGAGCCCGTGGTCGGCAGCGAGGCTACCGGCGTGGTCGAGGGCTGGTGCGGCGTCGAGGTCGACGCTGCCGGGCTGGAGGACTGCTCGCCGGGGCTGGTGGTCGCCTCGCCCGGAGTGGTGGTCTCCTCGTCAGGGCTGGAGGGCTCCTCGGCCGGGGAGGTGGTCTCCTCATCGGGGCTCGACGGCTCTTCGGCAGGCGACGTGGTCTCCTCGACCGGGCTGGAAGGTTCTTCGACCGGGGTGGTGGTCTCCTCGCCGGGGCTCGACGGCTCCTCCGCCGGGGTGGTGGTCTCCTGCCCCGGACTGGACGGCTCCTCGACGGGAGTCGTGGTCTCTTCCCCAGGGCTGGAAGGCTCCTCGACCGGGGTGGTGGTCTCTTCGCCGGGACTCGACGGCTCCTCAGCCGGAGTCGTCGTCTCCTCACCAGGACTGGACGGTTCCTCAGCCGGGGTGGTGGTCTCCTCCCCAGGGCTGGAAGGCTCCTCGGCCGGGGTCGTCGTCTCCTCCCCCGGTTCGTCCTCGGTCGCCGGGCAGGCGTGGGTCAGGTTGAACTTGTACTTGTCCTTCACCTCGTCGAGGTCCACCTGGGCGTCGGCGTCGATGAGGGTCAGCCCAGCGGGCGTCACGATGTACGCCTTGTTGTCGCCGCTGCCGCTGACGATCCCGCCGTCGTCGTCGGTGTTGTAGCGCAGGACGTTGCCGTCCTCGTCGGTGAAGACCGCTTCGATGTACTTGAAGTTGCCTTCGGCCGGAACCGAAGACGGCAGCACGAACACCCAGCCGTCGAGCCAGTCCGCCGTGTCGCCCGGGATCTGGTCGCAGCTGTGGGTCGAGAACTGCTCCGCCGTGGTCGGCACGTTGCCCGGGTTGATCGGGATCGTCTTGTAGTCCGCCGCGAGGGCGGGAAGGGCGAACGCGAGCGCGATGGATCCCGCCAGACCCGCGCCGGCCGCGGCGGCGAGGGTCTTGTGGCGGCGTGTGAGTTTCACAGGGTCGTCTCCGTGATCGGGGAGTGGTCAGAGCGGTCGAACGCGCCGGTTTCGACCGTTTCGTCTACGGCGCAGCCGTATTCGAGGATGGGCACTCCTTTCACGCGGCCGAGTGCGGGCAAGTTGCGTCTCTTTCGGATGACTGCGGGCTCGGCCGAACGGTTGACCTGCGGAGATGTATCAAAGGGGGGCGAACACGACGACGCCCCCGGGGTCGGGACCCGGGGGCGTCGTCTCATCGAGGGGGTGCGGTCCGGGCCGTGGGTCCCGGATCGCGTTGGCGGACTACCAGTCCTGGGCCTCGCGGCGGCGGCGCAGGTACATGAACGCCGCGGCGCCGGCGGCGGCGAGCGCGGCGGCCGAGACGAGGGCGATCGTCAGCGGGGCGCCGGTGGTGGGCAGGGACGAGCCGGCCGGGGAGGTCGACTCCTCGCCGGGGGTGCCGCTCTCACCGGGGGTCTCCGAACCCGGGGACGTGGTCTCCTCGCCGGGCGAGGACGGCTGCTCGACCGGGCTGGACTCCTCCTCGCCCGGGGTGCCCGGGCAGGTGTGGGTCAGGTTGAACTGGGCGCCTTCGTCCGGGTCCTCGACGTCGGCTTCGGCGTCCACCAGGGTCCAGCCGAGCGGCGCGGTGATGTACGCCTTGTTGTCGCCCGAGCCGGAGACGATGCCGCCGTCGCCGTCGGTGCTGAGGACGTGCTCGACGCCCTCGGCGTCCTCGAAGGTCGCGGTGACCGAGATGAAGTTGCCTTCGGCGCCCGCGGCGGCCGGGAGGACGAAGACCCAGCCGTCGACGCCGACTCCCTGGCCGTCAGGGAGGTTGTCGCAGGAGTTCTGGAAGTCCTCGGCGGTCGTGGGCACATTGCCGGGGTTGATGGGGATCGTGACGATCGCGGCCTGCGCGGCCGAGGCGAGGGCGAGCGAGCCGACGAGGCCCGCCGCGGCGGAGAGGCCGAAGCGACCGGCCTGCTTGAGGGAGTGCTTGAGTTCCACTGGGTTGCTCTCTTTTTCATCTGCCAGGAAGAGAATGTGCCGGATTCATGATGGGCATTCTCATCACGCGGCCGGAGTGGGCGGGGTTGCAGCTCGATACGGTAACGAAGGGTCGAGCCTGCCCCGGAGATCGTAGATCCTATAGGATCTACGTATGTCTGCAGCATTGAAGCTCACCTACGACACCGCCCCCGGCGCCTGGCACGAGGGCCTTCCCATCGGGGAGGGCCGCATCGGCGCGATGCTGTGGGGCCCGCGCATCGAACTCAACGAGGACGGCTTCTGGGCGGGCGACGGATCCTGGAGTGTTCCCGAAGGCGCCGAAGGTCTCGCCGCCCAGGCCGCCGAAGCGGTCCGCCGCGGCGACTACTTCGCCGCCGACCAGCTCGTGACCGGCATGACCGGCAAGGAGTGCGACGCGTACCAGCCCGCCGGCGCGTTCGTCGCGACGCACACCGGCAGCGCCTCTGAAAACCCTGCGGCAGGGGAACGGCGCGAACTCGACCTGCGCGACGGCGTCGCCGCGATCGTGCGCGGCCGCGTCGCCCACCAGGCCTTCGCCTCCGCCGCGTACCAGGTCATCGCCCTGCGGTGGACCGCCGACGACCCCTTCGATCTCGACCTCCGCTTCGAATGGCCCCACGAGGGCGGCGAATCCGCTTCCAGCGCAACGGGATTCGAGTTCACCGGGTTCGCGCCCATCAGCGTCGCGGGCGGCGTCGCCGACTACTCGTCAGCCGAAGGCGTGCGGCGCCTCGGACTCAGCACGCGGCTCCGCACCGACGGCGAAGTCACCGAGATCGACGGCGGCCACCGCTTCACCGGGTGCCGCGAGATCGAGGTCTACGTCGCCCTCCGCTCCGACTTCGACGAGCAGGCGGCACTCGAGGCCGCCCGCGCCGAAGCCGAGCGGGCCGCCGCCGACGGCTGGCAGACCCTCCTCGACACGCACGTCACCGCGCACCGCGAGGTCATGGACCGCGTCGCCCTCGACCTCCGTCCACAGGCCCCTGTGGACACTGCTGCGGACAATGCGACCACGGCCGAGCGCCTGCACCGCCGCGCCGCCGGCGGCCAGGACGAGGACCTCGCCGTGCTCGCCTTCCAGTTCGGCCGCTACCTCCTCATCGGCTCCTCGCGGCCCGGCACCCAGCCCGCGAACCTGCAGGGCATCTGGAACCACCACGTCACCCCGCCGTGGAACTGCGACTACACCACGAACATCAACGTGGAGATGAACTACTGGCCCGCCGAGACCTGCGCGCTGCCGGAGTTCCACGAGCCCCTGTTCGACCTCGTCGGCGACCTCGCACGCACCGGCGTCGAGACCGCGCGCCGCCTCTACGACGCGGGCGGCTGGTGCTGCCACCACAACACCGACTACTGGCGCCTCACCACGCCGGTGCAGCACCGGGCGTGCTGGCAGAACTGGCCCATGGCCGGCCTGTGGCTCTCCATGCACATCGCCGAGCGCTGGCGTTTCTCCCGCGACGAGGAGTTCCTGGCCGACCGCCTGCCGGTCGTCCTCGGCGCGGCCCGGTTCGCATTCGACCGCCTCTCGGAGGGCAGGGAAGGCACGCTCGTCACGAGCCCCGCCACCAGCCCCGAGAACGAATTCGTGACCCCCCAGGGGAACTCGGCGGTCGACGAGTCCACCGGGATGGACGCGACGCTCGTGCGCGAGCTGTTCGCGTTCGTCCTCGAAGCCGCCGACGTCGTGGCCGAGACCCTGCACGGCGACGACCTCCAGCTCGTCAAGGGCATCAAGGAGGCCATGCCGAGCCTCGCCGGGCCGAAGATCGGCGCCGACGGGCGACTCCTCGAATGGGCCGCCGAGCACGAGGAGTCCGAGCCGCACCACCGGCACGTCTCCCACCTGTACGGGGTCTACCCCGGCGACTCGTTCGCCGACTCCCCCGAACTCCTCGACGCCGCGAAGAAGAGCCTCGAAGCGCGCGGCGACGCCGGCACCGGCTGGTCCCTCGCGTGGAAGACCGCGCTGTGGGCGCGCCTGGGCGACGGCGACCGCGCCCACCGCCTGCTCGGGGAGTTCCTGACGCCCGTGGGCTTCCGCGGCGAAGGCGTCGAGTACGCCGACGGCGGGGTCTACGCGTCGCTGCTGTGCGCGCACCCGCCGTTCCAGATCGACGGGAACTTCGGCACCACCGCCGCGATCGCCGAGATGCTCGTCCAGTCGCACCGCACCCAGGACGGCGCGCCCGTCCTCGAACTGCTGCCCGCGCTGCCGAGCGCCTGGCCCGAAGGCGAGGTCCGCGGCCTGCGGGCCCGCGGCGGCGTCACGATCGAGCGCCTCGCCTGGAGCGGCGGCGAGGTCACCGCGCTCGAGCTCGTGTCCTCCTGCGACACCGCGGTGATCGTCCGGGGCGAGGCCGTGCGCCTCGCGCAGGGCCAGCGCTGGAGCGTCACGTACTAAAAAAGCGCACTACTAAGGACGCAAGGGAGCGGCCGGAGCCAACAGGCTCCGGCCGCTTGGGTATGAAAGGCCCGACTGGTCAGCAGTCGGTCGCCTCACCGGTCTGCCCCACGGCGATGCCGCAGACGGACCAATCGAACGCTCCGGCGGTCTCCGCGTTCACCAGGGAGATCCCGCTTCCGGGTCCCACCGGCTCCTTCGGGCCCGGGATCGAGTTGTCGCACTCGGCCGGTGCCGCCGGGCTCGCCACGGCGATGCCGCAGACCTGCCACTTGGCGAAGTCCCGCAGATCGACGTTCGCGAGGGACGGCATGCCGTAGCCCCCAGGGGACTCCGGCACCTCCTGGCCGAGCGTCTCGGCCTCGCCCTCGGTGTCGCTGCCGAGCAGACTCTCGCACGCGGTGTCGGTGAGCGCGCCGGTCTCGCCGGTCTCGCACACCGCGGGCAGCATCGTCTCGTGCTCAGAGTCCACGGAGGCGACGGTCAGCCAGTCGGGCGTGGACGCCGAGGCGGCTCCGCCCGAGATCGCCGCCGCAGCGGCGGCGGCTACGGCCGAGGCCGCGACCATGGTGGTGTTTCGCATCTTCATCTACTTACCGCGCGACCAAGCCCGAGGAAGCCCAAGGACTTAGTAGTCGCCCTGGTCGTCGCCCTTGTCGGGCATGTCGCCGTCGTCGTGGATGTGGTCGGCGTTCAGGCACTGCTGGCCGAGCGACGGCGAGACGCCGACGTTCTGGCCGCAGATCTGCCAGTGGGCCGCGTCCGAAGCGTCGAGGTTGCCGAGCGTCACGTCGCCCGCCTGCACACCGGAGTCCGCACCGTCGCCGATGTGGTCGCGGTTGTCGCAGTCCTGGAAGTACGACTGGGTCAGCACGTTCTGGCCGCAGATCTGCCAGTGCGCCGCGTCCGAGGCGTCCACGTTCACGCCGGAGACGTCGCCCGCGTTCACGCCGGAGCTCGAGCCGTCGCCCATGTGGTCGGTGTTGTCGCAGTTCTGGTCGTACGACTGGGTCAGGATGTTCTGACCGCAGATCTGCCAGTGGGCCGCGTCCGAAGCGTCGATGTTGACGAGGCTGACCGCCCCGGCGTTGACGCCCGAGCTCTGCGCCATGGCGGGAGCGGCCGCACCGAGGACGGCGACACCGGCGGCGGCGAAGGCCGCGGCTGCGATGGTCTTGCGCATCGAGTGTGTTTCCTTTCGAGTTGGGAGGGGCGGGCCCGGCGGGCCCGCCCCGAAGACCGACCTACTGCGCCGTGTTGGGCATGTGGTCGTAGTTCAGGCACTGCTGGTCGAGCGACGGCGCGACGCCGACGTTCTGGCCGCAGATCTGCCAGTGGGCGGCGTCCGAGATGTCCAGGTTGCCCAGGGACGTGTCACCGGCGGTGACGCCCGACTGCGGCCCCTCGCCGATGTGGTCGCGGTTGTCGCAGACCTGGCCGAACGACTGGGTCAGCACGTTCTGGCCGCAGATCTGCCAGTGCGCGGCGCTCGAGGCGTCGACGTTCACGAGGCTGACCGGACCGGCAGTCACGCCCGAGTTCTCGGCCAGCGCCGGCGAAGCGGCGGCACCGATCGCGGCGATGCCGGCGGCGGCGGCGAGGACGTAGGTGGACTTGCGCATGAATTTCCCCCGTTTCGAAGTACTTTCTGGAACCGTCGGGCCGACCAAACGACCGGCCGACGGGGTCTTGACGACCGCAGTGGCTACTCGGCGGAAGCCGGCATGTGGTCGTAGTTCTTGCACATCTGGTCGAGCGACGGCGAGACGCCGACGTTCTGGCCGCAGATCTGCCAGTGGGCGGCGGACGCGGCGTCCAGGTTCGCGAGCGAGACCTCGCCGGCGTTGACGCCGGACTGCGGGCCCTCGCCGATGTGGTCGCGGTTGTCGCAGTCCTGGGCGAAGGACTGGGCGAGCACGTTCTGGCCGCAGATCTGCCAGTGGGCGGCGCTCGAGGCGTCGATGTTCACCAGGCTGACCGGCCCGGCGTCGACACCGGAGTTGTTGCCCGCCAGGGCGGGGGCGGCGGAGAGAGCGGCAGCGCCGGCGGCGACGGCGGCGACAGTGAGAACCTTGCGCATGAGTTGCGATTTCCTTCTGGGTTGTGCGCCCGGAGGTCCCGGGCGACTTGGATCGTCTTTCCCGCCCCGTTCGGAGGCGGGTGGTGCGACTGGCTTCCGCGCGTCGGAGCGCCGGAGGGTGTGGGATCGAGACCCCATGCACTGCAACCGGAGGGAGAGTTTGAAGGCGGACTTCAAGTTCCCCGCGCACCGACGCGCGGAGGCCCTAGTCTGGGGCGACGGACAGCTCGGCGGCGCGGTCCAACGGCCGCCCCAATTCCCCGATCACCGTGCGGGAGAGTGACACCTCTTCCCCCGCGGCGGACGGGGAGACGCAGACAGCGGTGTGGCCGCTGTCGACGCTGATACCAACGGTCGAGCCTGAGGCCCCACCGGGGATGATCTTCAGGTCAGGCAGTCCGGGGCCGTCGTACAGCCACGGTCTGGCCCAGGTGCGCGGCACGCCGCGCACGTCCTCGACGGTGGATCGGTCCGCCCTCCGCTCGTGTTCGGCGGAGCACTCGGCGGCGGCGGCCGGCCGGCCGCTTTCCGCTCCTTGGAGCGACGCCGCCACCTCATCGGAGACCTGCTGTGCTGCAAGCGAGGTGAAGCTCGGTTGTCCTGCGGCACCGACGGGGACGCTCCCGGGCGTCGTCCCGTCGTCGAGGCGCAGGCCATCGGTCACCAGTCGCGCCAGTACGTCGACCGGATCGGTCGAGGGCGCGACAGTCTCGTAGACACCGGGCACCGCGGGGGCCGGGCCGTCCGCAATGGAGGCCGTTCCCTTCACCAGGTTTCCCACCAGCGGTGCCACTACTTCAGCGGTGCGGTCTCCGACGGACTCGTCATCCAAGTCGAGTAGGCCAGGCACGGCATCGCCCTGCAACGCAGTGCGAACAGCCCCGTCCGTCTCGTCCACCAGGGATCCCACCGGCTCTTCCAGGCCCGACACCAGCCCCGAGACCTCCCCCTGCGCCGCCGGAGTCCGATGTCCCTGCTGGTTCTGCGGGACCAGTCGCGCGGCCAGGCGCGACATGTCGGACACCTCTGCGGAGAGGGGGTCGGTCATCGCGGCAAGGCCCTGCGATGGTGTGGAATCGTCTGATGCCCAAGCGGATGCGGCCATCGCGAAGGCCCCTAGAAGCAGGGAGCCGAATGCGGTGAGCGCGGCGCCGAGGAGGAATCGGAGCACGCTGGCGCGGCGAGTGACCTCGCTGCCTCCGGCGATGCGTCCCATCGTCTCCCCCGTCGTCCTGAACCTGAGCGCGAGCGTTCTCGCCGCTCGCAACTGTTAGAACGAAAAGGGACTGATCGGGGATACGGGGTGAAACAGATTTTATCCCCGAAAATAGGGTGAGCCGGACTCACAGCGTCTCATTGCTCACGCACAGCAGCGGTTAACAGACTGTTTACACGACTTCAACGAACGAGAAATTGCTTTTTGGGAGCGTGGCAGCACAGCTTCACGGCTCGCCTGCTCTGCGGCGCGGATCGAGCCAGGCTGGACCGCGTCACCGTTTGAAGGGCTCCTACCTGATGGCTATCAAGGCCGAGTACATCTGGATCGACGGCACCGAGCCGACGGCCAAGCTGCGTTCCAAGACCAAGATCCTCGACGAGGGCCAGGAGCCCCCGATCTGGGGCTTCGACGGCTCCAGCACCAACCAGGCCGAGGGCCACTCCTCCGACTGCGTGCTGCGCCCCGTCAAGGTCACCCCGGACCCCATCCGCGGCGGCGACTCGATCCTGGTCCTGTGCGAGGTCCTCGACACCGACTTCACCCCGCACCCGACCAACACCCGCGCCAAGACCGCCGAGCTCTCCGAGCAGTACGCCGGCCAGGAGTCCTGGTTCGGCATCGAGCAGGAGTACACCTTCATGGTGGGCTCGCGCCCGCTCGGCTTCCCCGAGGGCGGCTACCCGGCCCCCCAGGGCGGCTACTACTGCGGCGTCGGCGCCGACGAGATCTTCGGCCGCGAGATCGTCGAGAAGCACCTCGACAACTGCCTCGCCGCGGGCCTCCCGATCTCCGGCATCAACGCCGAGGTCATGCCCGGCCAGTGGGAGTTCCAGGTCGGCCCCGCGTCGGCCCTCGAGGTCTCCGACTCGCTGTGGCTCGCGCGCTGGCTGCTCTACCGCACCGCCGAGGACTTCAACGTCTCCGCCACCATCGACCCCAAGCCCGCCAAGGGCGACTGGAACGGCGCCGGCTGCCACACCAACTTCTCCACCAAGGCGATGCGCGAGGACTACGAGCCCATCATCGCCGCGTGCGAGGCCCTCGGCCAGGACGACAAGCCCGCCGAGCACATCGCCGTCTACGGCGACGGCATCGCGGACCGCCTCACCGGCGCCCACGAGACCGCCCACTACACCCAGTTCTCCTACGGCGTCTCCAACCGCGGCGCCTCGATCCGCATCCCGTGGCAGGTCGAGAAGGACAAGAAGGGCTACCTCGAGGACCGCCGCCCCAACGCGAACATGGACCCCTACCTGGTGACCGGCAAGATCGTCGACACCGTCTGCTCCGCCCTGGAGAAGAAGGGCCTCGTCTAGCCACGAGAGCCGAACGAGCTCAACGAGAAAGGGGCGCCGCGCAATCCGCGCGGCGCCCCTTTCGCAGTGCTGTCTCAGTGCCCGGCGGCCGGCACGCCCAGGGCCGCCACGCGGCGCAGGAGTGCGGCGTGCGAGAACCGCTCGTCCACGATCAGGTGCGCCCGCTCCACTTGCGCCGCATAGGCTTCGCGGTCGGCCATGAGGGCGCGCACGGTCGCGGCGACCTCGCCGGGCTCGCAGTACCGCGCCGCCGCACCGAACAAGGGCTCGAAGCGGGGGTCCATGACCACCGGCACGCCCGCGGCCATGGCCTCGAGTGGTGCCAGGCCGAAGGCCTCGCGGCCCTCCTCTGCGATGAAGTAGACGAAGACGTCGATGCCGTGCAGGAACTCGCGGGCGTCCATCGCGCCGAACGCGTGGACCGTCCAGTTCGCGGGGATGCTGCCGAGCCGTTCGGCGACAGTGCCGGCGCCGCCGAGCACGTGGACCTCGAAGTCATCGTCGGCGGGGTGGCATTCACGTAGGCGCTCAGGCGATTCGGGCCATTTGAGGGGGTGGTCCCGGGAGTGGCGCCCGATGCGGATGCGGCCGTCCGCCGGCCGTGGGGCGTCGCGCCGCCACAGGGCCGGGTCCAGGCATTCGGTCCAGTCCGCGGCGGCGAGGTCGGTCCGGGCGACCACGTCGGCGTGGTGGTCGAGCAGTGAGCGGCGGACCATGGGGCCCACCGGGAACCAGGTGTGCGGGCCGACCCAGGCGTTCAGGTTCGCGAGAACCCGCTCGGCGTCCCAGGCCTCCTCGACACCCCCTTCGGGGCCGTAGAACTTGAACGGGGTCTGGTTGACGATCAGCACGGTGCGGGCGGCGTCGATCGCCGGGAGGTCGTCTCGCAGTCGCAGCGCCACGGTCGGGAGCCGGACGATGAGCAAGGCGCACGCGACCGGGTCCCAGGCGTTCAGAAGCCGCACCGACGCTCCGTCGACCAGGCCCGCGATCTTGTCGTTCAGCGGCCGCGAGACGTCCCAGTGGAACACCGGGTGGTGCAACAGGCCGACCTTGAGGCCCGCCTCGCGGTAGGCCTTGATCTCTTCGGCGTTGGCCGTCGAATTGCCGCCCGGCAGCGCGAAGTGGGAGACGATGACGATGTCGAGGTCGACTCGTGCGGCCGAGGCGCGGCCGCGGCGGCGCCGCTCCTGCCAATCGAGCAGGGCCGCGCCCGCCTCGAGCCGCGTCGCGGCGGTCTCCTCGGGCGAGCCGAGCAGGCGGCGCAGCTCCGGCATCGCCTCGGTCGAGAACCCGTGCTCGAGCCGGCCGGTGAGCTTGCGCAGGGCTCGGCGGCGGCTCCCGGGAATCGGGCCGAGCGGCGGGACGCGGTGCTCTCCCACGGCCGTCACCGCAGGTCCGCCGCGGTCGGGACACGGACGCCGAGGGTCGCGACCCGGTCCAGCAGCGCATCGTACGAGTAGCGCCGCTCGACGCGGTCGACGGCGCGCGCCGACTGCGCGGCGTACAGCTCCGGGTCGTCCATGAGCTCCCTCACGCGGGCCTCGACCTCCTCGGGTTCGCAGTAGACCGCGCCGTCGCCGAACAGCGGCTCGAAACTGCGCGGCAGCACGCAGGGCAGCCCCACCGCCATCGCCTCGAGCGGGGTTCGGCCGAACGCCTCCTCGCTGGAGTCGGCGATGAAGAACACGAGCACGTCCATGCGATGCAGGAAGTCCCTGGGCTGCACCGACCCGAACGGAAGCACCGTCCAGTTCTCGGGCAGCCGCCGCAGGAGTGCCTTGGCGGCGTTCGCGCCGCCGAGCACGTGGACCTCGAAGTCTTCCGAACCCGGGTAGCAGGCCAGGATCTGCTCGGGGGTCTCCGGCCACTTGTGGGCGTGGTCGCGGGTGTGGCGGCCGATGCGGATCGGGCCCGCCCCCGGGCGGCGGCCCTCGCGGCGCCACTGCGCGGCGTCGAGCACCGCGTACCAGTAGTCCGGCGAGAGGTCGATGCCTTCGATCTCCTCGGCGTGGTCGTGCAGCAGGGCCTCGCGGACCACCGGGCCCTGCGGGTACCAGGTGTGCTCGCCGAGCCAGTCCGTGAGATTGCGGTGCACGCTGCGCACGTCCCAGGTGAGGCGGCGGCCGAGCTTCGGACCGTAGTAGTGCCACGGGGTCTGGTTGACCACGAGGACCGTCCGGCGGGGCCGCAGGTCCGGCAGGTCGTCCATGGGCCGCATCATGATCCGCGGGAACCGCACGATCGCCAGGTCGCAGTCGACCCGGTCATGAGCGGTGATCCACTCGACGCCGTCGTCCTCGAGCAGTCGCTGGATCTTGTCGTTGACCGGCCGCACCAGCGGCCAGTCGTAGATCGGGTAGTGCAGCAGGCCCACCTTGAGACCCGCTCGCCGGAACGCCTGGATCTCCTCCGCATTGGAGGAGGAGGAGCCGCCGGGCAGGTGGAAGTTGGAGACGATCACGACGTCGAGCTCGAGGTGGCGCCGCTCGGCGCGGTCGTCGGCCTCGTGCCAGTCGACCAGGGCCTCCATCGCCGCGATCCGCAGCGCCGGGAGCTCCGCTTCCGAGCGGGCGAGCCCGCCCAGATGGGCTCTGGCCTCTGCGGACCAGCCGACGTTGAGGCGGTCGGTCCACAGTGCCAGCGACCGGCGCTGCTCGGCGGTGGGGACGCCGAGCAGGTCCTGCTCGGTCGGGCGGACGCGGGCGCGCAGCACCCGCAGTTTCCCGGCGGCCTTGCCGAGGCCGCGCCGCAGCGCGGCCTTCTTGCCGCGCAAGAGCTTGCGCGGCAGGCGCTTGAGGCGTCCGGCGAGCGAGCGGGCGCGGCCGGCGGCGGCGCGGGCGGGCGAGGTGCGCCCGACCGGCGCCTTCGGTTCTTCCGCGGCGGGCGGCATGACGTCGATCGGCCCGATCCCGGCGTCGGGGAAGTCGAACGCGACGGCGGCGGCGATCGCCTCGTCGGCGGCCAGCGCCCCTTCAGCACGGATCTCGCGCAGGTCGACCCATTCGGCGCCTGCGGCGGCGGCCCGGCGGACCGCCGCGTTCCCGACTGGCACGTACCGGTCGGCGATCGCGGTCCAGCTCTCGTAGTGGGCGATCGCGACCTTCACGCCGGCGGCGGCGTCGTCTTCGAGGAGGGCGAGCATCGCCCGCTGCTGCGGCCCGTCATAGCGCCAGTCGCCGATGTAGACGCGGTCGGCCACAGTGGTGCGCTTCGCGCCCAAGAGCGGGCCGGGTGCGGGGAAGGGCCGGTCGAGGGCGGCGTCGGCCAGATACGGCTTGGCGCGTTTGGACTGGATCTGGCGGTGCCAGTGGTGGAACCCCGCCTCGTAGGCGGCGCGCAGCGGGTGCATCCAGCCTTCGCCCACTTCACCGCCGGAGAGGGAGGTGGGGCTCTGGCGGACCACGGTGTGCTTGGCCTCCAAGCGGACCCAGCGGCGGGCACCGAAGGTCTTCTGGAGGCGCAGGCGGAACTCGGTGTCGGCGCCTTTGCGCGTGACGTCGAAGTAGCCGAGCTTTTCGCGTACCGGCCTGGTGCGGAAGAGGATCGGGGTGGAGAAGAGCTTGGCGAGGCTCTGAGCGGGGCCGGTGAACAGGCGGAGGTCGCCGGTGGCGCGGATGCCGATGCTCGCGGCCATGACGGCGCCGGCGTCGGCGAGCAGCGGCGCGGCGAGCGTTTCGAGCCAGCGCGGGTGGGCCCAGTCGTCGGAGTCGAGTCCGGCGGTGAACTCGCCCTCGGCTTTGGCGAGGGCGCGGTTGCGGGCGCGGTAGGTGCCGCCGTTGGCGCTCTGGGCGAGGAGGGTGACGCGCCCGTCGAGCGCGGCGGCCTGACGCAGGATCGGGTCGTGGTCGGGACCGGAGGCGTCGTCGACGAGGAGGAGTTCCCAGTTGCGCCAGGACTGGTCCATCAAGGACCGGACGGCGGTGATGAGCTCGGGTCCGGGCCGGTGGGAGGTCATGACGACCGAGATGAGCGGACCGTCCACAGTGCCGGGGACGCCCGGTGCGGCGCGGAGCCGGTCGAGGAGGGGGAGCGCAGCGTCGTCGTCGGCGAGCACGACGTCGTCCCAGTCTGCGAAGCGGCGGAACGCGGTGAACCAGGCCTGCTCGTCACCGCGTGCGGCTTCGGCGGCGTAGGCGGCGGCGTGGTCTTCGGGGGCCGACTCGAGGAGTCTCGCGACGCGATCGTCCTGCTCCAGGAAGCCGGTGTCTTGCGAAGCGGCCTTCCAGACGGCGAGTCGGAAGTGGAGGGCCCGGTGCAGGTCGGGTCCCCCGGAAGGGTCGAGTTCACGCGCCCGGTCGTAGAGGGCGAGTGCCAGTGCGGTGTCGTCGTCGGCGAGGGGCCGCTGGGCGAGGGCGCGGGCGAGCTCGCGGAGGGCGTCGGGCCGGGTGCCGGCGAGCGCGGCGGCGGGGTCGGAGGCGCCGTCGGCCGCCCGGGAGGCGAGGATCGACCGGCCCAGGAGCGAGCCGCCCCGGATCGCGCTGCCGGCGATCGCGGGCAGCGCGGCGTCCGCCAGCGCAGTGCCGAAGAGGTGCTCGGGAGGCTGGGCGGAGGACCGGGAGCGGGAGTTCGTGGTCATTGTTCCTATGCAGGGGGATGGTCCCACCGTTGGACGTGGCGGCGGTGGCGGCGGTGTCGCGGAGGCGGGTGCCGGGGTCCCGGCGGGATCGTCCGGGACCGCTTCATCGTCCCAACCGATGACACGCGCCAGGGGCCCTCGCGGTGGCACCTGCGTGCCTCGCGCCGCCCCCGCAGAAGACCATAGCCGAGGTCAGCAACCGACTGCCGCGGGTTCACGCGCACGTACCCTCGCGCACAGGGGCGGACCAGGACCGGAAGTAAACTCTGCTCATCATGGAGAACCCGACCCCGCCGCTGCGCGCCTTCCGGAACGACAGCGGCTCGCTCACCCCCGCGCGCCTCGGCGAATGGACCCCCACGAAACGGGTCTCGGTCGTCGTGCCCGCGTTCGGAGGCCAGGACAAGCTCGACCTGGTGCTCGCCTCCCTGGCGGCGCAGACGTACCCGGCGGACCTGCTCGAGGCGGTCGTCGTCGACGACGGCAGCGAGCCGCCGCTGCGGCTGCCCGACGTGCGCCCCGCCGCGACGCGGATCGTGCCGAACCGGCCGGGCCGGTGGGGCATCGCCGCCGCCGTGGACGCCGGGGTCGCCGCCGCGGAAGGTGAGCTCATCGTGCGGTTGGACTCGGATGTGGTCGCGGGGGCGCACCATGTCGAGGCGCACGCGCGCTGGCACGAGTTCGGCGACTACTTCGCGGTGATCGGGAAGCTCGCCTTCGTCGACATCGATCTCGGCGCCGACCCGCTCGATCCCGGGCGGGTGCGCGAGGCGGTCGGGGCGGGTCGGGTCGCGAATTTGTTCGCGGGCCGCGACGTGAGCGAGGACTGGGAGGTCGCGCTCGTCAAGGAGTCCGGCGGCGTGGTGGAGGACCCGGTGCGGGCGTTCACGATCGCGAACGGGGCGACCATCTCCTTCACCCGCGCCATGTACGACGACTGCGGCGGCACGGACGCCACGATGCCCCTCGGCAGCGACACGGACCTGGGCTACCGGATGGCCCAGCAGGGGGCGTTCTTCACGGCCGACGCCGAAGCGACGGCATGGCACCTCGGGATGTCGCAGATGAAGGCCCGCCGCGAGGAGGGCAAGCGGTACCGTCGACCGTTCGCGGCCAACCGCATCCCGTCGCTACGGCATCTGCGCGCCGAGGCGGGACGGGCCTGGGAGACCCCGTACGTGCGCGTCGTGGTCGACGCCGACGGCGCTCGGCTGGAGCCGGTCCGCGCCACGGTGAACGCGGTGCTCTCCGGGGCGCCCGCCGACATCGAGGTGGTCCTGACCGGGCCGTGGGCGTCGCTCACCGAGGAACGTGTCGCGCCGCTGGAGGACCCGCTCCTGAACCTGCGGCTCATCCGCGAGACCTTCCGCGGCGACGCGCGGGTCCGGTTCCTGGAGAGGACGCCTGCGACGGTCGCTCCGGTGCCGTTCCAGTTGACCCTGGCCCCCGGTGCGGTCCCGCGCCCCGACGGCGTCGAGGGCCTGGTCCGGTTCGCGGACGAGCGGCGTCTCGGGCGGGTCGAGACCGCCGTGCCCAGCCGCGTCGGTCCGCTGCGGGTGCGGCTGGACCGCACCGCCGCGCTGGCTCGCGCCGAGCGTCTGCGCGAGCCGGGGGAAGACCTGGACGCGGTGCTGGATGCGGTGTGGGGTGTCGGCCGGGCCGAGCCGGGCGCGTGGTTCCTGACCGAGGACTCGAAGGCCGAGGCGCGCCGCCGCGAGATCGCGGACCTCAAGGCGGCCTTGGCACGTCTCGAGGGCGCGACGCCTGCACCGGTGCAGCGGTCGCTGCCGCGACGGGCCGCGGGCAGGTTGCGCCGGCTGTTCGGCTGAGTCCTGGGCGACCCGGTCCTAGGCGACCCAGGCGCGGGCGAGTTCCTTGCGCCGGTCGTGGAGTTCCCGGTGCTTCGCCTGCAGTGCCGGGCCCGTCGGCTCCTTCCGCAGCTCCGCCCGGACGCCTTTGATGGCGCGGTCGACGCGCTTGCCTTCGTCGACGAGTTCGAGGTGGTGCTCCACGAGCGCGGGCTCCTCGATGGAGCGCAGCCGCCCGGCTTCGGTGACGCCGAAGGAGCGGAGCGCCTCGTCGTCGATCTCGTGGGCGCCGGGGTTCGCGATGGTGCCGTCCCGCAAACCTTTCCCGGTGCGCAGCAGCACGAGCGAGGTCGCCGTGGTGGCGTAGAGCCACCAGCGGGTGTCGCCGCCGAGGTGCTGCACGGAGCCGTCCCGCTCGACCACCCAGTCGGGGAGGCGCCGGTGGTTCTTGCCGTAGACCGAGGTGAACTCGGCCGCGGCCTCGAGCAGGGAGGTGCCGATCGAGTGGCTGTGGTGGTAGGCGCGGAACCCCTGGCCGGTCGCGGGCACCCACTGGTACCCGGACGTCGCGGTGATCGCCGCGGGCAGTGAGCTGCCGCTTTCGAGGAGGCCACGTGCGGCCCGCTGGATCTCGCCGAACAGGTCGGAGCGGACGGCGTCGTCGTTGTCGATCCGGGTGGTCAGCACATATGGGGCGCCTTGCGCCGCAGCGGTTTCAGCGCACCAGCGCTGGAACCGCGGTTCGAAGTCGTCGAGCAGCTCGAGTTCGAGCAGCCGCAGGTAGGGCCGGGTCGCGGCGAGGCCGTCGAGGCGCTCGCGGAATTGCTGCGGCATGTCGCGGTCGACGCCGAGCACCCACACGAAGTCCTTCTCGGTCTGGGCGTCGAGCGAGGGCAGTGCGAGCGTCTCGAACAACTGCCAGCGGTATTCGAGCCACTGCTCGTTGAACACTCCGATCTCGAACCTGCTGGCCGCAACGTGCAGGAAGCCATTCGAGCGGCCGGAACCGGCGCTGTCGCGGGCGGCGCTGCCGCGCGATCGGGAAAAGAGGGTGCGAATGCCCATGATGCGCTCTTCTCAAGGGGAATCGGTGCCGAGGCGGGTCCACATCGTACCGACTCTCCGCCGCAGCGTCCCCCTCCGGCCGAGACCCGCCGATCGAGACGAACCGTCGGTCGAGGGCCCGAATCGGCGCACTTCGATGCGTGCACGGTCCATGGCAGACTGTCTGAATGACCAATGTCTTCGTACTCTGCACTGGTCGTTGCGGATCGGTGACCTTCGCCCGAGCCTGTGAGCACCTCGACAACTTCAGCGTCGGGCACGAATCGCGGGCCAGGCTCGTCGGTTCGGACCGGCTCGACTTCCCCGACGACCACATCGAAGTCGACAACCGGCTCTCCTGGTTCCTGGGTCGGCTCGCCGAACGGTACGACCACCGCGCGACAAAGTACGTGCACCTCCTCCGAGACCCGGAAGCGGTGGCCCAGTCGCATCTGGCCCGCTGGGACTCCCCGTTCAAGGCCTCGTCGATCAGGAGCTACGGCCATGGGATCGTCATGGGCGTCCAGGACTGGCCGCTCGAACGGCGCATCGAGGTCTGCCGCGACTATGTCGCCACAGTCACAGCAAACATCGAGGAGTTCCTCCGCGACCGCGAGTCCATGACGGTGCACCTTGAGACCGCGCAGACCGACTTCCCGAAGGTCCTCGAATGGATCGGCGCCGAAGGCGACCTCGACGGGGCCGTGGCCGAATGGGACATCGCGCACAACGCGTCCTCTCCCGAGGACACCGGCGTCGCCGACCCGGGCATCACTTCCTAAGCCACCTCTACCAGCAACAACACCGCACCATCGCCTGCACTGATATTCTCGCCTCGCGACGACCGACGGCCGCCTCTCCTCCGGCGCACCTGCTTCGCCGCAACGCTCTCCCCGCCGCAGACCCGATCCCCAGCGGGCCCGCCACCTCCATTGCAGAAAGCCCGACACTCCCCGATGACCCGATACGACGCCCCATCCCGCGGTGTGGACGAGACGATGCAGCTCAGCATCGTGCGAGACGCCGCTTCTCCGGCTGCGGCAACAGAGCGCGGCGGCCCGCCGCGGCGTCAGCGACCGGAGCCGCAGCATCGAGCGTTCCGCCCTGAGCTGCAGGGCCTCCGCGCCGTCGCCGTCCTCCTCGTCGCCGTCTACCACATCTGGTTCGGCCGCGTCTCCGGCGGCGTCGACGTGTTCCTCCTGTTCACCGGCTTCTTGATCACCGGTTCCCTCCTGCGTTCCATCGAGCGGAAGGGCCGGATCGAACCTCTCCGGTTCCTCGCCCGGCTGGCCCACCGTCTGCTGCCCACGGTCGCCGTGGTCCTCGTAGGCGTCCTCGTGGCCGCCTACCTGTGGATGCCGCCGTCCCGCTGGGCCGAGATCCTGAAGGAATCGTTCGCGTCGGCGCTTTACTACGAAAACTGGCTGCTGGCGGAGAAATCGGTCGATTATCTGACCCGCGACCAGGGCACGAGTCCACTCCAGCATTTCTGGTCGCTCTCGATCCAAGGGCAGTTCTACTTCGTGTGGCTGGCCCTCATGGGCTTGGTGCTGCTGGCGGTGCGCCGGTTCGGCGCCGACCCGAAGTGGCTGGTCTTCACCGCATGCTCGATGGTGTTCACGGGTTCGCTCACGTACTCGGTCCTCCAGACCGCCGCGAACCAGCCCTGGGCCTATTTCGACACCGGGGCCAGGCTGTGGGAATTCGCCTTCGGCGGCATGCTCGCCGTCGTACTGCCGTACCTCAACCCCTCCGTCCGTGTCCGGATCGTCCTCGGCTGGGGCGGCCTGATCGCTCTGTTCGCCTGCGGGGCGCTCTTCAACGTCTCCGCGATGTTCCCCGGGTACATCGCGTTCTGGCCGCTGTTGGCCGCCACCGCGATCATGATCGCGGGCCAGACCGGTTCGCCCGTGTCCGTCGACCGTCTCCTCACGGCGAAACCGCTGACCGTGGTCGGCGACTGGTCCTACGCGCTGTACCTCTGGCACTGGCCGGTGCTGCTCATGTACCTTCAGGTCGCCGAACGCGACCACGCTTCCTGGCGCGGCGGTGCGTACGTCCTACTCGCCTCGCTCGCGCTCGCCGCCGCGACCACATGGATCGTGCAGCAGAAGATCGCGAACCTCCCGAGGTTCAAGACCAGCCCCGCATGGGCGTTCGCGCTCGCGGTCCTGTTCCTCGCGCCGGTGGTGACCGGCACCTACGTTGCGTACCAGCGCGTCCTGGAGCGGGACGCCGGCCTCGCCGGCGCTGCCGAGGAAGCCGCGCAGGACACCGACGTCTATCCTGGCGCGGCGGTCCTCACCGACGAGGAGCTGGCCGCCTCGCTCCCCGAGGCCGAGTTCATCCCGCCGCTGACCGACGAACTCGACCTGCCCGCCCTGTACGACCAGGGCTGCGATGCCCAGATGGACGGCCCCGACGCGATCGTCTGCGAGTTCGGCGACCTCGCCAGCGATCAGACGGTGCTCCTCGTCGGAGCCTCCCGAATCGCCCACTGGGTGCCGGCCTTCGAATCCGCATCGGAGGAGCACGGGTGGCACCTGGTGTCCATCACCAAGGACGGGTGCCAGTTCACCACCGACACCCCTTACGACGACGAGGGCAACGTCAACGACTCCTGCATTTCTTGGAACGAGCAGGCCGCCGCCGAGATCGAACGGATCAAGCCGGACCTCGTCGTGACGCTCGCCTCCCGGTCGTTCGCCGAGAGCGAGAGCGTCTACGACGGGTTCGCCGAGCGCTGGCGCCAACTCGACGAGCAGGGCATCCAGGTCCTCGCGCTGCGCGACATCCCGCGCCTCGAGGAGAACCTCCCCGAATGCATGGAACTGCACGGCCCTGAAGGCTGCGTCACCCCGGTCGACTTCAGCCAGGTCGAACCACCGCCGGAGGAGCGCTACGAGGACCTCCCCGGCAACGTGGTGTTCGACGACCTCACGCCGTACATCTGCCCGGACGGCGAATGCCCGGCCGTGATCGGCAACGTCCGCACGTACCGCGACCACTCCCACCTCACCGCCACGTACTCGGCGACGATGGGGCCGTTCGCCGGCGAGGCGGTGCTGGAGGCCACCGGGTGGTGACGTGCCCGTGCACCTCGCTACCGGCAGTTACCATGTTCCTATACGGACCTCCCCGCGCCGCCTTCCCGCTCGGAGGGCGGCACGGGGCCGCCGGCCCCGCATCAGGGCCCGCAGGCGACACCCGACCCGCCGCGGCGCCCGACACCATCCGAAAGCGACCATGTGATCAGCGACCCTCCGTTCAGCACGCGCCTGCGTGCGCTGCTGCAGCACGCCCCCTCCTTCGTCGGCGTCATCGGGTTCGACGACGGCACCGCATCGTTGGCGCCGTTCACCCCTGACCCAGCGGTCCTCTGCACACTGGCATCGCTCCCCGGAGCTCCGCTCGGCGACGACGCCGTACGGCAACTCCCTGGCCCCGCAATCTTGATCGCCCGCACCCTTACCGACCTCGTACGCGCGCGGCACTACGCCGCACACCTGCCCTCGGCCCGCCACCTCTACATCGAGGTCACCGCGATGGCGGAGACGAGCCGGCCCACCTCGATCACGCTGCCGCCCACCCGACCCTGGCAGACCATGACCGAGCAGCGCATCAGGCGGGACCGGTCCGGCCGCTGGTCCATCGAGACGATCCTCGACCAGCCCGCGGACCTTGCCTCGCTGGTCCGCGCCTGCGGCGGCCGCCGCACACCCCTGGCACGGCAGCAGGCGCCCCGCGTCGGCCTGGTCGGCGAGGCCGCAGTGCAGTGGGGGGCCGGAACCTGGGGCCGCGTCCTCGCCCCGCTCAGTGAAGACTCGGAACTCGACGCCTATCCGAGCGCCGACATCGTCCTGCATTCGATACCCGCGGCGGCCGTCCCAGACTGGGACGGCCACGCCCGCCTCGTCGAAGTGCCGGCGCCGCACTCGCGCCCTGGCGCGGTCTTCCCCCACCCCCGCGAGCCCGTCCACGAGGACCCCGACCCTCGCCACCTCCCCCCGGTCGACGAATCGACGGTCAACCCGATCGGATTCCGCTGGGACGCGACCGCCGACGACGCGGTACTGGCCTATGACGGCCGCGGATGGCGTGTGCACTCGACGACCGCCGGCGCGTTCTCCCTTCCTTCGTCCGGCGCGGTGACCGATACCGACATCGAACGCTGCCGCGGCCTCCGCTCTGTCGCCGTCGACTGGAACTCCCACCCGGGCACCGTCGCCGGGGCCGCCGCCGTCGCCGGGCTGGCCGCCGCCGGCGTCCCGCTCGTCACCCACGGCAGGACTCCCGAGTGGGCGAAGGCGGTCGGCGACGATCTCCTCGACCGCATCGACCGGTACGACGCCACCGATCTCGAGGACCCGCTGCTGCGGGAGCTGCACAGCGTCCGGCTGCGCCGGTCCGCGCTCGCCGCACACGGCGCCTCCTCCCGTCGAACGCCAGGCCTCCCCGCCGACCCGACCGGCCCCGAAACGGTCTCGGTGATCCTCTGCACCCGGCGCCAGACCTTCCTGAAAGCCGCGTTCGCGCAGATCGACGCGCAGCGCCACGACCACGTCGAGCTCGTCCTCGTGCTCCACGGCATCGCCGCGAGCGACCCCGAAGTGCGCAGCGCCACAGCGGAACTGAAGGTACCCCTGACGATCGTCGAAGTGCCCTCCTCGGCCCCGTTCGGCACCGCGCTCAACGCGGGGCTCGCCGCCGCCGGCGGAAAGTACGTCACCAAGTTCGACGACGACGACTGGTACGGGCCCCACCACGTGCCCGACCTGCTGCTCGCCGCGCGCTACTCGGGCGCCGACCTGGTCGGAACCCAACCCGAGTTCGTGCACCTGGAAGCGTTGGACCTGACCATCCACAAGCGACCCGGACGCAGCGAGCGGTTCGCCGTGCACGTCTCGGGCGCGACCATGCTCCTGCGCCGCGACGACCTGATCGAGCTCGGCGGGTACCGGCCCCTGCGCACCAGCGAGGACCGCGGGCTCCTCCAGGACGTGCAGCACCGGGGCGGCAGCGTCTACTGCACACACGGTTTCAATTTCCTCGTCTCACGCCGGACCCAGGGGCACACCTGGATCGCCCCGCCCGCATCATTCCTGCGCAACAACGACCGGCAATGGCACGGCACCGACCTCGGCCCCGCCATCGCCGCTGACACGCTCGAAGAGCACCTGCACGCCCAGAAAGGCACGGTCGCCCCGCGATGAACCAACCGGTCCCCGCCCCAGCACCTCAGCGACGCGTGAAGCGCAACCGCTACGACAGCCTGCGGGCCCCCGAATGCGGCCGCTGGACGCCCGAGCTGACGGTCTCCGTCGTGGTGCCGGCCTACGGCGCCCAACACGAACTGGACGTCACGCTCGCGGCCCTCGCCGCCCAGACGTACCCGCCGCACCTCCTCGACGTCATCGTGGTCGACGACGGCAGCGAGCCGCCGCTCCGGATGCCCGAGCTGCGCCCTGAGCGCACCCGGTTCATCGGCAACCACGAAGGCGCATGGGGCGTCGCCAGCGCCGTCGACGCAGGCATCGCGACGGCCGAGGGCCCGATCATCCTCAGGCTCGACTCCGACATCCTGCCCGACCGCACCCACGTCGAGGCGCACGCCCGGTGGCACCACACCGCGGACTACTGCGTGGTCATCGGCAATCTCGGCTTCGTCGAGATCGACGCGGACGACCTCGACCTGGAGCAGGTGCGCGCCGCCGTCGAGGCCGACACCGTCGAGACCTTGTTCGGCGACCGCGGGACCGGCCAGAGCTGGGAGGTGGCGCTGCTCGAGCGCTCCGACAGGCTGCTCGATGACGAACTGCGCGCCTACACCGTCACCAACGGCGCCACGATCTCGTTCACCAAGGCCCTGTACGACCGCTCCGGTGGCATGGACACCGACCTGAAACTCGGCAGCGACACCGAACTGGGCTACCGGCAGGCGCAGGCGGGCGCGGTGTTCATCCCCGACGCGGGCGCCCGCGCATGGCACCTCGGGTTGTCGCAGCTGCAGTCGCGGCGCGACGAAGGCAAGCGGTACCGGCAGCCGTTCGTCGCGAACCGGGTCCCGACCCTGCGCCATCTGCGCACCCACCCGGGGATCGCATGGACCGTCCCGTATGTGGAGGTCGTGATCGACGCGAGCGAGGTCTCGTTCGAGATGGCCACGGCCTCTGCGGCATCCGTGCTGGCCGACAACGCTGAGGCCCGCGTGGCGCTGGTCGGGCCGTGGTCGACGCTGAAGGACGGGCGGGTGCGGCCTTTGGACGACCCACAGCTCGACCTGCGGCTCATCCGCGAGGTCTTCTCCGGCGACCCCCGTGTCTCCTATGTGGAGTCAGTGGCGGCGACGGCGGCGCCGGCGCCGTTCCGACTCACCCTCGCCCCGGGCACGGTGCTGCGACCGAACGGGCTCGGAGAGGTGCTGGCGCTGGCCGACAGGGAGCGGGTCGGACGGGTCAAGTGCCTCTCCGCCGCGCAACAGGGCGAGCGGCCCTGCGCGGTCCTGGATCGCACCGCCGCGCTGGCCCGGGCACTGCAGACCCGACGGCCCGACGAGGACTTGGACACCGCTGTCGAGGAGTCCTGGGGCCTGTGGTGGGCGGACGGCACGGCATGGTTCGCGGACTGGGAGGAGCCGGTCGAGGCGCCTTCGCAACTGCTGCATCGGGTCGGCTCACTCGAGGCCTCGATCAAGCGGCTCGAAGCCAAAGAGGACGAGCTGCGCCGGCGTGTGAGCCGGTGGAACAAGACGGGCAACGCGGCGCGCAACGAAGCGAAGGACTGGGAGCGGGCTGCGCGCGACTGGCAGCAGGCCGCGGACGAATGGCGCCGGTACGACGGCGGGAAGAAGTCGTTCGCGCAGCGGGCCAAGGGCCGCCTGCGCCGGATGCTGGGCGAGTGAGTTCCGCGGCCGACGGCCCAGCGCCGTCGGCCGCGAACTGCCGGCGGACGCTACCAGTCTTCGGGGAACGCCAAGGTCTGGGTGAGCTCCATGCATGCGGTGCGGATGTCCTCGAAGTGGTACCGCCACTGGCAGGTGATCTGCACGACCCGGTTGCCGGAGAACACGTAGTAGTTGTTCTGCTTGATGAGCGGGCGCTCGGCGTCGCCGTCGTCGACAGGGAACTCCGTGTAGCGCTGCAGGCCGTCCTGACGGTGCACGAGGGCCGGGTAGTGAGTGTTGTCCTCACTGGTGAACCCGCGCGTCTCGTCGTAGGCGAGCACAACGTCCACCTGCGCGTCGTAGTCGGCGGTCGAAGTCTTCGCGTCGATCACGTAGCTGGTCACGATGAGGCGGTCGCTGGTGAACTCATCGCCGGTCAGCCCGAAGGACTGGGTGACGGCGTTCTCCGCGAGCAGGTCGGTCCGCTCCTCGCCCTCGACGAGTGCGAACCCAGTGGGCGCGGCGGCCTCGACGGCCGCCGGCTCGTCCCACACCTGGGTCGAGGGCGATTCCGCGGACTCGGGCGGGTCGCCGCCGTCGCCCTGGCCGGTACATCCGGCGAGCAGCAGAGCCGCTGCGCCGATGAGTGGCACGACTTTCCTCATGATGTTCCTTTCAAACCGATACGGCGCTCGAACGCCGCCCGGGGGATGCGGGGGCGGGCGTCCCGTGCCGTCACGGGTCGGGGAGCGCGGCTTCGAGGAGGCTCTCCAGCGTGACGGCGTAGTGGGTGGTCATATGGTGGGCGTCCCTGTAGACCAGGATATCGCTGACGATCACGGGGCAGGTCCCCTGAGTACAGAACCACGGGAGCGGGTCGATCACCACCGCCCCCGCTTCCTCCTGCAACTCGATGGCGGCGGCGCGGCGGTCGGGCAGCTTGATCCCCTCGGACTCGGCGATGTTGCACTCCTGCAACTCGTCCAGGTGCATCGAGATGCACTCCGGAACCGGTTCCTCGGACCAAGGCGTGTCTGCGATGGCGACAACCTGCGCGCCCGCCTCGCCGATCCGGTCGAGGGTCGTCTGCCATCCGTCCAGCCACGCCTGCGTCTTGTCGTCCACGCCGACCAGGCTCGACGTCTCCGCTGAGCCGAGGATCACCATTTCCGGCGCGGTCTCGTCGATCTCGTCGAGGACGTTGCCGCGCCAGTCGTCGCACTGCTCGTAGTACTCGCCGGTTTCCTGGTCCTCGACCGACACCGACACGGGCGTGCAGGCGCTCTTCGTGCGCGCGACCAGCCGCCACCCCCGGTCCTCCATGATCCGGTCAAGCGCCGGGAACCATTGGGCCGCATGCGAGTCGCCGAACAGCATGGCCGTCTTCGCGCCTTCCGGGTCGCCGTACACGCAGCCGTCGGGCAGCGCGGACTCGACCTTGCGCAGGTGGCAGTCATTGTCGTAGATCGCGGGCTGGTCACTCGCGACGTCGATGAGGGAGGGTGTGAGGTCTTCGGGGACCGAGCTGAGGCTCAGGGCCGCGGTGAGGTCCGTTTCGAGGGAACTGAGATCCGAGGCCTGCTCGAGTTCGCTCGGGTCGGCCGACTCCCCCACCGGGTTCCGCGGGAAGGCGACCGTGAGGGTCACGATCATGGCGATGCCTACAACCGAGCAGGCCACACCGACGGCGAGGCCCCACAGGTTGCTGGCCTTCAGGGGGCGCGCGTTGCGGACCGGCTCCTCGATGTACTGGTACGTGAACTGCGCCAAGGCGATCGCGCCGAGGAGGAGGACGACGTTGAGCAGGATCGAGGGCTCCGCGCCGACGGCGAGGGGCAGCAGGATGAGGATCGGCCAGTGCCAGAGGTAGAGGCTGTATGAGATCTTGCCGACGAACTGGAACGGGCCGGTGCTCAGCAGCCTGCCGACAGGGTGGCCCGTGGCGCCCGTGCCGGCGACGATGAGGAGCATGGTGCCGATGACGGGCAGCATGGCGGTGTAGCCGGGGAACGGGGTGCCGCCGTCGTAGAGGAAGCCCGCGGCGAGCACCATGGCGAGGCCGCCGATGCCGAGGATCCAGGCGACGGCCTTCGGGGTCTTCTTCCACGTGGGCAAGGAGAGCGCGAGGATCGCGCCCGCTGCGAGCTCCCAGGCGCGGGTGTGCGCCGCGTAGTACGCGGTCGGCGGCGACTGCTGGGTGACGAGCACCGAGAGCACCAGCGAGATCGCGAGGACGGCCGCACTGGCGGCGACGCCCGCTCCGACGAACTTCCGCGGGGACCGGCCCGCCAGGAACATCAGTCCGATGAGGAGCAGCGGCCAGACGAGGTAGAACTGCTCTTCGACCGCCAGGGACCAGAACTGCTGGAACGGGGAGGGCATCTGGTCCGCGTTGAGGTACTCGGTCTGCTCCGACACGAACCGGTAGTTCACGACGTACACGATGACCGTGAACGCGTCCTGCATGACCGCTTCGAGGCGGGTGACGGGGAACCACAGCCAGGCGCCGACGACGGTGGCGATCGTGACGATGCTCGCGGCGGGCAGAATGCGGCGGGCGCGGCGCGCGTAGAACCCGGCGAGGGAGATCCGGCCGGTGTCGAAGACCTCCTTCACCAGCAGCGAGGTGATGAGGAAGCCCGAGAGGACGAAGAACACGTCGACGCCGACGTAGCCGCCTGCGGCGAAGCCGAATCCGGCGTGCGAGAGGAGCACCAGGACGACCGCGACGGCCCGCAGCCCTTGGATGTCGGGGCGGAAGCCGACCCCTTCCCAGTGGACGGGGACGCGCGCGGGAGCGGGGGCGGCGGGTCTCGGGTGGCCGCCGACGCCGGCCTGCGAGGGCGCGGGCGGGGGCGCTTGGAAGGCGGGCCGCTGCGGGTAAGGACTCGGCGCGGTGCGCTGCGGCGCGCCGGCGGCGGGCATGCCGGCCACGGGGCCTTTCGACGGCGCTCCGGTCTGCGGGGCGGCCATGCTGCCCACCGTGGTCGTCGGCAGGTGGAGGGTCTCCTCGTTGACCCCGGGCCCCGGGGCGGCGCTGTGCGGTGGCCTTGGGGTCTGGGGCGAGGTCATGGTGCAGGGTCTCCGTCTAGGGGTGCCGGGGCGCGTCGGGTCGCCCCATCCTAGGCGCTTTGATCCGGCGTGCGGAGCAGTGTGGGCCTGCTCGGCGTTCCGGGCACACCTGTTGCGGAGCCGCGGCTCTCATCCTACCGATATCGCACCCGAGGCACTGTCCTGCTTGGGCCCCAAGGGCGTCGTCCTCAGGAGAGGTCGGGGAGGGCCGCGCCGAGGACGTCGGTGAGGTAGAGCGAGTAGGGGGTGCTGATGTGGTGCTTGTCGCGGTAGACGGCGATGCCGTCGACGATGAGGGGGCAGCGATCGTCGATGCAGAACCAGGGTTCGGTGTCGATGACCTGGGCGTCCGTGGCCTCTTGGGCGGCGCGTCCGGCCTCGCGGAATTCCAGGTGGTTCAAGGCGTACGGGTTCTCGTCGAGGCAGCGGGAGGCGTCGTCCTGGTGGAGGGCGAGGCAGTCGGGGGCGGCTTCGCCGGTGGCCCAAGGGGTGTCGGTGAGGACGGCGGTGTGGGCGGCGGCGGCGGTGGTGCGGTCGAGGGTGGCGGTCCAGCCGTCGGCCCAGGCCTGGGCGGGGTCGTCGGCGCCGATGATGCCGTAGTTGTCGGTGCTGCCGTAGACGACGAGGTCGGGCTTGAGCTCGTCGATCTCGTCGGCGACGTGCTGCTTCCACTCCCAGCATTCGGTGTACTCGCCGTCGGTGCGGGTGCTGCCGACGTGGACGAGGGCGGAGGTGCAGGAGCTCTTGGTGCGGTCGAGGAGTTTCCAGCCCTCGCGTTCGGCGAGCGCTTCGAGGGCCGGGAACCATTGGGCGGCATGGGAGTCGCCGGCGAGGACGACGAGGGTGTCGGCGTCGGGGTCGCCGTACACGCAGCCGTCGGGGAGGTCGGTCTGCTCGTATTCGAGGTGGCAGCCGTCGGGGTAGACGACGGGCATGTCGTCCGCGATGTCCGCGAGGGGCGGGGCGATGTCGGCGGGGACGGTGTCGGTCTCGAGGCCGGCTTGGAGGGCGGCGGTGAGGTCGGATGCGGCGACCGGCGCGATGGCGCCGCCGGCGCCGTCGCGTTCGGCTTTGGGGAACACATGGACGAGCGTCAGGACGAGGGCGGCCGAGAGGAGCGCGCAGGCGAGGCCGGCCGCGATGCCGGCGGTGCTGCTCGTCTTGAGCGGCTTCCAGTTCCGTGCGGGCTCTTCGATCCACGCGTAGCTGAGCTGGGCGATGCCGACCGTGGCGACGAGGAGGACGAGGTTGAGCCGCAGTGTGGGCTCGACGTCGAGGGCGAGCGGGGCGAGGACGAGGACCGGCCAGTGCCAGAGGTAGAGGCTGTAGGAGATCTTGCCGAAGAACTGGAACGGGCCGGTGCCGAGCAGCCCCGAGACGGGGTTGCGGCCGGGCGGTGAGCCGGCGGCGATCACGGCCATGGTGCCGAGGACCGGCGCGAGGGCCGCGTACCCGGGGAACGGGGTCGTCTCGGTGTAGAGCAGCCCGGAGGCGAGGATCGCGGCGAGGCCGCCGATGCCGAGGAGCCACGCGAGGGCCTGCGGGAGCCGTTTGAGCTGGGGCAGGATCAGCGCGAGGAACGCGCCGGCCGCGAGTTCCCAAGCGCGCGTGTGGGCCGCGTAGTACGCGGTGGCCTGGGACTGGGCGGTGACGAGCACCGAGAGGGCGAGGGTCGCGGCGACGATCGCGGCCGAGAACACGATGCCCGCGGCGACGAGGCGGCGCGGGCTGCGGCGGACGCAGAGGAGCAGGGCGAGCAGCAGGAGCGGCCACACGACGTAGAACTGCTCTTCGACGGCCAGGGACCAGAACTGCTGGAACGGGGAGGGCATCTGGTCGGCGTTGAGGTACTCCGACTGCTCGGCCACGAACCGGTAGTTGACGTAGTAGGCGATGACCGCGAGGGCGTCCTGGAGCACCGCGTCGAGGCGGGTCACCGGGAAGAACAGCCAGGCCCCGGCGGCGGTCGCGACCGTGACGGCGCTCGCGGCGGGCAGGATGCGGCGGGCGCGGCGGGCGTAGAACCCGGCGATGGAGATCCGGCCGGTGTCGAAGACCTCCTTGACGAGCAGGGAGGTGATGAGGAACCCGGAGAGCACGAAGAAGACGTCGACGCCGACGTACCCGCCCGCGGTGTGCGGGAGCCCGGCGTGGGAGGCGAGGACGAGGCCGACGGCGATCGCGCGCAGGCCCTGGACGTCGGGCCTGAACCCCATGCCGTCCCAGCGGGGCCGCGGTGCGGAGGCGCCGGCGGTGACGCGCGGGAGCAGGAGCGTGTCGCTCATGGGGCGCGTTCTCCATCGGGTCTCGGGGCCGGATCCGCGGCAATCGTACCGAAGGCGAGGAAAAGTCCTGACGTTGCGGCGGGGACGCGGACGGCCCCGGTCTGGGCTGCAGACCGGGGCCGTTCGGGTTCGCTAGAGCGCCTTGAGGACGCGGGGTTCGAGGCGGTAGAAGATCCAGCGGCCGAAGAACATCAGGAAGGCGGAGACGCCGATCGAGACGCAGAGCTGGAAGGTGTTCGGCGCGAGCGCCGGGATGAAGACCGCGCGGTGCATGGAGAAGATGCCGATGAGCGGGTTCGACGAGAAGATGTCGAACAGCCAGGGGTTCTCCTGCATGGCGTCCGCATCGGAGACCTTGGTGACCGGGTAGATGATCGCCGAGGCGTAGAAGAGGACGCGCATGATCAGCGGCAGGAAGCGCGAGACGTCCTTGTAGAGGACGTTGGCGCCCGCGAGGACGAAGGTCATGCCCGCGAGGAGCATCGTCTGCGTCAGGATCGCCGGGATCAGCCACAGGAGGTTGAGCCCGAAGGTCCCGCCCTGCCAGATGGCGACGCCCAGGAGGATCGGGAAGCCGACCGCGTACTCGGCGAAGCGCGCGAAGACCTTCGAGACCGGGAAGACCTCGCGCGGGACCTTCATGACCGTGATCAGGGCCGCCTGGCCGTTGAGGGACTTCGCGCCCTCGTTGACCGCGGAGCTGAACCACTGGTAGGCGAAGATGCCGGAGACGATGAAGAGCAGGTAGCCCGCCTGGTTGCCGTTCGCGTCCTCCGGCATGGCCTTGCCGCCGCCGAAGACGAGGTCGAACACGAACCAGTAGATGAGCGTGAGGCCCAGCGGCTCGATGAGGGACCAGATGTACCCCATCGCCGTGCCCTGGTACTTGACGGCGAGGTCGCGGCGGACCAGGACCGACAGGGCGTACCGGTGGCGCATGAGCGCGGTGAAGCCGGTCGTGAGCGGGAACTTCCGCTTGAGCGGCTTGACCTCCGCCTCTTGCTTGATGCGGATGGCCCCGGTGCCCGGGCCCTCGTCGCTGCGGGCCGAGTCGAGGAACGCCGGGAGCTCGGCGGTGTCGTCGAGGTTGCGGCGGATCGGGGAGGCCCCGGCCATCGGCATGTCGCGGCCGGGTTCGGCGCGAGTCGCGTAGGGCGCCTGCGGGACCTGCGAGGCGGGGGCCTGCTGGCCGGACTGCTGGCCCGGGTGCGGGGGGGCCGCCGCGGGCGGCGGGGGCGTCTGGCCGTGCGGCGCCGGTGCCGTCGCCGGAGGCGGCGGGGGCTGCTGCGGCTGGTAGTGGCCGCCCGGCGCGGGCTGGCCGTACGGGTTCGGCTGACCAGGCCCGTGCGGCTGCGGCGCGCCGTACGGCTGCTGCGGCTGGCCGGGGCCGTGCGGCGGGGGCGGCGGCGGTGTGCCGTAGGGCTGCTGCCCTTGGGGCGCACCGTAACCGGGGTGCTGCGGTGCCGGGCTCTGGTGGTGCGCGGGGGCACCGTACGCCTGCTGCTGGCCGGCGGCCGCGCCGTAGGGCGCGGGGCCGCCGTAGCCCTGCTGCGGGGCCTGCGCCGGAGGCGGCGGGGCGTGGCCGGCGCCCGGGTGGCCCGGGGTGATGCCGGGCGCGGCGGACGGCGGCGGGCTCGCGAAAGCCGCCGAACCGGAGCTCAAGCCTCCCGGCGGGTATCCCGCGGGGGCGGCCGAAGGCCCGGGACCGAAGCCGCCTTGGGGGGCGGCCGCATCGGAGTTCTCCGGGCTCCCGTCGTTGTTCCCGGCTGGGCCGGAGACTCCGTCGGGGTGCGGGCTAATCGAGCTCATGCATCATCTCCGTCAGGTGTCGCTCCAGCGCCACCGAGTCCAGTTCACGATGTTCGAGAATCGTATAACGGCCTGGCCGGGTCCTCGGCGCGTAGGCCACCGCTGTGGCGAGCTCCGCGATGTTCAACCCGAGTTCATCTGCGGTGCGCGGCAGCCCGTGCCGCCGCATGGCGGCGGAGAGCTCCTGGAACAGGGCCTTGTCGCCCCGCAGCCAGGTGCACACCAATGCTCCTACCGCGCCCTGCGCCCCGTGGGACGCCAGGCCGGGGTGGAGTGCTTCGAGCGCGTGCGCGATCTCGTGGCAGCCGCCCGAGCAGGGCCGGGACGACCCGGCCATGCTGGAGGCGAGGCCGCCTTGGATCAGCGCGTCCGCGAGGGTCGCCAGGAACGCGTCGTCGGCGATGGTCCCCGGGTGGCGCAGCACCGCTTCGGCGCCGGTGCGGGCGATGGCGGCGGCGAGGCCGTCCACGGGTTCGCCGTTCACCTCGTGCGAGAGCTGCCAGTCGGCGACGGCCGAGAGGTTCGTCAGCGCGTCGCCGATGCCGGACTGCAGCTGGTGGGCGGGGGCCTGGCGGATGAAGTCGAGGTCGGCGAGCACCGCGAGCGGCGGGTGGACCCCGTAGGAGACGGAGACGCCGTCGCGTTCGAGCGAGGCGGTGGGGGACGCGAGGCCGTCGTGGGCGAGGCTCGTGGCGACCGAGACCATGGGCAGGCCGAGGTCGGACGCGGCCCATTTCGCGGTGTCGAGGAGCTTGCCGCCGCCGATGCCCACGAGCGCGTCGACCCGGTGGTCGTCGCGGAGGCTCTTGGTGAGCTCCTTGGCGCTGTGGAGGCTGCCGGGGGTGACGGTGTGCACGGTGGCGTCGGGCAGGTGGTCGAGCTCGGCGGCGATGCTCTCGCCGAGGCCGGGCCCGAGGGCGACCGCGACGCGCCCGCCCGAGGAGATCCGGGCGTCGGCGAGCAGTTCGGGGAGCCGTTTCAGCGCTCCGGCCGAGACCTCGACCGTGATGGGCGCCAAGACGGTGCGCGCGAAGGTCGGCAACCTACAGGCCCTTCGCGCTCTGCTGCCGGGATCGCTCCGCAAGCTTCGCGATCTCTTTGGCAGCGGCCCAGTCGGCGTGGTCGTCGACCTCGGTCCAGGCCACGGGCCCGGTCGAGACGGTGCCGATCTGGCCGGCCTCGGCGAGGAGCTGGTAGGCGTCCTCGTAGTAGAGGGTCGAGTCGCGCGTGAACGTGGCCTCGAGGGCCTTGGTGAGGTCGGCGGCGAGCCCGGCGGGGATGAGGCTGACGCCGATGTACTCGCCCGCGGCGGTCGCGATCGGCTGCTGCTTGTGGATGAGCTCGACGCCGCCTTCGCCGACGCGGACCTTCATGGCCTCGTCGGTGAGGGTCTTGTGGTCGTCGAGGGCGAGGAGGAGCCGGGGATCGGTCTCCGCGGCCGCGAGGAGGTTCCGCTCGATGCTGGTGGGGTGCACGGTGTCGCCGTTGACGAGCAGGGCGCCCGCCTTGTAGTGCTCGCGGGCGGTCCACAGCGAGTACGCGTTGTTCCAGTGCGGCTTGTCGTTGTCGACGATCTGGACGGTGACGCCGTACCGGTCCTCGAGTACGGGGGCGTGCTCGCGGATCCTCTCGGCGGCGTGGCCGACGGTGATCGCGAGGTCGGTGACGGCGACCTCGGCGAGGCCGCGCACGATCGTGTCGAGGATCGTCTCCGTCCCGGTGACCGGCAGGAGGGTCTTGGGGAGCGCGTCGGTGTCGGGGCGCAGGCGCTGCCCCTGTCCGGCGGCGAGGATGACGCCTCTCACGAGTTTGCGGCCTTCCGATCGACGGCTGTGAACCCGCCTAGTTTACAAGTCCCGAAAGGGGGGAGGCCCCTGCCGAGTGTGCGCCTGCACACGTCGGCCGGGGCCTCCAACTGGGAAGGGGCGGATCGCGCCGGAGCGTTCACCGCTTCCCTCTACAACGAGCCGCGGACGGCCCGGTTACGCACTACTTCGCACTCTCGGCGAAGCTCGCGAGCCATAACTTGGCAGCGATCTTCTTGGCCAGGTTCTCCGACAGGGTGTCGAGGAACTCGTCCGTGGTCTGCCACTCCTGCTCCTTGCCGACCAGCGACGCGAGGTCCTTGGTCATCCTGCCGCTCTCGACGGTGTCGATGACGACCTTCTCGAGCTCGTCGGCAAAGGCGGTGACCTCGGGGGTGCCGTCGAGCTTGCCGCGGTGGGCCAGGCCGCGGGTCCACGCGAAGATCGAGGCGATCGGGTTGGTCGAGGTCTTCTCGCCGCGCTGGTGGGCGCGGTAATGGCGGGTCACGGTGCCGTGCGCGGCCTCGGCCTCGACGGTCTTGCCGTCGGGGGTCATGAGCACGGAGGTCATGAGGCCGAGCGAGCCGAAGCCCTGCGCGACGGTGTCGGACTGGACGTCGCCGTCGTAGTTCTTGCAGGCCCAGACGTAGCCGCCCTCCCACTTCATGGCCGCGGCGACCATGTCGTCGATGAGGCGGTGCTCGTAGGTGAGGCCCTTGGCGTCGAAGTCCGCCTTGAACTCGTTGTCGAAGATCTCCTGGAACACGTCCTTGAACATGCCGTCGTAGGCCTTGAGGATGGTGTTCTTGGTGGACATGTACACCGGGTAGTCGCGGGCCAGGCCGTAGCGGAACGAGGCGCGCGCGAAGTCCTCGATGGACTTCTTGTAGTTGTACATCGCCATGGCGACGCCGCCGCCCTCCGGGTACTCGGCGGCCTGGATCTCGATCGGCTCGGAGCCGTCGGCCGGAGTGAAGGTGACGGTGAGGGTGCCGGGGCGGTCGACCTTGAAGTCGGTGGCCTTGTACTGGTCGCCGTGGGCGTGGCGGCCGATGATGATCGGCTTGGTCCAGCCCGGGACGAGGCGGGGCACGTTGCTCATGATGATCGGCTCGCGGAAGACCACGCCGCCGAGGATGTTGCGGATGGTGCCGTTCGGGGAGCGCCACATCTTCTTGAGGCCGAACTCCTCGACGCGGGCCTCGTCGGGGGTGATGGTGGCGCACTTGACGCCGACGTTGTACTGGTTGATCGCGTTCGCGGCGTCGACCGTGACCTGGTCGTCGGTGGCGTCGCGGTGCTCGATGGAGAGGTCGTAGTACTTGAGGTCCACGTCCAGGTAGGGGTGGATCAGCTCGTCCTTGATCTTGCTCCAGATGATGCGGGTCATCTCGTCGCCGTCGAGCTCGACGACCGGGTTCGCAACTTTGATCTTCGCCATAGTCTCGCTACCTCTCCTTGCGCTCACCTGCGCCTGGGTTGACTGCGCCTACGAGGGCGCCGGAGCTCGCGCCCCTAACAGTACGAGCGTACTGGCTTTACCGTGGAAGGCCGCGCCCGGGCCCGGGAGTCGATGGTCACAAGCCGGGCGCACGGATAACGATTCCGTCTCAAGGCTGGCGTGCCCCGGGTCACGACGGGTAGCTTCTTTAACTAGAAACAATCTTTCCAATTTGTTTCGCCCCCCGTCGTCCGAGGATCACCGGCTCGTTCCCGAACCGGGCCCCGACTAGCGCACGAAGGAGTGCACCGAGGTGACCGCACCTGCCGCTCCACCCACGGCGAAGCTTGCGAGCCGTAAATCAGCTCTGTCATCCGTGGGCACGCCGCCCCGCACCGCCGCCACCGTGGTCCGGCGCGTGTGGACGTCCTACGCCTTCCGCCGCGTCCTCCAGTCGGTGTTCGTGATCTGGCTCGTCTCGACGATCACCTTCCTCCTCATGCACTTCATGCCCGGCGACCCGATCGAGATCATGGCCGGGCGGCTCAACAGCGCCGGCATGTCGCACGACCAGGCGCTGGCCACGGCCCAGAACCTCGTCAACTACGACCCGGACGCGTCGGCGTGGGGCCAGTACCTGGACTTCCTCAAGGGCCTGGTCACCCTCGACCTCGGCAACTCGCTCACCAACCCGAGCAAGTCGGTCCTCGAGCACGTCATGGAGTACCTGCCCTGGACGCTGTTCTCGGTGGGCGCGGGCGTGGTCCTCGCGGTCGTCATCGGCGTCTCGGTCGGCATGGCCATGGCCTACCGGCGCGGCTCGGGCTTCGACCACGCGATGACCTCGATCGGCTCGTTCCTGACGGGCGTGCCGAACTACATCCTCATCGCCGCGGTCGTCGTCCTCGGCTACACGGTCCTCGGGATCCTGCCGTTCCTCGACATGCGCGGGCGCATCACCGCCGGCGTCGAGCCCGGGTTCGACCCGGTGTTCCTCGGCGACGCGGCCTTCCACGCGATCCTGCCGATCCTCGCCTTCGCGTTCACCGCGACCGGCTCGTTCATGCTCAACATGAAGGCCGCCACGACGGAAGTGCTCACCGAGGACTACGTGACGGTGGCGCGCGCCAGGGGCCTCAAGCCGGGCCGGATCTCGCGCGGCTACGTGGGGCGCAACGCGCTCCTGCCGGTCGTGCCGCAGATCGCGCTGCAGATGGGGATGCTCGTGGGCGGCTCGATCGTCATCGAGCAGATCCTCGACTACCCCGGGGTCGGCCAGATGCTCATGAGCGCGATCGCCGACCGCGACTACCCGGTCGTGCAGGCCGCCGTGATCATCCTCGCGACCTCGGTGGTCATCGCGAGCCTGATCGTGGACCTCGTGCTCGTCAAGATCGACCCCCGCATCAAGTCCGAAGGGCAGGACGCCTGATGAGCACCGTGGATGCGGCGATCTTGAAGCCGCGCAAGCAGTTCGGAGAGACGTTCTTCGGCCGGGTGTGGACGGGGCTGACCCGCTCCCCCGCCGGCTTCGCCGGGACGGTGCTGGTCCTGGGGATCGTGCTGTTCTCCTTCGTCGGGCCCCTCGTGGTGAACCAGGACAACCCCACGGACACGACGCAGATCTGGACCGAACCGTCCTCTGCGCACTGGCTCGGCACCCAGTACGAAGGCAAGGACACGTTCACGATCCTGGTGAACTCCGGGGCCGAACCGATCTGGGTGGGCACGCTCGCCGCACTCATGGCCGTGTTCGTGGCCGTCGTGTTCGGCTCGGCCGCAGGCTACTTCCGCGGCAAGATCGACGCGGTCCTGCTGCAGCTCACCGACGTCACCGTCACCATCCCGCAGTTCCTCCTCATGCTCGCGGTCGTCGCGTTCTTCGACGACATCCCGGCATGGGGCATCGCGTTCGTGGTCGGCTCCACCATGTGGGCCTTCCTCTTCCGCTCGATCCGGGCGCAGGTCATGTCCCTCAAGGAACGCGAGTTCGTGGAGGCCGCGAGGCTGCAGGACCTCGGCACCGCCCGCATCGTCTTCCGCGAGATCCTGCCGAACATGGCCGGGTTCATCTTCGTGAACTTCGTGATCGCGGTGAACCAGGCGATCTACGCGATCGTGGGCCTCTACGTGCTCGGCCTCATGCCCTCCGGAACCCCCAACTGGGGCTTGATGATCCACCAGTCGTGGAGCCAGAACTTCTACCTCAACCCGGTCGCGATGCCGTTCGTCCTCGCGCCGCTGCTGATGATCGTGCTCTTCACGATCGGCCTGGTGACCATGGGCCGCGGCCTCGACCAGGCCCTCAACCCGCGACTGCGAGAAAGGTAAGAGCATGAGCGACCCGATTCTCAGCGTCCGCGACCTCTCGATCGCCTACCGCACCGGCAGGAAGGAGTCGGTGACCGCCGTCAGCGGCATCGACCTCGACCTGTACGAGGGCCAGTCCCTGGCGCTCGTGGGCGAGTCCGGCTGCGGCAAGACCACGCTCGGCCTCGGCCTGCTGCGCCTGCTCCCGAACCTCGGCGAGATCACCTCCGGCTCGCTGACGTACCGGCTCAAGGACGGCTCCCGCGCCGACCTGCTCCAGATGAAGAAGGAGCCGCTGCGCCGCTTCCGCTGGAACGAGGCCGCGATGGTCTTCCAGGGCGCCATGAACGCCTTCAACCCCGTGATCAGGATCTTCGACCACTTCGCCGACACCCTCCGCGACCACGCGGACGGCAAGAAGTGGACGAAGGCCGCCGTCGAGGCCCGCGCCGGGGAGCTCCTGGAGACCGTGCGGCTCGACCCCGACCGCGTGCTCCAGTCCTACCCGCACGAGCTCTCCGGCGGCATGAAGCAGCGCGCGCTCATCGCCCTCGCGATCGCCCTCGACCCGCAGGTGCTCGTCCTCGACGAGCCGACCACGGCCCTCGACCTGCTCACGCAGCGCTCGATCGTGCAGCAGCTCCACGAGCTGCGCAAGAAGTTCGGGTTCACGATGGTGTTCATCACCCACGACCTCGGCCTCGCCGCCGAGCTCGCCGACCGGGTCGCCACCATGTACGCCGGCCGCATCATCGAGACCGGCTCGGCCCGCGACATCTTCTACGACCCGAAGCACCCCTACACGGCCGGGCTCATCAACGCGGTCATGCCCGTCAAGGGCGACCGGCCCGCGCTCGAGTCGATCCCCGGCTACCCGCCGAGCCTGAAGGCGATGCCGGACGGCTGCGCGTTCAACCCGCGCTGCGCGTTCGCCACGGACGCCTGCAAGCAGGACCGGGTCCCGCTCTCGCTCCTCACCGAGCGCCCCTCGGGGATGGACCACTCCGTGGCCTGCCTCCACCACGACCAGGTCCGGCTCGCGCGCAGCGCCACTGATCAACTCGCAAGCTTCGTTGAAGGAGAAAGCGCCAATGTCTAACGCGCCTCTGCTGAAGCTCTCCGGCATGGAGCAGGTCTTCGAGACGAAGAAGGGCCCCGTGCCCGCCGTCGGCGGCGTCGACCTCGAGGTCAAGCCCGGCAAGGTGCTCTGCCTCGTGGGCGAGTCCGGCTGCGGCAAGACCACGACCGCCCGCGCGGCCGCCGGTCTGACCAAGCCCACCGCGGGCACGGTCGAGTTCCGCGGCAAGAACCTCGCGGAGATGACGGCCGCCGAACGCGGGCAGTACCGCCGGGCCGTGCAGTACATCCACCAGGACCCGTACGCCGCGCTCAACCCGACCCGCACCGTCTTCTCCACGCTCAGCGCGGGACTCAAGAAGCACGGGATCGTCAAGAACCGCACCGAGGCCCGCGCCAAGGCCGCCGAGCTCCTGCAGCTCGTCGACCTCACTCCCCCCGAGTCCTACCTGGACTCGTACCCGCACCAGCTGTCGGGCGGCCAGCGCCAGCGCGTGAACGTCGCGCGCTCGCTCGCGCTCAACCCGGACCTGCTCATCTGCGACGAGTCGACCTCCATGCTGGACGTCTCGATCCGGGTGAGCCTCCTCAATACTCTTGGGCGGCTGCGCGACGAGCTCGACGTCGGCTTCCTGTTCATCACCCACGACCTGGCCGTCGCGAAGTACTTCGCGTGGGACGGCGAGATCGCGGTCATGTACCTGGGGAAGGTCGTCGAGCACGGCCCGACCCCGGAGGTCATCGGGAACCCGCAGCACCCGTACACCAAGGCCCTCATCGGCGCGGTGTGCGAGCCGGACCCGGACCTGGCGAAGGCGAACCGCTCGGCGGAGCAGCTCCGCTCGGCCGAGATCCCGAGCCTGCGCGACCTGCCGGCCGGGTGCGCGTTCCATCCTCGCTGCCCCGCTTTCGAACCGGGCCTGTGCGACGCGGCCGAGCCGCCCCTGCAGGCCACTCCTTCCCGAAGGAAGCTCTCGTGCCATGTGGTGCACCGCGATCTCCAGCGGGCGACACCTGACGCGACGCTCACCTTCGACGCCGTGCCCGGCTCACGGCGCCCCGAGACCGAGTCGGCCCTATGACCCCAAGGCCTCTCGTCTCGTTCCGTCCCATCCACTCCTCATCCTCACCGCACTCACTGCCCGCTGTCGCAAGACGGCACCACGAAAGACCTTGTTACGAAAGGAATTGGCGATGACCTCTCAGCAATTCGAGCTCAGCCGACGTCGGCTCATGCAGGCGGTCGGCCTCGGCGCGGGCGCCGTGGCGACCACAAGCGTCCTGGGCGCCTGCCAGGCCAAGGGCTCGGACGGCGAAGGCGCCTCCGGGAAGTTCGTCTACGTCTACCCGTTCGACATCACCACGCAGCACTACAACGCGGCCCTGCCGAACGCGGCCCTCCTGGTGCCGGCGTCGAACGCCGAGCTGTTCATCCCCCGCCCGGCGGTCCTCAACTGGGAGACCCAGGAGTGGATCCCGCAGCTCGCCGAGTCCGTGGACCTGACCGACAAGACGCTGACGATCAAGCTCCGCTCGGGCATCAAGTGGACCGACGGCAACCCTGTCACCTCGAAGGACGTCAAGGGCACGATCTACCTGCAGAAGCTGAACGCCCCGCAGGGCACGGTCGGCTGGGACCAGATCGAGTCTGTGACCGCGGACGACGACACGACCGTCACGGTGCAGTACTCGGCGGCGTTCCCCGGCGTCGAGCACGGCGCGCTCAAGGTGCAGGTGCTGCCGTACGCCCGCTACGGCGAGTGGACGGACGAGGCCGAGGCGCTGGTCGCGGCCGGCGCGATCCAGGGCTCCCCGGAGCAGTCGGCGCTGGCCGAGAAGATCGCGGCGGAGGACTTCAAGGACGCCGAGGGCGGGTTCATCACCTGCGGCGCTTACAAGTTCAAGGACATCGGCGAGACCGTCATCACCATGGAGGTGCACGAAGGCGGGCTCTTCGCGGACCAGGTGAAGTTCGAGACCTTCGAGATCCAGAAGGGCGACAACGCGACCTCGGTGCAGCTGCTGCTCTCGAGCGAAGTGGACTACTCGACGCAGGTGCTCGGCGCGACCGACCGCCAGACGATCGCGGGCGTCGACGGCCTCAAGGAGCTCTCGACCCCCGGCTACGACGGCATCGGGCTGATGCTCAACCAGGCCCGGTTCCCGGAGTTCGCGGACGTCGACGTGCGCAAGGCGTTCCTGTACGTGCTCGACACCGAGCAGATCGGCGAGATCGCCAAGGGCCAGGGCGGCTACTACCTGCCGAAGACCTACACGGGTCTGGCCGACCCGCACGCCGAGGGCCTGTTCGACGACGTCGAGCTGGAGTTCTACTCGGTCGACCACGCGAAGGCGACCAGCTTGCTCGAGGGCGCGGGCTGGAAGCAGGAGTCGGACGGCTGGCACAAGCCGGACGGCTCGCTCGCCGAGTACACGATCATCGGCGTCGAGGGCTGGACGGACTTCACGCTCTCGGGCGAGCAGGCGGCGGACCAGCTGACGCAGTTCGGCATCAAGGTCGCCTACGAGAACGTGCCCGAGGACAACCCGTGGGGCATCTGGGGCGCGGGCGACTTCGACATCGCGGTGCGCCAGTGGGCGAACCCGTTCGTGCCTTATGTCTACGGCGCCTGGCAGATGACCTGGTTCACCGACAACGGCCTGACCGCGGACGCCATGGGCATGGGTGTGCCGGTGGACGCGGTGGAGACCGCGACCCAGGGCACCGTGAACGTGGCGGAGCTGTACCGGCAGTCCCAGCAGGGCACCGAGGAGGAGCAGGCTGCGGCGAACAAGATCCTCGGCATCGTCTTCAACGAGACCCTGCCGCGCCTGCCGCTGTTCCTGAACCAGCGCGTCTCGTACGCGGTCGAGGGCAAGCGCGTGAAGGCGGTCGACCCGGGCGACTACGAACTGAACGACATCTACTTCGACAACCCGATCATGGTCCGGATTCTCGAGGGCGGCATCGAGCCGGTTTAGGCTGCGCCCCTGAGGGACCGTGGTCCCGCGCTCCCCGGGCGACCTGCTCGCGCCCGGGGAGCCCCCTCGATCTGGAGGGGACAACGAGCTCGGACCGGGCCCGCAACCCCGGCCCGGAGCCGCGCACGACCGAGGCGGGTCAGCGCGGCGAACGAGAGAAGCAAGGCCCCGACCGTATGGTCGGGGCCTTGCTGCATTCGGGAAAGGCAAGCGGGACAAGGCGAAAGACCTTGACGCGCCGTGACTAGGCGATGTCGCCGGTCTTAATGGCGGCGATGAGGCCGGTCCAGGTGTCGGTGTCGAGGAGGAGGTGCGGGAAGTCCCCAGAGGTGGGGAGCTTCGAGTCCCGGACCGCGACGGTCGTGGCCACAGGAGCCACCTCGACGCAGTTGCCGTTCCCTCCGCTACGGCTCGACTTCCGCCACGGAGCGGAATGGATGCAGGCCACCTCGATGCAGTTGCCCGTGCCGCTGTAGCTGGACTTTCGCCATTGAACTGAAGATTTCATGTCAGCACCCTCAAGTCAGGCTCGGTTGATTCTCAGCTGATGTTACTGATGATGGTGCGAATGCGATCGAGGGACGCCTTGGGTGTGAGTGCCTGTTTTCGCAGCCTGGCATGAGCATCCTGATAAGCGGTGAAGTGTTCTGGCTCTTCGAGGACTTGACCTCGGGTGAAGTTGTCGAGGTAGACGATCGGCTCATCGAGTGCATCTGGAAACTTGATGAGCATGAACGGGCCGGTCATCGCATGGTGGCCTCCCGCCGAGAACGGCAGGACCTGGACCGTGACATTGGGGAGCTCAGTAAGGTCCGCGAGGTGTTCCAGCTGTCTCCGGAACTGAGAGTTGCGACCCACCGGCCGGAGCAGGACCGCTTCATTGAGCACAGCGGCGACCTCCACCGGCTTGTCTCGAGTCAGGATCAGCTGGCGGCGCAGTCTCGCGTCGATCTTCGCTTCGATGTCGCTGTCTTCCGTGGTCAAGCGAAAGATCTCGCGGGCGTAGTCAGCGGTCTGGAACAGGCCGGGCATGATCTCTGATTCGTAGGTCGCTATCGAAGCGGCTTCCTCTTCGAGACCGACATAGAAACTGAACCAGTCCGGCAGGACATCTCCGTAGTTCTGCCACCAACCCCGCTCTTGCGCGCCGCGGGCGAGTTCGACCAGAACCTCGGCGTCTTCGCCGGTCACGCCGTACAGGGCGAGCATCGCTCGGACCACCACTGGTCTTGCAGTGATCTCGCGGTTCTCGATGCGCCCCAGATTGCCCGGGCTCATGTCAAGCGCCTTCGCCGCCGCAGAGCGGTTGTATCCGGCCTGTTCTCGAAGTCGCGCCAACTCCTTGGCGATGCGGCGTCGTTTGACCGTGGGGCTTCGCAGCTCAGTCATGCGACGAGTATTCCATCGCGAGCGCCCGTCAGCAAATTCTTGTCACCCAAAAGGGTGGCGTGCAACTTGCATGAGAATCGACCGTGTCGTAGGGTCGCTCTTACCGCACATAGACAGCGGCCCACCGAGATTCTTTGGCGAGAGTCGGTGGGCCGCGCACTCCAGAGAAAGCGAGGCTTCTCGTGGGTCTTATCAGCGTACCCGTCGACCCTGCCCCCGCCCGGGCCAAGATCGACCTCCAACTGCACCAGCGCTACCGCACCCGGCTCGGGCTCGGCCGCCTCCGCTGCGAAGGGTGCGGCGAAACCGGGAACCGACACAGCTGCACCGCCCGCGAGTCCGCCGCTCGACTCTTCCTCTACACGGCTACCCGTACCCGGATCGCCGCTGCGCTCGACTCCGGCCGCCTCACCACCGACGACCTCCGGCTCCGCCGCACCGCCCCGGCCCGGCACCGCCGTAGGCCCAGGCCGCACCCGCGCCGCGTGCCCTCCACCAACCCGCTTGCGGCCCTTGGCATCCCGGAGCTCGCGGGGGCCCTGCGATGACCGCATCCGACACCGCCGACAGCCCGATCACCAAGATCGGCACCGAAGTCTTCGGCCTCCGCGTCATCACCGGCTACCTCCACGCCGCCGACCCCGGCCAGATCCTGCTCCGCCAGCTCTACCCCGACACGCCCGCGAACATCGGCCGCATCGAATCCATCGGCTCGGGAACCGGTCGGCTCACCATCAACAACGACCGCGCCCGCGAATGGTCCGACACCGACCGCCGCCGCCTCACCGCCTTCTTCCTCAACCGCTACACCGAGCGCATCATCGGCAACCCCGCCTCCATGGCCGCAGGACCGGAACCGTTGGGAGCCACTGATGATCGAACCGCGTAAGCGCGATACCACCGCCGACTCGCCCGACTGGCGCTTCCTCGCCGCCTTCTTCCACGACATCGGCATGAACGACCGCATCCGCCTCGCCGTCTACCGCAGCACCGCCGACCCGGCACTCCACCGGCTCACCTCCGACGAGCAGACCACCGCCGGACCACGCCTGATCGCCGTCTTCACCGAACCGCCCGGCGGCGACGAAGACTGGCACCCCGCCTGGCGCACCGACCAGATGCGCCCCACCGTCGAGAAGCGAGCCCGAGCCATCGCCCGCCGATGACAAGCGCGACAAGGCCCCAGCCGGTGAACCGGCTGGGGCCTTTCACTCTGTTCGCCTGCGCTAGGCGCCGTTCTCGCAGGACGGCGGGTCGAGCGGGCCGCAGCTCTCGGTCGGCGTCTCCGAAGTCGCGTCGTCGTCGCCTCCGCCGCCGCCGTCTTCACCGGCGGCGGTGATGGTCACCGCCGAACCGGGCGCGACGGCCATGCCGCTCGTGATCTGCCCGTCCTCGTTCGTGACCGACTCGATGGTCGTCGCGGCGGGGTCGCCGTCCAGCGTCACGGTGAGCCCCAGCCCTTGCAGCGTCGTCTGCAACGCCGCCGGTGTCGTGGTCGCGTCCCAGGTGATGACGACACCCTGGGCGGTGATCGTCACCGTGGTGCCCTCCGCCTCGGTCGAGCCCTCGCCCGGGTTCTGCGCGTAGACGACGCCCGTCGTGGTCCCCTCGTTGCCGTACACGACCTCGACCTCGAACCCTTCGCCCTTGAGGACTTCGGTGGCCCGGTCGACGGTCGTGTCGATGACGTTCGGCACCGTGGCCTGGCCGCCCGAGGAGACCGTCAGGGTGATCTCGGTCTTGAGGGCGACCTCGGTACCCGCTTCGGGATCCTGCGTCAGGACCTCGCCGGACGGCTTCGTGCTGTCCTCTTTGACGATGTTGACCGTGAGGCCCTGGTCCTCGAGGGTCTTCGTCGCGTCGTCCTCCTGGTCGCCCACGACGTCCTCGACCGCGACCTTGTCGGGGGCGACCATGACGGTGAGCTCCACCGTGTCCCCCTTCTCGGCCTCGGAGTTCCCGTCAGGGGTCTGGTCGATGACGTGGTCGATGTCGGTGCTGGTCGGGTCATCCGCGACCTGCTCCTTGAAGGTGACCACGAAACCCTCGGCCTTGAGCGTCTGCTCCGCGTCCGCCCTGGCCTCGCCGACCACGTTCGGCACGTTCACCGTCTCCGGCTGCTCGAGCATCTTCATGATGCCCCAGGAGGCCGCGGTGACCGCGACGAGCGCGAGGATCACCCCCAGGGCGATCAGCCACGGGCGGCGCTTGCTCGACGAGGTCGCGATCGGCGTGATCGGCGCGGTCGAGTCGGGCCCGGCGAGCATCTGCGTCCGGTCGCCCGCGCTCATCACCGCGGGGGCCATGACGGCCTGCCCGCGCGCGGCGCGGATCAGGTCCTCGCGCATCTCCCCGGCCGAGTGGTACCGGTTCTCGGGGTTCTTCGCGAGCGCCTTCATGATCACGGCGTCGACCGAGGCCGGCACGTTCGGGTTGAGCTCCGAAGGCGGCCGGGCCTCCTCGCGCACGTGCTGGTACGCGACGGAGACCGGGTTGTCGCCGGTGAACGGCGGGTGCCCCACGAGGAGTTCGTAGAGGACGCAGCCGACGGCGTACACGTCCGAGCGGGCGTCCACGGTCTCGCCGCGCGCCTGCTCGGGCGAGAGGTACTGCGCGGTGCCGATGACCGCGCTGGTCTGGGTCATGGTCGCCTGGCCGCTGGCCAGGGCCCGGGCGATGCCGAAGTCCATGACCTTGACCTGGTTGGTGTCCGAGAGCATCACGTTGCCGGGCTTCACGTCCCGGTGGATGATGTGGTGCTTGTGGCTGAAGTCCAGGGCCGAGCACATGTCGGCCACGACCTCGCAGGCCGTCGCCGCGTCGAAACGGCCCTCGGCGAGGAGGACCTCCTTGAGGGTGCGGCCGTTGACGAACTCCATCACCATGTACGGGATGCCGGCGTCCTCGCCGGTGTCGAAGACCGCGACGATGTTCGGGTGGTTGAGGGACGCCGAGTTCTGGGCCTCGCGCTGGAACCGGATGAGGAAGGACTCGTCGCGAGAGAGGTCGGCCCGCAGCAGCTTCACCGCCACGTCGCGGCCGAGTCGCAGGTCGCGGCCACGGTGGACTTCAGCCATCCCCCCGTAGCCGACGACCTCGCCGATCTCGTATCTGCCGCCTAGCAGGCGGGGCTCTGTCGTCATCGCGTTTTACGTCCTCGTGTTCCGTTCATCGCGGCTTGATTCTAATCGCTACAACAGGCCCGAAAGCCCGCTATTGGTCGTCACAGCTGGGGTTGGCGCCGATGCAGTCGCCCACGCCCGGACCGTCGCCGGTCTGCTGCCCCGGGTTCTCGTCGGTGGTGGCCGGGTCCTCGGAGCCCTCGTCGTCGCTCTGGCCCTGCTCGGACGTCGTCGGGGTGGTGTCGTCGTCGCCACCGCCGCTGGGATCACCGCCGCCGGGGTCGCCGCTGAGCGCGATCAGCAGCCAAACGATACCGCCCACCAGGACGAGCGCCACCACACCGGCGAGCACGATCAGCAGGCGGCGCTGGCTCCCGGGATTGGACGCCGGGGGCGGCGTCGCGGCTCCCAGGTCGATGCCCGGAGGCGTGGACGGGGGCGGGACCTGCCCGCCGGGTGCCATCTGGTGCGGGGGGTACGGGGACATCTGCGGCGCGGCCGTGCGCGGGTCGGCGACGCCCGCGGGCGGCCCGCCCATGCTGACCACGCCGGCGCGGCGCGGCAGCTGGCCGACCGGCGGCATGACGGAGGTCGACATCGGGTTGGCGTCGACGGCGATGCGCGCGAGCGCGGCCATCTCGGTGGCGCTGGCGAACCGCTGGTGCGGGTCCTTGACCAGGGAGCGCTCGACGAAGGCCCGCACGCCTGGCGGGATGTCCGGCGGGAGCGGCGGGGGCGGGGTGCGCACGTGGTGGAGCGCGAGCTCGATGGGGTTCTCGGCCTGGAACGGGCGGTGCCCGGTGAGGCCGTGGAAGGCGACGACGCCGAGCGAGTACATGTCCGAGGCGGGCAGGACGCCCGTGCCTTCGGCCTGCTCGGGGGCGATGTAGGAGGCCGTGCCCATGACGGAGCCGGTGGCGGTGAGGTCGCCGGAGGCGCCGGAGCGGGCGATGCCGAAGTCGGTGAGGACGGCCTGGCCGTCCCTGTCGCGCACCAGGATGTTGCCGGGCTTGATGTCGCGGTGGATGATGCCGCGCTCGTGGGCCTGCTGGAGGGCTTCGGCGGTGGCGGCGATGATCGGCATGAGCTCGCGGGCGTCGAGGCGGCCGCGCTCGGCGATGAGGTCGGCGAGGGACTTGCCCTCGATGAACTCCATCACCAGGTAGGCCGTGGTCTCGCCGCTGGGCAGGTCGGCGTTGCCGAAGTCGTGGACGTTGACGATGTGGGGGTGGGTGAGCGCGGCCACGGTCTTCGCCTCGGCGGCGAATCGCTTGGCGAAACCGGGCTCGCTCAGGAGCGCGGGGAGCATCGCCTTGACGGCCACGGTGCGTTCGAGCACGGTGTCCTCGGCCCGCCAGACCTCGCCCATGCCGCCCACGGCAATGCGCTCGCGTAGGCGATAGCGTTGCCCGAGGAGCATTTCGGGGCTCAACACGGCGTCTCCTCATTTCGTCGGGAGGGGTCAGCCTCCGGGGGATCGGCGCTTCAGTCTACTGGCAGGCCGCCCAGCTCCAGGTTCGTCGGGCGGCGGCACTGGCGCGCGACACCCGGCTCCGACCTCTCCGAAGATCCACGCACGGGTGTGCCGTCCGGTTGCTGTGTCAGGGGATCGTGAGGAAACTGTGTCTTTGCCGCAATGATTACCGGTCGATCGCGGTCATTCCCCGCCTTCCAGGACCTGCTGCATGAGAGCGCCCGAGATGTCGGCGGCCTTCGCCGAAGCGCCTTGGCCGTATGAGTCGAGGAACACGCAGACGGCGACGGCGGGCTCGCCGTCCTTGTCCATGGCCCAGCCGTGGAACCAGCCGTGATCGGGGTCGGGGTTCTCGCCGTCCTCGGAGTGCTGGGCGGTGCCGGTCTTGCCGCCGACGGTGTAGCCGTCGATCTGCGCGTCCCTGCCGGACCCGTGGTCGACCACGGCCTCCATGAGGATCTGCAGCTCCTGGGCGGTGTCGAGGTCGATCGCCCGGCCGAGGTCGTCCTCGGCGAACTTCTGGACGGTGTTGCCCTCGGAGTCGGTGAGCTCGGAGACGATCTGCGGGGCCATCCGCTCGCCGCCGTTGGCGATGGTCGCGGCGATGACCGCGTTCTGCAGGACGGTCTCGCGGACCTCCTGCTGGCCGATGCACGCCTGCGCGCGGAAGGCCTTCTCGGAGAGGTCGCCGGTCCGGGAGCCCACGGTCGGCAGCGGGGTCTCGTACTCCTCGCCGAAGCCGAACGCCTCGGTGATCTCGGTGATCTGCTCGACGCTCAGGTCCTCGACGCACATCCGCGAGAACGTGGTGTTGCAGGAGAGCGCGAAGGCCTCCTCGAGCGTGTACTCCTCGTTGGGGCACTGGTTGGAGGAGTTGGTGATCTCGTGGTTCGTGTCCGGGGCGGTGTAGCCGTTCCCGGCCTTGACCATGTCGCTCGCCTTGCCGCCGTTCTCGATGTACGCGGCGGAGACGAGCGTCTTGAACGTCGAGCCGGGCGGGAAGAACTCCTGGCGGGTGAGGTCGAGCATGTCGCCGGACTCGTCGAGCGCGATCTTGGCGGGCTCCGCGACGTCGCCGTTGTTGGAGGAGACCTCGGTCGGGTTCCAGCCCGGGTAGGAGGCCTGGGCGAGGATGCGGCCGGTCTTCGGGTCGATCACGACCGCGCCGCCCTTGACGCCGGTGTCGGCGATCGCGTCGTACGCGGCCTTCTGCAGGTCCGGGTCGATCGTGGTGACGACGTTGCCGCCGGGCTTGTTCTCCTTGAGGAGGGTCGCCCAGAAGTCGTCGAAGGCCAGGAGCGAGCTCGTGCCGTTGAGCAGCGAGTTCTCGCTGGCCTCGAGGTTGCTCGCGCCGTAGTTGATCGACTTGTAGCCGGTGACGTTGCCGAAGTAGTCGCCTTCGGGGTAGTCGCGCTTGTAGCCGTAGGTGCCGCCGTCGGTGGGGATCGACTGGGCGATGACGGTGTCCCCGGCGAGGATCTGGCCGCGCGGGACCTCGTACTCGGCGACGACGGTGCGGGCGTTGAGCAGGCCGTCGTAGTCGTCGTGGTGGAAGAACGACACCCAGGTCGACTGGACCATGAGGGCGCACAGCAGGATCAGCGCGATGACGCCCGTGCGGCGCAGGGCGGGATTCATTCGCCGCCCTCCTTCCTCTTGTCGTCGTTGCCGTTCGGGGGCTGCGGCCAGGGGTCGAACGCCGAAGCGGGCGGCTGCGGGCGGCGGTCGTCAGGTGCGCCGCCGGGCGCGCCTCGGCCGGGATCGAAGGCGGAGGCCGGCGGCGGTGGCGGCGTCTGCGGGGCGGGCCGGGTCGGGTTGCCGGGAGGCGGGCTGCCGTACGCCGAACCGGGCGGCGGGGGCGGCGACATCGGCGGGTACTGGGGGCCGCGCATGGTCGGGTTCCCGGGCTGGCCGGTCGGCCCGCCCGGCGGGGGCGACATCGGCGGGGACACGGGAGGTCCGGACATGGGCGGGCCGGACACGGGTGGTCCGGACATCGGCGGGCCGGAGACCGGAGGAGGCGGGCTGAGCACGTCCTCTTCCATGGTGCCCTTGGTCGGGCCGCCGCCCTGGAGGTGCCCGGGGATGATGAGCTCGGTCGGCTGGTCGCCGCCCGGGATCGGGCCGGAGTCCATGACGCCGGCGAGCTGGGCCTTCTCGGCCTCCTCGGCGGCGCGCTTGGCGGCCTGCTCGGCCAGGAACTCCGGCGGGGCCTCGGTCTTCTGCAGCCCGAACGAGGCCTGCCAGGGTTTGCGCGCGTCGTCGGAGACGCGCACGAACAACCCGATGAGCAGCCACGAGCCGACCAGCGAGGAGCCGCCCGCGGCGAGGAACATCGTGGTCTGGCCGGTCATCGGGATGAGCCCGGTGACGCCGCCGAACACCACGAAGAGCTGGAACGCCACCAGGAACGCCAGGCCCCCGGCCATGAGCGTCCCGAACAGGTCGCGGGACATGAGGCCGGTCTTGAAGCCGCGCTGCACGAGGATCGCGTACAGCAGCAGGATCGCGGTGAGCCCGAGGAGCCCGACCTCCTCGCCGATCGCGGCGAGGATGAAGTCCGACTCGGAGGCGGGGATCATGTTCGGGTTGCCCGAGCCCGGGCCGTTCCCGAGGAGCCCGCCCGAGTTCATCGCGACCAGGCCCTGCACGAGCTGCCAGGACGTGCCCGTCTCGTAGACCTTCACCGGGTCCCACGGGTCCAGCCAGATGTCCACGCGGGTCTGGAGGTGGCTGAAGAACGGGTAGATCGCGATGCAGCCGCCGAAGAACATCGTCAGGCCGATGACGATCCACGAGGCGCGGCGGGTCGCCATGTACAGCATCGAGAGGAAGATGCTGAACAGCAGCAGCGAGGTGCCGAGGTCGCGCTCCATGATGAGGATGACGAGGCTGGCCGCCCAGACGATGACGATCGGGCCGAGGTCCTTCATGCGCGGCAGCTGCAGCCCCAGGACCTTCTTGCCCGCCACCGAGAGCATGTCCCGCTTGCGCACCAGGTACACCGCGAAGAAGATCAGCAGCATCAGCTTCGCGAACTCGCTCGGCTGGATCGAGAAGCTGCCCAGGCGGATCCAGTTCTTGGAGCCGCCCGAACCCGAGATCGAGTACGGCAGGAAGCCCGGCAGCGCCGCGAGCGCGATGCCCGCGAACAGCAGGATGTACGCGTACCCGCGCAGGATGCGGTGGTTGCGGACGACCGCGAGGAACACCGTCAGGAGCACGACCCCGGCCATGTAGTACATGAGCTGGCGCCCGCCCTGCCCGGCGAAGACGCCCGCGTCCGGCGGGAGCGGGTCGTCGGTCATCGCCGTGAGGTCGATGCGTCTGATGTAGACGATGCCGATGCCGGTCAGGAACGCCGCGATCGGCACGAACAGCGGGTCGGCGTACGGGGCGAGGAACTTCACGGCGGCCCACGCGCACATCGACACGATGAAGATGAGCAGCGGCAGCATGAAGGTGACCGAGGTGGTCTTCCCGTTGACCGCCTCGTCGATCGAGAGCTGGAAGAGGAACACCGCGACGCCGGCCATGACGAGCATGACGATCTCGCGGAAGATGCGCTTGGGCATCCCGGTCAGCGGGGTGAGCGGCAGCTCGGACGGTCCCGCCGGCCGGGCGGTCGCCGACATCGGCTGGGCCATCAGTTCCCCTTGCGTCTCAATCCGGTTTGCGATGCGAGCCTATATCGGCCACGCTCAGTCGTCGCGACAGTCCTTTGCAGCCGCCGGGACCGCCTCGGTCTCGCCTGCTGCGGTGGCGCACAACGGGTCCAGGCTCTCGTTCCCGGCGTCCGGGTCGACCAGGGCGCTGAACTCGTCCTCGGCGGCCGAGGGGCCGTCGACGGTGATCCCGGACTCGAGGTCGGACTCGACCGAGTCCACGGCGTCGGCGGCGGGCCGGTCGGACTCGATGTCGAGCCACGCCAACCGGTATCCCGCCACCTCAAAAGGGAGGCCTCGGAAGAGGCTGATGTTGCCCGCCTCGGAGACCCCGATGAAGTACTGCGTGCGCGCCCACCAGACGCCGCCGCCGGCGACGAGGGCGAGCACGATGAACGTGGCGAGGATCGTGCGCCACACCCGGCCGTGCTTGCGGGCCTTCGGCTGCGCCTCCGACTCGGCGTCGCCCTCGGCCTCGCCCTCGTGCTCCGCCTCCTTGACGGCCCGGAGGACGGCCGTGTCCGACTCGGCGAGGCGCGCGTCAGCGGCGGCGCCGCCGATGAACTGGCGCTGCTCCCCCGGGTCCTCGGTCACGACGTCGGCGACGAGCACCGTCACGTTGTCCGGCGCGCCGGCGTCGAGCGCCTGCTGCACCAGCGTCTCGGCGGCCTCCTGCGGCGTCGCGGCGTTCTGGAGCGTGCGGGCGATGTCCGCGTCCGAGACGGGCCCGGAGAGGCCGTCCGAGCAGAGCACGAGCCGGTCGCCCGGGACGCCCTTGATGGTCTGGAACGCCGGCTCGACCTCGGCCGCGCCGAGCGCGCGCAGCAGCAGGGAGCGCTGCGGGTGCCGCTCGGCCTCCTCGGCGGTGATGCGGCCCTCGTCGACGAGCATCTGCACGTACGTGTCGTCGACGGTGATCTGCTCGAACCCGCCCTCGCGCAGCCGGTAGGCGCGGGAGTCGCCGATGTGCACGAGGTTGAACCACTCGCCGTCGAACCACAGGGCCGTGAGCGTGGTGCCCATGCCTTCTTTCTGCGGGTCGTCGGCGACCTGGCGGCGGATGGCGCGGTTGGCGTCCGCGACGGCGTCCGCGAGCTCGTCCACGACCGAGTCGGCGGGCGGGGGCACGTCCAGCCGGGCGACGGTGTTGATGACGATGGCCGAGGCCAGGTCACCGGCGGCCATGCCGCCCATGCCGTCGGCCACGGCGATGAAGTGGGGACCGGCGAACACCGAGTCCTGGTTGCCTTGCCTCACCACCCCGCGGTCGGAGATGGCCGCGTATCGCAGGTGCAAACTCATGAATCAACCGCCGTAGCGCGGGCACGCCCGCTGTTCGATGTCGACATCGCCGCCTCTCTCAACCCTTGTCCAGCATGCAGTCGGGGACTCACTGGTTCCCGGCACTGCTAGGGACGCAGCTCGAAGGAGGAACGCCCGATCCGGATGGGCACCCCGAGCGGGACCGGCGTGGGTGCAGTGACTCTAGCGCGCCCCAGGTAGGTGCCGTTCGTGGAGCCCAGGTCCTCGACCACCCACTGGCCGTCCTGCGGGCGCACGCGGGCGTGCCGGTTGGAGGCGAAGTCGTCGCGGATGACGATCGTCGAGTCGGGGGCGCGGCCGATCGAGATGGGCTGGCCGGAGAGCACGAACCGGCGGCCCTGCAGCTCGCCGGTGGTGACGACCAGCCACTGCGCGGCCTGCGGGGCCTGCGGCCGGGCGCCGCGGCCGCCCGCGGCGGGCGGGGCCGAGACGGGCCCGGCGGCCGGGCCCGCGGTCGCGGGGCGGCGCTGGGCGAGCAGGTCCCGGGTGATCGTCCGGGCGGCGGCGAACACGAACAGCCACAGCAGCACGAGGAACCCGAACCGGGCGACGGTCTGGACTATCTCAGGCATTCGGCGCTCCCAGCGACTGAACGATCGGTCCCAGACACGGTAGCCCACGGTGGCACGGCCTCCGAGACGAGCCGCCGAACGGAGCCGGTCATCCCACCGCTACCGGCATGGGGCCGTGGACCATTGCGGAGCAGTGCGACCGTCGTGGGACGGGGCGCAGAAGCCGCAGTCCGCCACGAACCGCCCTCGCTGCGGCGGCCGGAGCCCGCACCGCTTCCCGACCCCGGAATGCACGCGGCCCCGGCCCATCGGACCGGGGCGTCACGTGTCGGAGTCGCTAACCCGCCTGGAGCGTCAGGGAAGTCGTGCCGATCTGGATCACGTCGCCGGGCTGCATCGAGACCGTGGCGATCCGCTGGCCGTTGACCAGGGTGCCGTTCGTCGAGCCGAGATCGGTGACCGACACCTGGCGGCCGTCGAAGTCGACGCGCACGTGGCGGCGGGAGATGCCGACGTCGGGGAGGCGGATCTGCGCCTGCTCGCCGCGGCCGATGATGGTGGCGCCGTGGGCCACGGTGAACTGGCGGCCGTCGGCCGTCACCAGGACCGGGCCGGTGGGGGCCTGCTGCTGCGCGGGGCCGTAGCCGCCGCCGGAGACCGGCTGGTCCATGCCCTCGTTCAGGGCCGCGACCTCGGCGGTCACACGGAACATGCCGGTGTCCAGGCCTTCGCCGCGCTCGATCTCGACGATGACGTCGCCGTACACCGTCCAGCCGTTCTCGCCGATGAACTCGGCCTGGGACTGGGCCAGCTCCTGCGCCAGCGCCGCCGCGTACGGGGCGAGGCGGTCGTGGTCGGGCGGGGAGAGGTCGATGACGTAGCGGTTCGGCACCAGCACGCGCCCGCCGGCGAGGACCGCCTTGTGGGTCTCCGCCTCGCGCTGCATGGCGCTGGCGATCTCGACCGGGTGCACAACGCCCTTGAACATCTTGTTGAAGGTGCCCTCGAACAGGCCCTCCAGTTGTTTCTCCAAGCGTTGCAGAACGCTCACCGGTTCTCCTCCTCGTCAGACGCCATCCGGACCGTGACGCTCCCTTGAATAGCCGCGTCGTCTCCCGATGGTATCGGCTGGCTTCCAGCGGCGGCGAGCGGTTGAGACGCAACCCTTCCCCGAGTCCGATTCATATCGTCTGATCGGGTGAGTGCCGTGTCGGCTGGTAGTACCGAATGCTGGAACCCCCAGGCAGGGGCGGGTGGCGGTCCCCGCCGAAGGCGCGTAGGGTGACGCGGGTGACAGATCGCGACTTCAGCTCATTCGTCCGGGACGTGCGCAAACGCGCCCACGTTGCGACTCGTGAGCTCTCCGACTCCGCCGGGGTCTCCAACCCCTACCTCCAGGGCGAGCGCGGCGTGCGCCGTCCCAGCGGCGCGGTCCTGCGGCAGCTTGCGCTGGCGCTGCGGATGACCACCCCGATCATGTACCTGCGGGCGAACTTCACCGCCTCCGAGAACGGCTCCGCGATGCCGCTGGCCATCGCCACCGACCGCGAGCTCACCTCGAAGCAGAAGCAGACCCTCGCCGAGATGTACGACGCGTTCGTCGACGAGAACGAGCGCGCCGCCTCGAAGTAGGACGGAGCCGGGCGCCGGTGGGGCGCCCGGTCTCTCTGATCCGGTTACCGCTCCACGAACGCGCGCAGCGCCTCGAGCATCGCGTCGTTCTCCTCGGGCAGACCGACCGTGACCCGAACCCCGTCGCCCGCGAAGGGCCGCACCAGGATCGAGCGCTGCTCGCAGTGCGCGGCGAACTCGACCGCGCGCTCCCCCAAGGGCAGCCAGAAGAAGTTCGCCTGCGAGTCCGGCACGTCCGGCACCAGTTCCCTTGCGGCCATGACAGTCCGCTTGCGCTCCGAGGTCACCAGTGCGACCCGGCGGCGCATCTCGCCCTCCGCTTCGAGCGCCGCGAGCGCCGCCCGCTGCGCGGCCGCGTTGACTGCGAAGGGGATCACGCAGCGGCTCACCGCGTCGGCCACGCCCGGCCGGGCGACCATGTAGCCCACGCGGAGGCCGGCGAGGCCCCACGCCTTGGAGAAGGTCCGGAAGACGACCGCGTTGGGGCGGTCGGCGTAGCGCTCGATCGCGTCCGGGCAGGCCGGGTCGGTCACGAACTCGCGGTACGCCTCGTCGATGACGACGAGCACGTCCTCGGGGACGGCGGCGAAGACCCGGTCGAGCTCGTCGGCCGTGACGGCCGGGCCGGTCGGGTTGTTGGGGCTGCAGATCACGATGGCGCGCGTGTCCGGTCCGACGGCGGCGATCATCGCGTCGATGTCGTGGCGGTGGTCGGCGGTGTTCGGCACCTGGACGCTGGTGATCCCGGCGATGGTGGCCGCGATCGGGTAGGCCTCGAAGGAGCGCCAGGAGTAGACGACCTCGCTGCCGGGCTTCGCGATCGCCTGCATGAGGTGGCCGATGAGGGCGACCGAGCCGGTGCCGGTGACGATCCGCTCGACCGGGAGTCCGAGCCGTTGCGAGAGCACGCCCCTCAGCTTGACGACGCCGAGGTCGGGGTAGCGGTGGACGGTCTCGGCGGCGTCCGTGATCGCTTCCACCACACCGGGAAGCGGGCCGTAGGGCACCTCGTTGCTGGAGAGCTTCACGGCATCGGGGATCGCCTTGCCGGGAACGTAGCGAGGGATGGATTCGAGGTCTTCACGCAGAGGATCGCTCATCGTGAGGGCTCCTTCTCAGGGTCGGCCTTCTCGCTGCCGACCTCGACGACGGCGGTGCCGGGGGATTTGTCGTGGAGGCATTGGCGGAAGGGTTGGTCTCGGATGCACCATATCCCGTCGAGGATCCAGAGCACCGCGCCGAAGGGGAAGCAGATGAGCGGCAGCGCGGCGTAGGACCACCGCAGCAGGAGCCGGCCCCAGCCGAGGTCCACGGGCGCGAGCGAGACGACCTTGATGCCCATGAGGCGCTTGCCGAGGGTCTGCCCGGTGTTGAGGGTCGCGGGGACCTCGTAGGCGAACCACAGGCCAAGCGCGATGAGCAGCACGATCCAGAGCTCGTCGGAGAGGCGCGAGGGGACTTCGACGTCGCCGGGCTCGGCGGCGGTGGCGACGTCGAGGAAGTAGGGCCAGAAGGTCTGCATCATCTGGTAGATGAAGTAGCCGTTCACGACCGCGTTGAGGCCGAGCATGCACAGCAGGTCGACGAGGCGGGCGACGAAGCGCTGGCCGGGGTGGGCGAGGACGCGGCCGCCGAGGATGCGGGTGACGTCGTGGCGGGTGATCCAGCCGACGGTGACGCCGAGGGAGCGGATCGGGACGGTGTCGGGCGGCTGCACGGCGCCGGGGACGCGCTGGATGACGCGCGGCGGCGGGCCCTCGCCGTAGCGGCGGTCGACCGGCAGGGTCTCGACGGGAACGTCCTGAGTGGTGGGCGGGAGGGGTTCCGGTTCGGGATCGACCGGCTCGGGTTCGGCGGGGGGCTCGGCGTCGGCGGGGACGGGTTTGCCCGCCCAGGCCTCGCCGTCCCAGTAGCGTTGCGTGGCCGGGTCGGCGGGGTCCGGGTACCAGCCGGGTTCGATCGTGGTCATCGAGGCCATTCTTGCAGCCTCGCCTCGACATTCCCAGTCAGTTCGGCCACAGCCGCTTCGGCCCGCGGCGGCGGCGGACCGTCGCCGGGGATCGTGCCGCGGACAACGACACGGCCCAGTCGGTTACTGCCTCGACTGGGCCGCTCGCAACGTACTGCACTTCCGACCGAGTTACCAAGCGTGAAGTCTTTAATAGCGGTGACTGGCCCCTAGGTGGCTGGTCCCGCTGTGCCTCCCGACGGCTCAGGTCGCACGTGGGTGCTCGGCGGCGGTGCACGAATCCTTCCGATCTGCGGAGACCGTGTCCCCGGGAAGTCCTTCCGGATCCGTAACTCATTTCTACCCGTCTACTGACGGGTAGTAAACCCCTAAGCGCAAAAAATCCGAGCAGACTTCTCGAATCGGGAACCGGGGGGTGCAGTGAGGCCATCGGTTCCCGTGAATCCCCACGGGACCGGTGGGATCTGGTCTACCTTGCGGGACATCGGGGCCGAGCGCCCACGCCAGACGAGGAGGCCGCCATGACGACGTACCCGCCGACCCCGGGGCCATCCGAACCCGAACCGCCCGAGGGGGACCGCAACGGCAAGGAGACCGAGGACGGCGGGACCCCGTTCTCCGGGAACCAGCCCGGCCCGGCCCCCTCCGGCCCCCAGCCGGGCTGGAGCCCGCCCGGCGTCGACCCCGAGCACACGCCGCGGCCGACGCACGGCGAGACGCCCGGCGAGACCCCGAAGGCGCCCGCGGACCGGCCGTTCGGCGGCATCCCGCCCGCTCCCCCGCCGCCCGGCGCCGGACCGGCCGGACCCCCGCCCGCCGGCGGCGGCTACAGCCCCTATTCCGGCGGCGCGGTCCCTCCTCCGCCGCCACCGCCGCCCGCGTACAACGCCGACGGGCCGCTGCAAGGCCAGGAGCCGAAGAACGGCCTCGGCACCGCCGCCCTGATCTGCGGCGTCGTCGCGATCGTCCTCTCGTTCATCCCGGTGCTCAACACGTTCACGTGGCCGCTCGGCGTCCTCGCGGTCGTCTTCGGCTCCGTCGGGTGGGCCCGCGCGAACAAGGGCCTCGCCACGAACAAGCCGTTCGCCATCACCGGCCTGGTGCTCGGCATCGTCTCGTTCTTCACGTTCTGCCTGATCTACGTGCTCATCGGCGCGAGCAGCGGGCCGATCGACTACGACGCGGCACCGCTGTTCTGATGCAGCGATGCGGGACGGGCCGGGCGCGATCGCGCCCGGCCCGGCCGCGGGCGTGGGCCGGCCTGCACCCAGGCCCCGCGGCGCAAGCCCGCGACG
>NZ_JAPZVQ010000013.1:77801-154758 GCF_027622945.1 Glycomyces lechevalierae | reverse complement strand
GGCGCGGAGGAGTCGACGATGCGTCCGTCCCGGAGGAACACCACCCGGTCGGCCCAGCCCGCGTGCCGCGCGTCGTGCGTGACCAGCAGCCCGGCCGCGCCCGCATCGCAGCGGCGGCGCAGCAGCTTCAGCACCTCTTCACCGGTGTGCGAGTCGAGCGCACCGGTCGGCTCGTCCGCGAGCACGAGCCGCCGCTCGCCGATGAGCGCCCGCGCGATCGCGACACGCTGCGCCTGCCCGCCCGAGATCTCGTCGGGGAACCGGTCGGCCTGCTTCGCGTCGAGGCCGACCTCCTCCAGCGCCGCGAGCGCCAGCTTGCGCGCCTTGCCCGCCGAGAGCCCGTCGAGCTCCAGCGGCAGCGCCGCGTTCTCGGCGGCCGTCAGACTCGGCACCAGGTTGTAGTCCTGGAACACGTAGCCGACGCTGCGCCGCCGCAGCGCGGCGAGCCGCTTCTTGTTCAGCGAGGCGAGCACGATGCCCTCGACGAGGACCTCGCCCGCGGTGGGGGCATCGAGCCCTCCGGCGAGGTTGAGCAGCGTCGACTTGCCGGACCCCGAAGGGCCCATGATGGCGACGAGCTCACCAGCGGAGATGGTGAGGTCGGCGTCGACAAGGGCGTTGACGAGGTTCTCGCCCGAGCCGTGGGTGCGGCTCACGCCTTTCAGATGCAGAACGGTCATGGGGGGCTCCGATTCTCAAGAGTTCTCGACCGAGGATACTCGGTAGAGCATATTGAGTATGCACCAGGGTTGCACACCGAACTCAGACCCGTCACCGTCCGATCCCGCTCATGCAAACGGCCGCGCCATCGGCGAGGCGCGGCCCAGTTCATGCGGAACACCTTGGAGCACAACGACATCCGGGCCTCGGATAGTGATCGTCGGCGCGTAGTCGTCGATCCAGGTCGCGATGTCGAGCGCGAGTTCGAGGCGCACGTCTATCGAGCAGCGTCGACTGGTCGACTTCCCCGCCCTGGTGACCCGGGCCGGGCTTGCGGCCGACTTCGTGCTGCAAGAGCGGCGCGTGGCACCGCTGTCTCGCTGGGATGGACATCGCCTGCACCCGCACGCGACGTTTCTCCACCTGACCAACACCCGCACCTTGCGTGCACGCGGTGCTTTCCGGGTGCTGCGCGCGCACGAGGACGTCCTGGCGGTCCGCGTCGCTCGACTCGCCCCGGCGGTGGCCCTGGCCTCGACCTGAGCCATCGCCGGGACACTTCCGAGACTCCTAGGCGGATACGAACTGCCACTGCTGGTTGGTCCCGCCGTTGGCGCTCCATTGCACTACCTGTGCCCCATCGGTGGTCGCCGCGCCGGAGACGTCGGCCACCAGTCCGCTGTCACGGGCGACGATCGTGTAGTAGCCGTCACCGGTGGGGCGCAGGTACCACATCTGGTTGGTGCCGCTGTTGGCCGACCACTGCTGCAATTGCAGGCCCTGCGTGCTGCTGCCGGCGTTGACGTCGAGCATCTTTCCGGAGGCGGTGTAGCGCAGAGTGTAGGCGCCCTGGGTGGTGCTGATCGTCCACGTGGGAGTGCCGCTCTGCTGGATCGCCTTGGCGCCGTCGGCGGTGGAGTTGCCGGCGATGGTGAGAGGCTTGCCGCTGTTGCGGTTGACGATGCGGTAGGTGCCGGGTGCGGGCCCGGTTTCGGTTCCGCCGATGGTGAAGTACTCGACCGCGTCGGTGAAGAGGGTGCTGCCGGACTTCGCCGTCGACAGCACCAGGTACACGCGGCTACCGGTGGCAGGCGTGGTGAAGGACACCGGCTGCGTGACCCGCGAGCCGAGCGGAATGGTCAGCTTGGTGCTGCCCGACGCGACGACCGTGCCGGTCGGGCTGTCGATCCGGGCGGTCCAGGTGAAGTCCACCGAGGTGTCGGTGAAGCCGTCGTTGAACACGGTGATGGTGCGGGTGACCGTGGCGTTCCGGGCGTAGTTGGGCACCGCCTGCGGCAGCGGGAAGGTGCCGTTCGCGTCCGAGACGCCGGAGGCCGACCAGTAGGGGAGGTCGACCGCGGCCACCGGGTTGAACGCCGCCTGCACGCGCTGGAACTGCGGGTTGCTCCAGGGGTCCGGGAGGTTGTCCGCGCCGTAGACAGGGCGACCGCCCTCCTCCGGGATGAAGTCGCCGGTGCGCACTCCGGGCACGACGCTGGCCCAGGCCGACAGCAGCGTGTACGGACGAAGGTCGGAGGCGTTCTTGCCGCGCTTGGCCAGGGTTGCCGTGGCGAACCACTCGAAGCCCTGCTTGGTGTTGCATGCCGGCCAGATGTACTCGCCCTCGCCGTCGGGCCGCCCATTCACGGTTTTCAGGCCCTCCCCGTACCTGCCGAAGCCGTCGACGTAGTGCGGGATCACCGCGAAGTTGGCGTAGGTCATCCCGGGATACCCGTTGAGATTCCCGTCGACGCCCACCTCGACAATGACCGGCCGGGTGCCGTCGTTGCCGTTCATCGCCGCGTACAGGTCCTTCTCGAACTGTTCGGAATCCTGGCCGCTCTGGTTCGGCTCGTTGGATTGACTCCAGCGGATGACCGCGGGGTGGTTGCGGTCGCGCAGGACCAGCGCACGGGCGTGGTCGACCATGTTGTCGTGCCCGGCGATCCAATCCTGCTTGCCAGAGGAGCCGCGAATCGCGGTCTCGCCGATGATCATCAGGCCCATCTCGTCGGCGACATCCAACATGTACGGGCTCGCGGGCTCCTGGTGGACGCGCACCACGTTGAAGTTCAGCCGCTGGTAGTTGTCCACCGCCTGCGGCCAGCCGCCGTTGCCGGGCGACGGGGGCAGGAAGCCGGGCAGGGTGTCGTAGGCATCGCCCTTGCCGCCGTTGTTGATCCGGTCGTAGTCGGCACCCTGGAGGTTGTCGCCGCGGAAGTTCACGCGCACGCCGTTGAGGTAGTAGTAGTCACCGTTCTGGGTGGCCTCCCGGAACCCGAACCGGTAAGCGGCGTCGCTGGCGTGCCCGTCATCGGCGACGGCATGCACCGTCAGCTCGTGCAGCTGCGCCCGGTACCCCGACCGGTACGGCACGTTGGGCCACCAGTACGAGCTGCTGTCGAGGTTCCACGCGACCGGTCCGACGGTCACGGTCACGGTCGAGCGGGCCGCCACGGTGACCGTACGGCTGGGCAGTTCAGGGTAGTTGAAAGCCGTTCCGCTGTCGGACGACAGCGACCCGGTCAACGTCACCGACCGGGAACTGCCCGACGTGTTCCGCACCGACACGTCGTAGCTCAACGTCTTGTTCGCCACCGACGTGCGCACGAAGGTGTCGCTGACGTACACCGCCGGGTACACCCGCAGGTACGCGGACCGGAAGATCCCCTGCGGAATCGCCTCGCACCAGTCGGCGGCGTCTGGCACCAGATACCTGCCGTTGGAGGCCTTCAACGCGCCGCGGCCCTTCACGTTCACCGTGATCGTGTGGGTGGTGCCGGGCGCCGCGTATGCGCTGATGTCGAAGTTGGAGGGGGTGAACGCCGTTGTCTGGGTGGCGACCACGCGGCCGTCGACCGAAAGTGTCGCCTGGTGATTGACAGCGCCGAACTCGATCCAGGTCGACTGCGGCTGCCCCGAATCCGGCACGGTGATGCTGCGCGAGTACACCGCCTCGTTCACGTCGGTGAATCCTTGTTTGTACCAGCCGCCGCCGGGCACGCTGATCGACGTCGGCGCCCGGCCCGCCGGGGTGAAGCTCCACGTTCCGGCAAGATCGATGGAAGCGAGCGCGGCATTGCCGGCGGAGACGCCATCGGTCGCGGCCGCCTCGACGGCGGCACCGGCTCCGTCCGGCGTCAACGCGTGGATCGCGGCGGCCGGGAGGATGGCCGCGGTCTGGAGGATGCGGCGGCGGGAGAGGTTGGGCTGGTCGGGTCGAGAGGCCATGGGGCTCCTTCGTTCGGGTCCGGTCGGGGTGGGGCCGGGCTTGCGGCCGGCCGGAGCTTCTGGCGCGAGGACTTCGGCGGCCGATTTATTTCTCCTCGTGCCGCCCGTGATCGGCGTGGGCGGGGACCTCGGCCACCGAACCGACGTGGACGACGGCCATCGAAGCCAGCAGCGCCAACAGTTTGCGGGCGCCGAGAAGGTTCCAGTCGAAGAACCGAATCGAGCCGAACACGAGCTTCTCCCGTCTGCCCGAGCGGCCAGCGGCATTACATCAGACGTCATACATTCTACAGCTAAATCGAAGATTGTCAATGTATCGACTGCCCTACCTGGCGCTCCATCCGTGAAAGTTGACTTCGCGGAACGTGATGGCTCGGTTCCGCTGAGGCTCTTGGGCTTTAGCGTGAACCAGATGCCGCCGTTCACGTCGGTTCCGTTGCGCCACAAGAAAACACAGAAGCAGCTGAGGAAGCTAGCCTCAGCTCGGGGACCGAGGCGGTGTTCGATGCGATGGCCGACCTGCTCGCGGGATGGCAGGCTCGCCTCAACGCCCGGGACTACGGGGTTCGATCAACGTCGCGCCCGGTTCGAGCGCCAGGGCCAGTGATCCCGCGCGTGCAGCATCCAGCGATGGTGAGCCGGGTAGTTCCTCTGGGGTCCACTGCCAGTCGGCCGCACCGGCGGCATGGAAGGCGTGGTTCGCCGAGCCGCCGGGCGCCACCGAGACGACCGCCAGACTGGTGGATTCTTCGGCGTCGATCCCCCACCGTAGGCCCACGTCGGATGCCCCCTGAAGCCGAGACTCGACGCGGCAGTTTAACGCTAGGTGCACCAACAAACCTCCGTCGAGCCGTTGACTACACATCGAGATCTCTCTATAGTTCGAATCGCCGGAGAATTCATCAGATGTTCCGGAGCTAGATAGTGACATGTGAACGATAACAATCATTGCCCGTACCCGCGTCCGCGAAGGAGCATCCGATGACGTCGGCCGCACCCGATTGCTCGATCCCGTCCCGCCGGATCCTAGGCATGGCCGCGCTCGCGCCGGCCTCCGTCGACTGACCGATCCGGGACCGCACCGCGACGGCGCACCAGCCAGTCCGCGACCGACCGGTCCCACCCGTCGCAATGAACCCGCAGTTCCATGACCCGACGAACCTCGACTAAGGAGACCAGCATGGCCTGGATGGAAACCCCCAAGAGCCGCAGGCGGATGCTCATCGGCGGAGCCGGCGTGCTCGCCGGGGCCGCCGCCGCGACCGTACTCAACCCGTTCACCGCAGCCCAAGCACAGCAGTCGACCGACCCCACCGCCTGGTACGTGCTGCTGAACCGCAACAGCGGCAAGGCCCTGGACGTCAGCGGCGTGTCCACCGCCGACGGCGCCCAGCTCCACCAATGGACCCGCACGAACGCCCAGAACCAGCAGTTCCAGTTCATCGACGCCGGCGGCGGTTACTACAAGATCAAGGCGCGGCACTCAGGCAAGCTGCTCGACGTGTCCAGCTGGTCGACCGCCGACGGCGCCAACATCCACCAGTGGACCGACACCGGCGGCGCCAACCAGCAGTTCCGGCTGGCCGACTCCGGCGGCGGCTATGTGCGCCTGATCAACCGCAACAGCAACAAGGCGGTCGAGGTCCAGAACGCGGCGACCAACGACGGCGCCACCGTCGTGCAGTACAGCGACTGGGGCGGCACCAACCAGCAGTGGCAGCTCGTCCGCGTCGACAGCGGCAGCGGCGCCTGCGCCCTTCCGTCGACGTACCGCTGGACATCGACCGGCCCCCTAGCGCAACCGCAGAACGGACAGGTCGCGCTCAAGGACTTCAGCGCGGTCCGCTACAACGGCCAGTACCTCGTCTACGGGACCACACACGACGCGGTAGCGGGCCCAGAAGGCAAATGGGGCGCGACGGTCTTCAGCCCCTTCACGAACTGGTCCGACATGGCCAACGCCACCCAGAACACTGTGCCCTTCGGTGCCATCGCCCCGACGCTTCTCTACTTCGCCCCGAAGAACACCTGGGTGCTCGCCTACCAGTGGGGCTGGCCGTACAGCTTCTCCTACCGCACGTCGAGCGACCCCACCAACCCCAACGGCTGGGGCGAGCACCACGAACTCTTCACGGCAACCCTTCCCGTCGGGGCCCCCATCGACCAGACGCTCATCGCTGACGACAAGAACATGTACATGTTCTTCGCCGACGACGAAGGCAACATCTACCGGTCCAGCATGCCCCTCGGGAACTTCCCGGGCAGCTTCGGCTCGAACTACACCAGGATCATGACCGACACGCGAGACAACCTGTTCGAGGCGGTCGAAGTCTACAAGGTCCAGGGGCAGAACCAGTACCTCATGATCGTCGAGGCCATGGGGTCGAACGGCCGCTTCTTCCGCTCGTTCACGGCCACCACTCTCGACGGCACGTGGACACCCCAACCCCAGGCCGAGACCCAGAACAGCCCGTTCGCCGGGAGTGCCAACAGCGGCGCGACCTGGACCCGGGACATCAGCCACGGCGACCTGGTTCGCACCAACCCCGACCAGACCAAGACCATCGACCCCTGCAACCTGCAATTCCTCTACCAGGGACGCGACCCCAGCTCTGACGGTATGGACTACGGCATCCTGCCTTACCGGCCGGGTCTGCTGACCCTGCAGCGCTAACGGGACGAAGCAGGCCCGGCTCGGGCGTTCCCGAGACAGCGGGCGGGCTGTTCAATGTGAACTGGTGGCAGTTCGCGGTGTAACGCAAAAGCAACGGGCCTCCCGCAAAGGAGGCCCGTTCATTCATGCACGGCGGTGAGGGTGCGCCGGCGGGTAAGACTCCACTCGTTAAACCAAGGACCAGTTCAGCTCGACGAGCCGTTGCAGGTCGCCAGGACCACCCCGGTGCCGTTGGCGGTCCCGTCGGTCGGTCAGCCGACCCGGAGCCACCCGGATCAGACTGCCGTCGGAATCGGCGACCACGAAGGAACGGCCGAAACCCTCGTCGGTCGGTTCCGCCACCACTCGTAGGTCTCTGGCCTTCCAGGATTCGCAGAGTGCGTCAACCGATGCTGGTGCGCCGTCGATCGCCAGGCACAGCTCGCCGGTGCGGACCGTCGTCGCGGCCTAGGAATGCGGCTCCGCGTCGAATACCGGCGACCGGGGGAACCCACGCCGCGCAGGACCGTGGATCCCTACGGGCTCTTGACGCACAGCGGCCGTCCTGCACTGCCACGAATTGGCGAACGTGCCCAGCTCCTACCGTTCGCCGACCGGCCAGGCTCAGACTCCAGGGCCGGCCCCGGCGCACGTCGGCGCCCTCGCGCTCCACCTGGCGCACCAGGCGGGCGAACACCCTGGGTCGCAACCCGGAGAACGGTTCGATCCAGCGCTCCTCGGAAGCCGCCACTACACCCACTCGGACATCCTAAGCCGTTGGCCCACAACCAATAACGGCACAACAGCTGGAGCAGCAAGGGCTTCGTTGTCGTCTCGTTCTGGCCCGGTGCCGGCACGGGGGCCGCCAGAGCTGCCGCAGAAAGTCGGAGAACCACCCACGCCAACAGAATGGTAAGTGGGCCGACTTGACACTTGGATGATGCGGGTCTACCTTTGCCGAGGTGAGTCCATCGACTTACCATTTTAGTAGGGAGCAATCACCATGAATCGTCTTGCAGGCAAGCGCGCCCTCATCACTGGCGGCACAAGCGGGATCGGTCTGGCGACCGCCCAGCGCTTCATCGCCGAGGGGGCCGACGTGCTGGTCACCGGCGTCACCCCGGCCAGCATCGACAAGGCGCGGCAGATCCTCGGGGACACGGTGCCGGTGGTGCAGGCCGACGCACGCGATCTCGATGCGCAGCGCGGCCTGGCCAAGCAGGTGCGTGAGCACTTCGGGGAGCTGGACGTGGCATTCCTTAACGCCGGCGTCTCGGACTGGCGGTCGTTCGAGGACCACACCGAGGACAGCTACGACCGGCTCTTCGACATCAACGTCAAGAGCATCTTCTTCCTCACACAGGCCCTGGTGCCAGTACTGGCCAACCCGTCCTCGGTCGTCCTCAACGCGTCCGCCAGCGTGCACGGCGGCTACGGGCAGGCGAACGCCTATGCCGCGACGAAGGCGGCGCTCAGCTCCCTGATGCGGTCGTGGAACGCGGACCTGCTCAAGTCGCACGGCATCCGGTTCAACGCGGTCAGTCCCGGACCGGTGGACACCCCGTTGTACGCCAAACTCGGGATCGAGGACCCCGCGATCCAGGCGGCGGTTCTGGAGTCCATCAGCTCGGGCATCCCGCTGGGCCGCATGGGTATGCCCGAGGAGGTCGCCGAAGCCGTTGTCTACCTGGCCTCCGATGCCTCCGCCTTCGCCGTGGGCCAGGACCTTATCCTGGACGGTGGCCAGACCGTCCTCTGACAGCGAGGATGCGGCTTGGAAAGGGGCGCGGGCATGCCGACCGACGACTGTGACCGGACAGAAACCGGGGGCGAAGCGTGCCAGAGCGGGTATCACGCGCAGATCAAAGCCGAGAACCGCGCGCGCATCATTCGCGCGGCCCGCGACCTCTTCCTCGCCCGGGGATACGACAAGACCTCCCTGGCCCAGATCGCCAGGGAGGCCCGTGTCTCCACCGGCACCCTCTTCAAGCGGTACCCCACCAAGGCCGCACTGTTCGCTGCCGTCACCTCCGAACAATGGCAACTGGACGTGCAATACGCCGAAGCGCCCCCGCCCGGGGATCCCCGGTACGGTCTCGACCACATCGGCCGCGACTACGCCTGCCTGGTCTCGCGCCCCGGCACCGCGGCGCTGTGCCGCCTCATCATCACCGAACTGCCCCAGATGCCCGAACTCGCCGACATCGTCGGCACCGGCTTCGCCATCGACCGCGGCCCCTTCTTCGACCGGCTCCGCGACTACCTTGACGCCGAAGCACAAGCCGGCACACTCGACTTCCGTTCGTCCGACGGACAGACGCACCCGACATCCGCAGTGGCCGAACAGTTTCTCGGCATGATCTGCGGTCAGCTCCTGTGGCCCCAACTCGTACGGACCGACTTTGTCCCACCCGACCCCGCCGACACCACGATCGTGGACCATGCCGTCGCCCTCATGCTCGCCCGCTATCACACCGGAGCATGAACCCGGCCCTATCAGTTCACGCTGCCAGAAACCAGAAACGCATCACTGCCGGATGAAGGTGCATCGATGCGAACACCAACCCCCGCAACCAATAACGGGACAGTCTTTAGGCCATGCTCGGCACATTGCTGCTCCAGGTCGAGCAGCGGCGGCGCCACCATGGTCCTGGCAGAGCGGTCGGATTCGGGAGCGTGCGACTGCGGAAGCGATCGTCCACAGCCTCGACCATCTGCCGCAGTTCCCGTGCCGACCGGCCAGGAAGCCGGTTGATGGCTATCTCAAGTAGTTCTCGGGGTGGTGGTCCCATGCAGCCGCACTCGCAGTTGGTATCAGGCGCGGTCAACAAGCGGGCCGGGCCACTCGCTCGATTCCGCCAGAGTATGAACGCGGCAGCTACGGCTCCGGCGACGAACCGGGGATCCTGGTGCTCAAGTCGCCGGACTGCGGCTGCGAGAGAGCCGGAAGCGCCAGATAGCTGCGGGGGTTGGTAGAGCTGCCACTTGCGAGGGCGAGGGCGTTGAAACGCGCGAACTCGCGCTGACGACCTACGCGGCATTGGCCTTTCGACACAAGATCTTCATGACCGTAAGTATGCAGGAATCCCGAGACAGCGGTCAGTGGAGTCTGGCGACCAACCATGGGGCTCGGAACGTCAAGTGTCGCACCAGTACTACGATCTTGCCGCTGTGTTGCTCGCAGCGGCCAGGACGGTCTTCACCGCGTCCGACACCGGGAGGTCGTCGGTGAGCTCACGCCAGGCGTACGCATCATGCTCAGTAAGGACGACAGGCGCAGTCGCGCTCGTGGCGATCGCGAAGTTGTGCTGCCGGCTGCGGACGCCGCGCCGGTTCGCGTAGTCAAAGTGCCCCCAGGTGTGCCGTGATCGCAGTCAGCTCAAGGCCGGTCTCTTCTTTCACTTCGCGAGCCAAGGCGGCGGCCAGGCGCTCGCCCGGGTCAGTTTTCCCTGATGGGAGTTCCCATTGCCCGCCCATGAAGTCCTCGGGGTTGCGCCGCAACAGGAGCACTCGTCCGGCCTCGTCAGTGACAACGGCGCCGACTGCGAGGGTGGCGATGCCGTCGCGTTCGGCTTCGGCGGTGAGCTGGTCAATGAACGCCTCGTCCATGCAGTGATCCTTCTTGAAGTTTTGGGGCTGCCCGTGGGGGGCTGAGTAACGGTGTGACGGTCTACCTGATGCAGCTCGCGGCCAATCCTTGAAATATGAATCCACGATGGCTCCTACGGCTCAGCTGGAAAGCCCACATCATGACGCGCTCCCGACAGTGGGTGCGGCGGCGGCGAGGCAGGGCACGCCCGGACTGCTAGGTGGACGCCAGCGCCGACAGGCAGGGGTCGCCGTCTGCGCCAGGCTCGCTAGCGGGCCCGAATTCTCCGAGCCCGTATGCGGTAAGCGTCGGCGCTGGGAGCTTACCTGTGTAAACCGCATCGAGGCGGGTGGCGATCGCCGACTGTTCCAGGCCGAGCGCGTCCACGTGCACGACAAACCATCCGAGGAGCGCCACGGCGACCCCACCGGCGAGGCCGTACCAGGTCGGCCAGATCGCCAACGCGACCGCGATAGCGCCCCACGCCAGCGGCGTTGCAAGGTACCGGCCGAACTCGGCTTCTGAACGCCAGCGGTCTTCTCGCTCGGCGAGGAGGGGATTTGCATCGGGTACGACGGCCGCGAACCAGTGCAGGTCGGCCATGAGCGCGTCCTGCAGCTCGGATCGCTGCGAAGCAGTCAGGTCTCGCAGCAGGGGGCGCGCTATTCCCAACTGGGGTAGCAGGTTCGCGTACTCGGAGTCGTCGGTGGTCAGGAGCACGACTGCGGCACGACCGGGGTCGAACAGGAGCGACGGCGCGATGCGCAGCGGCCGCCACCAGGCCCTGGCGATGTGGGCGACGACGCTCAGGGCGGCGTCGCGGACGGCCATCCAGAGCGCCCCGGTGAAGTAGGAGGCAACAGCAAGCGCGGCGATCACAGCGACGGATCCCAGGAAGTCAGCCGCGGTGTACAGGTCGGCGAGCAGCCCGGTTGCGGTGGCTTTCCCGGGAAGGTGACGGGCCCAGGCGAGCCATGCGATCGCGAGCCACGCAGCACCGGTCGACATGGGGGTGCGCAGGAGCCTGACGTTGGGCAGGAACGGGAGGGACATGAATCGATTCTCACAGTTGGAGCCGGCAGGTACGGTCCCGGTTCTCAGGAGCGAACTCGCGGGCGCTTTCGAGTGCAGCGTCGTGGCCTGCACGCGTGTTTGGTGATCAACGCCGTCGGGGGCTGCCATTCCCCTGACTCGCGGTCATAGAGGTCAGCGAACACCTGCCGAGCGATCGGGGCATCCTCTGGCCGCTCGCCTTCCCAGACCACCCAGTCATAGCTCATGCACGAGCGAGCCGCACGCCGCGGAACCACGACAATCGGTATCGGTGGCCCCGGCTCGAACGGCTGCATCGTTCGAGCCGCCCTGGGAGGTTTAGTTCAGGAAGTCGGCAACGCGTTCGGCGAACTGCTCGGGGGTGATCGTCTCGATCCCGAGCGAGGTCGCCTTCGCCAGTTTGCTTCCGGCTTTGTCGCCTGCGACCACGAGGCTCGTCTTCGCCGATACGCTCGATGACGCCTTGCCGCCAGCGCGGGTGATGAGTTCGTTCATCTCGTTGCGCGACAGCGCTTCGAGCGGCCCGCTCATGGAGCCGGTGACGACGACGGCCATGCCTGCCAGCGGCAGCGCACTGGTCTCCTGCACGTCGGTTTCAATGCCTTCTGGCGTGGGGACGGTCCAGCCGGGCTGGTCCATGTTCACGCCCGCGTTGGCGAGCTTCGCCACGACATCGGCGAGCGCGGCCAGTTCCTCGACGATCACGGGGGCTTTCTCCGGGCCGATCCCGTCCACGGTCTCGAACGCGGCAGCGTCCGCGGCCTGGATGGCTTCCATGGAGCCGAAGTGGCTGGCGATCCGCAGCGACATGGACCGGCCCGTGCCGAGAATGCCGAGCGCGCAGAAGACGCGGTTGAGCGGTTGCGTCTTCGCGTTCGCGATGGCCGCCAGGAGGTTGTCGGCGCTTTTGTCCCCCATGCGGTCAAGCGTCAAAACCTGGTCGCGCGTGAGGGTGAACAGGTCGGCGAAGTCGTCTACGAGTCCACGTTCGACCAACTGGACGATGACTTTCTCGCCGAGGCCGTCCATGTCGAGGCAGTCGCGGGCTACCGCGTACGCGATCGATTCGACCTGGCCGCACGCGCGGCCGCGCTCGCACCGCCACCGCTCCTGGGACTTGTCGATGCCGGACCCACACCGCGGGCAGACCTCCGGGAAGGCGATCGGCTGTTCGTCACCGGTCCGCATGGAGGCGACGGCACCTTCGACGCGCGGGATGACTTCCCCGGCCCGGAAAACGTAGACGGCGTCGCCCAGGCGGAGGTCCCTCCGCATGATGTCAGCGACGTTATGCAAGGTCGCGGACGTGATCGTGACGCCGCCGACCTCAACAGGTTCGAGAACAGCACGCGGCGCGATGACGCCGGTCCGGCCGACTGCCCACTGCACGTCCCGCAGACGACTGATCTTTTTGTCCGCCGGGAACTTGTACGCGGTTGCCCAGTGCGGGGTCCGCGAACCGGTCCCGGCGTCGCGCTGATCCGCAGCCGAGTCCGCCTTGATGACCGCGCCGTCCAGTTCGAAGTCGAGCCCGGCACGCAACGCACCGATCTCGTGCACACGCGCGAGGACATCATCAAGGGTCGCGCACGCGAGGGTCGCAACGGGCGTGTCGAGCGTCGTGCCAAGCCCGAGCACGGCAAGGCGGGCGATCACCTCCGAGTGCGGCAAATCCTGAAGCGTCGCGTCGCTCGTGTGCTCAGGGTCGGTGAGCGCCGCGTAGGCGAAGAACGTCTGCTCGACCGTGTACGTGCGGCTCTGGGCGCGAAGCGACCCAGACGAGGCGTTGCGGCGGTTCGCAAACGGGGAGCCGCCGTCAGCAACTCGCGCTTCGTTTGCGGCATTGAACTGGCGCTCCGTCATGAGCGTTTCACCGCGGACCTCGATCGTGACCGGTTCGTTCAACTCGGCGGGAAGGCCCACGATCGTGCCGATGGCGTGGCTGACATCTTCACCGGTGGACCCGTCGCCGCGAGTCACGAGGCGCGCGAGCTTGCCGTGCTCGTACCTGGCCGCGAGGGCGACGCCGTCAAGTTTCGGTTCGACGACCCACCCGTTGACCGCTCGGCCGCCGAGACGGCGTTCCACTGAAACGGCCCAGTCGCGCAGCTCCTCGTCGGAGAACTGGTTCCCGAGGCTGAGCATCCGCACGTCGTGCGGCACGTCACCGGAGGTGACGCCAGCGCCAACTGCCCGCGTCGGCGAGTCCGCAGCGACCTGGTCGGGGTGCTCGGTCTCCCATGCGGCGATGCCGCGCAGCAAACGGTCGTAGGCGTCGTCGTCAAGTCCAGACTCACCGGAGCCGTAGTAGGCGTCGGCGGCAGTGCGGGCGGTCGCGACCGCTTCGAGGTACGCGGTTTCGTCTTCGAGAGCAACGGCGAATGCAGTGGGGTTCGTTGTCATACTCCAATGTTGTCACGCGGGTACGACACTTCTTACCCGTTGACCTGTATGAACAGGTGATTCGCAACCCAAGATCGGAGGCGGGTCGCCGGGCTCTGCGACTAATGCTGGACCGGGGCACAAGGGCCGCATCGAGTCAGGGGACTGCCGCGATGGAGCACTCGAAGCGGCAAGGGAGGCCAATGTGGGAAAGAAACGCGGCAAGCAAGGGAAACGCCATAAGCCGACGCGACGGCCGGGCTTGAACGCTTCGCCGGTCAGCTTCGAAGCGATGGAACCCTTGCCGCCCGAACTGCACTCCCGCGATCCTCGAACTCGTCGCCCTGGTGCTCGCCGATCGCGACAAGAGGGCCACCGGGTACAACCGCCGACTTCGAAGCGTTCAACCCCCAGGCGCTCGCGGACGCCGCCCTGGACGGGCTCCACCTCGCGTGCATGGTCGCGTTCCTCGAGGCGCTCCCTGCCTACGCCGGAAAGGAAATCGTCGGGCGGCTCGTCCAGCGCGAGCTGATGCTGCGCAACATGTCGTACCCGCACATGCTGAAGGCCACACTCGACGGACTCTTTGCCGACACCGATGTGAACGCCGACTGCACGACCGCTTTCGGGTACACCGCGCAGGACGCGCTCACGATCATGGACGCAGTCAGTGCAGCTCATCCGGAAGGTACGAGAGGAAGTATTCAAGTGACCCAAAACGAGCGATCCACGCACGCGAAGCTGAGGTGGATCAAGAGCAGCCGCTCAACTGGATCGTCTTCGCCGCCGCCCTGGACGCCGAGACTGTCGGCGTCCGTGACTCGAAACTGGGCAACGCCGGCCCGGTCATCCGCATGACCAGCGCGGACTGTTCGTCACTGACGCGTGGCGGTGGTTCGGGTGCTCAGGCGATGGTCATATCGTTCCAACTGGTGCCGATGACGCTCTTGGAACTGAAGGCTCCTGCGCCGTTGCCGTGGTAGAGGAAAAGGCGGCCATCGGAAGCGAGGCGGGCGATCCAGTCGGCGTTCCCGTCGCCGTCGAAGTCGCCGACGGCTGAAACCATGTCCACCTCGCCCCAGCCGCAGCCGAGCGAGACCGCGTGTTCGAACAGGCCGGCGCCACGGCCGCCGTAAAAGTACAGGCAGTTGTCGGACTTTCGGATGGCGAGCATGTCGGGGATGCCGTCATGGTCCAAGTCGCCCACGCCGGTCAGGTTCCGCATGGCGTTCCAGCTGTTGCCGATCTGGATTCGGCGGCCGAGCTCGTTGCGATACCCGGTGCCCGGGTAGAGCCACAGGATACCGGTGGAGGCCTCACGGGCGATGATGTCGACCTTGCCGTCGAGGTTGTAATCGTGGCCGGACACGATGGCGCTCATCGTGTCCCAGTCGCTCCCCAACCCTGGACCCGACTCGATGAGCTGGCCGCTGCCCCCTCCCGCATAGAAGTACAGCTTGCCGGTCGATGCCTTCCGGGCGAGGAGGTCGGCCTTGCCGTCGCTGTTGAGATCCCCGGCGGTCTCGATGAGGTCCAGCCCGTTCCAGTCGGGCCCGAGGTCGATGACCGGGCCGAATCCACCGGTGCCGCTGCCCTTGTAGACGTGCAGGTGTCCGTCCGAGTCGCTCCTGGCGACGATGTCTTGAGCGCCGTCGGTGTCGTAGTCGTAGGTGCGGTCGGTGTAGACGACTGGGAGCCGGATGCCGTTCCACCCTTGGCTCACGATCCTCCCTTGGTGCACGTAGCTGTTGGTTTCGGTGAACGAGTGCAGTGTCATCGCGCCGTTCGTCGCGAGGGCGAGGACGTCCTGGTAGCCGTCGCTGTCCACGTCCCCGGCCGCCGTCACCTGGGTGTACTTCCCCGGGAATCCGCTGGGTTCGCTGCACAGGCACGAGCCGATATTGGTCGACCATCGATAGAAGCCGCCGCGGAGGTCGCTGCGGTACAGCCAGTACCTGCCCGTCAGGCCCTCGCGTGCCATCAGCTGCAGTCCTGCGCTATCGCCGAGCGTGGTGAGGCTGTCGACGCCGCGCCAGTCCGAGCGCAGGTCCGAGGTGTCGATCGCGGTCCTGGCACCGAATGTTCCCCTGCCGGCGCCGGGGTACAAGTACAGTTTCCCGTCCCGGTCATCGACCGCGATGAGGTCGTCGCGGCCGTACCCGAACTCGTCGAAGTCGCCGCCGGCAGTGAAGACGCCCATGCTGTTCCAGCCGGGGCCGACCTCGATGCGGGCGCTGAAGTCGCCGCTGCCGTCACCGGGGTACGTGTAGAGGTAGCCGGTCCTCGTGTCGCGGGCGAGCAGGTCGGGGCTGTCATCGAAGGTGAGGTTCCCCGCCATGACCACGTCCATGCCACGCCAGCCGGTGCCGCGCGAGACCGGGCTCTGGAACGTACCGTCGCCTCGTCCCGCATAGAACAGCAGGTTCCCGTCCGATTCGCGGACCGCGACGAGGTCCTGAAACCCGTCGCGGTCGTAGTCGTTGTCGATCACAGTGGCCCAATCTTCGACCGGGTCGGACGCGGCGAATGTGCCGGACACGTCGGTCGCGCGGGCGACACGGGCTTGGGAGTCGCAGGTGCTGGCCGCTTCGAGCGCGGCCTCGGAATCGGGTGCCATCGGGTTGGCGTCGAGGTCGGGGCACACGCCCTGCGCTGCGGCGGTGCCGGGCGCGGCGAGCAGTGCGGCGCCGACGGCGATCACGGTAGCCGCCGCGATGCGTTTGGCAGAGCGACGCTTCGGAAACTGGTTCATGGCCATGCGAGTGTCCTCAGATTGCCTACGCATTGTGTATAAACAGTGACCGCATTGAACCATGTGGAGCCGCCGCGGACTTCGACATCGAGGAACGACAGCGGAGAAGAAGCCGGGACGCTCGAAGTCCCGACCTACCGCCGGTCGGTTCGGCCAGCGGCACCCGAGGGCTTCAGCCGGTGTACTGCAACAACACCGTTGCCCTGAGCAAGATGTCTCCGGGTGCAGCTACGCGGACTACCTCAACAACCCGCCTGCGTTTCGGCTCGGGCGGCGGCCGTGTACTCCGACACTCCCCTGCTAACCAAGCTCGACGCTGACGGCCGCGGGATCTCCTCGTCGTCGCAGCCGTCAATCATGGCGATCATGCTTGACGCCCTTGACGCCCTTGACGTCCAAGCGGCACACCGTGTCCTTGAAGTCGGCGCTGGCACGGGCTACAACGCGGCACTGCTCGCTAACTTCGAGCGAACCTGGAAGGCGCCGGATACGAAGGGGGTGGCAGTCATCGAAGCTGATGGCACGAACCCTCCTCCGGGCCCCTGGGACCGGCTCATTGCCACGTACGCCTTTGATGCGATCCCGCCGGTGTGGCTCACTGCCGTCTAACCTGGCGGCGTCATTGTCGCGTCGTGGCGCAACCGCCTCCTGGAGCAAGCCGTGGGCCGCCTTGAAGTCCGCGAGGACGGCACTGCGACCGGCATCATGGTGGCGGGCTGCTCGTTCATGTCCGACCGCCGAGCGTGGACCGGCGGACAGTCGCTTCGAGGACGGGTACTGGCAGGTTCGGCAAATCGGTTCACGCAAGCTCTGGAACGAGCTGGAAGCGTCACTGCACGCCTGGTTCGATGCGGGCGAGCCAGGCTTGGACGGGTGGCAGGTGACTGTGAGCGCGGCCGGAACCGTGAGCCTCGACCTCAAGCGATAACAGCATCCCCTTTTCACGCTCTGGGCATGCCTTCAATGCCTTGGAAGTGCTCCTGCCTCGCGGCGGCAAGCCGGGTGCGGTCAGGCAGCCACCACGTCTTTGGTCATCGCTCGGCCAGCTCCTAGGCATGCCCGGGATGGTGAAGTCTTTGCGGTAGAGAGCGGCAAGGAATTCCACGACACCCATCGCACACCTCGATCGAACTCATCGCCAATATCTTGGGCCACAAGGACATCACCACGACCTGGACCGTGTACCGGCACCAGCTCCGCCCGGTCACCGAGGGCGCCGATCTTCTTGACGAGGATCAGAAAAGCGCTTCACCGACCGAAAAGGACTTCCTTAGGGGCCAATTCGGCTCCGAACTTGGCTCCTGGCCAGCAACCGCCAATAGCGAACAGAGCCGCTTTCCCAAAGAAAAGAAGGCCCCGGAGAACCGGGGCCTTCGAAACTATGCACGAGGGGGGACTTGAACCCCCACGTCCATAATAGGACACTAGCACCTCAAGCGTATATTTAGCGCCCCAATGTCCGGAATTCCGCGCCACACGCAGGTAGCCGAGGTTCCACGAAGGTCATTGACAGTCAACAAAAGTCAGTCGCGAGCACCGTTTTCCACCCCAGGTGGTCCCCTTATTGGTCCCCCGCTTCATCTCCGGACCGGTCTTGCTCAAGGGTCATTGGTTCGATCCCTGCATCGCCCACATAATATTGACAATCTTGAATATGATTCATGTTTTGAAAGCCGGTAGCCAGTGAGGCTACCGGCTTTCTAGGTCCGCGAGAGCGCCCGAGCGGGTGTCTTACCGATCAAGGAGGTGGTCGGTGAGGCGTTGGAGGCGGGCGGCGGCGTGGTCGTCGTGCGGGGTCGTTCTCGGATTGACGTGCCGCCCACCGGCCCAAGCGCTCAGGGCGTCCGGGGGTGGTGTGTCGATGAGGTCGGAGAGCGGACCGACGGCGCGGTCGACCGGTGCCGCGGTGCGTTTCATGCGTTTTACGAAGGCGGCGGTCTCAGGGTCGTATTCGCCTGCGAAGCTGGTCGCGACCGGGCCGGGGTTGACGAGGACGTACCGGGTGCGCGCCTGCGGGTGCGCCGCGGGGAAGCCGATGCCGAGGAGGTCGTTCGCGCGTCCGGCCTGCATCTGGGCGACCGGGCCGGAGTAGCCGTTGCGCAGCGAGGGGTCGTCCCACCTGATCTCGGGTTTCGGGAGGCCGGGTCCGGACACGTTCAGCACGACCGGGTGCGTGGCCTGGTCGAGGAGGCCGAGCAGTCCGCGGCCGAGCAGGTGGCGGCTCAGGTATTCAAGTGCGAACGAGGCTTCGTGGCCTTCCGCGGTCTCGTGCCGGTGCGATCGGAAATACCTGGCGCACAGGACGAGCGCGTCGATCGAGTCGCCTCGCGCATGAAGTTCGGCGATCAGTCTGCGGTTCTCGGACACCAGGCTGAGGTCAGCAGGTAGGAAGGTGGCGCCGAGGGCGGCTAGCGCCGCGCCTTTGGCTTCGTCGCGGCCGATGACGGTGACCGCGTCCCCTTGGGAGAGTCGGTGCCGGGCGAGGGCGGCTCCGATGCCGTCGGTGCCGCCGGTGATGACGATGGACTTCATGCTTCGTTCCTTCCGGCGGCGGCCGTGATCGGCGCTTCGGTTGCGGTGGGCTGATTTCCGGGCAGGAGCCAGGTCGCGGCGAGCACGACTGCGAGCGTCGCGGACAGGAACCAGAACACGCCCTGGTAGCTGGCGATCGGAGCGGTGGCGGTCGCGAGGATGAGGGCGACGACGGCGATGCCGATGGAGCCGCCGAGTTGGTTGAGCATGTAGAGGACCGAGCTGCCTTGGGCCACTTGGGGTGCGGGGAGGGTGCGGTAGAGGGAGCCCATGGTCGGGGCGCTGATGAAGCCGCTCGCGAGGCCCATGACGAGGGTGGCCGCGACGGGCCAGGCGATGGGTGTGTCGGCGTCCAGCCGCGTCAGGGCGAGTGCGCACGCCAGGAGGACGATCGCTCCGGCGCGGGCGAGGCTGCGGCTGCCGATGCGGTCGGAGATCCAGCCCGCCAGCGGCATCGAGACGGTGCCGCCGATGCCGAAGGGCGCGATGAGCAGTCCTGCGGCGAGCACGCCCGATCCGTGCAGGTCCTGGTAGTAGAGCGGCAGGACGACCAGGCTCGCGTACATCACGACACCGGTCAGGCCCATGATGGCGACGCTCGCGCTGAAACCGCCGCTGGCGAAGAGGCGCAGGTCGATGAGCGGTTCGGCGCCCGGCCGCCGCGCCCGGACCGTATAGGCGGCGAGCAGTACCGCGCCGGCCGCGAGCGGCAGCAGCACCGGCCAGACGGTGAACGCGCGGGATTCGGCGGCCTGGGAGGCGGCCAGGATGAGGGCCGCGACGCCGGGTCCGATGAGGGCCAGGCCGATGACGTCGAGGCGAGGAAGGGGTTGGGCGGCTTCGCGGGGCGGGTCGGCCGGGAGCTCGCGCAGGGACAGCGCGAAGACGACGGCGGCGATCGCGATGCTGAGGTGGAACATCCAAGGCCAGTCGAGCCGTTCGAGGACGGCGCCGCCGAAGATCGGGCCGGCCACCGGCCCGAGGGACAGGACCACGCCCATGAGCCCCATGACGCGTCCGGCGCGGGCGGGCCCGGCCGCGCGGGCGAGCAGGATGAGCACGAGCGGGTCGAGGATGCCCGCGCCGAAGCCTTGCGCGACACGGAAGGCGATGAGGCTGCCCTCGTTCCACGCGAGCCCGGCGCCGAGCGAGGCGGCAGCGAACAGGATCAGGCCCGCCAGCCACATCCGCTTGCCGCCGAAGCGGTCGACGGCCCAGGTGGTGAAGGGGATGGCGATGGTGACGGCGAGCAGGAACCCGGTCGAGGCCCAGCCCATCACGGCGAGCGGGACGTCGAACTCGGTCGCCAGCACGTCCAGGCCCACCGCGACCATCGTGCTGCTGAGCAGGCCCAGCACGCCGCCGAGCAGGATCACCCCGACCTGTCGCAGCAGTGCTGCGCCGAGGCGGTCGGTTTCGTTCGAGGACAAGGCGACTCCAATCAAAAGTAGACTCTTGAGTCTAGAAATATGTCCTCGGAAGTATTGCATACTCACCGGGCTTTGAAGCCAGACCCGTGAGTCCAGTTCCGGCCCGGTTCGGCTACCCTGGCCAAATGAGTGCGGCAACGACGACGGCGGCTCCGCGGGGCCGCATGGCGAAGCGGCAGGCCATCCTCGCGGCGGCGTTCGCCGAGTTCGCGGCCCGCGGGTACGCCCAGACCGGGGTCGATGAAGTGGCCGCGGCCGCCGGGGTCGCCAAGGCCACGGTCTACAACCACTTCGGCGGCAAGGAGACCCTGCTGCGCGAGGCCATTACCGCGAGCGCCGAGCAGGCCACCGCGAAGAACCTCGCCGCGGTCGAGCGGCTGGTCGACACCGGAGGCGACCTGCGGCCGACCCTCGAAGACGTCGGCCTGCGCCTCATCCAGTGCTACTGCGACGACGACTCGTGGGCGCTGCGCCGCCTCCTCTACGCTGAACTGGCGCACCTGCCCGATCTGCTGGAGATCGTCCAGGTCCAAGCCGCCGAACGCGTCCAGCGCGCCCTCGCCGACCGGCTCGCGCGCCTCGCCCTCGCCGGGCGCCTGGGCATCACCGATCCCGACGCGGCGGTCGAGCGCCTCAGCTCGCTGCTCACCGGCCCGCTCGAAGCCCGCGCCCGCTGGGGCACCCGCCGCCTCCCCGCCAAGGAGATGCGCGAGGTCGCGGCAGCCGCCGTCGACGCGTTCCTGCGGCTGTACGCGGCCGGCGACGAGAGCGGCCCACCTCAACCGGCCAGGAGCCGGTAGATGCTGCGGCGGCTGATTCCGTACTCAGCCGCCAGCGCCTTCTTGCAGTAACCGGCCCAAGCCGCTGCCAGTAGTCGCTGGTAGTCGCCCGGGTCCAACCGGTCGCGGATGGCGCGGGGTTGGCCGTTGCGGGAGGCAGCGGCGAGCTCGGAGACTCGCGGCCCCGACTGGTGCCGTTCCGCAGCCCCGGCGGCCGAAATGATGTCCCGTACGCGCGCCAATATGTCCGTGACCTGCGGTGATGAGTTGTAGTAAGCGGTGCTTAGGGTCCACAACGCATTGATAACTATGAATATCATTCATATTCATTGCAGCACAACGGATCTCATCTAGTAGTCGCTCGTGACATTCAGTCCTGGCATCGATTCCGAATACTCGCGTCGCCGGGATCACGCTTCGCCGGATCGCTCCAGCGGGGGCGCGATGCGGCCCGGACCCCGATTGCCTCTTAACGCCGCCGTGAGCGCGCGTAAGTCGCAGCGGTCGCATACCCGCCCGAGGCTCCTTCGAACTCGACCAGGTGCGCCCCCGCTGACAGCGCCTCGAGCGCGACCCACAACCCGCACCCGGTCACCGAGAACCGCCCGCCGTCTCCGAACGCGGCGTTCCCGTTGACGAGGTCGATCGTGAGCTCCTCGACTGGCATTTCATGAACTTGCACGTCCATGCCGTCGAGGGTGGCGGTCCCGCTCGCATCCTCCAGGAAGCCGTCGCAGGAGCCGGCTCCCCCAGCCGTGTTCACGATTGGGAAGACGATCGGCATCCCTGCAGGAATATCGCAGGAACGCTCGATGCGGCCTCCGTAGGTGCCCGCGAGGAACCAGACCTCACTGCCCTGGTTTGTTGCGCAAGCTTCGCCGGTCTCGTCTTCGACGGGTCCGGATCCGATGGGCTTGCTGCCGGCCCACGACCACCAGGCGCCCTGGTCGATCAGGCCGGGGTCGGCACCTTCGATGAGAACATCGTGTGCCGGGGAGGTCGCAGCAGCCACTTCATCGGCAGATGCGGACGCATTCGGGCTCGTTTGCGGTTGGGCACCAGGATCTGCAGCTCCGCACCCGGCCGAAAGGAAAAGCGCAGCAAGGGAGCTGAACACAATTCGCATGTGGGGCACCACGAGAAAGTACCAGGGCGCACCCCAACAGCAACTCCGCTCAAACTTGCAGCGACCCATACCCTCCTCCGGTCCAGCGCTCCGGGGACGACCGCTACGAAATCTCGAAGTGGATCTCGTGGTCGTCGCCAAAGCAGTTCAGTGCAAGGTTCCGCAATCGCTGCACGAGGTCTACTTCGTCCTCCTCGACGAGGCGGAGCAGCCGGTTGAGTTCGTCGACTAGGTCAAGGGCTTCATTACCGCGCGCAAGCACGAGGTTCCGGTACCGGCGGATCCGGCTGAGCATGGGGAACCCGTCGTACTTCATCGCCAGAGCAACGAAATCGCCGTCGAGCGCTTGCAAGCTCTGGACTTCAGCATATCCTCGAGGTCGACCGCCGGTTCCTTCGCGGAACCGATAGAGAACCATGTACATGTCGGGCCTGATTTCGGTTGTGGGGCAGCGAACACCGGGTTCATCGCCCAGGTCAGACCATGATAGAAACGGGTGCATGGGCAGGGTCGGTGCCGCAGTGGAAGATCTGGAGGTCGGCGCCGCGGCCGATGATGATCTCGACAGCATCCTCCACGCGATCGCCGTCTTCGAGGGGTATCCAAACGAGGGTCGCAGAGCCCCATCTGCGGGATGCGGCGTTCAACAGCGGTTTCGCTTTCGCGCCGCATTCGCAGCGCACGTCGAAGGGGTCGATCAGCATCCACTCGCTGCCATGGCCGTTCGCCTTCCATCCGGGCGCCAGCGCGAGCTCGCGATAGAAAAAGTTGTCGGTGATGCGCTCGTGCGCCTCGATGCGACCGGCGAGGTCGGGCGGGAGGAGACCGAAGTCGGGGTACTCGGTGACGGGCTCGGGGGTGACGGTGCATGGGTTTGGGACGTAGTCGGCGAAGCCTACGAGGGTGTCTGCCGGCGGGAGCGCGGCGGCCATGGGTTGATCGGCCGTGTTGCGCCAGCGCAGGTGGACAGCAGGCTGGTAGTCCTCCGCGTGGTCGTAGGGGCACCACAGCACTTGGAGGAGGTCGAATCGGTCGCTTAGCGGCAGCCCGGGGACGTCGCGGGTGAACAGCTGCGCGACGGGGAGGAGCGCAGCCGGTTCAGTCAGGAATGCGGTCCGCCTGGTGCGATCGGTTTGAATCTCGTTGAGCAGGTCGCGGCGGTCCCCATCTTCTGTGGAGTAATTGAGCGGTCCAGTGCCGTCGGGGCCCCAGGCTCTCGCCATGATGCGGCGGTGTTCCTCCACTTCATCCAATGTGGCGAGCACGTCCCATTCGTGTGGGGCGGCGCACGTCGGCCAGGGTTCGTCTTCGGGCCACAACAGCGGCCCACCGATGGAGGACTGGTCGAGGGTCGGCTCCCCCCGGCGCGGATGCAGACGGACCGCGGTGCGGGCAAGCGGCGCGAGCTCGGGCCAGAGAGAGGCGACATCCACGGGTCGAGGCGGCGTGGTGAAGGGCATCGAAGACTTCCAGGTATCAGGGCAGGTGCGGGACAGGTGCATCTTACTGATGCAAGCCGCGAAAACAGGGCGAGTGTTGGGCCACTTTTCAAGCTCCCACACGTCAAGCTCTGACCAGAACCAATTTCCCTGACCGAGACGGTCGCCGGGTCCACCGGCTCGGGTTTCGGAGCGAGGCCCTGGGCTCGCAGTCGCTCGGTCCTGGCGATCCGTTTGAAGACTCCAGCAATCCGATGCACATCGATGGTCTCGCGCCGCTCTCCGGTCACTCTGATCTTGCGGTCGTGTCCTGCCATCGCCCGACCGTAACGCCAAAGCCCTCACATTCAGCGGAATCAGCCGTACCGAGTCGCCGCTCAGGCGGCCAGGAGCCGGTAGATGCTGCGGCGGCTGATGCCGTACGCGGCGGCCAGCTCCTTCTTGCAGCAACCGGCCCGCGCCGCGGTCAGTAGCCGCTGGAAATCGTCGAGGTCCAAGCGGTCGCGGATGGCGCGGGGTTGGCCGTTGCGGGAGGCAGCCGCGAGCTCGGAGACCTGCGGACCCGACTGGTGCCGTTCCCCGGCCGCGGTGGCCGAAATGATGTCCCGTATGCGCGCCAATACGGCCGTGACCTGCGGTGATGAGTTGTAGTAAGCGGTGCTAAGATCCACGGAACATTCATGTTCATGAATATCATTCAGATTCGTTGCGCTGCAACGTATCTCAGGCCATGCCTGTTCATGCCACAAGATCCTGACGGTCGGCCAAGAGCCGGTGAACACGGCCACGACCGCCATCACCCTTCGTAAGATTTCAGCGGCGCAGTTCGATGTCATGCCCTACCGGTACCGTCCACGTCCCCGGATGGAAAGTCGACCCATGGCCCTCACCACTCCCCCGCGCCCCTACGACCTGCTCAAGGATTTCCCCGAGCTGGCCTCGTACGCCAAACCCGCGGTCCGCCTGCACCCCTGGCCAGGCAACCCCACCGTGGAGGAATCCTCGATCGGCGGCCCGCTGCTATGGCCGGCGGATGAGGAGTGGCCGATGTGCGGCTTCGAACACGCGGAATTCACGGTCGACCCCGTTGACGGAACGCGTGTCGATGAGGATCCCGTACCGCTGATCCCTGTCGCGCAACTGTTCTACCGAGACGTTCCAGGCCTGCCGTTCGCCGACCGGTTCGACCTGCTCCAGATTCTGTGGTGTCCCCGCGACCACGTCAATACACGGAACCAACCCTCATACTGCCCAGCGTTCCAAGTCCGCTGGGGCCGCGCCGACACCACCGACAGCGTCCTCGCGCATCCGCCGCAACCGGACTTCGCTGTTGACAACTACGTGCCGACCGCATGCGTGGTGCAGCCCGAGACCGTCACTGAGTACCCCGACATTCGTACGCTGCCCGAGTCGCTGGAACAAGCGCTGAGCGCATGGCACCGGCCTGAAGACGAAGAGGAGGACGACGAATGGTCGACCGCCTACAGCTTCGACACCGCGCACGCTCCCGGCTGGAAAGTCCTGGGCTACGGCATGTACTGGGGCATCTTCGACCCTGCCCCGGTCATGTGCGACTGCGGCGCCGAGCAGCTCCCGCTCTTCACCGCCGACACCGGTGAGAACAACGGCGGCAGGCAAAGCTGGCAGCCGCTCGAAGAAGCCGGGACCCAGGAAACGTACGAGGGCCCCGTCAGCGTCAGCATCGGCCGCGGCTACGCGCTCCAACTGTTCTACTGCCCCGAGTCCGAAACCCACCCATGCCGCGCCGTCATGGCCTAACACCCCATTCACGGCTCTCCCGCGAGGCCGCAGTCGCAGTGTCATGCGGCAAGCCGATGACGCCGAACTGTTCGGCATCGACGGAGCCACCCACATCGACCTGTATTGGAGGGCCAAGTACGTCGCCCTGGCCGTCGCCAAACTCACCGACTTTTGGCACCGACCTGAAGAACTCAGGCCTGGCAGGAACGCTGAAGGCCCGTGCAAGGAGCAAACATCAGCAATTCCCGGCACGTGGCCTTCTCGGCGAGTCCTCAGCTGCCCGCAGCGAGTCGGTCAACGCTCCGGCGGCTGATCCCGTACTCGGCCGCCAGCGCCTTCCTTGATGCTCCCGCGCGGACGGCAATGAGCAGGCGCTCGTATTCCTCAGGCGTATCACCACAAAGGCGCTCTCGCCGCTCACTGGACTGCTCACGTTCAGCGTGCAACTTCTTTGCCAGAGCGGAGGCGCAGTGCCGCGATGAAGGCCTCTTCGGAGGGCTCGGTCTCGCGCAATTCGCACATCACATAGCCGCCGTAGTCGGCCGCGTACCGGCTCTGCGGGATCCCGGGGGCGAATCCGCCGCCCTCGGGCAGGATGGCCACCACCAGACGCTGATCGGAGTAGTTGCACCTGATCGCGATGTGGTCGATGCGGTCCCATGAGATCTGCCATGCCTTCGGCTGGCGGTAGCTGCGTTTGACGGTGAAGGCCTGCTCGTCAAGCTCGACCCGGTACGGTGCCGTTTCCCAGTCGTAGAAGAACGCCGCCAGAAACATGACTCCCATGCCCAGCAGCAAGTCGGCCGTCGGGGTGCCGCGGTCGGGCGCGAGCCCGATGATGACGTAGACACCGATCGCACCGACCATGACCGCCACGCCGATCATCATAGGATTGTTGTAGCCCTTGCAGGTGAAGCCCTGCCGGTCCCCGGGGCCGGACTGTTGCTGCTGGTTGGCGAGGGATAGCCGGAACTGCCGGTAGGCGTAATAGGTCGCGAGGACCCCGGCCGCGGCGCCGATGACCTGCACACCCGTGTCGAAACTTAGCTCCATCACACGACCATAGCCAGCCGAAACCATTGCGGCCCATCCACAGACGCGCACCCCAGATGCACGGGTTTCGATCCCCATGCCGCCTGTGCCGTGTCGCCTCTCAGGCGTTCAGGAGTCGGTAGATGCTGCGGCGGCTGACCTCGAACTCCTCGGCCAGCGCGTTCCTAAGGGCTCCTGCCCGGGCTGCAGCCAGGAGCCTCTGGTATTCCCCGGGAGCGAGGCGGTCCCTGATCGCACGGGGCTGACCGCTCCGCGACACCAGCTCCGAGACTCGCGGTCCCGTCTGGTGCCGTTCCGGGTCACCGGCGGCCAAAATGACGTCCCGTACGCGCACCAACAGGGCTGTGACCTGCGGTGATGAGTTGTAGTAAGCAGCGTTAAGGTCCACCATGTATCGATGATAGTAAATACCTTTCATATTCGTTGCAGCACAATGCATCTCGTCTGTCATCGAATGTGGCATTCAGTCCTGGCATTGATTCCGAATGCTCGTGTCCCTGGTATCACGCTTCGGCGGACAGCTCCAGCGATGGCACGATGCGACCCGGACCTCCGAGGCGCTCCCGACGTGGCGGACATGATCGAGCCGCGACACCTGGACCGGTGCGAGATGTGCGGCAACCCTGCCCAGATCTGAGAATCACGCAGCAGCCGCGACCGCTACTCAGCGGAAGTCGTCATTGGAAGGCTCGGTATGGTCCGCGTGGGCGAGGCGAATGTGGCGCCGCGACGGATCCACCTCGGCAATCCTCACAGCGATTACATCGCCGACGGCAAGCTCCAGTCCTCCGTCGGTCTCGTTGAGCACCATGCCTTCGAAGCCGTCGTCGCGGTCCTCGATGCGCACGAACGCTCCAATCGGCACGACCTGCGTCACCGGGCCGGTCACGATCTGGCCGACTCGCTCAACAAACGACTCCAAAGGGTTGCGGTCCGCGGCCCGCAGTGACAGCGATACCCGCTCGCGCACCATGTCGACGTCGAGAATCTTGACGGTGATCTCCGGGCCGATCGAGACGACGTCGGTCGGGTGCTCAATGTGTCGCCAGGACAGTTCGGGAATGTTGATCTGGCCGAGGGCTCCGCCGATGTCAACGAACGTGACAAGGAACGGAGGGATGGCGGTGACAGTCCCGGTGCGGACTTGGTCCCTGCGCAGTGTCTTCAAGACGGCCCAGCGCCGGTCGCTCTCAGTCGGTTCGGTTCTCCATCTGGCCCGCAGCACCCTGTCGCTGTCCGGGAGGACCGCAGTGAAGAATGGTCGGCGGCTACCTCCGTCGAACTGGACAGCCGCAGCCCGAGCACTGCGGATCGTCTCGGCAAGCTCCGGATAATCCGTGTCGTCGGCGAAGGTGCCATTGAGCCGCCCGTCTTCGTCTTCCCAGACGACTTCAACCAAACCTTCCTCGGGAAGCTCCCCAATGACTGCTGCGCTGTCCGTGGACAGATCCGGCCAGACTGACAGCATCGCGCGCGGGGTGAGAGCTGCCCGAACCGAGTCGACGGTGTCGAGTGTGAGCCGGTGCCAGCGTGGAGCACCGACCACTCCGGTCTCTTCGAGGATCGCCGCCTGCCGTATGGCGATGGACCACTCGAGCCGGGCCCAGAAGTCGTCGTCGGCGGGGCGCTGCTCCACGTCGTAGTCATCGAAGGAGGCAGCGTAAGGAGAGGCCGCTACCGGCTCGGGGAACAACCCGAGGGCACGCGTGCGGGCTAGTGCGGCTTCGCTAGATACGTGCGTGCTGATGTAGACGTACTGGTCCCATCCGATATGCACCGTGAACAGGTTCTCGACTTCGAGGCGGCACGAGGCCCCTGTCGCGCGCAGCATTGCGCGAACCAGTTCCAGTGCAACGTCGAGCGTGACTGTCGCGCCGTCGTGATAGCCGGTCAGGTCCGGCGGGAAGATGCCGGCGAGGCAATGGCTTGGCACCGCCGGGCCTGCATCGAAGCGATGCGAACCGGAGACGCCCGGCTCCCGGATCGAGAATCGGTTGACACCGGCGTCTTCGGCGAACGCCGCCACCGCGTGGAGGTACGCGGTTTCGACCGGGCCGCGGTCACTGTCAGTGTCAGTGTCAGTGTCAGTGTCAGTGTCAGTGTCAGTGTCAGTGTCTTCGGTACCAACGTAGCGCCCCGACGCGTCGCGGTCGACGGGGTCGTACTTGGTGATGCGGTATGCGAAGGAAAGCACGTCACCGCTCGTCTTCGGCGAGGTCGAGGGTGTACCAGTGGCCGTCGGTCGTGATCCGGTGCAGCTTGGATCCCTGAGCGGTGGTGTTGAGCAGATCGTGCACTGCACTAGTACTCCATCCGTGATTCGTGACAGGCCTTGAGCCGGGTGGGGTTGGGGTGCAGGCAGGAACAGCCACTCTCACATGTTTCATGGTGTGCGACAGGAAGGCTGTCGATTCGGTACAGTACGAGGCTTCCGTTGGCGGGTCGCATCAGATGTGCGTCTTCAGGTGCAATACCCTCGATTAGCATGCGGATGGCACGAAATGTTGTGCCGTGGGTGAAGGCGACAACGTTGATCGATGCCGCAACGGCTTCCTGGGTTTGGGTGAGCCATGGCTGTACCCGCGCGATGACATCGGCAAGCGACTCACCGCGGGGAATCGACATTCCGAGCTCAGGGTGACGTGACCGATGCACTGCCTGGCGGGGGTCATCGACATCCATGAGCGGGGGACGCTCATTGCCCCAACGCCACTGGTCCACTCGGTCTGCACCGTGAGTCGCAGCCAGATCCGCACGCCGTGCACCCTCCAGATCGCCGACATGACGTTCGTTGATGCGCCAGTCAACGATGTATGGGGTGGGACGGTGGTTCAACTCTGCTATAGCTACGGTCGCAGTCTCCGCCGACCGACGCAAAGTTGACACGTAGACGGTGTCCCAATCTACGCCAGATCTGGCCAAAGCCATCCCTGCGGCCTTGCTGTCACGGTGCCCCTGTTCGGTGAGTCCCTCATCGGCCCAGCCCGTGAAGACACCGATGCGGTTCCACTCGGTCTGACCGTGTCGCACGATTGCCAGGTACGTCACCTGCTCACCTCTTCGAGGATGAGAACGACGTGGCCGCAAAGCCGCGTGTCGGAGATCGACAGGATGACCATCGTTGTGCAGCTCCTTCTGGCCGTCGGCTGCGCGCCGGTGACCGGGAGGATGGATCTACCTCCGCCCTCAGGGAATCGGTTGAACTCCAAGCGGCTCCCCAATGTCGCTCCTTGGCGAGCTCATGAGCTGCAACCAGTTCATCCATCGTCAGTATCTTGACTACATGGTCGATGTCATCCTTCTAGACCTTGGAGAATCGTATGCGCTCTTCGTCCTCCACATGGCCCTCCTGGATCGGTCTCGCCAGCTCGCGATGGTCGCGCCGTCGGGCGGAAGACTACATCTCGGAGCAGGACGCCATGACCTCCAGGCCGATCGCAGGACCTGGTTCGCCGCCACCCTGGGAATCCCGCACCGGAACGGCTCAGAGGTTAAAACGCAAGCTAAGAGCGCGTCTTCTCGGTTGGCGCCGACCGGGCAGGTTACGAGCGAGTCCCGGTGGCCATGAAGCGGACGGCGAGTTGGTCGTACCTGGTGACGACGGCGCGCTTGGTGGATTCGGAGGGCGGTGCGGGCGTGGCGGGAGAAAACGCACATTGCCTCCCGCACCACCTTGATGGCCGATCCACTCGTGCCCCGTCCGGAGGTGGGGCGCGAGCTTGAGTCCGAAGTCGATCGCGGACTTGATCAGGGTGCAAGCCGGACCGGTAGGTGTCACCCCGGAGGCTAAGGGGACGTCATTGGTTCCATGGGCGTTCCCGTCGAGCTTGGCGCGGATCCGGTCAGCGTCAGGATGGTTGAGGTCGTCGAAGATCTTGAGTGCCCGCTGCCACGAGTTCCAGGCCGCCTTGCCGTCCCCGGCCACGCTTTGGGCGTCTCCGAGGTTGGCGAGCGAAGCGGCCTCGCCCGAGCGGAAGCTGAGCTCCCGGCTGAGTTCGACGGAGTGCTGGTAGTGGTCGATGGCCAGTTCATGTTGCCCGAGGCGGAGGCGGATGTACCCGAGGCTGTCCAATGTCGCTCCCTGCCCTGCGCGGTCGCCGGTCGCTTGCGCGAGAGCCAATGCCTCCTCGCAGTATGAGAGCGCCTTCGTGTAGTCCTCGTCAACGAGGGCGTGGTGCCATCCGATCGAGTTGAGCGCGACAGCCTGGCCGCCTTCGTGTCCGACCGCCCGGTACAGCTCGAGCGCGTCCCGGTTGCACGTGATCGCCTCCTCGAACCGTCCTTGACGCCGCAACATGTAACCGCGGAGCTGGAGCAGATGGCCCTGCCCGGCATAGTCGTCCATCTCCTGGCACAAGATCTGCACCTCGTCGAGGAGCGCGTGGGCCTCCTCGAACCGCTCGATGAGGGAGTAGGCCAGTGCGAGTCGGCGGTGCACTCGGACACGGACAGCCTCGTCTTTGTGTGCTCGGACCGCATTCGAGACCGTCTGCCAACAGCCCAGCAGGTCATGCCAGTGGCCCCTGCGGTGCAGGTTATCGGTGATGGCCCAGGCCAGTTGCCAGCAGTGGTCCTCCAGCCCGTGCGCGGCCGCTTGGTGGACGGCGGAGAGCAGCACGGCGTGTTCGGCGACGAACCACGCCATCGCCGCGCCACCGTCCTCGGGGTATTCCGGATTGGCGCGGGGAGCGGCTGCCGCGAGTGCGATGGGGTCCTGGATCGGGTTGATCAGCCGGTGGCCGGCGTAAGCGGTATGCAGGTAGTAGTCAAGGACGCGCCGCCGAGCAGCGGCAAGGCCGTCGCGACCGTCCTCGGCGTCGGCGAGGTCAGCCGCGTAGGCGCGCAGGAGGTCGTGGAACATGAATCTGCCGGGGGCTTGTTCGGTCAGCAGGCTGGCGCGTGCGAGTTCGGCGAGTGATCGGCGAGCTTGTTGCAGATCGATTCCGGTAGCCGCGGCGGCCGCGGCTGCGGTCAGGTCGGGCCCTGGGTGTGCGCTGAGGAGCCGGAACATCCGCGCGGTTTCGGCCGACAGCGCTCGGAAGGACCACGAGAACACGGACCGGACATCGGCGGCCGGGTCGAATCCGGTGAGTGCCTCGAACCGGTTGGTCGCCTCACGCAGGTCGGCTGCGAGCGCGGCGAGGGCGAAGTCGGGGTTCGCCGCGGCGCGGGCGGCGACGACCGTCAGCGCGAGCGGCAGTCCGGCGCAGGCGTGGATGATCGCCTCGGTGGCGTCGGGTTCGGCGGCGGTCCGGCGATTGCGAAGGCGCCTGGCCAGGAGCCGACCGGCGTCATCGGCGTCTAGCTGGCCGAGCGTGACCAAGTGCGCGCCTTCGGCGATGAGTTCAGAGAGCCGGTCGCGGCTCGTGACGACCGCCGTGGTGTTCGCCCGGCCCGGGAGGAGCGGGCGAACCTGCTCGGCATCGTGCGCGTTATCCAGGACGACCAGGACTCGTTTGTCGGCCACCAGACTGCGGTACAGCCCGACTTGGGCGTCGAACTCCTTCGGAACCTTCTCGGGTGGCACTCCGAGCGCGGAGAGGAATGCGCGCACGGCCTCACCAGTTGCCATCGGCTGTCCAGTTGGATCGAAACCACGCAGATTGACGTACAGCTGCCCGTCGGGAAAGCGATCGGCGACCTGGTGCGCCCAGTGGACGGCCAGAGCAGTTTTGCCGATCCCGCCCGCGCCGCAGATCACGACTGCACCGATCGGATCAATCCCAGGCTCGAGCAGTACTTCGTGCATTTCGGAGAGCTGTTCGGAGCGCCCGGTGAAGTGGGCGGGGGCGGCGGGGAGTTGCCGGGGCACCACCCAGGCCACGTCCGTTTCCGAGCGAAGTGGCGCGGCGTCAGCGCGGCGTTGCAGACCCGGGTCGCCTTCGAGGATCTGGCGATGCAGGCGTTCGACCGGCGGTGAAGGCGCGATGCCCAGTTCTTCGTCCAACAGGCGATACAGACGCTGATACGTCACGAGCGCCTCGCCGGCCCGCCCGGCCCGGTAGAGGCCGAGCATGAGCAATCGCCACAGGCTCTCGCGCATCGGGTGCGCGGTGGTCAACTGTTCGAGTTCGGCCACCGCCGCCGTGGGCGTCTCCAGTTCCAGTTCCGCGCTGAGGCATTGCTCGGTGACGTCCATGCGCAGCTCGTCGAGGAGTTGGGCCTTGTCGCGCACCGCCGGGACGTCGATGCCGGCGAACGCAGCGGAACCGCGCCACAGGCCGAGCCCTTCTCGAAACGCGGTGGCCGCCTTTTCGAACTGGCCGCAGCGCATCGCCTGCCGTCCTCGAGCGGAGAGGGCTTCGAAACGGTGCGCGTCCAGTGATTCGGGAAGTGCCTCCAGGGCATAGCCGCCACCCCGGGCGCGAAGCACCACTTCACTGGCGAACGCTCCCAGCTCTTTGCGCAGCTGGTAGACGTAGGCGCGTAGCGTCGCCGTTGCCGCCTTCGGGGGTTTGCCGGCCCACAGCTGGTCAATGAGCCAGTCGCGTTCGGACACTCGGTTCACCTCGAGTAGCAGCAGGGCCAGCAGCGCCCGCGGCTTCGCTGCCCGAGGCGTCACCCCTTTGCCGTCAAGAACCAGTTCGAGCGGGCCCAGGATCCGAAACTTCACCGAGCGCTCAGGCATGCTGCATCCTCATTGGATAGTTTCAGGCGAACCGGGAGAGAGCCGGTCGAAAGCGATACGCCGCGATCAAGGCGGGCGGTTGCTCCCACGGGCCATCGTTTCACCACTTTTTCACCACCTTACGTGGGCAAGATGTGACATCAGACACCGAGTCAAGATCGGTGCAACGCAACAGAAAGCAGGTGAAGACGGTGCTCAAGAATGCTCGCCTCCGGCGGACCGCGGCCGCGGCGCTGCTCGGAACGATGATGACCGGAATCCTCGCGCTCGGCTCAGCCGCGCCCGCGATGGCCGGTGACGTATCCGCCCAGGGCTGGCCGACCGGGTGCACCGCCCAGGTCCAGGACTGGGGCGGGGTCGCCTCGTGCTCCAGCCACAATGGCGGCTCCTACCAGGCCGTGGCGACCTGTAAGGACAGCAACGGCAACACCTTCATCGTCAACGGCACGTGGCGGCAGACCGGGTGGTCCAGGGCGTTCTGCCCCGGCAGCTCTAAGGCCGTGAGCGCAAACGTGTGGACCTCACCGACCCCCTGACCCGGCACCGACCCGGATCGATCAAGAAAGGATCAACCTCTGATGAAGAAGACGATCTACTCCCTGCTCGCCGCCATGGCGATGGCGATCAGCCTCCTCGTCGGCGCCCACGGAGCCGCGGCGGCGGCACCTGACGCGGCGCCGGCCTCCGACGACGTGTCCATCATGGGCTGGCCGTCGGGATGCGCCGACTACCAGTACAACAACGGCTGGCTGGCTCGCTGTACCAAGGCCAACGGCGGTTCCTGGATGGCATTCGCGGTGTGCCAGACCGAGGGCGGCGGCCCGCGGTTCACGCGCAACCCGTCCGTCTGGCAGACCGTCTCCAACGTCCCCTCGTACGCGAGCTGCCCCCCGGGAAGCTTCGTGGTCGATGGCGGCATCTGGACCAGCAACACCCCATAGTGCCGAAGACGCTCGGTTAGGTGCTGAACGCTGTCTCTTTCAGGCGTGCAGGTAGATGGGGTGGTGCTGTTGTTTGCGGCACCACCCCATCTACCTGCGGCTTGGCAGTGTTTGAGAAGCCGGGTCCAGTGGGGATGATCGGACTTGGAGGGCCCACCAGGCGATCGCATCGAAAAGCGTCCTACGCGACCTGGTGATCGGCCGCCCGTCGCCGCTGGGGCGGGCAGCCATCGAAAGCAAATGCCTCCACCAATCGGTGAACGCCGCATGGACCGGGACCCTTGACACCGGGAGCCTCTAGCATTGTGTTTTGTTGTGACACAACAAAAATTGACTGGATGCTGCCTCAGTTCCCGAGCAACGCCTAACCGGAGTGAGTGATGGTCAGCTCGAATTCGGTGATGAACCCGAGGGGCTCAGAGCCGGTGACGCCGTCTGCCCCTTCCCAGAGCATCACGATGCTCGGGGCGGCGAAGGTCTGCTCGTACGGGGGGAACTGCGGGTTTGCCACAGGTTGGGTCGGCAGCATGCCAAAGCCCGAAGCTCTTGCACCGCGGCCGTGCCCGGATCTCTCTCAAAATCCCCAAGGGGGAGGACCCCCAGGGGAGCTGGCAGCGCGACGGGTAGGTGCTGAGGTCCGCCACGTGAACGAGCCTGGGTCTCTGTTTCGACAGGGCAGATCCTGGACGCGGAACTATGATTGCTTACGGTTAGTGTCGCTCCGGTCAAGGAATTCTTGCTCGTCACCTTCGTTGGGCGCATCAAATATCGAGGTGTTCAACAATTCTCGGCTTTGCAAGATATCAAGCTTGCCTTGAACAGTTTGCCAGCCAGGGTCATTGACTGTTCGCCTCTGCGCGACCCAGTCTCGAATCTCGTCAAGCATTTGCAATCGGAGATTGATTGACTGCTCAAGTTGAGCAGGCGCCAAATCTTCAAACTCCGCCAATATATCGCTCGATTTGTCTACAAGATACAGAGCTGCTGAACGGAGCTTATCTGATTGTTGCTCTTCTGGAAGTCTTGCAATCATCAAGAGGACATCTCGAGCTGCGCCAAGGGAATCCAGGTATGCCAAGAAGGTACTTTGAATCCTGCTCTCGATCAGCTCTTTCTTGGCTTCAGCCTCTCTCAGCTTCGATTCCCTTGTCAGACGTGCCTGTCGCCGGGCCGCCTGGAGGGTGAAAAGCGTGAGTACTGTGGCTATGGTTGCAAGAATTGGGGGAATGAAAGTGGCGATCGCTTCGATGTTCATTGAGTCTGCCCCAATCGAACTATTACCAGGCCGGCGATGCTCAGAATTACTTGTGAAATGAATAGAGTAAGGGATTCGGTGGCCACTGCACTAAGAGCTTGTCTCAGTTGGCGAGTTTCTTGTAGCAGGTGATGGCCGCTGCGAGGGCGAGGAATGCGGCGAAAAGGTGGCTGTGGCGCTCGTATCGCAAGGTCAGGCGGCGGTAGCCGCCGAGCCAGGCGATGGTCCGCTCCACTGCCCAGCGGTGTCGGCCAAGCCGTTTCGAGGACTCGATGCCGATGCGGGCGATCCGGTCGCCGATATGCCGCTCACGAAGCAGGCGGTGGTTGGCGGGGATGTCATAGGCCTTGTCCGCGTGGACCTTCGCGGCTTGCGCCGCCGGGGCCCGCGCCGGGATCGAACCTTCGGGATGCCCTGGATCAGCGGCTCGAACGCCTGGGAGTCATGCAGGTTCGCACCCGAGACACCGAGGACGAGCGGGAGGCCGTTCCGGTCGGTCAGGACATGGATCTTCGAGCCCGGCTTGCCGCGATCGACCGGGTTTGGCCCGGTCAGCGATCCCCCCTTTTGGCCCGCAAACTCGCGGCGTCCACGATCGCGCGGGACCAGTCGACCTCGCCTTGCGCGCCAAGCCGGTCGAGCACCGCCCGATGCGGCTTGGCCCACAGCGCGGCCTCGGACCACTCGGTGAAGCGCCGGTGTGCGGTCTGGTGCGAGACGCCGAAGGTCGGCGGCAGATGCCGCCACGCGCACCCGGTAGTCAGCACGAACACGATCGCGGCGAAGACCTGACGGTCATCGACCCGTTGGATGCCGCCGCCCTGCGCGCGCTTCGGTGTCGTTGGGATCAGCGGTTCGGTGATCTTCCACAGCCCATCGGGCACAAGGCGTCTGGTGAAATCGTCCACACCGGATCTGTACCAGACCCTTTGGGCGCCAGGCGCGACACGCGCCGAGTAGGGCAGTGTGATATTAGTAAACGTCGTCGGTGGCGTTTACTAATTAGGAGATGTGATGGATGCTGAAGTGCTCGTAGCCGGAGCCGGCCCGTCCGGCCTGGTGTTGGGGTGTGCGCTTGCGGCGCAAGGCGTCAAGGTGCGGGTGGTCGACCGCGGCGAGGGTCCGGCGCGGACCTCGCGGACGAACATCCTCCATGCCCGTGGCGTCGAGGTGCTCACCCGGATTGGCGCGCTCGGTGATCTGCCGGAGCGTGCATTGAGCCCGGTGGGGATGACGATGTACGCCCGCAGCCGCGAGCTGGCGACGATGCGATTCGCCCCCGATCCGCGCGAATCGGTGCAGGCGCTGTTCGTGTCGCAGGACGAGATCGAGACGCGGCTGCGGCAGCGCCTGGAAACCTTGGATTGCAAAGTCGAGTACGGACGCGAAGTGATTGGCGCCGCCCAGGACCCGCGCGGCGTCACGGTCGAATTCGCCGATGGGGACGCCCTCCGCATCGGCTGGCTCATCGGCTGCGACGGCTCCCGAAGCGCCGTCCGCGAACTCGCCGACATCGCCTTCCCAGGGGTGCCCGTGGTTGAGCGGTTCCTGCTGGCCGACGTGTTCGCCGACTGGAACCGGTCACGGGAAGGCTCGGCGGGCTGGTTCCACGCCGACGGCATGGTCCTGGCCATCCCCATGCGCGGTAGCGGAGAGGGAAACCTCTGGCGGGTGATGGCGGACGTCCCCGACACCGGCGAGCACCTCAGCCCCGACCAGATCATCGACCAGATCCGCGCAGTCCTCCTCGATCGGGCCGGCGTCGACGACATCGCGATCCTCAAGGCGGTGTGGACGTCGGTGTTCCGGATCCAGAGACGGCTCGCCGAATTCTACCGGCGAGAACGCATCCTCCTCGCTGGCGACGCCGCCCACGTCCACAGCCCGATCGGCGGCCAGGGCATGAACACCGGCATCGGCGACGCCGAGAACCTCGCCTGGAAACTCACCCTCGTGATCCAAGGCCGGGCCAAGGCCTCCCTGCTCGACACCTACACCGCAGAACGGCGGCCTCTCGCCGAGGAGGTCTTGCGCAACACCACCGCGAACACCCGCATCCTGGCCGGAGGAACACCACTGACCCGGCTCGTCCGCGACAGGCTGATGCTCCCGCTGCTCAACCTGCCCGCGGTCCAACGGCAAGCAACGCGGACCGCATCCCAACTCTGGGTGACCTATCGAAAAGGGCCACTCGGCGGCCGCGGACCGGCACCCCGCCCGGGCGACCGCGTCCCCGACCTCGCCTGCTCAGATCCCGAAGGCACGCAGACCAGCTTGTACGACGCGCTCCGCTCGGGTTGGGCGCTCGTCGCCGACCGAGAGCACCCTGAGCTGGCCGAACTGGCCCGACGACATCTGGGCACCGTCGCGATGCTGCATAATCCGAAGGCGGCCGACCCCCCGATACTGGTCCGACCTGACGGCCACCTCGCCTGGCGCGGCCGTGAACCGGACGAGCTGCGAGACTGGCTCACCGGCAAACTCGGGACCATGGAGACGGCATGAGCAGCAAACGCGAACAGCCCCCTGGCCCGGGCAGGCCCCGCGACCCCGAAGCCGACGCGGCGATCCTGCGGGCGGCAATGGAAATCCTGGTCGAACAGGGCGTCGCGGGCGCGAGCATCGACCGGATCGCCAAGCGCGCAAACGTCGCCAAAGTGACCGTCTACCGCCGCTGGTCCGCCAAGGAAGACCTCTTGGCCGACGCGATCGAAGCGGTACGCGAGGAAATCCCCGCCGCCGATGAAACCGACCGGCCTGCCGAGGACCTGCACGCGATCATCGACCAGCTACTTCCCCAATGGAGTGAAGCACTGGTGCAGCCGAGGCTCCGCGTCCTCACCGCCCGCCTGCTCAGCGCCGGCCCCGACCACCCGAAGCTGCTCGACGCCTACCGAGAGCACCACGTCAAACCCCGCCGCGAACGAGCGCTCGCGACCCTACGACGAGCCCGCGACACCGGCATTCTGGACCCCGACTCCGACCTCGACATGCTGATCGACATGATGAACGGCGCGATCATCCAGTTCGTACTTCTCGCCGAAAACCCGATCCGACCCGCTGAAGCCCGCGAATACCTCACACGCCTCTTCCGGCAAGCCGGCCTCCACGAATAACTTCAACAGACGAGCGGCCGCCAACTGAGACACACTCTAAGAGCGTGTCTCAGTTGGCGAGTCGCCTGTAGCAGGTGATGTGGGTGTCGGAGCTGGCGTGAGCCGGTACGGGCGGGATGGTCGCGGAAGGCATCTCAAATTCCTGCTCAGTGCTGGTATCGCTGATCACGGGGCGGTCATGCCCAGGTCTCCGTTCGTGTGCGCGTCACGTTGGATGGGCTTGGGGCGCTTGGTGCGGACGATCGGCAACCCCTGGTCGTGCGGGCCTGGGGTGGTGAGAGTGGCGGTCGGGTCATCGACGGCGAGGGTGAGGCTGGCGGCGGCGAAGGCGGTCACGATCGCCCTGGCATGCCCTGAGCTCGGCGGTTTGTCGGGGTCGATGTAGAGCTTGACGACGGTGTCGTTTTCAACGGTGACGGAGACGTTGGAGTCGGGGTCGATATCAGCGAGAACGCGTGATGCGGCTGTGTGGGTGCGAGCTGCGGCGAGGATGGCGAGCACGCGGTTGCGGTTCCAGCCGGGCCCGGCAGTGCGACCTGCAAGTGCCCTAGCGATGTTGTTGGCGCTGACGTTTCCGTGAAGGTGGGCGTCCACGATGGCGCGGACTAGGATGTTGTGTGCGGTCTCGTAGGCGCGGACAGCTTGATTAAGGACAGCGAGCGATTCGCCAGCTCGCTGCATGCCTGCTCTGTTGTAGCGGGGTTTCTCGGCTCGGATCGCATCTCGCTCGGCCGAGAGCACAGCGTCTCGGTTTGGGAAAAACTCGGTGGAGATGTTCGTGACCCGTCCCCACCAGGGCTTCTGGTCGATATGGTTCTGCATTCGGCGCGGCAGGTTGTCGGTGATCCCGACATACAGCAGCGTTCCGTCCGCATCGAAGAACCTGTACAAGGTCTGCAGCTTCGTCCTGGCCTCTCTGGGGGGCACCTGCTCGTGTGGCAGGTCGATGATCGGCCTCGCGTCGTCGGTAGGTCGGTGCGGCTCGGACATGGTGAACTCCTCGGCGTGCGGGCCGGGGTCCGATCGGGAGTACCGGCCGAGTGTCGGTGGAGGGAGATCGCAGTGATCTGCCCCGTTGGAGGGCTACCGCCCGTTGGCGTCGTGTCTAATGCCGTCGATCGTGATGTCAGGTGCATGGAATGGCTCGGTCCAGTGGACGACTGCGGTGCTCTGAGCGCCGGCCGGCTTGGTACCGACCGGTTGCACTGGCGTGGTGCTTGTGGTCATCAGTGGAGTGTGGTCTACGGGTGTGACACTGGCCGGATGGGGGAAGCAAGCTCGTTGCAACAGGCGTCCCCGACGGGCATCGGGGCCCGGCGAGGGTCCGCAGCGGCACGGAGAAGGCTTCGCAGCAGATCGAGTAGGTTGCAGCGGTCTTCCTTGAGGCACAGATACGAGGCCGAGTAAGCGGTTCAGGTTTCCGGTGACCGCGAACTCGCCGCCTTAGAGTGAGGGCAGGCAGGCGAAGCTGTCCTGCACCCGAGCGCGAGGAGAGGTTAACCTCTAGTTTAGACGTCGAGGTCGACAGCGACAGGCATGCCTGCGCGAGTGCGGTAGCGAGCACGGTGGGCGGGAAGGTGAAGATCTGGTCGTTGTCCAGGACGCTGCGCAGGACCGCGTGAAGTGCGGGTTGGAAGTGCTCGGTACCGGCCGCGGCGAGTGTCAGGATCGGGGCGAGGTCGACCCGACTGCGCCAACTGGCCGCAACCGGTTCGATCGCCCGCAGCGCACCGAGCCGCGCGAGGTAGGGACTCTCCTCCCAGTCCTGCGGCCAGAAGACCTCGTTGAGCTCGCGGACAGCGGCACTCAGATGCGGCGGCACTGCTGTTGTCGAGGGCGGCAGCGGCAATGGCGACCTCGCCGGCCAGCAGGGGCACGCCGACCCAGGCCAGCACGCCGTCCCGGACTTCATCAGGTAGTGCGCACCGGGCATGGGCGAGCGCGGCCCGATGCGTCATGCGAGTGAGCCACAGGACCCGCGCTCGCGCCCGCGCAGCCCCGAGCGGGCATACTCGATGTATGAGCGAGGTCAAGTTCCGGCAGCCGCAGGACGCCGAGTGGCTCGACGTGGCCCGGCTCCGATGGCAATGGCTGACTGAGGAAGACGGCCAAGCCGGGACCGATCGCGGCGCGTTCGAACAGGAGTTCGCGCGCTGGGCGGCGGCGGCGCACTCCCACCGGTGCGTCGTGGCGGTCCGCGAGCGGGAGCTGATCGGCATGGCCTGGATCGCGATCACCCCTCGCGTACCCACTCCACTCGTACTGGACCGCTCCGTCGGCGACGTCCAGAGCGTCTACATCGTTCCGGAAGCACGCAACAGCGGCATCGGGAGCGGCCTCGTGGACGCACTCCTACTTCTCGCCGACGAACTCGGATTGGAGCGCGTGACCGTCCACTCGACGACCCGAGCGGTCGCCGTCTACCAGCGCGCGGGGTTCACCCCATCGCAACGGCTCATGCATTTCGAGCCCGAGCTGCCTCCAGAGCGTCGCCCCCCGGGGCACTAGGGCGTCGTCGGGCGCGCAAGCCGGAAAGCGGCGACGGCGTCAGATCGGTAGCATTGGAACCCACCCCTTGAGCGAACGGCGATGTCCATGGACCCCTTGAGCATTAGCATGTGGATCGCCTCCAAGCTCTCCCAACGCGCCTCCGATTTCGTCGCCGCACGTCGACGCCGGGACTCCGCAGAGGTGCGACGAGCGCTCCTCATCGCCGTCTCCCGGGGCGCCCGGACCGCGATCGCAACCTTGTGGGAGGACGATGCGCGACTCCGGCGCACCGTTCGCAAGTCCCTGCTCGGCCAGCGAAAGGCCAACTGGCCCTTGGTGAACGGTACGGCAATCGAGGATCTGGTCGGCTCCGTGCGATTGTGGATCGACGCCGCCGGTACTGGTTTCCCGGCGGTGGTGGGGAACACGGAGCACTCGGTCGTCGCCGTGTTCTGCACGTCTATCCTGCGCGAGGTCGAGCATGAGGCCACGCGGGGCATGCAGGTGCTCAATCCGCTGTGGCAGGCGTTCCGCCAGAACGACCTCGAGCGGCTCCCCGAGCTCGAAGCCGCGGCCTCCGGTCGCCGCGACATCGAGATCGCTTCCGGAGAGGCCCGGTTCGAGTGGCGCGACTACTGGCACCCCGACCAGAGCGGCACCGGGTTCGTCGGCAGGGAGGCGGACCTCGAACGGATCCGAGCGGCAGTCGAGTCCGCCGACGGGATCGCACAGGTCCAGTCGATCGGTGGGTTCGGCGGAGTCGGCAAGACCGCTCTCGCCATCGCGTTCGCGAATCGAGCCCACTCCTTCGAGGGCCGGGTCTTCTACGACTTCCACTCCTACGGGACGAAGCTCCCGCAGACCGCCGACCAGGCACTGGCGACGATGCTGCCGACCGTGAGCGGACGTTCGGTCATGGAGATCGGCAAGCTGACCGCGCCGGAGCGGCTGGCGCTGTGGCGATCGGTCACCGCAGGCCGGCGGCTCCTCATGGTGTGGGACAACGTCAGGGCCGCGGAGCAGGTCACCGACCTGATGGTGCGCGCCCCTGGGTGCGCGACGATCATCACCAGCCGGAACCGCATCGAGATGGAACTGGCGAGCAGTCCGATCCGGCTCCACGTGCTGGAACCGCCGGAGGCGCAGGCCATGTTCGAGCAGATCGCCGGGGTCGGGCACGACCGCTCCCTCGTCGCGGCGCTGCTGGAGCGCGACCTGTACATCCCCGTCCTCATCGCCTCGCACGCCAGGAAGGTCGCCGCCGGCTGGCCGCTGGCCGAGGTCGTCGAGGACCTTCCTGAGCCACGCGAAAGCACGGAACCGGACTCGTTCTCCGACCTGTTCGTGCGATTGGGCGGCTCGTACCGCCACCTCGATGAGCAGCAGCGGCGGGCCTTCCGCGCGTTCGGCGTGCATCCTGGGGCCGCTGTCACGCTCGACAGCATCGCGTCTGTCCTCGGCCTCCCGCTCCGGCGCACGGCCGCGGTGATGGACATGCTCATCCGCGCAGGTCTCGCCGAGCGCCCGGCGGCCGCCGCCTCGGCTTCCGACATGGGGCTGCGCAGTTACGTCGCTCACGACATGATCCGGGCATTCGGCGATCACCTCGCCCGGCTCGGATGGTCTGACTCCGCCTCGGACCCGGTCGGCGCCGGCTCCGATCCGGCCGATCACGACCGGATCGTCGCCGCGCTCGTCGCGCACTACCGCACCCGAGTCGCGTCGACGAACGAGGAACGGCGGGACTGGTTCGAGGCGGAGGCCGAGAACGTGCGCGACGTCGCCGTGTCGGGCCGAGACGGCGACCGCGCCCGTCTCGCGCGCGCGGTGGGCGGTCTGGCGATCCTGCTGGATCGGTACGACATCGCCGCCACCGCGCTGCTGCACGCCGCGGACGTCTGCGGTGAAATCGGCGACCAGGCCGGCCAGGCCTCGGCCCAGTGGGGGCTCGGCGAGATCGGGCGCCTGCGCGGAGAGTACGCCGCTGCCGAGCGTCATTACGCGGAGGCCCTCTCGACGTACGAGGCCCTCGGCGACCAGGGAGGCATCGCCGACGCGGTCTCGGGCCTCGCCCACATCGCCCGCCTCCGGGGTGATTTCGACACCGCAGAGACGCACTACAAGGCGGCGGGAGTGATCTTCGAGACGACCGGGATGCTGGGCGGGGTCGCCGGGGTGCACCGCGGACTCGGCGAGGTGGCCCGGCTGCGCGAGGACTACGCGACGGCCGAGACGCGGTTCTCCGCGGCCTTCGAACTGTTCGCGTCGCTGGGCAAGCGGCGGCGAGCCGCGTACGCCCAATGGGGACTCGGGGCGGTGGCGCTGGCCAAGGGACGACTCGCTGACGCAGACACCTGCTTCCAGGCGGTCCTGGAGACGTTCGAGGAGATCGGCGACCGGCTCGGCGGCGCGAACGCCCGACTCGGCCTGGGAGAGGTGGCCCGGGCCAGGGGAGAGCTCTCCCCGGCGCTGAGCCACTTCGGAGCGGCCGGGGAGATATACGAGCGGATCGGGCTCACCGAGATGGCGGGCCGGATGCGATCGCGAACCAACCGACTGCTCCTCGGCGACACGGTCGAGTCCTCGGCGTGGATCTTCGGACTCATCGCGGAGCACAAGGGAGAGAAGGACTCCGGGTGAGCACCCTCGCACGCTCTTACGCGTCCCGATATTTCCCCTGACGCAGCCTGATCGGCGGAAAGCGCTCATCGGTGCGAAAGGACCAGTTCGGCTCGAGCGCTCGGAGCGAGAGCATCCTTCTCGCGAGAGCGGCACGCTCCACGGATTCGGGATCCCGACCGTCGAAGATCATCCCGGCGACGGTGCCGCTGTGGGAGATCTGGACCCCGAGCGCCCCGCCTCGCTCGGCGACCCCTATGAACTCGGAGAATCGCCGTTTCGGAAGGTAGCGCTGGTTGATCAGGGCACTGGTCGTGGCCACCGATGCCAGTGCCGACGCGTCGTCGTCGCGGACCGCGACCCGAATCCGGCTCCGGAGCTGCTCGAAGTCGCGCTGATCCGCAGGGGTGTACTCGATCAGCGCTTGATCGAGCGTCTCCACCGTTCCGTCGTCGCAGCAGCACCCGACCACGATCATCGACGGAAGCCGGCTTCCGAGGGTCGCGATTACGCGGCCTTCGCGTTGGGCGAACAAGACGACCTTGCTCTGGAACATCAGCGAATCGGCCGCCTTCTCGGCCTGGACCGCCAACTCCGCCACGCGCGACTCTGACAGCTGCCGACCGGCAGCGCCCGCGATCGCATGGATGGTGGAGACGACGTCGGCCGTCGATGAACCCATACCGAGGCCGGGAGGGAGGTTCGATGAAAGGGTGATCCGCAATCCGGCCTTGATACGGAGTGCCTTCCTGGTCAGTTCCGCCGCGTGGAACGCCTTCCAACGCCCGGCGGGAAGCACTCGAATCCCGTCCTCAGTGGTCAGTTGCGCGAATGCGGTGGTTCCGCCGCCGTGGAACGGCATCGTGACCAATGCGCGCACGGGCTTGCCACCCTCGGTGTGGAACACTCCCTGCAGGATCTCTCCGTGATGTCCCATGCAGTATGCCGAGCAGTGTCGCTCAGGTGTCAACGTGTACGTTTTCCTGTCCTGGGCCGACATTCCGCCGTCCTCCCCTTGAGTCCGGTGATCGACCCGCTACGCAATCGTATGTGAGAGTTGTACACATCGGGGTACACGGTTGAACGCTGAGGAACGCGCCGCTGAACGCGAATCCGATCTTCGCCGTGGACGCGCTCGGGTTCGCGGCGTTCCTTCGAGCCTGTGCGACCCGCTGAGCACTGATGAGAAGCAGGAGGCCGTGATGGTCCGGCAGGCGACGCGTTGGCGGAAGGCGAACCGCAGCGGCAACAACGGGAACGGCGCGAACTGCGTCGAGGCGCGTTGGCGCAAGTCAAGCTACAGCGACGGAACCGGCGACGGGAACTGTGTCGAAACGCGAGGGAGCGGCGGTGTGTTCGAAGTCAGAGATTCGAAGCTGGGCGATGCCTCCCCGATTTTCGCGGTGGACGCGAACGGGCGGGGCCTCGGACAACCACATCGCACGGGAGATCCACGCCCACCGCGAATGGACCGGACCGTGGATCCGCACCGGGCGGGCCGCCCGGATGCTCCACGCCGATCCCGACGCCAAGATCCTGGTGACCGAGTACCTACCCGGAACCCTGGTCCAAGGCACCGACTCAGCCTCCGATATGGACACCTACGTCCAGGCCGGCGAACTCCTCCGCGAGTTCCACGACCAGGCGGCGATCGAAGATCCCGACTACGAGTTCCGCATGAACACCAAGGTGCTCGCCTGGGTGGACGGACCCCACCGGATCAAGCCGGAAACCGCCGAGACGCTCCGCGCCATGGTTGAATCCTGGCCGACCGGCGCCGCCACCTGCGTTCCTACGCATGGCGACTGGCAATGCCGGAACTGGCTGGTCGACAAGGGAACGATCCGAGTGATCGACTTCGGACTCGCGGAACTGCGACCGGCGGCTGAGGACTTCAAGCGGCTCGCCGTTCAGGAGTTCCAGTGGCATCCGGGCTTGGAGGAGGCGTTCGTTTCCGGCTACGGCAAGGACCCGCGCGAGCCCGAAGCCTGGTTCCGCCAGCGCGTCCGCTCCGCGATCGGCACGGCCTACTGGGCCCACCACCTCGGCGACGCGGACTTCGAGGCCCAGGGCCATCGCATGATCGCCGACGTCCTTACCGAAGCCGACATCACAGGTGTTCGCGGCTGATCACTCGTAGCCGATGGCCCCGATGAGCGCATCCGCGATGAGACTCCACCCCGGGCCGCGAACGAGCGGCCGGTGATGGTGATGGGCAGCGAAGGGTTCGGCGTCGGACAGGTTCTGCACCCCAGGACGATCGCGATCGCCAACTGCACGAGCACCGTCGAGCGGTCCAGCCAGCCCCGCGCCGCCGAGACCGGCAACGCCTGCACGAGCTCGCCAGTCAAAGCGACCCGGTGGGCGAGGCGGCGCAGCAGAACTGCGCCAGCGTGACCGACCAGGCCCTGCCCCAGCGGCCGCGTCAGGCCCTGATCCCATCCGATTCGCCTCGCCCGGAACGGTGCTCCAATGTGTCATAAACACACACATTTCGCAGGCTAGCCGGCCTTCCCGACTCTCGATCGCCGACTGGGCTGGCCTTTGTCGAGCTCGTCTTCGCGGCGATGTCGCCCATTGCCACCTTCACCACCGTCCGGCGACAACAGCAGCACCGTCGTCCCCAGCGAGTCGACTTCAGCACCGCCCAACCCGGCAGCCCGACACCGAAGTGCATGGCCACCTCCCCGGCTGCCTGCACGGTATGAGAATGGAGTGTGCCATGTGGTTGCGTCGTTCTCGAGCTAGGGGTATTGTCCTTCTCGATATAGGGTCTCGGATTCGAGGAGGAGCGACGATGGATGAGAGCCCGCCGGTGAGGATTCGGCTTACTATGCCCACCAGGGCAGTACTGGACCTACTGATGTCTACGGCCGCTGATGACCCGCCGTGGGGATACCGGATCTGCGAGGAAGCCGGGCTCGGCCCTGGCACTGTTTACCCGATCCTCGAACGGCTCGAAGAGGCTCGGTGGATCGAAGGCACCTGGGAGACGGAGGTGCCTGCCGATCGACCCAGGCGACGCACCTATCAGATCACTGATCTTGGAAGCTGTTCGTATCAAGCGGCGCTCGCGAAAACGAAGCGGCCCGCCGCACGCCTTCGATGGGGCCTGCGACCCGGAGAAGCCCGGTGATCGATATCGTTGGCTGGCTGGTGTCGAGGGCCCGGGCCCCGATCGGCGCCGTCATGTCCCGGCTGCACCGGGGACGGCGGCAGCGCCAACTGTTGAGCTCGTATGTCGCACGAGGCCTTTCGCCCGCTCGGGAGGTTCAGCAGTGACCACCGAACTGGAGAAGCCCAGACTCGACTGTCGGGAGGTCCTCGAAGAGGTCTACCTCTATCTCGACGAAGAGTGCTCCGACCGCCGCCGCGCCGTGATCCGCGACCATCTCGAAGAGTGCTCGCCCTGCCTCGCGGAGTATGGCATCGAGCAGGAGGTGCGCGCGATCGTGCACCGCTGCTGCAGCAGGGAGAAGGCACCGGACGAGGTCAAGACCCGTGCGATTCTCGGGACCCATGATTCTGAGGAGCATGAGCGGCGTCGGAAGGCCGAGCGTGAAGAGCTAATGCGCAAGGCGGAGCGTGACCAGACCCTCGACCAATACTGGACGATCGAGCGTGAGGCGCTCCTCAACGTGTTCCAGATCGAAAGAGAGGGCCGTACCGCCAAGATGCGCAAGCGCCTGCAAGGGCTGCGCCGGCAGCAATTGTCCGCATTGATCGCTACGGTTGCGGGCTGGATCGGCGGCCCTGCGGGTGAGGGTCGAAGGGCCGAATGGTCTTCGGACTTGCACAACAATTCGCGCCCCATCCGCTACGCGTTCGGATTCGTTCGCGCTGCTCTCCTTATGCGCGTGAACTCAAGCCTCTGCCTGCTACTTCGAGGTCTGTGCTGGGGCCTGGCATCCGATGTCCGGACTTGGACCCCGTTTGCAATTGTGCTCGTCGGAGCTGCTTTCAAGACTGCGGTAGATCAGGGCCCGTGGATCGCGATCCTCACCATCCTGGCCGGAGCCCAAGCTTCACAGTGGGCCGTCAATGGCCTCCGTCGGGGGCTTCGCGTCAAGCCGCGCAAGCGGCAGCCTGGCGCATCGGAGCCGGAGAGCTAGCGACTGCACGATCTGGACGGCCAGCGAGATCAGGACACGCTCCCTCACTTGAGGCGTCCATTCCGATTGGGGGCGTCGGTCCATGACGGCTGGCTGTCGCCAGCGTGGAGTACCCTGGTGTCATGAAGTTCGACGAAACGAGTACCTCAGGTTCATGACGTGGTCCGGCGAGCGCAGTGCGCTCGACCCCGATCCCGTCCCCGTCCATCACCGCCTCAGAGACCTACTCGCCAGGCATCCCGTAGGCCCGCTCCCCGCAGCGAAACTCAAAGAGATCCACCATTCCCTCCATGTTCCGCGTACCCGGCCTCTGGTGCCGTCCAAGGATTTCCAGAGCCGCAAACAGGCCCGCCGCGCCGCCGCTGCAGCGCTCGCCGCAGTTGTCAACGCCGCCGGTCCCTCCACTCCGGACTCGCTGGACGGACTCGGCGCCCGATTGCGCTCCCTGGTCCCAGAAGGCAGACCTCCGCACCTCGAACCGTCCGACCTCCACCTCTCCGGCGAGCGGGTCTCGGCGATCGCCGCACACCTGCTGCGAACCGGCACATCCGCAGTGGAACTCCTGACCGGCCTCGCACTCGCGGCGCACCCGAACGCCGAGGTCGACCCAGAGACGATCCGGGTGACGGCGCTCCTCGGCTGCTCCTACGGATTCGAGGCGTGCGCCGCCCTGCGGCGCAGCCCCACGAGCGTGCACGACCTGCACTGGCTCATCACCCGCACACCGGCTCCGCAACTGGACATGTTCCTGTCCGAACTCGGCCGCCTTCCGAGGCAACAGATCGACGGACTCCTGGAGACCCTGACCGTCGCCGAGGCCCTCGCGATCACGCTCATGTCCGCCGATCTGCGGCCAGTCCCGGACTGGCTCAAGGGACATGAACGCCTCGCGAAGCTGCTGGCGGCAGTCGCTGATGATCCGGCGCAGCTCGACCCCGGGTTCGATGCACTGGTCGACCTCGTCCGGTTGTGGGACGAGGTCCGTTTCGGCGGGCTCGCCCTCCTGGGCTTCGCTCCAGGTGAGCGCGAACGAATCGCTGCGTCGCTGCGAGCAGCGCTCGCCGACTCGGCATCAGTGGCGCTCGCCGAACACGCGCTGGCGGAACGGCCCGACGGCACCGACTGCATCTGGCTACGCCGCCGTATCGAGGACGCCCGCACCGACCTGCGGAGCCTGAGGCCGGGCTTGGCGTTCCGTGTCGCCGTCCCGCCGCCGAGCACGCACCGGGACGCGCAGATGCACGTCCTGGTTGACGGCGATCCGGTCACGGTGAGCTGGTTCGAGCGCGGCCACGGCCACTCGCCCGAGGCGGTCCTGGACCTCGGTCCCGACCTGCGCGGCGGTGCGGAAGCCGTTGACGTGCGTCTCTCGGAAGCCGACTGCGTCGAGGAGTGCTGCGGCGCCTTCCGGGTCCGCATCAGCCGTGACACGGAGAACGTGGAGTGGGAGCTGCGGGACACCGGCCGGGCCGGCAAGCCCGAGCGGCAGCTGCGCTTCCCGGCCGACGCCTACGACGCCGAGGTCGACCGCGCGCACGCCGACCGGTCCTGGGAATGGCCGGCCCGGCGCGCCGCCCGACTCCTCCGCGCCAGGCTGAACGCCGAACGAGACCTGCTGGGGCGCTGGGACTGCCGCACGGGCTGGATCCAGTCGATGAACCGCGACCGCAGCACGCTCACGTTCACCTTCATCTATCCCGAAGCCCGTGCGACATCTTCGGATCAGCCCTGGCTGCAGTTCAAACAGGAGGTCGCGATCCCGGACGCGGTAACGGTCGACGACCACGCAGTGGCAGCCGCCGTCGACCGCATCGTCGCCGCGCTCCGTACCACCGACCCGAAGACGATCGCGTCCGTCTGCGGCGGATCGCGGAAGCACGCCAACGCGCTAGGTTTCCCCTGGCCCGACTGACGGGTACGGTGCGGCCGCCGATACAACGGCGGCCGCACCACAGGCCCGTCCCCGGTCGGAATGGATTGCAGCCCAAAGCCACGCGGGAGTCCAAGTGGGGGCTGAGAAACCGGTAGCGGCCCCCCGCGGGTTCGGGCACGATCACGCACATGGACGTGATCCTTCAGCAGGTGCAGACGACGTGGACCAAGGCGTCCCGGGGCGGCCCCTTGGCGGCGATCAGGAACGCGGCACCGGTCGGTTTCCCACTTCCCAGCACAGTACCCCCGCTCGTGCACCAAGCGTGGATGTGCGAGGCCGAGGACTTCCGCCCGCTGCACCGCTCGGGCGCAGGGCTGCCCGAACCGACAGGGAACAGCCGGGCGCGTTTCCAGGTCGAGGGCGATGGGCGCCTTCGGGTGCAACTGGAGCTGGCCCCATCCGGCATTCCGCACCGCAAACGGCGCCCGCCCGCAGTTCGCCTCGACCGTGGTGAATGGCTCCGATGGCAGATCAACTATCGCTTCGCCACCAGCGGCACCAGAGGCGACCAGTGGACCTACCGGCTCGACACGCTCAACATCGCCTTCGGTGAGGTGCCTGCTGACCGGTTCACGAGCGACCCTGCCCGCTTGGTCGACGAGCGAACGCGTCTGCGGTGACCCGCACGTCAGTCACCTGCAAGCGTCGGAAGCGAAGTTCGCCGCGTCGCGCCGCCCGTGGGCGGTCTTGAAGGTTCACACTGCATGTATGAGTGATCAAGACCAGGCGGTCCCTGACCGCATCGGGCAGGTCGAGGAATACCCACCACTGCCGCCAGAAGTCCTTGACCGGATCGGCAGCATCATCGGGCCCGGGTTGCGCAAGGAGATGGCGACACTGCGGGAGTCCACTTCCGGCACCGGCGGCAGGACCGGGTGAACGCGTTGCCGCCGCGACACGGACCTGAGCCGGATGAGCTTCCATGCGCGCCGAGACGGTTCAGCGACCTGTCCCCAGCAGATCAGCTCCGCGTTGTCGAGATTCTCCGCCCGGGGTTCCAGAAAGCACTGGCGAGGTATCTGCAGCGGAAGGCCGCTGACCAAACACGGCCGGACCTCAAACCAGGCACGTGAGCGCCACGGAATTGATGACAAGGTGCATCGTGTTGTCCGCGACAATGAGCAACCCGATCGCGAACCCCGGCTCCTTCTCCGGCGGGTAGCCCGTGGCGGTGCATTTCGCCCACGGTGGATTCCAGCCGCGCGGCGCGATCCAGTTCTTGAGCCACACGACGTACCTGGCGAGCCGGTACCGGTCGATGACGATGTGCGTACCGCTGATAACCGCTAGCGCCCACGGCGACTGGGTGATGAACAGGAACGGGAGCGTGTACGTGAGACCGTGCACGATCGCAGGCCACCACCGTTGCGTTTTCTTCGAAGCCATCCATTCCGACTGGATCAGAAAATCGCCTGCTAGGTGCGCCAGGAAGCCTTCGAAGACCATCAGGCGGCCACCGTGATGCAGGCCGCGACGATGACGAGGGTGATTACGGCGCCGAACCCGGTCATGGCCGAGCGCAGCCACCGCCATTTCCGGCGTGCAATGGCGCCCACGGCAGCAAGTTCGATGTAGAGCGCTTCGGCGTACGCGTCGTCGTCGGCGACGAGCACGGCAAGGGACGTCAGTCGGCTGCTCCGGCGAGATTTCGACTCGGCGGCCGCGGAACTCAGGGCGGCGTTCGACGCGGCCGTGGACCGGTACAAGGAACGGACCGGCGACCTCGCTGACCATGTGGAGGAAGAGCAGCAACGGGCAGCCGAATTGTGGCGAAAGCACAACGAGGACATAGACCGGAGAATTGCCGAAGAGCGGCAAAGAGAAGCCAAGCACGGGCGGAGTCGGAATGGCGGCGGCAATCCGAGGCTCTCCTCCGGGCCGTCCAGCACCTACGGGAGCGACGGCGGCGGGAGCGCGTTCGCCGGAGGGTCCTTCTAATACTCCAGTTGTAAGCTCGGGTTTCAGGTAGCGAGGGCGCGTTGTCGCTGGTAGTGGAGCTGTTTCGCGGTTGCTTGATGGCCGCGTCGCCAGGCCGACCAGCGGAGCCGGTGCTTCCAATCGAGGCTGGGGCGCTCGCGGTGATCAGGAGATGGCGGATCTCGTTGCAGGTCAACGGGATCATCTCGGGCTCCCCAGTGTCGGATCCACGAGCTCGAGCCGCGGCGAGGAGGGCGAAAGCGAGCATCGCCAGGGTGACCCAGCGGTGCCAGGAGGTCCAGGTCCGAACCTGGTGCTCATCGAGTCCGGCGAGCTCCTTGGCGCCCTGGAAGCTCTCCTCGATCCTCCAGCGCATCCCGGCGACGTTGACCAGCGTCTGAAGCGGGACCGGTGTGAGGGTCCAGGTCAGGTCAGGTAGTAGGCGAGCTCGCCGGTGCGCCGGTTGCGGCGGGTCAGCAGGTGCGTGTGGCCCCCGCCCTCGCCGACCAGGTCGATCCAAGCACAGTCATAGCGCCGCAGCCCTTTCGCGCCCTCGCCCGTCGACCGGGCCTGCCAGGCGACCCCGGCCCGTTCGATCGCTTCGGCGGCGGTGGTCTTGCCCGCCTCGACGGTGACCGGGGTGGTGCAGGCAACGGCCAGGACATAGGACAGGCCGCGATCTTGGAGTCGCTGTCGCAGTTCGGGGTTGGGGCCACCAGGTGATCGACGCCAGCTCCCGTTCGCCCGAAACCCGAACCGCCTCCTCCCCAGCGGACCAACGCACGTAGACGACGCGGGAGTTGAGTTTCTCGCGGTGCTGGTGGTCGGCTCCGGGGTCCCACCATTCGGGGGCGGGCGCGGTCTCGTTCGCGCACAAGACGACCTCGACTCCGGCGTTGGCGAGCAGCTCGCGCTTGGTGTCCATGTCGGCGCCCGCCCACTTCTGCCCGTAGGACTCGCCGGTCGGGACGCTCCGCCAATGAGCCTGTTTCAACTTGGATCTGAGTTCGTAGTCGTTGAAGATCTGGACGTCCTCAGCGACCGGGCGGTCAGCGGGCGGTCTCCGCCGCGTCGCGACCGCTGCTCGCACACCAGAACTCCCAAATCCGCCTGGTGTTCGGCAGGTCGGGGCGGTCGAGCAACCAGAGGACGTATCCGGCGTGGAACCTCGCCCACGAGTCGTCCGCATCCGCGGCAGCCTCGAGTCTCATGCGGAGGTCCGGGCCGTCGATGGCGCGGGCGACCCGGACGTACTCGCGGTCTTTGCACCGGTAGGCCGACGGACCGCCAGGTCGATCAACGCCCCCAGCTTCGCGTACGCCGCCGCAGGGAGGTCGGGTTCCGCGAGCTTCCGGATGAGGAGTGCCTTGGAGCCCCACTTCTTCGCGCGGGTGGTCCACTCCTAGCGCATTGGGAGGCCGGGCCAGTCTCCGAGAGCGCCCGGTGGCCGGTTCCACAGGGCGTTGGGCAGCACGTGCCGCATGGCGTCGCGGTAGGCCTCGTGCGCCTCGGCGAGCGACGGCACCCAGGTTTCGATGCGGCGGTTGGGGCGGTTCGAGTCGAAGGTCTCATTGAAATACTTGAGCGCCTTGCTGACGCGGTCGCGTGACTGCGCAGGGTGCATGTCAGCGGCGGCCCTGTCCAGCGGGTCTTCGGCGATGAGCCCGTACGCCCCGCCAAGCCGGGAGTCCCAGGCCCGCGTCTCCTCTCGTCAAACCCGTGTGGCGGGATCGAACCAGTGACACATCGTCCGGGTGGGCCGCTCAGAGCCCTCCTGGGTGACAAACCCGGCGTGCGATCCACTTGGATACTCGATCAATTATCGATCATTTGTTTCATTCCAAGCCTGAGTGCGTTCACACGTTCTAGAATCAAGGTGAACCTCATGGGAGGTGACGGTTATGTCCATTCGCGAACCCCCAGACGCCCCGCACCGGCCCGCCCGCAAGGGTTCCGGCTCGATCTATTGGGATTCTCGGAAGCAGTGTTTCATCGGTTCCGTTTCGTTGGGGACGCGACCCGATGGGAGCAGGATTCGCCCGAAAGTCCGCGGTCATACCTTCGCCGAGGCCTCAGCGAAGCTCGACAAGCTGCGGAGGGACTGCGACAACGGGATCGATCTGAGCGATAAGTACACGGTCGCGCAAGCCGCCCGGGAGTTCCTCGCCGACGGGACGCGCCAGTTGGCGCCGTCGACGCTGGCACAGCTCCGGTTCCATGCCGAGCGGTGGATCATTCCCGGGCTCGGCCACGCGAAGCTCAAGCGGCTGCGAGCAGACGACGTCGACGTCTGGCTCAACGCGATGGCCGAGGAGCTGTCGCCCTCGTCGGTGAAGCGGCGGTTGAGCACGCTGCGGCGGATCATAAGGTTCGCTGAGGCGCACAACCATGTCGAGCGGAACGTCGCTTCACTCATCGATCCGCCGCGCGGGAAGGGCGACGGCCGATCGAGCCAGGCGTTGACACTGGAGCAGGTCCACGCGTTGCTCGAAGCGAGCCGGGGGCGGCCGATCGGGGCGTATATCGCGTTGTCGGCGTTCACCGGGATCCGTACCGAGGAGGCGCGGCCGCTGGAGTGGCGGCACTTGCACCTCAGGCCGGTCGCGGGTCAGATCTGCTCGTGCGGAGGCGTGCACACCGAGAGTTGGGTGCCGCATGTCGAGATCTGGCATTCGGTTCGAGGTGGCGGCGAAACCAAGACGCCAGGGAGTCGACGGACCGTCGCCCTGCCCGAGCTCGCCGTCGAGATACTCACCGATCATCAGGTGCGGCAGCAGAAATGGCGGGCCCGGCACGGCTGGAAGTCGAGCGGGATCGTCTACGTGTTCGGCACCCGGTGCGATACCGTCCCGATGGCCGAGGTCGTCCGGCAACAGTTCAAGGACGTGGTCGCAGACGCCGGGATCGCCGGCTCGTGGACGCCGCGGGATCTGCGTCATACGTTCGTGTCGATCATGTCCGAACGCGGCGCCTCGGTCGAGCTCATCGCCGATCTTGTGGGGCACAAGGACCTGGCGACGACCTGGACGGTCTACCGGCACCAGCTCCGGCCGGTCATCACCGAAGGCGCCGACCTGATGGACGCGGCGCTCCAGGAGCAGGGCTCAAGTCCGAAAGGGACGATTTTGGCGTCGAAACGGGGCTCCCTTTTTGGCTCCCCTCTAGCGGGCGACAACAGGAGGAAGCCGCATGAGGCATAGAAAAGAAGGCCCCGGATGACCGGGGCCTTCGAAACTGTGCGCGAGGGGGGACTTGAACCCCCACGTCCATAATAGGACACTAGCACCTCAAGCTAGCGCGTCTGCCATTCCGCCACTCGCGCGTGCACACAGAAGTGTATATGTAGTTTGTTTTGCCTGCCAGGTGGGCTTTCCCGCCCTCCGTGGCACGAGACGAAACTTTACACGATGGTTCGGCGGTGGGCGCAAGGGGGGTTCACGGTCGGGCGGGCGAGCCGGCGGCGGCTAGGCTTGGGGGCATGACCGTGACCGCGCCTCGACTCCCCGACGCGGCGTTGACACATTGGGATCTCGGGCAGATCTACCAGATGCAGCGGGTCCAGACCGGGCTGATGAACCGGTCGTGGCGGGTCGATACGTCGTCCGGGTCGTACCTTTTGAAGCTGTTCCGGGACGTTACCGGTCCTGAGCTGCAGTTTCAGTTCCATGTCCTCCAGACGCTGGGCGCTTCCGGCGTGCCGGTGGTGCTGCCGGTGCTGAGCCGGGACGGGCGGACCACGATCTTTCTCGAGGGCGAGGAGTTCGGGGTCTTTCCATGGGTCGGGGGACGGCACCGGTCGGGGTTGTCGATGTCACGTGATGCGTGCCGCGACCTCGGGTCGGTGATCGGGCGGCTGCACCGGACCCTGCACGCTTCCATCCCCGCTGATCGCGCGCCGAAGCCGGAGAATCCTCCGACGACGGAAGCGGCTCTCCAGAAGGTCGACCGGCTGCTGGAGCTCGTCGCCGCGGGGCGCGGGGACAAGACCGGGTTCGAGGCGATCGCCGAGCAGACGCTGCGGTTGAAGCGCGGGCTGTTGGTGCGGCTCGGGGACCGGCGGCCGCCGGACCTGTTGCCGCAGTACACGGGTTACACGCACGGCGACCTGCACCCGCACAACGTCCTGCATGGACCTGACGACCGGATCTCCGCAATCCTGGACTGGGACCGCTTGGTGGTCTCGTCGTACGCGCGCGAGATGGCGCGGGCGGCGGTGTTCTACTTCACCTACGGGGACGAGCGCGGGCTCGACTGCGACCGGATCCGGGCGTTCGCGGGCGGGTACCGGTCGGTGTTCGACGTCGGGGAGCCCGAGATCGGGCTGGCGACGCACCAGTTGTGGTGGGACCGACTGACCGACAACTGGGTCATCGAGTGGCACTACGTGCGGCACAACTCCGCGTGCGACCACCTGCTGCCGGGGCAGACGGGGCTCGTGAAGTGGTGGACGATCCACTACTCGCAGGTGGAGCAGGCCCTGATGGGTCGCTGAACAACCCGCTGGCTTCTCGCTATCGCTTTTGTCACAATCGATTCCATGACTTCTCTTCCTCTCCTGCAACTGCACGGCACGCCCCGCGAGCGGGGCCTCCAGCACGGCGAAGCACTGCGGGAGGCGATCGCCACGAACGTCGCGGTCTACCGCTCCCGGATGCTCACCTCGGGGGTCCCCGAGGGCGAGCTGACCGAGCGGTCGCAGCGGTTCCTGGCGCAGTTCGCGCGGTACGACGCCGGCTACGGGGCGACGATGGAGGGCATCGCCGAGGCCTCCGGGCAGGACCTGCTCGACATCGTGCTCCTGAACGCCCGGTACGAGCTGCTGTACAGCGCCTGGAGCGAGTTCGGGCGGCCCACGGTCGACGGCATCCGGTCCGAGTGCACCTCGTTCGGCGGGGCCGACGGGGTCTTCGCCGCGTCGGGGACGCACATCGGGCAGAACTGGGACTGGTTCACCGGTGTCGAAGGGGCCCTGCTGCAGTGGGAGCACGGGGACACGACGGTGATCGGATTCACCGAGGCCGGCGTCGCCGGGGCGAAGATCGGGCTCAACAGCGCCGGGATCGGCTTGTGCATCAACGGACTCGGGGCTTCGGCCGACGACTGGCGGCTCGACACCGTGCCGATGCACCTGCGGACGCAAAGGGTGCTGCAGTCGGCGAGCCTCGCTGAAGCGATCGGCCATGCGCAGGCCCCTCGGCCCGGCTGCTCCGCGAACTTCTTCATCGGGAGCGCCTCGGACGGCGTGGCGACCATCGAGACGTCGCCGCTCGGGTCGCGGGTGATCTACCAGGACGGCGCCGCTCCCCTGGTGCACGCCAACCACTTCCGGGCACCAGAAGCGCTCGGGGTCTACGAGAGCTGGCTCGAGACCGGGCGGGTCTCCACGTACCACCGGTGCGACCGGATGGAGACGCTGCTCGCCAAGGAGTCCCCGGTGTCCACCGAGCGGCTCTACGCGGCGATGCGGGACCACGAGGGCGGGCCGCTCGGGCTCTGCCGGCACCCGGTGGAGACCGATCCCGTTGAGCTGCAGACGCATACGGCCTTCGCGGCGCACCTGGAACTCGACGCCAAGCGGTTCTCGTACACGTGGGGCCCGCCCTGCGAGTCCGAGTTCGCGACGGTGAGCCTCTAGCGGGGCGTCGGCTGGGACAGCTCCCAGCAGGCCACGGCGGTCGCGGCGGCGACGTTGAGCGAGTCGACGCCCGCATGCATGGGGATGACGACCGTGCGGTCGCAGGCGTCCAGCGCGGCCTTCGTGAGGCCGGGGCCTTCCGCGCCGAACATCAGGGCCGGGCGTTCGCGCTCCTCGGCGCTGACCTGGCCGATGTCGATCGCGCCGCGCGAAGGGCTGAGGCCGTGCAGGGTGAACCCGGCGTCGCGGATCTGGGCGAGGCCGCTCGGCCACGGCTCGAGGTAGGCGTACGGCACCGCGAACACCTCCCCCATGCTCACGCGCACGCTGCGGCGGTACAGCGGGTCGGCGCAGTCGGGGGCGAGGAGGACGCCGTCGAAGCCGAGACCTGCGGCGACCCGGAAGATGGCGCCGATGTTGGTGTGGTTGTTGATGCCTTCGAGGACGACGAGGCGGTTCACCGCGGCGAGGAGGTCGGCCGGTGCGGGGAGTTCCTTGCGGTGGAAGGAGGCCAGCGCGCCGCGGTGGACGTGGAAGCCCGTCACGGATTCGAGGACGTCGGGCCCGGCGGTGTAGCAGGGGGCGTCTTCGGCGAGGTGCGCGAGCTGGTCGGCGCGTTTGGCGTCGATGAGCATCGAGCGCATCCGGTAGCCGGCGCGCAGGGCCCGGCCGATGACCTGGTGGCCTTCGGCGATGAACAGGCCGTGGGGCTGCTCGAAGCGGGTGCGGAGGGCGAGGTCCGTGAGGGCGCGATAGTCGCCGAGGCGGTCGTCCTCGGGGTCTTCGATGGCGATGACGTCGGGCACCGGGCGATTCTCCCCTATGGGAACGGCGACGCCCGGGGAGGCTGCGGCAGCGTCCCCGGGCGTCACGTCGTCTTAGACGGGCGGGAGTTCGTTCTTCGCCTTGCCTTCGCCGATGTCCTGGACCTCACGAGCGGCCTGCTGGGCCGCTTCGAGGGCCTGGGCGGCGGAGTCGTCGAGTTCGAGGGCGCTGGTGTCGACCTCGACCTCTTCCTCCTCTTCGCCGGAGACGTCGGGAGCGCCGCCGAAGGCGTTGCCGATGCCGCCGAGGGCCTTGGTGAGCTCGGACGGGACGATCCAGACCTTGTTGGCGCTGCCCTGGGCGATGTCGGGGAGCGTCTGCAGGTACTGGTAGGTCAGGAGCCGGTCGGTGGGCTTGGCCTTGTGGATCGCCGCGAAGACGGTCTGGATGGCCTTGGCCTCACCGTCGGCGCGGAGGACCGCGGCGTCGCGCTCGCCCTTGGCGCGGAGGACGGCGGACTGCTGCTCGCCTTCGGCGTTGAGGATCGCGGCGCGCTTGGTGCCTTCGGCGTTGAGGATGGCGGCGCGGCGGTCGCGCTCGGCGCGCATCTGCTTCTCCATGGCGTCGCGGATGCTCAGCGGCGGTTCGATGGAGCGCAGTTCGACGCGGGTGACCTTGAGGCCCCACTTGTCCGTGGCCTTGTCGAGCTCGGCGGCGAGGCGGGCGTTGATCTCCTCGCGGCTGGTGAGCGTCTTCTCCAGGTCCAGCGAGCCGACGACGTTGCGGAGGGTGGTGGTGGTGAGCTGCTCGACGCCGGCCAGGTAGTCGTCGATGTTGTACACGGCCGCGGTGGGCTGCGTGATGATGTAGTACAGGACGGTGTCGATCTGCACGCCGAGGTTGTCGGCGGTGATCACCGGCTGGGGCGGGAAGTTGACGACGCGCTCGCGAAGGTCCACTTTGGCGCGCACGTTGTCGACGAACGGCACCAGGAGCCGGGGCCCGGGCTCGAGGGTGCGGCGGTACTTGCCGAGTCGCTCGATGATGTAGTTCCACTGCTGGGGAACGATCTTGATCGATCGGAAGAGCACGATGATGAAGAAGAACGCGACTATCAGCAGCAGTACGCCTACGGGATCCATGGTGTCTCAGCCTCCAGTGTCTGGGATCGGCGGGCTTTCACTTGGCTCGTTGTTCGGTTTGCGGGAAGGCTATACGGCCGCATCAAATGGGCGCCGTCAGTCAGCTCTGCTTCCAGACGATGACGGTGGCTCCCTTGATTTCTACCACTGTCACGGTGTCGCCGGGTTCCAGCGACTGGTCGGGCTCGAGGGGGAAGGCGGTCCAGTTGGCGCCTTCGATCTCGACGAGGCCGCCCTTGGTGCCGACGGTCTCGACGACGCGGGCCTGGGCGCCTTCGAGGGCGCGGGTGCCGAAGGTGCGGTGGGCCTGGTCGGCGCCGCGGTCGCTTTCGAGGGCCTGCTTGAGGAAGGGGCGGAGTCCGACGATGGAGGCGATGGATCCGGTCCCGAAGAGCACGGCTTGGAGCCAGAAGGGGGCGCCGAGGGCGGCGCCCACGCCCGCGAGGACGGCGCCGACGCCGACCATGGCGAGGACGAGGGTGCCGGTGAAGAGCTCGATGGCGCCGAGGATCACAGCGGCGATGATCCAATAGAAGACGGGTTCCACATGTCAAGCATGTCATGCGGAAGCCACCTGCGGTGACTACGGTGCGGGCCCGCGTCCCCTGGTGGGGGCGCGGGCCCGGATACCGGTCTAGCGGGTGCGGCTCTTCTCGGGCGCCGGTGGCCTGCGGGCGGGGCAGCAGCCCTCGACCGTCGGGTCCCAGACGGGGAGCTTGCCGAGGCGCTGCAGGGGCGCGCCCTGGACGCGTTCGGCGACGAGGTCGCGGAACATGCCGACGATGTCGGCGCCGACCTCGGGCGTGCCGGCCCTGAGGTAGCGCAGGCCCAGCTCGGCGGCGGTGTCCTTGGCTTCGTTGTCGAGGTCCCAGAGCACCTCGATGTGGTCGGAGAGGAAGCCGACGGGGCTGACCACGACGGTGTCGACGCCTTCGGAGGCGAGGACCTTGAGGTGGTCGTTGATGTCGGGCGCGAGCCACGGCATCGCGGGCGGGCCCGAGCGGGACTGCCAGACGACGTCGAAGGGCCCGGTCCAGCCGGCGTGCTCGGCGACGAGCGCGGCGGCCTCGGCGACCTGGTCGGAGTAGCGGGCGCCTTCGGGGCCCGAGCACTCGTCCATGACGTCCGGGATCGAGTGGGCGGTGAAGACCACGCGGGTGTTCGACCGGTCCTCGATCTCGGCGAGGCTCTTCTCGAGCTGCTTGGCGAAGCCGCCGACGAAGCCCGGGTGGTCGAAGAAGTGCCGGATCTTGTCGATCACCGGTGCGGTGTCGCCGACGGCGGCGCGCGCGGCGTTGATGTCCTCCACGTACTGGCGGCACGAGGAGTACGAGCCGTAGGCGCTGGTGCAGAGGGCGAGGGCGCGCTTGACGCCGTCGCCGGTCATCTGGGTGACGGCGTCGACGAGCATCGGCGGCCAGTTGCGGTTGCCCCAGTAGATCGGCAGGTCGATCCCGCTGACGCGGAACTCCTGGCGGAGCGCGTCGAGGACCTCGCGGCACCACTGGTTGATCGGCGAGATCCCGCCGAAGTGGTAGTAGTGCTCGGCGACCTCGGCGAGGCGCTCGTCGGGGATGCCGCGGCCGCGGGTGACGTTGCGCAGGAACGGCAGCACGTCGCTGGGGCCTTCCGGTCCGCCGAACGAGACGAGCAGGACGGCGTCGTAACCGTTCATCGTGGTCATGGCGGCTCCGCTACTTCTCGGTGCGCTCGACCCCGACGGCGTGGAAGCCGCCGTCGACGTGCAGGATCTCGCCGCTGGTGGCCGGGAAGAGGTCTGACAGGAGCGCCGCGCAGGCCTTGGCGACCGGCTCGGAGTCGGTGAGGGACCAGCCGAGCGGGGCGCGGGTCGTCCACGCCTCCTCGAAGGCCTCGAAGCCCGGGATGGACTTGGCGGCCATGGTGCGCTGCGGGCCCGCGGACACGAGGTTGACGCGGATGCCCTTGGGGCCCAGGTCGCGCGCGAGGTAGCGGTTGGCGGACTCGAGGCCGGCCTTGGCGACGCCCATCCAGTCGTAGACGGGCCAGGCCTGGCTTGCGTCGAAGGTGAGGCCGACGATGGAGCCTCCGTTCCCCATCAGCGGCAGGCAGGCCATGGCGAGGGCCTTGTAGGAGAAGGTCGAGACCTGGAGCGCGGTCGCGACGTCCTCCCACGGGGTGTTGAGGAAGTTCCCGCCGAGCGCCGACGGCGGGGCGTAGGCGATGGCGTGCAGGACGCCGTCGATGCCGTCGACGTGCTCGCGGACCTTGGCCTCGAGCCCGGCGAGCTGCTCGGGGTCGGTGGCGTCGAGCTCGATGACGGGGGCGGGGGTGGGGAGCTTCTTGGCGATCCGCTCGACCAGGGACATGCGCCCGAAGCCGGTGAGGACCACTTCGGCGCCCTGCTCCTGCGCGTACTTCGCGACGCCGAAGCCGAGGGACTGCTCGGTGATCACCCCGGTGATGAGCAGTCGTTTGCCGTCCAAGAATCCAGTCATCTGTTCCTCCGTCGTTATTCGTGCTTGCAATCAGTGTGGCCCGTGGGGCCTAGTGGCCCATGCCGAGGCCGCCGTCGACGGGGATGACCGCGCCGTTGACGTAGGCGGCGTTGTCGCCCGCGAGCCAGGTGACGGCGCCGGCGATCTCCTCGGCGGTGGCGAAGCGCTTGGCGGGGATGGAGTCGAGGTACGCCTTGCGCTGGGCCTCGGGGAGCGCGTCGGTCATGTCGGTCTGGACGAACCCGGGGGCGACGACGTTCGCGGTGATGTTGCGCGAGCCGAGTTCGCGGGTGATGGAGCGGCTGAGGCCGACCAGGCCGGCCTTGGACGCGGCGTAGTTGGTCTGCCCGGCGTTGCCGTAGAGGCCGACGACCGAGGAGATGAAGATCATGCGGCCGAACTTGGCGCGCAGCATCTTCGAGGAGGCGCGCTTGGCGACGCGCCACGCGCCCTTGAGGTTCGTGTCGACGACCCGCTCGAACTGGTCCTCGCTCATGCGGAGCAGGAGGGTGTCGTCGGTGATGCCGGCGTTGGCGACGAGGATCTCGACGGGACCGAACTTGTCCTCGACCTCGGTGAACGCGGCGTCGACCGAGGCGGTGTCGGTGATGTCGCACTGGACGCCGTAGAGCCCGTCGGGGGCGCCGGTGCCGCGGTGGGTGACGGCGACGTTGTCGCCCTGGGCCGCGAAGGCTTGGGCGATAGCGAGACCGATCCCGCGATTGCCTCCGGTGACGAGGACCGTGCGCGCCATTGTTCGAACTCCTCAGTTTTCTTTGTATGAAGCCACCGACGATCGTAGCGACGGGCCCGTTCGGGAGCGAAGGGGCCTTCACGGACGGTGTGGCACTCGACTCACGGGTCAGGTGAGTCGCGAGGTCCAGGCGAGGCTGAGGCCGGCCGCCGCGAACAGGAGGATCATCGCGGTGCCGATGAACCACTGCGAGACGTCCTGCGCGATGGTCTGGTGCGCGAGGGAGGACTCCATGTCCTCGTAGACCGAGCGGAGCTGCTCGGCGGTGACGGCCTCGTAGAAGTTCCCGCCGGTGCCTTCGGCGAGGGCGGCGAGGGCTTCGCGGTCGACGGGGACGGAGACGAGCTCCTGGTCGAGTTCGATCACGCCCTCGTCGGTGCCGAACGCGACCGTGGAGACGGGGATGTTCGCGGCCGCGGCGGACTCGGTGGCCTCCTCGACGGTGCGCCCGGCCGTGCGGTAGCCGTCGGACATGAGGAGGACGCGCGCGGGCGGGAGCGTGCCGGACTCGTCGGCGGGGACCTGCTGGACGGCCTGGAGGGAGGCGAAGACCGCTTCACCGGTGGCAGTGGCCTCGGCGAGGTTGAGGCCGAGGATCGCGGTGGCGACGCTCGCGTGGTCCTTGGTGGGCGGCACGTTGACCGAGGCGAAGCCGGCGAAGGAGACGAGGCCGACGTTGTACTGCGCGGGCAGGTCGTTGACGAACCCGGCGGCGGCCTCCTTGGCGGCCTCGATGCGGGTCGGCGACACGTCTTCGGACATCATGGACAGTGAGACGTCGAGGGCGAGGATGATCGTGGCCCGCTCCTGCGGCTCGTCGACGTCGACGGCGGGGCGGGTCATGCCGCCCACGAGCACCGCCAGCGCGATCACGAGGAGCCCGGCGGGGAGGTGGCGGCGCCAGCCGGGGATCTTCGGCACGAGTTTGGCCAGGAGCGAGGCGTTGGCGAACCTGACGGCGATCCGCTTGCGGGCGAACTGGGCCCAGACGTAGACCGCGGCGAGCGCGGCGACGGGGATGAGCGCCAGGAGCCACATCGGTTCGAGCAGGCGGATCAACGGTTCTCCTTGTGTCGGTACGTTTTCGTGGCGCTAGCGATAGGCGGCGAGGTGGCGGCGCTGCGCAATGAACGCGGCGATGTCGCGCAGCCAGTCCGAGCCGGTCGAGAGGCGCAGGTGGGCGGCGCCGCCGGAGCGGATGCCCGCGGCGATGCGGCGGCGCTGCTCGGCGGCGGCCTCGGCGTAGCGGGCCCGGAAGCGGGCGTTGCCGGTCTGGACTTCGACGGTGGCGCCGGTCTCGGGGTCCATCAGGTCGAGGACGCCGACGTCGGGGAGGGCGAGCTCGGCGGGGTCGAGGATCTCGACGCAGAGCACCTGTTGGCGGACGGCGAGGCGGCGCAGTTCGCGGGGCCAGTCGCTCGGGTGGTCCTCGTCTTCGAGGAAGTCCGAGATGACGACGGCGAGGCCGCGGCGGCGGGCGTGGCGGCGGGTCTTGTCGATGAGTTCGGCGAGGTCGCCTGCGCCTTCCCCTCGCGGGAGCGTGGTGACCGTGCGCAGGAGTGAGCGGGCGCCGCCGCGGCCGGGGCGCGGCGGGATGGCCTTCGCGGGGCCGCCTTCGGTGACGACCGCGCCGATGCGGTTGCCGCCGCGTCCGGCGAGGTACGCGAAGGCGGCGACGGCGCCTTCGGCGAGTTCGCGCTTGAGCATGCCGACGGTGCCGAAGTCGAGGCTCGGCGAGAGGTCGACGGCGAGCCAGGTCTCGAGTTCGCGGTCGGCGATGGTGGTGCGCACGTGCGGCACGGTGGTGCGGGCGGTGACGGGCCAGTCCATGCGCCGCACGTCGTCGCCGGCGCGGTACTCGCGGGCCTCGCCGGGCTCGGAGCCGGCCCCGGGCAGCAGGCCCAGGTAGTCGCCGTGCAGGAGCCCGTCGAGGCGGCGGGTGACGTTGAGCTGCAGCCGGTCGAGGGCGCGCAGGTCGTGTTCCACGGGAGCCGTGGTCCTCACCAGGCGCCCGGCTGCTGCGGCTGGAGCGGTTCGGGGCTGCGCGGCGCGGCGTCCTGGCGCGGGCTCACGGTGGGGGCCGGGACGGCCGCGAGGAGCTGGCCCACGAGCTGGTCGGTGACCACGCCGTCGGCCATGGCGTCGTAGGAGAGCACGAGGCGGTGGCGCAGCACGTCCGGCGCGATGTCGTCGAGGTCCTGCGGGAGGGCGTAGTCGCGGCCGCGCAGGAGCGCGATGGCGCGGGTGGCGCGGATGAGGCCGAGCGAGGCGCGGGGGCTGGCCCCGTACTGGATGTGGCGGCTGATGCCGCCGAGGCCGGCCTGCGCGGGGTTGCGGGTGGCCATGACGATGCGCACGGCGTAGTCGACGAGGGCGTTGTGGATGAACACGCCGTCGGCGGCCTGCTGGAGGCGCAGGAGGTCGTCGGTGTCGAGGATGCGCTCGGGCACGGGCGAGTCGACGCCCATGCGGAAGACGATCTCGCGTTCTTCGGCGTCGGTGGGGTAGCCGACGTTGACCTTGAAGAGGAAGCGGTCGCGCTGCGCCTCGGGCAGCGGGTAGACGCCTTCCTGCTCGATCGGGTTCTGGGTGGCCATGACCAGGAACGGCTTGGGCAGCACGTGGGTCTGCCCGCCGATGGAGATGCGGCCCTCGGCCATCACCTCGAGCATCGCGGACTGGACTTTCGCGGGGGCGCGGTTGATCTCGTCGGCGAGCACGAAGTTGGTGTAGACCGGGCCGAGCTCGACGTCGAAGGCCTCGCTGGACTGGCGGTAGATGCGCGTGCCCACGATGTCGGCGGGCACGAGGTCGGGGGTGAACTGGATGCGCTGGAAGTCGGCGCCCACGACGCGGGCCATGGTCTCGACGGCGAGGGTCTTGGCGACGCCGGGCACGCCTTCGATGAGGCAGTGGCCGCGGGCGAGCAGCGCGGCGAACATGCGCTCGACGAGGGCGTCCTGGCCGACGATGACCTTCTTGATCTCGAACAGCGCCTTCTCCAGCAGGGCGGCGTTCTCCGCCGGAGTGGTGGTCGCGGCCCGGTTTGAGCGGTCTGAACGGTCGGCCTCGGCTGATCCCATGTCGGCTCCTGCCCGTGTGGTTCGGTCTGGTGCTGTCGATACTAATTCGCCCGTTCGAGGATGGCAGCGGGCCGCACGGACCCGCGCGCCGCGCCCGCACCGGCATTTGTCGGGAACCCGACACTTCTCGCCGAACCCCTTGCGGCGCAGGGGGTCTACACTGCCGCGGCACTCCTGCGGCAAACGGAAAGGCGGTATTTGCCCAGGAGCGTGACACGCCGCGCGGATTCAATCCGTTGCTGCGAAATGTCGGAGCGCTATGCTTTCACCAACCCGCACGACTTCCCCCGTGGTCGTGCGGGTCTTTTGCTGCCCGGAGGGTTGCTTTGCGCGGGCTTTCCGGAGGAGGCGCACAGGGCCCGACCGGCACTAGAATTCCTCACATGCCCCGCCGCCGCCAGGCCCTGCTCCTACCTGGACGCAACTACAGCGTCCAAGGGCCGCTGCTGATGTACACCCACGTGGCCCTGCAGTCCCGTGGCGCCCATACGTATCCGCTCGTATGGAAGGGCGTCGACCGGCTCGCGGCCGACGAGCACGCGATGATCGAGGGCGTGTGCGAGCAGACCGAGGCCGTGCTCGACCGGGTCCACAACGACGACCCGCCGCTGCTCATCGGCAAGTCCCTCGGCACGGCCGCCGCGGTCCTCGCGGCGCACCACGGGCTCCCGGCGATCTGGTTCACGCCGTTCCTGCAGCACTACCCGATCGTGCAGGCCCTGCGCCGCTCGACCGCCCCGTACCTGCTCGTGGGCGGCACCGCCGACCCGGCGTGGAACACGGCGCTGGCGCGCGAGCTGCCCGGCGAGGTCTGCGAGGTGGCCGGCGCCGACCACGGCATGTTCATCCGGGGCCGGCCGCTGGTCGAGTCGGCGCACGCGATGGCGGACGTGATCGAGGCCGTGGAGGCGTTCATCGACACCGCAGTGTGGCCCCGCTCGGGATGAGGCTGTGGCTTTCACGGCTCGCGGGCGCCGCGACGGGACGCGTCTACGGCTCGCCGGCGTCGCCACAGAACACATTTACGGCTCGCCGGCGTCGCCGAGGCAGAGCGTGGCGGACAATCGCGCTGTGACCTCAGAGCCGGAAACGCCGTCCGAAGCGCCGATCTGCTCCTCCCGCGGATGCCGCAGCGAGGCGACCTGGATGCTGCTGTGGCGCAACCCGCGCATCCACGGCTCCGACCGCGTGAAGCGCTGGGCCGCGTGCGACGAGCACGAGCCGGTCCTGCGCGAATTCCTCACGGCACGCGGATTCCCTTGCGAGACCCAGAGGTTGACGTGATCCGGCGTGGAATGATCGAGCGATGAACGCGAGAGCGGTCCCGGTGTGGGACCTGTGGCCGGACGGGATCTCCTGGCAGCCGATGTCGCCGACGCTGCGCACGGTGTGGGTGCTGCGGAGCCTGCTCAACGTGCTCATCCTGGCCGTGATCGCGGCGGTCCCGCTGACGATCTGGCTCGGCTGGGACGGCCTGCTGTGGGCCCTCGGCGGTTACGTCGTCCTCGCGGGGCTCCGGGCGCTCGCCGTCTCACGCACCGTGCGCACCTGGGGCTACGCCGAACGCGACCAGGACCTCCTGGTGCGCCACGGGCTCCTGACGCGTCGGCTGAGCATCGTCCCCTACGGCCGCATCCAGCTCATCGACCTCTCCGCCGGGCCCGTCGAGCGGATGTTCGGGCTCACGACGGTGCAGGTGCGCACCGCCGCGCTCGGCTCGAACACCGAAGTGCCCGGGCTCGATCCGCTGGTGGCGGCCGCGCTGCGCGACCGGCTCGCCGTCCGCGCCGCCGAGGTCCGGGAGGGCCTGTGAGCGCGGAGGCCGGGCCGGTCCACGGCGACGAGCCCGCTCCCCCGCTGTCCCCCGCGCCCTACGGGCCGGTGCCCTACGCGCCGAGCGCGCCGCCTGAAGGCGTGCAGCGCCAGCGCCTGCACCCGCTCACGCCGCTGCTGGAGAGCGTCAGGTTCCTCACGGCCGCAGCGGCTGCGGTGGGCCTGCAGATGTTCACCTCGCGAAACTTCCTGTTCGCGGTGTACGCGGCGGTGGCGGCGGCGGTCGTGGGCGGCATCGCGAGCCTCATCGCGCTGCAGTTCCGGGGGTTCGTGATCTGGGGCCGGGAACTGCACATCTACGGGGGCGTGTTCACGCGCAGCCACCGCACGGTGCCGCTGGACCGGCTGCAGTCGGTGGACCTGGTGCGCCCGCTGCGGGCGCGCGTGTTCGGCTTGGCGCAGTTGAACATCGAGGTCGCCGGCGGCGATGGGACGGACGCGAGGCTCGCGTACCTGAAGCACGACCGGGCGCTGGAGCTGCGGTCGGAACTGCTGTCGATCGCGGGCCGTCCCGGGGCGGCGCCGCAGACCGCTGTCGAGTCCACTGAGGAGGCTCCAGCGGCGGGGCCGGCACCACTGGTGCCGCCGGTGACGGTGCGCAAGCTCGCGGTCGCGTCGCTGCTCGAGGCGCTGCCGGTGCAGTTGACGGCGCTGCTGGTCTTCGGGACCGCGTTCGCGGTCACCGGGTCGATCTTCGGGTTCACGCAGGTGGCAACGGCGCTGTGGTTCGGGTTCTTCGCCCCGGCGCTCCTGGGCTACCTGCAGAGCACGGTCCAGATGGTGAACCGGTTCCTGCGCAACTGCCGGTTCCGGATCACCCGCGACGGCGGGAACCTGCTCATCGAGCGGGGCCTGACGGACACCAGCCACGAGACGGTCCCGGTGGACCGGGTGACCGCCGTGAGCTTCGACGAGCCGATCCTGTGGCGGCGCAAGGACTGGCGGCGCGTCGAGGTGTGGACGGCGGCGGTGGCGCAGAGCGCAGCGGTCGTCAAGTCGACGACGGCGCTGCCGGTCGGCACCCCGGATGAGGTCTCGACGGTGGCCGCCGAGGCGGTGCCGGAGCTTTCGTCGGTGTTCGCGGTGGAGCAGCCGCCGCGCCGGGCGCGGTGGCGGATGCCGTTGCGCTGGAAGCGGACCGGTGCCCTGCTGGACGAGAAGGTGTTCGTGGTCCGGCACGGCTGGTGGGTGAACACCTATGCGGCCGTGCCGTACGCGCGGATCCAGTCGGTGCGGGTCGTGCAGGGGCCGATCCAGCGGATGCAGGGGCTCGCCTCCGTGCACGCGATGACGGCCGGGGGCGTCGGGCACACGGCGACGGCGGCGCACCGCGACGTCGTCGAGGCCGTCGCGATGGCCGCCGAACTGCGCAAGCGGGCCGATGCGGCCGCGGCGCTGGAAGCGCCGCGGCTCAGCTGACAAGTCGGACTAAAGCCGGCGGACGCCAGGACCTTGCCTAGAGCTGGCAGGCGCCGGAGCCTTGCCTAAAGCCGGCAGGCACCAGACCCTTGCCTAAAGCCGGCAGGCGTCGATGTTCGAGGCAAGGATGCCGCGGGCGCCGATCTCGTAGAGGGCGTCCATGACCCGGTGGAGGTCGGCGCGCTCGGTCATCGACTGGACCGCGACCCACCCTTCCCGATGCAGCGGCGAGACCGTCGGCGATTCGATGCCGGGGGTCAGTTCGACCGCGGCCTCGAGGAGTTCGGCGCGCACGTCGTAGGCGAGCATCACGTACGAGCGGGCCACGAGCACGCCGCGGAGGCGGCGCAGCAGCAGCTCGACGGCCGGGGCCTCGCCGTTGCCGGCCTTGCGGACAAGGACGGCCTCGGAGCGCATGATCGGGTCGCCGAAGACGGCGAGCCCGGCCTGCTTGAGGGTCGTGCCGGTCTCGACCACGTCGGCGATCGCGTCCGCGACGCCGAGGGCGATCGCGTTCTCGACCGCGCCCGCGAGCTTCACGATCTCGGCCTTCACGCCGTGCTTCTCGAGGTCGCTGCGCACGACCCCCGGGAAGGAGGTCGCGATGCGCTTGCCGTCGAGGCCCGCGACCGAGTCGACGGTGCCCGGGCGGGCGGCGTAGCGGAACGTGGAGCGGCCGAAGCCGAGCGCCAGGACCTCTTCGACCTGCTCGCCGGAGTTGACGGCGAGATCCTGGCCGGTGATGCCGAGGTCGAGGTCGCCGGAGGCGACGTAGGTGGCGATGTCGCTGGGGCGCAGGTAGAAGAACTCGACGCCGTTGGCGGTGTCGAGGGACTGGAGGTCGCGGCTGGAGCCGCGCTGGCGGTAACCCGCCTCGGTGAGCATGTCGGTGGCGCCCTGGGAGAGCGATCCCTTGTTGGGCACGGCGATGCGGAGCATGCGGATGGGCCTTTCGGAAGCGGTTAGAGGTACCGGTACACGTCGTCGAGGGTGATGCCGCGGGCGACCATCATCACCTGGAGGTGGTAGAGGAGCTGGGAGATCTCCTCGGCCGCGGCCTCGTCCGACTCGTATTCGGCGGCCATCCAGACCTCGGCCGCCTCTTCGACGATCTTCTTGCCGATGGCATGGACGCCGGCGTCGAGTTGGGCGACGGTGCCCGACCCGGCGGGTCGGGTGGCGGCTTTGTCGGCGAGTTCGGCGTAGAGCTGCTCGAAGGTCTTCACGGCCGGAATTCTACGTGGCGGGCCTGACCGGGGCGACCGCGAACCGCCCGGTCGCACCACTGGCCGGGACGGTGAGACGGGCGTCGCACCCGAATCCGGCGTTTCACCGCAGGAGCGGCCTTCCGGGCGTGACCGGAATAGGGGGCGTATGGGATCTAGACATTAATTGGGTCGCATGCTCTAATTAACGCATCGACATTCCTCAAAGTCTTGTCGATGCTGACAACATGACCTCGAGAAAGGCGTGCCCTTCATGCGACGCAGATCGCTCCTTTCCGCCGCGCTGGCCGCTCCGCTGGCCACCGCGGGCGCCGTCGGCGCCCTCCAGTCCCCCGCGCAGGCCGCCACCTGGTCCTCCTCCGACCGGTGGGGAAGCTGGCAGAACGGCGCCTACACGCTCTACAACAACGTCTGGGGCAGCGGCTACGGCGCGCAGTCCATCTGGGCGAACTCCTACAGCAACTGGGGCGTGTGGGCCGACCACCCGAACACCGGCGGCATCAAGTCCTACCCGAACGTCTCGTACACGCTGGGGCGCACCGTCTCCAGCATGGGGAACGTCAGCAGCTCGTTCAACGCGAGCGTGCCGGGCTCCGGCTCGGGCCTGGCGTACAACACGACGTACGACGTGTGGGGCAACGGCCACGCGCACGAGATCATGATCTGGACGCAGTGGACGTCCAACGTCGGCCCCATCGGCGGGTACGTCACGAACGTGAACCTCGGCGGCCGCAACTGGAACTACCACCAGGGCCACAACGGGGCCAACCCCGTCTACAGCTTCATGGCCACCAGCCAGTTCACGAGCGGCACGGTGAACATCACGCCGATCTGCCAGTGGCTGGTCAACCAGGGCCGGATGCCCAACGTGCGGATCGATCAGATCCAGCTCGGCTGGGAGATCACCTCCTCGGCCGGCGGCAAGAACTTCAGCATCAACAGTTACTCGCTCTCGACCTAGCCTGGGCCCGAAGGCGTCTTGAACCGCGAATCCGCGTGGTTCAAGACGCCTATTCCCGCGCCGTCCTGGGTAAACTCCGAGTGACCGACTCAGGGAGGGCGCGACATGAAGTCGAAGCACGAGAAGCCGAACGACACTGAACCGGCCGGCGAGACGGACGCACTGCGGCTGTCCGACCTCGCCGAGAGCGAGGCCGCCCCGGCCGAGGCGCTCGACAGCGTCCATGACGGTGCGTACGCGCCCGACGAGGACCTCTGGCCCGCCCCGCGGAGCGTCCGGCGCGGGCTCGCCCTCGCCGCGGTCGGCGTGGTCGTGGTCGCGGCCGCCGTCATCGGCGGGAAGATCGCCTACGACCGCCGCAAGTCCGCCAAGGGCTACCGCCGCGCGGTCGCGGCGCTCGAGGACGCGCGAGACGCGCTCCTCTCAGCGGCCGCCGAGCTTCCGGAGCGCGGACGCGAGGTCCTGCACCGGGTCACCGACCGCTGAGCGAGCGCGCCGCGTCAGGCATTGTTCTCGAAGGTCCTGTCGTCGAAGGTCCTGTCGTCGAAGGCCTTGTCGTCGAGTCGCCGCCGGAAGTGCCCCTGCACGGTCCGGAACGCCTGTTTGGGGCGGCGGTACTCGTCGATGAGGCCTTTGTCGTTCACGCCGCGCGGGCGCCGGAGCAGGAACTCGCGCTGCTCGGTGGTGCGGAAGTCCCCCAGGACCCAGATCGCGAGGCCCGAGATCCGGTCCTGGCCGTCGATGATGTGGCCGGCCACGGTGTCGAGCAGGCGCGCCTGGTAGTCCTCGGTCCACAGTGAACCGATCGAGTCGTTCCAGCCGGGCACCGCGCCCGCGCCGATCTCGGAGATGATGAGCGGCTTCTCGGCGTGCCCCAAGGCGTCCACGTGCGCGGCGATCTTGTCGAGCTCGCCGGGGATGTCCGGCACGTCGGCCCAGTACCAGCCCGGGTAGGTGTTCGCGCTGACGACGTCGACCAGGTCGAAGCACTTGTCGTCGAGCGCGTTAATGGCCGCGTACGTGACCGGGCGGGTCGCGTCGAGCTCGCGCAGGCGCCCGAGCAGCCGCTCGTAGACCGGGTGGCCCGCCTCGGACCAGCTCGGACACTCGTTCAGGATGCCCCACAGGATGATCGAGGGGTGGTTGCGCGAGGCGGCGACCATCTCGTCGATGTGCGCGAGCTGCGCCTCGATGAACGCCGGGTCGGTGAGGTGCTCGACCGGGTACTGCCAGCCGATCGACTCGCACCACACGAGGATGCCGGCCTCGTCGCACAGGTCGAGGAACAGCGGGTCGAGCGGGTAGTGGCTGCCGCGCACGAAGTTGCAGCCGAGCTCCTGCAGCTGCTGCACGTCGTTGACGAGCAGTGCCTCGGGCTGGGCGTGGCCGAACTGCGGGTGGGCCTCGTGGCGGTTGACGCCCAGGAGGGTCAGCGGCTCGCCGTTGAGCGTGATGCGCCCGTTCGCGGTGGCGACCTCGCGGAGGCCGAAGCGCTCGCGCAGGTCGTCCTCGCCGAGGCGGACGCTGAGAACGCTCAGGTTCGGGTCCGCGGGCGTCCACGGTGCGGCCCAAGGGAGTTCGATGGCGCGGTCGAGGCTGCCGGCGGTGCTGAGCTCGACGTCCTCGGTGAGCACGGTCCGCCCGTCGCAGACGATCTCGAGCGGGACCGGGCCGGAAGCGTCGGCGGCGTAGTCGATCCGCACGTTCACGCGCCGGTCGGCAACCGAGGCGGTCTCGACGCGCAGGGCGTCGATCCGGACCGGGCCGAGCAGCTGCAGCTCGACGCTGCGGGAGATCCCGCCGTAGTGGTACCAGTCGAAGTGCTCCATGTGGAGCGGGGAGCGCTCGTCGAAGCGGTTGTCGACGAGGACGACGATCTCCGCTTGGCCCCCTTCGGATTCGGTCTCGGCCCAGAAGCGCGTGAAGCCGCCCGCGTGCTCGCGGATGAGGTCACCGTTCCAGTAGACGCGGGCCCAGTGCTGGACGGCGTCGAAGACGAGCCGCTGGCGGCCGGGCTCGACGTCGAGGCGGGTGCGGTAGGCGGCGAGGCCGCGCCTGCCGGCGAAGGCGGGGGTGGCGTCGAAGCAGCCGGGCACGGCGGCGACGGCGTCGAAGTCGATCCGGTCGGGCGCGACGGCGTCGGGGTCGGCCTCGCCCAGGAACGCGAAGTCCCAGATGCCGTCGAGCGCAGCGGTCGGGCGCCGCTCGTGTGTCGCGAATCTGCGGGCCATGCGGCCTCCTCGGGTGGTCTCGTCAGATGCGGGACTGATCCTAGGCGACCGGTTGCCAGAGGGGAAGAGCCTGTGACTACGCAGTCTTGCGCTTTTCGCGGAACGCCTTCTGGCGGCAGGCCGCCGAGCAGTACTTCGCGGGGCGGCCGGTCGCGGTCTCGGGGATCGGGTCCCCGCAGACCGGGCAGTTCCGTTTCGTTTCGTCACGGAGCTCGGGCAAGCGCACGGTTTCGTTACGGATCTCGGAGTTTCGTTCCGCTCGGATGCCGTCCCACATGACGCCCAGAAGCCGTTGCACGCGTGCAGGGTCCTCGGCGATGGCCGCGCAGGCCGTCAGGAGCGCCCGCACGTCCCGGGTGTCGAGGTCGGCACGCACGACACCGGCCCGCTGGGCCCGCACGAGCAGGGCCGAGAGCGGGGTGTCGACCACGCACTGCCCGCTCGCCTTCGCCGGTTCGACCCAGTCCTCGCGCGCGGCCAGCGCCTCGCAGATCGCGCGGTTGGCGAGCGCCTGGTCGGCGATGAACCGCAGGTAGCGGCGGAAGGCCTCGCCGGGATCGGCCATGGCGAGGGCCCGCTCGCCGTACTCCCCCAACTGGCTGAGCCGCTGGTCGAGGACGGTGGCGAGGAGGGCGTCCTTGGTCGGGAAGTGGCGGTAGACAGTGCCCGCGCCGACGCCGGCGGCGGTGGCGATCTCGTTGAGGGAGACGGCGGCGCCGCGCTCGGCGAAGAGGCGATCGGCGGTCTCGAGGACGTTCTGGCGGTTGCGCTGGGCGTCTGCGCGTTCGGCGCGCTGGGCTACTGCGGACACGGGGTCCCCCTCTCATGGACTCGCTTAAACGGGTGTAGTGTTCCGTTTCATCAACCGGGTTGCCGCTCCCGATAGTAGTCGGCGCACCCCGCCACCGAAAGGAACACCCATGTCCGATTCAGCGAAGACCATCCTCGTCACCGGCGCGACCGGCCGCCAGGGCGGGGCCGTCGCCGCCCGCCTGCTCGCCGACGGCTGGCACGTGCGGGCCCTCACCCGGAACCCGGAGAGCGCGAAGGCCAAGGCGCTCAAGGAGGCCGGAGCCGAAGTCGTCGCGGGCGACCTCGACGACCAGGACTCGCTCGACACGGCCGCCGCCGGCGCCTTCGGCGTCTTCAGCGTCCACGCCGGGGCGTACGAGGGCGGGCCGTACGGCCACGACCTCGGCCACGAGGCCCGCAGCGCCGCCAAGATCGGCGCCGCCGCGAAGGCCGCGGGCGCGACCCACCTCGTCCACTCGTCGTCGATCGGCGTCGGCGGCCCGCTCGAAGCGGTGATGGACATGCTGCAGCGCAAGGCCGAAGCCGAGCACGCGATCCGCGAGAGCGGCGTGCCGCACACGATCCTGCGCCCCAGCTCGTTCATGGAGAACACCTTCGACTCCTTCCGCGAACTCCAGAACGGCGCGCTCGTCTCGATCCTCAACGCGGACACGCTCGAACCCCACATCGCCGCCGCGGACATCGCCGCCTTCGCCGCGATCGCCTTCACCGACCCCGCGGCCCACGCCGGGAAGGTCTACGAGCTGGCCGGCGACAACCTCACCCAGACCGAGAAGGCCGCGCTCATCGGCCGCCTCGTCGGACGCGAAGTGCCCTACGTCGGCATCACCGCCGAACAGGTCGCCGCGGACAGCCCCTCGACCGCGAAGATGCTCGGCATCCTCAACGAGCACCCCCTGCCCGTCGACATCCCGGCGCTGCGCGCGATCCACCCCGACCTGCTCACCCTCGAGGAGTGGATGACCGGCGTCGGCAAGCCGCTGGTCGACGCGTACTTCGCGCGGATCGACGCGGCCTGACCGCACCCGGCGGCCGGGGCTCCGGTCCCGGCCGCCACGGGTGGATTGCGACGGGAGAGTTGCGCGCGTCCGTCCACTGCGGGAGGATCGTGGCCACCCCCGAATGCGAAGGCCCGCCGATGCAACTCCCTCCCCTCCACCGCGCCCACCTCGTCGCCGCCTCCGCCGTGCTCGCGACGGTGCTCGCGATCCTCAACGGCCGCTATGACTACCACCGCGACGAGCTGTACTTCCGGATGCTCGACCCCGCGTGGGGCTACGTCGACCAGCCGCCGCTCACCCCGCTGCTCGGGAAGGCCGCGACCGCGCTGCTCGGGGATTCGCTGTGGGCCTTCCGGTTCCCGTCGATCCTGTGCATGGTCGGGCTGCTGTGGATCGCGGCGCTCCTGACGCGCGAGTTCGGCGGCGGCAAGGCCGCGCAGGCGCTCTGCGTCTGGGGACTGGCGTTCGCCGGGGTCGCGCTGGCCTTCGGACACCAGTTGTCGACGAACTCGGTGGACCTCGTGGTGTGGGTCGCTGCGATCCTGTTCGCGGTCAAGGCACTGCTGCGCGACCATCCGAAATGGTGGCTCGCGGTCGGCGCGATGGCCGGGGTCGGCTTGTACAACAAGCATCTGATCGTGCTGCTGCTGTTGAGCCTCGGGCTGGCGCTGCTCGCCGTCGGGCCGCGGAAAGCGCTGCTCTCCAAGTGGCTGTGGGCCGGCGCGGGCCTGGCGCTGGTGATCGGCTCGCCGAACCTTGTCTACCAGGCGGTGAACGACTGGCCGCAATTGGAGATGGCCTCCGCGATCAACGAGACGGACGGCACCGAGAACCGGATCCTGCTGCTGCCCTTCCAGTTCCTGCTGATCGGACTGTTCCTGGTGCCGGTCTGGATCGCCGGGTTCGCGGCGCTGCTGCGCCGGCCCGAGTGGCGGCCGGTGCGGGCGCTGGCCGTCGCGTATCCGATCCTGCTGGCGATCACGCTGGTGACGGGCGGACAGTTCTACTATCCGATGGGCCTGGTCATGGCCTTGTACGCGGCCGGGTGCGTCCGGGTCGCGGCGTGGGCGGCGACGCCGGGCCGCCGCCGGACGCTGGTCGCGGGCGTGGCGCTGAACAGCGCGATCTCGGCACTCGTCGCGCTGCCGCTGCTCCCCGTCGAGGTGGTGGGCGGTACGCCGATCGCGGCGATGAACAGCTCGGTGCCCGACGGCGTCGGCTGGCAGACGTACACCGACCAGGTCGAGGCCGTGGTCGCGGCGAATCCCGAGGCCGGGGCGGTCATCACGGCGAACTACGGCGAGGCCGGGGCGCTCGTGCGGTACGGGGAGGGCCTGCCGCCGGTCTTCAGCGGCCACAACGCGCTCCACGAGTACGGTCCTCCCCCGGCGGGTCCGGACACGGTCGTCACGGTGGGCCTGGACGCCGCGGGCCTGAGCCGCCTCTTCGACTCCTGCGAGCCGGCCGCCGAGCTGGACAACGGCCTCGGTGTCGACAACGAGGAGCAGGGCGCGGTCGTGGCCGTCTGCCACGGCCCGGTCGAGGAGTGGGCACAGCTCTGGCCCGAATTCCAGCACTACGGCTGAACGGCGACGAACTCACCGGTAGCGAAGAATAATCGGGATTGAGGAGGTGAGGGCCATGGGCCAAGCCAGAGAGGTAATGGACCGGATGACCGAAACGGCCGTCGGGCAGCACGACGTCGACGCCGCCGTCGAGCTGTACAGCGACGACGCGGTCGTGATGACGCCCGACGCCGGAGCGGTCAAGGGCCACGAGAACATCGCCGAGTACTGGCACCAGTTCATCGACGCGTTCCCGGACGGCGCCTACGAGCCGATCATGAAGCTCGAATCCGACGGCAGGGCCGTCGACGAGGGGTACTTCGTGGGCACCAACACCGGTGACATGAAGACGCCCACGGGCGAGACGATCCCGGCCACCGGCAAGAAGGTGAAGCTGCGGAGCTGCGACATCGCAGTCGTCAAGGACGGCAAGATCACCGAGCATCACCTGTACTTCGACGAATCGGAGTTCATGCGGCAGATGGGGTTGACCGCACCGTGACGACCGACCTGCCGATACGCGCGCGGGGGCGGGCGGGGGGGGGGGGGGCGCGGGCCGGGGGGGGGGGGGGGGGGGGGGGGCGGCGGGGCCGGCCCCCCC
>NZ_JAPZVQ010000013.1:0-77791 GCF_027622945.1 Glycomyces lechevalierae | reverse complement strand
GGCGCCAGTGGGGGTTCACCCCCCCGTCACCCCCCCCCGCCCCCTCCGCGCGCGGGCCCGGCCGGATCGGCCGGGCCCGCGCGCGTTCAGCGGTGGTCAGTCGAGCGAGCGGATCGCCAGCGCCGCACCGAGGGCGGCGATGACCGCCTCGTATCCCTTGTCCTCAGTGGAGTCGGGATAGCCGGCGCGGGCGAGGGCCTGCTCCTGGTTGTCGACGGTGAGCACACCGTGGGCGACGGGGGTCGACTCGTCGAGCGCGACCCGGGTCAGCCCCTCGGTGACGGACTTGCACACGTAGTCGAAGTGCGCGGTGCCGCCGCGGATGACGGTGCCGAGGGCGACCACGGCGTCGTACCGGCGGGCGAGGGCCTGCGCGGCGATCGGCAGCTCGACGGCCCCGGCCACGTGCAGGACCTTGACGTCGGCGACCTTCGCGTCGGCGGCGGCCTCGAGCGAGCGCTTGAGCAGCTGGCCCACGATCTCGGTGTTCCAGTCCGTGGCGACGATCCCGAGCGTGAGCCCGGAGGCGTCGGGGACGTTGATCGCGGGTGCTCCGTGTCCGGCCATGTTAGGCAGCCTCTCTTGTGAGCGCAGTTTTCACGAGGACGGGCGAGGGCAGGTCGGCCAGCAGGTGGCCCATGCGGTCGCGCTTGGTGGTCAGGTAGGCGAGGTTGTCGGGCGTCGCGTAGGTCGGCAGGGCGACCCGGTCGATGACCTCGAGGCCGTGGCCTTCGATCCCGGCGCGCTTGTCCGGGTTGTTGGTCAGCAGCCGCATCGACTTGATGCCGAGGTCGGCGAGGATCTGCGCGCCCACGGCCCAGTCGCGGGCGTCGGCGGGCAGTCCGAGTTCGAGGTTCGCGTCCACGGTGTCGCGGCCCTGGTCCTGGAGCTGGTAGGCCTGGAGCTTGTGGACCAGGCCGATGCCGCGGCCCTCGTGGCCGCGCATGTACAGCACGACCCCGCGGCCCTCGGCCTCGACGGCGCGAAGCGCGGCCTGCAGTTGGGGGCCGCAGTCGCAGCGCAGGGAGCCGAAGGCGTCCCCGGTCAGGCATTCGGAGTGGACGCGCACGAGCACGTCCTCGCCGTTCCCGATGTCGCCCTTGACGAGTGCGACGTGTTCGTTGCCGTCGAAGACGGCGCGGTAGCCGACGGCGGTGAACTGGCCGGACTCGAGCGGGAGGCGGGCCTCGGCGAGGCGCTTGACGTGGACCTCGTTGCGCTGGCGCCACTCGACGAGCTGGGCGACGGTGATGAGCACCAGGTCGTGCTCGTCGGCGAACTCGCGGAGCTCGGGCAGGCGCATCATGGTGCCGTCGTCGTTCATCATCTCGCTGAGGACGCCCACGGGCTCCTTGCCGGCGAGGCGGGCGAGGTCGACCGCGGCCTCGGTGTGGCCGGTGCGGACGAGCACGCCGCCTTCCTTGGCGCGCAGGGGCACGACGTGGCCGGGGCGGCTGAGGTCGCCGGCCACGGTGCCCGGGTTCGCGAGCACGTTGATGGTGTGGGCGCGGTCGGCGGCGGAGATGCCGGTGGCGATGCCGCGGCGGGCGTCGACGGTGACCGTGTAGGCGGTGCCGCGCGGGTCCTGGTTCTCGGCGGCCTGCGGCGGGAGCTGCAGGAGGTCGGCGCGGTCGCCGAGCATCGGGACGCACAGGTAGCCGCCGGTGTGGCGCACGGTGAAGGCGACGAGTTCGGGGGTGGCGTCCTCGGCGGCGAAGATGATGTCGCCCTCGTTCTCGCGTCCCTCGTCGTCCGCGACGATGACGGGCCGGCCGGCCTTGATCGCGGCGATGGCCTCGTCGACGGTGTTCATGACGACAGTGTTCATGGCGATGTCGTCCACGTGGATCTCGTTCATGACAGGCTCCCGGCAGCTTGGAGGAGTTTTTCGACGTGCTTGGCGACGACGTCGGTCTCGATGTGGACCGGGTCGCCGACCTGCTTGCGGCCCAGGGTGGTCGCTTCGAGCGTGGTGGGGATGAGGCCGACGGAGAACTCGTCGCCCTCGATCCAGGCGACGGTCAGGGAGGTGCCGTCGATGGTGATCGAGCCCTTCTCGACCACGTACTTCGCGAGGCCCGGGGGCAGGCGGAAGGTGACTTCCTCCCATTCGGCTGCGGGCGTGCGCTTGACGATCTCGGCGACGCCGTCGACGTGGCCCTGCACGAGGTGACCGCCGAGGCGGGTGGTGAGGGTGGCGGCGCGCTCGAGGTTGACGGGGTCGCCGACCTGGAGCTTCCCGATGACCGAGCGGCGGTAGGTCTCCTCCATGACGTCGGCGGTGAAGACATCGCCTTCGACGCTCACGACGGTGAGGCAGACCCCGTTGACGCTGATGGAGTCGCCGAGGGCGGCGTCAGAGGTGACGACGGGCCCGCGGACGGCCAGGAACGCTTCACTGGCCTTGACGACTTCGCCGAGTTCTTCGACGATTCCGGTGAACACGGTTGGAACTCCCTACCTTGCGACTCGATCTTCGGTACGCAGGCGGGGGCAAGAGAAAGGCTCGCAGGGGCCACCAGTGGCCTCCTACGTTGCGTCTGCTCCCATCCGGACTTTGACCGTCGGTCCTGGATTCTCACCAGGTCAACCGTCCGCTGGATGCGGACGGGTCGCGGACTCGCAGCCTTGGCTGCTCACCGCCGGCTCGGAATTGCACCGACCCCGCTGACGCGCGTGTTTGCTACAAGGAATTGTGCCACGGGGATATTCCGCCGTGATCCTCACTGTGACGCACCCGACTGGCGGCGGTGGCGTTTCAGCGTTCGTTCGTCCAGAAGACGGGACGGCGGTTGGTGCGGCCGGGGGCGCGGCCCTCGGGGAAGGCCACGTAGTTGCCCGGGTGGGACTTGGCGACGCTCTTGAGGGTGGTGGCCTCGGCGACGGCCTCGTAGGCGTCGGCGAAGCGGCGCACGGTGGAGAGGGCCACCCCGGTGGAGAGGGTGGGCAGGCGCGAGCGGGTGAGGCGGCGGGAGGTGCGGTCGGCGTGCTCGATGTAGCCGCGCTCGACGTCGCGGGGCTCGCAGAGTTGGCGGACGCGGCGCGCGAAGTGGTCGTTGAGGAAGCCGGTGACGGCCTCGGCGTGGTCGGGCAGGCACAGGATGGTGAAGTCGTCGCCGCCCACGTGGCCGAGGAAGACCGGGGCGGCCCCAGCGTCCCCGGCGGCGGCGTAGACGCATTCGGCGAGGGCGCGGATGAACTCGTCGCCGCGCACGAACCCGTACACGTCGTTGACCGCTTTGAACTGGTCGATGTCGATGTAGCACAGCGCGAACGGGTCGCCGCGTTTGATCCAGGACTGGAGTTCGCGGAGGATCCGGTCGTTGCCGGGCATGCCGGTGAGCGGGGAGGACTCGCGGACCTCGCGGTGGCGGCGGATCGCGGAGTCGATGCGGGCGGAGACCTCGGCGGGGTCGAAGGGCTTGGCGATGTAGTCGTCCGCGCCGGCCTTGAGCCCGGCGATCTTGTCGGCCGAGGAGGGCTGGGCGCCCAGGAGGATGATCGGCAGGCTCGCGGTGGCCGGGTCGGCGCGGAGCTGGCGGGTGAGGGCCAGGCCGTCGATGAACGGCAGGTCGGCCTCGAGCAGGACGATGCCGGGGCGGCGCAGCGCGATCCCGGCGAGGGCCTGGTAGCCGTCGCGGGCGAGCGCGGTGTCGAAGCCGTCGGCCCTCAGCCGGGCCGCGAGGAACTCGGCGATCTCGGGGTCGTTGTCGGCGATGAGGACCAGTTCGGGGGTGGCGGCGGGCATGGGCGCGTCATCCGGATGATCGCGCCGCGTCGGCGCGGGCGCGCAGGCGCCGGGCCGCGTCGGCGGGGTCGGCCGCGCCGTAGACCGCGGTGCCGGCGACGAACGCGTCCGCTCCGGCCTCCGCGGCGGCGGCGATGGTGTCGTCGGCGATGCCGCCGTCGACCTCGATGCGCAGCTCCAGGTGGCCGCTGTCGGCGTGGGCGCGGGCGGTGCGGACCTTGTCGAGCAGCCCGGGCATGAACTGCTGGCCGCCGAACCCGGCCTTGATCGTCATGATGAGGAGCATGTCGAAGGACGGCAGGATGTCGAGGTAGTCCTCGACGGGCGTGTCGCGGTCGATCGCGAGGCCGGCCTTGGCGCCCGCGGCGCGCAGGTCCTTGGCGAGCTTGACGGGGTCATCGGCGGCCTCGGCGTGGAAGGTGACGTTGTAGGCGCCGAGCTCGGCGTAGCCGGTGGCCCAGCGCTCCGGGTCCTCGATCATGAGGTGGCAGTCGAGCGGGATGTCCGTGGCGGCCTTCAGGGACTTCACGACGGGCGGGCCGAGCGTGAGGTTGGGGACGAAGTGGTTGTCCATGACGTCCACGTGGAGCCAATCGACGTGGCCCTCGACCGCGGCGGCCGCCTCGGCGAGGCGGGCGAAGTCCGCCGCCAGGAGACTCGGAGCGATGACGGTGTCGGCCTGGGCCGTTCGGAACTGTGCCACACGGACAGTGTAGGTCGCGGAACGGCGACGCAGGCCGGACACCTGGGCCCGATGTGGTCTCCACACCGGGCCCGAGGTGCCGGTCGCGGTCTCAGGTCAGCAGGGGACGTCCATGTCGGCGGGCGAACCCGAGGCGACGAAGCCGAACAGCTCCTTCGTCTGGCCGGCCGAGACCGAGGCGTTCCAGCCCACGTCCTTGGCGGTCACGTTGGCCCCGGACGAGGTCAGCGTGGTGTTCCAACTGCTCGTGACCGCTTGGCCCGAGGGCCAGGTCCACTTGACGGTCCAGCCGTTGACGGCCTGGGCGGAGGTCATCGAGACCTTGCCCTGCCAGCCGCCGTTCCAGGTGCTGACGGGATCGATGTGGACGGTGCATCCGGCGGGGCCGCCGGTGGTGGGGTTGCCGGTGGGGCCGCCGGTCGGGGTGGTCGCCGGGTCGGTCGGCTCGACCTGGCCGGGCCAGCCGCTGCCGGCGTTGTTGGCGAGCTGGTAGGCGAGGTCGGGGATGAACTGGCCGGCCGCGCCCGCGCAGCCGTCGGCCTCACCGGGGAGCTTGACCCACAGGTACGCGTCGATGCCCGCGACGCCCGTGGCGGTGGTCGGGAACTTGCCGATCGCGCGCCCGGGAGGGTCGCACCAGTCGTTGGGGTTGGGCGGGTTCAGCGGCCCGTTGCCGTTGCGGCTGGTGTCGATGACGACGCCCTTGCCGGTGCCCACGATGCCGCGCACCTGCTGGGCGTAGGCGGTGGTCTCGTCGGTGGTGCGGTAGTTGGAGACGTTGAGCGAGAAGCCGTCCGCGTACTGCAGGCCCGCGGCCTGGAGCCGCCGGGCGGCCTCGTCCGGCTTCAGCCAGGCCGAGTTGCCGGCGTCGATGTAGACCTTCGCCGCCGGGTCGGCGGCGTTGAGCTTCTGCGCCGCATACGCGAGCGAGGCGTTGATCTGGGCGCGTTCGGTGGAGCCGTAGCAGTCGTGCGCGATCACGTCAGGCTCGATCACGATGTACGCGGGCCCGTCGATCTCGTTCGCGATGGCGTCGATCCAGCCGCGGTACGCGTCGTGGTTCGGAGCGCCGCCGCCGGAGGCGCCGCCGCAGTCGCGGTTGGGAATGCCGTAGACGACCATGGTCGGGGCCGCGCCGGAGGCGGCAGCACCGTCGACCACGGCGGCGACCTGGGCGGCGATCCCGCCGGTCGGGTTGTACTGGGTGAACCAGGTGCCCGCCGGGGTCTCGGCGATCCGATCGCGGATCACGGCCGTGCGTGAGTCGTTCGGGTTCTGGCTGACCCAGCGGGCCGCGCCGGTGTTCGGGTTCGTCCATAGTGCCTGGGCCTGCGCCGAGACGTCCTCCTGCGCGCCCGCGTTGGGGCTGAGGAGGAAGCCCGCGCTGAGCGCGGTCGCGACCGCGGTCGCCATCCCCGCGACGATCGCCGCGAGGCGCTTTCGTCGGTTCATCTGGTGCTCCTTGGGTCAGTTGTGCCGGTAACCCGGGGAAATATTTACCCCTATCTATGAATGGTAGCGCTTCCAGTTCGTCTGGTTTCGCTACCCCACCCGAAAAAACCAGGCCCCCCGCCGCGACCGGTTCGCACCGTGACGCGGCAGGAGGCCCTACAACTGGAGTGTTACCGGTTGCCGGTCTTGCGAAGCAGCGCAAGGAACATCGCGTCCGTGCCATGGCGGTGCGGCCACAACTGCGCGAAATCGCCGCGCTCCGAACCCGGCACCCGCTTCGTGAGCCACTCGGGACGCACGAGCTCCGCTCCCCCGGCCTTCAGCACCGACCCCACGACCTCCTCGGTCTCCGCGATCACCGGCGAGCAGGTCACGTACGCGACGATCCCGCCCGGCCGCGCCAACCGCAGACCCGACGCGAGCAGCTCCCGCTGCAAAGGCACCAGGTCGTCGATGTCGCTGCGCTGCTTGCGCCACCGCGCCTCAGGGCGACGGCGCAGCGCGCCCAGACCCGAGCACGGGGCGTCCACGAGCACCCGGTCCGCCGAACCCGCCTCACCGAACGTGCGGCCGTCCCCGGTGTGGACGGTGACGGGCAGACCGCGCGCCGCCTTCGACACCAGCTCGGCGCGGTGCGACTGGATCTCGACCGCATCGATCCGCGCTTCCCGCTGCGCCGCAATGGCACCGAGCAGACCCGTCTTGCCGCCGGGACCGGCGCACAGGTCGACCCAGGACTCATCAGAGCCCTCGAGCGGGGCCTCCGCGAGCTGCACCGCGACCAACTGACTGCCCTCGTCCTGGACGTGCGCCAGCCCGGTCGCCACCGCCTTGACCCGGCCCGGATCACCGCTCGGCAGGTACACCGCATACGGCGACCACTGGCCGTGCACACCGCCGCGCGTCTCACGCGACAGGTCGCCCTTGGTGATCCGACCCGGCTTGGCGCACAAGTGCACCGGCGGCGCCACATTGTCCGCCGCCAGCGCCGGCGGCAGCTCGTCCGGACCGACCACCGCCTCGAACTCGGCCGAGATCCACTGCGGATGCGCGTACCGCAAGGAAAGGTCGTGGAGGCGGTCGCCCGTCGCGAGCTCGGTCGTCCACTCCTCGAGGTCCTTCGCGGCGACCTTGCGCAGCACGGCGTTCGCCAGCCCGGAGACGCGCGGCGACACGGCGGCCTTGACGAGGCTGACGGTGGTCGCGACGGCCGCGTGCGGGGGCACGCGCATGTACAGCAACTGATAGGCGCCCAGGCAGAGGGCGTCCACGAGGTCCTGCTGCAGCTGGCGCACGTCCCGCCCGGAGGCGGCCGCGAGGATCGCCTCGAGGGTGCCGAGGCTGCGGAGCGTGCCATAGGTGAGCTCGGTGGCGAGCGCGGCGTCCCGGCCGGAGTTGTCGGTCTCCGCGAGCATCCGCGGCAGCACGAGGTTGGCGTACGCGTTGTCGGCGGTGACGGCGCTGACCGCGTCGAACGCGACGCGGCGCGGGTTGACCTTCGGGCGGTCGCTCTCCTCGCCGCTCACGCGGGGACTGCGTCGTTTCTTCTTGTCGCTCATGCGAACACCGGGCTCTCGGTCTGGAGGCCGCGGCCCCATGCGGCGGCGTCCATGGGCTTCTTCCCGGCGGGCTGGACCTGGTCGAGGAGGACCGGGTCGGTGGCGGTGCCGACGTGGACGTGGTGCTTGGCGAGGGCGATCTCGCCGGGGGCGAGGCGCGGGCCCTCGGGGTCGGGGCGGACGGGGCCGAGGCGCAGGCGCTGGCCTTCGAACTCGGTCCAGGCGCCGGGCGCGGGGGTGACGGCGCGGATGCGGCGGTCGACGGCGAAGGCGGGGTCGGTCCAGCGGACGCGGGCGTCGTCGACGGTGATCTTGGGGGCGTAGGAGACGCCGTCCTCGGGCTGCGGTTCGCCGTAGATCGTGCCGGCCTCGAGGGCGTTGACGACGTCGACGGTGAGGCGGGCGCCGGCGACGGCGAGGCGGCCGAGGAGGTCGCCGGAGGTGTCCGCGGGCTCGATGGGCTCGGTGAGGCGGCCGTAGACGGGGCCGGTGTCGAGGCCTTCTTCGAGTTGGAAGACGCACGCGCCGGTCATCGCGTCGCCGTTGAGGACGGCGTGCTGCACGGGGGCGGCGCCGCGCCACGCGGGCAGGAGCGAGAAGTGGAGGTTGATCCAGCCGAGGCGCGGGATCTCGAGCGCGGCCGGGGGCACGAGGGCGCCGTAGGCGACGACGGGCACGATGTCGGCGTCGAGTTCGCGTAGGCGCTCGAGGAATTCGGGTTCGCGCGGTTTCGCGGGGGTGAGCACTTCGACGCCGTGCTCGTCGGCCCAGGCGGCGACGGGCGAGCGGGAGACCTTGCGGCCGCGGCCGGTGCGCGCGTCGGGGCGGGTCAGGACGGCCGCGAGTTCATGGTCGGACGCGTGGAGGGCTTCGAGGGTCGGCAGCGCGACCTCCGGAGTCCCGGCGAAGACGATCCTCATCGTTTGAAGAACACACCCTTGGAGTCGTGGGGGGTGACTTTGACTTTGACGTCTCCGTTGTACCAGTCCTGGGACTGAATCTCGGCCATCGCGGCCTTGCGGCGCTCGGCGTCGAGGCGGTCGATGAAGATGATGCCGTCGAGGTGGTCGGTCTCGTGCTGGAGGCAGCGGGCCATGAGGCCGGTGCCCACGATCTGCAGCGGGTCGCCGTATTCGTTGAAGCCCTTGGCGACGACGTTCTGGCGGCGGATGGTGTCGAAGTAGAGGCCGGGGAGGGAGAGGCAGCCTTCGGGGCCGTCCTGCTCCTCTTCGTCGGGGAATTCGAGCACGGGGTTGACGATGTGGCCGATGACGTCGTCGACGTCGAAGGAGAACACGCGCTTGCTGACGCCGAGCTGGGGCGCGGCGAGCCCGGCGCCGCCTTCGTCGCGCATGGTGTCGAGCAGGTCCTTCACGAGGCCCCGCAGTTCCTTGTCGAAGGTGTCGACGTCCTCGGCCGCGGTGCGCAGGACCGGGTCGCCGAAGATGCGGATGGGCTGGATCGACAATGTGCTGACCTTCCGATGCGTGTACTGGCCGTCCACCAGTGTCCCACCCGTCGGGCGTTCCGCGTGAGGGGTCGGCGGCCGGTGTGGTGCGGGTCGGGGCCGCCCACCCGGCCGGCCTTCCGGCCGGGTGGGCGGCGGCGGCCCGTTCAGCGGTCAGCATGAGCGTCGACGCTCAGGATTCCCATGGTTCAGGCCTTCTTGTTCCGTATGGGCGCGCGGAGCAGCAGGAGCCACGCGGTGATGGAGAAGAGGACCGCGAGCGCGAGGTCGACCGAGAGGAGCATCGACCCCAACTCGGCCGTGGAGGAGGTGCCGGCGGCCCTGGCGTACTCGGTGTAGACGAACTGCACGACCGGCTGGCGGTAGAGGACGAGGCCGATCGCGAGCCCGGCGACCACGGCGCCGACCGCGCGGTTGCCGAACCGGAGCATCGCGGCGGCGGCCGTGGCGCCGCAAGCGAAGTAGACCGCCGGCCGGACGATGGACTCGGTCAGCGTGCGGCCGTAGAAGCCCCGGTGGTGCTCGACGCCTTCGAAGGTCGAGAAGAACCCGATGACCACGAGCCCGAGCTGGGTCGCCAGGGCGGCGGCCAGCACGGCGGCGGCGCCGAAGAGCGCGAGGGCGGTCAGCGTCTCCTTGCGGGTGACGCCGTTGGCGAGGGCGCGGGGGTAGGTCCGGAAGACCTGGACCCAGGCGAGGCCGATCATCACGAGCGGGACCGCCATGAGGGCGTAGTAGGCGTACTCCTCGTACTGGCCGGTCACGGACCGGTACACCGCCGAGGCCGCGAGCAGCAGGGCGAACGCCGCGACGGCCGCGAGGCCGACGGTGCGTGCGGTCTTGGTCGCCAGTTGCGCGGCGACTCGGTACTTGCGTTGGGTGAGAACGGTGGTCATGGTCAGATCTCCTTCGGTCGCATCGGGGCTTTGGCGAGGAGCGTCACGGTGAGGAGCACGAGTATGGCGGCGAGAGCGACGTCGATCCATCCGAACGTGCTCGTTCTGAGGACGATCTCGGAGCGGTCCGGCATCTCGCTGATGGAACTCGACTGCGGTCCGAGCGCGTCCAGAACAGGACCGATCACTTGCACCCGGTAGACGGTCGCGACCACCAGCAACCCGCTCAGCACCGCTCCGAGTGCTCTGCTCGGCATCCGGTGCATCATGGCGGCCGCGGCGGCGCCGACCCCGAAGTAAAGGGCGGGGCGGACGACTGATTCAAGGAGGCTCAAGCCGTAGAAGCCGATCGGATAGACCGTCTCGGTGAACGGGCCGAAATCGAGGAGGACGACGGCCGCGTGGGTGAACACCGCGCCGACCAGGACGGTCACCGCACCGAACAGCGCGAACCCGTTCAGGGTCTCCTTGCGCGTCATCCCGTTCGTGATGGCCGCCGGATATGAGCGGGACAGGTGCGTCCAGGCGCTCGCGACCATCGTGATCGGAATCCCCCAGGAGAGCAGTGCCCAAGAAATCTCCCAGGCGAAGCCGTTCACGACGGTCACGATCTCTTCTGCCACGGCGACGATGAGGAAGAGGGCGACGAACGCGAGACCGAAGGTCTTGGCGGTGGTCTTGGTGAGTCTGGCGGCGAGGTGGTATTTGCGTTGTGCAAGAAGGATGGTCATTGGTCAAGCCTGCTTTGCTGGGATCGGGACGGACCGGAGCGCGGCGGTGCACGCGGCGACCAGTGCGGCGGTGAGGGCGAGCGCGGCGGCGGCCGAGGTGGCCGTGGACCACCCGGCGTCGAACCACGCGTCGTTGAATTCGAGGTAGAGGGTGGCTGCGTAGAGCGCGCCCGTGCCGAAGAGGACCGCGGCGGAGAACCGGTTGTCGCCGTTGAATCGGGTGGCGAGGGCCGCGATGAGGGTGCCGGTGAAGAAGTAGATCGGCGTGATGGCGAGGTACCGGACGCCGGCGCCGACGGCTTCGCCGAGGCCGGTCGGCGGTTCGCCGGCGATCGACATCGCGGCGTGCTCGAGGACGAACCCGGCGGTCAGGTAGGCCGCGAGGCCGACCGTGGTGAGCGCCCCGAACACGGCGTAGGCGGCGGTGATCTCGCGGCGGGTGCAGCCGCGCGAGATCCACACCGGGAGCTTCGTGTAGAGCATGGTCCCGGCGATGCCGGCGGCGGACCACTGGAACACGGTGGCGATGATCGTCCACAGTCCGATCTCGAAGACCTGGGCGAGCACCGTCGAGACCACGGGGGCCAGGACGAGGCCGCCGATGAGCCACAGGCTCAGCCAGGTGACGGTCCCGGTGAAGAGGCGGCGGCCGAAGCGGAAGCGGCGGTTCGCGATGGCGGCGTTCATGGTCAGGCCTTCTTGCTGCGCAGCGGGATGTCGATGAGGATGCGGCGGGCGGCGATCGCGAGCCCGGCGGCGACGACGGCGGTCCCGGCGAGGACGAGGCCGCGCCCCCAGTCGTCCATGAACCGGCCGAGGACGCCGGCCCACGCGGGGCCGAAGGGCTCGGTGTCGTAGACCGCGTTGTCGAGGCTGAAGACGATCGTGAGGATCGGGAACAGCAGGAGCCAGCCGGTGTTCTGCCAGCGGTAGGCGGCGGCGCCGATGACGGCCCCGGCGGCGAAGTAGGCGAGGTACAGGAGCGGGAAGACGGCGGCGAACGCGGCCGTGTCGCCCCAGGAGCCCAGCACGGTGACGGCGTCGTCCCCTTTGACGCCCTGGCTCCAGCCCATGGCGCCGTAGTAGGCGTGCTCGGCGAGGAGACCGGCGAACACGAGCGCGCCGAGCGCGGCCGACCACAGGAGACCGAAGACGCCCATGGCGACGCTGAGTTCGCGACGGGTCATCCCGGCGGCGATCATGTTGGGCACCAGGGCGTAGAGGAAGCCGCCTGCGACGAACGCGGTGAACCACTTGGCGATGTTCCCGGTGTAGAACCAGGTGGCGAGGTCGATCTCGGTGGACAGGGAGAGCGCGAGCGGGCCGAGGAAGGCGAGGGCGACGGCTGCGAGGATCCAGTACTTGAAGTACTTGAGGGCGGCTCCGGCGATGCCGAGGCCCAGCGAGTAGCGGCGGTTGGGCAGGGTGAGGTTCTGGAGGGCGGTCATCGTCGGGCTCCGTTCCGGCTCGGATCGGTGAGGTGGATGAACAGGTCCTGGAGGCCGACGGGTCCTATCTCGAGTCCGGCGGACGCGGCGCGCTCGCGGGTGCCGGGCGCGAACGCCGCGACGGTGACGCTCTTCGTCCCGCCGAGCTGCTGCTCGGCCAGGATCTCGAGCCCGGCGGCGGCCTCGTCCACGGCGGCGGCCGGGCCGGTGAGGGTCGCGCCCATGTCCTGGAGGACCTCCAGCTCCTCGTGGCGGAGGATGCGTCCCCTGTCGACGATCACGACCTCTTCGAGGTAGTTGGCGACCTCGTCGATGAGGTGGGTGGAGAGGATGACGGTGTGGGGGCGCTCCATGTACTCGGCCAGGAGTTCCTTGTAGAACGCGTCGCGGGTGGGGGCGTCCATCCCGAGGTGCACCTCGTCGAACATGGTGAGCTCGGCGCGCGCGGCCAGGCCGCAGACCGCGGCGAGCACGGAGCGCTTGCCGCGGGAGAGCTCGCGGACCTTCTTCTTGAGCGGCAGCTCGAACCGCTCGGCGAGCTTGAGCGCGTAGGCGGTGTCGAAGCCGGGCCGGATCTGGCCGGTCTCGATGGCGGCCTTCACGGTGTCCGAGTCGTCGAAGTCGCCGCCTTCCCGGATGAGGGCGACGCGCGAGACGATCGCGGCGTTCTCCCACACCGGTTGACCGTCGATGAGGACCTCACCGCTGGTGGGCTTGCGGAAGGCGGCGAGCAGGCTCAGGAGGCTGGTCTTGCCTGCGCCGTTGCGCCCGAGCAGGCCGTAGATCTTGTCGGCTTCGAGTTCGAGGTTCACATCGGAGAGGGCGTCGCCGTCACGGTACTTCAGGGTGACGTCGCGGAGGGTGGCGGAGAAGCTCATTGTCGGGCGCCTTTCTCTTCACTTTTCACGGCTCCGCGAGCGTCGCCGTGCCTGGCTTCGAGGTAGTCGATGATGTCGCCGAGGGAGATCCCGGCCTGGCGTGCCTCCACCACGAGCGGGGCGAGCACGCGCTCGAAGAACCGCTCGCGGAAATCCGCGGCGAGCCGCTCGCGGGCGTCGTCGGCGACGAACATGCCGACCCCGCGCTGCTTGTAGAGGACGCCTTCGTCGACCAGCTCGCGGAACGCCTTCTGCGCGGTAGCGGGGTTGATCTGGTAGAAGGCGGCGTACTGGTTGGTCGACATGACCTTGCCTCCCGGTTCGAGCGAGCCGTTCATGATCTCGGCCTTGATCTGATCGGCGATCTGCCGATAGATCGGTGTGCCGTCATCGAACATCTCGCCTCCTTCGGTCTAGTGCGAATGGGTTCGTCGGTTAAGAGGTTCATTAGTTGACCAACTAACCATAGCACCTCCGGTCCGACGCGCGTCAACCGCGAAGGCGCGCACAGGAACCTGATGATCAACGCATGTGCCTTCCTCCAGCGGCCATGCCCCTCAAGGGGGATCGTGTCGCCGGTGAGCCGGCGTCGCGGCATCGTCGGCGCGTCCGCGAACCTCTGGTTCTGCGCCATGATCAGCAGCTCCGCCTTGTTCGCGGCGTACCGGAGCAGCGTCCCGATCGCGATGTCCGCTTTGCCGGCGATCTGCCGCGCGTGACTCCACTCACGCTGTATTGCGCGAAGAGCTCCCGTGCCGCGGCCAGGATGCACTCGTGTTTGCGCTGCTTAGCGCGTTCTCGGCGGCCGACAGGCGCTCATCTTCCCTCCATGGCGCCCTCCCTGGATTATTTTTCTGAGTGTGTTCATATCTGAGTGTGCTCATGTATAGTCGATGTAGCGAGACGAGGAGAAGCACATGTCGAAGCTGGACACAGCACAGGGCTATCGGGACGCCCCGACGCGAACGATCACGGCGGCAGGCGCCGCGTTCGCCTATCGAGAGCTCGGACCCCGCACCGGCGTGCCGCTGGTCGTCCTGACGCACCTGGGAGCGAACCTCGACAACTGGGATCCGCGCGTCGTGGACGGTCTCGCCCGGGACCGACGCGTGATCGCCGTGGACTACCGCGGTGTCGGCGACTCCACCGGGCAGGTGCGCGCCTCGATGGAGGAGATGGCCGCCGACATGGTTGCCGTCATCAGAGGGCTCGGCCACGACCGGGTCGACCTGCTCGGCCTGTCGATGGGGGGCATGGTCGCGCAGGCCGTCGCGACCCAAGCGCCGGGCCTGGTCGATCGGCTCATCCTGGTGGGCTCCGGGCCCGCGGGCGGCCCGGGCCTGGTGGACATGACCGGGTTGATCATCAGGTCGACACTGCGTGCCCTGGTCACGCTCAACGACCCGAAAGCGCTGTTGTTCTTCACCCGCACACCGGTCGGCAGGGACGCCGCACGCCAGTACCTCGCTCGGTTGAAGGAGCGCAAGGCCGGACGTGACAAGGCGGTCACGCCGAAGGATTTCCGGGCGCAGCTTGCCGCGGTGCGCCGGTGGGGCCGGCAGGCTTCCGCTGACCTCTCGCGATTCCCCGGCCCGGTGCTCGTCATCCACGGCGACAGCGACCGCATGGTCCCGCCCGCGAACGCGGGCGCCCTCGCCAGTCAGCTGCCGACCGCGACAGTGCGGATATTCCCCGATTCAGGACACGGCGTCGCCTTCCAGAACCACCGCGCGTTCGTCGACGCCGCGCTCGACCACCTCCGCCGGTAGCGGCGACCGCAACCAACACCATCACGCAGAAGGAGCGATAAGTCATGAAGGCGTTCGTCGTCAAGGAGTACAAGGCCCCGCTGGAGCTGGCGGAGGTGCCCGAGCCTCACGTGGGCGAGCACGATGTGCTCGTGCAGGTGCGGGCCGCCAGCCTCAACCCGCTCGACGAGAAGGTCCGGCAGGGTGAGTTCAAGCAGTTCCTGCAATACGAACTGCCGTTCGTCCTCGGCCACGACCTCGCGGGCACGGTCGTCGAGGTCGGTGCGGGCGTGCGCGGGTTCAAGCCCGGCGAAGAGGTCTACGGCCGGGCCCGGGACCACCGCATCGGCACGTTCGCCGAGCGCATCGCGGTCGCCGAGGCCGACCTGGCGCTCAAGCCCGCGTCGATCAGCATGGAGGAGGCGGCCTCGCTGCCGCTGGTCGCGCTGACGGCATGGCAGGCGCTGGTCGAGAAGGGCCAGGTCAAGGCCGGGCAGCAGGTGCTCGTCCACGCCGGGGCGGGCGGCGTCGGGTCGGTCGCGATCCAGCTCGCCAAGCACCTGGGCGCGACTGTCGCGACCACGGCGAGCGCGTCGAACGCCGACTTCGTGCGCGGCCTGGGCGCCGACATCGTCATCGACTACCGCACCGAGGACTTCGCGCAGGTGCTCTCCGGGTACGACCTGGTGCTGGACAGCCTCGGCGGGAAGAACCTCGAGAAGTCGCTGCAGGTCCTGCGCCCGGGCGGGAAGGCGATCGGTATCTCCGGTCCCCCGGACCCGGCCTTCGCCCGCGAGGCCGGGCTGAACGCGGTGCTGCGGATCGCCATCGCCGGGCTCAGCAGCGGCATCCGCCGCAAGGCCCGCAAGCTCGGCGTGGACTACGAGTTCCTGTTCATGCGCGCCAGCGGCGACCAGCTCCGCGAGATCACCGCACTCGTCGACAAGGGCGTGATCCGGCCCGTCGTCGGGAAAGTCGTCCCGTTCGACGAGGCTCCCGCGGCCCTCGACGCCCTCGAGAAGGGCGGCGTCCGCGGCAAGGCCGTCATCACCGAAATCTGAACAGACCCGCAAGTCATCACTACCGTCAGACCTATCGAAGGAGCACCATCATGACCACGCAAGACCACTCGGACGGCACCGTCGTCACGTCGTACGTCGAGGCGCCGACCAACACTGTCACCGCCGGCGGCGTCAACTTCGTCTACCGCGAGCTGGGGCCGAAGGGCGGCATCCCGGTCGTATTCTTCGTCCACCTGGCCGCGACCCTCGACTACTGGGACCCGCGGATCGTCGATGCGATCGCGGAGAACCGTCATGTCATCGCGTTCGACCAGCGCGGCGTCGGCGCCTCTAGCGGCGAGGTGCCGGACAGCATCGAGGCGATGGCCGACGACGCCTACGCGTTCATCAAGGCGCTCGGCCACGACACGATCGACGTCTTCTCGTTCTCCCTGGGCGGCTTCATCGCCCAAGCGCTCATAGCGAAGCACCCCGAGCTCGTCCGCAAGCTGGTCCTGACCGGGACCGGGCCCAAGGGCGGCAAGGACATCGACAAGGTCGCCGGTATCACCTACTACGACATCCTGAAGGCGACGCTGACCCGCTCAGACCCGAGGGAGTTCCTGTTCTTCAACCGCGACGTCAAGGGCAAGCGGGCCGCAAAGGCCTATGTCGAGCGGACGACGGGGGCACGCACCGAAGGCCGCGACGCGCCGATGCCGTTGAAGGGCTTCCGGACGCAGTTGAAGGCCATCAAGAAGTACGGCCGCGGCACGCCGCACGACCTGTCGAAGCTCACCCAGCCGACGTTGATCGCCAACGGCGACAACGACCGCATGGTGCCCTCGGTCCTGTCCGAGGACATGCACCGGCGCATCAAGGGCTCCGAGCTGATCATCTACCCGAACTCCGGGCACGGCGGAATCTTCCAGTTCCACCAGGAGTTCGCGCCCATCGCCGCCGAATTCCTCAAGCGATGACGACCGCGTGACCGAACCAAGGGAGATCCACAGTGGCAACCACACCGGCGTTCGTCAAGAAGCCGCTCACCTCCTCGATCCTGCTGTGGGTGCGCGACGATCAACCCCGGCGGCAGGGCATGGACTACTGGAAGGGCCCGCACTCCAAGATCATCAGCGCGACACCGGGATTCGAGGAGTACCGCCAGATCCATCTGGCCGAGTCCAATCCCGGCCTGTGGCCCGCCGTCAGCGGCGTCGAGACGGCCATCCCCGTCGATCGCAGGATCGACGGCATCGCCGAGGTCACCTTCAAGTCGGTGTTCTCGCCGCTGTCGGGCCGGAAGCAGACGAAGCTTGCCTACAAGGATGAGGTGAACGTCTTCCGCCGGACGCTGCTCTACATGGGGCCGCCGAACTCGGCCCGCTGGTACAAGGTCGCGGGCCCCGGCGACAAGGCCGGGTCCCGAGCCCTGATCTTCATCAGGAAGCGGGAGAACGTGGGCACCGGTGCCTTCCGGAAGATCGTCACGAATCGGCTGGTCCCCGCCCTCGCGGGCGACGGCGGGCTGAAGGAGCTCCGGACCCAGGTGTTCATGTCCTGGCGCCGGGGTCTGTGGGACACGCCGAACGTGGCGCACGACAACCCGGCCGACCAGCGCTTCCACGCCTCGCTGATGCTTGGTTTCGCCGATGCGGACGCGCTTCGGGCCTTCTTCGAAGGTGATGCCGTCGCGAAGGTTTCGGCCAAGCTTCCCGCCTTCGCATCGGCAGTGCACGCCTACGAAGTGGACGAGGCACTCACCTACGTGGAAGACGGGAAGACACTTCAGGATTACCGGAGCTGAGCGATCACGATGGCCCGCGACAGTCCATTCACGACAAAGCAGCGGCAGACGCGAGGCGTCCGAGCGTGAACGGCTGCCAGAGCGAAGTCGAGGTCATGGTGGAACGTTCCCTTGCGTCGGATCGGTCATGAACGCCATCGGACACGACATGCCAGCCGCATCCCGCACGGTCGGACGGCGCGAGCGGAATAAGCAGGAGAAGCTCGACCGCATCACCGCCGCCGCCACCGAGCTCTTCGCCGAGCACGGCGTCGACGAGGTCACCACCCAGCAGATCGCTGACAAGGCCGATATCGGCACCGGCACGCTGTTCCTCTATGCCAAGAACAAGGGCGAACTGCTCCTGCTTGTGCAGAACGCCACCTACGCGGACGCGCTCATCCGGGGCAGAGCAGCCGCTGATCTCCTGCCTGAACCATTCGAGGCGGTGATGGCGATCGTCCGCCCTGTCGTGGAATGCAACCGCAAACAGATCGACAACGGCCGAACGTACCTGCGGGAGATGGCGTTCGGGGACCCCGAGGAACCCCACCACCGCGACGCGCTGAACCTCAACGCGCAGACCGAGGAGGCCATCGCCGACGTGCTGCGGCGAGACGAGCGCATCGAACCCGATGCCGCCCCCGTGCTCGCCCACATCGTCTCCGCGATCGCGTTCATCACCATGGCGGCGACGGTCAATGCGGGAAGCTCCGTCGAGGAACTGCTCCGTGAGATCGGCGACCAGGTCCGTGTGATCCTTCCGCGCTGAAAGCGTGGAAATGGGACGCCGCTCCGGGGAGCGTTCTGGGGCGTCCGGCTCCCGCACCTAGGGCCGGAGGCTCTTACACGAGGCCGCCTTCGTAGGCGGCGATCACGGCTTGGGTGCGGTCCCGAACGGCGAGTTTGGCGTAGACGGCGCTGAGGTGGGTCTTGACGGTCTCGCGGCCGAGGAAGAGTGCGGCGGCGATCTCCTGGTTCGAGAGGCCTTTCGCGGCGAGTACGAGGACTTCGCGTTCGCGGTCGCTGAGGTCGCCGATGCCCTTGGGGGCCTTGCGGGCCGGGGTGGCGGCGGCGAGGCGGCGGACCGCTTCGGGGAAGAGGAGGGCGTCGGTGCGGGCGACGAGGCGGACGGCCGCGAGGAGGTCTTCGACGCGGGTGCGCTTGAGCAGGAAGCCGTCCGCGCCGGCGCGGAGCGCCTGCCACACGTAGTCGTCGTTGTCGAAGGTGGTGACGACGAGGATCTTCGGCGGCGAGTCGAGTTCGGCGACGATCCGCTCCGTCGCCTGGATGCCATCCACAGTGGGCATGCGGACGTCCATGAGGAGCACGTCGGCCTTGCCGGAGCGGGCGATCGAGACGGCGTCGATCCCGTCGGCGCCCTGGGCGACGACCTCGAGGTCCGGTTCGGCGCCGATGATCGCGGCGAACCCGGTGCGGATCAGGGCCTCGTCGTCGATCAGCGCGATGCGCAGCGGTGCGGTCATTCCCGGCCCTTCGTCTCAAGCGGTACGGCGGCGCGGACGGTCCATTCGCCCGCGTCCCAGTCGGTTCCGGCTGTGCCGCCGAGGACGGCGGCGCGTTCGGCCATGCCGATGAGGCCTCTGCCGCCGGCTCGTCCGCGCGGGCGGCGTGCGGCCGGGCTGGTCACGGTCACGGCGGCTTCGGCGGGGCCGACGTCGACGGTGACCGTGGCGCGGGGCTCGTCGGCGTGGCGCAGCACGTTCGTCAGCGCTTCCTGCACGATCCGGTAGGTCTCGCGGGAGGCCAAGCGGCCCAAGGCCTCCGGGTCGCCGGCGACGCGCAGGTCGACTGCGACGCCGGACTCCTCGGCGAGGGACGCCAGGTCGGCGAGGTCGCGCTGCGGGGTGCGCGCGTCGTCGCGGTCCTCGCGCAGGGCCCCGATGACGGCGTCGAGCTCGGCCAGCGCGCCGCGCGCGGTCTCGCCGACGGCGGCCATGGCCTGCGAGGCGAAGGCGGGGTCCGTGGCGATGAGCCGGGAGGCGGCCTCCGATTGGACGACGACCACCGAGAGGGCGTGCCCGACCGAGTCGTGGAGTTCGCGGGCGATGCGGTTGCGCGCGGCCAGCCGGGCGGCCTCGGCGCGGGACGCGGCGAGCCGGTCGCTCGCGCCCTGGCCGAGGAGCAGGGGCGCGAGGGCCTTCATGCCGGCGGTCGTGGCAGCGACGACCGCGATCAGCGCGACCAGAAGCAGCGGACCGGTGAGCAGGCCCCAGGCGGTGAAGGCGCGGTAGAAGTAGCCGGGCACGGTGTCGTCGGAGGTGAAGGCGATGCGGGCGCCGTAGAAGAGCAGGTAGGCGGCGAACGGGACGATGGCGAGCGTCAGGCCGCTGACGACGCCGCCGACCGCGGCGTGGAGGGTGAACCAGCAGCCGGTGCGCCACCGCGAGTTCCAGGAGTCGTCGTCGGCGGGCGAGGCGAACTCGGCGCCGAGGAGGCGGCGGGCGGCCGTACGCTCGACCTCGCGGTCGGGCAGGAGCAGGGACGCGGCCGCGACGAGCGGGAGGACCGAGGCGAAGACGACCGGTTCGATGATGTCCTCGAAGCCGCCGTCCGGGACGAGGAAGTTGCGGCCGATCGCGCCGACCATCATGAACGGCATCATGAGCGCGCCGCCGAGGATGATCCACACCCAGCCGCGGTAGGTGGCCCGGGACCAGAACGGGGCGAGGAGGCGCATGGGGCCATTGTGCCAGCGGCGGTTCATCCCTCCAGGATCGCGGGCGGCAGGGCCGGCGACCTCCCTCCAAGGCGGGGCCCCGGTCCCCCGCGCGGGGGACCGGGCCGACCGGGCCTACTTGCCTTCGTAGGCGTCCTTGATGCCCTGGAGGTCGATCTTCTTCATCGCGTACATGGCATTGACGGCGCGCACGGCCGCCTCCTTGTCGGGTCCGCCGAGGTACTGGTCGGCCCCGGTCGGCCACACCTGCCAGTTGACGCCCCACTTGTCGGCGATCCAGCCGCACTGGATCTCGCTGCCGCCGTTGGCGAGGAACGCGTCCCAGAGGCGGTCGACCTCCTCTTGGGAGTCGCAGTTGACGAGCAGCGACATCGCGTGGTCGTGCTTGGCGGAGTCGTCGCCGTTGATGGCGGTGAACGACTGCCCGGCCAGGTCGAAGTTGACGACCATGGCGTTCCCGACGGTGCCGTGGGCGTCCTCGATGTAGGGGACGGTGCTGGTGACCTTCGCGTCGTCGAAGAGGGTGAGGTACCACTCGACGGCTTCCTCGGCGGCGTTGTCCTTGTACCAGATGTTGGTGACGATCTTCTGCATGGCGAGTTCCTTCCGAGCAGTGCTGATGAGCCGATTGCATCAGTTGAGACGAGCCCGCGGGGCGAAACTCATCGCTTCGGCGCGGGTCGGGGCTGGGTTTCGGGGATGGCGCGGAGCGACGCGGCGGCTCGGGGACTAGCTGGCCGCGCTCCCCGCCGACCTGCGCGCGGCCCGCACCAGCGTTGAGACGGGCGCCTCCTGACGTTCCCGGGGTCGCCTGGAAAGCCGCCGCGAACCGCGCGTACCGCAGCGCACGGATTCGCCTGGTATACAGGCGAGGTGACCGAAAAGCACCCCGGCCGCCTCCGCTCCCTGATCGCCGCGCTCATGTACCGCGCGCAGGCGTTCACCGTGGTCGGCTACCTCGGCGTCGCGTCGTTCATCGGCGTCGAAACGCTCATCGTGCTCCTCGGGTTCACCACGGTCCTGCCGATCGCGATCCCCTTCGTGCTCATCGCCCTCGGCCTCGTCTACCTCTTCCGTCAACGCCTCCGCGGCCTGTGGGCCAGGCTCCGCAGCGGGGAAGCGGAGTAGTCAGAGCCGCGCCCCGGGTACCTCGCGGCCGCGGCCGCGCATCAGCTCGGCGAACCGGAACGCGTTCCGCACCGCCGCCCCACCAGGGTCGTTGTTGAAGTACACGTGGCAGTCGGCCGACTCCGGCCACGCCTCGCCGATCCGCTCGCACCACGAACGCAGCGCGGCGTCGCCATAGCTCGGCGCCGGATCCGCCCGGCCCTCGTGCAGGCGCACGTAGCCCCAGGAAGCCGTGCGCCACAACGGAGTCACGGGCCGCCCGCCGCGATCGGCCCAGCACAGCGCCACGTCCCGCTCGGCCAGGATCTCCCGGATCTCGTCGGTCCACCACGACTCGTGGCGCGGTTCCACGGCGACCCGTGCACCACGCGGGAAGCGGTCGAGGCACACGGCCAGGAGCTCCGGATCCGCTTTGAGCGTCGGCGGCAGTTGGAGGAGGAACGGACCGAGCCGCTTCCCGAGCCCCGCCGCCGCATCCGCCAAGCGCCGCACCGGCTCCGCGGGATCGCGCAACCGCTTCAAATGAGTGAGGAACCGACTCGCCTTGACCGCCATAATGAAACCGGAGGGCAGCCGCTCACGCCAGTCGGCGAAGGTCGTCCGCTTCGGAAGCCGGTAGAACGCGCCGTCGTTCTCGACGGCCGCGAAGTGCTCGGCGTAATGCTCCAGCCAGCGTCGCTGCGGCACGTCCTCCGGATAGAGCACGCCCCGCCAGTCGCGGTACTGCCACCCGCAGGTGCCGACGAATACCGGCATGACCCCATTCTGCCGCGCCGGGACCCCTCCCGGGCCGCCGCTGCCACACTGGATCCCCCGACTCGAAGGACCCCCGCCATGACCTCGGAAGACGAAGCCCGACCGGCGCCCGAACCGGCCCCGGAACCCGCGCCCGCTCCGGAAGCCGCCGCGCCCACGCCTGGCGACTCGGCATCCCCACCTCCTTCGGGTACCCCTGAAACCCCGGCCCAGGACGCCCCGTACTCCCCGTACACCTCCGACGCGCCGAACGCCCCCGCAGCCTCGTCCGACGCCGACCTCCCGTCCCTCCAAGGACCCGCCGCGCCGCCGCCGCACCCCTACTGGGTCCCGCCGAAGCCCGGCACCAACGGGTTCGCCGTCGCGGCGCTCGTCGTCGGCATCGTCGGGCTCTGCCTCTGCTTCGGCTTCCTGGGCATCATCTTCGGCCACATCGCGAGGCGTCAGATCGAGGAGACCGGCCAGGCCGGGGCCGGGCTGGCGACCGCCGGCATCGTCCTCGGCTGGATCGCGGTCGCCTGGATCGTCCTGCGGGTCATCGTCATCGGCAGTGCGGGGCCGACCTTGTACGGGTACTGAAACCGTTCGGGCTCAAGCGATCTCGCGAGGGTCGATCTGGATCCGCACCTGCTCGGCCTTCGCGCTGGCCCGCTCGGCCGCCGACTTCGCGAGCACGCTCGCGAGGGCGGCGCCGTCGCGGCGCCGCACGCGCAGCAGCAGCCGCTCGGTGTGCTCATCGACCGGGATCGGCCCGATGACCTCGGCCCCCAGGTCCGAAGGCAGGTTCGCGGCGATCTTCTCCGCCTCCCCGTTCGGCCCGGTCAACGCCGCGAACTTCATCACCGGCGGGAAGCCGAGCTCCGCCCGCTCCTCCAGTTCGACACGCGCGAACCACGCTGCGTCCCAACGGATCAGCGCCTGCACCACCGGCAGTCCGCCGTCGGCCGTGACCACGGCCGTGCCCGTCGGGGCGCACAGCGCCACGGCGTTCATCCAGATCCGAAGCGCCTCTTCTGAAGCGGTCAACTCGGCCCGCGTCAACTGCGCCCACGTGTCGAGCAGCAGCACCGCGCCATAGCCTTGCGGCGCAGCCGGTTCCACCCCCGGCGTGGAGACGACGATCCGCCTGCCTTCCGGGATCACATCAAGCCGTTCCGACGCGTTCGACTCCACCACGTCGACGCCCGGGAACGCGCTCGCCAGCTCCTCGGCGGTGCGCGCGGCACCGATAACGACCGCCCTGATCCGGGTCGATCCGCACTCCTTGCAGCGGTAATGCTCGTCCACGCGGCCGCACCACGTGCACACCGGCGGCCGGTGCGGCCCTGTGAGCCGCAGCGGCCCAGTGCATTCGGGGCACAGCGCCCGTGTGCGGCAGCGCTGGCACGACACCGCCGGCACGTAGCCGCGACGGGGCACCTGCAGCAGCACCGGCAGGTCCGCGTTCAACGCGCTCCGCGCGGCTTCCCAAGCGACCGTGGGCAACCGCGCCGTCGAACTCGACGGATCCGCCGCCAGGTCCGAGTCGTCGCCGATCGGCACGACCCGCGGCGCCGCGGCCCGGAGCGCGGCCCGCTCCCCCGCCGCCGAAACGGCCCACCCGGTCTCGACCAGCAACTGCGCCTGCGGTGTCCGCGAGAAACCGCCGACGACGCACGCGGCACCGGCCAGCTCGGCCCGGGTCAGCAGCACGTCGCGGGCGTGCGGGTACGGCGCGTGCAGGCTGATCAGGTTCTTGTCCCCGTCGTCCCAAACGGCCACGAGCCCCAGCCGTTCCACGGGCGCGAGCATCGCCACCTGCGTCCCTGCGACGACCCGGACCTCGCTGCGCAGTGCCTTCAGGAACGACCGGTAGCGCGGCGTCGGCCCCATCGCGTTCGAGAGCGTGACATGCCGGTCAGGCCCCAGCACCTCGGTCAGCGCCGCGTCGAGGCGTTCCAGGTCGTACTGGTCCGGGACGACCAGCAGGGCACCCCGCCCGGCCGCCGCGGCCGTCGCGGCGGCCTCGGCCAGCCGCATCGCCCAGTCCTCGCCGGGGACGGCGTTCCAGACGATCCGCGGCTGCTTCCCTTCGCGCACCGCGCGCAGGAATGCATCGCCCGCGATATATCTATCCCAGTGAGCCTCGGTCGGCGCCGCCACCGGCAGCGCTTCGGCCGGCTCCTCCTTCTCGACCCGCAGCTTCCGCTCGGGCAGCGCCAGGCGCAGCACGTCCGCCAGGTTCCCCGCGTACCGGTCGGCCACCCGCCGGGCCACCGCCGCCACTTCGTCGGTCAGCACCGGCCCCGGCGGCACCGCCTCGAGCACCGGCAGGATCTTCCCCGGGAACGCCGTCCGGTCCCGCAGCTCCATCACGGTCGCCTTGAGCTTGCGCCCGCTGAACCGCACCGCCACCCGGCACCCCGGCCGCACCTCGTCCAGCAGCTCCACCGGCACCCGGTAGTCGAAAAGCTGGTTGAGCTGCGGCAACGGATGGTCCACGCAGACCGCTGCGTATCGTGCCGGGGACTCGTCCATCGAACAAAAATACCGGGCCCCGCCGACAGTCGGCGGGGCCCGGTGGGGTCTGTCGGCGGGTTAGTTCACGGCCTCTTTCAGGGCGGCGGCGCGGTCGGTGGCTTCCCAGGTGAATTCGGGGAGTTCGCGTCCGAAGTGGCCGTAGGCCGCGGTCTTGGAGTAGATCGGGCGGATCAGGTTGAGGTCGCGGATGATCGCGGCGGGGCGGAGGTCGAAGACGTCGAGGACGGCGCGCTCGATGCGCGCGGGGTCGACGGACTCGGTGCCCATGGCGTCCACGGCGATGCTCACCGGCTTGGCCTTGCCGATCGCGTACGCGACCTGGACCTCGCAGCGCTCGGCGAGGCCGGCGGCCACGACGTTCTTGGCGACCCAGCGGGCCGCGTAGGCGGCCGAGCGGTCGACCTTCGACGGGTCCTTGCCGGAGAACGCGCCGCCGCCGTGGCGGGCGTAGCCGCCGTAGGTGTCCACGATGATCTTGCGGCCGGTGAGGCCGGCGTCGCCCATGGGGCCGCCGATCTCGAAGCGGCCGGTCGGGTTCACCAGGAGCTTGTAGTCGGCGGTGTCGAGGTCGAGGCCCGAGACGACCGGCGCGATGACGTGCTCGGCGACATCGGGGGCCAGGAGCGAGTCGAGCGAGATGTCGGGCGCGTGCTGGCTCGAGACGACCACCGTGTCGAGGCGGACGGGCTTGTTGCCGTCGTACTCGATGGTGACCTGGGTCTTGCCGTCCGGGCGCAGGTACGGCACGGTGCCGTCCTTGCGGACCTCGGTGAGGCGCTGGGAGAGGCGGTGCGCCAAGGCGATCGGCAGCGGCATCAGCTCGGGGGTCTCGCGGCACGCGAAGCCGAACATGAGGCCCTGGTCGCCCGCGCCCTGGAGGTCGAGCTCGTCGTGGCCGTCGGCGTCCACGCGGGACTCCCAGGCCTTGTCGACGCCCTGGGCGATGTCGGGGCTCTGGCCGCCGATCGAGACGTTGACGCCGCACGAGGCGCCGTCGAAGCCCTTCTTGGACGAGTCGTAGCCGATCCTCAGGATCGTGTCGCGCACGATCCGGGGGATGTCGGCGTAGGCGTGGGTCGTGACCTCGCCGGCGACGTGCACCTGACCGGTGGTGATGAGGGTTTCGACCGCGACCCGGCTCGAGGGGTCCTCGCCCAGCAGGGCGTCCAGGATCCCATCAGAGATCTGGTCGGCGATCTTGTCCGGGTGGCCCTCAGTGACCGACTCGGAGGTGAACAGGCGACGTGCCACGGCACTCCTCAACACTTCCACGCCGCGATACGGCGCTCTTCGACTGACTTCGCAGCTCACAAGTCTATGCGGTGAAGATCTTCCCACCAAGTCGGCGCGCGGCGGTCACGCGGTGTCAATCGCGTCCACCCAGCGGGAGCCGCGCTGAGACGGCGTCCCAGATGGCGTCTGCCACGACCTCCTTCGAGACGTGCTCGCGGACGTCGACTTCGCCACGTTCGTCGAACACGGTGACCGAGTTCTCCGCCGCGCCGAACACGGCCCCTCCCGAGACGTCGTTGAGGACCACCAGGTCGGCGCCTTTGGCCTCGCGCTTGCGCATCGCGTGCTCGGGACCGTCGTGGGTCTCGGCGGCGAACACGACGAGGACCTGGTCGGGGCGTTTCTCGCGCCCGACGGCAGCGGATATGTCCGGCGTCGAGGTCAGCATCATCTCGAGGTCGCCCTTGCGCTTGAGCTTGCGCTCCGAGGCCGCCTTGGGCGTGAAGTCGGCGGGCGCGGCGGCGAGCACCGCGGCGTCCGCTTCGGCGGCGGCCTTCACTGTGGCCTCGTACAGCTCGCCGGTCGTGGAGACGCGCTCGACGGTGATCCCGGCGGGTGGCGCGGCGTCGATGTGCGCGGCGATGAGGTGCACGTCCGCGCCGCGCGCGGCGGCCGCCGCGGCGAGGGCGATGCCCTGCTTCCCGGAGGAGTGGTTGCCGATGAAGCGGACCGGGTCGATCGGTTCGCGGGTACCGCCGGCGGTGACGAGGACCTTGCGGCCCACCAGGTCTCGGGCCGGCGACGTGAGGAAGCCCTTAAGGAGGGCGAAGAGCGATTCGGGCTCGGGGAGGCGGCCGGGGCCGGTGTCGGCGCCGGTGAGGCGGCCCGAGTCGGGCTCGACGACGTGCGCCCCGCGCTCGCGCAGGGTCGCGACGTTGGCGCGCGTGGCCGGGTGCTCCCACATCTCCGTGTGCATCGCCGGGGCGAACACGACGGGGCAGGTCGCGGTCAGCAGGGTGCTGGTGAGGAGGTCGTCGGCGCGGCCGTGCGCGGCCCGCGCGAGCAGGTCGGCCGTCGCGGGGGCGACCACGACGAGGTCGGCCTGGCGGCCCAGCCGCACGTGCTTGACCTCGGAAACGTCGGAGAAGACGCCGGAAGCCACCCGGTGGCCCGACAGGGCCTCCCAGGTGGCTTCACCGACGAACTTGAGCGCCGCCTCGGTCGGGATCACCTGGACGTCGTGTCCGGATTCCTTGAGGAGGCGAAGCAGAATGCAGGCCTTGTAGGCGGCGATGCCGCCCGACACGCCCAGGACGATGTTCACGCGCGAAGCTTACGCCTCGGTACCGCCCGGCGCTTACGCGTCCGGGTCGTCGAACGCCTTCGTCTCGAGCAGACCCCGGTCGAGCTCGCGCATGGCGATCGACAGCGGCTTCTCCTCGGGCGTGGTCTCGACGAGCGGACCCACGTACTCCAGCAGGCCTTCGCCCAGCTGCGAGTAGTACGCGTTGATCTGGCGCGCGCGCTTGGCCGAGTAGATGACCAGCTGGTACTTCGACTGGCTCTTCTTGAGCAGGTCGTCGATCGGCGGGTTGGTGATGCCGATCGGGTCGGCGACAGTCCCTGACACGTGTAATCCTTCGTGTGCGACTCGTTGTTGCTGCCAGATCCGGGATGCCGGACCTTAGCGCGCTCCGGTCTTGACTACGGCCGGAGAACTGAGCAACTCTACCAGCTCGGCGGCCGCCTGCTCGATCGACACATTGGTGACTGTGTGATCGAACTCGGCCTCCGCGGCGAGCTCATGGCGGGCGGCGTCCAGGCGGCGCGCGATCGTGGCCTCGTCCTCGGTCCCCCGCCCGGTGAGGCGGCGGACGAGTTCGTCCCACGACGGCGGCGCGAGGAACACCAGTTGGGCGTCGTGCATGGTCTGGCGGACCTGGCGGGCGCCCTGCAGTTCGATCTCCAGCAGCGCCGGGAGTCCGGCGCGCAGGCGCTCCTCGACCGGGCCGCGGGGGGTTCCGTAGAGGTTCCCCGCGTAGGAGGCCCACTCAAGGAACTCCCCCGCGGCGATCATCGACTCGAACTGCTCGGTCGACACGAAGTGGTAGTCGGCGCCGTCGACCTCACCAGGACGCGGCTTGCGGGTCGTGCAGCTCACGGAGAGCCAGACCCACGGGTAGTACTCCTGGATGAGGGCCTTGACGCTGCCCTTGCCGACTCCGGACGGACCGGACAGCACCGTGAGGCGCTGGGCCAGGGCTGCGTGGTGACGATCGATGCTCACGCGACTACTACTACCCGAACTTAGGCCTGGTCGCCCTTGAATTCATCCAGAAGCGCGGCGCGCTGGTGCTCGCCGAGGCCGCGCAGCCGACGGGAGTCGGCGATCTTGAGCTTCTCCATGATCTGGGTGGCGCGCTTGTCGCCGATGCCGGGGAGGGCCTTGAGCACGGCCGAGACCTTCATCTTGCCCGAGATGTCGTCGGTGGCAGCGGACTTGAGGACCGCTTCCAGGGTGGTCTCGCCCGACTTCAGCTTCTCCTTGAGCTCGGCGCGGGCCTTGCGGGCCGCGGCGGCCTTCTCAAGGGCTGCGGCGCGCTGTTCCGGAGTCAGTTTAGGGAGCGGCACGGGGTCTCCTTGCAGTCGATGGTTTCGTCCCTGTGGACCTTGACGTGCGGGTATCGCTGAAGCATACCCAGCTCGGGAACGGTAACCCCAGTGTCCGACACGCCTGCGACCGGGGGTGGGGCAAATTTCGGGCCCCGAATTCGCGGGTTTATTCCCCCATCGCGGCGCGGCATTCGTCCTGCAACGCCTCGACGGCGGTGCGAATGCTCGCCACGGCTGGCCCCGGCTGTGCGATTTGTCGGGAATAGGACGGGATTGCGAAGTTCGTGGCCGGGCCGAGGACGCGCGGAAGATCACTCGGGCGTCCACCCTGGGCTCCCATGCCCGGGACCAGGATGGGGCCGTTGAACTGGGACAAGTCGTGAGCGGTGTCACGTTGCCGCACGGTGGTGTGCGTGATTCCGTAAGTCGACTCACGCAGCCGCGCTTCCCCTTCGGAGGCGCAGGCCCCGATGGTGGCGCCCATGACGATCCCGAAGGAGCCCATGGGCTCGGCGTCGGCGTTCTGCTCGTTCACTTCGTCGATGATCCCCTGGGCCACGGACTTGCCGTCGCGGCGCTTGGCCATCTGCACCTGCTTGCCCTCGGGGTTCGAGGTGCGGGCCAGCACGAACAGGCCCTTGCCGTGCGCGTTGGCGAGGTCGAACGCGGGCTGGAGCGAGCCGGTGCCGAGGAACGGGCTCACGGTGATCGCGTCGGCCGCGAGCGGCGAGGCCGGGTCGAGGTAGGCCTGCGCGTACGCGGCCATGGTGGAGCCGATGTCGCCGCGCTTGACGTCGAGGATGACGAGCGCGCCGGCCTTGCGCGACTCGGCGATCACCCGTTCGAGGAGCGCCACGCCGCCCGAGCCGAACCGCTCGTAGAACGCCGACTGCGGCTTGATGAACGCGCACGACTCCGCCGTGGCCTCCACGATCGTCATCGCGAAGCGCTCGGCGCCCGCCAGGTCGTCGTCGAGCCCCCAGTGCTGCAGGAGCGCGCCGTGCGGATCGATCCCGGCGCACAGCGGGCCGCGTACCTGCGAGAGGTGGTGGGCCCGGGAGCCGAAATCCTTGTTGGTAGGCATTGCACTTCCTTAAGAGGGTCAGGCTTTGTCGTCAGCGGGAGTGGGAGGTGTGGGCGCCCTTGCGGGCGGAGGACCGGTAGCGGCGCACGCTGCCGCGCACCAGGCCGGGCCCGTTGTAGACGAGGCCCGAGTAGAGCTGGACGAGGCTCGCGCCGGCGTCGAACATGGCCTGCGCGTCGTCGGGGGACATGATCCCGCCCGAGCCGATGATCGGCAGCGTTCCGTTGGTCTCGCGGTGCACGAAGCGCACGATCTCGCGGGAGATCTGCGTGAGCGGCTTGCCGGACATGCCGCCGGGCTCGGCGGCGATCGCGTCGTCGCTCGGGTCGACGCCGTCGCGGCCGATGGTCGTGTTCGTGGCGATCACGCCCGCCACGCCGGACTCGAGGCAGACCTCGAGGAGCTGCGCCATGGCCGGCTCGGTGAGGTCGGGGGCGATCTTCACGAGCACGGGCCGCGGCTGGCGACCGGCCGCGAGGCGCACGCCCTCAGTGCGCAACGCGCCGAGCAGGGCGCGCAGGGCCCCGGCGTCCTGGAGCTGGCGCAGGCCCGGCGTGTTCGGCGAGGAGACGTTGATGGCGATGTAGTCGGCGAACGGGTAGAGGAACCGCATGGAGGTGAGGTAGTCCTCGATCGCGCCCTCGAGCGGCACGACCTTCGACTTGCCGATGCTGATGCCGAGCGGGCAGTTCACGGCCGGGGCGGCGGTGAGCCGCGCCGCGAGCGCCTGCGCGCCTTCGTTGTTGAAGCCCATGCGGTTGACGATGCCCTCGGAGCGGCGCATGCGGAACATGCGGGGCTGGGGGTTGCCGGGCTGGGGCTGGGCGGTCACGGTGCCGATCTCGGCGAAGCCGAAGCCGAGGGCGGGCCAGGCGCCCGTGGCGACGCCGTTCTTGTCCATGCCGGCGGCGAGGCCGATGGGGTTGGGGAAGGGGATGCCGCAGACCGTGACGGGCGCGCTGAGCTGGTTGAGCTTGATGAGCGCGTTGCGGGCCTGCCGCTGGGAGGACAGGCGGGTGAGCCAGCGCAGGGTGGTCTCGTGCGCTCGCTCGGCGTCGCCGCGTCCGATCCGGAACAGGACCGGGCGGGCCAGATTCTGGTACAGCATGCTCATTCCTGTATACGTCAGTGCACCGGGTGAGCGACACGGCTACAGCGGTCGCCCACCCGGTGCGGTGCTAGACGGCGGTCGTTTCGCTGCCGCGCAGGCGCTGGTGCAGCTCCTGGAGCGAGGCGACCCGGATCTCGCCGCGCGAGGCCGACTCGATGGCCTGGGTGGCGGCGGTCGCGCCCTGGATGGTGGTCACGCAGCTGACGTCCGCGACGACGGCGGCCGAGCGGATCTCCCAGCCGTCGGTGCGCGGGCCCGAGGAGGCCGAGGGCGTGGTGATGACCAGGTCGATCTCGCCGGAGGCGATGAGGCTGACGGCATCTACCGATTCGCCCGAGCTGTGACGGGCCACGGGCGTGAAGTCGATGCCGTGGCGCTTGAGGACCAGGCCGGTGCCCTCGGTGGCGTAGACGGTGAAGCCGAGGTCGACGAGGCGGCGCACCGGGAAGACGATGGCGCGCTTGTCGCGGTCGGCGACGGACACGAAGACCTTCCCCGAAGTGGGCAGCTTGCCGTAGACGGCGAGCGTGGCCTTGGCGAAGGCGAGGCCGAAGTTCGAGTCGATGCCCATCACTTCGCCGGTGGACTTCATCTCCGGGCCGAGCACCGCGTCGAGTCCGGCGCCTTCGACGGTGCGGAACCGCTTGAAGGGCAGGAGGACTTCCTTGACGCTGATCGGCACGTCCGGTCCGGCGTCCGAGCCGTCGCCCTCGGGCAGCAGCATGCCTTCGGCGCGCAGCTCGGCGATGGTGGCGCCGAGGGCGATCCGGGCGGCGGCCTTGGCGAGCGGCACGGCGGTGGCCTTGGAGACGAACGGGACGGTGCGCGAGGCCCGCGGGTTCGCTTCGAGGACGTAGAGCTGCTCGTCCTTGAGGGCGTACTGGACGTTCATGAGGCCGCGCACGCCGATGCCGAAGGCGAGCTTCGCGGTGTAGTCGCGGATCTGCTCGATCACGGTGGCGCCCAAGGTGATCGGCGGGAGCGCGCAGGAGGAGTCGCCGGAGTGGACGCCGGCCTCCTCGATGTGCTCCATGATGCCGCCGAGGTAGAAGTCCTCGCCGTCGCAGAGGCAGTCGACGTCGATCTCGATGGCGTCGTCGAGGAACCGGTCGATGAGGATCGGGTGCTCGGGGCTGGCCTCGGTGGCGCGGGAGATGTACCCGGCGAGGGTGTCCTCGTCGTAGACGATCTCCATGCCGCGGCCGCCGAGGACGTACGACGGGCGCACGAGCACCGGGTAGCCGATCTGCGCGGCGACCTCGCGGGCCTCCTCGTAGGAGAAGGCGGTGCCGCCGGCGGGGGCGACGAGGCCGAGCTCGTGGAGGAGCTTCCCGAAGACGCCGCGGTCCTCGGCGTTGTCGATGGCCTTCGGCGAGGTGCCGACGATCGGGAGGCCGGCGTTCTCGAGGCGCTCGGCGAGGCCGAGCGGGGTCTGGCCGCCGAGCTGGACGACGACGCCGACGACGCCGGGGCCGCCCGCGTTGCGGCCGGACTCGTTCTCGGCGTGGAAGACCTCGGTGACGTCCTCGAACGTGAGCGGCTCGAAGTAGAGCCGGTCGGCGGTGTCGTAGTCGGTGGAGACGGTCTCGGGGTTGCAGTTGACCATGATCGTCTCGTACCCGGCCTCGCGCAGGGCCTGCACGGCGTGGACGCACGAGTAGTCGAACTCGATGCCCTGGCCGATGCGGTTGGGGCCGGAGCCCAGGATCATGACCTTCGGCCGGTCGGAGGGCGCGACCTCGGTCTCGTCCTCGTACGTCGAGTAGTGGTAGGGCGTGTGGGCCTCGAACTCGGCGGCGCAGGTGTCGACGGTCTTGTAGACGGGGCGCAGCCCGAGCCGGTGGCGCAGGCGGCGCACGCCGTCCTCGCCGGCGAGCTCGGGGCGCAGGGCCGCGACCTGGGCGTCGGAGAACCCGGCGCGCTTGGCCTTGCGCAGCAGCGCCTCGTCGACGACGGCGGCGCTCTCGATCTCGCCGCGCAGGTCGATGAGCTGCGCGACCTGGTCGAGGAACCACGGGTCGATCTTGCAGGCCTGGTGGACCTCGGCGACCGTGGCGCCGAAGCGGAGCGCGCGCTCAGCGGTGTAGAGCGTGCCGTCGTGCGGGGTCCGCAGCGCCTCCATGGTGTTCTCGAGGGTGGCGCCCTCGGGGTCGGGGCGGGTCCAGAAGCCGGCCTGCTTGGTCTCGGTGGACCGCAGGGCCTTCTGCAGGGCCTGCTGGAAGGTGCGGCCGAGGCTCATGGCCTCGCCCACGGACTTCATGGTGGTGGTCAGGGTCGGGTCCGCGCCGGGGAACTTCTCGAAGGTGAAGCGCGGGACCTTGACGACCACGTAGTCGAGGGTGGGCTCGAACGCGGCCGGCGTGGCCTTGGTGATGTCGTTCGGGATCTCGTCGAGCGTGTACCCGATGGCGAGCTTCGCGGCGATCTTCGCGATCGGGAAGCCGGTGGCCTTCGACGCGAGCGCGGAGGAGCGGGAGACGCGCGGGTTCATCTCGATGACGATCATGCGGCCGTCGGCCGGGTCGATCGCGAACTGGATGTTGCAGCCGCCGGTGTCGACGCCGACCTCGCGCAGGATCGCGATGCCGATGTCGCGCATGTGCTGGTACTCGCGGTCGGTGAGGGTCATCGAGGGGGCGACGGTGACGGAGTCGCCGGTGTGGACGCCCATGGGGTCGACGTTCTCGATGGAGCAGACGATCACGACGTTGTCGTCGCGGTCGCGCATGAGCTCGAGCTCGTACTCCTTCCAGCCGAGCACGGACTCCTCGATGAGGACCTCGGTGGTCGGGGACTCGGCGAGGCCGTTCCCGGCGATCCGGTCGACGTCCTCCCAGGTGTAGGCCATGCCGGAGCCGAGGCCGCCCATGGTGAACGAGGGGCGGATGACCACGGGCAGGCCGAGGTCCTTCACCGTGGCGGTGACCTCTTCCATGCTGTGGCACACGGCCGAGCGCGGGACGTCGCCGCCGACCTTGAGGACGACCTCTTTGAACTGCTGGCGGTCCTCGCCGCGCTGGATCGCGTCCATGTCCGCGCCGATGAGCTCGACGCCGTACTTCTCGAGGATGCCGGCCTCGTGGAGGGCGACGGCGGCGTTGAGCGCGGTCTGGCCGCCCAGGGTGGCCAGGAGCGCGTCCGGCTTCTCCTTGGCGATGATCTGCTCGATGACCTCGGTCGTGATCGGCTCGACGTAGGTCGCGTCGGCGAACTCGGGGTCGGTCATGATCGTGGCCGGGTTGGAGTTGACGAGGGTGACCCGCAGGCCCTCCTCGCGGAGCACGCGGCAGGCCTGCGTACCGGAGTAGTCGAACTCGCAGGCCTGGCCGATCTGGATGGGTCCGGACCCGATGACCAGGATGTGCTGGAGGTCTTCGCGCTTAGGCATGGGTCGGGGCCCCTTCCTGCTGCTGGATGAGTTCGATCAGACGGTCGAACAGGTAGTCGGCGTCGTGCGGGCCGCCGGCGGCCTCGGGGTGGTACTGCACGGAGTAGGCGGGCACGTCGAGGCAGGTGAGGCCTTCGACGACGTCGTCGTTGAGGCAGACGTGGCTCACCTGGACGCGGCCGAACTCGGTCTCGAAGAACTCGCCCGACTGCCCCTCCAAAACAGGCGGGGCCTTCAAGGCGAAGCCGTGGTTGTGGGCGGTGATCTCGATCTTGTTGGTGTGGCGGTCGAGCACCGGCTGGTTGATGCCGCGGTGGCCGAACTTCAGCTTGTAGGTCTCCAGGCCGAGGGCGCGGCCGAGGATCTGGTTGCCGAAGCAGATGCCGAAGACCGGGACCCTGCGGCGCAGCAGCTCGCGGGTCAGCTCGACCTGGTGGTCGGCGGTGGCGGGGTCGCCGGGGCCGTTGGAGAGGAAGACCGCGTCGGGGCTGCCCGACAGGAGCTGGTCGATCTCGGCGAAGGCGGGGAAGACCGTGGTGGTGATGCCGCGCTCGGCGAGACGGCGCGGCGTGTTCCGCTTGATGCCCAGGTCGAGGGCGGCGACCGTGTACTTGGTCTCCTTGGCCTCGTAGGTGTACGGGGCCGAGGCGGTGACCGCGCCGACGTGGTTGGCGCCGGCCATCTGCGGCGTGGCGCGCACCTTCTGCAGGAGCGCCTCCACGTCGGTGTCGCGCGAGGAGATGCCGACGCGCATCGCGCCGGCCTCGCGCAGGTGGCGGGTGAGCGCGCGGGTGTCGACGCCGCAGATGCCCACGACGCCCTGGGAGGCGAGCTCGTCCTCGAGGCCGCGCTTGGCGCGCCAGTTCGAGGCCATGCGGGAGGCGTCGCGGACGACGTACCCGGCGACCCAGATGCGGCGGGACTCGTCGTCCTCGTCGTTCCAGCCGGTGTTGCCGATCTGCGGGGCGGTCTGCGCGACGACCTGCCCGTAGTAGGACGGGTCGGTGAGGGTCTCCTGGTAGCCGGTCATGCCGGTGCTGAAGACCGCCTCACCGAAGGTCTCGCCGACCGAGCCGAAGGCCTCGCCGCGGAAGACGCGGCCGTCCTCGAGGACGAGGATCGCTGGTGCTCTGCTGCTCATTCGGTCGTCTCCTCTTCGATCTTCCCGTTGAGAACGGTGGCTCGTCCGCGCAGGAACGTCGCCTGGACGGTGACCGGGAGTTCCATCCCGGCGTAAGGGGTGTTGCGCGACAAGGACGCGAGGCCTTCGGGGACCACGGTCCAGGTCGCCGAGGGGTCGACGAGGGTGAAGTTCGCTTCGACGCCCGGCTGCGGGTCGCGGCCGTGCGCCTCGAGGCCCGCGATGCGCGCGGGGGTGCGGGAGGTGCGCTCGGCGAGCACGTCCCAGTCCACACCGGAGGGTCCGCCGAGGGCGAGGACGCTGATCGAGAGCGCGGTCTCGAGGCCGAGCATCCCGGGGCGGGCGGCGGCCCACTCGCATTCCTTGTCCTGCGGGGCGTGCGGCGCGTGGTCGGTCGCGACGGCGTCGATGACGCCCTCGGCGAGCGCGGCCCGCAGCACCTCGACGTCGGCTTCGCGGCGCAGCGGCGGGTTGACCTTGTACACCGGGTCGTAGGAGCGCGCGGCCTCGTCGGTGAGGAGGAGGTGGTGCGGGCAGACCTCGGCGGTCACCTTCGCGCCGCGGGCCTTGGCCTCGCGGATGATCGCCACCGAGCGGGCGGTGGAGACGTGGCAGAAGTGGACGCGCGCGCCGGTGTACTCGGCGAGGAGCACGTCGCGGGCGATGATCGCCTCCTCGGCGACCGAGGGCCAGCCGGGCAGGCCGAGCTCGGACGAGACGGCGCCCTCGTTCATCTGCGCGCCTTCGGTGAGGCGCGGCTCCTCGGCGTGCTGGGCGACGAGCCCGCCGAAGGTCTTCACGTACTCGAGGGCGCGGCGCATGAGCACCGGGTCGTGCACGCAGTGGCCGTCGTCGGAGAACATGCGCACCTGCGCGGCGGACTGCGCCATCGCGCCGATCTCGGCGAGCCGCTTGCCCTCCAGGCCGACCGAGACGGCGCCGATGGGCTGCACGTCGGCGTAGCCGGCGGCGCGGCCGAGCGCGGCGACCTGCTCCACGACCCCGGCCGTGTCGGCCACGGGGTAGGAGTTCGCCATGGCGCACACCGCGGTGTAGCCGCCCTTGGCGGCGGCGCGGGTGCCGGTGAGGACGGTCTCGGCGTCCTCGCGGCCGGGCTCGCGCAGGTGGGTGTGGAGGTCGACGAGGCCGGGCAGGAGCACCAGGCCGTCGGCGTCCACCACTTCGGCGTCCTTTGCGGACACACTGCCGACCTCGGCGACGCGGCCGTCGCGGACGAGGACGTCCTGGCGTCCCTTGCCGACGATGTCGGCGCTCTTGATGACCAGATCGGTCACTTGCTCTCTCCGTTCGTCAGCAGGAGGTAGAGGACGGCCATGCGGACCCACACGCCGTTCGTCACCTGCTCGGTGATGGTGGCGCGGGGCGAGTCGGCCACGGCCGCGGCGATCTCCATGCCGCGGTTCATGGGGCCGGGGTGCATGACGATCGCGTGGTCGGGCATGAGCGCGAGGCGGCGCTCGTCGAGCCCGTAGAGGCGCGAGTACTCGTTCGCGGTCGGGAAGAACGCGGCGTTCTGGCGCTCGTGCTGGACGCGGAGCATCATCACCGCGTCCACGCCCTTGAGGCTGGCGTCGAGGTCGTAGCCGATCTCGACGGGCCAGTCGTCGATGTCCTTGGGCAGCAGCGTGGGCGGGCCGACCAGGCGCACGGTGGCGCCGAGCTTGGTCAGCAGCCAGATGTTGGAGCGGGCCACGCGCGAGTGGAGGATGTCCCCCACGATCGCGACGGTGCGGCCTTCGATGTCGCCCAGGCGCTTCTTCATCGTGTAGGCGTCGAGCAGGGCCTGCGTCGGGTGGGCGTGCGTGCCGTCCCCGGCGTTGAGGACCGCGCCGTCGAGCCATTCGGTGAGCCGCTGCGGGGCCCCGGCGGCCGGGTGGCGGATGACCACCGCGTCGGCGCCCATGGCCTGCAGGGTGAGCGCGGTGTCGCGCAGGCTCTCGCCCTTGTTCACGCTCGAGGTCTTGGCCGCGAAGTTCACGACGTCCGCCGAGAGCCGCTTGGCGGCGGTCTCGAAGGAGGTGCGGGTGCGCGTGGAGTCCTCGTAGAAGAGGTTCACGACGGTGCGCCCGCGCAGCGCCGGGAGCTTCGGGACCTCGCGGCCGGTGACGGCCTCGGCCATCTGCTCGGTGACGTCGAGGATGAGCTCGGCTTCCTCGCGGGTGAGCTCCTTGGTGGTGAGCAGGTGCTTCATCGCTCTCGTCCTCCAGTGAGGACCACGGCGTCGAGCCCGTCGTACTCCGTCAGGCGCACGGCCACGGACTCGTCGCGCGCGGTGGGGATGTTCTTGCCGACGTAGTCGGCGCGGATCGGCAGCTCCCGGTGGCCCCGGTCGACGAGGATGGCGAGCTGGACGCTCGCGGGCCGGCCGAGGTCGTAGAGCGCGTTGAGCGCGGCGCGCACGGTGCGGCCGGAGTAGAGGACGTCGTCGACGAGGATGACGCGCTGGTCGTCCACGCCGCCGGGCGGCAGTTCGGTCGGGCCGAGGGCCCGGAGTGCGTTGCGGCGCAGGTCGTCCCGGTAGAGCGTGATGTCGAGGGTCCCGGCGGGGACGTCGAGGTCGGCGAAGCGGCGGATGCGATCGGCGAGCCGGCCGGCGAGCGCGACGCCGCGGGTGGGGATGCCGAGCAGCATCGTGTCGGGGGCGCCCTTGGTCTTCTCGAGGATCTGGTGGGCGATGCGGTCGAGGATGCGGCCGATGTCGTCACCGGAGAGAATCTGCTTGCCCGACGGGTCTTCCTCTGACTGCCTGAGGGCAGGGGAAACCACGCGAACCTCCTTCTCCGCCTCACTGGACGGTCTGTTAAAGAACGGTTTCGTCGCGGGCCATGCTACGCCGCCGGTGACGGAGCGTAAAGGTCGATCCCAAATCCACAGGGTCGGTAGCGGCGGTAATGACGGATTTGACAAGGTTTGCCTGGCGGTAGTGAGGGCCCTACGCGACGAAGAACACTGTTTGGGGGCACCCCAACGGCCGATGGTCACCGACGGTAGTCAACAATAGGGTTCCTCTCGTACCGAAAATTGGAGTTGATCCCAGCATGGCGACATCTGACTACGCCAAAGCGCTCGGCAACCGGCTGCGTGACATCCGCATGCAGCAGGGGCTGTCGTTGTAAGGCGTCGAGGACAAGTCCGGCGGCAAGTGGAAGGCCGTCGTCATCGGTTCCTACGAGCGAGGCGACCGGTCGATCACCGTCAGCCGCCTCGCCGAGTTGGCCGACTTCTACCGGATCCCCGTCTCCGAGCTGCTCCCCGAGGGCGTGCCGCTCCCGGTCGAGCAGGCCGAGAAGATCGTCCTCAACCTCGAGGCGCTGTACGACCACCCGGACTCCGAACTGGAGCACGTCGCCAAGCTCGCGCGCTCCATCCAGCAGCGCCGCGGCGACTACAACGGCCGGATCCTCTCGATCCGCGCCGACGACCTCTACACCCTGGCCGTGGTCTACTCGACGACGCCGTCGGGCCTGATCGAGAAGCTCGAGGACTTCGGCGTCCTCGTGCACGACCTCCAGGCGTTCTTCGCCTCGGACGCCGAATAGACACAACGGTTTCGGCAGGGACTGATGAAGCCGGGCCTCCCCAAGAGGGAGACCCGGCTTTCGCGTTGCGCCTATTCGGCCCTGGCGGCGGCGTCGAGGACGGCGTTCACGAACGACGTGTCGTCCGAGGAGCCGATCTGGAGCGCCACGCGCATCGCCTCTTTGATGGCGACGGCGGTGTCGACGTCGTCGACGTGCCGGATCTCGTAGAGGGCCACCCGCAGCACGTTCCGGTCGACGGCGGGCATCCGCTCGACCGACCAGCTCGTGGAGGCCTTGCCGAGCGCCGCGTCGAGTTCGTCCAGGTGCTGGGCGACCCCGCGCACGAGCTCTTCGGCGTACTTCGGCAGGCGCGGGGCCTCCGGGTCCTTGAAGGCCCGGTCGGCGCGCTCGGCGAGGACCCGCGAGGGCTCGGTGTCGCGGCTCTCCGCTTCGTACAGGATCTCGACGGCCCGCATCCGCCACTTCGTGCGGGCGCTGAGCCGGTCAGGGCTGCTGTTGCTCTGGTTCCCCACGCCTAGGCCCGGGAGAGGTACTTGCCGTCGCGGGTGTCGACCTTGATCTTCTCGCCGTTGTCGATGAAGAGCGGCACGAGCACCTGGGCGCCGGTCTCGACGGTGGCGGGCTTGGTGCCGCCGGAGGAGCGGTCGCCCTGCAGGCCCGGCTCGGTGTAGGTGATGGTGAGCTCGACCGAGGCGGGGAGCTCGACGTAGAGGACCTTGCCGTCGTGCTGGGCGACGGTGGCGTCGGAGTTCTCCAGGAGGAACTTCGCGGCGTCGCCGACGACACCGGGGCCGACCGGGATCTGGTCGTAGGTGTCGGTGTCCATGAAGACGAAGTCGTCGCCTTCCTTGTACAGGTAGGTCATCGTGCGGCGGTCGACGTTCGCGGTCTCGACCTTGGTGCCGGCGTTGAAGGTCTTGTCGACGATCTTGCCCGAGGGGATCTGCTTGAGCGTGGTGCGCACGAACGCCGGGCCCTTGCCGGGCTTGACGTGCTGGAATTCCTGCACCTGCCAGAGCTGGCCCTCCAGGTTGAGCACCAGGCCGTTCTTGAGGTCGTTCGTGGATGCCACGGGCGTTCGTCTCTTTCGGTAGAGGTTCTGTCTTGACCGACCGTCAATGGTAGCGGGCGGTCGAGCTGGTCAGGGCCGCGGCCGCTCCTGCTGTGGTGGGCGGCGCAGCGGCTTATTCGGGAATGCCGTGCTGTGAAATGCCGTGCTGCTCTGAAAGGAAGTGCAGCGCCGCGGTGTAGCCGCTCGGGCCGAGCCCGGCGATGACGCCGACGGCGTGGGCCGAGACGTACGAGTGGTGCCGGAACGCCTCGCGCTTGTGCACGTTCGAGAGGTGGACCTCCACGAGCGGGGCCGTGAGCTGCGCGCACGCGTCGCCGATCGCGACGGACGTATGGGTCCAGGCGGCGGCGTTGAGCACGACCGGGTATTCGGCGTCGGCGGCCTCGTGCAGCCACTCCAGGAGTTCGCCCTCGTGGTTGGTCTGCCGGAAGTCGACGTCGAGGCCCAGTTCCCTGCCTGCGGTGACGCACAGGTCGGCGAGGTCGGCGAGCGTCTGGGAGCCGTAGATCGCGGGCTCCCGCTTGCCGAGCCGGTTGAGGTTGGGGCCGTTCAGCACCAAGGTCTTCATCCGGTCAGCCTCTCATAGGCCTCGCGCTGCTGCTCGGCGGTCACGTCGTCCACGACGACGGGCTCGGCGAGCGCGTCGAGGAGCACGAACCGCTGGGTGGCGCCGACGTTCTTCTTGTCGATCTTCATGACCTTGAGGATGTCGTCCCAGCGTCCGGCGTCGTACGTCGTCGGCAGGCCGAGCGAGGCGAGCACGGACTCCGTGCGCTCGACGAGGTCGACGCGGCCGGTGATCGCCCCCAGGTGCGCGGCGTAGACCATGCCCACGGCGACGGCGTCGCCGTGGCGCCAGCGGTAGTGCTCGAGCTTTTCCACCGCGTGGGCGAAGGTGTGCCCGTAGTTGAGGATGGCGCGCAGGCCGCCCTCCTTGAGGTCGGAGCCGACGACCTCGGCCTTGACGGCGATGGCGCGCTCGACGAGTTCAGCGACGACCGGGTTCGCGGCGTCAAGGGCCGCTTCGGGATCGGCTTCGACGAGGTCGAGGATCACCGGGTCCGCGATGAACCCGGCCTTGACGACCTCGGCGAGGCCCGCCGCGAGGTCGCGCTTCGGCAGCGTCGTGAAGTGGTCGAGGTCGACCAGGACCGCGCGGGGCGGGTGGAAGGCGCCCACGAGGTTCTTGCCGGCGGCGGTGTTCACGCCGGTCTTGCCGCCCACGGCCGCGTCGACCGCGCCGAGCAGCGAGGTCGGCACGTGCACGACGGCGACGCCGCGCAGCCAGCAGGCCGCGACGAATCCGGCGAGGTCGGTCACCGCTCCCCCGCCCACGCCCACGACGAGGTCGGTGCGGGTGAAGCCTTCGGCGCCGAGCGCTTCCCAGACCTGCTCGGCGACGGCGACGGTCTTGCCGTCCTCGGCGTCGGGCAGTTCCATGAGGGTCGCCTCGACGCCGTCGGGGCAGAGCGATCCGACGCGTTCGGCGAGCGCCGCGGTGCTCGCGGTGTGGAGCACGGCGACCCGGGAGGCCTTGCCGAGGAAGTCGGGCAGGCGGTCGGTGGTGCCGCGTCCGATGAGGACCTTGTATGGCGCCTCGGCGTCGCGCACCTCCACGGTGCGCACAAGAGACGTGCGAATCCCGAGGCGGGCCTTGATCTCCGCGGTCAGGTCGTCCACGTCCCTTCCGGTGGTGTCGATCGCGAAGGTCTCGACCTCGCGGTAGAGCGGCAGCCGCTCGTCCATGAGGCGCCGCAGGGTCGCGCGCGGGTTGACCTGCAGGAGCGGGCGGCCCTTGTCGATCTCGGTGCGCTTCACCGCTTCGCCGAGGTCCACGCGGAGGTGGACGACGGTGGCGTCGGCGAGCAGCTTGCGGGTGGCCTCGGCGAGGACGGCGCCGCCGCCGAGGGCGAGGACCCCGTCGTGCTCGGCCACGGCCCGGCGCACGGCTTCGCGTTCGAGGGCGCGGAAGTGCTCCTCGCCATCGTCCACGAAGATGTCCGGGATCGGCTTGCCGGCGGCCGCGGCGATGTCGGCGTCGACGTCGCGGAAGGGCGCGTCGAGCGCGGCGGCCAGCGCGCGGCCGATCGTGGTCTTGCCCGAGCCCGGGGGCCCGACGATGACGACGAGCGCCACTACTTCACCCGCAGGTGTTCGAGGTACTGCTCGAAGTTGCGGCGGGATTCGGCGACGGAGTCGCCGCCGAACTTCTCCAGGGCCGCTTCGGCGAGGACGTAGGCGACCATGTGCTCGGCGACGACGCCGCCGGCGGGGACGGCGCAGACGTCGGAGCGCTGGTTGATCGCTTCGGCCGCTTCGCCGGTGGCGGTGTCGATGGTGCGCAGCGGGCGGGTGAGCGACGAGATGGGCTTGAGCATCGCGGAGACGCGCAGCGGCTGGCCGGTGGTGATGCCGCCTTCGAGGCCGCCGGCGCGGTCGGTGAGGCGCTCGACCCCGTTGGGGCCGGCCACGATCTCGTCGTGCGCGGAGGAGCCGCGGACGGCGGCCTGCATGAGGCCGTCGCCGATCTCGACGGCCTTGACCGACTGGATCGACATGAGCGCGGTGGCGAGGCGGGCGTCGAGCTTGCGGTCCCATTGGACGTGGGAGCCGAGGCCGGGCGGGAGGTTGTAGGCGAGGACCTCGACGACGCCGCCGAGGGTGTCCGCGTCCTTCTTGGCGGCGTCCACTTCGGCGACCATGCGGGCGGAGGCCTCGGGGTCCATGCAGCGCAGCGGGTCGGCGTCGACGGCGGCGAAGTCGTCGGGGGTCGGCACGAGGCCTTCCTTGGCGCGGACGGGGCCGAGGGCCTTGACGTGCGAGACGATCTCGATGCCGAAGGCCTGCTTGAGGAAGGCCTTGGCGGCGGTGCCGCCGGCGACGCGGGCGGCGGTCTCGCGGGCGGAGGCGCGCTCGAGGATCGGGCGGGCGTCCTCGTGGTCGTACTTCTGCATGCCGGCGAGGTCGGCGTGGCCGGGGCGCGGGCGGGTGAGCGGGGCGTTGCGGGCGATGCCCTCGAGCTCGGCGGGGTCGACCGGGTCGGCGGCCATGACGGTCTCCCACTTGGGCCACTCGGAGTTGCCGACGCGGATGGCGATCGGCGAGCCGAGGGTGCGGCCGTGGCGGACGCCGCCGATGAAGCTGACGGCGTCGGCCTCGAACTTCATGCGGGCGCCGCGGCCGTAACCGAGTCGGCGCCGGGCGAGTTCGGCCGCTACCGCGCCGGTGGTCAGCTCGATTCCGGCGGGCAGGCCGTCGAGCGTGACCACGAGTTCGGGTCCGTGAGATTCTCCAGCAGTCATCCATCGCAACACGCCGTCAAGTCTGCCACCCGGCCCGGTGTGATCGGGCACCTGGTGGAAAGCGTGTCTCAGGGGTTGGGCCACCCTCGCGGTGCGGGGGCGGCCGCGGTGGTCCCTGGCGCTACTTGTTGTCGAAGGCCTTGCCGAAGTCGACGAGCACGACCGTGTCGTCGCCCACGACCTCGGCGTCGTGGCCCGGCGGGATGTCGAAGGCGTCGCCGGCGTTGATGTCCTTGTCGGTGCCGTCGTTCATGTGGACCTGCAGGTGCCCCTCGATGCAGTACCCGAGGTGGTGCGCCTGGCAGGAATCGCCGCCGACGATGGGCTTGACGTCGTTGGACCAGCGCCAGCCCTTCTCGAACTCGGAGAACTCGATCGGCTTGCCGTCGATCATCACCGTGTCCTTGTGCCCGTGCCCGCTCAGGTTCACGGACTCGTCCGGTTGCTTGAAGTTCTTGACCGTCAATTGATGCATTGTGGTCACCCCCAAGGCCGAGTCTAGGGCCGAATGACGAACGACATTCGCGTATCGAACACTACGTCGATGGAGGCAAAGGGTTGCCGCATCGGACCCCCCGGGGTCCGCGCCGACCGCCCGTCTGGGACCGGGTGGTTACACTGGTCACTTCGTTCCCAGGTCAACCCCTAGATACTGGAACTTTCAACAAAGTTGCATAAGGAAGGACGACGGTGCGATGAACCCCCAGCACGCGCGGAAATCCCCAGACCGCACCCCGGCACCGCGGTCTCGCAAGCCCACGATGGCGGACGTCGCCGCAGAGGTGGGCGTCTCGCGGGCGCTGGTCTCCCTGGTGTTCCGCGGCCAGCCCGGCGCGAGTCCCGACACTCGCGAACGGGTCTTCGACGCCGCCGCGAGGCTCGGCTACAAGCCGGACATGGCCGCGCGGCTGCTCGCCCGCGGGCGCAGCAAGGTCCTGGGCGTGCTCTTCACCGCCAGGAACCCGTACCACATCGACCTGGTGGAAGCGATCTACCCGGCCGCCGAGGAGCTCGGCTACGACCTGGTGCTGAGCGCGACGGTGCCGACCCGCAACGAGCGCCACGCGATCGAGGCGCTCATCGGGCACCGCAGCGAGGCGCTGCTGCTGTGCGGGCCCACGATCCCGGACGCGGACGTGACCGAGCTGGGCACGCGGGTGCCCACGGTGGTGATCGGGCGGCACATCAAGGACGACCGGGTCGACGTGGTGACCTCGTACGACCGGCCCGGCGCCCGGGAGGTCGTCGACTACCTGGTGGGCCTCGGGCACCGCGACATCGTGCACGTGGACGCGGGCAACCGGCCGGGCGGGCCGGAGCGGCGGCGGGCCTACCGGGACGCGATGCGCGCGCACGGCCTGGCCGACCGCACCCGGGTGATCCCGGGCAACCACTCGCAGGAGGGCGGCTCGGACGCGGCGCGCCTGCTTCTGGAGGAGGACCGGCCGCTGCCGACGGCGGTGTTCGCGGCGAACGACCAGGCCGCGATCGGGATGCTCGACGTGTTCACGCGGGCCGGGGTGAAGATCCCCGAGCAGGTCTCGATCGTGGGCTACGACGACAGCCACATCGCCGGGCTCAGCCACATCGACCTGACGACGGTGCGCCAGGACGTGCCGCGCCTTGCCCGGCTCGCGGTCGAGGCCGCCGACGAACAGCTCAGGGGCGCAAGGGAACCGGGCGTCACGTTGAAGCTGGAGTCGAAGCTGGTCGTGCGCGGCACGAGCGGTCCGCCCGCCGCCGAATAATTGACATTTACATATTTGAATGACAAGATGGCGGGTGGTATCGCTCCCAACCCCAATCTTGGAGGGCACTCCGCCATGCCGCGAACCGCACTTCGCAGGAGACGCCTCGGCGTCGCCGTACTCACCGCCCTGGCCATCGGCGCCGCCGGCGCGGCGCCCGCAGCGCAGGCCCAGGACGAGGAGCCCACCGACCTCATCACCAACGGCGACTTCGCCTCCGGCACCACCGGCTGGTGGACCACGGCCAACCTCACCGGCGCCGTGGCCGACGGCGAATGGTGCGTCGACGTGCCCGGCGGCACCGCCAACGCCTGGGACGCCATCGTCGGCCAGGACGGCCTGCCGCTGGTCACCGGCGAATCCTACGAACTGCGCTTCACCGCCCGCGCCACCGCCGACGTCAGCGTCCGCGCGCTCGTGCAGCGCCCGGTCGACCCGTGGCCGACCGCGGTCGAGGAGTTCCCGGTGCTCTCCAGCGAGGCCCAGGACTTCAGCTACGCCTTCACCGCCAACGCCGACTGGACCGACGCGCAGCTCGCGTTCCAGATCGGCCGCCACGCCGAGCCGTGGCAGTTCTGCATATCGGAGGTCCAGTTGCTCACCGGAGCCGAACCGCCCGTGTACGAGCCCGACACCGGGCCGCGCGTGCGGGTGAACCAGGTCGGGTACCTCCCCGACGGGCCCAAGCGGGCCACCCTCGTCACCGACGCGGCCGACCCCGTCCCCTGGCAGCTCCACGACGCCGCCGGAACGCTTGTGGCCGAAGGCGACTCGCAGCCGCACGGCGAGGAGTCCACCTCGGGCGAGTCCGTGCACGTCATCGACTTCTCCGACGCGTCCGCCACCGGCGAGGGCTTCACCCTCACCGCCGACGGCGAGACCTCCTACCCGTTCGCCATCGGCGGGAACCCGTACGGGGACTTGGCGGTCGACGCGATGTCCTTCTACTACCCGATGCGCTCGGGGATCGCGATCGACGACGCCATCGCACCCGGATACGGCCGCGAGGCCGGGCACGTGGACACCGCGCCGAACCAGGGCGACGGGGCCGTGACCTGCCCCGCGAACGCCTGCGATTACGCACTGGACGTGACCGGCGGCTGGTACGACGCCGGCGACCACGGCAAGTACGTCGTCAACGGCGGCATCTCCGTCGCCCAGCTCATGTCCGTCTACGAGCGCGCCCTCAACGCCCCCACCGGCGACACCGGCCGCCTCGGCGACGGCAGCCTGCGCATCCCCGAGCACGGCGACGGCGTCCCCGACGTCCTCGACGAGGCCCGCTGGGAGGTCGAATTCCTGCTCGCCATGCAGGTCCCCGCCAGTGAGGAGCTCGCGGGCATGGCCCACCACAAGATCCACGACGAGAAGTGGACCGGCCTGCCGCTCATGCCGGCCGACGACCCGCAGCCGCGCTACCTGCAGCCGCCGTCGACCGCCGCGACCCTGAACCTCGCCGCGGCCGCCGCGCAGGCCGCGCGCCTCTTCGAGCCCTACGACGCCGACTTCGCCGCCGAATGCCTCGAAGCGGCCGAGACCGCCTGGCAGGCCGCGCTCGCGCACCCCGACCTCTACGCTCCCGACACCAGCCCCGACGGCGGCGGCCCCTACGGCGACTCCGACGTCAGCGACGAGTTCTACTGGGCCGCGGCGGAACTGTTCCTCACCACCGGTACCAAGTCCTATGAGGACTACCTGCTCGCCTCGAAGGTGCACGAGGCCGACTCCTTCGGCCCCGGCGCCTTCTACTGGGGCGGCGTCGCCGGCCTCGCCAAGCTCGACCTGGCCCTGGTGCCGAACGCACTCCCGGGCCGCGACGAGATCGTCACCCAGGTCGTCGCCGGCGCCGACGGCTACCTGGACCTGCAGGCCGCGAGCCCGTGGGGCCTGTCCTACGGCTCTTCCGGCACCTTCGACTGGGGCTCCAACAGCGCGGTCCTCAACGAGCTCGTCGTCGTCGCCACCGCCTTCGACCTGACGGGCGAGGCGAAGTACCGCGACGGCGTGCTCACCGGCCTCGACTACATCCTGGGCCGCAACGCCCTCGGCAACTCCTATGTCACCGGCTACGGCTCGCACGACTCGCACAACATGCACAGCCGCTGGTTCGCCAACCAGCTCGACCCGAACCTGCCGAACCCGCCGGCCGGGACGCTCGCGGGCGGCCCGAACTCCGTCACCGGCACCTGGGACCCGGTCGCGCAGCGCTGGCTCACCGGCTGCGCGCCGCAGCGGTGCTACATCGACGACATCGGGTCGTGGTCGACCAACGAGCTGACGATCAACTGGAACGCCCCGCTCGCGCAGATCGCGACCTTCGCGGCCGAGCAGGCCGGGACCGCCGCGGCGACCCCGTCGTGCGAGGTCCAGTACCTCATCAACGGCCAGTGGCCGGGCGGGTTCAACGCGCAGATCGTCGTCACCAACACCGGTGACGAACCGCTGCAGGACCTCTCGCTCAAGTGGGCGCTGCCCACCGGCCAGTCCATCGTGAACTCCTGGAGCGTGGCGCTGACCCGGGACGGCCACACCGTGACCGCCACGGACATCGCCGGCGGCCAGGAGCTCAAGCCGGGCCGCACGTTCACCTTCGGGTTCATCGGCGCCAAGGACGCCCGCACCGCAGTCGCGCCCGCGTCGGTGACCTGCTCGGCGGCCTAGAACGCCGACGGGGCGGCCACCGGATCACGGTGGCCGCCCCGAGGCGTGTCTGCGGAAGCCGCTCGGCGGCTAGCTGTTGGCCGGCTTCTGGTGCTTCGCCCAGTTGCAGACCTTGTCGACATCCGAGGTACCGAGCAGGCCGAGGCTGCCGGCGTTGCTCCAGTCCCAGTTGAGCGCGCAGATGTTCGAGGCGACGTTGACGCCGTTCGGGTTCTGGTCCCAGCCGTTGCACAGGTCGGTCACGTCGCTCTTGGCGACGTTGAGCAGGCTGATGACGTCGCCGCTCCAGTTGCCGATGCACAGGTTCGACAGGAAGTTCACCCCGCCGAAGTCCTGCGGGTCGTACTCGTAGCTGCCCTCGACCACGGGAGCAGTGGTCTCGGCCGCGATGGCCGGCGCCGCCATGCCCGCGGCCATGATGCCGGCCGCGGCCGCCGCGACCGCGGTCTTTGCGATAAAGCGAATCACTGTCACCTCTCAGTACTCGGTGTCGTTCTTGACCCTTTGGTGCTGGGTCGGCCACGAATATAACCACCGAGCGGAGTCCCAATAGGAGAATCGGGAAACCCACCGGATTCCGGACCCGGCTTCACCCGTGCGTGGCGATTTCGCATCGGACGCTCGGGTTCACAGCCCCAGCCACGGCTCCACCGCGATCGCCGACGCCGCGCCCGCGAGCATCGCCGGCCCGTACGGGAAGTCCTTCCGGCCCATGGCGACCACCGCCGCCGCCTGCAGCCCGCCCGCGACCGCGGTCATCGCGAACGCCAGCACCGCCGCCTCCCAACCGGCCCAACCGGTCACGAGCCCGAGCAGCCCCGCCAACTTCACGTCCCCGAAGCCGACCTGGCCGGTCGCGCAGCCGATGCCGTACAGCGCCATGGCGATCGCGGCGCAGGCCACGGCCCGCAGCAGGGTGTCCGGATCGCCCGTGGCGATGAGGAGCGCTCCCGCGAGCGGGTACGCGGGCAGGATGAGCACATCGGGCAGCCGCCGCTGGTAGACGTCGATCCAGCCGGCCGCGATGCCGACCAGGGCGACCGTGCCGAGCGCGAAGCCGTGCAGCAGTCCGTCTGCGCGCCAGGCGATCAGGAGGGCCGCGCCGAGGCAGACGAGTTTGACGAGGCGCGGGTCGGGATGGCGGTCGGTCGCCAGGGCGACGCAGCGGCCGAGGCCTGGACCCGCGAGGAGGGCGGCCGTGGCCGCGCCGATATAGAGAGCACCGGGGAAGAGCACGGTGCGATGCTCGCATTCCCTTGCGGCCGAATACGGGAGCGACGCGGCCGGGTTCGGCCGCGTCGCTCGCACACGTCGTTTTCCTTGCGCCCCTCGCGCTATCGCTTGGCGGGCGCCTTGCGTCCGTTGCCCGCCTTGGCCCTTCGCGCGGCCGCGCCGTCGGTCTTGCCCTTGCCGTCCAGGCCGAGCAGCGGCCGCAGGTACGCGCCGGTGTGGCTCGCCGCGATCGCCGCGACCTCCTCCGGGGTGCCGGCCGCCACGAGCGTGCCGCCCTTGTCGCCGCCCTCCGGGCCGAGGTCGATGACCCAGTCCGAGCACTTGATGACCTCGAGGTTGTGCTCGATCGTGATGACCGTGTTCCCCTTGTCCACCAAACCGTCGAGCACGCCGAGGAGCTTGCGCACGTCCTCGAAGTGGAGGCCCGTGGTCGGCTCGTCCAGGATGTACACGGTCTTGCCGGTCGAGCGCTTCTGCAGCTCCGAGGCGAGTTTGACGCGCTGCGCCTCGCCGCCCGACAGGGTCGGGGCGGGCTGGCCCAGCCGCACGTAGCCCAGGCCCACGTCGTTGAGCGTCTTCAGGTGCCGGTGGATCGTCTGGATCGGCTCGAAGAAGTCCGCGGCCTCCTCGATCGGCATGTCGAGCACGTCCGAGATGGTCTTGCCCCGGTAGTGCACCTTCAACGTGTCCCGGTTGTAGCGGGCGCCGCCGCACTCCTCGCACGGCACGTACACGTCCGGCAGGAAGTTCATCTCGATCTTCAGCGTGCCGTCGCCGCTGCACGCCTCGCAGCGGCCGCCCTTGACGTTGAAGGAGAACCGGCCCGGGCCCCAGCCGCGCACCTTCGCTTCGGGCGTGCCCGAGAAGAGCTTGCGGACCTTGTCGAACACGCCCGTGTACGTGGCCGGGTTCGAGCGCGGGGTGCGCCCGATCGGCGACTGATCGACGCCCACGACCTTGTCGACCCCGTCGATGCCGGTGATGGTGCGGTGCCGACCGGCGACGATCTTCGCGCCGTTCACCTCGGCGGCGAGCGTGTTGTAGAGGATCTCGTTCACGAGCGTCGACTTGCCCGAACCGGACACGCCCGTCACCGAGACGAGGCAGCCCATCGGGAAGACCGCGTCGATGCCCTTGAGGTTGTTCTCCCTGGCGCCCTTGACGACCAGCTCGCGGCCGTGATCGGCCGGGCGGCGCTTGTCGGGCACCGGGATGTGCTTGCGGCCGGACACGTAGTCGCCCGTGATCGAGCCCTCGGCCTCGGTGAGGCCGGCGACGGGACCGGAGTAGATGACGTGCCCGCCGTGCTCGCCCGCGCCCGGGCCGATGTCGACGATGTGGTCGGCGACGCGGATCGTGTCCTCGTCGTGCTCGACCACGATGAGCGTGTTCCCCAGGTCCCGCAACCGCTCCAGGGTCGCGATGAGCCGGTTGTTGTCCCGCTGGTGCAGACCGATCGACGGCTCGTCCAGCACGTAGAGCACGCCCACGAGACCGGCGCCGATCTGCGTGGCCAGGCGGATGCGCTGCGCCTCGCCGCCCGAGAGGCTCCCGGCGGCGCGCGCCAGAGTCAGGTAGTCCAGGCCGACGTCGAGCAGGAACTGCAGGCGGGCCTTGACCTCCTTGACGATCGGCGCGGCGATGATCGAGTCGCGGTTCGAGAGCTGCAGGCCGTCGAAGAACACCGCGCAGTCCGCGACCGAGAGCGTGCAGACCTCGTGGATGGACAGGCCCTCCACGGTGACGGCCAGGACCTCCGGCTTCAACCGGGTCCCCTCGCACGTCGAGCACGGGATCTCCCGCATGAACTGCTCGTACTTCTCGCGCGTCCACTCCGAGTCCGTCTCGTGGTGGCGGCGCTCGACCCACGGCACGACGCCCTCGAAGCGCGTCTCGTAGGAGCGGCGCTGGCCGCGCTTGTTGCGGTAGGAGACCTGCAGGGTCTCCCCGTAGCCGTAGAGGATCGCCTTCTGCGCCCGGTCGGGCAGGTCCGCCCAGGGCGTGTCGACGTCGAAGCCGACCGCCTCGCCGAGCGCGACGATCTGGAAGAGGAAGTAGTCCCCCATGCCCACCGAGGACCAGGGCGCGAGGGCCCCGTCGCGGACGCTCGACTCCTGGTCGCGGATGACGAGGTCGGGGTCGACCTCCTTGCGCACGCCCAGGCCGTGGCACACCGGGCACGCGCCGAACGGCGCGTTGAACGAGAACGTGCGCGGTTCGAGCTCGTCGAGGGAGAGCGGGTGGTCGTTCGGGCAGGCGAGCTTCTCGGAGAAGCGGCGCGTGCGGTTCGGGTCGTCCTCGGCGACGTCGACGAAGTCGAGCACCACGACCCCGTCGGCCAGGGCGAGCGCCGACTCGACCGAGTCCGTGACGCGCTGGACGGCGGAGTCCTTGACGGCGAGGCGGTCGACGACCACCTCGATGTCGTGCTTCTCCTGCTTCTTCAGCTTCGGCGCGTCGGTGAGGGCGTACACCTCGCCGTCGACCCGGGCGCGGGCGTAGCCCTGCTGCTGGAGGTCGCCGAAGAGGTCCACGAACTCGCCCTTGCGCTTGCGCACCACCGGCGCCAGGACCTGGAAGCGGGTGCCCTCGGGCATGGCCATGATCTGGTCGGTGATCTGCTGCGGCGACTGGGAGACGATCGCCTCGCCGCACTGCGGGCAGTGCGGGACGCCGACGCGGGCGTACAGGAGCCGCAGGTAGTCGTAGATCTCGGTGATGGTGCCCACCGTCGACCGCGGGTTGCGGGAGGTGGACTTCTGGTCGATCGACACCGCCGGGGACAGGCCCTCGATGAAGTCGACGTCGGGCTTGTCCATCTGGCCGAGGAACTGGCGGGCGTAGGCCGAGAGCGATTCGACGTAGCGGCGCTGGCCCTCCGCGAAGATCGTGTCGAACGCGAGGGAGGACTTGCCGGAACCGGACAGGCCGGTGAAGACGATGAGCGAGTCCCGCGGGAGGTCGAGGTCGACGTCCTTGAGGTTGTGCTCGCGCGCGCCGCGCACCACGATGGTGCCGGCCGCATGCCGGTCAGAGGAATCGCGCTGGTTCTTGTCGATGTGAAGGTGCTCGTTGGCCACGGTGGGAATCTAACGTTCGGGTCCGACAGTTCTGGGAGCCCCGCTGTTCGAACGCGGGCCGCCCTACGAGGCTACCCCTCCGCGGCGTGCGGATTCGCCGCCCGATGTGACCTTTCACTCACCCGATACACGAACGAAAGCGGGCCCGGTCCACGCGGTGCGTCGGGGACCGGACCCGCCTTCGTCGGCAGGAATCAAGTCGTGCGGGCCGGCTCAGTCGAACCGGTACAGGTCGTAGTCGTCCATGATCCCGATGAGCTTGTCGGCGTACTGCGGGTCGGTCGCGTAGCCGGCCTTGTGGATCTCGCGGGCGAAGCGCTTCGGGTCGTCCGCGTGGTCCATGGCAGTGGCGTACCTGGACCAGTTCGCGAGCAGGTCGCCGTGGTCGCGGTAGGAGTCGGCGACGTTCGCGTAGGCCCGGAAGGTCGCGTCCATGTCGAAGCAGCCGCCGATCGGGCTGCACTCGAAGGTGGCGTAGTCGCGGCAGCCGATGGCGTGGTCGCCGGGCGAGCCGAAGCACTTCATGCCGAAGAGGTTGTGGTCCTCGCGGGCCAGGGCGCTCTTGCCCCAGCCGGACTCGAGGATCGCCTGCGCGATGGTCACCGAGGCCGGGACGCCGGTGGCGCGGTCGCTGGACTGCGCGGCCGGGGCCTGCGCGTCGATGAAGCCGGCGGTGCCGCCGCGCGGGACCGTGGGCGGCGCCTGGCCGCACCAGGGCAGCCACGGCTCGCCCGCGCTCCACTTGATGTACGCGGCGGAGACGAAGCGCTTCTGGCCGATCAGGTACCAGGCCCCGGTCTTGCGGGCGGTGCCGTCGACCTCCTGGCCCCAGACCTGGCATTTGACGTCGACGACGGTGCCGTCGGCGAAGCTGCCCTGCCGGCCGGACGTGGAGTTCGCGGCGGCGCGGATGTTGAGCTCGCCGCCGCCGGTGCTGACCCTGGCGCTGGTGGCGGCCTTGCTGGCGGCCGAGCACCACGGCACGGGCCGCGGCGGCGACCAGTTGACGTAGGCGTTCGAGATCCAGCGGTCCTTGCCGATGCGCAGCCAGGTCGAGGTGGTGCGCACGTAGCCGCTGATCTCCTCGCCGCGGACCATGCAGAACACTTCGGGGTTCGCGCCGTTCGCGAGGGTGCCCGCGGTCTTCTGGTCCGTGGCCGGGCCGGAGCGGACGTTGAGGGTGCCGCCTTCGGTGGCGATGATCGCACCGGTGATATTGGCCTGGCCCGGCGACGCGTTGACGAGGATCGCCGCCGCTGCGAACGCGAGAACCATAACGTATCGGGTGGATGACTTGAATACGCCCATATAGGGCAGCGTAGGCAAGCGGGCATTTTCTGTCATTGAAAGGGGTAATGTGAACAACCCTCGGCCTCGGAACCGGATTTCAGGTGTCCGCGATCACCTGGGTTGACGCCAGGTCCGTCTCGTGCTTAGGCGACAATGGTCGTCGTGTCTACACGCTCTGATCTGCGCAACATCGCCATCGTCGCCCACGTCGACCACGGCAAGACCACGCTCGTCGACGCCATGCTCAAGCAGGCGGGCGCCTTCCGCGAGGGTGCCACGGTCGATGACCGCGTCATGGACTCGGGTGACCTGGAACGCGAGAAGGGCATCACGATCCTCGCGAAGAACACCGCGGTCCACTACGCCAACACCGACGGCTCCGAGATGGTCATCAACATCATCGACACGCCCGGCCACGCCGACTTCGGCGGCGAGGTCGAGCGCGGTCTGTCCATGGTGGATGCCGTCGTGCTCCTGGTCGACGCCTCGGAGGGTCCGCTCCCGCAGACCCGCTTCGTGCTCCGCAAGGCGCTCACCGCGCGCCTGCCGGTCATCTTGTGCATCAACAAGACCGACCGCCCGGACGCCCGCATCGACGAGGTCGTCAACGAGACCTACGACCTGTTCCTGGACCTGGACGCCGACGAGGACCAGATCGAGTTCCCGATCGTCTACGCCTGCGCCCGCGACGGCGTCGCCTCGCTGAACAAGCCCAAGGACGGCACCGTCCCCGAGGACTCCGACAGCCTCAAGCCGTTCTTCGACACCATCATCGAGCACGTGCCCGCGCCCGAGTACGACGAGGCGAAGCCGCTCCAGGCCCACGTCACCAACCTCGACGCCGACAACTTCCTCGGCCGCATCGCGCTGTGCCGCGTCATGGAGGGCGAGCTGCGCAAGGGCCAGACCGTCACCTGGATCAAGCGCGACGGCACCCAGCAGAACGTCCGCATCACCGAGCTCATGATGACCGAGGCGCTCACCCGCAAGCCCGCCGAGAAGGCCGGCCCCGGCGACATCTGCGCCATCGCGGGCATCCCGGACATCATGATCGGCGAGACCCTCGCCGACCCCGAGAACCCGATCGCCCTGCCGCTTATCACGGTCGACGAGCCGGCGATCTCGATGACCATCGGCACCAACACCTCGCCGCTGGTCGGCAAGGGCGGCAAGGGCCACAAGGTCACCGCCCGCCTGGTGAAGGACCGCCTCGACCGCGAACTGGTCGGCAACGTCTCACTCCGCGTCCTCCCGACCGAGCGCCCCGACGCCTGGGAGGTGCAGGGCCGCGGCGAGCTGGCCCTCGCGATCCTGGTCGAGCAGATGCGCCGCGAGGGCTTCGAGCTCACCGTCGGCAAGCCCGAGGTCGTCACCAAGCAGATCGACGGCAAGACCCACGAGCCGGTCGAGCGCCTGACCATCGACTCCCCCGAGGAGCACCTGGGCGCGATCACCCAGCTCATGGCGACCCGCAAGGGCCGCATGGAGACCATGACGAACCACGGTTCGGGCTGGATCCGCATGGAGTGGCTCGTGCCCTCCCGCGGCCTCATCGGCTTCCGCACCGAGTTCCTGACCCAGACCCGCGGCACCGGCATCGCGCACTCGATCTACGAGAAGCACGAGCCGTGGTTCGGCGAGCTGAAGACCCGCAACAACGGCTCGCTCGTGGCCGACCGCGCCGGGGCCGTCACCGCCTTCGCGATGATCAACCTGCAGGAGCGCGGCACCCTGTTCGTGGGCCCGACCACCGAGGTGTACGAGGGCATGATCGTCGGCGAGAACTCTCGCTCCGACGACATGGACGTCAACATCACCAAGGAGAAGAAGCTCACCAACATGCGCGCCGCCTCGGCGGACTCGACCGAGAACGTGGTCCCGCCGCGCGCGCTGTCGCTCGAGCAGTCCCTGGAGTTCTGCCGCGAGGACGAGTGCGTGGAGATCACCCCGGACACCGTCCGCATCCGCAAGGTCGTCCTCGACCAGAAGGAACGCGGCCGCTCCGCTTCGAAGGCCAAGCACAACAAGTAAGCCCTGAACGACGAAGCGGGCCCGACCTTCCGGTCGGGCCCGCTTTTCACTTGTCGCCGTGCAACTTCGCCGGGCGCGGCCCGGCGAAGCGCTCACTTGTCGTCCTCGCCCTTCTGGCGCTCGGCAAGGCTCTACTTGTCGTCCTCACCTCGCTGGCGCTCGGCAAGGCTCTACTTGTCGTCCTCACCTCGCTGGCGCTCGGCAAGGAAGTGCTCGAACGCCGCGCCGAGTTCGTCGGCTGTCGGCATGCGGCCGTCCTGGAGCATCTCGTCGGCCTCGGCGGCCTCCGTGAACGAGTCGTACTGCTCCTCAAGGGTCTTGACCACGTCGGCCACCTCGTCGGACTCGGCCACCTGCTCGGCGATGTCCGAATCCACTTGGGCGCGTTCGAGTTCCAGCTCCTCGTCCGAGGGCAGGTCGAGGCCGGTGGCCTCGCGGATGCCCTCGAGGAGGCGCATGGAGGCGGCCGGGTAGGTCATCTGCATGACGTAGTGCGGCACGTGCACCGAGAGCCCGATCGCGTCCCGGCCGGATTCGCCCAGGCGGTACTCGAGGAGGCCCGCGGCGTTGCCGGGGACCGTGACCTCGTTGAAGACCGGCCGGTTGTCGAAGACGAGTTCGGGCCGGGTCGCGTGCACGGTCATGCCGAGCGGCCGGGTGTGCGGCACCCCCATCGGGATGCCCTGGAAGCCCAGGGTGAGCGGCACGTGCCAGTGCTCCACCAGGTCCTCCACGGAGTCCACGAAGCGTTCCCACGCGAAGTCGGGCTCGGGGCCCGTCATGAGCAGGAACGGCTTGTCCGAGGCGTCCCGCATCAGGTACACGACCAGTTGCGGGGCCTCGAAGTCGGACCAGCGGTCGATCGAGAACGTGAGGTTGGGCCGCCGGGACCGGTAGTCGATGAGCTGGTCGACGTCGAACGACGCGACCGGGGTGTGCTCGCAGGTCTTGAACAGGTGGTCCACCACCCCGCGACCCGCTTGGCCTGCGTCCATGAACCCGTCGAGGAAGTGCAGCAGCACCGCTCCCCGCGCCTCGGCCGGTTCCGCCAGGACCTCGCACAGTGCCCAAGGGTCAACGTTCAAAACAATCGGCTCCTTCTTCCTTGACGCCTTCGATGCTAACGCCCGGGGCCGACCCCCGATTCCCCCTCGTGGAGAAGTTCGGGGCGGCGTCACCCCCAGACGTCGAACACCGGGGCGGGCTCGGTCGCGGGGCGAACCCCGAAGTAGCCCAAGGCGAACTCGTTGATCTCCTTGAACGCCTCGCCGGTGGTCGAGCCGCCGCCCCCGCCGCCGGGGACGTAGACGCTCACGGCCACCACGTACTGCGGGTCCTCGGCCGGGGCGAATCCCACGAACGAGGTCACGTTGCCGGGCGCGTAGGACCCGTCGACGACGAGCCCGCCGGTGCCGGTCTTGCCGGCGAGGTGGTAGTTCTCGAGCTGGGCGTTGCGGCCCGTCCCGGTCTCGGCCGCGATGGGCGCTTGCAGCAGGTACTGCAGGCTCTCGGCGGTCTCCTTCGAGATGACGCGGTGCGTCGCCGGGTCCGGCTGCTCCACGACGGTGCCGTCGGCCTCGATCTTCTGGTCGATGAGCGTGGGCTGGACGTACACGCCGTCGTTGGCGATCGCGCCGTACAGCGCGGCCATCTGCATGATCGTGGTGGTGCCCTCGTGGCCGATCGGCACGGAGCCGTACGAGGTGCCCGACCACTGATCCGGCGGGAGCACGATGCCCGCGGCCTCGCCCTCGATGCCCACGCCCGTGGGCTTGCCGAGGCCGAAGGCCAGCTGATACTCGTACAGCTTCTCGGGGCCGATGCAGTCGGCGAGCTGGATGGTGCCCACGTTCGAGGACTGGGCGATGATCCCGGCGAGGCTGAGGACGGCGTCGCCGTGCTCGTAGCCGTCCTTGTAGACCGTGTCGCCCTTGGTGATCGTCTGCTCGACGGGCATGGTGCCGTCGGGCTTGATGCAGCCCTCCTGGAGGGCGGCGGCGAACACGATCGCCTTGTGGATCGAACCGGGGTCCACAGTGGCCTGCGTGCCGTAGTCGCGGTACGCCTCGGGGTCGTCCACGTTGAACGGGTTGGCCGCGTCGTAGGTCGGGGTCGAGGCCATCGCCAGCATCTCGCCGGTGCCGACCTCCATGACCATCGCCGAGCCGAACTCGGCGTCGTGCTCCTTCACCGTCTCCTGCAGGATGTTCTGCACCTGGAACTGGAGCTTGTCGTCGATGGTGAGCTGGAGGTCGTTGCCCGGCACCGCCTCCTCCTCGCGGTAGAACGCGCCGGGGATCGGCTGGCCGGACTGGCTGCGCTCGTAGGAGACCTCGCCGTCCTCGCCCGAGAGCCAGTCGTCGTAGGTGGCCTCGAGGCCGCCGAGGCCGTCGCCCTCGCCGCCGGTGAAGCCGATGACGTTGGCGGCCAGGTCGTGTCCGGGCACGACGCGGCGCTCGTCCTCGCCGATGATGAGGCCCGGGTTCTCCATCTCGCGGATCTCGTCGCCGATGGCGAGGTCGACGCCGCGCTGCAGGTAGGCGAAGCGGATCGGGTCGCCCTGGGCGGTCTCCTTGGTGGAGAGGATCGGCTCGACGTCCGAGGACTTCAGCGCCAGGAGCGGCGCGAGGGTCGCGGCCAGCTCGGCGGGGTCGCCCTTGAGCATCACCGGGTCGACGGCGATGTAGTTGGCCTCGATGGAGTACGCGAGGCGGTTGCCGTTGCGGTCGAGGATCGCGCCGCGCTCGGCGGGCAGCGGTTCGGTGGTGAGGCGCTGGTTGAGCGCCTCGGCGGCGTACGCCGCGGAGTCGGTGACCTGGAGCTGCACGAGGCGCGCGCCGGAGACGAGCAGCAGGATCATGACGAAGGCGGCGGCCATGCGCAGCCGCCGCCGGGGGTTGCCGATGCGCGGCAGGCTCGCGAGCGGCCGGACCTCGATCGGGCCGGTCGCGCGCACGGTGCCGCGGGGGCCGCCGCGGCGCGGCGGGTTGATCGGGCCGGTGCGGCGAGTGGGCGCGGGGCGGGCGGTGGTGCGACGCGCCGGTTCCGAGCGGACCGCGCCGGTGCGCCGGGCCTCCGGTTCGGGGGTGCGGGGTTCGGTGATGACGCCGGTCTCGCGCTGGCGGCGCTCGCGGGAACGGGCCGCGGCCTCGCGGCGCCGACGCGCCGCGAGGTCCTCGGTCTCGTGCTGCTGCGTGCTCCGGTTGCGCTCGCGGCGCGCGGCCTCGCGGTCGCGCGCCCCGTTCTCGCGGGCCCGGTTGTCCTCGGCCCCGTCCGCCGCCTCGCGGACGGTGCGTCCGCGAGGCGTGTAACGGCGGGCTCGACTGATCGAGGAGGGGTCGCGCCGTCGACGGGGGTCGGATTCGGTCATCGACGTCCTTACTCCTCGTTCCAGGGCACCTCGACGGTGTCACCGCCGGGCAGGTACAGGAAGGTCACCTTCTCCGGGTGCACCATGCCGAACTCCTGCGCGCGCGCCTGGAGGTTCACCGGCGTGTCGAGGTTCGACAGCTCGTCCTCGAGCGCCTGCTCGGTCTGGTCGAGCTCACCCGCCTGGGTGCGCAGCTCCTGCAGCCGGTAGGCGTCCTCGTTGATGACCGTGTTGAGCACGAGCAGGCCGAAGATGCCGGCCACGACGAGCGCGAGCACGCCGCCGACGAACGCCGGGCGCGGCACCTCGACCGGGTCGGGCGCGGGCTTGGCCTTCGTCTCGGTGCGGGTCCGGGTGCGCGGGAGCACCACGGTCTCGCGCTGCGGCGCGGAGGGCGCCTCGACGGGAGGCGCCTCGACCGGCGCGGTCGCGGGCTGTACGGCCAGGTTGCCGTCGAACACAGGCGCGGATTCATCGGCGTCGCCCACGAGCCCGCGGCGCCGCGAGGACGCGGCGCGGGCCCGCCGGCGGGCGGCCTTGATGATCTCGTCGGGGTCGGCTTGCGCGCGACGGTACTGGTCGCTCATGGTGCGCCTCCTGCTCCTGTGGACGGTGCGATGCGTTCCGCGGCGCGGAGCCGGGCGGGCGCCGCGCGCGGATTGCGGTCGAGTTCGGTCTGCGTCGGTTGCTGGGCCTTCTTCGTGAGGAGTCGAAAGGTGGGTTCGGTTCCGGGGAGGTCGACGGGGAGGCCGGCCGGGCTGTTGGAGCGGGCGCGTCTCGCCAACTCCTGCTTGGTGATGCGGTCTTCGAGCGAGTGGTACGAGAGCACGACGACGCGGCCGCCGGGGGCCGTCACGTCGAGCGCGGCGGGCAGCGCGCGCTCCCAGGTGTCGAGCTCGCCGTTGACCTCGATGCGCAGGGCCTGGAAGGTGCGCTTGGCCGGGTTGCCGCCGGTGCGGCGGGCCGCGGCCGGGATCGCGTCCTTCACGAGGTCCGCCAACTCGCTGCTGGAGGTGATCGGGGCCTTCTCGCGGGCCTTGACGATGCTGGAGACGACGCGGGTCGCGAACTTCTCCTCGCCGTACTCGCGCAGGATGCGCACGAGGTCGCCCGGCGCGTAGGTGTTCACCACGATCTCGGCGGTGAGCCGGTCGTCCGGGTTCATGCGCATGTCGAGGCGCGCGTCCTGGCTGTACGCGAAGCCGCGGTCGGCCTGGTCGAGCTGCATCGAGGAGACGCCGAGGTCGAACAGGACGGCGTCGAGGTGGTCGAAGCCGTTGTCCTCCAACACCTCCGGGATCGCGTCGTAGACGGCGCGGGCCGGGATGAACCGCTCGCCGAAGCCGGCGAGCCGCTTGGAGGCGAGCTCGAGCGCGGTCGGGTCGCGGTCGACGCCGATGACGGTGAGACCGGGGTGGGCGGTCAGCAGCGCCTCGGTGTGGCCCCCGGCGCCGAGGGTGGCGTCGACGGCGATCGCTCCCGGGCGCGAGGCGGCGGGCGCGAGGTAGTCGAGCACTTCGTCGAGCATGACGGGGATGTGCGGTGCGTTCGCGGCGTTCATTCCGCTCACCTCCTTCTCTACAGTCCTTCGGGCAGGTCGCCCTCTTCGATGTCGGCGAAGGCCTCTTCCGAGGCCTCCAGGTAGTCGTCCCAGGTCTGGGTGTTCCAGATCTCGACGCGGTTCGAGGCGCCGATGACCGCGAGGTCGCGGTCCAGCCCGGCGTACTCGCGCAGTCGCGGGGGGATGGTGACGCGGCCCTGCTTGTCCGGGACCTCGTCGTGGGCGGAGGCGAAGAACACCCGGCTGTACGCGCGGGCGGTCTTGCTGGACATGGGGGCCTGCTGGAGCGCCTCGGCGATGCGCGTGAACTCCGCTTCGGGGAACACGTACAGGCAGCGTTCCTGGCCCTTGGTGATCACGACTCCTTCCGCCAGTCCTTCCCTGAACTTCGCGGGGAGGATGACGCGGCCCTTGTCGTCCAGGCGCGGGTTGTGGGTGCCGAGGAACATCGGCGCCACCCCCCGTGACTCTCAGGCTGCGCGGCCGCTCCGACCGCGTCGATAGGGCGATGGCCCCACCATTGCGCCCCACCTTACTCCACTCTCCCCCACCCTTGGGGGTTGTTTCCGCGTGGCATTCGTGGTGGGCGTGGCGAAACGGCTGGTCAGCGTTGGTGGAGGACAGTGGAGTGACGTGTGCGCAACACGTGCTCTGAGACGTGAATTTCGATCGCCTTCCTCCCCCGGAGGTGGCTTGGGGCGCAAAGGGACCGGTGCGACCGCGACGAACCGGGCACGGAGGGCGACGAGCACGCGCACACTGCGCGGCCATTCGGTCACTGTGGAGCGAGGGGTGGCGGGGAGTGGAGCGGCCCCGGGAACGTCGGCGCTGCCAGGCGCGGGCGGCGCATCGGCGATCGTCGCTGCCCGGGGTTGCCCGTGCCGCTCCACCTCACGCACTGCCGCCACTCATCACGCGTTCCGGTGCGCATGTGACAAACTCTTCTGCATAGTCACCGGTTCCGATCAAGCCGAAAGCGAGCCCGCATGAGCGCGAATCTGACCCCACGCGCGAAATTCGCCACCACGCTCCTCCGGACCGCGGCGGCGCTCTCGCGGGCGACGGGCCGCGGCGACGGCTCGGTGATCGGCGGACGCGTCGGGTTGATCGTCGAGCCGCGGCTGCTGGAGCTCCTGGCCGAGGGCCGGCACGTCGTGCTGATCTCGGGCACGAACGGCAAGACGACCACGACCCGGTTCACGACGGCCGCGATCGAGGCGATCGGGAAGGTCGCCACGAACTCGTTCGGCGCGAACATGCCGACCGGCCACACGACCGCACTCGCCAAGGCGCCCAAGGCCGAATACGCCGCGCTGGAATGCGACGAGCACTACCTCGGGCAGCTGCTGGACGCGGCGAGCCCGAAGGTCGTGGCCCTGCTGAACCTCTCGCGCGACCAGCTCGACCGGGCCATGGAGGTCACGGCGCTGGCCGCCAAGTGGCGCCAGACCCTGCAGACCTCGGCCGGCCAGTCGACGATCGTGGCGAACGCGGACGACCCGCTCATCGTGTGGGCGGCCTCGGTCTGCCAGCGCGTGGTGTGGGTCGCGGCGGGCCAGTCGTGGACGGCGGACTCGGCGATCTGCCCGAACTGCGGTTCGCACCTGGACCGGTTCGGGGAGTTCTGGCGTTGCACGAACTGCGGCCTGAACCGCCCGAGCCCGCAGTGGTCGGTGGCGCAGGAGGGCGAGGCGGTCGTCGGTCCCGACGGACGCCGGTACGAGCTGCGGCTGCAGCTCCCGGGCCGGGTGAACCGGGCGAACGCGGCGACGGCGCTGGCGGTGGCGAGCCTGTTCGGGGTGGACCCGGCGCAGGCGGCGCCGCGGCTGTCCGAGGTGGCCTCGGTGGCGGGCCGGTACGCGAAGGTCGAGCGCGAGGGGCGCCAGCTCCGGCTGCTCCTGGCGAAGAACCCGGCGGGCTGGCTGGAGTCGTTCGACATGATCGAGCCGCATCCGCCGGTGGTCCTGTCGCTGAACGCGCGCGAGGTGGACGGTTTCGACACGTCGTGGATCTACGACGTGGACTTCACGTCGCTGGCGGGCCGGAAGGTCGTGGTGACGGGCGACCGCCGCACGGACCTGGCGGTGCGGCTGGAGGTCGACGGGGTGGACTTCATCGTGGTGGACGACATCCGGGCGGCGATCGCGGCGGTGCCGCCGGGGCCGGTGGAGGTCGTGGCGAACTATACGGCGTTCCAGGACATCCGCGCCGAATTCAACCGGGTCAACTAGCGAGAAAGTAGCGTCTCACCGTGGCTTTGAGCACTTTGCGCATCGTCTGGCTCTACCCCGACCTCTTGTCTACGTACGGCGACCGGGGGAACCTGCTGGTGCTGGCCCACCGGGCCCGCGCGCGGGGGATCGACGTGGAGCCGATGCAGGTCCGCAGCGACCAGCGGGTCCCGCACACTGCGGACATGTACCTGATCGGCGGCGGCGAGGACGGGCCGCAGGCGGTGGCGGCGGACCGGCTGCTGCAGGACGGGGCGTTGAACCGGGCGGCCGAGGCGGGGAAGCCGATCCTGGCGATCTGCGCGGGCTACCAGTTGCTGGGCTCGTCGTTCTATGCGAACGGCCGGGCGTACGAGGGTTTGAACATTCTCGACCTGCGGTCGGACCGGGGCCCGTCGCGGGCGGTCGGCGAGATCGCGGGGGACGCGGCGCCGCAGCTCGGGATCGGGCCGATCACGGGGTTCGAGAACCACGGGGGGCGCACGCATCTGGGCGAGGCGGTGCAGCCGCTGGCGCGGGTGACGGCCGGCATCGGCAACGACGGTGCGACCGAGGGCGCTTGGGCGGGGCACGTGATCGGCACGTACATGCACGGTCCGGGCCTGGCGCGGAACCCGAGGCTGGCGGATCTGCTGCTGGCGTGGGCGATCGGGGTGGACCCGTCGCAGCTGCGGCCGATCGACGACACGTGGCCGGAGCGGCTGCGTGCGGAGCGGTTCCAGGCGCTGACGGCGGCGCAGTAGCCCCCGGGAGATGTGTCACGCGCTCGCATTAGGCTGGCGAAACCACCCAGACACGGTTAGTTTTGTCATGCAACTAATCGACCGATGCGGGCGCGCCTCCCCTGCCGCGCCCGTGCGATGCGCGCGAGGAGCACCCCATGGACTGGCCCAAAGGCGTCGAAGGCCTGAGTTACGGCGGCGACTACAACCCCGAGCAGTGGCCCGAAGAGGTCTGGGACGACGACGTCATGCTGATGCGCGAGGCGGGTGTGAACCTCGTCAGCGTGGGCGTGTTCTCCTGGGCCCGGCTGGAGCCGCGCGAGGGCGAGTACGACTTCGGGTGGCTCGACACGGTGCTGGACAAGCTGCACGCGGGCGGCATCGCGGTGAACCTGGCGACCCCGACGGCGTCGCCGCCGCCGTGGTTCACGCTGGCCCACCCGGAAGCGCTGAACACGCGGCCCGATGGGGTGCGGCAGGTGCACGGTTCGCGCGACACGTACGACATCTGCGCGCCGGCCTACCGGGAGGCGTCCCGGGCGATCGCGGCGAAGCTGGCCGAGCGGTACGCGGAGCACCCGGCGCTGGCGATGTGGCACGTGCACAACGAGTACGGCTCGTCGACGTTCTCGGAGCACGCCGAGCGGGCGTTCCGCGTGTGGCTGCAGGAGAAGTACTCGACGCTCGACGCGTTGAACGCGGCGTGGTGGGGCTCGTTCTGGAGCCAGCACTACGGCGAGTGGGAGCAGATCCTCGCTCCGCGGGCGACGCAGTACCTCTCGAATCCGGCGCACGAGCTCGACTTCAAGCGGTTCACGTCGGACGCGATGCTGGAGCACTTCAAGGAGCAGCGCGAGATCCTGCGGGCGGCGAACCCGGACATTCCGATCACCACGAACTTCGTGTTCGGGCAGTGGGTCCCGGTCGACCCCTGGAAGTGGGCGTCCGAAGTGGACCTGGTGGCGTTCGACTCGTACCCGTCCGCGCCGGACGAGCGCGCCGAGCAGCAGGTCGCTCTGCACGCCGACCTGTGCCGGTCCTGGGCGGGCGGCGGGGACTGGCTCCTGATGGAGCAGGCCGCCGGGACCCTCCACTCCAAGGACGGCCGGATCGCCAAGTCCCCGGGCCGCATGGCCCGCCACTCGATGATCCACATCAGCCGCGGTTCCAAGGGCGCCATGTTCTTCCAGTGGCGGGCCGGGCGCGGCGGCGCCGAGCAGTGGCACTCCGCGCTCCTCCCCCACGCGGGCAAGAACACCCGCGTGTTCCGGGAGGTCACCGAGTTCGGGAACACGCTGCCCGGGATCGCGCACACCGTGGCCGAGCCGGTCGAGACGGACGTCGCGATCCTGTGGAGCCCCGAGTCGTGGTGGGCCACCGGCGGCGGCGCGCACCTGCCCGGCCCCGTCGACTACCTCGAGAACGTCGCCCAGATCCACCGCGTGCTGCGCGACCGCGGCGTCGTCGCCGACTTCGCCGCCCCCGAGGGCGACCTCTCGAAGTACAAGACCGTGATCGCGCCGACCACCTACGTGCTCAGCCGGGCCGGGGCCGAGAACCTGCGCTGGTTCACCGCCGGCGGCGGGCGGCTCGTCGCCTCGTACCTCACGGGTGCGGTGGACGAGCACTGCCAGGTGTGGCTCGACGGGTACCTCGGCGGCATGACCGACCTGTTCGGCATCCGCGTCACCGAGCACCTGCCCCAGCCCGCCGGGGAGCCGCGGGCGCTGTGGAACTTCGGTGCGGCCGAGCGGTTCTGCGAGCTCGTGGAGCTGCGCGGCGCCCAGTGCGTCACGCAGTACGCCACGGGCGACGTGATCGAGAACCAGCCCGCCGTCACGGTGAACCCGTTCGGCGAGGGCGAGGCCTGGTACGTGTCCTGCAAGCTCGTAGACGACGCGTGGGACCGCCTCTTCGAGGAGCTCAAGCTCAGCGGCCCCGGCCGCCCCGGCCTCGACGTGGTCGACCGCGGCCCCTGGCGGTTCATCATCAACCACACCGAGCGGGAGGCGCAGGTCGGGAACGTCATCGTGCCCGCCGGTTCCTGGGCCGTCGACGGCAAGCGCTGACGGCGGCCGAAAGACGGAGTCCAAGAAGGAAGTGCTGACCAGCGCCCCCGAATGAGTCGTTTCGGCCCGCCTCCGCGGAGGCGGGCCCTACGCTCACCGGCATGGGCGACAACGCGTGGACCGGTCAGCGCCTCCAGCGAGGCGAACTGGCGACCCTGTTCGGCGCGCTGATGCTGACGGTGTTCCTCGCCGCGCTCGACCAGACCATCGTCGGCACCGCGCTGCCCACCATCGTGGGCGACCTCAACGGCATGTCCGAGTACACGTGGGTCGTCACCGCCTACCTCATCGCCACCGCCGCCTCGACCCCGCTGTACGGGAAGCTCTCCGACCTCTACGGCCGTCGCCCGATCATCCTGATGGCCATCGCGATCTTCCTCGCCGCGTCCGCGCTCGCCGGGATCTCGCAGACCATGCTGCAGCTCATCCTCTTCCGCGGCCTCCAGGGCCTGGGCGCGGGCGGCCTCATGACCCTCGCCTTCACCATCGTCTCCGACGTCCTCCCGCCCCGTGAACGCGGCAAGTACCAGGGGCTCTTCGGCGCCGTCTTCGCCGTGGCCTCAGTGGCCGGCCCTGTGCTCGGCGGCTGGCTCGCCGAGGTCGACTGGCGCTGGATCTTCTACATCAACCTGCCCACGGGCCTCGTCGCGCTCGTCGCCGTCAACTCGGTCCTGCGCAGGCACCCCGTCCCGACCCGGCAGCACAAGATCGACTACCTCGGCGCCGGGCTCCTCGTCCCCGCCGTCGTCTGCCTGCTCTTGGCCGTCACGTGGGGCGGCAAGGAGTACGCCTGGTCCTCGCCGGTGATCGTCTCCCTGCTCGCCGCCGCCGGCGTCCTCGCCGTCGTCTTCGTCTGGGCCGAGACCCGCGCTTCGGAGCCGATCCTGCCGCTCCACATGTTCAGGCAGGGCACCTTCACCCTCGCCACCGTGATCGCGCTCGTCTTCGGCATCGCCATGTTCGCCGGGATCGTCTACATCCCGCTGTTCTTCCAGATGGTCCGCGGCTACACGCCCACCCAATCAGGGCTGCTCATGCTGCCCATGATGAGCGGCATCGTGCTCAGCTCGATCGCCTCGGGCTTCTTCATCTCGCGGGTCGGGCGCTACAAGTGGTTCCTCGTCGCCGGATCGGTGATCACCACGATCGGGCTCATCCTCTTCACACAGCTGCACCTCGACACGCCCCTGTGGCAGAGCTCCACCTACATGCTGGTGCTCGGCCTCGGCATGGGCCTGTTCATGCAGCCGCTCGTGCTCGCCATGCAGAACATCGTCACCATGGCCGACCTCGGGGTCGCCACCAGCACCAACACCTTCGCCCGCACCCTCGGCGGCGCCATCGGCACCAGCATCCTCGGCGCGGTCATGAACGCCACTCTCGACACCGAGCTCACGGCGAACCTGCCCGCCGCCCTCGCGCGGCTCTCACCGGAAGAGGCGGCGGGCTTCAGCACCGACGACCTCGCCGCGATCACCCAATCGCCCACCGCCATCGCCGCCCTTCCCGACCCGATCCGGTCGGTCGTGCAGCACGCCTTCACCGACGGCCTCGACGACGTCTTCCTCGTCGCCGCCTGCATCACCGCCACCTGCATCGTCCTCACCCTCCTCCTCCCGAACCTGACCCTGCACGGCGACGAGCACCGCCGCGACGACCCCGAGACCGCGGCCCACGAGATCCGCGCCGACACCTCGCCCTGACGACGCTCCGAACAGTCCGAACACGAGGAGGAACCATGGAAGTACTGATCATCGGCGCCGGCGACATGTCCCGCGGCATCGGACTGCGGCTCGTGCGCGGCGGCCACCAGGTGCGCATCGCCGACCGCGACCCCGACCAGGCCGCGGACCTCGCCGAGGACCTGGGCGACAGCGCCTCGGGCGAAGGCCTCGACAGCGCCGCCGGCGCCGAGGTCGTCATCCTCGCGATGCCCTACGAGGGCAACAAGGAGATCGCAGGGCTGTGGGCCGACCAGCTCAAAGGCAAGATCGTCGTCGACATCTGCAACCCGGTCGACTACGACACCCTCGACGGCCTCGTCACCCCGCCCGGCAAGTCCGCGGCCGACGAGATCGCCGAGGCCGCGCCGGGAGCGAAGGTCGTCAAGGCCTTCAACACCACCTTCTCGTCCCGCCTCGCCAACACCGGCCGGCTCGACGTCTTCATCGCGGGCGACGACGCCGACGCTCGCAAGCAGATCGCGAGCCTCTGCACCGACGCCGACCTGCGTCCCATCGACGTGGGCGGCCGCAAGCACGCACTCGCGCTCGAGGCCTTCCAACTGCTGCACATGAAGGTCCAGGGCGAGATCGAGGGCAACTGGTCCACCGCGCTCACCTTCGCGCCCTAGCTCAGGCCCCGGGCCGGCGCGGCCGGTCCGGGGCTCACCGCTCCCCCGCCTCCCGGTCGAACCGCTCGCGGGCGGCCGCCACGTAGCCGCGATGCGCCTCCGCCCAACCGATCAGCGTCGCCACCTCCACCGCCAGGGTCTCCCCCACGGGGGTCAGCTCGTAGTCCACGCGCGGCGGCGACGTCGGCGTCACCGTCCGCGTCACCAGGCCGTCCCGCTCCAGGCTCCGCAACGTCACCGTCAGCATCCGCTGCGAGACGCCTTCCACGGTGCGCCGCAGATCCGAGTAGCGCTGCGGTCCGCCGATGAGCCGCGCCATGGTCAGCAGGCTCCACTTGTCGCCGATCCGGTCCAGGACGTCCCTCACACCGCAGATCCGGTCCCCGTCCGCGAGCTGCTGACGCACATCGAGGTGCGTTGGGCTGGAAGAAGTGCCGTCTTGTGCCATCGCCTGGCGCCTCCAATACTCGACCGAGGAGAGCCAACGTACTCCCAGTACGTTGCGACGAAAAGGAGACCGCCATGCCGACCGCCACCGACTGGCCCGCCCGCCGCGGGGAACGCCCCGCCACCACGGGCCTCGAGATCCCGCACGACCAGCTCGACCAGTTCTCCCCGCCGGAGATCCGCGCCGCCCTCGCGGCGCACGCCGAGGCGCTTCCGGGCGTATTCACCGGCCCGAGCCAGGTGTCCGAGCCTTCCTCGCTGGCCTTCCGGCTCCACGACCGAGGCGGCCCCGAGCACGCGTTCCTCATGCCCGGCCTCGACGAGTTCGGGCACCTCCACAAGACCGGCTTCATGCACCTCGTCCTGCCTCGGCCGCTCATCGACGCCCTCGCCCCGCAAGGCTGGCTCGAACCGCACCCGATCACCCGCCGCCCCGGCTTCCCCGACGGCATCGTCATGCTCTACGCCCCGCGCGACGAGGCCGAACTCGAGATCGCGATCGCCGCGGTCACGGCCTCGTACGAGCAGGCCGCCGGAAAGCCCTAGCGGCCGGGGCGTCCCACCGGGATGAGCGGCGCCCCGGTCGGGGCGTCCTTCCGGCCTCGGAGGAGCCAGAGGCCGAAGGCGAGCAGGCTCAACGTGATCGCGATGTGCATCGCGAACGGGACCGGCGCCTCGGTGAGGACCTGCGTGAAGTCGCTCGCGGCGTGGACCAGGATCAGCGGCAGCACCCACGCGAAGCGGGCCTGGTAGGCGCCCAGCGCGAACCCGTAGACGCCCGAGATCACCAGGATCACCAGCACGTCCTCGGCCGACGGATCGCCGGTCGCCAGCAGCGACAGGTGCTGCAGCCCGAACATGACACCCGCCAGCGCGACCGCCGGGGCCACCCGGAAGGCCGTGCGGAGCGTCTGCAGCACCGCGACCCGCGAGGTCAGCTCCTCGTTGACGCCGACGAGCAGCAGCGTGAGCGCCCAGAGCCCGTACCCGGGCTCCTCCGGCCCGAAGCCGCCCGGGTACACGACCCAGATGAGGGCCTCGATCACGAAGGGCAGCAGGAGGAGTGCCGCGCGCTTGGAGCGCCACAGGACCGCGATGCCGGTATGCGACCACAGCCGCAGCCAGGTGACGACCGCGGCGGCGAAGACCGCGCACACGGCGTTGGCGAACAGCCCTTGGTACCAGCCGTGAATGCCGAGGTCGGGGGCGATGGCGAGCGATCCGACGATGAGCCCGAAGCGGACCAGTTGGATCGCGACGGCGAGCAGGAGGGCTCGGAGGGGCGTGCTGCGCATCGGCAGTGTCCTTCGTGGAGGGGCGTGAAGGCTCAGTGTAGGACGCGGGCGCCCGCGGGCGCACTACGCCGAAAGGCGGATGCGGAAACCTATGGCGCGGTAGGCGGTCTCGGTGAGGAGGGCCTGCTTGGGTTCGGGGATGTCGCCGAAGTGGACGGCGGGGCGGAGGGCGGCGAGGCGGGCGTCTTCGAGGATGCCTTCCACGGGCCCGCCGGTGACGAGGGTGTCGTATTCGGCGGCGCCGAGGACGGCGAAGACGGCGTCGCGGGCGCGTTTCTCGGCGGCTTTGGCCTGGCCGTCGCGGCGGCGGGCGAAGCGCTGCTGGGACTGGCCTCCGGCCTTGGTCTTGCCTTGGACGTAGGCGGTGTCGGTCTTGGAGGCGAGGATGCGGCCGTCGGCGAGGACGCCCACGGAGTAGGCGCTCTTGCGGGCGAGGAGCACGGCGATGCGGCGCGGTTCGAGCGCGTACTCGCGCAGGTGCTCGGCGGCTTTCAGCGGGTCGTCGTCGAGGAGCCAGTCGGCGGGGAGGCCGCCGGCCAGTGTCCAGACGACACTGGCCGACGTTCCCTCGTTCGATTCGATCGTCCAGGCGTTGCCCTCGGCATGATGGGTCGCGATGCCGCCGTTGCGTTCGGCGAAGTTCGCGACCCAGCGCGGGAGGCGTTCGGGTTCGACCTCGACGATCCTGCCGCCGCCTGAGGCGGGGCGCGTCTTCACCATTTACACATTGCTGCGCTCATCGTTCAAGTCTGACTTCGTCAGACATTGAACCCCAGCGCACGGAGCTGGTCGCGGCCGTCGTCGGTGATCTTGTCGGGGCCCCACGGCGGGATCCACACCCAGTTGATCTTGAGGTCGGCGGCGAGGCCGCCCTCGGGGCCGCTGCACAGGGCGGAGCGGGACTGGTCCTCGATGACGTCCGTCAGCGGGCAGGCCGCCGAGGTGAGGGTCATGTCGAGGGTGACCACGTTCTGCTCGTCCACGTGCACGCCGTAGATGAGGCCGAGGTCGACCACGTTGATGCCCAGCTCGGGGTCGACGACGTCTTTCATGGCCTCGAGGATGTCGTCCTCTTTGGCCTTCACGGTGTCGGTCATGCGTCGGTCCTTCCGGGGATCGAGGCTTCTGCGCGGACCAGGGCGTCCTGGAACGCCTTCCAGCCCAGCAGCGCGCACTTGACGCGCATCGGGTACTTCGAGACGCCCGCGAACGCGACGGCGTCCTCAAGGGACTCCTCGTCGCCCTCGGACTGGCCCTTGGAGTTCATCAGCTCGGTGAACTCGGCCAGCTTCGCCAGCGCGTCGTCAACGGTGGCGCCGTTGATCAGCTCGTACATGACGGAGGCGGAGGCCTTGGAGATGGAGCAGCCGACGTTGTCGTAGGAGACGTCGGCGACCTTGTCGCCCTCCACGTGGACCCGGAGGGTGATCTCGTCGCCGCAGGTCGGGTTGACCTGGTGCGACTCGCCCTCGTAGGGTTCGCGGAGGCCGGCGCCGCGCGGGCGCTTGTAGTGGTCCAGGATGACTTCCTGGTAGAGCTCGTCGAGATTCATCAGCCGAACACCTTTCGCACCTGGCCCAACGCCTCCACGAGTCGGTCTATTTCCTCGTGAGTGTTGTAGATGTACCCGGAAGCGCGCGTGGTGGCGTTGACACCGAAGCGTTCGCAGGTGGGTTTGGCGCAGTGGTGGCCGACCCGGACGGCGATGCCCTCGGCGTCGAGGATCTGCCCGACGTCGTGGGGGTGGACCCCTTCGAAGGTGAAGGAGACCGTGGCGCCGCGCCCGATCGGGACGCGCGGGCCGATGATCTCGAGCCCGTCGACCGTTTCGAGGCGGTCGAGCATGTACGCGACGTACGCCTTCTCGTGGGCGCGCACGTTGGCCATGCCGAGCTTGTCGAGGTAGTCGACGGCGGCGGCGAGGCCCACGGCTTCGGCGATCGGCGGCGTGCCGGCCTCGAACTTCGCGGGCGCGTCGGCGAACGTGGTGTGCTCCATGGTGACGGTCTTGATCATGGAGCCGCCCGTGAGGAACGGCGGCATGGCGTCGAGCAGTTCCGCTCTCGCCCACAGGACGCCGATGCCGGTGGGTCCGAGCATCTTGTGGCCGGTGAAGGCGATGAAGTCGACGCCGAGCTCGGTCACGTCCACGGGAAGGTGCGGGACGGACTGGGAGGCGTCGAGGCCGACGAGGGCGCCGACTTCGCGGGCGCGCCGGGTGATCTGCGAGGTCGGGTTGACCGTGCCGAGCAGGTTGGCGACGTGGACGAAGGAGACGACCTTGCAGCGTTCGGTGATGACCTCGTCGACGGTGTCGATGTCGAGGCGGCCGGCGTCGGTGATGCCGATCCACTTCAGCGTCGCCCCGGTGCGCAGCGCGAGCTGCTGCCACGGGATGAGGTTGGCGTGGTGCTCCATCTCGGTCACGACGATCTCGTCGCCGGGCCCGATGCGGAAGCGCGGGTCGGCCGACGGGTCGAGCGCGGCGTTCTGGAAGGCGTAGGCCATCAGGTTGATCGACTCGGTGGAGTTCTTGGTGAACACCACCTCGTCGGGGCTCGGGGCGCCGATGAACGCGGCGACCTTGGCGCGGGCGCCTTCGTAGGCCTCCGTGGCCTCGGCACCGAGCGTGTGGACCGAGCGCGAGATGTTCGCGTTCGAGTGCTCGGTGAAGCGGCGCATGGCGTCCTCGACCTGGACGGGTTTCTGCGAGGTCGCGGCCGAGTCGAGGTAGGCCAGCGTCTTGTCCCCGATCCTGCGCTGCAGGATCGGGAAGTCGGCGCGAATGGCTTCGACGTCGAGCTTGCTTGCAGCCTCCACGGGCTCCTTCTTCCTGTTGGCTAGGCGGCCTTCGCGCCGACGTAGGACTCGTAGCCTTCGGCTTCGAGCTTGTCGGCGAGTTCGGGCCCGCCCTCTTCGGCGATCTTGCCGTCGACGAAGACGTGGACGAAGTCGGGCTTCACGTACCGCAGGATGCGCGTGTAGTGCGTGATGAGCAGGACGCCCGGGTTGCTCGTGGCCTTGGCGTGGTTGATGCCCTCGGAGACGATGCGGAGGGCGTCGACGTCGAGGCCGGAGTCGGTCTCGTCGAGGATGGCCATCTTGGGCTTGAGCAGCTCCATCTGCAGAATCTCATGCCGCTTCTTCTCGCCGCCGGAGAATCCCTCGTTGACGTTGCGGTTGATGAACGCCTCGTCCATCTTCAGCTCGGCCATCGCGCCCTTGAGGTCCTTCATCCAGGTGCGGATCTTGGGGGCCTCGCCGTCGACGGCGGTCTTGGCGGTGCGCAGGAAGTTGGAGACCGAGACGCCGGGGACCTCGACCGGGTACTGCATGGCGAGGAAGAGGCCGGCGCGGGCGCGCTCGTCGACGCTCATGGCGAGGACGTCCTCGCCGTCGAGGAGGACTTCGCCGCCGGTGATCTCGTACTTCGGGTGCCCGGCCAGGGAGTAGGCGAGGGTCGACTTGCCGGAGCCGTTGGGGCCCATGATGGCGTGCGTCTCGCCGGAGCTGATGGTGAGGTCGACGCCGTGCAGGATCGGCTTGGCGCCCTCGTCGGTGTTGACCGAGACGTGCAGGTCGCGGATCTCGAGCTTGCTCATGACTAATTCCTTCAGGCGTTTTCGGTGGTCTTGGGTTTCAGGCTGAGGTAGACGTCGCCGTCGCGGACCTCGATCGGGTAGGTCCGGACCGGCTCCGTGGCGGGCGGGCCGGACGGTTTGCCGGTGCGCAGGTCGAAGGTCGACCCGTGGAGCCAGCATTCGATCGAGCAGTCCTCGACGTCGCCCTCGGAGAGCGCCACGGCCGCGTGGGAGCACTCGTCGTGGAGGGCGAACGCCTCCTCGCCCCGGCGCACGAGCACGATCGACGTGCCGTGGATGTCGGCCGCGACGGCCTCGCCCTCCGGCAGTTCGTCGAGCGCGCACACACGCAGGAAATCGTTGTCGGTCATGCGGTGGCACCGGCCTCGAGGTCCTCGGGAGCCAGGAACTTTCCGGCGTCGAGGCGGGCGACGACGAGCTCGGTGAGCTCCTCGCGCAGGTCCTCGTCCGGGATCTTCTGGATGATCTCGTTGAAGAAGCCCTTGACGACCAGGCGGCGGGCCTCGGCCTCGGGGATGCCGCGCGACTGGAGGTAGAACAGGTGCTCCTCGTCGAAGCGGCCGGTCGCCGAGGCGTGGCCGGCGCCGACGATCTCGCCGGTCTCGATCTCCAGGTTGGGGACCGAGACGGCGCGGGCGCCGTCGGAGAGGACGAGGTTGCGGTTGATCTCGTACGTGTCGGTGCCGGTGGCGGCGTCCTGGATGAGGACGTCGCCGACCCACACGGTGCGCGCGGTCTCGCCCTGGAGGGCGCCGCGGTAGTTCACGTTCGAGCGGCAGTCGGGCACGGAGTGGTCCACGAGCTGGCGGTGCTCGAGGTGCTGCTCGGCGTCGGCGAAGTAGAGGCCGAAGGCGTCCACGGAGCCGCCGCGGCCGGCGTAGTCGACCGACAGGTACTGGCGGACCAGGTCGCCGCCGAGCGTGACGGCGATGTGGTCGAGCTTGGCGTCGCGGCCGAGGCGGGCCTTCTGGTGCTCGACGTGGGTGGCCTCGCGGTCCCATTCGGCGACCACGACGAGGCGCAGGTGCGCGCCGTCGCCGACAGAGATCTCGACGTTGTCGCCGAGGCGGGCCTGGCCGGTGTGGCGCACGATGAGCGTGACGTCGGCGTGGTGGCCGACCTCGATGTACGTGTGCGCCCAGGTGGCGCCGTCGAGGCCGCCGCCGGTGACGTCGAGCCACACGGTCTCGGACACGCTGGTCTCGGGCGCGACGGCGACGAGCAGGGCCTTCTCGGTCTTGGCCCAGGCGACCGCGCTGGGGCGGTCGAACGGGGTCAGGATCGAGCCCAGGCGCTTGTCGTCCTTGCCGACGGCTTCGGCGGTGACCCCCGCGGGCAGGCTGCGGATCGCGTACTCGGCGGCCTTGGCGGCCGCGGCGGTCTCGACGCTGTCGAGTCCGGCGAGGCGCTTGATCGGCGTGTACCGCCAGTCCTCTTCACGGCCGGTGAGGGCCGGGAAGTCCGCGGGCTCGAACGAGCGCAGCAGCTGCGACTTCGTCTTCGGGGGCACCTCGCCGAGGCCGTGGGTGTGCGGCTTGGCGCCGGTGGCCAATTCGATGCTCATGAAATCTCTCTGGTTCCTATCATTCCCACTCAGCCGGTGATGGTTCGGGAAGCACGCTGGCGCGCTTCCCGGCCGTCATCCGACGGCGCCTTCCATTTGCAGCTCGATCAGGCGGTTGAGCTCGAGGGCGTACTCCATCGGGAGTTCCTTCGCGATGGGCTCGATGAAGCCGCGGACGATCATCGCCGCCGCCTCGTCCTCGGTCAGGCCTCGGCTCATGAGGTAGAACATCTGGTCCTCGCCGATCTTGGAGACCGTCGCCTCGTGGCCCATGTCGACGTCGTCCTCGCGGATGTCGACGTACGGGTACGTGTCCGAGCGCGAGATGGTGTCGACCAGCAGCGCGTCGCACTTCACGGTGGACTTGGAGTGGTACGAGCCCTCGTTGACCTGCACGAGGCCGCGGTACGAGGTGCGCCCGCCGCCGCGCGAGATCGACTTCGACACGATGGTCGAGGAGGTGTTCGGGGCGGCGTGGGTCATCTTCGCGCCGGTGTCCTGGTGCTGGCCCTCGCCGGCCATGGCGACCGACAGGACCTCGCCCTTGGCGTGTTCGCCGACCATGACCACGGCCGGGTACTTCATGGTGACCTTGGAGCCGAGGTTGCCGTCGACCCATTCCATGGTCGCGCCCTGCTCGGCGATCGCGCGCTTGGTGACCAGGTTGTAGACGTTCGACGACCAGTTCTGGATCGTGGTGTAGCGGACGCGGGCGTCCTTCTTCACGATGATCTCGACGACCGCGGAGTGCAGCGAGTCCGAGGAGTACACCGGGGCGGTGCAGCCCTCGATGTAGTGCACGAACGAGCCTTCGTCGGCGATGATGAGCGTGCGCTCGAACTGGCCCATGTTCTCGGTGTTGATCCGGAAGTAGGCCTGGAGCGGGATGTCCACGTGGACGCCCTTGGGCACGTAGATGAACGAGCCGCCCGACCAGGTCGCGGTGTTGAGCGCGGCGAACTTGTTGTCGCCCACCGGGATCACGGAGCCGAAGTACTCCTTGAAGATCTCCGGGTGCTCGCGCAGGCCCGTGTCGGTGTCCATGAAGATGACGCCCTGCTGCTCCAGGTCCTCGCGGATGGAGTGGTAGAGCACCGTGGACTCGTACTGGGCGGCGACGCCGGAGACGAGCTGCTGGCGCTCGGCCTCGGGGATGCCCAGCTTGTCGTAGGTCTTCTTGATGTCCTCGGGCAGGTCCTCCCAGGACTCGGCCTGGCGCTCGGAGGCCTCGACGTAGTACTTGATGTTGTCGAAGTCGATCCCGGACAGGTCGGCGCCCCAGTTGGGCATCGGCTTGCGGCCGAAGAGTTTGAGGCCCTTCAGTCGCAGGTCGAGCATCCACTCGGGTTCGTTCTTGCGCGCGGAGATGTCGCGGACGACCTCTTCGGTCAGACCGCGGCGCGCGTTCGCACCGGCGGCGTCCGAGTCGGCCCAGCCGTACTCGTACCGCTCCAGGGAGGCGAGTGCCTCGGCCTGGCTCAGCGGTTCGCTCTTCTGCGTGTCGGTCATCTCAAGTCTCACCTTTGACCTGTCGGGTTATCGGTCTGCGCGTTCGGGGTCGGGCAGCGGCACCGGGCCGCTTCCACCGCTCGCGCCCGTGGCCTGCCGGCCCCGGTTCGTGCCGGGAACGTGGGTGGTGCACACCCCGTCCCCGTTGGCGATCGTCGCCAGCCGCTGGACGTGGACGCCCAGCAGGCGGCTGATCACCCGCGTCTCCGCCTCGCACAGCTGCGGGAACTCCGCGGCCACGCCCGCCACCGGGCAGTGGTGCTGGCAGATCTGCCCGCCCGAGGCGATGACCGACGCCGTGGCGGCGTAGCCCTCGCCCGACATGGCGGTGGCCAGCGCCTGCGCGCGTGCCATCGAGTCGTCCGAGTCGACCGCGTCCATGGCGGCCCGGCAGCGGGCCTCCAGGCGCGCGACCTGCTCGGCGGCGAAGCCGCCGACGGCGTCCTCGCCTTCGAAGCGGCGGATCCAGCGCAGCGCCTCCATCGCGAGGTCGTCGTAGGTGTGGCCGAAGCTGGTGCGGGCGGCGGGCGTGAGCTGGTAGCTCTTGGCGGGCCGTCCGCGTCCGGAGGTCCTGACCACGCGGGTCTCGACCTGGCCTTCGGCTTCCATGGCGTCCAGATGGCGGCGGGTGGCGGTGGCGGTGATGCCGAGGTCGTGCGCGAGGTCGGCGGCCGTGGCTTGGCCGCGTTCGAGCAGCAACCGGGTCACTCGGCGGCGGGTCTCCCCGTCCGTCGAGTGGCTGGTAGCCCTCGTCACCATTTCCACAAGGTAAATGTTACTTAATTCGAATGGGCGCGTCGAGACGGCCACCGGTGAGACGGGGCACGCAGGTTTGCCTAACCTCACACTCCCCGGGTGTCGTCCCAGCCCACACTGCGAGACCCGGCCCGAATGCCGGTGCGGGCGCAAGGATAAATTCGCGGCGTGAACCTGTTGCAGCGGTGGTTTGGGGCCCCGGGCGCGGTGCGCCGGTGGGCGCTCGCGAGCGTGATCGCGAACGTCGGCATCATCGTGACCGGCGGCGCGGTGCGGCTGACCGAGTCGGGCCTGGGCTGCCCGGAGTGGCCCAAATGCACCACCGACTCGCTGGTGGCGACCCCTGAGATGGGGATCTACGGGGCGATCGAGTTCGGGAACCGGGTGCTGACCTGGGTGCTCGTCGCGATCGCGATCGGCGCCCTGGTGGCGGCGTGGCGGCGGATCCCGCAGCGGTCGTCGCTGGTGAAGCTGGCGTTCGGCGCGTGCCTGTACGTGCCGGTCCAGGCGATCCTCGGCGGCATCACGGTCTGGACGGGCCTGAACCCGTGGGTCGTGGGCGCGCACTTCCTGGCGTCGATCCCGCTGGTGGCGCTCTCGGTGGCGCTGTACGTGCGCTCGGGCGAGCCCGACGGCGACGTGGTGCCCCTGGTCCCCCACCCGGTGCGGCTCCTCGCACGCGGGCTCGTGGGCGTGGCGTTCGCGGTGATCGTGCTCGGCGTCGTGGTGACCGGCTCCGGCCCGCACGCGGGCGACGCGGACACGCCCCGCAACGGCCTCGACCCGGCGTTGATGTCGCAGTTCCACGCGGACCTGGTGTGGCTGCTGGTCGGCCTCACGGTGGCGCTGATCGCGGCGCTGCACGCGGTGAAGGCCCCGAACGCCGCGATGCGCGCGGCCTACACGCTGCTCGTGGTCGAGCTCCTGCAGGGCGTCATCGGCTACACCCAGTACTACCTGGACCTGCCCGTGATCCTGGTGGGCCTGCACATGCTCGGCGCCGGCGTCCTGTGGGTCGCCGCCGTCCTGGTGCCCTTCAGCCTGCGCAAGCGCGAGCCGCAGGCGGACGCGATCCCGCTGCACTACGAGATCCACGGCGACCGCGAGGGCGACCGGGGTGCGCAGCATCGCGATGTCCGAGCGGAGGCCGTCGAGCGCGGTGAGCCGGTCGGCCCACTCGCCTTCGACCGTCGCCCGGCCCTCCACCTCCATGCCGAGCTCGGTGAAGAACGCGATGGC
>NZ_JAPZVQ010000012.1 GCF_027622945.1 Glycomyces lechevalierae | reverse complement strand
ACTCGCCCGCGTCCACCCGCGCCGAGCCGTCAGCGGCCGCCGATGAGGCGTTCGGCGACGGCGAGCTTGTCGCGGCCCCACTCCTGGCCGAACTCGAGGACCCACAGGCCCGTCGCGACGCGCTCGATGAAGCCCCACTCCCAGATCGCCTGCCAGTCCACGCCGGTCGCATCGGCGAGTAGCGTGCACAGCCGCCGGGTGAAGGCGAGCGGGTCGCGCGAGGCGGCGATCTCGTCGTCCCAGTCCCGGAGGATCACGCCGAGGTCGTAGGCCGGCTCGATGGCCCCGCCGTCAGGGTCGATGAACACGAACCCGGCCTCGGCGCCAGGCCTGGGCTCCTGCACCTGGAGTGCGTTGCCCGCGTGCGGGTCGCCGTGGGCGTTGACGCACCGGTCGGGATCGTGTGCGGCGGAGCGGCGGTCCGCGTAGCGAAGCGCCAGGTCGACCACCTTGGCGGAGCAGGGCTTGCCGTACGCACCCCAATGGTGCTCGATCATCGCGGCCAGGTCGCCCGCCTTGCGCTCGCCGAACCACAGTGTCGCCTCGTCGACCGGGATCGACCAGGCCTGGGCGAGAACGGCACCGAGGACGCCGAACAGCCGCGCGGGTGCGGGCTTGAGGCTGGCGAGTGACGGCCCCAAAGCTTCGAGCAGGATCGCCTGCCGCTCGCGGTCGGCGGCGTGGACCCGGGCGTAGCCGTGGCCTCGCGCCCGTTCGAGCACGTCGATCTGGTTGCGCCGGTGATCGAGCGGAAGATTCAGCTTCAGGACGGCGGGGGTCCCGTCCTCGCGCACCGCACGGGCCACATAGCCCTCATTCGCGTCGGGCAGCGGTTCGCCGACGGTGATCGACCAGCGCGTCTCGAACTCGGCGACGAGGTCCGGGAGTTCGGCGAGCCATCGGCGGCAGGCGTCGCCGCTGTGCTCGGCGCGGCTGCGGAGGGTGGGGGAGGGCTGGACGGTGTGCGTCGGCATTCCTGGATCCTGGCCGGTTCCGGATGGAGGGTCAATCCGTTAAGGGCGGTGGTGGCGGCACTCGCTCGGGAAGACCTGGGACAGGCGGGCTTCGAGGATCGTTTCGGCGGCTTCGTGCAGGGCCGGTCTGCCAGGGCGCGTTCGGGTTCGGTTGCGGACCCGCCCGTTGGATTGATGTTCGTCGATGTTTTCTCACCCGTGCCGCCGCGAGGCGGTGCGGGCTTTTTTACGCGCCCGCAACGGGAGTTCATCCACGCGTGCTTGACGTGAACGGCGGTGAAACATCGCGCCCATAGCTTGTACCCATAGCGGATACGACGCTGTATACGCACCTGTACACCGCCGCTGCCTGCGACGGTACCCCTTGCAGGCCCCGGTCCCCATCGAGCCGGGACTCACCGCGCGAAAGGTCGAACACCGCATGCCACAGCGTTTCACGTTCACTGCCCGAGATCTCACCCGAACCTTCGCCGCCGCCGCGGCCGTCGCCGCGCTCGTCGCGACCTCCGCGTGCGGTTCCCGCGCCGGCGAGGAGACCGCCGCCGCCGAGTCCTGTGTCGACACTTCCGGCGACACGATCAAGGTCGGCGCGCTCAACTCCCTCTCCGGAACCATGGCCATCTCCGAGACCACCGTCCGCGACGCCATCTACCTCGCCGTCGACGAGATCAACGCCGCCGGCGGCGTCCTCGACAAGAAGATCGAGATCGTCGCCGAGGACGGCGCGTCCGAGCCGACCGTGTTCGCCGAGAAGGCCGAGAAGCTCATCCGCGAGGACTGCGTCGCCTCGGTGTTCGGCGGCTGGACCTCGGCCTCCCGCAAGGCGATGCTCCCGGTCTTCGAGGACAACGACTCGCTGCTGTACTACCCGGTCCAGTACGAGGGCCTGGAGGCGAGCGAGAACATCTTCTACACCGGCGCCACCACCAACCAGCAGATCATCCCCGCGCTCGACTACCTCGCCGAGACCGGCGTCAAGTCGCTGTACCTGGTCGGCTCCGACTACGTGTTCCCCCGCACCGCGAACGCGATCATCAACGCCTACGCCGAAGCCCACGGCATCGAGATCCTCGGCGAGGACTACGTGACCCTCGGGTCCACCGAGTTCTCCACCATCGTCAACCAGGTCAAGTCCGCCGGGGCCGACGCGGTGTTCAACACCCTCAACGGCGACTCGAACGTCGCGTTCTTCCGCGAGTACGCCAACGTCGGCCTCACCGCCGAGGAGATGCCGGTCATGAGCGTCTCGATCGCCGAAGAGGAGGTCGGCGGCATCGGCGTGGAGAACATCGAGGGGCAGCTGGCGGCCTGGAACTACTACCAGACCGTCGACTCGCCGGCGAACACCACGTTCGTCGAGGCGTTCAAGGCCGAGTACGGGGCCGACCGCGTCACCTCCGACCCCATGGAAGCCGCCTACAACTCCGTGTACCTGTGGGCCGCAACGGTGGAGAAGGCCGGTTCGTTCGCGGTCGCCGACGTCCAGGCCGCCGCCGACGGCGTCTCCTTCGACAGTCCTGAAGGCACGGTCGTCATCGACGGCGAGAACCACCACGTCACCAAGACCGCGCGTATCGGCGAGATCCATGCCGACGGCCTGCTGTACACCGTGTGGGAGTCCGAGGGCCCGATCGACCCCGACCCGTTCCTCGACGGCTACGACTGGGCCGCCGACCTCCAGGTGAGCAACTAATCATGCGGGCGATCAGGAAGGAGACACCGTGGACCTCCTCGTAGGGCAAGTGTTCACCGGGCTGAGCACCGGTTCGATCCTGCTGCTGGCGGCGCTGGGCCTCTCGCTCACGTTCGGCCAGATGGGCGTGATCAACATGGCGCACGGCGAGTTCATCATGGCCGGCTGCTACACCGCGTACGTGACGCAGCAGCTCGTCGGGGACGCCGGGGCGTCCCTCCTGATCGCCCTCCCCGTCGGGTTCCTCGTCGGCGGGGCGATGGGCCTGATCCTCGAGGCCGTGCTCATCCGCCACCTCTACCACCGGCCGCTCGACACGCTCCTGGTCACCTTCGGCGTCGGCCTGGTCCTGCAGCAGGTCGCGCGGGACGTGTTCGGGGCCCCGGCGGTGAACGTCACCGTCCCCGAGGCCCTGCGCGGCGGCGTCGACCTGCTCGGCACCACCGTCCCGAAGACGCGGCTGTTCATCCTCGCGCTGGCGGTCGTCGCCGTCACCGCGGTGACCCTGGTCCTGCGGTTCACGCCGGCCGGGCGGCGCATCCGCGCCGTCGTCGGGAACCGCGACCTCGCCGAGACGGCCGGGATCTCCTCCCGGGCGGTCGACGCGGGCACGTTCTTCATCGGCTCGGGCCTGGCCGGGGTCGCCGGGGTCGCACTGACCCTCATCGGGTCGACGAGCCCCACCACCGGCCAGTCCTATCTGGTCGACGCGTTCCTCGTCGTCGTCGCCGGGGGCATGGGCCGGATCAAGGGCGCGGTGGTCGCCGCGGTCGCGCTCGGCACGTTCCAGGCGGTGTTCGAGACGTACTCGACCGCGTCGCTGGCGAAAGTCGGCGTGTTCATCGTCATCGTCGTCTTCCTCCAACTGCGCCCCCAGGGCCTGTTCACGCTGCGGACGAGGAGCCTCGCATGACCCGTTTCCTCGCGACGCGCGCCGGCATCTGGACCGGGTTCGCCGCCGCCGCCCTCGTCCTCTTCGGCGCGGCCCCGCTCCTCCTGTCGGGGTTCCGGCTCGGCCTGTTCGCGCAGTTCCTGTGCTACGCGATCGTCGCCGTCGGCATCGGCCTCGCCTGGGGGCGAGGCGGGATGCTCACCCTCGGCCAAGGCGTGTTCTTCGGCATGGGCGCCTACCTCATGGCCATGCACATGAAGATGGCCGACGCCGAATTCCGCAATGGCCCCGGGTCGGTGCCGGACTTCATGGAACTCGCCGGGATCCGCGAACTCCCCGCCTACTGGGCGCCGTTCAGCTCCCCGGCGTTCACCATCGCGGCGATCCTCATCGTCCCGACCGCGTTCGCGGTGCTGCTCGGGTTCGCCGTGTTCAAACGCCGCGTCAAAGGCGCCTACTTCGCGATCCTCTCCCAGGCCCTCGCCGGCGCCTTCGCGATCCTCCTCATCGGACAACAGTCCATGGGCGGGTTCAACGGCCTCTCCCGGTTCCGGTACTTCTTCGGGTACAACCTCGACGACCCGGTCAACCAGCAGATGCTGTACTTCATCGCCGCCGGGGTCCTCCTCGTCGTCGTCGCGGTCGCCCTCCAGCTGCGCCGCTCCCGCTACGGGGAGCTCCTCGTCGCCGTCCGCGACGCCGAAGAGCGCGTCCGGTTCCTCGGCTACGACGCCGCCAACATCAAAGTCGTCGCCTACGCGACCGCCGCGCTGTTCGCCTCGGTCGCCGGAGCGATCTTCGTGCCCGTCGTCGGCATCATCTCCCCGGCCAGCATCGGCATCGTCCCCTCCATCATGTTCATCCTCGGCGTCGCCATCGGCGGCCGCGCCAGTCTCGTCGGACCCGTCGTCGGCGCCCTCGCCGTCGCCGCCGCCCAGACCGCCCTCTCCGAGCAGTTCCCCTCCGCGTGGACCTACGCCCAAGGGCTGCTGTTCATCGTCGTCATCGCCCTGCTCCCCGGCGGCATCGCCTCGATCGCCGCCGCCACCAAGCGGTTCCGCAAGGAACCGGCCACCGCGGAGGCCACAGCATGAGCACGACCGCACTCACCTGCAAGAACATCGAAGTCGACTTCGACGGGTTCAAAGCCGTCAACGGCGTCGACCTCACCCTCGACCGAGGCGAAGTCCACTTCCTCATCGGCCCCAACGGCGCCGGCAAGACCACCCTCGTCGACGCCATCACCGGCCTCGCCCGCTACACCGGCTCCGTCACTAAAGACACTGCTGGAAAAGGCGCGGTCGAGCTGCGCGGCAAGAAGGTCCACCACATCGCCCGCGCCGGCATCGGCCGCACCTTCCAGACCGCCACCGTCTTCGAGAACCTCACCGTCGCCCAGAACCTCGACATCGCCGCCGGCGCCGGACGCTCCCCCTGGACCCTCCTGCGCCGCCGCGCACACCTGCCGGCGAACGTCACCGCCGTCATCGAACAGATCGGCCTCCACGAGCACGCCGACACCCCCGCGGGGATCCTCGCGCACGGCCAGAAGCAATGGCTCGAGATCGGCATGCTCCTCGTCGGCGACGCCGACGTCCTCCTCCTCGACGAACCCATCGCCGGCATGGGCGCCGACGAACGCGAGACCACCGGACGGCTCCTCCACGACATCGCCGCCACCCGCGCCGTCGCCGTCGTCGAGCACGACATGGACTTCATGCGCGCCTTCGCCTCCCGCGTCACCGTCCTCCACGCCGGCACCGTCCTCGCCGCCGGCACCGTCGACGACGTCTCGAACGACCCGCGCGTCCAAGAGGTCTACCTCGGCACCACCCACACCGAGTCCGACATGGAGCCCGCCGATGCTGCGACTGCGTAACCTCACCTGCGGCTACGGCCGCACCCCCGTCGTCCACGACGTCTCCCTCGACATCGGCGCCGACGAAGTCGTCGCCGTCATGGGCCACAACGGCGCCGGCAAGACCACCCTTCTGCGCGCCGTCGTCGGCCTCATCCCCGTCATGTCCGGCACCATCGAACTCGCCCGCCCCGACGGCACCTACGAGACCATCAACCGCCGCCCCGCCAACAGACGCGTCAAAGCCGGCATGGCCTACGTCCCCCAAGGCCAGCAATGTTTCGCGCACTTGACGGCAGGCGAGAACCTCCGCCTCGTCGCCGACGGCCGCAGACACGGCAAGACCCTCATCGACACCCAGCTCGACCGCTTCCCCGCCCTCCGGGGCCTCCTCAACCGGCAGGCCGGACTCCTCTCCGGCGGCCAGCGCCAGCAGCTCGCGATCGCCCGCGCGCTCATCACCGAACCGCGCCTGCTCATCCTCGACGAACCCACTGAGGGCATCCAGCCGAACGTGGTCGCCGAGATCGAGTCGACCATCGTCGACCTCGCCCGTGATGGCGGCCTCTCGGTGCTGCTCGTGGAGCAGCACCTCGGGTTCGCGTTGCAGGCCGCGGCCCGGTTCTCGGTGCTGCGGTCGGGGCGGGTGGCGTCCACGGGGGCGACCGGGGACGGTGCGGTCGAGCGGGTGCGGGAGGCGATGGCGATATGAGCGGCTACACGGCTTTGCCGGACATGGAGGGGCCGCTCGCGGCGCGCGTGTACGTGGCGTTGCGGGCGGATCTGATGGCGGGGCGGTACGAGCCGGGCAAGCGGCTCGGTGAGGAGCGGTTGGCCGGGAACTACGGGGTGTCGCGTACGCCGGTGCGGGAGGCGTTGAGCCGTTTGTCGGCCGACGGTCTCGTGTCGCGGGAGGTCGACGGGTTGTATCCGTATCGGCCGCGGATCGACCAGTTGAACGACTTGTACGAGGTGCGGTTGACGCTTGAGCTGCGGGGGTTGGCGCGGGCGGCTTCGGATCCGGAGGTCCGGCACGACGCGGACCTGCTGGGTCCGGAGTTGGAGCGGTGGTACCGGTTGCGCGAGGCTCCGCCGGGGCCGGACGCGGGGTTCGTCGAGTCGGATGAGCGCTATCACCTGACGCTGCTGGCTGCGTCGGGGAACGTGCAGTTGGCGGAGTCGCTGAAGGTGGTGAACAACCGGATCCGGCCGGCGCGGATGTTCGACTACTTCACCGCGGAGCGGATGGCCGACACGATCGAGGAGCATATCGCGATCGCCGAGGGCGCGCTCGAGGGCCGGTACGAGGAGGCGACGTCGATTCTGACTCGCCACATCGAAACTTCCAGGTCTATTGTGGTCGGTCGCGCTGAGGCGGCCTTGACGTGGGCGCATCTGGCGAACGCCGTCCGCCCCTTAACCGTTCCACCCCATCGTTTTCGAGAGTGAGAGTGTCGTGTTCGACCGCATCCTGATCGCCAACCGGGGCGAGATCTCCCGGCGCATCACCCGCACCGCCCACCGGCTCGGCGTCAGCACGGTCGCCGTCTACTCCGAGGCCGACGCGGCCTCGTTGCATGTGCGCGAGGCGGACGCGGCGGTGTGCGTGGGCCCGGCCGCGCCGGCCGAGTCGTATCTGAATGTGGATGCGATCCTGTCTGCCGCGAAGGACACGGGCGCGCAGGCCGTGCATCCGGGGTACGGGTTCCTGGCTGAGAACGCCGAGTTCGCGCGGCGTGTCGCCGAAGCCGGCTTGGTGTTCATCGGTCCCACCCCGGGGCAGCTCGAGCTGTTCGGCGACAAGGTGACCGCGCGCGAGGCCGCCACCGCCGCGGGGGTGCCGCTCGCGGCGGGCACGGCCGCGCTCCCCACCGTCGAGGCCGCCGTCGCAGCGGCCGCGGCGGTGGGGTTCCCGGTGATCGTGAAGGCCTCGGCCGGTGGCGGCGGCATCGGCATGCGCGTCGCCGAGGATGCCGGCGCGCTCGCCGAGGTGTTCGCGACGGTGCAGCGGCTCGCGGCCGACAACTTCGGGGACGATGCGGTCTACCTCGAGCGGTATGTGCGGCGGGCTCGGCATGTCGAGGTGCAGGTGTTCGGTGACGGGGCCGGGCGTGTCGTCTCCCTTGCCGACCGCGACTGCACCCTGCAGCGCCGTCACCAGAAGGTCATCGAAGAGGCGCCCGCCCCGAACCTTCCTGCGCGCGTGCGGGATGGGATGCATGACGCGGCGCGGGCCCTGGCGGCGTCGGCGCGGTACCGGTCGGCGGGCACTGTCGAGTTCATCTACGACGCCGAGCGTGAAGAGGCGTCGTTCCTGGAGTTCAATACGCGTCTGCAGGTCGAGCACCCGGTGACCGAGCAGATCCTCGGCATCGACCTGGTCGAGTGGATGATCCGCGCCGCCGCCGGGGACACCGGGTTCCTCGACGGCCTGCCCGACACCGGCCCCGAGATCGCCGGCGCGGCGGTGGAGGCGCGCGTCTACGCCGAAGACCCCGCCCGCGACCACCTGCCCTCGGCGGGGCTTCTCACCTGCGTCGACCTCCCCGCGACGGCCAGGGTGGACACGTGGATCGAACGGGGCCTGGACGTCCCGGCGACCTACGATCCGATGCTCGCCAAGATCATCACCACCGGCGCCACCCGCGCCGATGCCTGGACCAAGCTGGCTGCGGCTTTGGGCGAGACCAGGATCGAAGGCGTGCACACCAACCTCGGGCAGCTCCGTGCCGCCGCCGCCGACGAGCGCGTCGCCGCGGTCACGCACGACACCTCCACGGTGGCGACGATCGAGGACGCGTCGCCGCGCATCGACGTGGTCGCCGCCGGGGTCCTCACCACCGTGCAGGACTGGCCCGGCCGCATCGGCCACTGGCAGGTCGGCGTCCCCCCGTCGGGGCCCATGGACGACTACTCGTTCCGGCTGGGCAACCGCGCCCTCGGCAACCCCGAGGGCGCCCCGGGCCTGGAATGCACCATCACCGGCCCCGCCCTGCGCTTCAGCGCACCCGCCACGGTGTGCGTGACGGGCGCGCCCGCGCCCGTCACCCTCGACGGCGACCCCGTGGCGCAGTGGGAGCCGATCCGGGTGCCCGCCGGGGGCGAACTCGCCGTCGGTGCCATCGCCGGCGCCGGCGCCCGCACGTACGTGCTGTTCCAAGGCGGCCTCGACGTCCCGACCTTCCTCGGTTCGGCGTCGACGTTCCCGCCCGGGCGGATCGGCGGCTACACCGGCGACCAGCTGCGCGTCGGCGACCGGCTCCTGCCCGCCGCCACCGGCCATCGCGACGCCGCCTCCGTCCCGGCCGCCGACCGTCCCGCGTTCGGGCACGAGTGGACGCTCGCCGTCACCCCCGGCCCCCAGCCCGCCCCGCACTACTTCACGACCGCGGACATGGAGCGGATCTACGCTGCCGACTGGTCCGTGCAGGTCCACGCCGGACGCTCCGGCGTCCGCCTCGACGGGCCCCGCCCGCAGTGGGCGCGCACCGACGGCGGCGAGGCCGGCCTCCACCCCTCCAACCTCCACGACAACCCGTACTCCGTGGGCACGGTCAACTTCACCGGCGACACCCCGGCGCTTCTGGGCCCGGACGGGCCCAGTCTCGGCGGGTTCGCGTGCCCGTTCACCGTCACCACCTCCGACCGGTGGAAGCTCGGGCAGCTGCGCCCCGGCGACATCGTCCGCTTCCTGCCCGTCGCCGAGACCGAGGCCGACCGGCTCCGCGCGAACCCCGTCGCGCGGCCGGTCCCGCTCGTCAACGCCCAAAAGGACACGGCGACGCTCGCCGCGATCGACCCCGACGGCGACCGGCCCGCCGTCGCCTACCGCCGCGCCGGCGACGACGCGGTCCTCCTCGAATACGGGCCCATGCACCTCGACCTGGGTCTGCGCATGAGGGTCGGCGCCCTCATGGACGCCCTGGCCGCCGCGAATCCGAAGGGCCTCATCGACACCACCCCCGGCGTCCGCTCCCTCCACCTCCACGTCGACCCGGACGTCCTGCCCATCCGCGCCCTCACCGGGCTCCTCGTCGAACTCGAGCAGGACCTGCCCGACATCGACGACATGACCGTCCCCTCCAGGGAAGTGCGGCTCCCGATCTCCTGGAACGACTCGGTCGTCGACGAGGCCATCGCCCGCTACTCGACGAACGTCCGCGACGACGCCCTGTTCAACCCCTCCAACATCGAGTTCATCCGCCGCATCAACGGCCTCGACGCCATCGAGGACGTCGCGGCGATCGCCACCAGTGCCGAATGGCTTGTCCTCGGCCTCGGCGACGTCTACCTCGGCGCCCCCGCCGCCGTCCCCGTCGACCCGAGGCACCGGCTCGTCACCACCAAGTACAACCCCGCCCGCACCTGGACCGCCGAAGGCACCGTCGGCATCGGCGGCTCCTACATGTGCATCTACGGTATGGACTCGCCCGGCGGCTACCAGCTCGTCGGCCGCACCGCCCCCATCTGGGCTGGCCTGCGCGACCTCGCGTCCTTCCACGACGGCCTCCCGTGGCTCCTCAGGTTCTTCGACCGCGTCGTGTTCGAACGCGTCAGCGAAGACGAACTCGCCGAGACCCGCCGCGAACTCGCCGCCGGCCGCACCGAGATCGACATTCGCCCCGGACAGTTCGCCTACGCCGACTATCGGCGCCTCCTCGCCGACAACGCCCACAGCATCGAGGCGTTCCAGAGCCGCCAGGCCGCCGCGTTCGAAGCCGAACGGCAGCGCTGGGCCGACGCCGGCGAATTCGACCGCGACCACACCGAACCGGCCCCCCACACCGGCCACGCCGTTGACCTCGCCCCCGGCGAGACCCTCATCGAAGCGCCCATGGCCGCCAGCGTCTGGCGCGTCAACGTCACCGCAGGCGACCAGGTCACCGCCGGCGACACGGTCGTCGTCCTCGAAGCGATGAAACTCGAGATGCCCGTGACCGCCAGCGCGAGCGGCACGGTCACCCGCGTGCTCGCCCGGCCCGGCGAACAGGCCGCGCCCGGCACACCGCTGCTCGTGATCGCCGCACCATAGGCGACAGTGGACCACCAGTGGACAACCAGACAGGGGACTACGTGAACACCAGCGCGACCCGACGCGTCGAGACCGCCCTCGCCCGCCTCGCCGAAGCCGACCGGCCCGAGGCGTGGATCGCCGTCCGCGACCCGGGCGACGTGCTCGCCGAGGCGGCGCGGGTCGACGCGGCCGTCGCCGCCGGCGGCGACCTGCCGCTCGCGGGGACCGTGTTCGCCGCGAAGGACAACATCGACGTCGCCGGGCTCCCCACCACCGCCGCCGCCCCGTCCTTCGCGTACCGGCCGGTGCGGGACGCGACGGCCGTGGCGCGGCTGCGCGCGGCGGGGGCGATCTGCCTGGGCAAGACCAACCTCGACCAGTTCGCGACCGGCCTGGTCGGTACCCGCAGCCCCTTCGGGGCGGTGCGGGCCGCCGCGGACGCGGCCCTGATCTCCGGCGGGTCCTCGTCGGGGTCGGCCGTGGCCGTCGCGCTCGGGATCGCGGACTTCGCGCTCGGCACGGACACCGCCGGGTCCGGGCGCGTCCCTGCGGCGTTGAACGGGCTCATCGGGATCAAGGCGACGCTCGGGCTCGTCCCGGTCGACGGCGTCGTCCCGGCCTGCGCCTCCTACGACTGCCTCACCGTGTTCGCCCCCGACCTCGCGCTCGCCACGACCGCGATGCGCACCATGACCGGACCCAGCACGCTGGACCCGGCGTCACGGGTGTGGCCCGCGGACGCGCCGCTCGCCGCGCCGCCGGTGCCGCGGGTCGCGGTCCCGCGCGCGGCGGCGCTGGCGCCGCTCGACCCGGACTTCCAGCCCCTGTGGGAGGCCGCGGTCAAGGAGTGCCGTGCGGCGGGTGCCGAGATCGCCCCGATCGATGTCCAGCCGCTGCTGGACGCGGCGCTGCTGCTGTATGAAGGCGCACTCGTGGCCGAACGGTTCGCGGCGTTCGGCGCGCACCTCGACAGCGACGACGCCGACCCGACGGTGGCGGCGATCGTCCGGTCCGCGGCCGCGTTCTCCGGCGCCGACCTCGTCGCGGACCAGCAGCGGCTGCGCGCCGTCCGCCGCGAAGCCGCGACGCTCCTCGAAGGGTTCGACGCGCTCCTGCTGCCGACCGCGCCCCTGCACCCGACCCTCGATGCGGTCGCGGCCGACCCGATCGGCGTCAACGCACGGATGGGCACCTACACGAACTTCGTGAACCTGCTCGACATGGCCGCGGTGGCCGTCCCCGCCGGGACCGCCGGCACGAAGGGGTTCGGCGTCAGCCTCATCGTCCCGGCCTTCCACGATCAGGTCGCCCTCGACCTCGCCGCCCGCCTCCAGCGCACCGACCCGCCCCTCTACGTCACCGAGGGCGCGGATCTGGTCGTGTTCGGCGCGCACCTCACGGGCATGCCCCTCAACCACCAGCTCACCGGTCTCGGCGCCCGCTACACCGGCGACATCCTCACCGCACCCGCCTACCGGATGTACGCGCTCGACACGGTCCCGCCGAAACCCCTCGTCGTCCGCACCGGGACGGGCGGGGCGAGCCTGCCGGGGGAGCGGTGGCGGCTCAGCCCCGCCGCCCTCGGGGCGTTCCTCGCCGCGCTCCCGGCGCCGATGAGCCTCGGCAAGGTCGAACTCGCCGACGGCACCTGGGCCACCGGGTTCACCGCCGCCGAGGCCTCCGGCACCGACATCACCGCGGCCGGCGGCTGGCGGGAGCACCTGCGGCCGTAGGGCTCTAGCATGGGCGGCACCGACATCACCGCCGAGATCCGAGGAGCACCCGTGCGATACGACCCGACCCTGCAGGCCCTCGCCCGGATCGAGCGCAAACTCGACCTGGTCATGCAGCACCTCGACATCCGCGACTACGCCCCGACCGAACCCGACCCGTTCGGGGAGGTCCGCGACCTGATCATGCGCGGCAAGAAGATCCAGGCGATCAAGGTCTACCGCGAGATCACCGGCACCAGCCTCAAAGACGCCAAGGACGCCGTCGAGCGGATGGAAGCCGGGCACTGACCCCGCACCCCCGGGCCCGGCACCGGTGTGCCGGGCCCGGTGTCGTACCCGGGTGCGACGATCGAGGGATGGATTTCACCGCCCTCCGCGCCCACCTGACCGCCGAAGCCGCCCGCCTCCAGGCCGCCGCGGCGGCGGCCGCGCCCGACGCGCCCGTCCCGACCTGCCCCGACTGGACCGCCGCCGACCTCCTCGACCACGTCACCGAGACCTACGACCACAAGATCCAGTCGATGCGGCGGCTCAAAGACCCCGGCGAGGACTTCCGGATCGCGCGGCCCGGGACGCCCGCCGCGCAGTACGCGGCCGCGCTGGCCGACCTCGAGGCCGAGTTCGACGCCCGCGGACCCGAGAGTCTCGCGTTCACCTGGTACGGGCCGGACCAGACCGTCGGGTTCTGGATCCGCCGCATGGCCCACGAGACGGTGATCCACCGCGTCGACGCCGAACTGGCCGCCGGGGGCCCGGCCGGGCCGGTCGACGCGGACCTGGCGCTCGACGGGGTCGACGAGATGGCGCAGGTGATGCTCACCTGGGGGTCGCGGGCCTACCGCGAATGGGTCGCGCCGGTCCTGGCGGGCAACGACGGGCTCGCGGTCGCGCTCGAGACCGGCGGCCGGGCCTGGACGGTCCGGGTCGCCGACGGCGCGGTCACCGCCGAGGACGGGACCGCAGCCGACGCGCAGGCCGTCGTCACCGGCACGGCAGGGGAGGTCCTGCTGTGGCTGTGGCGGCGCGTCCCGGCCGACGCCGTGACGATCGACGGCGACGCCGATCGCGCTGCGGCCCTGTACGACATGATCGGCGCGTTCGCCCAATAACCGCGAACCGCCGCGGCGCCGGGCCCCCGGGGTGGACGTGACGGTCACTCGCGGGATTCGGGTAGGGTCGCGGCCATGAAACCCCCGCCGCAGCCGACGGTCCGCCGCGCGATGATCGCCGCCGTGTGGCTCGTGTGCGTCTTCGGGGGGCTGCTCGCCGCGGTGTGGGGCGTCGCGTGGGCCCTCGAAGGCGGGCCCGAGCCGAGCATCGCCACCGTCGCCCAGGCCACCCACCTGTCCTACCCCGAGAGCACCGAGGTCGCCGAGGCGGACCTGACGCAGATGGACTCGCCGACCCCGGGCGACCGGGCCGAGGTCACCGTCGAGATCCCCTCGGAGGACTTCGACGACTTCCTCGCCGACAACGCCATGGACGCGCCGCTGGTGGCCGGGGTGAGCCCCGGCGGCACCGCCACCGGGACCCTCCCCGCCGGGTGCACCGCCGAGATCTGCTACGCCGCGAACATCGTCGTCGAATCCGAGACGGTCACCGTCGAACTCACCGTCACCCTCATCTGAGCGTCCTTGCGGCTCAGGCGAAGAGCGCCGGTTCGCCGCGTTCGAGCGACAGCAGCCGCTCCTTGCGCCACAAGCCGCCCGCGTAGCCGGTGAGCTTCCCGTTCGCGCCGATCACCCGGTGGCAGGGGACGACGATCGCGATCGGGTTGCGCCCGTTCGCGAGCCCGACCGCGCGCACCGCCTTGCGGTCCCCGATCCGCTCCGCGATGTCCATATAAGACACGGTTTCGCCGTAGGGGATGCGGCACAGCTCGGCCCACACCTTGTGCTGGAACGCGGTGCCCTGCGCGGCCAGCGGCAGGTCGAACTCCTTGAGCTCGCCCGCGAAGTACGCCTCGAGCTGGTCGACCGCGGCCTCCAGGACCGGGGTGGCCTCCTCGGGCCCCCACGCGTCCTTCATCTCCTCCACGCCCATGTGGACGTAGGTGACGCCTTCGTCGACCGCCGAGACGGCCATGAGCCCCAGCGGGGACTCCATCGTCAAGTGCCTGGCACTGCTCACTGCGGTCATGTCGCGGTCTCCCTGTCGTCGGTCGGCAGATGGTTCGTCGGGTGCTCACTGGAGGCCCACAGGTACTGGACGGCGTAGGCCCGCCACGGCCGCCACGCCTGCGAGCGCGCCTCCAAGGCGCGGCCGGCCCCCAGGTCGAGGTGCCGGGCGCCTTTGATGACGCCGAGGTCCTTGACCGGGAACGCGTCCGGGTCGCCCAGGGCCCGCATCGCGATCATCTCGATCGTCCACGGCCCCACCCCCGGCACCTCGGCCAGGGCGGCGCGCGTGCGGCCCCAGTCCGCGCCCGGCCCCACGTCGACCCGGCCCGCCGCGAGGGCGTCCGCCAGCGCGAGCACCGTCGCCTTCCGCTTCCCGGGCATGGGCAGGTGGGCGGGGTCGGCGGCGGCGATCGCCTCGGGCGACGGGAACAGGCGAGTGAGGCCGCCGTCGGGGTCGTCGACGGGTTCACCGTAGCGTTCGGCGAGGCCGGCGGCGATGGTGGCGGCCGAGGCGGTGGCGATCTGCTGGCCGATGACGGCGCGGATCGCGTACTCGGGGCCGTCGGCTTTGCGCGGGACCCGCCGACCGGGGGTCTTCGCGACCAGGGGCGCGAGCACGGGGTCGGCGGCGAGGGCTTCCATGGGGGCCTGTGGGTCGGCGTCGAGGTCGAGGGCGCGGCGGCAGCGGGCGACCGCGGCGGTGACGTCCCGCAAGTCGCTGACGCGCAGGCGGCATTCGATGTACCCGGGGCCGGGCCGGAGGGCGGCGGTGCCGGGGCCGTGGGGCAGGCGCAGGGTGCGGCGGTAGGCGCCGTCGTGCCATTCCTCGACGCCGGGGGCCGCGGCGGCGGCGAGGTGCCCGAACAGGTTCGACGGTTCGAACGGCTCGCGGTAGGCCAGGCGGAGCGTGATCGCGCCCCCGCCGGTCGCGGTGCCGCCTCGGGCTTTGGTGCTCTGGGTCTTGATGCGGAGCTCGGTGGGGGAGCAGGCGAAGACGTCGGCGACGACGCGGTTGAACGCCCGGATGGACGCGAACCCGGCGGCGAACGCGACCTGTCCCATCGGCAGGTCGGTGTTCTCGATCAAGGTGCGGGCGACCTGGGCGCGCTGGGCGCGGGCGAGTGCGGCCGGTCCGGCGCCGACTTCGGCGATGAGGAGGCGTTCGAGCTGCCGCAGGGAGTAGCCGAGGCGCTGGGCGAGGCCGGCGGCGCCGTCGCGGTCGACGACGCCTTCGCCGATGAGGCGCATGGCGCGGGCGCACACGTCGCTGCGCCAGTCCCACGCGGGGGAGCCGGGGGAGGCGTCGGGGCGGCAGCGTTTGCACGCCCGGTACCCGGCTTCCTGGGCGGCCGCGGCGGAGGCGTAGAACCGCTGGTGCTCGCGTTTGGGTTTCACGGCAGGGCAGGAGGGGCGGCAGTAGATGCGGGTGGAGGTGACGGCGAGGAACACCCAGCCGTCGAAGCGGGCGTCGCGACCGGCGACGGCGGCCTGCATCCGCTCCTCGTCGCCGATGATCGCGTGGAAGTCCATGCCCTCAAGACTGCCCGCCGGGTCCGACAACGGCTAGCCAGAATGCGACATCACGCTTCGGGGAGGTGGAGGCGGTCGACGGCCTCGCGGGAGCGGCGGGCCGGGCGCCGGTCGTACCGGGCGGTCGTGGCCGGTGAGGCGTGGCCGACGAGGGACTGGGTGATGGCCAGGTCGACGCCGGCGTCGAGGAGCTCGCCGATGAAGGTGCGGCGGAAGTCGTGGGGGGTGTGGCGGCGCTGGCCGGCTTCGACGAGGCGTTTCATGAGGAGGTCGGCGATGGCCTGGCCGGTCATGCCGGAGAGCTGGCTGCCGGTGCGGCGCAGGCGCCCGGCCTTGTTGATGGGGCAGAACAGGGCCCCGGGGTCGTTGCCGCGCACGGCGGTCCACCGGTCGATGCGGGCCTGGGCGGCCTCGGTGACGTAGACGGCGCGTTCCTTGTTGCCTTTGCCGACGATGCGGATGGAGCGCTCGGCCGGGTCGTAGTCGGCCAGGCGCATGGAGGCGATCTCGGAGCGGCGGCAGCCGGTGGAGTAGAGGGTGGCGAGGACGGCGGCGTCGCGGGCGCCGGCGGGGCCGGGGTCGGCGTCGCACGCGTACAGGGCGGCGCCGAGGGCTTCGGCGTCGACCTGCTGGCCGACGGGGAGCCGCTGGGCTTTGACCGGTTGCAGGTCGCAGGCCCGCTGGTAGTCCTCGGCGGCCATCAGATCGAGCCGCCAGGCTTCTTTGAGGACGCGGCGCAGCGCGGCGAGGTGCTTGTTGACGTAGGCGCCGGACCAGCCGGCGTCGATCATGGCCGCGCGCAGCCGGGAGGTGTGCTCGTAGCGCAGCAGGTGCCAGGGCTGGCCGGCGCCGGTGGTCTCGGGGTCGCCGGAGAGGAGCTGCGCGATGCGGTCGAGGCAGCCGCGCATGGTCCGGCGCGACTCGGCCGACCCGAGCGTGTCCAGGTAGGCCCGGTACGGGTCGGCCCCCGGTCCCGCGACGGCAGGCGTGGCGTTCCAGTCGATCCCGGCGATCTCAGCGGACATGCGTTTCACGATAGTCCAAGCCCCGCAGTCATTCCGGCGTCTGGTCGGCGGCCATGTCCCGCAGTCTGCGGACCGTCCGCAGGTTCCGGGTCGTCGCGTCGAGGGCCCCGAGGGGCTTCCAGAACCCGGTCCGGTCCAGCGTGGAGCGGCCCATCCCCTCGGGGTAGTACACCCACACCTCGCTGCCGTCCACGCGGGCCTCCTCGGGCCGGCCTGCGGGGACGGCCAGGTCGGGGGCGGTTCCGGACAGGAACGTCACGGTCACCTTCGACTCGTCCAGGCCCCGGCCCGCGAACGGGTCCGCCGCGACGACCCGGTCCAGGTCCGTCCCGGAGCGGACCATGACCGGCACGGTGTGCCCGAACGCCTCGGCGACGACGGCCGCGACCCGTTCGCCGACCGCTGTCGCGTCCCGGTCGGCGTCGAGGACGACGTTCCCGGACTGGATGTAGGTGCGCACCCGGTCGAACCCGGCCGCCTCGAGGGCCGCGCGCAGCTCGGCCATCGGGACCTTCCGGTGCCCGCCCACGTTCACGCCCCGCAGGAATGCCACATAGGTCGCCACGAATCTCCTCCCGCCGCAGTGGACACAACGTACCCCGACGGTACGACACCGGTCGGCGTGGCAAGATCGGCGGTTATGAGCTCGGCGTTCCACACCACCACCATCGCCGTCCACACGGGACGACGCGAACACGTCAAGGACCTCACCGGCGACTGCGAGGCGTTCCTGACCGCCGTGGGCGCCCGCGACGGCCTGCTCAACGTGTTCGTCCCGCACGCCACCGCCGGCATCGCCGTCATCGAGACCGGGGCGGGGTCGGACGAGGACCTCCTCGACGCCCTCGCCGACCTCCTCCCGCGCACCGACCGGTGGCGCCACCAGCACGGCTCGACCGGGCACGGGCGCGACCACGTCCTGCCCGCCCTGGTCGCCCCGCACGCCACGCTCCCGGTCGTCGCCGGCCGCATCGCCCTGGGCACCTGGCAGTCGGTGCTGCTGGTCGACACCAACCGCGACAACCCCGACCGGACCGTGCGCCTGAGCTTCCTCGGCTAAGCCGCCGCGGTCAACCGGGCCCACTGATCGGCGTCGAGCTTCACGTCGAACCCGGCCGCGACCTCGTCCAGCTGCGCCACCGACGACACCCCCACCAGGGGGATCACCGGCGCCGCATGCCCGGCCAGCCACGCCAGCACCACCTGGTTGCGCGTCGCGCCCGTCTCACCCGCCACCTCATCGAGGACCTTGAGGCGGGCATCGGTGCCGGGGTGCCGGTAGTGCTCGCCCAGCGGCTTGCCCGGGTTCACGTACGCCCCCGACAGGAGCGAGGAGTACGCCAGCAGCGCCGCCCCCGGCGTCTCGGCCACGAAGTCCAGGTCCGACGGCTCCGCGTGCACATGCCCGCCCTCCGGCAGGACCGTGCCCGGCCGCGGCTTCAGGTACGAGTACCGGTTCTGCATCGCCGTATACGCCGCCGCACCGCTCGCGGCGGCGACCCCGCGGGCCCGCTCGACCCGCCACGCGGTGTGGTTCGACGCCCCGACCATGCGGGCCTTCCCCGCCCGCACCACCGCGTCGAACCCAGCGACCGTGGCCTCCAGCGGCGTCTCCCGGTCGTCGCGGTGCGACCAGAACAAATCCACCCGGTCCGTCCCCAGCCGGCCCAGCGACTCCTCCAGGCCCGCGCCGATCCGCTCGGCCGTCAACGGCTCCGAATGCTCCAAGCCGCCGCCCGGGAACGACGGCCGCCGCCCCACCTTCGTCGCGATCACCAGGTCGTCCCGGTTCCCGCGCGCGGCCAGCCACCGCCCCAGCAGCAGCTCCGACTCGTCCCCGGTGCCCCCGTCGATCCAGAACATGTAGCAGTTGGCGGTGTCGATGAAATTCCCGCCCAACTCGACGAACCGGTCCAGGATCGCGAAACTCGCCGCCTCGTCCTGCACCCCGCCGAGGGCCATGGCCCCCAGGCACAGCCGCGACACTTCGATCCGGTCCGGCCCCAATGCGATCCGCTCCACAGCGGTCTCCTTCCACTCGCGTCGTATGCCCCCGACGCTAGGACTTGGAGTGGACTCCAACGCAAACCCGCAGGCAGTGGACGTGGGGTATCCTCGTTGCTCGTGGCACACAATGCAACCGCGGCGACCTACACGATCGGCGAATGCGCCCGCCGCTCCGGCTTCACCATGGACACCCTCCGCTACTACGAACGCATCGGCCTCATCGACGCCGTCGAACGCACCGCGACCGGCCAGCGCCGCTTCACCGACGCCGACCTCGAATGGCTCGGCACCTTGAAATGCCTGCGCGACACCGGCATGCCCGTCGAGCAGATGGCCCGCTTCGCCGACCTCGTCCGCGACGGGGACGACACCATCCCCGAACGCATCCGCCTCCTCGAAGCGCACCGCGTCGCCGTCGACGACCGCATGGCCGACCTCGCCGCCAAACGCGACTACATCTCCGGCAAGATCGCCTACTACCGGACCGTCTGACGGATCCTCCGAAAAACCCCGTCGACACCCGCCCCGTCCGGTCGCGATACTCGACGCGTGCACCACCACGACCACGCGCTGGCGATCGCCGAGCGCCTCGCCGCCGAACACGCCCCCGCGGCACTCGGCATCGGCCTGTTCGGATCGGTCGCGGCCGGCACCGACCACCCGCACTCCGACATCGACCTCATCCTCGCCGCCGACAGCGACACTGACAACGACACCGGCACGGGCACCGCGGTCGTGCAGTCCGAGGGGCGCATGGCCACCCTCACCCGCAAGACCCCGGATGACCTCGAGGCCGCGTTCACCCGCCCCTGGGAAGCGGTCACCGCCGTCGCCGCCTGGCGCGGCGCGCGCCTCCTCCACGACCCCGACGGCACCATGGCCCGCCTCCAGGCCCGCGCCCACGCCTGGACGTGGGACCAGATCCCCGACGCCGACCATTGGGCCGCAAGCGAACTGGTCGGCCTCGCCGAAGAAGTCCACAAGGTCCACGGCATGCTCGCCACCGGCAGGGACCGCGCGGCCGCCGCGAACCGGGCGATCCTCGCCCTCCAACTCGCCACGCCCCTCGCCGCTGCGCACCGGCTCACCTGCGGCTCCGAGAACGACCTGTGGGACGCCGTCGCCGCCGCCGAGGGCCCCGCCTGGGCCCGCGCGTGGGACACCGCCACCGGTGTCGCCCCCGCCGACCACGCCACCGGCTGCCGGGCCGCCCTCGACCTCTACCGGATCGCCGCCGACCGGCTCGCCGGCCACCTCGACGCCGCCGACCGCGTCATCGTCACCACCGCCCGCGACCTCTAGAAGGAATCCGTTTGCGCCGCTTCATCCTCACCGGAGCCCCCGGCGCCGGCAAGACCACCGTCGCCCGGATCCTCGCCGAGGCCGGGCACACCGTCATCCCCGAAGCCGCCACCGACCTCATCGAAGCCGCCCAAGCCGCCGGCGAGGACGCCCCCTGGGAGCGCCCCGACTTCTGCGAGGCGATCGCCGCGCTGCAACGGGAACGCCAACGCGCCGCGGACGCGCTGCCGGGCCCGGCGCAGTTCTTCGACCGGTCCCCGGTGTGCGCCCTCGCCCTCGCCCGCTTCACCGGCCACCCCGTCGGCCCGGTCCTCACCGCCGCACTCACCCACGCCGCCACCGTCTACCAGCCGCGCGTGTTCCTGTTCGACCTTCTCGGGGCGATCACCCCGACCCCGGTGCGCCGCATCAGCATCGACGACGCCCGCCGCTTCGAACGCGTCCACGTCGACGCCTACACCGAACACGGCTACCGGATCACCCGCATCCCCGCCGACACCCCGCGAGCGCGCGCACAGCGCCTCCTCGACCTCGTCAAGGACACCCCTGTTGACTGACATCACGACCGGACTCGTCCAGGCGCTCATCGCCGACCAGTTCCCGCACTGGGCCCACCTGCCCGTCACCCCCGTGCCGCGCCAAGGCTGGGACAACCGCACCTTCCGCCTCGGCGACACCCTCTCCGTGCGCCTGCCCAGCGGGCCCGGGTACGTCGCCGCCGTCGCGAAAGAAGACCGGGCGCTCCCGGCCCTCGCCCCGCACCTGCCCGTCCCCGTGCCCGAACCGGTCGCCACCGGCCGCCCCACCGACGCCTACCCGCACCCGTGGTCGGTCCGGCGCTGGCTCGACGGCGACACCCTCATCGACGCCGCCGGCGTCGACCGCGACCGCCTCGCGACCGACCTCGGCCGGGTCCTCACCGAACTGCGGCACGCCCCCACAAGCGACGGCCCGGCCGCGGGCCGGCACTCGTTCCACCGCGGCTGCCACCCCAGCGCCTACGCCGACGAAGTCCAGACCGCCCTGCGGATCCTCGGCGACCGCGTCGACGCGAAAGCCTGCGAGACCGCCTGGGCCACTGCGATGACCACCGTCTGGGGGCACGACCCGGTGTGGTTCCACGGCGACATCGCCGCCGGGAACCTCCTCGCCACCGGCGGGCGGCTCTCGGCGCTCATCGACTTCGGCACCTGCGGCGTCGGCGACCCCGCCTGCGACCTCCAGATCGCCTGGACCTACTTCGACCGGGCCGAACGCCGCCGCTTCCGCGACGCCGCCGGCCTCGACGACGGCACCTGGGCCCGCGCCCGCGCCTGGACGATCTGGAAGGCCCTCATCATGATCGCCGGAACCTCCGGCACCGACACCGACGGCGCCCAAGCCGCCAACCTCGAAGCGGCCCTCACCGACCCCCTCGACTAGACCAGGGCATCGATGAGGACCGCCCTGCCGCCATGCGGCACAACACCCCCGGAGCGGTACTAGACCGGGTCGAGCCCGACCAGGCCCCGCGCATAGTTCACCGTCGACCGCTGATAGCGCGGCAGCGTCGGCGCCAACGCGACCAGCGCCACCGACAGGCCCTCACGGTCGCGGCCGAGCTTCGCGAGCGTCAACGCCTCGCACATCGCCAGCGCCCCGTCGTACGCGTCCGAACCGCGCGCCTTCTCCTCGGCGATCATCTCCAAGGCCCGCTCGGGGTGCCCGGTCTCGCGCAGCGACGACGCCATCTGGATCGACACCCTTCGTCGCCGCACCCCCGACAGGCCCGCCGCGACCGCCCGCTCGTAATAGCCCACGGCCGTCTCGGTGAACCCGGTCGAATCGTGCGCGCCGCCGACCTCGAACAGCGCCACCGGATCCTCCGGGTCGCACTCGGCGGCCAGATCCTTCATCGCCTGCACGAACTCCTCGCGGCCCATCGCATCCAGCCGCTCCCACAGCGCGGCGAGCCGCGCCTCCCAAGCCTCAGTAACCATGTCCGGCAACCTACGCCACCGCGAGGGCCCCTCGCCTACCGGTCGGCCAGCCCGTCGGGCAGTGCACCCAGCCCGCCCAGCAGCACCAGCCGCTCATCGGCGTCCAGCGCCTCGTAGACCACGCCGTCGAGCCGGTTCGTCTCGGCCTCGATCGCGTCGCGCTCCGGGCCCGGCCCCAACGCCTGGACCTGCGCCACCGTCAGGCCCGCCGCGCCCCACGCGGCCCGGTGCGCGTCCGCCCGGTAGTGCCGCAGCGCCTCCAGCCGCGAGACCAGCAGCGCCGACGGCGACGCGCCCGCCGGCTCCCACACCGGCGTCAACGCCCGGAACACCGGACCGCCGTGCGCCTGCCCCGCCTCCAGCAGCCGCTCCACGAGCGGCAGCACCGCCTCCACCGCGGCCAGGCCCGGCAGCGACGGCGACGGCCGGAACGACCACAACCGCTCCGCAGCCGCAGCGAACACCCGCTCCGCCTCCAACGCCACCGCCCGCCCGTCCCCGGTCAACCGCCAGCACCCGTCGACACGCTCGACCAGCCCCGGCGCCTCGGCCGCCTCCGGATCGAACGGCCAATACACCATCCGCGCCGCCAGCGCCGACTCCGGCACCGGATGGTCCAGCAACGCGTAGAACACGTCGATCTCCACGCCCGGCGTCAACCCCCGCCGCCCGTACAACTCCCGGACCTGCGGACGCACCGCGTTCCGCAGCGACACATGGACCCGGTCGATCACCGGACGGACGACAGCGGCATACAGCATCGGCACTCCCACGGGCACAAGACAATAGGATGCCGCTCATGATCCCATCCGCGCTCACCGCGCTCGAGTGCGAGTCGCAGCGGCTCGCCGCCGTCCTCAACGCCCTCGATGACGACGCCTGGACCGCCCCGACCCGCTGCGCCCCATGGGACGCCGCCGCGCTGGCCGCTCACGTCACGATGGCCCTCGGGCGCCTCGGCCCGATGCTCGACGCCCCCGAACCCCCGGCCGCCCTCGTCGACGCCGCCGGGTACTACCGGCCCGACGAACGCTTCTCGCCCGAGACCGACGCCCTGCGCCTCGACTCGGCCGCCGAAGCCGCCCGCGACGGGGGACCGGCCGTCGCCGCCCGCTTCGACACCACCTGGCGGTCAGCGGTCGGACGGTGCGCCGCCGAACCGGCGTCCCGGCGCGTCACCACCCGCCACGGCGACCCGATGACCCTCACCGACTTCCTCACCACCCGCGTCGTCGAAGTCGCCGTCCACGGCATCGACCTCGCCGACGCCCTCCACCGGCCCCGCTGGACCACCCGCGAAGCCGCCGCGCACCTCACCGGGCTCCTCCTCGGCCCAGGCCACGACACGACCCTCGAACGGCTCGGCCTCGACCCGGTCGCGTTCATCGCGAAAGCCACCGGCCGCGACCCGTTCACCCCCGCCGAACACACCGAAGCCGAAGCCCGGGGGATCACCTGGCTCGCCCTCGGCTAGCAGCTCGAAGCCGTGTAGTCCAGCAGCGCGGCCTTCTCCGCCTCATCGACGGTGAGATGCCATTCGGTCTTCACCGCGACCCACGCCCAGATGTACGCGCACCACACGCCCTCATCCTCCGGCATCCACTCGGCCGGATCCTGATCCGACTTGGACCGGTTCGACGACGCGGTCACCGCGATGAGATGCCAGTTGTTCTCCTGCCAGTTCGCATACGCCTGACGGTCCTCGGTCGTCCAGTCGACCGCACCCGACCCCCACGCCTCCTTCAACGGCACGAAATGGTCGATGTCGATGTCACCCGAATCCGTGACCGTCTCGCCGTCGTACATCGAGATCCACTCGCCGGTCATCGCCCCGTCGCAGTCGGCCTCCGTCAGGCCGCCCGACCGGTCCTGCTTGACCAGCACGTCATCGCGCGCATCGCACCCGTTCCCGTCATCGTCCTTCCAGTGCGGGAACAACGACCGGTCATACCCGGCATCGCGCTCCTCGGCGACCTCCAGCGCCTCGATGTCCGCGTTCAGCGCCGCCGGGTCGACGGTGACGGTGAACGGCGCGGTGGCGCTGAACTCGTTCGACACCTGCGAACCGGACCCTGTAGGGGCGCCGGCGGTCGGCTCGTCGGCGAGATCGGCGAGGTCGGAGCAGCCGGCGGCGAGCACGAGCGGCAGGACCAGGAGGAGGCGGGAGGCGCGCATGGGAACGTCCTAACGGGACACGAACGGGCAGGTCGGCGCGGCAGTGCGCCCGGGGTGTTCGCAACGTAACACAAACGGGGAGCGCGGAACAGGGCCGCTCCTGCTAGATTCCGCGAATGATCGTCTGGCTCAACGGCAACTTCGGCGCCGGCAAGACCACGACCGCGCGCCTGCTCAAGGACGCCCTCCCCGCGCGGGTCTTCGACTCCGAGCACATCGGATTCCTCCTGCGTCCCATCATCGGCGACGTCCCGTGCCGAGACTTCAAGGAATGGGACCCCCGGCGCGGCCTCACGATCGAGACCGCCCGCCAGGTCCTCGACTACGTCGGCGGCACCCTCGTCATCCCGCAGTCGGTCCTCCAGCGCGAGTACTGGACCGAGCTCGCCGACGGCTTCGCGAAAGCCGGGATCCCCGTGCGCGCCTTCACCCTCCACGCCGAACGCGACACCTTCACCACCCGCGTCGAGCACGACGCCGAGGAGCCCACCGCGAAGCAGTGGCGCCTCGACCACTACGACACCTACCTGGCCGCCCTTGACGAATGGATGCGCGACGCCACCCACGTCGTCGACACCACCCGCCGCACCCCCGACGAAGTCGCCGCCGCGATCGCGGCCGCCGCGACCGGGTGAAACCCCGAACGGCCTGAAAACGTCACACCCTGGCGCGACGATGGGGGCTGACAGCCACACCGCACGGCAAAGGAGCCCGCCATGGCCTACCTCGTCCTCATCGGCACCCGCAAAGGCCTCTTCACCGCCACCAGCGACGACCGCGTCCACTGGTCCGTCGACGGCCCCGCGAAACTCGACGACGACGGGTTCACCGCCGTCGCCGAGATCTTCGCGATCGCCGCCGACCCCGCCACCGGCCGCGTCCTCGTCGGCGCCTCCACGTTCTTCGGCCCCTCCATCTGGCGCTCCGACGACGCCGCCGCCACCTGGTCCGAACCCGAGAACGCCCCCATGGCCTTCCCCCAGGACCTGCCCTACCGGCCCCTCGACTACTCCGACACCGCCGGCATCGACCAGCCCGACGCCGAGCAGACCAACACCGTCAAGAAGATCTGGCAGCTCGCCTTCGGCCCCGGCCGGCGCGTCTGGGCCGGCGTCGAACCCACCAGCCTGTGGACCTCCGACGACGGCGGGCAGACCTTCGAATTCAACCAGGCCCTGTGGGACCACCCCGAGCACACCACGTGGGCCTCCGGCGGCGCCGGGCCCGCCGTGCACACCATCGTCCCCGACCCCGGCGACCCCGCGACCCTCACCATCGCGATGTCCTCCGGCGGGATCTACCAGACCCACGACGACGGCAAGACCTGGAACGGCATCACCAAGGGCATCACCGTCGACTACGGGCCCGACCCCGAACCCGAGTCCGGGCACTGCATCCACAAGGTCACCCGCGACGCCGCCGGGACGCTCTTCGCCCAGTCGCACGGCCCGGCGTACCGCGCGACCCGGCCCGACGGCGGCTGGACCGACATCTCCGCGAACCTGCCCACGAACTTCGGGTTCGCGATGGTCGCCCACCCGACCCAGCCGGGCACCGTGATGGCCTGGCCCGTCGGCGAATCCATGGACCGCACCCCGCCCGGCCACCGCATCAGCGCCTGGCGGACCACCGACGGCGGCGACACCTGGGAGCCCTGGGGCACCGGCCTGCCCGAGGAGCCCTACTTCGGCACCGTCATGCGCGACGGCGCGTGCACCGACTACGCCGCCGACCCCGGCTGGTACTTCGGGACCCGCTGCGGCGACGTGTGGGCCTCGGACGACACCGGACAGTGGCACCTCGTCGCCGCCCACCTGCCCGACGTCCTCTGCGTGCGCGCCATGGAGACCCCGTGAACATCGACGTGAAACTGCCCGCCGCGCTCGCCTCCGAATGCGGCGGGAACCGCCACCTCGACGTCGACGTCCCCGACGGCGCCACGCTCGGCGACGTCCTCGACCTGGTCACCGCCGCCCACCCGCGCCTGGGCCGGCGGCTCCGCGACGAGGCCGGGCGGCTGCGCCGGTACGTGAACATCTACGTCGGCGACGAGGAGAGCCGCCGCCTCCAAGGCCTCGACACGCCCGTCAAAGGCCACGACATCCAGATCCTCCCGTCCATCGCCGGAGGCTGACCGACACGAAGAGAGGGGCGCCGCGCAACCGCGCGACGCCCCTCGAACAGCCTTGGGGGACTAGGACTTGCCGTTGATCGACACCACGTCCACCACGAAGACCAGGGTCTCGTTCGGGCCGATCACGCCGCCCGCGCCCTGCGCGCCGTAACCGAGCTCCGGCGGGATCACGATCAGGCGCCGGTCGCCGACCTGCGCGCCGACCAGGCCGTCGTTCCAGCCCTGGATCACCGGCGCCGAACCCAGCGGCGACACCGAGAACGGCTGCGCGCCACGGTTCCACGACGCGTCGAACTCCTTGCCGTTCGACCAGTTGAACCCCGCGTACTGGACCGCGACCGAGTCACCGGCCTTCGCCTCGGTACCCGAGCCCTCGACCACGTCGAACGTGAACAGCGCCTTCGGCGGCTCCTCACCGCTCGGCACCGAGACGACCGGCTTCGCGTCCGTCTCCGGCGAGACCGACACCTCGACACCGTCACTGATCTGCACCACGTCGGCACTCCCTTCCTCGGCGGCGCCGTCATCCGCGCCGCAACCCGCCAGCAGCCCCACGCTCACACACGCGGCGGCCACCGGCTTCCAAACTCGACTCAGCAGGCTAAAGGCCATCGAGGGAACCTATCATCCGAACCGGCCCCGTCCCGCCATCGCGCCCGACCCGAGCGAGCGGCCGCACAGACGCGCGCACCGACTACCCTTCAACACGACGACCCCGCACGACCGCACCCCTTGAACGACCGCGCCGCTGCAACGACTGCGCCCCTTGAACGACCGCGCCACCTGAAGGAACCCGATGACGCAACCCACCGGCCCCGCGCCCCTCCACCCCCTCCGCCGCGTCCTCACCCTCTGGGGCGCCGTCATCGCCCTCATGTGGCTCCTGCTCATCACCGACTGGATCGTCCCGGCCCACCTCACCGCCTACGGCATCACCCCGCGCAGCCTCGAAGGCCTCACCGGCATCGCCACCGCGCCGTTCCTCCACGCCGGCGCCGCCCACCTCGCCTCCAACACCGTGCCCCTCATCGTCATGGGCACCATCGCCGCCCTCCGCGACTGGCGCGGCATGTGGATCGCCCTCATCGTCGCGACCCTCGCCTCCGGCATCGGCGTCTGGCTGTTCTCACCGGCGCACTCGGTGACCGTCGGCGCCTCCGGCGTCGTCTTCGGGCTCCTCGGCTACCTCCTCGCCCGCGGCATCGTCATGCGCCGCATCGGCGACTTCCTCATCGCCCTCGCCGTCCTCGCCGTGTACGGGACCGCGGTGTGGGGGATCTTCCCGTCCCTGCCGCACATCTCCTGGCAGGGCCACCTGTTCGGGTTCCTCGGCGGCATCGGCGCCGCCTTCATGGCCCGCAACGCCGCCCGCGTCGCGGCGACCGAGCCGTGACCGCACCCTCCGGCTTCAGCTACACCCAGCGCGGGGACGGGACGATCGTCATCGTCCACCGCGGCCGGGCCGCCGCCACCCTCCGCGGCGCCCGCGCCGCCACGTTCCTCGCCGAGATCGCCGCGGGGGAGGAGCAGCACGTGATGGCCCGCTGGACCGGCGCCTACAAGTTCGGCAACGAACGCCACGCCCGCCGCCACCCCCGCAACCAGGGACGATAGACCCCGGCAGGGGAGTGGGACCACCCCGGGATTGACGGACCCACCCCCATGGACCTATAGTGCTAACATCCTAGTGAAATAGAGAAACTTCGTGATCGACTTCCACCTCGAACCGCGCTCCGGCGTGGCCCCGTACATGCAACTCGTCCACCAAGTCCAGCAAGCCCTCCGACTCGGCATGCTCGACGTGGGGGACCAGCTGCCCACGGTCAAACAAGTCGTCGCCAAGATCGCCATCAACCCCAACACCGTCCTCAAGGCCTACCGCGAACTCGAACGCCAAGGACTCGTCGCACCACAACCAGGACGCGGCACCTTCGTCACCGCCACCCTCGCCGACGACACCCTCGACGCCCACGCCGAACTCAAAACCGCACTCCAAGCCTGGATCACCCGCGCCCGCGAAGCCGGACTCGACGACGCCGCCATCCAAGCCCTCTTCGACACCACCATCAGAAAGGCACCACAGGTGACCCCATGAACACCCCAGTCCTCAGCACCGACACACTCACCAAGCGCTACGGCAGGCACACCGCCCTCACCGAAGCCACCCTCGACATCCCCGCCGGCCGCATCGTCGGCCTCGTCGGCCCCAACGGCGCCGGCAAATCCACCCTCCTCGCCCTCGCCGCCGGACTCATCCGACCCACCAGCGGCCACATCCACGTCCTCGGCCGCACCCCCGCCGCCGACGCCCACCAACTCGCCGACGTCGGCTTCGTCGCCCAAGACACCCCCGTCTACGCCACCCTCACCGTCGCCGACCACCTCACCATGGGCAAACGCCTCAACCCCACCTGGGACGACACCTTCGCCCGCACCCGCATCCAACAGATCGGCCTCGACCCGACCAAGAAAGCCGGACGACTCTCCGGCGGCCAGAAAGCCCAACTCGCCCTCACCATCGCCGCCGCCAAACGCCCCAAACTCCTCATCTTCGACGAACCCGTCGCCGCCCTCGACCCCCTCGCCCGCCGCGCCTTCCTCCAGAACCTCATGGAATTCGTCGCCGAACTCGACATCTCCGTCATCCTCTCCTCCCACCTCATCGGCGACGTCGAACGCGTCTGCGACCACCTCATCGTCCTCGCCGAATCCCGCGTCCAAGTAGCAGGCGAGATCGACGACCTCACCGCCAACCACCACCGCCTCATCGGCCCCCGCGGCACCCTCGACACCCTCCCCGACGGCATCGACCTCATCGCCGCCGACCACACCGACCGCCAGACCACCCTCATCGTCCACAACACCACCGGCCACCCCCTCGACCTCCCCGGCGCCGACACCATCGGCCTCGAAGACATGGTCCTCACCTACCTCCACCGCGCCGAAGGCCTCACCGCCCCGACCCTCCAGGAGACCCGCGCATGATCTGGCTGACCTGGCGCCAAATGCGCGCCCAAACCCTCTGGACCGCCGCCCTCATCGCCGCAGCCGCCGCCTACCTCCTCTACCTCGCAACCGACCTCCGCGACACCTACCGACTCACCATCACCGACTGCACCACCGCATGCGACGACGCCAAACACGCCTTCGCCGACACCTTCGGCCCCGGACTCCTCCTCATCGGACTCCTCCTCATCGTCGGACCCGCCCTCATCGGCGCCTTCTGGGGCGCACCCCTCATCACCCGCGAACTCGAAACCGGCACCCACCGCCTCGTCTGGAACCAGTCCGTCACCCGAAAACGCTGGCTCGCAGTGAAACTCGCGCTGGCCGGGGGAGTGAGCGTCCTGTTCACCGGCGGTCTCAGCCTGCTGCTGTCGTGGGCCGCCGAACCGTTCGACGGCCTCGTCAACTCCCGGTTCGAGCCGCTGACGTTCGCCGCGCGGGACCTCGCGCCGTTCGGATACGCGCTGCTGGCGTTCACCCTCGGGCTCGTCGTCGGCGTCCTCGCCCGCAAGACCCTCGTCGCGATGGCCGTGACGCTCCTGGTGTTCGCCGCGTTCCAACTCCTCATGGCGAACGTGGTCCGGCCGCACTTCGCCGAGCCGGTCACCGAGACCATCCAGTGGTCGGACGCGAACACCGTCGGCCAGATCGACTCGTTCGGCATCGGCCCCGAAGGCGCCGGCATCCAGGGGTACACGATCCCGGGGGCGTGGGTGATCTCGGACTACATCACCGTCTACAAAGGCGACGGCACGGAGGTCACCGAGGCGGACATCGAGGCCTGCGACAAGACCGGCGGCACCCCCGACGACTGCATGACCGGGTTCGACGCCTCGTTCGAAGTGGTGTACCAGCCCGCCGACCGGTACTGGGACTTCCAGTTGCTCGAACTCGGCGTCGCCGTCGGCCTCTCGGCCGTCCTCGCCGGGATCGCGTTCTGGCGGATCCCGCGCGGCCTCAACTGACTAGCGAGATTCCCGCAAGTAATGAATGAGCGAGCGGGTGCCGGACCCTGGGTCCGGCACCCGCTTCATCGTCGCGTCGGCGTCACTGGCCGGCGGTGATGTTGACCATCCAGTTGATCCCGAACCGGTCGACCAGCGCGCCGAACTCGTCGCCCCACATCTGCTTCTCGAGGGGCATGGTGATCGTCGCACCCTCGCCCAGGTTCTGCCAGTACGTCCGCAGGCGCTCAGCCTCGTCGCCGGAGATGCTGATCGAAAGATTCTGGCCGGGCTTGTACTCCATGCCGGGCGGCGTGTCGGAGGCCATGATCGTGTACCCCGCCTCAGAGGTGAGTTGTGCGTGCATGACCTTGTCGGACCCCGGCCCCGGCACCCCGGACTCACCGAAGGTCATCACCCTCAGCTCGCCGCCGAGGACGCTCTTGTAGAACTCCATGGCCTCCCGTGCGTCCCCGTTGAACTGGACGTACGGGTTGAGGATCGAACCCATCGCGGGCTCCCTTCGTCGTTGCGATACCGCCATCCTGGCAGCGGCATCGCACGTCAGGGCCCGAACGCGAGAACCCGGGAGCTAGGCGGCGGCCTTCCACTCGTCCACGAGCAGGCCGAGGATCACCTGGTCCAGGCACTCGCCCATGACCCACTCCGCGTCGCGCAGCACACCCTCGCGGGTGAAGCCGTTGCGTTCGGCGGCGCGCAGCATCGGGGTGTTGTCCGCCAGGGTCTCGATCTGCAGCCGACGCAGGCCGTGCACGACGAACCCGTAGTGGCACAGCACCGCGACGACGTCGGTGGCGAATCCCTTGCCGCGCACGGACGGCCGCAATCCCAGGCCGAGGTGGGCGGTGCGGTGGTGCTTGTCGATGCCCCACAGGTTCGCGACACCCGCCAGCGCGCCGTCCTCGAGGTCCACGACCGAGAAGTGGACGACGCCTTCCTTGGTGTCGTCGACGTTGAACGGCGCCTCCTTCGAGCCCGGGGTGTACGGCCGCCACGGGAGGCCGGTCGCACGGGCCGTGGTGAGCGGGTCGGTGAGTTCCTCGAGCAGTACGGGAATGTCGTCCTCATGGCGGGCCCTGAGCCCGATCTTGTCGCCTGTAAGCACTCACGTTTTCTACCAGACCCCGGCGTGCCCGTGCCACACCGATTTCCGGCCATCCGCTCCGGCGTGCCCCGGACCGGCGTTGCGGGCCCGATCGCGTCAATAGGGTCACCGACCCGACGAACGGGGGCTCGGTTCGCGGGAGGTCGTGTCTGGCCCCAGATCATCATTACTTGCGGGAACGGCACTTCTCGTGAGTTATACGGGTGGAGGCGACACGCTTGTTTTTCCGTTATTTAAATATTAAAAACGGAAATTAATAATGGTAGGTTGTGTGCATGACGAAAACAGGTACGAACGAGACCACCGTTCCCGCGACCCGGACGCCCGTGAAGGGCGCGACGCTGTGCAAGCGGTGCGGGACGCCGGTCCCGCAGCAGCCCGGGCGCGGGCGCCCGCGCCTGTACTGCGCGGAGGGCGACTGCGCGTCGCAGGCGAAGCGCCAGCGCGAGCTGCGTCGGGCGACGCCGGGGCTCGAGGGCGCTCTGGCGCGGGCTGAGGAGTTGTACGAGCAGATCGAGCAGTCGATGTCGTCGGCGCTGGCGCCGCTCGCTGAGGCGTTGCGGGCGGAGACGGATCCGGCGGAGGTCGAGGCGCGGCTCGCGGAGGTGCGGTCGGATGCGGCGGCGTCGGTGGCGGCGGCGCGGGCGGAGCGGGACGAGGTCGCCTCGCGGGCTGCGGGGCTGCGTGAGGAGTTGGTGTCGGCGCAGGGCGAGGCCGAGCGGGTCGCGGGTGCCTTGGAGGCGGCCGAGGGCCGGGCGAAGGAGGCGGTCGCGGCGCGGTTGGCGGCGGTGCGGGACGCGGAGGCGGCTCGTGGGGAGACGGCGGCGGCGGTCGCCGAGGCGGTCGCGGCGGTGGCCGGGCGCAAGGAGGCCGAGGCGGCGGCGCGGGCGGCTGAGGAGGCGCGGGCGGTGGCGGTCGCCGAGCGGGAGGCGGCCGTGAGTGCCCGTGAGGAGGCGGAGCAGGTGGCGGTCGCGGCGCGTGGTGAGGCGGAGGCGGCTCGGGCGCGGGCGGATCAGGTCGCTGCGGAGGCGGCTGAGGCGTTGCGGGCCGGTGAGGCGGCGCTGGAGCGGGCCGAGACGCGGGCGCTGGGGTTCATCGCCGAGCGGGACGCGGAGCGGTCGCGGGTGGAGTCGCTGGTCGCGGAGGTGGCGGTGGCGCGGCGTGATGCCGAGGCGGCGGTGTCGCGCGCGGTGGAGCAGGCCGGTGATGTGGATCGGCTGCGTGCTGAGCTGGCGGGTGCGGTAGCGGATCGGCGTGTGCTGGAGTCGCGGGTGGAGTCGGCGGAGGCCGCGGGTGCGGAGAGGAACGCGGCGGTGGAGTCGTGGCGTGAGCGGGCTTTGGCGGCGGAGGCGCGGTTGGCGGAGCGGGAGGGCAAGGAGTAGCCCTACTCCCCCGCGCGTTGCTGCGTGGTTTGTCCGGTTCGATGGTCGGGCCCCGGTGGTGGTCGCCGCCGGGGCCCGTTGCCGTGTTAGAGGCCGGCGGCTTTGCGGGCGTTGCGTTCGACGAGGTCGAAGTATTCGGTGCGGGACTGCTCTTCGACCCAGAGGTTGTCGTTGCCTTGGCGCATGCCGGCGGCGCCGTCGATGCCTTCGCGGGTGATGTCGGCGTGGCCGGCGTGGCGGTGGGTCTCGGCGATCATGTGGGTGATGATCTGGCCGAGGGTGACCTCGGAGCGTTCGGTGGGCCACCAGGGGACGTTGCCTCGGGAGTCGAGGTCGAGTTCGCGGATGGTGGTGTCGGAGAAGTCCCAGACGCGGCGGTAGAGGTCGGTGATGTAGTCGCGGCTCTCGTCGGGGGTGGCCCAGAGGTCGGCCTGGGGGTCTTCGTCGGCGAGGTCGAGCCAGGGCAGGTTTTCGGGGAAGGTGCGGGCGAAGGTGTCGCCGAAGTAGCCGATCTCGGTGCTGGCGAGGTGTTTGACGAGGCCGAGGAGGTTGGTGCCGGTGGGGGTGAGGGGGCGGCGGACGTCGTACTCCCCCAGGCCTTCGAGTTTCCAGAGGACGGCGTCGCGTCCGGATTGGAGGTAGCGGTGGAGGTGGGTCTTGAGGTCGGTCATGGTTGCGAGTGTTCCATCCTGTTGTGGCATCAGAGGCTGATGGGGGTGGACTGGTAGATCTCGATCTCGGTGGGGCGGGCGCGGTAGGCGTCGAGGGCGGCGCTGCCGGCGATGTGGTGCGGGGCGTCGAGGTGGGCGTTGAGGGCGTCGAGGTCGGTCCAGGCTTCGACGCAGACGAAGGCGTCGGGGTCGTCGATGGCGGTCCAGAACTCGTAGCGGAGGCATCCGGCGTCGTTGGCCTTGGTGGAGGCCTGGAGGGCGCGGAGGCCTTCGCGGTAGGCGTCGCGGTGTTCGGGGCGGGCCCAGACATAGGCGTGGACGGTGATCATGGGGGTCACGGTAGCGGTCGGGCCGTGGTGCGGCAATGCGTTTGCGGGACGGCGGCGGTGTTGTTAGCGTGGCGTCCGATGACTTCTTATGACGGGCCGTCTCGGTACGGTTTTCTGGAATGCAACTCCCCCATCGCCGCTTGGCGTCTCGACCGGCAGGTCGAGGAGTGCGCGGCGGCGCAGCCGCGGGTGATCGTGGACATCGGGTGCGGTTGGGGTGAGCTGCTGCAGCGGGTGACGGCGAAGGTGCCCGGCGCGAAGGCGTACGGGATCGATTCGGATCTGGAGCTGCTGGAGCGGGGCCGGGCGGGTGCGGCCGCGCGCGGGATCGCCGACCGGCTCGAGTTCGTGGAGTACCAGGGCGCGGATTGGACCGAACCGGCGGATCTGGTGATCTCGATCGGTGCGGTGCACGCGTTCGGGACGGCTGTGGACGCGCTGCGGGAGCTGTACAAGATCGTCAAGCCCGGTGGGCGGCTGCTCATCGGTGACGGCGTGTGGAACAGGGTGGCGACCGAGACCGAGTTGGCCGCGATGTGGCCGGGGACGAAGCCGTCCGACTGGCTGCTGTTGCCGGAGTTCGTGAACGCGGCGATCGCGACGGGGTTCCGTCCGCTGCGGGTGGAGTCGGTGGAGCAGTCCGAATGGGACGACTTCGAGTCGCAGTTCCTGGCGGACAAGGAGGTCTGGCTGCTGGCCAACCCCGGGCATCCGCGGGCGGCCGAGGTCCGCGAGCAGGCCGACGCGCACCGGGACTGGTGGCTGCGCGGGCACCGGGGGCTGCTCGGGTTCGCGTACCTGACGCTGGGCCGACCGGTCGAGTAGACGTAGGCCTCCTGGTAGTAATCAGGAAAAAACAACGCTAAGGCCCTGTCGCGCAAGGGCACCGAGGAGCGGCTGATCGGCGCTCGGTAGGTTCCCGGCTCGTGAGTACCATCGACGCCTTCACCGAAGCCGAGCTGGAGCAGTTGCGGCGGTTCCCCTCGATCAACCGGGCCGAGCTGATCAAGCACTTCACCCTGACCGCGGCCGACGGGCAGTTCCTGAGCCGGTTCCGCGGCCAGACGAACAAGCTCGGCGCCGCGGTCCAGCTCTGCACTTTGCCCTGGCTCGGGTTCGTGCCCGACGACATCACCACCGCGCCGCGCGAGGCCGTCGCCCGACTCTCCGAAACGCTCGTGATCGGCATCAGCGAGCTGGGCGAGTACGGCGACCGCGCGCAGACGCGGACCGAGCACCTGCGCCAGATCGCCACCTACACCAACTGGCGGACGCTCGATACGAAGGGCTGGAAGGACCTCGACGAGTTCCTGTTCGCTCGCGCGATGGAGCACGACTCCGCAAAGCTGCTTTTCAAGCTCGGCTGCGAGTACCTGGCGTCGGTCAAGACGATCCGGCCGGGCGTGACCAGCCTCCTGCACCGGGTCGCGACCGCGCGCGAGGCGGCCGAGGCCGAGACCTGGACCCGCGTCGCGGATCTGGTGACGCCGCAGCGTGCCGCCGAGCTGGACTCGCTGCTCGAGGTCGACGAGGAGCTGAAATCGACGCGCCTGTTCTGGCTGTCGAACCCGCCGACGCAGGCCTCGGTCCAGGGCGTGAAGACCGAGCTGGACAAGCTCGCGTTCCTGCGTGGCCTGGACGCGCACGAGCTCGATCTGTCGGTCCTCCCTGCCGAGCGGCGCCGGTTCCTGGCGCTGCGGGGCCGCAAGCCCACCGGCCAGCAGCTCCAGCGGCGCGAAGCCGAGCGGCGGTACCCGATCATGCTCACGGTGCTCTCGCAGTTCGCCATCGACGTCCTCGACGAGGTTGTGAGCCTGTTCGACCAGGCCGTCTCCGGCCGCGAGTCGTTCGCGCGCACCAAGATGAACGAGGCCTTGGCGGAGCGGGCGAAGGCCGGTGAGGGCCGCCAGGCCCTGCTCGATGAGCTCCTTGCCGTCCTGCTCGACACCGACATCGCCGACGACGAGGTCGGCGTCTACATCCGCGGCGAGATCGGCATGGAGCGGCTGCGCGAGGCCCACGCCGCGCGCCAGGCCCGCCTTCCACGCGACCACGGACACCTGTCGATGATGGACGCCTCCCTCTCCTACGTCCGCCAGTTCGCGCCGAAGGTTCTTGCCGCGGTCGGCTTCGCCGCCGGCGTCGACGCGGTCGAGCCGCTGGTGAAGGCCACGGCGATCCTCGCCGAGCTGTACGCCACCGGTGCCCGCAAAGTCCCCGCCGACGCCCCGGCCGACTTCGTGCCGGTCAAGTGGCGCGGCTACCTCGACGCGGCCGCGAAGGCCGGGGACCAGACTGGGTACCGCCGCTACTGGGAGCTGTGCGTGCTCCTGGCGCTGCGCGACGCCCTCCGCTCCGGCGACGTGTTCGTGCCCGGCTCCCGGCGGTACGCCGACCCCGCGTCGTTCCTGCTCACGACCGAGGCGTGGGAGCCGCTGCGCACCGGGTTCTGCCTGACCACCGGGAAGAGTCCGCGCCCCGGCCGAGGCGATCGCGGCGGCCGAGGACGAGCTCCACACCGCCCTGGCCGACCTCGAACGGCTCCTGGGCGCCGGCGGCGACCCCGGGCAGGTGCGCCTGGACGACAACGGCGGGCTCGTGATCCCGCGTCTGGAGGCCGAGTTCGTGCCCGAGGAGGTCGACGACCTCCGATCGCAGATCGAAGCGCTCCTTCCGCGGATCTCCCTGGCCGCCCTGCTAGTCGAGATCGACGCCAAGACCCACTTCCTCGACGCCCTCACCCACGCCGGCGGGAAAGTCGCCCGCTCACCCGAGCTCAAGCGCAACCTCATCTACGTGCTGCTCGCCGAGGCGACCAATATGGGCCTGGAGACGATGGCCGACTCTTGCGGCGTCTCCTATGACACGCTCGCGTCGACGCTCGCGGAGGCGAACACGCAGGTCGTGAACTTCCATCACCGGCTCCCGATGGCGCTGGCCTTCGGCGACGGCACGCTCTCCTCTTCGGACGGGCAGCGGTTCCCGGTGCGCGGCAAGTCCCTCTCGGCGAAGCACTCGGCCCGCTACTTCGGGCGCGGCACCGGGTTCTCGACCTACACGCGCGTCTCCGACCAGCACTCGACGTTCTCCACCAAGATCATCGTCGCCCCCGGCGCCGAGGCCCACTACGTCCTCGACGACCTCGTCGGGAACATGACCGACCTGCCGATCGCCGAGTACGCGACGACACCCACGGCGCGACCCTCGCCAACTTCGCTCTGTTCGACCTCGTCGGCCTCCAGCTCTCGCCCCGGATGCGGGACCTGGGAAAGATCACACTCGCGCGCACCGGGTCGAAGACTGCGTTCGAGACCCAGTACCCGCTCGCCGGGCCGCTGCTGACCAAGCGGCTCAACACCGACCTCGTCGCGGGGTCCTGGGACGACCTGCTCCGCGTGTCGGCCTCGGTCAAGTACGGGCACGCCTCCGCGGCCCTGGTCGTCGGCAAGCTCTGCTCGAGTCGCCGCAACCAGAACACCACCACCGCTGCGATCAAGGAATGGGGCCTGCTGCGCCGCACCATCTACGCCGCCCGCTACCTCGCCGACGACACCTACCAGCGGCGCATCGCCCGACAGCTCAACAAGGGCGAGAATGTCCACGCCCTGCGGCGCAACGTCTTCTACGCCTTCGACGGGACCGTGCGCCGCGCCCACCTGGAGCAGCAGACCGAGCAGGCCTGGTGCCTCACCCTCATCACCAACGCGATCGTCACCTGGACCACCGAGTACTTCGGACTCGCCGTTGCCCGCTTGCGCCACCGCGGCGCCTTCGTCGACGACGAGCTCCTTGCCCACATTTGGCCGACCCGCCACGCCAACATCAACTTCTTCGGCGCCATCACCATCGACGTCGACGCCGAGATCGCTGAGCTCAACAACTACAACGGCCACCGGCCCCTCCACGGCGACGTTCCAGCCGATTCGACACCCCAAGCGTTACGCCAAGCAACCAAAGAGGTACTGAAACCGCAGTGCCGCAAGCAGGAACGCGGTTGCCGAGTAGCCACAGCCACACTGGACAGCGCCGGTTGGACAACGGGGCGATCGAGGCGTACATTTGCCCTCAGCGGCCATGCCGCACATGACGAGATGACGAGAGGACGAGACCCTGTGGGTCCGTCCTCTCGTCGTTTCTCTATGTCATGCGATCCGTCCGGGCGGGTACCAATCGATCCGGGCGGATCTTCATTCCAGTCACTCCAACTAGGGAGGAACCAATGAAGCGTATCCGCTTCACACGAGACCGTCACCAGCTTGTGGCCCATTTCGTGCAGAAAGCGAAGCGGTTCGGCACCGCCACGGTGTTCATAGCCGGCATCGTCAAGGTCGTCGAGGCGGCTGCGGTCGTGTGGGATCGCCTGGTCGGGTAACGATGTGCCGCGGCGCTCCGGTCGTCTCACCGGGGACGCCGCGGTCTTACGGAAGTCCCGTTGGCTCGCTGTCAACCGCTACAGGCGTAGGGACCCTCTCGGGGGTTCATCATCGCGCGGATCCACCTCGACCGCCTGACTATCGAGCACCATCTGAAGCGCCTCAACGGTAAGCGGGTCGCAGGGGCCTCTAAAACGCTTCACCTTGCCGTTGGGGCGGAACGTGATGTCCAGGCGAACACTCCTCCCCTCGCCCGCGGGGGTCCCTCGCAGCACCTTGATGGCATCCCACAAGGCACTCGCGATGACGCCAAGCCCGATGTCCTTCAAGACCACCACAGTGGGAAGAACGATCTCAAAGATGTCCCGGCCTCCCCGAACTTCGGTTTCGGGAGGCACCAGCTCGACTCTGAGACCTTGGGCCTTCATTGCAGCTTCTACGGCATCGACGCTGTCAGGGAGGCTAGACGACCGCCGTGACACGACGCCGGCAGCCCGCATCGGGCCGACGGTGACACGCACGTCGAAGTCAGCAGCGCTACTGGAATCATCGATGTCGTCACCTTCGTTCATACGTTGAGCTTCGCACCAGCGATGCCTTCCCGCAGAGCTATGCGCTCGGCAAGCCTCCGTCAGAAAACGATCGATTGCTGAGGGATCGGCTCCGGCGTGGTCGCGCGCCCGATTCCGGCCCGATTCGGCCTCAACAACTCCGAGCGTCAGAACGCCTTCAGAAACCCGGTTCGACCCTTTCTGAGGCCGACCCGTAGCCTGGGGAGGTGACCGACCTCGCCCCGAGGCCCGCCGACCCCGGCGAACTGCTCCTGCCCGTCCCGGTCTCGGGCATCCTCATCGGCTACGCGCGCGTGTCCACCCGGGACCAGAACCTCGACTCCCAGATCGAGGCGCTGCGCCGCCACGGGTGCCGCCGGATCTTCAGCGACAAGCTCTCGGGCAAGAACGCCGACCGGCCCGGCCTGGCCGACACCTTCGACTTCGCCGAGCCCGGGGACACCGTGGTCGTCACCCGGCTCGACCGGTTCGGCCGGTCCCTCCAGGACCTCGTCACCCTCGTCGAAGATCTCAAGCAGCAGCATGTCGGCTTCACCTCCATCAAGGAGGGCATCGACACCACCACGCCGGGCGGGCGGCTCGTGTTCCACATCTTCGCCGCCCTCGCGCAGTTCGTTCGCGAGCTCATCATCGAAGGCACCCGCGAAGGCCTCGCCACCGCGCGCGCCGCCGGCCGCAAGGGCGGGCGCCCCACCGTGGTCGACCCCAAGCTCCTCGCAGCCGCCCGCGACCTCCTGCCCAACCCCGACCGGTCCGTCGAGTCGATCGCCGAACTGCTCCAGGTCAGCGTCGGCAACCTCTACAACCACATCCCCGACCTCAAGGAGCTCCGCGCCGCCGGACGGCAGGCCATCGAAGCCGCAGCGAGTGAAAGCGCCACGTGATGGAGGAAGAGGTCACCAGCCCTGATACCGACCGCCCCACCAATAGCGCGGCCCGGCCCTCACCGAATGAGGTGCGCGCCTTCACGGAGGCCTGGCAGTCTCGCCCTGGGTTCGAAGCCCCCGCAGAGGAAGTCGGCGTCGAACTACCAGCCCCGGTCTACACCTCCTGGGAGGACTACCTCGCCCGCACGACCGAGCGCGAACGTCTCCAGTGGTGCCGCGTCAAGGCGAAGACGGCGAGCCGTGAGCGCCTCATGTCCGGCCGACCGGAGCGGAGAGTGACCCCGCTGGAGGTGTGGCAGGTCGCCGAGGGCGCGCAGGGGCGCTGCGTCTACTGCGGGTCGCTCGCGTTGGAGCGGCGCCCTACTGGTCATGACGGGCGGCCGATGCCGTGGGCGATGGTCGGTCGGCGCATCGGATCGCTCGATCACCGGGTGGGAATCCTCGACGGCGGCACGAACGACTTGGAGAACCTCGCCTGGGCGTGTTTGTGGTGCAACGTCTGGGAGACCGAGCGGCGGCCAGGAGCGACCGACCACGGCGGGCTCCAACGCTCCGACCAGCAGTCGCGCTTAGCGTTGTTTTTCCTGATTACTACACTGGCAGGCCTCGAAGCCGCACCAGCCGAAGGGGTTTCGTGATGGAAGATGAGTTCACCAGCCCTGACGCCTACCGTGCGGTCGGCGCTGAAGTGCAGCTCCCGCCGAAGGTCGTGCGTACCTTCGCGAGGCAGACGCAGTCTCGCGCCGAGTACGAGGCCGAGACCATTGCCCTCGAGATCGTCGGCCTCTTCCGCAACCACGGCATCCACGTCACCGACGAGCTCTGCGTCGCGGCTGGCGACCTCGCCTTCGCCGCAGCGCTTACCCAGCTGAACGTCAACGCTCTGAGTCCCGGAGGTTCTGACTTACCCAGCCCACCGCGTCGGTGGGGACTTCGATCCCACGTCCACCAAACAACTCCAGAAGACGTTCCCTGCGGCCGTCATCGATGAAGTCTCTGGAGTTCCTGGTGACGAACAGGTGGCCGTCGTTCTTGATATGGCTCCAGTACATCTCGACGTCGATGATCTTGTTCCTCCACGCTTGCGTCGCAGGGGACGTCTCGTCGAAATCGGCGGGCGGGTCGTACGACTCACCTGGGAACATCTCCGCGAACATGGACCTGATCTCTGCATCAAAGTCGTCATCTACCAGCACCATGTGGCGAAGGAAGGCCATGTCCAACCGTGCGGGCGCGTGTAGAAGCTCCAGGTGCCCGAGTCCGGCTTTCGTGCGACGGTCCTGGAAGCGCTGCAAGTTCTGTAGATAGGTCCGGTCGGGCTGCAACTCAGCGGCCGTGCCGGCCGACAGCCTGATTCGCACCTGTTCCTGATCGTGGAGGCTCAGCAGGTGCTGGAGCGCGACCTTGTCGGCCGCCCTCCTCGGGTCGTCACTCTCGATCGTGATTAGGCAGTTGGTGTCCCATGTCAGATTCAGCATCCACCCATGATCAACCCTCGAGAGGCGGCTTCGGTGCTGAAGCCTCGCACTGCCAAGCGACCTCTTCCTCACCCAAGCCGAACGTCACCGCTCTGACCAGCAACCGCGCTTAGCGTAGTTTTTTGCCGATTACTACCGGCGGGCCAATGGAGGCTCAACACCGGTTGTATGCGCTATCGGCATCTTTCTTGCCAAAAATACGAATACGCGGATCCGGTCCCCCCGTAATTTTGCTGCGGGACACTGACCCAATGGAGCGGCCGCGGCAGGTCGTAGTGGCGCTTCGTAGGGCTTGCAGTCCGTAATGAGCCCTCGACGATGCTCGAAGTGTCACTGTCAATGCGGTCGACCAGTCGTCGAGATCAGCAGTTCGTCCCTAGTTCGCAGCCGTCACATTACGCAGAGGTCCGATTGCTTGACGTCTGCGAAGGGGCCTGACTGGAGAGGAAGACAACGATGACAAGCCGGTTCCGTTCCTTCGCGTCTTCGACGAGGGGCAAGAAGATACTCATTATCTCGGGCGCGGCCCTGGTCCTCCTGATCGGGATTATCGCGGTGACGATCGCGATACGGCCCGAGCGGAAGACCTGCGAAGAGTGGATGGCTCATGCGTTCAGCGAGCCAGGTTTTGAGAGCAACATCGGCCCTGCCTGCCTGTGGGGAGGCACCGATCCTGACAAGGCATATTCGCTTGAGGAGCTGGAGGACATCTCGCGAGAGATGGAAGAATCCGGTGAAGGCGGGGATCTCGGCGACCTGTTGCCCGAGGACGAGTCCACAGAGACGGAATCGCCATTGCCTTCGGGCTACAAGATGTGCGAAGACTGGCTCATAGCACCTGAGGACGAGATCTGCGACTACTACGAGGACCTCATGAATGAACCCGTCACCGAGGAAGAGCTACAGGTGTTCGTTGACTATCACGAAGAGTACACGCGCTGCGTCGACCTGCTTGGCAACGCGGATGCGGAGGATTACGACACGCCTGAATTCCTTGAATGCGAAGTCATCGCGTACGAAACGCCGGAGCCCTCGCTTGAGGAGCTAAGGAACCAGGAAGACTAGTCGTTCCGGCCGCAGCTCCTTGTTATGAGCGCTGACGATTACTTCCGGCAGGCCGAGGTAGCGCTGTCAGGTCGAGCTCGGTGGTTCTGACCCCAGTTCAAGCTTCAGCGGGCGCGGACAACAGGTAGATGCGGTCGCTGAGTTTGCCGATGAGGCGGTAGACGTGCCAGAGACAGTCGCCGAGCGCGATGTCGTAGTTGTCCTGGCCGAAGCTGCGGATGTAGCGGTCCGGTTCGTGCAGTAGCCGGGCCGCGTGCAGCAGGTTCCGCGCTCCTTTGCCTGTGTGCTCCTGGCCGTACTGGCCCCATTCGGTGCCGAGAACGATGCGCTGGTCGATCCGCAAGCCCACCCGGCGCATCGCGGCCTCCGCGCGCTCAGGGTCCATGTTCGCGGGCACGCAGCCCATCGTGGGCAACAGCCAGGACGCCTCGTTCGGCTCCATCCGATCGGTGCAGAACATCTGGTAGATCAGCACCTGACCGCCCGGGACGAGCACGCGGCGAAACTCAGCAAAGGCCGCTGCGAGATCCTCGACGTGGACGAGCACATCGCGGCACCAGATCAGATCCACCGCCGCGGCGAGAGATGGGAGGTCTTCGGCGGTCCCCAACTCGAATGTCACGGCGCTCTGGAATGCGGGATTGTCGTTTGCGTGGTGGGCGAGGTCCTGTACGGCGAGCTCGACGTGACGTTTCACGGGATCGACGCCCCGAACTTGCCATCCGAAACGCCTTGCCAGTTCCAGAGTGTGCCGTCCTTCGCCGCACCCGACATCAAGGACGGATGCGCCGGGGACAAGCGCAAGCTCCGCCGCGACGTCATAGAGCAGATCGGGGCCGCGAGGATCGAGACTTTGATCCAGGACGTCCTTGAATTCCTCCTCGATCTCCGCGAAGGCCTCGTAGCTGCGCGAGAGAAACGCCTCGTCCGCCATAGTCGCTCCTGTCCATCGATCTGGCCTTGGCGTGATCGGTCGATGACACCGTCTGTGGCCCATGAGGAAGCTATTCGAGGACGGCGTTGGCGCGCAAATGCTTTGTCACACGTAACAGCTGAGCTTGCTGAATCTGGGTGGTCTGGCGCGGCGGCGCAGGCGGATCGCAGTGGGGTCGACTCAGTCCCTGGAAGGAGGGCACGATCTGGGTGAAGGATCCTGCACCGGCACTCCAAACGCCGCCACCTCGGGACGACAGCCATCAAAACCTCCAGTATGGATGGTTGCCTGTTTCAGGTGTATTTCTGTTTGCCCCCGCTCTAGGACCTCATCGCGCTTGTCGCCGAGTTGAAGCGGCAAGGCGTCGGCTTCACCTCCATGAAGGAGGGCATCGACACCTCCACGCCCGGTGGGCGTCTGGTCCTCCACGTCTTCGCGGCCCTGGCCGAGTTTGTCCGCGAGCTCATCGTCGAGAACAACCGCGAAGGGCTGGACGCCACCAAGGCGCAAGGCCGCACGGGAGGCCGGCCCACGGTGGTCGACGCCAAGCTCCTTGCCGCGGCCCGGGACCTGCTGCCCAACCCCGAGCGGTCCGTCGAATCCATCGCCGACCTCCTCGGCGTCAGCGTCGGCACCCTCTACAACCACATCCCCGACCTCAAGGAGCTCCGCGCCGCCGGGCGCCAGACCCTCGAAGCCGCGCCAGCCGAAGGGGCTGTGTGATGGAGGACGAGGAGTTCGCCAGCCCCGACGCCTACCGCGCCACCGGCGTCGAGGTCCGCCTCCCGCCTGATGCGGTGCGCACCTTCACGAGGTACGGTCTCTCCCGCGTCGAGTACGAGGCCGAGCCCGTCGCCCTCGAGATCATCGGCCTGTTCCGCAACCACGGCGTGCCCATCACCGAGGAGCTACACGCCGCCGCCTGCGACCTCGCCCTCGCCGCCGTCCTCACCCGGGCCTAACGTCAACGCTCTGACCAGCGACCGCGCTTAGCGTTGTTTTTTTCCTGATTACTACCGGCAGGCCACGTACGGCGAAGGCCCCGAACCGGACCGGTTCGGGGCCTTCGGTGTGCCCGCTCCCCCGCGCCGCCTCAGAGGGCGGCGAGGACGGCGAGGCCGATGAAGAGGACCTGCTCGGCGGTGCGGATGCCGAGCGGGGTGGCGGGCTTCCCGGCGAGGGGGACGCCGCGGCGGGCGGCGGAGACGTTCGCGGGGAACATCGCGAGCAGGAGCAGCGCGAGGCCGATCGCGGCGGCCGGGGCGGTGGCGGGGATGAGGAGGCCCACGGCGCCGGCGATCTCGAGGACGCCGGTGACGGCGACGAGTGCGGCGGGCTGCGGGAGCTGCTCGGGGATCATGCGGATCATGTCGTCGCGGAACTTGGGGACGAAGTGGACCGCGCCGGTGACCAGGAACATCGCGGCGAAGCCGATGCGCAGGGAGGTCTGCCAGTCGAGGGCGTCGACGCCGATGACGCCGGTGAGGCGGGCGAGGAGGGTGACGGCGGCGAGGGTGATGATGGGGACCATGGGGCGGGCCTTTCTCGGGAGCGCGCCACTTCTTGACGACGCACTGCTTGACAGTGTCAAGTTCATGATGCAGCACGAATCTTGACACTGTCAAGTGAGCAGGGTGTGGGCTCGGCCTCAGGCGCGGCGTTCGCGCCAGGCGCGCACTTCGGCGTCGACGTCGCGCAGGCCGAACCGCAGCGGCGGGCCGTCGATCGGGCCGATGAGGGCTTTCCTGATGCGTACGTTCAACTCGTCGAGGGCGGCACGCACGGCCGCCTCGTCCTTGAGCGCGTCGAGCGTCGCGGGGAGCTGTTCGACCTCCCTGGCGAGCTTGAGCCCCGGCGGGAGGGCGTCGAGGCCGATGTTCTCGCGGGTCGACTGCTGGTGGAGCCACCAGTCCTCGTGCAGGGGCTTCCCGATGCCCGGAAGCGGCTTGCCGGCCCCGGGGAGGTTCTTGAACTCGCCGCGGGCCTCGGCCTCCTGGATCTGGCGGTCGACGCCGCGTGCCTGCCTGTCGCTCATCCCGGCCTCCTCGCTAGGGGCCCAATGATACCGGTCAGGCCGAGGCGTGCAGGACCAGCGCGACCGCCGTGAACTGCGCGATGTACGCCGCGACGGTGAAGGCGTGGAAGACCTCGTGGAACCCGAACCACTGCACGGACGGGTTGGGGCGCTTGAGGGCGTAGATGACGCCGCCGACCGTGTAGAGCACTCCCCCGCCGATGATGAGCACCGTCGCGGCCGTCCCGGCCCCGGCCAGGAGCTGCGGCATGACGAACACCGCCGCCCAGCCGAGCGCGATGTACAGCACCGTGTACAGCCAGCGCGGGGCGGAGAGCCAGAGGGTGCGGAAGGCGACGCCGGCGAGGGCGCCGGTCCAGATGGCGACCAGGAGTGCGGTGCGGGCGGTGCCGTGGAGGGCGAGTGCGGCGATGGGTGTGTAGGTGCCGGCGATGATCAGGTAGATGTTCGCGTGGTCGAGGCGTTTGAGGCGGGTGGTGGCGCGTTCGGTGAGCGTGGTGCGGTGGTAGAGGGCGGAGATGCCGAAGAGGGCGGCGGAGGTGGCGATGTAGACGGCGGTGGCGAGGCGGCCGGTGAGGGTGGGGGCGGTGGCGATGAGGACGAGTCCGGCGATGATCGCGGTGGGGAAGGCGGCGAGGTGGAGCCAGCCGCGGAGTCGGGGTTTGGGTTCGGTGATCGCCAGTGCCATGTCTCGACGGTAGCCCTGTGGGTTACTTGCCGGTAGTGTCGCTGCTCCCCCGATCGGGGGTGGGGTTAAGCCCCGATTGTGGGTGTCGGGGCTGGTGGGGCCGTTAGGCTGCGGCCGTGGACGTGATGCACGGGGCGGTGCCGATCGAGTTGTTGGTGCTGGCGATGGCGACGGTGGCGGCGCCGTTGCTGGTGGACCGGTTGGAGCGGTGGGTGCGGTTGCCGAGTGTGGTCGTGGAGATCGTGCTGGGGATCGTGATCGGGCCGCAGGTGCTGGGTCTGGTGCAGGAGCATCTGCTGTTCGAGACGGTGTCGCAGTTGGGGTTGGCGATGCTGTTCTTCCTGGCGGGGTATGAGATCGATTTTCGGGCGGTGCGGGGGCGGCCGATCATGTTGGCGTCGTTGGGGTGGGTGTTGTCGTTCGCGCTGGCGGCGGGCGGGTTGGCGGTGGCGGGTGCGGGTGCGGCGGTGCTGATTCTGGCGATCGGGTTGTGTTCGACGGCGTTGGGGACGACGTTGCCGATCGCGCGGGATTCGGGGTTGCTGGCGGGGCCGGTGGGGCCGTTTCTGATGGCGGTGGGGGCGGTGGGTGAGTTCGCGCCGATCGCGTTGCTGGCGTTGTTCTATTCGGAGGGTGAGCATTCGGGGCGGACGACGGTGGCGATCGCGTTGGCGGGGTTGGCGGTCGCGGCGGCGGCGTTCGGGTCGTTGAAGCGGTCGGAGCGGGTGTCGCGGTTGTTGTCGGCGACGTTGGGGACGAGTGCGCAGTTGGCGGTGCGGTTGTCGGTGCTGGTGCTGTTGGCGGCGGTGTTGCTGGCGGCGGAGATCGGGGTGGACATCGTGTTGGGGGCGTTCGCGGCGGGGGTGTGCATGCATGTGCTGCTGTCGGCGTTGGACGAGCGGGAGGAGGCGCTGGTGCAGTCGAAGCTGGACGGGATCGGGTTCGGTGCGGTGGTGCCGGTGTTCTTCGTCTACACGGGTGTGACGTTCGATCTGGACTCGTTGGCGGGGTCGCCGGCGGCGTTGGCGTTGATCCCTGTGTTCTTGGGGGCGTTCGCGGTCGTGCGCGGGGTGACGACGTACGCGTTGTTCGCGCGGGTGCTGCCGCGGGCGCAGCGGGGGGTGTTGGCGGCGTTCGCGGCGACGGAGTTGCCGATCGTGGTGGTGGCGGCGACGACCGCGGCGGAGCGGGGTCTGGTGGACGAGTCGGTCGCGGCGGCGATGATCGGGGCGGCGATGCTGTCGGTGCTGGTGTTCCCGCTGGTGGGGTTGCGGTGGGCGCGGATGGACACGAAGGCGGTGACGGCGGAGGCGATCTAGCGGGGGTCAGCGTATGGGCGTAGGTGCGAATACGTTCGTGCGCGGATGCGGGTTCGCGCCCGGGGCGGCGATGGTGGTGGCATGTTCAAGCTTCGCCGCCCGGCGTACCGGGCTTTCGTGATCGTCCATGTGGTCTCGTCGGTCGCCTGGCTGGGGTTGAGCCTGTGCCTGCTGGTGTTGGGGGTGTGGGCGACGGGGACGGGTGATCCGGCTGAGCAGTATGCGGCGGGGACGGCGATGTCGGTCCTCGCGGGGGTGCTGGCGCTGCCGTTCGGGGCGGCGGCGCTGGTGTCGGGGGTGGTGCTCATGTTGGGTACGAAGTGGACGATCGCGTACACGTGGGTGCTGGTGAAGCTGGTGGCGACGGCGGTCACGTTCGCGCTGACGGTGTTCGCGCTGCGGCCGGGGTTGGCGGCGACGGCGGCGTCGCTCGATCCGGGGCATCTGCAGGTGCTGGACGACCAGATCCTGGCGGCGCCGATCGTGTCGTCGTCGGTGTATCTGGGGGCGGTGGTGCTGTCGTACGTCAAGCCGTGGGGACGGCGAGGCGCGCGCGTGCGGGCCCGAGTGCCAGTGCCCGCTCGTAGTGGCCGATGAGGGCGTCGCCTTCGGCTTCCCAGGTGCGGGTCTGGACTTTGCGGCGGCCGCGTTCGCCCCATTGGCGCAGGAGGTCGCGGCGGCCGGCGAGGGAGCGGACCGTGGCGGCCAGCGCGGCGGTGTCGCCGGGTGGGAAGTGGGTGCCGTCGACGCCGGGGTCGACGAGTTCGGCGGCGCCGCCCGCGTCGACGGCGACGACGGGGACGGCGGAGGCGTGGGCTTCTTGGATGGTCTGCCCGAACGTCTCGAAGGGTCCGGTGTGGACGAAGAGGTCGAGAGAGGCGTAGAGGCGGGAGAGGTCGGTGCCGTGGAGGGCGCCGAGGAAGGTGGCGTGCGGGAGGAGGCGTTCGAGGGCGCGGCGGCGGGGGCCGTCGCCGGCGATGACGAGGCGGATGCCGGGGGTGGCGGCGAGGTCGGTGAGCCAGTGGAGTTGTTTCTCGCGGGCGAGGCGGCCGACGTAGCCGACGAGGAGTTCGCGTTCGGGGGTGAGGGCGTCGTGGAGGTCGGGGTCGCGGTAGCGGGGGTGGAAGCGGTCGGTGTCGACGCCGTGCGGGAGGACGGCGAGGCCGCCGATGCCTTGGGCGGCGAGGGCTTTGGCGGTGCATTCGGAGAGGGCGAGGTTGACGCGGGCGCGGGAGTGGATGGAGCGCAGTCGGTGCCAGACGAGTTGTTCGAAGGCGGTGAGGTGGTAGGCGCGGGTGTAGGCGGGGAGGTCGGTCTGCCAGACGGCGACGGTGGGGACGCCGCGGCGTTCGGCCCAGGCGGCGGCGCGGGCGGTGTAGCCGAAGGGGCTGGCGAGGTGGACGACGTCGGGGCGGTGGGTGTCGAGGGCGTCGTCGAGGGCGCGGGTGGCGAGTCCAGCGCGGAAGTGCTTGTAGGTGGGGATTTGGATGGAGGGGACGTGGACGACGGGCCAGTCGAAGGCGGGGCGTGGGCCGGGTCCGGGTGCGGGGGCGATGACGACGGGTTCGATGCCGCGGGAGGCGAGGTGGGCCGCGGCTCGGGCGACCGAGCGGGCGACGCCGTTGACCTGGGGCGGGAAGGACTCGGTGACGAGGGCGACTCTCATGGTCGGAGCGTAAGTGGCCTGGTGGGCGGGTGGGGGAACCGGACATGGCCCGGGTCTGAACCGCAGCCGATATTCCGGGCGGGGCGGGTGGGCGGGTCGGGGCGCGGGGGTTCCTGTCGGTGCGGGTCCGGGGTGCGGGGTTCGCCGGTGGTGTTGGGGCGGTTGCGGTTCGGGGGGCGGGGCGGGCGTGGGCGACTTCCGTGCGGGGTGGTGTCGTACCCGCAGGATAGGTATTGGAGGATGCAGCAACCGGCCGGTCCGCAGCCGGTCCGCGGGTGCCGTTCGCCGGAACGGTGCCTGCCGCAACCTTGTGAAGGAGCCCCCGATGTCACTGTCGAGTGCCGACATCGCTCATCTCGAAGCGGTGCTGGCGCAAGGAAAGAAGCCGAAGGTGGTGTTCACCGACGCCGCCGGGCAGGTCGCCGGGCGCACCGGGAAGGTCGTCGCCCTCGACCCGGGCGGGGTGGACGACTTCGTCCATGTCGCATTCGGGTCCGACGAGCTGTCGTTCTCCGCCGCCGAACTGCGCCTGCCCGCGCCCGGTGAGGGCGCGCGCCGCGCGCCGCGCCAGCGGTCGAACGAGCCGGCCGCGCCCGCGGGCCCGGGTCTGCTCCCGGACGAGCCCGCGCCGAAACCGAAACCAGTTGTGAGTGAGAGGAAACCCGTGACCGCACCCGAGGCATCGCAGCCCGCCGCCGTCGCCGAGCCCGCCGCGGCTCCGAAGAAGAAGGTCGCCCGGCCGCGCGCCGCGACCGCGAAGCACCCGGAGCTGTCGATCACGTTGACCTATGAGGACGGCGAGTGGTCGGTCGCGGCGTCGCGCGGCGCCCGCGCGGTCGTCAAGGGCGCCAAGGTCGCGCACTCGAACGCGCTGGCGATGTGCCAGGCGTCGGGTTCCGACGAGGTGGCCGAGATCGTGGACGAGGTGGTCGAGAAGATCCGGTCCGAGGCCGCCGAGGAGGCGTCGCGGCTGCGCCGTCAGCTCGAGGAGGCCGAGGCGCGTCTCGCCGAGCTGAAGTAGCGCGGAGGGAAGCCGACGGGCCCGGTGCGGTTGTCGCACCGGGCCCGGCTGTGTCTACTGGGGTGTCAGGCGGCGGGCAGCATGCCGAGTGCGGCCAGGATCGCGGGTGCGGCGAGGAGGACCGTCCCGAGGACGGCGGGGGCGGCCAGCGCGCCGAGGAGGGCGAGGCGGCGGTTGAGGTGGTGGCGGCGGGACCATGCGGCGGCGAGGATGCCGAAGCCGGTGGCGGCCAGGAGGAACCCGAGGACGTAGGCGGTGCCGGCGGCGTCGATGCGGTCGGTGTCGGTGGCGGCCATGGTGATCGCTTGAGTGAGGGAGCCGAGGGCGTAGACGCCGAGGGTGGCGAACGCGCCCCAGAGGGCGAGGGCGACGGCCGGGACCGCGCGCGGCCGCGGGCGGGGGTGGATCGACAGGAGCGCGGTGGCGGCGCCGGCGAGTTTCAGGGCGACGACGAGCCAGTTCATGACGGTGAACCCGTCGGCGTAGGCGGCGTAGTCGGTGCCGTCGAGGAAGTCCCCGGTGGATTCGAAGGCGATGTTGACGGCGGCGAAGGCGAGGCAGGCCAGGGCGGTGGCGGCGCCGAGGAGGGTGACGGCGCGGCCGGGCCGGGCGGTGGCCGGGGGTGGAGTGTGGACGGTGTCGGTGCGGGAGGCGGTCATGGGTCGATCCAACCGCCGACGGGGGGTGGGGCGCCTCCCGCCGGCGGGTGAGCGGGCGGGCGCGGGGTCCCCCGCGGGTGGGAGGGGGTCAGTCGCGGGCGTGCTTGATGTAGATCATGACCGCTTCGCGGGTGGTCTTGACGCCCAGGGATTGCCGTGCGGAGGCGATGCGGCGGTTGGCGGTGCGCAGGGACACGAACTCGGCTTCGGCGGCGGCGGCGATCGTGGAGCCGGCGGCGAGGCGGCCGAGGAGGGCCCGCTGCTCGGCGTCGAGGTCGAGGCCGTCGGCGGCTTCGGCTTTGCCGGGGGTGAGGCCGAGGGGGCCGACGCGGCGCAGGTCGGCCGCGAGGCTCAGGGCGAGGGAGCCGGTGGCGACCGCGACGATCCCGGCGCCGCGGGCGGCCGCCAGGACCGCTTGGGAGGCGGTGTGGTCGTCGCTGACGGCCCCGTGGCACACCAGGTGCCGGTCGGCGAGGTCCCAGGCGGGTTCGAGGAGCGCGAAGCCGCGGTGCGCGGCCCAGCCGGCGGCCGCGCAGCGGCGCACGATCGCGTCCGCGTCGCCGGACGCGCCGACGACGTGCAGCGGCACCTGTTCGGCCATCAGGACTCACCGCTTTCGGCGGCCGTGAGGAGCACGGCGGCCTCGGTGCGGGTCTTCGCGCCGAGTTTGCGCATCCCCGAGCGGATGTGGGTCTCCACGGTCTCGGCGGTGATGCCGAGGATCTCGGCGATCCGCCGCGACGGGTGCCCGGCGGCGACGTGGCGGAGCACTTCGCTCTCGCGGTCGGTCAGTCCCCCGCCGCCGCGCGCCGAGCGGCGGTCGCGGCGCACGTCGTGCTTGCGCAGGCCCCGGCGGGCGCGCCCGGCCAGGACGATGAGGCCGTGCTCGTCGGCGATCCGCTCGGCCGCTTCGAGGGCCGCGACGGCGGCCTTCGCGTCGCCGGCGTGGGCGGCCAGCGCGAGGAGGCAGCGGACCTGCTCGCGGGCGGCGAGGCCGTCCCAGGCGGTCGCGGCCTGCGCGAACGGGCCGGGGGCGGCTTTGTCCCAGGCGGCGAGGGTGGAGGCGACGGGGACGGGCCAGGGGGTCGGTTCGGCGGCGACCGGTTCGGTGCCGGTGTCGTAGGCGATCCAGCGGCCGGTGATGTGGGAGAGGCCGCCGACGAGGCCCGGTTGCGCTTCGGGCGCTTCGGGTCCGGGTTGGCCGTCGAGCCAGGCGGTCTCGTGTTCGAGCCAGGCGACGAGGCCTTCGAGGGCGGCGGGGGCGTCCTTGAGGCGGGCGAGGCGGGCGCGGGCGGCCCCGAGGGCGCCGGTGTCGGCTTCGGCGAGCGCGATCGAGGCGTCGATGAGGGTGTCGGCGACGGCCGGGAGCGCGTGGTCGGCGAGGGACTGGGCGGCGGCGATGACGTTGTCCAGGCCCGTGCCGGAGAGGACCAGGCACCACGCGGCGGCGGCGAGGAAGCGGGTCTGCCAAGAGTAGGCGCCAGCGGCGCCGGCCCGGTCGGCGGCCTCGTGGGCGACGGCTTCGGCTTCGACGAGGCGGGCGGCGTCGGCGAGGGCGATGACGCGGGTCCACGCGCACCAGAACGCGGTGGTGCTGTCGCCGGCGTCGCGGGCGAGCGCTTCGGCGAACGCGAGGGCGTCGGGGTCGTCGCCGGCGAGCGCGGCGGCCAGGCCCGGGTGGGCGAGGTCGGGGTGGGCGTCGCGCAGGACGGCCGCGAGCGCGGCCTTCTCGGCGGGCGGTGCGGCGAGGAGCCGCAGCTGGTCGGTCTCGGGGCCTTCGGGTGCGGCTTCGAGGGCGGCGCGGGCCTGCCCGGCCTCGCCGAGGGCCAGGAGGGCCCAAGCGCGGGCGAGCGCGGTCTCGCCGCCGGTGTCGGGGGCGCGGTCGAGGACGGCGAGGGCCGCATTGGTGCGGCCGGACGCGAGCGCGGCGCGGGCGGCGGCCACGGCGTGGGCCGGGTCGAGCTCGGCGGCGAGGAGGAGCGCTTCCGCGCGGGCCTGGGGGCCGCCGGCGTCGGCGGCCTCGAGGGCGGTGGCGAGGGCCCGGTCGGCGAGGCCGGCGGCGTGGGCGTGGCGGGCCGATTCGACGCCGGTGGTCGCGTCGGCGAGGCGCTCGTGCATGGACAGGCGCGCGTCGCGGTCGAGGATGCCCGCGGCGACCTCGGCCATCCACGGGCTGGCGGCGCGCAGGTGGGCGCCGTCGGGGACGGCGAGGCCGGCGTCCTGGAGGACGGCGGCGCCGTCCCCGAGGAGGCTCGGGTGCGCGGGCCGGCCGAGGAGCCCGAGGGCGGCCAGGGCGGTGCGGCCGGCGCGCGGCAGGTCGGCGATCGCGGCCGCGGCCGCCGCGGCGGGGTCGCCGGGGGTCTCCAGGTCGAGGTCGTCGCCGGGGGCGTCGAGGTGCGCGGCGCGTTTGGCGAGCGCGGTGAGCGCGAGCGGGTTGCCGCCGGCGCGGACGGCGAGCGCGGCGGCGCGGGCCGGGGGCAGCGCCGGGGCGGCCTCGGCGACGAGCCGGGCCGCTTCGGCGTCGGTCAGGTCGGGCACCGGGATCACGGTGGCGTTGGCCAGGAGGCGTTCGAGGGCGGCTTCGCCGAGCCGGTTGGGGGTGCGCAGGGCCGCGGCGACCGGGAGGCGTTCGGCGAGGACGGGGAGGACGGCGAGCGTGGCGGCGTCGCACCACTGGAGGTCGTCGATGACGAGCAGGCCCCCGCGGGTGCGGGAGTAGACCGCTTCGGCCAGCAGCGGCAGGTCGTCGGCGGGCATGCGGGCGCGGGTGGCCCGTTCGAGGGCGAGCGCGGGGGCGCCAGAGAGCATGGCGAGGCCGCCGCCGGCGTGCACGGGGCGTTTGGACGCCTGCGCGAGCCGGTCGAGCAGGCGGGTGCGGCCGCAGCCGGGCGGGCCGGTGACGACCACTAGGCCGGGGCCGGCCAGCGCCGCGGCCATGGCGTGGAGCGCGTCCTCGCGGTCGCCGTGGCCGTGGTCGGCGGGCACGGTGTCGACGCGCGGTCGGGCCAGACCGGGGGTGGGCGGCGGGGCGGCCAAAGTGGGGGCTCCTAACGCTGTGGCACGAATGGGGGAGGCAGCCGGGCGGCTGCGGTTTGTATCGTCGTCTTGTCGACGGATCGCCGACGCCTCTCATGATATTGCGGAACCTTCGATGCCGCAGACCGGCGTCGGCGGCCAGGTGCCGAGAGAACGTTGAGAGGGCGGGGACGCGGGAGCATGGTGGCAGGGCAACTCACCACGAGTGTCGCGGGCATGTGCGAAGAGCTGGCCGGCAAGGTCAGCGGCGCGTCTCGCCCCGTGGTCGAGGAGGTGGCCTCCAGGCTCGGCCAGCCCCTTCGCGTCGCGGTCGCAGGGCGGTTGAAGGCCGGGAAGTCCACGCTGGTCAACGCGTTGATCGGGCGACGGGTCGCGCCGACGGCCGCGGGCGAGTGCACGCGGGTGGTGACCCAGTTCCGGTACGGCCCGGCCGACCGGGTCGACGTGGTCGCCCGCAACGGCACCAAGCACGCCGTCCCGTTGGACGCCAACGGGATGATCCCCACCACCCTGCCGATCCCGGCCGACGAGGCCGCGATGATCGACGTGCAGCTGTCCTCGGACCGGTTGCGGGACTTGACGGTGGTGGACACGCCGGGTCTGCAGTCGGTGAACACCGACATCTCGGACGCGGCGCGGGAGATGCTGTTCGCCGCGCCGATCGCCGACGACGTCGACGACGACTCGCGGGCGGCGGTCGAATCCGCCGAGGCGATCATCTACGTGTTCACGCAGCAGGTCCGCGCCGACGACGTGGAGGCGCTCAACGCGTTCGCGAAGGCCTCGCAGCAGTTGTCGTCCTCGCCGATGAACGCTTTGGGCCTGTACAACAAGGCGGACAAGCTCGCGCCGGGACCGGGCCAGGACCCGTGGCCGGTGGCCGGGCCCATCGCCGGGGACCAGGCGGCCGTGCTGCGCCGCTCGGTGTGCGACGTCGTCCCGGTCGTGGGCCTGCTGGCCGAGACGGCCGAGGCGGGCCTGCTGACGGCCGCCGACTGCGAGGCGCTGCGGACCCTCGCCGGCTTGGACGAGGACAAGCGGGCGCTCATGCTCGCCTCCGCCGGGCTGTTCCTCAACACCGAAGGGCCCGTGGACAAGCACCAGCGGCAGCGGCTGCTGGAGCGCCTGGACCTGTACGGCATCCACTTCGCGATCGCGCATCTGGGCGCGAACCCGCACCTGGCGACCGGCGAGCTCGTGCGGCTGCTGTTCGCCGCCTCCGGGTTCCCGCGCCTGCGCACCACGCTGCACCAGATCTTCGGTGTCCGCGCGGACGTCATCAAGGCCGGGTGGGCGCTGAGCCGGCTCGACGCCGCCGCCGCGTCCGGGCCCGCCGCCGACCGCGACCTGCTGCGCGGCGCGGTCGAATCGATCGTCGCCCGCCCCGAATACCACCGGCTGCCGCTCCTGGAGGCCGCCGCGCAAGTCACCACCGGGCAGGTCGCCCTGCCCGAAGCCATGGAGGCCGAGGTCGCCCGCCTCGCGTTGACCGACGACGCCGGCGTCGTCCTCGGCCTGCCCGGCGAGTCCCGCCCGCAACTGCGCCGCGCCGCCATCGAAGCGGCCGCGCGCTGGCGGGCGTTCGCCAACGGCGGCGCCACACCGGCCCAAGCAAGGGTGGCGAACGTGGTGCATCGTGGTTTCCATCTACTCGCCCAGCGGCTCGGATGAGCCCCGCAACCCGGCCCCGAAACGGGACGCCTGCACGACCGAAGGAGAGCATTGTGACGAATCGACTCGGCGGACCGCTGGTGGGAGCCCTCGCGGGCCTCGCCGCCGCCGCCCTTGGCGCGGTGTTCCTCACCGGCGGGTTCGATCCGATGACCTTGGCCGTCGCGGCCGGGTCCGTCATCGTCACCGCCGTCGTCGCCGTCCTCACCGCACGGTCCATCGCGCCGGCCCCGGCCGCGCCGCCGGCGGTGCCGCTCACGCCCGCCCCCTCCGGGGCGATCCCGGTGCAGCAGCTGCAGGCCCCGGCCCAGGCCGCGCAGGCCGTCTCCGACCGCAGCGCCCTCGTCGAGGCGTGCATCTGGATGCGCGACCGCGCCACCTCCCCCGCGCTCGCCCAGCACCTCGACGGCGCGTTCGCGCGCGTCGGCGTCGCCCAGGTCGACGCGACCGGGCAGCGGTTCGACCCGGCCGTGCACGAAGCCGGCGGCACGGTCGCGGCCGGCTCCCCCGCCGAGGACGGCATCATCGCCCGGACCGAGCAGATCGGGTACACCGACCGCGGCCGGCTCCTGCGCCACCCCATCGTCACCGTCTACCGCGGGCAGGTGCGGGCATGACCGACACCGCGACCCCGCCCCCGGCCGCGAAGCCGGCCCCGGCCAAGAAGGCCGCCGCCCCCGCCAAGCCGAACCCGGCCCAGCAGATCCACAAGCTGTGCGCCCGCGCCGCCAAAGCCGGCAACGCCTCCTTGCGGACCGTGGACGCCAAGGCCGCCGCCGAAGTCGACGAGGTCGCGCGCTGGCAGCCGGACAAGCCCGTCGCCGTCGTCGTCGGCGAGACCAAGCGCGGCAAGTCGTCGCTGGTGAACGCCCTCCTCGGCATGCCCGGCCTGTCTCCTGTGGACGCCCAGGTGGCGACGACCGCGTACCTCGAGTTCGCGTGGGCCGAGCAGGCCTCGGTGCGCGCCTGGCAGCCCGGCGCCGCCGACCCGATGCTCCTCGGCGTGGGCGACCTGCGCAACTGGGCCACCCGGCTCGGGACGATGCCCCCGGGCATGGTCCCGCCCCGCCGGATGCTCGTCGGGCACCCGTCGGCGCTGCTGAAGCACATGTCCGTGGTCGACACGCCCGGCACGGGCGGGCTCGACCCCGACCACGCGCAGATCGCGCTCGAAGCGGTCGCCCGCGCCACCTGCCTGATCATGGTCACCGACGCGTCCAGCCCGATGGCCAAGACCGAACTGGACTTCCTGACCGAGGCCTCCAAGCGCGTCAACTTCGTCGTGTTCGCCCTGACGAAGACCGACACGTACCCCGGCTGGCGCACGGTCATGGAGGAGAACCGGTCGCTCATCGAGGCGCACGCGCCCCGCTTCCGCAACGCCCCGCACTACCCGGTGTCGGCGATGCTCGCCGAGCACGCCCTCAACTCGCAGGGCCCCACCCGCCAGGCCCTCGCGAAGGAGTCGGGCATCGGGAAGATGCAGCGGGCCCTCGTCAAAGTCGCCACCGCAGGCAAGGCGCTCGTGGCGGCGAACGTGGTGCGGGCGGTGCGCACCGAGTTCCAGCGGCTCGCGGTGACCGCCGCCGCGGACATGAAGGCCTACGACCCCGACCCTGAGGCGGCCAACCGCCTCAAGGAGGAGAAGAAGCAGGCGCTCGCCCTGCGCCGCACCGAGACGAAGAAGGCGAACCTCGCCCTCCGCGTCGAGACCCAGCGCGCCAAGATCGAAGTCCAGGGCCGCCTGCGCACCCACCTGCAGGAACTCGAGGAGGCTCTCCTCGACGAGGTCGAGAAGGCCAACAAGGCCGCGCTCGAATCGCTCCCGAACCGGGTCGACATCGCGTTGCAGGGCATCGCCGCGCGCCTCTCGGGCGAACTGCACCAGCGGTTCGTGCTGCTGGCCGAGCGCGTGCTCCGGCAGGTGTTCAACGACGACGAGCTGCAGCAGGTCACCAGTTCGATCTCGGCGGGACTGCGCACGGCGGCCTCGGGGCGGACCCGCCGCGACGCCGCCAACGACGGGGCGCTCCTCGTGGCGTCCTCCGCGGGCGTCGCGATGATGGCCGGACGGGTCGTCACCATGGGCGCCGGCGCGATCGGCCTCACCGCCGTCGCCGGCAGCGCCGCGGCGATCGCCCTGTCCGCCTCCGGGGTCGGCGTCGGCCTCGCCGCCGCCGCGTTCCTGCTGTACCGCCGCAAGATCCAAGGCGACCGGCAGGCCGCGAAGCAGTGGATCCAGCGGATCATCGCCGAAGCGCGCGCGAACCTCAACGAGGAGATCAGCTTCCGGTTCACCGAGGTCGAGTTCGTGTTCAACTCCACGCTGGACGACGCCCTCGAGCGGCGCGCCGCCGAGTTCGACGCGCGGATCTCCGCGGCGGAGAGCGCCCAGAAGGCCGACCAGGCCGCCCGGGCGAAGAAGCAGGCGGCGCTCAAGCAGCGCCGCGACTCCATGGCCGCCAAGGTCAAACAGCTCGACGAGGTGCTGGCCAAGGCCCGCACGCTCGTCCCCGGCGAGGAGGACGCGTGATGGATGAGTTCGACCCCTTCGAGCCCGAAGGCAACGCGGACTTCGACGCCGGCGACCTCGACGACGACGCGGACGCCCCCGGATTGGACGAGTTCGACGACGCCGAGGTTCCCGGCGAGGACGACCTCGACGCCTTCGCGTTCGACGCCGCCGACACCGAGTTCGACGACGATGACGCGGACCTCGACGAGGACTTCACCGCCGAATACGACGACGAGGCCGGCGACGACGACCCGGCCGCGGGCGACGAGACGGCGTACGCCGCGACCTACGAGGACATGCTCGTCGACGAGGCCGACAACCCGCCGAGCTTCCCGCCCGAACTGGACCTGGACGTCCCCGAACCGGTCGACGGCTACCCGTGGGTCGACATGGACGTGCTCGGCTCGGCCGAGGCCGAGCCGTGGGTCAACGCCGGCAGCTCCGTCGAGGCCTCCGAGTACGCGATCGCCGACGTCGACGACCCGGCCGCGTCCGCGCTCGCCCGCTTCTGGCAGGGCTGACCCCGCCGCCGCGCCCGGCACGCGCACCGCCGACACCCCGCGGGGGGCACCGGATCGCGTCCCCGCCCCGGGCCGCGGCGCGTCGACAATGGCGACCGGACGAGTCCCACTGTCCGATGTCGCCACCGGAGAAGCGCCCTGCGAATGGCGCCTGAAAAGGCGCGACGCACACGCCTGGTGCGCGTTCACGATGCGCGCCACCGAAAGTGCGATGAATCCCCACACCAGCGGGGCCAGGAGCAGCGTTCCCCGCCGCGCCGATCGACTCCACAATGGCCTCCATCGCGCCGGGTGGACCGTCGAATGCGACGCATCCGCATGAAAATGTCGGACCTGGCGACACCCAAAGCGGCATTGCGGCGGTAGATTGACTCCATTACCGTCGAGACCGACGCCCGACCCCCCTCTCCGGGCACCGGCCCGTCCCCGCACGACCGACCGGGAGCCGCGTGGTGAACGAACCAGACCACTACCGCGTCCTCGGGGTGAGCCCGCAGGCGCCGAAGGCCGACATCCAAGCGGCCTACCGCCGCCGGCTGCGCGAGACCCACCCCGACCGCGGCGGCGACGAAGACGAGTTCCACCTCGTCCAAGGCGCCTGGGAGACCCTCTCCCACCCAGGGCTGCGCCGCGAATACGACCTGCTGCGCTTCGGACGCCGCGCCGCCCGCCGCTACGGCAAGGCCGCCGCGAAACCGTCCCACCGGAAAGTCCGCGGCTGGAACGTCGCCCCCGCACCGCAGCCGGCCGCGGCCGGGTTCCCCGCCGAAGGCGCCCTCGTCGCCGTCCCCTGGCACGCCCGCCTGCGCCTCACCAGGCCCGTCCACCGGCCCTCCACCTGGGCCGCAGCCGCATTCACGGCGGCGGTCGCCGCCGTGTGGGCCTTCTGCGGGCTCGGCTACCTCGGGCAGGCCGTCGCCGCCGACGGCTGGCTGTTCCTCGCCCTCGCCATCCCCGTCACGATCGCCATCGCCGTCATCGTCCTCGTCCAGACCAGCCGGGGCCTGCGCCGCCGGCCCGACACCGCACCCAACCCGCCCACCGGGCGGCTCGTCATCGCGTTCCTGTTCGCCGTCGCCGTCATCTGGCTCGCCGGGCTCTCCACCCCGTGGGGCTGGGCCCTGGGCCTCTATGTGCTCACCGGCACGGCCCTGGCGTGGACGGTGAAGCGCCTGCGGTACACGCTCGCGCTGCGCCGCTCCGTCGGCGGGGCACTGCGCCAGTTCAACGCGTTCGGGCCCGCCGGCACCCGCCCGAAGGCCGACCGGTCCACCGGGAAGCTCCTGCGGGAAGTCCTCACCAACCTGCCCGCCGCGCGGCTCTTCGTCGCCCTGCCCGTGGACCTGGAGACGCGGGTGCCGCACGCGATCGTCTGCGGCGACCGCATCGCGCTGCTGTGCGCGCCGGTCGGCCGCGACAACACCGACGTCGACTCCGTGAACCTCCCCGACGCCGTCAAGGCCCTCGACGCGGCCCTGCCCGACGCCAACGTGCAGGGCTGGGTGCTGTGGCCGACCCTCCCCGAGACCGCCCGCGCCGGCGAGACCGCCGCCGTCCACGACGTCGCCGTCGGCCAGGCCGCCACCGACATCGGCCTCTGGCTCGCCGCCGGCGGCATGGTCTACGACCTGCCCGTGCTCCAGGCGCTGCGGATGCGCCTCGCCGCCGTCCCGGCCCCGCGCACCGGGGACCGGACCCCGGCCGTCCGCACCTGATCTACTACGCCGAAAGCCACTGCGCCGCAGGGTAACCGCACGCTCCGTGAGCAATCGCACCCTCCACACCGGCGCTCCGCGCCAGTACAGTGCAGGCTGTGAACGCCACCGACCGATCCGCCGCCGCCCCGGGCACCGAGGCCGCCCGCCGCGCCGACGCGATCGTCGCCGACCGCCTCAAAGCCGCGGCCGCCCGCGAGCCGCTGCCCGGCCGCGCCGCAGGCCGGACCGCGGTCGAACTCGCCGCCTCGCTCGCCGCCGGATCACCGCACGCCGAACGGTTCCAGGCCGAGGTCGCGGCGGCCGTGCGCGGCACCGCGCTGGCGCTGGAAGCGGCCCGGCCCCACCCCACGGACCTGTGGGCGGGCGCCGCCGCGTTCCACGCCGACCCGAGCGTGTGGTTCGAGCAGGCGGTCCTGCTGGGGCACCCGACGCATCCGCTCGCGCGCAGCCGCGGTGAACTCACCGATGACGAGATCCGCGCGTACGCGCCCGAGCACGGGGCCCGGTTCGACCTGGGGCTCTATGCGGTCAAGGGGCTCGACGAGCCGCCGGTGTGGCTGAGCGTGTGCGGGCGGTCGGAGCAGTTGCCGGTCCACCCTTGGCAGGCCGCGCGCCACGGCCTGGCGAACCCGGTGCGGACGGCCGCCGATGCGGCGCCCCTGATGAGCCTGCGCACGGTCTCGGTGGGCGACTTCCACTTCAAGACCGCCGTCGACCTGCAGTTGACCTCGGCGGTCCGGCACGTCTCGCCCGCAGCAGTGCGCAATGGGCCGATCCTGTCGCGTCGCCTGGCCGGACCGGCCGCCGCACACGGGATCACACTGCTCGACGAGCGCGCGGCGATCGCCCGCGACCCGGACGGGGCGCCGCTGCCGCATCTGGCGGCCGTGATGCGGCGGGCCCCGCACCTGGTCGGGCATCCGCGCGCGATCCCGCTCGCGGCCCTGGCCGAGCCGTGCCCCTCCGACGGGCGCCCGATCGCCGTGGCCCTCACCGGCGACGACCCCGAAACGTGGTGGGCGGCGTTCGTCGCGGTCGCCCTCGCGCCTCTGCGGCTGTTCGCCACGACCGGCGTGGCCCTGGAGGCGCACGGCCAGAACACCCTCGCGTCGTTCACCGGGGACCGCCCGACCAGCCTGGTCTACCGGGACTTCGGCGGCGTCCGGGTCCCGCCCGAGGACTGGCCGGACCTCCTCGGCGGCCTCCCCGAACCCGATCCCGAAGCGCGGCTGACGAAACTGCTCGCCGCCCTGTTCCCCACCACGCTGACCGCGATCGTCGACGCGTTCGCCGCCTGGTCGGACACCGACCCCGGCAAATGGTGGGCCGAAGTCGCCCACGGCGTGCGCGACCTGGACCTGGAGCCGTGGATCGCGCGGGCGGTGCTGCGCGAGCCGTGGCCCATCAAGGCCACCACCGCGATGCGCCTGGCCGAGCGGCCCACCGAGGACCTCTGGGTCCGCGTCGCGAACCCGCTGGCGGCGGCGTGAACCTCGCCTCGCAGATCAAGGCCGCCGCCTGGCGCGAGAACCTCGCCGGATACCGCGACCGCCCCAGACCCGAACGCGCCGTGGAGCGGGCGTTCAACCAGCTCGACGTCGACGGGCCCGACGAGGACCCGGTCAAGACCCTCGAAGCGATCATCGCCGGGCCCGTGCCCGAGCACCTGGCCGCCGAGCTGCAGTCCGCCCGCGAAGGCCTCGCGCACGCGCGGACGCGCGCCGAACGGCGCAGCCGCCACCTCGCCGCGCTGGCGGGCCGGGCCGGGGCCGGGACCCTCGCCGAACTCGTCGCCGCGTGCGGCCGCGACGTCCATACCACGGCGCGGCTGCTCGAGACCCTGGCCACCGAAGGGCACCAACTGCATCCGTGCGCGCGGACCCGCCTCGGCTGGGACCGCCGCGACCGGGAGCGGTACGACCTGGAGGCGACCCGGCCGATCCGGATCCGGCTCGTCGCCGACCGCGCCGGCGTCCTCGAACGCTCCGGCGACGACTTCCGCAACCACCCGATGCTGCGCGGCCTGGACCTGCCCGACCCGGTGCTCCCGGTCCACCCGTGGCAGCTCGAGCACCGGATCCTCCCCGGGCACCGGGACCTGTTCGCGTCCGGGCGGCTGCGCGTCATGGACGAGACGGTCCCGGCCTGGCCCACCGCCGCCATCCGCACCCTCGCCGGGCACGACGCGCCCGGGTTCTTCAAGCTGGCGTTGGGCATCCACATCACCTCCACGCGGCGCGACATCTCCCCCGCGACCGCGCTGCTGGGCCCGCGCCTGTCCGCGCTGCTCCTCGCCGTCAACCGCATCGGCCACAACGGGCTCGAATCCGAGCACCGCATCCTCGCCGACACCGCCGGGGCCTGGCTGCCCGGCTCGCGCGACCTCACCGCGCTCGCCCGCTCCCCGCTCACCGGCATCGAACCGCGCGACCTCGTCTACGTCCCCGCCACCGCCCTCACCGCGACCTCACCGGTGACCGGGATGAGCCTCGCCGCCGAATACGCGCGGTGGTCCGGCGACCCGGACGCGTGGATCCGCGCCTACGCGCGCCTGTTCGCCCACCCGGTGCTCACCAAGGCCGAAGCCGGCATCGGCCTCGAGGCGCACCTGCAGAACAGCATCGTCGCGATGCGCGGACCCCACCCGGTCTTCCCCGTCTCCCGCGACCTCGGCGGCGCCCGCATCCACCTGCCGACCCTCCCGTGGGACCTCGAACTGCCCCAAGGCAGCCCGGTCGACGCCGCGAGCATGGACCAGGTGCGCGCGAAGGTCGCGTACACGCTGTTCCAGAACCACTTCGCGGCCCTCGTCGCCGTCCTCGAACGCGACCTCGGCCTCGACGGGGCCGCGTTCTGGGCCGACCTCGCCGACGAGCTCCGCGACCGCCTCTCGACGGCCGAAAGGGACGCCTACCTCGCCCCGCGCCAACCGACCAAAGCCCTCCTGACCATGCGCCTGCACCCGGGCGAGGAGATCGAGACCCCCGTGGACAACCCCCTCGCCACCAGCCGCATCCATGAGCACCCCACGCTCGACCGGCACGTCCGGGCCCTGCGCTCCCCCGCCAGCGCGTGGATCTACGACCCGGCCGGGACCACCGCGCACCTCGCGTCGGTGCGGGAGGCGCTGGGGCACACGGTGCTGTACGCGATGAAGGCCTGCGCGAACCCGGCGGTGCTGGCCGCCGCGGTGCTGGCCGCGGACGGCGTCGAGTGCGCCTCCGGCGGGGAGCTGGCCGCCGCCCGGGCCGCCGGGGCCGCGCGGCTGGCGTTCTCGGGTCCGGCGAAGACCCCGGCGGATCTGGCCGCGGCGGCGGCGTGCGAGGTGCCGTTGTGGATGCACGCCGAGAGCGTGCGCGAGCTCGACGGGCTCGCGGCGGCCGGGTTCACCGGGCCGGTCGCGCTGCGGGTCAACCGGGGGCGGGCGCTGCCGGGGACGCACCAGATGACGGGGGTGCCGACGCCGTTCGGCATCGACGAGGCGGAGGTGCCGGCGGCGGTCGACCGTGCGCTGGGTCTGGGGCTGGACCTGGTGGGGTTCCATCTGCACGCGGTGTCGAACTGCCTTGAGGCCGAGGCGTACGCGTGGCATGTGCGCGACGCCGTGGCGTGGTCGCGGTCGGCGGCGCGGGGTTTCGCGCTGCGGTACGTGAACGTCGGCGGCGGGCTCGGCGCGGATCCGCGCGGGTCGCGGATCGATCTGGCCGCGCTGGCCGAGGGCCTGCGGGGCGTCGAGACGGGCGGGGCGGAGCTGGTGTTCGAGCCGGGCCGGTACGTGGCGGCGCCGGCGGGCTGGTACGTGGCGGAGGTCGTGGATCTCAAGACCGTTCGGGGCCAGGCGTTCGCGGTGGTGCGGGGCGGGACGCACCATTTCCGGCTGCCGGCCGCGTGGGGGTATTCGCATCCGTTCACGGTGGTGCCCGGGCCGCGCCCGGGCCCGGTGTGGTCCGATGTGGAGGTGCGGGTGTGCGGTGAGCTGTGCACCCCGAGGGACGTCCTCAACGGCGGCCAGCGCGTGGCGTCGCTCGCCGTCGGGGACCGCCTGGTGTTCGCGAATGCCGGGGCGTACGGGTGGGAGATCTCGCACGACCGGTTCCTGGGGCATCCGGGGCCCGAGCAGGTCGTCATCGGCTGATCGGCGGATCCGCGCGCGAGTGCGGTGCGTCTACGATGAAGGGCCCGAAGCCGACGCGCCGCCTGCCTGGGCGGCGTGCTCGATCGCCTCGATCCCTCGTTGAGGAGTCCGCATGCCCAATCGGCGCCATGCCCGACGGACGCACCGCGATGCCGCGAAGCTGGCCGCTGCGGGCAACCATCAAGGCGCCCTTGCCGTCTATGCGCACGCCGAGGCGGAGTTCCGCGGCTGCCTGGCCGTGCACCCGGAGGACCGGGGGACGCGCAGCGACTTCGCGGAGCTCCTGGCCGATCGGGCGGCCTCGCACACGGCCGTGGGCGAGATCGGCGAAGCGTATGCGGCGCAGCGTGAGCGGGTGGCGATCACGGCCGGGCTGCAGGCCGGTCCGGTGGAGCACGCCGCGGCGCGATTGGACTTGTCCGAGGCGGCCGCGGGTGCGGGGCGGCTCATGACGGCCGCGACCGAGGCCGATGCGGCGCTGGGGCTGCTGGACGACGTGGACGCGGCGGATCCGGGGAGCCCGGGGTTCACGACGTTGGCGGACGCGATCGCGCGGGCCGCCCGGGTCTATGCCCGTGCCGCCGATCCGGATCTGGCGGTCGGTGCGGCCGATCAGGCCGCGCGGATGCTCATCGCCGCGCGCCATGCCGCGACGGGCGGGTTCGGCGCGGAGAGCATCGGGTTGGACGCGACGGCCGGGCTGCTGCGCGACAGCCTGCGTCTGGCCGCGGCCCTGCACGCGGCGGCCGGCCGGGCCGCGCACGCGCAGATCGCGGCCGACCTCCTCGCCCGGCACTTCCCCGGTACCGCGCCGCCGACGGCGCCGATTCCGTTGACGCTGCGCGCGGCGTTGGAGACGGCGATGCGCATGGGCGCGTTCCTCGACCCGCGCCTGATCGAGCGGCTGTGCCCGGACCCGGCCGGGCACGAGGCCCCGGCGACGATCAGCGCCCGCTGCGATCCCGGGCTCGCCGCTGTCGCGCTCCATGCCGCCGAACCGGCCGTGGACGTGCTCGCCTCGACGCATCCGAACCTCGCGTGGCGCATCGCGACCGAGGTGCACTACCTGCTCGCCGCCGCCGACCGCCTCGGCGAGCGCAACCTGCGGCTGAACTTCCGCGACCACGGGCCCGCGTGGCTGGCGATGCTCATGGCGCTCACCGCGACCGGCAAGCAGGGCCCGATCCTGGCCGACCTCGCGACGGCGCTCGCGGAGCTGTGCGACCGGCTGCGCAAGCGGCACGCGGCGGGCGACCACGAGCCGCTCGTCATCGCCGCCCACCGCTTCGTCGCGGCCTACGGGGACCGGCGGCCGTGACGGCGGTGGCGCGGGACGCGGCGGGCGGTCGGCGATGACGGGCCCGGTGGCGGTCGTCCGCGCCTGCACGCGCGCGGGCGAAGGCGGCAGTCCGACGGCCGTGCTCGCCGAGGGACCGTTCACCGACGCCGAACGGCGCGCACTCCCCGGCCGATACGGCGCTTCGCACGCGGTCTTCGTCGACACCCGCGAGACCGGGACGCTCGGGCTGCGGTTCTTCACGGCCGCAGGGGAACTGCCCGCGTGCGGCCACGGGACGATCGCCGCGCTCGCGTGGGCCGCCGACCGTACGGGCCCGGGTGCGTTCCGGCTCGCGGCGGGCGGGCGCCGCTTCGACGGCACGGTCGAGGCCAGCACTGCCGAGGCCGGCGCTGCCGGGGGCAGCGCCGAGGCGCACGCGACCGGCTACCGGGCGGCCTTCGACGTTGCCTTCGATGCCGGGCCGGTCGCCATGCGCGATCCCGGCCCGGACGAGACCGGTCCGGTCCTGGCCGCGCTGGGCGCCGACCGGGCCGCGCGCGTCGCGGGCACCGGCCGCGAACGCCTGCTCGTGCCGGTGGCGGACGTTGCCGCGCTGGCGGGTCTGGGGCCGGACTTCGGGGCGCTGCGGGCGGCGTGCGATGCGGCGGGGTACTTGGGCTGCTTCGTGTACGCGCCGGCGGCGGGGCGGTTCGCGGCGCGGATGTTCGCGCCGTCGATCGGGGTGGACGAGGATGTGGCGAACGCGAACTCGGTGGCGTGCCTCGCGGCGCACCTGGGGGTCGCGGTCGAGGTCGTGATGGGTGCGGCGCTGGGTCGTCCGGCGGTGGTCGGGGCCGAGCCGCGGGCGGGCGGGGTGTGGCTGAGCGGCGGAGCGGTCGTATGCGTCAGCGTTCGCCGTTGAACCAGCCGGGGACGTCGAGGCGGAACAGTTCGCCGGGGGCGAGGGCGCGCAGGTCGGCTTGGAGCGCGGCGAGGCGTTCGGGGCCGACGGTCTCGGCCCATTGGGCCTGGATCCGGTCGAAGCTGCGGGCGGAGACGGTGAGCATGTCGATGCCTTTGGCGGTGAGGCGCACGATCTTGCGGCGCGCGTCGCCGGGGTCGGTGGCGCGTTCGACGTAGCCCTGCTTCTCGAGGCCGGCGATGGTCTTCCCGGCGGCCTGTTTGCTGACGCCGAGGCGGACGCCGAGTTCGACGGCGGTGGTGCCGCGGGCGCCGATGGCTTGGAAGACGAAGCCGTGCATGGGTTTCACGTCCGGGTGGCCGGCCTCGGCGAGGTCGGCGTGGGCGGCGTCGATGATGGTGCGGAATGCGGCGAAGAGCTGCAGCGGGAGTTCGTATCCGGGGGTCGCCTCAGCCATGTTCGACAACCTGGTTTACTATATGGGTAACCACGTTGTCCATCTTAGGAGACTCCTCTTGCGTATCGTCCGCAGCACCGAATCCCGCCGTTCCGAGACCCCCGCCGGCGTCATGACCACCTTCGCCTCCCCCGACCTCGGCGGCGCGGCCGCGCCGATCTGGAAGGTCGAGGCCGTCGCCGGGACCGCCGGTCCCCTGCACTACATCGACGCCGAGCAGGTCTGGGCGATCCTCGACGGCGCGGTCGCCGTGACCGTCGAGGGCGAGTCCGCCGAGCTGGGCGCGGGCGACACGATCGTGATCGCCGCCGACGCGGCCCGCCAGTTCACCCCCGGCCCGGACGGCTTCACCGCGATCTGCACCGGCCCGGCCGGCATGCGCGCCTACATGCCCGGCAAGGAGGACGCGAAAATCATCCCCCCGTGGACCGCATAGGCACGGCGGCGGCCGGTCGTCCGGCCGCTCGGTTCAAGCGGCGCGTGCGGATTCCCGCCGCGCCGCTTCGGCTTGGCGGGTGAGGCGGCGCTCGGTGTAGTCGCGCAGGGCGCGCAGGAAGTCGATGTGGCGGAAGCCGGGCCAGTAGACGTCGCAGAACGAGAGTTCGGCGCCCGCGGACTGCCACAGCAGGAAGCTCGAGAGGCGCCGTTCGCCGCTGGTGCGGATGATGAGATCGGCCGCGGGCAGGTCCGGCGTGTACCGGTGGGCGCCGATGTCGGCGGCCGTCAGTCGTTCGGCGAGGTCGTCGATCGTGGCGCCTTGGGCCGCTTCGGTCTCCAGGAGGGACCGGACGGCGTCGACGATCTCGGCCTGGCCGTCGTAGCCGATCGCGACGGTGAGGTGCCCGCCGGTGCGGTCCGCGGTCGCGTCGCGCGCGGTCTCGAGGGCGTGCGCGGTCGAGTCGGGCAGGTCGTCGAGGCGCCCGGCGAGGTGCAGGCGCCACGGGTTGCCCGGGTGCATGAGGCGTTCGGCGACGATCGTCTCGATCATCGACATCAGGTGGGCGACTTCGCCGCCGGCGCGTTTGGTGAGGTTGTCGGTGGAGGCGACGTAGACGGTGACGTGGGCGATGCCGATGCCCGCGCACCATGCGAGGAGGTCGTCGAGGTGTTCGGCGCCGTAGCGGTGGCCGATGCCGGGGTCGTCGAAGCCCTGCTGCCGGGCCCAGCGGCGGTTGCCGTCCATGGCGACGGCGACGTGCGCCGGGAGCAGGTCGGCGTTGAGCTTGCGGCGCAAGCGCTTCGCGTACCAGCGGTAGAGGATTCGGGGTGCGCGCATGCGCCTCAGCCTATCGGGCGCCGCCGCGGGTGCGGCCCGATCGGGCCGCCCCTCGCCAGAGGGGCCTAGAAGCCGAAGTGACCCTCGAGCGCGAAACGCGCGGCGAAGAGCGGCGCGGTCTCGACTTCGCCGACGTGCTCGGTGAGCAGACCGGCGATCAAGGTGAAGTGGAGCGTCCATGCGATGTATCCGGGCGACGGCAGCAGGCTGTGGAGTCGCGCGGCTTGGGGCAGGTTCCCGACCATGTCGGTCAGATTGAACGGACAGACGGTCACTCGACCGATGTCGCGGTTGCTGTCCTCCGCGGAGAGCACCACGAGAAGACCGGCGGGGCGGTCGAACCAGCGATAGACCTGCCCGGGAGAGTGACTCACTTCCGGCCTTCCTGGGCGTCATCGACGCTGGACATGCCCAAGGCCGTCCAGTCGTCGACTTCCTTCTGCGGCATCGCGGCGACGACGGCGTTGCCTGCGTCGCGCAGTTCCTTGAGGTAGCGCGCCTTCACGGCCTGCTCGATGTAGGCGCTGGCGTTCCCGGACTCCGCCGCGATCTGCCAGATCTCATCGTTGACATTGATGTTGTGCCGAGTCATACACACGATCCTAGCGCATGGTCCGTGTCTACGATTCGCTGCCCGATACCGCGCCGAGCGGGGGCCCGATCGGCGCGGTCACTCGTCGGGTCAGAGGTTCGCATCGGCGTAGGCGTCCATGGCCGCTCGCATGTAGGCGGCGAAGCCGTCGGCGACCTGGTCGTAGGTGTCCTTGAAGCGCGGGTCGTCGGTGTAGAGGGCGCCGAGGCCGCGGTAGGCCTCGGCATTGGGGCCGTCGCCCCAGTGCACGGCGATGAGCCGGTAGTGGTCGGCCGTGACCGCTTGCGCCGCAGGGCCGTCGGCGGGTGCGCCCGCTTCGCGGAGGGCGTTGAGGCGGGTGTTGATGTCGTTGAAGGCCTCGGGGATCGCGCGGCGCTCCTCGGGGGTGAGGTCCTGGAGGGTGCTCCAGGCGCGTTCGACGACGGCCTGGCCCCAGCGCCGGCGGGCTTCGTCGCGGTACTGGGCCTCGGTGGCGGGGTCGAGTCCGCCGAACCAGGTTTCGGGTGCCATGGGTTGGCCTCCTTCGAGTTGTCGGATGGTCGCGGCGACGGTGGCCGCGAGGCGGTCGAGTCGGGAGCGTTCGGTGTCGAGCTCGGCGGCGTGGCGTTTGAGGGCGTCGACGGGTTCGAGGTCGCCTTCGAGGATCTCGGCGATGACGTCGAGGCGCAGGCCGAGGCGTTTGAGCAGGAGGATCTGCTGCAGCCGCAGCAGTTCGGGCCTGCCGTAGCGGCGCAGGCCGCCGTGGCCGTGGGAGGCGGGCTCGAGCAGGCCGATGGCGTCGTAGTGGCGCAGGGTGCGCGCCGAGACGCCGGCCAGGCGGGCGACCTCGGCGGTCGTCCAGACGTCCATCGTTGGCGCTCCTTCGTTCGTGGTGCGGTTACGACGGTATTGGCTGACGCTGCGTCAACCGCAAGCTCGCAGAAGAGAGACGCGGGTCACGGCCGCCTGCCGCGACCTGGCCGCGTCCGGGTCGTTGTTCTCAAGGGGCGGCATTACCCATTCACGTGGGGCGTATTTTCCCCCTGGGGTCTCCCCGCTCACGCGGGGCAGGAGAAACGAGAAGCCCCCCGGCGAACGCCGGGGGGCTTCTTTCGCGTCTGCGTCAGGCGGCGCGGATGGCGGCCTTGCGGAAGTCGCGGTTGAGCTTGCCGATCACGTCGAGCCCGATCTCCTTGGGGCACGCGGCGGCGCATTCGCCGGTGTTGGTGCACCCGCCGAAGCCGGCGTCGTCGTGGGCGGCGACCATGCCCAGCACGCGCGTGTGCCGCTCGGGCTGGCCCTGCGGCATGAGGCCGAGGTGGGCGACCTTGGCGCCCATGAAGAGCATCCCGGAGCCGTTGGGGCAGGCGGCGACGCAGGCGCCGCAGCCGATGCACGCGGCGGCGCTGAAGGCGGCGTCGGCGTCCTGCTTCGGGATCGGGACGGCGTGGGCGTCCGGGGCGGTCCCGGTCGGCGCGGAGATGTACCCGCCGGCCTGGATGATCCGGTCGAACGCGGAGCGGTCGACGACGAGGTCCTTGATGACCGGGAACGCCCCGGCCCGCCAGGGCTCGATGTCGATCTTGTCGCCGTCCTTGAACTTGCGCATGTGCAGCTGGCAGGTCGTGGTGGCGGCCTGCGGGCCGTGCGGCTGGCCGTCGATCACGAGCGAGCAGGCGCCGCAGATGCCCTCACGGCAGTCGTGGTCGAACGCGACCGGGTCCTCGCCCTCGCCGATGAGACGCTCGTTGAGCACGTCGAGCATCTCCAGGAACGAGGCGTCCTCGGAGACCTCGTCGATCTCGTAGGACACCATCTTGCCCTCGGCTTGGGCGTCGGGCTGGCGCCAGATTCGCAGAGACAGCTTCACTTGTAGCTCCGTTGGGTGGGCTTGACGTATTCGAACTCGAGGGCTTCCTTGTGGAGGACGGGCGCGTCCTCCCCGTACTCCCAGGCGGCGACGTACGAGAAGTTCGCGTCGTCGCGCTTGGCCTCGCCGTCCTCGGTCTGGGACTCGGCGCGGAAGTGCCCGCCGCACGACTCGCTGCGGTGGAGGGCGTCGATGCACATGAGCTCGCCGAGCTCGAGGAAGTCGGCGACCCGGCCGGCCTTCTCGAGCTCCTGGTTGAGCTGCTCGTTCTTGCCGGTGACCTTGACGCGGCGCCAGAACTCGTCCTTGAGGCTGCGGATGAGCCCGATGGCCTTGGTCAGGCCCTCCTCGGTGCGCTCCATGCCGCAGTACTCCCACATGATCTTGCCGAGTTCGCGGTGGAAGGAGTCGACGGTGCGGTCCCCGTCGTTGCCCAGGAAGAACGCGATGCGGTCGTCCACGGCCCGGCGGGCGGCGACGACGGCCTCGTGGTCCTCGGGGACGGCCTCGAACGGCCCGTCGGCGAGGTAGTCCGAGATCGTGTTCGGCAGCACGAAGTAGCCGTCGGAGAGGCCCTGCATGAGCGCCGACGCTCCGAGGCGGTTGGCGCCGTGGTCGGAGAAGTTCGCCTCGCCGGTCACGAACAGGCCCGGGATGTTGGAGGACAGGTCGTAGTCGACCCAGAGGCCGCCCATCGTGTAGTGCACGGCCGGGTAGATGCGCATCGGGCGCTCGTACGGGTTCTCGCCGGTGATCCGCTCGTACATGTCGAACAGGTTGCCGTACTTGGCCTCGACGGCCTTGCGGCCGAGGCGCTCGATGGCGGCGGCGAAGTCGAGGTAGACGCCGAGCCCGCCGGGGCCGACCCCGTGGCCCTCGTCGCACACGACCTTCGCGGCGCGGGAGGCGATGTCGCGGGGCACGAGGTTGCCGAAGGCCGGGTAGCGGCGCTCCAGGTAGTAGTCGCGCTCGTCCTCGGGGATGTCCGCCGGGTGGCGGTCGTCGCCCTTCTTCTTGGGCACCCACACGCGCCCGTCGTTGCGCAGCGACTCGGACATGAGCGTGAGCTTCGACTGGTGCTCGCCGGACTGCGGGATGCAGGTCGGGTGGATCTGCGTGTAGCAGGGGTTGGCGAAGTACGCGCCCTTGCGGTGCGCGCGCCAGCCGGCGGTGACGTTGCAGCCCATGGCGTTCGTCGACAGGAAGTAGACGTTGCCGTACCCGCCGGTGGCGAGGACGACGGCGTCCGCGAGCTCGGTCGAGATCTCGCCGGTGACGAGGTCGCGCACGACGATGCCGCGGGCCTTGCCGTCCACGATGACCAGTTCGAGCATCTCGTGGCGGGTGTGCAGGTCCACGGTGCCGGCCGCGACCTGGCGCTGCAGGGCCTGGTAGGCGCCCAGCAGGAGCTGCTGGCCGGTCTGGCCGCGCGCGTAGAACGTGCGCGAGACCTGCGCGCCGCCGAAGGAGCGGTTGTCGAGCAGGCCGCCGTACTCGCGGGCGAACGGGACGCCCTGGGCGACGCACTGGTCGATGATCTCGGTGGAGACCTCGGCGAGGCGGTGCACGTTCGACTCGCGGGAGCGGAAGTCGCCGCCCTTGACGGTGTCGTAGAACAGGCGGTGGACGCTGTCGCCGTCGTTGCGGTAGTTCTTCGCGGCGTTGATGCCGCCCTGCGCGGCGATCGAGTGCGCGCGCCGCGACGAGTCCTGGAAGCAGTAGTTCGCGACCCGGTAGCCGAGCTCGCCGAGCGTCGCGGCCGCGGAGGCGCCGGCGAGGCCGGTCCCGACGACGATGACGCGCAGCTTGCGGCGGTTGGCCGGGTTGACCAGGCGCCCGGAGAAGCGGCGCTTCTCCCAGCGCTCGGCGATGGGCCCGGCGGGGGCCTTGGCGTCCGCGACGGGCTCGCCGTCGCGGTAGAAGTCAGTGCTCATATCAGCTCACCAGTCCGAACGTGACCGAGATGGGGACGATGGCGAACCCCAAGACGACGATGAGGGCGACGGCCAGGCCGATCGCCTGGGTGCGCTTGCGCCACTTCGTGTCCGGGCCCGAGATGGTCTGCACGGCCGACCAGATGCCGTGGCGCAGGTGGAAGTAGAGGGCGAAGAGGGCCAGCAGGTAGAAGACGGTGACCGGCCAGCGCTCGGGGCTGAACGTGGCGACGACGGCCCCGTAGGCGTCCGGGACGTCCTTGACGGGGTTGACCGTGCGGAACGTCAGGTCCAGCAGGTGCCAGATGATGAAGAGGAAGACGACGGCGGCGCCCCAGCGCATGGTGGCGACGGCGTGTCGCGATTCGCCCTTGGCGGGCTTCTTGGACGCGTAGCGCACCGGGCGGGCGGCCAGGGCGCGGCGGGTGAGGACGACGGCCGACCAGATGTGGACGGCGGCGGCGGCGATGAGGCCGATGCGCAGGACCCACAGGAGGCTCTCGTGCGGCAGCAGGGGCTCGCCGAAGGTGCGCAGGCCGTGGGCGTAGGCGTTCATCTCTTCGCGGCCTTCGAAGACGTGCAGGTTCCCGGCCATGTGGACGATGAGGAACAGCACGAGGAGGACGCCGGAGACGGCCATGGCGATCTTGAGGCCGATGTTGGAACGCCACGGTCCCTGGGGCGCTCGGGCGCGTTTGTCCGGCCTTGCGGCGGGGCGGTTTTGCAATTCCGTAGACACGTGCAGAGGCTAGACGCGATGGGCGTCACGGGTCCAATTCATGGCGTGGGCGTCTTCGATGCCGTTAGGTTATGAAGATGCGCCCGCAGCAACTCCAGGCCTTCCTGGCTGTCGCACAAACCCGGCATTTCACCCATGCGGCCGAAGAACTCGGTGTGACACAACCGTCATTGAGCAAGCAGATCCAGGCGCTCGAAACCGAGCTCGGCGCGCCGCTGTTCACGCGCGCCCGCGGCCGCATCGAATTGACCGACGCCGGGCAGACGCTCCTCCCCCACGCGCGGCGGATCACCGCGGCGGTGACGGCGGCCCGGTCGGACATCGACGACGTGCTCGCCGTCCGCGCCGGGCACCTCCGGCTCGGGGCGACCCCGTCGCTGTGCTCGTGGCTCATCGCGCCGCTCCTGACCCGGTACCTGGAGGCGCACCCGGGGGTGACGGTGACGCTGACCGAGGACGGCTCGGGGCCGCTGACGGAGCGGCTGACGGCCGGGGACCTGGACTTGGCGTTCACGGTGGGCGACATGGCCGAGGTCGCCGGACTCAGCGTGCAGCCGCTGCTGTCCGAGGCGCTCGTGGTGGCGTCGGCCGCGCATCTGCCGCCGTTGACCCGGCAGGGGTTCATCGGGCTGCCGCAGCTGCGGGAGCAGGCGTTCGTGCTGCCGGCGCACGGGTACGACTTGCGGGATCTGACGATCGCGACGTGCGAGTCGGCGGGGTTCACGCCGCGCACGGGGGTCGACGGCGGCGCCACCGACGCCGTTGCATCCCTTGTGGAGGCGGGGTTGGGGATCGCGCTGCTGCCGGCGATGATCGCGGCCGGGCGCCCGGGCCTGCGGGCGACGCCGATCGCGCCGCCGGGGGCGAGCCGCACGATCACGCTGGCGGCGCGGCGCGAGGCGCCGTTGACGAAGGCGGCGGGGGCGTTCGCGGCGTCGCTGGAGGCGCACCTGACGGACCTGCACGCCTGGGGGCGTCTGCCGCAGGGCATGCAGGCCCTCTGACCTATTTGAAGGTGTCGCGGTCGAACATGGCGGCGATCTGGCGGGCCGAGGGGGTGCCGGCGTCGGGGTCGGCGCCGGCGTCGAGGAGGACGGTGACGACGTCCTTGTAGTCCTTGAAGACCGCTCCGGCGAGCGGGGACTGGTCGCGGTCGTTGCGCTTGTCGATGTCGGCGCCGGCTTTGAGAAGCGCCTGGGCGGTGTCGGCGTGGCCGTGGTAGGCGGCCAGCATCAGCAGGGAGTCGCCGGAGCCGTTGACCAGGTCGACGGGGAGTCCGGTCGCGACGAAGCGGAGGAGCCGCTCGGTCTCGCCGGCGCGGGCCAGGTCGAAGGCGGCTTCGGCTATGTCGTTGAAATCCTCGTGGTCGCTCACGTCCACCAGCTTGACACACCCGGACGGGCGAGGTCCGGGTTCGCGGCCGGGGCTCCGCAATGGACCGCTCCCAGTGGAGTTCACCCTCGCAGGTGTCGGATCGGGTATTGACACGGCTGCGCAGGGGTGGGAAAGATTGATGCGGGCCCGCGCGGGCGCTTCGCTGACACGAGTCCGCCGCGGATCCTTCTAACGGTGGGACACAAACGGTGAGGACTCGGGCATGAGCGAGCCGAAAATCCTAGGGCAGTTCCAATTGGAACATCGCACGATCCAAGTGAGCGGCGACGAGGGCAATGCCGGGACGGTGTGGCTGCGTCGCGTCCACCCCGATCCGCCGATGGCGCTCGGCTGCGTGGTCGAGCTCGACTCCTCGACGCCGCGGCTGCGCCTGTACCGGGCCGAGTGGCCCGATGAGCTGCGGGAGCGGGCGAAGGAGCAGACGCTCGAGATCTGGCGGTCCGCCCGGCACTGAGTTCAGGCCCGGGAGGCGTCGAGGGCGGCGGCGACGCCGGCGGCCTTCGCTTCGGCTTCGGCCACTTCGGCTTCGGGGTCGGAGCGCCAGGTGATGCCGCCGCCAGACCAGATGTGGGCGTGCTCGGCGTCGAGGGCGACGGTGCGGATGGTGACGCCCAGGCGGGTCTCGTGCCCGGTGAGGTAGCCGAAGGCGCCCATGGCGGGGCCGCGGCCGACGGGTTCGAGGCCGCCGACGAGGTCGAGGACGGCGAGTTTCGGTGCGCCGGTGACCGATCCGGGCGGGCACATGGCGCGCAGCAGATCGGCGAAGCCGGTGCCGGGGGCGAGGTCGGCGGTGACCGTGGACTCGGCCTGCCACAGGTCGGCCCAGCGGCCGATGTGGAAGAGGTCTTTGACGGCGACGGTGCCGGGGGCGGCGACTTGGGCGAGGTCGTTGCGTTCGAGGTCGACGATCATGACGTGCTCGGCGCGTTCCTTGACGGAGGCGAGCAGTTCGGCCTTGCCGTCCTCGGTGGCTGGCGCGGTGCCTTTGATCGGATAGGTCGCGGCCGTGGCGGTGTCGGCGGTGAGGAAGCATTCGGGGGAACCGGAGGCGACGAGCCAGCCGTCGCCGGCGAGGACGCCGCCCCAGGTCGCGCCGGTCACGGCGGCGGCGGCGTGCGCGAGGGCGGCCGGGTCGCCCGACCAGGGGGCGCGGCGGTGGCCCACGACGTTCGCGACGTACACGTCGCCGCGGCCGATCGCGTCCTGCACGGCCGTCACCGCGGCCGCGTGCCCGCCGCCGGTCCAGGACGCCTCCCAGGGGCCGACAGTGAAGGGCCCCAAGGGTTCGGGGGCGTGCTCGGGGCCGTGGGCGTAGGCGACGAGGGCGAGGTCGGGGACGGCCGGGACGGGGCTGGGCGCGCCGGTCGCGCCGCCGACCATGGCCGCTCCGGCGGCGGCCGAGATGAGCACCGCGACCCCGCACACGGTCCCGTCCGCGCCGTCGTGCTCGGTGAGGTGGCGGGCGCGGAACGCGGCGGCCAGCGCGGCCGGGTCGCCGTCGTCGCCGAGGCGCCATTCGAGCCGGTCGACTTCGACCAGCCGGGACCGGCACGCCGCCGGGACGCCCGGCGGGGCGGGGCGGACGGCGCGGAAGTCGGTCATGGTCCAAGTGTCGCCCAAGCGGGGCCCGGCGGCCCGAGCCGTGTGGCTCACCTCACCGGTCAGCCGCCGATGGCGTCGAGGACGTCCCCTTCGCTCGGCGCCTGGACGTAGGAGCCGCCGGTCGCGGCGGCGAGGGTCGTCAGGTTCTCGGGGTCGGTCTCGCCGAAGCCGACGGTGTAGACCACGGTCGAGCCGCCCTGCTCGGTGAGGGCCGCGGCGGTGTCGGCGGCGCTGCCTTCGCTGACCTCGTCGCGGCTGCTGTTGGTGAGCACCACGATGACGCTGAGCGCGCCGTCGGTGGCGTGCCCGTTCATGTAGTCGCGGGCGGCGACGAGCGTGTCGTAGAGGGGCGAGCCGCCGTCGTAGGAGTCCTCGGAGACGTCGTACAGGTCGGTCTCGAGGGTCTCGCGGTGGTCGTCGGAGAGTTCGGCGAGGTCGGCGACCTCCCGGTAGGGGGCGTCGTCCCCCGCGCCGACCCCGTACTCCCACAGTCCGGCCCGCGAGTTCGACTCCATGGCCTGGACGGTCGCGATCGCGGTCTGGACGGCGGCGTCCCCGGCGGTGAGGTCGTCGCCGTTGTAGGAGACGGTCTCGGCGCCGGTGGAGGAGGAGCGGTCGACGAGGAACAGGACGTGCAGTTCTTCGCGCCCGACCCGCCAGGCGTTGACGGCTTCGCCGACGGCTTCGGTGGTGGTCTGGGCGAGGGCGGCGGCGGGGTCGTCGACCGGGCCGAGTTCGGGGTCTTCGAACGCGCCGGATTCGACCTCGCCGCGCAGGAACGACCCGAACTGCTCGGCGATCCCCGCATCGGATTTCGAGACCCAGCCGCCGCCGAGGACCAGGTAGGTGGCGACGGCGCTGACGTTCGTCCCGGCGGGGCTGACGGCGACGAGCGGGTCGGCGGGGTCGTTCTCGGCGTTGAAGTCGTCGACCTGGTAGTCCAGGGCGGTCATCACGCGGGTCGGGTCGGGGGTCTCGGCGTAGGCGGCGAGGAGTTCGTCGGCGTCCGCGGCCAGCGCGCCGGTGCCGGTCGCGGTCTTCCACGCGGCCATGGCCTCGGCGGAGAGCCCGCCGGCGCCGTCGCCGGCGGCGTTGAGCATGGCGACGAGCCCTTCGGTGGACCGGCGGGGGTTCGCGGCCGCGATGGTGATGTCGCCCGCCTGCGCGGCGGCCACCACGTCGGCCCAGGTCGGGGGTTCGCCGCCGGTCCAGCCGAGTTCGGCGGCCTTCGAGTCGGGGACGGCGAGCACCGAGGAGGCCTCGCCGAGCACGAGCGGGTCGGCGGCGGCGACGATCCCCGCGGTGGCCTCGGAGGAGCCCAGGTACGAGGCCCACGCCTGGGAGTCGGGGACCCAGGCGATCGGGCGCGGCCCGAGGGTCTTCTCCTCCCAGTTGGTGCTCATGCCGGCCTGGGCGTCGCGGGCGGAGACTTCGCGGATCTCGGCGCCGATGCACTGCCCGGTGGAGGCCTCGGGCTGGGTCGCCTCCCATTCCTGGGCGGCGTCCTCGAGGGTCCCGAACAGGCTCGGCGCGACCGCGACGGTCACGCGGTAGATCGGGCCGGAGCAGCCCGACCGCATGAGCGCCACGAATCCCCACGTCAGCCCGGAGGCGACCAGCACGCACACGAGGGTGATCACGATCCAGGGGGCCACGACCATGCGGCTGCCGCCCTTTTTCCGCCGCCGCCCGAGCCGGTGCGACTTCACCTTGTGCGTGGTACCGAAAACCATCAGCTTCACTCCTGGGGGATCGTCGGCGCCCAGTGTAAAGCCCCAGCCTCAGGCCCCGCCCACTGTGGTGAGCGGGGCCCGCGTTCGGCTACTCCCCGAAGGCCTCGATCGGCGGGCACGTGCACGCCAGGTTGCGGTCCCCCCACGCATTGTCGATGCGGCCGACCGGCGGCCAGTACTTGGCGGCCGCGACGCCGGCGGGCCAGGCCGCCTCGGTCCGCGTGTACGCCCGGTCCCACCGGTCGGCGGTGGCGACGGCGGCGGTGTGCGGGGCCGCGCGCAGCGCCGAGGCCTCCACGGCGACGGCGCCGGACGCGACCGCGTCGATCTCGGCGCGGATGGCGATCATCGCCTCGCAGAACCGGTCGAGCTCGGCCAGGTCCTCCGACTCGGTCGGCTCGACCATGAGCGTCCCGGCGACCGGGAACGACATGGTCGGCGCGTGGAACCCGTAGTCGATGAGCCGCTTCGCGACGTCCTCGACGGTGACGCCGGAGGTCTTGGTGAGCTCGCGCAGGTCGAGGATGCACTCGTGCGCGACGAGGCCGTGCGCGCCCGCGTACAGCACCGGGTAGTGGTCGCGCAGGCGCGCGGCCGTGTAGTTGGCCGCGAGCACGGCGGAGGCGGTGGCGGCGGTGACGCCTTCGGCGCCCATCATCCGCAGGTACATCCATGGGATCTGCAGGATCCCGGCCGAGCCCCACCGGGCCTGGGACACGGGCCCGACCGGCCCCGCCTCGTCGCTCATGGGGTCGGAGGGCAGGAACGGCACGAGGTGCTCGGCCACGGCGACCGGGCCGACGCCGGGGCCGCCGCCGCCGTGCGGGATGCAGAACGTCTTGTGCAGGTTCAGGTGCGAGACGTCGGCGCCGAACCGGCCGGGCTTGGCCCAGCCCAGGAGCGCGTTGAGGTTCGCGCCGTCGACGTACACCTGCCCGCCGGCGTCGTGGACCTTCGCGCACACCTCGACGATCGTCGCCTCGTACACGCCGTGCGTGGACGGGTAGGTGACCATGATGGCGGCGAGGCGGTCGGCGTGCCTGGCGATCTTCGCGTCGAGGTCGGCGAGGTCGACGTTGCCGTCGTCGTCGCAGGCGACGACGACGACGCGCATGCCGGCGAGGACGGCGGAGGCGGCATTGGTGCCGTGGGCGCTGGCGGGGATGAGGCAGAGGTCGCGGTCGGTCTCGCCGCGGGCGTGCTGCCAGGCGCGGATGGCGAGGAGGCCGGCGAGTTCGCCTTGGGAGCCGGCGTTGGGTTGGACGGAGACGGCGGCGTAGCCGCAGACTTCGGCGAGCCAGGTCTCGAGCTGGTCGATGAGGGTCTGCCAGCCGCGGGTCTGGTCGGCGGGGGCGAGGGGGTGGACGTCGGCGAACTCGGGCCAGGTGACCGGTTCCATCTCGGCGGCGGCGTTGAGTTTCATGGTGCAGGAGCCGAGGGGGATCATGCCGCGGTCGAGGCCGTAGTCCTTGTCGGCGAGGCGTTTGAGGTAGCGCATCATCGCGGTCTCGGAGTGGTGGGCGGTGAAGACCGGGTGGGTGAGGTAGGGGGTCTCGCGGCGGAGGTCGACGGGGATGCGGATGGGGGCGGCGTCGGCGAGGGGGGCGTCGAAGGCGTCGCAGACGGCGCGGAGGTCGGCGTCGGTGGTGGTCTCGTCGCAGGCGATGGTGACGGTGTCGGCGTCGACGCGGTGGAGGTTGACGCCGGCGGCGGCGGCGCGGGCGGTGACGGTGTCGGCGCGGCCGGGGACGTGCGCGGTGACGGTGTCGAAGAACGCGCCGCCGGCGAGGGTGGTGCCGGCGTGTTCGAGGGAGGCGGCGAGGCGGGCGGCGGCGCGGGCGGCGTGCTCGGCGATGCCGCGCAGGCCCTCGGGGCCGTGCCAGACGGCGTAGGAGGCGGCCATGACGGCCGGGAGGACTTGGGCGGTGCAGATGTTGCTGGTGGCCTTCTCGCGGCGGATGTGCTGTTCGCGCGCTTGGAGGGCGAGGCGGAGTGCGGGGGCGTCGGCGGCGTCGCGGGAGACGCCGACGAGGCGGCCGGGCAGTTGCCGTTGGAGGCTGTCGCGGACGGCCATGTAGCCGGCGTGGGGGCCGCCGAAGCCCATGGGCATGCCGAAGCGCTGGGTGGAGCCGACGGCGATGTCGGCGCCGACGTCGCCGGGGGCGGTGAGCAGGGTGAGGGCGAGGAGGTCGGCGGCGACGGCGACGAGCGCGCCGGCGGCGTGGGCGGCTTCGACGGTGGGGGTCCAGTCGTGGATCGTGCCGTCGGCGCCGGGGTACTGGAGGAGGACGCCGAAGGCGCCGTCGGGGATCGCGGCGGGGTCGGTGAGGTCGGCGACGGCGAGGTCGATGCCGACCGGTTCGGCGCGGGTCTTGAGGACGGCGAGGGTCTGCGGGAGGACGCGGCGGTCGACGGCGAAGACGTTCCCTGCACTGCGTTTGGCGGCGCGGCGGGCGAGGAGCATGGCTTCGGCGGCGGCGGTGGCCTCGTCGAGGAGGCTGGCGCCGGCGACGGGCAGGCCGGTGAGGTCGGCGCACATGGTCTGGAAGTTGAGGAGGGCTTCGAGGCGGCCTTGGGAGATCTCGGCCTGGTACGGGGTGTACGCGGTGTACCAGGAGGGGTTTTCGAGGACGTTGCGGCGGATGACGGCGGGGGTGTGGGTGCCGTAGTAGCCGAGGCCGATCATGGAGCGGGCGGGGGTGTTCTGGGCGGCGAGGGCGGCGAGTTCGGCCTGCGCCTCGGTCTCGGTGATCGCGGCGGGCAGGTTGAGGCCGTCGTGGGAGCGGATGAGCGCGGGCATGCACGCGTCCATGAGCGCGTCGAGGCTGGGTTGGCCGACGGCTTTGAGCATGGCGTCCTGATCGGCGGTGCTGGTGCCGATGTGGCGGGCGGCGAAAGAACGGTCGGTCACGGTACCTCCGGTGACATGGGACGACGTCGCCATGAAGACGACACTGGCATCCCCTCGTCTGTCACCGGCCTGGGACCGGCTTCAGAGCGGCCTGACCTGGGCGGTCCTGGTACCTGAGAGTTTGAAGCGAGGGACTTGCCCCTTCGGTGCCGTGTAGCGCGTGTGGCCCACGGTCTCTCCCGCCCGGTTTTGCGGCTCTGGGGCCATGGTAGGTCAGGAGGCGGTGCGTCGGCGACCGGGCACGGCCCCGGTGTGGTGTCCCTGGGTCTGCTCGGGCGGGTGCAGCCGGGTCGGGGTCTTGACGGGGGCTTCGCCGGGGAGGGTGGCGAGGCGGCCCATGACCTCGGTGACGGTGGTGCGCACGGCGATGCCGAAGACGCCTTGGCCGCCGCGGAGGAGGTCGATGACCTCGCCGGCGGAGCGGCATTCGTAGACGGTGGAGCCGTCGGACATGAGGGTGATCTCGGCGAGGTCCTTCACGCCGCGCGAGCGCAGGGCCTCGACGGCCTTGCGGATGTTCTGGAGGGAGACGCCGGCGTCGAGGAGGCGCTTGATGACTTTGAGGACGATGATGTCGCGGAAGGAGTAGAGCCGGTTGGAGCCGGATCCGGAGGCGCGGCGGATGGACGGCTCGACGAGTCCGGTGCGGGCCCAGTAGTCGAGTTGGCGGTAGGAGATGCCGACGACGCGGCAGGCGGCGGTGCCGCGCCAGCCGCGGATCTGGCTGGGGGGGACGGCCGGTCGGCCTGCGGGTTCACTGTGGGCGTCCATGGCTTCCTCCCCTGGTCGGTTGAAGCCGAGCGTAACCGCCGGACCCTCCACCATGGGCTGAACGAGAGAAAAGCTCGGGCAGGTCGCGGGGGTTACTGGCTCTCGCCGAAGTCCTCGGGGGTGACCTCTTCGAGGAATTCGCGGAACTTCTCCACTTCGTCCTCCTGGGTGTCGGGGAGGACGACGCCGGCTTCGTCGAGGACGGCGTCGGCGCACCAGATCGGGGCCTCGGCGCGCAGGGCGAGGGCGATCGCGTCGGAGGAGCGGGAGGAGACGCGGGTGCGGCCGTCGAGCACGAGTTCGGCGAAGTAGACGGTGTCGCGCAGTTCGGTGATCTCGACGGCGGTGAGGGTGACGTCGAGCGCGTCGAGCACGTCGCGCATGAGGTCGTGGGTGAGCGGACGGGAGAGCTGCACGTCCTGCTGCTGGTAGGCGATGGCGGCGGCCTCGACGGTGCCGATCCAGATGGGCAGGTACCGGTGGCCCTCGGCCTCTTTGAGCAGGACCACGGGCTGGTTGCTCGGGAGTTCCACGCGGACCCCGACTACGGTCATCATCCGCACCGGTACGCCTCCAACGGGTGCCGTTCCTGGAACGGACCCGCACCGGGGTGGCCCCGGGCGGGTCCTCGAGACTGTCAGCCTACTCGCGGTCGACGCCCTGTGGGGCGGTCGCCGGGGGTCGAGCGGGCGCGGTCAGGCCGCGGTCAGTTTGGGGCCGCTGACGAACACGAGGCGGAACTTGCCGATCTGGACCTCGTCGCCGTTGCCGAGGCCCGCGGTCTCCACGCGTTCGCGGTTGACATAGGTGCCGTTGAGGCTGCCGACGTCGCGGACGGTGAATCCGGCAGCGTCGCGGTGGAATTCGGCGTGGCGCCGCGAGACGGTCACGTCGTCGAGGAAGATATCGGAATCGGGGTGCCGCCCGGAGGTGGTCACCTCCTGGTTGAGCAGGAAGCGAGCGCCCGCGTTCGGTCCGCGACGGACGAGCAGCAGAGCGGTTCCCGCGGGAAGCGAGCTCGCCAGGTTCGCGGCGTTCGTCTCCGCGTCGACCTCGCCGCTCTCCTGGAGAGCGGACAGGTTCATCGTGGCCGTCACATCCGGCGGAGGGAACTCGTCATTCGAACGCGTCATGGATTGCCACCTTCTACAAGTCTGGACCCTCTGGTCACTCCGTAAGCTTCGCATACGCACCGGCGTCGAGCAAAGCAGTGAGCGAGCCGGCATCCTCGACCTCGATGTCGAACATCCAGCCCGCCGCATAGGGGTCGCTGTTCACCAATTCCGGGGATTCCGACAATTCGTCATTGCACGAAAGAATCTTACCGGTCAACGGAGCGTACACGTCGGAGACGCTCTTGGTCGACTCGACTTCGCCGACCACGTCACCGGCCCGAACCTCGGTGCCTGCCTCCGGGAGCTGGACGTATACGACGTCGCCGAGCGCGTTCTGGGCGAAGTCGGTGATGCCGATCCGCACGACGCTGCCGCCCTGCGACTCGACCCACTCGTGCTCCGCCGTGTAACGCAGTTGCTCCGGAATCACCTGGCGCTCCAATCTAGGAAACCCCGCCGTGCGGCGGGTCGGACGATCATGACCGTATCGCCCGGGCCGGGACGCCCTGCGGCGGGGCCGCGGCTCGTGATCATGAGCGCGCGAACCTAAGCGGCCACGCTCGGTTCCGGGCGGCCCGCGCGCAGCAGGCCCGCGGCCTGGCGCAGATAGACGATCGCGGCCAGCCAGTACAGGCCCAGGCCCCACCACGCCAGCGCCCAGCCCAGGGGCGCGGCCCACGCTTCGGCGCCGGGCACGAGGCCGGCGACGACGAGCACCGGGAAGGACATGAACACCATCGCCGTCGCGCACTTGCCCAGGAAGTGCACCTGGGGCGGCGCGAACCCGTGCCAGCGCAGGACCACGACGATCGACACCAGCAGCGCCTCGCGGGCGAGCACGGCCACCGTGAACGGCCACGGCAGCAGTCCCAGGAACGTGAGCATGAGCAGCGAGGAGAGGATGTAGAGCCGGTCGACGAACGGGTCGAGGAGCCGCCCGAGCTTGGAGACCTGCCCGAGGCGGCGGGCGAGCTGCCCGTCGACCCAGTCGGTGCCGCCGCCGACGGCGAGGATGATCGCGGCCTGCCAGTAGTACTGGGTGGCCAGCAGGAGATAGCAGACCAGCGGGATGCCGAGGAGGCGCACGGCGGTGACGAGGTTGGGCCACGTCCACACGCCCCAACCGGGGAGCGGCGCTGCTGCTGGTTTGCTCAAGGCGGTCCTCTCGGCGGGGTCCGTGGCCGGTCGACCGCGTACCCCAGGGTCGGTCTCCTCTCGCCCGACGGTGCCTCGCCTGACCGTGCGCCGGGCGGTGCGCTGTCGTTCACGAGCCCGATGCTGGAAGGCTCTGCGGATCCGGTTCGGTGGGTGTATCTGGATTCTAACCGGAGCCTCCGACACCTGTACCCCGGAATTTACGGCCCACCCCTCCCGGCACTACACGCGTTGTACGCCGATCGATCGAGTTGGGGACCGGATAACACCATCCAATGGAGACGCACCGGGTGCGGCAGCCGTCGCGAAAACGTGACAGGAAACAACCCCGAGCCGGCCCTCGCGGACCGGCTCAGGGTTGAGCAGCACTGTCGAGCGGCACTCCGGATGATGAATATCAGGCGCCGCGGCGCTCCTCGGCCTCACGCGCCGCACGCCGCCGCCGCACCGCCACCGCCGCACCGACCAGGCACCCGCTCATCGGCACGACCAGCAGCCACAACGCCCACGCGCACGCCGCCAGCACCGCGACACCGCCGAGGAGGATCCCCGTCCCCGACACGTCGTCCCGCGTCTCATGCAGAGCCCCGGTGAACAGCGACCGCCACCGCTCCCCCGGCGCCCACGCCGCGCCCGCCCGCAGCAGCACCGTCACCGCCAGACCCGCCACGAGGAACGTCGCCAGGGCGAAACCCGGACGCCCCGGCACCCCCTTCTGCGCGAGCACCACCAGGTTCAGCACCAGCAGCAGCCCCGCGCCGGCCACGGCCAGGCCCGCCCGCCACGACTCCCGCCACGCCGTCCGGAAATCCGCCCAGAAACCGCCCCAGCCGGTCGCCTCGCCGTCCACATGCGCCGCCACATGCCGCGCGGCCGCCGCCAGCGCCGCCGGCAGCGTCACCACCGGCACCGCCGCGAGCACCAGCCACACCCCGGTCAGCAGGCATTCGGCCAGGAGCGCGAACCCCTCGCCGAACGCCTGCCTCCTGCGGGTCGTCACCGCGGCCACGCTAGCCCTTCACACCCGACGTCGCGATGCCCTTGATGAGGAACTTCTGGAACACCAGGAAGAACAGCACCACCGGCAGCAGCGACAGCAGCGTCATCGCCATCATCCCGCCGTAGTTCGAGACCGCCTCGGTGTTGTTGTACGACTGCAGCAGCCGCGGCATCGGGAACTTCTCGATCTCGTGCAGGTAGATCAGCGGCCCCATGAAGTCGTTCCACGACCAGATGAACGTGAAGATCGACGACGTCACGATCGCCGGCCGCAGCAGCGGCAGCATGATCGAGAAGAAGATCCGGAAGTGCCCGGCCCCGTCGATCGTCGCCGCCTGGTCCAGCTCGCGCGGGATGCCGCGCAGGAACTGCACGTACATGAACACGAAGAACGCGTCCAGGCCCAGGAACTTCCCGATGACGAGCGGGAAGATCGTGTTGACCACGTCCATCTCCGAGAAGATCAGGTACTGCGGGATGAGCATGACCTGACCGGGCAGCAGCAGCGTCGCGATCACGACGGCGAACATGGCCTTGCGACCCGGGAACTCCAACCGCCCCAGCGCATACGCCGTGATCGAGCAGGACGCGACGATCCCGACCACCGACAGCGCGGCGATCACGAACGAGTTCCAGAAGAACCGCCACAGCGGCACCCCCGCCATGCCGTCGAAGGCGCTGGCGAAGTGCTCCCAGGTGATGGAGGTGGGGATCGGGGAGATGGAGGTGAGGATCTCGGCGTTGGGTTTGACCGAGGCGGTGAGGACCCAGAACGCCGGGTAGAGGACGACCACGAGGACGGCCAGGAGGGCGAGGTGCCAGATCACGGATTTGAGCCGCGAACCCGCGGTGCGCCGCTTGCGGGCGATCACGCGCGGCACCTTCGGCGACGCTTGCGAGCCGTCGATCGGCTCGGCGGCGGTGGTGGCGGTCATCGGTTGTCCTCCCCCGCGTAGTAGACGAGGTTCTTGGCGGCGCGGAACATGACCAGGGTGACCACGCCGACGGCGAGCACGAGGACCCACGCCCACGCGGAGGCGTAGCCCATGCGCAGGTCCACGAACGCGAGCGCGTAGATCCGCACGGTGTAGAACAGGGTCGACCAGGCCGGGCCGCCGGCGGTGCCGCCGATGATGAACGCGGGCCCGAACAGCTGGAACGCGTGCACGGTCTCCATGAGCACGTTGAAGAAGATGACCGGGGAGAGCATCGGGATCGTGATGTGCACGAACCGGTGCCATCTCCCGGCGCCGTCCACTTCGGCCGCTTCGTGGAGTTCGCCGGGGACCTGGAGGAGCCCGGCCATGAAGATGACCATCGGCGCGCCGAACGTCCACACGCTCAACAGGACGAGCATGAGGATCGAGACGGACGGGTTGCCGATGAACCCGCCGCCCTCCCACCCGAACCAGGACATGAACTGGTCCTGGGGGCCGCCGCCGGCGAAGAGGGCCTTCCAGACGATCGCGATGCCGACGCTCATGGCGATGAGCGAGGGCATGTAGAACGCGGCCCGGTAGAAGCCGATGCCGCGCCGCGACTGCGTCAGCAGCATCGCGACCGCGAGGGAGGCGACGAGCTTGAGCGGCACGGCGAGCAGCACGTACATGAGGGTGACCTTGACGGCCCGCGCGAACATGGGGTCGTCGAGCATCGCCGTGTAGTTCTCCACGCCGATGAACTCGCCGCCCAGGAGCAGGTGGTAGTCGGTGAACGAGAGGTACAGCGACCACAGCATGGGTCCGACGGTGAAGACGAGGGACCCGATGATCCAGGGGGTCATGAAGGTGTAGCCGACGAGCCGCTCGCCGCGGCGGGAGATCGGGGTGCGGCGCTTGGCCGCCCCCCGGCTCCCGCCCGCGGGCGGCGCTTCGGCCCCTGTCGCCGCGGGTGGCGCGGTCGTGGAGGGAGAAGCTGACACGGTGACGATTCCTTAAGTGGTTACTGCTCGTTGGCCAGGAGGGTCGCGGCCTCGGTGAAGAACAGCTCGGCGGCGTCGGCGGGGGTCATCTCGCCGTACTGGACCTGCTGGTACAGCTCGCCGAACTTGACTTCGACGGCGCCGGTCGCGGCCGGCGGGGCCGGGGGCGGCGTGGTCAGGTACTGCGAGACCGACGCCTCGTAGTCGAGCACGGCCTGCGCGTACGGGTCGAGCTCGACGTTCTCCAGGCCGGCGTTGGTGGCCGGGATGCCGCGGTTGGTGCCGAGGATCTTGACGGCCTCGGGGTCGCCGAGGAGGAAGTCGATGAGCTTCGCCGAGGCCTCGGCCTGCTCGGTCGCGGCCGAGATGACCAGCTGCATGGACGGCTTGAGGTACAGGCCGAGGTTGGCCGGGTCCAGCGACGGCGGCGCGGCGAGCGCGAGGGTGCCGCCGTTCTCCTCGACGACCGGGGCCGAGCCGGGCATGAAGTTGTCCCAGCCGATCTCGGAGGCGAGGAGGTCCTGGACGAGGCCGCCTTCGGTCCATTCGATGGTGGTCTCGACCGGGGGGACGTCGCCGGCGGCGTACAGGTCCGCCGTGGTCTGCCACCATTCGGCGAGTTTCGCCTGGTCGAACGCGAGTTCCTTGCCGTCCTCGGTGTAGAACGAGCCGCCCTGCTGACGCAGCCACAGCTCCATGAAGTGGTACTGGCCGGCCCAGTCGCCGCCGCCCCACTTGCCGCCGCCGAGACCGGCGGTGACCGTGGCGATGTCGGCCTTGTACTGGTCCCAGCTGTAGCCGGGGGCGGGCGGGGTGACGCCGTGCGCCTCGAACCAGTCGGCGCGGTAGATCAGGCCGAGGGTGTTGCCCGCGGCCGGGACCGCGATGAGCTTGCCGTCCAGCTTCGCGGTCTCCAGGAAGCCTTCACGGAAGTCGTCGGTCTTGACGACGCCTTCGAGGGGCAGCAGCAGCCCGGTGGACCCGAACTGGCGCAGCCGCGAGTAGTCCATCTGGAACACGTCGGGCAGGTCCTGCGAGGCCATGCGGCCGGTCATGCCCTCCCAGTACGCCGGGAAGTCGGCGAAGTTGGTCTTGACCTTGATGCCGGTGTTCTTCTGCTCGAACAGGGCGATGGCCTCTTTGGTGATCTCGGCGCGGGTCGCGTCGCCCCACCATTCGAAGCTGATCTCGATCGGGTCGTCGGCGGTGCCGGCCGGGCCGTCGTCGCCGCAGGCGGCGGCAGCGGCGAGGACCGCGGCCGCCGAAGCGCCGGTGAGGAGTGAACGGCGTCGGAGGCCGTGAGGGTTGCGCATCATCGTTGATTGCTCCTTCTAATAAGAGGGGTCCCGCCCGAGGGGCGGGCCTTCGGGATCTATGGAGTTCGCTTGCGCCGCATCAGGCGACGCGGGCGGGCTGGAGCCGCGCCGCCGCACGCCCCCACGGGGCCTGCGGCCCTCGGGGTTCGTACCGGCGCGGGCGGGCGGAGGCGCGGGCGACCGCGCGCCGGGCCTCGGGCCCGGGCGGGATCAGGCCGAGCGCCTGAGCCTGGACGAGGGCGTTGCCCAAGGCGGTCGCCTCGTCGGGCCCGGCCAGGACGGCCCGGCCGGTGGCGTCGGCCGTCAACTGGCACAGCAGGCCGTTGTTCGCGCCGCCGCCGACGACGTGGATCGCCTCGACCCCGTCCCCGGTCAGGGCCTCGAGCCCTTCGACCGCACTCCGGTGGGCGAGCGCGAGCGAGTCGAGCACGCACGCCGCCACCTCCGCCGGCGTGCCGGGCACAGGCTGGCCGGTCTGGGCGCAGTACGAGCGGATCCGCTCGGGCATGTCGCCGGGGTCGGCGAACCGGGCGTCGTCGGGGTCGACGACCGACCGCAGCCGCTCGACCCGCGCCGCCTCCGCGAGGAGCCCGGCCAGGTCGATGTCGTGGCCTTGGAGCCGCCAGGTCGCGATCGACTCGTTGAGCAGCCACAGGCCGGCGACGTTGCGCAGGAACCGGATCGACCCGTCCGCGCCGCGCTCGTTCGTGAACCCCGCATCCAACGCCGCAGGCGTGGTGATCGGGGTGTCGCGTTCGACGCCCACGAGCGACCAGGTGCCGCACGAGATGTACGCGGCATGCTCGGTCCCGTAGGGGACGGCCGCGACGGCGGCGGCCGTATCATGGCTCGCGGTCGCGATCACCTGCGTCGAGGCGGCCAGGCCGGTCGCCGCGGCGACCTCCGGCAGCACCGGGCCGAGCACCGTCCCGGTCGGCGTGACCGGCCCGAGCAGGCCCAGGTCGAGCCCGATCCGCTCCGCCAACGCCCCGGACCAGTCCCCGGTCGCGAGGTCGACCAGCCCCGTCGTGGAGGCGTTGGTCGCCTCCCACGCCGGGACGCCCGAGAGCCAGTACCCGATGAGGTCCGGGATGAGGAGCGCCCGGCGGGCGCTCGTCGTCTCGGCGGCGAACTGGAACAGCGTGTTGAACGGCTGCGGCTGGATCCCCGTGGCCGCGAACAGCTCTGCGGCACCCACGCGCTCGAGGATCTCGGTCTTCGCGGCGGCGTTGCGGGCGTCGCGGTAGCAGACCGGGTTGGCGACCAGGTGCCCGTCGTCGCCGACGAGGCCGTAGTCGACCGCCCACGAGTCCACGCCCACCGAGACCGGTCCGTCGAGCGCCCGCAGGCCCTCGAGGATCCCGGCCCACAGGCCGAGCACGTCCCAGTACAGTCGCCCGCGCACGGTCACCGCGCGGTTGGGGAACCGGGCGGTCTCGGTCAGCTCGATCCGGCCCTCGCGCAGGTGCGCGGCCATGACGCGCCCCGAGGACGCGCCGAGGTCGACGGCGGCCAGGAGCGTCACCGCAGGAACCCCTGCGGATTCCCCGAGTCCACGGGAAGGTGCACACCGGTGGTCAGGCCGAGGTCGGGGCCGACGAGCGCGTACACCGCGTCGGCGACCGAGGACGGCAGCACCTCCTTCTTCAGGAGCGTGCGCCCGGCGTAGTACTTCCCGAGCTCCGACTCCTCGACGCCGTAGACGGCGGCGCGGTTGGCGCCCCACCCGGACGCGAAGATCCCCGAACCGCGGACCACGCCGTCGGGATTGACGCCGTTGACGCGGATGCCGTGCTCGCCCAGCTCTGCCGCGAGGAGCCGCACCTGGTGCGCCTGGTCGGCTTTGGTCGCGGAGTACGCGATGTTGTTGGGGCCGGCGAACACCGAGTTCTTCGAGGCGATGTAGACGATGTCCCCGCCCATGCCCTGGGCGATCATGAGGCGCGCGGCTTCGCGCGAGACGAGGAACGCGCCCTTCGCCATCACATCGTGCTGGAGGTCCCAGTCGGCGGCGGTCGTCTCGAGCAGCGGCTTCGACAGCGACAACCCGGCATTGTTGACGATCAGGTCGACACCGCCGAACGCCAAGGCCGCCTTGCCGATCGCGGCCGCCACGGCCGCTTCGTCGGTCACATCGCAGACCACACCGACCGCGGAGTCGGCGTTCCCGATCTCCCCCGCGGCCGCCTCAGCCTTCGCGAGGTCGAGCTCGGCGATCACCACGCACGCGCCCTCGGCGGCGAGCCGCACCGCGGTGGCCTTCCCGATGCCGCCGGCCGCCCCGGTCACCAGAGCGACCCGCCCCGCCAAGGGCTTCGGCTTCGGCAGCCGCTTGAGCTTCGCCTCCTCCAGATCCCAGTACTCGATCCGGAACTTCTCCGACTCCGGGATCGGTGCATAGGTCGAGATCGCCTCGGCCCCGCGCATCACGTTGATCGCGTTGACATAGAACTCGCCCGCGACCCGCGCGGTCTTCTTGTCCGGCCCGAAGGAGAACATGCCCACGCCCGGCACGAGCACGATCGCCGGGTCCGCACCGCGCATCGCCGGCGAGCCCTCGGCCGCGAAACGCTCGTAGTACGCCCGGTACTCCTCGCGGTAGGCGCCGTGCAGCTCTTTCAGCCGCTCCACAGTCTCCTCAACGGACGCGGTCGGCGCGAGGTCGAGCACGAGCGGCCGGACCTTGGTGCGCAGGAAGTGGTCCGGGCACGACGTGCCCAGAGCCGCGAGCTCCGCCAACCGCTCCGAAGCGAGGAAATCGAGAACCACCGCGTCATCGGTGAAATGCCCGACCTGACGCCGGTCAGTCGACACCAGCCCCCGGATCACCGGTGCCAGCACCGCCGCGCGCTCGGCACGCGCCGCGGCGCCCAAAGGCTCGGCGACACGGGCGCCGAACGGGTCGGCCTTCCCGCGCTCGGCGATGAACGCCTCGCAGCCGCGGATGATCTCCAGCGAGTTCGCCTCGCACGCCTCAGAAGTGTCACCCCACGCGGTGATGCCGTGCCCGCCCAGGATGCACCCGATCGCCTGCGGATTCGCCGCCTTGATCGCCGCGATGTCCAGACCGAGCTGGAACCCCGGACGACGCCAGTCGACCCACACCACACGGTCGCCGAAGCACTCCTTCGTCAACGCCGGACCGTCCGCAGCGGTCGCGAACGCGATCCCCGAATCCGGGTGCAAGTGGTCGACGTGCGCCGCATCCACCAGGCCGTGCATCGCCGTGTCGATACTCGGCGCGGCCCCACCGCGACCGTGCAGGCAGTAGTCGAACCGCGCGACCATCGCATCCTCGGCATCCACACCCGGATACGCGTCCACCATGGCCCGCATGCGATCCAGCCGCAGCACCGCCAGCCCCGACTCCGTCAACGTACCGAGGTCGCCGCCGGAGCCCTTGACCCACAACAGCTCCACGTCCCCGCCCGTGACCGGATCGGTCCCCACACCCTTCGCGGAGGTGTTCCCGCCCGCGAAGTTCGTGTTCCGCTTGTCCGCCCCGAGCCGATTCGACCGGGCGATGAGATCCCGCACCGCACCCATCGACTAAGCCCCCCAACCGGCGGCCCGGCCGCCCTGGCGGTCGGCCTTGATCTTCTCCGCATACCCCGAAGCCGCATACGCCGCCATCGGATCCGCATCGAGCCCCTGCTCCTCACGGAGCTCGGCCAGCAGCGGCCGCACATCCGTGTTGTACGCGTCCATCAGCACCGCATTGGCACCCAGCACATCCCCGGCCGCCTGCGCGACCGCGAGCGCGTCAGTATCGACCAGCAGCGCCTTCGCCGTCGCCTCCTGCACGTTCATCACCGACCGGATCTGCCCCGGAATCTTCGGCTCGATGTTGTGGCATTGGTCCAACATGTACGCGATCCCCGAATCCGCACCCACCACGCCCCGCAGCGCCAGCTCATGCATGATCCGGAACAACTGGAACGGATCCGCCGAACCGACCATCAGATCGTCGTCGGCGTAGAACCGCGAATTGAAGTCGAACCCGCCGAGCTTTCCCTCGCGCAGCAGCATCGCCACGATGAACTCGATGTTCGTCCCCGGCGCGTGATGCCCCGTGTCGATCACGACCTGCGCCTTCGGCCCGAGCTTGAGACAGTGCGCGTACGCCGTCCCCCAGTCCGGCACGTCCATCGTGTAGAACGACGGCTCGAACAGCTTGTACTCCAATAGGAGGCGCTGGCCGTCGCCGAGGCGGGCGTAGACCTGGGCGAGGACGTCGGCGAGGCGGTCCTGGCGGTCGGCGATGGAGTCCTGGCCGGGGTAGTTGGTGCCGTCGGCGAACCAGAGTTTGAGGTCGGTGGAGCCGGTGGCGTCCATGATGTCGACGCATTCGAGGAGGTGCGCGGTGGCCTTGCGGCGGACGGCGGGGTCGGGGTGGCAGACCGAGCCGAGCATGTAGTCGTCGTCTTGGAACGTGTTGGAGTTGATGGTGCCGATGCGGATGCCGAGGTCGGCGGCGTGGGCGGCGAGGGCCTGGTAGTCGTCCACCTTGTCCCAGGGGATGTGGAGGGCGACGGAGCCGGCGGCGCCGGTGTACTGGTTGACCTGGGCGGCGTCGGCGAGTTTCTCGAAGGGGTCGCGGGGGACGCCCTGCTGGGCGAAGACCTTGAAGCGGGTGCCGGAGTTGCCGAAGGCCCAGGAGGGCAGTTCGATGGTCTGTGCCGCGAGGACCTGCTTCGCGTGCGCTGTGCGGTCGCTCATCGGCCGGCTCCTTCTGCTTGCGCCAGTTGGGTCTCGAGGTTGAACACTTCGGGGAGGACGTTGAAGGAGTCGTCGGCGTTGGCGCCGCCGGTGCCTTCGAAGAACGGGGCCATCTCGGCCTGCCAGCGGGCGTTGACCTCGCGTTCGGCCATGGCGGCGCGGGCGGCGTCGAAGTCGTCGGTCTCCAGGTAGCCCACGAGGAGTCCGTCGTCGCCGAGGAAGAGGGAGTAGTTGCTCCATCCGGTCTCGGCGAGGGCGGCGAGCATGTCGGGCCAGACGGCGGCGTGGCGTTCGCGGTATTCGTCGAGCCGGTCGGGCCTGACGCGGAGCGTGAAGCACACGCGCGCCTTGGAAGGCGCTTGCAAGCCGTTGGTCGGGGCTGCCAAGGGGTTCCTCCTCGGAGTGCTCGCGGTTCGGTCCCGCGCGGAATTTGAATCGATTCATGAAGGGATTTCGATAAGTTAAAACCCTCGGGCCTCAGGTTGTCAAGGCGCGACCGCGAAGAAATTCGAACACGGTTCGGTATATGCTCCTCAAGCTCCGGGTTCGCCGTTGAACCGTTTCAACAGCGTTGCGAACAGCGCCGCAGACGCGAACCGGGACGCCGCCCGGCAGCGACGGCCGTCGATCCATCGATGCGCACCCCTGCACTACCCTGGGCTCCCGATAGGATTCGTGAGGTGACGATGACCACTACCAGCATGAAGGACGTCGCGCGCGCCGCCGGCGTCTCAGTCGGGACGGTCTCCAACGTGCTCAACCGGCCCGAGGCCGTCGCCGAGGAGACCCGCTCGCGAGTCCAGGCCGCGATCACCGAACTCGGCTACGTGCGCAACGACTCCGCGCGCCAGCTGCGGGCCGGGCGCTCGCGCACCGTCGCCGTGGTCGTGCTGGACGTGGCCAACCCGTTCTTCACCGACGTCGTGCGCGGCGCCGAGCCCCTCATCGAGTCCGCCGGCGGCGTCGTCACCGTCTGCGACTCCGGCGAGGACGTCCGCCGCGAGCGCCGCCACCTCGAGATCCTCGAGGAGCAGCGGGTCCTGGGCCTGCTCATCACGCCCGTCGACGACACCTCCGCGTCCTGGATCGAGCGGCTCTCGGGCCACGACATCCCACTGGTCCTCGTCGACCGCGGCGCCGGGCGCCACCCGCACTGCTCCGTGGCCGTCGACGACGTGCACGGCGGCCGCCTCGCCGCGCGGCACCTCGCCGACCGCGGCCACGCCCGCATCGCGTTCGTCGGCGGGCCGGCCTCGATCCCGCAGGTCGCCGACCGCCTCGCCGGCTGCCGCGAGGTCTGCGAGGAGCGCGGCGTCGCCCTCGAGGTCTTCACCACCGCGGGGCTCAACTTCGCGGCCGGGCGCGAGGCGGTCGAGCAGATGCTCGGCCTCGCCGAGCGGCCCACGGCCATGTTCTGCGCCAACGACCTCGTCGCGCTGGGTGCGTTGCAGGCGTTGACGATGCACGGCGTGAAAGTCCCGCAGGAGTGCGCGATCATCGGCTACGACGACATCGACTTCGCGGCCGCCGCGGCGGTGCCGCTGTCCTCGATCCGGCAGCCGCGCGCGCAGCTCGGCCGCACCGCGGCGCAGCTGCTGTTCGACGAGATCGGCGAGGGCGAGGGGCACACCCACCGCAACGTGGTCTTCCAGCCGGAACTGGTCGCGCGGGCCTCGACCGCCGAAGCGCTGTGACCGGCCCGCACCCGCTCCTGTAACGGTAAAGTTCGGGTCTGGTAGCGTCTGCGCCACCGGCCCGGTGACGCGTCGTGACGTTCCTGGGTCGCCGGTGTCAACACAGCGAACCCTTCCCAGGAGGCGATTATGGCCGAGCACCACTCCGCGCGCATCGAGTTCGATCCGCGCTTCACCGTCGCCGACGTGCCCGAGCGGCTGTTCGGGTCCTTCGTCGAGCACCTGGGCCGGTGCGTCTACACCGGCATCTACGAGCCCGGCCACGCCACCGCGAACGCCGACGGCCTGCGCCAGGACGTACTGGATCTGATCGCCGAGCTGGGCCCGACGATGGTCCGCTACCCCGGCGGCAACTTCGTCTCCGGCTACCGCTGGGAGGACGGCACCGGCCCCAAGGAGGACCGGCCGCGCCGCCTCGACCTCGCGTGGGGCACCACCGAGACCAACCAGTTCGGCCTCGGCGAGTTCATGAAGTTCTGCCGCGCCACCGGCGTCGAGCCGAACATGGCCGTCAACCTCGGCACCCGCGGCCTGCAGGAGGCCCTCGACCTCCTCGAGTACGCCAACCACCCCGGCGGCACCTACTGGTCGGACCTGCGCCGCTCCCACGGCGACGAGGAGCCCTACGGCATCAAGCTGTGGTGCCTGGGCAACGAGATGGACGGCCCCTGGCAGATCGGTCAGAAGACCGCCCACGAATACGGCCGCACCGCCGACCAGGTCGCCCGCTCCATGCGCTACATCGACCCCGAACTCGACCTGGTCGCCTGCGGGTCCTCGTCCCGCGGTATGCCGGAGTTCGGCGCCTGGGAGGCCGAGGTGCTCACCCAGTCGTACGAGTCGGTCGACTACATCTCCGCCCACGCCTACTACCAGCCGCGCGACGGCGACTTCAAGTCGTTCATGGCCTCGGCGCAGGACATGGAGCTGTTCATCGACGGCGTCACCGCCACCGCGGACGCCGTGGGCGCGAAGCTCAAGAGCGACAAGAAGATCAACATCTCCTTCGACGAGTGGAACGTCTGGTACCAGGACGCGCCGACCGGCGAGCGCGAAGAGCCGTGGGCCGTCGCCCCCCGCCAGCTCGAGAACGTGTACTCGACCATGGACGCGGTGGTGTTCGGGTCCCTGATGATCACGCTCCTGCGCCGCTGCGACCGCGTCACCGCCGCGTGCCTCGCGCAGCTCGTGAACGTGATCGCGCCGATCATGACCGAGCCGGACGGCCCCGCGTGGCGCCAGACGACGTTCTTCCCGTTCGCGGAGGCCTCGAAGTACGGCCGCGGCAAGGTGCTGCGCGTCAACGCCGACTCCCCCGCGTTCGAGACCGAGAAGTACGGCACGGTCGACGCCCTCCACTCCGTGGCCGTGGCCAACGAGGACGGCACCTTCACGGTGTTCGCCGTCAACCGCGACCTCGAGTCGCCGCTGACCCTCGAGATCGACCTCGGCTCGCTCGGCGGCCTGTCGGACCTGACCTGCTCGACGCTCACCGACGAGGACCCGGACGCGAAGAACACCCTCGCCGAGCCGACCCGCGTGGCCCCGGTCGCCAACGGCGACATCACCGTCAAGGACGGCGTGGCCTATGTGGAGCTGCCCGCGATGAGCTGGAACACCATCCGCATCGCCTAGCTCGTGGAAAGCGGCTCGTGGAAAACGCAGCCGTGCAAGGAGAAAGGGGCCTGCAGCGTCACGCTGCGGGCCCCTTTCCGGTGTGTCTAGGCGCGGGACCGGCGGACGGCGTCGGCGAGCTCGCCGAGGAGCGCCGCGGTCTCGTCCCAGCCGACGCAGGCGTCGGTCACGGACTTGCCGTAGGCGAGGGTGTCGAGCGGGCCGGGCTCCTGGCGGCCGGGCTCGATGAAGCTCTCGATCATCAAACCGGCGATGCCCTGCTCCCCCGCGCCGATGCGCGCGGCGACCTCGCGCACGACCTCGGCCTGGCGGACGTGGTCCTTCCCGGAGTTGGCGTGGCTCGCGTCGACGACGAGCCGCTGCGGCATGCCGTGCTTCGCGAGCAGGCCGACCGCGTCGCGCACGTCCTCGGGCCCGTAGTTGGGGCCGCCGCGCCCGCCCCGCAGGATGATGTGGCAGTCGGGGTTGCCGCTGGTGGAGACGATCGACGCGCGGCCGTCCTCGTCGACGCCGAAGAACACGTGGTCACCGGCGGCGGCCCGGCAGCCGTCGATCGCGGAGGTCAGGTCGCCGTCGGTGGTGTTCTTGAACCCGACGGGCATCGACAGGCCCGACGCGAGCTGGCGGTGCACCTGCGACTCGGTGGTGCGGGCGCCGATCGCGCCCCACGAGACGGCGTCGGCGATGTGCTGCGGGCTCGTCGGCTCGAGGAACTCGCAGCCGACCGGCAGGCCCGTGTCGAGCACGTCGAGCAGGACGCGGCGGGCCAGGCGCAGACCCAGCTCCACGTCGTGGGTGCCGTCGAGGTGCGGGTCGTTGATGAGGCCCTTCCAACCGACCGTGGTGCGGGGCTTCTCGAAGTACACGCGCATGACGACCATGAGGGCGTCCCCGAGCGGGGCCGCGGCGGCGGCGAGACGCTGCGCGTAGTCCTTCGCGGCGGCCGCGTCGTGCACCGAGCAGGGGCCGACGACGACGAGGAGGCGGTCGTCGGTGCCGTCGAGGACGTGCTTGACCTCGCGGCGGGTGCGCTCGACCAGGGCGGAACGCTCTGGGCCGAGCGGCAGCTCCGCGCGGAGGACGGCCGGGGCCACGAGCGGCTGGAAGGAGGTGACGCGCAGGTCGTTGGTCTGCGGCGAACGATCGGCGGGCGTGCTCATCGGGTGCGGTTCCCATCTCTGGTTGCGAGGCGGGTCCTGTCCACTCGTGGTCTCCCCCGGTGCCGGCCCGCCTGACGACGAAAGGCAGCGACTGGTGTCGCTGCCTTGTTGGCTCCGGGTGTGTTCTGCGGTCAGCGCGTGCGCCGCCGGGCTCCACCCGGAGCCGGCGTAAAGCGCCAATAACCACGAACTGCCGTAGACATGGGGCGAACCGTACCACAGGCTCCCGGGCCGCGGCCACGACCCGGGACCGGTCTCACAGGCCGCTGATCGACGCGGGGGCGCGCTCGGAGCGGGCGAGGGCACGCACCAGATTCGCCTGGCCATGGCGTTTGACGGCGAGCCGCGCGAGCATCCACGCGGCCGTGTCGAACGCGTCCTGGTCGAACACGGGCGTGTCGACGCCCGCCGAGCAGGCGAGGTCATCGCCGTGGACGACGATCTCCATCAGACGCGTGCACAGGAAGTCGTCGAGGGTCATCGCGTACGGCCAGCGCGTGTTCCCGGAGGTCTCCGTGCCGTCCATGGCCGCGAGCGCGGTCTCGAGGGCCGAGAGCGCGGCGGCGGCTTCGGCGAGGACGGTCGCGGGTCCGGCTTCGGCGGCGCGCTCGCCGCCTTCGCGGATGCCGGTGTTGTAGTCGTTGTCGACGTCGGCGGCGAGCCAGGCGGCGCGGTCGTAGTGCTCGAACAGGCCCACGGTCTCCTTGCCGGCGTGGTCGGCGGCGAGGCCGGCGGTGACGGAGGTGATCTGCTGCAGCAGGTGCGCGGCGAGGCCGCCGACGGTGAAGCCGGTGAGCGCGGAGGGCCCGGTCCAGGCCTTGGCGACGGCGTCGTCCTCGGCGAGGGCGAGGGCCGTGCGGGCGGCGGTGAGGTACTGGTCGCGGATGCTCGTCATTCGGTTCCTAGCGCATGGAGACGTGGACGTGGTTGGTGTGGTCGGAGGCGGGGTCGCCGTTCCCGCCGGAGTAGGAGCGCCATCCCGAAGAGGGCGACCAGAACTCGTTGTACCAGATCACGTACTCGACGCCGAGGGCGTCGGCGTTGTTGACGTACCAGGAGGCGAGCTGGTCGCCGTAGGTCTTGTCGTCGCCGGTGGCGTCCTCGTTCTGGAACCCGGACTCGTCGGCGGCCCAGTCGCAGGCCCGGCCCAGGGGGTGCTCGCCGGAGCCGCCGGAGCGGTAGCAGGAGACGTAGTGGTCGAAGCCGGCCTCGATGGTCTCGTAGTACATGTTGAGGGTGCGCGGGGTGAGGCAGCCGTCGGTGGTCGGGTCGTCCTCGGTGCAGCCGCCGCCGTCGCCGTCGTAGCCCTCGGCGGCGGGGGCGCCGCCGTCCGAGCCGGGCCCGGACGACTGCTCGGCGCGGAGCTCTTCGAGCTGCTCTTCGAGTTCGTCGGCGGCCTTCTCGGCTTCTTCGAGGGCGTCTTCGGCGGCCTGGACCTCGTCGGCGTGCGCGGAGCGCTGCGCTTCGAGCTCGTCGAGGAGGGCGCCGGCGTCGTTCATGAGGCGGGCGCGCTCGCCGCCGAGGAACCCGGTGTAGGTCATGGCGTCGACGAGGGCGCTGCCGTCCTCGGAGGAGAGGATCGCGTTGGTGGTCTGGAGTTCGCCCTCGGTGTGGAGGTAGACCGCGTACTCGTTGAGTTCGGCGGTGAGTTCGCCGAAGAGCGCCTCGGTCTGGGTGATCTGCGTTTCGAGTTCGGCGGCGCGAGCGTTGGCGGCGTCGACGGCGTCCTCGGCGTCGGCGACCTTGTCGATGGCCTCGGCGAGGTCGGATTCGAGGGTCTCCTCGTCGGGTTCGGCCGAGGCCGGCACCGGGAAGAACGCCACGAGGGCGGCGAGGAGCACTACGGGGATGATCTGCTTGCTGCGCACGGGTGGAGGTCTACTTCCGGAGGGTCGGGCCGCCCGCCCTGGCTGGGCGGCGGCCGGTGGTTACAGGTCGAGGTCGACCACGAGGGGGGCGTGGTCGGAGGCGCCTTTGCCTTTGCGTTCGTTGCGGTCGACGTAGGCGTCGGTGACCGCCGCGGCGAACGCGGGGTTGGCCAGCGCCAGGTCGATGCGGAGCCCGCGGTTCTTGGGGAAGTCGAGGTTGCGGTAGTCCCAGAACGTGAACGGCTGCGGGTGTTTGAGGGCGCGGGGGTAGACGTCGGCGAGTCCGGCGGCCTTGACGGCGTCGAGGGCGTCGCGCTCGTCCTTGGTGACGTGGGTGGTGCCGGGCCATTCGTCGACGTCCCAGACGTCGTCGTCGGTCGGGCAGATGTTGTAGTCGCCGAGGGCGGCGAACGGGAGGTCGCCGGCGGCGTTGGCGCGCACGTCGTCGGCGAGGGCCTTGAGGAACGCGAGCTTGTACGGGAAGTGCGGGTCGGCGACGTCGCGGCCGTTGGGGATGTACAGGGACTGGACGCGCACGGGCCCGCAGGTGGCGGTGATCGCCCGCGGTTCGGTCTCGTCGCCGAACGCGGGCTGGTCGACCAGGCCGCGGCGGATGTCCGCGATGCCGACGCGGGAGAGGATCGCGACGCCGTTCCAGCGGCCGAGGCCCCACGCGGCGGTCTCGTATCCGGCGGCGGCGAGCGCGTCGATCGGGACGTCGGCGTCGGCGCATTTGAGCTCTTGGAGGCAGACCACGTCCGGCTCGGCGGTCTCGAGCCAGCCGAGGAGCCGGTCGAGGCGGGCTTTGAGCGAGTTGATGTTCCACGTGGCCACGCGCATGAGCCACACCCTACCCGCCGCCGGGTCCGCGTTCGGCGGACCCGGGGTGCGCGGGTCAGTTCTTGCTGGTGGGGGCGGCCGCGACAGGGTCCGGTGTGGCCGGTTCGGCACGCTCGGTGCGGGGCCCGACGGCGACGGCGAGGAGCCCGAAGCCGAGCGCGGTGGTGAACCCGGTGACGGCGATCCCGGAGTCGTTGACGACCGCACCGAGGACGGCGACGGCGCTCAATCCGACCGCGGCAGCCGCCACTTCGTTCGAGCGGATCGGCGCGCGTTTGCGCCAGATGACGATCGCGCCGATGAGCGCCGCGAGCGAGACCCACGTGAGCGGCCGCCCGATCGTGCCGATCGCCGCGTCGGCTTTGCGGATGAGGATGTTCGCGGCGGTCCCGTCGAGGACGGAGCCGACGAACCGACCCAGGTGCGTCTGGTCCTCCTGCGGGCGCAGGTAGTCGAGGAACCCGCCGATCGCGAACACCGCGAACGCGATCCCGCCGGCCAGCGCGAGCGCCCCGAGGGAGAGCTTGCGGCCCCACAGTTTGAGGCAGCACAGGATCCCGGCGGCCACGAGGGTGAGCGTCCCGCCCATGTCCCGCCCGAGGTTGGGGGCGCCGACGATGACGACGGCGCACACGCCGATCAGGACGGGACCCCAGACGCGGGCGCGGCCCTTCCACGGCAGGAACGCCACGAGGAGGATGACCGCGGCCGCGAACACGCTGAACGCGTAGTTGCCGAGCCCGGTGAACCGGGCCCCCGCCTGGGCCGTGTACCCCATCGGGGTGTGCAGCGGCCATGTCGCGCCCGAGACCTGGTCGACGGCGATGAGCAGCGCCGCGGCGCCCGCGATCACCAGCACCGGCCGCGCCCCGTGCCGCGTCCACGGCAGCGACGCCGCCACGGTCAGCACGGCCATGCCCGCGGCGATGATCCCCCAGAACGCCAGTTGCGGGTGCTCGGCCCGCCACCAGTGCGGGATCCCGGCCGCGACCCCGGCCACGGGCATCGCCGCGACCGCCAGGCAGACCGTCCGCGCCAGGCCCCGGTACCGGTCCGAGCCGCACAGCAGCCACACCGCGGCCGCCACCGCGATCACCCCGATCGCGGACAGGACCGAGTAGAAGACGAAGCTCACCGAGATGACCGCCTGCGACGCCGCCGTCTCGTCGATACCGCGGGCCACCGCCGAAGCGCTCGTGTGGTCCGCGTCCGGCAGCACCTGGATCGGCGCCCCCGCCACCGTCGCCGGCACCTCCGCGCCGACCGCGCCCAGCGCCGTCGCCGTCAGGTCCACCAACTGCACGTACCCGTCGCGGCCCGTCGTCGCCGACGTCAACTCGCCCGGCTCCACACCCGCACCCGAGTACAGGACCGGGTGCAGCGCCGACGGCGCCGACGCATCCGACACGCCCGCGACCAGCAGCCGCCAGTCGTCCGGCAGCGCCGCCTCGACCTCGCCCACGGCCGCATCCGCCACGGCGGCCGCACGCTTCCGCACCGCGTCCGGCTCGGGCTCGATCTCGCCCGCGTCGACGTCGGCGGAAGGCTCGTCGGTGCCCACACCGATGTCGTCCTCACCGAGCTGGTCGTAATCCGTGCTCGTGTCCGGCGCCGCATCGGCCGTGTCGCCCACGATCACACCCGGGTCGACGACCACCACGTCGCACGCCGCCATCGCTTCACCGAGGGACGCCAACTCCGGCGCCCAGAACGAGATACGGCCCTCGGTGTCGGCCGCGGCCAGCGCCGCGCCGTCGCCGATCCCGGCCACGCACGCGCCCGGATCCGGCTCGACCACCGGCTCGCCGGCCGCCTCGGCCTCGATCGCCGCGGTCCTCTCGGCGGCGGCCATCGCCGCCACCGCGTCCGCCAGCGAACCCAGCCGGGCCCCGTAGTTGAACGACTCGTTCGCCTCCACGAGGGCGTCCCAGCCGTCCACCGACCAGCCGCCACCGTCCTCCACCGGCGCCTGCAACTGCGACTGCGCCGCGCACTGCGCGTCCCGCGGCGCCGCCCCGCCCGCACGCTCACCCGCGCCCAGGCTCAACCAGCCCGCCTCAGGACACGTCCACGACCCGATCGTGCGCACACTCATCGACGCCGACGCACCCGAACCCGCCATCCCCCACAGGTTCGGCGTCACCGCCTCATCGATATCGGTCCACGCCAAACCCGGCACCCCGACGACGATGATCCCCGCGACCTCGTCCTCCTCGGCCGCCGCAGCCGCCGGAGGCAACGCCAGCACCGCGCACACCACCGCCAGCGCGGCCGCGAAACCCCGCACCAACGAACCGCCTCCGCGCCACCGCACGCCAGCCTCCCAAGTCATCCCAGCAGTCTATGGTGTCCGCGCGCCCCTCCCGGCTCCCTGGCGGCCCGACCTTCACCACACCCCGCCGCGCCGCACCCCGCCCGCGTCACACCCCCGCGTTAGGCTGGGCCGATGCGCACCATCGCCACCGCCAACGTCAACGGAATCCGAGCCGCCGCCAAGAAGGGCATCGTCCCCTGGCTCGAACAGACGCAAGCGGACGTGGTGCTCCTCCAAGAAGTCCGCGCCGCCCACGACCAGATCCCCGCCGAAGCCCTCGAAGCCGGCGGCTGGCACTGGCACGTCGCCCCCTCCACCGTCGCCAAAGGACGCGCCGGCGTCGCCGTCCTCACCCGCACCGCACCCGAGGCCGCCCGCATCGGCTTCGGCGGCGAATTCGACGACCACGGCCGCTACGCCGAAGTCGACCTCCCCGGCCTCACCGTCGCCAGCCTCTACCTCCCCTCCGGCGAGACCGACACCCCCCGCCAGGTCGAGAAGGAACGCTTTATGGACGCCTTCGCCGAATACCTCGCCGAAGCCGCCAAGAAAGCCCAGGCCGACGGCCGCGAACTCCTCGTCTGCGGCGACTGGAACATCGCCCACGCCGAAGCCGACCTCAAGAACTGGAAGTCCAACAAGAAGACCGCCGGCTTCCTCCCCAACGAACGCGCCTGGCTCACCGACCTCTACGCCACCGGCGCCTTCGTCGACGTCGTCCGCGCCCTCCACCCCGGCGTCGAAGGCCCCTACTCCTGGTGGTCCTACCGCGGCCGCGCCTTCGACAACGACGCCGGCTGGCGCATCGACCTCCACGTCGCCACCACGCCGCTCGCCGCCAAGGCCACCACCGCCTGGGTCGACCGCGCCCCCGCCCACGACCAGCGCTGGTCCGACCACGCCCCCGTCCTGGTGACGTACGACCATTAGGTGGCGTCCGGGAATCCCCGGCGAGTCGGTATCCGAGTCCATTTGTTCGCTCGCAAGGCGGCAGGCCCTCCCGATACCGGTGTTGTATCCGGAGGGCCGACAACGAAGCGAGCGGGCGAATGGGCCGGATAGCGGCCGTTGGGGATTCCCGGACGCCACCTGACCCCGCCTGGCCGGGCAAGCGGGCAAGCGGGCACCATTGACCCCCGTGAGCCTCATCGACTACCTGCCGTCCTCGAACACGCCCGAACCCGACGACGTCTACACGGCCTTCGCGCAATGGGCCGAAGACTCCGGGATCGCCCTCTACGAGCACCAGGAAGAGGCGCTGCTGGCCATCTGCACCGGCCAGAACACGATCATCGCCACCCCGACCGGCTCGGGCAAGTCGCTCATCGCCGCCGCCGCGCACTTCAACGCGCTCGCGAACCAGCGCACCTCCTTCTATACGGCGCCGATCAAGGCGCTCGTGTCGGAGAAGTTCTTCGAGCTGTGCGAGCAGTTCGGGCACGAGAACGTCGGGATGCTCACCGGCGACGCCGCCGTCAACCCCGACGCGCCGCTGATCTGCTGCACCGCCGAGATCCTCGCGAACCTCGCGCTGCGCGAAGGCGCCGCCCTCGACTGCGACTCGGTCGTCGCCGACGAGTTCCACTTCTACGCCGAGCCCGACCGCGGCTGGGCCTGGCAGGTCCCGCTCCTCGAGCTGCACCGCGCCCAGTTCACCCTCATGTCGGCGACGCTCGGCGACACCGAGTTCTTCCAGAAGGACCTCACCCGCCGCACCGGCCGCGAGACCGCGCTCATCGCCTCCGCGACCCGGCCCGTGCCGCTGCACTACGAGTACCGCAAGACCCCGCTGCACGAGACCGTCGAGAACCTCGTGGACAACAACCGGGCGCCGGCGTACATCGTGCACTTCACGCAGGCCGCCGCGCTCGACACCGCCCAGGCGCTGTCGAGCCTCAACCTCGTGGACAAGGACGCCAAGGCCGAGATCAGCGCCGCGCTCGGCGGGTTCCGGTTCACCACCAAGTTCGGCCAGACCCTCGCCCGGCTCGTGCGCTCCGGCATCGGCGTCCACCACGCCGGGATGCTCCCCAAGTACCGGCGCCTGGTCGAACGCCTCGCCCAGCAGGGCCTGCTCAAGATCATCTGCGGCACCGACACGCTCGGCGTCGGCATCAACGTCCCGATCCGTACCGTGCTCTTCACCGGCCTCACCAAGTACGACGGCCGCCGCACCCGCCGCCTGCGCTCCCGCGAGTTCCACCAGATCGCCGGGCGCGCCGGCCGCGCCGGGTTCGACACCGAGGGCTTCGTCGTGTGCGAGGCCCCCGAGCACGTGATCGAGAACGAGAAGGCCATGCAGAAGTTCGGCCTCGATCCCAAGAAGCGCAAGAAGATGGCGAAGAAGAAGCCGCCCGAGGGGTTCGTCGGCTGGTCCGACGAGACCTTCGCCGCGCTCTCCGAGGCCCCGCCCGAGCCGCTGCAGTCGCGCATGCGCATGACCCACGCGATGCTCATCAACCTGCTCGCCCGGCCCGGCAACACGTTCGAGCACGTGCGCACCCTCATCGAGGACTCGCACGCCGACCGCGCCACCCAGCTCAAGATGGCGCGCACGGCGCTCACCATCGCCCGCACCCTCCGCGACGCCGGGATCATCGTCATCGAGGACGGCAAGGTGCGCCTCACCGTCGACATGCCCGACCACTTCGCGCTCAACCAGCCGCTCGCGCCGTTCGCGTTGGCGGCCTTGGAACTGCTCGACACGGAGTCGGAGACGTACGCGATGGACGTCGTCTCCATCGTCGAGGCGACCCTCGAAGGCCCCGGCCAGATCCTCGCCGCCCAGCGCAACAAGGCCAAGGGCGCGGCGATCGAGGCGATGAAGGCCGACGGGCTCGACTACTACGACCGCATGAACCAGCTCGAAGACGCCGAAGTGGACTACCCGAAGCCGCTCGCCGACCTCCTCGATGAGGCGTTCAGCGCCTACCGGACCAGCCACCCGTGGGCGGCGGACTACCAGCTCGAGCCCAAGTCGATCCTCCGCGAGATCTGGGAGGGCCGCATGAGCTTCGGCGAGTACATCGGCCTCTACGGCATCCAGCGCGGCGAAGGCCTGCTGCTGCGGTACCTCTCGAGCGCGTACAAGGCGCTCATCCAGACCCTCCCGGAGGACACCGGCGGGCCCGAGCTCGACGACCTCACCGCCTGGCTCGGCGAGACCATCCGCCAGACCGACTCCTCGCTCATCAACGAGTGGGAGCAGCTCACGAACCCCGGCGAGGAGGAGGACATCGACACCGGCCGCCCCTCCCGGGCGTTCACCGACAACGAGCGGGCCTTCACCATCGCCGTCCGCAACGCCGCGTTCCGGCACGTCGAGCTGGCCGCGGCCGACCGCGTGGACGCCTTGGCGGCCTTGGAGACCGGCTGGCCCGTCTCCAAATGGGACGCGACCCTGGAGCGGTACTTCCAGGCCCACGACGACATCGGCACCTCCGGCGCGGCACGCGGCGGCGAGTACCTCGACATCGCCAAAGAGGGCCGCACCTGGACCGTCCGCCAGACCATCGACGACCCGGCCGGCGACAAGGACTGGGCGATGGTCTTCAAGGTGGACCTGGATGCCTCGGACGAGACCGGCACCGTGGTCATGACCCTGGAGGACTTCACCGACTAGGAACGGCCGAGTCTTGCCGAGATCTGCGAGGCCAAGGCGAGGCCTGCTTCTCCCGACGCTACAACCGATCAGCGAGGGCCAAGCGGTGTTTCACCGGGAGGCGCCGCCGGGGCCGGGTCGGTGCTCCTTGGGTACAAGCAATCAGCGACGGAATGCGGTGGGCGAACTCCCGCAGTGTCCGGCCGGAGCGCGCTGCCGGATTCGGGCAGGCGCGCGGACGGTCGTACCTGCCGTTCCCCCCGGGGCGGTCGGGCCGGCGGCGGTGGCCGGTGGGGTGCCGCCGTTGTCTGGCGGTGCCCCGGTGCGGTCGGGCGGCCGGGGCCAGCGAGGATCGAGCCGGAGACGGCAGGCACCGCCCCTGGGGCGACGACGCTCGCCGCCTCGGCCGTCATCGACTCGCGCGCGCGCATCCCGTTCCACTGACACGCTTGCAGCATCACTGGGCTCTGCTTCCTCATCGCCTCACACCTCCCATCCTTCCGACCTCGTCTCGCGCTCCATCGTTCGCCGAGGGCACCCGGGCCTTCGGTGTTCGCTTTCGCCCGACGGGGCGTCTGTTGCGCCCCTTTCGGTGTGCGATCGTCTTGGCGGTCCCCATCCTCACGGCCCGCTCGGAGAACCTCCTTTCCGTGTCTCGGCCACCACGATTACCGGGTAGGTGTCGTTCCTGGGAATGGCGTGTCGGTGTGCTGGCGGTCGCCGCCCCCGATTGGACGGTCCTGTCCGCTGCGTTCACCAACAGCGCCTGGTGATGTCCGGACTCCCGCTATGGTCGGCGTTGCATCGCTTGGACATGGTGTGCCTCGTTCGTAGCACTCGCGGTCCGGTCGAGGTGATCCCGACCGGTCCGTCTCCTACCCGATCCGATCAGCGAACTGAGAGCGGATAGCTGCAGGACCCGATAGCACGAGCGGAGCCAGCACCACCGACCCATCGAAATGGGACGGCGGCCTGGGAACCCGTTCAGGTAAGCCAGTCGGCCAGAGGCTTGGCGTAGTCTGCTTGCACCTACTCGACTCCTGTACGGATTCCATACTCTTGTGCGTATCTCAATGATCCTCCGTACCCGCAGGGACGGCAACACCCACACGGTGCGAAACCATTCACGTTCGCGTCAAACCACCTGGGCTGCAACGAAACCCCCACCCCGCGGTGGAGCGGGTCGACCGGCAGTCCGGCGCCCGCCGAACCCGTCGACCGACCCCGCCGCTCCACCCAGCTCCTCGTCGCTGACTGGTTTGACCACCAGGACATGAGTGCGGCAGGCCGCCAGCGCATCCGATGGGGCAGAATCAGCCGGTGCTCTCCGACCCGCTCCACTCCCCCATCGGCACCGACTTCCACTCGGTCACCACCCTCACCCACAACACCGGCAACCAGGCCACCGGCGGCATCTGGCGGGTCTCCGGGCCCGGCGGAGACGCGATCCTCAAGCACCTCACGCCGAACGGCGGCGGCCACCAGCACTGGGCGGCCTCCGACGACCCGCGCCACTGGAACTTCTGGCAGCGCGAATACCTCGCCTACACCAGCGGCTTCGCCGCCGCATACGGCCGCGAAGCCGGTATCGCGGCGCCCGCGCTGCTCGCCTCCGGCGAACGTCCCGACGGCAGCCGCGAACTGTGGCTCGAAGCGGTCGACGGTGTCCACGGCCGGCACTGGACCGCGCCGATGCTCGCCGACTTCGCCCACCGGCTCGGCGTCGTCCAAGCGCTGCACCGCGACAGCCCCGAGCCGCCCTGGCTCTCCCACCGCTTCCTGCGCCAGTACGCGGGCCGCCGCGACTTCACCGGCATTCCGTGGGACCACCCGGCCGCGGCCGCCCACTGGCCTGACGAGACCCGCGGAGGACTGCGCCTGATCTGGGAGCGCCGCGACGACCTGTTCACCGTCGCCGAGCACCTGCCGCAGACGATCGGCCACCTCGACGTGTGGCCGATGAACCTCGTGCAGCGCGAGGGCGAACCGGTCCTGCTCGACTGGTCGTTCACCGGGCGCGGCGCGATCGGCGAGGACGTGGCGAACCTGATCGCGGACACGTTCTTCGACGGCCTCCAGCCCGTCGAGCGCCTCGCCGAGACCGAAGCGCTCGTCACCGACGCCTACCTCGCCGGGCTCGCCGAAGCCGGGTACACCGAACCGTCCTCGACCCGAAAAGCCATCGCCGCCACCGGCGCCGCCAAGTACTGTTGGCTCGCCCCGGCGATGCTCACCCGCCTCGCCGCGGAGCAGCCGATCGCCAGCGCCGACTACGATGCCGCCGGGGACGCGGCGGTGCTCGAACGGCGCCGCCCGATCTTCGACATGCTCGTCCGCTGGGCCCGCACCGCCCTCGACACCTGAGAGACCGACATGCCCGTCCAAGTCACCGAGACCATCGCCATCCCCGACAGTGAGCTGCGGTGGCGCTTCTCGCGGTCCTCGGGCCCGGGCGGGCAGGGCGTCAACACCACCGACTCGCGCGTGGAGCTGGTGTTCGACCTGGCCGGGACGAAGGCGCTGTCTCCGGCGCTCATCGAGCGTGCCCTTGCGCGCCTTGGGGACCGGGTGGTGGACGGGGCGGTGGTGATCGCGGCGTCGGAGTTCCGGTCGCAGTTGCGCAATCGCGAGGCCGCGCAGGAGCGGCTGGCCGAGCTGATGCGGCGGGCGATCGCCGCGCCGCCGCCGGCGCGGCGGGCCACGAAGCCGTCGAAGGGTGCGAAACGGCGGCGCCTGGAGGACAAGCGCCGCCGTTCGGACGTCAAGAAGCTGCGCCGCAGCACCGACGATTAGTTCTCGGGGAGGGGCTCCTCGAAGTCGGGGGTGCCGTCCTCGTTCCAGCCGAAGGGCTGCACGCGGCAGTGCCGGTCGGGGTTGTCGAGCGGGTCGCCGATGATCTCCTCGTAGGCGCGGGCATGGAAGACCAGGAGGTCGTTCCCTTCTTCGTCGACGGTGAAGGCGTTGTGGCCGGTGCCGTAGATGCCGTTGTCCGCGTTGGTGGTGAAGACGGGTTCGGGGTGCTTGGTCCAGGAGGCGGGGTCGAGGAGGTCGGCGTCGGCGTCCGCGGTGAGCAGGCCCATGCAGTACTCGGCGCCGGTGCCGGAGGCCGAGTAGGTGATGAAGACCTTGCCGTTGCGGATGAGGGCGTAGGGGCCCTCGTTGACGGCGAAGCGGATGGTCTCCCAGGGCAGTTCGGGGCGGGAGAGTTCGACGGGCGCGCCCTTGAGGGTCCAGGGGTTCGCGAGTTCGGCGAGGAAGAGGCTGGTGTTGGAGCCTTCGAGGCCGGGGTCGTGCTGGGCCCAGCAGAGGTAGCGGGTGCCGTTGTGGGCGAAGGTGGTCGCGTCGAGGGAGAACGAGTCGATGGGCGTCTCGATCTGGCCCTTCTCGGTCCATTCGCCTTGGAGGGGGTCGGCGTTGCGGTTCTCGAGGACGTACATGCGGATGCGCCAGACGTCCGCGGTGGCCGATTCGGCTTCGCCGGCGGCGAAGTAGACGTACCAGGCGCCGTCGATCCAGTGCAGCTCCGGGGCCCAGATGTGGGAGCCCATGGGGCCTTCGGGGTGCTGGACCCAGATGGTGGTCTCTTCGGCGTCGCGCAGGCCCAGGAGGGTGTCGGCGGCGCGCAGCACGATCCGGTCGTAGGCCGGGACGGTGGCGGTGAAGTAGTACCGACCGTCGGTGTGCCGGGTGATCTGGGGGTCGGCGCGTTCGAGGATGAAGGGGTTCGGGAGCTCGAAGGCAGTCTTGTTATCGGTCACAACTGGCATGTTACAACTCCACGCGGAGTGTCCCGGAGGGCTCCACCTCCGCCGTGCCCGCGGATTGGGACGCGAGCCAGTCGACCAGCAGCTCCACGTCCGAGCAGGCCAGGTCGAAGACGACTTCGGGGCCGAAGGCGACGTCGACGAGGCGCACGTCCTCGCGCAGTCGCAGCAGCCCTTCGAGGCTCCCGGCGGTGCCGTAGTCGACGCGGACGGTGAGCCGCTGCCAGTAGGCCAGCGGGACGGTGCCCGCCTCGTCGAGGGCGGCCGAGACGGCGGCGCCGTAGGCGCGCACGAGCCCGCCCGCGCCGAGCTTCACGCCGCCGAAGTGGCGGGTGACGACCGCGAGCACGTCGGTGAGGTCGCGACCGCGCAGCACTTCGAGCATGGGGACGCCGGCGGTCCCGGCGGGTTCGCCGTCGTCGTTGGAGCGGGCGGCGCGGCCGTCGTCGAGGACGTAGGCGGTGCAGTTGTGGGTCGCGTCCCAGTTGGCCTTGCGGTGGGCGCTGATGCGTTCGCGCGCTTCGACATCGGAGGCGACGCGGTAGAGCGTGCAGATGAACCGGGACCGGTTGACGACGGTCTCGGTCTCGGAGCGGGCGACGGCCAGTGTGGAGGGCATGTCAGCCTACGACGCCGTGCTCCCAGGCCCACGCCGCGATGCCCACGCGGTTGCGGACGCCGAGTTTGGCGCGCACGGCCTCGAGGTGGGTCTTGACGGTGGAGACGGAGACGAAGAGCGTCTCGGCGATCTCGGCGTTGGTCTTGCCGCGCGCGACGAGTTCGACGACGTCGAGTTCGCGCTCGGTGAGCACGTGCGAGGCCTTGGGGCCCTCCGGAACGGGCTCGGTGAGCCGTTCGAGGAGCCGCACGGTGACGGACGGGGAGATGAGCGATTCGCCGCTCGCGGCGGCTCGGACCGCTTCGACGAGCAGGGTGGGGCCCGAGTCCTTCAGCAGGAACCCGGTCGCGCCCGAGCGCAGCGCCCCGTACACGTACTCGTCGGTGTCGAAGGTGGTGACGACGACGATGCGGGGCCCGGTGCCGTTGGCGCCGGCCAGGAGGGTGCGGGTGGCCTCGAGCCCGTCGAGGCGGGGCATGCGGATGTCGAAGAGGCACACGTCGGGCTTGTGCCGCCGCGCCTCGGCCACCGCGATCACCCCGTCGGGGGCGTCGGCCACCACTTCCATGTCGGGCTGGGCGTCGATGATGGCCCGGAACCCTGCCCGGACCATCTCCTGGTCGTCTGCGATCAGCACTCGGATTGCCACGCCCCGAGCCTAACCGGCGTCGGCCGCTATGCGGCGGCGCCCGCCAGTTCCCGCTCGCGCACCACAGGCGCGGGCATCGGCTCGGCCACAGGCTCGGCGACCGGCGCGGTGCGGATCGGCGCCACGGCCGAGTCCTCGGCCTCGCGCTCGAGCACGGCCTGGCGGCGGGCCGACCGCTGCCGGATGGCGAAGGTCGTGGTCACCAGGAACAGCCAGGTGCCTTCGAGGAGGATGAGGCCCCAGTCGTGGCCGATGATCGCGGCGGTGAGGAGGATCGAGCAGGCCGAGATGACCAGCAGCAGCGAGGCCGGCTTGGTCGCGTGGATGCGGTGGGTCTGCAGGAGCAGGAAGTTGGTGATGTAGAGCAGCGCGCCGATGATCTGGAACATGATGCGGATGTCGAAGTCGTGCATGGCGAATCCTCGAAAGAACGTGAGCAGGCAGGAAGGTGCCCCGCGCCGTCGGTGGCGCGGTGCGGGAAGGAAGAAGAGGAGAGAGGAGACCGAGGGGTTACAGGGTCGCGGCCGGATGGCCGCTCGGTCTGCTCCGCGCGCAGATCTCCATCACGGCCCCGCGAAGGACCCGTGTCTGGAGCGATCCGCAGATGCAGCGCGTCCATACCGTCAGACCCGAGCCGCTCTGATGCCGGGACACGGTCGTCACCGGATCGTCGTCGGGCCAACCGCAAAACGGGCAGCACTGCATGACCGCGTCCTCCTTACAGGGCTTCGGGTTTCGTTCTAGGGAAGAGCGCCGGCCGAAACCGCCCTCGGCGGTGTTCGCGCACTGTTCTCACGCTCAATACGAGGTTAAGGTCCCAATCGTCCGGGCTACAACACCTTGGTGACGCTAGTTTGCGAAACTCATCGTGAAGTGACTACTTAAGCGATTGGGGCCACACTGTGATCGACCTGAGGAGACTGCACGTGCTGCGGGCGATCGCCCACCACGGCACGGTCTCCGGCGCCGCGAAGTCCCTGCACATGTCCACTTCGGCGGCGTCGCAGCAGATCCGGCTGCTCGCCAAGGACCTCGGCGTGCCGCTGCTGGAGCCGGTCGGGCGCGGGGTCAAGCTCTCGTCGGCGGCGCAGGTCCTCATCGCCCACATCGACGCGATCGAGGCGATGTGGCGGCTGGCCGAGGCCGAACTGCAGGCCACTGAAGGGGAGCCGTCGGGGATGCTGCGCCTGTGCGGGTTCCCCACGGCGATCGCGACGCTGCTGGCGCCGCTGGTCGATGCGGCTCGCAAGCGGTTCCCCGCGCTCGAGCTGCGGCTGCGGGAGGCCGAGGCCTCGGAGAGCTTCGACCTGCTGTTCGCCGGAGAGGCGGACCTCGCGCTCGTCGAGGCCACGCCTGAGAATCCGCCGCCCGAGGACATCCGCTTCGACGCGCAGACGGTCTTCAACGACCCGTTCGACCTGGTGGTGCCCGCCGGGCACTGGTGCGCCGGGCACGAAGCGGTGGACCTGCGGGAGCTCGAGCGCGAGCCGTGGATCATCGGCGTGCCCGGGTCGATGCACCGCCGGCACGTGCTCACCGCCTGCTCGAACGCGGGTTTCCGGCCCACGGTCACCGGTGAGGCGCGCGAGTGGAATGTCATCGCTGTAATGGTCGCCCACAAGATGGGCGTCGCACTCATCCCCCGCCTCGTGGACCTCCCCCACCACCTCGACCTCGTGCGCGTCCCGGTCTCGGGGCCGTTCACGCCGTTCCGGCACTTCCGGGCGGTGACGCTGCGCGGCGGCGCCCGCCGCCCGTCCGTCGCGGCCGTCATGGAGCTGCTGGACGAGCAGGTGCGGGCCGCCGAAGGCATCGGGCCGCTCCCCGAATCGCCGTCCTGAACCGGCGCGGGCGCTTTTACACCCATGCTGAGCTGGGCGAACCAGAGAACGTGATCGACCCTACTGGACATTGGATTCCGTTACGCTGACCGCATGTTCGACTACGGCGGCGATCCCGCGACCACCGGCCCCCGCCACCTGCGCGTGCGCGGCGGCACCGCCCTCACCGGGTCGATCGACGTCAAGACCTCCAAGAACGCCGGGGTCGCGCTGTTGTGCGCGAGCCTGCTCAACCGCGGGCCGACGGTGCTGCGCCGCGTCGCCCGCATCGAGGAGGTCAACCGGATCCTCCGCGTCCTCGGCTCGATGGGTGTCGCGTACGAATGGCTCAGCCCCGAAGGCGACCTGCGGATCCAGCCGCCCGAACGCCTCGACCTCACCCGCGTCGACACGGACGCGGCCTGCCGCACGCGTTCGATCATCATGTTCCTGGGCCCGCTCCTGCACGACTACCATCAGTTCGAACTGCCGTTCGCCGGCGGCTGCGAGCTCGGCGACCGCACGGTCGAACCGCACCTCACCGCCCTGCGCCGCTTCGGCCTGTCCGTCGAGCGCTCGCAGGGCCGCTACTGCGCCACCGTCAAAGAGCACGTGGAACCGCCCGGGACGATCGTCCTGACCGAGCGCGGGGACACCGTGACCGCGAACGCGATCATGGCCGCCGCGCGCTTCCCGGACGTCACGGTCATCCGCAACGCCTCCTGCAACTACCAGGTGCAGGACCTGTGCTGGTACCTCGAGCAGCTCGGCGTGCGCATCGACGGCGTCGGCACCACCACGCTCACCGTCTACGGCCGCGAGGAGATCGACGAGCCGGTCGACTACGCGCCCGCGGAGGACCCGATCGAGGCCTGGAGCCTCGTCTCGGCCGCGATCGTCACCGAATCCGAGATCACCGTGCGCCGCACGCCGATCGAGTTCGTCGAGATCGAACTCGCCCTCGCCGAGGAGATGGGCCTGGCGTACTCCCGCAGCGAGGAGTACCTGGCCGCCAACGGCCGCACCCGCCTCGTCGACCTCACGGTCCATCCCTCGCCGCTGCGCGCGGCCGCGGACAAGATCCACCCGATGCCGTTCCCGGGGCTCAACATCGACAACCTGCCGTTCTTCGCGGTCATCGCCTCCTGCGCCGAGGGCGGGACGATGATCCACGACTGGGTGTACGAGAACCGCGCGATCTACCTGACCGAGCTCAACCGGCTCGGCGCGCGCGTGAAACTGCTCGACCCGCACCGCCTCCAGGTCGAAGGGCCGGTGCGGTGGACCGGCGGCGAGGTCGTGTGCCCGCCCGCGCTGCGCCCGGCCGTCGTCCTGCTCCTGGCGATGCTGCGCGCGCAGGGCGTCTCGGAACTGCGGCACGTGGACGTCATCCACCGCGGCTACGAGCAGCTCGCCGAGCGCCTGCAGCTCCTCGGGGCCGAGATCGAGCCGTTCTGAACCGCGGTGTTCCGAAGCACGGTCGCGGACCGGCCGCGACCGTATGTGACACTTCCATTCATGAACATGCCGCCCGATGTGCCTCCGCAGACCTATGCGCTCCTGAGCCTCGTCCAGGCCCATCTCAAGCACCTCGACAAGGTCGAGGGCGAGGTCATCGGCAGCCCGCAGTGGGAGGCGACCGTCGAGTCCACGAAAGCCGTGGTCGCCGCCAAGTCCCCCGGGCTGGCCGTCACCGCCGCGGACATCCCGATGATCGTCGGCACCGGCTCCCCCGACCGCAAGCGGCGCCTCTACGCGACCATGCCCGTCAGCCCCGAGATCGCCGCCCTCGCCGACGAGTCCGAAGTGGCCCTGTTCGCCTACAACCGGCGCGGCCGCCTCCAGCCCGCCAACCGCACCGCCGCCAAAGCCCAGGCCCGCGCCTGGTACCCGCCCGCGAAGGCCCTCGCCCCCATGCGGATCATCGACGACACCGTGTGGGAGCCCGTCGTCGCCGCGACCGGCGACAGCGGCCGCCCCGGCATCATGGAGGCCGCCGCCGGCTGGCTCGTCCTCCTCGCCGTCATCGCCTGCATCCTCGCGGCGGGCTACCTCGTCCTCTGGTACTTCCACATCCTCTGACTCCCCCTCGAGAGCGAACCCAAGAGCCTCCCGTTTCCCCTTGCTGAGCAGGGAAAACGGGAGGCTCTTCCGTGCTCTGTCCTTCTTGGTGGGTGCGCGGGCGCAGCCCGTGCTCGTGCTTGATGACGGCCGATTCCGTTGACTGACAACGAGGTCTTCTACCTCGGAGTCGATATATCTTGTTATACCTGCCATAATGGACGCATGTTGAAGATGGCCATTCTCGGATTCCTGCGGGACTTCCCGCTCCACGGCTACGACCTCAAGAACCGGGTCGCCAGCCTCGCCGGGCACGTCCGGCCGATCGCCGACGGGACGCTCTACCCGACCATCAAGAAGCTCGAGGACGCGCAGTGCCTCACCCGGCGCACCGCGCCCGGGTCGGTCGCGGCCCCGCGCCACATGCTCGAGATCACCCAGATCGGCACCGACCAGCTGCGCCGGTGGCTCCGCGACCCCGAGCCGGGGTTCGTCACCGACGACAACAAGTGGTACGTGCTGCTCGCGTTCCTCCACCACCTGGAGAACCCGCGCGAGCAGGCACTCGTGCTCGCGCGCCGCCGCGAATTCCTCGACCAGCCGGCGCAGCTGTTCTTCGACGAGCAGGGCGCGCCGATCCCGGCCGAACGGCTCGAATCACCGTTCCGCAAGGGCCTCATGCAGATCCACCGGTCGACGAACTTGACCGAGATCGACTGGCTCGACCGCCAGATCGTCGACCTCAACCGCCGGGCCGGCTTCTCGGTGCGCCAACACGACGGCGTCTAGCTAGCCGTTGAGGATCGTCGAGAGCAGCACGAAGAAGATGACGATCAGGACGATGACGGCCGCGCCGGTCACCAGGACGGCCGGCTCCTGCGTCAGGGGCCGCTTCGCCGGGAGCTGCTGCTGCGGCTGCTGATACGCCGGCTGCGGGGCCGGGGCGGGCTGCTGGTAGGCCGTCTGGGGCGGCAGCATCTGCGGGGCCTGGACGGGCGGGCGGGGCGCGGACATGTGCCCGGCGGGCGAGACGGGGCCGCCCGAGGTGGGGCGGGTCATCGGCTGCTCCGAGGGGGCCGGGCCGGAGGCGGCGCGCACCGCGCCTTCGACGACGACGGTCTCGGGCTGCTCGAAGGTCTGCGGTGGGACGCCCAGCTTGGAGTGGATGAGCTGGGAGATCGCGGGGATGCGCGAGGAGCCGCCCACGAGGAAGATGCCGACGAGGTCGGCGGGGTTCATGCGGGCGGACTGGATGGCGCGCTGGAGGCAGTCGACGGTGCGCTCCAGGGGCGGGCGGGCGATCTCCTCGAACTCGGCGCGGGTGAGGTGGGCGTCGACTTCGAGCGCGGGGAGGTGGATGTCGGCGCTCGCGGTGCGCGAGAGGGTCTCCTTGGCCCCACGCACGTCTTCGTAGAGCATGCGGCGGTAGCGGCGGTCGCGGTCGTCGGAGGGGGTGAGGAGGCGCTGCCACTCGGCGGGGTGGGACTTGCCGTAGGTCTTGCCGAGGTGCTCGACGATGCCGTGGTCGAAGTCGAGGCCGCCGATGTCGCCGACGCCTTCTTCAGCGAGGACTTCGAAGCCGGTCTGGGTGCGGCGCACGACGGTGGCGTCGAAGGTGCCGCCGCCGAGGTCGTAGATGGCGAGCGAGCGCCCGGGCGGGACGGCGGTGCCGAGCACGGAGGTGAAGTAGGAGGCCGCGGCCACGGGCTCGGGGATGAGCTGCGGGGTCGGGAGGCCGGCGAGGCGCGCGGCGTCGACGAGGATGGCGCGGCGGCGCTCGCCCCAGCGGGCGGGGTGGGTGAGGCGGACCTGGCCGGGCATCTGGCCGGCCTGGCGCTGGGCCTCGAGGGCGACCTGCTGCAGGACGTACGCGAAGACCTGGGGCACGGGGATCTCGGAGGTGCCGAGGAACAGGGACCCGTCGTCGATGCGGCGCTTCGGGTTGGGTTCGAAGCGGGCGGGGTCCATGCGGGCGTTGCGCTCGGCGTCGCGGCCGACGAGCATGCGGCCGTCGGAGTTGTAGTACACCGCCGAGGGCAGGATCGGGGCGCCGTCGAACAGCAGGGGTCGTACGCGTCCGTCGGCCGAACGCAGAACCGCAACGGTGTTCGAGGTTCCGAAGTCGATTCCCAGCACGTGCATTTTGAATACTCCCTCTCGGCGACGCTTGCGAGCCGTTGACGCGTCTAGCCTGATGCACACCCTACTGGGCGCGTCCACCCTTGATGCGACCCGATCGGCGTTCACCGGCCGCCCGCGCCCGGTACGCCCCGGTGTAACCGGAAGGTGGTGGACGGCGTTTGCCTCCGGTGATGTCCGGCCATGAAGGGGACGAGCGGCATCTCACGTGCTCGGGCGCGCGGATCCGGGCCGGTGTTGTGTCACACTTCAAGGGGACGTCCGTGGGCGGCCGCACGAGCGCCGGGCCACACTTGGGGGTCCGCAACGCGAGCGCGGCGCCTGGGAACGGCGATGCCGGGAAGGATCCGGCCGCGTCCGGGCGTTGTACGAAGCGAAAACCCCAGGAATCGGCGTGATCGGCTGGGGACTGATGCGCCGGCCCAGGCTGACCGGGTCGGCTGCGTGTGGCAGAGCGAATGCTCCAGAGGAAGTGCAGGGGAACATGGGCGACAGAATGCTGAGGGGCTCCCGTCTCGGCGCCGTCAGCTACGAATCGGACCGCAACACGGAGCTGGCGCCGCGCCAGACCCGCGATTACGTCTGCCCGCAGGGGCACCGCTTCGAGGTGCCGTTCGCGGTCGAAGCGGAGATCCCGTTGACGTGGGAGTGCCGTCTCGACGGTTCCACGGCCAAGCTGGTGGACGGCGAGGAGCCGGAGACCAAGAAGGTCAAGCCGCCGCGCACCCACTGGGACATGCTGCTGGAGCGCCGCTCGATGGAGGAGCTCGAGGAGATCCTCGACGAGCGCCTGCAGGAGATGCGCGCCCGCCGCGGCGAGCGCTAGCGAGCTGCAAGGTAGCGCGGTCGAGCGCTAGCGAGCTTCAAAGAAGCGCGGTCAAACGCTGATAACGGCTGAGTTTTTCACGGGCCCGGGTCGATGGACCTGGGCCCGTTTTTCGTGTCCCCGTACTTGACCGGCGCGTCCGGATCCCAATCGCCTGTCCGCATGTCGTCCGCGCTGCGCTCGTCGATCACTTCGCCGTCGATGACGTCCCCGCCGCCGAAGCGCATCACGGGGGCGCTCGCGGCGATCCAGCGGCCGAGGCCGCGGAAGAGCAGGCGCGTGGGCGGGAAGAGCAGCAGCAGGCCGATGAGGTCGGTGACGAACCCGGGGATGATGAGGCACAGGGCCCCGGCGATCGCGTACCCGTTCGGGAGCTCCCGGGAGGGGTCGCCGCCGGAGTTGAGGTAGTCGCGGGCGGACCGGAAGGACTTCTTGCCCGCGTTCGTCACGAGGGCCACGCCGAGCACGGTGGTGCCGACGGCGATGAGGATCGTGTAGAAGAAGCCGATGAGGTAGGCCAGGCCGAAGAACGCGGCGGCCTCGGCGATGACCCAGATGGCCAGCGCGAGCCGGAAGGCGAACGGTGCGCGTTTGGGCGCCGCGGGCGGCTGCTGGTACGTCACCCTTCGATTCTGCCACGCCGCAGGGCGCTCTTGAGTTGGCGTGCGCGGTGGGCGAGGCCCCAGCGGCTCACGTTCCAAAGGGCTTCAACGGTGATGGCGCCGCTCATCTTGGAGGCGCCGGCGCGGCGCTCGGTGAAGACGATGGGAACCTCGCGGATGTCGAAGCCGGCTTTGACGGCGCGCCAGGTGAGGTCGATCTGGAAGCAGTAGCCGACGGAGTTGACGGTGTCGAGCTGGAGTTTGTGGAGGCCGTCGAGGCGGTAGGCGCGGTAGCCGGCGGTGACGTCCTTGACGCGCAGGCCGAGCATGGCGCGGGTGAAGACGCCGGCGCCGCGCGAGAGGGCGAGGCGGTGGAGGGCCCAGTTGCGGACGGCGCCGCCGGGGATGTAGCGGGAGCCGATGGCGACGTCGGCGCCGTCGTCGAGGGCGGCGAGGAGGCGGGGCAGGTCGGCGGGGTCGTGGGAGCCGTCGGCGTCCATCTCGACGACGGTGCGGTAGCCGTGGCGGGTGGCCCAGTCGAACGCGGCGAGGTAGGCCGCGCCGAGGCCCTGCTTCTCGGCCCGGTGGAGGACGTGGACGCGGGGCTCGGCGGCGGCGAGCGCGTCGGCGATCTCGCCGGTGCCGTCCGGTGAGGAGTCGTCGACGATGAGGATGTCGATGCGGTCGCATCCGGCGAGGGCGGCGGCGACGGTGGTCTCGATGTTGTCGCGTTCGTTGTACGTCGGAATGGCCACGATGGCCGGACTGGTGTCGTTGCCGGCGGGGCCCCGGTCCGGTGTCTGGCTCATGGCTTCGGCTTTCTAGGTCTGGCTGCGGCGGTGCTTGAAGTTGATCAAGAAGGCGCAGGCCAGGGCCACCAGTGCCGCTCCGGTGAGGACCGCTTCAGGAAGGATACCCACTGTGGAGGCCGGAGTCGAGCGGTCGGACAGGGTGAGGTCCGATTGGATGACGGCGGCGGTGTTGAACTCGGTCGCCTGGGAGACCTCGCCGGTGTGGTCGGTGAACCCGGAGACGCCGACGGTGGAGGCCATGAGGCCGTCGCGGGCGTGCTCGATGGACCGCAGTTGGACCATGGCGAGCTGCTGCTGGGCCTCGTTGGTGTCGAACGTGGCGTTGTTGGTGCCCACGGCCATGAGCTGGGCGCCGTCGAGGACGGAGGCGCGGGTCTCGGCGTCGAAGGCGATCTCGAAGCAGATGAGGCCGGTGAGGGTCAGGTCGCCGACCTTGACGATGCCGGGGTTCTGGCCGTGCTCGAACCCGGCGACGTTGTCGAGGCCCTCGGACATGCGCGGGTCGATCCAGCCGGCGACGGTGCTGAAGAAGTCCTTGTAGGGCACGTATTCGGCGAAGGGCACCGGGTGGCGCTTGGAGTACATGTAGACCGGGCCGGCTTCGGGGTCCCAGACGATGGTCATGTTGGAGCGGGTGCCGTCCTCGTTGTTGACGATGCCGCCGAGGACGATGGGCGCCCCGATGGCGGCGGCGGCCCCGCTGATGGCGAGGTAGGCGTCGTCGTTCTGGATCGGGTCGATGTCGGAGGCGTTCTCGGGCCACACGACGAGGTCGGGGCGGTCGGCGCGGCCTTCGTTGACGGCGTCGGCGAGGTCGAGGGTGGCCTGCACGTGGTTGTCGAGGACGGCCATGCGCTGCTCGTTGAAGCCCAGGCCCAGGCGCGGGACGTTGCCTTGGACGACGGCGACGTTGATGGTCTCGCCGTTCGGCGCGGTCGAGCCGATCGGCAGCGCCAGGGGCGCCAGCGCGGTCAGCGCGGCGGCAGCGGTGAACGCGACGGCCTTGCGGATACCGGCCGTGCGGCGTGTGACGATCGCGAATCCGGCGGCGAGGAGGAAACCGCCCGAGAGGGCGACGATGAAGCTCAGGAAGGGCGCGCCGCCGAGCCAGATCGCGGCGGCCGTCGGCGCGTCGGCCTGGCTGAAGGCGAGGTTGCCCCAGGGGAAGCCGCCGAAGGGCTGGCGCGAGCGCAGGGCCTCTTCGGCGACCCACGCGGCGCCGGTCAGGGGCGCCCAGATCCAGCGGTGCGAGTCGATGAGGCGCGAGCAGGCCGCGAGGCCCATGCCCAGCAGGCCCATGCCGAGCGCTTCGAGGCCGCACAGGAACAGCCACGGCCACTGCCCGACCTGCGTGGAGGACCAGGCGAGGAGGGGCAGGAAGAACGCCATGCCGTAGACGAAGCCGACGCCGAGGCCGCCGCGCAGGCGGCGGCGGTGGACGGCGGCGCCGAGACCGGCGACGGAGACGGCCGCGAGCGGCCAGGCGCCGTAGGGCGGGAACGCGAGCACGGCGAGCAGGCCGGAGGCGACGGCGAGGACGAGCGCGGCGGGGAGGGTGAGGCGGCGGCCGAGCGGGGAGTCCGTCAGCACGAGCGTGCGGCGCTTGGTCGCCGGGGGCGCGGCCTCGAGGGTCGGGGCGGCGTCGCGGTCGTCGTCGATCACGGTGCTCAAGTAGGGCACTCCTCGCTGGTACGCGGTGCTGCTGGGCCGCGCGCGGCGGCCTGTGGCGAGGGGCCCTCGCCTTCGGGGGTCTAGCGTACTGCGGGTACGGCAAAGGGGCGTAGCTGTGTCCGGCTACGCCCCTCGCACGGGTTTCTCCCAGTCCCTGTACGGCCGGTGTCCCCTGCCGCGTCGGCTGGTGATCTTCGGACCAACTCGCACCCGTCTGGCTGAGCGTCTACGAGCTGTTGTCTAGGGATCTCCTGCGTCTGCTGCGGGTCCACCACCGGCGACCGGCTCGCCTTCCTCCGCCGACCCCCGCGATCTGGACCTGGCCGCCGGTAGCAGTGCGGCCGCGCTGCCACCTTGTCCAGTCTGCGTGGGAGCAAAGCAAGTCGAGTCGCCCCCGACGTTCGGCGGGCTTCCGTTTCCGGTCGTCCGCCGAGGACCAGACCACCGTAAGCCAAACTGCGCCGATGGCGTCAACCGGGTCGGAATTTTGGTCCCACAAATTTTCTCGCGTCAGGACGGCCGCGGAGTCGGCGCTGGCCAGGCGGCCGACCAGATCAGGGCGCCGTCGGCGACGGTCATGGCGCACTTCGGATCGGGGACGCCGGGGTCACTCAGATCGGGAAGTCCCCCGTCCGTGAGCTCCCACACGGTGAAATTCGCGCGCGTGTGCGGCACGAGCGACCCGGCGTCGTCGACGCCGAGGGCCCTCCAGCCGCCCCTGGTGGCCGCGGTGAACGCCGCGGCCATCGGGAGCCGCGAGACCGGGTTGCGGTGGCGCACGGCGGCTCTCACGCCGCCCCAGGGGTCCAGTGCGGTCACCGGGGAGTCGGATCCGAAGGCGAGGGGGACGCCGACGCCGGCGAGCTTCGAGAACGGGTTCGTGGCGAGGGCCCGCTCGCGCCCGAGCCGGGTGGCGTACATGCCGTCGGGGCCGCCCCAGGCGGCGTCGAACGCGGGCTGCACGGAGGCGTGCACGCCGTGGTGGACCATGCGGGCGATAAGCGCGGCGTCGAGGAGCTCGGCGTGCTCGATCCGGTGGCGGGCATGGCGGATCGCGTCGAGGCCGAGCACGGGTTCGACCGCGTCGAGGCCGTCGAGGACGTTGGCGATCGCGCCGTCGCCGATGGCGTGGAACGCGGCGGGCAGGCCCGCCTCGTGGCAGTCGAGGAGGTGCGCGGCGACGTCGTCGGCGGTCAGGTACTCGGCGCCGAGCGTGTCGGCGTCGCGGTAGGGCTCGCGCAGGAACGCGGTGCGGGCCCCGAGGGAGCCGTCGGCGGAGAGGTCGCCGCCGCAGCCGTGGGCGCCGAGGTCGCGGGCCTTGGCGGCGGCCCGCAGCTCGCCCCACCAGCCGTGCACGGACGGGTTGCCGGGCTGCTGCCCGAGTTCGACCAGGCCTTGGAACTCCTTCTCCCCCAAGGGGTCGGCGGCGACGGGGATGAAGTGCTCGACGACGGCGGCGATGCCGCGGCGGGCGGCCTGGGCGAGGGCGTGCTCGGCGAGCGCGAGGCGCTGGGAGACCGGGATGCGGGCGGCGAGAGTGGCGCGGGCGGCTTTGTGGGCGGCGCGGGTGAGCACGCCGGAGGGGTCGTAGCCGTCGTGCTCGGCGAGTTCGGGGTGCTCGGCGAGGAGGCGTGGCGTGGCGATCCCGGTGTGCCCGCAGGCGCGCGAGAGGTAGGCCAGGCGGCCGCCGGCGGCCTTGTCGACGGCCTCGCCGGTGGGCAGCGCCGGGTCGTCCCAGGTGGTCTCGTCCCAGCCGCCGGCGAGGATCAGCGCGTCGGCGGGGGTGGTGCGCGCGAAGTCGTCCAGGTGCTCGAGGACGGCCGCGGCGGAGCGGTCGGCGGCGAAGTGCAGGCCCGCGAGGGCCGCGCCGGTGCCGGTGAGGTGCACGTGGGAGTCGACGAACGCGGGCGTCACGAGCCCGCCGCCGAGGTCTTCGATGCGGTCGGCGGCGGGCGCGTCGGCCTCGGGGCCGACCCACTCGATGCGGCCGTCGACGCTGAGCAGGGCCGTCGCGGCGGGACTCGTCGGACTGAGCACGCGGCCGCCGCGCCACAGGACGCGCTCGGCCGTTGCGGGACCGGTCTTCTGGTGGAGGCTCATGCCTCCAATGATGTCAGTCGACCGGGTGCAGGACGCGGTGGAGGAAGCTGCGGGCCCGCTCCGTCTTCGGGTTGGAGAGGACCTCGGCGGGCGGCCCGGACTCGACGATGACGCCGCCGTCGAGGAACAGCACCCGGTCGGCGACCTCGCGGGCGAAGCTCATCTCGTGCGTGACCACGAGCATCGTCATGCCTTCGGCCGCAAGGCCCTTCATGACCTGCAGGACTTCGCCGACGATCTCGGGGTCGAGGGCGCTGGTGGGCTCGTCGAAGAGCATGAGCCGCGGTTTGACGGCCAGCGCGCGGGCGATGGCGACGCGCTGCTGCTGCCCGCCCGAGAGCTGCGAGGGCTTGGCCCGCTCCTTGCCTTCGATGCCGACCTCGGCGAGGAGCCGCCGCGCCTCGGCGACGGCCTCGTCCTTGGGGAGCTTGCAAACGCGCATCTGCGGGATGACGAGGTTGTCGAGGATCGTCATGTGGCTGAACAGGTTGAAGTGCTGGAAGACCATGCCGATGTCGCGGCGGGCGAGGTCGAGGTCGGCGTCCGGGCCGGTCATGTCGTGCCCGGCGGCGCTGATCGAGCCTTCGGTGGGTTCCTCGAGGAGGTTGACGCAGCGCAGCAGTGTGGACTTGCCGGACCCGGAGGGGCCGATGAGGCACACGACCTCGCCTTCGGCGATCTCGAGGTCGACGCCGCGCAGGACCTCGTTGTCGCCGAAGGACTTGTGCAGGCCTTCGATGTGGACGATCGGGTTCGCTCCGGCGCTCATCGGGCTTCTCCTCGCTTCTCGAGGCGGCGGGCCAGCAGCCCGAGGGGGATGGTCAGGAGCAGGTAGAGCAGGCCGCCGACGAGCAGCGGTGTCGCGTTGGCCTCGGAGGTCAGCGCGTTGCGCGCGAACTTGGAGAGCTCCATGGTCGCGGTGGTGACGCCGAGGACGAACACGAGGCTGGAGTCCTTGGTGAGCATGACGAGCTCGTTCGTCAACGGCGGGATGACGATCCGCAGCGCCTGCGGGAGGACCACGGTGATCATGGTGCGAGTGTGGCTCATGCCGAGCGAGCGGGCCGCCTCGACCTGTCCCTTGGGGACGGCCTGGATGCCGGCGCGCACGCTCTCGGCGATGTACGCCGAGGAGGTCAGGCCGAGGCCGATCGCGACCTGGCCGTAGACGCCGCCGGGGTACTGGATGCCCGGGAACGCCTGCGGCACACCGAAGCCGACGAGGAACAGCACCAGCAGGGCGGGCAGGCCGCGGAAGATCTCGACGTAGCCGGTGGCGAACCACCGGTAGGGGCCGAACGTGGAGACGCGCATGAGCGCGATCGGCACGCCCACGGCCATGCCGAAGATGAACGCGAGCACGGTGTAGACGATCGTGTTCCAGAACGGGATCCACACCGCCGGGAACATGTCCGCGGCGATGTCGATCTGGAAGAACGAGTCGACGATCCGGCCCCAGTCGGCCACGACCGCCAGCACGATCACGATGGCGGCGAGCACGACGTACTGGATCGTGCGGGACAGGCGCCGCCGCTGCCTCGGCGTCATGCGGCGTTCGGGCGCCGCGGTTGCGGTTGCGGCGTCCACTACTTTCCGGCGTCTCCGGTGTAGGGCTCGCCGATCCACTTCTCGTAGAGCTCGGCGTAGGTGCCGTCCTTGAAGGCCTGGTCGAGCATGGCGTTGACCTCGTCGAGGAGCTCCTTGTCGTCCTTCTGGACGGCGAAGCCGTAGTGCTCCTCGGTCTCGATGGGCTGCACGAGCTTGAGGTCGGGCGCGTCCTTGATCATGTCGGTCCAGGTCGCGAGGTCGGCGATCGAGGCGTCGACGCTGCCGGCGGAGAGGGCGGAGGCGATGTCGCCCATGGTCTCGAAGGCGACGACCTCGTAGCCGTACTGGCCGGCGTGGTCGTTGGCGTAGGTCTCGCCGGTGGTGCCGGACTGGACGGCGACCTGCATGCCGGAGAGGTCGTCGAGCGTGGCGACGGTCGAAGCGCTGGGCACGACGAGGGCCTGGTCGGCGCGGTAGTAGGCCTGGGACATGCCCATGGCCGCCTGGCGCTCCTCGGTGATGGTGAGGCCGGCGGCGGCGATGTCGCAGGTGCCGGCGTTCAGGGCCGAGCCGGAGCCGATCGAGTCGAAGTCGATCTCGACGACCTCGACGGTCTGGTCGAGGCGCTCGGCGAGGAGGTTCATGAGATCCATGTCGAAGCCGACGTACTCGTTGCCGTCCATGAACTCGAAGGGTTCGAACGGGACGTTCGTGCAGACGGTCAGGGTGGAGTCGTCGCCGGAGTCCGACGTACATGCGGCGGCGGCCAGCCCGGTCCCGATCAGGGCCAGTGCGGCGGCGGCGCGGCGGGCGTAGGTGTTCACCTGAGGGCTCCTCATAGGTTGCTGATTCGCTGATCATTCCGGTCGGACCCTCCCATAGTTGTTCCAGCCAGTGGAAAATGTGGCAGGTTTCGCACTAATAGAAGCGGTCGAATCGCCGTTCGCACGCCGTGTCGTCGGCCTCGGCGAAGCTTGCGAGGCGTAAGTGTGCACAGCGTGAGAAGCTGGTGGGCATGCTGATGCTCATCGACGCCGCCTCGCTGTGGTACCGCGCCCACTACGGGCTCCCCTCCTCGATCAAGGCTCCGGACGGGCGGCGCTCGGGGGCGGTGCGGGGCTTCTTCGACGGCCTGGCCGTGCTGGCGCGCAAGTACTCCCCCACCGGGATGGTGTGCTGCCTCGAGGGGAACTGGCGCCCGGAATGGCGGACCGACCTCATGCCCGGGTACAAGGCCGCGCGGGCGCTGCCGGACGGCTCGGAGGACACCCCGGAAGGGCTCGACGAGCAGGTCGAGGCGATCGAGGCACTGCTCCCGGCTTTGGGCGTGGCGACGGCGACGCATCCGCGATTCGAGGCGGACGACGTGATCGCGACCCTCGCGGCGCGCACCGCCGAGCCGGTGCTGGTCGTGACCGGCGACCGGGACCTGTTCCAGCTCGTCGACGACGAGCGCGATCGCAAAGTCGTATACCTCGCGCGCGGGATATCTAAAGCGGAATTGTTCGACGGGGAGGCGGTCGCGACGAAGTTCGGCGTCGCCCCCGATCACTATGTGGACTTCGCGGTCCTGCGCGGCGACCCCTCGGACGGCCTGCCTGGCGTGAAGGGCATCGGCGCGAAGACCGCGGTGACGCTCGTGAACACCTTCGGCGGCATCGCGGGGCTCAAGGCCGCCGCGGCCGAGGACGGTTCTGATCTCCCTGAGCGCCAGCGCAAGGCGATCACCGAGGCCGCCGACTACCTCGACCGGGCCGTGATGACCTCGACCGTGGTCGCCGACGTCGACGTGCCCCTGGTCGACGCGACCCTGCCGAAGTCCCCGAAGGACCCCGAGCGCGTCGAAGCCCTTGCGGCCCAATGGGGCGTGGCTTCAGCGCTCACCCGCTTCCACGAGGCCATCGCGATCGAAGCGGCCTGAATCACACCGCCTTCACGGCCGCCGGCACGGAAAACTGTCGTACCCCCGCGCCACGCTTGCAACCGGGGACCCAAACCCAGCGCCCATGAGTACGGTCGGCGTGCCCGCCGAACGGCCCCAACGGCATGCCGTGCAGCCAAGGGAACACACACGGGCTTATCGCTGGGCCGGACTGCCCTCTTACCGAAGGCCGTTCCCCGGCCTCACTCCCAGACCGTGGCCGCCGCTTCGAATTCGGCCCGGTCGGAGTGGACGGGGATGACGCACACGATGTGCCCGCCGGGCACGCGCAGCGTCCGGCATTCGAGCCAGCGCGAGACCTCGGTCGCGCCGAGCGCGATCAGCCGCTCGGTCTCGGCGTCCAGGTCGTCGGTCTCCATGTCCACATGGATCCGCGGCTCGCCCTCGTCGATGCGCTGCACCGCGGTCACAAGCCCCGGCAGCGCGCCTTCGAGGGACGTGAACTGCTCCTCCCCCGCGACCGGCGTCGCCGGCACGCCCAGGGCGGCCGACCAGAACGCGGCCGCCGCGTCGGCGTCGGGGGTGTCGATGAGGACCGTCGAGATGCGGCTGCGGTGCACGGCATGTCCTTCCGGTTCAGCGCCGCCGAGCAGCGAACCGGGGCGGCCGCGAGACCGCACCGGTCACGGCTCAGACGTCGGCGACGACGCCGCGGCGGATCGCGTCCACCGCGTCGTAGGCGGCGTCCGCCAACTTGTTAGATGACTCGGTGTCGATATATCTTGCCGCAGTCCCCATTTGATGCAGCAGGTCGGCGGTGCGCCGCGCCCACCGCACGAAGTCGCCGCCGGGCATCGGCCACGGCCCGTCGGCCGCCGCGAGCGCCTTCGACAGCTCCTCGCCGCGCGTCCACCGGTAGATCGGCCAGGCCAGGCCCATCTGCGGCCGCGAGATGAGCGAGAGCCCGCGCGTGTTCTCCGCGCGCCGGATCGCCTCCCAGCGCCGCACGGTCTTCGCCACCGGGTCCACGATCGACCCCGGCACGGCCACGAAGAACTCGTCCTCCTCGAACCGCGACTCGTAGATCACCGTCGACGCGATCGCCGCCAGCGACGCCGCGTCCAGGCCCTCCCAGATGCCGTCGCGAAGGCACTGCGCCACAAGCAGGTCGGTCTCCACGAAGAGGTTGCGCAGCAGCCGGCCGTCGCTCGTGACGGTCTCGCCGTCGAGGTACCCGAACTCGCTCAGGACCTCGCGCACGGCGGTGAACTGCCGCGCCAGCGAGTGCTCGCGCCGCTCGGAGCGGCGCCGCAGCAGCTCGCCCTCGCGCTTGAGCCGCGACCAGCGGGATGCGTGCACCGTGTGCTGCCCGGCGTCCGGGCACAGCCGGCACGGGTGCGCCTTGACCTCCTCGCGCAGCTGGGCGATCTCGGGGGTCTCGGCCGCCCCGCCGCGCCGCGTCGGCCGCGAGCGGTCCCGCGTGGCCTCCCGCAGGCTCGAGGCGAGGTCCGAGCGGGACTTCGGGTCGCGCCGGTCGAAGCGCTTGGGCATGCGAATGCGGGTGACGACCTGCACGCCGCCGTCGAACGCGGAGGTCTCCAGCGTCCCGGCCCAGCCGTCGGCGGTGAGCACCGACCAGCGCGGGTCGTGGTGGCGCGAGCCGCCGGTGGGGCGCAGGAACACCGCCCAGCCCGTGCGCTTGCCTCGCGAGATCCAGATGACGTCGCCGCCGCGCAGCTTCTCGAGGTTCGTGCGGGCCTCGTCGCGCAGGGCGCCCTTGCGGCGCTTCTGCGCGCCGCGCTCAGCCTGCGAGAGCTGCTGCGTCAGGTCGTAGTAGGCGAGGAAGTCGCCCAGGTGGCACTCGGCGGCCTGGGCCGCCTCCGCGGCGCGGCGGCCGAGCGAGCGGGCCTGCTCGGCGATGTGGACGGCCTCGGAGTCGGACTGGAACTGCGCGAACGAGGAGGCCAAGACCTCTTGGGCGCGTTCGACTCCGGCGGCGCCGATGAGGTTCACGGCCATGTTGTACGACGGCGCGAAGCTCGAGTTCAGCGGGTACGTGCGCTTCGAGGCGAGTCCGGCGAGCTCCTTGGGGCGCACGTCCTCGGCCCAGACGGTGACGGCGTGGCCTTCGACGTCGATGCCGCGCCGCCCGGCGCGCCCGGTCAGCTGCGTGTACTGGCCGGGAGTGAGCATCACGTGGTCGGAGCCGTCGTACTTGATGAGCCGCTCGAGGACCACCGACCGCGCAGGCATGTTGATGCCCAGCGCGAGCGTCTCGGTCGCGAACACGGCTTTGAGCAGGCCGCGCTCGAACAACTTCTCGACGACCTCCTTGAACACCGGGAGCAGGCCGGCGTGGTGGGCGGCGATCCCGGCGGCGAGGCCGGCGAGCCACCGGTCGAAGCCGACCGCCTCGAGGTCGGCGGGGTCGATGTGGGCGACGGCGGCGGTCGCATAGTCGACGATCTCGTCGCGTTCGCGCCCGTCGGTGAGCCGGAGCCCGGCGCGGACGCACTCGTCGACGGCCGCGTCGCACCCGGCGCGGGAGAAGATGAAGTAGATGGCCGGCAGCAGCGCGGCCTGGTCGAGGCGGGAGACGACCCGGCCCCGGTCCACATAGGGCCTGCCGCCGCGGCGGCGCCCGCCGGTGCGGCCCTCGTTGCGCTCGCGCGCCCGGGCGTCCTTTTTGAGCAGTTCCTTGGAGACGTAGTCGCCGTCGGGCTCGAACAGGTCGAGCAGCGCGCCACCGATCATCATGTGCTGCCACAGCGGGACCGGGCGCGTCTCGGAGACGACGACCTCAGTGGAGCCGCGGACGCTCTTGAGCCAGTCGCCGAACTCCTCGGCGTTCGAGACCGTCGCCGAGAGGGAGACGACCCGGACCTCCTGCGGGAGTTCGATGATGATCTCCTCCCACACGGCGCCGCGGAAGCGGTCGGCGAGGTAGTGCACCTCGTCCATGACCACATAGCGCAGTCCCTGCAGGGTGGAGGAGCCCGCGTAGATCATGTTGCGCAGCACCTCGGTCGTCATGACGACGATCGGGGCCTCGCCGTTGACGACCGTGTCGCCGGTCAGCAGCCCCACGTTCTCGGCGCCGTGCGCGGCCACGAGGTCGTTGAACTTCTGGTTCGACAGCGCCTTGATCGGGGTGGTGTAGAAGCACTTCGCGCCCTCGGCCAGCGCCAGGTGCACGGCGAACTCGCCCACCACGGTCTTGCCGGCGCCCGTGGGGGCGCACACGAGCACGCCGTGCCCGCTCTCGAGGATGCGGCAGGCCTCGACCTGGAAGTCGTCGAGCTCGAACGGGTAGTCCCCTGCGAAGGCCGCCAGCTCAGGCCATTGCCGTCGCGCCTGGGCGGCGGCGTGGCGTTGGGCCGGGGAGCGGTCGTCGGCGTAAGGCACGTCGGCGGTAACCATGGCCTCAACACTAGTCTCCCACCCCGACAAGAGCACTCCGGTAACGCGGGTTCCGCACCCGGCTGTGACGACGCCTACACGGCCGGGTATCGTCCGTTTGTGCACCGGGATTCCTCACCAGGAGATGACGATGCGGGACGCGGAGGGGTCGACGCGGTCCTGTTCGATTTCCACGGCACCTTGGCGCAGCTCGAACCACTGACCCGTTCGGTGTCGCTCGCGGCCGAGTCCTGCGGCAGGCGGCTGGATCCGCTCGCGGTGACGGCGCTGGCCGACGCCATCGGCGCGCAGGGCTGGCTCGGTTCGGGCATGGAGCCGCGGGTGCGTCCGGATTTCGCCGACGCCTGGGCGGACCGCGATCTCGACGAAGAGGCCCACCGGGAGGCGTTCACGGCGCTCGCGGCGCAGGCCCACGGCGTGTTCGAGGGTCTGGCGGAGGCGCTGTACGACCGGATGGCCTCGCCCGAGGGCTGGGTCGCGTTCGCCGACACGATCGGCACGCTCGTTTCCTTGAAGGCCCAGGGGTACCCGATCGCGCTGGTGTCGAACATCGGTTTCGACGCGCGGCCGATCCTGCGGCGCTTGGGCATCGACCGGTTCATCGACGAGTGGGTGCTGTCCTACGAGGTCGGCTACTGCAAGCCCGACGAGAAGATCTTCTACGCGGCGTGCCACGCGCTCGATGTGGAGCCGGGCCGGGCGCTCATGGTCGGCGACAGCATGGCCGACGCGGGCGCGGCGCGGATCGGCGCCCGCTGCTTCCTGTTGCCGCACGCGGAGGCGGGCCGGATCGTGGGCCTGGACGCGGTGCTGCGGCTCGTGCGCAGCGGCTGCTGAATCACTTGAGACATTGAAAGGGCCCCACCGCCGAAGCGGTGGGGCCCTTTCTCATTGCTCGACCTTCGTCCTCAGGGGACTCAGGTGATGTCGTCGTAGCCGTCGACGCGCCGACCGAAGCGGTTGCGCCGCTCGGGCTCACCGGGGTGGTCGTCGTCGTCCAGTCGGCTCGCCGAGATGTCGGCGGTGGCCGCCAGGTCGTCGGAGGCGCCGATGTCACCGGCCTCGTCGTCGTCGAGTCCGTCGTACTCGTCGTACCGGACGCCCTTGCGCTTGTCGTTCAGGTAGGCGACACCGCAGGCGGCCAGGTAGAGGATGAGCATGCAGATCGCCAGCGCGGTCATGCCGAACGGGTCGGGCGTGGGCGTGAAGATCGCGGTGAACACGAAGCTGACCAGCACCACGATCCGCCACCAGCCGAGCATCTGCTTCGCGTTGACCAGGCCGATCACGTTGAGCATCAACATGATCAGCGGGAACTCGAAGCCGATGCCGAAGACCATCATCACCGAGAGGAAGAACTTGAGGTAATCCTCGAGGTTCAGCAGGATGACGAAGTCCTGGCTCGCCAGCAGCATGATGAACTCCATGCCGTGGGCGACCACGAAGTACGCGAGAGTCGCGCCGGCCAGGAACAGCGGCGCGGCGATCGCGATGAACAGGTACGCGTACTTGCGCTCGTTGCGGTGCAGGCCGGGCGCGATGAACGCCCACAACTGGTAGAGCCAGACGGGGGCGGTCCCGACCAGCGCCATGTACAGCGAGATCTTCAGCATCAAGGTGATGTGCGAGATCGGCGAGTTCAGCACCGCTTCGCATTTCGCCCCGTCGCCGGTTTCCGTGAGCGAGCCGCTGTTGAGCGCCGAACAGTACGGATCGGAGAGGAACTTGATGATCTCGTCGGCGAAGTAGAACGCAGCCGCCGTGCCCACCAGGATCACGGTGATCGCGATGAGCAGGCGGTTCCGCAGGTCCGCGAAGTGCTCCATGAGTGTCATGGAGCCGTCTGCGGCACGCTGGAATTTGGACTTGCGTTTGCCGCTGCGCCGCGGTGGTTCGTCAGCCATGTGCGTAACGACCGGTTCCGGGCTAGCGGGTCTTCTTGTGGTCGACCGATTCGCCGTCGATCACGGACTCGTTGACCGGCTGCGGCGGCTCGAGCGGCTCGCGGGTGTGGCGCGGCTCGGCGCGCGTGTCGCCGTCCTCGTCCGGGTTGCTGCCGTCCTTCTTCATGGCCTCGGTCTCCGACTTGAGGATCCGCATGGAGCGACCGAGACCACGCGCCATGTCGGGAAGCTTCCTGGAGCCGAACACCAGCAAGATGACAACGACGAGAATGATGATGTGCCAGGGCTTCAATGCACCCATTGTTCGGTCCCTCCGGGTATGTGTCGGTGACGTTAACCATCGTATGCCGCTTGGAAGGCGGCTGCCACGGAGCCTGAGTCTCGGCTTGGTACCGGGTTCACCTGCGGTGGCGTGGCTACGACATCGTCGAGCCGGACAAGCATGACCGACGTTTGACACTTCCGTCAACACTGGAGCCTTCGGGAACCCTGATCTTTATCAGAATGTGGCGGCGGTGACGGTGATACGTCACTTCTTCGGGAGTGCGGCGGCGGTGCGTTCGGCTTCGGCGAGCGTCGCGTTCAGGCGTTCTTGCAGGTCCTGTAGCTCTCCGGCGCGTTCTTGGACGCGTTCGAGGCCGAATCGGAGTTGTTTGAGGCCGCCGAGGAGACGCGAGGCCGCCACGGCCAGGAGTACGAGTCCGGCGAGTGCCAGCACGACCGATATCGCCCAGATCATCGGGTCAGTGTAGCGCCGGCTGCCGCCGGGGCCGAGCGGGCCCGGCGGCGGGTCGGCGGTCTTCAGGCGTTCTGGTACCGGTCCAGTGCGGCGCGGGCGGTCTGGCGGACGGCGTCGCGCAGTTCGGCGGGGGCGAGGACCTCGGCCTCGCCGCCGAGGCCGAGGACGAACCGGCGGGCCCAGTCGAGGTCGCGCACGCGCATGGTGACGCGGCGGCGGCCGTCGCTCTCGCCGACGATCTCGTCGCACGGGTAGGCGTCAGTGACCGTGGTCGCGCCGGGGCCGAGGAGCAGTTGGATGCGCGGCAGCTCGGAGGCGAGGAACGCGGTGGGCGCGGGCTGGTTGGTGAGGCGCAGCGGCTCGGAGGGCTCGTCGAGTTCGGAGCAGGCGTCGATGCGGTCGATGCGGAACTGGCGGATCTCCCCTGCGGTGCGGCACCAGGCGCGCAGGTAGGCGTGCCCGTCGGCGGCGACGACCTCGATGGGGTCGACGACGCGTTCGGAGGTGGTGTCGCGGCTGGCGGAATAGTAGGTGATGCGGGCGGCGTGACCGGAGGCGACGAGCGCCGCGTACCGCTCGGCCTGCGGGTCGGTGACGGTGTCGCGGACGGTGACGTCGGCGGGGGCCTCGCCCGCGGCCGCGGCGAGCTTGTCGAGCGCGGAGACGATGGCGGCGCGGTCGCCGACGCCGGGCGTGTCGCCGAGGACGCGCAGGGCGACCGAGAGCGCCAGCGCCTCGTGGGCGGCGAGGCGCACGGGCCGGTCCATGCCGGCGGCGAAGAGGACGCGCACCGCGTCGGCGTCGAAGGCGATGTCGATGAGGTCGCCGGGGCCGTAACCGGGCAGTCCGCACATCCACAGCATGGTGAGGTCGGACTGGATCTGGTCGGCGTCGACGCCGAAGTCGGCGGCGAGCTCGGCGATGGGGACGCCCTCGGGCCGTGCGACGAGGTACGGGACGAGGTTGAGCAGGCGGGCCAGGCGGTTCTGCGTCACGGGGTCTTCTCCTCCTCGTAGGCGAGTGCCTGGAGGCACGCGACGGTCTCCTTGACCAGCTCGGGCGGGTCGGTGACGAGCACGTCCGCGCCGAACGAGGCCAGCCAGGCCGCGGTCGCGGCGGTGTCCGTGTACGAGAAGCAGGCTTGGTCGCCCTCGGGGGTGCGCGGGCCGATCTGGTCGGCGCGGCGGCGCACGCCCCAGGCGCGCTTGGGACGGACGAGGACCGTGGCGCGGGTGGGCAGCGGCCGGTCCTCGGAGGCGGACGCGAACGCGAGCACGTCGACGTCCTCGGGGATCGTGAAGGCGCCTTCGGGCCCGGTGAGGCGGACCTTCCCGCTGATGCGCGAGAGCCGGAAGCAGCGCTGGGCGCCGCGTTCGAGGTCCCAGCCGGCGACGTACCAGCGGCCGCGCCAGGCCGCGCAGCCCCACGGCTGGATCCGGCGCTGCTGCGCGGACTCGTCGCGCGAGCCGAGGTAGTCGAAGACGACGGTGCGCCGCGAGGCGACCGCCTCGAGGAACGGCGCGAGGGCCGCTTCCGCACCGGGCAGGGCCTTCACCGGGGACGCGGCGGCGTGCGAGTCGACGTCGATGCCGGCCGCGCGGAGCTTGCGGAGGGCGTCGGAGGAACCGGACTGGAGCTCGGGCTGCTGCCACAGGCGCGCGGCTGCGGCCACGGCGGCGGCCTCGGCGTCGGTGAACTCGATCTGCGGCAGCTCGAAGTCCGAGCGGGCGATCCGGTAGCCCGGTTCGCCGTCGCCGAGGTAGTCGATGCCCGACTGCAGCGGGATGCCGATGCGGCGCAGCTCGGACTTGTCGCGCTCGAATTTGCGCTGGAACGCGTCGTGCGCCTTCTTGTCGTCGTGGTTGTGCTCGTAGCCGGGGACGGTCCTGGCGATCCTGGTGGAGGTCTGGAAGCGCCGCGAGGACAGCAGGCAGAGCACCAGGTTCACCAGTCGTTCAGTGCGATCGTTGGACACCCGCCCAGCCTATGCCAGGCTTCGGAGACGCTGCCAGCACGTCTGCCCGCGCGCGCGTCGCGCCGGCGAGGGCCCGGCTCTTTCGGACGGGTCCCTACTGCGCCCGTGCGGGTGTCGCGCCGGCGGCGCGCCGCCGCCGTCCGGGCGCGCGCTTGATAATGTCCGGGCGTGATCAGATGGCGATACGGGACCGTCACCGGCGTGCGCGGCGGATGGCGCGGCTGCACCGAGCTCGAGGTCGACGTCGAGGCCCGCGAAGGCGAGGACGCGTTCGCATGCCGGGGCCTGGCCTACGACGAGCTCGTGGGCGTGCCCGAGGTCGGCGACCGGGTGCTCCTCAACTGCAACGCCATCGCGAAGGGCCTGGGCACGGGCGGTTACGCGCTGGTCGTGGCCGTGCCCGACCGGCTCCCTGCAGACGTGGACGAGCCGGGGCACATCGTCAAGGCCCGGTACACGCCGCTGCAGGCCATGCGCCTGGCCGTCGACGAGGACGACTCGCCGCACCGGGCGGCCGTGGAAGCCTGCGAAGACCTCGGCGGCATGCCCGTGGTCGTCGCCGACCTGCACTCGGCCCTCGCGCCGGTGCTCGCCGGGATCCACGCGACCGTGCCCGAGGCGCGGGTCGCGTACATCATGACCGACGGCGGCTCTCTGCCCGCGTGGTTCTCGCGCCAGCTCGACCAGCTCTCCGACCGGCTGTGCACGACCGTGACCGCCGGGCAGTGCTTCGGCGGCGACCTCGAGGCGACGAACGTCCACAACGCGCTCATCGCGGCCCGGGTCGTCGGCGGCGCGGACATCGCGATCGTCGCGCAGGGACCGGGGAACCTCGGCACGGGCACCGTGTGGGGCTTCTCCGGCACCGCCGCGGGCGAGGCGGTCAACGCCGCGGCCGTGCTCGGCGGCAGGCCCGTGGCGTCGCTGCGGATCTCCGAAGGCGACGCGCGCGAACGCCACCGCGGCATATCGCACCACTCGATGACCGCGTACGCGAAGGTCGCGCTGGCCTCGGCGGACGTGCCGGTGCCCGACGAACTCCCGGCGGACCTCGAAGGCAAGATCCGACGCCAGCTCGCGGAGCTGCCGGAGCGCCACCGCCAGATCGAGATCGACTGCTCGGGCCTGGTCGAGGCGATGGAGGCACTCCCGGTCAAACTGTCCACCATGGGCAGAGGTCTCGACCGCGACCGCGTCTACTTCATCGCAGCGGCCGCAGCAGGCCGCCACGCAGCCCAAATCGCCCCCCGCCGCGAATAAACCACTCCCCCGCCGCCAGCGCGGCAACACGCTTCAGCTCCGCTTCAGGTTCCCTTGGCTACCTTGGAAACCGGGGGCCCTTTCCCAGCGCCTAGCCGACACTCGGCGTGCGCCGCAACCGCCCCGGTGCGGACCATCCGGCATGACGGCTTCAGCTCCCCTTCAGGTTTCGTCGGCTATCTTTGCGACCGGGGGCCCTTTCCTTTGGCCGGAGCGGACTTTCGGCGTGCGCTCGAACGCGAAATGCCCCGCCGGCGCTTTCGCGCCGGCGGGGCATTCAGGTCTTCGATTCGCTAGAGCACGAACAGCACCAGGATCCACAACCCGATGACCGCCGCCAAGGCGACCGCCAGGACCCAGGTCGGGACCGTGTACTCGCCGCGGCGGTTGCGGGCGATCTCCTCGCGGATGCGGGTCGTGCGCCGCTCGTAGGCGGCGATCGGGTCGAGGGCGCTCAACGTCCCTCGCCGCGCATCGTGGGCCCGGTCCACTCGGACCGGCCCGGAGCCGGGCTCGGCCGCCCCTCCCGGGGCGGCCTCGCGCTCGTCTGGTTCGGGCATCGCCGGCCTCACATGCTGGCGATGAGCTTGTCGACCCGTTCGTCCCGCGACCGGAACGGGTCCTTGCACAGGACCGTGCGCTGCGCCTGGTCGTTCAGCTTCAGATGCACCCAGTCCACAGTGAAGTCGCGTCGCTTCTCCTGCGCCTTGCGGATGAACTCGCCGCGCAGCCGCGCCCGCGTGGTCTGCGGCGGCACTTCCTTCGCCTCGAAGACCTCGACGTCCCGAGTGAGCCGCTCGGCCTCGCCGCGCTTCTCCATCAGGTGGTGCAGGCCGCGCCCGCGCCGGATGTCGTGGTACGCCAGGTCGAGCTGCGCCACGCGCGGGCTCGAGAGCGCCAGGCCCCGCTTCTCGCGGTAGCGCTCGATGAGCTTGTACTTCGCGACCCAGTCGATCTCGCGCGAGACCGAGTCCAGGTTCTCGGACTCGACGGCCTGGAGCACGCGGCCCCACAGGTCGATGACCCGCTTGGTGCCGGCGTCGGCGCCGCGCTGGTCGACGAAGTCGATGGCCTTCTCGAGGTACTCGCGCTGGATGTCCAGAGCGGACGCCTCGCGGCCGCTGGCCAAGCGCACCAGGCGCTTTCCGGTCGTGTCGTGGCTGATCTCGCGGATCGCCCGGATCGGGTTCTCCAGGGTGAGGTCGCGCATCGTCACGCCGGTCTCGATCATCCGCAGCACCAGGTCGGCCGAGCCGACCTTGAGCATCGTGGTGACCTCGTTGATGTTCGAGTCGCCCACGATGACGTGCAGGCGGCGGTACCGCTCGGCGTCGGCGTGCGGCTCGTCGCGGGTGTTGATGATCGGCCGCGAGCGGGTCGTTGCGGAGGAGACGCCCTCCCAGATGTGCTCGGCGCGCTGCGACAGGCAGAAGCGCGCGCCGCGCGGGGTCTGGAGGACCTTCCCGGCCCCGCAGATGAGCTGGCGGGTGACCAGGAACGGGATGAGCACCTCGGCGAGGCGCCCGAACTCGCCGTGGCGGCTGACGAGGTAGTTCTCGTGGCAGCCGTAGGAGTTCCCGGCGGAGTCGGTGTTGTTCTTGAACAGGTAGATGTCGCCGGCGATGCCCTCGTCGTGGAGGCGCTTCTCGGCGTCGATCATGAGGCCTTCGAGGATGCGTTCACCGGCCCGGTCGTGCTTGACCAGGTCCTCGATCGAGTCGCACTCGGGGGTGGCGTACTCGGGGTGGGAGCCCACGTCGAGGTAGAGGCGGGCGCCGTTGCGGAGGAACACGTTGGAGGAGCGGCCCCAGGAGACCACCCGCCTGAAGAGGTAGCGGGCCACTTCGTCCGGAGACAGGCGGCGCTGTCCCCTGAAGGTGCAAGTGACCCCGTATTCGGTCTCCAGTCCGAAAATGCGCCTGTCCATGTCGAAACCCTACCCCGATTCGGTTGAGGAGAACACCCCTCGCGGTCGAACGGTTCCGTACCGCGACGGGCACTATGGAGATTGTTCGATTTACGGCGGTATGCACCTGGCTTGATGCGGTCCCGCCGGGACGGGCCGTCCACTTGAGAGGGACGGCGAATACTCGTAGGAGTGTCGGTCGGCGGCGGTCGGAGGCCGCCGGAATCGGCGGTCGGCCGGGCCGGTCGGGCCCGCGAGAACGCGGGTACCCGCTCGGCCCGGACTCAAGCCGTGCCCGGCGGCGGTGCCGTCAGGACTCGTCGGTCTCCGCTGCCTCGTCCGCGGCCGGTTCGGCCTCGGGCTCGGCGGCGGGGGTCGCCAGCAGCGCGTCGAGGGCCAGGCCCTCGATGCGGCGGAAGGCGCGGCCCGGGCGGGCGCGCTCCAGGACCGCGACCTCCAGGACCTCCTTGGTCAGCTCGCGGGGCGTGCCGTTGCCGCCGGAGCTGGAGAGCGCCCGCAGCGCCAGCGCGAACGCGTCCGCGAGCGGCGCCTCGAAGTCGTGGCCGTCGGCCAGGACCTCTTTGAGCTGGTCGGCGTCGCCGCCCATGGCGAGGTAGCCGGGCTCGTCGTTGATCGAGCCGTCGAAGGTGAGCCGGTAGAGCTCGTCCTCCTGGGGCCCGGCGCCGACGCCGGCGACGCAGATCTCGACCTCGAAGGGCTTGGTCTGCTCCGAGAAGATCGCACCGAGGGTCTGGGCGTAGGCCTTGGCGAGGCTGGCGGCGTTGACGTCGCGGCGGTCGTAGGAGTAGCCGCGCAGGTCGGCCATCCGGACGCCGGCGGTGCGGAGGTTCTCGAACTCGTTGTACTTGCCGACGGCGGCGAAGCCGATGCGGTCGTAGAGCTCGTAGACCTTGTGCAGGGCCGAGGAGACGTTCTCCGCGACGAGGAGGACGCCGTCGGCGCAGGAGACCACGACGACGTTACGGCCCCGGGAGATGTTCTTCCGGGCGAACTCGGCCCGGTCCCGCATGATCTGTTCGGGACTGGTGTAGAACTGCATGGCCATGTCCGGCTCCTCTCCTTATCCGTAGGGGTTCTCGGTGCGGGCCGCGATGACCGAGCGGGCGACGTCGGCCACGACGGCCTCTTCGATCCGCTTGGAGCCTTCGGCGGTGGCGGTCATGACCACGGGGTAGAGGTCGCGCGTCGGGTCGGGTCCGCCGGTGGCGGAGTCATCGTCGGCGGCGTCGTAGAGCGATTCCACGGCGATCTTGACGGCTTCCTCGGTGCCGATGTCGCGGCGGTAGCGCTTCTTCAGGGAGCTCTTGGCGAACATGGAGCCCGAGCCGATCGAGTCGAAGTCGCGTTCGGCGTAGATGCCGCCGACGACGTCGAAGCTGTAGATCTTCCCGGCCTCCTCGAGGGAGGCGGCGTCGACGTCGAACCCGGCGAACAGCGGGACGACGGCGAGGCCCTGGAGGGCGATGCCGAGGTTGCCGCGCAGCATGGTGGCGAGGCGGTTGGCCTTGCCGTTCAAGGTGAGCGGGGCGCCTTCGATCTTCTCGTAGTGCTCGAGTTCGAGCTGGTAGAGCTTGACCAGCTCGATGCCGAGGCCGGCCGTGCCCGCGATGCCGACGAGCGAGTAGCCGTCGGCCGGGAAGACCTTCTCGATGTCGCGGCTGGAGATGTAGTTGCCCATGGTCGCGCGGCGGTCGCCGGCCATGACGACGCCCTCTGCAGTGCGGAGGGCGACGATGGTGGTGGCGTGGGCGCTGACAGCGGCGAAGTCACCCGGCGGCAGGGGTCTGCGCCCCGGCAGCATTTCGGGTGCCACCTGCATGAGGAACTCCGAGAAGGAGGAGGTTCCAGCCGTCATAAACGCGTTGGGCAGTTTGCCTGGGAATTCTTGACCTGTCACGACATGACCTCCCTGATCCTCTATTCAAAAAATGCGCCGGTAGAACGCGGCTCGCCGCTTCGGCCCGGGGGCCGGAGGGCCGCCGGTGGGGCAAGGCCCCCCGCTGCGTGCCTCAGCGAAGATTCGCGCTGAAGCGTCGCATCGGGCGGCCTTGTCACCGGCAGGGGGGCGCTACTGCCCGCCCTTTTGCACGAACGAGCGAACGAATTCCTCGGAGTTGGTCTCCAGGACCTCGTCGATCTCGTCGAGCAGGTCGTCTACTTCTTCGGTGATCGCTTCGTGGCGCTCGGCGATCTCGGGGTCTACAGCGGCCTCGGTGGCCTCGGCGTCGGCGTCTTGCCGCGACCGCTGTGACTGCGACTGCCCGCCGGAGTCCTTCGCTGCCATAGCTGTTCCCTTCTTCCCTTGGTGCCTAAACCGTACCGCGAAGGTACGACACCATGCCAGATGCGACGCTGCGCCGACCTGCTTTATTCCCTCGGCGAAATCACGGCCTCAATCGGCCGTGATGATGTCGAGGAGGTCCTTGGCGGCCTCGCAGCGTTCGAACAACTCCCCGACGTGGGCTTTGGTGCCCTTTTCGGGCTCCATCATGGGCACTCGCACGAGCGAGTCCGCGCCCACGTCGAAGATGACGGAGTCCCACGAGGCGGCGACGACCTCGGAGGGGTACCGGGCGAGGCAGCGGCCGCGGAAGAACGCGCGGGTGTCGCTGGGCGGCTCAGTCATCGCGTTGATGATCTCGGTGTCGGTGAGCAGGCGCTTCATCTTGCCGCGGGCGACGAGGCGGTGGTAGAGGCCCTTCTCGGGGCGCACGTCGTGGTACTGCAGGTCGATGGCCTGGAGCTTCGCGGCGCCCCAGCCGAGGTTCTCGCGTTCGCGGTAGCGGTCGAGCAGCGAGAGCTTGGCGGGCCAGTCGAGCATGTCGGCCAATTCCATCGGGTCGCGGGCCAGCGCGTCGAGCACGTACGCCCACTGGTCGAGGACCTCGCGGGTGTCGGGGTCGGCGTCGGCGCCGCAGTAGGCCTCGGCCTGCTCCAGGATGGACTGCTGGAGTTCGATGGCGGTGAGGCGCTTGCCGTTGCGCAGTTCGATCTTGTGCTTGAGGGTGGGGTCGTGGCTGACGGCGCGGAGTTCGGCGACGGGTTCGGCGATGCCGAGGGTGCCGTCGAAGGCGCCGGACTCGATCATGGACAGGACGATGGAGGCGGTGCCGACCTTGAGGAACGTGGCGTACTCGGCGAGGTTGGCGTCGCCGATGATGACGTGGAGGCGGCGGTAGCGCTCGGCGTCGGCGTGGGGTTCGTCGCGGGTGTTGATGATCGGCCGCTTGAGCGTGGTCTCGAGTCCTACTTCGACTTCGAAGAAGTCGGCGCGCTGGGAGATCTGGAAGCGGTGCTCGGAGGCGTCCTGGCCGATGCCGATGCGCCCGGCGCCGCAGTAGATCTGGCGGGTGACCAGGAACGGCGTGAAGTGGGCGACGATGTCGGCGAAGGGGGTCTGGCGCGACATGAGGTAGTTCTCGTGCGCGCCGTAGGAGGCGCCCTTGTTGTCGGTGTTGTTCTTGTACAGGTTGATCGGACCGATGCCGGGGGTGTGGGCCGCGCGGAGGGCGGCCTCGGCCATGGTCATCTCGCCGGCCTTGTCGAACAGGACGATCTCGCGCGGGTTGGTGACCTCGGGCGTGGAGTACTCGGGGTGCGCGTGGTCGACGTAGAGGCGGGCGCCGTTGGTGAGGATGACGTTGGCGAGTCCGGAGTCCTCGTCGGCGAGGTTCTCGGCGGGGTCGTAGAGGGCCCCGGTGTACGTGAAGCCGCGCGCGTCGCGCAGGGGGGTCTCCTCCTCGTAGTCCCACCTGGCGCGGCCGCCCTTGGAGAGCTCGGGGCGCGCGGCGTAGGCGTTGACGATCTGGGAAGAGGTCACCATCGGGTTCGCGCCCGGCTGGCCCGGCACGGAGATCCCGTATTCGATCTCGGTGCCCATGATGCGGCGTACGGTCATGCTCTCGAGCCTAGTCCCTTCGGGCGCGGCGGCGCTCCCTCCGATCGGAGAGGTTTGCTTTTCCAGGCCGCCGAGTTTCGCGCCGTTGAGGTTCTGGGTCTTCATGGCGACCGGTTACCCGGTGGCGGGTGGTCTGACACGTTCGAGGGTGCGCCGATCGGCCGGCGGGGGCCGCCGGCCGATCGAATCGACGTTACTTACAGGTTGTACGTACCTTTCGGTTCGCTACAGACTGCGCCTTCGGTACCTTCTGCTTCACTACAGACTGCGCTTTCGGTGCCTTCCGCTTCGCTACACACTGTGCTTCCGGTACCTTCCGCTTCGCTACAGGTACTGGCCGGTGTTCGACACGGTGTCGATGCTGCGGCCGGAGTCGGGGCCCTTGCCGGAGACGAGCGTGCGGATGTAGACGATCCGCTCGCCCTTCTTGCCGGAGATGCGGGCCCAGTCGTCGGGGTTGGTGGTGTTCGGGAGGTCCTCGTTCTCGCGGAACTCGTCGACTGTGGAGTCGATGAGGTGGCTCAGCCGGATGCCCTTCGACTGGTGCGTCAGGAAGTCCTTGATGGCCATCTTCTTCGCCCGGGCGACGATGTTCTCGATCATCGCGCCGGAGTTGAAGTCCTTGAAGTAGAGCACTTCCTTGTCGCCGTCGGCGTAGGTGACCTCGAGGAAGCGGTTCTCGTCCACTTCGGAGTACATCCGCTCGACGACCGCCTGGATCATCGACTGCACGGTGGCGTCCCGGTCCTTGTCGTGCTCGGCGAGGTCGTCGTCGTGCAGCGGCAGGGTCGGGGTGATGTACTTCGAGAAGATGTCCTTCGCCGATTCGGCGTCGGGCCGCTCGATCTTGATCTTGACGTCCAGGCGGCCGGGCCGCAGGATCGCCGGGTCGATCATGTCCTCTCGGTTCGAGGCGCCGATGACGATGACGTTCTCCAGGCCCTCCACGCCGTCGATCTCCGACAGGAGCTGGGGGACGATGGTGTTCTCGACGTCCGAGGACACGCCCGAGCCGCGGGTGCGGAAGATCGAGTCCATCTCGTCGAAGAACACGATCACGGGCATGCCTTCGCTGGCCTTCTCGCGGGCCCGCTGGAAGACCAGGCGGATGTGCCGCTCGGTCTCGCCGACGTACTTGTTCAGCAGCTCGGGGCCCTTGATGTTGAGGAAGTAGCTCCGGCCGGAGGCCTCCTCGCCGCGCATCTCGGCGACCTTCTTGGCCAGCGAGTTCGCGACGGCCTTGGCGATGAGCGTCTTGCCGCAGCCCGGAGGGCCGTACAGCAGGATGCCCTTCGGGGCGCGCAGCTCGTGCTCGCGGAAGAGGTCGGCGTGGAGGAACGGGAGTTCCACCGCGTCCCGGATCATCTCGATCTGGCCGTCGAGGCCGCCGATGTCGTAGTAGTCGACGTCGGGGACCTCTTCGAGGACCAGTTCTTCGACCTCGCTCTTCTGGATGCGCTCGTACGCGTACCCGGCGCGCGGCTCGATCATGACCGAGTCGCCCGCGCGCAGCGGCCCGTTGATGAGCGCGTCGGAGAGCAGCACGACCCGCTCCTCGTCGGCGTGGCTGGTCACCAGCGCGCGGTCCGGAGGGCCGCCTCCGGGGACCTCGATGAGCTCCTTGAGCGTCACCACCTCGCCGATGCGCTCGTAGTCGAGCACCTCCACCACGTTCATGGCGTCATTGAGCAGGACCTCCTGGCCGCGCTCGAGCTCGTCGGGGTCGATCGACGGCGCGAGCGAGACGCGGAACTTCCTCCCGGAGGTGAAGACGTCGACGGTGCCGTCCTCACGGGCCCCCAGGAACACGCCGTAGCCGGACGGCGGTTGGGCGAGCCGGTCGATTTCCTCTTTCAGTGAGACGATCTGCTCGCGGGCCTCCTTCAAGGTGGCCACGAGCCGCTCGTTCTGCTCCGACAGGCGATCGATCTGGGATTGGGCGGCGGCGAGCCGCTCCTCCAGAATGTGCATGTGTCGGGGCGTTTCGGTGAGACGGCGTCGGGCAGCGGCCAGTTCTTCCTGGAGCTCTTCGACCTGTCCTGACAGTTCGTCGTGCTCTGAGCCCTGGCTCAGGTTCTGTCGACGGTCATCGTTGCTACGTGCCACGGGTCACACCTCCCGAGTGAGGGTTGTCCTACTCCAACCGTAGCTGGCTGGGGAGGCCAATAGTAAGACTCGACACCGACATTGCGCCAGCTTCTTCGCGGCAATTAATCTGGGGGACATGGCTGAGGAACGTGAACTCGAAGTCTCGATCGACCAGGACGCCTGCACGGGCGACGGGCTCTGCGTGCAGTACGCGCCCTCGGTCTTCGAGTTCGACATCGACGGGCTGGCCTACGTGAAGGCCCCGGACGGTGAGCTGTTGACTACGGCCGGTTCACAAGTCGACGTGCCCGAACACCTGCGTCTGGACATTGTGAACGCCGCCCACGACTGCCCCGGCGAATGCATCTACGTCCGCGACCGGGCGACGAAGACGGCCGTCGCCGGCCCCGGCGCCGACGACTAGCGAGACCGAAATCGGGCGGGTGACGCGTTCGCGTCACCCGCCCGAATCTCGTTTCGGCGCTTGGAAAGTCGTGAATCCGACTCAGAATGTGACCGGATCGTTACAAACCGGCGGCGTCGTCCTCAGTGGCCCGCAGCGCTTCGACCGCGCGCGCCTCGGCCTCGGCGGCGATCCGCTCCTTGCGCTCGCGCAGCGCCTGCTGGCCCTTGGAGGGCTTGAGCTTCCGCGCCGGCGCGATCGTGCCGGGCGCCAGTTTCCGCGCGGTGATGAGGAACGCGGTGTGCGCGATCATGCGGTGGTCGGGGCGCACCGCCAGGCCCTCGAGGTGCCAGCCGCGGATGAGCGACTCCCAGGCGGCCGGCTCGGTGAAGGTCTTGCGCTCCCGCAACGCCTCCACGAGCTCCGACATCTGCGTGGTGGTGGCGACGTAGCCGATGAAGACCCCGCCGGGCCGCAGGATGCGCTCCACAGTGTCCAGCACCTCCCAGGGGGAGAGCATGTCGAGCACGACCCGGTCGACCGGCTCGAGGTCGGCCTCGGCCACGTCCCCCACCGTCAAGGTCCAGTGCTCGGGAACCTCGCCGTAGTAGCCGCGCACGTTCTCCTCGGCGATCTTCGCGAAGTCCTCGCGCAGCTCCCAGGAGTAGACGCGCCCGGTCGGGCCGGTGGCCCGCAGCAGCCAGTTCGTCAGTGCGCCCGACCCGGCCCCGGCCTCCACGACCCGCGAACCGGGGTAGATGTCGCCGAACGTGAGGATCTGGGCGATGTCCTTGGGGTAGATGACCTGCGCGCCGCGCTTCATCGACAGGCCGTAGTCCGGCAGGAGCGGGCGCAGCGCCAGGTAGGCGGTGCCGCCCTCGGTGGTGACCGTGACGCCGTCGGGCTTGCCGATGAGGTCGTCGTGGAAGAGCCTGCCCCGGTGGGTGTGGAACGCGCCGCCCTCCGCGAGGGTGATCGTGGCCATGCGGCCCTTCGCGTCGGTCAACTGGACGCGGTCGCCCGGCCCCAGCAGGTCAGATGCCACTTCGGTACGCTCCTTAGATAGGTCCGGAGCATCTTAACGGAGGGCTTTGACCACGTCGGCGGTGTAGAGCAGGCCTGTCAGGCGGCCCTCATCGACCACGAAGAACCGCTCCGCGCCGCTCTTGCCGATCACGTCCACCAGCGCCTGGCCCTTGAGCTCGGCCTTGAGCCCCGGGACCTGCCCGACCGAGCGCAGCAGCCCGGCCAGCGGCATCGCGGCCACCTGGTCCTCCGGGACGGCGTCGGCGGCGGCGTGGTCGAGGACCCCGACGGGCTTGCCGTCGACGGCGACGATCTCTCGCCCGTTCGCGGCCGCCAGGGCTTCCCCCAGGGTCGCCGAGGCGGGCACGAGGACGATCGGGCGGGCCAGCGCCGCGGCGTCCAGGGCCTTGACGCGCGGGCCCATGCGGGCGGCGCGGATGGCGCCGGTCGCCCCGCGCCAGAGTTCGAACGCCACGAAGATGAGCAGGAGCAGCCCGAACGCGGAGAACCAGTCGGAGGCGTAGAGCCACAGGCCTCCGGCGATGGTGCCGACGGCGACGACGCGCCCGGCCCAGCCGGCGACGCGGTAGCCGGTCCAGCGGTCGCCGGTGGCGGCCCAGATGCCGGCCTGGAGGGCTTTGCCGCCGTCCAGGGGCAGTCCCGGCAGGAGGTTGTAGACGGCCACGAGGAGGTTGGCGACGCAAATCTGGAACGCGAACTGCCAGAGGAGCGAGCCGGGGGCGGTGACGAAGAGCCCGGCGAGGCCGATGCCGCCGAGGACGGCGGAGACGGCCGGGCCGGCCAGCGCGATGGCGGCGGCCGTGCCGGGCCGGGGCGCTTCGCGGTCCATCTCGGTGAAGCCGCCGAGGGCGTCGAGGTTGATCTGGCGGACGCCGATGCCGGCGCGCAGGCTCACGAGGGCGTGGCCGAGTTCGTGGAGGAACACCGAGACGAGGAGGGTGACGGCGAAGAGGGCGGCGACGATGAGCGCGGCGCCGGTGCTGAGGCCGGGGACCGAGCGCTGCACGATCGGGGCGTAGACGATCACGACCACGGCGGCCAGGAGCAGCCAGGTGTAGCCGAGGGTGACGGGGATGCCCTTGAAGCGGACGAGGGTGAATCCGGCTTTGCGGAAGGCCAGCGTGTTTGCAGTCGACATCGGCGGCAATGCTACGCGTCCGCGCACAACGGGACCCGCGGCGCGGCCTGTTGAAGTTCTAATATGACGCGCGTACGGTATGGGCATGAGCTTCGATCAGCGCATGGCGCAGTCCTTCGGTCCCGCCGCCGACCTCTACGACTCGATCCGCCCGACCTACCCGGCCGAGGCCGTGGCGTGGATGACCGACGGGCGGGCCGACGACGCCGTCGACCTCGGGGCCGGCACCGGCCTGCTCACCCGGGTGCTCGTCGCCCAGGGACACCGCGTGACGGCCGTCGAGCCGGACGAGCTCATGCGCGCCAAGCTCGTGAGCGCCACGCCCGGCGCGGTCGCGCTGGCCGGGAGCGCCGAGGCGATCCCGGTGCCGGATGCGAGCGTCGGTCTCGTGACCGGGGGCCAGTCGTTCCACTGGTTCGACCGGGACAAGGCCATGCCCGAGATCCGCCGTGTGCTGCGCGCGGACGGCGTGCTCGCGCCGATCTGGAACGTCCGTGACGAGTCGACCGGGTGGGTCGCGGCGCTGACCGAGGCCATCGGCAGCTCGCAGGGCGAGCGGGACGCGCTGGCCGCCGCGCGGCCGGGCTACTTCGGGGACCTGTTCGGCGAGGCCGAGCACCAGGTGTTCCGCCACGAGTGGCCGATCGACCGGGCCGGAGTCCTGCGGCTGGTCCAGTCGCGCTCGTACTACCTCACCTCCGACGAGGCCGGCAGGGCGCGGATCGAGGCGGTCGTGCAGGAGGTGCTCGAGTCGCACCCGGACCTGGAGGGCCGGGAGTCGTTCGCGATGCCGTACGACACGCACGTGTTCCGGGTCCGGCCGGTCTGAGCGCGAGGGGTCGGGCGGACCGGGTGTCGGTCCGCCGCTTTATGCTCGACGGATGCCGCACGCCACCCGCCCGACCCAGCTCTCCCCTTCGCGCGCCGGGGATTTCAAGCAGTGCCCGCTGCTCTACCGGTTCCGGGCGGTCGACCGCCTGCCCGAGCCGCCGTCGAAGGCGCAGGTGCAGGGCACGCTCGTGCACTCGGTGCTCGAGCGGCTGTACGAGCTGGACGCGGGCCGGCGCACCCCGCGGCAGGCGCTGGCGATGATCGAGCCGGAGTGGGCGAAGCTGCAGGCCTCGGGCGAGTACGCGGCGCTGTTCGACGGGCTCGACGACGAGTCGGACTGGCTGCGGAACGTGCGGCGCCTGGTCGAGACGTACTTCGCGATGGAGGACCCGCAGCGGCTCCAGCCGCACCGCACCGAGTGCCTGGTGACGACCACGCTCGACGACGGGACCTCGCTCAAGGGGTTCATCGACCGGGCCGACGTGAACCCGGAGGGCCTGGTGCGGCTCGTGGACTACAAGACCGGGAAGCGCCCGCCGGAGCGGTTCGCGGACAAGGCGCTGTTCCAGATGAAGTTCTACGCCCTCGTGTGGTGGCGGACGCGGGGCACGGTGCCGACCCTGCTGCGGCTCATGTACCTCGGGGACGGGCAGATGCTCGACTACTCCCCCAAGGAGCGCGAGCTGGAGGGGTTCGAGAAGACCCTGAAGGCGCTGTGGTCGGTGATGCGCGAGGCGATCGCCACGGGCGAGTTCCGGCCGCAGAAGTCGAAGCTGTGCGGCTGGTGCGCGCACCAGGCGCTGTGCCCGGAGTTCGGGGGCGAGCCGCCGGCGTACCCGCTGCCGACGGTCCTGCCGGGCCTGGCGATGCCCGTCGAGGCGCCGCTGGAGGACACGCCTCCTACCTGAGGCGTACTCGCGGATCATTCTCGCGTTCGATGAAACGGGCCGGAACGGCGGATACGGTGTAGAGCGTGCACGCCGCCTCCACTTTCACACGCCTGCAGCGCCGTCTGCGCGACCGGCCGCTCCTGGCCGACACGCTCCTGGCGGTCGTCGCCGCCGTCGGCTACCTCGGGTTCTTCTCGCTCTCTGCGGCGATCTCCCCTGAGGTGACGCTCACCTGGACCCAGGCCGGACTGATGGCCGTGCCGTTCGCCGCGATCTGCCTGCGACGCAAGTGGCTGTGGGGCGGGATCATCCTGTCGCTGGCCGTCATGAGCGCCGCGTTCCTCTTCGAACCGCTCATGGGCCTGGCCATGGACAGCGGCGTCGGCATGTTCGTCCTCACCTACACCGCAGCCGCGTACCTGCCGCTGACCCGGGCGCTGGTCGCGTCCGCCGCGATCTGGGTGCCGGTGTCGCTCTTCGTGCAGTCGGCCGCTTTCCGCGACGGCGACCACCTGACGAGCACACTCGTCACGATCCTCAACCTCGCCTTGGCGGCCACGGTGTTCTGGATCGGCTGTGTCATCCGCAACCGGCGCGAGCACGTCGTGGAGCTCTCCGACCGGGCCCGGCTCGCCGAGGAGCGCCAGGAGGCGCTGGCGGCCCAGGCCGTAGCGGACGAGCAGCGGCGCATCGCCCGCGAGCTGCACGACGTCGTGGCCCACCACATCTCCGTCATCGGTGTCATGTCCGAAGGCGCCAAGCGGGTGCTGCGGACGAATCCCGAGGCGGCCGAGGAGGCGCTCACGACGGTGAACCAGACCGCGCGCACCGCGCTGCGCGAAATGCGGGACATCCTCACCGTGCTGCGGCAGGGCCGCGACGAAGGCGGCAGCGCCGACCTCGAGCCGCAGCCTACAGTGGACTCGCTGCGGGCGCTGGTGGCGCAGACCAAGGACGCCGGCCTGCCGGTGCGCTACACCGTCCGCGGCGAGGAGTACCCGCTGCCGACGGGCGTGAGCCTGGCGGTCTACCGCATCGCCCAGGAGGCCCTGACGAACACCATCAAGCACGCCGGGCCGCAGGCCAGGGCCGGCATCGTGGTCGACTACGGCGAGGCCGAGTTCCGCATCGCCGTGGGCGACTCGGGCCACGGCGCCCCCGTCGTCTCGGGGTTCTCCGGCGGCCACGGCCTCATCGGCATGCGCGAGCGCGCCACCCTGTACGGCGGCACCCTCGAAGCCGGGCCCCGGCCCGGCGGCGGCTACCTCGTCGAGGCCCGCTTCCCCAAGAACGCCCACCTCCAGGGAGTCACACGTTGAACGACCGGCCGATCCGCCTCCTCCTCGCCGACGACCAGCAGCTCCTGCGCGCGGGCTTCAAGATGGTCCTCGGCGCCGAGACCGACATCGACATCGTCGGCGAGGCCGGCGACGGCGTCGAGGCCTTCGACCTCACACGGCGGCTCGTCCCCGACGTCGTGCTCATGGACATCCGCATGCCCCGCCGCGACGGCGTGGCCGCCACGGCGGACATCGTGCAGGCCAACCTGCCCACCCGCGTCCTCGTGCTCACCACCTTCGACCTCGACGAGTACGTCGTCGGGGCGCTGCGGGCCGGCGCCGCCGGATTCCTCACCAAGGACGCGCCCGCCGCCGACCTGGTCGAGGCCATCCGCACCGTCCACAGGGGCGGCGCGGTCGTCGCGCCGCACATCCTCTCGACCCTCTTGGGGCGCTTCGCCGAGCACCGCGGCAGCGACGGCGACGCCGCCCCGGCGATCGTCGACGGCCTGACCGCCCGCGAGCGGGAAGTCCTGCTGCTCTTGGCGAAAGGCCTCACGAACGCCGAGATCGCCGAGACCCTCACCGTCGGCGAGACCACCGTCAAGACCCACGTCGGCCACCTGCTCACCAAGCTCGGCGTCCGCGACCGCGTCCAGGCCGTCGTCCTCGCCTACGAGAGCGGCCTGGTCAAGCCCGGCAGCACCGGCTGACACCGGCGACGGCGTCGTACCCCGGTACCGCCGCCTCCGCCTCTCGACGTAGACGAAGACCCTCCGTGAAGCGGATGCGCGCACGTCCGGAGTCCAATATCGTCGGAACATGACCGCGAGCCACACGACGCCGAATGACATCATGTATGATGTCACAATCAGCCGAGTCGACGTCATGCGCTCACCTCGCGTCTGACGCAACGACTTCGCGAGCGGCGTCTCGCGAACCAGGAAACCACCGAATCCCTCGGCACACCGACACCTTCATCGAAAGCGAGAGCGTCGTGTCCACCGCATCCCCCGTCAGGACCACCGCCGTATCGGCCGAAGGCCTCTGGAAGGCCTACGGCATGGGCGAAGCCCAGGTCGTCGCGCTCCGCGACGTCTCGGTCGAGTTCGCCTCCGGCGCGTTCACCGCCATCATGGGCCCCTCCGGGTCCGGCAAGTCCACCCTCATGCACTGCCTCGCCGGCCTCGACACCACCGACCGCGGCACCGTCCACATCGGCGACACCGCCGTCACCGGCCTCGGCGACAAGGCCCTCACCAAACTCCGCCGCGACAAGATCGGCTTCATCTTCCAGCAGTTCAACCTGCTGCCGACCCTCACGGCCGAAGAGAACATCACGCTGCCCGCGGCCATCGCCGGCGCCAAGGCCGACCCCGCCTGGATCAACCAGATCATCAAGACCCTCGACCTCGCCGACCGCCTGTCGCACAAGCCGACCGAGCTCTCCGGCGGCCAGCAGCAGCGCGTCGCCTGCGCCCGCGCCCTCGCCTCGCGCCCCGAAGTGGTCTTCGCGGACGAGCCCACCGGCAACCTCGACACCCGCTCGGGCGCCGAGGTGCTCCGCTTCCTGCGCACCAGTGTGGACGACTTCGGGCAGACCATCGTCATGGTCACCCACGACCCGTCCGCCGCCGCGTACGCCGACCGCGTGGTCTTCCTCGCGGACGGCCAGATCGTCGAGGACATGGCCGAGCCGACCGCGGACAAGGTCATCGACAAGATGAAGCACTTCGAAGAGCTCGTCGCCGCGGCCCAAGGGGAGCACGCCTAGCCATGCTGCGCGCCACCCTCAAGGGCATGGCGAGCCGCAAAGCCCGCCTCGTCCTCACCAGCCTCGCCGTCGTCCTCGGCACGATGTTCGTCGCCGCCGCGATGGTCCTCACCGCCACCATGGAGAAATCCGTCTCCGGTGTCATCGCCGACGCCTACACCGGCGTCGACGCCGTCGTCACCCGCGACACCGACGGCGGCGGCATGGGCGGGCCCGGCAACCCCGCCGCCATGGCGATCCCCGCCGCCACCCTCGAGCAGATCCGCGCCACCGACGGCGTCGACCGCGCCGACGGCGCCATCGAAGGCCAGGTCAAGGCCCTCGGCGAGAACGGCAAGCTCGTCGGCACCTTCGCGCCCACCATCGGCCTCAACTGGGCCTCCGGCGAAGGCCAGGGCGACTACATCGAACTGCGCGAGGGCCGCGGGCCCGAAGCGGACGGCGAGGTCGCCGTCTCCGCCAAGTTCGCCGCCGACTCCGGCTTCACCGTCGGCGATACCGTCACCGTCTACTCCGACACCGTCGACCTCGAAAGCGCTGTGGCGTACGAGATCGTGGGCGTCTACGGCCTCTCCGGCGACCGCGACTCGCTCGCCGGCGAGACCCAGGTCGCCTTCAGCACCGGAGACGCCCAGCGCCTCCTCACCGGGGGCGAGGACGTCTACACCTCGGTGTACGTCTACGGCGACGCCGTCGACACCGACGCCATCGCCGCGGCCGTCGGGAACGACTTCAAGGTCCAGACCGGCGAGGAGGCCAGCGAGGCCGCCGCGCAGGGCTTCGCCGTCGTCTCCGACTTCATGGGCTACATCTTCCTCGGTTTCGGCCTCGTCGCCGTGTTCGTGTCGATCTTCCTGATCATCAACACGTTCACCATCATCGTCGCCCAGCGCCAGCGCGAACTCGCGCTGCTGCGCGCCATCGGCGCCGGGCGCGGCCAAGTCGTGCGCTCGGTCCTCGCCGAAGCCCTCATCATCGGCACCGGCGCCTCGATCATCGGCCTCGGCCTCGGCCTGCTCCTCGGCTGGGGGCTGTCCGAAGTAGTCAGCGCGACCATGATGGGCGGCCTGCCCGTCCAGCTGCTCATCCCCGCGACCACGCTCTGGGCGCTGGCCGTCGGCATCGGCGTCACGGTCCTGTCCGCGCTGCTCCCGGCCGTCAAGGCCTCCAGCGTCCCGCCGGTCGCGGCGATGCGCGAAGCCGTCAACCCGCCGAAGCCCCTGCGCGGCATCACCATCGCCGGGGCGATCGTCTTCCTGGCCGGGGCGGTGCTGCTCGCGTTCGGGCTCACGGACAACCTCGGCGGCGAAGAGCTCACCGGCATCCTCGTCGGCGTCGGCATCGCATTCGTGGGCGTCACCATGCTCACGCCGATCCTGTCGCGCCCGCTCGTGGCGCTGCTCGGCGCGGTCATGTCGTGGTCGTTCTCCGGGCGGCTCGGCAAGCTCAACGCCGGCCGCAACCCGCGGCGCACCGCGATCACCGCCTCGGCGCTCATGATCGCCGTCGCGCTCATCACCGGCATCGCCACGCTCGTCTCCAGCATCAAGTCGACGACCTCCGAAGCGCTCGACTTGAACCTCAACTCGGACCTCATCGTCTCCGGCGCCCAAGGCGGGGCGAGCATCCCGTCGTTCTCGCCCGAGCGCGTCAACGAGATCCGGGCCCTGCCCGACGTCGACGAGGTCGGCGACGTGTACGCGGACTTCTTCAACACCAAGGTGAACGGCGAAGAGGCCGCGCTCTCGTCCAGTTCGGACCTGCAGGCCGCACTCGCGGTCTTCGGCGGCACCGTCGCCGAAGGCTCGGTCGCGGACCTCGCACCCGACGCGGTCGTGGTCGACGAGGGCACCGCGAAGGACCGCGGCGTCGACGTCGGCGACACCGTCGAAGTGACCTTCTCCGACGGCACCGCCGAACAGTTGACGATCGCGGCGATCCTCGAGGGCTACGACCTCACCAACGGCTGGTGGGTCGCGCCCGACCAGGTTCAGCACTTCATGGTGCAGAAGCCGATGCAGGCGTACATCCAGGTCGCCGAGGGCGCCGACGTCGCCGCCGTGCAGGACGAGGTCGACGAGATCCTCAAGGACGAACCGGAAGTGGGCGTCACCAACAACGCCGAGTTCGTCGAGCAGCAGACCGGCGGCCTCGACACGATCCTCGCGGCCGTGCAGATCCTGCTCGCCCTCGCGATGATCATCGCCGTCATCGGCGTGGTGAACACACTGGTCCTCTCGGTCCTCGAACGCACCCGGGAGCTCGGGCTCCTGCGCGCGGTCGGCATGACCCGCGGGCAGGTGCGGCGCATGATCACCGTCGAGAGCGTCATCATCTGCGTGTTCGGCGCAGTCCTCGGCATCGCGGTCGGCATCGGCCTGGGCTGGACCGTGCAGCAGGCGCTCGAAGAAGAGGGCCTCCATAACTTCGCCCTCCCGTGGGGCCTGATCGCCACCTACCTGGTCGCGGCCGTGGTCGTTGGCCTGCTCGCGGCGATCGCCCCGGCGGCGCGCGCCGCGAAGCTCAACGTGCTGGGCGCCATCGCCTACGAATAGCATTCCTCCGGAAACCAGGTGAGGGGCGGTGTTGTCAGGCGCCGCCCCTCCCGTCTGCCCGCGGACGGCCGGTCGGCCGAGGCGAGCAGCCGAAGGGGCTCCGTCTTTCGGCCGACCCGGCGGGCGGCGCTCCGCCTCGGGGAGGACGGAACTCCGTCCCGCGGGCCGAAGCGCCCGGGTGTCCGTCTCAATAGCCTTGTGGCAACAGGAAAGACACCCGATCAGAAAGGCGCTTCCGTGCCACTCAGCACTCCCCCCGCCCCGCAGAGCCTGCAGCACGCGCCCGGCCCGCAGCACCGCCGCCCCGCCGTCACCGCCACCGGCCTGTGGCGCGCGTACGGCTCGGGAGAGGCCCAGGTCGTCGCGTTGCGAGACGTGTCCGTGGCGTTCGCCGCCGGCCGGTTCACCGCCATCATGGGCCCTTCGGGTTCGGGCAAGTCGACCCTCATGCACTGCCTCGCCGGGCTCGACACCACCGACCGCGGCACCGTCGACATCGGCGGCACGATCATCACCGGCATGGGCGACAAGGCCCTCACGAAGCTGCGCCGCGACAAGATCGGCTTCATCTTCCAGCAGTTCAACCTGCTGCCGACCCTCACGGCCGAGGAGAACATCCTCCTCCCGGCCTCCATCGCCGGCGCGAAGGCCGACCCCGCGTGGATCAGCCAGATCATCCGCACCCTCGACCTCCAGGAGCGCTTGACGCACAAGCCGACCGAGCTCTCCGGCGGCCAGCAGCAGCGCGTCGCCTGCGCCCGCGCCCTCGCCACCCGGCCCGAGGTCATCTTCGCGGACGAGCCCACCGGCAACCTCGACACCCGCTCCAGCGGCGAGGTCCTGCGGTTCCTGCGCAAGTCCGTCGACGACTTCGGGCAGACGATCGTCATGGTCACCCACGACCCGTCCGCCGCCGCCTACGCCGACCGCGTCGTGTTCCTCGCGGACGGCCAGATCGTGCGCGACCTCGACCGGCCCACCGCCGACGCCGTCATCGACACGATGCGCGGCTTCGAGAACCGCGTCCCCCTCGCCGGAGAGGCCGCCTGACCCCATGCTCCGCGCCGCACTCAAAGGCATGGCGGCCCGCAAGGCCCGCCTCGCCCTGACCAGCATCGCCATCATCCTCGGATCGGCGTTCATCGCCGCCGCGCTGGTCCTCACCGCCTCCATCCAAGCCACTGTGGACGACCTGAACGCCGAGGCCTACGCGGGTGCCGACGCCCTCGTGCAGCCGGCCGACGCCGAGTCGAGGAGCGAGGACCTCGTCCAGCAGGGCATCCCCGCCGAGGCGCTCGCCGCCGTCGAATCCACTGCGGGCGTCGACCACGTCGCCGCCACCGTCTCCTGGGCGATCAGCGCCATCGGCGACAACGGCAAGGTCGTCGGCGGCCTCGCCCCCACCACGGCCGTCAACTGGGGCGACGAGGCCCGCGAACGGGAACTGCGTGAAGGCCGCGCCCCGGAGACCGACGGCGAGGTCGCCGTCTCCGCCAAGTTCGCCGCCGACTCCGGCCTCGGCCTGGGCGAGACGGTCACCGCCTACTCGCAGACCACCGACCAGACCGAGTACGCGATCGTCGGCGTCTACGGCTACGCCGGCGGCCGCGACTCCATCAGCGGCGGCACCGAGATCGCCTTCACCACCGCAGAAGCCCAGCGCCTCGTCTTCGACGGCGAGGACGCCTACTCCGTCCTCGCCGTGTACGCCGCCGACGGCACCGGCGCCGACGACCTCGTCGCCGCGCTCGAACCCGTCATCGGGGCCGAATCGCAGGTCACGTCCTGGGAGGACTACAACGCCGAGGCGAGCGCCCAGACCGCGAAGCTGACGAAGACGATCGGCAACTTCCTGCTCGGCTTCGGACTCGTCGCCGTGTTCGTCTCGGTCTTCCTCATCGCCAACACGTTCTCGATCGTGATCGCCGGGCGCCTCAAGGAGATCGCGATGATGCGCGCCATCGGCGCGGGCCGCGGCCAGGTCGTCCGCTCGATCCTCGCCGAAGCGCTCCTGCTCGGCACGATCGCCGCGGCCGTCGGCGCAGCGGTCGGCGTCGCGGGCGGCGCCGGGCTCACCGCCGCCATCGCCAACTCGTTCTTCGACGCGGCCCAGGTCAGTGTGGCCGTGCCGCCCACCGCGATCCTGGCCGCGCTGGCGGTCGGCATCGGCGTCACCGTGCTCGCGGCGCTCGTCCCCGCCGTGCGGGCCTCCAGGGTCCCGCCCGTCGAGGCGATGCGCGCCGCCGCCAAGACCGACCGGCCGATCACGCTCCTCACCGTCAGCGGCGCGATCATCGCCCTCGCCGGCGGCGGCGCGATGGCCTTGGGCCTCACCGGGAACCTCGGCGGCGACACGGCCGACCTCACCGGCACCGCCGTCGGCGCCGGCCTGGTCTTCGTCGGCGTCACCATGCTCACGGCCTGGCTCTCCAAGCCGCTCGTGGGCGCGCTCGGCCTGATCTGGTCGTGGAACTTCGCCGGGAAGCTCGGCCGCCGCAACGCCGGCCGCAACCCGCGCCGCACCGCCGTCACCGCCTCCGCGCTCATGATCGGCGTGACGCTGGTTACCGCCACCGCGACGCTGCTCACCAGCGTCAAGGCCAGCATCGAGGACTACTTCGGCGAGGCGGTCAAGGCCGAGCTGTTCGTCACCGGCCCAGCCGTCTCCGAGGTCCCCGCCTCATTCGACCCCGCCGTCATGGACGACATCCGCGCCATCGACGACGTGGACGCCGCGGTCGAGGTCTACTACGACATCGCCGACATCGACGGCACCGACCAGTACGTCAACACCACCACCGACTTCGGCGGGATCGTCGACCTCTTCGGCGGCACTCTCGCCGAGGGCGACTCCGACGAGCTCGCCGACGACGAGATCGCCGTCAACCAGTCGGCCGCCGACGAGCTCGGCGTCGGCATGGGCGACATCGTGACCGCGACCTTCAGCCGCGGCACCGAGGCGCACGAGTTCACGGTCGCCGCGATCCTCGTCGACAACGAGAACACCGACGGCTGGTACGTCGCCCCGGCCTACGTCGAGGAGTTCTACACGACCAAGCCGATGATGGCCCTGGTCGACGTGGCCGACGGCGCCGACATCGACGCCGTCACCGCGGCCGTCGACGACGCGCTCGCCGACGAGCCCGAGGTCAGCGCCCAGAACCATGAGGAGTTCGTCGGCGAGGTCACGGTGTTCTTCGACTTCGCGATCATCGCGATCCAACTGCTCCTGGGCCTGGCCATGATCGTCGCCGTCATCGGCGTCATCAACACGCTGATCCTGTCGGTCCTCGAACGCACCCGCGAGCTGGGGATGCTCAGGGCGATCGGCATGACCCGCGGCCAGACCGTCCGCATGGTCATCGTCGAGAGCGTCACCATCGCCCTCTTCGGCGCGGTCCTGGGCGTCGCCGTGGGCCTCGGCCTCGGCTGGGCCCTCCAGAACGCGCTGGCCGACTCCGGTGTGGACGTCTTCGCCGTCCCGACCACGCTCATCGCCGGGTACCTGGCCGCGGCCGTCCTCGTCGGACTCCTCGCGGCCATCGCCCCCGCGGCACGGGCCGCGAAGACGAACATCCTGGGCGCCATCGCCTACGAATAGCCTTCCGCCACAAGGAAACCAGTGAGGGCCGCCCCCGATCGGGGGCGGCCCTCATGTCGTCTGCGATCAGTCGGCCGCCCTGATGGTGCCGCCTTCGAGCTTCTCCATGTCCTCGAGCTCGACGCCCTTGGTCTCCTTGATCATCTTGCCCACGAAGAAGAACGAGATGAGCGCGAAGGCCGCGTACAGGCCGTACGCCAGGAACAGGCCGGTCTGCGCGAGCTCCGGGAACGTGACGGTGATGAGCCAGTTGCTGATCCACTGCGCGGCGGCGGCCACGCCGAGCGCCGAGGCGCGGATCCGGTTGGGGAACATCTCCCCCAGCAGCACCCACACGACCGGGCCCCACGTGAACGCGAATCCGAACACGAACACGTTCGCGGCGAGCAGCGCCGTGATGCCCTGCGCATCACCGAGGATCGGGTTGTTGCTCGAGTCGACGTCGGCCGTCGCGAAGATGACCGCCATCGTGCCGAGCGCGATGAACATGAGCATCGAGCCCCACATGAGGAGCTTCTTGCGGCCCACCCGGTCCACCAGGTAGATCGCGAGGATCGTACCGGCGATGTTCACGATCGAGTTGATGACGCTCGTCAGGAACGCGTCGTTCTCGCTGAACCCGACCGACTGCCACAGCGACGTCGAGTAGTAGAAGATGACGTTGATGCCCACGAACTGCTGGAACATCGACAGGAAGATACCGACCCACACGATCGGCAGCAGGCCCAGGCGCGGGCCGCGCACATCCGAGATCCGCGGCGGCCGGTCGCTGTGCAGCGATTCCTGGATCTCCACGATCTTCTGGTCCACGTCCCCGCCGACGTACTTGATGAGGATGGCCTTGGCCCTCGCCACCTCATGCTTCGCCACGAGATACCGCGGCGATTCGGGGATCTGCAGCGAGCACATGAAGTACACGAACGCCGGCACCGCGGCGGCCGCGAACATCCACCGCCACGCCGTACCGCCCCACGGCACCTCACCGCTCGCGCCCCCGGCCGCGTTCTGGATCGCGTAGTTCACCAGCAGCGCCGAGAAGATGCCGAGCACGATCGCGAACTGCTGCAGCGAACCGAGCCGCCCGCGCAGATGCGCCGGCGCGATCTCCGCGATGTACGCGGGGGCGATGACGCTCGCCGCGCCGATCGCCAGACCGCCGCACACGCGCCAAATCGTCAAGTCCACCGGACCCGTCGACAAGGCACTGCCCAGCGAGGTGATGAAGAAGACGACCGCGGCGATCATCATGACCCGCGGGCGCCCGAGCTTGTTCGCCAACGAACCCGCGAACCACGCGCCGACGGCACAACCGAGCAGCGCCGAAGAAACGACCACGCCGGTCTCGACCGAGCCGATCTCCCACTGGACCTCGAGCGCGCCGGTGGTCCCGTTGATCACGGCCGTGTCGTACCCGAACAGGAACCCGCCGAGTGCGGCGGCGATCGAGACGAACACCGCCGAGGCCGTCCCCACATGGGTCTCGCCCCGCTTCAGACCGTCATTGTCCGTGGCCATCGCTCACTCCCGCTGCCGACTCGAATCGGTACCACACGTGCCGAAATCCTAAGCCGCATGGACCCCGTAGGTCACCAATTGCGGCAATCAGTCGAGCTACCCCGCAAGAGCGGAAATCAACCGGAAAGCCCCGCATCGATTCGCACATCGAGCGCCCGCAGCATCCGTGCCAACGCAATGTACGTCGCCCCGGTGACCGTCAATTCGGTCTGCTCCACCGGACTGAAGCACGCCTCGAGCGCCGCATCGTCCCGAGCCGCGCCGGCCCCCAGATGCTCGGCGTACCCGAGCACCGCCCGCTGCCGGCGCACTGAAGCAGTCGGCCTCACGCCACCGTTCAAGCGCGGCCAGCTGCTCATCGTCCAGCCCGGCGTCGGCGGCCATCGGAAGATGATGCGCCAGCTCATAGGTCGAATTCTCGAGCTGCGCGATCCGGCAGATCATCAGCTCCCGCAGGCTCCGCGGCGCCTCGGCGTCGAAACGCAGCGCATGAATGAGGTCGAGCAGCGGCGCCAGCAACGCCGGCGCGTGCGCGAGTGCCCGATGCAGGTTGATCGGATCCCGCCCTACGCTCGCCAATCGCCGCGAGGCCGAAGGCGGCAGCGGTGTGCCGGGAAGACGCGAAACCGAATCCCTGTCCACTACTGTGACCTATCTAACTTGTGACGCCCACTACGTCTCATCCAACGATGTGGGACAATACCTGAAGGGCACTTGCCCAGCCGACGAGCCTGCAACGGAGGAGGCCACGTGAGCACATTTTTCAGCGTCGTAGGAGCGATCGGGATCGCGATCGCACTGGTGACCGTCTCGCTACTGACATTCCTGGTGACGGGGGCGATCTTCGGAATTGGGGTCGGTGTGGCGAAAGTGAGAGACGCGCTCTCGACTTCTTCCTGAATCAGCGCATACGAAAAAAGGCCCCCACCGTGAGGTGGGGGCCTTTCTATAAGTAAATGTTTGGCGGTGTCCTGCTCTCCCACACCCTCTCGAGTGCAGTACCATCGGCGCTGGAAGCCGTAACGACCGGGTTCGGAATGGGACCGGGTGTGTCACTTCCGCTCTCACCACCAAACAAACCATTGAAACCAACAGTCCGTTCAGCGATCAAGCCAGGCCACGAGACGTGTCTCGTGGTTAGGCGATCGAGCCAACAGTGTTGTCTCAGAATCGCATAGCGTGCGTGAATGCCTCGTTCTATCAAGACCGAATGTTATGTTAAGTTCTCGGCGGT
>NZ_JAPZVQ010000011.1:108568-178729 GCF_027622945.1 Glycomyces lechevalierae | reverse complement strand
CGGCGAGGTTGAGCAGCGTCGACTTGCCGGACCCCGAAGGGCCCATGATGGCGACGAGCTCACCAGCGGAGATGGTGAGGTCGGCGTCGACAAGGGCGTTGACGAGGTTCTCGCCCGAGCCGTGGGTCCGGCTCACGCCTTTCAGATGCAGAACGGTCATGGGGGGTACCGCGTTCTCTCTCAGTTGGTTCGGGATCGGTTGAGTTCGGGCGCCGCGTCGGCCGGGTCGGTCTCGCCGACCGCGAACGGCGGCGGCGCGGGCGTCTCGGCGCGGGCCACGACGGCCTCGGTGTGGTCGAGCCAGCGGATCTCCGCTTCCGCGCGGAAGATCATCGACTCCAGCACCAGCCGCCATGCGAGTTCCGCGTGCTCCTCGGCCGCCTTGAGCCGCGTGTACTCCTGCAGCAGACGCAGGGTCGCCCCCCGCTGCCGCTGGATGACGTCGGCGACGTCCACGCCGGGCGTGGTCACCGCCAGGGCCAGCTTGATCGTGAGCTCGTCGCGGGGCCGGTCGGCGGCCTGCACCGGGGACGCGAACCAGCCGGCCAGGTGGCGGCGGCCGCTGTCGGTGATGCGGTAGGGGCGCTGGCCGGAGTCGTTCTCCGGCAGCGCTTCGACGAGCTCGTCGCGTTCGAGCCGGTTGAGGGTGGTGTAGACCTGTCCGATGTTGAGCGGCCAGGTGTTGCCCGTGGCGCTCTCGAACGCGGCCCGCAGTTGGTAGCCGTAAGCGGGTCCCCGTTCGAGCAGCGCGAGGAGGCTGTGTTTGACACTCATGTGCAACCTCGTATCGCTACTAGTCCTCTCCAAGCGGAGAGATACCGAGTATGGCATAGCTGGTATGCAGCAAGCGGATACGGGGTATGGCTATTTCGTCGACGGCCGGACGGCCGGACGGCCGGTGAACCGGCCCGGCTACTCGGTCGGCCCGGCTACTCCGGTCGGCCCGGCCACGGGTCGGCGGCGGACACGCCGACGGCGAGGCGCCAGCGGGCCAGCGCCACGGCCGATTCGCCGTACATGCGCAGGCACAGTTCGCGCTCGTGCGGTTCGGTGGTGACGACGCCCGCGCGCCAAGTGGTGGTCACGCTCGCCTCGACGGCGAGCAGCAGGTCCTGGGCTGCGGCGGCGTCGGCGATCGGGTCGATGTCGTAGCCCGCCAAGGGCGGCGCCGGTTGGAGGCCCTGCTCGGCGTAGTAGTCGAGGATCGCGTCGCGCCGGGAGCGGTGCTCGGCTTCGAGCTCCTCGGCGATCCAGCGCGGGTCGCCGTCGAGGTGCACCGTGGCGGCGCTGTAGGCGTAGATCGCCGCGTACTCGGCGGCGAGGCCGGTGTCCACTACGGTCATGCGAGCACCGCCGCGTGGGCGGCGCGGCAGGCCGCGATCTCGCCGAGGAGCACGGCGTAGTCCGATTCGGTGGTGAGGCAGGCGTCGCCGGCCTCCTCGCTCCCCGCGGACTCGGCCGCGGCGAGCGCGGCGGCGTCCGCCGGGAGCTCGCCGGTCTCGTCGGCGACCACATTGGGCCGCAGCAGCCGCTCCAATGTGGCGGCGTGGGTCAGGTGGTCCTCGGCGAGTTCGCCGAATCCCAGGGCGTCGGCCGCGGCTGCCAGCGTCCGCGCAGTGCGGAGCGCGGCGGTGAGGTCCGCGTCTGAAGTGATGATGTGCGCCGTCTCCCGGGTGCATCCGGCGGCCGTGATTACGGCCGCCCCGACCAGGAGTCCGCGTCGGGTCGTGAACACCCACCCAGTTTCCCAGGCTGCCTTTCCATTCTGTCCCCGGGCGGTTAATCTCGGCCGAATAGGCAACCGGAGGGAAGTGCGCATGGGTTCTGAGCGGCAGCAAGAAGTAGAGGCGATCCTGGCCCCGGCCGTGGCGAAGATCGGATTCGACCTCGAAGGGCTGCAGGTCACCAAGGCCGGCCGGCGGCTGCTCGTCCGGGTCCTCGTGGACAAGGACGGCGGGATCAGTCTGGACGATGTGGCCGTTGTCTCGAAAGCCTGCTCGAAGGCCCTGGACGAGTCGGACAGCACGGGTGGGCCCTTCGCCGACACCGCCTATACCCTGGAAGTGTCCTCGCCTGGCGTGGACCGTCCGCTGACCGAGCCGCGGCACTGGCGGCGTAATATTGGGCGCTTGGTAGCCGTGCACATCGGGGAGGAGCCCTTCACTGGGCGCGTCACGGCCGCCAGCGAGCGGGGGATTGAACTAGAAGCCGACGGCGTGCGCCGCTCGGCTACCTATGCCGAGCTGGGGCCCGGCAAGGTGCAGATCGAGCTGAGATGAGCGTCTGCTCGAAGACGCGGCTCGCACGCCTTGAACGGCCGCGGTGAGGACAACTCAAGACTTAAGGAGAACGGGTGCATATCGACCTGGCCGCGCTGCGGTCGCTGGAACGCGAGCGCGACATCCCTTTCGAGACAATCCTCGGCGCTATCGAATCGGCGCTGCTGACCGCCTACAAGCACACCCCCGGGGCCGATGAGCGCGCGCGAGTAGTGGTGAACCGCGACAGCGGGATCGCGAATGTCCTGGTGCCGGTGCTGAACGAAGAGGACGAGGTCGTCTCGGAGCGCGACGACACCCCCGAGGGCTTCGGCCGCATCGCCGCCCAGACCGCGAAGCAGGTCATCCTGCAGCGTCTGCGCGAAGCCGCCGACGAGGTCAACTACGGCGAGTACTCCGGCAAGGAGGGCGACATCGTCACCGGCGTCGTCCAGGCCCACGGCGAGCGCAACGAGCGCGGGATCGTCACCGTCGACCTCGGCAAGATCGAGGCCACCCTGCCCCTCAACGAGCAGGTCCCCGGCGAGAACTACGAGCACGGCAAGCGCATCCGCGCGATCGTCATCCAGGTGAACCGCACCGCCCGCGGCCCGCAGATCACGCTGTCGCGCACCCACCCCGCCCTGGTCAAGAAGCTGTTCGCGTTCGAGGTGCCCGAGATCGACGAGGGCGCGGTGGAGATCCCCGCGATCGCGCGTGAGGCCGGTCACCGTTCCAAGATCGCGGTGCGCGCCACAACGAAGGACGTCAACGCGAAGGGCGCGTGCATCGGCCCGATGGGCTCGCGTGTACGGGCCGTCATGAGCGAGCTCGGCGGCGAGAAGATCGACATCGTCGACTGGGACGCCGACCCCGCGCGGTTCGTCGCGAACGCCCTCTCGCCGGCGAAGACCCTGTCGGTGAGGGTGGTGGACGAGTCCACCCGGTCCACTGAGGTGATCGTCCCGGACTATCAGCTTTCGCTCGCGATCGGCCGCGAAGGCCAGAACGCCCGGCTCGCCGCGCGCCTCACGGGGTGGCGGATCGACATCAAGTCGGACGCGCACGTCTCCGGTGGAGCGAAGGAGGAGACCGGCCCGGCCGGTGGTGGTCGGCGGTCCGGGAGGTAGACTGATTAGCGGATCGCAACGTGACGCAGCGGTAGTCCGCACCTGTGTGGGGTGCCGCAGACGCGCATCGGCCGATGAGCTGCTGCGCGTCGTCGTTCAACGCTCTGAGGGTTCCCCGAACCGCCTGGTTCCGGACCCGCAGCGCCGCCTCAGCGGCCGCGGAGCCCATGTGCACCACGACCTGAACTGCCTTGAACAGGCAGTTCGCAAGCGTGCGTTCGCCCGAGCCCTCAGAATCGAGGGAACGGTAGACGTTGGAGCGGTGCGAACCCATGTCGAGTCGGAGTCGGCCGAGAGGCCGACTCCCGCACACGAAGCAGGTAGAGACCGAATGAAGACCACGCGATGAAGTTCTGCGAATGAACACGTTGCTAGTCGGTAGATAAGGTCGGCGGGCGCTGCCCGTACGACCTCGAATTGAGGAGTGCAGTGGCAGCAAAGCCCCGCGTACATGAACTTGCCAAGGAACTGGGCACGACGAGCAAGGAACTGCTCGCCCGCCTCGGGGACATGGGCGAGTTCGTGAAGTCAGCGTCGAGCACGGTCGAGGCGCCTGTCGCGCGTCGACTGCGGCAGGAATACGACGCCGCACAGGGCGCCCCGGCAGCGTCGGCCGGGAAGACGGAATCCCCGACGCCCGAGCCCGCCAAGGCGGCGGCGGCCCCCAAGGGCCCGCGCCCGGCGGCACCGAGCCCGTCCAAGATCATGCAGGCCAAGGTCGAGGCCAAGGACGCCAAGTCCGAGGCGAAGGCCGAAGCCGAAGCGAAGAAGGCCGAGAAGAAGGCCGCCCCGAAGCCGGGTGCGGCCGCGCCGAAGCCCGGGCCGAAGCCGGCCCCCGCGCCGGCCCCGGTCGCCCAGCCCACGAGCGCCCGCGACATCGAGGTGGCCGCGGAGCAGAAGCGCGCCGAGGAGCTGGTCAAGCGTCAGCAGGAGCAGGCCGAGGCCGCCAAGCGCGCCGCCGCCGCTCCGAAGCCCGGCCCGAAGCCGGCTCCGGCCGCCCGTCCGGGCGCCCCGAAGCCGGGCCCCAAGAACCCGTTCGGCGTCGGCGGCGCCAACGCCAAGCCGCGTCCCGCTGCCGCCGACGGCGGCGGCGAGCGCCCGGGCGGTCCCCGTCCGAGCCCGCGCATGATGCCTCCGCGCCCGAACCCGGGCATGATGCCCGGTCGTCCGGCCGGCGGCGGTCGTGACGGCGGTCCCCGCGGGGCCCGCGGCGGCGGTCGCGGCGGACCCGGCGGTGGTGCCGGTCGTCCTGGCGGCGGCGGCGGTCGTCCCGGTGGCGGCGGCGGCAACTACCGCGGCACGTTCGGCGGTGCCGGCGGCGGCGGTGGCGCAGCAGGCGGTGCAGGCGGCGGTTCCGGTCCTTCGACCGGCGCACCCGCTCCGTACCGCGGCGGCGGCGGTCGCGCAGGCGGCGGCGGCAAGGCCCGCGGCGGCGGTGCGGCCGGCGCGTTCGGTCGCGGCGGCCCCCGAGGCAAGAGCCGCAAGTCGCGTCGTCAGCGTCGCCAGGAGTTCGACAACCTCGCAGCGCCGAGGATGCAGTCGGGCGCTCCGCGCGGCAACGGCGAGACCATTCGCCTCGCACGCGGCGCGTCGCTCTCCGACTTCGCCGACAAGATCGGCACCCTGCCGGGCACGCTCGTCCAGGAGCTGTTCGGCCTGGGCGAGATGGTGACCGCGACGCAGTCCGTGTCGGAGGAGACCTTCGAGCTCCTCGGCGCCCACCTCGACTGGGACATCAAGATCGTGTCCCCCGAGGAGGAGGACCGCGAGCTGCTGTCGCAGTTCGGCATCGACCTCGACGCGGAGGACAAGGACACGTTCGTCGCGCGTCCCCCGGTCGTCACGGTCATGGGCCACGTCGACCACGGTAAGACGAAGCTGCTGGACGCCATCCGGTCGTCCAACGTCGTCGCCGGCGAGGCGGGCGGCATCACCCAGCACATCGGCGCGTACCAGGTGCACGTCGAGCACGAGGGCGAAGACCGCGCCATCACCTTCATCGACACCCCGGGCCACGAGGCGTTCACCGCCATGCGTGCTCGCGGTGCGAACGTCACGGACATCGTGGTGCTCGTGGTCGCGGCCGACGACGGCGTCATGCCGCAGACGGTCGAGGCCTTGAACCACGCCAGCGCCGCCGGCGCTCCCGTCGTGGTGGCGGTCAACAAGACCGACCTCCCCGACGCGAACCCGGGCAAGGTCCGCCAGCAGCTGACCGAGTACGGCCTGGTCGCCGAGGAGTACGGCGGGCAGACCATGTTCGTCGACGTGGCCGCCAAGCCGCGCATCGGCATCGCGGACCTGCTCGAAGCGGTGCTCCTGACCGCCGACGCCTCCCTTGAACTGGAAGCGTCGGAGTCGGGCAACGCGCAGGGCATCGCGATCGAGGCGCACCTCGACAAGGGCCGCGGCCCGGTCGCGAGCGTCCTGGTCCAGAAGGGCACGCTGCGGGTCGGCGACTCGATCGTCGCCGGCGGGGCCCACGGCCGCGTCCGTGCGATGCACGACGCCGACGGCAACCGTGTCACCGAGGCGACCCCGTCGTTCCCGGTGCAGGTGCAGGGCCTCGCGTCCGTCCCGATGGCGGGCGACGTGTTCCTCGCCGCCGACGACGACCGCATGGTCCGGCAGATCGCCGAGCAGCGTCAGGCTCGCCGCCGCGCCGCTCAGCAGGCGTCGCGCGTCTCGCGCACCACGCTCGAGAACCTCATGGACAAGATCGCCGAAGGCGAGCGCACCACGCTCTCGCTCATCATCAAGGGCGACGGCGCCGGTTCGGTCGAGGCCCTCGAAGAGGCCTTGGTCGCGCTGGAGATCCCCGAGGAAGTGCACCTGCAGGTCATCCACCGCGGCGTCGGTCCGATCACCGAGAGCGACGTCAACCTCGCTGCGGCGGGCGACGGCGAGTCGGCGACGATCATCGCCTTCAACGTTCGCGCCGAGGGTCGCGTCCGCGACATGGCCGAGCGCGAAGGCGTGGACGTCCGGTACTACACGGTCATCTACCAGGCGATCGAAGAGATCGAGACCGCGCTCAAGGGCATGCTCAAGCCCGAGTACGAGGAAGTGGCGCTCGGCACCGCCGAGATCCGCGAGGTGTTCCGCTCCTCGAAGCTCGGCAACATCGCCGGTGCGCTCGTCACGAGCGGTTCGATCAAGCGCAACGCGAAGGTCCGCCTCATGCGCGACGGCAACGTCGTCATCGAGACCACCATCTCGTCGCTGCGCCGGTTCAAGGACGACGCGACCGAGGTCCGCGAGGGCTTCGAGTGCGGTTTCACCTTGAAGAACTACAACAACATCGAAGAGGGCGACATCGTCGAAGCCTTCGAGATGCGCGAGAAGCCGCGCGTTTAGTGCGTCTCCTCGAGACCGAAGCCGCAGCGCGGCTCGGCGAGGCCTTTCGGGGCTTCCGCCGGGCCGCGCTGTCGGCCGTCTACGGCGACCCGGCGATGCGCGCGGCCGACCGCGGCGACTACCGGGCCCTGCTCGCGCAATGCGGGGACGATCCGCTCGGTGTGCTGACCCGGCTGTTCGTGATCGGTGTGCCGGTCCCGGCTGAGGAGGTCGTGAAAGCGTTGGCCCCCTTGGGGTTCGACGAGGCCCGCGAATGCGGCCTGGTGTGGGGGAACTCGGAGTACCTGGCGGGCTGGGGCGCGCAGTTCGAGGGCGAGCGCCTGCTCTTCTCGGACCAGCTCCCGAACACCACGGGCGGCCGCACCCGCGAGCACGTGCTCGGCATCGGCGGCGCCTCGAAGCTCCTCCTGGACGCGACCTTGCGTGAGCCGGTCGGCAGCGCCCTGGACCTCGGCACCGGCTGCGGCGTCCAGGCCCTCGCCTTGGCCGAGCACGCCGCGAGCGTGACCGCGACCGATCTGAGCGACCGCGCGGTGGCCTTCGCGGCGCTGAACGCCGTCGTGAACGGTGTGAATCTCGAACTGCTGCAAGGCGATCTGCTCGCCCCCGTGGCGGGCCGCCGCTTCGACCTCGTGGTCGCGAACCCGCCGTTCGTGATCGCCACGCCCGGCTCGGGCTGGACCTACCGCGACGGCGGCCGCGAAGCAGACGGCATCGCGGCCGAACTCGCGGCGGCCTCAGCCGACCTCCTGAACCCGAACGGCACCATGCAGTTCCTCGCGAACTGGCTGCACCTCGAAGGCGAGGACTGGGCCGAGCGCGTCGCCGGCTGGTTCCCCGACGAAGGCGTCCGCGTCTGGGCCGTCGAACGCGAGAAGCTCGACCCGCTCGACTACGTGCGCACCTGGCAGCGCGACTCCGGCGAGGACCACGACGCCGAGCAGGCCGCCGCCTGGCTCGACTGGTTCGGGTCGAACCGCGTCGAAGGCGTCGGGTTCGGTTTCATCAACGTGCGCCGCATCGAAGGCCCGAGCGAGGTCGTCTGCGAGGAGGCCCGGCACGCGGTCGAGACCCCGTGGCGCGACCGCGTCGGCGACTGGTTCGCCATGCGGGAGCGGGACCTCGAACCCGAGACCCTGTGGCAGGCGCGGCTCCGCGTCGCCGAGGGCGTGGTGCTCCAGCAGAGCGCCGCGGTCGGCGGCGAGGGCTGGGACGTCGACCGCCAGTGGCTCCAGCAGGCGAACGGCATGCGCTACGCCGAGGAGCTCGACCCGCTGGTCGTCCAGTTCATGGGCGCCTGCAACGGCGAAGCGGAAGTCCGCCTGCAGGTCCAGCTCCTCGCCGACACGTACGGGGCAGAGCCGGCGATGCTCTACGCCCAGCTCTACCCCGTGATCCGCCACCTGATCGAGCGCGGCTTCCTCGTCTAGGAACGCAGATAGGCGAGGACCGCCTTCACCCTCCGGTGGTGGTCGCCGTCCTCGCTGCTCAACGTGAGCTTGGTGAAGATGTTGCGGATGTGCTTCTCGACCGCGCCGTCGGAGATGAAGAGCTTCTTGCCGATCGCCTTGTTGGAGTGGCCCTCGGCCATGAGGCCCAGGACCTCCTTCTCGCGGGGCGTGAGCGTCGCGACCGGGTCGTTCTTCCTGCGGCGCACCATGAGCTGGGAGACGACCTCGGGGTCGAAGACCGTGCCGCCGCCGGCGACGCGCTTCAGCGAGTCCATGAAGTCGTCCACGTCGATCACGCGGTCCTTCAGCAGGTAGCCCACCGCGCCGCGCGCGTCGGCGAGGAGGTCGTCCGCGTAGGAGACCTCCACGTACTGGCTGAGGATGAGCACCGGCGCGCCCGGCACGAGCTCGCGGGCGCGGGTGGCGGCCCGCAGGCCCTCGTCGGTGAAGGACGGCGGCATCCGCACGTCCACCACCGACACGTCCGGCCGGTGCTCGGCGACGGCCTCCACGAGGGCGTCGCCGTCGCCGACCTCGGCGACCACCTCGCAGCCGAACTCCTCCAGGAGCCTGACCAGCCCTGAACGGATGAGCACGGCGTCATCGGCCACCACTACCCGCACCCGTCACCCCACCCACCGGCGCCTTCGGCGCCTCTCCCCGAAAACGAGCAAACACTGTTCCTACGCACTAGGAACCTCCACGACGATCACGGTCGGACCGCCGTCGGGGGAGTCGATGGTCCACTGGCCCTCGACGGCTTTGACACGGTCGGTGAGACCCGAGAGCCCGTGCCCCTTCGAGACGTGCGCGCCCCCGATCCCGTTGTCGCCGACCGAGAGCACCAGCCTATCCCCCCAGTCCTCGACCGATACCGTCGCTTTCGACGCCTGTGAGTGCTTCGCGATGTTCGTCAGGCACTCGGCCGTGACGAAGTAGACGGTGCTCTCGACGCTCGCCTTGTAGCGGCCGTTGAGGTTCGTCTCCAGCTCCACCGGCACGAGCGACCGCGCCGCCAGGGCCGCGAGCGCCGCGTCCAGGCCCCGGTCGGTCAGGATCGGCGGGGCGATGCCGCGCGAGAGCGACCGCAGCTCGTCGATGGTCTCCCGCGTCTGCGCGATCGCGGCCTCCAGGGTCGCCTGCGCCGCTTCGGGATTCGTCGCGAGCTGGCGTTTGACGCGGGCCAGTTCCATGCCCAGCCCCACGAGGCGCTGCTGCGGGCCGTCGTGGATGTCCCGCTCGATCCGGCGCAGCGCGTCGGCTTCGGCGGAGGTGGCCGCGTTCCGGGACTCCTCGAGCTGGTCGATCCGCTCGTGCAGGCCGCTGATCGACGTGAGCATCCCCTTGCCGATGAAGGCCTGCGCCAGCGCGAGGCCGCGCAGGACCGGGACGATCGTGAGCGCCATGACCACGCCGCCGATGACCGCGAGCACGGACATCGCGAGGTACGAATCGCCCCAGCCGAGCCAGCGCGTGGCGTACTCGAGTCCGCTCTCGGGCTCCCCGGTGGCGGCGATGATGATCCACCCGTACAGCGGCCACAGGAGCGTCCCGGCCAGGACCGCCCACCACACGATCGCGACCACGAACCCGGTGATCGCCACCGGCAGGATCGCCACGGCCCACAGGACGTTGAGCCAGGACTGCCCGTCCGTGAGGGGCGTCAGGAAGCGCCGCAGGCCCGAGGCGCCTTCGCGGGCGCGCTTGTACCGCGGCCTGGGGAGCTCCCTGCGCAGCACGGCCGGGAGCTGGGCCCGCCCGGCGGCGGCCATGCCGCGCATCGCGAGGAGGGTGGCGGCGCCGATGGGCACGCCGATCCAGATGACGGCGGTGCCGACGCCGAGCAGCGTGCCGACCAGGCCGATGATGAAGGAGGGCAAGGCGATGAAGAACATCGAGAGCAGATAGCCGGTGTCGACGCCCAGTTGTCGCAGGGTTGTTCGCATAGGACAACACTAGAAAGGCCGGGTCGCCGCGGCGACCCGGCCGTCCTGTGTCTTCCTGGTAGGGCCAGCCCTACCTCACATGACTTCGACCCCTGGTCGGCGCGCCTCCCGGGTGGCGATCCCGGCCACCGAGTTCAGCAGGCTCAGGATGCAGATCCCGATCACGAAGTTCAGGCCGGCCGTGGCGATCTGCGAGTCCAGATCGGCCACCACGGTGAACGGGATGAGCACGCCCACCGCGATCACCAGCAGCATGATCCAGACGAAGAAGCTCATCGGCCGCGGCATGAGCAGCAGCAGCATGTGCACGACCCCGGTGGCGAGGATCGCGACGCCGAACGCGCCGAACGCGTACGTGGTGGTGGTCGTGTCGCCGTACGCCCCCGCGTCCGAGGGGGAGAGGATGTGGATGCCGAGGACCCCGCGCACCAGCAGGATGCCGACGAGCGCGACCAGCGCGGCGACCACGGCCGTGCCGAACCCGCCCGCCCAGAGCTTCCCGGCGTCGACCGTCGGGCGCTGCGGTTGCGGCGCCGGCTGGGCGGTCGCGGGGTAGCGCCTCGTCGGTTCCTCGTGGTTCCCGGCCCACCCGCCTTGCGGTGCCGACATGGTTCCTCCTTCTCGACGAAGCCCGCGGACCGCCCGGAGCGGCCCGCTTCCCGGCCTCATGTTGGCAGTAACCCGTGACGGAGGTCGCGAAACCGACGTTTTCGGACTCTGCTAATTTTCATCTCGCGAACGTCGCCGAGCGGGCTAACTCACGAGGCGCACGCTGCGCCCGGGGTGAAAACATCTTGGGGATGTCGGAGGCGGCGCGTAATGTAGAGCGGTGTTCACCGGATGCGCAGAATTCGACCTCCTCCTCCCGCCGGACTCCCGCTCACTGAAGGCCAAGCGCTCCTACGTGCGCCCGATCGTCGCCTCACTGCGGAAGTACGAGGTGGCGGTGGCCGAAGTCAGCGACCAGGACGTCCACGGCCGCACCACCATCGGCGTCGCCGCCGTGGCGGGCGAGAACCGGCACGTCCAAGAGCTCTTGGACGCGTGCGAGCACCACATCGCGGGCCGTCCCGAAGTGGAGCTCCTGAGCGTCCGGCGGCGCGTCTTCGGCCCCGAGGACGATTGACGAAGGCAAGACCAGTAGCGGCTCGCCCACCGGCGAGCGGCGGAGCGGCCTCGGCGAAGCCCGAGAGCCGTCGATGAGTAAGGCGCATCCGAACCGAGGTGCGCGTGTAGCGGAAGGCAGGAGTGCGATGGCAGACGCGTCGAAGCGGGCCCAGGTTTCCAAGCGGGTCATGGAGCTGACCGCCCAGGCGGTGCGCAAGCTCAAGGACCCCCGGGTCGGCATGGTCACCATCACCGACGCGCGCATGACCCCCGACCTGCGCGAAGCGACCGTGTTCTACACCGTCCTCGGCGACGAGGACCAGGTCAAGGCCTCCGCGGCCGGGCTGGAGCGGGCCACCGGGCACCTCCGCACCACCGTCGGACGCGCCCTCGGGATGCGCCACACGCCGTCCATCACCTTCGTGGCGGACACCGTCCCGGACCAGGCCAACCGCATCGAAGAGCTCCTCGCGAAGGCCGCCGCGGCCGACGCCGAGGTCCACAAGATCGCCGAAGGCGCCTCCTACGCCGGCGACGAGAACCCGTACATAGAGAAGGAAGAAGCGGAGGACTCGGAAGAGTCCACCCGGTGACCCCGGAGCGGGACACGACGCCCCGCCCGGCCTCGTACCGGCGCATCGCTTCCCTCGCGATCCCGGCGCTGGTCGTGCTCGCGGCCGAGCCGATCTACCTCCTCATCGACACGGCCGTCGTCGGCCACCTCGGCGCGGTCCCGCTCGGCGGGCTCGCCCTCGGCGGCGTCATCATGGGCCTCGCGCCGTTCATCGGCGCGGTCCTCGCCTACGGCACGACCGCCCGGGCCTCCCGCCGCTACGGCGCCGGGGACCGGACCGGCGCGGTCGCCGAAGGCGTGCAAGGGACCTGGCTCGCGCTCGCCGCCGGCCTCGTCATGATCGTCGCCTTCCAGTTCCTCGCCGGCCCCGTCGCCGGGCTCATGGGCGACGACCCGGCCGTCGAAGCGGCCGCGGCCGAATGGCTGCGCGTCGCCGTCCTCGGCGCCCCCTTCCTGCTCGTCGCCGGCGCCGGCCAAGGCTGGATGCGCGCGGTGCAGGACACCAAGCGCCCCATGTGGTTCGTGACGGCCTCGTTCCTCCTCTCGGCCGTCCTCGCGCCCGTCCTCGTCTACCCCGTCGGACTCGGCCTCGTCGGTTCCGCCTGGGCCAACGCCCTCGCGCAGGCCGTATCGGGCGTGCTGTTCCTCCTCGCCCTGCGCCGCGAAGGCGTCCCGCTGCGCATCGACCGCGAGCTCATGTCGAAGCAGCTCGTCGCCAACGGCGACTTGATCATCCGCGGCATCGCTTTCCAGGTCAGCTCCTTCTCGGCCACCGCCGTCGCCGCGCGCGTCGGCACGGTCGCCCTCGGCGCGCACCAGATCGGCATGCAGCTCTGGTTCTTCGCGGCGCTGGCGCTCGACGCCGTCGCGATCGCCGCGCAGGCCCTCATCGGCGCCGACCTCGGCGCGGGCCGGCCCGCCGCCGCGCGCGCCACCGCGAAGCGGCTGACGATCGTCGGCCTCGGCTACGGCGTGGCCTTCCTGCTCACCGTGCTCGCGCTGCTGCCGGTCCTCCCGGACCTGTTCACCGCCGAGCCGGGCGTCCACGAACAGCTCGGCTACATCTGGCCGTGGCTCGTCCTGCTCCTGCCCGTGGCCGGCGTGGTCTTCGCGCTCGACGGCGTGCTCATCGGCGCGGGGGACCTGCGGTTCATGCGGAACATGACCGTCATCTCGATCGCCAGCGGCCTGCCGTTCACGTGGCTCACGCTCGTCTTCGGGTGGGGCCTCACCGGCATCTGGGGCGGCATCGCCGTGTTCATGCTCGTGCGTCTCGGCATGATCCTCTGGCGTCTGCGCTCGGGTGAGTGGGCCGTCACCGGCGCCGAGCGCGCCTGACAATGCGCATCCCACTATGTGAATTGTGCGCGGAACTCCGCCTGAACCTTCGTTAAGGTGTCGAGGATGAAGACTCATTCATCGACCCGACGGAAGCGCCGCACTCGTCCCGATAATTGGGACGAGGAGAAGGCGGCGGCCCTGCGCGCCCTTCAGGAATCGCTCGACCGGCACCAGTAGCGACCCGCGCGGCGGGTGCGGTGCGGGGCGCGGTTAGCCTCTACGACCGTGACCACAGTGCCGCCCAGATCCGCCAAACCCGCGCCGCAGCCGGGACTCGTCGTCGTCGACAAGCCGCAGGGCATCACCTCGCATGGCGTGGTGTCCCGGATGCGCCGCATCTGCGGCACCCGCAAGGTCGGCCACGGCGGCACGCTCGACCCCATGGCGACCGGCGTGCTCATCGTCGCCGTCGGCAAGGCCACCAAACTGCTGACCTACGTTTCCGGCCTTGACAAGTCCTACGCCGCGACGATCCGGCTCGGCCAGGCCACGGTCACGGACGACGCCGAAGGCGACGTGACCGCGAGCGCCGATGCGTCGGCGGTCGCCGACGACGCGATCCGCGCGGGCCTCGCCGCGATGACCGGCGAGATCGACCAGGTGCCGAGCGCGGTGAGCGCTGTCAAGATCGACGGCCAGCGCGCCTACAAGCGCGTGCGCGACGGCGAGACCGTCGAGCTGAAGGCCCGGCGTGTCACGATCGCCTCGATCGCGATCGAAGCCATCCGCCGCGAGGGCGAATTCGTTGACGTGGACGTGGACGTCTCGTGCTCCTCGGGCACCTACATCCGCGCGATCGCCCGTGACCTCGGCGCCGCCCTCGGCGTCGGCGGACACCTGACCGCGTTGCGGCGCACCAGGATCGGCGGCTTCGGCATCGACACCGCCGCGACCCTGGAGGCGCTCGCGGAGCGGTCCGAGGCGGGCGAACCCCTGGGCGCGCTCACGATGGGCGACGCGGCCGCGCGGCTCATGCCCACGCGCACGGCGACCGAGGTCGAAGCCAAGGCGCTGTCCTACGGCAAGCCGCTCGACGCCGCCGGGATCGACGGCCGGTACGCCGTCCTCAGCGGGGCCGGCGACCTCCTCGCGGTCATGATCGAGCAGGACGGCAAGGCGAAGCCGGAGACGGTCTTCGCGGCGGCGAGCTAGGCGCCCCTGGTCTGGGCCGAGGCCCGGAAGGCGATCGGGGTCATCCCGGTCCGCTGGGCGAAGAACTTGTTGAAGTTGGTGGCGCTGCTGAAGCCGAGCCGGTCGCCGATGCGGGCGGCCGGGATCGGGGAGCAGGCGAGCATCCGCTTGGCCTCCAAGATGACCCGGCGGTCGATGAACTCCTTCGCGGGGATCCCCGCCGCCGCGAGCGTGGCCCGCGAGAGCGTCCTGGGGGAGTAGGCGAGCGCCTCGGCGTAGTCGCTGAGCCGCCGCGAGTTCGCGTAGTCGCGTTCGACGGCGTCGCGGAACGCCAGGTACACCTCGCTCGGGTCCGGCCCGGCCTGCGGCGCGGGCAGGCTCGCGATGCGCAGCACGAGCACCGCGAGGAGGTGGCGGAGCACCTGCAGCCGGGTGTCCAGCGGCAGCCGGTCCGCCGAGTGCTCCCACTGCAGTTGCGTGGTCGCCGCGCGTAGCAGCGCGTGGTCCTCGCTCGAAGGGACGCGCACGACGGGGGCGTGCGGGTCGTCGACGCAGACGCCGATCGCGGTGTCGGGGTCCAGGAACTCGGTCGCGAAGCGGATGACGGTGCCTTCGGCCTGTTCGAGGCCGCCCCACTGCTGGACCTGGCCCGGCCGCGCCCACAGCCACTGGCCCGGCGCGAGGTCGTGCTCGGTGAAGTCCACGCTGTGCCGCACCGCGCCCGAGTTGAGGGTGAGCAGGCAGTGCCGGTCGGAGCGGAACGGCCGCGCGAGGGCGGGCGCGTCGCCGCCCGCGCGCAGGCGCGAGAGCGTGAGGATCTCGATCAGCGGGCCGCGGCCGTCCAGCGGAGCCGGCTCCGGGGAGGGCGTGAAAAGGCGGCCCGTTATGTCATCTTGTCGCGTATTCACCAGCATCGACGGCAAGTTTATCCCTTTTATCGTGGTTCCGCGTTGTGTCTCGATCATAGGGTCGAGCCGCCCAGGAAGGTTGTTTAAATTTGAAGTAGTGTAGTGCGCATGGCTGAAACCAAGACCGTCGACTTCTGGTTCGACCCCGCCTGCCCGTGGGCGTGGATGACCTCCCGCTGGATCCTCGAGGCCGCGAAGCTCCGCCCGATCAACGTCCGCTGGAACGTGATGAGCCTCTTCGTGCTCAACGAGCCGAAGCTCGACGAGCTCCCCGAGTTCTACCAGAACCTGCTGCCGAAGACCGTTCCGGCCGTGCGGGTCGCGACCGCGGTGGCGCAGCAGTACGACAACGAGACCCTGGGCCGCCTCTACACCGCCCTGGGCAACCGCATCCACCTCGGCGGCGAGAAGGACGCCGAGGTCTACCTCCCTGCCGCGCTCGAGGCCGTCGGCCTTCCCGCCGAGCTGGCCGACGCCGGCAAGACGGAGGAGTGGGACGAGGCGCTGAAGGCCTCGCACCACCGCGGCATGGACCTCGTCGGCACCGATGTCGGCACCCCGGTCGTCGCGGTCGAGAACGACGAGGGCGTCAAGGTCGGCCTCTTCGGCCCCGTGGTCACCCCCGCCCCGATGGGCGAGGCCGCCGCGAAGCTCTGGGACGGCGTCTACGCCGTGGCCACCACTCCGGGCTTCTACGAGCTCAAGCGCTCCCGCACGGACGGCCCGAACTTCGACAACCTGACGGCCGATCTGTAAGGGCCGCAAGCAGAACGAACAGCGATGCCCGCGACGCAAAGCGTCGCGGGCATCGTCGTGCGTTGTGAAGCCTCCGCTCCCCGGGGTCGGGTGTGTCCGAACGCGACCGCCCCCGAATCGATGATCGCTCGCGGGTACGACAGCCCTTGAGGGCCACGACGCGTTCGGGCCCCGCGTGATCGCCACGCGGGGCCCGAATCGCTTCGTCTATAAGGGCCTGACTAGCCGACCTGCGACAGCCAGGACTGCTCGGTGCCGCCGGCGGCCTGCCGGTAGGGGCGCAGTTCGCGGTCCCATTCCAGGCCCAGCAGCTGGTCCAGTCCGTTGCGCAGCGCCTCGGCGCTGGTCGTGGTCGCCAGGAGCGCGCGGATGCGGTCCTCGGCGATCATGATCTCGCCGCCGGCGCTCATCGCCGCACGGTAGATACCCCGGCCCGGGACGTGCATGATCCGCTCGCCGTCGACGCCCGCGCTCGGATCCTCGGTGATCTCGAAGCGCAGCATCGGCCACTGGGCGAGGGCCTTCGCGAACTCGGCGCCCATGCCGGCGTAGCCGGTCCAGGGGCGCTCGGCGCGCATGGTGGCGCGCTCGGCGTTCTGCGGGGTCCACCCCAGCTTCACGCCCTGGCTCGCGTTGGAGCCGGAGCGCTCCAGGACCCGGCCGATCGCCCACTCGACATGCGGGCAGACCGCAGACGGGCTGGAGTGGATGTAGATCACGCCGCGTGTCTGCATCGCGCACCTCCTCGGGAATCGGCGTCTCTGAGTACTGGCTCACTCCTTGTGGTCATTTCGCTACGACTTAAAGCCGTGCAACGAGCATCGGCCGGGATGAGAGTGGGATGAACTCGAACCCGGCACGCTATTCCGCTCAGTTACATACTGACAGCTTCGAAAGCATCGCGCTAGGCTTAAAGCGCCCCGGCGGCTCACTTTTTCGATCATTCGATGCGTCACACCCGGTACGTGTGCTAGTTGCCGCACCGCAGGGCTGAGCTAGACTTGCGCATGACCGGCGGACTGTCGGTTTTCTTTTGTGGTCCAACCCAGGTTCAGAGCCCGCCTTTCGAGCTGCTCTCCCTGCGCCGGGCCGAAGATTCGTCTTACACGACATGGTGAGGAGACCGGCGTGGCAGCCAACACTTCCAAGACAGCACGCGCTTCCGTCAAGGCCGGCCAGAAGGGCGGGGCCGCTGGCGGCCTCAACGTCCTCGGCGAGTTCAAGTACCTGATCCCGCTCAACAACGGGAAGCACGTGTACCTGCGCAACCTGGTCGACGGCAAGACCCTGCACCTCGCCACCGGCTCCGAGGCGTTCACCGAGGCCGTCAAGGCCCTCGCCGCCGCCGGTCACGGCGCCAAGATCAAGGCCGAGATCGAGGGCCTCGCCGCCAAGCTCCCCGCGGAGCAGGGCTGGGACACCACCCTCAAGACCCTCGAAGAGGCGGACGCGTTCGCTGCCGAGGCCGTCGCCGCTTAGGTTTCGCACCCGCGACGTTCGCGCTCCATGCCCGCCAGGGCGTGGGGCGCTTTTCTCTTGCCCGGGTTTCACCGCTCCCGGAATTGCTCGATCGCCTGTTCGAGAATGGCGCTTCGGCATTCCGTGATCGGTTTATCGAAGGCACTCCGAATAAGCCGTCTGAAGCGGTGCGCCTCACCCGATCGGACGATCCCCAATGGGGCGGGCGTCTCAGTCGCCCAGATCCGCGGTGCAGACCGGTTCGGACATCGGCACGTCGTCGATGCTCCGCAGTACGCCGATGGTGAAGCAGTAGTCCTCGGTGGGGATCAGGCCCGCCGTGCTGAACTCGGTCTCGGTGGTGCCGTCCGGGTTGAGCGGCTCGGCCTGCTCGTCGCCGACGCGCTGGGCGAAGACGATGTACCGCAGGCCGTCGGCGTCCGCGGCCGGCGTCCACGTCAGGGACACCTCGCCGTCACTCCACGACTCGATCGCGACCTCCTGCGCGGCCCCGCCGCCCTCGGTGTTCGCCTGCTCCAGGTCGTCGGCGTCCTTGTTCGGCGTGAGGATCCACAGCCACACGCTCATGATCCCGCCGAGCAGCACGGTGATCGCGAGCCCGAGGTACACGTACCCCTTGAGGCTCCGCTCGTCCTTCTGCTTCGGCTGGATCTGCTTGGGCGCCTTGTACGCCTTGGTCTTCCGCGGTTTGGTGCCGTCTCGGCCGATCACCGGCGGGGCGAACACCTGCTCCTGCCGGGCCGCCTGCTGCTGGGGCGACTGCTGGCCCCACGGCATCGGCGGCGGCTGCATGCTCACCGGCGCCTGCGGCGGCGCCGAGTAGGGTGCGATGTTGGGCGCCATCTGCTGCGGCGCACCGGAGAACGGCTGGGCGCTCATCGGCGCCCCCGAGAACGGCTGGGCGCTCATCGGGGCGCCCGAGAACGGCGCGGCCGAGACCGGGCCGCCCTGCGTGCTCCCGTCGAGCTGCGCGTACCGCGGGTCGACCGCGTGGCCGAGCTCCGCGCCGTACCCGCCGGTGCGGCCGCCGGTGAGGCCGCTGCCGAGGGTGCCGCCGCGTTCGGGCTGCGGCACGGGCTGCACGGGTGCGAACGGGTCCAACGGAACCCGGGTGCCGCGCGAGGCGACCTCGGGCCGGTAGACCGTCTCCTCGTTGCTCACGTCGCCGATCACGGCCGGCGCGGAGGCCTTGCCGACCCCGCCGCCGTACATGCCGCGCTGCAGCTCCTCGGCGAACGCCTGCCCCGAGGCGGGACGGCGGTCCGGGTCGCGGGAGAGGCCGCGCACGAGCAGGCTCTCGAGCCACTCGGGCACGTCTTCGCGCGGGAGCTTCGGCGGCGGCGCATCGGAGGTGACGCGCTCGCGGTGCGTGTCGGGGTCGGTGCCGCCCTCGGGGTTCGCGAACGGCGCGTACCCGGCGAGGAGGTGCCACATGCTCGACGCGAGGCTGAACAGGTCGCTCGCGGAGGTCTGGGCCTGGCGCAGGAGCGCTTCAGGGGAGGCGTGCAGCGGCGTGAGCTTGTCGATCGCGGCCGTCGCCGCCAGCGAGGCGGGCGTGCGCGCGATGCCGAAGTCCGCCAGGGCGGGACCGTACTGGCCGCGGAGGATGTTCTGCGGCTTGACGTCCCGGTGGAGGATGTCCGCGTTGTGCGCGGCCTGGAGCGCCTGCCCGATCTTGACGCCCACGTCGATCACGTCGTCGACGGGCAAGGGCCCGTTGGCCTTCAGGATCGCCGAGTACGAGCCGCCCTCGCAGTACTCCATGACGATGTACGGCTGCCCGGCCTCGGTGTGGCCGGTGTCGATGATCGAGACGATGTGCGGGTGGTTCGAGACCGCGACGGTGGCCTCGAGCTCCTTCTCGACCGACTCCGCGGTGGTCATGTCGTCGTCGACGAGCAGGACCTTGATCGCGACCGTCCGGTCGAGGCGCTCCTGGACGGCCGTGTACACGAACGCGGTCGAACCGTGCGCGACCATCGCGAAGTCGCGGTAGCCGGGAATGGCAGGAGTGGGGGAGCTCAAGGCGAGGGCTTCCTGTCAGGAGTCGGACTGTGTCCCTGCACGGCTCGCAAGCTTCGCCGTATCGTCCTGAACAGAGTAGCCCTCGCCTTGAGGGTGCCTCAGATGCGGCCGCTTTGGCCGTTCAGCAGGTTCGCGACCCGGATGAGGCCCAGGTGCGAGTACGCCTGCGGGTGGTTGCCCAGGCCGCGCTCGGCGATCGGGTCCCACTGCTCGGGCAGGAGGCCCGTCGGGCCCGCGCACGCGAGGATCTGCTCGAACAGCTCCTCGGCGTCGGTCCGGCGGCCCACCTGCAGGTACGCCTCGGCGAGCCATGCGGCGCAGATGATGAACCCGCCCTCGGTGCCCGGCAGGCCGTCGTCGCGGTGGTAGCGGTACACGGTCGGGCCCGAGCGCAGGCCGGCCTCGATCTTGAGGACGGTCCGGAGGTAGCGCGGGTCGTCCGGCGGGAGCAGCCCGGAGAGGCCGATCCACAGGGACGCGGCGTCGAGGTCCTCGTGGCCGTACGCGGCCGTGTAGGCCCCGGCCTCGTCGTTCCAGCCGAGCTCGAGCACGTTCTTCGCGATCTGGTCGCGCAGCTCGTGCCAGTCGGGCCCGTACTCCATGCCGAACTGCTCGGCGACCTTGAGCGCGCGGTCCACGGTCACCCAGCACATGACCTTCGAGTACACGTGGTGCCGGGGGGCCTGGCGGGCCTCCCAGATGCCGTGGTCGGGCTCGTGCCAGCGCTTCGCGACGGCCTCGACCATGCTGCCGAGGACCTGGCTCTCGAAGTCCGAGAGGTGCCCGCGGCGCTGCGCCACGGCCTCGACGAGCATCGCCACGGGGCCGAACACGTCCAGCTGGACCTGGTTCGACGCGGCGTTGTTGATGCGCACCGGCCGCGCCCCGGCGTAACCGGGGAGCGTGTCGATGATCGCCTCGGGGCTCGGGGCCATGCCCTCGATGTCGTACAGCGGGGCGAGCCGCTCGGGGTGGCCCGCGGTGCGCTCGATGATCCCGGCGACCCACGCGAAGTACGACTCGGCCTCCTGCAGCGAGCCGAGGTCGACGAGGGCGTTCGCGGTCATCGCGGCGTCGCGGATCCAGCAGAACCGGTAGTCCCAGTTGCGCACGCCGCCGAGCTCCTCGGGGAGCGAGGTGGTGCCCGCGGCGAGGATCGCGCCGGTCGGCTGGAAGCACAGCGCCTTGAGCGCCAGCGCGGAACGCGACACCATCTCGGTCTCGACGCGCGGGAGCTTGAGCGAGTCCGACCAGTTGCGCCACCCGGCTTCGGTGGTGCGGCGGCGGACGCCCACGCCCGGCTTCCAGTCGTCGAGGCTCGACGAGCCGGCGCGCATCTCGAGGACCAGGTTCCCGCCGACGGCGGCGAGGTCCACGACGGCGACGGCGAGCGAGTGCTGCCCGTCGTACTCGATGTGCCAGTCCACGCCCGGCGAGCGCAGGCTGATGGGCTCGCGGCCGCCGAGGACGTGCAGGCCGTCGTCCCCGACGGGCTGGAGCTGCACCGGCAGCTGCCCGAACTCGGGGCGGGGCGCGAACGTGATCTTGACGGGGACCTCGCCGTTGATCTCGCGCACGAGGACGGTGGCGTTGAGGTCGCCGCGGCGGCGCGGGGTCGAGTCGAGCCAGTCGGTGACCGACAGGCCCGGCCAGCGGGTCTCGACGGTCATCGTGCCGGACACGTACCGCTGCCCGAGCGGGATGCCGGCGTTGACGGGCTGGACGCTGAAGTGGCCGGCGTGCTCGCCGCCGAGGAGGTCGGCGAAGACCGAGCCGGAGTCCGGACGCGGGTGGCACATCCAGGTGACGCGCCCGTCAGGGGTGAGGAGCGCGTGGTTGGCGCCGTCGGCGAGCATCGTGTGCCGCTCGATCAGCTGGGCCTGCTCGCCTTGCAGCCAGGCGCGGCGGGTGTCGACGAGGCGCGCGAGGAGCTTCGCCACGTCCTCGGGGTCGGAGATGCGGAACGCGGCGCGGGTCGGGCCGGGGCCGACGCGGACGCCCACGTCGGGACCGTGGAGGTGCGCAAACGCATTCTCGTCGGTCACGTCGTCGCCCAGGAAGAGGACCGCGGAGGCCCCCAGCTGGTGGCGCAGCTTGTCGAGCGCGTCGCCCTTGTGGGTGGCGACCACGGACAGGTCGATGACGGCCTTGCCCTCGGTGGTCTGCACGCCGTCCCAAGTGGACGGACCTTCGCGGACGTCCTCGACGGCCCGCATCGCGTCCTGCTCCGACGCTTCGCGGACGTGCAGCGCGCAGCCGGCCGGCTTGGGCTCGATCCGGGCGCCCTCGTAGCGTTCGGCGATCGCCGACAGCTCTGCCACGAGCTTGTCGCGCAACCGCTGGTCCTCGCTGGAGAGCGCCCGGGTGAAGCCGATGTCGAACTCGGATCCGTGGGATCCGACCAGGTGGATCTCGGAAGGCAGGCGGGAGAGCGCCGCCAGGTCCCGCAGCGCCCGGCCGGAGATGACCGCGACCTTCGTCTGCGGCAGGTTCGCCAGCGTCCGCAGGGCCGAGACCGACTCGGGAACCGGCATGGCCTGCGAAGGATCGGTGACGATCGGCGCGAGCGTGCCGTCGTAGTCGCACGCGATCAGCAGTTGCGGAACGCGTGCGAGCAGTGTGAGGGCCGAGCGCAGCTCTTCGGAGGAGCTGAAATCGGGGCCCTCAGGGCGTGGTGCGGTCATCGTGGCGTATCTCTCCAACACCGTCGTTGCGGAAATGTCTGTGCCTGCCGCCCGACCGCCGGGTATCAGACTTCGGCAGGCGGGCTGCCCGGATTGTACGCCGCGCTGCGCTCCGGAACTCCTAGCGCTGTGAGGAAACTGCGCGCCCAGCGACTGACATCGTGCTTGCGCAGATAACGCCTCATGGCGCGCATCCGTTTCATCTTATCGTCGAGAGGCGCGTTCGCGGCTGTCACAAATCCGTCTTTCAAATCGGTCAAATCATGCGGATTCACCAGGAACGCTTGCCTCAGATCGCCTGCGGCACCGGCGAACTCGCTCAAGACGAGCGCGCCGCGGTTGTCGACGCGGCTCGCCACGTACTCCTTCGCCACCAGGTTCATGCCGTCGCGCAGCGGGGTCACCGCCATCACGTCGGCCGCCTGGTACAGCGCCGCCAGCTCGTACCGGTCGAAGCTCTGGTGCAGGTAGTGCACGGCCGGGAGGCCGACCTGCCCGTACTCGCCGTTGATGCGCCCGACCTGGCGCTCGACCCGCTCGCGCAGCTTCATGTACTGGTCCACCCGCTCGCGACTGGGGGTCGCGACCTGGACCATCACCGCGTTCGGCACCTGCAGCCGGCCGTCCTCCAGGAGCTCCCGGAAGGCCTTGAGCCGCTGCTCGATGCCCTTGGTGTAGTCGAGCCGGTCCACGCCGAGGAAGATCGTCTCCGGCTCGCCGAGCTCGGCCCGGATCTCCTTGGCGCGCTGGCGGACCCGCTCGCTTCCGGCGATCTCCTCGTTGTGCGCGGTGTCGATCGAGATGGGGAAGGCGTCCGCGCGCACGAGCCGGTCGTCGACGGTGACGTAGTGCCCCCGCGGCCGGTAGCCGAGGAGGTGCCGGGTGAGCGCCAGGAAGTTCTGCGCCGCGAGCGGCCGCTGGAAGCCGACCAGGTCGGCGCCGAGGAGGCCCTTGAGGATCTCCATGCGGTGCGGGAGCTGCATGAACAGCTCCACGGGCGGGAACGGGATGTGCAGGAAGAACCCGATCCGCAGGTCCGGGCGCTTCTCGCGGAGCATCCCGGGGACGAGCTGGAGCTGGTAGTCCTGGACCCACACGACCGCCCCGGGGGCGGCCTCGCGGGCGCAGACGTCGGCGAACCGCTCGTTGACCTCGTAGTAGGACTTCCACCAGGAGCGGCGGAAGACGCGCGGTTCGACCGCGTCGTGGTAGAGCGGCCACAGCGAGGCGTTCGAGAACCCCTCGTAGTAGCGCAGGACCTCGTTCTCGCTGAGCGGCACCGGCATGAGGGTCACGCCGTCGGCCTCGAAGGCGTCGGGGGCCTCGCCGGCGATGCCGGCCCAGCCGATCCACGTGCCGCGGTTGGCCTGGAGAACGGGTTCGAGGGCGGTGACGAGGCCGCCAGGGGATCGGCGCCAGGTTCGGTTTCCCTCGTCGTCGACGACGGCGTCGACGGGGAGGCGGTTGGCCACGACAATGAAGGATGCGTTGCTCAATTCGTGTTCCCTCCTTTTCGCAAGCCTACCGGGACGGGTGATCGGGCGGTGGCGGTGACGCAGGCGGTCCCCGCGACGGCCCCATTGGCGGATACCCCCGGGGACTTGACATCATTGACACCGGTCAGTTCAGTACAGTTCGTCGCTCAAGCGAAGGATCAGCGTGGCGCAGTTCATCTACACCTTGGAAAAGGCGCGTAAAGCGCACGGTGACAAGGTCGTCCTCGACGACGTCACCCTGTACTTCAACCCGGGTGCGAAGATCGGCGTGGTCGGCCCCAACGGCGCCGGCAAGTCCAGTCTGCTGCGCATCATGGCGGGGCAGGACCAGGTCTCCAACGGCGAGGCGAAGCTCGCCAACGGCGCCACGGTGGGCATGCTCGCGCAGGAGCCGCCGCTGAACGAGTCGAAGACCGTGATGGAGAACGTCATGGAGGCCGTCTCGGACATCCAGGGCAAGCTCGACCGGTTCAACGAGGTCGCCATGGAGATGGCCACCGACTACACCGACGAGCTCATGACCGAGATGGGCCGCCTGCAGGAGGAGCTCGACGCCGCCAACGCCTGGGAGCTCGACTCGAAGATCGAGCAGGCCATGGACGCGCTGCGCTGCCCGCCCGGCGACTGGCCCGTCACCAACCTCTCCGGCGGCGAGCGCCGCCGCGTGGCGCTCTGCAAGCTGCTGCTCGAAGCGCCCGACCTGCTGCTCCTCGACGAGCCCACCAACCACCTGGACGCCGAGTCCGTGCTCTGGCTGGAGCGCCACCTCGCCTCCTACGCCGGCGCCGTCATCGCCATCACGCACGACCGGTACTTCCTCGACAACGTCGCGGAGTGGATCCTCGAGCTCGACCGCGGCCGCACCTACCCCTACGAGGGCAACTACTCCACGTACCTGGAGAAGAAGGCCGAGCGCATGAAGGTGGAGGGCCGCAAGGACTCCAAGCTCCAGAAGCGCCTCAGGGACGAGCTCGAGTGGGTCCGCTCGAACGCCAAGGGCCGCCAGACCAAGTCGAAGGCCCGCCTCGGCCGCTACGAGGAGATGGCCGCCGAAGCCGAGAAGACCCGCAAGCTCGACTTCGAGGAGATCCAGATCCCGCCGGGCCCGCGCCTGGGCTCCACCGTGATCGAGGTCAAGGACCTCGTCAAGGGCTTCGACGGCGAGACGCTCATCAACGGCCTGGACTTCAACCTGCCGCGCAACGGCATCATCGGCATCATCGGCCCGAACGGCGTCGGCAAGACCACCCTGTTCAAGACCATCGTCGGCCTCGAGAAGCCCGACTCGGGCACCGTGAACATCGGCGGCACGGTCGACATCTCCTATGTGGACCAGAACCGGTCGGGCCTCGACGGCGACAAGTCCGTGTGGCAGGTCGTCTCGGACGGCCTCGACTACCTCATGGTCGGCAAGGTCGAGATGCCTTCGCGCGCATACATCGCCGCGTTCGGCTTCAAGGGCCCGGACCAGCAGAAGCCCACCAAGGTCCTCTCGGGCGGCGAGCGCAACCGCCTCAACCTGGCGCTCACCCTCAAGCAGGGCGGCAACGTGCTGCTGCTCGACGAGCCCACCAACGACCTCGACGTCGAGACCCTCTCGAGCCTCGAGAACGCCCTGCTGGAGTTCCCCGGCTGCGCCGTCGTGATCTCCCACGACCGGGCCTTCCTCGACAAGGTCGCCACCCACATCCTCGCCTGGGAGGGCGAGGGCGCGGACGGCCTGCCGAAGTGGTTCTGGTTCGAGGGCAACTTCGAGTCCTACGAGAAGAACAAGATCGAGCGCCTGGGCCCCGACGCCGCGAACCCGCACCGCGTCACCCACCGGAAGCTCACCCGGGACTAGCCGTGGCGCGCTTCAAGGTCGACGTCCCCCTGCGCTGGTCGGACATGGACGCCTTCGGGCACGTGAACAACAACCAGTTCATGGTCCTGCTCGAAGAGGCCCGGGTCGCGATGATGTTCTCCGCCGCCGCGGAATCCGGCATCCCCGGGTTCCGCGAAGGCGTCGTCGTGGCCCGCCACGAGGTGGACTTCCTGCTGCCCGTGACCGTGCCCGCCGAGACCCGCGTGGAGCTCTGGGTCGAGCGGATCGGGAACTCCTCGTTCTCGTTCGCCTACGAGCTCACCGCGAACGACAAGCTCGCCCTGCGCGCCAAGACCGTCATGGTGCCGTTCGACATCGTCTCGCAGCGGCCCCGCCGCATCACCGCCGAGGAGCGGGCGTACCTCGAGCAGTGGACCGACTGACGCGGCATGCCGATCCTCCGATGAACGACCCGCTGAACGCCGGGGACGAGGCCGCCTTCGCGGCCCGCGCCGCCAGGCTCGACCCCGACACGCTCGTGCTCGCGCAGGGCGGCCGCCTCTGGGCCGCCCTGCCCATCGGCGTCCTCGCCGTCCGCGACGCCGGGGCCTCGCCGCTCGCCGAAGGGCTCTACCGCGCCGGCGACCTCGCCGCCGGCTCCCCGGCGCCCCGGCCCGCCGCGGCATGGCGCGGGCGGCTCCCCAGGCCGCCGTGGACGACCGTGGAGTCCGTGCCCGCCGCCGACATCGCCGACATCGACCGCAAGGCCGCACAGGCCCTGCGGGAGCGGCGCGGCCAGGGGATCGGCGACCGCCGCCTGCGCGACGCCATGCTCGACCACGTGACCCTCCGCGTCGAACACGACGGCCGGATCTACCCCGTCGAGTTCCGACTCGTCGCCGGCCTGTGCCGCATGGGCTTCCTCGGCGAGGACCCCGTCCGGGTCGTCAAGGCCGGGCGCCGCATCGGACTCGCCGCCACCTACGGCGCCGTCTGGGACAGGGACCGCGGCCTACCGTTGCTGTGACCGATTCGGAACACACGGTGATCGTTGTACCGATCAGTGACGGATACCCGACGTCCGGAGGATGGGACCGCCCTTCCTGTTCTGATACATATGAAACCGGTGACAGTACCCCGTTCGCGCCTGCGAACAAACGCACGACGGTTCATACTTTTGGTCAGGATTGGTTGACGGTTGTGCCATGTCAGTAGCGAGCCCTAGTCTGCTCACTGCAACACGACGTAACTTGGCTATGCCCCGCGAAGCACAACCAATCACATCCAATGGTTCAGCTCAGGATGAATGCCAACGTATTACCCAACACTGCCAGTGATTCGCATTTTGGGTGGGAAGGCGGACAACACCATGGCATGGTGGCGCAGCAGAAAACGCGACGCACAGCAAGAGTCGATCGCCGAGGCGGTCGCCGAAGCCGACACCGAGCTCGGCGGTGCCGCCGAACGCGCCCAGGCGCGCGGCAGCCAGCCCAGCGCGGTCCCGAGCCCGCGCGCCGAGCAGCACGAGGAATCCGAGCTCGACACCGAGGAGTACGAGGTCGACCTCGAGTTCGCCTCCCGCGAGCTGCGCCAGGAACTCACGGCGGAACAGCTCCTGCTCGGCCCCGAGCACGAGCAGATCTCCGAGGTCGACCGCTGGCACCTCATCAAGCGCGACCTCGAGGAGATCGACCCGGAGTTCATCACGGACCTGGAGCAGATCGCCGCCGAGGCGGTCGCCCAGGAGACCGACGACGCCGCCCCGCTCGACTCGGACCGCATCATCGCGGCCCTGAAGAGCCTCGACATCCGCTACCTCGTCGACGAGAACGGCGGGATCGTGGCCCTCTGGGAGCGCCACATCGTCCAGGTCCGCGCCGAGGGCCCCGACGCCGACATCCTGGTGCTGCGCGCCCGCGCGTACCAGACCGTCCCCCGCGAGTGGGCCGAGCGCGGCTACGCGGCCATGAACGAGTGGAACCGCACCCGCCGCTTCCTCAAGGCCTACCTCGGCGAGCCGACCGAATCGGGCGCGCTCCCGGTCTTCGGCGAGATCCAGGTCCCCGTCCGCCCCGGCATCACCACCGCCCTCCTCGAAGAGCTCATCGATTGCGGCACAGCGATCTCGGGCACATTCGTCGAGTGGCTGGAAGGCGAACTGCTGTAGACCCTGCCGGTCTGACCGTTGTGCACCGCCGCCCCGGGCTCCCGTCGGAGCCCGGGGCGGCGCTTTGAGCAGGTGCGGTTCGCTTTGGGCCGGTACGATCATGAGGAACCCCCATCTCCAAATTGGATAGGAGCACCCCATGACCCCCGACCCCCAGGGCGACCGTCCCCCCGAGCCCGCCGCGGCACCCGAACCCCAAGTGCCCCAAGCAGATGCGACGATCCCGGTCCAGCCCTCCGTGTTCTCGGGCGAGAACGACGCCACCGTGAAGGTCGTCCCGGGCGCCGCGCCGCAGTCCTCCCCGCCGCCTCAGCACGCGCCTTCACCCGTCGCGTCGCCGCAGTCCGCGTTCGAATCGAACGACGGCTTCCTCACGGAGGCACCGCTTCCGGCAGTCGCACCCCAAGGCCCGGCCCCCGCCGCGCCGCCGAGCGCCATGCCGCAGGCGACACTCCCCTCGCCGGCGCCCCCGCCCGCCCAGGGCTACGCGATGACCCCGCCGCCGATGGCCCCCTCAGTCGGCTCACCGGTCGGCCCCCCGCCGCCCGTCATGCAGACCGGGCCCATGCCGCTGCCGATGGCCCCTCGCAAGCCCCGCAACAAGGCCGCGATCACCTTCGGCGTCATCGCCCTCGCCCTGCTCGCCGGCGTGGCGACCTTCGGGATCCTCTACTCGGAGAAGACGAACGACTTCGACGCGCAGGCCGACGAGCTCGCGGCCGTCGAGGCCGAACGCAACGAGCTCGAGGACGAGATCGTCGCCCTCCAGTTGGAGCGCGACACCCTCCAACTCGACTCCGACGCCCGCCAGGCCTGCTCCGACGCGCTCGACATCCTGATCGACGACGAGTACCCGGGCACCGTCGACAGCTTCGAAGACCTCGGCAGCGCCGAGTACATCGAATGGGCCGAGGCCCACGACGAGCTCTACCGCGAGGTCGAGCGCCAATGCCTCGCCTGAGCTGAGTAGCAGAGGAAAGAACGGAGCGGCGGGATGACCCGCCGCTCCGTTCTCACGTTGAATTGACTTGCCGCAGAACGACTTCTACGAGTTCCACATACTGTGCTCAAGCTTCATGCGTTCCGCATGAAGTCCGCAGCTCGCTCCATGTACTCCCACATGACCTTGTCGTACTCGGGAGTGAGCGCGATCTCGTCCATGGCGTGGCGCATGCAGCGCAGCCAGGCGTCGCGCTCGCGTTCGCCGATCGTGTAAGGCGCGTGGCGCATCCGCAGGCGCGGGTGGCCCCGTTCCTCGGAGTACGTGTGGGGGCCGCCCCAGTACTGCTCGAGGAACATCTTCAGCCGCCGGGCGGCCGGGGCCAGGTCCTCTTCGGGGTACATCGGGCGCATGATCGGGTCGTCGGCCACCTGCGCGTAGAACGCGGTCGTCAGGCGCTCGAAGGTCGCTTCGCCGCCCACGGCCTCGTAGAAGGACTGCGTGGGCGCAGGCTGTCCGGTCGGGGTCAAGGCGACCACGGCTCGCGGGCTGTCACTAGGCATCTCCCAATCGTGCCAAGGGCGGGACCGACACGGAAGCCGATCCGGCACGCGTCACACCGAATGGGCCGTATATCACTCAGACGGCACAGCACTGAACGGCACTGCACCGCACGTCGACGACGCAGGACTACGCGGTCGTCCCGGCCGCCCCTGCCGCACCAGCGGCCCCTCCCGCCGCCGAGCGGGGCACGTAGATCCGCCCGGAGGACGCCAGGTCGATGACCCCGGCCTCCCGAAGCGCCTCGGTGACCCGCAGCCGCAGCTCGCGCCCGGCGGCCCACTGCTGGTCGGAGGTGGTCCGCACGCCGAGGCGCACCTTGATCTCGTCGATGGTCATCTCGATCGGGCCGAGGTACTCGGGCTCCTTGAGGATGTGGGGGCTCCACTCCTCGTCCTCGACGAAGCCCTCCGCGACCTGGGTGATGACCTCGCCGGCCTTGTCGATGTCCGCGGTCGGCGGCAGCGGCGTGTCCACCACCACGTACGCCCAGCTCTGGCTCGAGTTGCCGACGCGCAGGATCTGGCCGTTGCGCACGTACCAGAGGGTCCCGTCGAGCGACCGCAGCGTGGTGACGCGCAGGCCCATGTCGACCACGGTGCCCTGGGCGTCGCCGACGTCGACGTTGTCGCCGACGCCGTACTGGTCCTCGATGAGGATGAAGATCCCGGCCAGGTAGTCCTGCACGAGGTTCTGGGCGCCGAAGCCGATCGCGATGCCGGCGATGCCGGCGCTGGCGAGGATCGGGGCGAGGTTGACGTTGAAGGCGCTGAGGACCAGCATGAACGCGACCGTGAAGATGACGATCCCGGCGACGTGCTGGAGCACGCCGGTGAGGGTTTCGGCCCGTTTGTCGCTGCGGTCGCCGAGGAGTTCGTCCCGGCGGGCGTTGCCGGAGCCGAGCTTGTCCGCGAGTTCGGCGATCGACTGGGGGCCCTTGATGGAGGTGACCTGCTTGATGATGCGGCCTATGGCGCGGTTGACGAGCCAGCGCAGGAAGAAGGCCGCCACGATGATGAGCAGGACCTGCCCGATCTTGTCGAGGACGACGCCGCCGTCGACGGCGAAGCCCTCGCTGCCGGTGATCTTGTACAGCAGCGAGCACGAGTTGAACCCCGCGTCGCAGGGCGGGGTCCCCTCGTTGGCGGCAAGCAGTTCCACGTTCGTCCTTCTCAAGGTCATCGAGGCGCGATGGCAGTGTTCACGCCCCGCGCGCACCCTTACCGACGTCCGTCCGATCCGGCGTCGTCGCGGGTCCGCACAGACGATATTCGCGTGTCATTCAAGATCCCACGGAACCAGGGTGCAATTTTCTGAGATTTAGGTCAAACTTGACGGGACCGATGGCTTGGAGGTACGTCACCGTGATAGGTCCTCGACATAGGAGCACGCTCGACAGCGATGACCCTGCCCCAGGGTTGCTCCCGAATCTCTTCACGCACAACGCCACGCTGGGCTCCGCCCTCGTTCTGAACCAGAGCTACGAGCCGCTGTGCGTGATACCGGTCAAGCGGGCGGCAGTGCTGCTGCTCACTCGGAAGGCCGAAACCGTCACTCCTGGTGACGGTTTTCTGCGCTCGGAAACCATGCACATTCCCGTCCCCTCGGTGGTCCGCCTCAACCGCTACGTCCCGATCCCCAGGCAGGTCGGGTCGAGCCCGTCTCGGCGCGGCGTGTTCGCGCGTGACGACTGGCGATGCGTGTACTGCAACGCGTCGGCGGAGACCATCGACCACGTGGTGCCCCGCTCGCGCGGCGGGACGCACACGTGGGACAACGTCGTGGCGGCGTGCGCCCCCTGCAACCACCGCAAGAGCGACAAGACCCTGGCCGAGCTCGGCTGGCGCCTGCCGCGCGTGCCCCGCCCGCCTTCGGGCTGGCAGCTGCGCGGCTTCCGCGGCCAGCGCCGCCCGGACCCGGCGTGGGAGGCCTGGCTGCCCCGCCATGGGAAGGAGCGCGCCCGCCTCTCGTAACGGGCGCCCGTCGCCATCGGACGCGCAGGGCCCGCCGAACGTCGAAAGACGTCCGGCGGGCCCTGTTCGCGTACTCGCCTTGGCGCACCGACGCATTCGCGACTGGTGCGACCGGCTGCACCGAGTTACCACCTGCGGCGATGTGAGGGGCGTAATTGGATTAGTCTGAGGGACATGGTGACGGCGCCCCTTGCCAGTCGCAAGTCCGCCGAGTCATCCTGTACCTGAATTTAGGGGAGCAACATGAATTTCCAGGACTGGCTGATACTTTTCGGCGCCCCGATCCTGGTCGTGGTCGCGGTCTTCGCCCTGATCTTCCTGCGACACCCGAGGCCCCAGTCCCGCTACCGCGCGGGTGAGCCCTACAACTTCAAACCGGTGTGGTTCGTCGCCCGCAATGGCGCGGTGGCAGGCGAGTCCGGCTTGGCCGAACTCGAGTCCGGCGCCCACGGCGCCGAGACCTTCGCCAGTGGACCCAAGGGAGGCTCGCATGGCAAGTGGTAACCAGGTGGCGATCGTCGAGGGCGTCGACAAGAGCCCGGAGAACGTCCGGCCCGCGATGCTCGAAGGACCCTTCGACACCCATCAGCTGCTCCACATCGACGAGGCCCTGTCCGTGGCCGAGCGCGACGGCGGCGGCCTGCACTACAGCGTCTACGTCGGCCCGCTGCACGACCCGGTCCGCGGCGCGGCCGAGGCGCTGCACGACAAGCTCGCCGACCCGGACCGCTCGATCCTCGTCGCCGTCTCGCCCGAGCAGCGGCAGCTGGAGATCGTGACCGGCAAGCTCGCCCAGGAGAAGGTCCCGGACCGCTCGGCGGCCCTCGTGGTCTTCTCGATGGAGGCCGCGTTCGGCGCCGGCCAGCTGGCCGGGGGCATCATCACCGGCCTGCGGATGCTCGCCGAGACCGCCGCGAGCCGCTAGCGCGCATACGACGAAGGCCCGGAAGCTTCCGCTTCCGGGCCTTCGCTTCGCTTTGGGCTACTTGCGTTTGGCGTCCTCGGGGAACTGCCGCTTGAGCAGGTCGTCGGCCTCGGTGAGCTCGAGCTTGGAGATGAACTCGACCCACGAGAGGGAATCGGCGACGGTCTCGCGGATCGACAGGATCGTCGTCCCGGGGATGCGCATCGTCAGCGTCGCGGGGGAGCCGATCTGCTTCTGGGCCAGGACCGCTTCGGTCGGCTGGCCGTTGAGGCCCTTCGCGAGTTCGAACACGGCCGACTCGTTCTCCTTGGCCTTCGGCACCCACTCCATGTCGCGCTTGAGCATGAGGGCCGCGCCCACGGACTTGCCGCCGGACTCGCCGTTGTAGGTGAGCACGATCCGGTTCGCGTCCCCGCGCGCGCTCGACAGGCTCCAGGCCGCGTCCGTGACGTCCACGAGCTGCCCCTGGAAGCGCCGCACCGAGTTCCGGGCCTGCTTGGCCTGGCGGCGGTCGGCGAGGGGCTTCGCGACGAGCCGGAACGCGACCACGAGCACGGCGAGGACGAGCACGCCGATGCCGCACGCGGCGACCTCGTGCAGGCCCGCGTCGATGGACCAGATGATCGACATCGGCACGAGCACGCCCGAGGCGAGCCCGAGGAGCGGCTTGAGCCAGAACGGCCCGTTCCCGCCGGGCAGGCGCAACGGCGCCATCAGCCCGATCACGGCCGCGGCGACCAGGGCGATGCCGACGAGCTCGGGCGCGGGCACGTCGTAGCGGCGCAGCCAGTCCACGGCCCACCAGGCCATGAAGCCCGAGCCGATGAGCACGGTGGGGATGAGCAGCACGACGGCGAACATCAGCTGCTGCGGCTGCGGGCGGGTGCGCGAGGCGAGCACGGGCCCGAGCAGCAGGAGCGGCAGGACGATCCCGAACAACGCGACCAAGGTGGCGCTCAGGACGGCCACCGGCAAAAGCGCGGACAAGACGGCTCTCTCCTCTGTGTTGGAAGGCGCAGGATCGCCAGGGAGGCACACGGGGGTGGGTCACGGCGAGCTTATCAACGGCGCGAAAAGCGCTCGGGGCTCCGGGACCGCCGTTGTGCGCGGCGGTCCCGGAGCCCCGAGAGACTCGATCCGGTTTTAAGCGGACTTGTCCAGTTCGCGGCCCTTCAGGGCGCGGGCGACGTCCGCCCGGCCCTCGGCGACGCCGCGCTTGACCGGCGCGGGCCGGTCCTCGGCGAGCCACGCGTCGAGCTTCTCGAGCGTCTCGGCCTCGATGAGGTTCGACGGGAACGCGAGCTTCGAGAACTCGACGGCCTGCTGCGCGCCCAGCTTCTCCCACAGCTCCGGCACGGCGTCCAGGTACGGCTGCAGGTACGGGCGCACCAGGTCGGCCTGGTCGAGCGGCGCGAAGCCGAGCATCGAGGACCGGCGGACCCAGTTCTCCGAGTTGGGGTCGGTGATCCGCTCCCAGGCGCGCTGCTTCGCTTCCGCGTTCGGCACCACCGCGCGGGCGATGATCGCCAGGCGCTGGCCGTCGGCGGTCGAGTCGCGGTCGAGTTCGGCGTCGACGGCGTCCTCGGCCACGGCCCCGTTGCCGACGAGCCCGGTGAGCAGGGCCCACCGCAGGTCGGCGTCCACGGCCAGGCCTTCGGGGACCTCGTTGCCTTCGAGCCATCCGGCGATGCGGGCCAGGTCGGCTTCGGAGCGCGACGCGGACGCGTAGGCCTTCGCCCACGACCGCTGCGGGTCCGAGCCCGGCGCGGCGGCCTCCATCGCGGTCTTCGCGGCCTGCGCCCAGGACTCGCGCAGGGCGGCCCGGTTGGCGGGGTCGGCGTAGGCGAGCGCCCCGGCGACCTGCCGCTGCGCCACCGTGACGATGTTGATGTCCGTCTCGGTGGTCAGCGAGCGGCAGCCGAGCTCCACGAACTGGGTCGCGGGCAGTTCGGCGTCGCGCAGCATGTCCCACGCGGCCGCCCAGATCAGGGCCCGCGCGAGCGAGTCCTCGAGCGCCGAGGTGTGCTCGACGGCCGTGGCGAGCGACCGCTCGTCCAGGCGCAGCTTCGCGTACGTCAGGTCGTCGTCGTTGAGCAGCAGGAAGTCCGGCTGCTTGACCCCTGCGAGCGCGGTGATCTCGGTCGCTTCGCCCGTGACGTCGACTTCGATCCGGTCGCGGCGCACGAGGGCGTCGCCCTCGAGGTCGTACAGGCCGATCGCGATGCGGTGCGTGCGGTGCGTCGGGTGCTCGGCCGGGACCTCCTGCAGCACCGTCACCTTCGTGTAGTTCCCGTCGGCGTCGACCGCCACGTCGGGACGCAGGGTCGAGACGCCGGCGGTGCGCAGCCACGTGTCCGCGAAGTCCTTGAGCGCCTTGCCGCTCGCGGCCTCCAGCTCGCCGAGCAGGTCCTGGAAGACCGCGTTGCCGAACTGGTGCTTCGCGAAGTACGCGCGCAGGCCCGCCAGGAACGGGTCGATGCCGACGTAGGCGACGAGCTGCTTGAGGATCGAGGCGCCCTTGGAGTAGGTGATGCCGTCGAAGTTGGCCTGGATCTCCTCGGTGTCACCGGCGGCGGTGTACACCGGGTGCGTGGTCGGCTGCTGGTCGGCGCCGTAGCCCCAGTTCTTGCGCGCCGAGAGGAACGTGGTCCACGCCCCGTCGAAGCGGGTGGCCTCGACGTTCGCCCAGTGGCTGGCCCACTCGGCGAAGGACTCGTTGAGCCACAGGTCGTCCCACCAGCGCATGGTGACGAGGTCGCCGAACCACATGTGCGCCATCTCGTGCAGGATCACGTTGGCGCGCTGCTCGAGCTCGAAGTCGGTGACCTGGCTGCGGAACAGGAACGAGGCCTCGGCGATCGTGATGCAGCCGAAGTTCTCCATCGCGCCGAAGTTGTACTCGGGGGCGAAGACCTGGTCGTACTTCGGCAGCGGGTACCGCACCCCGAAGTGCTCGTGGAAGTGGTCGAAGCCCTGGCGGGTGACCTCGAAGACCCCTTCCGGGTCCAGGTAGTCCTTCATGGACTGGCGGCAGTACAGGCCCAGGCCGATCCCGTCGTGCTCCTCGTGCACCCCGTAGTACGGGCCCGCGCAGATCGCGGTGATGTACGGGCTCATCCGCACCGACTGCTCGAACAGCGTCACCTTGAGGTTGACGTCCTCGACGACGTGGACGGACTCGGTCGGCATGTTCGAGATCACGGTCCAGTGCTTGGGGGTGCGCACCTGGAACGTGAACGCGGCCTTGAGGTCCGGCTGGTCGAAGCACGCGTACACGCGCTGCGCGTCGGCGACCTCGAACTGCGAGTAGAGGTACGTCTCCTTGTCGACCGGGTCGGTCATGCGGTGCAGGCCCTGGCCGTCGGTCGAGTACGCGAACACCGCGTTGACGACCAGTTCGTTCTCGGCCGCGAGGCCGGTGATCTTCAGCCCGTCCTTGGGGTCGTAGGCCGTGAGGTCGACCGGCTCGCCGTTGAGGAACGCGTCCTCGATGCGCTCGGCGGCGATCTCGATGAAACTGGTCGCGCCCGGTTCGGTGCAGGAGAACTTGACGGCGGTGCGCGAGCCGAAGGTGTCGCCCTGCTCGTGCCCGGTGAGGTCGAGCTCCACGGTGTAGGACTCGACGTGGAGCAGCTCAGCGCGCCGCTGAGCCTCGTCTCGAGTGAGAATGTGCGTTGCCGCCACAATGCCTCCAGTCAGGGTTCGGATATGAAAGAAGTGTGTCACATCTTGGAAGTTCATTAAGCGGCCACGTCGCCGATGAACAGGGTCGATTACGCTCGTGGCGTGACTGCTGCACACCCGATCGACCAGGCCTGGCTCTCCACCGGGAACACTGGTGCGAAGAACTACGACGAGTTCCCCGACGAAACCGAGATCACGCGGATCATCGAGGCCAACCCGGCGTCCATGCTGGGCGTCGAGATGCCCGCCCACACGCCCGAGGCGGTGGCCGCCGGACTCACCTTCGAGCAGGCGCTGCCCGCCGCGGCCGAGCGCCTCGCCGCGCTGAAGGAGGCCGGACGCTTCGCCGCGTTCGGCGACGTGGCCGTCGCCTACCGGATCTCCGGCGGCGAAGAACCGACCGCGTACGGCGTGTTCTGCCTCGTCGACACCGCCGAGATCTCCTCCTCCGCCGAGGAGCCCGGCAAGGTCATCCGCAACGAGGACGTCTTCATCGAGAAGGTCAAGCAGCGCAACGAGCTCAACCAGCGCCTGCGCCACCTCCTCAGCCCCGTCCTGCTGCTCCAGTCGAGCCGCGGCGAAGAGCTGCACGCCGCGATCGAGACCGCCATCGCCGGCGCGGGCGAGCCCGTCGCGAAGGACGTCGACGAGGCCGGGCGCGCGCACGAGATCTGGGCGATCGGCGGCGACGCCGGCGAGGCCCTGACCGCGCTGGCCGGGGACGGCGACCTCATCGTCGCCGACGGCAACCACCGCTCGCTGGCCGCGCAGGTCGGCGAGCTCGACCGGTTCCTCGCGGTGATCACCACTCCGCAGTCGGTCGTCATCCGCCCGTACCACCGCCTCGTGAAGGGCCTGCCGGGTTCGGCCGCGCAGCTCGTCGAGCAGATCGGGCAGATCGGCGCGAGCGTCATCGAGACCGACGGCCCGCCGGAGACCCCGTCCGAGGGCGGCACCGTGGTCGTCTACGGCCAGGGCCGCACCTGGGAGATCGCGTTCCCGGCGGTCGAGGGCTCCGTGGTCGACAAGCTCGACCACACGCAGGTCGAGAACGAGGTCTTCACCGGCCTGCTCGGCTGGGACGCGGGGGACAAGCGCATCACGTACGTGGGCGGCGACTACCCGGCGTCCTGGCTCGCCGAGCAGGTCGACGCGGGCAAGGCCGACCTGGCGATCCTCATCGCGCCGGTCACGGTCCCCGACTTCATCGACGTGAACCTCCAGCGGCTCAAGATGCCGCGCAAGTCCACCTGGTTCGTGCCGAAGGCGCGCGCCGGTCTCGCCATCGTCGAGCTCCCGAAAGGCTAAGGTCCCATCGTGCGCATTTATCTCGCCTCCGACCACGCGGGCCTCGAGCTCAAGGACCACCTGGTCAAGCACTTGAGCGGCCGCGGCTTCGAGATCGTCGACGTCGGCCCGCACCGGTACGACGCCGAGGACGACTACCCGCCGTTCTGCCTCAACGCCGCCTCGCAGGTCGTCGCGGACCCGGGCAGCCTCGGCATCGTGATCGGCGGCTCCGGCAACGGCGAGCAGATCGCCGCGAACAAGGTCCCGGGCTGCCGCGCGGCCCTGGCCTGGAGCGTCGAGACCGCGAAGCTCGGCCGCCAGCACAACGACGCGAACGTGGTCGCCATCGGCGGCCGCATGCACTCGCTCGACGAGGCCACCAGCTTCGCCGACGCGTTCGTGGACGAGTCCTTCTCCGGGGCCGAGCGCCACCAGCGCCGCATCGACATGCTCACCGAGTGGGAGGCCACTCACGAGCTGCCCGAACTCCCTTAGGCGGCAACGCATCTAGGTCAAGGCCCGGGCTTCGGCCCGGGCCTTTCCGCTTGCGCGAAAACCAGGCGAATTCGGCACATCGGATCTGGAGTAATTGGACGGGTGTTGGTAGCGTCGACACATGAATAAGGGTTTTCGGGTTCTCCTCCAGGTCTTCCAGGTGCTGTTCATCCTGGGCGCCCTGCTCTTCATGACCTTCAGCTTCCTCATGGCGTACGTGGACTTCGGCGCCACCGAAGGCGAGCAGCGCTTCGTCGACACGTGGATCCTGGGATTCGCGCTCCTCTCGATCGCCACTTCGCCCGCGCTCTGGTCCCTGGTCCGCCGCGGCGGCCAGGCCGCCCCCGCCTCCACCGGCTCGTTCGACCGCGTCCAGGGCTCGACTGTCCAGCCCCAGCCCCAGCCCCAGCAGCAGCCCGGCGGTGTGTTCGAGCCGATGAACGCCTCGGCCGCGCCCGCCCCGCCCGCCAGCTCCTACGGCCAGCCCTCGGCCGGCGGCATGGCGCCGTCCTCCTCGCCGCAGGCCGGGACCAGCCCCTGGGGTTCGGGCCGCTGACGCGTTCCGGCGGGCCGGGGTTGTCAGCTGAGACGCTGCGAACAGCACCGCCTCTGGGGGCCGTGGAAGGTGGATACCGGGCGTTACGCTATATGGATTCACGGCCCGCAGGCGTCGCCGCGGGCGGGCCCGGAGCCATTCATCGCGAAGGACCACTCATGTCGAACGCCACCGTCGACCTCGTCTGCGGCCCGGCCGACCCCCTGCCGGGGTCAGAGCAGAGCTACCGGCTGACCGGCCTGCTCGGCTCGGGCGGGCAGGCCGACGTGTACCAGGCCGTTCGCGTCTCCGCCGGGGTCGCCTCCGCCCCCCTGAGCGTCAAGGTGCTCCGCCTCAACCCGCACGACACCCGCGAGCACCAGTTCCGCTCCTGGGACAAGGGCGACGCCGTCCTCATGGACCTCCACGGCCGGAACGTGGGCGCGATCTGCCGCCGCATCGACGCGTTCTACGGCCGCCTGCCGCACCCGCCCGGCCAGGCCCCGCAGGGCGAACCCGTCCCGTTCCAGGTCCTCGAGTACCTGCCCGGCCACGACCTGCGTCAACTGCTGCAGTGGCGCATCGGCCGGGTCGACGCCGCCCGCACCCTCAAGTCCGTCGCCGAGGTCATGCGGGCGATGCACCACCCGCCCGTGGGCGCGCACCCGGTCCTGCACATGGACCTCAAGCCCGCCAACGTGATCATCGGCCCGGACGGCTCGGCGAAGGTCATCGACTTCACCGGCGCCCGCTACTACACGCCCGCGCACCTGACCACGATCGCCTACACCCGCGAGACCGCCGGACCCGAAGCGCACCAGGGCAGCGTGGGCCCCGCCTACGACGTGCACGGCTTCGGCTCGATCGCGTTCTACCTCGTGACCGGCGCGAGCGCCCGCACCGACTCGCCCGGCCAGGAGCAGTCCGTGCCGTGGGCGCGGCTGCGCAAGCACCCGGCGCTGGAGGCGAACCCGCGCCTGCGCGACCTGCTCACCGCGACACTCGACGACGACCCGGAGAACCGGCCCCGCACCGAGGAGCTGCCGCGCTGGATCGGCGAGCTGTGCGCGGTCATGACCCGTTCCAACCTCCCCGATCTCGGCGTCGACTGGGACACCGAGCACACCGCGGGTGTGCATTCGGCCCCGATGGGCCGCCCGATCGACTCCGCCGCGACCCGCCGCCTCGACCTGCCGGTCGGCCCGCCCATGCCGGCCGCGCCCGCCTCGGGACCGCCCGCGGACGGCACCCGCGTCATGGGCGACCACCGCGCGGCGGCCGACGGCACCCGCGTCATGGAGGCCGGCGCGCCGGCGCCCATGCACGACAAGCCGATCACCGGCCGCGTGCGCGTCCCCGGCCAGAACGAGCGCTCCGACGGCTACTCGCCCGGACGCTCCGGCGGCCCGAGCCCCGAGCGCGGCCCCCTGCCGCGCCTCAAGCTCGCCACCGACCCCGAGGAGCCGAGCGAACGCGAACTCGACAAGGCCGACCGGCCCCCGCTGCTCGGCCCGCCCGGATCGCTCTCGAAGGGCTTCGAGCTCTCCGTCATCGGCGGCCTCTTCTCGCTCATCATGTGGCTCATCTGGGCGATCCAGCAGGGCATGGAGACCCTGCGCAGCCAGGTCTTCAGCTACCTGTTCGTGCTCGCCGTCGCGATCGGCGTGTTCTTCCTGATCCGCATCGCCGGCGGCATCCTCTGGGGCCGCTGGCTCCACGCCAAGCGCAAGTCGGCGCGCCTCGCGCACCTCGCCACGGGCGTCTTCCTCTTCATGGTCGGCATGAGCTACCTCGATCAGCTCAGTTGGAATTGGATTTCGCTCGACTTCGGGTGGTTGGACTGGATCACCGACCTTTTCGGGCAATGACGGACCCGTCCGGATTCGCGTATTCCATGCGCATTTCCAAGACTTCCCATGGAACTTCGAGTATTTCTCCAGCGCAATCGAACCGATCAGAACTACGCTTTCCGGTAATCGGCACCGCGGGATCCTTGCCTGGATTTTCCGACTCCCGCGGTGCAACCGCGAAGGGCGGATCCCGCGTCTAGGTAGACGACAGACCCCCCTTGGAAACCGAAAGGCATTGAGATGACCGCATTGACATCGGTCGGTGCCGCAGCTCTCACTCCTGAGCAGCGAGAAGCCTTCGATCGCGACGGCTATCTGATGATCCGCGGCGCGCTCGACGCCGCTGAGATCCAGCGTTGCAACGACGCTCTGGACCGCGTGTACGAGATCGAGAAGGAAGCCGGGCGACTCAGCCCCGAAGGCGCGATGCACCGCCTCGACGCCGTCACTTCCTGCCCGGAACTCGCGTTCCTTCTCAACCACCCCAAGACCTTCCACTATGTGTGGTCGATCCTGGGCTGGAACTTCCACGTCTACCACTCCCACGTGGACAAGCACCCGCCGATTCAAGGCAAACGCCCCTTCCGCTTCGAATGGCACCAGGACGGCGGCCGCCAGAACCGCGAGACCGAGACCGACCCGCGCCCGCGCCTCTCGGTCAAGCTCGCCTTCTTCTTCACCGACCTGGCCGAAGAGGGCCGCGGCAACACCAAGATCATCCCCGGCTCCCACAAGTGGAACCAGATCGACGGCCCGCCGCGCCGCGACATGGAGTGGCCCGACCCCGAAGGCGCCATCGAGGTCACCGGCAACGCCGGCGACGTCATGTTCTTCGACCGCCGCATCTGGCACGCCCGCAGCGACAACTACTCGGACCTGACCCGCAAGGTCGCGTTCTTCGGGTTCACGCCGCGCTGGATCCGCGCCCGCGACCTCGTCGACCACCTGCCGAACGAGCCGTGGTGGAACGACCTCGACCCGGTCCAGCAGCAGATGCTCGGCGGCCACATGGCCACCGGCGACCACGGCTGGGGGCACTGGCCGAAGGAGACGCCGCTGTACAACTGGCTGGCCGAGCGTGACCTCCTCGACCCGGATTACCCGCCGCTGCGCCCGTAAGGGCCCGCACGTGGCAGGCTGACGGCATGAGCACCACTGACGCCGACCTCGCGCGCGACATCTTCAACCGCTCGCACCTGACCGGGGAGTTCACCCTCCGGTCCGGTGTGGTCGCGCACGAGTACTTCGACAAGTACCTGTTCGAGTCCGACCCGGTCCTGCTGCGGCGCATCGCCGAGGCGCTGGCGCCCCTGGTGCCCGCGCACGGCGTGGACGCGCTGGCGGGCCTGGAGATGGGCGGCATCCCCGTCGTCACGGCCCTCTCGCAGGTGACGGGCCTCCCGGCCCTGTTCGTCCGCAAGGCGGCCAAGACGTACGGCACGTGCCGTCTGGCCGAGGGCGGCGAGGTCGAGGGCCGCAAGCTGTTCATCGTGGAGGACGTGATCACCTCCGGTGGCGCGGTGCTCGACGCGGTGGCGGAGCTGCGGAACCGGGGCGGGATCGTCGACGGCGGGCTGTGCGTGATCGACCGCGAGTCGGGCGGGTTGAAGAACCTGGCCGACATCGGCGTCGAGGTGCGGCCGCTGTTCACGATGACCGAACTGAAGGCCGCGGGAGCGAACTAGCGCAAGCAGAAGCGGGGCCGGACGATCACTCGTCCGGCCCCGCTTCGCTGTCTCTCATCCGGCCTGGGCCCGGATCCCGGCACCCCTCGGAAGGCCTCTTACCTGGCCCAGAGCCAGATCTCGGAGCCCTTCGGGTGCTCCGTCCCGGCGTCGAGGGACTGGTCGAACACGGTGCCGGTGAACCAGATCTGCGCGGTCTTCACCGTGAAGCCCAGGCCTTCCAGCTCATCGGTGGCGTCCTCGATGTCCATCCCGACCACGTCCGGGACCTCGACCGGCTCGGGTCCGTCGCTCACGACGAGGTCCACGGCGTCGCTCGGGCCCGCCGGGTCCTGTGCGGCCGGGGTCTGCGAGATGACGAGCCCCGCCTCGATGGTGTCGCTGTAGCTGCGGGTGACCTCGCCGACCGTGAGGCCCTCGTCCTCGATCGCGGTGGTCGCGGCCGCCTCGTCCTGGCCCACCACGTCCGGGACGGTGAGCGGCGGGTACCCGTCCGAGACGAAGACCGTCACCGGCGTCCCCGCCTTGACCTCCTCGCCCGCGACCGGGTCGGTGCGGGTGACCTGGTTGGCCTCGTAGTCGGCGCTGTACTCGCGCTCCACCTTCACTGCCGCGTCGAACTTCGCGAGCTCCTCGCGGGCCTGCTCCTCGGTCATCCCGGCCAGGTTCGGCACCTGGTACCGCTCGGGCCCTTGGGAGACGACGACGGTGATGGTCGCGCCGCGCCGGATCCGGTCGCCCACGCCGGGGTCCTGGGAGACGATCCCGCCGACGGGCACGCTCTCGCTGTAGCCGTCCACGAGGTCGACCTCGAAGCCCTCGCCTTCGGCGTACGCCTCGACGGACTCCTGCGTCTGGTCGAGCAGCGACGGCGTGGCCGTGTACCGGCCGATGCCGATCCACCATCCGGCCGCCGCGACGCCCACGAGCAGGGTCGCGATGAGCCCCAACGTGAGCAGCGCCTTCCACGACCGCTGCGCCTTGGGCGGCTCGACGACCATCGTCGTCTGCACCACCCTCGTGGGCCGCGGGACCTTGCCGGTGCTGCCCTTCGCGGGCCGCACGTCGACCGCCTGGAGCCGCCGCAGGAACGCGCCCGCGTCGACCGGCCTGGCGCCGGGCCGCCGCGCGGCCGCCGCGGTCACGAGCTCCGCGAGGCCTTCCGGCACGTCAGGGGCCTTCAACTGCGGGGACGGCACGTCCTCCTCGACGTGCCTGCGCGCCACCGCGCCCGAGTCGGGGCCGTCGAACGGCACCTCACCGGTGAGCAGTTCATAGAGGAGGATCGCGGTCGAGTACACGTCGCTCGCGGTGGTCGCGGGCTTGCCGTTCACCAGCTCCGGGGCGACGTACGCGGCGGTGGCGACGAGCGGCCCGCCGGTGTCGCGGTCGCCGTGGACCGCTTCGGCCAGACCGAAGTCCACGACCTTGACGCGGTCGCCCCGGCCGCCGTTCTTGAGCAGGATGTTCTCGGGCTTGATGTCGCGGTGCACGAGCCCGGCGTCGTGCGCGGCCTGCAGCCCGTCGAGGACCTGCCCGCACAGCTCCACGGCCTCCTCGAGGCGCAGGCGCCGCCGCCGGTTGAGCAGGTCGCGCAAGGTGGTGCCGGGCACGTACTCCATGACGACGTACGGCAGTCCCTGGTGGACGCCCTGGTCGAACACGGCCACCACATTCGGGTGCGAGAGCCGGGCGATGGTCTTGGCCTCGTTCGCGAAGGCCTTCACGTCGAACCCGGCCACGGCCGCGTTCGTGATGATCTTCACCGCCACGGTGCGGTCGAGGCGCTCGTCCTGCGCCTCGTAGACGTCGGCCATCCCGCCGCGCGCGATGAGCCGCGCGAGCCGGTACCGCCCGTCGACGCGCGCACCGGTCAAGTCCCCAGTCGTCGTTGTCAACCCGCACCTCACTCATTTACGGCCGGCCAGCGGGCGCCGTGGCCCTACACCTGGTGATCAGTGTAGGAGCTTGATACGACTCTCACAGGACCTCTGCGCCGGGGAACACAGGCTTGTCGGGCGCCACAACGCCGAGCCGCTTCGTCGCGCGCGTGAGCGCCACGTACAGGTTCCGCAGGCCCGAGGCCGCGATGGCGTCCGGGTCGACGACGATCACGCTGTCGAACTCGAGTCCCTTGGCCTGCTTGACCGTGAGCACCGACGCATCATTGATCCCCGCGAGCCCGGCGGCCCGCTCGGCGGTCGTCACGATCGCCACGCTGCCTTCACCGACCGCGGCCTTCTCGGCCGCGACGAGCGCTTCGACCCGCGCGTCCAGGTCCACCTGGGCGATCTCCAGCCACGGCCGGTGCCCGGACTCGCGCACCGAGCGCGGCCGCGCCGCCTGGACGTCGATCGCGTCGAGCACCCGCGCCGCGACCTCCATGATCTCGGCCGGGGTCCGGTACGAGACCGTCAGCTGCTCGGCCCGCCAGTCGAGCCCCGAGTTCCCGAACACCTCGCCCCAGCTCGCGGGCGCCGTCGGGCCCGCGGCCTGCGCGAGGTCCCCGGCGACGGTGAACGAGCGCGTCACGCACCGCCGCAGCAGCGCCCGCCACTCCATAGGGGACAGTTCCTGGGCCTCGTCGACGATCACGTGCCCGAAGATCCAGCGCCGGTCGGCGGCCGCGCGCTCGGCGACGGACACGAACGCTTCGTCGACCTGCCGCTCGCCGAGCCAGAACTCGTCGATCACGTCCGTGGCCTGCAGGATCTCCGACTCCTCGTCCTCGAAGTCGAACGAGGCCGAGCCGGCCGCGATCGTGAGCACGTCCTGCGCGTACGCGATCTGCTCGGCCGTCAGCTCGCCGATCCGCTTCGGCGCCTCGATCTCGCCCAAGTGCTCCGCGGCCTCGTCGAGCAGCGCCACGTCCGCCTCGCTCCAGCCGCCCGGCTGCCGGTGGAGGAGCGCCCGCTCCTCCTTCCGCAGCACCGCGGCCGCCGAGGCGATGAGCTCCCGGGACGAGAACAGGTCCTCCAGCAGCTCCTTCGCCGTCAGCTCCGGCCACAGCACCTCGATCTGGCCCCGGATCACCGGGTCCGAGGCGATCTCGACCGCGAACTGCGCCCGGTCCTCCAGGCCCAGCAGGTTCTCCCCGCCGAGCGGGTCCTCGCCGATGATGTCCGCGTACTGCGTCGCGAGGTCGGCGATCACCCGCTTGTGGAAGGTCTCGCGGGCCTCGTTGTGCGGCAGGCCCGTCTCGCGCGCCGCGTCCCGCGCGGCCGTGATCTTCTCGGGCCGCAGGTACAGCTCGTGGCCTTCGAAGTCCACGGGCACGGGCTCGCGCGGCACCACCTGGCGGTCGGCGACGGCGCTGGCGATGACCCCGGCCATGACGGCCCGGCCCTTGACGGCGGCCGCGGCCTCGGTCTCGGGGCGGTCGGCGACGACGCCGGGGAAGAGCTGCGCGGGCGTGCGCAGCAGCACGTCCGTCTCGGCGAGGCCCGGCAGGACCTCGGAGATGTAGCGCAGGAACTGCTTGCCGGGGCCGATGATGAGCACGCCCTGGCGCTTGAGCCGTTCGCGGTGCTCGTACAGGAGGTACGCGGCGCGGTGGAGGGCGACGGCGGTCTTGCCGGTGCCCGGCGCGCCGTCGACGATCATGATCCCCTCCAAGGGCGCGCGGATGATCCGGTCCTGCTCGGCCTGGATCGTGGCCACGATGTCCTGCATCGTGCCCGTGCGGGCGGCGTCGAGGGCGGCCATGAGCGCGCCTTCGGAGCCGATCGTGGAGGCGGATTCGCTCGCGGCGTCCAGGTCCAGGACCTCGTCGTTCACCGAGCGGATGCGGCGGCCCTTGGTGTGCAGGTGGCGCCGGCGGCGCACCCCGGCCGGGGACGCGGCGGTGGCGAGGTAGAACCGGCGGCCGGCCTCGCTGCGCCAGTCGACGAGCAGCTGCTCGCCGCCTTCGGCGTGGATCCCGATGCGGCCCAGGTACATCGGCGCGTCCGAGGCGAGGTAGTCGAGGCGCCCGAAGCACAGGCCCTCCTCGACGGCGTCGAGCTCGGTGAGGCGGCGGCGGTACAGGTGGGTCTCGGCGTCGCGCTGCGAGCGCTCCTGGTCGTTCTCCACATGCTTGCGGCGGGACTCGCCGAGGCGTCCGGCGGCCTCGTCGCGGAGGTTGTCGAGGCGGGCGTACAACTCGTCGAGGCGGCGCTGCTCGTACAGGACTGCCTGCTTGACGGCCGGGTTGATGGCAGCGGACACGGCTCTCCTCTGATGCGGAGCGGGCGGATTGATGCGCGAACGGTGCGCGAGTGCCCGGGTTCTGCGAGGAATTCGACTCGCCAGTGCCGCCGAGGCCGCGGAGTGCGCAACTGAAAAAGCTTAGCGCTTGCGAGGACGCATCGTCTCCTCTTGCCGCGTCCGCGGAGACCGTGCGCACAGCGGATCCGAGGTACTCGCGCGCTCCAGGACCATGGGCTTCGCTACGGTATAGGCCGTTATCAGTGCCCTGACCCCGATGTACTTGGAGAGACCGCCCATGGCGAGAGAACCGAATGTCAGAGAGAACTGGGGGAGCAGGCTCGGGTTCATCCTCGCCGCCGTCGGCTCCGCCCTCGGCCTGGGGAACATCTGGCGCTTCCCCGGCGTCGCCTACGAGAACGGCGGCGGCGCGTTCCTCATCCCCTACCTGGTCGCCCTCTGCACGGCAGGCATCCCGCTGCTGATCCTCGAATTCACGATCGGGCGCCGCTTCCGGGGCTCGGCCCCGCTGGCCTTCCGCCGCCTGAACAGGAACACCGAGTTCATCGGCTGGTGGCAGGTGGCGATCTCGATCGTCATCGGCGTCTACTACGCGGTCATCATCGCCTGGGCCGCCTGGTACGCGTACTTCTCCCTGGAGCAGCAGTGGGGAGAGGACCCCGCCCAGTTCCTCATGGTCGACTTCCTCCAGGCCGGAGGCCTCTACGACTTCGGGACCTGGCTCCCGGGCCTGGCCGTCGCCCTCGCGCTGGTGTGGTTCGCCACCCTCGCGGTGATCGGCGCGGGCGTCAAGAAGGGCATCGAAGCCACCAGCAAGATCTTCATCCCGCTCCTGGTCGTGCTCTTCGGCGCGCTCCTTGTCCAGTCCCTCACGCTCGACGGCGCGGTCGACGGCCTGAACGCGTTCTTCACGCCCGACTGGGAGGCCATCCGCGGCCCGCAGGTGTGGCTCGCCGCCTACGCGCAGATCTTCTTCACGCTGTCCGTCGGCTTCGGCATCATGATCACCTACGGCTCCTACCTCAAACGCAAGTCCGACATCACCACCTCCGCATGGACCGTGGGCATGTCGAACTCGTTCGGCGAGATCCTGGCCGGCATCGCGGTCTTCTCGGTGCTCGGCTTCCTCGCGCTCGAGACCGGTGTGCCGATCGATGAGCAGTCGTATCAGGGCGTGGGCCTGGCGTTCATCGCCTTCCCGGCGATCATCAACACGCTGCCGTACCTCGCGGGCCTGTTCGGCGTGCTCTTCTTCGTGTCCCTCGTGGTCGCGGGGTGGGCCTCCCTCATCAGCGTGGTCGAGGTCCCGGTCGCGGCCTTCGAGGACCGCTTCGGCTGGGGCCGCAGGAAGACCGTCATGATCGTCGGCGGCGGCATGGCCGTGGTCTCGCTCATCCTGTTCCCGACGGTGAACGGCCTCATGGTGCTCGACGTGACCGACCACTTCATCAACAACTACGGCATCGCGGTGGCCGCTCCGGTCGCGATCATCGCCGTGGTGTGGGTCCTGTGGCGGTGGAAGGAACTGCGCGACGACGCGAACGCCACCTCGGCCTTCAAGATCGGCCCGATCTGGTTCGCCTGCCTGGGCGTGATCACGCCGCTCGCGCTGGCGGTCATCCTGTTCTTCAACGTCCAGGACCTGCTCACGGCCGGGCCCGACAGCCCGCTCGCCGACTACCGCGAGTACCAGGCCTTCGGCTGGGCGGTCGCGGGCGGCTCGCTCGCGTTCGCGCTGGTCATGGCGGTCGTGCTGCGTCGCAAGGAGGGGCCGCCGGCCGTGCCTGAAGAGGTCTTCGACGACGCGGGATTCGTTGCGATCGAGAAGGAGGTGGACCTGTGACTCCCAGCGCCATTGCGATGATGATCGTCGCGCTCGCGGTGGTCGGCGGCGGTCTGCTCGTCTCGATCATCGCGCTCATCAGGAATCCCGAGCAGCACGAGGACTGACGTTCGGCGACTGTCCATCGACGATGGCCGCACACGAACCGTGTGCGGCCTCGTCATCGCCTGAGAGACACGGGCCGCCCGCCTCACCGCAGGGGGCCCGTGTCGCGCATCTCCCTTGACGACCGATGCGTCCCTGACCTAACCTTGACGACGTCCTTGTTCCCGACGTTAGGCACTCACTTGAAGCTCTAGGTCGTAGACATCGCGCCATCACGTCTCTGTGCACGTGACCGGTGTGTCTTCGATCAAGAGAGTGCCCGCTGGAAGAAGCCAGCCCGGGAGGACTCCCTTTTCGCCGTTCCGGCGCGATGTCTCTCATCTCGATCCCGTTCAGCATCGACCTGAGAGAGGTCTCATGACCACCTATATCAACGTTCAGCAGCTCCGCTTCCTGTGGCCGGAGGGCGAGCGGATCTTCGACGGCCTCGACGTCGTCTTCTCCGACGGCCGCACCGCCCTCATCGGCGACAACGGCACCGGCAAGTCCACACTGCTCAAACTCGTGGCCGGGCTCGTCAAACCCGAATCCGGCACGATCACGGCCTCCGGCCTCATCGAGTACCTGCCGCAGGAGCTCCCGCTCCGCTTGGGCGACACCGTGTCCGACCTCCTCGACATCGCAGAGAAGCGCCGCGCGCTGGCCGCCATCGAAGCCGGCGACGCGGACGAGGCCAACTTCAACGTGATCGGCGACGACTGGGACTTCCTGGACCGCGCCCGCGTCGCGCTCGACGAACTCGGCCTCGACCACGTGGGCTTCGACCGCACCGTCGCGACCCTGTCCGGCGGCGAGTCGATGCTCGTGGGACTCGCCGGGAGGCTCGCCCGCCGCCCGGACGTGCTGCTCCTCGACGAACCGTCGAACAACCTCGACGCCTCGGCGAGAAAGCGCCTGTACCAGGCGATCCGGCGCTTCAACGGCACCCTCGTGGTCGTCAGCCACGACCGGGCGCTCCTCGAGCACGTCGACGCCGTCGCCGAGCTCTACAAGGGGAGCATCCGCGTCTTCGAAGGCAACTACAGCGCCTACGAGGAGGTCATCGCCGTCGAGCAGGAGGTCGCGGCCCGCATGGTGCGCGACGCCAAGCAGGACCTGACCCGCCAGAAGAAGGAGCTCATCGCCACCCGCGTCCAGAACGACAAGGGCGCCGCGTCCTGGCGCCGCGAACGCGAGCGCGGCGGCACACCGAAGATCCTGCTCAACGGCAAGAAGAACGCCGGCGAGGTCTCCTCCGCGAAGATCCTCAACGCCAAACTCGACGACGTCGCCGAAGCCCGCGAGCGCCTCGACGAGGCCGAGGAGGCGCTGCGCGACGACGGCGGCATCAACGTCGACCTGCCCGAGACCAGCGTCTCCAGTCACCGCGACATCGTGATCCTCAAGGGCCTCAAAGTGAGCGACCTCTACGGGGACGGCCTCGGACTCCACCTCCGCGGCCCTGAGCGCGTCGCGATCACCGGGGACAACGGCGCGGGCAAGACCACGCTGCTGCGCGCCGTCGCCGACGCCGCCCGCGTCCCGCACGGGTTCCTCACCCAGCGGCTCGAACTGCTCGACGACGACGCGAGCGTGCTCGACAACGTGCGCGCCAAAGCGCCCGACGCCGAAGAGAAGGTCCTGCGGACCCGCCTGGCCCGCTTCGGCATGCGCCGCGACGCGGTCTTCCAGCGTGTCTCGACCCTCTCCGGCGGCCAGCGCCTGCGCGCCGCCCTCGCCGCGGTCCTCTCGTCCCAGCCCGCGCCGCAGCTGCTGCTGCTCGACGAGCCGACGAACAACCTCGACATGAGCTCGATCCGGCAGCTCCAGCAGGCGCTCACCGCGTTCCAGGGGGCGCTCGTGGTCGTCAGCCACGACGAGGCGTTCCTCGACGGGCTCGGCCTGACCCGCCGGGTCGAGCTCACGCGCGGGGAGGGGATCGCGGTCGACGTGCCGGTCGCGGCGTAGCGACCGGCGTGGAATACCGGGAGGACGGCACCGGCGGGCCGATACTGGGTGCGCCCGCAGAACAGGGGCACTGACGAAGGAGCGCCGATGCCGTCCACCCGAGCACTGCCCGTTGCCGCGGTCGTCCTCGCCGGAGCCCTCGCCGGCTGCGGCGGCGAGGACCCCAAGAGCGATGAACTCGGCGGCGCCTGGACCGCCACGCTCGCGGTCACCGCCGACTGGAGCCAGGTCGCCCCGCACGCGACCGGCACCGCCGACATCTCCTCGACCGGCAGCACCTCGGTGCGGCTCGCGGTCGCCGGCCTCGCGCCCGGCACCGAGTACACGGCGCACGTCCACGACGGCGAATGCGACGAGGACCCGCCCGGCGGCGGCCACTGGCTTTCCGACCCCGACGGCGAGGACGCGGCCGGGAACATCATCGAGCTGTCCTTCACCACCTCGGACACGGGCGTCGGCTCGGCCACCGTCTCGAGCGGCCTCGTCCTCGACGACCGCGCCGAGAGCGTCGTCGTCCACGCCCCCGATGCCCTCATGCAGTCCGAGGGCCTGGACGCGAACCGGGTGCTGTGCGGGGACCTCGAGGAGGACTAGGCCGCACGGCCGCCGCGCCGTGTCGGTCACTGCGGCGCTTAATGGATGGCGGCCGGGCGCGCCGTCCAAGTATCGTTGACGATCGTCATGCCCAGCAGCGTCCCTGACTCCCGAACCAGCCTGCGCGAGCGCGTCTTCGCCCTGCGTACGGCCGATCAGCGTGCGCTGCGCCGCCGCCTGCGGGAGGCCCGCGAACTCGAGGGCCCGGCCCGCGCCGAGGCCTTCGCGAAGCTCGAGGCCGACGTGGAGCGCAAGGAGGCCGCGCTGGCGGCCCGCGCAGCGGGCGTGCCGAGGATCGTCTACCCCGAGGCGCTGCCGGTGTCGCAGCGCAAGGACGACATCCTGGAGGCGATCAGGGACCACCAGGTCGTGATCATCGCCGGTGAGACCGGTTCGGGCAAGACCACGCAGATCCCGAAGATCTGCCTCGAGCTGGGCCGCGGGGTGCGCGGCATGATCGGGCACACGCAGCCGCGCCGCATCGCGGCCCGCGCGGTCGCCGAGCGCATCGCCGAAGAGGTGGGTTCGCCGCTCGGCGAGGCCGTGGGCTGGAAGGTCCGCTTCACCGACCAGGTCTCGGACAAGAGCTATGTGAAGCTCATGACGGACGGCATCCTGCTCACGGAGATCCAGCACGACCGGCTCCTGAGCGCCTACGACACGATCATCATCGACGAGGCGCACGAGCGCAGCCTCAACATCGACTTCATCCTCGGCTGCCTGAAGCAGATCCTCCCCAAGCGCCCGGACCTCAAGGTCATCGTCACCTCCGCGACGATCGACCCCGAGCGGTTCGCCAAGCACTTCGGATCGGAGGACGCGCCCGCGCCGATCCTCGAGGTCTCCGGCCGCACCTTCCCCGTCGAGGTCCGGTACCGGCCGCTGCGGGACGAGGACGGCGAGGAGCAGCGCGACCAGATCGACGGCATCCTCGACGCCGTCAACGAGCTCGGCCGCGTCGGCGACGGCGACATCCTCGTCTTCCTCTCCGGTGAGCAGGAGATCCGCGACACCGCCGACGCCCTCGAGAAGGCGAAGCTCCGGCACACCGAGGTCGTCCCGCTCTACGCGCGCCTCTCCGCCCAGGAGCAGCACCGGGTCTTCTCCTCGCACACCGGCCGCCGGATCATCCTCTCCACCAACGTCGCCGAGACCTCCCTGACGGTGCCGGGCATCCGGTACGTGATCGACGCCGGGTACGCCCGCATCTCGCGCTACTCCGCGCGCACCAAGGTGCAGCGCCTGCCGATCGAGGCGATCAGCCAGGCCAGCGCCAACCAGCGCGCGGGCCGCTGCGGCCGCGTTGCCGAGGGCATCTGCATCCGCCTGTACTCCGAGGACGACTTCAACGCCCGCCCCGAGTTCACGGACGCGGAGATCCTGCGGACCAACCTCGCCAGCGTCATCCTGCAGATGACCGCCGCGAAGCTCGGCCGGGTCGAGTCCTTCCCGTTCGTGGACGCGCCCGACTCGCGCAACATCAAGGACGGCATGGACCTCCTGGTGGAGCTCGGCGCGCTCGAGGACGTGCGCGCCGGCGAGCGGCGCCTCACCAAGGCCGGCCGCGACATCGCGCGCCTGCCGATCGACCCGCGCCTGGCCCGCATGATCCTGCAGGCCCGCGACGAGCAGTGCGTGCACGCCGTCGCCGTCATCACCGCCGCGATGTCCATTCAGGACCCGAAGGAGCGCCCGGCGGACAAGCGCGCCCAGGCCGACCAGTCCCACGCGCGCTTCAACGACCCCGACTCCGACTTCTCCGCGTACCTGAACCTGTGGCGGTACCTCGAGAACGAGCGCAAGACCCGCTCCTCGAGCTCCTTCCGCCGCATGTGCAAACAGGAGTACCTGCACTACCTGCGCATCCGCGAGTGGCAGGACCTGGTGCGCCAGATCCTCGGCGTCCTCAAGAGCCTGAAGATCGAGATCGAGCCGCCCGACTCCACGCCGGACCCCAAACGCGTCCACACCGCGCTCCTCGCCGGGCTCCTCTCCCACATCGGCGTCAAAGAGGCCGACACCCGCGAATACCTCGGCGGCCGCAACGCCAAGTTCGCGATCTTCCCCGGCTCCGGCCTCGCCAAGAAGCAGCCGCGCTGGGTCGTCGCCGGCGAGCTCGTCGAGACCAGCCGCCTCTGGGGCCGCGTCTGCGCCAAGATCGAACCCGAATGGGTCGAACCGCTCGCCGAGCACCTCAGCAAGCGCACCTACTCCGAGCCGCACTGGTCGAAGAAGGCCGGGGCCGTGCTCGCGTTCGAGCGCGTCACGCTCTACGGCGTCCCGATCGTCGCCCGCCGCAAGGTCAACTTCGGACGCATCGACATCGAGACCAGCCGCGAGCTGTTCATCCGGCACGCCCTCGTCCAGGCCGAATGGGACACCCACCACAAGTTCCTCGCCCGGAACCTCGCCAAGATCAGCGAGGTCGAGGACCTCGAGAACCGGATCCGCCAGCGCGGCCTCCTCGCCGACGAGCAGACCCTCTTCGACTTCTACGACGAGCGCCTCCCCGCCGACATCGTCTCCGGCCGCCACTTCGACTCCTGGTGGAAGAAGGAGAAGGACAAGACCCTCCTCGACTTCGACGAGGCCCTGCTCCTCGGCGACCGCGCCGAAGGCGTCGCCGCCGACTCCTACCCCGAGGTCTGGACCTCCGAAGGCGCCGACCTCGAACTCGACTACGAGTTCGAGCCCGGCTCCGCCCGGGACGGCGTCACCGTCGCCGTCCCGCTCCCGGCCCTCCAGCAGCTCGACCAGGACGCCTTCACCTGGCAGGTCCCCGGCCTGCGCGCCGAGTTCGCCGAAGCGCTCATCAAGAGCCTCCCCAAGTCCCTGCGCCGCAGCTTCGTGCCCGCCCCGGACTTCGCGAGGGCCGCCGTCGCCCGCATGGCCCCCGCCCCCGGCCGGCCCATGATGGCCGCGCTCGCGGACACCCTCAAGTCGATGACGAGCGTGCACGTCCCCGCCGACGCCTTCGACCTCACCAAGGTCCCCGGGCACCTGCTCGTCACCTTCCAGGTCAAGGACGAGGAAGGCAAGGTCCTCGCCGAAGGCAAGGAGCTCGGCGCCCTGCAGCGCCAGCTCGCCCCCAAGACCCAGGAGGCCGCCTCCGAGGCCTTCGACCTCGAACGCACCGGCCTCAAGACCTGGGACTTCGACGCCCTCCCCAAGCTCCACGAGACCCCGCGCAAGGGCTACACCGCGAAGGCCTACCCCGGACTCGTCGACGAAGGCGGCTCCGTCGGGATCAAGGCCTTCCCCGACCCCGGCTCCCAGGCCGCGAACATGTGGGCCGGCACCCGCCGCCTCCTGCGCCTCAACATCCCCGACCCCCGCCTCAAGGACGCCCTCACCCGCAACGAGCAGCTCGCCCTCGCGACCGGCCCCTACGCGAACGTCGACGCGCTCCTCGCCGACTGCGTGCGCACCGTCCTCGACAAGGTCCTCATCGAAGGCGGCGGCCCGGCCTGGGACCGTGAAGGCTTCGAAGCCCTCCTCAAACGCGCGAAACCCGAGGTCGCCGGCGAGTCCGCCGCCGTCGCCCGCAAGGCCGCCGCGGTCCTGACCGAGGCCCGCGAGGCCTCCCGCCTCCTCGAAGGCAAGTTCGACCTCCGCGCCCTCCCCGCGTTGAGCGACATGCGCCGCCAGCTCGAAGGGCTCATCGGCGCGGACGGCTTCATCGGCACCACCGGCTGGTGGCGCCTCGACGACCTCCACCGCTACGTCAAGGCCATCAGCTTCCGCGCCAAGCGCGCGGTCGCCGACATCGCCGCCGACAAGGGCAAGATGGAAGTCATCCAGTCCCTAGAGGCCGAACGGGACTCGCTCGCGCGCACCCGTCCCGCCGCGCTCCGCTCCGGTGAGGGCCGCGAGGTCCGCTGGATGCTCGAGGAACTGCGCGTCAGCTTCTTCGCCCAGCAGCTCGGCACCCGCTACCAGGTGAGCGAGAAGCGGATCCGGAAGCTCCTCCAGACCCTCTAGCGGGCATTCGCTCCCGGATGTCACACCCGGGGTGCATGATCGAGTTCCGGTGTAGCCGCGCAGGGGGCGGCGAATCGACACCGCAAAGGTGATGTCAAGCACGCGTCAATATGACATCATGAACTCGGGCGCGCGACGCCCGGAAACCAGAACCCTTCCACACGACGACACCACTCCAAGGAGGACGAAGTGTCGCAATACAGCGCCTCTACCGACAACGCCATCGAAACCGAGGGCCTGACCAAGCACTTCGGCGACCTCGTCGCCCTCGACCACGTCGACCTCACGGCCCGCACCGGGACCGTCCTCGGCGTCCTCGGCCCCAACGGCGCCGGCAAGACCACCATGGTCCGCATGCTCGCCACCCTCTCCCAACCCACGTCCGGCACCGCCCGCGTCGGCGGCTACGACATCGTCAAAGACGGCGCCCAGGTGCGCACCTTCATCGGCCTCACCGGCCAGTTCGCCGGCGTCGACGAACTCCTCACCGGCGAGGAGAACCTGCGCTTCATCGGCCGCCTCCTCGGCATGCCCACCCGCGACGCCAAGGCCCGCGCCCGCGAACTGCTCGCCCAGTTCAACCTCTCCGACGCCGCCGAGAAACCCGCCAAGGCCTACTCCGGCGGCATGCGCCGCCGCCTCGACCTCGCCGCCAGCCTCGTCGGACGGCCCCGCATCCTCTTCCTCGACGAACCCACGACCGGGCTCGACCCGCGCGCCCGCGGTGAACTCTGGGGCCTCGTACGCGACCTCGTCGCCGACGGCACCACCGTCCTGCTCACCACCCAGTACCTCGAAGAGGCCGACCAGCTCGCCCACGAGATCGCCGTCATCGACCACGGCAAGGTCATCGCCACCGGCACCCCCACCCAGCTCAAAGCCAAGATCGGCGGCCAGAGCCTCCGCATCCAACCCGAAGAGCACAGCCTCCTCGGCGACGTGCGCGACCTCGTCGCCGCCCGCTTCCCCGAACTCGACCCCGTGGTCGAGGCCGGGGCCATCACCATCGGCGTCAACGACGACGGCATCATGCCCGCCCTCGCCGCCGACCTCCGCGACCGCGGCATCGCCCTCACCGAGTTCCACCTCGGCCTCTCCAGCCTCGACGAGGTCTTCCTGACCCTCACCGGCCGCCGCACCGAAACCGAAGACGCCGATGCCGAAGGCGCTGACGAGACCGAGGAGCCCGCCAAATGACCGCCGCAACCATCGAGGCCCCCGTCGTCCACCGCCCGGGCCTCGGCTCCACGATCAGTCAGGTCCTCTCCATGGCCTGGCGCCAGATGGTCCGCATCAAGCACAACCCGTTCGAACTCGTCGACCTCAGCCTCAGCCCGATCATGTTCCTGCTGCTGTTCGTCTACGTCTTCGGCGGCCAGATGGCCGGATCCACCTCGGACTACCTCCAGTACGTCCTCGGCGGCCTCATCGCCCAGAACGCCATCTTCCTCACCATGTACACGGGCACCGGCATCAACGCCGACCTGCGAAAAGGCGTGTACGACCGCTTCCGGTCCCTGCCCATCGCCCGCTCGGCGCCTCTGGCCGGGAAGATCTTCGCGGACATGTTCAAGCAGGTCTGGTCGATCGTGGTCATGCTCGGCCTGGGGCTCTTGATGGGCTTCGAACTGCGCAGCGTCGCGGGCGCCTTGCTTGCGGCCCTGGTGCTCGTGGTGTTCGCGCTGGCGATCTCGTGGATCTCGGTCCTCATGGGCGTGGTCGCCGACTCGGAGGAGAAGGTTCAGATCTACGCCTTCGTCATCATCATGCCGCTGACCTTCACCTCCAGCGCCTTCGTCGACATCAACACCATGCCCGGCTTCATGCAGGCCTGGGCCAAGGTCAACCCGGTCACCCACCTCGCCGACACCATGAGAGGCCTCCTCTCCTTCGGCCCCATCACCGAACCGCTCATGTGGACCTTCGTCTGGGCGGTCGCGATCTTCGCAGTCACGGCCCCACTCGCCATGCGCGCCTACAAGCGCAAGATGGTCTGACCGCCGGGTCATGGGTTCGGCCTCGCGATCGCGATCACCGGATGCTGCCCTGACAGGCTGAGCTGCCGGGTGCCCGTCAGACGCCAACGCGACGTTTCGAAGTGCCGCAACAGTTCAGGCGGTATCAGGCATACGAGCCGTCCGTCTGGAGCGATGACCCGCCGCCACTCAGCGAGGAGCGCGGGGAACTGCTGCGGCGCGGCGACTTGGCGGCCCCATGCGGGGTTGGTCACGATCCGGTCGATGGATCCGGAAGGCAGTCGCAGGCGGGCGGCATCGGCTTGCGCCAACGCGATCCCGTTGCGGTGTCGCGCATTCCGGGTTGCAGACGCGAGTGCGTTCCGGTCGAGATCCGAACCGGTGTAGGTGGCCGCGGGAGCGAGTTCTCGCGCTTCGATGAGGATCGTTCCCGCACCGCAGCACGGGTCGAGCACGGTCATCCCGGATTCGATGCCGGCGAGCCGCGCCATGGCTGCAGCGACCGGCGGATGCAGCGTGCCCCGGATCGAAGCGGTCTTCCACACCCGGCGATGCAGCGGCGGCCGGCGGCCCCGGTAGCCCAGGAGCAGGCCCTCGGGGGAGAGCACCGCGCGCCATTCGGCGGCACCTTCGGGCGGGCGTACGCCGCCGCGGCGGGAGGCGAACCGGGCCCCGAGGCGTTCGGACAGGAACGCACCGACGACGTCTTCGAGATCATGGCGGTTGTAGGTGCGCCGACCGCCCATGGAGGCCGAGACGGTGAACACCGGCTCGCCGCAATCGAAGTCGGCCTTGACCGGCCCCAGGGCGACGACGGGTCGGAACAGGCGACGAAGCCGTTGGAGGTCGGCTTTGGTGGGACCGGGGTCGGCTGTCTGCAGTACCTGAATGAGCAAGTCGTCGACCGTTCTGGGTCGATCGAGAACATCAGGATCTGCAGCGGTGAGCAGTATCTGGCGCTTCCGGATGGAGACCACGCGATAGCCGAGCTCGGTGAGTTCCTCGGCTGCGAGATGTTCGAGTCCATGAACGGTGCTGGCGAAGAGGTGCTGAGGCTCGGGCGCGAACGCGCCCACCGTCGAAGGACGGTTCGATGACATGACAAGGCTCCGGGTGAACGACCTGGAGCGGCGAACAGCCGCGCCACATCGCCAGCCACGGGGATATCCCTCTGGGCGGCTAGCGGGGCGCTAACCGAGGCGGAAGAAGTTGTATGTCACGGCGTCATGCTAACTGGCCCTGCGGCGACTTTCATCCGCATAAACGCCGTGCCGATCTCACGGCTGTCCGGTTCTTGTGTCCGCGCCGATTCGCCACACTCCCAGCCGCATCGATTCGCCCGGGATGCTTCTCCTCGTAGGCTGGCGCGGCATCAACACAAAGTGGAGAGAGGTCATGCATTGGGGAAGCTGACGGACCAGACCGTGCTCATCACCGGCGCCTCCCGCGGCATCGGCGCGGCCACCGCCCGCCTTCTCGCGGGTGAGGGCGCGCATGTCGTAGTCAACTACCGCGACAAGGCGAAGCGCGCCCACGCCGTCGTGGCCGAGATCGCGGCATCCGGTGGCTCCGCGACTGCGGTACAGGCCGACATCACCCGAGCCTCGGACGTGGACCGCATGTTTGCAGAGGTCGGAGATCTGGCAGTGCTGGTCCTCAACGCGTCCGGCGGCCTCGAACGAGACGTCGACCCCGACTACGCGTACCGACTCAACCGCGACGCGCAAGTCGACCTCGCCACCAAGGCCCTCCCGCTCATGCGCGAGGGCGGCAGGATCGTGTACATCACCAGCCACCCCGCCCACTTCGCCGACACATCAAGCGAATCGCTCGACACCTACGCACCGGTGGCCCGCTCCAAGCGTGCAGGAGAGGACGCCCTGCGTGCCATGATCCCGGCCTTCACCGAGTGCGGCATCGACTTTGTCACCGTCTCGGGAGACATGATCGAGGGAACCATCACCGCCACACTGCTTGAGCGAGCGCAACCGGGCACAATCGAGCAACGGCGAGAGGCTGCCGGTGGGCTCCTCTCAGTTGAAGAGTTCGCCGCCCACGTCGCAGAAGCTGCGGTTGCAGACATCGAAACCGGCCAGGTAATCCTCGCTGGCGGCCCGGGCGCCTGGGCATAGGAGTGGCGGCTACAACAAGGCCTCATGCGATCCCGGCCGGTCTCCGGATGCCCGGTCCGTTCGTTTCGAGGTTCAATCTGTCAGCGACGATGAGGTGGTGGCGGGGCTTTGGTCTGCCTCCGGCCTTCCAGTCAGAGTGGGCCGGGGTTCAACCTCAGTCTGGCAGCGACAACAAGGCCTCATAAGGTCATTGCCTCTCTCCGGCCACCCGGTCCGATCCGGTCCGCGTTCAGTCTGGCAGCGACAACCAGGCCTCAGGCGGTCCTGGCCGGTCTCCGGCTGCTTGGTCTGATCGTCTCGAGGTTCAACCTGGCAGCGACAACGAGGTGGTGGCGGGGCTTTGGTCTGCCTCCGGCTTCCTTGTCGGTTCGGTTCGGGGTTCGGGCGGGCAGTGACTGGAAGTGGTTAGCAGGTGTCGGTTTCCTGCCTTGGGCATGCCGAGGGGCCCGAACCTCAAGGGGAGGTTCGAGCTGCGCTGCGTGGTGTTGCTTTGCGGCGCTTCCCCCAGCAGTCTGCCTGCTGGGGCAGCCTAAGACCGGTATCGGGGAGGGCGGGCTCGGTGCCCTGAACTTCTCTCGGCATCTTGCTTTGGCGGCCCGCATTGCTTTGAATGCCCGGTCTCTGTCGATGGCCTCGGCCATCCCATCCAGGTCGGGCTTCATGGTCTCGGACCATTCCGAGCGGTAGAGCCCGGTCGGGAACACATCCCAGTCCGAGTCTTGGTGTTCCGTGTCCATGTCGTGGTCGGTGCGCCAGTCCGAGCAGCCGCACCCGGATTCACCGGGGGCGCTCAAGGCCGGTTCGTGGCCGTCGTGGTGGGTGATGATGGCCTGGCCGGGGCCGGTCTTCTCTACCGACCAACCCTGGGTGTGGATGCGGCCGTGGTGGAATCGGCAGAGCAGGATCAGGTTCTCGGCGGCCGTCACGCCGCCGTCGGCCCAGTGCTGGATGTGGTGCGCCTCTGTCCAGGCGACCGGGCGGTCGCAGCCGTGCCAAGCGCACCCTTCCGGTTGCTCCAGTTCCAGCTTGCGACGCAGCGAAGCGTTCGGCAGGCGCATAGCCCGGCCGAGCTCGACGGCTTCGCCGGTGGTGTAGTTGAAGACCGAGGGGATGACCCCGGCTTCGCAGGCGAGCAGGCGGGCGCGGGCGACACTGATGGGCTGGCCTTCCAGGAGGGGGAGGCGGCCGGTGTCTTTGCCCTGCAGAGTCTCGATGTCCACGACCAGGTCCAGGGTGGCGGTATGGCCGTGGCGGGTGGCGGCTTGCGGGGAGGACCCGTACCCGGCCAGGAGCTGGTGGAGGGCTTCGGCATTGCGGTTCGCCTGCGCAGGCAGGAGCCCTTCCCCGCCCTCAGTATCAGCCTCAGCCTCGGTGTCTTCTTGGCGGGGCGGTGGGCAGGCGGTCTTCAGGTACTTGTCGAGCAGACGACCGGTCGCCTCTGAGAGGGTGCCTTCGAGGTGCCACATGCCGTTGCCGGTCTCGGTGAGTTCGAGCCGCTGGAGGGACTGCTCACCCAACTCGTCGAAGAGTTCGGTCTCCTCGGCGATCGAGGCCCACAGCTCATCCAGGTGGCGGCGCAGCTCCTTGAACGAAGCATGAGCGCAATACTCAGCCACCATTGCTTCCGGAGTCGCGCACAGGATCTCGGGGTCGAAGGGGGAAGCGACCGGGGCCCTGAAGGGGGTGCGGGCGAAGAGTCTCATGGCGGGGGTCTGGTCGAGCTGGCGGACGGCATAGGCGACCTGGTCGATCCTGGCTGTTCCTGTCGTTGCCGCCTTGGCCAGGATCCGGAACTTCCCTGACAGTCTCGCGATGACCGCGATGGATCCAGCCGTGTTGAACGTGAAGTCGAACTGCGACAGCAACAGATCCCGCAGCGCCGAGAACCCGAACTCCGAACGGTGCAGGCCCTGCTCCTTCATCGCGATGACCGAGGCCAGTACCGAAGCGTGCTGGGTGTTGATCAGCGAGGCGGCCTCATCGAGAGCCGAACGGATCGCCGCAGCCTGAGACCTGCGATCGGCAGAAGCAGAGAGGTTCGAGGCGGAGGAGAGGGCCGGAGTGGTGTGGGTGTTGCATGCGGCCATGGGTCTCGCCTCCTCACCTGTTCTCGAATGATCTGCCTGTTTTCGCTTCCTTGTTCGTACTTCAATGATGACATCCCACCGCGACAGTGTCATCACCCGATAGAGTGAATATTCCATAGAGGACTATCAATGTCCGCCCTACCAGCACCCTCGACCACCTTGGGGCGCAAGGCCAACCAAGAGAAGATCGCTGCCCCGCCACCCTCAGCTCCGCGCTGCCTGTCAGCCGCTGGGCACACCCCACCCGCCCTCAGACCTCTTTGTCGCTGCCCGCCTTAAGTCGGGCCCCACACGGCGCAGAAAGCAGCCGCCAGTCATTGGTCGGCCGACTTCGCGATCTGTTCGAGGTTGGCGCGGTGGGCGGCTCGGGCTTGTTCGTTGATCTGCTGTTCGTGTTCGGGGCGGAGGCCGGTTCGGCCGTCGAGGGACTCTCGGAGGATGTCAGCGTGGCCGGCGTGGCGGGTGGTTTCGCCGAGGACGTGGATCAGGATGGCGAAGAGGTTGGTGTGGGCGTGGGGGTCTGACCACCAGGGGACGCAGCCGGGCGCGTCGATCGGGAGGGCGGTGATCGTCGCGTCGGAGTGCTCCCAGGTGCGGCGGTAGAAGTCGGTGATCTGGTCGCGGGTCTCGTCGGGGGCCGCCCATTGGTCGCTGCCGTCGGAGTCCTGCCAGGGGTGGAGTGGTTCCGGAGAGGGGCGGTCGAAGACCTCGCCGAAGTATCGGGCTTCGACGGTGGCGACGCGCTTGACCAGGCCGAGGAGGTTGGTGCCCGTGGCGGTGAGGGGGCGGCGGACGTCGTATTCGGAGAGGCCGTCGAGCTTCCAGAGGAGCGCTTCGCGGTCGCGGCGGAGTCGGCCGTGGAGGAGGTCTTTGGCGAACTCGTCGATCACGGTTGTTCCTTGTGGAGCAGGAGGTGGCCCGCTTCGAAGCCGCGTTTGCTGTGGGGTGACGCGGATTCGATGAGGCGGGCCTTCTCGCGGAAGCCGGCTTCCTCGAGGAGGCGGGCGATGCGGTTGGTGGAGAGGCGCCAGGCGGGGGCGACGGTGTGGTCGAACTGCCAGCCGATGCGGGAGTCGTTGGTGTGGGCGAAGAACCCGAGGAGGAGGACGCCGCCCGGGACGAGGACGCGGCTGAATTCCGCGAAGACCTCGGGGAGTTGTTCCGGCGGGGTGTGGATGATCGACCAGCGCGCGAGGACGCCGCCCAGGGACGCGTCGGGGAGGTCGAGGGCCGTCATCGTGCCTTCGCTGTAGGGGACCTCGGGGTGCTCGCGGCGGGCGATGGCCAGGAGCTCGGGGGAGAGGTCGATGCCGGCGGCTTCGAGCCCGAGGGTGCGGAGGTGGGCGGTCACATGGCCTGGGCCGCAGCCGATGTCGGCGACCCTGCGGGGTTCGACGGCTTTGACGAGACCGGCGAAGACGTCCAGCATCGCCAGGTCGAAGAGGTTCTCGCCCCAGGTCTCGCGCACGAGGTCGTGGTACTCCTCCGCCCTCGCGTTGTATCCGGATCGGGTGGTGGAAAGGAACTCTGGCTCGCTCACAGGAGCTGAGGTTACTGACAGGGCCGGTCGGCGACCGACCGGCCCCGGGCTCAGTGGGCGACGGTGAATCGGGTGCGGTGGTGGGCGGGATTCTCGAGTTCGTCGACCACGGCCACGGCGAGGTCTTCGACTGAGATTCGCGACGTGCCGTCGGTGACGAGGAGGTCGTCGGTTCCCTTGCGGTACCGGCCGGTCCGCTCGCCGGGTTCGAGGTTCGCGGGCGGGCTGAGGTAGGTCCAGTCGGCGGTCTGCTCGGCGATGCAGCGGTAGTGCTGGGCCGCACTGGCTTCGGCCACCGCGCGCCATTCCTCGGAGATGTAGCGGGCGTCCTCGAGGACCAGCTTGCCGCTGTCGGGGACTTTCAGCGTCGCGGCGCCGCCGACGATGAGGAGGCGTACGGAGGCTTCGGCGACGCCTTTGAGGAGCGCGTCGGTGGCGTCGACCTGTTCGTGTTCGCGGCCTGCGGGGGCGCGGATCGCGCTGACGGCGGCGTCGTGGCCTGCGCTGAGCCCGGCCACTTGGGCCGGGTCCGCGGCGTCGCCGATTTCGACCTTGACGCCTTGGGGGAGTTGATCAGTGGGCCTGCGGACCACTGCGGTCACCTCGTGGCCGCGTTCGAGGGCTTCTGCGGCGGTGCGGTAGCCGACGCTGCCGGCGGCTCCGAAGATGATGAGGCGCATTGGGGTTTCCTCTCAGACGCGGGCGAGCTGCGGAGCGGGCGTGGCAGGGGTCTTGGGCTTGGCGTGGAGCTGGGCGGCGACCGTGGCGGCCAGCGCCACAGCGAAGCCCGCGGTCTGCCAGGGCGTGAAGGTCTGGCCGAGGGCGATCCAGCCGACGGTGGCGGCGGTGAGCGGGGAGAGCAGGCCGAGGAAGCTCAGGGGCACGACGGAGAGGCGTCCGATGCCGCGGAACCAGAGCCAGTAGCCGAGTGCGGTGTTGATGAGGCCGAGGTAGGCGTAGCCGAGGAGGTTGGTGCCGGTGAGGGCGGGGATGGCGCCTTCGGCGGCGAAGGCGAGGGGGATGAGGAGGAGGCCGCCGGCGGTGAGCTGCCACCCGGCGAGGGCGGCCGGTCCGGCTTCCTTGGGCATGCCCCAGCGCTTGGTGAGGGTGACGGCGATGGCCATGGAGACGGCGCCGCCGATGCCGGCGAGGGCGCCGATGAGGTCGAGGCGGGCTTCGGCGGTGAGGACGACCATGGCGACGCCCGCGACGCCGGCGAGGCCGAGGAGCCAGGAGCGGAGGGTGACCTTCTGGTGGAGGATCAGCATGGTCGCTGCGGCGGTGACGAGGGGGCCGACGGCTGCGGCGACGGCGGCGACGCCGCCGGGGAGGCGGTAGGTGGCGATGAAGAGCAGGGCGAAGAACGCGGCGATGTTGAGGGTGCCGATGACGGCGGACTTCCACCACCAGGATCCGGTTGGGAGCCTTCGTGACAGGAGTATGAGGAGGAGTCCGGCGGGGAGTGCGCGGAGCATGGCGGTGAGGAAGGGGCGGTCGGCGGGGAGGAACTCGGTGGTGACTACGTAGGTGGTGCCCCACATGACGGGGGCGAGGGCGGTGAGGAGGAGGTCTTTCGTGCTGCGGTTCATCGGGGGCTCCTTGAAGTAGCTTGACAAGAAGTAGCTTACTCTAAAGATACTTTTAGTCAAGATACTTGGACTTGAGTTAGATCACGGGAGCAGGCCATAATGACCGGCATGACCGAAGACGCCGTTGACAGGATCGTCGCGCAGTGGCACCGCGAGCTGCCCGACCTCGAGCTCGAGTCCATGGCCCTCTACGGGCGCATCCACCGGATCTCGCAGAAGCTCGGCGCGCGCCTCCACGAGCTGCGGGCGCAGCAGGGACTCGGCCGCAACGAGTTCGACGTGCTCGCCTCGATCCGGCGCTCAGGGGAGCCGTTCACGCTCTCGCCCAAGGAGATCGGGGCGACCCTGATGCTCAGTTCCGGCGGACTCACCGGGCGGCTCGACAAACTTGAGGCCGCCGGGTTCGTCGAGCGGCTGCCCGACCCGGCGGACCGGCGCGGCCTGAAGGTGCGCATGACCGAACGCGGCCGCGAGGTCATCGAGGAGGCCGTGCGCACCGGCATCGACCTGCAACTCGAGACGCTGTCAGTGCTCACCGAAGCGGAGCGCGCCCAGCTCGGCGCGCTCCTGCGCAAGCTCCACCTCGGATTCGAGGACCAGCCGTTCGGGGATTAGCGCTGCGTGAGGTCCACGCTGTAGTCGAAGACCTCGTACACGACCGCCGGCGGCGGAGGCGTCGGCGCCGCCGCGGGCGCCTGCGGCTCGGGCGCGGCCGGGGCCAGGGCCTTGCAGCGGTCGAGGGCCGTGCGCATGACCGCCTCGCCGAACGGGTTGTGCGCCAAGGCCTCTTCCTCAGAGAGGAACCCCTGCGCCACCTCGCCGCAGAGCCGCGCGATCTCGGCGAGGTCGCGCGCCTGCGCCCGCGCCCACCAGTAGTCCGCCGGGTCGCCGTGCCCGGGGACCACGATCGCGGGCTTCCAGCTCAGCAGGTACTCGACGGCCTGCGGCCACTCGTACGGGAACGCCCCGTCGTAGGACGGCGGCGCGCCGTTCTCCAGCAGGTCCCCGGCGAACAGGACGCCCGCGTCGGGCACCTCGACGACCATGTCGTTGTCGCTGTGCGCCAAGCCGACCTGGCGCAGCACCACGGTGCGACCGCCCAGGTCGAGCCCGATCGCGCCGCTCACGCGGCAGTTCGGCGGCACGAGCTTCGTGGCGCCGATGCGCCGCGCGTCCTCCTCCCGGCCCTCCCGGCGGTACCGGGCGGCCCAGGCCTTGCGCTGCTCGTCGCCGACGCTCACGTAGTGCGCGCCGTCCCCGACGGCCCAGATCGCGGACTCCCCGAACGCGGACGTCCCGAACCAGTGGTCGAAGTGGTCGTGCGTGTACGCGACCTGCCACGGCAGGTCCGTCTTCTCGCGCACGGCCGTGGCGAGGGCGAACCCGGACTCGGCGCTGATGCCCGTGTCGATCACCAGGCAGCACTCGTCGCCGATGACCAGCCCCACGGACTGGTCCAGTTCCTCCAGGCGCCGCACCCACACGCGGGGGGCCACTTCGATCCACCGATCACTCATGGGCGCAATGGTATGCGGTCCGCGCCCGGACATATCGACGGTGATCACCGCATCTAAGTGGGAGCGAGTCCCGTCGCTTTGCGCGGGGGCCGCCGGGAACCGTGTTACAGGAGGGTTCTACGTTCGATTGGGAATACCGCGAAATCGCCGGACACGGTCCTTGAACGCAGCGGGGTAATAAGGCGTCGATGCGCCTGCGAATCCCGTTTCGTCCCTCCTTCCAGGACACGGTTCGATCACGGAATGACCCGATTTGGCGAGTTTCCACTCGTGTAAATTTCGAGGGTGTGATCCAACCCCCTCACCTGTACGAAGGAGTACTTCCCCCATGCACCTCAGTCGTCGCGGCCTGCTGTACGGATCGGCAGGCGTCGCAGCCGTATCGCTCGCCGCCTGCGGCGCTGGCGAGGAGTCGGACAAGCTCACGGGCTACACGGGCATCGCCATGCCCACCACCACCTCCGACCGGTGGGTGCTGGAGGGCGCCGACCTGGAGAAGCGGCTGCAGGCCCTCGGCTACAAGACGATCCTGGAGAACGGCGAGGACGACATCCCCACCCAGGTCCGCCAGATCCAGTCGATGATCGACAAGGGCGTGGAGTTCCTGATCGTCGCCGCCATCGGCAACACCTCCCTGGGCGAGGTCCTGAGCCATGCCAAGGACAAGGGGGTCACGATCATCTCGTACGACCGCCTCATCCTCGAGACCCCCGACGTCGACTACTACGCCTCGTTCGACAACAACCAGGTCGGCGTGCTGCAGGCCAAGCACATCATCTCCAAGCTCGGCCTCGACCAGAACACCGGCGAGACGTTCAACATCGAGTTGTTCGCCGGGTCCCTGGACGACAACAACTCGCAGTACTTCTTCCAGGGCGGCCTCGACACCCTCGAGCCCTACATCTACAGCGGCGCGGTCGTCATCCCCTCCAACCAGACCGAGCTCGAGCCCACCTCCACGGACAAGTGGAGCCGCGAGGTCGCGCGGGACCGCATGACCGGGCTGCTCGAGGAGTTCTACCAGGACCGCCCGCTGCACGCCGTGCTCTCGCCGTACGACGGCATCAGCCGCGGCATCGTCGAGGCGCTGGTCGCCGCCGACTACGAGCCCGGCTCGGACGACTTCCCGGTCATCACCGGCCAGGACGCCGAGCTGCGGTCGCTCAAGGCGATCAAGGAGGGCACCGGCCAGTCGGAGACGGTCTTCAAGGACACCCGCCTGCTCGCCGAGGTCGCCGTGAAGATGGTGCAGTCGATCGTCGAGGGCTCGACCCCGGACGTGAACGACCTCGGCACGTACGACAACGGGTTCAAGTTCGTCCCGTCCTACCTGCTCGACCCGGTGGACGTGACCGCCGAGAACTACCAGGAGATCGTGGTCGACTCCGGCTACGCCACCGAGGAGGGCATCGACGACGCCCCCGACGACGAGGGCTGACCGTCCCGAAAGCGACGAGTCCTCCACGGCCGGGCGCGAGCCCGGCCGTTTCGCTGCGCCCCGGCTGTTTCAGCCGTTTGCCGCGCCGCCGGTCGTTTCCCTGCGCGGCCAGGCGTTTCACTGCGCCCCTTCGGGTCTCATCGAGTCACTCGCGGCCGCGCCCGTCCCGTTATGCGATCGTTATGCGACCTCTCCTCGCATTGCGGCGTGTCTCTTTTGGTAAGTTGCCGAAGCCGGTCGAGCGCTCACATCCTCGGCCGCGCGGCTTCCAATCCCCCCAATGCAATTGCCATCCTTAGGAGAACCATGAACCGTACCCTCAAGCGGGTGCTGGGACTGAGCGGCAGCGTCGTCCTCGGCCTCGCAGGAGCGGTCACCTTCGCTTCCGCCGCCCAAGCCCACCACTCTGAGTACTGGGGCACCTCGTCCTGCAACGAGGACGGCACCTGGACCGTCACTTGGGAAGCCACCGACGGCGACTGGCAGGGCAAGCCGGCCGACCTGACCGCCAAGGTCAAGTCCTGGGAGGTCGAGGGCGAAGTCTCCGGCGACCTGTTCGCCGAAGGCGCGGCGCTTCCCGCCATCGACGCCGCCGACACCCTCAAGGGCACCCAGATCCTCCCCGCCGACGTCGACACCGCGAGCCTCGAGCTCACGGTCGAGTGGTCGAACGGGGTCATCGAGACCGGTGGCGCGGCCATCGTCTCCCAGCCCGAAGGCGGCTGCTCCGAGGAGCCCCCGGCCGAGCCCGAGCCCGAGTTCTCGATCGACAGCGACGTGGACTGCGCCGGCATCTGGGTCTGGGCCGACAACCTCAACCCCGACGCCCTGGCGGAGTTCACCTTCGTCTCGAGCGACGGCGAAGAGGAGAGCTACACCCCCGAGGTCGAAGAGGGCTTCGGCTGGTACTTCTACGTCGAAGACGCTGACGCGGGCCTCTCGGTCGACGTCCTCGTCGACGGCGAGCTGGTCGACACCTTCGAGTGGTACGACAACGCGCTCTGCTCCTACATCTCGGTCGAGGACACCTGTGACGGCCTGACCTTCACCCTCACCGTCCCCCAGGACGGCGAGGAGACCTACTTCGAGATCTGGACCAGCCTCGGCGAAGACCCCCAGACCTACACCCTCGCCCCGGGCGAGTCCGAGACCGTCGAGGTCTCCGGTGAAGGCCAGGAGGACCTGTGGGTGAACTACTACGTCGAGACGCCGAAGGACGCCATCGGCGGCGACGTCTACTGGCTGCCGTGCGACGAGGAGACCCCCTCGCCGAGCGACACCCCGTCGGCGCAGCCGCAGCTCCCCACCACGGGTAGCTCGATGACGATCATGCTGGGCTCGGCCGCCGCGCTCATCGTGGCCGCAGCCGCGATCTTCCTGATCATGCGCCGCCGCCGCGCCGCGCAGGACTGGTAGCACCGGCTCCCGTTGAGGGACCGCTAACTCGATAACGGGAAGGGCCGCGCGTCTCGCGCGGCCCTTTCTCGTGCGCCTCAAGCGATCCCGGCCAGCCGCAGCAGCGCCGTGGTCGCTGCGGCGGCGATGACGACCACCGCGAGCGAGGCCTTCCGCCAGGCCAGGACCCGCCGACCAGCACCCCGGCCGGCAGCGCCCACCCGGCCCACGCGCCGTCGACCATGATCGCGGAGGTCGCCACCAGCGCCACGAGCACGACCGTGGCGGCCCGGTTCAGGAACGTCTCGGTGCGCTTCGAGATCGCCACGCGGTCGCGCAGCAGCGGCCCGGCGTACCGGATCGCGAACGTGCCGACCGCCAGCGCCAGCACCGTCCAGATGCTCACCGTTCGGCCTCCTCCGGTTCGGTCTCCCCGCTCGGCCAGGCGAACACGAGCCCGGCGAGGGCCAGCAGCACCGGGATCCCGGCGGGCAGGAACGGACTCGCGGCCAGGGCGATCGCCGCGCCCGTCAGCGCCGCGAGCAGCGTGCTCTTCTCCTTGAGGGACGGCAGGACGAGGGCCAGGACGATCGCGGGGAGCGCCGCGTCGAGCCCGAGTGCGGCCGGGTCGGCGATCTGCCGCCCGGCGGCGATGCCGACGACGTTGCCGGCCGCCGATGCGGCGAAGTTCCCCGCGCCGGTCGTCCAGTACGCGATCCTGGCGCGCCGCGGGTCCGCTTCGGCGAGCGCGAACGCGGTCGTCGTGTCGAGCAGGTTGTGCGTGCCGAGCAGCCGGGTCCACCAGCGGTCCCAGTAGAGGTGCCCGACGGCCATCCCGTAGGGGAGGTGGCGGAGGTTGAGGATCAGGCCGGTCGCGAGGACGGCCGCGGGCCCGCCCCCGGCGGCGGCGACGCCGATGGCCGCGAACTGGGCGGTCCCGGCGTACACGAGCATCGACATGGCGAGGGTGATCCACCAGGGGAGCCCCTGCGCGGTGGCGAGCGCGGCGAAGGACGCGCCGGCGACGGCGATGCCGACGCTGTAGGCGGCGGTGTCGCGCAGCAGGTCGCGGCCGATGAGCGCGGTGAGGCCGTTGCGGGCACGCATCGCGCCCGAGTACCCGTCGGGCGGAGGTTGAATCAGGCGATCCCGGCGAGGCGCAGGAGCGCGGTCGTCGCGGCGGCGGCGATGACGACGACGAGGATCGGGGCGCGCCGCCAGGCGAGGAGCCCGCCGACGAGGACGCCGGCGGGGAGCGCCCAGCCCGCGAAGCCGCCATCGGCGAACAGGGCGCCGGTGATGACGAGTGCGGCGAGGACGACGATCGCGCCGCGTTTCATGAGCGTCTCGGTCCGCTCGGAGACGTTGATGCGGCTGCGCATGAGCGGCCCGGCGAGGCGCACGAGGAACACGCCGACGGCGAGGGCGAGCACGGCGGTCATGGTCATGCCGCGTCCTCCTTCGGTTTGCGGCGCGGCCAGGTCGCGAGGAGCCCGGCGAGGGCCAGCAGGACCGGGACGCCGGTGGGCAGGAACGGCGCGGTGGCGGCGGCGATCGCGGCGCCGACGAGCGCGGCCAGGAGCGTGTCGCGGTCCTTCAACGCGGGCATGACGAGTGCGAGCAGCAGCGCGGGGAACGCGGCGTCGAGCCCGAACACGTCCGGGTCGGGGATGAAGCCGCCCGCGAGGACGCCCACGACCGTGCCGACGTTCCACGCGACGAACATGATCGACGAGGTGATCCAGTACGCGGCCTTGGCCCTGCGGCGGTCGTCGCCCGCGGCGAGCGCGAACGCCGTCGACTGGTCGATGAGCATGAACGTGCCGAGGATCCGCGTCCACCACTTGTCCCAGTACAGGTTCCCGACGGCGAGCCCGTACGGGGTGTGGCGCAGGTGGACGAGCACGCCCGCGGCGAGGCCGGCGAGCACGCCGCCGCCGGCGGTGACGACGGCGAGCATCGCGAACTGGGAGGTGGCCGCGAAGGTCAGGAAGGACATGGCGACCGGGATCCACCAGGGCAGCCCGGCCGAGGTGGCCAGGGCGCCGAAGGAGACGCCGACGATGCAGATGCCGATCGACATGGCGAGGGCGTCGCGCCAGATGTCGCGGTCGCGTTCGGGGAGGAAGCGGGGAGGCACGGGGCGAGTATCCCTCGCGTCGAATGCGGTGAACAAACGTTCAAGGGGCGGGGGGGGGGGGGGCCCCCCGGGGGGCCCCCCCGGGCGGGCGAGGCCCCCAAGACGTTGGGGGGGGAGTG
>NZ_JAPZVQ010000011.1:97865-108558 GCF_027622945.1 Glycomyces lechevalierae | reverse complement strand
CGGCCTCGGCGGCGAGGTAGACCGCTTCAGGGACCGTGGCGCGGATGCGGGCCACGAGCTCGGAGACGGTGGCGGCAACGCGGGAGCGCCGCACGCCCTCGACGCGGCTCGTAGGCGGTACCTTTTGGTACTACTCGTTACACTTCGTAGTACAGGTCGAACTCGTGCGGGGTCGGGCGGAGGCGGATCGGGTCGATCTCGTTCTCGCGCTTGTAGGAGATCCACGTCTCGATCAGGTCCGGGGTGAACACGCCGCCCTCGGTGAGGAAGTCGTGGTCGGCCTCGAGGTTGTCGAGCACCGCGTCGAGCGAGCCGGGGACCTGCTGGATGTCGCCGTACTCCTCCGGGCCGAGCTCGTACAGGTCCTTGTCGACCGGCGCCGGCGGCTCGATCTTGTTCTTGATGCCGTCCAGGCCCGCCATGAGCATGGCCGAGAACGCCAGGTACGGGTTGCTCGACGGGTCCGGCACGCGGAACTCGACGCGCTTGGCCTTGGCGTTGGAGCCGGTCACCGGGATGCGGGTGCACGCGGAGCGGTTGCGCTGCGAGTACACGAGGTTCACGGGGGCCTCGAAGCCCGGCACCAGGCGGCGGTAGGAGTTCACCGACGGGTTCGTGAACGCGAGCAGGCTCGGGGCGTGCCGGAGCAGGCCGCCGATGTAGTGGCGGGCGGTGTCCGAGAGGCCGGCGTAACCGGTCTCGTCGTAGAACAGCGGCTCGCCGTTCGCCCACAGCGACTGGTGGGTGTGCATGCCCGAGCCGTTGTCGCCGAACAGCGGCTTCGGCATGAACGTGACGGTCTTGCCGGCCTGGGTCGCGGTGTTCTTGATGATGTACTTGAACTTCTGCACGTCGTCGCCGGAGTGCAGCAGCGTGTCGAAGCGGTAGTTGATCTCCGACTGGCCCGCGGTGCCGACCTCGTGGTGGGCGCGCTCGATGGTGAGGCCGCCCTCGATGAGGTTGGTGACCATGCGGTCGCGCAGGTCCGCGAAGTGGTCGACCGGGCCGACCGGGAAATACCCGCCCTTGTGGCGCGGCTTGTAGCCGAGGTTGCCGCCGGGCTCGTCGGCACCGGTGTTCCACGCGCCCTCGACCGAGTCGATCTCGTAGAAAGCCTGGTTGGCGGTCTGGTCGAAGCGGATCGAGTCGAAGATGTAGAACTCCGCCTCGGCGCCGAAGTACGCGGTGTCGGCGATGCCGGAGCCGGCCAGGTACTGCTCGGCCTTCTTCGCGACGTTGCGGGGGTCGCGGCTGTAGGCCTCGCGGGTGAACGGGTCGTGCACGAAGAAGTTCAGGGCGAGCGTCTTCTGCTCGCGGAAGGGGTCGACGAACGCGGTCGCCACGTCCGGCAGGAGCAGCATGTCCGACTCGTGGATCTCTTGGAAGCCGCGGATCGAGGAGCCGTCGAACGCGAGGCCTTCCTCGAGGAGGTCGTCGTCGAAGGACTCGGCCGGGATGTTGAAGTGCTGCATGACGCCGGGCAGGTCGCAGAAGCGGACGTCGATGAACTTCACGTCGTTGTCGCGGACGTAGCCGAGGAGCTCTTCAGGGCTGGAGAACACGAAGGTATTCCTCTCGGTAGGTGAGGTGCCGGAGTCCCGCGGACGGTTCCCCGGACGGCCGTACTCAGGGCCGGCTCGCAAGCTTCGCCGGACTGGCCGACCTCGCTGTCGACGCCTAAGCTTATTAGGCGAAACGCTAACCGCGATCAATTGCCCCACCGTAAATCAAATGTTTCGTGCGTGTTACTTGCGTTGTTCAGGTCTGTTCCACATTGACCGAAACCACTGCTCACGGCGGTGCAGAAGGCACCTTTCGGGCCGACCCGTAGACTCGCGCCATGACGAGCGAACGCGGTGCGAACACCCCCGAAACCACCGGCTCCGGCCAGGACCTGGCCACCCTCGGCGCGCGGTTCGTCGCGCTGCTCGTCGACTGGATCCTGTGCCTGGTCTTCTCCTACCTCACGGTCGCGAGGATCACCCCCGACCCGTTCGGCGTCAACATCGCCGTCTCGCTGATCTTCCTGCTGTACTACACGCTGTGCATGAGCTTCGGCAGCCAGTCGCTCGGCATGATGGCCATGCGCATCGCCTGCGTCTCGGCCGCGACCGGCGGCCGCCTCGGCCTCGTTCGCTCCTTCGTGCGGGCGCTGCTGCTCTCGCTCCTGCTCCCGGCCCTGACCGCGCTGGCCCACCCGTACCACCGCGGCCTGCACGATCTCGCCGCCGGATCGGTGATGCTGAAAGTGCCGCCGCGCGCGGCCTGACGCCGCGGCCGGCGGAGCTCCGCTTCAGCTCCGCTGCAGCCACCGGACGAGCAGCGGCGACGGCACCGGGTAGGCGCCTTCGCGGCGCACCCGCGTCGCGACCTCCTGGTCCGACGACACGACGATGACCGGCCGGCCCTCGGGCTCGACCCGCGCGAGTTCGACCACCACGTCGTCGGCGATCTGCCCCTTGGCGCTGAACAGGACCCGCACGCCGCGGGCGCTCGGTTTCGTGCCGAAGATCGCGTCGGCCCCGTCGAAGACCACGGTGATCTCCGCGTTCGTCTGCGCCGCGACCGCACCGAGGCCCTGGACGAGCCGGTTGCGCTGCTGCTCCAAGGTCAGCGTCTCGCCCCAGGCCGAGATCGTGACGTTGTAGCCGTCGACGATGAGGTGCGGGTTCGGCAGCGACAGCAGGTGGTCGAGGCGCTGCGGGTCGGTCTGCTCGAGGCCGCGCGAGCCCTCGGCGGTGCGCTCCTCGGGTTCGGCGCACAGCTCGTCGCCGATGTAGTCCGCCGGGCGCTCCGCGACCGGTTCGAGCCCGAGCTCGCGGCGCAGGCCCGTGGCCGTGCCCGAGAGCGTGTCCATGAGCAGCCACAACCGGGCCGACATCAGCCGCTCGTGCTCCCTGTCGGCCTTGCGCACGCGTTCGAGCTGCGACCGCAGCGACTCCACTTCGGATTCGAGGCGGCGGCGCTCCGAGCGCCGCTCCGCGTCGAGGTGCTTGAGCCGGCCCCGCTCGGCGGCGAGGTCCCCAGCGGCCTTCACGGCCTTGTCCTCGGCGTCCTTCAGGTCCCGGCGGACCCGCCGCAGCTCCTCCTGCAGGACCGCGGCGGCCGAACGCTGCTCGGCGAGCGCCCCGCGGAGCTTCCCGTTCTCCTTCTCCAACGCCGCCAACCGCTTCGGGTCCACCTGCGGCGTGGCTTCGGCGGCCGGGGCCGCCGGGGGTTCGGGCACGGCCTGCGCCGCGGTGGCGACGAGCTCCCGCCAGCCCTCGGGCCGGATCAGGTACGCGAGCGCGGCGACCTCGGCCGGGTCGGCCATCGGCGAGACCTCGCCGCCCGTGGCGACGGACGCGATCAGTTTCGAATCGGTGGCCGTGAGCACTTCGGCCAGGCCCTCGCGGAACGCCGCGTCGGTGGCGAGCGAGACGACGATCTCGGACTTCGCGAGCTTCGCCCGCTTCGCCGGGTTGAACTTGAGGAAGCGCCGGAGCCGCGCCGGGACCTGCCCGGGGGCGAGCCCCGGCATGGCCACCGCGGCGATCTCGATCGCCCTGCGCCGCACCGGTTCCGTCAGGAACACCGCCGGGCCCTCGCCCCCGGCCCCAGGTTCGGCGGGGTCCTCTTCGGACGCCCCGTCCCCGCTGCCGCCGTCCCCGGAGACCGCCGGTTCAGGGCCTTCGTCGCCGCTTTCCTGGCCGCTCAACATAGGCACCAGTGTGCCACCGCCGTCACAGGCCGGGACTGGCGACCGCAGGTCTTCACCACCGCGTCATCGCGGATCGCAGCGCACGTCCGGACCCGCGTGTCAGACTGGTCGGATCATGAAGGGGGTCATGATGAGCCGGACGCTGCTGGTGACCAACGACTTCCCGCCCCGCCGGGGCGGCATACAGACCTTTGTGCACGGCATGGCCCTGCGGCTGCCCTCCGACGACCTGGTCGTCTACACCTCGACCTCGCCCGGCTGGGCCGAGTTCGACGCCGCCCAGCCCTTCACCGTGGTCCGCGACCGCACCGCGATGCTCCTGCCCACGCCCCGGGTCGCCCGCGCCGTCACCGCCCTCGCCCGCGAGCACCGCTGCGACCGCGTCTGGTTCGGCGCCGCCGCCCCCCTCGGCCTCCTCGCCGCCGGCCTCAAGCACGACACCGGCATCGAACGCGCCATCGCCCTCACCCACGGCCACGAGGTCGGCTGGGCGATGATGCCCGGCACCCGCGGCGCGCTGCGCCGCATCGCCGGATCGCTCGACGTCATGACCTACCTGGGGGATTACACGCACCGGCGCATCGCCCCGGTCGCCGGGCACCTGACCCGCCTGGAGCAGTTGACCTTCGGCATCGACACCGGGACGTTCCATCCCGGCGTCGACGGCACCCCGGTGCGCGAGCGGCACGGCCTCCAAGGGCTCCCGGTCATCGTGTGCGTCTCGCGGCTCGTGCCTCGCAAAGGCCAGGACATGCTCATCGCGGCCCTCCCGCACGTCCGCGAGCAGGTCGGCCAGGACGTGCGGCTGCTCATCGTCGGCCAGGGCCCCTACGAGGCCAGGCTGCGCGCGCTCGCCCGCGCCCACGGCGTGGAACGCCAGGTCGTCTTCACCGGCGGCGTCGCCGAACGCGAACTCGCCGCGCACTTCGCCGCCGGGGACGTGTTCGCGATGCCCTGCCGGACCCGCCGCCGCGGCCTCGACGTCGAAGGACTCGGCGCGGTCTTCCTCGAAGCGGCCGCGTGCGGCCTGCCCGTCATCGCGGGCGACTCCGGCGGCGCCCCCGACACGGTCCTGCACGACCAGTCCGGGTGGGTCGTCGACGGCCGCGACCTGGGCGAGATCACCTTCCGCCTCTCGCAGGTCCTCGCCGACCCCTCGCTCGCGCACAAGCTCGGCGAGGCCAGCCGCGAATGGGCCCTCAGCGAATGGACCTGGGACCGCCAGGCCGAGCGCCTCGAGGGCATGCTCTACGGCGAAACGGTCTGAAGCGACGAAAACGGGCGGCCCGTCAGAGCCGCCCGCCGCAAGACGCCGTTCAGAACTTCGGCTGGTCGGGGGCTTCCAGGAGGCCGAGCTTGAGGGCGGTCATGAGGGCCTGCGCGCGGTTGCCCGCGCCGAGCTTCTCGTAGAGCTTCGAGATGTGGGTCTTCGCGGTCGACTCCGAGACGTAGAGCTGCTTCGCGATCCCCGCCACCGACAGGCCGTCCGCGAGGAGCTTGAGCACCTGCGACTCGCGCGGGGAGAGCTGCGGGCCCGTCGGGGTCAGCCGCCGCTGCATCGCCTCGGCCAGGTCCGCGGCGCTGAACGCCGTCGGGTTCGCCGCCGCGTGGCGGGCCGCCGAGACCACGTCGTTCGCCGGGGCCGACTTCGGCACGAACGCCGAGGCGCCCGCGTCGAGCGCGCCGAACAGCTGGTCGTCGCCGGCGTACATCGTGAGCACCACGATCCCCATGTTCGGGTGCGCCTTGCGGAGCTTGCGGGTCGCGTCCAGGCCCGAGCCGTCGGGCAGGCGCAGGTCCATGATCACCACCGACGGCATGAGGGAAGCGGCATGCCGCAGGGCGTCCGCGGCGGTGTCGGCCTCGCCGACCACCTCGAACTCCGGGTCGCGGTCGAAGGCATGCCGGAGACCCTTGCGGATCAGGTCGTGGTCGTCGACGATGAGCACGGTCGTCTGACCGGTCGTCTCCTGCGCCTCAGCGTTCATCTCGTCTCTCTCCTCATTGGCTGCCACGGCCACTCGCAAGCCATCAGTTCTTGTCGTGGTCGGGCCGTCGGGCCGTCTGTTCAGTTCTGGAAGTGCGGTCGGCGGCCGCCCACGCCGCGGACCCCGGGCGAGGGGCCTCGGCCCTGGGCGTCGGCCGCGCCCCCGCGTTGAGCACCACCGCGACCGTCGTCCCGTGCGGCTGATGCGGCCGGATCTCCAACGATCCCCGGATCCGCTCCGCACGTTCGCTCATGATCGCGAGCCCGTAGCGCCCCTCCGAAGCCTCGCCGGAGAGGCCCTGGCCGTCGTCGGTCACCTCGATGCGCGTGTAAGGCGGGTCGACCTCGCACGTCACCCACAGATTCTCGGCCCGGGCGTGCTTGCGGGCGTTGGTGATCGCCTCTTGCGCGATCCTGAGCAGCTCCGCCTCGGTACTCGCGGGGAGCCTCGCCCCGCCCTCGTCGAGCGACAAGTGCACCCTGAGGCCGGCGGAAGCGCCCACAGTACGAGCATAGTCCGCAATCGCGGAGGCCAGTCCGCCCTGACGGTCGACGTTCGAACGCAGTTCGAACAGCGAGAACCGCAGCTCGGTCACGAGCCGCGTCACCTCAGAGCGCAGGTCCTCCAGCTCGCCCTTGGCCTCCTCGGCCTCGGGCGGGAGGATCGCCATGGCGTTGTCGATGCCGTAGCCGAGCATCGCCAGCTCCTGGGCGATGCCGTCGTGGATCTCGCGGGCGAGGCGCTGGCGTTCCTCAGTGGTCGCCATGGACCGCACGTCCTCGAACAGCAGCGCGGTCTCCAGGCGCAGGGCCGCGCCCTTGGTGCGGTCCTCGGCGGCGGTGATCGCTTCAGGGCCGAACGCGGCCGGATCGTCGGACTCGATCGCGACGAGGCCCACGGTGCGGCCCTCGGCGACGAGCGGGATGACGAGGGACGCGACGGGACCTTGGGTGGAGCGCGACAAGGGCACCTGTCCGGCCTGCGGTTTCTGCCCGGCCCACGCGTCGGCGAGGAGCGAGTTCAACTGCGGGGAGGTCTCCCAGTCGACGCGTTCGTCGGCGTGCTGGGCGAGCACGACCAGGCGCCGGCCGGAGGCCGCGGAGAGCACGGCCGCGCGGGCGACTCCCGGTATGCGCGAAGCGGTGTCGACGATCTCGGTCGCGATCCCGCCCGGGTCCAGTGTGGATCCGGGAAGCTGGCGGGCGACGACGCGGAGCTGTGTGAGCAGGGCCGCGGCCTCGGCGTACGGCAGCTGCGAGTGGTGCATGTCCGAGGAGCGGGAGCGGCGCATCCACCAGGCGCCGACGGCCGAGGCGAGCCCGAAGGCGAGCGCCACGGCCACCGTCGTGACGTAGGCGCCGCGGTCGTACGCGGAGATCCGGGGGGTCTGCGCGATGAGCCCGACCGCGGCGACGGCGACGAGCACGGCGGGGACCCAGGTGCGCAGGCGCGCGTACCGGTCGTCCTCGGCGTTCGGGTCGGCGGCGTCGAACGCGGCCGTGGCGAACGGCGCGATCAGGTAGGGCAGCAGCCAGGCGGCCGGGAGGCCGTCGGTGGCGAGGGTGCCGAGCACGACGACGGCGACCTCGGCGAGCTGCCCGGCGGGGGCCAGGAGCCGGTGCCGGGGGAGCACGACGCCGGGGAGCGCCGCGAGCGCGAGGATGCCGCACCAGGTGGCGGCGTCCGCGAGCCCTTCCGAAGCCCAGCCGAAGACCGCGACCAGCGCGAACAGCACGCCCCGCAGCGCGAGGGCGGGCAGTCGCCACTGGCGCTCCAGCACCGCCTCATCGCTCATGCGGGCACCTCGCTCACTCGTTTCGTCGCGCCTTCGCCGTGTCGTAGAGCGCGTTGATCTCGCTTGAGTATTTTTCCATGACAACGTGGCGTTTGACCTTGACTGACGGGGTGATTTCCCCGGCGTCCTCGCTCAGCTCGACCGGCATGACCCGGAACTGCTTGATCTGCTCGGCCCGGGAGACCGTCTGGTTGGCCTCGTCGACCTTCGCCTGCAGCTCCGCGAGCAGCTCGGGGTCCTCGGTGAGGTCGGCGATCGCGGTCTCGGGGTTCTTGCCGTTCCTGGTGAGCCAGTCGCGGAGCATCTCGCCGTCGAGGGAGATCAGGCAGCCGATGAAGGGGCGGCCCTCGCCCACGACCATGGCGTACGCGATGAGCGGGTGGGAGTCGAGGATCTTCTCGAGCGGGCCGGGGGCGACGTTCTTGCCGCCGGCGGTGACGATGATGTCCTTCTTGCGGCCGGTGATCGTGACGTACCCGTCGTCGTCGATCTCGGCGATGTCGCCGGTGGAGAACCAGCCGTCGGCGTCGAGGACCTCGGCGGTGGCGGCGTCGTTGTTCCAGTACCCGGGGAAGACCTGCGGGCCCTTGGCCTGGAGTTCGCCGTCCTCGGCGACGCGCAGGGCGGTGCCGGGGGTGGGGCGGCCGATGGAGCCGACCTTGATCGCGGTCTCGAGGTTGAGCGAGAGCACGGGGGAGGTCTCGGTGAGGCCGTAGCCCTCGTAGATGGTGACGCCGATGCCGCGGAAGAAGTGGCCGAGCTCGGGGCCGAGGGCCGCGCCGCCGGAGACCGCGGAGTTGCACTCGCCGCCGATCGCGGCGCGGATCTTGCCGTAGACGAGCAGGTCGAAGAGTTTGTGGCGGAGCTTCAGGCCCAGGCCGGGCCCGCCGGGCTTGTCGAGGGCGCGGCTGTAGTCCTTGGCGCAGGCGGCGGCCTTCTCGAAGATGCCGCCCTTGCCGCCGTCGACGGCCTTCTGGTACGCCCCGGCGTAGACCTTCTCGAACACGCGGGGGATCGCGAGCAGGGTGGTCGGCTTGACCACGGGCATGATGGCGGTGAGCCTGGTGCGGTCGGCGTGCGCGATGGTGGTGCGCGATTCCATGCCGGCGAGCTGGAGGATGCGGGCGAGGACGTGCGCGAGCGAGAGGAACAGCAGCATGCGGGCGCCGTCGTAGAGGACGCCGGGTACCTCGGGGACGATGTTGCGGATGTCGGCCAGCAGGTTGCGGTGGGTGAGCATGCAGCCCTTGGGGCGGCCGGTGGTCCCGGAGGTGTAGACGATCGTGGCGAGGTCGTCGGCGCTGCGCGAGGTGCGGCGCTCCTCGATGTCGACGTCGGCGTCCGCGCCGAGCGTGCCGAGGGCGTCGACCGCTCCGGGTTCGCCGTCGATGGTCCACACGTGCTTGACCTGGGTGCCGAGGCCTTCGACCATCGCGGTCATCTCGGCGTTCTCCACGATCGCGGCGACCGCGCCGGAGTCCTCGAGGATCCATTTCGCCTGGTCGGCCGAGGAGGTCTCGTAGATGGTGACGGTGACGGCGCCGGCGGCCCAGATCGCGTAGTCGAGGAGGGTCCACTCGTAGCGGGTGGCGGACATGAGGGCGACCCGGTCGCCGGGCTGGATGCCGGCCGCGGCCAGGCCCTTCGCGGCGGCGACGACTTGCGCGCGGAATTCCACCGAGGTGACGTCCTGCCAGGTGGCGCCGCCGTCGAAGGTCCGCATGAAGAGGACCGAGGCGGGGTGGTTCTCGGCCGCGTCCCAGAGCGCGGTGAGGGTGTTGTCTTCGTCGGGCACAGTCACCACGGGGGGGACGGCGAACTCGCGCATGGAAAGGCTCCGTTCAAGACGCCATGTTCACGGCTTTGTAAAGTGGCTCACAGCTCATGTTACCGGTGGGTCAACTTCCATCGGAAGAGGGACTGTGAGGCAGACCATGATGCTAAGGGCAGCTTAGCGGAGCAGGGCCGGGACCGTCGAACGCCGTTGCGGGACTGTCACCCAAGCGGCCCGCTCCCACGCCGCCCGGTGATACCTTCGCCGAGTAGGACGGAACGGCCGATTTCATCTCCAGGTCATCGCGCTGTAAAGTCCTCGGTGGCCCGCAGCGTCGCGCGGCATTCCACGCCTCAAACCGTGAACCGCTGGAGGGTACAGCAGTGAGTCTGACTATCGGAGTCGACATCGGGGGCACCAAAGTCGGCGGCGGCGTCGTCGACGAGAACGGCAACGTCCTCGCCACGACCCGGCGCCCCACCCCAGCGGACGACACCACCGGCGTCATCCAGGCCGTCAAGGAAGTCGTCGAAGAGCTGCGCGAAGGCCGCGAGATCGAGGCCGTCGGCATCGGCGCGGCGGGCTGGATCTCCTCCGACCGCTCCACGGTGATGCTCGCCCCCAACCTCTCCTGGAAGAACGAGCCGCTGCGCGACAAGGTCGCCGCGGCCGTCGAACTCCCCGTCATCGTCGAGAACGACGCCAACGTCGCCATCTGGGGCGAGCACAAGTTCGGCGCGGCCAAGGCCCACCGCTCCTCCGTGCTCTACACGATCGGCACCGGCGTCGGCGGCGGCATCGTCGTCAAGGACAACCTCCTCCGCGGCACCCACGGCGTCGCGGCCGAGATCGGCCACATCCGCTCCGTCATGCCCGACGGCCGCAAGTGCGGCTGCGGCCGCCACGGCTGCCTCGAGCAGTACGCCTCCGGCCGGGCCCTGACCCGCGCCGCCCAGGAGGGCGCGGCCGAGCACCCCGAGAAGGCCGCGATCCTCCTCAAGCTCGCCGGCGGCGACCCCGAGTCGATCACCGGCCGCCAGGTCACCGAGGCCGCCCGCCAGGGCGACGAGGTCGCCCTGGGCGCCTTCGACTTCATCGGCTACTACCTCGGCAACTCCGCCGCGGACATGGTCAACCTCATCGACCCCGGCGTCATCCTCATCGCCGGCGGCGTCGTGGACGCGGGCGACCTGCTCCTCGACCCGATCCGCAAGCACTACAAGGAGGCCCTGGCCTCCCGCGCCCAGATCCCGGTCGCCGAGGTCCGCGCCGCCGAGCTCGGCTCCAAGGCCGGCGTCATCGGCGCGGCCGACCTCGCCCGCCACCGCGAGATCATCCCCTAAGGACTGCAACAGGGAAGGGCCGGCGCGCACGCGCCCGCCCGCTCGCCTGCACATGCGGTGAGCAGCCCGTCACGGCCGCCGGGCCCGGGATCG
>NZ_JAPZVQ010000011.1:0-97855 GCF_027622945.1 Glycomyces lechevalierae | reverse complement strand
CCCGCTACCCCCCCCCCTCCCCCCCCCAACCGGGTCGGGCCGCCCCGACCGCCCCGCCCCTCTCTCATGCACTTGCCGTCAGCAGACGTTCACGGACGCGTTGCCGGTGATCGTCCAGTTCGTGTTCTCGCCGCAGGGCGACTCGCGCACCGACGTGTTGTCGACCCGCATCGTGATCCAGACGTCCTTGTTGTTCGCGAACTCCGTGCGGGCCGCGAGGCGCACCTCGCCGCCGCCGTTGACGGTCCCGCCCCGGATCGAGACGTTGTAGCAGTTCTCGATCAGGACCGCGTTGTTCCCGTTGCTCGCCAGGTCGACGTTCTTGATGACCACGCCGCCGGACTGCGAGACGCAGAAGATCCCGCGCCCGCCCCCTCGGGAGATCACGTTGTCGACCCAGATGTTCGTGGCGTAGCCGCCGCTCGCGGTCTTGCCGTTGGTGTTCGCCATCCGGAAGGTCGCGTAGCCGGTGCCCGCGCCGACGTTGTTCCCGTCGACCGTGCCGACCCAGCCGTTGCGCGAGTTCTGGATCAGGAGGCCCGACTCGCCGACGTTCCGCGCCGTCACCTTCGTGATGTTGAACCCGTCGATGTTCCACGTCTCGACGGCGTGGCTGCCCGCGCCCGAGACGTAGATGTCGTTCATGGTCACGTTGTAGTTCCAGGCGGCGTCGCGGTCGAAGCGGATGCCGAGGCCGCCGCTCAGGGTCAGGTCGATGTCGCCGAGCTTGAGGCCGTTCGTGCCCGAGAACCGCAGCCCGAAGTACGGGTTGCCGGTCATCTTGAGGAACGCGATGTTGACGTCGGTGGTGTTGATCGCCTCGATCGCGCCGCGGCCGGAGCGGTTGCCCACGTTGATGGTGCCGCAGCCTTCGAAGGTCTTGCCGCTCTGGATGGTGATGGTGCTCGCGCCGATCGAGCCGGAGGCCATGACGGCGACGCGTTGGCCGCTGGAGATGGTGTCGACGCCGGCCTGGACGGCGGCGCGGTAGTCGCCGCCGCTGTAGACGGTGGTCGAGCCCTCCTTGGTGACGTAGGCGCCGCTGGAGCCGGTGACCGTGGCGTGGGGGGAGTTGGCGCCGCACGTGGACTGGGCGACGGCGGCGCCGTCCAGTGCCGGGAGTGCGACGGCGCCGGCCGCGCCGGCGATGACGGCGGCGGCGGTCGCGATCAGGGTGCGGAGTCTTCGCTTCGGTGCGAGGGACATTGCTGCTCCTGGGAGTGGTTGATCCAATGAAACGATTCAATTGAGATATCGATATGAATCGATTTAATGGGATCATAGCGGGCGGATCGCGGTTTGGAAAGCGCTGGCCGGGACAAATCGCATGTTCCAAGCACCGCAACCGATCCTGGAGGAACCGGGCAGGAAGCGCCGCCGCGCCCGCCTTCGGTCAAGGCACGGCGAAGGGCGGCCGACCACGTCGACCGCCCTCCCGATATGCCGGTGGCATATCACATGTCATATGGCGCTTAAGGAGACCGAGCCCTAGTCGCGCTTGTAGCCGACCACGAGCTCGCCGGCGAGCTGCTCGCAGAACAGGCCGATGTCGGTGATCACGCCGATCGCCTGCGCCGAGCCCCGGTCGGCGAGCTTGGTGACCGTCGCGGGGTTGATGTCGACGCTCACGAGCGGCACCTTCGCGGGCAGGAGGTTCCCGGTCGCGATCGAGTGCAGCATCGTCGCGACCATGATCGCGAAGCCCACGCCGGGGAGCGCGGCGCGCATGGCGCGCTGGCCCTCGATGACGTCGGTGTACACGTCGGGGAGCGGGCCGTCGTCGCGCACGGAGCCGACGAGCACGAACTCCTTCTTGTTCTTGACCATCGCGTGCATGATGCCGCCCTTGAGGACGCCCTGCTCGACGGCTTCGGCGATCGACCCGCAGGAGCGGATCTGGTTGATGGCGCGGATGTGGTGCTCGTGGCCGTGCGGCACGCCGTGGCCCTTGTCGAGGTCGACGCCGAGCGAGGTGCCGAACAGGTTCGACTCGATGTCATGGGCCGCAAGGGCGTTGCCTGCGAAGATGACGTCCGCGTAGCCCTCGTTGATGAGCGCTTCGAGGGCCTTGCCGGCTCCGGTGTGGACGATGGCGGGGCCGCCGACCCACAGGATCTTCTCGCCGCGGGCCTTGACCTCGCGCATGCGCTCGGCGATCTGGCGCACCTGGAGCGCCTGCGGCCGTTCGGAGGAGACGCCGCCGCTCATGAACTCGAAGTTCGAGGACTCGGGGCTCTTGCGCTCGGGCTCGGGCAGCGGCAGGACCTTGACGCCCTCGCCGCCGCAGACGACGAGCTCGCCGGCCTTGACGTCCGAGACCGGGAGGGTCTTGGCGCTGGCGTGGTCCTCCGAGACGATGATCCCGCAGTCCATTTCGGAGTTCTCGACTTCCATCCAGCTGCCGTTCAGGCGGATCTGGGTGTCGAAGTTCGTGGTCGAGTAGAAGTCCTCCGGGAAGACGCCGTCGCGCGGGGCCGGTTTGAGCACGGCGACGCCGGGGTCGAGCGGGTTCGCGCCGTGCGTCTGGAGCCGCATGACGATGCGCTCGACCAGCTCGGGCGTCTCGGCGGAGACGGTGAGCTGGACGTAGGACTCGTCGGTGTGGTGGCGGCCCACGTCGAAGCGGTCGATCGTGTAGGCCCCCGAGTACTCGAGGACGTCGTCCATGACGCGGGCGAAGACGCCCTGGTCGATGAGGTGTCCGCGCAGCTCGACGGTCTTTGAGTGTTCCACGTTGGTGCTCCTGTTGCTTCCCGGCCTCTAGCGGTGCCGAGACGAGCCTAGCTCCCGGCCCGGGGGCGCGGCGGCAGGCTCCGCGGGGTTCAGGCGGCGGCGGGCGGGGGCGCGGCCGCGGCCTTCGCGGCCTCGATCTCCTCGGGCGCGGGCCAGTTGCGGGTGACCAGGTACTGGATGAGGAACCCGATGAGGCCCCAGGCGCCCACGACGTACGGCAGGGACGCGCCGAGCTCGACGACGAGGCCGACCCCGGCGATGGCGATGCCTTGGCACAGTTGGAGACCGGAGTTGGCGGCGGCGACGACGCGGCCGCGCCAGCCGTCGGGGATGCACTGCGCGAGGGTCGCGTTCATCGGGGCCATGATCATGTTCGCGACGCCCGCGCCGACCGCGATGAGGAGCACCCCGGCGAGCGGCGGGTCGAGCAGCGCGCTCGTCAGGACGGCTGGGCCGATGAACGCGAGCGGCCGGATGAGCCTGTCCCGCACCGAGGGCCGCACGAACCGCGTGAACAGGAGCGTCGCGATCACGGCGGCGGCGGCGTCGACGGCCATGATGAGGCCCTGCGTCTTCGAGTCCGCGTGCAGGTGCGCCGACCAGAGGACCGCGACGCCCTCGGGGACGGCGGTGAGCGCGAACAGGCCCCAGATCCCGAACGAGACGGTGCGCAGGACCTTGTTGTCGCGCAGCATCCGCAGGCCGTCGGCGGTCTCGGTGAGCACGTGGCGGCGCTCTTCGCGCTTGTTCACGGAGGGCCGGTACTGGACGAGGATGCTGATCGCGATCGCGCTGACCACGAACAGGCCGGCGTTGATCGCGAGCGCGACGTGCGGGTCGATCGCGGCGAGGAGGCCGCCCGCGAGGTAGCCGATGATCTGGGCGGTCGCGGCGGCGCTGAAGGTGAGCGCGATGGCGACCGAGAGGGCGTCGCCGGTGAGGATCTGCGCGAGGGTCGCGACGCGGGCGGCGTTGTACGCGGGCTGGACGGCGGCGACGGCGAAGACGATGGCGATCATCGCCGCGATCGGGAGGCCGGGGATGAGGAGGAGCGCGATGAGGCCGGCGCGGAGCACGTCGCACACGATCATGACGTTCCGGTACGCGTACCGGTCCACAATGGCCCCGAGGACTTGGGCGAGGCCGAGGTAGGGGGCGAAGCTGATCGCGAACGAGGCGGCGGCGAGCGCGGAGGACTGGGTGTGCTGCCACACGAGGAAGGTGACGGCGACGCGGTTGAGCATGGCGCCGGCGTTCGAGAGGCAGAACGCCAGGAGGAACGCGGCGGCCTCGCGGTCGCCGAAGACCTGGGAGAACGACGGCTTGCGGTCGGATTCGGAAGCGTCGTCGGCGGGTCCGGCCGGAGCCGGCGGGGGGTTCTGGTTCGACACTGGGCCTTCCTCGTTCTCGGCTCCGCGAGCGTCGGCCTCGGGTGCCGGTCTGCACCGTCGCAGCCTGCCGCCACGGGGTCGGGGTGCGGCGCGGTCGGCGTCGGACACGGCAGGGACCGTGCCGGCGCAGGGGTTCGCCGAGCCTCCGCCTCCGAAGTGCGTTCATACCTGAAGGGCGGTAAGTGACAATCCTCCGCGATTGCCGCAAGTGTCACCAGTCTGCCCCTGGCGCATGTGGTTGTCAAGCGTCCCACTGTGTTCAAAGTGTAAAAACCCGGACGGAGCAGGTGGGTCCGTAATGACCGCACAAAGCTACGCCTCCCGCCCCGCCCGGGAGGCGGCGGCCTCGGTTCGATAACGGTGGTGTCAAGGGAGCAGCGCGGCAGCGTCAACGCACGACTCGCATGCTTCGCCTCGATGAGATCGCCGGCGCACCCCTGCTCGGAGGCCCGGGCCCGGCGGTATCCTCCAATGAGCTTTGTAGGAACCGTCTAAGGAGTCGAGCGATGACCGCCAGCGCCGAATGGACCGCCCGCGACGCATCGACCGTGTGGCACCCCTTCACCCAGCACGCCAACTGGACCGAGGACCGGCCCGTCGTCGTCGACCGCGCCGAGGGCCCCTGGCTCATCGACGTGGACGGCCGCCGCTACCTCGACGGCGTCTCCTCACTGTGGACCACCACACTCGGCCACGGCCACCCCGACATCAACGCCGCCATCACCGCCCAGCTCGCCAAGCTCGACCACTCCACGTTCCTCGGCACCACCCACACCCCCGGCATCGAACTCTCCGAAGCGCTCATCGACCTGGCGCCCAAGTCGGACGGGCCGCCGCTGACCAAGGTCTTCTACGCCGGCGACGGCTCCTCCGCCGTCGAGGCCGCGCTCAAGATCGCCTACCAGTACTCGACCCAGACCGGCCGCTCCCGACCCAAGTTCGTGCGCCTCGACCACGCCTACCACGGCGACACCCTCGGCGCCGTCGCCGTCGGCGGCCACGACCTCTTCCACCAGGCCTACAAGCCGCTGCTGCTCGACACGATCGGCGTCAGCTCGCCCGGCGACCGGGCGCTCGGGGCGGACCGCTACGCCGTGGCGCTCGCCGACCTGCGCGCCGTCATGGAGGCATCGGGCGACCAGGTCTGCGCGATCATCGTCGAACCGATGATCCAAGGCGCGGCCGGAATGCTCGACTACGACGCCGACTACCTCCGCACCGCAAGGGAACTCGCCGACGCGCACGGCGCGCTCCTCATCTTCGACGAGGTCGCCACCGGCTTCGGCCGCACCGGGAAGATGTGGGCCGCGGAGCACGCCGGCGTCGTCCCCGACCTGCTCACCTGCGGCAAAGGCATCACCGGCGGGTACCTGCCGCTCTCCGCGGTGCTCGCCGCCGAACACGTCTACGAGGCCTTCCTGACCCGGCCCGGGGACACCGCGCCGCGCACCTTCTTCCACGGCCACACTTACACCGCGAACCCCCTGTGCTGCGCCGCCGCGCTGGCGAACCTGCGCGTCATGGGGGAGCAGGACGTCGTCGGCCAGGCCGTCCGGCTCGGCGAACGGCTCACGAAACTGCTGGAACCGGTGGGCGCCAAGGACGGCGTGGTCGAGATCCGGCAGCTCGGGACGATGATCGGCGTCGAGGTCGCACCGGTCGGCGAGCGCACCGGCTTCGCGGTGTGCCAGGCCGCGCGCGAACGCGGCGTGTGGCTGCGGCCCCTGGGCGACACGGTGGTGCTCATGCCGCCGCTGACCCTCGGCGACGACGAGACCGACCTGCTCGTGAACGCCCTCACCGAGGCGGTCGACGAGGTCGTGGGATGACGGCCCCGGTCGGGACCTCATCGCCCGACGCCGTATGGAACCGCCTGGCGCGCAAGGCGGAACTCCGCTCGAAGGCCGGGCTGACGCGCACCGTGCGGCCACGGGCCGCCGCGATCGACCTCGCCGGGAACGACTACCTCGGGCTCTCCCGACACCCGGCGGTACTGACCGCCGCGGCGGCCGCGCTCGCCGAGTACGGACTCGGCGCGGGCGGCTCGCGGCTCGTGCGCGGCACGACCGGGCTCCACGAGCAGTTCGAAGCGGACTTCGCGCGGCACACCGGCACCGAGACCGCCGTCCTCTACTCCTCGGGTTACATGGCCAACCTCGGCGCGGTGGCCGCGCTGGCCGGGCCGGTCCTGCTCGACGCCCACGCCCACGCGTCGCTCCACGACGCGGCCCGCCTCGCCGGGGGCCGCTCGGACACGTTCTCGCACAACGACCTCGAGGACCTGGAACGGCAACTGCGGGAGCTGCGGCCCTCGATCGTCGCGATCGAGTCGGTGTACTCGGTCCTCGGCGACGCGGCGCCGCTCCGGGAGATCCACGCCCTGACGAGCGCTCACGGGGCGCTGCTGCTGGTCGACGAGGCCCACGGGATCGGCACGGTCGGACCGCGCGGCGCGGGCGGGGTCGCGGCGGCGGGGCTCGCGGGCGATCCCGGGGTGGTCGTCACGGCCACCCTCTCGAAGGCACTGGGTGCCGCGGGAGGCGTGGTGGCCGGACCGGCCACGCTGCGCCGCCACCTGCACGACACCGGTCGCACCTTCATCTACGACACCGCACCGCCGCCCGCGGTGATCGCCGGAGCCGGCGCGGCGCTGGCGATCGCGAGCGAATCCGAAAGCGCCCAAACCGAACTCGCCCGCCGTGCAGCTCTGGCGGCGGAGGTTCTCGGTGCGCCGACTCCGGCTGCCGGGGTGCTCTCGCCGCCTGCGGGGGACGCGAAGGCGGCCACCGGCTGGGCCGAGCGCTGCGCGGCGGCAGGGGTGGCGGTCGGCTGCTTCAGGCCGCCGTCCACACCGGACCACCGGTCGCGGCTGCGGGTCACGATCAACACGGGGGTCGACGCGGCCGACTTCGGCAGGGCACTCGAGGTGATCGCAGCGACCAGGCCGGAATCCGAGGAAGCGTGAGCGGGTCTTGTGGGTCGCCCAGTGGTACATCACATGTCACGCACCACGGCCCGATCGCGAAGGCAAGGGGCCAGGCGGCGATGAGCACGCCGCAGTCCGACCACCGGCCACTCTCCAAGCGCCGGTGGCATATCACATGTCACGCATTTCCGCCCTTGCCACACTCGCCCTCGCCCCATGGCACATCACATGTCACACAGCGCCTTCCACTCCGCACCACCCTCCGCGCGACCGCGCCGACCGGCCGCCGTGCTCGCTTCGCCGCTTGCTCAACAGTTAGGTTGGACCCGTGATCGCCTTCGAAGGACCGGTCCTGGTGACCGGCACCGACACCGGGGTCGGCAAGACCGTCGCCACCGCCGCGCTCGCCGCTTACCTGATGCGGCAGGGCCGCAGCGTCGAGGTCGTCAAGATCGCCCAGACCGGCGACGATGACGACGCCGCCGAGGTCACGCGCCTCTCCGGCGCGCCCGCCCGGGCCCTCGCCTTCTACCCGGACCCGCTGGCGCCCTTCACGGCCGCGCGCTGCAGCGGGCTGCCGCTGCTCCACCTGCACGAGGTCGCCGAGACGGTCCTCGAAGCGAAGTCCGACGTGGTCCTCCTCGAAGGCGCCGGCGGCCTGCTTGTGCAGCTCGGCGCGGGCGGCTGGACCGCCCGGGACCTCGCCGTCGAGCTCGGCTGCCCGGCCGTCGTGGTCGCGCGGGCCGGACTCGGGACGCTCAACCACACGGCCCTGACTCTGGAAGCGCTGGCGCGGCGCGGCATCGCCGCGTCCGTCCTCATCGGGTCGTGGCCGCTCGAGCCGGGCCTCGCCGAGTACGAGAACCTGAAGGACCTTCCGGGCCGCCGTCTCGGCTGGATCCCCGCCGGGGCGGCCGACCTCGACCCCGAGGTCTTCCGGCTGAGCGCGTCGGAATGGTTCGACATGGAAGGGGACCTGCGCCGCTTCGGCGCCGACCCCCAGTAGATCTCGTCCCCGCGAGTCGCCACACTTCGCGGTTTTACGCTCACTCTCTGTGGATATCGTGTTCGGGTGAAGCGGTTGCTGCTCTACACCCTCGGCGTGTTCAGCGCGATCGGGGGCTTCGCCGACATCGGGAACATCGTCGCCAGGTCACCGACCTCGACACGGTCGTCTCGATCACCTGCAAGGCAGCCCGAGCGGCCGCGAGCCCGGCCGGGGAACGCATCAGGCGCAAGGTGATCGGCAAGATTCCAGGAGCCGGCGATGCGAGCGGATGAGCTCATCGGCAGGCGCGTCCACGCGCCCGGAAGCCGCCGCCGCTACGTGATCGACGTGCGTACCCGCACCGAGGACGGCCGGCTCGTCGTCGACGGCCTCATCGTCGGCCGCCACCACTGGCGCATGTTCGGCCACGAGCACCGCCGCGAGCACGGCCCGATCCTCATGCGCCGCATCGTCGAGACCCTCCACCGCGACACCCGCTACGCGCCCTGGGGCGACCTTGAACTCGACGGCGACACCGTGCGCCTCACCCGTGACTGGGACGACCTGCCCCACCTGCCCGGCCTCGACGCGTCACAAGGATGACGCTCGCTCCCACCGCGGTGGCGCCCGCGCAGTACATTGACAGCGAACCGGCCCAATAGGTGCCGAATCAGTGCGATGCGGGCGCCTCTACCCCCGGCGCCCGCATCGCACTACACGCCCACCTGCCCGTTCGCGACCGGGAACGCCGCCGCGAACCGCGCGGCCGCCAACGGCAGGAACCGGTCCATCCCGAACCCGATCCCGGCATCGCCGACGGGCCGGAACTCGCAGCGCATCCGCAGGCCGTCGTCCTCGTCGTGGCTCACCACCGTGTGGTCCCACGCGTCCCGCTCCTCCGCCGTCCGCAGCCAGCAGTAACTCGTCACCTGGTGGCCGTGCTCGTACATCGGGCCGCGCATCAGCTTGTTGCCCAGCACCTCCCCGAACCCCGGCTCGGCGACCCCGGTCTCCTCACGCGCCTCGCGCACCGCCGCCTCCCCGATCGTCTCGTGCGCCAGCGCCCCGCCGCCGGGAATCTGCACGCCCGCTTCGGGACTGTCGCGGTGCAGGATCACCAGGACCTCGAGCTCGGGCCGTCCGGGAAGCCGCCGCAGGACATAGGACGCGGCACGTTGACGGAAGTCCAGGAATTCACGCATCCCGCCAGCCTCGCAAGGAACGCCGACGGCGGCAATCCGATATCAGCGCCGCGCCACGACGAGCGGGCTCGGCATCCGGAACGACAGATTCGGCTCGCTCACCGGCTCCGCCACGACCCGGCAGCGGGGGAGCAGCGGCGCGAGCTCCGCCACGACCACTTCGGCTTCCATGCGCGACAACTGGCTCCCCAGGCAGCGGTGCGCGCCCGCCCCGAACGCCAGGTGACGCCGCGAGCCCCGCTGGCCCGGGACCATCCGCATCGGACACTCGGCCACGCCCTCGTCCACGCCCGCCGCACCGAGCCACACCAGCACCGACTCGCCCGCGCGCACCGCGAAACCGCCGATCTCGGTGTCCTCCTTGGCGACCCGCCGCCACGACGTGATCGGCGGCAGCAGCCGCAGCCCTTCCTCGACGATCGCGGCGGGCGCCGCGTCGAGCAGCTCCGGCTCCTCGATCAGCCGGTGCAGCAGCAGCGTCAAGAACTGCGAGGTCGTCTCCTGGCCGGCCACGAGCAGGAAGAACAGAGCCGCCGTCGCCGCGTCCTCCCCGTACGTCTCCAGCAGTTCCCTTGTCGCGCCGGTCGATTCGGCCGTCCAGCCGCGCAGCAGTGCGTGGAACGGGCCCACGATCCCGGCCAGCTCGCGCTGGCGCTCCGGCGTCGGGTCGCCCCAGAACAGTTCGAGCGCGGCCCGGCTGAAGCGCTTGACCTCAACGGCCGCTTCGACTTCCAGTCCCAGGAGCCGCGCCAGTGCGGCGAGCGGGATCTCCGAGGACACCGCCGCGTCCACGTCCACGGTCTCGCCCGCGCGCAGCCGCCACGCGACCCCGGCGGCGGTCCGCCGTGCCAGGCCCGTGAGCCACGGCCGCAGCGCCTCCACGTTCGCGGGCGCGAACACCTCGCCGAACGCGGCCCGGATCCGCTCGTGCGAATCGGTGTCGTTGTTGGCGAGGGTGGCCGGCAGCCGGAACCGGTGCCGCGTCAGCTCCCGCAGGGCGTCAGTGGGGATCGGAGTGACCGCGTCGAGCGCGTTCGCGGCCGAGAACCGGTCGCGGTCGGCCAGCACCTGCCTGGCGAGACGGTGCGAGGACACCACCACCTGCCCGTCGCGCCGCAGGACGGGGGCGTCGGGTCGGGGATGTTTCCACAGCTCGAAGAGCACGCGCGCAGCCTACCTCCCCCGAAAGTACGAGTCCCGTTCACGGTAATCTGCTCTCAGTCTTTCGGCGCCCCGCACCGCGAACCGCCCCCGGCGGTCGACCCCGCGGGGGCCGCCGTCCGGCATCTGACTGCATGCCCACCGTAAGGAGCCTTTGCCTTGCAGGAGTACTCCTCCCAGGCCGCCTACGACCGCGGCGAGGCCGTCTGCGTGATCGGCGCCGGAGCGTCCGGCCTCATCGCCGTCAAGAACCTCCGCGAGAACGGCTTCGAAGTGGACTGCTACGAGCGCGACACCGTGCTCGGCGGCCTGTGGAACCCGCAGAACCAGCACAGCCCGCTCTACCCCAACACCCACCTCGTCACCTCCCGGTCCCAGACCGAGATCCCCGACTTCCCGATGCCCGACGACTGGCCGGACTACCCCTCCGCGACCCAGATGCTCGAGTACCTGACCTCGTACGCCAAGCACTTCGGGCTCTCCGAGCACGTCTGGTACGGCTCCGAGATCTCCCATCTCGAACCGGTCGAGGGCTCCCGCTTCGAGGTCGTCGTCAAACCCGCCGCCGGCGCCGCCGCCCGGCGCCTGCGCTACGGCGCGGTCATCATCGCGACCGGCCACCACTGGGCCCCGAACCTGCCGTCCTACCCGGGCCTGGACGACTTCCGCGGCACCGTCCTGCACTCCTCGCAGCTCAAGGACGCGTCCCGCCTGCGCGGCAAGCACGTCCTCGTCATCGGCGGCGGCAACTCCGGCGTCGACATCGCCTGCGAGGCCGCCGTGAACGCCGCGAGCTGCGTGCACTCCGTGCGCCGCGGCACCTGGCACCTGCCCAAGTACCTCGGCGGCGAGCCCGCCGACTACGCGCTCGCGCGCCTCTCCTCCCGCCCGAAGCTCCTGCGCCGCTTCCTCACCGACCGGACCCTCAAGGGCCCCAAGCGACTCGCCGAGCGCATGGGCGTCGAGGCGCCCGGCCACGGCCCCGGCGACGAGGAGCCGGTGCGCAACGGCCGGTACCTCGAGCACGTCGGGGACGGCTCCATCAAGCGCCGCGGGGAGGTCGCCCGCTTCGACGGCTACGACGTCGCGTTCGCGGACGGCACCGAGATCCGCCCCGACCTCGTCGTCCTCGCCACCGGCTACCAACCCAAGATCGCCTGCGTCGCACCGGAACTGCTCGGCGGCACCCGCGACGCGCCCGCACCGCGGCTGTTCGCGCGCATGTTCTCGCCCAAGGCCCAGACCCTTGCGGTCGCCGGGCTCGTCGAACCCGGCGTGGGCGTGCTCCCGATCGTCCACTGGCAGACCCACGCGATCGCGCGGTGGCTGCAGATCCGCAAGAGCGACCCCGAGCGCGCCGAGAGCTTCAAGCTGCAGGTCAACGCCGAGTCGGGCCATAACGCGGTGGAGCACGTCGACCCGCGCCGCCGCCTCGTGGTCGACGCCGAGGAGTACCTGGCCAGCCTCGGCCGCATCATCGACACCCTCGAACAGGAGCCCGCCAAATGAGCCTCACCGCCTGGATCCGGCGCGCCCGCACCCCCGAGCCGGTCGCGGTCCGGCGCGAGATCGCCGTCTTCGAGCCCGCCGACCTCTTCGACATCGAGATCAAGGACAACCCCGAGACGAACCCGGTGCTGTGCTGCACCGGCGACCCGGCCGGGGCGGCGGCCTTCAACGCCTTGTGGCTCAAGCGGATCGCGACCTCGGGACGGTACGCGGCGGCCGTGAGCGTGCGCGGCCAGGGCGGCACCCCCGCCGCCGAAGGCGGCCCCGACGCGAAGGCCCACGACGTCGTGCAGGCCGCGGTCACCGTGCCCCGCCAGACGGTCCTCATCGGACACCGCGAGGGCGCGGCCTGGGCCGCGCTGGCGGCAGGCCGCTACCCGGCGGCGGGCCTCGTGCTCGTGTCGCCGCAGCGGTTCCCGAAGCAGCTCCCGAAACCGGTGGGCGAACCGCCGGTGCTCCTCGTGGTGAGCGAGTCCGAGACGCAGTCGAAGGAAGTCCAGGCGGTCTCGGAGGAGTACGGCATCACGCCGCTCACCTTCGCGGGCGCCCCGGACGACGTCTTCAAAGGCGCGAACGCCGAAGCCCTCCTCGACACGATCCTGTCCTGGCTCGACGCCCAGAAGCACTGACGCGGGCACGGCGAGCACTGATTGCCGCGCACGCCGAAAGCCTTACTGCGGGCTGGGTTTGGTTCCCCGGTTATCCACGGTAGCGGCGCGAACCTGAAGCGGAGCTGAAGAAGCCGCGGCGGCCGGCCGCGAGCCGCCCGCGGCAGCGAGCGCCGTTCGGACGCACGCCGAGTGTCCATGTCGGCGTCGGGAAGGGCCCCCGGTTTCGAAGCTAGCCGGGCGTACCTGAAGCGGAGCTGAAGGCGGACCGGGCCGGGCCCGCCCGCAGCGCGGATTCACCCGTTCGAGTCAGCGCATCTCCTCCGCACCCGCGACCGTGCCGCGGACGCGCCGTTTCCACGCAGCGCTCAGACGACCGCGCCGTCGTCGGTGTCGTCCGGTTCCCTGTCCGGGCGCAGGCGGCTGATCAGCAACCACACGCCCATCAGGAACCCCACGAACCCGACCAGGCGGCCCGGGCTCGTACCCAGCGGCGCCATGCCCGGATTCACCAGCAGCGCGATACCGCCGATGATGAGCAGCACCCCGCCGACCGCCGGCAGGCTCGGCCACGGCACCGGAGGCGGCTCCGGCGGCTCGTAGTCGTCCTCGTCGTCATCCGGCAGGTCCGCGTCCCACAGCTCCAGCAGCCCCGGCTCGTCGTCCGACGAGGACGACACCACCGGAGGCGTCATCGGCACGACCTCGGTCGGGTGCTCCTCGGCGTCGAGCCCCTTCACGAGCCCGCTCCCCGTGTCCCCCAAGCCCTTGATGAGCTCGTTGAACCGGCGGTCGACGTCCTCGGGGCGCAGCTCCCCAGGCCCGCCCTTCCCGGCGTCCTGCTCGCCGCTCTCGGGCTCGCCGTTGCCCTCCTGCTCACTGCGGTCAGTCATGGACACCTCGGGCCTTCACAAGCTGCCGGTTCATGAACTCGACACTCCCGGAGAAGATCGTCTCGGCGTCGTAGTCGAGCGTCGCCACATGGAAGCTCCGCGGCAGCACCGTCGACTCGACATCCTTGGAACGCACACCCGCCCGGATCACCGCACTGTTGCGCGGACTCACCACATGGTCCTCCGCACTCGTGAAGATCCGCAGCGGCACCGTCACCCGCGCCAGCTCCGGCCGCGTCACCGCCCACAACCGCCGCAGCGACGCGTACGCCGCCACCGGCGTCCGCGACGTCGTCTTCTCCCGCACGTCCGGCTTGTTCAAGTCGGACCCGATCGAAGCGACACTCGGCATCACGTACCGCAGCACCGGCGCCAGAAAACCCTGCGGCTTGTCGTCGAAGATCGCCGGATTCACCAGCACCAGCCCCGACAGGTCACCGCCGCGCTGCTCCGCCAACCGCAGGCACAGCGACCCGCCCATCGACAGGCCGCCCGCGAACACCGGCCGGCCCAGCGCCAGCGCCTCGTCCAACGCCTCCTCGAGCCGCCGGTACCACTGCTGCCACGTCGCCTTCGCCAGCACCTGCCACGTCTCGCCGTGTCCCGGCAGCAGCGGCGACACGACATTGAAGCCCTCGCCGCGCAGGTATTCGCCCCAAGGCCGCATGCTCGCCGGATCGGAGGTGAAACCGTGGCACAGCACCATCGTGGCCTTGGCGTCGGCACCGAGGTCGAACGTGAACTCCTCGGAATCGTTCGTCACGTCGCCTCCCGGATCGCTGAATGACGTGGCGCGGGAATCCCCCGGGCCCGTTCACGCCCCGCCGGTCCGAACCGGCGGCGGGACGGTCCCATTTCGCGCCGCTTGCCCATTCTCGCACGCGTCCGGGGACCGCCGCCACCGCGCGGGAGGGCCGCCCCGACCCGCTCCACGCCCGCGGGGAGCGTTCGCCGCGAAGCGAATAGACCGGTACCGATACGCTTGAACGCGTGATCTACTGGGTGCTGAAGGCGACGCTGGGCTCGCTGCTGTGGGTCGTCTACCGGCCGCAGGTCGAAGGGCTCGAACACGTGCCCGAGGACGGCCCCGCGATCCTGGCCTCCAACCACCTCGCCGTCACCGACTCCTTCTTCATGCCCCTCGTCGTCAAGCGCCGCGTCACGTTCATCGCGAAAGAGGAGTACTTCACCGGTACCGGCTTCAAAGGCTGGTTCGTGCGCACCTTCATGAACGCCGTCGGCGCCATCCCCGTCGACCGCGCCGGCGGCGACGCCGCCAGCGCCTCCCTCGACACCGGGAAACGCGTCCTCTCCGAAGGCCGCCTCTTCGGCATCTACCCCGAAGGCACCCGCTCGCCCGACGGCCGCCTCTACCGCGGCAAGACCGGCGTCGCCCGCCTCGCGCTCCAGACCGGCTCCCCGGTCGTCCCGGTCGCCATGCTCAACACCGGTGAGCTGCAGCCCATCGGGAAGCGCATCCCCCGCGTCGGGCGCGTCAAGATCAAGTTCGGGCCCTCGCTCGACTTCAACCGCTACCGCGACCTCGTGGGCGACCGCTTCATCGAACGCGCCGTCACCGACGAGGTCATGGACGCCCTCAGGGCACTCTCCGGCCAGGACTACGTCGACGAGTACGCCGCGAAGTTCAAGGACAAGGGGAAGCAGTAACCCCGGTCGAACCGGGTTCCGGCGCACGCTCTTACTCAGGCCCCCGCAGTGCCTCTTTTCGGGTCCCCCGCCCGGCTACTCAGGCCCCCCGAAGCCCGCCCGCCTCCGAAGCGCAGGCAGGTCCACCACGACGATCTTGCGGCCCTCCGTGCGCAGCCACCCGCGGTTCGCGAAGATCCCGATCGCCTGGTTCACGCTCTGGCGCGAACCACCGGCCATCTCCGCCAACTGCGTCTGGTTCAACTCGATCGTGGTCATGGGGGAGGAGTGCTGCTCCGCGAGCCGCACCAGCGTCTTCGCCACCCGGCCCGGCAGATCCAGGAACACGTGGTCCGAGGACTGCTCCGTCAAACGCCGCACGATCATGCCCATCGACCGCAGCACCGCGTCCAGCATCTTCGGGTTCCCGTGCACCAGTTCGAGGAACGACGACCGCGCCAGCGCCAGCGCCGACGTGTCCTCCAAAGCCTCCGCGCTGGCCGACCGGGGCGAGCCGTCCAGGAGCGAGACCTCGCCGAGCACTTCGGGGGCGCGGGCGACGTGGAGCATCGCGCGCTCGCCGGTCGCGGCGGTGCGGAAGACGCTCACCGCGCCCGAGCGGATCATGATGAGCGATTCGCCCGGCTCGCCTTCGAAGAACAGGAGGTGCCCACGCCGGTAGTGGCGCTGTACCGCCACACCCGCGATCTGCCGCCGTGCCTGCGGGTCGAGGCCGGCGAACATGGCGACGCCTGCAAGCGGGTCTTCAGATGGGCTGACACCCATAGTTCTCCCCCTTCGGTGGGTCCCGGGTCCGCGGGTTCCCTCCGATGATCGCTGTCTTTTCCGTCGTTGTACAGAGCCCAGTGTCGGAAACTTCACGCTCCGTTGGGCCGTGTGTCCAGACGGCGCACTTGTCACTCGACCGAGTGTACGATCAAGTCTACGTGCTTTCGCGTCGATTGTCCGGTATCGCTTCGCTCGCGCGCGGACCGCGAGGTCAGATTCCGGCTGCCTGATCGTATGGCGTAGCGTCGACTCCAGTCCGGCGACATACGGGCGGGGCCCAAGAACGGCCGAAAAGACCGCCCGTGATCATACGAAAGGCCGATGCGTGGCGTACCGATACTTCTACGACTGCGAGTTCATCGAGGACGGTCGCACGATCGACCTGGTCTCGATCGCCGTCGTCGACGAGCAAGGGCGCGAGTACTACGCCGTGTCGACCGAGTTCGACCCCTCCCGCGCGATCGACTGGGTGCGCCGCAACGTCCTCGACAAGCTCCCGCCGCCGGCGAGCACCCTGTGGAAGAGCCGCGCCACCATCCGCGACGAGCTGTACGACTTCCTCGTCTCGCCCGTGCGCAAGAAGACCGGCTCCCACCCGGGCGAGCGGGTCGAGCTGTGGGCCTGGATCGGCGCGTACGACCACGTCGTGTTCGCGCAGCTCTGGGGCACCATGCCCGAGCTGCCTCGGGCGCTGCCGCGCATGACCAAGGACCTGCGCCAGCGCTGGGAGGACCTCGGCCGCCCCGAGCTGCCGACGACCCCCGACGCGGACATGCACGACGCCCTCACCGACGCCAAGCTCAACCTCGCCCGCTGGAAGGCCCTCGAGGCGTTCCGCGCCGAGCGCGCCGCGTACGGCCCGGTCGAATCCCACCACTAGGCCGCCTCGCCGAACCCCTGGTCGCCGCCCCCGGTCCCCGATATAGGCTGGGCGTGTTTCGGCAATGGGGCCGCCCAGTTAACAGTCCTGACTCCAGGGAGTAAGACACATGCGCATTGGCGTGCTCACCGGCGGCGGTGACTGCCCCGGTCTCAACGCGGTCATCCGTGCCGCGGTCCGCAAGGGCAGCAAGGAATACGGCCACGAGTTCGTGGGCTTCCGCTACGGCTGGCGGGGTCCGATCGAGGGCATCACCCAGCCCCTGGACTGGGACACGGTCGAGAACATCCTCGACCAGGGCGGCACCATCCTCCACTCCTCGCGCACCAACCCTTACAAGATCGAGGGCGGCGTCGAGGCCATCAAGAAGAACATGGCCGCGCTGGGCGTGGACGCGCTCATCGCGATCGGCGGCGAGGACACCCTCGGCGTCGCCACGAAGCTGACCGCCGACGGCGTCAACTGCGTCGGCGTGCCGAAGACGATCGACAACGACCTCTCGGGCACCGACTACACCTTCGGCTTCGACACCGCGGTGAACATCGCGACCGAGGCCATCGACCGCCTGTGGACGACCGCGGACTCGCACGACCGCTGCATCGTCGTCGAGATCATGGGCCGCCACGCCGGCTGGATGACGCTGCACGCGGGCATCGCGGGCGGCGCGAACGTCACCCTCATCCCCGAGGTCGCGTTCGACATCGAGAAGGTCGCGAACTTCGTCAAGGAGCGCAAGGAGGCCGGCAAGGCCACCATCGTCGCCGTCTCCGAGGGCGCGCACGCCCAGGAGGGCATGGTCCTCAAGGACGGCGAGGTTGACGCGTTCGGCCACGTCAAGCTCGGCGGCGTCGGCGACTGGGTCGCCAAGGAGATCAAGGAGCGCGCGGACATCGAGACCCGCGCGATCATCCTCGGCCACCTGCAGCGCGGCGGCACCCCGACCGCGTTCGACCGCGTGCTCGCGACCCGCCTCGGCCTCGAGGCCGCCGCGGCCGTGAACGAGGGCGACTTCGGCAAGATGATGGCGATCCAGGGCACCAACGTCGTGCGCATCCCGATCCACGAGGGCACCGATGTCCTGAAGACCGTCCCGGTCGAGCGGTATGCCGACGCCGAGGTCTTCTTCGGCGTTTAAGTAAAGGTCCGCTGGGGTTCCGGTGGACCCCCTGAGAGAAAATCTGAGCTGCGTTTCGCTCGTCGCAAGTACGCTCCGCACACGTACTAGCTCCTCACGAAGCCTTGTCAGATTTCCACTCAGGGCGTCCCTTGGGCCCGGGACCGACCGTCCAAAAGGCGCAACCACGGGCACGCCCGGTCGTTAGACCAGGCGTGCCCGTGGCTTCTCTAGAGGAAATCGGCGAGATCCCGCATCTCGCCGATTTCACGTATCACAAGACCCTGCCGGACATCGACTTCGAGGCGATCCCCGTGGCGGGTCTCGACGCCGACTTCTACCGGCGTCCGGTCGGCGGCCGGACCCTCAGCGTCGGCGTGTACCGCTTCGGCGGTGCCGAGACGCACCGGGCCTGGGGCTGGGTGGGCGAGGCGCACTGCTCGTGGCACGCCTACCGGAACCCCGCGACCGGCGGTTTCGACGGCCCCTTCCAGGGCTGCCCGGTGTTCCGGCTGCTGCGCGACGGCGACCGGCTCTCCGGGTTCGAGCTCGGCTCAGGCGGCCTCGCCCGGCAGTTCTTTCTGCGCCAGGGTTTCGCGCCGCGTCACCCGGCGCGTGTACCAGATCGCCGCGATCGTGATCGCGAGGCCGACGAACAGGCCGCTGCCGGCGAACAGTGCCGAGGCGGTCTTTGAGAAGCCCAGGATCGCGACCGGCAACTGCACGAAGGCGACCAGGCCGACCAGCAGCCACTTGCTGCGTCCCTTGCCCCAGAGCAGCGCGGTCCAGATCGGAGCGACCACAATGGCGAGCACCGCGATGTCGAGTGCCCAGTGCACCACCGGGTTCTGAACCCTGTCGTGCTGGAACGCCATCGCCGGAGTCGAGACCGAGACGATCATGGCGGCGACGGTCGCCACGAATGCGAGACGACGTGTCATGCGCAACCTCCTCTGCGTGCGATGCCTTAACGCTACGTCCGGTAATCGTGTGTGTCTGTCGGGTATCCGCCACTTGGGGTTATTTTCCGAGGCCACGGGGCTGCGACGGAGGAGTGGGGCGGTGACGGGCCGTGCTCGGGCGCCTCGCGGCGCGAAACGGGGGAGGACGGCCTTGCCCCGCCGCCATACAGTGCTCGTGAATCGACAGTGGGAGGAACCTGTGGTGGGTCAGGTCGGCCAGAGCGGCACGGACCGGGCGGGGGCCGCGCTCGAGAGCGGGCTCGACCCGGCGGCCGAACGCGAGGCCCGCGCCGCGCTCGCGGGCTGGCAGCAGTTCGCCCGCAAGTACCGGTTGGCGTTCCGCGCCGAGCTGCAGGCGGAGGACCTCGGCGGCGAGACCGCTGAGGTGCTGGGCTCCCTTGGGCGCCTTGGCTTCCCGGTCGCGCGGGTGCGCGGGTGGACGCAAGGGGTGTGGGGCGGGCGGCCGAGCTTCGCCTTCAGTGCGCTCGACGCGACCGCCGCGGGCTCGATCTACCAGTTGCGGTGCAACGCCGTGCGGCTGCGGCAGAACGGGCCCGACGTGGTGCAGCACCGGCTGCTCGACGGCCACTCTTCAATGGCCGCGAACTGGCACCCGCACCGGGCGCGCTACCAGGCGATCGTCCTGCCGGACCCGCCGCGACCGCAGACGCGCCAGCGCGGCCGCATCGGGCGGTTCACCGCCGACGCGCTCGATCGCTTCTTCCGGCCGGTGCCCCGGCGGCTCCACACGGACGACCCGGCTTACGTGACGAACGTCGCCGCCGCCGCTGAGGCCGCCGGCCTCGACCTGTTCCGCTGGTCGTGGGCGGCGAAGGACGGCTGGCTTGTGGCCTGGAAGAGCGACGGCACGGGCGCGGACACCCACCAGCAGCGGGCGCGCTTCATGGACTTCCTTCCAGCCCTTGCCGACTGCCTCGACCGCACCCACAGCGACCGCGCCTAGGCGGGAGCGGCCTTCGGACGCTTCAGCTCCCCTTCAGGTTGGCTGAGCTAGCTTCGAAACCGGGGGTCCTTACCCGGAGGCGAGACCGGCTTTCGGCGTGCGGTCGAACAGGCCGCGCTTCAGCTCCCCTTCAGGTTCGCCCCGCTACCTTGGAAAACCGGGGACCCAAACCCAGAGGTGCGGCGCGCTTTCGGCGTGCGCCGGATCCGGCGGCCGGCGGTTCGTACGGCGAAGGCCGACCGCCCGTTCGGGCGATCGGCCTCCTCGTGGTCCGTACGGCGTCTAGCCGTGAGTCTTCGTCAGTTCCGCCGCGACCACGGTGTGGCGCAGCAGGAGTGCGGTCGTCACGGGGCCGACGCCTCGCGGGACCGGGGTCAGGCGGGCGGCGACCGGGGCGACCGATTCGTAGTCGACGTCGCCGACGAGGCCGCCGTCTTCAGTCGGGTTGGTGCCCACGTCGATCACCGTCGCGCCGGGCTTCACGAAGTCCGCGGTGATCATGCCCGCGCGGCCCACGGCCGCGACCAGCACGTCCGCCTCGCGGCAGACCGCCGCCAGGTCCTTCGTGCGCGAGTGGCACACGGTCACCGTGGCGGACTCGTTGAGCAGCAGCAGCGCCGCGGGCTTGCCGACCACAGTGGACCGGCCGACGACGACCGCGTTCGCGCCCTCGAGGACCAGGTCCTCGCGCTTGAGCAGCTCGAGCACCGCCGCGGCCGTCGCCGGAGCGAAGGTCCGCAGCCCGGCGGCCAAGCGGCCCAGGCTCTCCGAGTTCGCGCCGTCCACGTCTTTGAACGGGCTGATGTACCCGCCCACCTGCGAGAGGGTCACGCCCTCCGGCAGCGGCGTCTGGCAGATGATGCCGTGCACGGCCGGGTCCGCCGAGAGCTCTTGGAGCTTCGCGACGATCTCGTCCCTACCGGGGTCCTTGAGGTGCTCGACCCTGCAGTCGATGCCCTCCTTCTCGGCGGCCTTGCGGATCGAGCGCACGTACCAGGCCGTGCCCTCGTCGTCCGTGGGCACCACGACCGCGAGGGTCGGGACGATGCCCTCTTCGCGCAGCCGGTCCGCGTCGGCCGCGACCTCCGCGCGGATGGCCGAGGCGACCGCGCGCCCGTCGATGTCACTCATGCCCGAATCCTCTTCGCCACGATCTGCATGATCGCCTCAGCCTGCACCTTCGCCTGGAGCGCTTCGTTGAGCGTGCTCGCCAGGCGCTCCCGCTCGGCCGGGTCCTTGATCGCCACCACGTTGATGTCGACGTTCAGCGCCGCCGACTCCAGCGCCGACTTCGCCGCCGAAGCCGCCACGGCCACATCCGAGATCACGTTCGGGTTGGAGCCCTCCAGGATCCGGCCCGACAGCTTGATCACCTCGGCAGACACCCGCGCGACCGCGAGCGGCACCGCCGCGGCCTCGACCAGGCCCGCCTGGATGGCGGCGGTCCGGGCGGCCTTCTCCTCGTCAGAGGACTTCGGCAGCTTGTAGGCGGCCACGACGCCCGAGAACGCCTCGGCGTCGTCCTCCGCGAGCTGCAGCGCCTCCAGCCGCAGCCGCTCGGCCTCGGCCAGGGCCTCCCGCATCACCGCCTCGTGTTCGGCGAACTTCGGCTTGCCGATCGTCAGATTGCACACCATGGACACCAGGGCCGCGGCCATCGCCGCGCCCATCCCCGCCGCCGCCCCGCCACCCGGAGCCGGAAGCTCCGAGGCGAGGTCGGTCAGCCAGTCTTCAATAGTCGTCTTGCGCACCCGGCCAGCCTAGACGCGGCCCCAAAGGTGGGATGTCTTCGCTCGTCCCGGTGTGTCGCGCCGCCCGCCCCCGCTGTGAGGGTTCACCCAATGAGACACGTAAATCAGCGTGGTGGCCCCCGAGCCCCGCCACGTACCATTACCGCGTGAACCGCCAATGGCATGACCTGCGAAACCCTGGCCTCGTCCCCGTCGTCGCCGACGCGGAGGAAGCCGAGCGCTATCAGCTCGACGCCTGGCGGAACCTGCCCCGCGAGCAGGTTCCCCCGTGGGACGACTACGCCGAGGTCGAGGACGTCGCCGGGGTGCTCGCCGGCGTCCCGCCGATCGTCGCCCCCTACGAGGTCGACCACCTCCGCGAGCTCCTCGCCGAGGTCTGCGAAGGCCGCGCCTTCCTCATGCAGGGCGGCGACTGCGCCGAGACGTTCATCGACAACACCGAGCACCACGTGCTCGCGAACATGCGCACGCTCCTCCAGATGGCGGTCGTGCTCACCTACGGCGCCTCGCTCCCCGTCGTCAAGGTCGGCCGCGTCGCCGGCCAGTACTCCAAGCCGCGCTCGGCCGCGCTCGACTCGCTCGGCCTGCCCGTCTACCGCGGCGACATGTTCAACTCGCTCGAGGCGACCGAAGAGGCCCGCGTCTGCGACCCGCAGCGGATGATCCGCGCCTACGCGAACTCCGCCGCCACCATGAACATGCTCCGCGCCTACCTGCGCGGCGGCCTCGCCGACCTCATGGCCGTGCACGACTGGAACAAGGACTTCGTCCGCACCTCCCCGGCCGGCGAGCGCTACGAGGCCATCGGCCGCGAGATCGACCGCGCCGTGCGCTTCATGGCCGCCTGCGGCGTCGAGGACGAGAACCTGCACACCGCCGAGGTCTTCGCCTCGCACGAGATGCTCGCCATCGAGTACGACCGGGCGCTCACCCGCATCTTCGACGGCAAGGCGTACGCCCTCTCCGGCCACATGCTGTGGAACGGCGAGCGCACCCGCCAGATCGGCGGCGCCCACATGGACTTCCTGTCCCGCGTCGCCAACCCGGTCGGCTGCAAGATCGGCCCGACCGCCACGCCCGAGGGCGTCGTCGAGATGTGCCAGAAGCTCAACCCGGAGAACATCCCCGGCAAGCTCGTGGTCATCACCCGCATGGGGCACAAGAACGTCCGCACCGTGCTGCCTCCGATCGTCGAGAAGGTCCAGGCCGCCGGGTGCAAGGTCGTGTGGCAGTGCGACCCGATGCACGGCAACACCTACGAGTCCGCCTCGGGTTACAAGACCCGCGCGTTCGACCAGGTCGTCGACGAGGTCCTCGGCTTCTTCGAGGTGCACCGCCAGACCGGGACCCACCCGGGCGGCATCCACATCGAGCTCACCGGCGAGGACGTCACCGAATGCGTCGGCGGCGCCCAGGAGATCCGCGACGACCAGCTCTCCGACCGCTACGAGACGGCCTGCGACCCGCGCCTGAACACGCAGCAGTCGCTCGAGCTCGCGTTCCTCGTCGCGGAGATGTTGCGCCATTAGGGAATTCCCATAAGGTGAGCGCATGAGCGCTCACGATCTCTTCCTCCTCGGCGGAGTGTTCCCCGGCGTCACCCCGGCGGCGGCACTCCGCCGAGTCGTCTCCTATGCGCGACAAGCGGAAACGTCCGGCCTCGACGGCGTGTGGACCGCCGAGCACCACTTCATCGAGTACGGCGCGAGCCCCTCGGCGACCCTCATGGCCGCCCACCTCCTGGCCGCCACGGCACGGATCCAGATCGGCACCGCCGTCGCGGTGCTCTCCAACCGCCACCCCGTGGCCCTCGGGGAAGAGGCCGCCACGCTCGACGCGCTCGCCCCCGGACGCTTCCGCCTCGGCGTCGGCCGCGGCGGGCCCTGGATCGACCTCGACGTCTTCGGCTCCGGCCTCGACCGGTACGAGCGCGGCTTCGAGGAAGGCCTCTCGCTCCTGACCCGCTGGCTCTCCGGCGACGCCGAAGTGGCCCACGCCGGCGAGTTCTTCGACGTCCTGCCCGTGCGCGTCATGCCGCCCGGCACCGGACGGCCCGTCTGGGTCGCGGCCACCGGCGAAGGCACCGCCCGACTCGCCGGACGCTTCGGCATGCCGCTCCTCCTCGGCATGCACGCCCCCGACGACGATCATGTGGCGCTCATCGGCGCGTGGCGGCAGGAGGCCGAGGCCGCAGGGTTCGATCCCGATGCGGCCGAACACGTCTCGACGCACCTCGCCCAGGTCGCCGACGGGCCCGGCACGGTCGACCGGCTCCGTTGGTCACTCACCGAGCTGTTGACCCGCGGGGTCGGGCAGTACGTGAGCCTCAAACCCGGCCGCGGCTCACGCGACCACGCCGCCTACGTCGACTGGATGATCGAACGGCACGCCGTCGGCCCCGCCGACCACGTCGCCGAACGCCTCGCGTCCTCCGCCGAGAAGACAGGGGTCCGCCGCCAGCTCCTCATGGTCGAAGGCATCGGCGACCCGGATGCCGTGGGCGACAACATCGCCGCCCTCGGTGCAGTTCTCAGTACGACCGGTACGGCATTGCCGGAGGGCTCTGCGGCGGCAGCCCCTTGAGCGGGTCCCGGCCCTTCTGTCGGAACCACTGGTTCGCCGAGCCTGTGAACAGGCAGATGAGCGTCACCAGCGGCATCGCGAGACTGAGGAGGGTCCAGATCAGCCGCGTGCCGTCCGCGGGTGCGCCCACGTCGTTGCTCGCCTCGAACCCGGTGTAGATCCCGATGAAGCCGGACACGAAGGCCAGCAGCATGACCGCGATCGTCGTGATCTGCGCCCAGCGGCGGCCCGCGCCGATCTTCACGGCCAGGATGCCGAAGAGGATCACCAGTGCGATCGTCGCCGCGATGACGATCGTGACGACGGCCGCGAGGTTCTCGAATCCCTGAGAAAGGTCCCGCTCGAACTCAAGGTCGCTGAAGTTCAGTGCGTCAGACCAGAACAACGCGGTCAGCCCACCGCCCGCCCCGCAGCAGATCAGAAACGAGAACTGCAACCAGAGCATCACCTGAGCGGCCGTGACCGTCCCAGGCTTGCGGTGCAGCAGTTCAGGGGGAAGCGGGCTGGAGGGCGGCGTGGCGGCAGGCGGCGTGTACATGGGCGGGTCCTTCAACGGCGGGTCCGCCAAGTCTAGGCAGAGCCGTCCATCCGGCCCACCGCGCCGCTGGCGAACCAGCGGCGGCCCTCGGGCCCGTAGACGCACCCGAGGACGATCGCCTGGACGATGAGTGACGGTACGGAAGCAAAGAGAACGATGCCGGCCTCATTCGGATTCGATCCAAGAGCCCGAAAAGCTCCGGCGATGCAGGCGACGAGTACTGCCGTTCCGATGACGACCGTGGTTCGGGCTCGGCGGTCCGCTCTGCTGCTCCAACGATGGACGAAGTACGCGTAAGTGGTGATCGCGGCGAATCCCACGATCCAGGCCGAGAGCATTCCGAATCCAAAGGGATCTGATAGGTCGAAATATATTGCAACCCAGGCGAATGCACCGAGTAGAGCCCATCCGAATGAACAGTTCCCGCAGATCATGACGAGTGCGACCTGAATCCAGGTGAGCGTACGGGTCGCGGTGATGACGGTCGGCCGATTCGGCTTGGGCACAGGTCGAACCAGGATCGGCATTTCGGGATCGGCCGTGATCCTCTTCGGCCGGCGGCCGGGGGCTGTTGGATCTTGTGAAGGCATTGTCATTCCCTTTCCTCAGGTTTCCAATTCGTCTCGGGGATTCGCGAACCAGGCCTTCGCCGAGGGAGCGCAGAGGCAGATGGCGATGGATCCCTCGAAACCGATGGTGAGGAGAGGTTGGATGAAGGCGCTCGGCATGTAGGCGGAGGAGAAGAGGGCGATGAGACCGAGTGTGATCCAGACGCCGTTGAAGACGAGCGTCGCCGTCCTGGCCCAGCGGCGGCCGCGCAGAAGCTTGACGGCGAGGATGCCGACGAAGGTCAGCACTGCGGCTGGGATAAGCAGGACTCCGAGGCTGAAGAGCAGCATGGCGGCCGCTTCGTCTCCTTGGACTGGGCCGCTTTCGACATCGGCCATGCGAAGGAGGATGACCATCGCAAACGCGCCGAGGAGGCAGGGGATCGCCGCGAAGTGCAGCCACATGAGGACTTGCGCGGCGATGACCGCGCCGGGTGCGGATCGCTTGGAGGGTACGGGGATCGGGGCGGAATCCGGGATAAGGGGTGTGGGGTCCATCGGGATCCGTTCGCGAGATCGAATTGAACGTGTTCAAGGTTGAACATGTTCAATTTATCTCGGCGTGGCTTTCCAGGGGAAGAGCGGAGGCCTGTGAGCTGCGTCCACCTCCTTGCGGGCAAAAGTAAACGGCCCCACGCATGCGTGGGGCCGTCTCGGATTTCGCACTGCGTCAGTCGTGGAGGGCGTAGCGCAGGGCCTCGAAGAGGGTCTCGTCTTGGTACTCGTATCCGTGGGCCTGCAAGACTCCTGGCTTGATCTTGGCGCCTCGCAGGATTTCGGTGGCCGCTTCGCCCGCGACGATCTTGACCGCCCAGCCGGGGATGATCCAGGGGGTCGGGCGGTGGACCGCCGCGCCCAGGGCCTTGGTGAACTCGCGGTTCGTGGCCGGGTTCGGGCCGACCATGTTGACCGGGCCGTGGATTGAGTCGTCCTCGATCGCGGTGACCGCCGCGCCCACCCAGTCGCGCAGGGAGATCCACGGCAGGTACTGGCGTCCGCTGCCGAAGCGGCCGCCCAGGAACCACTTCCAGAACGGGACGAAGCGATCAAGCAGCAGGCTGTCCGGGCCGAGCACGTGGCCGGTGCGCAGCCGGACCACCCGCGCGCCCGACTCCTCCGCCGGGGCCGTCGCCGACTCCCACTTCAAGGAGAGCCGCCCGAGGAAATCGGCCGCCGCCGGGGTCGACTCGTCGACCTCGACATCCGCGCGGTCGCCGTACCAGCCCGCGGCCGAGGCGTTGACCATCACCGGGACCTTGGCCGCCGCGACCGCCTCGGCGAGGACCTTCGTCGGGATGACCCGGCTCGTCTCGATGCGCTTCTTGTACGCGGCGTTCCAGCGCTGGCCGCCCACGTTCACGCCGCACAGGTTGACGACCGCGTCGACGCCGTCGAGGATCTGCGGGTCGAGGGGCCCTCGGTAAGGGTCCCAGAGGATCTCGTTCTCCTCGTCGGGCCGGTGGCGCACCAGCCGGACGAGGTCGTGGCCTTCGCCCAGGCCTTCGAGCGCTTGCATCAGGGGCTTGCCGAGGTAGCCGCTCGACCCGGCGATGACGATCCGCATTCCGACAGCCTATGGCCTCGGCTCGCGGTACCAGTCTTGAACCTGGGTGCGGAGATTCGGAGCCTGGAGCTCGGCGTTCTGCTGGATCGCCGCGAGGGACTGCGCGGCGAGGGCCCGCCGCCATTCGAGTTCGGCGCCGCGCATGGCCGTGTCGATCGCGCACGGCGCGCGGAACGCGGACGCGGGCTCGTCGCCCCAGACGCCGTTCTGCCGGATCTCGGCGCACTGGAACGCCTCGGCCGGGCCCTCGATCGCGGTCAGCACGTCCATGAGCGTGATGTCCTTGAGGCCCTTGGCAAGCCGGAAGCCGCCCTTCTTGCCGGCGGTGGAGGTGAGGATGCCGGCCTTGACGAGCGGCTGCAGCTGCTTGTTGAGGTAGGCGGGCGGCAGGCCGTACCCGGCGGCGAGTCGGGCGGTCGAGACGGGGCCGTCGACGCCCATCCAGTCCAGGAGCAGGCAGCAGTGCGCGGCCCATTCGACGCCTTCGCTGATCTTCATACCTCGATCTTAGCTGTCCTGGTTTGAGGGAGGCGCTTTCGATGTACTCCGTTTCTGGGCATGAGATTCGGCACTGGTCTTGTACTTGCGGATCTTTATCTGGACATGTAGTGTCTAGATATGAGTTCCGGCGAGGGCCGGGACGCCAAGCAGAGGAGCCTCACGTGAACACCGTTGCCGCACCCGTCGTCGCCCGCGCCGCCACCGCCGAGCGGCTGGCCCACGCCCAGCAGTCGGTCATGACCCTGCTCGCCGACTCGTCCCAGACCGGCGGGGCGCTCTCCGTCCACCGCTCGACCTTCCCCAACGGCGGCGACGGCGCGCCCTCGCACTTCCACACCGGCACCAGCGAATCGCTGTTCGTCATCTCGGGCCGCCTGCAGGTCCTCACCGGCGACGAGGTCATCGTCCTGGAGGCCGGCGACTTCGTGACGATCCCGGCGGGCCTGCCGCACGCCTTCGGCGCCGCCGCCGGGCACGACGCCGACGTCCTCGCCGTGTTCACCCCGGCAGCCGACCGGTTCGACTACTACCGTCTGCTCGAACGTGTCAACCTCGGCGAGGCCGACCCGAAGGAGATCCCGGCCTCGGGCGAGCGGTACGACAACCACTACGTGGCGAGCGAGGCCTGGCAGCGGGCCCGCGCGGGGGAGTAGACGCCGAAACGGCCGCACGATCACCGTGCGGCCGTTGGCGTTCGGGTGCTACAAGCCGAGCCTGGAGAGGTTCAGACGGCCGAAGCGGTTGCGCCACGGCACGTCCGCCTTGAGGCCCGCCATCACCGACCGCTGCAGGGTGTTGTCCTGCGGCAGCTCCTCGACCGGCGTGTCCTCGGGGCGGCCGAACACGAAGCGCCACAGGTCGGAGCGGTTGCCCGCCGGGTCGCCCGGGCCCTGGAGGTCGAAGAGCGCGCCGAAGCCCGGGATGTTCGAGTGCTCGGGCAGCCAGTCGCGGAGCTGCGGGTCGAGCAGCCATGACTCGCACATGAAGACCAGGTCTTCGGGGCCGTCGTAGCGCTCGGGGAAGACCGTGGGGAAGAACTCGAGGGCCCATTCGACCGAGTCGCGCACGGCGTCGAGCGTGAGCGGGCCGCCTTCGCCGCGGATGTGCATGCCCACGAACGGTTTCGGGTCGGGCCCTTCGACGCAGAACTGGAGCCGCCCGAGCTGGTGGAGCGCGCCGCGCAGGTGCCCGGTGAACCAGTTGGCCACGTCCAGGCCGGCGCGGCCGTGGATGCGGCGGTTGAAGCGCAGCTTCTCGCCGATGTCGGCGAGGACCTTCCGCGAGAGGTCCTCGTCGATGCCGCGTCCGCGGTGGAACGCGAGCATGTCCGGGACGGCCGCGAGCAGCGGGTACAGGCCCAGCAGCGGGTGCTCCTCGGGAGGCTTGGGCCAGCCCAGCCATTTGCGCCCGCCCATGTCGGCGGCGATCGACTGGTAGAGGCGGTCGGCGGTCTCGCGCGCGGCGGGGTCGAGCGCGCCGAGGGCCTTCACCGCGTCGTCCGCGTCGTCGGCCTCCGCGCCGCACCAGTCGAGGAGGAGTTCGCGGACGTCGGCGGCGTCGGGTTCGGGGTACGCCTTCACGGCGCCGGGCAGCGGCAGGTCCTGAGTCACCGGCCTATGTCACCACGCCCGGCCCCCCGGCGGCAACATCGGGTCGGTCACCTTAGTCTGGGCCTTGTGCGACGGTTGCTGACGCCTCCCTGGATCGTCCTCCACTGCTTCGCGGTGGTGTTGACGGTCGCCTTCGGGCTGCTCGGCTGGTGGCAGCTCTCCCGCGCGCAGGGCGGCAACGCCATCAGCTGGGGATACGCCTTCGAATGGCCCCTGTTCGCGCTCTTCACGCTCGCGCTGTGGATTCGGCAGATGCGCCTCGAACTGCGCAAGGACCTCCCCGAGGAGGCGCGCCGCGGGAAACCCGAGCCGCCGCCGATGACTTCTCCCTTCGAGTCCGACATCTTGCGGGCCCGGCAGACCGAAATCGAACCGTCCCATGGGGGCCATGCATGAACGCCGCTCTGAAACGCTTCCGGATCGTCGCCTACATCGTCGGCACGTTCCTGATCCTGCTCATGTTCGTGGCGATGCCGCTGAAGTACATCGCGAAGGACGACACCCTGGTCTCGGTCATCAGCCCGATCCACGGCCTGTGCTACATGGTCTACCTGGTGCTGGCCTTCCACCTCGCCCAGCAGGCGGGCTGGAAGTTCTGGCCGCAGACCGTGGGCCTCATGCTCGGCGGCACCGTCCCGATCGCCTCGTTCTTCGTGGAGCGCTGGGCGCACCGCCGCATCCTCGAGGAGCACCCGCAGGCGGCCGACCCGAAGGTGCGCACCGAAGAGGCCGTCTGAACGCAGCGGAAAAGCCCGGCGAACTCGGTTCGCCGGGCTTTCCTCTTGCTCAGGACTGGAGGGCCGAGCCGGACTTGAACGTGTCCCAGTCGAGGGACCAGCCGGTGAAGCCGTCGCCCTGCGGCACGTCGATGCCGGTGTTCTTCACGATCACCGGGTCGCCCCAGCGCACGAAGTTGTAGACCCACTCGCCCATCTCGTCCGAGACGTTGAGGCAGCCGTGGGAGCCGTTGCTCTTGCCGAGCCGGTCGGCCGCCCAGGGTGCCCCGTGGATGAACTGGCCCGAGAAGGTCAGGCGCATCGCCCATTTGACGGGGGTCTCGTAGTCGTAGACCTGGGAGACGAAGGTCGACTCCTTCTCGCGGCTCATGATCGTCATGGTGCCGGAGAAGGACCGCGCGTCGTTCCCGTCGATGGGCGTGTCCGAGCCCAGCGAGATCGGGATGGTCTGCACGATCGAGCCGTCGCGGAAGGCCCGCATCTGCTTGGTGTCGTTGTCCGCCTCCAGGTACCGCGACTCGGAGTCGATCACGAACGCGGTCTCCTGGTCGAACTCGCCGTAGCGGTCCTCGCCGAGGGGGAGGCCGCCGAGCCCGAGCCGCACCGAGATCGAGGTGTTCGGCTGCCAGTACTCCTTCGGCCGGTACTCCAGGGCCCGCCCGGTGATCCAGTGCCACGAGCCTTCTTGCGCCGGTTCGGAAGTGACGAAGAGGCGGCGTTCGACGGAGGCGCGCTGCTCCTCGGGGACCTCGTAGTCGGAGAAGCGGAACGCGAGGATCGCGCCCACGCCGACCGTGGAGTCCTGGCCGGGCAGGTAGTTCTCGATCGAGACCCGGTTGCCCGGGGAGGCGATCGTGGTGAACGTCGACGTGGCGGTGGCGGTGATGCCGTTCGCGTCGTCGGCGGTGACCGTTGCCGTGTAGGCGGTCTCCCATTCGAGGGGGCTCGCGGGGACCCAGGTGGTCCCGTCAGGGTGCATGGCCCCCTCGACCTCGGCGCCGGAGGCGTCGGTGAGCTTGAACTCCTTGAACTCGCCGGATTCGACGGTCCAGGAGATCTCGGTCGCGGCGGTCGCGTCCGCGGCGCCGTCGGCGGGGGTGATCTGCACCTTCGCGGCGCTCTGCGGCGCTTCGGAGGACGCGTCGCCCTCCCCTTCGCCGAGGGTGCCCGATTCCTTCGTGCAGGCCGCCGCGAGGCCCACGACGGCGAGGCCGCCGGCGGTCAGCGCGCCGCGGCGGGAGATGGAGGACGGTCCGAAGCTCATGGAACCACGGTACACAGGGGCGGCGACACGTCGTCTACTTCGCACCTGTGACCTATTCGGCCCCAGCTCAAGGCAACCGGGGCGATCCTCAGGAGCGGATGCTCAGGTGCACGTGGTTCGTGTGGTCGGAGTTCGGCTCGCCGCCGGCGCCGGAATACGACTTCCAGCCGGAGGACGGCAGCCAGATCTGGCGGTACCAGATGACGTACTGCACGCCGAGTTCGTCGGCGTTCTCGACGAACCAGGCCGCGAGGTTCTGGCCGTAGTCGTAGTCGTCCCCGCCTGCGTTGCCGCCGAAGCCGTCCGGCTGGGCGGCGAAGTCGCAGGCGCGGCCCTTGCCGTGCTCGCCGAACGAGGACACCCGGTAGCACTTGACGTAGCGGGTGAACCCGACGATCTGGGCCTGCTCGAGGGCGTGGAGGGTGCGCGGGGTGAGACAGCCCTCGGTGGTCGGGTCGTCCTCGGTGCAGCCGTTGCTCTCGCCTTCGAAGGGCTCGGCCGGGGGAGCGTCGGAGGCGGAGGGGCCGACGGCGTCGTCGCCGCCGGAGGCCGCGAGCTCGCGGGCGGCCTCGTCGCGGGCGGCCTCCATGTCCCGGGTGACGTCCTCCTGCTCCTCGATGTTGTCGGCGAGGGTCTGGCGGGTCGCCTCGATCTCCTGCAGCCGGGTGATGAGCTCGTTGAGCCGGTCCGCGCGGGACTCGCCTAGGAACTGCATGAGCTCCATGGCGGCGATGGCGTCCTGCGGGTCGCCCGAGGCCATGAGCGCGGCCGTGGACTGCAGGTCGGAGGTGGTGGACGCGATGTACACGTACTCCTCGAGCTCGGTCCGCAGCGCGGCCGACTCCGCCTCGGAGTCGTCGAGCTCCTGCTCGAGGTCCTCCTGCTGCTGCTTGAGCGAGGCGAGCTCGTCCTGCGCGTCGAGGTAGGCGGTGACGGCCTCGCTCAGCGAGTCCGAGACGTTCCCCTCCTCTTCCTGCGCGGAGGACTGCGAGGCGGGCGCGACCAGGAACACCACTCCCGCGAGCGCCACGATGGGGAGCGAGAGCACCCGCTTGGCGCCGCTGAAGAAGGATCGCGGGGCGCGGGTGCGCGCGGGGGAGGAAGTACCGGCGTTCAAGGCTTGGGGTCCTTCGGTTGCTCGGAGCCGATTGGACGGGAGGTCGGCGTACAGCGTAGAACGGGAAGATTCCTCGAATGCAACGGGTCAATCCGCGTAACCGCTGGTAGTCACGGGACTACCCCCGTACTTGTTCGCCGGTATGGCGTGGCTTACTCGCGGGCCGTTCATACAGGTTCCGCCTGATAGGATTGTTCGAATTCGAACCAGCCGGCCGGGCGGGTGCCGAAACCGAGGAGGGAGGGCCGCCGAATGAGCGCGGGAGACTTCGAGAGCCGCTGGCTCGCACCCGACGTGAACAGCGTCTGGACCCGTTTCCTCCAGGTCACCCACCGCCTCGAGCACCACATCGACCGGCGGCTCCAGGAGCAGCACGGCATCACGCACACCCAGTACGAGATCCTGGTGCGCCTGGTCGACAGCGACGAGCGCGCGATGCGGATGAGCGACCTCGCCGACAGCATCGTGACCGCCAAGAGCGCCGTCACCTACCAGATCAACAAGCTCTCCGAGATGGGCCTGGTCGAGCGCCGCAAGTGCGGCCGCGACAACCGGGGCATCTGGGTGCACCTCACGGACGCGGGCGCCGAGCGCCTCGAGCGGGCCGCGCCCTGCATCCTCTCGCTGGTGCGCGAGCTGTTCCTCGACGCGATCAACTGCGACCAGGCCGCCGAGCTCGACAAGCTCCTCGGCACCTGGTCGGACAACCTCGACGAGCACGACCGCAACCCGATCGGGTACCCCGGCGACAAGGACCCCGCAGGCGCGTAAACGCTTTCGGTGCGCCCCGCCGGTGTAAGGCTCGCAGACGGTGCGTACCGGTGTAGGGTCAGGCCGTGCCGAGCTTTCCGCGTCCTGAGACGACTGTTCCCTACCGCCTCGACGGCCTGGCCGACCTCCTCCCCGAGGCCGCCGACCTGCGCCTCGACGTCACCGGGGTGAGTCTCGCCGCCGACGCCGTGGAGCCGGGCGACCTCTTCGCGGCCCTCCCCGGCGCCAACCGGCACGGCGCGGAGTTCACCGCGCAGGCCGCCGAGCGCGGCGCGGTCGCCGTCCTCACCGACGAGCGCGGCGCGGCACTGGTCGAGGGCCGCCTCCCGGTCCTCGTCGCCGCCGACCCCCGCGAACTGACCGGCGAGGTCGCCGCCCGCGTCTGGGGCCGCCCCTCCGAGCACCTGAACCTCCTCGGCATCACCGGCACCAACGGCAAGACCTCCACCGCCTACCTGGTGGAGGCCGGCCTCGCCCACGCCGGGCGCACCACCGGGATCATCGGCACGGTCGAGACCCGCATCGCCGGCGAGCGCATCGAGTCCGCGCGCACCACCCCCGAGGCACCCGAGCTCCAGGCGCTCCTCGCCGTCGCCCTCGAGAAGGGCGTCACCGACGTGGTCATGGAGGTCTCCAGCCACGCCCTCGTCCTCGGCCGCGTCGCGGGCTGCCGCTTCCGCGCCGCCGGGTTCACCATGTTCGGCACCGACCACCTCGACTTCCACAAGGACCTCGACGACTACTTCGACGCCAAGGCCCGCCTCTTCGACGGCCGAGCCGAGATCGAGGTCCTCAACGCCGACGACAAGCGCGTCGCCCAACTCGCCGACCGCGACAACCTGGAGTTCTCCCTCACCGACTCGGGTGCCGACTACTACGCCTCGGACATCGCCTCCGACGGCTTCACGCAGCGATTCCACCTCAAGACCCCCAGCGGGCAGGGCGAGGGCCTGGTCAACATGCCCGGCCGACACAACGTCGCCAACGCCGCCCTCGCCGTCGCCCTCCTCGAAGCCGCCGACGTCGACACCGCGACCGCCCTCGCCGGCGTCGCCTCCTGCACCGGCGTGCCCGGCCGCATGGAACTCGTCTCCGGCGACAACCCCGTGCGCGGGGTCGTCGACTACGCCCACAAGCCCGAGGCGATCACCGCCGTCCTCGAAGCCCTCCGCGACTCCACCCCCGGCAACGTCATCGCGATCCTCGGCGCCGGCGGCGACCGCGACCGCTCCAAGCGCCCCCTCATGGGCGCCGCCGCCGCGCACGCCGCCGACCTGGTCATCGTCACCGACGACAACCCCCGCACTGAGGACCCGGCGCGCATCCGCGACGAGGTGGCGGCCGCCGTCCAAGGCGTGCCCTGCCGTAATATTCCGGGACGGGAAACCGCCGTCATGGAGGCCGCCGCACTGGCCGTCCCCGGCGACACCATCGCCCTCCTCGGCAAGGGCCACGAGACCGTCACCGAGACCGCCGCGGGCCCGGTGGCCAGCGACGACCGGGAACTCCTCGCGCGTGCGCTACGCGATGCCGCGAGGGTGAAACCGGCGCACGACGTTGAAGCGTGATAGTCCCGTACACCGCTCGTACCCACAACAGGAGGAGACCGCCGCGTGATCCCCATGAGCCTTGCCCAGGTCGCCGCCGTCATGGACGGCAAGCTCAGCGAGTCGGCCGACCCTGACGCGGTCGTCACCGGCGGCGTCGAGTACGACTCCCGCAAGGCCGGGCCCGGCGGACTGTTCCTGGCGATCCCCGGCGACAAGGTCGACGGCCACGACTTCGCCGAGAAAGCCGCCGCCCAGGGCGCGGTCGCCACCGTCGCGACCCGCCCGATCGACGGCCCGGCGATCTACGTGGACAACGGCATCGACGCGCTCACCAGGCTCGCGAAGCACGTCGCCGCGGCGTCCAGGGCCCGGATCATCGGCGTCACCGGCTCCAACGGCAAGACCTCGACCAAGGACCTCATCGGGCAGCTCTGCGCCCGCCTCGGCCCCACCGTCGCCACCGAAGGCAACTTCAACAACGAACTCGGCCACCCGTACACGGTCTGCCGCGTCGAGCCCGACACCGAATACCTCGTGCTCGAACTCGCCGCCCGCGGCATCGGGCACATCACGCAGCTCTGCGAGATCGCCCCGCCCGAGATCGGCGCCGTCCTCAACGTCGGCATCTCCCACCTCGACGGCTTCGGCGACATCGAGACCACCGCCCGCGCCAAGTCCGAGCTGCCGCGCTTCCTCGCCGCCGAGGGCACCGCGGTCCTCAACGCCGACGACCCGCGCGTCGCCCGCATGGCCGAGGCCACCCGGGCCGGCGTCACCACCTTCGGCATCGAGCAGCCCGCCGACGTCACCGCCGCCGACCTCGAACCCGGCGACGGCCGCTACGCCTTCACTCTCCGGACCCCCGGCGGCTCCGCCCGAGTCCGCCTGCGGCTCTACGGACTCCACCACGTCTACAACGCGCTCGCCGCGGCCGCCGTCCTCTGGAGGCTCGACGCGCCGCTCGACGCGCTCGCCGAGTGGCTCTCCGAGTCCGGCCGCCTCTCCGAGCGCCGCATGGACGTCTTCACCCGACCCGACGGCACCACTGTCATCGACGACTCCTACAACGCCAACCCCGCCTCGATGGGCGCGGCCGTCCGCACCCTCGGGCAGCTCCCCACCGAGGGCCGCCGCATCGCGGTCCTCGGACTCATGGCCGACCTCGAAGAGCAGAGCGAGACCTGCCACCGCCGCCTCGGCGAGCAGGCCCGCGACGCCGGCATCGACGAGATCATCGCCGTCGGAGACGGCACGGAACCCATCGTCGACGGTGCCGACGGCGTCACCGCGACCCACGTACCCGATCAAGCCGCAGCCATCGCGCTGCTGCGCAGCCGGCTGCGCCCCGGCGACGCCGTCCTGGTGAAAGGCTCCCGATACCGGACCTGGGACGTCGCCGACCACTTGCGCGCCAAGGAGGACAAAGACCAGTGAGAGCCGTAATCGTCGCCGCGTTCGTGGCGTTCGCGCTCACCATGGCGCTGACACCCCTCGCGGCGAAGCTGTTCCGCCGCCTGAAGGCCGGACAGCCCATCCGCACCGACGGCCCCCAGACCCACCTCGCCAAGGCCGGCACCCCCACCATGGGCGGCGTCGTCTTCATCTTCACCACCGTACTCGCCTACATCAGCGGCCACCTGGTCCTCATGGCCCTGCCCGAGCGGGTCAACGGCGTCACCTTCAACCGCCCCACCGGCTTCACCGCCACCGGCATCGTCCTCATCGGACTCTTCGTCACCTGCGGCTTCGTCGGCTTCATCGACGACTGGCTCAAGATCCGCCGCAAGCACTCCGGCGGCATCTCCGGCCGCGCGAAGGTCCTCGGCCTCACCATCGCCGCCACCGCCTTCGGCTTCCTGGCCGTCTACTACACCGGCTCGATCGACTCCAAGGAGATCTCCGAGACCGTCGCCACCCCGTACCTCTCCTTCACCAGCGACATCGGTCCGAACATCACCAAGATCGGCATGGTCCTGCTGATCGTCCTCCTCGTCAACGCCACGGCCAACGGCGTCAACCTCACCGACGGCCTCGACGGCCTCGCCACCGGCGCCTCCATGATGGCCTTCCTCGCCTTCATGATCATCGGCTTCTGGGAGTACCGCCACTGGTGCGGCGGCGCCCAGCCCGCCGACAACCTCTGCTACAACGTGCGCGACCCCCTGGAGCTCGCCCTCATCGCCGGGGCCGCCGCCGGCGCCATGTTCGGCTTCCTGTGGTGGAACACCTCGCCGGCCCAGATCTTCATGGGCGACTCCGGGTCCCTCAGCCTCGGCGCGCTCATCGCCGGACTCGCCTTCGCCTCCAAGACGATCCTGCTCCTGCCGATCATCGGCGCCCTGTTCGTCATCACCACCGCCAGCGTCATGATCCAGGTGACCAGCTTCAAACTCACCGGACGAAGAGTCTTCCGCATGTCGCCGATCCAGCACCACTTCGAGCTCGCCGGCTGGTCTGAGGTGACCATCGTCGTCCGATTCTGGATCATCGCCGGCATCGGCGTCGCCATCGCCCTCGGCTTCTTCTTCGCCGACTTCCTCCGGATCGCGGGGTAACGGGATGAGGATCGCCAGCAACGTCCTCGTCGCCGGAGCACGAGTCGCCGGAGCCGCCTGCGCCGACATCCTCCTCGACCGCGGCGCGAACGTCACCGTCTACGACCGCGAGGACTCCGAACGGCTGCAGGCGCTCGCCGCCCGCGGCGCCCGCTGCGTCGTCGCCGACACGTTCGACCCCGCGCTCCTCGACGGGATCGAGCAGGTGGTCCTCTCCCCGGGCTTCCCGCCCCACCACCCGATCGCCACCGCCGCGGACGACGCCGGGATCGAGACCTTCTCCGAACCCGAACTCGCCTGGCGCCTCAGGGAACCCGGCGCCGCCCGCTGGCTCGCCGTCACCGGCACCAACGGCAAGACCACCACCACGACGATGCTCGCCGCCATGCTCGAGACCGCCGGCCTGCGCACCGCCGCGCTCGGCAACATCGGCGTCCCGCTCGTGCACGCCGCCAACGGCCCCTTCGACGTCATCGCCGTCGAACTCTCCAGCTACCAGCTCCACTGGTCCTCCGCGCTCGCGCCGACCGCCGGGGCCGTGCTCAACCTCGCCCCCGACCACCTCGACTGGCACGGGAACTTCGACGCCTACGCCGAGGCCAAGACCGCTGTCTGGCGCGGCGGGCAGGCCGTCGTCAACCTCGACGACCCGTCCGTGGTCGCCCTCGCCAAGCACACCGAGGCCGAGGTCACCGGGTTCACCCTCAACCACCCCGAGCCCGGCCAGTTCGGCGTGGCCCTGGGCTTCCTGGTCGACTACACCGGCCCCGAGCCGGTGCAGATCTGCTCGGTCGACGACGTGCACCCCGCCGGGTGGCACAACGTCGCCAACGCCCTCGCGGCCGCCGCGCTCGCCCGCCAGGTCGGCGTCACGCACGCCGACATCGGCGACGCCCTGCGCAAGTACGTGCCCGAACCGCACCGCAACGTCACCCTCGTCGAGCACCACGGCGTCACCTGGGTCGACGACTCCAAGGCCACCAACCCGCACGCCGCCGCCGCCGCGCTCGCCTCCTACGACTCCATCGTGTGGGTCGCCGGCGGCCAGCTCAAAGGCGTCGACGTCGACGGCCTCGTCGCCGAGTACGCCCCGAAGATGCGCGGCGCCGTCCTCATCGGACAGGACCGGGCGCTCGTGGCCGACGCGCTGGCGCGACACGCCCCCGGCCTCCCCGTGGTCGTGCTCGACGGCCGCGACGATGCGGTGATGACCGAAGTCGCCGCGCACGCCGCCGCCATGGCCGAACCGGGGGACACCGTGCTCCTCTCCCCGGCCGGCGCCTCGTACGACATGTTCACCTCCTACGCGCACCGCGGGGACGCGTTCGCCGCCGCCGCCCGCGCCCTGACCGAGGGCGAGACCGAGTGAGGAGCGGGTTCACCGAGTTGCTGCGCGGCCTGCTCGACCGGCCGCTCGCCTCGTACTACCTGCTGCTCTCCTCCTCGGCGCTGCTGCTCACCATCGGGCTCGTGATGGTCTTCTCGGCCACCATGGTCGAGTCCTACGAGGCCACCGGGAACGCGTTCGCCGTGATCCTCCAGCAGGTCGTGTGGGCCGTGGTCGGCCTCGTCTGCTTCTGGGTCGCCCAGCGCCTCCCCTCCCGCACCTACCGCGCCGTGTCCCGCCCGCTGCTCGTCGTCGCGATCCTGCTCGGCCTCGTCCTGGTCGTCATGTCGATCCGGCAGAAGCAGCAGGAGGCCGCGGGCGGCGACGTCTCGGGCCTCGCCACCGACCAGTTGTGGATCGACCTGGGGCCCTTCCAGTTCCAGCCCGCCGAGATCGCCAAGTTCGCGCTGCTGCTCTGGGCCGCGGACTCGCTGGTGCGCCTCGGCCCGCGCATCGCGTCCTGGCGCGAGCTGGCGATCCCGATGTTCCCGATCGCCGGGCTCCTGCTCATCGTCATCGGCTACGCCGACCTCGGCACGATGCTCATCATCCTGGCGATGTTCCTCGGCCTCCTGTGGGCCTCGGGCGTGCCGCTGCGCATCCTCGGCGTGCTCGTCGCGGTCGGCCTGCTCGGCTCGGCCGTGCTCATCGCGTTCGAGGGCTACCGGATGCAGCGCATCATCTCGTTCTCGCGTCCCGAGGACTTCGCGGACTCGTGGGGCTACCAGGCCATCCAGGGGTACTACGCGATCGCGGACGGCGGCTGGTTCGGGGTGGGCCTCGGCGAGAGCCGCCAGAAATGGGACTGGCTCCCCAACGGCCACAACGACTTCATCTTCGCGCTCATCGCCGAGGAGCTGGGCGTCGTGGGCTGCCTGGTGATCCTCGCGCTGTTCGCGGTGCTCGTGTACACGGGCTTCCGCATCGCGCGCCGCACCGACGACCCGTTCCGGGCGCTCGTCGCGGCGGGCGTCACGATCTGGATCGCCGGCCAGGCGTTCATCAACATCGGCGGCGTGCTCGGCCTCATCCCCATGACCGGCGTGCCGCTGCCGTTCATCTCCGACGGCGGCACGGCGCTGGTCGTCGTCCTCGCGGCCATCGGGATGCTGGCCGGGTTCGCACGTGCCGAACCCGACGCCGCCACGGCGCTGCGGGCCCGCAACCCGTCGCGTCTCGTACGCTTGCTGTGGGCCCCCCTGCCGCCCGCACCCCGCGCCGAGTCCGACTCCGCCTCCTCGAAGACCGCAGCCTCCTCAAAGACCTCCTCCAAGACAACGGCGTCCACCAAGACCACTACGACCAGAAAGACATGACGTTGCCTCAGCTTCGATCGGTCGTCCTCGCCGGCGGCGGCACCGGCGGCCACATCTACCCGCTCCTGGCCTACGCCGACTGCCTGCGCCGGCATGACCCCTACGTCCGCGTGACCTGCCTCGGCACCGAGAAGGGCCTCGAGAACGACCTCATCCCCAAGGCGGGCTACGACCTGCGCAACGTCCCGGCCCACCAGCTGCCGCGCAAGATCAACCTCGACCTGCTGCTCACCGCCCCGCGGATGCTCAAGGCCATGAAGGCCACCCGCGACATCATGGACGAGGTCCAGGCGGACGTGGTGGTCGGCTTCGGCGGCTACGTGGCCGTCCCCGCGTACCTCGCCGCGTGGCGCCGCAAGACCCCCATGGTCATCTTCGAGTTCAACGACCCGCCCGGGGTCGCGAACAAGATGGCGCTCAAGTTCAGCGACAACCTCGCGCTCGGCTTCCCGCACCTGCCGCAGGCCTCGCCGATCCTCGCGGACGGCACGATCACCGGCGTGCCGCTGCGGCCCGAGATCGCGCACCTCGACCGGAACGCGATGCGCGCCCAGGCCTGCCAGTACTTCGGGCTCGACCCGCGCCGCCCCGTGCTGTTCGTGTACGGCGGCTCGCAGGGCGCGGCCTCGATCAACAACGCGGTCTCCGGTGCGGCGCAAGCGCTCACGCACCGTGGCGTGCAGGTCCTGCACATCACCGGCGCGCGCCGCGAGGAGCCGATCCACATCCCCGAGGGCCTGCCGGTGCCGTACCGGACCCTGCCGTACCTCGACCGCATGGACCTCGGCTACGCGGCCGCGGACATGGTGCTCGCGCGCGGCGGCTCGATGACCGTCGCGGAGGTCTCGGCGCTGGGCGTGCCCACGGTGTTCGTGCCGATGCCCTGGGGCAACAAGGAGCAGTACCGCAACGCCGGGCCCGTCGTGGACGCGGGCGGCGCGATGTTCTGCGACGACGAGAACCTGAACCCCTCGTGGATCGAGGCGAACCTCATCCCGGTCATCACCGACCCGCACCGGGTCGCGGCGATGTCGCGGGCCTCGGCCGCGTTCGGCAGCCGCACCGGCGACGAGGCGCTGCGCAACTACACCTTGAAAGTGCTGGAGCAGGCATGAGCGACGACCCGAACGACCTGACGAGCCCGATCGACGAGGGCGTCACGGCCGAGGACCTGGGCCGCACGCTGTTCATCGGCGTCGGCGGCGTGGGCATGAACGGCCTCACCCGGCTCTACGCGACGCGCGGCCTCGACGTCACCGGCTCCGAGACGAAGGACTGGCCGAGCCTGCCCGAGCTCGAGCGCCTCGGCGTCACGCTCCACCGCGAGCACGTGCCGTCGAACCTCGACGGCATCGACACCGTGGTCCGCTCGACCGCCATCAACGACCAGCACCTGGAGGTCGTGGAGGCCCGCAAGCGCGGCATCCGCGTCTACCACCGCTCGGAGGCGCTGGCCGCCGCGATGACGGGCCGCCGCTCGATCGTGGTCACCGGCACGCACGGCAAGACCACGACGACCGCGATCATCACGCAGATGCTCGCGCACGCCGGCCTCGATCCGTCCTATGTGAACGGCGGCGAGAACATCGGCGCCCACACCGGGGCGCACGGCGACGGCGAGTACTTCGTGGCCGAGGCCGACGAGTCGGACCGCTCGTTCCTGCGGTTCCGCCCCGAGATCGGCATCGTCACCAACATCGACGTCGACCACCTGAACACCTACGGCGACATGGACTCGCTCACCGAGGCCTTCGAGCGCTTCTGCCGCAACACGGACAAGGACGGCCTGCTCGTCCTGTGCGCCGACAACCCCGGCACGCTCGCGCTCGCGAAGAAGCTCCGCGCCGAGGGCCGCACCGTCGCCACGTACGGCTTCGCCGACGGCGCGGACATCCAGCTCGGCGACGTCGAGTCCAGCAAGGACGGCGTCGACTACACGGTCCTGTACCAGAACCAGGTGCTCGGCCGCTTCCACCTGCCCATGCCGGGCAGGCACATCGCGCTGAACTCGGCCGCCGCGATCGCGGTCGGCCTGTACGTCGGCCTCGAGCCCGAGGACGTCGCGGCCGGCATCGCCGCCTTCGGCGGGGTCAAGCGCCGCTTCGAGAAGCGCGGCGAGAAGGACGGCTACGCGGTCTTCGACGAGTACGCGTACCACCCGACCGCGATGACCGCCGCGGTGACGACCCTCAAAGAGGTCGCCGCGCCCGGCAAGCTCATCGTCGTGTTCCAGCCCTACCGCGTCTACCGCACGATCGCCATGCGCGAGGACATCGCCGAGGCGCTCTCCTTGGCGGACAAGGTCGTCGTGATGGAGATCTTCGGCCCCGGCGAGGACATTCCCGCGGGCGAAGGCGGCCAGGCGCTCCTGGACGCCGTGAACCTCCCGGACGCGGACAAGGTCTTCGTGGCCGAGTGGGACGACGTGCCCGCCGCCGTGAAGGCCCTCGCGGGCGAAGGCGACGTGGTCGTCACCATGGGCGCCCCGCCCGTGCAGCTCATGCCGGACGAGCTCCTGGCCTGAGCGCGCTGCGAACCGTGGAACCGCCACTGCGCGACGACTTCGCGTTCCTGACGTCGACCGCGGCCGAGCTCGTCCTCCCGGACGGGCTCGGCGCGGAAGTCCTCGACGGCAAGATCGTGATCACCCCTTGGCTCCCGGCGCCGTATTTGAAGCCGCTGCGCACGATCCAGCGCCAACTGGACATGCGCGCCGGCCGGGGCCGCGACATAGGGGCCCTTTCGATGCGCTTCGGGTTCGCCGCGGCGGTGCTCGGCCCGGACCTCTCCGTCTACGACACGGCCCGGCTCGACCCGGCGACGGCCGTCGTCCCCGGCGAGGCGCTGCTGCTGGCCGCCGAAGTGACCACGCCCGCCACCCGCGACCTGGACGCGGACCGCAAGACCGAGATCTACGGGCGCGCGGGCGTGCCGGTGTACCTGCTCTTCGACACGGACGAGCGGATGCTCACCGTCCACTCCGACCCGGGCCCGGACCGCGGCTACCGCACCCGGAGCACGTCCTGGTTCGGCGAACCGGCGGAGATCCCCGCCCCCTTCGACTTCGACCTCGACACGACCGCCTTCACCGGCATCTGAAGCGGTCACGACTCAGAACCGGTTGCGCCCCAAACCGACCGCGCAGCGCGGGCGCACCGGCATCGATGCATGAGGGTTGCCGCGGGCTAGTCCCAGGCGGCGCCGTTGCGCCAGTAGCCCATGAACGCGCCGCACTCCTTCGGGAGGCCGAGCTCCTTGCGGACGGTGAAGCGAAGGGCCTTGACGACGCCGGTCTCGGCGGCGATCCACACGTACGCCTCGCACTGGGCGACCTCTTGCGGTGCCTCCCAGATCATCTCGTCGTCGTTCTCGTCGAACTGCTCAGTCCTGGCGAAGTCCATGGCGCGGGCCGCCTCGGTGACGGCGGGGATGAGCTTGTCGCCCCAGACCGCGCCGTCGCGCGGGAGCCAGACGACCTCGACGTCCGCGGGGGCGTCGAGGTCGAGCACGTCCGCGGCCTCGGGGACTTCGATGAACGCCTTGCCGCGCGCGGTGATCGGGAGGTCTTCGAGGATCGCGGCGATCGCGGGGGCGGCCGTCTCGTCGCCGGCGATGAGGAGTTCGGCGCCGTCGGGGGCGTGGAAGTCGACGCCGCCGTGCGGGCCCTCCCAGCGCGCGTCGGGGCCGAGGAGGAGGAGTTCGTCGCCCACGGCCGCGTCGCGCAGCCACCGCAGCGCAGGGCCGCACTCGTCGTCGCCGTGCGCCTCGTGCACGACCATGTCGACGTCGACCTCGCCGGGGCGCACCGCGCGGACGGTGTAGGTGCGCACGCCGCACTGTTCTTCTTCGGGGAGGGCGCGCAACTCTGAGTACCAGCGGTCGCTGGTGGGCATCTTGTCGAAGCCGCACGCGGCGGCGGGGAAGATGAGTTTGAACCGCTGGTCGTAGCCGTTGTCGGCGAAGTGCTCGAGCGTCTCGCCGGCGAAGGTGACCCGGACGAAGGAGGGGCTCAACCGTTGCAGCGCCCGCACTGTCACGGGGAACAGTTCGAACGGCCGGACGGTTCCGGTCTCGACCACACCGGATTCGGTCGGTTCCTCGGTCTGCGTCGCCACGCGGCACTCCTCCTCATAGATAAGGTTTGCCTAACCTTATCCGAAGCCTCGGGCGAGCCGCCACCGCGGAACGGCCGGCGCATGGAATCATCGACCCATGCGCGGCCCAGAGAACACGTCCGAACCCGGGCCCTGGCGGCTCGTCCACGTGGTGCGCCGCAAGCTGCCCAACCGCCGCCTGCGGTGGATCGCGATCGGCGTGCTCGCGGTTCTGGCGGCGGCCTTCGCGATCGTGTGGACCACGCCCCTGTTCGAGGTCAAGCGGATCGAGGTCACCGGCACCGCCGTCCTCACCCCCGACGAGGTCGCCGCCCTCGGCCAGGACGCCGTCGGCGGCCCGGTGCTCGGCGCCGACCTCGATGCCATCGCGACCGCCGTCGCCGCGCTCGCCCCCGTCAAGTCCGTCGACGTCACCCGCGCGTGGCCCGACGCGGTGAGCGTCGCCGTCACCGAACGCGAGCCTTATATGGCCGTTCCGGTGGGCGACGAGACTTTTCTCATGGTGGATTCGGAAGGTGTGGTATTCGACGAGACCGACACCGCTCCCGGATCTATTTGGAGGGTCGAGCTCGCCGACCCGGGACCGGACGACCTGGCGACCGTCGAAACCCTCACTGTCCTGCAGGCACTCCCGGCCGACCTCGCCGACGAGGTCGAACACGTCGAATCCCCCTCGCCCGCCGGCGTCACCCTGTATCTCGAAGATGGACGGACGCTCCGGTGGGGCGACGGTTCGCAAAGCGAGCAAAAAGCCGAGGTCGCCGATCGATTGTTGGCCGGCGGCTACGAACATGTCGATGTCAGCGCACCAGATGCCCCCACTGTGAGTTAGCGTTAAGGGGGGAGCGGGTGTGCGCGCACATCCCGTTTGCCGTACCCAGGGCCGAAGGGGAAGGAAGGCAGCAGCGATGACACCACCGCACAACTACCTCGCCGTCATCAAAGTCGTTGGAGTCGGAGGCGGCGGCGTCAATGCTGTCAACCGGATGATCGAGGCGGGCCTCAAGGGCGTCGAGTTCATCGCCATCAACACCGATGCGCAGGCGCTCTTGATGAGTGACGCCGACGTCAAGCTCGACGTCGGCCGCGAACTGACCCGCGGCCTCGGCGCGGGCGCCAACCCCGAAGTCGGGGCGAAGGCCTGCGAGGACCACCGCGACGAGATCGAGGAAGTCCTCAAGGGAGCGGACATGGTGTTCGTGACCTGCGGCGAGGGCGGTGGCACCGGCACCGGCGGCGCGCCCGTCATCGCCAACATCGCCCGCAAGCTCGGCGCGCTCACGATCGGCGTGGTCACCCGGCCGTTCGCCTTCGAGGGCAAGCGCCGCCAGACCCAGGCGGTCTCGGGAATAGACGATCTGCGCAACGAGTGCGACACGCTCATCGTCATCCCCAACGACCGGCTGCTGCACCTCGGCGACCGCTCCATCTCCATGATGGACGCGTTCCGCCTCGCCGACCAGGTGCTGCTCTCCGGTGTCCAGGGCATCACCGACCTCATCACCACGCCCGGCCTCATCAACCTCGACTTCGCGGACGTCAAGAGCGTCATGAGCGGAGCGGGGTCCGCGCTCATGGGCATCGGCTCCGCGCGCGGCGAGAACCGCGCCGTCGAAGCCGCCCGCGCCGCCATCGAATCGCCGCTCCTGGAGCAGAGCATGGAAGGCGCGCGCGGCGTGCTCCTCTCCATCGCCGGCGGATCCGACCTCGGCCTGTTCGAGATCAACGACGCGGCCGAGCTCGTCTCCGACTGCGCCCACACCGACGCCAACATCATCTTCGGCGCCGTCATCGACGACGCCCTCGGCGAAGAGGCCCGCGTCACGGTCATCGCCGCCGGGTTCGACGTCGAGGACGAGGCCGAATTCGAACTGGCCCAGCCGACCCGGATCTCCACGCTCCCCGAGCAGAAGCCCGAGCCCGTGCGCGAGGCCAAGCCCGAACCGGAGCGCGAGTCGAGCAACGGCAAGGTCCTGTTCGACGACGTCGACGTCCCGGCCTTCCTGAAAGACGGCTTCTAGCGGCGACGGACCGTCGAGACTCTGACGCGTCTCGGCGGCCGCGCCCTTGGCGAAGCTTGCGAGCCATGAGTCTGCACAGTCCGCCGGCCCTCCGATCCGAACCCGCTAGGACCTTCACCTTGACCACCCGATCGCGCCGAGACCAGTTGCGGGACAACCTCAACCGGACGCGCGAGGACCTCGCAGACGCATGCGCCGACGCCGGCCGCACCCCGGACGCCGTCCGCCTCATCGTCGTCACCAAGACCTTCCCCGCCGCCGACGCCGCCGCGCTCGTCGAACTCGGCCAGACCGACCTGGGGGAGAACCGCGACCAGGAGGCCGCCCCCAAGGCCGCCGAACTCGCCGCCGCCGGCCTCGAACCCGTGTGGCACTTCGTAGGACAGCTCCAGCGCAACAAGGCCAAGTCCGTCGCCGCGTACGCCCACTGGGTGCACTCCGTCGACCGCGCCCCCCTCGCGAACGCCCTCAGTGCCGCCGCGAACGCCCACGGCCGCAACCTGAACGCCCTCATCCAGGTGAGCCTCGACGGCGACACCGCCCGCGGCGGCACGCCCGTCCCCGAACTCGAAGCCCTCGCCGCGGTCATCGCAGCCGCGCCCGGCCTCACCCTCAAAGGCGTCATGGCCGTCGCCCCCCTCGGCTGGGAACCTGCCAAAGCCTTTGCGCTACTGACCGAATGCTCCGAAGCGGTGCAACGCGTCGACCCCGCCGCCGTCGAGGTCTCGGCCGGCATGAGCGGCGACTACCGCGCCGCGGTACGAGCAGGGGCCACAATGGTCAGACTGGGCAGAAACGTGCTCGGCGAACGTGAACCGATGGCGTAAGGTGTGGGGCAGCAGTGGAACGAATCGCCGTCCGACGACGGTTACTAGTCGGGCAAAAACACATCCGTGTAAGGAGTCGGCGCTAGGATGAGACCGCGTACCTGACTCAACAGGGGCGGCCCGAGGAGGGAGCACGATCGATGGGCGCGATGCGGAAGGCAGGCATCTGGCTCGGCCTCATCGAGGACGAGGACGATCGCGGCTACGGAAACGGCTACGAGGAAAACGACGAGTTCGCCGAGGAGCAGCAGCAGGCGGCCCCTCAGCGGGTGCGGGGCGCGCAGCGCACCACCGGCCGGGTCGGCCGGACCGCGTCCGAGGACCGCAGTCCCGTCCGCCAGCTCAACCGCGGCTCCGGCTCGGTGACCCCGCTGTCCTCTCGCGAGAGCACCCGCGACACCGGTGTGCGAGAGACCTTGACGCGGGACAACCTCGCGCTGGCCGAGCCCGCCACCGTGCGGCCGGTCCCGGCCGAGGAGGAGCACGCGAACTACCGGATCACGACGCTGCACCCGACGACCTACAACGAGGCGCGCACCATCGGTGAGCGCTACCGCGACGGCACCCCGGTGATCATGAACCTCTCCGAGATGGAGGAGGCCGACGCCAAGCGCCTCGTCGATTTCGCGGCGGGCCTCATCTTCGGCACCCGCGGGTCGTTCGAGCGGGTGACGAATCGCGTGTTCTTGCTCTCGCCTCCTCATGTTCAGGTGACGGCGGAGGACAAGGCCAAGATCGCCGAGGGCGGGTTCTTCAACCAGACCTGATCCGAGGGATACACTGCGAACCGTGAACCTGGCACTGCAGCTGATCTATCTGGCGCTCTTCGCGTTCTACCTCTTCCTCTTGGCCCGCCTGGTGGCCAGCGTCGTGGTGCAGTTCTCCCGCCGCTGGGAGCCCGGACCGAAGTCCGCGGCCCTGCTCGAGACGGTCTACAGCGTGACCGACCCTCCCCTGAAGGGGTTGAGGAAGGTGATTCCGCCTCTCAGGCTTGGTACTGTATCGATTGATCTGGCGTTCCTGGCGCTGCTGCTGATCACGTGGATCCTGATGGACTTCGTCGTCGGGCGGAACATTTCCTAGCAGCGCCGGGCGGGGGTGCACGGCACGGTTATCGTGTCGAGTGGCCTTGTGCGCCAGGCGAATAGCTGAGAAGGAGTTTCGAATGCCGCTGACCCCAGCCGACGTTCACAACGTCACGTTCAAGAAACCCATGCTCGGGAAGCGCGGATACGACGAGGACGAGGTCGACGGTTTCCTCGATGAGGTCGAGCGGGAGCTCGCACGCCTCAGCGATGAGAACGGCGAACTTCGCGCACAGCTCGAGAGTCTCCGCGCCGGCGCTCCCCCCGGGGCAGCCGACCACGCCGAGATGGCCGCCGCACTCGACCGGGTGCAGCGTGAGAAGCACGCCATGGAGCAGCAGCTCCAGGAGCTCGACGCCGAGCTGCACGAGATGCACCAGCAGATGGTGTCCGCGCAGCAGCAGGCGCAGCAGCTCCAGCAGGAGCTGGCGCAGCAGCCGCAGCAGGCCGCGGCCCCCGCCGGCGGCGGCGAGCAGGAGGCCCTGCGCCTCCTCATGGTCGCCCAGCGCACCGCGGACGAGCACCTGGAGGACTCCCGCCGGGAGGCCGACACCGTGCTCGGCGAGGCGCAGCGCGAGGCCCAGTCGATGGTGTCCGAGGCCCAGCGCGAGGCGCAGACCATGGTCTCGCAGGCGCAGCGCGAGTCGAAGGCCATGATGGCCGACGCCCAGCGCGAGTCGAAGGCCCTCCTGACCGACGCCCAGCGCGAGTCCGAGTCCCTGGTCACCGAGTCGCGTGCCGCGGCCGAGGACCTGGTGGGCCAGGCCCGCGACAAGGCCGAGCGCATGGAGATGGAAGCCGAGCAGGAGCGCCAGAAGGTCATCGGCCAGCTGGAGGACTCCCGTTCGTCGCTGCTGAAGAACATCGAGGAGCTGAAGACCTTCGAGCGCGAGTACCGCACTCGACTGAAGCTGTACCTCGAGAGCCAGCTGCGCGACCTCAACGGCCAGCAGGGCCGGACCGAGGACGAGGGCTTCGAAGAGGCCCCGCAGCAGTCGCCCCCGAGCGAGCGCACCGGCGCCCGGTCCGCGTTCGTGATGCAGGGCGGGCGCGGGTAACCCCTCCCGCTCCTCCCCGGGACACCCTCCTCCGGTCGGCTCGAGCAGATTCGTTGCGCCGAGCCATAACCTGAACGGGGATCGCCTCGTTAACCATGGTTGAGCGGGTGAGGGCGCGGGTAGCACCGCCGCCCTCACCGCCGCACCATGCTTCAACGATGCCGCGGTCCCCGCTGGGGGCCGCGAAGGACCGCGCGAGGGCCCCGCTACCTTGCGCAGGGGAGGAATCGACGTGATCGTCAGCAGCCTGCTGATCCTCGTCACCGCGGCGGTCTTGCTGGTCACTGGCATGATCACCGGGAACAACCAGTTGCTGGTCTCGTCGATAGCGGCGAGTCTCGCCGCCGGCGCGGCCCTCTATGCGAGCATCCGCGGCCGGGGGGCCAGGCGCCCCCGCGTGACCTCGCGCCGCGCCGACCTCGCCCGGGAGACGCGCCGGAGGGTCGACAACGACGACACCCAGCAGTTCCGCCGGATCGGGGCGGACGACACCCCGACCACGGAGATGCCGCTCCTCGAGGGCAAGGTCTTCGAGCCCACGGACTACGCGGTGGACCGCGACCCCGAACTGCGGTTCGAGGACATGCCGCCGCGCCAGTCGCGCGGCGGGGCGGCCAGCCGCCACCGCGCCCCCGAGTCGACGTCCGACGAGCCGACCGAGCAGCGCATGACGAGCATCGAGGCGGCGGCGCTCATGCGCCTGGACACCGAGGTCGCCGTCATCGACGGCCGCCCCCGCTTCCACCACTCCGCCTGCTCGCACCTGACGGGCCGCGACCACGAGCCGCTGGCGGTGTCCGAGGCGCTCGAACTGGGCTTCACGCCGTGCGCGATGTGCGAGCCGGTGTCGCGCCTGCTCCTCGTCCCGACGGCCGGTCGCTGAGCGGCTCCGGGAATCGGCAAGGGATTGCCTATGCGGCACTTCTTCCGACCAGCGGCTTTTATGGCGGTTGGTCGTGACGGGGAGTCCGGACACAAGTTCTCGAAGTAATTGACCTACTTGCAGGACTTGCGTATCCTGTGTGCTCAACTGCGCGGCAGGACCCCGCCTCGGCGGGGCCTGGCGCGCATTGTCCTCGTTTCGACGAGGCCGTCACGAGTACGCGATTTCGGGAGACGCCATGCCGAACACCCGATCCGGGCCGCACGAGCGGCGCCGCCGTGCTCTGACGCCACCGGAATCCGAGCCGACATACCCCTCCAGAGGCGCGTCATGAGTCCAGCGAAGAAGACCCAGAAGCAGGCCGCCAAGAAGGCGGTCAAGAAGGCCCCGGCCAAGAAGGCGGCGGTGAAGAAGGCCGCCGCGGCGAAGCCTGCCGCGAAGCAGGCCGCGTCCGTCCCGTCCGCCCCCGAGGAGACCGAGGCCCAGCAGTTGCGCACCGAGGACGAGCAGGCGGAGCTGCGTTCCGCCTTGAAAGAGCGGTTGGACGAGCTCATCGACGAGCAGCAGCGGTACAGCGACTCGATCACCCTCGCCCAGCGCGAGCGGTTGAGCGACACCGCCGGGGACGACCAGGTCGACTCCGGTTCGAAGACCGTCGAGCACGAGCACGAGGTCGCGGTGGCCGATTCGCTCTCCGAGCGGATCAGGCAGGTCAGCCACGCGCTCGAGCGCCTCGACGAGGGCACGTACGGCTTCTGTGAGCGGTGCGGTAAACCCATCCCGGCGGCGCGGTTGGCCGCGTTCCCGTCGGCTACCCTCGACGTCGGTTGCAAACAGCTAGAGGAGCGACGCTGAGCGAGGACACGCCGCCCGGGACCGCCGACGGTCCGGGCCCCACCACCCCTGAGAAGAAGAAGCCCGTCCGCCGTGTCGGGCTGATGATCGCGGCACTGCTGATCGCCGCGTTCGCGATCGGTCTGGACCAGTGGACGAAGAACCTGGCCGAGGCCAACCTGGATCCGAGCGATCCGGTGCGGATCCTCGGCGGGCTGGTCTACCTGGACCTGACCTGGAACTCGGGGGCGGCGTTCAGCCTCGGCACCGATTACACGTGGATCTTCACCACGGTCGCCTCGGCGGTCGTGGTGTTCCTGATCGTGCTCTCGAGCCGGATCGTGTACCCGGTGTGGGCGATCGCGATCGGCCTGGTCCTCGGCGGCGCGGCGGGCAACCTGCTGGACCGGTACTTCCGGGAGCCGGGGTTCCCGAACGGGCATGTCGTGGACTTCATCAGCGTGTTCAAGCCGGACGCGCAAGCGTTCCCGATCTTCAACATCGCCGACTCGGCGCTGTGCTGCGGCGTGGTGCTCATCGTGCTGCTCGAGCTGACGGGGCACGGGTTCTCGCCCGAGTCCCGCAAAGCGGACGAGAAGAAGAAGGAGGCCGCGGCATGAACGACCTCGCCGCGCGCCAGACCCGTTCCGTCCCGGTGCCCGAGGGGTTCGAGGGGCAGCGGGTCGACCAGGTCGTCTCGCGCCTGCTGGGCCTCTCGCGGACCGTGGCCGCCGACCTCGTCGCGGCCGGGGACGTCCAGATCGACGGGGCGCCCTGCCAGACCAAGTCCGAGCGCGTGAGCGCGGGGGCGTGGCTGGACGTGGTGCTCCCGCCGCCGCCGGAGGACCTGCTGGTGCGGGCCGCCGAGCCCGTCGAGGGCCTGGAGATCGTGTTCGACGACGACGACATCGTCGTGGTCATGAAGCCCGTCGGGGTCGCGGCGCACCCGAGCCCGGGCTGGTCCGGTCCCACCGTCACCGGCGGTCTCGCCGCGGCCGGCTACCGGATCTCGAGCCACGGTCCCGATGAGCGGCAGGGGATCGTGCACCGCCTCGACGTGGGCACCTCGGGCCTGATGGTGGTCGCCAAGAGCGAGGCCGCGTACTCGGAGCTGAAGCGCGCCTTCAAGGAGCGCCGGGTCTCGAAGCGCTACCGCGCTGTGGCGCAAGGGCATCCGGACCCGCTGTCGGGGACGGTGGACGCGCCGATCGGGCGGCATCCGCGCCACGACTACAAGTGGGCGGTCGTGGCGGACGGCAAGCCGAGCGTCACGCACTACGACACGATCGAGGTCTTCCCCGGGGCGTCCCTCATGGACGTCGGGCTGGAGACCGGTCGGACCCACCAGATCCGGGTCCACTTCTCGGCGCTCGGGCACCCGCTGGTCGGTGACGCGACGTACGGCGCGGACCCGACGATGGCCGAGCGGCTGGGCCTGACCAGGCAGTGGCTGCACGCGTACCGGCTCGAGTTCGTGCACCCGACGCGGGGCGGGACGGTCACCTTCACGAGTGAATACCCCGCCGACCTCGAATTGGCACTGGCGCGGTTGCGAGACGACTCCTAGGGAGCCATTAGACTGAGGGAGCAGAAGACGCTGCACCGACGTTTGAAGCACTGTCGCTTGAAGCACCGCCGCTCCGGGCGTAACGCACGCCTCACCCCCGGGCCGCCGGGCCCGCGATTCGCAACGGGCCTTGAGGGATCGTCGTGATCTAATAGTCGCGGGTGGTAATGGTTTCCGGTCGGGGTGGCGACGCTCGAGTCGGCTTGAACAACTGCGCGCCGCAGCTTGGTCCGCCCGAGAGGAGGTTGTGAGTGAACACGCCCGAAGCTTGGAACAACGACCGGTCAGACGGTTCCCGTTGGCAGAAACTCCTGGGACGTCGCGGGCGCGCCGGAGGCGCGCAGCAGACCCCGACGCCCCCGCCGCGCGAGGCCTATCCGCCGTCCCCGCCGGTCGGTCCGCCGCCCGGACAGCCGCACTACTCCGTGCCCACCGCCGGCCGCCGCCCTCCCGTCGCCACGCAGACGCCGCCGACGGCCGCGCAGCTCCAAGGCCAGGTGCGCCCGCCCCAGCAGGGGCTGCCGCCGCAGCCGCGCCGCCAGGCGAGCACGGAGCCGAGCCCCGTCGCACTGCAGCGCCTGCGCCGCGACCTGGGCCGCAGCCGCGTCATCGCCTTCATCAACCCCAAAGGCGGCGTGCACAAGACGACCGCCACAGTGCTCTCGGCCGCCGCGATGGGCACCGCCCGCAACGGCGGCGTGATCGCCTGGGACGACAACGAACTGCGCGGCACCCTGGGCCTGCGGGCCGGGTCCGCGCGGCACGGGCGCACCATCCGCCACCTCGTGGAGCACCTCGACCAGGTCGAGGCCGCCGGGGTGCACCTGCCCGAGCACCTCGACGAGTTCCTGCGCCACTCCTCGGACGGCTCGTTCGACGTGCTCGCGGGCGACGAGGACCCGAAGCTGCAGCGTCGCCTCGACCCGACCACGGTGCTCCGCGTGCTCGACATCCTCACCCGCACGCACGGGATCGTCTGCATCGACACGGGCAACAACGTGGAGTCCCCGAACTGGCGCACCGTGGTCTCCTCGGTGGACCGGCTCGTGGTCACCACGGTGCCGCGCGAGGACGCGGCGTTCTCCGCGGACTGGATGCTCGACCACCTCGAAGAGGGCGGCTACGGGAACCTCGTCAAGAACGCCGTGACGCTCCTCTCGATGCCGACCCCGAACCCCGGGCCGCTCCTCAACGACCTCCAGCGGCACTTCTCGCAGCGCACCCGCGCGTGCGCGGTGGTGCCGTACGACCCGTCGCTGGAGCCGGGCGCGAAGATCGAGTTCTCGGCGCTGCGGCCGGAGACGCGCGCGGCGTGGTTCGAGGCCGCCGCGACCATTGTCGACGGTTTGTAACCGCCGCGTACCGCACCGTCCGCTCCCGTACATCCCTGCCGGGCGCGGGCACCGCTGTGGCAGGATTCCAGGCGTGACTGACGACGCCGAACGCACCGTGAACCTCCGCCCCGGCGACAGTGCGGGCTGGGAGGACAGCGCGGGCCGGAACGACAGTGCCGGCCGGAACGACAGTGCGGGCAGGGAGGGCGCGGCCGTCGCTCCGGCGGACCCGCCGCGAGCCGACGCCCGCGACGACGCGAACGTCTACGGCAGGACCCCGCGCTCGGAGCGGACCATCGGCCGCGACCTCGCCGCCGCCGGGTTCCTCGCCGTCGTCCTGACCGCGATCGGCCTGCCCGCCGCGATGCTGTGGCAGATCCTCACCCCGCGCGTGGAGTTCGTGATCGTCGAAAGCGGCAGATGGGCCTCTACCGAGACCTACCCGAGCGGCTACGTCGAAGGCGACCTCGTGTTCGCCGGGATCGGCCTGGTCCTCGGGATCGTCGCCGCGATCATGGCGTGGACGGCCATGCGCGGGCGGCGCGGCCCGATCCTCCTCCTCGGGCTCGTCATCGGCTCGATCGGCTGCCAGGTGGTGGCCTGGAAGATCGGCGCGAACGAGTGGCAGGCGTTCTGGGACGCGGTCGAGCGCGCGCCCGCCGGCGCCCACATGTGGCGCCCGCCGTCGGTGCTGTTCGTCGAGCTCGACCCCGCCGCGGCCTGGGCGGCGCTGAAGGTCGGCAACTTCACAACGGCCCTCGACGCGCTCCAGCTCGGGGCCCTGGCGGTCATGGCCCTCGCCGCGACCTTCACTTACACCGTCTGCGCCGGCTGGTCACGTCGGCCCAGCCTTCGAACGGACGCTCCCGAATAGCGGTATGCCTTTTGACCTGGAAACCCGGGCAACTACGCTTGGACCGTGCTCAGACGCATCGACCTTTCAGGAGAAGTACCCGGTTACTCGGCCCGCGCCCTGCGCGAGCTGATGCCGCGCGCCGCCTTCGACGTCAACGAAGCCCTGCGCTCGGTCCAGCCGCTGATCGACGACATCAGGCATCGCGGGACGGCCGCGGTCGTGGAGATCGTCGAGCGCTTCGACCATGTGCGCCTCGAGCACCTGCGCGTCCCCGAGCAGGCGATCAAGACCGCCGTCGAGGACCTCGACCCGGAGCTGCGCCGCGCCTACCAGACCTCGATCGACCGGGTGCGCGCCGCGCACGAGGCCCAGCGCCTCCCCGAGGTCGTCACCGAGGTCGCGCCCGGCGGCACCGTCACCGAGCGGTACCTGCCGGTCGGCCGCGTGGGCCTGTACGCGCCCGGCGGCCTCGCCGTGCTCGCCTCCTCCGTGATCATGAACGCCGTCCCGGCCCAGATCGCCGGGGTCGGCTCGATCGCGCTCGCCTCGCCCGCCCAGAAGAACAACAACGGCCTGCCCGACCAGGGCATCCTCGCCGTCGCCGGGATGCTCGGCATCGACGAGGTCTACGCCGTGGGCGGCCCCGCCGCGATCGGCATGTTCGCGTACGGGACCGACGAGTGCTCCCCGGTCGACATGATCACCGGGCCCGGGAACATCTACGTCACCGCCGCGAAGCGGGCCGTTCGCGGCCTCGTGGGCATCGACGCCGAGGCCGGGACCACCGAGATCGCCGTGATCGCGGACGCGACCGCCGACCCGGCGCACGTCGCCGTCGACCTCATCAGCCAGGCCGAGCACGACCCGGCGGCCGCCTCGGTCCTCATCACCGACTCGGCCGACCTGGCCGACGCCGTGGACGCCGAGCTCGAGCGCCGCGCGCCCGAGACCCGCCACGCCGGGCGCATCATGACCGCGCTCGCGGGGGAGCAGTCCGGGACGATCCTCGTCGCCGACATCGACGAGGCCGTGGCCGTGGCCGACGCCTACGCCGCCGAGCACCTGGAGATCCAGACCGCCGACGCCCGCGAGGTGGCGCTGCGCATCCGCAACGCCGGCGCGATCTTCGTCGGCGCCTACTCGCCGGTCTCCCTCGGCGACTACTGCGCCGGGTCGAACCACGTGCTGCCCACGGGCGGATGCGCCCGCCACTCGGCCGGCCTGAGCGTGCACACGTTCCTGCGCGGCGTGCACATCATCGACTACACGCGCGAAGCGCTCGCGGCCGTCGCCGACGACGTCGTGAACTTCGCGAACTCCGAGGACCTGCCGTCGCACGGCGAGGCCGTGTCCGCGAGATTCGAGCAGCAATGACCGAGATCGAGAACCTGCTCCGCGAGGACCTGCGCGGGCAGTCGCCCTACGGCGCGCCGCAACTCGACGTGCCGGTCCAGTTGAACACCAACGAGAACGCGTTCGCGATCCCCGAAGAGGTGGCCGCCGTGGTCGCCGAGTTCATCGGGCGCGAGCTGCGCGGCCTCAACCGCTACCCCGACCGCGACGCCGTCGCGCTCCGGACCGAGCTCGCCGCCTACCTCGGGCACGGGCTCACCGCCGACCACGTGTGGGCCGCCAACGGCTCCAACGAGATCCTGCAGCAGCTGCTGCAGGCCTTCGGCGGGCCCGGCCGCACCGTGCTCGGCTTCATGCCCTCGTACTCGATGCACCCGCTGCTCGCCCGCGGCACCGGCACCGCGTTCGTGGACGCCGGCCGCGAAGCCGACTACACGCTCAGCCCGCAGTACGTGCGCGACGCCATCGCGAAGCACGACCCGGACCTGGTCTTCCTCGTCTCGCCGAACAACCCGACCGGGACCGCGCTCGAAGCGGACGTCGTCGACGCCGCCTACGAGGCCGCCCGCGGCATCGTCGTCATCGACGAGGCCTACGCCGAGTTCGCCCGCGACCCGCGCGCGACCGCCTTGGGCCGCTTGGAAGGCCGCGAACGGCTCGTCGTCACCCGCACCTTGAGCAAGGCCTTCGCGTTCGCCGGCGCCCGCGTCGGCTACCTCGCCGCCGACCCCGAGCTCGTCGAGAAGCTGCTGCTGGTGCGCCTGCCGTACCACCTCTCGAGCATCACCCAGGCCGCCGCGCGCGGCGCGCTCGCGTGCGCCGCCCAGCTGCAGGCCGAAGTGGACGAACTCAAGCACCAGCGCGACCGCATCGTGAAGCACCTCCGCTTCAAGGGGCTCCCCGTCGCCGACTCCGACGCGAACTTCGTGCTCGTGGGCGGCCTGCGCGACGCCGCCGCCGTCTGGAAGCTGATCCTCGACCGGGGCGTGCTCATCCGCGACGTCGGCCTCCCCGGCCGCCTGCGGATCACCGCCGGGACCGAGGACGAGACCACCGCGCTGCTCGACGCCTTCGACACGGCGATCGAGCAGCGACCCGACATGTTCGACCTGCAGGAGCAACAACCGTGAGCCGTACCGCGCACATCGTCCGCACCACCGGCGAGACCAGCGTCGACGTCTACGTCGACCTCGACGGCACCGAGAAGACCGTCGACATCTCGACCGGCGTCGGCTTCTACGACCACATGCTCCACCAGCTCGGCAAGCACGGCGGGTTCGACATCAAGATCGCCGTCAAGGGCGACCTGCACATCGACGCCCACCACACCATGGAGGACACCGCGATCGCCCTCGGCCAGGCCTTCGCCGAGGCCCTGGGCGACAAGGCCGGCGTGGTCCGCTTCGCCGACGCCTCCGTGCCCCTCGACGAGGTGCTCGCGCGCGCCGTCGTCGACCTCTCGGGCCGCCCGTACATGGTCCACGAGGAGCCCATGGACATCGCGCCGATGATCAACACCGACTACCCGACCTCGATGACCCGTCACATCCTCGAGTCCTTCGCGTACCACGCCCGGATCTGCCTGCACGTCACCGTGCTCCGCGCCGCCAACCCCGGCCAGAAGCCCGACGCGCACCACGTGATCGAAGCCCAGTTCAAGGCCCTCGCGCGCGCCCTGAAGTACGCCACCCGCATCGACGGCACGGACATCCCCTCGACCAAGGGCGTCCTGTGAGCTACGCCGGGCCGATCCTGCTCATGGCGCTCGCCGGGGTCCTCCTCGGCGGCGCCCTCAGCCTGCGCGGCAAAGCGAAGTACGCCGCCGCGATCGTCGTCGCGGTCGTCGCCGTGGCCGCGTTCCTCGGCGGCGTCTACCTGATCTACGGCTAGGGGAACCCGATGGCGAAACCCAGTGTGGCCCTGTTCGACTACGGCTCGGGCAACCTCCGCTCCGCCTTCCGCGCCCTCGAGCGCGCCGGCGGCGACGTGACCCTGACGAGCGACCTCGACGCGGCCCGCCGCGCCGACGGCCTCGTCGTCCCCGGCGTGGGCGCCTACGCCGCCTGCATGGAAGGCGTGCTCAAGCACGGCCTCGACACCGTGATCCGCGAGCGCGCCGCCGCCGAGGCGCCCGTGCTCGGGATCTGCGTGGGCGAGCAGGTGCTCTTCGAAGAGGGCGTCGAGCACGGCGTGCGCACCAGCGGCGTCGGCATCTTCGAGGGCCGCGTGGAACTCCTCGCCGCCCAGCGCATCCCGCACATGGGCTGGAACACCGTCGAAGCCGCCGCGGGCATGCGCCTGTTCGCGGGGATCGACCCGGCCGAGCGGTTCTACTTCGTGCACTCCTACGCCGCCAAGGCCGTGCCGCCGGGCGCGCTGGCCGCGATCTGCACCCACGACGAGCCGTTCATCGCCGCCGTGGAGCGCGGCTCGGTGTCGGCCACCCAGTTCCACCCCGAGAAGTCCGGCGACGCCGGGTACGCGCTGCTGTCCAACTGGATCAAGGACCTGGCTTCCTGAAAGGCAAATGATGACCGAACTTCAGCTTCTTCCCGCCGTGGACGTGACCGGCGGCAAGGCCGTCCAGCTCGTGCAGGGCGTGGCCGGCTCCGGCAAGGCCTACGGCGACCCGATCGAGGCCGCCCTCGAATGGCAGCGCCAGGGCTCGGAGTGGCTGCACCTCGTGGACCTCGACGCGGCCTTCGGGCGCGGCACGAACCACGGGCTGCTCGCCGAGGTCGTGTCGAAAGTGGACATGCAGGTGGAGATCTCCGGCGGCATCCGCGACGACGAGACCCTGAAGCGCGCCTTGGACTCCGGGGCCCGCCGCGTCAACATCGGCACCGCCGCCCTGGAGAACCCGGAGTGGTGCGACCGGATCTGCGGCGAGTACGGCGACCGCGTCGCCATCGGCCTCGACGTCAAGGGCGGGCGGCTGGCCGCGCGCGGCTGGACCCGCGAGGGCGGCGAGCTCTTCGAGACCCTGGAGCGCCTCGAGCGCGCCGGGTGCGAGCGGTACGTCGTCACGGACGTGAACAGCGACGGGATGCTCTCGGGCCCGAACCTGGACCTGCTGCGCTCGGTCTGCGAGGCCACCGACAAGCCGGTCATCGCCTCCGGCGGCGTCTCCTCGCTCGACGACCTCCGCGCCCTGGCCGGGCTCACCGGCATCGGCGTCGAAGGCGCCATCGTGGGAACGGCGCTGTACGAGCGTAACTTCACGGTCGCTGAGGCGTTGAACCTGTTGAAGGGACTTTAAACCGAGGAGGCGCGCATGGCACTGGTCGAACGGGTGCCTGAGACCGGTCCGTGGGCGCAGCTCTACGGCTATTCGCGGGCGGTCGCGGTGGGGCCCTTGGTGGTCACGAGCGCCTGCACCGCTGATGTGGAGGCGCGCCCGCAGCTGCGGGGCGACGCCGCCGGGCAGGCCCGCGAGGCCTTCCGGACCGCCCTGGACGCGATGGTCCACGCCGGGGCCGGCGTCTCGGACGTCGTGCGCTCCCGGCTGTACGTGACCGACCCGGCCCACGCCGACCCTGTGGGCCGGGTCCACGGCGAGTTCTTCGGCGTCGTCAAGCCCACGGCCACCGTGGTGATCGTGACCGGCCTCTTCCATCCGGGCCAGCTCGTGGCCGTCGAGCTCGAGGCCTTCCGCGCCTGGCGCGACATCGACTGAGCGAACCGTAAGGCCCGCTCGGGCGCATATGCGGTGTCGTACCGCTCGGGAACGATGGAATCGGGGGGTCCCCAAGGCGCCCGATTTGCGAAGACACTCCTGAAGCGGTGCAATAGCCAGAGGAACCACGAATCTGCACGCCTGAACGAGCGTTCAGTAGTATGGGCCTTGAGCCCGACCGGGGCTCGCCGGAACGGTCTCCGACGGGGCCCGCGGGTCACGAGCCCGCGGCCGCGACGAGCCGGTACGGCAGTGACGAGCGAAAATGGGGTGTCATCGTGGACGCTGACCAGATCTCTGCGGGCCGGGAGCGCTGGGCCAAGCGGTACGCGTCGGCCGCCAAGCGCGAAGCCGACTTCACCACCCTCTCGGGGCTCGAGACCGAACCGGTCTACGGCCCGCCCGAAGGCGTCGCCGACCCGCGCATGGACCGCATCGGCTGGCCCGGCGAGTTCCCCTTCACCCGCGGGCTCTACCCCACCGGCTACCGCGGCCGCCCCTGGACCATCCGGCAGTTCGCCGGCTTCGGCAACGCCGAGCAGACCAACGCCCGCTACAAGATGCTCCTCAAGGCCGGCGGCGGCGGCCTCTCCGTCGCGTTCGACATGCCCACCCTCATGGGCCGCGACTCCGACGAGCCCGCCTCCCTCGGCGAGGTCGGCCACTGCGGCGTCGCCATCGACTCCACCGCCGACATGGACCGGCTCTTCGCCGGCATCGACCTCGGCGGCGTCACCACCTCCATGACGATCTCCGGACCCGCCGTCCCCCTCTTCTGCATGTACCTCGCCGCCGCCGAACGCCAGGGCGTCGACATCTCCACACTGGACGGCACGCTCCAGACCGACATCCACAAGGAGTACATCGCCCAGAAGGAGTGGCTGTTCCCGCCCGAGCCGCACCTGCGCCTCATCGGCGACCTCATGGAGTACTGCTCGCACAACATCCCGCGCTACAAGCCGCTCTCCGTCTCCGGATACCACATCCGCGAGGCCGGATCGACTGCCGCGCAGGAACTCGCGTTCACCCTCGCCGACGGCTTCTCCTATGTGGAACTCGGCCTCTCGCGCGGCCTCGACGTCGACCGCTTCGCCCCCGGCCTCTCGTTCTTCTTCGACGCCCACATCGACTTCTTCGAGGAGATCGCCAAGTTCCGCGCCGCCCGCCGCATCTGGGCCCGCTGGCTCCGCGACGTCTACGGCGCCAAGACCGACCGCGCCCAGTGGCTCCGCTTCCACACCCAGACCGCCGGCGTCTCCCTCACCGCCCAGCAGCCCTACAACAACGTCGTGCGCACCGCCGTCGAAGCCCTCGCCGCCATCATGGGCGGCACGAACTCGTTGCACACCAACGCACTCGACGAGACCCTCGCCCTCCCCACCGACCAGTCCGCCGAGATCGCCCTGCGCACCCAGTCCGTGCTCCGCGACGAGACCGGCGTCCTCAACGTCGCCGACCCTCTCGGCGGCTCCTGGTACGTCGAAGCCCTCACCGACAAGATCGAGGCCGAGGCCGAGAAGATCTTCCTCCAGATCCTCGCCCTCGGCGGCGAGGCCGGCGACGACCCCGCCGCCGTGGCCATGGCGGCCGCCGGCCGCCACGAGATCGGACCCGTCACCTCCGGGATCCTGCAAGGGATCGAGGACGGCTGGTTCAACGCCGAGATCGCCGAGGCCGCCTTCACCTACCAGCAGCAGCTCGAGGACGGCACCAAGCACATCGTCGGCGTCACCGAACTCCACGACACCGTCACCCCCGACCTCGAGATCCTGCGGATCTCCGGCGAGGTCGAACGCGAGCAGAACGCCGTGCTCGGCCGCCGCCGCGCCGCCCGCGACAACGCCGCCGTCGACCGCGCGCTGGCCGAGATCGTCACGGCCGCAAAGGGAGACGTGAACCTCATCGAGCCGATCCTGGCGGCCGCCCGGGCCGAGGCGACCCTGGGGGAGATCTGCGGGGCGCTGCGCGAGGAGTGGGGCGAGTACCGCGAGACCACGGGCCTCTGAGCCGAAGGCGTTGGGGCGCAACGAAGTTTTACCAAGAAGGGCGATGATGGGCACAGCCGGAGGTTTCGGCGAAAGCGCGTACGGGTACCCAGGCAGGCAGTTATCGCGATACCTGGGGTCCTTGCCCCGTGAAATCCCCTATCGCCCAAGCTATCCGTAATTCACCTCCAATCATTGCCTTTGGCCCCCAATCAGTCTTACAATGAGAAGCGTCAGGCCCCGAGCGGGCAGACATGCTTCAACCGATGTCCACGTGGACTGGAGGGCGATCGCATGGCAGACAATCGATCGAAGAGCAAGCGACAGGGTTCGGACGAGTACGGCCACCTGGCGCCACTGTTCCGGGAGCTGGCCTCCCTGGACGAGGCCGACCCGCGCCGAGCAGAGGTGCGCGAGCGGCTCGTCACCGGCCACCTGCCCCTGGCGGAGCACATCGCGCAGCGGTTCGCGGGCAAGGGCATCGCGAAGGACGACCTCGTGCAGGTCGCCTCCGTGGGCCTCATCCACGCCGTGGACCGCTTCGACCCCGACCAGGGGGCGGACTTCCTCTCCTATGCCGTGCCCACCGTGATGGGCGAAGTGAGACGGCACTTCCGCGACACGAGCTGGCCGATGCGCGTCCCGCGCCGGCTGCAGGAGTTGCGGATCGCGCTGAACCAGGCCGGCGGCGAGCTGTCGCAGCGCCTGGGCCGGCCGCCCACGGATGAGGAGATGGCCGAGCACCTCGACATCACGGTCGCCGAGGTGCAGGAGGGCTACGAGGCGCGGCAGGCCTACCGGGCGGTATCGCTGGACGAGCCGCCGTTCGCCGACGGGGAGCGCACCACGCTCGCCGAGTCGGTGGGCGAGGAGGACGTAGCGCTCGAACTCGTCGAGAACCACGAGTCGCTGGTGCCGCTGATCCAGGAGCTCCCGCAGCGGGAGCGCAAGATCCTGGCGCTGCGGTACTACGGCGACATGACCCAGACGCAGATCGCCGAGGAGGTGGGCATCTCGCAGATGCACGTCTCCCGGCTCCTGCACCGGACGCTGGAGGATCTGCGTGACGGCTTGGACAAGACGCCCCGGTAGGGGAGTCGTCCGATGAACGGAGCACCACGCCGGAGCGGCGGGCCGATGGGCCCGCCGCTCCGTCTCGAAGTGCCGCTCAAGGCCGAATCGAGTCGCGGATGCGGTTGATGAACCCCGCCCCCGGCTGCAGTGCGCGTTCGGGCGGGAACACCTGGGCTGCTTGCGGATGCGGCCGTGTCGGAGCGGTCTCCTTGACCCGCAGGAGCTTGTCGCCGAGTTCGTCGAGCGTGGCCTCGCTGCAGGATTCCTGGAGCCTGGGCACGAGGTTGTGGCGCTCCTCCTGGACGTTCTGGCGGTAGTCGTCGATGAACTCTCGCAGTTTCTGCTCGAAGTGAGGATGCTCGGGCCCGAAGACCTCCAGGTCCAGCAGCAGACCGTCGATGCGGTGGTGCGCGTCGATCTCGCGGTCGACCAGTGCGTCGCCGTCCGGGACGTGTCTGCGGACTTCGGGGAACACGTACCGCTCCTCGGCGGTCCACTGGCGGACCGTTTCGGCGAGGGCGTGGTCGACGAGGTCCTTGCGCTGTTCGGGCGGGCCCTCGTGCGCTTCGATCTCGCCGAAGACCTCCTCCATCGCCCGATAGTCGTCCGCGAGCACTCTGATCAGGTTGTGGTTGCGCGTCATGGCCGCCTCCTCCACTAGATCCCGGAGGTACCCGGGGCGGTGCGGGCGAAACACCGGCGTCCCGCCGTCGGCCCTAGGGAAGCGGGGCGGTGACGGCGACGCCGCCGCGGCTTTCGCCGCGGCGGCGTCGTTCCACCCCCTGTGGTCTTGCGTCCCAAGGGGCTCCGGTCCCGACTGCGCTTCCGATCGCGGTCAGGACTTGATGGAGCCCGCGAGGTCCCCGGTGACCGATTCGGGCATGCGATGGGCGACGTCCCCGAGCGAGATGATGCCCACGAGGCGGCCCTGATCGATCACCGGAAGCCGGCTGATCTGGTGCTCCTTCATCTTGGCGATGGTGAGGTCGACGTCCTCGTTCGCGTCCGCGAGGAACAGGTGGCCCTGCGGCAGCTGGTCGACCGTGTACGTCTCGGGGTCGTGGCCCTTGGCCATGACCTGCAAGACCAGGTCCCGGTCGGTGACCATGCCGTGGAGCTTGTCGTCGTCCGCGCCGCAGATCGGCATCGAGCCGACGTCCAGCTCGGCCATCATCCTCGCCGCGTTCGCGGCGGTGTCGTTGCTTTTGACGCAGGTGCACCCGGTGTGCATGAGGTCGCGTGCGGTTGCCATGCTGCTCGTCTCCATTCGTTGAGCCGTTGACACGAGTATCGTTCGCGTCGTTCTCCTGTGCGGCGTTTTCGAGTTCTCGAGCTCAGGCCACGAGCCGCTGCGTGGCCCGCACGATCGCGGCCGCATCGATCCCGGCCGCCGCCAACTGCTCGGCCGGCCCGGCCGAACCGGGCATGCCGCGCACGGCGAGCTTGTGGAAGCGCACATCAGGGATCTGCCCGGCCACGGCGTCGAGGACGGCGTCCCCGAGACCCCCGACCGGCCAGTGGTCCTCGACCGTGAGCACGCGCCCGGTGTCCGCGGCGGCCTGACGGATCGCGGCCGCGTCGAGCGGCTTCACCGAATACGCGTCGATGACCCGCACCGGGAGACCCTCCGACGCCAGGCGCTCGGCCGCGCTCAGGCTCTCCGAGACCGTGATCCCCGCCGCGACGATCACCGCCCGGTCGTGCGCCGAACCGACCAGGGTCCGGCTGCCGCCAACGGGGAACAGCTCGTCGCCCCGGTAGATCACCGGCGTCTCCGCGCGCGTCGTCCGCAGGTAGCTGATTCCCGGCAGGTCCGCCATCGTCGCGGTCAGATGCGCGCACTGGTTCGCGTCGCACGGGTACAGCACCACGCTGCGCCACAGCGCCCGGAACATCGCGAGGTCTTCCAGGCCCATCTGGCTCGGGCCGTCCGCGCCGATCGACACGCCCGCGTGCGAGCCGACGACCCGCAGATCCGCCCCGCCGATGGCGGCCATCCGCAGGAAGTCGTGCGCGCGCGTGAGGAACGCGGCGAACGTCGCGGCGTACGGAATCCACCCCTGCGACTGCAGCCCCACCGCCGCGCCGATCATCTGCTGCTCCGCGATGTAGCACTCGAAGAACCGGTTCGGGAACGCCTTCCTGAACGCGGCCGTGCGCGTCGAATCGGCGACCTCCCCGTCCACGACCACCACGTCCGGGTTCGCGTCGCCCAGCGCCTCGAGCGCCGCCCCGAAACCGTCCCGCGTCGCGGCGTCGCTCCCGACCGGGAACGACGGCCGCTCGACCGGCAGCGACGGCTGCGAGCGCCTCGGCTCGCTCGACCGCGGCGGGTTCACGCGAACGCGCGCCTCCCGCACGCCCCCGAGCTCCACGACCGCCTTCTCCGGCTCGTCCAGCGGCTTGCCGTGCAGGCCCTCCTTGTCCTCCGCGGCCGCGACCCCCCTACCCTTGCGGGTCTTCGCGAGGATCGCCGTCGGCGAGTCCTGCCGCTCCGCCTCGGCGTACGCCTGGTCGATCTGCTCCGGGTCGTGCCCGTCGATCTCGATCGTGTGCCAGCCGAACCCGCCGATCTGCGCCGCGTACGCCCCCGTGTCCCACTCGTAGCGGGTCGGGCCCGTCTGGCCCAGCCGGTTCACGTCCACGATCGCGCACAGGTTCCCCAGGCCGAAGTCCGCGGCCGCCGCGAACGCCTCCCACATGGAGCCCTCCGCGATCTCGCCGTCCCCGCACAGCACCCACACGTGCGCCGGCGACCCCGACAGCCGCGCGCCCAGCGCCATCCCCACCCCGATCGGCAGGCCCTGCCCGAGCGACCCCGTCGCCACGTCCACCCACGGCAGCCGCGGCGTCGGATGCCCCTCCAGGTCGGAGCCCAGCCTGCGGTACGTCAGCAGATGCTCCTCGTCGATCGCGCCCGCCGCGCGCAGCATCGCGTACAGCAGCGGCGACGCGTGCCCCTTGGAGAACACCAGCCGGTCGTTCCCCGGCAGATGCGGGCGATCGAAGTCGTAGTGCAGATGCCCGGCAAGGAGACCCGCCATCAGGTCGGCCGCCGACATCGACGAGGTTGGATGCCCCGACCCCGCGCGGGCCGACGCGCGCACCGCATCCACGCGGAGCTGCTGGCCGAGCTCGGCGATGTCACTGGTGCGTTCCTCGATGAGGCTCACGGCTCCTCCATGGCGTCGGGTCCCTGAATGGCAGGACTACCCGCGCCCACCGGCCCGAAACCGGGTGTCACAGCGCCGCACACGGGTACTCGAACCACGCGGGTCCGCTCGGATCCCGCAGCGAGCCGCCTCGTCCGGAAGCCCATAGGCGGGCGCGGCGGCGCGCTCGGTACACCGAAAGGAGGGGAACGATGAACTCGCATCCGATGTCCACCACCGGGCACCACTGGTGGGAGGCCGAACGGCGCCGCACGACCGCCGTCCAGGACGGCGCCTCGGGCGTCGGCCTCGTGTTCGTGCTGATCGGCGTGCTCGGGTTCCTCCCGGGCATCACGACGGACTTCTCCAGCATGACCTTCTCGGGCACCGACTCGGGGGCCGAACTCTTCGGCATATTCCAGGTCTCGGTGCTGCACAACCTGATCCACATCGCCATCGGACTCCTCGGCCTCTTCATGGCCTGGTTCGTCAGGGCCGCCCGCTGGTACCTCATCGGCGGCGGCGTCCTCTACCTGCTGCTCGGCATGTACGGATTCCCCGTCGGCGACCAGGACGCGGGCAACTTCCTGCCCGCCAACACCGCCGACGACTGGCTGCACCTCGTGCTCGGCCTCGGCATGATCGCGCTCGGCCTCTTCCTGCACACCAAGCTCCCCAAGGAGAGCGAGGCCCGCGGCGAAGGCGACTTCGGCGAGACCAACCGCGGCGCCGCCCGCTGACCCGACGCGCGCGCAGAACGGCACTGCGGGACGGATTCCCGCAGTGCCGTTCATCTATGGTGCTCCGCCGGGCGGCACGGCAGCCCTCTACAGACCGCACCGAGCGGCGGGAGTCCCCCGCAAGCCTGGCTTGCCGAAGAGGGCTACCCGGACGCCGCCGAAGTATGCGCACCGCCCCGACCAGCGCCGGGCCCGCCGCACGCGAGGTTTCCACCGAGCCGGGCGGGGAACCCGATCCGCATCGCACTTGGCCGAAACCGGACACCGCGGAGGTGAAGGGCCATGCCGCAGCGACAGTGGACCAAGAAGGAAGAACGCCAGTACAAGCACATCCGCGACCAGGCCGAGGACCGGGGCATGGGCCACGACCGGGCCGAGGAGATGGCCGCGCGCACCGTCAACAAGGAACGCGCCCGCAAGGGCGAGACCAAGAAGGCCAGCCGCACTTCCACGAAGGACATGTCGTCCGCGAAACGCGGCGGTCAGCGTTCGCACTCCGGGCCCAAGGGCCGCACCAAGGACCAGCTCTACGAAGAGGCCCGCCGCAAGAACATCGAAGGCCGATCCAAGATGAACAAGGCCGAGCTCCAGCGCGCCGTCGACAGGCGCTCCTGAGCCCGGCGGAGAGAGGTGACGACATGGAGGTCCGACACGACCACCCCGAGGCGCAGGCCATCCGCGCCGCCGAGCGCGAGCACGGCGGACGCTGGGCCGACGCCGACCACGACACCCGGACCGACCACGGCCGGCGCGGCCGCGGCCGCCACGACTGGGACGAGCAGGACCGCTCCGTCGGCCAGATCGTGGGCGACCTGACCTCCCAGGTGGCGCACCTGGCCCGCGTCGAGGCCCAACTGGCCGCGCGCGAGATCGGCGACAAGGCCAAGCGGGGCGCGTTCGGCGGCGGCATGTTCGCCCTCGCCGGCGTCATCGCGATCTACGGCGGCGCGGCGCTGGCCCTCGCGGCGGGCATCGCGCTCGCGCTGGTGTGGCCGGCCTGGCTGGCCGCCATCGTGACGGGCGTGGCGCTGCTGGCGGTCGCGGGGATCTTCGCGCTGGTGGGGCGCGCCAAGCTCCGCGCGGCACTGCCGCCGGTCCCTGACGAGACGATGGAGCACGCCCGGGAGGACGTCCGGGCTCTGAAAGGGAGGATGGACCGATGACCGGTATGCCAGGCCCGACGAACGGGCCGTTTCCGCCCGGAGTCGGGCTCTCGCCGCCGCCTTCGGTGTCGATGCCGTACTGGCCGAACGTGGAGGCCCCGAGCGAGACCGAGTTCAAGCGCGAGCACCAGGACGAATGGGCCCGTCAGAACGCAGAGGCGGACCAGTACAAGTCCACCAGGGACTTGGAGAGGGACGCCGAGTTCACGCGCGGGCGGGTCAACGACACGGTGCTGGAGCTGAAGGAGCGGCTGGGCCTCGACCCTGACGCCGGACATGCGCACGGTCCGTTCGCGCCGGTGCGGCGCCACCCGCTGACGGTGGCCGTCGCGGCGGCGGGCGCGACGGTGGCCGCGATCGTGGGCGTGCACGTCATCCGCGACCAGCGCCGGTCCTCCAAGGCCGCGCGTGACGCGGCGCGGCAGGCGATCAAGGAGACCGAGCTGCGCCGGAAGGCGGCGAGCAAGGCCGCCCGCAAGCGCTGGGCCGCGGCGAAGGACGCCTTCGGCTCGGCCGCGACGGCCGTGCTGAAGCAGCGCAGGAAGGCGATGCGCCGCCTCACCCACTGAGGCGACGCGGGAGCAGCGGACCGGCGGGCCATGGCCCGCCGGTCCGCCTCTTTCGGGGGAGCGCCGCAGAAGGTCTTCGCCCGGCTCCGGGTGCGCCGCCGGTCGGTCGGCGCCGTCCCCGGTGTCGGGAAAGGTGAGCGGAGGGTCCCGGCAAATCGGACTTCGATGGGCCCCCGGTATGAACCCTGACAGAGGGGTACGACATTGTGCGTCGCGCTGCCGTTGACCTGCACGTTCGTGCCCCGGCCGCAATGCGGCCGGGGCACGGGCGGATCGGATCGGTCAGCCGGGCATGGTCTCGCCGCCGAGGGCCGCGATCACCTCGCCGGTGATGAAGGACGACATGGTGTTCGAGGCCAGGAACACGAACGAGGGCGCGAGTTCGTCCGGTTCGGCCGGGCGGCCCATCGGCGTGTTCGAGCCGAAGCCCTCCACATGGTCCTCGGGCAGTGTCGACGGAATGAGCGGCGTCCACACGGGACCGGGCGCGACGCAGTTGACGCGGATGCCGCGCGGCGCGAGCGCCTGCGCCATCGAGTACGTCCAGGCGATGATCGCGCCCTTCGTCGCCGAGTAGTCGATGAGCGTCTTGTTGCCGCGCAGGCCGTTCACGGAGGCGCAGTTGACGATCGCGTCGCCTTCGCCCATGTGCGGCAGCGCCGCCCGCGTCACCCGGTGGAAGCTGTGCATGTTCACGTTGAACGTGTGCTCCCACTGCTCGTCGCTGATGTCCTCGGGCCGCTCCACCGGCGTCTGGGTCGCGATGTTGTTGACGAGCAGGTCGAGCCCGCCGAGCGCCTTGACGGTCTGGTCGACCACCTCGCGGCAGTGGTCGCGGTCCGCGAGGTCGCCGGGGAGCAGCGCGCACTGGCGGCGCTCGGCCTCGACCAGTTCCGCGGTCCGCTCGGCGTCCTCGTGCTCCTCGAGGTAGGCGATGGCGACGTCGGCGCCCTCCTTGGCGAACGCGATCGCGACGGCCCGCCCGATCCCGGAGTCGCCGCCGGTGATCAGCGCCCGGCGGTCCTTGAGGAGGCCGCGGCCCTCGTACCCCTCCATGGAGTCCTTGGGCTTCGGCGTCATGGCCTCGGTCATGCCCGGAGGTTCCTGCTGCTGTCCCGGCTTGCCCATCAGTCTGTCCTCTCCGCTCTGCCCGGCCTCGGCTTCGGCCGGGTCCCGGCCCGGCGAATACCCGGCGGTGATCGCGGATAACCTCGTACTTAGTACGGCGTACGCCGTACGAGACGATGCGGATGCGCATTACTCGTACGTCGTACAGTGTGCGGCGTACAACGTACTGCGCACTGGATACGGCGTACGGAATACGATGTACGGAGTGCTGTGCACGGGCGCCGTCGCGGGACCTCGGTCACACCCGGGTATCGTGTTGCGGTTCAGGCGCGCCGGAATCGATCCGGTATTTCCGGTTCGGGCGTCCGTTCACCGGACCGCTGGTGGTATCGAACGTGTGAATGCGTTAGGTTGTTGGGGATCAAACTCTGTGCATACGCTGCCCTCACGCGGTGGAACAACAGCATGTGAGCGATCACTTTTTCCTTAAGGACCTCGACGAACGAGTCGAAAACGAGCACCCCCAAAGGAGGCGCAATGACTGGCAGCGACAACGGTGCCGTTGCTATCGGGATCGACTTCGGCACCCTGTCAGGCCGGGTCGTCGTCGCGTCGGTCGCCGATGGCCGCGAGCTGGCCAGTGCCGAGCACGTGTACGAGCACGGCGCCATCGAGGAGGCCCTCCCGGGCTCCGGCGTCCGCCTCGGCCGCAGCTGGGCCCTCCAGTCGCCCAAGGACTGGGTCGACGTGCTCCGCAACGCCGTGCCCGCCGCCGTGGCCGCCGCCGGCGTGAGCCCCGACCAGGTCGTGGGCATCGCCACGGACTTCACCGCGTGCACGATCCTCCCGACCACCGCCGACGGCACCCCGCTGTGCGAGCTGGACGACCTCGCCGACCGGCCGCACGCGTGGCCCAAGCTCTGGAAGCACCACGCCGCGCAGGGCCAGGCCGACCGCATCAACGCCGTCGCCGCCGAGCGCGGCGAGTCGTGGCTGCCCCGCTACGGCGGCAAGATCTCCTCGGAGTGGGCCTACGCCAAGGGCCTGCAGCTCCTCGAGGAGGACCGCGAGGTCTACGACCGCGCCGAGCGCTGGATCGAAGCCGCCGACTGGATCGTGTGGCAGCTCTGCGGCGAGGAGACCCGCAACTCCTGCACCGCCGGCTACAAGGGCATCGTGCAGGACGGCGAGCGTCCCTCCCGCGAGTACCTGGCCGCGCTCAACCCCGACTTCGCCGACTTCAACGCCAAGATGGAGCACCCGCTCCTGCCGCTGGGCGACAAGGCCGGCGTGCTCACCGCGCAGGCCGCCGAGTGGACCGGCCTGAACGAGGGCACCGTGATCGCCGCCGGCAACGTCGACGCGCACGTCACGGCCGCCTCCGCGAAGGCCGTCGGCCCCGGCCAGATGGTCGCCATCATGGGCACCAGCACCTGCCACGTCGTCAACGGCGAGAACCTGACCGAGGCGCCGGGCATGTGCGGCGTCGTTCGCGACGGCATCACCAAGGGCCTGTGGGGCTACGAGGCCGGCCAGTCCGGCGTGGGCGACATCTTCGCGTGGTTCACCAAGAACGGCGTCCCCGGCGAGTACACCGCCGAGGCCGAGCAGCGCGGCATCTCGATCCACGAGTACCTGACCGAGCTCGCCGAGGGGCAGGCCGTCGGCCAGCACGGCCTGGTCGCGCTCGACTGGCACTCGGGCAACCGCTCCGTCCTCGTCGACCACGACCTGCACGGCGTGATCCTCGGCCTGGGCCTGCAGTCCAAGCCGGAGGACATCTACCGGGCGCTGGTGGAGGCCACCGCGTTCGGCACCCGCATGATCGTCGAGACCCTCGTCAAGGCGGGCGTCCCGATCAACGAGTTCGTCGCCGCGGGCGGCCTGCTGAAGAACAAGTGGCTCATGCAGACCTACTCGGACGTGCTGCGCATGCCGATCACGGTGCTCACCTCCGGCCAGGGCCCGGCTCTGGGCTCGGCGATCCACGCCGCGGTCGCGGCCGGCGTCTACCCGGACATCTTCGCGGCCTCCGAGGCCATGGGCAAGGTCGAGCGCAACGCGTACGTCCCCGACGAGGCCCGCGCCGACGCCTACGACGAGCTGTACGCCGTCTACGAGGAGCTGCACGACCACTTCGGCCGCGGCGGCTCCCGCGCACTGCACACTCTGCACAAGATCGCCACGGAGGCAACGAAATGAGCTTCAAGACGACTCCGGCCGTCGAGGAGATGAAGGTCAAGGTCTGCAACCTGCACGCCGAGCTGCTGCGCTGGGGCCTGGTGACCTGGACCAGCGGCAACGTCTCGGGCCGTGTCCCGGGCACCGACCTGATCGTCATCAAGCCGAGCGGCGTCTCCTACGACGACATGAAGCCCGAGCTGATGGTCGTGACCGACCTCGAGGGCAAGATCCTCGACGGCGACCTGGCGCCCTCCTCGGACGCCGAGAGCCACAACGTGGTCTACCAGGAGATGCCCGAGGTCGGCGGCGTGGTCCACACGCACAGCCCGTACGCGACCGCGTGGGCCGCGCGCGCCGAGCCGATCCCGTGCGTCATCACGGCGATGGCCGACGAGTTCGGCGGGGAGATCCCGCTCGGCCCGTTCGCGCGCATCGGTTCGGACGCCATCGGCAAGGGCATCGTCGAGACCCTGCGGGGGCACCGCTCCCCGGCGGTGATCATGCAGAACCACGGCGTGTTCACCATCGGCAAGGACCCGAAGGCCGCCGTGAAGGCCGCCGTCATGGCCGAGGACGTGGCGCGCACCGTCCACATCTCGCGCCAGCTCGGCGAGCCGATCCCGATCCCGCAGGCGGACATCGACAAGCTCTACGACCGCTACCAGAACGTCTACGGCCAGCAGCCCGCCCCCAAGGAGCAGTAACACCAATGGAAACAAAGGAACTCTGGTTCGTCACCGGCAGCCAGCACCTGTACGGCCCGGAGGCCATCGAGCAGGTCGCCCAGAACTCGGCCGACATCGTCGCCGGGCTCGACGGCGCCCCCGCGATCCCGGTCAAGGTCGTCGCGAAGCCCGTGCTGACCACGCCGGACGAGATCCGGAAGGTGCTGCTGGAGGCCAACGCCGACGACTCGTGCGTCGGCGTAATCGCCTGGATGCACACCTTCTCCCCGTCGAAGATGTGGATCTCCGGCCTCGGCGTGCTGCAGAAGCCGCTGCTGCACCTGCACACGCAGCACAACCGCGACCTGCCGTGGGCCGACATCGACATGGACTTCATGAACCTGAACCAGGCCGCCCACGGCGACCGCGAGTTCGGGTACATGCTCACCCGCATGCGCCACCGCCGCAAGACCGTCGTGGGCCACTGGGCCGACGCGCAGGTCCAGGAGCGCGTGGGCAACTGGGCGCGCGCCGCGCTGGGCTGGAACGAGGCCCAGAACCTCAAACTGATCCGCTTCGGCGACAACATGCGCTACGTCGGCGTGACCGAGGGCGACAAGACCGAGGCGCAGATCCGCCTCGGCGTCGAGGTGAACACCTACGGCGTCAACGAGCTCGTCGAGCGCGTCGCGTCCATCGAGGACAAGGCCGTGGACGACCTCGTCAAGGTCTACGAGGCCGACTACGACGTGGTGCCGGAGCTGCGCGTCGGCGGCGACCGCCACGAGTCGCTGCGCGACTCGGCCCGCATCGAGCTGGCCCTGCGCTCCGTCCTCGAGGAGCACGGCGCGAAGGCGTTCACGGACACCTTCGAGGACCTGGGCGCGCTCAAGCAGCTCCCGGGCATCGCGGTGCAGCGCCTCATGGCCGACGGCTACGGCTTCGGCGGCGAGGGCGACTGGAAGACCTCGATCCTGGTGCGCCTCATGAAGGTCATGGCCACGGGCCTCGAGGGCGGCACGTCCTTCATGGAGGACTACACCTACAACCTGGGCGCGGAGTCGCCGCAGATCCTCGGCGCGCACATGCTCGAGGTCTGCCCGACGATCGCCTCGGAGCAGCCGAAGGCGGAGATCCACCCGCTCGGCATCGGCGGCAAGGAGGACCCGGTCCGCCTGGTCTTCACCGCCCCGCCCGGCCCGGCGATCTGCGTCGGCATGATGGACCTCGGCACCCGGCTCCGCCTGGTGGCGAACGAGGTCAACACGGTCGAGCCCGACGAGGACCTGCCGAACCTGCCGGTCGCGCGGGCCGTCTGGGAGCCCCTGCCGGACCTCCAGACCTCCGCCGAGTCCTGGCTGACCGCGGGCGGACCGCACCACACCTCGTTCACGCAGGCCTTCGGCCGCGAGGTCCTGGAGGACTTCGCGGAGATCGCCGGCATCGAGCTGGTCGTCATCGGCGAGGGCACCAACGCCCGCGAGTTCAAGCAGGAACTCCGCTGGAACCAGGTGTACCACCACCTTGAGGGCGGCATCTAGCAAGCGCCGCAAGGCGATACATGGAGGGGGGGGGCGGGCCGGGGCGCCCCGTTGCGATAGCGGCCCCCGCCCCCCCCCCCGCCCGGCGATACCGGGGGCGGGGCCCCGCCCGGCCCCCCCCTTTTCCTATCGCGCCCCGCGCCACCCCCGGCGGCCGCGGGTCGCGACGACCAGGACGACGGCGAGGAACGAGAACGCCGCGAGCTGCACGATCTCGTAGTGGAGGTCGTTCTCCACGCCGGGGAACAGCACCGGCAGCAGCGACACGTTGCAGAACGTGTGCGCGATGACCGCGATCGGCCCGCTGCCCTCACTGCGGTTGTACAGCCAGGTGAACAGGAACGCGATCGCCACGGTGAATCCGAGGAACACCGCGTACGGCGCGGCCGTGGCGGCGAGGTCGCTCCCGGCGTGGTTGTAGCCCTCGATCAGGAACAGCGGCAGGTGCCACAGGCCCCACATCACCCCGAGCACGAGCGTCCCGGCAACCGGCCCGAACCGCTCCTGGAGCCGCGGCGTGGCGAAGTTGCGCCACCCGGGCTCCTCCCCGAGCGGGCCGCCGACGATGAGCACGAGGACGAACGCGAACGCCCATTCGCCGAGCGCCGCGGGATCGGGCCGGAACGCCGCCGGTCCGCCGGACACCGGGAGCACGCACAGCATGAGCAGCGCGGGCAGGCCGAGCGCGGCGACGGCGTACCAGCGCGCGCCCACCCGCCAGCGGGCGAGGTCGCGCAGCAGTCCGCGCACGCCGGCGCGGCCGTCGGTGGCTGCGGTGACGACGAAGGCCGCCGCGAACGGCCCGATGAACGGCGCCGCGAACATCCAGGGCACCAACGGGAGCCGCAGCACGAAGATGCAGACGAGTTCGTACGCGAACGACGGCACGAACGACAGGACGAAGAAGCTCAGCAGCGGCCGAGCGGCGATCAGGCGGACAAGCGGGCGCTGACGCGACGGGGACAGCGTCTGGACCATGTGCAGACTCCTCAGGGGCGTTGACGCGCTCCAGCCTGCGTCCCGAACCCCTTGCCGCGCATCGGTCCTCGGACCGATCGGCATTCCCGGGCATCGGCCTTTCGGCGCAGGGGAAGCGCCGTCGCAACACCCGAACCGCCCCGGGACCGTCCTCAGGGTCGCGCTGGTGCTGGCCCGCAAGGACATGCCGTACTCTCGCTCCGGCCGCCGCCGTGACTGTGGTCGCGCCTGCCTCACCCGATCGAGTGGATTCCGTGTTCGCGGGGCGGTCTGCGGCCGGTTCTTGTCGGTCCCCGCTGTCACGCTCGGCCCAAGACTTCGGTCCCCTTCTGGGAGGGTGGGGGATAGGGATGGTTCGCTGACCTGGATATCCCCAGTGCTTGCGCTCGTAGGGCTCAACCGGAACCACAAGCGTGGGTCAGGTACCCCTGACCTGCGAATTCGCTACCGCGCTCCGGCCGTTTCAGCGCCCGCCCGTGAGCCGGGCCTTCACCCAGTCGGCGTTGAGGACGGCGTCCCAGGCGACTTCCGCCGCTCCTCGCAGCGGGCCCGCCCCGCCCAGCTTCCCGGCCACGATCTGCGGTGGTTCGTTCCGGCGGAACTCCATCAGCGCCTCGACGCATTGCGCCTCGATCACTGCGCGCCGCAACCGGATCAGCTCGACACCGAGCCCCGAGAGGCTGATCGCCTCCGGGTCGAGCGCGTTCGCCAGCGCCCCCAGGCCCTTCCCGAGCGCGGCCGCGTTGTCGTCCAGCGCCGCGCCCGCCTCGACATCTCCGGCCTCGGCCCGGCGCAGGACCTCCTGAGCGAGCTCCCTGCCCGCCCCGTATCCCGGGGCCTCCCCGAACCTGCGGATGAGCGCGTTCGCCCCCACATCGAGGCTCCAGCAGCCCTGAACGCCGCACATGCACCGCAGCGTCGACCCGCTCAGCGGCATGTGCCCGAACTCGCCTGCGATGTTGTGGCCGCCGCGCTGGGCGTCTCCGGCGAGCAGCAGGGTGCCGCCGATGTCGAAGTCGATGTGGAAGTGGAGCGCGGTTCCCATGCCGCGCAACGCACCCCGTCTCGCTTCCGCGAGGCCTGCCAGGCGGGCGTCGTTGTCGATCACCGTTCGCGGCCAGTCGGGGCCGATGAGTTCGCCGAGTTCGACCTCGTCCCAGCCGAGGTGGGAGATGTGGAGGCGGTGGCCGTCGCGGATCGGGCCGGAGGTGGCGAAGCCGAGCACCGTGAGCCGCGGGGTCTCGTGCCGCGCCACGGCCGCGCGGATCTCGGCGAAGACGTTCGGGGTGCGGTCGTGTTCGCCGGTCTCGAGTTCGGTGACGGCGCCGCCGAGTTCGGCGGCGGCGAGGGTCCAGGTGTCCTCGCGGAAGTCGACCGCGAAGGCCAGGGGCCCTTGAGGGTGCGGGACGAGGAGGGTCGTGGGCCGGCCGCGGCCGCTGGTCTCGGCCGGGACCTCGTGCAGCAGGCGGGCCTGTTCGAGTTCGCCGACGAGGGCGGCGGCGGTGTTGCGGCCGATGCCGAGCAGCCGGGCGGCCTCGGCCCGGGTGAAGGGCTCGGCGGCGTCGTGGACGGCGCGCAGCAGCCGGACCTGGTTGTGGATCCGGAGGTCGGCGCTGGTCATCGTCTGGGGCATGCAGGGATTATGCCAGTCGCGTCGAAGTTTTTGTGTTCGGCTTGAACATAAACCTTGACGGGCGAACCCCGCCCTTGTTATGTTCTTATCGCGAACAAAAATGTGCGGGTCGCCATCGGGCCCGTCTCCGTCGAGAGTGCAAGGACCCCAACGGCTGTGCCCACCGCAACGAACACCAAGGACCCGCTCGTCCTGCGCCGCGCCCGCATCGGGCTCCACGGCGCCTTCGCCACCTCCGGCTTCGTCATGGGCGCCTGGGCCGCCTCGCTGCCCGGCATCGACGCCCGGCTCGGCCTCGGCGAAGCGAAGCTCGGCACCGCGCTGCTGCTCATCCAGCTCGTCGGGCTCGGCTCGATGGTCGTCGCGGGCCGCGTCGCCGACCGCGTGACCAGCCGCAAACTGCTCCTGTGGACCGCCCCGGCCACGCAGCTCGTGCTCATCGCCCCGGCCCTCGCCCCGAACTACACGACGCTCCTGGCGTGCGCCGCCCTGTACGGCGTCGGCGTGGGCTTCATCGAGGTCGGCATCAACGCCCACTCGGTCGAGCTCGAGCAGCGCTGCGGGCGCCCCATCATCTCCGCGTTCCACGGCCTCTGGAGCCTCGGCAGCGCCCTCGCCGGCGCCGTCACCGCGATCGCCCTCGGCGTCGGCCTCGGCGGCCAGGCGGTGCTCGTCGCCGTCGCCGTCATCAGCGCGGTCGCCATGGCCGCCTTCACACGTCCGCTGCTGCCGCCCCCGGGTCGAGACAACTCCGGCGGCAGCAGCGGAGCCCCCGTCCGCCGCATCGGCGCACTGCTCCTCGCCGCCCTGTTCGTGCTCGGCCTCGGCGGTCACCTCATCGAGTCCGGCGCGATCGACTGGGCGAACCTCCACGCCGCCAACGTCCTCGAAGCCGACGCCGCCCTCGCACCCCTCTCGTACACCGTCTTCGCCGTCGCCATGACCGTCTTCCGGCTCTTCGGCGACCCCATCCGCGCGAAGCTCGGCCCCGGCCCCACCCTCCTGTGGGCCGGCACCCTGGCCACCGCCGGCTACGTCCTCGTCCTTGTCTCGGATGTGGCCGGCGGTCTCCCCCTCGCCTGGGCCGGCTGGCTCCTCGCCGGCAGCGGCATCGCCATCATCGTCCCGGTCCTGTTCAGCGCCATCGGCCAAGCCGGGGGGACGCCCTCGAACGTCGCCCTCATCTCCATGTCCGGCTCGACCGGGCTCCTCATCGGCCCCGCCGCCATCGGCTACATCGCCGAGGCCACCAGCATCACCACCGGGCTCCTCGTCCCCGCCGTCCTCGCCGCCTTCGCCGCGTTCGCCGGGCCGCTCACCCTGCGCCGCCTCTTCAAAGACCGGACCCCCGAACCGAACGCCGACAAGGCGACCGCGCTCTCCGCCTGACCGGCGCGGCGCACGTCACGCACCGGCCCGTCGCCGCCGCGGCGGGCCCGCGCGTACACTTGCCAGCGCAGAAGGGGAGTAGCTCCCAACGCTGCGGTCGACACACTGGCCCTCGGGCCCGGCCGCACGGCCTCGGTTCCCACGGGGCGAGCGAGACCTTCGACCAAGGCCGTACGGCCGGGTCGAGGTTCGCGACTGCCCTCCTCCCGGCATGAACACTGGGAGGATCACCCTCAATGGACGCACTGCTCATCGCCGCCGGCATCGCCTTCGGCGCCGTCTTCGTCGGCGAGATGGGGGACAAGAGCCAGCTCATGGCGCTGACCTTCGCCACCAAGTACCGGATGCGCACGGTCGTCCTCGGCCTCGTCATCGCCATCGGCGCCCTCATCGGCCTCTCCGTGGGCGTCGGCGCCGCCGCCGGGAACCTCCTCCCCACCGACTGGATCCGCCTCGCCGCCGCCGTCATGTTCATCGGCTTCGGCCTCTGGGGCCTCAAACCCGAGAGCGGCGACGACGAGGACGAAGGCCCCATCAAAGAGCGCCGCACCGGCCTGCTCACCGTCGTCACCGCCATGTTCCTCGCCGAGTTCGGCGACAAGACCATGATCATCGCGATGGGCATGGGCTCCAGCTACCAGCCGTGGGGCGTGTGGATCGGCGGCACCGCCGGCATGCTCGCCGCCGACCTCCTCGCCGTGTTCGCCGGCGCCTGGGTCGCCAAGCGCATCCCCGAGAAGGTCATCCGGTACGTCTCCTCCGGACTGTTCCTCGTGATCGGCGTCCTGCTGGGCATCGAGGCCGTGACGGCGCTCGCGGACTAAGCTGTCGGTCATGCCGAAACCGGACGCGAACGCGGACACCGCCGTCATCTACACCGACGGGGCGTGCTCCGGCAACCCCGGCCCAGGGGGCTGGGGCGTCTACTACCAGTGGGGCGAGCACGAGAAGGAGCTGTACGGCTCCGAGAAGGCCACCACGAACAACCGCATGGAGCTCATGGCCGCCATCCAGGCCCTCGAGACCCTCAAGCGGCCCATGGACGTCGTGCTCTACACCGACTCCTCGTACGTGCGCAACGGCATCACCTCCTGGATGAACGGCTGGAAGCGCAACGGCTGGATCAACTCCAAGAAGGAACCGGTCAAGAACGCCGACCTCTGGCGCCGCCTCGACGAGGCCGCCGCCCGCCACACCGTGGACTGGCGCTGGGTCAAGGGCCACGCCGGCGACCCGGGCAACGAACGCGCCGACCGCCTCGCCTGCAAAGGCCGCGACGAAGCCGCCGGACGCCGCTGACCCGCCTATTCCCGGCCCGGCGCGTCCCACACCGCGCCCGGCCCCCGCTCCAGAGCCACGATGAGAATGGAAGAATCACCACCATGAGCGACCAGGTACCGTCACGATTCTCCGGAGGCGTCGACCTCAGCACCCTCGCGGCCGCCGCGCAGCAGCAGGCCGCGCAGTCCCAGCAGGGCGGCCTCTCCGGCGGAGGCGTCCTCGCGATCGACGTCACCGACGCGACCGTCCAGAGCGAAGTGCTCGAGCGCTCCCTCGACGCGCTGGTCATCGTCGCCTTCTGGGCCGACCAGGTGCCCGAGAGCCTCCAAGTGCGCGACCTGCTGCAGCGCCTCGCCGCCGAGGCCGGCGGCGCGTGGGTGCTCGCCAAGGCCGACGTGCTGCAGAACCAGCAGCTCGCCGCCGCGCTCCAACTGCAGTCCCTGCCCGCCGTCGTCGCGCTCGCCCAGGGCCGCCCACTCGACCTCCTGCAGGGCCCGCAGTCCGAGCAGGGCCTGCGCCAGTGGATCGGCCGCGTCACCCAGGCCGCCGGGCTCGACGTCCCCCAGCCGGTCGACCCCGAGCTGGCCAACGCCGAGAACCTCATGGTCGAAGGCCACCTGGACGCCGCCGAGGCCGCCTACGACAAGTACCTGAAGAACCACCCGGCCTCCGGCGAAGCCGAAGCCGGACTCGCGCAGGTGCGGATGCTGCGCCGCGTCGGCGCGCTCCCCGACAACGCCGTCGCCATCAGCGACGCCGACCCGGACAACATCGACGCGGCCCTCGCCGCCGCCGACCTCCAGCTCCTCTCCGGGCAGGCCGAAGCCGCCTACGAGCGGCTGATCGCCTTGGTCGCCAAGAACTTCGGCGACGACCGCGAGCGCCTGCGCAAGCGCCTCGTCGAACTGTTCACCGTCGCCGGCGTCGACGACCCGGCCGTCGCGAAGGCCCGCCGCAAGCTCAGCGCCGTCCTGTTCTAACCGATCGACCCGCGCCGCAAGGCCACCCGAACCTCCGCGTCACCTCGTGACGTGGAGGTTCGGCCGTTCGGTGGAGGCGCCGGAACTGGTGCCGAGGCCGTCCTCTGTGACAAGCTAGCGTGGCCGGTGCCCTGTGGGAGGTGAGCGTTGCCAGCGACTCGGACGAGACGCATCGCGGTCCTCGACGCGCCCTCCAACCTCGGACTCCGCCCGCCCACCCCCAGCACCGTCCCCGGCTGTGCGAAAGCCCCCGGCGCGCTCCGCGACCACCGCCTCGTCTCCCGCCTCAACGCCGTCGACGCCGGCTGCCTCACCCCGCCCCGCTTCGACGCCTCCGCCTGGCGGCCCGGCGACGGCGTCGGCCAGGCCAAGGCCATCGCCGAGTACACGCGGCGCCTCGCCGACCGGGTGGAGCGGCTGTGGCAGGAGCGGCGCTTCCCGCTCGTCCTCGGCGGCGACTGCTCGATCCTCCTCGGGCCCGCGCTGGCGGCCCGGCGGCGCACCGAACGCGACCGCAAGGACCGGGGCCTGGTCTTCATCGACGCGCACTCCGACTTCCGCCACCCGGGGAACTCGCAGTACGTGGGCGCGGCGGCGGCCGAGGAGCTGGCGCTCGCGACCGGCCGCGGCCAGCCCGACCTGACCGACATCGGGGGCCTGCGACCCTATGTGGACACCGACCACCTCGTGGTGCTCGGTCTGCGCTCGGACGACCCGCACCGGGTCGAGCTCGAGGCCTCCGGCGTCGCGATGCGCACCGTGCCCGCCTTGCGCGCCAACGGGATAGGGCGCTCCGCCGAATGGGCGCTCGACGCCTTGGGCGAGGTCGCGACCTTCTGGCTGCACGTCGACACCGACGTGCTCGACCCGTCGGTGATGCCCGCCGTCGACGGCCCGGCCCCGGGCGGGATCTCCCTGGGCGAGCTCAGCCAGATCATCACCACGTGCGCCGCCGACGACCGCTGCGCCGGCATGGACCTCACCGTGTTCGACCCCGACTACGACCCCGACGGCGAATACGCGAAGGCCCTCACCGACCTTCTCGTGGAAGCCCTCCAATAGCGCCGCCCTTCGGCAGCGCCGCGGCACGGCGTCGGCGCGGGTTCAGTTCAGCCGCCGGGTGAGGTGCACACGCACCGGGTCCCCATCCGTCTTGCCGATGGCCTTGCGGACCGCGGCGGCGACGGGGAGCTTGTGGGTGCCGTCCCCGAGCGCCATGAAGGCGCCGCGGAAGGGGACGCCGTCGATGGTGCCGGAGACCTTGACGAGGCCGCGCGTGCCGAAGACTTCGGCGGAGTCGGGCATCTGGACGCAGGTCCAGGTGTCGCCGGGCCGGGCCTTGCCGAGCGTGGCGGTGAATTCGAGGTCGAGCGGTCCTTCGGGCATGGTTCCTCCTTGACGAGTGCGCGGTTCAGGCGAGCAGGCCGACGAGCGCGCCGATGACGGTCAGCTTCACGACCCAGTCGAGGGCGTGGACGGCGGCGAGGACCACGGGGACGCCTTCGTGGACGATGGCGCCCGAGAGGATGGCCGCCGGCAGCGCGCCCAGTGCCAGCCCGAGCAGGGCCCCCGCGCCGGCCCCTTCCCACCCTGCCGCCTGCATGAGGCCGAGGAGCAGGAAGGCGGCGACGAGGCTGCGGGCGAGCACCGCGCCCATCTGGACGGCGACGGGCACGCCCGGGCGCGGGGTGCTGTGGCGCCGCACGAGCTCGGCGACCGGCCGGGAGGCGTACAGCGCCGCGCTGAACACGAACGAGGCGACGGTGGCTGCGGCGATGGCGAGGATCATGACGGCTCCATTTGAGTACTGTCTAGTACTGAAAGAGCCTACTCCATTTTTCAGTCCGGTCAAGTACTAAAATCGCGCCATGCCTCCCGAGACGCGCCGCCGCGGCCGCCCTTCCGGCCGGACCGGCACCGACCTGCTCGACACCGCCCGCGCGGTGTTCCTCGAACACGGCTACGCCGGCACGACCATGGACGCGATCGCCGCGCGTGCCCAGATCTCGAAGGCGTCCCTCTACCGCGAGCACCCCTCGAAGGACGCGCTGTTCGCCGCGATCGTCCGGGCCTGGGCCGACGCCGGCCGCGACGCGATGCGCCCCCACCTCCAGCGCCTCGAGTCGGCCGAGGACACGCGGGAGGGCCTGATCGCCCTGGCCGAGATCATGCGCGCGGGCATCCTCGGCCGCGAGGTGCTGCGGATGCGCCGCCTCGTGACGAGCGAGGCCGAGCGCCTCCCCGAGGTCGCGGCGGCCTACCTCGAAGACAGCTGGGAGCGCAACATCCGCGCCTTGGCTGAGACCCTGCGCGCCCTCGCCGACCGCGGCCGCCTGCGCGCGCCCGATCCGCACCTCGCCGCCGAGCAGTTGACCTGGCTGGTGATCGGCGCCCCGCTGAACCGCCGCCTGCTGGCCGGCACCGACGACCCCGACGGCCACGCCGCCCCAGTGGCGACGGCAGTGGACCTCTTCCTCGCCGGCTACGGACCCGAGAACGGCCCCTTGCATGCTTGAGCAGCGACTCGATGGTCTCGGCGGTACTGTTCCTGCCGGCTTACATGCTCGCGCAGCGTTCCCGCAGCGGCGTGACGCCATCGCCTTGCAGCTGGTCGCAGTATGCCGCGCGACCTGTCATCGCCATCGTCAGCGCCAGGGTGGTGCCGGTGACCATCGGTCCGGTGCCGGCGGTGAACGGGCCGTCCTCGGCCACCAGGTGCAGATCGGCCACGCGTTTCTTGGCGACGACGACGAAGTCCGATTGCCGGTAGTACTCGGCGAGGAGCGTGATCGTCTCCATCGGATAGGCACGCTCGACGCCGAGGGGATGGCGGATGTCCTCGCCGTGGACGATGGTCTCGCCGAGCAGCGCCTTGAGCGGGATCACCCGGCTGGTGTTCGAGACCGAGCCCTTGAACGACTCCAGCGTTTCGGACGGGGTCCGACCCATCCGCTCCGCCAGGCGCATGGCGACCTGCTTGTCGAAGTCGAACCGGCACTTGATCACCCCGGCCATCCAGCGGCTCCAGCTGAGACTGGCGCCTGCGGTCAGATGCGCCAGCACCTGGCGCACGGTCAACTCCTCGCACAGCGACTGCGTCTCCCACTGCCGGTCGCCGAGCCCGGCGAGGTCGTCTGCCAAGGCGGCGCGTTCAGCGTGGATCATCCTCCACAGCGCCCGGCTGTCGGCTCTGGTGTGGCGGGTTGCCCTGTCGGCCATCAGTCGCATCCTTTCTCGGGTGGTTCCGAAGAAGGGACTCCGCCGGCCTCCGTGAATCATCGGTGACGCATTGGCCTGTGACACGGCCCACTGCGGCGGTCGTCGCCCTGCCTCCCTCCACCACGACAAGACCGCGATCGAGAACCCATCGACGTACCAGTCGATAAATGCATTGCCCTTTCGTCTTCGCGCATAGGACTATTGACGTCGCAACTCGGCCGGTTGTCCACAATGCCCCTACGAAAGGAGCCCCTCCCATGTCGTTCACCGATCTCAAGTCCAAAGCGGCTCCAATCCGCCTGTGGGGCGACGTCGACGCCGTCGAGCCGCAAGCGCTCGGACAGCTCCACAACATCGCGAAGCTGCCGTGGGTCCACGGTGTGGCCGTCATGCCCGATGTGCATTACGGCATCGGCGCGACCGTCGGTTCCGTCATCGCCATGCGCGGGGCGGTATCGCCCGCCGCCGTGGGCGTCGACATCGGGTGCGGGATGACCGCGCAGCGGACCTCGCTGACCGCTGACGACCTGCCCGACGATCTCGGGCGGCTGCGTTCGGCGATCGAGGCGGCGATCCCGGTCGGGCAGGCCATGCACAAGACCTCGGTCGACACAGGCCACGTCAAGACGGGTCTGCACGGCTGGCACGAGTTCTGGTCGGGCTTCGGCGAACTCGCGCCTCAGGTGGCCCGGCGGGCCGAGGCGAAGGCGATGAAGCAGCTCGGCACGCTAGGCGGCGGGAATCACTTCATCGAACTGTGTCTATCCGATGATGGCGCGGTGTGGCTGATGCTCCACTCCGGGTCCCGGTACGTGGGCAACGCTCTGGCGCAGCACCACATCGAGAAGGCCAAGGGTCTGCCGCACAACACGGATCTGCCCGACCCCGACCTCGCGGTGTTCGTCGCGGACACGCCGCAGATGGAGGCCTACCGGCGGGACCTGTTCTGGGCGCAGGAGTACGCGCGCCGCAACCGGGCGATCATGATGGCGCTGTTCCGCCAGGTCGTCAAGAAGCGGTTCGCGAAGGTCGGCTTCGAGCCCGAGATCTCCGTGCACCACAACTACGTCGCCGAGGAGACCCACGACGGCCAGGAGCTGCTGGTCACCCGCAAGGGCGCGATCCGCGCCGGCCTGGGGGACATGGGGATCATCCCCGGTTCGATGGGCGCTTCGAGCTTCATCGTGCGCGGGCTCGGCAACGGGGCGGCGTACGAGTCGGCTTCCCACGGCGCCGGCCGGAAGATGAGTCGGAACGCGGCGAAGAAGCGCTTCACCGCCGAGGACCTCATCGCCCAGACCGAGGGTGTGGAGTGCCGTAAGGACGTGGGCGTGCTCGACGAGATCCCGGGCGCGTACAAGGACATCGAGGCGGTCATGGCCGCACAGTCGGACCTCGTGGAGATCGTGGCGCGGCTGCGCCAGGTCGTCTGCGTCAAGGGCTGACGAACGAAGACGAAGGGCCGGAGGGGAAACCGTCCGGCCCTTCGGCGTGTCAGCGTTCGGCGGCGATCAGGGGCATGACGACCTGGTCGAGGATCTCGTCGATGACCTGCTGCGGCGCGGCGTGGCCGCGGGTGAGGAAGTAGTGGGTGAGGAGGTTCGGGGCGAGGTTGACGACGCGCGGCTGGAGGGCCTCGGGGCGGACCTCGCCGCGGTCGACGCCGTGCTTGAGGATCTTGGCGAAGACCATGATGCGCGGCGTCTCGATCCGCTGCCGCAGGTCCTCGGCCTCGGCCTCGTCGGCGGGGGAGGCGCCGAGCTCGCCGACCCAGCCGCGGATGGCCTCGCCGAACGGCCCGTCCTGGAACTCCGCGATGTAGCGCATGACCCGCACGAAGTCCGCGCGCACGTCGTCGCTCGGCTCGAAATCGGTCTCGACCTCGGTGGCCTTGTAGCGTGCGGCGGCGCGCACGAGGTGCGCCCGGTCGGGCCAGCGCTTGTACAGGGACGCCTTGCCCGCTTTGGCGCGGGCGGCGATGGCCTCCATGCGGAGGTTCGCATAGCCGACCTCGGCCAACTCCTCCAGGGCGGCCTCGAAGATCGCGCGCTCGAGGTCGTCGCCGCGTCGGCGGCTCGCTGTGGAATCGGTCACCGGCCATCCCTTCTGTAGTGAACGACGCGTTCACTAAATGCTATCTTGGTATAAGAGACGCTGCGTTCACTACGCCCGCGCCTCGATCACCACGTCTCCGGCCGCCGGGCTCAACGACCCCTCGGCCCTCCTCCAGCAACACCCTAGGAGGCCGTCTCTTGACCGCCGCAACCGCCGCACCGGCGCCGATGTCCCACCGCGAAGTCCTCAGGGCACTCTCCGGCCTGCTCATGGTCCTCTTCGCGGCCATGGTCTCGTCCACCGTCGTCTCCGTCGCCCTCCCGCAGATCGTCGGCGACCTCGAGGGCACGCAGTCCCAGTACACCTGGGTCGTCACCGCCACCCTCCTCGCCAGCACCGCCTCCACCCCCGTGTGGGGCAAGCTCGCCGACCTCTTCGACAAGAAGCGCCTCCTCCAGATCGCGATCGTCATCTTCGCGACCGCCTCGCTCCTGTGCGGCCTGGTCGAGAACACCGGCCAGCTCATCGCCCTCCGCGCCGTCCAAGGCCTCGGCATGGGCGCCCTGCAGGTCCTCGTCCAGGTCATCATCGGCGCCATGGTCAGCCCCAAGGAACGCGGCCGCTACAACGGCTACCTCGGCGGCGTCATGGCCGTCTCCACCGTCGGCGGCCCGCTCCTCGGCGGCGCGATCACCGACACCGACTGGCTCGGCTGGCAGTGGTGCTTCTTCCTCGCCGTCCCGATCTGCATCGCCGCGTTCGCCATGCTCTCGCGCACCCTCCACCTCGCCGAGACCAAGCGCACCGACGTCAAGGTCGACTACCTCGGCGCGACCCTCATCGCCGCCGGCGTCAGCCTCCTCCTGCTCTGGGTCACCTTCGTGGGCAACGACTTCGACTGGATCTCCTGGCAGACCGCCGTCATGGTCGCCGGCTCCGTGACCCTCCTCGGCTCGGCCGTCCTCGTCGAGACCAAGGTCCGCGAACCGGTCGTCCCCGTCCACGTCCTCAAACGCCGAGACCCGGCCCTCGCTACCGTCGCGAGCCTCGCAGTCGGCATGGCCATGTTCGGCGGCGCGGTCTTCCTCGGCCAGTACTTCCAGATCTCGCGCGGCTTCTCGCCCACCGAAGCGGGCCTGCTCACCATCCCGATGATGTTCGGCGTCATGATCGCCTCGGCTATCGCCGGCCGCCTCGTCTCGCGCTCCGGCAAGGTCAAGCCCTACATCGTCGCCGGGACCCTGGTGCTGACCGGCGGGTTCTCGATGCTCGCCACCATCGACCACGAGACGAACCTCGTGTTCATGGGCGCGGGCATGTTCCTCGTCGGCACCGGCGTCGGCATGTCCATGCAGAACCTCGTGCTCGTCGTCCAGAACTCGGTGCCGCTGCGCGAACTCGGCGCCGCCTCCGGCGCGATCACCTTCTTCCGCTCGCTCGGCGGCACCATCGGCGTCTCCGTCCTCGGCGCGGTCCTCGCCGACCAGGTCGCCGACAAGATCGCGGACGGCCTGGCCGCCTTGGGCATCGACGCCTCCGCGAGCTCCGGCAGCTCGAGCCTGAACCTGGACGCCATGCCCGCGCCGATCGCCGAGATCGTGCGCGCCGCGTACGGGGACGCGACCGGGCACCTGTTCCTCATCTCGGCCTGCATCGCCGCCGCCGGGTTCGTCGCCGCGCTGTTCCTCAGCCCGGTGCGCCTGCGCGAGACCGTCGACCTCGCCGAGACCCCGGCGGGCGAGGAGCCCGCGCTGGCGAACGGCTAAGCGCGCCAACAGCACACCGATGAGGCCGGGGCCCGAACGCTGCTGCGTTCGGGCCCCGGCTTTCGTGTTGTCGGCGTCTGGGAGTGCGGTGTCCGGACGTTTGGCGTCCGGGCGGCGGCCGGCGCGGCCGCGTCTCCGGGGTCGGGCGTGTCGGGTTGGCCTGGTCGGCCGACGAATTCGCGGGCCCCCGGTTCAACACCGTGACACAGGGTTCCGACATTCCCAGGTGGGGCGGGTCCGGCGGCTCGCTCCGGGCCGTGTGTTTACGGCGTACACAGAAAAGTGTATGGTGTAAACATGGTTTCGACTACGGAGCAGATCGCGGCTGTCGCAAAGGATCTCGTCATCGACGGCGGGAGTGCGGCGGTGAGCATGCGCAAGATCGGGGACGCCCTGGGGCTTTCGCCGATGGCGGTGTACCGGCACTTCCCGAACCGCGAGGCGCTGCTCGCGCGGGTCGCCGACGACCTGTTCGACGACACCTTCGCGCGCTTGAGCCGCAAGGAGATCCCGGCCGACACCGTCAAGGCCCTGCACGGCGCCGTCGACGACCTCGTGGACCTCGCGCTCGAACGCCCCCGCCAGTTCGCGTTCATGTTCATCGAGCCGCGCGAAGGCGCCCGCGCCTTCCCCGACGACTTCAGCGGCGGCCGCTCCCGCCTGTTCGGCCTGCTCACCGGCATCATCGATGCCGGTATCGCGAACGGCGCCCTCGCCGAGACCGACTCCTGGAAGGTCGGCCTCGCCCTCACCGCCAACGTCTACGGCCTCGTCGCCCTCCACCAAGGCGGCCGCATCGCCTTGACCGACAAGGACTTCCGCGACCTCTGCCACGATTCCCTCGAAAGGCTCCTCAATGGCATCCTCGCCTGAACGCCCCCGCCTGCGGGCGGCCCTCGCCGCCGCCGCGACGGCCGTCATGCTCGCGTTCGGGTTCGCGCTCGAACCCGTCTCCTGGCTCATGTGGATCGCCCCGGTCCCGCTGCTGCTGGCCGTGCCGCGCGTCGGCTTCTGGACCGCGCTGCTCGCCACCGAGGCCGCCTGGCTCGGCGGCACGGCCCGGATCTGGCGCTACCTGGCCGAATCCCTCGAGATGCCGCCGGTGTTCCTCGTCGTCTCGGCGCTCATGTTCACCGGCATGTACACGGCCGTCACGCTCCTGTACCGGGCCCTGATGCGGCGCGGCCGCCACTGGTTCGCGTTCCTGGCCATGCCTTCCGGGGTCGTGGCCGTCGAATACGTCGGCTCGGTCGTCAACGCCGAGGCCGGCGGCGAATGGTGGAGCTTCGCCTACACGCAGGCCGGCCACCCGGCGATCCTCCAGCTCGTCTCGCTGACCGGCATCTGGGGCCTCACGTTCCTCCTCGTCGCGGTCCCGACCGCGATCGCGACGGCCCTCGCCCGGGGCCCGGTCCGCAAGGCCCGCATCGGCATCGCCGCCCTCGCGGCCGCCGGCCTGGCCGCCACGCTCGTCTACGGCCTCGCCCGGCCCGTCGACCAGGGCGAGACGATCCGCGCCGGGGCGCTCGCTTTGCCGACCGACGAGGACTCCATCGACGTCGACACCGACAAGGCCGAAGCCCTCTTCGCCGACTACCAGGACGCGATCACCGACCTCGCCGCGGCCGACGACCTCGACGTGCTGGTCCTCTCGGAGAAGATCTTCCACGTCAAGGGCGAGGAGACCGCCCCGTATCTGGACCGCTGGTCCGCGCTCGCCGCCGGGTCCGGCATCGACCTGGTCCTCGGCCTCGCGATCGAGAACGCCGAGGGCACCTACAACGCGGCCGTCTGGATTCCCGCCGACGGGTCCGCGACGGGGGAGTACCACAAGCAGAACCTCATTCCGGGACTTGAGGACTGGATGACCGCCTCTGACGCGGGCCCCGTCTTCGTCGGCGACCGGGGCTGGGCGCTGACGATCTGCAAGGACCTCGACCACACCGCGACGATCGCCGAGTACGGCGACGAGGGCGCCGGACTCGTGCTCGCTCCGGCCCTGGACTTCACTGTGGACGGCTGGTGGCACAGCCGCGTCGCGGTCACTCGTGGTGTGGAGCAAGGATTCTCGCTCGTGCGCGCCGGACAGATCGGCCTCATGACCGTCAGCGACGCGTCGGGAGCAGTCCTCGCCGAGGACGAGCGGCTCGCCGTCGCCGATGTTCCGACCGGCCATGTGGAGACGGCCTACGGCCGCCTCGGCAACTGGTTCCTGTTGCCCGCCTTCATCATGCTGCTCGCCGGCATCGCCGCCGCCGCGATCCCCGCCCGCCGCCGCAAGGAACCCGAAGACCAGGCGGCACCGAGCGAGGCCCCCGCGCTCGCGGCCCGCTGACACCCGAACCGGGCCCGGACGCGACGACGTTCGGGCCCGGCGGAAGAACGATCAGCGCGGCAGGCCGAGCTCGCCCGCCCGCAGCCCGGCCTGGAAGCGGGAATCGGCCTCCAGCTTCGCCATCAACTCGGCCACGCGACGCCGGTACGTGCGCACCGAGACGCCCAGCCGCCGCGCCGCGGAAGCGTCGGTGAGCCCCGACGCGAGCGCTTCGAGGACCATGCGGCCGTCCGCATCGAGGTGCGGCACGTCGCTCCGGAGATAGGCCTCGAGGTCGAGCGCGGCCTCCCAGATCGCCTGGAACAGCGAGAAAACCCCGTCGACCAGGGGCTTCGACGTCGTCACCGTGTACTCGCGGCCGCCCGCGGCCTCGCGCCCGGCGAGGATCATCACCCGCCGGTCGATCATGATCGTCTCGTGCGGCAGCTGCGAACCGCTGATCCGCACGACCGCGCCCCGCCCCGCCACGTGCCGCAGATGCGCGCGCGCCTCCTCATCGGCCAGCGCGACCGGGCTGAGCAGCTTCCGCACGCTGAACCCTGCAGCGCCCGCCGCGCGCATCCGCGAGCCGATCGACGCCCGCGCCTCCGGCTGCGACCAGGTCCTGAGGTCCCTTGCGGCGCAGATGAACTCGGTGTGCGCGGACTCGAAGAGGTGACCAGCGCGCACCATCAGTTCGGTGTCGCCGTGAACGGTGAAAACCTGCTCTTCGCGCATCGCTCAAGTCTGGCAGGCGTGGCAGCATGCTGCCACGCCCTACCTTGGCCGCCCTGCAGCGGACAGGATTCGATCCATGACGAACACGACTCACCTCCTCGGCGGGGACCTCCCCGTCAACCGGCTCGGCTTCGGCGCGATGCGTCTGGTCAGGGGCACCTTCCACGGCCCGACTCGCGACCCCGCGACCGGGGTCAAGGTGCTCGAGCGCGCCGTCGAACTCGGCGTGAACCACATCGACACCGCCGGCTTCTACGGCCGGGACGGCGTGTCGGCCAACGACATGATCCGCACCGCCCTGAGCCCGTACCGCGACGACCTCGTGATCGCGACGAAGGTCGGCCCGCTGCGCGGCCCCGACGGCATCCCGAGCGGTCAGGCCGTCGCCGCGCAACTCCGCGACCTGGTCGAGACGGACCTCCAGGAGCTCGGCCTGGAACGCCTCGACCTGGTCTACCTGCGCGTGGGCGGCATGACCGGGCCGGGAAACGAGTCGATCGCCGAACGCTTCGCGGTACTCGCGGCGCTTCGCGAGGAGGGCCTGATCCGGCACCTGGGCGTCAGCAACGTCGACGCGGCCCAGCTCGCCGAGGCGCGCGCGATCGCCCCGGTCGCGGCGGTGCAGAACACGTACGCGGACGACATGGCGATGCTCGCCGAGTGCGAGGCCGCGGGCATCGCCTACGCGCCGTTCTTCCCGCTCGGCGGCGGCCTCGACCCGCGCGACCTCGGTCGCATCGCCAGGGTCGCGGAACGCTTGGGCGCCACCACGATGCAGGTCGCGCTCGCCGCGCTCCTGGCCGAGTCGCCTGCGGTGCTGGCGATCCCGGGGACAGGCTCGCTGGAGCACCTGGAGGAGAACATGGCGGCAGACGCGGTCGTGCTCAGCGAAGAGGACCTGGCCGAGCTGCGAGGCTGAGCGACCGGGCCGGTGTGCAGTGCCGCTCATCCCGGCCGCTGAGCGACCGGGTCGGCGTGCAGGGCCGCTCATCCCGGCCCCCGATCAGGCGCGATTCGGCGTCCAGCGCCTATCGCAAGCCGAGGGCCGGGCCGACCCGATCCGGGACCGGACCTGCTCCTGGGACCGGTCCCGGGCAAGTCCGCTTACCTTGGGCGCGTGACGGAACACGCGCCCGCCGACCGCCCCGACCCGACGCCGCCTCTAGCGCCGGGGTGGGGGCGGTCGCGCTGGAAGCCTCTCGCCGCCATCGCGACAGTCCTTGGGCTGCTGGCGATCACGGTGCTCGTGTGGCAGCCCTGGGACCGGTTCGGCTCCACCTGCGCCGAGGACGACTCGCACCTCATCGACGACGAGGCGCGGCTCTGCTACCGCATCCCCGATGGCTGGTCCGCGATGACCGACGCCGAACGCGAAGCGGCCGCCGAACTCACCGGCTCCGAGGTCCCCACGTCCGGACTGCACTCGTCGGAGGACGTGTTCGTCCTGGTCGAGGTCCACTCGCTCGGCGCGTACTTCGGCGGCGAGGTCCCCGACGAGGAGCTGCGCATCCAGGCCGAGCTGGTCGCCGTCAGCTCCCCGGCGGTAGTGCACGCCGACCACTCCATCGAGTCCGAGGCCTTCACGATCGGCGACCACCAAGCCGCCACCGCGACCGCGAGCGTCCCCGGCGCCGGCGTCGGCGCGGACGACATGACGTTGTGGGTGCGCGCCACGGTCGTCGACCTCGGCGAAGAGCAGTCGGTCCTCTGGACGATGACCGTCGGTTCAACCGCCGACCTCGACGGCGAAGACGGCGCGATCGCGATCCTCGACGAGATCCACGACTCGATCGACATCCATTAGGGACGATAAACTCGGCTATGCCTTGGGGAGTACCGATACCAGCCGCGCCAGGTCCTCCCGGTTCGCGCCGACAGTGCTGACCTTGCGGCGGCCGCCGTCCGGCAGCGCGCGCATGACGCGCCTGCCGTCGAAGTAGACGCGCTCGCCCTTCGCCGCCCCGATCCCCTTGGTGCCCGGCCCGACCGCCATGTACACGGTGAGCGCGCCGGTCTCGGTGTCGTACCGGTACCGGGGCCGGAACATCGAGCGGACCCCGCCCGCCAGGAACGCCAGGCCCGCGAGCGCGAACGGCCCCATGGTCGGCACGAACGGCATCAGCAGCGACAGCGCCGCGCAGATCAGCAGCACGACGCCCATGGCGCACATGACGACCGACCACCGGCGGGCGTACCGGATCTCGATATGACGAGGGGCGTCCGAGGACGTCATCGCGACTCCATTGGGCGAGGAGCGGAAGGGAACCCCAGGATAGCGACCCGCCGCCCGACGAACCAGCGCCGCGCAACGGCCTCGCTTGCGGAGCACCTGGTCTCGCCCCGGATCGCTAAGGTGGACTGATGCGACCCGAAGTCTGGGTGCCCGCCGTCGCGACCCTGGCGGCCGCCCTCGCCCCCATCGTGGTCCCCGCGATCGCCCGGTACTTCAAGAACGACCCGAGCGCCGACGCGCCGGCGTCGAACACCGCGCGCGTCCGCCGCCTCCTGGCCCTCGCCGCGATCCCTGCCGCGATCGCCGTGTTCCTTGCGCCCCAACCATGGAGCTGGATCGCCGCCGGCGCGTACGTCGCCGTGCTCGTCGCGGTCCTCGTCTGGTCGTGGCTCCGGGCGAGACGCCACCCCCGCGTGCTCCCCGAGGCCGCGAAGCTCCTCGAAGCGGGACACCGGCCCGCGCCCGGCTTCGAGTACGACCGCGACTTCCTGCCCGACCTCGTGCGCGTCTACACCAAGAACGACCTCGCCGCGGAACCCGGCGCCAGGGGCGGCGGACGGTTCGAGGAGACGCCGCAGGAGACGACGGCCGAGCAGCGCCGCAGCTTCGACAGCATCGTCCTCGACCCGAAAGTCCGGCACATCGCGATCACCGGCGAGGCGGGCGTCGGCAAGACCTTCCTGCTCCGGTACTGGGAACACGAGTTGCGGCACCGAACCCCGTCTTCGGACCCGGTGTCCAGGTTCAGGCCGCTGCTCGTCGCGGCGAGGAGGCTTGTCGGCTGCAGCACGATCCTCGAGGCATTCGGCGAGACCAGCGCCGACGTGCTGACCCGGCCGCCCGGGAAGGGCCTCACCTGGCTCGTGATGATCGACGCTTTCGACGAGATCACCGAGGCCAAGGATCGCGCCCAGGTCGAGCGCTTGGTGTTCGAGGCGATCGAGGACACGGCGAAGCACAGCCGCGCGCGCAAATTCGTGTTCACCACCCGCGGTCTCACCGACGACCGCAGACGGAGTTTCGAGAGCCGCGGTGTGGCCGAGTTCGAACTGCGGCCTTTCACTACAGATCAGCTCCATGCGTTCTTCGTGAACGCCGAGACGAGCATTCCCGACCGCGAGACCGAGTCGCCCGCGTTCACGGCAGCCGTCGAGAAGGCAGATCGCTTCCTGAAACGCTGGGAGGGCGAGGACGATCTGCTTGAGCTCCTTAAGCTCCCGTTGCTCGCCCGAGTAGCGGCCACGGTTTACTTCCACGACCGGCACCTCGAACTGCCGTCTCGGCGCGTCGACATCTATCACGACGCGATCGAGCACTGGATCGCCCAGTTCCACAAGCGCATGAGTGTCGAGCACGAGAAGCACGGTCCCGCATTGCGGCTCCTCCACAAGTGGCACGGCGCCGAAGGTGAACCCGGACATGACACCGCCGACCTAGCCATCCGGAAGTTTCTGCGCGTGTTGGCATCGCGGTATCTGGCCGCCGGGCAGCCGCCGGTGGTCGGCCTCGCCTGCGTCCTGATGGAGATCCAGGTCCGCCCGAAGGACCCCGGCGAACTGGAGGCCCTGGTGACCCTCCTCGAGGCGACCGGTCTCGTCCACGATGTTCGGACCACGACCTCCCACTTCGTCCACAAGTCCTACGCCGAATACCTCGCGGCCCCCGATGCTCTTGCGTCCTACCGGAACCCGAAAGATTGGAATGACGCCTTCCTCGATCCTGAACGCCGCATCAGCGCGATCTTCGCCTTCGCGCAGCTCCCGCACGACCAGAGGTCGGCGCTCATCGAGATGATGGGTGAACGCGCGGACTGCACCCAAGTGCTGGGCTGGATCGCGGCTGAGGGCCTGTGCGTCGTCAAAGGGACCGGCCGGATCGATCACGAATTGCGGAACGGGCTGATCGAGACGGTGTTCGAGGCCTGGCCCCCGAACCCGAATCCCGACTGGTGGCGATTGATCAGAGGGCTCTGCACCGTGAAGCATGCCAGGGACCTGCTGTTCCGGTTCGTGGAGGAGGGCCGGCGATCCGAAACCGATCGGGTCGAGATCTCCAGCAGCCTGGCGATCCATGAGCGTCGCGGGATCGACTTGCTCCGCGACTTCGCAGGTGAGGGAAACGACCCCTGGATTCGCTGGTCCGCCGCTTCCGATCTGTCGGGGCACGACCTGGACGCCGCAAGGGAGACCCTCGATGGGCTCGCCGCGGATCCGAGCAACCCCGACTATGCCCGGCTTGCCGCGCTGCGGACCCTTGCGGGTTATTGGCCCGAGCAGACCGTGTCCCGGTTGATCGAGTTCGCGGATGATCCGAAGGTGAGCGCGAGCGACCGGGTGGTCGCGGCCCGAGCGTTGACCGATCATGATGCGTCTGTGGCAGAAGACCGACTCCGCCGATTCATCGACGAGCGCGGCTTCGAAGACTCCGCTCGAGTTCTCGCCGCGACCTGGCTTTGCGAGTTCGACCGAGATGCGGGAACTGCTGTGCTGCGAGCGATCGCCTCCACCCGAGCGATGAATCCGAACCTGCGCACCAGTGCCGCCGAGGGCCTGGCGGACTACGACCGTGAATCCGGTGTGGCCCTGCTGTGGGAACTGGCAAGGGACCGCTTCGCGACGAATGTAACGCGCATCTGGATTCTTTCCAAGCTCCGTGAGCTGGACCCCGAGCCCGCGCGACGGGAACTCGAGGGACTGATGGCCGATCGGTCGCTGGACGCCGTGAACCGGATGGTCGTCGCACGGCTGCGGGCGGAAGACGGCGATCCGGTCGACACCGCGATGCTCGAATCGATCGCATCCGACCCGTCCGTGAGCGACGGCGACCAGGTATACGCGATCGATGAGATGCTGAGAGCCGGCCGTGAACGAATGACCGACCGGCTGCGCCGGTACGCGACTGATCCGAGTATCGACGGTCACGCTCGAGTCAGTGCCGCGTTCTACTTGTCGCGGTACGACTTTCGCTCGGCGATCCCCTTGCTGGAGGACATCGCCAACGACCCCATCAGCGATCTCGCGCGCGAGCACGCCCTTTCGACCCTGATGCGGGCCGGACATCCGACGGCGCGCCGGCGTCTCCTCGATCTCGCCGAGGATCCCCACGCTCCCGGCGCGGCCCGCATCGAGGCAGTCCGCTCGTTGATGCCGCGACTCGGCGAACAGGGACTCACGATCCTGCGAGCACTGCGATCGGACCAGCGACTGCAGCCGGAGGATCGCGCTGAGGTACTGGTGAGCCTCATCGAGTTCGACGAGAGCGAAGCGACCGACCAGCTCGCGGAACTCGCAGACGATCCCGAGGCGCTCGAAGACGCCCGTATCAAGGCGGCGTCCGCTCTGGCACGCTACGACCTTTCCCACGCCGTCGTCTCCTTGCGCCGCATCTCGGAGAGCGAGGAAGTGAGCGACAACGGACGGGCGTCCGCAGCGCGTGAACTGATCAGGTTCGATCCCGATCACGCGGTCTCGTTCTTGAGCGACCTCGCTTCCGGCACCGACATCGACGACAAGGCGCGAGTCAACGCGGCGAAGCACGTCGCGGAAGTCGACCGTGAGACCGGGCGTTCACTCCTGCTCCCGCTCGCCCAAGAGACCGGTCTGTGCCGGTCGTTCACCGTCGAAGCCGCCTACTGGCTCTACAAGTCCGGAGACGACCGTGGGAAGGCACTCCTCACCGCGTACGCGACCGGCCGCGAACTCGACGACCAGGCCCGAGTGGAGGCCGCCCGAAGGCTGCTGGAACTCGACCGTGTGCGCGGCACAGAGCTGTTGACCGAGTTCGCCTCGGATCTCGGACTGGACAGCCGAGCCCAGACCGATGCGGCCCTGGCACTTGCCCGGGTCGATCGCGAAGCGGGACTCTCCGCACTTCGCGACATCGCCGAGGGGCCGCCGACACTCGACGGGCGCGTGGCCTGCGCGGCGGCCGGGATCGCGAAGCTCCAGCCGACGGAAGGGAAACGGCTGCTGCATGCGTTGGCCGCCAACGAGAATGATCGCGGGCTGACCAGGGTCATCGCCGCCGACGAGCTGGCGGAGCGCGACCGGAGCACTGGATTGCCGATCCTGCGCGACCTCGCGGAGGGCGACTCACTCGAACCGTTCGCCCGTGAAGTCGCCGCACGCCGATTCGTCGAATTCGAGCGTGTAATCGGGGGTGAGCTTGTCAGCCAGATGATCGAGGATCGCTCGGTCCCGGCTCAAGCGCGGGCCGAGGCCGCGGAGGACGTGCCCGTGGAGAACTTCTCCGAGTTCATCACGCTGCAGCGCCGCTTCGCCGACGACCCCGAATTCGGCGGTCTGGGAAGGGTCTCGGTGGCACTGACGATCTCATACGAGAAGAAGCGCGAGGGGCTGGACCGGCTGCGCGCCTTGGCGGATGATCCAGGTCTTGATGAGACCGAACGCTGCTGGGCCGAGGTCAATCTGGCGTTGCGCGATGTCGGGGCGCGTGCGTCGTTGGAGGATCGCCGGTTCGACCCGAACGCGGTCGACTTCGCGCGCTTGAAGGCGGTGGCGGACGAGTTGATCCGGCTGGACTTGCGATCAGGCCACTGGTTCCGGAGGAGGATCGAAGCCCTCGAATCGTTTGCAGGGGTGGGACTCGTCCACGAATGAGCGCGAAGGGCCCGAGCGCAAGGCAGAAGGGGCTTGTTTCAAAGCACGGGTGTGCATTGCTTCTTGCCGCTCCGTCTGGGTCCGACTTAAGGCGGGCAGCGACAAAGAGGCCTGAGGGCGGGTGGGTGTGCCCAGCGGCTGACAGGCAGCGCGGGGGTGGGACTCTGGGCGGCGATTCTCCCTTGGTTTGTATTGCGCCTCAGGGGGGTTGGGGTGGAGGTGGGGCGAGGTATTGATAGTCCTCTATGGAATGTTCACTCTATCGGGTGATGACACCAGCACGATGGGATGTCATCATTGAAGTACGAACAGGGAAGCGAAAACAGGCAGATCATTCGAGAACAGGTGAGGAGGCGAGACCCATGGCCGCATGCGACACCCACACCACTCCGGCCCTCTCCTCCGCCTCGATCCTCTCTCCTTCTGCTGACCGCCGTTCTCAGGCCGCGGCGATCCGTTCGGCCCTCGATGAGGCCGCCTCGCTGATCAACACCCAGCACGCCTCGGTACTGGCCTCGGTCATCGCGATGAAGGAACAGGGCCTGCACCGCTCGGAGTTCGGGTTCTCCGCCCTCAGGGACCTCCTGCTGTCCCAGTTCGACTTCACGTTCAACACGGCAGGATCCATCGCGGCCATCGCAAGACTGTCAGGGAAGTTCCGGATCCTGGCCAAAGCGGCAACGACGGGAACGGCCAGGATCGACCAGGTCGCCTATGCCGTCCGCCAACTCGACCAGACCCCCGCCATGAGACTCTTCGCCCGCACCCCGTTCAGGGCCCCGGTCGCTTCGCCCTTTGATGCCTCGGTGGAGTGCGCGACTCCCGAGGCCATGGTGGCTGAGTACTGCGCCCATGCTTCCTTCAAAGACCTGCGGCGGCACCTCGATGAGCTGTGGGCGTCGATCGCCGAGGAGACCGAGCTGTTCGACGAGTTGGGTGAGCAGTCCCTGCAGCGCCTCGAACTCACCGAGGCCGGCAATGGCATGTGGCACTTGGAAGGCACGCTCTCGGAGGCGACCGGGCGGCTGTTGGACAAGTACTTGAAGACCGCCTGCCCGCCGCCTCGCCAGGAAGACACCGAGGCCGGCAGCGAAGACGACAGTGAGGGCCTGCTGCCCGCGCAGGCGAACCGGAACGCTGAAGCGCTCCACCAGCTCCTGGCCGGGTACGGATCCTCCCCGCAAGCCGCCACCCGCCACGGCCACACCGCCACCCTCGACCTAGTCGTGGACATCGAGACGTTGCAAGGCAAGGACACCGGCCGCCTCCCCCAGTTGGAAG
>NZ_JAPZVQ010000010.1:173121-201259 GCF_027622945.1 Glycomyces lechevalierae | reverse complement strand
GGCGGGGCCCCCGCCACATTCCGGGTCACTGACTGACCCCCGATCGCGGTCGGGCCCGCGATGCGGGCCCGACCGCCTGCCCTTCACTGAAAGGATCGTCCCTTGAAAAGCCAAGTCGCGGTACCGCGGCGCTCGCGCCTGGCGGCGTTGACCGTCGCCCTCGCCACGGGATTGGGGGCGATCGCCGCCCCTCCTCAAGTCGCCCAAGCCGCGAACTACGAGGACCTCATCACCGGCAATGTCGTAACGATCAACGAGACCGTCTCGGACGCCGGGTTCGTCCACCCCGGCGTCGGCCTCACGGCCGAAGACCTGCGCACCGCGCAGGAGATGGTCCGCACCGGCCAGGAACCGTGGGCCTCCTACTTCGAGGCCATGGCGGACACCGGGTTCGCCGCGACCGGCTACCGGGCCTCGAACTCGAAGTCGGCCACCGAGCCCGACAAGGCGCTCACCCGCGACTACAACCAGGGCGGCCTGCGCTCGCGCCAGCGCAACGACTCCTTCGGTTCGCTGACCCAGGCGCTCATGTGGGTCATGACCGGCGACGAGGTGTACCGGCGCAACGCGATCCAATCGTTGCGTGTCTGGGCGGACATGAACCCCGACGGGTACGCGTACTTCCCTGACGCGCACATCCACACCGGGCACCCGCTGTACCAGCACCTCATGGCCGCCGAGATCATCCGCGCGACCGAGCCGCTCGCCGACGACACGCCCGGGACCTACAACGGTTACGACGTCGTGTGGAGCGAGACCGACGATGCGAACCTGCTGGGCAACTATGCGAACCCGGTCGTGGAGGTCTTCAACTTCTCTAACAAGAAGTGGATGAACCAGCACAACTTCGGGTTGTTCGGGCGCATCGCGACCGCGATCTACGCTGACGACGCCGAGGGTTACGCCAAGGGCGTCGAGTGGACCACGGTGAACTCGACCTACGACGGCTACGACAACGGCGCGATCGCGCCGCAGATCCCGCTCATCGAGGCTGACGACCCGGCGAACCCCTACGGGTACGACTTCGTGCAGGTGCGGGAGATGGGCCGCGACCAGGCCCACGGCGAGTGCAACATCGACAACTTCACCGGCCTGGCCCGGATGCTCGAAGTCCAGGGCACCAAGGTCGATCCGGAGGCCGGGACGGTCTCGACCGACTCGAACGCGGTGAGCGCTTATGACTTCCTCGACCAGCGCATTCTCCAAGGCGCGAACCAGTTCTTCGGGTTCATGCTGGGCTCGCGGATCCCCTGGGTCGACGAGCGCGGCGAAGGCTGGAACGGCAGTGTCTCCGAGGCCTACCGGGGCCGGTTGTTCAACCCGGTCAACGAGCTGTACTACGAGTACAAGTACGAGCGCGGGGTCGATGTGGAGTCCGAGGCGCCGTGGGTGGCCGAGCTGTCGAACCGGATGGACGGCCCGTACTTCTACGGGGGGACCACGGTCGCGAATTTCTGGGCCGCCGGTGACAAGAACCCCGAGTACTGGGTCGCCTTCCCCGAAGAGCTGGCCGGTACTGCGCCGAAGCCGCTGGCCGAGAACGCGGCGCTGACCTTCGAGAAGGCCGGGCTGCTGCTCGATGACGGCACCGAGTTCGTGACCGAGGACGGCGAGACCTTCGCCCGCGCTTCGCTCTCCGACGCCGGTACGACCAGCGTCCTCAGCCGCGTGATGTGGGGCGGGCAGACCTTGCTGGGCCTGAAGTACCGCAGTGACGGTCCGGCGAGTCTGGAAGTGCTGCAGAAGGAGGATCCGTCGGGGATCAACCCGGACGAGTACGACTTCGATCCGATCGTGCCGTCGATGGAGATGCCGGACACGGGCGGCGAGTGGCGGTATCTGGCCTACCCCGCGGGCGGCCAGAACGTCCAGTTCTACCGCCTCAAGGGCGCCGAAGGCACCACCGTCGACATGCACAGCGTGATCCTCACCGGCGCCACCGACCTGACCGCGCCGCAGTTCGCGCAAGCCGACGACCGGTTCTACTTCACCGAGCGGAACGAGAAGTCGATCGACCTGTCCGCCGGCGACACCGGCGGGAACGTGGCCTACAGGGCCGCCGGACTGCCCGAAGGAGCGTCGCTCGACGCCGCGACCGGCGAACTGACCTGGAAACCCGCCAAGGGGCAGTCCGGTCGGTACGAGGTCCAGATCATCGCCGACGACGGCCAGACGGTCGCCGCCCGCACCTTCGAACTCGTGGCCTCCAAGAACCGCGAGAACACCATCGAAGCCGTCCTCGCAGACGGCACCCAGAGCTTCGCGGTCTACACCACGGTCACGCACGAGCCGTTCCTCGCGGCGCTCCACGAGGCCAAGAACGTGCCCGAGGACGCCCCCCAGGAGGAGTTCGAGGCCGCGCTCACCGAACTACTCGCCGCCGTCGAAGCGCTGCGGCTGCTCAATCCGCACTTGGAGGACGGCACGCTCGACTTCAGTGGCGGCGTGGTCACTCCTACGGTCATCACGCCCGCGGCCGTCGACACCATCGCCGCACCCGAGAGCAGCGGCGGCGGCCTGCCGAACCTGCTCGTGGGCTCGTTCGTGCTCGACTTCGGACCCCAGTACCGGGTCGCGGCGGACTCCTTCAGCTTCCTGGCCGGCTTCAACTTCGGGAACCGGATGGAGGGCACCAATGTGTACGGCTCGAACGACGGCGTCACCTGGGACCTCCTGACCGAACGCGACACCGAGAACACGAACGAATGGGACACCATCGGCGTCGTCGCAGAGCACAAGGGGCAGCAATACCGGTACCTGAAGCTCCAGGTCGACAACCCCGGTATCGCGACCGACCCGGCCTATCCGGGCCTGTGGGGCTTCACCCGGCTCCGCATCGACGGCGTCCGCTCCGAAGTCAAGGGCGACATCGACACGGTGTCCGTGTCGTCGTCTGACGCGCTCTCCAGCCGCGTCACCGAGGGCGACAATGTCCAGGTCGCGTTCTCCAGCCCCAAGGCGATCTCGGACGTGAGCGTCTCGGTCGGCGGCCAGGAGCTGGCCGCGACGAGTGAAGACGGCCTGTCGTGGACCGCGACCGGCACCCTCGGCGAGCTCGCCGGCGGCGAACGGCTCGATGTCGTCATCGACCACACCACCGCCAAAGGCCAGATCGCCGAGACGATCCACGGTTCGACCGACGGCACTTATCTGTACGGTGCCGACGAGTCGAACCTCATCGACATGTCGATTCCGGCAGTGGTAAACGCGAGCGGCGAGACCGACGCGACCAAGGCCGCACAAGCGGCGCAGATGCTGGACGCCAAAGCCACCACGCAGAGCAGCGTGGCGGCCGTGGACGGGCAGTTCCACCTCGTCTGGGACTTCGGAGAGGGCTCGACCTACCGCCTCGACCGGATCGACTATCTTGCCGCTCAGAACAACAACGGCATGATCCGCATGCCCGACCTGGTATTCCAGGGCTCCGACGACCTCGAGCACTGGACGACCATCGCCGAGCAGCCGTTCAAGACCATGGCGTGGCAGAACCTCGACGCAACCGATACCGGAAGCTACCGCTACCTGCGCGTCAGCAACAGCACCTACATCGACATCGCCGAACTGCGAGTCTTCGGGTCGCTTGACCTCGACATCGAACCGATTCTGGAGCGCGCCGACGCGGTCGACCTGAGCCAGTACACCCGGGAGTCCCGGATCCTTTTCCCCCGTGAGGTCGCCGCGATCCGCGCCGCCCTCACCGAGGAAGGCGCCGACGAGACCGCGCTCGCGCTGCGGCTTCTCGATGCCTGGGACCTCTTGGACCCCTTGCTGACTGAGGCGCCCGCGACCATCGACCAGTCCTGGGTCGCCGCGAGCACTGCGACCGCCGACGGCGCGACCAGCGCTGCGGCCAACGGCTGGCGCATGTTCGACGGGAACACCGCCACCTACACGGACACGACCACGAAGTCCTGCACCAACACCGTGCTCCCGAGCGACGGCACCGCGTTCGCGATCGAGGCGGTCAAGTACCACCCGCGCATCGGCGCGGTCTCCCGGGCGACCGGGATGCTCATCCAAGGCTCAAACGACGGCGGCACCACCTGGACCACGTTCGCGAACACCGGAACCCCGGTCGCGGGATGGAACACGATCACCCTGACCGAGCCCGTCTCCTATGAGGCTGTTCGGATCAGCGGCGGCGGCGGGTACTGCAACGTGGCCGAACTCCAGTTCATCGTCAAAGTCATCGACAAGACCGGTCTCGAGGTCCTCCTTGACGACGCGGCGGCCCTGTCCGAAGGGGACTGGACCGCCGAATCCTGGACCGCAATGGTGAGCGCCCGCGACGCCGCCCAAACCGCCGCCGACGACAAGGGCGCAACGCAAGAGGAGGTGGACACCGCCGCCGGCGCACTCGCCGAGGCGGTCACCGCACTCGTCGAATCCTGACCCACCCGGTAATGAGGGCCCGAGCGCCGCCGCGCTCGGGCCCGTTCCCAGTCGTCGAAGGCGACGACGTTCTTCACCGCCGTCCGGCCGTACTCGTGTACTGCCTGTCTGCGTACTTACCCGCCTGCCTATGTATCGCAACGTTCCCGGTGCTCCGGTTCGCTGAAACAGCGTCGGCCGCACCGCGATGTGAAAAGGAAGCATTCATGACCACGTTCGAGACCACCGACGACGCCGTGATCTGGCGCGGCGACGGGGAGACCCTTGTCGTCCAGGCCTGGGGGCGGAACTCGCTTCGGGTGCGCGGCAATCCGGCTGGGGACGTGCTCGACACCGACTTTGCTCTCCTGGAACCGGAATCGGTCCCGGTCGCCATCACTGTGGAGGGCGAGACCGCGACCCTCACCAACGGCGCGATCACGGCGGTACTGCGCGCCTGGGGCGGCCTGGACCATCAGACCGGTTACCACGTCTTCCAGTGCACAGTGGAGTTCCTCGACGCCGACGGCCGTACCGTGCTCAAGGAAACCGGCGGCGCCCTCAAATACAAGGCCCGCCACTTCCGGCCGCTGGCCGGGGCTTCGCACCACCTGCGCGCCGCGTTCGAATCCGCCGCGGACGAGAAGCTCTGGGGCATGGGCCAATACCAGCAGACCGTCGCCGACATCAAGGGCAACATCTTCGAGCTGGCCCACCGGAACTCGCAAGTCAGTGTTCCGTTCGTGGTCTCCAGCGCCGGGTACGGGTTCCTTTGGCACAACCCCGCTATCGGAACGGCCGCGTTCGGCGCCAACCGGACCGAGTGGATCGCCGAGTCCACCCAGCAGCTCGACTACTGGATCACGGTAGGGGACACTCCGGCGCAGATCAGCGCCGCCTACGCCGATGCGACCGGCCACGCCCCCATGATGCCCGAATACGGGCTCGGGTACTGGCAGTGCAAGCTCAGGTACTGGAACCAGGAGCAGCTCCTGGAAGTCGCGCGAGAGCACAAACGGCGCGGCCTCCCCATGGACGTGATCGTCGCCGACTACTTCCACTGGCCCAAGATGGGCGACTTCCGCTTCGAGGAGGAGTTCTGGCCGGACCCGGCCGCGATGGTCGCCGAGCTCAAGGAGATGGGCATCGAGCTCATGGTCTCGATCTGGCCGCAGATCTCGACCGCATCGGAGAACTTCCAGGCGTTCAAGAAGGACAACCTGCTCGTGCGCACCGAGCACGGCACGGCGCTCCAGATGGGGTTCCTCGGCCCGAGCATGTTCCTCGACGCAACCAACCCGCGCGCCCGCGAAGCCGCCTGGGACGTCATCCGCCGCAACTACCACGACCTCGGCGTCAAGATCTTCTGGCTGGACGAGGCCGAGCCCGAGTTCGGCGTCTACGACTTCGGCAACTACCGCTACCACGCGGGAACGGTCCTCGAGGTCGGCAACGTCTACCCCCAGGCGTTCTCCCGCATGTTCTACGAGGGCCAGCGCGGAGCCGGCCAGGAGGAGGTCGTGAACCTGGTCCGGTGCGCCTGGGCCGGGAGCCAGCGCTACGGGGCCCTGGTCTGGTCGGGTGACATCCATTCGACCTATGAGGACTTCCGGCACCAGATCACCGCCGGGATCCACATGGGCGTTGCGGGCATCCCGTGGTTCACCACCGACATCGGCGGCTTCCACGGCGGGAAGACCGAAGACCCCGACTTCCACGACCTCCTCGTGCGCTGGTTCCAGTTCGCCGCGTTCTGCCCGGTCATGCGCATGCACGGTGCCCGCCATCCCGGCCACAAGATCTTCGCTGCGGACGGCTCCGAGCGCTGCGACACCGGCGGTCCGAACGAGCTGTGGAGCTTCGGCGAGGAGGTGTACGAGATCCTCTCCCGCTACGTGCACTTCCGCGAGGCCTTGCGCCCCTATACGCGTCGGCTCATGACCGAGGCCAGCGAATCGGGCCAGCCGGTCATGCGCGGCATGTTCCACGAATTCCCCGACGACGCGGCCTGCTGGGAGCTGACCGACCAGTACATGTTCGGCCCGGACCTCCTGGTCGCCCCGGTGGTCCAGCCTCACGCCACCGAACGCCGCGTCTACCTCCCGGTCGGCGCGGCCTGGACCGACTTCCACACTGGCGTGAAACATGAAGGGGGCCAGTGGATCACGGCAGCCGCCCCGATCGAACGCATCCCCGTCTTCACCAGGAACGGCGCTCTCTCCGAGTTCATCGGAGTCATCTGAACCATCATCTGGCCCCGCTCCTCCCCCGGAGGGCGGGGCCGTTGTATTTCCGGCTCCGCCCTCGGCATATCAGCCTTTGATGGCGCCGGTGAGGACGCCTTTGGTGAAGTAGCGCTGGAGGAATGGGTAGACGATGAGGATCGGCAGGGTGGCGAGGACGATGACCGCCATCTGGAGCGTCACGCCCGGAGGCGGCGGCTGGTCCGGCGAGACGATCGCCCCCGGGATCTGGACCCCGGCGAGGACGTACTGCTGCAGGACGACCTGGATGGGCCACTTCTCGCTGTCGTTGATGTAGAGGAGCGCGTTGAAGTAGGTGTTCCAGTAGCCGACCGCGTAGAACAGGCCCATCACGGCGAGAACGGGTTTCGACAGCGGGAGCACGATCTGGAGGAAGATCCGCCATTCGCCCGCGCCGTCGATCCTGGCGGCTTCGATGAGTTCCTCGGGCAGGCCTTGGAAGAAGTTCCTGATGACGATCATGTTGAAGGCCGAGATGAGGCCCGGGATGATCAGCGACCAGGTCGAGTCTAGGAGCCCGAGGTACTTGATGAGCATGAAGTTCGGGATGATGCCCGCACTGAAGAACATGGTCGCCAGGACCATGATCAGGACGGCTTTGGCGCCGGGGACTTGGCGGGTCCGGGCCAGGCCCCAGGCGAGCATCGAGGTCGCGGCGAGGGAGAGCAGGGTGCCGACGACCGTGATGAACAGCGAGTTGCTGAGGCCCTGCGTTACTGTGCCACCGTTGAAGATCGCGCGGTAGGCGTCGAGGGAGAACTCGGTCGGGAAGATGACGCCCGCCCTCGCCTGCGAGGGCGAGGCGAAGCTCATCGCGATCACGTACACGAGCGGGTAGATCATGGTGATCACGATCAGGACGATCACGAGCGCCTTGATGCCTCTGACCCATATGGACGGCGGGGCCATCCAGGGCGGGGTCCCGGCCTTGCCCGGTCGGGTCATTGTCGCTGTGGCCATTAGAAGATCCCCTCTCCGCCCATCTTCTTCGCGAGCTTGTTCGATGCGAGCACGAGGATCGTGCCGATGACGCCCTTGAGCAGGCCTGCGGCCGTGGCGATGCCCCACTGGCCGCCCATGACGCCTCTGAAGTAGACGAACGTGTCGAGTACCTGCGCGGCGTTCGCTCCGACCATGGGCTGCTGCAACAGGAGTTGTTCGAACCCGACGGTGAGGATCGACCCGATGTTGAGGATGAGCAGGAGCGTGGCGACCGGGACGAGTGCCGGGAGCGTGATGTGCCAGGTGCGCTGCCACGGGGTGGCGCCGTCGATCGCTGCGGCTTCGTACCGGTCGTTCGGGATTCCCGCGATGGCCGCGAAGAAGATGATGGTGCCCCAGCCACATTCTTTCCAGATGTTCTGGGCGACGACCAGGACCTTGAAGGTGTCGGCGTTGGTCATGGCGTCGAAACCGCTCATGCCCCAGGCGTCGAGGATGCCCGCGACCAGGCCGCCGCCGCCGAGGACTTGCTGCCACACGGAGATGACGATGACCCAGGACAGGAAGTACGGGAGGTAGACGACCGTCTGCACCATGCGCTTGACGCGGTCGGAGATCAGCGAGTTAAGGAGGAGCGCGAGCGCGATCGGCGCGGGGAAGGCGAAGACCAGCTGCAACACCGCGATGATGAGCGTGTTGCGCAGGGCCGTGAGCACTTCGGGGTCGGTCCAGATCGCGTTGAAGTTCGCGAACCCCACCCAGGGCGAGCCTTCGATGCCGCGGAACGGCGAGTACTGCTGGAACGCGACGACGTTGCCGAGCATCGGCACGTACGCGAACACTAGGAAGAACAGCGCGCCCGGGACGATGAACGTGTAGGACCAGCGTTCGCGCCAGATCCGTTGCCCCAGCGAGAGTTTGCGCCGCCGGGGTGATGCGGGAGACCCCGGGGCCCGCTTGACGCGGGTCCCGGGGTCGGATGCGGTCTGCACGCTCACTTGCCGGCGTCCTTGAGGGCTTGGGCGTATTCGTCGCGGACCTGCGTACCACCCTGCGACATGTAGTTGTCGATGAACGACTGCAGGTCGTCCACGCTTTCCCGGCCGGAGACGACGCCGTTCTCGAAGTCCGTCAACAGCTGGGCGAGCTGGGCGCCCTTGGTGATGAAAGTGGCCGAGTCGGATTCGAGGCCCTCGAGCGGGCGGACGATCGAGTTCTGCGCGGTCGCCTCCATCACCTGTGAGAACGAGTCGAGCCACTTGGCCTGGTTCGGGTGGCCGCGGTAGGAGTTGTCGCCCGAGACGACCCCGACGTACTGGACGCCGAGTTCGGTCAGGTGCTCGCCGGTGGCGGCCGGGAGGCCGTTCTCGTCGAAGTTGTAGTGGCGGCCCTCGATGCCGCTGCCCACGAACAGGGCCTCCTCGGAACCGTAAGGGGCCGAGAAGTAGTCGAGGACGTTGAGGATCTCGACCAGGCGGTCCTCGTCCTCGGCCGCGGCGGCTGAGACACAGGTGGACCGGCCGTAGGGGACGTTGCGGACGACGACCTGAGCCGTGCCGTCGAAACCGGGCAGATCCAGATAGTCGTAGGCCGCGCCGGGAAGATCCTTCTCCTTGAGGAAGAGGCCGTCGCCGGAGGTGAACGCGCCGCCGACCGCCTCCATGCCAAGGGCCGCGCCCGAGACGATGTCGGCGGGGTTGGGACTCATCGAGACCGGGTCGAAGACGCCTTCGGACCAGGCTTGGGCGAGCCAGGTGAGCATGGCCTTGTAGTTCTCGGTCGTGATGGCATGGACCAGGTCGCCGTTGGCGTCGAGCAGCCAGTCGGGTCCGACCTTGAAGTGGCGACGCCACAGGATCGGGTCGTACCGGTTGAGGCCGTAGACCTTCTGACCACCGGGGCCCGAACCGAGCGCCGAGACTTCTTTGAGGGCTGTCAGCAGCTGGTCGGCGTCAGCGGGCGCGATACCGACACTGGTCTGGCCGAATAGGTCGGTGCGGATCACCGGGACATTGGTGAGGGCCCAGACGATCGAGGGGATCTGGTAGATGCGGCCGTCCTTGAGGCTGGCCTTCCAGATCTCCTCCTTGCGCGCGGCCAGGTTGGGCCACTTGAGGATATTGTCGCCCGAGAGCACTTCGGAGAGGTCGGCGAACGCGCCGTCGCGGATGCCCTGCAGGTTGACCGCGGACTGGTCGTTGACGAAGACCAGGTCGGGGACCTCGCCGGAGGCGAGCATCGTCGCGAACTTCTGGTCGAAGGTCGGTTGCGGCACGAACTGCGGCTCGTAGCTGACGCCGAGGCGGTCGTTCAGCTCCTGCCAGTACTGGTTGCCGTCCTCCAGCGGCATCGACGGGTCGCCCCAGGTGAGTTGGAAGGACGTGACCGTGCCGCCAGAGCCGGGCTCGCGGTTGACGGACTTGAACCAGGTCTTGGGGGCCTCGATGTAGACGTCCTCCATACCGGGCGTCTCGGAAGAGAACACCGGCTGAACGTCCAGTTCAGGGGCAGGTTGGAACGTGGGCATGTCATAGCCGCCGCCTGATGCGCCGTCGCCGGTGCGGTTATCGGAACAGGCGGCAGTGGACCCGATGGCCGCTGCAGCGGCCGCGGCGCCTGCGGCACCGAGAAGCTTGCGGCGAGAGATTTCGTTCATGAGAGGGGCCTCCTTTGATCAGCGTTGACAAGGGTGAGGGATAAGGCGTTTGTGAGTACTGGGGCGGCCGGGCTGGGCGACGTCTTGTGAGGGCCTGGTGAATCCGGCCGCAGACAGCGCGCCGGCGCTCTTGAGGCGGCCTCAGCCGGTGGGCCGAGCCGACATCAGTGCCGTGGTCGAAGCATCGCTTCGACGCCCGCATGGTGATCTACGGGCGACCGCTCCGATCGAAGTCGCATGTCAGACGGTGAAACGATCCTTGCGTGAGCGGTCACGCATACCGTAGCATCGATGCGACTCAGGCGCTACTCAGCGCCGAGATCGATGAAGAGCCGTGATCATGCTCCCCGGTTCCCGACCCGGACGACCCTCAAGGACTCCTATGAAAGCCTTCCCGCTCTCCCGCGTCACGCTGCTCGACGGCCTGTTCGCACGCGCGGTGCGCACCGACCTCGACTACGTCCTCGCGATGGACCCGGACCGGCTGCTCGCACCGTTCCTCCGCGAGGCCGGTCTCGAACCGCGCGCCGCGAGCTACGGCAACTGGGAGGACTCCGGCCTCGACGGCCACATCGGCGGCCACTACCTGTCCGCGCTCGCCCGACTCTCGGTGGCGACCGGGAAGCCCGAACCGCGTCGGCGACTCGAGCACATGGTCGCTGAACTCGAACGCGCCCAAGCGCACCTCGGCACCGGGTACATCGGCGGCATCCCCGACGGCGCCGCACTCTTCGAGCGCCTGCGTAGAGGCGGCGTCGAAGCAGCCCGGTCGCTCGGATCGAGCGACCACTGGGTGCCTTGGTACAACCTGCACAAGACCTTCGCCGGCCTCATCGACGCCCACCGCCTGCTCGGCCACGAGCGGGCCTTGGCGGTCGCGGTCCGACTCGCCGACTGGTGGCTCGACATCGCCGAGACGATGGGCGACGACGCGTTCGAGGCCATGCTCGACACCGAATTCGGCGGCATGAACGAAGCCTTCGCCGACCTCGCCGCCATCACCGGTCGAACCGATCATGCCGATGCGGCCCTGCGCTTCTCCCACCGCGCCATCCTCGACCCTCTCCTGGAACGCCGCGACGATCTCACCGGTCGCCACGCCAATACCCAGATCCCCAAAGCCGTCGGCTACGCCGCCACCGCCGCCGTCCGCGGCGACCGGGGCCTCCTCGACGCCGCATCGTTCTTCTGGCACCAGGTCGTCGAGCACCGCACGGTCGCCATCGGCGGCAACAGCGTCCGCGAGCACTTCCACTCCGCGGACGACTTCAGCGCGATGATCGAGGACCGCGAGGGACCCGAGACCTGCAACACCTACAACATGCTCAGACTGACGCAGCGGCTCGCCGAGACCGCCCTCGAACCCGCCCACCTCGACTTCGTCGAGCGCGCGATCTACAACCACCAGTTGGCCTCCCAGCACCCCGGGCACGGCGGCCTCGTCTACTTCACCCCGATGCGCCCCCGCCACTACCGCGTCTATTCCCAACCCTCGCTCGGCATGTGGTGCTGTGTCGGCACCGGCATCGAGTCCCAGGCCGAATACGGCAAGTGGATCTTCGGCGAGCACGACGGCGCCTTGGCGGTCAACCTCTACGCCGCCGCGCTCCTCGACGCTCCCGAGTTCGGCGGCCGGGTCCATCTGGAGACGGACTTCCCCGCCGACGAGCACGTCCAACTCACCTTCGATCTGGACGGGTACCGGAGTTTCAAGCTCCGACTGCGAGTACCGGGCTGGAGCGACGGCCTCGCCGACCTCACCGTCAACGGCGAGGCTGTGAGCAGTCAGACCGCCCCTGGCGCGGTGATCATCGACCGCGTCTGGCGATCGGGCGATGCGGTCGCCTTCCGGATCCCGCTGCGACTCTCGGCCGAGCGTCTCCCCGACGGCTCGCCGTGGCAGGCCTACTTCGCCGGACCGGTACTGCTCGCCGCCCGGACCGGGGAAGAGCACCTAGGCGGCCTCCTCGCCGACGACAGCCGCATGGGCCATGTCGCCGGCGGCCCGCTCCTGCGCTTCGCCGATGTGCCCATCGTCGAGGACCTCCCTCCCGAGGAGGTCCTCACCCGCGAAGCGCCCCTTCGATTTCGGCTCGCCACGACCGAGCCGGCGGGCGAGGCCGAAGTCGTGCCGTTCTACGAGGTCCACGACTGCCGGTACACCGTCTACTGGCCCGTCGCCGGAAAGCGCAGGGTCGAGGAGCGGAGGGCGGCACTCACCGACATCGACCTCGGTACTCTCGTGCTCGACGCCAGAACGGTCGACAAGGTCGCTTTCGGCGAGCAGCAGCCCGAGAGCGACCACGGCTTCCGCGGTGAGACCACCGAAGTCGCCGTCGACGAGGCCGGGGAACGCGCACGCAGGACCATGGCGGACATGTCCGTGATCCTCGACGACTCCGGGCACCAGGGCCGCCTCCTCCGCGTCGGCTACCGGTTGGAAGGGAAACCCTGCTCGGTCGCCGTGCACCTGGCCGGAGTGCTTCTTGCCGAGGAGCACTGGGAAGAGGGTCGCGGAAGCTTCGACTCCGACTACGGCCTCCCCGGTGAGCTCACGACGGAACCGCGCGCGGGCGCACTCGAACTCAAGTTCACCGCTCTCGACGGCAACCCGACGCCCGCGATCGCCACGGTCCGCCTCATGCGCTGACCGACACGAGTGCCCTGCCGAGTACCGGCCTCCGTGACTGTCGATCCGCTCTTGCAGTTCAGGCGGATTCGCGCCAGATCACCAACGGCACGACCGAACGGTGCTCGAACGGGACCTCGGCACCGCTGAGCGCCCTTTCAGTGACGTCGGCGATCTGCTCGGTGAACTCTGTGCCCAGTATCGCCAAGCTGGTGAGGGCGGGCGAAGTGACGGCGCCGAGCGAGAGTCCGTCGACGCCGACGAGCCGCACCTGCCCAGGCACGTCGATGCCGCGGTGGTGGGCGGCCCGCAGGGCGCCCATCGCGATGAGGTCGCTGAAGGCGATCACGGTGTCGGTGTCGGGGAAACGATCCATCAGTTCGTTGAAGCCGAGTTCACCGGCATCCACCGACTGCGGCGGCGCCTCGCAGACCACGACCGCCTCCGCCGACCGCGTGTCGACGGCGCGCTCGTAGGCGATCCGGCGGGTGCTCGGGTCGTACTCGGTGCCGAGCGGCTGGCTCTCGAGCAGGGCGAACCGCCGCGAGCCCCGGGACTCCAGTTCGGGGATGAGTTTGCGGAATGCGCTGATGAAGTCGAGGTCGATGGAGTGGAGGCTTTCGGTGGTCACGGTGCTCCCGAGGAGGACTATCGGCACCCCGCGGGCCGCCGCGACCAGGGCGGTCTCGTCGGGTTCACTGAGGTAGCCGACGATCGCGTCCACTTCGCCCGCGAGGCGGCCGATGAGTTCGAGTTCGGGTTCGTTCTCGTGGGAGGCGATCGTCATCTGCCATCCGCGGGCCGAGGCCGCGTCGAGGAGATCGGCGGTCAGTTCCGAGTAGTACGGGTTGCGGAAGGAGTCGACGACGAACGCGATGGTCTTGGCCTTGCTCGTCCGGGCCAGGTTCGAGGCGAAGCGGCTGGGGCGGTAGCCGAGCCGTTCGCTGACCTCGAGGACGCGGGCCCGTGTCGCTTCACTGATGCGGGGCATGTCGTTCATCGCCCGGGTCACCGTCTGTCGCGAGACACCGGCTTCACGGGCGATGTCCTCGATGGTCACACGTCGCTGCATATCGCTCATTATCCCTACCGCACGCCAAGCGCGCCGACTCGAGCCACCGCGCACGGCCTTGCCGCGACGCATGCCCGAGAACCGAACCCTTTCGTTCTCAACGCCCTACGGGTCCATAGAGGCGACTTCGAGTCCGACCCGAGCCGGTCGGATCGAGTTCACCGCGCTCGAACACGGTGGGGCGATATGCCTATCGCCCGAACCGCGGTATTGACATGTATCCATCAATCTGGATATCGTAAGCCCTGCGTGAGCGATCACGCTTTTGTTCGCGGTGACATCCCCGGCCTCACCGCATGGCGCAAGGAAGCACCATGACACTATTCGACACGAGCCGCCTCGCCCGGCGGCCACTCCTCAAAGGCGCCGCAGTCACCGGCGGCCTCGCACTCGCCGGGCTCGGCACCCTGGCCTTCGACACCGCCCAGAACGCCGAGGCCCAGACCGCCGGCCTTCAGGCCATGGGCCACCCGGCGATCCTTCACACCCAATCCGACCTCGACTACATCAAGGCGAAAGTCGCCGCCGGCGCCGAGCCCTGGCTCACAGGCTGGAACAAACTGACGGCCTCCTCCCACTCCCAGAGCACCTGGACTCCCAGCGCCACCTCCGTCATCACACGCGGAGGCACCGGCACCCAGAACTACCCGGTGCTCTACAGGGACGTCCACGCCGCCTACCAGAACGCCCTGCGCTGGCGCATCGCCGGCACGACCGCCAACCGCGACGCCGCCGTCGCGATCTGCAACGCCTGGTCCTCGACGTTGACCGAGATCAACGGCAGCACTGACGCGCTCCTGTGCGCCGGCCTCCAGGGCTACCAGTTCGCGAACGCCGCCGAACTGCTGCGCGACGCCCCGGGCTTCGACCTCGGGGCCTTCCAGAACATGATGCTGGACGTTTTCCACCCTCTGACCACAGGTTTCCTCAGCAGCCACAACGGAACCTGCGCAACCCACTACTGGGCGAACTGGGACTTGGCCGCGATGAACGAGGTGCTCGCGACCGGCATCCTCTGCGACGACGACACGATCATCGACCAAGCCCTCGACTACTTCTGGAACGGCGTCGGCAACGGCTCCATCCGGGGCGCGATCCCCTTCACCCACCACGACGGCCTCGCGCAGTGGCAGGAGTCCGGCCGCGACCAGGCCCACACCATCCTCGGCATCGGGCTCATGGCCACGTTCATGGAGACGGCCTGGAACCAGGGGATCGACCTCTACTCGGCCGACGACAACGCGTTCGCCAAGGCGGCCGAGTACGTCGCCTCCTACAACCTCGGCAACGACGTCCCCTACACCACCTACAGCTGGGGCTCCAGCAACAACTGCACCTACAACGAGCAGACGGTCATCAGCAGCGGGGGGCGCGGCAGTGTGCGGCCGGTGTGGGCGATGGTCTACGGCCACTACTACTCTCGGCGCGGCATCGAAATGCCGAACACCGCCGCCATCGCCGGGCAGGTCGCTCCGGAAGGCGGCGGCGGCGACTACGGCTCGACCTCCGGCGGGTACGACGCCCTCGGGTACGGCACGCTCCTGTACACCCGCGACCGAGCCACGGTGCCCTACAACCGGATCCAGGCCTACAACTTCCAGACCCGGTACTGGCGCCACGTCGGCTTCGCCGCGGGCATCGCGGAGAACGCAAGCCCCGCCGCAGACACCTGGTTCCAGGTCGCCACGGGACTGGCCGACCGCGCCGACGACTGCGTCTCGTTCGAGTCCGTCAACCTGCCCGGCTACTACCTGCGCGTGAGCGACACGGTCCTCAAGCTCGAGGAGAACGACGGCTCGGCGAAGTTCGCCGAGGACGCCACCTTCCGCACGGTCGCCGGCCTCGCGGACTCGGCCTGGACCTCGTTCCAGCTCTACGGCGACTCCGGCCAGCATGTGCGCCACTCGTACAACATCCTCCGGACCGCCGCGATCCCCAGCGGCGACAGCGGCGGCAAGGCCGACGCCACCTTCCGGATCACGAGCTGACTCCAGGTGCGGCGGGACCCGGGTCCCGCCGCACCCGTCTCCAAGAGACGCGCTCGGAGAACCCTGAGAGCGAACCCGGCTCAAGTCCTCCTCCCAAACCCGGACCGGTCCATGCGTGGCTGCATGCCGGACGCGGCGGTTTGTCAGCGCTGCCTACTCGGGCAGCGGGAGGTGGCCGATCACCTTCTCCCCTACCGATGCGGACATCCGAAGCGCCTTGTACCCGTAGTCGCGCATCGCCACCAGGTGCTCCGGGATGTCGGTGGGCGCCCCGATGCCTTCAGTGGCGGACTTGTCGCGGCCCGGACGGAGGTTGAGCTGCTCGGGCTGGCCGTCTTGCGCCTGACGACGGTCGCCGCCTGTCGCGGGGAACCCGGGAAGCAAGGAGGCTCAAGCGGTGACCATTGGGATGCGCGTTTCGCTTGAGGCTCTTGATCTTTCAGCTTCTCTAAGGAACTCTTCAAGGTACACACGAGCATCAGATCCGCATTGCGCCGCATGGACTTCCGGAATCGCTCAAGAGGTGCACAAATAGATTTCTCTGAATCACTCCATGGATCTCTGGCGCTTGACGGCGGTGCCGAGGAATCATGGTTCATCCGAACAACGAACGAGCAACAGGCATGGAAAACCCGGCTCCCTCTTTTGAGGAAACCAGGTTTCACCTGGTATTTCTTGGTAGCGGGAGGCGGATTTGAACCACCGATCTCCAGGTTATGAGCCCGGCGTCCGAGGCTTCAGAATGCCCCCGTTGGGTGTGGGACCGATCAAGGCTTTCAAGCACTGAATTGGCCACGTCGCGTCGGCATTTTCACCTCGTGAGCATGCAACGGCGGCAGCAACTTGCATCCGGCAGTCCCTCAAGGGAAACCCAGATAGCTCGTGATCGAGTTATATCCCAAGTCCAGTTCGCTTCTGTAGCAACGCATGCAGCTATGGGACCTTCAAGTGAGCCGCTAGTGAGCGTTCCAGATCATAGAGCCAGGGAGTTCCGTGCCGAGGCGATCCGAGGCATCCTGGTTCATCGAGACAAGCGAATGACAAGCGAGAGCCGCCAACGACGAAGCCCCAGGCCTGGGACATTGTCCCTGGCCTGGGGCTTCACTGTCGGGCTGACAGGACTTGAACCTGCGACCCCTTGACCCCCAGTCAAGTGCGCTACCAAGCTGCGCCACAGCCCGTTTTCCGCCGCGTTGTCCGCAGCGGTGACAACTTTAGCCTATAGCCCCGGGGGCCTCTGAGGCGAGGTCCCCGGTGTGAGCGGGGCTATTTGCGCTTGTCCTTCTTGCGGGATTCGCGGGGTTTGACCACCAGGTCGATGGGCGTTCCCACGAAGCCGAAGTCCTCGCGGAGCTTGCGGGTGATGAACTTCAGGTACTGCTTCTCGAACGGCGCGTTCGTGAAGAGGATGAAGCGCGGCGGTTCGGCGGCGGCCTGGGTCGCGTAGATGACCTTCGGGGCCTTGTTGGCGCGCGTCGGGTGCGGGGTGGCGGCCTGGAGGTCGCTGATCCACTTGTTGAGCTCGCCGGTGCTGATGCGCTGGCCCCAGCCTTCGAGGGCTTCGCGCAGGGCGCGGGCGATCTTCTCGACGGCGCGGCCGGTCATCGCGGAGACGTTGACGCGGGGCGCCCAGGAGACCTGGCCGAGTTCGCGGTCGATCTCCTTCTCCAGGTAGTACCGCCGGTCCTCGTCCACGAGGTCCCACTTGTTGAACGCCAGGACCATCGCACGACCGGACTCGGTCACCTGCGTGAGGACACGCTGGTCCTGCTCGCTGATGGGCTCCGAGGCGTCCAGGAGGACCAGGGCGACCTCGGCGGCCTCCACGGCCGCCTCGGTGCGCAGCGAGGCGTAGTACTCGGTGCCCGAGGCGAACTTGACGCGCTTGCGCAGGCCCGCGGTGTCCACGAGGATCCAGTCCTCGCCGTCGATCTCCACGACGGAGTCGACCGGGTCGACGGTGGTGCCCGCGACGTTGTCGACGACCGCGCGGTCCTCGCCCGCGATGCGGTTGAGGAGGCTCGACTTGCCGACGTTCGGGCGCCCGACAAGGGCCACCTTGCGGGGGCCGCGCTCCTTGAGCTGGCCCGTGGGCTCCTCGGGGAACGCCCAGATGATCTTGTCCAGCAGGTCGCCCGAGTTGCGGCCGTGGAGGGCCGAGATCGGGAACGGCTCGCCCAGGCCCAGGCTCCACAGCTCGTGGACCTCGGCCTCCTGGCGCTCCGAGTCGGCCTTGTTGGCCACCAGGATCACCGGCTTGCGGGTCGAGCGCAGGATGCGCACGGCCGCCTCGTCGGCGTCCGTGGGACCCACACGCGAGTCGACCACGAACACGATCACGTCCGCAGTGCGCATCGCCAGCTCGGCCTGCAGGGCGATGGACTTCGCCATGCCCTCGGCGTCGGGGTCCCAGCCGCCGGTGTCGACCAGGCTGAACTCGCGCCCGGCCCACTCGGCGTCGTACGCGACGCGGTCGCGGGTCACGCCCGGTTCGTCCTGCACCACCGCGGCGCGGCGGCCCAGGATGCGGTTGACCAGGGTCGACTTGCCCACGTTGGGGCGGCCGACCACGGCCACCGTCGGGACCGGACCGCGTTCGTCGACGTCGTCGCTCTCGCTCCAACCGTCGGCGTCGGTCCAGGTCTCTTCGTCACTCATCAATGTCCCTGTTGTTCAGCAAGGCCAGAATCTTGGCCACTACCTCCACGATCGGCAGCGTCGTGGAGTCGATCACCACGGCCCCCTCCGGGGCCTCCAGGGGTTTCGTGGTCTTCGAGTCGGCGGTGTCCCGCCGCTCGATGTCCTTCGCGGTGGTGGTCGCGTCGGCGCCGTTCTCGGCCGCGCGGCGCTTGGCGCGCTCGACCGGGTCGGCGGTGAGGTAGACCTTGACGTCGGCGTCGGGGGCGACGACCGAGACGATGTCGCGGCCTTCGACCACGATGCCCGCCTTGGCATCGGCGATGATCCGCCGCTGCTCGTCGATGAGGAACTTCCGCACCGTCTTGTTCCCGGCCACCGCCGAGACCGCCTTCGTCACGTCGTCGCCGCGGATCGCCAGGTCGGCGTCCTCGCCGTCGACGCGGGTGAACGGGTCCTCGGGGGTCGTCCCGAACTCGAGCTTCGCGTTCTTCACGGTCTTGGTGACCTGTGCGGTCTGCGAGGGGTCGACGCCGGCGTTGAGGACCGCCAGCGTCGCGGCGCGGTACATGGCGCCGGTGTCGAGGTACGCGGCGTCGATCGCGGTCGCCAATGTCTTCGCCACGGTCGACTTCCCGGCCCCGGACGGGCCGTCGATCGCGACGACCGGTCCGCTCTTCTGCTCAGGCACTGTCGCGCTCCGTTCTTCAACTGCAAACCAAGCAAACCTACATCATGCCCGGTTCTACCTGGTAACCCGCGGCGAACGCCTGCGGAGACGTAAATGTGCACCGCGTGGAATGACCGCACGGTCGGGGATGCGCTGCATCAACGCTTTTCGATCACCCGGGCGCCCATCGGCCACAGCGCCATCGGGATCATCTTCCAGTTCGCCACCGCCAGCGGGATGCCGATGATCGTGACCGCCTGGAGGAACCCGGTGACGAGGTGCGCCAACGCCAGCTCCCAGCCGAACAGGATCAGCCAGAGGATGTTGCCCAGCAACGAGAAACAGCCGGCGGACGGGTCGTAGACCACGGTGCGGCCGAAGGGCCACAGCACGTACCCCGCCAGGCGCATGTTCGCGATGCCGAACGGGATCGTCACGATGAAGATGCAGAAGAGCAGGCCCGTGAAGAAGTAACCGATGGCGAGCCAGAGGCCGGCCAGGACGAACCAGATCACGTTCAGAATGGTTGACATGCCCGAACATTAACCGGGCCTTGCCCTTCCGTCACTACAGCTAGCTAGAGTCCGACCTCGCGGAACAGCTCCCCCACCTCGTTCGGGGTGAGCCTGCGGATCGTCCCGGGCTTGAGGTTGCGCAGCTTGACCGGACCCATCTCGGTGCGCACGAGGCGCGAGACGTGGTGCCCGACCTCGTCCATGAGCCGCCTCACAATATGCTTGCGGCCCTCGTGGATGGTGATCTCGATCAACGACTGGCCGGCGTGCTCGTCGATGATCTTGAGCTTGTCGGCCTTGGCGAGGCCGTCCTCGAGCTCGACGCCCTTGAGCAGCTTGTTCCAGGTGTTGCGGTCCATGATCCCGGCGACCTGCGCCCGGTAGACCTTCGGCAGGCCGTGCGAGGGGTGCATGATGCGGTTGGCGAGCTCCCCGTCGTTGGTGAGCAGCAGCAGGCCCTCGGAGTCGGTGTCGAGCCGGCCCACGTGGAAGACGCGCTGGTCGATGCCTTTGGCGATGCCGGCGAGCGAGGGGCGGCCCTCGTCGTCCTCCATGGTCGAGACGATGCCCCGCGGCTTGTTGATCGCGAAGTAGACCTTGTCGACGTCGGTCACGACCCGCTTGCCGGAGACGTGGATGATGTCCTTGGACGTGTCCACGCGCTGCCCGAGGTGGGCGCGCTCGCCGTTGACCTTGACCTTCCCGCGGGAGATCAGGTCCTCTGCGGCGCGGCGGGAGGCGATCCCGGCCTGCGACAGCACTTTCTGCAGGCGGATGCCCTCTTCGTCAGCGTTGTTCATCTTCCTCGATATCCGTCACGTCGTCCGGCAGGAACGGGGCCAGCTCTGGTAGCTGGTCGACCGTGTCCAGTCCGATTTTTTCCAAGAACAGGGTGGTGGTGCGGTAGAGCGTCGCCGTCGAGTCCGGGTCGGTCCCGCACTCCTCGACCAGGCCGCGCGACACCAGCGTCCGCATGACGCCGTCGCAGTTCACGCCCCGGATGGCCGAGATGCGGCCGCGGGTGACCGGCTGCCGGTAGGCCACCACGGCGAGCGTCTCCAGCGCCGCCTTGGTGAGGCGGGCGGAGGCGCCGTCGGTGACGAACCGCTCCACGTACCGGGCGTAATCGGCCCGGGTGTAGAAGCGCCAGCCGCCGGCTTGGCGACGCAGATCGAATCCGCGTCCGTCACCAGTGTATTCGGCGCTGAGCCGGCCCAGTTGCTCGCGCACCTGTGAACGTGGCCGCTCCAATACCGCGGAGAGGAACTCCTCGCTCAGGGGCTCCTCGGCGATCATGAGAATGGCCTCGAGGACGGCGCCGAGATCGACGTCGTCGGGGACGGGGCTGGTGGCCGTGACCTCGGGTTCGTCGTCTTCGGGGTCGGTCTGGGCCGGGACGCTCGCCAGCGCGGCGGCGTACTCGTCGCCTTCGGTGAGCGGTTCGTCGGCGGGCGTGTCGGGGCGCAGCGGCGCGGCCTCCTGCCGGGCGCCGGGCATCTTCCACGTCGCCAGGTCCTGTTCGAGGGATTCCCCCAGGTGCTCGGTCATGCGCTCTCCCCCGCTGGTGCTTCCGGTTCTGCGGGCGAGCCCGCGTATTCGTCGACTTCGATATCGGTGTTGCCGGTGCCGCCGAGCCATCGCACCGTCAGCTCGCCGAGCGCCTGCATCTGCTCGAAGCCGACGAGGGCTTCGCGGTAGAGCTCCAGGAGCGCGAGGAACCGGGCGACGACTTCGAGGTGGGATTCGCAGTCGGAGGTGAGGGCCCGGAAGGTCGCGGTCTGGACGCGCTGGAGGCGGCGGGAGAGGATGACGGCGTGCTCGCGCACGGAGACGCGCTGCATGTGGATGTGGCCGGTGCCGACGGTGGGCGGCGGTTTGGGCTTCATCGCCTTGCCCGCCAAGGCGGCCAGGGCTTCGGGGGTGAGGTCGAGGACGAGTTCGGGGAGGAGGCCCTTGTAGCGCTCTTCGAGGCCGACGTTGCGGGGGACGCGGGTCGCGGCGGACTCGACGAAGACCGCGAGGGCGCCGGCGGCCTCCTTGTAGGCCTTGTACTGCAGGAGCCGGGCGAAGAGGAGGTCGCGGGCCTCGAGGAGGGCGAGGTCCTCTTCGTCGTCGACGACGGTGCCGGGCAGGAGGCGGGCGGTCTTGAGGTCGAGGAGGGTGGCGGCGATGAGCAGGAACTCGGAGGTCTCCTCGAGGTTCCAGGCGTCGTCGAGGCCGGTGACGTAGGCGATGAACTCGGAGGCGACCTGGTGGAGGGCGAGCTCGGTGACGTCGAGCTTGTGCTTGCCGATGAGCTGGAGCAGCAGGTCGAACGGGCCCTCGAAATTGGCGAGCCGGACGTGGAAGCCGCTTTCGGCCTCCTCCGGTTCGCCCTCCCGCTGGGTCGGGAGCTGGGGCGGCTGCTGGTCGGTCACGCACGCAAGCTTAGACGGACGTCCCGGACACCACGGGGTGAACTCGGGCTTTCACGGAGGCAACGCCTGGGGCGGAAGGCTTTCGACGGACTACTTGTCAGTGCTCAGTCCGCGACGCTCATTTGTCGGTGGCCGCGATCAGTTCGCGGGCGAGTTGGCGGTAGGCGCGTGCGCCGGAGGAGGCGGGGGCCCAGGTGGTGATGGGCTCACCGGCGACGGTGGTCTCGGGGAAGCGCACGGTGCGGGTGATGACGGTGGAGAACACCTTGTCCCCGAAGGCTTCCACGACGCGCTGGAGGACCTGGCGCGAGTGGGTGGTGCGCGAGTCGTACATGGTCGCGAGGATGCCGTCGAGCTCGAGGTCGTAGTTGAGGCGCTCGCGGACCTTGTCGACGGTGTCGAGGAGGAGGGCGACGCCGCGCAGCGAGAAGAACTCGCACTCGAGCGGGACGAGCACGGAGTGCGCGGCGGTGAGCGCGTTGATCGTCAAGAGCCCCAACGAAGGCTGGCAGTCGATGAGGATGTAGTCGAAGTCGGGGATGACCGGGCGCAGGACGCGGGCGAGGGTCTGCTCGCGGGCGACCTCGTTGACGAGCTGGATCTCGGCGGCCGAGAGGTCGATGTTGGCCGGGAGGAGCCGCAGGCCGGCGACGTTCGTCTTCACCATGACGTCGTCGATGTCGACGTCGTCCTGCATGAGGAGGTTGTAGACGGTGAGGTCGAGCGTGTGGGGGTTGGTGCCGAAGCCGACCGAGAGCGCGCCCTGCGGGTCGAAGTCGACGAGGAGGACCTTCCGGCCGTATTCGGCAAGGGCCGCACCGAGGTTGATGGTCGTGGTGGTCTTGCCCACCCCGCCCTTCTGGTTGGCCATGGCGATGACGCGGGCCGGCCCGTGGCGCTCCAGCGGCTGGGGCTGCGGGATCTCGCGCTTGTTCGTGTAGGTCTCCGGGTCGGGCGAGGAGAGGTCCTCGGTTCCGTCAGCGGGAGGCATCTGCGCGGCACCGCGCAGGGCCGCCCATTTGTCGTTGCTGTCCACACTGCTCATTTCTTCGCGCCTCCGGGTGCGAGGTCGACACCGGGTGCCGGGCGTCTCACCATTGCCTGTCTTAGCGACTGTACGTCAGTGTATCGAGGCTGTCGACGGCTTGGGAGACTCCGAGGCACCCGGCGTGAGTTCGCCCGCTGCGCGGAGCGGCGCCTGAATCCTCTTGGGACGTCAGTTCTCCGCGAGCACCTGCGCGATCGGCTTGAGCGGCAGGTGGTGTGTGATCGCGACCGGTTCGTTGACGACCTGCCCGGCGTAGGTGTTGAGTCCCCGCGCGAGGGCCGGGTCGGCCTTGAGGGCGGCGGCCCAGCCGAGGTTCGCGAGTTTCATGACGTACGGGAGGGTGGCGTTCGTGAGCGCGTACGTCGACGTGTTCGGCACGGCCCCGGGCATGTTCGCGACGCAGTAGAAGAGTTTGCCCGCGTGGGTGAACGTGGGGTCGTCGTGGGTCGTGGCCTTGGAGTGCGCGAAGCAGCCGCCTTGGTCGATGGCGATGTCGACGAGGACCGCGCCGTCCTTCATCTCGGCGAGCACTTCGTCGTCGACCACGGTGGGGGCCTTGGCGCCCGGGACGAGGACGGCGCCGATGACGAGGTCGGCCTCGCGGCAGGCGCGCTTGACCTCGAAGCGGTTGGAGACGATGGTGCGCAGGCGGCCCTGGTAGAGGTCGTCGGCGGCGTGGAGCTTGTCGACGTTGAGGTCGAGGAGTTCCACGTCCGCGCGCATGCCGACCGCGATCGCGGCGGCGTTCATGCCGGAGACGCCGGCGCCGATGATGACCACGCGCGCGGGCGCGGTCCCGGGGACGCCGCCCATGAGGGTGCCGCGGCCGCCTTCGGGGCGCTGGAGGTGGTAGGCGCCGGCCTGGACGGCGAGGCGCCCGGCGACCTCGCTCATGGGCGCCAGGAGCGGGAGGCGGCCGTCGGCGGTCTGCACGGTCTCGTAGGCGATGCCGGTGACGTGGCGTTCGAGGAGCGCGTCGGTGCATTCGGCGCTGGCGGCGAGGTGGAGGTAGGTGAAGAGGGTCTGGCCGGACCGCATCCGGTGGAACTCGTCCTGGATGGGTTCCTTCACTTTGAGGACGAGATCGCCTGCGCCCCAGGTGGAGTCGGCGTCGGGGCAGATGAGGGCGCCGGCTTCGCGGTAGTCGGCGTCGGTGATGGCGGAGCCGAGGCCGGCGCCGGTCTCGATGGCGACGTCGTGGCCGGCGGCGACGAGCTCGTGGACCCCGGCCGGGGTGAGGGCGACGCGGTATTCGTTGTTCTTGATCTCGCGGGGGACGGCGACTTTCACGTGCGGGTTCCTTCCGAAGCGTTGTGCCAGTTCGGGGCCGGTCGGCGTCCCGCACGGGCAGTCTAGGACGCAAGACGTCCAGCAGCCCGCATTCCTTGTGGGTTCAGCGGTTCGGACGGCGTCGTCGCCGTGATCGTAAAGCGGCCCGCCGCACCATGATGCGACGGGCCATGTGAGCGTGCGCCTTCGATATGACGGCTCAGTTTCGGTCGAGATGCAGTTTCGTAAGGGTGAGCGCGAGAGCGCAGACGCCGTTGCGGATCTCGCCGTCGACGACGGCGGCGAGGGCCTTGTCGAGGTCCCACCAGACGAGTTCGATGTGGGTCTCCTCGTCGGTGCGCTCGTGGAGGTCCGCCTCGGGCACCGGGGTGAGGCCGGTGGCGAGGTAGTAGTGGATGAGCTCGTCCGAGATGCCCGGGGTGGTGAAGTACTCGCCGAGCTTGACGAGCTCGGCGGCGACGAGGTCCGCCTCCTCGGCGAGCTCGCGGCGGGCGGCCGCGGCGGGGTCCTCGTTCTCGATGTCGCGCAGGCCCGCCGGGAACTCCCACATGAGCTCCTTCGGCGGGACCCGGAACTGGCGGATGAGGCCGACGCGGCCCTGCTCGTCGACGGGCACGGTGACGACCGCGCCCACATGCTTCAGGAACTCGCGCCGGGCGGTGCCGCCGCCGGGCATCGCGATGGTCTCGGCGGTCAGGTCGTAGGCCCAGCCGCGGTGGATGGTCTCACTGTCGAGGACTCGGTACTCATGCACGAGGGTCACACTAGTCCGCTCAGGTTTCGGGATCAGGACTCCGCGGCCTCGTCGCTGAGCCGCTGCAGGATCCGCTCGACGATCGCCCGGTCCGGCAGCGGGACGCCCGAGAGCGCCGAGAGGAAGAGGCCGTCGCCCACGAGGCGCACGATCTCGGCGGTCACCGGGTCGGCGACCTGCTCGTGGATGAGGTCGCGCCAGCCGTTGAAGATGAAGAGCACGTCCGCCCTCGCCTCGTCGGAGAGCTCCCCCTTGCCGCGCAAGGCCGTCAGCAGCGCCCAGAGCCCGGCCGCCGACTCCTCCGACTCGACCCAGGAGACCTCCAGGAACGACTTGACGACGCCGCTCTCGCGGGCGCGGACGAGGTTCGCCTCCTCCTGGAGCCGGTGGCGGCGGGCGAGGCCGTCGTACAGGTCGGACTTGGACTTGAAGTGGTACAGCAGCCCGCCCTTGGAGACGCCCGCCTCGGCGGCGACCTTCTCCAGGGTCACCCCCGAGGAGCCCACGTCCACGAGGATGCGCTGGAGCGCGTTGAGGATGCGGTCCCGGGTGGTGATCTCCGGCTCTTTCATGTTTCCTCCTGGTGACTACTGTACCGTCCGGACGGTACAGTCGAAGGGCGTGTCGACCTCCGGCACGCCCGGCGTCGGGGATGCCGCATCGCGAGCCGCACTGGCTCACGTCAAGAAAGTAGTGAAACCCATGGCCGCCACGCTTCGCGCACCGCAGGAGCCCCGCGCCCGCATCAGCGCCAAGCAGGGCTGGGCGCTCGCCGTGCTGGTGCTCCCGGTGCTGCTCATCTCCATCGACATGACGGTGCTCGGCTTCGCCGTGCCGTTCCTCTCCGAGGACCTCGCGCCCAGCAGCTCGCAACTGCTGTGGATCGTCGACGTCTACGGCTTCGTCCTCGCCGGGCTCCTGGTCACCATGGGCACGCTCGGCGACCGCGTGGGCCGCCGCAAGCTGCTCGTCATCGGCTCGGCCGCGTTCGCCGCCGCGAGCCTCATCGCCGCTTACGCGCCGACCGCCGAAGCGCTCATCGCCGCGCGGGCCCTCCTCGGCCTCGCCGGCGCCACGCTCATGCCGACCACGCTCGCGCTCATGCGCAACCTCTTCCACGACGACCGCCAGCGCAAGTTCGCCATCGCGATCTGGGCCTCGGGCTTCTCGGCCGGGGCGGCCCTCGGGCCGATCCTCGGCGGCTGGCTGCTCGAGCACTTCTGGTGGGGCTCGGTGTTCCTCATGGCCGCGCCGGTGTCGCTCGCCGTGCTGCTGGCCGCGCCGTTCCTGCTGCCGGAGTCGAAGGACCCGAACCCGGGCCGGATCGACGTGCCGAGCGTCGCGCTGTCGTTCCTGGCGATGTTCCCGTTCGTGTACGGCGTCAAGACGATCGCCGAGCACGGCGTCACGATCGCGGCCGTCGCCTCGATCGCGATCGGCGCGCTCGCGGGCGTGTGGTTCGTGCGCCGCCAGCAGCGCCTGGAGCACCCGCTCATCGACGTGGGGCTGTTCCGGCTGCGCCGGTTCAGCGCCTCGCTGGCCACGAACTTCACCATCGTGTTCGCGATGATCTCGGCGCTGTTCCTGCTCACGCAGTACCTGCAGCTCGTGCTGGGCTTCTCCCCCATGCAGGCGGGGCTGCTGCTCCTGCCGGGCATGGGCGTCTCGGTCGTCACCGGCCTCGTGGCGGTGCGGCTGTCGGACCGGATCGGCTTGGTGCGCACCATCATCGGCGGCCTCGTGCTCATCATCGGCGGGTTCGCGGCGATGACGTTCATCGGCGTGGACTCCGGCGCGGCCGTGGTCGCGGTGGCGTTCGCGCTCATCGGCGGCGGCTCCGGCCTGGCGCAGACGGTCACGAACGACGCGATCCTCGCGGCGGCCCCGGCCGACCGGGCGGGCGCGGCCTCGGCGATCTCCGAGACCGCGTACGAGCTCGGCGGCGCGATGGGCGTGGCGCTCCTCGGGTCGCTCGCGACCGGGATCTACCGCAGCGAGCTGGGCGACGCCCCGGCCTCCGCGGCCGAGACGCTGGGCGAGGCCGCGCACGTGGCCGCGACGCTGCCCGCCGAGGCCGGCGACGCGCTCATGGCGGCCGCCAGGACCGCGTTCACCGACGGCCTGCGCACCGTCGCGATCGTCGCCGCGGCCCTGATCCTGATCGCCACCGTGGCGGTCGGCCGGGCCCTGCGCACGCGCCGCCCGTAAGCCGGAACGGCCTCGCCCGCACGCGAATCGTCCTACGATGCCCTGATCAGGCAATATCCAAGGCCTGGTCAGGGCATCGCTCCGTTCCGCGGGGCGGGGAAAGAGGCACGGCAATGAGCTGGTACATGACCGCCCTCAAGAAGTACGCGGTGTTCAGCGGCCGCTCACGACGCCGCGAGTTCTGGTGGTTCGTGCTGGTCAACGCCATCATCGGCGCGATCCTGCAATGCCTCGGCGACCAGCGGGACCCGAACTTCTGGAACTTCATCGGCTGGGCGTACGGCCTCGCCGTCCTCATCCCCAGCATCGCCGTCCAGGTCCGCCGGCTCCACGACATCGGGCGCACGGGCTGGTGGTGGTTCATCGGGTTGGTCCCGATCGTCGGCTGGATCATCCTGATCGTCTTCAGCGTCCTCGACAGCGAGCCCGGACCGAACCGCTACGGTCCCAATCCCAAACGCGCATAAGTGAAGAGCGACAAGGCAGGGCCCATTCGGGCCCTGCCTTTCCCATGTCATTCCGTCCCAGTGGAAAAGTCGCGATCAAGCTCCACAGCGGACGTGAATAGCCCGGACCCGAAGACCTGCTAGACGAACGCGAGCGGGGGGCGGCCCCCCCCCGGGGGGGCCCCCCGCCCGGGGGGTGTGTAGAAGCCGGGAGGGGCGCGGGGGGGGGGG
>NZ_JAPZVQ010000010.1:24798-173111 GCF_027622945.1 Glycomyces lechevalierae | reverse complement strand
GACGAACGCGAGCGGGCCGCTCCCCCACCGGGAGCGGCCCGCTCGCTCGTATGTCCTTACGCCGCTTCGAGGTCCAGGCGGTCGGACGCCTGGCGCTTCAGCGCGGCCTCGACCAGGCCCGCGAACAGCGGGTGCGGGCGGGTCGGGCGCGACTTCAGCTCCGGGTGGGCCTGGGTCGCGATGTAGTACGGGTGCACGTCCCGGTCGAGCTCGATGAACTCGACGAGGCGGCCGTCGGGCGACAGGCCCGAGATCACGAAGCCGGACTTCACCAGCTGGTCGCGGTAGGCGTTGTTCACCTCATAGCGGTGGCGGTGGCGCTCGTTGACCTCGGTCGCGCCGTAGACCTCGGCCGCGATCGAGCCCTCGGCGAGCTGCGCCGGGTAGGTGCCCAGCCGCATCGTGCCGCCCATGTCGCCGCGCCCGGCCACGATGTCCGTCTGGTCGGCCATCGTGGAGATGACCAGGTGCTCGGCCTCGCCGTCGAACTCCTCGGAGTTCGCGCCCACGAGCCCGGCGACCTCGCGCAGGCCCTCGATCGCCATGCACTGCATGCCGAGACACAGGCCCAGCGTCGGAACGAGCCGCGTGCGCGACCACGTCAGCGCCTGCAGCTTCCCGGGCACGCCCCGGTCGCCGAAGCCGCCCGGGATCACCACGGCGTCGACCCCGGCCAGCGCCTTCGCGGTGCCTTCAGGGGTGACGCACTCGTCGGAGACGACCCAGCGGAGCTTGATCTTCGCGCGGTTCGCGAAGCCGGCCGCGCTCAGCGCCTCGACCACGGACTTGTACGCGTCCGGCAGCTCGACGTACTTGCCGACGATCGCGACCTCGACGGTCGCGACGGGGTTGTGCACGCGGTCGAGCAGGTCGTCCCAGCTCGTCCAGTCGACGTCGCGGAACGGCAGGTCGAGCTTGCGGACCACATAGGCGTCCAGGCCCTCGGCGTGGAGGGTCTTCGGGATCTCGTAGATCGACTTCGAGTCCGGCGCGGAGACGACCGCCGCGTCGTCCACGTCGCAGAACCCGGCGATCTTGCTCTTCAGCCCGTCCGGCAGCGGCCGGTCGGAGCGGCACACGATCGCGTCGGGCTGGATGCCGATGCTGCGGAGCTGCGCCACGGAGTGCTGCGTCGGCTTCGTCTTCATCTCCGAGGACGCGGCCAGGTACGGCACGAGCGACACGTGGAGGAAGAAGCAGTTGTCCCGGCCGATGTCGTGCCGGTACTGGCGGATCGCCTCGAGGAACGGCAGGGACTCGATGTCGCCGACGGTGCCGCCGACCTCGGTGATCACGACGTCCGGGACGCGGCCGGTCTCGGGATCCGGGTCGGCCATGGCCGCGAGGCGGGCCTTGATCTCGTTGGTGATGTGCGGGATGACCTGCACGGTCGCGCCGAGGTAGTCCCCCCGGCGCTCCTTGGCGATGACGTCGGAGTACACCTGGCCGGTGGTCACGTTCGCGTGCTTGGAGAGGTTGCGGTCGAGGAACCGCTCGTAGTTGCCGATGTCGAGGTCGGTCTCGCCGCCGTCGTCGGTGACGAACACCTCCCCGTGCTCGTACGGGTTCATGGTGCCGGGGTCGACGTTGAGGTAGGGGTCGATCTTCTGCATCACCACGTACAGGCCGCGCGCGGTCAGCAGATTGCCGAGACTGGCGGCGGTCATGCCCTTGCCCAGTGCGGAGGTGACTCCACCGGTGACGAAGAGGTGCTTCGTGGAACGGATCTGACCATTAGCGGCGCTGGCCAAGGCGGACTCCCGTGATGTTCGTGGCGAACGAGCTGCTAAGGCTGTGCCCATTGTCCGAGTCGCAAGCTTCGTCGGACGCAGCCGGTGGATCGCATCATCCACGGGATTCCACACTAACACTTTCACCGTCGTTTTCCTCATCGACCCACGACGGTGCGTCGACGATCATGTCCGAGTACTGGCCGTCCTTCACGTGCGCGCGGGCGAGCACGCGGTGACTCATGATGACCGCCAAGGGAACCATGACGGCGAGGGCCGAGCCGAGGCTCATGAGGCCCTTGCCGAGGAGGAGGCCCGCGATGGCGGAGCCGGCGACGGCGGCCGAGAACGCGGCGCGCAGCGGCGGGTAGAGGCCCCAGGCGCGGCGCAGGCCGCCGCCCGGACGCAGCAGGATCAGCCAGCAGTAGGCGCCGGCCATGATGGTGAGCACGCTCAGCGGGGAGGTGAAGACCGCCACGATGTTCGAGCCGACGCCGGAGGCGATGACGCCGTTCGTGTCGCCGAGGACGTCGCCGAGGAACGAGCCGAGCTCGCCGCGTTCGGCGACCGGGCGCTGGTAGTCGATCCACATGAGGCCGAACAGGACCGCGACGCCGGCGAGGCCGGACCACGCGAAGCGCTGGAAGGTGACCCAGCCGCCGGTGGCGAGGGCGGCCGCGAGGCAGGTGCCGACGATGATGGCCACGGCCGCGGGGACGGAGTCGCCGAGGAACCCGGCCGAGACGATGAGGACGCCGATGCAGCCGATCCCGGCCATGACCGGGGACTGGAAGCGGCGCGGGAGCCGCCACGAGACGGCCGCGGCGAGCAGCCACAGCGAGGCGATGAACATGCCGGTGGCGACCGGCCCGAGCTCGTTCGACGCGGAGTCGGCCACGGTGTAGTCGCCGAGGAGGGTCCCGAGCGGGTCCTCGGTGTGCAGGAGCATCGCGAGGACGGTCACGATGATGCCGAAGGCGGAGACGGTGACCATGAGGCTCGCGGGGCCGTGGCGGCCGGGCAGGCCGATCGCGATGAACGCGCAGACGACGGCGATGCCGAGGGCCGTGAGCGGCCCGACGATGCCCGGGTGCGCGGCCGACCACCAGCCGAAGAAGTCCGCGAGGATCGCGGCGGCCACGAACAGGGCGCACACGAGCGCCGAGACGATGTTCAGGCGCATGAGCCACAGCGGCGGCGGTTTCACGCCGGGCTGGCCGGCGCTGCGCAGCAGGTGCAGCAGCGGCCAGGCGACGAAGGTCAGGGCGAGGAACAGGAGCACCTGGAGCCACTGGGTGGCCGGGGCGGCGACGGACGCGGCCATGAGCCGCGTGTCGGTGTCGTCGAACACCGCTTGGCGGTCCTCATAGGACAGCGAGTCCTCGGCGGCGCCGGCGGCCGTGCCCGTCACGGTGTCCGGCAGGGGCGCGTCCAGGAGCGTCAGGATCGTCGCGGTCAGGTCGGTGAGGCGCAGGTACCCGGGCCGCTCGGCGGGCAGGTCGAGGAGGTTGTGGCCGTCCTCGTCGCCGAAGTTCGCGACCGTGGCGAGCAGCCGGTTCGGTTCGGCCACTTGGCTGATGCCCGAGATGATGAACGCCGAGTCCTCGCCCCGGGCGGCGTCGAGCTCGCCCACGGTGGCGTCGAGGTCGGCGAGCGCGTCGGCCCGCGAGCCGGTCTCCATCGGCAGGATGCCGCCGTCGACGACGGTGAGCGGGCATTCGGCCAGGGCGTCGGTCAGCTCGTCGCCCTCGGGCAGGCCGGCCGAGTAGGCGCTGACGCGGCCGACCGAGTTCGCGGTCGCGTACGCCGCGCCGGGGCCGACCGCGGTCGCGCACGTGGTCCCGGCCGCGAGCGTGCCGAGCTGCGTGCCCTGGTCGAGGTCGCGGTTGAGGGTGACGAGGTCCTTCATGTCCTCCACGGTCGCGGCGCCGTCCTCGACCTTGATCTGGTCGGAGAACACCGGCTCGCACGACGAGCCCTGCCCGTACGGGTCGCTCACGGCGGAAGCGCCCGCCGAGAGGGTGAGCCAGCCGTCGAGGGCGCAGGTGAAGCTGCGGCCCGAGTTGGTGTTCAGTTCCGCGAGGGAGCCGTCCGCGGCCAGCGCGGCGAGGTTCGGGGTCGTCTCGGTGTCGATGTCGGTCCAGGTCAGACCGTTGACGCCGAGGAGCACGACGGAGTCGACGGTCTCGGGCAGCGACTCCTCGCCGTCCTCGGGGAGGAGCTGGAAGGCCGCGAGCGCCGCGAGGACGGCGACGCCGAACCAGGCCCCGATCGGGCCCAGGTTCTCGGCGATGCCGCGGGCGATCGCCTTGCGGGCTTTGCGGGTCAGTCGCCCGGCATCGAGTTTTCGCGACACGGCGGCGCTATCTTCCCGTCAGTTCCAGGTAGAGCGCGTCGAGGGCGTCGAGCATCTGGGCCTCGTCGGGCCAGGTGGCGGCCCGGGCGAGGCTCTTCTCCCCGTAGGAGGCGAGGAGCGCGGGGTCGTCGACGAGTTCGCGCACGGTCCGGTCGAGGCCGTCCACGTCGCCGACCTCGAAGTACGCGGCGGCGTCGCCCACGAGCTCGGGGATGCCGCCGGTGCGGGTGGTCACGAGCGGCACGCCGGCCTGCATGACCTCCTGCGCGAACAGCTGCCGGGCCTCCCACTGGCTGGAGATGACGGCGAGGTCGGCGGCGGCGAGGAGGTCGGCGACGTCGGTGCGGTGGCCGAGGAGGCGCACGTCGGCGCCGGAGGAGTCGATGAGTCCTTGCAGCCGTTCGCGTTCGGGCCCGTCCCCGGCGATCGCGACGACCGGCCGGCGGTCGAGTTCGCTCCAGCGGCGCGCGGCGGCGATGAGCGTGTCGTAGTCCTTCTGCGGGTGGAGGCGGCCGACCGAGAGCAGCAGCGGGCGGTCACCGATGCCGAGCTCGGCACGGACGGCCCCGGCGTCGCTCACGGCGACGCGCGGCGGGGCCGCGACGGGCGCGAGGCGCGCGTCGCGGGCGCCGAGGTCGACCAGGTGCTCGTGGAGGTCGGAAGAGGCCGCGAGCGCGACGTCGACCCCGCGCGCGAGGCGCTTCTCGATCTCGTCGGAGACGCGCCGCTTGATTCCGGACGTGATGAGCTGGTTGTGCCAGGTCGTGACAAGCGCCGCGCCGGTGGGGCGGGCCGCGAGCGCGGTGATCCCGGCGGTGAGGCCGTGGGCGTGCACGAGGTCGACGCCGCGACCTGTGATGCCCCGCAAGGCGTTCCGTGCCGCCCACCAGGCGAGCGGCAGCTCAGGCGAGGGCTTGGCGGTGATCGGCGCGGACGCGAAGCGGGCGCCTCGCGCGCGGAAGCCGAACCGCTCCTCGGTCTCGGGCGGGCCGACGACCAGGACGGCGTCACCGCGAGCGACGAGGCCGGCCGCGAGCGACGCTACGTGCGTCCCGATGCCGCCGGTCGAGGGGCCGAGCACCAGGGCGATACGGCGATGGCTCACTTGTCTGCTCCACTGCGTTGTTCGGGTTCGTGCCCTTCGGGCGCTTGGCCTTCGGGCGCGCTGTCGTCGGTCGCACTGTCTTCGGGTTGTTCAGACGATCGGATTATGCCAGCGCGTCGCAGGACCGGGCGCACGACACCGGATCCGCCGATGAGCGCGGCGAGCCCGAGGTAGACGACGCCCGTCGCGGCGCCGACGACGACGCCTTGGAAGAGGGCCGAGTAGAACGAGTCGGCGTGGCCCCACAGGGCGAGGAGTTCGCGCGCCGCGAGGACGGCGACGACCGAAGCCGCGACGGTCGCGAGCGCGGCGCGGGGGATCCCGGCGAGGCTGGCCGCGCCGGTGTGGCGGGCGATCGCGGCGGTGAGCGCGAGGCCGATGACGGTCATGCCGATGGACCAGGCGATGGCAAGCGCGAGCGTGCGGTCTTCGAGCGGCATGGTGTTCGAGAGGACGATCGCGGCGACGGCTGCGGCGGCCCAGCCGATCGAGGTCGCTCCGGCGGCGTACTTGTTACGGCCGATGGCGTAGAGGCCGCGGGAGTAGATCGCGAAGACGGAGTAGCCGAAGAGGCCGAAGGCGAGGCCGGTGAGAGTGCCTTGGATCTGGATCTGGGTGTTGGCGCTGTTGTCGGCGGACACGGATGAGAGCACGGTTGCGATCGGCTCGGCGAGCCCCGCGAGCGCGGCGACGCCGAGGCCGGAGAGGAGGAGGATCGCGCGGCCGGTCTGGGAGAGGCGATGCTGGTAGCGGTCGTTTTCGCCGAGCGAGAACGCTTCGGCCAGCACGGGGTAGGCGGCGGTGGCGAGCGGGACGGCGAGGATCGCCCACGGCAGGAGGAAGAAGGTCTGCGAGACGGTGAAGACCGCTACGGCGCCCGGGTCGGAGCCGCCGTTGGCGAGCCGGATGAGCAGGGCCTGGCACAGCTGCTGGGCGCCGACGGTGATGGCCCCGGCGATGGCGAGGGACTTCAGGCCGGCGGCGACGTGGGTGTCGAGGCGCCAGGCGGGCCGCAGGTGCAGGCCCAGGCCGCGCAGCGGGAAGATGAGGCAGCCGGCGAGGACGGCGACGCCGCAGGTGGTGCCGAGGGCGAGGAACACGATCTCGCCTTGGCCGAGCTGCTCGACCTTGTCTTCGCGCCCGGACATCGCGCCGTAGATGACGTAGACGAGGGCCATCACGACGCTGGAGAGCAGCGGCGCGAGGGCGGGCCAGGCGAAGCGGCGGTGGGACTGCAGGATGCCGGTGAGGACGACCGCGACGCCGTAGAGCGGGATCTGGGGGGCGAAGAGGACCAGCATCTCGGTGGCCGCGTCGATCGTCGCTTCCCTGGTGGCCGGGTCGTCGATCGCGGCGTTGTCCGGCATGAGCAGGACGATGATCGGGCGCGCAAAGGCCGCCACGAGCAGGCCGGCGGGGATGAGGATTGTCAAGGCCCAGGTCATCAGGGCCGAGGCGATGTGGCCGACCTGCTTGGGGTCGTTCCTCGCGAGGGGGGCGGCGAGCAGCGGGATGACGAGGGCGGCGAGCGCGCCGCCGGCGACGAGCTCGAAGATGATGTTCGGGATGCTGTTGGCGGTCTGGTACGCGGTACCGAGGGTTCCGAGGCCGATGGCCCACGTGAACACCATCGTGCGGCCGAATCCGGCCAGGCGGGAGGCGACGGTGATCGCACCGATGACCGAGGCGGCACGACCGACTTCGCGTCGGGTCTCGGTCAAGACTTCGTCCGACCCAGCTCGTCCAACTCCCGCAGCACGGGCGTCTCGGCGATCACTTTCGTGAAGCTCACTTTTTCGGAGGCGGCGATGAGGGCGGCGACGCCGGCGAGGGCGACGTGGCGGCCGATCATGCCGGTGCGGGCGATGTAGGCGAGGCCGAGGAGGGCGCCGAGGGCGTTCGCACCGCCGTCGCCGAGCATGGTCTTGCCGTCGAGGTCTTCGGCCATCGCGGCGCCTGCGGCGGCCGAGACGGCGAGCGCGGTGTTCGCGCCGCCCGCCGCAGTGCGGCGGCGGGACTTCTCGCCCGCCGGGCGGGAGAGGGGCGCGGAGACGAGGGTGACGACCTTGAGCGCGCGGCCGGGCCGGAGGTCGAACAGGTTGACGACGTTCGCGGCCCCGGCGATGACGCCGCCGCCGACGCCGACGTTCCAGAGGCGGCGGATGAGCGGGCGGCGCTCGTCGGTGAGTTCGCCGTTCTGCAGGTCGATGAGGGCGGCGGAGGCGATCCCGGCGGTGGAGATGCCGAGGACCTTGATGAGCCCGGCGCTCATGCGGCCCTTGAGGAGTGCTCCGACGTGGCCTTTGAAGCCCTTGGCCTTCTCGCCCTTGGCGTCGGCGATGTCGTCGTAGAGGCCGACCGCTCCGGCGGTGAGCCCGGCGGTCGCGGCCGCGGCGGCGTACGCCGGGGAGTTCGCCCCGAGGACGGCTCCGGCGGTGGCGCCCACGGTGACCCCGGGGCCTTCGGCCAGGGAGACGGTGTCGCCCTTGTGGTTGACCCGTTCCAGTTCGGCCGCCCACTTGGAGCGGCGTACGGCGCTGATCGCGGCGATCGTGCCCCCCGCGGCGAGACCTCCGATGAAGGCCCGCCCTACCGTGCGCGTTAGCTGGCTCATGGGCGCGATACTAGGCCGCGTCGGGAAGCAGCCCTGAAGCGCCCTCCCCCGTGCCCAGATGATCCACGGTGCTGGTGTTGATGTAGTCGGCGAGCGCGGCGACCGCGGCGATCTGCCCCTGGGTGAGGGCGACGTTGTCGGTGGTGGCCACCGTGTCCGAGTTCTCGGCGCGGATCGTCCTGATCGGGTTGCCGTCGCCGGTGTCGGTCGTGGCCGCGTAGACGGTGGGGTCGTCGGCGGCGAAGGCGTTGGTGAACGCGACCATGCCGGCGTTGCGGTCGGCCGCGTTGGAGTCGGTGAAGCCGGGTCCCGCCAGGATGAGGACGCCGTCGGCGACGCCGGTCGGCTGGGTCTCGACGGTGAGCATGCCCAGGTCGTTCAGGCCGGTGGTGACGGTGGTGATGTCGCCAGGGGTGATCGCGACGGTCGCTCCGGCGGCCTCGCCGGTGGTGACGGCGGCGAGCACGTAGCTCATCGCGGTCACGCCGTCGTAGGTGACGGGCGTGGTGACGGTGTCGGGCGTGGTGGTCTCGGCGAGGTCGCCGAGCTCGGCGGCCCGGTCGGGGTCGAAGTAGTCGTCGAGGATCGAGAGGCGGCCCGAGACGGTCGCGCCGGCGTATCCGAGCATGTCGACCGTGCCGTCCACATACGTCGGGTCGGCGCCGGGGAGGGCGATGACGAGGATGTTCTTGGCGGTGAGCTGCCCGGCGAGGTAGGACGGGGCGACGGCCTCGGCGAAGGCCTGGTCGTCCTGGAGGTCCCGCTCCATCTGCTCGGCCTGGTCCCGGAGCTGCTCGTTGCTGTCGCGCAGGCTCTGGATGTTGCTCTCGAACGCCTCGATGGCGGGGCCGTTGAGGGCGGCGGTGCCGAGGATGAGGCCCACGGTGAGGGCGAGGAACACCGCGGTGAGGCTCACCAGGTGGTAGCGGAAGTTGATCACGAGAACAGCCTTTGGATTTGGAAGAGCAGTCCGTCCCACCAGTCGGCGACGACGTCGACGAAGGAGCGGCCCACGGTCGAGATGGCCACGGCGGTGGCCATCGCGGCGAGCCCGGAGACGATGAGCAGGAGCAGGGCGGAGATCGACATGTCCTGGCGGTACAGGCGCGAGACGCCTTTGGCGTCGACGAGCTTGCCGCCCACGCGCAGTCGCGTGAGGAACGTGGAGGCCATGCCGCCGCGTCCCTTGTCGAGGAACTCGACCATGGTCACGTGCGTGCCGACGGCGCAGATGAGCTCGGCGCCCTTCTCGTCGGCCATGAGCATCGCGATGTCCTCGGAGGTGGCCGCGGCCGGGAACGGGATCGCGGGGACCCCGAGCTTGTCCATGCGCTCCATGCCGGGGGCGCGCCCGTCGGCGTAGGCGTGGACGACGATCTCGGCGCCGCAGCGCAGGGCGTCGTCCGAGACGGAGTCCATGTCGCCGACGATCATGTCCGGGGTGTACCCGGCTTCGAGGAGCGCGTCCGCGCCGCCGTCCACGCCGACGAGCACGGGCTTGAACTCGCGGATGTACGGGCGCAGGACGTCGATGTCCTCTTTGTAGTTGTAGCCGCGGATGACGATGAGCGCGTGGCGGCCGTTGAAGGAGGTCTTCACGTCGGGCACGCCGACGCCGTCGAGCAGGAGGTCCCGCTCGCGCTTCAAGTACTCCATCGTGTTGGCGGCGAACGCCTCGAGCTGGATCGAGAGGCCTTCCTTGGCGGCCTCCATGTCCGCGCCCACGGTCTCCTCGGTCTGGACCGCGCCTTCGGCGATGAGGTCGTCGCCCGAGAAGATCTGGCCCGCTTCGAGGTCCACGGAGACGGGCTTGCCTTCGCGGACGCGGTCGAAGATCTCGTCGCCGACGCCGTCGATGAGGACGATCCCGGCCTTGACGAGCACTTCGGGGCCGAGGTTCGGGTAGCGGCCCGAGATCGACTTCGAGGCGTTCACGACCACCGGGACGCCGGTGCCGACCAGAGTGTCGGCGGCGACCCGGTCGAGGTCGACGTGGTCGATGATGGCGATGTCGCCGGGTTCGAGCCGGCCGCACAGCCGCTTCGTGCGGCGGTCGAGGCGGGCGGTGCCGACCAGCCGATCATCGGAGGGGTCGCCCTCCGGGCTCCGCCCGGGCAAACGCAAGCTAGGTACACGCATCGTGCATCATCATGCCATCCGATCGCACACGCCGAGGCGACGGCACGCCGCAACGGCCCCCGCGAAACGCCCGCCGCTAGGACTTCATCTTCGCGGCCTCGGCAAGCAGTTCCTCGGCATGGGCCACACCCAGGTGGGAGTCGGGCATGCCGGCGAGCATGCGAGCAAGCTCACGTGCCCGCTCCGCGTCGTCGACCACGCGCACGCCCGAGACCGTGACGGCCCCGGAGGTGTCCTTCGAGACCACCAGGTGGCGGTCCGCGAACGCCGCGACCTGCGGCAGGTGGGTGACGACGAGGACCTGGTGGCGGCGGGCGAGCTTGGCGAGGCAGCGGCCGATCTCGATCGCGGCGCCGCCGCCGACCCCGGCGTCGACCTCGTCGAACACCAGGACGGGCGGGCCGCCGATCTCGGCGAAGACCACTTCGATCGCGAGCATCACTCGGGAGAGCTCACCGCCCGAGGCGCCCTTGTGCAGGGCGGCCGGGAGCGAGCCCGGGTGCGGGCGGAGCAGGAGTTCCACTTCATCGGCGCCGTCCTCGGTCGCGCCCGACACCGTCGTCTCCACGGCGAGGTCGACGCTGCCGCGCCCGGCCGGACGCGGCTCGACCGCGGCCGTGACCTCGGCGTGCGGCATCGCGAGGCCCTTGAGCTCGGCCGAGACCGAGGCGGAGAACCGATCGGCGGCGGCACGGCGCGAGGCCCGGAGCTGCGAGGCGAGCTCGGCGGCCCGCGCCGTGAGCTCCGCGTGCTGGGACTCGAGTTCGGCGACGCGCTCGTCGGAGACGTCGAGCTCGCCGAGGCGCTTGCTGGCGTTCTGGGCCCAGGCGAGGACGCCGGGCAGGTCTTCGGCGTACTTGCGGTACAGGGTCTTCATGGCCGCTTGGCGCTGGTAGATCTCCTCCAGGCGCTGCGGGTCGGCCGAGAGGTCGTCGAGGTACGCGGAGAGGTCCACGGCCGCTTCGGCGAGCAGCGCGCCGGCCTCAGCGAGGCGCTCGGCGAACTCGGCGAGCTTGGGATCGGCGTGCGCGTCGTGCTCGAGGGCGCGGGCGGCCGCGCCGACGGTGTCCGTCGCGCCGCCTTCGCCCGTGGCCGGGTCGCCGGTGATCGCGCCGTGCGCGGTGGCGGCGGCGAGGCGCAGGGCCTCGGCGTTCTCGAGGCGGCGGGCCTCTTCGGCGAGCTCGGCGTCCTCGCCCTCCTGCGGGTCGACGGCGGTGATCTCGTCGAGCCCGAGGCGCAGCATGTCCGCCTCGCGGGCCATCTCGCGGGCGCTGGTGCGCAGGCGGGACAGCTCGGCGGCGCAGGCCCCGAGTTCGTGGAAGACGGCCCGGTAGGCGTCGAGGACCTTGCCGTGGTCGGCCCCGGCGAAGCGGTCGAGCGCGGCCCGCTGCTCGGCGGGCTGCAGCAGGCGCATCTGGTCCGACTGGCCGTGCACCGAGATCGCCAGCTCGCCCAGTTCGGACAGCACGCCGACGGGCGCGGAACGGCCGCCGACCCAGGCCTTCGAGCGGCCCTCCGAGGACACGGAACGGGCGAGCAGCAGCTCGCCGTCCTCGAGGTCGGCACCGGCCTCGATGGCGCGTTCACGCAGTTCGAGCGCGCTCTCGCGCACGGCGAAGCGGCCCTCCACAAGGGTCTTTTCCGCACCGAGGGGGGCACGGGAGGCACGACCGCCGAACAGCAGACCCAGACCGGCGACGACCATGGTCTTACCGGCGCCGGTTTCACCGGTGATGCAGGTCAGGCCGGAATCGAGCGGCAAGGTGGCGTCAGCGATCACGCCCAGATTCTGGATGCGAAGCTCCTCCAACACGCTTCGAAGCCTAGCCGGTCCGTCCGACAATCGGCGCGTGGTGCGAACAGGGTCCGGCAGGCGGACCCGAGAGAGGCCGGAGCCGAGGCCGTTGGTTCGCTCGCAAAGCGGAAGGCCTCCCCGATACCGGTGTTGTATCTGCAAGGCCGACAACGCAACGAGCGCGCTGATGGACCGGGCAAGGGCCGTCCGGGTCCGCCTGCCGGACCCTAGATTCGGCCGTGACGCCAACCGTCAACGGGCAGAGAGAGTTTCGACACCAGTCGGGACGCGAAGGGCTGATCGGACATGCGCACCAGGCGCACCGGGCGGTCCGAGCGGCGGATCGTCACCGTCGCGCCGCACGTGAGCCGGGTGAGCTCCTTGCCGTCCGCGATGAGCGAGCCCTCGGTGCCGACCGATTCGACGCCGATGCGGATCACCGACGAGGAGTGCACGACCATCGGCTTCGCGAACAGGGCGTGCGCGTTCATGGGGACCACCACGAGGGCGTCCACATCGGGCCAGACCACCGGGCCGCCGGCGGACATCGCGTGCGCGGTCGAGCCGGTCGGCGAGGCCACGACGACCCCGTCGGAGCCGTAGCGGGAGATGCGGGTGCCGTCGATCTCGATGTACAGCTCCAGCATCCGCGCGGGCTCGGCCTTCTCCACCGCGATGTCGTTGAAGGCCCACGAGACGTGCTCCTCGCCGTCGGTGCCCATGGCCTCGACGGTGAGCGCGGTGCGCTCCTCGACGGTGTACTCGCCGTCCAGGAGGCGCGAGACGACGGTCTCGAGCTCGCCGGTCTCGGCCTCGGCGAGGAAGCCGACCTTGCCGAAGTTGACGCCGAGCAGCGGCACCTGGGACTCGCCGGCGAGCTTCGCGGCGCGCAGGACGGTGCCGTCGCCGCCGAGGGCGAGCACGAGGTCGGCGTTCTCGCCGTTCACCTCGTCGCCGACGACGAGCGCGTCGGCGCGCTGGAGCGAACGGGTCGCGCCGGAGCAGATCTTGACCGCGACGCCCTCGGCCTTGAGCGCGGCGGCGAGCTTCGCGGCGAGTTCGGCCACGTCCTCGCGAAGCGGATGCGTGACCACCAAGACACGGCTCGGCTTCTGCTGCGGCTCCACTCGAGCTCCTACTCAGACGGTTACAGGGCCTCGAACTGTACTCCAGGCGGGTTCACCGGCAGTACTGGAGAGCATACCGAGGATAACGCTTGCAGAAAGCGGTTCGGGGCGAAAGCCCTGTCCCCGGCTTCCCTTGGGAGGCAAGCCGCTCTGAGGTCTGGTCCGATGTGATCCGTTGCGGCACAATGGCTCCCCAACACCACCAGCGACCGAAGGAGACCCCCTTGACCACCCGCAGGCAACTGTTCGGCTACTCCGCGCTCACCGCCGCCGCGGCGGCCGGGCTCGCCACGGTCGGACCCCGTGCCGCCGCCGCGAACGGCGCGCACGTCCCCGCCGTCGTCATCGGCTCCGGCTACGGCGCCGCCGTCTCCGCGCTGCGCCTCGGCGAGGCCGGCATCACCACCACCGTGCTCGAGATGGGCCGCCTCTGGAACGAGCCGGGCGCGGACGGCAAGGTCTTCTGCACCATGACCGCCCCCGACGAGCGCAGCATGTGGTTCAAGCGCCGCACCGAAGCGCCCCTCTCGACCCTCCTGTGGCTCGACGTCGTCAACCGGAACATCGACCCGTACCCGGGCGTGCTCGACCGCATCAACTACGACGACATGTCCGTCTACGTCGGACGCGGCGTCGGCGGCGGCTCGCTCGTCAACGGCGGCATGGCCGTCGTGCCCCGCCGCGACTACTTCGAAGCGGTGCTCCCCGGCGTCGACGCGGCCGCGATGTACGACCGGTACTTCCCGCTCGCGCAGGCCGAACTCCAGGTCAACACCATCGACCCCGAGTTCTACGCGAAGACCGAGTACTACCGGTTCAGCCGCGTCGCCGCCGCGCAGGCCGAGGCCGCCGGGCTCAAGACGGTGTTCGTCCCGGACGTCTACGACTTCGACCACATGGAGCGCGAGGCCGCCGGCGACGCCGAGAAGTCCGCGCTCGGCGGCGAGGTCATCTACGGCAACAACCACGGCAAGATGAGCCTCGACAAGACCTACCTCGCGTCCGCGCTCGCCACGGGCAACGTCACGATCGCCTCGCGGCACCAGGTCACCGCGATCGAGATCGACGCGGACGGGAACTACGCGCTCACCGTCGAGCACCGCGACGACGCGAACGAGCTGATCGAGTCGAAGCGGCTCACCTGCCGCCACCTGTTCCTCGGCGCGGGCAGCCTCGGCACCACCGAACTGCTGCTGCGCGCCCGCGACACCGGCGCCCTCCCCGACCTCGACGAGGCCGTGGGCGCGGGCTGGGGCCCGAACGGGAACGTCATGACCGCCCGCGCCAACCACCTGTGGAACCCCACGGGCCTCAAGCAGTCCACGATCCCGGTCATGGGCATCGACGACTGGGACAACCCCGAGGCGCGCGTGTTCGCCGAGCTCGCGCCGCTCCCGGCGGGCATCGAGACGTGGATCAGCCTCTACCTGGCGATCACGGACAACCCCGAGCGCGGCCACTTCACGTACGACGCCGCGGCGGACAAGGCCGTCCTCAACTGGAGCCTCGAGCAGGCGCAGCCGGGCGTGGCGGCCGCCAAGTCCATGTTCGACCGCATCAACAGGAAGCACGGCACCTCGTACCGGTACGACCTGTTCGGCGACGACCGGGCCTTCGCGGACGACTTCTGCTACCACCCGCTCGGCGGCTGCGTCCTCGGCGAGGCCACGGACGCGTACGGCCGCCTCAACGGCTACGAGCGCCTGTACGCGACCGACTCCTCGCTCATCCCCGGATCGATCGGCGTGAACCCGCTCGTGACGATCACGGCGCTCGCGGAGCGGAACCTGGAGGCGATCCTCGCCGCCGACTTCGCTTAAGCGGGAACGCCGCAGGCCGCGTCGACGCCGGCGCGGTCGATCGGCTCGCCGCCGGTGACCATGCGGCAGAAGAACTCCACGTTCCCCTTCGGGCCGGGCAGCGGGCTCGCGGCCACCGCGGTGGTGGTCCAGCCGAGCTGTCCGGCCTTCTCGATGACGCCCCACACGGCGTCGGCGCGCTGGGCCGGGTCGCCCACGACCCCGCCCGCGCCGACCTGGCCCTTGCCGACCTCGAACTGCGGCTTGACCATCGGCAGCATCATGCCCTCGGGCTTCGTGCACGCGGCCAGCGCGGGCAGGACGAGTTCGAGGGAGATGAACGAGAGGTCCCCCACGGTCAGGTCGACCGGGCCGCCGAGCTGCTCGGGGGTGAGGTGGCGGACGTTGGTGCGGTCGTGGACGACGACGCGCTCGTCGGTCTGGAGCTTCCAGGCGAGCTGGCCGTAGCCGACGTCGACGGCGAGCACTTCGGCGGCGCCGCGGCGCAGCAGGACGTCCGTGAAGCCGCCGGTGGAGGCCCCTGCGTCGAGGACGCGCAGGCCCTTCGGGTCGACGTCGAAGGCGTCGAGGGCGCCGATGAGCTTGTGGGCGCCGCGGGAGACGTAGTCGTCGACGTCGCCGACGAGGCGGATCGAGTCGTCGCCGGTGACGCTCGTGGCGGGCTTGGTGGCGGGGATGCCGCGCAGGTGGATGCGGCCGGCCGCGATGAGTTCGCGGGCGTGCTCGCGGGAGCGGGCGATCTTGCGGCGCACGAGTTCGGCGTCGAGTCGGTAGCGCGTCGGCATGGCGCGGGTCAGGTGCTCTCTAGGTCTAGGCGTCGTCGACGTTGCTGAGGATCTCCGAGAGGCGCTGCTGGACGCCTTCGAAGACCTGGACGTGCTCGGTGACGGGCAGGTCGGGCAGGGCTTCGAGGCGGCCCAGGGCCTCCTCGACCTCGAACTCGACGTCGTCGGCGTCGGCGTCGGCCGATGGCTTCAGGCGGTCGGCCAGGGCCCCCGGGTTGGGCGTGTCGGTCATGCGTCGTCTTCCTCGTCGTCGATCGGCTCCATGGTCGCGGCGGGGTCGGACGGGGTCGAGGGCTTGGCGGCGGCGGTCGCGGCGGCGTTCGCGCGGGCCTCGGCTTCGGCGAGGCGGATGCGGAGGTCGCGGATCTGCTCTTCGCTGTGCTCGAGGCGCAGGTTGAGGTCGTCGAGGTCGGCCTGGGTGGCGACGCCGATGCGGATGAGGCCGGCGTCGAGTTCGGCGCGGACGAGGCGGCGGAGGTCGGAGGCGGTGCGGGTGCCGTGCTCGCGCACCTGCTCGGAGCCCGAGCGGAGGTCCTCGCGGACCTTGCCGGCGAACTCGCGGGCGCGGCGGGCGGGCTCGCCGGCCATGCCGAACACAGTGTCGAAGTAGGCGCGGGCGGAGTCAGTCATGGTGGTCCCACTCCCTTCAGGGTCTGCCGAGTCCGCGGGTTGGCGTCCCCGCCTCGGTGAGGCTCGCGAGCCGTAGTCTGGCTCTGGCGTCAACGGTACTGCCAAGCTACCGGCGACAGGCCTCGCCCGCGAGGCCGTACTGGCCGGTAACATTCTCACGGGGCGCACCGACGCGCCCGCGCCGATCGAAACAGGAGGGCCCATGGCCACCATCGACGAATGCCGGACCGCGCTCGAGCAGTTCGCGGAGAACCTCGCCTCGAACCCGAAGTCCGTGCGCAAGCTCCAGGGCTTCCAGCGCTCGCTCGCCGCCGACATCACCGACCTCTCGGTGTCGTTCAACGGGAAGTTCGACCAGGGCAAGCTGACCGGCATCACCGACGGCGACAACCCCGACGCGGAGATCCGCATGATCGTCGCCTCTGACGACCTGCTCAAGCTCGTCGCCGGGGAGCTCGACTTCATGAAGGCCTTCACCGGCGGCCAGGTCAAGATCAAGGCGAACATGATGGACCTCATGAAGCTCCGCGGCGTGCTCTAGCGCTTGCGTTCGGTTCACATTGGGCCGCTTGCACATCGTGTGTGACGTAGGGTGCGCGGGCGCGGGCCGTGAGGTCCGTCCCGCGCCCTCCTGGTTCACGGGGTCAAATGCGTCCCGGTCGGACGCAACGGCATTCGGGGCACGTTGTAATCTCTCGGCAGTCGAGCGCTTCGAGCTCAAGAACAAATCCGGGAGGACCGTATGGCCACTGTTGACGAATGCCGCAATGTGCTGGAGAAGATGGCGGGCAAGGTCGCCAGGAAGTCCGACGAGCTCGAGCTCGAAGAAGGCTTCGAGCGCACGCTGGCCGTTGAGCTCACCGACCTGGGTCAGGCGTTCAGCGCCAAGCTGTCCGGCAACAAGCTGACCGACCTGCTCGACGGCGACGCCGCCGACGCCGAGGTCCGCATCCTGATCAGCTCCGACGACCTGATCGCCCTGTCGAAGAAGGAGCTCAAGCCCGCCAAGGCCCTCCTGACCGGCAAGATCAAGATCAAGGCCTCCGTCAAGGACCTCGCCAAGCTGCGCAAGGCCCTCAAGGTCGACTAGGACCGAGGCCTCGCGCCGAAGGCACAGCGCCGCAAAGAAAACGAAGCCCGGACTGCGGCAGTCCGGGCTTCTCGCTTGTCCAACGGTCAGGCCGAGAGGAGCTTCTCCGCGGCCTCGCCCACCGGGATCGGCGGCACGGTCGGGTCGTAGCCGGTCATATCGGCTGCGGCCCAGCTCAACTCACAGAGAGCCCGCCAAGCGTCCAGCTCAGCGCCCTGGCCGCTCAGACGGATCTCCTTGCCTTCCAACACGGCCGTCCAGCCGCCGCACTCGATGCGGTCCACCGCGTCGTTCCAGTCCGGCTCCGGGTGCGGCTCGGTCAGCGCCGCGAGGCTCCAGCCGAGATACGTCGGCCGCTGCTCCGGCGGCAGGGTCAGCGCCTGGCGCGGCGTGACGACACCGGTGAACACCAGCAGCGAGTCCAGGCCCGCCCGGTTGGCGCCCTCGATGTCCGAGTCCGGCCGGTCCCCCACCATGATCCCGTGCCCTCCGGGCTTGCGCGCCAGCGCTTCCCGGTAGATCGCCTCGCCGGGCTTGCCGGCGACGACGTCGGGCCCGCGGCCCAGCGCGATCTTCACGGCCTCGGCCAGCGCACCCGTGCCGGGCAGCGGACCGTCCGGGGTGGGCAGGGTGGCATCGAGGTTCGTGGCCACCCACATCGCGCCGTTGCGGGCCGCGATCGTCAGGTCCGCCAGGTCCCGCCAGGTGACCGACGGGGTCATGCCGTACCCGATGCCCTGCGCCGCAGCCGGATCGGTCGTGAGTGTCAGCCCGGCGGCCGTCACCGTGTCCCGCAGCGCGTCCGAGCCGCAGATCAGCACCGGCGCCCCGGCGGGCAGCCGCTCGCGCAGCGCCGCCGCGACCACCTGCGCGGAGGTGAGGACCTCGGCCGGGTCGGCCGGGATGTCCATGCCCCGCAAGGCGTCGGCGACGGTCTCAGGGCTGCGGGAGGCGTTGTTGGTGACGAACACCGGCGCGCAGCCGAGCCCCGGCAGGGCCGCGATGGTCGCGGCCGCTTCCGGGATCGGCTGGCTGAGCAGGTAGACGACGCCGTCGAGGTCGAGCAGGGCGAGGTCGTAGGCGCCGGCGAGAGCCTCAGGCGCGCCTTTCAGTCGGGTCATCCGGACTCCTCAGGGTCGGGGTGCGAGAACGCCTCCGCGAACTTGTGCGGAGGCGTTTCGCGAACGGCCCCTTGCGGGGCCGTTCGCTGTTGCTTACTTGGACTCGGGGTTCGGCTTGTCCTCGGCGCGCGCTTCGCGCGGCGCCTCGGTGCGCTCTTCCGCCTCTACCTCGTCGTCGTCCTCGTCGTCGAGGTCGTCGTCTTCTTCGTCATCGTCGAAGTCGTCGTCGTCCTCGTCCTCGTCATCTTCATCCTCGTAGTCGTCGTCCTCGTCGTCGTCGAGGTCGTCGTCGCCGGAGTCCTCATCGTCGTCTTCGTCGTCGAAGTCCTCGTCGTCGTCATCGAGGTCGTCTTCGTCGTCCTCGAGATCGTCGTCTTCGCCTTCGTACTCGTCGTCCTCGTCGTACTCCTCGACGACGATGCCCTCGAGCTCGAGCAGCCGCTCGGCGGCGCCGGTCTCGCCGGTCTCGTCGGCGGCGACGGCCTTCGAGAGCCATTCGCGCGCTTCGTCCTCGCGGCCGTCGGCCAGCAGGCCCTCGGCGTACGCGAAGCGGAGGCGGGCGACCCACGGCTCGGTCTTCGGCGAGTTCAACGCCCCGACCTTCAGCATCGCGGTCGCGGCCTCGCCCATGCCCATGTCGCGGCGGGCGCCGGAGGCGACGATGAGCAGCTCGACCCGCACCTCGGGGTCGACGCTCTCGTCGCTGCCGAACTCGCGGTAGAGGTCGATCGCGCGCTCCGGGTGCCCAAGGGCCCGTTCGCAGTCGGCGATGAGCGCCACGTGGTCGTGCGTGCCGCCCAGGCGCTGCGCGGCGCGCAGCTCGTTGACGGCCAGCTGCCATTCCTCGGCGCCGTAGGCGGCCACACCGGTGACCTCGCGGACCACGGCCACGCGGGACGCCTTGCGGCGGGCGTAGCGGGCCTGCTCGAGCGCGCCTTCGACGTCGTCCTCGGCGAGGAGCGCCGCGGCGGCGATGAGCCGGTTGCCGACGGCCTCGGCGAGCTGCTTGTTCAAGCTGCGCAGCCCGGCCTTGGTCTCCTTGTCGAGCTGGTCGAAGCCGTACTCGACGCCTTCGGGCAGGTCGGGGGCCTCGTCGGACTCGCCGAGGCGGATCGGGCCCTCGTGGCCGGCCTCGCGCTCCTCGAGCGGACGCAGGTTGTCCTTGCCGCGGCGCTCCCTGCCGTCGCGACCGAGGCGGTCGTCGCCCCGGTCGTCGCGGCGCGGGCGGTCGTCACGGTCGAAGCGGCGCTGGCCGCCCCGGTCGTCACGACGGGGACCGCGGTCGTCGCGGCCCTCGAACTTGCGCGGACGGTCGTCATCGCGGCGCGGGCGGTCGTCGCGGTCGCTCTCGAACTTGCGCGGACGGTCGTCGTCACGGCGGGGACGGTCGTCGCGATTGCCTTCGAAACGGCGCGGACGGTCGTCATCGCGGCGCGGCCGATCGTCACGGTTGCCCTCGAAGCGACGGGGACCGCGGTCGTCGCGGTTGAAGCCGCCGCTGCGGTTGTCGCCGTCGCGGCGCGGACGGTCGTCGCGGTTGCCTTCGAAGCGACGGGGGCCGCGGTCGTCGCGGTTGTACCCGCCGCGCCCGCCCCGGTCGTCGCGGTTGCCCTCGAAACGGCGAGGTCCACGGTCGTCGCGGTTGTAGCCGCCGCGGTTGTCGCGGTCGCCTTCGAATCGGCGCGGGCCCTGGCCCTCGCGGTTCTCGAAACGGCGCGGACGGTCGTCGCCGTCGCGGCGCGGCCGGTCGTCATAACGACGCGGGCCCTGGCCTTCGCGGGTGAAACCGCCGCGGCCGCGGTCGTCGTCGCGGCGCGGGCCGCGGTCGTCACGGTTGTAGCCGCCACCGCGGTTGTCGCGGTTGAAACCGCCGCCACGGTTGTCGCCGTCGCGACGCGGACGGTCGTCGCGGTTGAAGCCGCGCCCGCCACGGTCGTCGCGGTTGTAGCCGCCACTGCGGCTGTCGCGGTTGAAACCGCCGCCACCGCGGTTGTCGCGGTTGAAGCCACCACCGCGGCTGTCACCGTCACGGCGCGGACGGTCGTCGCGGTTGCCCTCGAAACGACGGGGTCCACGGTCGTCGCGGTTGTACCCGCCGCGCCCGCGGTCGTCGTCGCGGCGCGGGCCGCGGTCGTCACGGTTGTAGCCGCCACCGCGGCTGTCGCGGTTAAAGCCGCCACCGCGGTTGTCGCCGTCACGGCGCGGACGGTCGTCGCGGTTGCCTTCGAAGCGGCGCGGACCGCGGTCGTCACCGTCGCGGCGCGGCCGGGCGTCCCGGTCCTCGTAGCGCCGCGGACGGTCGTCGCGGCCTTCACTGCGGCCGTAGCCGCCTCTGCCACCACGGTCGTCGCGGTTGTACCCACCACGCCCAGAACGGTCGCCGGAGCCGCCGCCCTCGCGACGGCCGTAGCCGCCTCGTCGGTCATCTTCACCCTTGCGGGCGCGGCCGTCTTCAGCCACTCGATTCTCCCCCTCTATTCACCGCGACAAAACCAGCCAAGTGTATGCCTCAGCCGATGACCTCGAACCCGGCGACGGTCTTCTTGCCGCGCCGGATCACTCCGTACCGCCCGTGAAGCAGGTCAGACTGGTCGATAACGGCCGCAGGATCACTCACGCGGACGTTGTTGAGGTAGGCCCCGCCCTCCTTCGCAGCGCGGCGGGCCTCGCCCAGGCTCGCCACCACGCCGGACTCCTTCATGGCCTCGGCCACGGTGACGTCGGGCTTCGTGAACTCCGCCAGGCCTGCCTCGACGAGCGCCGCGCGCAGCGTCGACTCCGGCAGGTCCGCAAGCTCGCCGCGACCGAACAGCGCCTGCGAGGCGGCCACGACGTGCGCGGTCTCCTCGGCGCCGTGCAGCAGGGTCGTCAGCTCCTCCGCGAGCGCCTTCTGCGCGAGGCGCGCAGCCGGCTTCTCGGCGGTCGCCCGCTCCAGCTCCTCGAGCTCTGCGTGGGACTTGAGCGAGAAGCACTTGAGGTAGCGCACGACGTCGGCGTCGCTGGAGTTGACCCAGAACTGGTAGAACGCGTACGGGCTGGTCAGCTCGCCGTCGAGCCAGACCGCGCCGCCCTCGCTCTTGCCGAACTTCGTGCCGTCCGCCTTGGTCACGAGCGGGCTCACGAACGCGTGCACGTGCTCGCCCGAGCGGCGGCGGATGAAGTCGACACCGGCGGTGATGTTGCCCCACTGGTCCGACCCTCCGAACTGGAGGGTGCAGCCGTGGCGGCGGTTGAGCTCGAAGAAGTCGTTGGACTGCAGGAGCTGGTAGGAGAACTCCGTGAACGAGATGCCGGATTCGAGGCGGGACTTCACCACGTCGCGCGCGAGCATCTTCGAGACCGGGAAGTGCTTGCCCACGTCCCGCAGGAACTCCACGACGCCCATCTCGCTGGTCCAGTCGAGGTTGTTCACCAGGACCGCGCCGTTCTCGCCGTCGTAGGTGACGAACGGCGACACCTGCGCGCGGATCTTCTCGACCCAGCCGGCCACGACCTCCGGCGGGTTCATGACGCGCTCGCCGACCTCGCGGGGGTCGCCGATCTGGCCCGTCGCGCCGCCCACGAGCAGCAGCGGCCGCAGCCCGGCCTGCTGCAGACGGCGGGCGGTGATGAGCTGCATGAGGTGGCCGACGTGCAGGCTCGGGGCCGTCGGGTCGAAACCGATATAGAACGTCACCTGGCCCGCGTCGATGTGCTCGCGGAGAGCGTCGGTACCGGTCGAATCCTGGATGAGGCCGCGCCAAGCGAGATCGTCGAGAATATGCACGTCACCATTCTGCCCTAGCGGCGGAAACGAGTTTCGTGCTGCGCGGGCGGGCGTGACCCGGGCCGTCAGGCGTCCGCGCGCCGCCCGGTCTGGCCGAGCGCGAGCGCGACCTCGATCTGGACGCGCAGCTCAAGGGCCGCGTTGGTCTTCGCGACCTGCTTGGTCGGGCCCTTGCCTTCGGCGGCGACCTGCTCGCCCGAGACCGGCATCCAGCCCTCGGCTCGGCAGGTGAAGACCCGCTCGTGCGAGGGGCCGTCGACCGAGAAATCCCACGTGAGGGGTTTGACGACGCCGCGGGCGGCGTAGATCTGGACCGCTTCGGCCGGGTTGACCCCGGCGTCCACGAGGAGCTTCTTCGCGGCCTCCGTGCGCGGCTTGGCGGCCGCGTCCGCGGACGGGTCGGGCAGGCCCGCCAGCGCGGCCACGAGCGCCAGGGCGGCCTGGTTGCGGGCTTCCTTCTTGTTGCGCTGCAGACGCTTCGGAGAGTCGACCTGCTCGCCGTTGTAGCGGATGGAGACCTGCGCGGAGAACAGGGGTCCTTCGAAGCCGGGGGCGTCCTCCACGGTCCAGAGCACGTTCGTCTCGTTGCTGACCGGGCCGCCGAGGCGGTCCTGCAGGTAGACGTTGACGATCGACTGGGCCTGCTGCGGCTCGTCCGCGAGCATCCGGTTCATCCGCTCGCGCAGCGGCTCGAACTCGCCGCGGCCGTAGAGGTAGACGGAGGCGAACTCGCGGAGCTGGAGCTCGCGGGCGTCGAGGCGGCGGGCGGTGTCGGCGGCCAGGCCGACGGGGTTCTCGCCGCGTTCGACGGCGAACTGGAGGACGCGGGCGAACTGCTTGTAGGGCAGGGCGGTGAAGTCGGCGGCCTCGGCGTGCTTCGCGGTCTGCTCGTGGGCCTTCTGCTTGAAGTACTCGGCCTTGGCGCGGCGCTCCTCCTCGACGCGTTCGTTGACGTGCGCGGCGATCGCGTCCAGTTCCTCGATCGGGTAGGGGCTCGGGCGGCCGAGGGCGGCGGCGAGCAGGATGCGCTGGACGATGAGGTCGGGGTAGCGGCGGATCGGGCTGGTCGCGTGCGTGTACGCGGGCAGTTGGAGGCCGTGGTGGCCGTGCACGGTGGGAGCGTAGGTGGCGGCGCGGGCGACCATGCGCATGCGGGTGCGGAGCATCTCGAAGGCGGTGCCGTCCCCGGCGGCGGCGATCGAGTCGAGTTCGGCGCGCAGTTCGGCGGGGTCGCCGGCGACGGCGGCGAGGCGGTGGTTGCGGAAGAGGATCGGCAGGTCCTCGCGCACGGCCCACGCCGCGATCTGCGCGTTGGCGGCGATCATGAACTCCTGCACGATGATGTACCCGGAGTTGCGTTCGGCGCTGTCGAGGCGGACGAGCTGGCCCTCCTCGTTGGTGGCGAAGCCGGAGAGGAGGTCGTAGAACGCGAGCGCTCCCGCGTTGCGGCGCGCGGCGAGCATGGTCTGGGCGAAGCGCAGGGCGAGCGCGAGGGTGCCGTGGAGCGGGTGGGCGGGGTCGTTCGCGGCGGTGGCGGCCTCGCCGTGGGTCATGATCCAGGAGGTGGTGAGGCGGCCGGGGCCGAGGTCGGCGGAGAGGACCTGCCCGGTGTGGTCGAGGCGCAGGTGGACGGCGAAGGTCTCGTTCTCGCGGCCGGGTTCGAGGGAGGCGGCTGCGACCACGGGCGCGGGGAGCATGTGCCTGGTGTGCTCGGGCCGGTAGCGGGTGTGGACGCGGCTGTGGGCCTCGGTGTCGGCGCGGCCGCCCGTCTCGACGTGGTCGGCGACGCGGGCGATGTGGATCCAGACGTCGAAGCCGTCGCCGTGGGGTTCGATCCAGACGGCGTCGTCGCGGTCGACCGTGGTCGCGGCGTCGATCATGATCCCGGTCTCGGCTGGATTGTGGTCGACCAACTGCGCTCCTTCGAAGTCCAGCCGCAATGGTAACCGGAGCCACACGGTCAGGTAGGGACGGCGCGGGCGGTGGCGGCGAGCCTCGCGGACCACAATGGGGCGGGCGTTCCGGTGGTGGACGCCCGGCCCGTGGTCCGTTCGGTCAGGGGCGCAGGTCCCAGGTCTCGAGGCGTCCGCACATGCCCCATTTGGCGGCCGGGCCGCCCGCGTCGGCGACGTGGGCGTCGCAGAGGTGGGCAGGGTCGGCCTTCGCGAGGGCGTCCAAGTGGGCGCCCGTGGCGTCGGCCTGGGCCTTGGGTCCGTCGGCCCAGAGCTTGCGCCAGGTCTCGGTGCGGGACGAGACGAGCCGGGCCGCACTGTCCCACAAGGGTTTCATGGCCGCCGGGCCCTCGGCTTCGACGCGTTCGCGCAGAGCGAGGAAGCCGTCGACGGCGAGGTCCCGGCGGGCGCGGGTGGCCTCGCCGCGTTCGGTCTCGGTGAGGCCCGGGGCGGCCGGTGCCGATGCGGCGGCGGAGTACGCCTCCGGGTCGGCGAGGGTCGCTTCGGGGAAGGTGAACACGGCGTCCCCGGCCTCGGGGATGCCGGCGTTCTGCATGACCACCACGAGCTGGAGGTCGCCGGAGCCGTTGATCAGGCGGTGGACCGTCCCAGGGGTGAACCACAGGACGGTCCCTCGCGCGAGGTCGTGCCGCTGGTAGCCGTTCCCCGAGAGCGTCTCGACCGCGCCGGTGCCGCTCGTGACGACGTACCCCTCAGTGGAGGCGGTGTGCAAATGCGGGCTGCCGCCCGCCTGACCGTCCACAGTGGGCCAGTCGTAGACGGTGACGAGTGAGACGGCCGTGCCGCCGGGGAAGCCGCCCATCGTCAGCCCAGCCGCGCCAGTTCGGCGGCGGCCAGCTCGGCGGCCTTCGCGGCCCCGTCGATCCCGGTGTCGCCGTTGCAGATCGCGACGGCGTGGCGCAGCGTCACGGTGTCGCCGGGCGCCATCGGCAGCTCGGTGTCGAAGAACGGCGCGGGGCAGACCGCGGCGAACGGGGTCGTGCGCACGAACCACTTGACCGGCGCGGTCGGGTTCTCCGCGTGGTCGGTGAAGACCAGCGTCGAGACCGCGTCGACCGAGTCGTGCTTGCCGCGGAAGGCCAGCCAGTCGCCGCGCACGCCCATCTTCTCGTCGCCGCCTTCGCCTTCGGCGGTGTAGACGCGGCCCTCGGTGAAGGACCGCGGCCCGCGCCAGAAGAACCCGCCGTAGCCGGCGTTCTCGCGCCCCTCGGTCGTCGGGCTGCCCATGACGACGGTGTCCCCGGTGTCGTTGGTGAACGCGGTCGTGAAGGACAGCACCCACGTGTCGTCGGTGAGGACGGTGATCGCGAAGGAGCGGGTCTCGGAGAAGAAGTGGCGGCCGTCCTGGGTGACCCAGTCGAGGCGCTCGACGGCCTTGACGCCGTTCTCGTCCGAGGTCAGCTCGGTGAACTCCTGGTGGACCATGGAGCCGTCGTTCTTCTCGTCCACGTAGCCCTTGCCGCGGCGGAAGGTGGCGCCGCCCCAGAAGTTCTCGGGCCCGGCGTTCGGGATCGAGAGGGCGATGCCCTTGTGCCACACGTGGTCGTGCGGGCGGTAGAGGCTCACCTGGTTGCCCGCGAGGTCGCGCAGCGGCTCGAAGTACGGCCGCGGGGACTCGAACTGGGCGTTGTCCGGGCGGTAGACGTACCGCAGGATCTCGAGGTCCCCCTTGGTGATCGAGAGGGCGGTGCCGTCGTCGGCGAGGTGCAGCGTCATCGGTGTTCTCTCCAGTCGAAGCTCGGTCTGGCTGGTCGGGCGGTCACTTGCGGTCGGGCCACGGGGCGCCGGTGCCGTCCATGCGCTGGTAGAACGGCGAGGTCGGGTCGATCTCGCCGGCGCGGACGCGCTTGCCGGTGAAGGCGGAGGCGTAGATCGCGGCGAGCAGTTCGAGCGTGCGGCGGGCGTCCTCGACGGTGACCGGCGGGGCGGCCTTGCCGTCGAGGGCGTCGGCGATGCGCAGGAACTGGGCGTAGTGGCCGGAGGACTTGCCGCGCGGCTCGCCCGCCCAGGCGCGGTTGACCTCCTCGGCGGCGTCGTCGATCGGGTACACGCTCCAATCATCGTCGCCGTAGCCGTAGAGGTGGTCGAGTTCGACGGTGGCGTTGTCGAAGTCGAGCCGGATCTGCGAGACCTCGCGCGGGGAGAGCAGCGAGTTGGTGATGACCACGGACGCACCGGATTCGAGGGTGACGATCGCGTGCGAGACGTCCTCGGTGTTGGTGATGCGGCGGTGGCGGTGCGCGGTGGCGACCACCTCGGACCAGGGCCCGACGAGCGACAGCAGCGTGTCGATCTGGTGGATGCCGTGGCCCATGGTCGGGCCGCCGCCCTCGGTCTCCCAGCGGCCGCGCCATTCGACCGCGAAGTACTCCTCGGGGCGGTACCAGAGGGTGTCGCACTTCGCGACGGCCAGGCGGCCGAGGACGCCGGAGGCCATCATGCTGCGCACGCGCTCGGCGGCGGAGCCGAAGCGGTGCTGGGAGATGAGCGCGAAGTCGGCCGTCGAGGCGGACGCGGCGGCCGCGACCGCGTCGAACTCCTCGAGGCTCAGCGCCGGGGGCTTCTCGCAGACGACGCCCACGCCGGCCTCCAGGGCCGCGATCGCGCCGGGCGCGTGGGCCACGGGCGGCGTGCACAGGTCGACCAGGTCGAGCGTCTCGTTGGCGAGCAGCTCCTCGATCGAGGCGTAGCCGCGCTCGACGCCGAACTGCTCCTTGAACGCCTCCAGGCGCTCGGCGTCGGGGTCGACGGCCGCGACCAGCTCGATGCGGCCTTGGAGGTGGTCGCGCAACTGGCCGGCGTGCAGCCCGGCGATGCCGCCGGTGCCGACCACGGCGAGGCGGTAGGGGGAAGACACAGTGGACTCCTTCGTCACGAGGGTCTGTAAACGTTTTCCAACGTCGCGCTCATACTATCCGACAACGGTCGCGGAGGTGACCTGGGTCGCCAGCGCGCGGGTCCCGGGCTCGAGGCGCCTGGTGCCGGTGACCTCGACGTTCAGCGCGGCCGCGGTGTCCGCGGCCGAGCGGGCGAGGCGCAGTTCGAGCGCGCCGGCCTCGACGACCCACGAGCCGTCGACGCCCACGAACGCGGCCAGGTCGACGGGCATGGCGAAGCGGGCCTCGCGGGTCTCCCCGGGGGCCAGGTCGAGCCGGGCGAAGCCGACGAGGCGCTGCACGGGGCGGACGGCGGAGGCGACGGGGTCGTGGAGGTAGAGCTGCACGACCTCGGTGCCGTGGCGGGCGCCGGAGTTGCGGACGCGGACGGAGAGCTCGACGGTCCCGTCGGGGGCGACCTCGGGGCCGGACAGGAGCGTCGCCGCGTCCCATTCGAACTGCGTGTACGAGAGGCCGTGGCCGAAGACGTACTGGGCGGTCGGGTCGACGGAGGAGACCGAGGAGCGCCGGGCCAGTTCGGGGGCGAGGTAGGTGGCGGGCGGGGAGTCGGGGCGGGCCGGGACGCCGGCGGGGAGGCGGCCTTCGGGTTCCGCGGCGCCGGTGAGCACGGCGCTGATCGCGCCCGCGCCCTCCTGGCCGGGCAGGAACGCCTGGACGATCGCGGCGGCCCGGTCGGGGGCGGTGCCGAGCGCGTAGGGGCGGCCGGAGATGACGACGACGACGGTGGGCGTGCCCGAGTCGAGCACGGCTTCGAGCAGCTCGGGCTGGCGGCCGGGCAGCGCGTGCGAGGGGGCGTCGCAGCCTTCGCCGGAGGTGCCGCGGCCGAAGAGGCCGGAGCGGTCGCCGACGGCGACGATGGCGAGGTCCGCAGCGGCGGCAGCGTTCGCGGCGGCGGCGATCTCGGCGTCGGTGGCGTCGAGGACGGAGCCGGCGGCGAGGTGTTCGATGGCCGCGCCGGGCAGGTCGGCGGCGAGGCGCTCGGCGAGGGTCGCGATCGAGACGCCCATGTCCACGTGGGGGTAGGGGTCGTTCGAGTCGATGCTCGCGGCGTCGTTGCGGCCGTGGTGGTTCGGGAAGGCGTAGCAGCCGAGCATGACGGCCTTGTCGTCGGCGACGGGCCCGACGAGGGCGATGCGGCCGGGCTGGGAGTCCAGCGGGAGCGCGCCGTCGTTGGCGAGGAGCACGATCGACTTGCGGGCGACCTCGGCGGCCAGCGCGCGGGCCTCGAGCGGGTCGAGGTCGATCTCGGCGGCGGGCGCGGGGAGCTCGTCGAGCAGGCCGAGCTGGATCTTCTGGGTGAGGACGCGTTCGACGGCGCGGTCGACGACACCCTCGTCGATGCGGCCGGCGGCGACGGCGGACTGGAGCGGTCCGCCGTAGCAGTCGACGCCGGGCAGTTCGACGTCCACGCCGCCGGCGAGGCCGAGGACGGCGGCCTCCGACTTGTCCGCGGCGACGCTGTGGAGCGAGTTGAGGAAGTTGACGCCGAAGTAGTCGGAGACGACGGTGCCGTCGAAGCCCCATTCGTCGCGCAGGACCCCCTGGAGGAGTTGGGGGTTGGCGTGGGAGGCGACGCCGTCGTTGGCGGCGTACGAGGGCATCACGGAGCCGGCGCGGCCGATGCGCACGGCCATCTCGAACGGGGTCAGGTACGTCTCGGCGAACTGCCGCGGGCCCATGTAGACCGGGCCGAAGTTGCGGGCGGCGTGCGAGGCGGAGTACCCGGCGAAGTGCTTGAGGGTGGCGATGATCCCGGAGTCCTGCAGGCCCGAGACGTACGCGGTCGCGAGGGTGCCCGTGAGGTACGGGTCCTCGCCCATGGTCTCCTCGGTCCGGCCCCAGCGGGAGTCGGCGACGACGTCGAGGACGGGGGCGAGGCCCTGGTGGACGCCGACGCTGCGCATCGTGACGCCGATCTGCTGGGCCATCGCGCCGATGAGCTCGGGGTCGAAGGTCGCGCCCCAGGCGAGGGCGGTCGGGAAGATCGTGGCGCCGTGGGCCATGAAGCCGGTGAGGCATTCCTCGTGGGCGAGGGCGGCGATGCCGAAGCGGCTCGCGGCGCGGATGCGCTCCTGGAGGGCGGCGAGGTTGGCGGCGCCTTCGGCGGCCGGCACGGGGGCCGAGCCGAAGGGGCGGGTGAGCTGGCCCAACCCGTGTGCGATGGCCTCGTCCTCGGAGACCGCGCCGGACTGCTCGCTCTGGTGCGGGGCCATGTCGCCGGCGTCCGCGTCGACGCCGCGCCACAGGCTGTACAGCTGCGCGCACTTCTCCTCGAGCGTCATTCGCTTGACCAGACCGGCGGCCCTTTCGGCCGCGTCCGCGGGGGTGTGGGTGTCCATGCTGCTCCACTCAAGCGGCCCGGAACGCTGGAACAGGTGGTTCCGGGCCGATAGTTTCTGAAACTTTTCTGATCGTTTTCGATGCAGGTTTGCACACCATAACATTGATGACGGGGTACTTCTAGGCTTGATTTCATCGTGGGATGCGTTTGCCCACGGCTCTTGAGCGAGGAAAGTTCTCGAAACTTTCGGGTGGAATCCGGGAGCCCAGAGGAGCCGCTATAAGATGTCGGCACTACGGTTGGGCAGGAACGACCAGGAGGACCCTTGAGCGAAGACGAACACGGGCGCATCACGATCCGCGCGATCGCCGACGAGGCCGGCGTCAGCGTGCCGACCGTGTCGCGCGTCATCAACGGCCGCTCGGACGTCGCGCCCGAGACGCGCAAGCGCGTCGAGGAACTGCTGAACGAACGCGGGTACCAGCGCCGCCGCTCCACCCGCGCGCCCAGCCGCGCCCGCCTGGTCGACCTCGTCTTCAACGAGCTGGACAGCCCGTGGGCGGTCGAGATCATCCGCGGGGTCGAGGACGCGGCCCACGCCGCCGGCGTCGGCACCGTCGTGTCCGCGGTCCACCGCCGCCGCGCCTCCACCGAGCAGTGGCTGGACAACCTCCGCACCCGCGCCTCCGACGGCGTGATCCTGGTGGTCTCCCAACTGGCCTCCCCCATCCTGGAACAGCTCCGGCACCTCGGCGTCCCGATGGTCGTGCTCGACCCCTCGGGCGGCCCGACGATGGACGCCCCCGCCATCGGCGCCACCAACTGGGCCGGCGGCCTCGCCGCGACCGAGCACCTGATCTCCTTGGGTCACACGCGCATCGGCTTCATCCACGGCCCCAAGCAGGTGCTGTGCTCCCGGGCCCGCTTCGACGGCTACCGCGCCGCCCTCGACGCGGCCGGCCTCACCTACGACCCCACGCTGATCTACGACGGGGACTTCTACCACCAGTCCGGCTTCGACGCCGCCACCTCGCTCATGCGCCTGCCCGAGCCGCCCACCGCGATCTTCGCCTCCTCGGACCAGATGGCCTTCGGCGCGTACGAGGCGATCCGCCAGGCCGGCCTGCGCATTCCCGAGCACGTGAGCGTCATCGGCTTCGACGACCTGCCCGAGTCGCGCTGGTGCAGCCCGCCTTTGACGACGATCCGCCAGCCGCTCGCCGAGATGGGCGCGCTCGCCGCCCGCACGGTCCTGGAGATGGCCGCCGGCAACGACATCGACTCGCCGCGCCTCGAACTCGCCACCGAGCTCGTCGTCCGCGAGTCCACGGCGCGGCTCGTCCCCTAGCGGTCCTTCCAGGACCGGTTGTCCGCCAACGGCATCGGCGCGGCGTCGACCTCGGTCGCCCGCGCCGTCACGCGTTCGGGGCCACGTCGGTGCCCGCGCCGCGCTTGCGGGGCTTCACCGCTTCCCGCACCGCTTCAGGGGCCGACTCGAGCCCGAGCGGCACCAGGCCGGCGTCGGCGATGAGCGCGAGGTCGTCCTTCGCGGCCTGGCCCTCGCTGGTCAGGTAGTCCCCCAGGAAGATCGAGTTCACGATCTGCAGCGCCACGCCCTGCATCTGCCGCAAGTGGACCTCGCGGCCCGCCGCGAGGCGCACCTCCGCCGCCGGGTTCGCCAAGCGCACCATCGCCAGGATGCGCAGGCACCGGCGCGGGTCGAGCTCCCACGTGTCCTCAAGGGGCGTGCCGTCGAACGGCAGCAGGAAGTTCACCGGGATCGAGTCCACATCGAGCCCTCTGAGCCCCAACGCGACCGAGACGAGGTCGGCGTCCGACTCCCCCATGCCCGCGATGAGCCCCGAGCACGGCGAGAGCCCCGCGCCGTGCGCGGCGTTCACCGTGTCGACCCGGTCGTTGAACGTGTGCGTCGAGCAGATCTCCGCGTACGAGTCCTCTGAGGTGTTCAGGTTGTGGTTGTACGCGTCCGCGCCCAGATCCGCCAGCCGCTCGGCCTGCCCGTCCTTGAGCAGCCCGAGGCACGCGCACACCTCCACGCCCGGCGCCGCGTTCTTCACCGCCGCGATCGTCTTGCCCACCCGCTCGACGTCCATATCGGTCGGACCGCGCCCGCTCGCCACCAGGCACACCCGCGAGGCCCCGCCCGCGACCCCGGCCGCGGCCTGCTCGGCCGCCTGCTCCGGGCTCAGCCACGTGTACTTCAGGACGTCCGCCTTCGAACCGAGCCGCTGCGAGCAGTAGTTGCAGTCCTCCGGGCACAGCCCGCTCTTGAGGTTCACCAGGTAGTTCAGCTTGACGGTGTTCCCGAAGTGGCGGAAGCGAAGCCGCGCCGCGGCGGCCACCACGTCCATCAGCTCGGCGTCCGCGCTGGCCAGCACCGCCTCGAGGTCGGCGGCGGCCGGAGCCGCCCCCGCGTCGGCGGCGGCGGACAGGCGGCTGAGGGCTTCGTGCACTGCGGTCATGGCAAAAATCTTGCCACAGCGGCGGCGCGCGGACCTTTCGCATCGTTCACGGCCATTGCGCGTTATCGACCCCTCACACCATCCTCGGACCGCAGCGTCGCGATCTGGATACACTTGCTACAGTGGGTGGTCGGTGCTGCGAAGAACGCGGCGGGCTGGTGGAGGTCCCCCCTGCTCGCGTTTCATACGACGAACCGCTCGAGCCATCCGGAGAGAACCAACCGTGCCGATCGCACCTGGACAACCGGCGTTGATCGCCGTCGCAGTCGCGACCCTCTGGGCCCAGCCCTCGGCCCCAGGACCGGAGGACCGCCTCGCACTCGGCGTGCCGTCCGCGATCCGCGAATGGGTCGCCAGGCTCACCAACGACATCCGCGCCAACGGCCTCAAAGGACGCGTGCGCACCCAATGCCTTCTCGGCACCCGCGTCGAGGTCCTGCAGATCGCCGACGGCTGGGCCGAAGTGGCCTGTCCGCAGCAGAGCACCAGCGGCTGGGTCCCGCTCGACCAGCTGGTGCACCCCGCTGAAGGCGACACCGACGGCGTCGAGCACTTCGTGAGCGCGACCGCGACAGCGGTGCGCGAGGAGCCCGGCGGCGACGTCGCCATCCCGGGCGTCACGCTCGGCACCCGCCTGCGGGTCGTCGGCGCCCCCTACCGCGGCTGGGTCCCCGTGGGCCTGCCCGGGCCGCGCCAGCCCGGCTGGGTCCCGCAGCGGGACCTCGCCAACGAGCCCGTCGCCGAGACCCCGTCCACCGCGTTGATCGCGGCCGGGCTCGACGCGGTCAAGCTCGCGCAGCAGCTCCTGGAGATCCCGTACCTCCACGGCGGCGTCAGCGCCTACGGCATCGACGCCCCCGGCCTGGTATGGATCGTCTACCGCCAGTTGGGCATCGACGTGCCGCGCTTCAACGAGGAGCTCATCGAGACGGGCGAGGCCGTCGAGTTCGAGGACCTCCACCCGGGCGACCTCGTGTTCATCGAGCACGGCGGCGACCCCAGGACCCCGGCGATCATGGCCGAGCGCAGCCAGTCCGACCTGCCCGAGGTCATCTTCTCGTCCTCCGTGTACGGCAAGGTCGTCGTCGAATCGATCAAGGACTCCGAGCTCGCCGGCATCACCGCGTGCCGCCGCCTGCCCGTGCAGGCCTGAACGTCAGAAACGGCCCGCCTCCCTGTTCGGGGAGGCGGGCCGTTCCGTCTTGCAGTGCTCGCTTACTTCTCGGCGACCGCCACCGCGGGGGCGTTGTCGAGCGAGGCCTCGGACTCCGCGAAGAGCTCCTTGAAGGACTTGCCCTGGCGGCGCAGCAGGATCCAGTTGGCCAGCACGACCGTCGCCAGCACGCCCGCGATGATGCCCAGCGAGATCGTCGTCGGGATGTGCGGCATCCACTCGATGTGGTGCCCGCCGTTGATGAACGGCAGCTGGTTCTCGGCCAGGCCGTTCATGACCAGCTTGACGCCGATCCAGCCGAGGATCGCGGCCAGGCCCAGGTGCAGGAACTTCAGCGACTTGAGCATCGCGGCCAGCAGGAAGTACAGCTGTCGCAGACCCATCAGGGCGAAGATCGTGGCGGTGAAGACCAGGTACGGCTCCTGCGTGAGGCCGAAGATCGCCGGGATCGAGTCGAGCGCGAACAGGATGTCCGTCGAGCCGATCGCGATCATGGCCAGCAGCAGCGGCGTCACGAACTTGACGCCGTCGATGCGGGCGAAGAGCTTGCTGCCGTGGTAGTCGGCGCTCACGCGCAGCTTCGACTCGGCGAACTTCATGAAGCGCGACTTCTCGTACTGCTCCTCGCCGTCCTCCTCGTTCTCGTGGGCGTTCTCGCGGAGCTGCCCGATCGCGGTCCAGATGAGGATCGCGCCGAAGATGAGGAAGACCCAGCTGAACTTCGCGATGAGCACCGAGCCCACCGCGATGAACCCGCCGCGCAGGATGATGGAGAGGACGATGCCGACCAGCAGGACGCGCGACTGGAGCACCGCCGGGACCCGGAAGCCCTGGATGATGAGCAGGAAGACGAAGAGGTTGTCGACAGAGAGCGCCAGCTCGGTCAGATAGCCGGCGTAGAACTGCCCGCCGTACTGCGCGCCTTGGGTGACGAACATGATGACGCCGAAGACCAGTGCCGCGCCGATGTACACGCCGGCCCAAGCGGCGGATTCCTTTGTCGAGAGTTTATGGGGGTTGCGCACGGCCATCGCGAGGTCGAGAACGACCACGGACGCCAGCACCACCATCGTGAGAGCCCAGGCCCACGCGGGGAGATCCAATGTGTTGCCTTCCTTGCCTTTGGAGGGTCACATGGTCTCTCCCGGTCCTCGCGGACCAGCGCCACCGGGGACCGATCGCGGTCCCGTGCATTGACGACGACGCTAACAGCGCAGCACGCTGCGGGATACTCCCCACATACCTGATTCTGAACAGACGGGATAATTCTGCCTGCCGGAACCCGACTTGTCATCAGTCAGATTTGTGACTTCACTCTCGACACTACACCGGGTGGTGTCAGTGTGGCTGGTGCTGTGGGAGGCTCCGCCCATGGTTCTCGAAGTCGCTGAAATCAAAGTCACCCCTGGTCAGGAAGAGGCCTTCAAAGAGGCGTACCGCACCGCCCGCGAGTTCGTCGAGGTCTCCCCCGGCCTGCGGTCCATGCGCATGACCCAGGGCGTCGAGACGCCGACCCGCTTCGTGCTCCTCATCGAATGGGACTCCGTCGAGGCCCATGAGCAGGGATTCCGCGAGACCGAGCGCTTCCCGAAGTGGCGCGCGGCCATCGGCCCGTACTTCGCCCAGCCGCCGCTCGTCGAGCACTTCGAGGACGTCAAAGCGTAAACACGGCGACCGGGCCTCCCCTCGGCGGCTGAGGCCCGGACCCGACATTTCACCCGCTGCACGGGCGCGGGCGGCTAAGCGCCCGCTTCGTCGATCTCGCGGAGTTCGCGCTTGAGATCGGTGATCTCGTCGCGGTAGGCGGCGGCGAGTTCGAACCTGAGTTCCCTTGCGGCCGCGAGCATCTGCTCGTTCCGCTCCTCGAGCTGCTTGAGGATCTCCGAGCGGACCTTCCCGGCGCCCTGCTCCCGCTTGCCCTTCGGGAGGGTCGCCCACGGGTCGTCCTCGAGGACCTTCGCGGTCTCGGCGGCCGAGTCGTACAGGTCCTCCATGATGTCGCCGATGCGCTTGCGCAGCGGCTGCGGGTCGATGCCGTTCGCCTTGTTGTACGCGATCTGCTTCTCGCGGCGCCGGTCGGTCTCGTCCAGCGCGGCTTTCATCGAATCGGTGAGGTTGTCCGCGTACATGAGCACCGTGCCGGAGACGTTGCGGGCCGCGCGGCCGATCGTCTGGATGAGCGAGGTGGCCGAGCGCAGGAACCCCTCCTTGTCCGCGTCGAGGATCGCCACGAGCGAGACCTCGGGCAGGTCGAGGCCTTCACGCAGGAGGTTGATGCCGACGAGCACGTCGTAGTCGCCGCGGCGCAGCTCCCCAAGCAGCTCGACCCGGCGCAGGGTCTCGACCTCGGAGTGCAGGTACCGCACCCGGATGCCGTTGTCCATGAAGTAGTCGGTGAGGTCCTCGGCCATCTTCTTGGTCAGGGTGGTGACGAGGACGCGCTCGTCCTTCTTCGCGCGCTCGCCGATCTCGTGCATGAGGTCGTCGATCTGGCCCTTGGTCGGCCGGACCTCCACGTGCGGGTCGACCAGGCCGGTGGGGCGGATGACCTGCTCCACGAACTGGCCGCGGGTCTGCTCCATCTCCCACTTGCCGGGGGTGGCCGAGAGGTACACGCTCTGGCCCACGCGCTCGCGGAACTCGTCGAAGCGCAGCGGCCGGTTGTCCAGCGCGCTGGGCAGCCGGAAGCCGAAGTCCACGAGGTTGCGCTTGCGCGAGGCGTCGCCCTCGTGCATCGCGCCGATCTGGGGGATGGTCTGGTGCGACTCGTCGACGATGGTCACGAAATCGGAGGGGAAGTAGTCGAGGAGGGTGTGCGGCGGGGTGCCGGCCGGGCGGCCGTCGATGTGCCGCGAGTAGTTCTCGATGCCGTTGCAGGTGCCGGTCTGCTTCATGTTCTCCAGGTCGAACACGGTGCGCATCCGCAGCCGCTGGGCCTCCAGGAGCTTGCCCTGGGACTCGAGCTCGGTCAGCCGCTCCTCGAGTTCGACCTCGATGTCCCGGATCGCGCGGGCCATGCGCTCGTTGCCGGTGGCGTAATGCGAGCCGGGGAAGATGAGCACCCGGTCGACCTCGCGGATCACGTCCCCGGTGATCGGGTGGAGGTAGTAGAGCCGGTCGATCTCGTCGCCGAACATCTCGATGCGGATCGCCAGCTCTTCATAGGCCGGGATGATCTCGATCGTGTCGCCGCGCACCCGGAAGGTGCCGCGGGTGAAGGCGACGTCGTTGCGGCCGTACTGGACGTCGACGAGGCGGCGCAGCAGCTTGTCCCGGTCCCACTCCTGCCCGATCGCGACCTCGGTGGCCTGCTCCAGGTACTCGGCGGGGGTGGCCAGGCCGTAGATCGCCGAGACGGTGGCCACCACGACCACGTCGCGGCGGGTCAGCAGCGAATAGGTGGCGCGGTGGCGCAGCCGCTCCACCTCCTCGTTGATCGAGGCGTCCTTCTCGATGTAGGTGTCGGACTGCGCGACGTAGGCCTCGGGCTGGTAGTAGTCGTAGTACGAGACGTAGTACTCGACGGCGTTGTTCGGCAGGAGCTCGCGCAGCTCCTTCGCCAGCTGCGCGGCGAGGGTCTTGTTGTGGACCATCACCAGCGCGGGCCGCTGGAGCTGCTCGATCAGCCACGCGGACGTCGCCGACTTGCCGGTGCCGGTGGCGCCGAGCAGGACCACGTCCCGCTCGCCCCGTTCGATGCGTTCGGTCAGTTGGGCGATCGCGGTCGGCTGGTCCCCCGACGGCTCCCAGTCGGCTACCACCTCGAAGCGCCCCTCGGCGCGCGGAATATCGAATGCCACGGCCCAACCGTAGCGCCGGGGTACGACACACTTCGCGATCGGCGGTGACTTTTCACGGTCCGACTCGTTGGTCCCTGCGTGAGCTCCACTACCGCAGTTCCCTGGAAATCGGCCCTCATGTGGGTCATGGCCCTCCTCATCGCGATCGCCGTCGCCGGGTGGTTCGCCGTCTCCTGCAGTCCGGGCCGGTCGGACGCCGAGCGGCCTGTGAACGAGGAGGAGGCCGCGCTGCTGGCCGGGATGCGCGAGCGCAACCACGGCGCCGACCCGGTCGCGATCCGCATCGGCGTGCCGCTGGACGGCAAGACGGTGACCGCCGACGGGTACCTCGACTGGCAGGTGCCGATGCTGTACGCGCGCGTGCCGGACGGCGAGGGCCACCGGCTGGTCCAGGCCATCCCCGGCCTGATCGCGACGCACGCGGACGATGAGGCGGCCTTCGGCGAGGTGCGCGTCCCCGAGGACGGCTGGACGACCCGGCAGATGCTCTCCGGGGCGACCACGCCGCTCGAGACGACCATCGACATCCTTGCGTCGTCCCTGTTCACGCTCACTGCCGCCGAGGCGGACGACCCGGCCGAGCTGGCGGAGAAGGCCACGTGGCGGGAGGAGGGGATCATCGACGGCGAGCCCGTGGACTCCTTCCGGGCCCCGATCATGGTGGAGACGAACGAGCAGGGCGCGGCGAGCCCCGAGGCCCTGTACTCGCTCGACGGCGACGGGGACCTGCGGCGGTTCCAGGTGAACACGGGCGAGACGAACCTCTCGGCCGTGGACTTCCTGCGCGACGTCGCGTTCGACGCGAGCGGGCTCGTGGCCGCCGACGTGCTGGGCGGCCCGGCGATCGCGCCCGCGGCCGTCGACGAGGACCTGGCCGAGACCGTCGCCGAAGTGCGGCAGGGCAACTGGGAGGACACCGCCGAGGTGGAACTGACCGTGCCGACGGGCGACGGGCAGATGACCACCGGCAGCGGCACGATCGACTGGCGCACCATGACCGCGTACCTGCACTTGACGGACGCGGACGGGCAGCGGCTGTTCCTGGCCCGCCCCGGCGGGTACGCCACGGTCCCGGCCGAGGGCGACGACCTGCCCGAGACACCGCCGACCGAGGGCTGGGAGGCGCACGCGCTCGCCGACGAGGACGCGGCGGACCACTTCGGGCCGGTCGAGTCGCTGGTGTTCCGGCTCCTCGAGATGGCCTCCGAGGAGTCCGACGACACCGAGGCGATCGCCGAGAAGGCGTTCCTCCTGCGGGTCGACGAGGTCGACGGCAGCACGGTGAACGTGGTCGAGTTCCCGGTCGCCGGGGACGCCGAGGCCGCTCCCGGGCAGTCGGCCTTCCGCTACCACCTCAGCGGCGACCGGCTCAGCGAGGTCGAGATGATGTCGTACTACGGCGTCGCGAGCGCCGAACTGTCTGATGAGGACTTCCCGATGGTCGAGATCCCGTGGGAGCTCGCCGAGCAGATCGGCTGAGCCGCAACGGGAGCCGAGGCGACCGGCTGACCGGCTGACCGGCTGACCGGAGAAGGCATACGACGGGGCCCGGCCGACAACGGCCGGGCCCGTCTGCATCACCTCCGCTAACAGACCGGGGCGTGCCAGTGCGTCTCTTCGGCCCAGCGGTTCGCGCGCGGCCAGGCCTCCGTGCTGAACCACGACTCCTTGGCCTCGGTGTAGTCCCGCGTGGAGTCGAACTTCGCGGCGAGGACGCCCTTGACGTGGGCGTAGTCGGCGCGGGCCTGCGGGTCGTCGCGCAGCCAGTCGCGGAACAGCAGCGCGAACCGCTGCCCGGGGGTCTCGATCGACCGGAAGTGGATGTGGGCGATGTTGCCCGGGTCGGCGTAGCCGTAGAAGCGCTTCTCCCACTCCTCGGCCGACGGGAACTCCGGTTTGGGCGTGTCCTGCCCGACCTTCCCGAAGAACCCGGCGTCGCCCAGGGCGTCCTCGAACGCGTCGACGAGCGGGAGCGCCACGACCGTGACCTGGATGTCGATGACGTCCTTCGCGGGGAAGTCCGGCACCGCGGTCGAGCCGACGTGGTCGATGCGGACCGCGCTGGGGCCCATGACCCGGCGGATGCGGGCCGCCAGGTGCTCGAAGCGGTGCGCCCATTCGGGGTCGGAGTGAACCAGCTGGAGCTTGTCGGGCCGGGGCTCGTACCGGCCCAGCCGGAGGTTCTCGGCGAACGGCACGATGCGCTCGTCCCACAGGAGCTTCACGCGATGTTCGAGTTCGTGGAGGTCGCCGTCGTTGTGGAGGACGACGTCGCAGACCTCGCGGCGCTCCGCGTCGGAGGCCTGGGCGTCGATGCGCCGGATGGCGTCTTCACGGGGCAGGCCCCGCTCGGCGAGCCGTTCGAGCCTGAGCTCTCGCGGCGCCTCCACGTCGATGTTGAGGTGGAAGCCTGGCGCCTGGCCGGTCTCGGCCAGGAGCGGGATGTCTTGGACGACGATCGCGTCGTCGGGCATGGCGTCGGTGAGTTCTCGGGCGCGGGCCCGGACCCGCGGATGCACGATCGCCTCCAGCTCCGCACGAGCGTGCGGGCTGTCGAAGACGATCGTCGCGAGCGCGGCGCGGTCGAGCGCGCCGTCGGCGTCGAGGACCTCCGGTCCGAAGCGGGAGACCACCGCGGCCAGCCCCTCGGTGTTCGGGGCGACGACTTCACGGGAGAGGGCGTCCGCGTCCACGACGCGGGCTCCGAGTTCGGACAGCTTCGCTGCGACCGTGCTCTTACCGGCTCCGATGCCACCTGTCAATGCGACTCTAAGCACAAATAAAACACTACCCGCCCCAGGCGAACAGCCTGGGACGGGCAGTGTGTATTTCAGCTGAACGAGCGACTACCGCCGGTTTGCGGAGGCAGTCGCCTCGGGCCTAGTTGCCGGCGAGCTTCTCGCGCAGAGCCGCGAGCGCCTCGTCGGTGGCCAGGGTGCCCTGAGGCTCGGCCGGGGCCGACTTCTTCTCAGGGGCCTTGCCGCCCTTCTTCTCGCCCTTGGGGGCCGCTTCGCCCTCGGCGGGCTTGGCGGGAGCCTCGGTGATGACGCGCTCGGCGATCTGCTTGCCGTGCTCCTCCCAGCGGGTGCGGGCCTCGGCGTACTGCCGCTCCCACTCCTCGCGGGCCTCGTCGAAGCCCTCCATCCACTCGCCGGTCTCGGAGTCGAAACCGTCCGGGTAGATGTAGTTGCCCTGGTCGTCGTACTGCGCGGCCATGCCGTACAGCGTCGGGTCGAACTGCTCCTCGTTCTCGACGAAGGCCTCGTTGGCCTGCTTGAGCGAGAGCGAGATCCGGCGACGGTCCAGGTCGATGTCGATGACCTTGACCATGGCGTCGGAGCCGACCTTGACGACCTGCTCGGGCACCTCCACGTGGCGCTCGGCCAGCTCGGAGATGTGCACCAGGCCCTCGATGCCGTCCTCGACGCGCACGAACGCGCCGAAGGGAACGAGCTTGGTGACCTTGCCCGGGACGATCTGACCGATCGCGTGGGTGCGGGCGAACTGGCGCCACGGGTCTTCCTGGGTCGCCTTCAGCGACAGGGAGACGCGCTCGCGGTCCAGGTCCACCTCGAGGACCTCGACCTCGACCGGCTGACCGACCTCGACGACCTCGGACGGGTGGTCGATGTGCTTCCAGGACAGCTCGGAGACGTGCACCAGGCCGTCGACCCCGCCGAGGTCGACGAACGCGCCGAAGTTGACGATCGAGGAGACCGTGCCCTTGCGGACCTGGCCCTTCGCGAGCTGGTGGAGGAACTCGGTGCGGACCTCGGACTGGGTCTGCTCGAGCCAGGCGCGACGCGACAGGACCACGTTGTTGCGGTTCTTGTCGAGTTCGATGATCTTGGCTTCGAGCTCGCGGCCGACGTACGGCTGCAGGTCGCGCACACGACGCATCTCGACCAGGGACGCGGGCAGGAAGCCGCGCAGGCCGATGTCGAGGATGAGACCGCCCTTGACCACTTCGATGACCGAGCCGCGAACGACGCCGTCCTCTTCCTTGATTTTCTCGATGGTGCCCCACGCACGCTCGTACTGCGCGCGCTTCTTCGAGAGGATCAGACGGCCTTCCTTGTCCTCCTTCTGGAGGACGAGGGCCTCAACGTGATCGCCCACAGAGACGACGTCTTCGGGGTCCACGTCGTGCTTGATCGACAACTCGCGCGAGGGGATGACGCCCTCGGTCTTGTAGCCGATGTCGAGCAGGACTTCATCCCGGTCGACCTTGACGACGGTACCTTCGACGATATCGCCGTCATTGAAGTATTTGATGGTCGCGTCGATCGCGGCGAGGAGCTCCTCGTCGGAAAACGTTTCTTCGACCGTGGTGCTGTTCTCAGCGTTGCTCGAGGTGGCCTCGATGCTGCTCGTCATGTGGGCTGGTGCTCCGGATACGTAAGATTCGTGGGCTCGCGCCCGCGCCCTCGCAAGACGCGAATGCTCGCAGTTCGTTCCCCGGGCCGCCCTTGCCGCTGGCAACGCGCCCTGCTCCCTTCTGAGGACGCGGACATGCCCAGGCCATCCCAGGTTACCGTGCGCGATTACGGCGCGCCAGTCCGGGCCGGGGGCTCGTGTCGACAGCCACGAACACTTGAGGCCGGCAAGCGGCGCCTTGACCCGCTAGTGGGCGGCGGCTTCCCAGGACTCGCCGAATCCGGCGGAGACCGTGAGCGGTACCGCGAGTTCGGCGGCGCTCGACATCTGCTCGCGGACGAGCGTTTCGAGCGCGTTCGCTTCACCGGGTGCGACTTCGCACACCAATTCGTCGTGCACCTGCAGCAGCACCCGCGAGGCGAGGCCGGAGGAGCGCAGCTCGCGGTCGACGCCGAGCATCGCGGTCTTCATGATGTCCGCGGCGCTGCCCTGGATCGGGGCGTTGAGCGCGGCCCGCTCGGCCATCTCGCGGCGCTGGCGGTTGTCCGAGGTGAGGTCCGGGAAGTAGCGGCGCCGGCCCATGATCGTCTCGGTGTACCCGGTCTTGCGGGCCTCCTCGACGGTGCGGTGGAGGAAGTCGCGGACCTTGCCGAAACGGGCGAAGTAGTCGTTCGACAGCTGCTGGGCCTCCTCGGTGGAGACGCCGAGCTGCTGGCTGAGGCCGTACGTGGACAGGCCGTAGGCGAGGCCGTACGACATCGCCTTGATCTTGCGGCGGTGCTCGGCGGTGACCGCCTCGGGCGCGACGGCGAAGACCTTCGCGGCGACCGCGTTGTGGATGTCCTCCCCCGAGACGAACGCGTCGATCAGGCCCTCGTCGCCCGTCAGGCTCGCCATGATCCGCATCTCGATCTGGCTGTAGTCGATGGTCATCAGCGACTCGAAGCCCTCGGAGACCACGAACCCGGCGCGGATGTTGCGGCCGGCCTCGGAGCGGACCGGGATGTTCTGCAGGTTCGGGTCGGCCGAGGAGAGGCGGCCCGTCGCGGCCACGGTCTGGTGGAACGTGGTGTGGATGCGCCCGTCCGTCTGGATCGTGGCGCGCAGCGTGGCGACGATCTGCTTGAGCTTCTCCACGTCCCGGAACCGCAGCAGCTGCTCCAGGAGCGGGTGCTGGGTCTTCACGTAGAGCTGCTGCAGCGCTTCGGCATTGGTGGTGTAACCGGTCTTGGTGCGCTTGGTCTTCGGCATCCCCAGCTCTTCGAACAGGATCTCCTGGAGCTGCTTCGGCGAGCCGACGTTGAACGGGCGGCCCACGATCTCGTGAGCGCGCTCGGTGGCCTCCTTCGACTGCATCGCGAACCCGGACTCGATGTCCGCGAAGTGGCCCTCATCGGCGGCGATGCCCAGGATCTCCATGCGCGCCAGGACGCCCGCGAGCGGGTACTCCATGGCCTCGGCGAGGTGCGCCTGGTGCCGGTCGGCGAGCCGCGCGGTCTGCTCGGCGGCGAGGTCGCTGATGACCGCGGCCGCGGCGCAGTCGGCTTCGAGCTTCGCGGTGCCGTCGTTCATTGCCGCATCGAGGCCCAGCAGGGCGCCGTCGTCGGCCGGGGACTCGGGGGTCTCCAGTTCGCGGCCGAGGAACTGCATCGCGAGGTCGCCGAGCGCGTACGAGCGCTGCTCGGGCTTGAGCAGGTACGCGGCGATCACCGTGTCCGCCTTGATCCCCTGCACCTCGGGCCAGCCCGCGGCGTCGGCGCCCCACAGGAACGCCTTCGCGTCGTGCACGACCTTGCTCTTCGCCGGGTCGGCGAGCCACGCCGCCCACGTCGACTCGTCCTCGGCGTCGAGCTGCGACGGCTCGAACCAGAGCGCCTGGCCGCCTTGGGCCAGCGCGATCGAGTCGAACGAGCCGGCGCCGGACGCGAAGGTGCCGGAGAAGGCGATCGCGATGTCGCCCGCGCGGGCGCCGAGCCAGGCGGCGAGGCCGCCGGGGACCAGCGCGGCGGCTTCGGTGTGGTCGACTTCGGCGGCCGGGACGGCGGCGGCGCCCACGGCCTTGGCGGCGAGGTTCGCGTTGAGCCGCTCGCCGAGGGCGCGGAACTGGAGGGCGTCGAAGAGGCGGTTGGTCTCGGAGACGGACCAGCCCTCCCAGGCGAGCTCCTCGACGGTCCTGTCGAGCTCGAGGTCGCAGACGAGGCCGTTGAGGCGGTGGTTGCGGAGCACGTCGTCGAGGTTGTCGCGGAGGCTCTGCCCGGCCTTGCCGGTGATCTCGTCGGCCTTGGCGACGAGGCCGTCGAGGGAGCCGTACTTGACGATCCACTTGGCGGCGGTCTTGGGTCCGACGCCGGGGACGCCGGGGAGGTTGTCCGCCTTCTCGCCGACGAGGGCGGCGAGGTCGCGGTAGCGGTCGGGGGTGACGCCGTACTTCGCCTCGACGGCCTCGGGCGTGTAGCGGGCGAGCTCGGTGACGCCCTTGACCGGGTAGAGGAGGGTGGTGGCCTCGTTGACGAGCTGGAGGGCGTCGCGGTCCCCGGAGGAGATGAGGGTGGCGAACCCGGCGGCCTCGCCGCGGGTGGCGAGAGTGGCGATGATGTCGTCCGCCTCGAAGTTCTCCTTGGTCAGCCAGGGGATGCCGAAGGCGTCCAGGAGCTCCTGGATGATCGGGATCTGGCTCTTGAACTCCTGGGGGGTCTCGCCGCGGCCGTCCTTGTAGGCGGCGTACTCCTCGGTGCGGAAGGACTTGCGGGAGATGTCGAAGGCGACCGCGACGTGGGTGGGCTCCTCGGCCTTGAGCAGGTTGATGAGCATCGAGGCGAAGCCGTAGACGGCGTTGGTGACTTGCCCGTCGTCGGTGGCGAACTTCTCGGCGGGCAGCGCGAAGAACGCGCGGTAGGCCATCGAATGGCCGTCGATCAGGAGCAGGCGCGATTGCGAAGCGGTCACGTCCCCGAGCCTAGCGAGTGGGTCCGACAAGTCCGGCACAAGCCGGTGACGGCGTGGCTCGGGGGCAGCGCTAAGGCCCGCGTCCCCCCTCGGCGAAGCTTGCGAGCCGTGAATGCTGCGGAGGACGCGGGCCTTGTGTGCGCTAGGGGCCTATTCGGCTTCCTGGGCTTCCTTCTGCTCGGCTTCGGCGATGACGCGTTCGGCGACGGCGCGCATGGAGAGGCGGTGGTCCATCGCGGCGCGCTGGATCCAGCGGAACGCGTCGGGCTCGGCCATGCCGTACTGGGTCATGAGCAGGCCTTTGGCGCGGTCGACGAGCTTGCGGACCTCGAGGCGTTCGGTGAGGTTGGCGACCTCTTTCTCGAGGGCGGTCATCTCGGCGAAGCGGGTGAGGGAGAGCTCGATCGCGGGGACGAGGTCGGATTTCTGGAAGGGCTTCACGAGGTAGGCCATGGCGCCCGCGGACTGGGCGCGGCTGATGAGGTCGCGCTGGCTGAAGGCGGTGAGGATCACGACCGGGGCGATGCGCGCGGAGACGATCTTCTCCGCGGCCTGGAGGCCGTCCATGATCGGCATCTGGATATCGCAGATGACCAGGTCGGGCTGGTGCTCCTGGGCGAGGCGGACGGCGGCTTCACCGTCGGCGGCCTCGGCCACGACCTCGTAACCCTCCTCGGTGAGCATCTCGGCCAGGTCGAGGCGAATGAGCCCCTCGTCTTCGGCGATGAGCACGCGCTTGCGGGGCTCCTCGGCGGCCTTGCTCGTCATGCGGGTCCGTACCTTTCGTGCGCGAATGGACGTGGGGGCGTGCGTCGGTTCCGGCACACCAGGACGCTAGCTTAGCCGCCGTGTGTTGCGGTCGCACGTTCCTATGCCGAGCGTTTCGGACGATGGAACCGGAACGTGAGCGGGGCAACCCGCCTTGCGCGCCCGGATCGGGAGTGCGGACGGCGTGCGGTGCGGGTTCGTTTCCCGCCCAGGACCGGTGGGCCGGGCGCCCCGCCGCACCGGGTATCATTTGCACCGGCTCCGGAGCACTGACCGGTGTCCGGCCCGGTATTCCAACTGGCAGAGAAGACGGATTCAAAACCCGTACAGTGTGGGTTCGAATCCCACCCGGGCTACCAGACACAGCACAGAGTGCGACTCTCGAAATCGCCGTTCACCAGCTGCAACGCTGAGGAGCGGCGATTTTCTGTTGGGCGACCGCGCGCCAAGGCCTTTGCCGGAGGCCTACTGCCCGGGGATGCGGAAGCGGAGAAAGGACAGGCCGGTCGTGCTGAGCCACAGGTCGGTCGGGCTCTGGACCAGTTGGAGGTTCACCTGCTCGCATCTGACGCAGCGGGCCACCGTGCCCGGGGCGTCTGCATAGACGGTCAGGCCCGCCACCGGTCCGACCATGCCGCACCCCGCGCAGCGCGCCTGCGCCGCAGTGATGTCGGGGCGGAAGACCTGCCAGAGAGCCCCGGCGAGCATGTTGCCGTCGATGTGGTCGTTCATCGTGTCCTCCTGGTCAGCCGAAGCGTTCGGTCTTGATCCGGTGCGAGTCGTGGCCGAGGGCGATGAGGATCTTGGCGGCCGCTTCGACGAAACCCGCTGGGCCGCAGATGAAGCACGCGGGTTCGAACTCGGGGGGCCAGCCGTGGGCGGTGATGTCGGCGAGGCCGATCCGGCCGAGCGGGCGCCTCACCTCGGGCGGTGCCTCGCGGGTGTAGAGCAGGGACGTCTCGAGGCCGCCGTTCAAGGAGGGACGGGCGAGCTCGTCGGAGTAGATGACCTCCGCCGGGGAACGCACTGAATACAGCAGCCGGAACGGGACTCGCGAGGCGACGGCGCGGCGCTGGCGGATCATCGCCTGGAGCGGGACGATGCCCGACCCGCCGGCGACGAGCATGACCGGCCGGGTGTCGGCCTCTCTCCAGACGAACCAGCCGCCGACCGGTCCCCTGATCTCGGCGTAGGCGCCTTCGGGCAGGTCGTCGCACAGGTACGGCGAGACCTCACCGTCGATCACGCGCTGGACCGTGAACTCGATCCGGCCGTCCCGGGCCGGAGCGGCGAGCGAATAGGAGCGGACGGCCTGGTAACCGTCGTCGGCCGTCAACCGGATGTCGGCGTGCTGCCCCGCCAGGTGCCCGTCCCACTGCTCCGGTTCGAAGACCAGCGTCGTGGCCGAGGCGGTCTCGACTCTGCGCTCGACGAGGCGAGCCTTCTGCCACATCGGGTCACCACCCCGACTGGTAGCGCTGCTCGAGCCAGGGGTCGCCGTAGTCGTGGTAGCCGGCGCGCTCCCAGAAGCCCGGATTGTCCTCGTCGTGCAAGGTGATCGCCGAGACCCATTTCGCGGACTTCCAGAAGTACAGGTGCGGCAGCAGGAACCGGGCGGGCCCGCCGTGCTCGGCCGCCAGCGGCTCGCCTTCGTACTCGGTGACCACCCATGCCTGGCCGTCGGTGATGTCGGCGAACGGCATGTTCGTGGTGTAGCCGTCGAAGGTGTGGACGACGGCGAAGTCCGCGGTGGTGTCGACCTCGGCGAGCAGGGTGTCGATCGAGACGCCTTTCCAGGTCGTGTCGAGTTTGGACCATCTGGTGACGCAGTGGATGTCGGCGGTCGGGGTCTCCTGCGGCAGCGCCGCGAACTGCCGCCAGTCCCACACGTGCCGCTCGCCGGTCTCGGCGACGACGGTGAACGTCCAGTCGTCGGTGCCGATCGAGGGCGTGGGCCCGGCGCTGAGCACCGGGAAGTCCTCGGTGAGGTACTGCCCGGGCGGCACCCGGTCGCTCTCGATCCGCCGATGCCCTCGGAACCCCGGTGTCAGTCCGCTCATGCCCGCCTCCCGCCGCCATCCTACGAGCCGGCCCCGAAGGAGGCACCGAATGCAGGGAATCAATCGGCGGGCGCGGCTGTCAGGATGGCTGTGGGTGATGGGGCGGTTCGGGATTCGCTAGTGGCACGAACCGGGGAGGATGGGCCTTGCGGGCGGGATCTATGGTTTTCGACGACAGCACCGAACACTTCTCAATCCCGAGGCAGGGCTAGCGATGAGCGAATTCGACACGGTTGAAGACGACTACACCACTGACGGTTACGGCACCGACTCGGCGGACGACTTCTCCGCGGACGACTCGACTTCGTACACGGAAGACTCGTACACCGAGGACGCCTACGCCGACGACACGTCGTCGGACGACGTCTACTCCTCGATCGCGGACACCGATGTCGACGGTGACGGCGTCAACGAGTCCACCTCGTACGACAACGACGGGGACGGCTACGCCGAGACCATCGAGTCCGACATGAACGGCGACGGCTGGGTCGACACGGTCACCACCGACGAGGACGGGGACGGGTACGCGGAGACGATCACCGTGGACGCCGACGGCGACACGTACCTGGACACGACCGGCGTCGACACCGACGGCGACGGCTACGTCAACACCGTCGAGGCCGACACCGACGCCGACGGCTTCCTGGACACGTACGCCGAGGACAACAACAGCGACGGCACCTACGAGGTCGTCGAGAACATCTAGTCGACACCACGGCGTCCGCCGTCGACCGGTCATCCGGTCGGCGGCGTTTCTCGTTCCCGTGCATGCGGCAGCCCTTGCGGCCCAGCGCGTCAGGCGAGGTCTTCGGGCCGGACGGCGAGCTTCGCGGCGATGCGGGCGAGGGCGCGCCGGTCCTCGGCGTCGAGGGGGTCGAGGACGAATTCGCGGACGGAGCGGACGTGGACGGGGGCGGCGGCGACCACGACGTCGAAGCCGGCGTCGGTGAGCGCGGCGATCGTGTAGCGGCCGTCGTCGGGATCGGGCGAGCGCTCGACCCAGCCGCGCTGCTCGAAGCGTTTGACCACGTTGGAGAGGCGCGAGAGGGAGCCGTTGGCGAGGTAGGCGAGTTCGCTCATGCGCAGGCGGCGGCCGGGGGCCTCGGAGATGTGGCTGAGGGTCAGGTAGTCGAAGAGGGTGAGGCCGAACTCCTTCTGCAGCGGCGCTTCGAGCCGTCCCGGGAGGAGCCAGGCGAGGGAGGCGGCGCCGGTCCAGGCCGCCTTCTCCTCGGGGTCGAGCCAGAGCTTCTCGGCGGGTTCGGTCATGGTGGCAATATACCCACGAGGGTTGACTTCAACCTTGAAGCCATCATGCTAGGTTTACTTCAAGGTTGAAGTCAATGTAGGGAGACCATCATGGGCAAGCCGGCATTCTTCGTCACGCAGGGCGCGGGCGAGAAGTTGGAGGCGATGCTGCACTACCGGCAGGCGCTGCGGATCGGCGACCGCGTCGAGATCTCGGGGCAGGGCGGGTGGGACGACGACCTGACCTTCCCCGAGGACCTCGAAGCGGAGATCGTGCGGGCCTTCGACAACGTCGAGAAGGCGCTCAACACGGCCGGGGCGACCTGGCGGGACGTCGTGCACGTCAACTCCTACCATCTGCCCGACGACGACACGTTCATCGGCGAACGGCCGACCCGCGTCATGGCCGAGCAGTTCCGCCTGCGGATGGGCGACCGCGCGCCGATCTGGACCCAGATCGGGGTCGCCGCGCTCGGCGCCCCGAAGATGCGCGTCGAGATCCGGGTGACCGCGGAGCTCGGGCAGGACTGACCCGGGAACACGAGCTGCGGGGAGCCGTTGTCCGAGGCCGCATTCCCGCGTCGGGTTTGCGTCGCTTCGGTGCGTTAATGTGGAGCGCGACACATGGGGGCGTTTCGGGTTTTCGGTGAGCTTGGTTTTCAGTGAGCGGAGAGACGATTGCGCGCTGGGCAGGTCGTGGGCGATCGGTACCGGTTGGAGGAGCGCCTGGGCTCGGGCAGCCAGGGGCAGGTGTGGCGCGCCGCCGACCTGCGGCTGCGCGAGCGGTCGGTAGCGCTCAAGCGGGCCCTCAGCGGCGGGGACGCGGCCGCCGCGTCCAAGGTCCGCCGCGAGGCCGAGGTGCTCGCGAGCGTGAACCACCCCAACGTGGTCACGGTCTACGACGCCGTCGAGGAGGACGGCGACTGGTGGATCGTCATGGAGTACGTGCAGGGCCGGACCCTCGCGGACACCGGGACGGTGACCGTCGAGACGGCCGCGCGGTACGGCGCGCAGCTCGCCGGAGGCCTGGAGGCGGTGCACGCCAAGGGGATCCTCCACCGCGACATCAAACCCGCGAACGTCATGGTCACCGAACAGGGACACGCGAAACTCGCCGACTTCGGAATCGCGAGGCAGGTCCACGCCGAGCCGACCCTCACCGGGACCGGCGCGGTCACCGGCACTCCCGGGTACGTCGCCCCCGAAGTGGTGCGGGGCGGCAAGTTCACCCCCGCTGCCGACGTGTTCTCGTTGGGCGCCACCGTCTTCCACCTCGTGGAGGGCACCTCCCCCTTCGGCGAGGGCAACGCGCACTCGCTGCTGTGGCGGACCGCGCAGGGCGAGCGGGTCGAGTCCAAGCGCGCCGGGGCGCTCGCGCCGCTGCTCGACCGGCTCCTGCAGACCGATCCGAAGCGGCGCATCAAGATCCACGAGGCCCGCGTCGAACTCGGGCGGATCGGCGGCGAGACGGCGCCCGGGGCCGGGCGCGCCGTGCGACTGCGCCGGTCCTGGCTCTGGTCCGGGGCCACCGCCGCGGCCCTCGTCCTCCTCGCCGCCGCCGTCTGGAACGTCCTGCCCGAAGGCGATAACAAAGCGCCGCAAGGCGAAGCCGCCGAACTCGACCCCTGGGACTTCATCGGCGACCCGACCACCGCCGACCCCTGCGCGCTGTACGACGAGGCAGCCCTGAACGCCTACGGATCCACCGAGATCGACACCGACGACGGCGCCTTCGAGGCCTGCGACCTCCGCATCGAGAACGAGACCGGCGGCGTCGACCTCAACCTCTACCTCTACGAGACGAACGGCGACCCCAACCAGGACGGCCCGGTCACGATGGACGGGGAGTTCGGCATCATCAGCGACGAAGGCGCCCACGACGAGTGCGTGCGCACGCTCGTCTTCCCCGACGGCGAGCACTTCGCCGAGATGCTGGCGAAGCAGGACCCCGGCGAGGACAGCGACGTCTGCGCCGTCATCGACACCGCCGCCGCCGCGGCCGTCGCCCGGCTCACCGAGGAAGGCCCCGTGGCGCGACGCGAGCACGAGGAGGACCCCGCGTCGCTGTTCCACCTCGACGCGTGCGGCCTCCTCGACGACGAAGCCCTCGAGCAGTTCCCCGGCGTCGCCGCAGACGACCCGATCGAGGGCTTCGGCGACTGGACCTGCCAGTGGGTCAGCACCACCAGCACCACCAAGGTGCGCCTCCTGTTCGACCGAGACGACCCGCCCGAAGCCGACGACGGCGAACGCCTCACCCTCGACGGCCGCGTCGCCTACGACGAAGGCGAGCACTGGGACTCCGGCACCTGCCTCATCAGCGTCATCCACCGCCAGTTCACCAGCGCCGGACCGGACCGTGAGATCACCGCCGAATACGTGCGGATCTTGGTGATCGGCAACGAGGACGACCGGCCGGAGAACCTGTGCGACCTCGGCGTCGCCTTGGCCCGGTCCGCCGCGGAGGCCCTGCCGGACACGTAGCGCCGCTTGCGGTCCGCGCTCGCGTCCATTGCGGGCGACGCGGCTCGGGACCCGTCCCGAACGGCCGTGCCAGGCTGGAGCCGGAAAGGAGGTCGACATGACCGACATCCCCCAGGTCGAAGGGCTCGAACCGCTCCCGTCGAACCACGCCAGCCTCGCGTTCGGCGTGCCCGAGTCCGAGCCGGGCACCATCTACGCCCTCTCCGTCTCCGGCGGGGTTCGGTTCCGTCCCAAGGAGGAACGCGTCGTCCTGTTCGGACGCAACCGGCCCGAGGTGCACGTGTGCGTGGGCGAGGACGACCGCCGCGTCAGCCGCAGCCACGGCCGCCTCGCCCGCCGCGGCGACCACTGGTGGCTCGCCAACACCGGGCACCTGCCGCTCCAGCTCCCCGGCGCGCGCATGCTCTTCCCCGAGGACGAGTCCTTCCCGCTCGAGACCGGGTACACGCCCGTGTTCATCAGCGGCACATCCCGGCGGCGGCACCTCGTGGAGCTGTACGTGGCCGGCGTCGACGGGCGCCTGCCGACGCCCGCGCCCGAGGCGGCCACGCTGAAGGACCGGCCGTGGAAGCTCGACGCGGACGAGCGGCTGGCCCTCGTCTGCCTCGCCCAGCGGTACCTCCTGCACGACGCCTACCCGCAGCCCGTGTCCTGGAAGCAGGTCGCCGCCGAACTCGCCGAGCTGCACCCGCGCGAGGGCTGGGGGCCGAAGAAGGCCGAGCACCTCGTGACCAAGGTGCGCAAGCGACTCTCGGCCGCGGGCGTGCCCGGCCTGACCCGCGAGGAGGTCGGCGAGCCGGTGGGCAACATGCTCAACCACAACCTCGTGGGCGAGCTTCTGCGCACGCGCACCCTCGTGCCGCCGGACCTCCTCGTGCTCGAAGCGGACTGAACGGACCCGACCGGCGACATCGCCGCGGCGCGTCGGGGAGAATGCTGTCCATGTTGATCGCAGTCCAGATTCTCGCCGCCCTCGCGGGCCTCCTCCACGTCTACATCTGGGTCATGGAATGCCTGCGCTTCTCCGACCCGAAGGTGCACCACGGGGTGTTCCGCGTCGACACTGCGAACGTCGAGACCGTCCGCTCCTGGGCGTTCAACCAGGGCTGGTACAACCTGTTCCTCGCGATCGGCGCGCTCGTCGGGGTCGCGGTGGTGCAGTCGGAGAACACCGTCGGCATGACGCTCATCGTGTTCGCGTGCGCCTCGATGCTCGGCGCAGCCCTCGTGCTCGTCCTCAAGGACCGCTCGATGGCCTCCGCGGCGCTCAAGCAGGGCCTGTTCCCGGCGCTGGCCCTGATTTTCGCGTTGACGCAGCTGTAGGGTGCCGCGGTAGTCTGGCGGTCCCTCAAGTCGATCGGAGTGCGAAGTGGACGAACGACGGTTGGTGAAGGTCTCCAAGTACCTCTCGCGGCACCTGCGCCACGACCCCGGCCGGATCGGTATCGAACTGGACGAACAGGGGTGGGTCGACGTCGACGTCCTGCTCAAGGCGCTCGACGACCGGAACTTCAAGGTCACCCGCGACGAGCTCGAAGAGGTCGTGCTCCGCAACGACAAGCAGCGGTTCGCCCTGCGCGACGGAAGGATCCGCGCCAACCAGGGCCACACCGTGGACGTCGACCTGGGTCTCGTCCCGGTCGTCCCGCCGCCCGTGCTCTACCACGGGACCACCGGCGGTTTCGTCGCCTCGATCCTCGACGAGGGCCTCAAGCCGATGGACCGGCACCACGTGCACCTCTCCCCCGACCACGAGACCGCGATCAGGGTCGGCTCGCGCCGCGGCAAGCCCGTCGTTCTCGTCGTCGACGCCCAGCGGATGGTCGGCGCGGGCTTCACGTTCTACAAGTCCGAGAACGGCGTCTGGCTCACCGAGCACGTGCCGTCGTGGGCGATCGCGCTCCGGGACTGAGGATTGCGGGGCGGTCGGTTTGCCGCGCCTTTCATGCTTGCTGCGCCGTGTCTATTGAGGTTAGAGCGGGCAGCGACAAAGAGGTCTGAGGGCGGGTGGGTGTGCCCAGCGGCTGACAGGCAGCGCGGGGGATGCGGGGTGATCCCCTCTCGGTTTTCCTTGCATCCCAGGATGTTTGCGGGTGGCGGCGGGGCGGGCCGGGGCGGACATTGATAGTCCTCTATGGAATGTTCACTCTATCGGGTGATGACACCAGCGCGGTGGGATGTCATCATTGAAGTACGAACAAGGAAGCGAAAACAGGCAGATCATTCGAGAACAGGTGAGGAGGCGAGACCCATGGCCCACTGCAACACCCACACCACTCCGACTCCCTCCCCCGTCTCGATCCTCGCCGGTTCCTCCGACCGCCGCTCTCAGGCCGCCGCGATCCGATCGGCCCTCGATGAAGCCGCTGCCGGTATCAATGCCTTCCACACCCAGGTCCTCTCCTCCGTGATCGCCATGAAGGAGCAGGGTCTGCACCGCTCCGAGTTCGGGTTCTCCGCCCTCAGGGACCTCCTGCTCTCCCAGTTCGACTTCACGTTCAACACGGCAGGATCCATCGCGGCCATCGCCCGGCTCTCCGGGAAGTTCCGGATCCTGGCCAAAGCGGCAACGACGGGAACGGCCAGGATCGACCAGGTCGCCTATGCCGTCCGCCAACTCGACCAGACCCCCGCCATGCGCCTGTTCGCCCGCACCCCCTTCAGGGCCCCGGTTGCTTCGCCCTTTGATGCCTCGGTGGAGTGCGCGACTCCCGAGGCCATGGTGGCTGAGTACTGCGCCCATGCTTCCTTCAAAGACCTGCGGCGGCACCTGGATGAGCTGTGGGCATCGATCGCCGAAGAGACCGAACTGTTCGACGAGTTGGGTGAGCAGTCCCTCCAGCGGCTCGAACTCACCGAGACCGGCAATGGCATGTGGCACTTGGAAGGCACGCTCTCGGATGCGACCGGTCGGCTGCTGGACAAGTACCTGAAGACCGCCTGCCCGCCGCCCCGCCAAGAAGACACCGAGAGCACCAGCGAAGACGAAGGCGAAGGGCTCCTGCCCGCGCAGGCGAACCGCAATGCCGAAGCCCTGCACCAGCTCCTGGCCGGGTACGGGTCCTCCCCGCAGGCGGCCACCCGGCATGGGCACACTGCCACCCTGGATCTGGTGGTGGACATCGAGACGTTGCAGGGCAAGGACACCGGCCGCCTCCCCCTCCTGGAAGGCCAGCCGATCAGCGTTGCCCGTGCCCGCCTGCTCGCTTGCGAAGCCGGGGTCATCCCCTCGGTCTTCAACTACACGACCGGTGAAGCCGTGGAACTGGGCAGGGCGATGCGCTTGCCGAACGCTTCGCTGCGCAGGAAGCTGGAGCTTGAGCAGCCGGAAGGCTGCCCGTAGGCGACAGTTTCACTAACCGCGTTCCCGCAGGTAAACCACCATATCATGGGCATTTTGCGCTGCGTTCCGTGGCTGGTACAGACATCGCCATACCTTCGTTGCGGAGCCGGTATGAGTTCGTTCAGGAATCAAGTCTTCTCTGTGATGCTCGAATGAGATCCAGCGGGACGTTGAGCTCCCGCTCAAGACGCCGGGCCGCCTTTCGGCTGCCCGCCTTGTCGAGTTCGGTGATGGCCGCTTCCACCAACATCGACAGGCGGGCTACTTCACCCCGGAGCTCGGACAGCTCATCGCGTCGTGCTTGAATCTCTGCGCCGCACCAGGTTCGCAACATCTCCCATTGCGGGGCGTACTCGCGGTCGACCTCGATGCAAATTTCAGGCTCGATGTGCCGAACTCCTGAGCGCGAGGGGTAGTGCTGGCCGTAGATGGCTCGGCGTGCCCGGTCCCGTTCTTCTTTGTCGGCGAGATCAAGGAGCTTTTCGGCGTTCGCGCGCGCCAGAGCCTGGGCGACGACCCTCAGTGCCGGCCACGGGGCGGCGATCTGGTCGTCCTCGCTGTACGCCACCGGATATGACAGGAGGTCCTCGCGCTTGAGGCCTGTCGTGGCCTCGAGAGTGCCGAGGTCGTCCACCATCAGGATCGCGCTGCGGTCGGCTGACCGCCAATCGATGTACTGGAGAGCCTTGAGGTGGTCAAAGACCAGCATGCAGGTGTTGGCTTCGAGTGTGTCGACGGCTTCGGCGGACGCGTCTTCGACTGTCTGCCAACGCTGCTCCGCGGCGATGAAGCGAACCCGATCCTGCCAACGTACTTTCAGCCTCGCCGGGGGTACCCAGTCCTCGCGTCCTTCATATTCGTCGTCTACGAACCTGATCTTGAGTCGAAGCGGCCGTTTGGTGCCGACCTTCAGCACCTTCACGCAGGCCAACTCGTCCCGCGCCCGAGCGCGGTACCCCCAGAGTTCGCCGGGCCCATACGCAATTTTCTGCTGCATTCGCCCATAGTGAGCGATGCCTGCGACAAACTCAACCCCGGACATCTCCTAACTTGACACCTGAGAGCGTCTCCGGTGCCGAAGGCCGATTCGGGGCGTCTCACCCCGTGGCTTGTCCGCATTTCAACCGACGCCACTATTCCGGGTGCCCATTATAAGGAGGAACTCATTCGCCAATACGGAGACTGTTTCCGGAGCCACCTTGACGAGTGTGGGTATGGAAAGGCGCCAGTGGCCGCCGCTCAACGCCTTCGAAATAAGGAGGCTCGAGTGTTCACGACTAGCGCGAGGAGCGATCGACGCAAATGAGCGCGCTCGTATGTTAGAGTCAGGGATTCGTGCTGCTACTTCCTCCGAGTGCACCGAATGACCCTGATCCGCCAAGGCTAGAGAAATTTCGCGCAATGCCGAGGAACGGGCAAGCGGGTCAGCTATTGATGCGGCGACTCGGCTTGCCTCTTCGAAGGATCCCTTTTCGGCAAGACTCGCCACAAGGCTCACCAATGACTTTTCCCTCAATGAGGAGTCATGAATCGAAAGAGCAATCCTCTCAGCTTCTGCCCATCTGCACAACTGCCCCGCAATACTGGAAAGAGTCGCCAGCGTTCTTTGCCTGGCTGGGAGGCTAGAAACCTCATATGCAAGTTCCTCTCCTCGAAGTAGGTCACTATTCTCGGCCAGGAACCTAGCGATCTTAGAGCGAGTTCTATCCCTCACGGCTTCATTTGAAATCGAGGCACATGCTTGAATAGCTCGCTCGACGAGGTCTTCCGAAAGCGACCTCTGATCATGTTCCTCCAATTTCTTAGAAATTTGCAACAGTGCATCGATGCGAAGGGTAGGGATCACAATAGACCCGATTGCGCTCAACCCGCTCGCCACGTCACCATCATCGAGAAATTCCATCGCAAGTTCAGTCTGCTCACGGGCAATGCGGAAGAGATCATTTTTCGAGGAGTTCAGCTCAAGGACTTCGTCAACCTCAGTTGCACGAGACTCAGCAGAACTGAACGTAAGTGCGTTCGAACTCGGAGCAGAATCAGCTTGCTGAAGTCCGGTGTTCCTCGATATCCATCGGCGCAGACTGTTACGAACAGTTGCATCAGGGATAGTATCCAACAACCGATCAAGTTCAGAGGTGTCAAGGATCGAAGCGACCGATTTCACAATTCTGGTTAGTGCCTTGAGCCGCTTCCCGTGATTGGAAATATGGTCGACGGTCTGCTGCGCCGTCTCTATGTCCCCGGAAATCGCGATTGCCTCCGAAAGCAAGGTAAATGCCTTGTCTCGTTTAGATTCATCATGAATCAATTTGGCTGTAGTTTCAGCTCGAACGAAGTCACCAACCGTGCCCAGAGCTTGAGACAGAGTAACAAGATCAATATCCTTACGACCTCTATCGTTCGCAATCCTCGCAGTGCTCTCAGATTCCATTGCAAGTTTCTCTGCTCTTTCACTCTTGCCCTGCTTGGCGAGTGCTGAAGCAATTACAGCTAGGGCCTTAGATCGACGTGTGAGATTATTGAAACTCCGCGCAATTTCAGTTGCTTCTGACACAAACCCCGAAACTGCCAAAGCTCGAATTATTGCAATCAAGCTATCTGCTTTCGCATGCTCCCCAGAGATGACTTCCAGCGCGCTTAGAGCTTTTTGGGAAACTCGATGGGACTGATTTCGTTTACCAGCTTGCGCAAGGTCGTGTGCAATAGAAGCCAGGACCCAACTGCGACGCTCAGGGTTGCGAATACGCCCGGCAAGGTTCAACGCACTGCTAATAATCGCGTTACCACGGGCTGCTGAGCCGGACCGCTTTGCAACATGGCCAATACTCGACAGCAATGGTGCCCGAGTCGACCAATATTGAATTGTCTTTGAAATCTCAAACGCTCTTTCCCAATCCCCGGTGTTGGCGATCTCACTCGCAACTCCGCCTATTGCTTGAGCACGCTCGCCTTTGTCATGGACGGATGCTGCGAGAGAGAGCGCATGTTCGAGTTCTCCGTTGGCCGCCAACCCGCGGACAATTGCGGATTGCGCAACTGACTTTTCAAGTCCCTCAGTAAGAGAGTTCGCGGCGGCCTCTGCTTGAGAAAGAATCATACGAGCCTGGGTGGGATCACCGATTCGAGCCATAGTTTGTGCAACTACAGCACGACATCGAACTCTCTCTGGGATATCTTCGATGGAGGTTGCAACCTGGCTTGCTGCCTCAACAATCGCCCGTGCGTCTTGATTGTTTCCATTGTCAGAGAGTTCTCTAGAAAGCGAAACTAGCGCGCGAACTTGTTGAATCGGCCTGATGATTGAACGAGCTAGTGCTTCGCCTCGGTTTCCCTTGCCTAGTTGCGCCCAAACCACAGGAAGATGAGTCGGAATATGACTATTCCGCTCCATCAGAGAAACTCTATGCACCGCAAGGCGGCAGAATGTTTCCAAGTCTGTAGGCGCATCCTGGAGGAACACTTCCTGTGCGGAAAGCACCTCACTAATCGCGACACTGTCGCCCCCGATGATGTCGAGCATTCTTTCGTGGCGCTCAACGTCAATCGCCAACGAGGTTAGCCTATTTAGGTCTCGGTTCGCAAGTAGGAGACTGAAGTAGCCTCGGAGGAGGTACTCTGGGGTCTCGCTAGGCCACCTCCGAGTCTGGTAGCTTGATGCCCAGATGTCGATGCGTTCTTTGTAAGCTTTCAGCCGACTCATTCCGAGCATAGTTGTTGCTTGCTGTTGGATCTCCTCGTGGCACAGAATGTAGGCCATCTCTGTGGTGCGCCAACGTCCAGAACGGTTAGCGAACGTTCGACTCGAGACCTCCTTCAGCTGCTCTTCGATCTCCCATTCCGGGAGGTTCGTGAGCTCTGCGAGGTCCCGCCCAGTGAGGCCACCCCCCGCTGCCACCAGCAATCCAAGAAGATCTCGCTCAATTTCGCTTCCACGCAACAGCCGTCTGAGCTCTCGCTCGGCGTCCTGTCGTACAACGTCCGCGAAGGAAGATGGCTGCAAGTCGTGGCGTATCTTCAACCGCCGGAGAGGATGATGGTCTGGAACATCGCTGGGGATCGGAGGGTTATGGCGACTCGCGACGATTACACGAAGTGGGCTATTTGAATCGCTCGGCAATGCTGCGGCAATACTATGGCTTTCGGGATCACTCGTGACGCCCGTATCTTCATCAAGCCCATCAACGACCAGCACCAGACGCTCACCGAGATCTCTACAATGCCTAGCAGCGCGATCGAGTGCTCCTGCCAGATGTGCCTCACGGGTTGCCTCAGTTAGCAACACCGGCATCGGCTCACCTAGGATCTCAAGAACCTGCTCCAAGACGATCTCGGTATAGGCACGTACATTTGATTGTCCCGCCCAACGAGCCGTCGCAAAGAACGAAACAACGCGGACTCCTTGTGGCGGTCTAAGTACGAAAGTTGCAAGGAGAGCAGATTTTCCTGCCCACGCAGGTGCTCGCCACCAAAAATAGCCTTCGTTACTATTGGAGGCACAAAAGTCTTCCATCTTGCCGAGTTCATCATGACGTTCATGAAGCATGCTCGGACAAATTCGTTGAACCAGAGATAGATAGTCCGAGCGGACGATTGGCGAGGATGAAGGTTCATTTGCGTCCGAGCCCGCCAAGTGCTCTACGGCATCACTTGAAAAAGGAAATCCGATCAGATCTCTTCTTACAGAGGTTGCCGACTTTGTAGCTGCAGCGGGCGCGTACCTTCCAGTCAGATTATAGAGCTTGTCAAAGAGATGGTCAGCTTCTGCCACGGTTCCATCTTTCACGATGTTTTGAAGCCGTCCCACAGCCGAAGTTCGATCGGATTGATCAACACCCTCAGCTCGGACTTCTATAATCCGCAAGGCTGCAAGCAACTGCCAAGTAAGATCGAGGTGAATCGGGCTGACTTCCTCACTCCATTCGTTAACCTTAGCCTTCTCAATCATTCTCTCAACTTGAATCAGACGATCACGAGCTTGCTGATTAGCTGCCTCTTCGATAAGAATCTTATTGCGAAATTGCATGAAGTCTCTCGAATCTCGCGCAATGTTTGCGAGTTCTCGAATCTGCTTGACTTGATTATTTGGGCTTGCTACAACTAGCGCGAGTCCCCATCTGCCCGACTCAATTTCGTCATGATGGCGGTCGAGTGCCCTGAGGTAAGCACGAATCAAGTCAACTGTGGATTCACTACTTGGCGCAAAAGAAGGAGACCTTCTAATCCCAATCGAAACCGAACGGACTGTTCCATCCGGGAGAATCCCTTTAATTAGAAGATCGTCAACTGGTGTCACACCCATCGCCTGAAACGAGACTTCCACTGGAACCAAGTTGCTACCCAGCTCCTCGAGGGGTTCAGCCGTTAGCATATGACTGAGGACTATTGCACCATACTGCTGTTCAAAAACGGTGCCGCCTCCCCCAGTTGAGTACGGACTAGCGCGCCGTGCTTTCCTGGGTGTACTTGAGTCGCTAGACACGATTTGACCTCAATCTCGTTGAACAGTCAATTAATTCAGAGTATTATCCAATAGGCGATTTTGTGGTGTCACACCGAGAACCCGGGTCCTTCGGTCGGGCCATTCTGCCAATGACACCAGTATCACCCGGCCGCACCTCTTCCAAGAATAGGTCATCAAAGTGTCTTCCGCTTCGACCGCAGTTGCTCTGGCTTGAGCGCAAGCAGCGCAATTTCTACGCCGTCCTCGTCGTCGAACTCCACCTCGAACGCTCGCGGGTCGTCGTAAACATCGACGATGGTGCCGATCATGCCTTCCCGGAGGCCCTTCTCGGGCAGGTCCACGGCGAGCTCGACCACGTCGTACAGTTTCATCTCTCCCCCTTCGGCGGGAAGCTGATCGTCACCAGCCGAGTCCTCCCGGCAGCGTCGGCGATCCATCCGGTGCGGACTTCCATCGTCCCATCAGGGCCGGTCAGCTCCACATCCACTTTCCAGCGCGTTCCGTGTTCGTCGGTGTCGCCCATGATCGGCTTTGCGGCCGGGGCTTTCTCCAGTATCTGACGTTTGATCTCAGCGGCGTCGTTGAGCCCGAACCCAGTCCGGGACTTGATGACGCGCGCCTTGTTGCCGCCGACTGGGTGCTCGGGGTTGAGGGCGTACTTGGTGAGTTTCCGATCATCGAATTCGGCTCGGGTGAGGTCAGGGCCGGGCCGGTTCGGCCCGGGCTGCGGCGCTGACGGTGACAGCGGCGGACCCGGTGATGCGCCACCGCCTCCGCCACCTGCGGTGCCGCTGCGGATCGCCTCGGCTGTGGCAAGAGCGGACTCGAGGCTGGCAGTGACTGCCGAAGCCTCCGCCTGCATTTCCTCCAGGCTGTCCACGATCGAGCCGACCTGTTCAGCTTTCGCTTCGACGCCGAGCGTGCCGAGCTCGTCTCGAAGCCCGGTGGCCTGTTCACGGCTCGCGCCGAGGCCGGCGATGAGGTCACGGCTTTGGTCGATCGCGGCGCGGATCGCGGCAGCGAGTTCATCGACTGAGGGCACGCAGCGGCTCCGTCCAAGGGGGTGGCGGCTCGGTCAGCTTAGCGGGATTCCGGCAATTCGTGGGTGTTGCTTGTAGGCGGGGGCTCCGCAGGACCGCTCCAAGAAGTGGCGGTTGGCTCTGGCTCGGAGCGGCGTGTCTCGGCGAGTTTGGCGGCTTGTGTCATGGCCTGGTGCCAGGGGAACTGTTCGGCGAGCGGGCCGCCGTGGTGGGGTTCGTGCTCGGCTAGTTCTAGGAAGGTCACGCCCTCCTCGGTCAACGTCGCTGTCGCGCGTAGGTATGGCACCCGTCCGGTGAGTGCGGTGTTTGCGAACGGCACGACCAGGGTCGGGATGCCAAGACCGATGTGTTCGGAGGCGACATCGAGTGCGTAGGTGTCGGCGATCCCGGCGGCGAGTTTGCAGATCGTGTTCGCGGTGGCCGGGGCAATGACGACGGCGTCGGCGTTTGGACGGTCTCGGCGGGGCGTCCCCGGTTTCCGGTGTTCGGTGGTCACCGGGTGGCCCGAGGCGGCTTCGAGCGCGTCAAGGTCGGCGAACGCAGCGCCGGTGGGGGTGGCAATGACGTGGCAGTCCCATCCCGAGGCGCGGGCGGCCTCAACGAACCCGGCGGCGTGCATGGTGGGTCCGGCACCGCAGACGATGAGGTAGACGACGTTCATGTCTTGACTCCGATCCGTTCGCACAGGCCTCGCAGTTGTGGGTCGATCGCGTTCTCTTTGGTGCGGCGCACGACGATCCGCAGGACCTCGCGTGCGAGGGGGTTGAAGCGGATGCGCTGTGGGGCGACGTTCTCGGCGGAGGCGATCATGCGTATGGCGGCTCGGTCGGAGTCGCGCGAGCCGATCCGGGCGCATGCCCTGGCCGCGTCGAGATAGAACGACGCCTGTCGAGTGGGGGCGTCGATTGCGCTGGGGTTGGTGGTGTTCGCGATGGCGATGGCCCGGCGCGGGTCCCGGTCGACTTCCATAGCGACCATCCAGAACGTGAGGTTGGTGGGACCGAACCAGCCGAGTTCTTGCCCGCAGTCGCCGGTGCGCGTGGCGAGGTCTTCGGCTTCGGCCAGGTGTGTCTCGGCTTCGGATTCGCGCTTGAGCCCATACAGCGTCATCGCTGAGGTCAGGTGAAGTTGGCCCGCGACGGCCATAGTCCGCTGGTCGGCCGTGCCGCCTTCGAGCATGCGAAGGCCGGCGGCGGCGAACTTGTGGCCGCGTTCCATACTGCCGCAGCTCAACGCCGCGTGCGCACGAGTAAATGCGGCGATGCCTTTTAGGCTGAGGTCGTCGAGTTCGGCGGCGGCGTCTCGGGCGCGCTCACCGGCGAGGTAGGTGTCGGCGCGCTGCCCGGTGGAGCGCATGACGTTCATGGTTCGGTGCGCTGCCTGGACGGTCAGCTCTCGTGTGCGCGTGGCCGTGGCTGTGTTGGTTGCGGTGACGGCGGTGGCGTGCAGACGACGTAGAAACGGCGCCAGCCGCGCGGCCGTCCCAGTGAAGTCGCCTCGCCGGTATAGCTCTTCGAGCAGATCGGCCTCGGCATTGAGGTAGCCAAGCCCCGCCGGGTCGGCGGTGGCCTCATCCTCCAGGGCCGTCTCGATGAGGGCCGCGAGGATGTCGTGGACGTCGTCGACGAGCCCGACGCCGTCGCTGGTGAGGGAGACGTAGCCGTCGCCGATCAGGTCCATGACCGAGCAGCGCAGGACCATGCTCATGGACGCCAGGATCTGGAGGTTGTCGGCGCCGCGGAGACCGTTCTCGATCCGGCTCCAGGTGCTCGCGTTCATGTCGGCCAGCTCAGCAGCCCGGCGAATGCTGAGCCCGCGAAGCTTCCGCCGGGTCATGATGCGTTCGCCGATGGGTTCGGTCGCCATGCGCTGCTCCATACCTACAGGGTCCGCCTCAGCCTACAAGTGCCGTTGCCACATGGCAACGCTCTGCGCTCCCGCCTCCATAGCCTGGGGTAGCGAATCGGACACCGTTCGAATCAAGAGGGCCCTACCAGGTCATTCCTGGGGGCGAAGCGCCAGCAAGGAGGGAGCTGCAAGTGGCGAGACGAAACGTCGGCATCGCGAGGGTCCCAATGCAAGACGATCTGGGGCACCACATGGTGCCTGACCGGATGCGGTACTTGGAGCGGTGGGACCTGCCGGGCACTGAGTTGTACGTGGACGATGAAGTCGGCGACGGGCAGTTGACTTCTACCGGTCGCGGCTTCCCGGTAATCGCCCTCCTCGGCCATGCTGGCGGCGTTCTCCACAATGTCACCTGGCAGGCGCCAGCAGGTGTTTGGACCGCAACCGAGCGCGTCCAGATCAAAGCGAAACTGGCCGAGGTGCTCGCAAACCGGGACCAGTTCGAGCTCGGAGGCATGCGGTTTCGGCCTCACGTTGCCACCGACCGGCTCAGCGGTCAGCCGATGGTCTACGTGTACCGCACCGACGTGCACCCGGAAGCGCTCGTCGCCGTGTCTGGCCCGGCCGGGCTCGCGCTGACGCCCGAACACCGGTATCTCGACGTCGCGACCCTGGGCCAGGCCACCAAGGAGTGTCTTGCCGGAAGGGCCGCGCCATGATCATCGGACAGTTCACATGGCGCGGCTGGGAAATCGAAGCTGACAGGATCGCGAGTCCGCTCGCGGGCGAAGTCATCTGGTTGAACCGGACCGGGCCCACACTCACCGGTATGGGCGTGATCCGATACGGCCGACTCGATCTGACCGTCTTCGCTCCCGACGATGACCTCGCACCGCTTGAGCTGCGGCACGCATTCGACCAGTTCCGGGCTGGGGTGACGAGATGACTGGCCGGATACTCGCTCTCATCCTCGGCGGCCAGGCGTCAGTATGGGATGTTCCGCCACCGCCGGACTACCCGCGGCGGACGCTCGGGTGGTACCTCGATCGCGCCCGCGGCGACCAGGCCGAGCGCGAGCAACGCGCCATCGAGCGGCTCGAAGCGCACTGGCACGCCGTTCGAGAGGCGCAACGGATCATCGACCAAGCACCGCGTCACGACTGACTTGCCTCCCGAGGGGCCGCCGCGCGCCGCGACTGAGCGACGGTTCCCCTCCGGGCCGCCGCGCCAGGTGGAGCGCGGCGGCCCTCCTACCTCCGACACCACAATGGTGGACGAGTCTCCGGTATTCGAATGGGGCCGGACCAGATTTCGGCCTTGAGGACCGGAGCCGAACGGAGTCGCGGGTCCCGCCCCGGTCAGCTCGTTCACCCGCACAGGGCCCGCACAGCGATCGTTTGTGCGGGCCCTGTGCGGGTCTGTCAGGGTGGCTGACCCGCACAAGCCTCGACTCAACGGCATTTTCGAGCGACACTCGCGTTCACGGGAGGTGGCCAGACCGGGCTGCTTCCACCGATCGGGAGGAAGGACACGAACACGATCCGCTGGATGTCGATAACGGTGAAACGGTGCCGCGCTGTGGGCGGTGCCGCTGTTCGGTGTGCCCGCGCCATGCCCGGTGGGGCGGTGAACTGATGGCGTCATGGCGCACGCCCTCGAACGCAGCGGCTTCGCTCGGTGAGATCGCGCATCAGCTCACCGACCGAGACCGGGCGATCATCGAGCACCTGGCCCGGTTTCGACTGTTCACGATCGAGCAATTGCAGCGGATCTTCTTCGACTCCGCGTCCTCGGCGTACGACCGGGTCCGGACCTTGACCGAGCGGGGACTGCTCGACCGCCGGCGTCCCTCAACGCACGAGGCGTACCGGTACTTCCTCGGCCTGCTGGGACTTTCCTTGACCCATGCAGTCGCGGTCGCCGACTACGCGAGGGACCCCGGCACGGACTGGTTCGGCAAGAGCGAGAAGCCCAAGCCCGGCCGGACGCCGACGAAGGCGAAAGCCCGCGAGCACGCCGACGCGCTCTTCTTCTCCGCCCACCGCGCGCATCTGGAGGGCATCAACGACTGTTACTCGCGGCTGGCCTTCTCCTGCCGCCACGACGCGACGGCGACGCTGCAGCGCTGGTACGTCGAGCAGGAAGCCGAGCGGGTGTCGTCGGTGATGGGGATGCGAGCGGACGGGTGTTTTGACCTCACGCTTGTGGGCTTGAAGCGAGAGTTCTGGTTCGAGTACGACACCGGGACCGAGACACTGGATCGACTGATCCAGAAGATCTATCACTACGGCAAGGAGATCGGCAGGCAGCAACGCATCGCGAGCAACCGCGTTCAGGAGGGGCAGTGGACCCGTGAGGAGATCCTGGCCGAGGCGCCGCCGCGGATGATGCTCATCGAGTTCACCAAACCCGGCCGCGAAGCGAACCTGCACGACCGCCTGAATCGCGGAGAGGACCGTAACCTCGTCGCCACCACCGCCACCGACCGCAGTGCCGATCCGCTCGGTCCAGTCTGGTGGTGTGCCGGTGACCCGGCGGGTCGATTGCGCAGGCTCGAGGAGATCTACACGTTCAGCCACCTGTGGTGACGGCGGTACCGCATCCGGCTGAGGACTCCCGGAACCTGCCCCGTGCGGGGTACCGGAAGCGCTACCGGGAACACTCCCGAGACGCCATCGGGCCGAGCCGGGTAGTGTTTCCGCAGCTCGCGACGAATAGAGCCGGGCGCGTGTGCGGGTCCTACTAGTATCTACCTGATATTCCCCCAAGAAGGGTCTCGTGAACTCTTCGACCTGCGGAAGCAGCGCGAGGCCCCTTGTTCGCAGGCCGGTTCGCGACCCACCTTGATTACCTACAGCCACAACACTCGACTCCTGTGTCATGGCCCGGTAGGATCGAGTGCATCTGAGACCACGGTGACGCCGCGTCGCCTCCCATGTCGTGGTCTGCACCCACACCAACCGCCGAAGCGGGCCCACCCGTGCCCGCATGGCCGAGAACCATCCGCCTGAGCGAGCGGTGGACGGTCACCGAGATGGTCGACGGCACACACGCCGTCATTGTCATCAAACCCGCCACCGCCGAGGACATCGCAGGGCCGGGCCTCGCCCTCGCTCGCGGCCCGGATGGTCGGCAGGTGAGTGTCCGGGCTGCGAGTCGCACTCGGTGGCTCGTGTCTGAGTCTGACGCCCGCAACGGGGTCGGCCGGGACAACTTCGGCTTCGCCACCTGGGTTGCCGCCCACGCCGCTGAGCTCGCCGTGCTCGGACCGGGAACACATCATGGCGAGTGGTACGGGGCCGGCATCGGCCACGGCTACGGCCTCACCGAGCGCCGCTTCGCACTGCTCGACCTCAGCAGGTGGCACCGCGGCCTCCCCGACGGCGCACCCGCAACGCTCGGCATCGTGCCAGTCCTAGCCGAATGCGAGGGCGCGCGGCTTAACGCCACCCTCGTAAAATGCCTGGCCCGCTTGGCAAAAGGCGGGTCGCTCCTGGTCGCGGGAGCGGCGGCCGAGGGGGTTGTCGCCTCCTCGGCCGCCGACCCGCGCTTCCACATCGAGGCCGCCGGGGGGGCCCCCCCGGCCCGGGCGGGCCCGGGGGCCCCCCCCCCGGCCTCCCCCCGCGCGGGCGGGGGGGGGCCCCCCCCCGCCCCCCCCCCCCCGCCCCCCCCGGCCCCCACTCGGGTGCCCACATCCGCCCCGACGCTGGCCCCCACACCGGGCCCAACAGCACCCGATCAACGGAAACGAGCGAAAGACCCGCTCACGGCGCGTGTTACCCGGCTCGGGCAGGTCCGAGATACCTCTCCAGGGGGAACAAGGGCGGCACGGGGTCTCAGAGTCGGCGCGGGCTCCACGCCGCGTAGACGCGGCAGGCGCGGGTGGGCACCATGACATCCCGGCCCGCCTCGAACCAGGCGGGCGCGTCGATAGCGGGGCGGCAGGCGAGCGCTTTAAACTCGGCGCCCGCCAGCAGGTCACGGCGTTCGGCGATGTCGGCGGCCTCCCACGCCCTCGCATAGGTGGTGCCAGTGGGTGCATACTCCCACCTCGCCTCCTCCGAAGGTTGGGCTTCGAGCTGGCTCCGCTTGTCGATCAGCGCCTTCATGCGGCGGCGGTACTCGTCGTCCTCGCCTTCCCACAGCCCGGCGTCGCGGTCGTCGCGCAAGTCGCGGATGGTGTGCCCAAGTCGTTCAAGCTGTGCCGCGGTGCCGGTGGCGGGGACGAAGCGGCGCTCGTAGACCTCTTGGCTGCCGATGTCGTCCAGGAACCGCTCCGACAGGGCCTGGTCGAGTTCTTCGAGTTTGATCGAGGCCGGGTGCGGGCAGTGGTTGATGGTCCCCTTGCACCCGTACCGGACGTACAAGATGCCCTTCTGGGTGCTGGCGAAGCGGTACATCTTGTTCCCGCACGCCCCGCACCGCAGGAAGTCCTTGAGCAGGTACAGCTCGGTTCTGGGTCGCTGTGTGTAGCTCTTGCCGTCGCGGTCGTTGTGGACCACCGATCCGGCCCGGAGCGCCTCGAAGTCGGCGAGGGAGATCAGCGGTTCGGCGAACTGGATCGGCTCCCCGGCCTCGTCGACCACGGTGCGGCCGTCGTGGATCGCCTGCCCGATCAGGTGGCGACCACCGAGGAACTTGGCGACGCTCGTGCCCAGCCAGAATGCGCCTTTGAGGCCGTAGACGCCGTTCTCGTTGAGCCAGTCGGCGATCTTCTGGAACGACCAGCCCTCGAGGCGCCGGGCGACCATGCCCCGCGCCCACGGGGCGCGCTCGGGATCGGGTACGAGCCCGGTCGCCCGCCCCTGCACGTCGTGGCTGGTCTTGTACCCGAAGGGGACCACGCCTCCGGCCCACTGGCCTCGCTGGCGCAGTTTCGCTCGGGTGGAGGTGACGCGTTCGGAGATCGCGTCGAGTTCCATCTCGGCGAAGATCGCCGCGACGTAGGCGATGAGCTTGCCCGAGGGTTCGGCGGTGTGGAGCTGCTTGTCGGCGGTGGCGGCGAGCTTCTTGTGCTCATCGCACCAGGCCAGCAGCTTCGAGAAGTGCACGATCGAGCGCGCCCACCGGTCGATCTTTGCCGCGCACAGCCCGTCGAAATCCGAGGCGCGCTCGCGCAGCCAGGGGCCGAGTTCCTCGCGCTCGAACAGGTCCGTGGAGCCGGAGACGTCGAGGTCCTCGGCCCAGCCGACGATCGTGTGCCCGGCATCGAGCGCCCAGCGTTCGATGGCTTCCTTCTGGCGTTCGGGTGAGGTGGTCACGTCGGTGACCCGCGACAGGCGGACGACGCCGACTATGCGGAGCCCGGACCGGTTCATCTTCGCGCGGGACTTGGATCGTTGATGTGCCATTGCATCTCCTGATGACTGAGTTTCATGGTCACACGCGCAACATTTGTCACGCGTGAAACGTGTGAAACTGTCACCTACGGGTGCGCTTGGCACGGTTGTGACCGGCCGGTCGCTTGGACTGAGGCGCACCACATCCAGCATTGGGCTGATGGCGGTGTGACGGCCGCTGAGAACCTGATCCTGCTGTGCCGGTTCCACCACGGGCGGATCCATACGACTGGTTGGTCGGTGGAGAAGACCGGGCCCGGCCAGGCGATCATCACCCACCATGACGGTCATGAAGGCCCAGGCGGCAACGACAGCGGGGGCGGCTGTGGCTGCTCGGACTGGCGCACCGACCACGACATGGACACCGAGAACCAAGGCTCAGACTGGGATGTGTTCCCGACCGGGCTCTACCGCTCGGAATGGTCCGAGACGATGAAGCCCGACCTGGATGGGATGGCTGAGGCCATCGACAGAGACCGGGCAATGAAGGCCATGCGAGCGGCGAAGGCCCGATGCCGAGAGAAGTTCGCAACACCGAAGCCACCATCCCCTGTGCCGGTCTTAGGCTGCCCCAGCGGGCGACTGCTGGGGGAAGCGCCGCACGGCAACACCACGCAACGCAGCCTGATCCCCCAGAGGGATCGGGCCCCTCGGCATGCCCGGGGCAGGAAACCAACCCCTGCCAACACCCTCCCATCCCTGCCGGGTTGAACCAGGACCCGATCGGCCAGGGCAGCCGCAGAACGACCGGGCCCTGCCACTACCTCGTTGTCGCTGCCCGATTGAACCGGTAGACAAGTGATCCGGGAAGCCGAAGAGTCGACCCGAGCCCCGCTGCCACCTCGCTGCCGCACCCGATCAAGCCAGGTAGTCGCAGACCGGCCAGGACCGCCTGAGGCCTCGTTGTCGCTGCCAGGTTGAACCTCGAGGCGATCAGATCGAGCAGTCGGAGACCGGCCGGGACCGCCTGAGGCCTGGTTGTCGTTGCCAGGTTGAGCTTGGGCCGATTCGGGCCGGGCGGCCGGAGTCAGACCCGAGCCCTGCCGCTACCTCGTTGTCGCTGCCAGGTTGAACCCGAACCCCCAATTAGGCCCGGGCAGCCGGAGACCCGCTGCGACCGTGTGAGAGGCCCTGTTGTCGCTGCCTGATTGAATTCGGGCCCAATCGAACCAGCGGGCCGAAGAGCAACCGGGGCCCCCGGCGCCACCTCGTTGTCGTCGCCCTGATCGAACCGGGATCCGGTCAGGGCGGACAGCCGGAGGCTGACAGGGACCAGGGCAGGGACTAAGGCAGGGACTCGGGCGGGGTCAGTCCGCTGACGCATAGTGGTTGAGGATCTGGTGCGCCAGCTTCCTGATGCGGCGGCGCGCCTCGGGTGGGTCAGTGACGGTGACGGTGTCGGCGAACGGCAGGAGCTGACGCACGTCCTCCAATTCACGGCAGCGCAGGATGCCCTCAGTACGTCCCTGCCCATCGGACCCGACGATCGACAGCCGGCTGCCGAGGATCCGCTCGGCCCGCGCCGCCTGGGAGTCCTCAATGAGCAGGTGGAACGTCAAGTCGCCCTTGTCCTCCCAGCCCGAGGTCAGCTCAGCCGCAACGGTAGTGAGGCGTGCCCCGGGTCGCAGCCGCCGGACGGCTCGGAGCGGTTCCCATCCGGCGATGCGCTGGAGGTTGAGCAGTCTCGGTTTGCCGGACTCGTCGGCGACGAGGTACCACCGCCCGCCTTTCGCCAAAAGCCCGTAAGGATCCACAGTCCTGCGAGCCGCCGGTTCGCCCGGTCGCCGGTATTCGACGCGGAGTCGCACGCCGCGGCGCAGATCGCCGATGAGCTGCGCTGGGGTCACGCCGTGAGGTTCGCGCCCGAACCACGGCCGGTTGTCACTGACCACGAGGTCGCCGATCGGCAGCAGGTCCTCGCTCGGACGCGAACCCGCGACCTTGCGGAGGGCCCGGCCGGTGACCGGCTCGACCCCGAGCCTGCGCCGCTGCTCCTCGTCCAGGCCGGTGAGCGTCAAGTGCTCGCGCTCGTGCGGTGTCAGCCGGGCCGCGTCCAACGTGCCGCCGGGGAGCATGAAGACGCCGCCGTACTTCCCGCGCCGCATGAGGACCGGGAACCCGGCGTCCCGCAGCCAGTTGAGATCGCGGATCACGGTCCGGGCCGAGACGCCGGTCTCGTCCGCGAGCGCGGCCACGGTCGTCTCAGGCCGCGATTGCAGCGCGAGCAGCAGGGCCGAGAACCTGTCGGGAGTCACCTCCCCATGGTGGCAGTGAACATGACGGATCCTGGCATGTTTCCCCGTTACGGTGGCGCCTTCGACAACCTCGAAGGAGCGCAGTGATGCCCGTACCGAACCAGTTCATCGTCTATGTCAGCGACGCCCCCGCAGCGGCGCGTTTCTATGGCGACCTCTTCGATATGGAGCCGGTCCTCGAGACCCCCGGCTTCATCGCGTTCGACCTCGCCTCGGGAGTCCAACTCGCACTGTGGAGCCGAGCGGAAGTCGATCTGGCCGCGACGACGATCCGCACCAGCGAACTGTGCCTGGCGGTCGAGGGCGCCCCCGCCTCGGTCGACGCCCTCTACGAGTCCTGGAAAGCCAAAGACGTACGAGTGGTGGCGGAACCGACCGACGAGGGCTTCGGACGCACCTTCGTCGTCGCCGACCCCGACGACAATTTGATCCGGGTGGCCCCGGTCGACTGACCGCCCGGCACGACGGTACGAAGGGCCGCCCCTGCGAACCGAGGGCGGCGCAACGGATGAGCCACTCGTACAGAACGCCCAGGGCCGCCATCCACTGCGGAAGGCGGCCCTGGGCGTGTTGTGCGTCTTAGCCGATGGCGACCGGGACCGGTTCGGCTTCGACTGCCGATGCCTTGCGGGCGTTGATGACCGTGATGGCGATGACGAGGGCGGCCGCCGCGAGGCCGGCGGCGACGCCGTAGCCGAGGCGGAATCCGCCGGTGAGCGCTTCGGCCTGCGACTCGCCGCCGTCGAGGAGCGAGCCGGTGCGGGCCGAGACCGCGGTGCTGATGACCGCGAGGCCGACCGCGCCGCCGACCTGCTGGGCCGTGTTGAACAGGCCGGAGGTGACCCCGGCGTCCTCGGGCTTGGAGTCGGCCATGCCGAGGGTCATCAGGGCGGGCATCGCCAGGCCGAAGCCGAGCGGCGCGGTGACCATGCCGGGCAGCACGTCCACGAGGTAGTTGCCGTCGGCCCGCATCTGGGCGAAGAGAATGAACCCGGCGACCATGAGAGCGAGGCCGGCGATCACCATCGGGCGGGCGCCGAAGCGGGTGAGGAGCTTCGGGGCGAGCCACATCGAGACCACCGCGATCACGACCGGCGCCGGCAGGAACGCCAGGCCCGCCGCCAGCGGCGCGAACTCGAGGACCTGCTGCAGGTACAGGACGGTGAAGAACATGAACCCGAACGCCGCGCCGACCATGAGCGCCTGCGCGAGGTTCGCCCCGGTCACGTTGCGGGAGCGCAGGATCCGCGGCGGGATGAGCGGCGAGGCGGCCTTGGCCTGGCGGATCGCGAACCCGGCGAGCAGGGCGGCGGCGAGGGCGCCGAAGCCCAGGGTGCGGGCCGAGGTGAGGCCGTACCGCTCGGTCTCGATGAGGGTGTAGACGGCGAGCATGAGGCCGGAGGTCACGAGGGCCGCGCCGATCACGTCCGCGCCGGCCTTCAGTCCGATGCCGCGCTCGGCGGGAAGGAGCTTCCAGGCCATCGCGGCCACGATCAGGCCGAGCGGGAGGTTCACGTAGAAGACCGATTCCCAGCCGAGCGTCTCGGTGAGCACGCCGCCCACGACGCTGCCCGCCGCGCCGCCGCCGGCCGAGGCGAAGCCGTAGAGGCCGATGGCCTTCACCTGGTGCTGCGGCTCGGGGAAGATCGTGACGATCATGCCGAGCAGCCCGGCGGCCGTGACGGCCCCGCCGATGCCCTGCACGAACCGGGCGGCCAGCAGGAAGCCCTGCGAGTCCGCCAGCGCCGCCGCGACGGAGGCGAGGGTGAAGAGGGCCAGTCCGGCGAGGAACACCTGCTTGCGGCTGACGAGGTCGCCGAGCCGGCCGGCGAGGAGCAGCAGGCCGCCGAAGGGGATCACGTAGGCGTTGACGGTCCACACGAGGTTCGCCTGGCTGAACGCGAGGTCCTCGCGGATGGCCGGGAGCGCGATGCTGACGATGTTCTGGTCCAGGACGATCATGACCTGGGCGGCCGCGAGTGCGATCACCGCGAGCCAGCGGGTGCGAAGGCTCTGGCCTGCAATGGGTGACATGGTGTCTCCTCCGGGAAGGGCTGCATTGGGGAACGTTTTGTTCCTGGGGTAATCATGTGTTCCAATGGAGCGATCCGTAAGAAGGCACTTTCATGTGCCAGGGGGTACAGGGATGTTCCTGTCCAGGTCGACCGGCCGTTTCCCTGGCTATGACGTGCGACACAGGTGCCTCCGGTCTCGTTCCGGGGGCGGAGAGAAGGACCGATGAGCGACGACTGCGTCCTGCCGAAGTCCGACGTGCAGGCCGAGGCCTGCCCCATCGTCCAGATCATCGACCGGGTCGCGGGCAAGTGGTCGGTCTCGATCCTGGTCGCGGCCATCCGGAAGCCGGTGCGCTACACCGAGCTCGAGCGCTCGGTCCCCGGCATCAGCCGCCGGATGCTCACGTTGACGCTGCGGAACCTCGAACGCGACGGCCTGCTGGAGCGCACGGTCTACCCGACCGTGCCGCCGAAGGTCGAGTACAGCGCGACCCCGAGCGCACGGGAGCTCTACGGGCACCTGACAGGACTGCTCGAATGGGCCGAGCGGCACCAGCCCGACATCATCGAGGCCCGGAAGGCCTACGACGAGCAGGCGCTCGCCGCGTGACGGCCGCGCGACTGGACTGGCCGGTCCCGCTGCTCGTCCGCCTGCACGCCGGGGAAGACGTGAAGGGCGAGATCGAGGCGGCCTGCCGGGAGCGGCACGACGGCCCGCCCGAGTGGATGCCCTGACACGGTTGTGCACGACGAAGGCGCCGGAGGCCATGCGGCCCCGGCGCCTTTCTGCTTGTCGCTCAGGCGAGTTCGGCGAGGAGGGCGCGGTGGATCGCCGGGCCCGCGGCGAGGACCGAGAGGGCGCCGTCGCCGTAGTCGACACCGTCGAGGTCGGTGACGAGCACGCCGGCCTCGCGGCAGATGACGGTCCCGGCGGCCACGTCCCAGAGGTTGATGCGCTCGTGGATGACCGCGTCGACCCGGCCGGCGGCGAGCCAGCACATGTCGAGCGCGGCCGTGCCGAGCATCCGGATCCGCTGCACCTTCGGCACGAGCCGCTGGAGGGTCGCGAGGCGGCGGAGATTGCGCTTGTCCGCGTCCGTGCCGACCGAGAAGTCCCCCATGGCGACCACGGCCTCGGCGAGATCGGTGGGGCCCTTCGCGTGCAGGGCCTGCTTGTTGAGGGCCGCGCCGTGGCCGAGGGCGGCGCTGAAGCGCTCCTCGGACATGGGGGCGTGGACGACGCCGACCACCGGCATCCCGTTGCGCATCAAGGCGAGCGAGACGCCGAACAGGGGCGAGCCGTGCGCGAAGTTGATGGTCCCGTCGATCGGGTCGAGCACCCATTCGTAGTGGGACTCGGTGTCGCCGGTGCGGCCCCGCTCCTCCCCCAGCAGCGGGATCTCGGGGGTCTCCTGCTCGAGGAAGGCGCGGACGGCGTCCTCCGCGGCGTAGTCGAGGTCCGTGGCGAAATCGCGGTCGCCCTTGCCGCTGATGGAGCGCTCGCGCCCGAGTCCGGCCCGGATCACCGCCACCGCCGTCTCGGCCGCCTGCTCCGCGGTGCCCAGGATTTCCAGCAGCTCGCTCATTATTCGGTTCCTCGTCTCCGTCCGACCCACCCGACGGACCTCATCCTAAGGGTGCAAGGCCATGCGGCACTTGGACTCCCGGTGCGATGTTCCGCCGGATATTTCCGTCGCGGCGGGCGAGGCGGGCCGGTGCCCCCGCATTCCGGGCGACACCGGCCCAATTCGGTCAGGTGGCGGGGAGCCACACCCGCATGGAGGAGGGGCCGCGGTTCGCCCTGCGGTGGAAGGGGATCAGCGCGACCTCGGCGGACTTGCCCTCTTCGTCGGGTGTGGCCGGCCCGTACGGCCAGCCGCCGTCGCGGGCGTGGACCTGCGCGGACACGGAGATCCGGCCGTCGCGCTCGAGCGGCGGGACCGAAACGTCCACCGTGAGTTCGGCCACGTCCGCGCCGCCGGGGAGGTCGATCGACTCCGCGCACAGCACGACCGGGCCGCGTTCGACGGCGGCGCAGCCGCGCACCGCATCGATGCGCGGGTCCGGGACGGTCCAGCGCGGGGCCACCGGAAGCTGCAATCGGATCTCGTCGCCGGGCGCGAAAGCGGCGGTGACGCGGGCGGTGCGGCCGGCCTCGGCCGGGCGGGTCGCGCCGTCCGGGCCCGTGACCGTCGCGCCCTCGGCCCAGGCCGGGACCCGGAGCGAGACGGTGCGTTCGCCGCCGTCGTTGGCGTCCACCCGGATCACGATCACGCCGTCGTCCGGGTAAGCGGTCGACATCGTGAGGGCGAAGCGGGAGCCGCCGACGACCGTGTCGATCGCGGCCGGGGCGTACTGGTGGAGCTGCACCCCCGACTCGTCCGCGGTGGCGAGGTACACGGCGAACTGCGCGAACGTGCGGGCCAGGTTGGTCGGGCAGCACGACACGTCGTACCAGGGCGCGCGCTGCCCGCCCGCGGCCTGGTGCGGCAGGACGGCATACGGCGGCGGGGTCGCGTCGGCGGTGCGCACGTGGAGCGGGTTGGCGTAGAAGAACGTCGTGCCGTCCGGGTCGGTCGCTCCTGAGAGGACGTTCCAGGAGACGCGCTCGATCAGGTCCCCGTAGCCCATGTCGCCGGTCGCGAGCATGAGCCGCCACGCGGTCATGACGGCCGCGATCCCCGCGCACGACTCGGAGTAGGCCCGGTCCGGCGGCAGCGCGAAGTCCGGCCCGAAGGCCTCGTCGATGTACCGCGAGCCCATGCCCCCGGTGAGGTGGGTGCGGCGCGCGAGGGTGCGGTCCCATTGGCGCCGAACGGCATCCAGGAGTTCGTCGTCGCCGGTGTCCACCGCGACGTCCACCGCGCCCGAGGCGAGGTAGAGCGCCCGCACGGCATGGCCGCGCAGCACCTCGGCGTCCCGCACCGGCACATCGTCCTGGTAGTAGGCGCGGCCGAAGCCTTCGGCGCTGAGCGTGTGCGTGCCGCGCCGCTCGATGAACAGGCGCGCCTGCTCCAGGTAGCGGGCCTCGCCGGTCGCGCGCGCGAACTCGGCCAGCCCCACTTCGATCTCCGCGTGGCCGCAGACCCGCTCGATCCCGCCGGGGCCGAACACGTCGCACACGTGGTCGGCGGCGCGGCGGCACAGCCGCGTGAAGTCGTCCTCGCCGTGGCAGCGCAGCCGCGCCACCCCGGCCTGGAGGAGGTGGCCGTAGCAGTAGAGCTCGTGCCCCCATTCGAGTTCGGAGTAGCGCGGGCGCTGGCCGGGGTGGCCGAACATGGTGTTGAGGTAGCCGTCCTCCTCCTGGGCGGCGATGATGATCGCGGTGAGTTCGGTGAAGCGCGCTTCGAGCGCGGGGTCGCCGGTGCGGCCGATCTCCCAGGCCATGGCCTCGGCGAGCTTGTAGACCTCGGAGTCGGAGAACTCGCGCCCGGCCCGCTCGAACGGGGCGCCGGTGGCGGCCCGCGTGAAGTTGTCGATCCAGCCGAGCGTCTCGAGCCAGTGCAGGCAGTGCGCGATGGTGTTGGCGGCGTTGACCGACTGGCGTTCGGCCCAGTGCCCGCCGGTGAGGCGGACCTCGTTGAGGCCGAGCGGGCGCAGCGCCCCGCGACTTGGTACGACGGGGGTCGTCATCCTTTGACAGCTCCTGACATGAATCCGCGGACATAGTGGCGCTGGAGCAGGGCGAAGAGCACCAGGCACGGCAGCGCCATGACGACCACGCCCGCCTGCGTCGCCCCGAAGTCGACGGCGCCCATCGACTGCTGGCGCAGGTTGGCGATGGCCACCGGCAGCACGGCCTTGTCGGCCTCGCTGACGAGAATGAGCGGGGCGATGAAGTCGTTCCAGGCGGCGAGGAACGAGAACAGCCCCACGGTGATCAGCCCCGGCCACACCGCGAACAGCATGATGCGGGTGAGGACGCCGAAGGTGCCGGCGCCGTCGCACATCGCCGACTCCTCGATCTCCTTGGGCACCGCCTCGAACGAGATGCGCATCATGAAGACCGCGAACGGGAGCTGGTAGAGGGTCAGGACCAGCGCGAGCCCGGTGAGGGTGTTGCGCAGGCCCAGGTCGCCCAGCATCGAGTACAGCGGGATGAGCAGCGTCGAGTACGGGACCATGAGGATCGCGAGGGTGAGCAGGAACAAGGTGTCCTTGCCGCGGAAGGAGAACCGCGCGAACGCGTACCCGCCCGCGATCGAGAGCGCGAGCGTGAACGCGACGGTGAGGACCGAGACGTACGTGCTGTTCCACAGGTAGCGGCCGAGCCCGGCGTCGTAGTCGAGGAGGCTCGCGTAGTTCCCGAAGCCGAACCCGTCCTGCTGGTTGGTGGCCCCGGCGGGGGCGACCGAGGCGTAGCCGGTCCAGATGAGCGGGAACAGGAAGAGGACCGTGAGGCCCCCGGCGAGCGCGTAGTAGGACGTCGTCCAGAGCTTCTGGCTCACTAGTGGTCCTTTCTGAGGGCGCGGAACTGGCCGATGTTGAGCACCAGGAGCGCGGCGAGCACGACCACGGAGATCGCGGCGGCGGCGCCGAGGTCGAAGCGCTGGAAGGCCTCCCGGTAGATGAGCTGCACCACGGTCACTGTGGAGTTGTCCGGGCCGCCCTTGGTGAGGATGAAGAACTGGTCGAACGCCAGGAGCGAGCCGGTGACGGAGAGGATGAGCACGAGCCCGAGCGCGGGACGGAGCAGCGGGATCGTGACGTGCCGGAAGGACTGCCAGCGGTTGGCGCCGTCGAGGCGGGCGGCCTCGTAGACGTCCGGCGGGATGCCCTGCAGGCCCACGAGCAGGATGATCATGAAGAACCCGGCGAACTTCCACACGATGAGGACCACAGTGGACCACAGTGCGGCCGTGGGGGTCCCGAGCCAGGAGACCGGGCCGATGCCGAGGAATTCCAGGAGCGGGTCGAGCGGGCCGATCGCGGGGCTGTAGAAGCCGAAGAACAGCAGGGAGGCCGACGCGAGCCCGAGCGTGGTCGGCAGGAAGTACGCGGTGCGGAAGAAGCCGGTGCCCTTGCGGCGGTCGGCGACGATGAGCGCCAGGAGCAGCGAGAGTCCGATGAGGATGACGACGACGATCCCGGTGTACTTGAGCGTGAAGCCCACCGCGGGCCAGAACAGCGGGTTGTCGGCGATCCCGGCGTAGTTGTCCGGCAGGTTGAGGCCGAGGTCGCCGGCCAGCAGCGGCCAGTCGGACGCGGACATGCGCCCGACCAGCAGCAGCGGCGCGACGAAGAAGACCAGCACGAAGACCGCCACGGGGGCGGCGTAGAGGGCGCCGGCCAGCTTGCGCGAATGACGCATATGCGGTTGTTCCTTAACTGGAGAGGGAGGCCGTGACGTCGTCGTTGAGGGCGCTGAGATCGGCGCCCGCGTCGCCGTAGACCGCTTCGCGGACCAGCGGCAGCCAGGGCCCCTGCGGGTCGTTGAAGGTCTGGCCGAAGTTGAGCGAGTACGGGGTGCGGCCGACCTGCACGAGGTCGTTCATGACGACGGCGTTCGGGTTGTCCGCGTAGTACTCGTTGTCGGCGAGGTCGGTGCGGGCCATGACGTCCCCGTTGGCGGCGAGGAGTTCGACCTGCTGCTCCTCCTCCAGGCTCCAGCGCAGGAAGTCCCACGCCTGGTTCGGGTGCTCGGAGTTGGCGCTGATGCCGATCGAGTCGCCGCCCACGAACGTGGACTGGCCGCCGGTGAGGCCCGGGATGGGCGCGACGCCGATGTTCATGTCCTCGGGCATGAGGCCGAGCATCGTGGAGGGCATCGGCATCACGCCGATGTTCCCTTCGGGGAAGAGGGAGACCCAGGTCGCGCCGGTCTCCTCGGCGTGGCCGGGGGCCACGACGCCGTCTTCGACGAGGCCCCGGTAGGTCGCGTAGAGCTCTTGCGCCTCAGGGGAGTCGAGGAGCGATTCGGTGCCCTCCTCGTTCATGACCTCGACGCCTTCGGCCCAGAGCGTGGGCCACCAGGTGAAGACGAAGCAGCCGCCGCAGTTGCCGCCGAAGAACGTGCCGCTCACGTCCCCGCCGAGGGCGTCCACGGCGCGGGCCTGCTCGGCGAACTCCGCCAAGGTGGTGGGCGGCCGCTCCGGGTCGAGCCCGGCCTGTTCATAGAGCGTCCGATTGTAGAACAGGACAGAGAGGTCGAGCGTGTGCGGCACGAGGTACTTCCGGCCGTCCACAGTGCCCACCTCGATGTGCGAGGGCGCGAGGGCGTCCTTGAACTCGAGCGAGTCGATGCGGTCGGTGATGTCGAGGTAGGCCCCGGCGGTGGTGAAGTTGGGGGCGAACACGACGTCGAGCGCGAACAGGTCGGGCAGCTCCTGGTTGCCCGCGGCGGTGCCGACGCGGGTCTGGTAGTCGTCCGTGGGGATCACGGTGAGCTCGATCTGGTTCTCGTGGCTCGCGTTGTACGCGTCCACGAGGGCCTGGGACTGGGCCTCCGTCGCGGCGCGGGTCCACATGGTGAGGGTGGTGCCGTCGTCGACGCCTTCGAGGACGACCTCGTCGTCGCTCCCGCCGGGCGGGCGTCCGTCGCCGCACCCGGCGGCCAGCAGGGCCGCCGCGGCGACCGCCGCCCCCGCGCGCACGGCCCGTGAGGGGCGCTTGTTCATGCTCATTTCCGGTCTCCTCTTTGTAAGGGATCAAAGGGGTTCGGCGACGGCTACCGCCGCCGCCAGTAGAGGTGGTACGGCTCGCCGTTCCCGAGGTGGAACGGCGCGAAGGTGTAGCCGTCGGCCTTGAACTCGAGCGGTTCGCCGGTGGGCTCGAACGCGGAGAGGTCCTCGCCGACGGCGAGGTCGACGAGGCCGGTCGCGAGGTCGTCGCCGACCGCCTCGTGCTTGATCGCGAGCAGGGTCGGTCCGCAGTAGACGGACTCGATGCCGGGGTCGTCCAGGGCCGCTTCGGTGTGGAGGCGCAGCGGCATCGCGACGTCGACGGTGTCGCCGCCGCGCCAGGTGCGGTCGATGGTGACGTAGGTGCCCGGTGCGGCCGTGAGCTTCTGGTCGCGGCCGTTGACGTTCACCGCGAACTCCTCGGCCCAGGACGGGACGCGGAGCTTGAGCGCGAAGGCGGTGCGGCGGCGGGCGCGGATCTTGAGGCGGCTCGCGCCTTCGAACGGGTAGTCGGTGGTCTGCTCGATCGCGACGCCGCGCGCGGACCAGTTCACAGTGGACGGGAGGTAGAGGTTCACCAGGAGGGCGTCGTCCGCGGCCGACGCGAAGTACACCGAGTCCTGGTACTTCGTGTGGTTCTCCATGCCGGTGCCGCCGCAGCAGGTCCCGGTGTTGCCGAACTCGCGCCACCGGCCCGGCCGCACCGGCGCGAAGTACGTGACCTCGGGGTCCTCGGTGCTGTCCTCGTCCCGGCGCGAGCCGAGGATCTGGTTGTAGAGGGCCCGCTCGTAGTACTCCATGTACTTCGGGTCCCCGGTGTGGAAGAACAGGTTCCGCGCCAGTTTCAGGAGGTTGTAGACGCAGCAGGTCTCGGCGTGGTTGGGGTCGTTCGGGTACTGCCACAGGGAACCCGCGATCACGCCGCGCCTGCGGAAGATCTCGCCGACCCCGGTGCCGCCGTGGGCGTAGAGGCGGTGCGGCACGACCATGTCGAAGAAGTTCGCCGCGGCCGTCCGGTAGTCCTCGCCCGCGCCCTGCTCGTGCATGCGCAGGTAGCCGGTGAACTGCGGGATGTGCTGGTTGGCGTGCTTGCCGTCGAGGAGGTCGGTGCCGGCGACGGTGGCCTGGAGGAGCGCGGTGTTGTCGAAGAGCCGCGCGGTCTCCAGGTACTCGGGCCGGTCGGGCCGGGCCCGGGCGAGGTTCGCGAGGCTCTCGTTCATGCCGCCGTACTCGCCCGCGATGTAGATGGACCACATGCGGTCGAGGCGTTCGCGCGGGAGCTTCGAGAGGCGCGAGTGGATCCAGTCGCCGAGGCCCGAGGCGAGGTCGAGGGCGGCGGTGCTGCCCGCGAGGCGGTGGGCGTCGAGGAGGCCGGCCATGATCTTGTGCGTCGTGTAGTACGGCGCCCAGATCCCGGCGTTGCCGCCGTACGTGGCGAACTCCTCGAGCCGCACGAACTGCGTCTCGGGGTAGGCGGCGACGAAACCGCTGTGCCGGTTGCCGTCGCCGGGGCCGATGAGCTCGGCGTGGCGGGCGTTCTCGGAGGCGTCCGCGCAGACCGGGCCGGGCTCGTCGTCGAAGCGGTACGCGGCCACGTCGCCGTTAGCGGTTTGCAGGAGCGCGGCGACCTGCTCGGCGGTGAGGGCCGAGCCGTAGACGTGGAACTCGTCCACGTCCGCGCCGAGGTACTGCGTGAGGCCCTGCGGGAACTGTCCGCGCCCGATCCAGTTCGCCACGCCCGCACCAAGATCGGCCGGCGTCAGCGAGACCGGGCCGGAGGCCGCGGCCGTGCCGTTCACGTAGAGCACGGCGGTGCCGCCGCCGAGCGTGACCGTGAGGTGCACCCACTCCCCCGCCGGGAGCGGCGCGGTCGCGGTGACCCGCTGCTCGGCGGCCGCACCGCCGGTGGTGATCGCGAAGCGCGGGAACGGGTTCGCGTTGTCGGCGCGGATCGTGAGGTACATGTGCGCGTTCGCGTCGGCCCCGAAGTCGAAGACCTTCACGCCGTTCGCGAGCGGCGCAGGGTCGGCCCAGGGATCGGGCAGCCGCGACTGGTCCACGGGGGCGAGCTTGATCCAAGTCGCGACCGTGACGGCGGCGAGGCCGTCCACGAGACCGGCCGGGAGCTTCAGGTGCTCGGCGTTCCCGAGCGGCGAACCGGTGAGCCGCACCGCGGTCCCGTTGCGGCCCTCCACTCTCGGGGTCGCCACAGCGGCGGCAGCGGCGAAGGCGTCCCGGCACTCCCCCAGGCCCGCGACGAGGTGGTCGAGCTTGCGCTTGTACACGCGGTCACCGGTGCCCGCCCAGGCCTGCGCGAGCATCGACAGGAAGTGCCCGCTGTAGTGGCCGCGCAGGTAGCCGTTCGCGTCGTCCCAGCTCCCCGGCGGCTCCACACCGTCCGCATTGGGCAGTCCGGCCGCCGCGCGGAAGTTGTAGAGCATCCGGTCCGGCCCGCCGGACTCGCCCAGGTCGGCCGCGTACCCCTTCGCGTACGCGAGCATCCGGTCCCGCTTGGCGGTGAAGATCGAGTCGTCCAAGGCGACCTCGCCGAGGCCGAACGGGCGCACGGCCCACGAGTCGGGAGCCGCTGACGCCAAGGCGCCCAAGCGGAGTGCATTGCGGCGGTTCAGTCTCATCACGTTCCCCTGGTCTGGACGACCTGCTGCATCGTCCCGTCGGCGTTGAAATAGAGCGGATCGATCGCGACCGAGCGGCGGAAGTTCCCGCCCCCGGGGGCGTCGGCGGTGTGGTAGACCATCCACCACTGGCCGTTGAACTGCTCGATCGCAGGGTGGTTGGTGGTGGAGGTGACCTGGCCCAGGACCACGCCCCGGTGCGTCCACGGCCCGGCCGGGTTCGAGGCGGTCGCGTAGCGGATGCAGGCGTAGGAGGAGCTGGTCACGCAGCCGGTGCCGCCGTTGGAGGCGTAGGCCATGTAATAGGTGCCGTTCCGTTTGAACATCCACGGCGCCTCCCAGAAGTCCGTGAGCCCCGTCGGGGTCGTCACCGGACCGGCCAGGGAGGTCATGTTCGGGTTGAGCTTCGCCATGCGCGGCTGCCAGTACGAGCCCCAGTAGAGGTAGATCTGGCCGTCGTCGTCGATGAACACGGTCGGGTCGATGTTGAGCGCCGAGGAGTTCGGCGTCGAGTCGGAGATCAGCGGGCCGCCGATCGCGTCGGTGAACGGGCCGAGCGGGCTGTTCGACACCGCCACACCGATGTTCATCCAGCCGTCGTCGGTCTTGCCGTCCACGGAGACGAACCAGTAGTACCGCCCGTCCGGGCCCTGCACCACTTCGGACGCCCAGGCGTTCGCCCCGGCCCACGCGAAGGTGGCGAGGGAGAGCTTGGCGCCGTGCGAGGTCCACGCGGCCGGGTCGTCGTCCGGCGCCTTGGAGGAGAACACGTGCCACTCGTCCATCACGAAGGCGTCCTGGCCCGTGGCGGCCTCGTCCCGGCCCGAGTAGAGGTACATCGTGTCGCCCACGACCAGGGTCGCCGGGTCGGCGGTGTAGATGTCGCGCACGATCGGGTTGCCCGCCTGCGAGACCGAGCCCTGGCCCCAGACCTTCCATTCCAGGACGCCCACGGAGGCGGTCCCGCTCTGGAGGACCGCGCGGAGCGCGGTGGTGGTCACGGCGTTGAAGTTGGTGTGGTTGTAGGCGTTCGCGGCCACCCCGTAGGCGCTGGCGCCGCTCACGGCGGTCCAGGAGCCGTTGTTCAGGTACTCGATGCGCCAGCTCGCCGGGACGCGGACGCCGCCGGGGCCCGAGTTGTACGAGTCGTCGAAGAAGTAGAGGTCCGAAGAGGACACCGTCACCGGAGTCGCCCAGGTCAGTTGCACCCATTGCGATCCGGTCTGGGGCCAGGTGCCCCAGCGCAGGTTCTGGGTGTCGTTGGAGCCGGGCGGCTCGACGCCGTCGTTGACGGCGGCCACGGACTCCCAAGAGGAGGTGTAGGAGGCCGAGGCGGTCGCCGAGCGGGCCACATTCAATTGCTGCGCCTGCGCCGGGGTCGCGACCTGGAAGAGGCTCCAGGCCAGGGCCGCGGCCAGCGCGGCGGCGAACGTTCGTCTGAGTGTCTTGGGCTGCATGGGAGGTCTCCTAGATGCCGGTGGGAGATCAACTGATGACGGTGACGGTGGCTTCGGCGGCGAGGGAGGTGCCGGCGATGGTGCCGTGGACGGTGAAGGCGCCGGGCTGGGCGTAGTCGGCCGGATCGACGGCTTCCCAGGTGACGGCGGTGCTGACGTTGTCCTTCGAGCCGTCGTTGTAGACGGCGGTGACGGTGGCCGGGAGTTGGGGCGCGCGGCCGGCGACGGTGGTGACCGCTTCGGTTTCGAGCGCGGTGATCTCGACCTGGTCGTGGAGTCTGACGTGGACGGTGGCGTTCGCGGGGAGGGCGAGGCCGGTGACGAGGCCGCCGACTTCGACGTGGGTGGCGGGTTCGTCGAGGTCCTCGGGGGTGGGCTGCTGCCAGACGACGGGCTGTTCGAGCCGGGTGCCGTCGGCGTACACGCAGGTCACGGCGGATGGGAGTGGGGGCACGGTGCCGACGATGGTCGGCTGGTGGACGGCGCGGACCTGTTGGGGCGCTTCGGCGAAGGCCTTCCATTCGAGGACGCCGACGCTGGCGGCGCCGCTCTGGAGGACCGCGCGGAGGGCGGTGGTGGTGACGGGGTCGAAGGCGACCTGGTTGTACTGGTCGGCGGCGGTGCCGTAGGCGTCCGTGGTGGTGACGTCCTTCCACTGGTCGCCGTCGAGGTATTGGATTCTCCAGGAGGCGGGGGTGCGGACGCCGCCGCCGTCGTCGAGGAAGTACATGTCGCTGGAGTCGACGCGGACCGGTGTGTCCCAGGTGAGTTGGACCCACTGCTCGCCTTCTTCGGGCCAGGTGCCCCAGCGGGGGTTGCCGCCGTCGTTGGAGCGGGGCGGGTCGATGCCGTCGTTGACGGCGGTGACGTTCTCCCAGGGGGAGGTGTAGGAGGCGGTGGGTGTGGCGAAGAGTGCGGCGTTGGTGCGGTCGTCGGGCTCGGCGACCACGATATCCACTGTGGAGGTCGATTCTGCGGTGCCGTCGTTCGCGGCGAGCTGGAGCGTGTAGGTGCCCGGTTCGGTGAAGGTGGCGATGGTGGCGGAGGCGGCGGGGTCTTCGAAGACGACGGCGCCGGGGCCTTCGACCATGGACCACGCGGCGGTGAGGGCGCCGTCGAGCGGGAGGCCGTCGTCCTTCACGGTGCCGGTGAGGCGTGCCTGCATCGGTTGGCGGAACTGGAGGTCCTGCCTGGCGAGGGCGTAGGGCGCGACATTCTCGGAGGCCGCGACCTCGTGGCCTGTGTCAAGTATCTGGACTTCCTTGAGGCCGGTGGCGTGGCCGTCCTGGTGGTCCATGACGATGCGGACGCGGTCGGTGGTGACCTGCGGGAACTGCACGAGGTTGTAGTTGGCCTGCGGGACCGCGGGGGTCTTGGCCTGGTCCTCGACGCTGACCCAGTCGGTGCCGTCGTGGTACTGGACCTGGTAGACGGCGGGTTCGGCGAGGCCGTCCACGGTTCTGTCGCGGTAGAAGTAGAGCCGTGCCTCGTCGATGGCGACGGTGCCGCCGAGGTCCACTTCGTACCAGTCGGTTTCGTTGCCGGAGCCGGCGCTGGACCAGTAGGGCGCGTTGATGGTGGTGCCGTCGACGGCGCCGGCGGTGCTGGTGCCGTTCGCGGTGTGGGAGGCGGTGGCGGCCTGCCCCTCGGCGAGGTTCTCGGCGTCGCTTTCGAGGTCGGCGCCGGCCTTGGCGAAGACGTCGACGACGCGGCCGTCGAGTGCGACCTCTTCGGGGGCGGAGAGGTCCTTCATCTTCTTGCTCTTGACGACCTTGCCGCCTTGGGGCAGTTCGACGTTGCCGGTGTTCGGGTCCCAGACGGCCGGGACGAGGCTGTCGATGGTGAAGGCGCGCCTGCCGTCGATGTAGACGGAGTAGCCCTCGGGGATGCCCTGGTAGTGGACGGTGCCGTCGCCGGGCTTGTCCCAGACGATGGAGAGGTCCGAGTCGCGGTAGCGGAGGTTGTTGACGGTGAAGTGGTCCCAGCCGATGTCGATCGGGGAGAGTTCGACCTTGTCGTCGGTGCGGGGGCGCAGGCCGGCCACGTCCTCCACATAGGTCCAGATGCTGGAGCCGAGGGTGGTGTGGTGGATCCAGGAGCGGTAGTCGATGGATTCGCTCTCGGGGTTCCAGTCGGCCCAGAACTCGTTCGAGTCCGGCCAGGCGGTGTCGCCGCCGATGTACGTGGACCAGGCGTTCCAGTACAGGAGCTGCTTGTAGTCCTCGGCGGTGATGGAGTCCTGGTCGTAGTCGCGGATCGCCGAGGAGAACAGGCGGAACTGGACGGTGGAGTTGATCTGCGAGAAGTTGTTGGAGCCGGGGTTCCCCTGCTCGGCGGCCTCGGCCTTGTCCGCCTGGTTGGCGGTGTAGAACGGGAAGACCGGGTACTCGGCGGGGTCCTCGAAGAGGCGCAGCGCGTCCGTGTACTGCGGCTCGTTCGGGACGGCGCCCACGGAGAACGGGTAGTAGTTGTTGATCTCCTTCCATGGCACGTGCTCGCCCGACTCGACATGGACGTGCTCGAACAGCCGCGTCTCGGGGTTCCAGAGCACGTCGGTGATGGCGGTCTTGATGTCGTCGGCGAGGGCGTGCATCTCGTCGGCCTTCGCGGTGTCGCCGATGAGTTCGTAGGCTTCGGCGGCGGCCATGGCGCCGGAGTACTGGTAGGCGGATTCGGCGCGGTCGAGGTCGCCGTCCCGCCAGTGGAAGGAGACGGCGTCGGCGTCGTTGCCGGTCATCGCGCCCCAGTCGTACTCGATGAGGTTGTCGCCGTTGGAGTCGAAGGTCTCGAGCTGGCCCTTGACGTCGCCCTCGGCGTAGCGGGCGAGGTTCTCGACGACGTCCTCGGGGCCGCCGTGGATCTGGTAGGAGCGCCAGGCGGCCTCGGCGATGTACTGGGTGTAGGAGTTCGACCAGTTCTCGGGGTCGCCGGGGTTGTCCATGAAGCGCCCGCCCTGCGAGGACTCGCCGGTGGAGACCCAGGGGCCGTAGGAGTACGCGGGGTCGCGCAGGTACTTGAGGTCGTCGATGAACATCGGCACGGTGAGGGCGATGGCGTTGTTGTAGCCGGTGACGCCCTCGATGGAGGTCGGGAACTGGAAGTCGTTGCCCGGGATGTCCGCGTCGAGGTAGTTGTAGCGCATCAGCCACCAGCGGTAGTAGATGAACTTCTTGTGCGCCTCGTCGGGGACGTCGAAGTACGGGAGGTTGTCCGCCCACCACTTGTTGTAGGTCTGCACGTGGGTGGCGAAGGCGTCCTGAGGAGCGGCGGCCTTGTACGCCTCGTACTCGGTGGCGGACGCCGGGATCTCGGTGGTGACCATGCCGAGCTGGACCTTGAACGTGGCCGATTCGCCTTGGGCGAGTTCGAGATCGCCGGCGAGGGCGCCATCCGAGGGAGCGAGGCCGGTGCCGGAGAGGCGCGGGAAGACGGTGGTGAGGCGCTCGCCGCGGGAGTTCTGCGCGTCCAGGACGCCGGTGAGCTCGTCTCCCGAGGCCTGCCAGGCGAAGTCGGATGCGACGCGGACCGGCACGGTGGCGTCGGCGCCGTCGTTCGTCACGGTCACGTTCGCCACGGCCACATTGCCGTCGGTGATGAACTTCTGCACCTCGGCGGTGAGGTCGCCGCCCTCGTGGACGCTGGTCCAGTGGCTGGGGGTCTGGCGGCGTTCGGCGACGACCTCGGTGAAGTCGACGCCGCCGATGTCGATCGTGAAGCCGTCGGTGTTCGCGGCGCGGTCGAAGTACGGGTCGTAGTAGGCGAGCTGGCCGCCGAAGCCGATCACGTCGGGATCGTGGACGCGCATGAGGAGGGCCCGGCCGCGGGTCATGAGCCACTGGTCGCCGGCGGGGTCGGCGCCTTCGCGGGCGAGGAGGCGGTCCATCCAGAAGTCGGTGCCGCCGGCCTCGGCCTCGTACATCGCGGGCATCATGCCGGTCACGTCGTAGGGGACGGGTTCGGGCGGGACGGCGTCGCCGCCGGTGAACTCGGGGTAGCCGATGGTCTGCTCGGCCGCCGCGGGACCGGCGGTGCCCACGACCAGGCCGGCGGCCAGGGCGAGGGAGGCGGCGGTGGCGAGGAGTCGGGTGGACGTGGGGCGATGCACCATTGCGTGCCTCCGGGAAGGATGCGGGGGTGTGCCGGGGCGCCGAAAGGTCCGAAAACCTTTTCGGTCATTGCGTCGCCACCGATGCTATGGGTCAGGCCACAGCGATGTCAATGCATTGATTGCCATGAATTCACTCGGATCCGTTGACCGAAAGCCGGTTCGGCAAAGTTTCGGCCGGTCGGCTACAGTCGATCCAGCCCGGAGGAAATCCGGCCGCCGCGACGGCGGTCCCGGTCCGGGCTCCGGCTGAAGGAGGACGAGTGGCCCGAACCCCCGCACCGCGCGGCACGCGCGCCGCCACACTGTCCGATGTGGCCCGCCTGGCGGGCGTCTCGGTGGCGACGGCGTCCAAGGCGCTCAACGGCCGCAACCACGTGCACGCCCAGACCCGCGAGCGGGTCCTGGAGGCGGCCGCGCAGCTCTCCTTCTCCCCCAACTCCCTGGCCCGGGGCCTCCTCGCCGGGCGCACCGGCACCGTCGGGCTCCTCACCTCGGACCTGGTGGGCCGCTTCAGCCTCCCCATCCTCATGGGCGCGGAGGACGCGTTCGGCGCCGGCCAGGTCTCGGTGTTCCTGTGCGACGCGCGCGGCGACGCGATCCGCGAGCGCCACCATGTGCAGGCCCTGCTCAGCCGCCGCGTGGACGGCCTCATCGTGGTGGGCTCCTCCACGAACCCGCGGCCGCCGCTGGCCGACGCGGTGGACGTGCCGGTCGTGTACGCCTACGCGCCTTCGGAAGCGCCCGAGGACCTCTCGATCGTGCCGGACAACGTGAACGCCGGCCGGATGGCCGTCGAGCACCTGATCGCCTGCGGCCGCACCAGGATCGCGCACATCAGCGGCGACCGCGAGTACAGCGCCGCGCGCGACCGCGCGGCGGGCGCCGAGGCGGCCCTCGAGGCCGCCGGACTCTCGCTCGTCGGTGAAGTCGCTTACGGCGCTTGGGAAGAGGGCTGGGGCCGCGCGGCGGCCGGGATGCTCCTCGACCGCGAGCCGGACGTGGACGCGGTACTGTGCGGCTCCGACCAGGTCGCCCGGGGCGTGCTCGACACGCTGCGCGAACGCGGCCGCCGCGTCCCCGAGGACGTGGCCGTCATGGGCTTCGACAACTGGGACGTGCTCGCCACCGGCGCCCGGCCCCAACTGACCAGTGTGGACATGAACCTGGAGGAGCTGGGCCGCGCCGCCGCGCGGGCCCTGTTCGAGGCCATCGACGACGAGCACGGCCGCGGCGTCCACACCGTCCAGTGCCGGGTCGTCGTGAGGGGTTCCACCGCGTCCGCGGGGTGAACGGGGGCGGCCTCCGCCGCGTCCCGCGAGCGGGACAGGAGTAGGTTTTCCGTTCGTGACCGAGCAGACGACCGTCCCCCGCCACGCCACCTGGCTCGAGCTGTTCTTCGACCTCGTGGTCGTCGCGGCCGTGGCCCAGCTGACGCACCTGCTGGAGCATCCCGACGGCCTCGACGTGGCGGCGTTCTTCATCCTGTACGCCGCGATCTGGCTCGTGTGGAGCTCGTTCACCGTGTACGCCAACGTGGCGTCCGACCGCACCCGCAACCGGACGATGCTGCTGGGCATGCTCGGCCTCGCGGCGATGGCCGCCGCGATCCCCCAGGCCACCGGCGCGCACGCGGCGGTCTTCGGCGCGGCCTACATCTACACCAGCGGCGTCGCCTCGCAAGGGATCACGCGAACCGGCCGCCTCGTCATAGGCTGGTCCGCGGTGCAGCGCAACGCGGGCCTGATGCCGTTCATCATCGCCTTCTGGTTCACCGACGAACCGAAGTACCTGCTGGCCCTGTGGGCGTTCGGCGTGGCGCTGACACTCGCCTCGGGCATCGTCGACGACATGAAGGACCCGGCGCGGCTGCAGGAGTTCCAGGCCCGCATCGAGCGCCACGCCCAGCGCGGCCGCAACCCCGTGCCCGCCGTGGAACTGCGGTCGACGGACGGCACCCACCTGGGCGAGCGCCTGGGGCTGTTCATCATCATCGTCCTCGGCGAGGCCGTGCTCCAGCTCGTGACCGCGATCTCCGAGGTCGAATGGGGCTGGAGCCAGGTGGGCATCGGCCTCGCCGGATTCGCGCTCCTCATCGGACTGTGGTGGCTGAACTTCCGGTACGGCTTCGACGAGGAGAACGCCACCACTCCGCGCGTGCTGCTCCCCGCGCACCTGGTCGTGGCCGTCTCGGTCACCCTCATCGCGTTCGGGCTCGGCACGGCCGCCGAGCACGCCACCGACCCGCTGCCGGACCTGCACCGCTGGCTCCTGTGCGGCGCGCTCGCGCTCTGCCTGACCCTGTGCGCCCTCGCCCACCGCGCCTGGTGGAGCCTGCTGCTCGTCGCGGCGCCGCTCGCCGTGGCCGCCTTGGGAGCCGGGCTCGCAGCGGTGTTCACGGTGCTCGTCCTCGCCGCCGCCACCGGCGGGTTCGTCCTCTCCTTCCACCGCCGCCCCGCCGAGGCGTGAGCGGTTCCCGCAGAATTCGGCGAAAATTTTCATATCGAGGACTATCTGTGTAGCTGATTTTCATGGGAGATTGTGGAGGACCCTGCACCGCACTCCCCGAAGGCCAGGTCCCATCGTGCGCACGACCCCCTGGATCGCCGCGGCCGTCCTCGCCGCGACGCTCGCCGCCCCGCCCGCGAACGCCCAAGCCCCGGAGGGTGACGCCATCGACGTCGCCGCCGGCGCTTCCACCGTCGCCCCCGGCATCGCCCTCGAGTCCTTCGACCGCTGGGAGGACCAGGGCTGGATCCGCGGTGACGCCGCCACGATCGACCTCCACGCCGACGTGCGCCCCGAATACCTCTCCCCCGGCTCGGTCGCCGCCACCGCGCCCGTCCGCGACCAGCTCGCCGGCGTGGACGGCGCGGTGCTGGCCTTCAACGCGGACTTCTTCGACATCAACGACACCGGCGGCGCCGAGGGCGTCGCCATCGCGGACGGCGAGCTCGTCAAGTCGGCCGCCGCCGGATCGTCGAACGTGATCGGGTTCGACGCCGACGGCACCGCCGCGATCCAGTCGATCGGCTTCGCCGGCACGGCGACGACCGGCACCGGCGCGCTCGACCTCTACGGCCTCAACGTCACCGCGCTGCCCGCCGACAGCATCGGCGTGTACGACGCCGCATGGGGCGAGGCGAGCCGCGCCCGAGTCGCCGACGGCGCGACGGCCCTCACCGAGGTCACCGTCGTGGACGGTGTCGTCGCGGCCGTCACCGATGCGCCCCAAGCGGGTCCGATCGCCGCGGACGCCACGGTGCTCTTCGGCCGCGAGGCCGGCGCGCAGGCGCTCGCGCAGTTGCAGATCGGCGACGAGGTCGCCGTCGACTACGCCGCCGTCCCCCAAGGCGACCTCCCCGAGACCGCCGTCTCCGGCCGCCAGATCCTCCTCCAGGACGGCGAGGTCGTGCCGCACGCCGACCAGGCCCGCCACCCGCGCACCGCCGTCGGCGTCGCCGAGGACGGCCGCACGCTCTACGTCCTCACCGTCGACGGCCGCCAGGCCGCCAGCGGCGGCTACACCCTCGAAGAGACCGCCGAGCAGCTCCTCGCGATGGGCGCGCACAGCGCCCTCAACCTCGACGGCGGCGGCTCCTCCACCCTCATCGCCCGCGCGCCGGGCACGAACGACCTCGTCACCGTCAACAGCCCTTCGGACGCGACGGAACGCGCCGTCGGCAACGGCCTCGCGTTCACCGTCCCCGCGGGCGACGGCGAACCGGCCGGGTTCGCGCTCGCCCCGCAGGCGCCGTTCAGCCCCGGCGCGATCGACGGCGCCGACTACGACCGGGTCTTCCCGGGCCTGACCAGGCCGCTCGACGCGGCCGCGTTCGACGACGCATACGGGCCCGCGGCGGCCGACCCGCACTGGCGGACCTCGCCGTCCCGGCTCGGCTGGGTCGACGACGACGGCGTCTTCCACGCCCGCAACCGCTCCGGCACCGCCACGGTCACCGTCAAGGACGGCGGCGCGGAAGGCACCACGGCGCTCCAGGTCCTCGGCCCGCTCGCCGCACTCGAACCGTCCCGCCGGCTCGTGTCCCTAGCGGACATCGGCGCCAGCGCGCCGTTCCAGCTCATCGGCGCCGACGCGCAGGGCTTCACCGCGCCCATCGACCCGGGCGACATCGACATCACGTACGACGACGACCTCTACGCGATCGCACCGGACGGCCTGGGCGGCTTCACGATCACCGCGAAGGCCGCGGGTTCCGGGACCGTCGAGCTCACCGTCGCCGGGCGCACCACCGCGCTCGCCGTCACCGTCGGCCTTGAGGAACAACCCGTCGCGGACTTCGGCGACGCCGCACAGTGGACGTTCTCGACGGCCCGCGCGACCGGCTCGATGGCGCCCGCCGACGGCCACGACGGGGCGGGCCTCGCCCTGACCTACGACTTCACCCAGTCCACCGCGACCCGCGCCGCCTACGCGAAGCCGCCCGCGGGCATCCCGGTCGCGGGCCAGCCGCAGCGGTTCGGGCTGTGGGCCAAGGGCGATGGCCACGGCGAGTGGCCGTCGCTGCATCTCAAGGACGCCAACGGGACCGACGTGGTGCTCCGCGGCGACTACCTGACCGAGCCGGGCTGGACCCGGCTCGAGTTCGACGTGCCGGCCGGCGTGGCCTACCCCGTCTCCGTGTACCGCTTCTACGTCGCCGAGACCCGCGCGACCGCCTCCTACCAGGGCTCGGTCACCATCAGCGACCTCGTCGCCTCCACCGCCCCGGAGGTCGCGATCCCGACCGCCGAACCCGCGGCCGACCCGCTCGTCGCCGGCGACCTCGACGGCGCCGACTGGACGTTCGCGGTCATGTCGGACGCGCAGTTCACCGCCGAGAACCCCGACAGCGCGATCGTCGCCTCGGCCCGCCGCACGCTCCGTGAGATCAAGGACTCCGGCGCGGAACTCCTGCTCGTCAACGGCGACCTCGTCGACGAATGCGAGAGCGACGACTTGGCGCTGGCCGAGCGGATCCTGGACGAGGAGCTCGGCGGCGAACTCGACTGGGTGTACGTGCCGGGCAACCACGAGGCCATGGGCTGCAAGGTGTCGGACTGGTCGGCGGTGTTCGGGCCGGCGTTCCGGACCTTCGACCGGAACGGCACCAGGTTCGTCACCCTCGACACCTCGGGGCTGACGATCGCGAAAGGCGGCTGGGAGCAGGTCCGCATGCTGCGGGACGCCCTCGACGCGGCCGCCGCGGACCCCGGCATCGACTCGGTCGCGGTCGTCGCGCACGTGCCCACGAACGACAAGAGCCCGCAGCAGGCGAGCCAGCTCGGGGACCGGCTCGAGGCCGAGGTGGTCGAGCAGTGGCTCACCGCCTTCGAGACCGGCAGCGGCAAGGAGGCGGTGTACATCGGCGCGCACGCCGGGTACTTCGACGCGTCCCGAGTGGACGGCGTCTCGTACTGGGTGAACGGCAACTCCGGCAAGGCCCCGTCGAGCACGCCCAGGGACGGCGGCTTCATCGGCTGGACCGAGTTCGGTCTCGGCGCCTCCGGTGGGGACTGGCTCACCGCGCAGGTCCGCCCGCAGGTGGACGAGTTGACCGTGGACGTGCCGGACCTCGCCCCGGGCGAGGTCGTCACCGTCGAAGCCGCACTGGCCCAAGGCGGTTCGCGAATCCCGGTGGTCTACCCGATGGGCGTGGCCTGGTCCGGCTCGAACGTCTACATCGGCGAGCGGCCGCCCGGCCCGCTGGCCTGGTGGCGCTACGACGCCTGGTTCGACCCGCAGACCCGCGAGCTGCGGGCCTGGCGCGCCGGCACCGTGGAGCTGACCGCCACCGTCAACGACGTCGCGGCGACGGACACGGCCGCCATCGGTTGAGGACGGCGAAGGGCCCGGGCGGCGGTGCCGTCCGGGCCTTCAGCGTCGGGGCACATGGCAGTCGGCGAGGTGGTCGTCGACCATCCCGACGGCCCGCATCATCGCGTAGGCCGTGGTCGGACCGACGAACTTGAAGCCGCGCTTCTTGAGCGCCTTGGAGAGCGCGGTCGACTCGGGGGTCACCGCGGGAACGTCGTCGATGAGCTTCGGGCGCTCGCGCCGCTCGGGCGCGAAGGACCACACGAGGTCGCTGAGGCCGCCGTCGGCGGTGTCGGCGAGCGCGGCGGCGGCCTTGGCGTTCGCGATGGTCGCGTCGATCTTCATGCGGTTGCGCACGATGCCCTCGTCGCCGAGGAGCCGTTCGGCGTCGGCCTCGGTGAACGCGGCGACCTTCGCGATCGCGAAGCCCGCGAAGGCCTTCCGGAAGGCCTCGCGCTTGCGCAGGATCACCAGCCAGGACAGGCCGGACTGGAAGGCCTCCAGGCTGACCCGCTCGAACAGGGCGTCGTCCCCGTGCACGGGGCGGCCCCACTCCTGGTCGTGGTAGTCGCGGTAGATCTGGGGCGCGACGCCCCAGGGGCACCGCACCAGGCCGTCGTCAACCGGGCCATCGCCACTCAGGCCGTCGTCACCCGCATCGCTCACCGTGCACTCCCGTCCCTCGTGCGAACCGCCCCGAGCGTACGCGCCGCCACCGACACTTCCCCCGACCCCGCTCCCGCGCGACCGATCGCTTATTGCAAGATACTTGCAATAGACTCGTGCGAGTCCCCCACCGAAGGAGCCCCGATGTCCCTCGCCCCCACCGGCCACGCCCTCCCCGACCTCGTCATGGCCTGGGGCCGCGGCCGCGCCCACTCCCGGATCACCGCCCGGCCCGAGCCGGTCGAAGGCGGCTTCCGGGTCGCCGTCGGCCCGCCCAGCGCCGAGGTCCGCGAGGTCTTCCACACCTACACCGCCGAGTCCCTGGCCGCGACCGCCGCGCGCCTCGACGAACCCGGCAACCAGGTCATGATCGCCGGGCCCTCCGCGCTCCTCGCCTCGATCGTGCCGTCGACCTGGACGATGGACGAGGGCGGCCACCTCATGACCGTCGCGTTCGCCCAGGAGCCCTGTGCGGTGCCCGCGGACTACCGGCTGCTCCTCGAAACCGACGGCTCGCTCACCGTCGCCCGCGTCTTCCACCGCAACGGCGACCACGCCGCCTCCGCCCGCCTCGGCCGCGACGGCGAGTTCGGCGTCTTCGACAAGGTCGTCACCGCCCCGCTCCACCAGCGCCGCGGCCTCGGCTCGCTCATGATGCGCGCGCTCTCGACCAGCGCCTACGCGCAGGGCATGCGGTTCGGGCTCCTCGTCGGGAGCGACGAGGGCCGGGCGCTCTACGAACACCTGGGCTGGTCGTTCGTCTCGGACTTCCCAGGCGCGCGCAGCAAGCGGGTTTGAGTAAAACGATTGCCGCGCATGGGTCCCGCTGCCAAGCTGAAGCCCATGACGGACGGATCAGCACAGCCCGAGTGGATCGAGGCCAACCGCGCGATGTGGGACGAGCGCGTCCCGCTGCACGCCGAGAGTGAGCTGTACGACCAGAACGGTTTCCGCGCCGGGCGCGACGAGATCCGCTCGTTCGAGGCGGCCGAGGTCGGCGACGTGACCGGCAAGCGGCTCGTGCACCTGCAGTGCCACATGGGCCAGGACACGCTCTCGTGGGCGCGGCGCGGCGCCGCGAAGGTCGTGGGCCTGGACTTCTCCAAGCCCGCGATCGACGTGGCGCGGGGCCTGGCGGCGGACATCGGGCTCGCCGACCGCGCCGAGTTCGTGGTCTCGGACGTGTACGACGCCGCCGCGGCCCTCCCGGACGCGGACTACGACATCGTCTACACGGGCATCGGGGCGCTCTACTGGCTGCCGGACATCCGGCGCTGGGCCGAGACGGCCGCGTCGCTGGTCGCGCCGGGAGGGTTCCTGTACCTCGCCGAGTTCCACCCGTTCCTCAACGTCTTCAAATGGGAGGCGCCGACCGAGGCCCGGGAGGACTACTTCCGCCCCGACCCGCTGGTGACGGACGAGCCGGGCTCGTACGTCGACCTGCAGGCCGAGACGATCGACAACCTCAGCTTCGCCCGCCTCCACACGCTGGGCGACATCGTCTCCGCGATCTGCGCGGCCGGGCTGCGGCTCGAGTTCCTGCACGAGCACGAGGTGACGGTGTTCCAGCAGTTCCCGGACCTCGTCCGGGGCGAGGACGGGTACTTCCGGTACCCGGCGGGGCGCCCGCGCCTGCCGCTCATGTACTCGCTGAAGGCGTCCCGGCCCGCTTAGAGGCCGGTCTGCCCCGTTTCTCCGACATTCCTCTGACATTGCTCCCAGGCCCGTCCGTGGTTTCGCCAGCAGTATTCGGCGGACGAACCGCAAGAGAGGGGCACACGGTGAGAACGAAGCAGACGCCGACGTACGAAGGCCGTCCGTACGCGAAGCAGGACGAAGAACTGGTCGACCAAGGCCTCCAATTCGACATCGGGACGCTCCTGAGCCGGCGCGGCGTGCTGTTCGCCGGGGCGGGCGTCGCGGTGGCGGGCCTCGCGGCGTGCGGCACGGGCGAAGCGGAGGCGACCGATTCAGGCGGCACCGCGGCCGCCGACGCGACGGATCTCACCGAGATCCCCGAGGAGACCGCGGGCCCGTACCCGGGCGACGGCTCCAACGGCGCGGACGTGCTCGAGCAGAGCGGCGTGGTGCGCAGCGACATCCGGTCGAGCTTCGGCTCGAGCACCACGACCGCCGAGGGCGTGCCGATGACGCTCGAGCTCACGGTCTACGACATGGCGAACGGCAACGCCCGCTTCGAGGGCGTCGCCGTGTACGTGTGGCACTGCAACCGGGACGGCGGGTACTCGATGTACTCCGAGGGCCTGGAGGACGAGAACTACCTGCGGGGCGTGCAGGTCGCCGACGCGGACGGGGTCGTGACGTTCACGAGCGTCTTCCCGGCCTGCTACGACGGGCGCTGGCCGCACATCCACTTCGAGGTGTACCCGGACGAGGCGTCGATCACGGACGCCGCCAACGCGATCGCGACCTCGCAGGTGGCGCTGCCGCAGGAGACCTGCGAGCTGGTGTACGCCGAGGAGGGGTACGAGCAGTCGGTCGAGAACCTGGGGAAGGTCGCGCTGGACACGGACAACGTGTTCAGCGACGACGGCGGGGCCTCGCAGCTCCCGGCGGTGTCCGGGGACGTGTCGAGCGGGTTCACCGTGTCCCTGCCGGTGGGTGTGGACACGTCGACCGAGGCGGGCGGCGGGGGCGCCGCGCCTTCCGGCGGCGGCGGAGCCCCGGGCGAGATGCCGTCGGGCGAGCCGCCGTCGGATCAGGGCTAGAGCGCGAAAGGCCGCTCCCGAGTAGGGAGCGGCCTTCGCTTTGCGTTCAGTGCAGGACGACGAGTCCGGTCGCGCCGAAGACGGTGGCCACCAGGGAGGGCCGGTTCCCGGCCTTGACGGGGAGTTTCGCGCCGACGGCCGCGAGGTGCGGCTCGATCCGCTCGGGGTGCGGGTGCACGGCTTCGAGGGAGACGAGCGGCACGACCGGCAGGTTCACGGACGGGTGCGCGGCCTCGCCCCAGTCGATGAGGAACGGGACGAGCCCGGTCTGGCCGCGCGCGACGTCGAGCGTGAGCTGCCAGGAGAGCTGCTGCCCGTTCGGGGTCCGGCGCGACATCGCGTGCGGCTCGCCGGGGTCGTAGCCGGCCTCGCGGGAGGCCGCGACGGCGGCCTCGATGCCGTCGACCCGGACGGCCCAGGTCGCGATGCGGGCCTCGGAGAGGCCGTCGATCCCGAAGGGGCGCGGCGCCTCCGGGTCGCCCTGCTCGGGGTCGGGGCCGATGATCTCGAGATAGCCGCCCTCGCCGAGGCCGAGCAGGAAGTTCCTCGTGCCCAGGCCGGGGTGCACGCCGCCGGGGACCGGCCGGGTGCCGGTCAGACGGGTGATCTCGGCGACCGTGGCGGCGAGGTCGGGCGTGGCGAGAACGAGGTGGTCGAGTGAGGACATAGGCCGCAGTTTAGTCACCGTGCGCCACTGGCGTAACGGGTGTCGCGCGGCGGCCGGGTCGGATCAGCGACGCCCGGGGTCGGTGAGGGCCCGCACCATCTCGTCCCCTTGGACCTCGATCGCGCGCTCCAGTGCCTCTTCGGCCTCGGCGCGGCCCGGTTCGTAGCCGATGCGGCAGCCTTCGGGCGTGAAGCCCGCATCCGCGGCGGGCGGGTCGGTGTCGCGGCGCATGAGGTCGCCGATGCCGTTCTCCAGCAGCCCGAACGCGTGGTGCGCCGCCGAGAGGGCCCGCAGGTACACCTCGTGCACGGGCTTGCCCTCCAGGATTTCTCGGACGTTGACCTCGACGAGGATGTGCTGGGTGTGCAGGACCTGGGAGGCGACGAGGCGGGAGGTCAGGGGGGCGTTGCCCTCCTCCATGAGCTCCTGCGCCAGGAGCACCGCGGACTGCCGCCGGTAGTCCATGGCGCTGATCAGCAGGGACGGCGTGGTCTGGATGAGGCGCTGCACTTGGAGGAACAGCGGCTTGTCGCTGAGGCCGGTCTGCGGGGCGCGGTGCTCGAGGAGGTCGACGAAGCGGTCGCGCAGGGCCGCGTGCGGGGTCTTGCCGCGGGCGCGCTCGCGAACGACGCGGGCGGCGTCGCCGATGTGGTGCTTCATGCCCCCGATGACGAGGTCTTCCTTGCTCGGGAAGTAGTTGAAGACCGTCGCCTTCGAGACGTCCGCCGCGGCGGCGATCTCCGCCACGGACACGTTCTCGTAGCCGCGCTCCTCGAACATCTGGAGGGCGGTCGCCTTCAACCGTCCCCACATGGCGTTCTTCTTGCGCTCGCGCAGGCCGCTGCGTGGTTCCATGCGTCAACTGTACCAAAGCGAAGTTGACCCGGCCAAAATTTGTTCCCGGAAAAAAGTTGTACCGGGTCAAAATACACTGCTATCCTCGTCGACATGACAGGAAACCGTCCCGCCCACACCCCGCGCAAGACCGCGCCGCACGCCGGCGAGGAGGCCTCACCGGAGGCGTCGATCCTCCGCCTCCTCGCCGATTACCTGCGCCCCCATCGCACTCTGCTCCTCCTCACGATCGCCTTCCAGATCGCCCAGACCCTCGCCTCGCTCTACATCCCCACCCTCAACGCGGACCTGATCAACAACGGCGTCGCCACCGGGGACACCGCCTACGTGATGCGCCACGGCGGCTTCATGCTCGGCGTCACCGTCCTCCAGCTCACCGCCACCGCCCTCGCGGTCTACTTCGGCGCCCGCGCCGCCATGGGACTCGGCCGCGACCTCCGCGCCGACCTCTTCGCCCAGGTGCAGCGCTTCTCCGCCGCCGAGATGGACCACTTCGGCGCGCCCTCGCTCATCACCCGCACCACCAACGACGTCACCCAGGTCGTCACCCTCCTGGTCTTCGGGCTCACGATGTTCATCACCGCCCCGATCACCGCGGTCGTCGGCCTCTCGCTCGCGCTCACCCTCGACGTGCCGATGACGGGCGTGCTCCTCGGCGCGATCCCGTTCATGGCGATCGCGATCTACTTCATCGTCATCTCGATGGTCCCCGCCAGCCGCGTCATGCAGCGGCGCATCGACTCGATCAACCAGGTCATGCGCGAGCACATCACCGGCATCCGCGTCATCCGCGCGTTCGTGCGCGACGACCACGAGCAGGACCGCTTCAGCGAGGCCAACGCCGAGCTCACCGACGCCGCCCTGCGCGTCGGCCGCGTCCAGGCGTTCTTCGGCGCCACCGCCATGATCTTCGGCAACGTCACCTCGATCGCCCTCGTGTGGTTCGGCGCCCAGTTCATCGCGGACGGCTCCATGCAGATCGGCGACCTCATCGCGTTCATCTCCTACGCCGGGCTCATCCTCGGCTCGGTCATGATGTCCATGGGCGTCTTCATGATGACCCCGCGCGCGAAGGTCGCCGCCGGGCGCATCCGCGAGGTCCTCGACACCGCCCCCTCCATCACGGACCCCGAGAACGCCGTCCACGAGCTGCCCGGCCGCGGCGAACTCGACCTCAAGGGCGTCGCCTTCCGGTACCAAGGAGCCGAGGCCGCCGTCCTGCGCGGCGTCGACCTCATTGCCCGGCCCGGCGAGACCACCGCGATCATCGGCTCCACCGGCGCCGGCAAGACCACCCTCCTCAACCTCATCCCGCGGCTGTTCGACGTCGACGAAGGCGCGATCCGCATCGACGGCGTCGACGTCCGCGACATGGACCGCGCCCTCATCGCGAGGACCGTCGGCCTCGTCCCCCAGCGCGCCTACCTCTTCTCGGGCACCATCGCCTCGAACCTGCGGTACGGCAACCCGGACGCCGACGACAAGACCCTGTGGCGCGCGCTCGAGACCGCGCAGGCCGCCGACTTCGTCCGGGCCATGTCCGACGGCCTCGACACCGTCATCGGCCAGGGCGGCACCACCGTCTCGGGCGGCCAGCGCCAGCGCCTCGCCATCGCGCGCACGCTCGTCGCGAACCCCCGGATCTACCTGTTCGACGACTCCTTCTCCGCGCTCGACACCGCGACGGACGCGGCCCTGCGGGCGGCGCTCGCGACCGAGATCGCCGACGCGGCGCAGGTGATCGTCGCCCAGCGGATCTCGACGATCCGCGACGCGGACCGCATCGTCGTCCTCGACGCCGGCCGCGTCGTCGGCACCGGCACCCACGACCAGCTGCTGGAGACCAACCCCGTGTACGCCGAGATCGTCAACTCCCAACTCACCCTCCAGGAGGCGCTGTGACCATGCGCGGACCCGGCATGGGCGGCGGCCCGGCCATGAAGAAGGCGGACGACTTCCGCGGCACCTCGCGCCGCATCGTCGCGCTCATCCAGCGCGACCGGTTCCGGCTGGCCTCGGTGCTCGGCTTCGGCGCCCTCATGGTGTGCGGCATGCTCGCCATCCCCACGATCCTCGGCGACGCCACCGACCTCGTGATCCGCGGCTCGGCCGCGGGCGGCGTCGACTTCGGCGCGCTCGCCAGGACCCTCGGCATCGCGCTCGGGATCGCGCTGGTGACGTTCGTGATCACGGTCCACAACGGGCGCACCATCGCGAAGATGGCGCAGCACATGGCCTTCGAGCTCCGCGAGGAGGCCGACCGGAAGATCGCGTCCCTCCCGTTGTCGTACTTCGACGCCCGGCCGCGCGGCGAAGTGCTGTCGCGGGTCACCAACGACATCGACAACCTGACGCAGACCGTCGGACAGGTGACGCAGCGGATCGTGCAGGGCGTCCTGTTCATCGTCGGCGTGCCGATCATGATGCTCACGATCTCGCCGGTGCTCACGGTGATCGTGGTGGTGACGCTGCCGCTCACGCTCCTCGCGACGCGCCTGATCGGCAAGCGCAGCCAGCCGCGGTTCGTGAAGCAGTGGGCGACCACGGGCAAGCTCAACGGGCACGTCGAGGAGATGATCACCGGGCACCAGCTGGTGACCCTCTTCGGCCGGCGCGACGAGGGCGCCGCGGTGTTCAAGCGCCACAACGAAGAGCTGTACGAGAACACCGTGCGGGCGCAATGGGTGTCGGGGCTTCTGGGCCCGGCCATGATGTTCCTCGGGTGGTTCACGTACGTGCTCGTGGCCGTCGCCGGCGGACTCCAGGTCGCGGCGGGGGCGCTCACCTTCGGCCAGATCCAGGCGTTCATCCAGTACACGGGCCAGTTCCAGAACCCGCTGAACATGCTGGCGGCCCTGTTCGGCCAGGTGCAGTCCGCGGTGGCCTCGGGCGAGCGGGTCTTCGAGCTGCTCGACGCCGATGAGCAGTCCCCCGACCCGGTCGCCGTCGACGACGCGCTGGCGCGGGTGGAGGGCCGCGTGGCGTTCGAGGACGTCTCGTTCCGGTACCTGCCGGACGAGCCGCTCATCGAGAACCTCTGGCTCTCGGCCGAGCCGGGCCAGACGGTGGCGATCGTCGGCCCGACGGGCGCGGGCAAGACCACGCTGGTCAACCTGCTCATGCGCTTCTACGACCTGGACGCGGGGCGGATCACCGTGGACGGCGTGGACGTCTCGACGGTCGAGCGGGAGCGGATGCGGCGGCGCATCGGCATGGTCCTGCAGGACACGTGGCTGTTCGACGGGACGATCGCCGAGAACATCGCGTACGGCAGGCCGGAGGCCACCCGCGACGAGGTGGTCGAGGCCGCTTCGGCGGCGCACGCGGACCACTTCATCCGGACGCTCCCGGACGGCTACGACACGGTGGTCGGCGCCGAGGAGGGCAGCCTGAGCGCCGGTGAGCGCCAGCTCATCACGATCGCGCGGGCGTTCCTCATCGACCCGTCGATCCTGATCCTCGACGAGGCCACGAGCTCGGTCGACACCCGGACCGAGATGCTCGTGCAGCAGGGCATGATCGCGCTGCGGCAGGGCCGCACGAGTTTCGTGATCGCCCACCGCCTCTCGACGATCCGCGACGCCGACGTGATCGTGGTGATGGAGCACGGCCGCGTCGTCGAACAGGGCGACCACGACGAACTCCTCGCCTCCGGCGGCGCCTACGCCCGCCTGTACGAGGCCCAGTTCGCACAACCCGCGGTAGAGGAGGAACCCGCCGGAGCCTGAGGGCGAGGCGGACCGAAACCGCAGCGGGCAAGGCCAGGAAACCAGGACCCGCAAACCGGTGGGCCAAGGCGTATTCGCCCTGGCCCACCGGCCGTATCCGAGGCGGCGCATGGGGCCGCCAGCGTGCGTCTGACCGCGTGTCACAACGGAGCGCGCCCCACGGCCCGCCGTCACGGCCCACGGCCCACGGCCCACGGCCCACGGCCCACGGCCCACGGCCCACGGCCCACGGCCCACGGCCCACGGCCCACGGCCCACGATAAATCCGCCGGCCATGGTCCGCCACCCACGCCCACGCCCACGCCCACGCCCACGCCCACGCCCACGCCCACGAGCAGCATCGCGCTTTTTCCGAGAGGTCGGACTCCCGAGCCGGGAGGCGTTCTACGGTGAGGGCATGCGACTCACCAAGTTCGGCCACTCCTGCGTCCGGTTCGACCTCGACGGCGGCTCTTTCGTGATCGACCCAGGCGTCTTCTCCGACCCCGCCGCGCTCGACGGGGTCGACGCCGTGTTCATCACCCACCAGCACGCCGACCACTGCAACGACCCGGAGCTGCGGCGGCTCCTCGAGGACGAGCCCGAGACGCGGATCTACGGGCCGGAATCGCTCTCGAACGTCCTGGGGCACCTCCCGTTCACGGCGGTCAGCGCGGGCGACGCGATCCCCGTGGCGGGCACCGAGGTCAAGGTCATCGGTCGGCAGCACGCCGTGGTCCACCCGGACATCCCGGCGGTGTCCAACGTCGGCTACCTCGTGGACGGCGTCTTCCACCCGGGCGACTCGTTCACGGTCCCCGACGAGCCTGTGCGGGTCCTGCTCGCACCGGTCTCGGCTCCGTGGATGAAGCTCGCCGAGGCCGTCGACTTCATCCGCGAGATCGACGCCCCGGTCGTGCACCCGATCCACGACGCGATCCTCAGCAAGGACGGCATCACCATCGTCGACCGCAACCTCGCCAACCTCATCGGCGAGCCGTACCAGCGCATCGCCGACGGGAATCCCACCACCATCTGAGACACCGCCCACAATGGCTTCCAGAGCCCCGCTCGAAGCCTGAAAACGTCGTACCCCCAAGCCACCCTTGTGATCGGGGGCGCGAAATACCGCCTCGACTCGATCTGTGGCGTGCCCGCGTTCCGTGGCAAACCCAAGGCCGACGCAAACCCAAGGCCGACACCGATCAGCGGTGCGGGCCGACCGCGACCGGCTCAGAAGGCCGTGAAGACGCCGTAGGCGGCGCTCACTGCGACCGCCGTGGCGCACACCAGCAGTGCTCCCGCGATAACGGCCCAGTCCGCTGCGTACATCCGCTGCTCGCGCGCGTAGGTCCGCGGGATCTCCGAGTCGAATCCGCGGGCGTCCATGGCCGCCGCGAGGCGGCCTGCGCGGCGGATCGCGCCGACGAGCAGGGCGAACATGGTCGAGACGAACAGCCGCACGCGCCGCGCCGGGTTCCAGCCGCCTTCGAGGCCGCGTGCGCGGCGGGCGCTGGTGATCTGGCGCCATTCCGCGCCCATCAGGGGCAGCAGGCGCAGGGCGGCCAGCGCGCCGAGGGTGAAGCGGGCGGGGGCGCGGAGTTGCTGGGTGAGGGCGTCGGCCAGGTCGGTCGGGTCGGTGGTGGCGAAGCCGAGGACGCCCGCGGTGGCGGCGACGAGGACGCGGAGGCCGATGGCGGTGGCGTCGAGGAGTGCGCCGGTGCTGATCTCCAAGGGGCCAAGGGCGATGAGGATGCGGCCGGTCTGCTCGGCGGCGAAGACGGCGTTCACGACCACCACGATGAGGGCCGCGGACCACAGCCAGCGCAGGCGTCGGGCGAGTGCGCCGATCCGTATGCCGCTGAAGGGGACCACGGCGAGGAGCGCGGCGAGTAGGAGCAGCGGGGTGAGCCAGTCGGAGGCGATGAGCGCGGTGGTGGAGACGGCGACGGCGGCGGTGAGTTTCGCGACGGGGTTGGCGCGGGCGATGGGGGCGCGGGCGTCGCAGACGGGGGCGAGGCTGATGGTCATCGGCGGCGTTCCTCGGCGATGCGGCCGGCGTTGAGGACGAGTTCGCGTCCGGCGAGGGCGGCGGCGAAGTCGCGGTCGTGGGTGACGGCGAGGAGCGCGGTGCCTTCGTCGCGGATGTCGGCGGTGAGGTCGACGAGTTCGCCCCAGGTGCGCCGGTCCTGGCCGAAGGTGGGTTCGTCGAGGAGGAGCACGCCGGGCGCGGCGGCGAGTGCGCCTGCGACGGAGAGGCGGCGGGCTTCGCCGCCGGAGAGCGTGTGCGGGTTGGCGTTCGCCAAGGGCGCCAGGCGAAGGCGTTCGAGGAGTTCCGAGACGCGGGCGTCGATGCGGTCCTTGGGCCAGCCGGCTTGACGTGGCCCGAAGGCGAGTTCGTCCTGCACGGTCGCGGTGACGAACTGGTGCTCGGGGTCTTGGAAGACGGAGCCGATCCGCGTGGCGAGGCGCCGGGCGGGGAGCCGGTGGAGGGGCCGGGTCTCGCCGGGGACGGTGGAGCGGCCGCGGGTGGGTTTGGCGAGGCCGCCGGCGAGGAGCGCGAGGGTGGACTTGCCGGAGCCGTTGGGTCCGGTGACGGCGAGCAGTTCGCCTTGGCGCAGTTGGAAGGAGACGTCGTCGAGGGCGGGGTGGTCGGTGCCGGGGTGGAGGAGGGTGAGGGATTCGCCGTGCAGGGCGACGTCGCCCGCGGCAAGGGCCGGACGGGTGGGGAGCGGCACGCCGGGGACCCAGACGCCTTGGGCGGCAAGGTGGTCGCCGTGCTCGGCGAGGACGGCCTCGGCGGGGCCGTCGGCGAGGAGGGTGCCGCCGGGGCCGAGGGCGATGACGCGGTCGACCAGGTCGAGGATCTCGGCGACGCGGTGCTCGACGACGATGAGGGTGGCCTCGGTGTCGGCCAGCGCGGTGCGCAGGGCCGCGCGGACGTCTCGGGCGCCTTCGGGGTCGAGGTTCGCGGTGGGTTCGTCGAGGAGGATGAGGTCGGGGCGGCGGGCGAGGACGCCGGCGAGGGCGAGTCGCTGCTGCTCGCCGCCGGAGAGGGCGTGCGTGGGGCGGTCGACGCCGTAGGGGAAGCCGACGGCGGCGAGGGCTTCGCGGACGCGGGGCCAGATCCGGTCGCGGGGCACGGCCTGGTTCTCGAGGCCGAAGGCGACGTCGTCGCCGCTGCGGGCCATGACGAGCTGCGTCTCGGGGTCCTGGAAGAGGATGCCGACGCGGTCCTGCTGCTCGGCGGCGGGCTTGCCGTCGATGAGGACGTCGCCGTCCTGCTCGCCGGAGTCCTCGGTGAGGAGTCCGGCGAGCGCGGCGAGCAGGGTGGACTTGCCGGACCCGGAGGGCCCGAGCAGGAGCACCCGCTCGCCGGGTTCGACGCGGAGGTCGACGCCCGTGACCGCCTGGGCGCGGCGTCCGGCGTGGCGCCAGGCGAAGCCGCGGAACTCGACCGGGATCATGGCGTCGTCAGATCCGCTGCCGTTCGCGGCCGGCGGGGAACCGGTCGAGGACGCCGGTGGGGAGCATGGCCTTGACGAGGCCCTTGGAGCCGAGTCCGGCGACGATGGCGCTGGAGGCGGCGGCGATGGCGACGTACGGGACCTTGAAGGCCCAGAGGTCGGCGTCGGGGTACCAGTAGAAGACGTCCCACAGGGTGCCGGCGACGCCGGCGAGCGCGCCGGCGGCGAGGGCGGTGGCGTTGCCGAAGCGGCGGTAGCGGCCCGCGGCGAAGGGCAGTTCGCCGCCGAGTCCTTGGAGGAGGCCCTGGTAGATGACGGTCATGCCGTAGGGGGAGCCGAGGAGCAGCGACATGAGGGCGGCGAGGCCTTCGGTGAAGATGCCGGCGCCGGCCTTGCGGACGATGAGCGGGGCGAGGACGGCGGGGATGAGCCAGAGGCCGTAGACGACCGCGGCGAGCGGCGGGTAGAAGGAGAGGGCCGGGCTGAGGGCGGCCCAGACGAAGTTCCAGGCCCAGAAGACGACGCTGAAGGCGACGGCGAGCACGGCGCAGGTGAGGATGTCGACCGTGCGCCAGCGGCTGGGGTTCAAGGAGGCTCTGTTGAGGGCGGGGCTGTCGGGCATGGGCTTGCCTTTCAAAGGTGTGCGGGCATTGCGCGACAGCGGTGACGACTTCCTACGCCGGTATTACCCGGATCAGGTGTGAGGGTCTGCGGTCGGTTCCGCACTCTCAGCCAATCGGCTCCCCTGTCAGTTTCGACGTTAACACCAGGAGGCGGGTGGTTACCTCCAGCGATCCCAGCGGGTGGCCTCGGACGCTCGGCGGGCGTGCGCGAGATCGATGGCGGCGCGGTCGCCGGGGCCGGATAGATTGCCGTGATGGCGACTGAACGGGATTGGGAGCGGGTGCGGCGGGTCGTGGAGGCGCTGCCGGAGGGCACCTGGACGTCGTACGGGGACCTCGCGGAGCTGATCGGCACGGGCCCGCGGCAGGTCGGGGCGTACATGCGGGACGGCAATGTGGCGCGGGCGTACCGGGTCCTCACCGCGGGCGGCACGGTCTCGGAGGGGTTCCGCTGGGCCGACGGCCGCACGGGGCGCGATGTGCCCGAGCTCCTGCGCGCCGACGGCGTGACGGTGAGCGCCAAGGGCCGCGCCGACCGCGCCCAGCGCATGTCGGTCTACGACCTGAAGCTCCTCGCGGCCGAGCTCGACGAGGATGAACCGGCACCAGACGACCCGGCACCAGACGACAGCGACGACTGGAAATAACCCGCTAAATCATGATATTTCCGGTCTTAGGGACCCCTGGCGTAAAAGTACTCCCCCGGTGCGACATCGGTTCCTCGAACAAGATCCGAGGAATCCTCGATCGCGCACTGGGGCACGGACGAGGCCCGGGCCCGCGGATCAGTGCAGCGCTTCGTCCGGGTCGGTGCGGCGCCATGACGTGAAGGCGACCGTGAGGCCGGCTCGGCTCGGCGCGCAGCAGTAGGGCCCGGCCTTCGCTTCGACGCCGGGTTCGAGCGGGGCGAGGCGCACGAGGCGCCACGGCTCGTCCTCCACCCGGGCGCGGATGACGACCGCGTCCTCGAAGCGGCTGGCGCGGATGGTCACCTCGCGGCCGGCCCAGTCGGGCACGGGCGCGACCGACCAGTCGGACTTCCCGGCGGTGACCACGGCGCCCACTTGCGGTGCGCCGTCGGCGAACTCGACCCCGGCCTTGATCCAGCGCCCGGCGTCGACGCGGATCATGAGCCCCGCCTGGTCGAACTGCGCCTCGAATGCCGCGATGAAGCTCACTTCGACCGCCCGCTCGCCGTCCCACTCCTCCAGGAGCGCGTGCTCGTCCTCGTGGACGAAGCCGTAACCGGTGTGCCGCCACGCGTCGCTGCCCTCGGCGGCGGTGACGAGCAGCCGCCCGTCTGACTCCTCCTCCGCCGCGACCGGCAGCGCCGTCCAGGCGCCGGACTTCCAAGGGATCTCGATCGGTGCCAAGTTGTCCATCGCCCCGAGCCTACTGTCGTCACGGGCCGTCACACCAGTGCGGTAGAACGGTCCCTATGGCAGGAACTACGACGCTCAGAGACGAAGCCGAGACACTGCTGCGCGCCCTCGCGGGCGAGCACGCGCGGCTCCGCGAAGACCAATGGCGGGCGATCGAGGCGCTCTGCGAGAAGGAACCGGGCGGCAGCGGCCGCCGCGTACTCCTGGTGCAGCGCACCGGGTTCGGCAAGTCCGCCGTGTACTTCACGGCCACCTCGCTGCTGCGCCGCCGCGGCGCCGGCCCCACCGTGATCGTCTCGCCCCTGCTCGCGCTCATGCGCAACCAGATCGAGGCCGCCGAGCGCGCCGACGTGCGCGCCCGCACCATCAACTCGGCCAACCCCGAGGACTGGGACGCGATCGCCGAGGCCATCGCCGAGGACGCCGTCGACGTGCTGCTCATCAGCCCCGAGCGCCTCAACAACCCGGCCTTCCGCGACTACCAGCTGCCGAAGCTCGCCGCCGGCTGCGGCATGCTCGTCGTCGACGAGGCCCACTGCATCTCCGACTGGGGCCACGACTTCCGGCCCGACTACCGCCGCATCGCCACCTTCATCGAGGACCTGCCCGGCAGCGTCCCGGTCCTGGCGACCACCGCCACCGCGAACGCCCGCGTCTCGGACGACATCGCCGAGCAGCTCGACAGAACTCATGACGACACGGCAGACGGGGCCGCCACGCTCGTCCTCCGCGGCAGCCTCGACCGCGAGTCGCTGCGACTGTCCGTAGTGGACCTGCCCGACAACGCGCACCGACTCGCCTGGCTCGACGAGCGGCTCCCGCGCATGGACGGATCGGGGATCATCTACACGCCCACCGTGGCCGCCGCCGAGGAGGTCAGCGACTACCTCGCCTCGCGCGGCCACACCGTCGCCTCCTACACCGGCCGCACCGACAACGCCGAACGCCTTGCGCGCGAAGAGGAACTGCTCGGCAACCGCATCAAGGCGCTCGTCGCCACCAGCGCCCTCGGCATGGGCTTCGACAAGCCCGACCTCGGCTTCGTCGTCCACTTGGGAGCGCCGTCCTCGCCGGTCGCGTACTACCAGCAGATCGGCCGCGCCGGCCGCGCCCGCGACCGCGCCGAGGTCGTGCTCCTGCCCGGCAGCGAGGACCGCGCGATCTGGGACTACTTCGGATCCCTCTCGTTCCCCGCCGAGGACGCGGTCCGCCGCACCCTCGACGTGCTCGACGCCGAGGGCCGCGCGCTCTCCACGGCGGCACTGGAGACGCGGGTCGACCTGCGCCGCACCAGGCTCGAAATGATGCTCAAGGTCCTCGACGTGGACGGCGCGGTGCGCCGCGTCAAGGGCGGCTGGGAGGCCACCGGCCAGCCGTGGACCTACGACGCCGAGCGGTACGCCAAAGTGGACGCCGCCCGCAAGCACGAGCAGCGGCGGATGCTCGCCTACGAGTCGACCACCGCATGCCGGCTCGAGTTCCTGCGCAAGGAGCTCGACGACGCCGAGGCCGCGCCGTGCGGGCGCTGCGACAACTGCACCGGCACCCGCACCGAGGCCGGCGTCTCGGAGGAGGCGGCCGCGGGCGCTGCGGCGGCCCTGTCGAAGCCGGGCGTGCCGTTCGAGCCGAAGCGCATGTGGCCCACCGGGTTGCAGGCCATCGGCATCGACCTGAAAGGGAAGATCCCGGTCGAGGCGAGCGCCGAGACGGGCCGGGCGCTGGCGCGCCTCTCGGACATCGGCTGGGGCGGCCCGCTGCGCGAGCTCCTCTCCGACGGCGCGGACCGGGAGGTCCCCGAGGACGTGTTCAAAGCGGTCGTGCAGGTCCTCGCGTCCTGGGACTGGGCGCAGCGGCCCTCGACGGTCGTCTCCATGGGCTCGCTCTCGCGGCCGCAGCTCGTCAACGGGCTCGCCGAACGCCTTGCGCGCCTCGGCCGCATGGACTACCTCGGCGCCCTCGGGCGCGCCTCCGACACCGGCGGCGGGCACCGCGCCAACAGCGCCCAGCGGCTCCAGCAGGTGCTGCACGCGTTCACCGTGGACTTCCCGGTCCCGATGTCGGAGGCACGGCCGAGCGTGCTCCTCGTCGACGACGTGCGCGACAGCGGCTGGTCGATGACCGTGGCCGCCATGCGGTTGCGCGAAGCCGGGGCGGCGGCGGTGTACCCGCTGGCGCTCGCATTGCAGGCCTGACCTCGACACGGGTCCGCAGCGCCGCAAGGGATCTGGACAAGCGGGCCGTGATGGGCGAACATCGTTGCAGCACTGAAAAAATCCACTCAGGAGAGCAGGCGCACATGAAGATTCGCACCATCACGGCGGCCGCGTTCGCCGGACTCGCGCTCGCCGCGGGCACGGCCTCCGCCGCCCAGGCGGCGGACGGCTTCCCGGTCTACCACGACACCTATGCGACGCAGTCCGAGTGCGTCTCGGTCGGGAAGACGACCGTGGGCAGCGGGAACGCCGACGGCTACTACTGCGAGCAGCAGGACGCCGGCTGGGACCTCTACCTCACCTACTGGGTCTGACCGCACGCCCCGTCCGCCGGGCCTCCCGGTGGGCGGGGCGAGCTAGGGTCGCCCAATGGTCATCTCCTTCAACACCAATGGTCTCCAGCAACAGGATGCGACGACCTGGACCGACCCCCGCACCGGCGACGTCGCGAAAGTGCAAGTCGCCCAAGGCACCCCGTTCCCCGGCGAATGGCTGCGCGACCCCTACGCCCTCCAGCGCGGCTTCGCCGGCATGTACGCCGAGCAGGGCTGCCTCATCGAGGTCGAGCTCGTCAACCTCGGCGGCGTGACCGCCGTGCGGCAGCTCATCAAACTGCCGCTCCCGAACGCGCCGGCCGGGCAGCTCTTCATGGCCATGTTCACGCTCGCGAAGGCGCCCCAGTACGCGCAGCTCATGTACCTCGCCAAGGAGCAGGGCATGACCGGCATGCGCGAGGCGACCCTCATGCCGCAGTTCGGCTTCGAGAACTGGACGCTGCCCCACCCGTTCGACCCGCAGCTCCAGTCGCGCCTGCCGTTCCACCGCGGCGACGACCCGGCCTTCGACGCCCAGTTCCCCGACCACCCGCTCTCGCGCGCCCGCGCCTTCACCTGGAACGTGGGGCGCTACGCCACCGTCGACCCGGCCTTCGCCGCGATCCCGGACAACTGGAACGCCTGATCGGCACGCGAGAACGGGCCCGGCGGACCACCGCCGGGCCCGTTCCCCCATGCGCTACAGGGCGCCCAGCACGGCCGGGAGGTATCCGGCGAGATGTCCGGAGGCCTTCGGGTGGTACGGCACGTCAGTGAGGGTGAAGCCGTGCAGCCACGGCTGCGCCGAGCAGACCTCGTGGCCGGTGAACTCGTCCCGCACGTCCACATAGGCGAAGCCGTGCGCCGCCGCGGCCTCCTCGATCACCGCCGAGAGCAGGTCCGCGCCGGTGTTCATGCGCTGCTGCTCGGCGATGCTGATCGACCCGAGCGCGTCGCAGGTGTTCCGCGCCGCGAACAGCCGCGGATAGCCGGTCACGACGACCTCGGCGTCCGGGGCGCGCGTCTCGATCTCGGTGTAGACCGCGTCGAGCTTCGCCGGCAGCTCCTCGGCGGCCTTGCGCTCGGCCTCCTGGATCGCCGGATAGCAGTTCTTGAACGGGGTGATGCACGCGGTGATCGCCTCGGTCCAGCCGATGTCGTTGCCGCCGATGCCGATCGTGACGAGATCGGTCTCCGCGGTAAGGGCCTGGACCTGCTCGGCGAGCACGTCGTCCGTGGTCGCGCCGCCGCACGCGACGAAGGTGAACTCGGCGCCCAGCTCCGCGGCGAGGAGCGACGGGTGGGCCTTGGTGGAGCGCTGGCAGGCCGCGTCCTGGTACGGGCCGGCGCCGGAGCCCGAGGAGTAGGAGTCGCCTAGGGCGACATAGTGGATGGTGTCCTGCGCGTGGGCCGCGACGGGGGCGGCGAGGAGGGCGAGGGTGGCGGCGGCGACGATGGCCGCCCGGGGAAGTCGATGCATGGGGGGAAGTTCCTTCGCGAGTCGTCGTTGACTTGCCACATATTGTGAACTCGCGAGTAACTTGCGGGGAACCCCTGCACCGTCACAAATCGGGAACTTTACATATCTCATTCTATTTGCGGCCTAGCGGACGTTGCGCCGCAGGCGATCGGCGGGGCGGCGTCGCCGCCCCGCCGATCGGTCAGTTGTGGAGCCGCTAGTAGTCCAGCGCGCGGGCGACCGCCGGGTAGTAGCCGTTGCGGTGGCCCATCGCGTTCGGGTGGTAGGACTCGACGGTCGGGTAGGCCAAGCCGTTGAGGTAGGCGACGTCGTCGCAGATCGCGTGCCCCGCAAAGGCGTCGCGCACGTCCACGAAGGTGAAGCCGTGCTCCTCGGCCTTGTCCCGGACGACCTCGGCGAGCCCGTCGGCGGCCTCGTTCATACGGGTCTGCTCGACCACGTTGGGCTGCTTGAGCGCCCCGCAGGCGCGCTCGCCGTTGAACAGGCGCGGGTAGCCCAGCACGTACACGTCCGCGTTCGGGGCGCGGTTCTCGATCGCGCCGTACGCGCCGTCGAGGAGCCCGGGCAGCTCGTCCCGCACGATCGCCTCGGAGTCCTCGATCTCGTCGATGCAGTTCGTGAGCGGTGTCAGGCAGGCCTTGACGGCCTCCGCCCAGCCGATGTCGTTGCCGCCGATGGTGAGTGTGACGAGGTCCGTCTCGGCGTCGAGCGAGCCGAGCTGCTTGGTGAGGAGATCGTTCGTGGTCGCCCCCGAGCAGGCCGCGAAGTCGAGGTCGGCGTCGAGGCCGGTCGCGAGGAGCCGCGGGTAGGCCTTGGCCGAGCGCAGGCACTCCTCGTCGAAGTACTCGCCGGTGCCGGTCCCGGAGGAGTACGAGTCCCCCAGGGCGACATAGTGCATCGGTTCGGGCAGCGCCTGGACCGCGGCGGGCGCGAGGACGAGTGCGGCGGTGGCGGCGAGGGCCGCGGCCGCGAGGCGGGCAGGGTTCATGCGGGCTCCGTTCCGATCGGGTTCGTGGAGGAACGTTAATGCCCGAACGGTGACGATCACGGAGGAAATCGCCATATATGGTCAAAACTGTCGGAGACCCGACGCGGCGGCCGTTCCGCCCGGCCCGGCGCGGTTTCGAGACCGGACTCCTGCGGCCCGCTCCTCCCCTACGCTGGATCCATGGGTGCATCGACGTCACCGCGCCGCCTGACCATGTCCGACCAGGCCCTCATCGAGGGCACCGGCGCGGACTGGAAGACCTGGCTCGCGCTCCTCGACGAACGGGACGCGGCCGGGCTCGACCACACCGCGATCGCGCGGATGCTGGTGAGCGAGTTCGAGGTCGACGGCTGGTGGGCCCAGTCGATCACCGTCGGGTACGAGCAGGAGCGCGGCCTGCGTGAACCCGGGCAGCGGCCCGACGGCACGTTCAGCGCCAACGCCTCCAAGACCGTGCCCGGCTCGATCAACGCCGCGTTCGAGCAGCTCGCCGACCCGGCCGCGCAGGCCGGATGGCTCGGCGACCTCGAACTGACCCAGCGCAGCGCCGCCCCGCCGAAGTCCGTGCGGTTCGACGCCTCCGACGGCACGCGTGTGCTCGCGAACCTCACCGCGAAGGGCGAGGACAAGACCGCCGTGCAGATCGAGATCGCCAAGCTCGGCTCGGCCGAGGAGGTCGCCGCCGCGAAGGCGGACTGGAAGACCCGGCTCGAACGCCTCGCCGAGCGCTTGGCGGGCTTAGGGTTTCGCCGCCGGAGCGGCCGCGTCCGTGGCCTCCACGGGCGGCTTCGGGGCGTCGACCCGCTTGCGGCCCCGCGAGCGCGAGATCGCCACGCCGACGAGCGCCAGCGCGCCGCCCGCGAGCGTCAGCCAGGTCGGGACCTCGCCGAGGAGCAGCCACGACAGGGCGACCACGATCGCCGGGACCACGTAGGTCGTCGCGCCGAGCTTCCCGGTGGTGGTGAACCGCAGGGCGTAACCCCAGGTGAGGAATGCCAGCGCGGTCGGGAAGAGGCCGAGGTAGAGCACGTGCAGCGTCGCCGAGACCGGGGCGGACTCCAACTGGGAGAACAGGAGCGGCGCGAACGGCAGGCAGAGGACCGCGGCGATGGCGTTGCCGAAGGCGGTGAACTGGAGCGAGGAGCAGTGCTTCAGGGTCGGCTTCTGGACGACGACGCTGATGGCGTAGGTGATGGCCGAGACGAGGCAGAGCAGGACGCCGATGACGGACGAGGCGCCGTCGCGGGACATCGAGAGGCTGACGACGGCGACGCCGGCGAAGGAGACGGTGATGCCGAGGAAGAGGCGGGGCGGGAAGCCCTCCTTGAGGAGCCAGCCGCCGAGGAGGGCGATGAGGATGGGTCCGATGTTGACGATGAGGGCGGCGGTGCCGGCGTCGACGAGCTGCTCGCCCCAGTTGAGGGCGACCATGTAGACGCCGAACCAGAGGATGCCGGCGGTGATGATGCCGGGCCAGGCGGCACGTTTGGGGAGGCCTTCGCGGCGGATCGCCCAGACGGCGAGGAGGACGACGGCGGCGGTGCCGGCGCGGCCGAGGGTGAGCGGGCCGGGGTCGAGGTGGCGGCCGGCGTCGCGGATGGACACGAAGGCCGAGGCCCAGCACAGGACGGTGATGCCGATGGCGATGGCGGCGCGGGGGTTGAACTTGTCGCTCACGGGCAGTGGCTCCTCACGATGGCGCGGCGGAGCGCCTTGGGTGGGCGGGCGGCTCCGGGGCTCGGGCGCTGGTGGCGCCCGGCCAAACCTAGCATCGGGCGGGGGTCGCGGGTTATCCGTTATTCGACGGTGTTGTTGGGCGGTGATCCCGGGGGATCCCGACTGGGGCGGGAACCGGATCCGGGTGCGCGGCGTCGAAGGGACATGATGGGACACAAGACGATGCAACGGTTCATCCCGGTCGCCGCGGTGCTGATGCTGGCGGCGTGCGGGCAGGGTGCGAACGACGCGGGCTCGTCCGGGGGCGACGCGGACACGGCCGCGGACTCGCAAACGGGTGAGACGACGGCGCCGGCGGACGCGGTGGTCTACCAGGGGGCGCTGACGGTGCTCCAGGGGGTCGAGCGCGACGCGGCGGAGCTGTGCGGCGTTGTGGCGGAGTCGTATCCGCCGCAGTGCGGGGGGCTGCCGGTGTCGGGCTGGGACTGGGATTCGGTCGAGCACGATGAGGCGGAGGGGGTCCGGTGGGGCTCGTACCTGGTGACGGGGACGTTCGACGGGAAGTCGTTCGTGCTCACCGAGGACCCGGTACCGACGGCGGACATCGACATGGCCGACTACCCGGAGCTGCAGTACCAGGACCCGGAGATCGGCGACCCGGCCGAGGACCTGAGCACCGAAGAGCTGCAGGCGATCGCGGACGAGATCACGGCGGAGTTCCCGCGGTACGTGTCCGGCGGTTACGCGGACGACCAGAACGGTGTGGCGCTGATCGACGCGCTGTTGGTCACCCCGGAGCTGGAGGCGTACGCGGCGGAGCATTATCCGGAGGACACGGTGGTGTTCTCTTCGATGCTCAAGCCCGTGGAATAGGGATGTATACCGCTTTATCTCGATAAATCCCTCTTAAGGGACCCGGCCTCGGCGAAGCTTGCGAGCCGTAAGTCAGCGGAGCACAAAAACAGCGCGGGGGTCCGACATCGCTGTTCACTCTCAGAACATGAATGACTCCCGGGTATTGACACCTCACCTGCCACCCCTAAGATAGAAACCGGTATCTACACGATCGGCCTGCCATTCGAGACGGCGGGACCGGGCGCGGTAGACGCGTCCGCGCCATGGCGGACAATGAGCAGGTCCGCATCGCCGAACCGAGACGAGGCGGCCGCGCAGTCGCGCGGCAGCTCGGCGGTCGCGGGCTGGAAGTCCGGCTGGCCCAGTGCCGGCCGGACCGATCGCATACTGGAAAGGGAACCTGGCGATGAGCCGAACCGATTTCACGTACGTGGAAAGCGTTAGCCCAGGCAGCGGGCGGCGCGATCCGCGGGCGGCGCTGGCCTCCGACGCCGCCGCGCTCAGCCTCGACGGCGAGTGGCGCTTCAACCTGGCCGCCGGCCTCCACGACACCACCGAGGGCTTCGAGGCCCCCGGGTTCGACGCCGCGGCGTGGGACACCCTCGCCGTCCCGTCGATGTGGCAGATGACCGACCTCGACGGCGCGGCGCCCTACGGCAAGCCGCAGTACACCAACACCTACTACCCCTTCCCCGTCGACCCGCCCCGGGTCCCCGACGCGAACCCCACCGGCGAGTACCGCCGCACCTTCACCCTCCCCGCCGAGTGGCCGGCCACCGGCCGCACCGTCCTCCGCTTCGAGGGCGTCGACTCCGCGTTCGCCGTGTGGGTCAACGGGACCCTCCTCGGCGACGGCAAGGGCAGCCGCCTCCCCACCGAGTTCGACGCCACCGATCACCTTGCGGCGGGCGAGAACACGATCGCCGTCCGCGTCCACCAGTGGTCCGCCGCGTCCTATCTGGAGGACCAGGACATGTGGTGGCTCTCGGGCATCTTCCGCCCCGTCGCCCTCGTCCACCGCCCCGAGCAGGGCATCGAGGACGTCTTCGCGCACGCCGACTACGACCACGCCACCGGCCTCGGCACCCTCAGGGTTGAAGTAGCGTCCGAGATCGCCGCGAACGCCCGCGTCACCGTCCCCGAACTGGGCATCGACATCGCCGCGGGCGAGACCGCCAGCGTCGCCGTCGAGCCGTGGACCGCCGAGACCCCGCGCCTGTACGACGCGGTCGTCGCCACGGACACCGAGCGCGTGTCCCTGCGGATCGGCTTCCGCACCGTCAAGATCGAGGACGGCCTGCTCAAGGTCAACGGCAAGCGGATCCTGCTGCGCGGCGTCAACCGCCACGAATGGGACCCCGACACCGGCCGCACCCTCACCGTCGAGACCATGCGCCGCGACCTCGAGATCATGAAGCGGCACAACGTCAACGCCGTGCGCACCAGCCACTACCCGCCGGACCGCCGCTTCCTCGACCTCTGCGACGAGATCGGCGTCTGGGTCATCGACGAGTGCGACCTCGAGACCCACGGCTTCGTCCACCACGAGTGGCGCGACAACCCCAGCGACGTCCCCATGTGGAAAGAGGCCTACCTCGACCGCATGGCGCGCATGGTCGAACGCGACAAGAACCACGCCTCGGTCATAATCTGGTCCCTCGGCAACGAGAGCCACACCGGCGCCAACCTCGCCGCGATGTCCCAGTGGGCCAAGGAGCGCGACCCCGGCCGCCCCATCCACTACGAGGGCGACTGGGACTCCGGCTACACCGACATGTACAGCCGCATGTACGCCGACCACGCCGAGACCGACCGCATCGGCCTCAAGAGCGAGGCCCCCACGAACGACCCCGCGCTCGACCACCACCGCCGCCACGAGATCCCGTTCGTGCTGTGCGAGTACGCGCACGCCATGGGCAACGGCCCCGGCGGCATGAGCGAGTACCAGCGCCTGTTCGAGCAGCACGAGCGCTGCCAGGGCGGGTTCATCTGGGAGTGGATCGACCACGGCGTGCGCCTGCACACCGCGGACGGCCGCGAGTGGTTCGCCTACGGCGGCGACTTCGACGAGCCGATCCACGACGGCAACTTCGTCATCGACGGCCTCATCTTCCCGAACCGCGAGCCCTCCCCCGGCCTCGTCGAGTTCAAGAAGGTCGTCGAGCCCGTCCGCATCACCGTCCAGCCCGGCTCGCGCGCCGTCACCGTCGCGAACCTCCGCGACTTCGCCGACACCGGGGACCTCAAGTACACCTGGGCCGTCGAGGACGAGGGCGTCACCGTCGCCGAGGGCGAGCTCGAGATCCGCGCCGTCGCCGCAGGCGAATCCGCGATCGTCGAGTTCCCCGCCGCCGTCGCCGCACTCGGCGCGGCGGGCGGCGAGCGCTGGCTCACCGTCCGAGCGGTCCTCGCCAAGGACGAGTCCTGGGCTGACGCCGGGCACGAGATCGCCTGGGGCCAAGGGCAGCTCGCGGCCGCAGCACCCGTCGCGGCCGGTGAGCGCACCCCGGCCGTCGCCGAGGACCGCGGCTACCGCCTCGGGAACGCCGCGTTCGACGCGCTCGGCCGCCTCACCGCCATCGGCGGGCTGGAGGTCGAAGGCCCCCGCCTCGACCTGTGGCGGGCCCCCACGGACAACGACCTCCTCGGCTGGGGCGTGCCGCTGGTGAACGAGTGGCGGGACCGCAACGCGGCCCTGTACCGCCTGGAGCACAAGGTCCTCGGCATCAAGTCCACTGAGGACGGTCTCACGGTGGCGACCCGCGTCGGCGCCGGCGGCGCCGCGATCGCCATGGGCGCGGTCTACCGGTGGCGGCGCGAAGGCGGCCGCCTCTGGCTCACCGTCGAGGTCGCCCCGGAGGGCAAGTGGGACTTCCCGCTGCCGCGCCTGGGCGTGCGCGCCTCCGTCCCGAAGGGCCTCAACGAGGTCGAGTGGTTCGGCGGCGGCCCCGGCGAGGCCTACGCGGACACCCGCGCGGCCGCCCGCGTCGGCCGGTTCCGGTCCACCGTGGCCGGGATGCAGACCCCGTACGTGTTCCCGCAGGAGAACGGCTCCCGCATCGACGTGCGCTGGGCCAGCCTCAGCGGCGAGGGCAGGACCCTCAAGGTGTTCGGCGCGCCCGAGTTCGCGTTCACGGTGCGCCCGTGGACGAGCGAGGACCTCGACGCGGCCAGGCACCCGCACGACCTCGTCGAGCGCGACCGCCTCTACGTCAACCTCGACGCCGGCCTGCAGGGCGTGGGCTCGGCCGCGTGCGGCCCCGGGGTCCTCCCCCAGCACCGCCTGCTGCCGGAGGCCGCGGCCTTCACGCTGGGCTTCGAAGTGACCGAGTAAGCGCCATGCGACGGGTTCGCGCACCATGACGTGCACACAAAGGAATACGCGAACGTGCACTACCCTGGGTGCGAACCCGTCGCAACCCCGAGAACGGTGAGAGAAGGCCCCCAGTGCCCAAGAAGTCGAATGCCGATACCGGCAAGCGCCCCACCATCAGGGACGTGGCCGCGCGGGCCGGCGTGTCGGTGCCGACGGTCTCGCGGGTCCTCGCCGGGAACTACCCGGTGGCCCCCGCGACCCGCGCGAAGGTGCTGCGCGCCATGCGGGAACTCGACTACGTGGTCAACGCGCACGCCCGCGCGCTGGCCGGGGCGACGACGAAGACCGTGGCGTTCGTGGTCGACGACGTGACGGGGCCCTTCTACGCGTACATCGCGCGCGGCGTCGAGCAGCAGGCCGCCTCCGAAGGGCGGCTGTGCCTGCTGTGCACCACCCACGGCGACCCGGAGCGCGAGCTCGCGGTCGTGGAGCTCATGCGCGAGCAGCACGCCGAGGCCGTGATCGTCGTCGGCGGGGCCTGGGACGACGGGAACTACAACGAGCGGATGCGCTACTTCGCCTCCGCGCTCGACCGCTCGGGCTCGCGGCTGGTGCTGTGCGGGCGGCCCTCGCTCGGCGAGGACGTCCCGGCCACGGTCGTGCACTACGACAACGAGGGCGGCGCGTACGCCATGACCTCGCACCTGCTCTCGGCCGGGCACAAGACCATCGCGTACATGGGCATCGGCGTCGGACTGTCCACTACGGACGAACGCGTGCGGGGCTTCCGCCGCGCGCACGACGACTACGGCGTCCCGATCGACGACGCGCTCATCATCCCCGGCGACTTCTCCAAGCAGAGCGGCTACGAGCTCACCCGCGAGCTCATCGCCAAGCGGGACGACGTCACGGCCGTGTTCGGCGCGACCGACATGGTCGCCGCCGGCGTCCTCAAGGCTCTGCGCGAGGCCGGCATCGACGTCCCCAAGGACATGTCCGTCGTCGGCTTCGACGACATCCCGCTCGCCTCCGACCTCACCCCGGCGCTCACCACCGTGCACGTCCCGCACGAGGAGCTCGGCCGCGAGGCCGTGCGGCTCGGGCTGCGCCGCGAGGCGACCGGCTCCGACCAGGTCGTGCTCGGCACCCACATCGTGGTGCGCGAGACCGTCGCGCCCCCGCCGCGCCGCTAGAAGACAGCGTTTCGGGGCCGGGCCGCTCGAAAGCGGCCCGGCCCCGTTGGTTTGCGATCCGCCGAGTGGGCGTCCGGTCAGCGCCGGCCCTCGTCCTTGTCGGTGAGGTGTTCCTTGGCGTCGTGGAGCTTGTCATCGCCCTTCTCTTTCAGGTCGTGCCACTCCTCCTTCGCCCTGCCCTTCAGCTCCTGCGCACGGCCTTCGTTCGCCATGCTCTCGTCGTCGGTCGCGTCGCCGAGTTTCTCCTTGGCGCGCCCGATGAGCTGCTCGGTCTTGTCCTTCGCCTTGTCGATTCCACCCATGGTCTTCCGTCCTTTCTCGAACGGTGATTGCGCCATGGATACCCGATCCGATTCTTCGCACACCTCCGCAGGTCAGGGAGGTCGGGGGCCTCATTCGGCGGGCGTGACGGACGCTCCCGGCCGGGTCCCGCGGGTCCCATTCCGGATCCCCGCCTCGGCTGCTCACGAAGCTCCGCGTCCCGGCCGCCCTTCGGAGGCGGCCTGGAGTGCGGCGGGGAGTCGCGTCCCGTCCCGAAACCGTGACGGCTGGTCGGATCATCCGATGGTGTAAGCGGCGTAGTCGAAATCGGCGAAGCCGCCTTCGGCCGCGCGGTCTTGGACCCAGAGGCCGACGAAGGCGCCGGTGAAACCGAAGGCGTGGACGAGGCCGGGGTCGATCCAGGTGGCGTGCTCGTCGGCGAGGATCGTCGCGTCCGCTTGGGCCGCTGCCGGTTTCCACGCGCCGCCGTCGCGGTAGGCGAAGCGCAGGACCGGGCCGTCGAAGACGATGCGCAGGTCGAGCCGGGGGCCGACTGCGGCGATCGGCGTGGCGGTGCGGCGGCCTCGGTCGGAAGTCTCGAGGGTGAGCGCGCGGCGGCCCTGGTCGAGGCCGATGTGCAGGCTGTGCCAGTTGAAGGCGTTGTAGTAGGCGGTGATCCCGGCCCACTGGTCGGCGGTCCGCGGGTCGAATTCGACGCCCGCTTCGAAGACGCCGCGCTTCGCGGTGACGCGTTGCGCGAGCAGGCTCGGCGTGCGCTTCCCGTGCGGGGACTGGCCGCCGAGGACGCGCAGGTGCGAGGGCCGGTCGGTGAGGCTGAGCCAGTCCGGGCCGGCGTGGCGGCGGAGCGTGGCCCAGCGGTGGTCGAGGACCGGGGCGTCGAAGTCGTCGCGGGCCGGGGCTTCGGGCCAGGGGTGGGCGGGCAGGTGCGGGGCGGGGACCTCCAGAGCCGGTGCGGCGCCGTCGATCCGGGGCCAGCCGTCGATCCAGGAGACGGCGGCGAGGGCGGTCTCTCGGCCGAGGACGCACCGGCCGGTCGCGTCGCGGCCGCGGGCGTCGTCCGGAAGGCCGTCCTCGACCTCGGTGTAGGGCCGCGAGGCCAGGTACGTCATGAACCATTCGCCGGCCGGCGTCTCGACGAGGCTGCCGTGGCCGGCCTTCTGGAGCGGCAGGTCGAGCTTGTCGCGGGTCGTGAGCAGCGGGCCGTTCGGGTCGAGCTCGTAGGGGCCCAAGAGGTTTCGGGACCGGGCGACGATCGCCCCGTGGTTGAAGCCGGTGCCGCCCTCGGCGCAGAGCAGGTAGTACCAGCCGTCGCGCTTGTAGAGGTGCGGGCCTTCGGTGACGCCCGCGGGGCTCGATTCGAGGAGCAGCACCGGATCGCCGACGGCCTTGCCGTCGTCGAGCCGCTGGATCTCGATGCCCTGGAAGCCCGTGATCATGTTGAGCAGCCAGGTGGAGCCGTCGTCCTCGTGGAAGAGCGCCGCGTCGAAACCGCGCCCCGGCAGGCGGACCGGATCGGTCCAGGGCCCGTCGATCGACTCGGCGGTGGTGAGGTAGTTCGCGCAGTCCTTGTAGCCGTAGGCGTAGTTGTCGAGCACGGAGAAGACGAGGTGGAAGCGGCCGTTCGCGTAGGTGAGGTCGGGCGCCCACACGCCGCCCGAGTCGGGGACGCCGGTGAGGTCGAGCAGGCGCACGTCGTCGAGCGCACCGCCGATCGGCCGCCAGTGCCGCAGGTCGCGCGAGTGGTGCAGGCGGACGCCGGGGCACCATTCGAAGGTCGAGGTCGCCACGTAGTAGTCCTCGTCCACCCTGAGGATCGAAGGGTCGGGGTGGAAGCCGGGCAGGATCGGGTTGCGGATCACGTCGGTCACAGGGTTCGATTCAACCGGTCCGCGACACGGTTTGCAAGCGCTATCCCGTGGATTCTCGGACTTCTCGAGGCAGAATGTCCGAGTGACCGCGAAGCCCGACTTCCAGATCCGTCCCGTCCATGCCGAAGAGCATGCGGCCCTTGGGGACTTGACCGTCGCCTCGTACCTCGACGGCGGGTTCCTCATCGGCGGGCTCGACGACCCCTATGCGCCGCACCTGCGCGACGTCGCCCACCGCGCCGCCAGTGCCCAGGTGCTCGTCGCCGTAGGCGAGGGCGGCCTGCTCGGCGGCGTGACGCTCGCGTTCCACGGCAGCCCGATGTGCGAGCTCGGCGGCCCCGGGGACGCCGAGATCCGGATGCTCGCCGTCGATCCGGCCGCGCACGGGCGCGGCGTGGGGTCGGCGCTGGCGGCCGCGTGCGTCGAGCGGGCACGGGCCGAGTCCGGGACGAAGCGGATCGTGCTGTGCTCGCAGCAGACGATGACGACCGCGCACCGCCTGTACCGGCGGCTGGGGTTCGAGCGGGCCCCCGAGCTGGACTGGTATCCGCTGCCGGACGTCCAACTCTGGGGTTTCGTGCTCAGCCTCTAGAGGAGGGCCCCGAAGGCGCGCTTGTAGTCGCCGAGCGCCTGGTCGACCTCGCCTTCGGTGAGGCCGTACCGGGCCAGGTCGTACTTGTGGTCGGTGGGGCGGGCCGCGAGCGCGGCCTCGAGGGCGTCGGCCTCGGTGCGGCCCCAGGGCGCGCCGAGGTGGTCGAAGAGCTGCGGGAGGCGTTCGCGGGCGTCGCGGGTGAGGTCGCGGTAGGGCACGTCGACCACGGCGTACTCGGGGAGGCGGGCGCGGGCGGCGCGGGCGCGGTCGATGCCGGTGGCGAAGAGGCCGAGCCAGGTGCGGCCGAGCTCGTGGGGGTCGATCTCGCCGGTGTTCATGGCGGTGGCCGTCTCGGTCATGGAGCAGAGCGAGGCGAGGGCGGCGGCGGGGTCGCGGTGGGTCCACACGATCTGGGCGTCCGGGAAGGCCTTCACGAGCGCGCCGAGGTTCCACAGGTGCGCGGGGGCCCGCAGGACCCAGCGGCGGCGGGGGCGGCCGTGCTGGAGCACCTGGAGGGTCTGCTTGAGGTAGCGGTAGTCGGGGGCGTAGTCGCGTTCGAGCATCCACTGGACGTAGCCGGGCGGCTGGGCGCGCACGAGGTGGCCGATGCCGTGCGGGAGGACCCAGACGTCGGCGTCGGGCTTCTGCGGGTGCATGTCGTAGACGGCGCCGAAGGTGGGGACGGCCTTGTTGAGGAAGTCGGTGGCGCGTTCGGCGCGGCGCACGTGGTCGGCGGACTCGAGGTCGGCGTGCATGAGCTCGTGCATGAGCGGGGAGCGGTGGGTGGCGGGGACGGCGAGGAGGCGCTGGAGCATGGTCGTGCCGGTGCGGGGGACGCCGGTGACGACGATGGGGCGGCTGACGGGCTCGTCGGCGATCTCGGGGTTGAGGGCGTGGAGCTTGCGGACGCGCAGGCGGTTCTCGAGGCGGTCGGTGACCTCCTGCTGGACGCCGACCCAGCCGGTGAGGGTGAGGCCGTGGATGTCGGCGTAGCCGGCGAGGAGGGCGCGCATGTCGGCGACGAAGGCCTCTTCGCCGTGGGCGGTGGAGCCGGTGCGGTCCTCCGCTTCGCGCACGGCCCGGTCGAGGAGCCGGTCGATCTTCTTGCGGCGCCCCGAGATCGCGGGGGTGAGCACGGTGTTGACGGCTTTGAGCCAGGGTGAGACGCGTTCCATCCGTACCACTCCTTGTGTGCCGGTTGCACGGCACGGTTGGACGGCGCCGTTGGCGCTGTGCCACTTGGATTGTGCCGCTACGAGAATGAGGTGAGCCTACATTCGCGTGCGAATGCGGGCCCACCTCATGGGACGGACTGTGTCGTGGAGCTACACCGGTTGCCTAGGAGTCGCCGCTGGCCTGGAACGAGGCCTCGAGCGGGATCGCGGCGGCGACCTGCGGGGCGAGTTCGGCGATGAAGCTCGCGGAGAGGTGGTTCGCGTCGCGGTAGACGAGGAGGTTGCCGATGACGACGGGGCAGGTGCCCTTGTCGACGTCGCAGAGCCACGGGATCGGGTCGACGACGTGGGCGCCCGCGTCGGTCACGGCCTCGATGAGGGCCGCGCGCCGTTCGGGTTTGATCACCGACTTGTCGAGGTCGCCCACGCAGACGCTGGCGTCCTCGGGGTTCTCCGCGAGGCATTCGGGCACGTTCTCGCCGATGTCCGGGTTGTCGGCCATGTAGTAGACCTCGCCGGCGACCTCGTCGAGGTCGTGCACGGTGTCGGCCCAGCCGTCGATCCAGGCCTGGTCGGGGTCGTCGGCGATGACGTCCTTCTTGTCGTAGGAGGTCGCGAGGATCGCGTCCGGCTTGATCTCGGCGAAGTAGTCGAGCGCGTCGGCCTTCCACTCCTCGCACTCGGTGTACTCGCGGCCGAGCTTGGGGTCGTTCTCGCGGACGTCGGCGACCGAGCAGTTGGACTTCGACATCACGAGCAGGCGCCAGCCGGAGGCCTCGGCGTTCTGGCGGAGCGCCGGGAACCACTGGCCCGCATGGGAGTCGCCGTAGAGGACGATGGTCTTCTCCCCATCGGGGTCGCCGTACCAGCAGTCCTTGTTGATCTTCGGGTCGTCGCGGTCGATCTGGCAGCCGTCGCCGTAGAGGGCGGGCACGTCCTCGACGGCGCCGTCGAGAGTGGGCGTGAGGTTCGCCGGGACGGTGTCCACATCGGAGGACTGGCCGAGCAGTTCCCAGACGGTCGTGTCGTTCCCGGTGATCTCGACGGCCTCTTCGTTCGACCGCTCCGGCAGCGGCTGCGCGGCCATGAACAGGGACGCGGCCAGGGCCGTGGCGATGAGGCCGCCGCCCATGGCGAGCGCCCGGGAGGGCACCTGCACGAGCGGGCGGCGGGTGCGGATCGGGTTCTCGATGAGGTAGAAGGTGGCGACGGTGAGCAGGAACGCGATGCCCATGAGCACCAGGTAGTGGCGCACCCGCACGTCGTCGAGGCCCCACGCGACCGGGCCGATCATGACGAGCGGCCAGTGCCAGAGGTAGAGGCCGTACGAGATCTTGCCGACGAACTGGGCGGGCCTGATGTCCAGGAGCATCGTGGCGCCGAAGCGGTGCGGGGCGCAGCCGGCGGCGATGACGAGCGCGGTCCCGGCGACGGGCAGCAGCGCGGCCGTGCCGGGGAACGCGGTGTGCTCGTCGATGACGAACACCGAAGCGGTGATGAGCGCGAGCCCGGCCCAGGAGGCGAGCGCGGCGGCCCACTTCGGTGCGTGTGCGCGGATCTGGCCGGCTGCGACGGCGATGAGCGCGCCGGTGGCGAGCTCCCATGCGCGCGTGTGGATCCCGAAGTACGACCACACTGGATCGGCGGTGGTCCAGGTGGCGCTCATCCAGAACGAGACGCCCGCGGTGATCACGAGGAACGCCGTGATGGCGACGGTGCGGCCGGGGCCGCGGTGGCGGTGGCGCGCGGCCGTGAACTGGCCGTGGCCGCCGAACTTGGCGCCGAGGAGCGCGATGGCGAGGAGCACCAGGGGCCAGACGATGTAGAACTGCTCCTCGACCGCGAGCGACCAGAAGTGCTGCAGCGGCGAGGGGGCGGCGTCGGCGTTGAGGTAGTCCGTGCCCTCTTGGGCGAGGCGGATGTTGATGACGTTGAGCGCGGCCGTGGCCGCGTCCGCGGCGATCTCGCCGAGTCTGGTGCGGGGCAGCCACACCCAGGCGGCCCAGAGCGTTGCGAGCAGGACCGTGGCGGCGGCGGGCAGGAGCCGCACGGCGCGGCGGGCGTAGAAGCCGGCGATCGAGATGGTGCCGGTCTTGTCGATCTCGCGCAGGAGCAGCGAGGTGATGAGGAAGCCGGAGATGACAAAGAACACGTCGACGCCGACGAATCCGCCCGCCATGTACGGGAAGCCGATGTGGGCGGCGATGACGACGCCCACGGCGATCGCCCTGAGGCCTTCGATGTCGGGCCGCCAGTGGCTGGGGCGCGCACTGGTCCGGCTCTCGGTCTCCCCGTCTCGGGCGATCCGCTGGATCTGCACGGTCTCAGGGTCCCGCTCTCGGTCTATGCGGGCGGCGGCGTCCGCGGACGTCTTCGCCGGTTCTGGTGCGTTGGTCAGACGCATAAGTGATCGGTCTCCGAACGGTTTCACCGGGCATCGGACTCCCAGCCGGGCAGGGCTGGGCTGACTGGGGATCGGGGGTCTTACCGGGGGACGAGAGCCGACCTTAACACTGCCCGCTGCATGGGATCTACCCCCTCTAAAGCGGTGATATTGCCCTCAGCCGCAGCGTATCGGGGTCGTTCCGCTACGCGAAGCGGCGGGGGCGCGCCCGCTTCCGGACGCGCCCCCGCCGTGCGCATTGGAGCTTTCTAAGGAACGCCTTAGGGGACGCCCGGGGGTTCCGGGGTCTGGCGGAGCAGGCCCTCCTGCGTGGCCGAGGCGAGGTGCACCCCGTGCGCGTCGAAGAACCGGCCCTGGGCCAGGCCGCGGCCGTCGGCGGCGGTCGGCGACATCGAGTCGTAGAGGATCCAGTCGTCGAAGCGGAACGGCCGGTGGAACCACAGGGCGTGGTCCAGGCTCGTGCCGAGGTAGCCGCCGGGGCCCCACACCTCGCCGTGGCGCGACAGGACCGAGTCCAGCAGCGTCAGGTCCGAGGCGTAGGTGAGCACGCACACGTGGATGAGCGGGTCGTCGGGCAGGCGCCCGTCCGCCTTCATCCACACCCGCTGGCGCTCCTGCGCGGGGCGCTCGCCCGAGGCCGAGAAGCCCGAGCCGCCGCCCGCGTAGCGCACGTCGATCGGGCGCGGCACGCGCGCCCAGATGCCGAGCCGGTCCGGGTGGGCCTTGAGCTGCTCGCTCAGCGGCGGGATGTCCTCGGGCCGGGCCAGGCCGTCGGGGGCCGGGTCGGCGTGCTCCAGGCCGCGCTCGCCGGTGTGGAACGAGGCGGACATGAAGAAGATCGTCTGCCCGTTCTGCAGCGCCACCGTACGGCGTACGGAGAAGGAGCGGCCGTCGCGGATGTTCTCGACCTGGTAGACGATCGGCTTCGTCGAGTCGCCGGGGCGCACGAAGTAGCCGTGCAGCGAGTGCACCCGCCGGTCGGCCGGGACGGTGCGCCCGGCCGCCACCAGCGCCTGGCCGGCGACCTGGCCGCCGAAGACCCGCTGGTGGGCCCCTTCGGCGCGCGGTCCCCGGAAGAGGCCCTTGTCGATCTCCTCCAGGTCGAGGACGCCGAGGAGCGAGTCCACGGCGTCCTGGCCTACGAGGACTTCACGCCCAGTGCTGCTCAACGGTTCAGGAGCCGATCTGGTGGACCCGGACGGTGTTCGTCGAGCCGGGGGTGCCGGCCGGGGTGCCGGCCACGATCACGACGAGGTCGCCCGGCTGCGCCAGGTGGTGCTCCTGCAGGGTCTGGTCGACCAGCTTGAACATCGCGTCGGTGTGGTCCACGTGCTCGACCAGGTACGAGTCGGTGCCCCAGGAGAGCGCCATCTGGTTGCGGACGCTCTCGATCGGGGTGAGGCCGTAGATCGGGCGGTTCGGCTTGAGGCGGGCGAGGCGCTTGACGGTGTCACCGGTCTGGGTGAACGCGACGAGGGCCTTCGCGCCGATCGCGTCGGCGATGTCGGCGGCCGCGTGGGTCACCGCGCCGGACTTCGTCTTCGGGTCGTGCAGCAGCTCGCGCAGCGCGATCGGGCCGGTCTCGGTGGTCTCCACGATCTTGGCCATGGTGCGCACGGTCCCGATCGGGTACTTGCCGACCGAGGTCTCGCCGGAGAGCATCACGGCGTCGGTGCCGTCGAGGACGGCGTTGGCGACGTCGGAGACCTCGGCGCGGGTGGGCCGGGCGTTCTCGATCATCGAGTCGAGCATCTGGGTGGCCACGATGACGGGCTTCGCGTTCTCGCGGCAGAGGCGCACGATCTCCTTCTGCACGATCGGGACCTCGTCGAGGGGCATCTCGACGCCCAGGTCGCCGCGGGCGACCATGACGCCGTCGAAGGCCCGGACGATCTCCTCGAGGCGCGCGACGGCCTCGGGCTTCTCGACCTTCGCGATGATCGGGCGGCGCACGCCGACCTCGTCCATCACCTTGTGGCCCAAGCGGGCGTCGTCGGGGCTGCGCACGAACGACATCGCGATGAGGTCCACGCCGAGGTTCAGCGCGAACTTCATGTCGGAGATGTCCTTCTCGGACAGCGCCGGCACGGAGATGTTCACGTTCGGCAGCGAGAGGCCCTTGTTGTTCGAGACCGGGCCGCCCTCGACCACGAGGCACTCGACGTCGGTGTCGTCGGCGCCGAGCACTTCGAGCGCCAGCTTGCCGTCGTCGACCAGGAGGCGGTCGCCCTTGGTGACCTCCGCCGGGAGCTTCTTGTAGGTGCAGGAGACGCGGTCGTGGGTGCCGTCCACGTCGTCGGAGGTGATCTTGATGCGGTCGCCCGCGTCCCACTGCTCGACGCCGTTCGCGAAGGTGCCCAGGCGGATCTTGGGGCCCTGCATGTCGGCCAGGATGGCGACGGGTTTCCCGGCGGCCTCGGCGGCCTCCCGGACCATCTGGTAGACGGCCTCGTGGTCGGACTGGGCGCCGTGGGAGAAGTTCATGCGGGCGACGTTCATGCCGGCGTCGATCAGGCCGGCCATACGCTCGGGCGTGGCCGTGGCAGGCCCGATGGTGCAGACGATTTTTGCTCTACGAGTCACCCTGCGAGCTTATATCGGACGCCTACTCGCACTCGCAGGGTCTCCGCAGTTGAGAGGTGGAATTCACCGGTGCTGGAATGCAAATCGAAGATAGGCGGAATTGAGCCCGAGCAAATATTTACTGGGCTCAATTCCGCCTATTGCACTTACGCGACGAGTGCCTGTGCGTTCGATTCGACCGGCGCCGGAAGCGCCGTCTGACCGCCGAGGAACTTGTGCGCCGCGGCGGCGGCCGCGCGTCCTTCCGCGATGGCCCACACGATGAGCGACGCTCCACGGTGGGCGTCGCCCGCGACGAACACGCCGGGCGCGTCCGTCTGCCAGTCGTCGCCGCATTCGATCACGTTGCGGCGGCTGCGCTCGATCCCGAACTGCCGCAGCAGCGGCTGGTCCTCGGTGCCCGCGAAGCCGATCGCGAGTAGGACGAGGTCGGCCGGCACGATCTGCTCGGTGCCCTCGACCGGGATGATGTCGCGGCGGCCCTGGGACTTGTCGACCCGGACCTCGCTGAAGCGCATCTGGCGGACGTGCCCGTGCTCGTCCCCGATGAACTCGGCGGCGGCCGACGCGTAGTTGCGCTCGCCGCCCTCCTCGTGCGCCGGGTAGTTGCGGACGATGACCGGCCAGGTCGGCCACGGGTCCTTCCCCGCGTCGCGGAGCTCCGGCGGGGTCGGGTACAGGTCGAGCTGGCGCACCGAGGCCGCGCCCTGCCGGTGGGCCACGCCCAGGCAGTCCGCGCCGGTGTCGCCGCCGCCGATGATGACGACGTGCTTGCCCTTGGCGTCGATCGGCGCGAACGGGGCCTTGCCCGCCACGACCTGGTTGGCGCCCACGAGGTGCTCCATGGCCTGGTGGATGCCGGCGAGCTCGCGGCCCGGCTGCTCCGTCTCGCGCCCTTCGAGCGCGCCCACGGCCAGGATCACCGCGTCGTGGCGTTCCCGCAGGTCCTCGGCGGTGATGTCGACGCCCACGTTGACGTCGCACTCGAACTCGACGCCTTCGGCGTGCATCTGCTCGATGCGGCGGTCGATCTGGTGCTTCTCCAGCTTGAAGTCCGGGATGCCGTAGCGCAGCAGGCCGCCGGGGGCGTCGTCGCGCTCGTACACCGTGACCGCGTGGCCCGCGCGGGCCAGCTGCTGGGCGGCCGCCAGGCCCGCCGGGCCCGAGCCGACCACCGCGACGGACTTGCCGCTGGCGAGCTCGGCCGGCTGCGGCCGGACGTTCGCGTCGTCGAACGCGCGGTCGATGATCTCGACCTCGATGTTCTTGATGGTCACCGGGTCGTCCCCGATGCCCAGCACGCAGGCCGCCTCGCACGGCGCCGGGCACAGCCGCCCGGTGAACTCCGGGAAGTTGTTCGTCGCGTGCAGCTGCTCGATCGCCGCGCCCCACCGGCCCGTGCGGGCCAGGTCGTTCCACTCGGGAATCCGGTTCCCGAGGGGACAGCCGTTGTGGCAGAACGGGATGCCGCAGTCCATGCAGCGCGAGGCCTGGGCCGTCACGATCGCCTTGGACGTGCGGGTGTAGACCTCGCGGTTGTCGAGGATGCGCACCGGCACGGGGCGCTTCTTCGGCACCTCGCGGCCGTGCTCGAGGAATCCGCTCGGATCAGGCATTGGCGGCCTCCTTCTCGGTCAGGACGAGCGTGCGGGTCGTGATCGTGTCAATGGCTTGACGGGCGAGGACGGCCTTGTACTCGCGTGGGATGACCTTCGTGAAGCCGCTCGCGGCCCGCGGCCAGTCGGCCAGCAGGTCCGCCGCGACCGTCGAGCCGGTGGCCCGGCCGTGGCGCAGCAGCAGCGAGTGGACCAGGTCGATGTCGGAGGCCGACAGCGGGTCGAGGTCCGCGAGCGCGGTGTTGGTGCGCGACTCGTCCAGGCGCCACACGTAGGCGGTGCCGCCGGACATGCCGGCCGCGAAGTTGCGGCCGGTGGGGCCGAGGACGAGGACGGTGCCGCCGGTCATGTACTCGCAGCCGTGGTCGCCCACGCCTTCGACGACGGCGACCGCGCCGGAGTTGCGGACGGCGAAGCGCTCGCCGACCTTGCCGCGGATGTAGACCTCGCCGGAGGTCGCCCCGTACAGGAGCGTGTTCCCGGCGATGACGTTCTCCTCGGCCTTGAACGGGGCCCCGGCGTCGGGCGTGAGCACGAGGCGTCCGCCCGAGAGGCCCTTGCCGACGTAGTCGTTCGCGTCGCCCACGAGCTTGAAGCTCGCGCCCCGGGTGAGGAAGGCGCCGAAGGACTGCCCGGCCGTGCCGCGGAACGTGAGGTTCACGGTGTCCTCGGTGAGGCCTTCGCGGTGCGCGCGGGAGACCGCGGCGCCGAGGAGCGCCCCGACGGAGCGGTCGGTGTTGCGGATCTCGAGCTCGGCCGTGACGCGCTCGCCCTGCTCGATGGCGGGGCGGGCGAGCTCGACGATGCGGGCCCCGAGCGTCGACTCGACGCCGTGGTCCTGGACGGCGGCCTGCGTGCGCGGGCCCGCGACCGGGACGGCGATGACGTTCGAGAGGTCCACGCGGGCGGCCTTGCGGCCGGGTCCGGGGATCTGCTTGAGGCGCTCGACCGAGCCGATCGCCTCGTCGAGCGAGCGGTAGCCGAGCCCGGCCAGCAGCTCGCGGACCTCTTCGGCGATGTAGCGGAAGAAGTTCTCCACGAACTCGGGCTTGCCGGTGTAGCGCTCGCGCAGGCGCGGGTCCTGGGTGGCGACGCCGACCGGACACGTGTCGAGGTGGCAGACGCGCATCATGACGCAGCCGGTGACGACCAGCGGCGCGGTGGCGAAGCCGAAGCCCTCGGCGCCGAGGAGCGCGGCGACGACGACGTCGCGGCCGGTCTTCATGGCGCCGTCCACTTCGAGCTTCACGCGGTCGCGCAGCCCGTTGCGGATGAGGGTCTGCTGGGCCTCGGCGAGCCCGATCTCCCACGGGGTGCCCGCGTGCTTGATCGAGTTGGCCGGGGACGCGCCCGTGCCGCCGTCGTAGCCGGAGATGAGGATCGTGTCGGCCTTGGCCTTGGAGACGCCCGCGGCCACGGTGCCGACGCCGGTCTCCGAGACGAGCTTCACGTGGACCTCGGCGTCGCCGCCGCCGGCGTGCTTGAGGTCGTGGATGAGCTGCGCCAGGTCCTCGATCGAGTAGATGTCGTGGTGCGGGGGCGGGCTGATGAGGCCCACGCCGGGCGTGGCGTTCCGGGTGTCCGCGATCCACGGGTACACCTTGTAGCCCGGGAGCTGGCCGCCCTCGCCGGGCTTGGCGCCCTGGGCCATCTTGATCTGGATGGCGTCGGCGGTGGCCAGGTACTCGGAGGTGACGCCGAAGCGGCCCGAGGCGACCTGCTTGATCGCGCTGCGGCGCAGCGGGTCGTACAGGCGGTCGACGGCTTCGCCGCCCTCGCCGGAGTTGGAGCGGCCGCCGAGGCGGTTCATGGCGATCGCGAGGGTCTCGTGCGACTCCGCGGAGAGCGCGCCGTAGGACATCGCGCCGGTGTGGAACCGCTTGACGATCGACTCGACCGGCTCGACCTCGTCGAGCGGGACGGCCTCGCGGCTGTCGTCGAAGCCGAGCATCCCGCGCAGCAGACCGGAGTCCGCGGCGATGGCGTTGACCTTGTCGGTGTAGCGCTTGAACACGCCGTACTGGCCCGAGCGGGTGGCGTGCTGCAGCAGGAACACCGTCTCGGGGTTGAACAGGTGCACCTCGCCTTCGCGGCGCCACTGGAAGTCGCCGCCCGGGGGCAGCGGCTCGCTCGTCTCGATCTTCCGCTCGTAGGCGGCGCGGTGGCGCTCGGCGACCTCTTTGGCGAGGGTCTGCAGGCCGATGCCGCCGATCGAGGAGTCCGTGCCGGTGAAGTACCGGTCGACGAAGTCCGCGTCGAGGCCCACGGCCTCGAAGATCTGCGCGCCGGTGTAGGAGGCGACCGTGGAGATGCCGATCTTCGACATCACCTTGAGCACGCCGCTGCACAGGCCCTTGATGTAGTTCTCGACGGCCTGCGCGGGCTCGGCGTCGACGACGCCCTGCTCGCACAGCTCTTCGATGGAGTCGAAGGCGAGGTACGGGTTGATCGCGGCCGCGCCGTAGCCGAGGAGGACCGCGGCGTGGTGCACGGTGCGGCAGTCGCCGGACTCGACCAGGAGCGCCACCTTCGTGCGGGTCTGCTCGCGCACGAGGTGCTGGTGCACCGCGGCGGTGAGCAGGAGCGACGGGATCGGCGCGAGGTCGGCCGTGGAGTCGCGGTCGGAGAGCACGAGGATGCGCACGCCGTCCTCGATGGCCTCGGAGACGTGGCGGCAGATCTCGACCAGGCGGTCCTTGAGGCCGCGCGAGCCGTGGCGGGCCTTGTAGACGCCGGAGACGCGCACGGCCTTGAAGCCGGGCATGTCGCCGTCGTCGTCGATGTGGAGGATCTTCGCGAGCTCCTCGTCCGACAGGATCGGGCGGGCGAGCTCGATCTGGCGGCACGAGTGCGGGCCGGGCTCGAGCAGGTTGCCCTCGGGGCCGACGGTGGTCCCGAGCGCGGTGACGAGCTTCTCGCGGATCGCGTCGAGCGGCGGGTTGGTGACCTGCGCGAACAGCTGCGTGAAGTAGTCGAAGAGCAGCTTCGGGCGCTTGGAGAGGCCCGCGATGGGCGTGTCCGAGCCCATCGAGACGAGCGGCTCCTCGCCCTTGCCGGCCATGGGCGCCAAGATGAGCCGCAGCTCCTCGTCGGTGTAGCCGAAGGTGAGCTGGCGGCGGCGCAGGGACTCGGCGTCCCAGCCGACCGGCTCGCGCTCGGGCAGCTCCTCGAGGCGGATGAGCCCGGCGTGGAGCCAGTCCCCGTACGGGTGCTCCTTCGCGAGGGCGTCCTTCACCTCTTCGTCGTCGAGGATGCGGCCGGCCCCGGTGTCCACCAGGAACATGCGGCCCGGCTCGAGGCGGCCCTTCTGGGCGACCTTGGAGGGCTCGATGTCGACCACGCCGGACTCGGAGGCGAGCACGACGAGGTCGTCGGTGGTGCGCCACCAGCGGGCGGGGCGCAGGCCGTTGCGGTCGAGGACCGCGCCGATCTGGACGCCGTCGGTGAAGCAGACGGCGGCGGGGCCGTCCCAGGGCTCCATGATCGAGGCGTGGTAGCGGTAGAAGTCGCGGCGCTTCGGGTCCATGGTCGCGTTGTGCTCCCAGGCCTCCGGCATCATCATGAGCATCGCGTGGGGCAGGCTGCGCCCGCCCAGGTGCAGCAGCTCGACGACCTCGTCGAAGTTCAGGGAGTCCGAGCCGCCCGGGGTGTTGATCGGGAAGAGGCGGCGCAGGCGGCCGGGCAGGGCCTCGGTCGCGAGCTCGGCCTGGCGCGCGGTCATCCAGTTGCGGTTGCCGCGGATGGTGTTGATCTCGCCGTTGTGCGCGACCATCCGGAACGGGTGGGCGAGCGGCCACGACGGGAACGTGTTGGTCGAGAACCGGGAGTGGACGAGGGCGATGGCGCTCATGAAGCGCGGGTCGGCCAGCTCCGGGTAGAACTGCGGGACCTGCGCGGGGGTGAGCATGCCCTTGTACACGATGGTGCGGGCCGAGAGGCCCACGATCGCGGAGCCGTCGAGGTGGCGCTCGCGCATCTCGCGCTCGGCCTGCTTGCGCACGGCGTAGGCGAGGCGGTCGAGCTCGAGGCCGGCGGCGGCGCCGTCCTCGGAGGCGAGGAAGACCTGGGAGACGCGCGGCTTGGAGGCCAGCGCGGCGGCGCCGAGGCCGGACGGGTCGGTGGGCACGTCGCGCCAGCCGAGGACGATGCATCCTTCGGCGACGGCGTACTTCTCGAGGATCGCGCGGGCGCGCGAGGTGGCGTCGTCGTCTTCGGGGGTGAAGACCAGGCCGGCGGCGTAGTGGCCGGCCTCGGGGAGGCTGAATTCGACCGTGTCGCGGTAGTAGGCGTCGGGGATCTGCAGCATGATGCCGGCGCCGTCGCCCGAGTCGGGGTCGGGGGCGGTGGCGCCGCGGTGCTCCATGCGCACGAGCGCGGAGAGCCCGTGCTCGATGACGCTATGGGCCGCCCGGCCTTGCATGTCGGCGACGAACGCGACACCGCAGGCGTCGTGTTCCCAAGCGGGGCGGTAAAGACCGGGCTCTGAGTTCAGGGCAGAACGCAACCGTGGCCTCCTTCGTCGTCGAGGGCTCCAGCAGCAGGTGGGGGCGCGGAGCACTACGGTGTTTCATACGGGACGACGTCGGCCCGAGAGAATGCAAAGTGTCAGACGAGTGTAATGCATCGCTCATCTGATGGACACCATCGTCCTACGATCCGAGCAGGTAGCGCGGTTTTTCTCACGTGTGCGACGGAAACGGCGCAACCGCTTCGTAATGGCCGCGTAACGGATCCGTGCGGGTGGGGCGGGCGACGCGAGCCGGTGGCGGCCGGTGGTTAGAGTGAACCCACATTTCTCGCGCGGTGCCCATCCCCCGTGCAGGTACCCCCAACCACAGTACGTTCGCAAGGAGCAATGCACCAATGACCTATCCCCCGCCCCCTGGCTACGGACAGCAGCCGCAGCAGCCGGGCTACCCGCCGCAGCAGGGCGGGTACGCCCCCCAGCAGCAGCCTTACGGCCAGCCGTCCCAGCCCGGTTTCAGCGCCCCGCAGCAGCCCGGCTACGGCGCGCCCCAGCAGCCCGGCTTCCCGCCGCCGCAGCAGCCCGGCAACCCGTACGGCCCGCCGCCCATGCCGCCGACCTCGGGGGGCGGTGGCGGCGGACTCGTCGCCAAGATCCTCGGCGGTGTCGGCGTGCTCGTCATCGGCATCATCATCGTCATCGTGCGGGCCTTCGCCGGCGACTCGGGCGGCAGCGACTCGGACAGCACCGACACCACCCTCTCCGACGAGGAGATGGACGCCGCAGAGGCGGCCGAGGTCGGCGACTGCATGTCCGACGCGACCGCCACCGCGGGCGCGGACCTGGTCGTCCCCTGCGACGACCCGGCCGCGTACTGGACGATCACCCAGGTCTCCGACGACTCGGGCGCCGAGGTCGACTACAGCGGCGCCCTAACCGACCCGTCGATCGCGGGCACGGTCTGCGGCGCGGAGTACATGGGCTGGACCCCGGGCGCGCTGTGGAAGTCGTACCAGTACGTCTACACCGAGGAGATCTCGGGCACGGGCGGCCCGGTCGACTACCTCTACTGCGTCGAGGCGATCGACAAGGAGGACGCCGACGGCGGCCGCCCGGTCACGCCCGACACCGGCTCCTGCACCGACGACAGCCTGCGGACCTTCGACTGCTCGAACACGCTGGCGCTCTACCTGGTCGACGAGGTCGAGACCTACGACCCGCCGGTCGACGAGGCCTCGTTCGACTCGACCACCGCCCTCGGCGGCTGCCCGAACTCGGACTATTACGCCACTCCGGTGACGGGTGGCGACGGGCTCGTGTACCTCGCCTACTGCAGCAGCGACAACGTCTGACCTGCAAGCCTTTCGGCCATTGGGGCCGCCGCCGGAGTCCGGCGGCGGCCCTTTTTCATGCCTTCGAATGCGCGGGGCGATCCAGGCCGTCGAACACCCCGAGGCGCGCCGCTTTCGGGAGCGGCCCTTCGGCGTTCCCGGAGCGGTGTGACCAGTGTGGCGTTCGAGCGTTCGCGGCGACTGAAGTGAGCGGGACGTCGCAGTGGAGCCATAGAATGGAGGCCAAGCGCATCCACAACGCCCCTTGAGCCCGGCCACGCGACGGAGAACCCCATGACCTATCCCCCGCCGAACCCCTACGACCCCAATCAGTCGCCGGGATACGGCCAGCCCTCCGCCCCTCAGCACTACACGACCGACGCCGACCCGTACTCCCGCCCCGACCCGTACGGCCCCGGCGTCGGCTACCCGTCTGCGCCGAACCACCCCGCCAGCGCCCCGCCCGGGCAGCCGTACTCCCCCGGGCCCGCGTACCCGCAGACCGGCGGCTACCAGCAGCCCCCGGTGGGCCCGCCCGGCGGCGCGTTCCAGCCCGGCCAGGCCGCGCCCCCGCCGCCCGGCGGCGGGTCCTCGAACACGCCGCTGATCATCACCTTGATCGTGGTCGTGGTGGCCGTGATCGGCGGCGGGATCGTCCTGGCGCTCAACATGGGCGGCGGCGACGAGGACCCCGATCCGCAGGAGTCCACCTCGGAGGCGGCGACCTCCGAGGCAGCCGAGGAGACCACCGAGGCCGAGGAGCCTTCGGAGGAGGAGGCGACCACCGAGGGCGAGTCGGTCTACCGGGTGCCGGCCGAAGGCGAGTGCATCGAGAACAACCCCGCGGGCTTCTACGTGGTCGACTGCTCCTCGGACGCCGCGTACTGGGAGGTCCTGAAGGTCGTGCAGAGCCCGGCCGACCCGGAGCCGACCGACCCGGCCCACTCGGTCGCGGCCGCGGACGCCTGCGAGGGCACCGGCAACACGAACTACTACTACACGGACACCGCGATCGCGGCCGGCCGCGACTGGGACCCCGATCTCGACTCGATCACCGCGGTCTACTGCGTCAAGGAGGTCTAGAAGCGCAGGGGCGCATCCGGACTCGACGAGCGGGCCGGTTCGCGGGCTACGATCGGACCATGCCCGTGACCATGACCGAACTCGACCGGTTCGAGGCCTCCAGGCCCCGCCTGGAGGCCATCGCCTACCGCCTCCTCGGCTCGGCGGGCGAAGCCGAGGACGCCGTCCAGGAGGTCTTCCTGCGCTGGCAGGCGGCCGACCGCGACCGGATCGACGTGCCCGAGGCGTGGCTGACGAAGGTGCTCACCAATCTGTGCCTCAACCAGCTCACGTCGGCGCGGGCCCGGCGCGAGACCTATGTGGGCGAGTGGCTGCCCGAGCCGCTGTTCCCGGGCGACCCGATGCTCGGCCCGGCGGACACCGCCGAGCAGCGCGAGTCGGTGTCGTTCGCGATGCTCACGCTGATGGAGCGGCTGACGCCGGTGGAGCGCGGCGTGTACGTGCTGCGGGAGGCCTTCGAGTACCCGCATCGCGAGATCGCCGGGTTCCTCGACCTCACCGAGGCGGCGAGCGCGCAGATCTACCACCGCGCCAAGAAGCACCTCGCTGACGGCAAGCCGCGCAAGGAGATCGACGAGGCCGACGCGCGGCGCATCGTCGAGGAGTTCCTTGCCGCCGCGACGGGCGGCTCGCTCGAGCCGCTGGTCCAGCTCCTCACCGAGAACGCCTCCGCGGTCGGCGACGGCGGCGGGAAGCTTCCCGCCCGCACCAAGCCGTTCGAGGGCGCGACGGCGGTCGCGAAGTTCCTGTGGGGCCTGTTCCGGCCCGCGAAGTCCAAGCGCGCCATCATGGGCGGCTCGCCGCAGGTCTACGCGTGGACCGCCAACGGGGAGCCGGCGGCGGTCGCGGTCCTGGACGGCCGCGTCGTCGGCGTGATGGTCCTGGAGGTCGGCGAGGACGGCCTCACCGCGTTCCGCAACCAGATCAACCCGGACAAGCTCGAGCGCGCGACCGCCCAGTGGAACACGGTCGACCACGGCGAACCGCTGGTCACCGCCGCTTTTTAAGGCATGTGACGCGCTTCACTCTATGTTCCTGTCAGGGATCCGGGGGCTGCCCGGTTCAAGTGGCGAACCCAAGCCAGACAGGAGCAAGACCATGCAGCACCGCATCATCGTCCTCGGCGCCGGCTACGCCGGTGCCAACGCCGCCGGCCGCCTCGCGCGGAAGCTGAGCCCCGAGGACGTCCGCATCACCCTCGTCAACGCCGAACCCGACTTCGTCGAACGCGTCCGCATGCACCAGGTCGCCGCCGGCCAGGACCTCAAGGTCCGCCCGCTCGCGGAGATGCTGGCGGGCACCGGCGTCGAACTGCGGCTCGCCCAGGTCACCGCGGTGGACGCCGACCGCAAGACCGTCGCCGTCATCGACGCGGACGGCGCGGCGGAGCTCGAGTACGACACGCTCGTCTACGCCCTCGGCAGCCGCTGGAACGACATGGGCGTCCCGGGCACCGCCGAGCACGCCCACGAACTCGCGAGCCGGCCCGGCGCGCTGAAGGTCCGGGAGCGCTTGGCGCGCATGGACGCCGGGCAGACCGTCGTGGTCGTCGGCGGCGGCCTCACCGGCGTCGAGGCGGTCACCGAGATCGCCGAGGCCCGCCCGGACCTGGACGTCGCGATCGCCGTCCGCGGCGGCTTCGGCGACTGGCTCACCCCGAAGGCCCAGGCGCACCTGCGCAAGGTCGCCGCGAAACTCGGCATCACCGTCCACGAGCACGCCGCCGTCACGGCGGTCCGCGCCGACGCGGTCGAGACCGGGACCGGCACGATCCCGGCCGCGCTCACGATCTGGACCGCCGGTTTCGCGGTCCACCCGATCGCCGCCGCGACCACCGTGGAGGTCACCGACCGGGGCCAGATCGTCGTGGACCGCGACATGCGGTCGGTCTCGCACCCGGACGTGTTCGCCGCCGGCGACGCGGCCTACGCGATGAGCGACGTCGGCAAGCCGCTGCGCATGTCGTGCGCGAGCGGCACCCCGATGGCCTGGATCGCCGCCGACACCATCGCGGCCGAGCTGACCGGCGGCAAGCGCGGCAAGACCGGGCTCGCCTACTTCCAGCAGTGCATCTCGCTGGGCCGCAACGAAGGCCTGATCCAGTTCGTGACCCCCGACGACCAGGTCAAGACCGGCTGGCTCGGCGGCCGGACCGCCGCGGTCTACAAGGAGCTCATCTGCAAGAGCGCCGCCTGGGCGGCCTCGAACCCGACCATGGGCATGCCGACGCGCCGCAAGCACGTCGCGGCCCCCGCCGCGATCCAAGGCTCGAACGCAGAGGCCGTCGCCTAAGTCCCCCAAGCGGCTTCGCCTCCGCCGCCTTGCTGCGGCGGAGGTGAAGCCCGTCTCTAACGAGAAAATGACAAAGGTTACGCGTTTTGCCGTCGTTCGGGTGGTTCGTAGCCTCGATCGCGTGACTACACAAGCACACGACAATCCGCTGAAGCTGTCCAGAGATCGACCGAGCTTCGTGGTCGAACTCGCCGGCGAGATCCTCAACCTCCCGATTCCCCCGCACGACGAAGTTCTCCCGTATTCGGAATCGTGCACCGACAAGAGTGTTCACGACCTCAACGCCGACAACGTGGTCCTCTGCCGCGCAGGAGACGACAACCAGCTCGGCATCATCCTCGAAATCCAGCGCGAGAAGGACAAGCGCAAGCGGTTCTCCTGGCCCGCTTAGCAAGTGAACTGCCGCCATCGGATCAAAGCGCCGGTCGTCCTCATCGTGATCTGCTCGAACCCCGCGGTGGCGGCTTGGGCTGCCGAACCGATCGACACCGGCCAGCCCGGGAGCGCCTTCCGAATGCAGGTGCTCAGCCCCGCCAACTACCCGAAGCTCTTCGAGAACTCGGAGAACGGGGAACGCAAAGATCAAATGGTGCTGGGAACACTCATTCACGAGCGTTCAGACGACATCGAACGTCTGCTCATCGCCGCCGAAGCGGAGCTCGCGCTGCTCCCGGAGGAAACCGCCAAACGATACACTCAGTACATGTTGGGGCAGCTCGGCGAGCACGCCCGCACGATCCTGGAGGCCCTGATGCAGCAAGAGACGTACCCGTACCAGAGCAAGCTCCTCGCCGAACGCGAAGCTCGCGGAGAAGCCCGCGGAGAAGCCAAGGGGAGACTCGAGGAAGCTTCCGAAATGCTCCTCGACCTCATCGAGACTCGCGGACTGAGGATCACCGAGAACGAGCGCCGCCGCATCGAGCGATGTGGCGACCTGGCGCAACTTCGAGCCTGGATGAAACTGTCGGTGACCGCCCGATCTGCCGCCGATATCTTCGGGTGACACATGAGTGACGGCGATGAAGCAACCCTCAACGCGTTGGTCCTAGCCACCGCACGACGGCGGGCGCCCGTTCGGGCGCCCGCCGTTTCGCTACGCGGTGACGATCGTGGGGTGGAGGTCCTCGGCCGGGGGGTTCCAGGCGTCGACGTCGATCGTGACCTGGTCGCCGGAGCGGATGTCCTTGATCTGGGTGCCCTCGTCGTTCACGAAGAGCACGAAGGGGATCCCGCGCTTGTCGGCGAACTTGATCTGCTTGCCGAACTTCGCGGCCGAGGGCGAGACCTGGGTGGGGATGCCCCGTCCGCGCAGGCGCTGGGCGAGGCCGGTCGCGGCGGCGCGGTCGTCGTCGTTCGCGAGGGCGACGAGCACGCAGGTGGGCACCTCGCGGGTGGCGTCGAGCGCGCCGGACTGGAGCAGCGGCACCAGGAGGCGCGAGACGCCGATCGAAAGGCCCACACCGGGATAGGTGTGCTTGCCGTCGGAGGCGAGCTCGTCGTAGCGGCCGCCCGAGCAGATCGAGCCCAGGTGCTCCTGGCCCTCGATGAACACCTCGTAGACCGTGCCGGTGTAGTAGTCGAGGCCGCGGGCGATCTTCATGTCCGCGACGACGAAACCGGGGGCGGCCTTCGCGGCGGCGTCGACCACGGCCGCGAGCTCGTTCAGGCCCTCCTCCAGGAGCGGGTCGGTGACGCCCAGCGCGCGGATCTCGTCCACGAACGAGGTGTCCGCGGCGCTGATCGAGGCGAGCTTGAGGCAGGCCTCGGCCTGCTCCGGGGTCGCGTCGACGGTGTCGATGAGGAGCTTCGCGACCGCGTCGGCCCCGATCTTGTCGAGCTTGTCGATGATCCGCAGGGCCTCTTCGGTGTCGGCGATGCCGAGGCCCTGGTAGAAGCCCTGGGAGAGCTTGCGGTTGTTGACGTGCATGCGCACCGCCGGGATCGGCAGGTCGCGCAGGGCGTCCGCGACGACCAGCGCCACCTCGACCTCGTAGTGCGCGGGCAGCTCGCCCTGGTCGATGATGTCGATGTCGGCCTGCCAGAACTCGCGGTAGCGCCCGCTCTGGGGGCGCTCGCCGCGCCAGACCGGCTGGATCTGGTAGCGGCGGAACGGGAAGTTGAGCTTCCCGGCGTTCTCGAGCACGTACCGCGCGAACGGCACCGTGAGGTCGAAGTGCAGGCCCAGTTCGGCGTCGCTGGTGTCGCGGTCGTCGGCCTGGAGGCGGCGCAGGACGTAGACCTCCTTGGACGTCTCGCCCTTGCGCAGCAGCTGGTCCATGGGCTCGACGGCGCGGGTCTGGAGGTTCGCGAAGCCGTGGAGTTCGAAGGCGCGGCGGAGGTGGTCGACGACCTGCAGCTCGACGATCCGCTGCCGGGGCAGCAGTTCGGGGAACCCCGAGAGCGGCTGGGGTCGTGACATGGCGGTCTCCTAGCGTTGTTCGATACAGCGTTGTTCGGTGAGAGAAAGGCGGCGCGGCGGGGCGCGGCTAATGGCCGGACTGCGCGGCGCGCTTGAGGTACGGGTTGCGGACGCGTTCGACCGCGATGGTGGTGCTCGGGCCGTGCCCGGGGAGGACGACGGTGGCGTCGTCGAGCGGGAGGACCTTGTCGCGCAAGGTGTCCTGCATGGCCGCGTCGCTGCCGCCGGGCAGGTCGGTGCGGCCGATCGCGCCGCGGAAGAGGACGTCGCCGGTGAGCGTGTAGAGGCCTTCGGCGTCGGCGGTGTGGAACATGGCCGAGCCGGCGGTGTGGCCGGGGGCGTGGTCGACGGTGAAGCGCATCCCGGCGAGGTCGAACGTGCCGCCGTCGGTGAGGGACTGCACGTCGTCGGGCTCGGTCCACTCGAGGCCGGTGCCGACGAGGGACATCATGTTCGCGCTGAAGCCCTTGGCGGGATCGGCGAGGAGGTGCCGGTCGTCGGTGTGGATGTAGGCGGGGATGTCGCTCGCGCCGCACACCGGGGTCACGGAGAAGGTGTGGTCGAGGTGCCCGTGGGTGAGGACCACCGCGACGGGCTTGAGGCCGCGCTCGCTCACGAGCTCGTCGAGGCGGGGCGCGATGCCGATGCCGGGGTCCACGACCACGCACTCGGATCCGGGACCGGCCGACAGCACATAGCAGTTCGTGCCGAACGCATCCGCCACCAGCGTCTCGATGAGCAACCGCTCCCCCTCCCTTCGCCGGGTCAGGATACACCGGGCATCCTGCGGTGACGCGTCTGACTTGTCCCGGCTAAACTGCGGAACTCGTAACCCCTGAAACGGGCGGTGTGCGCACTTAACGGTTCGCAGGCATCGCCGAGACCGGTCATACGTAGGAGGCCAGGTGCCCGCCAAGTCCAAGCACATGGAGCAGCGCAAGCAGCGCATCGCGAACGCGAAGAAGAACGCGCGACTCGCGGCCAAGCTGCGCCGCCGCCGGCAGCTGCAGGCGCTGGGCGGACTCCTCGCGATCGCCGCGGTGCTGACCCTCGGCTACCTGTGGCAGTCCGGGTTCTTCAAGGACGAGGAGCCGGCGGCCGAGGAGACCCCCACCGCCGAGGTCACCGAGACCGTGCCCCTCGATCCCAGTGCCACGGTCGACCCCAGCGCGACCGCCTCCGAGGCCCCTTCCGAGACCCCCTCCGAAACGACCGAGTAAGTACCCCCGAACGCGCGACGAAGGAGATCGACGGTGGCGTCGAAACAAGCCCAGCGCCTGGCCGCCCGGCAGCAGTTGCAGCAGCGCATGTCCGCCAAGGCCGAGGAAGAGGCCCGCAGGCGCACCGTCGCGTGGAGCGTCGGCGGCGTGGCCGGCCTCGTCGCCCTGGTGGTGATCGCCATCGTCGCCGTCAATGTGTTCGGCGGTGACGACTCCGAGGGCGGCTCCGCGCTCGACGGCGACATGGCCGCGCTCGTGGAGGACGCCAAGGCCGCCTCGACCCGCTGCGACGGCATCGAGCCGAGCGGTGAGGGCAACGTGGGCACCGCCACCGAGGGCGTCACGGACGGCCAGCCCGCCCAGGACGTGTACCTCGAATGCGTGCAGATGAGCACGCCGGACGCCTCGGCGACCGAGGACTGCATGTACACCTCGGCGGACGGCACCAGCCCGACCCCGCCGGCGACCGAGCCGGCCGCGGGCACGCAGGAGATGACGATCGCGACCAACCTGGGCACGATCACCGCCGACATCGACACCGCGGGCGCCCCGTGCACCGCCGGGTCCTTCACGCACCTCGCCAAGGACGGCTACTTCGACGACCAGCAGTGCCACCGTCTGGTCACCGAGGGCATCTGGGTGCTCCAGTGCGGCGACCCCGACGCGCGCGCCGCGATCGAGGCCGGCACCCCCGAGATGGCCGGCCAGGGCTCCCCGGGCTACTCGTACGGCGAGGAGAACCTGCCGGTCGAGGCCGCGGGCAACTACCCCGCCGGGACCATCGCGATGGCGAACGCCGGACCGGGCACCACGGGCAGCCAGTTCTTCATCGTGTACAAGGACACGCAGCTCCCCGCGGACTACACCATCCTCGGCCAGGTGACCGCCGGGCTCGACATCGTCGAGCAGGTGGCCGCGGCCGGCGCCATGGAAGTGGCCGTCCCGGGCATGTAGCACGACGGGTCGATCCGCCTCCCGGCATCGGTGGCGGATCACACCCCCCTGCGCGGCTAGGATGGAAGTCGAGGCTTTGTTGAACATTGACGTAGAACATTGACGAAGCCGTTCCGTGCTGACACCGAGGAGGCGTCGTGGTGACCGAGCGAGCCGCGTCCGGCAAGTCCGCTGACGCCGCGCCGACCTCGGGCGGCCCCATCGGGCCACCGACCGGGCGGCGCATGCGGGCGCGCCTGGCGCGCTTCAACGCGCCCTGGCAGTCCTCCCAGCTCCCCGAGGTCCTCGAGCCGCTGGTGGCCGCCCACCGGGCCGCGCACCCGCGCGCCGACGTGCGCCTGCTGCAGTCCGCCTACACGCGCGCCGAGGAGCTGCACAACGGGCAGTTCCGCAAGTCCGGCGACCCGTACATCACGCACCCGCTCGCGGTCGCGTCGATCCTGGCCGAGCTCGGCATGGACACGAACACGCTCGTGGCCGCGCTCCTGCACGACACGGTCGAGGACACCGACTACAAGCTCGAGGAGCTCTCCGAGGAGTTCGGCGGCGAGGTCGCCCTGCTCGTCGACGGCGTCACCAAGCTCGACAAGGTCAAGCTCGGCGACGCGGCGAAGGCCGAGACGATCCGCAAGATGGTCGTGGCCATGGCCAAGGACCCGCGCGTGCTCGTCATCAAGCTCGCCGACCGCCTCCACAACATGCGCACCCTGACGTTCCTGCCGCCCGAGAAGCAGGAGCAGAAGGCCCGCGAGACCCTGGAGATCCTGGCCCCGCTCGCCCACCGCCTGGGCATGAACACCATCAAGTGGGAGCTCGAGGACCTGTCCTTCGCGACCCTCTACAAGAAGCGGTACTCGGAGATCGCGCGCCTGGTCTCGGAGCACTCTCCGCAGCGGGAGATGCTCCTGCAGCAGGTCATCGCGCAGGTCAAGGACCACCTGAAGAACTCGCGCATCAAGGCCGAGGTCTCCGGGCGGCCGAAGCACCTGTACTCGATCTACCAGAAGATGATCGTGCGCGGCCGCGACTTCAACGACATCTACGACCTGGTGGGCCTGCGCATCCTCGTCGAGAGCGAACGGGACTGCTACGCGGCCCTCGGTGTGATCCACGCGAACTGGCAGCCGGTGCCGGGGCGCTTCAAGGACTACATCGCGATGCCGAAGTTCAACATGTACCAGTCGCTGCACACCACGGTGATCGGACCGAACGGCAAGCCCGTCGAGATCCAGATCCGTACGTGGGCGATGCACCGCACCGCCGAGTACGGCATCGCCGCGCACTGGAAGTACAAGGAGACCAAGAACTCCACCGTGGCCGGTCCCCCGGCGCACATCGACGACATGGCGTGGCTGCGCCAGCTGCTCGACTGGCAGCGCGAGGCGGCCGACCCGTCGGAGTTCCTCGACGCGCTCCGCTTCGACCTCGCTTCTTCGGAGGCGTACGTGTTCACGCCGAAGGGCGACGTCGTCGCCCTCCCGGCGGGCTCGACCCCGGTCGACTTCGCGTACGCCGTGCACACCGAGGTCGGCAACCGCTGCATCGGCGCGCAGGTCAACGGCAAGATCGTGCCGCTGGAGTCGACGCTGTCGAACGGCGACGTCGTCGAGGTCTTCACCTCGAACTCCGAGAACGCCTCCCCCAGCGAGGACTGGCTCGGCTTCGTCAAGAGCCCGCGCGCCCGCACCAAGATCAAGCAGCACTTCAAGCGCGAGCGCCGCGAAGAGGCGATCGAGCTGGGCAAGGACGAGCTGACGCGGGCCATGCGCAAGCGGCGGCTCCCGCTGCAGCGCATGCTCACCCACGACAACCTCACGTCGCTCGCGAAGGACTTGAACCTCAAGGACGTCGAGGCCCTGTACGCGGCCCTCGGCGAGCACCACGTGTCGCCCACGCAGGTCGTGCAGCGGCTCCTGGACGTCCAGGGCGGGGCCGAGGGCGCCGCCGAGGACATGGCCGAGGCCACCGCGCCCACCCAGCCGGCCCGGATCGTGCCCGAGGCGCACGGCGACATCCACGCCGCCGTCACCGTGGCGGGCATGGAGGAGGGCGAGATGCCGGTGCGCCTCGCCCACTGCTGCAACCCGATCCCGGGCGACGCGATCATCGGCTTCGCCACCCGCTACCACGTGATCTCGGTGCACCGCAGGGACTGCGAGAACGCCGAGGAGCGCATCGAGCTGCAGCCCGACCGCGTGCTCGAGGTCCACTGGTCCCACGAGGACGACCAGGCCACGTTCGTCGCCACGGTGCAAGTCGAGGCCCTCGACCGGCACCGGCTGCTCGCGGACGTCACGCAGGTCCTCTCGGGCGAGCGGGTCTCGATCCTCTCGGCGACGGTGACCACGACCCGCGACCGCGTCGCCCTCTCGCGCTTCACGTTCGAGATGGCGAACCCGGAGCACCTGGACCACATCATCAAGGTCATCCGCAAGGTCGACGGCGTCTACGACGCGTACCGCCTCACCGGCGCCGAGCGTTCCTGAAGGCCGCTCGGCACCGCCCGGTAGGTTGGGCGCATCCCACCCACCGATCTGACGGAAAGCGTTGACATGACCGAGCTTTCGGCCCTCACCGGCGACGACCTCGACCTGATCCTCGACACCCCCGGCGTGGTCATGAAGGGCGCGATCGTCGCCGACGGCCACAAGAACGCCCTCGCGTTCCTCAAAGAAGTGACCGCCGGCGCCAAGGAGTTCCGCGCCGCCCAGCGCCACGAGAACGCCTTCGTCAAGGCCGTCGCCACCAAGCTTCGTGAGCGCGGCACCGACCCCGAGTCCGACGACCGCGAGCTCCCCTTCACCGACGAGGCGATGACCCAGGCGCTCAAGCAGGCCGAGGCGGCCGCCGCGCTCCTGCGGGAGCGCGCCGACGCCGCGGACGCCGACGCCTACAGCGCCTGGCTCCTCCAGATCGCCACGGTCATCGCCGAATCCGTCAAGACCAAAGAGGCCGGCTTCTTCAGCAGGAAGGTCGCCGTCACCGCGGGCGAACGCGTCTTCCTCGACCAGCTCGCCCGCGCCCTCGGCCGCTAGCGGCTCACTTCGGCCTTATCCAGCCACGGTGATGGTCATGTTGAGGCCGTCGTCGGGGTGGTACGTCCACGATGCCGCGTACTCGGCGAAGCTCGCGTCCTGATAACCGTCGAGCGCGCGGGTGTTCTCGATCCGGTCAAGGACCGAGTCGGGAATGCCGAGTTCTTCGACTATGCAGTCGAACTGGGTGAAGGTGGCGCCGGGCGACTCCGCCGCTCCCATCCGGTCGATGGTCAGGGTCTCGCCGCCGTCGCCGACCCGGATGTCCGACGAACCGGCGGCGCACTCCTCCTTCACGGCTTCGAGGTCCGAGCTGCCGTCGTCGCCCCCCGGGTCGTCGCCGATCGCGATGCCGACCCCGAGTCCTGCGAGGAACAGCGCTGCGCCGGCCACGGTCCCCACAACGAGACGTGCGCTCCTCCCGGGTTTGGCAGGCGGCGGTCCTTGCGGGGGAACTGGCGCGAGGGGCGGCACCGCCGACCCGGAACCGAGGCTCGGTTGCGGATCGGCGGCAGCCGATGCTGCGGGCGCGGAAGGGCTGTCCATCTTCGGAGTGTGGCACTTTGGAGGGTCGCCCGCCATCGTCGAGCGGCCACGGGACTCCGGCGAACGGTCAGGCCGATCGCGCGGGAGTCTCGAAGCGGTGCATAACGAGCGGGCGGCGCGCGCCGGCTCGTCCCAGTCGATGGTGTGGGCGTACTGCCACGCCATCTTCTCGGGAGTCGTGAAGCGCTCCATGAAGAACGGCATCAGTGCGTCGCGGAAGCGGGCGGCGACCGGGCCGGCGGCCTTGGACTGGTTGGTGCGGGCGGCCGTGGCGATGACGCGTTCGACGCGGTCGCGGCGGCGGTCCTCGTAGGCCTGGAAGGCCTGGGCCACAGGCAGATCGCGCAGGCAGCGGGCGAGCTCGACCGCCGATTCGGCGGCGAGGCTCGCGCCCTGGCCCGAGGAGGGCGAGGTGGCGTGCGCGGCGTCGCCGATGAGCGCGATGCGGCCCTTGGACCAGACCGGGACGTGCGGCAGGTCCTCGAGCGGGGACGGCGGGATGAAGGTCTCGGGCGTCACGTGGTCGAGGATCGTGAGCGCGGCACTGTTGTCGTCCGCGAAGAGCTTGCGCATCAACGCGATCCACCCGTCGAAGCTCGTCTCGCGCAACTGCTCGCGGGTGAAGGTCTTGAACGGCAGGTTCGCGAACCAGCCGGTCCGCGTGCCGTCCGAGACGTGCCCGAAGAAGGCCCGGCGGCCGAAGACCATGTGGAAGGACCCACCGGTGTCGGTGGCCCCGAGCGGGTCGGCCGTGCTGAAGCCGCCCAAACCGATGAGGCCCGTGTAGCGCGGCTTCGGACTGGCCGGGTCGAGGCTGGCCCGCACCGCGGAGCGGATGCCGTCGCAGCCGATGAGCACGTCCGCCTCGGCGGTGGTGTGGTCGTCGAACTGGGCGATGACGCTGCGGCCGGTGTCGACCGCGTCCACGAAGCGCCTGCCGTAGACGAATCGGATCCCGGACGACTCCGCGTGCGCCTGAAGGAGTTCGGTGAGGCGGCCGCGCGGGAGGGTCGTGTTCGTCGGCAGGCCCGCAGAGGACTCGACGGTGCCCAGGACCTTGCCGGAGCCGGAGTGGATGATCATGCGCGGCGTCGCGATGCCCGCGTCCGCGAGGACCCGGTCCGCGCCGACCACGCCGAGGGCGTTCAGGCCGTTCGAGGCGAGGCCGAGCGGCCCGCCGCGGGAGCCGGTGCCGGGCTTGTAGGCCTCGAACACGGTGGCCTCGATGCCGGCCTTCTGGAGGGCCAGGGCGGCCACGGGGCCCGCCACGCCGCCGCCGATGACGATCGCGGTGCGGGCCCGCTCGATGGTTCGCAAGTCGTTCATGGGGCGACCGTAGGCCGCAACCGGCCCGGTCCGCGTCATCCTCCGGTAGCGTTCGGGATTCGACCGGGGATGTACGTGAAATCCGGGCGGGGTCCCGGAGCCGCCCCTATAGTGAAACCGACTCACAGGGAGGGGTTCATCGTGGGGATGCAGGACAAGTTCAACGAGGCCAAGGACAAGCTCTCGGAGAACGCGAGCGGCATGAAGGACAAGGCCGAGGATCTGGTCAACAAGGCCAAGGAATCGCCCATGGGCGATAAGGTGGACGAATACGCCGACAAGGCGAAGGACATGGCGCAGGACGCCATGGGCAAGATCAAGGGCGACCGAGCCCGGTAGTTCGGCGACACATGTCGCAGCGGCCCCGCGCCGCCGGCTCACGACGAGCCAACCAGCGCGAAGCGGGGGGGGGGCCCCCCCCGGGGGGCCCCCCCGGGGGGGGGGGCGGGCGGCGGGGGGGGGGGGGGGGGGGGGGGGGCCGCCCCGG
>NZ_JAPZVQ010000010.1:0-24788 GCF_027622945.1 Glycomyces lechevalierae | reverse complement strand
GCGCCGCGCCCCCCCGCCCCCGCCCCCCCCCGCCCCACCCCCCCCCCCGCGGGGGGCCCCCCCCCCCGCCCCCCCCGCCGCTTCGTGCCTTCACGCCGCCTTAGCGGCGCTTGCGCTTCTTGCCGCCACCCGTGGAGCGGTTCGGGCCTCCCGAGCCGCTGGCGGCCTTCTCAGGCTCCTCCAGCAGCTCCAGCGGGATGTCCTCGCTCTTGGCGAGCACCAGGCGGTCGTCGTCCTCGTCGGTGCCTTCTCCTGCAGCAGCCTTCGCGGTCTTGCGGGCGGGCTTCTCGTCCTCGGTCCCGGCGCGCTTGCTGGCGACCTTCTGGTTGTGGCGGCGGATGACGGCGCCGCGCTCGGCCATGTCGACCACCCACGGCGCTGCCAGGAAGATCGACGAGTACGCGCCCACGATCATGCCGACGAACAGCACCAGCGCCAGGTCCTTCAGCGTGCCCACGCCGAGGAGGCCCACGCCCACGAACAGCAGCGCGGCCACCGGCAGGACGCCGATGAGCGAGGTGTTGATCGAGCGCATGAGGGTCTGGTTGATCGCGTCGTTGACGCCCTCGGCGAAGGTCTTGCTCCTGGTCTGGAGCAGCTGCGCCGTGTTCTCCTGGACCTTGTCGAAGACCACCACCGTGTCGTACAGCGAGTAGCCGAGGATCGTGAGCATGCCGACGATGGTCGACGGCGTGATCTCGAAGCCGACCAGGGCGTAGAAGCCCGCGGTCAGCACCAGGTCGTGGATCAGCGCGGCGATGGCCGCGAGGGCCATGCGCCGCTCGAACCGCACCCAGATGAACGCGGCCACGAGGACCATGAACACCGCGAGGGCGATCAGGGCCTGGCGCGAGACCGACTTGCCCCAGGTCGCCGAGACCTCGGAGACCGAGATCGAGTCGGAGCCGACCCCGGCCGCGTCGGCGATCGCCGCGCGGATCTCGGCAGCCTCGTCGGTGTCGAGCTCGCCGATGCGGACGATGTACGAGCGGTCCTCGCCCGAGCCGATGACCTGGCCGGAGGCCACGTCGGCCCCGGCGCCGGCGGCCGCGCCCTCCACGTCCTCGAGGGTCGCGGTGGTCTCCCCGGCGGGCACGTTGTACTGCACGCCGCCGGCGAAGTCGATGCCGAAGACGAAGCCCTTGGTGAGCATGACGATCGCCAGTCCGAGGATGACGATGGCGGAGGCGAGGTAGAACTTCTTGCGGTGCTTGACGAACTGGAAGTCCGTCTCGCCCCGGTACAGCTGGCTGAAGACGTTGAGGCGCTTCTCGCCCTGTTCGGTCTGCTTGGTGCTCATCGGTTCTCCTTAGGCCTTCGCGGCCGCTTCGCCGGTGGCCGGGGTCGTCTTCGAGTGGAGCCCCGAGAGGTGGACGTTGGTGAGGACTCGCCCGCGGGCCAGCCACTCGGCCATCGGGTGCGTGAACACGAACACCACGAGGAGGTCGACGAGGGTCGACAGGCCGAGCGTGAACGCGAAGCCGCGGACCGGGCCGATGGCCAGGATGTACAAGACGACCGCGGAGATCATCGAGACGGCGCTGGCGGACAGGATCGTGCGGCGCGCGCGGACCCAGGCCCTGGGGACGGCCGAGCGGACGGACCGGCCGCCGGCCATCTCCTCCTTGATCCGCTCGAAGTACACGACGAACGAGTCCGCCGTGATGCCGACGGCGACCACGAAGCCCGCGATGCCCGCGAGGGTCATGGTGAAGCCGATCTGGGAGCCCAGGAGCGACACGGTCGGGTAGAGGATCGCGGCCGCGACCACGAGGCTGCCGAGCACGACGAAGCCGATGACGCGGTAGTAGATGAAGCAGTAGACGATGACCAGGAGCAGGCCGATCGCCATGGCGAAGACGCCGGCCTCGAGCTGGTCCACACCGAGCGTCGCCGTGACCTCGTTGACGGTCTCGACCACGAAGTTCGTCGGCAGCGAGCCGAAGTTCAACTGGTCGGCGAGCTGGTTGGCCTCGGCCGCGGTGAACTCGCCGGAGATCTGCGTCGAGTTCGACGAGACCTCCTGGATCGTCGGGGCGCTGACGACCTCGTTGTCGAGGACGATCGCGACCTGCGACTGCAGGTTCTCGGTGGTGAGGGCGCTCCACTTGTCGGCGCCCGCGGCGGAGAACTGCACGTTGACCACGAACTGGTTGAGGTTCGCCTGGTCGGTGCCGACGTCGGCGGAGGTGACGTCCGAGCCGAGCACGGTGGCCGGCTGCAGGAGGTACTTGTACTGGAAGGTCAGCGACGGGTCGTCGGCGGCGGCGGCCTCGGGGGCCGAGCACGCGGCCACTTCGATGTCGGGCTGCTGGACGGCCCCCGGCGGGCGGGCGTCCAGGGCCTTGCAGGTGATCTGCGGGACGTAGAACTGGACCGTCGCGGGCAGGAGCGCGACCTCTTCGGGCTTCAGGGTGCTGAAGGGCTCCAGGATGGCGCCGGTGGCCTCGTCGGGGGCGGCGGTGAGCGCCTGGGCGGCCGCGGCCGCGTCGGGGCCGACCTTGGCCCACACGTCGTCGAGGGTCGTGGCGACCTCGTCGGTGGTGGGCGCCTGGCCGTTGCCTGCGGAGGTCTCCTCGGTCGTGGGCGTCTCGGAGGCGTCCTCGGCGGAGGTCTCGGAGGACTCCGCAGTGGGCTCCTCGGACGCGCCGTCAGTGGCGCCGTCCGTGGGCTCCTCGGTCGGCGCCTCCTCCGCGAGCTGCTCTTCGAGCGCGGAGGTGTCGGCGACGGAGTTGGTGACGATGCGGAACCGGAGCTCGGCCGGCGCACCGACGTCGCGGAGGGCCTGCTCGTCGATGTCGTCGCCGGCGACGTTCACGACGATGTTCTCGGTGCCCTCGACGTACACCTCGGGCTCGGAGACGCCCGTGGAGTTGACGCGGCCCTCGATGATCTGGCGGGCCTGCTCCATGGTCTCGGCCGAGGGGGGCTCGTCACTCCCCTGCTGGTAGGCCGTCAGCGTCATCGACAGGCCGCCTTGCAGGTCGAGACCGAGCTTCGGCGTGGGGAACTTCCATCCGGAGCCCGCCAGCGCGGCGACCCACAGGATCGCGAGCACCAGGAGCAGCGCCGCGAAGTAGGGGGCGACTGGCAGGCGCTTGCGCTGGATCTTCTTCCGTGGGCGGTCAGCGCCCGTTACTGAAGCCAATGGTCGGTCTCTTCCTCAGAACTCGAATAGGGGCGGGCGCGAGGACGCCGCCGGCGCGCGGGTGGCGCGCCGCGGCTGTGCTCTCGCACACGTACCCTCGGCGGGGCTCATTCTAGGACGGGTGCCTCAGCGGACAGCGCAGGGCCTAGGGGCGGTTCCCTAGTACTCCTTGCGGTCGGGGTTGCCCGCGTGCTTGCCCTTGTCGTCCTCGTCGGTCGCGTCGTCGCTCGCGCGGAGCTTGTCGAGGTCCTCGTCGGAGAGGGTGGCGTCCGCTTCGGAGATCTCCTCGGCGGGGGCCTCTTCGGTGGCCTCGACGGTCTCGGCGGGGGTGACGACCTTGGCGATGGCCTGGCGGGCGAAGACCAGGAAGGTCTCGTCGCTGGCCTCGAGGGTGATGGTCTCGTCGTCGGAGTCGACGACGGTGCCGTAGAGGCCGCCGATGGTCATGACGCGGGCGCCGGGGGCGACGTTGCTCTGCATGTCCTGCTGCTCCTTCTGCCGCTTGCGCTGCGGCCGGATCATCACGAAGTACATGAGGGCGATGAAGCCCACGATCATGATGAGGAACATGATGTTGGAGCCGCCGCCGCTCTGCTGTGCGAGGACGTCTGCGGATGCGAGCACGATGGTGCCTTTCGTCAGTTCTGGCCGTCAGACCAGGGCCGTTCGGAATCTTCAGCGTTCGGGTGGGAAGCGTTGGCGGAGTCTATCCCGCCGTGCGTGACGCTTTGTCCCCCCTATGGCCCACCCTACGCGTCTCCGCTGCCGAAGAGCCCGTCGGCGCTCGGGGGGTTGAGTCCCAGGTGGTGCCAGGCGGCGGCGGTGGCGACGCGGCCGCGGGGGGTGCGGGCGAGGAGTCCGGCGCGCACGAGGAAGGGTTCGCAGACCTCCTCGACGGTGTCGGGCTGTTCGCCGACGGCGACGGCGAGGGTGGTGAGGCCGACGGGGCCGCCGTTGAAGGTGCCGCAGAGGGCGCGGAGGACGGCGCGGTCGAGCCGGTCGAGGCCGAGTTCGTCCACGTCGTAGAGCTTGAGCGCTGCGGAGGCGACCTCGGCGGTGATGACGCCGTCGGCGCGGACCTGGGCGAAGTCGCGGACGCGGCGCAGGAGGCGGTTGGCGATGCGGGGTGTGCCGCGGGAGCGGCCGGCGATCTCGGCGGCGCCGGCGGGGTCGATGGCGACGTCGAGGATGCCGGCGGAGCGGGTGACGATGGCTTCGAGTTCGGCGTCGTTGTAGAACTCGAGCTGGCCGAGGAAGCCGAAGCGGTCGCGCAGGGGGCCGGTGAGGAGCCCGGCGCGGGTGGTGGCGCCGACGAGGGTGAACGGTTCGAGTTCGAGCGGGATGGCGGTCGCGCCGGGGCCTTTGCCGACGATGACGTCGACGCGGAAGTCCTCCATGGCGGTGTAGAGGAGTTCTTCGGCGGGGCGGGCGATGCGGTGGATCTCGTCGATGAACAGGACTTCGTTGGGGCCGAGGCTGGTCAGGATCGCGGCGAGGTCGCCGGAGCGTTCGATGGCCGGGCCGGAGGTCTGGCGCAGGCCGACGCCGAGTTCGGCGGCGACGATCATCGCGAGGGTGGTCTTGCCGAGGCCCGGCGGGCCGGAGAGGAGGAGGTGGTCGGGTGAGGAGCCGCGGCGGCGGGCGCCTTCGAGGAGGAGGCTGATCTGCTCGCGGACGCGGGTCTGGCCGATGACGTCGTCGAGTTTGGCGGGGCGGATGCCCTCTTCGACGAGGCGGTCGAGTTCGGTGGCCTCGGCGGCGGTGAGGGCCGCGTCCCATTCTTCGGCGGAGTAGTCGTCGGGTCGTTCCATGGGCTATCGCTTCCCGAGGAGTCGGATGGCCTGCTTGAGGAGCGAGGGCACGTCCGTGCCGTCGGCGCCTTCGGCGTCGAGCTTCTCGATGGCGGACTCGGCCTCCTTGGCGGACCAGCCGAGGGCCTGGAGGCCTTGGCCGACTTGGGTTCTCCAGCCGCCGGGGCGGCCTCCGGACTGCTTGGGGACGTTGCCGAGGTCGACGGGGCCGATCTTGTCGGCGAGGTCGAGGACGATGCGCTCGGCGCTCTTCTGGCCGACGCCGGGGATGCGGGTGAGGGTGGCGGTGTCGCCGGTGGCGATGGCGCGGCGGATCGCTTCGGGCCGCAGCACTTCGACGGCGTCGCGGGCGATGCGCGGGCCGATCTTCTGGGCGTTCTGCAGCAGTTCGAAGAGGTCGCGTTCTTCGGCGGTGTTGAAGCCGTGCAAGGTGATCGAGTCTTCGCGGACGATCGTGGAGATGGCGAGCACGGCCTGGGAGCCGACCTTGAGGTTGGCGAGGGTGTGGGCGCCGGCGTGGACGGCGTACCCGACGCCTTGCACGTCGACGACGGCGTAGGACTCGCCGACGGAGGCGATGGTGCCGGTGAGCTGGGCGATCATCGGGCGCTCTCCTTGTTGCCGGCTGCACTGTTGTTCAAAGCGGCACTGATGCGGGCTTTGACGCCGCCGCGCCACAGGTGGCAGATGGCGATGGCGAGGGCGTCGGCCGCGTCGGCGGGCTTGGGGGCCTCCTTGAGGCGGAGGATGCGGGTGACCATGGTGGTGACCTGGCGCTTGTCCGCGGTGCCGTTGCCGCACACGGCGGACTTCACTTCGGACGGCGTGTAGGTGGCGGTGGGGAGGCCGAGGCGGGCGCCGGCGAGGAGCGCGATGCCGGAGGCCTGGGCGGTGCCGATGACACTGGCCACATTGTGCTGTGAGAAGACGCGTTCGACGGCGACCGCCTCGGGCTGGTGCTCGTCGAGGAAGGCGCGGAGGCCGTCGTCGAGGGCGAGGAGCCGTTCGGCAAGGGGCGCTTCGGGATCGGTTCGCACGACGCCGACGGCGACCATGGTGCCCGGTGCTCCGGGGCGGCCGTCGACCACTCCGACGCCGCACCGGGTCAGGCCCGGGTCGATCCCCATGACGCGCACGCGTTCCTCCTGTCGCTCGATTCGCGTCAGCTTAACCGGCCGGTCCGACGTTCGGCCCGAAGCACGTCCGCGGACCGATCGCTGTCAGTCAGGAATCGGACCGGTGGCGTTGCCCATAAACCACTTGCCGCTCGGCTAGTACCGTGGTTCGCTTGAGCGAGGCCGGACCGGTCGCGCCCGCCTCCCATCGGCGAGAAGCGCGGGGCGCGAGTCCGGCTCCCCGCTGTCCTCTGCCGCTCCGCGAACCTGTTGGGATCACTGTGTCTGCTGCTGCCTTCATGCCGCCCGTCGCCGCGCCCGGACACTCGCGACGCTTCATCGCCACGATGGTGTTCGTCCTCGGCGCGCTCTCGGCGACGGCGCCGATCGCGATCGACCTCTACCTCCCCGCGTTCCCCGCGATGGCCGACGCCCTCGGCTCCCCCGAGAGCCGCATCCAGCTCACGCTCACGTCGATGATGATCGGCATGGGCCTCGGCCAGGCCTTCATCGGCCCGCTCTCCGACCGCATCGGCCGCCGCAAGCCGCTGCTCATCGGCATGATGGTCTTCACCGTCACCTCGCTGGTGTGCACCGTCGCCCAGAGCGCCGACCTGCTCATCGCCATGCGGTTCCTCCAGGGCCTCAGCGGCGCCGCCGGCGTCGTGGTCGCCCGCGCCGTCATCCGCGACCACTTCGCGGGCGACGACATGACCCGCTTCACCGCCAAGATGATGTTCGTCACGATGCTCGCGCCGATGCTCGGCCCGATCGTGGGCGCCCAGCTCATCCGGTTCGGCCCGTGGCAGACCGTCTTCGTGTTCATGGCAGCCCTCTCGGTCCTCACCACGTTCCTCGTGTGGAAGTTCCTGCCCGAGAGCCTGCCCGCGCAGGAGCGCCGGGCCATGGGCGGGCGCGAGTTCGCCGCGTCCCTGTGGACGCTCGTCCGCGACGCGCGCTTCATCGCGCCCACGCTCGTCGTCATCATGAACTTCTCGATGCTGTTCACGTACGTCTCGACGTTCAGCTTCATCTCGCAGAACGAGCTCGGGGCCTCCGCGGGCTTCTACTCGCTGCTGTTCGCCCTCGGCACCCTCGCGCTGCTGGCCGGCAACCAGACCAACATGCTCATGATCGACCGCAGCGAATCGCATCAGCGCATGATCGTCGGCATGGCGATCTCGCTCCTGGGCGTCGCGTGGATCGCCGGCGTCCAGTTCGCGGGCGCCGAGAACCTGTGGACCGTGCCCGCCGGCATCGTGCTCATGATGTTCGGCTGCGGCGTGGTCTTCCCGAACGCCGGCGCGGCCGCGATGTCCTCGCAGCCGCCCCAGATCGCCGGGACCGCCTCGGCGTTCATGGGCTCGCTCCAGATGGGCGCGGGCGGCGCGATGCCCGCCCTGGCCACCATCGGCGGCGTGACGCTCGTGAACATGACGATCGGCATCGGCGTGTACGCGCTGGCGACCGCCGCGGCGGTCGTGTGGACGATCCTGGTCTACCGGCGCGAACCTGCCGCCGCCGAGGCGTAGGGAGCGCCGGGCCGGGTATCCGGCCCGCATGGAGACCGCGGTGACGATCCCGGTCGGCCCCGCCGATCTGGACGGCGACTTGGTCCTACCCGAAGGGGCGGGCGCGGTCGTGCTGTTCGCGCACGGGTCCGGGTCGAGCCGCCGCAGCCCCCGCAACCGGTTCGTCGCCGAACGGCTCCAGCGCGCCGGGCTCGGCACGCTCCTGTTCGACCTGCTCACCCCGCTCGAAGCCGACGACCAGGCGAACGTGTTCGACGTCTACATGCTCGCCGGGCGCCTCGTCAAAGTCACCGAGTGGATCCGCGAACACCATGGGGCCCTTCGGATCGGGTACTTCGGGGCGAGCACCGGCGCGGCCGCCGCGCTGTGGGCCGCCGCCGCGCCCGAGCTGCGGGTCCGGGCCGTGGTCTCGCGCGGCGGCCGTCCCGACCTGGCCGGAGTGCGGCTCGCGGAGGTCACCGCACCGACCCTGCTCGTGGTGGGCGGGCACGACGAGGTCGTGCTCGACCTCAACCAGCGGGCCCGGCGACGGCTCGGCGGCCCGAGCCAGCTCGCGGTCGTCCCCGGGGCCACGCACCTGTTCGAGGAGCCGGGCACGCTCGAGGCCGCGGCCGATCTGGCGCGCGACTGGTTCACCGCGTACCTGCGGGCCTAGAAGGCGGCGTCGTCAGAGGGCAGTGTCGTCAGAAGGCAGGGTCGTCCTGGCCGCTGTCGGCCGCCGCCAGCAGCGCCCGCACCTCGTCGTCGGAGGTCTGCGCGAAGTCCAGGTAGCTCTGCCCGACCGCGTCCATGTGCCTCGGGACCGACAGGCACACCACCTCGTCGACGATCGCGGCGAGCTCCCGGCAGGCCGCCGCGGGGGCGGTCGGCACCGCCACCACGACCTCCTCGGGCCCGAGTTCGCGCACGGCCCGCACCGCGGCGCGCATCGTCGTGCCGGTCGCGAGCCCGTCGTCGACGAGGATCGCGGCCTTCCCTTCGAGGTCGAGCGGCGGCCGGTCGCCGCGGTAGGCCACCTCGCGGCGTTCGAGTTCCACGGTCTCGCGCTCGGCCGCGAGGTCGAAGCGCGTGGGCGTGATGCCGAGCCCGTCGACCACGGGGTAGTTCATGACGACCGCGCCGCCCGAGGCGATCGCGCCCATCGCCAGCTCCTCCTGGCCCGGCACGCCGATCTTGCGGACCGTGAACACCTCCAGAGGCACGCCGATCGCCCGCGCCACCTCGAACGCCACGGGCACGCCGCCGCGCGCCAGCCCGAGGACCACTGCGTCGTCGCGTCCGGCGTACTCCCCCAACAGCCGCGCCAGTTGCCGCCCGGCGTCGCGCCGGTCGGCGAACACCTGATCCCTCATAGGGCGGAGGTGCCCGCTGGGGGCGCGGCCAAACGTGCCGCGAGCAGCGAAAAAGCCCGGAGCATCCGCCCCGGGCCCTTTTTCGCGTCCGGTTTACTCGGCGTCGAGCTGCGCGAGGACCTCGTCGCTGATGTCGGCGTTGGTCCACACGTTCTGGACCTCGTCCGAGTCCTCGAGCGCGTCGACCACGCGCATGACCTTGCGAGCGCCCTCGACGTCGACCTCGATGTGCGTGGAGGCCACGAAGCCGGCCTCCGCCGAGTCGTAGTCGATCCCGGCGTCCTGCAGCGCGGTGCGCACCGCGACCAGGTCGCTCGGCTCGCACAGCACCTCGAAGCCGCCCTCGCCGAGGTCGTTGACCTCTTCGGCGCCGGCGTCGAGGACCGCCATGAGGATGTCGTCCTCGGTCAGCTTCTCGTCGGCCGAGACGATGATGGTGCCCTTGCGGGAGAACATGTACCCGACCGAGCCGGCCTCGCCGAGCGAGCCGCCGTTGCGGGTGAGCGCCACGCGGACCTCGGCCGCGGCGCGGTTGCGGTTGTCGGTGAGGCACTCGATGAGCACCGCGACGCCGCCGGACGCATAGCCTTCGTACATCAGGGTCTCGTAGTCGACGCCGGCGCCGTCGAGACCGCCGCCGCGCTTGACCGCGCGGTCGATGTTGTCGTTGGGGACCGAACTCTTCTTGGCTTTCTGGATCGCGTCGAAGAGCGTCGGGTTGCCGGCCGGGTCAGGACCACCGGTGCGCGCCGCGACCTCGATGTTCTTGATGAGCTTCGCGAAGATCTTGCCCCGCTTGGCGTCGATCGCGGCCTTCTTGTGCTTGGTCGTCGCCCACTTGGAGTGGCCACTCATACCGGTGTTCCTCGTTCCTCTTACTCGACCGGTCCGGCGTCTGCGCCTCGGACCATTCCCACGAAGTACTCGTGCACCCGCGCGTCAGGGGTCACCTCCGGGTGGAAGGAGGTGGCCAGGCAAGCGCCCGCACGTACGGCGACGATCCTACCGTCCTGCTCCCGGCCCGCCCCGTCACCGCTGGCGGCCCCACCGCCGACGACCCTGGCGAGGACCTGGACGCCCTCGCCGACCCGCTCGACCCAAGGGGCGCGGATGAACACCGCGCGGAACGGGTCGCCGGCGATGCCGTCGATCGCGATCTCCGTCTCGAACGAGTCCACTTGGCGGCCGAACGCGTTGCGGCGCACCGTCATCGGAATCGCGCCGAACGAGCGCTGATCGGGGCGGCCGTCCAGGACCTCGTCGGCGAGCATGATCATGCCCGCGCACGAGCCGAACACCGGCAGGCCCGCGTCCAGGCGCTTCTTCACCGGCTCGAACAGGTCGAAGATCTGCAGGAGCTTGCTCATCGTGGTGGACTCCCCGCCGGGGATCACCAGGCCCGCCACGGCGTCCAGCTCCGAGGCGCGGCGCACCGGCACGGCCCGGGCCCCCGCGGCCTCGAGGGCGCGCATGTGGTCGACCACGTCGCCTTGCAGGGCGAGCACGCCGATGGTGGGCACAGCGGTCATCAGAGAACTCCAAAAGTCTCGCTTCAACGGGCGCCACAAGCGTAATTCGGGTTCCCTCCCGTGCCTACCTGGAAGATCGCCGCTGTGACCGAAACCGGGCTGAACTCGGTCGACAGGCGACGATCCGTTAAAGTCTGCGATCGAACGTGACGCACCCCTTCATGCCCGGGAGTAAGAACAGATGGCGAAGACCTCGAAGCGCAACCCGATGCCCCGTGCCGTCCGGGCCGGACGCAACACGATGTGGATCGAAGCGGCGATCGCCCTCGCCGCCGGCGGCCTCCTCGTGCTGCTGCACCACACCGCGAAGGACTTCGTGCCCTCGGCCGCCGTGCACGACGTCTACCGCGGCGCGGCGGGCCTCGGCGCGCTCGCGGTGTTCCTGATCCTCGCCATCGCCCTGCTGCGCTTCCAGTGGCGGATCCTGTGGGTCCTGATCCTGCTCTCCCAGATCGCCGCCATCGCCGGCCTCGCCTGGCTGCTGTTCACCGGCGGGCTCTACTGGGCGCTGTGCATCGGCCTCGTCATCGTGCCGATTACGATTCTGGGAACGCTCACCGAGCGATTCGCCCGCCGCTGGTTCAACCACTAGGGTTCGAACTCCAGGGCGACGCGAGGCGTCCCCAGCCGACACCGCTGAAAGGCCACATAATGCTTCCGCAACCGAACTTCGGCCGCGACAAGGGCCCGATCGAGCCCGAGAAGGACGCGAACGGCGAGGACGAGAAGCCCCGCAAGAAGCTCCTCCGGCTGCAGATCGCGATGTGGGTGCAGGTCGTCAGCGGCGTGCTCGCCGGCAACCTGTTCATCTTCTCGACCATCACGTGGCGCTCCGCCACGCTCGAGGAGATCACCAAGGCCTACGGGGAGCAGGACGCCGAGAAGCTCCAGGAGACGTTCCACAGCACGAACTTCCTCGTCTCGAACCTCGCCGGCGCGGCCGTCATCATCATCGCGGCCATCGTGGCCGCGCTGTGCGCGGTCCGGTTCAAGTCCCGGCTGCGGGCCGTCCGCTGGTGGGCGGTCGGCGCGACCGCGGTCCTCTTCGTCAGCGGCATGCTGATGTCCGTGACGCTCGGACTCGTGGTCGCCCCGTGGGTGTTCGCCGCGGTGCTCTCGCTCTGGTGGCTCTTCGCCTCGGACGTCCGCCACTGGATGAACCGGCGCCAGGGCGAGGCCCCGAAGGCGGAGGACTAGGGCCTAGGCGGTCGGCTCGTCGGCGGCCCCGTGCCGCTGGATGTAGTCGATGAAGGCCGCCCGCGCCAGCGGTTCGGCCGAGCCCCAGTCCCCTTTGGTCGCTTCGCGCCACATGCCGAGCAGGTCGTCGATGGCGACGCCGATCTCGGCGACGTCGGGGTCGATGTCCTCGGATTCGATCGCGGTCGGGGTGTGCCGGAACAGGTCGAGGAAGAACCGCCAGTCGCGGCGCTCGCGCGCGAGCGCGAACGCGCGGTGCTGGAGGTCGGAGGTCGGGAACTGCTCGAGGTCGCTTGCGTCCATGGGTCCTAGCGTAGTTCCGGCGCGGAGTGTCGAAGCGCTATTGGGGGCGTTCGGCTCCTTAGGATCGCCTCATGCTCAAGCAGTTTGTCAGCGCCGCAGCCGTATTCGGCGCCGCCGCGCTCGTCCAGGGGGTCGCGGCCGGACCGGCCCAGGCCCTCCACGCGGACGCCCCGCACAGCGACTTCCAGATCCTCGTCGTCTCACCGGACCCGGACGAGCCGACGCAGATGACGTTGGCATGCCCGCCCGAGCTGAGCGAGCACCCGAACGCCAAGACGGTGTGCGCCCAGCTCGACGCCGCCGAGGGCTTCATCCAGGGGATACCGGCGGCGGACGGCATGTGCACCAAGGAGTACGCGCCGGTGCAGGTGCTCGTCTTCGGTCACTGGCAGGGATCGAACCGCACGTTCAACGCGACGTATAACAACCGCTGCGAGGCGGTGCTCGCCACCGGCGGGGCCCTGCTCGACCTGTAAGGGACGGAAGCGAAAGCGGGCCGGGAGCGTGGTGCTCCCGGCCCGCTCTGCGCTGTCTACCAGCCGCGCTTGGCGAGCTTCTGCTCCTCGGGGAGGGTGTCGACGTTGATGCCGACCATGGCCTCGCCCAGGCCGCGGGAGACCTCGGCGATGACCTTCGGGTCGTCGTGGAAGGCGGTGGCCTTGACGATGGCGGCGGCGCGCTTGGCCGGGTCGCCGGACTTGAAGATGCCGGAGCCGACGAAGACGCCTTCGGCGCCGAGCTGCATCATCATGGCCGCGTCCGCGGGGGTGGCGATGCCGCCGGCGGTGAAGAGCACCACCGGGAGCTTGCCGAGGCGGGCGACCTCGGCGACGAGCTCGTACGGGGCGCGCAGTTCCTTGGCGGCGGCGTACAGCTCGGTCGAGTCGAGGGTGGTGAGCTTGCCGATGTCCTGGCGGATCTGTCGCATGTGGCGGGTGGCCTCGACGACGTTGCCGGTGCCGGCCTCGCCCTTGGAGCGGATCATGGCCGCGCCCTCGGCGATGCGGCGCAGGGCCTCGCCGAGGTTGGTCGCACCGCACACGAACGGCACGTTGTACTGCCACTTGTCGATGTGGTTGGCCTCGTCGGCGGGGGTGAGGACCTCGGACTCGTCCACGTAGTCGACGCCGAGGGACTCCAGGACGGCCGCTTCGGTGAAGTGGCCGATGCGGGCCTTGGCCATGACGGGGATCGAGACGGCCTCGATGATGCCGTCGATCATGTCGGGGTCGGACATGCGCGAGACGCCGCCTTCGCGGCGGATGTCGGCCGGGACGCGCTCGAGCGCCATGACGGCGACGGCGCCGGCGTCCTCGGCGATCCTGGCCTGCTCGGGCGTGACGACGTCCATGATAACGCCGCCTTTCAGCATGTCGGCCATGCCGCGCTTGACTCGGGCGGTCCCGATCTCGGCCTCGGTCTTCTGGGTCTCTGACACGGTTCCCGGCTCCATCTGAGGTAGTCGTCAACTGTTGGGCAGGTTCTCGGCCCGCGAGCTTCGCCTGTGAGGGGTGCTGACCTGGCCGATTCTACGCCGCGACCCGCCTCACAAGCCCCCTGATACAAACGGGCCCGCGCCGGGCGGGCGGCTAGTGCACGGGATCCTCGATGTCCCAGTACTCCGGGCGCGGCAGGCGGTGGTCGAGGCGCAGGACGACGGACATGGGGAGGGAGCGGGAGGCGACGGCGTCGCGCACGAAGTCGGAGTGGATCTGGCGGGCGAGGGCGACGCGGCGGTTGGCGGCGTCGAGGTCGTCGGACCAGACGGGGTTCTCGGCGAGCTCGCGCAGGGCGCGGGTGAGGTCGTTCTCGGCGTACTCGCGCAGTTCGCGCTGGCGCTGGGTGTCGGCGGGGACGGCGACGACGGAGAGGGCGAGGGCGACGACCTCTTCGAAGCCGGGGTTGCCCACGAACTTGAGGACGGTCTCGGCGCGGTCGTCGAGCTTGGCGAGGAGGGCGGTCTCGGCGGCGTGGGCGCGGCGGTGCAGGCGTTCGACGCGGGTGACCGTCCACGTCGCGTAGGCGCCGACGACGGCCACGATCGTCACGAGCACAGCCAACCACCACATCGGGCTGATCTTACGTGGAAGCGCCCGCCGCCGGGTTTCCGGTGGCGGACGCTTGTGCGGGTTCGGTGTTACATCTCCGCCCCTGCCGGTGGCGTCTCGCGGGTGCCTCGGACCTGCCAGGCGGCCATGAGGCCGAGCAGGAAGGTCAGGGCGCCGACGATGATGTTGTTCCAGGCGAGGCTCGCGGGCGGGTCGGTGATGAGGACCCATGGCGAGACCGCCAGCCAGATGCCGACGGCGCACAGGGCCCAGCTCATGCCGTACATGCGCTCGGGGGCCACGGTGAATCCGAGTGCCAGCAGGCCGACCGCGATGCCGACGATCAGGTTGTGCGTGGCGAAGTCGGCTTGCGTGGCCGAGAAGCCGACCACCCATGGCGAGATGATGCAGTAGAGGCCGACGAGGAAGACGGGGGCGTCGATGAACGCCACGTCCCTCCGGCCCAGCATCCTGTCGTATCGGGCCCGCATCTCGTGGACGTCCGGGTGCGTGGTCATCGTTTCATCGCCCCGGTGAGAGATATCGGCCATCGAACTGCCCTCCGTCGGGTCCGCGCGCGTGCGGCTCCGGCACGGGATTACGCGGGCCCTTCGCCTCATTATGTACACGTTAGGCACGCAGAGTAAAGAGGTGATCACACCTTTTGTGGGGTTCAGCGCCTGTGTTCGGTGCCCGCTTCGATGGCGGCGCGGTAGACCTCGAGGAGGCGGGCGGCGACTTCGGGCCAGTCGTAGCGCTTGACCCACTCGTTGGCGCGTTCGACGTACGCCGTACGGAGTTCCTTGTCGTCGAGGAGGCGCGCGGCCTTGGCGGCGAGGTCGGCGCTGTCGCCGACGGCGAACAGCTCCCCCGCGTGGCCGTCGTCGAGGACGGAGCGGAACGCCTCGATGTCCGAGGCGAGGACGCAGGTCCCGGCGGCCATGGCCTCGGTGAGGACCATGCCGAAGGACTCGCCGCCGGTGTTGGGGGCGACGTAGAGGTCGACGCCGGCGAGCATCGAGGCCTTCTCCTCGTCGGGGACGGCGCCGAGGAAGCGGATGCGGCGGGCGACGTCGGGGTCGAGCCCGGCGACGGCCGCCTCGGGGTCGCCGCGGCCGACGACGAGGAGGTGCAGGTCGGGGCGGTCGGCGGCGAGGCGCGCGAAGGCCTCGCGGAGGATCGGGAAGCCCTTGCGGGACTCGGTGTAGCGGCCCATGAAGCCGATCGTGGGGCCCTCCGGCCTGTCCGCGAGCGGCGCGGCCTTGCGGTAGAACGCGACCGAGACGCCGTTGGGGATCTCGACGGCGCCGCCGCCGAGGTGCTCGACCTGGACCTTGCGGGCGTAGGGGCTCACCGCGATGCGCGCGGAGAGGTTCTCGAGCACGAGCTGCGCCATGTGCTTGCCGGCGGCGAGGATCCGCGAGCGGGTGATCGCCGTGTGGAAGGTGGCGACGACCGGGCAGCGGGCGTTGAGCACCGCGAGGTACGACAGGCTCAATGTGAGCGGTTCGTGCACGTGGACGACGTCGAAGTCCCCTTCGGCGCACCACTTGCGGACCCGCGCGGCCGAGCGCGGGCCGAACGCGAGCCGCGCGACGGACCCGTTGTAGGGCACGGCGACGGCCTTGCCGCCGGGGACCACGAAGTCGGGCAGGCCGGCGGTCTCGGTGGCGGGGGCGAGGACCGACACGTCGTGTCCGGCGTCGATGAGGGTCTCGGCGAGGTCGCGGATGTGGAACTGGACCCCGCCGGGGACGTCGAACGAGTACGGGCTGACGATCCCGATCCGCAGCAGGTCCCCCATGTCAGTCCGCGCTTTCCCGCGGCGCGTCGAAATCGGCGGACCAGAACCGCTGCAGCATGTGCCAGTCGGCCGGATGGGCGCGGATGCCCTCCTCGAAGGCACCGGCCATCCGCTGGGTCGTGCCGGCCACGCGCTCGCGGAACGAGCCGGTGCCGAGGTCCACGGGGCCGGTGATGTGGCAGACCGCGCGGTCGTCCTCGTAGTGGATCGCGGCGGTGAACAGCTCGACCTTGTTGCGGATCGCGAGCAGCGCGGGCCCCGTGGGGAACGTGGTGGCCTCCCCGAAGAACTTCACCTCGGTGCCGCCGCGGCCCAGGTCGCGGTCCGCGACGAGCGCGACCACGTGCCCGGCGTCGAGCGCTTCACCAAGGGCCGCTTGAGGATTGCGGTCCCCGCCGGAGGTGGGGATGATCGTCATGCCGAGCGATTCGCGGTACTCGAGGAACCGCCGGTAGACCCCTTCGGGCTTCAGCCGCTCGGCCACGGTGGTCAGCCGGTCCTCGGCGACCGCGCCGACCCAGGCGCCCGCGAAGTCCCAGTTCCCGCAGTGCGGCAGCGCCACGATCGAGCCGAGGCCCTGCTGCGCGCGCTCGTGGACGGGCTCGTAGCCGTTCATCTCGAACTTGCGCTCCAGCTGCGCCGTGCTCATCGACGGCAGCCGGAACGCCTCGAGCCAGTACCGGGCGTACGAGCGCATCGCCCGGCGCATCAGCGCCTCATCGGGTTCCCCGCCGACGACGCGGGCGAGGTTCTTGCGGAGCTGGCGCACGCCCCGGCCGTTCTGCTTCAGCGCCCGGTCGGCGAAGCGGTTCCCCAGGGCGCTTGCGGCGCCCTCGGGGAGGATCCGCACGCCGCGCCAGGCGGCCAGGTAGGCCAGCTCGGTCAGGCGCTCAGACATCGACGCGCTCCTCGCTCGCGGCCAGCACCGCGCGCGCGAACACGAGGCGCTGCACCACGGTGATCGAGGCGAGCACCGCCAGGACGCCCATGCCGACCTCGAGCGCCCACGGCACGCCCAGGGCCTCCACGAGCACCGCCACGGCGGCGATGATCAGCCGCTCGGGGCGCTCGGCGATGCCCACATTGCACTCGGCGCCGAGCGATTCGGCGCGGGCCTTCACGTACGAGACCATCTGCGAGGCGATGAGCGCCCACAGCGCCAGCGCGCCGCCCAGGCCGCGGTCCTCCGAGAGGAGGAAGTAGGCGAGGCCGGCGAAGATCGCGCCGTCCGCCAGGCGGTCGCAAGTGGAGTCGAGGAGTGCGCCGTAGCGGCTGGTGGTGCCCTTGACGCGGGCGATGGCGCCGTCGAGCATGTCCGTGAGGACGGACGCGGCGACCACGATGAGGCCCGCGGCCAGGTGCCCGGGGGCGAGCAGCAGCACGGAGGCGCCGACGACGACGGCCGTCCCGGCGACGGTGACGGCGTTGGCGGAAACGCCGACGCGGATGAGGACCTTAGCGGCGGCGTCGACGTAACGGCGCACGCCCGCTCGGCCGGAGGTCCGGAGGAACTTCGCCATGGTCTCCTGTTTTCTGAAGCCGGCCCAAGTGGGTGTTCGGGCAAGTGGGTGCGGTGCGCGCCCCCCGGGATCGGGCCCCGGGAGGGAGTGCTCTTCTGACTCTAACGGGGTCCGCCCGGTCACACCCGCTCCCATGCGGCCGCGAGGTCCGCACGGGTGTCCTTGAGGAGCTGCGGAAGGGTCTTGGTGCGCCCGATGATCGGCATGAAGTTCGCGTCGCCGCCCCAGCGCGGGACGATGTGCTCGTGCAGGTGCCCGGCGATGCCCGCGCCCGCGACCTGGCCCTGGTTCATGCCGATGTTGAACCCGTGCGCGCCCATCACGGCCCGCAGGACGGTCATGGCGCGCTGCGTGAGCGCCCCCATCTCGGCGATCTCGTCCGCGTCGAGGTCGGTGTAGTCGGGCACGTGCCGGAAGGGCACGACCATGAGGTGGCCGTTGTTGTACGGGTACTTGTTCATGACCACGTACATGTGCGTGCCGCGCGCGACGATGTTGCCGTCCGCGTCGTCGAGCTTCGGGATCTCGCAGAACGGGCAGCCCTCGACGTCCGCGTCGTCCCCGGTGGGCTTGCCTTCGCCTTGGATGTAGGACATGCGGTGCGGGGTCCACAGCCGCTCGTACCCGTCGGGGACGCCGACGCCTTCGCCTTCGCGCTCTTCCACGGGACGATCCTAGGCCACGGGTGAACCGAGCTGGAAACCCGACGAAAACACCGTGACACGCGGTGTCGGTTAAGCTCCGGACGTGACGTTGCCCCAGCTTTATCTCGTAGTGCTGATCGGCTGCGTCACCGTGCTCCTGTCCATCGCCGCGCTGCGCGCCACGCAGCGGCTCGGGCTCCCGGCACTGCTGGTCTTCCTCGGCGCGGGGCTCGTCCTCGGCCAGGACGGCGTGGGCATCACGTTCGGGGACTTCGAACTCGCGCAGGCGCTCGGCACGTTCGCGTTGGCGCTCATCCTCATCGAGGGCGGCCTCGCGACCCGGTGGCAGGCGATCCACAGGCAGCTCGCCCCGGCCGGGATGCTCGCCACCGTCGGCATCGGCGTCTCGGTCGCGGTCACCGCGGTCGGCGCGCACTTCCTGCTCGGCTTCGACTGGCAGCTCTCGCTCGCGATGGGCGCGGTCGTGGCCTCCACTGACGCGGCGGCGGTCTTCTCGGTGCTGCGCGGCATCGGGCTCCCCAAGCGGCTCAGCGGCACCCTCGAGGCGGAGTCGGGCTTCAACGACGCCCCCGCGGTGATCCTCGTGCTCGCGTTCTCGGCCGCCGAGGGCATGCCCGACCCGATGCACCTGCTCGGAGACCTGGTGTGGGAGCTCGCGGCCGGTTCGGCGATCGGCGTCGCGGTCGGCTTCGGCGGCGCCTGGCTCCTCCGGCGCCTCGCCCTGCCCGCCTCGGGCCTGTACCCGCTGGCGGTCTTCAGCCTCGGCCTGGCCGCGTTCGCGGCCGCCGGGGCGCTGCACGCCTCGGGGTTCATCGCCGCGTACCTCGCGGCGCTGATCCTCGGCAACTCGCACCTGCCGCACCGCGCGGCCACCCAGTCGTTCGCGACGGGCCTGGGCTGGATGGCGCAGCTCGGCATGTTCGTCATGCTCGGCCTGCTCGCCTCCCCGTCGAACCTGCTGCAGGCGATCGTGCCGGGACTCGTGCTCGGCGTGGTGCTCACCCTGGTCGCGCGGCCGCTCGCCGTGTGGGTCTCTCTGCTGCCGTTCAAGTTCCGGCCCCGGGAGCAGGTGCTGCTGTCGTGGGCGGGCCTGCGCGGCGCGATCCCCATCGTCCTGGCCACGATCCCGCACGCCGCGCACCTGCCGGGCGCGCAGCAGCTCTGGGACATCGTGTTCGTGCTCGTCGTGGTCTTCACGCTCCTGCAGGGCCCGACCCTGCCGTGGGTGGCGCGGCGGCTCGGCCTCGCGCACGAGGCCGTGGTCCAGGAGGTCGACATCGAGACCGCGCCGCTCGACGCCGTGGACGGCGAGGTCCTCACCGTCACCGTCCAGAAGGCCTCCGGCCTGGCCGGCATCCGCATCTTCGAACTGCGCCTCCCCGAGGGCAGCGCCATCGCCGGGATCGTGCGCGGCCAGCGCCTCTTCGTGCCCGCAAAGGCGGACCGGCTCCGCTCGGGCGACCAGCTCCTCATCGTCGCCACCCCAGCGCTCCGCGAGGCCACCGAGCAGCGGCTCACCGCCCTCGCGCGGGCCGGGCGGCTGGCGCGCTGGCTGGGCGAGACCGGCAAGGACTGAACGCGCAGGCGGGCCCCCCCCGCGGCGGGGGGGGGGGGGGGGGGTGGGGGGCGGGGGGGGGGGGGGGGGGGGCGCGGGGCCGGCGGGGGGGGGGGGGGGGGGGCGGCCCGCCCCCCCCCCCCCCACCCCCCCCCGCCCCCCCCCCCCGGCGCGGGGGCGCCCCGCCTGGGTTCGGTCGCTAGGCCTCTTCGGTGGCGGCCGAAGGGCCTTCGTTGACGCGGGACTTGACGAAATCGGCGACGTGCGCGATCGCCTCGTCGGCCGGGACGCCGTTGCGCTGCGACCCGTCGCGGTACCGGAAGGACACGGTGCCCGCGTTCTGGTCGTCGTCGCCCGCGATGATCATGAACGGGATCTTCTGCAGCTGGGCGTTGCGGACCTTCTTCTGCATGCGGTCGTCCGAGTGGTCGACCTCGGCGCGCAGGCCGGCCGCGCGGAGCCGCCCGAAGAACGCCTCCAGGTAGTCGGCGTTCTCGTCGCGCACCGGGATGCCGACGGCCTGCACGGGGGCCAGCCACGCCGGGAACGCGCCCGCGTAGTGCTCGGTGAGGACCCCGAAGAACCGCTCGATCGAGCCGAAGAGGGCGCGGTGGATCATCACCGGCTGCTTGCGGGTGCCGTCGGCGGCCGAGTACTCGAGGTTGAAGCGCGCGGGCTGGTTGAAGTCGAGCTGGATGGTCGACATCTGCCAGGTGCGGCCGATCGCGTCCTTCGCCTGGACGGAGATCTTCGGGCCGTAGAAGGCCGCGCCGCCCGGGTCGGGCACGAGGTCGAGGCCGGACTCCTCCGCCACCTGGCGCAGGGTCGCGGTCGCCTCCTCCCAGGTCGCGTCGTCGCCGATGAACTTGTCCGAGTCGCCCTTGGTGGAGAGCTCCAGGTAGAAGTCGTTGAGGCCGTAGTCGCGCAGCAGCTCCAGGACGAACTCGAGGAGGCTCTTGATCTCGCCGGGCGCCTGCTCCTGGGTGCAGTAGATGTGCGCGTCGTCCTGGGTCAGGCCGCGCACGCGGGTGAGGCCCTGGACCACGCCGGACTTCTCGTACCGGTACACGGTCCCGAACTCCGAGAGGCGCAGCGGCAGCTCGCGGTAGGAGCGGCCCCTCGCCCGGAAGATCAGGTTGTGCATCGGGCAGTTCATGGCCTTGAGGTAGTAGTCCGCGCCCTCGAGCTCCATGGGGGGGAACATGCCCTCGTTGTAGTGGGGCAGGTGCCCCGAGGTGAGGAACAGGTTCTCCTTGGTGATGTGCGGGGTGTTCACCAGCTCGTAGCCGGCCTGGCGCTGGCGTTCGCGCAGGTAGGACTCCATCTCGTACCGGATGATCCCGCCCTTGGGGTGGAACACCGGCAGGCCCGGGCCGATCTCGTCGGGGAAGGAGAACAGGTCGAGCTGCTGGCCGAGCTTGCGGTGGTCGCGCTTCTCGGCCTCGGCGAGGCGCGCGAGGTGGTCCTTCTGCTCCTGCACGGTGGGCCACGCGGTGCCGTAGATGCGCTGGAGCTGCGGGTTCTTCTCCGAGCCCATCCAGTACGCGGCGGCCGAGCGCATGAGCTTGACGGCGCCGATGAGCTTGGTCGAGGGCAGGTGCGGGCCGCGGCAGAGGTCGCCCCAGACGCGCTCGCCGTTGCGGTCGTGGTTGTCGTACGCGGTGAGCTCGCCGCCGCCGACCTCCATGATCTCGTCGGCGTCGGTGCCCTCGCCCTTGGTCTCGATGAGCTCGAGCTTGTAGGGCTCGTGCGCGAGTTCGGCGCGGGCCTCGTCGAGGGAGGCGTACTTGCGGCGGTGGAAGGTCTGCCCCTGCTTGATGATCTGGAGCATGCGCTTCTCGACGGCCTTGAGGTCGTCGGGGTTGAACGGCTCCTCGACGTCGAAGTCGTAGTAGAAGCCGTCGGTGATGGGCGGGCCGATGCCGAGCTTGGCCTGGTGCAGCTCCTGCACCGCCTGCGCCATGACGTGCGCGGCGGAGTGGCGCATCACGTTGAGGCCGTCCGGGCTGCCGAGCGGGACGGGCTCGACCTTGGTGTCGGCCTCGGGGGCCCAGGAGAGGTCGCGGAGCTGCCCTTCGGCGTCGCGGACGACGACGATCGCGTTCGGCCCGTTGACCGGCAGGCCGGCCTCGGCGACCGCTTCGGCGCACGTGGTGCCGGCAGTCACCCACAGCGGTTCAATGACGACTGGGCTGCTGTGGTTCGGCGCTGCGGGTGCCACGGTTCTCCTCGTTCGGTGCTCGGCGGTGCGTTCCGCCGATGGACATTCGGTCCCATGGTAGTTCCCGGGGCGCGGTGGGCTCCATCGCATTAGTCCTGAGGCGGGGGTGGCGGAGATTTCTTCGAGTCCGGGCTTGACCTTGGTCCTGACACCAAGGTTTACCGTCGTTGCATGACCGCAGCGACCGTCACCCTGACCGTCGGGAAGCTCGCCGATGAGGTGGGCGTCTCGGCCGACGCCATCCGCCACTGGGAGCGCGAGGGCCTGTTCCCCGCGCCCGAACGCAGCGCGGCCGGGTACCGCCGGTACGGGACGGCCGAGCTCGACCGGTCCCGGTTCATCCGGGCCTGCCAGCGCGCCGGGCTGCGCCTGGCCGACATCTCGGACCTGCTGGCCGTGCGCGACACGGGCACGTGCCCGTGCGAGCCGGCCGGGCAGCACCTGGAGCGCCGGATCGGCGAGATCACGGCCGAGATCGTGCGGCTCGAAGGGCTGCGGAGTCAACTGACGGACATGCTGCGAGCGGTCGACGCGGGCACCTGCGACCCGCCGCTGCCCGAGAACTGGTGTCCCCCGAACACCGCCCGAGGAGGTGAGTGCGAATGAACACGACCGAGGAGTGCTGCAACTGCTGCAACGACGACGCGTGCCGCTGCGCCGGCGTGTTTCGGCGTGTCTCGGAGCGTCTCCGCAAATCGGGCGCCGCGAAGCGCCCCCGGTTCCAAGGGTGCCCGGCGGCACCGACACGAGCGGCGGCCGACCGGGCGCGTCTCGGCGGTTCTGCGCGAATCGGACATCCGATGCGTCCCCGGTTCCAAGGGTGCTCGGCGGGTCCGACGGTTTCCGGCGGCCCGTCCCGCGCAGCCGCCTACTTGGCGGTGAGGACGATCTTGCCGAAGTGGCCGCCCGCGCCCATGAGGCGGTGCGCTTCGGCCGCTTCCGCGAGCGGGATGCGGGTCGTGACGACCGGTTCGATCTCGCCGGAGTCGAGTGCGGGCCAGACGCGTTCGAAGGCCTCGGCGATGATCTGGCGGCGCTGGTCGAGCGGGCGGGCCCGGAGGGTCGTGCCGGTGATGGTGGCGCGCTTGGCGAGGAGGCCGCCGAGGTGGATCTGGGCCGCCGTCCCCTGTTGCAGGCCGATGATCGCGAGCCGCCCGTCCTGGGCGAGGGCCTTGAGGTTCGGTTCGAAGTAGGCCGCGCCGATCACGTCGAGGATGGCGTCCACGCCGCCCGCTTCCATGGCGATCGCGGCGAAGTCCTCGTTGCGGTAGTCGATGACCCGGTCCGCGCCGAGCGCCTGGAGCTTCTGGGTCCATTCCGCGCGGGCGGTCGTCCAGGTCTCGGCGTCCGCGAGCTTCTTCGCGAACTGGATCGCGAAGGTGCCGATGCCGCCGGCGCCGCCGTGGACGAGGACGCGGCGCTTGCGGTCGGCCTCGCCGCCGAGCAGGTAGCCGAGGTTGGAGTAGACCGTGGCGGCGACCTCGGGGAGGCCGGCCGCGTCGACGAGGGTCGCCTTCTCGGGCTTGGGGAGCACGAGTCCGGCGTCGACGGTGACGTACTGCGCGTAGCCGCCGCCGGGGAGCAGGGCGCAGACCTCGGCGCCGAGGAACGAGGCGTTGTCGTCGCTGCCCACGTTGACGATGGTCCCGGAGACTTCGAGGCCGGGCCAGGCGGGGGCGCCGGGCGGGCTCGGGTAGTGGCCGGCGACTTGGAGGAGGTCGGCGCGGTTGACGCCGGCGGCGGCGACCTCGATGAGGACTTCATCGGGGCCGGGCGCGGGTTCGGGCACCTGGGCGGCGGTGAGGCGGCCGTCGGCGACGGTCATGGCAAGCATCCCCGCATAGTAGGACTCCGGTCGGAGTCACCGGCGTGATACCCGTCGGTACGTCACGTTAGTCGCGTATGGATTCGCGAGATCTGTTGTGGTGCAACGAATCAGGGATTCTCACTCGAGTGTCCAGGGAAGAGGTGGGCCTCGGGGTCGATCGCGACGGCGGCGTTGTTCACCGCCGTGGCGGCCTCGCCGAAGCCGGTCGCGATGAGTTTGACCTTGCCGGGGTACGAGGCGATGTCGCCCGCGGCGTAGACGCGCGGCAGGTTGGTGGCCATCGTGGAGTCCACGGCGATGCTGCGGCGGTCGAGGTCGAGTCCCCAGTCCCCCAGCGGCCCGAGGTCGGCGGTGAAGCCGAGCGCGGCCACGATCGCGTCTGCCGGGAGCTCCTGGGGCCCTTCGTCTTTCACGTCCACGGTCACGCCGTCGACGGTCTCGATGCCGTGGATGGCGGTGACCTGGGCGTTGACGAGGATCGGCACGCCGAGCTCGTTCCGCACCCGGTCCACCGTGGCCTGGTGGGCGCGGAACTTCTCGCGGCGGTGCACGATCGTGGTGCTGCGGGCGATGCCCTGGAGGGCCATCGCCCAGTCGAACGCGGAGTCGCCGCCGCCCACGATCACCACGTCCTGCCCGGCGTGCGCGGCGAGCTCGGGGACGAAGTAGACGATGCCCGCGCCGTGGAACTCATCGGCGGCGGGCAGGGGCCGGGGCGCGAAGCTGCCGAGGCCGCCGGTGATGAGCACGGCCTGGGCCTCGATCGGCTCGCCGTCGGCGAGCCCGATGACGGGCCTGCCGTCGCGGTGCTCGAGCTTGGCGGCCTGGCGGCCGAGCAGGTAGGTCGGCTCGAAGGGCGCGGCCTGGCGCAGCAGGTTGTCCACGAGGTCGCGGCCCTTGATGGACGGGAAGCCCGCCACGTCGAGGATCTGCTTCTCGGGGTACATGGCCGTGATCTGGCCGCCCGCTTCGGGAAGCGCGTCGAGCACGGCGGTCGTCAGGCCGCGGAAGCCCGCGTAGTACGCGGCGTAGAGGCCGGTGGGGCCGGCGCCGACGATCGCGAGGTCGACGGTGAGGACGGGCATGGACGATCACCGACTCCGTTGTAGGGACACGTTCCGACATCCTAGCGACGCGAAGGCCCCCGCGGGGCGTGGCGG
>NZ_JAPZVQ010000001.1:795782-803838 GCF_027622945.1 Glycomyces lechevalierae | reverse complement strand
CAGAACGGCCGGTAGGGGCTGTAGTCCATGAACGCGATGATGTTCCAGGCCGTGGGCCAGTAGTGGAACACCGCGAGGTGGGCGACCACGGGGAGCGCCAGCAGCAGCAGGGGCCAGTCGTGGCGCAACCGCTGCAGCACGGTCCGCTTGCGCCGGACGACGGGGCGGTTCACGGGCCGCTCGGTGTCCGGCGGCGCGGTGCTCTGGAGTGTTGCCATCGTTTGGGATTCCAGTCGTCGTAGATCCTGTAGGGAGCCGGAGCGGCCGGGCGGTCGTGTGGCTGAACCGCCCGGCCGGGGGCTTTATTCGCCGTGGACGGCCTTGTACGCGTCCGTGTAGTACTGGCGGGCTTCCTCGCCGCCGTTCTTCATGTAGGTCTCGACCATCTCGGGGATCGAGGAGAGCTCGGCGCGCCCGTAGGCGATGTCCTGCTGCTGGTCCCACAGGGTCGAGCCGGCGGCCTTGGCCTCGGCCGGGGCTTCGATCCGCACGCCTTCGAACGGGTTCTCCATGGCGTAGTCCTGGATCGAGGCGTCGTACTCGAAGCGAGCGGCGACCATGTCGGGGTCGCCGGTCAGGAACGTCTCGACCTGGCAGCACAGGGCCTTGTAGTGCACGGGCCCTTGGACGATCTCGCTGCCGAGCGTGGTGTAGACGGGGGTGCCGTCCGCGCCGATCTCGAAGTGCTGCCCTTCGACGCCGTAGTTGAGGATCTCGTACTCCTTGGTGCCGTACGGGGACGCGCACCAGTTGGCGATGTCGAGGATCTCCTCGACCTGCTCCTTGGAGAGGTTCTTGTTGAGGAAGGTCCAGCCGCCGATGCCGGCCGCCATCGCGACGGTGGGCGTGCGGCCCTTCGCGGCCAGCGGCGGGAGCGGGGCGACCGCACCCTGGGCCTCGCCCTTCTTGACCTTGAGGTTGTAGTCGTTCCAGCGGACGAGGTTGTCCTGGGTGAACAGGACCTGCCCGGCCTCCTGCATCGCGGCCTGGTCGAGCGTGCCGGTGGGGGCGTCGGGGTGGATCAGCTTCTCGTCCCACAGGGTGCGGCGGAACTCGAGGAGCTCGGTGAACTCGGGCCGCTCGATGTTGTTGATCATCTTCTTCTGCTCGGGGTCCCAGTTCCAGCCGTCGGTGCCGCCGAGGCCGAACCACTGGCCGATGAACCAGTCGAGGGTGGCGAAGGCCCACTTGCCGTTCGCGTCGTCCGACCAGGCGCGGCAGGCGTCCAGGAGCTCTTCGACCGTGGTCGGCATGGCGATCCCGGCGGCCTCCATGAGGTCGGTGCGGGCGAGGATGCCGTTGCCCTGGCCGCCGCTGTAGTTCATCGGGATGGCGTAGATGCCGGCCGTGTCGGGGTCGTCGGGGTCCTTCGACCACACCGCCTGTCCCCATGCGGCCGAGGGGATCGCGGCGAGGAGCGGCCAGCGCTCGGAGATGTCGCCCTGCACGATCTCGGTGAGGTTGTAGAAGCTGTTGACCACCGTCTCCTGGAAGCTGCTGAAGGAGCCGGTCATGTAGTTGAACAGCTGGATGCCGTCGCCGTACTCGTCGGCCTTGACCCATTGCACGGCCGTGTCGCCGTAGGTCATGCCGTCGCCTTGGCGCAGTTCGAGCTTCGTGCCGCCCCAGGCTTCGTAGACGGCCGCGAAGTACGGGTCGTCCTTCGCCGGCGCCGGGCCCCAGCACGGCACGGTCAGCTCGTAGGAGCCGCTGCCCGAGGGGAGGTCCGTGACGGCCTGGACCGGTTCGGGGTAGGAGGTGAAGGCGGAGGGGTGGTTCGGCGGTTCGCCGATCAGGTCGGGCTGGACGGGGAGCGGCCAGTCCTCGTGCGTGGGAAGGAAGTCGAAGCCTTCGGTGGTCTGCGTGCTGCCGCTGCTGGAGTCGATGTCGGAGCAGGCGGCGAGCGGCAGGCCCGTGGCCCCCACGGCCCCGAGCCCTGCGGCCTTGAACAGGGAGCGGCGCTTGAACGGCGCCCGGTCTGAGGGAGGAGTCATGTCGATGACCTCGTTGTCGCGAAGGGATAAGAGTCGGCCAGGCCAGATGGGCATTGAGGGATGTAGATCCTTGACCTGGTGCGAAGTACGGTACGCAGCAACCATCGACTTTGTCAATCAATGAAACCAACTATTTGCGAAACTGGCGCGGCGAAACAGCTATGAAGCTGACATCCAAGGACATAAAACTGCCTCGTGGGGCTCGGATACCGTTGTCCATGAACAAACCGAGGAGAACACCATGGAGACCACGTCGGTCGGCGCCCCCCTCAGCGGCCTGGAACGCGGCACGCTCCGCGAACTGCTGGTGCACGGCCCCCGGTCCCGCGCCGAGATCGCGCGCGAGCTCGGCATGTCCCGGGCCAGCCTCACCCGGGTCACACGCGCCCTCGTGGACCAGGGGCTGGTCACCGAGGGCGCCCTCGAGCTGCGCGGCGCGACCGGCCGGCCCAGCGAAGTCCTGCACGTCCGCCCGGAAGGCCGCCGCTTCCTCGGCGTGAAGCTCACCAGCGACCGGCTCTTCGCCGTCGTCACCGACCTCACCGCGCGCCCGCTCGCCGAGTACGAGGAGGCGCTGCGGTCGCGGTCCGTCGAGGACGCCGTGGCGCAGATCGGCGGCGCCTACGAGCGCCTCTCCCGCGAGCACCCCGACATCAGCGCGGCCGGCATCGGCCTCGCCGGGGAGGTGGTCTCCGTGTCCGGCCGCCAGATCGTGCTGCAGTCGCCCTTCCTCGGCTGGCGCGAAGTGCCCCTGGCCGACCTCGTGGGCGAGCGCCTCGGCGTGCCCGCGACCGCCGAGAACGACGTGCGCGCCTTGACGGCCGCCGAGCACTGGTTCGGCGTGGGCGCGGGGTACGAGTCGATGGTGCTCATCACCGTCGGGACCGGCATCGGCGTGGGCATGGTCGTCGACGACCGGGTCGTGGTCGGCGCCGGCGGCAAGGCCGGCAACCTCGAGCACCTGCCGATCGACCCCGGCGGCCCCCGCTGCCAGCGCGGCCACCGCGGCTGCCTGGCCTCGTACCTCTCGAACGCGGCGATCGTGGCCGCCCTCCGCACGCCCGGGCTCGACTACGCGAGCGTCCTCGACCTCGCCCGCGGCGGTGATCCCGCTGCGCTGCAGGCGTTCCGCGATGCCGGGCACGCCCTCGGCGTCCTGGCCGCGACCCTCGCGAACACCCTGGACCCCGAGAAGATCGTGGTCACGGGCGACGGCATCGCCGTCACCGAGCTCGCCCGCGCCGAGGTCGACGCCGCGATCGCGACGCACCGCAGCCCTGACGAGGCGCCGCTCGCCCTCGACATCCAGCCGTTCGAGTTCGCCGAGTGGGCGCGGGCCGGCGCGGTGCTCGCCATCCGGGACTTCCTGCGGTTCTGAAGACAGTTAGTTTCATGTATTGACAAAGTTTTGCGGCTTGTCGATACTTGGACGGCCCCGCACCCGTCCATCGAGGAGTCCGCATGAACGAACCCGCCGCCGTCGTCGAGATCCCGGAGTCGTTCCCGGAGCCGGGCGCGCCCAGCGGCGCTCTCGACGGAGGCAAGACCCGGATGCTCTGGGCCGCAGGCGTATCCGTCGTCGTGCACCTCCCCGAACAGGGCCTCCCCGAAGTGCTCCACTGGGGCCGCGACCTCGGCGACCTGAGCCACGGCGACTTCGAGCAGCTCCAGCGCGCCCGCGTCCGCTCGGTCTCGCCCAGCGCGCTCGACGCCCCCTGGCCGCTCACCCTGGTCCCGGGCGAGCCCGACGGCTGGGAGGGGCGCCCGGGTCTCGCCGCACACCGAGCGGGCCGGGCCGAGTACCCGCACTGGTCCGTCGCGGACGCCGGCTTCGAGACGGACGTCGACACCGGGACCCTCCACATCCGCGCCGAAGCCCCCGGCCTGCTGCTCAACACCGAACTGCGCCTTGATGAGGCGGGCGTCCTGCGCGTCGCCCACGAACTCGTCAACACCGGCGACGAACCCCTCTCCCTCGCCGCGCTCGAAGCCGTCATGCCCGTGGGCGACCGCGCCGCGGAAGTCCTCGACTTCACCGGTCGGTGGACCCGCGAGCGCGTCCCCCAGCGCGGCGCCCTCGCGCAGGGCAGCCGCGTGCGCGAGACCCGCCGCGGCCGCACCGGCCACGACTCCCCGTTCGCCCTCGTCCTCGGGACCCCCGGCTTCGACGCCGCCGCGGGGGAGCTGTGGGCGGTGCACCTGGCCTGGAGCGGCGACGCCGTCTACCGCCACGACGCCCTGCCCGAAGCCCGTACGCTCCTCGGCGCCGGTCCGCTGCTGCGCGCCGGAGAGATCGAGCTCGCCCCCGGCGCGTCCTTCCGCACCCCCGACGCCGTGTTCGTCTGGAGCGACCGGGGCCTCGACGGCCTGGGGGAGCGATTCCACCGCTCACTGCGGGCCCGGGCCTCGCACCCGCGCGAGCCCCGCCCGGTCGTGCTGAACACCTGGGAGGCCGTCTACTTCAAGCACGACCTCGCCCGGCTGGAAGCCTTGGCGCGCAAGGCGGCCGACATCGGCGTGGAGCGGTTCGTGCTCGACGACGGCTGGTTCCTCGGCAGACGCGACGACAAGGCCGGGCTCGGCGACTGGATCGTCGACCCCGAGGTCTGGCCCGAGGGCCTGCACCCGATCGTGCGCACCGTCCGCGCCCTCGGCATGCAGTTCGGCCTCTGGTTCGAGCCGGAGATGGTCAACCCCGACTCCGTTCTCGCGCGCGAGCACCCCGACTGGCTGCTGCACCCCGAGACGACGCGGGCCTGGCGCGGCCAGTACGCGCTCGACCTCGCGAACCCGGATGCCTTCGCGTACCTGCTCGAGGCGATCTCCGCGCTCGTCGCCGAATACGGGCTCGACTACATCAAGTGGGACCAGAACCGCGACCTCATCGAGGCCGTCCACGATGGACGCGCGAACGTGCACCGGCACACCGAGGCGGTGTACCGGCTCCTGGACCGCCTCCGGGAACGCCATCCCGCGTTGGAGATCGAGTCCTGCGCGTCCGGCGGCGCCCGCGTCGACCTCGGCATCCTCGAACGCACCGACCGGGTCTGGGCCTCCGACACCAACGACCCGGTTGAGCGCCTGGCGATCCAGCGCTGGACGGAGCTGCTGCTGCCCCTCGAGCTCATCGGCTCGCACGTCGGCCCGGCGACCGCCCACACCACGCGCCGGGCGTCGAGCCTGGACTTTCGGATCGCCACGGCGCTGTTCGGGTCCGCCGGCATCGAATGGGACCTCACCTCGTGCGCGCCCGAGGAACTCGACCGGCTGCGGGGCGGCATCGCCTGCTACCGCCGCCTGCGCGGACTCCTCCACACGGGAGCGCTCTCCCATCCCGACACGGGCGACGCCGGAGCCCTCGCGACCGCCGTCGTGAGCGACGACCTCGGCCACGCGGTCGTGCGAGTCGCGAGGCACGCCACCGGGAACCGCGCTCTCGCCACCGCGCTCCGCGTGCCCGGTCTCGACCCCGAACGCCGGTACCGCGTCGAGCCGGTGCATGAGCTGCCGGTGCCGCGCGGCCTCGACGAGGCGCCCCCGCCGTGGCTCGCGCACGGCCTGCAGCTGCCCGGCTCGGTGATCGCCGAAGTGGGCCTGCAACTGCCGCTGCTCGCCCCGGGCGAAGCGCTCGTCCTCGAGATCACGGCCCAAGTCTGAAGGCTTTGTCAAAGTAGGAAACTAAATAGCGCGCGCATGCCGGGATCGTCAACGATCCCGGCATGTGTTGCGTTGCAGCCTGCTTCACGGGCGACACGGATCGCAATCATATGTCCGATATGCCTTCATTAATAACTCGAGTTAGTTTTGTATATTGACAAACGCGAATCGGGTTGTCTATCGTGAATACGAGCTAGGAATCTGCATATGTCGATTCCCGAACCCCTGGCCCCTCACGGAAATCCACTCTCCTGACAGGAGTCTTGAGATGAGTCCAACCCCTGTGCGCGGAAGGCGGCTTCGCCTCGGCGTGATCGCCGCGATCGCCGTCACGACCATGACGTCGGGCCTCGTCGGCGCCGTCGGCGCCCAAGCGGCCCAAGGCTGCGAGGTCGAATACGAGGTCACCGGCCAGTGGCCCGGCGGCTTCAAGGCCGACGTGGAAGTCACCAACCTCGGCGACCCGGTCGACGGCTGGAACGTCGAGTGGTCCTGGTCCGATGGCCAGAGCGTCAGCAACATGTGGAATGCCAAGGTCACCAACGCATCCGGCACCGTCAGGGCCGAGAACCAGAGCTACAACGCCAAGATCGACACCGGTGGCTCGGTGCTGTTCGGCTTCATCGGCTCCTGGTCCGGCGCGAACGCCGACCCGGGCGAGTTCCGCCTCAACGGCCGCCTCTGCGACGGCAGCATCGGCGAACCCGTCGAGTGGGACAACGCGACCGAGCAGGTCGCGGCCATGGAGCCCGGCTGGAACATCGGCAACACCCTCGACGCGCTGGGCGGCGAGACCAACTGGGGCAACCCGCTCATCACCGAGGAACTGCTCCAGACGGTCAGGGCCTCCGGCTACAAGTCGATCCGTCTGCCCGTCACCTGGGACGAGTTCACCGGTCCCGCACCGGATTACACCATCGATCCGGCCCGTATGGACCGTGTCGCGCAGGTCGTCGACTGGGCGCTCGCCAACGACCTCCAGGTCATGCTGAACCTCCACCATGACTCGTGGATGTGGCTTGACGAGCTGCCGAACGACCATGACAACGTGATGGCCAAGTTCGAGGCGATGTGGACGCAGATCGCCAACCGCTTCAAGGACTACCCGGCCGAGCTCTCCTTCGAGAGCAACAACGAGCCGCAGTTCGTGGGAGCCGAGGGCGCGGCCGGCGACGCCTACAACGAAGAGCTCAACCTCGCGTTCTACGACGTGGTCCGCGGCACCGGCGGCGGCAACGCCGACCGCCTGCTCATCCTGCCGACGCTGAACACCAACGCCGCGCAGGAGCGCCTGGACTCGCTCAAGGCGACGATCGACGGCCTTGACGACGACATGGTCGGCGCGACCATCCACTACTACGGGTTCTGGCCCTTCACGGTCAACATCGCCGGGTTCACCACCTATGACCAGCAGGTGGCGGACGACCTCGTCGGCTACTTCCAGCGCGCCAACGACACCCTGGTGGACAACGGCATCCCCGTCATCGTCGGCGAATGGGCCGTCTTCAACTACAGCCACTGGTCCCCTGAGCGCATCGAATACGGCGAGATGCTCAAGTTCTTCGAAGCCCTGCAGTTCGAGGCCCGCGACAAGCAGTTGACCACCATGCTGTGGGACGCCGGCCAGTTCCTCAACCGCGAGACCCTCGAATGGCGCGACGCGTACATCGCCGAGCGCTTCGCGTCGAGCTGGTCCACCCGCTCGGGCACCACCTCCTTCGACCGGATCTACCTCGAGAAGGCCGGGACCGTCACCGACGAGTCGCTCACCTTGAACCGCAACGGCCTCGACTTCAAGGGCCTGTGGCACGGGGACAAGAAGCTCGTCCAAGGCACCGACTACACGGTCTCGGGCGACACGCTCACCATCAAGGCCGCGACGCTGACCCGCCTCGCGGGCGACCGCGCCTACGGCGTCAACGCGACGATCGAGGCCCGCTTCTCCAAGGGCGTCCCGTGGCGCATCAACGTCATCACCTACGACACGCCCGTGCTCTCGGACGCGACCGGGACGACCTCCCTCGCCATCCCGACCCGGTTCAACGGCGACTACATCGCGACCATGGAGGCCCGGTACGCCGACGGCACCAACGCCGGCCCCGCCTCCTGGACCCCGTACCAGGAGTCCGGCGTGAGCTGGCTGCCCGACTACGAGGGCGGCACCATCGCCGTCCCGGACCAGTTCGTCAGCGCGATCCGTGACGGCGAGCCCGTCACGATCACGTACCACTTCTGGGACGGCAGCACGGTGAACTACACGGTCACCAAGTCCGGCACCACCGTGACCGGAACGGCCTCATAAGAAGCCACATCGCAAGGGAGAGCAAGAAGGGCGCGGGGGCCGGGCCCCCCCCCCCCCCCCCCGGGCCGGTGCCCGGGGGGCGGTGGGGGGGGGGGGCCCCGGC
>NZ_JAPZVQ010000001.1:771532-795772 GCF_027622945.1 Glycomyces lechevalierae | reverse complement strand
CCACCCCCCCCCCACCCCCCCCCCCCCCCCCCCCCCCCCCCCCCCCGCGGGCGCCCCCCCCCCCCCCCCCCCCCCCCGCGCCCGTTTCCCATGGCGCCGTTAGGCCTTCGTCAGCCCGGCGATCGCGTCGGCGAGGGCCGAGGCCGCGGCGTCCACCTCCTCCTGCGAGGCGCCCTTGTCATCCTTCGAAACCTGGGAGGCGTCGCGCGCGGCGGCCATAGCAGCCCACGAGTCCGCCGTCCAATCGGCTTCGGTCAGCGCAGCCGCGTCGCCCAAGAGCACGCCGAGCCCCGTCTTGTCGATGACGGTGACGCGGAACTGCAGCTCCGCGACATTGCAGTAGCCGTTGCCGCCGCTGATGCGCAACGCCCCGAACTCGACCGGTTCGGCCAGCGGCACCGTGTTCCAGCCGCGCACCGGCGTCCCGGTGTTCGCGAACGCCGTCCACGTTGTGCCGCCGTCGTTCGAGCCGTCGATGGACATGTTGGTCGCGCGGTTGGCTGCGGTGTCCTTCGGGAAGTACCTGAGGCCCACCACCCGGAACTCGGTCCCGTCGGTCGGGAGCACGGTGTTCGTGCACGACTTCGTGGTGGTGTCGGTCCAGGTGCCGGTGCTCCCGTCGAACATGCGCCAGCCGTTGTCGGCCGCGTCGAGCGTGCCGTCCCAGCTCACGGTGCTCGCCGTGACCCAGCTCCGGTCGATCTGAGCGGGCGCCTCGGTCACCAAGGGGTCCAGCAGACTCCAGGCGTCGATGAGCCGTCGCGCGAGCGCGTCCTCGTCGGCGCCTTCGGCTTCGCGGGCCTCCCTCACGGCCGCCACTTCGCGCGGGAACACGATCCGCGAACCGCGCGTGTACTGCTCCAGGTCGACGGCGTCGGCCTGCGCCAGCACGGTGTCGAGGTCGCCCTCGACCTCGCCGAAGAGCCTGAACTCGGCGATCGAGATCGCGTACCGGTTCCGCACCCGCAGGTACCGGTACGGCGTGTCGTCGTCGGTCTCCAAGTTCTGCCAGTCGGCGCCGCGGAACGCCGGGTCCGTCAAGGTCGTCCAGTGCTCGAGGTCGTTGGAGCCCTGGAAGACCAGCCCGTCGATGAGACCGTGGAACCGGAGGTCCTGGTTGGTCAGGAAGTCGACGCGGTCGAGGTCGATGCCGCGGCCCTCGCCGAAGTCCCAGGTCACGTGGTACTCGCCGGTGGAGCCGCTCAACGCGCCGATGGTGTCGGCCCGGCCGTCGAGCATGAGCGCGGCCTGCGCCTCCCTTGTGGGGTCTGGCGCGCCGCCGTCGTCGACGACCTCGGTGAACCGGGCCGGGTCCACGAGGTCGCGCTCGTCGGAGAAGTACAGCGCCGAGAAGTCGGTCGTCCCAAGCAGTGTCGGGTCGTCCTCGCCGTCGGCGGTCGTGTAGTCGATGCTGATCGGCACGTAGCCGACCGGCTGGTCCTCGCCGAACTCGAGCGCGGCCTTCCAGGACAGGCCGTCCTCGCTGGCCGCTTCGACCTCGTGGCCGCCGATCTGGACCGCCACGTCCTCGATCGGCTCGTCGCTGGTGAACGCGAGTTCGGCGGTGTCGCCCGCGACCACCCGCTCCCGCAGTGCCTCAGGGGAGGTGAGGGACACGGTGTCGATCGCGCCCGGCACTTCGACGCGCTCGCCCATGATGTGGAACTCGTCGACGATCCAGATGCCCGGGTACGCCGGGTCGTTCGGCGGCGCGGGCTCGTCGACCTGCAGCTTGAGGAACCGGAACTGCTCGCCTCGGTGCTCCTCGACGACGGGGATGTGCTCCCAGAGGTTCGTCTCGGTGGTCGGCCGCTCCGACAGGAGCTCCCAGTTCCTGCCGTCGTTCGAGCCGTACACATTGGTTCCGGCCGAGCGCATCGCGAACGCGTACGGGCCCTGGAACGCGAACTCCTCTGCGGCGACCCGGAACCGGGTGCCGAAGTCGAGCTCGAACGAGACGTGCAGGAGGTTCCCGGTGTGGCCGGGGCGCACGACCGTGTCCACCTGCGCGGCGGTGATGTCGTGGGTCGCGACCATGCCGCCGGAGATGTCGAGCCCGCCGTCCGCCAGGCGCGGGTTGAGCAGCTCGATCGTCTCGGCCGCGTCCCGCAGCGCCTCCAGCGCCGCCAGGAACTCCGCGTCCGTGCCCGACTCCGAGGCCTCCTTGGCCTCGCGCAGGACCGAGTCGAAATGCGCGGCGCTGGCGGTCGTGTACACGGCGTCCGGGTCGTAGAGGTCCGCGAGCAGGGCGTCGATCGTCTTGGGCCGGTTGGCCGCCACGACGAGCTCGAACGTCCTGGTCTCGGCCGTCTGCCCGTCGTCGGCGACGATCTGCACGTTGTGACGGCCGCGGTCGCCGTCGCCGGGCGTCCAGGTGAACGCCCCGGCGTCGAACGAGGCGCCCCCGGGCAGGCCGTTCGCCTGGTAGGTCACGTTCCCGCCGGTGTCGACCGCCGAGAGGTCAAGGGAGCGTTCCATGTTCGCGGTGAGGTAGAGCGTGCTGTCCGCCTGCTGGAACTTCGGCGGCGTCAGGTCCTTCGCCCCGGTGACGATCACACTGTGGAGGTCCACAGTGGTTCCTTCGGCGCCGGTGAGGCGGAAGAAGTTGACCGGGTTGCCGGACGCCGGGTAGGCGACGTACCGCCATTCGCCTCCGGTGTCGGGCAGGTCGCGCTCGGCCAAGGTGCTCGCGGGCGCCTCGTTCGGATTGACGCCCGAGGGATCGGGGTTGTGGAGCACTTCCAGATGCGCCGGGCCGTCGCTGCGGTACCGCAGGCCGAACACGGCGTCCTTGCCGAACTCGATGCGGGTCATGACGCTGGTCGTGCCCGCTTCGCTGAGGCTCGCGCGTGCGAACGTCGCGCCGTCCTCGGTGACCAGCTCGGTCCGGTCGTCGAGCAGCAGTCCGGCCTTGTCGAACGTCCACGCGGGGTCCTCCCGCACGGGCGGCGGCTCGGTCCCGGCCAGCTCCTCGGGGAACGCCACCCAGTACTCGGGGTTCTTGTCGCCCGAGCCCCAGAAGTTCGTCACCGAGGCGCTGCGGTGGAACATCGGACCATCCATACGGGACGCCAGACGGGCGAGCCACGGCGCTTCGGTCTCGACGTCCACGCCGCGCTCGATCTTGTACTCGTAGTACAGCTCCGCGACCGAGATCGTGTTGTAGATCCGGCCCCGGTATGAACCGGAGACCGTACCGGGCCAGTCGTCGCCGCGCTCGTCCACCCACGGCATCCAGGCGCCCTGCATGTACCGGTAGAACTGGTCGGCGCCCTTGAGCAGCCGCTGCCCGAGGAAGTCGTAGGCGCTCACCGCGTCGTCGGCGGTCGAGACGGTGCCGGCGGTCGGGTCCACCTTGGTGCCCTGCACCTCCAGCATCCGCGCCAGGCCGGCGAAGTTGTCGATGTTGCACTCGCCGTGGGCCTGGTCGCGGCCCATCTCGCGGACCTGCACGAAGTCGTAGCCGTACGGGTTGATCGGGTTCTCGGCCTCGATGAGCGGCATCTGCTCGGCCATCGAGCCGTTGTCGTACGCATCGTCGCCCTCGTTGACGGTGTACCACTCGACGCCGGTGGCGTACCCCTCGGCGTCGTCGGCGTAGATCGCGGTCGCGATCCGTCCGAACAGGCCGAAGTTGTGCTGGTTCATCCAGGTGTGGTTGGAGTACAGGAAGGTCTCCACGACCGGGTTCGCGAAGTTCCCGAGCAGCCGCTCGTCGTCCTCGGCGCTCCAGACCACGTCGTAGCCGTCCTGCTGCCCGGGAGTGTCGTCCGCGAGCGGTTCCGTGGCGCGGATGATCTCGGCGGCCATGAGGAACTGATACAGCGGGTGCCCGGTGTGGATGTGTGCGTCGGGGAAGTACGTGTAGCCGTTCGGGTCCATGTCGGCCCAGACGCGCAGCGCCTGGATCGCGTTCTTGCGGTAGACCTCGTCGCCGGTGGTGACCCACATGAGGGACTGGGTGAGCGCGCCGAAGGAGTCGTTGGTCTCCCGGCCGCGCATCCCGGCGTTGTCGAAGATCCTGGTCCGGGCCTTGTCGGGTTCGGCGGCGGACAAGGCGTTCGAGGCCCGGAAGGCGGTGGACGCGAAGCCGGTCCTGCTCATCGCGTCGAAGTAGGACGCCCACGGCTCCTGGCCCGAGCGGACCATCTCCTGGGTGGTCCGCAGGTCGTCCGCGGACAGTCCGATGCCGGGGTGGACGAACCCGGCGTCGCTCGTCGTCTCGTTGACGGCGACCACGTTGCCGGTGATCGGCCCGGTCGGCTCGGCGGCGCGCGCCGGCGAGGACACCACCGCCAGACTCGCCACGATCGCCAGTACGACGGTCACGACCAAAGGTCGTGAACGTTCACTGATCTTCGTTGATCTCATTGCGATTGATCCTCCTCGGGGCGGCGCGGAGGGGCGGGGCCGTCGCGCCGGAAGTTTTGAGAAATCGTTATCTCTCGATATATGCTAGCGACGGCGAGGGTGCGAGGGCAAGGCTTCGCTTGATACCGGTTTCCAGAAAATGCCGCAGGAATGATCCGATCACTCGCCGCCCGACCGCCGGGATTCGCTCCGCGATGACCGAAGCGATGCAAGGTGAAGGCCCGAATCATCGAGTCTTTCCGGCCCGCGGCCAACGGTCGGCTGCGCCGTCCGGTGGTGCCGGAACCCATGCCACGAGCCGGAACTGTGGGTGATCGCCACATGGTCATGACGAACCCGTTTCCATAGCATTTACCGGCATGGATGATGTAACGACCGTCACTGGGGCTTCGCTCGCCTCGGACGCCTTCCTCTCTGGACGGACCGCCCTGGTGACCGGGGCCGGCTCGGGGATCGGGAAGGCCTGCGCGGTGGCGCTGGCGGCGGCGGGCGCCCGAGTGCACCTCGTCGACCGCGACGCCGAAGCGGTCCGTGAAGCGGCGCTGCTCGTCGGCGGTGAGGCGCACGTCGCCGACCTCGCCGACGCCGAAGCGATCAGGTTGCTGCCCAACGCGATCGACGTGCTCGTCAACAACGCCGGCTTCCAACACGTCGCCGAGATCATCGATTTCCCGCCCGAACGCTTCGACCTCATGCAGCGGGTCATGGTCACCGCCCCCTTCCTCCTCATGCGGCACTGCCTCCCGCACATGCGAAGCCGGGGCTGGGGCCGGATCGCCAACATCTCCAGCGTCCACGGGCTGCGCGCCAGCGCCGCCAAATCCGGCTACGTGGCGGCCAAGCACGCCCTCGAAGGGCTCAGCAAGGTCGCCGCCATCGAAGGCGCCCCGCACGGCGTCACCAGCAACTGCGTGAACCCCGGCTACGTGCGCACCCCGCTCGTCGACCGCCAGCTCGACGACCTCGCCGCAGGCACCGCAGGCACCGCCGGCTCCGCCGGCCAGACCGGCACTGCCGGGCGGGACGAGGCGCTGGCGTCGGTCCTGCTGGGACGCACGCCCCTCAAGCGGCTCGTCGAACCCGAGGAGGTCGCCGCCGCCGTCGTCTGGACGTGCCGCCCGGAGGCGCGCTCGGTGACGGGCGCCTCGATGACCATCGACGGCGGCTGGACCGCCACGTAACCACCCGTCCCTCCCTCTCACACAAGGAATCCAGGTACAGCCATGTCAAGCCCGACCGCGACCGCGCCCTCCCGCGCGGGCGAGCGCCGCACCGGCGTCGCCCGCATCGTCACCGCCAGCCTCATCGGCACCACCGTCGAGTGGTACGACTTCTTCCTCTACGGCTCGGCGGCCGCCCTCGTCTTCAACACCCTGTTCTTCCCCACGCACGACCCGCTCGTGGGCACCCTCATCGCCTTCGCCTCCTACGCGGTCGGGTTCCTCGCCCGCCCGCTCGGCGGCCTCGTCTTCGGCCACTTCGGGGACCGCTTGGGCCGCAAGCGACTCCTCGTGCTCAGCCTCCTCATCATGGGCGCGGCCACGTTCGCGATGGGGCTGCTGCCCACGTACGCGGCGATCGGCGTCGCCGCCCCGATCCTGCTCACCGCGCTGCGCCTCGTGCAAGGGTTCGCCCTCGGCGGCGAATGGGGCGGGGCGGTCCTCATCGTCTCCGAGCACGGCGGCGAGCGCCACCGCGGCTTCTGGGCCTCCTGGCCGCAGGCCGGCGCGCCCGGCGGCAACCTCCTCGCCACCGGCGTGCTCGCGGTCCTCGCACTGGTGCAGACCGACGAGACGTTCCTCGCCTGGGGCTGGCGCGTCCCGTTCCTGCTCTCGGGCGTGCTCGTCGTGATCGGCCTCTGGATCCGCATCTCCGTGTCGGAGTCGCCGGTGTTCCTCCATGCGCAGGCCGAGGCCGCCGCGTCCGGCGCGACCCGCAAGCTCCCGATCGTGCAGGTCTTCCAGCAGTCCTGGCGCGAGGTCATCGGCGCGATCGGCCTGCGCTTCGGCGAGAACATCTCGTACTACATCCTCACCACGTTCGTGCTCGTCTACGTGACGACCCACCTCGGACTCGAACGCGGCCTCGCACTCAACGCCGTCCTCATCGCCTCCGCCGTGCACTTCGCCGCGATCCCGCTCTGGGGCGCGCTCTCCGACCGCATCGGCCGCCGACCCGTCACCCTCATCGGCGCGATCGGCATGGCCGCCTGGGCGTTCGCGCTCTTCACGCTCACCGACACCGGCTCGTTCTGGATCATCTGCGCGACCGTGACGACCGGCCTGCTGTTCCACGGCGCCATGTACGGTCCGCAGGCCGCGTTCGTCTCCGAGCTGTTCGACACCCGCGTCCGCTACACCGGCGCCGCGATCGGCTCGCAGCTCGCGTCGATCGTCGCCGGCGGCGTCGCCCCGCTCATCGCCGTCGCGCTCCTCGGCCGCTACGACTCCGCGTTCCCCGTCGCGCTCTACCTCTGCGGCGCGGCCGTCGTCACCGCGATCACCGCCGCCGTCATCCGCGAGACCCGCGGACGCGACCTGACCGTGGACTTGTAACGCCCGGCCCTGGCGCGCCACCCGTTCGCGAACTTAGACTCGGCCGTGCGGCGGACCCCCGCACGGCCGAGCCGGCCGCGCCGCACCCCCGACGAAGGAGCCCGCCCGTGCCCGCCCGAGACGACCGGCCGACCCCCGCGACCGCGGCCCTGGGACGGCTCTTCGCGCTCCTCGCGGCCGACGCCTCCGAAGACCAGCTCGACGAACCCGCCCGCGACCTCGCCGCCGCCGGCGCCACCAGCGCCGACCTCGCCGCCGTGAACGAGGCGACCGCCGTGGCCCGCACGATCCGCCGCACCCTCGTGCAGCGCCGCCGCCGCGAAGCCGAACTCGCCGCGCTCTTCGACACCGCGGGCGACCTCGCCGCCCTGCGCAACCTCGACTCCGTCCTGCGCGCCATCGTGCGCCGCGCCAAGACCCTCCTCAACGTCGACGTCTCCTACCTCAGCCTCCAGGACCCCGCCGAGGGCGACACCTACATGCGCGTCACCGACGGCTCCGTCTCCGCGAAGTTCCAGCGCCTGCGCCTCGGCATGGGCGAAGGCCTCGGCGGCCTCGTCGCCGAGACCGCACTGCCCTACGCCAGCACCGACTACGCCCACGACACCCGCTTCCACCACACCGGCCCCATCGACGAGGCCGTCACCGAGGAAGGCGTGCGCGGCATCGTCGGCGTCCCGCTCCGCGTGGGGGAGACCGTCATCGGCGTGCTCTTCGCCGCCGACCGCACCCCGCGCGACTTCACCCCCGACGACGTCGCCATGCTCGTCTCCCTCGCCAACCACGCCGCCGTCGCCATCGAGAGCGTCCGCCAGCTCGAGGAGACCCGCGAGACCCTCCGGGACCTGCGTCAGGCCGCCGAGACCTCCGCCCGCCTCAACAGCATGCTGCGCCGCGCCGAAGCCGCCCACGACCGGCTCACCGGCCTCGTCCTCCGCGGCGGCGACGTCGCCGACCTCGCCGCGGAGGCCGCCGGCCTCTTCGGCGGACCCATCGGCATCTACGACCCCGCCGGCGCCGAACTCGCCCGCGCGGGCGAAGGCCCGGTCCGCTTCGCCGCCAACGGCATCGACGACTCCCAGACCGGCCGCGGCGCCGTCCTCACCGGCGGCCTCTGGGTCTGCGCCGCCATGGCCGGATCGGAACGCCTCGGCGGCATCGTCCTCGGCGGCCGCCCCGACCTCAGCGACGAGGACAAGCGCCTCTTCGAACGCACCGCCCTCGTCACTGCGCTCCTGCTCCTCCTGCGCCGCTCCGTCGCGGACGCCGAAGACCGCGTGCGCGGCGAACTCCTCGACGACCTCCTCACCGAATCGGCGCGCCGCAGCGGCTCCAGCCTTGCCCTGCGCGCCGGGAAACTCGACGTCGACCTCCACCGCTCGCACGCCGTCCTCACCATCGACTGCGACGCCGCGGTCCGCCCCCGCCTCGCCTCCGAGGCGAAGCGCTGGGCGCGAACCGAACACGGACTCGCCGGGAGCCGCGACGGCCGACCCGTCCTGGTGCTCCCGACCGAGGACCCGGGCGCGCTGGCGGTCCGCCTCGCGCCCTGGTTCGGGCGCGCGGCGGGCGGCCCGGTGACCGTCGCGGCCTCGGCCGCCGTCACCGGCCCCGACCGCCTGCCGGACGCGTACGACCAGGCCGCGCGCTGCCTCGAAGCGATGCTCACTCTCGGCCGGAAGGGCCAGGGCGGCAGCATGGAGCAGCTCGGCTTCGTGGGCCTGCTCCTCGGCGAGGCGGACGGCGTGACGGCGTTCGTGCGCCGCACCCTCGGGCCGGTCCTCGACTACGACGGCAAGCGCGGCACCGATTTGATCGGCACGCTGGAGACGTACTTCGCGTGCGGGCGCAACCTCGCCAAGACGAAGACCGCGCTGCGCGTGCACGTCAACACCGTCTCCCAACGGCTCGAACGCATCGCTGCGGTCCTCGGCGACGACTGGGCCGGACCCGAACGCTCCCTGGAGATCCAGCTCGCGCTGCGCCTCCACCGGCTCGCCGCCCGCTGACGGGTCTACCTGGCGCGCAACACCATCGCGTCGCCCTGACCCCCGCCGCCGCACAGCGCGGCCGCACCGACCGTGCCGCTCGGAAGCCTGCGGGACAGGGTCTGGACGAGCCGGGCCCCGCTGGCCCCCAGCGGATGCCCGAGCGCGATCGCGCCGCCTCCGGGATTCACACGCTCGGGATCGACGCCGAGCGCGTCGACCGAGGCGAGGGCGACCGCCGCGAAGGCCTCGTTGATCTCGACGGCCTCCAAGTCGCCCAAGGCGACCCCCGCGAGCTCGGCGGCCCGCCGGATGGCGTTGGCCGGCTGGTAGAGCAGCGAGGTGTCGGGACCGGCGACCGTGGCGTACGACAGGATCTCCGACTCCCAGGCCAAGCCCAGCTCCTCGGCCCTTGACCGGGTCGTCAGGACGAGCGCCGCCGCACCGTCGTTCAAGGGGGAGGAGTTCCCGGGGGTGAGCATCCCGCCTTCCGCGAACGAAGGCCGAAGCGCCGCAAGGGCTTCCAGCGACGACTCCCGGGGGCCTTCGTCGGCGTCCACCACGCCCCGGCGAGTCTCCACGGGCGTGATCTCACCGGCCCGCGCGGCGGCGTCCTTGGCGGCCTTCTCCTGGGAACCCAACGCGAACTCGTCCTGCGCGGCCCGCGTGAGCCCCGCTTCGCGCGCGTCCCGCTCGGTCGCCGCGCCCATCGCGATGCCCTCGTAGGCGTCGGTGAGCCCGTCGAACGCGGCGTGGTCGAGCATGGTCACCTCGCCGTACTTGAACCCGCGCCGCGACTGCGGCAGCAGGTGCGGCGCGCGGCTCATCGACTCCATGCCGCCCGCGACCACGAAATCGCAGTCGCCCGCGCGCAGGAACCGGTCGGCGATCGCGATCGCGGTCAGCCCGGAGAGGCATACCTTGTTCACGGCGAAACTCGGTACGTGCATGGGGATCCCGCCCGCGACGGCCGCCTGCCGGGCCGGGTTCTGGCCCGTCCCGGCGGGCAGCACATGCCCCATGACGACCTGCCCGATCAGCTCGGGCGCGACGCCGGACCGTCCGAGGGCGGCCTGGATCGCGATGCCGCCCAACGCAGGCGCGGGGATATCGGCGAGAGCCCCGTTGAACCGGCCCACGGGGGTCCGGGCGGCGGCGAGGATGACGGTGGTCTCGGAGCGGTTCGCGGTTCCCATTCCCGCATAGTAGGAAAACCGAGGCGAGAAAGCCATAGGCGGAATCCCCACAACGCCCTGCGCCGGTGTGTGGCCGCGACCCACTGCACGAGCCGCCCGCATGAGGCAAGATGGCCTGCGACTTCTACGATCCTCGGGCCGCTGCGCGGTCCGCACCTGGGGAGGTGACCGGTGGCCAGCGATGTCCTCTGGGTTCCGAACGGCGAGCGCGCCGCCGACATCGACCGGTTCGCCGACTGGCTGGCCGATCGCACCGGAGAGCGAGCGGCCTCCTATCAGGACCTGTGGCGGTTCTCGACCGACCGCCCTGCCGCGTTCTGGGGCGCGGTCTGGGAGTACTACGGACTCGGCGGGCCCGTCCCCGAGGACCGCGTCCTGCCCGAGGCCGCGATGCCCGGCGCCTCCTGGTTCCCCGGCGAACGCCTGAACTGGGCCGAGGCCGTACTCGCCGCGCCCGGCAAGGCCGACACCGACACGGTCGTGAAGGCCTATTCGGACACTCGCGAGACCTTCGCATGGTCCTTGGCCCGCTTGCGGTCCGAGGTCGCCGGATTGCGGGCCGGCCTGCTCGAGGCCGGGCTCGGCCGCGGCGACCGCGTCGCCGCCTGGATGCCGAACGTGCCGGAGACCTACGCGCTGGCGCTCGCCTCAGCTTCGATCGGCGCAGTGTTCACCTCGTGCGCTCCGGAGTTCGGCGCCCGCGCCGTGATCGACCGCCTCCGCCAGGTCGAGCCGGCGATCCTCTTCGTGACCGACGGCTATCGCTACGGCCGCAAGGAGATCAGCCGCGCCGACGACATCGCCCAGGTGGTCGCCGCCCTCGACGGCGTGCGCAAGACGGTGACCTTCACGTATCTCGACGACGGCACGGTCGTCGGCGATCGCTGGAGCGACTTCGCTTCGGCGGCAGGCGAGCTCGCGTTCGAGTCCGTCCCGTTCGACCACCCGCTGTTCCTCCTGTACTCCTCGGGGACCACGGGCCTGCCGAAGGCGATCGTCCACTCCCACGGGGGCATCGCCCTGGAGCACGCGAAGATGCACGGCCTCCACCATGACCTCGGCCCCGGGGACCGGTTCTTCTGGTACTCCACCACCGGCTGGATGATGTGGAACTACCTCGCCTCCGCGCCGATCGTCGGTGCCTCGATCGTCACCTTCGACGGCGCGCCCGACCCCGAAGGCCTCTGGCGGCTCGTGGAGGACTCCGGCGCGACCTACTTCGGCACGAGCGCGCCGTTCCTCATGGCCTGCAGAGACAGGGGAGTGGTCCCCAAGGACCTCGCCGACCTCTCTCGCCTGCACGGCATCGGCTCAACGGGAGCGCCCCTGCCCCCGGCGGGCTTCGACTACGTCTACGAATCGATCTCCGCCACCGCTCAGCTCCAATCCCTCTCGGGCGGCACCGATCTGTGCACCGGCTTCGTAGGAGGCGCCCCGACTGTCCCAGTCCGGAGAGGCGAACTGTCCTGCCTGTGCCTCGGCGCGAAGGTCGAGTCGTACGACGCCAACGGAAACCACGCCATCGGCCGCGAAGGCGAACTGGTCATCACCGCGCCGATGCCGTCGATGCCCGTGGGTCTGTGGGGCGACGAGCACGGGAAGCGCTACCGGCAGGCTTATTTCGACGCGTTCCCGGGCGTGTGGTGCCACGGCGACTGGATCACCATCACCGAGCACGGCTCGGCGATCATCACCGGCCGCAGCGACGCGACCCTCAATCGCGGCGGCGTCCGCATGGGCACCGCCGAGTTCTACGCCGTCGTCGAATCCCTTGCGGGCGTGGCCGACTCACTCGTGGTCCACCTGGACGAGCAGGACTGCCTCATCGTCTTCATCGAACCCGAGACCGAACCAGAGACCGAACTCGACGCCGACCTCGAACACCGGATCAAGGCCCGCATCCGAGCCGAACTCTCCCCGCGCCACGTCCCCGACACGATCATCGCCGTCCCCAAGATCCCGCGCACCCTCACCGGCAAGAAACTCGAGGTCCCGGTCAAACGCCTGCTCAACGGCGCGCCGGCCGACGAGGTCGTCGCCAAAGGCGCCCTCGCCGACCCGACGGCCCTCGACGTCTTCGAAGGCATCCTGGACCGCTAGCCTCGGTCCCGATCGATCACATCGGGCGCGGCATGCCTCGCGCGTTTTTTGCAGGGGCTGGTTGAGGGCTGGATGCGCTGGCCGGGTGGGTTTGGGGCGGGGTTCGGGCGGGCGGCGATGGTGGGGTGTGGGGCGGGGTCGCATTTGGGGTGGCGGGTGTGGTGGTGGGTTGCGGTTCGGGCGGGCGGCGATGGTGGGGTGTGGTGGGGGCGGGTTGTTTCCTTGGGGCGCAGTGGGGTTGGGGCGAATGTGAGGGTCTTGTACCCCTGTGGGTGATGACAACCGGGCACTGCACGAGGGATGATTGATGTACGCACAGGGATACGGAAAACGTACAGGTGGCGATTAGGTGCAAGCAGACTACGCCAAGCCTCTGGCCGAAACCCAAACCGGATGATTTTCCCGAGCCTCGTCAGCTCAGTCTCTTCGTGCTATCGGGTTCCACAGCGGACCACGGCCCCTGCGAAAGGGGGCGTGCTGGGTGGGAGATCGTTGGTCGGGATCACCTCGACCGCGGCAGTGCTCTGAACGAGGCACACACTGGTAAGACCGCCAGCATGAACAGTGATGCCAGACCAGGCAATAGAGGACCTGGTCTCCCCATCACCCTCATGCGAGGCAACGCAACACCCCCGCGCACTCGCATCATCTTGACGCGCGCGGGAAGGCCAAATCCCGGCTAGTGCACCACGGTGCCCGTCTGGAAGCTAGACCCCGCACCGGTATCCATGGTGCGCAGGGAATCCACCACCACCGCCCGGTAACTGTGGTGCCCTCCGGAAGACAACCCTTCCGAGAGCGGAACCGCACAGGCAGTGGCCGAGGCGAGAACGGGAGCAAGGACTCCCAGGCAGGGAGGGAAGGAACGGCCACCAGGACTGTCACGGTGAAGACCTGGCCCTGAGAGGCAACCATCAGTGCCTCTCAAGGCAGTGGAGGTGGTGCCGACAGGCATCACGCACCCGGACCGGCCCACCAACATACGGGCCTATGGGCTTGCGGGCCAGGTGAAGTCGGGCGGTGGCGGCGAGGAGCGCCGGGGCCGTTGATCGGTACAGGCATCGGCATCGGGATTGTGCGAGCGCGAAGGGAGGTGAAGCAGGATGAGGTATCCGGGTTGGACTGCGCTGTGCGGGAGCTGGCACCGACAGGCTTTGATCGGCAAGAGCGGGCCTGCGAACGCCGCTGCCCTGACAGCAGCGGCACGGTCACCGTCACCGTCACCGCCACGATGGTCGTCCGAGTCTCGGCGGCGAATCTCGGAACCGCCACGGCCGTCCGAGCCTCCGACGCGAACCTCGCGACCACCGCACCCCATCCCACACCACCCGGCGGTTGGCTCGCCCGAGCGTCCCAGCCGCACCGGCCCCGTCGATCGTGTCAGGCGCTTTCCAGGCACAGTCCAGAAGACGGCAACCGTCCTCGGGCATCCCGCACACCATCCCGTTGCCGCCCGCTTGAACCGCATCCGGACACGACCTCCGTCCCGACAACGCGGCCGTAGGCGTCTCCCGCCTCCCCATCGCTGACTGCCTGAACCGCAACTGGACACGACCCCCATCCCGGTAACAGCACAGGTGGGCCGCAGGTTGAGTGCCAGCTTCTCAGAGGCAGGACCTTCGAATGTGGACAGGACCGGAGCATGTTCCTGCGCGGACGGGGCGCGCGTGTCGATCGGGTCTCCGAGCCAGGCGGTGTCCTGAAGTGCTCTGGTCATGCCCGGAGCCTGCCCGGTGGCTCGGCACCGCTCAACCGGCTTCCAGCGATACGAGCCCGTGGAGGCGGGTCTTGCCGACTCGGATCATGGTGGCGGCGTTGATCGTGACGCCGTCCTCGAAGTCCCGCACGGACGGGTCGACCCAGGCTCCGGTCGCGCGGCTCCACGGCAGCAGTTCGAGCCGAAGGCCGTGCTCGGCGAGCGCGTCTCGGTGCGGGGTGAGGTCGATGTCCCAGACGCGGCCGTGCCAGAAATGGTCCGAGACGAGCCGGTCTCCGACGAAGGCGCGGCCGGTGTCTCCGGTCCAGTCGAGTCGGAGCAGCGCTTTGTCTGCTTCCATTGCGTCGGAAGGGATCTCGAGGTGGACGATCGCGGCGTTCGTGTAGTCGTCAGGAGCACTGAGGCGGTTCATGGGGCCGCCGCGCCGCGGCTCCGGCACAAGGCCGTGCTCGGGGCGGCGCTCTACCTCCAGTGGCACGGAACCGCCTCCAGTGGCGACGGTCCATGATCTCCAGCGTCCATTGGCGCTGACTTCTGCGCCGTCAAGGCCGTCGGGCGCGGGCAGCAATGCGACGGTCGCACTCGCTGCCTCCGACTGAACGATGAGGTCGCCGCCGTCCGCGTACACCGGCGCGTCGGCGAGAACGAGGCGGTCGCGACCGGCGACGTGCAGCCTGTACAGGCGGTTCGCGCTCGCCTCGTCGAGCACGAGCAGCCGCACACCGGGAAGCTCGACAAGACATTCCGGGCCGGGCGCTGTCGGAAGCTCCACAGCAGTGCCGTCGCCCAGGATGATCTCGACCGGGATCGATTCGACGGAGGCGAGGACGACAATGTCGCCCTCGTCGTCGCCGATGCGGGTGAGGAGCTGCGCTGTGGCGCTTCGCAGTTTGAGGTCCGGAGTAAGCGGGTAGCGCAGGGGCCAGGCCAGCGAGATCCCGGAGGCTAGTTCGACCGGGACGCTCGGAACGGTGACCGTCTCGTCCTCGAACTCCACTGTGAACTGGACACCGTGCTGAGCAGCGAGGGGCCGCTTGGGCGGCTGGTAGGTCGTGGCGAACAGGTAGCCGCTCCGACCGTCCGCGCGCACGGCCCAGCGCAGTTCGGCCGGGTCGTCGCTGCCGCCGCCGATGCTGGTGGTCATGGCCGCGAGCCGGTGGCCGTCCTCCTGGAGCCACAGGTGCTGGCGGCGCAGGTAATGATGGTGCGGGCGGATCTGGCCGTGCTCGCCGATCGGGGCGTGGAAGTCGTAGGAGAGCGCGGGCACGTCGTTCGGATACCCAGTCGCCTGCGATTCCTGTTCGGTCCCTTGGGGTCCGGTGCGCTGGGTGCCGCCCGCGTACATGTAGTAGCCCTGCCAGACCGAGCCCGAACCGATCTTGGCCAGCGCCAGCGCCGCCACATCCTCACCCGAGACGAGCGGGCGCCGGTGGTACGCGACGTGCATGCCGCCGCCGAGTTCACAAGTGGCGTACGGCAACTTGCCGTCCAGGTCCGCAGCGTCCGATGCCGCCACACCGTCCAGGGCTTCCCTGAGATCGGCGCCGACGGTGAGGTCGTCACGGACCTCGCTGTAGCAGAAGTGGACCGGGGCGAACGCGGCCCACTCGGTGGTCTCGTCCTCCCAGAAGCCCTCGGCGTAGGCACTGTAGACCGGCAGCAGCGTCTCGGGGACCTGCGCGCCGCCCCAGCCGGTGGCGGTCCAGATCGGAACGCGGAGGCCGAGCTCCTCGGCGAGGTCCCGCAGGGCCGCAAGGTGCTCGGGCTGGTCGTAGAGCTCGTTGTCGATCTGCGCGCCGATCACGGGCCCGCCTTCGGCATGGGTCAGGCCCCGCAGTCGGCCGATGGTCTCGGCGTAGAGGTTCCGGGCCTGCGCGAGGTAGTCCGGATCGTTGGTGCGGGTCTTGAGGCCTTGGGCGACAAGCCAATCGGGGAAGCCGCCGTTGCGGTACTCGCCGTGGGCCCAGGGACCGAGGCGAACGATGACATCGAGGCCGTGCTCAGCGGCGAGTTCGACGAACGCGCGCAGGTCGAGGTTGCCGGTCCAGTCGAAGCGCCCGGGTTCGGGCTCGTGGGCCGCCCAGAACACATAGGTGGCGATCGAGTCGAGCCCGCCGGCGCGGGCGTGGCCGAGGACGTCGTTCCAGCGGTCGCGGGGGAGTCGCGAGTAGTGGATCTCCCCGGTGATGGGGAACCAGGGGCGGCCGCCGCGTTCGAACCAGCGGCCGGTGACCTCGATGCGGTCCGGCGCGCCTTCGGACTCACCGAACGGCAGATGGCCGCGCGGCGGCGCTGGCACGCTGTGGACGAACAGCCTGCGGGCTGGTTGGTTCATGTCGTTCCTCTGCGGGCGGTGCAAGGGGCGGCGACCGCGCGGGCGGCCGTGTTCAGCGGTTCGCGTTCGAGTGCTTCGGCGGCAAGGAGAGCGGCGCGCTCGGCTTCGCCGTCGAGCGCTGCCAATTGTGCCCGCAGCACCAGCACGCGAACGTCATGCGCCGCCTGGAGGTCGGCGGTGAACAGCAGCATCGACGGCAGTGAGGTCGCGAAGTAGTCGATGCGCGCGGTCTCCTGGGCCTGTGCCTCGACGTAGCGGGCGAGGTCATCGCGTAGCGCCTGCGCTTCGTCGGCTCGGCCGAGGCGGCGGAGTGCGGTGGCGGCTGCGGCGGTGTGTTCGGAGTGGGCCTGGACCTGCATGGTCTGGAAGTCGCCCTGCTGCCTGGCGGCCTGCTCCCAAGCGGCGCATGCGGATTCGTCGTCGCCTGCCGCGGCCAGGGCGTCGCCCAGGGCGAGCTGAAGGTCGGCGGTGTTGGCCAGCGGATGGCGGGCCTCGCCCAGGTTCGGGATCGGCGTCAGCGCTGCCTCGGCATGTGCGACACCGGTTGCACTGTCGCCCTTGGCGATGGCCTCACGGGCGAGAACAAGGTGCGCGGCCTCCCAGGCGGCGAGCACGCGGCCCTCCCCGCCCTCCCAGGGTTGGAAGGAGCGTCCTTCCAAGACCTTCAGTGCCTCGTCGGCGCGGCCGGTGGCGGTCAGCAGTTCGGTGAGCTGCACGGAGAGGTCGTCGCGCTGCTCCACCAGGTCGAGCCGGCTCTCGAACGCCGCCAGGCGAACTGCCGGGGCGACGCCGCGACGCGCGTCGAGCTGATCGGACTCGTAGAGCAGGCGGGCGTCGTCGGGAGCGGTGGCGCGGGCGCGCTCGTACCAGCGCGCGGCGCGCTCGGGATCGCGGTCCACATTATGCGTGGCCATGCCGAGGTTCCGCAGCACCACCGGGTCTCCAGTCTCGGCGGCGGCCTCCCAGGCTGCGATGGCCTCCCGGTGGCGGCCTGCGGCGTAGAGGCGGTGACCGGCGAGTCCGGCGAGCACCGCGTCCCCGGGACGGCGTGCGCGCAGGCGCGCGAGGGCGTCGTCCTCGGTGTGCGAAGGGAAGCACCAGGTCCGGTCCAGTTCGCGGACGCGTTGCAGCGCAAGGTCGGCGGACGCTTCGTCGCCGCGCTCGAACTCGAGGTCGGCGCGGTGAACCCATGCGAGCGGCGCGACATTGACCGCTCCGGGGGCCGGCATGAGCGTCGCTGCGGCGTCGAGGAGGTCGATCGCGGCCTCGTCTTCACGGATGGAGCGGTATTCGAGGGCGACGTCGAGCGCGATCGACGGGTCGTGGGTCGGCTCACGGTCGCCGCCGAGCCGGCGGTCGAGATCGCGGGCCCAGGCGTCGAGCGGGTTGCCTCGCAAGGTCTCCCGCACGATCACGGCCGCTTGCGTCGGGTCGTCAACGCGCAGCCACGCCACCGCGAGGAGGTTGCGGCCCTGCCAGTGGCGGGGGCTGCGGTCGACCAGCGCGGTGAGGTCGGCGGCGGCCGTCTCGTTTCGTCCGGCTGCGAGGTCCAGGCGCGCGGTCGCGACCGCGGCGGCGTCGGCCCAGGCCTGGTCCCAGAGGGCTTTTCCGAAGGCCTCCTTGGCTTCCGCGTCGCGGCCCTGTCTGGCGAGGACGAGGCCGAGCCGGTAGTGCGCCTCGCCGTCGCGCGGGTTCGGGTTGCGGCGGGTCAGCCGCTCGACGGCGGTACGGAGGCGCCGCTCGGCCTCCTCGAGCCGCCCGGCCTGGAGGAATCGGGCGGCGAGCGCGGTGTTGGAGCGGGCGTCGCCCGGGTCGCGGCGCAGCGCCTCCTCCCAGTACGGTTCGGGCGCCCGCGTGGCGTGCCGGTACTGGGCGAGGTGGAGGCCGGTGAGGTACAGCTCGTCGGTGGACTCGATGTCCGCCGGGAGCGGCGGTTCCGTCGCGGGCTCCACAGTGGGCGCTTCGTCGGGCTCGGGCCGGGGCCGCCAGGAGACGAGGACTCGGCCGTCGTGCTCCACGGCGAGTTCGCAAGCGGTCGGCTCGATCGCCGCGTCCGCGGTGAACTCGTGCAGGTGGGGAGCCCCGGGGGCGAGGTCGACGACGGCCTCGCGGAGTACTCGATCCCGTTCGCGCAGAACGATCTTCGCTCCGGGCCGCAAGGTCGTGACAGCGGCGGCGATGCGAATCCCCGTCCCGTCCACGTCGAGGCGGACCGCGGCATCGAGGGTCGCCTGGTGCACCGGGCCGGTGTCCTGGATCGGGTACCAGTACTGGGAGAAGGTCCTCGACTCGCCTGGCGCGAGGAACGCGAAGTCGGGCTGGTTGTCGGTGAAGACCCCCGCCATGAGCTCCACATAGGGCCCGCCGGTGTCGGTCAGGTGCGCGTCCCAGGCCCAGCCGAACGGGGCGTTGCCCCAGGTCCACTGCTTCTTGCCCGGCGCGATGCGGTGGTCGGCCCAGTGCACGAATCCGGCGCCCGCCCCGTGGTCGTAGCCGCCGAAGAAGTCGTCCTCGCTGCCGAGGCACATGTACGAGGTCGGCACGGGGATGTTCCGGTACCGGTCGAGCCGGTCGCCGCCCGGCCGCCGGGCCGGGTAGTCGACGCCGTAGTAGTGGCCTCGGGCCGCGGGGAATGTCGTCGTGGCCCGCTTGGCGTGGTCGGCGACCACGCTCACATCGGTGGGGAAGAACGACTGGTAGTCGTCCCCGGCCTCGGCGGCGACGTTGGCCCACCACAGGAAGGTCTGCACCTCGTCGGTGCGATTGACGAGGTGCCCGCGCAGTTCGATGAGCGCCGAGCCGGGGCGCAGCCTGATCCCGTGCATGCCCTGCATCCGCGCGAACGGATCGTGATCGGAGCACCAGACGGTCACGGTGCCATCGTCTTCGGTCTCGATCAGCGCCTCGACGGGCAGGTGCGTGGCGGGCCGGTGGTGCTGCGGCCAGTTGAACTCGACGCCGCCGGAGACCCATGGCCCGGCCAGGCCCACGAGTGCGGGCTTGACGACCTCGTTGCGGTAGAGAAAGTCGTAGCCGCGCGTCTTGTCGAGTCCGATGTGGATCCTGCCGCCGAGCTCCGGCAGGATCATCAGCCGCACGTACTCGTTCTCCAGGTGGATCGCGTCCCACCGCCGCGGGGCCTTCTCTCGCGCGATCGCGTCGATGAACGGCAGGGGGTAGACCGCACCCGAAGACCCCTGGTAGACGCGCTGGTCGAGATACGCGGGGTACCGGTCGGGCGCGGCCGGCGCGTAGGTGTCGATGGCGACCGGCTCGCGCCACGCCTTCACCGGCGCGCCGCCGAGCGCGGCGGGGGCCTCGGGCAGGACGATTCTCGACGACTCGGATGGCATGAATCGACCCTAGAAGCGTCTGACATGCCCGTCGATGGTCATTCCAACGACGGGCATGGACGAAACGACGATTGCGCTCAGCCGGTTGGGCTCTCGGCGTTCGCCCGGCCCCGCACGAGCTGCAGCGCCAGCACGATCCCCATCACCGCGAGGCCGAAGAGCGCGACCGCGCGGAACCCGGCGGTGAAGGCGTCCTGGACCTGGTGCAGCAGAGCGGCATCGTTCCCGGCGCTCCGGAAACCGTCCACCCAGGACTCGTCGCTGCCGGCGATGCCCATGTGCGACCGGTAGACGACGGTGCCGATCGAGCCGAGCACGACCAGGCCTGTCGCGATGCCGATCTCGTTGGCGGTCTGCGCGAACGACGCGGCCGAACCGGCCCGCTCCTCAGGGGCGCGGGAGATGATGCCGTTCATCAGGAACGGGAACGCGGCACCGATGCCGCCCGTGGTCAGCACGCCCCCGCACACCAGTGCGACGAGACCGGCCCCGCCGGTCGAGACCAGCGCGTACGAGGCGAACCCGGCGGCCATCAGGACCAGGCCGCCCGCGACGACCTTCCCGGGCCCGACCTTGCCGCCGAGCCAGGGCCCGAGGTTGGAGCCGACCATCATCGCCACGGTCGCGGGCAGCAGCCACAGCGCCGCCTGCAGCGGCGAGAACCCGCCGGCGTTCTGCAGCAGGAACCCCGAGAACAGCGAGATCCCGCCCATGAGCAGCGCGGTCAGGAACAGCACCCACATGGCGCGGGCGACGCCCGGCACGCGCAGGAGCGAGAGGTCAACGAGCGGGTCCGCGCTGGCGCGCTGGCGGCGCACGAACACCCAGCCGAGCGCGAGGCCGGCGATCGCGGCGGCCCCGGTCCGCCACGACCAGCCGTCGCCGACCGCGAGCTTGAGCGCGGCCACCAGCAGCAGGATCGAGGCGAGGCACAGCGCGGCGCTCGTGAAGTCGATACGAGTCGCCTTGGGGGACTTGAACTCCGGGAGCATGCGCGGCGCGGCGACCAGCGTCACGAGCATGACCGGGACGCCGAGCAGGAACACCGAGCCCCACCACCACTGCGCCATCATCAGCCCGCCGATGACCGGCGCGGCGGCCATGGCGGTGAGGAAGCAGGTCATGAACGCGCCCATGGCGGCGACGCTCTTCTTCGGGTCGGGGAAGATCAGGCCGATCAGCGCCATCGAGGCGGGGATGATCGCCGAGCCGGCCACGCCCATGACCGCGCGGGTGGCGATGACCATCCACGGCTCCACCGAGAACGCCGCGATCGCGGAGGCGACGGCGAAGACGGCCGAGCAGATCACGATGAGGCGGCGACGCCCGATCCGGTCGCCGATGGCGCCCATGGTGATCATCGTGCCGCCGACCATGAAGCCGTAGATGTCGTTCATCCACAGCAGCTCGGTCGGGGTGGGGTGCAGGTCGGCGGCCATCTGCGGCAGCGCCACGGTGAGCACGCTGATGTCGATGGCGATCAGCATGGTCGGCAGGGCCAGCAGCGCGAGCGCCAGCCGCGGATCGATCGCGCGGCGACCTGTCGGTGGTGTCGTCTTCGGGGCGGTGATGGTCATCCGGAGTGCTCCTGGTTCACGGGGCGCCTCGGGTGACGCCGTCATTGTTGAGACGGAGCGGGAGCCGTGGATTCATCGCCGGAGGGCGAACGAACCCTTCAGGTGGTGTTCGACCTGCGAATCGGCTGCTCGGTCAGGAGGGCCGCAGCGATCTTCCGGGTGCAGGAGGAGCGATCACTCAGGGAGTTCGACGCGCGCGCGATGGCCGACACTCACCAAGGGGCCGTTGCCATGATGCTCGGCGATCTCGCGGAGCACTCGGAGATCGAGCCGCACGCTCGCCGATCTACCGCCGGGAGGGATCGAATCGCGTCGAACCGCATCCGAACACGTTCCCTCCCACTCTCATTGTTTATCACCCCGAGTCCGCGGCGACCTTCACCGGGCTCCGGAAATGGCCTCTGACCTGGGGCAGAATGTGCCGTACCTGCGAACAGAGGAGACAGGGAATGCGCGTATTGCTCACCTCCCGCGGATCGCGCGGCGACATCGAACCGCTCGCCGGACTCGCGGCCCGCCTCACCGACAAAGGCGTCGACGTCGTCCTCGGCGCTCCGCCGGACCCCGAATTCACCGCCCTCGCCGAGCGCTCGGGCGCCCGGCACCTGCCGATCGACTCGCCCATCCGCCAGATGGTCCAGAACCTCGCCGCCGGAGCCGGCCCCAGCATCCAGCAGCATGTGCTCGAGATCCTCGAATCCCACGGCCCGGCGTTCACCGCCGTAGCCGAAACCGGCTGCGACGCGTTCATCGCGACCGGCCTCTTCCCCGTCGTCGCGGCCGCCCAGGCCGTCGCCGAACGCCACGGCATCCCGTTCTGCAGCGCCGCGCTCCAGCACACGGGCCTGCCCTCGCCCGCACAGCGCCCGCACCCCATGCCCGGCTGGCCGCTCCCCGAGGACGTGAGCGACAACCGCGCGCTCTGGGAGTGGGACAAGCGGAAGATGCAGGCGATCTTCGGCGAGCCCGTCAACGCCTACCGCGAATCGATCGGCCTCGAGCCGACCGAGGACGTGCGCACCCAGACGTTCACCGACCAGCGCTGGCTCGCCACCGACCCGCTCCTGAATCCTTGGGAGTCAAGCGATCTCATCGAAGTGGTCCAGACCGGCGCGTGGATCCTCCCGGACGAGCGGCCGCTCCCGGCCGACCTGGAGGCCTTCCTCGACGCGGGCGAACCGCCGGTCTACGTCGGCTTCGGCAGCATCCCGGTCCGCGACGCCGAGGACACGGCCCGCGCCGTGGTCGAGTCCGTGCGCGCGCACGGCCGCCGCGCGGTGCTCTCCCGCGGCTGGGCCGAACTGGCCCCGATCGACGACCGCGACGACTGCTTCGCCGTCGACGAGATCAACCAGCAGGCGCTGTTCCGGCGCGCGGCGGTCGTCGTCCACCACGGCGGCGCGGGCACCACCCACACCGCGACCCGTTCGGGCACACCGCAAGTGGTGGTCCCGCAGATCGTCGACCAGCCCTACTGGGCCGGCCGGGTCGCCGCCTTCGGCATCGGTGCGCACCACGAGGGGCGGGTCCCGACCACGGAGACCCTCACGGCCGCACTCGACATCGCCCTCGCCCCTGAAGTCCGGGACCGGGCCGCCGACGTCGGCGCCCGCATCCGCACCGACGGCGCCGAGGTGGCCGCGAAACTCGTCCTCGAGATGGTCGAATAGCACCATGCATCGATCGCATCTATCGGTTCACGCAAGATCTGGCATTGGACTTATGCATCGATCGAAGGGACGCTTGTCTGAGCACGACCGCGCGTACGGCGCGCGGCAGTGCGAAGCGGCCCACTCGACACCCAGCGCTCCCAAGGAGAACCACCGTGAACGACCACACCACCACCACTGAGCGGGCCGCGCGGCTGCTCGCCCGTCCCTATGCGATCAACGGCCTCGGGCTGCGCAACCGCGTCGTCATGGCGCCCATGACCCGGGAGTTCTCACCGGGAGGCGTGCCGACCGAGGAGGTCGCGGCCTACTACGCGCGCCGGGCCGCCGGCGGCGTCGGCCTCATCGTCACCGAAGGCACCTACGTCGGCCACGAGTCGACTTGGGCGAGCCACAATGTGCCGCGTTTCCACGGCGAGGCGCAGCTCGCGGGCTGGCAGCGGGTCGTCGAGGCCGTGCACGACGCGGGCGGCAGGATCGTGCCGCAGCTCTGGCACGTCGGCGTGACGCGCGATCCCGGGACCGGCCCGGTGCCCGACGCCGATGTGCTGAGCCCGTCGGGCCTCGGTGCCGACGGCGCCCCGAAGGGCCGGGCGATGACCCAGTCCGACATCGACGCCGTCGTGACGGCCTTCGCCGAGAGCGCGGCCGCCGCCGAGCGCATCGGCTTCGACGGCGTGGAACTGCATGGCGCCCATGGCTACCTCATCGACGAGTTCCTGTGGGCCCAGACCAACCGGCGCACGGACGCCTACGGCGGCGACCTGACCGCGCGGGCCCGCTTCGCCGTCGAGATCGTCGCGGCCGTCCGGGCGGCGGTCTCGCCGGAGTTCCCGGTGAACTTCCGCTTCTCCCAATGGAAGGGCGGCGCCTACGACGCCCGGCTCGCGAACAGCCCGCAGGAACTCGAGCAGCTCCTCACGCCGCTCGCCGACGCAGGCGTGGACGCCTTCCACGCCTCGACCCGCCGCTACTGGCTGCCCGAGTTCGACGGCAGCGACCTCAACCTGGCCGGCTGGACCAAGAAACTCACCGGCAGTCCCGTCATCTCGGTCGGCTCGGTCGGGCTCGACAAGGAGTTCATGGGCCCCGACGGCATGGCCTTCCAGCCCGGCACCACGGGCATCGAGAAGCTCCTCGACCGCATGGAGAACGACGAGTTCGACATGATCGCCGTGGGCCGCAGCCTCATCGCCGACCCCGAGTGGCCCAACCGGATCACCAGCGGCGAGAGCACCAACCCGTTCAGCGCCCAGCTCCTGGGCACCCTCAACTAGCCACTTGCCCGCGATGAGCGGTGTCGGGGGGGTGCGGCGACGCACCGCCCCGAGTCGGTCAGCCCACCGGCCCCCGCGGGGTGGGCCCGCCGTGGGGGGTG
>NZ_JAPZVQ010000001.1:769933-771522 GCF_027622945.1 Glycomyces lechevalierae | reverse complement strand
CCCCGGGCCCGCCCCCCCCCCCGGGCCCCCCCCCCCCCCCCCCTCCCCCGCGCGGGGGGGGGGGGGGGGGGGGCGGCGCCCCCCCGCCCCGAGTCGGTCAGCCCAGCGTCCACCGCTGGTTCGTCCCGCCGTGGCAGGACCACAACTGGACCTTCGAGCCGTTGGCGGTCGCGGCCCCGGCCACGTCCAGGCACAGGCCCGACTGGCGGTTCACGATCGAGCCGTCCGAGCGCAGGTCCCACTTCTGGTTGGTCCCGCCGTGGCACGACCAGATGATCGCGGCCGTCCCGTTCGCGGTCCCGCCGCCCGAGGCGTCCAGGCACTTGCGGGAGGTGCCGGTGTAGACGCTCAGTTCGCCTGCGGCGCTGTAGGTCCACTGCTGGTTCGCCCCGGTCCAGCAGTCGTAGAGCTGGACCTGCGCGCCGTTCGTCGTCGACTGGTTCGGCACGTCCACGCACCGGCCCGACGCCGTCCCGCGCAGCGGGCCCGAGGTCGGGGAGGAGCTGCCGCCCGCATCGAGGCCGAGGAAGGTGATCGCGTTGGCCGTCATGCCGGTCAGCGGCAGCGAGTGGCCGTACCCCGCGATGCTCATGCCCTCTACGGGAGCCTGGTTCCCGGTGCCGCCGTAGCGGGTCCGCACCCAGCCGCCCGCGAGGTTCTCGGTGGAGGAGGGCGTCTGGTTCAGCCCGTGCAGGTTCGTCCACTCCTTGATCTCCTCCCCGAAGTTCGGGTACCTGAGGATGTCGTCGGTGGTCCCGTGCCACAGCTGCATCCGCGGATACGAGCCGGTGTAGCCCGGGTACATGGCGTGGACCTGGTCGCCCCACTGCTGCGGGGTCTTGATGAGGTTCCCGCCCGCGCAGGTGCTGTTCCACAGTGAGCCGTTGTCGGTGGCGAAGCACCCGGCCGCGACCCCCGAGAACGCGGAGGCGGCGGAGAAGACGTCCGGGTACTCGGCGGCGAGGACGTTCGTCATCATCGCCCCGGAGGAGAACCCGCTGACCACGATCCGGTCCGCGTCCACGGCGTAGCGCTGGCGGGCCCACGAGACCATCGACATGATGCCGGTGGAGTCGCCGCCGCCGTTGCGGGTGAGGGCCGGCTTGGTGGAGACGTCGAAGCAGTGCCCTTCGCGGGTCGCCTCCGGGACCACGATGACGTACCCGTACCGGTCGGCCGCGGTCACGTAGTCGTGCCCGATGCCGTTGAAGACGCCGCCGGCCGAGCCGCCGCAGTAGTGCACGAGCACCAGCAGGGCCGGTTGAGGCGCGACGTTGTCGGGCACGTACAGGTACATGTTGAGACCGGTCGGGTTGTTGCCGAAGTCGGTCACGCGGTTCAGGGTGGCCGCCTGCGCCGGGGCGGCGGTCAGGAGCACCGCGCTGAGGGCGAGGGGGAGCATGAGCAGCGCCGCCAGTGCGGCGCGGAGTAGTCGTCTCATCGGTCGAACCTCCGTTCAGGAGTCGAGAAGGCTGGAGGATCGGCCCTTGCCGGGCCGAATCGGTTGCAAGGGTGAGCGTCCGGCTCCCGCGCGCGGGAGGCGGACGCGCGACATCAGGGGGGGAGGGCGCGGGGCCCGGGGGGTTGGG
>NZ_JAPZVQ010000001.1:720978-769923 GCF_027622945.1 Glycomyces lechevalierae | reverse complement strand
CCCCTCGGGTGGCCCGGGGCCCCGCCGGCCCCCCGCGGGGGGCCCCCGCACGCTCGACTTCAGGTGGCTAGGCGAGGGTCCACTGCTGGTTGGTGCCGCCGTGGCAGGACCAGAGCTGGACCTTGGAGCCGTTGGCGGTCGCCGCACCGGACACGTCCAGGCACAGGCCGGACTGGCGGTTGGTGATCGTCCCGTTCGCGTTCAGGTTCCATTTCTGGTTGGTGCCGCCGTGGCACGACCAGATGATGGCGGCCGTCCCGTTCGCGGTCCCGCCTCCCGAGGCGTCCAGGCACTTCCGCGTCGTTCCCGAGTAGACCGAGAGTTCACCGGCGGTGGTGTACGTCCACCGCTGGTTCGCGCCGGTCCAGCAGTCGTAGATCTGCACCTGCGTGCCGTCGGTGGTCGACTGGTTCGGCACGTCCACGCAGCGGCCGGAAGCGGTGCCGCGCAACTGCCCGGAGCGCTCGGTCGGCGGGGGAGTGGTGGTCGGCGGCGTCGTGGAGCCCGGATCGCAGGTCGCGTTGGTCTGGGTCAGCAGGCCGAGCCGCCAAGGGAGTCCGTTGTAGTCGCCGCCGGAGTTCGGGTCGCGGCCCTGGTAGAGGTACCGCATGTCGCACGACGGCACCGTCAGCGACTGGTCCACGACCGTGCGGACCATCTCCCCGTGGCTGACGTCGTTGGTCCACGAACCGGACGGGAAGGACACGTTCGCCTTGCCCGCGAAGGGGTTGCTCTCGCTGGCCGCGAGCGCGCTCCAGGGCCCGGCGATGCTGCTCGAGGTCCACGACCGGAAGTAGCGGCCGTTCGAGCCGATCGCCTCGATGATGAGCAGGTACTGGTTTGAACCGTCCACCTTGTAGACGTTGCTGGCCTCCCACAGCGCGTACTTGTTGGAGTCCTGCATGACGATCACGGGTTCGCTCATGCCGTTCGGGAAGTTCGCCACGGAGGTCTGCGACCGGTAGAGGTGCCCGTTGTCGTCCGAGGAGAACAGGTGGCAGTTGGCGGTGTCACAGATGACCCACATGTCGACCCAGTAGCCGTTGCCGATGTTGTTCTTGATGATCTGGGGCATCGAGCCGTAGAAGTGCTTCGGCGCGGTCCATCCGGCCGGGTTCGAGATGTCCGGGTTGGTGGAGTAGGCGGCGTTGCCGTCCTGGTAGACGAGGTACCAGAGGCGTTGCGGCGCATAGTAGAACACCTCAGGAGCGGCGCGGTAGCCGGCGCCGATCCCGGACCGGTCGAGGTAGTAGTGCGGGGCCGAGCCCGCCTGCGACCAATCGCTGAAGTGCGTGTACATGAGGTTGTAGCCGGCCGCGGAGCTCGCGGTGCTGGCGAACACGTGGTACTCGCCGCCGTAGTAGACGACGGTGGGGTCCTTGATCCCCTGCGGATTGTGGGAGCCGTCCGGTTTGGGCCCGATGAGCGGCCCGGTCGAGTTCCAATGGAACGTGCTGGGCAGGGACTGCGCCTGTGCCGGGTGAGGCGCCGGATCCGCGACGGCGGCGAACGCGGCCGCCGCCACCGCGACCACGAACGCGGCGGCGAACACCACGATCCGCGCCCGAAGGGTGGATGGTTTCACTGGGGGTGCCTTTCTCTTGCAGCCGTACGCTTCTGCCGCGGGTACCGAAGCTGTTATCGATCACAGCCGCAGCGGCTTCGAAACGTTCGATCAGGATCCCGAAACGTACGAATCCTCGGATCAGCATAGCCACGCAAGATGAGGCATGTAAATAGATCAATGTGGTCGCAGCGTGCCAACCTCCGAACCCGGTGGCGGCCCGGGCCCTCAGTCGGCGTGCTGCTGCGAGAGCTCCCAGAGCCGCTGCAGGAGCGCCTCGTCGAGCCCGCCGCTCGGGGCCTCGTGCGCGGCGGCCCCGGCCGGGCCGTGCACCTCCGCGTGCAACTGCTCCATGCGCCGGTCGAGCTGCTCGGCCGCCGCCGCGGCCGCGCTCAGCTCCTCGGCGAGGTGCGCGGGGACGGCGCCGTCGTACTTGTAGAAGATCTTGTGCTCCAGGCTCGCCCAGAAGTCCATCGCGATCGTGCGGATCTGGACCTCGACGACCACCGGGACGGGCCCGGTCGACAGGAACACCGGCACTTCGATGATCGCGTGCAGGCTCTTGTACCCGTTCGGCTTCGGGTTCTCGATGTAGTCCTTGACCGTGAGCACCCGCACGTCGTGCTGGGAGGTGAGGGTCTTGAGGACGCGGTACGTGTCCGCGATGAAGCTGCAGGTGATGCGGATGCCGGCGATGTCCGTGATGTGCTCGCGGATCGACTCCAGCGAGGGCTCCAGGCCGCGGCGCGCGACCTTGTCGAGGATGCTCTCGGGCGTCTTGATCCGCGAGGCGACGTGCTCGATGGGGTTGTAGTTGTGCAGGTGGAGGAATTCCCTGCGGAGGATCGTCACCTTCGTGAGCACCTCGTCCGCGGCGAACTGGTACTCCATCAGGAACCGGGCGAAGTCCTCCCGCATCCGGCGCGCGAACGCGACCATCCCCGCGTCGGGCGCCGCGCCCTCCATCCCGCCGATGCCGTGCTCGTCCCGGATTGCGTCCATGCTTGAACGGTATCCAGCCGGGGCCGCCCCGGCGAAGCACGCCACCCGTCGTGTCGGTCACCCTCGGGCCCGGAATGCGATCCGCGCTCGGCATCCCGGCGGATCGGCGCGCTCCGCTGAACTCGCGCGCCTCCATCTGCTCTCGTACTCGGCGCCCGAATCCGAACCGGTCGGCGTCGCCGAAACGGCGGTCAAGTTGCTGTGCAAGGGCATCGCGGAGCCGGGCGCTCCGGTGGAACGCCGGCTCGTCACCCCGCGGCCCGACCGGAGCCCGAGTGTCGCGGACCCGGCCCAGACGTCGAAGCGCGAATCCCCGCGAGGATGACTGCGATGCCGTGGTCGAACTCCCCGTCGGCATCGGCGGCCGCGAGTTCGGCCGACGCGGCGGCGGTGAGCGGGAACCGGTCCGCATCGACGGCCTCGTCCAACCGGCCGTCCACATAGGGATTGGAGGCGTAGTCGGCGCCCATGCGCGACTGCTCCTCGATGACGTAGCCGATCGTGTAGTGCATCAGGATCGTGGCGGCGCGTATGGCGCTCCGGTCGTCGAACCCGGCGTCGATCATCATGCGCAGGGTCAGCTCCATGGTGCGCCACAGGGAGTCGTTGCTGACGAAGGTCCCCGCCAGCACCTTCGCGCCGTCGCGGCGGCGCAGCATCGCGCCGCGCAGCCGCCCGACGAGGGCGGCCAGCCACTCCTCCCAGGTGGTGCCGCGGCGGGGCGCCTCCAGGCCCTCCACCGCCTCGGCGAAGACGTGCTCGGCCATGGTGTCGAGCAGTTCGCGCTTGTTCTTGACGTGCCAGTAGAGCGCGGGGGCCTTCACATCGAGCCGGCCGGCGAGCGCGCGCATGGTCAGGCCGTCGAGCCCGACCTCGTCGAGCAGGTCGAGCGCGGTCTCGGCGATGAGCTGAGCGGTGAGCTTCACATCCGTCTCCAATCGGGGGCCGCTTGACACCTTAACAGGGTTCGATCTAGCCTTAACGATGTTAGATTTAACAACGTTAAGGAGTGCGTGATGGCTTCCACCCAGACCACCGACGTCGTCATCGCCGGAGCCGGCCCCACCGGCCTCATGCTCGCCCTCGAGCTCCGCCTCGCCGGGATCGACGTGACCCTGGTCGACGCCCTGCCCGGGCGCAGCGGCGAGTCCCGCGCGGGCGGCATCCACGCCCGCACGATGGAACTGCTCGACCAGCGCGGCCTGCTCGCGCCCCTCCTGGAGCGCGGCCGCGTCATGCAGGCCGGCCACTTCGGCGGGCTCCGCATGGACTTCGGCGACTTCCCGACCCGCTTCCCCTACATGCTCGGCCTCGTCCAGTCCGAGATCGAACGCGAACTCGACGCCCGCGCCCGCGACGCCGGCGCTGCCGTCCACTGGGGATCGCCCGTGGTCGGGCTCGCCCAGGACGGGACCGGCGTCGAGGTCGAACTGGGCGGCGAGCACCCGCGCCGCGTCCGCGCGGCCTACCTCGTCGGCTGCGACGGCGGCCGCTCGTCCGTCCGCAAGCTCGCTGGGATCGGCTTCTCCGGCACCGAGTCCACCGTGCTCGGCATGCTCGCGGACGTCCAGCTCGCCGACCCGCCGGAGGACATGTTCTTCGGCGCGCGGCGCGGCCCCGGCGACTACTCGGTGATCCAGTTGCAGCCCGGCTCTTGGCGACTCATCGTGCAGCGCCACGACCGCGTCCACGAACGCGGCGCCGAACCGACCTTCGAGGACTTCCGCCGCAGCTTCACGGAAGTGGCCGGGACCGACTTCGGGATGCACGACCCGATCTGGTTCTCGCACTACGGCGACGCGGCCCGCCTGGCCGACCGCTACCGCGACGGCCGCGTCCTCCTTGCCGGGGATGCCGCCCACATTCATTACCCCGCAGGAGGACAAGGCCTCAACACCGGCGTCCAGGACGCGGTCAACCTGGGCTGGAAGCTCGCCGCGTCCGTGCGCGGCGACGCCCCCGCCGGCCTGCTCGACACCTATGGGGGCGAACGGCGTCCGGTCGGCGAGCGGCTCCTGCACAACACCCGCGCCCAGACCCAGCTCATGCGCCCCGGCGCCCACGCCGACGCCCTCCGGGACGTCATGGGCGACCTGCTCGGCACCGACGACGTGCGCCACCGCCTCGGCCTCATGATCACCGGGCTCGACCAGCGCTACGAGACCGGCTGCGACCACCCCCTGGCCGGCCGCCGCGTGCCGGACGCGGAGCTGCGCGCCCCCGGCGGAGTGACGCGGATCGGCGAGCTGCTCGGCTCGGGCCGTCCGGTGCTGCTCGCGCTCCGAGACGCCGACGCGTTGGAGGCCACCGCGAAAGGCTGGCTCGACCAGGTCGTCTTCGCTTTGGCCGCATCGGTGTCGGAGCACTGGCCGCTTCCCGGCCAAGGCGAGTGCGCGGTCCCGGCGGGCGTCCTGATCCGCCCCGACGGCCATGCCGCCTGGGCCGGCGAAGCCGATGACGCGGACGGTCTCCGGGCGGCCTTGGCACGCTGGGTCGGCGACCGACCCGGTGTCGCCTGATCCGGGATGAGGGCGGGGCCCGGCCCCGCCCTGGTCAGGCGGCGGCGTACTCGTCCGCAGACAGCTCGAAGACCCGCACCCGCCGACCGGTGCCGGGGCTGACGGTCTCGCGCTCCAGGCGCATGCCGAGTTTGACCATGATGCGTTCGGAGGCGGCGTTGCCCACTTGAGCGATGCTGACGATCCGCTCGAGACCTCGATCCTCGAACCCGAACGCGGCCACGGCTTGCGCGGACTCGGTGGCCAGGCCCTGCCCCCAGTGGTCGCGGCCGAGCCGCCACCCGATCTCGACGGCGGGCAGCACCTCCGGCAGGAAGCGGGGGACGGCGAGGCCGGTGAACCCGGCGAGCCGCCCGGTCGCGCGGATCTCCAAGGCGAACAGGCCGAAGCCGTCGGTCTCCCAGTCGTGTTCCCAGGCCGCGATGCCGTCGCGGGTCTGCCGCTCGTCGCGCACGCTGCCGTCGCGGATCCAGCGCATGACCTCGGGATCGGCGTTGACGGCGGCCATCGGCGCGACGTCCTCCTCCCGCCAGCGGCGGAGTGTCAGGCGGGGAGTCTCGAGCACGACCATCCGGGCATCGTACGGCCGGTTTCCCCACGCGCCCTTGCGGACCTCAGCCGGAGACGACCGGGCCGCGCCCGATTCACTCATCACTGTGGACGGCCTGGTGCATGAACGCGGCGCGGGTGAAGCGGCCGTCGGCCCGGACGTGCCTTCTCGGTCAGCCTCGTTTGCCGCGGATCTTCATGTCCTCCAAACAGACCAGGCTCGTGTCCGTGATGCGGCCCTCGAAGCCGCGCTCCCCGATGCCGGCCTCGGCCCGATCTTCGGCTTCCAGGCGGGCGAGCAAGTCGGCGTCCTCTGGGCTGCCATCCTCGATGCTCAGCAGGTACCGGAACTGGTACCCGACCAGTTCGGGGCCGTAGAGGAACACGCCCTCGGGGGCGAAGCGGGCGGCGAACATGTCGTGCTCGCTCTGCTCGGCGCGGAGCCGCTCCCGCTGCGCGGCGGTGAGGTTCTCGAAGCGGCCGCGGACGGTCGCGCGGTAGGTGCGGCTCATGCCGGTGCTCCTTCGCTGCGGGTGGCGGCGGTGAACAGCGCGACGATCTCCGCGGTCACCTCGCCCGCATCGTTCGGCGTGGCGGACAAGCGCATCGCCGTGTTGTCGAGGACCGTGCGCACCGCGAACGCCATCGTCGGCGCGTCGAAGGCGCGCATCTCGCCGGCTCGCTGGCCTTCCTCGAAGAGGGCGACGAGGTCGGCGACGGAGGCGGCGGCGCGGTCGCCGTAGTACTGCGGCTGCTGCCGCCCGAAGTACTCGACCACCGCGATGAGCGCGCGGGTGGCGTCCGGATGCGCCGAGCAGTACTCGAGGAAGGCGCGGAGGTACGCCGCGAGCCGCGTCCCGCTCGGGGCCTCGGCCTGGAGGCATTCCCGGAGCTGCGGGCCGAGTTCGCCGACCACCGATTCGGCCACGGCCGCCGCCAGTTCGTCCTTGCTCGAGTAGTTGCCGTGCACGGCGCCCCGGCTGAAGCCGGCGTGCTCGGCGACGGCGTTCAGCGAGGTCGCGGCCACGCCGGACTGCGCGAACAGCTCGATCGCGGCCTCGACGAGGCGTCGTCGCGTCTCCACCTGGCTCTCCTTGCGGGTGAGCCTGGTCGGGCGGGTTTCCCTATGCACGAAACCAAGAATACAAGCCGGTATCCAGATGTCAACCTGTATTTGAAACCGATCAGGACGGGCGGCGCTTCCACACCTTGAAGTCGCTGATCTCCAGGTGGCTCCAGGTGGTGCGGAGGGCGAACCAGCCGTCCGTGTAAGGCTCGGGGTCGGTGTAGTCGAACAGGAGCGAGCCGTTGATCCAGTACTGCACGCGCTGCCCGTCGACGATCTGGCGGACGCGGTGGGGTTCGTTCGCGGTGAGCAGCGGTTCGGTGCGGTCGTAGATGAGCGGCCGGTTGCCCGGCTCGCCCACGTAGCGGCGGAAGCGGGTGGTGGTGTTGTAGTTGCCGCCGAAGCCCACGTAGTAGGTCTTCAGGTAGTCGTATTCGGCGAGCGCGCCGCCGCGGATCGTGGCGAAGAGGTCGTCGGGGGAGCGGACATCCCTTGCGCCCCAGAAGGTGTTGAGGTCCGAGACGCGGTCGTTCGGGCCGCCCGCGCTGATCGGGACGGCCGTGTACTCGACCGCGGAAGGGCCTTCGAGCAGGTGGCGGTACCAGATCGTGGCCCCGGCCGGGACGTCCACGATCAGCTTGCCGCGCTCGGCTTCCACGGTGCCGCCGTTCTCGAGTTCGGCGGTCCAGTGCCGCAGGCCGTGCCGGAAGTCGTCCCGCGCGGCCAGGTGCCAGTGGCCCCGGTTCGCGGCCGGATCCGCTTGGGCCGCAGCGGGTGCGATGAGCGCAGCGGTGGCGGCCGCGCCGAGAGCGGCGAGGGAGCGTCGGGTGAGTCGCAAGGTGGTTCCTCTCGGAGTGGGTAGAACGGCGCCGCGCGCCGGAACCGGCGCGCGGCGAAGGGAAGCGACGTCGTCAGCGGTCCTGGTTGAGGCCCCAGGATTCGCGGATGCGGTTGTCGGCGGCGCGGAACAGCGCGTCCACGAGGATGCCGATCACCAGGACCGTGATGATCCAGGTGAGCACCCGCGCGGAGTCGCTGAACTCCCTGGCGCCCTGCATGAGTGCGCCGATCGAGCCCTGCCCGGCCACGATCACCAGCAGCTCGCCCGCCATGAGCGACCGCCACGCGAACGCCCAGCCCTGCTTGAGGCCGGAGACGAACGACGGCAGCGTCGCGGGCAGGATCACGTGCCGGTACAAGGTCAGGCCGCGCATGCCCAGGACCGCGCCGACCCGCTTCCAGGCCGGCGGCACGTAGTCGATGCCGGAGATGATCCCGTTCGCGATCGAGGGCACCGCCCCGAGCACGACCACGAACATGATCGTGGACTCCGAGATCTGGAACAGCAGGATGGCCAGCGGGAACCAGATGATCGACGGCATCGTCTGCAGCCCCGTGATGAGCGACCCGATCGCCGCGCGCAGCGGCTTGAACCGCGCCACCGCGATGCCCAGCGCCGAGCCGACCGCCACCGACAGGGCGAACCCGGTCACCGCGCGCTGCAGCGTGATCCCGATGGCCTGCCAGTAATCCGGTGTGGCCATATAGGACGACAGGTCCTCCCACACCGTCAGCGGCGACGGGAGCACCCACGGGTCCTTCCAGCCGCTCACGAACAGCGCCTGCCACGCTCCGATGACGAGGACCAGCGCGAGCACCTTCGGCCACGTCCCGGCCCACAGGCGCGAGCCGAACCGGCCCCACCGGGTGTCGGAGACCGGCACGCGCTCCAGCTCGTCCAGCCCGGAGACCGTCTGGCGCGAATCGTCCTTCTCTTTGGCGCCCAAGACTTCAGCCGGCATGGCGGGCCACCTCTTCCCGCAGCGCGTCGGTGATCTCGGCCGCGAGCTCGGCGACCGGCGCCGAGTCGATGCGGCGCGGCCGCTCGAGCCCCACGTCGTACGTGTTGAGCACCCGGCCCGGCCGTGAACTGAGCAGCACCACCTGGTCGCCCAGGCGCACCGCCTCGCGCACGTTGTGGGTGACGAACAGGACCGTCAGCTCCCGCTCGCGCCAGATCCGCTCCAGCTCGTCGTGGAGGAGGTCGCGGGTCATCGCGTCGAGCGCCCCGAACGGCTCGTCCATGAGCAGCACCGAGGCGTCCTGCGCGAGGGCCCGCGCGAGCGCCACGCGCTGGCGCATGCCGCCGGACAGCTCGTGGGGGCGCTTGTGCGCGAACCCGGTGAGACGCACGGTCTCCAGCAGCTCCGCGGCCTTGCGGCGTCGTTCAGCCCGACCGACGCCTCTCACCCGCAGTGCGATCTCGATGTTGCCCGTGACGGTGAGCCACGGGAACAGCGCCGACTCCTGGAACATCATGGCCACCGGGCGGTCGACGTTCGTGATCGATCCGGCCGTGAGGTCGTCGAGCCCGGCGACGAGCGAGAGCAGCGTGCTCTTGCCGCAGCCGGAGGCGCCGAGCAGGCAGACGAAGCTGCCCGGCCGGACGCTGAGGGACACGCCGTCGAGGGCCGTGACGGCCCCGGGGCCCCGGCCGTAGCGCTTGACCACGTCGGTCAGCACCACGGCGCCGGAGCCCTGGGCCTCGTCGGCGGCCCGCTCGGCGGTGCCGTGGGGCGGCGCCGTGCGGGCGGGGCTCATGCGAGGTCACCCGCCGAGACCTCGGCGTCGCCGCGCGCGGACAGCACCTCGTTGAGCGGGTCGAGCTTGTAGATGCCCTTAAGGTCCACGTCCTCGAGGAGGCCGACCTCGACGGCGTGCTCTTTGCTGCCGTCGAGCGAGGCCGCGATCGGGTCCGCGGTGAAGCTCAGGTTCGCGAAGGCCGCGGCGATGACGGCGTCGTCCAGGCGCTTGTCGGTCAGGGACTCGATGCGGTCGTTCGAGACGGTCTGCGCCTCTTCGGGATTGGCGGCGATGTAGTCGAGGGCGGCGAGGTGGCCTTCGAGGAACGCCTTGACGAGCGCGGGCTTCTCGTCGAGGAACTTCTTGGAGACGATCACGTGCGTGGTGACGAACTCGCCGCCGTCCCACAGCTCGCGTTCGTTGAGGAACTCGACCGCGCCGTGCTTGAGCAGGAGGTCCGAGTAGCGCGGCTCGACGGCCCACGCGGCCTGGACGGTGCCGTCGTCGAACGCGGCGGCCACCTCGGAGTTCTCGATCGGGGTCACGGCGACGTCGCCGCCGCCGTTCTCGTCGGTCGCGAAGCCCTGCTCCTTGAGCCAGTAGCGGGCCGCGACGTCCTGGGTGTTGCCGAGCTGCGGCGTGGCGAGGGCCTTGCCGCGCAGGTCTTCCACGGTCGCGATCTCGGGCTTGACCACGAGGCCCGCGCCGCCGGAGGTGGAGCCCGCGATGATGTGGAGCGCCTGGCCGCCGGACTGCGCCCAGCCGTTGATCGCCGGGTTCGGGCCGATGTACGAGATGTCGATGGCGCCGTTGAACAGCGCCTCGATGGCCGAGGGGCCGGCGTTGAACACGGTCTCCTCGATGGTCACCTCGGCGGGCAGCGTCTGCTTGAAGACCTCCGCCTGGAGGCCGACGAGGGCGGGCGCGTGGGTGACGTTGCCGAAGTAGCCGAGGCGGATGGTCCCGCTGGCCGTGTCCTCGGCGCCGGCGGCATCGTCCTCGCCGCACGCGGCGAGCACCGGTGCGGCGGCGAGGACGGCGCCGGCGGCGGCGATCACGCTGCGGCGCTTGACGTTCTTGGGGGGCAAGGGGATGGCGCTCATGGCTCTCATTCTCTATTACTTCGATTAACTTGATCAGAATAGTAGGAATAATAGGCACGCCCGCCGCACCGGGCAACCACCGTCCCACTGGCTGGCACGCCGCACGCCTTGCGACCTGTCGTTCATCTGACAGGCGCCGTCCGCGTTGGAGGGTTCGGGAATGCTTTGTCGCGTTTAGTCCCGGCGCTCATCCGCACGGTCGCGAATAGGCGCCGTGCGAGCCGCGGCGACGCCGACGGCGAGGAGCAGGACCGAGCCGCCCAGGACGACCGGGTACCCGAAGGCCCCGGCCGCGGCGGTGGCCGCTGCGCCCGTGGCGAGGGAGACGCCGGTGCCGATCGTGGTCAGCGCGGTGTAGTCGCTCCCGGCGCTCGCGGGCCGGGAGAGGTCCATGCACACGGTGGACGCCGTGGTGACCGCCGCGGCGTAGGCCAGGTGGATCGCGATCACCACGGCCGCAACGAACATGTGGCCACCGCTGCCGAACGCGACCGGGAGGAGCCCCGCAGCGGCGAGGAGCTGCGCGGTCCCGAACAGCGTCAGGCTGCGGGCCCGCCCGACCCGGGCGGTGACGCGGCCGGCGGCGATCCCGCCCGCGATCGCGGCGAGGCTGCCGAGGACGGTCACCGTGAGGGAGATGCGGGTCAGCGACCAGCCGAGGTCCACGAGCATCGGGGTGAGTACCGCGAAGTAGCCGCCGATGCCCGCCCACATCAACGGCAGCAGCACCAGCGCCCACCGGGCCGTCCCGGGCTGCCGCAGCAGAGTGGCGAGCGAACCGAACCCGGCCCGGTCGCGGGCCTCCGCGGGCGGTTCCCGGAACCGGAGGATCTGCATGAGCGGCAAGAGGGTCGCCGCCGCGAGGCAGACCAGCGCGGGCGTCCACCCCCACCGGTCGAAGACGAGCAGCACCGCGCCGGCGCCGACGAGCGTGCCGAGGAACCCGGCGGCGGTCTGCACGCCGTTGGCGATCCCGCGATCGGCCGCGTCGAGCAGCCTGACCGACAAGGCATCGGTCGCGACGTCCTGCACGCCCATGACCACCCAGATCGCCACCACCAGCGCGGCGACCGCGGCGAGGTCGTCCACCGGGTCGAGCGGGACCAGCGCCGCCACGAGCAGCACCATCGCGGGCTGCGCGACGAGCAGCCACGACCGGTAGTGGCCGAGGCGGCGGACCCCGAAGCGGTCCATCAGCGGCGCCCACGCGAGGCGCGCCAAGCCGATGAGGGTGAGCGCCTGGAGGGCGCCGAGCCGTTCGAGCGGGACGCCTTCCCGGTAGAGGATGGTCGTCAGCCCGCCCATGCCGAGAAAGCTCGGGGCCAGCCACTGCGAGACCCACAGCCCCGCCAGGAGCGCGTGCGTCCTGCGGCGCGTCACCGGCGCGCGTCGAGGCGTTCGATCCACTCAGGACGAGCAGACCAGGCCTCGCGCACGTACCGGTCGACGAACGGCGCGAACACGTCCCCGGGGGCGTCGTCCCAGTCCAGACCCCCTTGCGGCGGTTGGGGATCGTATTCGAGCGCGTACTGGAGGAGCCGCGCGGTCGGGGCCCCGGCGAGACGGGCCGCGAGATGGAACGCCATGTCGATCCCGGCGGAGACGCCCGCCGCGGTGACGACCGGGCCGTCCTCGACCCATCTGGCGGCCACCGGGATCGCGCCGAAGACGCCGAGCAGGTGCCGGTACGTCCAGTGCGTCGTGGCGCGGCGGCCCTCCAAGAGTCCGGCCGCCGCCAGCAGCAGCGAACCGGTGCACACCGACGCGACGATCTCGGCGCCTTCGGCGGCCCCGCGCAGGTAGTCGAGCAGGCGCGGGTCGCCCATCGCCCGCAGCGCCGGCGCGTCCCCGCCCGGCACCACGAGCGCGAACGGATGAGGCGCCTCCTCGAACGTGCGGTCCGCGGCCACGGCCAGGGGCGTGTCGGTCGGCATGGGCCCCAGCCGCTCCGCCACCACCGCGACCTCGAACCCCGGCGACGCCTGCGCCAAGCCGGCGAGGACCTGCAAGGGCCCCACCAGGTCCAGGGCCGTGATCCCGGGATACAGCACGAACGCGATCGTCTGCACCTGCGCCGCTTGCGGATTCGTCGTCATGCCCACGAGCCTCCAGCGGCCCGAGCGATCGCAGCGCCTCGATGTCCGAAAACCTGCGAACCGCGTCGAACCGACCCGCCCTGCTAGCCTCGCCCTCATGCTCGAACCGCGGCGCATGGTCATCGTCGGCTACCCCGGAGCCGAAATGCTCGACATCGCCTCGCCCGCAGACGTGTTCGACGCCGCGAACCGGCTCGGCGCCGAGCGCGGCTACACGATCGAACTCGCCGGCGCCGACGGCGGCGAGATCCGCTGCCAGTCCGGGCTGCGGCTCCTCGCCGACCTCCGGCTCGACCAGGTTCGCGGCCCGCTCGACACGATTCTCGTCGCGGGCGGCCGGACCCACGAGGCCGCCGCCGCCGACCCGCGGCTCACCGCCCAGGTCCGGCGCCTGGCCCACCTGAGCCGCCGCGTCGCCTCGGTGTGCACCGGCGCGACGGTCCTCGCCGCGGCCGGGCTGCTGAACGGGCGCCGCGCCACGACCCACTGGGCCTACGCGGACCTGCTCGCCGCCCAGTACCCGCTGGTCGAAGTGGACGCGGGGCCGCTGTTCATCCGCGACGGCCGCATCGCGACCGCCGCCGGCGTCACCAGCGCGCTCGACCTCGCGCTGGCGTTCGTGGAAGAGGACGAAGGGGCCTCGCTCGCGAGGGAGGCGGCCCGCCGCCTGGTGACCTACCTGCAGCGCCCCAGCAACCAGGCGCAGATCAGCACGTTCCTCGCCGCGCCGCCGCCCGAGCACCGGATCGTGCGCGACCTCGCCGCGCACGCGGTCGCGCATCCGGGCGCGGACCTCTCCACGGCGGCCCTCGCCGCCCGGGCCGGGGTGAGCGCCCGGCAGCTCGCGCGGCTGTTCGCGGCCCACGTGGGCACGACCCCGGGCCGGTACGTGCGCATGGTCCGCACCGAGGCCGCCGCCCGGCTGCTCGAGACGAGCGAGCTGCCCCTGGCCGCGGTCGCGCGGCGCTGCGGATTCGGCTCCACCGAGACGCTGCGCACGGCCTTCCTCGAGCACCTCGACACCACGCCCTCGACCCACCGCCGCCTCCACCGCCGCGCCGCGTCGCGAGTGTGAAGGCGGGAGCCCGTCCGAGCCGAGTGTCGGGTTCGGTCGCGGCGGGCGCGCCTGCGGTGATCGTGCCCGAACGACCGAAACCGAGGCGCGCCCGCGTCCCCTTCGGAGCAGGGCGCGGGCCCGTGCCAGGCGTCGGGGCTTGGAAAGAGCGCTGAACGGGTATTTCCTTCCGGCCACCGGAAAGGGAGGCCCGAAATGTCTCAATCATCAATGCCCCGCACGCGCACGCCCGTGCAGACCGTGACGATGGCGATCGCCCTCGTCTTCCTGCTCGTCGGAATCCTCGGGTTCATCCCGGGCATCACGACCGATTTCGACACCATGACGTTCGCGGGCCATCATTCGGACGCGATGCTCCTGGGCGTCTTCGGGGTGTCCGTGCTGCACAACATCGTGCACCTGCTGTTCGGGGTCGTCGGCCTCGTCATGGCCCGCACCGCGGGCGGCTCGGTCGCGTTCCTGCTCGTGGGCGGCGCGATCTACCTCGTGCTCTGGATCTACGGCCTGCTGGTCGACCTCGACTCGACGGCGAACTTCGTGCCGTTCAACGAGGCCGACAACTGGCTCCACCTGATCCTCGGCGTCGCGATGGTCGGACTCGGCCTCGTGTTCTCGCGGGGCACCCGCGGCGTCACGACCTGAGCCGCGCCGACCGACCGCGGACGGGCCCCGCCCGCGGCCGGTTTCAGCGCCCTGGTCGGAGGGTAATCGCGGGCCGCTGCCGCCGAGCGAAGGAGACGAGCTTGCGAGGACCATGGGATTGGCAGGCCATGCGCGCGAAGCACGCGCTGGCGGCCCGCGCGCCCGAGCCCGACGCGCGCTTCACGAGCCGCTGGACCAACGTCCGCGGACTCCAGGTCCACTCGCGCGAATCGCGCGACGCGCCGATCGGGGTCACCCCGGTCGTGCTCGTGCACGGCCTGGCGGTCTCGCACCGCTACCTCATGCCGGTCGGCGCGCTCCTCGCCGCGCGGTACCCCGTCCGCGCGGTCGACCTGCCCGGGTTCGGACTCAGTGAGCACCCGGACGCGATCCTCGACGTCCCCGCGCTCGCCGAACGGCTCGCCGAATGGCTCAAGGCCAGCGGCAACGCGCCCGCCGACCTCCTCGGCAACTCCTTCGGCACCCAGATCGCCGTCGACCTCGCCGCCCGCCACCCCGAACTCGTCCGCAGACTGGTCCTGGCGGGCCCCACCATGGATCCGGAGGCGCGCAGCATGCCGCGCCAGGCGCTGCGCTGGCTGCGGGGCCTCCACCGTGAGGATCCCGGCCAGTTCCCGATCCTCATGCGCGACCTCGCCGACGCCGGGCTCGTCCGGGCGGTGCGCACTTTCCGTGCGGCGCTCCGCGACCCGATCGAGGAGAAGCTGCCCGCGGTCGAGGCGCCCACCCTGGTCACCCGCGGCGAGCATGAAGCCGTCTCCTCCAGCGAGTGGGCCGAACGGGCCGCCCGCCTGCTGCGGCACGGCGAGCTCGCGGTCGTCCCCGGCAGCCCTCACGACGCCACCTACACCGCCGCGGGTCCGCTCGCGGCCGTCGTGATGCCGTTCCTCGACCGCGACCCGTGACGGGCCCGGCCACCCCGAAAACCCCGCTACGGGTACCCGCGTTCCCGGCGGCCGTGCGGACGGCGGCGCACCAGCCGATCCTGCTCCATCCCGCTCCGCCGCCGCTTTCGCCGCAACGACGGTTCCCTGGTAATACCAGTACCCCTTTCGGGCCCCGTCCCGGACGTACCGTGGACCGCATGGATCGACGGCAGGACGCAGCGGAATTCCTCAGGTCACGGCGCGACAGGGTCACCCCGGACAAGGCCGGGATCTTCGGATCGGGCCGCCGCCGCGTGCCGGGGCTGCGCCGTGAAGAGGTCGCGTTCCTGGCCGGGGTGAGCGTGGACTACTACGTGCGCATGGAGAGAGGCGACCTGCGCGGCGTCTCCCCGGAGGTGCTGGACGCCCTCGCGCGGGCGCTGCAGTTGGACGAGGCCGAGACCGCCTACCTCCACGACCTCGCCCACGCCGCCGGGCCCGGCGCCCGCAAGCGCCGCGAGCAGTCCGCCGAAGCGAAGGTCCGCCCCGGGCTGCAGCAGTTCATCGACGCCGTCACGGGCGCGGCCGTCACCGTCCAGAACCGCGCCGGCGACATCGTCGCGGCCAACGCCCTCGGCCGGGCCCTGTACAAGCCGGTGCTCGAGAGCGCCGCGGCGCGCGGCAACACCGGCCGGTTCCTGTTCCTGGACCCGGCGGCCCGCACGTTCTGGCCCGAGTGGACGCTGGTCGCCGACCAGATCGTGGCCTCGATGCGGTCGATCGCCGGTCAGTACCCGCACGACAAGTCCCTCACCGACCACATCGGCGAGCTCGTGACCCGCTCCGAGGACTTCCGCGTCCGCTGGGCCGCGCACGACGTGCGCTTCCACCGCAGCGGGTTGAAGCGCCTCCACCACCCGGACGTGGGCGACCTCGAGCTGACGTACGAGACCATGGAGCTCCCCGCGAGCCCCGAGCTGCGCATGACGGCCTACACCGCCGAGGCCGGGTCGCCCAGCGCCGAGCGCCTCGCCCTGCTGGGCAGCCTCGCCGCCACGGACGCGCCCGCCGACACGGATGGAATCACGACTCGCCGAACGTGAGGCCCATGGGGGTAACGCCAGTCCCTCCCGGGGCGGCCGGATCGCGATTAGCGTCGAGACCGACCGATCCACCAGGAAGGACAGCGCAACGATGAAGGCCGCATTCATGTACGCCGCAGGGGACGTCCGCGTCGAGGAGGTCCCCGATCCCGTCCTCAAAGCACCCACCGACGCGATCGTGCGGGTCGTTCGCTCGTGCATCTGCGGGTCCGACCTGCACCCGTACCACTCGCTCCCGGCCACGCCCGAAGGCACCACGATGGGCCACGAGTTCGTCGGCGTCGTCGAGGACACCGGCTCCGAGGTGAGCTCGATCCGCAAGGGCGACTTCGTGATCGCTCCCTTCGCGGTCTCGGACGGCACGTGTGAGTTCTGCCGCGAGGGCCTGCATACCTCGTGCCTGCACGGCGGCTTCTGGAACGACCCCGGCATCGGCACCCAAGGCGGCCAGGCCGAAGCGGTCCGCGTCCCGCAGGCCGACGGCACGCTCGTGGCCGTGCCCGGGATCGGCGAGGACTCCGCGCACCTGGCCTCGCTGCTCACGCTCTCGGACGTGTACGGCACCGGCTGGCACGCCGCCCGCACCGCCCGCGTGGGCGAGGGCGACACGGTCGCCGTCGTCGGCGACGGCGCTGTCGGGCTCATGGCCGTGCTCGCCGCCAAGCAGCTCGGTGCCGAGCAGATCATCCTCATGGGACGCCACAAGGCCCGCACCGACCTCGGGCGCGAGTACGGCGCCACCGACGTGGTCGCCGAACGCGGCGACGAAGGCATCGCCAAGGTCCGCGAGCTGACCGGCGGCCGCGGGGTCCGCAAGGTCCTCGAGGCCGTGGGCCACCTGCCCGCCTACGAGCAGTCCCTCGGGATCGTCCGCGACGGCGGCACGGTCTCCCGCGTCGGCGTGCCGCAGTACGCGGACGCCCAGATCGGCTGGCCGTTCTTCGGCCGCAACCTGACCCTGACCGGCGGACCCGCGCCCGTGCGCGGCTACATCGAGCAACTGCTCCCGGCCGTCCTCGACGGCAGCGTCGACCCCGGCAAGGTCTTCGACCGCACCATCGGCATCGACGAGGTCCCGGCCGGATACGCGGCCATGGACGCCCGCGAGGCCCTCAAGGTCATGATCCGGATGTGAAGGAGCCGAGACCATGGAACTCATCGAGCAGCAGCCCACCGCCACCGGCCCGGCCGACTGGTTCACCGGCTCGGTCTACATCAGCCCGATCTGCGCCGGCGCCGCGCCCTCGCGTCTGCGCGCGAGCCTCGTCCGGTTCACCCCCGGCGCCCGCACGCACTGGCACCGCCACCGCCTCGGCCAGACCCTCCACATCGTCTCGGGCATCGCGCTCGTCGGCACCCGCGACGGCCGGATCATCGAAGCGCGCCAAGGCGACACCGTGTGGACGCCACCGGACGAGGAGCACTGGCACGGCGCGGTCGGCGACCAGTTCATGGCCCACCTCGCGATGTGGGAGGGCGACGACGTCACCTGGGCCGAAGCCGTCACCGACCAGCAGTACGGGCGCACGCCCGCGCACTGAACACACCGACCACTCAGGAGGAAGCACATGGAACGCCGCCAACTCGGCAACGGCCTCACGGTCTCGGCGATCGGCCTGGGCTGCATGGGCATGAGCCAGTCCTACGGCCCCAGCGGCAGCCGGGCCGAGTACATCGACCTGATCCGCTCCGCCGTCGACCAGGGCGTGACCTTCTTCGACACCGCCGAGGTCTACGGCCCGTACGTCAACGAAGAACTCGTGGGCGAAGCGCTCGCGCCCGTGCGCGACCAGGTCGTGATCGCCACGAAGTTCGGCTTCGACATCGGCCTCAACACCGGAGCCCCGGGCGGGCTCACGGCGCTCGACAGCCGCCCCGAGCACCTCCGCGAGGTCGTCGAAGGCTCGCTGCAGCGGCTGCGCACCGACCGCATCGACCTGTACTACCAGCACCGTGTCGACCCGCACGTCCCCATCGAGGAGGTCGCCGGAGCGGTCAAGGACCTCATCGCCGAAGGCAAGGTCAAGCACTTCGGACTCTCCGAGGCCGCGCCCGAGACGATCCGCCGCGCGCACGCCGTGCAGCCCGTGGCCGCCCTGCAGAACGAGTACTCGCTGTGGTGGCGCCGCCCGGAGGAGGGCGTGCTCGACACCCTCGAGGAGCTCGGCATCGGCCTGGTGCCCTACAGCCCCTTGGGCAAAGGCTTCCTCACCGGGAAGATCAACGCGGACACCGAGTTCGGCGAGGGCGACATCCGGGGCACCATCCCGCGCTTCGCCGCCGAAGCGCGCGAAGCGAACCAGGCCGTCGTCGACCTGCTCGAGGCGATCGCGCAGCGCAAGGGCGCCACGCCCGCGCAGATCGCCCTCGCCTGGCTGCTCGCGCGGCGCCCGTGGATCGCCCCGATCCCCGGCACCCGCCGGCCCGAGCGCCTGGCCGAGAACCTGGGCGCGGCCGAGGTCGAGCTGACCGAGGCCGACCTCGCCGAGATCACCGCGGCCGCCGACCGGATCACCGTCCTCGGCGACCGCTACCCCGAGCACCTCGAGCGGCTCACCAACCGATAGACCGCACGCGGCCCCGCGGCTCAGGTCGCGGGGCCGCGCAGCACCGACTGCACGGTCTCGGTCGCCACGCGGCCCACGTTCGCCTCGGTCAGATTCCCCGCGCGCAACTGCTCCGCCGCGCCGTGCAGCAGGTAATGCACCGCACTGACCAGCCACGGGAGCGGCAGGTCGGTGCGGAACGCGCCCTCGCGCTGGCCCCGCCGGATGAGGTCCTCCATCCGCTTCGCGGGCGAGGCGTGGAGTTCGCGGAGGCGGCCCGCGGGCAGCAGGCCCTGGGCCGCTTCGAGCAGCGCGGCCGACTCGGCCACGAGGTCCCAACTCGAGGCGAGGAGCCGGCCCAGCGCCTCCGTCGGGTCGCCGGAGAGATCGATCCCGGCCAGCTTCGCGTCCCCCACTTCGAGTGCGTCCGCGAGCGCCGCGTCCACGAGTTCGGCCCGGGTCTTGAAGTGGCCGTAGAGGGTCATGCGCCCCACCCCCGCCTCGGCCGCGATCGCCTCGATCGTGGCGTCGGGGTTCTCGCTGAGGCAGGCGCGGGCGGCGGCCACGATGCGGGCGATGCTGCGCTCGGCGTCGGCGCGGCGGCGCGGGCGGGTCTGAGAAGCCATGACCCCAGTTTATCTCGTACGGGAGTATACGAGTTAAGCTCTCGGTTATAACTCGTACTCCAACATACGACTTAATGCCCGGAGGGCATCATGACCGAGACCCAGACCCACGAACCGGCCGCACCCGCGGCCCCGCACCCCCAGCGCTGGAAACTCCTCGCACTCCTCGGAGTCGCCCAGCTCATGCTCATCCTCGACGTCACCGTCGTGGCGATCGCGCTGCCGCACATGGAAGCCGACCTCGGCCTCAGCCGCGAAGCCCTGACCTGGACCGTGAGCGCCTACACCCTCGCCTTCGGCGGCCTCATGCTCCTCGGCGGCCGCATCGCCGACCTCGTCGGCGCCAAGGGCGTCGTCCTCACCGGCCTCCTGCTCTTCACCGCCGCGTCCCTCACCGCCGGCCTCGCCGGCTCCGCCGAACTCCTCGTCGGCGGCCGCATCGCCCAAGGCGTGGGCGCCGCGCTCATGTCGCCCGCCGCACTCTCCTTGGTGGTCACGCTCTTCGACGGCGCGGAACGGCACAAGGCCCTCGGTATCTGGTCCGCCCTCGGCGGCGGCGGCGCGGCCCTCGGCGTGCTCCTCGGCGGCCTCCTCACCAGCGGCCCCGGCTGGTCCTGGGTGTTCTACGTGAACGTCCCGATCGGCCTCGCGATCGCCGCCGCGCTCGCGGCCATGCTGCCGCGCCGGACCGCGGCGGCCGCGCGAGCCCGGCTCGACGTGCTCGGCGCCCTGCTCGTGACCGCCTCCACGGCCGTCCTCATCTACGCGCTCATCAACGCGGGCGAAAGCGGCTGGCTGACAGCCGAAACGGGCTGGCTGCTGCTCGCCGCCGCCGTCGGCTACGGCCTGTTCGTCCTGTGGCAGCGCACCGCTCGCTCGCCGCTGATGAACCTCGCCCTGCTCGCCCGCCGTCCGGTCGCCACCGGAGCCTTCCTCATCCTCATGGCGACGGCGCTCATGATCGCCGGATTCTTCCTGGGCACCTTCTACTTCCAGCACGCCCTCGGCTACGGCGCGCTCCAGACCGGGCTGCTGTTCCTGCCCGTCGCGCTGGCGACCATGGTGGGCGCCAACCTGACCGGGCGGCTCCTCGCCAGGTTCGGCGGGCGCCCGCTCGCGGTGGCCGGGTTCCTGGTCGCCGCAGCCGGTCTCGCGGTGCCCGCCTTGTGGATCAACGCGGCAGCGGTGACGGCGGGCGTCGCGGCCGGAGGGGCCGGTGCCGGTGCCCTGTTCGTCGTCGCGTCGGCGACCGCGCTCGGCCAGGTCGCGCACGAGGAGGCGGGTGTGGCCTCGGGGATCGTGAGCACGTTCCACGAGTTCGGCGCCTCGATCGGCGCGGCGGTCGTCTCGAGCGTCGCGGCCGCGAGCCTCATCGGACACACCTTGGACGGCTTCACGGACGGGTTCACCGTGGCGGCGGCCTCGGCCGCGGTGGCCGCGATCGTGGCGGGAGTGCTCACGCCGCGCCGCTCCGCCGACGCGCCGCACGCGTCGAACCATCCCCTCCACTGAGGCTGATCGGGCCGCCGCGAAGCACTCGCGGCGGCCCCGGCTATGCGTCGTTGTTCAAGGCGTCCAGGCGAATCCGCACCTCGGCCGGGGTGGCGGCGTGCTCGTCCATGTTCGCCCACGGGTCGGTCTTGCGGGCGAGGCGGCGGCTGATCGCGGTGGTGTTGTAGCCGTTGGGCGTGGAGCGGCCGAGCTCGTTCCACTCGAGCGGGGTCGCGACGGCCGCGCCGGGGCGGGCGCGCAGCGAGTACGGCGCGACGAAGGTCTGGCCGTGGCCGTTCCGGTTGACGTCCAGGAAGATCCGGTCGCCGCGGCGGTTCTTGCGCTGCGCCGTCGTGAGCATGTCGGGGTCGGCGGCCGCCAGCCGGTCGGCGAGGTCCCCGGCGAGCGCGCGCACGAACGGGAAGTCGGCGGTGCGGTCGAGCGGCGCGACCACGTGGTAGCCGCGCCCGCCCGTCGCCTGCAGGTACGGCGTCAGGCCGACCTCGGTGAACAGGTCGCGGGCGCGCCGGGCGATCGAGCGGAGCACCGCGACCGGGACGCCTGAGGGCGGGTCGATGTCGACCACAAGGCGGTCGGGCCGCTCGATGTCGTCGACCGTGGCCGTCCAGATGTGGAACTCGATGGCGGAGAGGTTCGCCAGGAACAGCAGCGTCGCGGCGTCGTCGCCCACCACATAGTGGTCGGTTCCCGTGGTGCGCCGGTGCGGGACCTCGACCGTGCGCACCCACTCGGGCAGGCGGCCCGTGGGGTGCTTCTGGAAGAACCCCTCCGTCCCGATCCCGTGCGGGAAGCGCAGCAGCGTGAGCGGGCGTCCGGCCAGGTGCGGGACCATCGCGTCGGCGACGGTGCTGTAGTGGAGCAGCATGTCGCCCTTCATGAAGTGGTCGTCGGGGAACAGTTCCTTGTCGAGGCTCGAGACGGCGATGTCGTGCCCCGCGACCTGCAGCATCGGCGCCATCAGCTCGTCTCCCTCACGACGTCTTGGGCGGGCTTGTCGATCCGCTCGCCCCGGTAGCGGGGGTGGCGGAGCATCCCGTCCGGGGTCCATTCGCTGAAGCCGACCTGCGCCACCAGTTTCGGGCGCACCCAGTGGGCGCCCTTCTCGCGCACCGGATCGGCGAACGGGCTCTGGTCCTGCGCGAGGCCGTCCATGCGCCTGCGCAGGTCCCGCAGGGTGCGCTCGTCGTAGCCGGTGCCGACCTTGCCCGCGTACCGCAGCGTCCGGCCGCGGTCGTAGTAGCCGACGAGGAGCGCGCCGAAGCCGGCGCGCGAGCCCTGCGGGTCGGTGTAGCCGCCCACGACGAACTCCTGGTCGCGCACGCATTTGAACTTGAGCCATTCCTTGGACCGGCCGGGGTGGTACCGGGAGGTCGCGCGCTTGGCGATCAGGCCCTCCCAGCCGCGTTCGCAGGCCTGCTCGTAGAACGCCTCGCCGTCGCTGTTGCGGTGCACGGAGTACCGCAGCGGGTCGCGGAAGTCGAAGGCCCGCCGGAGGATCCGCTTGCGGTCGCGCAGCGGCAGGCCGGTCATGTCCTGGCCGTCGTAGGAGAGGAGGTCGAACAGGTAGTAGTAGACGGCGACGCCGGTGGCGGCGATGCGCGCGGCGCCGGTGAGGTGGATCCGCGCCTGGAGGCGGGCGAAGCTCATCACCCTGCCGTCGAACGCGACGATCTCGCCGTCCGCGGTGAACCGGGGCCCGCCCAGCTCCTCGAGCGCGTCCACGAGTTCGGGGAAGCGCTCGTCGAGGCGGTTCCCGTTGCGCGACCACAGCTCCGGGCGGCCGCCGTCCCGCGCGGCGATGGCGCGCATGCCGTCGAACTTGCGCTCGTACAGCCAGTCGCCGCTGGAGAAGCGGCGCTCGGTGAGCGAGGCGAGCATGGGCTCCCGGAAGCCGTTCACGCCAGGTCCCGGTTGGTGCGCCCGGTCAGGACCGAGGCGAGCTGGGTCTTGGCGGGCTTGCGGCGGCGGTCGGCGCCCTCGTCGTCCTTCTTGATGAGCAGCCAGTTCCGGCCCTCGCCCATCCGCGAGAGCGCGAAGCCGCCGCTGAGCTTCTCGCCTTCGAGCCGGAACGAGACGTGGCCGTGCTCGACGGCGTCCGCCATCGCGATCGGCCGGCCGCGCTTGGCCGTGACGTTCTCGTAGGTCCCGGTGTCCCAGACGATCATCGTGCCCGCGCCGTACTCGCCTGCGGGGATGCGGCCCTCGAACACGAGGTAGTCGAGCGGGTGATCCTCGGTCTGGACGGCCAGCCGCTTGTCGCGCGGGTCGAGCGACGGGCCCTTCGGCACGGCCCACGAGACGAGCACGTCCCCGACCTGGAGTCGCAGGTCGTAGTGCAGCCGCGAGGCCTCGTGCCGCTGGATCACGAACCGGTCGGTCGCGCCCTTGCCGCGCCCGCCCGCGGGCTCGCCCGATCGCTTCAGGTCCCGCTTTCTGCGGTATTCGTCCAGCTTGCGCCCCCGTGCCATGGCCCGGAGATACCCGGGCCGGACGAGGGCAAAACCGTGGACGCCGTCGGGCCCACGCCTGGGCGGCCCGCTTGAGCAGGCGCAACGCGCTTGATCGATGCTCACCCCGCCATTATCAAGCGAGCAAAGATCACATATTGCATTTACTTGATTACTCTCGGTGCCATGCTGTGGACATGCCTGCGATCTGGACCGGGGTCATCGCGTTCGGGCTGGTGAGCATTCCCGTCAGCCTGCGATCCGCCACGTCGAACCACGACGTGGCGATGCACCAGTACCACGCGGCCGACGGCGGCCGGATCCGCTACCAGAAGATCTGCGAACTCGACGACGAGGTCGTGCCGCCCGAGGACATCGTCAAGGGCGTCGACCACGAGAGCGGCGACGTCGTCCTCCTCGACGACGAGGAGCTCGAGGACCTGCCCGTCAGCACCTCGAAGACCATCGACGTGGTCCAGTTCGTGAGCGCCGACCAGATCGACCCCATCCACTACGAGCGGTCCTACTACGCCGACCCCGGCAAGGCCGCCGCGAAACCCTATGTGCTGCTTCGTGAAGCGCTCGAGGAATCCGGCAAGATCGCGATCGTCAAGGTCGCCCTCCGCCGCCGCGAGAGCCTCGCCGCGCTCCGCCCGCGCGACGACATGCTCGTGCTCCACATGATGCTGTGGCCCGACGAGATCCGCCAGCCCGAGACCGCCGGCCTCGGCGGCGAGGCCCGCAAGCAGGAACTCCAGATGGCCGCCACCCTCATCGACGCCATGACCGGCGACTTCGACCCCGAGGAGTACAGCGACTCCTACCAGGAGGCCCTGCGCGCCCTCATCGACGCCAAGGCCAGCGGGCGCAAGACCCCGTCCAAGGCCAAGAAGGAAGCCCCCGAGGCCAAGGTCATCAACCTCATGGACGCCCTCCAGAAGAGCGTCGAGGCCAGGGAGGGCGGCCGCAGGCCCGCGAAGAAGACCGCCAAGAAGGCCGCGAAGAAGGCGGCCAAGAAATCGACCCCGCGCAAGCAGACGGCCAAGAAGGCCGCCAAGTCCACCGCCCGCAAGCGCAAGACCGCTTGAGCCGCATGGCCTCCACGACGGCGCTCCACGCCCGGTACCCCTTGCCGGACTGGAGGATCGACTCCAAGTTCAAGCGTGACTTGACCCTCGCGATCGCCGCCGCCATCGCCGCCGAGACCGACCGCTGGCCTCCCGCGACCCCCGCCGAGCACGCCCGCCGCGTCACCGAAGCGGCCCGCGCCGCCGTCGAACCCCGCCTCACCTGGCTCGACGAAGGCGCCACCGACGGCTTCAGCTACCCCGGCGACGACCTCGTCGCCTACATCGCCCAACTCGCCCTCACCCGCCCCGGCGAAGTCCTCACCCCCGACCACTACCGCGACCTCCTCCGCGCCTACCGCCACCACCTCGAATCCGAGGCCCGCCGCTTCGAGGGCTAGTCACGTGCCCTGGGGGCGTCGGCGGTAGGCGGTGGGGGTCTGGGCGTGGTGGTGGTGGAACTGGCGGGAGAAGTACATGGGGTCGTCGTAGCCGGTCTCGCGGGCGACGGCGGCGACGGGGAGGTCGGTGCCGTCGAGGAGTTCGCGGGCGCGGGCCATGCGGAGCTGGACCTGGTACTGGAGGGGCGAGACGCCGAGGTGCTCGCGGAAGAGGGCGCTGAGCTGGGACTGGCTGAGGCCCACCATCGAGGCGAGGGCGGCCGCCGAGGTGCGTTGCGGGGCGGTCGCCCGCAGGTGTTCGACGGCGCGTTCGACGGGGCTGAGCTGGGAGCCGGGGTGGCGGCGGCCGGTGGCGACGACGTGGGCGAGGGCGTGCCAGGCCGCGCCGGAGCCGCGGATGAGGGACGCGCTGGTGACGCCGGCGTCGAGCGCGTCGATGACCTGCGAGACCAGGCTCGCGACCGGTGCGGGGTCGCGGAGGTGGGTTACCGGGCCGCCCGCCGCGTCGTGCGCGGCCCGCACCAGTCCGGCGGCGTCCGAGCCGGTGAAGTGCAGCCACCACAGGGTCCACGGATCGTCTTCGGCCGCACCGTAGGCGTGGGCCCGGTGGGCGGGGAGGAGGACGACGCCGCCGCGCGAGACCGGGAACCGGGTGCCGCCCGTGCGGCACCAGCCCTGGCCGCCGGTGCAGACCAGGAGCAGGTGCTCGGCGGCGCCGGCCGGGCGGGAGCGGCCGTGGCGGGCGGCGTGCGGGAAGAAGCCCGCGTCCGTGACCAGGAGTTTCCCGGTCACCGGATGGCGCAGGGCCCGCTCGGCGGCCGCGCGGGGGACGACGAGCATCCGCTGCCCCGCGAAGCCCTCGGCGACCGCGTGGTCGTCGGCGTCGATCGTCGGTTCGTCCATACCCGCCATTGAAATGACCATCGACAGCCATGTCAAGCCCTCATAAGGTCGAAGGCATGCCGACCGAAGAGCCGAGGATCGTCCTCCCCGCTGCACTCGACCACCTGCCCGAACGCCTCGCGATCACCCTCTGGGACTTCTCCTGGTACGTGCGCACCGGCCCGGGCGAGCCCTTCGCGGACCTCGACGCCGCGTTCGCCCGCGCCGTGGACCTCGGCTACAACGCCGTGCGCATCTGCGCGATGCCGTTCCTGCTCTTCAGGTCCGGCGTGGACACCTCCGCGCTGCGCCTCGAACCCCTGGGCGGCGCCGGAGCCTCCAACGGCTATGGCTCACGGGTGCGCTGGTACGACGTGCGCGAGCCGACCGTGATCGACGCCAAGGCCCACCTGCTGGAGTTCTGCCGCGCCGCCGACCGCCACGGCGTCAAGGTGATCGCCTCCTCGTGGGAGTACCAGCAGAGCCCGGCCTTCGCCGCCGACCCGGCCTGGTACGAGGCCCTGCACGCGGTCGACCCGGAGGACCGGCTCGCCGTTCTCGGCGAGGCCCAAGCGGATCTTGTGGACTTCCTCGCCGAGCACGGCCTCGCGCACGTGATCGCGTGCGTCGAGCCGCACAACGAAGTCCAGATCGGACACCTGACGGCCGGGCTGCCCGGCGTCGAGGACGCGGTGGTCGAACTCCAGGGCCGGCTCGAGGCCGGCATCGCCGCCTTCCAGGCCCGCCATCCCGAGGTCCTGTGCGCTCCGAACTACGGCGGCGTCCCGATCGGGTCCCTGCGCGGCCTGCCGCGCAACGCGACCGCGCTCGGCTTCCACCCGTACGTCTACGGCGTGCTCGACGACCTCATCGAGGAGTTCGGGCTGCGCCGCGACCCGGCGCTGTTCGACCAGGCCCGAGCCGACGCCGAACTGCTGCGGGCCGGGGCCCCGCCGCTCGCCGAGTGGCGGCTGCCGGAGGCCAACGCGTGGAAGCTGAAGGCCTCGATCATGCAGCCGGTCGAGATCTACGTGCACGACTGGTGCGACCCCGAGAAGTTCGACCGCTGGCTCTACAACGGCTATGGGGCGCACCGGATCGCGATGGCGAACCGGCTGCGCGACTGGATCGACGCGGCCGCCGACCACGCGGCCCGGCTCGGGGTCCCGGTGTTCTTCGGGGAGGGCTGGGTCGGCTACACGCCGCGCGACGGCCGCTTCGAGGAGGGCCCGGTGGGGGCGCAGATCTGCCGGGACGCGATCGCGCACTCGGTGCGGGTGGGCGCGTGGGGTTCGATCGTCTGCTCCAACGCCGCCCCGCAGCACCCGATGTGGGCCGATGAAGCGCTGCAGCGCGAGTGCAACGCCGCGCTGCTCGCCCCGGTGAAGTGAGCTGAGGCCCGGGTCAGGGACGACCCGGGCCTTGCCTTACGCGTTCAGGAGGGACAGTTCGCGGAGCTTCGCCTCGACGTCGGCGTTGCTCGGCTCGACCTGGTGGGTGCCGTCCGGGTAGACCACGACCGGGATGTTCGTGCGGCCCGAGATGCGCCGGGCCTCGTCGGCGGCGGCCGGCTCGGTCTCCAGGTCGACGTAGTCGTACGCGACGGCGAGCTCGTTGAGCTGCCGCTTGGTGCGGCGGCAGTCCCCGCACCATTCGGCCCCGTACACGCGGAGCGCGGTGCCGTTCGTGCCTTCGGCGTCAGCCATGTGGGTACCTCTCCTTCTGACGGTCTGCAACGGTACGCCTTCCGGCCGCGCGGCGGCCGCTCACGGACGGAGCCGGTAGGCCTTGTGTGTCGCACGGAACCCCGCCGCCTCCAGGAGCGGGCCGATCGGCGCGGAGAGCGCCGTGGCGTCGTTGACGCGCTCGATCGACACCGCGCCCGCCGCGTCGGCCCGTACCGCGTCCGCGAGCGCTTCGACGGCCACTTGCATACGTGGGTCCGTTTCGCCTGCGGGCCAGGCGAGGAGCGTCCTGCCGCCGCGTTCAAGGTAGAGGACGAGCTCGCCGTCGACCAGGACGACGAGCGACCCGGCCTTGCGGCCCGGCTTGTGCGCCGCGGCCGAGGGCGGTTCGGGCCAGGGCAGGGCCGCGCCGTACGCGTTGGCGGGGTCGGTCGCGGCCAGGACGATCGTCTCGGGTTCGTGCGGGCGTTCGCGGCCGGCGGCGACGGCGCGCAGGCGGTCGACCGCCCCGTCCGCGGCGAACTGGGCCGCGCCGAGGCCTTCGACCACGTACCCGCGCCGGGCCTTGCCGGACTCCTCGAAGACCGAGAGGACCCGGTAGACCTTCGCGAACCCGCCCTCGATGTCCTCGGCGGCCACGGCTCCGCGCGTCACGACGCCGTGCCGGTCCAGGAGCGTCGTCGCGAGCGCGTGGGCTCGCACCGTGGCGTCCGTCGCGGGCGCGGGCAGCAGCGACCAGCGTCCGGCCACGGTGGGCGGCACGGCGATGCCGGTCCCGGCGCGCAGTTCGCGCCAGCCTGAGCCGACGCCGGGGGAGTACCGCCCGCGCGGGGCCGGGCGCTTGGCCCGGTGGGCGGTCGCGCCGGGCGCGCTGCCCGAGCCGAGGTGGGCGCGGAGCGGCGCGAGCGTGTCGTTGGTGACGCGCCCGGCCCACACGAGGTCCCAGAGTGCTTCGGCCAGTTGGGCTTCCAGCGCCTCGGGGTGCTCGACGCGGACCTGCTCGGCGAGCTGGCGGAAGAACAGCCCGAACCCGCCCGCGAGGGCGTCCAGGAGCGCGTTGTGGAGCGGTCCGGCGTTGAACGGCACGGCCTCGGGGAGGAACAGCGGCGCGGTCTCGGCCGGGTAGAGCGCGATCCAGCCGTCCGTGCCGGGCAGCGCGCCCGCCCCGGCCCACAGGACCTCGCCGGAGGCGGTGAGCTCGTCGAGCAGCGCGGGGCTGTAGTCGGCGACGCGGGCGGGCAGGATCAGTTTCTCCAGCGCCGAAGCGGGGACGGGCGCGCCTTGGAGCTGTTCGACGGCATGGGCGAGGCCGTCCACGTCGCTGAGGCCGCCGCCGTGGTGCTGCCATTCGGGCAGGAACGCGGCGAACGCGGCAGGGGCGACCGGTTCGAGCTCTTTGCGCAGGGCCGCAAGGGAACGGCGTCGCAACCGCCGCAGCACCGAGAGGTCGCACCATTCGCGGCCCTCGCCGCCGGGCCGGAACTCGCCCCCGGCCAGGCGGCCGTCCGCGGCGAGGCGCTGGAGCACGCCGTCCGCGACGGCCGTGCCGAGGCCGAAACGCGTGGCGGCGTCGCCGGAGGTGAAGGGGCCGTGGGTGCGGGCGTAGCGGGCGAGGAGGTCGCCGAGCGGATCGGGCGAGGGCTCGAGGAAGACCTCGGGGACGTCGGCGGGCAGTGTGACGCCGAGGGCGTCGCGGAGGCGGCCCGCGTCTTCGACGGCGGCCCAATGCTCTCGACCGGCGATGCTCACGCGCAGCGCCCGCCCCGCGGCCGCCAGGGACGCGGCCCAGTCAAGGTCCGCGCCGCGTTCGGCGAGTTCGTCGTCCCGGAGCGGCCCGAGGAGGCGCAGCAGGTCGGCGACACTCTCGGCGTCCCGCGCCCGGCGGTCCTCGGTGAGCCACTGCAGTTCGCGCTCAAGGGATTCGAGCGCCTGCGGGTCGAGCAGCTCGCGCAGCTCGGCCTGGCCGAGGAGTTCGCCGAGGAGCCGCGAGTCGAGCGAGAGCGCGGCCGCCCGCCGCTCGGCCAGCGGCGTGTCCCCCTGGTACATGAACTGCGCGACGTACCCGAAGAGGAGCGAGCGCGCGAACGGCGAGGCCTCCGCGGTCGTGACCTCGATGAGCCGCACGCGGCGGGCCTCGATGTCGCCCATGAGCTCAGCGAGGCCGGGCACGTCGTAGACGTCTTGCAGGACTTCGCGAACGGCCTCGAGGATGATCGGGAACGACGGGTACTGGGCGGCCACTTCGAGCAGTTGGGAGGAGCGCAGCCGCTGCTGCCACAGCGGTTGGCGTTTGCCCGGCTGGCGGTGCGGCAGGAGGAGGGCGCGGGCGGCGGCCTCGCGGAAGCGGGAGGCGAACAGGGCCGAGCCGCTGACGGCCTCGGTGACGAGGTCGGTGATCTCGCCCTTGTCGAAGGCCAGGTCCGTGGGGTCGAAACCGAAGTCGTCGGTGTCGGGCAGGCGCAGGACGATGCCGTCGTCGTGGTGCATGAGCTGCGGGTCGACGCCGTGCCGTTCGTGAAGGCGGGCACCGAGGGCGAGCGCCCAGGGCGCGTGCACGCGGGCGCCGAAGGGGGAGTGGACGACGACGCGCCAGTCCCCGAGCTCGTCGCGGAAACGCTCGACGACGATCGTGCGGTCGTCGGGCACGTGCCGGGTGGCCTCGCGCTGCTCGTCGAGGTACGCGAGGGCGTTGCGGGCGGCGAAGTCGTCCAGGCCCGCCGCGTTCAGCCGCTCGTGCGCGCGATCCTTTGGGAGCGAGGCGATCTCGCGGGTGAACTCGCCGAGCGCGCGGCCGAGTTCGAGGGGCCGTCCGAGGCTGTCGCCGATCCAGAACGGGAGCCGCCCGGGCACGCCGGGCGCGGGCGAGACCACGACCCGGTCGCGGTTGACCTCCTCGATGCGCCACGAGGAGGTGCCGAGGGAGAACACGTCGCCCACTCGCGACTCGTACACCATCTCCTCGTCGAGTTCGCCCACGCGGCCGCCGCCGCGCTTCGGGTCCGTGCCCGCCAGGAACACCCCGAACAGGCCCCGGTCGGGGATGGTGCCGCCGGAGGTGACGGCGAGGCGCTGGGCCCCCGGGCGGGCCGTCAGGTTCCCGGTCGTGCGGTCCCAGACGAGGCGCGGGCGCAGCTCGGCGAACGCGTCCGACGGGTACCGGCCCGCCAGCATGTCCAAAGTGGCCTCGAATGCGGATTCGGGGAGCGACGCGAACGGCGCGGCGCGGCGCACCAGCGCGAGGAGGTCCGCGGTGGTCCAGTCGTCCATCGCGCAGATCGCCACGATCTGCTGGGCGAGCACGTCGAGCGGGTTCGCGGGGACCTGCATCGCCTCGATCGCGCCCGCCCGCATCCGCTCGGCGACGACCGCGGACTGGATGAGGTCGCCGCGGGTCTTGGGGAAGAACACGCCGCGCGAGACCGCCCCGACCTGGTGCCCGGCCCGGCCGACCCGCTGCAGCCCGGACGCGACCGACGGCGGCGCCTCGACCTGGACGACGAGGTCGACCGCGCCCATGTCGATGCCCAGTTCCAGGCTGGAAGTGGCCACGACGGCACGCAGGCGGCCCGCCTTGAGGTCCTCCTCGACCTGCTTGCGCTGCTCCTTCGAGATCGAGCCGTGGTGCGTGCGGGCCAGGACTTGCGGTGCGGCCGGCGTCGCGGAGGCGTTGCCCATCAACTGGGCCGGGCCGTGGTCCTCCGGGAGGCGCTGCCCGGTCTGCCGCTCGTGCTCGATCTCGTTGAGCCGGCTCGAAAGCCGCTCGGCGACGCGGCGCGCGTTGGTGAACACGATCGTGGACCGGTGCTGCTCCACGAGGTCGGTGATGCGCTCCTCGACGTGCGGCCAGATCGACCCGGCGGAGCGGGCCTCGGCGGCGGCGGACGCGCCGGCGACCGGGGCGCCCGCGAGGTCCCCCATGTCCTCGACCGGGACGACCACCGAGAGGTCGAAGACCTTCGCGGACGGCGGCTGCACGATCTCCACGTTCCGTTGCGGCGAAAGGAACCTCGCGACCTCCTCGGCGGGCCGCACGGTCGCCGAGAGCCCGATCCGCCGTGCGGGCCGGTCCAGCAGCGCGTCGAGCCGTTCGAGCGAGAGGGCGAGGTGCGCACCGCGTTTGGTGCCCGCGACCGCGTGGACCTCGTCGAGGATCACGGTCTCGACGCCCGCCAGCGCCTCCCGCGCCTTCGAGGTGAGCATGAGGAACAGCGACTCGGGAGTGGTGATGAGGATGTCCGGCGGCCGGACCGCGAGCGAGCGCCGCTCGGCGGGCGGCGTGTCGCCGGAGCGGACCCCGACGCGGATCTCCGGCTGGGGCAGGCCGAGCCGGGCCGCCTCGGCGCGGATGCCTTCGAGCGGGACGGCGAGGTTGCGTTCCACGTCGACGCCGAGGGCCTTGAGCGGGGAGATGTAGAGGACCCGGCAGCGCAGTTTCGGGTCCTCGGGCGGCGGGGCCGAGGCGAGCGCGTCGAGCGCGGACATGAACGCCGCGAGGGTCTTGCCCGAGCCCGTGGGGGCGACGACCAGCACGTCCTTCTCCTCGGCGAGGGCCCGCCACGCGTCCTCCTGCGCGGGCGTGGGCGCCTTGAACGCGCCGGTGAACCACGCGGCGGTCGCGGGGGAGAAGCGGTCGAGCGCGGGTTCGCGCGGTGCACGGGCCATGCCGTCCATGGTGCCCCGAACGGCCGACACTCCCGCCGCGTTCGCTGATCTGCCATGTGGGCCTCCCGGCCCTCGGGCTCCGCTACTGTAGCGAGCGCGAACGGTAGGAGACGAGTCGTCGGGAGGCGCCGGATGCCACGGAAGAAAGCGGTGCACCATCCGATCGGAGCGCACGTGCCCGTCGGAGGCGGCCTGGTCAAGCGCGGCATCCCCAACGCGCTCGAATTCGAGGTCGAAGCCCTGCAGGTGTTCATCGGCTCGCCGCGCGGCTGGGCCCCGCCGCGCCTGGACGCGGCGGTGGCCGAGGCGTTCCGCGACGAGTGCACCGCGCAAGGCTGGCCGGTCTACGTGCACGCCGCCTACCTGCTGAACCTCGCCTCCCCGGTGCCCGAGACCGTGGAGCGCTCGGTCGAGAACCTGCGCGTAGCGATGACCTCCGCCGCGCGGATCGGCGCGGCCGGGGTCGTCGTGCACGCCGGCTCGTCGATCGACGGGGACCGGGACGCGGCGCTGCGCCGCCTCCCCTCTGCGTTCCATGCGGTCCTGGACGATGCGCCGCCGGTCCGGCTCCTGGTCGAACCGACCGCCGGGGGCGCGAACTCGATGGCGTCCACACTGGCGAGCGCGGGCGAGTACCTGGAGGCCGTGGGCATTCCCGAGGTCGGGCTGTGCCTGGACACCTGCCACCTGCACGCCGCCGGTGAGCGGCTGTCCGATCGGGACGGTCTGGAGGCCTCGCTCAAGGCGCTGGGCAAGGCCGTGGGGTCGGACCGGATCGGCCTGATCCATTTCAACGACAGCAAGGACGCGTGCGACTCGCGCCGCGACCGGCACGAGGCGCTGGGCGAGGGCCTGCTCGGCGACGACGGCCTGAAGGCGGTCATGGCGAGCCCGGCGCTGGCCGGTGTGCCGCTGATCGTGGAGACCGCGACGCAGGCCCGCGATGTGGCCCATGCGAAGCGGCTGCTCGCCGAGGTGCAGTCCGAACGTTCTTGAGCCGCCGTCCCGGGTCCTGAAAAAGTGTCGACAGGCGACGGACCGTCGGTACGCTCGGGTGCGGGCCCTCCCCGGTCCACGATGGGCACTCCCCGCCGTCGAACCCTTCAGAAAGCAGAGCGATGCCTGAAATCCGTCCGCTGAGGGTGCTGTTCGTCGCCTTCAGCCGCTCGAGCCTCGGCCACGTGACGCGCATGCGCACGGCCGCCCGGCGCTTCGCCGACGCCGGCCACACGGTGGCCGTCGCCGCCCACGAAGAGGTCCGACCCCTCGTCGAACACGCTGGGCTGCAATGGATCGGCATCGACGAGATCGGCCCGGCCCCGGCCTGGCGCGGCATGAACGACGTCGCGAGCCTGCGCGCCTTCGCCCGCACGCGCCTCGCCAGCCCCGCCTACGTGCAGGCCTCCCTCGACGACGAGCTGCGCGCCATCGACGGGTTCGCGCCCGACGCGGTGGTCAGCGACATGCGCAACACGGCGTCCGTCGCGGCCTCCATGCGCGGCCTGCCGAGCTTCACCTGCCACAACCTGCGCCTCTTCCGCCACCCGATGCACGCGGTGCTCCCGGAGATCCTCGCGACCCTCGAAGAGGTCGGCATCGATCCCGCGCACCGCCGTCCCCTCGGGGACGCGGTGCTCGTGCCCGACCTGCCCCTGCTCGACCCGCTCTCCGACGTCCCGGCCGAGACCGCCGGGCTCATGGCCGGACTGACCGCCGAGATCCGCCACATCGGACCGCTCGTGCCGAGCGAGCTGCTGGAGCAGCCGGTGCGGCGCGACCGCGAGCCGGTCCTGAACGTCACGCTCGGCGGCTCGGGCGCGGGGGACAAGGACCTGCTGCGGATCGCGGCCGCCGCGAGCGGCCTCGGGGTGCGCCTCGCGGTGACCCTCGGCGTCGACGGACCCGGCAGCGACGCGCTCGCCGAACAGGTCCGCGCGGCCGCCGGCGACGCCGACATCGAGATCGCCGCGTTCCGCCACGACGCCGTGGACCTCATGTCCCGCAGCGCCGCCGCCGTCGTCCACGGCGGACACGCGTCGATGATCGAGGGGCTGCTCTGCGGGACCCCGCTCGTGTTCGCGCCCCACTCGAACGAGCAGCGCGGCAACGCCGCCCGCGTCGCCGGGCTCGGGCTCGGCACCGTCGCGGCCGAAGACGACTCGACCGAAGCGGTCACGGCGGCGATCCGCGCCGCCCTCGACGCCGACCGGGAGCGGCACGCCGCGTTCGCCTCCGTGCTGCGCGCCGCCGACGGCGCGGACGCGATGCTCGAAGCCGTCGAACGCGCGGTCGCCCTGCGCCGCTTGGAAACAGCGCACTGAAAAGCCCCGGGCGACGCGTCGGAAATGAGCACGTCGCCCGGGGCCTCAGGTCCGGTCAGAAGCTGGCCGGGGCCAGGATCGGGCTGCCGACCCTGCCCATGAGGTCGTTCGCCGGGTGGTTGCGCTCGCTCCCGAGGAAGAAGCTGAAGATCGCGCTGCGCCACTCGTCGGGCGAGATCCGGTTGTCGTGGTCGGCGTCCAGGTACTCGAACACGCGGTGGCTCTCCTGGTAGTCCACGCCGTTCCAGTTGCGCATGAGCTGCACGAACTCGCCGGAGCTGATGAGGCCGTCCCCGTCCTCGTCCGCGATCGAGAAGTACGCGTCCGCGATCGACGCGAGCTTCGCGGCGGCAGCGAACTGGTCCGCGAGCATGTGCTCGGCCAGCGCCGTCCGCAGCTCCCGGCGGCCGACGCGGCCGTCGTCGCCGATGGCCTTCGGCGCGATGAACTCGGCCCACAGCCGCTGCGTGGCCTCGTGGAGCTCCATCCCCATCGGGCTGTCGACCGGGACGCCCCGGGCCCCGAGGACGCGGCCGGCGGCCTCGATCAGGTTCGCTTCGGTGATGTAGTCGTTCCCGGCGGTGTCGAGCGTGTCGAACCAGCGGTCGAACTTGTTCAGGCGGACCCGGCCGACCGTCGCCGTCGGCTTGAGCCTGGTGCCGATGGCGATCGCCGCGCCCGCGGCCACAGCCGCCGCGACGGCCCCGACTGCGATGGCCCTCTGCTTCGTCTTCGCCTTCATGGATCTCCCGTTCCTGTGTCATCGCGTGACCGGACCCCGTACGGGGAATGTCCGGTTTCATGTCCAGATCGGATCGTGCCACGGTAAGGACGGCGAGGGACTGAAACCGCTGATCCCGCCCGCTCGCCGGGACCGGTCCCGAGCGATCGGTGCTCCACTGGGACGGTCCCGACGCCCCGAGGAGTGCCGCCATGTACCCCGAACCCGCCCCGACCGAGCCGCCCATCGCGCCGCCGACCGCGCCGCCGTCCCCGCGTCCCCGGCCCGCGACCGATCCGGTCGTCGCCGTCGCCGGGAACGCCACCATGCTGGGCCTCGGCTACATGTCCATGCGTCGCCCGGTCCTCGCGGCGCTGGCCCTGACCGGGACCGGGTTCCTGCTGTGGTCGGCCGCCGTCCAGACCGAGAACCCGCTCTGGCGCTACCTGCTGCCCGCCTGGGGCCTGGTCATGATCGTCCACGCCTGGTGGCTCACCCGCCGCGTGCGCCTCGACCGCCTCGCGACCCTGGGGGAGGACCCGGCCCGGCGGCCCCGGTTCTTCGCCGTCACAGCCGCCGCGCTCGTCCTGCTCACCGTCACCTGGTTCAGATTCGACGCGTGGTGGATCGCCCATGATGCCGAGGCCGCGCACGCCGCCGGGGACTGCGAGGAGGCCAACGCCGCGCTCGACCGTCTCGACGTCGTCCACCGCGTCGCCTTCGGCCCGGCCGTCCTGCGCGGCGAAGAGGAGCACGAGGCCTGCGACCTGCTCCTGGCCGCCCTCGACGCCTCGCCCACCGAGGCCGCGGCCACGCTGGAGACCTATCTCGACCACCCCGGCGCCCTCTGGGACGGCGCGGGCCCCAAGCGCGCCGAGTTCCTGTTCCAAGCCGCCCTCCTCGACGGCGTCCCCAACCCGGCCACGATCGAGCGGGGCTTCACGCAGCTCACCGACACCCTCGCAGACCACCCCGGCCAAGCCGACACGGTCGAAGCCACGGTCACCGCCTTCATGGACGACCTCGCCGAGGCCCCGTCCCCCTGCACCGGCCACGCCGTCGACGACTGGCTCGCCGGACGGACCTGGGACGCCGAGGCCATCAGCGCACCGGTCAACGCCGCCGCAGGCCAGGTCCCGGACCGGCTCCTCGACTGCGCACAGGAACGCGTCGAGACCCAAGACGCCGCGGCCCTCTTCCGCGAATTCCTCACCGCCTACCCCGACCACGAACGCGCCGCCGAAGCCGCCGACGGCGTCCTCGCCTCCGGCACCTACTGCGCCGACCCGGTCGCCTACCCCGCCGCCCCCGACGCGGGCGGTCCCGGACCCCACCCGATGCGGCTCGTCGGCACCTGGACCGCCGAGGGCCGCGGCTTCCCCGACTCCTGGCTCGCCGCGACCGCCGCCGAGACCGCACTCGCGGTCTGCGTCGAAGCCGAGGTCGGCGAGTTCCAGGAGTCCTGCCAGTACCGCCGCCCCGACGGCAGCACCTTCTGGGCCGGGTTCTTCGCCCACCGCTTCACCATCGAGGCCTACTCGCTCAAGACCGGCGAACTCGTCGACGAGTACGCCCGCGAGATCGGCGACCCCTGCCCGAACCGCCTCGACGGCACCTACAACACGATCTCCCTCTACATCTCCGACACCACCATGACCATGGCCTCCGAATACTCCGACGAGGACTTCCGGAACATGTTCACGAGACTCATGGACTGAGACCCGCTGCGCGGCAGCGCAATGGCGCGGCCCGCGAGGGCCGCGCCACCATCATCCGAAAGGGCCCTAACTCAGCGTCCACTTCTGGTTCGAAGCGCCCGTGCAGCTCCACAGGTGCACCTTCGTGCCGTTGGCCGTCCCCTGACCCGAGACGTCGAGGCACAGCCCCGACGCCGCGTTCGTGATCGAGCCGTCCGCGTTCCGGTTCCACTGCTGGTTCGCACCGCCGTGGCACGTCCAGATGATCGCCGGCGTGCCGTTCGCGGTCCCGCCGCCGGAGGCGTCGAGGCAGCGCTTGTTCCCGTCGGCGTACACCGTCAGTTCCTTTGCGGCCGTGTAGGTCCACAACTGGTTCGCGCCGCCGTGGCAGTCCCAGATCTGCACCTGGGTGCCGGTCGCCGTCGCCGAGTTCGGCACGTCGAGGCAGCGGTTCGCGCTCACCGAGTGCAGCGCGCCGGTGGTCGCCCCGGTCCCGCCGTCGCGCGGACCCGCGTCCGCCATGATCCGGGACGCCTCGGCGGGCGGCGAGCCCGCGCTGAACGTCGTGTTGTTCCGGACGGTGTTGCCGCGCTGGCCGTCCACGAGCCCGGTGATCGCCGAGTTCGTGGTGTAGTTGCCGGTCAGCGTCATGTCGCCGGTGAGGTTGCCGCTCTGGTTGTTGGCGTGCGCCCACTGGCCCGCGGTGTTGCGGAAGACGTTGCCGTTGGCCGTGAAGTACCGCGAGCCCTCGTCGAAGTACAGGCCGAGCTGCCCGCTGTTCTCGCAGAAGTTGCCGTTGATCGTGCTGCTCGGGTGCGCCGAGAGCGAGTAGATGCACCCGGCGTCCCACAGGGTCTCCACGACGTTGCGCACGTGGTTGCCCGTGACGTGCACTTCCCGTGCGGTCGTGGGCGTCTGGTAGATCGGCTGGTAGTCGTAGAGCCCGCGGTTGAGGTACTCGGGACTGCCGCCGGGGTCGTTGGCGCCCCATCCGAAGCCGACGTTGATGCCGCTGTACGGCATGTCGGACACGTAGTTGTGATCGATGGTCAGCCGCGTCGCGTAGGTGCCGAGGATCGCGGCGTGGTCGAGGTATTCGACGGCCGTGTCGTGCACGCTGTTGTCGCTGATGAGGATGTCGCTGTTGACCATCCGGGCGTCGGACGGGTGGTGCGCGTCGGGCCGGACGCCGCCGACCACGATGCCGCCGCCGGCGCTGGAGGTGAACTCGTTGCGGAGGACCTTGATGTTCTTGGCGCCCAGGCCCACACCGGTGCTGTGGGCGTTCGCGTCGTTGCCGATGCCGAGGGCGACCGAGCCGAGGTTCACGAAGTCGTTGTCCGAGAACGTGATCCCGTCGGAGGCCGAGACCTGCACGGCGGCCGGGGCCTGCGCCCAGGAGTTGCGCGCCGCCTCGAAGCCCTTGCAGCCGGACTTGCACGAGGTGAACGCGTCCGCGGGCCGGTTCGGCTGGACGCCGGTGATGAACGTGCCGGTCTGCTGGTTCGCGTACCCGTTGTTCGAGCCCGGTTCGAGCCAGGTCGTGCCGGTGAAGGTGAGCCCGGAGAACACCAGGCCGCGCACCGGCGCGTCATAGGTGCCGCCGACCTCGACGAGGGTCTTCAGGCGCGGCAGCTCCACCTTCGCGTTCGCCATGTTCTGGCCCGAGAGCGGTTTGTAGTAGAGCCGCCCGGCGGTCGTGTCGAGGTACCACTCGCCGCCCTGGTCGAGGAAGCGCTTGGAGTTGAGCAGGTAGAAGGTGGGGTTGCGGAACGGGCTCTGGATCGTGTCGTACCCGTAGGTGTTGTTGTTCCACGCGGGCTGCTGCATGGTCACGGTGCGGCCGCTGATGCCCTGCACGGGCGCGAACCTGTTGGTGAACGACAGCATGGCCTGGAGTTCGATGCGCTGCTTGTCGGGCAGCGAGGCGAGGTAGTCGAAGTTGCCGTTGTTGAGGGTGAACCCGGAGGCGTTGAGCGTCATGTCGCCCGCGGCGATGCCGGTGCGGGCCCGCTGCGCGAGCCGTCCGTCCACATAGAGCTGCCGGGTGTCGAAGCCGGTGCCCACGTCGGCCCGGTAGACGCCCGTGGCGGCGTCGTCGAGGGTCCAGCCGGTCACGGCCTGCGCGCCGGTCACGACCGGGTGGGCGCCGTCGGCGGCCTTCCAGGTGACGGTGTGGCCGTTCTTGCCGGAGTCGCCGGCGCCGAACCGCAGCGGGGCGCTGAGCCGGTAGGTCCCGTCGAGCAGGTTCACCGTGACGTCGCCGTCGCCCGTCGCGGCGGCCGTGCGGGCGCGCTGCTGGGCGGCGGTGAGGGTCTTCAGGGGCTGGGCGGCGGTGCCGGGATTGCTGTCGTTGCCGTTGGGGGAGACGTAGTAGGTGTACGCGGTCTGCGCTTGTGCCGGGGAGGCGCCGAGGGCCGCGAGGGCTCCGGCGACGGCGAGAAGCAGGGCCGCCGCGAGGGCGGGGATTCGGTTCTTTTGTGAGCGCGGTTGAGGTGAATGCAGTGGGGGTGAATGCCGCATGTCGTTGTGCCTTTCCTTCATTGGCGAGGCAGGGTGGTGGGTTAGGTGACGGGTACTCGCCGGGCGGGCGGTGCCTCGGTCTCCTCCGTTTCTCGGCGAGCAGGGAATCGGTGGGAATCGTTGCCCTGCAAGGCGGTGGCCAGCAGGTGCAGTCCGGCGCGCGCGGGCCGGACGCCCGGCCCGGCGGGGTCGGCCGGGCGCGGCGCGCTGCCGAGTCCGGCGATCGCTCCCTCATGGACGGTGAGTCCGAGGCCGGGGCTGTCGCCGAGGACGAACGCGCCGTCCTCGATGTCGAGGTCGGCGGTGACGCCGACGGGCGGGCGCAGGTCCTGCAGCTCGCTCACGAGGTGGTTGGGGACGGACGTGGCGGCGTGGAGCAGGCCCACGGGGATGTTCCCGATGGGGCTCACCGGGAGGTCGAAGGCGTGGGCGAGCGCGGCGACGCGCAGGAAGTGCGTGACGCCGCCGACCGCGGCGGTCTGCACGACATCGACTGCGCCCGTCTGCAGGAGCGGCCGGAACTGCTCGAGTCCGGTCAGGTTCTCGCCGGTCGCCACGGCCGCGCGCACGCCCCGCTGGACGACGGCCAGCCCGTCGGCGTCCCAGCGCCGCACCGGCTCCTCGACCCACGCGAGGTCGAGGTCGCGTTCGAGTTCGCGCACATGGCGCACAGCCTGCTTGCGCGACCAGATCTCGTTCGCGTCGAGCATGAGCCCCGGCCGCGGCGTGCCCGCCTCGATGAGCACGTCCCGCACCAGTGCGAGCCGGCGCCGGTCCGCTTCGACGTCAAGGCCGCCTTTGAGTTTCGCGGCCCGGAGCCCGCGCTCGGCGTACACGCGGTAGGCCCCGGCCAAGGCCTCGTCGTCCAGGCCGATGTCGAGACCGGAGGCGTACGCCGGCACGACCCGGTCGCGCCCGCCGAGGAACCGCCACAGCGGCTCGTCCGCGCACTGCGCCTTGAGGTCCCACAGCGCGGTGTCGAGCGCGCCGATGGTGGCGAACAGGGCCCCGCCGTGCCCGGCCTTGAACGCGCGCCGCAGCATCCGGTCGTACAGTGCGGTGACGGCGCGCGGGTCCTCGCCCTCGATCGCGGCGAAGACCGCCGCGATCTCGACGTGCGAGCCGATCCCGACGCCGGTGAGGCCTGCATCGGTGTCCACCAGGACGATCGGGACGGTGGTGGTGCCGTCCGCGAAGACGCCGTTGGCGTCGCCGACGGGCCGGGCCCATTCCTGGACCGTCGTCAGCGCGCGGTAGCCGGTGATCCGCATGTCATCCCTTCGTGGCGCCGGCCGTGACGCCGGCGGTGATCTGGCGCTGGAAGCAGAGGTAGAGCACGAGCACCGGCACGGCCGCGATGAGCACGCCCCCGGCGAACGTGGGTATGTCCGCGGAGTACTGGCCGCGCAGCGAGGTCACGCCGACCATGAGCGTGCGGTGCTCGGCAGAAGGCATGAGCAGCAGCGCGATGAGCACGTCGTTCCAGCAGAACAGGGCGTTGAGGATGCCCACCGAGAGCAGCGCGGGCCGCCCGAGCGGCAGCATGATCCGCCCATACACCCCGTACACGGAGTTCCCGTCGATGCGGGCGGCGTCGATGATCTCGGCCGGGATGCCGCTGTAGTAGCTGGTCATCAGGAACACCGTGAACGGCAGGAACTGCGCGGTGTAGGCGAGGATCAGCCCGGGGTAGGTGTCGATGAGCCCGGCCTGCCCCAGCGTGCGGGCGAGCGGGACCATGATGACCTGGAACGGGATGAACAGTGCCGCCAGGCACGCGAGGTACAGCACCCTCGATCCTCGGAACCGCAACTGGCTCAACGCGAATCCCGCCATCGACCCGAACAGCAGCAGGAGCGCCACTGAGCCGGAGACGACGAGGAGCGAGTTGGCGAGGTACCGGCCCATGTCCGCGCTCGACCAGGCGGTGGCGAACGCGTCCCAGCGCAGGCCCTCGGCCGGCGCGAACCGGTCGAGCACGTATTCGCGGCGGGTCTTCATGGCCACGTTCGCGGTGAACACGAGCGGGTAGACGGTGGCGAGGGCCAAGGCGGCCATGGGGATCGCGGCGATCCAGCGTCCGGCGCGGAGCGGCGACATCAGTCCTCCCTCCCGGTGCGGCGCAGCACCGCGATCTGGGCGAGCCCGACGACGAGCATCACGCCGAAGAGCACTGTGGACGCCGCTGAGGCGAGCGCCGGGCGGCTCATCTGGCCCTGCTGGAACCAGATGTAGTACTCGGGCAGGTAGGTCGAGCCCTCCGGCCCGCCGCCGGTCATCACGTAGAGCAGGCCGAACATCGAGGTGAGCATCCCGATCATGGTCGTCACGACCACGAACTGGATCGTGCGCGAGAGGCCCGGGACGATCACATGCCGCACCACGCGCGGCAGCGAGGCGCCGTCCACGCGGGCCGCGTCGATGAGCGAGGCGTCCAACGTGGCGAACCCGGCGAGGAACACCACGAGCGCCATCCCGAAGGTCGCCCAGATGTGCACGGCCACAACGGCGTACATCGCCACATCGGGATCGCCGAGCCAGTCGACCGGCCCGATCCCGACCGCGCCCAGCAGTGCGTTCACCGGCCCGTCGAACGCGAGCAGCAGGTTGAAGATCGCGCCGATGATGACGGGGGAGAGCACGGCCGGGAAGAAGTAGACGCCGCGGTACACGCGGTGCCCGGGCACGCGCATGTAGACGAAGGTGGCGAGGAGCCCCGGGATCGCCACGGCCACAGGCAGGAGCAGCACGAGCAGGCCCACGTTCCGCATGGACGCGAGGAACAGCGGGTCGTCGAAGAGGGTCGCATAGTTGTCGAACCCCACGGCCTGCCCGTTCCGGTCGCCGTCGCCCGTGAACGAGAAGTTCACGCCGAGCGCCAAGGGGTACAGGCGGAACACGCCGATGATGAGCGCCGCGGGGGCGACGAGCACGTACGGCGCGAGCCGTTCGGCCCGGGACTTGCCCGCGGCGCCGCGCCCGGATCTCACGCGGCGCCGCGGGGTCTGGGCGCCGGCCCGGACGGGGGTCCGGACCGGCGTTGAGGCGGCGGTCATGCCTACCCCTGGTCGCTCTCGGCCAGCTGGGCCAGCGCGTCGTCCACAGTGACCGATCCGCTGAGGAGCTGCTGGGACAGGCGCCCCATGAGCTCCAGCGTCTCGGCGGAGAGGGCCACGTGCAGGGCGGGCTCGCCGGTCTGGATCGCGTCGACGATCTGGGCCGTGGCGGGCCCGGAGCTCGAGGCGTCGATGGTGGTGTCCGCGGCGATCGCGCCCGCGTCGGCGTAGAACGCCTCCAGTGCGGCCGTCGAGGAGAGCGAGCGCACGAGGTCGGCCGCGAGCGCGGGGTCCTCGGTCCACTCGGCGACGCCGTAGCCGATGCCGCCGTCGTACGGGAGGCTCGGCACGGCCGCGGGGTTCGCGAGCGGCGCGGGCATGACGCCGACGTTCTCGGCGCCCAGGAACTCGCCGAAGTCCTTCCAGTGGCCGACGTCGGACATGAGCCCGATGACGTGGGCGGCTTCGCCCGCGTCGAAGATCGCGAACTCGTCGTTGAACATCGCCGTGGAGTTCACGCCCTCGTTGTTGAGCCCGGACTGCTCGGCCTCGACCCACATCTCGAAGAGGCGCTTCACGTTCGGGGAGGTCCAGTCGCGGTCGCCCGCGATCCAGGCGTCGTACTCCTCGGGCGTCAGCACGCCCGAGCCGAGACCGGAGAGGAAGAACTGGATGCCGATGCCCTCCTTGTTGCCCAAGGCGAAGCAGGTCGCGTCGGTCTTCTCCTCGATCTGGGCGCAGTCGGCCAGGAACTCCTCCCAGGTGGCGGCGGGCGCCTCGGGGTCGAGCCCGGCCTCCGCGTAGAGGGCCTTGTTGTAGTAGATCGGGTGGCCCTGCAGGGTCACGGGCGCGGCGTAGATGTGGCCGTCGGCGCTGAACGCCTCCCAGCCGGCCAGGCGCTCCATGTCGTCGGCGAGGTAGTCCTCAAGGGGCAGTAGGGCGTCGGTGCGGTCGCGGAGCTGGCCGCCGCCGTTGAAGAGCATGACGTCCGGGCCCTCGCCGGACTGGATCGCCGTGCCCAGCAGGTTGTAGTACTGGTCGAACGGCTGGGCCACGAACTCGACCTCGACGTCCGGGTGCGCCTTGGCGAAGTCGGCCTTCGCCTGCTCGATGTAGGACTTCGCGGTCTCGTCGCCGGACTTCCAGTCCCACACGACGAGGGTGCCGGACTCGCCGCCGCCTCCCGTGTCGGGCCCGGCGGCGCTGCCGCATCCGTACAGCGCAAGGGGCGCAATAAGAACGCTCGACCACAGTGCTCGTCGCTTCATTGCAGATCACTCTCTGTAGGGGCGCCGGAGGGGTCCGGCTCACAGGGTCGCCGGTTAACATAACTCGTATGACGTCTTACGTCAATGGAGTGATGTCGTATACTGGGCGGCGACCCCAGCTCTGTGTACGGAGGACCGATGACGGCACTGCAGCGCCCGACGGCGCCGGAACCCGCGCCCCCGGCCTGGTCGCGCCGGCCCGCCAACCTCGCGAAGGCCGTCACCGCCGAACTCGTGCGCCGCGTCGTGCGCGGCGACTACGAGCCCGGCTCCGCGCTCCCGGCCGAGCACGCCCTCTGCGACGCGTTCTCGGTGAGCCGCACCGTGGTCCGCGAGGCCGTGAAGGTCCTGCAGGAGAAGGGCCTGGTGCAGATCCGGCAGGGCTCGGGCACCGCCGTGCTGCCGTCGACCTCGTGGAACCTGCTCGACGAGCTGGTGCTCGCCGCGGTCATCGACGACGACGCGACCCTCGGCATCCTCGACGACGTGGTGGTCACCCGGCGGCTCCTGGAGTCGGACATGGCGAACGTGGCTGCCCGTACCGCGGACGACGAGGCCGTCGCCCGGATGGGCGAGCTGGTCGACCGCATGGACGAGCTCCTCGACGCCCCGGAGTCCTATCACGAGCACGACCGGGCCTTCCACGACACCGTCATGCGCGCCTCGGGCAACCGCATCGCGCGCGCCGTCGTGCGCTCCCTCGAAGGCCAGGTCATCAATACCGCGAGCTACATGGGACGGACCGAGCGCGCGCTGTGCGAGGCCTCGAACCAGGGGCACCGCCGCATCTTCGAGCGCATCGCCGCCCGCGACCCCGATGGCGCGGCCGAGGCGATGTTCGCCCACATCACGGACGCGTGGCTGGTGCGGCGCGCCGAGCAGGGCGACCCGGACCGCCTCGCGCGCTGAACGCGGCGCTCCGATGGGGAGAGATCCGATGTATCCCAACGGGATTCGTGGACATTTTGCGGCGAACTTCTGAAAGGCCGCGGGTATTGACCGCATAGATCCAATCTATATAGACTGGCGTCAATATTCAAGGCGCCGCACGGCCTGATCCCCGCACCGTCTGGGAGCGATCCCAGATGCGCTCCGGCCGCACCCTCCACTCACCCGGACCTCTCATGCGGTGCCGCCCTACAGGTCTCACACGAGCCTGACCCACAAGGAGTTCCGACCGATGTCGAGCATCAGATCCGTACTCGCGTGCCTCGGGGCCGCGATCGTCATGGCCGCGGCCGGGGGAGCGGCGGCACAGGCCGCCGAGACGCCCCAGGCCACCGCCTCCGACGTCACCGCGGCCGCCAGCACCGGCTGCGGCAAGGCCCCGACCCTCAACAGCGGCAACCACACCATCCAGAGCAGCGGCCAGAACCGCAGCTACATCCTGAAGGTCCCCGCCAACTACGACATGAACAAGCCGCACAAGCTGATCTTCGGCAACCACTGGTGGGGCGGCACCGCCAACGACGTCGCGGGCGGCGGCTCCGACGGATCCGTCTACGCCTACTACGGTCTCGACGCCCTGGCGGGCGGCTCGGCGATCTTCGTCGCGCCGCAGGGCCTGGGCAACGGCTGGGCGAACTCGAACGGCCAGGACGTCGTGTTCTTCGACGACATGATCCGGACCATCGAGGCCGCCCTCTGCGTCGACCAGTCGCAGCGGTTCTCCATGGGCTTCAGCTACGGCGGCGCGATGAGCTACGCGCTGGCCTGCGCCCGCCCGAACATGTTCCGCGGCGTCATCGCCATCGCCGCCCCCGGCGGCATCAGCGGCTGCTCCGGCGGCACCGGTGCGGTGGCGTACATGGGCGTCCACGGCGTCTCCGACAACATCGGCGCCGGCCGCGGCCTGCGCGACCGGTTCCTCGCCAACAACGGCTGCGCCGCGCAGAACGCGCCGGAGCCGGCGGCGGGCAGCCTGACGCACATCATCACCAACTACTCGTGCCGCGCCGGGTACCCGGTCGTGTGGGCCGCGTTCGACGGCGGGCACCAGCAGGGACCGGTCGACGGCTGCAGCGGCTGCGAGAGCGGCGCCCGCAGCTGGGTCAAGGGCGAGGTCTGGAAGTTCATCAGCCAGTTCAGCTCGACCCCGCCGGCCGACACCGACCAGGTCAAGAACGCCGCGGCGAACCGCTGCCTCGACGTCGCGGCCCAGTCCACGGCCAACGGCGCCCTGACGCAGCTCTGGGACTGCCACACCGGCACGAACCAGGCGTGGACCCGCACCGCCTCGAAGCAGCTCTCCGTCTACGGGAACAAGTGCCTCGACGCGGAGGGCGCGGGCACCGCTCCCGGCACGCGGGTCATCATCTGGGACTGCCACACCGGCGCCAACCAGCAGTGGAACGTGAACAGCAACGGCACCATCACCGGCGTCCAGTCGGGACTGTGCCTCGGCACGGTCAACAACGGCACGGCCAACGGCACCGGCGTGGTCCTGGCGACCTGCAACGGCTCTTCGAGCCAGAACTGGTCCCTGGCCTAGTCCGCGCAGCGGCGCACCCTCACCGCCGCACGTGAAAGAACGGGCCTCCCTTCTCGGGAGGCCCGTTCCTCTTGCGCTCCTTCGCTACCGGGCTACACCGCGAACTGCCACGAGTCCACGTTGAACAGGTAGCCGCTCCCGCCGGTGAACCGCAGGTACACGTCGTGCGTCCCGGTCGCGCCGCTCACCGGGCACGACACGCTCGACCAGGTCTGCCAGCCGCCGGTGCCCGTCACCGCGCACGTGCCGACCCGCGTCCCGGTCGGGGAGTCGAGCCGGACCTCGATCGAGCCGCCCGCGGTCGCCGAGGCCACCCGCGCGGTGAATTGGCGCGCGCCGGTGCCGAACGCGGCGCCCTTGACCTTGATCCAGTCGCCGTTCTCGATCCAGCCGACGTTCATCCCGCCCCCGCTCGCCCGCTCGGTCTCGATCCCGGACTCCCAGGCGATCGTCTCGGCCTCTTGGCGCACATAGGGATTGAGGGTGCCGACCTGCGGCGCCCCCGCGGTGGTCATGTTGATCTGCGGGAAGGTCCCGTCGGCGTTGTACGTGAACTTCTCGACGGCCACGGACCTCGTGAAGCCGCCGCCGCCCGGCAGGGCGCCGTTGTGGTAGAAGAAGTACGACGATCCCTTGAAGTCGATCACCCCGGCGTGGTTGGTGAAGCTCGAGCCCTGCGTCGGCATGATCGTGCCGCGGTAGGTCCACGGCCCGGTCGGCCCGGGGGACGTCGAGTACGCGATGAACTCCGAGCAGCACTGCGCGGCGAACACCATGTAGTACAAGGAGTTCCGCTTGTAGAACCACGGCCCCTCCTCGTACAGGGTCGGCCGCTGGGCGTTGTTCGGGCGCGAGCCGAAGCCCTGCGTCGTGAGCTGGATCTTGGTGGGGGAGCCCGAGTACGAGGTCATGTCGGCGTTGAGCTTCACGTACCACAGGTTCGGGTTGCCCCAGTAGAGATAGGCCTGCCCGTCGGTGTCGATGAAGACCGTGGGGTCGATCTCGCCGTTCTCGACGAGCGGGTGCCCGATGGCGTCCCGGAAGGGCCCGGTCGGGCTGTCCGCGACGGCCACGCCGATCGCCATCCGGCCGGTGGCGTCGTTGACGACGGGGACGTACCAGTAGAACTTGCCGTTGCGCTCGACGGCCTGGCCGGCCCAGGCGTCCTGACGCGCCCAGCTGAACGTGTCGATGTTCAGCGGCGAGCCGTGGTCGGTCCAGTTGACCATGTCGTCGGACGACCAGACGCGCCACTCCTTCATGGTGAACCAGGTCGAGGCGTCCTCGTCGTGCCCGGTGTACAGGTAGACGCGGCCGTTGTAGACGAGCGGCGCGGGGTCGGCGGTGTAGATGGTCTGGATGATCGGGTTGTCGGCCTGTGCCGGGTCGGGCGACGGATCGGCGGCGGTGCTCAGCAGGGCCGCGACGAACGCCGCGACCAGCGCCGCCGCGAGGCGGCCCCGCAGGTGCCGGGGTTTCGGACGCAGCGTCTTGGGATGGGGGCTCAGAGGTGGAGTCATGGGAGTACCTCTCCGGCGCTCGCGCGCCACGGGTGTCACGCAGGATGCTCGGGTCGCCCGTGATTCGTCCGGCGTTTCCGCCGGGCGAGCGCGGGCTTCGGGCCAGGGTATCCATAGTGTCCATATATGTAAATGCCTCGATATAAAAATGATCTGATGTTTTCCCGCTCCGGATCTTGGCCGGACCGGGCGTTCCAGGTACCGTGAACCTTCCCGGAAATGCCCCGGCGCCCCCTGCGACTCCAAGGAGACCCGTGTCCACCGCAACCGCCCGTGCTTCTGACGGCGCTTCCGCTCATGCCGGCTACCTCTACGTGCACTTCAAGCGCGAGGCGGCCGACGGCGAGCAGATCTACTTCGCCCTCAGCGAGGGCAACGACCCGCTGCGCTTCGACGACCTCAACGGCGGGGAGCCGGTGCTGCGCTCCACGCTGGGCGAGGGCGGCGTCCGCGACCCGCACATCGTGCGCTCCCCGGAGGGCGACCGGTTCTTCATGGTCGCCACCGACCTGCAGCTCTTCAAGAGTCACGACTGGGACCGCCATGTGCGCTGGGGCAGCCGCTCGATCATGGTCTGGGAGTCCCGCGACCTCGTCGACTGGGGCGAGGGCCGACTCGTCGAGATCTCGCCGCCGGAGGCCGGCAACACCTGGGCGCCTGAGTCCGTGTGGGACCCCGAGCAGGAGGCCTACCTCGTGCACTGGTCCTCGACGCTCTACGACGACCCCCAGGCGCACGAGGGCGAGAGCTACAACCGGATCATGTGCGCCACCACCCGCGACTTCCGCGAGTTCTCCGCGCCGCGCGCGTGGATCGACCGCGGCTGCCAGACGATCGACACCACGGTCATCGAGCACGACGGCCTCTACTACCGCTTCACCAAGGACGAGCGCGAGCGCGGCGGACTGGCGCCCCTGGGCAAGTCGATCTTCTCCGAGACCTCGCCGTCCCTGACCGCCGCCGAGTGGACGCCTCTGGCCGAGGGCATCGGCCTCGGCGCGATCAAGCAGGGCGAGGGCCCGCTCGTCTACAAGTCGAACACCGAGGAGAAGTGGTACCTCTGGATCGACGAGTTCACGCCCGAGCGGCGGTACGTGCCGTTCGAGACCGACGACCTCGCGGGCGGCCAATGGACCCCCTCCACCGATTTCCGGCTGCCGAAGGACCCGTGCCACGGCGTCGTCCTGCCCGTCACGGCTGAGGAGTACGAGCGCCTGGCCAAGGCCTGGGCCTGAGTTCACGGGAGGCGGGGGGGCCCCCCGGGCCCGCGCGGGGCCCGGGGCAGGGGGGGGGCGGGGGGGGGTGGGCGGGGGGGGGGGGGGGGGGGGCGG
>NZ_JAPZVQ010000001.1:685926-720968 GCF_027622945.1 Glycomyces lechevalierae | reverse complement strand
CCCCGGTTGTGGTTCAGGTGCGCGTGCCCCGGCCGGGGGCCTCTGTCCCGGGGGGGGGGGGGCCCCCGCGGCCCCCCCGCTTCACCGTCCTATGTGAGCGTCCAGCGCTGGTTGGCCTGGCCGTTGCAGGTCCACAACTGGAGTTTCGTGCCGTTCGCGGTGGCCGCCCCGGCCACGTCGAGGCACAGCCCCGACTGCACCGAGGTGATGGTGCCGTTCGAGTTCAGGCGCCACTGCTGGTTGGTCCCGGTGTGGCAGGTCCAGATGATCGCCTGCGTCCCCGGCGTCGTCTGGTTGTTGTAGACGTCGAGGCAGCGGCGGCTGTCGCCGCTGTAGACGCTGAGCTGCCCGCCGGAGTAGGTCCAGCGCTGGTTGGCGCCGGTGTGGCAGTCCCAGATCTGCACCTGAGTGCCGTTGGCGGTGGTGCTGTTCGGCACGTCGGCGCAGCGCGAGGAGGCGGCCGAGCGGAGCTGGCCGTCGTCCGAGCCCGAGCCGCCGTCCGCCGGGGTCACGTACACCGCGAAGGCGTCGTTGCCGTTCTGGAAGTTCAGCGGCACCGAGACCGAGCCGCTCGAGACGTTCACGTCCTGGTCGTACACGACCTGCGGCGCGCCGAGCGGCGCCTGCTCGGGGATGCGCTGGACGGTGACGTGCGCGCTGCCGCCCGCGGTCAGCCACGGCACGGCCGAGAAGCCGGTGACATTGACCGTGGCCGACCCGGTGTAGCCGTTGATGTTGCCGATGACCGCGACCGCGCGCTCATTCGCGGCGTCCTTCGACGCCGAGATCGCGGTGCCGCTCACCTGGCCGGAGGTGCGCACGAGCGTGCCGGTCATGTCCGCGTACGCGCGCATGACCCAGTAGTTCCCGGTCGGCTGCCAGGCCCCGTTGACCTGGGTGAGCAGACCGGTGAGGTTCGGCGTGAGGCAGCAGACCCAGTTGCCGCGGATGGCGTTGGCGTAGTCCGACTGCGCGAACCGCGCGAGGTACCAGGCGGTGACGTTGGCGGTCTGCATGTTCTGCGGCTGGTACTCGTTGGCGGACAAGGGCAGCGGCGCGATGCCGTTGGCCGAGAGGGCCGCCAGGGTGGCGTCGCCGACCGCGACCGGGTCGTCGATGTTGCCGAGGGTGTGGTTGGTGATCATGTCCGGCAGGGTCTTCGCGTCCCTGGTGTGCCGCAGCCAGGTCGTCCACTGGTCGGGCCGGCGGTCGGGCGTGAAGGCGAACGAGGGGCCGACGATCACGGCGTCGGGGTCGACGCGGCGGATCTCCTGCACGGCCGTGTCCCACATCTGGAAGTACTGCGTGCCGTTGACGGGCCGCTCCCAGAAGATCGAGATGTCGGGCTCGTTCCAGATGTCGTAGGCGATGGGGAGTCCGGTGTCGCGGAGCCGGGTCACGACGCCCGAGACGAAGGTGCGCCAGGACGAGCAGTCGCCGTTGTCGCACGGGTAGCGCGTGCCGGCGGGCTGGCCGCCCACGGCGCCGTAGATGTCGCTCAGGATGGCCTGGTACTGGGCCTCGTAGGGGGCGGCGGTGAAGCGCCGGGCCTGGCTGATGACGGAGTCCACATTGGCCTGTGTGGCGGTGCCCCACTGGTAGTTGTCCTGGATCCAGCCGCGCGTGACGTGCCCGCCGCCGCGGTAGGCGTTCATGCGCAGGGGTTCGAGGAGCGAGTCCGGCGGCTGCGAGCCGGTCCCGTTGACCCCGTACAGGAACCCGAGCCCGACCCCGTTCGAGGGGCCGACGTCGGCGGCGAGGTCGATCTGGAGGGCCGTCTGGGCCTGGCCCGCGCCGGGGGTGAGGAGCTGGAGTCCGAGGGTCAGGGTGAGGGCGAGCGCGCCGAGCGCCGCGGCCCGGCCTCTCCTGGTGAGCGTTCTCAATCGCATGGCTGCTCCATGGTCGTCTTCGGATGGAGGTGGGGCCGGGGGTCCCGAAGCGACGGTCGACCCGCGCTCCGCGATCGGTCCGAGGGCTGTTAGCGCTAACGGAATCTCAGCGTAGAACCGGCCAGTCATTCCAGTCAAGACCGTCATCGAGCGATGAGCATCGGTTGCTACCGCGTTGATCTGCGAAAACACTTCTTAGACATCGATCGATGGAAATATTATTTTTCGGCGGCGATCGTGAGCGCTCACAGTGACGGCACGAAAAAGCGCGCCGGCCCGTCAGGACCGGCGCGCTGCGGGATCGCTCAGCGGGCCGCGTTCGCCCAGTACGAGCCGTCGGGGTACGCGAACTCCTCGATGGACGCGGAGTGCATCTCGGCCGAGTAGCCGGGACGGGACGGCAGCAGGTAGTTGCCGTTCTCGACCAGGCACGGGTCGGTGAAGTGCTCGTGGAGGTGGTCGACGTACTCGGTCACCCTGTCCTCCAACGTGCCCGAGACCGCCACGTAGTCGAAGATGGACAGGTGCTGCACGAGCTCGCACAGGCCCACGCCGCCCGCGTGCGGGCACACGGGCACGCCGAACTTCGCGGCCATGAGGTACACGGCGATGATCTCGTTGACGCTCGCGAGCCGCGCGGAGTCGAGCTGGAGGTAGTCCAGCGCCTCGGCCTGCAGCATCTGCTTGAACAGGACCCGGTTCATGCCGTGCTCGCCGGTCGCGACGCCGATCGGCGCCACGGCGCGGCGCACGGCCGCGTGGCCGAGCACGTCGTCCGGGCTGGTGGGCTCCTCGATCCAGTGCGGCTCGAACTCGGCGAGGGCCTTGACCCAGTCGATCGCCTCGGGCACGTCCCACACCTGGTTGGCGTCGATCATGAGCTTGGCGTCCCAGCCGATGACCTCGCGCGCGATCGCGAGGCGGCGGCGGTCCTCCTCGAGGTCGGCCCCGACCTTGAGCTTGACGTGCCGGTAGCCCTGGTCGACGGCCTCCTGGAGGAGCCGGCGCAGCTTGTCGTCGCTGTAGCCGAGCCAGCCGGCGCTGGTGGTGTAGCACGGGTAGCCGCCGCGGGCCTCGAGCTCGGCGATCCGCTCGGCCCGGGTGCCCTCCTGCTCGCGCAGGATCGCAAGGGCCTCTTCGCGAGTGAGGGCGTCGGAGAGGTAGCGCAGGTCGGCGGCGTCGACCAGCTGCTCGGGGGTCATGTCCGCGAGGAGGCGCCACAGCGGCTTGCCGGCGGCGCGGGCGGTGAGGTCCCAGACGGCGTTCATGACGGCGGCGAGCGCGATGTGGACGACGCCCTTCTCGGGGCCGAGCCAGCGGTACTGCGAGTCGGACTGCAGCTCGCGGTAGAGCGCGCCGGGGTCGTTCGCGACGGTGTCGAGGTCGCGGCCGATGAGCCGCACGGCCCAGTGGAGGGCGGCGGCGGTGACGATGTCGTTGCCGCGCCCGATGGTGAAGGTGAAGCCGTACCCGCTCAGCTCGGGGTCGTCGGTCCGGATGATGACGTAGGCGGCGGAGTAGTCGCCGTCCTTGTTCATCGCGTCCGAACCGTCGAGGGTCTGCGAGGTGGGGAAGCGGACATCGTGAGCCTCGACGGCCTCGATGGTGGTCATGCGGTGTTCCTCAGGTGCTGGTCGGGTGGTCCGCGGCGGCGCGGGTGCGGCGCCCTCGCGCGTCCCCAGCCGTTTGCGCAAACGATTGATCAGGTGTTGACCTTAGCCGGGGTCGCCGCCCGGCGCAAGGCGGAGGAGGGTCAGCCGCGGGGCGCGGCGGTCGATTCGCGCTCGACGAGCACCGGTCCCGGGTCCTCGACGCTGCGGTGCTCGACGGGCCCGCCGTCGATGACGTTCGCGAGCGCGCTCACCGCGGTGCGGCCGAGTTCGTAGAGCGGCATGCGGACGCAGGTGAGCGGCGGCCAGGTGTGCGCGGCCGTCCACGCGTCGTGGACCGCGACCACCGAGAGCTCCTGCGGCACCGCCAGCCCCTGCGCCCGGGCCTGGGCCAGGACGCCGACGGCGGCGTTGACGTTGGCGGCCACGATCGCCGTGGGCCGCTGGGGGAGTGCGAGCAGTTCCGCGGTGGACGCCCGCCCGTCCGGCTCCCGGTAGCCGCGCCACGTGACCAGCGCGGGGTCGTGGGCGATCCCGGCCGCCTCCAGCGCCTCGGCGTACCCCGCCGCGCGCCGCTGCGCGGTCGGCGAGCCCGCCAGACCACCCGCGAAACCGATCCGCCTGTGCCCCAAAGCGATCAGATGCTCAGTGGCCAGCCGCGCCGCACGCGCGTCGGGCACCACCACCGAACTCGCGCCCGGGATCCGCTGGTGGATCGTCACGATCGGGGCGCGCACGCCCACCGACTGCGCCAGCTCCTCGGGGTCGGTGCCGTCGCGAGGCTGGAGCACGATGCCGTCGACCCGGCCCTCGCCCACGAGCCGGTCGAACATGCTCCCGCCGGGCTGCATGTCCTCGCTGCGTGCCAGCAGCATGACGCAGCCGCGCGCGACCGCCTCGTCCTCCACGCCGCGCGTGAGGTCCGCGAACAGCGAGTTCGTCACGTCCGGGACGATGAGCGCGATGACGTCCGTGCGCGCGAGCTTCAGCGCCCGGCCGGCGAAGTTCGGGTGGTACCCGACCTCCCCGGCGGCCTTGCGCACCCGCTCCCGGGTCGCCTCGCTGAGCCGCGCGGACGGGTCGCCGGAGAGCACCCTGGAGACCGCCGAGACCGAGACGCCCGCGCGGGCCGCCACATCGCTGAGTTTCGCCACGGCTCCAGTATCGCCTATGGGCCCACGCGGTGAGCAAACGATTGCGCATTCGCGGTTTGTGTGGGATCCTCGGCGACGACCGATTCGCACCCGTCCCCCGAGGAGGCAGCCGTGCTCGCCGCACACTACGCAGGAAACCGGACCATGACCGTGGGGGAGGCCGAGCCGGCCCCGCCCGGCCCCGGCGAGGTCCAGATCGCGGTGGCCTACAACGGGATCTGCGGCACGGACCTGCACATCCTCAGCGGCCACATGGACGCCCGCGTCGCCACCCCCGCCGTGATCGGCCACGAGATGAGCGGAACCATCAGCGCCCTCGGCGACGGCGTCGCAGGCTGGTCCGTGGGCGACCCGGTCACCGTCATGCCCCTCGCCTGGGACGGCACCTGCCCCGCGTGCCTCGCCGGGAACTCCCACATCTGCCAGAACCTCGACTTCGTGGGCATCGACTCGCCCGGCGCGCTCCAAGGCCGCTGGAACGTCGACGCCGGACTCCTCGTGCCGCTGCCCGCGGGACTCTCGCTGCAGCACGCGGCCCTGGTCGAGCCCACCGCCGTCGCCGTCCACGACGTGCGCCGCGCCGAACTCGAGGCCGGCCAGAAGGCCGTCGTCATCGGCGGCGGCCCCATCGGCGTACTCATCGCCGCCGTCGCCCGCTCCTTCGGCGGCGAGGTCGCCGTGGTCGAGCTCGACCCCAAGCGCCGCAAGACCATCGCCGACCTCGGCTTCACCGTCCTCGACCCGCTCGAGGACCCCGTGGCCTGGGTCGAGGAGTGGACGGGCGGCGCGGGCGCGGACGTCGTCTTCGAGGTCTCGGGCGCCGCCGCGGCCGTCCTCGGCGCGGTCGACTACGCCAAGGTGCGCGGCACCCTCGTCGTCGTCGCGATCCACCCCGAGCCCCGCCCGATCAACCTCCAGCGCGTGTTCTGGCGCGAACTGCGCCTCCTCGGCGCCCGCGTCTACCAGCGCGACGACTTCGACACCGCCGTCGCCCTGCTCGCCACCGGCGCGATCCCGGCGGACACGCTCATCACCAAGACCGTGCCCCTGCGCGACATCCAGTCCGCGTTCGACGCCCTCACCGGCGGCGACGCCATGAAGATCCTCATCGACGTCCAAGCCGGGCAGGAGTAGCAGCCATGAACCCGTTCGACCTCACCGGCCGCCTCGCGGTCGTCACCGGCGCCAAGCGCGGCATCGGCTTCGCGATGGCCGAGGCCCTCGCCGCCGCCGGCGCCGACGTCATCGGCGTCTCCGCCACCATCGAGCCCGAAGGCTCTCTTATAGCGAAGCGCGTGACCGAGCTCGGCCGGAACTTCCGGGCGATCCAGGCCGACTTCAACGACCCCGAGCAGGTCACCGCGCTCGCCGACGACCTCGCGGCCGAACCGGTCGACATCCTCGTCAACAACGCCGGCACGATCCGCCGCGCGCCCGCCGCCGAGCACTCCGACGCGTACTGGGACGAGGTCCTGCAGGTCAACCTCACGAGCCAGTTCGCGCTGACGCGCGCCGTGGGCCGCACGATGCTCGAACGCGGCTCCGGCAAAGTCGTCTTCACGGCCTCGCTGCTGAGCTTCCAGGGCGGCATCAACGTCCCGGGCTACGCGGCCGCCAAGTCCGGCATCGCGGGCCTCACCCGCGCGCTGGCGAACGAGTGGTCCGCCCGCGGCGTCACGGTGAACGCGATCGCCCCCGGCTACATCGCCACGGACAACACCCAAGCGCTGCAAGACGATCCGGACCGCTCCAAGGCGATCCTGGAACGCATCCCGGCCGGCCGCTGGGGCAAGCCGAGTGACCTCGCGGGCGCCACGGTATTCCTTGCCAGCCCCGCCTCCGACTACGTCTCCGGCGCGATCATCCCCGTGGACGGCGGCTGGCTCGGCCGCTGAGCCACCCCACTGAACCACCCACTGAACCACCCCAAAGCGGGCCCCGGCGATCACCGCCGGGGCCCGCTTTTCGGCCCCTCAGGGCGTGCCGGGCCGCTCCGGAAGGTCCCGAACTCCTCTCGGCCGTGCTCGGCTGAGAGCCGAAAATCACCGTCGATCCCACGATGCGGTCATCTAACCTTTGGAAGTTCCGGCCAGTTCCGGATGTTGTCGAACCGTTAACATCGGTGGAGAAGGCTTGCCAGTGATGGCATAATCGGGCGGGAAACGGCGAAGGAATGCGATTTCCGGGCGTTCCGGGAGGCCGGGGCGAGACCACTCCAGCGAGCGGCTCCTACCTGCAATGAAGGCTTTCTGATCACGGCTTTTGCGGTTGTTTCCGCCTATTTTCATAACCCCCTCGACGACTGCGGTGCGTCATGCATCAGTCACGATAAGAGATTCATTGACATCACTGGTTGTTGTTACTAAGCTCTGGAAGTTATCGGAAATAGCCCCGAAAGTTTCGATCGTTACGGCAACGTGATCTCGCCCACCGAAGATAGTCGGAGGGCCGAGTTTTTTGGGCAATCTCAAGGAGGAGAGACATGTCAGGTGTGTTCGGGCGGACGCCCAGTGGAGCCACCCGTCGCGGAGTCATCGGATTCTCGCTCGCCGCGTCCGGCATGGCCGCGCTCGCGGCGTGCAGCGACGACGGCGGCACTGAGATCGACGTCGAAGCCCAGTCCAAGGGCGCGATGGAGGGCTTCGCGGCCGACCAGCAGTTCACGGCGACCGAGCCCTTCACCCTGTCGGTCCTGTGGACCGACTGGCCCGACCTGCCGATCAAGGACAGCTGGCAGTTCTTCACGGAAGTCGAGAAGCGCACCAACGTGAAGATGGAAGTCACGAACATCCCGTTCAGTGACGCCACCGAGAAGCGCAGTCTCCTCATCAGCGCGGGCGACGCCCCCACGGTCATCCCGCTGGTCTACACCGGTGAGGAGAACTCGTTCGTCTCCTCCGGCGCGATCCTGCCGATGAGCGACTATGTCGAGCACATGCCGAACTTCCAGAAGTACGTCGAGGAATGGGACCTCGGCGACATGATCGACAACCTGAAGCAGGCCGACGGCAAGTACTACATGCTGCCGGGCCTCCAGGAGGTCTCGGTCCCCGTGTTCACCGTGGTCATCCGCAAGGACATCTTCGACGAGGTCGGCGCCGGCGTGCCCCAGACCTGGGACGAGATGCGCGCGGCGCTGGTCAAGATCAAGGCGAAGTACCCCGACTCCAAGCCGCTCGCGGACGGGTTCGAGGGCGCGTCGATGCTCAACTACGCCTCCCACGCCTGGGGTGCGCGGGCCGGCTGGGGCTTCGGCAACGGCATGGTGGACGACGGCTCCGGCAAGCTCGAGTACACCGCCGTCACCGAGGGCTACAAGCAGATGGTCGAGTTCTTCCGCGGCCTCGTCGAGGACGGCCTCCTCGACACCGACTCCATGACCGCGTCGAACGACGGCTCCGGCGGCGGCAGCGTCACCGAGAAGGTCGCCGGCAACCTCGTGTTCGCCGCGTCCGGCTCGCCGGGCACCGCGATCGAGTTCCAGCAGGCCCTCAACGAGACCGTCGGCGAAGGCAACCACGAGGTCGTCGTGATCCCCCCGCCGGGCGGACCCGCCGGCCAGATCGTGGAGCCGCGCAACTTCTGGAACGGCTTCATGCTGAACGCCGAGATCGCGGACTCGGAGAACTTCATCGCGATCCTCCAGTTCCTCGACTGGCTCTACTACAACCAGGAGGCCCGCGAGCTCATCCGCTGGGGCGTCCTCGACGACACCTACACCAAGGACGCCTCCGGCAAGATCACCCTCAAGCCCGAGTATTCCCTCAACGCCTACAACATCAACGCGGGCGCGCCCACGGACATCCAGCGCGACCTCGGCTGGTCCAACGCCGTGTTCGCCGACTCGTCCGAGTCCCGGGCGCTCAAGGAGTCCTACAACTCGCCCACGTTCGTCGAGTACGTCGACGCCGTGCTTTCGAGCCGTACCCCCCGCGACCCGAACCCGCCCGCGCCGCTCGACGAGGCGGAGCTGGAGTCGTCCTCGCTGCTCGCGACCCCGATCAAGGACACCGTGGACACGAACACGCTGAAGTTCATCCTCGGCGAGCGCGACATCGCCGAATGGGACGACTACGTCGGCGAGCTCGAGGCCCAGGGCCTGCAGCAGTACGTCGACCTCATCAACACCGCCCGCGAGCGTTTCGAGGAGGAGAACTCCTGATCCGCCCCCGGAGTGGCTGGTGAACACGGCTGAGCCGCACTCGCGAATCAGCCGCTCCGGAGCGGACGGGAGGGAGCACTTATGCCCCTCACACAAGACGAGCAGTCCCCGCGGGTCTCGGCCCGCGGGGCCACCGAGGAACCCGCGCACGCGGTGCCGCGCCAGCGTGTGCCGAAGACGCGGTACCGCGTGCGGAAGCAGACCTGGCGGGACGCGTTCAAGCGCGACTGGCAGCTCTACTCGCTGGCCATCGTGCCGCTGATCTTCTTCATCGTGTTCAAGTACGGCCCGATGCTCGGCAACGTCATCGCGTTCCGGAGGTTCCGCCCCGGCGGCAGCATCTTCGGCGACGAGTGGGTCGGCCTGCGCTACATCGAGATGTTCATCAACGACCCGTCGTTCTGGCACGTCTTCACGAACACGGTCGTCCTGGGCTCCGTGACGATGGTCGTGTGCTTCCCGCTCCCGATCATCCTGGCGCTCATGCTGAACGAAGTGCGCCAGCAGTACTTCAAGAAGTTCGTGCAGTCGATCTCGTACCTGCCGCACTTCCTGTCGATCGTGATCATCGTCGGCATGCTCATGCAGCTGCTCTCGCTGGAGGGCACGGTGAACCAGATCATCGGCGCCTTCGGCGGCGAAGAGGTCCCGTTCCTGCAGCGCGCGGAGTGGTTCCGCTTCATCTACGTGGGCTCCGAGGTGTGGCAGACGGTCGGCTGGGGCACGATCCTGTACCTGGCCGCGCTCACCTCGATCGACGACTCGCTCTACGAGGCGGCGAAGATCGACGGCGCGGGCCGGTGGCGGCAGACCTGGCACGTCACGCTGCCGGGCATCCGCCCCACGATGGTGACCCTCCTGATCCTCAACATCGGGTCGTTCATCAACGTGGGCTTCGAGAAGGTGTTCCTCCTGTACAACCCGCTGACCTACGAGACGGCCGACGTCATCTCGACCTATCTCTACCGGGTCGGCCTCGTGTCGAACAATCTCAGTTATGCGACGGCGATCGGCCTGTTCCAGGCCCTGATCGGCCTGGTGATGGTGCTTTCCGCGAACGTGATCTCGCGGCGGACGACGGGAACGAGCCTGTGGTGACCGACATTCGCACGACCGACCTCGCAGCGGTGCGACCGCGCTTGACGGCGCGTTCGAGGGGCGAGCGCGTCTTCGGCGCGGTCAACGCCACCCTCCTGGTGCTCCTGTGCCTGGGGATGCTGTACCCGTTCATCACGGTGCTCGCCCAGTCGTTCAGCTCCTCCGGCGCGATCAAGGCCGGCCAGGTGAACTTCCTGCCGGTCGACTTCAACGTGGACACCTACGCCGCGGTGATGTCGAACGAGCAGTTCTGGCGCAACTACGGCAACACGGTCCTGTACACCGTGGTCGGCACGGCGATCGCCATGACCCTGACCACGACCTACGCGTTCGTGCTGTCGAAGCCGCACCTGAAGGGCCGCAAGGTCCTCATCGGCATCGCCGTGTTCACGATGTTCTTCAACGGCGGCCTCGTGCCGAACTACGTGCTCATCTCCGCGCTGGGCATGAAGAACACCATGTGGGCGCTGGTGCTGCCGGGCGCGATCTCGGTGTTCAACCTGCTGGTGATGAAGGCCTTCTTCGAGAACCTCCCCAAGGAGCTCGAAGAGGCCGCGCAGATCGACGGCCTCGGCTGGTACGGCATCTTCGGGAAGATCGTGCTGCCGCTGTCCAAAGCCGTGATCGCCACGATGGTGCTGTTCTACTCCGTCGCGTTCTGGAACGACTGGTTCGCCGCGTTCCTGTACCTCGACAAGAGCGAGCTGTTCCCGATCACGCTGTTCCTGCGCAACCTCATCGCCGGCGCCTCCACGACGGCGTCCGAAGGGGCGGCGGCCGCGGGCTCGACGACCGCGCAGGTCTCGGCGAACATCCAAGCGGTGACGATGATCCTCACCGTCATCCCGATCCTGACGATCTACCCCTTCGTGCAGCGGTACTTCGTCTCCGGCGTCATGCTTGGATCGGTCAAGGGTTAACGCGCACCAGGGAAAGGGGCGAACAGCATGAGCACGCAGCAGCACGCGGGCGAGGTCGGACCGGGAGTGCTCTCCAGGTTCACCGCCGCGGTCTACCGGTACCTCGTCCTCGGGGTCTTCCTCGCGGTCGCGGGGGTGCCGACGCTGCTCGCGTGGATGCTGCTCGCCCCCGACCCGGGCAACGTCGCATGGTTCGTCGCCGCGCTCCTGCCGGTCGCGCCCGCGCTCTCCGCGGCGCTGTACGCGCAGCGGGCGTGGGCGAAGGAGCAGGACCTCAGCCCGGCGCGGCCGCTCTTCCGCGGCCTGCGGATGAACCTGCGCGACACCCTCGCGTGGTCCGTGCCGGTGCTCGCGCTGGCGGCGGTCCTCGCGGTGAACGTGGCCTTCGCGGGCCAGGTCGCCGGCGGGGCGATCCTGCGGCCCGTGTGCGCGGTGCTCCTCGTGGTGCTGGCCGTGTGGGCCGGGCACCTGCTGGTGGTGTCCTCGTTCTTCTCGTTCCGGTTCCGGGACGTGCTGCGGGTGGCGGCCGCGGAGTTCTTCCTCTCCTGGAAGGCCTCCCTCGGCGTCCTCCTGCTCCTCGCCGTCGCCGTCGGCACGGTGCTCATGAGCTCCGAGGCCGTGCTGCTCCTGTTCGGGTGGGCGTTCGCCGCGATGCTCTGGCTCGTGGCGCGCCCGGTCGTCGCGGACGTCACCAAGCGCTTCACCGTGCAGGACTGATCAACCGCGCGGCTCCCCGACCAGTTCGAGGAGGTGCGCGGCGGGCGAGTCCGCCCGGTCCCGGGCGGCCGACACCGCCGAGACAGTCCATTCAGGAGCGTCGGCGGCCGCGATCGGCAGCGCCCGCAACCCGCTCGCCTGCGGCTTGGCCGCTACATGCCGCGGCACGACCGCGATGCCGAGTCCCCGGCACACCAGGTCCAGCAGCGTGTGCACGTCGTTCACCGAGCACCGCACGCGCCGGTGCACGCCTCTCGCGGCGAACGCGTCGTCGTTCAGCGTCCTGACGCCCCAAGCGGACCCGAAGTCGATGAACGTCTCGTCCGCCAGCGCCTCCCACGCCACCGAGCCCCGCGACGCGAGCGGATGGTCCGGCGGCAGCAGCGCCAGCAGCGGTTCCCGCCCGAGCTCCAAGCGCGGCAGGCCGCTCAGGTGCCGGTCGGTCGCCACGAACGCGACGTCCAGCTCCCCGGCGCGCAGCAGGCCGAGGAGATCGTGCGAACCCGACTGCACGAAGTGCGTCTCGACCCGCGGGTGCCGCCGGTGGAACCTGTCGAGGAGGGCCGCGATGTCGACGAGTCCGAGGCACTGCTCGGCGCCGATCCGCAGCGTCCCGGCGAGGTCCCGGCTGGCCTTGACGACCGCGTCGCGGGCGCCGGCGGCCTGCTCGAGCATCGCCCTCGCGTACGGGAGCAACGCGAACCCGGCCTCGGTCGGCTCGACGCGCCGGGTGGTCCTGATGAACAGGCTCGTGCCCAGCTCCTCCTCGAGCCCCCGGATCGCGGCGGACAGGCCGGACTGGGAGATGCCGGTGAGTTCGGCGGCGCGAGTGAAGTGCCTCTCATCCGCCAGCGCGACCAGGTACTCCATCTGCCGCAGATCCATGAATCATGCCCCGTGCTTCTCAATGCCAGAAAGGCCAGTTGTTGGACTTCTAGATCCACGATACCTAGCATGAGCAGGGCGCCCGCCAGGGGCGCCGTGTTCCCAGCTCCGGCGAGGAGAGACCGTTGAAGACCTTCACCATGCCAGGCACCGACATCACCGCACCCAATGTGGTGCTCGGCCTGATGCGCATCCAGGAGAAGACCGACGAGGAGGTGCGCACCCTTCTCAAGACCGCGACGGACGCGGGGATCACCTTCCTGGACCACGCCGACCTGTACGGCTCGGGCCGCCACGGCTGCGAGCGTCGCTTCGCCGAGGCCATGAAGCTGACGCCCTCGGAGCGCGAGCGCCTGGTCATCCAGACCAAGACCGGCATCATGCACCCCGGCCCGTACTTCGACTTCTCGTACGAGCACATCACCGAGTCCGTGGACGAGTCGCTGGCCGCGCTCGACACCGACTACATCGACATCCTCCTGCTGCACCGCCCGGACGCGCTCGTGGAGCCCGAGGAGGTCGCCCGCGCGTTCGACGACCTGGCCGCCGCCGGCAAGGTGCGCGCGTTCGGCGTCTCGAACCACACCGCCGGCCAGATGGACCTGCTGCGCAAGTACGTGAACCAGCCGATCGTGGCGAACCAGCTGCAGCTCTCGATCACCCACGCGCCCTTGATCGCCCAGGGCATCGCCGCGAACATGCAGGGCCTGGACCAGTCCGTGGCCCGCGACGATGGCATCGTCGACTACTGCCGCCTGCACGACATCACGATCCAGGCCTGGTCGCCGTTCCAGGCGGGCTTCTTCACCGGCCCGTTCATCGGCTCGGAGCGGTACCCGGAGCTGAACGCCGTGATCGACCGCCTCGCGGCGAAGTACGACGTGCCGCCGATCGCGATCGCGGTCGCCTGGATCACTCGTCACCCGGCGCAGATGCAGGTCGTCATCGGCACGACCAACCCCGAGCGCGTGGCCGCCTCGGCGCTGGGCTCGGACATCCCGCTGACCCGCCCGGAGTGGTACGAACTCGTGCGCGCGGCGGGCTACACCGTCCCGTAGCGGTCGCCCTTCGCACGGTCACATCCATTGGGGCACCGTCTTTGAGGCACTGTTTCTGGGGCACTGTTTTTGGGGCACAGTGGAATAGCGGGGTTTTTGTACACTGGGCGGGTTACGGTGACCCGCCCAGGACAAGGACGCCAATGACCGCACCAGTGCCCGGCCCGGGGGCGCTCGTCTCGTACATCCGCACCGGCAGCCGCGAGGCCCGCATCGCCTACCGGGAGCTCGAGGAGAAGGAGCGGCTGTCGTACCGCGCGACGGTGTCCCGCGTCTTCGAGGCCGCGCTCGCGCACCACTGCGGCCTCTATCCTTCCCGGGAGCTGATGTACGAGCTCATCGAGCGGGTCGGCGAGCGCCACCCGCAGTACGCCGGGGGCACGAGGCGCATCATCCTCTCCGCCATGGAGGGAGCCTCGAGCGGCGGCATGAGCGTGCGGCAGGTGATCACCGCCCAGCACCTCGTCATCCGCGAGGTCGCGAAACTCCACCGGGACTTCCTCGAAGGGGCCGAGACCCTCGTCGACCCCGGCCAGGAGTTCACCGGCACCGATCCGCAGCACGCCGTCTCGATCACCCTCCGCCTCGACGGCGCCCTCCACGCACTCGAACTCCACCGCGGCGCGGAACGCCTGGGCGTCAAGACCCTCCCCGACGCCCTCATCCGCGCCTGGGTCGCAGCCGAGAAGCAGCGCTGGCGCCGCGCGAAGGAACTCGGGCGGCACGACGACTTCCCCGAGATCGGCTCGGGCAAGGGCGGCGGCGACGACCACCGCCACGAGGCCTATTCCACCGGCCGCCTCTGCCGCGCCACAGTGGACCGTTACGGGCGCGTGCGCGCCTTCACCTTCATGCGCACCGCCCTCCTCGACGACGGCCGCCTCGCTCTCGCCGCCCAGATGCGCGAAGCCATCAAGGAAGCCCAAGCGGGCCTCAAGGCCACCCTCTGACCGACCCTGTGTCGCCGCTGCAGGCTCGCTTCGATCCGCACGGCACCGATCTTTCCGTTGACAAGATGCGTTCATCGCCAGTATCTTTACGTTGTCTAGATATTGAAGGAGACTCGCATGGAACCCCTGATCGCTTTCGCGGCAACGACACTGGTCCTGCGGCTGCTGGGCCGCGTCAAGATCGACCGCTTCAACGCCTGGCGCCCCGCACTGCGCGGCGGACTGACCGCGCTGTTCCTCACGACCGGCGTGGTCCACTTCGTCCCCGAGTACCGCGACAGCATGATCGCGATGATCCCGCCCGGCCTTCCCTGGCCCGCCGCGCTCGTCGCCGTCACCGGCGTCCTCGAGCTCGCGGGCGCCGTCGGACTGTGGGTGCGCCCGTTCAAGCGCGCCGCCGCCGTCTGCCTGACGCTGCTCATGCTCGCGATGTTCCCCGCCAACGTCTACGCCTCGCTGAACGGCATCGAGTTCGCCGGCGCCCCGGCCGACCCGCTCGGTCAGCGGATCCTCATCGAGGTCCTCTGGATCGGCGCCGCGATCGCCGTGGCCACCGAACCCGCGTCGACCGGGCGTCGTGCGCGGCTCGATCCGATCGAGGCCGCGGCCCGCTAGGCGGCGACGGCGTCCGCGATCTCGTCGAGCTTCGCCTCCCGGGACGCCTTGACCAGGACGATGTCGCCTGGGGCGAGCCGTCCACGGAGCCAGTGGGCCGCTGACTCGTTGTCGGGCATCGCGATCGCCCGTTCGCCCGCGCCCTCCGCGATCGGGCGGGAGGTCTCGCCGACCGCGATCACGATGTCCGCGCGGGCGGCGGCGTACTCGCCGATCGCGAAGTGCTCGGCCGCGCTGGCGTCGCCGAGTTCGGCCATGTCGCCGAGGACGGCGATGCGGCGCCCGCCCTCGATCGCCGCGAGCGAATCCAACGCGGCGCGGGCCGAGTCCGGGTTGGCGTTGTAGGAGTCGTTGAGGAGCGTGATGCCGCTGGGGAGTTCCTGCAGTTCCATGCGCCACTTGGAGAGTGCGGCACCGGCCAGCGCCTTCGCCGCCGCGTCGAGCGGGATGCCCGCCGCGAGTCCAGCGGTTGCCGCAGCCGCTGCGTTGAGGGCCTGGTGTGCGCCGATGATCGGCAGCGTGACGCGGGCTGAGCCGTCGGCGGTCTGCAGGGTGAAGCTCGGCCGGCTGCGTTCGTCCAGCGTCAGGTCGACCACTCGCACATCGGCGTGCTCCGCCTTGCCGAAGGTGAGCACCGGGCCGTCCGTGAGCGCCCGCATCGCGGCCACGGCCGGGTCGTCGGCGTTGAGCACGGCGGTGCCGCCCGGTGTGAGACCTTGCACCAGTTCGCCTTTCGCAGCTGCGATCGCCTCGCGGGTGCCGAAGTAGCTCAGGTGGGCCTGGCCGACGTTGAGGACGACCGCGACATCGGGCGGGACGAGTTCGGCGAGGGCTGCGATGTCACCCACGCGGCGCGCGCCCATTTCCAAAGCGAGGCAGCGCGTCTCGGTGTCCGCGCGGAGCATGGTGATCGGCACGCCCAGTTCGTTGTTCATCGAACCGGACGTGGCGATCGTGGGCGCGGCGCTCGAGAGGACGGCTCCCACCAGGTCCTTGGTGCTCGTCTTGCCCTGCGAGCCGGTGACACCGACGACCGTCAACCGCGCGCGCAGGCGGGCGACGACGTTCGCGGCGAGCGCCTGCAGCGCGGCCTGGGCGTCCGCGACGACGACCGTTGGCAGTTCCGTTCGGCGCGAGCCGAGTACGGCCACCGCCCCCGCCTGTCCGGCCTGGGCGGCGTAGTCGTGGCCGTCGACGTGTTCGCCGTCGAAGGCGACGAAGAGCCCGCCCGGCTCGGCCCGGCGGCCGTCGAGGACGGCCGGGGCCGTCACCGTGACGTCGTCGCCCGCGACCGTGCCGCCGGTGATCGCGGCGATCTCGGCGAGGCTGAGCGGGATCATGCGGGCACCTCGCTGGATTCGTTTCTGCACATGGGAACAGTGAAGGCCGCCCGCGGTTGTCGGAGCGTATGCGGTTTTCGATATGCCCGCGATAGGCGCGTATCGCGGGCATATCGAAAACGCCATACGCTCCCGTAACCATCGTTCCTCTTGACTGTGCGGCATGCTCAACAGAGAACCGGTCGGCATCACGATCTACGGGTGCGGCGAGGACGAGGCGGCGCTGTTCCGCGCGCTCGCGCCGCGCTTCGGCGTCGCCCCGGCCATCACCGCCGAGGCGCCGACCGAGGCCAACGCGCACCTCGCGGCGGGCAACCGGTGCGTGAGCATCGGCCACAAGACCCGCGTCACGAGTGCCGCGCTGCGCGCCCTCGCCGGGGCGGGCGTCGCGTACGTCTCCACCCGGAGCATCGGCTTCAACCACGTCAGCGTCCAGTACGCCGAGAGCCTCGGCATCGAGGTCGGGAACGTCGCGTACTCGCCGGACAGCGTCGCCGACTACACGCTGATGCTCATGCTCATGGCGGTCCGGAACGCGAAGTCGACGGTCCTGCGCGCCGAGGTCCACGACTACCGGCTCCACGAGGTCCGAGGGAGGGAACTGCGGGACCTCACGGTGGGCGTGGTCGGCACCGGCCGTATCGGCGCGGCCGTCATCGACCGGCTGCGCGGCTTCGGCTGCCGCGTGCTCGCCCACGACAACAGCCCGAAGGCCGACGCCGAGTACGTGCCGCTCGACGACCTGTTGCGCCGCAGCGACATCGTCACCCTCCACACGCCGCTCAACCCCGGCACGCACCACCTTCTCGACCGGCACCGGCTGGCGCGGATGAAGCGCGGCGCATACGTCGTCAACACCGGTCGCGGCGCGCTCATCGACACCGAGGCCCTGGTCTCGGCCCTGGAGGGCGGCAGGCTCGGCGGCGCGGCCCTCGACGTCCTCGAGGGCGAGGAGGGCGTCTTCTACGCCGACCGGCGCGGCACGCCGGTAGAGGGCAAGCCGCTGCTGCGCCTCCAGCAACTGCCCAATGTGCTCATCAGCCCGCACACCGCGTACTACACCGACCACGCGCTCAGCGACACGGTCGAGAACTCCATTGTGAACTGCCTGCAGTTCGAAGGAAGGAACCAGGATGGCTAAATTGAAGGTGGGCATCGTCTTCGGCGGCTGCTCCGAGGAGCACCCCGTCTCCGTCAAGTCCGCGCGCGAGGTCGCCGCGAGCCTCGACCTCGCGAGATACGAGCCGTACTACCTCGGCATCACCGAGGCCGGCGCGTGGCGACTCTGCGACGACCCCGGCCCCGGCTGGGAGGACGGCCGCCCGGCCGTCCTGTCGCCCGACCGCAGCACGCCCGGTGTGCTCGTTCTCGATGGGGGACAGTACGAGACGATCGCCCTCGACGTGGTCATCCCGGTCCTCCACGGCAAGCTCGGGGAGGACGGGGCGATCCAGGGCCTGCTCGAACTCGCCGGCATCCCGTATGCGGGCTGCGGCATCCAGGCCTCCGCGCTGTGCATGGACAAGACCCTCACGTACCTCGTCGTCCGCGACGCCGGGATCGCCACGCCCGCGTTCTGGACCGTGGACGCCGACGAGAAGATCGACGCCGAGACCCTGCCGTACCCCGTGTTCGTGAAGCCCGCCCGCTCCGGCTCCTCCTTCGGGGTCACCAAGGTGACCGGCGAAGCCGAACTCCATGAGGCGATGGAGGTCGCGCGGCGGTACGACGCGAAGGTCCTCATCGAAGCGGCCGTCGAAGGCGGCGAGATCGGCTGTGCCGTCCTCGGCAACGGCACCGAGCTCTTCGCCGGCGAGGTCGACCGTGTCGCGCTCACCCACGGCTTCTTCCGCATCCACCAGGAGGACGCGCCCGAGACCGGCTCCGAGAACGCCGCCTTCATCGTCCCCGCCGACATCCCGGCCGAGTCGCGCGCGCTCGTCCAGGAGACCGCGAAGGCGATCTACCGCGCCCTCGGCTGCCGGGGCCTGGCTCGGGTCGACCTGTTCCTGAAGGAGGACGGCACGGTCGTCCTCAATGAGGTGAACACCATGCCCGGCTTGACCTCCTACAGCCGCTATCCGAGAATGATGGCGGCCTCGGGGCTGCCGCTCGCCGAGGTGATCGACCGGATGGTCGCGCTGGCGCTGGAGGGAACGGCCGTTGCGGGATGACTTCGCCTATGTGGACGAACTGGTGCCCGGCATTCGCTGGGACGCGAAGTACGCCACCGCCGACAACTTCACCGGCGCCCCGGTCGACGGGTACCTGAGCGGCCGCGTCGTGGGCACGCGGACGCTGTGCGCCGCTCTTCTTGCGGCCCAAGGCAAAGCGGAGGCCATGGGCCTCGGCCTGCTCGTGTGGGACGCCTACCGGCCGCAGCGCGCCGTGGACCGCTTCCGGGAGTGGACCGAACTCCCCGAGGACGGCCGGACCAAGGCGCGGCACTACCCGAACATCGACAAGACCGAGATGTTCGCGAAGGGGTACGTGATCGCCAAGTCGGGACACAGCCGGGGCGGCACCGTCGACCTGACGCTCTGCGACCCGGCCACGGGCGAGCCCGTCCCGATGGGCGGCGGCTACGACCTCATGGACGAGGTCTCCCACCATGGGGCCGTGGGCATCACGGAGATCGAGGCGCGGAACCGGAGCCGTCTCCGGTCCTTGATGGAGTCCTGCGGTTTCCGCGCGTACGAGTACGAGTGGTGGCACTACACGCTGAAGGACGAGCCGTACCCGGACACGTACTTCGACTTCCCGGTCACCTGAGGGACGCCATGCGGATCCGACCATTGGTCAGCGCCGACGCCGAAGCGGTCGACGGACTGCTCCACCAGCTCGGCTACGCCCAAGACGGCGCGGCGGCGGCCGCGCGCCTCGAGGCCTGGGACGACGACCCGTCCAGCGCGGCCTTCGCGGCCGAGCTCGGGGGAGCAGTGCTGGGGCTCATCGCCGTCCACGTCTGCCCGTTCTTCGAGCGGCCCGGCTCGTGGGGCCGCATCGTGGCCCTGGTCGTTGCTGAGGAAGCTCGCGGCCATGGTGTGGGCGGCCTGCTGGTGGCGGCCGCCGAGGCGTTCGCCGCGGATCGCGGCTGCGTCCGCATGGAGGTCACCAGCAGCGATCATCGCGAAGCGGCGCACGAGTTCTACGTGCGCCGCGGCTACGAGGTCCAGACAGGACGATCGACGAGGTTCCTCCGCGACCTCGACGGCCGGTGAAAAGGCCGGTCGGCCCGAGGAGGCGGGTCGATCGGCCGGAGTGAGGTCAGATGCTCGATCCGCCGCCGGAGGTGTTGCTCCACCAGGCGCTGTACGCGTTCAGCGAGTACCGCTTCTGCGTGCCGCCGGTCGAGGAGCACTCCCAGCCGAACTGCATCGTGTCGAAGGTGGTGTTGCGCAGGAGGTTCTGCGACGCGGACCAGCGCCAGATCGCCGCGGCGTCGATGGTGCCGGTGCTCCGCTGCTGGGCAGGGACGAACTGGAGGACGTTCCAGCCCGGGTCGGCCTGCCAGACCGAGGAGTAGAGGATGCCGCCGACGGTCACGTTGGACGCGATCTGCCTGCCCCAGCCGCCGAGCGGGCCCGGGGTCCAGCTGGTGAAGACCATGATCTCGTCCTGGTTGTTGGTGGACCAGAGGTCGGCCGTCCAGCTCCAGTTGTCACCGTTGGTGACTCCAGCCGACGAGGTGTCGAACCAGAAGCCCGCCGAGTTCAGCTGATTCAGCGGGGTCTGGAGCCTGGTCGAGGTGTTCGGGTAGGACTTGATCCCGCCGCCGGAGTGGTTCGCGTCGACGTACCAGGACTTGATGCTGTTGACCGTGAGGCACTGCGGGCCGCCGTTCGAGCCCCAGATGTTGTTGTAGACCGTCCAGGAGCCCTGGGACCAGCTGCCCCAGCGGTCGCACGTGTTGTAGACCGCGGCCTGTGCCGGAGAGGCGAAGCTCAGGAACCCGGCGATCACCAGGACGGCCATGGCCAGCCGGGCGAAGAGCGCCGACTTCCGGTTGAGGGTGTTCATCTGACCTTTCTTTCTCGCGCGCTCCGAACGGAAGCCCGTCGCGGGCGCGCGATCGCGGTGAGAACCCGCCAGGAGGAGGTCCTGGCCTGATATATGGCAATGTTCCTACATCAGACTCACGGTTGTCAATGTTTAAACATCTCGATAAACAAATGAAAGATCAGATGAATGTGTCGATGAGGCAGCGCTCAGGCTGGCGCGGCCTCGGCGGAGGGCAGGCGGACCTCCACGCGCAGACCGCCCTCGGGGCGGGCCGCCAAGGTCAGCCTGCCGTCGTGGGCCTTCACGACGTTCTCGACGATCGCCAGACCCAGCCCGACGCCCGCGTGGTCGCTGCGGATGCGGCGGTTGCCGCGCTGGAACGGCTCGGTGAGGGTCGCTACCAGGTGCGGGGTGAGTCGCGCGCCGGTGTTCTCGACCGTGAGCACCGCCGTGTCCGGATCGACTGTGGTCGTGATCCACACGTTCCCGTCCTCGCTCAGGTTGTGCACGATCGCGTTGTGCAGCAGGTTCACCGCCGTCTGGAGCAGCAGCGCGGGCGAGCCCGCCGCCGTCGCGAGGCCGCCCGAGACCTGGATGTCGATGCCGCGCTCCTCGGCGAGGGGGAGCAGCGTCTCGGCGGCCTCCTCGGCGACCAGCGAGAGGTCGACCGGCTCGCGGGTGAAGGAGCGCTGGCCGGAGCGGCTGAGGAGGAGCAGGGCCTCGGTGAGGTCGATCGCCCGGGCGTTCACGAAGGAGAGCCGGTCGACGAGTTCGGGCGTGCAGCCCGACGGATCGCGTTGCGCCACATCGAGGAGCGTCTTCATGGTCGCCAGCGGCGTGCGCAGCTCGTGGGAGGCGTTCGCGGCGAACCGCTGGTGCTCGCCCACATGCGCCTCGATCTGCTCGAGCATCGAGTCGAAGGCGTCTGCGAGCTCGCGGAACTCGTCGCGGCGGCCGGGCATCCGGATGCGGTGCGCCAGTGAGCCTTTCGCGGCGATGCGGGTGGCGCCCGCGATCTGGTTGAGCGGGGCCAGCATCCGTCCGGCGAGGAACCAGCCGCCGACGAGGCCGAACACGAGCAGGAGCCCCATCATGAGCGCCGCCTTCGGGGCGAACGCGCGCCAGAGGTCCAGGCGGCCGGGCATGAAGAACGTGGGCGGGCAGCGGCCCCCGGTGCCCGGTTCGCAGGGCTCGCCGAGGCTGATCGCCTCGCGCGGCACGTACCGGAGGAGGAACAGCCAGACGACCGCGAGCAGCAGCGCCCCCGCGATGAGCAGGAGCGCGGCATAGCTGATCGTCAGTTTGAGGCGGACGCTCGGGCCGGGGCGCCTATCCACGGGCCGCGCCCGTCTCGATCCGGTAGCCGACCCCGGGCACGGTCGCGATGACCCACGGCTCGCCGAGGCGCTTGCGCAGGGCCGAGACGGTGATGCGCACGGCGTTCGTGAACGGGTCGGCGTTCTCGTCCCACGCCCGCTCCAGCAGGTCCTCGGCGCTCACCACCCCGCCCTCGGCCGCGACCAGCACCTCCAGGACCGCGAACTGCTTGCGGGTGAGCGCCACGTACTTGCCGTCTCGGAAGACCTCCCGCCGGAACGGGTCCAAGCGCAGGCCCGCGATCTCCCGCACGGGCGGGCGGTGGTGGGCCCGCCTCCGGTCGAGCGCGCGGAGGCGGAGCACGAGCTCCTTGAGCGCGAACGGCTTCGTCAGGTAGTCGTCCGCGCCGAGCTCGAACCCGGTGGTCTTGTCGTCGAGCCGGTCGGCGGCGGTGAGCATCAGGATCGGCATGCCGGTGCCCGAGGAGACGATGTGCGCGGCCACCTCGTCGCCCGAGGGCCCGGGGATGTCGCGGTCGAGTACGGCGATGTCGTAGGCGTTCACGCTCAGCAGCTCCAGTGCGGCGTCGCCGTCCCCGGCGATGTCCGCCGCGATGGCCTCCAGCCGCAGCCCGTCGCGGATGGCCTCGGCCATATAGGGTTCGTCCTCGACGATCAGCACTCGCATAGTTCCACGATGCTACGGGCCCGGTCATATCGTCGGCATATCGAAAACCGCTAACGCGATGACAACACCGCCCCGCTTCTACTGTTCGCATGTCGTACAGCCTTTCCACGCGAACCGTGACCCGCCGGATCCGCCGCGGGCTCGCCGCCACCGCCCTCGCCCTGCTCGCCGCGGCCGCCAAGGCCCTCGGATACCGGCTCCTGCGCATCCGCGACCGGGGTGCGCTCGGCGTAGCAGACGGCGCCATCCCGTACCGGACCACGGTCTTCGACGACTCGGTCGCGGGCGTCGCCAACCTCGACCCCGCGCTCCTCGCCGCCCTCCGCCAGGCCGCCACGGACGCCGCCCGCGAGGGCGTCGCGTTCTACGTCAACAGCGGCTGGCGCTCCCCGGAGTACCAGCGGCAGCTGCGCCGCGAAACCGTCGCCGAGTACGGCTCGGAGGAGGCCGCCTCCCGCTGGGTGTCCACACCGGAGACCTCGCTGCATGTGGCCGGGCGCGCGGTCGACATCGGCCCGCCACCCTCCGCCGCCTGGCTCTCCCGGAACGGGGCCGCCTACGGCCTGTGCCAGATCTACCGCAACGAGCCCTGGCACTACGAGCTGCGCCCCGAGGCGATCGTGCACGGCCCGCCTCCCATGTACGCCAACCCTTCCGAGGACCCGCGCACCCGCCGGAAACGCTCCTGAACCGCTTTCCTTGCAGGGGAAGGGAACTCGGGCCGATCCGGAACGGCCGGGTTTACACGGCCTCAGTAATATGTTACATACTACTGAGTGATATATCACGCGTCACATACCACTGGCCGTCCCACGGCCCGACCCGTGAGCCACCCCGTCGAAAGGTCACCCGTGCACCGACCTCCCGCAACCCCCTGCAAGGAGCGCGCGAAGTGAAGACGCTCAAGACGAACACCACCCGAACCGCCGTCGCCGCCCTCGCACTCGCCTCCCTCCTCATCGGAGCGACCCCCGCGCTGGCGGCCGACGCCACCCCCGTCGGCACCGACGGCAAGGTCGCCACCGACCCCGCCTACGACGGACCCCAGATCACCGAGGTCCGCGTCATCAACGAAGGCAGGTTCCTCGAGGTCTACTGGGACCGCTACGTGGACGAGGAAGCCGCCGTCAGCCCCGCCAACCTCACCCTCACCAACGGCGGCAACACGATCCAACTCCAGGCCAAACCCGCCACCGGCCCCACCGACACGATCTTCTTCGACCAGGACAACAAGCAGATCGCGGCCACCCCCGCGAACAGCATGGCCCGCCTCCCCGAAGACCTCCACCTCGCCAGCGTCGCCTACACCGGCGCCATCGACCCCGACCAGCCGCTCACCCTCACCGTCACCGGCTCCAACATCCAAGACGCCGAAGGCAAGACCGCCAAGGACGCCGCCTACACCGGCGTCCCCCTCCTCGACTACTACACCCAGACCGTCACCACCCAGACCGGCATCCAGGTCAAGGCCGGCCCCCGCGTCGACCCCGCCACCCTCGACCTCGCCGCCGCGCAGGTCGACGTCCAACTCGGCCGCGACGACAACGGCATCGCCCAGACCATGGCCGACTACGGCTGCTCCCTCGCCGTCTACGCCGCCCGCGAGAACGCCTACCTCGTCCCCGAACACCGCGGCGGCTACGACCCCGAGATGTACGACGTCGAAGGCTACGGCGGCAGCACCTGGAACCACTGCGTCTCCTCCATCTCCGAACGGAACGTGCTGCGCACCAGAGGGAACGAGAACGACTTCCTGAACACCCGCTACACCAACGAGAACATCCTCATCCACGAGTTCGGCCACGCCGTGCGCCTCGTCGGCATCGAGACCCAGACGGACACGACCCTCTCCGACGAGCTCTACGCCGTCTACGAGAACGCCTACAACACCGGCCGCTGGCCCAACACCTACGCCATCGGCAACATCGACGAGTACTTCGCGACCCTCTCCGCCATCTGGTTCGACAACATGGCCGAGAAGCCCGACTGGACCGACGGCGTGCGAAGCCCCGTCAACACCCGCGCCGAACTCAAGGAGTACGACCCGGAGGCCTACGAGTTCTTCGCCGAGGTCTACCCCGCCGACCGCACCCTGCCGTCCCCTTGGGACATCCCCGGACCGGACGTCTACCACGGCGACTACACCGAACCGCCCCAGCTGCCCGAACGCGTGACCGCCGAGGACGTCGACCTCGACACCGACGCCTTCCGCGTCGTCACCGACAGCCTCGGCACCGAGTTCCAGATCGACCAGTACGCCGGCGACGCCGACCACCCCGAACGCGACATGGTCGTCTGGTCCAAATGGGGCGGCGGCGTCTGGGACCTCGACCTCGCCGACGGCGCCTACACGATCAACGCGATCGACGGCAGTGGCGTCCTCGCCGCCCTCTCGGACACCGAAGTCGCCTACCAGGACATCGCCCCGGACGCGGACGACCCCGCCCAGCGCTGGACCTTCCTCGCGGACACCGCCACCGAAGACAACCCCTATGACGGCGCACTCGTCAACGCGGGCAACGGACGCGCGCTGGCCGTCGACGGCCGCACCGAGTCGGGCACCTCCCTGACGCTGACCGAACCCGCACACGGGACCAGGTGGCTCTTCGAGGACACCACCCGCACCGAGGCCCAGGGGACGGCCGCGTACCTCGTCCCCGATTCCGACACCACCGCTCCGGAACTCGGCTACACCTGGACCTCCAGGACGAGTGTCGCCTTCGAAGCGAGCGACACGGGCTCCGGGGTCGCGACGATCGAGTACCGGATCAACGGCGGCGACTGGAAAAACTATTCGAGCGCCGTCCGGGTCCGCCCGTACGATGTCGTCGAGGCCCGCGCGACCGACAACGCGGGCAACACTTCCGACGTGCTCACCGTGACTCGGCGAGCGTCTTAGCCTCGAGCAGGGGAGAGGGGTCCGGCGACTGATGGAGGAACCGATCGCCTCGCGGGCGATGACCGCGGCCGTTTCGATCGCCGGATCCCTCGGACTCCGCGCCGACCGCGCGACCGTCCTGAACAACTCCAACAAGCTCACGTTGCGGCTCGAGCCCTGCGACGTGCTCGCCAGGGTCGCACCGCCCGAGCACGAGGCCGCGCAGTTCGAGATCGACCTGGCGCGACGCCTCGCCGAGTCCGGTTGTCCCGTAGCCGCTCTCGAGCCCCGCGCGGAGCCGCGCGTCTACCCGCGGGACGGCTTCAACATCTCACTGTGGACGTACTACGAGTCCGGTCCTGAAGTCCCGCCGGCCGACTACGCGGACGCGCTCCGGCGCCTCCACGCGGGCATGCGCTCGATCGACGCCGCCACGCCGCACTTCACCGACCGGGTCGAAGAGGCGCAGCAGGTCGTGGCGGACCGCGACATCAGCCCCGAACTCCCCGACGAGGAACGCGAACTGCTCGCCGACGCGCTGCGCGACGTGCGGCGCGACATCGCCGGGCGCGGCAAAGACCAACTGCTGCACGGCGAACCGCACCCGGGAAACCTGCTCGCCACGAAGCAGGGGCCGCTCTTCATCGACTTCGAGACCTGCTGCCGCGGCCCCGTCGAATTCGACCTCGCGCACGCTCCTGAAGCGGTCGCCGACCACTACCCGGGTGTCGATCGCGAGCTGCTGCGGCAGTGCCGGATCCTCATGCTCGCCATGATCACCGCCTGGCGCTGGGACCGCGACGACCAGCTCCCCGACGGCCGCCGCCTGGCCGAAGAGTGGACCGCCCAGATCCGGGCGCTCCTGGCCGACTGATCGGGACGGGCCGACGACCGCGGTTTCCGGCTTCGGATCGCATATGACGGGCGTCGTACACCGCTCCGCGTCTCACCCCCTAGGGGTATCAGGAACCGTCGACATCCGATTGACGCCGAACGACCCGCTCTCGGGCAGGCTAGGGAAGTCGCTCGGAAACCCCTGGGCGGCAACGCGATCGGCACAGTCTCATTCTGCTGCGGGCCACCGACCGCGCACGCCTGTCACGAACGGAGAAACCTGACCATGCGGCCGCTCGCAAGCGCTGACCCGAAGCAGTTCATCGCCGACTTCTACACCTCGCTCACCCGCGAACTGGTGAGCAGCGACGAGGAGGCGGCGCTCATCATCGACCGCTTCCACACCCCGGACATCGTCCAGGTCGCCGACGGGCACCGCATCGACCGGCAGAAGCTCATCGACCACACCCGGCCAATCCGCAAGAACCGCCCCGCGATCCGCATGGAGGTCCACGAAGCCGTCGCGGTCGGCGACCGCCTCGCCGCCCGCTACACCCTGCACTCCTCCCAGCGCGGCAAGGACCTCGCCACCGATGTGCACTTCTTCGGCCGCTTCGCCCCCGACGGCCGCATGCAGGAGGCGCACCTGCTCACCCGCGCCGTCCCTCACGACACGGCATCGGCGTAGCGAGCGCCGGGGCGGGCGCTGGACTTTCCCCGGCGCGGTCGCTTTGATCGACCGGGTCCGTGTCGTTCGTGGGATCGGGGGAGCCGCATGGTGGAGATCAACTGGTGGGCTGCGCTGATCGCGTTCGCGGTCGGGATGGTCGTGGCGGCCGTCTGGTACGGCAAGGCCTTCGGGCCCGCCTGGGCGCGATTGACCGGCATCGCTCCGGCCGAATCCGCGAAGGCCCGCAAGCGGAACATGATGCTGCTGGCCGTCTCGAACGCCCTGACGGCGCTCGGTCTGGCGTTCGGCGTCGCGATCGCCTCGAAGGCCTTCGACGACGACTCGGTGTGGCCGGCACTCGTCGTCGGACTCGTCGCGTGGGCGACGCTCTCGGCGACCACGCTGCTGCAGCACAACGCCTTCGAGCTGAAGCCCCGGGCGCTCACCCTCCTGAACAACGCCTGTCAACTGGTGCTGTTCCTCGCGATGGCACTGGTGATCGGGTCGATGTAGCGCCGCCCCGATTCCGCCGGGCCGTCCATCGATGAATGGCGCTCGTTCGCCTCGTCGCTACTTATGATGGCGGGCAGCGCCGTCGCGCTTGACGGAGAGGAACCGACGTGAGCACAGTTCGAAGCCACATGACCATGTCGCTCGACGGGTACATCGCGCAACCGGACGACCAGATCGGCGAGTTGTTCGAGTGGTACGAGGCCGGGGACGTCACCATCCCGACGCCGAACGAGTACATTCCCGAGTTCTCTGTGGACGCCGCCAGCGCCTCGTTCCTGCGGGAGCTCATCGACGACTGCGGGGCGGTGGTCGTCGGCCGCCGCCTCTTCGACATCGCCGAGGGCTGGGGGGACAAGCACCCGGTGGACGCCCCGGTCGTCGTGGTCACCCATCACCCGCCCGAGGACGCCGCCGAGCGCTGGCCCAACACGACGTTCGTCGACGGCGTGGCGGCCGCGATCAAGCGTGCCGGGCAGATCGCGGGAGACAAGGACATCACCATCGCCAGCGCGAACGTGACGCAGCAGGCGCTCGCGCTCGGCCTGGTCGACGAGGTGTGCGTGAGCCTCGTGCCGGTGCTCTTCGGCGAGGGCATCCCGTATTTCTCGGTGCTGGACACCGGTCATCTCGTCCTGGACGACCCGAGGGTCGTCCAGGGCAAGCGCGCGGTGCACCTCTGCTATCCCGTGCGGAAGTGACCTCGAAGGAGACCAGCCGCTCGCTTCGCTGCCGGGGTCTCAGCGCAGGACCCGCCACCCGAAGAGGTGCCCGGCGGCGCACAGCGCCGAGCCGACCGCCATGCCCGGGTTCTGGACCGCGGCGGCGATCGCGAGGTCGCCGAGTTGCGCGGCCGCTCCGATGAGGAGCAGTGGCGCGAGCGGGCGCAGTCGTCCCGTCGCGGCGAGGAACGCGATTGCGGCCCCGAGCGGGATCGCGCGTACGGCGTAGGCCGCCGCGTAGAACGCAGTGCCCGCGCCGATCGGCGCGCCATCGAGCAGCAGCTCGGGACGCCACAGCGCGAGCGCCGCGGAGACTGCGGTACCGAGGGCGAGCACCACGTTGAGGACCAAGGCGATCCGGAGCAGGCGCACGTTCGGAATCGATGCGGCACTAGAATCATTCATAGTGTGAATCATTTTTCTAATGTATCATCGCCCTCATGTCCAAGCAACGGCCCGACGACCTGACCTCTTCGCTCGCGTTCCAGCTCGGGGTGCTCGGCACCACCGTCTCCGACCTGTTCGCGGCCCGGATCGCGCCGCTCGGCCTGAAGCCGAAGCACGCGGGGCTCCTCGCGCTCCTCGCGAACGGCGACGCGCGGTCGCAGGCGGAGGCGGCCGAGACGATGGGCGTGGCGCCGAGCCTCCTGGTCAGCCTCACCGACCAGCTCGAGCGGCTCGGGGCCGTCACCCGGGAGCGGGACCCGCACGACCGTCGCCGCCAGGTCCTGGCGCTCACCGAGGAAGGCACCGCACTCCTCAAGTCCTGCAGCCGGATCGCGGCTGACATCGACGCGAGCCTGACGGCCGACCTGAAGTCCGCCGATGTCGGGGCGCTGCGGCGTGCGCTTGCCGAGATGACCGGATTCCCCGCGGCGGAGCGGGCGTAGGGCGCGCCCTTTCCTAGCGCATCCGCCTGCCCTAGCCGTTGGCTGCGAAGCCGCCGCTCACGTCGCGTTGGGCATCCCGTTCGCGAGTCGGTGGCCGATGAGGGCCAGGTTCTGGATCGTCGCGAGGCCGCATTGGGCGGCGTCGTTCGTCCAGAGGGTCCGGGCTTCGTCCACTGGAGAGAGCACGCGCGGCGGAAGGATGCGGACCGCTTGGAACGCCTCCTCTCCCATGAACTCGCCTCCGGCGAAGTAGGCCCGCCAGGCGTGGTCGGCGAGGGCGTCGTCCCCGGCCTGGTTGGCGGCGTACGCGGTCAGTCGGGAATGGGCCTGCTCCAGGTGGATGCCGGATGGAGCCGCGCCCAGTTCCGCGCGCTGCTCTTCGGGTGACGCGAGGTAGAGGCGGCAGTACTGGAGCCAGGCCTCGCGGAAACCGGGGGCGTCGATCTGGCCGGCGTCGATGAGGGCCACGAGTTCGCTGCACACCTCCACCAGGCCGAACACGGCCGAGAGGTGGGAGACGTCGACGCGGTCGCGGTTCGTGTCGAAGCGGCCGGTGTCGAGGTCGTAGAGGGCTTCGCCGGTGAAGAAGCCGCGAGGGAGGGCGCCGATGTCGCGCATCGTCCCGATGAGACGGTCGCGCGAGCGCTCGTTCCCGGTGATCTCCCAGTCCGCCAACCAGGTCGCCGCCAGTGCGCTCCAGTCCGTGCCGAGGCCGACCGCGAGCGCGCGGCGCTCGGGCTTGTAGGCGGCGGCGTCGGCCCGCACCTTCCGGGTGGGATCGAGGGCGAGGAAGGTGGCGTCGGAGTCGCGCAGTTCGAGCATGAGGTCGCGGGTGTGCTCGTCGCCGGTGAGGAAGTAGTGGCAGCGGCGGTAGGCGGGGGTGGAGATGCGCAATTGCTTTGCGCTGCAGCCCCAGTGCTGCACGTTGTGGCGGGTGCCGAGGCCCTGCCAGGGGCCGCGGTGGTACACGTCCACGTCGCCGGTGTGGCGGGTCATGCGCTCGGCGAGGCGGAAGACGTCGGCGCGGCCGGTGCGCAGGAACGAGGTCCAGAGCCACAGGTCGGGGGAGAGTTCGGAGTTGTCCCAAGCGTAGCCCCCGATGTCGTACCGCCAGGTGTGGCGGTCGGGGTCGTAGGCGTGCATGACGTCGCCGTAGTTCCAGAAGCCGTACCAGGAGCGCTGATCGACTTGGCCCGCATAGAAGTCGAGGAGGAAGTCGAGCCGGTCCTCGAGTGCGGCGCGGTGCGGTGAGGTGCGGTCGGGGAGGTCCCAGTCACCGAGGACGCGGGCCGCGTGCAGGGCCTCGGGGGTGGGCACGAGCTGCGGGCGGGTGGCCGTGCCGCGGACGAGGCGGGCCAGTGCTTCGACGGGTGGCGTTGCGGGGTAGGGGGTCACGGTGAGTTCGTGGGTGCGGCCGATGCCGTGGGCGGTGCCGAAGCCGGGTTCGTAGTCCTCGTAGGTGATCTCGAGGGCGTCGAGCTGGTCGGCGTAGTCCTCCTGGCCGAGGCCGTCGTGGTAGAACCGCAGGTCCATGGGGGCGGCGTCGGGGGACCAGAGCCAGGTGGTGAGGGTGGCCGCGTCGGTGTCGGCCGCGCGGACGTCGAGGCCGGTGGGGTGGGACTGCCAGAACCCGGTGAGCCCGACGGCGAGGCCGCCGGTCGTGTCGCCCACGTAGGCGAGCCCGTCCGAGCGGGTGCCTTGGGCGATGTCGATCCACGGGCGGTTGGCGCTGGTTCGCTTGTGGAGGGTGTACCCGTTGGCGTTCAGTTGGCGCAGTGAGTAGTCGGCCCAGGCGGGGATCCATTTGGAGAGCCGTTCCACGCCGCCAGACCATTCGGCCGGGGGAGGCGTGGGGCGGCCTTCGAGTTGGGCGGCGCGCACTTCGGGTCCGGGGTCGCGGCGCAGGCCGGTGAGGCCCCGCACGGCTTCGCGGAGGAAGCCGCCGTCGGCTCCGGCGATGCGGAGGTGGCGGTCGTGCGCGGCCTCGCGCAGCGGCACGGTGAACGCCAGGCCGAGCGAGGTGAGGAAGTCGCGTTCGGGGTCGCCGTCCCAGACGAAGGAGTGCACGAGCCGGAAGGTCGAGGCCCCGGCGGCGAAGACCAGGCGCACGGTGAACGGCAGCCATTCGCGGCCGTCGCGGTCGCGGTGGGTGCCGGTGAGGCGGACGACGGCGCGCAGCGGCCCGGCCTGTTCGAGGACGCAGCCGGTGACGTGGCCGACGGCTTCGATCCGATCGGGCGCGGCGGGCTCGGGGCGGGTCTGGCGACTGGAGAGGAGTCGGCCGGCGGAGGCGACCTCGGTGCCTTGGATCTGGATGGAGCCGACGAGGTTCGGGCCGGCGCCGGGGATGAGGACACGGCAGGCGCCGGTGTCGATGTCGAGTCCGGGGCCGGTGGGGTGGGCCGTCACCTGGAGTCGGGCGTGTCGGAGTTCGGGCGCCCCCGGTTCAAGGGTGCCCGCAGGGTCTGACATGGCCTGCGAGTCCGCCACCCGGGGTCGGGTGTGTCGGGATTGCAGCGCCCCCGGTTCAATGGTGCCTTCGGGGTGCGACACCGCGTTCGGGCCCGCGCTGGATGCCTTGGCGGCGTTGACGACTCGATACGTATCCGAGGGTTCGCGGTCCGCGCCGAGGGCGATGCCCGCCCATTTCACGCTGCCGTCCGGCCAGGTCGCGAGCGCCCAGGTCTGCGCGGGCACGGGCTCGCCCGAGGCGTCGAGGACGCCCAACTGCTCCGGGTCGGTGACGGCTCCCGCCGCCAGTGGCACGCCGCAGGTGACGCCGCCGAGGGTGAGGTCCGGCGCAGCGTCGTCGAGCCAGCGCAGCGGGATGTCGATGGTGGTCACGACAGCTCCTTGACTTCCAGGTCGCGGTAGTGGGCCCTGAGCGGGGACATCTGGCGGAAGCCGATGCGCCCGGCGCCCAATGGTTCGGGGTCGTGGAAGGTGAACAGCTCCAGCTCGTCGACGGCGAAGCGCACTTCGGGGCCGAGCTTGCGGACACTGATGCGGTAGTGGCCGTCGGCGTCCTCGGGGCCGGGCAGCGGGTCGGCGCCTTGGGCGACGAGCCGGAACCCGGGGCTCTTGCGGAGGTTGCAGGTGCGGAAGCGGCGTTCGGCGGGCCACTTGCGCCGCAGGTACGAGACGTGCAATGTGGACACGTCGCCCGAGTGGTACTGCGGGTAGTGCCCGGAACGAGTCGCGAGGGACGGGTCGAAGAGGTCGCGCCCGCCGGTGCCGGTGGCCGCGAAGAAGAGCATGGCGAGGCCTTCGCCGTTGAGCGGCTTGAAGTCCCAGGAGATCTCGACGTCGGCCGGGAAGACCTCCGGGCACCACAGGGTGAAGTGGGCGTGGTCGCCGCGCCCGGCGGCGACCAGCGCGGTTTCATCGGCGGTACTGGAGAGCACGAGCCCGCCGTCCCGGTGCTCGACGCCGCAGGGCCCTTCGGCGATCCAGCCGTCGAGGTCCGCGGGGGCGGTGAGCGCGTTGCGGTACATGTCTATCTGCGGACCATCTCGAGTCCGGCGGGGGCGGCGTCGCCGCCGTCGCCGCGGAGGGCGCGGAGCCCTTCGGCGACGAATCGCGCGACGGCGGCGGCCCCGGCGGTCGTGTAGTGCGTGTTGTCCTTCTTGAGGTCGGCGCTCACCTCGATGCCGCGCTTGGCGGCCTCGCCGTGGACGAAGAGCGCGGCCGAGTCGTGCTCGCCGAGCCAGGCGTAGAGCCAGCGGGTGAAGGCGTTGAGGTCGATCACCGGCACGTCGAGTTCATGGCCGAGGCGGCGGACCTCGGCCGGGTAGGGCCCGTGCGAATGCCGAAGGGCCCCATCGGGAAGGAACATGCGCCGCTCGACGCTGGTGGTGAGCACCGGCTTCGCGCCGGCCGCGCGGACCTCCTCGATGAAGGCGGTCAGGCGCTCGCGGTAGCCCCCTTCGGCGGCGAGCGTCTCGGGATCCTTCTGGTCGTTGTGGCCGAAGCCGAAGACGACGGTGTCGCCCGCTTGCAGCTCGTCGGTGATGAGCTTCCAGTTGCCCCGCTCGCGGAAGCTCAGGGTGGTGGCGCCGCCGAAGGCGCGGTTGGTCACGGGTTCGTCGAGGAACGCGGCGAGTTCGTCGCCCCAGCCCAGGAGGGGCAGGTCGGGGTGGCCGGAGCTGGCGCCGTTGTCGGTGGGGGCGAGGGTGGAGTCGCCGGCGAGGTGGATCATGGTCAGCCTTTCACGCTTCCGATGAGCATGCCTTTTGCGAAGTGCTTCTGGAGGAACGGATATGCGAGGAGCACCGGGATGGTGGCGATGATGACGACCGCGAACTTGATGCCCTGGGCGGGCGGCGGCACGTCGGAGTTGAGTTCGTCCGCAGAGAGGGACGCGGCGGCCGTGACCTGCCGCAGGATCATCTGGAGCGTCCATTTGCCCGTGTCGCTGAGGTAGAGCAGCGGCGAGAGGTAGTCGTTCCAGATGCCGACGGCGTAGAACAGCGCGAACGTGGCGAGCACGGGCTTGGACAGGGGGATCACGACGTGCCGCAGCACCTGCAGCTCGTTCGCGCCGTCGATCTTCGCGGACTCCTCGAGCTCGCTGGGGAGCTGCTGGAAGAAGTTCTTGATGATGATGAGGCTGAACGGGTTGATGGCGGCCGGCAGGATCAGCGACCAGTAGGTGTCCAGGAGGCCGAGGTCCTTGACCACGAGGAACGTGGGGATCATGCCGGCGCTGAAGACCATCGTGAACACGACGAGGCTGAGCACGGTGCGCCGCCCGGGGAGGTCTACTTTCGACAGCGGGTAGGCGAGGAGCACGGTGAGCCCGAGCTGGATCAGCGTGCCGACCACCGTGACGGCCACCGTGGTGACGAAGGCCCGCAGGATCACGTCCGAGGACAGGATCGACTCGTACGAGGTCGTGGTGAAGTCGTCGGGCCACAGGAAGAACGGCCGGGTCGTGATCTCGAGTTCGGTCGCGAAGGAGCCCGCGAGCACGTACACGAACGGCAGGATCGCGAGCAGCCCCACTCCCGTGAGGAGGACGACGTTGAGCACGTCGAAGGCGCGCCCGGCGCGGGTGTTGAACCGCTTGTGCGTGGACGAGGCCATCAGAAGATCCCCTGCTGGTTGAAGCGCTTGGCGAGCCAGTTGGTGCCGAAGATGAGCACGAGCCCGACGATGGCCTTGAACAGGCCCACGGCCGTCGCGTAGCTGTACGCGCCCTGCTCGATGCCCGCGAAGTACACGTAGGTGTCGAACACGTCCGCCACGGTCCGGTTGAGGGAGTTGGACATCAGGTAGATCTGCTCGAACCCGGTGTTGAGGATCTGCCCGGTCTGGAGGATGAGGAGCACGACGATCGTGGGCATGATCGACGGCAGCGTGATGTGCCAGACCCGCTGCCAGCGGCCCGCGCCGTCGATGATCGCGGCCTCGTACTGCTCCTGGTCGACGCCCGCGAGGGCGGCGAGGAAGATGATGGTGCCCCAGCCGGTGTTCTTCCAGACCTCCTGCATGAGGATGAGCGGCCGGAACCAGTCGGGGTCGGCGAGCATGTTCGCGTCCGTGCCGAAGAGCCATCCGAAGAACGTCCACAGCGGACCGGTGCCGATCGCGAAGAGCAGCGCGGTGATCGAGACGACGACGGTCCACGACAGGAAGTGCGGGATGTAGACGAGGGTCTGCACGGTGCGTTTGAGGATCTGGAGCCGGAGTTCGTTGAGCAGCAGTGCGAGCACGATGGTGAGCGGGAACGCGATGAACAGGCTGAGCCCGGCGACGATGAGCGTGTTCTCGAGCAGGCGCGGGAAGTCCGGGTTGGACAGGAACTCCCGGAGGTGGGCGAGGCCCACCCATTCGCTGCCGTCGATGCCGAGGAACGGGATGTAGTTCTTGAACGCGATCCGCGCGCCCCACATGGGCCAGAAGCGGAACAGTGCGAAGTACACCAGGCCGGGCAGCATCAGGACGAACAGCCACCGGTACCGGACGAGGTCGCCGAGGCGCCGCCTGCGGCGACCGCGGGGCGGTGCGTGCGGCGGCGCGGGCGGGGCCGCGAGAAGGGTCATGTCGCTCCTCAAGGGTCGGGCGGGGGGGGGGGGGGGGGCGGGGGGCCCGGGCCCCCCCCGCGGGGGGGGGGGGGGGGGGTGGGGGGGGGG
>NZ_JAPZVQ010000001.1:572397-685916 GCF_027622945.1 Glycomyces lechevalierae | reverse complement strand
GAGGAGTGACGGGCGCGGGGGGGGGGGGGGGGGCGGGGGGGGGGGGGGGCCCCGGCCCGGCGCCCCCCCCCCCCCGGGGGGGGGGGGGCCCCCCAACGGCATCCGCCGATGCCGTTCCCGCACAGGGGGATCGGTCGTGCTTCTAGAGGAGGTCGTTCATCTCCTCGATCACGTCGTCGCCGCCGCTGGACCGCCACGTGTCGATGGCGGCCTGCAGCCCGGCCTCGTCGATCTGGCCGGCGATGTACTGGATGCGGGCGTCCGCGATGATCGTGTCGAGCTGCGCGCCGCTGGTCGTGTACGTGGGGGAGACGAGCCCGGCGGCGGGGTTGAAGACGGCGTTCGGCAGGTCCTCGGCCTGGAGGTCGAGTCGGCGCTGGTAGAGCGCGGCGTCGAACTCGGTCTCCTGCTTGATGGGGTGGGCGTTGTATCCGGCGACGTTCATGCCGAGCTGCGCCCAGGCCCCGGTCACCTGGTCGGTGAAGTCCTGCTTGGCGGGGTCGAAGACGACGCCGCCGTCCTCGAGGGTGTAGTTGTCCCCTTCGATGCCGTGGTTCATGAGGTTCTGGGCGTCCGTGGAGTTGAGTTCGTTGAGCGCCTTGAGGACCTGCTCCAGCTGCTCCTCGGTCTGGACGCCGGCGCGCGGGACGGCGAGAAAGCCGGAGTACCCGGCGGTGGGCATCGCGAAGGTGCCGTTGGGGCCGTCGAGCTGCCCGGCGAGGGCCACGTACTGGTCGAAGTGCTCGGGGTCCTACTCCTTGAACAGCTTCGCGAGCTCGGAGGCGCGGGACTGCACGTCGATGATGATGCCGCCCTTGCCGTTCAGGAACGGCTCGTTCCAGGTGGCCGGGTCCATGGTCGCGAAGTCGGGGTTCACGTAGCCGTTCTGGACGAGGTCGCGCTCGTACTGCAGCGCCTGCGTCCATTCAGGAGTGGTGAAGGCCGGGACGAGTTCGCCGCCCTCCTCGCTCCAGAGGTTGCCGCTGCCGTGCCAGACCTCGATGGCGTCGTAGGGGCTGCCGTTGCCGATGCCGCCCCACGCGGGGTTGATCATGCCGTAGGTGTCGTTCCGGCCGTTGCCGTCCGGGTCGTCCTCGGTGAACGCGCGGGCGATCTCGTAGAGGTCGTCGGTCGTCTCGGGGAGGGCGAGGCCGAGGTTGTCCAGCCAGTCCTGGCGGATGATGACGCTGTGGCGGATCACGTCGCGGGCCCGGTAGACGCCGTAGACCTTGCCGTTGACGCTGGAGGCCTCCTGGACCTCGGGGTTCTCGGTGACGAGGTTCGGGTAGTCGCCCGAGGCGAGGTAGTCGGTGAGGTCCCAGAACCCGCCGGCCTCGGCGGTCTGCACGAAGGCCTGGTCCTTGCCCTGGATGACCATCACGTCGGGGATGTCGTCGCCCGCGAGCACGGTGTTGGTCTTGGCGCCGTAGTCGCTGTTGGGCACCCACTGGACGCTGAGGTCGAGCCCGGCGAGGTCGCTGAGCGCCTTGTCGATCGGGTCGTCCTCCTCGGGCGGGACGGCGGAGAAGAAGGGCGCCATGATGTCGAGCGATTCGAGCGGCTCCTCGCTGCCGCCGCCGTCGGAGCAGGAGGTGAGCGCGAGGGCGCCGATGGCGAGCACCGCCAGCGGTATGCGCTTTCTTACGGGTTTCATCGGGGGTCCTTTCGGAAGGGGATCAACTCGGTCGGTGGCGCGGTGCCGTTGCCGCGCTTGGTCTCAGGCCGCGAGGTTCCGGTCGTTGGCGGCGTAGAACGAGAGGCAGAGGGCGGTGCACAGGTGCACCCACGCGCCGATCGCCACGACCGGCAGCAGCCCGGGGATGAACGCGGTGACCGCGACGGCGAGCGCCGTGGTCGCGATGAGGAGCAGGGGCGCGCCGGGGAAGCGCACCAGGAACGCCCAGGCCAGCCGCAGGCTCTGGACACGCCGCAGCTCGTAGTGGGCGTCCATCGTCAGCACGAGCACGAGGTGCGCGAGGCAGACGGCCGCGGCCGCCCACAGTCCGAACTGGAGCGCGCGAGACTCGCCTGTGGCCGTCAGGAGTCCGAGGCCGAGGCCGGTGAGCGCGGCGGCGGACGGCGCGGCGAGGAGGTTGGCGTGGAGGAAGCCGCGGCGCCACCGGGTCGCGAAGGCGCGCACGAGCGGCTGCGAGCCGCCGCGCAGGCGGGTCCGGCTGCACGCGGTGGCGGCCGCGAGGGCCGGGGCCCAGCCGAGGACGACACCGCCCGCGAGGGTGAAGGCGAGTACGAGCAGGTTGAGCAGGCCGACGTACATCGCCGCGTCCGCCCAGCCGTACCACCGCTCGAGCCGGGTGCCGGCCCGCCCGGTCGCTGACGGCCCGCCGGGGGTGACCACCGTCGTCATGCGCACTCCTGCCATCTCCATCGATGCATGCGAACAGTTCGATTCCTGAGATCGGCGGTGGCCGCTGCTGCCGGCGCGGTGACCGCTGTCGATTGAAAGGATTCAACTGTGGTTGCCACCATAGTTAACGATCAATCTCCCGTCAATACCGGGACGCACTCGATGTAAACGGTTCCCGAGGCGGGCCGTCCAGCGGCCCGCCGGGCCGCCGTCGTTGAATCGGTTCAAGGACTGATCTCAAGAAAATTAATCTCTGACTCTTGAAAATTAAGATTTACACGAGTACAACTTGACATATGACAGACGAGGCAATGGATTGGCAGGAGCTCACGAACCTCACCGGGGGCCGCGAGTTCACCGTCGAGCGGGTGCGCCTGAATGAAACCGGCGTCGCGATCGAGGGCGCCTTCGAGCTGCCGCAGCTCGCGCAGCTCAGCGCCGAGGACCAGGTCTTCGTCACCGCCTTCGTGCGGTGCCACGGCTCCATCAAGGAGATGGAGCGGACCTTCGGCGTCAGCTACCCCACGATCAAGTCCCGGCTCAACCGCATCACGCAGGCCCTCGACTTCGTGGAGACCGACCCCGCGCCCTCGCGCGCCGAGGTCATCGACCGGCTGCGGCGCGGCGAGATCACCGCCGAGCAGGCACTGTCCGAACTGGAGGGACCCACGTGATGCCGCACCTCGTGACGCTCCGCGTCAAACGCCCCGGCCACCGCACGATCCGGCTCTGGATCCCCGTGCTCCTCGTCGTGATCGTGCTCTCGCCGATCCTGCTCCTGGCCCTCATCGGCGGCGTCATCGCCTGCCTGATCTTCGACATGAAGGTCATCCCCACCTACGCCGGCCTCTGGCGCGTCATCGCCGCCCTCCCCGGCTCCCACTTCGACTACGAGCAGGGCCGCTTCGGCCTGCTCATGACCATCCGTTAAGAGAGGCACCGCCATGAACGAACAACGCAAGGCCATCCTGGACATGCTCGCCGCCGGCAGCATCACCGCCGACGAGGCCGAACGGCTCCTCACCGCCATCGAACCCGGCGAAGCGCCCGCGTCCGGCTCCACCGAGCGCCCCAAGGCCAAGGCCAAGTACCTGCGCTTCGTCGTGGGCTACACCGAGAACGGCGAGCCGGGCCGCGTCAACATCCGGGTCCCCATCGCCCTGCTCCGCGCCGGCGTGCGCCTCTCGGCCCTCGTCCCCGCGCAGGCCCTCGAGAAGGCCAACGCCGAGATCGCCAAGTCCGGCGTGCCCTTCGACCTCACCCAGCTCAAGCCCGACGAACTCGAGGAGTTCGTCAACCACCTCGACGAGGTGATCGTGGAGGTCGACTCGCCCGACGCCCAAGTCCGCATCTACAGCGAGTAGACCGGTGATCTGGCGGTACCGGTTGGCGGTGAACCTGATGCGCGCACGCTGCCGGCAGGCCGCCTGGCGGTACCGGATCGAGCGGACCGTCAGACGGCAGGAGCGCCTGCAACGGGCCTGACCTGGCCCGCGCGGGCGCCCTCGGGTGAGGGAGAATCCTGTACGTGTTGCATGTTCGCGTGATCAGCCCCGCCGCCCGCACCGAAGAGGTGCTGCGGATCGCCGCCGACTGCCCGGCCGTGGTCAATGTGCTCAAGCTGCCCGGCGCCGCCTACGACCCCGAAGGCGACGTCGTCGAGTTCGACGTCGCCCGCGAGGGCGCGAACTCGGTCCTCGCGGACCTGCGCGCCTTGGGCCTCAAGGACACCGGCGGCATCAGCGTCGAGCAGCTCGACCTCTCGATCTCCTCCGCCGCCGAGGTCGCCGAGCAGATCACCCCCGGCGACGCCGAAGACGCGGTCGTGTGGGAGGAGCTCTCCGCCCGCACCGCCGCCGAGACCCGCATGACCTGGTCCTACTTCGCGTTCCTGGCGCTGGCGGTGCAGATCGCGGCGATCGGCGCGCTCCTGGACCAGCCCATCCTCATCGTCGGCGCGATGGTCCTCGGCCCGGACTTCGGGCCCGTGGCCGCCATGTGCTTCGGTGTGCTGCAACGGAACCTGCGCCTCATCGGCGCGGCCGCGGTCACCCTCGCGGCCGGGTTCGCGGTCGCCGTCTCGATCACCCTGGTGTGCGCGATCGCCAGCCGCCTCATGGGCTGGATCGAGCCGACCATGCTCGACGACCGGCCGTTGACCAGCTTCATCATCCACCCCGACCGGTGGTCCTTCGTCGTGGCCGTCCTCGCGGGCGTCGCCGGGATCCTCTCCATGACCGCCCGCAAGTCCTCGGCGCTCGTGGGCGTCTTCATCTCCGTCACGACGGTCCCGGCGGCCGGGAACATCGCCGTCGCGATCGCGCTCGCGCACTGGGACGAGGTGGGCGCCTCCCTGATCCAGCTCGGCGTCAACCTCGCCGGCATGATCGTCGCGGGCATCGCCACACTGTTCGTCCAGCGGACCATGTGGGCCAGGTTCGGGCAGCACGACATCATCCCGCGCTCCCCGGAACTCGAGGGTCACCCGACGAGCGGACGCGTCTCCGGGAAGCGATAGAGGCGCTTGCGGGTGGCCATCGCCAGCGAGGTCGCGAACAGGACCGGGCCGATGCGCCCGCCGTACATGACGACGGCGAGCAGCCACTTCGACGGATCGCCGAGGTCGTACGTGATCCCGGTGGACTGGCCGACCGTGGCCGCCGCCGAGACGACCTCGAACATGATGGGCGCCAAAGAGATGTCCTGCTCGAAGCGCTGCATGAGCAGGACGGCCGCGACGTTGAGCGCGAGGTAGACCAGGGCGACGGTGAGCGCCTCGCGCACCACCGGCGTCGGCAGCCGCCGCCGGAACGCCACCGCGTCCTGCTCGCCTCTGATCTCGGCCCAGATCACCCACATCAGCAGGAAGAACGTGGTGACCTTGATGCCGCCCGCCGTCGAGGCCGAGCCGCCGCCGATGAACATGAGCGCCATCGAGACCAGCAGTGAGTCGTCGCCCAACTGCCCCACGTCGATCGAGTTGAACCCGCTCGTGCGCAGCACCGCCGACTGGAAGAACGCGGGCAGGAACCGGTCGTGCCAGGCGAACTGCCCGAACGTCGCCGGGTTCGACCACTCCAGCGCCAGCAGCACGAGCCAGCCGCCGAAGAGCAGCACCGCCGTGCCGAACAGGGTCATCTGCGTGTGCAGCGACCACCGCCGCAGCCGCCGCCGACGCGTGAGCTCGAAGACCACGGGGATGCCGAGCCCGCCGAGGATCGTGCCGAAGGCCAGCGGCAGGCTGATCCAAGGGTCGGTCGCGAAACCGATGATCGAATCGCTGAACAGCGCGAAACCGGCGTTGTTGAACGCAGCGACACTGTGGAACACCCCGTGCCAGATCGATTCGCCCGCACCGAAGCCGTACGCCGCATGGAACCGCAGGGTCAGGACCGCGGCGGCCGCGATCTCGACGGCGAACGTGTAGACCACCGTGAACCGGAGCACACTCCGCATGTCGCCCAAGCTGATCGACGGATGCAGCTCGGCCTGCGTCATCAGCTTCGACCGCAACCGCAGCTTGCGGCTCACCAGCATGCCGAGGAACGCCGCCGTCGTCATGATGCCCAGGCCGCCGAGCTGCATGCACACCAGGATCACGGCCTCGCCGAACCCGCTCCAGTGCGTCGGCGTGTCCACAGTGATCAGACCCGTGACCGCGATCGCCGAAGTGGCGGTGAACATCGCGTCCACGAACCGGGTCCCGCCCTCGGTCGACTGCGCGGCGGGCAGGAGCAGCAGCCCGGCCGCGGCGAGGATCACCGCCGCGAACGCGACGGGGACGATGCGGACGGGATGCCGGAGGAAGGCTTCGAGCACGGCGCGCGGGACGGGTCGCAGGGCGGCCTACCTGTCGTTCGGAGTCCGCGGCACGGGTCCGTGCCGCCGGTTGCAGGATAACTTCGCGGCGTGCGACGGCGGCGCAGCGGTGGCCGCGACACGGCCGCTACACGCCCGACTCGGCCTCCAGGTCCGCCCGCGGCAGCGCCAGCACCATCGTCAGCCCGCCGCCCGGCGTCGCCTCCGGCAGCAGCGTGCCGCCCATCGCCTCGGCCAGGCCGCGCGAGAGCGCCAGCCCGAGTCCCACGCCCGTCGAGTTGTCCCGGTCGCCGAGCCGCTGGAACGGCGTGAACATGGTCTCGCGGTCCTCATCGGGAACGCCTGGGCCCGAATCGATCACGCGGAGCTGCAAGAACTCGCCGCCCACGCTCGCGCTCACGATCGGCGGCCGCCCCGGCGGGCTGTACCGCAGCGCGTTCGACACGATGTTCACCAGGATGCGCTGCAGCAGACCGGGGTCGGACGACACCTGCGGCAGGTCCGCGCCGATGTCCAGCCGCACCTTCGCCGCCGCCTCGCCGATCTCGTCCAGCGCGAACGGCACCGCCTCGTCGAGCGCGATCGGTACCGGATGCGCCCCGAGCACGCCCGCCTGCAGCCGCGACATGTCGAGCAGGTTGTCCACCAGACTCGTCAACCGCGCCAGCGACGCCTCCGCCGTCTCCAGCAGCTCCGCCCGCTCCTCGGCCGTGAACAGCGCCTCGTCGGATTTGAGGCTGCTCACCGCCACCCGGACCGAGGCGAGCGGCGTGCGCAGATCGTGCGACACCGCCGCCAGCAGGGCCGTCCGCAGCTTGTCCGTGTCCGTGAGCCGCTGCACCGCCTCCGCCTGCCGCGCAAGGCGTTCGCGCTCCAGGGCGGCGGCCGCGTGCATCGCGAAGGCCTGCGCGATCCGGCGGTCCTTCGCCTCCAGGATGTGCCCGCGCAGCGCCAACGCCAGGTCGTCGTTGATCGGCAGGTCGTTCTCGGCCGCACCGGGACTCGCGCACGCCGCGCCCGCGTGCGCCACCGCCCGCCACAGCTTCGGGTCGTGCCGCTCGGCCGGGCCCGCGCCCGGCTCGATCCGCTCCAGGAGCGTCACCGAGTCCAGCGCGAAGGTGACCCGCAACTGCTCCAGCAGGTCTGCGACCCGGTTGCGGCCCCTGAGCACGTCGCCGGCGAGCGCCGCCAGGGTCTGCGCCTCGGCGCTTGCGCGCGCGGCGAGCCGCGCCCGCGCGGCGGACACGTTCACCACGCCCGCGCCGCCCAAGGCGAGTGCCACGAAGATGAACAGGGCGATCACCTGCTCCTGATCGTCCACTTTGAACGTGTAGTACGGCTCGGTGAAGAAGAAGTTCAGCAGCACGAACCCCAGCAGCGCGGCCAGCAGCGCCGGCCACATGCCGCCCGTGAGCGTCAGACCCATGACGGCGGTGAGGACGATGAGCATCATCGTGGTGAGCGAGAGCTCGCCGTGCAGCGGCGCCAGCACCGCCATCAGCGCTGGAATGCCCAAGAGCGCCAAGGCGATCCCGAGGCGCCGCCGGCTCTGGTCGATGAGTCCCCGGCCCGCGCGGGCGTGCTTCACGCTCGCCACCCGCTCGTGCGTGACCAGGTGGACGTCGATCGGCCCGGACTTCGCGGTGGCCGTGACGCCGACGCCGCGCGAGAGGAGCTGCGCGAACCGGCCGCGCCGGGAGGCCCCCAGAACCAACTGCGTCGCGTTCACCCCGCGCGCGAACTCCAGCAGCGCGTCCGGGATCGAATCGCCCACGACCTGGTGGTACGAGCCGCCGAGGTCTTCGACGAGGTTCCGCTGCCGGGCCAGGTTCCGGGCGGAGCGGGCGCTGGTGAGGCCGTCGCCCGAGGCGATGTACACGGCTTTCAGGTCCGCCCCGCCCGAGCGCGCGGCGATCCGCGCGGCGCGGCGGATCAAGGTGTCGCCTTCGTCGCCGCCGGAGAGGGCGACGACGACGCGCTCCTTGGATTCCCAGGTGGCGGTGATGTGCTGGTCTTCGCGGTACTGCTCGAGCTGGTCCTCGACCTTGTCGGCGAGCCACAGCAGTGCGATCTCGCGCAGCGCGGTCAAGTTCCCGACCCGGAAGTAGTTGGCGAGCGCGGCGTCGATCTTCTCGGCGGGATAGACGTTGCCGTGGAGCATGCGGCGGCGCAGGGCCTCGGGGGTGATGTCCGCGAGTTCGACCTGGTCGGCGCGGCGCACGACCTCGTCGGGGACGGTCTCGCGCTGGGGGACGCCGGTGATCTGGGCGACGACGTCGTTGAGGGATTCGAGGTGCTGCACGTTCACCGTGGAGATGACGTCGATGCCGGCGTCCAGCAGTTCGTCGATGTCCTCCCAGCGCTTGGCGTTGCGCGAGCCGGGGACGTTGGTGTGGGCGAGCTCGTCGACGAGCGCCACCTTGGGGGCGCGGGCGAGCACGGCGTCGAGGTCGAACTCCTCGAACCGGCCGCCCCGGTACGCGATGGTGTGGCGGGGGACGGTCTCGAGGCCTTTGACGAGGTCGGCGGTGCGCTCCCGGCCGTGCGTCTCGACGAAGCCGACCACGACGTCGGTGCCGCGCTCGGCCCGGCGGTGGGCCTCTTCGAGCGCGGCGAAGGTCTTGCCGACGCCGGGAGCGGCCCCGAGGTAGATCCGTAGCCGGCCACGTGTCACAACCATGAGAATCCTCGCTATTGCTCGGGACCGCTTCCGGGTCGGGATCTAGGTGAGCGGGAACGCCGCGTCGAGGGCCAGGTTGAGCTCGACGACGTTCACCGCGGGTTGGCCGATGAAGCCGAGGAACCGGCCGCTGGTGTGCTCGTCGATGAGGTCTCGGACCTCGGTGACGGTCATGCCGCGCTCGGCGGCGACCCGGGCGGCCTGAAGCTCGGCGTACTCGGGGCTGATGTGCGGGTCGAGGCCCGATCCCGAGGCGGTGACGGCGTCGGCCGGCACCGCCGGTTCGTCGGGGGCGTCGCCCCTGACCGGCGTGATGATCGCGGCCGCGTAGTCCTCGCCGTATTCGGCGCATTCGACCTGCACGCCTTCGTATTCGGCGAGGAACGGCGCCGCGACGGTGCCGCACTCCTCGTTGAGGCTCACCACGCGGGTGACCTCGCCGCTGGTGCCCTCGGAGTAGAAGACCCCCAGGACCGCGCCCACGCCGGTGTCGGTGCAGTACGGCCGCGAGCCGTCCACGCCTTCGCGTTCCCCGATCTGGAAGGAACGCTCGCACACTTGCGTGAGCAGGCTCTTCGCGGCGTTCTCGTCGTCGTCCCAGCCCAGTTCCGGGTCGGGGAGCGTGTCGACGACGTTCTCCGGGCCGAGGTTGGAGGCCCCGGAGACGAGCGGGTCGTAGTCGCCGTCCTCACCGGCCGCCGCCGAAGGCCGCGATTGGAAGTACGCCAGGAGCGCTTCGCCGTCGTTGTCGGTGTACGACTGCCCGATCAGCGAGGAGCCGACCACGTTGCCGTCCGCGTCCGTGAGGAGCGAGCCGTCGGCCTTGCCGTTCAGGCCCGGGAGCTGCGCGACTGCGAGGACCGCGAGCGGGTAGGCGATGCCGGTGACGACGGTCAGGACCGCCAGCGCCCGGAGCGCCACGAAGTGCTGGAGGATCCAGCGCGGGAGACGTGCCATTGCTATGCCATCCCTGGGATGAGGGCGACCACGAGGTCGATGAGTTTGATGCCGATGAACGGGGTGATGATCCCGCCGAGGCCGTAGACCAGGAGGTTGCGCCGCAGGAGCGACGAGGCCGAGCCCGGCTTGTAGGCGACGCCCTTGAGCGCCAGCGGGACCAGCGCGATGATGATGATCGCGTTGAAGACGACGGCCGAGACGATCGCGGACTCCGGGCTGGCGAGGCGCATGATGTTGAGCGCGTCGAGCCCGGGGTAGATCACGGCGAAGATCGCCGGGATGATCGCGAAGTACTTGGCGATGTCGTTGGCGATCGAGAACGTCGTCAAAGCGCCCCTTGTCATCAGGAGCTGCTTGCCGATGGCGACGATCTCGATGAGCTTCGTCGGGTCCGAGTCGAGGTCGACCATGTTCCCGGCTTCTTTGGCCGCGGAGGTGCCGGTGTTCATGGCGACGCCGACGTCCGCCGCGGCGAGCGCGGGCGCGTCGTTGGTGCCGTCGCCGGTCATGGCGACCATGCGCCCGGATTCCTGCTCGCGTTTGATGAGCGCCATCTTGTCCTCGGGCTTGGCCTCGGCGAGGAAGTCGTCCACGCCGGCCTCGGCCGCGATGGCCTTCGCGGTGCGCGGGTTGTCGCCGGTGACCATGACGGTGCGGATGCCCATGGCGCGCAAGCGACTAAAACGCTCGGCCATGCCATCCTTGACGACGTCCTTGAGATAGATGACGCCGAGGACGCGGGCGCTCTCGCCGTCCCGGTGCTCGGCGACGACGAGCGGCGTGCCGCCCTCGCGGGAGACCTGGTCCACGAGTTCGTCGACGCGCGGGTCCGGGTCGCCGTCTTGGGTCTTGACCCATTCGATGACGGCGGCGGCCGCGCCCTTGCGGATGCGGTGCACCGAGCCGTGCTCGGCCAGATCCACACCGGACATGCGGGTCTGGGCGGCGAACTCGATCCACTCGGCGTGGGCGAGCTCCCCGGTGTCCCGTTCGCGCAGACCGTAGCCCTCCTTGGCGTACACCACGATCGAGCGGCCCTCGGGGGTCTCGTCCGCGAGGCTGGAGAGCTGCGCGGCGTCGGCGAGATGGCTCCCGGCGATGCCCGGGACGGCGAGGAATGCGCTCGCGCGGCGGTTGCCGTAGGTGACGGTGCCGGTCTTGTCGAGCAGCAGCGTGTCCACGTCCCCGGCGGCCTCGACCGCGCGGCCGGACATGGCGAGCACGTTGCGCTGCACGAGCCGGTCCATGCCCGCGATGCCGATGGCGCTCAGGAGCGCGCCGATCGTGGTCGGGATCAGGCACACGAGCAGGGAGATCAGCACGATGCCGGTCACGCCGTCCTGATTCAGGACTGCTGTGTTCGGTGCCGCCGCCATGTAGTCCTTGGAGAAGATCGCGACCGGCTGCATAGTGACCACGGCGAGCACGAAGATGATCGTCATGGCCGCGAGCAGGATGTTCAGGGCGATCTCGTTGGGCGTCTTGCGCCGTTCGGAGCCTTCGACGAGCGCGATCATCCTGTCCAGGAAGGACTTGCCGGGCTCGGCGGTGATCTCGACGACGATCCAGTCCGAGAGGACTTTCGTGCCGCCCATGACCGCGCAGCGGTCGCCGCCGGATTCGCGGATGACGGGCGCGGACTCGCCGGTGATCGCCGATTCGTCCACACTGGCGATGCCGGTGACCACGTCGCCGTCGCCCGGGATCGTCTGGCCCGCTTCGACGAGGACGTAGTCGCCGCGCTTGAGCTCGGGCGCGGGGACCTCGATCGTCGCCGCCCGCGGCGATTCGATCCGCGGGTCCTGGTCGGCGAGTTTCCTTGCGACCGTGTCGGTCTTGGCCTTGCGCAGCGAGTCGGCCTGGGCTTTGCCGCGGCCTTCGGCGATCGCTTCGGCGGCGTTGGCGAAGAGCACGGTCAGCCACAGCCACACCGTGATCGTCCAGGCGAACACGCTCGGGTCGACGGCGGCGAGCACGGTCGTGAAGGCTGCGCCGATCTCGACGATGAACATGACCGGGTTGCGCCACATGACGCGCGGGTCGAGCTTGCGGAACGCCGCGGGGGTGGACTTGACCCATTGCTTCGGGTCGAGCAGTCCGTTCCGGGCCGTCGGGGATGCCATTGCGGACTCCTATTGCAGCCCTTCGGCCACGGGGCCGAGGGCGAGGACGGGCAGGAAGGTGAGCGCGACGAGCACGATCGTCACGCCGACGACCATGCCGACGAACAGGGGCTTGTGGGTGGGGAAGGTCCCGGCGGTGGCGGGCACGGGCGTCTGCTTCGCGAGCGACCCGGCGAGGGCGAGCACCAGGATGATCGGCAGGAACCGGCCGAACATCATGCACAGGCCCAGGGCGGTGTTGAACCAGGGCGTGTTCGCCCCGAACCCGGCGAACGCCGAGCCGTTGTTGTTCGACGCGGACGCGAAGGCGTACAACATCTCCGAGAGCCCGTGCGGGCCCGCCTCCTGCATCGCGTGGAGATTGGACGGCACCGCGATCGAGGCGGCGACGCCGACGAGGAGCAGCGCGGGCGTGACGAGGAAGTACAGGCTCGCGAGTTTGATCTCGCGGGCGCCGATCTTCTTGCCCAGGTACTCGGGGGTGCGCCCGACCATGAGCCCGGCGATGAACACGGTGATCACTGCGAGCACGAGCAGGCCGTACAGTCCCGCGCCGACGCCGCCGGGGGCGACCTCGCCGAGCATCATGTTGAGCAGGAGCACACCGCCGCCGAAGGAGGTGTACGAGTCGTGGAACGAGTTCACCGATCCGGTGGAGGTCAGCGTGGTCGCGGCGGCGAACAGCCCCGAGTCGGGGATGCCGAAGCGCACTTCCTTGCCTTCCATGGCCGCGCCGACCGCTTGCGGCACCGTGCCGGCGCCGATCTTCTCGAAGCCGATGACGAGCGCGGTCGAGATGAGGGCGATGACGCCCATGACCGAGACGATCGCGAAGCCCTGCCGGTTGTCGCGGACGATCCGCCCGAACGTGCGCGGCAGCGAGAACGGGATGACGAGCAGCAGGTAGACGATGAGGAAGTTCGTCCAGGTCGTCGGGTTCTCGAACGGGTGCGCGGCGTTCGCGTTGTAATAGCCGCCGCCGTTCGTGCCGAGGTTCTTGATCGCCTCCTGGCTCGCGACGAGCCCGCCCGTGATGGTCTGGTCGTTGGCCGTGGTGGTGAAATCGGTGAGGTTCTGGACCACGCCGCCCGCGACCAGCACGATCGCGGCGACGAAGCTGATGGGCAGGAGAATCCACAGCACGATCCGGGTGAGGTCGACCCAGAAGTTGCCGAGCTTGTCCGTGGCCTTCCTGGCGAAGCCGCGCACCAGAACGACCGCTACGGCGATGCCAACGGCTGCGGACACGAAGTTCTGCACCGCGAGCCCGGAGGCCTGGATCAGGATGCCCATCGCGGACTCGCCGGAGTAGGCCTGCCAGTTCGTGTTCGTGGTGAAGCTGACCGCGGTGTTCCACGCCAGGCCCGGTTCGAGGCCGGCGAAGCCGTTGTCGAGCGGCAACCGGCCCTGGACGCGCTGGAACAGGTACAGGACCACGATGCTCACGGCCGAGAAGGCGAGCACGCTGCGGGCGTACCCGGACCAGTGCTGCTCGGCGCTGGGCCGCACGCCGATCGCGCGGTAGACCCCGCGCTCGACTCTCCCGCTGAACGACGTGCCGTGGTGCTCCCGGGTGACGACCCGGTACATGTAGTCGCCGAGCGGCTTGTAGCTCAGCGCGAGCGCCGCGACCATGGCGGCGACGAGGAGCGCGCCGGTGGCGTCGATGGTGATGCCTCCCATCAGAAACGCTCTGGTTTCAGGAGGGCCCACACGAGGTAGGCACCGGTGATGACGGCCAGGACGAGGCCGATGGCGTTCACGGCGCTCACAGCTTCTCCACCGCCTTGACGACGAGTGCGAGGGCGACGAAGCAGGCCACCGTCAGCGCCAGATAGGCGAGATCGGGCATTGTTTCCTTCTTCTCAGCGAACCAGGGAGGCGCGGCAGGCGCCGCGCCGCCGACCGGGGTGCGTCGGCTCGGCCCAGTGAACGTCGTATGGAAGCCCTTGCCTAGACCGCTTGACGCCCTCCATACGCGTTCGCTCGAACACTTGACGCATCGTTGACGACTCCAGAGCAGAGCCGTGGCGGTGCCCACAGCGGCGGCCCGGTCCGACCAAGCTGGTCGGGACCAGGCCTTCGCTGACGCCAGAGCGGACGCCGTCGCCACAGGTCAAGCTGGTTATGCGGGCCCGAGGTCGGGCATGAGCGCGCGCGACTGGTCGAGAATCCACGGGCACCAGTCGTCACCGTTCCACGCGCCGTTCCAGACCGGTTCGTCATCGGCGGCATCGGTGAACCGGCAGCACTCGCGCGGGCCGACGCCGTCGTCCACGTCGACCAGGAACCGGTTCGGGAAGTCCGGGAAGCCGTTGAGGCTCGGCCCGAGTTCGTAGACGGAGAACCGGGCGGCGTAGCGGGTGAACCCGCCGAGGTAGCCGTACTTCGCGGGCTGACCGTCGGAGCGGTGCGAGGGCCGGTCGCCGGGTTCCTCGGAAGGCAAGGCGGGCATGGCGGTCCTACCCATCGCAGAACTTCACCATCGGCGGGGTCGAAGGGAGTGCGGTGCGGCCGCTGTAGAACACCCGGAAAGCCGAGTCCTCGACCCAGATCTTCCAGTTGGGTTTGAACGACCGCCAGAACGGACCCCAGGTCGCCTTCAGGTTGCCGGAGTTCAGCCCGGACACGATCAGCACGATGTCCTCGCTCGCGCCGGTGACGACTTGGAATGAGTCGGGCGCATCGGCGCTCGACGCGCGGACTTTGTAAGACCGGTAGTCATCGTGGAACGCTCCTCGCTCGAACGAGTCGGTTCGCCTTGCACCGCTTGCATTTTGTTCCCCCATATCTTGTTCCTCCACTTCGGATCAATGTGAGTGGCCGCATCTCGCGATAGATCGAAGATAGGCAGATCGACACGCTGAATCAAGGGTGAAATGCCTGTTCAGGGGGTATCTATGCGCCGTGGCGGCTGGCTGTGGCGCTGTGCGCGTAGCGCTCCGCCACGGCATGTAGGCCTACGCGGAACGACACTTCAAACCGCACATGATGGGGGTTGCGGATCAGGTGTTGTTTGTTTTACTGAGTGGATGGCAACGAATGCACCACGCCGAACTTCGGTACGCCGCAAGCTCATCGGACGCAGGCTCCGCATGAAGCGAGAGCAGGCGGGGTTGCCGATGCGGCACGAGAGGATCACCGCGATCGTCGGATCCACAAGATCGCTCCAGCGCCTGGAGGGCGGTGAGGCAACCGGCTTGACCTATCCGGTCATCGGGGCGCTGTGTGACCTGTACAAGATTCCTGCAGAGGAAAAATTCGAGCTTCAACGACTCTGGGAGCTTCGGGAAGGCACAACCTGGTCGCAGCCCTGGGGGAAAGGCCCCTTCGGCTACAACGCATATCAAGAGCTTGAGCTCGAGGCTTGCGAGGTGTTCCGGTTCGAGACGACCTACGTACCCGGAAAGCTCCAAACTGAGCGCTATGCGCGCAGGGTCTTCTCCGGCAATCCGGGGCTCGATGAAGCGGGCGTCGACAGACAAGTCGATCTTCGCCTTAAAGGGCAGCAGTCGTTCTGGGGAGGGGGAGGCGGCCGAACCTACAAGTTCCTTATCAGCGAGGCGGTCGTACGATTCGCCGGGGATGAGGAGCAGATCGACAGACTGATCGCGGCAGATGCCCTCCCCTATGCGACGGTCAACTACCTGCCGTTCGAATACGGCCCATCGCCACTGCTCAACGTCCCCTTCGCGATGCTGAGCTTCGCAGACGAGAACTTCCCGGATATCGTTTGCGTTGAGGCTGGCAACGGGATGATCTACTTTGAGGCGGAAGAGTCCGTGAGTTACTACCGGTACAGCATTGCCGCGGGCGAGGGCCAGTACAGGCCGATCAAGGAGATCACGCTGTGAACGAGGCACCGTGGCGAAAGTCGAGCCGTAGCAGCGGAGCGGCCGACACCGAATGCGTCGAAGCTCGGGCCGTCGCGGCTGACTTCCAGGTGCGGGACAGCAAGCTCGGTGACACCTCCCCGGTCTTCGACCTGAAGGCCTCCGACTTCACCGGTCTGCTCCGCACGGCAGCCCGCGACTGAACACCCGCAAACGCAAAGACCAGGGCCGGGCGCATCGCGCGCCTGGCCCTGATCATTGTGCCTGGCCGTCTGCTTCCATTCCGTGGCAGATGATGCGTACCAGATGGAGTGCATGGTCGGCATCGGTGGCCGCTGAGGCGGCAGCGCTGGTCAGTGTGAGTATGTCGCCGACGGTGAAATCGGGTCGCAGCGCGTCGGTGTCGCGCGCGCGGTCCAACAGTCGCTCGGCAGTGGCACGGATCGAGTCGTGCCAGCGGTCGAACAATGCGGTGCGATGCTCGGGTCGGCGCTCGGTCCCGGTGAAGGCCAGGGCACGTTTGGTCGCGATGTGGGTGGCGAGAAGGTCCAGCCACGCGAACAGGGCTTCGGTCGCCGAGGGCTCGGACAGAAGCGACTCACCCTTGGCGCACAACGCCGCGACGTCGTCTTCGTAGACGGCGATGAGGAGGTCGGCGCGAGTGGGGAAGTGCCGGTAGAGCGTAGCGTTGCCGACTCCGGCCCGCCGCGCGATCTGGTCCAACGCGGCATCCGGGCCGTGCTCCTCGAACAGTTCTCGAGCCGCGGCGAGCAGCAGGGCGGCGTTCTTGACGCCGTCGGCCCTGGGTGCCATCCGATCACTCCCATCACATAAGCGGGGATGTCCCCGTATATTGTAGGATCATCGAAACGGGGAAGTCCCCGGATGCTGCACTTGGTGCGAGAAACCCTGCTGACCTTTGGAAATGAGGACTGGCATGACCATCACCGCCGACGACCGCGCAGCCATCACCGAGCTGCTGGCGATGCACGGCCACTTGATCGACGCCGGCGAGCTCGACCGGCTCGACGAGGTGCTCACCACCGACGCTGTCTACGACGTGACCGACCTCGGATCGGCGCCGCTCGAAGGGCTCGCAGCCTGCCGCGAGGCGGCACTTGCGCTCGGCGAGGGCAACCCGCTGGGGCACCATGTCACCAACATCGTGCTCACCGAGACCACCGCGGGGCAGGTGCACGCCCTCTCGAAGGGGATCGGCGTCAACACCGACGGCACGACCGGCACCGTGACTTACGAGGACGCGATCGTGCGCAATGAAGGAGGCTGGAGGATTCGCCACCGAAAAGTCATCGCGCGACGCTCCCCCTTGGGCGGCAAGGGAACGGCCACGACCGCCCGCTGATCGGGCACCAGCATGGTGGCTGGCGCCCGATACCACTGAGCGTCGTCCCGCAAGAGATCTCGAACTGTTGCAAAGGTTCACTCGGTCGAATCGGCCGCCAGGACGCGAGTCGGTGTTACTTGCCAGAGCAGCGGCCAGGCGGACTCCGTGTCGAGGTCCGAGTCTCGCGCTGGCGCAAGTCCAGCCGGAGCAGCGGTAATACCGACTCCAAATGCGTCGAAGCCCGCGCCTTCGCGGCTGACTTCGGTGCGGGACAGCAAGCTCGGTGACGTCTCCCCGGTCTTTGACCTGAAGGCCGCTGACTTCACCGGTCTGCTCCGCACGGCAGCCTGCGGCTGCACACCCTCAAACGCAAAGACCAGAGCCGGGCGCGATGCGCCCGGCCCTGGTTGCTAGGCAGTGTTTGAGAACTGAGTGAGCCTCCAGGTAGTTTTGTTGTGTCGCAACGAAACTCAATACTGGAGGCCGGTCTCGGTGCCGCGCTCACCGATGCCAGTGGCGGCGCTTGCGCCGATGGCTGCCGCCCCAGCAGCGACGGGGCGGCCGATCACCAGGTCGCGGCGGACGCTGATCGATGCGATCGCCTGGCGCGTATGCGTCGGCGCTCCTTGGGGATTCCTTCCCGAGACCGTCTTCGACCCTGGCGCACCTCGAGACTGCTCACGCGGTCACCTTATCGTGCGCCAGGCGGGGCCCGGAGTGCTTGGCGCTCCGGGCACCGGCTCACTGAAACCTCAGTGGAGGTCCGACTGGACCTCGGTCAGTCGCGGCCTTCAACGATGCGGAAGTCGCGCTCGAAGCCGTCGGGGAGTTCGGCCAATGCCTCCTGGTAGGCCGCGCTCGCGCGCGCGGCGACCGCTTGTTCGAAGCTGTCGAACTCGATCAGCACGACGCGCTCAGCGATTCCGGCTTCGTGGGCTTCGACCCGGCCGCCGACGCTGGCGAGCACCCGTCCGTTTGCGGCCTTGACGGCTCGACCTGCCAGTTCGTTGTAGACCTCAAGCCTCGCAGGGTCATCGATAGTGGGGTAGACGCTGACCCAGTAGCCCTTGCGCATGGAGCCTCCAATGTCGGGATGCGTGCTTCGAATTCCGAAGCACTGTCGCGATGTGCGACACTACAGCTTCGGAATTCGAAGCGCAAGAGTCGACGGAGAGCCATGAGCACGACGCCCATGCCGGGCCGACCGGTCCGCGGTTCCACCACGGGCCGATCGCTGATGGCGGCACTGGACCTGTTCGGGCGCCGCTGGACGCTGCGCATCATCTGGGAGCTTGGGAACGAGCCGCTCGGATTCCGGCTGCTGCAGCGGCGCTGCGACGACATGTCGTCAAGCGTCCTGCGGCAACGGCTCACCGAGCTTCAAGAGGCTCGGCTCGCCGAGGTGCGGAGTGACGGCACCTACGCCCTCACCACGCTCGGCCACGACGCCCGCAAGTCCCTCGATCCCGTCATCGAGTGGTCGCGGCGGTGGGCTGCCGCGCTCGCCGATGCCCCTCCCACCACTGCCGAGAATGCCGACGACGGCTAGGCATCGGTGCGAGATGGCTTGGAGGCCTTCATGATCGTGATCATCGTTGGCGAGTCTGCGGCGGGAGAGCAGCAGCCGTCGTCGCAGTCCTCGTCCTTGCCGCTCTGGTCCGCCAGGGTGAGTCCGACTGGGGCACAGCAGTTGTCGCCCTTCCACGCTTCGCGGCCCTCCTTGACCGCCAACGCGGCGATGACCAGGGCCGCGGCGGGGTCGGCCCACCACCACCCGAAGACGCTGTTGACCACGAGGCCGACCAGCAGGACCGCCGACAGGTAAGTACAGAGCATCGTCTGCTTCGAATCCGCAACGGCAGAGGCCGAACCGAGTTCCCTTCCGGCCCGGCGCTGCGCCAGGGACAGCGCGGGCATTACCGCGAGCGACACCGCTGCGAGGACGATGCCGACTGTGGAGTGCTCGGCGGCCTCGGCGCCGATGAGGGCGCGGACCGACTCGACCGTGACGTAGGCGGCGAGAGCGAAGAAGGCGATCGCGATGAGCTTCAACGCGACCTTCTCGCGCGCTTCCCGCTTCTCGTGGGTGGCGGCGGAGAACTGCCAGGCCACGGCTGCGGCCGAAGCGACTTCAACGATCGAGTCGAGACCGAACCCGATGAGAGCCGTGGAAGAGGCGATGGTGCCCGCGCTGATGGCGACGACCGCTTCGACGATGTTGTAGGTGATGGTCGCCGCGACGAGGAGTCGCACGATGAGGGTGAGCCGGTCGCGTCGCTCGACGGTGAGTACCTGCGCGGAGGCCATCAGCAGCACCCCTGCTCGTCGGTCGCGTCGCACGCGGCCGGGTCGACCGTGAGCGCGATGTTCAGTAGGTCGCCCAGGGCGTGGGCCAGGCCCGGGTCGGCCAGTTCGTACCGGGTACGCCGGCCCTCGGGCATGGCGACGACGAGACCGCAGCCTCGAAGGCACGCAAGGTGGTTCGAGAGGCGCTGGCGGGAGACGCCCAGGAGGTCGGCCAGATCGGCCGGGTAGCCCGGCGCCTCCCGCAGTGCGAGCAGCAGGCGGGAGCGGACGGGGTCGGACAGCGCATGGCCGAAGCGGGCCAGGACCTGTCCATAGGTCAGAGTTTCCACGAACATGACAGTACATAATTTCGTGTATTCACGCAAAGATATACTGTGAATGAGAACTTGCCTGGGGCGGGTACAGGCTTGACGGGAGCCTTCGAGAGCTGATCGGTGGAGGCGACCGTGCGCCTCTGGTGACCGTGTCCTTGCGTATCGGCTTTGCGGTCGCAGTGTTCGGCGTTCAAGATGGCGGCGACGGCGGAGTGTGGTGGGGCGGCGTAGTCAACCTCGCGGTCACAGTGAGGGACGCCGAGGTTTGCCTTGGGCCGCAATGGGTTCCGGCCGAGGTCGGGCGGAACGTGAAGCCTTTCGCATCTTGTGGGTGATGACGCTCGGTGCGGGGCGAAGGATACTTGAGGTACGTACAAGGACAGGGAAAACGTACAGGTGTTGAGTAGGTGCAAGCAGACTGAGCCAAGCCTCTGGCCTCTCGCAAACCGGACTGATTCCGAGGCGACGACCCGGTAAGTCAGGGTTCTCCTCCTGTTGGGGGCGTCCGATCTCATCCTCTCGTGCTATCGCGTTCCGCAGCTGACTACGGCCCCTTGATGGGTCGTACTGGGCGGGAGATCGTTGGTCGGGATCACCTCGATCAGCGGCAGTGTTCTGAACGAGACACATTCGAGGCAAGTCCGCCGCGCGACAGGCGGGGCCAGCCGGGCATTAGAGGACCCGGCTGCAGTCCACGTCAGAAACGCAAGGCACGCAAGACAACAGCCACTACTTCCTTCCCGGCGCCAGTGTGCGCACAGGAGGGGGATAGAAAGAAGGAGAGGGAGATAGGCGACCGGGCCGGTCGGATAGGCGGCTCGGGTCGGCCAGACGGCGAGACCGCTGGTGATGGGCACCCGACCGAAGGTGCACGGCACTGCAAGTGATGTGCGACGACCGAGAACGAGGAAGCACGGAAGGAGGTGAATGTGATGCGAGGTTCACAGACGATGCTGGCCATGCGATCTGAATACGTCTGCGGGCGAACCGATCAGGACGTCGTGTGGTGCGGGTGCGTGACCGGCGTCGGCCAGACCGGCCACCGCCGGGCGGACACGGTCATGGCGGCTGACCGATCGCGGACCGAGGAGAAGGCCACCGAGCGGTGCCATCGAAGACCACCAGGACCGTCTTCGCCGCTCCCCGGCCCGGAGCGGCGAACGACGCCGCCTCGGGAACTCGACCTCGGAGACGATCCTCGCTCCACCGTCGCTGATGGGGTGAGTCTGAACCGAATCTTCGTCGGCCCCGGAGGTCGGGCCCCGAACACCGTCACCGCTGTTCTGTCGCTGATGGGGTTGGGCAGGGCCGATTCCGGCCTCGACCACCTGTCTCCACTGAACCGTCGGCGATGGGTGAGGTCGGACCGAAACGGGACCGGGCTCAGGCACTCGAAGCTGTGCCCCGCTGGAACGTCTGTTCAGAGCAGTTCGTTCCCCCAGAGCCGGGCGCATCGCTCGCCCGGCCCTGGTGCCGAAGGCGCTTAAATCGGGCGGAACTTGGTGACCGTGAAGTCGCCGAAGACGGCCGGGCCTCCGTCGGTGTAGAGCGCGATCCGCTCGTCCCCGCCCTCGGGGAAGACCAGGCTTGAGTGCACGTACCTTCCATCATCCACGAACACTTCGATGCTGGTGCGGTCCAATAGGATCCGCAGGTCAACACTCGTCCTGGCCGGGTCATGCGGGGTGCGGCTCTCGAGCCACCTCGCCGAGCGGTCGGGGTTCCAGGTGCCGGCGCGGTTGACGTACGTGAAGTCGTTGTAGACGCCGACGTCGATGTGCCTTGAGCCCCAGTTCGAGAGCGCGAGCTGCATGCCGACGTTGCGCAGTGAGGTCCACGAGATCGAGGTGCGGATCTCGTATGCGAGGCCGGTGGCGTCGAGTTCGAGGCGGCCGTCCACGGTGAGATCCCCGAGCTCGATCCGCTCGGCGACTCGGTTGTCCAAGGCCGCCACCGGCTTGGACACGAGGGCGCAGTCAGTGGCGCTGTAGTACTTGAGGCTGATCTCGCGGGTGATCGAGTCGGTGCCGTTGAAGCCGTCGCTCTCCCAGGTGGGCGTCTCGTGCGGGTAGTCCCAGAAGTTCATCCAGGCCCTCGCGTAACGCGTCTTCGGGTCCGCCTGCCCATCGGCGACCTTCTCCCAGGTGACGGCCCCGTACCAGTCCCATCCGTGGTCGAGCCAGCGCGGTTCGGCCCGGTCGGGGGTGAAGTTCGCGCCGTCGAAGTCGCCGGTCCAGTACGCGTACGTGGCGGGCAGTCCCGAGCCCTTCCCGTTGGCGCTCAATCCGAGCACCCATCGGCCGGGCCCGGTGTCGGAGTCGATCCAGAACAGGTCCGGGCATTCGAGCGCGCCGAGGCCGTCCTTGATGAAGCCGCCCGTGTAGGTCCAGGTTTTCAGATCGGGGGAGTGGTAGAAGCCGATCTTGTTGCCCTCGGCGAGGGCCATGGCCCAGCGCGAGCGCTCGTCGTCCCAGAACACCTTGGGGTCGCGGAAGTCGCGGCCGCCCGGGTTGGCCAGCACCGGCCCGCCGGGGAGGGCGGTGAAGGTGCGGCCGTCGTCCGTTGAGTACCAGAGGAACTGGGCCTGCGCGGCGCCGGCGGGGGCGTTGTGGTCCTCCTGGGTGGCGAGGACGACGACCGCTCCGGCGCCGAAGCCGGCGGTGTTGTCGGTGTCGACGACGGCGCTGCCGGACCAGACGTCGCCGTCCGCGTTGGCGTCCTTGGGGATCGCGACGCCGCCGTCCTGGTAGACCAGGTTGTCGGTGCTGGTGGCGAGCCGCCAGGCGGTGCCTTCGGCGGCGTCGCCGTAGTCGGCGTTGTAGAGGTAGTAGTACAGGTATTCGCCGCCGAGCCAGATGGGTCGCTGGGGGTCGTTCTTCCAGCCGTCGGGGGTGGCGAAGTGGTAGACGGGTCGCTTCGAGGCGACGGCGGCGGCCTGGTTCTGGCCCTGCCCTTGGCCGTGCGCTGATTTCGCGGTGGCGGTGGAGGGCAGACCGACGACGGCGGTGGCAGTGCCGAGGCCGAGTGCGCGGAGCATCGTCTTCCTTGACGTGCGGATCATGTTGGACTCCAAAGGGTTCGGATGGGATGCGAACCACGCTAAAGAGTTAAAATAGTTAAATCAATGGATAAATAGGTTAAGCGGTAGGTTAATTCGTGCTGAGATCGAAAACGGGCCGCCCGAAGGCGGCCCGCTCGCTCCTCACCTAGCAGGCGGAGACGGTCTTGGCGCTTTCGATATCGTCGTTGAAGTCCCAGTCCTTGAGGTTGCGCACCGAGGACCCGGGGGCGACGCAGTGGGACTCGCCGGAATAGTCGTCGTTGGCGTAGACCCGGATCATGTAGCGGGTGCTGTTCATGAGCGAGGTGATCTCGTTGTCGCCGTCCCAGCCGTCGAGCTGGTACTTCTGGCCGGTGCCGGTCGGCGCCCAGTTCGCGTACCGGCTGCCGGAGAAGCTCGAGTCCTCCCACATGCAGAACCGGCCCCCGGCGCAAGTGCCCGCGTCGGCCTCCTCGTCGGCCTGTGCCGGAGCGACACTGAGCGCGACGACCGCGCTCGTCGCGACGAACCCGTACGCCGCTCCCCGGAGGGCGCGGCCCAGCAGCATCTTGATCTTGGCGTGCGACATATCGCAACTCCTGAAATCTCGTAGGTACCGGAACAACTCGCCTGTTCCGGTACGAGACGCCAGCCGCCGCGGCGGCTGTTGCCTGTCGCGCAGGAGATCACCGTCATATAACGATGGCGCACGGAGTGCGGTGCCGCCTCGGTGAGCACGAGGTCCCGGCCTTCTCGGGTGTTCTCGCGGAGAGGGCGAACCGCCCAGGACGGCGCCCGCCGCTCACACGAGTTCGTTCCGCCAAGGCGGGTTCGCGCCCGCTCGGGAGCAGGTCACCGCCGCGACTTTCGAGGCGAAGGCGACCGCATCGCGCGCTTCGGCAGCGGTCAGCCGGTCCAAGTCCTCGCGGCGCAAGCGCCCGTTGCGGTCCAGCCAGTCGAGCAGTGCCCCGCTGAAGGAGTCGCCCGCGCCGACCGTGTCGACCATGTCGGCCTTCGCAGCCGGCACCGCGAACGCTTCGCCCCCGGCCCACACCAGCGAGCCGTCGCCGCCGCGCGTCACGATGACCAGCTTGCGGCCCTTCGCGATCCAGTCCGCGGCCAGCTCGGCCGGGTCGGCCCCGGGCCAGATCCATTCCAGATCCTCATCCGAGACCTTCACGATCGCCGCGAACGCGAGCCACCGCTCCAGTCGCTCGCGGTATGCGTCCCGGTCGCCGAGCAGGGCTGGGCGCACGTTCGGGTCCAGGCTGATCGTCGTGGTCTTGCCGAGGTCCGCGAGCCACCGCTCGACCACCGGCCCACCAGGCTCGACGGCGATTGCCAGCGACCCCGCGTGCACCGCGTCGAGACCGGGATTGTGGGGCAGTTCGGCGTCCTGCCACTGCCAGTCGGCGGTCCCGGCAACGTGGAACGCGTAGCTCGCCGACCCGCTCGGGGCGACGGACACGATCGCGAGGCTGGTCGGCTCGTCCGCGTCGACGATCCAGCGCAGGTTCACATCGGACTCGGCCAGGTGCGTGCGCAGCAGCTTCCCGAAGGCGTCTGCGGAGAGTCGGCCCAGGAAGGCGACCTCAGAACCCAAGCGGCCCAAGGTGACCGCGACGTTCATCGGGCTGCCGCCGGGGTGCGCGACCGGATGCCGGGCGTCCCCGTGGCCGACCTCGAGATCGATCAGGGCCTCGCCGACCACGGCGATCCTGGGAAAGCTCAGCATGTGCGCACCAGCCTCTCTCCGTCCCAGCGGACCGGGATCGGGTCCGCGAGCTCGCCCACGAACCCGCCGTCCTCGATGTTGCGGAAGCCGATGATGACGGTCTGGCCGTCGACATCGTGCAGTCTCGCCGCGTACAGGCTCTCATGCTCGAACGGCCGTGCCTTGGCAATGTCGAAGGAGGTCCCGTCGAATCCGCCGAAGGGGTCGTCGACGGGCACCACGTAGTTGTCGCCGGTCTCGTCAAGCGCCCGGCGGGCGTCGGAGGCCTCGCCCTTGCCGCAGCAGAACAGCAGCAGCCACTGGCCGTCCACTTTGTGGAGCTGGGTGACCTCGATCTGGCCGAACCCGAGCACGTCCGGGCGGCTCAGAGGCGGCAGGACCTCCCAGTCGACCAGATCCTGCGACCTCGCGTGGCCGACGACGCCGCGTTCGCGGGTCGGTTCGGGCCCTTCGACTCTCGCGGTGAAGAGCATGTGCCAGCCGTCGTCGGCGCGCACCACCCAGGGGTCGCGGCAGGCCTCGTCGAACCAGTCGGACTCGGGGGAGAACTTCTCGTAGAAGCGCGGGTCGGCCTCGACCTGCGGGCCGGGCTCGCGGTGCCACACCAGGAGGTCGTCGGAGACGGCCGAGCCGATGCGCTGCACGTTCCCGCCCTCGGAGCGGGAGACGCCGGTGTAGAACATGCGCCACCGGCCCGAGTCCTCACGCACGATCGAGCCGGTCCAGGTGGCCTGGTCGTCCCAGGCCGGCGAGTCGGCGAAGACCAGCGCGTCCGGCAGGAGGGTCCAGTCCTTGAGGTCCGCGGAGACGGCGTGGCCGATGGTGGCCCGGTGGTGGCGGCGGCCCTCCTCCTGGAGCGCCCGGGAGGCGCGGAGGAAGAACACGTGGTGCCGCCCGTCGTCGTCGGTCGCGTACCAGGAATCCCAGACCCAGTGGTCGGCGAGGTTCAGCATTATCGTCCTATCTAGAGAGTGGGGGAGTTCAGTCCTTCATGCCCGCAGAGGCGATGGACTGGATGAACGCGCGCTGGAAGACGAGGAACACGACCACCATCGGCACGGTGATCATGGCGATGTACGCCATCACCTCGCCCCAGGCGGTGTCGAGCTGGAAGAAGTACTGCACGCCGACCATGACCGGCCGCAGCTCCTCGCTCTGCACCGTCATGAGCGGCCACAGGTACGCGTTCCAGGTCGCGGGGGAGGTGACCACGGTCAGGATCGCGACCGTCGCGAACACGGGCTTGGAGAGCGGCACGATGATGCGCCAGTACGTGCGCAGCCACCCGGCCCCGTCGATCGCGGCCGCCTCCTCGAGTCCCTTGGGGAGGGACTTGAAGTACTGCGCGAACAGGAAGATCGAGAAGGCGTTCACGATGAACGGCACGATCTGCACCCGGTACGTGTTGAGCCACCCGAACTCCAGGATCGGCGTGAGCCCGTCGAAGCCGACCCAGGGCAGCTTCGAGACCAGGTACACCATCGGCACGATCGTGGTGTCGAACGGCAGGATGAGCGTGGCGATGACCAGGCCGAAGACCAGGCCGCGGCCCTTCCAGCGCATCCGGGCCAGCGCGTAGCCGCACATCGAGTTCACGACCAGGCCGAGGGCGGTGACCATGAAGGTGACGAACAGCGTGTTCCCGAGGAAGCGCCAGAACGGGACCCGGTCGAACACGGCCGCGTAGTTCTCGAGCGAGAGGTCGCCCACGGGCAGGAACGCCTTGAAGGAGTTCATGTCCGCGAAGATCTGGTGGTCGGTCTTGAGGCTCGCGGCGAGCATGAAGACGATCGGGAAGAGGAAGAAGGCCGCGAGCACGGTCATCGGGACGTACGTCCAACGCTTGCGGGCTCCTGAGATGGTGGTCATCTGAGTCTGTGCGGTGTTAACCCTCTCCGTTTAGGGAGGAAACCGCACCCTCCTCTCGGTTGAACTACTACATGGATAGAATTTGAGCTGTGACCATCGCAGTGAGGCACCGGGCATTCCGGTTCCGCTGTTACCCGACGCCGGCCCAGGCCGCGAACCTGGCTCGGACGTTTGGGTGTGCCCGCCTGGTCTACAACAAGGCCCTTGATGCCCGCCAGAAAGCCTGATATCGGCGCAAGGAGCGGGTCAACTACGTCCAGACCTCGGCGTTGCTCACCGCATGGAAACGCCGCTCCGATCTCGCTTTCCTCAACGAGGTGTCTTCGGTTCCGCTGCAGCAAGCGCTCAGGCATCTCCAGAAGGCCTACACCGGATTCTTCGACGGACGCACCGCCTACTCGCGTTTCAAGCAGAAGCGACACCTGACTGGTTCGGCCGAGTACACCAAGTCCGGGTTCACCTTCAGAGGAGGCGAGCTGAAGCTCGCCAAGCACGATGCGCCGCTGGCGATCCGCTGGTCGCGTGAACTGCCGTACGGAGCAGATCCTTCGACGGTAACCGTGACACGCGACGCGGCCGGGCGCTGGTTCGTGTCCCTCCTGGTCAAACAGGACATCCCCACCTTGCCCAAGCGGGACAATGCGATCGGCATCGACGCCGGTCTCACCGCCCTCTTGACCATGTCCACCGGTGAACAGATCATCAACCCGCGCCATGAGCGCCGTGACCGGGCCCGCATCAAACAGCGGCAGCAAGACCTGTCGCGCAAGCAGAAAGGCTCTACCAACTACCGCAAAGCCCAAGTTCGGCTCGCTCGCACACACGCGCGTGTCACTGACCGGCGTCACGATGTCCTGCACAAGCTCACGACTCGACTGGTTCGCGAAAACCAAACGATCTGCGTCGAGGACTTGCACGTGCGGGGGATGCTGGGAAACCACACACTTGCCCGCGCGATTGCGGATGCCTCCTGGAGCACGTTCCGGCGTTTGTTGGAGTACAAGGCCGATTGGTACGGACGGGAACTGGTCGTTATCGACCGGTTCTTCCCGTCGTCGCGGACGTGTTCGGCCTGCGGCACCCTTAAGAGCAAGATGCCGCTTGCGGCCCGGACCTTCACCTGTCCCGAATGCGGGCATGCCGAGGACCGCGACGTGAACGCGGCCAAGAACATTTTGGCGGCCGGGCTGGCCGTTGCAGCCTGCGGAGACGGTGTCAGACCCAAACGCCGATAGGCGCGCGGGCAACTGTCTATGAAACAGGAAACTCCTCCTAGTGATAGGCGGCATCCCGTCTCTTCGGAGAGCGGAAGAAGTCAACAGTCCTTGTCCCTCGTCAGGCGGCGCTGCACGAGCGCGAGCGTGAGCACGATGCAGAAGAAGATCAGTGAGAGCGCGGCGCCGTAGCCCATCTGCTGCTGCTGGAATCCCTTCTGGACGATCTGCAGCACGATGGTGCTTGTCGAGCCCACTGGGCCGCCGTTCGTCATGATGTTGACCTGCACGAACAGGCTCATCGCCGCGATCGTGATGGTGATGAGCACGAACACGAACGTGGGCTTGAGGAGCGGCAGCGTCAGGTGCCAGAAGCGCTGGCGGGGCGTGCAGCCGTCGAGCGCGCCGGCTTCGTAGACCTCTTCGGGGATGGTCTGGAGGCCGGCGAGCCAGATGATCATGTGGAAGCCCACGCCCTGCCAGACGCTCATGACCACGATGGCGCCCATGGCGGTCGAGGGGTCGGCGAGCCAGGCCTGCCCGGCCCAGGCGCCGCCGGTGAGCATCGAGAGGGAGGCGTTGATGAGGCCGTCCTCTTGGTAGAGGAAGCGCCACAGGAGGCTCACGACCACCATCGAGGTGATCACGGGCAGGAAGAAGATGGTGCGGAAGACGTTGCGGCCTGCGAGCTTCTGGTTCACCAGGAGCGCGAGGACGAGCCCGAGCCCGCCTTGGAGCGGGACCACGATGACCGCGAACAGGAGCGTGTTCAGCAGCGAGCGGTGGAAGGTCGCGTCGTCGGTGAAGGCCCGCTGGAAGTTCTCGAGGCCCACGAACTCGGGCGGGGTCGGCGAGATGAGGCGGGCGTTGGTGAACGCGAGGACCAGGGACACGAGTGCAGGCCCGATCACGAACACGAGGAGGAGCACGATCCCGGGCACCGCGAACACGGCGCCCGCGCGCTGCTCGGCGCGGGAGTGGCTGCGGCGCTTGCGCTTCGGCGGCGGGGCCGCCGCCTTGACGGCGGCCCTCTCGGCGGTGGCGACCACTGCTAGAACCCGTACCCGGAGTTCGCGTCGATGTCCGCGTCGATCTCGGCGACGGCCGCGTCCAGGGCGGTCTGCACGTCGCCGCCGTGGATGATGTCGCCCGTGTACTGGCCGAAGACGGAGGCGATCACGGTGTACGCGGGGGTCTCGGGGCGGAGGGTCGCGTAGGCCTTGGAGTACTCGACCATCATGCGCAGCTTGCCGTCCGTGCCGTAGTGCTCGGTGAGCTCCGCGGCGGCGTCGGTGGCGGGGATGAGGCCGGTCTGGTTGGCGTACTCGGCCACGTACTCATCCGAGAGCGCGGTCTCCAGCCACGAGTTGGCCCCGGCCTTGTCGGCGGTCGCGGTGACGGCCCACTGCCAGGAGCCGCCGCCGATCTTGGGGCCGTTGCCGAAGTCCGGCGGCGGCAGGAACAGCATGTCGTCGTACAGGTCCATGGCCGGGAGGGCGCCCCAGTTGCCGTGGAAGGCCATGGCGGCCTTGCCCTGCATGAAGTCCTCGGCGCCGCCGGGGGACTCGGGGTTGGCGAGGTTCGCGGTGAACAGGCCCTGGAACCACTGGCCCCACGCGAGGGCTTCGGGGCCGTTGAGGACGCCGTCGGACTTCAGGTAGCTCGAGCGGTCGATGAGGTCGCCGCCGAAGCTCTGCAGGAAGGGCGAGAACGCGTACGGGTACCACTCGCCGGTGTCGGCGGTGGAGAAGTCGATCGCGTACTGGTACCCGGCCTTGCCGGTGACGGCGGTGAGGGCGTCGTCGAACTCCTCACGGCTCCAAGGGGACTCGATTGTCGGGATGCGGACGCCGGCGGTCTCGAGCACCGACTGGCGGGCGAAGACCGAGCAGGCGGCCTCCCAGTGGCCCACGGAGTAGAGCTGGTCCTGGAAGACGCCGAGCGTCGAAGGCAGGAACTTCCCGGTGATCTCCTTGGGCACCTCGAGCGGCTGCAGGTGCCCGGCCCAGGCCCAGTTCGGGACGTTCGGGCCGTCCACAGTGAGCAGATCGGGGAGGTCGCCGGAGAGCGCGGCGGCGTTCACTGTGTCGTTGTAGACGTCCTGCGGGAAGGGCTCCAATGTGGCCTTCACGCCGTCCTGGGACTCGTTGAACGCCTTGATGATGTCCTCGGTGACCGCGATCTCCAGCGGGCTGCCGGCGTTGTGGCTCCAGAGGACCAGCTCGCCGTCGGAGGCGCTGGAGGCGGTGCACGCGGCCAGGGCGGGCCCGGCGATGGCGGCGCCGCCCGAGGCGGCGGCGAGTTTGATGAGGTGGCGTCGTTGCATGGTGCTCACTCCAATGTGATTCGGGCAGAAGAGGTTCGGGGTGTGCCGGGGCCTCACCTGGGCGGGGAGACGGAGTCGCGCTTGGCGACGGGGCAGGGCATGAGGTGCTGGACGGGCGCGGTCTCGGGGTCGTCGAGGCGGCGCAGCAGCTCCACGACCGCCCAGCGCCCCATCTGGTAGTGGGGCAGTGCGGCCGAGGTGAGTCCGGGCTGTAGCTCGGGGGCGATGAGTTCCTGGTCGTCGTAGGAGACGACGGAGAGGTCTTCGGGGACGCTGAGCCCCAGCTCGGCCGCGGCGCGGTAGACGCCCATCGCGACCCGGTCGTTGAAGCAGAAGACGGCGGTGGGCCGGTCGGGCCGCGAGAGCAGGCGCAGCGCGCCCTCGTGCGCGGGCCGGGTCGTCGCCTGGTCGATCTCGATGAGCAGGTCATCGGGGTCGAGGCCGTTGGCGGCGACGCGCTCGCGCCAGGTCGCGAGGCGGATCGCGCGGGCTTCCACGTCCTCAGTGGTCGTGATGTGCCCGATGCGGGTGTGCCCGGCCCCGGTGAGCTCCGCGAGGACCCCGAGGGTCCCGCCGCGCTCGTCGGGGACCACCGACGACGCCGAGCCGTCTGCGGTCCGGGCGTCGAGCAGTACGCAAGGGGTGGAACCGATCACGGCCGGCACCTCCACCACTTGGTGGTACATGGTCGCGAGCAGGATCCCGTCGATCTGGCGCTCCTGCAGGGCCCCGATCGCCTCCTCGGTCTCGGCCTTGTCGCCCGAGGTGTCGATCATGAGGAGCAGGAACCCGGCCTCCCGGGCCGCGTCGTGCGCGCCCCGGATCATCTGGCCCGCAAAGGGAGTCGTGGCCACGTCGTCCCCGACGAACCCGATCATCTGGGTGCGCCGCGTCCGCAGCCCCCGTGCCACCGTGTTCGGCCGGTACCCCAGCTCGGCGGCCGCCGCACGCACCCGCTCCCGGGTCTCGGGGCCGATGCGCCGACCCCCGGTCTCGTTGAGCGCCATAGAGGCCGTCGCCGTGGAAACACCGGCCGCCTTTGCGACATCGGCCAATCGGGGCTGCTTCGTCACCGTTGACTTCCCTTCATCAGTTAATCGATTAACCAAAATACTAAGGCGTATTCGCAAGAAGTTGTTAATCGATTAACCGAGAATCTACGACCGCCCGGAAACAACCCGGCCACGCCCGAGTCACGGTTCGGCAACGACACGACCGGCCGCGGCGTGTTAGGAATGGGCATGCCTCAGCACAAGTCCTATGACGCCGTGATCGTCGGCGGCGGCCACAACGGCCTGGTCTCGGCGGCCTATCTCGCCCGGGCGGGGAAGCGGGTGCTGGTGCTGGAGCGGCTGGGGCACACCGGGGGAGCGGCGATCTCCGCGCCGGCGTTTCCGGGGGTGGACGCCCGGCTGTCGCGGTACTCGTACCTGGTGAGCCTGCTGCCGCGCAAGATCGTCGACGATCTCGGGCTGCGGTTCGAGGTGCGCAAGCGCAGCGTCTCGTCGTACACGCCGACCGAGCGCGGCGGGCGTTCGACCGGCCTGCTCGTCACGCGCGACGCGGGCCGGACCAGAGAGGCGTTCGCGCGGCTCACCGGGTCCGAGAGCGAGTTCGAGGCGTGGCAGGACTTCTACGGGAAGGCCGCGCACGTCGCCGAGCGGGTGTTCCCGACGCTCACCGAGCCGCTGCCCACCGAGGAGGAACTGCGGGAGCGCATCGGGGACGACCGGATCTGGGACATGTTCTTCCAACAGCCCCTAGGGGAGACGATCGAGCAGACCTTCGCCGACGACCTCGTGCGCGGGGTCGTGCTCACCGACGGGCTCATCGGGACGTTCAGTTCGGCATGGGCCGAGGACCTGCGGCAGAACCGGTGCTTCCTCTACCACGTGATCGGCGGCGGCACGGGGGACTGGGACGTGCCCGTCGGCGGGATGGGCGCCTTCACCGACGAGCTTGCGAACGCGGCCCGCGCGGCGGGCGCGGAGATCCTCACCGGGCATGAGGTTTCGAGGATCGCGACGGATGGTTCGCGCGCTGAGGTGGCCTTCGTCAACGAGGCGGCGAGCGGGACGGTCGAGGCCCGGCATGTTCTGGTGAACGCCTCGCCCGAGGCGCTGGCCGACCTGCTGGGGGAGGAGCGCCCGGCGCATGCCGAAGGGGCGCAACTCAAGGTGAACATGCTGCTCAAGCGGCTGCCGAGGCTGCGGGACACCGGGGTGGACCCGCGCGAGGCGTTCGCCGGGACCTTTCACGTCTCGGAGTCCTTCGAAGAACTCGAATCCGCGTACACCGAGGCGGCCTCCGGGCGGCTCCCCGCGAGGCCGCCTTCGGAGATCTACTGCCATTCGCTCTCGGACCCGTCGATCCTCGGCGAGGAGCTGGTGCGCGCGGGCTACCAGACGTTGACGCTGTTCGGGCTGCACACGCCCGCAAGGCTTTTCGACGGCTCCGAGGATGAGAAGTCCGCCCTGCTCGCGGCGACCGTGGCGCAGCTCGACCGGTACCTCGACGAGCCGCTGGCCGACTGCCTGGCCGTGGACGGGAACGGGGAGCCGTGCATCGAGGCGAAGACCCCGCTCGATCTCGAACGCGACCTGCGGCTGCCGGGCGGGAACATCTTCCATCGCGACCTCTCATGGCCGTTCCGCACGGGCGGGATCGGGCGGTGGGGCGTGGAGACCGGGCACGCGAACGTCTTCCTCTGCGGGGCCGGGGCGGTGCGCGGCGGCGGGGTGAGCGGGATTCCGGGGCACAACGCGGCCATGGCCGTCCTCGAAGCCGGTGTCGGCCCTCGGTCGTAGACTGCGACGCGGAAAGGAGGCGGCGATGGAAACGAAGGACGAGGTCATGGCCGAGCTGGCCGCCCTCGAGGACACGAAGATCCGCGCGGTGAACGAGCGGCACGGGGACGACCACGGCGTGAACCTGACCAAGCTGCGCGCCGTCGCGAAGCGGCTGAAGACCCAGCAGGACCTGGCCCGCGAGTTGTGGGGCACCGGCGACTCCGCCGCGCGGCTGCTCGCGCTGCTCGTCTGCCGCCCGAAGGCGTTCGACCCCGACGAGCTGGACTCGATGCTCCGCGAGGCGCGGACCCCGAAGGTCCACGACTGGCTGGTCAACTACGCGGTCAAGAAGCACCCGCAGGCCGAGGAGCTGCGCCTCGCTTGGATGGCCGACCCGGACCCGGTGGTGGCCTCCGCGGGTTGGGCGCTCACGAGCGCGCGGGTCGTGAAGCAGCCCGAGGGCTTGGACCTGCCGGAGCTGCTCGACGTGATCGAGGCGGAGATGAAGGCCGCGCCCGACCGCCTCCAGTGGGCGATGAACGAATGCCTCGCGCAGATCGGCATCGCGCACGCGGACCTGCGCGAGCGCGCCATCGCGATCGGCGAGCGGCTGCAGGTGCTCAAGGACTACCCGACTCCGCCGAACTGCACGTCGCCGTACGCGCCGGTCTGGATCGAGGAGATCGTGCGCCGCAACAGTCCCGCACACAACAGTGCCGCACCCAGCCGCGCCGCAACGGCCGGTTAAGCCTCGGGGGTCTCCGGGGTCTCGTCGTCGTCCAGGGGCAGGAACGGCAGGGAGTCCTCGACGCCCAAGAGGTGGTTGGCCATGCGGATGCGGGCGTTGTCCGGCTCGCGGTAGTACAGGGCCCGCAGGATCGCGAAATGCTCGCCGTGGGTGCGCCGGTCGATGCCCTCTTCGCGGAGGCTGCGCCACAGCCGCGCGCGGACGGTGCGGCTCGCGAACGCCTCGATCATGCCGGTGAGCACCGAGTTGCCGGTGTGGGCGGCGATGATGCGGTGGAACGCGATGTCGATCTCGATGATGCGCTCGTGCTCGTCCGGGGTCTCGTCGAGGATGCGGGCGGCCTCGTCGAGCAGGGCCCGGGCCTCGGCGAGCGCTTCGTCGGTGATGCGGGTGGCGGCGAGCCGGGCGGCCTCGCTCTCGAGGAGGCGGCGGATGGCGTGCACCTCGCGGGCCTGGCCCTCGCCCTGGAGGTCGACGACGAAGCCCATGGGGGCGAGGAGCTGCGAGACGTCGAGCTCGGTGACGTAGGTGCCGTCGCCCTGGCGGGAGTTGAGGATGCCGAGGATCGAGAGGGCGCGCACGCCTTCGCGGAGGGAGCCGCGGGAGACGCCGAGGGTCTCGGCGAGCTCCTTCTCGACCGGCAGGCGCTCGCCGGGCTGGAGTTCGCCGTTGAGGATCATGTGTTTGATGCCGTTGACGACATCGTCCGTGCGGGACATGGGTGCAAGTATCGCCGAGTCGCCACCGAACCGCAAGAATCGTCGGATCATTCTGTTTTACCGGGTCAAGAAAACGGGGCCCTCCGGGTCCGGGCGCAGTGTGCAGCTGCATTGCCCGGCCGGAAGGCCCCTGGCCGCGAGCGGTACGACGGCGAATCGACCCCCCGACCCTCACATCGCGCTCGCGGACCGACCCGGGGGCGGACCCCCGGGACGTTCTAACCCTTGATGGCCCCCGTGATGACGGCCTTGGTGAAGTGCTTCTGGATGAACGGGTACATGATCACGATCGGCAGGACCGTGCAGACCACGACGGCCATCTTCAGCGCCGCTGTCGGCGCGGCCTCGCCCTGCGCCTGGTACTGCGCGGTCGCCGCCGCGCCCTCGGGCAGGCCCTGCGTGGACATGAGCATCCGCTGGAGGACCACCTGGATCGGCTGGACCTCCAGGCCCGGCGTGTAGAGCACGGCCGAGAAGTAGATGTTCCAGTAGCCGACGGCGTAGAAGAGGGCGACGACCGCGAGGATCGCCTTCGACATCGGCAGCACGATGGTGAGCAGGATCCGGAACTCGCCGGCGCCGTCGATGCGGGCCGCGTCGAGGAGTTCGCCCGGGATCGTGTTCATGAAGAACGACCGGAGCACGATGAGGTTGAAGGCGCTCAGCGCGACCGGCAGGATCAGCGACAGGTAGTCGTTGAACAGGCCGAGCTTCTGCACGACCAGGAAGCTCGGGTACATGCCGGGGCCGAACAGGAACGTGAACAGCACGAGCATGAGGATCGGCCGGTGCAGGACCGAGCCGGGCCGGGCGAGGGCGTAGGCGCCGCAGACGGTGAGGACCATGCTGAAGGCGGTGCCGCCGGCGGTCAGGATCACGGTGAGCAGCAGCGAGTCGGTGAGCGCGCCGCCGCTGAAGATCTCGCGGTAGGCGGCGATGCTCAGGTCCGTCGGGATGAGCAGCAGGTTGCCACCGGCCCGGCTGAGGGCGTCCTCGCTGGCGAAGCTGGTGGCCACGATCGCCCACAGCGGCACCAGGATCGCGCCGGCGTAGCAGATCAGGAACAGGGCCTTGACGGCCTTGCCGGCGAAGGACGGCTCCTCGTCCCAGACGGGGCGGGCGCTCTTCCGTGGGGAGCGGCGCGGTGCGGTTCGGATGGCGTTGGCGGTCATGACTTCTGGTAGATCCCTTGCTCTCCGAGGCGGTGCGCGACCTTGTTGGCGGCGAGGATCAGGATGAGCCCGATCGCGCCCTTGAACAGGCCGGCCGCGGTGCCGAACGACGCGCCTTCGGTGCCGATGACGCTGCGGTAGTACACGTACGTGTCGAGCACTTCGGTCGCCTGGTAGCCGATGGCGTTGCGCTGCAACTGGTACTGCTCGAAGCCGACGGAGAGGATGCCGCCGATCTGGAGGATGAGCAGGAGGATGATGACCGGCCGGATGCCCGGCAGGGTCACATGCCACATCCGGCGCCAGCGGTTCGCGCCGTCGACCGCGGCCGCCTCGTAGAGGCTCGGGTTGATCGAGGCGAGGGCGGCCAGGAAGATGATCATGCCCCAGCCGGCGTCCTTCCAGGCCCACTGCATCCACGCGAGCAGCAGGAACGTGTCCGGGTTCGACGTGAAGGAGAGCCGGTCGCCGCCGAGGCCCATGATCCAGTTGGAGACCAGGCCGTCAGCGCCGAGCACCTGCACGAACACGGTGACGACGAGGACCCAGGAGAAGAAGTACGGCAGGTACACGATCGACTGGAACGTGCTGCGGACCTTGGTCGAGACCACCGAGTGCATGACCAGCGCGAGCGCGACCGAGAGCGGGAACAGGAACAGCAGGTGCGCGGCGGCGAACTTGAGCGTGTTCAGCAGGGCCGGAACGAAGTACGGGTCCGCGAACAGCCGCTCGAACCAGGCGAAGCCCACGATGGGGTTGTCCCAGAACGGCCGGTGGGGGCTGTAGTCCATGAACGCGATGACGTTCCAGGCCGAGGGCCAGTAGAAGAACACCGCGAGCTGGGCGACCACCGGGAGGGCGAGCACCAGGAGCGGCCAGTCGAAGCGGAGTCGCTGCGCGAAGCTCCGCTTGCGTTTGACGGTGCGCGCGTCCGGGTTGCGGGCCGTGAGCGGCGGGGCCTCGCTTTGCATTGTTGCCATTGCTGATTCCAGTCTCAAGTCGAGTTCGGCGGGCGACGGCGGCCGGGCCGCCCGGGGGAGCGGGCGGCCCGGCGCCGGGTCACTTCTCGTTGAGGCTCTTGTAGACGTCCGTGTAGAACTCGCGGGCCTCTTCGCCGCCGTTCTCCATGAACGTCGCGACGATGTCCGGGATGGTGGACAGCTCGGCGCGGCCGTAGGCGATGTCGTTCTGCTGGTCGCTGAGGGTCTGCGCGGCGGACTTCGCGGCGGCCGGGGCCTCGATGCGGACGCCTTCGAAGGCGCTCGGCACGATGTACTGCTGGACCGAGGCGTTGTAGTCGAACTGCGCCTGGACGACCTCGGGGTCGCCGGTGAGGAACTTCTGCACCTTGCCGGAGTACTGCTTCAGGTTGACCGGGGCCTGGACGATCTTGGTGCCGTGCTCGGTGTAGATCGGCGTGCCGGTGGCGTCGTACTCGAAGTGGTCGCCTTCGACGCCGTACTCCATGAGCTCGTACTCCTTGGTGCCGAACGGCGCCGAGCACCAGTTGGCGACGTCGAGGAGCTCCTCGACCTGCTCCTTGGAGAGGTCCTTGTTGAGGAACGTCCAGCCGTCGACGGAGGTGCTGGCCTTGAGGACCGGCGTGCGGCCCTTCGCGGCGAGCGGCGGGAGCGGCTTGATGGAGCCGGTCGCGGCGCCGTCCTTGACGAGGGCCGTGTACTCGTACCAGCGGACCGGGTTCTCCTGGGAGAACAGGATCGTCCCGGCGATCTGCATGGCGCCGCCGTCCAGGGTGCCCGTGGGGGCGTCCGGGTGGATGAGCTTCTCGTCCCAGCAGAGGCGGCGGAACTCGAGCATCTCGGTGAACTCGGGCTTCTCGCAGTCGTTGACGAGCTTGCCCTGCTTCTCGTCCCAGCTCCAGCCGTCGTCGCCGATGAGCCCGAACATCTGGGGCAGGATCCAGTCGATGCTGCCGAAGGCCCACTTGCCGTTCGCGTCGTCGGACCAGGTGCGGGCGGCCTCGAGGAGCTCTTCGATCGTGGTCGGCATCGCGATGCCCGCGTCGTCCATGAGGTCGTCGCGGACGAACATGGCGTTGCCGGGCCCGCCGCTGAAGGTGGAGGGGATGCCGAAGAGGCGCGCGCTTTCAGGGTCGGCCGGGTCCTTGGACCACACGGACTGGGCCCAGGACTGGGTCGGCAGGCCGGCCAGGAGCGGCCAGCGCCCGGAGATGTCGCCCTTGAGGATGTCGGTCAGGTCGTAGAACGAGTTGACCACGGTCTCCTGGAAGTTGGTGTGGGAGCCGAGCATCCAGCTGAACAGGAGAATGCCGTCGCCGTACTCGTTCGCGTTGAGCCACTGCACGGAGGTGTCGGCGTAGGTGTTGCCGTCGGCCTGGCGCAGGTTGATGGTGGTGCCGCCCCAGCCGTCGCGCAGCGCGGCGAAGTACGAGTCGTCGTTCGAGGGGGCCTCGCCCCAGAACGGGACGGTGAACTCGTAGGTGCCGGAGCCCGAGGGCACCTCGCTGATCGCCTCGACCGGGTCGGGGTAGGAGGTGAACGCGGAGGGGTGGTTCGGCGGGTCGCCGACGAGGTCCGGTTCGGCCGGGAGGGGCCATTCCTTGTACTCGGGCAGGAAGTCGAAGCCCTCGGTCGTCTGCGTCGAGCCCTCGCCGGTCTTGAGGTCCGAGCAGGCGGCGGCGAAGGGCAGGCCCGCCGCGCCGATCGCGCCGAGGCCGGCGGCCTTGAAGAGGGAGCGGCGGCGCATCGCTTGCGGGGAAGAGGAGTCGGGCACGTCATCGGCCTTTCAGTCATGCTGCCGCGAGGGATGTGTCAGCAGCGAGGGATCTCTAAATTTGGATATGCCTTCAAACAAAAGTAAGCGAGGTGGGGACCCTGAGACAAGACCTCAGGGCCCGAAAGATCAGATGAATCCGGAGTAATACGAGAACGATGCGAAGTCGTTACCAAGCAAACGCTGCCATGACGCCGCGTCGCCGACGATGTCACTCTAGAAACATCGGACGCATTGCTACCGCACAGTATGGCTACCGCGCAGTATTGCTACCGCACAGTGAAGATCCGCGCCGCCGGTCCCGCCGGGACCTCGACCACCGGCGCGTCGCCGTCCGTGCGGATCTTCCACTCCGGCAGCTCGACCGGGTACACCTGTTCCAGCGTCCGTCCGGCCAGCCCCGGCAGGGCGACCTCCGCGGCCTCGCCGCGCGACCACAGCGCCAGCAGCGACTCCTCGCCCGCGTCCAGCTGCAGCGCCACGACCTCGTCGTCCCAGCCGGGCAGGCCCAGCGGCCACACCGGGTGCGACTCCGCGATCCGCTGACGCCAGTCCTTGTGCAGCGCAACGGCTTCACGCACCAGCGCGGACTGCTCCGGGGCGAGCGACCCCAGGAAGCCCGAGAGGTACAGCCGGCCCATGACGCCCGCCGTCATCGCGAACGCCGTCTCCTCGATGCTCATCGAATCGGACGGGTACGCCCAGTTCCCGGCCTGCTCGGGGAGCACGCTCGCGGGCGCGGCCGCCGCGATCGGGACGTACTTCCGGAAGTCCTGCTGGTCGCTCGTGGACTGCATGTGCGCCACCGAGAGCAGGTTGTAGTCCATCCGCATGCCGCCCGAGGAGCAGCTCTCGAACAGCACCCGCGGGTGCCGCTCCTGCACGTCGCTCAGCCACTGGCGCAGCGCCCGGGTGTGCCCCAGGAGCCCGGCCCCCGGCGCGACGCCGTCCACATCGGTGCCCACCCCGAAGTTCACGTTGTAGTCGAGCTTGAAGAACTCGATGCCGAACTCGGACACGAGCCGGTCCACGGTCTCGTCCAGATGCGCCCGGGCCGCCGGATGGCGCAGGTCCAGCTGGTAGTGGCCCGTCTCGTCCAGGCGCTTGCCGAACCGCTGGAAGAACGCCTCGTCCGGCAGCTCCCGCGCCGCCCGCGAATTCCCGCCCACCGCTTCGGGCTCGAGCCAGATCCCCGGCCGCATCCCCTTCGCGCGGATCGCGTCGATCACCGAGATCAGGCCGCCCGCGAAGTGCCCGGGGGCCTCGAACCAGTCGCCCGCGTCCGACCACCAGTTGCCGGAGCCGAACCAGCCCGCGTCGATGCAGAAGTACTCCGCGCCCGCCGCGGCCGCCCCCTCGATGAGCGGCAGCTCCTTCTCGGTGGTCGGGCCGCCCATGAGGGTGTTCATGAAGTCGTTGTAGACCAAGGGAAGCCGCGCGTCGACCGGACGCAGCTCGCGGATCGCCCGCCGGTAGTCCGTGAGCGCCGCGAAGGCCGCGTCCCGGCCGCCTGCCGCGACGCAGATGCCGGCCGGCACCGTCGTGAACTCCTCGCCGGGCGCCAGGCGCGCGGCGAACTGGTGGTAGAGGTCAGTCGGGCCGTACACGCCGATCACGACCGCGCCCCAGTGCTGCGTCGCCTCCCAGTGCCAGCCCGCGCTCGTCTCCGGCTGCCACGCGACGGAGGCCTCCTTGCCCGCGAGGACGCCCGTGGGCAGGTACTCGCCGCTCGGGAACGAGCCGTGGCTGGTCACCGCGAAGTTGCCGCGGTTCTGGCGGCCGTGGAACTCCGGGTTCACGTTCGGCAGCATCTCCGCGAGCGGGCGCTGGTGGAAGCGGCCCTCGGCGAGCCATTCGCTCTCGCCCCAGACGATGTCGTGCGCCCCCTCCGGGACGGCCACGAGCGCGGAACTGATGTTGAGGAGCACGACCTCCTCGTCCGATCCGTTGCGGAGGGTGTGCCGGATCTGCAGGCCCGGCCCGGCCGCGCGGAAGCGGCTCGTGACCTCGAGGCCGCGCTCCGGATCGCGCTGGCGGACCAGCAGCTCGCCGTCGGCCGCTTCGTGGCCGGTGTACCGCAGGCGCATCCCGCCGCCCCAGGAGAGGAGGCTCTGATTGTGCCGGGCGCGCTGCTCCCCGGCGATGCTCAGGTCGACGAGAGGGGAGGGCGCGGCGATCGACTCTGCGTCCGGGCCGGCCGCCCAGCGCACGAGCCGGACGGGTCCGTCCTCGGCGTAGTCGAAGCCCAGATGCAGTCCCGGGCGGCTCCATTCGAAGGTGCCGTCGGTGAGGGTGGTCATGAGGCGGAGCGCTCCTGCTCGATCGATAAAGCGTTATGAATCAACACCACAATCTAGTGCTCGGCCGGTGACGCCGCAAGACGTCGAGCGCCTGAAAAAGCCGATGAATCGATGCAAGATCCCTTGGGAGAGCGTGCTGAAACAGCTGAAGCGGCGAGAAATCACCGCTTGAGCGGCGAATAGATCCGATGTTTGCAGCCGTTGGCGCGCTGGGCGGTTCGCGCCCGACTACCCTCCGTAGGTTTTTGTCCTGATTCAAGTTTTTTGCCCCTGACGTCTTGACCCGATATCGAGCGATATCTATAGTTTGGAACCGTAAGTTTCGGGGTCCACCCCGAAAGTTTCAAACAAAGGAGACGATTCGCACGATGCTCCCCATTCCAGCCCGCCGCCGCACCAGGGCCGCGCTCGCGGCCTCGGTCGCCGTGGGGGCCTTGGTGGTCGGCGCGACCTCCGTCCACGTCCGGCCGTTCGCGGCCGAGGCCGCCACGGAAGAGGGCCCGCCCGCCGCCCGGCAACTGCCCGAGAGCTACCAGTGGACCTCCACCGGCGAGCTCGTCGGACCCAAACCCGATGCCGCGCACGACATCGTGTCCGTCAAGGACCCGACGGTGGTGCGCCACGGCGACGAATGGCTGGTCTACATGACCACCGCCAACACCGCCGGGGCCTGGAGCCTCGCCTACACCAGCTTCGGCGACTGGGACGGGGCCGCCGCCGCGCCGCAGTCCTTCCTCGACACCAACCCGAACATCGGCACCCGGTACGCCGCTGCTCCGCACGTGTTCTACTTCGAGCCGGGGGACGAGTGGTACCTCGTCTACCAGACCGGCCTGCCGTCCTACTCCACCACGGACGACCCGACCGACCCGCAGAGCTGGTCGGCGCCGAAGAACTTCCAGGACACGGTGCCCGACATCGTGCAGGACAACATGGGGAACGGCGCCTGGCTCGACTACTGGGTCATCTGCGACGACGTCAACTGCTACCTGTTCTCCGCCGACGACAACGGCCACCTGTACCGGGCCGAGACCACGATCGGCGAGTTCCCGAACGGCTTCGACGACACGCAGATCGTCCTCCAGGACGACCGGTTCGACCTCTTCGAAGGCCCGGCGGTCTACCGCGTGGGCGACACGGACACGTACCTCCTCATCATGGAGGCCATCGCCTCCGACGGCAGCCGGTACTACCGCTCGTTCACCTCCCAAGGGCTGACCGGGGAGTGGCAGCCGCTCGCGGACACCCAGGACGACCCGTTCGCCGGGCCCGCCAACGTGTCCTTCCCGGACGGCGCCTGGACCCGCGACATCAGCCACGGCGAACTCCTGCGCGCCGGGAACGACCAGACCATGACCATCGACCCGTGCAACCTCCAGATGCTCTACCAAGGGCGCGACCCGAACTCGGACGGCATGGACTACTCCCAGCTGCCGTACCGCCTCGGCCTCGCCACCCAGAGCAACCCGAGCTGCTGAGGAGCCACAGATGACATTGCGACGACGCACCCTGTTCAGCCTCGGCCTCGCCGGAGCCGCCGCCGCGGGAGTCTCCGCGCTCGGCATCGGCCAGGCCCTCGCCGACCCGCCCGCGCGGCCCTACCAGGGGACCGCGCCGACCGATCCGCTCGCCGTCGGCGTGCGCGAGTACCAGTGGAGCCGCGGCGACCGCCGCCTCACCACCCGCATCTTCTACCCCGCCGCCGGGAATCCGGGCGGCGGACCGGTGCGCGACGCGCCGCTCGCGGACGGGGCCTTCCCGGTCTGCGAGTTCAGCCACGGCCTCAACGGCAGCCCCGAAAGCTACGGCGACCTGATCGTCCCGCTCGCCGCGGCGGGATTCATCGTCCCGGCACCCGTCTTCCCGACCACGACGGCCGGCTCGGAAGGCAACGTGGGCGACGTCTACAACGGCAACCAGTCGAAGGACGTCTCCGAGGTCATCACCCGGACCATCGCGTTGAACGACACGGACGGCGACCCGTTCGCCGGGCGCATGGCCCTCGAACTGGGCGTCGGCGTCGCCGGGCATTCCTTGGGCGGCATGACCACCCACGGCCTGCTCTCGGCCTGGCCCGACTCCCGCATCACCGCCGCGGTGCCGTTCGCGTGCATCGACATGGGCGACCCGGCCCCCGACGTCAAGGCCAAGGTCCTGTTCATCCACGGCGACCAGGACACGCTCACCCGCTACGACCTGGCCCGCCAGGCCTACGCCGAACTGCCGGCCCCGAAGGCGTTCATGACGCACACCGGCGCCGGCCACCACGAGTACATCTGGGGCGGCCCCACCACGGGCGCGACCCTCGAGACCTATCTGGACTGGATGCGGTGGGGCCTCTACGGCGACACCGCCGCCCGCGACCGCCTCGCGGCGGACGCCGCCGTCCCGGGCGTCGTCTGGGAAGCCGAGGGCCTCTGAACATGGAGAAGGACGAGGACATGCACCAGACCCCGACCCGGCGCCTCCGTCGCCGCATCACCGCCGCCGTCGCCGCCACCGCCGCGGCCGGACTGGCCGCCGCCGGGGCGATGCTCTTCGCGGGCAATGCCTCCGCCGCCGAGACCCTCGGCGCCTCGGCCGCCGAGAGCGGCCGCTACTTCGGCGCCGCGATCGCCCCGAACTTCCTCGGCGAGGAAGGCTACGCGAACACGCTCAACGCGGAGTTCAACTCGATCGTGGCCGAGAACGCCATGAAGTGGGACGCGACCGAGCCCAGCCCCGGCCAGTTCAACTTCACCGGCGGCGACCAGCTCGTGGCCTACGCCGAGGACCACGGCATGGCCGTGCGCGGCCACACCCTCGTGTGGCACGCCCAGCAGCCCACGTGGGCGCAGGGCCTCCAAGGCCAGGCCCTGCACGACGCCATGACGACCCACATCGCGGGCGTCGCGGGCCACTACCAGGGCAAGATCAGCTCCTGGGACGTGGTCAACGAGGCCTTCGAATGGGACGGCTCGCGCCGCCAGTCGAACCTGCAGATCCAGTTGGGCGACAAGTGGATCGAGGACGCGTTCCGCGCCGCCGACGCGGCGGACCCGGACGCGAGGCTCTGCTACAACGACTACGGCACCGACGGCGTGAACGCGAAGAGCGACGCCATCTACGACATGGTCGTCGACTTCCAGGCGCGCGGCGTCCCGATCGACTGCGTCGGTTTCCAGACGCACCTGGGCTCGGACTCCGATCTCGGCTCGTACCAGCAGAACCTGCAGCGCTTCGCCGACCTCGGCGTCGACGTCGAGATCACCGAGCTCGACGTCGGCGGCTCGGGCTCGGCACAGGCGAACGTCTTCCGCACGGTCACCGAGGCGTGCCTGGCGGTCGACCGCTGCACCGGCATCACCGTCTGGGGCATCACCGACAAGTACTCGTGGCGCGGCGAGGAGACCCCGCTGCTCTTCGACGCGAACTACCAGAAGAAGGAGGCGTACGAGGCCGTCCTCGACGCCCTGAACGCCGGCGGCCGCCGGGGCCCCCCGCGGCGGGGGGGGGGCCGGGCCCCCCCCCCGCCCCTCAGGATCGCTTGCACGCCCAGCAGACTGCCGTGAACGCCGGAAGCGGCTCGCGCTTCCGGCGTTCGCCCGTGCCGCGACCGGGGGAGGGGACGGTGGCGTGAGCGGCGGGCGATGGTTACCGTGAAGGTTCCCGGCCCGTATCCACCGCCGAGCCGGTCGCGTTCCCATGATCGAATTGAGCGCTGCCGATGAGAGCCCGACCCCGCGCCGCGGACGGAGCGGGCGTCGGCAAGGCGCGCCGCCTTGCGGACGAGCGCGGAGCGAAGGGAAACGGCGAGTGGGCAAACGGGTGACGATCCTCGACGTCGCGGCGGAGGCCGGGGTGTCGCGGCAGACCGTGAGCCGGGCGATGAACGACACGGACGACATCAACGCGGCGACCCGCCGTAGGGTGCTGGACGCCGCCGAGCGCCTCGGCTACCGCCCCAGCCGCTTCGCGCGCAGCTTCGTAACCCGGGACAAGACCCACGCGGTCGGCCTGGTCGTGGCCTCCTTCCGCAACCCGTACTACACGGACATCGCCGGGGAGCTGCTCGAAGCGGCCGCCGCGCGCGGCTGGCCGCTCATGATGACGGCGGTGGAGGGACCGACCGCGGCGTCGATGGCCATGCTGTCCAACCAGGTCGACGTCCTGGTCGGCCATTTCGACCAGGCCGACGCGGACCTGCTGGCGGTCGCGCGCGGACTGCCGCTGATCCGGCTGGAGGGCCGGGGGAGGCTCCCGGGGGTGCACTCGGTCGAGGTCGACATCAGATCCGGTGTGGTGGAGGCCGTTCGCGCGCTGCGCGAGCGCGGCGCGCGCCGCTTCGGGATGGTCGACTCCGCGTACTCGGTGCACAGCGGCGGCGCCTATGAGCCCTCGGCCCGGAGCGACTGGTTCGCAGCGGCGGTGGGCGAGGGGTTCACCGGCCTGGTGCCGGGGGAGGAGACCATCACCGGCGGCGGCCAAGGCTTCCGCGACCTCATGGCGCGGCACCCCGAGACCGACGCGGTGCTGATGTTCAACGACCTCATGGCCTTGGGGGCCGTGCAGAGCGCGCACGTGCTCGGCATCGACGTGCCCGGCGACGTGCGGATCGTCGGGGTCGACGGGCTCGCGCTCGGTGAGGCCGTCGACCCGCCGCTGACCTCGGTCGCGCTCGACCGGCAGGGGCTCGCCGCGAACGTGCTCGACATCGTGGAGATCCTGGCCGCGGCCGACTTCGCCCGGCTCGACCCGATCAGCCGGGTGGTGCCCTCGAAGCTGCTCTGGCGCAAGTCCGCCTAGCGGTTCTCAAGCCCCGGTTCCCACGGGACCGGCGCGCTGAAACTCGCGCCGAACAGGCGCGAGAGGTTCCAGTAGTCGTCGTCGACGGGTTCGTGGTCGGCGAGGAGCATCCGGGCCGGCGGGAACGGGCGGTCCGCCCGCAGCTGCGCGATCTCGATCAGGTTGGCGCGCTCGGACTCCGCGTCGCTGGAGCCCTCGAAACAGGCGAGCGCGGCGCGCAGCGCGGGCTGGAACGTGCCCTCCTCCCAGAGCCCTTCGATCTCGTCGAGTTCGATCGTGATGAACCGGCCGGGCGCGGCCTCGACGGCCTGGCGCAGCATCGCGGCGTGGTCGTCAAGGGGCCCTTCGGGTTTGAAGAGGCGGTTGAGCACCGGCAGCGCGGCGTCGAGCTGGGCGAGCGCCCGGTCCTTGGCGACGAGTGGCGCGACGGCCTCGACGACCTCGTCCTCCTCCTCGTGGTCCTCCACCTCGACGAAGTCGCAGGTGGCCTCGTCGAACTCGGCGTAGACCGCGTCGGGGTCCGCTTCGATCACGATCGTCTGGGTGCGGAGGTCGGCGGGGCGGAACAGGGCGAGCCACAGCAGCGGCACGCAGCGCACGTCGTAGGCGACGACGTCCGTCGCGGCCGCGAAGCCCTCTGCGGTCGAGGGATAGAGGGTCTCGCGGTCGGCGGTGCAGAGGTACGAGGAGTTCGGCATGGCGGGAGCCTATCCGGCGGCACCGACGCCGGGCGTCCTCAGCGGGGCGGCGCGGTGCTGGCGCGCAAGACCAGCTCGGTGGCGATCTCGACGCGGCGCTTCGCCGGAGGCCGGCCCGCGGTGAGCTCGAGGAGCATGGACGCGGCGGTCGCGGCCATGTCGTGCAGCGGCTGGCGGACCGAGGTGAGCGGCGGGATCATCCACTTGGCCTTCGGCAGGTCGTCGAAGCCGATGACGCTGAGGTCGTCGGGCACGCGCAGGCCGAGTTCGGCGGCGGCGTGGTAGACGCCGAGGGCCGAGCCGTCGTTGCACGCGAAGATCGCGGTGGGCGGGTCGGGGAGGCGCAGGAGGACGCGGGCGTGGTCGCGCCCGTCCTCGATCTGGAAGTCGCCCAAACAAACCAGGGCAGGGTCGACCGGGACGCCCGCGAGGTCCATGGCGGCGCGGAAGCCGTCGAGCCGGGCCCGGCCGGCGAGGACCCGTTCGGGGCCGGTGATGACGGCGATGCGGCGGTGGCCGAGTTCGAGCAGATGCCGCGTGGCCTCCAGGCCGCCGTTCCAGTTGCTCGTGCCCACGGACGGGTCGTCGTGGCCGGGCTCGCCCGTCGGGTCGACGGCGACGATCGGGATGTCCCTGGCGCGCAGGCGTTCCCGCTGGTCCTCGGTGACGCCGCAGAAGACGGGGATGACGCCGACGGGGCGGCGGGCGAGCACGTCCTCGACCCAGCCGCGGCCGGGCACGTGGCTGCCGCCGAGTTCGGAGACGACGACGCCCAGGCCGTTCGCGCGCGCGACCGAGCTGACGCCGTTGATGACCTCGACCGGGTACAGCCCGCGCACCTCGTGGAAGACGAGTTCGATGAGCGGGGCGGGGCGCGAGGCCCGCTTCTGGCGGCGGTAGCCGTGCCGCCGGATGAGCGTCTCGACGAGCTCCCGGGTCTCGGGGGCGACGTCGAGGCGCCCGTTCACGACCTTGGAGACGGTGGCCACGGAGACGCCCGCGCGTTCGGCGAGCTGCGCGATCGTGAACGGCTCGCTTTGGGGCGCAGGGTCGGCGGGGGTGTCGGGTGAGGAGGACATCCGTGGATTCTAGCTGCGGTTCGACCGAAAGGACCGAGTCGAGGCCCGTTCCACTCTTGACAGACATCGAGAGTGATCGATAACTTATATCCGGAAGTTTCGTTTTCATCATCGAAACTTTCGCTCGAACCGACCCGGCACCGCTTCGACCCCCCAGGAGCTTTGATGAACCCGGCACCCGACCTCGCGGTCCTCACCCGGTGGACTCGTGCCCTCGCCGCCCTCGCGGCGGCGGCCGTGCTCGCCACCGCCGGCCTGCTCGCCTTCGGCGCCGACCGCGCCGAAGCCCAGCCGACCGCCACCGACTGGTACACCGTGCAGTCCCGCCACTCCGGCCTCGTCCTCGACATCCAGGGCGCCTCCACCGCGACCGGCGCGGTCCTCACCCAGTACACAGCCTCCGGCGGCACCAACCAGCAGTTCCGCTTCATCGACCTGGCCAACGGCTACTACGTGATCCAGGTCCGGAACTCCGGTCTCGTGCTCGACGTCTCCGGCGCCAGCACCGCCGACGGCGCGAGCATCATCCAGTGGACCCGCCACGACGGCGACAACCAGCAGTGGAAGGTCACCAGGGACTCGGCCGGCTACTACGCCATCGTGAACCGCCGCTCCGGCAAGGCACTCGACGTCTACAACTGGTCCACCAGCGCCGGCGCCACGATCGTCCAGTACGCCCCGACCGGCGCCGCGAACCAGCAGTGGACGCTCAACCCCGCCGGCGCCACGTGCGGCGCGGACACCGTGCTCGCGGCCATCGCCGCCGCCTAGACCCGATCCCCCGTGGGGCGGCCGGTGCCATCGAGCGATACCGAACCGGCCGCCCCTTCCCGCCAACGAAGGAAGCACATGCAGCGCAGAACCGTCCTGAACCTCACGGCCGCCGCGACCGCCACCGCCGCGGCCTCCATGATCGCGCCCGCCCCGGCCCAGGCCCGGCGCGCGCCCGCCAAGACGTTCGCGGTCGGCTGGCGCGAGTTCGCATGGAGCCGCGGCACCCGCCGCCTCACGACCCGGATCTTCTACCCCGCCACCGGGACCCCCGGCGGCGACCCGGTCAAGGACGCCCCGCTCGCGCCCGGGAAGTTCCCCGTCTGCGAGTTCAGCCACGGCCTCGGCGGCAACCCCGAGAGCTACGGCGTCATGAGCCGGCCCCTCGTCGCAGCCGGGTTCATCGTCCCCTCGCCCGTGTTCCCCACGACCACGACGGGAGCCGAAGGCAACATCGGCGACGTCTACAACGGCAACCAGTCCAAGGACGTCACCGAAGTCCTCTCCCGCACGCTCGCCCTCAACGAGAAGGGCTCCGGCGACCCGTTCGAGAACCGCATGCGCCTCGACAACGGCGTGGGCGTCGCCGGACACTCCCTGGGCGGCATGACCACCCACGGACTCCTCACCGCCTGGCCGGACAGCCGCGTCACCGCCGCCATCCCCTACGCCTGCGTCGACATGGGCGACCCCGACGGCACCGTGCACGCCAAGACGCTCTTCGTCCACGGCGACCTCGACCCGATCTGCAAGTACCCGCTGGCCCGCCAGGCCTACGCCGAACTGCCGTCCCCCAAGGCCTTCATGACCCACACCGGGCAGGGCCACGACGAGTTCATCTGGAACGGCCCCACCTACCCGCAGACCGTCGCCACCAGCATCGACTGGATGCGCTGGGCCCTCTACGGCGACGAGCACGCCCTCGACCGCCTCGCCGAGGACGCCTCCGGCGGCGGCATCGTCCTCGAAACCGACCTCGACTGAGGAGCGCTACCGTGAACTGGATCGACCACGCCCTCAAATACTCAGCCAACCGCCGCCGCCTGTTCATCACGGGCGCGGGACTCGCCGCCGGAGCCGCAGCAGCCGTGTACGCCCCCTACGCCCTCGGGCAAGCCGAGGCGCAGCAGACCACCTACGCCAACCCGGTCGTGTGGCAGGACTTCGCCGACGTCGAGGTCATCCGCGTCGGCGACGTCTTCTACATGACCGCCTCCACGATGCACTACTCGCCGGGCGCGCCCGTCCTGCGCTCGTGGGACCTCGTCAACTGGGAGTTCATCGGCCACTCCGTGCCGAAGCTCGACTTCGGCGCCAAGTACGACCTCAACGGCGGCCGCGGCTACGTGCGCGGCATCTGGGCCTCCACGATCGCCCACCGCCCCAGCGAGAACCGCTTCTACTGGCTCGGACAGATCGACTTCGCCCGCTCCTACATGTACACCGCGACCAGCCCCGCCGGGCCCTGGACCCAGCACGCCCAGCTCCCGCGCGCCTACTACGACGCCGGAATGCTCGTCGACACCGACGGCACGATGTACGTCGCCTACGGCAACTCGCAGATCTCCGTCGCCCAGCTCTCCGCGGACGGCAAGACCGAGGTCCGCAACCAGCAGGTCTTCACCACGCCCTCGAACATCGGCACCCTCGAAGGCTCCCGCTTCTACAAGATCAACGGCAACTACTACATCTTCCTCACCCGCCCCGCCAACGGGCAGTACATCCTCAAGTCCTCGTCCCCTTGGGGCCCTTACACACTCCGGCAGGTCCTGCTCGACATGCCCGGCCCGATCGCCGGCGGCGGCGTCCCCCACCAGGGCGGCCTCATCTCGACCCCGAACGGCGCCTGGTACTACATGGCCTTCGTGGACGCCTACCCCGGCGGCCGCATGCCCGCCCTCGCGCCGATCACCTGGACCGCCGACGGCTGGCCGCAGGTCACCACCGTGAACGGCGCCTGGGGCCAGACCTACCCGTTCCCGAACCTCACCCCGCATCCGGTGCCGCCGCTCACCGGCGCGGACACGTTCACCACGGCCGCGCTGGCGCCCAAGTGGGAGTGGAACCACAACCCGGACAACACGAAATGGACCACCGGCAGCGGGCTCCGGCTCCAGACCGCGACGGTCACCAACGACCTCTACAACGCGCGCAACACCCTCACCCACCGCATCCAGGGCCCCAGCTCCACGGCCACCGTGGAACTCGACCTCGCTTCCATGCGGGACGGCGACCGCACCGGCCTGGCGATGCTGCGCGACTCGTCCGCTTGGATCGGCGTGCGGCGCGACAACGGCGTGCTGCGGGCGGTCATGTGGGACGGCTTGAGCATGGACTCGAACTGGAACACCACGGGCACCGGCACCCAGCGCGCCACCGCCGACCTGTGCGACGCCCGGGTCTGGTTGCGCGCCAAGGCGGACATCCGGCCCGGGTCGGGCCGCCAGGCCCAGTTCTCGTACAGCACGGACGGATCGAGCTTCGTCCCGCTCGGGCCCGCGTTCACGCTCAACAGCAACTGGACGTTCTTCATGGGCTACCGCTTCGCGGTCTTCAACCACGCCACCCAGTCCCTGGGCGGCGCGGTCACCGTGAAGCGCTTCGAGGTGAGCACGCCCTGACGGCCGCTCCCTCCATCGGCATGAGCGCGGGCCCGTCCTCAGGCGGGCGCCGCCTCCGCCCGGTCGCCTCGAAGCCGAAGCGCCGGTAGCGCCGGGCGGAGTCCGGCGTGCTCGCCTCCAGGCAGGCGGGCGCGCCCGCCTCGGCGCGCCCTGCCCGGCTATCGAGAGGCCTGGCGAAAGCGACGTGCGACCGGCCTCCCGCGGCCCCGGTTCACACTGCGAGAGGTCCGACAACCGCCGTAGCGAAACGGTTTCCACGTGTTACCTTGCGCTCCATGGAACCCCTGAATTTTCGACACGAAGGCCGAACCATTCGCGGCACCCTCCACCTCCCGGAGCGGGGCGACGCCCCCGGCGTCGTGCTCTGCCACGGCTTCTCGGGCAACCGCACCGAATTCGGCCACACCTACGTGCGCCTCGGCAGGCGCCTCGCCGAGCGCGGCATCGCCGCGTACCGCTTCGACTTCGCCGGCGGCGGCGACTCGGACGGCGAGTACGGCGACATCACCGTCTCCGACCAGGTCTCCCAGACCCTCGCCGCGCTCGACGCGCTGGGCCAGGTCCCGGGCGTCGACAAGGACCGGCTGTCGCTGCTCGGCATGAGCCTCGGCGGCCTCACCGTCTCGCTCGCCGCCGCGAAGCGCCAGGTCCGCTTCCTCGCCCTGTGGGCCCCGGCCGCGATCGCGGTGGCGGACGAGGTCAACGTGCGCCGCCGCGCGATCATCGCCGAGCACGGCTACGACGACTTCGGCGGCACCCCGATCTTCCAGCGCTTCGTGGACGACGCCGAGACCGTCGACGCGTTCGCCGACGCGCAGGGCCACACCGGGCCGGTGCTCCTCGCGGCCGGTTCCGAGGACGGGATCTTCGCGCCCGGCGTCCTCGAGGGCTACCAGAAGGTCTACGGCGACCAGCTCGAGCACCACAGGCTCGACGGCGTCGGCCACGGCTTCGAGACCGTCCCGGCCCGCGAGCACCTGCTCGACCTGACCGAGGCGTTCATCGTCCGCCACGCGTAAAAGTTCAGATCGGCCCCTCGCGCCGGGCGCGAGGGGCCTCCGCGTCACGCCACGGCCGTGCCCTCGAGCTCGACCATCTGGCCGGGCACCGCGAGCCGCGCTACCTCGAGCATCGTCGTCGCCGGCGCGACCCCGGCCTCGCCGAGCCGTCCGGCCAGCACCCCGTAATGCGGGAACAGCAGGTCGATGTCCGTCGCGTACACGTTGAGCCGCACCAGGTTCGCGAGCGACATCCCGGCCGCGCCGAGCACCGCCTCCAGGTTGTCGACGGCCAGTGCGAGCTGCCCCGCCATGTCGCCCTCGTGCTGCGGCTTGCCCTCGGCGTCCATCGCGGTCTGCCCCGAGCAGTACAGCGTCCGGGTCTGCCCGGACACCAGCTCACCCTGGTTGAACCCCAGCTCGATCGACCACCGCACCGGGTTGACCGCGGTTCGCTCCATAGCCATTTCGACTCCGTTCCATTGCCGTTCGGGCGGCACGTCGCCGCCCCGGAACAGAGCCTCGCAACCAATCACGACATCCTGTGTCAGGTATTCCCCATAGAATTCCGGGATGCGCGCCGACCGCCTCGTGTCCCTCGTCCTCCTGCTGCGCCAGCGCGGCCGCATGACCGCCGAGGCCCTCGCCGCCGAACTCGAGGTCTCCACCCGGACCGTGCTGCGCGACATCGAGGCGCTCTCGGCGGCGGGCGTCCCGGTCTACGCCGAACGCGGCCGCCATGGCGGCTTCGCGCTCCTGCCCGGGTTCCGCACCGAGCTGACCGGCCTCAACCACGAAGAGGCCCTTGCCCTCCTGACGGCCGGGTCGGGGCGCGGCGAGCGGGCGTTCGGGCTCGGTTCGGCGCTGGCCTCGGCGATGCGGAAGGTGGTCGACGCCCTGCCCGCGAGCCATCAGGCCACGGTGGGCGACGCGGCGAGCCGGTTCCTCGTGGAGCCGGAGACGGACCTGCTCTCGCGGCGGGCGCCTGCCGAGGCGATCCCGGAAGGCGTGGTGCACGAGGTGCGGCGGGCGGTGCTCGCCGGGCGGCGGCTCCGCATCCACTACGCGGCCAACGGGGAAACCCCGCAGTGGCGCACGGTCGACCCGATCGGCCTGGTCACCGTGCGGGACCGCGCCTACCTGCTCGCGACGCGCGGCGGCGCGGACCGCACCTACCGCCTGTCGCGATGCCTTGCGGCCGAAGCGCTCCCGGAACCGGCCGAGCGTCCCGGCACCGTGGACCTGGACCGGGTCTGGCGGGAACGCTGCGCGGGATTCCTCGCGGACGGGCATCTCAGCGTGCAGGTACGCGTGGACCCGGCGCACCGGGAGGCGCTCCTGGACACGGCGGTGGCCGTCCGGGCCGAGGCCCCGGAGGCGGACGGCCGGCTGCGTCTGGAGGTCGCGTACCAGGACGCGGAGCACGCCGAATGGGCGCTGTGGCAGCTCGGCACGCACGCGGAAGCCCTTGCGCCGCAGTCGTTGCGCGAGGCGCTGCGGCTCAGGGCCGCCGCGCTTGCCGCCCGCTACGCCTAGACCTTGAGCGGGTTCGGGAGCTCGAGCTCGCCGTTGTCGATGAGCCAGCGCAGGGATTCGAGGACGGCCTGCTCGGGCTCGTACGCCGGGGCGTATCCCAAGCGGGCCTTGGCCTTTTCGATCGTGAAGCACTGGCTGCGGTCGAGGTGGCCCCATGACGCGTCGGCGTGGCCCTCGCTCGTGCCCGCGCGGAACTCGTCCCAGGTCACTGATTCCAGGTGGGCGGTCTGGCCGAACCAGGCGGCGGCGATGTCGGCGTAGCCGCGCACGCTGAGCGCGGTGGGGGCGACGACGTTGAAGTCCTCGCCCGCCGCGGCGTCGCGCTTCTCGACGGCGAGTTCGAAGGCCTGGGCGAGGTCGTCGGCGTGCACGTGGTGCATCATCTCGGTCCCGCTGCCGGGCACGCGGAGCGGCCGCCCGCTCGCGATCGCGGTCCAGACCTCCGGGTCGAGGTTGCCGAGCGGGTTGATCGGGTGCCAGCCGGGGCCGACGATGTGCCCGGGGTGGATCGTGGTGGTGACGAGCCCGCCGGAGGCCGTCTCCTGCTTGAGCATCCGCGCGATGCGGTCCTTCTGAATGCCGTACTCGTCGAGCGGCGCCTCGGCTGAGTCGGAGCCCTCGGCGATGGGCAGCTTGCGGCTCTTGCCGTACCGCCAGATGGAGCCGCAGTGGACGAGGTGGGCGCCGCTGCCGCGCAGGGACTCGACGAGCGCGGTCGCGGATTCGAGGGTGAAGCAGACGAGGTCGACCACGGCGTCGGGTTCGAGCGCGGTCACCGTCGCCCCGAACGTGCCGTCCGCGTCCTGCCGCTCGCGGTCGGCGACGACGTGGCGCACCCGGGCCCATTCGGGCGCGTCCGTGTAGGCGGTGCTGGTGCCGCGGCTGATGTTGACGACCTCGTGGCCGGCGCGTACCAGGCGCGGGACGAGGAAGGTGCCGATGTGGCCGGAGCCGCCGATGACGACGATTCTCATGGTGGTGCTCCCATCAGGTCGAGACGCGCCGAAGTGTACCGGCGGGGCGGCTGCCTCATCGAGCGCCACGGCGGCGACTCGCTCGGCATCCGCGCCGCCAACCGGCGTTACCTGCGAACTCGCCTCCCGAAACCCCGATGAGGGCCGACGGGCGGTGCTGGTCGATGCCCTGACTTCAGCTAGCCGCCGATGAGCCGCTGCACCGCGCTGCTGGTGGCCGAGCGGGCCAGGTCCTGGAAGACCTGCGTGGTCATCGTGGTCATGGGAGCCGCGACCGGCTTCTGGTAGGGGTGGGCGATCCAGATCTGCTCGCCCAGCTGCGAACCCATGATGACGGCATACCGAAGGTCGCCGCACACCCACAGGACTCCCATTCCGTCCGTCAGGCTCCACCAGACATCCTGCGGCATCACCGCGGTGAACACCCTGACGACTTCCTGCTGAGGAGACATCAGATAGATGTGCTTCGCGAAGGAGTTCGGGTTGCCGTCTTGGCCTTCTGCGACGCATGGCCAAGCTTGCCAAGAATGGTGCTGGAGTATTTGCATCAGGTATTGCGAGTTTCGCGATACATGTCGTCGACCTTTGCGATTCGCGATTACCAGCATCGCGGCTGCAATGAAGATCATCCCGATCAAGGCTCCGAGAATGAAGCCGAGCGCATGTCGTGTGATGCCGCCGATGGTAAGGGATGCAACGAGTCCGATGAATAGTCCGAGGAACACGACATGGGCTCTTCGGGTGTCCTGATGCGCCTTCGCCGCGGCTCCGTGGACGGCCTCAATGGCAGTTGGAGTGTTGGCGGTTTCCGCTGCCGGGTTCGGAGAGATCCAGTAGCCGTATTTCTCTGCGATCACTTGTGCTCCAGGGCGATCGGGTGAGGGGACTTGTCCTTGAGCTTATCGTGATCGCCCTTGCGGAGGAGACCGCGAACTGGGGCGCCGACCACGAAGGGCCCTGCAGTTCAGGCAGTCGGTGAACCCGCGTCGCGGTCGCGCAGGCCCGAGGACTCGAGGAAGTTGCGCAGCACCATGGCCGCGCCGCCGATGGCGGGGGCCTGGGAGACGTCGTCGGCGAGCTCGACCTGCACGCTGTGGACCTGCCGCATGAACACGGACCGGTCGAGCACCTCCTGGATCGCGTCCCGGTAGCGCGGGCCGAGGTCGGCGAAGGCGCGGCCCGCGAGCACCACGCGGCCGACGTCGAACATGTTCACCAGCGAGACGGTGCCCACGGCGAGCATCTGCGCCGAGGAGTCGATGAGCTCGACCGCGTCCGGGTCGCCCGCGAGGGCGGCCCGGCCGATGCGCATGAACGCGCCGAGCTGGTCGCCTTCGAGGTCCAGCCGCCTCGCCAGGGCCGCGTTCGCCTGCGCGTTGCGCACCACCGCGTTCGGGCCGCCCACGATCTCCAGGCAGCCGCGGTTGCCGCACCCGCAGATCTCGCCCAGGGCGTCCACGGAGATGTGCCCGAGCTCGACGCCGTTCGAGGTCACGCCCCGGTACGGGAACCCGTCGAGGATCACGCCGGAGCCGATGCCGCCGGACATGAACACGACCGCGAAACTCGACGAGGCGCTGCCCTGCGCCTGCACGCCGAGCCCGGCGGCCGTCGCGTCGTTCTCGATCCGCACCGGCAGGCCCGTGGCCGCCGAGAGCTCCGCCGCGAGCGGGTAGCCGCGCCACTGGGGCGCGGGGTACTCGGTGAGCAGCACGCCCGCGTCGCGGTCCTGCGGGCCGTGCGTGGCGAGGCCGATGCCGAGCACGCCGTCGCGCGGCACCCCCGAGTCCTTCAGCAGCCCTTCGATCCTCGCGGCGTAGTCGAGCAGCACGTCACCGGGGTCGCGGTCGCTGGATCCGGGCATACTCGTCTGTGCGACCACGCGCCCGGCGAGGTCCACGACCACGCCGAGCGCCGTGTACCGGTCGAACTGGACGCCGACCATGTGCCGCGCGTCCGGCTGGAGTTCCAGGAGCCGCCGCGGGGTGCCGCGGGCGGCGCGGGCCGTGCCGACCTCGTGCACCATGCCCAGCGCGATCAGCCGCCGCACCGCGTGCGTCATGGTCGCCTGCGTCAGGCCCGTGGCCTCGGCGAGCTCCACGCGGCTGACGGTGGTGCGCTCGCGGACGAGGTCGAGCACCACGGCCAGCGTGGACATCCGAGTGTCCGAGCCGAACGACCTCAATGCGACCTCCTGTACTCGCGCCGCCCACCGGCGGCGATCCGCACCACCATACTTGGCCTCCGTGCCTACGCCGATTCGATTCGCTGCGGCTCCCGTCGCACGTCCACCGGCATCGTCCGCAGCACGTGGAGCGCCCCGCCGATGGCCGCGGCGGTCTCCACATTGGCGGCGAGCCGCACATCAGGGCTGCTCAGGGCCCTGGTGAGCGCGCGCCGGCGCAGTTCGCTCTCCACGTGCAGCCGGTACAGCGGCCCGGCGGTGGCGAACGCGGGCCCGGCGAGCACCACCGTGTCGAGGTCGAAGAGGTTGACGAGGGTGACGGCGGCGCGCCCGATCCAGCGGGCGGACCGCTCGAGCAGGGCGGCGGCGTCCCGGTCGCCCGTACGCCAGGCGCGGGCGAGCCGTTCGAAGTCGGCGAGCGTCTCGTCCGGATCGCCCCTGATACCAAGGCGCGCAGCCAGATCGGGGTCGGCGAGCGCCTGCTCCACGACAGCCCGCGGCCCGGCCTCGGCCTGCGCGCAGCCGCTGTTGCCGCAGAAGCACGGGGCCTGGCCGAGGGCGATGTGGCCGATCTCGACGGCGTTGGACGCCCGGCCCCGGTAGCTCTCGCCGTCGACGATCACCCCGCCGCCGATGCCGGAGCCCATGTAGACCAGGCCGAACGTGTCCGTCGGGACGGCCCCGGCCCACTGCTCGCCGAACGCGGCGGCCGTGGCGTCGTTCTCGAGCAGGACCGGGATGCCGAGCCGCCGTTCGAGGGTCGCGGTGAGCGGGAACTCGAGCCACGCCGGATCGGGCTGGACGGTGAGCAGCACGCCCCGGTCGCGGTCCTGCGGGCCGTGCGTCACGAGCCCGGCCCCGAGCACCCGCTCATGCGCGATGTCGTTGCACCGCAGCAGGTCCGCCACGTGCTCGCCGAGAGAGGCGATGGTCGCGTCCGGGCTCTGGCCGCCCGAGCCGCGCAGGCTCGCGTCGGCGACGCGGACGCCGGCGAAGTCGAGCACGACGATCGTGGTGGTGGTGCGGTCGATCTGCACGCCCACGGCGTACCAGGCCGTGGGGTCGAGCTCGAGGAGGCGCCGCGGCTGGCCGCGCCCGCGCTGGTGCCCGCGCCCGATCTCGTGCACGAGGCCGGCGTCGATGAGGCGGCGCATGGTGTTGGTGATGGTCGCCGGGGTCAGGCCGGTGCGCTCGGCGAGCTCGACACGGCTGAGGGTGCCCCGCGTGCGCAGCAGGTCGAGCATGCGCCCGGCGGTCGTGGCGCGGCCGACCGCGCTGGCGGCCATGGGGTGATCCATCCGAGCGGTTCCGTTCACTGGGCCGAAACTTCTTCTTGACACGTTTAATTTAACGCGTTAATAATAAACGCGGCGCCCGGAGCGGACGCCACCCCTCCCGTCCCGTGGGAGTTCCCTCCCCACGGTCCTGAAAGGACAATGATGTCTCTCTCCATCCGAAGGCGAAGTGCCGCGGCGCTGCTCGCGGGCGTGGCCGCGGTCGGCCTGCTCGCGACGGGCTGCTCCTCAGGCGGCTCCACCGGCAGCGGCGACCCGGCCACCCTCATCGCCTACACCGGCCAGGCCGGTGACTACCAGATCAACTTCAACCCCTTCTCGCCCTCCCGGATCGGCGCGCTCGGCACGATCTACGAGCCGCTGTTCTTCAACAACAAGGCCGAGGTCTCCGACCCCGTGCCGCTGCTGGGCACCGAATCGGCCTGGAGCGAGGACGGCACCGTGCTCTCGGTGACCCTCCGCGAGGGCGTCAAGTGGAGCGACGGCGAGGCGTTCACCGCCGACGACGTCGCCTTCACCTTCAACATGATCAAAGACAACCCCGCCATCAACACCGGCGGCTTCGACGGCGAGGTCGCGGCCGTCGACGACACCCACGTCACCCTCACCTTCGCCGAGCCCTCGTTCGTGCGCGGGCCCGACCTCCTCAACACGCCGATCGTCCCCGAGCACCTGTGGAAGGACGTCAACCCGGCCGAGGACGTCATCGAGAAGCCGGTGGGCACCGGCGCCTACATGCTCGACGACTTCAAGCCGCAGGCGTTCACCTACAAGGCCAACCCCGACTACTGGGGCGGCGAGCCCGCCGTGAAGCAGATCCGCTTCCTAGCGCTCTCCGGCAACCAGGCCGGCGCGGACGCGATCGCCGCGGGCACCATCGACTGGCAGACCGGCCCGATCCCGGACATGCAGAACACGCACGAGAACTTCCCGAACTACGACGCGTACACGCAGGCGCAGAACCAGATGGTGCTCTCCACCTGCTCGAGCGCCGACATGGGCTGCGAAGGGCCGCAGACCGATCCGGCCGTGCGCCAGGCGCTCTACTACGCGATGGACCGCGAGCAGATCAACAGCCTCGCGTTCATGGACACCGCCAGCGACATGTCGCCGACGTTCGCACTGACCCCGAGCCAGGACTCCTTCGTCTCGGCCTCGGTCACCGAGAAGACCGTGCCGATGGCGCCCGACACCGCCAAGGCCGGGCAGCTCCTCGAAGCCGCCGGCTGGGCCAAGGGCGACGACGGGATCTACGCCAAGGACGGCGAGCGCCTCTCGCTCACCATCGAGGTCGTGACCGGATGGACGGACTACATCACCGCCGTGGACACCATCACCTCGCAGGCGGCCGCGGCCGGCATCGAGGTCAAGGCCGCGCAGTCCTCCTGGAACGAGTGGACGGACAAGAAGGGCAAGGGCAACTTCCAGCTCGCGATCGACTCGCTGTGGCAGGGCCCGATCGCCGACCCGTACTACCTCTACAACTACTTCTTCGACTCCTCCTCGGGCGCCGAGGTCGGCGAGGCCGCCGGCAACAACTACTCGCGTTACTCCAACCCGGTCGTGGACGAGGCCATGCAGGCACTCGTGCAACTGCCGCTCGACGACGCCGCCGCGAGGCAGCCGTACTTCGACACGATCCAGGGCGAGATCGTGCGGGACATGCCGTACATCCCGATCCTCACGGGCGGTACGACCAGCGTCTGGAACACCGCGAAGTTCACCGGCTGGCCCTCCGACGACGACCTGTACGCCTTCCCGGCGGTCTGGTCGGCGATGGACGCCGCCGAGATCTTCAAGCACCTCGAGCCGAAGGGGTAGCGGGGCCCGTCGCCCCCGAAGGAGAACCGCATGAGCTACTTCCTGCGCAAAATCGGCTTCTACGCCGTCGCCCTGTGGGCCGCGCTGACGCTGAACTTCGCGATCCCCCGCATGCTCCCGGGCAACCCGGTGGACATCCTGCTGGCCAAGCTCCAGCAGCGCGGCGGCCAGATCACGCCCGAGACCAGGAAGGCGTACGCACTCCTCCTCGGGGGCGACGACACCCAGCCGCTGTGGCGGCAGTACTTCGACTACCTCGGGAACCTCTTCCAGGGCGACCTGGGCGTCTCGGTGAGCTACTACCCGGCGCCCGTGAGCGAGGTGATCGGCCAGTCCCTGCCCTGGACCGTGATCCTCGTCGGGCTGGCGACGGTCATCGCCGCCGTGCTCGGCGTCGCGCTCGGCGCGTTCGTCGGCTGGAAGCCGGGCACCTGGCTCGACTCCCTCATCCCCGCGACCACGCTGCTCGCCGCCGTCCCGTACTTCTGGCTGGCACTGCTGCTCACGTACCTGCTCGCCCGCGTCCTGGGCTGGTTCCCGCTGCAAGGCGGGTACGACGTGGTCCTCACGCCCGGATGGAACGCCGAGTTCATCGGCTCGGCGATCCAGTACGGCTTCCTGCCCGCGCTCACCATCGTGCTGGCCTCCATCGGCGGCTGGCTCCTGGGCATGCGCAACATGATGGTCTCCACCCTCTCCGAGGACTACATCCTCACGGCCGAGGCGAAGGGGCTCTCACCGCGGAAGATCCTGCGGTCCTACGCCTCCCGCAATGCGGTGCTGCCGTCCGTGGCCGGGTTCGCGATCTCGCTCGGCTTCGTCGTCTCGGGCTCGGTGATCACCGAGCAGGTGTTCTCGTACCCCGGCATCGGCGGCCGGCTGCTCGGCGCGGTGTCCAACAACGACTACGCGCTCATGCAGGGGCTCTTCCTCTTCATCACCCTCGCCGTGCTCGGCGCCAACCTCGTGGTCGACCTGCTGTACGGCCTGATCGACCCGCGCACCCGCGCCCGGTCCTGACGGGAGACGCACCATGACGAACCTGAAACCCACCAGCGAGCCCTCGGTCGCCGACAGCGCCGAACTGCTCGCCGAGACCTCGGTCGAGACGGGCCGCAAGCCCCGCGCGGGCTGGCGGATGCTCGTGCCCACCATGACCCCCTGGCTCGCGATCGGCCTCGGCCTCATCGCCGCCATCACCCTCTTCGGCCTCATCGGGCCGCTCTTCGTGGGCGACCCGCGGACCATCCGCGACATGGGCCTCACCCCGCCCTCGGGCGAGTTCTGGCTGGGCACCACCCAGACCGGCCAGGACGTGCTCGCGCAGCTCGCCTACGCCACCCGCGGCTCGCTGCAGATCGGCGTCATCGTCGGCCTGCTCGCCACCGCGCTCTCGGCGTTCTTCGGCATCTACGGCGCCTACCGGGGCCGGGTCGTGGACGAGGGGTTCTCCTTGTTCACCAACGTGTTCCTGGTGATCCCCGGCCTCCCGCTGGTCATCGTGATCTCCGGATTCGTGCCGGCCGAGAGCCGCGGACTGTGGACGATCGCGATCGTCCTGGCCGTCACGAGCTGGGCCGGCTCGGCCCGCGTGCTGCGCGCCCAGACCCTCTCGGTGCGCAACCGCGACTACGTGGCCGCCTCCCAGGTCTCGGGCGAGCGGCCCTGGCGGGTCATCGTGGTCGAGATCCTGCCGAACCTGCTCCCGGTGATCGCCTCCCAGTTCGTGTTCGCCGTCATCTCGGCGATCCTCGGCGAGGCCGGCCTGTCCTTCATCGGCCTCGGCGCCTCGAACTCCTCCACGCTCGGCACGATGCTCTTCTACGCGCAGAACGGGTTCGCGCTCTCGCTGGGCGCCTGGTGGTGGTTCGTCCCGCCGGGCCTCATCATCGCCCTGTTCGGCATGGGCCTCTCCCTCGTCAACTTCTCGATCGACGAGATCATCAACCCCAAGCTGAAGAACCTCCGCCTGCACCGCAAGCGCGCCCGCCGCGCGGCCCGCCTCGAACGCGAGCTCGCCCAGGCCTCCCGCCGCAACGGGGTCCCCTCCCAGCAAGCAAAGCCGAACCAGGACAAGGAGATCGCGCGATGACCGCCGACCAGCGCCAAGCGGTGCTCACCGTCGACGACCTCACCGTCGTCTACGAGACCGAGGAGCCGGTGACCGCCGTCAAGCACGCCGACCTCGTGCTCCACAAGGGCGAGATCCTGGGGCTCGCGGGCGAGTCCGGATGCGGCAAGACCACCCTCGCCTACGCCGTCAACCGCCTCCACCGGCCCCCGGCCCGCATCGCCTCCGGGCGCATCACCTTCCACGGCGACGACGGCGACACCGACATCCTCGCCCTCGACGACGCCGAGCTGCGCGCCTTCCGCTGGGAACGCCTCTCCATGGTCTTCCAAGGCGCCATGAACGCCCTCAACCCCGTCACCACCGTCCGCGCGCAGCTCAAGGACACCCTCCTCGCGCACCGGCCCCGCATGTCCCGCAAGGAGATCCGCGAACGATCCGAGGACGTGCTCACCCGCGTCGGCGTCGACCCGCGCCGCCTCGGCTCCTACCCGCACGAACTCTCCGGCGGCATGCGCCAGCGCGTCATGATCGCCATGGCCATGCTCCTCGAACCCCAGATCATGATCATGGACGAGCCCACCACCGCGCTCGACGTGGTCGTCCAGCGCGACATCCTCCGCGAGATCGTGCGCCTGCGCGACGAACTCGACTTCGCCGTCATCTTCATCACCCACGACCTGCCGCTGCTCCTGGAGATCAGCGACCGGATCGCCGTGATGCTCGACGGCGAGATCGTCGAACTCGAAACCGCCGACCGCCTCTACCGCGAAGCGAAGCACCCCTACACCCGCAAGCTCCTCGGCTCCTTCCCGAGCCTCTCGGGGGAGCGGGGCGCCTTCATCCGCACCGGCGTCGACGAGACCACTGAGGACAGCACCGTGGCAACCGCGAAGGAGCGGGCATGACCAGCGTCAAGATCACCGACCTCGTCAAGGACTACACGCTCCGCAGCGGCCTCAAGCGCACCCGCCTGCGCGCCGTCGACCACGTGAGCCTCGAACTCACCCCCGGCCGCACCGTCGCTCTCGTCGGCGAGTCCGGCTCCGGCAAGTCCACCATCGCGAAGATCCTCACCCGCATGGAACGACCCACCGCCGGCACCGTCGACGTGCGCCTCGACGACGGCACCCCCGTCACCAACGCCCACTACCGCCGCGAAGTCCAGATGGTCTTCCAGGACCCCTTCGCCTCCCTCAACCCCTTCCACTCCATCGAGCACCACATCGCCCGGCCCCTGAAGATCCACGGCCGCACCAAGACCCAGGACGACACCCGCGCGCGCGTCCTCGAGATGCTCGAACGCGTCAACCTCACCCCGGCCGAGGCCATCGCACCCCGCCGCCCGCACGAGCTCTCCGGCGGCCAGCGCCAGCGCGTCGCCATCGCGCGGGCCCTCGCCCCCGGCGCGCAAGTGCTCATCGCCGACGAGCCGGTGTCCATGCTGGACGTCTCGATCCGCCTCGGCGTGCTCAACCTCCTGGGCCGCCTGCAACGGGAAGACCAGCTCGCGGTCCTCTACATCACCCACGACCTCGCGACCGCCCGCCACTTCTCCGACGAGATCGTGGTCCTCTACCGCGGCCGCGTCGTCGAACGCGGCCCCTCGGACGCCGTGATCCTCGACCCGCACCACGACTACACCAAGCTCCTCGCGCTGGCCGCCCCTGACCCCGAGCGGCCCGGCCGCGTCACGTCGGAGGCGCCGGTCGACCGCGAGGCGATCGACAACAGCACCTGCTACGACCACTTCAAAGGCGAGTGGACCGAAGCCGGCGTCCCAGCCCGATCGGAGTCCAAGGCATGATCGACCCGTTCCAGAGCGGCGGCGGCGAGCCCGCGGTGCTCGCGAGCGTCCCCGCGCCGCCGCCCCCACCGCCTCCGATCCGCCTGGCCGACGGCCTGGCCTTCGGCGGCGACTACAACCCCGAGCAGTGGCCGCGGGAGGTGTGGGACGAGGACGTGCGCCTCATGCGCGAAGCGGGCGTGAACCTCGTGAGCCTGGGCATCTTCGCCTGGGGCACCATCGAGACCGCCCCCGGCGTACGCGACTGGTCCTGGCTCGACGACGCGGTGGACCTGCTGCACCGCAACGGGATCGGCATCGACCTGGCCACGCCTACGGCGGCCCCGCCGAGCTGGCTGCTGACCGCGCACCCGGAGATCGCCCCGGTGCTCGCGGACGGCTTCCGCGAACCCGCGGGCGGGCGCCTCGCCTGGTGCGCGGCCTCCCCGATCTTCCGCCGGTACGCGCTCCTCCATGTGGAGGCGCTGGCCGAACGCTACGGCCGCCACCCGGCGGTCCGCCTGTGGCACATCGGGAACGAGTTCGGCGGCGGCAACGCCCGCTGCTACTGCGACTTGTCCGCCGAGGCGTTCCGGGCGTGGCTGCGCGAGCGCCACGGGACCCTGCAGGCCGTCAACGCCGCGTGGGGCACCGAGCAGTGGGGGCACCGCTACAGCGACTGGGACGAGATCCTGCCCCCGCGCGGGCGGCACGGAGCGCCGAACCCGGGCCAGTTCCTCGACTACGAGCGCTACTCCTCGGATGCCCTGCTGTCGCAGTACCTGGCCGAGAAGGCCGTCATCGAACGGCATTCGGCCGCGCCGGTCACGACGAACCTCATGGTCGGCGCGGGCGCGCAGGTCGTGGACTACGCCTCCTGGACGCCGCACACCGCTATCGCCGCGAACGACCACTACACGCTGGTGGACGATCCGCTGCGGGAGCAGGAGCTGGCATTCGCGGGCGATCGGATGCGCGGCATCTCGGCCGGGCGCCGCCCCTGGCTGCTCATGGAGAGCTCCACCGGCAGCCCGAGCTGGCAGCCGCGCAACCGCTCCAAGGACCCCGGCGAGATCGTGCGGCACTCCCTCGGGCACATCGCCCGTGGCGCGGACGGCGCGATGTTCTTCCAGTGGCGCGCGTCGCGCGCCGGGGCCGAGCAGTTCCACTCGGCGATGCTGCCGCACAGCGGGACCCGATCGCGCGTCTGGCAGGAGGTCCTGGAATTGGGCCGCCACTTGCAGTCGCTCGCGGAAGTGCAAGGGACGCAGGTGGAACCGGCACGGGCGGCGATCGTCGTCGACGACGTCGCCGGATGGGCGCTCAACCACGGCCTCAAACCGCACCGCGGCCTCCGCTACGGTCGCGAGCTGCGCGAATGGCACCGCGCGTTGTGGGAGCGGCAGATCCTGTGCGACGTGGTCGCCCCCGACGGCGACTTCGACGGCTACGACCTGGTGATCGTGCCGACGCTGCTGAACATCGCCGAGTCCGACGCCGCGCGACTGCGGGCCGTGCCCGAGCGCGGCGGGTCCCTCCTGGTCACGTACCTGTCGGGCGTCTGCGACGATGACGGCCAGGTGATCACCGGCGGCTTCCCCGGCGCGTTCCGTGACGTCCTCGGCGCGTGGTCCGACGAGTTCTACCCGCTCCAGGCCGGCGAGTCCACGGCGCTGGACGACGGTACGGCCGTTGCGGAATGGACCGAGCGCGTCCACCTCGACGGCGCCGAGGCGGTCGTCCGGTACGACTCCGGCTCGCTCGCCGGAGGCCCGGCCGTCACCCGCCGCGCGGTCGGCGACGGCGCCGCCTGGTACGTCTCGGCGCACCTGGCCTCCGCCTCGATCGACCGCATCGCCGACCGGCTCATCGCCGAGGCCGCGCTCGCCCCCGTGGCCGAAGCCGAACCCGGCGTCGAAGCGGTGCGCCGCACCGGCGACGCGGGCTCGTTCCTGTTCCTGCTCAACCACACCGACGCCGACCGCAAGGCCACGGCCGAGGGGTTCGACCTGCTCGCGGGCGAACCCGTCGGCCCCGCCGTCACGATTCCCGCCGGCGGCGTGCGCGTCCTGCGCGAGCCGACCGCCTGACCGCTGACCTCACCCATCTCGAGGAGCCATTCCATGCCACACCCGCCGACCTTCCGCGCCCTCCACGAGGGATGGACGCTGACCGCCGCCGACCTGGCCGGCACCGCCCCCGAGGCGGTGGCCGCGCCGCTCGCGGACGGCATCCCGGCCGCCGTCCCGGGCGAGGCCCACCTCGACCTGCGCCGGGCCGGGCTCATCGCCGACCCGTTCGACGGCGACAACGAGGCCGCGCAGCAGTGGATCGGCGACACCGCCTGGCGGTTCACCACCACGTTCGACTGGACCGACGACGGCTCCGCCCGCCACGACCTGGTCGCGCACGGCCTCGACACCGTCGCCACCGTGGCGCTCAACGGGATCGAGATCGCCCGCACCGAGAACCAGCACCGGAGCTACCGCTGGGACGTGCGTGATGCGTTGCAGGAAGGCGCGAACACGCTCACGGTCACCTTCGCGGCCCCGATCCCGGAGGCGGTCGCCCGCGCCGAGCGCGACGGCGCGTTGCCGCACACCAACCACCACGAGTACAACCAGCTCCGCAAGATGGCCTGCTCCTTCGGCTGGGACTGGGGCATCGACGTCGCGGGCGCCGGGATCTGGAAGCCGATCGGCCTCGAATCCTGGTCGGGCGTGCGCGTCGCCGCGGTGCGCCCCCTCGTCGACGTCGTCGGCACGGACGGCGTCCTGACGGCCCATGTGGACCTGGAGCGCGACACCTCCGCGCCGGTCGAGGTCCGCGTCAAGGTCACCGGCCCCGACGGCGAGACCTTCGAGCAGCGTGCGACCGTCGCCGCCGAGCACGCCTCGGCCACTGTCGAAGTGACCGTCCCCGACGCGCGGCTGTGGTGGCCGGTCGGCCACGGCGACCAACCCCTCTACCGCGTCGAGGTCACCGCCGGAGACGCCGCTTGGGAGCGCCGGATCGGCTTCCGCACCGTCGAGCTCGACACCGAGCCCGACCCCGCCGGGGCGCCGTTCCTGTTGAAGGTCAACGGGGAGCGAGTCCTCGTACGCGGCGCGAACTGGATCCCCGACCACGCGTTCCTCACCGAGATCGACCGCGACCGGTACGCGCTGCGCGTCGCGGACGCCCTCGAGTCGAACATCAACCTGCTGCGCGTGTGGGGCGGCGGGATCTACGAGTCCGACGACCTGTACGACCTCGCGGACGAGCACGGCCTGCTCATGTGGCAGGACTTCCTGTTCGCCTGCGCCGCGTACAGCGAGGAGGACCCGCTGCGGTCCGAGATCGAGGCCGAGGTCCGCGAGAACGTGACCCGGCTCAGCCCGCACCCGTCGCTCGTGATCTGGAACGGCAACAACGAGAACACCTGGGGCTCGGTCGACTGGAGCTGGGCGCACCGCCTGAACGGGCGCGGCTGGGGCGACGCGTACTACACCGAGGTCCTGCCCGCGATCCTCGCCGAGCTCGACCCGACCCGCCCGTACTCGCCCGCGAGCCCGTACTCCTTCGGCGACTACCGGCACCCCAACGACGAGCGGTACGGGACCATGCACGTCTGGGACGTGTGGAACCGCGTCGACTACAAGGTCTACGCGGACTACCTGGCGCGCTTCGTCTCCGAGTTCGGGTTCCAGGCCCCGCCGGCCTGGTCGACGCTCGTGTCCGTGGTGCACGACGAACCGCTCGACCCGTTCGGCGCGGAGATGCTCGTGCACCAGAAGGCCAACCGCGGCAACGAGAAGCTGGAGCGCGGCTGGCAGGGCCACCTGCCCGACCCTGAGTCCATCGAGGACTGGCACTGGACGACGCAGCTCAACCAGGCGCAGGCGATCCGCTTCGGCGTCGAGCACTACCGGTCGCTCACCCCGCACAACACCGGCACGATCCTGTGGCAGCTCAACGACAACTGGCCCGTGGTCTCCTGGGCCGCGGTCGACTTCGCGGGGCACCGCAAGCCGCTGTGGCACGCGCTGCGCGACGCGTACGCGCCGCGGCTGGCGACGCTGCAGCCGCGCCCGTCGAACGAGAGCCGCGCGAACGCGTGGGAAGGGGTCAAGCCCGAGTTCGACCAGCTGGCGCTGGTGCTCGTGAACGACACGGGCGAGGCGTACTCGGGGTCGTTCACCGTGACCCGGGAGTCCTTCGACGGCAAGGTGCTCGCGAAGGCCGTGGTCGAGGCGCGGGTCGACCCGCGCGACGGCGCGACGGTCACGGTGCCCGCCGAAGTGGCGGCGTTCGGCGACCTGAGCGGCGAGTACATCCGCGCCGAGGGCGACGGCTTCGCGCCCGCGTTCTCCTACGGCGCCGAGGTGATCGACCAGGAACTGGACCCGCGTCCGTTCGAGGTCGCGGCCGAGGCCGTCGAAGGCGGATGCGTGCTGCACGTGTCCGCGAACTCGCTGGTGCGGGACCTGTTCTGTCACGCGGACAAGGTCGACCCGGCCGCCCGCGCCGAGCAGGGGATGCTCACGCTGCGAGCGGGCGAGTCGGCCCGGATCGACATCGTGTCCCCTTCGGGCGACCCGGCCGCCTTCGCCGCGGTCCTGCGCTGCGCGAACGACCTGCGTTAGGGGGCTACCCCCCCCCCCCCCCCCACCCGCCGGGGGGCCCCCCCTCGGCCCCCGCGCGGAGCAGCGGGCGCGGTCGCCTTCGGCGCCGGCTCACGCGACCGTCGGCTGCGCCGCGTCGCGTGAACCCGCCATCATGGACAGCGGGGGAGTGAGGGCCTGATCCAGATCGGCGATCAGGTCCTCGGGCGCTTCGAGCCCGATCGACAGCCGCACCAGGCTGTCCGCCGGGCGGGCGTCGGCCGCGACGGGCCGGTGCGTGAGCGCCGCCGGATGCTGAATGAGCGAGTCCACCCCGCCCAGCGACACCGCGTGCGTGAACAGCCGCACCGTCGAGGTCACCTGCGCGGCCTGCTCGAACCCGCCGCGCAAGTCGACCGAGATCATCGCCCCGGTGCCTAGCATCTGCCGCCCGATCAGCCCCTGCGGATCCCCGTCGCTCCCCGGGTAGTACACGCGGGCGACACTCGGATGCCGCTCGAGCCAACCGGCGACGCGCTGCGCGTGCTCCTGCTGCGCACGCACTCTGATCGGCAGCGTCGTCAATCCCCTGTGGAGCAGGTATGCGCCGAGCGGATGCAGGAGCCCGCCCGTCACCGCCCGGACCCGCCGCAGCGCGGCCGCCGTCTCCTCGTCGCAGGCGATCACCCCGGCGATCACATCGCCGTGTCCGCCAAGGTACTTCGTGGCGCTGTGCAGCACCATCGAAGCGCCGAAGTCGATCGGGTTCTGCAGCACCGGCGTCGCGAACGTGTTGTCCACCAGCACCGGAACCCCTTGGGCCGCTTCGACGACCGCCCGGATGTCGACCAGTTCGAGCGTCGGGTTCGCGGGCGTCTCGAGCACGACCATCGCCGTGTCGGGCCGGATCGCCTCGGCGACCTCGCCGGCCGCGCAGAAGGTCGCCTCGGTCCCGAGCAGCCCCGTGGACAGCAGGTGGTCGGTCCCGCCGTACAGCGGGCGGACCGCCACGACGTGCCGGCCGGTCCCGGCCGCGAGGATCGCCGCCGTCATCGCCGCCATGCCCGAGGAGAACGCCACCGCCGCCTCCGCGTGCTCCAACCGCGCCAGCGCCGTCTCGAACCGCGCCACCGTCGGATTCCACAGCCGCGCGTACACCGACCCGCCCTCGGTCGTCGGCGTGCCGCCGTTCGCCATGGCCTCGTAGGAGAGTCCGCCCGCCTCGATGCCCGGCAGCGGATTGGTGGAGGAGAGGTCGATGGGCAGCGCGTGCACGCCGAGCGCCGCCAGGTCCTCGCGGCCCGCGTGGACCGCCACGGTGTCGAATTGCAGTCGAGGCGAGATCATGCCCAGAATGTAGGCTGAACCGCAATTACGCGCAATACAGCCTGCGGAAATCCGCACAGATCGCGCGAATCCATGAAGATTCAGCGGAAGGACCGGGAATGGCCGAGGAGCGGTCGAAGAAAACGCAACCCCCAGCGGCGTCGCTCGACGGCACCGACCTGGCGATCCTCGCCGCGCTCGTCGAGGACGGCCGGATGACGAACGCCGCGCTGGCGGTCCGTGCGGGCGTCGCCGAGTCCACCTGCGCGTACCGGCTGCGCGCGCTCCGCGAATCGGGCGTCCTCACCCGCATCGCCGCCCACCTCGACCCCGAGGCCTTCGGCCGCCCGCTACACGCGATCATCAAGGTGCGCTTGGGAAGCCACAGCCGCGAGCACGTGCACCACCTCTACGACCGCCTGGTCGAACTGCCCGGCGTGATGACCGTCTTCCATGTGGGCGGCGACGACGACTTCCTCCTCCACGTCGCCGTGGCCGGACCCGAGGCGCTGCGCGACCTCATCCTCGAGCACGTGACCGCCCACGCCGTCGTGCGCCAGACCGAGACCCAGCTGGTCTTCGAAGTCCGCGAGGGCCGCGGCGTGCTGCCCCGGTAGGTGGAATGCTGGAGCCCAACGACACCGGACTCTCAACGACGAATGTGGAGGTGCGCATGGGCAAGGTCGTCTGCGGCATCACGATCACGGCCGACGGCTACGCGGCCGGTCTCAACCAGACGGAGGAGCGGCCGTTCGGCGACGACGGCGGCAACGGCATGGGCGAGAGCCTGCACGCCTGGATGTTCGACACCGCCGAGGAGAACCCCGAGGAGATCGCGCAGATGACCGCCGCCAAGGCGTTCATCATGGGCCGCAACATGTTCGGCCCCGTCCGCGGCGAATGGGACCGCGAATGGAACGGCTGGTGGGGGGACGATCCGCCCTACCACGCGCCGGTCTTCGTGCTCACCCATCACCCGCGCGAACCGCAGGTGATGGACGGCGGCACCACCTACACGTTCGTCACCGACGGCATCGAGTCGGCGCTGGCGCAGGCGCGCGAGGCGGCCGGCGACGGCGAGATCGCGGTCATGGGCGGCGCGACCACGGTCAACCAGTACCTTGCGGCCGGACTCATCGACGAGCTGCGGCTCCACATCGCACCGATCACGTTCGGCGCGGGCACGCGGCTCTTCGAAGGCGTCCCGCCGCTCGACCTGGAGCAGGTGAGCGCTCGCGCGGCCACAGGCGTGGTCCACGTGACCTACCGCGTGCGCCGCTGAGGCGGTTCAGAGCGCCGGAATGACCCTGGTGGTCACCAGGCCGACGTCTCTCATGAAGCGCTCCAAGGCGATCGCGGCGATGCCCTCCATCCCGCACCTGGGGGAGATCTCGATCGCGAGGCCCGCCGCGGCGTCGCCGGGGGCGTCCGCGAGGACTCGCTGCCGCACGATCGGCAGGACCCGCTCGCGCGACGCGGGCGCGTCGGCCCAGCCCGACAGGGTGATGACCTCGGGGTTGAGGATCGCGACGAGGTCGGTGAGCGCGGCGCCGAGGTAGTGGGCGCTGCGCTCGACCGTCGCGATCGCGGCCGGGTCGCCGGACTCGACCGCGGCGGCCAGGTCCGATGCGAACGTCCAGTCGTCGCGGTCGCCGGCGAGCGGGTGGCCGGGCGCGATCTCGGCGAGTGTGCGCTGGATGCCCGGCAGGCCGACGTACGCCTCGACGCATCCGTCACGGCCGCACCGGCATCGGCGGCCCTCGAAGGCGAGCAGGCTGTGGCCCCATTCGCCCGCCGCGTTCGTGGCGCCGCGCACGACCACGCCGTCCTGGATGATGCCCGCGCCCACCCCGATGCCGAGGCTGACGGCGACCACGTTCGCGGAGCGGCGCCCGGCGCCGAGCCACAGCTGCGCGGTCGCGATCGCCTTGAGCGGGTTGTCGACCACGACCGGCAGGCCGAGCCGGTCGCGCAGCCGGTCGAGGTGGAGCCAGATCGCGCTCGGCACCGTCTCGGCCTTCACCGGCCGCTGCATGCCGCCGGGCAGGAGGATGCCGACGCCGAGGATGTCCTCGCGGCTCGCCTTCGCCTTCCCGAGCGCGTCGTCGAGCGCGCCGACGATCCACTCGATCACGTCGTCGGCGTCCTCCACCGGCTCTTCGGAGGTCGCCTCGACCGTCGAGAGCTCGCCCAGCGCCGCGTCGAACACGGTCGCCTCCAGGTACCGGTCTTCCAGGTAGAAGCCGACGACCCGGCCGCGATCGGCGTTGAGCCGCAGCCCGGTCGTGGGCCGACCGATGCCGCCGTGCACCGGGCCGGTCTCGGCGATGATCTCGTACTTGAGGAGGTCCTGCACGATCGTGGAGACCGTCCCGAGGCTCAGCCCCGTGGCCTCGGCGAGCTCGTTGCGGGTCGACCCACCCGCCGCGAGCAGCGCCCGCACGACCACGAGCCGCGATTCGCTGCGGATGTCGCGTGACGTGAGCCGGGCGGCGGCCATGAGCCCTCCTGAATGTTCGGCTTTGAAGACTAACAAAGGATTTCGCCCCGATTCGCGTCCTCGACGACCGATGCATCCGTGACCGCTGTCTCGTCGAATACGCAGCGGCCGCCCGGCCGCCCCGGTGGTCCTGGACCGCCCCGCCCGAGCGGTCGGCGAAGAGATCCTCGACCTCTACCGCCGCGAGGCGGCACTGGCCGACGCGGCCGTCGCCGGCCTGCCGCTCGACGCCGGCCCGGCCTGGCGGCCCGACCCCCACGGGCCCTGGCGCCACGGCGACCTGCGCGAGGTCATGCGTCATCACCGACACCGCCTGCCACGCAGGGCAACTCGACATCCCGCGGGAACTCTGCGACGGCCGCCAGTGGGCTCATGGTCGACCAGCCGCGATGTCGCTGGGGCGCAGTACCGTGGGAAGGGAGTGCCGACCCCTACCGAAAGGCCCTCGCATGGCGGCCGATACCCCCGCGACCCACGGCGACCCGGACGCGCTCCTCGCGCTCTACACCACCGACCGGGACAAGCTCTCCACACTCGCGGGCGAGCGCCTGGCGCTCCTCGCCATCCAGGTCACGTACCTCGGCCTCGCCATCATCGCGCTCGGCGGCCAGCGGCCGATCGGCGGCGAATGGGTCGCGGCCTTCAGCGCCGCGCCCCTGTGGTTCATGCACGCCCACCACCAGATCCTCGTCGCGGCGGCCCTGCAGCGCTCCCGCTCGGTGGTCCTGCTCGAACGGCACGTCGTCGCCCGCGCGGGCCTTCCCGCGGAGGACCACGGCGAGATCGGCCACCGCGCGGGCGTCACGATCCGCGAGCTCACCGGCAGGTACCGGATCTTCAAGATCCAGATCCTGATCTCCTTCGGCGGCATCGCCGCCGCCCTCATCTCGTTCACCGGATACGCGCTGGTGGTGGCCGCCGCCAACTCGAGCTGGCATTCGCTGCCGGTGCTCCTCGCGATCCTCTTCTACGGCGCGTTCGCCGCGACCGCCGCGATCGGCTGGACGCGCACGATCCAACTCCAGCTCGCGACCGCGCGGACCGGCCGCCTGGAGTGAACCCGTTCCGCGTCAGCGGTCATGTCAGCGCGATGCAAGGACGGCGACAGGACGGCCTCCGATAGTTGGGGGCATGAACGAGAACCTCACCACGGCGACCGCCACCGCCACCGCCAACCCAGTCGAGCAGGAGCGCCCCGCGCTCCAGCGGGCCATGGAAGGCGTCGTCGCCGCCGGATTCACCGGCGTGCAGCTGCGCGTCACCGATGCGCACGGCGAATGGACCGCCAGCGCCGGGCACCGCGAGATCGGCGGCACCGAGAAGCCCTCCACCGAAGGCGCCTTCCGCATCGGCTCCAACACCAAGACCTTCACTGCGGCTCTGGTGCTCCGCCTCGTGGCCGAAGACGGGATCGACCTCGACGCCCCGGTCGCCGACCTGCTGCCGAAGTTCACGCTGGACCCGCGCATCACCGTGCGGATGCTCTTGCAGCACACCAGCGGCGTCTACAACTTCACCGGCGACTTCGAGGACGGCGAACTCGTCCCCGGCATCACCTGGCAGGGCAAGGCCTGGGTCGAGGACCGGTTCAGGACCTTCTCGCCCGAGGAGCTGGTCGAGTTCGCGCTCGCGAAGCCGCTCAACTTCGAACCGGGCACGGCCTGGAGCTACTCCAACACGAACTACGTCCTGGCCCGCCTCGTGGTCGAGGCGGCCACCGGCCGCCCGTTCCCCGAGGAGATGCGCCGACTCGTCCTGGACCCGCTGGGCCTCAAGGACACCGCGGTCCCCGAGACCTCGCCGGACATTCCCGGCGAGCACGCCCACGGCTACTACAGGCTTGAGGAGGACGGCGAGGTGCGGATCGTCGACGTCTCCCGCATGAACCCCTCGCGGGTCTCCACGGGCGGCGACATGATCTCGACGACGAAGGACCTGCAGGCGTTCATCACCGGACTCCTCGGCGACGAGTTCCTGCCCGCCGGGCTCCTGGCCGAGATGGTCGAGCCCTACCCGACCCCGATCCCGAACATGGGCTACGGCCTCGGCGTCTTCGTCCAGGAGACGGCAGGCGGCACGCTCATCACCCACAACGGCGGCATCGCCAGCTATGCGGCCCTGATGTTCAGCACGCCCGACGGCTCCAGGACGCTCACCGCCTCACTGAACTATGTGGATGATGTCCGGATGACCCTCGCGACGGCGTTCCAGGAAGTCCTCCAGAGCTTGGTCGACGAGGTCTTCGCCTAGAGCCCCTATGCGTCAGGCCGCGGCCGCACCACCCGGTGCCGCCGCGGCCCGACGCGTGCCGGTCCCCTTACGCCGGCGCGCCCGCGGTCTGTAGCGCCTCCGCCGCTGATTCCGGTTCGCGCCTGCGGCGCGGCAGGAACGCCGCGATGAGCATCGCGCCTATGGCCGCGCCCGCCGAGATCGCCATGATGAGCTGGAACCCGGCCTCCGAAGGCACTGCCGTGCCGTGGAAGTCGGTGGTCATGTTCGCCAGGACCACGCCGGAGACGGCGCTGGCGAACGAGGTGCCGATCGAGCGCATCAGCGTGTTGAGGCTGTTGGCCGAGGCGGTCTCGGACGGCGGCGTCGCGTCCATGATCAAGGCCGGCATGGCGCCGTAGGCGAGTCCGATGCCGACGCCGATGAGCGCGGAGACGACCACGAGCTGCCAGATCTCGGCCATGAAGACCGTGCCGAGCGCGTACGCGGCGGCCACGACGACCGCGCCGGTCATCAGGGTCGTCTTGGGGCCCTTGGCCTTCGTGATCCTGGCCGAGACCGGCGCGAAGAGCATCATCGCGATGCCCGAGGGCGCCATGACGAGGCCGACGGCGACCATCGACTGTCCCATGCCGTATCCGGTGGCCTCCGGAAGCTGGATCAGCTGCGGCAGCAGTAGTGAGATCGCGAGGGTCGCGAAGCCGAACACGATCCCGGCGAGGTCGGTGAGCAGCACCTGGCGGCGCGCGGTGGTGCGCAGGTCCACCAGCGGCTCGCGCGTCTTGAGCTCGAACCGCCCCCAGGCCAGCAGGATCACGACGGCCGCGGCGAACATGCCGAGCGTCAGCGGGTCGGTCCAGCCCCAGCCGGCGCCCTTGGAGACGGCCAGCAGCAGCGCGACCAGGCCCGCCGAGAGCCCGGCGGCCCCGACGAGGTCGAAGCGGCCGCCGCTGCGGACCTTGGATTCGGGGACGATCGAAGCCACGAGGCCGATGCACACGACGCCGATACCGGCTGCGGCCCAGAACAGGACGTGCCAGTCGACGTTGTCGGCGAGGAACGCGGCGGCCGGGAGGCCGAGCGCGCCGCCGACGCCGAGGGAAGCGCTCATGAGCGCCATCGCGCCGGGCAGGCGTTCCTTGGGCAGCTCGTCGCGCATGATGCTGATGCCCAGCGGGATGACGCCCGCCGAGAGGCCCTGCATGGCGCGGCCGACGATCATCGGCGTGAGGGTGTCGCTCATCGCCACGACCACCGAGCCGGCGGCCAGGAGGCCGAGGCTCACCAGGAGCATCCGGCGCTTGCCGTACATGTCGCCGAGCCGGCCCATCACGGGCGTGGCCACGGCGGCCGCGAGCAGCGTCGCGGTCACGGCCCACGACGTGTCGGCGGGGGAGGCCCCGAGCAGGCCCGGGAGCTCGGGCAGCAGCGGGATGATCAGGGTCTGCATGAGCGCCACGGTGATGCCGGCGAAGGCCAGGACGGCCACGACCGCGTTCGTCTTCGGTGGTCGCTCGCCCGCGAGGGGCGTGTCTGGGACGGTGTTCATCGGTTTCCTTACCTGTCGATGACCTCAATAGTAAGTCAAGTGACTGACTTATGAAATAGGGTAGGCTTGCGAGTGGCCGATCAGACAGCTTTCGAAGGAGGACGCCGCCATGCCCGCCGGGACCAGACGCGCTGAACAGCTCCACGCCACCCGGGAGGCGATCCTCGACGCCGCCGAGCGGCTGTTCGCCGAGCAGAGCCTGGAGGTCTCGGCCCGCAAGGTGAGCGAGACCGCCGGCCAGGGCAACAACACCGCCGTGACCTACCACTTCGGCTCCAAGGAAGGGCTCGTCAAGGCCGTGATCGAGCGGCACTCGGCCGACATCGAGGAACGCCGCCGGGCCATGATCGACCGCGCCGACGGCTCCGACGACCTCCGCGACTGGCTCGCCTGCCTCGTCCGGCCCCTGACCGATCACCTTGCGGCGCTGGGCAATCACACCTGGTACGCCCGCTTCCGCGAGCAGACCGCGACCGACCCCGCCTATCGGGCCGTGCTCACCCGCGAATCCCGCGAGGCGGCGGCCCTCCAGCGCACGGTCCGCGAGATCGACCGGTGCTTCCCGCCGCTGCCGCCCGAGGTCCGCGCCGAGCGCGGCGCCATGATGCGCCTGCTCCTCGTCCACATGCCCGCCCAACGCGAACGCCAACTCGCCGAAGGCGAACCGACCGCCAGTGCCGACTGGGACGGCGCCGCGAACCGCCTCATCGACGCCATCGTGGCCATCTGCCACGCCCCCGCCGCATCGGACGTGTGAACGGCGAAGGGCCGGAAGGGATGCCCCCTTCCGGCCCGGTTCTCCTGCGTCAGGACCAGTCGTCGATCACGTCGTCGATCGCGCTGTTGAAGTCCGCGACCTCGGCGTAGACGCCTGGGCTGCCGGCTTCGGCGCATCCGTAGCCCCAGCTCACGATGCCGACGAGGGTGAGCTCGCCGTCCTCGTTCGGGGCCATGATCGGGCCGCCGGAGTCGCCGTCGCAGGAGTCGACGCCGCCGTTCTCGAGGTCGCCCGCGCAGAGCATGGTCTGCGCGTCGAACTCGCCGGGGTAGGCCGCCTCGCAGTCGTCATCGCTGACGAACGGCACCTCGACCCAGCGCGCGACGGTCGGGAAGCCCGAGCCGGTCTCGCCCCAGCCGGCGGTCTCGAGGACGTCGAACTCCTCGGGCTCGGTGCCCACGTCGATCGGTTCGACGTCGACGGGTTCGTCGAGGAGGAGGAGCGCCCAGTCGTTCGCCAGGTCGACCGGCTCGTTGTAGTCGTGCGCGATGTGGATGTCCGACACGGTGGTCTCGACGATGTCGGGGGACTCGAGGTCCACCGAGCCCGAGCGCACGACGAGCCCGTCAGGGCCCGAGACCGCTTCGGCGCAGTGCGCGGCGGTGAGGACGATGTCCTCGGTGATGACGGTGCCGCCGCAGAGCAGCGAGCCGTCGTCGGCGTAGGCGAGGCTGACCAGCCAGGGGTACTGGCCCTCCTCGGCGGGCTGGCCGCCGATGATCTTGGCTTCGAAGTCGTCCTCGGTCTTCGGTTCGCCCGCGTTGGCGGCGATGCCGGTCCACGCGAGCGCCACGGCGCCGAGGCCGGCTGCGACGCCGGCGCCGAGGCGGAGCAGGTGCTTCCGCTTTCTGTCCACTGTGAATCCTTTCGGGGTGTAGCAGGGGGTCGGCCCGTTCGGCCCGCCCGCGCCCGAAAATATCCGTGTTGTCTCGGGACCCCTCCCGAACCGCTTGGGGGGCTTCAGAGGTGTCGCGCGTCCCCGAGCCGCAGGACCAGCCGTCCGCGGTAGCGGTCGTCCTCGTGGAGGGTGGTGATGCTGCCCGAGGGCGCTTTGAAGAGGGCGTACCCGAGTGCTTCGAGCGGCATCTTGATCCAGGCGGCGACCAGGAACGAGAACGCGTAGCCGTGGGTGACGACGATCTGGTGCTCGCACGGGCGGCTCACGAGGTCGTCGAGGGCCGCGTACATCCGTTGCGCGAGTTCGGCTTTCGACTCGGCTCCGGGGATGACGCGGTGCGCCATCGGGTCGCCGTCCGCCGGCGGCGGGATGAACAGCTCGTCCCAGCGGGACTGCGGGTGGCCTTCGGCCTCACCGAAGCGGGACTCGCGGAGACGGGCGTCGAGGACCGGTTCGAGGCCGAACCGCTCGCCGATGACGTCGGCGGTCTGCTTGGTGCGCTTGAGGTCCGAGGAGTACAGCTCCACTTTGGTCTCGGTGGGGATCGCGGCGCGGAGCGCTGCGGCGATGCGCCCGGCGGACTCGGTGCCGGCGGGGGTCAGGTCGGAGTCGTGCCAGCCGCCGACGAGGCCGTCGACATGGTGGGTGGCCTGCGGATGGGTGACGACATGGAGGGTGCGCACGCGGAAGGGCCTTTCAGTCGGCGGGGGAGTGCTCGACTCTAGACCGGCGGCCGGGCGGGGGTTCGCATAGGATTGGCGCCGACGCAGAGGAGGGCGGGCATGTCGACATCGCGGGGCGCGCGCCAGCCGACGATCAAAGAGGTCGCCTCGCGCGCGGGGGTCAGCCCGATGACCGTGTCGCGCACGCTCGCGGGCGGCGTCAACGTGCGGCCCGACCTCCAGGAGCGGGTGATGGCGGCCGTGCGCGAGCTCGGCTACTACCGCAACGAGAACGCGCGGAGCCTGCGGCCGGGCCAGCCCAGCGGCCTCATCGGAGTCGCGATCACCAACCTCGCCAACCCGTACTACGGGAACTTCGCGCTCGGCGTCGAGGAGGTCGCCGCCGAGCACGGGCGGCGGATCATCCTCGGCAACACCGGCGAGGACGCCGGGCGGGAGCGCCAGCTCGTGAGCGACTTCATCGGCCGTCAGGTCGACGGCCTGATCCTGGTGCCGACCAGCGGCGACGCCGAGCACCTGCAGCCCGAGCGGCTGGGGGACGTGCCGCTCGTGCTCGCCTCGCGGCGCGTGCCGGGCCTCGACGTGGACACCGTGCTCCTCGACGACGTGGGCGGCGCGTACCGCGGCACACTGTCCCTTCTGGATGCCGGGCACACCCGGATCGGCTTCCTGGGCAACCGCAGTTCCGTGTTCACCGGCGAGCGCCGGTACCGCGGCTACGAGCGGGCGATGACCGAGCGCGGGGCGCCGATCGACCCGTCGATCATCGCCCGGGACCAGCAGGACGTGGACGCCGCGAGCCGGGCCGCGCGGGCGATGCTCGACCACCCCGAGCCGCCCACGGCGATCTTCAGCGCCAACAACCGCAACACGATCGGCGCGCTGCGCGAGATCGGGCGGCGCCTCCGCGACGGCGTGCCCGGGCCCCGCCCGGCCCTCGTCAGCTTCGACGACTTCGAGCTCTCCGAGCTCATGCCGGTGCCTGTGACGGTGATCGACCACGACGCGCGCCTCCTCGGCCGCGAGGCCGCGACGCTGCTCTTCGCGCGCCTCGAAGGCACGGCCGAGGCGGAGGCGACCACGGTCGAACTGCCCGTCACGATCGAGCATCCCTGAGGTTTCAAGCTTCCTGAGCTGTGTGTTTGCCAAAACTCGCCCCTGGTTGGTAACGTTACCAACCGCAAGGCCGCGAGCCGGGAAAGGAGACGGGCGATGGAGCTCTGCATCGACTTCGGCGGATCCGAGATCAAGATCGGCATCCTCGAACGGGGCGAACCCCTGCGCACCGCGAGCGTCCCCACCGGCAAGGGCGACCTCGAGCACGCCCGCGACACCGCCGCCGCGCTCCTCGCCGAGACCACCCCGCTCACCCCCGTCACCGTCGGCATCGCCGTCCCCGGCGTCGTCGACCGCGCCGCCGGCCGCATGGTCAAAGCCCACGACAAGCACCCCCGCCTCGACGGCCTCGACCTCATCGCCTGGGCCCGCGAATCCTTCGGCCTCCCCGCCGTCATCGAGAACGACGCCCGCGCCGCCCTCGTCGGCGAGACCGCCGCCGGCTCCGCGCCCGGCGCGCGCGACGCCGTCCTCATGACCCTCGGCACCGGCATCGGCACCGCCGCGCTCATCGACGGCACCCTCCTGCGCGGCGCCCACGACCACGCCGGCATCCTCGGCGGCCACGTCACCGTCGACCTCTACGGGTCCCTCTGCAACTGCGGCAACGTCGGCTGCGCCGAGTCCATCGCCGGCGCCTGGGCCCTCCGCCGCGACCTCGCCGTCCGCGGCGACGCCGTCACCGATGTGCAGGCCCTCTTCGAGACCGACGACGACGCCGCACTCGCCTTGCGCGAGCGGGCGATCCGCGCCTGGGGCGCCACCGCCGTGGCCCTGTGCCACGCCTACGACCCCGAGGTCGTGATCCTCTCCGGCGGCATCCTGCGCGCCGGAACCGCCGTCGCCGCACCGATCGAGGCGTACGTGCGCGAGCACCTCTGGACCAGCTCGCACCGGCCCGCCTTCACCGTCCCCGACCGCCCCGAACTCTCGGTGCTGCGCGGCCTCGCCGTCCTCGCCGCGACACCCCAATCATGAAGGAGCGCACAGTGACCGGACAGTACGAGAAGCAGCCGACCGTCCCGCTGCCGGCCGACGCCCGCGTCCTCACCGGCGTGCAGGCCTGGACCCTCGCCGCCGACGCGGCGAGCGCCGAAGCGGGCGCCCGCGCGCCGCTGCTCGTCGTCGACGCCTACCCCGGCGCCGACCTCCCCCTGCTGGCCAAGGCGATCGCGGACGCGCTGCCGCGCTGGCGGATCGTCGACGTCGAAGACGAAGCCGCGCTGCCGATCGCCCAGATCGACGCCCGGTTCGCGGACAACCTCACCGACGACCGCGTGTTCGGCGTCCTCTCGCACGCCACAGTGGACGCCTTCTACGACCCCGAGCGGCTCGACAAGCTCGCCGTCGAAATCGACGGCGCCGACGGCCCCACAGTGCTCCTCGGCTGGGGCGCCGACCTCGTCGCCCAGCGCCTCCACACCCCGTACGCCCTGGTGCTCGCGGACATGGCCCGCTGGGAACTCCAACTGCGCCAACGCGCCGGGGCCACCAACTGGCGGGCCGAGAACCCCGACGAGGACCAGCTCCGCAAGTACAAGCGCGGCTTCTTCGTCGAATGGCGGGTCGCCGACCGGCACAAGGCCGCCATGTTCGACCGGCTCGACTTCGTCTTGGACGCCAACGCGATCGGGGCCGCCGAGCCGACCTCCCGCCCCGCCGGGATGATCACCGGCGACGCCTTCCGGGCCGGGCTCGCCAACGCCGCGCACGCGCCGCTGCGCGTCGTCCCCTTCTTCGACCCCGGCGTCTGGGGCGGCCAGTGGATGAAGCGCAAGCTCGAACTCGACCCCGGCAAACCCAACTACGCGTGGTGCTTCGACTGCGTGCCCGAGGAGAACTCGCTCCTCCTGGAAGACGCCGAAGGCGCGATCGTCGAGATCCCCTCCCTCGACCTCGTGCTCGCCGAACCCGAAGCGCTGCTGGGGGAGCGGACCTACGCCCGGTTCGGCGCCGAGTTCCCGATCCGCTTCGACTTCCTCGACACCATGGAGGGCGGCAACCTCTCCCTCCAGGTGCACCCGCTCACCGACTACATCCAGCGCACCTTCGGGATGCACTACACGCAGGACGAGTCGTACTACCTCCTCGACGCCGGGGACGACGCGGTCGTCTTCCTCGGCACCAAGGACGGCGTCGACCGGGAGGCGATGCTCGCCGACCTGCGCGCCGCCGAGACCGGCGAGCGGCCCTTCCCCGCCGAGCAGTACGTCAACGCCTTCCCCGCCAAGAAGCACGACCACTTCCTCATCCCGGCCGGCACCATCCACAGCTCCGGCGCGAACTCGATGGTCCTCGAGATCTCCGCGACCCCGTTCATCTTCACCTTCAAGCTCTGGGACTGGGGCCGCCTCGGCCTCGACGGCGTCCCCCGCCCCGTGCACCTCGACCACGGCGAACGCAACCTCGTCTGGAAGCGCGGCACCGCATGGACCGAGGCCAACCTCGTCAACCGCGTCGAAGTCGTCGCGGAGGACGGCGACGTGGTGGAGGAGCGCACCGGCCTCCACGAGCTCGAGTTCATCGAGGTGCGCCGCCACTGGTTCGGCGAACAGGTCGCCCACGACACCGAGGGCACCGTCAACGTCCTCAACCTCGTCGAGGGCGACGAAGTCGAGATCATCAGCCCCACAGGCGCCTTCGCGCCCTACACCATCCACTACGCCGAGACGTTCATCGTCCCGGCCGCCGTCGGCCCCTACACGATCCGCCGCACGGCCCGCTCCCGCAGCGAACGCTTCGGGACCGTCAAAGCCTCGGTCCGCGGCACCAGGACCGTTGAGCATTGAACCCCACCCCTTTACCGAACAAAGGAGTTCACCATGCGATCACGCACGATCCCCCTCATCGCCGCGGCGGCGGCCGCCTCGCTGCTGCTCGCCTCGTGCGGCGGCGGCAATGAAGACGACGGCGCCACCACCGGCACGCTCGACTTCTACACCAACAAGGCCGCCTGGGAGCCCGACTTCGACGAGCTCAACGCCCAGAGCGAAGGCGATGTCGACATCAGCCTCAACACCACCGGCTACTCCGATGCGGCGCAGTACGACGCGTTCATCAAGCAGTCCTTCCGCACCGACAAGAGCCCCGGCCTCTTCACCTGGCAGACCGGCCCCTCCCTCGCCGAACTCGTGGACGAAGGACTCGTCGCCGAGACCACGGACATCTGGACCAAGGCCGTGGACGAAGGCTGGATCGGCGACGACCTCAAGGACGCCTACACCTTCGACGGCAAGCAGTACTGCGTCCCGATGAACGTCGCCTACTGGGTCATGTACTACAACAAGCACGTCTTCGAGGAGCAGGGCATCGCCGAGCCCACCACCTGGGCCGAGCTCGACGCCGCCGCGACCAGGCTCAGCGGCGCCGGCATCACCCCCTACTACCAGACCAGCACGCTGTTCACCTTCCCGTGGTTCCAGCAGCTCGTCGCCGGCACCGACCCCGAGCTCTACAACGGACTCGCGACCGGCGAGGTGAAGTACACCGACCCGCGCATCGTCGCGATCATGGAGACCTGGCGCGACCAGCAGGAGGCCGGCTGGTTCAGCGACGCCGGCGCCACGGTCGATCCCGCCGTCGGCCTCAAGCAGGGCGACTTCGCGATGATCAACTTCGGCTCGTTCTTCAACGGCTCCCTGGACGGCGCCGGCATGGTCTCCGGAGAGGACTACGACATGTTCGTCATCCCCGCCGTCAACCCCGACCTCGACAAGACCCCCGTCGCGGTCGAGTCCGGGCCGCTCTGCGTCGCCGAGAACTCCTCCCAGAAGACCCTCGGCCTCGAGTACTCCGAATGGTGGATGTCCCCGGACGCGCAGACCGCCTGGAGCGCCGCCCGCGGCGACGTCGCCTTCAACCCCAAGGCCACGGTCGCCGACCCGATGCTCGAAGAACTCGGCACCACCGTCGCCGGCGACGAGTACGAACGCTACGACCGCTACTACGAGGCCACGCCCACGCCGATCCTCACCGTCGCCCTCGAGCAGTTCGGCGCGTTCATCGCCAACCCCGGCGACCCGCTCCCGTTCCTCGAGACCATCCAGGCCGAGGCCGACGACTACTGGGCAGACCAGGGGTAGCACCGCATGACGTCCGACCAGACCCCGAACCCGAGGCGCGCCAAGGACCAGTACCGCTGGTCCGCGGCGGGGTTCATCGCCCCCGGCGTGCTCCTCGTGGCCGTGCTGCTCTACCTGCCGCTGCTGTGGACCACCTTCCTCAGCCTCACCGAGTACAACGGCCTCGGCGACCCCGAATGGGTCGGCTTCGCGAACTACGTGGAGATGCTGGACGACCCGGAGTTCATCGGCTCCGTGCTCAACACGCTGCTGTGGGTCGCCGGCACCCTCCTCGTCCCGGTCGGGATCGGCCTCGGCGTCGCCCTGCTCACCTGGAACCTCAAGGGCGGCACGTGGCTGCGCCTGCCGTTCCTCATCCCGTACGCCCTCTCCGGCATCGGGGTCGGCGTGATCTGGTCGTTCATCCTCTCCGGCGACGGCGCGCTCGACCAGGCGCTGGCCGCCTTCGGGATCGCGGACACCCCGCGCTGGCTCGTCGACGCCCCGCTCAACACGGTCGTGATGATCCTCGCGACCGCGTGGCAGGGCGTCGGCGTGAACGCCCTCCTGTTCACGATCGGCCTCCAGTCGATCCCCAAGGAGCCCTTGGAGGCCGCGCGGGTCGACGGCGCGAACGGCCTGCGGCTCTTCACGAGCATCCTGTGGCCCATGCTGCGCCCGCTCACCGCGGTCGTCGTCGGCCTCTCGATCGTGGCCTCGCTCAAGACCTTCGACATCGTGCAGGGCATGACGAAGGGCGGGCCCGGCCGGGCCTCGGAGACCCTGGCCCTCACGATGTACAAGGAGACGTTCGTGAACAGCGAGTACGGTCTCGGCTCGGCGATCGCCGTGTTCCTCACCGTGGTCACGCTCGCGGCCTCGATCCTCTACCTGCGCCAGCAGCTCTCCAGCAAGCACGGGGTCTGACATGAGTCGTATCATCCGCACCACCGTCCTGGCCGTCCTCGGTGCGCTCTGGCTCCTGCCGGTCTACCTGCTCCTGGTGAACGCCGCGAAGTCGCCGGAGTCGTTCACCACCAAGGAGTCCTGGATCCCCACGGACTTCTCGCTGCTCGACAACATCGCCGAGGCGGTGCGCCTCTCCGGGCTCGCCGAGAGCGCCGCGAGCACGCTGCTCTACGCGGTCGTCGCCCCCGCGATCGCCGTGGTCGTGGGCGCGGCGGCCGGGTTCGCGATCGTCGCGCTCCGGCTGCGGCACGGCTTCGCGTGGTTCGTCGTGATCTTCGGCGGCACCGTGTTCCCGCTGCAGATGATCCTGCTGCCGCTGTTCGACGCCTACTCTCGGGTGGGCCTGTTCGACTCCCGGCCGGGCATGATCGTGGTGTACACGGCCATCTCGATCCCGTTCTCGGCGTTCGTGATGCGCAACTTCTTCACCGGCATCGCGCACAACGTCTTCGAGGCGGCCGTGCTCGACGGCGCGTCGACCTGGCGCATCTTCGCCCGCGTCTACCTGCCGATGGCCTCGAGCGCGCTCGTGGCGGTCTTCATCCTGCAGGCCACGTTCATCTGGAACGACTTCCTGCTCGGCCTGGTCCTCAGCCAGTCGGACACCGTGCGGCCCATCGTGACCAGTCTCGCCGGGATGCAGAGCACCTACGGCGGCGCGCAGATGTCCACGGTCCTCGCGGGCGGCCTGCTCGTCTCACTGCCCACAGTGGTCCTGTTCCTGTTCACGCAGAAGTTCTTCGCCCGCGGCCTCGCCCTCGGGCAGTACTAGGAGCCTTGATGCGACTCATTCCCACCGTGGACGACCTCGCCGCCGACACTGTCACGCACCACTACGACGACATGATCGCGCCGAGCGGCCTCACCAACTTCCTCGGCACCGCCCGCGTCGACCACGACCTCACCGCGATCAGCGCCGTCACGTTCCCGCCGGTCTCGCAGGGGCTCACCCGCACCGCCGCGTGCTTCGTGGACGGCCGACTCGTCGAGTCCTACGGCGCCCCGATCACCCACGAGTGGCGCCCGGACCGCGTGCGCCGCAGCGTGTCCCTGCCCGGCCTCGACCTCACCACCACCACGGTCTGCGCCCCCGGTGAGACCGCCGTCGCGATCGACGTCAGCGCTACCAACACCGGCGACACCGCCCGCACGGTGCCGATCACGCTCACTCTCGCCGCCGGTGCCGCCCATGCCGAGGACGCCTGGCTGGACGCCGTGACCCCCGAGGAGCGCAACCGCGCCGCCCTCGGCGACGCCCGCCTCACGTTCACGAACCGGGCCGGGACCGCCTGGAGCGTCCAAGGGGTCGACACCGCCGCCGAGGTCCGCCTCTCCGGCATCGCCCCGATGGCCGGGGAGCACGAGGTCGGCATCGGCGGCATCGAACGCGGCGGCGAGGTCACCGTGCGCCTCGACCTCGCCCCCGGCGCGACCGCCCGCTTCGGCTACGTGCACGCCGTCGCCGCCACCGAGGACGCCGCGCACGCCGCGTTCGACCGCGTCGCCGCCGCCGTACCGAGCACTGTGGACTCCGCTGAATCCTTCTGGGACAGGCAACTCGCAGCCGCCTTCGAGCCCGGCAACACCGAGTTCTCCGGCCACCTGCCCGTGCTCGAGACGAGTTCCGACGCGCTGCGCCGCCTCTACTGGTGGGGCGCGCTCGGCGTCATCTGGTTCCGGCGCGACTTCGCGGGCAACGTGCTCGGCCGCAGCTACGACACCCTCATGCCCAACTACTGGGCCACCACCACCTTCATCTGGGACTACAGCCTCAGCTCCATCACGCACGCCCTCCTCGACCCAGAGGCGATGAAAGCCCAACTGCGGCACTGGATCGCCTCGGACATCCACACCCACTTCGGGACCTCCTCGCTCACCGGCGGGCCCGTGGGCCGCTGGTACTCCGTGAACGACTACGCGATGACCCGCCTCGTGCACGACTACCTGCGGTTCACCCGCGACACCGGCTTCCTGGACGAGACCACGGGCGGTCGCCCGGTCCGCGAGCACCTGCGCGACTGGGCCCTGGCCTGGCAGTCCCTGCGCGGCACGGGTCCGCTCGCCGACTACGGCGAGATCGACAACCTCCTCGAATGCGTCAGCTCCTACACGCACGAGGTCGCGAGCCTCAACGCCGCGAACGTCTGGAACCTCCGCACGGTCGCGGAGATCCTTGCCGCCCAAGGCGACACCGACGGCGCTGCGGCGCTCACCGCCGAGGCCGACGCGCTCGTCAAGGCCGTCGCCGACCTCTACGTGCCGGGCCGGGGCCACTTCGCGGCCCGCCAGCCGGACGGCACGCGCGTGCCGGTGCGCCACGTCTACGACTTCAGCGTCGTCGGCACCACCATCGCCGCCGACCTCGATGCGGCGACCCGCCGCGAGATGGTCGAGTTCTACCGGCGCGAACTCCAGACCGAGGCCTGGCTCCGCTCACTGTCCCCTTGGGACTCCGACGCGAGCTTCAGCCCCCGCCCCGACCACCAGTGGAACGGCGCGTACCCGGCCTGGCCGGCCGACGCGGCGCGTTCGCTCATCGCACTCGGCGCACCCGAGGTCGCCATCGACTGGCTGCCCGGCCTCGCCCGCTCCGCGAACCAGGGCCCGCCCGGCCAGGCGCACTTCACCGAGGAGGCCGTGCCCGCCGTCAACGGCGGCGCGCGCAAGGCCCCGCCGCAGCTCCCGTACATCATCGACTGGGCCTGCTCCTCGGCCGGAGCCTATGTGGCCCTGGTGATCGAGTCGTTCTTCGGCGTCGACCCGAAGCCCGGCGCCGAGTTCTCGGCGGCGCGCGGCTGCATCGCGGACCTCGATCCGGACGCGGTCCTGCGGGGCCTGCGCATCGGCGACCGGCTCGTGGACATCCATGCAGACGGCACTGTCGCCGACGGCACCGTGACCGATGCCGTATGAGCCTGCAGCCCATCATGATCGATCCAAGCATGATCCGCGGCGCGGTCGAGGTCGAGACGACCGAGCGCGGCCTCATCCCGCACCGCCTGCCGCAGTGGGCGAGGCGCCAGATCCCGGACCGCTTCATGGTGCAGACCAGCGCCGAGAGCGCCGGGGTCCGGCTCGCGATCCGCACCGCCGCTGATGCGATCGAACTCGACGTGCAGGCCCGGCGGATCGCCTCGGACGCCGAAGCGCCCATGCCGCCCAGCGTCTACGAACTCACCGAACGCGGCGCGGTCGTGGCGTCCGCCGAGGCTCCCGTGGGCTCCCGCTTCGTGTTCACCTTCGAGCGGCCCGACGGCGCGATCGTGCCCGGCCCCGACGCGACCGTGCGCTTCACCGGCCTCGCCACGGGCGTCGAACGCGACCTGGAAGTGTGGCTCCCGTACTACGACCATGTCGAGCTGCTCGGACTCCGCGCCGACGCGCCCGTCACCGCCATGCCTGAGGGCGGCGCGCTCCGCTGGGTGCATCACGGCAGCTCGATCAGCCACGGCTACCGGGCCGAGACCACCACGGGCACTTGGCCGGCGGTCGCCGCGCTCCAGGCCGGCGTGCACCTGACCAATCTCGCGTTCAGCGGCAACGCCATGCTCGACCCGTTCACCGCCAGGACCATCCGCGACACCGCGGCCGATCTGATCAGCCTCAAGCTCGGCATCAACCTCGTCAACGGCGACGTGATGCGGGTGCGCGCGTTCAGGCCCGCGATCGACGGCTTCCTGGACACCATCCGCGACGGACACCCGGACACGCCGATCGTCCTGGTCTCGCCGATCTGGTGCGAGCCCGTCGAAGCGGCGGCCGGACCGACCACACAGGACCCCGATCGGGCGGAGGAGTGGTCGATCGCGGCGGGCACCGAATCCGAGACGGCCCTGGGCAAACTCTCGCTGCGGGTCATCCGCGCCGCCCTGGCTTCCATAGTGGAGCGACGCCGCGTCGACGGCGACTCGCACCTGCACTACTTCGACGGCCTCTCGCTGTACGGCGAAAGCGACGCCGCCGCGATGCCCCTCCCGGACAACCTGCACCCCGGCCCGGACGTGCAGCGCCTCATCGGCGAACGCTTCGCCGACCGCGTCCTCGCCCGGCACACCGCCGGGGCGATCCCCACCCCCACATGAACCTGCAAAGGAGCAGACCATGACCAACCGATCGCTCACCCTCGCCCTGGCGGCCGGGCTGGCGGCCGCCGCCGTCCCGCTCGCCACCGCGAGCGCGGCCCCGTCCGCTTGCGCCGCACCCGTCTCCACCGAGATCAACACCGAACTCACCGAGCGGTTCGGCACCTACGCCGACACCGCCGGGCGCTGGACCGGCGCCGACTCCGCGTACAGCGTCGACCTGCCTGACGGCTCGACCGCGTGGATCTACTCGGACACGTTCATGGGCGAGGTCGACGAGAACGGCGGCCGCCCCGCCGACTCGCCGTTCCTCCACAACTCGATCATCGTCGACGACGACGGCGTCCTCACCACCTACACCGGCGGCACCGAGGCCGCCCCCGAATCGCTCGTCAAGGTCGCCGGCGCGGACGAGACCCAGCGCTGGTACTGGTTCGGGGACGCGACCGTCGAGAACGGCGTCCTCCGCGTCATGCTCCTCGAGTTCGTCAAGACCGGCACCGGCGTCTTCGACTTCAAGTTCGTCGGCAACGCCGTCGCCACCCTCGACCCCGCCGACATGAGCCTCACCTCGGTCACCGACCTGCCCGACTCCACTGTCAACTGGGGCTCGGCGATCTACGAGGACCCGGCCGACGGCTACACCTACGTCTTCGGCGTCGAGGACAACCAGGCCCAGAAGTACGCCCACCTCGCCCGCGTCCCCAGCGGCTCGCTGACCACCGCTGCCTGGGAGTACTTCAACGCGGGGGAGTGGACCGACGACCCGAACGGCTCGAGCCGCATCCTCGAAGGCGTCTCCAACGAGTTCAGCGTCTCGCGCTTCCAAGGCAGGTTCACGCTCGTCACCGGCGACGCGACCGAACCGCTCAGCGCCAAGATCGTCATGTACACCAGCAGCGACCTCGCGGGCCCGTACACCGGCAAGACCGAGCTGTACACGACCCCCGAGACCGGCGGGAACGTCTTCACCTACAACGCGAAGGCCCACCCGAACCTCGGTGACGGCGACACCCTCGTGATCTCCTACAACGTCAACAGCTTCCAAGGCTCCGACCTGTACGCCGACGCGAGCCTCTACCGCCCGCGCTACATCGACGTGCACTTCTGATGCACCGCTAAGACCGAATTCCGCAACACCCCCGGGCCAGAGGCCACCGCCTCTGGCCCGGATGCCTCTCCTCAGGCCTGTGCGAGGCCTACGCTGATCCGGGAAACCGACGAGGGGAGCCGCCATGGGCGACGACGCGTTCGTGTACCGGTCGCGGATCAAGACCACGCCGCGGGAGCTGTGGGCGGGCCTGACCGAGCCCGCGTTCACGCAGCGGTACTGGGACCTGTCCTTCGACACCGACTGGCGGCCCGGCTCGCCGATGACCTGGCGCGAACGCGGCGGCAGCGTCGCCGACCCCGCCCAGCGCGTCCTCGAAGCCGACCCGCCCCGCCGCCTCGCCTACACCTGGCACACCTTCACGCCCGACTGGGCCGAGCGCTCCGGCGTCGACGGCGACGTGCTCGCCGTGATCGCCGCCGAGCCCCGCTCCCAGGTCGCGTTCGACCTCGAACCCGCCGAGGCCACGGTCAAGCTCACCGTCACCCACGACGGCTTCGCGCCCGGCAGCGTCGTGCGCAGCATGATCACCGAAGGCTGGCCCGAGCTGATCTCGAGCCTCAAGACCCTCCTCGAGACCGGCGAGCCGCTGCCCGGTTGACGGCGCTGAATCCAGGGCACCCGCCTCGTCTCTACCGATATGAGGATTCCCGAGCAGGAGGAGCGGACCATGGGCAAGCTCATCGTCACCGAGTTCATGTCGATCGACGGCGTCGCGCAGGCCCCGGGCGGGCCGGAGGAGGACCCCGAGGGCGGTTTCGAGTACGGCGGCTGGCAGGCGCCGCTCATCGACCGCGACGAGGAGCATTTCATCTACGAGCAGGCCAAGGGCATGGACGCGCTCCTGCTCGGCCGCCGCACGTACGAGATCTTCGCCGGCTACTGGCCCACGGCTCCCGCCGAGTTCGACTTCACCGCGCTCATGAACCGCGTCCCGAAGTTCGTCGCCTCCCGCACGCTCAAGGCCCCGCTGAGCTGGGACACCGCGAACCTCCTCGAAGGCGACCTGGCCGAGGCCGTGCCGGCGCTCAAGGAGCGGTACGAGGCCGTGCACGTGATCGGCAGCCTCGACCTCGTCCAGTCGCTCCTGCGGCTCGGCCTCGTCGACCGGCTCCACCTGTGGGTCTACCCGCTCGTCCTCGGGAGCGGCAAGCAGGTGTTCGGGGACGGCGCGGTGCCCGCGGCCCTGCGCCTGACCGAGTCGCGGATCTTCGCGAACGGCACGGTCAAGCTCGAATACGAGACCGCGGGCGAACCGGCCACCGGCGACATGGACGCCGAACTCCAGACCGACCCCTGACGTTCGCCCGCAGCCGCCCCGCCCGGTCGACGCCGGAGCCGCGTCGCGTCCGGGGCGGTTACGGCAGGTACGACTCGATGAGGTCGGCGGCGCGGGCGGTGCCTCCTTCGGCCTTGGCCTCCGCGCGGAGGGCCGCCGAGCGCGCGGCGACCTCGGGGTCGGCTGCGAGTTCGAGGAGGGCCGTGCGCAACGCCTCGGCGGTGGCGTCGGCCGTGTCGATACGGCGGGCGACGCCGAGCTCGACGAGCCGGTCGGCGTTCATGAACTGGTCCGCTCCCTGCGGCACGGCGATCATCGGCACGCTTGCGAGCAGGCCTTCGCTGCTGCCGCCCATGCCCGCGTGCGTGACGAACGCGTCGGCCTGCTCCAGGATCGCTCGCTGCGGCACCCAGTGGTGCACCTGCGCATTGGACGGGATCGGGCCGAGCTCCTCCGCTTCGACGTACTTGCCGATCTGGAGCACCAGGTGCCAGCCGTCCAGGTTCCCGATCGCGCTCAGGCACTCCCCGGTAGAACCCGGGTTGGCGTGTGTAGGCCGAGCCGAGCGACACGAGCACCACCTTCTCGGCGTCGGCCGGCCGGGTCCACCCGTCGGCCTCCGCGCCCAGCTCGAAGCACGGCCCCACGAAGGTGACCGTCGCGGTGTCGACCCGGTCGGCGTTGGGCTGCATGGCCTTCGGAATCAGCGCGAGTGTCCGCGCGGGGCGGCCGGCGAACGCGTCCATGTCGAGTGTGGTCGCGCCGCTGGAGGCGAGCCAGGCGGTGAACTTCGCCCGGTACTCCTCGGCCCCGGGGAGCTGCCACAGGGGCGCCGCGACCTCCTCGTCGTACCCTTCCCAGGCCACCATCGCCGGGGAGAGCTGCACGAACGGGCGCCCTTGCGATTCGGCGATCGCCCGCGCCGGGTAGGCGGCGATGTCGTAGAGGTACAGGTCCGCCGGGTCGCGGTCGTAGGCCTCGCGAAGCTGCGGGAGCGCCTGGACCGCGTCGTCGAGGAAGACGCCCATCGCGCCGATCGGGTCCGCCGGCCAGTCGTTGTCGGCGACCGGGAGCGTCGACCGGTACGGGACGAGTTCGGCGCCGCTCGCGCTGATCAGGTCCGACACCTGCGGGTCGTTGGCGTAGGTGACGCGGTGGCCGCGCGAGACGAGCTCGCGGACGACTTCGAGACCGGGCCGGACGTGGCTGACGGCGGGAATGCCGATCATCGCGATATGCATGCACGAGAGGGTAACGCCACCCGGAGGGCAGCGCCATCGATGAGCGCGGCCCGTCGAACCGGTCACGCGGTCACCAGTTCGATCACCTCGACCGGGTCTTCGACGTCGGTGGTGGCCGCCAGTACGGTCATCGTCTTGCCGACCGGGTTGCCGTGGCCGTCGAACTCGAGCGGCCCGGTGGCGGTGATGCCGCTGAAGTCGCGCAGTTCGTCGGCCAGCGAGTCGGCGGTGACCGTGGGGCCCTGGCCCTGCGCGATGAGGGCGGTGGTGCGGACGGCCTCGTAGGACATGAGCGCCTGGCCGTTCGCGAGGTTCGCGTCCGTCCCGAACTGGTGCAGGAGCTGGTCGACGGCGCTCTTCATCTGCTCGGAGGAGGACTGGTGCTCGGGCCCGGCCCCGGCCCACTGGTCCGGGTGCGCCAGGCCGATGTAGTACAGGTCGACGTTGGCTCCGCGCATGTCCGCCACGAGCGAGCGGTCGTGCGGCACCGAGGAGGCGTTGTCGCCGGAGATGATCGTGATCCGGTGCTCGAGGCACGGTCCCTTGCGGAGGGTCAGGCTCCGGATGAGCGAGGGCAGCGCGAACCGCGAGAGCCCGGCGAAGAACAGGTACGAGTCCTCCCGCACCTCCTCGCACATCGCCGTCACGGTCTCCTCGAACAGGGACGGGTTGACCGCGGAGACGTTGGAGCCGTTGAAGGTGAACGGCCGCGGCGCGGTGGCGCAGCCCTCGGCGGCCTGCTGCGCCTGGAACGCCTCGTTCAGGCTGGTCGCGTAGTCGTAGCTGCGGTCGGTGTCGCTCACGTTGAACACCGAGCACAGGTCGCCGTGCTCGCGCACGAACGCCGCCAGCGCCTCGGCCTCCTGGGTGTTGGTGGGCGCCACGCGGAACGCGGAGTTGGTCTCCTCGCTGCCGGTGAGCATGTTGTCGCCGGTGATGGTGGAGCCCATGACGACCAGGCCTTCGCGGTTCATGCGGTCGATGAACAGCTTGGTGGTCTCGTAGCTGGCGCTGAGCCCGGCGACGGCGATGAGGTTCTCCTCGGCGCGGCGGTCGAGCAGCACCTCGGCGGCCTCGTCCCACGCGGCGTTGCTGGGGCCGAGGTCGGTGAGGAGGAGGCGCAGCTTGGGGGACTGGCTCTCGTTGATGAGCGCCTGCGCGGCGACCGCGCCCTGGATCTGGTTGGCGATGTCGTCGGGGGAGTTGGCGTCGTCGCCTTCGAAGGTCATCGAGAGCGCGAGGGCGATGGTGAAGGCGTCCTCGTCGTCGCCGACGGCCGCGTTCTGCCGGGCGACGGCTTCGCAGGCGGGCATGAGGATCGGGTTGACGCAGTTGCCGCCTTCGCTCACGCGCTCGCAGCCGCCGGTGGTCGCGTCGCGCTCGAACGGCTCGCCGCACGGGTCGGGGTCGAAGCCGCCGCTGATCCAGAAGACCCCGGCGGCGACGAGCAGCGCGGCGACGAGGGTGAGCGCGGTGGCCGTGACGACGGTGCGGCGGCGCTGCTTTCCGGGCACGATCGGTCTGGCGGCGTTGGGGAGTCCGGTGGCCGCGAAGTGGTCCCATTCGGCGAAGCGGGTCTCACCGGTGCGCAGGTCCCGGAGGAGGCCGACGAGTTCGCCCGGGCGGATGGTCTGGCTGGAGCTCCGGTGCTCGTAGTAGTGGAGTCGCCCGTTCGAGCCGTGCCTGGCGGCTTTGAGTGCGGCGGTGAGCTCGTGGGCCTCGTCGCCGTCGGCGACGCCGGCGAAGACGAGTTCGATGCCGTTGACGGCGCAGTCGGCGATGAAGGAGCGCCCGTAGACCTTCGCCTGCTCTTCCCGGGCTTGCTCGGCGATGGGGCCCCGCGTGTTCGCGTGCGGGAGTTGTTGGGCCGCTTGGCGAACGGAGACGACGTCCCAGCGATCGTCGGTGCTGGTGAGGTTGACGAGCCGCTTGCGGGCGCCGCCGAACACGAGGCCGCGCAGCAGCCGGGTGAACTTCACCGGCACTTCGAGCGAGGCCACGACGAGGTTGAGTCCGAGGCCCACGCCCGGGTCGGTGGGCTCGCTCCGGTTGAGCCGGTTGAGGAGTCGGCTCGGTCTCTCGCGGACGAGCGCGAGGGCCTCGTAGCCGAGCGTCTGCTCGTCGGCGGCGGTGAGGTTCCCGCGGGCGGCGGCGAGCATGAGCGAGAGGAGCTTGAACGGCGAGTGCCGGGCGAATTCCGGGCGGTCGGCGAAACGCTCCCAGACACTCACACCGGGACGGTTCTCCTTGGGGCCGAAGGGGACGACGGCGGCGAACTCGCGGTTGCGCAGCAGGTTCTCGAGGGTCGGCCCGTCGATCGCGGTGCCGGTGACCAGGATGAGCCGGGGGCGCTCGGTCGGGACGTAGGGCTGCGAGGCGGGCCCGGCGGGCCCGCCGTTACCGGCATGGGGTGTGTTCGTTGCCATTCGCACATGTTTTCAGCCGGGTGTGTCGATTCGGCCACGCTGGCGCGCGCGAGTCGGGAATCCGACAGATTCACCTGCGGCCCTGCGGGATGCGTTCATCCGAACGAGGGGCTATGGGCCGGGAGCGGTTCGGGCCCCCTTGCGCCGCTTCGCGGCCTGACCTAAGCTCGTCACGTCCCATTCATCGATATGAATTCCCAATGAATGGGACTTTCCAGCGTAGGAAAGCGAGTGCACCCTGATGTCCCCCGAATCCACCTTCCTCGACCGCACGAGCGCCACCGAGACGAGCGCGGTCAACGAGCGCCACTTCAGCGCCCTCCAGCGCGGTGAGGCCAGCGTCGACCGCATTGCGTCCGTGCGGATCTCGCACGCGATCCTCCCGCTCAAGACCGCGATCAGCGATGCGAAGGTCCTCACCGGCCGCCAGAAGCCGATGACCGAGATCGCGTTCCTCTTCGCGGAGATCACCACCGAGTCCGGCCTCGAAGGCGTCGGCTACGGCTACTCCAAGCGCGCCGGCGGCAAGGGCCAGTACGCCCACGCGCGCGAGATCGCTCCCGACCTCATCGGCGAGGACCCCAACGACATCCAGCGGATCTGGACCAAGCTCGTGTGGTCCGGCGCCTCCGTCGGCCGCAGCGGACTGTCCACACAGGCCATCGCCGCGTTCGACATCGCCCTGTGGGACCTCAAGGCCAAGCGCGCCGGGCTGCCCCTCGCGAAACTCCTCGGCGCCCACCGAGACTCCGTCGCCTGCTACAACACCTCCGGCGGGTTCCTCTCCTCCTCCATCGAAGAGGTCCTGGAGAACACGAGCGCCGCCATCGCGAGCGGCATCGGCGGCGTCAAGATCAAAGTGGGCCAGCCCGACACCCGCATCGACCTGCGCCGCGTCGCCGCCGTCCGGGAGCACCTGGGCGAGGACTTCCCGCTCATGGTCGACGCCAACCAGCAGTGGAACCGCAGCACCGCGATCCGCATGGGCCGCAAGCTCGAAGAGTTCGACCTCACCTGGATCGAAGAGCCCCTCGACGCCTACGACGCCGAAGGCCACGCCGACCTCGCCCGCGAACTCGCCACCCCCATCGCCACCGGCGAGATGCTCACCAGCACCGCCGAGCACGCCGAACTCATCCGCCACCGCAGCGTCGACTTCATCCAGCCCGACGCCCCCCGCGTCGGCGGCATCACCCCCTTCCTCAAGATCATGTCCCTCGGCGAGCACGCCCGCGTCCGCATGGCCCCGCACTTCGCCATGGAGATCCACCTCCACCTCGCCGCCGCCTACGAGCACGACCCCTGGGTCGAGCACTTCGAATGGCTCGAACCGCTCTTCAACGAACGCCTCGAGATCGCCGACGGCCGCATGATCGTCCCCGCCCGCCCCGGGCTCGGCTTCAGCCTCAGCGAGCAGGCCCGCGCCTGGACCGAGGCGACCGAACGGTTCGGATCGTCCGCGTGACCCCCCGCGCCGAAGCACCCAAAGGCGCGCTCGACCGGGCCCTCGAGATCCTCGAGGTCCTCACCATGCGCGGCAAGGCGACCACGGCCGAACTCGTCGAAGCCGTCGGCGTCAGCCGCAGCGCCGTCTACCGCCTCGTCGAACGGCTCGAGACCGCCGAATACCTGACCCTCGCCGACGGCCAGTGGCGCCTCGGCCCCGCCGCCGCCCGCATGGCCATGGCCGCCGTGCACAACATGGACGTCCTCACCGTCGCCCCGCCGATGCTCCGCGACCTCGCCCACCGCACCGGCGAGACCGTCAGCCTCGGCGTCCTCAGCGGCGACGAGATCGTGTTCGTCTTCCGCGAGATCGGCCACCAGTCCGTGCACGTCCGCTCCGAACTCGGCGCGCGCCGGCCCCTCCACGCCACCTCCGTCGGCAAGGCCTACCTCGCCGGCCTCGCCCCCGACCGGTGCGAGGAGACCATCGCGCGACTCCCCATGCAGGACTTCACCAAAGCCACCGTCACCGACCGCGGCCGCCTCCGCGAGGCCGTGGCCGAAGCGCGCCGCCGCGGCTGGGCCGAAGAGCACGGCGAATTCGACGCGGGCAGCACCTGCTTCGGCGCGCCCGTGTTCGACCAGAGCGGCGCCGTCACCGCCGCCATCAGCATCGCCGGGCCCACCGCCCGCATGGACGCCGCGAGCGACCCCTTCGGCCCCCTCGTCGCCGAGACCGCCGCCGCCCTCTCCCGCCGCCTCGGCCACAGCGACTGGACGAAGCAGACCGCCATACCGGAACCTAGGAGCCGCACATGACCGCCATCGCCAGCATCGACCCGCGCACCGGCGCACACGTCTCGACAGCCACGCCCACCGCGATCGACGAGGTACACCGCCTCACCGCCGCCGCGGCCGCCGCCGCGCCCGAACTCGACCGGCGCGGCCGCGCCTTCCGCGCCCGCCTCCTCCGCGCCGTCGCCGCCAGGCTCGAAGAACGCCGCGACGCCATCGTCGCCCTCGGACAGCAGGAGACCGGCCTCCCCGAGGCCCGCCTCAACGGCGAACTCACCCGCACCGCCTACCAGGCCGAGTTCTTCGCCGCCGTCGTCGAAGACGGCGGCTACCTCGAAGCCACCATCGACCACGCCGGCGACACCCCGATGGGACCCGGCCCCGACCTGCGCCGCCTCCTCGTCCCGCTCGGCCCCGTCGCCGTCTTCGGCGCCTCCAACTTCCCGCTCGCCTTCTCCGTCCCCGGCGGCGACACCGTCTCGGCACTGGCCGCCGGCAACCCGGTCATCGTGAAGGCGCACGACTCCCACCTTGGCCTGTCGCAGCTCGCCTTCGAGGCCCTGGTCCAAGCTTGCGAGGACGTGGACGCGCCCGCAGGCACCGTGGGCATCGTCTTCGGCACCGAGGCCGGCGCGGCCCTCGTCGCCGACCCCGCCGTGAAGGCCGTGGGCTTCACCGGCTCGCTCACCGGCGGCAAAGCGCTGCTGGACATCATCAACGCCCGCCCCGAGCCGATCCCGTTCTACGGCGAGCTCGCGAGCGTCAACCCCCTCGTCGTCACCGCCGCCGCGGCCGCCGAACGGGCCGAGGCCATCGCGAGCGGCCTCGTCACCTCCATCACCGGCTCGGGCGGGCAGCTCTGCACCAAGCCCGGCATCGTCTTCGTCCCGGCCGGACCGGACGGGGACAAGCTGCTCGGCGCGGCCGCGGCCCTCATCGCCGAATCCGCCGCGCACCCGCTGCTCAACGCCCGCATCGCCGAGTCCTACCAGGCCATCGCGGCCTCCTACACCGCCGCGCCCGGCGTCAAGGAACTCGCCACGGGCGCCGCCGCACCGGCGTCCGGCTCCTTCGGCAGCCCGCGACTGCTCGAAGTGGACGCCGCCGACTTCACGCCCGCGGTGGCCGAGGAATGCTTCGGCCCCAGCGCGATCGCCGTCCGCTACGCCAGCGCCGAGGAGCTGCGCGACGCGTTCGCCGTCCTCCCCGCCTCCCTCGCCGCGACCCTCCACACCGCCGAGGCGGACCCGGAGCTCGAAGCGCTCGTCGACCTCGTCAAGCCGCTCGCGGGCCGCCTCGTCTTCGACCAGTTCCCGACCGGCGTGCTCGTCTCCTGGGCCCAGCACCACGGCGGCCCGTGGCCCTCGACGAACACCCTCCACACCTCGGTGGGCGCCACCGCGATCCGCCGCTTCCTGCGCCCGATGACGTGGCAGAACGCGCCGAAGTCCGTGCTGCCGCCCGAACTTCACGACGACGCCGCCGTCCCGCAGCGCGTGGACGGCCGGCTGCGGCCGTGACCGCCCTCCCCGCCACTGTGCCTCCTACAAGCGTCGCCGCCTGGGCCATGCTGGCCCTCGCGGCGGCGCTGGTCGGCTTCTCGAAGACCGGCATCGCCGGGATCGGCTCGCTGCCGATCCTGCTGTTCGCGACCGTGCTGCCCGCCAAGGAGTCCACGGGCGCGCTGCTGCCGGTGCTCATCATCGCGGACCTGTTCGCGATCCGCTTCTACTCGCGCCACGTGGAGTGGCGGGTGCTCGGGCGGCTCGCGCCGTGGGTCGTGGTCGGCACGGTGGCGGGCGCGGCCGTGCTGTACTTCGTGGACGACACGCTGATGCGGCTGCTCATCGGCGTGATCCTGCTGGCGATGCTCGCCCTGCAGCTCTGGAACCGCATGCGGCCCAAGGTGGACGACCCGAAGCCGCCCAGCGGCTTCGCACGCCGCAGCGCCGCCGCCGGAGCCGGCGTCGCGGCGGGCGCGACCACGATGATGGCGAACGCGGCGGGCCCGGTGATGGTCCTGTACCTGATGCTCTCGGGCTTCCCGAAGCTGCGGTTCCTCGGCACGATGGCCTGGTTCTTCTTCGCGGTCAACCTGTTCAAGGTCCCGTTCAGCGTCGGCCTCGGGCTCATCTCCTGGCACTCGCTCCTCATGGCGGCCGTCCTGATCCCGGCCGTCGCGGTCGGCGCGCTGATCGGCCGCGCGGTGGTGCACCGCGTCAACCAGCGGCAGTTCGAACTCGCGACGCTCGCCCTCTCAGGCGTGGGCGCGAGCCTCCTCATCCTCTCGGCGGTTGCGAACTGAACGCCGCGCGGTACCAGTCGAGCGTCGCCTGCAGCGCCTCGCGCCAAGGGGTGGGCCGGACGCCGAAGGTCGCCTCGAAGTCGGCCGAGACCATGTTCTGCGGGATCTGGTGCTGGTAGAACATCTCGGCGTACTCGCCGATGAACTGCTCGTCGAAGGGCCCGTACGCGACGAGCTCGGTGAGCACGTCGACCTCGAGCGGCCGCCCGATCAACTCCTCGACCATGCGGTGCACCTCGGTGGTCGCCAGCGCGGGGTTGGTCGGGAGGTGCCACACGCGCCCGTCGCCGCGCGGGTCGGTGCCGAGGGTGACGAGACCGCGCGCGACGTCGCCGATGTACGTGTAGCTGTGGGGGAGTGCGAGGTCGCCGAGGCCGAGGACCTTCCCGCCGGTGAGTGCGCCGGGGAAGAACGCCCCGCCGAGGGTCGAGCTGAGCACGCCGGGCCCGAAGAAGTCGGCGGCCCGGCCGAGCGCGACGCCGGCCTCGCCCGCGCGGTGCGTCGCTAGGTACTGGCGGTCGAGTTCGGCCCGCAGCCGCCCCTTGTGGCTGGTCGCGGCCCACGGGGTCCGCTCGGTGATGGCCTCGCCGTCGGCCTGGCCGTACGGGTAGAGCGTGTCGAGCACGACGAGTCGCGCGCCGTGGTGCGCGGTCGCGGTGAGCACGGAGGCCGTGATGCCGGGCAGGACTTCGGCTTGCTGGTGGTACGGCACGTTCACCGCGTGGTAGACGACCGCCGCGCCTGACGTCGCCTCGACCGCGGCCTCCGAGATCGACAGATCGGCCCGGACTCGTTCGATCCGCTTGTCGGTCAAGGGGATCTCGCTGCGGGAGACGTGCCGGACGCGGAGACCGCGTTGGGCGAGTTCAGCGGCGATGGCGGTCCCGGCGGGTCCGGCGCCGAGGACGACGTGCAGGGGAGTGGTGTCCATGGTGGAGCTCCTGAGATTGTTGAGTGGTTAGTCACTCACTAAATTGGTTGAAAAAGTCGCCCTTCGGGACTCGGCCGTCAGGGCGTCGGTTGCGGTCAGGAAGTCTTCTTGGGCGGCTCGTGGAACATGCCTTCGGTGAGCGTCTTGGCCCATTCGGCGTTCGAGTCGAACGCGTCGATCGCGATGAGCAGGTGGCAGAGCTGCCCGTACGCCAAGAAGCGCTGCACGGCCGGGCCGTCGGCCCGCGAACGGGCGGTGACGAACTCGGTCACGTCCGCGATGCCCTCGCGCACCGTCCGGGCGATCGACGGGTCCGCCGTCGCGGACTGGGCGTGCACCTGGATGGCGAGCAGGTCGCGGTCGGCGATGAGCGCCGCGTAGGCCGCGCCCATCGCGTCGAGCACCGAATCGGGCGAACCGTCTTCGCTCGCTTCGGCACCGCGCTCAAGCGCGTCGATGATGCGCCGGTAGCACTCTTCGAGCGCCGCGACGAACAACTGGGTCTTGGAGGAGAACAGCTTCGACACGTACGCGGGGGAGATGCCGGCGTGCTTGGCGACCTCCGCGATCGTGACGGTGTGGAACCCGCCGCGGGCGAAGGTCGCGATCGCGGAGGAGACCACCGCGCCGCGGCGCTCTTCGGCCGTGGAGAGGACTCGAGCTGCTTTCATGTGAATGACTGTACACTCACTCTTTTTCGCACGCAAGCCGGGGCGGATCTGGAGGCGATCGCGGGGAGCCGACCTTGTAGGGTCGGCTCGGTCCACGCGAGGCGATCCCGGGCGAACCGGGCTGAAACCGAAGGCGGCGTTTATAAATGCGACTTTCCGGGCACTCGGGTAGCGACGGAGGTCCATCATGGCGGATGAGGTAATCGGTGTCGTAGGCGCTGGAATCGTAGGACTCGCGGTCGCGCGCGAGCTGACGCTGCGGCGCCCGGGCGCCCGGATCGTGGTCTTCGAGAAGGAGGATCGCGTTGCGGCGCACCAGACCAGCCATAATTCAGGGGTCGTCCACGCCGGAATCTACTACGTCCCCGGCAGCCTCAAAGCCCGCCTGTGCATGCGCGGCGTCGCCCTTCTGAAGGAGTACTGCGCCGCCAAGGAACTACCCTATGTGGAGTGCGGCAAGCTCGTGATCGCGGTGCGCGAGAACGAGGTGCCCCGTATGGACGCCCTCTACGGCCGCGCCGTCGCCAACGGCGTCCTCGGCCTGCGCCGGGTCGGACCCGAGGAGCTGCGCGAGATCGAGCCGCACGCGACCGGTCTCGGCGCCATCCACTCCCCGGGCAGCGCCATCACCGACTACGCCGCCGTCGCCCGCTCCTTCGCCGCCGAGGTCGTCGCCGCCGGAGGCGAAGTGCGCCTTGGCTACCCGGTCGACCGCATCGAGCCCGAGGGCTCGCGCGTCCGCGTCGGCTCCGGCGAGCAGCAGATCGTCGTGGACCAGCTCGTGCTGTGCGCCGGGCTCCAGGCGGACCGGGTCGCGAAGCTCGCCGGCGACGAGCCCGGCCCCCGCATCGTCCCCTTCCGCGGCGAGTACCTGCGCGTCAAGAACGACAAAGCCGCCCAACTGCGCGGCCTCGTGTACCCCATCCCCGAACCCGGCTACCCCTTCCTCGGCGTGCACTTCACCCGCCGTACGGATGGCACCGTCGAAATCGGCCCCAACGCCGTCATCGCCCTCGCCGCCGAGGGCTACCGCTGGCGCGACCTCAGCCCGGCCCACCTCGCCCGACTCGCCGCCTGGCCAGGGGCCTGGCGCATGGCCAAGCAGCACTGGCGCATGGGCGCCCACGAGGTCTACGGCTCGATCTCCAAGCGCGCCTACATGAAAGCCTCGCAGCAGTACTTCCCGTCGATCGGCGTCGCGGACGTCGAACGCGACACCTCCGGGGTCCGGGCCCAGGCCCTCGACCGGGACGGCGCCCTGGTGGACGACTTCCGCATCCACCGCCTGGGCCCCGTCACCGCCGTCCGCAACGCGCCCTCGCCCGCCGCGACCTCGTCGATGGCGATCGCCGAGCACGTCGTCGAGCAGATCATCCTCGACCCGATCAGCTGACGCGGACCACGAGCTTCCCGAACGTGTGCCGCCGCGCGAAATCCGCGATCGCCTGCGGCCCTTCGTCCAGCATGTAGCGCCGACCGATCACCGCGGCCAGCTCCCCGCGCCCGGCCGCCTCGGCGACCTCCCGCATCCCGCCGAACTTCCCGTCCATGTCCAGCACGAACCGCAGGTCCACGTCGTCGCGGCCGAGCCATTCCGGCTGCGTCACAGGGAAGGTGATGGTCACCAGCCGCCCACCCGGGCGCAGGGCTGCAGCCACGTCGGCGAGCCGGTCGCCCGGCAGCGTCACGTTGAACGCGATGTCGACGCCGGACGGGTACTCGGCCGCGTCGTAGCCGATCACCTCCGCCGCACCGAGCTCCCGCAGCCGGTCCGCGTCCTCCGGCCGCCCCGTCGCGGTCACCTTCGCGACCGCCGCCAGCGCCGGGAGCAGTGCCGTCCCCACGCCGCCCGTGGCCCCGACGACGAGCGCCGAGGCACCCGGCTCCACGTCGGCACTCGCGAGCATGGCGCGCACGGTCAGGCCGACCGTGGGCAGCGCCGCCGCCGCCTCGACGCCGAGTCCTTGCGGCCGTACGGCGATGAACGGGGTGTCGGCCTCGAAGACGGCGTACTCGGCGAGCGCGCCGGTGGTCAGCGAAGGCCGTTCACCGCCCGCCATGGCCCTGATCGCGCGCGGCACGGCGAACCCGAAGACCTCGTCGCCCACGGCGTAAGCGGTGACGCCGGGCCCGACCTCGCTGACGGTGCCGGCGAAGTCGTTGCCGGGCACGTGCGGGAACGGGAGGGCGAACTGCTCGCGGAACTCGCCGCTGGGGATTCTGACGTCGGCGGGGTTGACCGAGGCGGCGGCGATGCGCACCTGGATCTGGCCGGGCCCGGGTTCGGGGGCGGGGATCTCGGTGACGGTGTAGGTCTCGGGCGGGCCGTAGTCGTTGGCGACGACTGCCTTCATGGTGTCCTCCTCTAAGCGGACCGTGCGGTCATGTTCCGGAACGCTAGCACTAACCGGACCGGGCGGTCAACTTGGTAGGGTGGGGCCATGACCGCAGCCCGCCCGCTCCGCGCCGACGCCGCCCGCAACCGCAAGCTCCTGCTGGCGGCGGCCGCCGACGAGTTCGCCGAGCACGGCCTCGACGCCTCTGTGGCGGACATCGCCCGCCGGGCCGGGGTCGGCAAGGGGACGGTGTTCCGGCACTTCGCGACCAAGGACGAGCTGGTCGCGGCGATCCTGATCGACCGCATGGAGGCGTTGAGCGACCTCGGCGAGCGCCTCTACGAATCAGACGACGCGGACGCGGCGATGCGCGAGTTCCTGACCGCCGCCGCGATGCAGCGCCAGGAGCGCGACCTCTCCTTCCTCGCGGGCGCGAGCGAGTCGATGGCCGACGTCAACCGCGCCCGCGAGCGGATGACGGCCGCGATCGACCGGCTCGTGGCGCGGGCCCGCGAGCGCGGCGCGATGCGCGAGGACGTGACCGGCACAGACGTCTTCCTCCTCATGTGCGCCCCGAACTACGTCGCCGGGTACGTGCCGAACGCCTCGCCCGACCTGTGGCGGCGCTACCTCGCGCTCATCCTCGACGGCCTGCGCCCCGAGGGCGCGCGCCCGCTCCCCGAGGCGGCCCCCGACCTCGGCTGACCGTGTTCCGCGCGTCGGCCGAGCGCAAAAAGATGAGACATCATGTAGCTTTGAGGGACACGATCGAACGAGCGGAGGGCGGACCATGGACGCCGCACTGCAGCGGACCCTGAACCGGGTGGAGGCCAGGCAGATGCTCGGCCCGGACTCGCAGGTCGACGACAAGGCGCTCGCCTTCGCGCCCAATGATCCGGCCCTGACCGACCCCTTCCTCATCATGGCCGAGGACTGGTTCTCCAGCCCCGGCTTCGAATGTCACCCGCACCGCGGCCTCGAGACCGTGACCCTCGTGGTCGACGGCGTCCTGGAACACGGCGACAACCTCGGCAACGCCGGGGCGCTCGAGCCGGGGGAGGTGCAGTGGATGACCGCCGGGAAGGGCATCGTGCACCGCGAGCTCGCCTACCGGAACGAGCACGCCCACACCTTCCAGCTCTGGCTGAACCTGCCGCGCGCCAAGAAGATGACCGCCTCCCGCTACCAGGACCTGACCCGCGGGACGATGCGGCAGGTCGCCGCCCCGGGCGTGCTGCTCGACGTCCACGCCGGCACGGTGGACGGCGTCACCGGCGGCGCGGACACGCACCACCCTGTGCAGGGCGTGCTCGCGCAGCTCGACCCGCTCGCGTCCTACGACCTCGCCGTTCCCGGCGAGCACCGGCTCTTCGCGCACGTGGTGAGCGGCCGCGTCCTCGTGGGCGGCCGTGAACTGGAGGCCGGCCAGACCGGCTGGTCCGAGCCCGTGCCCGGCGCCGAGTCAACGACCCTGCACCTGGCCGCGCCGGACGGCGACGAGCGCTCGCGCGTGCTCGTCTACAGCGGCACGCCGCTGCGCGAGCCGGTCGCGTTCGGCGGCCCGTTCGTCATGAACAGCCGCGCCGAGATCCAGCAGGCCTTCCAGGACTTCCAGCGCGGCGACTTCGGTCCCGTGCCGCGCCAGGCCCGCCTCGCCTACGACCGCTGACGGCGCGGCGGCGCGACCGAGTCGCGCACGACGATGTGGGTGCCGAGGACGATGCGGTCGGTCGCGGCGCCTTCGCTGCGGCGCAAGGCGAGCCGCACGGCCTCGCGGCCCAGCTGCTCGTGCGGGACGTGCACCGTGGTGAGCGCCGGAGTGAGCTCGGCGGCGATCGGGATGTCGTCGAAGCCGACCACGGACATGTCCTCGGGGACACGGATGCCCTTCTCCCGCAAGGCCTTCAGCACGCCTATGGCGACCATGTCGGTGCCCGCGAAGATCGCGGTCACGTCGTCGCGTTCGGCGAGGAGCCGCTTGGTGAGCGCGTACCCGTCGTCGATCTGGAACCTGCCGGGCAGGATCAGCCGCTCGTCGAGCTCGACGCCGTGGTCGGCGTGCGCCCGGCGGAACCCCTCGATGCGCTCGTCCGAAGTGGAGAGTCCGACTTCGCGGCCGAGGTAGCAGATCACGCGGTGTCCGGCGGAGAGCAGATGCGCGGTCATCCCGTACGAGCCGCCCACGTTGTCGTACTGGACCACCAGCGCGGGCACGCCCTCGCCGAGGGACGGGCGGCCGCACAGCACCAGGTGCGAACCGGACTTGTCGAGCGCCTTCGCGAAGTACGCCATGCGCTCCTTGTACACCTCGTTGTCCCAGGCCCCGCCCACGAGGATCACGGCCTCGGCGCGCTGCTCGCGCATGAGCTCGACGACGGCGAACTCGCGCTCGGGGTCGCCGTGCGTGGTGCACAGGAGGCACAGGCGCCCTTCGGAGGCGGCCTGCTGCTCGACGCCGCGCGCGATGTAGGCGTAGAACGGGCCGGTCACGTCGTCCACGACGAACGCCACGGTCTTGGTCGTCGCCCCCGCCAGGCCCCGGGCATGCGCGTTGACGACGTAGTCGAGGTCCTTCATGGCCCGCAGCACCTTCGCGCGCGTGGCCGGGGCGACCGGGTAGTTCCCGGCGAGCACGCGGGAGACCGTCGGCGCGGACACGCCGGCGGCCGCCGCCACGTCCTTGACCGTGGGACGCTTCCCGCCGCCTGAGGTCTCGCGCACCTGGTGCCCCTTTCCCGTCCGGACGTTCAAAAGCCTAGATCAGGCGGGGGCGCTCACGCCCGCCTGCCGAGGAGTTCGGGGTCGACCCGGTTGAGCAGCGGCTGCCCGGCCGCGAATCGTTCGGCCTCCTCCACCGTGCACAGTCCCATGCGGGCGAGCTCGTTCCCCTGCGAACCGGCCACATGCGGGGTCATGAAGACGTTCGGGAGGTCGAACAGCGGCGAGTCCGCCTGCGGCGGTTCGGGATGGGTGACGTCGAGGACGGCGGCGAGGCGGCCGGTGCGCAGTTCGGCGACGAGCGCGTCCGTGTCGACCAGGCGCCCCCTCGCGGTGTTGATCAGGACGGTGCCGTCCTTCATTGCGGCGAGGCGTTCGGCGTCGATGAGGTGCCGGGTCTCGGGCAGGTCGGGGGCGTGGACGCTGACGACGGCGGCCTGCGCGACGAGGTGGTCGAGGTCCACGAGGCGCACGCCGAGCGCGGCGGCCTCGTCCTCGCTCACGAACGGATCGGCGAGCAGCACCTCGACGTCGAAGGGCCGCAGCAGTTCGATGACGCGCCGCCCGATCGCCGAGGCCCCGATGAGGCCGACCCGCAGGCCGAAATTGCCGACCTCGGGGTGGATGTAGCCCAGTTCGAAGGACCGCTCGGCCCGGAACCGTTCGCGGAGGCCGAAGATCCCCTTGCCCGCCATCAGGATCGCCGCGAGCGTGTACTCCGCGACCGGCAGCGCGTTCGCTCCCGCCGCCGAGGCGACCGCGATGCCGCGCTCCCAGAGGGCGTCGCCCACGAGGCCCTTGACCGACCCGGCCGCGTGCAGCACGGCCCGCAGCTTCGGGGCCCGCTCCAGGACCGCCGCGTCGAGCGGCGGCGCGCCCCAGCCGGAGACGATCACCTCGACGTCCGCGAGGATCTCGTCCGTTCCGGGGCCGTCGAGCCGCTCGGCGACCGTTCCCGGGTCGATGTCGAGCGCGGCGCCGAGGCGGCGCATGAGCGGTTCGGGGAAGAGCTGCGGCAGGAACACGGGGTCCATCGCGAACAGCGCCTTGGGGTGATCGGCCACGAGAAGGGTCCTCCGAACGATGCGTGTAGAAATCGATTTCTACTGTAAAGGAGCCGAGTGGATCTGTCGACCCCGGCCCCGCGTCGCGGGCGTCGATGCGCCATCAGGCCGTTGTACTGGGATTTCGATGCCAACCGCAACGACCTCGACCCTCGCGTGTAACGATTCGGCAAACTCGGCTTGCGCTCGTGACAGCCCTCACCTAGTCTCACAGAATCCGGTTTCTATGCGAGCGACCCACTCGCTCACCCCTGAAGGAGATCCCATGAGCTCTGCGAACCTCTCGCGCCGCGCGGTCGTCAAGGCCGGGGCGGCGGCCGCGGTGGCGGCCCCCGCGCTCGCGGCGTGCGGCCCCTCGGCCGGCGGCGGCGACGGCGGCGGCAAGACCCTGATCCGCTTCCTCTACGCCACCGGCGACGCCACCTGGAACGAGGTCGTCGCCGCGGTCACCGAGGCCTTCAACGCCCAGAGCGAGAACGTCGTGGTGGAGCCCGAGCCCCTGCCCGCCGCCGCCGACTACGCGACGGCGCTGAAGACCATCGACGCCACCGGCAACTGGCCGGCCCTGGTCGACATGCGCGACACGCTCACCTACATGGAGGCCGGGAAGATCGCGCCGATCCCCGAGAGCGTCACCGCCCTGCTCAGCGACGAGGTGTACTCGCCCGCCGAGGACGGCTCGGTCTACATCGTCCCGAGCACGGCCCTGAACGGCGAGATCGGGTTCAACATCGTCTACGACAAGGACTACTTCGAGGCGAACGGCCTCGCGGTGCCCACCACGTACGCCGAGTTCATCGCCCTCATGGACGCCATCAAGGCCAACGGCGACGTCCCGCTCGCGATGGCCGCCGCCGAGGTCTGGCCCTCGGACCAGATCTGGAAGCCCCTCGCCGCGCCCACCTTCGCGCAGTACAGCGAGAGCGGCGGCTTCTGGAACACCGTCGAGGCCGGGGAGGCGACCATCGCCGACCTGCGCGAGCCCATGGAGCGGCTGAAGACCATCACCGACGAGTACGCCCTCGAAGGCTGGCAGTCCACTCAGGACGCCCAGACCTCCACGCTCCTCGTCAACGGCCAGGCGATCATGGCGACCTCCTCCGCCGGCCTCGGGCGGCTCAACGACATCGCGAAGGTCGACCCGGACTACAACGCGGGGCTCTTCATCATCCCCGCCGACGACGGCACCCTCAACGTGCTCAAGAACTCCGTCAACGGCGAGACCGCCTCCGGCATCGCGATCTCCAAGCAGGCGCAGGACGACGGCGCCCAGTACGACGCCGCCGTCGAATTCCTCGAGTACTACTACTCGGTCGAGGCCTGCGACCTCATGGAGGCCACCGGCGTCGTCTCCCCGAACATCAAGGCGGCCGCCGAGGTCACCCGCAACTCCAGCATCCCCGGCGCCGCCGACTACTTCGGGCTCCTGGAGAACCCGAAGCTCGCCTGGTACGAGAACGAGCCGAACAACCCCAACCACTCCACGTTCCAGACCTTCTTCCGCCAGAGCCGGATCGAGATGATGGACGACCAGATCACCGTCGACGAGCTCATCGAGAAGTCCCAGGACGAATTCGAGAAGAACATGGCCGAGGGCTAGCGGCAACTTCGGCGGCGCCCACCCCGGGGCGCCGCCCGAACCGTCAGAGAGGACGACCTGTGACCGACCAGCAAGTGCTCGTCAAAGCGCTCCCGGCCGAGCCCCCGCCCGCCGCCCGGCCCGCGCCGGGCCGCCGCCGCGCCCGCTTCGACCGGCAGCGCACCGCCATGCTCCTGTTCATCGCCCCGGCGGCGATCCTGTACGCGCTCATGATGATCGTGCCCTCGCTGCAGTCGATCCAGTTCAGCCTCACCGACTGGGACGGCATCAGCGACACCTTCCAGTACGTGGGCCTGCGCAACTACGAGGACATCCTCACCTCCGGCCGGTTCTGGAACGCCGTCAGGAACACCCTCATCCTCGGCCTCGGCTCGGCCGTCGTCGTCAACGCGATCGCCCTCGGCGTCGCGATGATGCTCGACAAGCTCGACCACGCCCAGGGCTTCTTCCGCACCATCGTGTACCTCCCCGCCCTGGTCAGCGGCTTCATCGCCGCCACCATCTGGAAGTACGTGCTGAACTACAACTTCGGCGCCGTCAACTCCACGCTCAAGGCCCTCGGCCTCGACGCGCAGACCCGTGACTGGCTCGGCGACCACGACATCGTCCTCTGGGTCCTGCTGTTCATCATCTGCTTCACCTTGGGCGGCAACACGACCCTGATCTACCTCGCGAACCTCCAGTCGGTGCCGCAGGAGCTCGTCGAGGCCGCCCGCATCGACGGCGCCTCGCGCGCCCAGGTGTTCCGCTACGTCACCTGGCCCATGCTCGCCGGGGCCGTCACCGTCAACATGACCCTCATGATGATCGCCGGATGGACGATCTTCGACCAGATCATGGTCCTCACCATGGGCGGGCCCGGGTTCATCAGCGAGACCATGGCGTTCTTCATCTACAAGGTCGGCTTCGGCGAGTACCGCGCCGGCTACGGCAGCGCCGCCGCCGTCGTCCTCTTCATCGTGGTCATGGCGACCACGATGATCGCCAACCGCTACATGCGCAGCAGGGAGATCCAAGCGTGACCGTCGTGAAGCCGAAGCGCGCCAAGGAGCGCCGCCGCCTCAAGCCCGGCGAGGTCGTCGTGATGGCCGTGCTGTCGGTCCTCGTGCTCGCCGTGTCCTTCCCGGTGCTGTACGCGCTGCTCAACTCCTTCCGCGGCTACGCGGACATCACCAAGGACCCCATGGGCCTGCCGACCTCCCTCGACTTCGGCAACTACGTGACCCTCTTCAAGACCACCGAGTACGGCGAGGCGCTGCTCAACACGGCGATCATCACGGCCGGGACGCTCGCCATCCTCCTGGCCCTGGTCCCCATGGCCGCCTACGGGATCGAGCGGGTCGGCGGCCGCACCGGCCGCTGGATCTACCTGCTCTTCATCGCCGGGCTCATGATCCCCTTCCAGGTGCGGATGATCCCGCTCGTCACCTCCATGAACGAGATCGGGCTCTACAGCACCCTCACCAGCGTCATGCTCGTCCACTTCGGCGGGTCCGCCGCGTTCGGCGTGCTCCTCTACTGCAGCTTCATCAAAGGCGTGCCGCGCGAGATCGAGGAGGCCGCGAACATGGACGGCGCGGGCCGCCTGCGCACCTTCTGGTCCATCGTCTTCCCGATGCTCCTGCCCGTGACCTCGGCGTTCGTCATCATCCAGGCGCTCGGGCTGTGGAACGACTTCTTCATCCCGCTGGTGTTCCTCGACGCCTCGTCGGCCGGGACGATCAACGTGGCGCTCAGCCGCATGTCCGGGCTGATGGCCTCCCAGTGGGAGCTCATCTACACCGGCGCGATCGTCGCCACTGTGCCCTCGGTGCTCCTCTTCGCCGCGTTCCAGCGCTACTTCATCAAGGGCATGTCGATCGGGGCGGTGAAGGGTTGAGCGCCATGGGAGTCCCCAAGGGACTGTTCGCGTACGACGGCCGGCTCTCCCGCGTCCTCCTCGCGGTCTTCCAGTGCTTCGCCGTCTCGGCACTGTTCCTGCTCACCGCCCTCCCGGCGATCGTGCTCGACCAGGCCTCGGGCCGCGCCTCCCACGCCGCCATCTGGCTCGGCGTCGTCGCCGCCCTCCCGATCGGCCCCGGCGTCTACGCGGTCCTCGCCGGGACGCGCGACTTCATCGCGGAGGGCGGCTACGCGGGTGCGGTGTTCGGCCGCTTCTGGCGCGCCTTCGCCACCGGCGCCGTACGACTGCGCCGGCTCTGGGCGGGCACGGCCGTCATCGAACTGCTCCTCGCCTACAACGCGGCCCTCTACGGCTCCGGCGACGGCGCGTTCCTCGCGATCACCGCCGGGGGAGCACTCGTCGCGGCAGCCGTGATCGCGGTCTGCTGCGTTGCACTGCAAGGAGTCACAGCGGAGCGACCCCTCGAACTCCTCACCGTCGCGCTCCACGCCGCGGCGGCCCGCCCTCTGGCCCCGCTCGCCTGGCTCGCCGTGCTCGCCGCCGCCCTCGCCGCGACGCAACTGCCGGTCTTCGGCCCGAACCTCGCCCTGTTCCTCCCGGCCGCCGCGGCCTGGGCGGTCCTCACCGCCAACCGCCGTCTGGGCTTCGACCGCAAGGCCGCCGAACTGGGCCGGTAGCGAGCAGCACGCCGCACCGCTCGAGCAGGTCAGCCCCGCAGGAGCGGCAGCAGCTGGTCGCCCTGCCGCTTGATCTCCGGCAGGTACGGCGTGTCCGAGAGGACGAAGTGGCTGACGCCCAGGGCTTCGTACTTGCGCAGCGACTTCGCCACGTCCTGGGCCGATCCGACGAGCCAGGTCGTGCCCGCGCCGCCCCCGCCCACCCGGCCCGGGGCCGTGTAGAGGTTGTCGTCGAGCACGTCGCCGCGCGCGGCGAGGTCGAGGAGTCGCCGCTGGCCGGTGGCCCCGCGCCAGTCGTGGTCGAGGACCGCCTTGTTCGCCTTGGCCATCCGCTCCACGCGCGCCTCGGCGTCGGCCCAGGCCTGCTCGGTCGTGTCGCGCACAAGCGTGGTCACGCGGAGGCCGAACTCGAGCGGGGCGTGCTCGCGGCCGAGGTCGGCGCTGAGCTTCTTGAGTCGGTCGATGCGTTCGGCGACGCCGTCGAGCGGTTCGCCCCAGAACAACTGCACGTCCGCCTCGGCGGCCGCGACCTTCTCGGCGGCCTCCGAAGCGCCGCCGAAGTACAGGCGCGGGTGGCGGCGCTCGCCGTCGACGACGGGCTTGAGCTCGAGGGTCGAGTCGGTGACGCTGAAGTGCTCGCCCCGGTAGGTGACGTGGTCCTCGGTCCAGAGGCGGCGCGCGATCTGGATGAACTCGCGGGTGCGGGCGTACCGGTCCGCCTGCGCGCCTTCGCGGTCGCCGTAGGCCTCGATGCCGTCCTTGCCGGAGACGATGTTGACGAGGACCCGCCCGCCGGTGAGGTGGTCGAGGGTGGCGGCGGCCGAGGCGAAGTTGGCCGGACGCCAGTAGCCGGGCCGGATCGCGATGAGCGGCTTGAAGGCGGTGGTCCGGGCCGCGAGCGCCGTGGCCACGGTGAAGGTGTCCGGACGGCCCCAGCTCGTGCCGAGGAGCGCGCCGCCCCAGCCGTGGTCCTCGAGCGCTCTCGCCTGCTCGGTCAGGGTCTCCAGGCTGTTGTGGCCCTCGACGACGTCGTCGCCGCGGTGCCCGGGGCGGGCCTGATTGGGGATGTACCAGAGGTATTCGCTGCTCATGACGGCTTCTCCGAGTCGGGGCGGACTGATATTACAGATATCCTATCGACATAGTATAGATTCACCTCCGCTTCGTCCACGTCCTTCGCGCCCTGCGTCTGTGAGCGCTCACGGAAACCGAACCGAGATCGATTCAGATATTGACGTGTCTCGACCGTGAGCGCTAACATTTCTTCACTCCCGACCCCTACGTGACAAGCCAGGTGCCATGCCTCCAGTTCCTGACGCCGCGCCCGAGAAGCGCCCGCGCCTGCGCACCCGCGCGGCCGTCGAGGCCTACGCGATGCTCGCGCCGAGCATCCTCGGCTTCGCGGTCTTCCTGATCGCGCCGATCGTCATCGTCGTGATCCTGAGCTTCTACGACTGGAACCTGCTCTCCGACCCCGAGTTCATCGGCCTCGAGAACTACCGCGAACTCGCCGGGGACGAGCGGGCGCTCAAGTCGATCGGCAACACCTTCTACTACGTGCTCCTCAACATCCCCGCCCAGACCGTCCTCGCCCTGCTCCTCGCGCTGGCCCTGAACTCGAAGATCAAGGCCCGCAACACGTTTCGCGTGCTCTACGTGCTGCCCTGGATGGCGATGCCGGTGGCGCTCGGCGTGATCTGGCGATGGGTCTTCGACCCGCAGTACGGGGCCTTGAACCGCTTCCTCGACCTGTTCGGCGTCGACGGCGCCGCCTGGCTCACCGACTCGAAGTGGGCGATGCCGGTGATCGCTTCGGTGAACGTCTGGCAGTTCACCGGCTACACGATGCTGTTCTTCCTCGCAGGGCTGCAGGCGATCCCGGCCCAGCTCTACGAAGCGGCCGATGTGGACGGCGCCTCGCCGCTGTACCGGTTCTTCAAGATCACCCTGCCACTGCTGCGCCCGGCGATGCTGTTCGTGCTCATCACCAGCGTCATCGGCTCGTTCCAGGTCTTCGACACCATCCACGTGATGACCGCCGGCGGCCCGGCCGGCTCGACCGCGACGCTGAACTACCAGATCTACCTGGAGTCGTTCACGCAGCGCAACGCCGGGTACGCGTCGATGCTCGCGGTGATCCTCTTCGCGATCATCGCGCTCATCACCCTCGCGCAGGCCGCGTTCTTCCGCAAGCGCACCACCTACGACTTCAGTTAGGGCCCAAGCATGAAGAAGATCCCGCTCTACCTGGTGCTCATCGCCGGCGCGCTGCTCTCCGTGGCCCCGTACCTGATGACGCTGAACGCCGCGTTCAAGTCCAAACAGGAGATCCTGACCTCCGAGCCGTGGGCGCTCCCCGCGAACCCGATCCTCACGAACTTCGGGGAGGTCTGGAGCCGCTACGACTTCGCCACCTTCGTCGTCAACTCCGTGCTCGTCGCCGTGGCTGTCACCGTGGGCCAGCTCGTGTTCTCCACCCTCGCCGCGTACGCCTTCGCGCGCCTCGACTTCCCCGGCCGCGACCAGCTGTTCTGGGCCTACATCGCGACGCTCATGGTGCCGCAGATCGTGACCCTCGTGCCCACGTTCATCATCGTGCGCGAGCTCGGCCTGGTCGACACGCACGTGGGCCTGATCCTGCCGTTCGTGTTCGGGTTCCTCATGCCCTACGGCGTGTTCCTGGTGCGCCAGTACTTCAAGACCATCCCCGAGTCGATCGAGCAGGCCGCCCGCATCGACGGGGCCGGGACGTTCACGATCCTGTGGCGCGTCATGGTCCCCATGGCCAAGCCGATCCTCGGCACGCTCGCCATCATCAGCTTCGTCAACACCTGGAACAACCTCCTGTGGCCGCTCATCATCACCCACTCGGAGTCCACCCGGGTCATCACGCGCGGCATCGCGCAGATGCAGTCCCAGTTCAACCAGGAGTACCACCTCATCCTGGCCGCCTCCACCATGGCGCTCCTCCCGCTGGTCGCCGTCTTCCTGGTCTTCCAGCGCCACATCGTCCGCTCCATCGCCCTCAGCGGCATGAAGTGACGCCCCGAACCCTTCAAAGACGAAAGGCAACAGGCATGAACAAGACGCGCACGGCGGCCCTCGCCGCGCTCGCGCTCGCCCTCCCCGCCGGACTCGGCGGCGGGGGGGGGGGCGCCGGGGGGGGCGGGGGGCAGGGGGCGCGCGTAGGTGGGCGACACCCACCCGCCC
>NZ_JAPZVQ010000001.1:545661-572387 GCF_027622945.1 Glycomyces lechevalierae | reverse complement strand
ACCCGCTCTCAACACCCCGCGCCCGCCCGCCCCCGCCGCGGCGGCCCCCGCCCCCCCCCGCGCCCCCCCCCCGGGCGGCGGCGACGACGGCGGACCGGTGACGCTGCGCTACGCCTTCTGGGACGACAACCAGCGGCCCGCCCTCGAAGCGATGATCAAGGCCTTCAACGAGGACCACCCCGACATCGAGGTGGAGCTCGAGCAGAACCCCTGGGAGGACTACTGGGCTGGGCTCGACAGCCAGTTCGCGGCCGAGGAGGCCCCGGACGTGTTCTGGAACCACGTCTCCCGCTTCCCCACTTACGCCAGCAACGGCGTGCTGCTGCCGATCACCGACTACATCGAGGAGGACGGCGTCGACCCCTCGGTCTACCCCGCGAGCCTCTACGACTCCTGGCAGTTCGAGGACGACCAGTACGGCCTCCCCAAGGACTGGGACTCGATCGCGCTCGTCTACCGCCTCGACGCCCTCGAAGCCGCCGGCATCGACCCGGCCACCGTCAATGACCTCGAATGGAACCCCGTCGACGGCGGCACCTACGTGGAGTTCCTGCAGAAGCTCACCGTGGACGCCGACGGCAACAACGCCCTGAGCCCGGACTTCGACCCCGAGAACGTCGTCCAGTACGGCACTGCCATGTCCTCCAACACCGGCCAGACCGACTGGTGGAACTACGCGGTCCAGAACGGCTGCCAGCTCCAGACCGAGCCGTGGGGCGACTACGCCATCGACGCCCCCGAATGCGTCGAGGCGATCCAGTTCACCGCCGACCTCTACAACAAGTGGCACGTGGCCGTGCCCGCCGAATCCACCAACCAGCCCAACGGCGGCGTCCCCGGCGACTACGTCGTCCCCGGCCAGGCCGCCACCACCCTCGACGGCTCGTGGATGCTCAGCTTCTACCGCGACGGCCTCGAGCCGGGCACCTGGGCCGTGGCCGACAACCCGTCCGGGCCCGTCGGCTCCGGCACCGTCATCAACGGCCTCTCCAACGGCATCTACGCCGGCACCGAGCACCCCGACGAGGCCTGGGAACTCGTCAAATTCCTCGGTTCCGAAGAGGCCCAGGCCATCGCGACCGACATGGGCTCCGTCTGGCCCGGCGTCAGCTCCCTCAACCAGGGCTTCGCCGACTACTGGTCCGACGAAGGCATCGACGTCCACGGCTTTCAGACCGCCGCCGAAGGCACCACCATCGGCTACCCGCTCTCGATGAACGACGCCGCCTTCGGCACCGCCGCGCTCGACGAGTTCAATCAGGTCTGGCTCGGGCAGAAGGACGCCCAAGCCGCGGCCGAGGCGGTCGTCGCGATCGCCAACGCCGAATGATCCTGTAGCGAAAGGCAACCGACAGCATGAGCGCCGCCGGACCCCGACCCGTGAGCATCTTCGACGTGGCCAAGCTGGCGGGGGTGTCGCACCAGACCGTCTCGCGCGTCATCAACGACGCCCCGATGGTCGCCGACGCCACGCGGGCACGGGTGAAAGCCGCGATCGCCGACCTGGGCTACCGGCCCAACCGGTCGGCCCGCGCCCTCGCCGGCGGCGCCGTGCGGTCGGTCACCGTCCTCACCACCGACACCTCCCTGTACGGCACCGCCGAGACCCTGCGCGGCATCGAGGACGCCGCCAGGGCCGCCGGGTTCTCCGTGCTCATCTCCGTCATGGACCCCGACCAGGACTACAGCGAGGCCGACATCCTCGGCCGCCTCTCCCACGACGGCGCCGCCGCCATCGTCATCGCGCACGACGAGGTCACCACCTACGCGATGCGCGTCCTCCACGAGCGGCAGCCGGGCACCACCGTCGCCACCGGCGGCGAGCACCTCGGCAACGGCGACAGGGACGCCGACTGGCTCATCTCCCTCGACGACCGCACCGTCGCCGCCCGCGCCACCCGCTACCTGCTCGACATGGGGCACCGCACGGTCCACTACCTCGCCATCCCCGGCAAGGCCAGCCGCCGCACCGGCTGGGCCGAGGCGCTGGCCGCCGCCGGGATCACGGCCCCCGAAGCCGTGGACTCCGGCTGGTCGGTGGCCGCAGCGGCCGAGGCCGCGACCGGGCTCGTCGCCGACCCGGCTGTGACCGCCATCCTCTGCGGCAACGACGACCTCGCGTTCGGGGTCCTCCACGCCGCGCACCGCGCGGGCCGCAGCGTCCCCGGCGACCTCAGCGTCGTCGGCTTCGACGACTACCCGCTCGCCGCCTACCACGTCCCGCCGCTCACCACAGTGGACCTCGACTTCCGCGGCGTCGGCCGCGGCGCCTTCGACCTCCTGCGCTACAAGCTCGAAGGCGGCTCCGATCCCCGACCCTCCTGGCGCTCCCCGGAACTCGTCGTACGAGAGACCTCGGGACCGCCGCGTCAATGACGACAATTGAAAGGGCAGCAATGCATCCACTCCTCCGCAGAGGCCTCGCCGCCACTGCCGCGACCGGCCTCCTCACCGGTCTCGCCGCCGCGCCCGCGCAGGGCCAGGACGCGCCCGTCCTCGCCGTCGACTTCGGACACCTCACCGGCGCGCCCACGTACGGGGCCATCGGCTCCCTCTACGGCATCTCCGAATCCGGCGTCCCCGGGGACAGCCTCCTCGACCCGCTCCACATGTCCTCCATGGCGCCCAAGCCGACCGGCGGCACCCAGCATCCCAACGGCGACGCCAACGACGTGCTCGCCGCCCTCGCCGAGCACGACGGCGGCGACGCCTTCGTCAACCTCCAGGACTGGTACCCCGACTGGCCGTATCAGAACGACGGCATCGACGCCTACCTACAGGAGGTCGAGGAGATGGTGCCGATCATGGAGGCCTCCGAGCACGCCGACCGGCTCGTCTACGTGCCCTTCAACGAACCCGACTGGATCTGGTACAGCCGCGGCGGCGACTACGACGGCGCCCTCGCGCGCTACCTTCACGACTGGGACCTCGCCTACGAGCGCCTGCGCGAGATCGCCCCGGACACTCCCATCGCCGGGCCGAACGAGTCCCACTACGACGCCCGCTTCATGCGCGACTTCATGGAGCACGTCGTCGAGGCCGGGACCGTGCCGGACGTGATCACCTGGCACGAGCTCTCCCCGGACTCCTTGCGCTACTACGCGAACAACGAGGCGAACTACCGCGCCCTCGAAGCCGAACTCGGCCTCGAACCGCGCCAGGTCAACATCACCGAGTACGGCAACAACCGCGACTTCGGCATGCCCGGCCAGATGGTGCAGTGGGCCGCGATGTTCGAGGACACCGACGCGCTCGCGGACATGGCCTACTGGACCGCCGCGGGCGGCTTCTCCGGCAACGCCCCGCAGACCAACGTCCCGAACGGCGGCTGGTGGTTCCTGAAGACCTACTCCGGCATGACCGGCGAGACCGCGCAGGTCACGCCCCCGCAGGACAACACCATGGACACCCTCCAAGGCATCGCCACCTACGACGAGTCGAAGGAGCAGGCGCAGATCCTCTTCGGCGGCGGGTCGGGAGACACCACCGTCGACCTCACCGGGCTTGGCAGTGCCGGCATCAACCTCGGCAAGAAGGTCACCGCGACCGTGCACGAGATCGCCTGGACCGGCAACGAGGGCTCGGCGGCCGCGCCGCAGGCGATCGACCAGATCGCGTTGCGCCCCACCAAGGACGGCGCCGCGAGCATCGACCTCCACGACCTCGACCCCATGTCCGCCTATTGGATCACCCTCACGCCGGGCACCGGCAAGGTCGACACGATCGACGTGCCCTGGACCGGCACCTGGGAGGCCGAGGACGCCGCGATCACCGCCGGCGTCGTCTACGACGAGGGCAGCGCCGCCCGGCCGTTCTCCTTCCCGGCGTCCGGCGGGAAGAGCGTCGGTTCGCTCAACCGTCCCGAGAGCCGCGTGGAGTTCACCGTGGACGTACCCGAGTCAGGGACCTACGACCTCACCGTCACCTACGGGAACACCTACGGCCGCGACCTCGCCGCCGGCGCCTCGCCGACCGAGCAGTTCCTCACCGTCAACGGCGGCGACGCCGCCCACGTCACTTACCCCTCCACCATGCAGTGGGGTTCGCGCGGCCAGGTCACCGTCCAGGTCGACCTCGAAGCGGGGGAGAACACCGTCGCACTCGCCAAGAGCGACACCGAGGCCGGGACCGCCTACGGCGAAGCGGGACTCGACAAGATCGACCTCACCCCGTCCGTAGTGGACACCCACACCTACCCGGCCGTGTTCGCCCGCACCGAAGGCGACGCCGACCACCGCTACGGCCGCGATGAGGGTGTCTCGGTCGAGGGCGACGCACAGGTCGTCTTCGACGTGTACGCCCCGGCCGACGGCTACTACGAGGTCGCCGTGGACGCCGACGGCAAGGGCGAGCTGACCGTGCTCGGCCCGCACGGCGAGGACATCGCCTTCCCACTGCAGCGCGAGCAGACCCTCGCCCTCCATGAGGGCGTCAACCGCATCGCGCTCAGCGCCGACGGCCGCCGCGGCCTCCTCGTCCACGACCTCACCGTCACCGGCGACGGCGGCCCAGAGGGATTCACCCAGATCGCGGCCGCCGACGCCGCGCTCACCGGCACCGCCGCGCTCACCGAGAACACTTGGGCCACAACCGGACAGGCGATCACCGGCGTGGGCGGCGGCGAAGGCAACACCGCCACGCTCACCGTCGAAGCCGCCGAGGCCGGGCCGCACCTCCTGCTCGTCCACTACGCCAACGACGAGCGCACCGGCGGCCACGCCTACAACACCAACATCATCTCCCGCTACGCCGAGTTCACCGTGAACGGCGAAGCGGCCGCCACGGTGCCCATGCGCGGCACCTGGAGCTGGAACGACTTCTGGTCCTACCCGCTCATCGTCGACCTCGAGGAAGGCGTCAACACCATCGAGATCGGCAACCCCGGCCTGTTCACCGGCATCGGGGACCGAGAAGGCCGCACCGCGGACTTCGACCACTTCGAGCTCGCGCCGCTCCTCCGATAGGAGCAGCGCGTCAAGGAGAGCCTGCCCCGACCCCTCAGGGCGGGCTCTCCAACGCAGTACACCCGCATCACCCGAAGGGAAACCAATGCCAGCGCCAGACACCCGCCTCTGGGCCATCGACACGCCGAACACGAGCTATGTCGTGGCCGTCGACGAGCACGACCGGCTCCGCGGCCTCCACTGGGGACCGAGGCTGAGCCGCGAGCAGGCGCTGGCCCTCCTCGAGCTGCCCGAGTCGCCGTTCCGGCCCGTCGTGGGCCGCGAACCCCGGTTCGACCTGGGCGCCGCCTCGGCGTTCCAGTACGGCCACAACGGCCTCCAGGTCCGCTTCGCGGACGGCACCCGCGATCTCGAACTCGTCTTCACCGAGGCGATCGAGAGCGAGGGCGGCCTGGAGTTCGTCTTCACCGACCGGCACTACCCGCTCGAAGTGCGCGCCCGCTACCGCAACCACGCCGACTCCGACGTCATCGAGCGCGCGCTCACTTTGCGCAACAACGGCACCGAACCGATCGAGGTCGTCCGGGCCGACTCGGCGACCTGGGTCGTGCCCGCGCTCGACACGCCGCGCCTGAGCCAGCTCCACGGCGAATGGGGCGCGGAAACGCAGCTCACCCGCACCACGATCCCGTACGGCGAGACGGTGATCGGCTCCCGGCGCGGGGTCACCAGCCACCAGGCGAACCCGTGGGTCGCCGTCGACGACGGCGCGGCCACCGAGACCTCGGGCCGGGTCTGGTCGACCGCGCTGGCGTGGAGCGGCAGCTGGCGCATCACCGTCGAGAAGGGCCCCACCGGCAACGTCGTCGTCTCCGCCGGTTTCGGCCACGACCCGATCGCGATCCGCCTGGGCGGCGGCGAGACCCTGGAGACCCCGATCGCGGCTGGCCTCCACACCGAGCGAGGCTTCGCCGGGGCGGCGAGCGCCTGGCACGAGTACACGCTCGCGCACGTGATCCCGCACCCGGACGAGGTCCGCCCGATCCTCTACAACTCGTGGGAGGCTACGGAGTTCGACTTCACCGCCGAGGACCAGATGCGGCTGGCGGACCGGGCGGCCGCGATGGGCTGCGAGCTGTTCGTCATGGACGACGGCTGGTTCGGCGCGCGCGTCAACGACCGGGCCGGACTCGGCGACTGGACCCCGAACCCCGACCGGTTCCCGGACGGCCTGGGGCCCTTGATCAAGCATGTGCACGGCCTCGGGATGCGGTTCGGGATCTGGGTCGAGCCGGAGATGGTGAACCCCGATTCGGACCTGTACCGCGCCCACCCGGACTGGGTCTACCACCAGCCGCACCGCCGCCGCAGCGAGGTGCGCCAGCAGCTGGTGCTCAACCTGGCCCGCCAGGACGTGGCCGAGCACATTCACGCCCAGCTCGACGAATTGTTGAGCGACAACGAGATCGACTTCGTCAAATGGGACATGAACCGGCCCTTCACCGAGGCCGGCTGGCCCGGGGCGGAGGACCCGGACCGGCTCTGGTTCGACCACACCCGCAACCTGTACGCGATCCTGGACCGGCTCCGCGCCGACCACCCGGACCTGCGCATCGAGTCGTGCTCGTCGGGCGGCGGCCGGGTCGACTTCGGCATCCTGCGCCGCACCGACCAGGTGTGGACCTCGGACAACACGGACGCGTTGGACCGCATCGCGATCCAGGAGGGCTTCGCGCAGGCCTACGCCGCGCGGGTCATGGGCGCGTGGGTGACCGACTCGCCGAACCCGTTGACGCGCAGGGCGGTCCCGCTCGACTTCCGCTTCCACGTGGCGATGGCCGGGGTGCTCGCCGTCGGCGGGGACCTGCGGATCTGGAGCGACGAGGAGCAGGCGCGCGGCGCGGAGCTCGTGGCCGACTACAAGCGGATCCGTCCGACCGTGCAGCTCGGCCGCCGATACCCGCTGCGCGCGGGCACGGTGTCGGGCGTCCAGTACGCCAAGGACGACGCGGTCGTGGTCCTGGCCTGGCGCGCGGCGCGCTCCTTCGCCTACCCGGACCCGCTGCTGAAGCTCCACGGGCTCGACCCCGACGCCCGCTACCGGGACGAGCGCACCGGACGCGTCCACCACGGCGCGATCCTCGCCTCGCACGGCCTTGAGCTGGGCCTCGACCCGGCCGACTACGCCTCGGCGATGATCGAGCTCAAGCGGCTCCCGTAAGCCGCCGGTGGCGGCGGGCGATTCCGCTTGCCGCCACCGCCCCGGCTCGGCACACTGAGCCGATGCGCATCCGACCCGCCGTCACCGCCGACTTTCCACTCCTGCAGGACCTCGAACGCGCCGCGGGAGAGTGCTTCCGCGGCATCGGCATGCCCGAGATCGCCGACGACGAACCGTTCTCCTTCACCGAACTCGCCCGCCACCAGCGCATGGGCCTCGCCTGGGTCGCCGCCGAGGAGGACCTCCCCGTCGCCTACCTCCTCGCCGAACCGGTCGACGCCGCCCTCCACATCGAGCAGGTCTCGGTGCACCCGGACTTCGCCCACCGCCGCATCGGCCGCGCCCTCATCGAGCACGCGGCGGCCCGGGCCGCCGCCGACGGCCTCGACTCCCTCACGCTGACCACGTTCACCGAGGTCCCCTGGAACGCGCCGTACTACGCCCGCTGCGGTTTCACCCCGATCGCGCCCGGCGATCTCACCCCCGGGCTCCGCGAGGTCCGCGAGCAGGAGGCCGCCCACGGCCTCGACCGCTGGCCCCGCGTCTGCATGCGCCGTCCTCTGTAGCCCGCACGTCGCGGGCACGCAGACCGCTGTCGACGCCGGCATCGTCCGCTCGCGGAGTCCGCCCCCCGGACGCCTCGCCATCGGCTCCATCAGTCCCGTTACCCTCTGCGGGTGAGCAGCCTCGCCTCGAACGGCTCCGGCCCGGTGCCCGTCATCGTCCTCTCCGGCCACCTCGGTGCGGGGAAGACGACGTTGCTGAACCATCTGCTGAGCCGGCCGGGCGCCCGTGTCGGCGTGATCGTCAACGACTTCGGCACCGTGAACGTCGACGCCGCCCTCGTGACCGGGCAGATCGACGAGCCGGTCTCGATCTCCGGTGGCTGCCTCTGCTGCCTGGACGACATCGGGGGGCTCGACAGCGCTTTGGAGACGTTGACCGATCCCCGCCGTCGCCTCGACGCCGTCATCGTCGAGGCCAGCGGCATCGCGGAACCCGGCGTGCTGGCCTGGATGATCCGGGCGAGCAAGGTGGAGCGGGTGCGGCCGGGCGGCGTGGTCGACGTCGTCGACGCGGTCGAGCATTTCGCCACTGTGGACCGGGGCGGCTCGCCGCCCGCCCGGTTCGCCGTCGCGACGCTGGCGGTGATCAACAAGGTCGACAGGCTCCCCGCGGACCGGGCCGACGCCGCCGTCGCCGCGATCGAGGAGCGCATTCGCGAGGTCAACCCCGGTATCCACATCGTGCGCACGTCGCGTGGACGGGTGGATCCGGAGCTCGTGTACGACGTGGCGTCCGCCGAGGACCCTCAGGACGAGCTTCCCCTTGCGGCCCTTGCGAGGCAGTTGCATCAGCACGAAGGACACCGGCACGCGGCGGCCGTGACCGTGCGAACCGACGCCGCCGTGGACCCCGGCCGCCTGATCGGCCTGTGCCAGGACCCGCCGGAGGGCGCGTACCGGATCAAGGGCACGGTCGCCGTGGACACGGGTCGCGGTCTGCGGCGTTTCACGGTCAACGTCGTCGGCGACCAGGTGCACGTCGCCGACCGCGCCGGGAACGCGCCCGGCGGCGAACTGGTCGCCATCGGGACCGACCTCGACGCGGACGCGGTGCGGCCGAGACTCGAAGCCGCCCTCGTACCGACGGACAGCGGCGACCCTGAGGGGCTGCGGCGGCTGCTGCGGCTGCGCGACATCAGCGCCTGACGGGCCGGACCCACCGTCCCCGCATCGATTCGACCGGCGATGCAGCCGGCCTCGTCGTCGCCTTCGTTCTCGCCTGACGCACCGACGACAGCGCTACCCGTAGCGGGACTCGAGCCAGCCCACGGCGAAGTCCACCATGGCCGGTGCGTCCACGAGCACGCTGTCGGCTTCACCGATGCGGGCGCGCTCGCCCGCGCCCGTCGCGAGGAAGTCTTCGACGATGAGGCGGAAGTAGTCCTCGGGCGGGCCGGGAACCACCGGTTCGCTGGTGTCGAACTCCTCGACGACGCGCCAGGCCGTGCCGGTCGGGGCCGCCAGCGGGTACTCGATCTCGATGCGGCGCTTGCCGGGAAGGTCCGCCAGGTGCTCGGCGTGGTGCAGGAGCGTCATCGTGTCGAGCGGCGCACCGACCATGAGCACCCGGCCGCCGGCCGCGACGAGGCGCGCGAACGGCGAGTCCGCGCCGTATCCGTAGTCGAGCGGGTGGCCGACGGTGAACGCTTCGGCGCGGGCGCCGAGCGCCGCGACCGAAGCGCCCGGATTCCCGCTGCGGCGCACGCCCGCGCGGGTGCCGATCACGGCGGCGAGCACGCCGTGGTCGCGCGCCGGGCGGGCCGTCGCGGGATCGAACGGCGGCACGTGGTCGCGCAGCTCCGGCCGGACCCGGCCGTGCTCGTCCCACACGTCGACGCTCAGCTCCCAGTCCTGGTAGCTCAAGACCGTCCCTTGCGGACCTACAACCTCGAGCAGGGCGTCGACCAGCGCGTCCGGGCCGCCGAGCACCGGCCCCACCTTCCCGAAGGCCGCGTGGACCATCACCGCGTCGCCCTCGGACAGTCCGATCCGCCGGAGGTCGGCGGCCAGACTCGACCGCGTGATCACCGTGGCACTCATCCGCCGAGCATAGCCAGCTTCTCGGCGGCGTCGGTGCCCTCGGTCGGGGCGAGCCAGAGGAGGCGCTGGCCGCCGTCCTCGGTGAAGAGGTGGTGGCATTCGAGTTCGATCATGCCGATCGCGGGGTGGACGAAGCGCTTGCGGTCGAAGCGGCGCACCGCCACGTCCCGCGCCTCCCAGAGGCGGGCGAACTCGTCGCTGCGGTCGAGGAGGTCGGCGACCATCTTCTCCGCTTCGGCGTCGCCGCCCGCGAGGGCGCGCCTGGCGGCGATCGCGCGCATGTCCGCGACGAAGGACTGGGCGTGGCGCACATGGTCCGCGGCCGGGTACACCGCCCGCGCCGACGGATCGGTGAACCAGCGGTAGACGATGCTGCTCGCGTAGCCGGGCTCGCCGACCGGGTCGATCTCGCCGAGGAGTTCGGCCGCGAGCCGGTTCTGCGCGAGCGGCTGGTGCAGGTCCGTCATGATCCGCGCCGGAGTGCCGTCGAGGCGCTTGAGCAGGGCGAGAAGCGAAGGGTCGGTCTCGCGGGACGGTTCGCGGGGCGGCGGGGCCGGGTGCCCGGCGAGGTGGAACAGGTGGTCGCGTTCGTCGCCGGTGAGGCGCAGGGCCCGCGCGAGCGCGAGGAGCATCTGCGCCGAGGGCTGGACGCCGCGGCCGCGTTCGAGCTCGATGTAGTAGTCGATCGAGGCGTTCGCGAGGAACGCGACCTCCTCGCGGCGCAGGCCGGGCACGCGGCGGCGCGGCCCTCCGGTGAGGCCGACGTCGGCCGGCCGCAGCCGGTCGCGGCGCGAGTGGAGGAAGGCGGCGAGTTCAGTGGCGTCCACCCGTCAATCATCCACGCTCCGGCGGAACCGACGAGTCGACTGAGGGAGGGGTCGGCAACCCCGGGGTCAACGCAACCCTCGCTGACCTCGGCATTCGGGTCCAAGATTGCATCGACACCGAATGAAGGAGCGAGCAATGAGCATCGAAAACGGGACCCGCACGGCCATCGTCACGGGCGGCTCGCGCGGCATCGGCCGGGCGATCGTGCAGCGGCTGGCGGCGCAGGGCTACGCGATCGTGGTGGGCTACGCAGGGAACGCCGACGAGGCCGCCGCCGCGGTGAAGGAGGCGACCGCCGCCGGAGCGGAGGCGTTCGCGTACCAGGCCGACGTTGCCGACGAGACTGCCGTGGCCGCGATGTTCGCCGAGGCCGAGTCCCGCTTCGGCGGCGTGGACGCGGTCGTGAACTCGGCCGGGCGCATGTTCCTCGCGCCGGTGGCCGAACTGGATCTCGACGAGCTGGACGCCTTGCACCGCACGAACATCCGCGGGACGTTCGTGGTCGCCCGCGAGGCCGCCCGCCGCCTCCGCCCCGGCGGATCCATCACGCTGTTCTCCACTTCCGTCGTCGGCACGTACTTCCCGACCTACGGCGCGTACGCCGCCAGCAAGGGCGCGGTGGAGGCGCTGACGATGGTGCTCGCGCGCGAGATGCGGGGCCGGGACGTCAACGTCAACACGGTCGCCCCCGGGCCGACTGCGACGGACCTCTTCCTCGACGGCAAGAGCGAGGAGCTGATCGCCCAACTGGCGCAGGCGAACCCGCTCGAACGCCTCGGCGAGCCGCGCGACATCGCCGAGGTCGCCGCGTTCCTCGCATCCCCGGCGGGGCACTGGGTGAACGGGCAGGTCGTGCGCGCCAACGGCGGGATGGTGTGACGGAAAGGGGGGAGGCGGGGAGCGCCTTCCCCCGCTTCGCCGTGCGGCGATTCGTCCATTGCGGACCGACGAGCCCGAGCCGGGGACTCAGCGGGTCCCCGAACCGGGGGTTATCAAGCTGCAATCTTCGGCTTTCCAATTGGGGCCCAACGCTTTCGGAGCCGTCGACGAGAACCGTCCCCGTAGGGCTCGTGACACGTGAGGCCTCCTCTGGTAGGTTCGCTGAAATCGTTCTTAAGAACGTTTTCAACGACGAAAACCAGGGGCTGCGCATGGCCGAGACGAAGAAGTCCAACCTCGCGCTGGTCGCCGCGCGGGCCGGAGTCTCCGTGGCGTCGGTGTCGCGGGTCCTCAACGGAGGCGGGGCCTCCGCGGAGATGACCCGACGCGTCCGCGAGGCCGCCGAGGCACTGGGCTACGTGCCCGACACCAGCGCCCGAACCCTCCGCACGGGCCGCACCGACCAGATCGCGCTCGCCGTCGCCGACGTCGGCAACCCCGTCTACGTCCAGATGATGCGCACCGTCACCAGCATCGTCGGCAAGGCCGGCTACCGCCTCGTGGTCTCCTCCACCGGCTCGGACCCGGCCGACCAGATCGACCTGCTCTCGAGCCTCAACCGCGGCTACGCCGACGGTCTTCTTCTGAGCCCCTTGCGGATCACCGGCGAGCTCATCGACGCCATGCGCGGCAGCCGCCTCCCCATCGTCGTCATCGGCACCCTCCCGGCCGATGTGGAACTCGACAACGTGCGCGCCGACTCCGCCACCGGCATCGGCCTCGCCGTCGAACACCTCGTCGCCCAGGGCCGGCGCCGCATCGCCCTCGTCAACGGCCCCGTCGACACCGTCCCCGGCGCCGCCCGCCTCGCCGGCTACCTCGCCGCCATCGAGCGCTTCGACCTCGCCGCCAGCAGCGAACTCCAGGTCACCGCCACCGGATTCACCTACCGCGCCGGACGCCGCGCCACCGCGCAGCTCCTCGGCCAGTCCAGCCCCGACGCCATCGTGTGCGCCAACGACCTCCTCGCCGTCGCCGCCCTCAAAGAACTCGCCGCCGCCGGCGCCCGCGTCCCCGCGGACGTCGCCGTCGTCGGCATGGACGACACCGACGCGGCCGAACTCGCCACCCCTTCGTTGACCAGCGTCGACCTCGGCTCCACCAAGCGCGCCAAGGCCGCCGCGAAACTCCTCATCCGCCGCATCGAAGACCCGGACGCCCCCGTCCAGCGGCTCGTCATCGCCCCGAGCCTCTCCGTGCGCGAATCCACACAGGAGACCGCATGACCGCCCTCGCCGCCCCGCCGCGCAGGCGCCGCCGCAGCGCCGACGGCCGCGACGCCTGGCTCCTCGTCCTGCCCGCGCTCCTCCCGGTGATGCTCTTCAGCGTCTACCCGCTCGTCTACGGCGTGCTCCTCGGCTTCACCGACGCCGAAGCCGGGCTCAACGTCGAGACCCGCTTCAACGGCCTCGACAACTACATCGAGCTCGCCGGGAACGGCCTCTTCTGGGAATCGTTCAAGATCGGGCTCGTCTGGGCCTTCTCTGTCACGATCCTCCAGTTCCTCGCCTCCCTCGGCCTCGCGCTCCTGCTCAACCTCGACCTGCGGCTGCGCTGGCTCGCCCGCACGCTCGCGCTCATCCCATGGGCCATGCCGCCGGTGATCATCGCGATCATGTGGCAGCTCATGCTCAACCCCAGCTACGGGCCCGTCAACCGGATGCTCGACGCCGTCGGCCTGCCCTCGGACGTCAACTGGCTCGGCGAGGCCTCCATCGCCCTGCCCGTGGTCGTCGTCGTCGGCGTCTGGGCCGGCATGCCCCAGACCACCGTGACCCTCCTGGCCGGACTCCAGTCCGTCCCGGCCGAACTCAACGAGGCCGCCGCCATCGACGGCGCGAGCACCTGGCGCCGCTTCTGGCACGTCACCCTCCCCGCCCTGCGGCCCATCATCGTCGCGATCACCACCCTCGACCTGATCTGGAACTTCAACTCCTTCGCGCTCGTCTTCGTCCTCACCGCGGGCGGACCCGGCGGCACCACCATGCTCCCGAGCCTGTTCGCCTACAACGAGGCCTTCCGCTACGGCAACTTCGGGTACGCCGCGGCCATGGGCAACGTCATGGTGGTCCTGATCGGCGCGTTCCTGCTCTTCTACCTGCGCGGCCAGATGCGGAGGCGCCTCCAATGACGACCGTGACCAAGACCGTCGGCCGCAGCCCCTGGGCCCGGCCGCTCCAGTACCTGGCGCTGCTCGCCTACATGTGCTTCCTGGCGTTCCCGCTGCTGTTCCTGCTCACCACCGCGTTCAAGACGCCCCGGGAACTCCAGTCGCCCGACGCCGGCCTCCTGCCCGAACGGCTCGACTTCGGCAACTTCACCTCGGCGATCGACAAGGCGGACCTCTACACCGCGGCCGGCAACAGCCTCCTCGTGGCCGTCACGACCACCCTCGTCGTCACCGTCGTGGCCCTGCCCGCCGCCTACGCCCTCGTCCGCTTCCGCACGAAGATGCGGGCCGTGGCCACCGGGTGGATCCTGCTCAGCCAGGTCTTCCCGTTCATCCTCATCATCATCCCGCTCTTCCTGCTGCTCAAGAACATCGGACTGGTGAACACCCTCCTCGGGCTCGTGCTCGTGTACGCGGTCTGGTCGCTCCCGTTCTCGCTGTGGATGCTCCAGGGCTACGTCGCCGCGATCCCGGTCGAACTCGAGGAGGCCAGCGCCGTCGACGGCGCCGGGCGGCTCAAGACCCTCCGGAAGGTCGTCCTGCCGCTGCTCGCGCCCGGCCTGGTCGCCACCAGCCTGTTCACGTTCATCAACTCCTGGAACGAGTTCTTCTTCGCGCTCGTGCTCATCCAGGACCCGGACATGCAGACCCTGCCGCTCGCGCTGGCCCGCTTCGTCGGCGCGGAAGGGCAGGTCCAGCTCGGCCAGCTCGCCGCGGCCGCGCTCCTGGCCTGCATCCCGAGCCTCGTGTTCTTCCTGCTCATACAGAAACGGCTCACCGCCGGACTCCTCAGCGGCGCGGTCAAAGGCTGACCGATGCCGATCCCTACCGAAAGAGAGACATCAATGCGCACTCGCAACAGCGTCGTCGCGGGCCTCATGGCCGTACCCCTCGTCGCGCTCACGGGCTGCTCGGCCTTCGGCGTCGGCGGCGACGACGGCGAATCGAGCACCATCACGTTCCAGTCGCTCGCCTTCCAGGACACCACGATCGCCGCGACCCAGGAGATCGTCGACGCCTGGAACGAGGCGAACCCGGACACGCAGGTCGAGCTCGTGCAGGGCTTTTGGGACAACGTCCACGACCAGCTCGTGACCCAGTTCCAGGGCGGCACCGCGCCCGACGTCATCCACGACGAGTCCGCGGACATCATGGGCTTCGCCGAGCAGGGCTACCTGGCCGACCTGAGCCCGTACCTGAGCGAGGACGTGACCGGCGCGGTCTCCGACGACGTGTGGAAGTCCGTCACGGCCGGGGACGGCGCGGTCGTCGCGGCCCCGACCCTGCTCCAGTCCTATGTGGTGTTCGTGAACACGGACGCGTTCGCCGAAGCGGGCGTGGAGATCCCGGCCGGGGAGACCCTCGCCTGGGACGACTTCCAGGCCCTCGCCGCCGAACTGACCGCCGACGGCTCCTACGGCGTGGGCTGGGGCCTCCAGCAGCCGACCGCCGCCGTCATGAACCTGGCTCTCGGCTTCGACGGGACCTTCTTCTCCGGCGGGGGCGACGCCGCCTCGATCGAGGTGGGCGACAACGAACTCGCCGTCCCCGAGCGCATCCACGCCATGGCCTACGAAGACAAGTCCCTCGACCCGGTCTCGCTCACCCAGAGCGGCTCGGACGTCCTGCCCGGCTTCTTCGACGGCAAGTACGCCATGTACGTCGCGGGCAACTACGTCGCCCAGCAGATCACCGAATCCGCGCCCGAAGGCTTCAACTGGGCCGTCCTGCCCCCGCTCGCCGGCCCGGCCGGACCCGTCCAGGCCGCCAACCCGCAGACCATGTCCGTCTCCGCCGAATCCGACGACGTCGAGGGCGCCGCGGCCTTCATCGACTTCTTCATGCAGGCCGAGCACCAGGCCTCGCTCGCCCAGGGCGACTGGCTGATCCCCTCCTCCAACGAGGCCCGCGACCTCGTGGCCGAGCAGACCGCCGGCGAGAACGGCTGGGAGGCCATCCTCGCCTCCGGTGAGGGACTGACCGCCGCGCCGTTCCAGTCCGCCGTGAACTACCCGCAGTGGAAGGACCAGTACGCCACGCCTGCGCTCCAGCAGTACCTGGCCGACGAGATCACCGCCGACGAGCTCCGGCAGCAGCTCACCGACGGCTGGTCCGAACTGGGCTGACCCCCGACGCACCGCAATCGCGTCCGCTGGGGGCCGCCCCCAGGACCCCGGCGGACGCCACACCACCCGACAGCAAGGAGACACGATGACCCTGCCGCTGAAAGACCTGCTCGAGACGAAGGCCACCGGAGCGCTCGCGGGAGCGGCGGTGGGCGACGCGCTCGGCGGCGCCGCCGAAGGCAACACGCCCGAGGCGATCCAGCAGCGATACGGCGGATTCATCGAAGGGATCGTGCCCCCGTTCCTGGAGGACTGGCGCAACGCCCGCCCCATCGCCCCGTACCACAAGGGCGACGGGCACATCACCGACGACACCCTCATGACCACCGCGCTCGTCGACGTCTACGACACCGTCCGCGACCACCTCGACGCCCACGCCATCGCCGAGCACCTCGTGCCGCTCCTCATCGGCGACAAGCGCTGGATCCCCGAACTCGAATCCGAGGCGCTGCTCCTGCACCGCGTGTTCCTCGCCGAGAAATGGCTCGTCGCCAGACTCCACTACGGACACATCGATCCCCGCGTCGCCGGCGTCGGCAACATCGTCAACTGCGGCGCGACCATGTACGTCGCCCCGATCGGCATCGTCAACGCCGGATCGCCCGAGGCCGCCTACGCCGAGGCCATCGACGTCGCCGGCGCCCACCAGTCCAGCTACGGCCGCGAAGCCGCAGGGGTCTTCGCCGCGGCCGTCGCCGAAGCCATGCGGCCCGGCGCCGACGTCGGATCCGTCGTCGACACCGCCGTCCGCCTCGCCAAGGACGGCACCCGGCCCGCCATCGAAGCCGTCGCCGACGCCGCGACCCGCGTGAGCGACTGGCGCACCGGCCTCGCCGACCTGCGCCGCGCCGTCGAACCCTTCGACACCGTCGGCCCCGACTACCGGGCCCCGGCCATGGACGCGCGCATCCCCAGCCGCACCAAGGCGATCGAAGAACTCCCCATCGCCCTCGGCATGGTCATCGCCGCCCAGGGGGAGTACCGCGAAGCCGTCCTCGGCGCCGTCAACTACGGCCGCGACTCCGACTCCATCGCCGTCATGGCCGGCGCCATCACCGGCGCCCTCAGCGGCCTCGACGCCGTGCCCGCCGAATGGATCGACGGCGTCAGCGAAGGCAGCCGCCTGGACGTCACCGCCACCGGGCCCGTCATCGCCGCCGTCGCCCGCGACGTGTGGGCCGCCGACACCGCCCGCGCCGCCGCCGTCGCCGCGGCCCGCGACGCCTACGCGGGGGCCCGCTGATGCGACTGAGCTGGACCCAACCCGAAGACCTTCTCCCGCACGCCCTCGAGGCCGCGCGGCTCGACGGCCGCGACCAGCGCGAGATCCGCCGCCGCTGGACCGAAGCGGGCGGCTCGCCCGAACCCATCGTCTCCGGCGCCTCGCCCGAGCCCGCACCCGAGCACTTGCGAACGCTCGCAAGGACACTCCTCACCGAACTCGACGAACTCCCCGAGCAGCCGGCGCTCGCCGCCGCCGAACCCGAGGACCTCGACGCGATCCTGTCCGGTGGCGGCCCCGCGCTGGAGGCGCCCGGCCGCGACTTCGAGGACCGGCTCCTCGGTGCCTGGCTCGGCCGCGCCGCCGGATGCCTCCTCGGCAAACCCGTCGAGAAGCTCCCGCTCGAAGGCATCCGCGCCATCGCCCGCGCCACCGGGAATTGGCCGCTGGACTCGTACTTCACCGAGATCGGCCTCGACCCCTGGGTCGCCGGGAAGTACCCGTGGAACCGGCGCAGCCGCCCCAACAGCCTGGCCGAGAACATCGACGGTATGCCCGAGGACGACGACCTCAACTTCCCCCTCATCGCGCTCACCCTGCTGGAGCGCCACGGCCGCGACTTCACCACCGGCGACGTCGCCCAAGCCTGGCTCGACCTCCTGCCCGGCGGCCGCGTCTTCACCGCCGAACGCATCGCCTACCGCAACCTCCTCGACGGCTACGCGCCCGAGACGGCGGGCCGGGTCCGCAACCCCTTCCGCGACTGGATCGGCGCGCAGATCCGCACCGACGTGTACGGCTGGACCAATCCTGGAGACCCGGCCACCGCCGCTCGCCTCGCCTGGACGGACGCGCGACTGAGCCACGGCCGCAACGGGATCTACGGCGCCATGTTCGTCGCGGCCGCGAGCGCCGCGGCGGTCACGGGCGCGCCGATCGAAACGGTGATCGACGCGGGCCTCTCAGTCGTCCCGCCGACCAGCCGCTACTTCCTCGCCGTCATGCGCGGCCTCGAACTCGGCGAGGGCGACCTCTCCGACGAGGCCGCGGTCGACGCCCTCCACGCCGAGTACGGGCACCTCCACTGGGTCCACGTGCTCAACAACGCCGCGCTGCTCGCCTTTGCGCTCGCCCGCGGCGCGGGCGACTTCGAACGCACGATCACCCTGGCCGTCTCCGGCGGCTGGGACACCGACTCGGTGGGAGCGACGGCAGGCGCGCTCACCGGCGCCGTGACCGGCGCGAAAGGACTGCCGCCCAGATGGATCGACCCGCTCGACGACCGCCTCGCGAGCTCGGTCCCCGGCTTCGCCGGAACCCGGTTCTCGGCGCTGGCGGCAAGGACCGCGGAGGTGTCCCGATGAGCGTCGTCGTGCTCGGCAGCGCCAACCTCGACCTCGTCTACGAGGTCGACCGCATCCCCGCCCCCGGCGAGACCCTGCTCTCGCGCGGCTTCGCCGCGTTCCCCGGCGGCAAGGGCAACAACCAGGCCATCGCGACCGCGCGTTCGGGCGCCACCGTCCGCTTCATCGTCGCGCTCGGGCAGGACGCCGCCGGCGACCGCCTCGCCGCCGAGGCCCGGCGCGCGGGCATCTCCCTTGAGGACCGCCGCACCGACGCGCCCACCGGCACCGCCGTCATCTTCGTGGACCGGCACGGCGAGAACGCCATCGTCGTCGACTCCGGCGCGAACGCCGCGCTCACCGACCTCACCGAGAGCGAACTCGCCTCCATCGCCGCCGCCGACCTCCTTGTCCTGCAACTGGAGACGCCGCTCGACACGGTCGCCGACGCGGCCGCCGCCGCACGCTCCTCGGAGACGACGGTCATCCTCAACGCCGCCCCCAGCACCACCGTGCCCGCCGGACTCCTCGGCCAGGTCGACCTCCTGATCGTCAACGAGCACGAGGCCGCCGAACTCGCGGGCGAGCCCGACGGCACCGGCGAACGATTGCCGGTCGCGGCCCTCACCGGACACGGCTGCGCGGTGATCGTGACCCTCGGCGCCGAAGGCGCCCTGGTCGCCGTCCCCGGCCGGGAGCCCGTCAAGGTCCCGGCCATCGAGGTCGAGGCCAAGGACACCACCGGCGCCGGCGACACCTTCGTGGGCGCCCTCGCCGCCGCGCTCGACCGCGGCACCCGCGCGACCGACCTCGCGTCCCTGGTCGCCGCGACCGAGTTCGCGACCGCCGCCGCGGCGATCGCGGTGCAGCGCAAGGGCGCCGTCCCGTCCATCCCCACGCTGAAGGAGGTCGAGGAGTTCCGTGAACACCGCCGCTGACCCCGACGAAGCCGCCACCGACACGTTCGACCCGTTGGTGCCCAGGCCCATCGACCGGCCCACCGCGCTGCCCGCCGGCGGCCGGATCGACCCCGCGGCCGGAGACGTCGCGAAGATCTTCGCCGCACCCGACGACCCCGCCGACTGGCCCGCCTGGCGCGAGGACCTCACCGCCTGGCGGGACGAGGCGCGCCGGCGCCTGCGCTACAGCGGCGCGGCCTACGAGCACCCCCAGACCCGCTGGGCCGCAAGCGCCTACGCCGTGGCCCAGGTCTGGCTGTGGGACGAGCGCCTGTTCGACCACGCCCGGCAGCGGTTCACCGTGGACGCCTTCCTCGAATCGATCGCCGACCAGGGCGGCCTCGACGGCCTCGTCCTCTGGCACGCCTACCCCATCATCGGGATCGACGACCGCAACCAGTTCGACTACTACCGCGACGTGCCCGGCCTGGCGAAACTGGTGCGGGACTTCCACGACCGCGGCCTGCGTGTCTTCGTCGACTACAACCCCTGGGACACCGGGACGCGCCGCACCGGCCGCGGCGACGCCGAGGAGCTGGCCGCGCTCGTCACCGAGTTCGGGGTGGACGGCGTCTTCCTCGACACGCTGAAGGAAGGCGACGCGAACCTGACGCGCGCCCTGGCCGAAGCGACCCCGCCGCAGGTCCTCGAAGGCGAGTCCCGCGTCCCCAACCAGCGGGTCGAGGACCACCTGCTGAGCTGGGCGCAGTGGTTCGCCGACTCCGAAGCGCCCGGCGTGCAGCGTGCCCACTGGTACGAGCGCCGCCACATGATGCACTCGATCCGCCGCTGGAACCGCGACCACAGCGGCGAGCTCCAGTCCGCGTGGATGAACGGCACCGGCATCCTCGTGTGGGACGCCGTGTTCGGGGTCTGGGTCGGCTGGAACCGCCGCGACGAGGCCACGCTGCGCCGGATGCTCCGCGTCCAGCGCGCCGCCCACGACCTGTTCACCTCGGCTGCATGGGCGCCGCTCGACGGCGCCGCCGCCGAGGCGATCGAGGCCCGGGTCTACGTCTCGCGCTGGAATTCGGGCGGCACTACCTTGTGGACGATCGTGAACCGCGCCGAAGAGGAGTGGACGGGCGATCCGCTCGCCGCGCCGCTCCCGGAGGGCGGCAGGCGGTTCGACGTCACCGCGGGCACCGTCGTCGCCTCTGACGGCACCGTGCGCGTGCCCGGCCGCGGCATCGCGGGCGTCCTTGAACTCGCCCCTGGCGCCGAGGAGCCGGTCTGGCTCGCCGACCTGCTCAAGGCCGCCGCCGCGGACTCCGGGTCGGACGACGCCGCCTTCCCCGCGCGCGAGGCCGTCCGGGTCGTCCCGGCCGTCTCGGCATCGCGCCTCGCCCCGGGCGAGGCGGTGCGTGTCGCACCCGGCCGCCGCACCGTCACCGTGACGTTCCGCCGCCGGGAAACCGGCTTCTACCAGGGCGCGCCGTACGTCGAGGAGTGGAAGCCGCTGCCGCCGCGCCTCCACGACGACCGGGAGGAGACCCTCCCGGTCGACATCCGTGGCCCGGTGGCCGTCGCCGCGCGCGAGGTCACCGTCAACGCGTATCGGATCTTCCTCACCGCGACCGGGTACCGCCCGCAGACCGAGCACCGGTTCCTCTGCGGCACTGAGGAAGCCGACGACCACGCCCCGGTCACCGGCGTGTCCCTCGCGGACGCGCGCGCCTACGCCTCCTGGGTCGGCGCGCGCCTGCCCGACGAGTTCGAATGGCAGCTCGCGTCCGCGCAGCCCGGCTTCGAGCGGCGCACGCCCGCGGTCTGGAACTGGACCGAGAGCGAGCACTCCGACGGCGTCACCCGCTTCGCGATGCTCAAGGGCGGCAGCGAGCACCGCTCCGAGGGCTCCGACTGGTACACCGACGGCGGCGTGCGCCCACCGTCGTTCAGCCTCAAGTACCTGCTGGCCGGGCTCGGCGTCGAACGGTCGGCCGCCATCGGCTTCCGCATCGCCCGCGACCTGGACGAGTCCGACCGAGACCCCTTGGGGGACAAGGCATGACCGCACCGCTCGAAGGACTCCGGGTCCTCGACGCCTCCACGCTCTTCGCCGGGCCGATCGCCGCGACCTTCCTCGGCGACTACGGGGCCGACGTGATCAAAGTGGAGCACCCGACCCGGCCCGACGCGTCCCGGGGCCACGGCCCCGCGAAGGACGGCGTCAACCTGTGGTGGAAGACCTTGGGGCGCAACAAGCGCACCGTCACCATCAACCTCGGCACCCCCGAGGGCGCCGACCTGCTGCTGCGCCTCGCCGCCGGGGCGGACGTGCTCATCGAGAACTTCCGGCCCGGCACACTCGAACGCTGGGGCCTGGGGCCCGAGGTGCTGCACGAGGCGAACCCGCGGCTCGTCGTCGCCCGCGTGACCGCCTTCGGCCAGACCGGGCCGTACTCGTCCCGGCCCGGCTTCGGCAGCCTCGCCGAGGCCATGAGCGGCTTCGCGGCCCTCACCGGGCAGCCCGACGGGCCGCCGACCCTGCCGCCGTTCGGCCTCGCCGACGGCGTCGCGGCTCTGGCGACGGCCTTCGCCGTCATGACCGCGCTGCGCGCCGCCGACCGCGACGGGCGCGGCCAGGTCATCGACCTCGCCATCATCGAGCCGATCCTCATGCTCCTGGGCGGCCAGATCACCGCCTACGACCAGCTCGGGATCCTGCAGCCGCGCAGCGGGAACCGCTCGGTCAACAACGCGCCGCGCAACGTCTACCGCACCGGCGACGGCGACTGGGTGGCCGTCTCGACCAGCTCCCAGTCCATCGCCGAGCGCGTCATGGGCCTGGTCGGGCGCGAGGACCTCGTGGCCGAGCCCTGGTTCGCCTCCGGCCACACCCGCGCCGAGCACGCCGACGAGCTGGACGAGGCGGTCGCCGCCTGGATCGGGGCGCGGCCCACCGGCGAAGTGATCAACGCGTTCGAGGGCGCCCAGGCCGCGATCGCCCCGGTCTACGACGTGCGCGGCGTCCTCGCCGACCCGCAGTACCAGCACATCGGCACCGTCCAGACCGTTGAGGACGAGGAGCTGGGGCCCTTGAAGATGCAGAACGTGCTCTTCCGCCTCTCCGCGACCCCGGGCGCGATCCGGTGGACCGGGCGGCGGCACGGCCAGGACACCGACGAGGTGCTCGCCGAGGCCGGCGTGACCCGCGAGCAGTTGGAAATCCTGCGCGAGAGGGGCGTGATTTGAGGCCGCTCACCGCCCTCTACGTGCCCGGGGACCGGCCCGAGCGCTTCGACAAGGCCGTCGCCTCCGGTGCGGACGTCGTCATCCTCGACCTCGAGGACGCGGTGCCCGAGCGCTCCAAGGCCGAGGCTCTCGCGAACATCGTGGCGTGGCTCGGCTCGCCGCCGCCGGGCGTGTCCGTCCAGGTGCGCGTCAACGAGCATGCGGCCCATGAGATCCGGGCTGTCAGGGCCACCGGCGCGGCCGTCGGCCTCCGCATCCCCAAAGTGGAGGACCCCCGCGAGCTCGACGGCATCGCGGTGCTCGCCGAGGGCCTGCCGCTCACCGCGCTGATCGAATCGGCGCGCGGCATCGAGCACGCCGCCGCCATCAGCGCGCACCCCGCCGTCCACGAGGTCGCCCTCGGCGAGGCCGACCTCGCCAGCGACCTCGGCGGCACCGACCCGCTCGTGCGCGACCACCTCCGCGTCCGCCTTCTCATCGCCGCCCGCGCCGCCGGGCTCCCCGCGCCGATGCTCTCGGCCTACCCCGCGATCCGGGACCTCGACGGCCTGCGCGCGGACACCGAGCGCGGCAAGGCGCTCGGCCTGCGGGGCCGTGTCGCGGTCCACCCCGCGCAGCTCGCCGTCATCAGGGAGGTCTTCGCCCCGGATGAGGAGGACCGCGCGTGGGCCCGGGCCGTGGTCGACGCGCTCGAAGGCGGCGGCGTCGCCACCCTCGCCGACGGCCAGATGGTCGACCCGGCGATGCTCGGCCGCGCCCGCCGGATCCTCGAACCCTGACCCGGCCTCATCGTGCACAGCGAAAGGGGGAGGCGGTGACGCCTCCCCCTTTTCGGACTGCGGTTACGCGGCCTCGACCAGCTCGGACTTGCGGGTCCGGACCGTGATCGCGGCGAGCACGACGCCCGCGAGGGCGACCGCCGCGGCCGCGACGAACGCCGCCGAGAAGCCGTCCGTCAAGGCCACCGGGTCGCCGAGCTCGTTGGCGCCGAACGGGACCGCGATGGCGGTGACCACGGCGAGGCCGAGCGCGGAGCCGATCTGGTAGCTCGTGTTCACGATCCCCGAGGCCAGGCCGCCCTGTTCCGGTGCGGCGCTGGAGATCGCCATCTGCAGCGACGGGATGAACGCGAGCGACATGCCGAGCGCGGCGACCAGCGAGGCCGGGAGCACGTCCACCACGAACGTCCCTTCAGGATGCACGAACGAGAGCCATCCCAGGCCGCCGGCGAGCAGCACCAGGCCGGTGGTGATCATCGCCTTGGGCCCGAACTTCGCCGTCAGGCGCGGCGCGATGACGACCATGCCGAGCATGATGAGCGCGGTCATCGGCAGCAGTGCCGCCCCGGACGGGAACGCCGAGTAGCCGAGCACCTGCTGCAGGTAGAGGTTCAGGAAGAACCACATCGGCACCCACGCGGCCCCGAGCAGCGCCTGGGCCAGGTTGGCCGCGCCGAGGTTCGCGGAGGCGAAGATCGTGAGCGGCATCAGCGGCTCGCGCCGCTTCGCCTGCACTGCAAGGAACACCACGAGCAGTGCTACGGCTGCGACCAGGACGCCCCAGGTCTGGGCGCTCGCCCAGCCCACTTCAGGCGCCCGCACGATCGCGAAGACCAGGCCGCCGAGGCCGAGCGTGGCGGTGGCCGCGCCGAGCCAGTCGATCGAGCCGCGCGTCCCCGCGCCGCCGGGCAGCAGAGCGGGCGCGGCGATCACGGCGAGCGCCGCGATGGGCAGGTTGATGTAGAACACCCAAGGCCATGAGGCGTACTCGGTGATGAGCCCGCCGAGGAAGACCCCGGCCGTGCCGCCCGCCGGGGCGGCCGCGCCGTAGACCGCGAAGGCCTTCATGAGCTCCTTCGGGTCGGCGCCGAACAGCATCATGAGCAGCGTCAGCGCCGAGGGCGCGATGAGTGCCGCGCCCACGCCCTGCACGGCGCGGCCGGTCAGCTCGACCGCCACGTCCGAGGCGAGGCCGGCGACGAGCGAGCCGATCCCCAGGACGATCCAGCCGAGGCTGAAGACCCGCCGGGCGCCGAGCAGGTCCGAGAGCCGCCCGCCGAGCAGGAGCAGGCCGCCGAAGACGACGACGTAGGCGTTGAAGACCCAGGACAGGTCCTCTTGTGTGAAGCCGAGCTCGGCCTGCATCTCGGGCAGGGCGACCCCGATGATCGAGGTGTCCATGATGACCATGAACTGGGCCAGGGCGATGAGCGCGAGGGCGGTCCAGCGCCGCGAGGCCGGCGGTGTCGATGTGCGTGACATGACCTCTCCTAAATACCGGTGGGGGGTATAGTGCGGTGGCACTGCACCCCTTGAGGGCGAACCGTTCCGGGGCCGGAACGGCGGGCGGCCCGAAAGCCGCCCGCCATTTCTAACATACCCCTGGGGGGTATATCAACCCGCCATCGCGGGTGGCCCTGAGCACTCCGGCGTCCGCTCCCATCCCGCCTCCCACAACTCGTCGGCCACGGACTCGGCCACATGCAGCGCGTCGACGAGGACGTGCACCTGCCCGCGCGCGGGCGTGACGTCCACGTTCATCACCCCGACCACGCCGAGCAGCCGCTCCCTCAAGCGGGCGACGCAATGCGCGCAGGTACCCGCGTCGAGCGCGGTGAGCCGGAACGCGACCAGGCTGTAATCGACGACGATCATGTCCATCTCCTCCAATGGGACCGTCCCTCCCGACCGATACCCGCCATGGGTATCTTGGTGAACGCCCGCCCCAATGCTCGCGGCCACCGGAACCCGCGTCCACGAATTCGCCTGTCCGGTCCCCGCCATGACGTGAACCGGACATGACGCGAAGGAACCCGATGGACCGCACCACCACTGCCGATGACGCTGCCGCGCAATCGGTCTACCGCCACATGCGCCTTGAGGGCGCCACACTGGAGCAAGCGGTCGAACGCGCCGGCCTACCCCTCGCCGAGACCCCGCGCATCCGCGCCCGCCTCGCCGGGCTCGGCCTCCTCGACCCCGCCGCCGAAGTCGCCACCGACGCCGCCGCCGCGCTCAGCCGCATGCTCGACGACGGCCGCGACCGCCTCGCCGAAGCGCTGCGCGCGGTCGCCGAGCACCAGAACGACGCGCTCACCCTCGCCACCGGCTACCTCGGCACCGCCCTCCAGGCGACCGGCGCGGCCGTCGAGATCATGCCCAAGGACGACCGCTTCCGGCTCCGGATGGAGACGCTGCTCGAGCACGCCGCGGCGACGACCCGCACCGAACTGGTCGCCATGCACCCCAACGCGGTCTGGGACGAGCGGTACTTCGGCGTCGCCCTCGAACGCACCCGCCGCCAGCGCGAACGCGGCGTCGAGATCCGGACCCTGTACTCCCAGCAGACCCTGCGCGACGCCTCGCTGCGGGATTACATGCGGCGCAAGGCGGCCCTGGGCATGCGGATCAGGGCCGCGCCGATCACGCCCATCCGGATGCTCGTCTACGACCGGGAACTGGCCATCGTCGACGCGCCCCGAGACGCCGACATCGGAGCGATCGTCATCCGCGACCGCCTGCTCGCCGAGCCGCTGGTCGAGTTCTTCGAGTACTGCTGGATCACCGCCTCGGACCTCGACGACGTCGTGGGCAGCGCCGACGAATCCGGCCTCACCGACCAGCAGCGCGCCGTGCTCCGGCTCCTCGCCTCCGGCGCGAAGGACGAGGCCATCGCGCGCGGCCTCGAGATCTCGGTGCGCACGGTGACGCGAATCGTGGCCGAGCTGTCCGCCCAGCTGGGCGCCGCCAGCCGCTTCCAGGCCGGCGTGAAGGCGGCCAGGCTCGGCTGGCTCGACTGACCCGGTTTCCCGACCCGCCCCTTGACGATGATACCCCTAGGGGGTATAAATATCTCTGCCGACGCGAAGCGCGCCGCGGCCGGTCACCATCCGACGCAATGAAAGCGAGCACCGCCATGTGCAACTCCGAAGCCTCGAGCTGCCACACCGACACCGCTGCCGACGCGAACGCCGAGACCGCCGAATGCCCGGTCATGCGCGGCAGCACCGTCGTCAAGGCCGTCGCCGAAGCCGCCGGCCTCTTCCGCGACTACGAAGGCCAGCGCTTCTGGTTCTGCTGCGCCGGCTGCGGCCCCGCCTTCGACGCCGACCCCGCCAAGTACGCCCTCGCGGTCTGAACCTCGGCTCCCGGGCCCCCCCCCCCGGCCCCCGGCCCCCAGGAGGACACCGCATGCAACAACACCGAGCCGCCCG
>NZ_JAPZVQ010000001.1:518459-545651 GCF_027622945.1 Glycomyces lechevalierae | reverse complement strand
CCCCCCCCCCCCCCCCCCACCCCCCCCCCCCCCCCACCCCCCCCCCCCCGGCCCCCCCCCGCCCCCCGGCCCCCCCCCCGCGGCCCCGGAGCCGCATGGAGAACACCGCATGCAAGAACACAGTCCCGCCAGTCAGCTCCCCGCCTCCGCACCGAGATGGCAGCATTGGCGTGTGCCAGCCCGAATGCCGATGCCCGTCCGCTGCGCCGCGGCCGTCGAGACCGAGCGCGCCTCGGCTGCGGCCGAGACCGCCGACCCCGACGTCCCGTGGATCACGCTCGTGCACAACGACCCGGTCAACCTGATGAGCTACGTCGCGTACGTCTTCCAGTCGTACTTCGGCTTCTCCGAGGCGAAGGCGAACCAGCTCATGCTCGACGTCCACCACAAGGGCCGCGCCGTCGTCTCCAGCGGCACCCGCGAGGAGATGGAGCGCGACGTGCAGGCCATGCACGGCTACGGCCTCTGGGCGACCCTCCGGCAGGACCGCTGATGGGCCGCTACTTCGAGGCCGCGGACGGCGGCGCGGCCGCCTCCTTCGACGAGTTCGAGGCCGAACTCCTGCGCGCCTACGCCGAGCACATGATCGAGTTCATCGACGCCCGCGAAGGCACCGGCGGCACCGCCGAAGACCTCATCGCCTCGGCCTTCAGCGAAGGCCCCACCGAACTCCCCGGGGACCCCGCGCTGGCCCGGCTCTTCCCGGACGCCTACACCGATCTCGGCCCTGACAGTGTCGTCGACGGCATCGATGCGGCAGCGGCCTCGGCCGAGTTCCGCCGCTACACCGAGCACGACCTGCGCGCCCGCAAACGCGACGACGCGCAGGCCGTGATCCGCTCCCTCGAGGCGCTGGCCCCGGAGGGGGAGGAGCGCGCGACGCTGCACCTGAAACCTGAGGAGTGCCGGCAGTGGCTCGGCGCCTTGAACGACCTGCGCCTCGTCCTCGCGTCCCGCTTGGAGATCGTCGAGGACGAGGACTTCGAGGAGCTGCTGGAGCTCCCGGACGACGATCCGCGCAGTCCGCTGGTGCTCACCTACGGCTGGCTGACCGCCTTGCAGGACACCCTGGTCGAGGCGTTGATGCAGTCCCTCTGAGGACGCTCACTCCTCAGGGGCGAAGTCGCCGACCAGGTGCAGGATCTGGATCGCGGCGAGTCCCCATTGGGCGATGTCGTTCGTGCCCCCGTTGGGCCACCACGCGATCGGGTTGAGCGTGGTCGTGACGTCCTCGGTCTCGCGCGGCGTGTAGTCCGGCGCGTCCTTCGCGCCCCTGAATCGGTCCCAGGCGAGCCGGGCCTGCGATTCATCGCCGGTCCGCTGGTACACGAACGCGTTCGCCCGCGTGTAGGAGTAGAGGAACAGGTCGCCGAAGCGGCCGCCGTACTCGGCCTCCTGCTCTTCGCGGGTGGCCGTGTAGTACCGGGAGTACTTGAGCCAGTCCGCCTCGAACGCGGGCATGTCGATCTGCTGGATGAGTTCGGCGCAGATCTCGATGCGGCCGAAGGAGTTGCTGAGGTTGCTGCGCTCGGTCACGGGCGTCTCGGCGATCGCGTACCGGCCGGTGTCCATGTCGTACAGTCCCGATCCCTGCGCGAAGCCGTTGGGCTGCGCCGCAATGGTCTCCATCGTGCCGAGCACCTTCTGGCGGCAGAACTCCCAGTCGGGGCCGCGCCGCTCCCATTCGGTGAGCCACGCGGCGGCGAGGGCCGCCCAGCTCGTGCCGAAGCCGATGTCGATCGCGTTCCGGTCGGGGTTCCACGGGTCCTCGGGGGAGCGGATCTTGCGGCCGGTGTCGAGGACGAGCGCGGTCTCCTCGCTGCTGGCGAGCATGTGGAGCACGTCGCCGGTGCGCTCGTCGGCGGTGAGGTAGTAGAAGTACCTGCGGTAGTTGGCGTTCGAGACGCGCACCTGCTTGGAGGAGTCGCCCCAGTGCTGCACGCCGTGCCGCGTGCCCAGGCCCGCCCAGTCGCCGATGTGGTAGCAGTTGACCTCGCTCGTCTTGCGGGTCATGGCCTCCGCGAAGCGGAACACCTCGGGCCTGTTGGTGTGCAGGTACGCCGTCCAGATCCACTGGTCGGGGGAGATCTCGGAGTTGTCCCAGGCGTAGCCGCCCACGTCGTACCGCCAGATCTTGCGGTCGACGTCCTTGGAGTGCATGAAGTCGCCGAAGTCCCAGAACCCGTACCAGTGCCGCTGGTCCTGCTCGGTGCGGTAGTGCTCGAACAGGAAGTCGAGCGTGTCCTCGACGTCGGCCTTCACCGGGTGGGATCGGTCGACGGGTCCGAAGAGCCCGCCGAAGGCCCCGGCCGCGCTCATGTGCTCGGTGGGGGCGATGACCTGCGGCTGGGCGCGCACCACGTCGGCCATCGCGCCGAGGCGTTCGGCGGTGGGCGTCGCCTCGGTGACCCAGAACTGGAGCTCACTGGTGCGGGCGACGCCGTACGGCGTGCCGAACCCGGGTTCGTAGTCCTCGTACGTGATCTCGAGGGCGTCGAGCTGCTCGGGATAGGTGTCCTGGCCCATGCCGTCGTGGTAGAACCGCGTGTCCATCGGCTGCGCCTCGGGCGACCACATCCACACGGTCACCGTCGCCTCCTCGGTGTGGGCGTCGCGGATGTCCAGTCCCGTGGGGTGGCGCTGCCAGAAGTCCTTCATGCCGAACCCGAACCCGCCCGAGGGCCCGCCGACGTACGCGAAGCCGGAGGCGCGACGGCCCTGGTCGACCGGGACCCAGCCGTGGCCTTCCTTGGTGCGCTTCTTGATCGCGAAGCCCTCGGAGTTGAGCTGCGCGAGCGAGTAGTCGCCCCAGTTCGGGATCCACTGCAGCCGTGTCGTCACCCGCTGGTCCCAAGTGGAGGGATCGGGCAGCGCCCGGCCCGCGATCTGGGCGGCGCGCACGTTCGCGCCGGGGTCGCGGCGCAGGCCGGTGATGCCCTTGACGGCCTCAGTGAGCTGGCCGTGGCCTTCGCCCACGAACCGGACGTGCCGGTCGTACAGCTCGTCCGTGAGCGCGACCTTGAAGCGCACGCCCAGGCCTGCGATGAAGGCGTTCTCGCCGTCGGAGTCGTAGACGAACGTGTGGACCATCCGGAACGACTCGCCGCCAGCGTAGAAGTACAGGCGCACGGTGAACGGCAGCCAGGTCTCGCCGCGGCTCTTGCGGTGGGTGCCGGTCACCTTGACGACGGCGCGCACGGGGCCGTCCTGCTCGACCACGACCTCGTCGATGTCGCTGGTGTACCGGTCGCGGGTGACCGACCCGGTCTCGGGGTCGGGCGCCTCGTCCTGGGTGATGTTGACGAGGTGCCCCTGCTTGACGAGGGTGCGGTCCCCGCGCTTGACGTGCTTGATCAAGTCGGTGCCGGACTTGGCGATCCGCGCGGTGATCACCCCGGTGTTCACATCGATGTGGTTGCGGGACTCCGAGACCGACACCGCGAACGCGGGCTCGGCCGGCTCGCCCGCGGTGAGCGTGAACGTCTCAACGGTCGCGGCCGGGCCGATCGCGTGCGCGGTCCACTTCAGCGACCCGTCGGGCCAGTAGGCGAGGGGCCAGGTCTGGACGGGCACGGTCGCCCCGTCGGCGGCGGTGAGCTGGAACCGCTGGTCTTCGGGGAAGCGGCCCTGACCCCAAGGGACGCCCCAGGTCGAGCCGGGGGACTCGGCCGGCGGCCCTTCGAGCCAGCGCAGTTCGACGGAGTCCGGGCCCGCGCCGTCGTCGGTGCCGGTCTGGGCACGGGCGGGCGCGGCTTCGAAGAGCGCGGCCGCGGCCGCCACTCCGGCGCTCGTGGCGAGGACGCCGCGGCGGCTCACGCCGAGCGGTTCGGGTGCCGTGGCAGGGCTGGACAAGGTTCCTCCAAGGGGATGCGTGGACCGCAAGGGGTTTAATCGTTTTAACTCAGGGGGTTCAATATAGTCATGCGTCAATGTATAGTCAAGCACTCCAGGGAGCGCCCGATCCTGGTCCGGCCGAGGCAGGAGACCGGACCGCAGGCGCTGCCATTCCAACCGGCATACTTGGAGCAGTCATGGAAACGTTTACGCGCGTTCGGGTCGCGGGGGCGGTGGTCGGCCTCCTCGCCGCCACCGCCGGCTTCGCCCTGAGCGCCACGACCACCCACGCGGAAGAGCCCCCGCCCGTCGCCGCCCAGCAGACCGCCCGCCCCATGGAAGACCTCGGCCGCGGCGTCGTCGCGGTCCGGTCGAGCAGCACGAGCGTCCTCGTCGGCTGGCGCCTCCTCGGCCTCGACCCGAGCGGCATCGGCTTCAACGTCTACCGCTCCACCGCGGGCGGCGCCTGGACCAAGCTCAACGGCAGCGTCCTCACCGGCGGCACCAATTTCACCGACTCGACCGCGAACCTCGCGCAGTCCAACGCCTACCGCGTGACCGCCGTCCTCAACGGGGCCGAGCAGCAGCCCAGCACCGCGTTCACCTTGAGCGCCAACCACGCCGAAGAACCCGTCGTGCGCCTCCCGCTGCGCGCCGGCGGCCCCGTCAAGTTCACCTGGACCGGCGACCTCGACGGCGACGGCGAGTACGACTACGTCGTCGACCGCCAGACCTCGCCCCAGTCCATCGAGGCGTACAAGAGCGACGGCACCTTCCTCTGGGAGGTCGACCTCGGCCCCAACAGCACCAACCAGGACAACATCGAACCCGGCTCCGCCACCATCGACGTCGGGCACTGGGACGGCGTCACCGTCTACGACTTCAACAGCGACGGCTTCGCCGAAGTCGCCCTGAAGATCGCCGACGGCGTCACCTTCGGCGACGGCCAGACCTGGACGCACGCCGACGACGACCGCCAATGGGTCGCCATCCTCGACGGCCGCACCGGGGCCCTGCGCAACTACGCGGGCATCCCCCAGAACTACCTCGCCGACGGCCCCGTGGCCGTGCACTTCGGCGTCGGCCACCTCGACGGGACCCGCCCGTCCCTCGTCGCGTCCATGAAGAACCGCAAGGACAACGGCGACTTCAACATGATGATCGGCGCCTGGACCTGGAGCGGCCAGAACCTCACCCAGCAATGGGTCTGGCACCGCGGCGCCACCGACGCGCCCGACGGCCACAACATCCGCATCGCCGACGTCGACGGCGACGGCACCGACGAGATCGCCCACATCGGCTTCGTCCTCAACGGCGACGGCACCATGCGCTACAACCTCGCGAGCCAGGGGATCATCCACGGCGACCGCTTCCACATCGCCGACATGGACCCCGCCAATCCTGGCCTCGAAGGCTATGGCGTGCAGCAGAACAACCCCAGCGGCCTGCGCGAGTACTACTACGACGCCGCGACCGGCCAGATGATCTGGAAGCACACCCTCAGCGGCACCGCCGACGTCGGCCGCGGCATGGCCGGCGACGTCGACCCCCGCTTCCCGGGCATGGAGGTCTGGTCCTTCGACGGCCTCTACAACGCCGCCCAGAACAAGCTCACCGAACCCGACACCTCCCTGCGCCCCTGGCCGCAGCTCGGCCTCTGGTGGGACGGCGACGTCTCGATGGAACTGCTCAACGCCGGCAAGATCGAGGAGTGGGACCCGCTCAACCCGACCCCCACCGGCAGCCTGCCCCGCATCGAGAGCACCTGGAACTACGGCGCCGTCACCGCCGCCCAGAGCGGCCCCACCCTCGTCGGCGACCTCTTCGGCGACTGGCGCGAAGAGGCCGTCTACACCAACGCCGCCTACGACCAGCTCATCGTCTTCACCACCGACAAACCGTCCTCCACCAGGCTCTACACCCTGGCCCACAACCCCAACTACCGCAACGGCATGTGCGTCAAGGGCTACATGCAGTCCCACCACGTCGACTACTACCTCGGCGCGGGCATGACCACCCCGCCCGCGCCCCGCATCACCTACTGACCGCCCGGCGGGGCCGCCCGGCGGCCCCGCCGCACGAACCGATAGCGAGTGCTCTGTGACCTCCCCATTGCGGGCCTTCGGGCCGCTCGAACCGACGTTCAACGGCTGGCGGGATGCGGCGGCGGCCCTCGGCCGGCCCGCCGTCGACCTCGCCGCCCGCGGGCCGGACGAGATGCCGGTGACCATGTCGAACCACTCCCACCTCGAGAACTGGTTCGAACTGCTCACCCGCCCGCTCTGGGGCCTCGCGCCCGCCAAGTCCGCAGTGCCGCAAGACCTCTGGGACACCCTCGCCGCCACCCTCGCCCGCGCCCTCGACCCCGGGGACGCCTGGTACATCGGCGACGTCGGCCCCCGCGACCAGCGCTGCGTCGAATCCGCCGCCGTCGGCCAGGCCCTCGTCCTCGCCCCCGAGCACCTCTGGGATCCCTTGCCGCCCAAAGCCAAGGACCACATCGCCGCCTGGCTCGCCCAGGCCTACGCGACCGAGGTCATCGACAGCAATTGGCGGTTCTTCCCCGTCCTCGCCGGGCACGGCCTCGACGCCATCGGCGCCGCACGCGACCCGGCCATCGCCGCCGCGCACCTGAAACGCCTGGGGGAGTTCCACCTCGGCGACGGCGTCTACGAGGACGGCCCCGGCAACCGCGTCGACTACTACAACCCCTTCGCCTTCCACACCTACGGCCTCCTCCACTACCGCATCAGCGGCGACGACCGCTTCGTCGCACCCGCCGCGGCCTTCGCCCGCCGCTTCCGCTCCTGGTTCGCCACCGACGGCGCGGGCGTCCCCTACGGACGCAGCCTCGGCTACCGCTTCGCCCAAGGGTCCCTGTGGGGCGCGCTGGCCGCCGCCGACGTGGAGGCCGTGCCGTGGGCCGAGGCGGCGGGCTTCAGCCGCCGCCACCTCGAATGGTGGTGGGACAAGCCGATCCTCGAACCGGACGGGCGCCTCAGCGTCGGCTACGGCTACCCGAACCACTCGGTGGTCGAGCAGTACCTCACCGCCGGCTCGCCGTGGTGGGCGACGAAGATCTTCACCGGTCTCCTCGCCGGACCCGACCATCCCTTCTGGACTGCCAAGGCCGCGCCGCCCGGCCCGGTGATCGAGCCGCACCCGCCCGCGCGGGCGGTCCACATGCGGGACACCGGCGGCAACGTCACGCGCCTGAACGGGCAGTCCTGGCGGCCGATGATGCGCGGCGGCAGGGACACCTACGCCAGGTTCGCGTACTCGTCCCTCGCCGGGTTCTCCCACTCGGTCGACGGTCCGGGTCTGGAGGCGGCCGCTCCCGATGGGGCCCTGGTGTTCTCGGAGGACGGCCGCCACTGGCGCGGCCGCGAGGACTCCGATGACGGCGTCATCGCCGCCGACGGCACGGTCACCGTGACCTGGAGCCCCTGGGAGGACGTCACCGTCGTGACCACACTGGAGCCCGCCCTCGACGGACGGCACTCCCGCACGCATGTCATCGACACCGCCCGCAGGCTCCACACCGGCGAAGGCGGCTGGTGCGTCCCGCGCGACGGCCACGAGGCCGCGGTCGCCGACCACCGCATCGCCGTTGTCTCGCAGGGCATCCGCAGCGAACTGGCCGACGATGCCGGGAACCGCCGTCCCGGGCTGATCTCGCCGATGCCCGGCACCCACCTGTACTGGCCCGCGACCGTGCTCCCGGTGCTCACCGGGGTGATCGAACCCGGTCGGCACGTGCTGCGGGCCCGGTTCTTCGCCGGGATGGACTGAAAGCCCGCCGAAGCACCTTGACAGCGTTGGAAAGCGCGCTCTAAGGTGACACATCGAAAGTTAAAACGATTTAACAACCTGGATGCGACCCCCCGACCGCTTCCCCCATCCCCTCCCCTCACCACCAGAAGGAGTGCATCAATGTCGATCCACAATCCCCTCCGCCGCCGGAGCCTGCTCGCGGGCGCGACCGCCGCGGCGGCGCTCGGCGCGACGGCCGCGTGCGGCGACGACGGCCCGGCCGGGACCGCCGCCGACCCGGTCGAGATCGGCTTCGAATGGTGGGGCGACGACGCCCGCGCCGAGGTCACCAACCAGGCCGTCGAGCTCTTCATGCAGAAGAACGAGGGCATCAAGGTCCGCACCAACTTCGCCGACTACCCCGCCTACTGGGAAGGGCTGACCGGCCGCATGGCCTCGCGCGACCTCCCCGACGTGTTCCAGATGGACTACCCACGCCTGCGCCAGTTCGGCGCCACCGGGATGCTGCTGCCCCTCGACGGCGTGGTCCCCACCGACGACTTCCGCGACGGCGTGCTGGACACCGCGAAGCTCGACGACAAGCTCGTCGCGGTCCCGGTCGGCAGCAACATGTTCGGCCTCATCTACCGCCCGGACTGGTTCGAGGAGCACGGCATCGCGGTGCCCGAGGCCGGGTACACGTGGGAGGAGTACGGCGCGCTCATCACCCAGGTGACCGCCGCGCTCGGCGAAGGCAAGTGGGGCGGGAGCGACTGGGCCGGTTCGTACCTCCTCATGGAGCTCTGGCTGCGCCAGCAGGGCGGCGCGTTCTACGCCGACGACGCCGCGAGCCTCGCGTTCACCAAGGAGCAGCTGGTCGAGTGGTGGTCCTCGACCGCCGAGCTCGTCGCCTCGGGTGCCATGCCCCCGCCGGACGTGGCCGCCGAGGCCACCGCGCCCGGCGTCGCGGGCGGCGTGATGGCCACCGAACTGCGCTGGGACACCGCGATGAGCGGCTACTGGGAGTCCGTGGCCGAGGGCGGCGGCACGCTCGCGCTCGCCCCGCCGCCTTCCGCGGACCCGAGCAACCTCGCGCTGCACCTGCGCCCGTCCGTGCAGTTCGTGATCGCCGCGAACTCCGAGTACCCCGAGCAGAGCGCCAAGCTCATCGAGTTCATGCTCTCCGACCCGGAGGCCGCCGCGATCCTCGGCACCAACCGGGGCATCCCGTCCACGAAGACCGGCCTCGACAGCGTCGAGATCGACGAGGCCTCGCAGGTCGTGCTCGACTACGAGGCCACTGTGGAGCAGTACCTGATCGACGCGCCGGTCGTGCCCCCGGCCGCCGCCGGCGCGATCGAGGCCAAGTTCACCGAGATCTACGGCCAGGTCCAGTACGGGGAGATGACCCCGGCCGAGGCCGCCGACCTGTTCTTCACCGAGGCCGAGACCCTGTTCCAGAGCGAGCAGTAGCCCGGCGGGGGAGCGGCCTGAGGAGGACCGCTCCCCACTCGCCCGCCCGCTAGACTCGCCCGATGCACGGCCACCCCGCACCGACGGCCCTCATCTCCGGTGCCGCCGCAGGCATCGGCGCGGCCTTCGCCAAAGCACTGGCGGCAGACGGCTACCGGCTCATCCTGGTCGACCGGAATCGCGAAGGGCTGCAGGCGGTCGCGGCGCGACTCGGCGGCGAAATCGAGACCATCACGGCCGACCTCGCCACCGAAGCCGACATCGCCCGCGTCGAGGCACGCTGCCGCGAAGGCGTGGACCTCCTGGTCAACAACGCCGGGTTCGGGCATCCCACGGAATTCCTCCACACCTCGATCGAGGCCGAGATCGCGATGTCGAAGCTGCACATGGAAGCCGTGCTGCGCTTCACGATCGCCGCACTGCCCGGCATGATCGAGCGCGGCCGCGGCGGCGTCATCAACACCGGCTCGGTGCTCGGCTTCTTTCCCAGCTCGACCTATTCGGCCAGCAAGGCCTGGGTCATCAACTTCAGCCAGTCGGCGGCCGTCAAGGCCCGCCCGCACGGCGTCACGGTCACCGTCCTGTGCCCGGGCTTCACCCGCACCGAGTTCCACGACACCGCAGGCATGAACATGACCGGGATCCCCGGTTTCCTGTGGCTGGACGCCGACACGCTCGCCGCCGCCGCCCTGCGGGACTGGCGCAAAGGCAAGGCCGTCAGCATCCCCGGCTGGCAGAACAAGACCATCACGGCCCTCAGCCGCCTGCTGCCGATGCGCCTCATCCTCCGCATCCACTCCGGCGGCGGCAAACGCTCCCTCCGCGAGGCCACCCGGCCTTGAACTTGACACACCCTCACTGACCGGGAATCATTGTTTCCGTAACCGTTCTTGAAACTGTTTAACCGAGGTGAATTCTTTGGCGCGCAAAGCGAGTGCTTCGGGCGACGGGACGCGCCACACCACCATCCGGGAGGTGGCCGAACACGCCGGCGTCTCCGTCGCCACCGTCTCGCGCATCCTCTCGGGCACGTACCCCGCCGCGCCCGCGACCCGCAGCAAGGTCATGCGCGCCGTCGAAGAACTCGACTACGTCGCCAACCACCACGCCCGCGCCCTCCAAGGGACCACCCGCAAGAGCATCGCGATCATCGTGAACTCGGTGATCTCCCCGCACTACGCCCATGTGGCCCAAGGGGTCCAGACCCAGGCCGCCGAGGACAGCCGCCTGTGCCAGATCGGCACCACCGGCGGCGACGCCGAACGCGAGCTCGCCATGGTCCAGTTCATGCGCGAGCAGCACCCCGAGGCCGTCATCCTCGTCGGCAACGTGAACGCCGACGCCGAGTACCGGGCCCGCATGAGCCGGTACGCGCACGCGCTGGCCGCCATCGGCTCCCGCCTCGTCCTCTGCGGCCGACCCCCGCTCGGCCCGGACGTGCCCGCCGTGGTCGTCGAGTACGACAACACCGGCGGCGCCTTCGCCGCCACCGGCCACCTGCTCTCCAACGGCCACAAGCGCATCCTGTACCTCGGCCGCCGTACCGGCTACACCACCGCCGACGCCCGCATCGAGGGCTACCGCAAGGCCCTCGCGGCCTACGGCGTCGAACCCGACCCGGGCCTGGAGGTCGACGGCACCTACGAACGCTTCGAGGGTTACCGCATGATGAAGGAGCGCCTGTCGGCCGGCACCCCCGACTTCACGGCCGTCTTCTCCGGCAACGACCAGATCGCGGCCGGCGCACGCCAAGCCCTCCTCGAACACGGCCTCCGCGTACCCGAGGACATCTCCCTCGTCGGCTTCGACGACCTCCCCCCGGCCGCCGACATCGACCTGACCACGGTCTACCAACCCCACGAAGAACTGGGCCGCACCGCAGTACGCCTCGCCCTGGAACACGCCCGCCAAGGCGGCCCGCCCCCGCACACGATCCTCGGCACCCACCTGGTCCTGAGAGGCTCGGTCCGCCCGCTCGTCGCGAGCTGAGCCCCGACCGCTTACGCGTCGTCGTTGAGCAGCCCTGCGCACCAGTGGAAGTGCCCGTCGCTGCCGTCGGCGCTGAACAGGTCATAGGTGGTCAAGGCATAGGCGGTCTGATACAGCGCCAGCGTCTCGGGTTCATACCGCAGTTCGGCGGCGAAGACGCGCGTGAGCGTTTCGGTATGCGCTCGCGCGTGGGGTCCGTACATGTCCCAGACCGCGGCGGTGACGGCCGCTTCGAAGGCGGGGTCGCCGGCGGTCGTGAAGAACCCGAAGTCGAGGACGGCGACCGGGTGCCCCTGCCCGTCGACATGGATGTTGGGCGGCACGAGGTCGCCGTGGATCACGGTGTCGGCGGTGTCGGGCAGAGCCCGGAGTGCTCGCACGGTCCTATCGGTCTGCTTCGCGAGATCCGGGACGTGAGCGGCGAGCACGGTGCCGCTGCGGCGCCCGGCGCGCTCCACCAGGTCGGCCAGGGCGTCGGAGAATCGTTGGCGGCCTTGCCACAGCGGGCGGTCGTCGCCTTGGACCGTCAGTCGCCGCATGGCGTCAGTGGCAGGGACGGCGGCCAGTCCGCGCAGCACTTCGAGCACCGCGTCGATGACTCCTGCGGGTAGCTCTCGTGGTGCTGGTCCATCGGCCGAATCGGTGCCGATGGGCGCTCCGGGAAGCTCGCGCTCATAGGTCACGAGGACGCCTTCGACCTGTTCGGCGTCGAGGACCTCCGGGGTGGCGAACGGCGGTCGGCTGCGGGCGATGTCGGCGTAGACCTGCCGCGTCAGGTCGAAGTCCGCCGGAGGCCGGCCGGTCCACACCTTGGCGACTGTGCCGTCCCCCAGCCGGTAGACGGCCCCTTCGACACCGCTCGCCAGAGGGCGCGCGTCCGGATGTCCTCGGTGCGCGAAGTGCTTGAGCCATGCCTCGGAGTGCTGCTGCCGGTACTCGACCATCCGGGAAGTACAGCAGGCGGTCAAAGCGCACGCAACGGTATTTCGGATTCGTCCGGCCGATCTCGTGGCGATCCGGTCCGCGACCGCCCGGCCACAGCAGCCGGTCTGCTTCGCCGTGCACGGCGGTGACCGGGAGCCGCCGTCCGGCAAGGCTTCCGCCGTTCCAGTGGGCGCCGAGCCGGCGGCGCTGCCGCGACCGGAATCGAGGTGGGCGGCTGGTGCGTCGCTTTGGGGATCCGCTGTGGGACACCGCAAATGGACGGTATCCACTACGCTCGAGCTATCGTTCCCCCACCTCAACAGGACATCGAAATGGACACGCCGGTAGCGGCCGCCCCTGCATTCCGGTTTCGTCGTGAACTGGCGCTGGCCGTGCTGCCGCCCCTCATCGCGGTCGTCGCGACCGCGAACCTGTGCCTCGCCGCCATGGTCGCGCCCGGCTGGATGTCGAGCTGGTGGCTCGGGGCATCGATCGGCCTGATCGTCGCCGCCGGAGTCTTCATCGCCGTCTCCTGCTTCATCGGCCGGTTCCGCAGCGCCGGGCGCGGCATCATCGGCGTGCTGGGAGGCATCTTCCTCGCCGGCCTCCTGACGGCCCCGGCCTTCGAGTCCAGCGTGCTGAACCTGCGCGGTGTCGCGATCGAGTGCACCGTGGCCTCCTCCACGGAGAAGGAAGTCCGCGGCGACACCCTGATCGAGCACGTCATGGACTGCCCCGGCCAGACCGGCGTCACCTGGAGCACTGAGGAACACGAGCAGTGGCCTGTCGGCGAGCGGGTCGTCGGCTACTTCGACCCCGAAGGCCACGCCCACTACTCCTTCGGCGACCGCGACTGGACGAAGACGGTCCTCTGGGCCGTCGGCTCGCTCATCGCCGCGCTGACCGCGATGATCTGGCGTCTGATCGCCGTCGACGACGGCTCGCTGCAAGCCCGCTTCACGGGCCAGCCACTCGAACCGTCGAATCAGCCAACGGGCGCTGACACCACCAGCCCCTGAACTTGCGGGCCTAAGCCGTCCGGCTCACGCCGGACCGGGCTCGCCAGCCGAGGCCGATGGCGATGAGCCCCAGGACGATCGCGAACGCGGAACCCACGACGCCGTTCTCGGTGCCCGGGCCGCCGTCCGCGATGGTCAGCGCCGGTCGGCGCTGTCCGGGCCGACATCGGTGACCGCCAACGTGTTCGAGGCGGTGGCGATACGGAGCACCGCCGCGCTCGGGTCCGCGCCGGCGCGCGCGGCGGTCGCCTGGATCTCGTCCGCGTAGAACCCCCACATCGCGGGCGGGATGTCGTGGCCGACTCCCGGGACGATCACGAGGCGGGCCCCGGGGATGGCGGCGGCGAGGTCGCGGGCCGCCGAGAGACGGAGCAACTGGTCCGCTTCGCCGTGCATGACGGTGACCGGGAGCCGCAACTGCGCGAGGCTTCCGCCGCTCCAGTGGGCGCCGAGCTGGCGGCCCGTCTGCTTCGGGTCTCGAATGTCGTTGACGGCGTCCTTCTCGATGCGCGCCAAGGCCTCCGCCTCGTCGAACGGGTATCCCGGCGATGCCAGCGCCCGCGAGACCGCCAGTGACAGGGCGATGTCCCCTTCTCGCGTCTCCGGGAACTTGAGCCGCGCCATCTTGGCGACCGTGCCCCAGCGGATGTACCGCAGCAGTCGCAGGGATCCGGCATCGCTGGGCACGGCCGCAGAGGAGACGAAGCTCCGCACCCGATGCGGGTGGCGCATGGCGATGCGCTGGACCCGCAGGCCGCCGTTGGAGTGTCCGAAGAGGTGCGCCGAGTCCCAGCCGAGGGCGTCCATGACGGCGACGGCGTCGTCCGCGACGTCCTCGCCCGTGTAGGCGGGCGGGCTTTTCCGGAAGAGCGCCGTGACCGGGTGGGCGGGCGCGGCGGGGAAGCGGGTGGACTCTCCGGCGTCGCGGTTGTCGAAGGACACGACGTGGAAGCCGCGTTCGACGAGCGCGGCGATGAGGCCCGGCGGCCACCAGTGCCGGCTCACGGCCGAGCCCATGACCAGCAGCAGCGGCTCGCCGCCCGCGCCGCCGTGGTCTTCGTAGGCGAGGTCGGCGTTGCCGTTGCGGGCGTAGCGGGTGGGGGACTTGCTCATGGCTCCTCCTCGGAGTTCGCGAACGATGTTCTCGAACTATAGCCCTTCGGGTACGCTGTTCGCAAACACCCGGAGGAGTGAACCATGACCGACGTGATCTGGCTGCGCCCCGAACGGGCCGCCACCGGCCGCCCGGCCGTGCACGACCGCGCCGAGATCACGGCCGCCGCGATCGACGTCGCGGACCGGGGCGGCCTCGACGCGGTGTCCATGCGCAACGTCGCCGCTGAGCTCGGCACCGGCGCCGCCTCCTTGTACCGCTACGTGACCGGCCGCGACGACCTGCTCGATCTCATGATCGACTCGACGGCCTCCGAATGCCGCCTCGAGCCGCCCACGGGGGAGCCCGTCGCGGATCTCGTGGCGGTCGCCGAGGGCCTGCACGCGGTCATGATGCGCCACCCCTGGCTCCCGGAGCTCGTGGTCACGCGCCCGGCCCTCGGCCCCGGCGTGGTCGGCGTGCTCGACCACGTGCTCGACATCCTCGCCGACCATCCCGGCGACGGCGCGTCGAAGCTCGAGGTGTTCGCCCTCCTCAACGCCCTCGTGGCCACCTTCGCGCGCAACGAACTCGCCGCCCCGAACCAGGCCGAGCGGGCCGTCGCCTACCTGAGTCATGTGGCCGCCGGCGGCGAGCGCCCCCGGATCACCGCCCTCTTCGAGAATCCGTCCACAGGGGACATTTTGCCGCGCGACCGCCGTGTCGCGGCCCTGACTGCGCTCCTGTCCGGCCTCCTCGGCTAGATCAGGCCTCGGGGATCCAGTTGCCGTGCAGCCCGAGCGGCACCCGCGCGGGCAGGTGGACCCGCGCAAGCGGTTCCCCGGCGAAGTCCTGGGCCGCGAGGATGACCAGGTCGGCCGCGCCTCGTTCCGGATTGTGGACGTACAGCAGGTTGTACCCGTCGTCTTCGCCTGCCGCCGTTGCGGACGGCACGAACACGGTCTCCCCGGCGGCGGCGTCGCGACCGAACTCGTGGGTCTCGGTCGTGCCCGCAACGAGGTCGTGCTTGAGGATCGCGTTGGAGAAGCCCTCGTCCGGCCGGTCGGCGTCCACGGTGCTCGGCGCCGCGTACAGCTCGGTCGAGGCCGAGTAGCCGTACCGGTAGGGCCGGCCGGAGAAGCGCCCGTTCAGGCGCGGGAAGTCCTGCGGCCGGTCGTGCAGCAGCTCGGTCCGGGCTTTGCCCGCGGCGAGGTCGAGGGTCCAGCGTTCGAGTACCGGGCGCCCGGCGCCGATGTCGACGAGGTCGAACCTGCCTGCGTGCCAGGCGACGTCGACCACGATCGTCCCGGCCTCTTCGTAGGCGTTGAGCGTGTGGCCGACCATGCCCTCCGGGAGGTCGATCCACTGGACGGCACCGCCTGCGCGGGGCATGACGCCGACCTGCGTCGGCAGGTCCGGGCGCCACCCGAACGGCACGCCGGTCGGCAGTCGCTGCGGGTCGAACACCATCGGGCACGTGTAGATCAGCACGTAGTTCTCGGTGAGCCCGAAGTCGTGCATGTACGGGAGGGTCGGCGCGGGGATCGCGGTGACGCGTTCGACGCCGCCGCCGGGGGAGAAGACGATGTGCTGGAGGAAGTCGGCGCCGTAGCGGAACGCCAGGGAGTGCAGTTCGCCGGTGCGGTGGTCGAACTTGGTGTGGGCGTTGGCCGAGAAGCCCTCCGGGGTCGCGCCGAGGTCGGAGGGGCCGATGGTGTCGAGCTCGGGGGTGAGTTCGTAGGGCGCGAGCCCGCCTTCGATGAGGGCGTAGATGCGGCCGCCGTGCCCGGCGACCTGGACGTTCGGGGCGAAGTCGAACCGCTCGTCGACCGGTCGCCCGCGGCGCGGCTCGCCGAGCCTGTCGGCCACCGAAGCCGAACGGACCCAGCGGTTCCGGTACCACTCGGCGCGGCCGTCGCGCAGGCGCACGCCGTGCACCATGCCCTCGCCGAGGGTCCAGACGTGGGCCGAGGCGTCCTCGATCCCGAGGGGGTTGGGGCCGATGCGGAGGTACCGGCCGTCGAGGTCGGCGGGGATCCGGCCGGTGACGGGGAGGTCGAAGGCGGTGATCTCCTCGGTGACCGGGGCGAAGTTGCCGCGGGTGTATCGCTCAAGGCGCATGGGGGTCCTTCCTGCAGCGACGCGTGCGCGCCGATTTAAACAAACGTATCATACGGATGTATAAATCGAGGCGGCCGCTAGGATCACCGCATGGGACACCGAGAGGACCTGCTCGAAGGCGCCAAGCGCTGCCTCATCGAGCGCGGCTACAGCAGGACGACGGCGCGCGACATCGTCGAGGCGTCGCACACCAACCTGGGATCCATCGGCTACCACTACGGCACCAAGGACAAGCTGCTGCTGCAGGCCATGGTCGAGATGTCCGGCGAGCTGGCGGAGCGGATGATGGCCGTCGGCCCGGGCGACGGCGACGACGCGCTGCTCCGCTTCTGGGAGGGCATGATCGCCTCATTCCGGAACGACCCGGGCCTCTGGCGCGCCAACCTGGAGATCCTCGTCCAGACCCTGCACGACGACGAACTGCGGTCCCGCCTCGCCGACACCCAGGAACGCGCGCGCGACGGGCTCGGGCTGCACCTCACCCCCGGCGCGGGCGACGCCCGCCGCGCGGCCGGCTCGGTCCACTACGCCCTCATCATGGGTGTGATGGCGCAGCACCTCCTCGACCCCGACCGCGCGCCCAGCGCCGAGGAGGTCGTGCGCGGCCTCCGGGCCGTCGCGACGAAGGCCTAGCGCGCCTTCGCGATCGAACGCTGGATCAGCCGGCTCACTCCGGGCAGGGTGACGGCCCGCATCGTCATGTCGCTCACCCAGACGTGGAACCGCGTGGGCGGCGCGAACCGCGCGATCCCCGTGCGCGCCAACGCCTGCCGCTTCTCGACCTCCGGGCGCAGCCGCGACTCCCAGGCCGCGAGCGCCGCAGGCGGGTCGTCCTGCTCCAGGGCCTCGCCGAGTGCGTCCGCGCCCGAGAGTGCCAGGCCCGCACCGTATCCGGCGAAGAGCGTCACGCACCAGGCCGCGTCGCCGAGGAGCACGACCCGGCCCCGGCTCCAGGAGTCCATGCGGATCTGGCTCACCGAGTCGAAGTACGCGCCGCCGGGATCCTCCCGGAGCTGGGCGAGCGCGTCCGGCACGCCGCCGCCCAGGTCGCCGAAGGCCTCGCTCAATGCGGCCGGGCCCCTCGCGAGGTCCGCCTCGGTGTCCGCGCTGCGGTAGGCGAAGAACGCCGAGGACCGATCCGGACCGAGGTTGAGCACGGCGGCGGTGCGATGCGGGCCGATGAACGTCGTGCCGCTGCCTTCCGCCAAGCCGGAGGGGACGCGGCGCAGCGGGAACGCCCCGACCATGTGGTCCAGGTCGACCCGGAATCGCGACTCCTCGCCGAAGACGAGCCGGCGCACCCCGGAATGGAGCCCGTCCGCGCCGATGAGCAGGTCGGCCCGCTCGGTCGAGCCGTCACTGAACGTCGCGGTCACGCCGTCCCCGTCCTGGGCAACGGCGGTCACCGTGGTGGCGAACCGGAACTCGGCCGTGTCCGCGACCGCCTCGAAGAGCACCGACTCGAGGTCGCCGCGGAACACCGACATCGCCCGCGCGCCCTGCGCGGCCTCCACGATCGCCTGCGGCACCGTGAACTTCGCCGAGCCGTCCGCCCGCACCAGCACCGACGTGAACGCCCCGAGATCGCGCTTCGCCAACGCGGGCAGCAGACCCAGCCGCTCGACCGCGTCGTAGCCGCCGCCGATCAGGTTGAGCATGTACCCGCTGCTGCGCCGCGCGGGCGCGCGCTCGACCACGACCGCGCGCCACCCCGCCCGATGCAGCCGCAGTGCCGCCGCCAGCCCCGCGATCCCGGCGCCGACCACGATCGCCGTATGCCTGTTTCCCATCTCGCCTCCGTCAAAGTTTGAACGCATGTTCATCATCAGTATGAACGACTGCTCAAACTCACGGCGGGCACCCCGCCGCCGCCCGCTACACTGGCCCCGTGCCAAGAGGAGTCGCCATCCCCGAGCTGCGCCAGCAGCTCTTCACCGCCGCCGAGCGCGTGATCCTCCGCGACGGCCCGAGCCGACTCAGCGGCCGCGCCGTCACCACCGAAGCCGGGGTCGCCGCCGGACTCCTCTACGCCCACTTCACCGACCTCGACGACTTCCTCGCCGCCTACGCCGTCGACCGCTCCTTCGTCGTCATCGCCGCCGCACCGCTCGCCGACCGCGCCGGCACCGGCGACATCGCCGCGAACCTCGCCGACGCCCTCCTCGCGATCCCGCGCGACACCCTCACCGCCCTCGCCCGCCTCCTCGTCCTCCGGCCCGAACTCGCCGAACGCGTCCACGACGTGCTCGGCGACGAGACCGCCCTCGACGCGATCGAACGGGCCGCCGCCGCCTACCTCGAAGCCGAGCGCCGCCTCGGCCGCCTCGCCGAGAGCATCGACCCCCAGGCGGTGGCGCTGGCCCTCGTCGGCGCCCTCCACCACCTCGTGCTCACCGCCGGTGACCTCGACGACCGCCTCCGACCCGCCATCGCCGCGCTGGTCGGATCAACCGCGAACGAACGGACCGCCAATGGCTGACACGCAACTGCCCCCGCGCATCGGCATCGACCGGCCCGGCTCCTTCAGCCGCTCGGTCTTCCACGAGCGCCACCCGGTCCTCATCGCGAACCTGATCGCCGACAACACGTACCCGTCCCACATCCGGGACCGCCTGGAAGCGCTCCTCGCCGAGACCCTCGAAGGCACGGTCCCGCCCGAGGTCCCGCCAGGGCCGAACCGGCCCTTCTGGGAAGCCGAGATCGCCCGTTGCGTGGGCACGCCCTGGAACGACCTGCCGTTCCTCTGGGCCGAGTCGTACTTCTACAGGCGGATCCTCGACGCGGTCGACCACTTCGCGCCCGCCCGGGTCTTCTACGGCGCCGACCCCTTCGCGCCGCAGAAGCAGGCCCAACTCGACGGCGCCGAACTCCGAACCGACCTCGAGGCCTACGCCGCCCTCACCGAACGCGACTCCACCTCGCAGGACCGTGCCGAACGCCGGCAGGCCCTCCTCAGGGCCGCGCTCTGGGGCAACCAGGCCGACCTCGGCTTCCGCACCACCACTGCCATTGCGGGACAGAGCGACATCGTGGTCGACGACAGCCCCGCCATCTGGGACCTGATCGACGGCCCCGGCAGCGGCCCCGTCATCGTCGTCGCCGACAACGCCGGCCGCGAACTCACCGCCGACCTCGCCCTCATCGACGCGATCCTCGAGACCGCACCGGTGGAGCTCCATCTCAAACCGCACCCGTACTTCGTCTCCGACGCCACCGGCCGCGACCTCCTCGCCACCCTCGACGCACTCGCCGCCGACCCGAACAAGCCCGTCCAGGCCCTCGCCCAGCGCCTGCGCGACGCGATCCGCGGCGACCGGCTGCGCCTGCGCGCCCACGGCTTCTACGTGCTGCCCACGACCTACCGGCACCTCCCGCCCGACCTCGCCGCCGACTTCCGCGCCGCGAGGCTCGTGATCCTCAAGGGCGACTTGAACTACCGTCGCCTCGTCGGCGACCGCGAATGGGACGCCGCCACCCCCTTCGGCGAAGTCGTGGACTACTTCCCGGGCGACGTGGCCGCCCTCCGCACCGCCAAGTCCGATCTCGCGGTCGGCATCGACCCCGTTCGTCTCACCGAGCTGGACAACGCTTCCCCGGAGTGGCGCGTCAGCGGCACGCACGCGATGATGCAAGTGCTGCACTGATTCAAGGAGGCGACGTGCCGGTCGACGAGTACTTCACCAAGATGTTCCGGGGGATCGAAACCGCCTCCGCGCAGGGCGAGACCGACGAGGAGAAGGCCGGCCTCGGGTGGGCGTTCGCGGACGCCTACTCCAAGAAGGCCCTCGCCGGCTGGGACGCCGCCGGCGTCGCGATCGAGAACATCGCGATCGACGGCCCGCACGGACCCATCCCGCTGCGCCTCTACCGCCCCGAAGGCCCGTTCACGGGCGCCGTGCTCTGGTGCCACGGCGGCGGGTTCCGCCACGGCGACCTCGACATGTTCGAAGGCCACGGGGTGAGCGTCGAACTCGCCCGCCGCGCGGGTGTCGCGGTCGCCTCAGTGGACTACCGGCTCGCCGACGACACCGTCAAGTACCCCGTCCCGATCGACGACGTGCACGCCGCCTGGAACTGGTGGACCGACAACGCGGGCACCGACGGCCCGATCGGCCTCGGCGGCGCTAGCGCCGGAGCGGCCCTCGCCCTCTCGGCCGCGCTGCGCACCAGGGACACCGGCGGCCGCGCCGCCGACGTGCTCCTGCTCGCCTACCCGTTCGCGCACTACCCGAACCCGACGCTCAGTCCGGCGATGAGCGCCGAAATGGCGGCCGTGCCGTTCCGCTTCGAAGCCGAAGGCGTCGACGAGATGGTCCGCAACTACGTCGGCCGTATCAGCGATGTCCCGCGAGACGCCCTCCCGGGCGCGGCCCGCCTCGACGGCCTGCCCCGCACCCGCATCGTCGTCTCGGAGTACGACGACCTCCGCGCCTCGGCGGACCTCCTGGAACGCCAACTGAACGAGGTCGGCGTCGAAGTCGAGTCGTACCTGGCCAAGGGCATGACCCACGGCCACCTCAACCACCCGCCGTCCATCGCGGAGGTCGCGAACTCCCTCGACTTCTTCGCCAAGGGCCTGCACGCCTGACCGCGCCGTCGCCGCAGCAGCCGAACCCGGTCGGATCCTGTCACCGTTCCGCGAGAGCATCGACGCATGTCCGACCCGACCGCGCGCGCCCTGACCCTGCTCAACCTGCTGCAGACCCACCGGCACCGGCCCGCCTCCGAGCTCGCCGAACGCATGGGCGTCACCGTGCGCACCGTGCGCCGCGACGTCGAGCGGCTGCGCGACCTCGGTTACCGGGTCGACGCCGCCCCCGGCGTGCTCGGCGGCTACCGCCTCGAAGCGGGCGCCGCCATGCCCCCGCTCCTGCTCTCGGACGAAGAGGCGGTCGCGATCGCGATCGGACTGCGCACTGTCGCGACCGGCCGCCTGCGCCGCGGGGCCGAATCGGCCCTCTCCGCGCTGGCCAAACTCGAGCAGGTGCTCCCCGCGCCCCTGCGGCGACGCGTCAAGGCCCACGCGCCCGCCCTCGACCGCGCGCCCGCCGGCGCCGAGATCTCCTCGCAGGTGCTCACCGACCTCGCGCTGGCCTGCCGCGACGGCGAACGCGTGCGCCTGACCTACCGGCCCCCGGCCGGCGACCCGCAGCCGCGCCGCGTCGAGCCCGCCGCCCTGACCTCGGTCGGCCGCGACTGGTACCTGGTCTGCTGGGACCTCGGTCGCGACGACTGGCGCACGTTCAGGGTCGACCGGATCACCGGCGTCGAACCGCTCCGGGTGCGCTTCCGGCCGCGACCGCTCCCGCCCGGACAGGTCGACGAGATGATCGCCGTCGCCCGCACCTGGGGACCGCGCACCGAGGACGCGTCGGTCGTGGTCGACCTCCCGATCGAGGAGTTCCACGCCCGGTTCGGTGCCTGGGCGCAAGGCGCGACGGAGGCAGGACCCGGGCGGACACGCTGGCCGATCGCGGCCGCGAGCGCGAGGGACCTCGCCTACGGACTCTCGTGGCTGCCGCCGGAGACGCCCTACCGGGTCGAGGTCCCCGAACCCGAACGCGCCGAACTGAAAGCGCTGCTCACCACGATGCTCGACGCGCTGGACCGGTGACCGGCCCAGCGCGTGCCTCACGCCCGAGGGTCGCCGAGCGAGGTCATGGCCTCGTTCAACGACGAGTGAATGTATTCGAGCTCGGGCGTGCTGAACGCGGACCAGTCCGCCTCTGCGTCAGCCGCCCACTCGCCGCCGTCCTCGGCGGACCAGGCCTGCTCGGCCCCCGGGTCGTGCCGGTACACCCACCACAGGTTCGCGGCGGGGTCCCTGAAGCGGGCGAGCGTGTCCCCGAAGAAGTCCGTCGGCCTGGTGACGACGGCCGCGCCGAGCTTCTCCGCCCGCGCGAGCACCGCGTCCACATCGTCCACATAGATGCGGATCAGCGCGGGCGTGAAGGGCCAGTCGGCCTTGCGGTCGGCGACGGTGAGGAGCGAGTCGCCGATGCGCAGCTCGGCGTGGAGGATCAGCCCGTCGGTGTCGAGCGTCCTCGCCTCGGGGACGTCTTCGGCCTCGAAGACCTCGGTGAGGAAGTCGATGAGCTCGGCGGCGCGGTCGGCGACGATGAACGGGTTCACCGTGTTCGAACCGGCGGGAAGGCGCGGTACAGCGGCCATGGCGTGTCCTTTCCTGGAATGGTCGACGACGCCATGGTCACAGCGAACGAGGACGGCATCCGTCCGCGTTCGGTCCTCAGCCCGGAAAATGTCTCGTGACGATCGCCGCGGCCGCCTTCGTCTGCACCGCACCGTAGTTGAGGCCGCGATCCGGGCCGAGCCTCGAGGCGCAGAACGCGTCCGCGACGTCGGCGGGGGAGTGGCGGATCAGCAGTGAGGCCTGGAGCGCCAGGCCGAGGTCCTCGGTGAGGCGCCGCGCTCCGGCGGGCTCGACGCTCGCGAGGCTTCGCTTGAGGCCCTTGAGGTGCGCGGCGAGCCCGGCGTTCTCGGCGGCGGCCGGTTCGACTTCGGCGAGGAACGCCTCAGCGCTCTCCGGCCTGGTCGCCAGCGCCCGCAGCACGTCCAGGCAGATGACGTTCCCCGAGCCCTCCCAGATCGACAGGAGCGGCTGCTCGCGGTAGCGCCGCGCGAGCGGCGCCTCCTCGACGTACCCGTTGCCGCCCAGGCACTCCAGCGCCTCGGCGGCGTGCCCCGGGCCCCGCTTGCACACGCAGTACTTCGCAACAGCGGTCGCGAGCCGGCGGAACACCGCCTGGTCCGGGTCGTCGTACGCCGAGGCCAGCCGCATCATCGTCGCCGTCGCCGCCTCGGACTCCACACAGAGGTCCGCGAGCACCTGCGTCATCAACGGCTGGTCGATGAGCTTGGCGCCGAACGCACTGCGGTGCGCCGCATGCCAGACCGCCTCCACGGTGCTCTGGCGCATTCCCGCCGCGGTCGCGATCACGCAGTCGAGCCGGGTGTGGTTCACCATCTCAATGATGTGGGCGACCCCGCGCCCCTCCTCGCCCACCAGGTGCGCGACGGCGTCGTGCAGCTCGATCTCGGCCGAGGCGTTCGAGCGGTTCCCGAGCTTGTCCTTCAAGCGCTGCAAGCGGATCGCGTTCCGAGTGCCGTCGGGCAGCACCCGGGGGAGGAGGAAGCACGAGAGCCCGCCGGGCGCCTGCGCGAGCACCAGGAACGCGTCGTTCATCGGCGCCGAGCAGAACCACTTGTGGCCCCGCAGCGTGTACGTGCCGTCCGCTGAAGGCGTTGCGGCCGTGGTGTTCGCCCGCACGTCCGAGCCGCCCTGCTTCTCGGTCATCGCCATCCCGACGAGTACGCCCGCCTTCTCCTGCGGCGGCCGCAGCCCCGGGTCGTACTCCGGCGCGGTGATGAGCGGCTCCCACACCGCCGCCAGCTCCGGGCTCGCACGGAGCGCCGGGACGGCCGCGTACGTCATCGAGATCGGGCAGCAGTGCCCCGGCTCGGTCTGCGCGAGCAGCGACAGGAGCACCGCCCGCCCCGCGTGAGCGCCCGGACCCGGTTCGGCCCAAGGCATCGCGTGCGCGCCGTGCTCCACCGCGAGGCGCATGAACCGGTGCCAGGAAGGATGGAAGTCCACTTCGTCGACCCGGTTGCCGTACCGGTCGTGCGTGCGCAGCACCGGCGGGTACCGGTGCGCCTCCTCGGCCCACCGCGCCGCGTCCGCGCCCGCGAGTGCTTCCCCGAGGGCCCTCGCGCGCGGGGCGACCGCGCTCGCGCCCGCCCACTCGGCCGCCTCCCGCAGCGGCGCGTTCGCGTCGAACAAGTTGCGATCCACCAGCGGCGGCGCCTGGTTCGTGACAGTGTGTGTATCGGCGGCACCGGTCATTCGCGCGCTCCTCGCTCGGCAGGTTCCACATGGTAGTACCGATCGCCCGTTCGGGGAAGCGGTGATCCCGGTCTACCGCAGGCATACTCGCGGCCCGAGCGGGTAGCCGGAGCGGAACGGAGGATCGGCCGCCACAGGGGGAGACGAGTTGGCTACGCGCATCGAGGACTACGGCATGATCGGGGACCTGCACACCGCCGCGCTGGTGGGCGCGGACGGCGCGATCGACTGGTTGTGCCTGCCCCGGTTCGACTCTCCGGCGTGCTTCGCGGCGCTGCTGGGCGACGACGAGAACGGCTCGTGGCGGCTGGGTCCCGTCTCGGGCGGGCCGTGCACGCGCCGCCGCTACCGGGGCGACACCCTCATCCTCGAGACCGAATGGGACACGCCCGAAGGCAGCGTCCGCGTCACCGATGCGATGCCGCCGCGCGACGGCGCCGCCGACCTCGTGCGGGTCGTCGAAGGACTGAGCGGCCGCGTGCCGATGCGCACGACGATGCGCCTGCGCTTCGGGTACGGCCGCGTCGAACCCTGGATCCGCTGCCGGGGCACCGAACTCGCCGCCATCGCCGGGCCGGACGCCGCGTGGCTCGACGCGGACGTGCCGCTCGAGGTGCGGGACGCCGGCGCGGGGGCCGACTTCGAGGTCGCCGCGGGAGAGCGGGTCGCGTTCACCCTGATCCACGAGCAGTCCCATCTGGACCGTCCGAAGGCGCCGGACCCGGTGAAGGCCCTGGCCCACACCGAGGCGTTCTGGACCGACTGGATCGGCGGCCTGCGCTACGAAGGCGAATGGGACGAGGCCGTGCGCCGCTCCCTCATCATCCTCAAGGCCCTCACCTACGACCCCACGGGCGGCATCGCGGCCGCCGCGACCACGTCCCTGCCCGAAGACCTCGGCGGCGTCCGCAACTGGGACTACCGCTTCTGTTGGCTGCGCGATGCCGCGTTCGTCCTGCAGGCCCTGCTCGGGACCGGGTTCATCGAAGAGGCCTCCGCCTGGCGCCAGTGGCTGCTGCGCGCGGCGGCGGGCGACCCGGCCGAGCTCCAGATCATGTACGGCCTCGACGGCCAGCACTGGCTGCCCGAGCACGACCTCGACTGGCTCTCCGGCTACGAGGGCTCGAGCCCGGTCCGCATCGGGAACGCCGCCACGCGGCAGTTCCAGCTCGACGTCTGGGGCGAGACCCTGGACGCCCTGCACCTGGCCCGCGCGGCCGATCTCGAAGCGGACGAGATCGCCTGGGACCTGCAGAAAGCGCTGCTGAACTTCCTCGAACGGCACTGGGCGAACCCGGACGACAGCCTGTGGGAGATTCTCGGCGAGCGCCGCCACTTCGTGCACTCGAAGGTCATGGCCTGGGCCGCGTTCGACCGCGCCGTGCAGGCCGTCGAGCGGTTCGGTCTGAGCGGCCCGGTCGACCGCTGGCGGGAGCTGCGCGACCGCGTCCACGCGGACGTGTGCGAGCGCGGCTTCGACCCCGATCGCGGCACGTTCACCCAGTTCTACGGCTCGAAGGGGCTCGACGCGGCGCTGCTGCTCATCCCGCAGGTGGGCTTCCTGCCGTGGGACGACCCGCGCGTGGTCGGCACCGTGGAGGCCGTGCAGAAGGAGCTGTCTCGCGACGGGTTCCTGCTGCGGTACGACATGGAGGCCGACGGCGGCGTGGACGGGCTCCCCGGCGACGAAGGCGCGTTCCTGGCGTGCACGTTCTGGCTCGTCGACGCCCTCCAGGGCATCGGCCGCGAGCGCGAGGCCCGGGACCTGTTCGACCGGCTGCTCAAGGTGCGCAACGACCTCGGCATCCTCAGCGAGGAGTTCGACCCGGCCACCGGGCGGCACCTCGGCAACACCCCGCAGGCCTACAGCCATGTGGGCCTGGTGAACTCGGCGCGGCATCTCAGCGGCGCCCACCCGGCGGAGGAGCCGCGCGCCGTGCGGCCCGAGTACGAGACCGAAGAGCGGGAGTGAGTGGCGATGCGCGCTTTGACCTTCGCACCTGGGCACAAGGGCACCTTGGAGCTCGCCGAGATCGACGACCCGGAGCCGGACGAGGGCGAACTGCTCGTCGAAGGGCTCGCACTCGGGGTGTGCGGCACCGACAAGGAGCTCGCGAACGGCGACTACGGCTGGGCGCCTATGGGAGCGGACCGGATGGTCATCGGCCACGAATCGCTCGGCCGGGTCAGGACCGCCCCTGAAGGGAGCGGCTTCGCGCCGGGCGACCTGGTGGTCGGCGTGGTGCGCCGTCCCGACCCGGTCCCGTGCGGGGCGTGCGCGCGCGGCCAGTTCGACTCGTGCCGCAACGAGGGCTACACCGAGCGCGGCATCAAGCAGCTCGACGGCTACGGCAGTGAACTCTGGACCGTGGAGGCGGAGTACGCGGTCAAGCTCGACCCGGACCTGTCCGAGGTCGGCGTGCTCATGGAGCCGATGAGCGTCCTCGCCAAGGCCTGGGATCAGATCGAGCGGATCGGCTCGCGCGGCTGGTTCGAGCCGCGGTCGGTGCTCGTCACCGGCGCGGGCCCCATCGGCCTGCTCGCGGCGATGATCGGGGCGCGGCGCGGCCTGGAGGTCCACGTCTACGACCACAACGAGCACGGGCCGAAGCCGAAGCTCGTCGCCGACCTCGGTGCGGCGTACCACCACGAGAGCATGGCCGCCGCGACCGCCGCGGCCGATCCTGACATCGTCATCGAGGCCACCGGCGCCGCCGCGCTCGTGTTCGACGCGATCGGCGCGACCGGCGCCTACGGGATCACCTGCCTGACGGGCGTCTCGCCCGCCGGCAGGACGATGCCCGTCGACCCGGGCGGCGTGAACCGGCGCATCGTGCTGGAGAACGACGTGGTCTTCGGGACGGTCAACGCCAACCTCGACCATTACGCGGACGCGGCGCGGCTGCTCGCCGAGGCCGACCGCGACTGGCTCCGCCGACTCATCACCCGCCGCGTCCCGTTGCGCCGCTTCAAAGAGGCGTTCCGCGGCGAACCCGACGACGTGAAAGTCGTCATCGACCTCACTGGGGGGTAGGGAAAAAGCGGCGGCCGGGCTGGGGGGCCCGGCCGCCGCTTGCAACCCGCGCGAGAACGGTCCGCCGGTGCGCGGGGCGCGCCGGGCG
>NZ_JAPZVQ010000001.1:504936-518449 GCF_027622945.1 Glycomyces lechevalierae | reverse complement strand
CCCCCCTCGCCCACCCGCCCCCCCCCCCCCGGGGGGGGGGGGCCCCCCCGCGGGGGGGGGGGGGGGGGGCCCCCCCCCCCCGCTTGCAACCCGCGCTAGAACGGTCCGCCGGTGCGCGGCGCGCGCCGGTCGGTGAGCGCGCCGATCTCCGGGAAGTCCAGGTTCGGGCAGCTCAGGCCCTCTTCCGGGACGGTCCTGCCGACGTAGTACGCGTTGATCGCGTCGTCGATGCACGTCGAGATGCCGCCGTACACGGTGTGCCCGTAGCCCTCATAGGTCACGAGGTGCCCGCCGGCCTGTTCGGAAGAGGCCAGGGACCAGTCGTACACGGTCGCGGGGTCGTGCTCGTTGCCGATGAAGACGATCGGCGGCGCGTGGTCGACGTCCAGCTCATCGCGTTCGTTGGTGTGCTCGATGCCGGAGCCGACGCAGGTGAGCGCGTAGTTGTCGTACGGCGTCCACTCCACGTTCGGGTAGGCCTCGGCCAGCCGCTCCTGCAGCGAGGCCAGTTCGTCGTAGTCCTCGATCTGCCACCCGTAGTCCTGGCACCAGGCCGGGTAGAACAGGTGGTTGATCGGCTCCTCCGCCTGCAGCGCCATGCCGCCGGGGAGGGGCGTGCCGTCGCGCAGCGCCACGTACGCCTCCGCGAGGCCCGGCCACGACTGCGGCGAGTTCGCGGCGAACGTGTACTGCATCGACAGCGCGTAGAAGTCAAGGGGCTCACCGGAGTCCGGGTCGACGAGCTCGCCGGCGCGGGCCTTCGCCTTCAGGCCGCTGTAGACGGATGCGACGTCCTCGCCGTGGAGCGCGCATTCGGGCGCCTCCGCGCACCAGGCGGTGAACGCGGTGAAGTTCTCCTCCCCGGCGCCCGTCTCGGTGCGCATGAAGTCCCATTCGGACTCCAGGCTGTGGTCCATGTTGCCGTCGAGCACCATCGTGCGGATGCGGTGCGGGTACGACTCGGCGTACTGCTGGCCCATGATGGTCCCGTACGAGTAGCCGAGGTAGTTCAGCCTGCCCTCGCCGATCGCGCGGCGGATGCGCTCGATGTCCTCGACGGTCTCGAGGTTCGAGACGTGGTCGAAGAGCTTCCCGGTGCGTTCGCGGCAGTCCTCGGTGAGCGCCGCGTTGGCGTCCTCGAGCGCCGCGAAGGAGTCCTGGTCGGTCGGGATGCCGATGGCGTCCACCACGCTCACGGCCGCTTCGCCGCAGAGCACCTGCGTGCTGGTGTTGACGCCGCGCGGGTCGAAGCCGATGACGTCGAAGCGCTCCGCGGCGTCGCCGGTGAGCGGGTTGTAGAACTTGACCGACTCGACGCCCGAGCCGCCGGGACCGCCGGGGTCCATGAGGATCGTGCCGATCTTCTCGTCGGGGTTCGCGGCCTGCCTGCGGGCGAGACCGATCTCGATCTTCTCGCCCCAGGGGCGGTCGTAGTCGAGCGGGACTTCGATCGTGGCGCACTCGACCGCTTCGGTCGGCTCCACGTCGGGACACGGCTGCCAGTCGATGCCGTGGTGGGAGGAGCCCGCCGCCGCGGGTGCGGCGGCGAGGAGGGTGATCGCGAGGACCGCGGCCGAGCCGGCCGCGGTCAGATGACGGGTGGATGCTCGCATGCAGGAGTTCCTTCTGCCTGGAGTGAACCGGATCGCCCAACGGCGCGCCGGATGTGCCTTTCCACCTGAGATTCTATGAAAACTAATGGCGCCCTGGGGATCCCGCAGGCTGTACCTTTGTCTGTCCTGTGTCCCTAGGGGAACGTGCGCCCCGCGGCTACCAGCAGGTGCCGCCCGGCTTGCGTTCGGCGATGCGGTCGCGGACGCGGCCGAGTCCTTCGGCGAGCACTTGGCGCTCCTCGGCGGTGAGCACGTCGATGAGGATCTCCCGCACAGCCTCCACGTGCCCGGGCGCGGCGCGTTCGAGCATGGCGCGGCCGTCGGCGGTGATCTCGGCGAGGACGCCGCTCTTGCTCCACTCGCACTGGCGGCGGGTGACGAGCCCGGCCTTCTCCATCTGGCCGATCTGGTAGGTCAGGCCGCTCTTGGAGTTGATGAGCCGCTCGGCCAGCTCGGTCATGCGCATCGCGCCGGATTCGGCCCCGTTCAAGGTCATGAGGATCTGGTACTGGAGGTGGGAGAGGCCCATGTCCTCCTTGAGCTGCTGGTCGAGCTCGCGGTCGACGAGGGTCGCCGACGAGACGAACGCGATCCACGCCTTCATCTCCTCGTCGTTCAGCCAATTCGTGTGACCCATGCCTCCAGCCTATCTCCTTGTTCAAATTTGAACCCAATAGTACCTTAGTCGAAGCGGTTCAAATTTGAACCGCCTTGACCTCCGGAGACGACATGGAACCCGTTCACGCGACCGCCGCGGTCCGCACCCGCGTCACCATCCCCCTGCGTTTCGGCGACGGTTACGAGACCACCGCCGAGGCCGTCACCTTCAAGGGCCTCGCGGACGGCGAGGAGCACCTGGCCCTCGTGCTGGGCCGCCCCGCCCCCGGCGACGCCCCGCTCGTGCGGCTCCACTCCGAATGCCTCACGGGCGATGTCTTCGGCTCGGCCCGCTGCGACTGCGGCCCCCAACTGCGCGAGGCCGTCGAACGCATCTCGGAACGCGGCGGCGTCCTCCTCTACCTGCGGCAGGAGGGGCGCGGCATCGGGCTGTACAACAAGCTCGACGCGTACGCCCTGCAGGACGACGGCCTGGACACCTACGAGGCCAACACCGCCCTGGGCCTGCCCGAGGACGGCCGCGACTACACCGCCGCCGCCCAGATGCTCGAAGCCCTCGGCGTCGGCCCGTTCGAGCTGCTCACGAACAACCCGGACAAGGCCCGCCAGCTCCGCGACCTCGGTGCGGACGTGACGGCGACTGTTCCTACGGGCGTCTTCGCGACCGACAGCAACGTCCGCTACCTCAGCGCCAAGGTCCGCCACACCGGCCACACCATCGCTCTGGCCGCCTGACGAACGCCGAAAGGCCCCCGCATCGCCCTTGGGTTCCAGGGATCGTTGCGGGGGCCTTTTCGCGTGCTTCAGCAGCTCCTGGTCGCGGTCGAGAGCCCGGCCAGCGCCCGCATGGGGCCGGTGAAGGCGTCGCAGCACAGGGCGTAGACATTGCTGCGGCCCTTGGGGGTCACGGTGACGAGGCCGAGTTCGCGCAGCGGCGCGAGGTGGTGCGAGACGAGGGTCTGCGCCAAGCCCGTCGCCTCGGTGAGTTCGCGCACGGTGCGGTCGCGCTCGGAGAGGAGCATGACGATCGCGAGCCGGTTCTCGTCGGCGAGGGCCTTGAACTGGGGTGCGAGGTCGCGGGCGCGTTCGACGAGCTTCTCGTCGGGTTCGGCGGTGACGTCGGTCAGCTCGATCTCGATCAGGCGGCTCATGGAACAAGTAAACCACAGAACTTGCTATCAACAGCATTCGCTGGTATTAATTATCTCCGTTGATGTGATCGCGATCGGCGCGACCACTCCAAGGAGGTCACCGTGTCCCTTTCCTCTCGCCGCCTCGCCAAGACCGTCGCCGTCATCGGCGCCGGCCCCGTGGGCCTCGCCGCCGCCGCGCACCTGGCCGAACGCGGCATCACCCCGATCGTCCTCGAAGCCGGCCCCGGCGCCGGGGCGGCGATCGGCGCATGGGGCCATGTGCGGCTCTTCTCGCCATGGCGCTTCGACATCGACTCGGCCGCAAGGCGACTGCTCGAAGGCACCGGCTGGACCGAGCCGGACGCCGACGGGCTGCCCCTCGGCTCTGAACTCATCGAGCGGTACCTCGAACCGCTCGCCGCCGCGCTGGCGCCCCACGTGCGCTACGGCACCCGCGTCACCGGGGTGGCCCGCCTCGGCGCCGACAAGACGCACAGCCTCGGCCGCGAAGGCCGGGCCTACCTGCTGCGCACGGTGGATGGCGCGGGCGAGTGGTCCGATGTGGTGGCCGACGCTGTGATCGACGCCTCGGGCGTCTGGGGCCGCGCGAACCCGCTGGGCGCCAACGGCCTGCCGGCCGCGGGGGAGACCGCCGACGCCCCTTGGCAGACCGGCCCGCTCCCGGACGTCCTCGGCCGCGACCGCGGCCGCTTCGCCGGCAAGCGCGCCCTCGTGGTCGGCGCGGGCCACTCGGCCGCGAACACGCTGCTGCTCCTCGCCGAACTCGCCGAAACCGAGCCGGGCACCGCGGTCACCTGGGCGATCCGGGGCCGCAGCGCCGCGAAGGTCTACGGCGGCGGCTCCGCCGACGCGCTCCCCGCGCGCGGCACGATCGGCACCCGCCTGCAGGGCCTCGTCGAGTCCGGCGCGGTCGCACTGGTCACCGGCTTCACGATCGACGCCTTCGCGACGGCCGCGGACGGATCGGTGACGGTGACCGGCACGACCGGCGGCCACGACCTCAAGATCGAAGCCGACAACGTCGCGGCCGCCACCGGCTTCCGGCCCGACCTCGAGCTCCTGCGCGAACTGCGCCTCGACCTCGATGCCGCGGTCGAGGCCCCCGCGAAGCTCGCGCCGCTCATCGACCCGAACTTCCACTCCTGCGGCACCGTCCCCGCCCACGGCGAGGCCGACCTCGCCCACCCCGACGAGGGCTTCTACATCGCCGGCGTGAAGAGCTACGGCCGCGCCCCGACGTTCCTGCTCGCCACCGGCTACGAGCAGGTCCGCTCCATCGCGGCGGCGCTCGCGGGCGACCGCGAGGCCGCCGACCGGGTCGAGCTGGACCTGCCCGAGACCGGCGTCTGCTCCTCCAGCCGCGCCCTCGACGCCACCTCGATCGCCGACGCGGGGGAGTCCGCCGGATGCTGCGGCACCACGGCCGACGCCGACTCCGGTTGCGGCACCGCGCAACCCGAGCCGGTCGCCGTCGGCGCCCGCGGCCTCGCCACCGGCGTCCTCCACGGCCGCGCGGGCGAGCGCGTCGAGCTGCCGCAGCTCAAGTCCGGCTGCTGCGGCTAGCCCCGCCTGCTAGCTTGGCCCGATGAGACGGATGCTCATCACGGGCGTGTCCGGAGTCGGGAAGTCGACCGTCGTCGCGGCGCTCAGGGCGCGCGGGTACGCGGCGGTCGACACCGACTTCGGCGGGTACTGTTCGCCCGCGGCCGACCTGGAGCCGCCGAAGCCGACCGCCGAGCCCGGCTGGGTCTGGCACGAGGCCCGCATCCGGCGGCTGCTGGACGAGGCCGAAGGCGAGGCGCTGTTCGTGAGCGGCTGCGTCCCGAACCAGGGCCGCTTCTACGCCGACTTCGACCGCGTCGTCCTCCTCAGCGCCGCACCGGAAGTCGTGCGGCGCAGGCTCCTCGGCCGGACCGGCAACGACTACGGGAAGACGCCGGAGCAGCTGGAGCGGGCCCTGCGCGACCAAGCCGAGGTCGAGCCGCTGCTGCGCGCCGGGGCGACCCTCGAGATCGACACCGATGCACCGCTCGAAGCCGTCACGGCGCGCCTCCTGCGGCACGCGTTGGACTGACTCCGGTGAACGCCGCTTGAACTCGCGGTGATCATTCGTGGCCGCGCGGCCGGCGGCGGGGCCCGCTGCCTGCGCGGCCGCCCGCGAGACGCGAAGCGGCCGCCGGTGCGGGTGGGACTGGAGTTGCCGCTTGCCTAGACGTTCGTCAAAATAGACGCATGTCGAAACAGCGCCTGCCGCTCCTGGAGACCGCCGACCCGGACGACTGCCGGGTGCCGCTGGTCGCCGAACCGCTCGACGCCGACCAGGCCGAGCGGCTCGCCCCGTCCTTCAAGGCCCTCGGGGACCCGGTGCGGCTGCGGCTGCTCTCGCTCATCGCCTCCCACGCGGGCGGCGAGGTCTGCGTCTGCGACCTGACCGACGCGTTCGACCTCAAGGCCCCCACCATCTCCCACCACCTCAAGGTCCTCAAGGACACCGGCCTCGTCACGGCCGAGCGCCGCGGCACGTGGGTCTACTACCGCGCCGAGCGCGCCGCCCTCGACCTGCTCTCCGGCCTCCTCGCCGTCCCGGCCGAGGCCGCCGCGTGAGCGCCGACCGGGCCGCCGAGGCGCGCGGCGGGCTCTCGACCCTCGACCGGTTCCTGCCCGTCTGGATCGGCGCGGCCATGCTCGCGGGCCTGGCCCTCGGCCAGTGGGTCCCCGCGGTCGGCAAGGCGCTCAACGCGATCCAGATCGGCGGCGTCTCACTGCCCATCGCCGCCGGACTGCTCGTCATGATGTACCCGGTGCTTGCGAAGGTCCGCTACGACCGCCTCGGCGCCGTCACGGGGGACAAGCGGCTGCTGACCGCCTCGCTCGTCCTCAACTGGCTCGTCGGACCGTCCCTCATGTTCGCCCTCGCCTGGGTGTTCCTCCCGGACCTGCCCGAGTTCCGGACCGGCCTGATCATCGTGGGCCTGGCCCGCTGCATCGCCATGGTCATCATCTGGAACGACCTCGCCTGCGGCGACCGGGAAGCGGCGGCCGTCCTGGTCGCCCTCAACTCGGTGTTCCAGGTGCTCGCCTTCGGCGGCCTCGGCTGGCTCTACCTCGACGCCCTCCCGCGCCTGCTCGGCCTCGACGCCGCGGGCCTCGAGGTCTCCGGCTGGGAACTGGCGCTCAACGTCGCGGTCTTCCTCGGCGTGCCGCTCGCGGCCGGGTACCTGACCCGCGCGCTCGGCGAGCGCCGCAAGGGCCGCGCCTGGTACGAGGACCGGTTCCTGCCGCGGATCGGCCCGTTCGCGCTCTACGGCCTGCTGTTCACCATCGTGGTCCTCTTCGCGCTGCAAGGCGAGGCGATCATCGCCCGCCCGCTCGACGTCGTGCGGATCGCGCTGCCGCTGCTCGCCTACTTCGCGATCATGTGGGCCGGGTCCTTCGCCCTCGGCAAGGGCATCGGCCTGAGCTACGAGCGCACCACGACCCTCGCGTTCACCGCCGCCGGCAACAACTTCGAACTCGCCATCGCCGTCGCCGTCGCGACCTTCGGCGCCGCCTCCGGCCAGGCCCTGGCCGGGGTGGTGGGCCCGCTCATCGAGGTCCCCGTGCTCGTGGGCCTCGTCTACGTGAGCCTCCGGGCCCGCCGCTTCTTCAACGCCCAGCCGCAAAGGAACACCGTCAATGTCTGACAAGCCGTCCGTGCTCTTCGTCTGCGTCCACAACGCCGGGCGCTCCCAGATGGCCGCCGGGTGGCTCGCCCACCTCGCGGAGGGCCGCATCGAGGTCCGCTCCGCCGGCTCGGCCCCCGCCGACCAGGTCAACCCGGTCGCCGTGGAGGCCATGCGCGAGGTCGGGATCGACATCGCGGACCAGTCGCCGAAGATCCTCACCGTCGACGCCGTCGAGGCCTCCGACGTGTGCATCACCATGGGCTGCGGCGACGTCTGCCCGGTCTTCCCCGGGAAGCGCTACCTCGACTGGACGCTGGACGACCCGGCCGGGCAGGGAATCGCGCCCGTCCGGGTCATCCGAGACGAGATCAAGGCCCGCGTCGAAGGCCTGATCGGGGAACTGCTCGCTTAGCCCTTCACGGCGCCGATGATGACGCCCTTCTTGAAGTGCTTCTGCACGAACGGGTAGATGATCAGCGCGGGGATGATCGCGACCATCACGATCGCCATCTTCACCGCGAGCGTCGGCGGCGCGTCCTGCAGGCCCGAGGCCTGCGGGAGCGGCGCCGACTCCACCACGTACGTGCGCAGCACCAGCGCCAGCGGCCACTTCGAGGTGTCGTCCAGGTACAGGAACGCGTTGAACCAGTTGTTCCAGTACCCGACCGCGTAGAACAGCGTGACCACGGCGATCACGGCCTTCGACAGCGGCGTGACGATCTGCCACAGCACCCGGAACTCGCCGGCGCCGTCGATGCGGGCCGAGTCGAACAGCTCCTGCGGGATGCTCATGAAGAACGCCCGCAGCACCACCACGTTGAACGCGGACACCGCCATCGGCAGGATGATCGCGAGGTAGTTGTCGCGCAGCCCGATCGCGCTCACCCACAGGTACACGGGGATGAGGCCCGGGAAGATCACGAACATCAGCAGCACTGAGAACAGGATCGACTTGTGCCCGAACGACCCCGGCCGCGACAGCGAGTACGCGCCGAGGATCGAGACGACGACGCTGATGACCGTGCCGACCGCCGTGACCGCCAGTGACACCACCAGCGACCGCAGCACCACAGGGTTGCGGAACATCTGCTCGTAGGCGCTGAACGTGACGCCGTCGCCCGGCCAGATCACGAGCCCGCCCACGCGGTTCACGGTCTCGCCGCTCGACAGGCTCGTCAGAGCGATCGTGTACAGCGGGAACAGGATCAGCAGCGCGATCACGACGATGCTGGTGCCTTTCAGTGCCTGCCCGCCGATCGTGGGTTTCTCCTCCCACGCGGGTCTGGTCGCCTTCACTTCGAATACACCCCCTGCTCGCCCAGCAAGTGGGCGAATCTGTTGGCGGCCAGGATCAGCACGAGCCCGACCACGCCCTTGAACAGCCCCGCCGCGGCCCCGTAGTCGAAGTCGCCGGTGCGGATGCCGCTGTAGTACACGAACGTGTCGAAGACCTCGGAGGCCTGCGACCCGACCGCGCTGCGCTGCAGGAAGAACTGCTCGAACCCGACGTTCAGCGCGTCACCGAGCCGCAGGATCAGCAGTAGCACGATCACCGGCCGGATGCCCGGCAGCGTGATGTGCCACAGGCGCCTCCAGCGCCCGGCCCCGTCCACCGCGGCCGCCTCGTACTGGTTCGGGTCGATCGCGGCCAGCGCCGCGAGGAAGATGATCGCCCCGAAGCCGGCCTCCTTCCAGATCGCCTGCGAGGTCACCAGCAGGATGAACGTGTCCGGATCGGTCATCCAGTCCACGGCCTCGAACCCGTTGGCGCGCAGCACCTGCGAGAGCAGGCCCGCCCCGCCGAGCATCTGCTGGAAGATCGCGACCACGAGCACCCAGGAGAAGAAGTACGGCAGGTACACCACGCTCTGCAGCATCGACCGCAGCCGCTCGGACACGAGCGAGTGCATGAGCAGCGCCAGCGCGATCGGCACGGGGAAGTAGAACACCAGCTGGAACGCGGTGATCGACAGCGTGTTCACCATCGCCCGCGTGAACTCGGCGTCGGCGAACAGCATCTGGAAGTGCGTGAAGCCGACCAGGCGCGATCCGAAGATGCCGCCGGTGAACGGCTTGTAGTCCTGGAACGCGATCACGTTGCCCAGCGAGGGGATCCACCAGAACCCCCACACCAGGATCATCATGGGCGCGGCCATGAGGAGCAGCGGCCAGTCGCGGCGCAGCCGCTCGCGCCAGTGCGCCTTCGGTTTCACGGTTCGTCGGGGGGCGTCCCCGGCCTGCTCGACCGGGGACGCCTTCGTGCTCACTGCGGTCACAGTCGGTCGTTGTCCTCTGCGATCTTGGTGTAGTACTCGCGGGCGGAGTCGCCGACCTTGGCGCGCCAGTCGTCGACGATCTGGGCCCATTCGGCGACTTCGCGCTGGCCGCGGTAGATCTCGTGGTGCGCTTCCTTCATCGGCTCGTTCTCGGCGGCGAGGTCGGAGGGCATCTCGATGCGCAGGCCCTGGAAGGGGCTGGGGTCGAGGAACGCGGCGGCGTTGGTCTCCCACTCGTGCAGGCGCTCGACCATGCCCGGGTACTGGAATTTCATGTTCGCGTTCGACCTGCCCGAGAGGAACATGTACGTCGGGGCGACCTCGGTCTGGCCGAGTTCGGTGCGCTGGGGCACGCCTTGGTCGTCGACGATGAAGTGGACGCCTTCGACGCCGTCGGAGACCAGGTCGTACTCGACGGTGCCGTACGGGGTCGAGCACCAGTTGGCGAGCCGCAGGCACTCCTTGACGCGCTCTTCGGAGAGGTCCTTCTTGATGAAGCAGAACATGCCGGCGGGGTCGTCGCGCCAGATCGTGGGGGTGCCGCCGGGTTCGCGGGGCATCGGGTCCACGATCTGCAGGTTGAAGCCCTCGACGTTGCGGTAGGTCTGGAACATCTCGTGCCAGGCGCCGAGGCCGTCCTCGAAGAACACGGCCTGGCCGGAGCCGATGATCTCCTTCGCGTTCGTGTTGCGGTCGGCGACGTAGTCGGGGTGCACGAGGCCCTTGTCGAACACGTTGCGCACGAACTCGATCGCGGCGGCGAAGGACTCGGTCTCGAACTTGTGGACGAGCTTGCCGTCCTCGACCTTCCAGAGGGTGGGCACGCCCATGACCTCCTGGAGGGTGTTGTCGAGGCTGGCGAACGCCCAGCGGTTCTTCGACGGGTCGTTCACCTCCTCGGCGACGGCGAGGAGCTCGTCGAGGTTCTTCGGCTGCTCGAGGCCGAGCTCGTCGAGGATGTCCTGGCGGGTGAACAGCGCGTTGGTGTAAGGCGACCGTTCCCAGGGGATGCCGAGGAGCTTGCCGCCGAAGACGCCCATGGCCCATGCGGCGGTGGGGTAGGACGCGAGGAGCGGGTAGTCCTTGGCGGCCTTGTCGCCCGCGAGGTAGGGCGAGAGGTCGGCGAACAGCTCGTTCGCGGCCTCGCCGAAGTCGGAGAGGTTGATGATCTCCCACCCGGGGATCTGGAACATGTCCGGGACGTCGCCGCTGGCGAGGGTGGTGGTGATCTTGTCGAGGTAGTTGTTGCCGTCGGCGATGTTGAAGACGACGGTGCCGCCGAGGATCTCGTTCACGGCGGTGAAGTACGAGTTGTCGGGCAGACCGGGCGGGGTCGGGTTCCACAGCGGGGTGATCGCGGTGATGTCCTCGCCGGTGGTCATCACAGGTTCGGTGATGGCCTTGACGGGCTCGGCCGGGCGGGAGAGGAAGCCGGGCGTGACGGTGCCGTCGGGCTGCCCGGGCAGGTCCGGTTCGATGCCGCCTTCGTAGGGCGTGTAGGTGGGGAGCAGGTCGGCGAGCTCGTCGGAGCCTGCCGCCGTCCCTTCGGGGCCTTCGTCGAGTGCCGCGCATCCGGCGAGCGAGGCGGCGACCGCGCCTGCCGCGCTCGCCTGGAAGAGACCGCGGCGCTGGATCTTGAAATTGGGAGCCTTGCTTGAGGTGTCGCCCATGGCGATGCCTTTCGTTGGGGGATACAGGGTTCGCCTGGTGTTTCTGCTGGCTGCCGGGGCCGTTCTTTTAAAGGTATGACCAAACAAATATAACTGCTTCGATGAGACCCACGCAACAGCCCTCCCATCGGCCCCTGGAGTCCGGCCCCGAGCTGGGCCTAAACGCGCTTGCGGCCCCGGGCTTGGAAGAGCACCGCCGTGCTCCGCACGGGCACCATCCGGACCGAGTCCCGGCGGCCGAGCAGCCATCCCGCGAATGCGGTCAATGAAGGGCGAATGCCGCGGAGTTCAAGGGCCACACCGTGCTTCGCGCACTCCTCCACGAGTGCCTGGCGATCGACGAGGAGCGCCGGGTCGTGCACGCCGCGCACGGCGATGCGCGGGAGGCGTTCGGCCAGGTCGATCGCGAGGAACCGGCAGGCCGCGGTCGCCGCGAGCGTGTCGATCACGAGGAGCCCGCCCGGGCGCAGCAGCCGGCACGCCTCCGCGACCGCCCGGGGGAGATCCGGCACGTGCTCCAGGATCTCGCCCGCCACCACGACCTCCGCGCACGCGTCAGGGAGCGGCACCGCGAGCACGTCCCCCCGGACGGCCAGCACGCCGTGATCCGCGGCCGCCCGCAGCGACTCCCGCGAAAGGTCCACCCCGATGTGCGTGTAGCCCTTGCCTTCCAGATGCGGCGCGAGCAGACCCGCCCCGCACCCGAGATCGACCAGCACCGCACCCTCCCGCGCCGCGACCGGGATCGACTCCGCCCGCGCCGCCGCGAGCCAGTGCAGCATCGCGAACACGCCGCGCGGCCGCCACCACTCCCCGGCCAACCGGTCGTACATCGCCGGATCGTTGGGCACCGGCGTTTCGGGGCTTCCGCTCATCCCGCCAGGGTGACACACTGACGGCTGTGAAGCAGTTGTCTGCGGGCTGGGCGCTCGTGCGAGCCTCCCACCCGCTGCCGGCGGTCGCCGTCTCGGCCGTCGCCGCCGGGCTCGCCCTCGGCTCGGACCGCCCCCTCGGCTCGGCCGTCCTCGCCACCGCCGCCGTCTTCGCCGGGCAGCTCTCCGTCGGATGGCTCAACGACCTCGTCGACGCCCCCCGCGACGCCCTCGTCGGCCGCACCGACAAGCCCTTGGCGGCCAAGGAGATCCGGCCCGCCGCCGTCCGCGCCGCGTTCCTCGCCTCGGCGGTCGCCGCCGTGGCCCTCACGCTGCTCTCGGCCCCGCTCGCCGCCGCCGCGCACCTCGCCGCTCTCGCCTCAGCCTGGGCCTACGACCTCAAACTCAAATCCACCGCGATCTCCGTGCTGCCCTTCGCGGTCTCCTTCGGACTCCTGCCCGCGTTCCTCTCGAACGGCGACCCGTTCCCGCCGCCGTGGCTCATCGCCGCCGCCGCGACCCTCGGCTCCGCCGCGCACTTCGTCAACGTGCTCCCCGACCTCGCCGACGACGCCGCGACCGGCGTGCGCGGCCTCCCGCACCGCCTGGGCCCCTTGCCGAGCCGCCTCGCCACGGCCGCCCTCGTCCTGGCCGCCTCGCTGCTCCTGGTCTTCGGCCCGGACGGCACGGCCTCACCGCTCGCACTGGCGACCGTACCGGCGGCCGTGGTCATCCTCATCGCCGGTTTCCTCCTCGACAACCGCCCCCGCTCCAGGGCCGCGTTCCGCGCCGTCATGCTCGTCGCCCTGATCGACGTCGCCCTCCTTCTCCACATCGGAATCTCCGCGGCATAAGTGTCGAGGGTTGAGTGTCGAGGGTTGATCGGGGCCCCGGCAGCGGGGACACTGAACCGCATGACTCCTGCAGAGAGCCCCGGCGAACGAGCCCTCGCGCTGGCCCGCGAACTCGCGCCCGACCTGGCCGAACGCGCCGCCGTCCACGACGAGGAAGGGCGGTTCCCGGAAGCGGACTTCGCCGACCTGCGCAAGGCGGGCCTGTTCGGACTCATGGTGCCCGAACACCTCGGCGGCTTCGGCGCCTCGTTCAGCGAGTACGCGCGCGTCGCCTCCGCCCTCGCGCGCGGCGCGGGCTCCACGGCGCTCGTGTTCAACATGCACGCCTCCGTCACCGGCGCCCTCGCGCAGACCCCCGACGATCTCGTGCGCCTCCTCGGCGCGCCCAAGAGCTCCTTCGACGCCCGCGACAAAGCCCTCGAAGCCGCCGCGGGCGGCGCCCTCTACGGGGTCGCGATGAGCGAGCGCGGCAGCGGCTCGCGCCTCTCCCAGACCACGACCGCCTACCGCCGCACCGACTCCGGCTACCGCATCACCGGCAGCAAGGCGTTCGTCTCCGGCGCCGGGCACGTGGACGCCTACCTCGTGACCGCCCGCGAGGCCGACGCCGACGAACCGCAGGTCTCCTACTTCCTCGTCCCCGCCGGCGAAGGCATCCGCGTCGAAGCGACCTGGGACTCACTCGGCATGCGCGCCACCGGAAGCCAGGACGTCCACTTCGACGTCGAAGTGGACCCCGACGCCCACCGCGGCGGCGTCGAAGGCGGCACGCTCATGATCGCCCAAGCCAT
>NZ_JAPZVQ010000001.1:225182-504926 GCF_027622945.1 Glycomyces lechevalierae | reverse complement strand
CCCCCCCCCCCGCCCCCCCCGCGCCCCCCCCCGGCCGCCCCCCCCCCCCCCCCCACCCCCCCCCCGCCGCCGCCGCCGCGCACCCCGACGCCCTCCTCGGCGGCGTCGAAGGCCTCACGCTCATGATCGCCGAAGCCATGCCGCAGTGGCTCGTCGCCTCCTACTCCGCCGTCTACGCCGGGGTCGCCCGCGCCGCCGTCGACGCCGCCGCCGAGCACCTTCGCAAGCGCGGCCTCGGCCGCCTCCCCGCCGCCCGCGCCCGCCTCGGCCGCGCCGACAACGCCGTGGCCGCCGCCGAACTCGTCGTCGCCGAGACCGCCGCGCGCATCGACCGCGCCCCCGGCGACCCCGAGACCAACCGGTGGGTCTGGCGCGCCAAGCTCACCGCCGGCGACACCGCCGCCCAGGTCGCCGCCTCAATGCTCGAAGCCGCCGGGGCCTCCGCGTCCCGCCGCGGCCACCCCCTCGAACGCCTCTACCGCGACGCCCGCTGCGGCGCACTGCAACCGGCCACCTCGGACGTGTGCGCCGACTGGCTCGGCGTCGCCGCCCTCGGCGAGGACCCCGACCACGACGCGGAGGTACCGCGATGGTGACCGCCCGCCTCGCCGGCATCGGCGCCGCCCTCCCGCCCGCCTACGAGCAGGACCGGCTCTGGGAGGACGTGTTCCGCTGGCACTTCTCCCGCAGCCGCGTCGCCCAGCGCATCTTCACCGGCTCCGACGTGCGCCGCCGCCACTCCGCCACGGACCCGGCCGAGTTCAAGGCCGTCGCCGACTGGTCCACCGCCGAACGCATGCGCCGCTACAGCGAGATCGCGCCGCCGCTCGGCCTCGAAGCCGTCCGGAACGCGCTCGAAGACGCCGGCACCGACCCCGACGAGATCGGCCTGCTCGCCGTCGCCACCTGCACCGGCTACCGCACGCCCGGCCTCGACATCGAGATCGCGCGGATGCTCCCGCTGCCCGCGGACACCCGCAGGCTCCTCATCGGACACACCGGCTGCCACGCGGCGCTCCCGGCCCTCGCCACGGTCGCCGACTACGTGGCCGCCCACGACCGCCCGGCCGCCCTGCTCTGCCTCGAACTCACGTCGCTGCACCTGCAGCCCGCCACGATCGACCCCGAGCAGATGGTCTCCCACGCGCTCTTCGCGGACGCCGCCGCCGCGGTCGTCCTGCGCCCGGAGACCGCCGCGGGCCTGCGCGTCATCGACGTGGACGCCCGCACCGACACCGCCCGCCGCCACCAGATGACCTGGGACGTCACCGATCTCGGCTTCCGCATGGGGCTCTCGCCGGAGGTCCCGGACTCGCTCGCCGAACACGTCGGCCCGCTCGTCAAGGACCTCCTCGGCCGCCACGGCCACGACGTGCAGGACGTCGCGGCCTGGGCCGTCCACCCGGGCGGCCCGCGCATCCTCGACGCCATCGAGGACGGCCTCGGCCTCGACCCGTCCGCGCTCGCGACCTCCCGCAAGGTCCTCGCCGAGCACGGCAACTGCTCGTCGGCCACGGTCCTCCTCGTCCTGCAGGAGATCCTGGCGGCCGGGCCGCCGCCCGGACCGGTCGTGGCGCTCGCCTTCGGGCCGGGCCTCACCCTCTACGGGGCCCTCCTCGAGTAACGCGGTGCGGGTCGCGAGGGCGTCCCATTCCCGGTCGGGCAGTTCGCGGCGCAGCTCCAGGAGCTTGTCCGCGAGGTGCCCGACCGCGTAGCGGGTGCGCGGCAGCTCGGCCTCGATCGCCTCGCGCACGACCGCGGCGACCACAGCCGGGTCGGAGCCGTCCGTGAGGCCCTCTTCCGCCTTGCGCGCCATGCCTTCGGCCATCGCCCGGTAGGGGCCGTCGCCGGAGTACTCGCGGAGCTGCGCGGCCGTCTGGTCCTCGAACCCGGTCTCGATGATGCCGGGCTGGACCACGACCACGTCGATCCCGAACTGGTCGACCTCCATGCGCAGCGTGTCCGAGAACGCCTCCAGGGCGTGCTTGGACGCGTAGTACCAGGCGCCGAGCGGCAGGGCGATCACGCCGCCGACCGAGGAGACGTTCACGATCGTGCCCCCGCCCTGCTTTCTCATGTGCGGCAGGACGAGCTGCACGAGCCGGGCCGGGGCGATCACGTTCACCTCGAACAGGTCGCGGGCCTCGGTCAGCGGCACCTCCTCGACCGAGCCGTGGATCACCGTGCCCGCGTTGTTGACCAGCACGTCGATGCGCCCCTGCTCTTCGACGACGGTGGCGACGGCGCGGTCGAGCCGGTCGCCGTCCCGGGCGTCCATCGCGAGCGCGTGCCCGCCGGCGGCGACGAGGCCGCCCATCTTGTGCACGCGCCGCGCGGCGCCGTAGACGACGTGCCCGGCGCGCAGCAGGTCGAGGGCGACGGCGTGGCCGATGCCGGTCGAGGCGCCCGTGACGAGGCAGACCTTCGCGTCCATATCGCTCACTCCTTCCAGGCGACGGGCAGTGCGTGCACGCCGTAGACGACCATGTCCGTGCGCATCGCGATGTCCTCCGGCGCGGCGGCGAGCCGCAGTCCGGGGAACCGCTCGAACAGCGCGGGAATCGCGACCTGCAGTTCGACGCGCGCGAGCTGCTGGCCGAGGCACTGGTGGATGCCGTGGCCGAGTCCCATGTGCCCTGTCGCGGGGCGCAGGAGGTCGAGCACGTCGGGGTCGGCGAACTTCATCGGATCGTGGTTGGCGGCGGGCAGGGAGAGCGTGACGGTCTCCCCGGCCCTGACCGTCTCGCCTTCGATCTCGGCGTCCTCCAAGGCGGTGCGCACCAGGAACGGCACCACGCTCAGATACCTGAACAGCTCTTCGACAGCACGCTCGGCCAGCCCCGGGTCCGCGCGGAGGGCCGCGAGCTGCGCGGGGTGGCTCAGCAGCGCGTACACGCCGGTGGCCAGCATGTTCGAGGTCGTGTCGAGCCCGGCGGCGAGCAGCAGGAACGCGATGTTGACCAGTTCCTCGTCGGTGAGGTCGCTCGAGACCAGGTCGCTGAGGAGGTCGTCGGTGGGCGCGGACCGCTTGGCCGCCACCAGTTCCGCGAGGTAGCCGAGGATCGCCGCGAACGCCGCGCCCAGCTCTTCGGGCGTGGCGTCGAGCCGCGACATCGAGAGCGCCTGCTCCTGGAAACGCGCCCGCGCCTCGTACGGGATGCCGAGCAGTTCGCAGATCATCTGCGCCGGGAGCGGCGCGGCGAACGCCGCCACCAGGTCGACCGGGCCGCCGTCGCGCTCCATCGCGTCGAGGTGCTCGTCGGTGATCTCGCGGACCCGCTCGGCCAGCAGCCGCATCCGCCGCACCGTGAACTGACCGGTGAGCAGCCGCCGGTACCGGCCGTGCTCGGGCGCGTCCATCGCGATGAACATGCCCGGCTCGGGCGCGCGGCCGAGGGTCCCGCCCGGGATCGGCATGTGCTGCAACTCGGTCCGGGCGCTGAACCGGGCGTCGCCCAGGACGGCCCGCACGGTCGCGTGGCCGGTCGCGAGCCACCCCTCGTGCCCGTCCGGGTAGGTCATGCGGCTCAGCGGCCGCTCCTCGCGGAGCGCCGCGAGGCCCTCGGGCGGATCGAACGGTCGGCCGGCCGGACGCTCCGTCGGCATCGTCGGATGCATGTCGGTCTCCTTGCAGTGGTTCAGGTGTCGATGAGCGGAATGCTAAGTTCGAGTTTCGAACCGAAGCAACACGAGAACGCCGCGATTGCAGGTCAGAGGCCTCGAATCTTTGCAATGACCTTGCAGCTGAACGCACAGGGAGGCGCCATGCCGGGAGGCCGGCTCACCTACGAGGAACGCGGGCGCATCGCCGCGGGCCTGGCCCAGGGTCTCGGCCACGCCGAGATCGCCCGCCGCCTCGGCCGCCCCGCGTCCACCGTCAGCCGCGAGGTCGCCCGCAACGGCGGCGACCGCCGCTACCGCGCCAACCTCGCCCAGCAGGCCGCCCAGTGGCGCTCACGCCGCCGCCCTGCGCCGCCCCGGCCCGAGACCCCGGCCGACGACCTGCCCGAGCTCCACGAGTTCGAGGAGCGCTTCACGCGGACGATGATCGCCACCGGCGTCCCCGCCATGCCCGCCCGCGTCCTCACCTGCCTCTACACGAGCGCGGCCGGCAGCCTCACCCCGACCGACCTCGTCGCCGCCCTCCACGTCAGCCCCGCCTCGGTCTCCAAGGCCGCCGCGTGGCTCGCTGACCGGGGCTTCCTCTGGCGCGAGACCGAAGGCCGCCGCCTCCGCTACCGCCTCGACGACCAGGCGTTCTACCACGCTTGGCGGGCCAGCATCGCGGGCATGGACGCCTGGGCCGACCTCACCCGCCAGGGCGCCGACCTCCTCGGCGACGACACCCCCGCCGGGGCCCGCCTGCGCGACTCCAGCCGCTTCTTCGCCTACCTTCGCCGCGACATGGCCGACGCCGCCGAACACTGGCGCCGCATCACCGGATCAGGCGGGGCCCAAGACGCTCCCCGGGAAACATGAGCCCGAGGCACGCCGAAAGGGGGCCCACAGGCCCCCGGACTCACCGGGACCGGCGCGTCCAGCCCGGCCACACCCGTTCGGCGTCCGACCGCTTCAGCCGCCCGCCCAGGTGCATCGACCGCCACACGCCCCGGTACCCGGGCAGCACTCCGGAGGCGATCACGATGTGGCCCAACAGGAGCGGGGTGATCAAGTACGTCGACCAGCGGTGGATCATGACGCACCAGACGAACACCGGCCCGCCCGAGACGACCGCCAGCCCGACCCCGCTCGCGATCAGCAGCGCCAGCAGCACCAGGATCGCGAGGTTCGCGATCCGCTGCCCCGGGTCGTACCGCCCCTCGTGATGCGCGAACCGGCCAGTGAACACCGCCGCGGGCCAGCGCCGGAACCACGCCGCGTCGCTCTTCGCGAACCGCAGCGAATCCGCCACCAGGGCCCCCAGGCCGTGCCTGCCGATCACCGCGCCGACGACCGCGACGGCCGCGAGCGCCCAGCCCGCGGCCGTGTGGATCTCGGCGTCGGACCAGCCGGTCGCCGCGGACAGCGGGCTCGGCCGGCCCTCCTGGCCCAGCGTCAGCCACCACCCGGTCGCGAGCAGCACCAGCGTCGTCGCGTAGACGCCCGCGTGGAGCCACCGGGCCCGGGCGCTGTGGCGCCGGACCCGCTCAGTAGCCACCGCCGCCGCCGTTGTCGGAGCCGCCGCCCGAGCCGTCGCCGATGGTCACGGTGACCTCGTCTTCAGCTCCGGCCGCAGAGTGGTCGGCGTTGCGCAGCGAGACGTGCAGTGTGTGCTCGCCGGGGTCGATCCCGTCGAGCGCGGGCGAATCGGCGGCGACCTCGAAGGCCTCGCCGTTCCCTGAATCGATCACCGCGTACGCGCTGTCGTTGTCGTCGAAGTACAGGTGCACGTGGTCGTTCCCCGAATCGGTGGGCCCCAGGTCCTCGCTCGAATCGACGACGACCTTGAACGGCGTGTCGAGCGTGTCGCCGTCGGACGGCGTCTCGATCGTCACGGTCGGTCCGTCTCCCGAACCGCCGCCTGAACCGCCCCCGTCGCCGTACCCGCCCCCGCCGCAGGCGGCAAGGAACAGCGCGCCCAACGCGAACGGCACCATCAGTCCCTTCGACATCAGCCTCTTCAACATGATCCCGACTCCCTCCCATGCGTGGTGCAGAGGTAATACGGGCCGCCGCGCCGAAAGGATGGGGACTTTCCGCAATCCCCTCGCCCGCGGTGGTCGTATATACGGTGTGGAACTGTCCGACGAGGCGCTGCTGGCCGGTGTGGCCGGAGGGGACGCCGACGCCATGGCCGCCTTCGTGCGCCGCCACCAGGCGCGCGTGTTCGGCCTCGCCCTCTCGATCGTCGGGGTGCGCGCCGTGGCCGAGGAGGTCGCCCAGGAGGCGTTCGTGCGCGTCTGGCGCCACGCGGGCGGTTTCGACGCCCGCCGCGCGGCCGCCTCGACCTGGCTGCTGACGATCACCCGGAACGTCGCGATCGACGTGCTCCGCGTCCGCCGCGACCTCGCCACCGACCCCATCGCGATGGCCCAGTGGCTCATCGCCCCGAGCAACGACGGCGACCGCGTCCCCGACAGCATCGGCATCACCGAGGCCCTGCGGGAACTGCCCGCCGAGCAGGCCGTCGCCGTCGTCCTCTCCGTGCACTTCGGTCTCACGGCCCGTGAGATCGCCGAACGCGAGGGCATCCCGCTCGGGACCGCCAAGACCCGCGTTCGCACCGGCCTGCTGCGCCTGCGCGCACTCCTGGAGGTGAACCGTGACTGAGCACGACGCACACGACGAGCTGTCGGACGCGCTGGCGGAGTTCGCCACCGGTGCCGCCAGCGGCGCCGACCGCGCCCGGGTGCTGCGGCAGGTGGGCGGGTGCGCCGACTGCCGCGAGGAGCTGGCGTCGCTGTCCGCGGTCGCGGACGAGGTGCTGCTCATCGCGCCCGAGCGCCAGCCGGCCGCGGGGTTCGAGAGCGCGGTGCTCGACCGCATCGCCGCCCTCGAGCCCGCGAAGCCCGCGCCCGCGCGCCGGCCGAAGCGCCGCCGGGTCTACCGGGCGCTCGCGGCCGCGACCGCCGCCGTGCTCATCGCCGCCGGTGCGGCCCTTGGCGTCTGGTGGGCGACCGCCCCCGACCGCGAGCTCGCGGCCTCGTACCGCGAGACCCTCGGGGTCGCCGACGGCCGCTACTTCACGGCCGCTCCCGTGGTCGACGCCGAGGGCGGCCAGGTCGGGCACGTCTTCGCCTACCAGGGCGACCCGTCGTGGGTCTTCGCCGTCCTGGACGGCGCCCCCGAGGACGGCACCTGGGACGTCGTGGCGGTGACCGGTGAAGGGACCGACGCCATCGCCACCTGCGAGGTCGCCGACGCCTCCTGCGGCGCGGGCGCGACCGTCGACGCGGACATCTACGACCTCCATGAGGTCGAGCTCGTCGCGCCTGACGGCACGGTCCTGACTGCGACCTTCACGCACTGAAGACACGAACGAGGGGCCGAAGGCGAACTCGCCTTCGGCCCCTGACCCGCTACGCGGGCAACGGTTTCGACTCCTAGTCGGCCTTGACCCCCGCCGCTTCCGCGCCCGCGGTCTGGCGGGTGCGGACCTTGCGGAGGAGCGGCACGATGACGACCGTGAGGACGAGGATCGCGACGAGCGTCCCGGAGACGGGCTGCTTGACGTACTCGGTGACGTCGCCGCCGAAGATCCGCATCGAGCGGCGGAACGAGGCCTCCAGGAGCGAGCCGAGCACGAACGCGAGCACGAACGGCCCCGGCTCGAACCCGAGCTTGCGCATCCCGTAGCCGAGCAGGCCCAGCCCGATCACGAGCAGCATGTCGAAGGCGTTGTTGCGGATCGAGTAGGTGCCGATCATCGTGATCACCACGGTGATCGGCGCCAGGATCCCCGGCCGCACCTTCAGCATCCGCACGAACAGGCCGATGAGCGGGATGCTCAGGATCAGCAGCAGGATGTTGCCCAGGTACATCGAGTTGACGACGCCCCAGAACACGTCCGGGTGGTCGCTCATGAGCTGCGGGCCAGGTGTGATGCCCTGCAGCATGAGCGCGCCGAACAGCACCGCCATGGTCGCGTTCGCCGGGATGCCCAGCGTCAGCAGCGGGATGAACGACGAGGTCGCCGCCGCGTTGTTCGCCGACTCGGGCCCGGCGACGCCTTCGATGGCGCCCTTGCCGAACCGGGACGGGTCCTTCGCGGTGCGCTTCTCGACCGCGTACGCCACGAGCGAGGACATGGTCGCGCCGCCGCCCGGCAGGATGCCGAGGATGAAGCCGGTGACCGAGCCGCGCAGGATCGCCAGCCGCGACTGCAGCCAGTGCAGGCGGCTCGGGATGGCCCGCCCGAACGACGGGACCCCCGTCTGCGGCCGGTCGCGGTGCTCGAGGTTGTACAGGATCTCGCCGACACCGAAGAGCCCCATGGCGACGATGGTGAAGTCGATGCCGTCGGCGAGCTGGTCGGTGCCGAACGTGAACCGGGGCGTGCCCAGCAGTGGGTCGAGGCCCACGGTCGCGAGCAGCAGACCCGCCGCCGCGGCGGCGGCGCTCTTGATGACCGACCCGTTCCCGAGCGTGCCGACCAGGAAGATGCCGATGAGCGCCAGGACCGTGTACTCGGCCGGGCCGAACGCGAGCGCGACGCCGGCCAGGGCCGGGGCGATGAACGTGAGCAGGATGATCGAGGCGGTGCCGCCGATGAAGGAGGCGATCGCGGCGATCCCGAGGGCCGGCCCGGCCTGGCCGCGCCGGGCGAGCGCGTGCCCGTCGAGCGCGGTGACCACTGTGGACGCTTCGCCGGGCAGCTTCAGCAGCACCGAGGTGATGGTGCCGCCGTACTGCGCGCCGTAGAAGATCCCGGCGAGCATGATGACGGCGGCCGTCGGTTCCAGGTTGTAGGTGACGGGCAGCAGGATCGCGATCGTCGCGGCCGGGCCGAGGCCCGGCAGCACGCCGATGAGCATCCCGACGGTGACGCCGAGCAGGCAGAACAGGATGTTCTGCCACTCGAACGCCACCGTGAACCCGGAGAGCACTGAGGAGAAGTCCACGATGAGTACTCCAGTGGGGACGGACTAGAAGACGATGACGTGCGGCAGCGGCACGTTGAGCCCGATGATGAACAGGGCGTAGGCGGCCGCAGTCACGGCGACCGCCAGGATCGCGCTCATGAGCCACGACTCGCGGCTCAGGAACCGCAGCCACGCGAACATCAGGAGCACGGTCGGCACCTCGAAGCCCACGATCTCGTACAGCGACGCGTACACCGCCAGGCCGCCCGCGGCGGCCAGCACCGCGATCGTCCCGCGCGTGAACGCCTCAGTGTCCCGGCGGGACCTGGCGGTCACGGCGATGATCCCGATCCCGGAGGCGACGAGCAGCCCGGCCACGATCAGCGGCCAGAGCCCGGGCCCCGGTTCGGTCAGGCTCCCGATGTTCAATCCGAAGCTCAACCAGGCCGCGACGCCGCCGAGCACCACGGGCACGGCGCCCGCGGCGATCGACTGGACGCGCCCGCCCGCGCGCGGCTCGTCCGCTTCCTCTTGGGCCGCCTCGAGTTCGGTATCGGCCATGACCGCCTCGCTCACTCCGCGGTGCCCAGCTCGACGCCGGATTCGGCGATCTGCGCGGCGAACTGCTCGGTGGCCTCGGCCAGGTGCAGCTGCGCCTCGATGCCGTCGACCTCCCAGCGCTCCATGTAGTTGTCCTGGAGGAACTGGCCGTACTCGCCGCCCTCGCGGGCGTCCTCGAACGCCAGGGTCAGCACGCCCACCACGTCGTCCGGGGTGTCCGCCGGGACGACGATGAACCGGCGCTGGTCGACGAGAATGTTGAGGTCCTTCTCGAGCGCGGTCGGCACCTCGTTGAGGTACACGCTGCGCTCCTCGGAGAACACGCACAGGGCCCGCATGTCGCCGGCCTGGATGTGCGGCATGGTCTCCGCGAGCGAGAGCGACGCCGCGTCGATGTCCTTGCCCAGCAGTGCGGTGACGGTGGGGCCGCCGCCGTCGAACGGGACGTCCGTGGCCTCGACGCCGGCGATGCCGAACAGCAGGCCCGCCGAGAGCTGCGAGCCGGTGCCCACGCCCGTCGTACCGTAGTTCACGTGGGTGGCCGCGAGCAGGTCCTCGAGCGTCTGATAGGGAGAGTCGGCGTGCACGACGAGCACGTAGCCCTCGTTGGTCAGTGTGGTGATGATCCGGAGCTGGTCGATGGTGACCGCGTCGGGGTCGTCGACCACGAGCGGGCCGATGGCGAAGAGCGACTTCACCGCCAGGCAGATCGTGTAACCGTCGGCCTTGCCGGCCAGTAGCTCCTTGAGGCCGACGGCGCCGTTGGCGCCGGGCTTGTTCGTGACGGGCAGGGATTCGCCCAGCGGCTCCTCGGCGGCCTTGGCCACCGCGCGGCTGATGAGGTCGCCGGACCCGCCGGCGTCGAAGGGGACCCAGAAGTCGACCGCGCGGGTCGGGAAGGACGCGTTCGCCTCGTCAGCGCCGCCCTGGACCTGGCAGGCCGACAGTGCGGCGAGCGGGGGCAATGCGGCGAGACCGGCGAGCAGTCCGCGTCGGGGGAGGGGGTGTTGCATTTTGTTCGGCTCCTCTAAGTGATCGAATAGCCACGAGATTCACCCCAGGGAGGGGCGTTTCGGGTTGAACATCCATCCGGGGACAAGGTATTGCATAGCGGCCGCGTCATCGCGCGCGCCCAGGCTGTTTCTCGAATACCGCTCATATGCAGCGTCCACTTGCGCCATATCCAGTTCCACGCCGAGGCCCGGCGCGGTGGGCACCGCGATCGCGCCGTTCTCGATGCGGGGCGGGGCGACCGTGAGGCGCTGGCCGTCCTGCCAGATCCAGTGCGTGTCGATTGCCGTGATCTCGCCGGGCGCGGCGGCGGCCACATGCGTGAACATCGCCAGCGACACGTCGAAGTGGTTGTTGGAGTGGGAACCCCAGGTGAGGCCGAAGGCCTCGCAGGCCTGCGCGACGCGCACAGAGCCGGCCATCGTCCAGAAATGCGGGTCCGCCAGGGGGATGTCGACGGCGTCGGTGCGCACCGCGTGCGCGAACTCCCGCCAGTCGCAGGCGATCATGTTCGTCGCCGTGCGCATCCCGGTGGCGCGCTTGAACTCCGCGAGCACTTCGCGCCCGGAGTAGCCGTTCTCGGCCCCGCACGGGTCCTCGGCGTAGGCGAGCACCCCGTCCAGGCCCCGGCACAGCTCGACCGCCTCCTTGAGCGACCAGGCCCCGTTGGGGTCCAAGGTGATCCGCGCGTCGGGGAACCGCTCGGCCAGCGCCGTCACGGCCTTGGCCTCCTCGGGCCCGGGCAGCACGCCGCCCTTGAGCTTGAAGTCCCGGAACCCGTACCGCGCCTCGGCCGCCTCCGCCAGGGCCACGACGGCCTCCGGCGTCAGCGCCTCCTGGTCGCGCAGCCGCAGCCACGCGTCGTCCTCATCGGACCCGTCGCGGTACGGCAGGTCCGTGCGGTTCCGGTCGCCCACGAAGAACAGGTAGCCCAGGACCGGCACGCTCGAGCGCTGCGGCCCGTCCCCGAGGAGTTCCGCCACGGGCACGCCGAGGTGCTTGCCCAGCAGGTCGAGCAGGGCCGCTTCGAGAGCGGTCCGGACGTGGACGGTGACCCTCTGGTCGAAGGTCTGCCGTCCACGCCCGGCCGCGTCCCGGTCCGCGAAGCGATGGCGCACCGCCTCGAGGACCGTCCGGTACGCGCCGATCGACGACCCCAGTACGAGATCGGCGGCGTCCCGGAGCGTCTGCGCGATGGCCTCGCCGCCGGGCACTTCGCCCACGCCGGTGTTCCCGGCTTCGTCGGTGAGGATCACGAGGTTGCGGGTGAAGTACGGCCCGTGGGCCCCGGACAGGTTGAGCAGCATCGAGTCCTGCCCGGCGACGGGCACGACCCGCATTGCGGTCACGGTGGGGGTGGTCGCCTGTTCCGCCTTGCCGGCGGCCGGTTCGAGAGCGGTCATGAGGCCGACGTCTCGATCAATGCCTTGAGCGCGGCCAGCTCGGCTCCGCTCAGATCGGTGAGCGGCGGGCGCACGGGCCCGGCCGGGCGGCCCACGGCCGTCATCCCGGCCTTGACGATCGACACCGCGTATCCCTTGCCCGCGTTGCGGATGTCGAGGTACGGCAGCACGAACTCGCGCAGCCGCCGGTACACCTCGTCGCGGTCCCCGGCGCGCACGGCGTCGTAGAACGCGAGCGCGAACTCGGGCACGAAGTTGAAGATCGCGGACGAGTAGGTGGTCACGCCGAGCTGCAGGTAGGGGAGTGCGAACGTCTCGGCGGTCGGCAGGCCCCCGATGTACAGCAGCCGCTCGCCGAGAGTCGCGTACAGGCGGGTCATGAACTCGATGTCGCCCACGCCGTCCTTGAACCCCACGAAGTTCGGGCAATCCGCCGCGAGCTTCTCCACCGTGCCGACGCCGTACTCCGCATTGGACCGGTGGTAGACGATCACGCCGAGCGAGGTCGCCTCGCACACCGCGCGCACATGCGCGGCCAGGCCGTCCTGCCCGGCCTCGGTGAGGTACGGCGGGAACAGCAGCACCGCGTCGGCCCCGGCCGCCTCGGCGTCCCGCGCGAACGCGACCGCCTGCGCCGTGCCCTGGCCCGCGGGCGCGATGATCGGGACCGCGCCGGCCGACTCCTCGACGGCCACGCGCACGACCCGGCCGACCTCCTCGGCGGTCAGCGAGAAGAACTCGCCCGTACCGCCCGCCGCGAACAGGCCCGCCGCAGGGAAGGAAGCCAAGTGCCCCAAGTGCTCCCGGTACCCGGCCTCATCGAAGGCGAGATCGCTCCGGAAGTGGGTGACGGGGAAGGACAGCAGCCCCTCGCCCAGCGCACGCTGGATCTCTGCGGGGGTGTATCGCGACATATGCGGAAGTCTCCTGTTCCGTGGGATTCGGCCCGTACCGTAACCCCCACCCCTCATACCGGTCCAACACTCATTGGACATCGACTGATACCTTCAGGGCATGGCCACAGGCGACATCGGGTACACACTCGACCAACTCAGAGGATTCGTGGCGGTAGCCGAGGAATCGCACTTCGGCCGCGCCGCCGAACGGCTCCGCATGACCCAGCCGCCGCTCAGCCGCCAGATCCAGCGCCTCGAACGCGCCGTCGGCTTCGACCTGTTCCTGCGCACCCAGCGCGGCGCCGAAGTCACCCCCGCCGGCCGCATCTTCCTCGAAGAGGCCCGCCGCCTGCTCTCCTCCGCGGACACCGCCCCGCTCCGCGCCCGCCGCGTCGCCGCCGGCACCGCGGGCACCATCCGCATCGGCTTCACCGCCGTCTCGGCCCTCACCGTCCTGGGCCGTTGGATCGCCGTCGCCGCAACAGCACTCCCCGGCGTCGACCTCGTCCTCAACGAGATGGTCACCCACGCCCAGCTCGACGCCCTCCTCGCCGGAGAGATCGAGATCGGCCTCGTCCGCTCGGTCCCTCGCTCCGACCTGCTCGACTCCCGGCTGGTGGCGACGGACTCGCTCATCCTCGCCGCGCCCCGCGACCACCCGCTGACCCGCCTGCCGCGAACGCCCACAATGGAGGACATCGCGGAGCACGACGTCGTCACGTACTCGCCCTCAGAGGCCTGGTACTTCTACGAACTCGTCGTCGCCGCATTCCAGCAGGCGCACCTGAAACCCCGGTACGTGCAGCACATCAGCCAGGTCCACACCGTGCTGTCCGTCGTCAACGCCGGCCTCGGGGTCGCGCTCGTGCCCTCCTCGGCCAGCGCGTTCAACCTCTCGAACCTGGTCTTCCTCGACATCGAGGACCTGCCCCGCGACATCGTCGAGCTCCACGGCGTCTGGCGCCACCGCCACGGGAACCCCGCGCTCGACGCCCTCCTGCGCAGCGTCTAGGCGGCGCCGCTAGACGCCGACCGGCCCGATCGACTCGCGGCCCACGAACTTCGTCGGCAGCGCCGCGTCGTCCTCCGAAGCGCCGCCGTCGATCTCGGCCAGCAGCCGCCGGATCCCGTTCTCCCCGAGTGCGGCCAGCGGCATCCGGATCGTGCTCAGCGCGGGCGTCGGCAGATCGGCCCCGAAGATGTCGTCGAACCCGACGATGCTCAACTGCCCCGGCACGTCGAGGCCGTGGTCGCGGCACTCCCGCAGCAGGCCCAAGGCGACCAGGTCGTTGTACGCGAGCACCGCGCTCACGTCCGCGGCCTTCACGCGCCCGAACGCCTCAGCGCCGCCCTCGCGGGTCGGCGCGTTCGACTTGATCTCCACAATGGACATGTCCCATTCCACCGCGATCTCGAACGCGTGCTGCCAGCGCTGGCCGTTCATCCACGAGGCCTCGGGCCCGGCGAGGTAGGCGATCCGGCGGTGCCCGGCCTCGCGCAGCAGCTCCAGGGCGGTGGTGATGCCCGGGCGCACGTCGGGGAAGACGGCCGGGATGCCGTCGACGAGGCGGTTGACGATCACGAGCGGCTTGACCGAGGACAGCTCCTGGATCTGCTGGTCCTCCAGGCGCGAGCCCACGAGCAGCAGTCCGTCCACCGAGGTCTGGAGCCGTTCGGCCGTGGACCGCTCGAGCTCGGGGGACTCCTGCGAGTCCGCGAAGACGATGGTCATGCCGGTCTCGGAGGCCACCCGCTCCGCGCCGCGCACGAGGTCGAAGTACGCGGGGTTCGTGATGTCCGAGACGAGCAGGCCGAGCGTGCCGGTCTTGCCGGTCGGCAGGGCCCGGGCCATGGGGTTGATGCGGTAGCCGAGCTCGGAGGCGGCGTCGCGGATGCGCCGCTCGGTTTGGGCGTTGAGGCGGCCGGGCTTGTTGAGCGCGCGGGACACGGTCGACGGACTCACGCCGGTCAACCGGGCGATGTCGTAGATCGTCGGGGGCGCCTTGCGATCGCCGTTGCGGGTTCGGGTGGCGGCGTCGGACTGGTCCATGCCTCCCCTTTCGCGCTTGTTGCCGGGGGTTGTCATCCGGCAATCGATTGGTGCCGCTCTGCCGGTTTCCGCGACAGGGCTTTCCGAGCATACCGGAGGCCCGCTACAGTCGACGAGCCGAGGGTTTCTCGAAAAATCGCTCGGCAACCGATTGTCGAATGTCGGTTCCATCGATCTGCACAGGCTTGACGCCGGGATGAATGCCGTGTTCACTCGCGAACGCAAGCCCGAGTCGGCGGCCTTCCCCCTGGAGCGCTGCCGTCCCTCGGTCAACCGTCTTAGGAGCGTCACGTGATCATCGACCGCGCTGAAGTCATCGTCACCAGCCCCGACCGGAACTTCGTCACCCTCAAACTCACCACCGACGACGGCCTCACCGGCCTGGGGGACGCGACGTTGAACGGCCGTGAAATGGCCGTCGTCGCCTACCTCGCCGAGCATGTCGTCCCGCTCCTGCTGGGCCGCGACGCCCACCGCATCGAGGACACCTGGCAGTTCCTCTACCGCTCCGCCTACTGGCGCCGCGGACCGGTCACCATGGCCGCGATCGCCGCGGTCGACATGGCCCTGTGGGACATCAAGGGCAAAGCCGCCGGCATGCCCGTCTACCAGCTCCTCGGCGGCGCCTCGCGGACCGGGCTCCTCGCCTACGGGCACGCCTCGGGCAAGGACACCGAGGAACTGTTCGATTCGATTCGCGCCCACCAGGAGCAGGGCTACCGGGCCATCCGGGTCCAGACCGGCGTCCCGGGCCTGAAGTCGATCTACGGCATCGCCTCCAACGCCACCTTCGAAGCGATGGAGGGTGTCCGCTACGACCACGAGCCGGCCCAGCGCGGTGCGCTGCCGAACGAGGAGGACTGGGACACCCGCTCCTACCTGCGTCACGTCCCCACGGTGTTCGAAGCCGTCCGCAGCGAGTTCGGCCCCGAGCTGCCGCTGCTGCACGACGCCCACCACCGGCTCACCCCGATCCAGGCCGCCCGACTCGGCAAGTCCCTCGAGCCCTTTGACCTGTTCTGGCTCGAGGACGTCACCCCCGCCGAGAACCAGGAGGCGCTGCGGCTCGTCCGCCAGCACACGACGACACCCCTGGCGATCGGGGAGATCTTCAATACCGTGTGGGACTACCAGCAGATCATCCGCGAGCAGCTCATCGACTACGTCCGCTCCGCCGTCACCCACACCGGCGGCATCACGCATTTGAAGAAGGTCCTGGACTACGCCGCGCAGTACCAGATCAAGTCCGGCATGCACGGCCCCACGGACATCTCCCCGGTCGGCATGGCCGCCGCCATGCACCTGGGATTGTCGATCCACAACTTCGGGATCCAGGAGTACATGCGGCACGGCGCGAAGACCGACCAGGTCTTCCAGCAGTCCTTCACCTGGACCGACGGGCTCCTCCACCCCGGCGACCAACCCGGCCTCGGCGTCGAGCTGGACACCGACGAGGCCGGGAAGTACCCGTACGTCCAGGCCTACCTGCCTTACAACCGCCTCGCCGACGGCACCGTCCACGACTGGTGACCCGCGCTCCGCAGGGCCGGCGCGGCGACCCTCGCCGGCCCTGCGGCCGGACCGCTTAAGGTGGCGGGGTGAGCAGCCTCCACGACCGCGCCGTCGACTACCTGAACCCCGCCAAGCCGACCGGGCCGATGCCGGAGATCGAGGCGGTGCTCTTCGACTTCAGCAACACCCTGTTCCGCCTGATCGACCTCGAGGACTGGCTGCGCCGATTCGCAACGGCCGCAGGCCGAACCGGCGAACTCGAAGCCGCCGGGACCGAGGCGACCGCTCGGAATCTGACCGAGACGTACCGGCTCCCGGAGGTCAAGGCCGCGCAGGAGGGCCGTGACCTGTCCGCCGAGCAGCACCGGGCGGCGATGTACGCGTGGTGGCGGCACGTCGAACTGATCCGGGGCGCCGAGGACACGGCCTACGCGACCTTGCAGGCCCCGGACTCGTGGGTCCCGTTCCCCGACACCGAGCCTGTGCTGAAGGCATTGCGCGGCAAGGGAGTCCGAGTCGGCATCGTCAGCGACTTCGCCTGGGACCTGAAGATCCACCTCGACCGTCACGGCCTGGGCGACCTGGTCGACGCCTATGTCATCTCCTACCGACTGGGCAAGGAGAAGCCCGCTGCGGAGCTGTTCCAGACCGCCTGCGAGCAGTTGGGTGCCGACCCGAAGGCCACGCTCATGGTGGGCGACAATGCAACGAGAGACGGCGGCGCGGCGGCGATCGGTCTGCGCGCCTACGTCGTCCCGGCCAGGCCGGGCACCGGAGAACGCGGGCTCGCCCACGTCCTCGACTTCCTGCCCTAAGGGGGATGCCATGCCGCGCTTCACCGGAGCCGACGACCTGCGCGGGGCGGAGTTCGTCCGCGCCGACCTGCGGGGCGCCCGGTTCGTCGCCGCGGACCTGTCCGGGGTCGTGATGCGCGGGGTGGAGATCCCGGGGGCGGACATCGACTCGCCGTGGTTGTTCGACGGGGAGGCGCTGCACGTCAACGGGGTCGACGTGGTCCCGTTCGTCGAAGCCGAACTGAACCGCCGCTTCCCCGGCCGCGCGGAGCGGCGTGCCACGGACCCGGACGGCCTGCGTTCGGCCTGGGCCGCCATCGAACGCACCTGGGAGGCCACGCTCGAACGGGTCGCGGGGATGCCGCCCGGCGCGGTCGACGTGTCCGTGGGCGGCGAGTGGTCGTTCGCGAAGACGCTGCGGCACTTGGTCTTCGCCACGGACATGTGGTTGGGTCGGGCGATCCTCCAAGCCGAGCAGCCCTTCCACCCGATCGGACCGCTCGACAATCCCTTCGACAGCGTTCCCGACAGCGTTCCCGACAGCGCCCCCAGCAGTGCTCCCGCCGGCGACACCGAACGCGACGGCCCCGACCAGTCGGCCGCTTCGGCAGCCGCGCCGTCGTACGACGAAGTGCTTGAGGTGCGGGCCGGCCGCATCGCGATGGTCCGCGACTTCCTCGCGACCGTGACTCCCGAACTCCTGGCGTCGCCCCGCCCGAACCCGCATGACGCCGAGCACCAGGAGACCGTGCTTTCCTGTCTGCACACCATCCTCGACGAGGAATGGGAGCACCACCGCTACGCCGTCCGCGACCTCGAAGCCGTCACCGGTTCGCCCTCGGAATAACCCGCCCGCGAGCATCCGCCCCAGCGCAGCGGCGTCTTCCGCGAGCCGGTCAGCCGGCATCTCGTGCAACGGCCCGTTCGGCAGCGGCCCGCCCGGGGCGGGGTCGTCCAGGTAGCGGGCGGTCACGTGCGTGTGGAGGTGCGGGGTGCCATTGCCGAGGGTCATGTAGTTGACCTTGAGCGGCCGGAAGTAGCGCTCGACGGCGGCGCCGACCCGCAGGACTTCGCCGTTGTACTGGGCCGCTTCGGCTTCGGTGAGATGGTGCGGCTCGATCACGTGGCGGCCGCGCCAGACGACCACCGCGTACCCGCGCACCAGAGCGCGCCGGGCCAGGTACGCGTCGGAGACGGTCCCGGCCTGGATGCGAAGCCCGATGCGATTCTCAACGGGCCGCCCCTCATCGCAGAAGCGGCAGACAGCGCCGGCCACGCGCTCTCGCCAGTTCTCCGGCCAGGTCACGATGCCTTGAGCGCCTTCCGGAGGCGTTCAGATTCCGCCGCGTTCGTGTTCGGGTCGGCGAAGCGGTAGGCGACGGCGGTCTCCAGCGCCGGGGGAGCGGCCCGCTCGCGGAACGCGGCCAGCAGTTCGGCGCGGGCCGTTTCGAACCAGGCCAGCTGTGACGCGAGTTCGGGGCCGAGTTCGCCCGGGTCCACCCCGGCGATGATCGCCCACGAGACGGCGAAGTCGTACTCCGGCGCGCCCGCGATCGCGTTGGTCCAGTCGATGAGGAACGCCCCGGCATCCGTGACCACCACGTTCTCCGGGTGGAGATCGAGGTGGAGCACCTTCCGGATCCCGTTCGCGTCCATGGCAAGGCCGCGCGTCGAACCCCGCAGTTCCGCGGGGGCGTCGATCTCGTGGAGGCGGTCATGGAGGTCGAGGAGGATCTCGGCCGCCTCGGGGACGCCGATCGCCCCGGCATTGACCTCGGCCCCGAGGGTGCGGCCGTGCAGGCGCTCCATGGTCATGTCCGCGCCCTCGGCGGCGAACACCTCCGGGACCGGGAAGCCGAGGCCGTGCAGGTACCGCATCAAGCGCGCCTCCGCCGCGGCGTCGAAGGCACCGCGCCGCAGGACCCGCCGGTCGTCGAGCGCGAACACCTGGGAGGCGCGTCCCCCGCCGATCTGTTCCATGAGCGGAAGCCTATCGGCGCTGCGGTTCGGGATCCCCGACCCCGGACCCGTCGAACGAACCCGCAGCGGGAGGCGGGCGTGTTCGATGAATTACGGCGGTCGCCAGCGCAGGCGCGCGGCGGCGTGCGAGGCTCGTTCAGCGGCGGAGGTGGTCCTCCGCGGACGGGAGTATCGGGATGGGGGAGTCCGGAGCGGACCTCACTGCGCCGAGCGGCGCCGAGGCGCTGTACCGCTGGTCGCCCGGGTACGCGGGGGAGGCCGCGCCGGTCGTGCTGCTGCTCGGCGCCACCGGGTACATCGGCGGCCGCCTGCTTCCGCGCCTGCTGAACGCCGGCTACCGGGTGCGGGTCCTCACGCGGCGGCCGGACCGGGCGCGCGGGTTCGCCGCGTCCGACGCCGTGGAGATCGTCAAGGGCGACGCCATGGACGCCGCCGCCGTGCGCCGGGCGATGGACGGCGTCCGGTACGTCTACCACCTGGTCCACTCCATGACCGGCAACCGCGACTTCCGGCGGTTCGACCGCGTCATCGCGCGCAACGTCGCCGCCGGCGCGGCGGCGGCCGGGGTGCGGCGCCTGGTGTACCTCGGCGGTCTCGCACCGCGCTCGGGCCGGCTCTCGGCGCATTTGGCGTCGCGCCGTGAAGTGGGCGCGATCCTCCAGCGATCCGGGGTACCGGTGCTGGTGCTGCAGGCGGGCGTGGTCATCGGGTCGGGGTCGGCGTCGTTCGAGATGATCCGGCATCTGACCGAGGTGCTGCCGGTCATGCCCGCGCCTCGCTGGGTCCGCAACCGCATCCAGCCCATAGCGATCCGCGACGTGCTGCACTACCTGCTGCGGGCGCTGCAGCTCGGCGACGACGCGGTGGGCGTCTTCGACGTCGGCGGTCCCGACGTGCTGCGCTACGACCAGATGATGAACGGCTACGCGCGGCTCGCGCGGCTGCCGCGCCGCCGCATCTGGGCGCTGCCGGTACTCACGCCCCGCCTCGCCTCGCACTGGGTCGGTCTCGTGACCCCGGTGCCGAGCAGTCTCGCGCGGCCGCTCGTCGAATCCCTCCAGCACGACTGCGTCATGCGCGACCACCGCATCGACGGGATCATCCCGCCGCCGCCCGGCGGCCTCACCTCCTACGACGAGGCGCTGGCCCTCGCCTTGGGCCGCATCGAGATCGACCGGGTCGAGACGAGCTGGGTCGACGCCACGGTGGCTCGCGCGCCGAGCGACCCGCTGCCCAGCGATCCACAGTGGGCCGGACGGGTGGTCTACACCGACGTGCGCACGGTCGAGACCACCGCGAGCCGGGAGGACCTGTGGCGGGTCATCACCGGCATCGGGGGCGAGAACGGCTGGTACTCGACGCCTCTGCTGTGGGCGCTGCGAGGCTGGGGCGACCGCCTGTACGGCGGCGTGGGCCTCCAGCGCGGCCGCCGGAGCCGAACGGTGCTGCGGGTGGGCGACGCGATCGACTTCTGGCGCGTCGAGGTCTGCGAGCCCGAACGGCTGCTGCGGCTCCGCGCGGAGATGCGCCTGCCCGGCCTCGCGTGGCTCGACCTGGCATGTGAGAACGGGGCCCGCACCCGGTACCGCCAGCGCGCCGTCTTCTTTCCGCGCGGCCTCTCCGGACGCCTCTACTGGCTCGCGGTCACGCCCTTTCACGGCCTGGTCTTCTCCGGCATGGCCCGCCGCATCGTGGCGCTGGCCGAGGGGGAGCAAGGCCGTTCAGCGGCTCGGACGCGCCGCAGTGGCCGATAGCCCATGCCGTTGCGCAGCAAGGGCATCCGCTACAGCCGGACGATGGTCAGTGAGATGTCGTCGTTCGTGCCGCCCGCCACGCCGAGGTCGTCCAGGACCGCGTCCGCGATCTGCCGCGGACTCTCGGTGGAGTGGCGTGCCAGGCTCTCGCGCAGGCGATGCAGGCCCGCGTCGATGTCCTCGCCCCGCCGCTCGATCAGCCCGTCCGTGTAGAGCACCAGCGTGTCACCTGACTGGTAGGGATGCCCGGCCTGCGAGCAGGGGACGTGCTGCGGGCGGGCGCCCAGCGGCGGGTCGAGGGCCTGGTCCAGCAGTTCGGAACTGCCGTGGCGGTCGACCAGGACCGGCGGCGGGTGTCCGGAGTTGCTGTAGATGATCAATCCGCTGCTGGGGTCCACCATGGCCTGGGCGGCGGTGGTGTTCAGCGCGCCCTCCATCGAGCGCGCGTAGAGTCCCAGGACCTCGAGGGCGTGGGAGGGCCGCTCCAAGGCCCTGATGGCGGCGTTCAGGACGCTGCGGAGCATGCCCATCACCGCCGCGGCCTCCAGGCCGTGCCCGACGACGTCGCCGACGCCCACGGTGAACCGGTCGCCCGACAGGTCGATCACGTCGTACCAGTCGCCGCAGACGTTCATGTCCTCGATGGCGGGCAGGTACCGCACCGCGATGTCGGAGTGCTTCTCCAGGTCCGGCGTCAGCAGCATGGCCCGCTGCAGGGCGACGGCGATCTCGCGTTCGCGAGTGTTGGCCTCTGACAGTTCCACGTTGAGCCGCTGCAGCTCGCGGGCGCGTTCGAAGACCTCCGCCTCCAGCGCCTGCGCCGCGATGGGCTCCTCGTCCGAGGGGCGGCCGCCGTCGCCGTAGCGTCGGACGAACTCGGTCACATCCGCGGCTCGGATGAGCACCCACTCGATCTCGCCGCCCGGACCGGAGATCGGCGAGTTGATCAGCGCCCACCAGCGTTCTTCGAATGAACCGGGTTCGTCGTCGAGCGGAACGTCGTACCGCTGGAGCGCCATGGTGTGCGGCTGCCCGGTCTCGAAGACCCGGCGCAGTGAGGCGCTGACGTTCTTCTCCCCGTGGACGTCGGGATCTTGATCCGGGAAGACTTCGAAGAGCTGCTTCCCGATCAGGTCGTCGGGCTGCTTTCCGGTGGCCTCCGAGTAAGCGGGATTGACCGCGACGATCTCGAAGTCCTTTGAGACCACGACGCACGGGTTCGGCATCGCCACGAACACCGCTGCGTAATCCGGTTCGTCCATTGCCCCCGGTCCCTTAGCTCCTCGGGATGGTCGTTTCGCCTGCTCAAACCATCGTTTCATGCTCCAGCGCGGTGCGGAGGCGAACGGTGGTGCGCGTGTGCCGGGCGGGAAGCGCGGCGCACGTCGAGGCGAGAGACCTTCGCGTCGCGGGACGACCGAGACCTATCGATCGAAACCCGGCTCGGTGTCGTTCAGGGGATGATCGAGTCGACATACCCGCCGTCCACCCGGACGGCCGCGCCGGTCGTGGCCGAGGCCAGCGGGGAACTCAAGTAGGCGACCAGGTTGGCGATTTCCTCGGGTTCGATGAGCCGGTGCAGGAGCGACTGGGGCCGGTGGCGGCGCATGAACTCGCGCTGCGCCTCGTCCCACGGCAGGTCCTTGTCGACGAGCTGGTAGACGAAGTCCTCGACGCCGCCGGTGTGCGTCGGCCCGGCGATCACCGCGTTCACCGTGACCCCGGTCCCGGCCGAGGCCTTGGCGAAGCCGCGCGAGACGGCGAGGAGCGCGGTCTTGGTGGTGCCGTAGTGGATCATCTCCTCCGGGATGACGACGGCCGAATCGCTCGCGATGTTCAGCACGCGGCCCCAGCGCTGCGCCGTCATGCCCGGCAGGTACGCGCGGATGAGGCGCACCGCCGAGAGGACGTTCACCTCGAAGTAGCGGCGCCACTCGTCGTCCTCGATCGCCAGGGCCGGTTCGGCGCCGAAGATGCCGAGGTTGTTGACGAGGATGTCGACCTGGGGCAGGGCCTCGACGAGGGCGGTGGCGCCGTCCCCTGTGGCGAGGTCGCCCGGGGCGGCGAAGCAGCGGTCGGTGAAGGTCGACTCGTTGAGGCGGGCGACGGTGGCGTCGACGGTCTCGGGTTTGCGGCCGTTGACGCCGACGCGCGCGCCGGCGAGGGCGAGTTTCGCGGCGACGGCCTCGCCGATGCCCTGGGTGGAGCCGGTGACGAGCGCGGTCCTGCCTTCGAGGTCGATCGAGATCATGGGGCCCACCCTAGCGCCGGCCGCGGCGGGGCCGCGCCGGTTCGCCTGGGCCGGGCCGAAGGTCCGACCGTCCAGAATCGCCGTTGCGAAGCGCTTGCCAGCGGGACGAGAGGTTATGTAAATTGATGAAAATAAATGTGAGGGTCATCGATATCCCGACCGTCGCCCCCTCCGAACGAAAGGCACCGCCATGTCCACCACTCCGCCCGCGAGCGCCCCGCCGCGGGCACCCGCGGCCCGCGCGAAGCGCCTGGCGCCGGCCCTCGCGGTCCTCGTCAGCGCCGTGCTCGCCGCGACCGGCATCAGCGTCTGGCACACCCCGAAGGCCGAGGCCTTCGAGGTCGGCACCTGGTACAACCTCCAGTCCCGGCACTCCGGCCTCGTCCTCGGCATCCGCGCGGCCTCGCCCGACAACGGCGCCGAAGCCGTCCAATGGGCCTCCAACGGCTCCTACGACCAGCAGTTCCGCTTCGTCGACTCCGGCAGCGGCTACTACCGTATTCAAGCCCGGCACTCGAATAAGGTCCTCGACGTCGAGAGCGGCTCCACCGCAGACGGCGCGAAAGTGCAGCAGTGGGGCGACGCGAACTCCGCGAACCAGCAGTGGAAGATCACCGAGAGCGGCGGCTACGCCACCTTCGTGAACCGCGCCTCCGGCAAGGCACTCGACGTCTGGGAGTGGTCGACCGCCCAGGGCGGCAGGGTCTCCCAGTACACGGCGACCGGCGCGGTCAACCAGCAGTGGAAGCTCGTCCCGGCCGACGGCTCGGGCCGCCCCGCGCACGTCGACGACCTCGAGGGATTCGGCAACGGCACCACCGGCGGCCAGGGCGGCACCACGGTCACCGTTACGACCCAGGCCGAGTTGGAGCAGTACGCGGCGGCCTCCGGCTCGCACATCATCAAGGTCGCGGGCACGATCGACATCAGCCCCAAAGGCAAGGAGATCAAGGTCGGCTCGAACAAGACGATCATCGGCGTCGGCACCGCCGGCCAGATCGTGGGCGGCGGGTTCTTCCTCGGCACCGGCGTGAACAACGTGATCATCCGGAACCTGACGATCCGCGACACGCTCATGGCCGACGACGACCCCGACGACAAGCTCTACGACTACGACGGCATCCAGATGGACACCGCCTCGAACGTCTGGATCGACCACAACCGCATATACAACATGAACGACGGGATCATCGACTCCCGCAAGGACACCACGAACCTCACGGTCTCCTGGAACGATCTCGGCCCGGGCAACAAGGCCTTCGGCATCGGCTGGACCGAGAACGTCACCGCCCGGATGACCATCCACCACAACTGGATCCACGGCACCAACCAGCGCAACCCCAGCACCGACAACGTCGCCTACGCGCACCTGTACAACAACTACCTGCAGGACGTCACCGGCTACGGCAATTACGCCCGCGGCGCCACGAAGATGGTCCTCGAGAACTCCTACTTCGACAACGTCGACAACCCGTTCTACCCCGACTCGACGGCGCAGCTCCGCCAGAGCGGCAGCATCCTCGTCGACTGCACGGGCGACCGCATCACCAACGGCGCGGCCTTCGATCCGTCTGGTTTCTACAGCTACACCCTCGACGCCGCGAGCGCGGTGCCGGGCCTTCTCGACACCTATGCCGGACCCCAGTCCTGGCTCGGGGTCTAGCAAAAAAGAGCGCCCCTGGCGGCGCCGGGATCCCGGCCGCCAGGGGCGCACCGCTCAGCGGGGGACGAGCCGCCGCAACTGGGTCACATGCCCCGGCTCCAGCTCCTCGAGGGACGCGACGCCGAGGAGCCGCATCGTCCGCTCGACCTCCTCCTTGAGGATCGCGATCGTGCGGTCCACCCCGTCGCGGCCGCCCGCCATGAGCCCGTACAGGTACGCCCGGCCGATCATCGTGAACCGCGCGCCCAGCGCGATCGACGCGACGACGTCCGCGCCGGACATGATGCCCGTGTCCACGTGCACCTCGGTGTCCTTGCCGACCTCCCGCACGACCTCCGGCAGCAGGTGGAACGGGATCGGGGCCCGGTCGAGCTGGCGACCGCCGTGGTTCGAGAGCGTGATGCCGTCGACGCCCATGTCCGCCAAGCGCTTCGCGTCCGCGACGGTCTGGACGCCCTTGACCACGAGCTTCCCGGACCACTGCTCCTTGATCCAGGCCAGGTCCTCGTAGTCCACCGTGGGGTCGAACATCGTGTTGAGCAGGTCGGCCACCGTCCCCGACCAGCGGCTCAACGACGCGAACGACAGCGGCTCGGTCGTGAGCATGTCGAACCACCAGTTCGGGTGCCGCGCCATGTCGAAGAACGTCTTCGCGGTGAGCTCCGGCGGGATCGCGAACCCGTTCCGCTTGTCCCGCAGCCGCGCGCCCGCCACCGGCACGTCCACTGTGACCAGCAGCGTGTCGAACCCGGCCGCGGCCGCCCGGTCGACCAGGGCCATCGACCGGTCCCGGTCCTTCCACATGTACAGCTGGAACCAGTTGCGGCCGTTCGCACCCCCGGCCTCGGCCACGTCCTCGATCGGCGTGGTGCCCATCGTGGACAGCGCGAACGGAATCCCCGCGGCGGCCGCCGCGCCGGCGCCCGCGCGCTCGCCCTCGGTGTGCATCATCCGCGTGAACCCGGTGGGCGCGATGCCGAACGGCAGCTCGGAGCGGCGTCCGAGCACGTCCCAGCCCGTGTCGAGCTGCGAGACGTCGCGCAGGATCGCCGGATGGAACTCGATGTCCTTGAACGCCTGCCGCGCCCGCGCCAAGGACAGCTCGGCCTCGGCCGCGCCCTCCGTGTAGTCGAACGCGGCGCGCGGCGTGCGACGCTTCGCGATGAGGCGCAGGTCCTCGATCGTGAGCGCGGCGCGCAACCGCCGCCGCTTCGCGTTGAAGTCGGGCTTCTTGAACCGCACCAGCGGAAGGAGATCCTTGGGGCGCGGGAACTGTCGCTTGGTCATATTCGGGCCTATCGAATCGTTGAATCGATTCATTACGATGATCGAGCGTGAGCGTACCCCACCGACCGCCCCGGCGCCAGGCCTCGCCTCCGGCGCGCGGAGCCCGCGCGCCGGAGGCGGTCATGGTCAGTTCCGGAGCCAGACCGTGGTCTCGCCCGGCAGCTCGCCGTTCAGCGGACCGCTCGACAGCAGCACCTCCCCGGCAGGCAGCGGCACGGCATTCGGGCCGAAGTTCGCCACGGCCTCCCAGCCGTTCGCCCGCCGCAGGTGCAGCACCTGCGGTTCCGAAGGCACCCATGTCAGGGTCTCCTCGGTCTGGAGCGTGCGGCGCAGCGCGAGGGCCTCGCGGTACAGGTTGAGCGTCGAGCCCGGGTCGTCCGACTGCGCCTCGACCGAGGCCGCGCCGAACCACTCCGGTTGCGGCAGATGCGCTCCGGCGTCGCCGAAGCCGTACGAGCCGCCGTCCTCGGTCCACGGGATCGGCACGCGGCAGCCGTCGCGGCCCACGTCCACGCCGGGGCTGCGGAAGAACGTCGGGTCCTGCCGCGCCTCGTCCGGGATCGCCGCGACCTCGCCCAGGCCGAGTTCCTCGCCCTGGTAGAGGTACGCGCTGCCCGGCAGCGCGAGCATGAGCAGCGTCGCCGCCCGCGCCCGGCGCAGCCCGGCCGCCGTGTCCACCACCGGGTCGGTCCCGCCCGAGAGCAGCCACTTGCGGTTGTAGTGGCGCGGCCGGTCCCCGTTGGGCGGCAAGCCGTACCGGGTCGCGTGGCGCACCACGTCATGGTTGGAGAACACCCAGGTCGTCGAGGAGCCCGAGGCCCCGGCCTGGTCGAGGTTGTCGACGATGATCCGGCGGTACGCCTCGGGGTCGAAGTCCGCTTCGAGCAGGTCGAAGTTGAACGCCTGCCCGAGCCCGGCGGCGCTGGCGTAGCGGGCGCGGCGCGAGGGCGGGTTGACCCAGGCCTCGGCGACGGCGATGCGCGGCGGGTCGTATTCGTTGAAGACCTCGCGCCAGCCGGCGTAGATGTCGTGCACCTCGTCGCGGTCCCACAGCAGGTGGGTGCCCGTGGCGGTGTCCATCGCGGCGAGCTCGGCCTCCGAGGGCAGGTCCTCGGGGAGGTGCTTGGCGAGGGCGTGCGCGACGTCGACGCGGAAGCCGTCCACGCCCCGATCGGACCAGAACCGCAGCGTCTTCAGGAAGTCGGCGCGCACTTCCTCGTTGTGCCAGTTGAAGTCCGGCTGTTCGGGCGCGAACAGGTGGAGGTACCACTGGCCGTCGCCCACCGGGTCCCAGGCGGGCCCGCCGAACATGCACTTCCAGTCGGCGGGCGGCAGTTCGCCGTTCTCGCCGAGGCCGTCGCGGAAGACGTACCGGTCGCGTTCAGGCGAGCCCTTCGGGGAGGCGAGCGCCTGCTTGAACCACTCGTGCTGGTCGGAGGAGTGGTTGGGGACGATGTCGACGATGAGCTTGATGCCGGCCTCGTGGAGGGCGGCGACCATGGCGTCGAAGTCCGCGAGGGTCCCGAGGCGCGGGTCGACGTCGCGGTAGTCGGCGACGTCGTAGCCGCCGTCGGCCAGCTCGGACGGGTAGAACGGGCTGAGCCACACGGCGTCCACACCGAGGCGCGCGAGGTAGTCGACGCGGGAGGTGATGCCGGGGAGGTCGCCGATGCCGTCGCCGTTCGCGTCGGCGAAGCTGCGCGGGTAGATCTGGTAGACGGTGGCCTGGCGCCACCAGTCGGCGTCGAGACGCTGGGGCGGCGTGGAGCCGGTCGTGCTGGTGAGCAGTTCGGTCATTGAACTGGAGCCCTTCGAACTTTGATACGGTGATTAAATCTAATTTCAAAATCTAATCGCTCCTGCCATACTGGGGCACCGAGAGCCGAGGTGTCAAGAGCATTGCCCGAACCAGACGAGAAGACCGCGTTCTCGCAGAAGCGCGCGAACGCCGCCGCCGTGCTCGACTACGCCTGGGGCACAACGGCGTTCACCGCCAGCGACGCCATCGCCGCGACCGGCCTGACCCGCTCCACCGTCATCGCCCTGTGCGACGAGCTGGTCGAGCGCGGCTGGCTCCGTGAGCTCCCCAACGCCCGCGCCGCGGGGGAGTACCGCAAGGGCCGCCCCGCCCGCCGCTACGAGCTGCGCGCGAGCGCCGGCGCGGTCGTGGGCGTGGACGCCGGCCAGCACTGCATCACCGCCACCGTCGCCGACCTTCGCGGCAATGCCTTGGGCCGCACCTACACCGAGATCGACCCGGACGGCCGCGCCGACGCGGAGCGCGTCCAGACCGCCGACGCGACGATCGCCAAGGCCCTCGAACTCGCGGGCGTCCCCAAGGACTCGGTCCTGTGCGTCGCCGTCGGCGTGCCCGCCCCCACCGACCTCGACGGCAACTCGCCCGAAGGCGAGTACGAGTACTGGAGCCGCATGAACCCCGGCTACGCGGCCCATTTCCGCGAGCACGGGCTCCTCACCGAGATCGAGAACGACGCCAATCTCGCGGCCCTCGCCGAAGGCGCCCTCGGCGCGGGCGTCGGCGTCTCCTCCTACATCGCGCTCATGGCCGGCGAGCGGTTCGGCGCCGGCTACGTCGTGGACGGCCACCTCGTGCGCGGCAAACGCGGCGCCGCAGGCGAACTGCGGCTCCTCTCGCTCGTCGAGGGCGTCGGCTCCACCCACGGCATCGGCGCCCTCCTGCGTCAATGGGCGCTCGAACTCCGCGCCTCCGGCACAGTAGACACTGAGAGTCCGATCATGAAGGCCCCCAAAGCGAGGCTCGGGGCCGAAGTCGTCCTCAACGCCGCCGCCGACGGCGATCGGGCCGCGCTGGCCCTCGTCGACCGCATGGCCGAACGCCTCGCCCGCATCTGCGCGGTCCTCGCCGGCCTCCTCGACGTCGAGCGCATCATCGTCTCCGGCGCCGTCGCCCCCTCCCTCGACCTGCTGCTGCCGCGCACCGCCGCCCGCCTCGACGACCTCACCCACCCGCCCGCCCCCGAACTCGTGGCCTCCCCCTTCGACGGCGGCGTGGTCAGCATCGGCGCGGTCGTCCGGGCCCTCGAGATCGTGCGCACCAACGCGAGCACCCTCGGACCCGCCCCAATACGGGAACAAACTATTCCGTTCTGATATGCTGGACTCGCATCGCCCACGAGACGAAAGCGAGACCGCCATGACCGCCACACCCGCACCGATCCCCGAGGGCTACGGCACGGTCACCCCGTGGATCATCACGAGCGACACCGCCCGCGTCATCGCGTTCATCGAGGACGCCTTCGACGGCGAAGAGCTCGGCCGCGTCGAAGGCCCCGTGCCCGGCAGGATCGGCCACGCCGAAGTCCGCATCGGCACCTCGATCGTGATGCTCTTCGACAGCCCGTTCACCGTCGACACCCCGGCGATGCTGCGCCTCTACACCGAGGACGCCGAGGCGCAGCTCGAACGCGCCGTCAAGGCCGGCGCCACCGTGGTGACCCCCGTGACCGACGTCCAGGCCTGGGGTGACCGCGTGGCACGCCTCCGCGACCCGCTCGGCAACCTCTGGTGGCTCCAGGAGCGCGTGGAGGACCCGAGCCCCGAGGAGGCCATGCGCCGCATGGGAGAACCGCGGTACCTCAAGGCCATGGAGCAGACCCAGATCATGGACGCGCCCGGCCTGGTCTTACCGGCGGCTCCGCCTGGCCGGACCGAGGCCGGAGGGCGCCCCTCCGGCCTCGGCCCCTCGCTCACTCCGCCCGGATGTCGTCCACGTACACCGTGCCCGTCGCTGTCGTCCCGCCGTAGCCGAGGTACAGGTTGAACGCCGAGACCTCGGCGAGGTGCGCCGCGTCGAGCAGCTCGCCCGCGTGGCCCGTGTCCCAAGGCGCGGGCTTGAACTCGCTGAACGGGGCCGCCACTTCGGCTCCGGCCGTGTTCGACAGGCCGGTGTTGTACTCGAAGTACGCGCCCTTCGCCACGACCTGGATCGTCGCGCCGTTCGTGGAGCCGTCGCCCTTGAGCCACAGCTTCAACGCGCTGAACGCCGTCCAGTCCGCTCCCACCGACTTCCCGATCCCCGTGTACCCGGCGCCCGCGAAGTCGTACGAGTACGCCAGACCGTAAGCGCCCGAAGTCCTGTGCTCCGCCGAGAGCGTCGTGGTGTTGGCGTTGACGTGGCTGTACGCCTCGCTCAGCGTCAGGTCGTCCCCGGCGTACCCCTCGAAGTCGTCGATCCACCCGGCCGGCAGCGGCTCGACCTCGCCGAGGAACACCAGCGCCGAGTCCGTGTACGTCTTCGTGCCCGCCTTGGCGCTCACCGCCACCGTCACCGTCCGGTTGTCCAACCAGGACGGGTCGATGGCCCACGTGCCCGAGTAGAACCCGGCCGAGTCCCGCGTCAGCGTCACGGGCGCGCCGCCGTTGATCGAGTACGTCGCCTTCCGCGAGGTCGCGCCGGTGAGGCGCATCCGGATCGTCGTCTCGGCGGTCGTGATGCGCTGGCGGTCGGTGGGGGTCACGAGGTGCAGGAAGGGCGCGCTCGGCACGGCGGCGGTGCTCGCGTCGAGCACGCCGTCGAGGTCGGAGGCGAAGAGCGAGTACGGGTCCTCGTAGTAGGCCACGAAGTCCGGTTCCATCGCGTGGCCGGGGAACGGCACGTACGCGCGGTTGTTCCCGCCGAAGTTCGCCCAGGTCAGCATGTGCGAGACGCGGCTCGCGGCGGGATCGGCCTTGAGCGCGCCGAGCAGGTCGCTGAACCAGTTCAGGTTCCGGCCCTCGTCCCCGGACTCGCCGAACTCGGTGAACGCGGGCACCTTGCCGCGCTCGTCGGCGAGGCCGACGACCATCGCGAGGTCCTTCATCGTGCCGGACAGCCACTCCGCCGAGCCGGCCGAGTTGTCGTAGGCGTCGTAGCCGAGGATGTCCACGAACTCGTCGCCCGGGTAGGTCTTCATGTAGTTCGTGGGGTCGCCGCCGAAGCCCGAGTTGGGGGAGTACGAGTACAGGAGGTTGTGCACCTTCTTGGTGTCCCGCAAGTACTCCACGGTGTAGCGGAAGATCTCGATGAACTCCGCGGAGGTGCAGTGCCCGGCGCCCCACCAGAACCAGCCGCCGGTGTTCTCGTGGAAGGGGCGGAACACGACCGGGACGAGGCTGCCGTCGGATCGCTTGGCGCCCTTGACGGCCGCCGCGATCCGGTCGAGGAATCCGTTGAAGTCGGCGTGCTTCGGGCCGCCGGGGAGGATCTGGCCGACGACGCGACCGGCCGTGTCCCAGAAGTTCCCGCCGGTCACGAAGTTGTACATGTGCGCGCTGAGCACGTTGATCCCGCCGAGCGCGTCGGACTTCTCCAAGGCCCAGGTGAGCGCTTCGATGTTCTCCTCGACGGTGCCGCCGTACACGCCGGGCTTCTGGAACCCGTCGAGGATCAGTGTGTCCCAGCCGAACACGGCCGGGTAGTCGCCGGTGACGGCCTCCACATCCGAGGTCGTCTCGGTGAACTCGGTGAAGGTGAAGCCGTCGGTGAGGGTGTGCTCGTGGCCGAAGAGGATGCCCCGGCCCTGCTGGTCGCGCATGTACTGGAACAGCGCGCGTGTCTCGCGGGTGGCGCAGTCGTCGACGATCTTGACGCGGGTGCGCGCGGTCGTCGCGGCGCCGGCGGCGAGCGGCATGCTGGCGGCCGCGACGGCGGCGGCGCCCAGGGTGATCACGGCGCGGCGGGGCGCGCGGAATGCGGAGAAAGGCACTTGCGTCTCCTTTGGAACGAAGGGCCCTCGCGGGAGGGGGTTGGATCCGGTGTATGGCTTGACCTGGGGTTTCGGATGCTGAATCGGTTAAGCCGACCACAGGATATCCATTGGGGTTCATCGATGTCAACGGCTCGGACGCGGCTGCATCGGTTCGGGCGGAGGGCGTCCGAGGACTGAAGCGGCGCCGCACGGTTTCCCGTGCGGCGCCCGGTCCCTCACGACAGGAAGCTCCCGTAAGGGCCGTTGCGGATGCCGTTCTTCTGCTGGGTGTTGAAGTGGCAGTTCGGGTACGAGTAGAACGACGCCGACATCGGGGTGCCGTCCGTGAAGGTGGAGTCGGGCAGGCCGAGCGCGTGGCCCATCTCGTGGACCATGCCGCCGTACCAGCGGTTCATGTCCCCGCCGAGCTCGGCCGCGCCGTCCGCGTCGTGGCCGGACAGGATCGCCCAGCCGCCGCCACCGCCCCCGCCGGAGACGCCCTCCTTCTCGGCGCTGATCTCGCCGATGTTGATCCAGCGGCTGTCGGGCGCGTTCAGGCCGAGGCGGCGCATCAGCTCCTGCTGCATGTTGAACACCACCCACCAGTACTCCTCGCCTCCGTTGGGGGTGTTCTCGTACCAGGCGGCGTCGTGTTCGCCCGCAACGACTTCCACGACCGGGTCGTTGAGTCTGAAGGTGACGCCCAGCTCCTGCCGGTAGTAGCGCTGGGTCTCGCGCATGACGTTCGCGATCCCGTCCGGGTACCGCTGGTCGAACGGCACGTCCGTGGGGCGCAGCCAGTAGACGCGGACGGTCCCGGTGGGCGGCGCGGCGCTCGCGCCCTCGGCGAACGCGAGGGAGCCGAGCGCCCCGACCGCCGGTGCGGCGACGGCGCCGAGCAGCGCGGCGCGGCGTGAGAACCGCGAGTTCGGTTGCTGGTCTTGCATTGCATACCTCCGGTGTCGCAGGTAAGGCCGGTCATCGCCCGAAACATTCCGAAAAGGTTTTCGGGCGACTTTTCGTCATACTATGGCGCACACCGAATCCGGTCAATGCATAGATAGCCGTCTATGGTTTCTGAAACCTCAGAGGCCGGGCCTCCGGCTCGGGAACCCGTGCGCCCGCGCGCCGACGATCACGATCAGCACCGGCACCATCAATGCCAGTACGCCCCAAGGGAACGAGCCCGCCCCGAACGCGCCCAGCATGATCCCGCCGAGCGCCCCGCCTCCGGCCATCGACGTGTTCCAGGTGGTCACGAGGAGCGCCTGCGCGCGATCGCCGCCCGCGTCGTTGCCCGCCGTCTGCATCACCGTGGGCACCCCGCCCCAGCCGAGCCCCCACAGGACGACCGCCAGGAACAGCATGACCGGGTTCGACGCGAACACCGTCAGCATCCCGGCCGCGACCAGGAACAGGACCGCACCGCCGATCGTGAGCACCCGCAGCCGCCGGTCCACCAGCGCCCCGGTGACCACGATGCTCACCACCGAGGCGATCCCGAACACCAGCAGCACCGCCTCGCGCCGCCCGTCCATCCCGTTGGCGTTCAGGAACGGCGCGATGTACGTGTACAGGATGTTGTGCGCGAGGATGTACGCGGCCACACTGAACAGCACCGCGATCACGCCCGGCAGCCGCAGCGCCCCGAGGATCGACTCCCGCTCGCCGCGGGCCTGGCCGGGGAACTCCGGCACCGCCGCGCGGATCCAGACCATGAGCAGCGCCGAGACGCCCGCCATGAGCCCGAACGTCATCCGCCACCCGAACAGGTCGCCTAGGAAGGCGCCCAACGGGATCCCGAGCGAGAGCGCGAGCGGCACGCCCGCCATCGTCAGGGCGATCGCCCGCCCCTGCAGGCGCGGCGGCGCGAGCCTGCGGGCGTACCCGACCAGCTCGGCCCACACGACCGCCGCCGCCACGCCCGCCGCGAGCCGGAAGCCCATCGTCAGCAGGTACGAGGACGAGAGGGCGGTGACCGCGTTCGCGACCGCGAACAGCGCGACCGCGGCGAGCATGAGCCGCCGCCGGGGCCAGGCCGCGGTGGCCATCACGACCGGGATCGCGGAGAGGCCGGTCGCGAGCGCGTACACGGTGAGGGTCTGCCCGGCGGCGGACTCGCTCACGGACATCCCGGCCGCCATCTCGGGCAGGACCCCGGCGGGCAGCGCCTCGGTCAGGATCGCCATGAACGCGGCCGTGGTCAGCGCCAGCAGCGGCCAGAGCGGGAGTCGTTCCCGCGCAACAGGTGTCGTCTGATCGGGAATACGATCGGCATGCGTTGTGGTCATACTCTGTACCCTCCGACCTTCACACCTATGTGAGGGTCAAGCCACGACTGAGTGAGGTGCGACATATGCGGATCGGCGAGCTGTCCGAGCGGACCGGGATCTCGCGGCGGATGCTGCGCTACTACGAGGAGACGGGGATGCTCATCCCCGACCGCTGCGCCAACGGCTACCGCAACTACGGCGAAGGCAGCGTCGACAAGGCCCTCCAGATCCGGGGCCTCCTCGAGACCGGCATGCCCACGCGGGTCGTCAAGCAGGTGCTGCCGTGCCTCAAGCAGCTCGGGGCCATCCACGACTTCGACGCCACCCCCGAGACCCTCCACCTCCTCGAACGCGAACTCGACGGCATGTCCGAGCGCATCGCGATCATGTCCCGCAACCGGGACGCCATCGCCCGCTACCTCGCCGCCGTGCACTCCGCGCAGGCGCGCGAGCCGCAGGGCGCGAACGCCTGAGGCCCGCTCCGCGCCTGACGGGGATCACTGGATCGGCCGACTCGGCGACCCGCCCGCGCGGCTTGTGTCAGGCTTCGCATGGGCGGGTACACCGCCCCACTGATCCCGACCGTGGAGGCACCAGCAGCATGAGCGTCGTCGTCATCGGAAGCGCGAACCTCGACCTCGTCTACGAGGTCGAGCGCATCCCCGTGCCGGGCGAGACGGTGCTCTCGCGCGGCCTCGCCTCCTTCCCCGGCGGCAAGGGCAACAACCAGGCGATCGCCGCCGCCCGCGCCGGGGCCGAGACCCGCTTCATCGCCGCGCTCGGCCGTGACGAGGCGGCGGACGCGCTGGCCGCGCAGGTCCGGGACGCGGGGATCACGCTGCTCGACCGCCGCGTGGACGACCCGACCGGGACGGCCCTGATCTTCGTGGACCGCAAGGGCGAGAACTCGATCGTGGTGAACTCGGGCGCGAACGCGGCGCTCGTGGACCTCACCGAGGCCGAGCTCGCCGAGATCGCCGAGGCCGACGTCATGGTGGTGCAGTTGGAGACGCCGCTGCCGACGGTCACGGCCGCGATCCGGGCCGCACGGGCCGCGGACACGGTCGTGGTGCTCAACGCCGCGCCGAGCGGGGCGTTCCCCGTGGAGCTGCTGGGCGAGGTGGACATCCTCATCGTGAACGAGCACGAGGCGGCGGAGCTCGCGGGCGAGCCGGCGGGGACGGGCGAGCGGTCGCTGATGTCGGTCCTCACCTCGCACGGCTGCGACGTGGTCATCACCCTCGGCTCCGACGGAGCGTTCGTGGGCGGCCACGGCACCCAGCCGGTGAAGGTCGCGGCGTTCCCGGTCGAGGTCAAGGACACCACCGGCGCGGGGGACGTGTTCGTGGGCGCGTTCGCGGCTTCACTGGACCGCACGCACGACGAGCGCTCGCTTGTGGAGGCGACCGAGTTCGCGACGGCCGCTTCGGCGATCGCGGTGCAGCGCAAGGGCGCAGGACCGTCGATTCCGACGCTCAAGGAGATCAAGCACCTCCTGGCATCCTGATTTCGGGCCGTTCGGCGGCGGCTTCGGCCATGATGGAAGGAGCAATCGGCATCGGAGGCTCACCATGATCGGATTCATCGTCGCAGGGCTCATCATCGGCGCGCTCGCGCGCCTCATCAAGCCCGGCAAGCAGAACCTCGGCATCTTCGCCACCCTCCTGCTCGGCCTGGTCGGTTCGGTGATCGGCGGGACGATCGCGAACCTGCTCGGCACGGGCGACATCTTCGAGCTGAACGTCATCGGCTTCATCGTGGCCGTGATCGTCTCGGTCCTCCTCGTCGGCGTGGCCGAGACCCTGGTGGGACGCAGGAAGTCCGCTTGACCCGCGCAGAGGGCCCCGCACGCGTCCGCGTGCGGGGCCTTTCGTTGTGCCGGGCGATGCGGCAATGTCGAGAGGTGACTTGAAATCGATTTCAGGATTGGGTTAGGGTTCGGACCGTTGACGACATCGCGGCTGCCTCGCCGCCGCGCTCCCGACGCACGGAAAAGGGTTATCGTGGCCGAACAGTTCTCCTGGGGCAGTGGACGTCTCGAGTTCGCATTCGCGTGGGACGCCGACTCGCCGGTGCGCGTCGTCGGCCTCACCCGCGGCGGGACCGCGATCCCGGTCCACGCCGTGCCCCTCGTCGAGATCACGACCGCCGGGACCGGCAACAGCCCTGGCGCGGACCGCATCTCGCACACCCAGCTCGGCCTGGCCCTCCGCTACGCCTCCCACACCGAGGCCCGCGACGGCGCCGTGCGCACGCTCGCGATCCGCCAGACCGCGCCCGGCGTCGAAGCCGTCATCACCCTGGAGCTCTTCGACGCCGCCGAATCAGCGGTCCGCTCCCGCGTCGAAGTGCGCGCCACCGAGGACCAGACCCTCGTCCTCCGCTCCGTCGCCTCCTGGAACGCCGGGTTCACCCGGCCCGGCACCGTCGACGAGGACAACCTCGCCGGCTGGCACCGCGTCCAAGGCGTGAGCGACTGGTTCGGCGAAGGCCGCTGGTCCCGCACTCCCTTGCGCGGCATCGACTTCCCGCGCCTCTCGACCCAGTTCGCCCACAGCACTCACGACCCGCGCGGCTACTACTCGATCACCTCGGACGGCACCTGGTCCACCGGCCGCCACCTGCCCGTGGCGGGCCTCGAGGCCGACGATCTCGCCTTCGCCTGGCAGATCGAGCACAACGGCGCCTGGCGCTGGGAGCTCGGCGAAGACCTCCACGGCGGCTACTTCGCCCTCTCCGGCCCGACCGACATGGACTCGTCCTGGACCCGCGTCCTGCGCCCCGGCGAGGCCTTCGCCAGCGTCCCCGCCACAGTTGCCCTGGGGCGCGACTTCACCGAGGCGATCGCGGCCCTCACCGACTTCCGCCGCGCCGCGCGCCGCCCCCACCCCGACAACGCCGCGATGCCCGTCGTCTTCAACGACTACATGAACACCCTCCTCGGCGACCCCACCACCGAGAAACTCCTGCCGCTCATCACGACCGCCGCCGAAGTGGGCGCCGAGATCTTCTGCATCGACGCCGGCTGGTACGACGACGGCGGCGACTGGTGGCCCAGCGTGGGGGAGTGGCAGCCCTCCACCACCCGCTTCCCCGGCGGCCTCGGTGAAGTCATCGACGCCATCCGCGACGCCGGCATGGTCCCCGGCCTCTGGGTCGAACCCGAGGTCGTCGGGGTCCTCAGCCCCATGGCCCACAAGCTCCCGGACGAGGCGTTCCTCCAGCGCCACGGCCAGCGCCTCGTCGAGCACCACCGCTACCACCTCGACCTGCGCCACCCGGCCGCGATCGCCCACCTCGACGGCGTCGTCGACCGCCTCGTGAACGACTTCGGCGTCGGCTTCTTCAAGTTCGACTACAACGTCAACCCCGGCCCGGGCACGGACCTTGACGCGGACAGCGTGGGCGACGGCCTCCTCGGCCACAACCGCGCCCACCTCGCCTGGCTCGACGGCGTCCTCGACCGCCACCCCGGCCTCGTGATCGAGAACTGCTCCTCCGGCGCGATGCGCATGGACTTCGCCGTCCTCTCCCGCCTCGCCATGCAGTCCACTTCGGACCAGCAGGAGTTCACGAAGTACCCGCCGATCGCCGCCGCCGCGCCGATCTCGCTCCTGCCCGAGCAGGCCGCGAGTTGGGCCTACCCCCAACCCGAGATGAACGCCGAGGAAGTCGCGTTCTGCCTCGTCACCGGCCTCCTCGGCCGCTTCTACGTCTCCGGCCACCTCAACCGCATGACGCCCGAGCAGCGCGCCACCGTCGCCGAAGCCGTCGCCACCGCCAAGACCCTCCGCGGCGACATCGCCTCCGGTCACCCCTACTGGCCCAACGGACTCCCCGACTGGACCCAGCCCTGGGTCGCCCTCGGCCTCCGCGGCCCGAGCGACGACCTCCTCTCCGTATGGCGCCGAGGCGAACCCGCCTCCACCGAACTCCGCCTCCCGCACCTCGCCGGCCGCGACCTCACCGTCACCACCGTCTTCCCGACCGGCCTCCCCGAATGGAAGACCGACTGGGACAAGCAGACCGGCACCCTCACCGTGCAGGCCGGGGACGCCGAGACCGCCGCCCGAACCCTGCGACTGCGGTACTGAGCCCTCACTCCGCAAGGGAGCGATGCGATGATGAGCGCGAGCAGCGCGGCCGAGTAGTTGAGGAGAGCGGTGGGCAAGGCGGGGAGGAACCCGACGATCTCGGACGTCGCCGAACTGGCGGGCGTCTCGGTCCCGACGGTCTCCCGCGTGCTCACCGGCGCCGTGAAGGTGAGCCCGGCGAAGCGCGCGCTCGTCGAGGCCGCCATCGCGGAGCTCAACTACCGGCCGAGCGCCGCCGCCCGCGTCCTCGTCTCGCGCAAGTCCCGGACGATCGCCGTCATCGCGGGCAACACCTCGCGGTACGGCTATGCGGAGACCATCCGCGGCATCGAGATCGCGGCCCGCGCCGAGGGCTACACCGTCATGATCGCCGTCGTCGAGAGCGCCGACGACGAGGAGGTGGACCGCGCGGTGTCCGCGGTCCAGACGCAGACCCTCGCCGGGATCGTCGTCCTCAAGTTCGACCCGCCCGGGGCCGCCGCGCTCCGCAAGCTGGGCGCGGACGTGCCCCGCGTCGCGCTCTCGGGCACCCGCGAAACCGGTGTGCCCCAAGCGGTCCTGGACGAGGCGGCCGCCGCCGAAGAGCTCACCGAATACCTCCTCGGCCTCGGCCACCGCACCGTCCACCACGTCCGCGTCCCGCCCTCGCGCCGCGTCGACGGCCGCACCAGCGGCTGGAGACGCGCGCTCCGCAAGGCCGACGCCCCGGTCCCGCCCGTCCACGACGCCACCTGGGAGCCGCTGAGCGGCGTCCCGATCGGCCGCGCGCTGGCCGCCGACCCCGAAGTGACGGCCGTGTTCTGCGGCAACGACGAGATCGCCATGGGCGTCATGCGCGGCATCGTCGAAGCGGGACGCCGCGTCCCCGAGGACATCTCGGTCGCCGGCTTCGACGACCACCCGTTGGCCGAACTCTGGAGCCCGCCGCTCACGACAGTCGCGCAGGACTTCGCCGCCCTCGGCACCCGCGGCTTCCAACTGCTCCTCGAGTCGATGAACGACGAAGGCGCCGGCCGCTACTCGTCGGAGCGCCCGAAGATCGTCTACCGCGCGAGCACCGCCGCACCCGGGCGCTGACCCTTCTTCAACCAATCGGTTGACAACGATCCGGCCGCGGTCTATCGTTGTATTCAACCAACTAGTTGAGGACGATTCGTGGGCGACACGCAACTGCTCGACCGGGCCTTCGCCGCACTCGCCGACCCGACCCGCCGCGACCTCGTCGCGCGCCTGGCCGTCGCGGACGCCACGGTGGGCGAACTCGCCGAGCCCTACGACGTGAGCTTCCAGGCGATCTCCAAGCACGTCAAAGTGCTCGAAGAAGCCGGACTCGTGACCCGCAGCAGAGACGCCCAGCGGCGGCCCGTCCACCTGAACGCGGAGGCATTGGACCTCATGACCGGATGGATCGAGCGGTACCGCCGCGAAGTCGAAGCACGCTACCGCCGCCTCGACGACCTCCTGGCCCGCGCGGCCGGGGACGACGAGGACCGGCGACCCGACAAGGAGCAGGCATCATGACCAAGCACGAAACCGAGATCGCCGCGGACGACAAGGTTCCGACGATCGAGATCGTCCGCGAGTTCGACGCGACGCCCGACCGGGTGTTCCAGGCCCACGTCGATCCCGACCTGTACGCCCAGTGGACCGGGCCGCGTTCCGCCGATACGAGGATCACCCGCTGGGACGCCCGCACGGGCGGCGAATGGGCCTTCACCGGCGAGAGCGACGGCGGCTCCTTCGCGTTCTTTGGGAGCTTCCATGAAGTCCGCGAGAACGAGCGGATCGTCTGGACCTTCACCTACGAGGGGGCGCCCGACGACGTCTACCTCGAGACGATGACCTTCGAACCGCTCGAAGGCGGCCGCACCCGGCTGCGATCGCTGAGCCTGGTCCAGGACTTCGAGACCCGCGACGACATGCTCAAGAGCATGGACATCGGTGTCGTCGAGGGCTACCAGAAACTGGACGAACTGCTCGCGACGCGGGAAGCGGCGTAACGCGATGGGGGAGAACGAAACGCACGTGCTTGACGACCCCGCCGGGCGGCACGCCCGCGACGCCGCCCGCTTCACCGCCCTGGTCGAGTCCGCGAGCGCGCGCGACTGGTCGCGGCCGAGCCCGGTCCCGGCCTGGACCGCGCTCGACGTCGTCAAGCACCTCATCGAATGGCCCCGCGACTTCCTCAAAGGCGCCGGCGTCGAACTCGACCCGCTCGACATCGACACCGACCCGGCCGCCGCCTGGAAACGCCACGTCGCCGACGTTCAAGCGATCGTGGATGATCCCGCCGGGCGCGTCCTCAGCAACCCCAACACCGGCGACAAGCCCGTGGACGAGGCGATCGACCAGTTCTACACCGTGGACATCTGGGCGCACTCCTGGGACCTCGCGAAGGCTCTCGGCCGCGTACCCGACCTCGGCGAGGAACGCTGCCGCGCCGCAGTTGAGGCGATGGCGCCGATCGAGCGGATACTCCGCGACAGCGGCCAGTTCGGCCCGGCCGTGCCGGTCGCCGCCGACGCCTCCGCACAGGACCGGTTCGCGGCCTTCATCGGCCGCGATCCCGCGTGGCGGCCCGAGGGCTGACCAGCAGGCGGGGAGCGACCGTGGCCGCTGCCGGCCGGGCGGCGGGGCCCGTCGGAGCGGTGGCGGTCAGGCGGGCGGGATCGCGTTGAGGCCCTTGCGGGTGAGGAAGTCGCGGATGAGCGCGGCGATCTCGTCGAGGTTCGTCTCCAGCGCCCAGTGGCCGCCGTCGAGGAGATGGAACTCGGCGTCGGGGAGGTCGCGGAGGTACGCACGCGCCGAGGCCTCGGGCATGTAGCCGTCCTGCGGGCCCCAGGCGATCAGCGTCGGCGGCCGGTGTTCGCGGAGGTAGGCCTGGTAACGCGGGAACCATTCGAGGTTGTCGCGCAGCCCTTCCATGAGGCCGACCATGATCGCCCGCCGCTCTGGAGTGCGCAGTTGCGTCCAGGCGAGGGTCCAGAGGTCGGGTGGTATCAGTTCCGTGAGTTCCTTCCGCACGTCGTTCAGGAACTCCTCCCGGAAGCCCGCCTCGCTCACCGCGTCTTCCAGCGCGGCGCGGCCCCCCGGCGTCGGGCGCTCCCAGTATTCGCGCAGCCCTTGGTATTTCGGCCCGAGCGCGTCCTCGTAGACGTCCCCGTTCTGGATGATGAGCGCGGCGACCCGCTGCGGCTCGGCGATCGCGGCGCGCAGCCCGATCTGGGAGCCGTAGTCGTGCAGGTAGAGCGCGTACCGATCGAGGCCGAGCCGATCCGCGAACCGCAGCAGGAACTCGGCGTAACCGTCGAAGGTGCACTGTTCGAGTGCCGGCGTGCCGCTGTAGCCGAACCCGGGGAAGTCGGGCGCGACCGTGCGCCACCGGTCGGCCAAGGCGGGCATCAGGTTGCGGTACTGGTACGAGGAGCACGGGTAGCCGTGGGGGAGGAGGACGACCGGGGCGTCCGGCGGCCCGGCCTCCCGGTAGAAGATCTCCAGGTCGCCCAGGTCGAGGCGCTGATGCCGCACACTGCTGTCCGCCAGCCCGTTCGGGGCGGTTCGTCCGGTTTCGATGGCCGTCTCCTTCACGTCTCGGCGGGCGCCGGCGGACCCGGCCCACCAGGGCTTACCGGGTCGGGGCCCGCCTAAACCCGTCGCGGTTGCGAGGCTCGGCCGGCCCCACTCTGCCGAAGCGGCCCTGACTCCGGTGATCTACCGCGCTGGCCCCGGTCAGCGAATCGCCTCCCCTGACTCGGCAAGCCTCTCAAGAACCTCTGCCACCGGCCCGAGGCTCACCATCCCGCTCCCCGCCCCGGCCAGCTCGCCCGCCGCCGGGCGGAGCGCCTCCTCGACCTTCGCCTGCATCGCTTTGTCGCCCAGCGCAACCGCGGCCCGGCCCGTGAGCGCCCACATCGCTTCCATCATCAAGTCACCCGGAGGCTCAGGCGCACCCCGCAACGCCGCCGCCGCTTCGGACACTCGACCGGTCTCCACAAACAGCACCGGCTGCACCCACGGCCGGTAAGGGCCCCAATCAATGTCGCCCTCGAACCGCACCGCCGCCCCGCGCTCCAACCGCAGACACAGCAACGCCAACGGCAGCAAGCCCCGCCGCACCCCGGGCATCCCCGCCCCCTCCAACCGCGCATCCGCAGCCACGTACGCCGCCTCCACCACCTCGATCGGCGTGCCGTGCACCGCCGACCGCATGGCCCGGTACCAGTCCGTGAACACCCCCGTCAGCGGCCGCTCATGCCGCTCGGCCAGCGCGTCCGCGGCCGCCGCGTGCTCGTCCGCACCCGCGAAGTCCCCCAACGCACTCCGTGCCTGCATTCGCACCAGATGCCCGAGAATCCCATACGCGGGCAAGCGATGCCGCGTCGCGACCTCCACCAGCTCGGCCCCGACCCGATCGCGTTCCGACGCGAGTCCCGCCCGCCCGAACGACTGCATGAAGACCCCGTTGAGCGCGAACGCCAGCAGCGCCGGATCGCCCAGCCCGCGCGCCAACCGCTCCGCCTCGGCCGCAGCCTCCGCCGGACGCGGACCCCTCGCGCCCCGCGATTCGACCGCGATCACCGACAGCAGCCGGGCCCGGTCGACCTCGTGCGCGTCGGCACCCAACCGCGCCAACGCATGTTCGGCCGCCGCCACGATCCGCGCCGACCGCGCCGGATCGTCCGAACGCGTCCAGATCGCGGGCACGTCGTACCCGCCGATCACCCGGGCAGCGAGCTCCGGGTCGTCCAGCCGCTCGGCCGCTGCCACGGTCGCAGCCCGCTGCTCCTGCGCCGTCCCGAGACCCGCGCCGCCCGTCAGCGCGAGGCTGCGCAGCAGCCCGACCGTCGACTCCAAGCGCTCCGCGGACTGCGGCCCCACGCTCTGGTCGTACGCCGCCGCCGTCGCGGCCCAAACCCGTTCGGCGCCTTCGACACCAGGATCGGCCTGACGCAGCAGGTCCGTCTCCAGCCGCCGCAATCGCACGTTCGGTTCCACGCCGTGCCGCTCGTCCAGCAGCGACCGCGCCCGCCGCAGCACCGCGAGCGCGTCGGCCTGCCGCCCGGACCGGTACAGGCCCAATGCGAGCAGCCGCCACGCCTCCTCCCGCCACGGATGCTCGGCCACCAGCGCGTCCAGGTCCGGCACCGCCTCACCCGGCCGCCCCAGCTCCAGCAGCGCCTCGGCCCGCCGCTCGACCGCGTCCAGCCGCAACTGCTCCAGCCGCGAACGCTCCGCGCCCGCCCAAGCCTCGTCGAAGTCCGCGAACGCCGGACCCCGCCACTCCCCAAGGGCCCCATCGAGAAGCGCCAGCGCCCGATGCGCCGACACCGAGGCCGCCTCGCCCACCGCGGCCTCGAACCGCCACGCGTCCACCGCCTCCGGCCCGACCCGCAGCGCATACCCCGGGCCCTCGGTCACCAGCACCCGCGCGGCCGAACGCGGCCGCCGTTCCGGCTCAAGCGCCCGCCGCAGGGCCGCCACGAACGTGCGCACCGCGCCCACCGCACCCGCGGGCGGCTCCGCCCACAGGTCGTCCACGAGCCGGTCCACCGGCACGACCCGCCCGCGCGCGACCACCAGCCGCGCCAGCACCGCCCGGTGCCGCGGCCCCCTGAGATCCAGCTCAGACCCGGCATCGTCCCAGGCCAGCACCGGTCCGAGCACCCCGATTCGCACGCGCAAGCGCACCTCCAATCCCGTGCCAAACTATCGCGCTCATCCAACGCTCATCGGCGACTCGCAGACTCGACGAGACCCACCGAACCAGAAGGAGCGGCCATGAACCTCGCGATACCGGGCTTCGACTACCAGCGGATCACCGTCGACGGCGACATCGCGCTCAACACCGCCGTCGGCGGCGAGGGCGACCCGATCGTCCTCCTGCACGGCTTCCCGCAGACCCACCTCATGTGGCGCCACGTCGCGGCCGACCTCGCCGCCGACCACACCGTGATCGTCCCGGACCTGCGCGGCTACGGCGCGAGCGACAAGCCCGCCGCGAGCGGACCCGACACGTACTCCAAGCGCACCATGGCCGCTGACATCGTGGCTCTCGCCGAACGCCTCGGCCACAGCCGCTTCGCGCTGGCCGGGCACGACCGCGGCGCGCTCGTCGGGGTCCGCGCGGGGCTCGACCACCCGGACAGGGTCTCGCATCTGGCGATCCTGGACGTGTTGCCGACGCTCGACACGTGGGCGGTCCTGCACGGGGCCGACGCGGCGGTGGCGTTCCACCTCTACCTGATGGCCCAGCCGCCCGGGCTGCCCGAGCGGATGATCGCTGCGAGCGCGGACGAGTTCTTCGGGTTCTTCCTCGACGCCTGGACGAAGGACGCGGCGGCCATCCCGGGCCCGGTGCGCGCGGAGTACCTGCGGGCCTCGCGCGAGGCCGTGGCCTCGATCGTCGCCGACTGCCGGGCAACGGCGGGCATCGACATCGAGCACGACAAGGCCGACCGGGCGAACGGCGTGCGGCTGCGGATGCCGGTCACGGTCGTTCAGCAGGACTGGGGTGCCGCCCTCGGCTACGACGCCGCCGCGGTCTGGCGGGCCTGGGCCCCCGACCTCGACCACCGGCTCACGAATGCGGGCCACTTCATGGCCGAGGAGGACCCGGCCATGGTCGGCAAGGCCCTGCGGGACCTCATAGTGCGCTAGCACGAGGAGGACCCGGCCATGATCGACACGCCCGGGGGCCCCCCCTCCGCCCCCCCCCAACCCGGGGGGGCCCCCCCCCCGGCCCCCCCCCCCCCTTCAGCGTCCCGCCGGGACCGGAACGGCAAGGCGCGCCGGAAGACCCGGTGCGCCCCTCCGTCTTGCAATGCAACGCTGTTCGAGGCACGCGCAGCACAAGCGGGCCGTGCCTTCTCCCGCCCGCTTCGGCGTGCCGGTCACCCGCGAACCGGACGCGCCTCTCGATCACGTTCTGAGACAACGGCATTACGTCATCGATATGCAACTGTGATGTTCCTCGGTCGCGTCTCCCAAGTCGAGTGGGTCATTCGATCCACGGCATGCGAGCCAAGAGGAGTCAAGATGCGGAAACGACACGCCATCGGGGCGGCGGTGACGGCGACTGCGGTCGCCGTCGCAGTCGTCACCGGCGGGCTGATCGCCAACGCCGAGACGAACACGACGCCCACGCCCAGCACCGCGGCCGATGAGGCCGGCATCACGACCCCGACCGTCGTGCTCCCCACTGGGGACGCCGTGACCGTCTTCGGCGACGGCACGATGGGCGTGAACCCGGCCCCCGGCCGCGAGGACATCGGGTTCGTCTCGATGTATGAGCCCGGAGCCGGCAATGAGCGGCTGGTCATCCCGCGCGACATGGTCGACGAGATCGAAGCGGGACAAGAGGACCCGCGCCGGTACAACATCACGGCGCTCGCCGCTGCGGGCCACCGCGACGCCGCCGCCGTCCCGGAGTCCGAACTCGACTCCTTCGCCGGCCTCCCCCCGGCCCCTGCCGCACCAGACGGCGCGCGGCAGGAGACGCAGACGCTCACCGTCACCCTCAAAGACCGCTCCGGCAAAGCACCGCAGAACGACTGGGTCATTTGGATCGACCTGAAGGACCCCGAGCACTGGGACCGACTCGAATTCGACGAGAACGGCGTCGGCACCGTCGAACTCGAGCCCGGGGAATACGCCCTGCAGCACTCGATGTGGAACGAGGCCACGGACACCGAACGCGGCGAGGTCGTCGCCGGACTCAGCACGGTGACCGTGGGCAAGGAACCCGCCGCGCTCGACATCGACGCCGCGGCGGCGATACCGCTGACCATCGAGGTCGAACAGGACGACGCCGCGTTCAACCGCGGCATCCTCTCCCTCAACGCCTCCGGCAAGGAGAACTCGATCGGCACCGGCGACTTCATCGGCGCGAACGACGACGTGTACGTGATGCCGGAACCGGACCTGCCGGGACACGAACTCGGGTTCATCTACCAGGCAGTGCTCACCAGTCCCGACGACGCCGCGGACCCGTACCAGTACAACCTCGTCTTCCACGAGAACGGCTCGTTCCCCGACGAAGGCGAGTTCAAGCCCTCCGAAGACGACCTGGCCGCCGAGGAGACGACGTTCAACTCGCTCGGCGTCGACCTCCAAGGCTTCACGTGCGACTACGGCGACACCGACCCGCAGCTCGGACCGGGCCTGTGCGCCATGATGCCGACGGCCTTCCCCTCGGCGCGGACGGTCTACTACACCGCCGACAACGCGATCGAGTGGACCGGCTTCCAGGAGGCCGGCGTGTACGTCGATGACGTCCAACTGGTCGACGGCTTCTACGACGCGAAGGACCTGGGCTCGCTGGAGCCCGGCGAGGCCGAGCGCACTGTCGCGCACGGCCCGTTCGCGGCCGGCCCCGCCCGCTCGATCCTCTACTCCTATGAGGGCACTCCGTACCTGTACGCGGCCACCAGGCCCGCCTACAGCGGCAATGCCGAAGACCTGACGCTCGTCGGCCACAGCGCCCGCGCCGTCCTGAGCACCGACGACCAGAAGGTCGGCGTGCTCGAGGGCATCGACCCGTGGGGCGGCTACGAGTTCGACTTCACCGGCTTCGATGAGGGCCGGTACACGCTCGAGGTCGACTCGACCAAGAGCACTGACACCGCGCTGGTCGGCACGGCCGCGACGCAGACCTGGAACTTCGACCTCGACCCCGCCGAAGCGGTCGAGGGCGGCGCGGCGCTGGCCCTTCCCGTCGTGCTCATGCGCGCCGAAGGCGTCGAAGGCGGTTTCGCCGAGTGCGGGGACGATCTGGACGTGACGCTCGACCTGGTGGTCGACGAGGACGCTCCGAAGGTCACCGCGGAGGAGATGACGTTGGAGGTCTCGTTCGACGACGGTAAGACCTGGGAGGCCGTCGCGATCGACCGTGAAGGCAACACCGCCACCGCCACGATCGAGCACCCGGACGACGCCGAGTACGTCTCGGTGCGCATGACCGCCGTGGACGACGCGGGCACAGAGGTCACCCACACGACGATCCGCTCCTACGGACTCCGGTAGGGACACAAGTCGAGCCGGGACTGCGCCGGTCCCGGCTCGCCTTCGGCCGCCAGGGCGACCAGTCGATCCGGTCGTTCGGGAACGCCGATACGGCCGCGTCGGCGGCGCTCCGCGATCAACGTTCCCGCCGTCCCTCACCGAGTCGCGCGCCGGTCTTGCACGGTCCGTATATCGTCACGCTCGTCCCCGAACGCCCTGAACCGGGAGCGACCGCATGTCGAATCCGCCTCCGCCCGCGCCGCAATCGATCCCCTTGTGGGCCAAGCTGCTCATCGGCCTCGTGGCCGTCACCAGCGCAGCCCTGCTCCTGTTCGCCGCCATCGAGTTCATCTGGATCCACAACCGGCTCAACGACTTCTTCACCGCGGGTGAGTCCGACGACGCCACGACCGGACCCCCGCCGGACGTCGCGGCCGACTTCTCGAAGCAGACCTGCGAGGACTTCGATCTCACCACGTTCGACGCCTTCGCGGGCGGCAGCGGGGAGCTCGCAAGCTCGAGCGCCTACCCCGACGAGGACACGAAGGCCCTGTACTGCCATTTCGAGACGCCGGCCGGGCAGAAACTGGACATCGGGATCGCCGCGGGCTCTGACGAGGGCTACGCCGCCGACGCCCTCGTACCCCGCCGCGAGCGGTTCGAAGAGGACCCCGCGTGGACCGTCGCGGACCTCAGCATGGGCAGCATGACCGGGTTCAGCTCGGTCTATCCAGGCGACGCTTGGGAGACCTATGGCGCCGAGGTCGGATACGAGCGCGTCATGATCAGCGTGTCCGTCGTCTACGCGCCCGGAGCCGGGCGGCGGGAGACGGCAGCCGCCATCGCCGACGCCGCCGCGAGCCGAGCGCTCGACCGGTTCATGGACTACGCGTAAGGTCTCGTTGCACGCGGCGAGGCGCGCCTCCCGAAGCGGAAGGCGCGCCTCGCCGTGGTCAGGCGGAGCAGGTGATCGGTGTCGGCACGGCGTTCGTGCCTGAAACCGTGCCCTGCACGCCGAAGGTGACGCTCTGTCCAGGTTGGAGGCTCCCGTTGGAGCTCGTGTTCACGGCGGTCACCGTCTTGGCGGACTGGGTGACCGTGGCGCTCCACGAGTTGAAGATCTTCTGGTCGCCCGCGTAGGTCCAGCCGGTCTTCCAACTGCTCATGGCCGTTGTGCCGGTGTTGGTCACCTTGACATCCGCTTGGAAGTTGCCGGGCCATCCGCCGGTGATCGTGTACGTCGCCGTGCACGCCCCCGGCGGATTCGTTGTGGGCGTTGAGGTCGGCGTGACCGGCGGCGTGGAGGACGGGGTGCCGTTCGAGCCGCCGCTCCCGTCGGGCGGGTTCAGGTGCGGCTCGAGGATGTTGTACTTCTCCTGTTCGACCGTCCACCAGTCGTTCTGCACGAGGCCGCCGGTGTCGCCCGAGTTCGGGTTCCACGCCCAGAAGGTGAACGACATCCCGTTGTCGGTCATGTAGTCCATCAGCGCTTCGAGCCACTGCTTGTCGAGGGGGTTCGCGAGGGTCGAGCCGAACTCGCCCACGAGTACCGGCGCGATGTTCTGCCGGTCGAGGTAGCCCCAGAAGTGGTCCCAGACCTCGGGGAGGTTCGCCGGGAAGTCGGGGTCTTTGAACCACTCCTGCCGGTCGTACACCGAGATCGCGTAGTCGTGCGCGGAGTAGACCAGCTTGTGCGGCACGTTCAGCCGCACCGGGTACTGGGCCGCGGCGCTGAGGTTGCCGCCCCACCAGGTGCCTTCGGTGTCGGTGGCCGGGTCGTTGTCCCACTGGTTCGTGAGGCCGCCGGGGATGGTGCTCACGCCTTCGACGAGGATCAGCCAGTCCGGGTTCGCCGCCAGCACCGCGTTGCCGATCCGCTCGGCCGCGAGTCGCCAGTCCCGGGCGAGAACGCCGCAGCCCCAGCAGGAACCGGTGGCGTTGGGCAGCGTGCCCTCGGCGTGGGGCTCGTTGAACAGGTCCGCGCCGATGACGGTGTCGTTGCCCGCGTAGCGTTCGGCCAGCATCACCCAGTCGTCGATCATGCTCTGCTCGGACACCTGCGGGGTGTACCAGAGCGCGGTCTGGCCCGCGGCGCTCGGACGGTGCCGGTCGAGGATGACCCGCATGCCCTTCTCGCCGGCGTGCTCGATCACCTTGTCGAGGATCTCCAACGGCGACAGGCCGGCCAGGTCCGGGTTCGAGTAGTCGTTGACGCTGGTGGCCTTGGCATCCGGGCGCAGCGAGTCCCCTGTGTACGGAATCCGGAGGGTGTTGAAGCCGAGCTCGGCCATCCGGTCGATCTGGCCCTTCCAGGTCGCGGGCGCGTTGGCCCACAGGCCGTGGAAGGTGTGGTTGTCGGTCTCCATGCCGAACCAGTTGATGCCGGTGAGCCGGACTTCGGCGCCGCTGGCGTCGACGATGCGGCTGCCGTCGGTGCTGAGGAAGCCGCTGCCGGTGCCCTGCGTCTCGGCGTTTGCCGGGGCCGCCGAGAGCGCGATGGAGAAGAGGCCACTGGCGACGACGAGGGCGACCGCGGCGGCGACCGCACCGATCGCCGCCCGCCGGGATCTCAGGGCCCCTTGGGGTCTTGGCACTGGGGACATGTCGAGCTCCTGACGATCGAGGGATTGGGACCGCTCCCAAAGATGTACCCCTACATATTGATCCCTCTAAATGTATTTGTCAATCGCGGACTGCGACGACCGGTCGAGATGATATCGAAGAGTGCAGATTGTCCTATTGACAAAGTTTGGTCGTCAAACTTACTCTTGTGGCGCACCAGGATCGACCCCCTTCCTGCGGCCAGTGCCGCGCCCTCTCGGAATTCACCTTCCCCCAAGGAGAGCCGTGAAGAGCACCATCCATAGAAGACGACTGCGCCTCGGCGTGATCGCAGCAGCAGCAGTCACCGCCCTCACCGCGGGACTGATCGGAGCAGTGAGTGCCCAAGCGGCCCAAGGCTGCGAGGTCGACTACAAGGTCACGGGCCAGTGGGCCGGCGGCTTCAACGCCAACGTCGAGGTCACCAACCTCGGCGAGCCCGTCAACAGCTGGGACCTCGAGTGGACCTGGGCGGGCGGTCAGCGCGTCACCCACATGTGGAACGCCGAGAACAAGAGCGAATCCGCATCCGCCAAGGCCTCCAGCCTGGGCTACAACGCCGCGCTCGCGACCGGTGGTGCGACCTCTTTCGGGTTCACCGGTTCCTGGTCCGGTGCGAACACCGATCCGACCGAGTTCCGCCTCAACGGCCGTCTCTGCGACGGCTCCGTGGGCGAGCCGACGACCCCGCCGCCAGGCCCGGCCAATGCCATGGAGCAGGTCGCCGCCATGCAGCCGGGCTGGAACGTCGGCAACACCCTTGACGCGCTGGGCGGTGAGACCGGCTGGGGCAACCCGCTGATCACCGAGGAGCTCCTCCAGACCGTCAAGGCCGAGGGCTACAACTCGCTTCGCCTGCCCGTCACCTGGGACGAGAACCTCGGCCCCGCACCGGACTACACGATCGACCCGACCTGGCTCGACCGCGTTGCCGAGGTCGCCGACATGGCCCTCGCGAACGACCTGCAGGTGCTGCTCAACATCCACCACGACTCGTGGATGTGGATGAGCGCCATGCCTACCGACCACGACGGCGTGCTCACCAAGTACGAGGCGATCTGGACCCAGATCGCCGAGCGGTTCAAGGACTACCCGGCCGAGCTGTCCTTCGAGAGCATCAACGAGCCGCAGTTCACCGACACCGAACCCGCAGCGGGGGACGTGCTGGTCGACGAGCTCAACGTCGCCTTCCATGAGATCGTTCGCGGTTCCGGCGGGAACAACGAGGACCGGCTCCTGGTGATGCCCACGCTGGTCACCAGCGCGGACCAGCCGCAACTGGACGCGCTCAAGGCCACCATCGACTCCCTTGAGGACCCGATGGTCGCCGCGACCGTCCACATGTACGGGCCCTGGCCGTTCAGTGTCAACATCGCCGGGGGCACCACCTACAGCGAGCAGGTCGAGCAGGAAATCACCTCCACCTTCGAGCGCGTGCACGACACCTTCGTCGCCGACGGCATCCCGGTCATCATCGGAGAGTGGGGCGTCCTCGGCTACGACTGGACACGCCCCATCGTCCCCTCGCAGCAGTACGGGGAGCTCCTGAAGTTCTTCGAGGGCATGACGTTCCAGGCCCGGGACAAGCAGATGACCTTGATGCTGTGGGACGCCGGCTCGTACCTCAACCGCGACACCCTCGAATGGCGCGACCCGCTCGTGCAGTCGTACATGGACACTGGCGTGACGACGCGTTCGGGCACGGCCTCGTTCGACTCGATCTACGTCGAGAAGGCCGGGACCATCGCGGACGAGTCGGTCACCCTGAACCGCAACGGCCTTGAGTTCGAGGGTCTGTGGCAGGGAGACACGGCTCTGGCCGAGGGCGCCGACTACACCGTCACCGGTGACACGCTGACCCTCACCGCCGCCGCGCTGACCCGTCTCGCGGGCGACCGGGAGTACGGGACCAACGCGACGATCGAGGCGCGCTTCTCGGACGGCCTGCCGTGGCGGATCCACATCATCAGCTACGACACGCCGGAGTTCTCGGACGCGTCCGGGGCCACGAGCTCCTTCGCGATCCCGACCGAGTTCAACGGCGACCAGATCGCCACGATGGAGGCCAAGTACGCCGACGGCACCTTTGCCGGGCCCCACGACTGGACGTCCTACAAGGAGTTCTGGGCGACCTACCGGCCCGACTATCCTGCGGGCTCGATCGGCCTGACCGCTGACTTCTTCAACGCGGTCAGGGAAGGCGAGGCGGTCATCCTCACGTTCCACTTCTGGGGCGGCGGGACGGTCGACTACACGGTCACCAAGACCGGTACGACTGTGACAGGCACTTCCGCTTAGGCGGCGAACTGAAAGGCGGCGGGGGGCCCGGGGGGCCCCCCCCCGGGGGGCGGGTGATAAGATCCCCCCCCCCGGGGGGCTGTTGTCGCCGGCCCCCCCGCGGCCCCTGCGGCCCAGCCCCCGGGGGTGGGGCCGCCCACCGCCGGGGGGGGGGGCCCCGGGGCCCCCCCCCCCCGCTTCAGCGGATGATCAGATCCCGCCCCCGGTGGCGATGATGACGCCGTCGCCCAGCTGGCGCTTCGCCGCGGCGAGGGCGAAGCGGAAGACGGCACCACGGCGTTGCATCTGGTCATCGCCGGTCGATACCGATCTCGACACGGGATTGCAGGCGAGCGAGCCGGATCCGGAGGACTGGGAGATCTTGACGACGCGACTCGCCGCCGCCGGCCACGAGTGGCCCCATGCGCTGCGGCGAGCCGCGGAGCCGTGGGGCGGCCGCCCAGATCAGTTGTGGTGGGCCAGGACTCGGTGGGCTTCGGGCTGGTCGGCCGGGTCGGTGTGGATGCTCGCTCGCACCAGGCGCGGGACCGCGTGGATGAGGCGATGTTCGGCATCGACCGCGATCGCGTGAGCTTCAATCACCGTCAACGACGGGTCCACCGCGATCTCGATTTCACCGTGGAGCTGGTGGCCGACCCAACGCAGTCGCAAGGTCCCGACGCTCTTCACACCGGTCGTCTCGGCCAAGACCGCCTCGACTTTGTCGACCGTCTCCGGGTCCACCGCGTCCATCAGGCGCCGGTAGATCTGGCGCGCGGCGTCCTTGAGCACCAACGCGATCGCGACCGTGATCGCCAGCCCCACGATCGGGTCCGCCCAGGTCCAGCCCAGCGCCACCCCGCCCGCGCCGAGCAGGACCGCCAGGGACGTGAAGCCGTCGGTGCGGGCATGGAGGCCGTCGGCCACCAGGGCCGCCGAGCCGATCCGCCGCCCGACCCGGATGCGGTACTGCGCGACGAGTTCGTTGCCGCAGAACCCGATCAGGCCCGCCGCCGCGACCGCCCAGAGGTGGTCCACATCGGCCGGATGGCGCAGCCGGTCGATCGCCGCCGCACCGGCGGCCACCGCCGAAGCGGCGATGACCAGCACGATCACGATCCCCGCCAGATCCTCGGCCCGCCCGAAGCCGTACGTGTAGCGGCGTGTCGCCGCCCGCCGCGCGAGCAGGAACGCGATGCCCAGCGGGATCGCCGTCAGCGCGTCGGCGACGTTGTGGAGCGTGTCGCCCAGCAGCGCGACCGAACCGGTGAACGCGACCACAACCGCCTGGGCCGCAGCGGTCGCACCCAAGGCCGCCAAGGAGATCCATAGCGCCCGAAGCCCGTCGCGGCTCGCCTCCAGGGCGCTGTCGACCTTGTCGGCGGTGTCGTGCGAGTGCGGCGCGAGCATGTGCTTCAGCCGATGAAGCAGGTCGCCGCCCCGGTGCTCGTGACCGTGGTCGTGCCCGTGGCCGTCGTGGTGATGGCCGTGGTCATGGCCTTCGTGCGGGCCGTGGACGTGCTCGTGACCGTGCTCATGGCCGTGTCCCTCGTGCGGGCCGTGGTCACGACCGTCATGCGAGAGGTGGCCTTCGTCCGAGCCGTGCTCGTGGCCGTGCTGGTGGTCGCCGCCGTGGGCGTGGTGGTGGCGGTCGTGACCGGCCATGCGAGTCTCCCTGGATTCAGAGGTGCAAACGCGAACCCCTTATTATATGCCGATCTACCAGGCAAAACGCTCGCAGATGCCTAACCTTGGCAACAGCCCGAACCTTTCGCCGGATCAGGTCGCGAAGGAGTCCGCGATCAGCCTACGATTCCGAACGGTCAATCTGCGGATCATGATCACGACCGCGAGTTGCGCGAGCCCCGACACGAGGAACGCGACCGGCACACTGGTCCAATCGGCGAGCGCACCCCCGGCCAGCGCCCCCAGCGGGATCCCACCCCACATCACGACCCGGTTGGCACTGAGCACCCGGCCGAGCAGATCCGCGGGGATCATCGCCTGCCGCAACGACATCGACAGCACATTCCACATGGTCACCCCCGCTGCGAGGCCGAAGAACCACACGCCGGCCGCCCACAGGTTCGTGACCGTGCCCAGCAGCACGCACATCACAGGCGCCACCGCAGCGGCGACGGTGAGCATCAGCGCCCTCCCGAAGCGCGCGGCCAGCGGCCCGACCACAGCCGACCCGGCGAGACCGCCGAGCCCCAGGACCGTGAACAGCAGCCCGTAGACCGACGGGCTGAGGTGCAGCGTGTCCACCGCGTAGAGGACGTTCAGCGAGGTCGCCATCGACAAGAACCCGGCGAACAGCCCGCTGAGGATCGTCAGGCCCCTCAGCAACGGGTGCCGCCACAGCCACCGCAGCCCCTCGCCGATGTCCGCCCGCAGCGTCGTGGGCTCGACCCGCTCGGCCCGGAACCGTCCCGGCACGGCGAGGACGAGCACAGCGGCGAGTGCGAAGCCGACCGCGCTGCCGATGAACGGCACGGCGCGGAACCAGCCGAACAGCGCCGCACCCAGCGTCGGCCCGACAAAGCCTTGTCCCACGGTTTCTTCGACGGTCAGCCAACTGTTGGCCTTGTCGAGGTTCCGGCGATCGACGACCTGCGGCAGGATGGCGCGGGCCGCCGAGTCGTACACGACCTGGCACAGGCCGAGCGCGAACGCGGCGGCATAGAGCACCGGCACGCTGCCGAGGCCGGTCGCGATGAGCAGCACGAGCACGCCGAGAAGGGCGGCCCGCAGGAGATTGGCCGACGACATGGCCCAGCGGCGGTCCACGCGGTCCACCAGAGCCCCGCCGGGAAGGCCGAACAGCAGCCACGGCAGGAACGAGAACGCGGTGAGACCTGAAATGAGGACGGGATCGCTGGTCAGCGACACGGCGAGCAACGGAAGGGCGACTTTGGTGATGCCGTCGGCGCTAGTGGCGGTGGCCGAGGCGGCGAAGAGTTTCCAGAACGAGCGGTCGAGCTTGGAGGACGGCATTTCGGCCGCAGTGGTCCCATGGGACAAGGTGGTTTCCTACCTGAGTTGAAGCGTCGCTTCCGCTCAGATGAGGGTCGTCCTCCTGATGGTGCGGAAGCGCAGGGCGAGAGTCATGTCCACTGGTACCGCCTCCAATCAGATGCTCGCGCGGGCAATGCCGGTGAGCGTAACAGCTCAGAACCGAGTGCGCCAGGCCGATCTTCCGGCCGCTACGGACGCGCGAGGTAGGCCGTCTTGGCGTCGGCGCTGAAGCCGCACGCCTTGTAGAACTCGTGCGTGGCTGGGTTTCGCGACCCGGTCAGCAGCATCGCCTTGTAGCAGCCCGCGTCCCAGGCGGCTTGAAGGGTGTCGGCCATGATCTGCTTCCCGAGCCCGGTGCCGCGCAGGTCCTCAGCGACGACGACGTTCTCGATGACGGCATACGGTGCGGCGGAACGGGTCAGGTTGGGAATCACGTTCAGATAGGTCGTCGCGATGATGTCGCCGTCGGCCTCGAGCACGAACAGGTGCAGGCCCGGCGTGTCGAGGATTCGCTTGAAGGCCAGTGCATCAGAGCCGTCCTGCAGCACGGGGTCCGTCGGGTTCAGTTGGCGGTAAAGGCGAAGGATCGCATCGAAGTCTTCGGGACCGGCTTCGCGGAACAGCGTCATGGGGCCGAGGCTAGCGGTGCCGGTGGGACTGAGGCAATGTCGATTTGACGCTGGACGCGCTGAGGGCCGGGAATCGCTCTGCGGTTCCCGGCCCTTGCTCGTACGTTTTGGGGTGTTCAGCCTGCGGCGTTGATCAGGGCACCGAAGTCCTTGGGGGACAGGTCGAACACGGGGGAGTCCGTGTCGAGCTTCGAGTCTCGGAGGTGGAAGCCATCGTCGCTGGAGCAGACGGCGACCTCGACGCAGTCGGAGTTGTTGCCGCTTCCGCTCCGAGAACTCTTGCGCCATGCACGGCGAATCTCGACGCAGCTCGAGTTGTTCCCAGAGCCGCTTCGCGTGCTCTTACGCCAAACGGAAACGCCTGTCGTCATCGTGGTAGACCTCGATCCGGATCGCCTTCTTCCAAAGCATCTTGCGGACCACATCGTAACTCGCGATGCGGGTGGGATCGTCGATGAGCCAGCTCGAGTCGAGCCCTTCGGTATAGACGAACATCGGACCGGCTAGCCTGCCGCCATCCTTGGAATAGATCTCGAAGCTGCTTCGCTGCGCGAGCACGGGACCTGGCAGGATGCGAATCTTCACCCCCGGTCGCCGGGCACACCGGCGCAGGTGAGTCATCTGATCCTGGTAAAGCTCTTCTGAAACCTGCCAGAGTTGAAGGAGCGCGGTCTCCCCGATGAGGAAGTGGATCTCGGGCCGGTCGATGCGGCTCTCGATGACGCGCTGGCGGCCCTCTTTGAAGTCCCAGCCGTTGTCGACCCACTGATCGGATGCCGGTTCCGCAAGCCGCGCAACAATGTAGTGGTACTCCTGAAGCTGGAGGATTCCCGGGATCATGAGCGCATCGAACTTGAAGAACGATCCGTAATGCTCCTCTGCGAGTGCTATGAACAGCGCATTGAAACGCTGGTCGGCCTCGAGGGCCTCTTCCTTCTTGCTGGCGACCTGCACCATGTACGCCGCGATTTCCGCGCCGATGCCACAGGCGGCCGCAAGTGCCTTGACATGCTTGGCCGGTGGCGTAGTACGGCCTGCTTCGTAAGCGCGATACGAGTCGACCGAAAGCAGGACTTCATCGGCGACCTCGCGCTGAGTTCGGCCCCGCGCACGCCGACCCTTGATGAGCATCATTCGGTTGAACCAAGCTGCGAGTTCCGTTGTCGCCATACCTGCCCCCCAGGCTTCTCGTTGCCGCATGTGATCACTCACTATTGCACAGTCCACGTCTCCGAGGTCGCTGTGAGAAACGCGGCGTGAGTGAAGGAGAGTGTGTGATTCACGGTCAGAGACTCACGGTTTGATTATCACGGTCTACTTGACACGCAGCGATTCTCATCTTGTGACCTGCGGTTTTGTCGCTTAGATTCGTGGATGTCGCGTGATCCGTCATGCGGTTCGCGATGCGGCGGGAAGCCCGGGGACGCTTTGCGCCTCCCGCGGCCAGCGGTTCCGGGCGCTCGCACTGTCGGAAATCCGATACTCAGAAGGGGGATAAGCGATGACCGCGAATCATGAAGGGGTTGAACGAGGTTCGTTCAGCGACGACTATCGGACCTACCGGGTCCGAGTCTCATGCGCTGATGCGCCGGACTCGTTCCAAGTTCTCACCGGCAACGGTGACGACATCGTGCTGATCGTCTCCGGACTCAACTCCGGTGACCTGAAAGAAACTTGGGGTCCGTTCTGGCGGTCCTTCAAGCCCCAGTGGAAGATCTGGGTAGAAGAATCCGCGTTCCGCGCCTTCTACCGTGGCCGCCAGCCCATCGCGTCCGCGCCCTCCTCGATCCGCTTCTGCAATGGCTAAGACCATGGCAGCCTCCGATGAAGGCCCTTACAACCTCCGCTCCGACGGAGAGCCCGGCATCCACGGCCACCTCGGCTGGTTCCGCAGGGGGCCAGCCGTATTCAGCGTCTACGAGATCCCGCCCGACCGTGGCCGCTACCCGAACGGGCCGACCATCTACCTGATCGACGTGAACGACGGAGCCGGCGCCCGCGAATGCTGCCGCTTCACCGACGACCCGGAAGACCCACCGATCTGGAACGGCGCGTGGAACAACGACGAGTGGTGCCCGTGGATTCTGAAGCGCACCCGCGCCCTCATCGCCAACCCTGACAAAGACTGAACACCAGGCCGCCCTGCGACCGGTCGACCTCCCAGGAGGTCGCAGGGCGCCACAAGGGCCGGTCGAGGCAGGTGGGGCCTCGACCGGCCCGCTCCCTGGAACTCCATCCGTCCAGGTGCGCCGCGAGGTCAGCACAGTCCGTAGGAGCGGATGGTGGTGTGGGTGACCTCGGTGCCCGCGCTGTCGGTGGCGGTCAGGCGGAGCGAGACGAACTCGGCTCCGGCTGGGTGTTCGAGCACGGCGGTGTCGCCTTCGAGTTCGGCTTCGGTCCAGGTCTCGCCGTCGTCGTAGGAGACCTCCAGACCCATGGACTCGACGGTGGTCTCCATGCTGTCGAGCGCCAGGCTGATCGTTTGCGGCTCGTCCCGCTCGGCCAGGCCGTGCTGCACGGCTTCGGATTCCACAAGGACCACCGGGAGGTCCAGTACCGCTTCCTCGGCGGTCGCGGAGTCGAACGACCACTCCATAATGGATTCAATGCCGTACAGTGCCGTCTCGGTGCCGCGGGTCGCCTCCACCGTCAGGGTGTATCGGCCCTGGTCGCCTTCGGGAAGGTCGATCGAGAAGTTCTCCGGGTTCTTCGCGGTGCCGAGCACCTCGCCGTCGCGGCTGACGGTGACGCCACCGCTCTCGTATCCGACCAGCCGCACGATGTCGCCGCTGTGGCTGGCGACCGGCCAGGTGAGGCCCGAGATCGTGTCCCCGTTGCGCACTACGTGCGGGCTGCCCGCGGCCAGCGGGCCGTCGCCGATGACCCGCTCGGCCGGGCCGGCCGGCATCGCGACGTCGGGCGCGAGGCTCGTGTAGCCGTCAGTGAGGTCCGAGTTCTCGTCGAAGACGCCCGCTTCGACCGTCTGGTCCCACAGGATCGGTGCGGCGCTGTAGAGGTTGGTCGCCTCAGACGGGAACGCGCGTTCCGCACACTGCCCGAACAGGAAGAACTGGCCCTTCCAGGCCCTCGGGTAGTCGCATTGGCGCCCTTGGAGTTCGACGCCGAGGTCCTGGTACTCGGTCTGCTCGACCGCGAGGTCGGCGTCAGCGACCTCGTAGAACGGATCGGCGGGGATCGGACCGGCTCCGCCGAACGCGAGCGTGTAGGTGTAGGGGTCGGCGGCGTCCGCCGGACCCGCCAGCACCGGTTGGTAGAGGAAGTTGAACGCGTAGCCGGACGCTTCGGGCTGCGGCAGCACGTACGCGTCGGTGCCGGCGTCCATGAACTCGAAGGTGGCGACGGAGTCGGACTCGGTGCCGGCTTCCACATAGAGCAGATGTTTTTCGAGTTCGGCGTCGTCGCGCTCGACCTCGACGCCGACGGGCGCGGCCGCCGCGGCGTCGACGACCAGTTCGGCGGGGCCCTTCCCGACGGTGACCGGGGTGAAGCCGTAGACGGCTTCGCCGCGTTCGGTTGCGGTGGTGGCGTTGACGGTGAGCGTGGAGATCAGGTACTCGCCGGGTTCGAGTGCGGTCGTGCCGGTGCCGTCTTCGCCGATCTCGATGCCACCGGTTTCGCCCTCCCTGATCCAGGAGACGACGGCCCCCTCCGGGGCGTCGCCCGAGCGGTCGAGGAGCCGGACCGTGAGCTGCTGCGCCGCATCGGAGGCCTCGGCCGGTTCGGGGGCCGGGACGAGCCCGGTGTAGGCGCGGTCGTCGAGTTCGGCTTCGGTGACGGCCGCCGCATCGGAGTGTCCGGCGGCGAGTAGCCGCGAGACGTTGTAGCGGCGCGGGTCCTCGGCTCCGGACCGGACGGCGTCGAGCATGTCGGCGGGGACGACGACCACATCGCCCGATCCGTCCTTCGCCGTCTGGCCGACGAAGCCGACATCCTCGCGGCCCGCGGCCGGCTCCACATCGATGCGGCCGCCCGGCGACAGCCGCACCACGTCGCCGGTGGGCAGCATGAGCGCCCCTTCGGAAGCGGCTTCGGTCGCAGTCTGGACGGGTTCGTACCGGGATTCGTTCTCGGCCGCGCCGGCGGTGAGGACGCCCGCGACGGAGGCCCCTCCCAACGCGGTGACCGCTAGAGCTGCACCGACAATGGTTCGATTTCGCATCATCTCTCCTTCACGGAAGCGCCCGGCCCGGGACGGACCGGACGGGGCATGACAATGCGAAGCATACTAGGTATCTACATATTGAGTATGCTTGCCTCTGCTGGTCGACGCACGTGCGGTTCGCGTTGCAGCGGAATGGCTCTCGACCTGGGCGGGCTTCTCGCGGCGCGTCGCAAGGTGGAGCGGCACGGGCCGCCGCCGCGGCGGCCCGTGCGGCGGTGCCTACATGGCGGGGGCCGGTGTCGCCGACGCGACATGGGGCCGGTTGCGGCGTCCGCCGCTCCGCTTGGTCATGGCGGAGGGGATGGGCGACTTGGAGCGGTAGAACTTGAAGGGGCTGGAGCTGACGGCCTCCTTGTAGGCGATGGCGGCTTTGCCTTTGAGGTACCAGCGGCTCGGGGTGTCGTCGGGGTTGGTGAACTGGATGACGGCGTCCTTGCGGCCGAGCGACACCGGCTGGTGGATGTACCCGAACCGGAACGCCTTGGGCTCCTTGCCGTGCAGGATGCGGGTGATCGACTCGGCGGCGTGCGCGGCCGTGGGGATGCCGCTCTGGCAGGTCCCGTGGATCACTCCGTACGCCTGGCGGACCGCCGCCGCGTCGCCGATCGCGAACACGTCGGGGTGCGAGACCGAGCGGAGCGCGGCGTCGACGGCGACGCGGCCGGCCTCGTCGACGGTGATCCCCGCTTCGGCGGCGAGGCGGGCGTGGGCGACACCCGTGGTCCACAGTGTCACATCGGTCGGGATGCGGTCGCCGCCTGCGAGTTCGACCGCCTCGGGGAGGACACGGGCCACGGTCGCCCCGGTGCGGACCTCGATGCGAAGCCGGTACAGGGCGTTCATGAGGTAGGCGCGGGCCGCCGGGCCCATCATCGAGCCGGGTTCGCCGCGGCTGAGCAGGCGCACTCGCATCTCGGGGTAGGTCTCGGCGGCTTCGGTGGCCGCCTCGATGCCGGTGAGGCCCGCGCCGCACACGGTCAGCGTGCCGTCGGCGTTGTCCCGCAGGGCTGCTGCGAATGCCGGGTCGTCGATGGTGAAGGCGTGCTCGACGCGGGGAGTGGCGCTGCCGATCGCGTAGACCAGGTGGTCGTACGCGAGGTCGCGGCCGTCGTCGAGGACGACGCTGCGGCGGTCGGTCGCGATGCGGGCCGCGCGGCCCTGGACGAAGGTGACGCCCGCGGGCCCGACGAGGTCGGGGATGCGGTGGGCGCCGAGGTCCTGCCCGACTGCGGCTTGGTGCTGGCGGAGACGCTCGTTGAAGACGTCGGTCGGGTTGACGAGGGTGACCTCGGCGGTCTTGTTGCGCAGGGCGAGGCCGTGGGCGGCCATCATGCCGGTGTAGCCGGCGCCGAGGATCAGGATGCGGTGCTTCATTGTTGTGTCCGTTCGTTCTTGCTGAGGATCAGGGGGATTCGGTCGATCTGCGCATCAGGCCCGAATGGAGGCGATGCCTTCACGGAATGTCGGCATCGACGGGGCCCAGCCGAGTTCGGCCCTGGCCTTGGCGTTCGACAGGCGGTAGGAGCCGGTCATGATGGCATGCATGATCGGGATCGGCCGGAGCATCCAGCCGGGCAGCGGTTTCGGCGCCGGGGCGCCGAGATGCGCAGCGGTGGTGCGGAAGAAGTCGCGCCACGGGGCGGGCTCGTCGTCGACGACGTTGTACGCCTCACCGCCGCGGCCGCGCTCGAGGGCCGCGACCGTGGCGGCGGCGACGTCTTCGACGTGGATGAAGGAGATGGGGCCGCCCTTCACTGCCGGCAGTTGTCCCCGCTTGAGCATCTCGACGACGGGGTCGCCCGGGGCGCCGTAGAAGGCGCCGTAGCGCAGCGCGATCCCTTCGACGCCTTCGGTGTTGAACGCCTGCTGCTCGGTCGAATGCAGCGCGGCGATGTGCTGGTCGAAGTGGCCGTACCCGCCCTTCCCGAACGCGTCCCGCTCGGTGTGGAAGTGCTCGCCGAGGTTCCCGTACCCGTAGCCGAAGAGGTTCGACTGGGTGACGAACCGCCGGGCGCCCACCGCGCGAGCGGCGGCGAGGAGGTTCGCGGTGCCCTCCGTGCGGAGGCGGTTGGTCGCCTCCAGGTCCCGGTGCCGCATCGGGGCCTTCTTCAAGGCGGTCAACTGGTGCATGACCGCGTCGGCTCGCAGGCCGCGGACGGCCGCCAAGAGGCCGTCGCGGTCGAGCGCGTCGCCCACCAGCTCGGTCGTGCCCGCGGGTGCGCCGCCGCGACGGCGGGTCAGGGCCACGACCTCGTGCCCGGAGGCGAGGAGCGCCCGGGTGATCGGGGCGCCGACGGCGCCGGAGGCGCCGGCCAGGAGGACTCTCATGCGCGCTTCCTTCGCATCAGGAGGACGACCGCGACGATGCCCAGCAGTGTCGTGGCGCCCAGCAGCGGCACGTCGGAGCCGTGCCCGCCGAGGTGGCGGTCGGCGAAGTGCGACCAGGTGTGCAGGCCGCTGCCGGCTACGAAGCCGATCAGTGCCGCGCCCAGCGCGTCGTTCCAGAGCAGCGCGGCGATCAGGCCGAAGCCGATGCCGACCTGGAAGGCGCCCGCGTCATGCGTCAGGTGCTCGTTGTAAGGCGCGTAGTTGACGTATTCGATGAAGCTGACGGGCGCGAAGAAGGCCCAGACGCCGAAGACCAGCACGCTGGCGGCGCACAGCAAGGTGATGACGACGACCGGGATCGACCTCGGCGGTCCCGTGTCGGTTCGCCCAGTGCTCAATGTGACTCCTCATGGGACGAGTGATGCCGATGGAAGCCGACCCGGCAGCCGCGGCTGCCGGGCAGGCGTGATCCACTGTGCGGCCCATGGAGAAGGGGAGACAACGGCGAAGCGTTCAACACACCTTCAGCGCGGATGAAGACCCTGATGGACAGCGCTGGGTCTTCAGCGGGGTTCAAGAGTCGTTTCGCAGGTCCGCAATACCGCTGCGGCCTGCGGGACTCCTAAGCGGTGGCCGGAGGCCAGTCGACGGCGACCGGCCCGTGGTCCTCGGCGAGCCGCGCGAAGTCCCGGATGAGCGCGGTCTCGCGCGCGGCCGACCAGGCCAGCGCCGAGGCGACAACGGGTCCGTTCTCGATCGGCACATAGGTGATGCCGGGATGCTGGTTGTACTGCGCGAACTGTGCGATGATCGGGCCGATGCCCTTGCCCGCCATGACGAGCGCGATGCCTGCCTGGAGGCTCTCGACGCGGTGCGTGCGCTCGATCGGTCGCCCCGACGGCGTCCGGGGCGGCACGAAGTAGTCGATCCAGTAGTCATCCGGGTCGCCCGAGGAGACGATGACCGGGTTGTCGGCGAGGTCTTCGAAGGTGGCGTGGCCCCGAATCGCGATCGGGTGCCCTTCGGGCACCGCCATCAGCAGGCGCTCGCGCAGGACCACCGGCCCGAGGGCGATGCCTTGCTCGCGGACGGGCAGGGGCACGGCCAGGAGGTCGACCCGGTCCTCCCGCAGCGGCCGCAGATGATCGCCGATCTCGGCCTCGAGCACGAGGCGCACGGTGGCGCCGGGCCGGTGGGCTTCGAACAGGCGGGCGAGCTCGACCAGGTGCCGGCCGTTCGCGGTGCCGAGGAAACCCAGCCGCAGTTCACCCTCGATCCCCTTCGCGGCCTGGATGGTGCGTAGGACGATCTCCTCGACGGCCTCGTGCGCGGGCGCGAGGTCGCGCTGGAACCTGCGTCCCAGGTCGGTGAGGGTCACCCCGCGCGTGTTCCGCTCGAACAGGGTCGCGCCGATCCGGCGCTCGACCTTCTGGACGAGCTGGGTGACGCGTGCCGGGGAGATGCGCAGGCGCTTGGCGGTACGGCCGAAGTGCAGCTCTTCGCACAGCACGAGGAACGTCTCGATCTCCTGGCGCTCCAAAGCAGCTCACCTCTATTGTTCAACCACACCGAACAATCGCTCAGCCTTCCTGAACACTGAGTATGAAGGATCTTCAGGCCGTCCGTCGAATCGGGGCCGCGCGCGCATGCACGAGAACGGCGGTATCACCTGGACCCGCGCAGCAGGCCGGCGCGCGAGGCAGTGTTCACGAACTGGGGTTTCCGGCCGAGGGCGAAGGCGCCTGCAACGGTCGCCTCGTCCGTCGACCGATCAGGACTGGGCTGCGGCGACCATCGCGAGCAGGTAGCTGATGTCGTGGTCGAAGGTGAGCTCCCGCAGGATCGTGGCGGGGCGTCCGTCGGCGAGCCGCCAGACGAACGCGTACTGGCTCGGCTCGTCGTTCTCGACCCGGCGCATGACGATGAGGGCGTGGTCGCCGAACACGTTGGAGGCCGGGAAGGTGGCGTCGTCGACCGATTCGCCGACGGTCTCGCCTTGGGCCTTGAGCGCCCGGAAGCGGGCCATGAACTGGTCCTTGCTCAAGGTGATCGAGCGCCCGGCCCGGTCGACGCGCAGGTTCTCGAACTCGTCGTCGTAGATCGCGTCGAGCCGGTCGAGGTCCATGGTCATGCCGGCGTCGAAGTAGTCGTGCATGGCGTCCACGAGTGCCTGGTGCATGTCGGCACCCCTTTCTCTATAACAACGTTACAGGAACTGTAGCACTGTTATAGAATGAGTGCCATGGACACCGAAACAGTCGTTGCCGAAGCGCTCAGCCTGCTGGAGGAAGGCGGTTTGGCGAACGTGACCATCCGCCGCCTCGCGACTCGTCTTGATGTGAAGGCGCCCTCGATCTACTGGCGGTTCGCGGACAAGCAGGCCCTTCTCGACGCGATGGCGGAGGCGATCATCGCGGAGCGCATCGGTGAGCCGGTGCCGCCGCTGCCCGAACACTCTTGGCGCCCTTGGTTGTTCGAACGTCTCCACACATTGCGGGCGGCGATGCTGGCGTACCCTGACGGCGCCAGGGTCGTCGCCGGCGCCAGGCCCACCGGGACCCCGACCCTCGCCGCGTTGACCGAGTCGAGCCTGCGCGCGCTCGAGGACCGGGGAATCGACCTCGCCGAAGCGGCGACCCTGGTGTTCACCGCCTTCCACTACACGTTCGGCCATGTCATCGAGGAGCAGGACTCCACCGGGCCCACCACTATGGACGAACCGGCGAAGGCGGCGTTCGCCGAGGCGTACCCGACCATCGCGCGGGCCATGGCATACGCGCAGGAGCACCGGCTCACGGGCGAAGACCTCTTCAATGCGGGCCTTGAGCTGATCATCGGCACCGACTGAGCTTGCGGCGCGGTGACTCGGCGCCGGGCCCGGCGATCGCACTCGCTGTCACGGGCGGTCGGGGGCCGGATCTACTGGATGAGGCCGCGCGCGAGGAGCCCCCGGACGAAGCCGAGTCGCTCAGGGTCGCGACCGCGACTTGCTAACGTACCGAAGACGTTTCGTAGAGGCGGTGCGCATATGGACGGACGATCCGCCGGAGCCGCGATCGGTCCCGATCGGACGAGTTTCCGGGTCCTCGGTCCGGTCGAGATCCTGCGCGACGGCGCCGTGCAGGGCCCCACCACCGCCCAGTCGCGGTGCGTCCTCGCCTTGCTGCTGCTCGACCTGGGCCGCACGGTCACGGCCGAACGCCTGATCGCCGCGCTCTGGCCCGCCGGGCCGCCCGCCTCCGCGCTGAACACCGTGCGCGTCTACGTGACGCGCCTGCGCCGACTCCTCGCCGGCGACCCCACGGTCACCCTCGCGACCGTGGGCCGAGGCTGGCGGCTTGACTGCGACCCCGACCGAGTGGACCTCTACCGCTTCCGCGACCTCGTCTCCCGTGCGCGCCACGACGGACCGGGCAAGGCCGCGCTTCTGGAAGAGGCGCTGCGGCTGTGGCGCGGCCCGGCGCTGGCCGACATCGCCGGAGACGAATGGCGCGAGAGCCTGCGAACCGGACTCGAAGAGGAACGGCTTGCGGCCCAAGAAGACCGGATCGAACAGGACATCCGCACCGGCGCGGCCCGGGACGTGATCCCCGAAGCGGCCGCCCTCGTCGCCGACCATCCCGTGCGCGAACGCCCCGCGCAACTCCTGATGGCGGCGCTCGACGCCTCCGGTCGCACCGGCGAGGCCCTGGCCGTGTACCGACGCACCCGGCGGTACCTCGTCGACGAACTCGGCGTCGAGCCCGGCCCCGGACTCCAACGGGAGCACCGCCGCCTCCTCGGCCGGGGACAGGACGCCGCGCCGTTCGATCGCCCTGTGCCGCAACAGCTCCCCGGCGACATCACGGGCTTCACCGGCCGCACCGAGGCGCTGGCGCGACTCGAGCAGACCGCGGGCAGTCCGGTCGCGGTCGTCACCGGCATTCCCGGTTCCGGAAAGACGACCCTCGCCGTCCACTGGGCCCACCGCGCTGCCGTCGCCTACCCCGACGGGCAGCTCTGGGCCGACCTGCGCGGCTTCGACCCGGCCGGACGCGCCATCGACCCCGGCGCGGTGCTCGGCGTCTTCCTCGACGCCCTCGGCGTCCCACCCGCCCAGGTCCCCGCCCCCACCGAGGCCCGCTCGGCCCTGTTCCGGACCCTGCTCGCCAAGCGGCGCATGCTGATCGTCCTCGACAACGCCCGCGACGAGGACCAGGTGCGCCCGCTCCTGCCGGGCACGAACGCCTGCCGCGTCCTCATCACCGCGCGCACCGTCCTCACCGGACTCGTCGCCCGGCACGGCGTCCAGATGATCTCCCTGGACGCGCTCGACCACGGCGAAGCCCGCGACCTGCTGGCCGAGCGGATCGGGGCGCACCGGGCCGACTCGGAGCCCGAAGCGGTGGCCCGCATCATCGACCGGTGCGCGCGGCTGCCGCTGGCGCTGGCCGTCGTGGCCGCAAGGGCCGCAGGCATTCCCGGTGCGCCGTTGGGCGCGCTCGCGGACGAGTTGGAGGCCGGGGCCGCGCCGCTCGACGGCTTCGCCTTCGCCGACGACGGCATGGATCTGCGGGCGGCGTTCGCCTGCTCGTTCCGGGCGTTGAGTCCCGCCGCGGCGCGGACCTTCCGGCTGCTCGGACTCCACTGGGGACCGGACTTCACCGCCGACGCCGTTGCGGCCCTGCTGGGCGAACCGCTCGCCGCGGCCCGCCGGTCCCTCAGCGAGCTCGTGCATCTCGGACTGGTGGGCGAGTTCCGGACCGGGCGGTACCGCCTCCACGACCTGTTGGCGGCGTACGCCGCCGAGCTGGCCGCGGCCGAGGAAGAGGCGACCGCCCGCCGCGACGCCGTGGCGCGGCTGCTCGACTGGCTGCTGCGCTCCGCCGACGCGGCGGCAGCGGCGATCACGCCGTTCTCGGTCGTCACGGACGATCAGATCCCCGGTGCCGCATTCGCCTCGCCCGAACAGCGTGAGCGGTCCGCGGCGTGGTTCGAATCCGAGCGCGCCGTGCTGCTCGGCGCGGTCGACGAGGCGTTCAGGCAGCGGTTCGACACGTACGCATGGCAACTGGCGCGCAGCCTGGAGGCCTATCTCCGCCGCCAGAATGCGGCCGCCGAGCGGGAGGTCATGCACCGCACCGCAGTGCGTGCCGCCGAGCGCGCGCACAGCGCTGAGGGCCTGGCCTCCGCGCACCTCCGACTCGGGATCGTCCAGTCCAACCACGGCGACAAAGACGAAGCCCGCGAACACCTGCAGGCGGCGCTGGAGCACTTCGAGGCGGCCGGAGACCGCAACGGCCAGGCCGACACCTGCCTGGTCCTCTGCATCCTGGACGCGGGCGCCGGCGACTTCGCCGCGACTTTGGCCCACGCCGTCCGCGCACTGGACCTGTATGTCCGCGCGGGGAACACCGCGGGCCGGGTGCGGGCGTTGAACAACATCGGGTTCTGCCACGCCCACCTCGGCGACCCCGCCCGCGCCCGCGAGCACTGCCTCGCCGCGCTGGACCTCGCGGCGGGCATCGGCGACACGATCGGCGAGGCGAACGTCCTGTCCAGCCTCGGAACCATCGAGGCCCAGTTCGGCGAGCACGCCCGCTCCGTGGAGTACCTCCGGCGCGCCGTCGCGCTCGGAGCGGAGTCCGGGGAGCGGAACTTCACGGCCGCGGCGCTGACCAGCCTCGGCGAGACGTACGCCGCCACCGGTCGGACGGCCGAGGCCCGGGACGCCTGGCAGCGGGCGGTGGCGATCCTCGACGAACTCGGCCGCCCCAACGCCGCCGCCGTGCGGGCTCGCATCGCCGCGCTCGTCGACTGAGGACGGTGTCCGCTCAAGTCGCATCGGCCCCGCCACCAGCCGATTAATCGACGGTCAAACCCGCGTTAAGGAGCCGGACCGAGACTGGGCGGACACTCAGCCCCAACCTCACCGGGGGAGTGCCCCAACCTCTAGGAGCACAGATGATCAAACGCATTGCAGCAGTTCTGGCGACGCTCGCGATGGCCTTCGGGCTCGTCGCGGCGGTCGTCTCGCCGGCCTCGGCGGAGGTCTCGGCGGCCGCGTTCGAGACGGACTACGCGGTCGACGCGGACTGGAGCGACAGCCTCTCGACGGACTGCGCCTGGGACGACCGCGGCGCCTGGTACATCGACGGCGACGCCTGCATCCAGCCCAACGGCGACGACATCTGGGTGCGGGACCAGAACAGGGACGGCTACGGCGTGGCGGTCTGGTGGTCCGACTCGGCCTCGGGCCGCGAGGGCATGTGCATCGACGCCCTCGGCGTCGACAAGGCCTGGGTCAGGTGCAACAAGGACTGGACCGACGGCCACACCATCTCCTGGTCCTTCATGTACGACACGGCCAACGGCTGGCAGTACGAGGCCGAGACCTTCAAGACCAAGATCTGACGGCACCACGACGACTACGAGAGGGAACCTTCTGATGCGCAACCGCATTGCGGCACTCCTCGCCGCGTTCGCCATCCCCCTGTTCGGCATGCTCGGCCTCGCCACCCCGGCCGCCGCCGCCGAGCTCGAGATCAACTATGTGAAGGACGTCGACTGGTACGCCGACAGCTCGAGAGAGTGCTGGAGCGCCCCCGCCGCCGCAGCCTGCATCCAGAGGAACGGCGACGACATCTGGATCAGGGACAACACCAACGAGGGAGCCTGGGTCCACGTCCATTGGTGGGATCTCGACGGCTCGCGCCACGGCACCTGCACCGACAACCTCGGCTCCTCCAAGGTCTGGACCATGTGCAACAAGGACTGGACCGACGGCCACGAGATCGCCTGGTACCTCGAGTACTACGACGACGGCCAATGGTGGTCCGGGTTCACCCAGACCACTGTGGTCTAGAACCGCACCGAACGCCTCTGGCGGTCCTTGCCGCGGCAAGGACCGCCAGAGGCGTTCGGCCGTCGGATAACGCGATCGGGCGGCGGCCGCGGGGCCGGAGCCGGCCTCCCGGGAGCGGGGGCGCGGGGATGCGCCGGCCGTCATGGCCTTCGACGTGTCCGAAGCGGGTCTGGTCCGGGGCCTCCCAGGCGTCGCGCGCGGCGACGATGTCCTCATGGGAGCGGCCGACGAAATTCCACCACATGACCAGCTCCTCGGCGAACGGCTCGCCGCCGAGGAGGAACACCGTGGCGCCCTCCTCCGAGGCCAGCGGGAGTTCGTCGCGGCCGGTGCCGAGGTACAGGAGCGGGCCGCGCTCGTGGGGCGTGCCGTCCACACGGAGTGCTCCGGCGAGGACGAGGACCGCGTGCTCGAAGTCGGGGCGCAGCGGCAGGACCGGGGACGCGCCGGGCGCGATCGTGATCTGGGCGCCGACGATCGGCGTGAAGACGGTCGCGGGCGAGGCCGCGCCGGCCAGCTCGCCGAGGGCCACGATGCCTTGCGCGCCTTCGATCGCGAACTCCGGGAGCTTGACGTGCTGCTCGAAGGACGGGGTGATGCCGTTGCCGCCGTCGGGGAGAGCGACCCACAACTGCAGGCCCTCGATGAGCGGCGCCTCGCCCAGGGAGAACTCGGAGTGCGCGATGCCGGGGCCGCTCGTCATGAGGTTGAGCTGGCCGGGCCGCAGCACGACGTCCGAGCCGAGGCTGTCGCGGTGGCGGATCTCGCCCCGGATCGGCCAGGTGACGGTCTGGAGGCCGGAGTGCGGGTGGGGGAGGACCTGCATGTCGGTGTGCTCGGGCCCGAACTGGTCGAGGAAGCACCAGGCGCCGACCGTGGGGATCTCGCGCTGCGGCAGGGTGCGGCTGACGTGCATCGCGCGGACGCCGCCGAGCGGCACGTCCCGCGCCTCGAGGAGTGTGGACTCCGGCCCTGCGGGGTCGGAGGACCGGCAGGGCGCTTCCGCGGGGCGGACCTCGAGATTGCTCACGCGGTCACCTTAGCGCGGGCGGCGGGCGCCGGGCCCGCTCCGCGCTCACGCTCGTGGCGAAGGAATATATATCGGCAACGAGGCATGCCGCCTCGGTCAGCCGGCGTCGCTCGGCGCCTTGGCGGGAACGGCGGCGACGCCGTTGAGGAACAGCTCCAGCCAGCGTTCGCGGGCCTTGGGCGGCTGGTCGACCGGGACGGTGGCGAAGAGCAGGAAGAAGTCCTCGACGTTCAGATCGTCCCGCAAAGCGCCGGACCGTTTGCCCGCCTTGATGATCCGCTCCATGGCGGCCGTGCCGCGCTCGATGGGGCGGGCGATGTCGTACTGCGCGCCGAGTGCCCGCGCGGCTGCTTTGGCGGCCTGGTCGCTGGCGCCGAGCTCGACGGTGCTGAGGAGGAAGTGCCGGAACTCGTGCAGGGCGTCCGCGCCGGCCTCCATGCGGTCGGCCGTGGCCTCGACCTCGGTCATGATCCACTCGACGTGCGCTTCGACGACCGCCGCGACCAGGGCGTCCTTGGTGGGGAAGTGGCGGTAGAGGGTGCCGACGGCGACCCCGGCCTCCTCGGCGATGGCCTCCATGCGGACCTCGGGGCCGTGGGCGATGATCTGCCGGTCCGCGGCCTCAAGGATCTTGGAGCGGTTGCGCGCGGCGTCGGCGCGCAGGGGGCGTTCCGCATACATCCCGTCTCCTCTCGTTCGGACCGCATCGTATGGCATCGCGGCCCGAGACGCGCGCCGAGAAGTTTGCAATAACCTGAATCATGGTTCATGATGAAGGTGAACCGGAATTCAGCTTATCTCGCGGACGGGCCCCTCGGCCCGGCGCGGAACAGGAGACACCGATGAGCAGCAGGCAGTGGACCGTCGCCGACATCCCTGACCAGACCGGCCGCACCGTCGTCGTCACCGGCGCCAACAGCGGCCTCGGCATCGAGACCGCCCGCGCGCTGGCCGGGAAGGGCGCGCACGTGATCATGACCTCCCGCTCGGAGGCCAAGGGCCGCAAGGCGATAGAGGACATCAAGGCCGGCTTCCCGCGCGCCGGTCTGGAGCTGCGGACGCTGGATCTGGAGGACCTCGACTCGGTGACCGAGTTCGCGGACCGGCTCATCGCCGACCGCGACCGGCTCGACCTGCTGATCAACAATGCCGGCGTCATGGCCCCGCCGCGCTCGCTGAGCCCGCAGGGCCACGAGCGCCAGTTCGCCACGAACCACCTCGGGCACTTCGCCCTCACCGGGCGGCTCCTGGGCCTGCTCGAGGCCGGGCGCGACCCGCGCGTCGTCACCGTCTCCTCGCTGGCCCACCGGACAGGGAAGATCTATTTCGACGACCTGGACGGCGCCAAGAACTACCGAGCGGTCTACTTCTACTCCCAGTCGAAGTTCGCCAACGCGCTCTTCGGCATCGAGCTCGACCGGCGCCTCCGCGCGGCCGGCAGCCCGGTCCGGAGTCTGCTGGCGCACCCGGGCTTCTCCGCGACCCGGCTCGTGGCGAACGGCATGAACGCCCCGCTGCGGCTCGTCACGAACCTGATCATGCCGTTCGTGACCCAGTCGCAGGCGGACGGCGCGCTGCCGCAGCTCCGCGCGGCCACGGACCCGAACGCCCAGAGCGGCGAGTACTACGGCCCCGCCGGGAAGCGCGAGCGCAAGGGCCCGCCGGTCGTCGTGGACACGATCCCCGAAGCGAAGGACCCGGCCCTCGCGGCCCGGCTCTGGACACTCTCGGAGGAGCTGACCGGAGTGAAGTTCGCCCTCGCGGCGGCGTAGCGGCTTAAGGGGCGGTCTCGTCGAGGTGCTTGATGATGCGCTCGGCGAGGTCGCCGAGGGTGTCGAACTCCTCGGGGGAGACCGCGTCGAGGACGAGGCGGCGGACGGCGGCCACGTGCTTGGGGGCGGCCGCCTCGATCGTCTCGCGGCCCTGGGCGGTGATCGTGACGAAGGCGCCGCGGCCGTCCTCGGCGCACTCCTCGCGGGCGACGAGGCCGCGCTTGATCATGCGGCCGATCTGGTGCGAGAGGCGGCTCTGCTCGAACTCGATGGCCTTGGCCAGCTCCTGGAAGCGCAGGCGGCCGGCGGGCTCGTCGGTGAGGGCCACGAGGATCGCGAAGTCGGGGCCGGAAAGCTTCGCGTTCGATTGCAGCTCGCTGCCGAGGCGGGCGGTGAGCTTCTGGTTCAGCCGGATGAAGGCGCGCCAGGAACGCTGCTCGCGCGGGCTCAGCCACTGGGTCTCGTCGTTCATGATGCCTTCATCCTACCTGGTCCTTGACACATCATCTATCATGTGCCGCGGACTCGGGTCCTCACGAGGCGAGGGCCCGGAAGTGCCATCCGGGCACAATCAGACCACTATGGACGACCGGGAGCGAGTCTGATCCCGGCGCTCAGGGGTGCTTGAGCGAACGGCCCTCGACGACCAGATCCTGGTACTCGGGGTGCCGCTCGATCCAGCCCGCGTAGAACGGGCAGAGCGGCCGCACCCGCTCGCCGCGCGCCCGCGCCTCGTCCAGCGAGTGCCGCGCCAGCACCGAGGCCGCGCCAGTGCCCTTCGCCGCGTGGAACACCTCGGTGTGGGTGAAGGTGATGATCCCCTCGCGGCGCACGTAATCGGCGAAGCCGATGAGCACCCCGTCCCGGTGGACCTCGTAGCGGCTCCGGTCCGGTGCGTCGGTCACGTCCACGTCCCTGCCTCCTTCTGCCTCCCGCCAAGCATGGCCCGCCCGGCCGCCAGCGTCCACCGAACCTGGAGTCTTAGCGGTGCCGCCGGAATCGTGGAATCCTGGGGCGAAACGGGATCGAGAGCGGGAGGCCCCCACGATGGCGAACGAGCAGTACCGGATCCGCGCCCTGCCGGTGGGCACCGGCGCGACCGGGACGCGGATCGAGACCGACTCGATGGGCTCCGTCGAAGTCCCCGCCGAGCACTACTGGGGCGCGCAGACCCAACGCTCCCTCCACCACTTCGCGATCGGCGAGGACCGGATGCCGACGGCCGTGTACCGGGCGTTCGGCCGGGTCAAGGAGGCGGCGGCGCTCGTGAACGCCTCGCACGGCCTGCTCGACCCGTCGCTGGCCGAGGCGATCGTCGTCGCGGCGGGCGAGGTCGTCTCGGGCGACCTCGACGCGGAGTTCCCGCTCTCGGTGTGGCAGACCGGGTCCGGCACGCAGACGAACATGAACGTCAACGAGGTCATCGCCAACCGCGCCAACCAGCTCCTCGGCGGCGAGATCGGCTCGAAGGCCCCGGTGCACCCCAACGACCACGTGAACCTCAGCCAGTCCTCCAACGACACCTTCCCCACGGCGATGCACCTCGCGACGCTGCTGGCCCTGCGCGACCGCACGCTGCCGCAGCTCGACGCCCTGACCGCCGCGATCCGCTTCAAGGCCGAGCAGTGGGTCGACGTGGTGAAGATCGGCCGCACCCACCTCCAGGACGCCACGCCGCTGACGGTGGGCCAGGAATGGTCCGGCTGGGCCGCGCAGCTCCGCGATGCCCGTGTGCGCCTTGAGGACTCGCTCTCGAGCATCTGCGGCCTCGCCGCGGGCGGCACCGCGGTCGGCACGGGCATCAACGCCCCGGAGGACTTCGGCGAGGCCATCGCGGCGAAGCTCGCGGAACTGACCGGCCTGCCGCTGGTGACCGCGCCGAACAAGTTCGCGGCCCAGGCGTCGCTGGACGGGATGGTCGCGGTGAGCGCGGGCCTGCGCGGCGTCGCGGTCGCATTGATGAAGGTGGCCAACGACATGCGCTGGCTGGCCTCTGGCCCGCGCGCGGGCCTCGCGGAGCTGCGCCTGCCCGCGAACGAGCCGGGCTCCTCGATCATGCCGGGCAAGGTGAACCCGACGCAGCAGGAGGCGACGCTCATGGTGTGCCTGCAGGTGATCGGCGAGGACTCCATTGTGGCCGCCGCCGGGGCGCAGGGGCATTTCGAGCTGAACACCATGCGGCCGGTCGTGATCGCGAACGTCCTCCACTCCGCCCGCATCCTCGGCGACGCCGCCGAGAAGCTCAAGGACTTCAGTGTCGAAGGGACGCAACTCGATCGGGCGAAGATCGCCGAGCACGTGGACCGCTCGCTCATGCTGGTGACCGCTCTGAGCCCGCACATCGGCTACGACAAGGCGACCGCGATCGCCCACAAGGCCGACGAGGAGGGCTCCACCTTGCGTGAGGCCGCGCTGGCCCTGGGCGTGAGCGCGGCGGACTTCGACCGCATCGTCGACCCCGCGACGATGGTCGGCGACCCGCGGAAGGACCTCGGCCTCGAACCGGGCCGGTGAGACCGGGCACGATCGGCGCGGATCGTGAAACATCCGCGGCCGCGCGGGCGTTGCGCGGCATATGAGGACTCCGCACCGCCTCCGGCTCTCGCTGCTCGACCGCGCCGTCATCGCCGAGGGCGAGACGCCGGCCGAGACGCTGCGTGACGTCGTGGGCAACGCCAAGCAGGCCGAGGACCTGGGCTTCCACCGCTACTGGGTGGCCGAGCACCACAGCGTGCCCGGCATCGCCGGTTCGGCGCCCACCGTCCTGGCGGCGGCGGTCGCGGCGGCGACCTCGCGGATCAGGGTCGGCACGGGGGGCGTGATGCTCCCCAACCACCGGCCGCTCGTGGTCGCCGAGCAGTTCGGGGTCCTGGAGTCGCTGTTCGAAGGCCGCATCGACATGGGCCTGGGGCGCACCCTCGGGTTCGTCCCGGCCGTCCGGGAAGCGCTGGGCCACGACCTGGACGAGGCCGACGACTTCGACGCGCTCCTGACCGAACTCCTCGGCTACTTCACCGGCGAGCAGCGGACCCACCCCGGCGTGCACGCGCGGCCCGGCGAAGGCCTGCGGCCCGAGCCGTTCGTCCTGGCGGTCGGCTCCGGCGGCGAGTACGCCGCCAAGCACGGCGTCGGCCTGGTCATCGCCCCGTCCAAGGGGCTCAAGGCGACACGCGCCAAGATCGACGACTACCGGCGCGACTTCCGGCCTTCGGCGTGGCGGTCCGAACCGTACGTCGTCGTGGCCCAGACCGTCGCGGTCGCCGAGACCCGCGAAGCGGCCGAGGACCTGCTGCTCCCCGAATTCTGGTCGACGGCGTTGTCCCGCACCAGAGGCGAATTCCGCCCCCTGCGGCCCCCGGCCGAGATCAGGGCGGCCGCGAAGACCAGCCGCGAATCCAAGCACCTCGAACAAGGGCTCACGGGCGCGATCTACGGCACTGCGGACGAGGTGGCCCCGCGTCTGGCCGACCTCGTCGAGGCCACCGGCGCGGACGAACTCCTCATCGGCACCTCGTCCTACGACCGCAGGGCCCTCTTCGACTCCCAACGCCGCCTCGCCGACCTCGCCGGCCTCTGACAGCGCCGAGGGTCCTACCTGGGCCCGCTTGGCAGAATGAGCGCCATGGACATAACTGAAGCAACGGCTCAGGCGAATCGGCTTGCGGACCTCTTCGACCAGCTCAACGAGGCGGACGGCCAGCGGCCCTGGTCGGGCCTGGACATCGCGCTCGGGTTCGTCGGCGACGTAGGCGATCTCATGCGGCAAGTCCAGGTCGCCGAGGGCATCCGCTCCTACCCCGGCGGGCGGGCAGCGCTCGAGCACGAGCTCGCCGACTGCCTATGGTCGGTGCTGATGCTCGCCGACCGCTACGGCGTCGACCTCGAGTCGGCGTTCGCGAACACCATGGCCCAGATGGAGACTCGGATCGTGGCTCGAATCGCCGCGAAGACCGAAGCGGCGTAAGCGCAAGAGCGGTCCGAGTCGGATCGACTCGGGCCTGCTCCGGCTCCCTGCGCTCAGACGCTGCCGCAGGTCCGGCATTCGCCTTGCCTGCGTTGGTGGTAGGCCATCGCCGCGACGAACAGGGCCGCGCCCCACACCACCCACAGCGTCTCCGGCAGCTCCAGCGGCCAGGTCTCGGCCGTCACGCCGCCTCGCGCCAGCACCACCCGGATGTACATCCCGCCCGCCGAGGCGACCAGGACCGAGACCAGCGTCGCGGGGACGACCGCGAGCATCGGCGGGACCCGCTTGCCGCGCAGGCCGATCATCCACCTGGGGAAGACTTCGCCCCACCGCTGGATCAGCCCCAGCGTGAGCACCGCCCCGATCCCGCCCAGCGTCGCCAGCGCCGCCCCGGCCAGCCATAGCCCTTCTTCCTTGCCCTCGGCGTAGAACTCGGGGTCGATGCCGAGGCTCAGTCCGAGCGCCCAGGCCCAGCGGGTGACGGCGTAGACGAACGGGATCGCGAAGGCCGTCCACGTGGCCGGGCGGGCCCAGCGCTGGAGCGCCGAGGGGCGCTCGTCCTCGGTGCGGCCGCAGTCGCCGCAGGCGCCGGTCGTCTTGCGGCGGTAGGCGGTCGCGGTGAGGCCCCAGACGATTCCGGCGAGCAGGAGCAGCAGCAGGTTCAGGCGTTCGGGGTGGTAGAGGTCGCCGAACCCGGCGTTCTCGGGCCATCCGAAGAACGTCTTGGCGATGAGGAAGACCGGCGTGTACGCGACGACCACGAGGGTCCGGTAGTCCTGGACGACGACCGCCAGGCCGACGGCCGTCGTCCAGGCGAAGGCCGGGAGGAGCCACCGGGCGATCCCCGCGCGGTAGGCGCGGGCCATGAGGGCGCCCGCCGCCGCGCCGAGCGCGCTCAGTGCGGCGATGATCGGGCCCGCGACGGCCGGGGTCGCGTGGGCCAGCAGTGAGACCTTGAAGGCGAAGTCGGGCTCGGCCATGAGTTCTTCGTCGCCGACGCCGAACGGGAAGCCCGCGCCGCCGAGGGCCCAGAAGAGTCCGAGCGCACCGTACAGGAGCGAGAAGGCGGCGGCCGCGTAGCCGATCCAGTGGTGCCAGTTCCGCTGGCGCCGTTGCGTTCGCATGAGTTCCGTGGTCATGCCCTCAATCGTCGGGGCGGGGCGGCGCCGCGCCCATGTGCCGAATCGGCCTTTCCCGCGGGATCCGCGGGCGCGAATGTGCCGAATGGCCTATCGGCCGCACGGAGGCGGCCCGCTGCGCGGAATAATGGGCGGCGGACATGACGGACCGAGAGGGAGGAGCACCGGAGATGATTCGCAGGTTGCAGGCGGTCGCGTTGGACTGCCCGGACCCGGTACGGCTCGCCGAGTTCTACGCGGCACTGCTCGGCGGGAAGGTCGAGACGGACCCGGACGACCTGGAGTGGGTGGAGGTGAAGGGGTTCGAGGGGACGCCGCTGGCCTTCCAGCGGGTGGAGGACTACCGGCCGCCGGAGTGGCCCGGGCAGCGTTCGCCGCAGCAGGTGCACCTGGACTTCGACGTGGACGATCTGGAGGCGGACGAGCAGCGGGTGCTGGAGCTCGGCGCGACCGTGCTGGAGCGCACCGACCAGTTGCGCCCGGGGGCGAACTGGCGCGTCTACGCCGACCCGGCCGGGCACCCCTTCTGTCTCTGCCTCCACTGAGGCACCCGGCGTGAGCGACTCCGCCGCGGGCGGCGCATAGGCTTTCGTTCATGAACAGCGTGCGCGTCCCCGTGGCGGTGCTCGGTGCGCTCGCGCTCGGGTACGGGCTGCTGTGGCTGCGTCCTTCGCCTGCGGCCCAAGCCATCGGGGTGGGCACCGCCTGCCTGCTGCTCGTGGCGCTCGCCTGCTGGTGGCCGGTGCTGCGCCGCTTCGTGCCCGCCGTCGCACTGCTCGCGGCGGCCGGGTCGCTCGCCTCCACGGTGCTCGTGCGGTTCGAGTTCCCGGGCGGTCAGCCCGAACCCGTTGGGGCGACCGGGGTCTGGATGCTCGTCGAGTCGGCGGCGCTGACGCTCTTGGTCTACGTGACGGTGCGCTGGTCGGAGCGGACGGCCGGCACGTTCGCCGCGTTCGCTCCCGCGCTCGCGACCGCCCTGGTGTGGCAGCGGTTCGCACTGGAGGGCTCGCCGATCGGCGTCGCCGCGGTGAGCGGGGCCTGGCTGCTCCCCGCTGCGGGTGCGGCATTCGTTGCGGCGTATCTGCGTCGGCTCGCGTCCGGACGTCGCCGCGCGGTCCAGGACGCCCGGCGCGAGCAGCGCCTGGACCTGGCGAACGACCTCCACGACTTCGTCGCGCACGACATCAGCGAGATCGTCGCCCAGGCCCAGGCGGGCCGTATCGTGTTCGGTGCGGACCGGCCGGAGCTCGCGAAGCTGCTGGAGCGCATCGAGACCGCCGGAGTGCGCGCCCTCGGCTCGATGGACCGGACACTCGCGCTCCTGCGCGACCCCGGGGAGGCGGCCCGCACTCCCGTGGGCGGCGTGGACGACCTCGCGGCGCTCGTGGAGCGGTTCAACGAGGGCGGCGGTCCGCGGGCCGTGCTCGACCTGCGTTGCGCCGCAGCGGTGCCGCGCGAGACCGGTGCGGTCGCGCACCGGGCGGTGACCGAAGCGCTCACGAACGTGCGCCGCCATGCGCCCACGGCCGCAACGGTGTCGATCGAACTCACCGAAGTGGACGGATCGCTGCTCCTGCGCATCGAGGACGACGGCCGAGGCGCTCCGAAGCCTTCCTCCCGCGACTCCTCGGGCCTCGGCCTCGCCGGGATGGCCGAGCGGGCCGAAAGCCTCGGCGGGCACTTCGAGGCCGGCCCCCGCGAACCCGAAGGCTGGCGCATCACGCTGCGACTGCCGTTGCACGACAATCAGATCGAAGGAGCGTCGCCGTGACCATCCGGGTCCTCGTCGCCGACGACCAGGAGGGCATCCGCGAGGCCTTCCGCATGGTGATCGACGCGCAGCCCGACATGCGCGTGGTCGCCGAGGCCGCCGACGGCAAGAGCGCCCTCGCGCAGGCAGAGCTGCTGCGCCCGGACGTGGTCCTCGCCGACATCCGCATGCCCGTGATGGACGGCCTCGAACTGACCCGCCGCCTCGCCGGGCCGGCGGCCGCCGACCCGCTGAAGGTGGTCGTCGTGACCACGTTCGACCTCGACGAGTACGTGTACCCCGCCCTGCGCGACGGCGCGTGCGGCTACCTCCTCAAGCGCTCAGGCCCGAACCTCGTCATCGAGGCGATCCGCGCGGCCGTCTCCGGCGAGACCCTGATCAGCCCGCAGATCACGGTCAAGCTGCTGCGCAAGATGATCCCGCCCCAGGCCCCGACCGGGACGGGGGAGGCGCTGAGCGAGCGGGAGCTCGAGCTCGTGCGCCTCGTCGCCCGCGGGCGCACCAACGCCGAGATCGCGGAGGAGCTGTTCATCAGCGCGGGCACCGTCAAGAACCACCTCGCGAACGTGCAGCGGCGCCTCGGCGTGCGCAACCGGGTCGAGATCGCCGCGTGGGCCTGGTCGACCGGGCAGGTCTCGGCCTGAGACCGGTGCGGGCGCACTCCTCAAAACCGCGACCTCGTTCCCCACTGGATCCCGAATTGGCTTACGCTGTCGGCATTTACCCGGAGGAGGGCCGATGGCGCGAGCGTCACGGACGCAAGAAGTGGTCGAACAGGTCCTCGACGCCATCATCGACGGCAAGCTGCGGCCCGGCGAACCGCTGCCGCCAGAGGGGGTGCTCGCCGAGGAGCTCCACGTCTCGCGGCTCACCCTGCGCGAGGCCGTGCGGCTGCTGCAGGCGCAGGGCGTCATCGTCCAGGTGCCCGGCCGCCGCCACCGGGTCGCACCCGTCGCGCAGTGGACCGGCCTCGAGGCCGTCGTGCGGCACGCCCGGAGCGCGGGGGAGCGGAAACGGTCCTCGCTCGAACTGCTCGAAGTGCGCATGATGATCGAGACCGGCGCCGCCCAGCTCGCCGCCGAGCGCCGCACCGAAACCGACCTCGACGCGATGCGCGACCTGATCGAGCGCATGAAGACCGCCCACGCGAAGACCGACGTGGCCGCGTTCGTGGCCGCCGACCTCGAGTTCCACGACGTGATCCTCCGCGCCGCCGACAACCGCATCCTCGTGGCGGCCCTCCTGCCGCTCACCGCGATGCTCGCCGAGACCCGCAGCGAGACCAGCGCGGTGTCCGAGATCCGCGAGCACGCCATCGCCGAGCACACCGCGATCGTGGCCGCGCTGGCCTCCGGCGACCGCCTCGCCGCCCGGGACGCCATGGCCAGCCACATGGACCAGACCCGCGGTGACCTGCTGGAATACGTGCACTCCCGCCGTTAGCGGCCCGCTCCCGAACACCGCGATTTGACGATCGCGAATTTCCGAGGCAGGATATCTGATATCTGATACCTCGGGTTTCCGAGAGCGAACGAAGGAGTTCACGTGGACGTCGAGACGCTGCTCGCCTCCGTGCCGGCACCCGCCGCGGCCACCGCCGCCGACGTGCGCGCCGCCTACGATCACGCCTCCGTCCTCGTGGTCCTCGACGACGACCCCACCGGCACCCAGTCCGTCGCCGGCCTCCCGGTCCTCACCCGCTGGGAACCCGCCGACCTCGACTGGGCTCTTGCCACCGGCGCCGCGGCCGTCTACGTCCTCACCAACACCCGCTCCCTCGACCCCGACACCGCCGCGCAGCGCAACCGCGAGGTCGCCGCCGCCGCGCTGGCCGCCGCCGAGCGCGCGGGCAAGCGCCTCACCTTCGTCTCCCGCTCCGACTCGACCCTCCGCGGGCACTTCCCGCTGGAGACCGACGTCCTCGCCGAGGCCATCGCCGCCCACGGCGGCACCCGCCCCGCGCTCACCCTCCTAATCCCCGCCTTCCCCGACGCCGGGCGCATCACCCTCGACTCGGTCCACTACTGGGTCGTCGACGGCGAGGCCACCCCCGTCGGCGTGACCCCGTTCGCGCAGGACGCCACCTTCGGCTTCACCTCCTCCGACCTGCGCGGCTGGGTCGAGGAGAAGACCGGCGGCACGATCCCCGCGAGCGAGGTCGCCGCGCTGACCGTGTCGATCATCCGCCGCGGCGCCGCCGCCGTCACTGATTTCCTTCGCGCCCTTGGCAAAGGCACCGTCGTCGCCGTCGACGTCCTGGACGAGACCGACATGCGCATCGTCGCCCTCGCCCTCCACCGCCTCGAACGCGAAGGCGTCCAGGCCCTCCTGCGCGTCGGCCCGCCCTACGTGCGCGCCCACATCGGACAGGACATCGCCGCCCCGGTCACCAAGGACCGCATCGACTTCGCCAACGAACGCGGCGGCCTCGTCGTCGTCGGCAGCCACGTGCCGCTCACGACCGCGCAACTCGCCGCACTCCGCGAAGCCAGGCCCGGCACCGCCACGATCGAACTCGACGTGCGGCAGCTGATCGACGACCGCCGCGACGCCCACCTCGCGGCCCAGGCCGCCGCCGTCGCCGCGGCCCTCGCGGACGGCACCGTCATCGTCCACACCACCCGCGAACTCGTGACCGGCCGCGACGGCGACGAAAGCCTCGCCATCGCCCGCCAGGTCTCCAGCGGCGTCGTCGAACTCGTCGCCCGCGTCCTCGAACTCGCCCCGCCCCGCTTCGTGATCGCCAAGGGCGGCATCACCTCCAGCGACACCGCCTCCGAAGCGCTCCGCATCCGGCGCGCCCGCGTCATCGGCCCCATGCTCCCGGGCATCGTCTCCCTGTGGCAGCCCGAGGACGGCCCGGCGCGCGGCATCCCCTACATCGTCTTCGCGGGGAACGTCGGGTCCACCGACTCCCTCGCGCAAGTGGTCGACGTGCTCGGCGAGGCTTCCGAGCCGAGCCTGCACGACTGACCAACCGTCCCCGATCGATTGGAACAACAATGAACAGCAACGTCGCTGTCATCGGCCTCGGCGCGATGGGCCTGCCCATGGCCGCGCGCCTGGCCGAGCGCTTCGAAGTCCGCGGCTTCGACATCGCGGCCGAACGCCTCGCGCTCGCCGCCGACCAAGGGGTCGCGCCCGCCGTCACGGCCGCCGAGGCCGTGACCGGCGCCGGGACCGTGCTCGTCGCCGTCCGCACCGGCGAGCAGCTCGACACCCTCCTCTACGGCTCCGGCAACGGCCTCAACGACAGCGCCCTCAACGACAGCGCCCTGAACGACACCGGCATCGCCGTCCACCTCGAACCCGGCGCCGTCGTCGTCCTCACCAGCACCGTCGGCACCGACGGTATCGCCGAGACCGCCGAACGCCTCGCCGAGCAGGACGTCCACCTCGTCGACGCCCCGCTCTCCGGCGGGCCCGTGCGCGCCCGCGAAGGCGACCTCCTCATCGTCGTCGGCGCCGCACCCGCCGCCGTCGAGAAGGTCAAGCCGGTCCTCACACAGCTGTCCTCCACACTGTCCATCGTGGGCGACCGCCCCGGGGACGGCCAGGCGCTCAAGACCGTCAACCAGCTCCTGTGCGGCGTCCACATCGCCGCAGCCGCCGAAGCGCTCGCCCTCGCCGACGCCCTCGGGCTCGACCGCGAACGTACCCTCGGAGCGCTCACCGCCGGAGCCGCGAACTCGTTCATGCTCGGCAACCGCGGCCCCCGCGCGCTCCAGGCCTACGACGAAGGCGGCGCCGAAGTCCTCAGCCGCCTCGACATCTTCGTCAAGGACCTCGGCATCGTCGGCAAGGCCGCCCGCAACGCGCACCTCGCCGCGCCCGTCGCGGCCGCCGCTGAGCAGCTGTTCCTCCTCGGCGAAGCCCAAGGCCTCGGCGCCCTCGACGACTCCGCGGTCATCCGCGTCGTCGCTCCGCAGCTCCGCGCCAAGGAGCAGTAACCATGGGATTCACACTGCCGCTCCCCGCCCTCATCCTCGTCGGACTCGCGGGCGTCGTGCTCCTGCTCGTACTCGTCATCAAATGCAAGATGCAGGCGTTCTACGCCCTCATCATCACCTCGATCGCCGTCGGCATCGGCGCGGGCCTCCCGCTCACCACGATCCCGGCGCAAGGCGACGAACCCGAGAAACTCGGCGTCATCCAGGCGATCATCGCCGGCGTCGGCGGCACCCTCGGATCCGTCGCCGTCCTCGTCGCCCTCGGCTCGATGCTCGGAAAGATCATCGAGATCTCCGGCGGCGCCGACGCGCTCGCCGGGAAGTTCACGAGCTGGCTGGGCCCCAAGCGGGTCGGCGTCGCGCTCACCGCGGCCGCCGCGATCCTCGCCATCCCCGTGTTCTTCGACGCCGGGTTCATCATCCTGATCCCGATCATCTACGCCTTCTCCAAGGCCGCCGGGCTCAACCCGATCAAGTTCGGGCTGCCCGTCGCCGGCGTCATGCTCGCCGTGCACGTGGCCGTGCCGCCGCACCCGGGCATCGTCGGCGGCGCGGCCGTCCTCGGCGCCGACGTCGGCTGGATCACGATCCTCTCGCTCGCCGTCTCGGTCCCGCTCGCGATCGCCGCGTACTTCCTCGGCAAGCTCTTCAACCGCCGCGAGTACTCGATGATCGCCGCCACCAAGGCCATGTTCGACGGCTTCGGCCAAGACGACGGCCCCAAGAACGGCACCCTCGGCGACGGCGAGAAGGCCCCCGGCGCCGGGACCATCATCGGGATCATCGTGCTCCCGCTGGCGCTCATCATGGTCGGCACCACCATCGCCCCCGAGTTCGCCGAAGGCACCTTCTGGAACGGCCTCCTCTCGATGATCGGCCAGCCGATCTTCGCGCTGGCCGTCGCCATCGGCGCCGCGATGTTCGCCCTCGGCGTGCGCCGCGGCTGGTCCGCCGCGAAGCTCGGCGAGGTCATGGAGTCCGCGCTGCCCGCGGCGGCCGTCATCATCCTGGTGACCGGTGCCGGCGGCGGTTTCGGCAAGGTGCTCACCGAATCCGGCATCGGCGCGGCGGTCGCCGAGAGCCTCGCGGACGCCGGGATCCCGGTCCTGCTCGCGGTCTTCCTCATCTCGCTGATCCTGCGCGCCGCGCAGGGCTCGGCGACGGTGGCGATCACGACCGCCGCCGGGCTCATGCTCCCGGCCGTGCAGGCGCTCGGCCTCGACGCCGTGCACCTCGCGCTCGTCGCGCTCGCGATCGGCTACGGCGCCTTGGGCCTCAGCCACGTGAACGACTCGGGATTCTGGATCGTGACCCGCTATCTCGGGCTCTCGGTCAAGGACGGCCTCAGGGTCTGGACGCCGCTGACCACGGCGCTCGGCCTCCTCGGGTTCCTGATCACGGCGGGTCTGTACGTGCTCATCCCGTCGGGCTGATCAGGCGCGAGCCTCCCGGCCCGATCGGGTCAAGACAGGGCCGGGAGGCTCGCGATCACCGCCGCGGTGACCTCGTCCGGGGTCGCCTTCCCGCCGACGTCGCGGGTCCGGATCCCTTGGGCCGCGGCCGCTTCGATCGCGGCCTCGTCCTCTGCCCCCGTATGCATCGCCTATGGACGAAGGACCGCCGGGCCCGGTGCGGGGCCCGGCGGTCCTTCCGCTCGCTACGACCAGACCGAGTAGCTGTTGGTGGTGAAGTTGTAGCCTCCGGCCGACGAGGTGATCTCGAAGCCGAACGCGATCTCGCCGATGGTGACGCGGGGCATGCGGCCCTGGGCGACCAGCCACTGGGCGTGCGCGGTGATGTCGACCCAGGAGTTGGTCGACTGCGAGCGGGCCAGGAAGCTGTAGACGGCGTTCGATCCGTTGCTGCCCTGGTAGAACGCCCAGTTCTGGCTGCCGAGGTTGACGTCGGTGACGTAGGAGCCGATCGGGCCCACGGCGCCGTAGTACTGCGTCCAGATCATGATCTCGTAGTCGTGATCGTTGCCCCACACGTCGTAGGTGGTGCAGTAGGCCAGGTTGTTGCCGCTGGGGACGGTGACGTTGGCGTTGCTGGAGACGTTGCCCATGTTCCACACGTCGCGGCCGAGCTGGTAGGCGACGTGGGGGTAGGACTTGACGCCGCCGGTGTTGGGGTGGTCGGCATAGACGCCCCAGTTGGAGTAGGAGTTCGCCCAGGCGGACTGGAAGCCGGCGCCGCTGCCCCAGACGTGGTTGTTGACGGTGTACGCGCCGTCGGTCCACTTGCCCCAGTCGTCTTCGGTGTACCAGGTGGCGGCCTGTGCAGGGGACTGGAGGGCGCCGACGGCGCCGGCGGTGGCGAGGGGTGCGGCCAGTGCCGCGGTGAGGAGCGATCTGCGTCGCATGGAGGTCTCGACTTTCCCGAAGGCCCGGCCGGGCGGCTCAGACATTCGTAGATTTACGAAGTTCTATGTTTGATTAGATCATGCAACAAACCCGAAGTCCATACCCCCTCATGTCCGGCAAATCTGCGACCCGTGGGGATCCGATGCCGTGTGCGAGTCGGTGGCGCGCGTCTCGTCTGGCGACCTGATGCCATGGCCGCGAACGGGATCGGGGCACAGCCGACCGGCCCGTGCTTGATTCCATCGGTGAACAAAGGGGGCGGCCCGGGGTGCGACGATCTTTAGAAACATCGAAGGAATTGACTACATCGATGGGGGTTGTTACCCTTCACATCAGCATTTCCACTGGAAGAACTCTTGGAGCGTCAATGTCGACACCACCCTCACGGCTCACCCGCCGCGGCCTCATCGCGGCCGCGGCGGCCCTCCCGGCCGCCGCGCTGCTCCCGGCATCGCCCGCGGCGGCCCAGACCGCCTACACCGGCTACCTCATGGCCCACTTCATCGGCGAGGGCACCGGCGGCGAGCAGATCTACCTCGCCCACTCCGACAACGGCCTCAACTGGACCGACCTCAACCGCGGCCAGATCGTGCTGCGCACCCCGATCGGCACCAAGGGCGTCCGCGACCCCGTCATCGTCCGCAACCCGGCGGGCAACCGCTACTGGATCGTCGCCACCGACCTCCACATCGGATCGGGCACGTCCTGGGCCGACGCCGCCAACAACGGCAGCCGCAACCTCGTCGTCTGGGAGTCCACCGACCTCGTCAACTGGTCGATCCCGTGGCTGCTGCCCGTCGCCGCGTCCATCGGCGACGCCGGGGACGCCTGGGCCCCCGAGGCCATCTGGGACGCCGCCGCCGGGAACTTCCTCGTCTACTGGGCCACCAACTCGACCCTCAACGGCGTCAAGAAGCACCGCATCTGGAGCGTCCGCACCACCGACTTCCGCAGCATCACCGCCCCGCAGACCTACATCAACCTCGCCGGCTCCGAAGGGCTCATCGACACCCAGATCATCGAGGCCAACACCGGCGGCTACCGCTACTACCGCGCCTCCAAGACCACCCAGATCGTCATCGAGGGCAGCAACTCCCTGACCGGCACCTGGACGCGCCTCGGCGACCTCTCGGGCCTCACCGGCGGCGGCGTCGAAGGCCCCATGTGGGCGAAGTTCAACGACCGCAGCGAATGGGCGCTGTGGCTCGACCAGTACGCCACCGGCCGCGGCTACATGCCCGTCCTCACCACCAACCCCGCCGCGGTCTCCGGCTACCGCACCACCTCGGGCTACAGCCTCGGCTCCAACCTGAAGCGGCACGGGTCGATCCTCAACCTCACCCAGGCCGAGGAGACGCGGGTCCTCGCCCGCTACCAGAACCCCGTGTTCAACCGGCTGCAGTCCTACAACTACCAGGACCGCTATGTGCGCCACTACAACTTCGACGTGCGCATCGACCCGGGCGTGAGCCCCGTCCAGGACTCCCAGTTCCGGCTCGTCCCCGGCCTGGCCTCCTCGAGCGCCGTCTCCTTCGAGTCCGTGAACTACCCCGGGCGCTTCCTGCGGCACGTCGACTACGACTTCGTGCTGGCCCCGAGGGAATCGGGCGGCACGTTCAACGCCGACGCCACCTTCAACCGCGTCGCCGGGCTCGCCGACTCCTCCTGGAGCTCGTTCACCTCCTACAACTACCCGACCCGCTACATCCGCCACTACGCGTACGCGCTGCGCCTCGACCCCGTCAGCACCACCCAGGAACGGGCCGACGCCACCTTCCGCGTCACCACCTGACCGATCCGCACTTGACCGAGCCGCCCGGCGCGGGCCCCACCCCCGCGCCGGGCCCCCTTCCCCTTTGGAGACCCGCATGTCCCTCGTCAGTCGCCGCCGCCTCATCCAAGCCGCGGGCGCCGCGGCCGTGGCCACCGCCGCCCCCGGCATCGGCGGTGCCCCCGCGCACGCGGCGCTCGCTCCCGCCCGGCCCGACATCGGCGCCGCCGCCAGCGAATTCGCCCTCGGCCAAGTCACCCTGAACGCGGGCCGCTGGCTCGACAACCAGAACCGCACCCTCGCCTACCTGCGCTTCATCGACGTCAACCGCCTGCTCTACAACTTCCGCGCCACCCACAAGCTCTCCACCGCCGGCGCGGCCCCGAACGGCGGCTGGGACGCCCCCGACTTCCCGTTCCGCACCCACATGCAGGGCCACTTCCTCACCGCCTGGGCCCAGGCCTGGGCCGTGCTCGGCGACACCGCCTGCCGCGACAAGGCCAACACCATGGTCGCCGAACTCGCCAAGTGCCAGAACAACAACGGCGCCGCCGGATTCGCCGCCGGATACCTCAGCGGCTTCCCCGAGTCCAACTTCGACGCTCTCGAGAACGGCACCAATGGAGACGTCCTCTACTACGTCATCCACAAGACCCTCGCCGGACTCCTCGACGTGTGGCGGCTCATGGGCTCCACGCAGGCCCGCGACGTGCTCCTCGGCCTCGCCGGATGGGTGGACGCCCGCACCGCGCGACTCTCCACCGCCCAGATGCAGAACGTGCTGCGCATCGAGTTCGGCGGTATGAACACCGTCCTCGCCGACCTCTACCAGCAGACGGGCACCGAGCGCTGGCTCACGGCGGCGAAGCGGTTCGACCACGCGGCGGTCTTCGACCCGCTCGCGAACAACCAGGACCAGTTGAACGGCCTGCATGCGAACACCCAGGTGCCCAAGATGATCGGCGCCGCCCGCGAGTACAAGGCCACCGGCACCACCCGCTACCGCGACATCGCCCGGAACTTCTGGAACATCGTGGTCGGCGCCCACACCTACGTGATCGGCGGCAACAGCGAAGCCGAGCACTTCCGTGCCCCGAACGCCATCGCCAGGTACCTGGACACCGACACGTGCGAGGGCTGCAACACCTACAACATGCTCCGCCTCACCCGCGAGCTGTGGCTCCTCGACCCGAACAACGCCGCCTACTTCGACTACTACGAGCGGGCCCTGCTCAACCACCTCATCGGCTGGCAGAACCCGGCTGATCCGCACGGGCACATCACCTACTTCACGTCGCTGAACCCCGGCGGCCGCCGCGGCGTCGGCCCGGCCTGGGGCGGCGGCACCTGGAGCACGGACTACAACTCGTTCTGGTGCTGCCAGGGCACGGGCCTCGAGACGTTCACGAAGCTCATGGACTCGGTGTACTTCCGGTCCGACACGACCCTGTACGTCAACCTGTTCACGCCCTCCCGCCTGGACTGGACCGAGCGCGGCATCACCGTCGTCCAGTCCACGTCGTACCCGGTGAGCGACACGACCACGCTCACCGTCACCGGCAGCGCGAGCGGTTCGTGGACGATGCGCATCCGCATCCCCGCATGGACCGAAGGGGCCGTGATCAGCGTCAACGGCCAAGCCCAGTCCATCGCCGCGACCCCTGGCACCTACGCGGTCCTGACCCGCTCGTGGACCTCGGGCGACACCGTCACCGTGAAACTCCCGATGAGCGTGCGGATGCGGGCGGCCAACGACGACGAGAACGTCGCCGCGGCGGTCTACGGGCCCACGGTCCTCTCCGGGAACTACGGCAACACGACCCTCGGCACCCTGCCCTCCCTCGACGTGGACTCGATCCAGCGGACCAGTGCCTCCGCGCTCGCGTTCACCGCCACCGCCGACGGCGCGACGGTGAACCTCGGCCCGTTCTACGACGCCCACGGCCACAACTACACCGTCTACTGGAACGCCGGCGGCGAAGGCGGATCGACCTCGGCACCCTCGTTCAAGCTCTACAACGCCAATTCGAACCTCGTGCTCGGCGTGCAGGACATGTCCACGGCGGCAGGCGGTTTCGCGCTGCAGTGGAACGACACGGGCACCGCCGACCACCAGTGGGAGATCGTGGCCTCAGGCTCGAACGTGAAGCTCCGCAACCGCAACTCGGGCCTGGTGCTCGGCGTGCAGGACATGTCGACCGCCGACAACGCCCGCGTGCTGCAATGGGGCGACAGCGGCACCGCCGACCACCTCTGGACCATCGTCGACAACGGCGACGGCCGGCACAGGATCCGCAACGCGCACACTGCGAAGCTCCTGGCGATCCTCAACGCCTCGACCGCCGCCGGGGGCCAGGCCGTGCAGGACTCCGACAACGGGACCGCCGACAACCTCTGGCGCTTCGTGCCCGACGGGGCCCGCCGCATCCAGAACGTCAACAGCGGCCTGGTCATCGGCGTACAGAACATGTCCACCGCCAACGGCGGCCTCGCCGTCCAGTGGGGGAGCACCGGCACGGCCGACCACTTCTGGACCGCGATCCGCGACGGCGACCACTTCAAACTGCGCAACGGCAACAGCGGCAAGGTCCTCGGCGTCGAGAACGCCTCCACCGCCGCGGGCGCCCGCGTCCTGCAGTGGGACGACAACGGCACGAACGATCACCGCTGGCGCCTGCGCTACGCCTCGAACGACGCCTTCCGCATCCAGTGCGCCAACGGGGGCAAGGTCCTCGGCGTGCAGAACGCCTCGAAGTCCCAAGGCGCCCAGATCGTGACCTGGGACGACAACGGCACCGCCGACCACCTCTGGAGGTTCGTCTAGGACGTCTTCGGCCTGCGGGCCGCGGGGGAGCACAGCAGCGCCACCGCGACGAGCACGAGCACGACGTAGAACGCGTTCCGCAGGCCCACGTTCTCGCCCAGCAGGCCGATGAGCGGCGGCCCGATCAGGAAGGCGCAGTAGCCGACCGTGGCGACCACGGCGACGTTCGCGGTGGCCTTCTCCGGGTCGTCCGCCGCGGCGGACATGCCCACCGGGAAGCCGAGCGACGCGCCCACGCCCCACAGGACCGTGCCGACGATCGCCACGGGCGCGGTCGGGCCGAGGATCACCAGCAGCAGGCCCACCAGGGCCAGCAGCGCCGACCCGGCCAGGACCGGCACGCGCCCGAACCGGTCGAGGAACACGCCGCCGGAGAAGCGGCCCACGGTCATCGCGGTGACGAATACGGCGAAGACCGCCGCGCCGCCCGGGTTGGTGAGGCCGTAGCCGTCGACCATGGCGAGGCCGAGCCAGTCGTTCGCGGTCCCCTCGGTGAACGCCATGCCCAGGATGATGAGGCCGATGAGCAGCACGCGAACATCGGTCCACGCCGCCAGGCGGGTGCGCCACCCGGCGCGCTCGCCCGGCACGGCCTCGCGCGGCTCCTCCGCCGGCTGCAGGAACCGCACCACGTACACCGAGGCGAGGAGGACCGCGACGCCCACCGCGGTCAAGTGCACCCCGGCGGCGACCCCGAGCTGCTCGGTGAGGGCACCCAGGCCAGCGCCGAGCATCGTGCCGACGCTGAAGCCCGCGTGGAACGCCGGCATCAGGGTCTTCCCGATGCGCCGCTCGTTGGCCGCGCCGGAGAGGTTCATCGCCACGTCGAGCACCGAGTTGCCCGCGCCGAGGACCATCAGGGCCGCGAACAGCGCCCAGTAGGACGGCGCGAACCCGGCGATGAGCCCGATCGCGACCAGCCCCACGGCCGTCAACCCGAGGAACCAGCGGATCGCCGCCGTCGCCCCCAGATGTGCGACCACATGCCCCGAGGCGATGAGCCCGAGCATCGCCCCGGCCGAGAGCCCGAGGATGAGCACGCCCATCTCCTGCGTGGTCGCGCCGAGGAGGTCGCGCATGTTCGGGACGCGCGCGGCCCAGTTGGCGAACACGAACCCGGAGAGCGCGAAGACCGCGAACACGGCGTTGCGCCAGTGCACGAGCGCGGGATCGGTGCGGGCGGGCAGGGCGGTGCTGGTCACGGCGTTCCAATCGGGCGACGGCGCGGACCCGCCTCCGGTGGCGGGCCCCGGCCACCAGTCTGCAGCGAGGTTTAGCGTTCGACAAACGAATTCGACGATCGCTCGCACAAGCCCGCCGCGCCGAGGTGCGGCCTACACCGACGACGGGTACGGCGTGAAGCCGCTGCGGTGGTCGCTCACGTCGAGCGGCCTGCCGATCGCCGGGAACGCCCGCTGCGGGCAGCCCGAGCGGTCGCACACCTTGCAGCCCGGCCCGATCGGCGTCAGCGCCGCCGGGTTCGCCAGGTCCAGCCCGTCGGCGTACACCAGGCGGTGCGCATGGTGCAGGTCGCAGCCGAGCCCGATCGCGAACGTCTTCGCCGGCGTCCCGTACCCGCCGTACCGGCGCGTCACCGTGCGCGCCACCCACAGGTACGCCCGCCCGTCCGGCATCTGCGCGAGCTGCGTGCGAATCTCCCCGGGGTGCGCGAACGCCTCGTACACATTCCACAGGGGACAACTGCCGCCCACCCGCGAGAAGTGGAAGTCCGTGGCCGACTGCCGCTTCGAGATGTTCCCCGCCCGGTCCACCCGCACGAAGAAGAACGGCACGCCCCGCGCCCCCGGCCGCTGCAGGGTGCTCAACCGGTGCGCCACCGTCTCGAACCCGACCCGGAACCGCCGCTGCAGCAGGTCCAGGTCGTACCGCAGTTCCTCTGCGGCGCTGCGGAACACGCCGTACGGCAGGATCACCGCGCCCGCGAAGTAGTTCGCCAGCCCGATCCGCGCCAGCGCCCGCGCCTCCGGCCCCGAGAGGTCCGCGGCGGCCACCAAGCCGTCGATGAGCTCGGCGTGCTCGACGAGCGCGAGGTGCGTGGCGAGCTGGAACGCGCGCTGGCCGGGCGTGAGCAGCGGCGAGACGCGCAGGATGCGCCCGTCCGGGTCGAAGCGGCGCTTGGCCCCCGCCTCCTCGTCGATGCCGAGCTGGGTCACCGTGGTGCGGTGGCGGCGGGCGAGGAGCCGGGTGAGCTCGGCGGCCAGGTCCGCGGGGTCGAGTTCGGCGGCGATCCGCTCGGCCGAGGAGTCGAGCTCGTAGACGTAGTTCCGCTTGGCGTAGAACAGGTCCCGCACCTCCTCGTACGCCGTCGGCGCGGTTCCGCTCCCGTGGAAGGCACTGTCGAGTTCGACGCTCATGGCGGTGTTCCGCTCGACGGCGTGGCGGTAGCGGCGGTGCAGGTCGACGACGTAGCGTGCGAGTTCGGGCATGCCCTCGGCGAGTTCGCGGGTCTGGCCGGGGGAGACCTGCTCGGCGTGCGCGGTGTCGGCGAGGGCGTCCCGCAGCTGCGCGTCGAGCCGGTCGCTTTCGGCGGCCGAGAAGCGCTGCACGTCCACATCGAAGACCTCGGCGAGGCGCAGCAGCACCGGCCCGGTGATGGGCCGCTGGTTGGACTCCATCTGGTTCACGTAGCTCGTGGAGATGCCGAGCGCGGTGGCGAGCGAGGCCTGCGTGAGGCCCTGCTCTTCACGGAAGCGGCGCAGCCGCAGGCCGACCTTGGCCGTCTTCAATGCCATGCCCTGGTCCTTTCACAAGATTCACAAAACGCGGCCGATATTTCCACAAGAAACCACATGTTCAGTGCTTTCAACGGGATCGGTGCCTGTACATACTGTGAAGATACCCAGAAGGAGCCGCCGTATGATCGAGCACCCCGTCCGCACCCACGCCTCCCGTGAGGACCTGCCGCGCGAGGAGCAGCTGGCCTGGCGACTCGCCGAGGTCGCCACGGACTCCGTCCCGGTCGAGCCCGAGGTGGCCGAGATGATCGGCAACCGGGTCATCGACAACGCCGCCGTCGCGGCCGCGTCGCTCGCCCGCCGCCCGGTCGCCAACGCCCGCGCCCAGGCCCTCGCGCACCCCTACCGGCCCGGCGCGGCCGTGTTCGGCGCCGGGCCCGAGGTGCGCAGCTCGCCCGAGTGGGCCGCGTGGGCCAACGGGGTCGCGGTGCGCGAACTCGACTTCCACGACACGTTCCTCGCCGCCGACTACTCCCACCCCGGCGACAACATCCCGCCGATCCTCGCCGTCGCCCAGCACCGCGGCCTGGACGGCGCGGCGCTCGTGCGCGGCATCGCCACCGGCTACGAGGTGCAGATCGACCTGGTGCGCGGGATCTGCCTGCACGAGCACCGCATCGACCACATCGCCCACCTCGGCCCCTCCGCCGCGGCCGGGATCGGCACCCTCATGGGCCTCGACACCGAGGTCATCTACCAGGCCATCGGCCAGGCGCTGCACACGACCACGGCCACAAGGCAGTCCCGCAAGGGCGCGATCTCCTCCTGGAAGGCGTACGCCCCCGCGTTCGCGGGCAAGGCCGCCGTCGAGGCCGTCGACCGGGCCATGCGCGGCGAGGGCGCGCCCTCCCCGATCTGGGAAGGCGAGGACGGCGTCATCGCCCGCCTCCTCAGCGGACCCCACGCGCGCTACACCGTGCCCCTGCCCGCGCCCGGCGAACCCAAGCGAGCCATCCTCGACTCCTACACGAAAGAGCACTCCGCGGAGTACCAGAGCCAGGCCCTCATCGACCTCGCCCGCCGCCTCGCCCCGCGCATCGGCGACCTCTCCCGCGTGGCCGAGATCGTGATCCGCACGAGCCACCACACCCACAACGTGATCGGCACCGGCGCGAACGACCCGCAGAAGACCGACCCGGACGCGAGCCGCGAGACCCTCGACCACTCCATCATGTACATCTTCGCCGTCGCCCTCGAAGACCGCGACTGGCACCACGAGCGCTCCTACACTCCCGAACGCGCCCACCGGGAGTCCACCGTGCGCTTGTGGCGCAAGGTCCGCACCCTCGAAGACCAGGAGTGGACCCGCCGCTACCACGACCCGGACCCCGACAAGCGCGCCTTCGGCGGGCACGTCACCGTCGTCTTCGACGACGGCACCCACATCGACGACGAGCTCGCCGTCGCCGACGCCCACCCCCGCGGGGCCCGGCCCTTCGCCCGCGAGCAGTACCTCGCGAAGTTCCGCACCCTCGCGGACGGCGTCATCGCACCGTCCGAACAGGACCGCTTCCTCGACCTCGCGTGCCGCCTCGACACCCTCGACGCCGCCGAGGTCCGCGCCCTCAACCTCACCGCCCCGCCCGGCGCGCTCGGCACACCGCGCGGTGCTTCTGAAAACCGTGGAGGACTCTTCCAGTGACGCACCGCATCTCGCCCAACCAGAAACGCAAGGCACTGCGCGCCGGACTCGCCTCCGGCCGGCTCCAGCGCCTCCCCGGCGCGTTCTCGCCGCTCGTCGCGCGCGCCGTCGCCGACCGCGGCTTCGAAGGCGTCTACGTCTCCGGCGCCGCGCTCGCCGCCGACCTCGCCCTCCCCGACATCGGCCTCACCACCCTCACCGAGGTCGCCGGGCGCGGCGGTCAGATCGCCCGCGCCACCGACCTCCCCACCCTCATCGACGCCGACACCGGCTTCGGCGAGGCCGCCAACGTCGCCCGCACCATCGCCGCCCTCGAAGACGCCGGACTCGCCGGCTGCCACCTCGAAGACCAGGTCAACCCCAAACGCTGCGGCCACCTCGACGGCAAAGAAGTCGTGCCCACTCCCGTTATGCTGCAACGGGTGCGCGCCGCCGTCCAGGCCCGCACCGACCCCGACTTCGTCATCTGCGCCCGCACCGACGCCCGCGCGATCGAAGGCCTCGACGCCGCGATCGACCGCGCCAAAGGCTATGTGGACGCCGGGGCCGACATGGTCTTCCCCGAGGCCCTGCGAACCGAAGCCGAGTTCGCCGCCTTCCGCCAAGCGGTCGACATGCCGCTCCTGGCCAACATGACCGAGTTCGGCACCTCGCCCGCCCTCACCGCCCGGCGGCTCGAAGACCTCGGCTACAACCTCGTCATCTGGCCCGTCTCCAGCCTCCGCGCCGCCATGGGCGCCGTCGAAGACCTCTTCGACACCCTCGAGACCGAGGGCACCCAGGCCTCCCACGTGGACCGCATGCAGACCCGCGCCCGCCTCTACGAACTCGTCGACTACGCCTCCTACACCGCGTTCGACAAGCAGCTCTTCGACTTCAAAATCCCCGGGAGGGACGCATGAGCACCGACATCCGCAAAGGCCTCGCCGGAGTCGTCGCCGACACCACCGCCATCAGCGAGGTCGTCCCCGAGACCAACTCCCTCACCTACCGCGGCTACCCCGTGCAGGAACTCGCCCGCAGCTGCTCCTTCGAAGCCGTCGCCCACCTCATCTGGTACGGCGACCTGCCCGCCGCCGACGCCCTCGCCGGCTTCATCGAACGCGAAGGCGCCCAACGCGAGGTCACCCGCTCCACCATCGCCGTCGTCGACCGCCTCCCCGACAACTGCCACCCGATGGACCTGCTGCGCACCGCCGTCTCCTGCCTCGGCGCCGAAGACCCCGCCGAGGACGACAACAGCCCGGCCGCCAACCGCGCCAAGGCCGAAGCCATGTTCGCCAAACTCCCCACGATCTGCGCCCACGACTTCCGCCGCCGCAGAGGCCTCGACCGCATCGCCCCCGACCCGTCCCTGGGCTTCGCCGAGAACTTCTTCCACATGTGCTTCGGCACCGTCCCGGCCCCGGAAGTGCTGCGCTGCTTCGAGATCTCGATGATCCTCTACGCCGAGCACTCCTTCAACGCCTCCACGTTCACCGCCCGCACCGTCGCCTCCACGCTCTCGGACATCTACTCAGCCGTCACCGCCGCCATCGGCGCGCTGAAGGGCCCGCTCCACGGCGGCGCCAACGAGGCCGTCATGCGCATGATGCTCGAGATCGAGGACCCCGCGCTGGCCCGGAGCTGGCTCCTGGAACGCCTGGCCTCCAAGCAGAAGGTGATGGGGTTCGGGCACCGCGTCTACAAGGACGCCGACTCGCGCGTGCCGACCATGAAGGCTGCATTCTGCGAGATGGCCGAGCTCACGGGCGGCCAGCGCTGGGTCGCGATGTACGAGGAGCTGGAGGCGGCCATGCTGGAGGCCAAGGGCATCCACCCGAACCTCGACTTCCCGGCCGGGCCCGCCTACTACCTCATGGGCTTCGACATCCCGATGTTCACGCCGCTGTTCGTCATGTCCCGCATCACCGGCTGGACCGCGCACGTGATCGAGCAACTGGAGTCGAACGCCCTGATCCGGCCCCTGAGCGCCTACACCGGCCCCGCCCAGCGGGCGATCCCGTTGGCGGCCTGAGGCTCACGGCGCCAGGGCGCCGTGCGATCCGGCGCCGGCCAGCAGCCGGTGCGTCCCGTCGCCCAGCTCGGTGGCGGTGTAGAGGCGGATCGACGCCTCGTTGTACCACCCGTAGGCCCCGACGCCGACGGTCGCGAAACCGACCGGGACCGCGGCGACCAGGACCGCGCCGAGCGCGGTCGAGAGCGGGATCGGCGCGCCCGCGTACTCCGAGACGAGCCCGATCGCGATGGCCAGCACCGTGACCGCCAGCCCCACGAGCGCCGTGATGAGCGACCGCTTGCGCATCAGCCGAGACAGGGCGATGCTGCGCACGCGCAGCAGGAGCTCCTTCTCGCAGGTGGCGCACTGGATCTCGATGACCGTCTCGCCCGAGGCGGGCCGGCGGACGAGGTGGGCGGCGGTCCGGTAGCGCGTCTCCGTGCCGATCCAGAGGAAGCCGAACGCGGGGCTGCTGTCGTACTGGTGGCCGACGTAGACGGTCGACTCGTCGCGCAGCGGCAGGGTGGGCATGGCGTGGCCTCCTCGTCTGATGCGTCCAGAGTAGGCGGCGCCTGCCGGGACCGGTCCCTCAGCGGGCCTTGCGGCGTCGCAGGGCCCGCTCGCTGAACTTGCGGGCCACGATCGAGGCCGATCCGGCGAGCGCGGTGATGTTGAACGCCATCTGGAAGCAGAGGACGATCCGCGCGGTCTGGCCCTGCGCCGAGACGTCCCCGAACCCGACCGTCAGGAGGGTGCTCACCGCGAAGTAGAGGGCGTCGACACGGGTGTGCAGGTCGTTGAACTCTCCGGGCTGGTGCACGGCGAGCCCGTAGTCGAGGAGCGCGAACAGCAGCAGCCCGGCGAGGATGCCCACGACGAGCGCGCCCAGGGGCGCGTCGGGCTCACGGAGCTGCCGCAGCGCCTGCCAGCGGATGACGGTCGCGAGTGCGATGAGCATGAGGACGGTGATGCCCCAGCGCAGGGCGAGGACGCCGTGGTCGGGTTCGCTGTCGATGGGCACGACCGCGTAGAGCGCCATGAGCGCGACGCAGGCGAGTATCCAGCGGATCGGGTGCGCGCGCGGTTCGGGGCGTTCGTTGTCATTGTCCTGCAAGGCGACTCCTCACTCCGCGGGGACGGGTTCGCGCCCGGCCCGATCGATGAGCTGTTCGGTCACGAACGCGATGACGACGGCGATGAGCACGATCGGCGTTATCCCGGTGGCGCCTGAGCCGAGGAGCAGCGTGATGAGCACGGCCGCCGATACCGGCAGCGGGAGGATCGCGGCGGTGGCGGCGGCCATGCCGGCGGCCATCGCCGGGACGATGCCGAAGCCGGGCAGGCCGCTGAGGAGGGCGCCCGCGGCCGCGCCGAGGAACAGGGCGGGGAAGATCGGCCCGCCGCGCAGCGTCGCGAGCGACACGGCGTAGGCCAGGCCCTTCAACGCCAGGAGCGCGATGAGCGCCCAGACGCCCGGCGCGTCGTGGCCGCTGGTGAGGACGCCGAGCTCGTCCTGTCCGGAGAGCAGCACTTCGACCGGGGACCGTCCCGTGAGGAGCGAGTAGGCCGCCGCGGCGATCGCGGTGACGGCGACGGCGGTCATCGCCATGAGCGCGGGTCGCCGGGTCGCGTGGGGGAGGAGGAGCCGCCCGAGGCCGTGGATCTGGCGGACGCCGAACGCGATGAGGAGCGCCAGCGGGATCGTCCACAGCAGATCGGCCAGGTCGGGGCGCTCGGGCGGGTCGAGCCCGGGCAGCCGGAGCGAGGCGACCGCCAGGCCGGTCCAGTCGCCGAGGCCGGTGAACACGAGCGCGCCGACGCCGGCCGAGAGCAGGCACGGCAGCACGACCTTGGTCGGGCGGAGCCCTGCCCGGCCCACGGATTCGAGGATGAACACGGCCGCGACGAGCGGGCTGCCGAAGATCACGGCGACGGCCGCCGCTGAACCGGACGCGCCGAGGAGCCCGGTCTCGGGCCCGCGCGCGACCCAGCGCGAGCTCAGGATGACCGCGACCGCGCCGCCGACGGCCATGAGCGGCGCTTCGGGGCCGAGGACGACGCCGAGCGGCAGGCCGCCGAGCGCGGCGAGCAGCACCCCGGGCAGGTGCGATGGCGGGACGAGGTCGGCGGAGAGGCCGTCGATCGGGACGTGCCCGCCGTGCCCAGGCAGCTTGGTGATCGCGAGGGCGACGAGCGCGCCGCCGAGGAGCAGCCACGGGGCGGGCCACCACCAGGGCACGGGGTCGAGGTTCCAGTGGTCGGGCAGGTCCTCCCAGACGAACGCGGTGAGCCAGTGGAGGAGGGCGAGGAACGCGAAGGCGGCCACGGAGACCGGGATGCCGATGAGTCCTGCGAGGGCGAGCAGCCGAAGGTACAGGCGGCCCTGCGCGCCCTGATCGGGGGCTCGACCGTCCGAAGTCGCCGCCATGCAGCCCCCTTCCGTTCCCTGCACAGTGGATCTTCCTACGGGTCGCGCGGCGGCGCAGGACATTGCCCATCCCGCAACGTGAACCTCACTTGCAACATACCCAGTGGGGGTATATGATCATCCGGCCGCGGCCGCCCCGGGCCGCCGAACCTCGAGGAGCACCCCAGTGGACCGCGCCCATGAACACCACACCGCCCACGAACACCACGACCACGAAGGACACGCAGGCCACGCCGGTCATGCAGAGCGCAACCCCAATGACCACGCCGCGCACGAAGGCCACGACCACGCCGCCCACGCGGGTCACGTCGCCACCGACCACAGCGCCCACGCCGGTCACGAGCACCACGCCGCACATGGCGCCCAGCCGAACCCCGCGAGCTGGGGCATGGCCGCCTCCGCGACCCTCCACTGCCTCACCGGCTGCGCCATCGGCGAAGTGCTCGGCGTCGTCATCGGCACCGCCCTCGGCTGGCACGGCGCGGCCACGATCGTCCTCGCGATCGCGCTGGCGTTCCTCTTCGGCTACGCCCTGACCATGCGTGGTGTCATGCGCGCCGGACTGTCCCTCAAGGACGCGTTCAAGGTCGCGCTCGCGGCCGACACCATCTCGATCGCGGTCATGGAGATCGTCGACAACGGCTTCATCCTCGCGATCCCCGGCGCGATGGAGATGGGCCTGGCCGACGTCTGGTTCTGGGTCACGCTCGCCGCCGCGCTCGCGATCGCCTTCGTCGTCACCGTCCCGATCAACCGCTGGCTGATCTCGCGCGGCAAGGGCCACGCGGTCGTGCACCGGCACCACCACTAAGCGGCGGCGGGGCGCATCGCCTCCATGGTCCGGTCGAGGCAGTGCCCGAAATCGTCCGGCCGGGCCACCGCGTGCACCATCGCCGCGTGCAGGCACGCGAACGCCCCGCCCACGACCGCGCGCAGCACCACCGTGTCCGGCGCGCCCCCGCACCGCCGCACCGCCCGCGCCAGCAGCAGCTCCGAGAGCTCGCGCTGCAAGCCGTCCAGCCGCCCGAGGTAGGCCGCGAACAGGCGCGGGCTCGCGTCCACGATCTTCTGCAGCGCAGCGTCGTGCTCGCGCATCTCCGGATCGGCCAGCCGCTCCACGACCGGCTCGAACGCGTGCCGCAGCGAGTCCCACTCGGACTCCTCCAGCGGCCGCGCCTCCAGCCGGGTCACCAGGTCCAGGCCCAGGCGCTCGAGGCTGTCGAGCACCACCTCGTCCTTCGAAGCGAAATACCGGAAGAAACTGCGCTGGGACATGCCGACGGCGGCGGCGATCTCATCGACCGTCGTCTCCTCGAATCCCTTTGCCACGAACAGTGATTCGGCGGTCCGCGCGATCCTCGACTGCACGGCCCTACGTGACACTTCTCGCAGACTCCCACCGGCGCCCATGAGCCGGATGTTAGCAACTGCAATGATTGACAGTCACTGACACTTTCCGGTGCGCGCGCTCCGTCACCCTCCGACACCCCGGAGGATGCAGGTGCGGGTCCGTAGGCACCGGGCAGGAACACCACCGAAGGAAACGTCCCCCATGACCGTTGACCAGCGACCGGCCGAAACACCAGAGGCCGATCCAGCCCCAGCACCAGCGCCTGAACCGGGCATGTCGAGCCAGATCAAGATCGTGCTGGGCGTGCTCCTCGTGGCCACGTTCGTCATGATCCTCAACGAGACCGTGATGGGCGTCGCCCTGCCGCGCCTCATGGAGGAGTTCGAGATCACCGCGGCCACCGTCCAGTGGCTGACCACGGGCTTCATGCTCACCATGGCCGTCGTGATCCCCATGACCGGCCTCATCCTGCAGCGCTTCACGACCCGCACGGTGTTCATCGCCGCGATCGGGCTCTTCACCGCCGGCACCGTGCTCGCCGCCTCCTCCACGGTCTTCCCGATGCTCGTGGCCGCCCGCGTCATCCAGGCCAGCGGCACCGCCGTCATGCTGCCGCTGCTCATGACCACCATCATGACCTTCGTCCCGGCCGAGCGCCGCGGCCGCACGATGGGCTTCATCACGATCGTCATCGCCGTCGCCCCCGCGATCGGCCCGACCTTCTCCGGGTTCATCCTCAACAACCTCACCTGGCGCTGGATGTTCATCGCCGTGGCGCCGATCGCCGTCCTGGCGCTCGTCCTCGGCGGTGTCCTCATCAAGAACCTCGGCGAGACTCGACCGGTCAAGCTCGACCTGCTCTCCGCGCTGCTCTCCGCGGTCGCCTTCGGCGGCCTCATCTACGGCCTCAGCAGCATCGGCGAGTCCGCCGCGGGCAACCACACGCCGCTGCCGCCGTACGTGCCGATCGCGATCGGCGCCGTCTCGCTCGGCCTGTTCGTCTTCCGCCAGCTCCGGCTCCAGCGCGAAGGCGCGGCCCTGATGGACCTGCGGCCCTTCAAGAACCGCCCGTTCACGGTCGGCATCATCATGCTGCTCATCTCGATGGCGACCCTGTTCGGCTCGCTCATCCTGCTGCCGATCTACCTGCAGAACGTGCTGGACCTCACCACGCTCCAGACCGGCCTGGTGGTCCTCCCCGGCGGCCTCGCGATGGGCCTCTCCGGCCCGTTCATCGGCCGCATCTTCGACCGCGTCGGCCCCCGGCCGCTCGTCATCCCCGGCTCGGCCGTCCTCGCGGGCGCCCTGGGCCTCATGACGATGCTGGACAAGGACAGTGCGGTCTGGTTCGTCGTGGTCATCCACGTCATGCTCAGCCTCGGACTGAGCAGCCTCATGACCCCGCTCATGACCTCCTCGCTCGGCGCCGTGCCCATGGAGCTGTACTCCCACGGCAGCGCCATCATGAGCACCCTCCAGCAGGTCGCGGGCGCGGTCGGCACCGCCGTGTTCATCACCCTGATGACCACCGGCGCCGCCGCGAGCCTCGAGTCCGGCTCGAACCCCGTGGTCGCCCAGGCCGACGGCATCCACCTCGCCTTCCTGTGCGGCACCGGCATGGCCATCGTGGCCGTCGCCGCCGCCTTCCTCGTGAAGAAGGTCGAGAGCCCGAACGGCGACGCCGTCCCGGCCCACTAGAACACCGCAGCGAAGGCCCGGTCCCTCATGGGGCCGGGCCTTTTCGCATCCCCGCGTCGGCACCGGATGCTACGGTCCGAAGATGCCGCGAACCGATCGAGCCAGCAGGGACATCCCCGCCTCCGCCGAACGCGTCTACGCCGCGCTCGTCGACCCCGAAGCCCTCGTCGCCTGGCTCCCGCCCGCCGGCATGACCGGCCGCTTCGAGCACTACGACCCGCGCCCCGGCGGCTCCTACCGCATGGTCCTCACCTACCACGACCCCGCCGGCTCGCCCGGCAAGACCACCGCCGACGCCGACGTCGTCGAAGCCCGCTTCATCGAACTCGTCCCCGACACCCGCATCGTCACCGAAGTGGACTTCGTCTCCGACGACCCCGCCTTCGCCGGCACCATGACCGGCGCCTGGACCCTCGAACCGATCCCCGAGGGCACCCGCGTGACCATCACCGCGAACAACGTCCCGGACGGCATCTCCGCCGAAGACCACGCCGAAGGCCTCGGCTCCTCGCTCCTCAACCTCGAGGCGTACCTCGAACGCTGAAGGCCGGACCCCGAAAGGGGGCCCGGCCTCGTTCACAACGTTCGAGCGGGGGGCGGCCCGCTACTCCGTGATCTCCTCGAAGACGCAGTCGTTCGCCTCAGGGTCGTTCGCGCCGTCGACGGAGCAGACCTCCATCACGTACTGCTGACCGGAGAGGACGTTCCACTCGAAGGTGGTGAACTCCCCGGAGCCGAGTCCGTTGTAGACGCTTTCGAGCAGCACCCGCTCGCCGTCCTCGACGAGGTAGAGGCTGCCGCGCACGCCGTGCCCGTCCCGGTACCAGTCGTGCACGGTGAAGACGTCGTCAGCGTCGTGGTGGATGATCTCCGCGATCAGGCGCCCGCCCGGGTCGGTGAGCTGAGCGCTGACGTCCGCGGCCTGCGCGGGGGCGGCGATGCCCGCGGCGAGGGCGATGCCGGCGCCGAGTGCCAGACCGGCGCGCGCAATCCAGGTCTTGTTCATTGTGGAGGCTCCAATTCGCTTGGGGCGCACCATTATCGGTGCTCCGTTACCCATCAAGACGTGAATCCGGGACGGCTTCCGTACCCCTGGTGACGCGCATCTCAACGGGCGCTTTCAACAGCGCCCTTTTCAGCCCTGGCTAACGGAAGTCCCGCGACGGCGCGCTCGGACCGTTCAGATCCAGCAGCGTCAGCTTGTCCGCCACGATCATCGGCATCGTCTCCGGCACCGCGTCGAGCGGCTTCTCCACCGCGCCCCTGATCACCAGCGCCCGCGCGACCGAGGCCACGCTCTGCCAGCGCTTCCAGAGCCCTTGGGAGCACACGATGTTCGCGATGCCCGTCTCGTCCTCCAGGCTCAGGAACGTGACGCCCTTCGCCGTCGACGGGCGCTGGCGGTGGGTGACGATCCCGGCGACCTCGATCCGCTCGCCGTCCTCCACGAACGGCAGCCGCGCGGCGGGCAGGATTCCGGCGGCGTCGAGCGAGGTGCGGACCAGCTCCATCGGGTGGGTCTGGACCGAGAGGCCCAGGCCGGTGTAGTCGGCGCGGGCGAGCTCGGCGCCGCTCATGCCGGGCAGGGTGGGCGGCGGCGCGGACGGGCCGGTGCCGGGGATCGTGCCGGGGCGCTCGTCCACGGTCCCGGCCGACCACAGCGCCTTGCGGCGGTCGGGTTCGAGGCTTTCGAGGGCGCCGGCGACGGCCAGCTTCTCCATGCGCTCCTTGCCGATGCCGGCCCGGCGGGCGAGGTCGGCGAGGCTCTGGAACGGGCCGTCCTGCTCGCGTTCGGCCACGATGCGCAGCGCGGCCGGCTCGCCGAGGCCCTTCACGTTGTCGAGCCCCAGGCGCAGGTCCGCCTCGCCGAGGATCGGCGCGCGGCGCTCGCGTTCGGAGGGGATGAGGGCGGCGACCTCGTTGCTGGCGTTCACGTCCGGGGCGAGCACGGTGAGGCCGTGGCGCTGGGCGTCGGCGATGAGCGAGGCGGGGGAGTAGAAGCCCATGGGCTGGCTGGCGAGGAGCCCGGCGTAGAACGCGGCCGGGTAGTGGCATTTGAGCCAGGCGGAGGAATAGACGAGGTGGGCGAAGGAGGCGGCGTGGGATTCGGGGAAGCCGAAGTCCGCGAAGGACTTCAACTGCTCGTAGACCTGGTCGGCCTGGGCGCCGGTGATCTCGTTCTCGGCCATGCCCCGGTAGAGGCGGTCCTTGAGCTCCTGCATGCGCTCGGCGGAGCGCTTGGCGCCCATGGCCCGGCGCAGCCGGTCGGCCTCGCCGCCGTCGAACCCGGCGGCGTCGATGGCGATCTGCATGAGCTGCTCCTGGAACAGCGGTACGCCGAGGGTCTTCTTCAACGCGGGCATGAGCTTCGCGGGCACCAGGTGCTCCCAGGGTTCGCCGTGCCGGCGGCGCAGGTAGGGGTGGACCGAGCCGCCCTGGATGGGGCCGGGCCGGATGAGGGCGACCTCGACGACGAGGTCGTAGAACACCCGGGGCTGCAGGCGGGGGAGGGTCGCCATCTGGGCGCGGGACTCGACCTGGAAGACGCCCACGGTGTCGGCGCGGCAGAGCATGTCGTAGACGACGGGCTCGTTGAGGTCGAGTTTGGCGAGGTCGATCGGGTCGTCGTGGAAGTCGGCGATGAGGTCGACCATGCGGTGCAGGGCCTCGAGCATGCCCAGGCCGAGGAGGTCGAACTTGACGAGGTGCGCGTCCGCGCAGTCCTCTTTGTCCCATTGCAGGACGGTGCGGTCCTTCATGCGGGCCGGTTCGACCGGCACGATCTCGCTGACGGGCTGCTCGGTGAGGACCATGCCGCCGGGGTGGATGCCCAGGTGCTGCGGCATGTTGACGAGGTCGGCGGCGAGCGCCTGGACGTCCGCGGGGATGCCCTCGGCCTCGGCGGGGTCCACCTTGCTCCAGCGGTGGAGGCGCTTGGACCAGGCCAGGGCCTGGTCGTGGCCGTATCCGAGGGCCTTGGCGGCGTCGCGGACGGCCGAGCGCGGGCGGTAGGTGACCACGTTGGCCACCAAGGCGGCCCGGTCGCGGCCGTACTTCTCGTAGACGTACTGGATGACCTCTTCGCGGCGGCCGGACTCGATGTCGAGGTCGATGTCCGGCGGGCCGTCGCGGTCGGAGGAGAGGAACCGCTCGAACAGCATCCCGTACGCCACGGCGTCCACATTGGTGATGCCGAGGGCGTAGCAGACGGCGCTGTTGGCGGCCGATCCCCTGCCCTGGCAGTAGATGTTGTTCGCGTTGCAGAACTCGACGATGTCCGCGACGATGAGGAAGTAGCCGCTGAACCCCAGCTCGCCGATGATCCGCAGTTCGCGTTCGATCTGCTTCCAGGCGCCCGGGACGCGGGGGTGCTCGGGCGGGCCGTACCGCCCGGTGCCGCCCTCGGCGGTGAGCGCCCGCAGGTAGGAGTGGTCGTCGTGGCCGTCCGGGACGGGGAAGTGCGGCAGCCTGGGGGCCAGCAGTTTGAGCTGGAACGCGCACTCGGCGGCGATCCGCACCGATTCGGCAAGTGCCTCAGGGAAATCGGCGAAGCGCTGCGCCATCTCAGCGCCGCTGCGCAGGTGCGCCCCGGCGTTCGCGGGCAGGTACGGGTCGGTCGCCTCGAGTGTGCTGCGGGCCCGGATCGCGGCGAGCGCGGCGGCGGTCCGGGCGCGGTGCGGGGCCGCGTAGTGGACGTTGTTGGTGGCCACCGTCGGCAGGCCGAAGCGGCGGGCCAGGTCCGCGAGCGCTTCGATCCGCTCGGTGTCGCCGGGCAGGTCGTGGCAGGTGAGTTCGACGGCGAGGTGTTCGGGGCCGAAGGCGTCGGCGAGTTCGCGCAGCGCGTCCTCGGCGGCCTCGGTGCCGCCGGAGTCCAAGGCCGCGTTGAGGAAGCCCTTGCGGCAGCCGGTGAGGACCTGCCAGCCGCCGTTCGCCTGGTCGGCGAGGTCGGCGAGGTGGTAGCGGGGGTGGTCCTTCTCGCCGCCGACGAGTTTCGCGGCGGTGATCGCGCGGGAGAGGGCGCGGTAGCCGTCGGGGTCGCGGGCGAGGACCACGAGGTGGCGTCCGGCGGGGTCGACCTGGCCGCGGCGGGCCCGGGGCAGGTCGAGGTTCAGCTCGGCCCCGAAGACCGTCGGGAGGCCGAGTTCGATGGCGGCCGAGTCGAACTGCGGGACGGCGTACAGGCCGTCGTGGTCGGTGATCGCGAGCCCTTTGAGGCCGAGCCGGTGGGCCTCGGCGGCGAGCGCGGCGGGGGTGTCCGCGCCGTCGGCGAAGGAGTAGTGCGAATGGCAGTGCAGCTCCGCGTAGTCAGTCATACCAGCCCACCGCCTTCCAGCGCCCGCCCTCGCAGACGAGGAGGGCCGCGCGGCCGTCGGCCAGCTCGACCTGGAGGCGCGCGTAGCGGCGGGCCGCCGGACTCCACCAGCGCTCGGACACCGGCCACGGCCCGGCCCAGGCGACGATCGGGATCTTCTTGCCGCCCAACGCGATCAGGGCCGGGGCGGCGGAGAGGTCGCCGCGGGCGAGGGCCTGGACCGGCGCGCCCGCGGCGTCGAGGACCGCGACGTGGTCGTCCGTGCCGATGAGGCTGGGCAGCGGATCGGGCAGCGTCCCGGGCCACGGCCCCGAGGGCGGCGGCGGGGCGTCCTCGACCTCCCATGCGGTGGAACCGAAACGCTCATCGAGGTCGCGGCCGTCGGTGGCGGCGGCGATCTGCACGGCGTCGGGGCCGTACCGGCTCTGGGCGTGCCGCAGGGCGGCCTCGGCCTTCACGTCCTGGGCGCCCTTGTCGCCCCACAGGCCGCGCCCGGCGGCGACGAGGCCGATGAGCCCGCCGGGGGCGAGTTCGAGCACGGTGATGGCGTGCGCTGTCTCATCGGTCGTTTCGCTTGCGGCGCTGGTGGAGAGCCAGCCTTCGAGCTGCCAGCGCACCCGTCGGGCGAGTTCGGCGGCGCCGATGGCGGGGTCGAGCTGCCAGGTGCGGCGGCGCTCCATGCCGCTGCCGGTGCGGGCGGTGACGGTGACGCGGGTGCAGGCGAGGTTGCGTTCGTCCAGTAGGGCCAGCAGGCGTTCGGCGAGGGGGCGGGCGGCGAAGACGGCCTGCTCGACCGTGGCGTACGGGGTCTCGGGCGTGTCGGTCACGGTCAGCTCGGGCGCGGCGGGGCGGGGGGCGAGCGGGCGGACGAGGTGCCCGGCGGCGAGCAGCTGGGCCCGCCGCGCGGCCGCGCCGAACCGCTCCGCGACGGCCTGGCCGGGCAGTTCCCGGAACGTGCCGAGGGTGGTGATGCCCAAGTGGCGCAGCGTCTCGCAGGTCTCGGCGTCGATCAGGCCGGTGGCCTGGAGGTCGTCGATGTCGCGCCCGGCGAGGAAGGCGGCGTCGCGCCCGGGGGGCACGATCCCGCCCTCGCGGGCGGCGAGCACGGCGGCGAACAGGCCGTCGGCGACCCCGGTCAGGCAGTCCTCGTCGACGAGCCCCGAGACGGTGTCGATGAGGGTCTCGCAGAACACGGCCTCGTCGCCGGCCCCGCGCCGCAGCGGCACGGCGACGACCCCGGGCTCGAGCACTTCGACGTAGGGCGTGAGCAGGTCGAGCGCGTCGAGCACCGGCTCGAACCCGGCCGAGTCCTCGGCGTCCCAGTCCACGAGTCGCATCACGAGCACCCGGCTCCCGGCCCGCCGCACCCGCACGCTCACTGCCGATCGCCCCCGCCCCGCCGCAGGCGGACCACCTCGCCGCTGGCATCCGCGTCGAGCTCGACGAAGCGATCCCGAACACCGCCCGCCCGAGAAGGCGCCTCGCCTTGGGCGGCGACACGGAGATTCGCAGGTTCGCGGGCATGCTGGGCATCGCTGCGGTCCGCGACTGCGCCGCGCTCGCCGAAGCGCCCGCGCGGAGTTCCGCTTCGATCGGCGGCCTGGCGATTCGCGGTCTCGCTGTGTTCAAGGCGGCCCGTTCGGCGCAGCGCGGTGTTCGGCTCGGCGGTTTCGAAACCCGCGAGTTCGCTCCGCTCGCCGAAGCGCCCGCGCTGGGCGCTGTCGGGCGCATCGCCTTGTGAGCCTTGGCGAACCGCGAGTTGACGCTCGCGCTGGACGCTGCCGGTCTCGCCGAGGCGCGCGCCGTTCCGTTCGGCGGTGTCGCCTTCTGCGGGGGCGCGGAGGGTCGTGAATTCGCGTTGCACGCCGCGGACCGGGGCCGGGGCGGCGTTCCGCTCGGCGCCGCCCGCTCGATCCGCCGCGCCGTTCCGGTCCATGGCGGACCTCGAGCGCAGGTCGATGACGTTCCCGTGGGTGCGCGGGGCGGTCTCTCCGCCGTAGGGCCAGATCCTTGCTTCGTGCGTGCCGCCGGTGCGCCAGTGGGCGGCGACCTCCAGTTCGCAGGCGTCGAGGCGGCCGGCCCCCCAGCGGCGTCCGGCGTTGGGGCGCAGGCCCTTCCACCGCGCCCGGGCGACTTCGAGGCGGGCGTCCGCGCCGGCCACCGGGCGGGTCTCCCACCAGATGATCGCCGTCCCGCTCTTGCGGGCGCGGGCGGCGAGCCGCCGCGTCTGCGTCGGCGTGAGCCCCTCGCTCGGCACGACCACCGCGGCGACGCCCTCGGCGAGCGTCCCCGCCGCCTCGACCACGAGCGGCCCCGGATCGACCAGCGCCACCCGCCCGAGGTCCACCCCGGCGGCCGTCGCCGCCAGCGGGTACACCCGCGGCATCCCGACCAGCGCGCACCACGCCCCCGACCTGGTCGGGCCGGCCAGCAGCCGCCACAGCAGCGAGGTCGCCCCGCGCCGCGAGGCCATGATTGCGGTCACAGTCGCGAGTCCGCCGTGGGGAAGCAGCGCGGAAATGTCAGGGGTGACGGGCAGGATGACACGCGACGCCCGCATCGGGTCGATGGCCTCGCCCGAGGGCGCGACGGGCCGCGGTTCGGCTACGGCGGCACCGTGAACGACAGGCTCGGCGGGCGACTCGGAAGCGTTCCGGGCCGCGTCCGCGGCGGGCGGTTCGCCCGCGCGGCGGGCCTCGCGCCCGGGCCGCGCTGCGGGGCGCAGCTCTGCGGCGGTGCGCAGGCCGAGCTCAGCGGCCAGCGCGGCCGCGACGGATGTCGCCACCAGTTCCCCCGTATCTGTCGAACATGTGTATCAAGATCAACATACCGAACTGCGGACGGCGCGCAACCTCAAACAGGTGTTTGATAAATCTCCTGGCGGACTCCCACAACCCGGCCCAGGTCGCATGGCATGTAATGGCCACGAAAACGTCGTTCCGCGATGATCGGGCCATCCCGGCCCGGCGCGATCGCGTCGCGTGGAAAGCGCCCGAACGACCGGGCCGTCAGCGGCGGTAGCGCAGCGACGGCGCTGCCGCGCGCGGCTCCTCGGCTCCGGGAACGCGAAAGGGGCCTTCCGGCCCCTGTGGTGCTGCTGCTGTGCCGGCCTCTTGGGGCCCTGGCGATGCTGCTGGCGGTGCTGCCCTGGAAATGCGAAAGGGAAGGGCCTGCGCCTCTTCCCACTTCAGAATATATCGCGGGGGTGCCGGGCAAGGGTGCACCGGGGTGAGTTTTTGCAGGTCAGAGGGGTGCACAATCGTCTCTCAAGCCGGAATCCACGTGGGAGTCAGCATGCGTGCAACGCCGTCCAGTGCCTTCCAACTGCCCGACCGCCTCGCGGCGAAGGCCGACCCGAAGCTCATCGCCGATGACGAGCGCCATTTCGCCGCGATCGCGGCGAGCCTGGAGGAGTCGATCGCCGAGATCACCGACCGCCTCGACGCCGCCCGGAAGGCCCCGGGCGGGACGGGGCAGGCCGCCGCCGACCGGGACCGGGAGATCCACCGGTTGACCGGGCGGCTCGGCGCACTCCGCCGCTTCGGTCTGGACCTGTGCCTCGGCCGGACCGTCACCACCGAGGGCGAGACCGTCTACATCGGGCGTCTCGGGCTCACCGACGGCGATGGCCGCCGGCTGCTGCTCGACTGGCGCTCGCCCGCCGCCGAGCCGTTCTTCGGTGCGACCCACGCCGACCCGATGGGGCTGGCGAGCCGCCGCCGCTACCGCTGGACCCGCGGCCGCGTCAGCGACTACTGGGAGGAGGTCTTCACCGCGGAAGGCCTCGAGAACCATGCGGCCCTTGACGACCAGTCGGCGTTCATCGCGAGCCTCGGCGCCGGCCGCTCGGAGCGGATGCGCGACGTGCTCGGCACCATCCAGACCGACCAGGACGCCGTCATCCGCGCCGGGGCGAGCGGCACGCTCGTGGTCGACGGCGGCCCCGGCACCGGCAAGACCGTCGTCGCCCTGCACCGCGCCGCCTACCTGCTGTACTCCGACCCGCGCGTGGGCCACCACAAGGGCGGCGTCCTCTTCGTCGGCCCCCACCAGCCGTACCTGGCGTACGTCGCCGACGTCCTGCCCAGCCTCGGCGAGGAGGGCGTGCAGACCTGCACCGTCCGCGATCTCCAGCCGGAGGGCGAGGACGCGCCGGACGAGGCGGACCCCGCCGTCGCCGCCCTGAAGCTCGGCGCGGACATGGTGAAGGCGATCGAGCCGGCCGTGCGCCGCTACGAGCGCCCGCCCGTCGCGGAGCTGGCCGTCGAAACCCACTGGGGCGAGGTCGAGATCGGCGCCGACGACTGGGCCGACGCGTTCGACGCGGCGGGCCTCGGCACGCCGCACAACGAAGCGCGCGAACAGATCTGGGACGAACTGGTGGCGATCATCGCAGAGAAGCACGACGAGGACGAGATCGACGAGGACCTGCTGCGCCGCTCGCTCGCGCGCGACCGGGACCTCGTCAAGGCCTTCGACAAGGCCTGGCCTGTCATCGAGCCCACCGACCTCGTGGCGGCCCTGTGGGCCGTCCCCGACTTCCTGCGCATGTGCGCCCCCTGGCTCGACGAGGACCAGATCGCGCTGCTCTACCGCGAGGACCCGAAGGCCTGGACCACCGCGGACCTGCCGCTCCTCGACGCCGCCCGGCACCGCCTCGGCGACCCCGAGGCCTCGCGGCTCGCCCGCCGCCGGGAGGCCGAGATCGCCTCCGAACGCGAGACCATCGGGCGCGTCGTGGGCGACCTCCTCGAAGCGGAGGACGACAACGAGGGCGCGATGATCATGCTCAAGGGTGCGGACCTGCAGGACGCCCTCGTCCACTACGAGGACCTGGAGGCCGCCGAGGCCGACCCGCTCGCCGGGCCGTTCGCGCACGTCATCGTCGATGAAGCCCAAGAGCTGACCGACGCCGAATGGCAGATGCTGCTGCGCCGCTGCCCCTCCCGGAGCTTCACGATCGTCGGCGACCGCGCCCAGGCCCGGCACGGCTTCACCGAGTCCTGGAACGAGCGGCTGGAGCGCATCGGCCTCAACCACGTGCGCCTGGCCGCCTTGAGCATCAACTACCGCACGCCCGAGGAGGTCATGGCCGAGGCCGAGCAGGTCATCCGCACCGCGATCCCGGACGCCAACGTGCCCGTCTCGATCCGCAGCAGCGGCGTCCCCGTCCAGTACGGCTCCACGTGGGAGCTCGACGCGATCCTCGACGGCTGGCTCGCCGAGCACGCCGAAGGGACCGCCTGCGTCATCAGCGCGGACCCCTTGGAGGACGACGAATCCGCCCGCGTCCGCACGCTCACCCCGGTGCTCGCGAAGGGCCTCGAGTTCGACCTCGTCGTGCTCCTCGACCCGCAGCACTTCGGCGGCGGCATCGAAGGCGCCGTCGACCGCTACGTGGCGATGACCCGCGCGACCCAGAAGCTCGTGATCCTCACGGGCGCTTGACGAACGAGGACCGGTCGGCGCAGACGGGATCGGCAGGACGCTGCTGTCGGCTTCCTGACAGTTCGCATTTCGCGGACTCCGTCCATACCGGGGCCGATTCCGCCAGACTTCTTTGCGAGCGGCGCTCATATCAATGAGCGTCATCGAACGGGGGAAGAAGAGATGACACAGGCACAGCAGCGGCCCGAACTCGACGAGGCCTACCCGGCGCCGGACATCAGCGAGGCGTCGCCGGAGTCGGGCCGAGAAGGTGACACGATCACCGTCAGGGGCCGCCACCTGGCATCGGTGGACAAGTGCAACTTCCAGGTCGGCCAGGAGATCCGCCGCGGCGAGATCGTCCAGCGCGGCGCGGACGACCAGGTGAAGGTGCGGGTCCCGCGCGGGCTGCCGGCCGGGGGCGGGCAGATCCTGGTCTCGAACCGGACCGGTGAGAGCAACCGGATCAAGTTCAGCGTCCGTTCCTGACGGCGGGACGCGAACGGTCGTTGCCGCCCAGCCTCAATCGAGGCTGGGCGGTATCGTCGTGCCCGCCGTCCTTTCGAGCCTGGCCGGAAACTCTGCGCCTCCGAGTGGCCATGGACGAGTCGCCCTGCGGTATGTTCGCAAAAGTTACTCACGTCACGCTCGGAGGTGCCAGTGGCCGCAACGCCGCGTCTGCCCGACTTCGCTTGGGGGGTGGCCACTTCGGCCTTCCAGATCGAAGGCGCCACGACCGAGGACGGCCGCGGGCCGTCCGTCTGGGACACCTACGCCGGCACGCCCGGGAAGATCCGCGACGGCCACACCGCCGCCACCGCCTGCGACCACTACCGCCGCTACCCCGAGGACATCGCCCTCATGCGCGACCTCGGCATCGACGTCTACCGCTTCTCCATCGCCTGGCCCCGCGTGCGCCCCGGCGGCACCGGCCCGGCCAACTCGGCCGGGCTCGACTTCTACGACCGCCTCGTCGACGGCCTCCTCGCCGCCGGGATCGCCCCCATGGCGACCCTCTACCACTGGGACCTCCCGCAGCCCCTCGAGGACAGCGCTTCTGGAAACCCCGGAGGCTGGCTCGACCGCGACACCGCGCACCGCTTCGCCGAGTACGCCGCGATCTGCGCCGAGCGCCTCGGCGACCGCGTGCGTCACTGGATCACCCTGAACGAGCCCTTCGAGCACATGGCCCTCGGCTACGCGCTCGGCCAGCACGCCCCCGGGCACACCCTCCTGCTCGACGCGCTCCCCGCCGCCCACCACCAGCTCCTCGGCCACGGCCTCGCCACGAGCGCCCTGCGCGCGGCGGGCGCGCCGTTCGTCATGCTCACCAACAGCTACACGCCCGCGATCCCCGCCTCCGACGACGAGGACGACGAGCGCGCGGCCGCGGCCTACGACCTGCTCCACCGCCGCCTGTTCACCGACCCCGTGGTGCACGGCCGCTACCCGGACCTCTCCGCCTTCGGGATCGACGCCCTGCCGTTCGTGAAGGACGGCGACCTCGACGCCATCGGGCAGCCCCTCGACGGCCTCGGCGTCAACTACTACAACCCGACCCGCCTCACCGCCGCCCCGCCCGGCGCGCCCCTGCCCTTCGACATCGTCGAGTTCGACGACGTCAAGACCACCGACTTCGACTGGCCCGTCATCCCTTCGGGCCTCACCCAGACTCTCGTGGAGCTCACCCACGACTACGGCACCGCCCTGCCTCCCTTGTGGGTCACCGAGAACGGCTGCTCCTACACCGTGCCGCCCGCCGCCGACGGCTCGATCCCCGACCAGGACCGTATCGACTACCTTGCGGCGCATGTGGAAGCGCTCGACGCCGCGATCGCCCTCGGCGCGGACGTGCGCGGCTACCTCGTGTGGACCCTCCTCGACAACTTCGAATGGGCCGAGGGCTACCACCAGCGCTTCGGCCTCGTGCACGTCGACCCCGAGACCCAGGACCGCACCCCGAAGGCCTCCTTCGACTGGTACCGCGGGCACATCGCGCAGCGAAGCGGAGCGATGCAGGGGCAGAGCGCGGAGCGCAGCGGAGCGATGCAGAAGCAGAGCGAGCAGCGCAGCGAAGCGACGCAAGAGCCGAGCGACGGCAGACGCCCGTGACCACCGCGCCCGCAGCCCCTCCGCCCGCCGCCCTCGCCGAACCCGAGCGCAATGTGGGCAAAGCCTGGATCGGCGGCATCACCACCGGGATGCTCGGCCTCTACATGGCCTTCTTCACCCCGATCCAGGTGCTCCTGCCGCTCCAGCTCGCCGAGATCGACCCCGACGGCAAGGTCGCCGCGTTCGGCCTCGTCACCGGCTTCGGCGCGCTCGTCGCCGTCGTCGCCAACCCCCTCGCCGGGGCGCTCTCCGACCGCACCACCGGCCGCTTCGGCCGCCGCCACCCCTGGACGCTCGGCGGCATCGCGGTCGGCGCGGCCGGCCTCTACCTCCTCGGCCTCCAGACCACCGTCCTCGGCGTGCTCCTGTGCTGGTGCCTCGCCCAAGCCGCCCTCAACGCCGGGTATGCCAGCCTCAACGCCGGCATCCCCGACCACGTGCCCGTGCGCCAGCGCGCCGTCGTCTCCGGCTGGATCGGCTTCCCCCAGGCTCTCGGACTCGTCGTGGGCGCGGTCATCGTGACCATGCTCGTCACCGACATCCCCACCGGCTACCTCGTGATCGGCCTGGCCGCCTTGGCGATGGCCCTCCCGTTCACACTCTCCACACCGGACCCGCCGCTGCCGCGCGCCGCGCGCCCGCCCTTCGACTGGCGGGCCCTCCTCGCCACGTTCTGGGTCTCGCCCCGCGCCCACCCCGACTTCGCGTGGGCCTGGTCCACGCGCTTCCTCGTCATGCTCGGCAACGCCACCGGCACGCTCTACCTGCTGTTCTTCCTGCAGGACGCCGTGCACTACGAGACGCTGTTCCCCGGGCACACCGCCGACGAAGGCGTCCTGATCCTCACCCTGCTCTACACCGGCGGGGTCATCGCGACCGCCGTCGCGGGCGGCGTGCTCTCCGATCGCATCGGCCGCCGCAAACCGCTCGTGGTCGCCTCCTCTGCGGTCATGACCGTGGCCGCGCTGCTCCTGACGTTCTGGCACACCTGGCCTGCCGCGATCGCCGCCGCCGCGATCATGGGCGCCGGGTTCGGCATCTACCTCTCCGTCGATCAGGCCCTCATCACCCAGGTCCTCCCGGCCGCCGCCGACCGCGCCAAGGACCTCGGCATCATCAACATCGCCTCCACCGCACCGCAGGTCCTCGGCCCGGCCCTCGCCGCCCCGATCGTGGCCGGGTTCGGCGGCTACACCGCGCTCTACGCGCTGAGCGCGGTCGCGACGCTCCTCGGCGGGATCCTGGTCTGGCCCATCAAGTCCGTGCGCTGAACCTCGTACCCCGCGCGCGGCGGGGCACCGGTAGCGTCGAGGGGCACGCCGCGCACCGCAGGAGGAACGATGCAGCGAACCCTCACCACGCGCTGGGCCGCACTGGCCGGCGCCGCGGTCCTCGCCTTCACCGGCGCGGCCCTGACCGCCGCCCCCGCCCAGGCCGAAACCCGGGCGTGGAGCTGCACCAAGGGCAAGAACCCCGACAGCGGCGACAGCGGCGGCGTGGACGTCTACGCCACTTGCTCGGCCTCGGGCAACCGCGTCTCGGCCCGCTTCAACGCCGACGGCGAGCACTTCCTCGTCTGCGACCACTACCCGAACGGGTACAGCACGTACGCGCGACTCACCGTGGCGGGCAACGGCACCGCGACCTATTACAGCTCCGGCAGCGGCCGGTGCACCGACTTCAACCTGAGCTTCGACGAGGGCCTGGCGGTGAGCGTGGAGGTCTGCACGGCGGACACCTCGACGGCGGTCTGCAGCGGCCGCTCCTCCGGCGGCGTCACCTGACGGCATGCGGCCGTTAGCATGCCGGTGTGACCGCCGTCCTGTATTGCGCCGACATGCTCGCGCCGCGCCGCCCCGACGAGCACTTCGCCGCCGAAGCGGCCCTTGTGGTCGGGCTCGGCGCGCGGACCGCGCTCGTCGACCACGACGCCCTCACCGGCGGCGCGCCCGGACGGGCCGCCGCCCGCGTCCCGGCCGACCTCGGCCCGGCCTGGTACCGCGGCTGGATGACCACCGGCGAACAGTACGCGGCCCTGCACCGCGCCCTCGCCGACCGCGGCGTCCACTTGGAGACCTCGCCCGAGCAGTACCGCACGGCGCACGAGCTCCCCGGCTGGTACCGCGCCTTCGCTGCCCTGACCCCGGCGACCCGCTGGATGCCCTTGGCGCCGAACGAGGTCCCCGACAGGGACGCGCTGGCGGCCATGGCGGGGGAGCTGCCGGGCGGGCCCGGGATGGTCAAGGACTACGTGAAGTCCCGCAAGGGCGAGCTGGAGGCGTTCTTCGTCGCGGACCTGGCTGATGCCGACGCTTTGCGAAGCACCGCAGCGTGCTTCATCGAACGCCAGGGCGCGGACCTCGCGGGCGGGCTCGTGGTCCGCGCCTTCGAGGAGTTCATCGGGACCGGCGGGCGGGCGGCGGAGGCGCGCGTATGGTGGGTCCGGGGCGAGCCGGTCGTGATCGGCCCGCATCCGGACCAGCCCGGCACGGTGGTCGAACCCGACCTGGCGGGCGTGGCGGAAGCCGTTGCGGCCCTTGGGTGCCCGTTCGTCACCACCGACCTCGCCCAACGCGCGGACGGCACCTGGCGCGTCGTCGAAGCGGGCGACGGCCAGGTCAGCGACTTCCCGAGGGGCGTCGATCCCGAGCCCCTGCTCCGCGCGCTGACCGAACGATAGGAGCGCCATGGCCCCGCCTCCCGAGATCCACGGCCATGCCGACGCCGGCTTCGGCCCGTTGGCCGACGCCTTCAGAGCGAACTTCGCGGAGCGCGGCGAGATCGGCGCGGCCTGCGCGGTCTACCTCGGTGGGCGCCAGGTGGTGGACCTCTGGGGCGGTTCCGCCGGGGCGGGCCGGTCCTGGCAGGCCGACACGCCCGCACCCGTCTTCTCGGTCACCAAGGCGCTCTTGTCGATCAGCGCCTACATGCTCCGAGAACGCGGCCTCCTCGATCTCGACGCCCCCGTGGCCGCGTACTGGCCGGAGTTCGCACAGCGGGGCAAGGAACGGATCACGCTGCGTCAGGCGCTCAGCCACAGGGCGGGCCTGCCTCGCCTCGACGAGGACCTCACGCCGGCCGACGCCGCCGCCTGGCATCCGGTCATCAGAGCGATCGAACGGCAAGCGCCCCTTTGGGAACCCGGCACGGCGTACCGCTACCACCCGCTGACGTTCGGCTGGCTCATCGGCGAGCCGATCCGGCGCGTCACCGGCCTGACGCCGGGACAGTTCCTCGCCGCCGAGATCGCCGGGCCGCTGCGGGCCGACGCGTGGCTGGGCCTCCCGGCCGGGCACCGCGACTGCGTCGCCCGGATCCAGACCGTCCATCCCGCGCCCTCCCCGGACGCGCCGATCGATCGCGCCATCTCGCTCGGCCGGGTCTTCCCTGGGGGCGTCTTCGCCGAGCACGGTGGCGTGAACGACTTGGTCCTGCGGCCTTTGGAGATCCCCGGCGGCGGCGCCGTCGCGACCGCCGCCGGGATCGCCCGCATGCTCGCCGCCACGGTCGGCGAGGTCGACGGCGTGCGCCTCCTCGGCGACGACTCGGTGCGCGACGCGCTGACCGTCCGGTCCGAGGGCCTGGACTGGGAAGGGAACCCCGCCAACCGGTTCTCGACGGGGTTCATGGTCAACGGCGCTCCCTGGCGGCCGCTGCTCTCCGACGCCTCGTTCGGCCACGACGGCGCGTGCGGCCAACTGGCCTTCGCGGACGCCGACGCGAACCTCGGCTTCGGCTACGTCAACGGCTCGTGGCTCGCCGAGGACATGAGAGCGGAACGCCTGGTCCTCGCTCTGCGGGAGTGCCTGGGCTAGCCGATCCGGTCTTCGGCCGGGCTGCCGAGGTCCTCCGGTCGGAGGCTCAGTGCCTGGGTGATGGCGAGGAGGTTCTGGTACTCGCGCCAGAGCACGATCCTGCCATTGTGGACTCGCAGGACGGCGATGAAGGTCGCCGATCCGGGGGCGCCGGTCGTGGTCACGGTGCCCACGAGTTCGTATTCGACGACGAGGACTTCGGGGTCGGCGGTGACGATGGTGCTCAGCTCGCGGAACTCGGTGAAGCGGAACGGCAGCGGGCGGCTCGCGTAGAACTCGAGCCAGGCTTCGCGGCCCTCGATGCGCCGCATCCCCGGCGGGGAGAACGGGGTCTCGACGACGAGGTCGTCGGCCAGCAGCTCGGCGGGGAGCAGTGTCGCGCCCTCTTCGCGGAGCACCGCTTGCTGCATCTGCCGGTAGATCGCGAGCGGGGTGGTGTCGGGCATGATGATGCCTTCCGAAGTAAGATGAGTGGGACTCGATTTCAATATAGTGAGTGGGACTCACTTTGGCAAGGGGGATATCCGCATGACCCGAGACGGCTTGCCGCCCAACGGGGAACGCCCGGTCCGCGCCGACGCGCGGCGCAACCGCGCGCGCATCCTGGAAGCGGCCGAAGCGGTGTTCGCCGAACAGGGCGCCTCGGCCGCGACCGACGTCGTCGCCGCGCGCGCCGGGGTCGCCATCGGCACGGTCTTCCGGCACTTCCCGACCAAGCCCGACCTGCTCAAAGCCGTGGTCATGAACCTCCTCGACCGGCTCGTGGCCAAGGCCGACGCGATGGTCCGCGACCCCGACGTGCACGCGCTGTTCGAGTTCTGCGGCCTCGTCATGTCCGCGAGCGCCGCCCACCGCGCCGTCTTCGACCGGCTGGCCGAGACCGGCGTCCAAGTCCGCGTCGCCGACGCCCTCGAACGCCTGCGGCCCTCCATAGAGGTCCTGCTCGCCCGCGCCCGGGACGGCGGCGCCGTGCGCGCCGACCTCCAAGCCGACGAACTGATCCCGCTCCTCGCCGCCATCTGCCAGGAGGCGATCGCCGCCGACTGGAGCGAGGAGTTCCGCGCCCGCGCTCTCGAACTGTTCTTCGACGGCCTGCGGCCCAAGGGGAACGGCTAAGCGCTCGTCGCGGCGACCGTGCGGTACTGCGACGGCGCGATGCCGTACTCGCGCGTGAAGGCCTGGCGCAGCGCCTCGGCCGAGGCGAACCCGCAGCGGGTCGCCACCCGTGCCACCGGCAGGTCCGTCGTCGTGAGCAGCTGCGCCGCCGCCGTCACCCGCGCCTGCCTGACGAACCGCCCCGGCGTCTGCCGCAGGTGCGCTCGGAACAGCCGCGTCAGATGCCGCGGGCTCACTCGCGCGACGTCCGCCAGCGCCTCTGTGGACAGATCGCCGTCGAGGCGTTCGCTCACATGGTCGGTGACCTTGCGGACCAGGTCGTGGTCCACCGCCGGCGCGGCCGTGAACATGCTCATCTGCGCCTGGTTGCCGGGCCGGTGCAGGTAGGTGACCATCGCGCGCGAGACCCAGCGGGCCATGTCCGACCCGTGGTCGGCCTCGATGAACGACAGCGCGAGGTCGAGCGCGCTCGTGACCCCCGCTGCGGTGTAGACGTTCCCGTCCCGGATCCAGATCGGGCGAGGGTCCACTTGGACCTGCTCGTACTGGTCCGCGAGGCGCTTCGCGAAGTGCCAGTGGGTGGTCGCCCGCTTCCCGTCCAGCAGCCCGGCGGCCGCGAGGACGCTCGCGCCCGTGCACAGGGACGCGACGCGCTCGCTCTCGCGGGCGAGGCGCCGCACGTGGCCCACGAACCGCTCGTCGCCCGCCGCGTGCTCGTGCCCGAGGCCGCCGGAGACGACGAGCGTCCCGATCGGACCGCGCAGGCGCTCGAGCGCCGCCTGCCCGTTGAGGACCAGCCCCGACGAGCAGGTGATCGGCCGCCCGCCGGGGGTGGCGAGCACGAGTTCGTAGCCGAGCGCCGGGTCGATCACCCGGACCGAGTCCAGGGTGGTCGTGACGCAGGCGATGTCGAGGAGTTCGGCGTCGTCGTAGCCGACGACCACCACGCGATGCGGTCCCATGCCCTCCACCTTAGGTCTGGAAGACCAGGATGCCAAGATTTCGGACCTGCCTCGTCCGAGGCGTTGCCCTGCCGGGCGCGGCACGGGATGGTGGAGAGGAACAGATACCCCCGCTAGGTATGAGGAGCCCGCTATGACCGCCGCGACCCCCGAAGCCGTGCCGTCCGAAACCGTGCCGTCCGAAACCGTGCCGCGCACCGGCAATCCCTTCCACGCCGCCCTGCGGCGCTGGCCCACGGTGGCCGGCGTCGTGATGGCCGCCTTCGTGGCCTGGGGTGTGACCTCCGGGGCGGACATCGCCCCGGTCCTCGCCGCCTCCGGATTCGTCTATATCGGATCGGCGGCGTTCCGGCGCCGGGGCGCAGCGTGGCCGGTGTTCTTCCTGTCCTTCGTCGTGATCGGCGCCGCCGGGTTCACGGCCTCTGAAGCGGCCCTTGGTGTCTGGGCGCTCATCGGCATCGCCGTGCTGTTCGCCGCGTACGGCCTGGTGCGCGGGGCCGCCCGGCCCGCCGAGGGCCTGCCGCTGCAGGGCCTGGCGATGGCCGGCTTCGGCGCGGTCGCCGTGGCGGTCCTGCTCCTGGGTGGCGACCTCGGCCTCTATCTCGTGGCGGCCGGCCTGCTCGGCCACGCGGCCTGGGACGTGTGGCACCACCGCACGGAGCGGGTGGTCTCCCGCTCGCTCGCCGAGTTCTGCTTCGTCCTGGACACCCTGGTCGCCGCGGCGATGATCGTGGTGGCGCTGCAGAGTTGAGCGTTGGATCCCGTGGGAAGCCGTTGACATCCGTGCGCGCGATGTGCACCATATATTGAATATGTTCGATGTGATCGCTTTCCTCCCGCGATCACATCGGCACGCGACGACGCGAAGGCGGTCACCATGACGAACCCACCAGGCAGCTCCCGCCGCACGGCGCTCAAGAGGATCGCGGCCACCGCCGCGGCGGCCGTCACCGCGCCGCTCCTCGTCCCCGACCCCGCCCGGGCCGCCGACGACGCGACCCGCCGGATCGGCGCGGCCGCATGGGAGACCCTCATCGACGGCAACTCGTTCGCGAGCCGCGCCGCCCTCGAATCCGAGTGGAACTACCTGTACCCCTGGGGTTCCGACCACAACGGGACCGCGCGAATGTACGCCTCCTCAACGGACTCGAACCACTGCTTCATCTCGCCCGCCGGGGTCCTCAACCTCAAGGCCACCCGCATCACCTGGGACGAGGGCAACAGCAGCAAGGACCCGTACCTGCCCATCCACTACCACTCGGCGGCGATCCACGCCAAGAACCAGGTGCTCGTCAACGACCGGTTCCCGAACTGGGAGATCCGCGGCGAGTTCCAGGCGCCCTCCGCGCCCGGCACGTGGCCGGCGTTCTGGGTCACCGGCGCGAACTCCTGGCCGCCCGAGAGCGACATCCTGGAGTTCAAGGGCGACAACCGGAACTGGTTCAACACCTACGACGGGGCCTGGGACAACACCCTGGTCGCCGTGTCCTCGCCCGGGAACTGGCACGAGTACCGGATCTGGATGACCAAGACCTCGGGCACGGACGTGCAGATCCACTACTACCTCGACGGCGCCTGGAAGGCCGCCCACACCGGCTCGAACTTCGTGGGCAAGCCGATGAACGTCATCATCAACCTCCAGATGGAGGGCTCCTCCGGCTCGAGCGGCCCCGCCGGCGACACGTACTACAAGGCCCGCAACGTCTACGTGGGACGCACCAACAACGGCTGACCCCGTTCAAGGGCCCGGTCCGCGGACCGGGCCCTTGCGGGTCTTGGCTGTGGGAAGCGATTGCCCTACACTCACATTGACAAACATAAATGCCCGGATGCTGAGGAAACCCCGGCATGTCTCAGCGCCCGGCCCTCCGATGGAGTCGACATGTCAACGAAAACCGCAGAACGCCTGCGCCGCAGGCGGCCCCTGGCGGCGATGCTCGCCGTCGTCCTGGGCGGCGTCATCGCCGCGGCCGGGAGCCTCATCGCCGCCACCGGCGCGCAAGCGGTGGAAACCGGCGTCTGGTACAACCTCGAATCCCGCCACTCCGGCCTCGTGATGGGCATCCGCGCGGCCTCGACCGCGAGCGGCGCCGAACTCGTCCAGTGGGCCTCCAACGGCTCGCAGGACCAGCAGTTCCGCTTCGTCGACGCGGGCGGCGGCTACTACAAGATCCAGGTGCGCCACTCCGGTCTCGTGCTCGACGTGGCGGGCGCGAGCAGGGACGACGGCGCGACCGTCCAGCAGTGGGGCGACGGCGGCACCACCAACCAGCAGTGGAAGATCACCGAGAGCGGCGGCTACGCGACCATCGTGAACCGCGCCTCCGGCAAGGCCCTCGACGTGTGGGAGTGGTCCACCGCCCAAGGCGCCCGCATCTCGCAGTACGCGCCCACCGGCGCGGTCAACCAGCAATGGGAGCTGGTCCCGGCCGAAGGCGCGATCGAGGCCGACTTCGTGGTCGCGCCCGACGGCTCGGGCACGCACACCACCGTGCAGGCTGCGGTCAACGCCGCGCCCTCCGGCTCGACCATCCTCGTCAAGAAGGGCACCTACAAGGGCAACGTCACCGTGCCCTCCTCCAAGACCGGCATCACCCTCGTGGGCGAGACCGGGAACGCCGCCGACGTCGTGATCCACGACAACCGCTGCGCCAGCTGCAGCAACGGCAACGGCGGCACGTGGGGGACCAGCGGCAGTGCCAGCGTCCTGCTGCAGGGCGCGAACTTCACCGCCGAGGACCTGACCTTCGCCAACACCTACGACGAGGCCGCGAACGGCAACAGCCAGGCCGTGGCCGTCAAGGTGCAGGGCGACCGCATGGTCTTCGACAACGTGCGGTTCCTCGGCAACCAGGACACGCTCCTGACCGACTCCGCCTCGGCCACAACGGTCTCGCGCCAGTACTACCACGACTGCTATGTGGAGGGCGACGTCGACTTCATCTTCGGGCGCGGCACGGCCGTGTTCGACGGCTGCCGGATCCACTCGCTCAACCGCGGCTCCACCACGAACAACGGCTACATCGTGGCGCCGAGCACCGAGATCACCAACCCGTACGGGATGCTGTTCTACCAGTGCGAGCTGACGAGCAACGCCCCGTCCAACTCCGTCTACCTCGGACGGCCCTGGCCCGCAGGGGGATCGACCACCGCGCGCGGCCAGGTCCTGTACCGCCAGACCGTGATGGGCGCGCACATCCGCACGGCCGAGCCGTGGTCGGACATGTCCGGCCTGGCCTGGGAGGACGCGCGCCTGCGCGAGTACCAGAACACCGGCCCGGGCGCGACGGTGAACGCCAACCGCCCGCAGATGTCCTCGGGCGACGCGGCCAACTACGAACCCGTCGACTACCTGCGCGGCAGCGACGGCTGGAACCCGATCCGCTAAGGAGAGCGCAGCGACGCCGCCGGGGCCTCGCCCCGGCGGCGTCGCGTTCGTCTGCGGACGGCCGTCGTCGAGGAGGAGGCCGCCGAGCAGCGGCCGCGCGCCGCGTTCCCGAACCGGGTTACCGGCCGGTTCGCCACCGGGCCGGGGCGTCCGGTGGTTGTCTGGAGGCACCGCCAGGAGACCAGGAGCCGGGGCGCACGCGCCCGGCCGACGAGGGAGGCACCGCCATGGCGAAAGTGAAACCGATTCCCGACGAATACCCGCGCGTCACGCCGTACCTGCGCATCAAGGGCGCGGCCGACGCCATCGAGTTCTACAAGTCCGTGCTGGGCGCGACCGAGCGGGGCCGCATGGCCGGGCCGAACGGCACCGTCGGGCACGCCGAGCTCGAGATCGGCGCATCGCTGATCATGCTGGCCGAAGAGGAGCCTGACATGGGCGCATACGCTCCCGGGCACTTCGGCGGTTCACCGGTGTCGATCCACGTGTACGTCAAGGACGTCGATGCGGCCTTCGCCGCGGCGAAGGCCTCCGGTGCGAAGACGCTCCGCGACGTCGCCGACCAGTTCTTCGGTGACCGCGTCGGGTCCTTCGAAGACCCGTGGGGACACCATTGGACCGTGGCCACCCACGTCGAGGACGTGCCGCCCGAGGAGATGGAGCAGCGGGCCGCCGCCGCACTGCGGCAGCAGGCTTGAGCCCGCCCACGGCACGCGAAGGCGGCCCGCCCGGAAACCGGACGGGCCGCCGTCCGCGTCTCAGCCCTGGGCCTCCAGCGAGAGCCCCTGCCAGTCCTCCCAGGTCTGCAGCCGCGCGGCGTACGCCTTCTGGATCATCGGGTAGAACCCGGTGCCGAAGAGGATGCGCACGGGCGGCTCGTCCATGTCCGCGAGCTTGAGCAGCGCCGCGGCCGCCGCGGCCGGGTTCCCGGCGGGCTGGCCGACGGCGAACTTCGACAGCCGCTCGCGCAGGCCGTCGTAGGCCGGGTGGCGCTCGGCCATGTGGCCGTTGTTCATCGGGTCGGGGTTCTTGCCGTCCCGGGTCGCGTACCCGCCGGGCTCGATGATCGTGACCTTGATGCCGAACTCGGCCACCTCCTGGGCCAGCGCCTCGTTGAGGCCTTCGAGGGCCCACTTGGAGAGGTTGTACGCGCCGCCGAGCGGCACGGCGATGAGGCCCGCGGCCGAGGAGAGCTGGAAGATGTGCCCGCCGCCCTGCTCGCGCAGGTGGGGGAGGACCGCCTGGAGCACCCAGACCGCGCCGAAGACGTTGGTCTCCACCTGGTCGCGCAGCTCCTGCTCGCTCAGTTCCTCCACCGCGCCGATCATGGCGTAGCCGGCGTTGTTGACGACCACGTCGATCCGTCCGAAGTGCTCCTTCGCCCGTGCGACGGCGGCGAAGACGGCGTCCTTGTCCGTCACGTCCATCTCGAGAGGGAGCACCGCGTCGCCGTACGCGTCGATCAGGTCGGCGAAGCCCTTGGAGCCGCGGGCGGTGGCGGCGACGCGGTCGCCGCGGAGGAGGGCGGCCTCGACGAATTCGCGTCCGAGGCCGCGGGACGAACCGGTGACGAACCAGACCTTGCTCATGATGTCCTTCTTTCCGCCTTGCGGGGGTGACCGATCCGGCAGGATCGGCACGGCACGGTTCGTGCCGTTCTGGAATCAGTATGCACCCGCCCCCGGGTTCTGTCAACACGGCACGTGCCGTGCCGTTATGATGGTCACATGACCGCGCATCGCACCCGTTCCGCCGACCGCACCGACGCCATCATGCGCGCCACCATCGAAGTGGCCCAAGAGATCGGCTACGCCAAACTCAGCATCGAAGCGGTCGCCGCCCGCGCCGGCGTCGGCAAGCACACGATCTACCGCCGCTGGCCCTCCAAGGGCATGCTCTTCCACGACTCGCTGCTGAGCACGCTGGAACCGGCCGCCGACCTCCCCGAGACCGACGACGTCAAAGCCGACCTCCGGCAGCGCCTCCACGCCACGGTGGACCTCATGGCCGGCGAGCCCTGGGGCGCGCTCTTCCAGGCCCTCGCCGGCGAGATCCAGCACGACCCGGTCGTCGCCGCCAGCCTCAACGAGCGCTTCTTCGGCCCCCTCGAAGCCCGCTCGGTCGCCCGCATCGAGCGCGCCAAGGCCACCGGCCAGATCGCCCCCGACTTCGATTCGTCACTCGCCCAGGCGATGCTGGCCGGCCCCGTCTACTACCGCTTCCTCATCACCCAGGAGCCCGTCACCTACGAGTTCGTGGACGGCCTCGTCGAAGCGCTCTTCGCCGGCATGGGGCCCCGCCCCTGAGACGGCGAACGGCGGCCCGTCCGGAAGGACGGGCCGCCGCTGCGTGACGGTCAGGTCAGAGCGTCACCATCCTGCCGCCCAAGGTCACCACGAGCTTCCCGGTCGAGTCGAAGGACCAGCCCAGCGCGCCCGAGTAGTTCGCGCAGCGCGAACCGTTCGAGCCCGACCAGAACTGGTTCGAGCTGTCCGCGTTGCCCGAGACGCTGTCGTTCGTGCCGCCGCTGAAGAAGCACGAGGTGTTGTTGCGGAACACGTGCGAGCCCGCGCTGAACTGGAAGTTCCGCTCCTCGCTGTCGATGCTCAGGTTGTTCGAGATCGTCATCGAGCCGGGGTTCGAGTTGTACGTGAACCCGTGCTGGCCGTTGTCGAACGCGATGCTCCGCAGCACCGTGTGGTTGATCGGCACGCTCTCGCCGCCCAGCTTGTAGCCGTTGCGGTCGCCGTTGGAGAAGACCGTGCCGTTGGAGAGGGTGCCGTTGCGGTACGACAGCGAGTCCTCGATCCGCACCGTCCCGATCGGGTCGTAGTCGGAGTAGGTGTACAGGTCCCAGCCGTCGTCGGCGTTGTTGTGCGCCACCGCGTACCGGAACACGTTGCCCGAGCCCACCGTGAGCTTCGCGGCGAAGCCGTCCGCGTCCTCGCCGTCGGCGTCCGCGTTGTCGTGCGACTCGGCGCTGATGATCAGGTTGTTCGCCGGCCACGACGCCGTCGTGCTCGTCGAGGACTGGCGCGAGAGCTGCAGGCCCGAGTCGCGGTTGTAGCGCGTGATCGTGCGCTCGATGATGTTGTTGCTGCCGCTCACGAAGATGCCGTTGTCACCGGCCCGCTCCACGATGAGCCCCTTGAGGTGCCAGTAGTTCGCGTACAGCGCCAGGCCGCGGTTCGCCGAGGCCTCGGCCTGCGCCGAGAAGTTCAGCACCGGCTTCTCGCCCGGGTACGCCGCGAGCGTCGTGCGGGCGCTCGAGGAGCCGCTGTCCTGGTCGATGACGATCGTCGAGGAGTAGTTGTAGGTGCCGCCCCGCATGTAGATGGTGCCGCCCGCGTTCACCCGGCTCAGCGCCGAGGCCAGGGTGGTCGGGGCCGCCTCGGTGCCCGCGGCCGAGTCCGAGCCGCCCGGCGCGACGTAGATCGCGTTGCCGGTCGGCGGCGGGGTCGTGGTGCCGCCGCCGGTGATCTCGAAGTCCAGGTAGTCGATGTTGGCGAGGCCGTCAGCGCTGGTGGAGGTCAGACGGATCGTGTTGCTGCCGGCGTTCACCGGCACGGTCAGGGTCTTCGTGGACCAAGTGGTCCACGCGCCCGTGCCGCCGAAGGCACTGGCGGACTGGGCGACCGAGCCGTTGACGGTGATGTCGGCGGGGCGGGTGGCGGTGGTGCCGTTGGCGTACCGGATGCCAAGGGTGGCGGTGCCCGCGCTGGCGGCGTTCACCGTGAACTGGGCCGTCGCGCCGACGGCGTTGGGAGTGTTGCAGAAACCGGTGCCGGAGAACCCGGCGTTGTTGGAGTCGATGGTGCCGGAGCACGTGGCGGGCGAGGTCTCGGCCTCGTACCGTATGGGCGCGGCGGAGGCGGAGTGCATCGCGACCAGGGTGGCCGCGGTGGCGATGATGCCGGCGAAACCGGCCACGAGCGCGGTGCGCACGCTTCTTCGACGAGACATGTTGCTTCCCTTCGCAACTTCGTTGTCGCACTGGAGGCGAGGGCCCCAGGGTGCCGACCGATGAACACATTGAAATGTTTCAATCAACCGGTTGCCACGAGCGTAAGGAAAAGGCTTTCCGCTGTCAAGGGTGCAAATCGGACAACCCCCGTCCTCTTCGGAGCGGTCCGGTTTGAAACCGGTTCGCGGGAGCGCTTGTCAAAGTTGCGTCGATAAACTTATTCTTGTATCGAGGAGTATCGATTCGCTTCCTCGTTCGACCCCCGGCAAGTCAACGCGGACTTAAGGAGCGCCATGCAAGGCCTCAATCGACGTACCCGCAGATGGATCACCCTGGTGGTGATGGCGGTCGCCACCATGGCGGCCGGTCTCGGCATACTCGTGCCCTCGGTCGCCTACGCGGCCGAAGGCTGCAAAGTGGAGTACAAGGTCGCCAACCAATGGCCCGGCGGCTTCACCGGCAACGTCGCGATCACCAACCTCGGCCAGGCCGTGAACAGCTGGAACCTGGTCTGGACCTTCCCCAACGGCCAGCGCGTCACCCAGGCGTGGGGCGCGACCACCACCAACTCCGGTGACACCTACACCGCGAAGAACGTGGACTACAACGCCGCGATCGCCACCAACGGCTCGGTCTCCTTCGGCTTCAACGGCTCCTGGTCCGGCACCAACGGCCTGCCGACCCAGTTCAAGCTCAACGGCGTCCTCTGCGACGGCTCGACCGGCACCCCCACGAGCAACCCGCCCACCACGACGCCGCCGCCCACCGGCGGGGCCAGCGCCATGGAGACCGTCGCGGCCATGCAGCCGGGCTGGAACCTCGGCAACTCCCTCGACGCCGTGGGCGCCGACGAGACCGCCTGGGGCAACCCGCGCATCACCCAGTCGCTCATCCAGAACGTGGCCGCCCAGGGCTACAAGAGCATCCGCATCCCCGTCACCTGGGACAACCACCAGTCCAAGACGGCGCCCTACGCCGTCGAGACCGCCTACCTCGACCGGGTCGAGGAGGTCGTGAACTGGGCCCTCGACGCGGACCTGTACGTCCTCATCAACATCCACCACGACTCGTGGATCTGGGCGGCGGACATGAACACCAACCGCACGGTGGTCGAGGACCGCTACGAGGCGATCTGGAACGCGCTGGCGACCCGCTTCCGGGACGCGCCGCAGGAGCTCCTGTTCGAGAGCATCAACGAGCCGCAGTTCAACAATGTGGACGACGCGACCGCCTACGCCCTCCTGGACGACCTCAACACCTCGTTCCACGAGATCGTGCGCGGCACCGGCGGGAACAACGCCACCCGCGTCCTGGTCCTGCCGACCCTGCACACCAACGCCGAGCAGGGCCGCCTCGACGCGCTCAGCGACACCATCGCGGCCCTGAACGACGACAACATCGCCGCGACCATCCACTACTACGGCTTCTGGCCGTTCAGCGTGAACGTCGCCGGCTACACCAAGTTCAACGCGGAGGTGCAGGCCGACCTCGAGGGCTACTTCGACCGCGCCTACAACGAGTTCGTCGCGAACGGCATCCCGGTCATCGTCGGCGAGTGGGGCCTCCTGGGCTTCGACGCCCACACCGGCACGGTCGAGCAGGGCGAGAAGCTGAAGTTCTTCGAGTACATGGGCTACTACGCGCGGCAGAAGGGCCTCACGCTCCAGCTGTGGGACAACGGCCAGCACTTCGACCGGACCGGCTTCACCTGGAAGGACCCGGAGCTCTTCAACATGATGAAGGCCAGCTGGACCACCCGCTCGGGCACCGCCTCCACGGACCAGGTGTACGTGGCGAAGTCCGGCACGGTCTCGGACGTGTCGCTGACGCTGAACCCGAACGGCACCACGTTCCAGGCGCTGCGCCTCGGCACCCAGAACCTGGTGCAGGGCACCGATTACACGATCTCGGGCACCACCCTCACGATCAAGGCGAGCAGGCTCACCAGCCTCCTGGGCGATCGCAACTACGGGGTCAAGGCCAACCTGAGCGCGGTGTTCTCGCAGGGGGCGCCGTGGCGGATCAGCGTCATCTCCTACGACCAGCCGACGATGTCGGCCGCGTCGGGAACGACCGGATCGTTCGCGATCCCCACCCAGTTCAAGGGCGACCAGTTGGCGACCATGGAGGCGAAGTACGCGGACGGCACGCCCGCCGGCCCGCAGAACTGGACCCCCTACAAGGAGTTCGCGCGCGCCTTCAGCCCGGACTACACGGCCGGCACGATCAGCCTCCCGCAGGCGTTCTGGACCGACGTGAACGACGGCCAGAAGGTGACCTTGACGTTCCACTTCTGGAGCGGCAAGACCGTGACCTACTACGTGACCGAATCCGGCGGCAACGTCACCGGCTCGCTCACCTGACCTGAATGAGGGAACGGCCCCGGCGCGATGCGCCGGGGCCGCTTCCGCTTCAGCGAGTGGACTCGCGGATCTTGAGCTCGAACGGCGCCGTGTAGTCCTCCGGCGGGCGCTTCGGGTCCTCGAGGCGCGCGACGATGAGCTCCACGGCCTTCTCGGCCATCCAGCGGTGACCGGGGTTGATCGTGGACAGCGAGGGTGTCATGAACTCTGCCACCGTGATGTCGTCGAAGCCGACCACGCGCACGTCCTCGGGGCAGCGCAGACCCAGGTCGGCCAGGCCCCGCAGCACCCCCTGGGCCACCGTGTCCGTGACCGCGACGACGCCGTCGAACTCGACGCCCGCCTCGTGCAGGTCGTGCACGGCGCGGCGACCGGTCTCCAAACCCATGCCGGACAAGCACACCAGCGCCGGGTCCACCGGGATCCCCGCGGCCTTCAGCGCTTCCTTGTAGCCGTGATAGCGGCGCGAACCCACGTGCACGCCTTCGAGACTCCAGCCGGTGACGTTCGCGATCCGCGTGCAGCCGCGCTCGATGAGGTGCTCGGTGGCCGCGCGCGAACCGGCCTCGTTGTCCATGCCCACGTGGTCGATCGTGTGCCCGAAGTCGCGCTCGCCGAGCATCACGATCGGGAAGTCCGCCCAGGTGTGCGCCTGCTCTCGCGGGTCCAGGATCACGGCGCTGATGATGAGCCCGTCGAACTGCAGCCGGTGCGACTGGGCGATCGCGTTCGCCTCGCCCTCCTCCGCCGCGTCGGTCTGCTCGACGGCCACGTGGAAGCCCTTGGCGCGGGCCGCCTGGATCACGTTCACGCTCAGCGTCCCGAAGTACGGCTGGTCGATGCCGGGCACCGCGAGGCCGATCACCCCGGTGCGCCCGGCCTTCAGCGTGCGGGCGTTGACGTTGAGGCGGTAACCGGACTGCTGGACGGCTTCGAGCACGCGCCGGCGCACGGGGTCGCTCACCCCGGGCCGGTTGTTGACCACATTGGATACCGTCATCTTCGACACCCCGGCCAGCCGCGCCACGTCGCTCATCGTCACCATGTCAGTTACCGCCTCTCCATCTGCCGACCATCCTCCCATCATCCGACGGGCGGTCATTCCACTGCGTGTACTTCAACCGCCGGTGCGGATGACGCCCGTCGCGAAGGACCACGGAGGAAGATCCAGGTCGATGCCGTCATCGCCCTTCGCGGTCACGTCCACAAGGGTCGCGGGCGAGGCCTCGCCCGGCACGCCCGCGTCGGGCCCGGCACCCGACATGAGCGTCATCGACGCCGCGACCGGGCCTGCCTCCGGCAGCTCGATCGCCGCCGTCCGCGCCGTGTCCGTGGCGTTGACCAGCCGCACCACGTACTCGGTGCCGCGCTCGCCCGCGCGCGAGAGCGCCCCGGCGACGACCCGCTGCTCGGGCCGCAGGTCCTGCTCGTAGTCGTGCCGCAGCTCGTCGTCGACCCATACGCGCACGCGCGGCCCGTCGAGCTTCACGCGGATCTTCAGCGGCTCGCCGGTGCGCACGCCGCGCCACGGCAGCGGCCCGTGGTCGTTCTCGCCGATGCCGTCGTCGCTGCGGGTCACCGAGGTCGACTTGTTCTGCCAGGCCCCGATCTGCAGCTCCAGGAAGCTCTGGGGCGCTTCGGGTCCCAGCCGCACCACGAAGCCCTCCTCGCCGTCCCGGCGCTCGGCCGTGAACGACAGCTCGGCGGCGGCCGGGTCGATCGGGCCGAGGAGCACGCCCTCGCCCTCCGGCCCGGTGACCACCTCGGGCATCCGGTTGCCGTCGAGGACCACATCAGTGAACGCCACCGTCGCCCCGCGCGACCGCAGCAGCGCCGTGCCCGCGCGCGGCAGCGCCACCGGAACGGCCTGCACCCCTTCGAGTTCGACCGCGTGGACGCGCTCGCCGCGCTCCTCGGCGAACCCGCGCTGCACGAAATACGAGGCGCTCGGGCGCACCTCGTCGGCGGTGAAGTAGATGAGGTCCGGCTCCCACTGCGTGTGCCCCATGCGCGCCAGCAGCGGCGCGTACGAGGCCAGGCGCACCACCTCGGGGCGGCGTTCGAGCCCGATCATGTACGCCGCCTCGGCCAGCGCCGAGCGGATCTTGTTCGACCGGGCCGCGTACTCGCCGATGTAGACCTTCGCCTCGGCCGGGTCGTACGCCTGGTACCGGTCGATGTTCTGGTGGAACCAGCGCGGGATCTGGTAGCCGTGCTCGTCCACGATCGGCGTGCCGCGCTCGCGCACGTACGCCCACCCGGCCTCGTAGTCGGGCCCGGCCGGCTGGGGGCCGCTCGTGCCGATGACCGCGATCTCCGGGTGCGCGGCGACGAGGGCGTCCTCGATGCGCGCGTACCGGTCTCGGAACGCGTCGGTGATCTGGTCCTCGTTGCCCACGCCGAGGTAGCGGAGGCCGAACGGCTCGGGGTGCCCGAGCTCGGCCCGTCTTGCACCCCAAGGCGTCTCGGTGTCGCCGTTGGCGAACTCGACCAGGTCGAGCACGTCCTGCACGTACGCGTCCATCTCGGACTCGGGGATCGGGGCGCCGCCGCCCGGCGTGTTCTGGCAGCACACGCCCGCCGCGACGATCGGGATCGGCGTCGCGCCCGTGGCCTCGCACAGCTCGAAGTACTCCATGTACCCGATCTGTCGCGACTGGTGGTATCCCCACAGGTTGCGGATCTGCTCGCGCTCGTGGCGCGGCCCGATCGTGCGCTTCCAGTGGTACAGGTTCTCAAGGCCGAGCCCGTGCGCCACGCACCCACCAGGGAAGCGGATGAAGCTCGGCTTCAAATCCTGCAGCGCCTGCAGCAGATCGGGACGGAAGGTCAGCGGCTCGCCGTCGGACCCGATGGGCCGCACCGAGACGCAGTCGAGGTCCACCACCGCGCCAGCGGGCACCGCGAGCCGCAGCTCGCCGCGCCCGGTCGCGACGGCGGTGAAGTCCACCTCCACCCGCTGCCAGCCGCCCGGGTCCGCCACGAACGCGGCCCGCGCGAGCCCCTCGCCCACCTCGGCCTCGATCCGCACCGGCTCTCCTTGCGCGCGAACGAAGCACGCGAGCCGGTACCGGCCGCCCTCGGCGACGCCGACGCCGTCCCAGCCCTCATTCGCGAGCACGGCCGGGCCGGTGACGCGCACGTGATGCGCGTTGTTCGCGTGCACCGGGTCCTCCCGGCGCACCTCGACCTCACCGACGACGCTCCAACCGGTCAGAGCGTTCCAGCCCTCCCGGTCGGACTCGTCGAACTCGAAGTCGCCGTTGCGGACCGACTCGGCGTTGAGTCCGCCGTCGAGGGCATCGTTCAGGTCCTCGATGAACAGGCCCCACAGGTCGGGGGCCGCGTCGGCGCCAGCGGCGCCGACGCGGACGGTGAACCGCTCGCTCACGCGATGGCACCCGAGACGGTCACGAACGAGTGCGCGGGCAGGTGCACGCGGAGCTTCGAGCCCTCGAGCTTCACGCCGTCGTGCTTCTGCGGCGCAACGGCCTCCAGCTGCTCAGGCGTGTTGTGGCTTTGGAGCGTGTCGGCGGTGAGGACCAGCGACTCGAACTCGCCCAGGCCGCCGCCGCGCAGGTCGATCTCGACGTCCTGGCCGGCCTCGGCGTCCAGGTTCGACAGCGAGACGAGCAGGCGGCCGTCCTTGCGGGAGGCCGAGACCGACACGGTCGCCAGCTCCTTGCCGTCGACCTCGCGGGTCGGGACGCCCGCCGGGGTGTCCACGCGAAGCGACGCCGCGTCCTGGTGGCCCTTGTTCATCTGGAACACGTGGTAGGTCGGCGTCAGCACCAGCGCGCCCGAGTCGGGGTCGGTGAGGATCATCGCCTGGAGCACGTTCACCGTCTGCGCGATGTTCGCCATGAACAGGCGGTCGGCGTGCTTGTGGAAGATGTCGAAGTGGAGGCTCGCCACAAGGGCGTCGCGCATCGTGTTCTGCTGGTACAGGAACCCGGGGTTGGTACCGGGCTCGACGTTCCACCAGGTGCCCCACTCGTCCATGACGATCCCGATCTCCTTCTTCGGGTCGTACAGGTCCATGACGTTGGCGTGGCCGGTCAGCAGCTCGTCGGTGCGGTTGGCCTTGAGCATCGTCGTGTAGTACTCGTCGTCGGTGAAGACGGTCGCGTCGCCCTTGTCGGCCCAGTCGCCGGCGATCGTGTAGTAGTGAATGGAGAGGGCCTGGTAGAGCGGGCGCTCGACGCGCTGGCAGCCGAGGTGGCTCAACTGCTTCATGAGGGTCTCGGTCCAGCCGTAGTCGGAGTCGGCGGCACCGGCGGCGATGCGGTAGAGCTTGTTGTCGCCGTAGTTGCGGCAGTAGGTCGCGTACTTGCGGGCGTCCATCGCATACTGCTCGGCGGTCATGTTGCCGCCGCAGCCCCAGGTCTCGTTGCCCAGGCCCCAGAACTTGACCTTCCAGGGCTCCTCGCGGCCGTTCTGCTTGCGCAGGCGGGCCATCGGCGAGTCGCCGTCGCGGGTGATGTACTCGACCCACTCGCTCATCTCGCGGACGGTGCCGGAGCCGACGTTGCCGGAGATGTACGGCTCGGTCCCGAGCAGCTCGCACAGGTCCATGAACTCGTGGGTGCCGAAGTGGTTGTTCTCCTCGACGCCGCCCCAGTGGGTGTTGACCATGACGGCGCGGTCCTCCTTGGGGCCGATGCCGTCCATCCAGTGGTACTCGTCGGCGAAGCAGCCGCCGGGCCAGCGCAGGTTGGGGATGTCGAGGGCGCGGAGGGCCTCGACGACGTCGAGGCGGATGCCGCGCACGTTGGGGATGTCGGAGTCCTCGCCCACGTAGAAGCCGCCGTAGATGCAGCGGCCCAGGTGCTCGGCGAAGTGGCCGTACACGTGCTTGCTGATCGTGGGGCCTTCGATGTCGACGTTGATGACGGCGGAGACGGCGTCGTTGCTCATGGGAGCCTTCCTGGCGGTTGGGCGGTGGTGTTGCGCGGACGATATTTATCGGTAAAGCGCGGTTCACTCTACCTGGTCGCACACCCGCCGTGTCAAGCCCGCAGCGCCACGGAATGCGGAACGGCCCGGGCGCAGCGCGCCCGGGCCGTTCTCTCAGGGGTTGGCGGGTCAGACCTCGATGTGGGAGCCGACGATGATCGTGCGGTCGCGGGGGAGCTGGAAGTGCTCGGCCGCATCGGAGGTGATGTGCGAGGTGGCGATGAACAGGTGCTTGCGCCAGGCCGCCATGGTCCGCGCCTTGCCGGCCCGGAGCTGGATCGTCGACAGGAAGTAGGTGGCCTTGTCGAGGCGCAGCTTCCGCCCTTCGGACTGCTCGAGGCTCACGAGGCCGAGCGCGCGGGGCACGTCGGGGGTCTCCGCGTAGCCGAAGCGGACGGTCACGTGGATGACCGAGTCCTGGCAGTTGCCGAGGTCGTCGACGATGATGCGCTCGTCGTCGTGGACGCGCGGCACGGGCTCGGTCTGGACCGAGAGGATCACGGTCTGCGCGTAGCGGGCGTGGTTGAGCTCCAGGGCGGCCCGCAGCGCCAGGGGCGCGGAGTCCTTGCCCCGGCCGAGGTACACGCCGGTGCCGGGCACCTGGGCGGCCTTGGGCTCGCCGCGGCGCATCTTGTCCACGAACTCGCGCAGCGGGCCCTCGCGGCGCTCGCGCTCGGCCGAGACGACCTCGCGGCCGCGCTGCCACGTGATCATGACGGTGAACGCCGTCAGGCCGATGAGCAGGGGCAGCCAGGCGCCGTGGATGATCTTGGTGCTGCTCGCGGCCAGGAAGGTCACGTTGAGCGCCAGCAGCAGCCCGCCGCCGGTCCACAGCACCCACCTCGGCGTGCCCCAGCGGACGCGCGCGAAGTACAGGAACAGCACGGTGACGATGACGATCGTGCCGATCACGGCCATGCCGTAGGCGAACGCCAGCGCCTCCGAGGTGCGGAACGCGAACACCAGGGTCAGCACCGAGACCATGAGCAGCCAGTTGATCCACGGCACGTAGATCTGGCCGTAGTGGTGCTCGGAGGTGTGCGCGATGCGCAGGCGCGGCAGGTAGCCCAGTTCGGAGGCCTGCGAGGCGACGGAGTACGCGCCGCTGATGACGGCCTGCGCCGCGATCACCGTGGCCGTGCCGGTCAGGACCAGCAGCGGGATGCGCGCCCATTCGGGGGCGAGCAGGAAGAACGAGCCCTGGACGTTCCCGGTGTCCTCGAGGATGAGCGCGCCCTGGCCCATGTAGTTGAGCAGCAGCGCGGGGAAGACCATGAACAGCCAGGCGCGGGAGATCGGCTTGCGGCCGAAGTGCCCCATGTCCGCGTACAGCGCCTCGGCGCCGGTGAAGGTCAGGATGATCGCGGCGAGCGCGAAGAACGCGACGCCGAAGTGGCCGAAGAGGAAGTCGACCGCGTACGTGGGGGAGAGGGCCCGGAGGATCTCGGGGTTGCGGGAGATGCCGCCGAGGCCGAGCACGGCGAGGACGGTGAACCACACGATCATGATCGGGCCGAACCAGCGGCCGATGACCGCGGTGCCCTTGCGCTGGAACGCGAACAGCCCCACGATGATGACCACCGTGGCGGGGATGATGAAGGTCTCGAGGTCGGGGTTGACGGTCTTGACGCCCTCGACGGCCGAGAGCACCGAGATCGCGGGGGTGATCATGCTGTCGCCCAGGAAGAGGGCGGCGCCGAAGATGCCGAGGCCCGCGAGGAAGAGGCCGGCCTTGCGGCCGCGGCCCTGGCTGTGGCGGCGGATCAGCGTGATGAGGGCCATGATGCCGCCCTCGCCCTCGTTGTGGAGGCGCATCACGAGGCCGACGTAGAACACCGTCACGATGAGCACGAGCGACCAGAAGATGAGCGAGATGACGCCGTAGACGTTGTCCACGCTGGTCGGCACCGGGTGCGGGTCGCCGGGGTTGAAGATGGTCTGGAGGGCGTAGATCGGGCTGGTGCCGATGTCGCCGTACACGACGCCGAGGGCGCCCACGAGGAGTGCGAGTCGCGTCGCGCCCCTGGCGGAGGTGCTGCGGGAGCCGTCGGGGGGAGGCGCCAGGGAGGGGTCGGCGGGGTCTGCACTGGTCTGAGCGGTCACGGGTTATTGCTCCTTTCGCTGCCGGATCGTAGTCCGACAGGCACGCCGAAACCCGAATCGCGACCCGTATTCACGATTCTTGACGTTTTCTTGACGATCCATTGCGGCGTGTCGCGGGGCGCTGACGCGACCTCTGGGTTATTTGAAGATCGACATGCATCAATGCTTGACCGGGTGTTCGGCGCACTGTCATAATTTGGGCGGATGTTAGCGCGCCCATCCCTCTGCTCCCTCGCACGTGCGCCCGCCGCACGAGATAGGCCGGCCCTATGAACGCCGCATCCGCCGCCCACCCCAGGCGGTCCCTGCTTCGACTCCTGCTCACCGCACTCGCCACGCTGGTCCTGGTGCCCGCGTTCGCGCTCGCCGACGCGGCCCCCGCCGCCGCGAACACGAACGCCTTCCGGGGCTTCAACTGGGCCATGCTCGGCGACAACTTCAACACCGGGCCGCTCGTCCTCGACGGCCTGAGCCAGACCGACAGCTACGCCACCGTCCACGCCAAGGCCGACGCGGTGTACAGCGACATGGAAACCCTCATGGGCGCCAACACGATCCGGCTTCCCGTCAACACCCACACCGTGGGCACCGCCTGGTGGAACAACTACGCCGCCGCCATCGACGCCGCCACCGAGCGCGGCTTCAAGGTCATCCTCGCGTACTGGGAGGACGGCGCCGCCTCGGGCGGGCGCATCACCAACATGGGCGCGTTCAACGCGATGTGGGACACCGTGGTCGCCAAGTACGGCTCCAACAGCCTCGTTCACTTCGAACCGATGAACGAGCCGCACGGCTACAGCGCGAGCGAATGGGCGAACGTGGCCGCCGCCTGGGTCAACGCCCGCCCCTCGGTCCCCAAGGGTCGCATCCTCATCGACGGCGCCGGCTTCGCCCAGGACGTCAAGCCGCTGTGCGCGGACAGCCGCCTCAGCGGCACGCTCCTCTCCTACCACCACTACGCGTTCTTCTACGGCGAGCACGACTACGCCTGGTGGGTCCAGAGCTTCAAGGACGGCCTCGGCAGCTGCGCCTCCCGCGCCGTGCTCACCGAATACGGCGCGCCGATGGACAACGGCCTCAACTACGCGGACCCGGCCAGCACCCAGAACTTCGTCCGCTACCTGCGCGCCGTGACCGACGCCCAGCGCGAACTCGGCATGGGCTCGACCTACTGGCCCGCCCTCGGCGGCAAGATCAGCAACAACTCCGGCCACGACTGGTACTCGATGTTCGCCAAGAGCGGCAGCGGCACCGCCATCGACCTCGCCATCCGCAACCGCTCCGGCGCCGACCGGATCCTGCACGGCTGGGGCCAGGGAGGCGGCGGGGTCCAGGCCACGGACATCGTCAGCCGCGTCTCCGGCAAATGCATCGACGTCGTGAGCGGGTCCACCGCCGACGGCGCCGAGATCATCCAGTACGACTGCCACGGCGGCGCCAACCAGCAGTGGATCCTGCGCGACGCGGGCGGCGGCTACGTCCAGATCGTCTCCCAGGCGTCCGGCAAGTGCATCGACATCAGCGGCGCCTCGACCGCCGACAACGCCAAGGCGATCCAGTGGACCTGCGGCACCGGCGCCAACCAGCAGTGGCAGGTGCGCGACGCCGGCGGCGGCTACGTCTCCTTCGTCGCCCGCCACTCCGGCAAATGCCTCGACGTGATCAGCTCCGGCACCGCCAACGGCACCCGCCTCCAGCAGTACGACTGCACCGGCGCCGCCAACCAGCAGTGGACTCTCTGAGCACTGACCTTCTGAGCAATGCCACCAAGACGGCCCCGCCCCGCGGCGGGGCCGTCCGCGCCGACGTCCTGACCATGCGAACGGCCGGACCCGCCCGGGGGCCCGGCCGTTCGGCGTCTCCACGGTGTGAGCAGTGCCTCCGTCGATTCGGAATAGTCCTCGCCCCCGGAGGGTTAAGGTAGATGCAAACGCATGAAGATTGGACCGCTGCGGCGGGGAGAGCAGGGAATACGATGCAGTTCGGCATCTTCTCAGTCAGTGACATCACGCGCGACCCGGTCTCGGGGGAGACCCCGAGCGAGGCCGAGCGGATCGACGGCATCCTCAAGATCGCCGTCAAGGCCGAAGAGGTCGGCCTCGACGTGTTCGCCATCGGCGAGCACCACAACCCGCCCTTCTTCTCCTCCTCGCCCACCACGCTGCTGTCGCACATCGCGGCGCTCACCGAGCGGCTGATCGTCACCACGGCGACCACCCTGATCACCACCAACGACCCGGTGCGGATCGCCGAGGAGTACGCGATGCTTCAGCACCTCTCCAAGGGCCGCATGGACCTCATGCTCGGCCGCGGCAACACCGCCCCGGTGTACCCCTGGTTCGGCCAGGACATCCGCCAGGGCCTGCCGCTCGCGCTCGAACACTACAACCTGCTGCACCGGCTGTGGCGCGAGGACGTCGTGGACTGGGAGGGCGAGTTCCGCACCCCGCTGCAGGGCTTCACCTCCACGCCGCGCCCGCTCGACGACGTGCCGCCGTTCGTGTGGCACGGCTCGATCCGCACGCCCGAGATCGCCGAGCAGGCCGCGTTCTACGGCAACGGCTACTTCGCCAACCACATCTTCTGGCCCACCTCGCACTCCAAGCGCCTCGTGGACTTCTACCGCCAGCGCTTCGAGCACTACGGCCACGGCACGCGCAAGCAGGCCATCGTGGGGCTCGGCGGCCACGCCTACATCGCGAAGCGCTCGCAGGACGCGGTGAGCGAGTTCCGCCCGTACTTCAACGAGGCCCCGGTCTACGGCCACGGCCCGTCCCTGGAGGAGTTCACGCAGGGCACGCCGCTCTCGGTGGGCAGCCCGCAGGAGGTCATCGACAAGACCCTGACCTTCCACGACGCCTTCGGCGACTACCAGCGCCAGATGTTCCTCATCGACCACGCCGGGATGCCGCTGAAGATGGTGCTCAACCAGCTCGACCTCCTCGGTGAAGAGGTCGTCCCGGTGCTGCGCAAGGAGCTCGCCGCCCGGCGCGACCCCGAGTCGGCCGACGCGCCCACGCACGCGAGCCTCGTCAAGGCCAAGTACGGCGACGGCCCGGCCCGCCAGCCGCGCCCGAACGCCAACCGCGGCGACAACGTCACCGGCGCCTCGCCGTACCAGGACAGCGACGCCGCCGCCGAGTACCCGGAAATCTAGGGAGACCCGATGTCCCGCAGCAGAAGCCGCCGCGCCAACGAGGCGTGGGAGTCGCTGCTCACCGCGCACGCCTCGCTCATGAAGCGGTTCGCCGCCGAACCGATCTGGGGCGAGCTCTCGATGCGCGAGTACGACGTGCTCTACACGCTGTCCAAGCACGACGGACCGCTGCGCCTGTTCGAACTGGGACGGGCGGTGCTGCTCAGCCAGCCCGCCCTGTCCCGGCTCGTCGAGCGCCTGGCCGACCGCGGCCTGGTCGAGCGCGCCGCCGATCCCGAGGACGGGCGCGGCGTCAGGCTCGCGCTCACCGAGGCCGGCCGCGAACGACAGCGCCAGGTCGGCGGCCGCCACGCCGTCGAGGTGGCCCGCGCGGTCACCGCCGCGCTCACCGACGAGGAGATGGCCCAGCTCGAGGCCATCGGCCGCAAGCTCGCCGCCCAAGGGACGGCGACACCCACCCAACGCAACCGGCAGGAGGCCGTCCTGTGACCGTCCAGCAGCGCCGACCCGAAGGCGCCCAACCGTTCCACCTCGTCGTCGTCAGCGGCGGCACGAGCGACCCGTCCTCGACGCGGATGCTCGCCGACCGCATCGCCGACCGCGTGCGGACCCTCGCCGAGGAGCGCGACGAGAAGGTCGCGACCGACGTGATCGACCTGCGCGAGCTCGCCACCGAGATCGGGACGGCGCTCGTCTCGCAGCTCATGGGCCCCAAGATGACCCGCGCGATCGAGCTGCTCGGCCGCGCCGACGCGGTCGTCGCGAGCGCCCCGGTCTACAAGGCCGCGCCGAGCGGCCTGTTCAGCTCGTTCTTCCACGTGCTCGACAACGACCTGCTCATCGCCAAGCCGGTGGTGCTCGCGGCCACCGCCGGCACGTCGCGGCACGCGCTGGTCGTGGACCACGAGATGCGCTCGCTGTTCGCGTACCTGCGCACGATGACGGTGCCGACCTCGGTCTTCGCGGCCACTGAGGACTGGAACTCGAAGGAGCTCGGCGAGCGGATCTCGCGCGCCGCGATCGAGGTCCTGCTGCTCATGGAGTCCGGGTTCGCCGAGAAGATCCGCACCGAGTCCTGGAAGAGCTACCAGCACGAGTACGGCAGCGCGGGCGGCACGGAGCTCGACATCGACCTGAGCTCCGACCTGATGCGTTTGGCCACAGGCGGTTCGGCGAAGCCGAGCGGCAAGCCGCGCCCCTAGGAACGCGATCGCCTCGATGCGTCGGCACCGCAACCCTCGGCTTCGTCGGGAGTCGGAGCCGCCATCGGGGACGATCGCGCGGGGCCGGCCCGCCCGCCGGGCCCGCGTCCGTCATTCACGGGCGCGGGATCAGGCCCTGGAAGACCAGGTCGAGCAGGGCGGCCGCCTGCCCGGACGCGTCCGGCTCCGTCTCGGTCACCAGCGCGATGGCGTTCACCAGCTTGAACAACTGCTCGACCGATACCCCGGCCTGGACCTCGCCCGTCTCCTGGGCCCGCTCCAGCAGCCCTCGTGCCGCCCCGAACACCGCTGCGCGGCACGACGGGCCGTCTTCGCCCAGCGTCGCCAGCAGTGACGCGGCCAGTCCGCGTTCCGTGCTTCCCTGCGCGATCACCGCGCCCATCCACTCCCGCAGCGCCGAACCCGGCTCGGGCGCCGACATCAGTTCCTCGGCTCGGTGGCACAGCGCGTCGATGTGGTCGCGGAAGACCGCCTCGAGCAGGGCCTGCCGGGTGGGGAAGTGCCGGTAGAGCGTCGCGTTGCCGACTCCCGCGCGCACGGCGATGTCGTCCAGCGGCGCGTCGGCCCCCAGTTCGGCGAAGGCCGTCCTGGCAGCGGCCACCAGCCGGTCGTAGTTGCGTCGGGCGTCCGCCCGCATCCCGCCTCCCAGCGCTTGCATAAACGGGGACTGTCCCTGTATCGTAGCCGACGATAAACGGGGAGACTCCCTGTTTAGGAGGCGCCATGAACTCCCAGCCACCGAACTACGCCGCCCGGTACGCCGAGCATTTCGCGATGGAACGCCGCGACGGCGTGCTCCTGCTGCGCATGCACACCGGCGGCGGTCCGGCCGTCATGTCACTCGCGCTGCACCGCGCCTGGGGCGACGTGCTTCGCGAGGTCGGCGCGGATCCGGACAACGAGGTGCTGGTCCTCACCGGCACCGGCGACGCGTGGACCGGCGGGCTCGACCCCGCCCTGCGCGACCGGTCGCCGGCGCAGCGGAGCGAGGACCGCTACGACCTCTACCGCGAGGGCATCGCACTCCTGCGAAGCCTCGTCTTCTCCGTGGACGTGCCGACCATCGGCGCGCTCAACGGCCCCGGCTACCACCAGGAACTGGCCCTGGCCTGCGATCTGACACTGTGCACCCCCGGCACCGCCTTCGACGACACCCACTTCCGATCCGGCGCCGTGCCCGGCGACGGCCAGCACCTGGTCTTTCAGGAGCTCCTCGGCCTCAAGCGGGCCGCGCGGCTGCTCTACAGCGGAGCCGGCGTCACCGCCGCCGAGGCGCTGGAGCTGGGCCTGGTCAACGAGGTCGTCCCGGGCGAGCGGCTGCTGCCTCGCGCCTGGGAGCTGGCCGCCGAGATCATGGCCGCGCCGCGATCCACCCGGCGGCTCACTCATGCCGTCGTCCAGCGCCCGTGGCAGCGCCGCCTGGTCGACGACCTGGCCTTCGGCCGCACCCACCACCTGCTCAACACCTGACCCGTACTCGACACCACTGGGAGACAAGATGACCACCGTTCTCGTAACCGGCGCCACCGGCACTCAAGGCGGCGCCACGGCGCGCGCACTGCTGGCCGCCGGGCAGCGGGTCCGCGCCTTCGTCCGCGACCCCGCCGCCTCCGCCGCGCAGGCGCTCGCCGTCGCCGGCGCCGAACTCGTCCGCGGCGACATGGGCGACCGCACCTCGCTCGACGCGGCCATGCACGGCGTCGACGGCGTCTTCAGCGTCCAACCCACCATCGGCTACCCGGGCACGCCAACCGGTTTCACCATCGACGACGAGCTCCGCGCGGGCCGCAACGTCGCCGACGCCGCCGCCGCGGCGGGCGTCCGCAGCTTCGTCTACGCCTCCGTCGGCGCGGCCGACGCGGCTCACGGCATCACGCGCTGGCACACCAAGGACGTCCTCGAGCGGTACGCCCGCGACCTGGACCTGCCGCTGACCGCGCTGCGGCCGGTCCGCTTCATGGAGAACCAGGTCCATCCGCAGATGGGCGTCCGCGACGGCGTCCTCACCGACGTCGTCCTTCCGGACGTGCCGCTGCAGCTCATCGCGGCGACCGACATCGGCGCCTTCGCCGCGCTGGCCTTCACCCGTCCCGCCGAGTACGTCGGCCGGACCGTCGAACTCGCGGGCGACGAGCTGACCATGCCGCAGATCGTCCGAGCCATGGAGCGGGCACTGCGGCAACCCGTCGCCTACCGCAATATTCCGCGCGAGGCCCTGGGCGACAGGGGCGCCGACGCCATCGCCGGCTACGACTTCGCCAACAACGGCGGCTGGCACGCCGACATCGACGCGCTGCGCAAGGAGCATCCGGACCTGATGGACTTCGCCACCTGGCTCGACCGCGAGGGCGCCGCCGCCTTTGCGGCGGCCCGCGCGTGACGGCCGCAGGCAGCACCCGAACTCGACATCGGTTCCTGGCGGACCCCGCGTGTGGCGGACTCCCGCGACAATGGAGGGGACGTCAGGCGACACGAGGAGGCACGCGATGGGTGACGGCGGCGACGGCGGGTTCGGCGGCGAGGCGATCGACTACGCGGCGGCCGACCTGCCGGTGGAGATCGGCACGGAGACCGTGGTGTCCGCGGCCGACGGCGGTGACGATGACTTCGAGGACCTGGGCTTCGGCGGCGGCGGAGGCTCCACGGGGAACGAGGAGCGCCGCGCCGACGAAGAGGTCATCGAGATGATCTGGCGGAACGCCCCCACAGGGCATTAGCGGACCCAGGGGAGTAGGAGACACGTTGGAGGGCCGGGACACTGTCCCGGCCCTGCAACGTCTCCCGCCTACCTGGCGCGGTACGCGGCCACGGCCGCTGCCGTGTCGTCGTTGACGAGGTCCATGTTGATCTGCGCCCCGGCCATCGCGCCCGCCGCGGCCGCGGCGCCGACCTGGGCCATGAGGTCGGTGACGTTGCCGGCGACCCAGACACCCGGGATCTCGGTGCGGCCGAACGGGTCGGCGGGGACGTGCTCGCCCGCGCCAGACGGGTGCTCGACCGTGTTCAGCCCCAGGTCCTGCAGGAATCCGGCCCGTGCCTCCATGCGCGAAGCGGTGGCGAGCACGGTCCGCGGCACGAACTCGCCGCCGGCCATCCGCACACCGCTGATGCGCCCGTTCTCCGACTCGATCCGCTCGATCGCGCCGTCGACGATCCGTGTGCCCCGCGCCTTCAGCTTCTCGGCCTCCTCGGGCGGCAGCGCCAGACGCTCATTGGTGAACACCACCAGGTCCGAGGTCCACTGCCGGAACAGGAGCGCGCCGTGCATCGACATCGGTCCGGTCGCGACGATCCCGATCGCCTCGTCCTTGACCTCCCAGCCGTGGCAGTACGGGCAGTGGACCAGGTCCCTGCCCCAATGCTCGGCCAGTCCGGGGATCTCCGGCAGCCGGTCGACCAGGCCGGTCGTGACGAGGAGCTTGCGGGCCTTGACCTCCCGGCCGTCCGCCAGCGCGACGGTGAAGCCGCCTTCGCCCGCTTTCGCGCCCGTGACAGCGCCGTCGACGACGTGCCCGCCGTACTGGCGCACTTCGCCGCGGCCGATCGACAGCAGCTCCGCGGGCGGCATGCCTTCGCGTCCGAGCAGGCCGTGGACCCCGTGCGCGGGGGCGTTGCGGGGCTCGCCCGCGTCGATCACGGCCACGGACCGGCGGGCGCGGGCGAGCATGAGCGCCCCGTTCAGGCCCGCGGCGCCGCCGCCGATCACCACGACGTCGTACTGTTCCCTCAGTTCATCGGTCACTGCGACCACCTCCGGGCACGACCGTAAACGAGACCCTGCGGAACTGGCAAAGATTGTTGCCGATCTGGCAAACTCGGATCATGGACGAAGCGATGGACCAGGCCCTCGGCGCGGTCGGCCCGCGCCTGCGCGCGCTGCGCAAGGAGCGGGAGGCGACCCTCGCGGACCTCTCGGAGCAGACCGGGATCTCGGTGAGCACCCTCTCGCGGCTCGAGTCCGGCGCCCGCAAGCCGACGCTGGAACTCCTGCTGCCCTTGGCGAAAGCGCACGGCGTGACCCTCGACGACCTCGTGGACGCCCCGCCTCTGGGCGACCCGCGCATCCACATGCGACCGGTCACCCGGGGCGGCATGATCTACCTGCCGCTCACCCGCCGCCCCGGCGGGATCCAGGCGTACAAGCTCATCATCCCCGGCGGCGAGAGGAGCGAGCCGACTCCGCAGGTCCACGAGGGGTACGAGTGGATGTACATCCTCAACGGGAACCTGCGGGTCGTCCTGGGCGAGCACGACTTCGTGATGAAGCCGGGCGAGGCCGCCGAGTTCGACACCCGCACCCCGCACTGGTTCGGCAACGCCGACGGGCGCTCCGTTGAGTTCCTGAGCCTCTTCGGAAGCCAGGGCGAACGCGCCCATCTGCGCGCCAAACCGAAAGCCAAGGGCGCCTAGGCGAACGCGTTCACACCGGTGAGCTCGGCCGAGTACGCCCAGAGCCGCCGGGCCTCATCGGGGTCGATCGCGTGCGGGCGCACGCCCGGTCCCGGACCGAGGTCGGGGTTCACCGCCGCGACCTCGCAGTCCTCCAGGAACACGCCGCCGAGGCCGTCCAGCTTCGGCGAGGCGGCCGCCCAAGTCTGGGTGGCCGCGCCCTGCTCGGCGGTCTTGAAGTGCTCCGGCGGGTTGCCGTGCTCGTCGATCCAGCCCATGTCGCGCTGCTCGGACTCCGGGACGTGCCGCATCAGCGGGGTCAGGATCGCGCCCGGGTGCAGGGCGAACGCGCGGATTCCGGCCGGGGCCGCGAGCCGGTCGAGTTCGACCGCGAAGAGCGCATTGGCGGTCTTCGACTGCCCGTACGCCTCCGAACGGTCGTATCCGCGCTCGAAGCGCGTGTCGTTCCAGCGCATCGGGGAGAGGCGGTGCCCGCTGGAGGAGACGGACACGACGCGGGCCTCGCGGAGCAGGGGGAGCAGCCGGTTCACGAGCGCGAAGTGCCCGAGGTGGTTGACCGCGAACTGGAGTTCCCAGCCCTGCGGTGTGCGGGTCTCGGGGCAGGCCATGATGCCCGCGCTGTTCACCATGAGGTCGATGGTCCGGCCGTCCGCGAGGCGCCGTTCGGCGAAAGCCCGCACGCTGTCGAGGTCGGCGAGGTCGAGTTCGTCCACCTCGGTGCCGGGGATGCCGTCGAGGTGCTGCGAGGCGAGGTCGGGCCGCCGCGCGGGGACGACCACGCGGGCCCCGGCGTTCGCGAGGGCCCGCGTGGTCTCGAGGCCGATGCCCGAGTAGCCGCCGGTCACGACGGCGGTCGTCCCGGCGAGGTCGATGCCGTCGAGGACGTCGGCGGCGGTCGAGCGGGCGTGGTAGCCCGATCCGATCGGTTGCTGCTTGTGGCTCATGCCCCGAAGCTACGACTTGGAGTGCACTCCAAGGCAAACCGCGAGGTCAGGCGAAGGCGTTCACACCGGTGAGCCCGGCCGAGTACGCCCAGAGCCGCCGGGCCTCATCGGGGTCGATCGCGTGCGGGCGCACTCCGGCACCTTCGGCGCTCACCTCGGCGACCTCGCAGTCCTCGAGGTACACGCCGCCGAGCGCGTCGAGCTGCGGCGAGGTGGCCGCCCAGGTCTGCGTGGCCGCGCCCTGCTCGGTGTTCTTGAAGTACTCCGGCGGGTTGCCCTCGGCGTCCATCCAGCCCATCTCGCGCTGTTCCTCGACCGGGATGTGCCGCTGCAGGGGCGTGAGGATCGCGCCCGGGTGCAGCGCGAACGCCTTGACCCCGAGCCGGTCGAGCTCGACGGCGAAGAGCACGTTCGCGGTCTTGGACTGGCCGTACGCCAGCCAGCGGTCGTAGCCGCCCTCGAAGTGCGGGTCGTCCCAGCGAATCGCGGACAGGCCGTGGCCGCCCGAGGAGACGGACACGACTCGGGCGCCGTCGAGCAGCGGCAGGAGCCGGTTCACGAGCGCGTAGTGGCCGAGATGGTTGGTCGCGAACTGGAGCTCCCAGCCGCCCGGCGTGCGCGTCTCGGGGCAGGCCATGACGCCCGCGCCGTTGATGAGGAGGTCGATGTGCCGGCCGTCCGCGAGCCGCCGCTCGGCGAAGGCGCGCACGCTGTCGAGGTCGGCGAGGTCGAGTTCGTCGACCTCGGTGCCCTTCAGGCCGTCGAGGTTCGCGGCGGCCGTCTCGGGGCGGCGCGCCGGGACGATCACGCTCGCCCCGGCGTTCGCCAAGGCCCGCGTGGTCTCGAGGCCGATCCCGGAGTAGCCGCCGGTCACGACGGCGGTCGTGCCGGTCAGGTCGATGCCCGCGAGGACTTCGCTCGCGGTGGAACGGGCGCCGAAGCCCGAGCCGATCGGGTGCTGTTGTTCGCTCATGCCCCGAGGCTAGAAGCTGGAGTGCACTCCAGCGCAAACCCGCAGGTCGATGAGGACCGTCCTCAAGGGATGCCGTGCTACGGCAGGAAACCGAGGACGTGCGCGAGGCCGCGCTCGCCGGTGCGGACCTCGCCCGGGAGGATGTACGCGCGCAGGCCGCTCGCGGCCGCGCCGCCGTCCTTGGCCGGGTTGTCGCCCACCATGAGGGCGCGGCGCGGGTCGACGCCGAGGCGCTCGCAGGCGGCGCGGAACAGCACGGGGTCGGGCTTCTCGGTGCCGTACTGGTACGAGACGACGCGCACGTCGATGAGGTCGTCGAGACCGAAGTGCTCCATGTGCACGCCCACGTCCCAAGGGAAGTCGGAGACGATGCCGGTCTTGATCCCGCGGCGGCGCAGCTCGCGCAGCAGCGGCTCGGTGTCCGGGTAGGGCACCCACGCGTCAGGCGCGGCGATCGCGGCGTACGCCTCGGCCTCGATGCCCTGCAGGAAGTCGACGTGGGCGAACCAGCCGAGGAGGGCCTCGCGGTGCTTCTCGGCGGACTCGTCGCGGCCGATCTGCAGGGCGGCGACCTCGGGGATCCGGTAGGTCTCGCCGAGCTGCGCGGCGGTCTTCTCGATGAGGTCGTCGTCGATCGCCCGGCCGGTCTCGGCGGCGACGCGGCGCAGCCAGGTGCCCGCGTCGATGAGCTTGAAGATCGTGTTGGAGAAGTCGAACAGGACCGCCTCGATCGGCGGCACCGGCTCGGACTGCTCGGCCTCGGTCGGCCGGTATGCGGCGGCGGAGTCGAAGAGGCTGTAGATCACGGCGGGCCTTCCGTCCTGGACTGCGGCGGTCGCCGCAACCGTAACCGAGCGCGGGCGGCCGAGCCACCGTCACGGCCGCAGCTCACACGCCGCACCGTGTATTCGACCGGCGTTAAACCGCTGGCCCGCCGCGGTACCGCTGCCGCATACTCGGCGGATGCGCCGACTCCCGCACGGCTACACGAACCGGACCCACGGCGACGGGACCACCGTCGTCAAGCGCTACGAAGGGCCCGACGCGGCCGGGCGCCGCGAACGCGAAGGGCGGCTGCTCGCCGATCTCGCCGACGTCGTCCCGGTCCCGCCGGTGCTCGGCGCGGACGGGGACGCCCTGACCCTCGGTTTCGTCCCGGGCATGCCGGGCCAGGAACTCCTGGAGACCGGCGACGCCGCCGAGGTGCTGCGCGTCTGCGGCGCGATCCTGCGGAGCATCCACGCGGTCCCGCCCCAGTCCCTCAGCGCGCCGCTGCCGGGCCGCGGGCCCGTGCTGGTCCACGGCGACTTCGGCCCGAACAACCTCCTGCTCGGCTTCACCTCGAACCTCAGCACGTACGCCGTGACGGGCGTGGTCGACTGGGAGTTCGCGCACCTCGGCGAGGCGATCGAGGACCTCGCCTGGTGCGAGTGGATCGTGCGGACGCACCACCCCGACCGCGTCGACGCCCTCGATGCGTTCTTCGCGGGCTACGGCGGGCCCGTCCCGGACTGGGCCGATCGCCAGGACGCCATGGTCGCGCGCTGCGTCGAGCTGCGCGAGTTCTGCCGCCGCTGGGACCCGGACGGCCCCGCCGTCGACATGTGGGACGGCCGGATCGCGACCACCGCGGGCTGGTGACTCAGCTCCGGTAGAGCGGGTTCGCGCCCGGCGGGCGCTCCTCGGCCGTCATGGGGCCGGGCGCGGTGCCGTCGCCGAAGGGCTTGCCGCCCAAGGCTTCCCGTCTGTGCTCGGAGAGCCAGTTCGCCAGGTCCGGGCCGGCGGGCACGACCTGCGTCGGGTTGATGTCCTCGTGCACCACGTAGTAGTGCCGCTTGATCTGGTCGAAGTCCACAGTGTCCCCGAACCCGGGGGTCTGGAAGAGGTCGCGCGCATACGCCCACAGGACCGGCATCTCGGTGAGCTTGTTGCGGTTGCACTTGAAGTGGCCGTGGTAGACCGGGTCGAAGCGCACGAGGGTGGTGAAGAGCCGCACGTCGGCCTCGGTGATGTGGTCGCCCATGAGGTAGCGACGCTCGGTGAGGCGCTCCTCGAGCCAGTCGAGGGCGGTGAACAGGCGCTCGTGCGCCCGCTCGTAGGCGCGCTGCGACCCGGCGAAGCCCGCGCGGTACACCCCGTTGTTGACCTCGGTGAAGATCCGCTCGATCACCGGGATCATCTCGTCGACCAGCCCGGCCGGGACGAGGTCCGGAGCGCCCTCGCGGTGGTACGCGGTCCACTGGGTCGAGAGGTCGAACGTGAGCTGCGGGTAGTTGTTGGTGACGAGCTCGCCGGAGGGCACGTCGACGATCGCGGGCACGGTGATGCCGCGTGGGTACCCGGGGAAGCGCTTGAAGTAGTGCTCTTGCAGCCGTTCGGTTCCCAGCACCGGATCGCGGCCGTCGGGGTTGAGGTCGAAGGTCCACGAGCGCACGTCGTGCGTCGGCCCCGGCGTCGCGAGGGACAGCACGTCCTCGAGGCCGAGCAGACGCCGGATGATGATCGACCGGTGCGCCCACGGGCAGGCCCGCGCGGCCACGAGCCGGTACCGGCCCGGCTCGACCGGCCAGGCCTGCGCGCCCTCGGTGAGCCCGGCCATGCGCGGGTCGCCGACCTTGGCGTGCGGCTCGATCGGCGCGGCCCGCACGGCCGCCGGATCCGCGACGATGCGGTCCTCGATGTAGTTCGTGTCCCTGGTGAACTCGCCGCCGGTCACGTACGCGCCTTTGGTCGAGTGCTCGGTGCCGTCGGTCCGGTTCGGTTCGCTCTGTGCCACGGGCCCAGCCTACGCGGCTCCGGCCGCCTCCCGGCGGCGTCGGCGACGCGCTTCGGGCGCATTTTTCCAATGGATGTAAAAAGTACTGGACAAGGCGCCGTGCGGCGGCGAATACTTGACCGCCATGGCCACCTCCAAACGCCGCCGCATGTTCGCACTCGGGGCACTCGCCTTGGGCGCGTTCGGGATCGGTCTCACCGAATTCGTCGTCGTGGGCCTCCTCGGCCCCCTCGGCGACGACCTCGACGTCTCGATCTCCACGGCCGGGCTCCTCGTCACCGGCTACGCCGCGTCCGTCGCGATCGGCGCGCCGATCATGACCGCCGCGGGGACCCGCCTGCCGCGCAAGACCATGCTCATCGTCCTCATGAGCCTCTTCATCGCCGGGAACGTGCTCGCCGCGAAGGCCCCCGACTACGGCGTGCTCATGACCGGCCGCGTCGTCTCCGCGCTCTGCCACGGCGCGTTCATGGGCATCGGCCCGGTCATGGCCGCCGGCCTCGTCGCCCCCGAGCGGCGCTCGCGCGCCATCGCGCTCATGATGACCGGCCTGACCCTCTCGAACGTCGTGGGCGTGCCCTTCGGCACCGCCCTCGGCCAGCAGCTCGGCTGGCGCGCGGCGTTCTGGGGCATCGCGGTCATCGGCGCGGTCTCGCTCGCCGCGATCATCGCGTTCGTGCCCTCCCGCCCCGGCGACACCGGCGGCTCGCTCCGCACCGAGTTCGCGGTCTTCCGCCGGCCCCAGGTCTGGCAGGTCCTCACGATCACGATGCTCGGCTGGGGCGCGGCCTACGCCGCGATCACCTTCCTCGAGCCGATCCTCACCCGCGTCTCCGGCTTCGACACCGGGGCCGTGCCCTGGCTGCTCATCCTCTTCGGCGTCGGCCTGACCGGCGGCAACCTCCTCGGCGGCCGCCTCGCCGACCGCGCGCTCATGCCGACCCTCTACGGCACCATCGCCGCCGCCACGGCCGCACTGGTCGTCTTCGCCCTTGTTGCCCCGTACGCGGTCCCGGCCGCGATCATGGTGTTCGTCCTGGGCGCGGCCGGGTTCGCGATGGTCCCGGTCTTCCAGACCCGCGTCATGGACGTGGCGAAGGAGGCGCCCTCGCTGGCCTCCTCGGTGAACGCGGCGGCGTTCAACGTCGGCATCGCCCTCTCCGCCTGGTTCGGCGGCCTCGCCATCGACGGCGGCTTCGGACTCCTCGCCCCGGTCTGGATCGGCGTGGCGCTGGGCCTCACCGCCCTCGCGGTCGCCGCAACCACAGGCGCGGCCGAACGCCGCACCGAGACCCCGGACCTGGTCGCCTCGTAACCCGCTGATTCGTCAAGCCCGCCTTGACAGGAGCGCGAAGCCGCCCGCCGCCAGGACCGCGAGCGCCGTGCACGCCAGCAGGGCGCCGTCGGTGCCGATGCCGTCCACCAGCGTCGCCACGACGGGGATGCCCGCCGCGGTGCCGATGTACCGCATCGTGTTGTTCACCCCCGAGCCCATGCCGCCCCGGTCGGCCGGGACGCTGTCGATGCTGAGCCGCGTCAGCGCCGGGTTCGCGGCCCCGTAGCCCGCCCCGGCGACGACGAGCGCCGGCACCGCGTGCCACCACGACCAGCCGTCGGCCAGGCCGATCAGCAGCACCGAGCCGATCCCGGCCACGACCAGCGCCGCCACCAGGAGCGTCCCGGACCCGATAGCGAAACGCTTGACCTGCAAGGAGACCGCGAACGCCACGGCCGACCAGACGGCGACGACCACCGCCGTCGCCACCGGCCCCAGACCCGTCTCGTCCTGGTACACCGTGGGCAGGTAGCTCATCATGCTGATGACCGCGATCCCGGTGACCAGGGCGCCGAGCGAGGCGACCAGGAACGCCGGCCGGGCGAACAGGGCCAGGTCGAGCATCGGCTCCCGGACCCGCAGTTCGACGGCGATGAACACCGCCGTGAACACCGCGGCGGCGACCAGCAGGACGATGACGGCCGGGTCGGACCAGCCCTGGCGGCCGAGGGTCAGTCCCGACATGAGCGCGGCGACGGCGAGACCGAGCGTGACCGTCCCCGCGAGGTCGGCCCGCCGGGCCCGTTCGGCCCGCGACTCCGGCAGCACGGCGCGGCCCGCCAGCGCCAGGCCCGCCGCGGCCGCCGCGTACAGCCAGTACGGCCCGTTCCACCCCAAGGCCGCATTGAGGAGCGCGGCGAGCACCGCCCCGGCGCCCACGCCGAGGCCCATCATCGCGCCGTAAGCGGCGGTGGCCCGGCGCCGGTCGTCGGCCTCCGTGAAGACCGCGCCCATGATGCCCAGGCTCGAGGTGAGCAGGGCGGCGCTGGCGGCGCCTTGGACGATGCGGGCGATGACGAACACGATCGTGTTCGGGGCGAGCGCGGCGAGGAGGATCGCGGCGGCGAACAGCCAGGCGCCGCCGACGAGGACGCTGCGGCGGCCGCGGTTGTCCGCGAGGCTGCCGGAGGTGAGCAGCGGGACGGCCAGGCCGAGGGAGATGGCGTTGATGATCCAGGTGTGGCCGGTGGCGCCGGCGTGGAGGTGCGCGCTGGTCTGGGGCGCGAGGATCAGCGGCGTCGAGTAGTTGAGGATGACCAGCAGCGGGGCGGCGCAGAGCAGGGCCAGGACCGCACCGGTCCTGGTGGCGGGCCGGGGCTCGGCGAGTGTCGTCATGGCGGACTCCTAGGTTCGTTCAATGAACCTAGGGAGCGTAGCAGTGTGGGTTCATTCATTGAACCGGGGTAGGATGCCGTCATGGCACTCGGCAAGGACTACCTCGGACAGGACTGCTCGCTTTCCCGGGCGCTCGAACTGCTCGGCGAACGCTGGACGCTGCTCGTGGTGCAGAACGCCCTTTACGGCGTGCGGCGGTTCAACGACTTCCAGGTCCGGCTCGACATCCCGAAGGCGGTCCTCTCCGATCGCCTCGTGCGCCTGACCGAGGGCGGCGTCCTGGAGAAGCGGCAGTACCAGGCGTCGCCTCCGAGGTTCGAGTACCTGCTCACCGACGCTGGCGTCGAGCTGTGGCCGGTCGTCTACGCCCTCTCGGTATGGAGTCACCGCCACATCGGCGGCGAACCGCCGCGACTGTTCCGGCATGCCGACTGCCGGACCAAGCTGCTGCCGACCGGCGACTGCCCCGAGTGCGGTCCGGTGGCGGCGGGCGACGTCGAGATGTACCCCGGGCCGGGCCCGAAACGCGACGACCCGGTCAGTCGCGCCATGAACCGACCGCGCCGGCTCCTCGAACCGGTCGTCCCCGAACCGGCCTGACGCCGGCCCGGGACCGGGTCAGCTCAGCGCCAGGAGGGTGACCGCGGCGGCCGCCGTGCCGAGGCCGATGAGCTGGCCGCGGTGGAGGCGCTCGCCGAGGACCTTGCGGGCCAGGAGGACCGTCCCGGCCGGGTAGAGCGCGACGATCACCGCGACCACCGCGAGGTCCCCGCTGCGGGCGGCCAAGAGGAACAGCAGATTCGCGACCGAGTCGAGCGCTCCGGCGGCGGCCGACATCGCGTACGCCGGTTTCTCGAGGCCGAGCCTGCGCCGCAACAGGAACGCCGCGCCCAACGTGACCGCCGAGGAGACCGCGCGGCCGACGATGAGCGGCCCGACCCCGCTCTCGGCGGGCGCCTGGTGCAGGAACACGAGCTGCAGCGCGATCGCCGCGCCCGCGCCGAACGCCAGCAGCAGCGCCGTCCGCGACGGCCGCGGCCCGCGCACCCCCGGCCCGGCGCTCACGAGTACCACCGCGACCAGCGCGAGCGGCAGCCCGATCATCCCGGCCGCGGCAAGGTGCTCGCCCTGAAGCAGGCCCACCCCTACCGGCAGCGCCGCCGAGACGAGCGCGGTGATCGGCGAGAGCACGTTCATCGGGCCGATCGCGAGCGTGCGGTACAGCAGCACGAACGCGCCCGCCGAAGCGACGCCCGAGGCCGCGCCCCAGGCCAGGGTCGCCGCGTCGAACGAGGCCCCGAGCAGCGGCCACAGCAGCAGCTCGACCACGAGGCTCGCCGGGGCCGCGACCATCACCGTGCGCAGCACGTGCGCCCTGCGGGCCCCGAGCCCGCCGAGGAAATCGCCGCAGCCGTAGGCGAGCGAACTGCCCAGTGCCAGCGCCAGCGCGATCACGGCATCCCACCATCCTCCATCGAAACGACCGGATAGCATCGTAGAACGACCGAAGCGGTTCAGTCAAACGACCGTGCAGACCATTCGAGTGACCTCGGTTTCAGGAAGGCGGCCCCATTGAGCGAAGCAGAGGCGGCCCTGCGCACTGTCGCGGCCAACGTCAAGGCCGCCCGCGTCCGCGCGGGCCTCTCCCTCGACGAACTCGGCCGCCGCGCCCGCGTCAGCAAAGGCGCCCTCGTAGGCCTCGAGAAAGCCCAGGGCAACCCCAACCTCGCCACGCTCGTCCGGCTCGCCGACACCCTCGGCGTCTCGGTCTCGGCGCTCATGGAGGGCGCCCCCGACGACCGCGTCCGCATCGCCACCGCCGAAGCGATCACACCGCTGTGGACAGGCGAGCGCGGCGGCGAGGCCCGGCTCATGCTCACCACCCCCGGCCCGGCCCCGGTCGAGGTCTGGCGCTGGCGGCTCGAACCCGGCGAGGCGTACACCAGCCACCCCCACCAGGCGGGCGTGCGCGAGACCGTCAACGTCATGACCGGGCGGATGACCCTGGTCGTGGACGGCACGGAGCACGCGCTCGAAGCAGGGCAGACCGCGGCCTTCGGCGGCGACGTCCCGCACGCCTACTTCGGGGCGGGCACGGGGACCTGCACGCTCGTCATGACCGTCCAGCTTCCGCCCGGGGCATGAAAAAGCGTCGGCGACCGGATTCCCGCGAGCTGATCGGGAATCCGGGCCCCCCCCGGCCCAGGCCCCGCCGCGCGGCGGGGCGGGCAACCAAAACGCGCCGCCCCCGGGTTCCCCGCCGGGTGCGGGGCACCCCCCCCGCCGACCGTCCAAGACCCCGCGGAGCGGAGGTGCGGCCGCTCCGCGGGGGCGTCACTAGCGGGAGTGGGCGAGGACGCCCCTCACCGCCGTCTCGAGCGCCTCGCGACGCCGCGGGTTCTCCGGGCGCGGGAGGCCGTAGTGCTCGCGCAGCGTGGTGCCGGTGTACTCGGTGCGGAACCGGCCGCGCTCCTGGAGGATCGGCACCACCTTGTCCACGAAGGCCTCCAGGCCCGAGGGCATCACGGCGGGCATGATGTTGAACCCGTCCGCCGCGCCGTTGTCGGCCCAGTCGACGATGGCGTCCGCGACCTGCTCGGGCGTGCCGCTGAAGGTGCGGTGCCCGCGCCCGCCGCCGAGGCGGCCGATCAGCTGCCGCACGGTCAGCCGCTCGCGCCGCGCCAGCTCGACGACCAGCGTGTAGCGGCTCTTCATACCCTCGATCTCGGACTCGGGCCGCAGGTTCGCCGGCAGTTCCGCGTCGAGGTCCAGTTCCTCGGGCGCGACGCCGAGGAGCCCGGCGAGGTTGTCGCGGGCGTACTCGGCGACGATGAGCCGGTCGAGCTCGGCCTCCAGTTCGCGCGCTTCGGCCTCGGTGTCGCCGAGGACCGGCACGATGCCCGGCAGCACCAGCACCTGGCCGGGGTCGCGCCCGAATGCGGCGGCCCGGCGCTTGAGGTCGGCGTAGAACGCCTGGGCCTCTTCGAGGGTCTGCTGGGCGGTGAACACCGCCTCGGCGTGCGCGGCGGCGAAGGCCCGGCCGCTCTCGGAGGACCCGGCCTGCACGAGCAGCGGGTGCCCTTGCGGGGAGCGGGGCACGTTGAGCGCGCCGGCGACCTGGAAGTGCTCGCCCGCGTGCTCGGCGGGGTAGACCAGGCGCTGGTCGCCCCAGAGTCCGGTCTCCTTGTCGCCCAAGATGGCCGAGTCGTCCCAGGAGTCCCAGAGCCGCTTCGCGACCCGCAGGAACTCCTCGGCCCGCTCGTACCGCGCGGCGTGGGTCGGCAGCGCGTCGAGGTTGAAGTTGCGGGCCGCGTCGAGCGTCGCGGTGGTGACGATGTTCCACCCCGCCCGGCCGCCGGAGAGGTGGTCGATCGAGGCGAAGCGCCGCGCCAGGTTGTACGGCTCGTTGTACGTCGTGGACGCGGTCGCGATGAGTCCGATGTGCTCGGTCACGGCCGCCAGGGCCGCAAGGACCACCGTCGGCTCGAGCGATCCCGAAGGGCGCCTGCCGATGTCGCCCCACAGCGACGGCGAGTCCGCGAAGAACACCGAGTCGAGCTTCCCTCGCTCGGCGATCTGCGCGAGGTTCGCGTAGTGCCCGATCTTCGTGGAGGAGAGCGGGTCGGACTCGGGGAGCCGCCAGGAGGCCTCGTGGTGGCCGGTGTTCATCAGGAACGCGTTGAGGTGCAAGGGCTTGGGGCTCATGCGGTCTCCTTGAGGTCGGCGCCCAGGCCGAGCGCGGCGAGCAGTTCGGTGCGGATCCGGGCGAAGCGCGGGTCGGACGGGTCGCGGTGGCCGTCGAGGTCGATGCGCCGCTCGGTCCGCACGTTCCCCGAGTCCAGGACGAGCACCCGGTCCGCGAGGACTATCGCCTCGTCCACGTCGTGCGTCACGAGCAGGACGGCGGGCTGGTGCCGCTCGTAGAGGGCCCGCAGGAGCCCGTGCATCTTGATGCGGGTCAAGGCGTCCAGGGCCCCGAAGGGCTCGTCTGCGAGGAGCAGTTCGGGTTCGCGTACCAGCGAGCGGGCGAGCGCCACGCGCTGCTGCTCGCCGCCGGAGAGCTCGCGGGGCCAGGCCCGTTCGCGCCCGGCGAGCCCCACCTCGGCCAGGGCCTCGCGGCCCCGGGCCTTGGCGTCCGGACCTTTGAGGCCGATCACCACGTTGCTGAGCACCCGCTGCCACGGCAGCAGCCGCGAGTCCTGGAACACCACCGAGACCTGTTCGGGCACTTCGATGTCGCCGGTGCCCCGGGCATCCTGGTCCAGACCCGCGAGGGCCCGCAGGAGCGTCGACTTGCCCGAGCCGGAGCGGCCCAGGAGGGCGACGAACTCGCCGGGTTCGATGGCGAGGTCGAGCCCGGAGAGCACGGGCCGGTCGTCGGTGAAGGAGCGGTGCAGGTCGCGGATGCGGACCGTGGTCGCGGCGGTCAGTCCTCGAGCGTTCGTCGCCATGACAGGACCCTCCTCTGTGCGATGCGGACGATGGCGTCGGAGCCGAGGCCCAAGAGGCCGTAGAGGACGAGGCCGACGATGATGACGTCGGTCTGCCCGTACGTGCCGGCCAGCAGCATCATGTAGCCGATGCCGCTGGTGGCGTTGACCTGCTCGACCACGACGAGGGACAGCCACGAGGCCGTGACGGCGAAGCGCAGCCCCAGGAAGAACCCGGGGAGCGCGCCGGGCAGGACCACGCGGCCGATGAAGGCCGCCGGGCCGAGCCGCAGCGTCTCGGCGAGCTCGGCGTAGCGGCCGTCGATCGAGCGCAGGCCGTTGTGGGTGTGGAGGTAGATCGGGATGAGCACGCCGAGCGCGATCGTGATGATCTTCATCCGCTCGTCGATGCCGAACCACAAGAGCAGCAACGGGAGCAGTGCGAGGTTCGGGATGGAGCGCTTGAGCTGCACCGGCCCGTCCACGACGGCCTCGCCCCAGCGGCTCAGCCCGGAGACCAGCGCCAGGGCGAGCCCGGCGGCGACGCCGAAGGCGAGGCCGAGCGCGAACCGCCGGGCCGAGACGAGCAGGTCCGGGCCGAGCCGCCCGGACTCCCACAGGTCCCACGCGGCGGTCGCCACCGTCCACGGGGCGGTGAGCACGCGCGGGTCGATCCAGCCCGCCGCCGAGCCCCAGATCCAGACGCCCAGGAGCAGGAGCGGGCCGATGAGGTACCCGAGCGGGATCGCCTTGCCGGGCCCGAGGCGGCGCTTGCCGCGCGGGCGCGAGGCCCGCCCGCCGGCCGCGTCGTCGTGGCCCGAGAGGTCGGTCTCGGCGGGTTTGACGTCGACGGCGGTCACGGCGCACCTGCCTCTCCGTACTCCGCGATGCCCTCGGCCACCAGCGGTTCGAACCGCCGGTCGTACAGGTCCTCCGCGTCGAGCACTTCGTTGCCGGTGCCTTCGGCGAGGATCTCGATGGTCTCCTGGTGGCGCTCGATGCCCTCGGTCCAGTCGGCGGGGAAGTCCGGCTCGCCTTGCCTGTCGAACAGATACTCGCCGTCCTCGTAGGACAGTCCTTCGTGCTCGACGAACCAGGCGTTGATCCACGCGTCCTTGTTCGCGCGGGTCCACAGCCGGGCCGCGCCCCAGAGCTTGACGTACGCGGCGATCGCGGCGGCCTTGTCCGCGTTCTCCAGCACCTCGACGGGCGCGTACAGCAGCCACGGGTCGTCGCGGATGCCGTGCGGGATCGTCGTGCCGCCGTCGGGGCCGTACTTGTTGAGGTACGACTTGACCTGCGAGTCGCCGATCGGCGCGACGTCGACCTCACCGCCGGCCAGCGCGTTCGAGTACGTGTCGCCGGTGCTCGGCAGCTCCACGAGCTCCACGTCGTCCTGGGTCAGCCCGGCGGCGTCGAGCACCCGCAGGATCAACGCGCCCTGCGCCTGCCCGGGGGAGTAGGCGATCCGCTTGCCCGCCAGGTCTTCCAGGCTCTTGACGTCCGCGCCCGGGGCGATGCCGAGGTCGTAGATCGGGTGCGCCAGCGGGTCGACCCGGTAGGAGGCCGCGACGATCTTCGTCGGCAGGCCCGTCCAGTTGGTGTGGATCGGCGGGATGTCCGCCACGGAGCCGATGTCGAGGGACTTGGCGCGGAACGCCTCGGCGGTCTTGGGGCCGCCGGAGATGTTGGCCCACTCGACCTCGAACGGCAGCTCCTTGCTCAGCCCGGAGAGCTCGTACGCGATCTGGTTCTGCGGGTCCCCGACGACGAGGACCGTCCCTTCCGGGACTTCGGCGGGGATCGCCGCGTCCGCCGCGAGCACGGGCCCGGACGGTTCTTCGGAGCAGGCCGCGAGCGCGAGCGCCGCGACGGCGGGCGTGCCGGCTATGAGGGTCCTGCGGGTCACGTTGGATGGCATGGGGATTGGCCTTTCAAGAAAGTCTGGAGGGAGTCGGGTCAGTCGAGCGGCGCGGCGGCGCAGTAGCCGCCCGCGTGGTAGACCAGCGGTTCATGGTCGTCGCCGGTCTCGGCGCCCACCACCAGGGCCAGGACCACGTGGTGGTCCCCGGCCTCGATGCGGTCGGTGACGACGGCCCGCAGGTACGACGGGGCGTTGTCGAGCACCGGCTCGCCGCTCTCGAGGCGCGACCACAGGGTCGGCCCGCCGAAGCGGTCGATGCCGCTGGTGGCGAAGCGGGTCGCGATCTCGTGCTGCCCGGAGGACAGGAAGTTCACGGTGAGGCTCGCGGCGTCCCGCACCGCCGGCCAGGCCGAGGACCCGGTGGCGATGGCGAACGACACGAGCGGCGGGTCGATGGACACCGAGGTGAGCGAGGTGGCCGTGAACCCGGCCGGGCCGTCCCCGGCGTCCGCGCACACCACGGTCACACCCGCGGGGTGGGCGCGGAACAGGGTCCGGAACGCCTCGGGCGCCACCCCGGCGCGGGCTTCGAGTCGCGCGCTCATGCCAGCGCCCCGATCGGCTTGCGGCCCAAGGCGAGCGCGGCTTCGATGGCCGGAATGTGCGCCTCGGTCCACGCGCCGACGTGCTCGGGCAGCTCGGCGAGTTCGCTCTCCCGCAGGGTCAGCGACGGCACGGGCAGGCTCGCGCCGAGTTCGGCGAGGACCGGCCGCAGCTGGAGGTCGGCGAGCAGCCGGTGCTCGGCCGAGGCGGCGATGGTGACCGGCACGGCCAGGACCCCTTCGAGGGCCCGGGGCGGGAGCTGGTCGAGGAAGAGCTTGAGCAGGCCGGTGTAGCTGGCCTTGTAGACGGGTGTGCCCACGATGAGCACCCGGCCCTTGGCGATCCGCGTGACGGCGTGCTCGAACCCGTCGTGCGGGGGCTCGATGCCGTCCAGGTACAGCTCGGCGAGGTCGATCGAGGCCGGGTGCGGCTCGGCCCCGAGTTCGGCGCCGATGGCGGCGGTGAGCGCTTCGGCGGTGGACAGGGTGCGGGAGAGGCGTTTCGGATTGCCGACCACAGTGGTCAGCGCGATGTCGACGGTCACGTCGGAGTCCTTACGGTGGGAGGTCTGGGCGGGCGCACCGGTCGAGGGCGCGCGCCGGGGACGGACCCTTTGGGCCCGTTGGGGAATCGCAGATGGGAGTTGAGATCGAGCGCAGCCGTGGTGCTGCCCGCGACGGGGCTGCGCTCTAGCGCATTCGCGGCTGACACAGGGCGCTGGCGGCGCGCATCTGGTCGATCTCGCGCCGCCGCGTGAGGACGCTGGCGGACTTCATGCGATGAACGATAGCAGTAGTCCTATCGAAATACTAGGAATTCTTGGATGGTGGGAATTCGATCCCGAGGAGCCGGTCCGCCGCAGGGGAGGCCGTCCCGGTGCGGTACTCCACCTCGCGGCTGCGCGCGAACCGGTAGCCGACCCCGCGCACGGTGCCCACCAGCTCGTCGAACTCCCCGAGCTTGGACCGCAGGCGCCGCACGTGGACGTCGACGGTGCGTCCGGCGAGCCCGGTGTCCGGTGTCTCCCAGACGTACTGGAGCAGCTCGGCCCGCGTGTGGACCATCCCGGGGTAGCGCGCGAGGAAGGCCAGGAGCTCGAACTCCAAGCGGGTCAAGGCGACCGGCGCACCGCGCAGGAGCACCTCGCGGCCGGGCACGTCGATGACGAGCGCGGGCGCGGCCTTCGGCCCGGCGGGCGGGGCCGCTTCCGGCTGGGCCGCTTCCAGGGCGGGGACATCCGGGGCGACGGTGATGCGGCTCTGGCCGATGCCGGCGAGGGCGGCGGTGAGGCGGCGGACGAGCCGCGGGTCGTCGGCGGGGATCTCGATGGTGACGGTGACCGTGGGAGCGCCCGTGCGGCGGTGCGGCTGCGGGCGGGTGCGGGTCGGGACGGGAGTCATGGCGGCGCCTTCGGTTTCGGTCGTGCGGAACGGATTCGGAGCGGGCGGCACCGCAGCGAGCATATCCTACTGATCAAATGGGAATCAAGCGGTCACTTGCGCGAAGTGTTCTCGGCCTCTAAAATCTAGATATCCTAGCGAATAGATAGGATAAAGATCACCGCTCGGAGGTCACCCATGTCCGACGCCTCGCTCTTCGTCGCCGCCCCGCCCCTCACCGTGGAAGCGGCCTTCGACCACATCGCGGCCCAGAGCTTCCGCCCCACCGTCCCGGCCCGCATCGGCGCCGAGGTCGAATCGCTCGTGACCAGCGCGGCCGACCGCCGCCGCCGTCTCGATCCCGAATCCCTCAAAGCCGTGCTCGCCGTTCGGGACGCGCTGCCCCGCCGCAGCCGCCTCAGCTTCGAGCCCGGCGGCGCCCTCGAGCTCAGCTCCAGGCCCGCCGCCTCGGCGGGGGAGTGCTTCGCCGAGCTCGAACCCGACCGCCGCCGCGTTGCCTCGGCCCTCGCCGCCGAAGGCTACGAGCTCCTCGGGCTCGGCCTCGACCCGATCCGCCTGCCCCGCAGAGTCCTCCGCACGCCGCGCTACCAGGCGATGGAGGAGCTGTTCGACCAGGACGGCCGCGCCGGCCGCTGGATGATGTCCAACACCGCGTCCGTCCAGGTCTGCGTCGACATCGGGCTCGACGTCGACGGCCCCCAGGGGATCGCCGACCGCTGGGACCTGGCGCACCGCCTCGCGCCCGTCCTCATCGCCGCGTTCGCCAACTCGCCGCTGCGCCGGGGCGAGCCCAGCATGTGGCGCTCGACCCGCCAGCACGTGTGGGCCGCGATCGACCGCACCCGCTCCCGCCCTGTCGTTGCAGGCCATGGCGCCCAAGGCGACCCGCGCGAGTCCTGGGCCCGCTACGCCCTCGACGCCCGCGTGATGGCCGTGCGCGGCCCCGGCCGCTGGACCGTCCCGCGCGGCCTCACCTTCCGCGACTGGATCAACGGCGACTACCACCAGGCGCCCACCTTGGACGACCTCGACTACCACCTCTCGACCCTGTTCCCGCCCGTGCGGCCCCGCGGCTCCTATCTGGAACTGCGCATGATCGACGCCCAGCCCGGACCCGACTGGATCGCGCCCGTCGCCTTCGCCGCCGCGCTCTTCGACGACCCGCTCGCGGCCCAGCGCGCCCGCGCCGCCCTCGAACCGCTCTGGCACCGCGCCACCGCCGCGGACCTCTACCTCCGCGCCGCCACCGCCGCCCTCCACGACGACGCCCTCCACCGCGCCGCCACCGCCTGCTTCACCGCCGCCCTTGCGGCCCAACCGGACCCGGCCCTCGCCGCCGTCCTCGAACGCTTCACCGACGCCTACGTCGCCCGCGGCCGCACCCGCGCCGACGACCTCGTCGCCCAAGCGGCATAAGGCGAACGCCCGTCGCCTTTGCGTGCGGGACGGGTGTGCGAGGCGGCTAGTATGGGCGCGACTTTGCCGCCGCTCGGAGTTGGAACCGCATGCCGCCTTTGGATCGACGAGTGCTCCTCGGAGGGGCCCTCGGCCTCGTCGGCGTCGGCGCCGCGGCCGCCGCCGTGATGCTGCGCGAACCCGACCTGGGCGTCATCTCGGCGCTCCCCGAGGAGCCCGAGCCCTGGGCCGGCTCCGGCCCGCTCGACGTCGCCGCCCTCCGCGAGCGGGCGAAGTCCCTCCTCACCGGCGGCGTCACCGCGAACGACGGCATCGACTACGGGCGGCCGCTGCGCGTGCTCGACCGCGAATCCGCCGAGGAGTGGGAGGTGATGGACCGCGGCGCGGACCGCACCGGGCTCTGGCCCGACCTCGGCCCCGCCGCCGATCCCCTGGGCTTCACCAACTCCTACGTCCGCCTGCGCCGCATCGCCCTGGCCTGGGCCACGCCCGGCACCGAGCTGTTCGACCGCGACGACGTCGCGGAGGACGTGGTCGGGGCGCTCGACCTCCTCTACCGCCTGGGCTACAACGAGGACGCCGAGCCGGCGGGCAACTGGTACTGGTGGGAGATCGGCGCGCCTTCCGCGCTCATGCAGATCTGCACCCTCATGCGCGACCGCATCCCGCGCGACCACCTCGGCCGCTACGTCGCCGTCGTGGACCGCTTCTGCCCCAATGCCGACGAGCGCACCTCCGCGTCCGAGACGCGCGAGACCGGCGCCAACCGCGCGGACAAGGCCGCGATCGTGGCCCTGCGCGGCCTCGTGGGGGAGGACTTCGCCAAGCTCGAACTCGCCCGCGACGGCCTCTCCGACACCGCCGAGGACGGCGAGAACAGCCTGTTCCGGCTCGTGGACGAAGGCGACGGCTTCCACCGCGACGGCTCGTTCATCCAGCACGGGCACGTGCCGAGCACCGGCAGCTACGGGCTCGTCCTGCTCAACTCGCTCACCTTCGCGCTCGCGCTCCTGCAGGGCTCGGTCTGGGAGGTCACCGACCCCGAGCTGGCCGGGCTGTACGACGCGGTCGACCGCTCCATCACCCCGTTCGCCGAGGACGGCCTGTTCATGGACTGCCTGCGCGGCAGGGCGATCGCCCGCCCGACCCAGCGCGACAGCCACACCGGGCCCGAGATCACCGCCGCGCTGCTCGCCCTCGCCGAGTTCGCCCCCGCCGAGTACCGCGACCGGTGGCGGGCCCAGGCGCGCGGCTGGATCGAGCGCTCGGCCGTCCCGTTCTTCGAGTCCATGGAGCCGCGCGGCATCAGGCAGACCCGGGAACTCCTGGCGGACAACGCGATCGAGGCCGCGCCCCGCCCCGAGCTGACCCGCGTCTACCCGAACATGGCCCGCCTCGTCGTGCGCCGCCCGCAGTGGTCGTGGGCGCTGTCCATGTCCTCCCGCCGCGTCGCCGGGTACGAGATGGTCGGCGGCGAGAACCTGCGCGGCTGGTACCTCGGCGACGGCACGTCCTACCTGTACACCGTGGACGACCCGCTCCAGTTCGGCGACGAGTTCTGGCCCACCGCCAACCCCTACCGGCTCCCCGGCATCACCGTCGACTCGCGCGAGCGCGAGGTCATCGGGCACGGCCACGACCTCGTCGTCCACCTGCCCGAGAACGAAGTGGCGGGCGGCGCGGCACTCGACGACCGGTACGCGGCCACCGCGATGGACCTCGCCGCCGAAGGCTCCTCCCTGCGCGCCAAGAAGGCCTGGTTCGTGGTCGACGACGTCATCTGCGCGCTCGGCGCGGGCATCACCGCCTCGGACGGCCGCGCCGTCTGGACCACCGTGGAGCACCGCAACCGCCACGCCGACGGCGACCGCCGCATGGCGGTCGACGGCGTCTTCCCCCAGGAGGACACCGACCTCAAGACCGCCGTCGACGGCGCCGCCTGGCTCCACCTGCCCGGCGTCGCCGGCTACGTCTTCCCCGGCGAGAACCCCGGACTGCGCGTCGGACGCGAGACGCGCCGGGGCGCCTGGAACGACATCGAGCAGGGCGGCACCACCGGCGGCGGCGACACCGACGTGCACACCCGCAAGTACGCCACCCTCTGGTACGACCACGGCGTCTCGCCCACCGACGCCTCGTACGCCTACATGCTGCTGCCTACCGCCACCGCCGCCGAGACCGCGGTCTGGGCCGCCAACCCCACCCTCGAGGTCCTCGCCAACACCACGACCGTGCAGGCCGTCGCCTCAGACAGCGTGCTCGCCGCCCACTTCTGGCAGGCCGGCGAGACCGGCGGCCTCGCCTGCGACGGCCCCGCCACCGTGATCGTCACCCGAAGCGAGGACGGCATCGCCGTCGCCGTGGCCGACCCCGGCCGCACTTCCGAGACGATCACCGTCGAACTGCCTTACGCCGCCAGCGAAGTCCTCGACACGGACGACACGATCGAAGCCGAACTCGGCGACCAGGCGAAGCTCACCGTCCACACCGGAGGCACGCTGGGCCGGACCCACACCGTCCGACTGCGCTAGCGCCGCTTGAGGAACGCCCGCACCTCCGGGCGCGACAGCAGCCACGCCGCCGTCGCCACCCCGACGACCACGAGCACCTGCACCACCGTGGACATCGTCTCCACCCACGCCGGGAACGTCTCGTGAAGCCGGTCGGCCACCAGGCTGTCGGCCTGGTTCGCGCCGATCGCGCCGAGGGCCCGGCCCAGGTCCAGCAGACCGGGGACGGCCAGCAGCACGACCGCCGCGACGCCGGTCCACAGCGCGAACCCGCGCGCCCGCGGATGCGACCGGCCGGTGAGGACCGCCGCGACCAGGAACAGCGCCGCGAAGACCAGACAGCCGGCCACCGAGCCCCAGTACGGCAGGTACCAGGCCATGGGCCCCAACTGCTCGCAAGGGAACGACGCGTCGCTCCAGCCGCCCGGCGGCTCCAGGTCCGCCACCTCGGAGCAGGCCCGGCCCGAGTCCTCCTGGAACCGGCCGTACATCGCGATCATCACCACCGCGGCCGCCACGAGGAGCCCGGTCAGGACCCACAGCACACCGCTCGCGAATCCGAGCCCGCGCGGCCTCGCGCCAGTCCCGTCCATGACGCCTCCAAACGATCGACCGGTCCACATCGTACGAACCGGGCGCCAGGCGTCAGGGCCGGAAGCGGTAGCCCATGCCCGGCTCCGTGAGGAGGTGGACCGGCCGGGCCGGGTCGGCTTCGAGTTTGCGGCGCAGCTGCGCCATGTACTGGCGCAGGTAGTTCGTCTCGCGGTCGTAGTTCGGGCCCCAGACGCGGTGCAGCAGCTCGCGCTGGCCCACGAGCTTGCCCGGATTGCGCAGCAGCACCTCGAGGAGCTGCCACTCGGTCTTCGTGAGCCGCACTTCCTTGCCGTCGCGCTTGACCTCGCGGACGGCGAGGTTGACGGTCGCGCCGCCGATCTCGGTGACCGGCGAGTCGCCGGCCGCGTTGCCGCGGCGGGTGGCGGCCCGGACGCGGGCGAGGAGTTCGCCGATGTCGAAGGGCTTGGTCACGTAGTCGTCCGCGCCGGCGTCGAGCGCGGCGATCTTCTCGGCGCTGGCGGCCCGGCCCGAGAGCACCAGGATCGGCACGCTCGTCCAGCCGCGCAGGCCCGTGATGACCTCGGTGCCGTCCATGTCGGGCAGGCCGAGGTCGAGCACCACCAGGTCGGGCACGACCCCGGCGGCGGCGCGCAGCGCCTGCGCCCCGTCGGGCGCGGTGGTCACCTCGTACCCGTGCGCGCTCAGATTGATCCGCAGTGCCCGCGCGATCTGCGGTTCGTCGTCCACGACCAGGATCTTGATCACTCCGTGCCCTTCTCATGCACTTGCGGCAGCGCCAGCACCATCGTCAGTCCGCCGCCCGGGGTCGCCTCGGCGACCAGCGAGCCGCCCATGGCCTCGGCGAGGCCGCGCGAGAGCGCGAGCCCGAGGCCCACGCCGCTCGTGTTGTTGCGGTCGCCGAGCCGCTGGAACGGCGTGAACATCATCTCGCGGCTCTCGTCCGGCACGCCCGGGCCGCGGTCGACGACGCGCAGCTCCACGAGGTCGCCCTGCTTCCCGGCGATCACCAGCGGCGGCTCGCCCGCCGGGCTGAACCGCAGCGCGTTCGCCACGATGTTCACCAGGATCCGCTGCAGCAGACCGGGATCGGCCCGCACCTCCGGCAGGTCCGGGGCCACGTCGAGCCGCACGGCCGCCGCGGGGTCGCCGAGCTCGTCGAGCGCCCACGGCACCGCGTCGTCCAAGGCCACCGGCACCGGGTTCGCGCCGAGCACCCCGGCCTGGAGGCGGCTCATGTCGAGCAGGTTGTCCACCAGGCTCGTGAGCCGCGAGAGCGAGGTCTCGGCGGACTCCAGCAGCTCGTCCCGCTCCTCCGGCGTGAACAGGTCCCCAGTGGACCGCAGGCTCGACACCGAGACCCGCGCGGACGCGAGCGGGGTGCGCAGGTCGTGCGAGACGGCCGCGAGCAGCGCCGTGCGCAGCTTGTCCGTGTCGGTGAGCCGCTGCACGGCCGCCGCCTGCCGCTCCAGCCGCTCGTGTTCGAGCGCGGCGGCCGCGTGCATCGCGAAGGCCTGCGCGATCCGCCGGTCGGCCGCGTCGAGCGTGTGCCCTCGCAGCGCCAGCGCGAGGTCGTCGTTGATCGGCAGGTCGTTCTCGGCCCTGCCCGGGCTCGTGCAGCCCTCGCCCGCGCACGCGACGACCCGCCACAGCCGCGGGTCCTGCCGCTCGGCCGGCCCGGCCCCGGCCTCGGTGCGCTCCAGCAGCGTCACCGAATCGAGCGAGAACGTCTCGCGCAGCCGTTCGAGGAGGTCCTCGACCCGGCTGCCGCCGCGCAGCACGGTGCCCGCGAGCGTCGCCAGGGTCTGCGCCTCGGCGCTGGCGCGCGCGGCGACCCGGGCCCGTGCGGCCGAGAGGTTCACGACGCTCGCGCCGCCGAGTGCGAGGGCGATGAAGATCGCCAGGGAGATCAGCTGTTCCTGGTCGTGGATCTTGAACGTGTTGTAGGGCTTGGTGAAGAAGTAGTTGAGCAGCAGGCTACCCGCGAGCGCGCCGAGCAGCGCCGGCCACATGCCGCCGGCGAGCGTCAGACCCATGACGGCGGTGAGGACGATGAGGATCATCGTCGTCAGCGAGAGCTCCTCGTGGAGCGGCAGCAGCGCCATGCACAGCGCGGGGACCCCGATGAGCGCCAGCGCGATCCCGAACCCGCGGCGGCCCCGGCCGATCATGCCGCGGCCCCCGCGGCCGCGCTTCACGGCCGCGACCCGCTCGTGGCTCACCAGGTGGACGTCGATCTTCCCGGAGCTCGCCGTGGTCGTGACGCCGACGCCGCGCGAGAGCATCTGCGCGAACCGGCCCCGGCTGGAGGCCCCGAGCACCAGCTGGGTCGCGTTCACGCCGCGCGCGAACTCCAAGAGCGCGTTCGGGATCGCCCGCCCCACCACCTGGTGGTAGGAGCCGCCGAGGTCTTCGACGAGGTTGCGCTGCCGGGCGAGGTTCCGTGCGGATCGGGCGCTGGTGAGGCCGTCGCCGGACGCGACGTACACGGCCTTGAGGTCGGCCCCGCCCGAGCGCGCCGCGATCCGCGCGGCCCGCCGGATGAGCGTGTCGCCTTCGTCGCCGCCGGAGAGCGCCACGACGACGCGCTCCTTCGACTCCCAGGTCGCAGTGATGTGCTGGGCCTCGCGGTACTGCTCGAGCTGGTCCTCGACCTTGTCGGCCAGCCACAGCAGCGCGATCTCGCGCAGCGCGGTCAAGTTCCCGACCCGGAAGTAGTTGGCGAGCGCGGGCCCGACCTTCTCGGGCGGGTAGACGTTGCCGTGGACCATGCGCCGCCGCAGCGCCTCGGGGGTGATGTCCGCGAGTTCGACCTGGTCGGCGCGGCGCACGACCTCGTCCGGGACGGTCTCCTCCTGCGGCACGCCGGTGATCTGGGCGACGACGTCGTTGAGCGACGCGAGGTCCTGCACGTTCACCGTGGAGATGACGTCGATCCCGGCGTCGAGCAGCTCGTCGACGTCCTCCCAGCGCTTCATGTTGCGCGCGCCCGGCGCGTTGGTGTGCGCGAGCTCGTCGACGATCGCGACCTTCGGCGCCCGCGCGAGCACGGCCGCGACGTCGAGTTCCGCGATGCCGTCGAGGACCTTGCGGGGTACGGCCTCCAGGCCGTCGAGCAGGGCGGTCGTGTGCGGCCGCCCGTGCGTCTCCACGAATCCGACGACCACGTCGGTGCCGCGCTCCCTGCGCCGCTGCGCCTCTTCGAGCGCGGCGAAGGTCTTGCCGACCCCGGGGGCCGCGCCGAGGTAGATCCGCAGTTGTCCACGTGACACGGACCCATCATTCCCCGTGCCGGGGGCGGCGGCCATAAAGAAACCGTCAAAGGTGCTCAACTTCGCGGCGGCGCGGCGGTCTCGCGCTCGACGAGGCGCACCGGCAGGGTGGTCGCGGCCGCGGGGCGCGCGTCGCCGGCGAGGCGGCCCATCATGAGCCGCACGGCTTCGGCGGCCTTCCCGGGCAGGTCCTGGGCGACGGTGGTGAGCTTCGGCGTCACGTACGCGGCGATGTCCGCGTCGTCGTAGCCGATCACCGAGACGTCTCCGGGCACGGACCGGCCCTCGGCGCGCAGGCCTTCGACGGTGCCGATGGCGAGGAGGTCGGCGGTGGTGACCACGGCGGTGACGTCCGGTCGCTCGCGGGCGAGCCGCCGCCCGTACGCGACGCCATCGCCGCGGGTGATCTCGACGGCGGACACCAGCTCGGGGTCGTACGCGATCCCGTGCTCGCCCAGCACGTGCCGGTACCCCTCGAAGCGGCGCCGCACGACGCCCGTGGCGGAGAACCCGGGCCCGGCGAAGGCGATGCGGCGGTGCCCTAGGGCCGCAAGGTGTTCGGTGGCGAGGGCGGCGCCGCCGAAGTCGTCGGAGCGGACGCCGAGGGCGAGCGGGTTCTCGGAGTAGCAGTCCATCGCGACGAGCGCGACGTCGCCCACGGTGCGGACGTTGAGGCGGTCGATCTCGGCGTCCAGGAAGCCGAGGAGGACCGCGCCGTCGAGGTGCCATGAGCGCAGGGCCTCGGTGATCTCGGCCCGGTGGGCGATGCCGCGCAGCATGAGGTGGTAGTCGAGGCGGCGCAGCTCGCGTTCGAGCATGCCGATGACCTCGACGGTGTGGGGGCTGATGGTCAGGCTCGCCTCGTCCTCGGCGGGCACGAGGAGCCCGACGAGGCGGGAGGACTTGGCGGCGAGGCTGCGGGCGGAGGCGCTGGGCACGTACCCGCGGTCCTCGACGATCCGCATGATGCGGTCGCGGGTGGCCGCGGAGACGCGGGCCTGCTTGCCGTTGACCACGTTGGACACGGTCATGAGGCTCACCCCGGCCTCGGCGGCGATGTCCTTCAGCGTGACGGCCAAGGGGGTTCCTCCTGATCAGCAGGCGTTGTCGCGGGGGCGGCCCGGCGCCCGCCGTTGACAAGTCTGTCACCCGGGTCTAAGCTACCGAGCTAGGTATAGCGCTAAACCTAGCATGTGCAGGGCTTACATCCCACCCTGCGACATGCCCTAGGCGCGCTCACAGCAAAGGAACGGAGCCGTCTTGCACCCGGCCAACCCCACCGCCGACCCCGCGTCCGCCCCCGACTGGTGGCGGCGCGCGGTGATCTACCAGGTCTACCCGCGCAGCTTCGCGGACGCCGACGGCGACGGCACCGGCGACCTCGCCGGCGTCCGCGACCGCCTCCCCTACCTCGCCGCCCTCGGCGTCGACGCCCTCTGGTTCACCCCCTGGTACCGCTCGCCGCAGGCCGACGGCGGCTACGACGTCGCCGACTACCGCGCCGTCGACCCCGCCTTCGGCACCCTCGCCGACGCCGAGGACCTCATCGCCGCCGCCCTCGACCACGGCATCCGCACCATCGTCGACATCGTCCCCAACCACGTCTCCGACCAGCACCCGTGGTTCCAGGAAGCCCTCGCCGCCCCGCCCGGCCACCCCGCCCGCGACCGCTTCTGGTTCCACGACGGCAAAGGCGAGCACGGCGACGAGCCGCCCACCCGCTGGACCTCCAGCTTCAGCGGCGGCACCTGGACCCGCACCGCCGGACCCGACGGCGCGCCCGGCCAGTGGTACCTCCACCTCTTCGCCCCCGAGCAGCCCGACCTCAACTGGAACCACCCCGACGTCGCCGCCGAACACGAAGCGGTGCTCCGCTTCTGGTACGACCGCGGCGCCGCCGGCATCCGCATCGACTCCGCCACCATGCCCGCCAAGGACCCCGCCCTCCCCGAGGTCCCCGCGCATCCCGAACCCGGCCGCCACCCCCACATGGACCGCGACGAGGTCCACGACGTCTACCGGAGCTGGCGCAAGACCGCCGACTCCTACGCCGAACCCCGCCTCCTCATCGGCGAGGTCTGGCTCGAGGACGCCGACCGGTTCGTGCGCTACCTCCGCGACGACGAGATGCACATGGCCTTCAACTTCGACTTCATGGCCCGCCCCTGGGACGCCGCCGAACTGGCCGAGTCGATCCGGACCACCCTCGCGGCCCACGCCGCCGTCGACGCGCCCCCGACCTGGGTGCTCTCCAACCACGACGTGACCCGGCCCGTCACCCGCTACGGCCGCGCGGACTCCTCGTTCGCCTTCACCGCCAAGCGCTTCGGCACCCCGACCGACCTCGCCCTGGGCTCCCGCCGGGCCCGCGCGGCCGCGCTGCTCACCGCCGCGCTCCCCGGCGTCCTCTACGTCTACCAGGGCGACGAACTCGGACTGCCCGAAGTGGAGGACCTGCCCGAGGGCTCGCGGCAGGACCCCATGCACTTCCGCTCCGGCGGCACCGACCCCGGCCGGGACGGCTGCCGCGTCCCGCTGCCGTGGACCGCGACCGGCCCCGCGTTCGGCTTCAACGACACCGGCGCCGCCTGGCTGCCCCAGCCCGCCGGCTGGGGCGAGTACGCCGCCGCGTCCCAAGCGGACGACCCGGACTCCTTCCTCAACCTCTACCGCGAGGCGATCCGCCTGCGCCGCAGCGAACCCGCGCTGCGGGGCGAGGACTTCGCCTGGATCGCGACCGCACCCGACGCCCTCGCCTTCCGGCGTGGCGAGGACGTCGCCTGCGTCGTCAACCTCGGCGACGCACCCGCGGACCTGCCCGCCCACACCGAGGTCCTGATCGCCAGCGCGCCGCTCGCGAACGGCCGCCTGGCCCGGGACGCCGCCGTGTGGCTGCGGACCTGAGCCCGCCCCTCCCTCAACGCCCGCAAGAAGGCTCAATGATGAACCGACAAGGAGCACTACCGATGAAACCCTCTCGCACCGCCGCCGCGGTGGCGGCCGCGGCCCTCGCCGCGGTCGGCCTCGCCGCCTGCTCGGACGACGAACCCGACGACGGCCGCACCCACATCACCGTCACCATCGACGCCGGCCTGGAGCAGGCCGCGATCGACGCCTTCGACGCCCGCATCGCCCAGTTCGAGGACGCCCACCCGGACATCGCCGTCGAGACCCAGGAGTACACCTGGACCGCCGGCACCTTCACCGCGCAGCTCGCGGGCGGCACCCTCCCGGACGTGTTCACGGTGCCCTTCACCGACGGCCGCGGCCTCATCGAGCGCGGCCAGATCGCCGACATCGGCGACCTCACCGCCGAACTGCCCTACCGCGACAGCTACAACCCGAACATCGCCGCCGCCGGCGAGGACGCCGACGGCGACCTGTGGGCGATCCCGATCGCCGCGTACGGCCAAGGGCTGCACTACAACCGCACCCTCTTCGAGGCCGCCGGGCTCGACCCCGACGCCCCGCCGACCACGTGGGACGAGGTCCGCACCGCCGCCAAGGCCATCACGGACGCGACCGGCGAGGCCGGGTACGCCGTGATGACCAACGACAACACCGGCGGCTGGATCCTCACCACCGTCGTCAACGCCCTCGGCGGCCGCACCGAGGCCGACGGGCAGGCCACGATCGACACGCCCGCGATGCGCGAGGCCCTGACCCGCCTCCACGACATGCGCTGGGAGGACGGCTCGATGGGCGACGACTTCCTGTACGACTGGGCGACCATCAACCAGGCCTTCGCCTCCGGCCGCATCGGCATGTACGTCTCGGGCGGCGGCAACTACGGGAACCTCTTCACTCAGAACGCCCTCAACCCCGACGACTACGGCCTGACCGTGCTTCCGCTCGCCGCGAGCCCCGACGCGGGCGTCCTCGGCGGCGGCACCCTCGCCGCCGTGAGCCCGAACGCCGAACCGGACGAGCAGGCCGCCGCCGTGGAGTGGATCGACTTCTACTACATGGAGAAGCTCACCGACCAGGCCGCGGCGGTCGCGGACGCCGAGGTGAAGGCCGAGACCGGCCAGCCCGTCGGCGCCCCCGAACTGCCCGTGTTCGACAAGGCCGCCTACGACGAGGCGCGGTCCTGGATCGCCGAGTACGTGAACGTCCCGGTCGACCAGATGGCGCCGTACACCTCCCAGGTGTTCGACCAGCCGCTGCTCACCGAGCCGGTGCACGCCACCCAGGAGGTCTACGCCGTCCTCGACGCCGTCGTCCAGACGGTCCTGACCGAGGAGGACGCCGACGCGGACGCCCTGCTCGCCCAGGCCCAGACCGACGCCCAGGCCGCGATCGACGCGGCCGCGTAGGGGACACGACCGACATGACCTCGATCGACACCCGCCCCGCCGGTGTCACCGGCGTGCGGGGCGCCCCGCCCACCGCGGGCCGGCCCGGCCGCCCCGGGGCGCCGGCCCCCCCCCACCCCCCCCCCCGCCCCCCCCCCCCCGCCGGGCCCCCGGCCGCCCGGCCCCCCCCCCCCCCCCGGGCCCGCCCCGCACGCCGCGGGCCGCTGGCCCGCGCCCGCGGCGGCCTCCCGACACTCGTGTTCCTCGCGCCGATGCTGCTCGTCTTCGGCGTGTTCTCCTGGCTCCCCATCGGCCGCGCGGTCGTGATGAGCTTCCAGCGCACCAATCTCGTCGCCGATCCCGTGTGGGTCGGGTTCGCGAACTTCCAGCAGGTCTTCGCCGACCCGCAACTGTGGACGGCCGTGCAGAACACCGGGTACTTCGCGGTGCTCGCGCTGGTCTTCGGCTACCCCGTCCCGCTCGTGGCCGCGATCCTCATGAGCGAGGCCCGCCGCCTGCGCGGCCTCTTCAGCGCCCTCGCGTACCTCCCGGTGGTCGTGCCGCCGGTGGTCGCGGTCCTGCTGTGGAAGCTGTTCTACGACGCGGGGGAGGACGGCGTGTTCAACACCGTCCTCGGCTGGATCGGCCTGGGCCCCTTCGCCTGGCTGCAGGACGCGGACATCGTGATGCCCTCGCTCGTGCTCGAGGCGACCTGGGCCGCCGCGGGCGGCACCGTCATCATCTACCTCGCCGCCCTCACCGGCGTCGACCCGAGCCTCTACGAGGCCGCCGAGATCGACGGCGCGGGCGTGTGGCGCAAGCTGTGGCACATCACCCTCCCGCAACTGCGCGGCATCCTCCTCATCACCTTCATCCTGCAGATCATCGGCACCGCGCAGGTCTTCCTCGAACCGTTCCTGTTCACCGACGGCGGTCCCGCGAACCGCACGCTCACGCTCCTGCTGCTGATCTACCGGTACGCGTTCACGAACTCCCTCGGCGGCGACTACGGCGCGGCGGCGGCCCTCAGCCTCCTCCTCGCGCTCGTGCTGACGGCGTTCTCCGCCCTGTACTTCCGCCTCACCCGATCCTGGAGCGGCTCATGAGCAATGCCATTGACCGCGGCCTGCTCGCGCCCACCGACTGGAAGCGCCCCAGCGTCCGATGGACCGCCCGCCTCGCCCACGGCGCGCTCCTCGCGGGCCTCGCCGTCGCCGGGCTCGGCCCGATGCTGTGGCTCCTCAAAGCCGCCGTCACCCCCACCCAGGACACCCTGCGCACGCCGATGGTGTTCTGGCCCAACGGCTTCGACTTCGCGAACCTCGCGGAGGCCTGGACCCGCGTCGAGATCGACAAGTACTTCCTCAACACCGTCGCCCTCGCCGCCGGCTCCTGGGCCGTGCAGCTCCTCGTCGCCGCCACCGGCGGCTACGCGCTCGCGATCCTCCGCCCCCGCATCGGCAAGTACCTCTCCGGCGCGATCCTCGCGACCCTGTTCGTGCCCAGCGTGGTCCTACTCGTCCCGCTCTACCTCACCGTCCTCGACCCGCCCCTGCTCGGCACCTCCATGCTCAACACGTTCTGGGCCGTCTGGCTCCCCGCCGGGGCCAACGCCTTCAACGTGCTGCTCATGCAGCGGTTCTTCGCGAACCTCCCGCGCGAGGTCTTCGAAGCGGCCCGCGTGGACGGCGCCGGACCCTACCGCCTGTTCTGGTCGATCGTGCTGCCCATGTCCCGCCCGATCATCGGCGTCGTCTCCGTCTTCGCCGTGATCGCCTCCTGGAAGGACTTCCTCTGGCCGATGCTCGTGCTCCCCGACCCCGAGCTCCAGCCGCTCTCGGTGCGCCTGCCGATCCTCCAGCAGTTCGTGGAGCTCGACGTGTTCCTCGCGGCCCTGGCGATCTCCTCGCTCATCCCCATCGGCCTGTTCCTGGTCTTCCAGCGGCTCTTCCTCAACGGCGCCAGCCTCGGCGGCGCCGTCAAGGGCTGACCCTTGATCACCTGAAACCATGCCGAACCGGACGCCGCCGACTTAGAGTGCGTGCAACACCGCACGGGACGCGGCACGGCCGCGCGGGCACAAGGAGTCGGCATGAAGCGAACGGCCACGCTCAGCGCCGCCGCCGCGGTCCTCGCGGCGGCGGCGCTGGCCGCCTGCGGCCAGGACTACGACGGCAACGGCTCGGCCAAGGCCCGCAGCGGCGTCGCCACCGTCCAAGAGGAGGTCACCGGCGTCGAATGGGGCGACTGCGATCTCGCGGACATGTACGGCGACGCCGAACTGAACGCCGTGCAGACCGCGTGGGCCGAGGCCCTCGAATGCGGCGCGGTCACCGTCCCGGTCGACTACGAGGACACCGGCGGCGACCGCGTCGCGATCGCCATGGTCCGGCACCCCGCCACCGGCGACCGCACCGGCTCGCTCCTCGTCAACCCCGGCGGGCCCGGCGGCTCCGGCATCGAACTCGCCATGTCCCCGTTCCTGCCCGCCGACGTCACCGCCGCGTTCGACGTCGTCGGCTTCGACCCCCGCGGCGTCGGCGCCAGCCGCAACCTCACCTGCGGCAGCGACGACGCCTTCGACGCCGCCCTCACCCAGGTCTACACCGACGAACCGGCCGCCATCCCGGACGCCGAGGCCTCCGCCCTCGAAGACGGCGCCGCCACCCTCGCCGAAGGCTGCACCCAGGAGGTCAAGGCCGACTTCCTCGCCAACATGGGCACCGAGAACGTCGCCCGCGACATGGAGGTCATGCGCAACGCCCTCGGCGACGACGCACTCACCTACCTCGGCTACTCCTACGGCACCTACATCGGCCAGATGTACCTCTACCTCTACCCCGAGAAGGTCCGCGCCATGGTCCTCGACGGCGTCATGCGCACCTCCGGCTCCGTGCTCGACCTCGCCGAAGGCCAGGCCACCGGCTTCGAGACCGCCTGGCACGACTTCATCGCCTACTGCCTCACCATCGAAGGCTGCCCGTTCACCAGCGCCGACACCGCCGACGCCCAGCTCAAGGCCATGCTCACCGACATTCAAGGCGCCCTCGGCGGGCAGCTCACCGTCGGCGACATGCTCAACATGGTCTCCGAGAGCCTCTACAGCGAGGCCAAATGGGCCGCCCTCGAGAAGCTCCTCGCCGCCGCCGGCACCACCGCCGACCGCGAACTCGCCCAGCAGCTCGAAGACCTCGCCGGCGCCACCGGCGCTTCCCGCTTCCAGCCCCGGCGGCTCCCGCCGCTCCCGCTGCCGCGCCGCGACACCGAGGCGAACTTCTACGGCGTCCAATGCGTCGACCGCGACAACCCGGACCACTTCGACGACTACCAGGACAGCGCCCAGACCGCCTACGGCAACTCCGACCTCTTCGGCGCCGGCATCGCCTGGAGCTACCTGCCCTGCGCCTCCTGGTCCGCCTCCGAACCCGGCCCGGAGTCCGTGAGCGGCAAGGGCTCGCCCGCGGTCGTCCTCGTCGGCAACATCGGCGACCCCGCCACGCCCTACGACTGGGCCCAGTCCGTCGCCGACGGCCTCGACGACGGCGTCCTCCTCACCTACGAAGGCAGCGGCCACACCGCGTACGCCTTGGGCCACAAGTGCATCGACGACCCGGTCACCGCCTACCTCGTCGACCTCGACGTCCCCGCCGCCGGCCTGAAATGCCCGCAGGAACTCCGCTGACCGCACCCCCGAACGGGTCCGCGTCCCCTTAGGGCACGGGCCCGGCGCGCCTCACTCCCCGCCGTGTGTGTCGTCCGGTCACAGTCCGAGTCTGGCAAGATGTCCCCGTCGCGCGGCGAGCCGCGATGAGCCCCCCGCGACGCCTGACCGTCGATGTGACGAAAGAAGCGCCAATGCACACGTCCCCCCGCAGCACCCGTGCCCGGAAGGAGGCCTCCCCGTGGTCGACATGACCTGGTTCGAGGCCATCGTGCTCGGGGTCGTCCAGGGCCTCACCGAGATGCTGCCGATCTCCTCCTCGGCCCACCTGCGCCTCACCTCGGCCCTGTTCTTCGAAGAGGACGCGGGCGCGTCGTTCACCGCGGTGACCCAGCTCGGCACCGAGACCGCCGTCCTCCTCTACTTCTGGAAGGACATCGTCCGCATCCTCGTGGCCTGGTGGAAAGGCCTGTGGGACAAGGAGCAGCGCGGCGAGACCGACTACCGGCTCGGCTGGTACGTCATCATCGGCACCCTCCCCATCGTGTTCTTCGGCCTCATCTTCAAGGACGCGATCCGCGACGGCGCCCGCAACCTCTGGCTCGTCGCCTTCAGCCTCATCTTCTTCGGCCTGCTCCTCGCGCTCGCCGAACTGGTGGGCCGCAAGACCCGCACCTGGGACGACTTCCGCATGAAGGACGGCCTCATCCTCGGCTTCGCCCAGGCGGGCGCGCTCATCCCCGGCGTCTCCCGCTCGGGCGGCACGATCACGGCCGGCCTGTTCATCAACCTCGACCGCACGGTCGCGGCCCGGTACTCGTTCCTGCTCGCGATCCCCGCCGTGTTCGGCGCGGGCATCCTCAGCCTCGGCGACGTGTTCGACCCGGCCACCGAGGGCTCGGTTCCGAGCGGCGCGCAGATGCTCGTGGCGACCATCATCGCGTTCTTCGTGGGCCTGGCGGCCGTGCACTGGATGCTCAAGTGGGTCGCCAAGCACAGCGTCTTCATCTTCGTCTGGTACCGCTGCATCCTCGGCGTCATCGTCGTCATCATGCTCGAGACGGGCTACCTCTCGGCCCACTGAACCCCAGCACTGCAACGAGGGCCGGTCGCATCGACCGGCCCTTTCGCGTCTCCGGATTTGACAATCTGACGAAATAAGCAAAGAATGTCAGTATGACAGCCGAGACCACCCGTGACGCGATCGTGGCCGCCGCTGTGCCGGTGTTCGGCCGCTACGGGTTCCGCAAGACCACGATGGACCTCCTCGCCCAGGCGGCCGGCGTCTCCCGCCCGGCGGTCTACCAGTACTTCCCGAACAAGACCGCCGTCTTCCGCGCCGTCGTCGAAACCGTTGGCGCCGAACTCCACGCCGCCGCGCTGGCCGCGAGCGCCACGGGCGTGACCACCGCCGACCGACTGTTCGCACTGCTCCGGGTGAAGCTCGACTTCGCCGCGAGCACCGTCGCCGCCGACTACCGGCAGGAACTCGTGCGCGAGGCCGCCGCCCTCGCCGCCGACCTGGTCGCCGAGTCGGAGGCGCGCTACGCGGCCCTCGTCACTGCAGTACTCGAGGACGCCCCCGAACTCGACCTTCTCGGCGACGCGATGTCCGCCGAGGACGCGGCGGTGCTGCTCACGGACGCGATGGTCGGGATCGCCCGCTCATCGGCCACCGCCGAGCAGATGCGCTCGCGCCTCCGACAGCTCGTGGACCTCGCCGTGCGCGGGCTCACGAGCCGACCCTGACACCAAGCGACAGAACGGAACACGGCCATGACCCAAGCGATCCTTCTCGGCCTCCTGGCGGGCCTCATGATCGGCAACGGCATCCCGCACTTCATCAAGGGCATCACCAAGGAGCGGTACCCGAGCGTGTTCGGCGGCGGCCCCGTGCCCAACCTCGTCGCCGGCTGGACCGGGATCTGCCTGGGCGCCTTGGCGCTCGCGGCCGCCGACCTCCCCGCCGAGCCGTGGCCCGGCGGGGTGTCGATCGCGGTCGGCGTGCTCCTCATCGGGCTCTTCCACGCCCGGATCGGCGCGTTCGGCCGCGAGTGAGTCAGCGCCGCGACTCGGCCAGCGCGAGCGCCGTGATCGAGCCGAGCAGGACCACCGCGCCCGCGACCGTGGCGAGCGTGAGCGGTTCATGCAGGAGCGCCACTGCGAGGAATGCGGCCGTGACCGGCTCGATGAGCATCATCACCGAGGCCGTCGTGGCCCGCACCCGCGCTGCGCCCGCGAAGTACAGCGGGTACGCGAGCGCGGTGGTGAACGCCGCGAGGTAGCCGACGATCGCGAACGTCAACACCGGGTCGCCCGTGGTCGGAGTCAGGCCCTCGAACCAGGCGGGCACGAAGAGGACGGCCGCGCCGATCCCGAAGGACCACATGGTGAGCGTGAACGGGTCCTCGCCGTCGCTGCGGCGGCCGGTGGCGCGGCCGAGGAGCGTCACGGCCGCGTACCCGGCGGCGGAGAGCAGCGAGAGCGCGACCCCGGCCGGGTCGATGACCCCCGCGCCGTTGCCGAGCACGAGCACCCCGAGGCCGGTGACCGCGCCCGCGACGGCGAGCGCGCCCCCGCGGCCGAGGCGTTCACCCAGGAGCAGCCTGCTGCCGAGCGCGGTGAGGATCGGCCCTGATCCGAGCGTGAGCAGCGTGGCGGCGGCGACCCCGGTGGCCTCGACGGCCGCGAAGTACGCGGTCTGGAAGACCGCCATGCCGATCCCGACGCCGATCAGGAGCGGCGCCCGCCGCCGCAGCGGCGCGGCCGCCGTGACCCGGTTTCGCTTGGGCCGCAGCGCAGTGAACGCCAGGAGCAGGACGAGGCCGCCGAGGTGGCGCCAGAACGAGACGGCAGACGGGCCGAGATCGCCGGCGCGGTAGACGAGTTCGGCGGCGGCGCCGGTGGTGCCCCAGGCGAGGCCGGTGACGGTGAGGTACCCGAGGCCGCGCCGGGCCCGGGGTTCGGCGGGTCGGGCGGGCAGGGTGGACGTGGCAGTGGACATGCGGTCTCCGAAAGAGCGTCGCGGACGGTGGACTCACGTCTGCGGGCATGCCTCAATCAGCGCGAGGCTCAGAACGCCTTGCGCGGCAACGGCTCAGATGCCCGCCTCAGGCGGCGGGCGGGGGAAGGAAACCCAAAGGCATGCGCGCCACCCTACCGTCCGGTCCCGGCCCGGTCCAGCCCCGCGGCCTCACAGCCCCGCGCGGAGCCGCTTGAGGCCCTCCTCGATCACGTCGAGCCGCTTGCAGAACGCGAACCGCACCTCGGCCCGGGGCGCCTGGTCAAGGTAGAACACCTGGGTCGGGACGGCCACGACCCCGCAGCGCTCGGGCAGCTCGAGGCAGAACCGCAGCCCGTCCTCGTGCCCGAACGGCGCGATGCCCGCCGTCACGAAGTAGGTGCCCTCCGGTTCGTGCACGTCGAAGCCGATCGCCGCGAGCCCGGCCACCATCACGTCGCGCCGCTCCTGGTACCCCGCCGCATACTCCCGGTAGAACCCGTCGCCCGAGGCCAGCGCCTCCGTGATCCCGTACTGGAACGGGGTGCCGGACGCGAACGACAGCCACTGCTTGACGTCCTTGACCCGTGCCACGAGCTCCGCCGGGCCGGTCGCCCAGCCGATCTTCCAGCCGGTGACCGAGAACGTCTTCCCGGCCGAGCCGATCGTCACCGTGCGGTCCCACATGCCCGGCAGCGTCGCGAGCGGCACGTGCTCGCGCCCGTCGAAGACCAGGTGCTCGTACACCTCGTCCGTGACCGCGATCAGGTCGCGCTCGACCGCGAGCGCCGCGATCGCGCCCAGCTCCTCGCGGTCCAGGACCGTGCCCGTGGGGTTGTGCGGCGAGTTGACGAGCAGCAGCCGCGTCCGATCGCTGACGGCGGCGGCCAGGCGCGCCGGGTCGAGCCGCCAATGCCCTTGCGCGCCTTCAGGGGCGTCGAGCCGCACCGGCACGAGCGTCCCGCCCGCCATGGCGACCGCGGCCTTGTAGGAGTCGTAGCTCGGCTCGAGCGCGATCACCTCGTCGCCGGGATCGACGAACGCGAGGATCGCCGCCGTGAGCGCCTCGGTGGCCCCGGCCGTCACGGTGACGCCCTCGTCCGGATCGGGCGCGAGGTCGTACCAGTGCCGCTGGTGGGCCGCGATCGCCCGGCGCAGTTCGGGAATGCCCGCGAGCGGCGGGTACTGGTTGTGCCCGTCCCGCATCGCCCGCGCGGCGGCCTCGATGATGTGCGACGGCCCGGACTCGTCGGGGAAGCCCTGCCCCAGGTTCACCGCGCCGTGCCGCTGCGCGAGCGCGGACATGGTGGTGAAGATCGTGGTCTCGGGCCGCCGGCCGGGTCCGCTCATGGTGCCTCCTCGTCGCAGCCGTTGCTGCGGCCATCATGCCATCAAGCCGCGTCGGGCCACCGCCCCTCGGCCTTCGCGCGTTCGATCTCCGCGAGCCCGGCGGGCCGCATCCGGCCCGCCGCGACGAGCGCTTCGGCGATGCCCCGGTTCCGCCGCGACCACGGGCTGCGTTTGGTGCGCGGCGAATACCGCTGGAGGAACGAGTCGCCGTCGAGGGCCTTGCGGTGGCCGTCGATCCACCCGAAGCACAGCGCGGCTTCGAGCGCCGGCCCGATCCGCAGCCGCCCCTCGGGCGAGCGCTCCTTGCCGATCCGCAGCCACACCGACCGCTCGCCCGGGTGGGCCGCGAGCCAGGCCTCCCACTCGTCGCGGTCGGCGAGGTCCAGGTACTCCATGATCAGGACCTCGCCGCGAGCGTGTCGAGGTAGTGCCGGTTGAACATGACGCCGAGGACGTTCCCGAACGGGTCGAGGAACGAGGCCGTCTCGAACCCCTCCCCGCGCGCCGTCCGCGGCTCGTACGCCTTGGCGCCCATGGCCTCCAGCCGCTCGATCACGGCCCCGAGGTCGTCCACGTGCCAGTACGCGATCGCGCCGCCGGGCGCCGCGCCCAGATCGTGCCGCGCCCAGGCGCCCTGCACGATCCCCAGCTCGTGGAGGTAGTCGCCCACGCGGAACTCGACGTAGCCGCCGGGCACCTCGAAGTACGGCTCGACGCCGAGCAGCTCGGTGTACCAGGCCTTGGCGGCCTCCAGGTCCTCGGCGAAATAGCTGATGGTGCTGATTCCTCGCAGCATGTGCGTCTCCTTCGTCGTCGTCGAACCCCAAGCTATGACCCACTGCGGAAGATTCGCTTCCTCAATGCGTGCGAGAATCGGGAAATGCTGGAGACCTCCGCACGCCTGCTCCGCGTCCTCGCCCTCTTGCAGGCCCAACGCGACTGGACCGGCGCGGCGCTCGCCGCCCGCCTCGACGTCACGACCCGCACAGTGCGCAGCGACATCGACCGGCTCCGGCAGCTCGGCTACCGCGTGCACTCCACCACGGGCAGTGCCGGCGGCTACCGCCTGGAGGCCGGGAACGCCATGCCGCCCCTGCTGCTCGACGACGAGGAGGCCGTCGCGGTCGCCGTGGGCCTGCGGGCGGCGGCCTCCGGCTCGGTCGCCGGGATCGAGGAGACTTCGCTGCGGGCGCTGGCGAAGCTCGAGCAGACGATGCCCTCGCGCCTGCGCCACCGCATCGACATGCTCAGGGCCGCAACGGCTTCAGCGGCAGGCGCGGGTCCGACCGTGGACGCGGAGGTCGTGACCGCGATCGCGGAGGCCGTCTACCGGCACGAGCAGCTGCGGTTCGACTACCGCGACCGCGCGGGGGAGGAGTCGCGCCGCCGGGCCGAGCCGCACCGGCTCGTCTACACCGAGCGGCGCTGGTACCTCCTGGCCTGGGACGTCGACCGCGAGGACTGGCGCACCTACCGCGCCGACCGCATCCGCCCGCGAATCCCCAACGGCCCCAGGTTCACTCCGAAGGAACCGCCGGAGGGGGCCGTCGCGCACGTCCTGCGCGGGCTGGGCCACAACGCCTGGCGGCACCAGGCCGTGATCCGCCTCCACGCGCCCGTCGAACGCGTCGCCGCGATGCTCCCGCCCGGCAGCGGCCTCCTCGAACCCGCCGGGGACGACGCGTGCCTGTGGCGCACCGGCAGCGACTCCCTGAGGGACCTGACGAACTACATCACTGCGCTCGATCTTCCGTTTGATGTGGAAGGGCCGCAAGCACTCCGGGACCATCTGCGGGTCCTGGCCGCGCGATACGCGGCCGCCGCCGAAAATACCTCCGGCATGTAATGGAATAAAGCATTCCGTTCTGCTATGCTTATCGTATGGAAGCCGGAACATCCGGCAGAATCGAAGGAGTTACGACATGACCGCTTGGCCCCTCCTCGCCGAAGCCCACAACGCTCTGCTCGACACCGTCAAGGGCGTCGGCGCCGACCAGTGGGACCTGTCCACGCCGTGCGACCAGTGGACCGTCACTCAGGTGATCCAGCACGCCGCGGGGGACCAGCTCGCCTACTACGCCGCGATCACCGGCGGCGACGGCCCGGCCGAGAACCCGTTCGCCCCTTCGGGAACGCTCACCACCGACCCGGTCGCGCTCGTCTCGGCCGCGACCGAGGCCGCCGCCGAAGCCTGGGCGATCATCGCCGAAGATGATGCCGCCGTCGCCGTTCCCGTGCCGCCCAACACGCTTGACGCGGTGACCGGCATCGGCGCCTGCGCCCTGGATGCGGCGGTGCACGCCTGAGACATCGCGAAGGCGACGGGTCAGGCCCAGCCGCTCACTGAGGAGGCTGCGAGCGCGATTCTGGTGGCGGCCAAGCAGATCGTCGAGCCATTGCGTGCTTGGGGCGCCTACGCTGCCGCGTTGGAACCGCAGGAGGGCGATGACGCCGTGGCCGCCCTGCTGCGGTACCTCGGCCGCGATCCGGAGTGGACCGCCTCCGCCTGAGAGCGCGTGAGGCTGGGCGGTGTTGGCCGCCCGGCTTCGGGCCGCTGCCGTGGCCGGGGGTTTGGTGGGGCCGGGTTCAGGCGGGCGGCGACGACGGGGCGGCGGGTCTGATCGGGTGGGATGGCGGGGCTCGGGTCGGGTTCGGGGACCGGGCGGGTTTCCTTGCGGCACAGCGGGTCCGGCGCGGAATGTGAGGGTCTTGTATCCCTTTGGGTGATGACGGTGGGTGTTGAGCGGCGGATACTTGAGGTACGTACAAGGACAGGGAAAACGTACAGGTGTTGAGTAGGTGCAAGCAGACTGAGCCAAGCCTCTGGCCTCTCGCAAACCGGACCGATTCCGAGGCGACGACCCGGTAAGTCAGGGTTCTCCTCCTGTTGGGGGCGTCCGATCTCATCCTCTCGTGCTATCGCGTTCCGCAGCTGACTACGGCCCCTTGATGGGTCGTACTGGGCGGGAGATCGTCGGTCGGGATCACCTCGACCGGCGGCAGTGCTCCGAACGAGGCACATGTCAGGCGAGTAAGTCCTGAGCAGCGGCAAGGTTCGGCCGGGCAGTAGAGGACCCGTGCAACTGAGTCGGTTGTGCAAGGCACGCACCATCTTCCAAGGATCGAAGGGGGCGTAGACGAACGCACATGGATCGTGGCGTCCTAGCGATGGGAAGTCCACCCCGGATCGACTTGACTGGGGGACATGAGCAACGAGAACGAAATCATCCTGGTCACCGGCGCTACCGGCAAGGTCGGCCGCCGCCTCACCGCACAGCTTCGCGAAGCCGGGCACAGCGTCCGGGCCGTCTCGCGGAGCACCGAGATCCGCTTCGACTGGCATGACGAGTCGACGTGGGCGGCCGCCTTCGAGGGCGTTTCGGCCGCCTACCTGATTCCGCCGGACGAGCCGTTCCCGGCAGAAGCGGTCGCGGCATCCGCGGCGAAGGCCGGTGTGCGCCGCCTGGTCGCCCAGTCGGGCCGCCGTATCGAGGTGCTGGCCGAAGCGGCCGGCGTCGGTCCCGAAGCAGTCGGGATGTATGCGGCTCAGGAGGCTGTGAAGGCCTCGGGGGTTGAGTGGACTGTGTTGCAGGCCAACAACTTCAACCAGAACTTCAGCGAAGGGGACATGCTGGAGGCCATCCGGGCCGGCGAGCTGTTCCTGCCGGTGGAGGACACGGTGGAGCCGTTCATCGACGTGGAGGACATCGCGGCCGTTGCCGCGGTCGTGCTGACCGAAGACGGCCACCACGGCCGCACGTACGAATTGAGCGGCCCCGAGTCGCTCACGTTCGAAGCGGCGGTCGAGGCGATTGCGGAGGCCGCAGGCAAGGCCATCGTGTTCCAGCCGGTGAGCCCCGAGGACTACGCCGCTGCGCTGCGCGCCGAGCAGCTGCCCGAGGACCTGGTGTTCTTCCTGGATGTGATGTACCGGGTCATGCGCGAGGGCAAGATCGGCGACGTGGCCGACGGTGTCGTGCAGGTGCTCGGCCGGAAGCCGGTCGCCTTCGCCGATTGGGCGAAGCGCGCGGCGGCTGAAGGCGCCTGGTCCTAGCGGCCGGGGGGGCCCGCCCGGGGGGGGGGGGGGGGGGGGCGGGGGGGCCCCCGAGGGGGCTCCGCGCGGGGCGGCTGAGGGCGCCGGGTCCTAGCGGCCGGCGCGACCGGCCGGGCCTCGGTGATCGTCATGTCACGGGTCCGGCCGGTCGCGACCGCTCACTGCGTTGCGAGCTTCTTGAGCAGGCGTTCCAGTTCGGTGCGCTCTTCGGGGGACAGGGTTTCGATGAGCCTTCGCTGGTTCGCGAGGTGGACCTCCATGAGTTCGTCCGTGAGCCGCAGGCCCGCTTCGGTCAAGGTGATCCGGCGGCCGCGCGAGTCTTCCTCCGCCACTGAGCGGTTCACCCAGCCGGCGGCTTCGAGCCGGTCGACCCGCTTCGTGATCGCGCCGGTGGTCACCAGCACGGTGCGGCTCAGCTCGCCCGCCGAGAGCGCGTGAGGCGCACCGGCCCGGCGGAGTGCGGCGAGCACGTCGAAGTCGCCGTTGCCCAGGCCCGCTTCGGCGAAGGGCCCGCGCAGCTCGCGGTCCCAGGCCCCGACGAGCCGGAACATCCTGCCCACCACGAGCATCGGCGAGGCGTCGAGGTCCGGGCGCTCGCGCCGCCACTGTCCCACCATCGCTTCGACAGCGTCTTCTTCGGCAGTGTCTTCTTCAACCGTGTCGGTCGTCGCATCCGCGTTCATGACTTGCATTGTACCTTCCGCGGAAGATAGTATGTCTTCCATGGAAGATAAAACCGTGGTCGACTGCTACTTCGACCCCGCCTGCCCCTTCGCCTGGATCACCTCCCGCTGGCTCCTCGAAGTCGAACGCGCCCAAGCCATCGAGCTCCGCTTCCGGATCATGAGCCTCGCCGTCCTCAACGAGCACCGCGAACTCGAACCCTGGTACCGCGAGTTCAACGACCGCGCCTGGGGTCCCGCCCGCGTCTGCGCCGCCGCCGAACGGCACGCCGGGCCCGGCGTCCTCCGCGACCTTTACACCGCCCTCGGCACCCGCATCCACCTCGGCCGCGACAAGGACTTCGACCGCGTCATCGCCGCCGCCCTCGCCGAGACCGGCCTCCCCGCCGAACTCGCCGCAGCCGCCCACGACACGGCTTTCGATGCGGCCCTGCGCGAGAGCCACCAGAACGGCCAGGACGCCGTGGGCGAGGAGTCCGGCACGCCCCTCACCGTCATCGACGGCATCGGCCACTTCGGGCCCGTCCTCACCTCGATCCCCAAGGGCCGCCAGGCCACCGACCTCTTCGAAGCGTTCCGGACCCTCGCCGGCCTCGACGCCTTCGCCGAACTGAAGCGGAGGCGCAATGCGCTCGACCTCTCCTAGCGCCCGCCGCCGGTTCATCGCCGCGAGCTTCGTCGACGCCATCGGCAACGGCATCTACGTGCCGCTCACCATGCTCTTCGTGCACGCCCTCACCGGCCAGTCCCTCACCGCCATCGGCACCGGCCTCACCCTCGCCGGCCTCGGCGCCCTCGCCGCGATGCCCGCCGTGGGCGTCCTCATCGACCGCCACGGCGGCAAGCGCGTCTACATCGGCTCGCTCGCCCTCCGCGCCGTCGCCTTCGCGCTCTACCCCCTCGCCACCTCCTACCCGGCGTTCCTCGCCGTCGCGCTCGCCGTCGCCGTCGGCATGTGGGCCTCCGCGCCCAGTCAGCAATCCCTCATCGGTGAGATGGCCGAAGGCGCCGAACGAGACCGGCTCCTCGCCTGGAACCGCAGCCTCCGCAACGGCGGCATGGGGTTCGGCGCCCTCGCGGCCGCCGCGATGCTCGCCGTGGGCGGCGGCACCGGCTACCTCGCCGCGGCCCTGGCCCTCGCCGCCGCCTTCGCCGCAGCCGCCGTCCTCGTCGCCCTCGTTCCGGCGCAACGCGACACCACCGCGCCCGAAACGACCGTGCGCGCGGAAGGCGGCTATCGCGACGTCCTCGCCGACCGCCCCTACCTGAAGATCACCGTCGCGAACTTCCTCATCGGCTTCGGCTACACCGCCCAGGCCATCGCGCTCCCGGTCTTCCTCACCCGCGACGTGGGCATCCCCGACGCCGTCGCCGGGCTCGTCTTCGCCGTCAACACCGCCCTCGTCGCCGGGCTCGGCGTCCCCGTCGCCCGCCGCCTCATCCGGGCCCGCCGCGGCCGCGCCGCCGCCCTCGGCACCGCCGTCTTCGCGCTCTCCTTCGCGGCCTTCGCACTCCTGCCCGCCCTCGGCGGCACGATCGCGATCGTCGCCGTGCTCGCCACCGCGGTCGTCTACACCGCGGGCGAACTCATCCACTCCGCGCCCGCCGAAAGCCTCGCCGTGCACGCCGCCCCCGACCACATCCGCGGCCGCTACCTCGCCGTCTACCAGCTCTCCTGGTCCCTGTGCCGCACCGTCGCCCCCATGGTCCTCGGCCTCCTCCTCGACGCCGGCACCTGGCAGCTCTGGGCCGCCCTCGCCGCCGCCGTCCTCACCGGCGGCGCCCTCCTCCTCCACACCGACCGCACCCGTTCCGCCCGCGTCACCGCCCAGCCCGTCGCCGTCCCCGCCTGACCATCGCGAGGACCCTACGCAACGTGATCGGGGCGTAGCCTGAAAGGAGCCGCCCGCCACCGCCCTGACAGGACGGCCGGCAACCCCCTCCGAAGAAGGCCCTCATGTCCAGACTCCTTGTGACCCTTCGCAACAGCGACGACCGCGCCACCGTCCACGACACCGGCGCCGAAGTCCTCGCCGAATACCCCGATCAGCTCCTCGTCACCGGCACGCCCCGGCAGGCCCGCGACCTCGCCGCCCGGGGACTCGAGACCACGCCCCTGCCCGAGCAGCCCGTCCAGACCGCCGGCGCCAGCTTCCGGTTCGCCGCCGCGCTCGACGCCCAAGCCGCCGTCACCCTCGCCCCCGAACCCGGCCGAACCGCCTACTACCTCGTCAAACTCATCGGCCCGCCCACCGCCGCCTGGCTCGACGAGCTCACTGAGGCCGGCGCCGAGCTCCACGGCAGCCTCTCCGGCTTCACCATGCTCGCCGGGTTCCTTCCCGAACGCGCCGAAGCGATCCGGGCCCTCGCCTGCGTCGAGGAGGTCACCCCGTACCGCCCGGCCATGAAGGTCTCCCCGAAACTCCACCCCGCGCCGCGCCGCGACCTCGACGCCGCCTACCTCGCCGCGGTCGACCCCGACGACTTCGCCGACGACGGCCCGCAGATGATCGAGGTCGCCGTCTTCCCCGGCGAGGACACCGCCGCGCTGGCCCGCCGCATCCGGGACGCGGGCGGCTCGGTCTTCACCGCCCTCGCCAAGTCCCTCGTCGCGAGCGTGCCCCGCTCCGTCATCGCCGCACTCGCCGATGTCGAAGGCGTGCAGGCGATCATGCCGTACGCGTTCTCGCAGACCAGCAACGACCAGGCCGCCGCGATCATGGGCGTCCCCGCCGACCACCGCTTCGGCGACCTCGCCCTCGCGGGAACCGGCCAGATCGTGGCGATCGCCGACTCGGGGCTCGACAACGGCGACCCCGAGACCGTGCATCCCGACGTGCGCGGCCGGATCAGGGGGATCACCTCGTGGCCCACCCGGGAAGTCCTGGCGCCCTTCACGAACGACCCGCCCGGCCACGACGACGGCCCGGCCGACACCGACTCCGGCCACGGCACGCACGTCACCGGCTCGGTCCTCGGCAGCGGCGAGGCCGCCCGCCAAGCGGGCGCGGGCGTCGTCCCGGCGGGCATCGCCCCCGAGGCCACGCTCTTCTTCCAGGCGATCAACCAGAAGATCCGGTGGAAGTCCCGCGCCGAGCTCGCCGCCGCCGGCCTTCAGCCGTTCACGAACCCTTGGCCCCCACCGGCTTCGGGCCTGTACGGCATCCCCGGCGACATCGGCGCCCTGTTCGCCGAGGCCTACGAGGCGGGCGCCCGCGTCCACACCAACTCGTGGGGCGCGCCGCTCGCGGGGGAGTACGGGCAGAACGCGCGCGCCGTGGACGAGTTCATGTGGACGCACCCTGACATGCTGGTGCTCTTCGCGGCCGGAAACGACGGCGCGGACGCCGACAGCGACGGCCTCATCGACCCCGACTCGATGGGCTCGCCCGGCACCGCCAAGAACTGCCTCACCGTGGGCGCCAGCGAGAACCGCCGCCCCAGCGGCTCCGAGCCGCCGCCCGGCATCGACCGCAACTGGAGCCAGCTCGGGCGCTACCCGAAGCTCGGCGCGGCCGGGCACGTCTCGGACGACGCGGACGGCATGGCTGCGTTCTCCTCGCGCGGCCCCACCGACGACCTGCGCATCAAACCGGACGTGGTCGCCCCGGGCACGAACATCCTGTCGATGCTCACCTCGGTGTACGCCGGGGACGACGAGCCGCTGTGGGGCCGCCTGCCCGAGGGCCACCCGCTGCGCGACCGGTACTGCTGGAGCGGCGGCACGAGCATGGCCACACCGCTCGTCGCGGGCGCGGCGGCGCTGGTCCGCCAGCGCCTCACCGAGCAGGGCCACCTCGCGGACGGCCGCCGTCCCTCGGCGGCCCTGCTCAAGGCGCTCTTGGTGAACGGCGCGGTCGCGATGCCCGGCCAGTACCCGGGCGAGGTCCCCGAGGGCCCGAACCCGGTGAGCGGCTTCGGCCGGATCGACGTCACCCGCGCCGTCGGCCTCGCCGACCGCAGCCGCTTCGCCGACGCCCCTGACGACGCGGTCGCGACCGGCGAGATCCGCCGCTACCGGCTCGAGGCCGCCGACCCGGCCGCGCCGCTGAAGCTCACGCTCGTGTGGACGGACGCGCCCTCACTGGAAGGCCTGGGCGGCTTGGTGAACGAGCTGTACCTGCAGCTCGAGACCCCGTCCGGCGCGGTCCTGAACTGGGACGCGAACCCGGCCACGCGCGTCACCAACAACGTCCAGCAGATCACCGTGGCCGCACCGGAGGACGGCGTCTACACCGTCCGCGTGCGCGGCGTCTCGGTCACTCAGCACGCGCCGGGCGCGGCCCCCTCGGACGGCCTGCGCCAGGACTTCGCGCTCGCCGCGTCGAACGCGATCGCCGAAGCCGACGGCGACGCCGCGCTCGCCCCCATGCCCGCCTCCCGATGAACGGGAACGGCGGGCCCTCGGCCCGCCGTTCCCCCTCGCTCAGCCCAGCGGAGGGCGGGACAGGACCTCGACGTAGACGATCCGCTCGTCCACGACGTCGAGGATGAGCATGCCCTCCTCGGGATCCAGCAGCACGTTCCGATGGCCTGGACCATAAGGCGTGCCTGGAGGATGCTCGGAGGTGCGGAAGCTCTGGCAGAAATCGTCCCCGCACCCGCACGGCGCGACGAGCCGGAGGTCGTGCGCCACGATCGCCAGGTACCGCTCGCCCTCGGCCTCGAGCAGCCGGGCCAGCTCGGCGACCAGCTCCGGGTAGACCTCCCGGACCAGCGGATACTCCTCCATGAACGCCAAGCATAATGACGCCTCTCCCGCGGCGAAACACTATTGCCCTCGGGCTCGCGCTTCCCTAGGCTGCGGAGATGGAATGGGTCGAGGACTTCTACTCCCGCACCGGACGCTGGTGGGGCGAGGCCGAATCGGGCATCGGCGACCGCGATCGCGACCGCGTCGAACGGTTTCGCCGCGTCTGCGGCCCCGAACCGAAGCGCGTGCTCGAACTCGGCTGCGGCTACGGGAACACCGCCGCCGCGTTCGCCGACGCCGGCCACCGGGTCGTCGCCGTCGAACTGACCGACCGCGCCGACCGCGCCAAAGCCCACACCGAGCGCCTCGGCCCCGACCGGCTCCGCGTCGTGCGCGGCGACTTCTACACCGCGGCCTTCGACAGCCGTTTCGACGCGGTCACGTACTGGAACGGCTTCGGCATCGGCTCGGACGCCGACCAGCGCCGCCTGTTGCGCCGCATCGCGACCGAATGGCTCGCCCCCGGCGGCACCGCCCTCGTCGACGTCTACAACCCCTTCGTGTGGGCCGCCTGGAACGGCGATGTCGAGCTGCTGCAGGCGAACCCCACCCGCGGCTACCACCACGAACTCCAGCAGCACCTCGAGTTCGACCCCGTCAGCGCCACCGCCGTCGACACCTGGTGGGACACCGCCGAGCCCGAGCGCCGCATCACCCAGCGCCTGCGCTGCTACAGCCCGGCCGACCTGCGGCTCCTCCTCGAAGGCACCGGCCTGGCCCTCGCCGGGGTCCTGGCCGGCGGCGAACCGGTGGATCTCGCCGCCGACCTCACCGGCGACGCCGCCTGGCTCAGGGACCACTACGAATACCTCGCCGTCCTCACCTCGGCCGCCGACTAGCGACGCGAGGCCTCAACGGCGGCAAGGATCTCCGCGACGCCCGCCACCGGGTCGTCCACTTCGAGGAGCAGCCGGTCGTATCGGGCGCCTTCGAGTTCGACGACGATCGCGAGGTCGGGATTCGCGACGTCCCAGAAGTCGCGCTTGCCACCGCGCCGGAAGGACCCCACGTTGACGACGCCGGGGATGTTGGTGGCCACGCCCCAGCGCGCGCCGGGGAAGGCCCGCGCCGCCGCCGGATCGGCGCGGACGGCCGTGACCGCCGCGAGCGGGATCATGAGGGGACGCCGGCGTCCGAAGGCCCGCCGGACCCCGGTCAGCCGGACGGTCAGGTGCGTGTCGGTGCAGTGCAGTTCGGCCATGTCGTTGCCCTTCTCGGAGTTCAGGTGACGTCGCGCCGCATGGGCAGCAGCACGGCCGCCGCGGCGGCAAGGAGCGCGTACGCCAGCAGGACCGCCGCGCCGACAAGGGGCGGCAGCAGGTGCGCGGCCGAGCCGGAGACCTCGACGGCGGCCTCGCCCATGAGGCTCGCCTGGGTGAGCGCGGCGGTCGCGCCGCCGGGCAGGAACGGGTAGACCGCGCCGACGCCGGGGATGAGCGCCAGCAGGTGCTCGACCATGTACAGGTACGCGCCGAGCACCGCGAGCGTCGCGGTCTGGTCCCGCAGAAGCGCTCCGACGCCCACGCCGATGACGGTGTAGGCGGCCATCGCCGCCGCGAGACTCGCGAGGATCCCCGCCACGGTCTCGGGGGAGGCTCCGATCGCGACGCCGCGCACGGACGCCGCGCCGTAGAGCGCGGCCGCCGCCGATCCGGCGACGATGAGCCCGTACCCGGTGCCCGCCAAGGCATAGGCCGCGAGTTTCGCCGCGAGGACACGGTGCCGCCGGGGCGCGAACAGGAACGTGTACGTGATGGTCCTGTGCCGGTACTCCGAGGTCACCGCGAGCGCTCCGAAGAGCGCGGGCGCGAGCACGGTGAGCCCGATCAGGCTGAGCACCAACCGAACGCCCGCCTCGGTGCCGATCCCGGGCATGGGCGGGTCGAAGTGCTCGGGGCCGACGAGCACGGCCATCGCCGTGAGCGCGCCGCCGGACAGGAGGGCGACGGGCGGACCCCATCGCCACAGCGGGGTGGAGAAGAGGCGGCGCAGTTCGGCGCGGACGAGGCGGTTCACGCCGCGGCTCCCGTCAGTCGGAGGAAGGCCGCTTCGAGGCCGATGCCATCGGCGGTCAAAGCGGCGAGCGGGCCGGTGGCGAGGAGCCGGCCGCGGCGCATGACGACCACGTCGTCGACGAGGCGTTCGGCTTCGGAGAGGACGTGGCTCGCGACGAGGACCATGCGGCCTTCGCCGGCGAGCCGCCTCAGGAGGCCGCGAAGCCAGGCGATGCCCTCGGGGTCGAGGCCGTTCGTGGGCTCGTCGAGGACGAGGACGGGCGGGTCGCCGAGGAGCGCGGTGGCGAGGTTGAGGCGCTGGCGCATGCCGGTGGAGTAGCCGCCGGCCCGGCGGTGGGCGGCGTCGGTGATGCCGGTGAGCGCCAGGGCCTCTTCGACGCGCGCGGTGGGGACGCCGAGCATGTCGGCGTAGACGCGCAGGTGGTCGCGGCCGGTCCGCGCGGGATGGAAGTTCGAGGCCTCCAGTGCCGCGCCGACGGTGCGCGCCGGCTCGGGCAGGTCGCGGTAGCGGCGGCCGCCGATGCGGGCGGTGCCCCCGTCGGGGGCGACGAGGCCGAGCAGCATCCGGAGGGTGGTGGTCTTGCCGGATCCGTTGGGGCCGAGGAAGCCGGTGACGCGCCCGGGTTCGACGTCGAACGTCAGGTCGGTGACGGCCTCGACCTTCCCGAAGCGCTTGGTGAGGCCCCGGATCTCGAGGCGGTGCGGTGGGTGCATCGCATAACTCCATCTCTTCTATCTGTTCTAGTTCATGTATATCAGATAGACTTGACGGATGCGCATCACGCTTGCGGTGGACAGCGAGACCCCGATCTATCAGCAGATCCGGGACCAGATCGTCACCGCCATCGCCACGGGCGAGCTCACCGCCGAGACGCCGCTGCCCTCCACCCGGCAGCTCGGGGCCGACCTCGCGGTCAACTTCCACACCGTGAACAAGGCCTACGACCTGCTCCGGCACGAGGGGTTCATCCGCGTCAACCGCAAGAGCGGTGCCGTGATCCGCCGCGACCGGACCACCCCGCCCGACCCCGGCGTCGCCGACGCCTGGCAGGAGCGGCTCGCGATCATGCTCGCCGAGGCCGTCGCCCACGGCCTCGACCGCGACGAGGTCCTGGCCCGCACCGCGCAGACGCTCGAGGCCTTCACGGCCGCAGAGAGGACCGGCCCGTGACCCTCCCGCTCATCACCCTGCTGGTGGCGATCGCGCTCGTGACCGCCGTCTGGCGCTCCGTGCCCGCCCTCGCCCGTCCCTCCCTCCCGTTCGGCGTCGCCGTCCCGCCCGACCGCGTCGCCGACCCCGCGATCGCCCAGGCACGCGACCGCTTCTCCCGGACCGTGCTCGCCTCCGGCGCGATCGCGGCCGCGCTCGCGCTCCCCTTGGCGCTCCTGCTCGATCCCGAGCCGGTCATCGCCGCCGCCGTCACCGCCCTGGCGCTGGCGGACACCGCCGCCTACACGCTCGCGGGCCGCCGCGTCCGCGCCGCGAAGGCCGCCGGCGACTGGTACGCCGGGGCGAAGCAGGCCGTCACCGCCGACCTGACCTTCCGCACCGACCCCGTCCGCGTGCCCTGGCACTGGGCCCTCCCGGCCGTCCTCGTCCTCGCGGCGACCATCGCGATCGGGCTCGCCCGCGCCGGATCACTCCCCGCCACGCTCCCGGGCCTCGACGGCGTCGCCCTCGACGGCGGACCCCGCGTCCCCACATGCTTCCTCGCCGCCGCCAACCCGGTCCTCGCCCAAGCCGCCATCACCCTCGCCGTGCCGCTCCTGCTCGCGGCGATCGTGAAGTCGCGCCCCGAGATCGACGCCGCCCGCCCGGCCGACTCGGCCCGCCGCTACCGCGTCTACCTACGGGCGCTCGCCGGCCTGCTGCTGTTCGCCGCCGCGTGCGCGAACCTCACGCTCCTCGGGATCGCCTTGCGCCTCTGGGAGATCCTGCCGCCCTCGGTCCCCGCCACCGTCGTGATCTTCACGCCGCTGCTCGCGCTCGCCGTCGCCGCCGTGGCCCTGGAGATCCGCGTGGGCGCCGGCGGTCACCGCCTGCCCGGCGGCGCACCCGAGGACACCGGACTGGTGCAGCGCGACGACGACCGCCACTGGCACCTCGCCGGCTTCGTCTACGCCAACCGCGACGACCCGGCGGTCCTCGTGCACCAGCGCGCGGGCGGTCTCCAGTGGACCGTCAACCTCGGCCACCCCGTCGGCTGGGGCGTCACCGCGCTCCTCGCGCTCATCGCTGCCGCGGCCATCGGCGCCGCCGCCCTCGACGGCCTCGGTATCGTCGACCTCCCGAACACCCGCGGCCTGTGACGGGCGGACCAGGAGCCTCCATGGATCTCGACCAGTACTTCGACCCCTTGGGCGCGAAGGTGTCCGCCCATATCAGGGACCTCTCGGACGGGCGCGGGCTCGGCGTGCGCGAGAGCGACCCGGTGATCCTCGTGTCCGTCGTGAAGCTCTTCATCGCCTGGGAGTTCCGCTGCCAGGTCGAGGCGGGACTCATCGACCCCGCCGCGCCCGTGCGCGTGACCCCCGCCGACCGGCTCGGCGGCACCGGGGTGGCCGGGTTCCGCTACGACTCGCAGATCTCGGTGTGGGACCTCGCATCCCTGATGATGGAGGTCTCGGACAACTCCGCGGCCGACCTCGTCGTCAAGCAGATGGGCGCCGGCGCACTGCGCAGCCTCCCGGCCCGGCTCGGGCTCAAGGACACCCGGCTGCTCGGCTCGCCGCGCGTGATCCTCGAAGAGGTCGCCCGCGACCTCGACATCGCCGATCTCGAAGCCCTCGCGCACGTCCTCGAGAGCGGCGCGCTCACGACCGAAGAACTGCGCGCCACCAGCGCATGGGACCCCATGCGCACCAACGCCTCCACGCCCGCGGACATGACCGCGTTCCTGCGCCACATCTGGGACGGCCCCGCGCCCGTGGCCGCCGACGTGCGCCGCTGGATGGGCCGCCAGCTCACCGGCGGCCGCCTCTCCCGGCTCGCCCCGAGCACCGTGAAGCCCTTCGGCCGCTCCGGGTCGCTCCCCGGCTGGCTCAACGAGGTCGCCGTCTGGGAGTGGCCCGATGGCCGCCGCCACGCCCTCGCCATCTTCGCGCAGGTCACGCGCCGCAACTTCCGGGAGGTCGAACTAGCGATGAGCCGCGCCGCCCTCGCCCTCACCGAAGCGCTCGCCGAAGGTCAGTAAAGCGAGGACCAGGGCCGCGGCGGGTTCGCCGGGTCGGTCTCGGCCGCGCGCCGCACCAGCGTGCGCATCCGCTGATGCGCCCGCAGCAGCTCCGGCGCCTCCCGCATGAGCACGTGTCCCGCCGGGGTGAGCTGCACCTGCCCGCCGCCCCGGTCGAACAGGTCCGCTCCCAGCTCCTTCTCCAACCGCCTGATCCGCTGGCTCAGCGGCGGCTGCTCCATGCCCAGACGCTCGGCGGCCCGGCCGAAGTGACGTTCTTCACCTACCGCCAGGAAGCATTCCAAGTGCCGCATGATGTCCACGCGGCAACGATATCAACGCAGATATCGGCCCATAGGCGCGTTGATATTGGACGGAACGGGACACGGCGGCTTGAATACCACCCATGACCACACCCGCTGATCCCACTCCGCCGATCCGCCGCCGCGGCCTGCTCATGGGCACCGGCGCGGCCGCGCTGGCGGCCACCGCCACCGCGGGCGGCATCGCCGCCGCGCAAGAGAACGACGCCGAGTCCGAGGCCGCCCCGAAGGTGCGGCTGCGCTGGCTCGGCACGAACGCCTGGGAGTTCACCACCGACAAGGCGACCGTGCTCATCGACCCGTGGGTGAGCCGCTTCCCGACCGGCGCCTACACCTCCGAGGGGGCCGACCCCGAGACCGACATCGAGGTCCACGAGGACGTCGTCGACGAGCACCTGCCGAAAGCGGACACCATCCTGGTGACGCACGGCCACTGGGACCACATCGCCGACGTCCCCTACCTCGCCGAGCAGACCGGCGCCACCGTCCTCGGCACCGAGACGCACCTGAACCTGCTGCGCGCCATGGAGGCCCCCGAGGCCCAGCTCTCGCAGCTCGTGGGCGGGGAGCTGTATCAGTTCGACGGCTACACCGTCGAGGTGTTCCGGTCCTCGCACTCGGCCAGCGGCGAGCACAAGCAGATCCTGTTCGGCGGCACCAGGCCCGGAGCGGTACCCAAGCGCCCCAAGAAGATCAAGGACCTGATCGAAGGCGGCAGCCTCACCTACCTGCTGGACTTCGGCGGCGTCTCGTTCTTCAACGCCGGCTCGGCGAGCTTCCACGAGCCCGAGATCGCCGGGATCCGCCCGACGGCCGTGTTCGTGCAGCCCGGCGGCAAGCACACGCCCGCGTACGTGGAGCGGCTGCTGGAGGCCACCGGCTTCCCGCCGTACGTGATCGCGACGCACTGGGACGACTTCGACAAGCCCCTGACCGAACCCGCCGTGGCGGGCGGGGACGTGGAGGCCCTGCGCGAGCGCGTGGCCGCCGCGAGCCCCGATTCCGAGTTCCTGCTCATCGACCACCTGGAGAGCCATGACTTCTGAGGTCACCGTCCGCTGGCTGGGCACCAACGCCTGGGAGATCACCTGTGACGGCGCCACCGTGCTCGTCGACCCGTACGTCTCGCGCACCTACACCGGCGCGACCAAGCCGGGGGAGTTCAACCCGGACACGCCGATCGCGATCGACGAGGCGGCGATCGACGAGCACATCGGCGCCGCCGACTCGATCCTCATCACGCACGCCCACTTCGACCACATCGCCGACGTCCCGTACGTCGCAGAGAAGACCGGCGCCACGGTCCTGGGCACCGAGACGCACCTGAACCTGCTGCGCGCCATGGACACCCCGGAAGAGCAGCTGTCGCAGGTGGGCGGCGGCGAGCTGTACCAGTTCGAGGGCTACACCGTGGAGGTCTTCCGCTCCTCCCACGGCGTGACCGGCAAGCACAAGAGCCTGCTGTTCCCCGGCACCCGCCCGGGCGAGACCCCCGCCCGGCCCGAGGTCATCAAGGACCTCGTCGAAGGCGGCAGCCTCGCCTACCTCGTGACCTTCGGCGAGGTCTCGCTGTTCTTCAACGGCGTGCCGTCGTTCCACGAGCGGGAACTCGGCGGCATCACGCCGACGGTCCTGTTCATGCAGGGCCCCAACCCGAACTACCCGAACTACGTGGAGCGGATGCTCGCCGCCACCGGCTTCCCGCCGTACGTGGTCCCGACCCACTGGGACGACTACGAAGCGCCCCTGACGGAACCGGCCGTGGACCTCTTCGGCGCGGAGAAGCTGGGGGAGCTGGTCGCCGAGGCCGGCCCGGACTCGCAGTGGGTCCTCCTGGACCACCTCGAGTCGTACACCTTCACCGGCTAGATCCAGCCCTGCTCCCACGCGTACTGGGCGGCCGCGTGCCGGGTCCGCTTGTCCAGCTTGCGCATCGCGGTGGACAGGTAGTTCCGCACGGTCCCCGGCGCGAGGTGGAGCTGGGCGGCGATCTCCTCGACGGTGCCGCCGCCCCTGGTCGCGCGGAGCAGGTCCAGCTCCCGCTCGGTCAGGGGCGAGCGGTCCTCGGTCAGGGCCGTCGCGGCGATCTCCGGGTCGATGTAGCGGCGGCCCTGGGCGATGTCGCGGATGATCTGCGCGAGCCGCTCGGCCGGGGTGGTCTTGGGGACGAACCCCGAGACGCCCGCGGCGAGGGCCCGGCGCAGCACGCCGGGCCGCGCGTGCCTGGTCACGAGCATGACCTTGACGCCCGGGTTCGCCTCGCGGATGCGCTCGGCCGCCCACAGGCCGTCCTGCGGCGGCATCTCCAGGTCGAGCACGGCGATGTCCGGGAGCCGCGTCTCGGCGAGCGTGACGGCGTCGGCCCCGTTGTCCGCCTGGGCGATCACGGTGATGTCGGGTTCGAGCCCGAGGAGCACGGCCAGCGCCTCGCGCACCAGCGTCTCGTCGTCCGCGACCAGGAGCCGGATCACCGCCGCGCCCGCTTCCGCGCGAGCCGCCGCACCGGCGCGGCCCGCTTCATCGGCGGCGCCTGCCGCTGCTGGGGCGGCTGCGGCTTCGGCACGGTCCCCTTGAGCGTGAAGCGGTCCCCGTCGTGGTCGTGCTCGACGCGCCCGCCGGCCTCGGTGAACCGCTCGGCGAGCATGCCGAGCCCGTTGCCCGATCCCGCCGGGGACGGCGCGCCGTTGTTCGTGATCGTCACCGTCACCTCCGCGTCGACCTCCACGATGGACACGTCCGCGGCGGTCGGCTCGGCGTGCCGGATGAGGTTCGTCGTCGCCTCCCGCACGAGCAGGCCGAGCAGCTTCTCGGTGTCCTCGTCCAGCGACGGCGCCGCGTCCGGCACGGTCGCCTGTACCCCCGCTGACTTGAGAATCCTTGCGGCCGAGTCGATCTCGTCCGCCAGCGCGACCTTCCGGTACCCGCCCACGACCTCGCGCGTGTCCTTCATCGCGGTGCGCGCCAGTTCCTCGACCGCGCGCATCTCGGCCTCGGCGCGCTCGGGGTCGACCGCGACGAGCCGCCGCGCCACCTGCGCCTTCAACGTGATCGCCTGCAGGTTCCCGCCCTGCACGTCGTGCAGCTCCCCGGCGAACCGCAGCCGCTCCTCGGCCACCGCGAGGTCCGCCGCGAGGCCGCGGGCCTGCTCGAGCTCCCGCGCGACCTGGTAGTGCCACAACTGGCAGACGACGCCGACCGCGATCGCGGGCACGAGCAGGATCGTTATCACCACCGTCTGCGCCTCGGCCAGTCCGGCCTGCGCGAGCGCGATCACGAGGCCCGCCATCGCGGCCGCCCCGATCACCAATGCCAGCGACCGCCTCCCCGGACGCGCCCACAGCGACGCCTCGGTCAGCAGCAGCGCCGCCGGCGCCGTCCACGCCGGGCTGATCGGGCCCGCCTGCGCCTCCCACACCGCCCCGCACACCAGGATCGACAGGGACACTCCCCAGAGGACGCGCCGCCGCCACGGCCCCTGCCCGTGCCAGTGCAGGGCGAGCGCCGCCGTGCACAGCGCGACCGAGACGGTGATCGCCCCGCCCGCGACCGGCAGCGCCTCGTACGGGAGCGGCGAGTACGCGAGGAACATCGCGGCCATGAACAGCGCCAGCGGGCCTGAGCCGATAACAGTGAAGAAGGTGTACGTGCGCAGGCGCCGCAGGCCGCGTGTGGAGGACTCAACTTCTGGGGGCACTCCGAGATTCAACCACCCCGGCCCCGAATGACATTTGTCAGACCGCCCCCACACGTCCGTCACCTGGACCGATGCGGTTCCGGCACTACCTGCGGCCCAAGGAAGAACGCAGGATTGAGCCATGAACGCGACCACCCATGAGGACCGCCCCGCCGTCGAGGTCCGCGACCTCGCCTGCCGCTACGGGACCTTCACCGCCGTCGACGGCGTCTCCTTCACCATCGCCCCCGGCGAGCTCTTCGCGCTCCTCGGCACCAACGGCGCCGGCAAGACCACCACCGTCGAGACCGCGGTCGGGCTCCGCCGCCCCGCCGCCGGCACGGTCCGTGTGCGCGGCCTCGACCCGCACCGGCACCGCCGCGACCTCGCCGGGCGCGTCGCCGTCATCGGCCAGGAGACCGGCTTCGCCGACGACCTCACCGTGACCGAGACGCTGCGCCTGTGGACCGACCTGCACCGCCTGCCCGCCCGCGACGACCTCGTCGAACGCGTGGACCTCGCCCACCGCGCCGCCGTGCGCGTCGCCGCGCTCTCCGGCGGCGAACGCCGCCGCCTGGACCTCGCGCTGGCGCTCGCGACGGACCCGGCCGTGCTGTTCGCGGACGAGCCGACGACGGGCCTCGACCCGGCCTCCCGCCGCCGCACCTGGGCGCTCCTGCGCGAACTCACCCGGCGCGGCACGGCGGTCCTGCTGACCACCCACTACCTCGACGAGGCCGCCGAACTCGCCGACCACGTGGCCATCATGGACCGCGGCCGCGTCGTCCGCTTCGGCACCGTCGCCGAGATCACCGCCGCCCACGAAGCCCGGATCACGGTGAGCCCCAAGCCGTTCGACCCGCTCGCGCTGCCGGTCCTCGCCGGGCGCACCGCCGTCGCGGACGGGCGGCTGACGATCCGCACCACCGAACTCCAGGCGGACCTGCACCGCCTCCTCGACTGGGCCGCGCGCGGCGGCGTGGACCTCGGCGACCTGCGGGCCGGACCGGCCACGTTGGACGAGATCTTCGCCGAACTCGAAGCCCAGCCCGCCGTCTGAACCCGAACGGAGCCCTGACCATGACCGCACTGACCCTCGCCGTCGCCGAGACCCGCCTGATCCTGCGCAACCGCACCGTCCTCGTGACCGCCGCGATCCTCCCGATCGCCATGGCGTTCCTGCTGAGCCGTTCGGACGTCGCCGTCTTCGCCGCCTCCCCCGGATCGCTGGCCGCCGTCCAACTGGGGATGCTGCTCATGTTCGGCGTGTTCATGACGAGCACGATGACCCTCGCCGCGCGCCGCCAGCAGCGCTACCTCAAACGCCTCCGCAGCTCCCCGGCATCGACGGTGTCCATCGTGGCCGGACTGGCCGGTCCGCTCGTCCTCGTCGTCGCCGTGCAGGGCCTGCTCGTGCTGGCCTACACCGCCTGGGAGACCGGCACGGCCCCGGCGCACCCCGAACTGCTCGTCCTCGCCTTCGCGACCGGCGCGGCCGCCTCGGTCGCGCTCGGCTTCCTGACCGCCTCGTTCACGAAGACCCCTGAGGCCGCCCAGATCACGGTCCTGCCCGGCACGCTCGTGTTCATGGCCGGGATCGTCATGGGCCTCATGAGGTTCGAAGGCGCAGAATCCGCGCTCGCCGCCGCCGTCCCCGGCGCGGGCCCGACCGAACTCACCCGCCTCGCGTGGGACGGCGGCGACTACACGGCCGCGCTCGAACCGCTCCTGCTCTCCGTGCTGGCGGCCGCCGCCGCGGCGCTCCTCGCCGCGCGGCTCTTCCGCTGGCAGCCCCGCGCCTGACCCGAAAGGAAGTCCCGTGTTCCTCGAAGAGTTCAAGCAGTCGCTGCTCTACGCCAAACTCCCCACCCACTGGGCGGTCGAGGCCGCCGTCGCGGCCGCGACCTTCGCGGTCCTGGCCGCCGCGTACCTCCTCTTGGACGCGAGCGACCGGACCTTCGCGGTCCTCAGCGCGATCGCCGCCGTCTGGTTCGGCGCCCGGATCGCGATCGTCGCGGTCAGGGGCCGCCGCCCGCCGATGGGGCCAGGCCGCATCGACTGAACAGCCATTTTCCAAACCGTTGCCGCCCATGCCTTGCCGCCGGGGCCCGCCGGGCCCTAGCTTGAAACCCAGACCCCGTCCCCCGTGCACTCCGGTGCCCGCTCCCCAGATCCGGGGGAGCGGGCACCGGCTCCGTTGCGGGCCTAAGCCGCCGAGCAGGTCACCGCCGGGGTCGCGCTCGGCCCCGAGGCCACGAACCCGAAGCCCTCACGCGACTGGCCCGCCGCGACCGCGCCGTTCCAGCCCACGTCCCCGGCCGTCACCGCGGTCCCGGACTGCGTGTACTCGACGTTCCAGGTCGACGTCGCCTTCTGCGCGCCCGGCCAGGTCCACTTGAGACTCCAGCCGTTCAGCGCGGCGCTCCCGGCTGTCACGTCCACCCGGCCCTGCCAGCCCGAACCCCAGTCGCCCACCATGGTGATCGTCGCCGTGCAGTCGCCCGCGGGCGGCGGCGTCGTGGTCGGAGGGTCGGTCGTCGGCTCCTCGCCGGTGCCGCCGCAGTCGGGGCTCGAGTTGGTCTGCGTCAGCAGCCCCAGCCGCCACGGCAGGTTGTTGTAGTCGCCGGACGCGTTCGGGTCGACGCCCTGGTACAGGTACTTCATGTTGCAGGGGCTGATCTCCATCTTCTGGTTCACCCCGGCCCGGATCATCTCGCCGTGGCTGATGTCCTTCGTCCACGCCCCGCCCGGGAACGTCACGTTGGACGCGGCCGCGAACGGGTTCGCGTTGCTGTCCGCCAGCGGCGTCCACGGCCCGGCGATGCTCGTCGAGGTCCACGACCGGAAGTACCGGCCCACGGTCCCGAACGCCTCCACGATGAGCATGTACTGGTCGGTGCCCTGCACCTTGTAGACGTTGCTGGCCTCCCACAGCGCGTACTTGTTGCTGTCCTGCATGGCGATCACGGGTTCGCTCATGCCGTTCGGGAAGTTCGCCACCGAGGTCTGCGAGCGGTACAGGTGCCCGTTGTCGTCCGAGGAGAACAGGTGGCAGTTCACGTCGTCGCAGGTCACCCACATGTCGACCCAGTAGCCCGAGCCGATGTTGTCCTTGATGATCTGCGGCATGCCCGAGTAGAAGTGCTTCGGCGCCGTCCACCCGGCGGGGTTCGAGATGTCCGGGTTGGTGGAGTAGGCGGCGTTGCCGTCCTGGTAGACGAGGTACCACACGCCGTCGGGCTCGTAGTAGAACACCTCGGGCGCGGCCCGGTATCCGGTGCCGATCCCGGACCGGTCGAGGTAGTAGTGGGTCGCGTTCGCGGCCTGGTTCCAGTCGGTGAAGCTGAAGTACACCATGTTGTACCCGGCCGAGCTCGCGATGGACGCGAACACGTGCCACTTGCCGTTGTGGAAGACCACCGAGGGGTCCTTGAGCCCGGCGATGTTCGGGTGCGCCGAGTCGGGCTTGGGGCCGGCGAGGATGCCGCTGGAGCTCCACTGGTAGCTCGCGGGGAGGGCCTCGGCCTGCGCCGGGGCGGCCGGGTCCTCCTCCGCGCCCTGCGCGTGGGCCGTCAGGCCCGCCGCCATGGTGGCGGCCATCGCGGCGGCGAGCAGTGCGATTCGCACCGCCCGCAGCCTCGTCCGGATGGGAATGCTCATGATTCGTCTCTCCTTGGGGTACAGGCGTTCACGCCCGAAATCCGAAACTTTCAGGAGGTTCCGGAAAAACCGGAAGCGCAGGAACAGGTTACCGATAAATATCGATGCCTGTAAATGCCTCGCGAGCCTTTGAATAGTTTCGGAAGTTGCGGAGCCCCAGGTACAGTTCCGAAATGACCATCATCGACGCCCAAGGCCGCCCCGAACCGCCCGCCGACGGCGACGAGGCCGCCACCCTCATCGGCTTCCTCGACTTCCAGCGCGCCACCCTCGCCTGGAAGACCCGCGGCCTCGACGCCGCCGCCCTCGACCGCACCGTCGCCGCCTCCACCATGACCCTCGGCGGCCTCCTCAAGCACATGGCCTATGTGGAGACGAGCTGGTTCCTGCGCTCCCTCTACGGCCGCCCCATGGGCGAACCCTGGGACTCCGTCGACTGGAAGGCCGACCGCGACTGGGAATGGCACTCCGCCGCCGACGACACCCCCGAAGCCCTGCACGCCATGTGGCAGCGCGGTATCGAGATCGCCCGCGCCTCCGTCGCCGAAGCCCTCGCAGACGGCGGTCTCGGCCGCCCCGCGCACCTGGTCTGGCCGAACGGCAAGAGCCCGTCGCTGCGGTGGATCCTGTGCCACATGATCGAGGAGTACGCCCGCCACAACGGCCACGCCGACCTGATCCGCGAGGTGATCGACGGCGAGACCGGCGAATAATTCCGAGCGGAACAGTCTGAAATGGAGGTGGGGGCGGTGGGTGCGGCGCGGCCCTGATTGCCTGCCGCGCAAGGCCTTCAAACGGCGGGTCCGTTGCGCTACGCTCCGGTGGCGTCACCCCTTTTGGCGTGAATGCCAACGCAGAGAGGACCTTTCATGCGCCGGACCACCGCACGACTGCGCCTTGTCAACGCCCTCACCGCCCCCGCCGCGCGGGCGCGCCACGACCCCGACCGCTACTTCGACCGCCTCCTCCAGACCCAGCGCGCCGCGAACGCGGGCGTGCGCCTGACCGAAGAGGACGAGTCGGAGCTGCTGCTCCTGCGCCGCTTCCTCGGGTTCATCGCCGACGTCCCGTCCCTGAGCGGCGTCGGCTGGCTCTCGGTGCAGGACATGGTGAAGACCCGCATCCGCAACCGCTTCCTGGTGCGCCGCCTGCAGGCCGAGCACCCCGAGGTCCGCGAGGAGCGGATCGAGGCGCCCGTGTTCGTGATCGGCCTGCCCCGCACCGCGACCACGCTGACGCACAAGATCCTCGCGAACGCCCCGGGCGGGCGCGGCCCGTACATGTGGGAGATGGACAACATCGGCCTGCCGCGGCCGGACGACGAGGTGGCGAAGCTGCGCCGCCAGACGCAGAAGCGGCTCGACCAGATCCTCATGCTCAGCCCGTCGTGGTCGCGCATCCACCCGGTGCGCGCCGACTGGGTGGAGGAGATCTACTTCCTGCTCAACCAGAGCCGCCTGCACAACACCATGGCGCCCATGCCGAGGTACGTGGAGTTCCTGCGCTCGTACGACGCCCGCCCGGACTACCGGTTCGTGCGGGAGGTGCTGCAGATCCTCCAGTTCCGGCGTCCGACGCCGCGCTGGATGCTGAAGCACCCGGACTGCCTGGGGGAGACGGCGGCAATCCACCACGTGTTCCCGGACGCGAAGTTCGTGTGGACCCACCGCGACCCGCACACCGTCATGGGCTCCATGTGCTCGATGGCCGAGTCCCTCGGCTACCTGCACAACCAGCCGAAGTCGGTGGACCCCCACCGGATCGGTCAGGTGTGGCTCTCGATCCTCCCGGAGATGGTCGAGCGGGCCCGGCGCGAGCGCATCCAGATGCCGCGCGAGGCCACCGTGGACGTCGCGTACCACGCGATGATGGCCGACCCGTTCAAGTACGTGCCCGAGCTGTTCGACAAGCTCGACCTGAAGTGGACGGACGCGGACGAGCGCAATCTCGAAGAGGCCCTGAACCGCCCGCGCGACCAGCGCGGCCACGAGTACTCGATGGTGCACTACGGGCTCGAGCCGGCCATGATCGACGACGCCTTCGGCGACTACGGCCTGTTCGTGGACAACCTGGCCGCCAGCGCCCGTTAGGGCTGCGACGTGTAGTCGAGGCCGGTGAGGGCCGTGCCGCGGAACGCGGCCAGCTTCTCGGCCTCGGCTTCGACGAGCTTCCGTTCGGCGGGCGCGAGGTCGCGCCAGGGTTCGACGGCGACGTTGAACTTCTTGCCGGACTTCCGCGGCCGCCACAGGCCCGCGATCTCGCCGTCGATGAGGACGGCCCCGGGCCGCCCGAGCACCGGCCAGAGCGCCTTGACCTTGGCGGCGTCGCTGACGAGGGTCGCCCGGTCGCGTCCCTGCAGGTACAGGTCGTAGGGGCCGAGGAGGCGCGTCCCGGAGGACTCGGCGCCCTGCAGCGCTTCGACGTCGGCGTCGAGCATCCACCGGGTCTCGCCGTCGACCTGCACTTCGACGGCGTCTTCGGGCCAGTGCGCCTTGACCTCGCGCACGGGCGCGTCCACGTACTCGGCGACCTGCTTGTGGGTCGCGGGCCCGAGCAGGTGGAGGTAGGCGCGAACCGGGTCGAGCCGGTCGTCGTAGTCGGGCGCGACGGCGAACCCGGGCATGGGCCGCAGGACGGGCGGCGAGGTGTCGGGCACGAGTTCGAGCCCGGCCCGCACCGCGGAGAGCCGGAACGGCATCTCGTAGAGGTGCACGGCGTCGCAGACCTTGCAGTACCGCTGGTAGTGCTCGGGCATGGCCTCGTGCAGGCGGGAGGACATCTCGCCTTTGACCATGGGCTCCTTGACGATCGCGCGCATCTGGTCGGTCAGGGTGTCGAGCGCTTCGAGCACGGGGACCCCGGCTTCCTTCAAAGGCCGCGAGGCGTCGAAGATCCGCTTGGCGGCGTCGGCCTCCGACCACGGGGCGGCGGCCGCGGCGATCTGCGCGGCGTCGGCGCGCCGGTAGCAGTGCGGCGCGCCGCGCAGGGTCCACAGCCACACCAGGTCGTCGTGGTGCTCGGCGGCGGCGCCGAGCCCGGCCGTGTCCACGCCGCGCACTTCGAGCGCCCAGAGCGCCCCGTCGGGCCCGGTGTCCTGCGCGCCGATGTCGAGCACGGCGGTGTCGGCCACGGCCCCCTGCTCGCGGTCGAGCTGCTGGGCGTGGACGCGGTAGTGCCGCACCTGCTGACGTTCGATCATCCCCCCACGCTAGCCCCGGGGACCGACACCTGGGCTCCATCCGAAGCCCCCTGCGCGCGTTTCCCCGGGAAGTGAGTGGCGGGCCTCACCTCAGTGCAGGACCGCGATCCGGTCGATCGTGCGCGGGTAGTCCCCGAACGCGGCCTCGACGTCGGCGAAGTCCACCCCGTAGCGGGCGAGCTCGTGCTCGTGCAGCCGCCCGGCCTCGGGCCCGGCCGCGGCCCGCGCCAGGTTCGCCGCGTCGGCCTCGCTCCAGCGGCTCCCGACCCGCTCGTACAACCACCGCCACACGCCCGCGTCCGAGGCGAGCCGCTCGTACGACACGTCCACGATCGCCTCGCGCGGCAGCGCCAGCCGCGCTTGACGGGACCGCTCGATCGCCTTGGACGCCAGAGCGAGCCACACCGGCCCGATCGCGCGCGGGTCCGGGCGGCGCTGGTGCAGGGCCCACGAGGCCTCGACCAGCCCGCAGTGCGAACCGAGCACGGTGAGCGGATCGCGGTGCACCCAGACGATCACCGCGTCGGGGAAGACGCGCCGGATCGCCTCGAACCGGCCCAGGTTCGCGGGCGCCTCGACGATCCACCGCGCCGGCGGCCGCCCGTGCTGGAGGACCTGCAGCGCCTGCTTGAGGAACGCGTAGTCGGCCGTGAAGTCCCTGCCCGCCAGCCATTCCCGGTACTCGGGCAGGTCGGCGCGCAGGAGGTGCTGCGCACCGTGGGGGAGCAGGTGCGCGCAGTCGTTCGGGCCCTCCGGGACGAGCGCGGACACCTCGTCGCCGCCGGGCACGAGCCGCCCGAGCGACCGGTAGAGCCGCGCGGTCCTCTTGAAGCTTCGGCGCCGGTCGGCCTCGGCGCGCCCGGTCTCGGTGCAGCCCATCTCCCACAGCAGCGGCGCGCGGTGCGCCGCCGACTTCGCGAGGACCCCGCGTACCAGCGCGGTCGCGGTGCGCGGCAGCGCCGCCACGAACACCGGGGCGCGCACCGGTTCGCGGCCGATCGCGGGCTCGGCGCGATGGGCGCGGCGCACCCGGATGCGGTTCTCCACGCGCACTTGCAGGTCCATCAGCGCGGTCTGCCAGCCGAGTGCGGTCAGGTCCTCGCGGCGCGCGAAGGCGCCGAGCAGGAACCGGAGGTCGTCGAAGGCGGTGTCGTCCTCGTCCTGGACGCCGAGCGCGGCCCGGGCCTCGGCGACCATGCCGTCGAACACGGCGTCGGGCGTGCGCTGGCTGGCGAGGGTGGGGGTGAGGAAGGCGTTGAGGAGGCGGGTACTGGCCGGGACGCTGGACATGCGTTCCTCCGAAGGGGGCCTTTGGGGACGGGGCACGGGCACACTACTGCCGGTAATCCTATCTGAATAGTAGGAGTATTGCGGTGATGGATCGCCGCGAAGATTTCTGCTCGAGCGCGATGAATCCGCGGAGCGGGCCTCGTCTACATGGGCAAGAGCCCGACAACCCCGGCTGTTCCTCTTTGAAAGGCAAGCATCATGACGACCAACGGATACACCGCCGACGAGACCGTCCTCGCCACCACCGACGCCGCCGGCCCCGGCAAAGCGCTGAGCATCACCACCTGGGTGTTCCAGATCCTCCTGGGCGCCTTCATGATCGTCGCCTCCGGCGCGCCGAAGCTGTTCGGCGCGGAGGCCGCCGCCGAAGGCTTCGACACCATCGGCTGGGGCGACTGGTTCATGTACTTCGTGGGCGCCCTCGAGGTCGCCGGCGGGATCGGCCTGTTCATCCCGCGCGTCTCCGGCCTGGCCGCGGGCGGCCTGGGCCTGCTCATGATCGGCGCCGCGATCTTCAACGCCGCCCTCCTCGACTTCCCGGTCGTGACGCCCCTGATCCTGCTCGTCCTCTTCGCGGGCATCGCCTGGGTCCGCCGCAACCAGACCCAGCGGTTCTTCAAGCACGGCTTCAAGTCCGTGCGGTGAACCCGCGCGACGAGGGCCGGTGACATCGTCACCGGCCCTTTCGCATGCCCGGAAACCCGAGTCCTGCAAAGCAATCGAGGCACCTGCTAACATTCACTTGCAGGTATTGGAGGCCGCATGGACGAAGGCATCCCGACCGGGGACGACCTGGTCGCGCTCCTGGCGGCGCTCGCCAGTCCGCACCGGCTGCGCGTCGTGGCCGCCCTCGCCGGCGGGCGCAACTACGTGAGCCAGTTGGCGCGGGACCTCGGCATCAGCCGGGCGCTGCTCCAGGTCCACTTGAAGAAACTGGAGGCGTCCGGCCTGGTCACCTCCACCCTCGAGGTGTCCGAGGACGGCAAGGCCATGAACTACTACGAGCTCGTCCCGTTCGCCGTCAACCTCACCCCCGCGACCGTCGAGCGGGCCTCGACGACGCTCACCCTCTAGAAAGGACCCGCCATGGACAGCCCCTACGACTGGCAGGAAATCATCGGCACCACCGCGCTCTTCACACTGCTCATCACGGTCGTGCTGTCCCTGATCTGGCGCAAGGCCTTCCTCAAGCGCGCCGAGATGCAGATCAGGCAGGACGACGAGTACAAGAAGCTCGCCCAGCGGGCCGACGAGCGCCAGACCGAGATCGCCCAGCAGCTCGCGGCGCTCAACGAGCGCCTCGCGCGGATCGAGACCAGCAACGCTTCGATCGAGGAGACCCTCAAGGTCGTCGAATAAGGCCCGGCATCGGTCCGGGCCGTCGAGCGGCAACTCGACGGCCCGGGCCCGGGCAGGCAAGGCCGGGCGGCAACCCGGCGCTTCACACCCAGGGAGACGAACCACCTCGCCGCGCACGAAACCGCGGCGAGTTCCGCAGGGACGCCCCCACGAACAGGAAAGCAGACCGTGCTGCACGACATCACCGCAGACCCCCGTGCCCGAAAGGCCCCGCACACCACCCGCCGCGGCATCGTCGCCGCCGTCGCCGACTGGTCCGCCCGGCACCGGGCCCTCGCCATCGGCGGCTGGCTCGCCCTCGTCGCCCTCGCCGTCCTCTCCGGCGCGCTGCCGCTGGGTGAGGACGCGCGCGCCACCGACCCCGGTGAAGCCGGCGTCGCTGAAGCACTCATCAACGCCGAAGGCGGCTACGCCGTCCGCGAGAACGTCCTCATCACCGGCGACCCTGCTGCTTCGCAAGCCGCCGTCGCCGACCTCGTGGCCGCCCTCGCGGCGTCCCCGGACGCCGTGGGCGACATCGGCTCCCCGCTCAGCGACCACGGCGAGCGCTGGCAGCGCGAGGACGCCGCGCTCGTCACCTTCGCCGTCCTCGGCCCGGACGCCGCCTACGAGTCCAACTCCGCGACCGTCCTCGACGCCGTCGCCGAAGTCCAAGCGGCCCACCCCGACACCGAAATCCTGCAAGCGGGCGACGCGACCCTCTCCGGCGCCGTCGACGCGGGCATCAAGGACGACATGCGGCGCGCCGAGACCACCTCGCTGCCGCTCACCGTCCTCGTCCTCCTCGCGGTCTTCGGCTCGCTCGTCGCCGCCGGGCTCCCGCTCCTCCTCGCCGCGACCAGCGTCGCCGGGGCCTTCGGACTCCTCGCGCTCCTCGGCCACTGGGTCCCGTTCAACGGCGCGGGCTCCGCGATCGTCCTGCTCATCGGCATGGCCGTGGGCATCGACTACTCCCTGTTCTACCTGCGCCGCTTCAGAGAAGAACGCGCCGCCGGCCACGACCCGGCCGCCGCGCTGCGCACCACCGCCCGCACCTCCGGGCACGTCGTCGCCGCCTCCGGCCTCACCGTCATCGTCTGCATGGCCGGACTCCTCATCACCGGCATCGACGTCCTGAAAGGACTCGCGCTCGGCACCGTGCTCGTCGTCGGCCTCGCCGTCCTCGGCTCCGTCACGTTCCTGCCCGCCGTTCTGGCGACACTCCGCAACCGCGTCGACGCCGCCCCCCTCCCATGGCTCGGCAAGCGCCGCATCCAAGCCGCGCCCTCCCGCTTCTGGGCGCGCATCGCCGCCACCGTCGTCCGCAAACCGCTCACCACCGGCGGCCTCACCGCCGTCCTGCTCCTCATCGCGGCCACGCCCGTCATCGGCCTGCGCCTCCAGGACGCCGCCGTCACCGCCAGCCTCCCGCCCGGCATCTCCACGGCCGTCGACAACGCCGAGGCCATGCAGCGTCACTTCCCCGGATCCGCCACCAGCGCCCGAGTCGTCATCGCCCTCAACGGGAACGGCACCCTCGACCGGGCCGCGATCGAAAGCGGGATCGAGACGCTCCACGCCGAAGCCGCCGCCAGCGGCGGCCGCCTCCTCGAACCCATCACCGCCACCGCGGCCGGCGACGCCCTCGTCGTCCGCGTCCCCCTCGCCGGGGACACCACCGACCCCGAAGCCGACGCCGCCCTCGCCTACCTCCGCGACACGGCACTCCCGAACGCCTTCGGGCACACCGACACGCAGATCGCCGTAACCGGCAAGACCGCGCTCCCGCACGACTTCACCAATCAGCTGCTCAACCGCACCCCGTACGTGCTGGCGTTCATCCTCGTGCTCGCCTTCGTGCTCCTCGCGTTCACGTTCCGCTCCTGGGCCATCCCGCTCGCCTCGATCGCCTTGAACCTCTTGTCGATCGGCGCCGCCTGCGGCGCCCTCGCCTGGATCTTCCAAGGAGGCCACCTCGAAGGGCTCCTCGGCTTCACCTCGTACGGCGGCGTCGTGAGCTGGATCCCGCTGTTCATGTTCATCATCCTGTTCGGACTGAGCATGGACTACCACATCTTCGTGCTCTCCCGCGTCGCCGAACGCCGCCTCGCCGGAGCCGCGAACCGGGACGCGATCGTGGGCGGCATCGCCGCCAGCGCGGGCGTCGTCTCGAGCGCCGCGCTCATCATGACCGGCGTCTTCTCCGTGTTCGTGACCCTCTCGGCGATCGAGTACAAGATGCTCGGACTCGGGATGGCGCTGGCGATCCTCATCGACGCCACGGTGGTCCGCGGGGTCCTGCTCCCGGCGGCCCTGTCGCTCATGGGCGACCGCGCGTGGGGCCGGGCGGCTGCTCCCGCGGGCTGAGTCCCGGAGCCGCCGCTACATCGGAGGTCTCGGCCCGATCGCGACGTGAGGGGGACGCGCGAGCCGTGCGCGTCCCCCTAGCGTCGGTCCTCCATCGAGCAGAGGAGGAACCGATGCGCAAGTCGATCAGGTTCGCGGCCGTGGCCGCCGCAGCGGCGGGGCTGCTGGCCTTCGGGGCGGCCGCGGCCGCCGAGGACCGGGGCCGCGGCGGCGACCAGGCGGCGTTCGACGCGATCCGGGAGGCCCAGGAGGCGGCGTGGATCGCGGAGGACGGGGCGGCGTTCGCGGCGACGTTCCACGCGGACGGGGACGTGGTGACGTTCAATGGCGACCACCTGCGCGGACGCGAGGGCATCGCCGAGGGGATGCAGTACTACTTCGACGGGTACATCGAGGGCTCGCGGCTGCACATGCTCACCGAGCAGGTGCGGTACGTGGAGCCGGACGTGGTGGTCATCGTGCGCGAGAGCTGCCTGATCGACGAGGGCGAGACCGAATGCCGCGCGGATTCGCTGTCTACCAACACGAACGTGCTCACCCGTGAGCGCGGCGAGTGGCTGCAGACCTCGTTCCAGAACACCCGGCGGTTCGGGTTCGAGTGAGCGATGAGGGCCGCCCGGTTCCAGGCCGGGCGGCCACTCGCGAACCGGTCAAGATCACGCTCGACACCGGCGCCCGCTCACCCCGCGCCGTCTCCATCCGTTGGTACCGTGCGGAGAGCCGCCGCGACACCGCGGCGGCGCCCATCGATCGTGCGAGGGAAATCCTTGAGCGCCAACGCGAAACGACCGGGACCGCGTCTCGACGCGATGGACGCGGCGCTGTGGGCCGTGCCCGTGCGCTCGGTCCAGACCCGGCCGCACATCGGCGCCGTCCTCCATTGCGAAGGCACCGCCCCGAGCCTCGACGAGGTCAAGGCCGAACTCGCGGACCGGCTGCCGAATTGCGCTTCCCTCCGCAGCCGCGTGAACCTGCGCGCGAAACGCTGGGACCCCGTATCCGTCGACCTGGAAGACCATGTGGCCGAAACGGTCCTCGCACCCGGGCCGGACGCCGTCGACGACGCGGTCCGCCGCCTCATCCACCAACCGCTCCCCGCGAACGGCCCCCACTGGCAGCTCCACGTCCTGCACGGCCACGAACCCGGCCGGTACGCCCTCCTCTACCGCGTCCACCACGCCCTCCAAGACGGCGCGGGGATGCTCGGCGCGCTCGAATCCCTCTTCGGCGAGCCGGATTCGTCCGTGTCCTCAGCGGGCTACCCGTTCCCGCAGTCGCCCAAGGTGACATTCGCCGAAACGGGCCGGACCGTCGCGGCCCTCGGCTACGCCTTGCGCCGCAAGGGGATCTGGGCACCGGCGAAGGTCGAGTTCTCGAGCCGACGCACCCTCGCCTGGGCCGACGTCCCGGCCGACGCGCTGCGCACCGCCGGCCGCCGCCACGGCGGCACGGCGAACGACGCGTTCCTCGCCGCACTCGGCCACGGCCTCGCCGAATGGGCTGGCGGGCAGTACGGCCCCGCGATCGCCGCGCCGCCGGTGACACTCCTGATCCCCGCTAACGTCCGCCGCGAACCCGACGCCCCCGGGAACCGCATCGCCCTCGCCGTCGCCGAGGTCCCCGGCGGCCGCCTCACCGCCGACGAGCGGCTCCGAGCCGTGGCGGCCTCGACCACCGGCCTGAAGTCACCGACGCGCCGAGAAGCCCTGCGCCGCATTGCCGCAGCAGCCCCAGCCTGGCTCATGATCCGCGTCCTCGCCGCGCTCCGCAGCCCCGCCCGCACCGGCGCGCTCGCCTCGAACCTGGTGCTGCGCAGCCCGCTTCGGTTCCGCGGCGACCCCGTCACGCGCGTCGTCCCCGTCATGTGGACCCCCGAGGGCGTGCCGCTGACCGCCCTGCTCATCACCTACCAGGGCACGACGTCGGTCTGCTTCACCACCGACGCCGCCATTCCCGGCCTCGACGGCATCCACGAGCGCTGGCGGCGGACCGTCGAGTCCTGGACCGCGCCCGCGCGAACTTGACCGATATTGCACCCGGCGCGTGCCGGACCCCGGCCCGAGCACGCATCTGCTAGACATCTTCCATGGCTGACAAACCCGGATTGCCCCTGCGCAGAAGTCTCTCGAACACCCCGCCGCTCACCGCCGGCATCCTCTTCGGCGCCGGTCTCGCCGTCGTGACCGCCGCGGTGTGGGCTGTGCAGGAGCTCGGGACGGTCATCACCGCCCTCATCGTGGCCGCCTTCCTCGCCGTCGGCCTCGAGCGCATCATCGGCGGGATGACCAAGCGCGGCATGCCCCGCTGGCTCGCGATGACCCTCCTCTTCCTCGGCGTCGTCATCGTCTTCTGCGGCGGCATCGCCGCGATCATCCCCGCGATCGCCCGCGAGTCCGCCGAGTTCGTCGACAACGTCCCCGGCTACTACGACACGTTCATGCACAGCCAGCTCGCCGACCGGTTCGGCGGCGAGGACGGCCTCCTCAAACGCGCCGAGGGCGTGCTCACCGCCGGGAACATGACGAAGGCCCTCGGCGGCGTCGCCGGCGGCGTGGCCTCGTTCTTCGGCGGTCTGGTGTGGACGGTCACCACGATCCTGCTGACCATCTTCATCCTCGCCTCCTACGTCCAGCTCCGCCGCGGCATGGTCCGCCTCTTCGCCGCCTCCCAGCGCGAGCAGACCGACCGCATCATCGAGGGCATCCTCCGCCAGATCGGCGCCTACCTCATCGGCGCGCTCGCGATCGGGGCGCTGGCCGGCATCTCCTCGTGGATCTTCATGGCCATCGTGGACATCCCGTACGGCGCGCTGCTGGCGCTCCTGGTCGCGCTGCTCGACCTGATCCCGCAGATCGGCGCCACGATCGGCGCCGTCGTCGTCACGCTCGTCGCGCTCGCCGTCTCGCCGATGACGGCCGTGGCCTCGGCGATCTTCTTCGTTGCCTACCAGCAGCTCGAGAACTGGGTCATCTACCCGACGGTCATGCGCAGCGCGGTGAAGGTCTCGAACCTGGCGGCGATCGTCGCCGTCCTCGTGGGCGGCACCCTCTTCGGCGTGGTCGGCATCGTCCTCTCGGTCCCGATCTACGCCGCGATCCGCTTGATCGCCAAAGAGATCGTCATCCCGCGCCTCGACAACTCCTGACCGACAGCCGAACGCGACGAGGCCGGGAGCGCATACCCGCACGCGCCCCCGGCCTCGTCTTCGCCTCCAGGATAAGCGGTCCCCGCCAGCCCTTCTGCTCTGACCTCCCCGAACGCGTTCCCGGAGCACCGGACCGCACCGCTCCGAAGCCGCAACCTTCACCCCCGGCTCGGCCGCGCCAGCGCGCTTCGCGGCGCTCGGATGGCCCGCCCGCCCGGAACCGGACTACAGTCGACCGTGAGAGCCCTTGGGGGACAAGGACTCCACCCGCTGAAAGGACACCCCGATGAGCGACGGCGATACCACCACGATCTACGAGCAGGTCGGCGGCGAGGACACCCTCCACCAGACCGTCGACGCCTTCTACGGCTCGGTCCTCAAGGACCCGGTCCTCCAACCCCTGTTCGGCGCGGGAGCGGCCCACCACGTCGACCACCTCACCGCGTTCCTCGCGGAGGTCTTCGGCGGCCCTTCCCGCTACACCGACGAACTCGGCGGCTTCGGCACGCTCCTCGCCGCCCACCGCGGGCTCCAGATCACCGACGAGCAGCGCGCCCGCTTCATCGAACTCTTCGACAAGGCCGTCAGCGAGCACGCACCTGGGGACGACAAGCTCCGCACCTCGCTCCACGACTACATCGTCTTCGGCACCGAAGTCGCCCAGGTCAACTCGCACGCCAAGGGCGAGGACGACCTCCACCCCTGCCAGGAAGTCCCGCGCTGGTAGCGAAGGCGGTGGCGCGTCACCGGTGACATGTCACATGGCACCGGGCGCGCCGCCGTCAGCCGGTGGCGAGTTTGGCGGCGAAGGCGATCATGACCGCGCCGACGACGCCGTTGCCGGCCGCGGCGAGCCGGCGGCGACGCCGGAAGGTCTGGGCCAGGCCGTCGCCCGCGACGATCAACGTCGAGAGGTACACCATCGAGCAGCACTGCAGGATCACGAACAGCACGCCGTAGCTGAGCACCGGCCACGCGTAGCCCGGATCCACGAACTGCACGAAGAACGCCACGAAGAACAGGATCGCCTTCGGGTTCAGCAGACTCGCGATGAGCGCCCGCACGAACGGCCGCTCGTTCGCCGACCCCACCTCGAGGACCTTCGCCTCCAGCGGCTCTCCGCGCCGCGCCGCGCGCCAGGTCTTCCAGCCGCCGCGCAGGAGACCGAAGGCCAGGTACGCGAGATACGCGACGCCCGCCCAGCGCACCAGGTTGTACAGCACCGGCGAGGCCGCGAACATCGACGCGAGCCCGGCGGCCGACGCGACCATCAGCACCGAATCGCCCAGGAACACGCCCGAAGCGGCCTGGAACCCGGCCCGGCGGCCCTTGCGCGACGCCACCGACAGCACGTACAGCGAGTTCGGCCCCGGCAGCAGGATGATGAGCACGGTGGCGACGACATAGGTCCACAGGTCGACGGTGCCGAACACGGGCGGATCCTCTCGGGGCGAACGGTCGAGCGGGGCACGGCAGACCTCGGCGGCCGAGGCCTCGGGCCCGCCGCCGAGCGAAACCCCGTCAGTCTATTGGCGGTCCGGCGGCAGCGGCAACCGTGATCTCGAGCGCAAGGCGGGTCCGCGAACGCGGAGAGCGCTGCGACCACTGCGACGGAGTCTTCTGCGGCACGGTCCCCACCGCCTCAAGGCCGGAGCTCCGACTCCTGAGGTAGGTGACATATCACCGGTCACATGCCACCACGGACGCTCAGGACTCGGCGGACCGCCGCTGTCGCGCGATGCCGCGCATCAGCGCCTTCGAGCTCGGGGCGGGCGGCAGCTGCTCCGTGCCGCTCTCCGAGAACGCGCGGAGCATGTGGCCCACCAGCCGCTTCGACGCCTCGGGCGCCGCGTCGCCGACCGCCCGCAGCACGCCCGCATTCGCCATCAGGAGGATCGGCAGATCCTCGGGGGAGAAGTCCTCCCGCAGGCGCCCCTCCTTCTTCGCGCGCCCGATCAGGTCCGCGAAGGCCCGATACGTCTCCTGGCGCTGGCGTTCAAGCGACTTGAGCGCGCCGTAGTTCATGGTCAGGACCTCGGCGAACCCGCGATTCGCCGCCTGCAGCCCGCACACCGTCTCGACGAACTCCCGGAAGCCGTCCCAGGCGACCTCGGCGTCGCGCGCGGCCACCGCCGCGTCGCGGCATTCGCGGAGGGCGTCCTCGAAGACCGCCGCGATCAGCTCCATGCGGGTCGGGAACCGGCGGAACAGCGTCGCGATCCCGACCCCGGCGGCGCGCGCGATGCTCGCCATCGAGACGCTCAGCCCCTCACGCCGGAAGGCCGCCCGGGCCGCCTCGACGATCCGGTCGCGGTTCTGCTCGGCGTCGCTGCGCAGCCGCTTCACACGCTTGCACATGCCGCTCTCGGCACTCGGTTCCATCCCGACATCCTAACCAAGTGGAATGCCCTATCCGCTTAGGTTGTTACACTGGCCGACGTTAACGGATAGGGCGTTCCACTTCTGGAGCCGCCCCGCGCAACAGCCAAGGAGATCGCCCCCATGAACGTGTTCCTCTGGATCCTGCAAGGCCTGCTCGCCGCCGCCTTCCTCTACTCGGGCTCGCTGAAGGCCACCCAGCCCAAGGAGAAGCTCGTCGGCAACTTCCCCTGGGTCACCGACTTCCCGCTCGCCGCGGTCAAGCTCATCGGCACCTCGCAGGTCCTCGCCGCGATCGGCCTGATCCTGCCCGCCCTCACCGGCATCGCCGTGATCCTCACCCCGCTCGCCGCGGTCGGCCTCGGCCTGATCATGGTGTTCGCCGCGATCTACCACTTCCGCAAGGGCGAGTACTCCAGCATCACGATCAACGCCGTGATCCTGATCCTCGCCGCGATCGTGGCCTGGGGCCGCTTCGGCCCCTACAGCTTCTAACCCGAACGGCCGCAATCGAACGGCGGTTCACGCTGCGGCGCCCGCCCGCAGGCGCCGCAGCATCCTCGCGTCAGCGAACCCGACCGCCCGCGCCGCCGCGTCGACCGTCGCGCCCTGCCCGATCAGGTGCTCGGCGCGTTCGAGCCGCAGCACCGACTGGTACCGCAGCGGGGTCATGCCCGTCGCCTCCGCGAACTGCCGCGTGAGCGTCCGCTGCGAGACCCCCGACGAGGCCGCGAGATCGGGCAGGCGCAGCGGCTTCGTGAACTGCGCGTCGATCCGGTCCTGGACCCGGTGCACCGCGTCCGAGAGGTGCGAGCGGTGGCGGAGCATCGCGCTCGCCTGCGGGTCGTCGCCGTTGCGGCGCGCGAAGACCACCATCTCGCGCGCCACCCTCGCGGCCAGCGCCGGCCCGTGCCGCACCGCGACGAGGTGCAGCGCCAGGTCGATGCCGCTGGCGATGCCCGCCGAGGTGACCACGCGCTCGTCCTCGGTGTAGAGGACGTCACGTATCACTGACGCTTCAGGGAAGCGGCTCGCCAACTCCTCCTGCAGGTCGTGGTGCGTCGTGCACCGCCGCCCGTCGAGCAGGCCCGCCTGCCCGAGCGCAAAAGCGCCCGAGCAGACGCTCGCCACGGTGCCGCCGATGCGGTGGTGGTCGAACAGATGCCTCGCCTGCGCGGCCGTGAGCCGCGGCCCGCCGGCCGTGCCGGGGGAGCGCCAGCCCGGTACCATCACGAGATCCCCGGGGCCGAGCCGCGGCCAGGCCGTCTCAGCCTTCACGGGAAGCCCTTGCGCCGTGGGCACTTCCGGATCCTCGGCGACGTACCGCAGCCGGTAGCCCCCGGCCGTGCCCGATTCGGCCAGCTCGTCCGCCGCGGTCGAGAAGACCTGCGCGGCGCCCGCCAGATCGAGCAGGTGCAGCTTCGGCACGAGCAGGAAGACCACCTCGGACACCGCGTTCACCCCTCACTCGCGACCGGAAGCACGATCCTGCCACTCGCGCACCAGCGCGTCCACCCCCGTGACCGTCGCGAACCGCCCCGCCAGCGCGTACTCGGTCCGCTCGATGATCTCGCGCGTGCCGAGCGTGCGCGGGTCCGCCAGGATCTCGGCGAGGTCCCGGCCGGGCGGCGCGTCGCGGTGCTCGATCGGGTTCGTGGAGGTCGCGTCGGTGACGAAGACGGTCCGGTACCCCAGGTCCGAGGCGACGCGCGCGGTCGTTTCGCAGCACTGCTCGGTGCGGATCCCGGTCACGGCGACCTCGCCGACCCCGTGCTGCACGAGGATCTGCTGCGCGTTCGTCGTGGTGAACGGGTTGTGGGAGGTCTTGACCAGTTCCGGCTCGCCCGCAAGGGGTTTGAGGCCGGGCAGGTACTCGACGAACCCCCGCGCCGGGTCGAACACGTTGCCGGTCCCCGGCTCGACGTGGCGGACCCACACCACGAGGTCGCCGTTGTCGCGGGCGGTCTCGACGAGCGGGTTGATCGAGTCGACGATGCCGGGGTTCGACATGGCGGCCCAGTTGGGGCGCTGGCGGAAGGATTCCTGGACGTCGATGACGAAGAGTGCGGTTCTCATGCGGTCAATCCTCGTCGCCGGGAACGCCTGCGGCCAGGCACGATCACGCCTGGCGGCGGGCGGATCTGGTCACGGTCAAGGCCGTGCCGCCCGGTCTTTCACCGCCCTGTCTCGACCCGGTGGGCGGCGTCCGATCGGACGGCACGGCCGTCCTCGTGAGGGGTCTAGAGGCCGCCGAGGGTCCGCAGGCCGGGGAGCGCCTTGCCGTCGAAGTCGAACAGGGCCTGGTTCTCCCAGCCGTTGCCGCTGGCGGGATCGGCCGGGTCCCAGCCCGCGCCGGCGACGCCCGTCCAGGTGGCCTCCCACCAGAACAGGCCCTTGCCGAGTCCATCGGGGACGGCTTTGACGACGTCTGCGATCGCCTCGATCCAGTACGACTGGTTCTCCGGGCTCGACGGGAAGCCGGGCACCGGTTCGGGGTCGGTCATGATGTTCGCGAACCCGTCCGAGTCCTCGGTGGTGAACGGGTAGGCCGTCTCGACCACGTACAGCGGCTTGCCGTACCGGGTCGCGAGGTCGTTCAGGTTGGCGGCCAGGCCGCTGAGCTCGCCGTGCCAGTACGGGTAGAAGGACGCGCCGATCGCGTGGAACGGCACGCCGTTCGCCACGGCGTTGTCGAAGAACCACTGGAACGCGCCGCTGTTGCCGCCCTCGGCGAGGTGCAGGATCGTCCGCGCCTTGGGGAGCACGTCCGCGACCGCGTCGCAGCCGGCGGTGAGCAGCTCCGCCATCTGCTCGAGCTGGTCCCAGCGGCCGTCGGGCCAGATGAGCCCGCCGTTGGTCTCGTTGCCCACCTGGACGAGCGAGGGCTTGACCCCGGCCCGCTTGAGGGCGGTGAGCACGTCCGCGGTGTGCTCGTAGACGGCCGTCTTGAGGTCGGCGAAGCTCATCGCGGTCCAGGCGGCGGGTTTGTACTGCTTGCCCGGGTCGGCCCAGGTGTCGGAGTAGTGGAAGTCGACCAGGAGGTCCATGCCGGCCCGCTTGGCGCGCTTGCCGAGTTCGACGACCTGGGTCTTGGTGTTGTAGCCGTCGGCGGGGTCGACCCAGACCTTGGCGCGGATGCAGTTGACGCCGTGCTCGGCGAGGATCTCGACGGCGTCGCCGCGGCTGCCGTCGGCGCGGCGGTAGACCGCGCCGAAGTCCTCGTTCTTGATGAGGCCGGAGATGTCGGCGCCGCGGACGAAGCCCTGCTCGGACGGGCGGTCGCTTCCGAAGGACTCGGCGAGGGCCGGGGTGGCGGCGGCGGCCGCGCCGAGGCCGAGGACCCCGGCGCCGGCGGCGGTGAGGGCGGTTCTGCGCTTCATGCGGTGCTTTCCGTTCTGGGGGAGGGGGATCGGCGGGCCGGTCGAGCGCAGTGCGGCGCGGGACCGGCCCGCCAGGGGGTGGCTAGAGGGTGCCGAGCGTCTTGAGCGCCGGGGTGGCCTTCCAGGCGAAGTCGAACAGGGCCTGGTTCTCCCAGCCGTTCTTGCTGTTCGGGTCGTACGGGTCCCAGCCGTTGCCGGCGACGGCGGTCCAGGTGGCCTCCCACCAGAACACGCCCGCGCCGCGGCCGTTCGGCACGTTCTTCACGACGTCGGCGATGGCGGTGAGCATATTGGACTGCCCGGTGTAGCTGGCCGGGTAGCCCGCGACGGGCGTGGCGTCGCTGATGATGTTGCCGAAGCCGTCCCGGTCGCCGGGGTTGAACGGGTACGCGGTCTCGACGACGTACACGGGTTTGCCGTAGCGCGAGGCCATGTCGTTGAGGTTCGACTGGAGGCCCGAGAGGGAGCCGTGCCAGTACGGGTAGTACGAGGCGCCGATGGCGTCCCAGGTGACCCCGCGGGACTTCATGGCGTCGAAGAACCAGCGGAACACGGAGTTGTTGCCGCCCTCGGCGAGGTGCAGCATGACCTTCGCGGCCGGCACGGTGGCGCGCACCGCGTTGGCCCCGGAGATGAGGAACTGCGCGAGGTTGTCGAGCTGGTCGTAGCGGCCCTGCGGCCACAGCATCCCGGCGTTGAGCTCGTTGCCGACCTGCACCATCTGCGGGGCCGCGCCGGCGGCGCTCAGCGCCCCGAGGACGTCGGCGGTGTGGTTGTACACGGCGGTCTTCAGTTGCGCGACACTGTAGTTCGTCCAGGCCGCGGGCTTGGTCTGCGCGCCCGGGTCGGCCCAGGTGTCGGTGTAGTGGAAGTCGACGAGCACGTTCATCCCGGCGGCGCGGGCGCGCTTGGCGACGTTGACGACGTGCGTCTTGTCGTTGTAGCCGTCGGCGGGGTTGACCCAGACCTTGAGGCGGATCCAGTTGACGCCGCTCTTCTGGAGGATCCAGACGGCGTCCTCCTTCCAGCCGTCGGCCCACATGTACACGCCGCCTTTGGCTTCGGACTTGGCGAGGCTGGAGATGTCGGCGCCGCGCGCGAACGCGGTCTGGGCCTGGGCGGACTCGGCGGCGCCGAGTGCCAGGGCCGGCGCGGCGAGGGCCGCGGCGGCGGTGGTGAGGGCTGTTCGTCGCTTCATTGCGATCACGTCCTTCAGAGGTGGTGGTGGGGGAGGCGGCCCCTCGGGCCGCGGCGGGTTCGGCGCTAGTGCGCGACGATGACGACCGCTCCGGCGGGGACCGGGACGCCGTCCGCGTAGGCGGCGCCGGTGAGCGCGTCGGTGCCCCGGAGGTCCGGGACGTGCTGGTCCTGACCGGTGTGGTTGATCAGGAAACTCAAGGGGCCGCGGCGGACCGCTTCGAGCCCGTCCGGAAGGCCTTGCGGCCGTTCGACTCCGGCGGCGTCGAGCACCTCCGCGAGGAGTGCCCGCAGGCCAGTGGCGTCGTCCAGCGCGGTGGCCGAGTACCACGCGGTGCCGGAGCCGACGCGGTGCCTGGTGATAGCCGGGCGGCCAGCGTCGGGGCCTTCGGCGAACGCCGCCAAGGCCTCCGCGCCGTCGAGCCGCACATGCTCGGACCAGATTCGGCCGGTGCCGACGGGTTCGGAGCCCTCCGAGGTCAGGGCGAGCCGGGTGCCCTCGTGCAGCGGGTGGAACTCCTCGACCCACAGGCCGAGCGTCTCGCGCAGCACGGCGGCGTGTGCGCCGGGGTGGACCATGTCGTGCTCGTCGACGATCCCGGAGAAGTAGGAGACGAGCAGGTGCCCGCCGCTCTCCACGTACCCGCGCAGGTTCTTCGCCGCGGCGGCGGTGAGCAGGTACGAGGACGGCGCGATCACGGCCTTGTAGCGGCCGAGGTCGGCCTCGGGGTGCGCGAAGTCGACGGTGACGTGCTGCTTCCACAGCGACCCGTAGTAGGCCTCGACGCGCTCGCGGAAATCGAGCTCCACCGAAGGGCGCCATTCGAGTTCGAGGGCCCACCAGGACTCCCAGTCCCACAGGACGGCGACCTCGGCGTGCACGTCCGCGCCGACCACGGCCTTGATCTTCTCGAGGTCGTTGCCGAGGGCGACGACGTCGCGCCACACCTGGGTGTCGGTGCCGCCGTGGGGGACCATCGCGGAGTGGAACTTCTCGGAGCCGGCGCGGGAGGCCCGCCACTGGAAGAACATGAGGCCGTCCGCGCCGCGGGCGACGTGCGAGAGGGAGTTGCGGCGCATTTCGCCGGGGGTCTTGGCGATGTTGCGCGGCTGCCAGTTCACGGCGGACGTGGAGTGCTCCATGATCATCCACGGGCCGCCGGCGACGGCGCGGGTGAGGTCGGCGCTCAGGGCGAGCTCGATCTCGTGCTCTTCGCGCTCGGCGATGAGGTAGTGGTTGTTGGAGACGACGTCCACGTGCTCGGCCCAGCGGAAGTAGTCCATGTCCTTGCAGTTGGGCACCATGAAGTTCGTGGTCGCGGGCGCCTCGGAGTGCAGGGCGATGATGTCGCGCTGGAGCCGGTAGTTGGCGATGTGCGCGTCGTTGGAGAAGCGCATCCAGTCGAGCTGCAGGGCCGGGTTGACGCCGGGCGGGGCGATCGCGGGGGCCTCGACCTGGTCGAAGTCGCGGTACGTGAGGCCCCAGAAGGCGGTGCCCCAGGCCTCGTTGAGCGCGTCCACGTCCCCGTACTCTTCCGCGAGCCAGCGGCGGAAGTGCGCGGCGGAGACCTCGCAGTAGCACTGGACGTTGGCCCAGCCGTACTCGTTGTGCAGGTGCCACATCTCGACGGCCGGGTGCTTGCCGTAGCGGGACGCGAGCTGCTCGACGATGTGAGCGCACGCGTCGTTGTAGACCGGGTGGGAGGGGCACACGCCGTGGCGAGAGCCCGGGGCCATGGCGCGGCCCTCGCGGTCGACGAGGCGGATCTCGGGGTGGGCGCGGCGCAGCCATGAGGGCGGGGCCGAGGTGGGGGTGCCCATGTCGACGCCGATGCCGTTCCCGTGCAGGAGGTCGACGACCTTGTCGAGGCCGGTCCAGTCGTATTCGCCGGGGGCGGGTTCGATGAGGCCCCAGTTGAAGACCCCGAGGCTGACGAGGTTCACCCCCGCCTCCCTCATGAGGCGGACGTCCTCGTGCCAGACCTCCTCGGGCCACTGTTCGGGGTTGTAGTCGCCTCCGTAGCGAATGGTCTGCACCGTGTCTCCTGTGAGGTTCCTTGCATCAATGCCTGTGAACGTGCACAGTACTCGACGCCTGACGATCGCGCAACCTGAGGTTCTGTCGAGCGCTGTTTCAAAATTGTGATCGTTTCATGAAGAATCTTTGTTCTAAAAGCGGACATTAGGCGCAAAACTTGGTTGCCAAGTGAGTCGCGGGTCGCTAGATTCGTGTAAACGTTCACAGCAACGATCACGACCTGGTGGCGCGCTTCATACGCCCAGCGCCGACCAGGCCCACCACTCACCGAGACAAGGACTTGACATGCGCAGCAACGGTGCTCACGCGGGACCCTCCCTCAACCGCCGCAACCTCCTCGCCCTCGGCGGCGGCGTCGCCGCGGCCGGGACCCTCGCCGCCTGCGGCGGACCGGAAGAAGACGAGAACGCCCAGAGCGGCGGCCTCGAGTGGGACGCCGACGCCCAGCAGTACGTGATGGAGGAGGACATCGCCTCCGGCAAGGCCTCCCTCAAGGTCTGGTTCGAGCAGGACTACCTCGCCGAAGCCATGATCGCCGCCTTCACCGAGCAGTTCCCGGGCGTGAAGGTCGAGTACGAGCTCGTGCCCCAGAACGACGCCGTCGAGAAGATGACCACCGCCGGCGAGGCCGGCCAGGGCGCCGACGTCTACATGTCCTTCTACGACCAGCTCGCCCGCGCCATCGACCAGGGCGTCGCCGCGCCGCTGGGCGAGTACGAGACCGTCTTCAAGGGCCGCATGAGCGAGACCTTCACCGGCGTCGTCTCCGGCGGCGAGGACGACACCATGCACGCCGTCCCGGTCACCACCGAGTCGATCGCGCTGTTCTACAACAAGACCCTCCTCAAGCAGCTCACCGGCTCCGACGTCCCGGCCGCCACCTGGGAGGAGATCAAGACCCTCGCCGCCGAGTACAACGACGCGTCGAAGAACCAGTGGACGATCCAGTTCACCCCCGGCGAGATCTACCACGCCTACTCGATCCTCTCCGCGACCGGCTGGCAGCTCTACCCCGACCTCGACCCGGCCAAGCCGAACTTCGACGACCCGAAGCTCATCGCGGCCCTCGACTACTACGCGGGCCTCCGCGAGGTCTTCGACGTGCCCGCCGCTGACGCCACCGAGGAGAACATCCGCCAGGAGTTCGCCGCCGGCAAGACCCCTTACGCCATCAACGGCCCCTGGGCCTTCGCCGACTCCGACACCGGCGCCGAGGCCAACGGCTTCGAGTACGGCGTGACCGTCCTGCCCAGCGTCGACGGCGGCGAACCCGCCAGCTCCTTCGCCGGCATGCACACCGCCGTCGTCTCCGGCTACACGAAGTACCCGGCCGCCGCCCGCGTCTTCGCCGCGTTCCTCGCCTCCGACGCCGGAGCCGCCGCCCTCTACGCCGCGACCGGCCAGATCCCCGCCCTCAACTCCGACCTGCTCGCCGGCATCGCGGGCCTCGCCGACGACCCGCACGTGGCCGGCATCGTCGAGCAGTCCGCCCAGGCCGACCTCATCCCGCAGGTCCCCGAGTACTTCTGGGAGGTCGGCAACACCCTCGCCGTCGACGTCTGGGACTCCCTGAGCTCCACCGCCGACGCCCAGACCAAGGCCGTCGACACCTACAACGAGCTGCACGGACTCTAGGACCACCGGGACTTATCGCACGATGAGCAACGCTCCGAGCGGTCGACTCCCCGCACTGGTGCCGGGCCTCGCCTCGGCACTGGTGTGGGGGGCCGGCCAGCTGATCAACCGCCAGGCGGGCAAAGCCGCCTTCTACTTCGCGTTCTTCGCAGGCCTGGTCGGCTGGGAGATCGCCTCCGGCAACTACTACGCCGGAATGGACTACACGCCGCGCAGCAACGGCGGGTTCTTCGTCAAGGGCCTCTGGGGCCTGTTCACCCTCGGCACCCAGTCGCGGCAGATGACCCTCACCGGGCTCTCCGAAGGCGACAACTCCGTCACCCTTCTGGCCAGCGGCCTCATCGCGCTGCTCGTCCTGGCGCTGCTCGCGATCATCTGGATCTGGGGCGTCCGCGACGCCGCCGGGTACCGCGCCGCCCTCAACGCCGGCGGCCCCCGCGAATCCTCCGCGACCTACTACAAGCGCCTGTGGGACAACGCCTTCGCGTACATCATGCTCTCCCCGGGGCTCGTGCTCGTCGTCTTCATGTCCGTCCTCCCGGTCCTCTTCGTCATCCTCGTCGCGTTCACGAACTACAACCGCGACCACCTGCCGCCCAAGAACCTCGTCGACTGGGTCGGCTTCGACAACTTCGGCGCGATCCTCTCCGGCTCCGCCTGGACGGACACGTTCCTCGGCGTCCTCGCCTGGACCTTCGTGTTCGCGCTCGTCACCACCGTCGCCTCCTACGCCCTCGGCTTCTTCCAAGCCGTCCTCCTCGCAAACAAGAAAGTCCGGTTCCCGCGCGTCTGGCGCTCGATCTTCCTGCTGCCCTGGGCCGTCCCCGCGATCGTCTCGGCCCTCGTGTTCCGCTCCATGTTCAACGGCCAGTTCGGGCCCGTCAGCCAGTGGCTCGTCGACGTCGGCCTCACCGACGACCGCATCTACTGGTTCACCGACGCCTCCAACCCGAACCTCGCCCGCACCGTGGTGCTCCTCATCAACCTGTGGCTCACCTTCCCGTTCTTCATGGCCCTCGTCGGCGGCGTGCTCACCAACATCGACGCCAGCTACTACGAGGCCGCCCGCATGGACGGCGCCAGCGCCTTCCAGCAACTGCGCCACATCACCCTGCCGGTGGTCCACAAGACCGTCGCGCCGCTGCTCATCCTCTCGTTCGTCTCGAGCTTCAACAACTTCGGCGTGGTCTACTTCCTCACCGAAGGCGGCCCCGACAACGCCGACTACCGCTTCGCGGGCAGCACCGACCTACTCGTCACCTGGCTCTTCAAGCTCACCTTCGAGACCCAGCTCTACAACATCGGCGCCGTGATGAGCCTCTTCATCTTCCTCATCGTCGGCACGATCTCCGTGTGGAACCTCAACCGCTCCAAGGCGATCCGGGAGCTCTGACCATGACAACGCAACTTGCCGAACGCCCCGCCCCGAGCGGGACCGCCGCACCACGCGGCCGCCGCAAACCCCGCCGCGAGGGCCTCTCCACCGTCCTCATCCACCTCGAACTCGCCGTCGTCGCCGCCATCGTGATCTTCCCGCTCCTGTGGGTCGTCGGCGCCTCGCTCAGCCCCGGCGACGGCCTCGGCGAGGTCTCGCCGTTCCCGTCCGAGGCGACCATCGCGCACTACGCGGACCTCTTCACCGAGACCTCGTACGGCCGCTGGTACCTCAACTCGCTCTACGTCGCCGTGTTCAACATGGCCGGCTCGGTCGTGCTCGCCGCGATCTGCGGGTATGTGTTCTCCCGCGTCAAGTTCAAGGGCCGCAAGGCCGGCCTGCTGAGCATCCTCATCCTGCAGATGTTCCCGGCCTTCCTGGCCGCCATCGCCGTGTACATGCTCTTCCTGAACTTCGGCCTGCTCGACTCGCTCACCGGCCTCGCGCTCGTGAGCATCGCCGGGGCCCTGCCGTACAACATCTGGCTCATGAAGGGCTACACGGACAACCTGCCCGCGAGCCTCGACGAGGCCGCCGCGATCGACGGCGCCGGGCGCCTCACGATCTTCGCGCGCATCATCCTGCCGCTCATGCGCCCCATGCTCACCTTCGTGGCGATCACGCAGTTCACGCTGCCGTGGATGGACTTCATCCTGCCCCGGCTCGTGCTGCAGAGCGCGGACAAGCAGACCGTGGCCCTCGGCCTGTTCAACATGATCAGCTCCGAGTACGCCAACTCGTACACCACGTTCGCCGCCGGCGCCGTGGTCCTCGCCCTGCCGATCACCGTCCTGTACATCGTCCTGCAGCGGTACCTCGTCACCGGTGCCGCCGCGGGCGCGGAGAAAGGGTAGTCGCAGTGCACATCGACGGCTCGCAAGCGTCGCCGAAGTCGCCGCTGCCCATCCGGGGCGCCGACGTCTCCATGACCGCCGAGATCGAGCAGCGCGGTGCGGTCTTCCGCGCCGCAGGCACCGCGCACGACCTCTTCGAGCTCCTTGCCTCGCAAGGCGTCAACTGGATCCGCCTGCGACTCTGGGTGGACCCGCGCGACGACCGCGGCGAACCGTACATGGGCGGCACGAACGACCTCGCGACCACGATCGCGCTGGCCCGCCGCGCCAAGGCGGCGGGCCACGCGGTCCTGCTCGACCTGCACTACTCGGACTTCTGGACGGACCCGAAGAAGCAGTCCACGCCCAAGGCGTGGCGCGGCCTCGCCGGGGCCGCACTCGAAGCGCGCGTGCACGACTGGACCTCCGACGTGCTCGCCGCCCTCGCGGCGGCCGGCGCGTCCCCGGACATGGTGCAGGTAGGCAACGAGATCACGAACGGGATGCTCTGGCCGGAAGGCAAGACGCCCAAGTTCATCGACGCCGAGCGGCGCTTCGAGCGCGAGGACCCCGAGGCCTTCGACCGGCTCGCCGGGCTCCTCGAGGCCGGGATCGCGGCGGTCCGCGAGGCGGGCGGGGCGCGGGTGATGATCCACCTCGACTTCGGCGGCGCGAACGAGCTGTACCGCGGCTGGTTCGACCAGGCGACCGCACGTGGCCTCGACTTCGACGTGATCGGCCTGTCCTACTACCCGTACTGGCACGGCACCCTGAAAGACTTGGGCGCCAACCTGAACGACCTCGCCGACCGCTACGGGAGCGACCTCGTCGTGGTCGAGACCGCGTACGCGTGGACCGGGGCCTCCCCGGCCGGGCACCACCAGGTGTTCAGACCGGAGCTCGCCGAAACCGGAGGCTACCCGGCCTCACCCGAAGGGCAGACGGCGTTCCTGCGCGACCTCTACACCACTGTGGACGCCGCTCCCGGCGGGCACGGCCTCGGCGTCGTCTACTGGGAGCCCGCGTGGCTCCCGGTCGACGGCACCACCTGGGCCTCGCGGGCCGGCATGGAGTACGGCGACGACGTGGTCGACGAGCACGGCAGCTCCTGGGCCAACCAGGCGCTGTTCGACTTCGACGGGAACGCGCTGCCGTCCCTGCGGGCACTGGGGGGCGGGTGACCGCCGTGCGGCGCAACGGTTCGAGCACCACGTGCGGCACCTGCCGAGCGGCCGCCGTCCCCTTGGGCGGCCGCCCCGCACACCGCTCGGCTCGGGACTCGGAGCGGGCCTCGGCCCGAGCCGAAGGCCGAGGCGAGCGATAATCGAGTGAGACACAAGGGAGAGCTGAGCATCTTGACACGGAAACGACCGACGATCCACGACGTGGCCGAGGCCTCGGGCGTCTCGCGCGGCACGGTCTCGCGTGTCCTCAACGGCAAGTCGAACGTCTCGCTGTCCGCGGAAGCCGCGGTGCGGCGCGCGGTCGCAGAGACCGGATACGTCGTCAACCGGGCCGCGAGGAGCCTCAAGACCAGCCGCACCGGCTCGATCGTCATGGTCCTCTCGGAGCCGCAGGAGCGGCTGTTCGAGGACCCGAACTTCTCGGTGCTCATGCGCGTCGCCACGAACCAGCTCGCCGAGCGCGACATGTCGCTGGTGCTCATGATCGCCGGCGACGACGGCGGCCGGGAGCGGGTGGCCCGCTACCTGCGCGGCGGCCACGCCGACGGCGCGCTGCTCATCTCCACCCACGCGGGGGACCCGCTGCTCGACGAGATCGAACGGGCCGACGTGCCCGCGGTCGCGCAGGGCGCGGTCCTCGGCCGCGAATCGGTGATCCCGTACGCGGCGGCCGACGAGCGCGGCGGCGCCCGCGCCATGGCCGAGTACCTGGTCGAGCAGGGACGCCGCAAGATCGGCATGATCACCGGCCCGCTCGACACGCCCGGCGGCTCGCTCCGCCTGGAAGGCTTCACGAGCGTCCTGGGCCGCAAGGCCGGGAAGCAGATGGTCGTGCACAGCGACTACACGCAGGCCGGCGGCGAGGCCGCCATGCACCGGCTCCTGCAGAACGTGCCGGACCTCGACGCGGTCTTCGTCGCCTCCGACCTCATGGCCGCCGGGGCACTCCAGGCGCTCCACGCGGCCGGACGCCGCGTCCCCGAGGACGTCGCCGTCGGCGGCTTCGACGACTCGGCCATCGCCTCGGCGACCCGCCCGGCCCTGACCACCGTGCGCCAGCCCCTCGCGAAGGTCGCGGAGGAGACCGTGCGGCTCCTCATCGCCCTGCTCGACGACGAGGCAGTCGAGCCGGTGATCCTCCCGACCGAGCTGGTCATCCGCGACAGTGCCTGATGAAGACCAGGCCTGATCGAAGCCGGGCCTGATCAAGGGCAGAGCCAGGCCTGAGCCGGCGAACGACCTGGGCAAGGACGAAGGCGGGGCGCCCCGGTGAGGTGGGCGCCCCGCCTTCGCGGTGCATGGCATGTGACATGTGATGTGGTACCGCCTCTCGCCGTGAGCGGTGTGCTCAGAGCGAGGCCTTGCCGGTCCGGTGGCGCACCGGGACGGGCTCGGGGATGTTGGCGGCGAGCGCCGTGATCGAGCCGGCGGCGACGAGGAACAGCCCGACGGCCGCCACGACTTCGCCGACGGCGAGCGAGCTCGCGGGCAGGTCTTCACTGATGAGGAGGTCGGTGCCGTACATGATCATGGCGCCGGCGAGCGAGCCGAAGGCCCACACCGAACGGGTCTCGTGCGTGTGCAGCGTGAAGTACAGCGCGCACCACACGACGAGCAGCAGCATGAGCGCGAGCGACAGGACGTAGGTCTTGGTGTCGGGCTGGACGCCGTCGACACCGGCGAGGTGCCAGTAGTCGAGCGAACCGCCTCCGGCGGTGTCGACCCAGGGCATGAACATCGAGCCGACCATGAGCACCGAGCCGCCGAGGGCGGCCAGGCCGCCGACGCGGGAGTACGGGGTCGAGGGCGTGCGCTCCATCTTCCACCTCCGGTAGAGATCCGATGATGTCTCAAGCGCACCACTGCGATTGTCCAGCGTCAACGTTCTTGACGGGTTCTTGACGTGAAACGGACGGGTCTGTCGGGAACCGGACAGATCAGCCGTGTTCTCACATTCGTTTCGCGAGTCTGGCAAGGTGCGCGTGCGCGTACTCGCACACCACGGCGTGCCGGTACACCGCGTGCGGGACGTCGGTGTTGGAGTCCGCGCGGATCGAGAGGTCGCCGTTCTGCCAGCGCAGGAACGTCGGGTCGCCGGTGAGGTCGGCCAGGATCGCGAGGATCGAGTCGTCGAAGCGCATGGAGTGCACGGCCCGCCGGTACTCGTCGGGGGTCAGGCACGCGGCGAACGGCAGGTTCATCAGGCACAGCGCGGTCTGGATGTCGAGCCGCATGAGCCGGAACCGGTGGGGTTCGGGGTCGAGCGGCGGCATATCGAGCCCCTCGAAGTCCAACTCGGCGAGCGGCCGGGCGGGCGTCATGTCGAGGGCGGCGAGCACTTCGTAGACGTTGATGTCGTGCTCGATGACGGCCCGGTCGCCGAGCCCGGCGAGGTTCACCGGCCGCAGCGCCACCGGCTCGATGCCGGTGGCGGTGTTGCGGACGATGAAGTTGAGCAGGTTGGTCTCGATCACGAAGTGGCGGATGAGCAGTTCGACGGCGAGCGGGGAGACGAAGCGGCGCAGGAACCACAGGCAGAGGCGGTCCATCAGCCGGTGGGCGGTCCAGCGCACCGGAGTGAGGCGCTTGAGGGCGACGATGACGAGGGCGAGCACGCGCGAGACGGGCCGCAGAACCGGGTAGATCCAAGTGCGGGTCCATCGCCGCTGGTCGTCGGTGACCATGCTGGCGACCTCGGGTTCGAGGGGCATGGCGGGGTCGGCGATCATCGCGTCCCACATGGGCGGGTCGGCGAGCGGCCCGCCGGCCGGCTTAGACATGGTCGAGTTCTTCCAGTTGGAGGGCGTAGAGGCGGGCGACGACCTTGGCGGTCTTGACGATGGCGTCGGCGGCCGCGGCGTCGACGCGCGGCGAGTCGAGGATGGCCTGGAGTTTCGCGAAGTGGTCGTCGTCGGCTTCGCCGTGGTAGGCGAGGAAGCTGACCTGGTCGTCGCGCAGCCGCAGGGTCTCCTTGAAGCGGGCGGCCCATTCGGAGGCCTTGCCGGTGCCGAGGCCTTCGATGATGAACATGGCGCCGAGGAGCCCGATCGGGTCGGGCTGGCTTGCGGTGTGGAACATGTACGCGGACAACGCTTCCGAGCCGATGTTCTTCTCGCCGGAGCGGATGTCCTCGATGGAGCCGCCGCAGGCGGCGTAGTCGCGTTCGATCATCATGAAGTCGCGGTGCTCTTCGGCGGCGTGGCCGATGGCGGCGCTGCGCAGGTCGAACAGGTCGACGGAGAAGTTGGAGGCGGCGCGGGAGATCCAGCGGGCGCCGTCGGCGACCTGCTGGCGGAGGTTGAACAGGAGCCGCCGGTAGTCCTCGATGGTGGCGGTGCCCTCGCCGAGGCGGTGCATGACGGGCACCTGGTCGAGCCGCTGCTCGAACTCCTGCCACACGGCGGCGAGGCGGTCGTGGACGCTCTCCGAAGCGCTGTCCGACCGTGGTGCGACACGGGTGACGACGGCAGTCGCCGCTCGCATCGTCGGGACTGCCGCCGCGGCAGGGGTCTCCGCTGCGGCGTCCACACAGGTCAGATGGGCGAACCCGAAGGTGAACCGGCCCGATTCGGGCACGGCGAGCAGGATGGTCTGGCCGGGTTCGAACCGGCCGGTGCGCCAGCATTCCTCCAGGGCGATGAAGATCGAGGCCGCGCCGGTGTTGCCGCGCGTCTCGAGGTTGGAGAACCAGCGGTCCGTGTCGATCTGCGCCCCGGCGGAGGCGAGCTGATCGAAGACGATGTCGCGGAAGGCGTTCGTCGAGTAGTGGCACAGCACGTGGTCGAGTTTGCCGAGGTCGATGAGGCCCTCGCGGGCGAGCGACTGGAACTCGCGCAGCCCGGCCTCGGCGAGGGCGCCGAGCGCGCTCGTGTCCTGGCGCAGCAGCATCATCCCGGCCTGTTCGGCGGCGGAAGCGCTGCCCATGTCCTGCCAGGTGCGCCCGGCGGCGGGGGAGGGGCCTTCGCCCATGCCGGCGCGCATGCACACCTCGTGGGCGTGGGCGAGCGAGACGGTGCGGACCCAGTCGACGCGCAGCGAGGGCCGGTCGGGGCGCGGCTGCGCCTCCACCAGGACCGCCCCGGCGCCGTCGGAGAGCATCCAGCGCAGGAAGTGCGCGTCGGCGTCGCCGCCTCCCGTGAACCGTGTGCCGCGCAGCCATCGGCTGGAGAGCTCGCTGCCGACGACGGCCGCGCGGCGCCGGTCGCCCAGGCGTACTTTCGCCACGGCCGCATCGAGGGCGGCGAGGCTGGAGGCGCACACGCCGGCGGCGGAGAGCACCTGCATCGGCCCGCCTCCCAAGCGGCCGTGGACCATCGACCCGAAGCCGGGCACGAGCAGGTCGCCCTGGGTGGTGGCGGTGGCGAGCATGTCGAGGTCGGCGGCGCCGAGGCCGCGTTCGTCGAGGGCGGCGTGAAGGGCGTTGGCGGCCAGCTCCTCGTTCAGCTCGGTGGTGTTGCCGTGCGCGTCCATGGCGTAGTGGCGCTTGGCGATCCCGTTGGCGGCCAGGATGCGGCGGCGCAGCCGGTCGCCGCGTTCGTCGACCCCGCCGAGGCGCGCCGCGATCTCGTCGTTGCCGACCGGGGGACCGGGGAGGTACGCGCCGGCGGCGGTGATGTAGGCGTTCATGCCTCCATTGGACAAGGCGCGGAGGGGTTCGCGCATCGGCGCTTCTACTCAAAAAGCAGGTCCGAAAGTACTCAGTCGCCGGATGCTCAGTCGCCGTCGATGCCCTGTTCGATCGCGTACCGCACGAGCTGGGTCCGGTTGTGGAGCTGGAGTTTGGTGAGGATGTGCTGCACGTGGTTCTGGACGGTCCGCTGCGAGAGCACCAGTCGTTCGGCGATCTCGCGGTAGCTCAATCCTTTCGCGACGAGCCGCAGCACCTCGGTCTCGCGCTCGGAGAGCTTCGGCCGCTCCTCGACGTCGGCGTTGGCGAGCCGCCGGTACTCGCCGAGCACGAGCCCGGCCAGGCCCGGCGTGAACACGGCGTCCCCGGCCGCGACCCGTTCGACGGCGTCCGCGAGTTCCGCCGCCGAAGCGGACTTGACGAGGTAGCCGCGCGCCCCGGCCTTCATCGCTTCGAGCACATCGGACGATTCGCCGCTGGCCGAGAGGATGAGCGCGGCCGTCGGGCAGTCCTCGCCGAGCGCCTGCAGCACGGTGACACCCGAGAGGTCCGGGAGCTGGAGGTCAAGGATTGCCACGTCGGGCCGGAGCCCGCGGATCGCGGTGAGCGCGGCCTTGCCGTCGCCGAGGACGGCGAGCACGCGGTGCCCGGCGGCGGTCAGGTCGCGGGCGATCGCCTCGCGCCAGATCGGGTGGTCATCGACCACAATGAGCGTCGCCATCGGCGTCCCCTTCCGTTCTCGGACGCGGCACCCGCATCTCGATCTCCGTGCCGATGCCCGGTCCGGACACGACGGTGACGGCCCCGCCGAGTTCGCGCACGCGGCCCTCGATCGACTGCGCCACACCGAGACGCCCCTCGGCGGCGGCCTCGGCCAACCGGCCCGGTGCGATGCCGGGCCCGTCGTCGCGCACGCTCACCGTCACGGCCTGCTCGTCGTCCTCGACGAGCAGCCACACGCGCGTCCCGTCCGGGCAGTGCTCGCGCACATTGTCGACCGCGCTCGCCACCGCCGCCGCGACCTCGCGGGCCGTCGCGGCGGGCAGCCGCACCGGGGTCGCCGGGGCCGCCACGGTCACGGCCTCGCCCGCGTGCCGTCCGACCAGTTCGCGCAGGTCTCGCCGCCCGTCGAGGGGGTGCCGGTACGCCTCGGAGGAGATGAGCGCCCGCAGCGCCTCCTCCTGGCGTCCGGCGAGCCGCCCGAGTTCGGCCGCCTCACCGCCGATCTCGTTGCCGCGCCGCTGGACCAGCGCCAGCACCTGCAGCACGGAGTCGTGGATGTCGCGGGCCAGCCGCTCGCGTTCCCTCGCGGCGGCGGTGCGCTCGGTCGCCCGCCGCGTCCGCTCCTCGGCCTGCACCCCGAGCCGCACCAGGTGCCCGACGGTGAACCCGGTGAGCACCAGCAGCGCCGCCTCGTTCACGGTGTTCTCGCTGATGCCGCCCCGGAACACCATGCCGAACACGGCGATGACGCCGCCGGCGACGGCCCCGCTGCGGCGGCCCCACGCCGCGCCCCACGCGAGCACGACCCCGGCGAGCCACGGCCCCAACGAGATCGGCACCGCCCGTCCGTCCACGGCCAGCGCCCACGCCGAGGCCGCGACGGCCAGCGCGGTCACGGCGAGGTCGGCGTGGACGACCAGGTCCTCGTACCCCTTGCGGGTGTACCGGTAGCTGACGGCGGCCGTCCAGGCCACGAGCGCGAGCACCAGCACGGGTGCCGCGACCGGGTGCGCGAGGTCGTCGAACGCCAAGGCGCCCAGGAGCACCGGATAGCCCAGAGCGGCGAACCGGAACACCGCGATCGCCCGCCGCAACTGCGTCTGCAAACCCACCCGCGCATTCTCCCAGGCGCGTGCGAAGCACACGGCCCCGCGCGGAACGGGAGTTCCCTCCACAACCGCCGCTGGACCCAGGTCACTACAGTTGCGGGCATGTCCTTCTCCAACCCCCGACCCGCCTCGATCAGCGTCGACTTCGGCACCTCCCATACCGTCGCGACCATCCGCCGGGCCGACGGTCGCGTGCACCAGCAGTTGTTCGACGGCTCCCCGCAGCTGCCCTCCGCGGTGTTCATGAACGACGAGGGCGGTCCGGTCGTCGGCGCCGACGCCGTCCACTCGGGACGGCGCAAGCCCGACCGGTACGAGCCGAACCCGAAGCGGCGCATCGACGACGCCCAGATCCTCCTCGGCGAGACCGAGATCCCCGTCACCAGCGTCATCGCCGCCGTCCTCTCCCGCGTGGCCCGCGAATGCGAGCAGACCCTCGGCACGCTCGGCCCGGTCACCGTGACCGTGCCGGCCGCTTGGGGCCCGACCCGCCGCCACGTCGTCGCGGACGCCGCCACCGCCGCCGGACTGGGCACTGTGGACCTCGTGGCCGAGCCCGTCGCGGCCGCGAGCTACTTCGTGGAGACCCTCGGCGCGAACGTGGCGCCGGGCAGCGGCGTCGTCGTCTACGACCTCGGCGGCGGCACCTTCGACGCGACCGTGCTGCGCCGCGCCACGACCGGCTTCGACGTGCTCGCCGTCGACGGCGCGGACGACCTGGGCGGCCTCGACTTCGACCAGGCGCTCGCCGAGCACCTCGCCGCGACCGTGCATCCGGCCGGCATGAGCGACGCAGCCGAGCGCTGGGCGCGGCTGACGAACCCGACCGAGCAGGCCGGCCTGCGCCACCGCACCGCCTTCATCGACGAGGTCCGCCAGGCCAAGGAGCGGCTCTCCCGCAGCGCCTCGACGGAACTCACCATCCCGCTCCTCGACGTGGACGTCCATCTCACGCGCGAGGAGCTGGAGCAGGTGTGCACGCCGCTCGTCGAGCGCACCATCCGCGTCACGCAGGGCGTGATCCGCGAATCGGGGCTCGCGAAGGAGCAGATCGCCGGGCTCTTCCTCGTCGGCGCGGCGAGCCGCATGCCGCTCGTCGCCACTCTCCTGCACCGCGAGCTCGGCATCGCCCCCTCGGCGATCGAGCAGCCCGAACTCGCCGTCTCCGAGGGCGGGCTCGTCGCCCAGCACACGATCAGCACCCCGATCTCGGTCCCCAGCCCGGCCCTGCCGCCGCAGACCGCGACCCCGGTCGTCGCGCCCGTGCCGAGTCCGGTGAGCGCCCCGACCGGCCAGACGATGCGGCTCCCGCATCCTTCGGCGCCCCCGATGGCCTCGCAGCCGACGGCGCATCCGACGACCTCGCAGCCGCCGGTGCATCCGACGGCCTCGCAGCCGACTCCGCAGGCCATGCCGGGCGTCCCGCCCCAGCCGTACACCCAGCCGCACCTGGCCCCCTCGCCGCCGCCCGGCCCGTACCCGACGGGACCCGTCGCGCCCCAGAGCGGCCCGTGGATCAAGTCGAAGCAGGGCGTCCTCGTCCTCTCGGCCGCCGCGGCCGTCGTCGTGATCGCCATTGCCGCCGTCGTCATGCTCCCGACGGTGCTCGCCGGACGCGACAACGACAATCCGAGCGACGCATCGGGGACCACGCAGAGCGACGACGCGACCGAGGCGGGCGCCGAGGCCACTGAGGACGACACGGACGGCTCGGCCGGGACCGGCGACGAGGACGGCCCCGTGCCGCTCGCCGAAGCCGTCCAAGGCGACCTGGTCGCCACGATGGCCTCCCAGCACGTCGGGGCGATCACGCAGGTCGAGGTCGCCCAGCTCGACGGCGCGAACGTCGTGCTCACCGGCGGCGAGGACGCGATCGTCCGCATCTGGGACCCCGCGGACGGCAAGCTCATCGACGACTACCGCGGCCACGAGGGCCCGATCACGAGCCTCGGCGTCGTCACCGAATCCGGTGGACGCGTGGCGGTCTTCTCCAGCGACGGCACCACCGACGACACCTGGTACCTCGACGACCCGGGCACGCCCGTCGCCGACCGCGACTCGCTGTACGACTCGATCTACTGGTACGGCCTGTGGGACGGCACGCCCGCCTACGCCACGGACTACGAGGTCAAGCAGTTGTTCACCGGCAACGTCATCACGGACATCTCGACCTCCTACGGCGAGGGCCTGCAGCTCGCGGACGTGGGCGGCACCCTCCGCGCTGTCACCTACTACGAGAACCGCGTCGTGGTGACCGACCTGGCCACCGGCGAGCCCGTGGGCGGCACGTTCGACCAGCTCGCCTACGACATCCTGGCGCTCGCGGCGGGCCAGGCCGCCGGGAAGAGCCTCGCGGTCACCGTCACCGGCGAAGGCACCATCCAGGCCTGGGACCTCGCGACCGCCGAACCGTACGGCCAGCCCGCGCAGGAGCTCTACCAGACCGTGAACGCCCTCCGCGTGATCGAGATCGACGGCAAGGCCGTAGTCCTCGCCTCCGGCGACAAGGGCCTGAGCCTGTTCGACCTCGCGACCGGCGCGCAGATCGGCGAGAGCTTCGCCGAGCACACCACCGACGACGCGATCACCGCCGTCGAGGTGACCGAGATCGACGGCCACCAGGTCGTCGTCACCGGCGCCACCTTGGGCGAAGTCGAGGTCTGGAGCCTCTAGACGTGCAAAGGCGCGGGCCCGGTCGGGGCCCGCGCCTTCCGCTGTCAAGAACTAGGAATCCGCTGCTCCACGGCCTCGGCCGGAGCCGCCGCCGTCGGGTCGCTCATGCGAGCCAGGTTCCGCTTGCGCACCAACCGGATCGGGACGATGACCGCCGCGGCCACGAGCGCCGCGAGGGGCAGGAACGGCAGCAAGATGCCGATCACCACCGAGATGCCGACGACCAGGCCCACCGCGCCCTTGAAGCCGACGACGATCCCGTCCCAGAACGAGTCCGGACCGTCATAGCCCGCCGCCTCCTCGGGCGCTGAGGGCGCGACGATTGTGAAGTCGATGGTGGACAACGCGACCCGGTCCTGCAGATCCTCCAACTGCGCCTGCAACGACGCCAGTTCCCCTTCGCGCTCGGCGAGCTCGGCCTCCAGATCGAGGATGGCCGTCACCGAGGTCGCCTCGGCGAGGAGCCCGCGCACACGCTCGACGCTGGCGCTCTTGGTCGCGATGTACGACTCCAGGTCGACCGTCGCCTCGGTGACGTCCTCGGTGGTCACCGCCCGGTGCCGCTCGGACTCGCCGAGTGCGGCGAACGCGTCCATCGCCTCGGTGAACCGCTCCGAAGGCACGCGCAGCACCAGGTGGGCGCTGCTGTAGGAGGCCTCCTCACCGGTCGCGCGGTCGCGCTCGTCGGCGGTGACGAACCCGCCGAAGGACTCGGCGAGGTCCCAGGCCTCCTCGGCGGCGGCCTCGGGGTCGGCGTCCTCGATCTCGAGCGAGGCCTCGTAGACGATCGCGCGCTCGCCGGTGTCGAACTGCGGGTCCGCGGCGCCTTCGGCGGCGTCGTCCTGTCCCTCGGCGACGTCGGCGGCCTCGGGCTCGGCGAGTTGCGAACCACTGCCGGAGTCGTCGCCGGAACCGGCGCAGCCGAACAGGAAGAGGGACGCCGCGGCGAGCACCGCGGCGGATTTGAGGGATCGCATGGTCAGCCTCGCAAGGGGTGTCGGAATGGCGGCGAGGGTGCCGCCCAGTGTCTCCAATGGTCTTCCCGCTGAGTCACGAATCGAGCGCAGTGCCCTCTCGATAAGGGAGGAACGGCCTTCGGCGCCTATGAGACGTCCACGGAGGGCGGCGCGTTCCCGTTCACTCGCCGGGTCCCTGGAAGCGAGGCGGGCCGTGAAATCTGTTGCAATATACTTGCAATAACCGCGGCGGCGTGTGACATGTGATATGCCACCGCCCCTACTAGAGCAAGCCCAAGAGGGAGACCGATTGGCGGATGAGGAGACACCGGTGACCGACCACGAGCACGACGCCCCCGGCGAGCACGGCCGGGTGCACCCGATCACGCAGTACGGCGAGCCCGTCCTGCACCGCGCCTGCAAACCCGTCGAGGCCTTCGACGACGCGCTGGCGACCCTGGTCGAAGACATGTTCGCGAGCATGTACGCGGCCAACGGCGTCGGCCTGGCGGCCAACCAGATCGGCGTCGACGCCCGGGTCTTCGTGCTCGACTGCGAGGACGCCGAGGGCGAGCGCCACGTGGCCGCCGTCGTCAACCCGGTGCTCCACCTGCCGCCCGCGCCCCGCGAGCTCATGGTCGACGACGAGGGCTGCCTGTCCGTGCCCGGCGCGTTCGAGGACACCCCGCGTTCGGCCACCGCCGTCGTCGAAGGGTTCGACGCCGAGGGCAAGCCGGTGCGCATCGAGGGCAGCGGGACCCTGGCCCGCTGTCTCCAGCACGAGTACGACCACCTCGAGGGCACGGTCTACGTCGACCGCCTCCCGAAGAAGGCCCGCAACCGCGCCCTCGCCGAGGCCGGCCTCCGCTAGTCCCCGTACCGGAACCAGCGGTTGGCGGCGGGCGTGAACAGGCATACGACGACGGCGACCGGCAGCGCCACGAACGCCATCGACCAGACGCCCGCCATACCCGGCCGCGAACAGGACCCACAGGAGCATCTGCGCGGCGGTGACGGCGTCCGGTCTGCCGACGCGGCGCGCCGCGTCCTCGCCGGACCTTTCGACGGCGGCGGCGGGGGTCTCGTACACGGCGCTGCCTCATCACGGTGAAGGGTCGGCGGACCGGACCACCATAGGGGAGTAGCGCCAGACCCGCCCCCGTCGGACCCCTCTGGCATCATCGGGCCGGTGGACTACCGAGCACTGAAACAGGAACTACGCCAGGCCTACGACGCCGAAGCCGAAGCCCGCGAGGGCATGTCCGACACCCCCTGGAAGGCCGAGGAGCGCGCGCGGTTCGCCGCCCGCCTCCGCGACGCCGGCGCCTCGCGCGTCCTGGAGATCGGTGCAGGGCACGGCATCAGCGGCAGGTACTTCGCCGACGAGGGCTTCGAGGTCACCTGCGTCGACCTCTCGCCCGAACTCGTCGCCCACTGCCGCGCCAAGGGCCTCGACGCGACGGTGATGGACTTCGGCGACCTCGCCTTCGACGACGGGGCCTTCGACGCCGTGTTCGGCATGAACTGCCTCCTGCACGTCCCGAAGTCCGAACTCCCGGTCGTGCTCGCCGAAGTGCGCCGCGTCCTCGCCCCCGGCGGCCTGTTCTACTGGGGACAGTACGGCGGCCAGGACCACGAAGGCGTGTGGGAGACCGACCGCTACGAGCCGAGGCGGTTCTTCTCGTTCTTCACCGCCGAGGCCATCGAAGCCGTTGCGGCCGAGCACTTCGACCCCGTCGAGACGAACCTCGTCCCCCTCGACTCGGACATCGGTGAGTACCAGGGGCTCATCCTCCGCAACCGGTGAAATCGGCGAGCTACGGTTGATGCAGGGCTTGGGGCTGGGCAAACGCCCTGTCCCGCTCTATCCTCGCCTCAGGCCGCCTCACGGCCTTCCCAGGCGCGGAACGGGGGACACGCCATTGTCTGCTGAGCAGCAACAGATCGCCGAACGCATCGCCATCGGCAACGACGGGCGCATGTACGCGACCGAGCCGGGCCGGTTGCGCCGGCTCGTGCGCTACGAACTCGCCCGCGAAGAGCGCCTCGCCCAACCCGAACTGCGGCAGGCCGGCGTCGGGCTCATCGCCCTGGGCGAGTACGCCGAGGCGCAGCGCGTCCTCGCGCTCGCCCTCGACCGGGCCGCGACCCCGCACCAGCGCGTCGCGGCCCTCATCAACCTCGGCGACGCCTACCGCTACCCCGGCGATCTCGCGGCCGCCGAGCCCCTCTACGAGCAGGCCATCGAGATCGCCCGCGCCGAAAGCCCCAACACCCTCCACTTCGCGCTGCAGCACTACGGCAAGCACCTGATCGACGCCCGCCGGCCGCACCTCGCCCTCGAGGTCCTCACCGAGGTCCTGCTCATGCGCCGCAGCATCGGCGACCCGGCCCTGATCGCCTCGACGCAGGACGCTTTGAGCGCCGCCCGCGCGGCCGTCGGACAGCGTACGATCTGATCCCGTCCGCACCGCCGAGCACAGGAGCGCCATGACGACGAACCCCGCCGATCCCGCGCGGCCCGAGGCGATCGGCCTCGCCCGCCTCGCCGACATGCTCCGGGCCGAAGCCGCGAACGGGCTCTACTGGGGCGCCGAACCGGGGGAGGAGGCCCGCCTGCGGGCCCTGCGCGATCACGCCGCCGCCCTGCTCGCCGAGGTCGACCACCGCTCCTACGAGGAGATCCGGGCGATCTTCGCGACGGACGCCCTCCTGCGCACCCCGATCCCGGGCACCGAGTTCCGCATCGACTGCGGCGACGGCTCCCGCCTCGTGCACCGCCGCCGCTTCCGCGCCGACACCCTCGCCCAACGCGTCGAGGCGACCGCCGCCACCCTCCGCACCGAGGTGCCCGCCGAACCGGTCGCGATCGCCGACACCGACCTCGCCGACCTGCCGTGCCCCCACACCTACCTGCTCGTCTACGAGTTCACGACGGACCTCGACGCCGACGCCGCCGAGAAGCTGCTCGACCCGGCCGACCCCGACCTCGCCGGCGACCTGCCGACCTACGCGCCCGCCGCGAGCGCCGTCGTGCGCGAGCGCGGCCCACTGCGCGTCTCCCCGGCGGCCAAGCGGATCCTCGACAACGTCGCCGCAAGCGCCCGGGAATCCCTCGCCGCCGCGACCAGTCCGTACTCGGTCGAACGCCACCACCGCGTCGCCGCCCACTGCGCGCGCACCGTCGAGGCCGATCTCGCCTACCCGCGCATCGACTGCGGTGACCTCGCCGCCCACGGCGTCCCGACCGGCGCCGACGCGGCGGTCTTCGACGACGAGGGCCGCGTCCTCGTCATCAAGCGCACGGACACCGGCCAGTGGGCGGTGCCCGGCGGCGCCGCCGAGGTCGGCGAGCCGGTCGGGCTGGCCGCGGTCCGCGAGGCCTTCGAGGAGACCGGCCTGGACGTCGAGCTGACCGGCCTGTCGTGGGCGTTCGACAAGCGCGACACGAACCTCGGCGACAGCCGCATGCCGATGATCATGAGCTTCACGGCCCGCGAGGCCCGCCCGGGCCAGGAGATCCGCCTCGAGCCGCTCGAGGCCTCCGACCACCGCTGGATGACCGAGGCGGAAGCGGCGGAGGCCGACCTGTTCAAGGGCCACGAACTGCGCATCCCCGTGGCCTTCGCCAAACAGCGGTGAGCGAACGCGAAGGCCCGCAAGCCGATCGGCTTGCGGGCCTTCGCGTCGTCTCTCCCCTCAGGGCGAGTGCCTCAGAAGATCAGGCCGGCGCAGGAGACGTCGATGGCCTCCAGCGCCGCGGCCTCCTCGTCCGAACCGGCCGGGGTGCTGTAGTAGTCGTTCAGGTCGTCGATGCACGCGCGCATCTCCTCCGCTTCGGCGGCGGGACCCTCCAACTCCGCCACCTGCGACTCGGCCGCCTCCAGGTCCTCCTGGAGCTGTGCGATCTCCTTGTCCCGGTCGTCGACGCGCGCCTCCACGTCCTCGAGGTCGCCGCTGGACTTCAGCCACAGCGCGATCGAGACCGCGGCGGCGGCCAGGCCGATGGCCATGACGGTCGCGAGGATCGCCACCACCGGCGACTTGCGGGGCGCCGTCGGTGGCGGCGGCTGCAGCAGCGGCTGCGTCGGATACGCCGGCTGGGCCGGGATCCCTGGGGCCGGCGCCGAGGGTTGGACCGTGAGGGGCGGCTGCGGCGCGTACCCGGAGTCGTACGACGGCTGCTGCAGCGGCGAATAGGAGGGCGGGACGCTCTGCGGGTGCTGGGGCTCGCTCGGGCCGCCGAGGTTGTAGTGCGGGGGCGGGTTGTAGGCCATGATGGGCTCCTTCAGGGGACGGTCGCAGTCCAGGGTAGAGCGGCCGTGCGAATCGACGACCTCACCAGTGTGACGACTGTGAAGCGGGACCGGTCCCCGTCGTTACCCAAACTTGACATCACGACTCTGCACATCACGACTCTGCACATCACGACTCTGCACATCACGACGTGCACATCACGGCTCTGCACCTCACGACAGCGCTACGACAGTCACATCACGACACCGCAATCCACGACACCGCTACGGCAGCGTCCAGAGTGGCGAGGGCGGACGCGATTGGACCCGCGCCCGCCCCGGCCCCCTACACCGCCTTGAGGGTGCCGCCGTCGATCACATGGTCGGCGCCGTGGATGTTCGACGCCCGCTCCGACAGCAGGAACGCCACCAGGTCGGCGACCTCCTCGGGCTCGCCGATGCGGCCCGACGAGATCCCGAACTGGCCGGGGATCGCCTCGAGGAAGTCGCCGTGCGCGACCCCGTACGCCTCCGCGAGCTTGCCGCCGAACCGCTCCTCGTCCCGCCACAGCGACGAGCCGATGACACCGGGGGAGACCGTGTTGACCCGCACGCCCTGCGGCGCGAGCTCCTCGCTCAGCCGCTTGGAGAACGACGTCAGCGCGGCCTTGGCCTCGCTGTAGCCGACGGGGCCGGCCGCCGGGAGATACTTGTTGATCGAGGAGATGTTGACGATCGCCCCGCGGCGGCCGATGATCTCCGGCAGCGCCGCCCTCGTGGTCCACACGACGCTGAACAGGTTGAGGTCGAAGACCGCGCGCCACTGCTCGGCCGGGATGTCGAGGAACCCGCCCACGACCATCTTGTCGACGTCCCCGCCGCCGACATTGTTGACCAGCAGGTCGATCCCGCCGACCGCGTTCACGGCCTCGGCGACGATCCGCTCCGCGCCGTCCTGGGTGGACAGGTCGGCGCTGACGGTCGCCGCGGCGACCTTCTCGAGCTCGGGGGTGATGGTGCGGGCGACGCCGACCACGCGCACGCCTTCGGCGGCGAGGGTCTCGGCGATCGCGAGCCCGATGCCACGGCTGGCGCCGGTGACGAGGGCGGTCTTGCCGTTGAGTCCGAGTTCCATGTGGGTGCCTTTCGTTATTTTTGAACTTGAGGTCAAAAATTGGGTCCGGAAAAACGCCCTCGTGCGAGGGCGTGGGTGTCCCGGGGGTCAGAGGCCGGCGACGGCCGTGTCGATGATCTGGTGCAGGACCGCGCTGTCGTGGGTCTGGACCATGATCCGCAGGCCCACGACCGTGTTCATCAGGAAGTGCGCCTGAACGTCCGCGTCGACCTCCTTCGCGACGTCGCCGTCGCGCTGGCCCTTGCGGATCCGCTCGGTGAAGAGGCGGATGGTCTCGTTGGTCATGCGCCGCACCGCCTCCGTCGCCTCGGCGTCCTTGCCGCCGAGTTCCAGCGCGGTGTTGGCCGCGAGGCAGCCGCGCGGCGCCGGGAGGCTCAGGTCGGTGTCGACCAGGAGCTCCAGGTAGGCGCGGATGCGCTCCTTCGCGGTGCCCGGCTCGTCCAGGAAGTCCCGGGTCATCTCGGACCCGGCCCGCCCGTACAGGTCGAGCGCCTTGCCGAACAGCTCCCGCTTGGAGCCGAACGCGTGGTACAGGCTGCCCTTGCCGACGCCGGTGGCTTCGGCGAGGTCGGCGGGGGAGGTCGCCGCGTAGCCCTTGGTCCAGAACGTCTCCATCGCCTGCGCGACGGCCACGTCCGGTTCGAAGTTCTTCGGCCTGCCCATGCCCTGAACCCTACAACATTGTTGAACCAGAGGTCAACAATGGGGTCGGGGTTTCGCTTCGCGACCGTGAATCCGCTGGTGCGCAAGGGATCCGAACGGTGCGGTGATCGTGCCGTTTCGTACGGTTGCCGCACTTGCCGCGCCGGGCGATACTGGAACCGTGCTCAAACCCCTCGTCATCGCCTCCGACCTGGACGGCACCCTCCTCGCCCCGGACGGTGCCCTCTCCGAGCGGACCCGCGACGCCCTCGCGGCCGCCCGCGCCGACGGGCTGGCCGTCGTCGCCGTCACCGCCCGCACCCCGTACGGCGTGGACATGCTGCCGGACCTCCTGCCCTATCTCGACGGCGCGGTGTGCGCGAACGGCGCGATCGTCTACGACCCGGCCACCCGCCGCATCCGCATCCTCCGCTCGATCCGGGTCTGGCAGGGCCGCAAGGTGGTCGCGGCGATCGCCAAGCGCCTGCCGGACGCGGTGTTCGCGGTGGAGAACGGCACCGGCATCGTCGGCGAGGAGGCCTACCGGGCGCTCGTCGGCAGCTCGAACTGGGAGTTCGCGCCTGATGTGGACGGAGTCTTCAAGCGCGCCAAGCGGGCCGTGAAGATCAAGGCCTACTGCGCGGGGCGCACCGGCGAGGAGATGGCCGCCGCCGTCGAAGGCGCGGACCTGGGCGGGCTCTCGATGTGCCACTGGGGCGACTTCGGGATGCTCGACCTCAACGCGCGCGGCGCGGACAAGGCGTTCGGGCTCGCGACCTGGTGCAAGGAGCGGCGGGTCGGGCCGGACGCGGTGGTCGCGTTCGGGGACATGCCGAACGACGCGCCGATGCTGGCGTGGGCGGGCCGCTCGTACGCGATGGGCGACGCCCACCCCGAGGCCGTCGCGGCCGCCACGGACCGTGCGGCCACCAACGCCGAGGACGGGGTCGCCCAGATCATCGAGGGTCTGCTCGACAGCGACACCGCGGCGGCCGCCTGAGCGGGCACCACTGCACTGAATCGATCCGGAATAACCCGTTGCGGGCCGCCGCCCGGTCTGCTGGACTGGGCGGTGCGCGGCACTGCCGCGTCCGTCTCGCGAAAGGGTTCCAAGATGCGCCAACAGTTCATGTCATTCGAGAAAGGTCACCACGAACTCAAGGACATGACTGCTGTTGCGCACGCTCAATCTCGGAATCCTCGCCCATGTCGACGCCGGTAAGACCAGCCTGACCGAGCGGCTGCTGCAAGCCGCCGGGGTCATCGACGAGGTCGGCAGCGTCGACGCGGGCAGCACCCGCACCGACTCGCTCGACCTCGAACGCCGCCGGGGCATCACCATCAAGTCCGCGGTGGTCTCGTTCGCGCTCGGCGACGCCACCGTCAATCTCATCGACACGCCCGGCCACCCCGACTTCATCGCGGAGGTCGAGCGGGTGCTGAACCTGCTCGACGGCGCGGTGCTCGTCGTCTCCGCCGTCGAGGGCGTCCAGGCCCAAACGCGGGTCCTGTACCGGGCCCTGCGCCGCCTCGGCGTCCCCACCGTCGTGTTCGTCAACAAGATCGACCGCGCCGGCGCCCGCACCGACTCGCTGCTGCGCGACCTCGCCGCGAAACTCGACCCGGCCATGGTCGCCATGGACACCGTGGACGGCCTCGGCACCGCCAGGGCCGCAAGCGAACCGCGCGAACGCGATGCCGCGTTCGCGGAGGACCTGCTCGAAGCGCTCCTCGACGACGACCTCCTGGACGCCTACCTCGCCGACGCCGCGACCTCCCCGAATATCAGTGGTATGTCACATGTCGCGCGTGACGCGGCCCTGGACTCGGCGTTCGAGGCGCGCGTCGCGAAGGCCCGGGCCCACCCGGTCCACTTCGGCTCCGCGATCACCGGCGCCGGCGTCGACGGCCTCATCGCGGGCATCCGCCGCTTCCTGCCCGGCTCGGAGGGCGACGCGACCGGGCCGCTCTCCGGCACTGTGTTCAAAGTGGAGCGCGGCCCGGCGGGGGAGCGGATCGCCTACGCCCGCCTGTTCTCCGGCGCGGTCGCGGTCCGCGACCGCGTGCCCGTCGGCGGCCGCGACGCGAAGGTGACCGGGATCAGCGTCTTCGAGGACGGCGTCGACCGGCCGCGGGCCCGCGCCGAAGCCGGCCGGATCGCGAAGTTCCGGGGCCTGGGGGAGGTCCGCATCGGCGACGCGATCGGGCAGACGCCCCGGCTCCGCACCGAGCACTTCCTGAGGCCCGCCCTGGAGACCGTCGTCGCGCCCGTCCACGAGCCCGACCGACCCGCCTTGCACGCGGCGCTCACCCAACTGGCCGAACAGGACCCGCTCATCGGCCTGCGCCACGACGAGGCCCGCCGCGAGCTGTCCGTCTCGCTCTACGGCGAGGTCCAGAAGGAGGTCGTCGGCGCGACGCTCGCCGAGGAGTACGGCCTCGAGGTCGAGTTCCGCGAGTCCACGGTGATCTGCGTCGAGCGTGTCACCGGCACCGGCGCGGCGGCCGAGTTCATCGCGAAGGCCCCCAACCCGTTCCTGGCCACCGTCGGCCTCGCGGTAGCGTCCTCGGACGGCCCGGGCATCGACTTCCGGCTGGGAGTGGAGCTCGGCTCGATGCCGTTCGCGTTCTTCAAGGCCGTCGAGGAGACCGTCCACGACACGCTCCGCGAGGGCCTGCACGGCTGGCAGGTCGAAGGCGCCACGGTCACCATGACCCACTCGGGATACTGGGCCCGCCAGTCCAGCGCCCACGGCGGCTTCGACAAGAGCATGTCGAGCACCGCCGGCGACTTCCGCAACCTCGTGCCGCTCGTCCTCATGGAGGCCCTCCGCGAAGCGGGCACGGTCGTCTGCGAACCGTTGCACCGCTTCCGCATCGAGCTGCCCGCCGCCGACCTCGGCGGCGTCCTCGCCGCGCTCGCCAAGCTCCGCGCCGTCCCCGAGCCGCCCGAGATCCGCGGCGGCCGCTGCGCGCTCGAAGGCACGATCCCGGCCGAGGCCGTCCACGGACTCGGCCAGCGCCTCCCGGGCCTGACCAGCGGCGAAGGCGTCCTCGAGAGCGTCTTCGAACGGCACGAGCCGGTGAGCGGCCTCGTCCCGGCCCGTCCCCGGACCGACGCGAACCCGCTCGACCGCGAGGCCTATCTCCTCGCAGTCTCGCGCCGCGTGACCGGGGCCTAGGCCTTCCCGAAACCTTCACTCCGAAGTGGAATCCATTGTGTCCCAATATGTTGGCTATTTGAGGAGTTGCACCGCAAATGTATGATTAAGATCCCTTGACCGCCCCTTCGTCCCGTCGGTACCCCCGGTTGGGCGAGAACAGAACGGACACAAGCACATGAAGCGAAGGCTCGTCACCGCGGGCGTCGCGCTGGGGGTCGTCGTGGCCGCCACCGGCGTCGCCACCCTCACCGCCCAAGCCGACCCGATCGATCCGGCCAGCCCAGAACTCTCCACCTGGACTGTCCCGCGCCTCACCCCCGACGAAGCGGCCGAACTCGAAGCGCTCGGCTTCACGCTCGCCCACGAACACGGCGGCGAATCCCACATCATCGGCGACGAGGCCCTCGCCGACGAAGCCCGAGAACTCGGCTACGACCCCGAATTCCTCGACACCGTCTACAAGGACGTGCCGCCCAGCGCCGAGCAGGAGGGCACCTACTACGGCGGCTACCGCACCGTCGACTCATACGAGGCCGACCTCCAGGCCGTCGCCGACGCCAACCCCGACCTCGCCAGCCTCCACGACATCGGCGACTCCTGGCTCAAGACCCAAGGCCAAGGCGGCCACGACGTCTACGCCATCTGCCTCACCAAGATCGCCGCCGGCGACTGCGAGACCGACCCGGACTCCGCCAAGCCCCGGTTCTCCCTCATCGCCCAGATGCACGCCCGCGAGATCGCCACCGGCGAAGTCGCCTGGCGCTGGATCGAGAAGCTCGTGAACGGCTACGGCACCGACGCCGAGGTCACCGAGCTCATGGACACCACCGAGATCTGGGTCGTGCCCGTAGCCAACCCCGACGGCGTCGACATCGTCGCCTCCGGCGGCGACGACCCGATCCTGCAGCGCAAGAACGCCAACGACACCGCCGGAAGCTGCGGCGACGCCATCGGCGTCGACCTCAACCGCAACTCCAGCTTCGCATGGGGCGACGACTCCACCAACCCCTGCTCCGAGACCTACCAGGGCGCCTCGGCCGCATCCGAACCCGAGACCAAGGCCGTCGAGGACTGGCTCCGCGCCCTCCACCCCGACCAGCGCGGCGAGAACCCGACCGACGCGGCCCCCGCCGACGCCCGCGACGTGTTCATCACCCTCCACTCCTACGGCGAGTACATCATCGTCCCGTGGGGCTACACCTCGGACGTCGCCCCGAACGACGCCGGACTGCGCGCGCTCGGCAAGGCCATGTCCGACTCAAACGGCTACTTCGTCGGCACCAACGACGACACCGTCGGCTACAGCACCAGCGGCACCACCGACGACTTCGCGTACGGCGAACTCGGCGTCGCCTCCTTCACCTTCGAGATCGGACCCGACTCGGGCAATTGCGGTGGATTCTTCCCCGCCTTCTCCTGCGTCGACGACTCCCTCTGGCCCGAGAACGAGGGCGCGCTCATGACCGCCGCCCAAGCCGCCGCCGCGCCTTACGCCGGCTAGCGACACGGGTCCCGGCGGTGGGGTGACGCCGCCGGGACCCTCCGGAACACGCGGCTCGAACTGAAGCAGTACCGCTGCGCCGGTTAGAGATACGTGATGCCGTGCGCCTCGGCCGTGGCGTTGAGCGCCGCCGGATCGAGCGCGCCGCCGGCCGCCACCGGACCGCCTGCGGCGAACATGTCCTCAATGACCCGTTCCCAACCGCCGGGGGAGGAGAGCTGCAGCACCCGCGGCGGCGGGGTCGAGCCTGGCCGCAGCGCGTGCGGCACGCCGTGCGGCAGCAGCACGAACTCCCCGGCGCCGAGCGAGTGGGACCCGCCCTCGAAGTCCGCGATCAGTTCGCCCTCGAGCACGTACACGCACTCGTCGGCCGAATGGTGGACGTGGCGAGGAATCGGCCGGGCCACCACGACCTCGAGCACCGACAAGCGCCCCTCCGTGTCTTCGGTGGACGCCTTGACCAGGAAAGCCGGAGGCAGCGGGACCCGCGTCGGCCGCGATTCACCCGTCCCGACCTTCAGAAAACGATGGTTCGACACAGCAGTCTTCCTTTCACTCAACGGGACAGGCGCGCACCACGGCGCCAGACCTCGACTATGGAACGGAGCGCGCACGTCCTCGGTCGGATCGCCCTCCACCAGCAGCAGATCCGCGCGCAGCCCCGCGGCGACCCGGCCTCGATCGACCAGCCCGAAATGCTCCGCGGGCGCGCGAGTCGCCGCCCTCAACGCCTCCTCCGGACGCAGCCCGGCCTCGGTGAGCAGGAGCAGCTCCCGCAGCAGCGCCGCGCCGTGCACGGGACCGAACGGCGTCGCATCGGTCCCCGCCAGCACCGGCACGCCCGCACGGTGCAGCAGCCCGATCGCGGCGGACGCCCGCGCCGACTCCGGCGTCCGCCCCGGACCCGAGGCGGCGGCGGGCCCGGGGCGCAGGTGCTCGGGGATACGCGGCCCCACAAGCGGATCGGCGAACAGCTCCCGCCCGCCGCCGCCCGTAACCGCCTCGATGTACACCAGAGTGCTCACGACGAACACCCCGTGGGAGGCGATCCTCGCCGCCAGCCCTTCCGCCTCCGGGCCCTCGCCGAGGTCGGTGTAGACGTGCGCGAGGCCGTCCACGCCCGCGTCGAGCGCGATCCGCGCGTCTTCGGCCTTCCACACGTGCGCAATGGTCTTCAGGCCATGCGCACGTGCCGCGGTGACGAGCGCCTTGGCGATCTCCGGGGCGAGGACCGGCAACGCCTCGCCCGAATGGGTCCCGTCGTCGAAGACGACCTTGAGGTAGTCGGCTCCCTCGGCGATCCGCGCCTCTACGAACGGCTCGGCGTCGGCGACCGAAGCCACTGGTGTGAACGAGTCGATCGAGTCGCCCAGGAACGCCAGGGCCTCCGGCGTCAGCAGCCGGCTCGGGTGCCCGCCCGGCGGCGTCGCCAGGACCCCGGCGCTGCGGAGGTCGGCGACGGCGTCGCTGCCGCCGGCCAGGGCGCGCTGGCGGGCGAGGTTGTTCGGGAGGCAGAACATGTCCAGTTCGGTGGTGACGCCGAAGCCGACGGCCAGCGCGAGGTCCCCGTCGGCGACGTGCGTGTGGGCGTCGATGAGCCCGGGGAGGAGGGTCTTCCCGGTCCCGTCGACGACTTCGTCGACCAGACCGTCGGTGTCGCCGTCAGGTCCGGTGCGGACGGCGGCGATCCGGGTGCCGTCTATGAGCACGTCGGCGCGGGGGAGCACGGTGTCCCCGGTGAAGACGCGGCTGTTCTGGATGAGGGTGCGCACGAGCGACTCCGATCAATTCGCTTCCGAAAATATCTTCCAGTTGATAGTAAGCTAGAAAACTATCTCCATGCGAATAGAATGTGACGCATGACCCTGGATGCAGCAGAGGACGCCGTCGACCGCTTGCTCGCCGATTGGAAGCGTGAGCGCCCCGAGCTCCCGACCGAGCGGCTCGCGACCTTCATGCGGCTCGCCTACGTCGCGCAGCACGGCGTTGGGCCGGTAGGGAACGAGGCGATCGGGAGGCATGGCCTCCAGCAGGGGGAGTTCGATGTGCTCGCGAGTCTGCGTCGCAGTGGCGCGCCCTACACGCGGACGCCGTCGGCGCTCTCGGCTGAGCTGATGATGTCGCGGGCGGGGATGACCAAGCGCATCGACGGCCTGGAGGCGGCGGGCCTTGTGGAGCGCGCATTGTCGGCCGACGACCGGCGCAGCTTCCAGATCACCCTCTCCGCCGAGGGGAAGCGGGTGGTTGACGCGGCCCTCGAGGACCTGGTGGCGAGCTTCGGCGACCTGATGGGCCGCATGACGAAGCGTGAACAGGAAGGCCTCGACCGAGCCCTTCGGGCCCTCATGCCGCCGAACTGACCCGAGCTCCGACCCCGTCGGGACGGCAATCGGTGATGTCCGCCGCACTGGCGCCCGAACTGAGTTGCCGACGGGGGAGCACGGCATCGATACTCGGGCGGTGAACTCGCTCAAGGTGATCGCCACCGATCTCGACGGGACCCTGCTTCACCGAGGCAACCTCTCGCAACGCAACCACAAGGCCCTGCTCGCCGCCCGAGAGCGGAACATCCTGGTGGTGGCCGTGACCGCCCGGGCCCCACGCGGGGTCCACCGACACCCGGAACTCGCATCGTCCATCGACGCCGCCATCTGCTGCAACGGCGCCATGGTCTACGACTTCGCGGCCGGGGCCACCGCGTTCCGCCACCCCATGCCGATCCCGACCGCCCGCGAACTGCAGCGACGCCTCCTCGACGCGATCCCGCAGGCGCTCTTCGCCATCGAGACCGGCGAAAGCCAGATCGCCCAGGACCCGCAGTTCGAAGTCGGCGTGCACCTGCACGACCCCTGGCGCTTCGTCGACCCGGACGCCGACCTGTTCGACGGCGTCGACACCGTCGCCACCCTTGTGGTCAGAGCCCCGGGATTGGACGCCGCCGCACTGGTCGCACGGGCCCGGCGGGTCGAGATGCCCGGCGTGCAGATGTGGCACTGGGGAAGCTATCCGGAGATCGAGTACAGCGCTCAGGACGCCACCAAGGGCCGAGCGCTGGCGGCCTGGTGCGCCGGGCGCGGTATCGGCCCGGAATCGGTGATCGCTTTCGGCGACATGCCGACCGACGTGTCGATGCTCGCCTGGGCCGGCAGGTCCTTCGCCATGGCGGATGCCAACGCCGAAGCCCTCGCCGCCGCGACCGACCGAACCGCGGCCTGCGCCGACGACGGTGTGGCCCACGCGATCGAGACGATCCTCGATCTACGAGTCACCTAGACGATCGACCGAGGCCGGCGTTCCGGCTCACGCTGCCCTCGTGCCTCGCGCGGTGCAGGGGCCCGGGGCACCGCCAGGGGCGAACGTGCCGGACCGATCGGCCCGGCCTGCTCATTCGCCGTCGAGCGCGCCGACCAGACGCCGGAACGTCCCTTCGACGTCGCCAGGGGTGCAGTCGATCGCCGTCGCGTGCGGTCGCAGCCGCGCGAGCTCCTCGATGCGGTCGACGTACGCGGTGAGACCGGCCTCGCCGTCCCGCAGCGTCTCGCCCGCGTCCACATGGGTCGGATCGGCCGCGAGTCGGGTGCGTTCGGTGAAGCGCCGCACGATGCTCGCTCGGTCGTCGAGCAGGTACACCTCGCAGAACCGGGCCCCGGCCTCGGAGGCCGTCTCGGCGAGGCGTTCGATGAACTTCGACCCGCCCCACGAGTTGCGGCACCACCACGTCATGCCCCGATGCGAGGTGGGCCCGGGCGGCCGCGATCGCGACGGACCGGGCCAGCAGCCCGGCCCTGCCCGCGTCCTCGCGCCACCGCCCGAGCATCCTGCGAACCTTGTCGATGTCGAGGACCAGCGTGAACGGACGGTCCTCGGCGAGCCAAAGTGGACTTGCCGACGGCGGGTGCGCCGTTGAGCAGGATCAGCCGCGCCACGGCTACCGGCACCGGTAGATGATGAGGCCCTTGTTGTATTCGAAGTGGTCGTGCATGGCGAAGTGCGTGTCCAGTTCCTCGCCGATCGCCGCCATGATCGCATCGAACGCGGTGTCGTCGATGTCGAAGAACGAGCGGGTCGAGTCGATGAACGCCAGGAGCGGACCCGGTTCCGGCACAGCGACTGTGCCGTGGTCCTCGAAGGACTCGACCGAGTCGAACTCGGCCTCCAGATAGCCCGGGGCGTTCGCGGAGTTGAAGAGGACGTTGACGCTGTCCACCGGGGGAGCGTCCGGGCCCAGGACTTTCGTGAACGCCCGCTTCATCAGGGCGAAGTAGGCGCCCTTGTCGGTGTCGACGTTGGTGGAGACGAGGAGTGTGCCGCCGGGTTTGAGCACGCGACGGAACTCGGCGACGGCCTTCGCGATATCGGGTACGTGGTACAGCATGTGCATCGCGAGCACCGCGTCGGCACTGGCGTCGGGATACGGGATCGCCTGGGCGTCGGCCACCATGATCGGCGGCTCGACCTCGGCGAGCATCCCGGGCGCGGCGTCGATGCCGACGACCACCGCTTCCGGGTGGTCCCGGCGCAGCCGCTGCACGTACCGGCCGGAGCCGCAGCCGACGTCGAGCACGAGGTGCGGGTCGGCGGGCATGAGTTCGGCCGCGAGGTCGGTCGGGTCGATGCGGGGCGTGCGGTAGTCGTAGATGCTGATGCGGGTCTTGAGGTTCCTGGTGTCGCGGTAGTTGCTCATCGTGCGTTCGACGTCGAAGGTCATTGAGCGCCTCTCTGTTGCGGTCGCTTGCGCGCTGCCGCGGACGGAGCTGAGAGCTGAGAGCTGAGAGCTGACTACGCTAGCGCGCCGGCCGTCCAACTGCGAAATGCATTCACGTGCAACGCCTCCGGGCGGCGATGCCGGTCGAGGACGATTGTCGTAACCCGCGGGTATTTTTGATCCAGGGGTCCATCTTATGTCCGATTTATGGAGACGCGCCGAGGCGCTCACGGACGCGCCCGACCTGAAGGCGGCTTCAGCCGCCTTCAGGTCCGCTTCAGGTTCAGGCCTTCAGTGTTGGTAGCTCCAGTGTCGCGTCGTCGGGTACCAGACCGCTGCGGCGGCGGCGCCGGAGCCAGAAGAGCAACGCGAGAGCGACCAGGAGGAGGCCTATGGACACACCCACTGCATAAGCCCACCAGGGCGACCCGGCTGCGCCGGGGCCGGCGCCCGCCGCTTCTGCAGCAGCCTCCTGCGGGGTGTCGGTCCGGAGGACGACCTTGTCGGCCTCGTAGGCGATCCGGTAGGTCGTGCCGCCGATCTCGAGTTCGGCGTCCTGGGCGAGGTTCGCGAAGGTGCCGGTGGCGCCGGCCGCCGCGGTGACGACGGTGATCTCCTCGGGGAGCGCTGCACCCTCCTCGTAGGCGACCGCCAGCGTCCCGCCGAGGGTGGCCTCGCCCGCGACAGCGAGCCCCCCGTTCGAGCCCACGGTCAGGGTTGAGGCCTCGCCGAGCGACAGATCGCCGCCGACGACGCTTGCGGCACGGACAGTCAGGCCCTGGTCGACGACCAGGCCACCCGCGAGTTCGGCACCGACCTCAGTGGCACCTTCGGCTGGAGCGCTGCTCTCGGCGCCGTCCTCAGTGGCACCGCCGTCGGGGGCGCCGCCGAGGACGAGCGTGCCCTCCGCGACCGTCCACGCGCCCGTGGCGGTGCTCGTGCCCGCGTAGGTCCAGGCACCAGGGCCCGTCTTGACAAGGCCGCCTTCGCCTTCGACGGAGCCCGCATACGCGGTGTCGGTCGCGCTGGCCAGTGCCAGGTCGTCGGCGCCGAGCCGCAGCGCGGCTCCGGCGACGCCGCTGAGGTCGTGCACCGTCTGGCCTTCGACCTGCGAGAGGTCGAGCACGGCGGACTCGCCGGAAAGCTCGACGTGCTCGGACGCGGCGAGGTCGCCGCCGGTGAGGGCGAGCGTGCCGCCGGAGACCGTGGTCGCGCCGGTGTACTCGATGCCGCCGGTGAGAGTGACCGTGGCCGACCCTGCCTGCTCGAGGCTGCCCGCGCCGCTGATGTCCTCGAGCGAGGCCTCATGCTCGACGTTGTCGACCACGAGTGCGCCGTCGTCGACGATCGCGGTCTGTTCGCCGCCGGTGAGGAGCCATCCGTCGCCGCCGTCCTCGCCCGCGCCGAGCCTCAGGATCGCGTCGGACTCGATGGTGGTCGCGCCGTCGTAGTTCTGCTGGTCGGCGAAGGTCACGTCGTTCCCCGCGGTGCCCGCGATCGTGACGTCGCCGACGCCGACGGCGGACATGGTGTCGTGGAAGATCCCGCCCGAGATGGGCGCGTCGAGACGGACCGGCCCGTTGTAGTTCAGGATCAGGTGGCTGCGCATGCGCCTGGCGTGCATGTTGATGTACACCGTGTCGCGGTTGCCCGGGAGGAAGAACTCGTTGTCGGTCCCGTCCCCCCACTGCACCAGCGCCCCCTCGATATTGATGCCGCGCTTGTTGTGGTTGTGGGCCACGACCTCGTAGTTCAAGTCCGGGTCCGACAGGGACGGGTCGGTGTCCGGACCGGAGTCGGCCCACGAGTAGACGCCGGACATCACGACTTTGCTCCCGAAGATCTGGGAGTGGAAGTTGATGTCGTTGCCCCATTCTCGTGAATAGAAGTCGGCGTCGAGGACGGTGTCGTTGCCGTCCTGGGTGTCGATGATGAACGAGCCCTGGTTCACGATCGTGTCCACTTCGGGCATCGTCGACAGGAACTCGCGCTGGCTGTAGTGGACGGCGGTGCCGTTGTAGAGCACTCCGGAGAAGGTGTGGTTGCCCGCCAAAGCGAGCCCGTCCCAGGTGCCGCGCGGCTGCACGATGAAGCCGGACCCGCTGAGGTTGCCGGGGTGGTAGCGGCCGCCGTGGACCGCCACGATGAGGGTGCCGTCTACCTGGTGGTTCAGGGCGTTCCACTCGAAGTTCGGCAGGTCGTACGGGTAGTGGCCGAGGGTGCCGGTCGTGCTCGTGCCGTCGCCGTACTGGAGCGTGGCGCCGGCTTCGATCGTCACGGCGGGCGGGTCGGGGTTCTCGATGGTGTTCCACCACCAGGGCTCGCCGCGCGCCTCGACGGTCTGCGTCTGCCGGTCCTCGGGGATGCTGAAGTCCGAGTTGGCCGTGAGGATGAGCTTGCCCGAGCCGCTGATGGTGAGCGTGCCGACGCCGGAGAAGTGCCCGCCGTAGGTGATCTCCTCGCCGTCCCCGAGGTTGACGACCGCGTCGCCGTTGAGCACGACGTCCTGTCCCGCGCGGATCTGACCGGTGATGTCGTTGGCCGCCTGTGCCGGGGCGGCGGCGAACGGCGCGGTCAGGAACGCGAGAGCGGCGGCGAGCAGCAGGCGCGCCCCGATTGCGGGGCCGCGCGGCGGCCCGAGGGTGTGCGAATCCTTCACGTTGCAACAAGTTACTCGGTGTTTTTCAACGGTTATCGGTGGGTCGCGCGGGCCTGGCCGTTTCCGGTGGCCGCGTTGGCTTCGGTGGGCAGTGCAGGCGCGCCGTGTTCGTGAGGACGGCTCCGGTGCGGCGCAGAGCGGCACGCGCCGCCGCGCGCGGGGTTATGGTGGGCCGTATGCATGTCGTCATCGCCGGAGGGCACGGACAGATCGCGCTGCGCCTCACCGAGATCCTGGCCGCCGAAGGGCATTCGGTCACCGGCCTCATCCGCAACCCCGACCACGCCGAGGACCTGACCGCGATCGGCGGGCGTCCCATCGTCCTCGACCTGGAGCAGGCCGACGCCGAGCACCTCGGCGGCCTGCTCGCCTCCGAGATGTACGGGGAGGTCGACGCGGTGGTGTTCGCGGCGGGCGCCGGGCCGGGCAGCGGCGCGGCCCGCAAGGACACGGTGGACCGGGCGGCGTCGGTGCTGCTCGCCGAGGCGGCCGAACGCGCGGGCGTGCGCCGCTTCCTGCAGATCTCCAGCATGGGCGCCGACTCGGAGCCCGACCCGAGCCGGGACGAGGTGTGGGCGGCGTACATCGCGGCGAAGGCCGCGGCCGAGGAGGATCTGCGCGCGAGGGACCTCGATTGGGTCATCCTGCGCCCCGGTTCGCTCACGAACGACCCGCCGACCGGCCAGGTGCACCTCGCCGAGCCTCCGGTGGGTCGCGGCGCCGTCACCCGCTCCGATGTGGCCGCCGTGGTGGCCGAACTCCTGCGTCGACCGGAGGTGTCTCGCCTGGTCCTGGAGGTGCGGGGCGGTGACATCGCGGTCACAGAAGCGGTGGAGGCGTTCGTCGCGGAGGGCTGATCACACCTGTCCGCTTGCCTCCCATGCGTATGCGGATTGCGGCGGCAAAAGGCGTTGCTCGATACTGTACCGATGCGATTCGGTGTGGTTCCCTCCTCCGTCCGCCGCGACGTCCTCGCCTGGCACGGCAGTGCCGGTCAGGCCTGGCTCGACGGCCTCCCCAAGACGGTCTGGCGTCTGCAGCGGCTGTGGTCGTTGCGGACCGACGGGCCGCCCTACGGCGGCGGCAGCCACTCCTATGTGGTCCCGGTCCGGCGCGAGAACGGCGAGCAGGCGGTCCTGAAGGTCATCTACCGCGATGCGGAGAACGCCGCCGAACCGACTGCGCTGCACCAGTACGCGGGCGACGGTGCGGTGCGGCTGCACGAGTACGACCCCGAGACGGGAGCGATGCTCCTGGAGCGGGCCGTGCCCGGCAACCGCCTGAAGTCGACCCGCTTCTTCGGCCACCGCACGCCCGAGGCGGCGTGGCGGCGCATCGGGATCGCGTGCGGCCTCTACCGGCGGCTGTGGCGGCCCCTGGCCGAGCAGAACGGGTTCCCGGCGCTGCCGGCGGCCACGGACATGCTCGACCTGTGGCGCGAGGAGTACGGCGACCGGAGCGGCGCGGCCCGCAAGGGCCCGGGCGCGGCCCGCCTGGACCTCGCCCTCGAACTGTGCGACCGCCTCTCCGACCCGCCCGAGCTCGGCATCGGCAACCGCGACACGCACCTGGCCAACATCGTGTCGGCCGAGCGCGAACCCTGGCTCGTCATCGACCCCAAGCCGTATCTCGCCGAGCGGGCCTTCGACGGCGGGTTCCTGCTGTTCAAGCTGCAACTGCTCGGCCCGCACAGCGGCACCGTGCTCCTGGACGCGGTCGCAGAGGGCCTCGGCGTGGACGTGGAACGGCTCCGCGCGTGGGCGCTGCTGCGCGCCATCGACCACCTGACCGAGGTCGAGACGGAGCGTGACGTGGCCGCCGCCGAGGCGACCGTGGCGGCGCTCGAACTGGCGTGAGTGTTCCGGCGGCCACGAGCGCGAGTGGCCGCCGCGGCACGTTCGGGTGAAAAAAGTCGGGTCGGATTTCCGACTCGTGAACGAGTCGTCCACTCGTCGGAAGCTCCTTTGAGGAGTCAGCCGCGCCGCGCGCGGCGGTCGGCCAGGAAGCCGCGCAGGCCGATGACGCCGACGGCGACGCCGAGACCGAACGAGGCGACCGCGAGTGCCAAGTGGACCCAGAAATAGGCCGTCGGATCGCCCGCGGCGTCGAACGCCAGGCCGCTGACGTCTTCAAACAGGTTCTTCACGAACGTGGTCCAGATGAACACCGACCACACGCCGAAGGCGAGCAGGAACACCGAGACCGGACGGCTGAGCTTCATGCGACCAGTATCCGGCCGCCCGCGGGACCGGTCATTCCGGGCGCGCCACGGCGGACGCCGGTCACGTTCGGGCCTGAGCCGCCCAGTCTCCGGTGTACGGTCCGCCCAATGCTCCTACTATCCTGGGCTTTGCAGACCAGGTGTCACTCTGTGCGGCACTTGCGTGCATACCGTGGTCTGCGATGATGGAGACCGGAATGTCATCAATGCATGGAATGGCTGGCCCGGATATGAGCGGACCTGACGACGCCTCGCTGCCAGGCGGGTATCCCGATCCCGAGGTCGTGGGCTGGGCCCGGATCGAGGATCTCGAGTTCGCGGACTTCCACATCAGAATGACGATCACTCCGGGGGAGCGGATCGTGCAGTTGTGGGAGCTGGTCGACGGGCATCCGGTGCGCTGGTTCGGCAATGTGTTCCGCATCGACTCGGAACCGCCGGTCCTCTATGTCAACTACCGTTACGAATCGCGTCTGAACCGCGCGCAGCGCGACGTGCTCGCCCGCACCGGCGCCAAGTTCTGGAAGGGCTGAGCCGCAAGGCCTTCGCCCGGCTCCAGTAACGACACCCGCGGCCGCCGGCGTCCTCAGCCGGCGGCACCGCCTATTCCGCGATGCGCTCCAACGCTTCTACGAGCGGCGTGAACTCGGGGTTCTTGCGTGCTTCCACAAGCGCCTCCGCCAGGGCCCGGTCGTGCGTCGGGGTGGCCTCCGCGAGGAGCTTGCGCCCGGACTCGGTGACGTCCGTGTAGATCCCGCGCCGGTCGTCGGCGCAGATGGTGCGCTGCAGCAGACCCCGATCCTCCATACGGGTCACGAGGCGCGTGGTCGCGCTCTGGCTCAACACGATCGCCTCGGCCACCTGCCGCATCTGCAGGTGCCTTCCCGGTGCCTGCCGGTCGAGAACGGTGAGCAGGGAGAACTCGCGTACCGAAAGTCCATGGGCGGCTTCGAGTCGGCGCTCGATGTGGTCCGCGATGCCTTCGTGGAGAGCGGACAGGGCGCACCAGCGCTGGGCCAACGCGGTGCTGGGGGACGCTGCTGCGGTCACGGTGCTCCTCGGTGTCGTCGCGAACGTGCTCAATACTAGCGTACAGCGATATAAGTTACAGGCAAGTAATCGTCGCTTGCATTAGTCGGCGTCTGCAAGTAATGTGGGTTCCGGCAGTTTCGCGACCGACCACGCCCGCGAGGGCGGCGAACAGGAGAACCGATGAGCGACAAGCCGAACGTGACCGTCCTGGGCACCGGCATCATGGGGGCCGCCATGGCCCGCAACCTCGCCCGCGCCGGGCACGAGGTCACCGCCTGGAACCGCAGCCGCGACAAGGCCGAACCGCTCACCGCCGACGGCGTCCGCATCGCCGACACCCCCGCCGAAGCCGTCGCGAACGCCGACGCCGTCATCACCATCCTCCACGACGGCCCCGCCGCCCTCGACGTCATGCGCCAGGCCGCCCCCGACCTGCGCCCCGGCACCCGCTGGATCCAGTCCACCACCGCCGGCATCGAGGGCATCACCGACCTCGCCGCCTTCGCCACCGAACGTGACCTCGTGTTCTTCGACGCCCCCGTCCTCGGCACCCGCGAACCCGCCGAAGCCGGCAAGCTCACCGTCCTCGCCTCCGGCCCCAGCGACGACGCGGCCGCGAACGCCGTGTTCGACGCCATCGGCGCGAAGACCGTGTGGATCAGCTCCGACGGCGCCGACGGCGGCGCCTCGCGCCTCAAACTCGTCGCCAACAGCTGGGTCTTCGTGCTCACGCACGGCATCGGCGAGGTCCTCGCGCTGGCCGAAGGGCTCGGCGTCGACCCGCAGCGGTTCTACGAGGTCATCGACGGCGGTCCGCTCGACGCCGGGTACGCCCGCGTCAAGGGCGGCCTGATCCTCAACGGCGACGCCGCGAACACCAGCTTCGGTCTCGACACCGCAGTGAAGGACGCCCGGCTCATCGTCGAGGCCGCCCGCGCCAGTGGCGTCCGCCTCGACCTGGGCGAGGCCGGGGCCGAGCGCTTCCGCCGCGCCTCCGCGCAGGGGCACGGCGACGAGGACATGGCCGCGTCCTACTTCGCGAGCTTCAACGAATAGCCAGCACTGCAACGACAACGAGAAGGAACGACCGTGGCGAAGATCCTGTTCATCATGACCGGGGCCGACGAGTGGACGCTCAACGACGGCACCGGGCACACCACCGGTTACTGGGCCGAGGAGGCCGTGGTCCCGCTCGAGGCGTTCAAGCACGCCGGGCACGCGATCACCGTGGCCACTCCCGGCGGCGTCGTCCCGCCCGTCGACCCGGCCAGCCTCACCGACGAAGCCAACGGGGGCGCCGAGACCGCCGCGCACCTGCGCACCGTCATCGCCTCCGCCGCCGAGTTCGCCAAGCCCGCCGACCTCGCCGAGATCAACCTGGACGAGTTCGACGCGGTCTACGCGCCCGGCGGCCACGGCCCCATGCAGGACCTGGCCGTCAACACCGACGCCGGCCGCCTCCTCGCCGCCGCCCTCCGCGACGGCAAGCCGGTCGGCCTGGTGTGCCACGGCCTCGCCGCGCTCCTCGCCGCCGAGGACGAGACCGGGAACGCCTTCGCCGGCTACCGCGCCACCGGGTTCACCAACGCCGAAGAGCGCCTGGCCCAGTTCGCGGACAAGGCGCCGTGGCTCCTCCAGGACCGGCTCGAAGCCGCCGGCGTCGCCTTCGTCGCCGCCGACCCGTTCACGCCGCACGTGCAGGTCGACCGCAACCTCGTCACCGGCCAGAACCCCCAGTCGTCCCACGCCGCCGCCGAGGCCCTCACTGCCCTCATCGGCTGAGCCCCATTCCATGACCCAAAGGGAGCCAACATGACCAGCAACCTGTTCACCCCGATCACCCTGCGCGGGACCACTGTTCCCAACCGCATCTGGATGGCGCCCATGTGCCAGTACAGCGCCGCCAACGAGGGGCCCGACACCGGCGTCCCCAACGACTGGCACCTCCAGCACTACGGCTCCAGAGCAGCCGGAGGACCGGGCTTGATCCTCGTGGAGGCCACCGCGATCGTGCCCGAAGGCCGCATCAGCCCCTACGACCTCGGCATCTGGAACGACGCCCAAGTCGAAGGCCACCGGCGGCTCACCGCGTTCATGCGCACCCAGGGGGTCGTCCCCGGCATCCAGATCGCCCACGCCGGCCGTAAGGCCTCCACCGACAGCGAACTCCACGGCGGCCGCCCCCTCGGCCCCGACCAGGGCGGCTGGGAACCCGTGGGGCCCAGCGCGATCGCCTTCGACGGCGACCACGCCGTCCCGCACGAGCTCAGCGCTGAGGAGATCCGCGGCGTCGTCACCGCCTTCGCCGAAGCCGCCCAGCGCTCCCTCGACGCCGGGTACGAGGTCATCGAAGTGCACGCCGCGCACGGCTACCTCGTCCACGAATTCCTGTCCCCGGCCTCGAACCGGCGCGAGGACGAATACGGCGGCGACTTCGAAGGCCGCACCCGCCTCGCCCTCGAGATCGCCGACGCCGTGCGCGCCACCGTGGGCGAGGAAGTGCCGGTCCTGTTCCGGCTCTCGGCGACCGACTGGATCGAACCCGAAGGATGGACCGCCGACCAGACCGTCCGCCTCGCCGCGCTCCTGCGCGACCACGGCATCGACCTCGTCGACGCCACCACCGGCGGCAACCTCCCGAACGCCCGCATCGTCGCCGGGCCCGGCTACCAGGTGCCGTTCGCCGAGCGGATCCGCCGCGAAGCCGGGATGCCCTCGGCCGCCGTCGGCATCATCACCGAAGTGCAGCAGGCAGAGAAGATCATCGCCGACGGCGGCGCCGACGCCGTCCTCCTCGGCCGCGAACTCCTGCGCAACCCGTACTGGCCCCGCCAGGCCGCGCTCGAGCTCGGCGCCGAGCACCCGCTCCCGCTCCAATACCGCCGCGCCGAACGCAGACCCGCCTGACCCGCACGGGAGGCGGCCCGCCGGGCCGCCTCCCGCCGACGCACCTTCCCGATGCACCGCCCGGCCGCACCTCCCGGGATCGCGCCCGTAAACACTTATCCCTTTCGTCCTGAATGCACGACCGCTCAGGCCTGAAAGGACACCCATGTTCGGCAGGTGCTAAGCGCATCCGTCGGAGCCCGCGCCCGATGAGTCATAACGGGCGCTGGCGTGAGCCCTTCGCAGACTTCCTATGAGGCATCGATCGGTGAGGCCAAACCGTTAGGCCGCATCGGGCACCGGTGCGCCGTCTTGCGCCGGTGGGCATCCCCGGGGGCACCCGAGCTCTTACACCTCCGCGGGCGCCGACGACTGCCCCATGAGCTCGTCGCAGACCTCCTGTGTCGGTCCGCATCGGACGATCTTGCCGCGCTCCATCACTGCAACCCGGTGCGCGAAGCCGCGAACCGCTTCAAGGTCGTGGCAGATGAACAGGTAACTCAGACTCAGCCGGTCCTGCAAACCGATCAGCAGCTCGAAGATCTCCCGGCGCAGTGGGGCGTCGAGCGCCGAAGTCGGCTCATCAAGCACCAGCAGGCGCGGCTCGCTCGCCAGCGCTCGCGCGATGTTTACGCGCTGGCATTGACCGCCCGAGAGCTCGTGCGGGCGTCGGTCCGTTAGCTCGGGGTCGAGCCCGGTGAGCGCGAACAACTCTCGTACCTTCGACGGGCCCGTCGCCGGGTCCCAGCGGCGCTGCACTCGCAGCGGCTCTGCCACGGCCTCCCCAGCGGAGAGGCGCGGACTGAGGGAACCGTACGGGTCTTGCAGTACCGGCTGGAAACGCCGGCGCAGCGGGCGCAGTTCTCGGTCAGTCATCCTGGTGAGGTCTGTGCCTTCGAAGCGGACAGTGCCGCTCGCGGGCTGGAGTAGTCGCAGCACTGCGGCGGCGGTGGAGGACTTGCCCGAACCCGAAGGCCCGACCAGCGCCAAGGTCTCCCCGGCTGCGATTTCGAACGAAACGCCGTCCACGGCGCGGCTCGCCGACCGCCTGCGGGAGCGCGACAATGCGTTGCCGTTGCCGTTGCCGTTGCCGTTGCCGTTGCCGTTGCCGCGGTCGGCGGATCGGCCAAGTGCGCCTTCGCGATCCACATCGGTCCTGCCCGCTTCGCCGACGAGATCCGATTCGGTGTGTTGCCCGGCGGGTGCATCGTCCCGCCGCGGGACACTTGCACCGCGCCCGCGTCCCAAGCCGAATCGATGGTGAAGCGGCACATGTGACATGTGATATTCCACCGTCAGATCGCGAACCTCAAGCAGTGACGGCGCATCTCCAAGCGGAGTGCGCGGCGAGACGTCCGGACGCTCCGGAGCCGTGTCATCGAGCAGTCGACCGTCCGCCATGGCGAGGACCCGATCCGCGTACTCGTCGACGACCGCCAGATCGTGGGTGATGATCAGCATCCCGGCCCCCATTGCGGTGCAACGGTCCCGGAGCAGGTCGAGGATCTGCGTCCGGGTGCGCACGTCGAGGGCGGTGGTCGGCTCGTCGGCGACGATCAACCTGGGGGAGGCGGCTGTGGCGAGCGCGATGACGGCTCGCTGGCGCATGCCGCCGGAGAACTGGTGCGGGAAGTCGCGGGCGCGCGCGGCGGGGTCGGGGATGCCGACGGTGTCGAGTGCGTTCACTGCGGCGCGCCGGGCGGCTTCTTTGCCGATGCCGCGCACTGAGGCGATGGCTCCGGCTATCTGGTCGCCGACCCGGTGGACCGGGCTCAGCACGGTGAGGGCGTCCTGTGGCACGTACGCGAGGGCGCGTCCGCGCAGCGCGCCGAGTTCCGATCGGCTCGCGCCCAGGATTTCGGTCCCGTCGACCACCGCGCTGCCCGAGGCGTGCGCCGCCGGCGGCAGGAGACCGAGGACGGCCTTGGCGGTCAACGACTTCCCGGCGCCCGATGCGCCGACGAGCGCCACCGTCTCTCCGGGATCGATGCTGAAGGAGATGTCGCGTACGGCTTCGGTCCGTCCGATCGCGACATGCAGGTCGCGGACCTCGAGTATGGCTGCGGTCACGGGGCTTTCACCTTTTCGAGTGACACGTGGAGGCGCTGGATCGTCGGACCCGGCGGGCATCGTTGAAATCGGGGGGTCCCCGAGTGTCCGGTTTGAAGGCTGACGCCGGGAATGTTGGGAATGCCCGTCGGAGTGGAAACGCGAGCGGTCATGCGAACACCGCCTTCCGACGCGGCAGGCGCGTGAGGTTCGCGCTCGAGACTGTCAGGGCGGCAAGGAAGGCGATCGCGGCGGCCGGAGCCAGGGCTGCAGCGGGCGCGACCTCCACATAGGCGCGGGATTCGTCCAGCAGGAGACCCCATTCGGGCGTCGGCGGCTGCGTGCCGAGTCCCAGGAACCCCAGCGAGGCGATCGCCAGCGCGGTGCCGGGCAGCCGCAGCACCGCATGACGCGCCAAGAGACCGGCCACTTCCGGCAGCACGTGCCGGATCGTGATCCAGCGCGGGCTCGCGCCGAGGGCCCGCTGTGCGGTGAGGTACGAGGCGGCCCGCGCCTCCTGCGTCAGCGCAGCCGCGTGCGCGGTCAGGTTGGGCCAGGACACGGCTGCGACGGCAATGGCCGCGCCGATCGTGCCCGGGCCGAGCGCCGCCGCGACGAGCACGCCCGCGAGGACGGCCGGGACCGCGTTCGCGACGTCGGCGACGCCCGCTGAGGCCCTGGGCGCGAACCCCAGCGCGAGCGAGAGCGCGAACCCGAAGGCGCACACCGCGAACGCCGAGCCGACCGTGTTGGCGGCGCCGTGGCCGAGCCGGGCGAGCACGTCCCGCCCGAGCGCGTCCGTGCCGAGCGGGTGGCCCCACGACGGCTGCAGCAGCTTGGCGGTGACGTCCACGGTGAGCGGGTCGCGGAGCATGCCCCACACGACGACCAGCGCCAGGACTGCCGCGAGGGCCACCGGCACCGCATACTGGCGCGGGCCGGACGGGTTGCGCGGCGGCGGGGGCGGGCTGAGTGCGGCATCGCGCAGGCCCGAGCCGAGCATCGCCCGCCGGGCCAGGTGCCCGAGTGCTCCGGCGGCGAGGCCGAGGCACATGAGCGCGAGCACGCAGCCCTGCAGGAGCGGCAGATCCTGGGATTTGGCCGCCCCCAACGCGGTCCGGCCGATCCCGGGGACCGCGAAGATCGTCTCGACCGCCACGGCCCCGCCGGTCAACGCGACGACGACCATGCCGAACTGCGGCACGACCGCGGGCAGGGCGCGGCGGAGCACGCCGAGCGCGATCCGCCCTTCCGTGACACCCGCCGAGCGCCACAGGGCGACCCACCGCTCGTCGAACGCGCCGGGGAGGGCGTCGCCGACGAGCCGTCCGAGCATCCCCCCGGCCGGGATGCCCAAGGCGACCGCGGGCAGCACGAGGTTCGCGGGCCCGGCCCAGCCCGAGGTCGGCAGCCAGCCGAGCCAGACGCCGACGACGATGAGGCCGACCGTGGCGATGAGGAATTCGGGGCACGCGACCAGGACCGCGCCGATCGCGCCGCCGGGCCGGCCTTCGCCGAGGGTGCCGCGCGCGCCCCGCCACACGGTCCGCGCACACAGCACGGCGGCGAGGAGCAGCGCCACCGCGAGTGCGCATGCCATGAGCGTCAACGAGGTTCCGAGGCCGGACGCGACGGCGGGCCCGACCGGGTAGCCGGAGACCCACGAGGTGCCGAGGTCTCCGCGGAGCAGGTCGGCGGCCCAGCGGCCCAGGAGGGCCAGGGGCCCGGCGTCGAGGCCGAGGTCGGCGCGGATCGCGTCGAGCGCCTCCGGGGTCGCCTCCTGCTCGGCCGATTTGGCGCGGAGCACGGTGAGCGCCGGGTCGTTGCGGGAGAGCCACGGCAGCAGGCCGATGACGGCGAGCAGCGCCGCGAGCGCGCCGAGCCGGGCGATGGCATGGCGCATCGCTAGGCCACGCGGGTCTCGGGGCCGACGAGCTCGCGTTCGCGCGGGTCCTTGATGGACCCGGTCACGCCTGCCGCGTCGCCCTGGATGACCCGCTCGTGCAGGAGCGGGATCGCCGCGTCGGCGTTGAGGATCGCCGTCTCGGCGGCCAGGACGGCGGAGCGCCGCTCCGCGCCCGGCACGGCGGCCGAGGCCGTGTGGAGGGCCGCGTCCACACCGTCGTCGGCGAACTGGGAGAGGTTGAACGAGCCTTCGGAGGCGAAGTCGGAGAACAGGTACGCGACCGGGTCGCCCGAGTCGAGGACTGTCGCGCGCGAGAGTAGGAACGCGTCGAACGCGCCGTCGAGCGCGTCCGCCTCGATGTTCGCGTACTCGCGGATGTCGAGCTCCACGGTGAACCCGGCGTCCTGCAACTGCTGCTGGAGGACCTGGGCGACCTCGGGCAGTTCGGCGCGGTCGGTGAAGGTGCCCAAGGTGATCGCGGTCCCGGCGGCGTCCGCGGCGGTGGCGGGCGCGGTGCGTCCGTCGCGTTCGGCGGCCCACGGGATCGCCGGTCCGAGCAGGCCTTCGGCGAGGTCGGCGCGGCCGTCATAGACGCCGTCCACGATGGAGGACGCGTCGATGGCCTCGCGGGCGGCGGCGCGCACGCCCGGGTCGGTGAAGGGCCCGGTCGAGCAGTTGAGGTAGAGCGTGCAGGTGCGCGGCATGGGCACCTCGGTGATCTGGCCCGGTTCGAGCAGGCCCGCCTGGGAGACCGGGATGGACTCGACGATGTCCGCCTCGCCCGCGCGGAGCTTCCCGGCGCGGGCGGTGCCGTCGGGGACGAACGACGCGTCGATCCCGGCGGCGAGGACCTCGCCGCCCCACCAGTCCTCGTTCCGGTCGAGGGAGGCGGAGACGGTGCCGTCGACTCCGGTGAGGACGAACGCGCCGGTGCCGGCGCCCACCGGGTCGACGATGCCGTCGTGGTAGGCCCTCGCGGCGAGGATCGCGAGCTGGGGCGAGGACAACCGGTGGGGGAGCAGCGGATCGGCTTCGGCGGTGGTGACGGCGACGGTGTTCCCGTCGGCCGCCACGGTGAGGTCGATGCCGTCGAGGATGCGCGGTTTCGGGGCGGCCTGGGCTGCGACGGTGAGCGAGTTGGCGACCGCCTCGGCGGTGAACGCGGTGCCGTCGTGGAAAACCACGTCCTCGCGGAGCGTGAAGGTCCAGGTGTTGCCGTCCTGGACCCATTCGGTGCCGAGCCAGGGGAGCGCGTTGCCGTCGGGGTCGAGCACGACCAGGGTCTCGGCGGTGGCCCAGCGGGAGAGCTTGAACGCGTCGTCGGACAGCGGGGAGAGCCCGGAGCGGGGCGGCAGCATGTGCGCGACCCGGATGCGGCCGGTCGCGCCGGCGCCCTCGGACCCTTCGGAGAAGCAGGCGGCCAGGCCGAGGACGGGCGCGGCGGAGGCGGCCGCGAGGAGCGAACGGCGGGAGACAGGCAAGGGAGGACTCCAACGGGGAGGTTCGGACGGTGCGTCCCGGAACCATATACAAATGAAAACCGTATTCATTTCTATAGGCCGCGGGGACTTGCCCCGGATCACAACTCCGGAATCCGACTCACCTGTCGCACATCGCGGATGCGCCCAGTGGTATGTCACATGTCGCATGGCATATGGCACCGAAAGCGGCCGCGGCTCCCGCTGCGCGCCATAGAATGCCGCCAGAAGGCGAGGAGCCGCATCATGGACCGACACGACGACGCCCAAGCGAACGCGGCCTCAGGTCGCCCGATCGAGGACTACGCCCTCCTCTCCGACCGCCACGGCGCCGCCCTGGTCTCGATCGACGGCTCCATCGACTGGCTCTGCCGCCCCCGCTTCGACAGCCCCGCCGTCTTCGGCCGCCTCCTCGACCCCGAAGCCGGCCACTGGTCGATCCGCCCGGCCGCGCCCTTCCGCACCGAACGCTCCTATGTGGGCGACAGCTTCGCCCTGCGCACCGTCTTCACCACCGACACCGGCACCGCCCACCTCACCGACGCGCTCGCCCTCGGCCCCACCGGCACCGGCGACACCGGAACCGGCACCGAGCAGGCCCTGCCGCCCGCGAGCGACCCGGACGACGACGACGCCGACGATCGCCTCCTCCTCGCCGCCCACGCCCCCATCGCGACCCTCCGCGTCCTCGAATGCACCGCAGGGGAGATGGAACTCGACTTCACGTTCCGGCCCAGACCCGAGTACGGCCTCGTCACCCCCATCCTCACCGCCGTCCCCGGCGGCGTCCTCGCCACCGGCGGGCCCAACCGCTCCGTCCTCAGCAGCCCCGTCACGCTCGACTTCGGACACGCCGGTGCCACCGCCCGCCTCCACCTCCGCGCCGGCGACCGCCTCCGCTTCGCCGCCCAGACCACCGGACTCGCCGATCAGCCGCCCGCGACCTGGACGCCTGAGGCGATCGACGCCGCCCTCACCGAGACCATCGACGGCTGGCAGGCCTGGTCCGGCGCCCACCCGCCCTGGGAGGGCCCCCTGCCCCATCTCGTGCGCCGCTCGATCCTCGTCCTCGAAGCGCTCCGCTTCCAGCCCACCGGCGCGATCGTCGCCGCGCCCACCACCTCGCTGCCCGAGTCCGTGGGCGCCGGCCGCAACTGGGACTACCGGTACGCGTGGGTGCGCGACGCCAGCTTCACCGTGCAGGCGCTCGCCGGCGCCGGCTGCCACGGCGAGGCCGTCGAGTTCTTCGAGTTCATGACCCACGCCGCCGCGCACTACCGGCCCGAGTCGGCCCTCCAGATCATGTTCGGCATCGGCGGCGAGCACGACCTGTCCGAACGCGAACTCGGCCACCTGTCCGGCTGGCGCGCTTCACGTCCCGTCCGCGTCGGCAACGCCGCATGGCAACAGCCCCAGCTCGACGTCTACGGCGAACTCCTCGACGCCGCCTGGCACCTGCGCGGCCACCTCGGCCGGCTCGACGAGACCGGCCGCCAGTTCCTCGCCCGCGTCGCCGACGCCGCCGCCGACCAGTGGGAGCAGCCCGACCAGGGCATCTGGGAATCGCGCGGCGCGCCCCGCCACTACACCTACTCGAAGCTCATGTGCTGGGTCGCCCTCGACCGCGCCGTGAAGTTCACCGACCTCCTCGACATCGAAGGCGACGCCGCAACCCGCTGGGCCGCCGAACGCGACCGCATCCGCGAGGCCATCGAGACGCGCGGCTGGAACCCCGCCGCCGGCGCCTTCTGCGCCACCCTCGACAGCACCGCCGACGGCCGCGCCGACCTGGACGCCGCCGTGCTCAGCATGCCCGCCGTCGGCTTCCTCCCCGGCGACGACCCCCGCCTCGTCTCGACAGTGGACGCCATCGCCGACCGGCTCCTCGACCCCCGAGGCCTAGTGCGCCGCTACGAATCCGGCGTCGACGGCCTCGACGGCGCCGAAGGCTCCTTCGTGATGTGCACGTTCTGGCTCGCCCAGGCCCTCGCCCTCACCGGCCGCCCCGAACGCGCCCGCGAGGCCTTCGCCCTCGCCGCCGCCTGCGCCAACGACCTCGGCCTCATGTCCGAGGAGATCGACACCGCCACGGGCGAGATGCTCGGCAACTTCCCGCAGGCCTTCAGCCACATCGGCCTCATCAACGCCGCCGTCGCCATCCGCGACGCCGAACGCTGACCGCCCGCGCATGTCGGGAACCCGGCCCCGGATCGAGAAAGGGCCTCCTAACGGGCGCCCGCCGCCGCGACGGTGGCTGGGGGCCGCGCCGTCGCGCCGGCCCGCAACGGGGAAAGACTGAGGAGGGCGGCGACATGGCCGCGCACAAGGAACACGCCGGGCACGACCACCACCACGGCAAGGACTGCGGGCACGTCGCGGTCCTGCACGGCGACCACACCGACTACGCCCGCGACGGCCACCTGCACCGGATCCACGGCGACCACGTCGACGAATGCGAACCGCAGGGCCACCACGTCCACGACGGGCACGCGCACCAGCACGCCAAGGGTTGCGGGCACGTCGCCGTCGCCCACGGCGACCACACCGACTAAATGCACGACGGACACCGCCGCGCCCCTCACGCCGGGCATTGGGACGACCACTGACGCTGCGTACAGCGAAGCGGGGGGGGGGGGGGGGGCCCCCCCGCGGGGCCCGGCGGGGGGGGGGGGCCCCCCCGGGGCCGGGGCCCCCCCCCCCCCCCCCGCTTCCACGTTCAGGAGGGCTGGGCCCACGAACCTCGGACGTGGCTGAGGTGCAGTTCCATCACCTGTCGCACGTACTCGGGGTCGCGGGTCAGGAGCCCGTGCAGGATCTCGAGGTGCTCGCCGGCCGACTCCTCCAGCTCGCCCAGTTCCATGAGGGCCGTCAGGCCGTACAGGCGTGAGCGCTGGCGGAGGTTGCGGACGGTCTCGACGAGCGTGGCGTTGCCCGAGAGCGCGAGCATCTCCAGGTGGAAGCGCATGTCGGCCTCCACGTACGCGATGAGGTCCTCTTCGGCGGCGGCGTCCACGATCGCCTGCGCGAGCGGGCGCAGCGCCTCGATGTCGGCGAGGTCCGCGGTGGTCGCGAGCGCGACGGTCGTGGGGATCTCGATGAGCTCGCGCAGCTTCGTGTACTCGTCGAGCTGCGCCTCGGAGACGACCTTGACCCGGAAGCCCTTGTTGGGCACCGGTTCGACCAGCTCCTCCTTGACGAGGTCGAGCATCGCCTCGCGGACGGGCGTGGCCGAGACCCCGAACTGCTCGGCGAGGACGGGCACTGAGTAGACCTTGCCCGGGGCGAGCTCCCCGGCGATGACGGCGGCCCGCAGGGCCTCGCCTATGCGCTCCCGGTAGCTGGCGCGGCGCCCGCCCATCTCGGGCAGGGTCATCGCGACGGCTGGCGCGGCTCCGGCTCGAGCTGGCATCAGGACCTCCTCAGTGGTATGTCACACGTGGCGCGTCACAGTATGCGGGAAGGCTCAGAGGATGAATCCGCTGGGGAAGGGGTCATCGGGGTCGAGCGTGTACTGGGCGGTACCGGTTATCCAGGCCCGGCCGGTGACGGACGGGACGACAGCGGGGATCCCGGCGACCTCGGTCTCGCCGATCAGGCGGCCGGTGAAGCGCGAGCCGATGAACGACTCGTTGACGAAGTCCTGCCCGAGCCCGAGCAGGCCCCGCGCGTTGAGCTGCGCCATACGCGCCGAAGTGCCGGTGCCGCAAGGGGATCGGTCGAACCAGCCGGGGTGGATGGCCATGGCGTGCCGGGAGTGCTTCGCGTCCGAGCCCGGTGCGGTCAGGTAGACGTGGTGGAGCCCTCGGATCGACGGCTCCAGCGGGTGCACCGGCTCCTGCTCGGCGTTCACGGCCGCCATGATGTCGAGCCCGGCGGCGATGAGCTCGTTCTTGGCGGCGCGGTCTTTGGAGGCCCCGTCGAACGGCAGGCCGAGGTCGTCGAGGTCGACGAACGCGTAGAAGTTCCCGCCGAACGCCAGGTCGTAGCGGATCTCTCGGCCGTCCTTCAACGTGACCGTGCGGTCGAGCCCGACCGAGAACGCCGGCACGTTCACGAGCGTGACGGCCTTGGCCGCGCCGTCCTCCACCTGGACGTCGACGGTGATCAGGCCCGCCGGGGTGTCGAGCCGGACCGTCGTGACCGGCTCGGTCACCGGCACCATGCCTGTCTCGACAAGGACCGTGGCCACGCCGATCGTGCCGTGCCCGCACATCGGCAGGCACCCGGAGACCTCGATGAACAGGACGCCCCAGTCGGCGTCCGGCCGCGTCGGCGGCTGGAGGATCGCGCCGCTCATGGCGGCGTGCCCGCGCGGCTCGTTCATCAGGAACTCGCGGACGTGGTCGAGGTGCTCGACGAAATGGTCGCGGCGTTCCATCATCGTCGCACCGGGGATCGGGGCGACGCCGCCGGTGACGACCCGTGTGGGCATGCCCTCGGTGTGCGATTCGACGGTCTGGAGCACGAGCCTGCTGCGCATGTGGCCTCCTAGGCGAGTCCGGCCGCGAGGGCCTGCTCGGTGGCGGTGCGGACCTCGGCGGCCTGCTCGGGCAGGAGCGGCACGCGCGGCAGGCGGCACTGGCCGCCCTTGCGCCCGACGATGTCCATGGAGAGCTTGATGGCCTGCACGAACTCGACCTTCGAGTCCCAGCGCAGGAGCGGGTGGAGCTGCCGGTACAGCGGCAGGGCGGTCTCGAGGTCGCCCGAGACGGCCGCCCGGTAGAGCGCCACAGTGGACTTCGGGAGGGCGTTGGGGTACCCCGAGACCCAGCCGACGGCGCCCGCGACGGCCAGCTCGAGCAGCACGTCGTCGGCGCCCACGAGCAGGTCGAGGCCGGGCGCGAGCTCGGCGATGCGGTAGGCGCGTCGCACGTCGCCGGAGAACTCCTTGACGGCCTGGATGAGGCCCTCGGCGTGGAGCTTCGCCAGGAGCTCGGGGGTGAGGTCGACCTTGGTGTCGATCGGGTTGTTGTAGGCCACGATCGGCACGCCGGCCTTCGCGACCTCCTCGTAGTGGGCGATCACGGAGCGCTCGTCGGCCCGGTAGGCGTTGGGCGGCAGCAGCATGACCGCGCCGCACCCGGCGTCGCGCGCCTGCTCGGCCCAGCGGCGGGCCTCGGCGGCGCCGTACGCGGCGACCCCGGGCATGACCCGCTCGCCGCCGATCGCCTCGACGGCGGTGGCGACGACCTGGGCGCGCTCGGCCTCGGTGAGGGTCTGGTACTCCCCGAGGGAGCCGTTGGGGGTGACGCCGTCGCAGCCGTTCGCCACCAGCCAGGCGCAGTGCTCGTCGAAGGCCGCGAAGTCGACCGACCCGTCGTCGTTGAACGGCAGGGCGGTGGCGACGAGGACGCCGCGCCAGGGGCGCGATTCGAGTGCCGACATGGGGCTTCCAATCTCGATGACGTGTGACATGGTACTGCCGCAGCCGCCCGGAACGACCCGGCGACGATGGGCGGCGGCAGCGGCCGCTCACCGATCTGCATCAGTAATATGTCACATACTATAGTCGGATCGGGGGGCCCGCGAGCAACGGGGAGTGACAAACCGCGGACCAGCACGCGAACTCCGCTCTTCGAGGCCCCGAACGCCGGTCGCAGGCTCATCGAAGAACATGTAGAACAGCGCCCACACCGCCACCGCACCACGACCGAACGGACAGGACACACCCATGGCCGACACACTGCGCAGCGTCAACCCGACCACCGGAGCGGCGTTCGGCGAACCGATCGCCGAGACCGCGCCCGACGAGGTCGCCCGCATCGCGGCCGCCGCCCGCGCCGCCGCACCAGGCCTCGCCGCCATGCGCCCGACCGAACGCGGCAACCTCATGCGCGCCATCGCCACCGCCCTGACCGACCACGAGGACGCCCTCGTCGCCCTCGCCGACGCCGAATCCGGCCTCGGCGAGACCCGCCTCCGCGGCGAACTCGCCCGCACCACCGGCCAGTTCGATCAGTACGCCGCCTACGCCGAGACCGGCGCGGCCCTCGACGTCGTGATCGACCACGCCGCCCCGCGCGCCACACCGCCCCGGCCCGACCTGCGCCGCTGCAACATCCCGCTCGGCCCCATCGCCGTCTACGCGGCCTCGAACTTCCCGCTCGCCTTCGGCGTCGCCGGCACCGACACCGCCGCCGCGCTGGCCGCAGGCTGCCCGGTCGTCGCGAAAGCCCATGCCTCGCAACCCGCCACGGCGGTCCTGCTCGCCGAGATCATCACCGAAGCCCTCGAGAAGCACGGCGCCGACCCGCGAGTGTTCGCCGTCGTCAGCGGCTTCCAAGCCGGACTCGACCTGATCCGCGACCCGAACATCAAGGCCGCAGCCTTCACCGGTTCGATCGCGGGCGGCCGCGCGCTCGCCGAAGAGGCCGCAGCTCGGCCCGAACCCATCCCGTTCTATGGCGAGCTCGGCAGCCTCAATCCCGTGGTCGTCACCCCCGAAGCCGTCGCGCAGCGCGGCCCCGGCCTGGTCGAGGAGTTCGCGGCGTCGATGACTCTCGGCGCCGGCCAGTTCTGCACCAAACCCGGATTGCTTTTCCTTCCCGAAGACCACGGACTCGACGACGCGCTGGCGGCTGCCGTGCGCACCAAGGCGGTCCACCCGATGCTGAACGCCCGCATCCGCGAGGCTTATACGGCGGAGGCGGCCCGGCTGGCGTCGCACCCGCAGGCGTGCTTCGCGGTCGAACCCTCGTCAGTCGACGAGGGCTTCGCGGTGACACCGGGCCTCATCGCGGCCCCCGTTGCTGCGATCGACGGCGACGACGCTCTCCTTCACGAGTGCTTCGGCCCGACCGCGCTGGTGCTCACTTACACCGACATCGCCGAGCTCGAACGGGTGCTGCCGCAGCTCCCGGGCGGTCTCACCGCGACGGTCCAGCTCGCGACGTCGGCGGACCCGGTCGCCCGGGCCGCGCTCCCGCTGCTGGCGGAGCGGTCGGGTCGCGTCATCGTGAACGGCTGGCCGACCGGCGTGGCCGTGACCGACGCGCAGCACCACGGCGGCCCGTGGCCCGCGACCACGAACGGCCGGCACACCTCGGTCGGCACGGGCGCGATCGCGCGCTTCATGCGCCCGGTGGCCTACCAGTCCACTCCGGAACCGCTGCTGCCCGAGGCGCTCCACGACGACAACCCGCTCAGCCTCCAGCGCCGCGTCGACGGAACCATGGAGCCTGCCGCGAAAGTCTGAACGGCGAGAACCGGAACGGCTCATCGCTCGACCTCGCCGCGAAGGCCCGGCCGGCCGGGCCGCGATCGGCGGAGCCCGCGGGCCCACCTCGAAGCCTCAACGGCGAGAACGGGATCGGCGGGGAGCTCGATGTCGCCATTGAGGGCTTGCAGTCCGCTGGAGCGGCTGACCGCTTCGAGGTCGTGTGGGCGTCGGTCAAGTCTTGGTGGCGGCCTCTTCGGGCTGGGGCCAGGTCTGGGCTTCTTCGGCGGTGATCGCGCGGGCGATGCGGGTGACCGCCTTGTCGAAGACCTTGCGGTCCTCGGGGTCGGCGAGGTTCCAGTCGTCGAGGTGCGTGTCGAGCCAGTGCCGCCACACCGCGATGAACCGCTCGAACTCGGCGCGGCCGATCGGCGTCACCCGCAGGCGTCCCTTCTCGACGGCGATGAGTCCGGCGCGCACCGCCTGCGTGAACACCGGCGTCAGCACTTCCGGCGGCACCCGGTGGGCTGCGGCGATCTTGCGGACACTCGCCTCCTCACCGGCGCGCTCGAGTACGTACACCTGGCGCAGCGCCCAAGCGTCGGCCCGGTCGAGGAGGCTGTCGGTCGCGCGGTACACGTCCGTGAACACCGTCTTGCGTTCGCGCTGCATGACATCGGCGATCATCCGCGCCAGCCGCTCCTCCGACGGCGCCGGGTCCGGGGCACCGAAGCCCTCGCCCATGTCGGCGGCGCGGCCGCGCGCCGCGTCGTGCAGGGGCCGCTCGACGAGGAACCACGCCACGATGAACCCGACCGCCGCCACCGGCACGGTCCAGAGGAACACGAAGTTGATCGAATCGGCGTAGGCCTGCACGATCGGCTCGATCACCGCGTCCGGCAGGGCATGCAGCGCCGCCGGGCTCGCCGCGACCGCGGGGTCCACTCCCGACTCGGCGTACGCGGCGGCCAGCAGCGGCGTGCTGTGGTTCGTGAAGAGCGTCCCGAAGATCGCGGTGCCGAAGGTGGAGCCGACGGTGCGGAAGAACGTCACGCCCGAGGTCGCCGCGCCCATCTGCGCGTACGGCACGGTGTTCTGCACGGCGATCGTCAGCACCTGCATCGTCAGCCCGAGCCCGATGCCGAACACGAGCATGTACAGCGACTCCTCCCAGACGTCCGAGTCCGTGCCCATCGTCGACATGAGGTAGAGCCCGAGGCCCATCACGGCGGTGCCCATGATCGGGAACATCTTGTACCGGCCCGTCTTGCTCACCACGTTGCCCGACAGGATCGACGTGAACATCATGCCCGCGACCATCGGCAGCGTCCGGTACCCCGACACCGTCGCCGACGTCCCGTCCACGTACTGCAGGTACGTCGGCAGATACGTCATCGCCCCGAGCATCGCGAACCCCACGATGAAGCTCAGGATCGACGAGACGGTGAACACCGGGTTCGCGAAGAGCCACATGGGAATGATCGGTTCGGCCGCGCGGCGCTCGATGACGACGAACAGGACGATCGCGACCGCCGCGCCCCCGAACATGCCGAGGATCGTCGCCGAGTCCCACGCGTACTCGTCACCGCCCCATTCCAACGCGAGGATCAGCAGGGTCGTGCCGATCGCGACGAAGATCAGGCCCAGGTAGTCGATCACCGGCTTCACGACCGAGCGCACGCGCGGGATCGTGGCCGCCGCCATCGCGATCATGACCACCGCGATCGGCACGTTCACATAGAAGCACCACCGCCACGACAGGTGGTCGGTGAACAGGCCGCCCAACGTCGGGCCGAGCACCGTGGTCACGCCGAACACCGCGCCCATCGCGCCCTGGTACTTGCCCCGCTCGCGCAACGGGATCACGTCGGCGATGAGCGCCATCGCCGTCACCATCAGGCCGCCCGCGCCGAGTCCCTGGATCGCCCGCGACACGATCAGGAAGACCATGTCCTCGCTGAACCCGGCCAGCGCCGAACCGCCGACGAACACGACCGCGCTGATCTGGAAGATCGCCTTGCGCCCGAACATGTCGCCGAACTTGCCCACGATCGCGGAGGCGATCGCCTCCGCCAGCAGATAGGACGTCACGACCCAGGCGATGTGCCCGGCGCTCCCGAGGTCGGCCACGATCGTCGGCAGTGCAGTGGAGACGATCGTCTGGTCGAGCGCGGCCATGAGCATGCCGAGCATGATCGTGACGAACACGAGGTTGCGGCGGGACTTGCTCAGCACGGGCGGCGCCGGCTCGGCGGCCTCCATGCGCTCGGCAGTGTCGACAGTGGCCATAAGCGGCACAATAGCGGCAAAACGGCGACGCCACGGCCGAGTGCGGGCGATCCTGATCCGGCGGGCGTAGGGTGTGCCCGAACAATCGAGTCCGCCCGCGTCGGAGGCTGCATGGAACTGGTCGCGATCCTGTTCGCGCTCGCCGTCGGCGGGCTCCTCCTGACCGCCGCCGCCGAATGGATGCGCGTCCCCGCCCCGGTTCTCATCTGCCTCTACGGACTCGCCCTCGGCCTCATCCCCGGCGTGCCCGCCCTCGACCTCGACCCCGAGCATCTGCTGCCGGTGCTGCTGCCCCCGATCCTGTGGGCCGCCGCCCGCAAGTCCTCATGGCGGCACTTCGCCGCGAACTGGCGGCCGATCCTCTTCCTCGCGGTCCTCCTCGTCTTCGTCACCACCGCTGCGGTCGCGGCCCTGGCCGCCACGATCAGCCCGGTCCTGCCCGTCGGCGCGGCCGTCGTCCTCGGCGCGATCTGCGCTCCTCCCGACGCCGCGGCCGTCACCGCCGTCGCCGACCGCCTCGGACTGCCCCGCCGCCTCGTCACCATCCTCGAAGGCGAAGGCCTGTTCAACGACGTCACCGCCCTCACCCTCTACAACGTCGCCGTCATCGGCGTCGTCACCGGCACCGTCTCGGCTCTGTGGACGGCGGGCCTGTTCGTGTACTCCGCGGTCGTCGCCGCCGCGATCGGCCTGGGCGTCGGCTGGCTCCTCGTCAAACTCGGCTCCCTCGTGGACGACAGCCGTGTCCGCACCGCCCTGGGCCTCACCGCCCCCTACATCGCCTACCTGCTCGCCGACGTCGTCAAGGCCTCCGGCGTCCTCGCCGTCATCTGCGCCGCGTTCTATCTGGTCGCCCGCTCCAACGACCCCGACGACTTCGAGGGCCGCCTCGTCCAGGGCTCGGTGTGGGACGTCCTGGAGACCGGCCTCATCGCCCTCACCTTCGGCCTGGTCGGCATGGAGTTGATCGACATCATCGACGCCATCGGATCGGGCGTGTCCGACCTGCTGTGGAAGGCCCTGGCCGTGGCGGGCGCCGTGATCGCCGTCCGCGCCCTGTGGCTCGCCATCGCGATCGTCCTGGGCCGCAAGGGCATCGGCTGGACGAGCCTGGGGGACCAGCCGCGTCTGGCGGTCGTCACCGCCTGGGCAGGGATGCGCGGGGTCGTCACGGTCGTGACGGCGCTGGCGATCCCGCAGGCCACCGCGGACGGCTCGCCGTTCCCGGGGCGCGAGCAGATCCAGTTCTTGTCCGTTGCGGTCGTGCTCGCGACGCTCGTCGCGCAGGGCCTCACCCTGCCGGGTCTGATCGCGTTCCTCGGCGTGCGCGCCGACGAGGAGAAGGAGTCCGCCGCCCTGCGTTCCCTCATGCGGGAGGCGGGGAAGGCCGCCACGGCGCGGCTCCGCGAGCTGCGCCGCGAGGGCGAGGTGGACGACGAGGTCGCGGCCGCGATGGAGCGCCGCTTCGACCACCGGACCGCGCAGATCACCGCCATGGTCGAGGAGCGCGAGGACCCGGAGACCGAACGCCTCGCCGAGCGGTTCGACACCTTCCAGCGCATCGAGAGCGAGATGCTCTCCGCCGCGACCGCCCGTGTCCTGCAACTGCGGTCCTCGCCGGGGCACGACCCGGTCCTCGTCGACCGCGTCCTCGCCGCCCTCGACCACCGTGCGGTGAGCCGCCGCCACTCGGCCTGACCGCGACCCGCCGCAACCCGGTCGGTGCCATGTGGCATGTGATATGTCACGCGGCACCCGGTCGGTTCGGGAAGGGCGGATCCGTTGCCCGGTATGTCGCGGCCGGGCGCGGCGCCCTTCCGCGCTTAAGGTGGCGCTTGTGGAGAGACGAGAAGCGAGCGCGGCGGCGGCCCGGGTCCGCTGGGCCGCGGCCCTGGCGGTAGTGGGTCTGGCCCTGGCCGGCTGCGGAGCGAGCAGGAGCGCCCAGACGGGCGAGACGAACTCGGCCATTTCGGGGATCGACGTGGACGCGGGCGTGATCGCCATGCGCGACATGCAGGTCGACTTCGGGGAGCGGGGTTTCTACCTGGAGGGCGGGCAGGCCCCGCTGCGGATCTGGATGGACAACCAGAGCACCGAGTCCGTGGTCCTCGAAGCGGTGACGAGCCCGGTCGCCGACGCGGTGATCCTTGCGACCGACGTCGTGGCCGAGGAGACGCCTGGAGCGGGCGAGTCGGCGACGCCTTCGGCCGATGCCACCGAATCGCCTTCAGCGGGGGCCTCCCCTTCGCCGACGGCGAGCGACTCGCCCTCCGCCGGTGCCTCGGACTCGGCTTCGCCCACGGCCGGCGCTTCGGAGTCGCCGTCCGAATCGCTGTTCGCGGAAGTGGTGGGCGAGCGGGACTTCGAGATCGAGATCGCCCCGGACTCGTACGTGCGCCTGGCGCCGACCACGGGTTCCTTCCTGCTCCTGGACGGCCTGAACCAAGACGTGAAGATGGGCTCCAAAGTGGAGGTCACGTTCGTGTTCTCGAACGGCGAGGCGGTCACCGTGGACCTGCCGATGGGCACCCCCGAGGTCGCCCCGTCCCGCTCGTACTTCGAACCGCGGCACGAGGAAGGCGCCGAGTAGCGGCCCACCCGAGACGAACGAGAGCGAATGGCGGGGGGGGCTCAGCGCCGCCCCCCGTAGGGCTTCAAAAAGGCGGGGCCCGCGACCCCCCCGCGGGGGGCACGCGT
>NZ_JAPZVQ010000001.1:201513-225172 GCF_027622945.1 Glycomyces lechevalierae | reverse complement strand
CCCCCCCCCCGCCCCCCCCCCCCCCCCCCCCCCCCCCCCCCCCCGCCCCCCCCGGGGCGCCCCCCCCCCCCCCCCCCCCGCCATTCGCTCTGCATCAGGGCTGAGCCCGCTACCGCCAGGCGGTGACCTCGAGTTCCCGCGTGGTGCCGAGGTCGATCGGGGCTTCCGGCGTGACGGTCACCAGCGGGGAGCCCTGGGCGTACCCGACGTTGATCTCGGTGGCGTTGACGACGTCCCCTTCGTCGGCGGACTCGACCCTGTTGCGCCACAGGATGCCCGCGCTCACCGAATCGCCGGGGGCGAGGGTGATCGGCGTGGGCCCGGGGTCCTGGAGCGTGTCCGAGCCTTCGCGCACGTCGAGTTCGACGCCGGGGATCTCGATCACCGGGTAGCCGTCGATCGCGATGTCCTCGGTGCCGCAGTTGACGAGTTCGATGCCGCCGGAGCGGATGCCCATCGCCGCGTCGCCCTGGGTGACGGTGACCTGGAATCCCGCCTCGGGGCAGGCCGGCGCCGCGGGCTCCTCGGAGCCGGATTCGGCCGGTTCGACCGGTTCGGTCGGCGTGACGGTCGCGCCGGTGAGCTGCCAGGCGCCGAGGTCGAGCACGTGGTCGGCGTTGAGCTCGACCGGTTCGGCGAGCGTCAGCTCGTATCCGGCGTAGAGCGGGAGCGCGTTGATGAGGAACCGGTCCACGTCGAGTACCTCGACGGCGCGCGTGGGCGCGGTCCAGGAGAGCGGCGCGATCGCGGCCTGACCGGGCGCGACGTGGACCGATTCGGGGACGTTGGCGTCGCGGGGCGCGACGACGTTCCCGCCGAAGACGCCGACCTGCGGCATGCTGTCGAGCAGCAGCGGCTCGGTGCCGCAGTTGACGAGGCCGATCGCCATGAACACGCGGTCGCCGACCTCGCCGGTGGGGGTGAGCGACATCTGGACGCCGTGCTCGTCGCAGGCGGTGGAGGTCGCCGTCGCTGCCGCCGCCTCCGGCTGTTCCGTCTCGCCGAGTCCGCATCCGGAGGCCGCGAGGGCGAGGACGGCGGCGATGAGCGCCAGTGGCCGGGTGGTGCGCGGCATGCGGTGTCCTTCGTTCGGTTGCGGGGTTCCTCCCTGCCTGACGCGGAGGACCTAGCGCGAGGTTGCACCGGGCGTCTGGATGATGAGGACGGTGAGGTCGTCGGTGCGTTCGTATCCGCCGTCTTGGAAGTCGGCCTTGAGTTTGCGGTGGAGGCGGTCGGGGTCGCGGATGCCGGCGGCGACGTGCTCGTTGATCCGCTCGATCACCGGGAAGGTCTCGCCGGCGGCGTTGCGGCCCTCGATGAACCCGTCCGTGAACACGACGACCAGGTCGCCGGGCATGAGTGTGGCCTCGCGGATCTCGGTGCGCTGCAGCGAGAAGTCGGCGAGGCCGAGCGGCGGCATGGGCCGGGCCGAGAGCGGCTGGGCGGAGCCGCGGACGAGCAGCGGGGCGGGGTGGCCGCACAGGACGACCCTGATGGTGTCGAAGCGGGGCGTGATCTCGACGAGCGCGGCGGTGGCGAACGACTGGTCCCATTCGTTGCGGCCGCGGTTGTGCATGCGCACGCGCCGTTCCATGCGCGCGGCGAGGACCTGCAGGTCGGGGTCGTCGAGCGAACGCTCCCGGAAGGTGCCCAGGAGCGCTTCGGTGAGATGCACCGTGGTCAGGCCGTGCCCTTGGACGTCGCCTACGACCGCGCGTATGCCCAGGTCGGTGTCCTGCACTTCGTAGAAGTCGCCGCCCACGAGGCCCGGGCTGCCCTCGTGGGTGCGGTAGGCGACGGCGACGCGCGCGCCGCCCACGTGCGAGGGCAGTTCGGGCAGGATCGCGGTCTGGACGGCCTCGGCCACGAGGGTCATGTCGAGCAGGCGCACGACCATGCGGTTCCTGACCCACGCCAGTGCCGTGCACACCAGGCCGATGATGGCGACGGGCGGTACGTCGGACCAGGTCGAGGCGGGGTAGGGGAGGAGGCCCAGGGCGTACTGTCCGCAGCTGACGAGGGCGACGACGAGGAGCGTCGATCCGGCGGTCGCGACCGGGCCGTTGACGAGGGCGGTGAAGGCGGGCAGAAGGACGACGACGAAGTCGGCGTATTCGGCGGCGGTGTCGTCGAGGAACGCGATGGGGAGGGTCACGGCGATGAGGAGGAAGGGCATGAGCCGCAGGAGCATGACCGATCCGGGCTGGCCGGCCGCGACGCGGCTCCAGGCGGTCTTGGGCAGGACGTAGGACCGGAAATAGCTCTGCATCTCCGCGCCGCCCTTGGTCCTGCTCACGGGGAGAGCGTAAGCGGCTCAATATGAATCCACGTCTTGAACAGCGAAAACGGCCCGGGCACGAGGAAGCGGACGGGGGCCGCTCCCGTCCGCTCCGTTCGCTGCCGCGTCAGCCGCGTGCGGTCGTCGCCGCTTCGATGTGCTCGCGCAGCCGCGCCTCCTCCTCGGAAGAGAGGTTCGTGGAGATGAGCCTGCCCTCGTACTGGCCGTGGAGCTCTTCGAGGACCTTGTCCTCGGTCATGGAGCGGACCAGGACCACGAGGGCGGCGGTGCCGGGAGTGAGGTCCCTGCCGAGGTCCTTCATGAAGTTGTCGTCGACGCCGATGTCGGTCATGGCGCCGCCCGCGGCCCCCGCGGCCGCGCCGACGGCCATGCCGAGCAGCGGCGCGAAGAACAGCAGGCCGATGAGGCCGCCCCACAGCGCGCCGCCGGCGGCGCTGACGCCGACGAGCGAGTTCGCCTGGTGGAGTTTGACCTTGCCGTCGTCCCGCCGCTCCACGACGACCGCGTCGTCGAGCTTGATGATCTCGCGCTTCTGCATGTCGGCGAGCTTGCCGAGCACCGTCTGCGCGGTGGGCACGTCCGGGTAGGCCACGGCGATGAGTTTGCTCATGCGTCTTCCTCTCTGCGGGCCGCCGTCGGCGGCGTCTCGCCCGATTGTGTCCGCGTTCGCGCGCGTTCGCCGGGAAACGCCCGCCAAAACCTGATTTCCGGCGGGTGCCGTCCAGGGGATCGGGGGTATCCCGTCCAGCGGGATCGGCGGTTGACGCCCGCCCGCCAGCAATCTATATTTCCCATAGATTAAGTAGAGATGCTTGCTCGGTCATCGCTCGGAAGGCTTCCATGTGCGCACCCTCGTCTTGCTCGGCCTCGTAGGCCTGGCCGCCCAACTCGTCGACGGCAGCCTCGGGATGGCCTACGGCGTCACCTCGACCACGCTGCTCCTCGCGATCGGCGCCAACCCCGCCTCGGCCTCGGCCACCGTCCACCTCGCCGAGATCGGCACCACGCTCGCCTCCGGCGCCTCGCACTGGCGCTTCGGCAACGTGGACTGGAAGGTCGTCCTGAAGATCGGCATCCCCGGCGCGGTCGGCGCCTTCGCCGGCGCCACGGTCCTCTCGCGCCTCTCCACCGAGGTCGCCGCCCCGGTCATGTCGATCATCCTGCTCTCCCTCGGCCTCTACCTGCTCATCCGCTTCACCGTGCGCGGCCTCGACCGCAAGAACCTCGGCAAGCCCCTGCGCAAGCGTTTCCTCACCCCGCTCGGCCTCGTCGGCGGCTTCCTCGACGCCACCGGCGGCGGCGGCTGGGGCCCGGTCGGCACGCCCGCGCTGCTCGCCAGCGGCCGCATCGAGCCCCGCAAGGTCATCGGCTCGATCGACACCTCCGAGTTCCTGGTCGCGCTGGCCGCCTCGGCCGGCTTCATCGTCGGCATCGGCAGCGCCGGCATCGACTTCGCGTGGGTCGGCGTGCTCCTGGTCGGCGGCCTCATCGCCGCGCCGATCGCGGCCTGGCTGGTGCGGCACATCCCGCCGCGCGTGCTCGGCTCGGCCGTCGGCGGCGTCATCGTCCTGACGAACTCCCGCACGCTGCTGCGCAGCGACTGGATCGCCGCCCCCACGGGGGTCGCGATCGCCGTCTACATCGTCATCGCCCTCGTCTGGGTCGCGGCCGTCGCCTACTCGGTGCGCCGCCACCTGGCCGAACGCGACGTCGGCGGGCCCGTCCTGGACAAGGCCAACAACCCCGAGACCGAGGCGACCGGCGCCGAGACGCCCGCTCGCGTCGAGGCCCCGGCCGCCGAGACCGCCTGACCCGCAAGCACGCCGCCTCCGGCCCGCACCGATCCCGGTGCGGGCCGGAGGCGTCTCCATCCCGCGCACGCAACCGTCCCTATTGGATTTGGATGACGACGAGAAGGTGAACTTCAAGTAGCATCTGGCCTCAACGTGGCCGTGACCTGGACCGTTGGAGGCGCCGTGACGCAGTTCTACCAAGCAGTGCTCCGGGACGGAGGGCCCCGGCTCGGGCCCCGGCTGCGGCGGTGCTTCGCCGCCTGGGCCGGCGTCGACGACACCGGCGACCCGGACTTCGAGCACGCCCGCGGCCGCACCCGCACCGCCTTCGCGGACAACGAGGCCTGCGGCCGCTACACCCACGACGGGCCCACCGGCGACGGCCGCCTCCGCACCACCGCCACCTGGGCCTCCGGCCGCAAGGGCGCGCCGGGTTGGGTCCGCGTCACCGTCGAAGGCGACCTCGAGGAGGCCGCCGTGACCGCCCCCGGCTTCATGCCCGCGTTCCTCGCCACCGGACGCGCCACCGACGGCGCCGTCCCCGTCGAAGCCGGGCCGCTCCTCGTCGGCCCCGAAGAGGTCAAAGAGCTCACCGGCTGGCTCGCCCGCGCCGACCGCGGCGTGCCCGTCATCGTCCTCACCGTCGACCGCAGCGACACGAACCTCGTGGCCGCCTGCGCCGACCACCTCGCCGAGACCCTCGCGGGCATCGCCGTGGTCGTGCGCCTCTACGACGCCCGCACCCAGGACGACCTGAACACCTGGCTCGGCGGCGACCTCAGCGTCTTCGGCGGCGGCCTGCGCACCTACCTGTCCGGCGTGCGCCCGGGGGAGGAGACCTACCCGATGCGCCACCAGCCCCGCGGCGGCGGCGCGATACGCGACCAGGGCGTGCGCTCACTCGAAGTCGTCGTCAAAGGCGTCGTCGACCTCTCCGTCCACCGGCCGCTCCCCACCGACATACGCCAGACCGAACCCCGCGTCGCCCGCATACTCGCCGGCGCCCTGCCGCCGGGCGAACTCCACGCCGCCCCGCCCAGCCCCGCCGCGATAGCCGTCCCCCGCGGACCGCGCATCCCCAAACCGGCGCCTCCCTCCGAACCGAAGACACCCGCACCCGAACTGGCTCCCGAACCGCCAACGCCCGCACTCGAATCCGAGCCCGAACTCGCGACCGAACCCGCAGCGCCGCAACCCGAAACCGACGACCTCGCCGACGACATCGCCGCGAAACTCGCCGACCGCCTCGACGACAGCGTCCTCGAAGCCCTCGTCGACATGGCCCGCGGCGGCGACTCCGAGACCACCATCCTCATCAGGACCATGTCCGCCCACCTCCAGGCGCTCACCCGCGCCGTCGAATCCACCGGCCTCCTCGACACCAGCGCCACCGACAGCGCCCCGGGCAACGCCGCCGACCAGGAGCTCGAACGCCTCCGCAAGCAGTACGAGCAGCTCGAACTCGACTACACCGAACTCCAAGAGCACGAACGCAAAGCCCAAGACCGCATCCGCTGGCTCGAGAGCCGCCTCGCCGAGCACGCCGACCCCGTCTACGGCATCCGCCACGACACCGACCCCGACGGCTGCTGGGAGGCCGAGAGCCTCATGGACGTCGTCCAGCGCGCCCGCAAGCAGCTCCGCCACGTCGACCTCCCCGACACCCTCGACACCGAGGTCTCCAAACTCGACGTCATGTACCCGCGCCAGCGCCGCCGCTGGACCGGCCGCACCTGGGACGCCCTGCGCGCCCTCGACGCCTACGCCGAGGCCCGCGCCGAGGCCCGCTTCACCGGCGGCTTCTACGACTGGTGCGCCCGCCCGCTCCCCGGCGCGCCCGTCATCACCCCCACCATGGTGTCCATGAAGGAGTCCGACTCGGTCTCGGGCAACCCGAAGTACCAGCGCCGCAGGGTCTTCCGTGTCCCCGAGGAGATCGACCCCTCCGGCCGCGTCTACATGCCCTCCCACATCAAACTCCAGCAGGTCGGCTCGCCCGCGCCCCGCATGCACTTCCTCGACGACGCCGGCGGCGCGACCGGGAAGGTCTGGATCGGCTACCTCGGCGACCACCTGCCCAACACGCGGACCAACTGACGCGCGCCGGACGCACCGGTCGCCTCACGTAGGCTCGGGGCGACCCCCTGGGAGGAGCCTCGATGGACTTCATGCGCCGCAACGCAAGGTGGATCGCACTGGCGGCACTGCTCGCGATCCTGGCACCGTTCATCGCGCAGATGTTCAACGCCCTGTTCGCGGTCGACACGCTGCTGGTGGCCGTGATCCTGATGGCGGCCATCGTGATCGCGGTGGCGCTGCTCGCGCGGTCCTCGCGCGACGAGGAGTGAGACGCGCGGCCCCACCGCTGAGCGCGCCTTGACTAGTCTCGGAACCGGGAGCGCCCCCGATGCTCCCGGACGAGAGGACACCCCATGGCACGCCGCAAGCGCCCCCTGTTCGCCCGCTGGTACCCCGACGCCGCCGCGCAGCTCGAGGAGCGGGGCCTCGCCGACCGGCGCCGGCGCCTCCTCGCACCGCTCTCCGGACGCGTCCTGGAACTCGGCTGCGGCTTCGGCGCGAACTTCCCCCACTACCCCGACGCGGTGACCGAGCTCGTCGCCGTCGAACCCGAGGAGCACTTCCGCGACCTCGCCCGCGCCCGCGCGGACGAGCTCGGGCTCAAGGCCGCGATCGTCGAGGGCACCGCCGAGGCCCTGCCGGTCGAGTCCGCGTCGTTCGACGCGGTCGTCGCCACGGCCGTGCTCTGCTCGGTCGACGACCAGGCCGCCGCGCTCGCCGAGATCAAGCGCGTCCTCAAACCGGGCGGTGCGCTCGTCGGGTTCGAGCACGTCGGCTCGGCCGGCCGCGCCCGGCACACCGCCGAACGGGTCCTCGACGCGGTCCTCTGGACGCACCTCAACGGCGGCTGCCATCTCTCCCGCGACACGCTCGGCGCGATCCGCGCGGCCGGGTTCGACACCGCGGACGTGCGCGAGGAGCGCTTCCCGTACCTGCCGTTCCCGGTCTCCAAGAGCCCGCACATCGTCGGCAGCGCCCGCAAACCGGCCTGACCGGCATAGGCTCGAAGGAGCATCTGCAGAGGAGGCCCGCATGGCCCGCCGCCGACGCCGCCTGTTCGCCCGCTGGTACCCGGGGTTCGCCGCGTCCCTCGAACCGCGCGGCCTGGGGGCGTACCGCACGCGCCTCCTCGCCCCGCTCTCCGGCCGCGTCCTCGAAGTCGGCTGCGGCCACGGCGTCAACTTCCCGCATTACCCCGAGGCGGTCACCGAACTCGTCGCCGTCGAACCCGAGGCGCACCTGCGCGACCTCGCCCGCGAGCAGGCGGCCGCGCTCGACCGCGACGTGACCGTGCTCGACGGGCGGGCCGAGGCGCTGCCGGTCGAGAGCGGCTCGTTCGACTCGGTCGTGACCACCCTCGTCCTGTGCTCGGTCGGCGACCTGGACCGGGCGCTCGCGGAGATCCGCCGGGTGCTCAAACCGGGCGGCGCGCTGGTGTGCCTGGAGCACGTGGCCTCGGCGAACCGGGCGGTCCGCGCGGGCGAGCACGCGTTCGACGCGGTGTTCTGGTCGCACGCGTTCGGCGGCTGCCACACCGGCCGCGACACGGGCGCGGCGATCGCCCGGGCCGGGTTCGAGGCCAAGGGCCTCAAGGCGAAGCGCTACCCCGGCCTGCCGTTCCCGCTCTCGGTGAGCCCGCACCTGATCGGGTCCGCGCACAAACCCGTGCAGCTCTAGCGGCGGGTCAGACCGGGTCGTCCACGGCGCCGGTGAGGAGCTTGAGCGCTTCGGCGACGCGCTGGCGCGACGGCTCGTCGGTGAGGCGGCCGTGCTCGTCGACGAACGTCCGGTCGATCGGGATCTTGAGGCAGGCGTCCTCGACGATCGCGGCCCCGGTGTAGCCGAGGACCGTCCGCAGGGTCGCCTCGGCGCCGCCGCCGCGTCCGACGGCGGCCGCGTTGATCCACGCGGTGGGCTTGTCGCTGATCTCGGTGCCGCCCACGGTCCAGTCGAGGAGGTTCTTGAAGGAGCCGGGGAGCGTCCCGGCGTACTCCGGGGTGCAGATCAGGAGCGCGTCCGCGCGGTCGATCGCCTCGCGCAGCGCCGCGACCGGCGCGGGGAGCGGGTCGCGGTCGTGGTCGGGGTTGAAGTGGGGCAGCGCGTCCATGCCGCCGTACACGAGGGAGTCGGCGAGCGCCGTCTCGGCTTCGGCCGCGCGGATCACGGCCTCGTTGGTGGACCCGGCCCGCAGGCTCCCGGAGATCAGCAGTACGCGCGGTTTCGTCATCCCGACAGCGTATCTCCGGGTCGGACCGGCGAGCCGGAACCGTTGCCGCCCAGGCGAAACGACGGAGAATCGGCGGGCGCCGACCAGGGCTCGGCACCATCGACTAGTACTTTCGGTCAGTGAGAACTGACCGAAAGGAGGATAGACAGAAATGTCATAAATGTTCATTTTATGGTATAATTTGTCCTGTTCGGGATCGCCTATCGGGCGACGCAGAGCGCTGCGGGACCTGACCGTCCCACCGCACTCTCGCCGTGCCAGGCGACTCCGCGGCGCCGCAACCGCTCGCGGCCGCCATCGCGATCGCGGTGCCTTACTTGCCCACCAGTGGCCGGAGGCCGCGACGACCGCTGTCGCATCTCAGGATGGACAGCATCATGCGCAAGGTACTCTTCGTGGCATTCGCAGTGTTCACAATGCTGTTTGCCGCATCTTCAACCGCGTGGGCCGGCAGCCCACACTTCGTCAACGTCTCCTACACGGTCTCGGACAACACCCTGACCGTCCAGGGCAAGGAGGCCGGCCTCGGCAACGAGACCCAGGTGCACATCGTGGTCACCGCGACCGCCGAGTGCATCAACCCGGGTCAGCACCACCCGAAGGCCGAGAACAAGGCGAGCTTCTCCGCGGAAGGACTCTTCCCCGTGCAGAACGGGAGAGCGGACTTCTCGCTGACGCTCACGGCTACGTTCCAGCCTGACTGCTCGCCGCCCATGACCGTCCAGTACACCAGCATCACGGTGACGGACGTCGACCACAATGTGACCAAGCGACTCTTGTGACCTGCGTGGCCTTGCGACTTCGGCAGCCTGCCGGGGTCGCTCAACTCCATCCGGCCCCCGAAATCCGATCGCCCCGAGCGGCGCGCCCGACATACCCTGCACGGCATGGAGATACCGCAGCGCCTGCTGAACGTGGTCGACGTCGAAGCGACCTGCTGGGAAGGACAGCCGCCGCCCGGCGCGGTCAGCGAGATCATCGAGATCGGCCTCACGGTCGTCGACCTCGACCGGCGCGAACGCCTCGCGAAGCACCGGATCCTGGTGCGACCGAGGCGATCGACGGTGAGCGCGTTCTGCACCGAGCTCACCGGACTCACCCAAGCGGAAGTCGACACCGGCGTCGAATTCGCGGCGGCCTGCCGCCTCCTCGTCGACGAGCACCGTGCCGATTCGCGGCCGTGGGCGAGCTGGGGCGACTATGACCGCAAGCAGTTCGAGCGCCAGTGCCGGGCCACGGGCACCCGCTACCCGTTCGGGCGGCGGCACACCAACGTGAAGCTGCGGTTCACCGAGGCCCGGGGCCTGCGCCGCCGACCCGGCATGGCCGAGGCGCTCGGCATCGCGGGCATGCCCCTCGAAGGCCGCCACCACAGCGGCGCGGACGACGCCTGGAACATCGCCGCGCTCGTCCTCGAACTCGCCGGGGACGGCGAGTGGCCCGAGGCCTGAGCCGTCTTATCCGATGCGGCCGTAGGCGTCGAGTGTCGAGAGGGTCGCGCGGGTGACGTAGCCGCCCCATTCGTGGACGACCACGGGCGTCCACATCGCGAAGTTCGGCGCCCACCCGCCCTCGGCGCCTTGCGCGTCGACGAGGTGGTCGAGGTGCCGGTCGATCTCCTCGTCGCTGAACAGCCTTCGCGCCATGGATTCCGGCGTCGGGGCCAGGTCGAGCGGGGAGTGGGTGTGCCCGGGCTCGTCCGGATCGACGGTGGCGCTGGCCCGCAGTGAGGGCGCGAGACGGTCGAACTCGGCTTGGGCCCGTTCGCGGTCGGGGACGCGTTCGAGGAAGCGGATGACGCACATCGCGTCGTACGCGTCAGCCCCGTCCATGTCGGCGAGAGCCTGCCAGCAGAACTCGGTGGCGGTCTCGAGCCACGGGTGCTTCACCTTGTGGGCGTGGAGGAGTCCGGCGATCGGCGCGGTCGGGTTGAGGGCCGCCGGGGGCTGATCGCCCTGCGGCTGCCACCAGGGGCCGCGCTCGTCCTCGACGACGCTGGGCAGGACCCACGGCACGCCGCCGTCCTCGGTGGAGTGCTCGGCGAGCCAGGCGCAGGCGGCGAGGACGATGGCCTCTTCGAACGCGCCGACCTCGTCGAGCGCCCAGAGGGCGACCTCGACGCCCTGCGGCTGGCTGCCCGCGCCGCGCAGGTCCGGTTCGATGGCGTGGCCGAAGCCGCCGTCGGGGTTCTGGTAGGCGCGCACCGCGTGCACGACCGGGCCGGCGGGGCCCTCGTGGAAGCGGTTGGCGAAGCGGGCCCGGTCGATGAGGCGGGCGTTGAGGCGCAGGTACCGCTCGGCGGCGGCGAACGCGTCCTTGGTGAGCGTCTTCATGAGGGCCCCTTCGTTGCGGCTGCGATGCGGCTCCGACCGTACCGGCCGGGTGCGACATTCAGCCCAGTGCGTGCTGGAACGCCGCGAGCACGTCGTCGGTGAACAGGACGAAGCGGATGTCCGCGACGTTCGTGTCGGTCGCCCGCACGGTGCCGACGGCGATCTCGGCGGCCGACGCGGCGGGCCACCCGTATACCCCGGCGGAGACGGCCGGAAACGCGATCGAGTCGGCGCCGAGCCGGTCGGCGAGCGCGAGGGACTCGCGGTAGCAGGAGGCCAGGAGCGCGCTGCGGTCCTCGTCGGGGGAGTAGACGGGGCCGACGGTGTGGATGACCCAGTGGGCGTCGAGCCGTCCGGCGGTGGTCGCGGCGGCCTGCCCGGTCGGCAGGCCTTTCCCGTAGCGGGAGCGGCGGAGTTCCCGGCATTCGGCGAGGATCGCGGGGCCGCCCGCGCGGTGGATCGCGCCGTCCACGCCGCCGCCGCCGAGGAGCGAGGAGTTGGCGGCGTTGACGATCGCGTCGACGTGCTGCTTCGTGATGTCGCCGCTGAGGATCCGGATGGCCATGGCCCCATGCAAGCACACGCGGCCGCGATCGGCACGGGGCCCGCCGTTTCGGCGCCCGGCAGGCGCGGGCGGCAGTAGCGTTCGAGGTCAGGGGCTCGTTACGAAGTCGTGATGCGCGGCGGCCCCCGCGGCGCGTTGACAATGCAACAAGCAACCATGTATAACCAAATAAATCCAAATGAAACGGGGGTGAAACCACATGTTCGCGGAGGAGCGACAGCAGCGCATCGCCGAACGTGCGCGCACCGAAGGGCGCGTGGACGTCGCGGCCCTGGCGGCCGACTTCGAGGTCACCACCGAGACCATCCGGCGCGACCTCACCGCCCTCGAGCGCCAGGGCGTCGTCAAGAAGGTCCACGGCGGCGCGATCCCCTTGGAGCGCATCGGCTTCGAACCCACCGTCGCCGCCCGAGACACCGTCCAGACCGGCGCGAAGGAACGCATCGCGGCCGCCGCGCTCGCCGAGGTCCCCGAGGACGGCGCGATCCTCCTCGACGCCGGCACCACCACCGCCCGCATCGCGCAGGCCCTCCCCTCAGACCGTGACCTCACCGTCGTCACCAACGACGTCCTCATCGCCTCCCTCCTCGCCGCCAAGCCCCGCCTCACCGTCCTCATCGTCGGCGGCAAAGTCCGCCGCCGCACCATGGCCGCCGTCGACGACTGGGCGCTGCGCGCCCTCGCCGAGACCTACGTCGACGTCGCCTTCATGGGCGCCAACGGCATCAGCGTCGAACGCGGGCTCACCACCCCCGACACCGGCGAAGCCGCCGTCAAGCGCGCCATGATCGGCGCCGCCCGCAAGACCGTCGTCGTCGCCGACCACACCAAGGCCGGCAACGACTGCCTCGCCCGCTTCGGCACCCTCGACCAGGTCGACGTGCTCGTCACCGACACCGGCCTCGACGACGGCCTCACCGCCGACTTCGAAGCCGCCGACCTGAAAGTGGTTCGCGCATGATCGTCACCGTCACCGCCAACCCCAGCCTCGACCGCACGATCGAGGTCGACCGGCTCCGCCGCGGCGAAGTCCAACGCGCGCAAGGCGACCGGGTCGACCCCGGCGGCAAGGGCGTCAACGTCTCCCGGGCGCTCGTCGCCAACGGGCGCGCCACCCGGGCCGTCCTCATCAGCGGCGGCCACGCCGGCACCGAACTGCTCGACCTCCTCGCCGAAGCGGACGTGCCGATCATCGAAGTGCCCGTCTCCCAAGGGGTCCGGTCGAACCTCACCATCGCCGAGGCCGACGGCACCGTCACGAAGCTCAACGAATCCGGCCCGGTCCTGCGCGCCGAGGAGATCGAGGAACTCCTCGACGCCGCCATCGCCGCGCCGCCCAACTACGCCCTCCAGACGCCGTCGAGCAGCATCGACCGGCCGACCGCCTGGATCGCCGGCTGCGGCAGCCTCCCACCCGGCGTCGGCGCCGACTTCTACACCGACCTGGTCGAACGCGCCCGTGAAGCCGGAGCGGCCACCGTCATCGACTCCTCGGGCGCGGCCCTCGCCGCGTGCCTCACCGCCCGGCCCGACCTCGTCAAACCCAACGTCGACGAACTCGCCGAAGCCGCCCGCACGCCCATCACGACCCTGGGCGACGCCATCGCCGCCGCCCAGCTCCTGCGCGAAGCGGGCGCCGGCGCCGTCCTCGCCTCACTCGGCGCGGACGGCGCGATCCTCGTCGCCGCCGAAGGCGTCTGGCACGCCCGGGCACCGCTCGCCGGGCCCGTCGCCAGCACCGTCGGCGCCGGCGACGCCGCCCTCGCCGGGTTCCTCGCCGCGGGCGGGCGCGGCCCCGAGGCGCTGGCCGCCGCCGTCGCGTGGGGCACCGCCGCGGTGTCCCTGCCCGGCAGCGTCATGCCCGGCCCCGAGGACATCGACCTCGACGCCGTCGAGATCACCTCCGACCCGGACGCCGCCCACGTCCTGTCCAGCAACTGACCAGAGGAGCACGCACCATGTCCGATCTCATCACCGCCGATCTGATCGACCTCGACCTGACCGGGGCCGACCGCCACGAGGCCACCGCCAAGCTCGCGGCCCTCCTCGCCGCCGCCGGGCGCGTCACCGACGTCGACGGGTTCCTCGCCGACGTGCGCGCCCGCGAAGAGCAGATGCCCACCGGCATCGAAGGCGGCATCGGCATCCCGCACGCCCGCAGCACCCACGTGACCGCCCCGAGCCTCGCCTTCGGCCGCGCCGCCGCGGGCATCGACTTCGGCTCCGAGGACGGCCCCGCCGACCTCGTGTTCCTCATCGCCGCACCGGAAGGCGGCGGCTCGGAGCACATGACCATCCTCGCGTCCCTGGCGCGCAAACTCGTCCACGCCGATTTCAAGACCGCCCTGCGCGAAGCCCCCGACGCCGAAGCGGTCGCCGCCCTCATCAAGCAGAACCTGCCCGGTTAGAAACAGCCCAGTGAAGAAGGTGCACGAACAATGAAGCTCGTAGCAGTCACCTCATGCCCCACCGGCATCGCCCACACGTACATGGCCGCCGAAGCGCTCGAGCAGGCCGCCGTGGCGGCCGGGCACGAGATCCAGGTCGAGACGCAGGGCGCCGCGGGCGCCGAAGCGCTCGACCCGGCCGTGATCGCCGAAGCGGACGCGGTCATCTTCGCCGCCGACGTGGACGTGCGCGACAAGGACCGGTTCGCCGGGAAGCCCCTTGTCTCCGGCCCCGTCAAGCGCGGCATCAACCACGCCGCCGAGATGGTCGACGAAGCCGTCGCGAAAGCGCAGGCCGCACCGGCCTCCGACACGGCCGCCGCCGTGCCGGCCGCGCCCGCCGGCCCGAAGCTCGGCCCCGGCGCGAAACTGCGCCTGTGGCTCATGACCGGCGTGTCCTACATGCTGCCGTTCGTCGCCGCGGGCGGCATCCTCATCGCCCTCGCCTTCGTCATCGGCGGCGCCGAGATCGCCACCAAGGTCAACGGCGGCGCCTTCGAAGGCGTCACCTACGAGGCGATCACCGACCCGACCCAGATCCTCAACCAGACCGGGATCGCGGGCCTCATGTTCTACATCGGCGGGCTCGCGTTCTCGATGCTCGTGCCGATCCTCGCCGGGTTCATCGCCTTCGGCATGGCCGACCGCATGGGCATCGCGCCCGGCGTCGTGGGCGGCCTCATCGCCGTCGCCGTCGGCGCGGGCTTCCTCGGCGGCCTCGCCGCGGGCCTCCTCGCCGGCGCGATCGTCATGGCGCTCAAGCTCATCAAGGCCAACCAGGCGTTCCAGGGCATCATGCGGATCGTCGTGATCCCGCTCGTGAGCGTCTTCGTCGTCGGCTTCATCATGCTCGTCGTCGTCGGCAAGCCCATCGCCGAAGCCCAGTCCTGGCTCACCGACTGGCTCGCCGGACTCTCCGGCGTCAACGCCGTCCTCCTCGGCCTCCTGCTCGGCGCGATGATGGGCTTCGACCTCGGCGGCCCCGTCAACAAGGTCGCCTACCTGTTCGGCGTCGGCGCCCTCGCCAGCGGCGACTACACCGTCATGGCCGCCGTCATGGCCGCGGGCATGGTCCCGCCGCTCGGCCTCGCGCTCGCCACCGTGGTGCGCGGCAAGCTGTTCACGCAGGCCGAACGCCAGTCCGGCAAGGCCGCATGGCTCCTCGGCGCCTCCTTCATCACCGAAGGCGCGATCCCGTTCGCCGCCGCCGACCCGCTGCGCGTCATCCCGTCCACCGTGATCGGCGGCGCCGTCGCCGGAGCCGTCTCGATGGCCTTCGGCGCCAGCCTGCGCGCCCCGCACGGCGGCATCTGGGTCATCGGCCTCATCGGCAACCCGGGCGGCTTCATCGTCGCCCTCCTCGCCGGCACCGCCGCGACCTGCCTGTGCGCCATCGCCCTCAAGACCGCCTGGCGCTCCGAAGCGGCCTCCGCCGCCGACGAAGCCGCCATGCCCGTCATCTGATCGAGGAAGGAACCGACATGCCGCCAGAGAATGTGCACGAGCGCCGCGTCACCATCGCCTCCACCGTGGGCCTCCACGCCCGCCCGGCCAAGCTCTTCGCGAAACTCGCCGCCGAGCAGCCCGCCAAGGTCACCATCGCCAAGGAGGGCCAAGAGCCGGTCGACGCCCGCTCCCTCCTCATGCTCCTCACCTTGGACGCCAAAGGCGGCGACGAAGTCGTCCTCACCGCCGACGGCGACGGCGCCGAGGCCTCCCTCGACGCCCTCGCCGCCGAACTCCAGACCAACCGCGACGCCCCGTGAGGAGCAGCCGTGACCGCTGAGATGACCGGCATCGGCGTCAGCCCGGGCGCCGCCTACGCACCAGTCGCCAGGCTCGCGCCCGTGCCGGCCCCGCCCGCCGACACCGGACCCGAACCCGACCCGGCCGCCGCCCTCGCGACGGCAAAGGCCGCACTCGAAGCCGTCGCGGCCGACCTCGACGAACGCGCCGAAGCCGCCACCGGCACCACCGCGGACATCCTCGACGCCCAGTCGATGATGCCCCGCGACCCCGCCCTCGCCGACCAGATCGAGCAGGCCCTCGCCAACGGCCGGTCGACCCCGCACGCCGTCATCGACGCCTACGGGTTCTTCCGCGCCGCGCTCGAAGCCGCCGGCGGCTACCTCGCCGAACGCGCCGCCGACCTCGACGACCTCCGCGACCGCACCATCGCCGTGCTCCTCGGCCGGCCCATGCCCGGCCTGCCCGACCCCGGGCACCCGTTCGTGCTCGTCGCCAAGGACCTCGCGCCCGCCGACACCGCCGCGCTCGACCCGGACACCGTCGTCGCCATCATCACCGAGCAGGGCGGCCCGACCAGCCACACCGCGATCCTCGCCAAATCCATGGGCCTGCCCGCCGTCGTCGCCTGCCCGGCCGCGGCCGCGCTGGCCGACGGGACCGAAGTCCTCGTCGACGGCGGTACCGGGCTCATCGTGCCCGACCCCGAGCCCGGACGGGTGCGCCGCGTCCTCGACGCGGAAGCGAAGCGCGCCGCTGCGCTCGCGGCCAGCCACGGGCCCGGCCGCACCGCCGACGGGCACGCCGTGCAGCTCCTGGTGAACCTCGGCTCCCAGGCCGACCTCGCCGCCGCCGCAGCGGTCGACAGCGAAGGCGTGGGCCTGTTCCGCACCGAGTTCCTGTTCCTCGACCGCGAGACCGCACCCACAGTGGACGAACAGGTCGACGCCTACGGGCAGGTGTTCGCCGCGTTCTCCGGCCGCAAGGTCGTCGTGCGCACGCTCGACGCCGGCGCGGACAAGCCGCTCGCCTTCGTCGACCACGGCGACGAGCCGAACCCGGCGCTCGGCGTGCGCGGCATCCGCCTCGCCCGCACCGACGCCGGATCGTCCCTCCTGGACGACCAGCTCACCGCGATCGCCGCCGCGGCCGAGAAGCACTCGGCCGAAGTCTGGGTCATGGCGCCGATGGTCGCGACCCCCGGCGAGGCCGCCGAGTTCGCCGACCGCTGCCGCGCCCACGGACTCCCTACGGCCGGAACGATGATCGAGGTCCCGGCCGCGGCGCTGCGCGCCTCCCGGGTCCTCGAAGGCTGCGACTTCGCGAGCCTCGGCACCAATGACCTCGGCCAGTACACGCTCGCCGCCGACCGCATGAACGGCGCGCTCGCCGAACTGCTCGACCCGTGGCAGCCCGCGCTGCTCGACCTCGTGAGCCTGGCCGCGGAAGCCGGACGCGAAGCGGAGAAACCGGTGGGCGTCTGCGGCGAGGCCGCGAGCGACCCGCTGCTCGCCTGCGTCCTCGTCGGCCTCGGGGTCACGAGCCTGTCCATGGCGCCCAGCGCGGTCGCGGCCGTCCGCGCCGAACTCGCGACGCGCACCCTCGCCGACTGCGCGGGCATGGCCGCCCGGGCTCTGCACGCCAACGAGGCCGCCGAAGCCCGCCGCGAAGTCGCCGCCTACTGACGAGCCGGTAGCGCGTGACATGTCACGCGCTACCACCGAGCACTCAGGTGCCGACGCAGGACGACCTGCACCGTCGTCCCGGCGCGCTTCTCGGCCGACATCCACTGGCCGAAGCCGCGCAGCGGCGCGCACCGGCATGGCCGACGATGCGTGACATGTGATGTATTACTGCGTCCGCCGAAGGAGACGCGGCCGCGAAACGCGGGGGACAAGGCCAGGCGACTCGCCAGTTCGGCTGATACCGGACCCTTCGACTAACCCATTTACAAAGGCGGCATTCGCGCCGTACCATGCTCCCATGAAGTCCACCTCGCGCGACATCCGCCTCCGCAACTGCTTCGCAGTGCTGCGGCACCTGATCGCGGACGCCCCCACCTCCCGCCAGATCCTCGCCCGCGAGACCGACCTCAGCGTCGCCACGGTCTCCAACCTGGTGACCGACCTGATCGAACTCGGCGTCGTCGTGGAGGTGGGCCGCGAGGACTCCGGAGGCGGCAGGCCCCGCGCCCTCCTCGCCCCCAACGCCGGCGGCGGCGTCATGATCGGCGTCGACGTCGCCGAGACCTACGTCTACCTCGAGGTATACGACCTGACGCTCGCTGTCGTCGACCGCGTCGAAGAACGCATGGAACCCAGCGAGAACGCCCCTGAGCAGGTCATCGGCCACATCGCCTCCGCCATGGACCAGATCCGCCAACGCCTCGGCGACCGCGCCATCCTCGGCCTCGGCGTCAGCCTCCCCGGCCAGGTCGACGTCACCTGGGGCGTCTCCGGCTTCGCCCCCAACTGGAACTGGCACGACGTCCCCTTCCGCAAGCTCCTCGCCGACCGACTCCAACTCGGCGTCCCCATCTACCTCGACAACCCCCTCAAGACCATCACCGTCGGCGAACTCTGGTTCGGCGACGGCCGCGGCGTCGACCGCCTCGCCGTGCTCATCCTCGGCACCGGCGTCGGCGCCGGCCTTGCCTTCGGCGGCCAGCTCTACCGCGGCGCCACCAACTCCGCCGGCGAATGGGGCCACACCACCATCAACCTCGCCGGCCCCCAATGCCGCTGCGGCGCAAAGGGATGCATCGAGGCCTACGTCGGCGCCCCCGCCATCCTCTGGCACTGGGGCCAACTCGACGGCCGCGCCAGCGCCGGATCCCAGACCGAGGCCATGGCCGCACTCGCCGCCGCCTGGGAGGCCGGCGAGTCCACCGCCGTCCGGACCGTCGAGACCGTCGCCGAATACCTCGCCGCCGGCGTCGCCAACCTCCTCAACCTCTTCAACCCCGACCTCGTCGTCTTCGACGGCTGGGTCACGAGCGTCCTCGGCGACGCCCTCGTCCCCGAATTCGAACGCCGCCTCGCCGACCACGCCATGGAGGCCCCGCTCAAGGCCGCCCGCCTCAAACGCAACACCCAGGACCGCAACATGGTCGCCCTCGGCGCCGCCGCGCTGGCCCTCGAAGGCCACCTCAACCGCCTGAACACGGTCGGTTCGCGCAGCCGCCGCTGAGCCCGGCAGCCGTGCCGGCCGGCGCGGCCACGTCGCCACAAGTGCCCCACGAGCCCCAGTCGTCCCATTCGGCTGGGGCTACTCGTGCTGTGCGCTGGGGAAACTCCCGCCTCTCTGGTAGTGACCGCTCCCACCGGTTCCGAGCGCAAATCGTTATCCGGGCCCTTACTCCAACCCATTGACAAAGTGAGTGGCGCTCGCAACACTGGGAGGCGAATCGACGGTTGTCGAATCTCCGCTGCGGCGTCGACCAGACCCGGGGTCGCACGGGGGCCTTCCGACCTCTCAACGTAGCGAGGAGCTCGTCATGGTTGCCTTCAAGCGCAACGACCCTTCCCAGCAAACGCTCGCCAAGCTGGCGATGAACCGCCGCCGCCTGCTCGCTCTCGGCGGCCTCACCGCCGGCGCCGGCGCGCTCGCCGCATGCGGCGGCAACACCGGCCGCGGCTCCAGCGAGGGCGTCAGCCTCTCGCAGTGGTACCACCAGTACGGCGAGGCCGGCACCCAGCAGGCCGCCGAGAAGTACGCCGCCGCGTACAAGGACGCCACCGTCACCATCAACTGGATCCCCGGCGACTACGACACCGCGCTCTCCTCCGGCCTCCTGGCCGAGAAGGAAGGCGACTACCCCGACGTCTTCGAGGGCCACCTCAACCGCGCGATGGTCGAGAGCGGCCAGATCGTCCCCCTCGACGACATCCTCGCCGACGTCATCGACGACTACACCCCGGACGACCTGGCGCGCAACACGATCGACGGCAAGATCTACGGCGTCCGCATGATCGACGACCCGCAGTTCCTCTACTACCGGCCCTCGCTCCTCGAGGAGAAGGGCATCACGCCGCCGGCCACGTTCGAGGAGCTCATGGCCGCCGCCGCCGAGCTCACCACCGGCGACGTCAAGGGCCTGTTCCTCGGCAACGACGACTCGGCCACGAAGCTGTTCCAGCCGATCGTGTTCTCCGCCGGCGAGACCCTGCTGACCGACGCCAACGAGATCGGCTTCACCAAGGAGACCGTGCTCGCCGGCGCCGCCCAGGTCAAGGCCCTCCATGAGTCGTCCTCGCTGCTCGTCGGCGCGCCGACCGAGGCGTGGGACCCGTCCTCGATCATCCAGAACCTGTGCGCGATCCAGTGGTGCGGCCTGTGGGCGCTTCCGCAGATCATCGACGCCCACGGCGACGACATCAACGTGATCCCGTTCCCCGCCTTCGGCGGCGGCACGCCCACCGTCTTCAACGGCGGCTGGGACACCTTCGTCAACGCCAAGTCCGCGCACGTCGACGAGGCGAAGGACTTCGTCAAGTGGCTCTGGGTCGAAAACGAGGAGTTCATCCTCGACTGGAACCTCTCCTACGGCTTCCACATCCCGCCCCGCCTCTCGATGCGCGGCAACGCCGAGCAGCTCCAGTCCGGGCCCGCCGCCGAGGCCGTGCGGATCTCCCAGGAGTTCGGCTGGGCGGAGAACCCGAACTGGACGCCCAAGATGGAGACCGCGGTCGACGACATGATGAACCACATCGTCCTCGAAGGGGCCGACCCCGACGCCGAGTTCGATGCCGCCACGGCCACCATCCAGGGCGAACTCGACTCGATCTTCGGCTAGCGGGGTAACGAACGTGGCAGTCTCCGCAGCGACCGCCGCGGACGCGAAGGCGGACACCGGGGAGCGAACTCCCCGGTTCCGCCGAGGCGGCCGCTGGCGGACCACCCTCACCTTCTGGTGCTTCGTCGCGCCGTTCCTGATCGGCCTCATGGTCTTCACGATCATCCCGGTCGCCTGGAGCGCCTACCTGTCGTTCTTCGACGCGACCAACACCGTCAGCCCGACCCCCGACGACTTCGTCGGCTTCGGGAACTACACGGCCATGCTCACCGACCCGGCCTTCCAGGACAGCCTCGTCACCTTCTCGGTGTTCGCGGCGTTCATCGTGCCGGTCACCTTCGCGTGCTCGCTCGGCTTGGCGCTCATGCTCAACCGCGTCCGCGTCATGCGCGCCTTCTTCCGCTCGGTGTTCTTCCTGCCGTTCGCCTGCTCCTATGTGGTCGCGGCCCTGGTGTGGAAGATGTCGATCTTCAACGGCGTGCGCTTCGGCCTGGCCAACACGATCCTCGACCTCTTCGGCGTGGACGAGATCGCGTGGCTCTTCCGGCCCGACCCGCCGTGGTTCTGGCTGGTCATCGTCTCGCTGCGGCTGTGGATCCAGGTCGGCTTCTACATGATCCTCTTCATCGCCGCGCTGCAGCAGATCCCGCAGCACCTCTACGAAGCCGCCTATGTGGACGGTGCGAAGCCCGGACCTCAGACGTTCTGGCACATCACGCTGCCGCAGCTCCGGGCCACCTCCGTCGCCGTCCTCATGCTCATCCTCATCGCCGCCTACCAGGCGTTCGACGAGTTCCTGCTCCTGGTGGGCACCATGCCCTCCGCGCGGCCGCCGCTGGTGTACCTCTACCAGACGTCGCTCGGCATGCAGCAGGAGCTGGGCATGGGCTCGGCGGGCGCGCTCATCCTGGCGCTCCTGATCGCGCTGGTGACCCTCCTGCAGGGCAAGTTCCTCGGCTTCGGCAACTCGGAAGATCGGTGAGCCATGACCATTGAGACCAAGCGCCCGGTCCCGGTCGGCCGCAAGCGCGGCCTCCGCTCCCGCGGCGGGGGCACGGTGAACTTCCTCGCGCTCAGCGTCCTGGCCGTCCTGTTCCTCATCCCGTTCTACCTGATCCTGCGCAACGCCCTGTCCACGGACGCGGAGATCACCGCGCCCGGCTGGATGTGGTTCCCGGTCGCGCCGGCCTGGGAGAACATCGAGAAGCTGTTCTCCGACCCGTCGGTGCCGATGGCCCGCGCGCTCCTCAACTCCGCGCTGGTCGCGACGCTGACCACGCTTGGCACGCTGTTCCTTTGCGCCACAGCGGGATACGGGCTCGCGCGCATCCCCTACCGCCACGCGAACAAGGTGTTCTACGTGGTGCTGGCGACGCTCATGATCCCCGGCGCGATCACCTTCGTGCCGAGCTTCGTCATGGTGTCGAGCCTCGGGTGGATCTCGGACCTGCGGGGGCTGATCATCCCGACGCTCTTCAACGGGTTCGTGGCGTTCCTGTGCCGCCAGTACTTCCTGAGCTTCCCCCGGGAGCTCGAGGAGGCGGCGCGGGTCGACGGGCTGGGGTACTGGGGCGCGTTCTGGCGCATCGTGATCCCCAACTCCGGGAACTTCCTGGCAGCGATCGCGGTCATCACCTTCGTGGGCTCCTGGAACTCCTTCCTGTGGCCCTTGGTGATCGGACGGTCCCCGGAGTCGTGGACGGTGCAGGTGGCGCTGTCGACGTTCCTGACGGCCCAGACGGTGAGCCTCTCGCAGCTGTTCCTCGCGGCGCTCGTCGCGATGCTGCCGCTGCTGTTCGTCTTCCTCTTCCTGCAGCGGTTCCTGGTGCAGGGTGTGGCGCAAACCGGGCTGAAGGGATAAATCCACAGAGGACATCCTGAGGCCCGTGTGCGCTCGCGGAATGCTATTGTGAGTCGCACTTCGGTCAGCGAGCCCAACCGGCTGCGGGTAGTAACCCGCAGCCGTGCGCATATGACCCGCCCGTCCCCTTTTGCAAGGAGTCATCCCCAGTGGAAGAACTGAAGATCCGGTCCCCGTTCGGCGTGTGGATCCTGACCCTCGTCAGCTTCGGCATCTACGGCCTGTTCTGGTACGCCAAGACCGCCACCCAGATCAAGGCCGTCAACCCGAACAACCCCGGGAACGTGAGCGGCTCGAGCCTCGTGGTGTGGATGCTGTTCGGCTTCATCACCCTCTACATCGTGCCGATCATCAACTGGTTCAAGCTGTGCGCCTCGATCAAGGCCGAGCAGCAGGCCGCCGGTCTCGCCCCGACCTTCAACACCGGTGTGGCCACCCTGCTGTGCTTCCTCGCCGGCACCAACCTCTGCTACATCCAGGCCCAGCAGAACCTCGTGGTGAACGCCGTCAAGGCCCGCCAGGGCGTCCCCGCCTAAGACGTCCTCCCCGTCGTTGCACACGCGGAGGCGAAGCCCCCGGTCGATTCTCGGCCGGGGGCTTCGTGCTGCGTGACGCGTGATATGCCACTGCCCGGCCGCGACGGCGCCCCGGCGGCCCGGGACCGGCTAACCTTGCCGCTGTGGATCTGACCGAATACGTGCCCGTCGTCCCCGACTTCCCCGAGCCGGGGGTCGGCTTCCGCGACATCACGCCGCTGCTCGCCGCTCCTGACGCCTTCCGCGCCTCGGTCGACCGGCTCCTGGAGGCCTGCGCGGCCCACCCGTACGACGCGATCGCCGCGTTCGACGCCCGCGGCTTCCTCTGGGCGGCCCCGCTCGCCGACCGCACCGGCACCCCGCTCATCCCGATCCGCAAGGCCGGAAAGCTCCCGCGCGCGGCCGCCGTGGAGACCTACCGCGGCGAGTACGCCGAAGTCCGCGTCGAGATGCACTCCGACGCCGTCCGCGAAGGCGACCGCGTCCTCCTCGTCGACGACGTCATCGCCACCGGCGAGTCCATGGCCGCCGGCGTGCGCCTCGTCGAAGGCCTCGGCGGCACCGTCGCGGCCTGCGCCGCCCTCCTGGAGATCGCCGCCCTCTCCGGCCGCGACCGCCTCGACGGCTACCCGGTCATCTCGCTCCTGGGCAAACTCTAAGCCCGCCAACCGAACCCGAGCCATTCTCGCCTGCGGCGCGCATGTCGTACCCCCATGTCAGGGTGGACCCGGGGGGCCCGCAAGGCGTGTAATACGTGACATGTCACGTGGCATCACGACGCTTCCGGGCGCTCCAACCCGCCCGGAACGGCCGCAGACAAAGCGCTGGGCGGAGGCCGGTGCCATGTCATATGGCACCGCCCCGAGGCCCGGAATGCCGAAGCCCGGACAGACCAGTGGCGCGTGACCCATCGCAGGTCACGCGCCACGCCCGCGCAGGTCGTGGGCGCGCTCGCGGCGCTGCGTGAGGCGCACCCGG
>NZ_JAPZVQ010000001.1:0-201503 GCF_027622945.1 Glycomyces lechevalierae | reverse complement strand
CCCCCCCCCCCCCCCCCCCGCCCCCCCCCCCCCCCCCCCCCCCCGGCCCGCGCCCCCCCCCGCCGCCCCCGCCCCACCGCTGCGTTCGCGTCAGTCGCTCAGCCGACGAGCTTCGCCAGGTTCGCCGGGTCGGCCAGGGCCGAGCCCATGCCGATGACCGAGGCGCCGGCCTTGATGTAGGTGTCGATCTCGTCGGGGCCGACGCCGCCGGTCGCCACGAACTTCATCTCCGGGAACGGCCCGTGCATCGCCTTGAACCAGTCCGGGCCGAGGGTCGAGGCCGGGAAGACCTTCACCCACGTGCACCCCAGGTCGCGTGCGAGACCGACCTCGCTGGCCGTGGCCACGCCCGGCAGGTGCGGCAGCCCGGCCGCGTGCGAGGCCTCGAGCACCGCCGGGTTCAGGCCCGGCGCGATCGTGTAGGCCGCGCCGGCCGCGGCCGCGCGCTCCACGTGCCCTGCCGAGACGACCGTGCCGGCGCCGACGGCGCGTCCGCTCGGGCCCGCGGCCTTCACGGCCGCGGCCAGCGCCTCTTCCTGCCCGGGCTTGCCGATCGGGACCTCGACCAGGTCGAACCCGGCGTCCCACACCCGCTCCGAGAGCTCCACGGTCTCCTCGGCGGGCAGGCCCCGCCAGATCGCCATGACGCGCTGCCCGGCGAAGAGGCGGTCGAAGAATTCGCCTTGATCAAAGGTCACTGGTCCTCCAGGATGGCTCGGACGGTCTCGGGTGGCGGCGGGGGCGCGAGGTCCCCGACGGTCTGGAGGGCCCCGGCCGCGAGCCGGTGCCCCAGCCGCATCGACGCCTCGAGCGAAGCGTCCTGCAAGCGGCCGTAAAGGAATCCGGCGGCGAACGCGTCGCCGGCGCCGACCGGTTCGACCACGTCGACCGGTTCGGCGGGGGAGTAGTACGACTTGCCGCCCTCGTACGCGGTCACGCCGTTCCCGCCGTCCTTGACGACGAGCACGCCCGCGTCCGGCAGGAGTTCGCGCACGTCGTCGGCGGTGGCTGCGCCCCACAGCGTCTGCGCTTCGTCGAGGCCGACGAACGTGATGTCGGCGGCGTCGGCGAGGCGCCGCAGGGCCGGCCCGGCCTCGCTCACGGTCCACAGCGCGGGCCGGTAGTTGACGTCGAAGCTGACCAGGGCCGGGTCGAGCGCCCGGTCGACGAGGAGTTCGTCGATGAGCGCCGCGCATGAGTCCGACAGGACCGGGGTGATCCCCGAGAGGTGCAGGAGGCGCGGGGCCGCGACGCCGTCGAGGTGCCCGGGGCCCATGGTGGAGGCGGCGGAACCGCGCCGATAGTAGTGGACGCGGGTGCCGTCGGGGCCGGGGTCCTTGAAGTAGACGCCGGTGGGCCGCTCGGGGTCGGTCTGGACGTGCGCGCAGTCGACGCCGGCCTCGTCGAGGACGTCGCGGACGCGCCGGCCGAGCGGGTCGTCGCCCACCGTGCCGCACCAGGCGGCGTGCGCGCCGAGCCGCGCGAGGGCGACGGCGACGTTCGATTCGGCTCCGGCGACGCCCATGTGGAGGTCGACGGCGCCGCGGAGGGGTTCGGCGGCGGCGGGGGCGAGGACGATCATCGATTCGCCCAGGCACAGGACGTCCATGTGGCTCCGTTCGTGTCCGCGCTCGCGCGGGTTCGGCGAGAGGTTGCTTCAGCCTACCGAGGGGAAAACGCATACACAAAGCGGCGGTCACCGCTTGCCGAACACCGCCGGCCGCGCCGGGTCCCGATCCCGGCGCCCCCGCCCGCGTAGACTGTGTGACACAGGCCTCTCACCTTGGAGCCCGGACATGATCGACGTGCGTCTGGTGAAGCTGTTCGCGTGGGCCATCGGCGTGCTCATCATGTTGTGGATGCTCACCGAGTGCCTCGGCGGCGCCGACGAGACCGACCCCGGCTACCAGGACATCGACCGCGACACCCAACAGTACGCGGCCGACTGCGAGCACGCCTGGCAGGCGCTGGACCTCGCGGCGAGCGCCGACGAGGCGACCGTGGACGGCGTGGTCGACCGGATTGACGGGCTCGCCACCGAGATCGACGACCCGAACCTCAAGGCCATCACGTCGGGGTACGCGGAGAGCACCCAGGACCTGGTCGCCAACGCGGACGACGGCGACGCGCTCCTGGACGCCGAGTCCGAGTTCCGCGACGACGCCGCGCTCGATCTGGCGATGCGCTGCCCGCTGCGGTGAAGTGCCCGCAAGCTGGACACAGGTATTGACAGTGTTCGAAATTACCGCTAACTTTCACACGTTCGAACGTCCTTCCGCGCGAAGGGCGTCCGGTGCACCTCAATGTGGAGGGACGCGGCACGGCGCGCGAGCGCCCGGCCCGTCGGAGCCTCCGCGCGGACTTTGCTCTGGGGTTGACGGGGCGGGACCGCCCGAAGGCGCCGGGCCGCGTGATCGCGGCTCCAGGCGGCGACGGACGGGCCCGCCCCGTTTCCTTACCCGTGGCGGACACGCCCGATAGGCGGGACCGCACCAGTGCAAGCGTTCGTCTGCATGCGCACACCCCCGAATCGGCGGATGACCGGCGAGCTGCGGTTTCACGCCGTCCCGGGCGCCGGGCGCGGACCGCGCGTTTGGGTTCGGGGCCGCGCTTGTGGCAAAATGGCACGTCTGCCGTTGACCCGTAGGAGCCTCGTTGCCACCCAGCGAACTGCACGCCACCTTCCTGCCCGACCACGCCTCCCCGGCCGACGGGCGGCTGCTGTTCTTCGGCGGCGCGCACCCCTGGGCCGCCGTGGCCGAGCTCGGTCTCCCGCCCGGGGACCCGGTGGATGCCGAGCTGTACCTCGACGGCGAACTCCACGAGGTCGAGGGCGTGGCCATGCCGGTGCGGCCGGTCCTGCCCGCGCTCACCCGGATCGCCTCGCGCCCGGACATCACCGAGTCGGTCGCGATCTGGGCGCGCATCGCGAACGCCGTGGACGACGACAAGTTCGACGACCTCGACCGCATCGCCGGCGAACTGCCCGCCGAAGGCCACTCCGTGCCGCACTCCGAAGGGCACGTGTGGACCAAGCAGGCGCTCGTCGGCGCGTTCGTCGAGTCCTTCACCGAGCTGCTGCGCTCCGACTCGGGCCTGAACCTGCGGCTCATCACCGCCCAGCACTCCGACCCCGGCGAGGTCCGCGTCAACGCCGACCTGCGCAAATACCAGTCGCACGGCATCGCGTGGCTCGAGGCCGCGGCCGAGGGCGGCGCGGGCGTCATCCTCGCCGACGACATGGGCCTCGGCAAGACCCTGCAGTCCATCGGGCTGCTCGTGCGCCGCGCCGGGAACGCCCCGCACCTCGTGGTCTGCCCGACCTCGCTGGTCGGCAACTGGCAGCGCGAGATCGCCCGCTTCGCGTCCCAGCTCTCCGTGCACCTGCACCACGGCCCGGCCCGCACGAAGGACCGCGGCCCGCTCACCGAGGCCGACGTGGTCGTCACCTCGTACTCGATCGCGCTGCGCGACATCAAGCTGCTGCGCCAGATCGCGTTCGACACGATCGTCATCGACGAGGCCCAGGCCATCAAGAACCACCGCTCGCGCACCGCCGGCGCCGTCCGCGACCTCACCGGCCGCGTCCGGGTCGCGCTCACCGGCACGCCCGTCGAGAACCACCTCTCCGAACTCTGGTCGATCTCCGAGTTCGTCAACCCCGGGCTCCTCGGCGGCCAGACCGACTTCAAGCGCCGCTTCGCCGACCCCATCGAGATCGGCCGCGACCCCGTCTCCGCCGCCACGCTGCGGGCCCGCATCGACCCGGTCGTGCTGCGCCGCATGAAAGAGGACGTCGCCGCCGACCTCCCGCCGAAGATCGAGGCGGTCGTCGCCTGCACCATGACCGACGAGCAGGCCGGGCTCTACAAGGAGGCGATCCGCGAGGCCTTCGACGAGGGCCTCGGCGACGGCATCACCCGCCGCGGCCGCGTCCTGAAGCTCCTGACGCGCCTCAAGCAGATCTGCAACCACCCCGCCCAGTACGTCGGCGTGGGCGACGGCGGCCTCGCCGAACGCTCCGGGAAGCTCGACCGGGTCACCGAGATGCTCGCCGAAGTCGTCGACGAAGGCGACAAGACCCTCATCTTCACCCAGTACCGGCAGATGGGGGAGCTGCTGTCGCGCCACCTCCACGCCGAACTCGGCGTCGCCGCGCCGTTCCTGCACGGCGGGCTCGACCAGCCCGCCCGCGACAGGCTCGTCGAGGAGTTCCAGACCGGCGAGGGCCCCGCGATCCTCCTCGTGTCCCTGCGCGCCGGCGGCACCGGCCTCAACCTCACCGGCGCCTCGCACGTCGTCCACTACGACCGCTGGTGGAACCCGGCCGTCGAGGACCAGGCCACCGACCGGGCCCACCGCATCGGCCAGACCCGCACCGTGCACGTCCACAAGCTCGTCACCGCCGGCTCGCTCGAGGAGCGCGTCGACGAACTCCTGCAGCGCAAGCGCGCCATCGCCGACGCCGTCGTCGGCAACGGCGAGGACTGGCTGGGCGACCTGGACGACTCCCAGCTGCGCAAACTCATCGAACTCGACGCCGACGGAGGCCACCTGTGAGCGACCCCTACGGCCGGACCTGGTGGGGCCGCAAATGGTGGCGGGCCCTGGAGACCATCGGTCTCAACTACCCCGACCAGCGCATCGTCAGGGGCCGCGCCCTCGCCGGGCACGGCGCCGTCACCGGCATGTCCATCGACCCGGGCGTCGTCTCGGGCCACGTGGCCGACAACGGCCGCACCTTCGACACCGAGATCCGCATCCCCGTCTACAACGCCTCCGCGTGGGCCGCCGGCATGACCGCCCTGTCCCTCTCTCCGTCGTGCGTCGCCGGGCTCCTCGCCGGGCGCCTGCCCAAGAAGATCGACGACGTCCTCGCCGAGACCGGCATGCGCCTGCTCCCCAAGAAGTTCGTCACCGAGGACCACAACCGCATCACCGCGAGCTGCCCCTGCGCCGACAACCGCGAAGTGTGCGCCCACATCATGGCCCTCGCCCTCGTCAGCGCCGCGAAGATGGACGACGACCCGTGGCTGGTCCTCCTCCTGCGCGGCGGCCCCACCCGCGACCTCGCCGGACGCCTCCGCGCCGCCCGGGTCGCCAGCATGGACGCCGCCCAGCCGGTCTGACCCGCACACGGCGAAGGCCGGGCCGCATGACGCGGCCCGGCCTTCGCAACGCTCTGGGGATCAGCTTCTCGCGGACCGGATGCACTCGGTGATCCAGGCGTCGAGCCGTGAGAGGTCCGAGCAGGTCTCGATCTCCTCCCGCCGGTCGGCGCCCACCGGGCCGTCGGCCGCCAGCATCCGCAGCAAAGTGGACCTGGCGTGCCGGAGTGCGCCCTCGTCGCGGCCCTTCGCGAGCAGCTCTTCGGTGTACTCCGAGTGGTACAGACGGGCTTGGGTCTTCATGAGTGCCTCCAGCAAGGTCGCAGGCTCCTTGGCCAAGGTAGTGAGCAGGAATTTCGCGTAATCGGCCGCCCGCCCTGGGTCGATGGTACCGAGCCAGCGGTCGAGCGTCGAGACGAACAGTTCGACCGGGATGTCCTTCGGCTGCCGACGCATGACCGCCGCCGCGACTGCCGCCGCCGCATTCGGCGGCGCCGCTTCGGAGCCGAGGTCCGGTATGTTTCCGGGACCGACCGTCGCGATCGCGACCGCACTGCCCGGGCCCATGTCGATCCCGCGACGGAACCTCCGGGCGAGCGAATCGGTGCGGCACAGCATCAGCAGCAGCACCGGCACACGATGGTCCTCGAACGCGCGAGTCATGTACCCCGGCAACCGGAAGTACTTGTCCTCGCTCCATTCGTTCTGGACCTCGCAGACGACGATCACCTCGGTCCCATCGGCGAACCCGAGGCGCACTACGCCGTCAGCCCGCCGCTCGGTCGGACCCGCCGAGCCGACCGCGCCCGAACGGGTCTCCGCGTTCACGCACCGCGCGCCCCGCGGGCCCCCGGCGAGGCCCAGCATCCACGGCGCCGACTCCGGCTCGTCCTGGATCAGCTTCACGAGGATCTCGTGGAACTCTCCCGGCATTGATTCCTCTTTTCAACTCAGGGGATACACCCGAGAGAACGAGAAACGAACCGGACGGACACGGCCCTGTCGCGAACCCGACAACAAGGGCCGCAACAGGACCGGGACCCTGCGAACGACGACCGCGCGTCAGCCCAGACTCACCGACATCCCTGAACCGTTGGGCGACACCGTCACCGACGAGAAGTCCGCGATCCGCGGCAGGCCGTCCGCCGCCTCGCCCTTGTACCCGCCCACCACCACCGTGGCCGCCCCGGCCGCCTGCGCCGAGGTCAGGCCCGCCGGCGCGTCCTCGAACACCACCGCCTCGGCCGCATCGAAACCGAGCGCCTTCGCCGCCAGCATGTACGGCTGCGGATGCGGCTTCCCCTTCGTCACGTCGTCCGCCGCCACGAGAATCTTCGGCAACGGAATCCCCACGGCCGCAAGCCGACGCACCGTCAACGCCCGCGTCGCCGACGTCACCACCGCCCACCGGTCCCGATCCAGCCCGCGCAGCAGCGCCGCCGCCCCCGGAATCTCACTGATCCCGTCCGTCCGGTCGATCTCCTCCGCCTCGATCCGATCGGTCTCCGCCACCACGTCCACGCCGTGCGGCGCGAACTCCGCGACCACCTCGATCGTCGGCCGCCCGTGCGCCACCGCCAGGATCGCCGAAGCCTCCAGACCGTGCCGGCCCGCGAACCGGCCCCACGCCCGCTCCACCGACGCCGTCGAATCGACCAGCGTCCCGTCCATGTCGAACAGCAGTACCGAAGCCGTCAGCACCGAATCGCCCATGCGTACCTCCTCGAGTCAATGGACCGTCACGCTACCAACGGAACATGACGGCCACGCTAACTCTCACGAAGGATTCGAACATCGCACCGTGAGCCCCGCACCGCCCCGATACCAGTTGCGCGAAACCGGGCCGCCACCTAGCGTCGACACCGTGCCAGCACTCATCCTCCCCACTGCGCGCCTAAGCGACTCCTACACCGCCGGCGTCCAAGAGTTCATCGCCGAAGGCCGCGGCGGACCCGACGACCGCTCCCTCCTCGGCGACCTCCTCCGCGACGCCGGCCACCCCGACGGCACCGACGCCTGGATCCACCGCGTCCTCGACTTCGAACGCCGCCTCACCACCGACCCGCCCGCCCGCTTCGTCCCCTCCACCACCTACTGGTGGACCGACGGCGACACCTACCTCGGCCGCATCAACCTCCGCCACCGCCTCAACGAAGCCCTCAGCGAGGTCGGCGGCCACATCGGCTACGACGTCCGCCCCACCGCCCGCAGGCGCGGCCACGCCACCGCCATGCTCGCCGCCGTCCTCCCGAACGCCGCCGCACTCGGCATCGACCAGGCCCTCATCACCTGCGACACCGAGAACACCGCCTCCCGCAAGGTCATCGAAGCCAACGGCGGGGTACTCGAAGACGAGCGCGAGGGCACACTCCGGTACCGGGTGCCCACCGCGCCATAGCACGAACAAGCTGACACAGGTTGGGGGACAAGGTGGGACTCAAACGCGTCGACTACGACCGCACACAGCACGCCGGATACGCGAAGGGCCGGAGGCTCCTGCCCGCGAGCCGCCGCACCTGGATGCGGGCCTTCCGCGAACACGCCGGCGACCGCCGCATCGCCACTGTCCTCGACGTCGGCTCCGGCACCGGGCGCTTCACGCCCGCGCTGGCCGACGAGTTCGGGGCCGACGTGATCGGTGTCGAGCCTTCGGCGCGGATGCGGGAGGTCGCCCACATCGAGTCCTCGCACCCGCTCGTCAGATACGTGCCGGGCGATGCCTCGGCCCTGCCGGTCGACGACGCGAGCGCCGACCTGGCGCTGATGTTCCTCGTCTGGCACCACGTGCCGGACCGGCCCGCGGCCGCCCGGGAGCTGGCACGGGTCCTCGCCCCGGGCGCGCGGCTGCTCATGGCGACCACGCTCTCGGACCGGCTCAAGGACCTGCTGCTGTACCGGTACTTCCCGCGCACGCGCGACATCGACGCCGTGGTGTTCCCGACCCTGGACGAGACCCTGGGCGTGTTCGCCGACGCCGGGTTCGCCCACACCGCACTCACCGAGGTCCACCACCGCTCGGCCGACAGCCTCGCCGAATACGCAGGGCGGCAGCGGATGCGGGCCCTGTCGGTCTACGAGCACCTGACCGACGAGGAGTACCGGGACGGCCTGGCGGCCCTCGAAGCCGACGCGGCCGCCGAGACCGCACCGCGACCGGTCGAGTCCGACTGCGACCTGCTCGCGTTCACGCGGCGCTGACCGGCGGCAAGGCGCCGATCTCACGAGTGCCACATGCCATGTGACATACCACTGAGGACCGAACGCGGCAGCGCCGGCACATGGCATGTGACATATCACCGAGCCCGGGCCGTGCAGGCCGTCTTGGCGGCACCGCCGCAACGGCGGCCCTCTCGGCCGCCGTTGCGGCGGTGCCGCATGACATGTGACATGCCACCGCGTTCGGCCGAGGGCTCAGTTTCCGTCGGGGGAGACCAGACCGGTGTTGTAGGCGAAGATGACCGCCTGCACCCGGTCGCGGGCGCCGATCTTGGCGAGGATGCGGCCCACGTGGGTCTTCACCGTCGACTCGGCGAGGTGGAACCGCTCAGCGATCTCGGTGTTGTTCCAACCGCGTCCGATCGCGGTGAGCACTTCCTTCTCCCGCTCGGTGAGAACTTCGAGCCGCCCTGCCGCCGCTGAGGCGTCGCCCTCGCCTTCGACGGGGAACTGGTCGGCGAACCGGTCGAGCAGCCGCCGCGTCAGCTTCGGCGCGACCACCGCGTCCCCGGCGGCCACCACACGGATGCCCGTGAGCAGCTCCTCCGGCTGCGCGTCCTTGACCAGGAAGCCGCTCGCGCCGGCCCGCAGCGCCGCATACGCGTACTCGTCGAGGTCGAACGTGGTCAGCACCAGCACCCGGCTGCGCCCGCCCGCAGCGATGATCCGCCGCGTCGCCTCGATCCCGTCCACGCCCGGCATGCGCACGTCCATGAGCACCACGTCAGGGCCCAGCTCGGTCGCCCGCCGCACCGCGTCGGCCCCGTTGTCGGCCTCGCCGAGCACCACGAGATCCGACTGGCTCTCCACCAGCATCCGAAACCCCATGCGTTGCAAGGGATGATCGTCCACGATCAACAACGTGGTCACCGGCGCTCCTCTCCGTTCCTGGGCAGCCACAAGGCGACCCGCCAGCCGCCGAGCACTTCGGGCCCGGCCACCATCGTGCCGCCGAACGCCGCCGCCCGCTCCGACAAGCCTGCCAGACCACGCGCGGTGCCGGCCTCGTCCACCCGGTTCCCCGTGTTGCGCACCGTCACGGACAGCCCCGAGCCCTGGTACTCGATCGAGACCTCGGCCCGCTTCACGCCCCTCGCGTGCTTGAACACGTTCGTCAACGACTCCTGCACCGTCCGGTACACCGCCAACTGCTGGTTCTCCGACAGCGGCAACGGCTCGCCCGTGACCGACACCGTCACCGGCAGGCCCGCCTCCCGGACCCGCTCGATGAGCCCTTCCAGATCGGACAGGCCCGGCTGCGGCGCCAACTCCAGCTCCGCGCCCTCCTCGGCCTTGAGCACCGACAGCACCCGCCGCAGCTCCGCCAGTGCCTCCCGGCTCGTGCGCCCGATCGCCTCCAGCGCCTCCTTGGCCTTCTCGGGGGCGGCCGTCGCCGCGTACGCGCCGCCGTCCGCGAGCGCGTTGATCACCGCGAGATTGTGCCCGATGATGTCGTGCATCTCCCGCGCGATCCGGTTGCGCTCCTCCACCACCGCCTGCTGCGCCGCCTGGTCCCGCTCCGAATGCTGGAACTCCCGGCGGGTGCGCATCAGCATGCCGATCGCCACCACGAACCCGAAGTAGATCGCGCCCGGGCCGAAGAACCCGAGGAAGCCCAGCACCGACTGGTCATGGTTGACCATCCAGTCGACGAGCGACGGCACCAGCGAGATCACCCCCGCCCACCACAGCAGCTTCAACGGCCGCCGCAGCACCAGGTTGTACAGGTTCACGGTGAACGCCAGCGCCGACGCCGCGTTCACCAGCCCCGACCCGTCATCGGTCAACCCGAGGGGGATCGTGATCGACAGCGGCACGAACTGGCTCAGCAGCACCGCGAGCGGGTAGCGGCGCCGCCAGATCGTCGGCGCCATGAACAGCACGATCGCCACGGCCTGGGCCAGCGGATGCCGCACCTCCAGATCAGCGGCGGCGATCCCGATCAGCCCGATGCATCCGCCGGTCACGTACAGGAAGATCGGGAACAGATTCCAAAGCAGCGGATGCCGGGAGTCGAACTCCAGCATCCGCTGCCACATCCCGCGTTTGCGGGGAACGGTCACGGCCTCGGCCACAACGGGATTCTCACACGTCGCGGCGCTTGAGCAGCACGCCCGCCAGCCCGTAGGTGACGACGAGCCAGATGCCCATCCACAGCCAGGACTCGCCCACCGACAGGGTCGACCCGGCCGGGTCGACCAGCAGGATCGCGTTGGGCACGTTGCCCGGCGCGTACGGCGTCACATCGCTCACCCAGTTCCAGGGCAGCAGGGTCGCCAGCTGCGGCAGGATCATGATCACGCCGATGTAGAACCCGATCGAACCCGCCGAGTTGCGCAGGATCGCACCGATGCCGAGCGCCAGCAGCGCCAGGTACACGATCATCGCCATGTAGCCCAGGAGCGCCCGCAGCACCCCGTCGTCCGAGAGGGACACTCCGCCCAGCGCCGTGCCGGAGAAGATCGCCTGCGTCATGAAGAACGTCAGGAACACCATGGCGCCGAACAGCACCGCCACGACGGCCCCGTACACGGCGGCCTTCGCCCACAGCACCGAGAGGCGCTTCGGCGCCGCCGACATCGTCGACCGGATCGACCCGGTCGAGTACTCGCCGGTCACCGTGAGGATGCCGAGCACCGCCACGAACACCGAAGCGAGCGAGATGCCCGCCATCGAGAAGTCGACCGCCGAGCCGGCCCCGCCGAACGCCTGGTCGGTTGGCACGCTCGACGCGATGATCGCGCCCAGGCCCCCGCTGAACACGACCGCGCACAACAGCACGATCCAGGTCGAGCGCAGCGACCACAGCTTCGTCCACTCCGAGCGCAGCAGCCCCGCCGCGCTCAGCCGGTAGTTCGCCGGCGGCGTGTAGGCCGTCGGCCGGTCGGTCATCGCGGCGGCGGTCATCGGTTCGCCCCTTCACTGGTCTGGCGGTACTCGACCGCGTCGGCGGTCAACTGCATGAACGCGTCCTCAAGGGACCCTCGGTCGGTGCGCAGCTCGTGCAGCACCAGGCCGTGCGCGGCCGCGGTCTGGCCCACGACGGCCGCCTCGGTCCCGGTCACCTCCAGGACCCCTCGCTCCGGACTCGACACGGTGATCCCCGGCCCGGCCAGGCGCTCGGCCAACTGCGCCGCGTCGGGCGAGACCACCCGCACGCGCGTCTGCCCGCTGCCGGTCACGAACGCGTCCACCGTGGTGTCCGCCAAGAGCCGGCCCTGCCCGATCACGATCAGGTGCTCGGCGGTCTGCGCCAGCTCGCTCATCAGGTGCGAGGACAGGAACACCGTCCGCCCTTCGGCGGCGAGTCCCTTGAGCAGCAAGCGGATCCACTTCACGCCGTCCGGGTCCAGACCGTTCACCGGCTCGTCGAGGATCAGCACGGCCGGATCGCCCAGGAGCGCCACGGCGATGCCCAGGCGCTGGCCCATGCCGAGGCTGAAGCCGCCGACGCGCTTGCCGGCGACCTCGTGGAGGCCGACGAGGTCGATGACCTCGGTGACGCGGCGCTTGGGGATGCCGTGGGTGCGGGCCAAAGCCAGGAGGTGCTTGTAGGCGCTGCGCCCGGCGTGGACGGACTTCGCCTCAAGGAGCGCGCCGACCTCGGTGAGCGGCGAGCGGAACTCGGAGTAGTGCTTCCCATTGACCCGGGCGAGGCCGCTCGTGGGCGCGTCCAGGCCGACGATGGCGCGCATCGTCGTGGACTTCCCGGCGCCGTTGGGCCCGAGGAAGCCGGTGACGACGCCGGGTTTGACGGCGAACGTCAGATCGTCCACGGCCGTCTTCTTGCCGTAGCGCTTCGTCAAGTGCTCGATCTCGATCATGCCCAGAACGCTACGGCGCGCGAAGCGGGCCTTCATCCGTTTCAAGAGCGAACTTCCGGGACGCGAGTGGTACCCAAGTACTACGACTTCCAGTGGGGGCGAGGCCGAATCCACCGACGTTCCGGCGATACCGCGTGACATGTCACATATTACCCGTACGGCGAACCCCCGGAAAAACCCTGACACACGGGTACGACGCCGCTCCGACTCGAACAGCGGGCTCACCCGATCGGGGCCGACCCTATTTCGCTTCGGAGTAGCTGTCGACCACCTTCGGCCGCAAGGGAATGCGCACCGGCATATCGCCGAAGAGCGTCCTCGTGGCGGCCTCGGCGGCCCGCTCGATGACCGCGCCGACCGTCGCCGCATGGTCGGCCGGGCAGTGGACCACGACCTCGTCGTGCAGGAAGAACACGAGCTCCCCGAGATCCCGCTCGTACAGCTCGCGCCGCAGCAGCGCCAGCAGCACCAGCGCCCATTCGGCGGCGGTCCCCTGCACGATGAAATTCCTGGTGAACCGCCCGCGGCCCGTCGCGGCCCGGGTGCCGTCCTCGGAGTTGAGCGCCTGCCACCACCGCTCGCCCGGCGCCGGCACCGTCCGCCCCAGCCACGTGCGGACCAGCCCGCCCTTCTCACCCGTCCGCGCGGCCGACTCCACCCGGTGGAACGCGGCCGGGAAGCGGTCGCGCATGAGCTGCACCAACTGCGCCGCATCCCCAGCGGTACCGCCGTACATCGCCGAGATGAGCGCGATCTTCGCCTTCGAACGCTCACCGCCCAAACGCGGCGCCAACTCCGTGTACAGGTCATCGGCCGCCGTGGCCGCGATCATCGCCTGGTCGCCGCTGATCGCCGCGAGCAGCCGCGGCTCGAGCTGCGCCGCGTCCGCCGCCACGAGCTTCCACCCCGGCTCGGCCCGGATCGCCTCCCGCACCGCATGGGGGAGCTGCAGCGCCCCGCCCCCGTCGGTGCCCCACCGCCCCGTGTCCGCCCCCGCCACCATGTACACCGGCCGGAACCGGCCCCGGTCGGCGAGCGCCGGATCGGCCTCGGCCCCAGGCGCTCCCGTCCCCGAGACCCACGCGTCCGCCCAGTTCCACCCGAACGCCGACCACACCCGCGCATGCTCGCGGTACACCTTCAACGCCTCCACGGCCGGGTGGTCGACCGACGCCAGCTCCCACGAGTGCGTGTTCTTCACATCGAGCCCGGCCGCATGGAAGGCCGCGAGGACCTGCTTCGTCGAATCGGGGTTGAGCTGATGCCCGAACGCGTCCACCACCTTGTCCGCCAACGCCTGCAGCTTCCTCGGCCGCATCCCCTTCGTCGGCCGCGGACCGAGCAGGTCCCGCAGCAGCCGGTCGTGCACGCTCCGGTCGAACGGGACGCCCGTGCGGCTCATCTCGGCCGCCACCAGCGCCCCCGCCGACTCGGCCGCGAGCAGCGTCCCCAGACCCGGGATCCCGGCCGCGGCGGCACGTCGGCGCTGGTCGAGCCAGGTCGCCTGCAGACGGACCAGGAGCGCCGGCCCGTCGACCGGCTCCGGTTCCCGCTCGAACAACGTCCCGGCGTCCGGGTCGGTCTCGGCCGTCACCGCCGGCGGTTCACGCCCTTCGACACGGCAGAGGATCCGCTCGGCGAGCCGCAGGTCCCGGCACCGGTCCAGACGCGCCCCGGCCGCCAGCAGCGGCGGGTAGTCCTGCGCGGCGCCGGCCAGGACCCAGCGGGGCCCTTCAGCGTGGCCGTTCCCGAAGTCGGCCCGGTCGCGGTCGGCGGGGGAGTCCTCGGACCGGACGTCGGCGAGATCGGGCTGGTGCGGTGCATCGCGCTCGCTCGCTTCATGAACGGCGCCTCCAGGCTCGGCGCTCCGCTCGGTCCCGGCCTCAAGCCCCGCCTGCCGTTCGCCCGCGCTGGCGGCGATCCGTGCCCGGCCCGCGCCGCGCCGCGCCTCGGCCTCGATCGCGGCGACTGCCGCTGCCAGATCGGGGTGGTACGTGACGGCGCCGCCGGGGAGGGGCATCGTCCACCCCTCCCCGCCGCGACCGTGCACGAGTGCGACCTCCATGGTCCAAGTGGACCATGCGACACCGACATTCCGTCTTTAACCGATGCCGTTCCGCGTCGCATGCCGCCATCTCGGCCGCCGCGCGCCCCGGACGCTTCGCGAATCGGATTCACTTCCCAAAGCGGGTCGATTCCTGTCATACCTGCATGTCAGGGTGGTGCGGGGGGCCCGCAGGTCGGGTAACACGTGACACGTCACATGGCATGCGGCGTGTCGGATCGGGATCGACTGAGCGAAGACAGTAGACATACTTTTTCGCCCTCCCGGGTAACCGGTCCGCATGGCATTGATTCTGTGGATCCTCGCGGTCCTTCTCGTCATCTACGGCATCTTCATGATCTTCCGGGGCCAGGTGCTCCTGGGGATCGTGGTGATCATCGTCGGCCTGCTGGTCGGCCCCGGCGGGGTGAGCCTCTTCACCTAGCCGCGCCGCGGGCGGCGGCGGTACCCGGCATGTGGCCGCCGCCGCGCGGCCGCGCTCGGAATCCCTTACCAGCAAGTGCCGCACCTCGGCGTAGCGGCGCGTGTGCGCTGCCGCTACGCCGAGGTGCGCACGACAAGTTCCGTGGGGAGGATCGTCAGCGGTTCGACCTCACGACCTTCCAAGAGCCGCAGCATGGTCCGGGCCATGCTGCGGCCGATCTCTGCGATCGGCTGGCGCACCGTCGTCAGCGGCGGGTCGCAGTACGTCGCCAGGGCGATGTCGTCGAACCCGATCACCGACACGTCCCCGGGCACGCTCCGGCCCGCCTCGCGCAGCGCCTGCAGCGCGCCGTGCGCCATGAGGTCCGAGGCCACGAACACCGCGTCGAGGTCCGGCTCGTCCGCGAGCAGCTGCCGCATCGCCGCGTGCCCCGACTCGGCTGTGAAGTCGCCGACCGCGACGATCGCGCGCCGGTCCGCGGCCGCGAGCGCCTGCCGGTAGCCGTCCAGGCGCTCCCGTCCGGCGACCATGTCCTGCGGGCCGGCTACGGTGGCGATCCGCCTGCGGCCCTTGGCGAGCAGGAACTCCACGGCCGCCTTCACGCCCCCGATGTGGTCGACGTCGATGCACGGCGCGGCCAGGTGCGGCAGCCCGTTGCACACCACCGGCACCCCGCGCCGCAGCATCAGCTCCGGCAGCAGGTCCGCGTCGTGCAGGGACGCGAACATGACGCCGTCGACGTGCCCGCCCACCGCGTACCGCTCGGCCCGCGACCGCGCCTCCGCCGAACCGGTCGTCAGCAGCACCAGGAGCTTCCCGGCCGCGTCGAGCTCGGCCGCGACCCCGCGGATGACGCTCGGGAAGAACTGGTCGTCCGAGAAGACCCGGTTCGGCGACTCCGGCAGGATGAGCGCCACCGAATCGGTCCGGTGGGTCACCAGCGAGCGCGCGGCGGCGTGCGGCACGTAGCCGAGCTCGGCTGCGGCCGCCTCGACGGCCCGCCGCAGGTCCTCGGCGACCGTGGTCTGGCCGTTGACGACCCGCGAGACCGTCGCGCGCGACACGCCCGCCCGCTCGGCGACCTCCTCCAACGTGGGCCGCCCAGTGCGGGGGGCCCGCACCGGCCCGCCGCCGGCCACCGCTTCCGCTCGCCGCATGCCTTCCGCCTCCGTCGTCTCAGCCTTTGACCGCGCCCTGCATGATCCCGCTGATCATGTACTTGCCCAAGAGCGCGAACACCGCCAGCAGAGGAAGCGTAGCCAGCATGGTCCCGGTCAGCACCAACGACTGGTCGGTCACGTACCCGCCGCTGAGCGTCGAGAGCGCCACCTGCACGGTCTGCCGCTCGGGGCTGGAGAGGACGATGAGCGGCCAGAAGTAGTCGTTCCAGGAGGTCAGGAACGTGAGCACGCCGAGGACCACGGCCGCGGGCCGCGCGGCGGGCATGACGATCTGCCAGAAGATCCGGAACGTCGAGGCGCCGTCCATCCTGGCCGATTCGATGAGCGACCCCGGCAGCGCACCGCGCAGGTACTGGGTCATGAAGAAGACCCCGAAGGCGCTCACCAGACCCGGCGCGATGACCGCCCACAGCGTGTCCGTCCACTCCAGCTCGATCATGAGCATGAACAGCGGGATCACGCCCAACTGCACCGGCACCATCATCGTCGCCACCACTGCGACCAGCAGGACCTTGGCGCCCTTGAACTCCAGCTTCGCGAACGCGAACCCGGCGAGCGTCGAGAAGAACACCACGGACGCCGTCACCGAGGCGCTCACGATCACCGAGTTCCACAGCGCCGTACCGAAGGGCACCGTGGCGAAGACCCGCTCGACGTTCGCCACGAGGTTCGCGCCGGGCAGGACCGGCGGCGGGACCTGCGCGAGCGCCGAGTTGTCGCGGGAGGCGACCACGAAGCTGTAGTACAGCGGGAAGCCCGAGAAGAACAGGACCGCGACCAGTGTCAGGTAGACGAGGCGGCCGGGCTGCTCGCGCAGGGCCCGCAACCGGGCCCGGGCCCGATGGGTCGGCCGGCCCGGCAAGGCTGTGCGGCCGGCCCATCGGGAGTCTGCGGCGCCCGTCGGCGCGGGGGCGAGGTCGGCACGGGTCATGAGTCGCTCCTGATGCGGCGGATGAACAGGTAGTTGAGGAGGGCGACGAGGACGATGACGAGGAACATCGTCCACGCGACCGCGGAGGCGTAGCCGAACTCGAAGCCGCGGTTGAAGCCGTGCTCGTACAGGTAGAGCGTGAGCGTCTGGAACTGCCGGGACGCGCCGCCGGTGACGCCGTTGGGCCCGCCGCCGCCGAACAGCTGCGGCTCGGCGAAGATCTGCAGCCCGTAGATCGTCGAGACGATCACCGTGAACACGATGGTGGGCCGGATCATCGGGACGGTGACGTGGAACAGCTGCTGCATCCGGGACGCGCCGTCGAGGTGCGCGGCCTCGTAGACCTCGCGCGGGACGGACTGCATGGCGGCGAGGTAGATGAGGGCGTTGTAGCCGGTCCACTTCCACGCCACCATGACCGCGATGGCGATATGTGACGTGGCACTGCCGGACTGCCAGTCGACGCGCCCGGCCCCGAGCGATTCGAGGACCCAGTTGACGAGTCCGAAGTCGCGGCCGAACAACTGGCTGAAGATGACGGCGACGGCCACCACGGAGGCGACGTTCGGCAGGAGCATCCCCATGCGCCAGAACGTCTGCCCGCGCAGCCGCAGCGTCAGCAGGTGCGCGAGCAGCAGCGCGGCCAGGAGCTGCGGGACGGTGGCGAGCAGCAGGATGGACAGCGTGTTGCCCAGGGCGTTCCAGAAGTACCGGTCGCCCAGCAGCGTCTGGTAGTTCCCGAGGCCCACGAAGACGTGCGCGTCGGAGAGCAGGCTCCACTCGTGCGTGGACACCCAGGCGGTGTAGGCGAGCGGGAAGAGCCCGAACACGGCGAACAGCACGAAGAACGGGGCGATGTAGAGGTACGGGGAGGCCTTGAGGTCGAGTCGGTAGCGCAGCAGCTGGAAGCGCCGGGGTGCGGTGGGGGAGGACCGCCCGGTCGGGTCGGCGGTGCGCTTGGCGGCGATGGTCATCGGGTCGCTTTCAGGGTCGTCGGGGGCGGGGGCGGGCGGGGGGGGGGGGGGGGGGGGGGCCGGCCCCGGGGGGGGGGGGGCCGGGCGGGGGGGGGGCGGCGGCCCCGCCCGCCCCCCGGGGCTAGAACGATTCGAGGTCGGCGAGGACCTGCGTCCAGGCCTCGTCGGGCGTCTGGCTGCCGTCCTCGATGCGGCCGAGGCCCTGGCCGATCGTCGCGAGCACGTCGCCCTGGAGCGGCCCCTGGTACTGCGGCCGCACCGCTTGGGCCGCGGCGGTGAAGATCTGGCCGACGGGCGCGTCGTTGAAGTACGGCTTCGTGAGGCCCGTCAGCGCCTCGTCCTCGTACAGGCCCGGGGTGGACGGGAAGTTCCCGGTGGACTCGAACACCTTGAGCTGCTGCTCGGGCGCGGTGAGCCACTCGATGAACTCGTAGGCCTCCTCGGGGTGGTCACCCTGCGCGGGCAGCACGAGGTGCGAGCCGCCCATGTTCCCGGCGCCGCCGGGGACCGTGGCGATGTCCCACAGCCCGGCCGAGTCGGGGGCGTTCGTCTCGATGTAGGAGGTCATCCACGCCGGGCAGATGATGGTCGCGAACGTGCCCTCGTTGAACCCGGCGTTCCATTCGGGCGTCCAGGCCTGGAGCCGGTTCGACATGCCCGCCTCGATCGCCTCGACGGTGAGGTCCCAGGCGTCGCCGATGGCCGGGTTGGACTCGACGACGAGGTTGTCCTCGCGGTCGTACACGCCCTCGTCGGCCTGCTCGACCATGGCGCGGAACATGTTCCCCGAGGACTCGAAGAAGGAGTCGCCGCCGGTCGCCGCCGAGTACAGGCGGCCGACCTCCACATAGTCCTCCCAGGACCCGGCCCACAGGGCCGAGACCTCGTCGCGCTCGACCGGGAGGCCGGCCTGCTCGAAGAGGTCGCGGCGGTAGCACATGGCCATGCCGCCGACGTCGGTGCCGAGGCCGATCAGGGACTCGCCGTCCTTGGAGAGGGCCTGCTGCCACTTCCAGTCCAGCCATTGGCCTTCGAGGTCGGCCGCGCCGAGGTCGAGGAGGTTGTGGAAGCGGTCGGGCTGGGCCGTGTACTGCGAGATGTAGCCGACCTCGACCGCTTCGATGTCCGCGGCGCCCGAGCCCGTCGCGAGGTGGGTGGTGAGATTCGTGTGGTGGTCGGCGAACTCGGCGATGCGCTCCTCGAACTCGATCTCGGGGTGCAGCTTCGTGTACTCCTCGTAGAGGGGCCCGAAGCCGAAGTCGCCGAACAGGCCGACGCTGAGGGTGATCTTGCCGTCGTCGTCCCCGCCGCCGGAGCATGCGGCGGTCAATGCGAGCGCCGCGGCGGCGGCCGCCGCCATGGCGGCGCGGATCGGTCTGGTCTTCATCGGTGGTTCTCCACTGCTCTTCTGTTGACGGTGAGGGATCCGCCCCCGCAAGGGCTGCGGGAGCGGCCTGACGGCCGGGTCGCCGCCGTAGCGACCGGGACGGGCTCGCGCCGAGCACGAGAGAGCGCTCTCTCGCCCGGATCGCAAGGCCCCGAAGCGAAGCACCGCTTCGAGGCCTTGCAAGCGTCACGCCGGACCGCACCGTTCTCGGTGCCGGTACGTCACGCGTGACATGTGATATGCCACCGCCTTGTGAGCGGGGCAGGTGGGCCGGCGCGGCCGTGCGGCCGGAGGGCACCGCCGCGCCGGGCGGGTCAGCGTCTGAAATGGAATTCCTGCACGGACACGAAGTCCTGCGGCTGTCCCGAAGTGAAGGTGAGGAACACGTCGTGGGTGCCGGTCACGGCGGTCACGTTGCCGGGCACGTCCCGCCAGGAGGTCCAGCCGCCGGTGTTCGCGATCGCGAACGAGCCGATCGGCGTCGCCGTGGCCGAGTCGATCCGGACCTCGACCAGGCCGCTCACCCCGCCCCCGGCGCCCGAGGCGACCCGGGCGATGAAGTCCGCCGGGCTCGTCGACCCGAAGTTCACGTCGTCGTACCGGACCCAGTCCCCGTTGCCGAGCGGCCCGATCGACGAGCCGCCCGCCGTCGCACCCGAACCGGCGTCGAAGGAGGCCGCGTCGATCTGAGCGAACGCGTCCCGCGCCCCGCCCGGGTTCGAGGTCGTCGGCGGATCGGTCGGCTCACCGGTCCCGCCGCCGCCGGCGGTGTACACCCGCACGTAGTCGACGAGCATCGAATGCCCGGGCACCGTCGCCGCCGTCGGCGTCGTCCGCCCCGCGACCCCGTCGGGGAAGGCCCCGCCGATCGCCAGGTTCAGCATCAGGAAGTACCCGGCGTGGTCGGTCATCTGCGCCCACGTGTCCGCGGGCAGGCTGCCCTCGTCGATCGTGTGGTACAGCGAACCGTCGACGTACCAGCGCAACTGGCCCGCCGCACCGGACTCGTCCCACTCGAACCCGTACGTGTGGAAGCCGTTGTGGCAGGATCCGCCGCAGTAGGTCTGCCCCGCGATCCCGTTGAACTCGTTGCACGGCCCGCCCGGCGCCACACCGCAGTGCAGCGTCCCGAAGGTCCAGTCCAGACCGTTCACGTTCTCCATGAAGTCGAACTCGCCGACGCCCGGCCAGTTCTGGTAGTTCCCGCGGAACGGCGAGCCCAGCGCCCAGAACGCGGGCCAGTAGCCGAGCGCCGCCTCCCCGGTCACCTGCGGGAGCTGCAGCCGCCCTTCGACCTTCAGCGTCCCGCCCGAGGGCGGCTTGAAGTCCGTGCGGACCGTCTCGAGCCGCGCCGAGGTCCAGGCCCCGGCGCCGTCGCGCAGTGCCGTGATCTTGAGGTTGCCGCTGCCGTCGAACGAGACGTTCGCCGGGTTGTTCGTGTGGGCGGCGATCTCGCCGGTGCCCCAGTTCGCGGGCCCGCCGGGGTAGTTGTGCCCGAGGTCGTAGATCCAGTTCGACGTGGAGGGCTGCTGCCCGGCCGAACCGTTGAACTCGTCGGCCCAGACGAGGTTCCAGGTCTGCGCGGCCTCGGGGCCCTCTTGGGCGCCGGCGCTCGCGACGGCGAGGCCGGCGGCGGCGATCACCGCCGCGCCCGCGGTGAGGGCGGCGACGATCCGGGCGAGGCCGCGGCGCGAGCGCCGGGAAGGTCGGAGCGGGGAGGCGTGCTGTCGTTCGGAGGTCTGCTGTCGTGCCATGACGGCTCCTTTGCCGGGTCCGAGAGACCGCTCTCTCGGATCTGATCTGGCTTCAGATCGATCTTGAGAGAGCGCTCTCTCATTCGGTTCAGGCCTCATTCCTACCGAACGAATCGGTACATGTCAATGGATCGTGGCCGAACCGTTATCGGCCGAGCGCGGCATCACCGCAGGTAAGCCCTTGCAGCGCAAGGTTAACAGTCACCTCCGAAAGGGGACCGGTCGCTCAGCGCGCGCCCTCGTCGCCCTCCGCCTGCGGCGGCGGCTGCGCCTCCCGCGACCGCCGCTGCAGCTCGTCCATCCGCGCCTGCCGCTCGTGCCGCAGCCGGTCCAGGCGCCCCTGGCGCTCCCGCCGCTCCTCCGGCGACTCCGTGCCGCCGAGCATCCGCTTCTCCAGCCACTCCACGTGCTCGGCGTGCGCCGCCGCGTTGATCGCCCGCACGTCCTGGTAGGTCCCGCGCAGCGACTCCATCCGCTTCAACGCGTCATGGCACTGCGCCAGCAGGATCTCGATGTCGGCGTTCTCGGCCGGCCCGGCGTCCTCCCGCCGCGCCTCGAGCCACGCGATGCCCTCCCGCAGCTTCTCGCGGGCCTTGAGATTGTGCATCGCCAGGTCCTCGACGATCTGATCGGTCAGCTCGAGGAAGCTCAGGTGAGGATCGGGGCGGTCGTCGGTGCCCATGGGGGCCGTCCTTCCACGAGGAGGTGCCTCTACCCCCTCTACCATACGGGCGCGGCTACGATCATCCTTCACCGCGCGACCGATTCACCCCGAAGTCTGAGGCCCAGTGGAACCCATCGAGACCGTCATCGACACCCTCACCCAGACCCAGGACGCCCCGCCCGTCTGGGTCATGCTCGCCTGCCTGGCCGCTGCCGCCGCCGCCGTCCTCTACACCCCCGTGTGGCGCTGGACCCGCGGCCTGGTCACGATCGCGCACGAAGGCGGGCACGCCCTCATGGCCGTCCTCATGCGCCGCCGCCTCACCGGCATCCGCCTCCACGCCGACACCTCGGGCCTGACCTTCTCGCGCGGCAGGCCGACCGGCTTCGGCGCCGCCATGACCCTCTTCGCCGGCTACATCGCCCCCGCCGCCCTCGGCCTCCTCGCCGCCGGCCTCACCGGCGCCGGGCGCATCGTCCTGCTCCTGTGGATCACGCTGGGGCTCTTGGCGGTCATGCTCGTGTTCATCCGCAACTGGTACGGCGCGCTGGCGCTCATCGTGACGGGCGCGGGCGTCTTCGCGGCCACCTGGTACGGCAACGCGATCGTGCAGACGGTCGCGGCCTACGTCGGCGCCTGGCTGCTGCTGCTCGGCTCGGTGAAGCCGGTGCTGGAGCTGGGTTCGCGCCGCCGCCGCAGGCGCGGCTCGGGCCAGTCGGACGCCGACCAGCTCGCCGGGATCACCCCGCTGCCCGCGGGCGGCTGGATCTTCCTGTTCGCCGTGGCGACGATCGCTGCGGCGCTGTGGGGCACGTACATGCTGCTGCCCGCCGACGATTGGTTCGCGGCCGCCTAGCGCCGCTCACCGCAAGTGCCGCTTGGTCTTCGCGGTCGGCGGCACCGAGTACGGGTCCTCGGGCCACGGGTGCTTGGGGTAGCGGCCGCGCATCTCCTTGCGCACGTCCCGGTAGGGCCCTTCCCAGAACGACTTCAGGTCGGCGGTGACCGCGAGCGGCCGCCCGGCCGGGCTGAGCAGGTGCAGGAGCACGGGGACGCCCGCGATGCGCGGCGTGTCGACGGCGCCGAACATCTCCTGGAGCTTGACGGCGAGCACGGGGGTCCCGCCGGAGTAGTCGACGCGGGCCTCACGCCCCGTGGGCACCGCGAGCGCTTCGGGGGCGGTCTCGTCGATGCCGGCCTGCCAGGGCAGCAGGTTCCGCAGGGCCTGGCCGACCGGGAGGCGCTCGACGTCGGAGCGGCGCCGGGCCCGCGACCACCACGGCTCCAGCCAGTCGGTGCCGGCTGAGAGCGCGGCGTCGGAGACGTCGGCCCAGGGTTCGCCGAGTGCGCGGTGGCAGAACGCCATGCGTTCGCGCAGGCGCTTCGCGTCGTCGGACCAGCGGAGCAGGCCGAGTCCTTCGCGCCGCAGCCCTTCGGCGAGGGCTGCGGCGACGAGTCCCGGATCGGGCTGTCGCAGCGGTTCCGACGACACTTCGATCGCGCCGAGGGACCGCACGGTCCGGGCGGCGACGTCGCGGCGTTCGGCGTCCCACTCGACGCGTTCGCTCACGGTGTCCCCCACGAGTTCGCAGGCGAGCTCGCCGTCGATCGGGACGCCCGCGCGGATGATCGCGGCGGCGCGGCCGGGGGAGCGGTCGGCGTCGGCGATGGCGAGCCAGGGGCTCCCGGCGAGCGAGGAGTCTTCGGCGGCGACCGCGCCGGTCCCGGCGACGGTGCGCCACTGCCCGGCGCTCGTCGGCACGCCCGTGCGGTTCGCGTCGGCCCGGCCCTTGATCGGCGTGAACGCCGCGCCCCCTTGCCGTTTGGCGACGCGCTCGGGGAAGGCCAGGGCGATGACGGTCGCGGCGGCCTCGTCGTCGCCGACCGGGCCGCGTCGTCCTCCGGGGGCGGTCTCGTTGCGGGCGTTCGCGAGTGCGCGGGTCAGGCGTTTGACCTCGGACTCCCATTGGCGGTCGCGGTGGACGCGGAGTCGGCGCCATTGGGCGAGGAGGTCGTCGCCGCGTGCGCGGCGGTCGAGGTTGAGGAGCGCGGCGACTTCGGCGGCCTTCTCGGCGCCGACGCGGGCGGCGCCGTCGAGGAGTGCGCGGGCCAGGCGCGGGTGGACGCCCATCTGGGCGAGGGCGCGGCCGCGTTCGGTGGCCATGCCGTCGTCCCCGATGGCGCCCAAGGAGAGCAGCGTCGCCTCGGCCGCTTCGACCGCCCCGGCGGGCGGCGGGCCGGGCAGGGCGAGGTCGGCGACAGGGGTGCCCCAGCAGGCGGCCTGGAGGCGGAAGGCGGTGAGGTCGGAGCAGGCGACGTCGGGGGCGGGCTGGGCGGCGCGGCGGGCGTGCTCGGCTTCGCTCCAGCACCGCCAGACCGCGCCGGGGCCTTCGCGTCCAGCGCGGCCCGCCCGCTGGTCGGACGAGGCGCGGGAGGCGTACGCGGTGGTCAGGCCCGGCAGGCCGCGGGCGTGGTCGATGAGGGGGCGGCGGGCGAGGCCGGCGTCGACCACGATGCGCACGCCGGGCACGGTGAGGCTGGATTCGGCGATGTCGGTGGCGAGGACGATCCTGCGGCGGTCCCCGATGCGCTCCGCAGATTTACGGCTCGCAAGCGACGCCGAGAGCGCGCGGTCCTGCTCGGCCGACGAAATCGAGCCGTGCAATTGATATATATCGACACCGAGGTTTTCGTTTGCCAAGTGGGACAACCGCTCGGCGACGCGACGGATCTCGGCGGCGCCGGGGAGGAAGACCAGGAGGTCGCCGTCGTCGGCGTCGAGGGCCCGTTCGACCGTGTGGGCGACGTGGGCGAGGAACCTGGGGTCGACGCGCAGGCCGTCAGGGGCGTTGAGGCGGTCTCGCGGTGGGGCCCAGTGCATCGCGACGGGGTGGCGCATCGGCTCGGAGCTGACGGCGGGCGCGGGGGTGTCGCCGCTGCCGAGGAGGCCGGTCCAGAGGTCGATGTCGGCGGTGGCGGAGGCGGCGACGAGGCCGAGTTCGGGGCGGAGGATCTGGCGGGTCTCGGCGAGGAAGGCGCAGGCGGTGTCGGTCTCGAGGTGGCGTTCGTGGCATTCGTCGAGCACGACCAGGTCGACGCCGGGGAGCTCGGGGTCGGCGATGAGGCGGTTGAGGAGGACGCCGGTGGTCACGACCTCGACGCGGGTGGCGGCGGATCGGCGCGTCTCGCCCCGGATCTGGTAGCCGACCCGTTCGCCGACCTTCTCGCCGAGGATCGCGGCCATGCGGGTGGCGGCGGCGCGGGTGGCGAGCCGCCGCGGTTCGGCCACGAGGACGCGGCGCTGTGGCATATCACGTGTCACACATGACGCGGCAGCTCCTGTGGAGGGATCGTCCACGGGGATGAGGCCCGCGAGGGCGAGCGGTGCGAGGGTGGTCTTGCCGGTGCCGGGCGGCGCGGCGAGCACCGCGGTTCCGGTGCGCGCCACGGCCTCCAGGAGGGCGGGCAGGGCTTCGCGGATCGGCAGCTCGGGCAGCACGGGCGGTTGCGGCATCCGCCCATTCTCGCCGAGCGGTCCGGGAGGGCGCGGCGAGAGGTGGCGAATGTGAACGGCGGTTCCCGGCAAATCGGGCATCCGCTGGGTCCCCTGAATCAAGGGTGCCCTGCGGGTGTGACATGCCGCGGGGTGTCCCGCCCCGCGTTCGGGAGTGTCGCGTTCGAGGGGCGCAGGCGGGTGATCGCCTCGGATGTACGCCCCCTGTTCGGGAGCGTCGCCTCGCAGCGGCCCCGGTCAGTGTGGTCGCGCCGGGGTACGGCGATGCGGTGCGGCTCGAGAGGTCGAGCCGCACCGGGGCTCAGCCTTCGAGGTTGCCGTCCGGGCAGGAGTCGTCGTTGGCGACGTACTCGAGCGTGATCTCCGTGTCGTAGCCGACCTCGGAGCCGCCTTCGGGGGTCTGGTAGAGGACCTCGCACGTGCCGTGGTCGCTGCTCTCGGGCGCCGTCGTGGTCGAGAAGACCGCGGTGTACCCCTGGTCATCGAGGTCCGAGAGGGCGTCGTTGACGTCCCAGCCGCTGTAGTCCTCGAGCTCGACGAGCTCGGGCTCCTCATCGGCCGTCGTCTCCTCGTCGGTGTTCTCCTCGTTGTCGCCGTTGTTGTCGTCAGAGTTGTCCTCTTCGGCATCGCCCTGGGAGTCGTCGCTGGTCGCTTCGGCGGCCTCGGTGTCCCCCTGGCTCTCCTCGGCGGCCGAGGAGCTGCCGGTGTCCTCGCCCGCGGCGAGGTCGCTGTCGTCGTCGGACTTGTCCCACGGCTTGAGCAGGAACATGGCGACGATGAGCACCGCGATGCCCGCCACGACGACCAGGATCGGGCCGGTCGGGTTGCGCTTGGGCTGCTCGGCCTCGCGCGGGGGCGGCAGCGGGCGCTCGGGGGCGCCGCCGGTCCGGTACTGGCCGGTCCCGGGGGTGCTGCCGTAGTCGTCGTGCTGGACGGGTTGCACCGAGGTGTGCGCGGGGGCGACGCCGGCGGCCATTCCCGGGGCCATGCCCGGCGTCATGATCTGCGTGGACTGCGCCTGCGGCGACTGGCCGTAGGGGCTCGGCGCAGGGGCGAGGATCGTCGTCGTGCCGCCGCCCATGCCGCCGGACTTGCAGACCTGCGCGAGCTCGGCGGCCGAGGCGAACCGCTGCCGCGGGTCCTTCGCCAAGCACCGCATGATGATCTGGGCGACGGGCCCGGGGACGTCGGGCGGGAGCGGACCGGGCTGGCCGGTGAGGTGCCCGGCGATCGCGGCGGTCGGCTCGTTCCCCGCGAACGGGGGCCGCCCGGCGAGGCATTCGTAGCCGACGATGCCCAGCGAGTACAGGTCGGTCGCGCCGGTGAGCTGCGCGCCCTGGAGCTGCTCGGGGGAGGCGTAGGCGAGGGTGCCCATGACGGTGCCGGTCTCGGTCAGCCCGGCGCCGCCCTTGGCGGCGGCGATGCCGAAGTCGACGATCTTGACGCTGCCGTCGGAGCCGACGAGGAGGTTCCCCGGCTTGATGTCGCGGTGGATGATGTGGGCCTGGTGGGCGACGTCGAGGGCTTCGGCCGCCGAGGCCATGATCTTCAGCGTCTCGTTGGGGGAGAGCCGGCGGCGCTCGCGCAGCACGGTGTCGAGCGCCTGGCCGCGCACGAGCTCCATGATGAGGTAGGAGACGAGGCCTTCGGGCGCGTGCTCCTCGCCGTAGTCGTAGAGGCTGACGATCCCCGGCGACTGGAGCTGGGCGACGGCCTGGGCCTCCTGGTGGAAGCGGGCGCGGAACCGGTCGTTGCCCGACAGTCCGGAATGGAGGAGCTTGACGGCGACCACGCGGTTGAGCCGGGTGTCGGTGCCGCGCCACACCGCGCCCATGCCGCCCGCGGCCAGGCGCTGCTCTAGGCGGTAACGGCCAGCGATCAGGTTCCCGGGTTCCACCCTCGGCCTCGCTTCTGATTCGGGGAGCAGGGGACGTGGGAGAGCTTAGTCGGGAGGCGCGAGCCCGCCCGAGGGCGTCCGGGCGCAGCGCGGCCCGCGGAGCACCGCCGCAACGTGTGACATGTGATATGGCACTGCCCTGAGTCGTTCGGGCCCAACACGACCGGCCCGCGCGCTCACAGCGCGTCGTCGACCGGCTCCAGGGTCAGGCTGATCGAGTTGATGCAGAAGCGCGCGTCGTCGGGGTTGTCCCAGCCCTCGCCGTAGAACACGTGCCCCAGGTGCGAATCGCAGTTGGCGCAGCGCACCTCGGTGCGGCGCATCCCGAGGCTGCCGTCCTCGAGGAGCCGCACGCGGTCGCCGGCCATCGGGGTCCAGAAGGAGGGCCAGCCGCACCGGGAGTCGAACTTCGTGTCGGAGGAGAACAGCTCCGAACCGCACGCGCGGCAGCGGTAGACGCCCCGGCGCTTCTCGTCGACGTACTCACCGGTCCACGGCGCCTCGGTGCCGCCCTGGCGCAGCACCTTGTACTCGTCGCGGCTGAGCTGCTCGCGCCACTGCGCGTCGGTCTTGCTGTCCTCGGCCATGCCTCAAGTGTAGGAGCCCGAGCGCCCGTCGTCCGCTTCCCCGGGCGCCGCCCCCGTCCACCGGCCGCGCCGCGCGCGGCGCCTCCTCCTCCCGCCGTTCGCATCGGCTCCGGAACGCCGAGGCGCCCTGAGCCCGCGTCGCCGTTCCGGCGGGCGGCTAGGATCGGGCCCATGCGGTACCTCCTTGGCGACTACACCACTGAAGGCGGCCCGGGCCTCGTCGTGGCCGGGCCCGACGGTCTCGGCGCGGCCGCGCCGGTGGTCAACCCGTCGTGGGTCCACGTCGGCCCCGAAGCGGTCTACACCCTCACCGAGACCGAGCCGGGCTTCGCCGCGGCCTGGCGCCTCGGCGAGGACTTCGCGCTCGACCGGGCCGGCCAGGGCCAGTCCACCGGCGGCAACAACCCCTGCCACGCCACTGTGGACCCGAGCGGGCGCTGGCTGCTCGTCGCCAACTACGGCAACGGCGACGGGGGCGGCGCCTCGGTCGCGGTCCTCCCGATCGGCGAGGACGGCACGCTCGGCGAGGCGGCCGACGTCGTCAAGCTCGCCGGGTCCGGTCCCGACGCGGACCGCCAGGCCGGACCGCACGCGCACCAGGTGGTATGTCACATGGGACGCGTGCTGGCCGTGGACCTCGGCTCGGACCGCGTGCACGCGTTCGACCTCGGCGAGGACGGGAAGCTGACGCTCGCCGGGACCACGCAGCTCGAGCCCGGCTTCGGCCCGCGCCACCTCGCGTTCCTCGGCGACCGCGCGGTCATCGTGGGGGAGTTGGCGAACGCCGTCGCGATCGGCGCGTTCGACGAGCACGCCGCGACGTTCTCCTTCGGTGCGCCGATCCCGCTGCCCGGCGGCGAGGTCGCCGATTACGCGGCCCTACCCGACATCGGCGTCGAAGAGGACGCGGCGCAGCCGCTGCCGGCCGCCGTGGTCCCCGACCCCGAGCGCGGCCTCGTCTACATCACCGTGCGCGGGACCGACCAGGTCGCCGTGATCGACCCGGCCGAGCGCCAGCTCGTGCGCTCCGTTCCGGTCGGCGGCGCGTGGCCGCGCGACGCGGTGCTCACCGCCGACGGCACGCTCCTGGTCGCCTGCCAGCACTCCGGTGCGGTCGTGCGGGTCGACCCGTCGGGCGCGGCCGAGCCGGTGACCGAGTGGAGCGTCCCCGGCGTCACCTGCGTGGCTCCGCTCACATAAAACGTTCCCACCAGGAAAATTTGCGCCTGCTGCAAAATTTCTTCATTTGCATCTTGTGAACGCGAGTAACCTCCACTAGGGTTGCTCTCATGACCGACCGCACCGGACTCCGCGAACGCAAGAAGGCCGCCACCCAGGCGGCTCTCTCCGCGGCGACCTTCCGGCTCGCGATCGCGAAGGAAGGGCTCGGGAACGTCACGGCCGAGGAGATCGCCGCCGAAGCCGGCGTCTCGACCCGCACGTTCCACAACTACTTCGCCTCGAAGGAAGCCGCGCTCCTGCACGACTTCAACGAGACCACCAACGCCCTCCTCGCCGACCTGCGCGAGCGGGCCGCGACCCAGCCGATATGGGACGCGATCCGCGACGCCGCCATCGCCATGCACCTCGACGAGAAGTTCGACCTCGAGACGATGCGCTGCCGCGAGCAGTTGATCCACAACTCGCCCTCGCTCATCAAAGAGCAGTCGGGCCAGTTCATGGAGTTGTTCTCCGAGGCGATCGGCATCGTCGCGGAGGCCACCGGCGCCGCCACCACCGACCTCTACCCCCGCCTCGTGCTCGGCAGCGCCCTGGTCTGCATCAAGACCACCACCGAGCACTGGCTCGCCGACCCCGGCGACCGCACCCTGCCCGAGGCGATAGCCGAAGGCTTCGCCGTCCTCGAACGCGGCATCACCCAGCCGCCCTCCTTGCCCGGGAACTGAAACCGCCCGCGAGCCAAGTCGACAACTGAACAGCACTCCAGGAAACCCGCCGCCGAAGCCGTCGGCGAACACCACCCGAGCCGACCGGTCCCGCCGCCGCACACCCACTGCGACACACCACGCAGCGCGTGCGGCGGGGCCGGACGGCGAACCCTGTAAGGAGCACCCAGCGTGGCCACCTTCCTCTACCGTCTCGGCAGAGGGTCCTATCGACTGCGATGGCTCGTCCTCGCGATCTGGATCCTCATCGTCGGCGGCGTCGGCGCCGCGGCGGCGACCATGCAGCAGGAGACGAACCCCGAGTTCGTCCTCCCCGGCACCGAATCCCAGGAGGCCTTCGACCTCCTCGAAGAACGCTTCCCCGAGGCCAGCGCCGACGGCGGCAGCGCCCAGATCGTGCTCGAGGCCGAGAACGGCGAACCGCTCACCGCGGACGCCAACAAGGCCGCGATCGACAGCCTCGAGCAGACCATGCTCGACTCTCCGCAGATCGCGACGGTCACCAGCCCGTTCGCGACCGACGAGGCGGGCAACCCGGTCGGCATGATCTCCGCTGACGGCCAGACCATCGCCGTCATGCAGGTCACCTACGCCGAGCCCTCGATGGAGCTCGACGAGGGCACCATCGACTACCTCGAAGACGCCGTGGCCGACACCGAGGACGCCGGCGTGCGCGTCGAGGTCGGCGGCGACGTCCTCCAGGCGATGCCCGAGACCGGCTCCACCGAGCTCATCGGCATCGGCGTCGCGCTCGTGGTCCTCGTCGTCACCTTCGGCGCCCTCCTCGCGGCGGGCCTGCCGATCATCACCGCCGTCCTCGGCGTCATGCTCACCACCGCGGGCATCCTCGCCGCGACCTCCTTCATGAACGTCAGCGAGTCCACCGGCACGCTGGCCTCCATGATCGGCCTGGCCGTTGGCATCGACTACGCGCTGTTCATCCTGTCGCGCTTCCGCAGCGAACTCGCCAAGGACAGCCGCGTGGAGGACAAGCGCGCCCGCGCCGAGGCCATGGGCCGCGCCGTCGGCACCGCCGGCTCCGCCGTGTTCTTCGCCGGCCTGACCGTCGTGATCGCGCTCCTGGGCCTGTCGGTCGTGAACATCCCGTTCCTGACCGAGATGGCCGTGGCCGCCGCCGTCACCGTCGTCATCGCCGTGTTCATCGCAGTCACCCTGCTTCCGGCGTTCGCCGGGTTCACCGGGAAGCGGATCTTCACCAAGCGGCAGCGCCGCCGCATCGCCGAGGGCCTGCACGACTCGAAGCCCAACGGTGGCAAGCGGTGGGCCGGGTTCGTCACCCGCCACCCGATCCTGGTCGCCCTGGTCGGCATCGTCGGCCTCGGCACGCTCGCCTACCCGGCGCTCGACCTCGAACTGGGCCTGCCCGACGCCGGCTCCTCCGGTGAGGAGACCACCCAGCGACAGGCGTACGACCTCATCAGCGAGGGCTTCGGCGAAGGCTTCAACGGCCAGCTCATCATCGTGGGCGACCTCGAAGACGGCGTCGACGCCATGACGGCCGCGCAGAACATCACCGACGAGCTCAACGGCATCGACGGCATCGCCGTCGTCGGCCAGGCGTTCCCGAACGCCGACCTGGACACCGTCATGGTCACCCTCATCCCGGAGACCGGACCGTCCGACCACGCCACCAACGAGCTCGTGCACGAGATCCGCGGCGCCCTCGCCGACGACACGGACGCGAACTGGTCGGTCACCGGCGCCACCGCGCTCAACATCGACATCTCCGACAACCTCAACGACGCGCTGCTGCCGTACATGCTCATCGTCGTCGGGCTCGCCGCGCTCATCCTGCTGCTGGTGTTCCGCTCGCTGCTCGTGCCGGTCATGGCCACGCTCGGGTTCATGCTCAGCGTGTTCGCCGCGCTCGGCGCGCTCGTCGCGGTCTTCCAGTGGGGCTGGATGGCGGAGCTGTTCAACGTCGACCAGCCCGGCCCGATCATGTCGATGATGCCGATCCTCATGATCGGCCTCGTCTTCGGCCTCGCCATGGACTACCAGATCTTCCTGGTCACCCGTGTGCGCGAGGCCTATGTCCACGGCGCCGACCCGAAGCAGGCCATCGTGGAGGGCTACGGCCACTCCTCGCGGGTCGTGGTCGCCGCCGCGCTCATCATGATCAGCGTCTTCGCGGCGTTCATCTTCAGCGGCGAGGCGATGATCGCGGCGATGGGCTTCGGCCTGGCCGCGGCCGTCATCTTCGACGCGTTCGTCGTCCGCATGGCGATCATCCCCGCGATCATGGCCCTCGTGGGCCGCGGCTCGTGGTGGATCCCCAGGTGGCTCGACCGCATCCTGCCGAACGTGGACGTCGAAGGCGACAAGCTCCAGGAGCACCTCGCCCAGGACGCCCCGCACGAGGACGAGCGCGAGCTCGTCGGAGCGTCCAAGTAGCCGATGCCTGAAGGGGACCGGGCCAGCCCCCGGCCCGGTCCCCTCCGGCACTCGGCGAACGGGGGACTCATGATGGTCTTCTTCTGGGCGATGCTCATCCTCATCGGCATGGTGGTCGCGGACTTCTTCGTCCCGATGCTTCCGAGCGCGACGCTCGTGACCGCCGCCGCCGGGCTCGTCTTCGGCAACCCGCTCCTCATCGGCGTGCTGCTCGTGGGCGCCGCCGTCGCCTCCTGGCTCGGCGAATTCCTCGGCTACCGCCTGTTCCGCACCCTGCGGACGGGACTGGCGCGCCGCAGCCCGCGCGCGGTGCGCGGACTCGTCACCGGGACCGTGGCGAAACTCGAAACCCTCCTGCAGCGCACCATCAGCGACCATCCCTATCGGACGACGATGGTGGCGCGGTTCCTCCCCGCCGGGCGCACCGCGCTGGCGTGGGCGGCGGCCGGCACCGCCAAGCCGCCGTACGCGCGCATGGCCGCCCTCGGCGGGGTGCTGTGGGCCGTGTACTCGGTCAGCCTCGGCCTGGTGATCGCGTGGATCGCCGGACCGGGGCTCCAGTCGCTCGTCGGCTCGGTCGTCACCATGGCAGCCGTGGGCCTCTTCCTCGGCTGGCTCGCCCGCCGCTGGCAGCGCACCCACCCGGACCTCCCGGTCGCCGACACCGGCCTCACGGCCGTCGCGGCCCTGCCCGCGCTCTCGTCCACGGACGACACCCCGGACGACGCGAGCGGAACGGCGGCCCGCGCCGCCTGAAGTGGCATATCACATGTCACACGGCACCAGGGCCCGTCCGAGGCCCGGCGAAGCCCACACCGGCTTCGACCGGCGCCCGGGCGGGCCCTGACGCCGTCCGCAGCCCCGCGAAAGCCCCCGCATCCGGCATGGGTTCGCCGGGACCCCTTGCCCCGACCGGGCCGCGTTGATAGCGTCTGCCAGCGTGACTTCACCGCAGCGCATCTTCGGACCGCTTGACCACAGCTACACCGGGTGGGCCTCGGCCGCGCTCGCGATCGGGAGGCCCGCCGCCGAACTGGCGTTCCAAGGCCCCGAGGCCATGCCGGTCACCATGTCCAACCACTCCCACGCGGAGGACTGGTTCGAGCTGCTGACCCGGCCCCTGTGGGGCCTGGCCGCCGCCAAGGACGCCGTCCCCGACGACCTCTGGGCCGCCTACGCCGCGGCCCTCACCCGCGCCCTCGATCCCGCCGACCCCTGGTACGTGGGCGCCGGTGGCGGCCAGCGGCTCGTCGAATCCGCCTCCGTCGGCTGGGCCCTCTCCCTCGCCCCCGAGAAGCTCTGGGACCCCCTGGCGCCCAAGGCGAAGGACGTCGTCGCGGCCTGGCTCGGCGAGGCCTACCTCGCCACCCCGGCCGACATGAACTGGCACTACTTCCCGGTGTTCGCCGGGCACGGCCTCACCCGCATCGGCATCGCGCACGACCCGGCCGTCGCGACGGCGCATCTCGAGCGCATGGGGGACTTCGCCCTCGGCACCGGCGTCTTCGAGGACGGCCCGGGCGGGCGCGTCGACTACTACAACCCGTTCGCCTTCCACACGTACGCGCTCCTGCACTACAAGCTCACCGGCGACGACCGGTACGTGCCGAACGCCTCCGCGTTCGCCCGCAAGTTCCGCTCCTGGTTCGCCGCCGACGGCGCGGCCGTCCCGTACGGGCGCAGCCTCGGGTACCGGTTCGCGCAAGGGTGCCTGTGGGGCGCGCTGGCGGCCGCGGACGTGGAGGCGGTGCCGTGGGCGGAGGCGGCCGGGTTCAGCCGCCGCCACCTCGAATGGTGGTGGGACAAGCCGATCCTCGACCCCGAGGGGCGGTTGACGGTGGGGTACGCGTACCCGAACAACGCCGTCGCCGAGCAGTACCTGACCGCCGGTTCCCCGTGGTGGGCGACGAAGGTCTTCGCGGGCCTGCTGGCGCCGGCCGACCACCCCTTCTGGACGGTGGAGGCGGCCGTGCCGGGCCCGGGCGTGGAGCCGCACAAGGCCGCGCGGGCGGTGCACGTCCGGGACCGCGCCGGCAACGTGACGCGGCTGAACGGCCAGGCGTGGGTGCCGTGGGCGCGCACGGGCGAGGCGGCGTACGGGAAGCTCGCGTACTCGACGCTGGCGGGGTTCTCGCACGCGACGGGCGGTCCGGGCCTGGAGTCGGCGGTGCCCGACGGGGCGCTGCTGCTCTCCGAGGACGGGCGGCACTGGCGCGGCCGCGAGGACTCCGACGAGGGCGCGATCGACGAGAGCGGCGTGCTCACCGTGAACTGGCAGCCGTGGGAGGACGTGACGATCACGACCTCGCTCGAGGCGGCCGTGGACGGGTGGCACGCCCGGGTGCACGTGATCGAGACGGGGCGGGTGCTGCACACGGGGGAGGGCGGCTGGTGCGTCCCGAAGGACGGCCACGTCTCGGAGGTGGACGGCGCGCGGGCGGTGGTCTCGAGCCAGGGTCTGCGCTCGGAGCTGATCGACAGCACGGGGGACCGGGAGGCGGCGGTGATCGAGCCGATGCCGGGCACGCACTTGTACTGGCCCGCAACGGCACTCCCGGTGCTCAGAGGCGTCCTCGAACCGGGCAAGCATGTCCTGAAATCTCTGATATATATCGGCTCCGAGGTTTAGAACCTCTCTTAGAAAAACAGACAAAAAGACTGAAACGTGCGCGGCTTCGCCGCGCTCTCATCAAGAGAACGACTGCGAGCCCGGTCACGATCGCGATCCGGGTGTCACATTCGGCGGCCCTGTTCGGCTCTTGGAGTGCGACCGAGAAACGAGGAGGGCCGCCGTGAACGCAGTACCCGCTCCGCCCGCCGTGGTGTTCGCCGAGCACCGCGAGCTGCTGTTCGGCATCGTCTACGGGATGCTGGGCACCGTCGCCGACACCGAGGACGTGCTCCAGGACGTCTGGCTCGCCTGGGAGCGCCGTTCGCACGGCGCGCCGATCGAGCATGCCCGCGCCTATCTGGTGCGGGTGGCGATCAACGCCGCGATCGCGCGGCAGGAGGCGGTGAAGCGCCGCCGCGAGACGTACATCGGGCCTTGGCTGCCCGAGCCGGTGATGCGGGAGACCGCGCCGGACGCGGCCGAGCCCGCGCTGCGGGCCGAGTCGGTGTCGTTGGCGCTCATGGTGGTCCTGGAGTCGCTGACGCCGGCCGAGCGGGCGGTGTTCGTGCTCGCTGACGTCTTCGGCTACGCGCACACGGAGATCGCCGAGCTGCTGGGCCGCTCGCCGGCGTCGGTGCGGCAGCTCGCGCACCGCGCCCGGTCCCATGTGCACGCGCGGCGGCCGCGGTTCGCGGTGGATCCGGCGGTGCACCGGCAGGTCACCGAGCGGTTCATGGCGGCGGTGTCGGGCGGCGACCTCGATGCGCTGCTGGGCCTCATGGCGCCTGACGTGGTGCTCACCTGCGACGGCGGGGGCCTGGCGCCCGCGGCCGGGCCGCGGCCGCTGCGCGACCCCGAGCGGATCGCCGAGCTGCTGGTGAGCCGCAGGTTCCGCCGCTCGGAAGGGCTCGAGATCGAGTTCCGTCCCGTGAACGGCTCGCCGGCGGCGCTGATGCTCCGCGAGGGCCGCGTCGTCGGCGTCCTCATGCTCGACCTCACCCCGGCTCTCGACCGGGTCGCCGCGGTCTACGCGGTCACGAACCCAGAGAAGCTCACCACGCTGCACTGATTCCCGCGCAAGGGAACGCGCCGATGCCGCCGTCGCGGCATGGGTCGGCCGTGCCCTGCCTTCGCAAGCCACCACACCCACCACAACAAAGGAGTCCTCCCATGTCCACCCTGTATCTCGTCCTCGCGATCACGTTCGGCGTCCTCAACCTCGGTTCGGGGATCGGCGCGATGGTCCGGCTGAAGGTGATCCTGCCGTTGATGGACGGCGCGCACGTGTCGCATTCGATGCTGGTCTTCCCGATCGGGGTCCTCAAGGTCCTCGGCGGGCTCGGGCTGCTCGCCGGCCTGGCGTACCCGCCGGTCGGCACGGCCGCCGCGGCGGGACTCGTGCTGTTCTGGACGTGCGCGGTCCACACGCACGTCCTGGCGAACTTCTGGCCGAAGGAGACGGTCGGGACCTTCACGTTCCTCGCCTCGTCGATCGCGCTCCTGGCCCTCGGTCTCGCCATGTGAGCGAGGCGTTCACCGCCCGGCGGGGCGCGGTTCTCCCGGCAGTCTTGAACATTTCGCATTATTCGGGCAATCTGATTGCGCCATAACCGAAGCCGAGCCCACTCTCGGCCGCGAGACCTCTGGAGCCACATGCACCTCCCGCCCCGCCTGGCGGCGCTCACCGCGCTGACCTCGCTCGCCGCCCTCGCCTTCACGGCCTCGCCCGACCCGGCCGAGGCCCAGGAGGCCGCGCAGAGCGGCGACCTCTCCGTCCTCTCCTACAACGTCGCGGGCCTGCCGCTCGGGCTCGGCGACGGCGACCCCGAGACGAACACGCCGATCATCGGCTCCCGCCTCGGCTCGTACGACATCGTGCACGTCCAGGAGGACTTCAACTACCACGCGGCGCTGTACGCGGCGGACGACCACCCGCACCGGACGGCCACCAGCGGCGGCGTGCCCTTCGGCGACGGCCTCAACACCTTGTCGGACATGCCGTTCGAGGACTTCGAGCGCGTCAAGTGGGACGACTGCGCCTCGGGCTCGGGCGACTGCCTGACCCCCAAGGGGTTCACGTTCATGCGCGCCCGCCTCGCCGAGGGCGTGTGGGTCGACCTGTACAACCTCCACACCGACGCCGGGAGCGACGCGGCCGACATCGCGGCGCGGGCGAAGAACCTCGCGCAGGTATCGGCGTTCATGGCCGAGCGCTCGGCCGGGAACGCGGTGATCGTGTACGGCGACACCAACACCCGCTACACGCGCACCGGTGACGGCATCGCCGCGTTCGCGGCGGGCAACGGCCTCACGGACGCGTGGGTGGAGCTCGTGCGCGGCGGCGATGCCCCGGACGAGGGCGACGAGGCGCTCGTGTGCGAGGACGCGACGGTCGACGCGACCTGCGAGGTCGTCGACAAGGTCCTGTACCGCTCCGGCGACCACGTGAAGCTCGACGCCGGCCAGTACCGCAACGACCACGCCGCCTTCCGGGACGGCAGCGGCAAGAACCTCTCCGACCACTACCCGATCGCGGTCGACTTCTCCTGGTCGACGGGCGGGGACTTCACGTTGAGCGACCAGTTCGGCGGCCCGCACGGCGACTTCTTCACCGATGTGGACGACCTCGACGCCGGCGACGCGGCCCGTGTGCTGCGCCTGCGCTCCGGCGAGCGGATCGACCGGATCGGCGTCACCCTCGCGGACGGCACCGTCCTCGACCACGGCGGCAGCGGCGGCTCCCTGCGCGAGCTCACGCTGGCGGCGGGGGAGTACCCGACGGCCCTGCGCGTCTGCCAGGCCCAGCACGACGGCCACACGCGGATCTTCTACGCCCGCTTCACCACCAGCACCGGCCGCACGCTCGAAGGCGGGACCGCGACGGGCGACTGCGCGACGTTCACCGCCCCGTCGGGCTGGCAGATCGCGGGCTTCCACGGCCGCGCCGCCGCTGCGGTCGACAAGATCGGCGTCGTCTATACCCGCCGCTGACGCGTCAGGGCCCCGCTCAGCCGTACTCGTCGTGGACGAAGTAGCCGAGCGGGGCGCTGATGACGGTGAGCGCGATGAACCAGCCGAGGTAGCCGGGGTCGGCGCCGTGGAGCAGGAAGCCCATGGCGACGACCACGCCCAGGAGGATCACCGCGAGCGCCCATTGGAAGAACGCCAGGACAATGTAGATCCAGTACTGGGCGGCGGCGATGAGCGCGCCCGCCGCCCCGGCAAGGAGCATCGAGACGCCGAACGCGACGATCCCCCACAGCAGGTTGTCGAACGTCCGCTCGGACCAGGCGCTGACGCTCGCCCATGCTGACGCGACTCCGTCGGCCTCCTGGGTCCCGGTGTCGACGGGTTCCGGTTCGGCCGCTTCGGTCTCCTCGGCTTCAGTGGTTTCGGTGGTGGCGTCCGGGGTCGGGTCGGTGGCCTGCTCGGTGACGCTGGTATCCGGGGCGGTGCTCGGGGCGAGGGTCCAGCCCTGCTGCTCGAGCCACTGCTGGCCGCCGAACAGCGCGAAGATGGTCGCCACTCCGGAGAGGAACGCGACGGTCCAGGCGAGGCCCTTCACGAACGTCGACACAGGGCTCCGAACCTCCAAAAGCGGGACGCGCGACCGTCCCTCGCGGGCACAAGGTGGGTGGGGAAGACCGACGCCGATCCTATTGCCACGACGCCACTCGCGCGGTACACGCCCGGCGCGCTCCCTTTGGGGTTGGGGCCGTCTCAGCAGAGTCGCTGCTCGCCTGCAATCGAGTATCGAAGGGGGCGAATAGGATCGGTGCCTGGCGCAACCGGGTGGTGAGGGTGGCGCGTGGAGTAGCCGTACGCGAAGGCAGTGGGCCCGTGAGGTTGGCGGGAATCGACGAGAACGCGGAAGGACCATGCGATGGGCGCTTCAAGACAGACCACCGATGAGCGGTTCCAGAAGGTCGACAACTACCGGAGCGACGACGGCCTCGCGGCCCGGCAGCGGCTCTTCCAGTACAAGACCCCCGACCACGATCTCCCCGGTGTGGTCATCGGCGCGGTCTCCGGGCGGCCGCAGCGGGTCCTCGATGTCGGCTGCGGCAACGGCCGGTATACGAGTCGTCTTCGTGAGGCCTTTCCTGACGCCGAGGTGATCGGGGTCGACCTGGCCTCGGGTGTCCTCGAGAGCGTTCCGGAGCCGACGGTGGTCGCTGACGTGGCCGATCTGCCGTTCGAGGACGGTTCGGCGGATGTGGTGCTCGCGATGCACATGCTCTACCACGTGCCGGACATTCCGGCGGCGCTCGATGAGTTGCGGCGGGTGCTGGCGCCGGGCGGGGTCCTGTTCGTGTCGACACTCGGTGCCGATGACAAGCAGGAGTACCTGCCGATCTGGCGAGACGCCTCGACGTCCGCGCTGGGGACCGAGGTGCGGCAGGCTCTCTCAGTGGTGATCGAGCGGTTCTCGCTGGAGGCGGCCGAGTCGATGCTGGCCGAGCGGTTCGCGTCGGTGGTGCTGCACGATCTGCCGGGTGTGATCGCGCTGCCTGAGCCGGGGCCGCTGGTGGCTGCGTTCCGGTCTGAACAGGACTTCACGGCCCTGCCCCCGGAGGACTTCGAGCGGTTGATGGTCGCGATCGAGCGGCAGCTCGACGAGCATTTCGTCGAGCACGACCTCCTGCGCATCACCACCCATTCGGGCATCCTCGAATGCCGGGACGCCAAGGGTTAGCGTCGGCGACGCCCGTGGTGGGGCTCGGGGACGATACGGCGTCGGAGGTTCGGGCGTTCTGGGCGCTTCGAGGGCGCGACATCGGGGTTTGAAGTCGATACGATCGCAGGTGGCCTGGCGGTTTGACGGCTCTTGGAGGCAGTGATGCGCAATGCCGAGATGGCGAAGCTCAGTGGGCTCGTGGGGACGTGGCGGTTGACGATTGCCGATGCGTGGTTCCTGGAGCCGGCGGGGACGACGGTGCCGGGGGAGGCGGTCGTCGAGTGGGTCGGGGAGTCGCTGCTGATGATGCGGTTGAGTTTCGATGAGGGGCATGCGCATTCGCGGGGGGCGTACGTGTTCGGGCGCAGTGACGCGAACGATCGGTTCGTGGCGCTCTATGAGGACGATCGCGGGGTGTGCCGGGAGTTCGCGATGACGTTCGGGGCGGGGGAGTGGACCTTGCTGCGGGAGGATCCCGATTTCCATCAGCGGTTCATCGGTGAGGTCGGGGACGACGTGATCCGGGGGCGCTGGGAGGCGTCGGAGGATGCGGGTCTGCACTGGCGCAAGGATTTCGACTTGGTCTTCGAGCGCGTCTAGGCGGGTGCGTTCGGTTCGGCGGTGTGAGCCTCGCTTCAGATCGTTCGTGGGACTAACGAATATGTTATCGTTAGTGTCATGAACGTTAGTCGCTCGAACAATTGAGCGGCGCATGCGAACCCCGGGAGAGAACCCATGAGCACCAACGGCACCGCCATCACGCCCTTCCGCATCGACGTCCCGCAAGCCGACCTCGACGACCTGAACGACCGGCTCGCGCGCACGCGCTGGCCCAACGAAGTCGCCGACGCCGGGACCGACTACGGGTTCCCGCTCGCGCGGCTCAAGGCGCTCGCCGAGTACTGGCGCACCGGCTACGACTGGCGCGAGCACGAGGCGAAGCTCAACGAGCTGCCGCACTTCACCACCGAGATCGAAGGCCAGAACATCCACTTCGTCCACGTCAGGTCCGCGAACCCCGAGGCGGTCGCGCTCGTCCTCACGCACGGGTGGCCCGGTTCGTTCCTGGAGTTCCTCGACGTGATCGAGCCGCTCTCGCGCGACTTCCACCTCGTGATCCCCTCGATCCCCGGCTACGGGTTCTCCGGGCCGACCCACGAGCGCGACTGGGGCGTCCCGCGTGTCGCCCGGGCCTGGGCCGAGCTCATGCGCCGCCTCGGGTACGAACGCTATGGGGCGCAAGGCGGCGACTTCGGCGCCGGCGTCTCGACCGCGCTCGGCGCCTGCGCGCCGGAGCACGTGATCGGCGTGCACGTCAACTACCTGCCGACCCGCCCCGACCCCGACGCCGGGGTCGAATTGTCCGCATCGGACGAGGCCCGGCTCGACACCGTCCGGAGCCTCGTGGCCAACCGCCCGCCCTACCAGGCCCTGCAGGCCCTCACCCCGCAGACCATCGGGTACGCGCTCACCGACTCTCCCGTGGGCCAGCTCGCGTGGATCGCCGAGCGGTTCGCGCAGTGGACGGACCCGGCCACGCCGGTCAGCGATGACCGGATGCTCACCGACATCTCCCTGTACTGGCTCACCGCGACCGCCGCCTCCTCGGCGCGCCTGCACCGCGACACGCCGCGCGGCGCCCCCGGGGATCCGTGCCGGGTGCCGCTCGGGGTGGCGGTGTTCGCGCACGACATCACGCTGGCCGTGCGGCCCCTCGCCGAGCGGCTCTACGACATCCGGCACTGGTCGGAGTTCGAGCGCGGCGGCCACTTCGCCGCGATGGAGGTCCCCGAACTGCTGGCCGAGGACGTGCGAGAGTTCTTCCTCGCACGACTCAAAAACTAAGGGGCGCTAGGCGAGTCGGGGGGGGGGGGGGGGGGGGCGGCCCCCCCCCCCCGCCCCCCCCCCCGCCCCCCCCCCCCCCCCCCCCGCCGCCCGGCCCCCCCCCCCCCGCCCCCCCCCCCCCCCGCGGCGGGGGCGCACGGCTTGCGGCCCAAGGCTGAACAACCGGTGGGAGGCCCCGGCCGCAGGGGTGCTGGGGCCTCGTCATCGGGCTAGCCGCAGGCGACGGTCGGCCAGTTCCAGTTGCCGTTGGCCTGGATGGTGAGGCCGAAGGTGTTGCCGCTGCCGTTCGGGGTGGCGACGAGCTGCTGCGCGGTCGGGTAGGAGGCGTTGCAGTTCCAGGTCGCGATGACCTTCGCGGGCGAGGGGATGTTCAGCGTGGTGCGCCAGTCGCTCTTCCCCGAGACGGTCACGTTGAGGTTGTAGCGGTCGCTCCAGCGCTGGCCGGCCGAGAGCGTCGCGGTGCAGGTGCCGCCGCCCCCGCCGCCGCCGCCGGTGGTGCCGATCGTGATGTTGGAGCTGCCGCTGGACTGGTAGCCCTCGGTCGCCAGGACCATGTAGTAGTTGAAGGACCCGAGGTTCAGGCCCGCGCGCGCCCACGCGTCGAAGTGGGTGCCGGTGTTGATGGTGCCGCCGGTGCGCTTGGACTGGCGGACGCTCCAGTACTGGTCGAAGGTCTTGGTGCCCTCCACGGACGGCTGGTTGTAGCGGGTGGTCTTGTAGATGTCGTACGTGCCGCCGTCGTCCGTGACGGTGCCGCGGCGGTCGTTCCCGCCGGGGCGGTAGGTGCCGTAGTTCTCGACGATGTAGTACTCGACGAGGGGGTTCGCGGTCCAGCCGTAGAGGGCGAGGTAGCCGTTGCCGGGGGAGTTGAAGCTGCCGGAGTACTGGACGGCGCGGCGGCCGCCGTTGGCCCAGCCCTTGCCGCCGACCCAGTTGTTGACGCCGTTCCAGGAACTGCTGTAGTTCCCGCCCGCGCCGAGGGTCATCGAGGCCGCGCCCTGGGTGTCGGTCCAGAACGAGTAGTAGTACCCGTCGTGCGTGCCGGTCTGGTTGGTGTTGACGACCTGCTGGGCCTGGGCCGTGCCGGGCAGGAACAGGCCGGTGGCGCCGATCGCGAGCGCGCTCGTGCCGCCGAGCAGGAGGTTGCGGCGGCTGAAGAGGCTGGGGGGCGGGTTGTGCTCGGACATCCGTACTCCTCGGAAGGGTTTGTCCGGCCTGCGGGAAGGACAGGTCGGATCGAGAGGCTTCTATCTCTCGATAGGGACCATCGTGGACCGCGCCCTGGAACGTGTCAATAAGTTTCGGAGAAGTATCGGAATATTTCGATCTTGAGAGCGGGCAATCGATCGCCATTTGCACTGCTGGGGAGCGATCTTCAACGAGAACCCTCGGAATCGGTCACCTGATCACCGTGAGTCGATTGAGGAGTGACTCCGAAACTTCCGGAAATTATCAAACGCGAATGTTCGCGTACAGCAGCATGTCCCGACGGACGCCGCCGATCGCCTGACGGCTCCGCAGCAGCCCCTCACGGGCGTAGCCGGCGCGCTCGGCGGTCCGGATCGACCCGGCGTTCCACGGCTCGATGTACAGCTCGATCCGGTGCAGGCCGGGCACGGTCCAGCCGAACGCCGTGAGCGCCACGAGCGCGTCCGCCGCGTACCCCCGCCCGCGCGCGGACGGCGCGACCGAGTACCCCGCCGAGGCCCGGCCCTCGCCGAGCTCGCGCAGCCACAGCCCGCACTGCCCCACGGCCGCATCCGTTTCCGCGTCCGCGATCGCGAACGAGAAGCCCGTACCCTCCTCGTAGCGGGCGTGCTGCCGGTGGATCCACGCCAGCGCCTCCGCCTCGTCCGCATGCGGCGGCAGCGTCCCGATCGTGGGCACGTACGGGTCGGTCGCGAGCTCCCGCGCCATCGCGAGGTCGCCCTCGCGGGCCTCGCGGAGCACGACGCCGCCGTGCGCGGGCGGCGAGAGCGGCCAAGGGGGCAGCGGCGGGTTCGAGGACATCGCGCCATTATCCACACCGCGCCCCGGCCCGCGCCGGACGCTCATTGGCCACATGGCCGAAGCGCCCGCGGGTCCACCGAGGACACGATGAATCCATGGAAACCTCCCTGCTCCGCCCCGAACCCCGACCCCGCCGCGAATGGCCGATCGCGGCCGGGCTCCTCCTCCTCGCCTTCGTGCCCGCCCTCGCCGGCGCCTTCCGCGTCACCGAGATCGCCTCCGGCGCAACACCAACCGCCGAGAACGCCCGGTTCATGCAGATGCCGCTGCCCGTGGTCGTGCACATCGTCGCCGCCCTCGTCTACGCCACGATCGGCGCGTTCCAGTTCCTGCCGCGTCTGCGCCGCAGGCACAACGCCTGGCACCGCTTCGCGGGCCGCTACCTCCTCGTCCCCGCCGGGCTCCTCGTCGCCGCCTCGGGCCTCTGGATGACCGCGTTCTACGACACCCCCGCCATCGACGACCGCGCGGTCGCCGCCTCCCGTTACCTCGTCGGCGGGCTCATGCTCGCGTTCCTCGTCCTCGGCGCGGCCGCGATCCGCCGCCGCGATTACGCCGCCCACGGCGCCTGGATGATGCGGGCCTACGCGCTGGCGCTCGGTGCGGGCACGCAGGTCCTCACCTCGGGCCCGCCCATGCTCCTCTTCGGCGAACCCAGCGAGCTCGCGCGGCTCCTCCAGATGGACGCGGCGTGGCTCATCAACGCGCTCGTGGCCGAACTGGTGATCGCCCGCAGGCGCGCCGCCTCGCGCAAGCCTGCGACGATGACCGCGTGATCGACATGGACGTGTCCCGTACGCTCCGCGGCGCGTGGGCCCGACCCCGCGCCGCCGGAGCCGACGGACCGAGACCGCGCGACCTGGTGCTCATCGCCGCCGTCGCGGCGGTGTGCGCCTTCGAAGGGGCCGTACGCCCCGACCTCGAATGGCGGGCCGCCACGGTCCTCGTCACGGTCGCGATCCTCGCCGTCCTGCCCTGGCGGCGCACCCGACCGCTCGCGACCGCGATCGCCCTCGCTGCCGCCACCTCGGCCTTCGCCCTCGCCCACACCCTCGCGGGCCTGGAACCGAACGCGCTCGTCGCCACCTTCGTGTTCCTCACCGTGCCCTACGCCCTGTTCCGCTGGGGCTCAGGCGGCGACCGCGTCATCGGCGGCACCGTGACCGCCGCCGGCCTGATCGTCTCGAGCGCGCTCGGCAGCGATCCGCTCGCGGATCTCGCCGCCGGGGTCGCGTTCATGGGCGGCGCGTGCCTCATCGGCGCGCTGCGCCGCGAGCGCCTGGAATCACGGGCGCGGCAGTTGGAATCGGTCCGGCTGCGCGAGCGCGAGGCGCTGGCCCGCGACCTCCACGACACCGTCGCGCACCACGTGTCGGCGATCGTGATCCGCGCCCAGGTGGCGGGCGCCGACCCCGCCCGAGTCGCCGAGTCCCTCACGGTGATCGAGCGCGAGGCGCAGGCGGTGCTGGGGGAGATGCGCTCGCTGGTGCGCACCTTGCGTGCGCCCGCCGATTTCGCGCCGACCGCGGGCCTGCCCGAGCTCGCCCGGCTCGCCGATCCGGGCCCGCCGCGGGTGGCCGTGCGTATCGAAGCCCCACAAGCACTCCCGGTCGTGGTCGCGTCGACCCTGTTCCGGATCGCGCAGGAGGGCGTCACGAACGCCCGCCGCCACGCCCGCGGCGCGTCCACTGTCGACATCGAGGTCGTCGCGGACCCGGACGCCGCGCGCATCGTCGTCCGCGACGACGGCGCCCCCGCCCGCTCAGATGCGAACGGCGGCCACGGCCTGCAGGGAATGGCCGAACGCGCGGCGCTCCTCGGCGGCGAGATGACCGCCGGCCCGGACCCGTCCGGCGGCTGGACCCTGCGGGCCGCACTTCCGTTGGGGGACCGGCGATGATCCGGGTGATCGTGGCCGACGACCAGGAGCCGGTCCGCACCGGCCTGCGCCTCCTCCTCGCCGCCCAGCCGGGCATCGAGGTCGTGGGCGAGGCCGCCGACGGCGTCGAAGCCGCCCGGCTCGCGCAGCGGGTCCGGCCCGATGTGGCGCTCGTGGACATCCGCATGCCGGGCCTCAACGGCATCGAGGTCACCTCGCTGCTCGCGGGGGACCGGGTCGCCGACCCGATCGCGGTCGTGGTCATCACGACCTTCGACCTCGACGAGTACGTGCACGGCGCGCTCCGCGCCGGCGCGAAGGGCTTCCTGCTCAAGGAGTCCGGCCCGCACCTGATCGCCGAAGCCGTGCGCGCGGCCGCCCACGGCGACGCGCTCATCGCCCCGCAGGTCACCCTCCGCCTCCTCGGCGAGTTCTCGCGCCCGAGCCGGAAGGTGCGCGAGCCGTCCGCGCCGCTCACCGCCCGCGAGGAGGACGTGCTCGCGCTCCTCGCCCTGGGCTTCACCAACACCGAGATCGGCGCGCGGCTCTTCCTCTCCCTCGGCACGGTCAAGGTCCACATCGCCGGGGTCCTCGCCAAGCTCGGCGTCCGCAACCGCGTGGAGGCCGCGATGTGGGCGTACGAGTCCGGCCGAGCCGGCGGGGACGTCAGTCGCGATCGCTGACCTGTTGGGGCGCAACGGGCCGGTACAGGCCGACGAGGACGCCGTAGCGTGCTTCGCCTTCCTCGTCGGGGAGTTCGTGCACCAGCGACTCCAGGGTCGCGCGCAGCCGCTGCGCCTGGGCCCCGCTCAAGCGGACGCCCCGCAGCAGCATGAGCGGGTCGTCGTCGGTGAGCATGCCATCGGCGACGGCCGCGAGGAGCGCTCTCGTGGTCTCTCCGCTGTCGAAGCGGAGCCGTGCGGCGGTGCGCTTGAAGCGCTGCTCGGTCCCGCCCCTGACCCGGCGGGTGCCGTCGAGCTGCACGAGCCCGGCCTCGCGCAGCACCTTCAGGTGGTGGCCGGCGCTGCCCTTGCTGATGCCGAGCTCGGTCGCGAGCCCGCTGAGCGTCGCGCTCTCCCGCCCGAGCGCGAAGAGGAGCCGGTGGCGCACGGGATGGCCGAGCGCCCGGTACTGCTGCGGGGTCGTGAGGGTCAGCTCCTCGGTCTCCGGTGCGTCCATGATTCAAGCGTCCAGAAAACTGGACGCTTTGTCAAATCGGTGGTCTACTTCTTGTGTCACCCAATCCCCTTGGAGGTCCCGATGTCCGCCGTCATCGCGCAGATCGTGAAACTGCTCGACGAGCACTACGTCTTCCCCGAGGTCGCCGCCGAGCTCGGCGCGATCCTCACCGCCGCGGCCGCCGAGGGCCGCTACGAGGGCGCCGACGAGGCCCGCCTCGCCGAACTCGTCACGACCGACCTGCAGTCGGTCAACGGCGACCTCCACCTGCGCCTCAAGTACAGCGAGGCCCTGCTGAGCGAGACCCACGACGACGAGGAGACCCAGCTCCGCCAGATGGCGGAGTGGGCCGACCTCACGTGCGGCGGCGTCGCGAACGCGCAGCGCCTGCCGGGCAACATCGGCCTGCTGGCGATCGCGCCGCTGTTCTTCCCGCCGTCGGTCGCGGAGGTCCGCCTCACCGCGGCGATGCACCTGCTCGCCGCCACGGACGCCCTCATCGTCGACCTGCGCGAATGCCTCGGCGGCGACCCGACCATGGTCGCCTGGGCCTACAGCTTCTTCACCGGCGTCGAGCCCGTGCAGCTCTCGGGCATGGCCCGGCGCGACCCCGACAAGTTCACGCAGCTCTGGACCTCGCACGTGCCCCTCCCGAAGTTCGGCGGCACCAAACCGATGTGGGTGCTCACGAGCGAGCGGACCTTCTCCGGCGGCGAGGCCCTGAGCTTCGACCTCCAGGAGCACGGCCGGGCGGTCGTCGTCGGCGAGCGGACCCGGGGCGGCGCGCACCCGCGCGACGGCTTCAAAGTGGACTCGCACCTCGAGGTCACGATCCCGATCGCCCGCTCGGTCAGCCCGATCTCGGGCGGCAACTGGGAGGGCACCGGCGTCGTCCCGGACGTGCCGACCGCCGCGGCCGAAGCCCTGACCGAAGCCCACCGCCTCGCTCTCGAAGCCGTGGGCTCCCTTGGCGCCGAAGGCTTCCGCGCCCAGGTCGCCGCCGAAGCCGCCCGCGCGCTGCGCGAGCTGGAGGGCGAAAACCGCAGCTGACGCCGTCGCGCCGCGCGATGGTGGGAGGATACTGCCCATGCTCGGGCTTGAACTCGTCGTCGTGATCGGCGCGGCGCTCGTCGCCTGCCGGATCGGCGCGCAGCGCACGGGGATCGCCGCCCCCGTCCTGCAACTCGGCGTCGGCGTCCTCCTCGGCCTCATCCCGGCCTTCGGGGCGCTGGAGCTGCCGTCCGAGGTGGTCCTGCTGCTGTTCCTGCCCGCGCTGCTGTGGTGGGAGGCGTTCAACACCTCGCTGCGCGAGATCCGCCGGTACCGGCGCGGCATCTTCCTCACCAGCACCATCCTCGTCGTGCTCACGGCGGGCGCGATCGCCGCGACCGCGCACGCGTTCGGGCTCCCCTGGGGCCCGGCGTGGGTGCTCGGCGCGGCGCTCGCGCCCACGGACGCCACCGCCGTGAACGTCGTTTCGCGCTACCTGCCCCGCCGCCAGCTCATGGTCCTGCGCGCCGAGAGCCTCGTCAACGACGGCACTGCGCTCGTCGTCTTCGGCCTCGCCGTCGGTGTGGTCGTGGGGGAGCAGCACCTGAGTGCCGTGCACGTCGGCTGGGAGTTCATCGTCTCCTACGCGGGCGGCATCGGCGCGGGCGTGCTCTCGGCCGTCCTCTGGGTCATGGTGCGCCGCAAGGTGACCGACACGATCACCGCGAGCACGATCTTCTTCCTCATCCCGTTCACCGGTTACCTCCTCGCCGAGCTCATCCACGCGTCCGGCGTGCTCGCAGCGGTCGCGGCCGGGCTCATCGTCAGCCAGACCAGCCCGGTCTACGGCAGCGCCCCGGCCCGGCGGCAGGTCTTCGCGACCTGGGGCTTCGCCACGTTCCTGCTCAACGGCGCCCTGTTCGTCCTCATCGGCATCGAGTCGCAGGCCGCCGTGCGCGGCATGGAAGGCGCGGACCTCCGCCAGGCCCTCGGCCTGGTCGTGGCGACCGCCCTCGTGATGGTCGCGGTGCGCCTCGCGTTCCTGTACATCTCCGCGTACCTGATCCGCCTGATCGACCGGCGCCCGAAGCAGCGGCTGCTGCGGGTGAGCAACCGGTCCCGCTTCGTCGCGGGCCTCTCGGGCTTCCGCGGCGCGATCTCGCTGGCGATCGCGATCGCGGTGCCGACCACGCTCGACTCCGGCGCGCCGTTCCCCGCCCGCGACACGATCGTGTTCGTGACCTTCGGCGTCATCGTCGTGATGCTCCTGCCCGCGATCTTCCTCCCGGCGGTCATCCGCTGGGCCCGGCTGCCCGCCGACACCGAGCCGGACGAGGAGCTGCACTACGCGCGGCTGCGGACCTCGAACGCCGCCGCCGAGGCCCTGCCGCGCCTCGCCGCCGAACTCGACGTGCACGCGGACGCCTTGTCCCGCTTGCAGACCGAGATGCGCGAGCACCTCGACCTCCTCGAGGCCGACCCCGACGAGGACGGGGACGGCACGGTGCCGCGGGTGCACGGCGACTACGACCGGCTGCGCCTCGCGGTCATCGCCGAGAAGCGCACGGTCCTGGTGCGGCTGCGCAACGAGCGGCGCATCGACGACGCCGTGCTGCGCCAGATGCAGTACAGACTCGACATCGAGGAGATGCGCCTGCTCGAAGACCCCGACCAGGACGACTAGGCGCGGCTCGAGGACCACCACGTCGACGGCGAGGCCGCCGTGAAGCCCAGCTTCTCGTACAGCGGCACGCCCAGTTTCGAGGCGGTGAGCGTGACCGGCACGCCCGCCAGCGGCTCCAGCGAACCGAGCATGACGGCCCGGCCGACGCCCCGCGAGCGCGCGGCCTCGGTCGTGCCGACCCAGTAGTGGCTCGCGAAACCGTTGGCCTCCACCGTGACGCACGCCCCGGCGACCTCGCCGTCCACATGCGCGACGAAGAGCGCGACGCCGGGCTCGTCGAGGATCGCCTTCGGGAACATCTCGCCGGGCCGGTACGGCTCGAAGCGGCCCAGGCCGAAGCTCTCGATCACGGCCCGCTCGGCCCCCAGCAGCTCCGCTTCCTCCCGGACCCGTTGCACCGCAACGGCGGGCGCGTCCACCGCGCCGGGCAGGCGCAGCATGATCGGCATCTGCCACGACCCCACGCCCAAGTGCCCGAGCGCGGTCGAGCTGAACGGGTCCTCCATGTCGACCGGCCCGGCCGCGCCGTGCACCAGCTCCGCGATCGCCTCCAGCTCGTCCCCAGTGAGGTCAGGTTCCTGAAGCAGCACACGCAGGCCCGCGCGCTCATCGCCGCGCACGGCCAGGAACGCGCGGTCGCGGATCACCTCGTGCCCGCGCGAGCGGCCGGTCGCGGCCCAGAACGCGGCGGAGTTGCGGGCTTGGAGCCGCGGCGCGTCCGCGAGCGCCGGCGACAGGGGAGCGGTAGTGGTCGGATTCGTCATGCCCGCAACGATGCCCTGAACGCCGGCGCTTCGCAACGCCTACCCCGGGACGACCAGTTGCAGGTGCTGATCGGCCAGTCCGATCGCGACCTGCTGGCCCCACGTGACCGTGAGGTGGTCGGACTCCACGCCGTCCGCGAAGACCACGAGCCGTTCGCTCTCGCAGACCAGCCGCAGCTCCTCCCCGGCGTGCAGCATGCCCGCCGTCAAGGTCGCGCCCGTCGACGGCGACGGCCAGGCCTCCCTGACGAACCACGAAAGCGACGGCGCCTCCGGTGTGGGCAGGCCCCGGCTCCAGCCGCGGTCGGCCGCGATCGACGCCGTCCAACCCGTCGCCCCGGTGCCCGTGCCGACCAGGACGCCCGAGGACGACTGCCGCTCCTCCCGACCGTCCGCCCCGATCAACCGGTAGCGCGCGGACTGGTGCGTGCCGTGGCCCGCGTACACCTCGTTGAGCCCGGCCAGCACCTGCCCGTCGTCGAGCCGCGCGGTGACCATCGACAACCGCTCCACGGTCGCCGCGTTCGCGGCCGCCGCCCGGAGCGCCGCGCCGATCGCCTTGGCGCGGAACCGGATCAGCACGCCCGGGTTCCGCCCCGGCTCAGGGTCCACCCCGATCACCGGCTGGCCCGAGAGGTATTTCGACAGGTTCGCCACGAGGCCGTCCTGCCCGACCGCGACCACGATGTCCTCGGGCCCGAACAGGAACCGCGGCAGGTCCTCCCGGTCCACCCGGCCCCGGCGCCAGTCGGCCGGGACCGCCGCGTCCACAGTGGTGAGCGCCGCCAGGAGCGCCTCGTGCCGCGCCGCGACCTCGTTCAGATCCCGGCCGCGCTGGCGCAGGAAGTGCTCGGCCGCGGCGCGGGTGCCGTGCCGCACGAGCAGTTCGTCCAGCTCGCTGCGGCGGCTCACGACCACCACCCGGGGTGCCAGGGTCGCGCTCATCGCGGCCCGTCGGCGAGGCGCGAGAGCGTCCCGGTCAGCAGGTCCGGGGTGATCGTGATCTGCCCGATCTCCGGCAGCTGGCCCGCGAGCTCCCGCAGCGCCAGACCCTGCAGGACCGAGGCCGGCAGGTCCCGGTACGCGGCGAGGCGGGCCGCCTCCGCTTCGGCCTCGGCCGCGCCCACGACCCGAACCTTGTCGGCTTGAGCCGAGGCGAGCGTGCGCTCCCGCTCGGCCTCGCCTTGGGCCGCAGCGAGTCCGGCGGCGGCGGACAGCTCGGCCTGCCGTCTCGCGTTGGCGCCCTTCTGTTCGACGAGCTGCTGCTCGCGCCGGGCCAGCTCGATCTTGTTCTGCAGCTCGTTCTCGGCGATCGCGCGCTCCTGTTCGACGGCCTGGGCCCGCCGCGAGTAGGTGGCCTTGTCCGCGTCTTGCTGCACCGCTTCACGGGTCGGGGTCTGCAGCGAGCGCTCCAGCTCCGGTTCGGGCCGCACGGCGACGACGCGGGCGCTGACGACGGCCACGCCGATGTCGGCCAGCCGGGCGTCCTCGGCGAGTGCCGCGGCGACGTCCTCGCGCAGTTGCGGCACGGCGCTGGTGAGCGCCTCGGCCAGCGGCAGCCGGGCGAGCAGGTCGATCGCGGGCTGCTGCGCGAGCTCGGTGAGCAGGGTCGCGACCTGGTCGAGCGGCCGGGCGCGGGCCTGGCCGCGGTACGGGTCGACGGAGAAGTCGAGCCGCGTGGCGGCCAGCGCCGGGTCGTCGATCCGGTAGGTGACGGTCGCCTGGACGGTCACGTCGGCGAAGTCGGCGGTGCGGGCGTGGAACATCAGGGGCAGTTCGCGGTCGTCGACGGGCACTTCGGACAGTACGGCGACCAGCGGGCGGTACCAGAACGACTGGCTCGTGCCCTCGCGCACGGTGCGGCCGCGCTTCTGGCACCGGACCCAGACGGTGGGGGTGCCGCGCAGGTGGCGCAGGAACAGGAGCTTCGTGACATCGGCCATCGGGGTGGGCCTCCTTTTTTCTCGTCATTCTGACGATAATCCATATGATACCTTATCGTCAAGGTGGTGATAATGAGTTATCCGGTGTTCGCCGTCACTGTCGACCTCGTGGTCCTCACGGTCCGCGATGGCGAGTTGAACGTGCTTCTGGTGCAACGGGGCATCGAGCCCCACCTCGGCCGCTGGGCGCTGCCCGGCGGCTTCGTCCTCGCCGACGAGGACCTCGACGCGGCCGCGAAACGCGAGCTCGCCGAGGAGACGGGCCTCGACGGCCCGGCCGGCCACCTCGAACAGCTCGGGAGCTACGGCGCCCCCGACCGCGACCCGCGCGGCCGCGTCGTCACCGTCGCCTACCTCGCGCTCCTGCCCGACCTCCCCACGCCCACAGCGGGAACCGATGCGGCAGCGGCGGCCTGGACGCCGATCGGCAAGCTCGGCCTCGCCTTCGACCACGACCGCATTCTCGCCGACGGCATCGAACGCGCCCGCTCCAAACTCGAGTACACGCCCCTCGCGGCGGCGTTCTGCCCGCCCGAGTTCACCATCGCCGCCCTGCGGCAGGTCTACGAAGCGGTCTGGGGCGAGGAACTCGACCCGCGCAACTTCCACCGCAAGGCCACTTCTACGCCCGGCTTCGTGGAATCGACCGGCCATTCGACGGAGGGCGAACCCGGCCGCCCCGCCCGCCTCTACCGCCGCGGCGACGCCGTCCTCCTCAACCCCCCGATCCTCCGCCGCAAACCCAATGGCTGAGCGGCCCGCTCCGGAGCTACTGTCCACGAGTGACCCCACCGGACCCTGCGCAGCGGCTGTCCGCCGCCCTCAACCGCCTCTACGCGGCCTTCGCCCACATTCCGCGGCCGACCGCGATCGAGGCCTGCCCGCACTGCTGGACCAACCGCGACACGGCGGCGCTGCTCGCACCGGTGCCGTTGCGCGACATGACGGCTGACATGTTGCGGCGGTACGCTGCGAAAGCACTGACGACGGTCGGCACTGAAGCCGACTTCCGCTACTTCGTACCGCGACTCCTGGACATCGCCTGTACGACCGGCTTCGACCACCCGAATCTCGAGATCCTGCTCGACCGACTGCGGCTGGCGGAGTGGACCCGCTGGGGACCCGCCGGGCAGGACGCGATCCGTGATCTGCTGCAGGTCCGCAGGGCTGCGGCGCTGTCAGAGTCGCAGAACGATGTTGAAGACATGTTCGGCCAAGAAGAAGCGCGAGCGATGATCGACGTGATCGACGACTTCCTGGGGCCGCGCGGAACGCCGACGGATGCTTAGTCCAGGCGGAGTTTCTCGACCATTCTCGGGTAGTCGCCGAAGGCGTCCTCCACCTGCTGCGGGGTGAGGCCGTAGCGGCCGAGCTCGTATTCGTGCTGGCGGCCGATGCCGGGGCGGGCGAGGACGGAGTCGAGGGTGCGGGCGTCGGCCTCGGTCCACTTGGCGCCCAGGCGTTCGTAGAGGAGCGGGACCTTGTCGTGCGGCTCGGCGGCGAGCCACGGGTAGGGCACGTCCACGAAGGAGGAGCGCGGCCAGTCGACGCGGGCCTTGCGGGCGCGGTCGATCGCGGTGGCCTGGATGCGCAGCCAGGTCGCGCCGATCGCATGCAGGTCGGGATTGCGCTCATGCATGACCTGCGAGGACTCCACGAGCGAGCACAGCGACCCGAGCACCGTGATCGGGTCGCGATGGGTCCACACGATGGTCGCGTCCGGGAAGACCTTGCGGATCTCCGGCAGGTGGTCGAGGTGCATGGGGGACTTGAGGATCCAGCGCTTGCGCTCGCGCCCGTACTGGAGCACCTGCAGCGCGACCTTCAGATACTCGTAGTCGGGCAGGGTGTCGCGCTGCTCGATCCACTCGTAGTACTTCGGCATGTGGACCCGCGCGATGTGCTGGGTGCCGTGCGGCAGCAGGTAGTTGCACTCGTCAGGCTTCTCGGCGTTGAGCGGGTGGATCACCTTGAACGCCGGGGCGAGGCGCATGAAGGTGCCGACCAGGCGCTCGGTCTGCTTGATGCGGCGCCGCCTCGCCTCCTCGCCGCGGTCGATGTCCGTGAACATCCACTCCCACAGCGCGGGGCCGCGGTGGTCGGCGGACTTGGCGATGATGTTGTGCGCCAGGGTCGTCGCGGTGCGGGGGAGTCCGACGATGAAGACCGGCTTCTCGATCGGCTCGGCCGCGATCTCGGGGTGCTCGGTGACGAGGCGCTGCACGCGGAGGCGGTTCTCGATGCGCAGGCGCAGGTCGCCCTGGACGCTCTGCCAGCCCATCGGGCTCAGCCGCGGGCTCTCGGCGAAGCGGCGGTTGAGGACGCGCATGCCGTCGAGGAACTCCTTGACGGCGGCGCGGTCGCCTCCGGTGGACCGCTCGGCCTTGGCGACGATGCCGTCGAAGACCTTGTCGGGACTGCGGCGGCCGGCCATGGTGGGCTGCAGCAGCACGTTGAGGACGCTCGTGGTCATGGACTTGCGGCGCATAGGGGTTGCTTCCCGTCCGTGAGGGGTCGAATGCGCGCCATTCTCGCATAGCCGCCGGTCCGGGTCCAGTACTGCCGGATCGTCCGGCCCGTCGCACCTCTGTGGCGCATCGCCCGAATGTCTGGTCAATGATATTGCGCCCCTTGCGCTATAGCTCGTCAGTCTTTATGCTGAATCATCATATTGAAGGTGATCGATAACAGTATGTCGGTCACGCACGGATGGGAACACCGCATGACCCCCGCACCTCCCCACGCCCGCAACCGGTTCCGACTCCTCGCGCTCGCCGCGCTGGCCGCGCTCGCCCTGCTCCTCAACCCGTTCGCGGCCCCGGCCCAGGCCGATTCGCCGGCCGATGCCGTCGAGGCGCGCCAGAGCACCATCACCTGGACGCTCGTGCGCGCCCAGAACCCGACCGCCGACCAGCAGGACGCCTACAACCGCATCACGGCCGCGATGAACGCCGCCGTCGCCCGCTACAACAACCTGAGCGACCTCGGCAAGAACATCACCGTCCACTACGAGCCGAGCGTCCCCACCGCCGACGGGAACATCAACGGCACCATCCGTTTCGGCGCCAAGGCCTCCATGAACGAGCGCACCGCGCTCCACGAGATCTCCCACACCATCGGCGTCGGCACCAGCAGCCGCTGGGGCGCGCTCGGCTGCGGCGGCACCTACAACGGCGCCCAGGCCACCGCCCTCGTGCGGCAGTACGACGGCTCGAGCGCGGCCATCAAATGCGACGGCTCGCACTTCTGGCCCTACGGACTGAACTACGACAGCGAGTTCTCCCAGACCAACGCCGACCGGCACGTCGAGATCGTCGAGGCCATGGTCCGCGACGGGCTCTGACGGCGACAGTGCCCATGCGGTACGTTCCGTCGATGAGCACCACTTCCACCACCGAGGCGGCCCGCTGGTTCAGCGAGGCCGCCTCGATCACGGTCCTCACCGGCGCGGGCGTCTCCACCGACTCCGGCATCCCCGACTTCCGCGGCCCCCAAGGGGTCTGGACGAAGAACCCGGCCGCCGAGAAGCTCTTCACCATCGACAACTACCTCGCCGACCCCGAAGTCCGCCGCCAGGCCTGGGCCGCCCGCCTCAAGAGCCCGCTCTGGACCGCGGAGCCGAACACCGCGCACCGCGCCCTCGCCGACTTCGCCCGCACCGGACGACTGCGAGCCGTCATCACCCAGAACACCGACGGCCTCCACCAGGCCGCCGGCTCCGAGCAGGTGATCGAGCTCCACGGCACCGCCCGCGAAGCCGCCTGCCTCGATTGCGGCGCGCGCGGGCCGATGACCGACGTGCTGCCGAGAATCGAAGCGGGCGAGACCGATCCGCCCTGCCTCGTCTGCGGCGGCATCTTGAAGTCCGCGACCGTCTCCTTCGGCCAGCAGCTCGACGGCGAGGTCCTGGACGCCGCGATCGACGCGACCCGCGAAGCGGACCTGTTCGCCGCGATCGGCACGTCCCTCGGGGTCTATCCGGCCGCCGGACTCTGCGACTACGCGCAGGCGCACGGCGCGCGCCTGGTGATCCTCAACGCCGAGCCGACTCCGTACGACGAGGTCGCCGACGCGGTGCTGCGCGAGCCGATCGGTGAGGCACTGCCGCGGCTCCTCGGTGTCTGAGCCTGCCGCGCCACGCGTTGTGAGCCCGCGGCGCCTCGTGTCTTGCGCCTGCGGCGCTTCGTGTCTTGAGCCTCCGGATCAGCGCGATTCGAGCAGGCCGCGCACGTACATGGCCTGGCCCGTGTGCTGCTGATTGTCGTTGACGACGCTCACCAGCCGCACCCCGAGCGTCACCGCCGGGTCCCAGCGGGTGTCGACGATCCGGTCGAGATCGGCCGCCGCGAGCGTCGAGACGTAGCCGAGCGTCGCCTCGTGCACGGCGTCGTAGTACGCCAGCAGCTCGCTCGCCTTGATGCCGCTGACCTGCTCGACCTGCTCGCTCGTGTGCCCGTACCCGATGTCGCGGGGTTCGAGGCTGAGGGAGAACCGGTCGTGCCAGCCGTCGCCAGTCCAGGTCTGCTCGCGCCCGGCCACATCGGCGACGTGGTCGTCCTGGACCCGCGCGATGTGCCACACCAGCCACCCGATCGAGTTCGCCGCGGGTCCTGGCCGCGCGTCCAGGTCCTCCTGCGAGAGGCCGTCCAGGACCGCGTGCACTTCCTCCTGCACTCTCGAGAACGCGTCCGCGAAGACGTCGCTGACCTCCATGAGCTCTCCTCTTCCATAGCCGCCGTTGGTACCTCGTCCATCCTCGCACCGCCGTCCGGCCACGTCCGCGGAGCAGGGCGATCAGGGTCCGGCGATGCCGTCGGCGGCGGCGAGCACCCGCGCGGCCTGTTCGAGCACTGCGGTCCAGGACGCCGGGACGGCGTCCTCACCGCAGTAGGCGCCGCAGATCCCGGCGGTCATCGCGGCGATGGTGTCCGTGTCGCCGCCGAGGCCGATCGCCTCCTTGATCGCGGCCCTCGGATCGTCCGGATGGCGCAGGAACACCGCGATCGAAGCGGGCACGGCGCCGAGCGCGGTGGCGTCGCACCGGAACCGCTCGCCGATGGCGCTCGCGGGCCCGTCGATGAGGCTCGGGACGGCCTGCAGGTCGGCCGCGAACGCCGCGGTGGCAGTGCGGGCGGTGATCTGCTCGATGAACTCGTTCGCCTGCGGGCGTTCGGTTCCCGGCGTGTTCGCGGCGATGGCGACGGCCAGCGCCTGGGCGACCGCGCCGTCGATGCCTTCGGGGTGGACGTGTGAGACGAGGGCTGAGGTCACGGCCGCGGCTGCCACGTCGTCGAGGTTGCGGCCGGGGAGCAGTCCGATCGGCGCGACGCGCATGGCCGCACCGTTGCCGAGCGACCCGGCGCCGTCGAACACGGCCCTCGCTGCCGACTGCCAGGGCGTCCCTGCGGCGATCTGCGCGAGCATCGTCACCGCGCCGGGGCCGTACCCGCGGGACGGTTCGGCGGCCCAGGCCGCGCCGAACGCGGCGGCGAGCGCGTCCATGTCGATCCGGCCCTCTTGCGCGGCAAGGTGTTCGGCGAGGACCAGCATCTGCGCGGTGTCGTCCGTCCACTGCAGCGGCACCTTCGGTCGGTCGACGGCGGCGGCCACGGCCTCGGGGTCGAGGCCGCGGTGGCCTTCGAAGACGGAGCCGATCGCGTCCGCGCAGGCGGCGAGCAGCAGCGACCCGCGCGCCCGGGACCGCCAGGACAACGATGCGGCCATGCCGTTCCTCTTCTCAGTCATGGTGCGCCGACTGTATCGCTGCGGGGCAAGCGGACTAGCCGCGTTTGAGGACCGCCGCGCCGGTCGCCCAGAGGGCCGCGGCGGAGCCGAAGCCGGCCACCGCCCCGGCGAGCACGACCCCGCCGGGACCGGCGGCGATGCCGGCGATGCCCGCGATGATCATCGCGTACCCGGTCCAGCGGTACTTCGGTTCGTCGAAGGCCGGGGCGAGCGGGATGAAGTGCGCGCCGACGATGGCCGCGATGGTGCCGGGAAGGAACGCGGTGAGGTCCAGGGCGCGGAGGACGAGGATGGCGGCGACGATGAGGACGACCTCGAAGCCGATCCAGATCCCGTACCGCCGCGCCCAGTCCTTCGGCAGCTCGCGCGGCCGCTCCCGGGCCGATTCGACGCGGGGGACCGCGACGACGAGCCCGATGCTGACGGCCGCGGCGAGCGCGAGCCCGATCCAGTAGGGCGCGCCGTCGCCGAGCTGGCCGGCGCCGCCGATGAACCAGCCGAGTCCGAAGAACGCGCAGATCGTGACGCCGTTGCGGCGCATGTCGCGGCTCATCTTCTCGGGGGCGGTGAAGGTCTCCATGGTCCTATTGTGGCGGAACGTGACCGCTGTTCGCATTGAGGAGGCTCTTGAGTGCTTCGGCGAACTGCGTCGGGCGATCGACCGAGCCGAGGTGGCCTCCGGGCAGTTCGGCCACGGGGAGGCCGAGCCGGGACGCCAGGGCCGCCGTGGTCTGGAACGGCAGGTCCTTGTGGGAGTCGACGCCCACGGCGAGGACGAGCCGTTCGGCTTGGGCCGCAAGGGCGGGCAGGTCCGGTTCGTAGCCGGTGAACGGGACCAGCATGTGCCCCAAGAAGACCGGCTGCAGCTCGCCGAGGCGGCCGAGGAGTTCCAGCAGTTCCGGGTTGGGCGGTTCGGGTGCGGTGTCGGCGTAGCCGTCGGCCCAGGTGCCGAAGCGCCGCAAGGCTGGAGCCTCGAATCGGATGTCGGTGTCGACCATCGTGGCGGTAATGGTCACCGCCGCCTCGGCGAAGTCCTCCGCGCGAGCCGATGCGCGCACCGATGCCATCTCGGCCCGCAGGCGCTCGGCCTCCGGCAGCAGGTTCATCAGCGGCGGCTCGTGGACGACGGCGAGCCGTACGTGTCCAGGGTGGTGCGCGAGCAGTTCGAGCGTGGTGATGGCGCCGGAGCTGAAGCCGACGACTATCGGTGCTTCCTCGAAGAGCGCGTCGATGACGGCGACGGCGTCTTCGGCGTGGACCTTCGGATGCTGCTCGCCGAGCACGGTGCCTGGCTTCTGCTGCGAGGCAACGCGGCTGCACATGGTGACCACGTCGTAGGTGTCCGCGAGCCGGGTGGTGAGTCGTTCGAGGACCCCGCCGTGCCCGGAGCCGCCGGGGATGAACAGCAGCGGCGGGCCTTCGCCTTTCCGCTCATAGTCCACAGTGGCGTCATTGAGTTCGATGGTGCCGTTCGGCATGGGGTTGCTCCTGTCTGGGTTCATATCCGCGACCATTCGGTCAGGGTGTGGTGGAGCGCGTCGACCGCGCGCCGCCACGACGCGTCCAGGGACCGGTCGGCGGTGAACCCGCCGGTGGCCTCCAGATCGCTGAAACCGTGGAAGGTGCTGCGCAGCAGGCGAACCGCGTCCGTCGCGTCCGGTTCGGGCAGGTCGTAGCCGCGCAGCAGCGCGTAGCAGGCCTCGATGATCCGCGCGACCCCGGTCGAGGCCGCGAGCCGGTCCGGCGCGATCGGGTGCCGGGTGGCGGCGTAGCGCCCCGGATGCCCGGTCGCGAACGAGCGGTACGCGTCCGCGAACGCGGTCAGGGCCGCGTGCCCCGAGCGCCCGGCCACGGCCGAGCCGAGGACCTCGCCCCACTCGTCGTGCGCGAGCAGCGCCACGCCCTCCATGAGGTCGGAGAGCCCGCGCACGTGGGTGTACAGGCTCGCGTCGCGCACCCCGAACCGCTTGGCCAGCACCGCGAGTGTGAGGTGCTCGAAGCCGATCTCGTCGGCGACGTCCGCGGCGGCGGCGATCAAGGCGTCACGGGTGAGTCCTACACGCGGCATGGTTTCCTAACCTTCCTAGGTTTTATCCTAAGATACCTAGGATGCGCCGCGCCGCCAACCCGTTTTCGACTCGCTCGGTTCAGCCCTGCTCCGCCAGCGCCTCCTGCAGGAGCCGGGCCGCCTCCGGGAACCGGTCCGGGGCCGGGCCCGAGAAGTTGGCCCGCACGTACGGCCCGGCCGGCTCGGCCGGGAACCACTCCGTCCCCGGCGCGATGAGCAGCCCCCGCGACTCGCAGTCCCGCACCAGCCGTTCGGCATCGGTGCCGTCGGGCAACCGCAGCCACAGGTTGAACCCGCCCGCGGGAACATGTTCGAGCCGCACCCCCGGCGCGTGCTCCAGCAACGCGTCCACCAGCAGATCCCGGCGCAGCCGCACCTGGTTCCTGAAGCCGCGCAGATGGTTCCGCCACCCCGGCTGCGTGACCACGTCCAGCGCCGCGGTCTGCAGCACGCCGCTCACGTACATCGCCTCCGAGCCCTGGTCGGCCGCGATCCGGTCCCGCACCGGCCCGCGCGCGACGACCGCCGCCACCCGCAGCGCGGGGGAGACGCTCTTCGTCAACGACCGCAGGTAGATCACATGCCCGCTGTCGTCAAGGGCCGCAAGCGGAGCCGGATCGGCGTCGATCGCCAGGTCATACGCCCAGTCGTCCTCCACCAGGAACGCCCCGTGCGCCCGCACGACCTCCAGCAGCTCCCGCCCGCGCGAAGGCGACCACTGCACGCCGGTCGGATTCGCGAACGTCGGCTGCGCGTAGAACGCCCGCGCCCCCGACTGCCGGAACGCCCGGTCCACCTCCTCCGGGGCCGGACCCTCAGGGCCGCTCGGGACCGGCACCAGCGTGAGCCCCGCCTGCTCCGCGCCGAGGATCGCGCCCCAGTACGTGGGCGACTCGATGAGCAGTGGCCGCCCTGGACCCACCACCGCCCGGAACACCGAACCGAGCCCGCTCTGACTGCCCGACACGATCATCACGTCACGGCCCGTCGGCGCGGCCACCCCGGCCGGCGTCATCGCCCCCAGCTCCGCCGCGAACCACGCCTGCAGCTCCGACAGCCCCCGCACCGGCGAGCGCGTCAACGCCGCCTCCGACTTCGCCGCCCGCGCCAGTGCCCCCCGCACCATCCGCTCCGGCAGCAGATCCCGGTCCGGGTAACCCGAATGCAGACTGATCGCGTCCGGCGCCGCCGACCGCTGCGTCGAGGACACCACCGGCAGCCGCGCGTGCGGCGACCCCAGTGCCGCCGTCTGCCACCCGAAGTCGACCGTGCGCGGCGCCCGCACCGCCCGCACGAACGTGCCCACCCCCGGCCGACTCTCCACCAGCCCAAGGGCATTGAGCGCGTGCATCGCCTTCTGCACCGTCACCGGGCTCGCCCCGTACTCGGCCATCAGCTCCCGGTTCGTCGGGACCTTCGCCCCCGCCGGGGCGGCCGCGATCCACGCGCGCAGGCCGTCCACGATCCGCTGAGTGCTACCATTCGACATGAGTACAGAGAGTAGCACTATCGTCGGTGCGCGGCCCGCGCTATCGCAGCGCGCGGGCCTGTGGTGGGGCCTCCTCGGCGTCCTGGCGTTCTCCTTCACCCTCCCGTTCACCCGCGTCGCCGTCGAAGGCCTCTCGCCCCTGTTCATCGGCGCGGGCCGGGCCGTCATCGCCGCGATGCTCGCGGCGGTCGCGCTGGCCGCGACCCGCCAGCGCCTTCCCACTGCGGCCCAATGGGGTCGGCTCGCACTCGTGGCGGGCGGCGTGGTCGTGGGCTTCCCGATGCTCACCTCGTACGCGCTCACCACCTCGTCCGCCGGGCACGGCGCGGTCGTGGTCGCGCTGCTCCCGGCGGCGACGGCGATCATGGCGGTGCTGCGGGTCAAGGAGCGCCCGGCGGCCTCGTTCTGGACGTTCGCCGGCCTCGGCGCGGCCGCCGCGATCGGCTTCGCGGCCTTGCAGAACGGCGGCCTCGGCTCCCTCGGCGTCGCGGACCTGCTCTTCTTCGGCGCGGTCGCCGCCGCCGCTGTCGGCTATGCGGAGGGCGGCCTGCTCGCGCGCGAACTCGGGTCCTGGCAGACCGTCTCGTGGACGCTCGTCCTCGCCGCTCCGGTCATGATCGCCTTGGGCGGCATCGCGATAGCGCAGGAGCCGCCGTCGGCGACGCCCGTGCAGTGGCTCGCGTTCGCGTACCTCGCGGCCGTGAGCATGTACCTCGGGTTCTTCGCCTGGTACCGCGGTCTCGCGATCGGGCCGATGGCGCAGGTCAGCCAGGTGCAGCTCACGCAGCCGGTGATGACCATCGCCTGGGCCGCGCTGCTGCTCGGCGAACCGCTGACCTGGTCCACTGTGGCGGGCGGGCTGGCCGTGATCGCTTGCGCCGGTTTGGCCGTGCGCGCCCGCCTCGCAGGGGTCAGGCCGAGGACGGCCGCCCGTACGCCTCGAGCAGCCGCAGCCAGATCTCACTGACCGTCGGATAGGACGGCACGGCGTGCCAGAGCCGGTCGAGCGGGACCTCGCCCACGATCGCCGTCGTCGCCGCGTGCAGGAGCTCGGCCACGTCCGGGCCGACGAAGGTCACCCCGATCATCACGCCGCGGTCCTCGTCCACGATCATCCGCGCCGCGCCCTGGTAACCGTCGCGGGTCAGGCCCGCGCCCGCGACCCCGCCGAGGTCGTAGTCGACCACGCGGATCGACTTGCCTTGCGCGCGAGCCTGATCGGCGGTCGGGCCGACGGCCGCGACCTCCGGGTCGGTGAACACGACCTGCGGTACGGCGTCGTGGTCGGCGGTGGCCGCGTGCGCGCCCCACGGCGCGTCGTCGACCGGCCGGCCCGCAGCGCGGGCCGCGATCACGTCGCCCGCCGCGCGCGCCTGGTACTTGCCCTGGTGCGTCAGAAGGACCCGCCCGTTGACGTCGCCCACCGCGTACAGCCAGTCGAACCCGTCGACCCGCAGCGTGTCGTCGGTGGCGAGCCGCCTGCCCGGTTCGAGCCCGACCGTCTCCAGGCCGAGGTCGGCCGTCGCGGGCGTGCGCCCGGTCGCGACCAGGACTTCGTCGGCGGTGATCGGCCCGGCGGTGGTCTCGATCCGCACGCCGTCGCCGGTGCGGTCGACGCGCGATGTCTCGGTGTCCGTGAAGATCTCGACGCCCTGGGACCGCAGCGACTGGGCCACGCGCTCGGCCGCGAAGGGCTCGACGCTGCCGAGCAGCCCGCCCTTGGCGATGACCTTGACCGTTGCGCCGAACCCGGCGTAGGCGGTCGCCATCTCCAGCGCGACCACGCCGCCGCCGATGATCGCGAGGCTGTCGGGGATCTCGGTCGCGCTCGTCGCCTCGCGGCTCGACCACGGTTTCGCCTCGTACAGGCCGGGAATGTCCGGCAGGTTCGGCACCGAGCCGGTGGCGACGGCGACCGCGTGCCGGGCCCGCAGCACCGTGGTGCTCCCGTCCTCGGCCGTCACGGTGACCTCGCGTTCGCCGCTCAGCCGGCCGCGCCCGCGCACGAGACCGATGCCGGCGCTCTCGAGCCAGCTCACCTGGCCGTCGTCGGACCAGTCGCTCGTGAAGGAGTCCCGCCTGCGGAGCACCGCGGCGACATCGAGGTCCCCGGTCACGGCCTCGGCCACGCCGGGCAGCGCGCGGGCCGCGCTCAGGACCTGGACCGGGCGCAGCAGTGCCTTCGAGGGCATGCACGCCCAGTACGAGCATTCGCCGCCCACGAGCTCGTTCTCGACGATCACCGTCTCGAGCCCGCCCTTGACCGCTCGGTCGGCGACGTTCTCGCCCACCGGCCCGGCCCCGATCACGACCAGGTCGACCTCACGTACCTCGGCTGCCATCCGCCCGCCCCTTCCGATGCGTCCCAAAGGCGAAGCCTACGCGCCTCGCGATCCGCGCGATGCCCTTCCCGCCGGAGGCCTCGCTTACCATGTGGACGGCCGCCCCCGCACCCCTTGGAGCCCTTCATGACCCGTCCTCAGCGCCGGAGACGCCGCCTGCCGTGGCTCGCCGGCGGCGCGATCGTCCTCTCCCTGGCCGTGATCCTCGGGACCGCGCTGTACCTCGTCCGCACCGATGAACACACAGAGCGGGCCGATCGTGAAGCGGCCGAGGAGCAAGCTGAAGTCGCGCCGGCCGAGGTCACCACGGAGCTGTGCGGTGCCTTCGACGCCAGCGGCATCCGCGACGTCGTCCCCGAGACCGACACCGGCCGGACCGACGCCGACATCGGCCCCGACCCGGACAACGCCGAGATCGAGACCACCCTGACCTGCTGGTGGGGCGACCAGGAGCAGTGGACCGGGTGGGTGCTGGCCCGGTTCTGGCCCACCGAAGAAGCCGCCGCCGAAGCGGTCGACGACGACCGGGCCGGCACCGACGGGGCCGGATACGAGACCGGCGACTACACCGGCGGCTTCTCGGCCGTGATCCCCCAAGAGGACGGCCGGGAGCTGCTCGGCCTGATCACGGCGAACGGCAGGGTCGAGGCGCACGCGTACGCGTTCCTCGACCCCGCCGTTCACGACGAAGACGCCCTGTGGACCGCCCTGGACGACCTCCAGGGGCAGTGCAAGGACGTCTTCGCCCCGTTCGCCTACTAGGTGTCTAGGCCGCCGTCCAGTCCGCGTGAGCGGTGAACGGCACCAGCTCCGGACGCTCGATGGCGGTCCGGATGTCAAGCCGCCCACCGGTCTCGGCCGAGCGCAGCAGCGAGGTCATGACCTCGAGGACGTGCAGCGCCAGCGCACCGTCCGCCCGCGGTGCCCGCTCCCCGGTCGCGCGGGCCATGTCGAGCAGGCCCACGCCCCGGCCCGACTCCGCGAACCCCGCGCTGGGGTCGAGCACGTGGCGCTCCCCGTCGATCCGGTGCAGCGTCACCTCGCCGTCGAAGTGGTTGGGGTCGGGCACGCCCACGTTGCCCTCGGTCCCGTGCACCTCGATGTTCGGCGCCTTGGTCGCGTGCCCGTCGAAGCTCATCACGAGGGTGCTCAGCGCGCCGCTCGCATGCTCGAGGATGCCCGTGACGTGCGTGTCGATCGAGACCGGGACCTGTTCGCCCGCACGCGGACCGGAGCCGATCAGGCGCTGGTCGCGCGAGCGGCTGGAGGCGCCCGTGACCGAGACGACCGGTCCGAGCAGGTGCACGAGCGCGGTCACGTAGTACGGGCCCATATCGAGCAGCGGCCCGCCGCCCTCGGTGTAGTAGAAGTCCGGGTTCGGGTGCCACACCTCGTGGCCGCGCGCGATCATCGTGGCGGTCGCGAACGTGGGAGTCCCGATGTCGCCCTTGTCGATCGCGGCCCGCGCGGTCTGGATCCCGGTGCCCAGCACCGTGTCCGGCGCGCAGCCGACCCGCACGCCCGCCGCGTCCCCGGCCTCGACCACACGCTGGGCGTCCTCGAAGACGGCCGCGAGCGGCTTCTCGCCGTACACGTTCTTGCCCGCCGCGATCGCCCGCAGCGCGATGTCCGCATGGGCCACGGGGATCGTCAGGTTGAGGACCGTGTCCACCTCCGGGTGCGCCATGAGCTCGTCGACGCCCAGCGCCACGGCGCCGGTCTCCTCGGCGACCTCGGCCGCGCGCGCGGCGTTCAGGTCCGCGACGGCCGCGATCCGGATCCCCGGGCAGGCCGAGAACGTGTTGAGGTACTGGCCGGAGATCGCTCCCAGGCCGACTATGCCGATACCGTGCGGGTCGCCCACAGCATGCCCCTCTCCATGATCGTGCGGACGTTGGCGTCTTCGAGGATGTCGACGCTGTGGCCGGGGGTGGCGACCATGATGCGGCCCTCGCCCCACAGGCGCGTCCACACGGCCGGGGAGGTGATCGGCCGGTGCCACGGGTGGTACGGCTGCACGGGGTGCGTGGTCGTGGCGAGCACGTCGATGAGGTCGTCGTGCAGGACCCAGTACTGCTCGGTGTCGAGCTCGAAGTCCTCGAGGCCCTCGGTGACCGGGTGCTTCCGGCCGAGGTCGGTGATCTCGACCGTGTACTTCAGGTAGTTGTCCTCCTGGGCGCCGCAGCAGAGGCTCGGCTCCTTGGAGGGGTGGGTCGCGAACTGGCCGCCGATGAGCTGCAGGTAGTCCGAGTTGTTCCGGTAGGAGTCGGCGATGCCGCCGTGCCAGCCCGCCATGCCGGTGCCGGCCGCGATCGCCGCGCGCAGGCCCTTCAACTGGTCGTGGCTGATCTCCGACATCGTCACGCTCTGGACGATGAGGTCGGTCGCGCCGAGGACCTCGGCGTCGGCGTACACCTCGGGGGACTCCTCCACGCGCACTTCGTAACCGTTGTCGCGCAGGAAAGGGAGAAACAGTTCAGTCGCCTCGACCGGCGCGTGCCCCTCCCATCCGCCTCGGACGACCAGCGCTCTTCGCTCGCTCATATGGTTCCTTCGCCGGTGCTCTACACCGCTTGTCGTTTCGCTTTTGATGCCTCGCCGATCGACCGTAGCCGATGCGGGGAGCGACCGCAACGGCCTTCCCGGTCGCAATCGCTTTACCGAGACATATAAAAAGTTTCCGACCCTTGACGCGGTGTCGGAACGACCGCGGAACGCACGCGAAACGGGGCCTCGGACCGGTGCGGGATCCGAGGCCCCGAGCTCGCACACCCGCCTAACGCGGGTCCGCCACGGTCCACGCGTGCTCGCCCGAACCGACCTCCTCCGGCTCACGCCCCGGCAGCACCACCCGCGCACTCGTATTGGGCGGCACCGTGACCCGCACGGCCAGCACGCCGTCACCCGCCTCCCAGCGCACCGTCGCCCGCCCGTACGGCGTCTCATGCTCCGTCGCCGCCCAGTCGATCCCCGCGAGCGGCACCGGCGCCACCAGCATCCGCCGGTACCCCGGCTCCAGCGGCGCCAGCCCCGCCAGCGTGCGGTGCATCCAGTCCGCGATCGCCCCGAACGCGTAGTGGTTGAACGAGGTCATCTGCCCCGGGTTGATCGTGCCGTCCTCCAGCATCGAGTCCCAGCGCTCCCAGATCGTCGTGGCGCCCATCGTCACCGGGTACAGCCACGACGGCACCCCCGTCTGCAGCAGCAGCGCCCGCGCCGTCGCCGCGTGGCCCGTGCGCACCAGCGCGTCCTGGATCAGCGGCGTGCCCACGAAGCCCGTCCCGATCCGGTGGTCCGCCTTCGCGACCAGCGCCGCCAACCGCTCCCCGAGCCGCGCCAGCAGCTCCGGCTCCGTCGCCAGCTCGAACATGATCGCCAGCGCGTACGCCGTCTGCGCGTCCGAGACGATCCGGCCCGCCGGGGTCACGTACTCGCGCAGCCACGCCGCCCGCACCTCCTCGGCATAAGCCTCGTAGCGCTTCGCGTCCTCGTCCAGGCCGAGCAGCCGCGCCGCGGCCGTGACGAGCCGGGCAGAGCGGAAGAGGTAGGCGCTGGCGACGATGTCGTGATCGGTCTTGGCCTGGCCGGGCTCGTCCGGCGGGGCGTTCGGATCGAGCCAGTCGCCGAACTGGAAGCCGCCCTCCCAGAGCCGGCGCTCGCCCGCGAGCGCGGCGACCTGGTCGACCCAGCCCTTCATGCTCGGGTACTGGCGTTCGAGCACGCCGCGGTCGGCGTACCGCTCGAAGAGCACGGAGGGCACGACCGCGGCGGCGTCCGCCCAGGCCGCGGCCGGGGTCTTGGCCCATTCGAGCACGCTCGGCACGATGAACGGGACTCCGCCGATGGCCTCCTGCTCGAGCGCGAGGTCTTCGAGCCACGAGGCGAGGAACCCGTCCGCGTCGAACAGGTAGGACGCGGTCGGCGTGAAGACCTGGATGTCGCCGGTCCAGCCGAGGCGCTCGTCGCGCTGCGGGCAGTCCGTGGGGATGGACAGGAAGTTGCCTCGCATGCCCCAGACGACGTTCTCGTGCAGGCGGTTGAGCTGCGGGTGCGAGGAGTCGAACCAGCCGGTGCGGTCCATGTCCGAGTGCACGACGACGGCGGTGACGTCGGCCGGGTCGAACTCGCCGGGCCAGCCCTGGATCTCGGCATACCGGAACCCGTGGAACGTGAACGCGGGCTCCCAGGTCTCGACTCCATTGCCCGCCAACGTGTACCGGTCGGTGGCCTTGGCGTGGCGGAGCGGGCGCACGCCGAGTTCCCCGTGCTCGAGGACTTCGGCGTGGCGCAGCACGACGGTGTCGCCTTCGCGGCCGGAGACGCGGATGCGCAAGTGGCCCACGAGGTTCTGCCCGAAGTCGAGCACCGTCCGTCCACTGGGAGTGGTGATGACCTCCGCGACCGGCAGCTCCTTGGTGGCCCGCACGGGCGGTGCGGTGCGCGGCACGGGCGTGATCGCCTTGGCGGTGTCGGTGCGGGCGTCGAGCCAGGCCGCGCTCGCGAAAGCACTGTCGTCGAACCCGGGCGTCGACCAGCCGGGCATCGCGCGCCGCGCGTCGTAGTCCTCGCCCGCGTAGATCCCGCTCGCGGTGACCGGCCCGTCGGCGGTCGCCCGCCAGCCGCCGTCGCCCGTGGCGATGACTTCCGTCGCGCCGTCATCGTATTCGAGCACGAGCTGCGCCGCGAAGCTCGGGTATTTGCCGTAGAACGGCTTGGCCTCGCCGTGGAAGCCGAAGCCCTCGGTGTACCAGCCGCCCGCGAGCGCGGCGCCCATCGCGTTCGGGCCCACCGTGAGCAGTGCGGTGACGTCGTTGGTCTCGTGCACGAGCCGGCTCTTGTACGCGGTCCAGCCGGGCTTGAACCGCTCGTCGTCGACGGCGACGCCGCCGATCTCGACCTGGAACAGCCCGCGCGCGGTGCTGTACAGCGTCGCGGCCTGGAGTCCTTGGCGGACTTCGAACTCGCGGCGCAGCAGCACGGGCTGCCCGATGTCGGCGGGCTCGGGCACGGTGAGGAACTTGGCCCGCCATTCGCCCTCGGCGAGGAATCCGGCGCGGATCTCGAGCGGGGTGCTCCAGTCCGAGGCCTGGCCGTCCGCGCCGTGGACCCGCACGCGCAGGCTCCCGCGCTCGCGGGGGAGCAGTGACTCGAACGGCCACTCGACGAACACGGACTCGGGCCCTTCGACGCGGGCGACGGCGGCGGCCTCGCCTCGCCGCCATTCGATGTCGGCGCCCGCCTGCGTCCAGCCCCGCGCGGTCGTCTCGGTCTTCCATGAGAGGCGCGGGCGGCTCGTGCCGGTGAACGGGGAGTCCGTGCGGTACTCGGCGCGGACACTGTGGACTGATGGGTGCATTCGGTGTCTCTCCTGGTTCCTAGCCGGTTTCGGCGATGCTTGCGAGCTGTCAGTCAGCCCTTGACCGCGCCGGAGGTGAGTCCGGCGACGATCTGGCGGTTGAAGAAGGCGTACATGATGAGCGGCGGGACGGTGATGAGCAGGATGTCCATGAACAGCAGGTTCCACTGGGTCGTGTACTGGCTGCGGAAGTTGTAGAGCGTCAGCTGCACGGTGGCGTGGTCGTCGCCGGGCAGGAAGTACAGCGGGTTCTGGAAGTCGTTGAAGACCGCCACGGCCTGCACGATCACCACGGTCCAGATCACCGACCGGAGCAGCGGCAGGATGACCTGGAAGAACAGGCGCACCGGCCCGGCCCCGTCGATCACGGCGGCCTCGTCGACCTCGCGCGGGATCGTGGCCACGAACGCCCGGAAGAGCAGGACGCAGAACGAGAGTCCGTACGCCACTTCGATGAGCACGAGTCCCGGCAGGGTCCGGAACAGTCCGAGCCCCTGCAGCACCCAGATCGTGGGCACCACCGCGGGCGGGATGATGAGCCCGGCGAGCACGAGCGCGTTCGCCAGCGGCGTCCACCGGTTGGGCCGGCGCTGCATCACGTACCCGACCATGGCCGCGAGCACGACCATGAGCACGATGCTCGCGACGGTGAGGATGGTGCTGTTCACGAACGCGGCGAGCAGCATGTAGTCGCGGGCCTGCACGACGGCGAGGAAGTTCTCCCAGATCGCCCACTCGCTCGGCAGCGAGAACTCGCGCAGCGCCGCCTCGCCGCGGGTCTTGGAGGCGGTCAGGACGATGAACGCGAACGGCACGAGGAAGACCACGGCCGAGAGGACGATGGCGATCAGGCCCGAGGCGACGCCTTTGGTGCGCTTCACCGCTCGACCTCCTTGCGGCCCATGAGCCAGTAGAGCGGCACCATCACGGCGCTCACGAGCAGGAACAGCACCACGTTCCCGGCGCTGGAGAGGCCCCAGAACCCGGCCTGGTACTGCTTGAAGATCACCGAGGCCACCACGTCCGAGGTGAACCCGGGGCCGCCCTGCGTCATGGTCCAGATCAGGTCGAAGGACCTGAGCCCGCCGATGAGGGACAGCACGATCACGGTGGAGGTGGCGGGCCACAGCAGCGGCAGGATCACGAACCGCAGGTTCTGGCACGAGCTCGCGCCGTCCACTTTGGCGGCTTCGAAGTACTCCTGCGGGATCGCCACGATCCCGGCGATGTAGATGAGCGTCGCCAGGCCCACGCCCTTCCAGACGTCCACGAGGGCGACGGAGACGAGCGCGAGGTTCGGGTCGGTGAGCCACCCGGGCCCGTCCACGCCGATGACCGCGAGGGCCCGGTTGATGAGGCCGTCCGAGGGGTCCATGAGCACGGCGAAGGTGACGCCGATGCCGACGGTGCTCACCAGGACGGGGAAGAACACCACGGACCGCAGGTACCCGCGGGCGATGATCTGCGAGGTGAGGAACACCCCGAGCAGGAGCCCGAGCACCACTTTCAGGCCGGAGGTCAACGCGCCGTAGATCAGCGTGTTGACGAGGCCTTGGAAGAGGTAGGGCTCGCGGAAGAACAGCGCGAAGTTCTCGAAGCCGATGAACTCGGCGCCGGAGAGGTTCCAGCGGGTGAACGCGAAGTAGAGCGAGGCGACGGTGGGGACGATGAACAGGACGCCGTACACGGCGGCGGCGGGCAGGTAGAACCACATCGGATAGTGGCGGCGGGGGTCGCGCCGGCGTTCGCGCGGCGCGCTCAGGGCGGTCGTGGTCATGGTGAGGCTCCTTGGGAAGCACCGCGCCCGGTCTCCCGGGCGCGGCCGTCGAATGGTCCAGCGTTTACTCCGGTTCGGGGAAGCGAGCGGAGCGAGCGGCTGGGTGGGGCGACGGGCGTGGGGCGTTACCAGCCTTCGAGGCCCAGTTGCTGGGCCTGCTTCTTGACGTCCTCGTCGTAGAGGGCGGCGGCGTCGGCGGCCGAGCGGATGCCCGAGCCGACCTCCACGGTGATCTGCTCCAGCGCCGGGCCCTTGACCGGCGACAGGAACTCCAGGGCCGGCGCGGTGAGCCCCGCGTCGAAGTACGCCTGCAGCTGGGCGACGGCGGGCGGCACGTCCGAGGGCACGGTGCAGCCGTCGATGAAGTACGGGCCGATGACGCTCACGCCGGCGGTCTGCGCGTCGCAGCCCTCGGTGCTGGCGACGAACGCGAGGAAGTCCTGCGCCGGGCCCGGGTCCTCGTTGGTCTGCGGCAGGTAGAGCGCTCCGGGGAGCCAGGTCGTCACGCCCGCTTCGGCGGGCGCGTCCCCGGGCAGGCCGAAGAACCCGAGCTGGTCGACGCCTTCGGGGTCGACCGCCTCGATCTCGGTGAGCGCGTTGGTGAGGATCGGGTAGTGGACGCCTTCCCCGGCGACGAGCGCCGCGAGCCCTTCGTTGTAGGTGAGGGACGCGAAGTCCTCGTTGAGGTACCCGGCCTCGGCCACCTCCTGCAGGTGCTCGAACCCGGCCAGGGCCGCCGGGGTGTCGGCGAAGTGGGCCTCGTTCGCGGTGTACGCGTCGGCCCAGTCGGGTTCGGCGGCGAGCACGTTGTAGTTGTCCGCCAGGACGAACAGCTGCGAGGTCCACGCGGACTCGGTGCCGTAGGTCTGGATCACGGGCGCGGCCGTCCCCGCGTCGAGGATGGCCTGGTTGTTGGCCATGAACTCGTCCCAGGTGGTCGGCACCTCGAGGCCCAGCTCCTCGTACGCGGCGAGGTTGTAGAGCACGCCGCCGCCGATGGCCTGGCCCACGGGCACGCCGTGGACCGCGTCGCCGGAGGTCACGCCGTCCTTGAACGTGTCGGTCACCGAGTCCAGGTAGGTCTCGCCGCTGAGGTCGGTGAGCATCTGGGACGGGTTGAGCGCCTGGAGGAGCGAGCCGGAGTTGTAGAAGAACAGGTCGGGCATGTCGCCGGTCTGGAGGCGGGTCTTGACGATGTTGTCGCCCTCGGTGCCGCCGGGGCGGATCTCGAGCTCGATCTCGACGTCGGGGTGGGCCTCGGTGTACGCGTCCACGAGGGCCTGCATGAGGCTGCCGGTGGCCTCGGAGTTGTCGATGAGGATGTTCAGCGTGCCGTCGTCGTCGCCCCCGGTGGAGCAGGCGGCGAGGCCGGCGGCGAGCACGGCGGCCGCCGCCCCGGCGGCCGCACGGGGGAGGAGGGGTCGGTGGGTCGAGTGCATGGTCGTGACCTCCATTGGTAACGCCCGATCGTCCCGATTGGAACGATTCATTTTCGTGAGGGATCGCGTATGCGGTTGTGCTCGTAGGGCTTCGGGCTCAGTGGTCGCCGAGCGCGCCGAGGCGCGTGGCGGCGCCGCGCGGGCGCGGCGGCCGGGTGCTGGAGCGGACGACGAGGTCGGGTTCGACCACCTCGTGCCGTGCTTCGGTGCGCCCGGCGATGCGTTCGAGCAGCAGCTCGACGGCGAGGCGGCCCATCCGCTCGCCGTCCTGGTGCACGGTGGTGAGCGAGATGCCTGGGTGGGCGGCGATCTCGATCCCGTCGTAGCCCGCGACGGCGACGTCGTCGGCGGTGAGCCCCGCGTCGGCGACGGCGCGCAGCACGCCGAGCGCCGGCTCGTCGTGGCAGGCGAAGATCGCCGTGGGCCGCTCCGCGCCGGAGAGCAGCCGGAGGGCGGTGCGGTGCGCGTCGGCGGTGACGTCCGCGGCGCGGGCGATGCTGATCCGGTCGCCGAGACCGGCCTCCTGCATCGCCGTCCGGTACGCCTCCAGGCGGATCGCCTGCGGCACACCGGAACCGGGCCTGGTGCGGGCGCCCTCGCCGGTGAGGTGGGCGATGTCGCGGTGCCCGAGCTCGAAGAGGTGCCGCATCACCTGGCGGGCGCCGGCCTCGTCGTCGCTCACCACCGTGTCGTACCCCTCGGCCCGGTCGTGGCGGCCGATCATCACCACCGGCACGGTGGCCGAGAGCTCGGAGAGCCAGGCGGGTTCGACCAGCGGCGAGACCGCGATGACTCCGTCCACCTGCCGGTCGACGAGGGCTTGGATGGCCCGGTAGCCCTCGCTGTGCGCGGGGTCGGCCGGGGCGATGATGAGCTGGTACGGCGAGCCGGAGAGGGCCGCCGTCGCCCCGGTGAGCAGCATCGGGAAGAACGGGTTCGAGAGCTCCGGGATCTCGATGCCGAGCGTGAAGGTCTTGCCGCGCATGCCCCTCGCCGAGACGCTGGGCCGGTAGCCGAGCGCCTCGATCGCGGCGGTCACGCGCTCGCGCATCGCCGGGCTCACGCCGTAGGCGTTGCGGATGACCTTGGAGACCGCGGCCCGCGAGACGCCCGCCGCGCGGGCGACGTCCTCGATCGTGACCGAACCGGCCGGGCCGCGAGCCGCCATGGAAACACCTCCCCGTCGAGCGATGGAGATCAATCTACACAGCATGTAGAGCGATCTACAAGAGGGAGATCCGAGAAAAGATCCGGGGCCGCCCGCCGCAGCGGACGGCCCCGGGCCGGTTCAGTTGCGCCGCTGGATTATTCGGCGGTCAGGTGGATCATGACGGCGTGCACGGGCCACAGGCCCGGCAGTTGCAGGCCGACCTCGGTGAGCACGCGGCCGGGGACGTGGACCGGGTCCTTGCCGAGCCACGGCGGGGTCGTCCAGCCATGCCTCGACGCGCCGATCTCGTCGCGGACCCGCAGCGTGTACCGCCGTTCGGGGTCGAGCCCGTCGAGCCGGAGCCGCTCGGGCAGCGCGTCCTCGATCGATGCCACGGTGGCGACCGTGAACACCGCCTCGGAGCGGTCGGCCGCGACGACGCCGCGAACGCGCAGCGCAGGGTCCACCACGTCCGGGTGCACCACGTTCCCGGTGTGCAGCAGCCCGCGCAGTTCCTTGTAGAGCGCGCCGAACGCCTTGATCTGTTCGGTCTCTTCCTCGTTGCAGGACATGATGTCCCACTCGAACCCGGCCGAGCCCTGCAGCGAGGTCGCGATCCGGTAGGCGAGGCCGGTGGCCCGCCCGGACGAGTGGGCCGGGGACGGCCCGACGTGCGCGCCGATCATCTCGGGCGGCAGCACCAGCTCGGTCCAGCGCTGGATCTCCTGGCGCTCGACGGGGTCGTTCGAGTCCGAGGCCCACACCCGGTCGGTGCGGGCGAGGATGCCGAGGTCCGTGCGGGCGCCGCCGGAGGAGCACGACTCGATCTCCAGGCCCGGGTGGTCGGCCTTGAGCCGGTCGATGAGCCGGTAGGTCGCGAGGGTCTGCAGGTGCGTGCCCGGCCGCCCCTCGTGCACGGCTTCGACGAGGTCGCGGTTGTGGTCCCACTTGATGAACGCGATCCCCAGCCGCTCCACCAGGGTCGACATCTGCGACCGGAGGTGCTCGAACGCTTCCGGATTGGCCAGATCCAGCACGTACTGCGTGCGGTACGACAATCCCTCGGGCGACGGCACGGACGCGGGGTTGGCGAGCAGCCAGTCGGGATGGTTGCGGGCGAGGTCGGAGTCGAGGTTGACCATCTCGGGCTCGAACCACAGCCCGAACTGCATGCCCAGAGCACGCACGAGCTCGGCGAGGGGTTCGAGGCCCTCGGGCCACACGGCCGGGTCGACCTCCCAGTCGCCGAGTCCGGCGCGGTCGTGGCGGCGGGCCATGAACCAGCCGTCGTCGAGGACGAACCGCTCGACGCCGATCGCGGCCGCCTTGCGCGCCAAGGCCTCCACGCGCGCGGGGTCGTGGTCGAAGTACACGGCCTCCCAGGTGTTGAGCACGAGCGGCCGCGCGGACTTCGGGTGCTGCGGGCGGGCGCGCATCCAGGTGTGGAACCGGTCCGCGATGCCGTCGAGGCCGGTGTCCGACCACGAGAAGTACGCGGTCGGCGTGCGGTAGGACTCGCCGGTCTCGAGCCGGATCTCGCTGGGGCGCAGCAGCTCACCAGCGCCGAGGAGCGTCACGTGGTCGGTGTGGCGGTCGGTGCGGTGGCGCACGTCGGCGCTCCAGCCGAGGTGCACGGCCCACACATCGCCGGTCCGGTTGCGCGGTGTTCCATTGGAGGCCAAGGTGACCCACGGCGAGTCGTGGCCGCCGCGCCCGCGCCGTGATTCGCGCACCGTGGTGCCGCGCGGGATCGCGCTCGTCGCCGGGGCCTTCTCGCGGGCCCACCGGCCGGTGAAGGAGGTCAGGTGGTCGGCGGTCTTCGGCACCGGCAGCGTCGCCTCCAGCCAGGCGACCTCCACGGTCCCACCGCCGTCGTTGCGCAGCTCGTGGTCGACCAGGACGAGTCCGCCCGCGCCGATCTCGAGCCGGGTCCGCAGCGTCAGGCCCGCTTCGGCGTCCACCGCCGTGACCTGAACGGCCGCTTCGCCTTCCTGGTCCACCGTCGCGTCCCAGCGCGGGAAGAGCGGCCGCCCGTCGCGGGTGGCCAGCAGCGCCGGCCGGCCGGCCCAGCCCTCGGACTCCTGCGGCGCCAACGAGAGCCGCCATGCGGCGTCGAGGGTCCCGGGCGCGGTCTGGCGGCCGGTGAGGCGGTCGAGCCCGTCGAGGTCCCCGGCTTCGAGCGGGCCGAGGTCGGGGCCCCAGTGGAGCACGGCCGGCAGGCCGGCGGGGCCGCCCCCTTGCAGGATGAGGGCCACGCCGTCGCGGCGCAGGAGAGTCCAGGTTCCGTTGTTCACGATGCTCCTTCGAAGGGGCACAAGGCCTGTCGCGCCCGGGTCTCGGTCCCGCGGGCACCTCGGCGGATTTCGGCTTGTCGATGGGCACGCTACATGACTTAACCGGGTTAAGGAAAGCCGAATCTCACGCCATTCCAATGGTATGTGATATGTGATATGTTACTGCGAATCCGAAGGTGTTTGGCCGGTCAGAGGGTTCCAACGACGCGCACCCCCATGCCATCTGATGCGGCCGACCGGCGCGAACTAGCGATAGGAAATCCCCCCATGATCAGAAAAGCAACCCGCGCGGCGGCGGCCCTCGCGGCCGCGGCGCTGCTGCTCACCGCCTGTTCCGGCGGCGGCCAAGACGGTGGGGGCGGCGACGGCCCCGGCGGCACGCCCGAGCCCGGCGGCACCGTCCATATGCTCCAGAACGCCGACTTCTCGTACCTCGACCCCGCGCGCGGCTGGGACGGCGGCGTCAACGCCTTCTACCGCCTCATCTACCGCGGCCTCACCATGCAGGCCGCCGGTGACGCCGACGACCCGAACGCGGTCGTCCCCGACATGGCCGAAGGCCTCGGCACCCCTTCGGAAGACGGCCTCACCTGGACCTACACCCTCAAAGAGGGCCTCAAGTTCGACAACGGCGACCCCATCACCTCGGCCGAGCTGAAGTTCGGCATCTCCCGGGCCTGGGACCCGGAGATCGGCATCGGCTCGCCCTGGCTCAAGAACACGATCGACGCCCCCGAGGACTACAAGGGCCCGTACCAGTCCGGTGAGCACCCGGGCATCGAGACGCCCGACGCGCAGACCATCGTCTTCCACCTCAAGGCCCCGTTCCCCGAGTTCGACAACGTCGTGGCCCAGGTGAACGCCGTGCCGTTCCCGGTCGGCACCGGCGCGGGCGACGAGTTCATCAAGGACGTCATCGCCTCCGGCCCCTACACCCTCGACTCGTACACGCCCGGCAGCTCGATCAAGCTGGTGCGCAACGAGTACTGGGACCAGGCCACCGACGACGTGCGCAAGGCCTACCCGGACGCGTGGGAGTTCGAGATCGGCCTCGAAGGCGCCACGATCGACGAGCGCCTGCTCGCCGGCCAGGGCTCCGACGTCAACGCCATCTCCGGCAAGATCCAGCCGGCCACCCTCGCGCGGCTCCAGAGCCCCGAGCTGCAGGACCGCGTCATCAGCGCCGAGGCCTACTGCGTCACCTACATGGGCATGGACACCACCGCGGCCCCGTTCGACAAGCTCGAAGTGCGCCAGGCGATGAACTACGCCGTCGACCGCACCTCGCTCCAGACCGCCTCGGGCGGCAACCAGCTCGCCCTCCCGGCCACCACGATCATCCCGAACGCGGTGAACGGCCACAAGGACTTCGACCTCTACCCGAGCGAAGGCGACAACGGCGATCCGGAGAAGGCCAAGGAGCTGCTCGAGTCCGTAGGCCTCGGGGACGGCTTCTCGTTCACCCTCGACATCCGCTCCAACCCGATCATGCAGGCGCAGGCCGAGTCCATCCAGCAGGCCCTCGCCAAGATCGACGTGGACGTGCAGCTCAACGTCATCGACACCTCCACCTTCTACGAGACCATCGGCACGCCCTCGCAGATGCACGACGCCGCGATCACCGGCTGGTGCCCGGACTGGGCCTCCAGCTCGAGCACGATGGTCCCGCCGCTGGTCGACGGCCGCGTGATCACCGAGAAGGGCAACACCAACATCGCGCAGATCAACGACCCGGGCCTCAACGCCCGCATCGACGAGATCCGCGCGATGACCGACCTCGAGGCCGCCAACGTCGAGTGGGGCGAGTTCGACGAGGAGGTCATGGCGCTGGCCCCGATGGTGCCGCTGCTGCAGGAGCCGAGCGTGTTCCTGCCGGGCGAGAACATCGCCGGGTACATCCCGAACACGAGCATGACGGACCTGACGATCATCGGCCTGAGCGACCCGTCCCGGGGCTGATCACCGATGACCTTCACTCCGACCGAGCTCGAAGTCGAAGGCGCCGCGGGCGGCGAGGCGGGGCGCGACGGCGCTCCGGCCGCGCCGCCCGCCTCCGGGCGGCGCCTCGCCCGGGCCTTCCTCCGCGACCGCGCGGCCGTCGCCTGCGGCGTCTACATCCTGCTCATCATCCTGATGGCCGTCGCCGCGCCGCTGCTGGTCAAGATCAGCGGCTACGGCCCCCTCGAATTCGACCAGGACGCCGTCGACCCGAACCTGGGCGGCATCCCGCTCGGCGCGGCGGGAGGCATGGGCGCCGACCACTGGTTCGGCGTCGAGCCCGGGAACGGGCGGGACCTCTTCGCCCGGATCGTCTACGGCGCCAGGGTCTCGATGCTCATCGCGATCTCGGCGACGCTGCTGACGACCTTCCTCGGCGTGGTCTTCGGGCTCATCGCCGGGTACTTCGGCGGGCGCGTGGACATGGTGATCTCCCGCGTCATGGAGTTCCTCATGGCCTTCCCGGCGCTCATCTTCATGATCGCGGTGCTCTCGGCCCTGCCCGCCGAGAACCGCCAGTTCCTGCTGGTGCTGGTGATCTCGTTCTTCGGCTGGCCGTACCTCGCCCGCATCGTGCGGGGACAGACCATGTCGCTCAAGGAGAGGGAGTTCGTGGAGGCCGCGAAAGCCTCGGGCGCGACCAGCGCCCAGATCATCTTCAAGGAGATCCTGCCGAACCTCGCCTCCACGATCATCGTCATGACCACCCTCGCCGTGCCCGGCTACGTGGGCACCGAGGCGGGCCTGTCGTTCCTCGGCGTGGGCGTCGTCCCGCCGACCCCGTCGTGGGGCCAGATGATCGCGAGCTCCGTGCCCTGGTACGCCGTCGACCCGGCGTACTTCCTCATCCCGGGGGCCTTCCTGTTCCTGCTCGTGCTCTCGTTCACGGTGCTCGGCGACCGCATCCGCAGACTTTTGGGGGAGGGGATGGCATGATCCCGCTTCGCTTCGTCGCCAACCGGGTTCTCGGCATGATCATCGTGCTGTTCCTGGTGTGCCTGTTCACCTTCGTGATCTTCTTCGTGCTCTCGCCGGACCCGGCCGTGCAGATCTGCGGCAAGAACTGCACGCCGGAGGCGATCGACCAGATCCGCGCCAACCTCGGCATCGACCAGCCGTTCTGGACCCAGTTCGGGACGTTCCTGGCCGGGCTCTTCGCGGGCCGCACCTACGGTACGGGGCCGAACGCGATCGACTGCGCCGCACCGTGCCTCGGCTACTCGTTCCAGTCGAGCCAGGCCGTCACGGACATGATCGTGCAGCGCCTCCCGGTGTCCGCCACCGTCGCCGTGGGCGCGGCCGTCCTCTGGCTCCTCGCCGGCGTCGCGGGCGGCCTGCTCAGCGCCGTCAAGGAAGGCAGGTTCGCGGACCGCTTCATTGCGGGACTCACGCTCACCGGCATGTCGATCCCGAACTACGTGCTGGCGCTCTCGCTCCAGTTCCTGCTGGTCGTCACCCTCGGCTGGCTGCCGTTCCCGCAGGCCGTCGCCTTCTCGGACGACCCGTTCCAGTGGTTCCAGAACTTCCTGATGCCCTGGATCGTGCTCGCCATCGGCATGGCGGCCGTCTACACCAGACTCACGCGCGCGAACGTGATCGAGACGCTGCAGGAGAACTACGTGCGCACCGCCCGCGCCAAGGGCCTCAGCCCCGGCCTGGTGTGGCGGCGGCACGCGCTGCGGCCGGCGCTCACGCCGATCGTCACGATCTTCGGCATGGACTTCGCCGGCCTGCTCGGCGGCGCCCTCATCACCGAGACCGTGTTCGGGCTCAACGGCATCGGCAAGATGGCCGCGGACTCGATCACCAAGAACGACCAGCCGGTCATCATGGGCGTCACGCTGCTCGCGGCCTTCCTGGTCGTCATCGGCAACATGGTGGTCGACCTCCTGTACACGGCCATCGACCCGCGAGTGCGAGTGGGGAGCTCGGCATGACCATTTCGGACACACTGCTGCGGGTGCGGATGCTCACCGTCGGCTTTCCGAACATCCATGGCCCCAACGAGGTCGTCAAGTCCCTCGACTTCGACGTGGCCCGGGGCGGCGCGCTCGGCATCGTCGGCGAGTCCGGCTCCGGCAAGTCCATGACGAGCCTCGCCGTCATGGGCCTGCTCCCCAAGGGCGCCAAGCGCACCGGCTCCATCGAGTTCGACGGCACCGAGCTCACGGCCCTGCCCGAACGCGCCATGCGCTCGGTCCGGGGCGACCGGATCGCGATGATCTTCCAGGACCCGCTCTCCTCCCTGAACCCGTACTACACGGTCGGGACGCAGATCATGGAGGCCTACCGCTCGCACCGCACCGGCGTGACCCGCCGCCAGGCCCGCAATGTGGCGATCGAGGCGATGGAACGCGTCCACATCAGCGACGCCGCCCGAAGGGTCGACCACTACCCGCACCAGTTCTCCGGCGGCATGCGCCAGCGCGTCATGATCGCGATGACGCTGAGCATGGAGCCCGAGCTCATCATCGCGGACGAGCCCACCACCGCCCTCGATGTGACCGTGCAGGCCCAGATCCTCGACCTCCTGGCCGAGATCCGCGCGGACACCGGGGCCGGGCTCATCCTCATCACCCACGACCTCGCCGTCGTCAGCGAGGTCACCGACCACATCGTCGTCATGCGCGACGGCGACCTCGTCGAGCAGGGCCCGGCCGAGCGGATCTTCACGGACCCGCAGGAGCCGTACACGCGGATGCTGCTCGACGCGGTGCCGCGCATCGACGACGAGATCGGGCTGCTCCGCACCGTGTCCACCGAGGAGGGCCGATGACCGGCGAAACCCTGCTGCGCGCGCGGAACCTGGTCAAGGAGTTCACCGTCTCCGGCGGCGGCCTCCTGGGCCGCTCCGGCCGCTTCCGCGCCGTCGACGACGTCTCGCTCGAGGTCGCCAAGGGCGAGACGCTCGCACTCGTGGGCGAGTCCGGTTCGGGCAAGTCCACCACCGCGCGCCTGATCGCGCGGCTCATCGACACCACGAGCGGCACGATCGAGTTCGACGGCCGCGAGGTCCACGCGCTCTCCGGGAAGGCCCTGCACGCGTTCCGCAGTGAAGTGCAGATGGTCTTCCAGGACCCGTACTCGTCGCTGAACCCGAAGCACACGGTGGAGCGGATCGTCACCGCGCCGCTCGCCTACCAGCGCCGCCCGATCCCCGGCGGCGCGCGCGTCTTCACCGGCGCGCTCCTCGAGCGCGTCGGCCTGAACCCCGACCACGCGAACCGCTTCCCCGCCCAGTTCTCGGGCGGGCAGGCCCAGCGCATCGGCATCGCCCGCGCGCTCGCGGTGTCCCCCAAGCTGATCATCGCCGACGAGGCGGTCTCGGCCCTGGACGTCTCGGTGCAGGCGCAGGTCATCAACCTGCTGCGCCGCCTCCAGGACGAGGAGGGGTTCAGCTATCTGTTCATCGCGCACGACCTCGCGGTGGTCCGCCAGATCGCGACCCGGGTGGCGGTGATGAACGGCGGCCGCATCGTCGAGTCCGGCGACCGGGACGCGGTCTTCGGTGCGCCGCAGCACGAGTACACGAAGAAGCTCCTGGCCGCCGTGCCGCGCATCCGCCCCGAGTGGGACGCCGCGCGGCGGCGCAACGAGCAGGCCCGCCGCGAGCGAGAGGAAGCCTTGTGAGGGACCCCGGTGTCGAATACGTCGAATACCAACTGCCGGGCATGTGGGTGCGCGAGCGCCGCGTCCCGGTCCCGCTCGACTGGTGGCACCCCGAATCCGGCGCGATCGAGGTCTTCGTGCGCGAGCTCGTGGACCCGGACAAGCGCGGGGACGACCTGCCGCTCGTCACCTACCTCCAGGGCGGCCCAGGCGGGGCGAACCCCCGCCCGCTCGAACCGGGCGGCTGGATAGCGGAAGCGCTGCGGCACTACCGGATCGTCCTGGTCGACCAGCGAGGCACCGGCCGCAGCACCCCGCTCGACGCGCAAATCGTCTCCGAAATGGACGCCGAGACCGGAGCGGACCACTTGTCCCGCTTCAGGGCCGACTCGATCGTCCGCGACCTCGAGCACGTCCGCCAGACCGTCTACAGCGGACGGCGGTGGGCGACGCTCGCGCAGAGCTACGGCGGCTGGCTCACCCTCGCCTACCTCTCGCACGCGCCCGAAGCGCTCACCGCCGCGTACGTGTGCGGCGGCATCCCCGGCAACCCGATGAGTGCCGAGGAGGTCTACCGCCGCACCTTCGACCGCGTCGCCGCCAAGACCGCCGAGTACTACCGCCGCTACCCGCACGACGTGGAGCAGGTCGCCAGGATCGCCGACCGCCTTGCGGCCGAACCGGTCCTGCTCCCGGACGGCGACGTGCTCACCGTGCGCCGCTTCCAGTCCCTCGGCATCGACTTCGGCATGAAGCCCGGCTTCGAGCGGATGCACTGGCTCGTCGAGGACGCCTTCATCCGCGGCGACCGCCTCTCCGAGGGCTTCCTCGCCGGCGTCCTCGCCCGCACCTCCTCCGCCGGGAACCCCCTGTTCTGGACCCTGCAGGAGTCCATCTACGGCGACGGACCCAACGGTCCCACCGCCTGGGCCGCCCAACGGGAGCGCGACCGCCGCCCCGAGTTCGACGAGGAGGTCCGCCCCCTCCCGTTCACCGGCGAGATGGCGTTCCCGTGGATGTTCGAGGAGGTCCGGCTCCTGCGCGGCTTCGCGCCCGCCGTCCACGCCCTCGCCGCCCGCGCGGAGTGGAGCCCGATCCTCGACCCCGAACGCCTGGCCGCCAACGAGGTCCCCGTGGCCGCAGCCGTCTACTTCGACGACATGTTCGTCGACTCCGGGCTGCAGCTCGACACCCTGCGCGGCCTCGGCAACGCCCAGGCGTGGGTCACCAACGAGTACGAGCACGACGGCATCGGCGCCGAGCGGGTCTTCGCCCGCCTCCGGGAGCTGGTGCGCGACCGAGGAGGAGAACGGCGATGACCGACGCCAGGCCGCCCTACGCGGGCACCCGCTACCCGAAGATCAAGGACATCAAGGGCTTCACCGAGCACATCGCCTCCGGCTGGGGCACCGACCCCGTCCCGGCGCGGCCGGTCGAGGGCGCCGCGCAGGCCGCCGCCGAGCACCGCCGCCGCCTGAGCGAACGCCTCCCCGGCGCCACCGTCGTCGTCCACTCGGGCACCGCCCCGACCCGCAACGACGACAACACCTACCTCTTCCGCCCGGACAGCGACTTCGTGTGGCTCACCGGCTGCCACGCCGAGGACGCCGTCCTCGTCATGACCCCGCGCCCCGGCGGCCACGACGCCCGCCTCTACCTGCCCCCGCCCTTCCGCCCCGGCGACACCGGCTTCTTCGGCGACGCCAACCACGGCGAACTGTGGGTCGGCGCCTCGCCCGGCCTCCCCGAATGGGCCGAAGCCCTCCAGCTCGACGTCGCACCGCTCAACGCCGTCGACGACCACGGGTTGAAAGGCGCGAGTCTCAAGGGCGCGTTGACGATCCAGACCACGAGCGAGACCTTCGCCGCCGACCACGGCCTGGACCCCTCCGCGCTCCTCGACCGCCACCTCTCCGTCCTCCGCATGGTCAAGGACGCCTGGGAGATCGAGCAGATGCGCCTCGCCGTCGACGCCACCGTCACGGGCTTCGCCGCCGTCGCCCGCGAGATCCCGCGCGCCATCGGCAGCGGCGCTGTCGAAGGCCTCGGCGAGCGCTGGCTCCAGGGCACCTTCGACCGCCACGCCCGCACCCACGGCAACGGCACCGGCTACACCACGATCGTCGGTTCCGGCCCCAACGCGCCCGTCCTCCACTGGGTCCGCTGCGACGGCCCCGTCCTCCCCGACGCGGCGCTCCTGCTCGACATGGGTGTGGAGGCCGAGAGCCTCTACACCGCCGACGTCACCCGCACCCTCCCGGCGAGCGGCACCTTCAGCCCGCAGCAGCGCGAGGTCCACGACCTCGTCGAGAAGGCCCACCGCGCCGGCATGGCCCAGGTCCGCCCCGGCGTCCAGTACCTCGACTTCCATTTCGCCGCAATGGAAGTGATCGCCCAAGGCCTCCACGACTGGGGCCTCCTGCCCGTCTCGGTCGACGAGGCCCTCTCGCCGGAGGGCCAGCAGCACCGCCGCTACCTCGCCTGCGGCATCGGCCACCACCTCGGCCTCGACACGCACGACTGCGGCCACGCCGAATACGAGGAGTACATGGGCGCCGACCTCGAACCCGGCGTCGTCATGACCGTCGAACCCGGCCTCTACTTCCACGCCCACGACCTCACCGTGCCGCCGGAGCTGCGCGGCATCGGCGTGCGCCTCGAAGACGACCTCCTCGTCACCGAGGACGGCGCCGAAGTCCTCTCCGCCGCCCTCCCGATCGACGCCGCCGGGGTCGAAGCCTGGACCCGGGCCCGCCTCGAGGAGACCCCATGACGGCGCCCTCCTTGCGGCCCTTCCCGCTCGGCGCCGTCCGCATCGACGGTGCGAGCGTCTTCGCGCGCGCCCGCGACGAGATGCTGCACCTCGCCCGCGTCTACCCCGTCGACCGCCTGCTCGCCGTCTTCCGCCGCAACGCCGGCCTCGACACGCGCGGCGCGCTCCCGCCCGGCAACTGGGAGGACTTCGGCCACCCCGACGAGCAGGCCTGGGGCGAGGCCGACTATCCCGGCCGCGAGCACGCCCCCACCGCCAACCTCCTGCGCGGCCACTACGCCGGGCACTTCCTCTCCATGCTCGCCCTCGCGGCCGCGGGGGAGCACGACCCCGTCCTGAAGGCCAAAGTGGACGGCTTCGTGATGGGCCTCGGCGAGGTCCAGGCCGCCCTGGCGGCGACCGGTCGCTACTCGCACCCTGGTTTCCTTGCGGCCTACGGCGAATGGCAGTTCTCGCGGCTCGAGGACTTCGCCCCGTACGGTGAGATCTGGGCGCCCTACTACACCTGCCACAAGCTCATGGCCGGGCTGCTCGACGCCCACGAGCTCACCGGGAACAAGCAGGCGCTGCCGATCGCCGTCGCCATGGGCCACTGGGTCCATCAGCGCCTCTCCCGCCTCGATCCCGAACGCCGCCAGCGCATGTGGTCGCTCTACATCGCGGGGGAGTTCGGCGGCATGAACGAGACCATGGCCCGCCTCGCCGCCGCCGCGCGCAAGCCCGTGTTCCTGGAGACCGCCGCGTTCTTCGACCAGGAGAACGTCCTCGAAGCGGGCGCCTCGCGCACGGACGTCCTCACGGACATGCACGCCAACCAGCACCTGCCCCAGCTCATCGGCTACGTGGAGGAGCACGAGCAGACCGGTGAGCCCCGCTACCTCGAAGCGGCGCAGGGCATCTGGGACCAGGTCGTGCCCGGCCGCATGTACGCCCACGGCGGCACCGGCGAGAGCGAGCTGTGGGGCCCGCCGGACACCGTGGCCGGGGACGTGGGCCACCGCAACGCCGAGACCTGCGCGGCTTACAACCTGCTGAAACTCGCCCGCCGGCTCTTCGCGCACACGCACGATCCGGCCTATATGGACTACTACGAGCGCACGGTCCTCAACCACGTCCTGGGCTCGCGCCGCGCCGTCCGATCGGACACCAGTCCCGAGGTCACGTACATGTTCCCGGTGCACCCGGGCGCGTTCCGCGAGTACGGCAACGTGGGCACGTGCTGCGGCGGCACGGGCCTGGAGAACCACGTCAAGTACCAGGACACGATCTACTTCCACAGCCCCGACGGCCTCTACGTGAACCTCCCGATCGACTCGGACCTCCACTGGGCCGAGGCCGGGCTGCGCGTGCGGCTCCGCTCGGGTTTCCCTCTGGGCGAAGGCATCACGCTCGCCTTCGAAGGCGAGACCGCCGAGGAGCGCACCGTCCACCTCCGCGTCCCGACCTGGGCCGCGGGCGACCTCGAACTGCGCCTCAACGGCGAACCGGCCGAAGCGACTCCCGTTCCAGGCCGGTACGTGTCCCTCACGCGCGCTTGGCGATCCGGCGACGAACTCCACCTCACCACTCCCGCGCGCCTGCGCGCCGAACCGGCGATCGACGACGAACGCCAATGCGCGCTCTTCCTCGGCCCGACGCTCCTCCTCGCCCGCTCGGAGCTGACCACCTCCCTGGCGTTCCCGCTCGCGGGCCGCCGCGAGGACGGCGACGTCATCACCGAGCAGACCGGGCCCGAACTCCTCGCCGAGCTCGCCGCGAAGGGCACAGTGCGACTCGACGGCGTCGAGTTCGAACCCTGCTGGTCCGGCCTGGACACCAAGTACCACATGTACGTCCGCAGCCGCGAGCCCGAGTTCGCGTTCGACCCTGTCCCGCCCGGCATGCCGGCCGTCGCCATCGAGGTCATGGAGGAGCCGGCCCCGTCCGGCTGGTACACGACCGCGCCCACGATCCGACTTCACACGCTCGAAGCCGAAGCGGAAGCCGTGCGCCTCGAACTCCGTGTCGGCCAAGGCGACTGGCAGCCCTATACGGCCCCCGTCACGCTCGACACCGAAGGCGTGCAGTACCTCGAGGCCCGCGTCCACGACAGCGAGGGCCGCACTGCGACCACCGTTCGCGAGCTCAGCGTCGACACGGCCCCGCCGGTCTCCCGCGCCACCGTGAAGGACCTCGGCTCGAGCTGGGAGATCACCCTCCACGCCGCGGACGAGGTCTCCGGGGTGGAGCGGATCCAGTGGGAGGGCCCGGGCACGTTCTGGGGCACCTTCCAGGAGGCGTTCGTGCGCGCGATCGGCCCCGAATCCCAGGTCATCGAGTACGCCGCGACGGACCGCGCGGGCAACGAGGAGCCTCGGCGGCGGCTCGTGATCCCCGGGAAGAACGGCCCGCGATGAGCGACCGGCGCCTGGAACCGGGCGAGAGCCTGCGCGTGCGCGTGGCCCGGATGCTCTCGCTCGCGATCATCTCCGGCGAGCTCGCGCCCGGCACGCTGCTCACCGTCCCGCGCGTCGCCGAGCGGTTCGCGGTCTCGGCCACCCCAGTCCGCGAGGCGATGCTCGACCTCGAGAAGCGCGGCTTCGTGGAGACGGTGCGCAACAAGGGCTTCCGGGTGACGGCCGTGAGCGACGAGCTCCTGCAGGACATCGTGGAGATCCGGCTGCTCCTCGAACCGCCCGCGATGGCCCGGGTCGCCGGGGCCTTCCCGGCCGGGCGCCTCGCGGACTTCCGCGCCCAGGCGGACGCGATCGTCGCCGGGGCCCGCTCGGGCGACCTCCCGGCCTACCTCCTCGCCGACCAGGCCTTCCACCTCGAACTCACCGCGCTGCTCGGCAACGACGTGCTCGTGGAGACGATCGCGGACCTGCGGGAGCGCACCCGCCTTGTCGGGCTCGTCTCGATGGTCGAGTCGAGCCGCCTCCACGTCTCGGCCGACGAGCACCACCGCCTCCTCGACCACCTCGCCGCCGGGGACGCCGACGCCGCCGAGGCCCTGATGCGCCAGCACATCCGCCACGCGATCGGCTGGTGGGCGGGCCGGGCCGAAGATCCGCGCCCGCGCGGCTGAACATTCATATCCGGCCTCCTGTCACAAACCATGCGGCAGCCTTGTCCTAGCTCGTGACGGGGCGGCGAACCGCCCCCGCGAAGAGGAGGAAGTCATGAAGATCGCTGTCTTCGGCGGTACGGGTCGCATCGGATCGCAGGTCGTGGACCTGCTGAACGGGCACGGTCACGAGGCGGTGCCGCACTCGCCGTCCACCGGGCTCGACGTGCTGACCGGGAAGGGCATGGCGGAGGCGCTGGAGGGCGCGGACGTCGTGGTCAACCTGACGAACTCGCCCACGTTCGACGAGGCGTCGTTCGAGTTCTTCCAGAAGAGCATGGACAACATGATCGAGGCCGCGGAAGCGGCCGGGGTCGGCCACGCGGTGATCCTCTCGATCGTCGGCGCGGACCTCGTGCCCGAGCTCGACTACTACCGGGCCAAGGTGCTCCAGGAAGACCTGCTCAAGGCCGGTCCCGTGCCTTACACGATCGTGCGGTCCACACAGTTCTTCGAGTTCATGGACGCGACCATGTCCTGGACCTCGGACGACACCACCGTGCGCCTGCCCGCCACCCCGATGCAGCCGATCGCGGCGGCGGAGATCGCCCAGGCGGTCGCCAAGGCGTCAGCGGGCGCGCCGCTCCAGGGCACGCGCGACGTGGCCGGGCCCGAGGTGTTCACGCTCGACGAGCTCGGGCGGATCACCCTGGAGGCCCGCGGCGACTCGCGGAAGGTCGTCACCGACGACACGGCCGGGCTGTTCGCCGCGGTCAAGGGCGACGCCCTGGTGCCCAAGGGGGACGCCGTGATCGGGAAGATCACCTACCGCGAATGGCTCGCGCGTTAGCCGGTCGGGCCCGCGCCCGGACCCGTCCCGCGGATCGATCCGATCGTCATACGGACCGCGGGACAGTGCCGGGCGCGGGCCCGGCTTCACCCCCGCTGCGGCAGCGCCGTCAGCTTCTCGGGGTTCACGATCCACAGCACCTGGTCGATGCCCTCCTCGGTGGCGCCCACGGTGATCACGCCGTACACCCCGCCGTCGCGGCGCAGCACCGCGGCGGTCTGGCCGTTGACCTCGACCAGATCGATCTCGAGGTCCTCCCAGAACCAGTCCGCGATGGCCGCGAGGAACTTCGCGACCCGGCCCGCGCCGACCACCGGGCGCCGCGAGACCTGATGCGCGCCATTGCCGTCGGACAGGCTCGTCACGTCCGCCGCGAACAGCTTCTCGAGCTCGCCCATGTCGCCGTGCTTCGCCGCCGCCAGGAACGCGGACAGGAGCCGGCGCTGCGCGTCCGGCCGCACCGCCGCCCGCCGCCCGACCGACATGTGCTTGCGCGCCCGGCTCACCAACTGCCGCACGGACGCTTCGCTCGTCCCCAGGATCTCCGCGATCTGCCCGTACGGGTAGTCGAAGGCCACCCGCAGCACGTACGCGGCGCGCTCGTTGGGGGAGAGGCGCTCCATGAGCAGCAGCGCCGCGAACTCCAGGGCCTCGCCGCGCTCTGCGCCCAGGTAAGGGTCGGCCTCGGTGTCGACCGGTTCGGGCAGCCACGGCCCGATGTAGGTCTCGCGGCGGGCGCGGGCGGACTTGAGGGCGTTGACGGCGAGCCGCGTGGTCGTGGTCGCGAGGAACGCGGCGGGGTGCTCGACCCGCGCGCGGTCGTACGCCTGCCAGCGCAGCCACACCTCCTGCACCAGGTCCTCGGCTTCGGCGGCGCTGGCGAGCATCCGGTACGCGATGCCGAACAGGCGCGGGCGCACCGCCGTGAACGTCGCGGCGGCCTCATCGAGACCGTGCTGTTCAGGACCGTGCTCCGGAACGCTTTCCGTACCAGTCGCCACGCCCCGCCCCTTCCGTCGCCCGCTTCGGAGCGTACCCCCGGGATCCGACGAAGGCCCGTGCGAGACCATGGCATTCATATACTTGACTACGTAAATTAAACCTCGCTACGATGCTTCGGGAGCGCTCCCGAAAGGACGTTGCGATATGCGAAACACCAGAAAGAGGCGGCTGGCCCTCGCCACCGCCGCGGTCGCGGCCCTCAGCGCGGGTGCGCTGACGATCGCCACCGCCAACCAGGCCCAGGCCGAAGACGGCTGCGAGGTCGACTACACGATCGTCTCCAGTTGGGGCGGCGGATTCCAGGCGAACGTCTCGATCACCGCCGCCGAACCGATCAACGGCTGGGACCTCACCTGGGACTTCCCGGCAGGCACCCAGGTCTCCAGCGCGTGGAACGTCGACTGGCACCAGACCGGCACCGGCTTCACCGGCTCCGACGTCGGCTGGAACGGCGCCATCGCCTCCGGCCAGACCCGCGAGGTCTTCGGCTTCATCGGCTCGGGCAGCACCGCCGCCCCGCAGTCGATCACCCTCAACGGCGACCTCTGCGACGGCCAGGTGGACCCCACGACCGGGCCCACCGACCCGACCGAGACGCCCACCGAGGAACCGCCCGGCGAGGCCGTCAAGATCATGCCGCTCGGCGACTCCATCACCGGCAGCCCCGGCTGCTGGCGCGGCAACCTCTGGGACCTCCTCGACAAGGCCGGCCACGAGGTCGACTTCGTCGGCTCCCTCTCCCAGGCCTGCAACCCGGCCGGCTCCGACCCCGACCACGAGGGCCACGGCGGCTACCAGGTCACCCAGTCCGTCGCGAACGGCAACGTCCGCATGTGGCTGGAGCAGAACACCCCAGATGTGCTGATGATGCACTTCGCGACCAACGACGTCTGGTCGGCGATCCCGCCCTCCCAGATCCTCGCCGCCTACACCCAGATCGTCGCCGACCTGCGCGAACTCAACCCGGACGCGGTCATCCTCGTCGCGCAGATCATCCCGCTGCATCCCGACGCGTCGTTCGGCTGCACCGACTGCCCGCAGCGCGCGATCGACTTCAACGCCACGATCCCCGCCTGGGCCGCCGGGCAGACCACGGCCGAATCCCCGGTCATCGTGGTCGACCAGTGGACCGGTTTCGACCCGGCGGTCGACACCTACGACGGCGTCCACCCCGACGAGGACGGCTACGTCAAACTCGCCGCCAACTGGTTCGAGGCCCTCGACCAGGTCCTCTCCTGAGCGCAGCCTCTCCTGAGCACGGCCTGTCCTGACCTCGGCTTCGGCTGAACCCGGCCGCCGGGCGCTCCCAGAGGCGCCCGGCGGTTTTCGCGCGTCCGTTTCAGCCGAATCTTCCGCATTCGCCCAGGTCCGAGGCCGAACGGGCATACCGTGAAGGCATCACCATCCCGAGGAGGGATCGATATGGACCGGGAAACCAAGGCGGCCTGGGCCGCCGGAGGCATGGTCTTCGCCGCAGTCAGCATGATCATGATCGGCGTCTGGCAGGCCATCGAGGGCATCTTCGGCATCGCGACCGACGACTTCTACACCGAGGTCGCCGACTACGTGGTCAACGTGGACACGACCGCTTGGGGTTGGATCCACCTGATCCTCGGCGTGATCACGGCACTCGTGGGCTTCTCGCTCTTCAGCGGGGCCACTTGGGCGCGCGTCGCAGGTATCGTCCTGGCGTGCCTGGTACTCATCAACAACTTCCTGTACCTGCCGTTCTACCCGTTCTGGTCGCTGCTGATCATCGCCCTGGCGATCTTCAGCATCTGGGCCATCGCGGTCGCCAAGGCGCCTGAGATCACCGAGTACCGCTGACGCGCTGGACGACATTCAGGGCGGCTCGCACGGGCCGCCCCACAGCCGTGTCCGGCGCAGGATATCGACGACGGCGGCCCAACGGCGGGACCACCTAGAACCTGCTGAAACAGGCCGCGGCATCGTCTAGAACGGCGGGGTCGTCCTCATGCAGAGAACGGGCGCCGCCCGCCCAACGGGCGAGCGGCGCTTCCGCTCGACGACAGTGCACTAGCTTTCGCAAGCGACGCCGTCGTTGTCGCCGTCCAGGTGTTCTGCGTACGCAGGATCGCTTTCGGGGATGTCGAACCTCCCGTCAGCACTGGCCTCGGTGCAGTTCTGGTACCCGGACTCGGAGGTATTGGTATCTCCGTTGCTGGGCCCGGACCAGTGCTCGCACCCGATGCCGTCGTTGTCGGCGTCGAGGTGCGGGCCGAAGCCGTGTTCGCCCTCGAGGACGGGAGCCGCGCCGTCCTCGCGTGCCGCGTCGCAGTTCTCGTACATGAACGCGGGATCCGTGGATTCGGACTCCTGCATCTGCGGTTCCTCGGAGGTGCCGTCGTCCGACTCCTCCATCATCGTTTCGTCGTCCATCATTGCGTCGTCGCCCGTGTCGAGCGGCTGGAAGTCGACGAGTTCGAAGTCGTGTGCGACTTCGGGTGCTTGCTCCCGATCTCCGCCTGCGGGCGAAGTCGCGATGACGCCCATGACGAGCGTCATGGCTCCTGCTGCTTCGAGCAACACCCGAAGCAACGGTCGATTGCGGTGAGACTGCTCTTCGCGTCGTCCGTTGTGGACTGACGGTGTGGAAGGTGATCGCATCACTACCTCCAATAGCATCGCGTTCGTGCTATTCGACGACCCCTCTGGGATCCTCCCTCCGACAGCATAGGTTGGCGGGTTGCAGTGAGCTCCGAGATCCGGGGTCAAGGCCCCGGACCCCTGGTCGCGACGGATTACGGGCGTGTCATTCTCCGCATCCGGCTCAGGACGATCATGCCGAAAACAGCCAGACAACACGCCCGGCTTCGCCCGTCTTCCTAGATGACGACGCCCTCGATCTCGAAGGTCTGCACCGTGTTCGCCGGGAACGTGCGCGAGAACCGCTTGGACGACACCTGCGTGTCCGTGTACCGCGCGTACCGCTCGGAGCCGCCGGTCTGGGTCGACCAGCGCGTGACCGTCCCGTTCGGCACCGTGGCGAAGCGCGAGAGGTCGTACGTGACCGTCTGCGCCGTACCGTAGTTCGTGGTGACGAGCACGAGCCGCCGCGCGGCCGCGTCGTAGGCGGCGACCGTGTTGGCCTCGCCGCCGTCGATGATCCGCATCCCGGGCCGGATGTGCCGCGCGTACTGGGCGTACACGAAGTACTTGGCGTTCGCGGAGCCGAGCGAGCCGGTCTCGTTGTTGGCCTCGATGAGGCCCCAGCCGCCGCCGTCGAGGACCTGCCAGTAGCACCACGCGGTCGGGTGCAGCCAGCGGAAGTCGAGGTTCAGGTTGCGCGCCAGGCGCATCCCGGTGGCGTCGTTCTCGCCGTACTCGGAGTTCCAGAGCTTCTTCCCGGCGGCGCTCACGGCGCTGTAGACGGAGTCGCGGCGGCCGTTCTCGTACTGGTAGCCGTGGACGTTGACCTTCCCGATCTTGCCCTTCGCGGAGCTGGTGAGGCCGTTCCAGGTGCTCACGGCCTGGTCGTACAGCGACTCGTCCGAGGCGGTGATCGGCAGCCACGAGAGCCCGCGCGCGTCCAGCTCCGCCCGGAGGTGGTCGATGACGACCGACTGGGTCGCGACGTTGAAGTGGCAGCCCTCCTGCGTGCCGGTGGCCGTCCACCAGTTCGCGATCGGCTCGTTGAACGGGTCCACGTAGTCGAAGTCCACGCCCCAGTTGTCGTGCGCGTACTTCGCCACCGTGGCCATGTACACGGCGTGCTGCTGCCGGTTCCACGACTGCAGGTTGTCCGCGTTCCCGTCCGAGCCGCCGGAGGGGTTGTGGTTCACGCACATCCACCACATCGGCGAGTTCGAGAACAGCTCGAAGATGTTCGCGCCCCGGTCGCGGGCCTTCCACATGAGGTTGCGCTGCGCGCTGTCGACGAACCAGTCCCAGGACGAGGACGCCGGGTCGCTGGAGTTCCAGTCGAGCCAGTACCCGTCGATCTGGCGCGAGCGCATCATGTTCGGAGAGACGACCATCGACTGGCCGTCGATCGAGTTCCACGAGCAGGCGCCGGCGTTGTACCGGACGATGTTCAGGCCCAGGCCCGGCAGGTTCGCGCCGCCGAACGCGACGGTGTTGCGCGTGAACATGATGTCCGCGAGGTCGTTGCGGTTGCCGAAGGCCCTGCCCCACCACGCGAGCGAGGTGCCCCAGCCCTCCCAGGTGCCCCAGTTCGTGCCCGGGTTGACGGTGGTCGTGTAGTCGGCCTGCGCCGCGCCGGGCGCGGCGAGGGCGCCGAGCGAGCCGGCGCCGGCGGCGGAGATGAGGGTGCGACGACGCATGGCGAGCCTCCAGAAGGTCGGGATGGCTCCGATGATGGCACCGCGAATCGATAAAGTCAACTCCTTCGATAAAGCATGAGAAAAAGGCCGCCACCCGCGATCATCACTTTCCGTGACAACCCCCTCGTCATGTGCGACGGTGAGAGGCGGACTGCGACAGGGGAGGACAGTGATGACGGAGAAGCGCGCCACGACCATCGAGACCAAGGACGACGGACCGCTCGCCAGCGAGCAGGGCAAGACCGTGATAGCCGACCAGGTCGTCGCCAAGATCGCCGGGATCGCCACCCGCGAGGTCGAAGGTGTCCACCAGCTCGGCGGCTCCGGCAGCCGCGCCGTGGGCGCCCTCCGCGAGCGCATCCCCGGCTCGCGCACCAACTACGGCCAAGGCGTCTCCGTCGAAGTCGGCGAACGCCAGGCCGCCGTCGACCTCGACGTCGTCGCCGAATACGGGGTCGCCATCGCCGACCTCGCCGCCGGCGTGCGCCGCAACGTCATCGCCTCGGTCGAGCGCATGACCGGCCTCGAGGTCACCGAGGTCAACCTCGTCGTCCACGACGTGCACCTGCCCGATGAAGCCGACAACGAGCCCGAGGCCGAACCGCGGGTCGAATAGCCAAAGGGTGAGCAACGGAGCCGAGAAGATGCCCGACGACTTCGCCGCGAGCGTGGACGCCATCGCCGCCGTCGTCCGCGCCGTGCCCGGCGTGAGCGACCTCCACGGCGGCGTCCAAGGCGAGATCGCCGTCCTGCTGCCCGGCCGCCGCGTGCCCGGCCTGCGCCTCGGCGACACCGCCTGCGAGGTCCACGTCGCCGTCGACTGGGACGCCGACATCCCGCTCACCGCCGCCGCGATCCGCACGGCCGTGGCGCCCCTCGCGGGCGGGCGGCCCGTCGCCGTCACCGTCGAGGACGTCGCCGAACCGAGGAAAGAGGACTGACCATGAAGGCTTCCTTCGCCGGCCTGGTGGCCGGGCTGCTGCTGGCGCTGGCCGCCATCGCCGGCGGCTTCACCGGCTTCCTGCTCGCCGTCGTCCTCGGCGCGATCGGCTTCGCGGTCGCCGGGAGGCTCAGCGGCGAGTTCGACGTCCTCGAGCGCTTCCGAGGCCGCCGTGACTGACACCGCCTTCACCCTCGCCGACCTCCCCGGCTCGGGCGCCGACCGGCCACCGGCGGAGCGCGGCGGCCTGCGCCTGGCCGACGCCGCCGTCGCCCATATCCTCGAAGGCGCCGCGCTCGCCTGCGAAGGCACCGCCGCATCGCGCCGCCCGCGCGCCCACGCCACCGTCAAGCACGGCCGCATCTGGGCCCACCTGGACGTCGGCATCGTCTGGCCCGGCCCCATCGGGCGGGTCGCCCGCGACCTGACCAGCAGTGTGCGCGCCGAGACCACCCGCATCACCGGCTACGACCTCGTCTCCCTCGACGTCGTGATCCACCTCGTCGACGCCCCCGTGCGGGCCGAACGGAGGGTCCTGTGAAGCTCCGCGATCCCCGCCACGGCCCCGCCGCCACCTGGCCCGCCGTCCTCGCCGCGCTCCTCCTCGCCGGTCTCGCCTTGCTCCTCGCCCAGCACGCCGCCGCCGAACTCGGCTGGACCGGCGCCGACTCATGGCTGCGCAGCGCCGCTGCCGCCCTTCACGATTCGGAACCCTCCGTCTGGGTCCTGATCGGCGGCGCCGCCGCCGTCCTCCTCGGACTCTGGTTCCTCATCGCCGCGTTCCTCCCGGCCCGCCGCAGCCACCTGCCCGCCGACGGCGACGGCGACCTCTGGATCTCGCCCCGCGCCGTCGAGGCGCTCGCCTCTGACGCCGCCGTCCGCGCCCCCGGCGTCCTCCACGCCGACAGCGAACTGCGCCGCCGCCGCCTCAAGGTCAAGGCCCTGCTCGCGCCCGGCCGCGAAGCCGCCGTCGCGGACATCCTCGAGACGGTGGGGGAGCGGCTGCAGGGCCTCGCCGAACTCGAAGTCGCCGTGCAGGCCAAGGAGGCGCACCGATGAGGACCCCCGCGATCGACCGCCCCGCCGCCGCCGTCATCGGCCTGGCCCTCCTCGCCGCCGGCGGCGTCATCGCCGACTGGCGCTTCGACTTCGCGGGCGTCTGGAGCCGCTTCGACCCGGACGCGGTCGACCGGGTCGTGGACGCCGACTGGTTCGCATGGGTCGCCCTCGCCGCCGCCGTCGTGCTCGCGGTCCTCGCCGTCTGGTGGCTCCTCGCCCGCGTCCCGCGCCCCGCCGAAGGCCGTGTCGCCTTGACCGCCAACGGATCCGACCGGATCGAGCTCGACGCCCGCTCCGTCGCGCCCCGCCTGCGCGCCGACCTCGAACGCAACGCCCCGGTCGACCACGTCACCAGCCGCCGTCTCGATCGCAAAGGCGGCCAAGTCATCCGGCTGCGCGCCCACGTCGACCCGCGCGCCGACGGCGAATCGCTCATCAAGGCCGCCGGCAGCCTCGCCGAGACCGTCGCCACGGCCTTCCCCGACGGCGAGGTCACCGTCCGCGTCATCGTCGACGGCCCGCGCCGCGAACGCGCCCGCCGCACGCCCCGCGTCCACTAGGTTCAGTCCCGCTTCATCCGGGTACCCACAGTGGAACGGGACCGACCCCCGGTCCCTCACACCGAGGAGGCGCCATGCGCGCGTCATACGTGGGACTGCTCGCCGGGATGCTCCTGGCCATCGCCATCATCGTCGGACAGGCCATGGCCGTCCTGCTCGTCCTCGTGCTCGGCGGGCTCGGCTACGTCGCCGGAGCCCTGCTCGGCGGCGAGGGGAGCGCCTTCCGTCACCCCCGGCGCCGCCGCCGCTGACCCGGGTAGGGTGGGCCCGTGCCAGCGTCGAAAGGGGTTTCCACATGACCGTCAGCGTGCTGTTCATCGGCGGTACCGGCCGCATCTCCACCTCGTGCGTGCGCGAGGCCGTGCGGCAAGGCCTGGACGTCACCGTCCTCAACCGCGGACGCACCGCCGAACGGCCCCTGCCGCCCGAGGTCGCCCTCCTCACCGGCGACGCCAACGACCCGCAGTCGGTGCGCGACGCCCTCGGCGATCGCACCTTCGACGCCGTCGTCAACTGGGTCAACTTCACTCCCGCGCAAGTGCAGCGGGACATCGACCTCTTCGCCGACCGCACCGGCCAGTACCTCTTCATCAGCTCCGCGAGCGCCTACCAGACCCCGCCCGCGCGCCTGCCCGTCACCGAGTCCACCCCGCTCAAGAACCCGTACTGGCAGTACTCCCGCGACAAGATCGCCTGCGAGGAACTGCTCGTCGCCGCCTACCGCGAACGCGACTTCCCCGCCACGATCATCCGCCCCTCGCACACCTACGACGAGACCATGCTGCCCTTCGACGGCGGCTGGACCGTCGTCGACCGCATGCGCGCGGGCAAGCCCGTCATCGTCCACGGCGACGGCACCTCGCTGTGGACCATCACCCACGCCCGCGACTTCGCCGTCGGCTTCACCGGCCTCCTCGGCAGGGACGAGGCGATCGGCGAGGCCTTCCACATCACCGGCGACGAGGCCCCCACCTGGAACCAGATCTTCGGGTGGGTCGCCGAAGCCGCCGGCGTCGAACCGAACCTCGTGCACGTCGCCAGCGACGCCATCGCCGCCGCCGACCCCCGCTGGGGCGCCGGCCTCCTCGGCGACAAGGCCCACTCCATGGTCTTCGACAACACCAAGCTCAAGCGCCTCGTGCCCCAGTTCGGCCTCGGCGCCACCCCCTACCGGCTCGGCGCCCGCGAGGTCGTCGAGTGGCTCGACGCCCACCCCGAGCACCAGGTCGTGGACGCCGACGCCGACAAGACGATGGACTGGCTCGCGGAACGCTACACCCCCAAGGCGATGTAGTCAGGGGGGCGTGCAGAGCGCAGCGCTAATCGCCCACGAGCTCCCAGCCGTCCGGGACCAGGTCCGCGTCCTCGCACAAGAGGGCGCGGCCCTCCCGGACCTTCACCTTGTCCACATAGACCCCGCGGCCCTGGTACGTCGGGTCGCTCGTGTACCGCCAGCGCACCCGTGCCGTCCCGTCCGGCAGCACCGCCTCGGCCTTGATCCACTGCCGACCCGCGTACCCCGAGAACACGCCCTCGGTCCGCCAGCAGTGGTCCTCCGTGCGCAGGTCCAGCGGTACGGGCGTCCACGTCGCACCGTCCGGGCTCGCCTCGAGCACCGCCTGGTCCGTCGCCTCCGTGTCGTACCAGAGCGCGAACGAGGCCTTCGCCCCCGAGACCGCGCGCGGCAGCGTCCCCGTCAGCGTCGCCGTCGCCGCGTCCGCCTGCCCCGCGTACCAGGCCTGCCGCCCGGTCTTGGGCTCCACCGGTACGGCCCGGCCCATCGGGCGGCTCGCCGCCCGCCGGTACGCGCTCGCGGTGCCCCAGTTCCGGGTCGGGTGCACCCGGTTCGTCAGCAGCACCAGGAGGGTCCCGGCGAGCGGGTCGAGGACGATCGAGGTGCCCGTGTACCCGGTGTGGCCCACGGTGACCGGCGAGGACATGGCGTCCATGTACCAGCGCTGGCCGAGCTGCCAGCCCAGGCCGCGCGCGGCGCTCTCGCCCATGCCGGCGTTCTTGTCGGTGAAGACGAGCCGCGCGGTGTTCTGGGTGAGGATCTCGGCGCCGCCGTAGCGGCCGCCGTTGAGGATCATCTGCCCGAAGACGGCGAGGTCCCAGGCGGTGGCGAAGACGCCGGCGTGCCCGGCGACGCCGCCGAAGGCCCACGCGTTCTCGTCGTGCACCTCGCCGTGGACCATGCCCCGGCCGGTCCAGGGCTGGTACTCGGTGGCGGCGGTGCGGGCGCGGTCGGCCGGGTGGTACCCGGTGTCCTTGAGGCCCAAGGGCTCGCAGATGATCTCGTTCACGAGCGCGTCGAGCGGCTGCTCGGCCACGAGCTCGAGGATCTTGCCGAGCACGATGAGGTTCAGGTCGGAGTACTCGTAGCCGCTGCCGGGCGGGCGGCGCAGCGGGCGGGCGTAGATCGCCTCCATGCGCGCCTGCTCGTCGGGCAGGTCGTACAGGTTGATGAACGCGATCATCCCGGAGGTGTGGGACAAGAGGTGCCCCAGGGTGATCGGGGTCTTCTGCGGGTCGAGGGCGTCGAAGTCGGGCAGGTACTCGACCACGGGCAGTTTGAGGTCGATGAGGCCGTCGTCCATGAGCGCGCCGGTGACGGTGGCGGTGAACAGCTTCGAGATCGAGGCGAGGTCGTAGACGGTGTCGGTCTCGGCGGGCAGCCACTGGTCCGGCGGGAGTTCGAGGGCGGCCTTGGTCGCCTCGTCCCAGCCGGAGTAGCGGAGGCGGTGGCCGCCTGCCGCGTGGCGGACGACGACGCCGTCACGCGCCGCGACCACGGTGTAGCCGGGGAACGCGGGCGTCGGCCCCTCCATGAAGGCGTCCAGGCCGGGCGTGATCCGGTCGATGTGGGCGGGCGTGAGCCGGGCGTCGCCGCAGGAGCCGTACCGCAGCTGAACTGGTGTTTCAGGAAACGTCACGTCGTAGGGGCCGGCCGTTGGCGGACCGGTGAGTTCGGGCATGGAGGGGATCTCCTCGGCGTTGGCGCGGGAGGCCAGCGCGAGCGCCAACGCCGCCCCCGCCGCGCCCCCGAGCATGGTTCGACGCTGCATTCGTGTCTCCTGGTTATCGTGCCATCACTAAGCGGTGCGGCGATAGAGCAAATACGACTCTCTTTGCTCGGAAAACGCATCCAATTCGGCGGTCCAGAGCGTCGTGACGTCGTCGATGCCGGCGCCCGCCTCGATCGCCTGACGGACCGCCCCGTTCCCTGTCAGTTTGTCCAGCCAGAACGAGGTGGTGTCCTGCGAGCGCCACCCGTACTGCGGGAAGGCGCGCCGCTGCTCGATGATCATCGTGAGGGCGGTGCGGATCGGGTCGAAGTCGCGCCGGGAGGTCACCTGCAGCTCGACGCCGCCGCAGACCTTGCTCGCCCATTTGGAGAACGTGGGCGTGAAGTACGCCTCGCGGAACCGCGCGCCCGGCAGCCCTTGGACCGCCTCGGCCCACGTGTGGTCGACGCCGGGCGCGCCCAGCAGCTCGAACGGCTTCGTGGTGCCGCGCCCCTCGGAGAGCGCGGTCGCCTCGAACAGGCAGGTCCCGGGGTAGGCGACGGCCGTCGCGACGGTGGGCATGTTCGGCGAGGGCGCGACCCAGGGCAGGCCGGTCTCCTCGAAGTACATGTCGCGCTTCCAGCCGCGCATCTTCACGACGGTGAGGTCGGCGGGTGCGGGCGCGAACTCGCCGTTGAACAGGGACGCGAGTTCGCCCACGGTCATGCCGTGCCGCTGCGCGATCGGCTTGAGGCCGACGAAGGTGGCGTGCTCGGGGTGGAGCACGGGCCCGCTCGCCTCGCGGCCGGTGATCGGGTTGGGCCGGTCGAGCACGACGAACCGCAGCCCGAGCTGCCCGGCCGCCTCCAGGGCAAGGTACATGGTCCAGATGTACGTGTAGAACCGCGAGCCGACGTCCTGGATGTCGAAGACCAGCGTCTCGACCCCGGCCTCCGCCAGGAGCTCGGCCATCCGGTCCTTGTCGTTGTACGCGTTGTAGACCGGGATGCCCGTTTTCGGGTCGAGGAAGTAGTCCTCGCCCTCGCCGGCCTGCGAGACCCCGCGGAAGCCGTGCTCGGGCCCGAACACGGCCACGATGTCCACCTTCCCGCTGGCGTGCATGAGGTCGACCTCGTGGGTGAGGTCGGGGAGCACGCCCGTGGGGTTGGAGATGACGCCGACCTTCTGGCCCGCCAGTTCGGCGAAGCCGTCTTCGGCGAGGACTTCGATGCCGGTGCGGACCCGCCGCCCGCCTGCCGCGGCCGGGCCCGCGGCGGCGGTCGCGAGCGCGGCCCCGGCCAGTGCGCCCCCGAGGAGTTTCCTGCGCTGCATGGGAATCCCCTTACTCGTACGAGAGGCCGTGGCCGAAGGCGAACAGCACCGACTCGGGGTCCTCGGCGCTCGGGATGTCCACGGGCAGCCTGCCCTGCGGGGCGAGGTGCCCGAGCACGACGGCGACGGCCGATTCGAGCCCGTCGGCCGCGTACGAGTAGGTCGCGAGGTAGGCGTTGACGTCGTCGCCGAGGTGCGCGATGTCGTAGGGGTTCTTGACGCCGAGCGCGACCACGGGCACGCCCGTGGCGGCGAGGGCCTTGACGAGGTCCGCCTGGGTCGGGTTGTCCGCGACCCCGTTGGTGCTCACTACGATGAAGCCCTTGCCCGCGGCGGCGGCCACGGCCGCGTCGATCTGCGCCCGGGTCGGCGCGATGCCGGTGACGACGCGGGTGGGGGCGAAGCCGCGCTTGGTGAACTCGGCGGTGAGCAGGTTCGTGGTGGTCTCGCCCCAGCCGGTCACGAGGACGGAGCCGCCGTCGACGGGTATCGGCAGGGTGCCGTCGTTGGTGACGAGCGTCGTGGTCCGGTCCGAGAGCGCTTGGGCCGCTTCGAGGTGCGGCGCGATGCCGACGACGTTCGCGACCTCGTCGGGGTCGGCGTACGGGTCGTCGTAGAGCCCGAGCCGGTACTTGAGGCCGAGGATGCGGGTCACCGACTCGTCGATGCGCGCCTCGGTCAGCTCGCCGTTCGCGACGGCCGCGAGGACGGCGTTGTAGGCCAGGTCGAGGTCGACGGGCATGAGCAGCATGTCGATCCCGGCGAGGAGCGCGAGCACGGGGATCCGGTCGTCGCCGTAGCCTTCGCGCACGCCCTCCATGGCGAGCGAGTCGGTGACGATGACGCCCTCGTAGCCCAGCTCCTCGCGCAGCAGCCCGGTGAGGATCGGCTTCGAGAGCGTCGCGGGCGTCAGGGTCGGGTCGAGGGCGGGGAACTGGATGTGGGCGCTCATGATCGCGCCGACCCCGGCGTCGATCGCGGCCCGGAACGGCGGGGCGTCGACCTCCTGCCACTCCTCGTAGGTGTGGTCGATCTGCGGGAGGTCGGTGTGGCTGTCGTCCTCGGTGTCGCCGTGCCCGGGGAAGTGCTTGACGGTGGCCGCGAGGTCCCCGCGGGCCTGGTAGCCCTCGACTTGGGCGGCGGCGAACGCGGCGACGTGCGCGGCGTCGGACCCGAAGGAGCGCACGCCGATCACCGGGTTGGCCGGGTTGACGTTGACGTCCGCGTCGGGCGCGAAGTTCGTGTTGAGGCCCATGGCGCGCAGCTCGGCGCCGCTGATGACGGCCGCGTCGTAGGCGGCGCCGGTGTCGTGGGTCGCGCCGAGCGCCATCGCGCCGGGCAGTTGCGTGGCGGGCGCGGTGATGCGCACGACGAGGCCGTGCTCCTGGTCGGTGGCGATGAGCAGCGGCTCGCCGCCGTCCGCTGTGGACGCGGCCTGGAGTCCGTTGGAGAGGCCGGTGATCTGGGCGGGGTTGGCGACGTTGTTCGACCAGGTGAAGTAGATGATCCCGCCGACCTTGTAGGCGGCGATGAGCTCGGCGGCGTTGTTCACGCCGTGCGTCTCCTGGTTCTTCGCGACGTCGGCGGCGTCGGTCGTGTCCACGGTGCGTCCGTACGCGTACACGGTGAAGAGCTGGCCCACTTTCTCTTCGAGGCTCATGGCCTTCAAGCGGCGCTTGACGAACCGCTTCTCGCCCCGGCCATTGTCGGCCTGAGCACTGTCGTCCTGAGCACCGTCGGCCTGGGCGGCGCTCGCGGTGGCGGCGGCCGCGGCGGCGCCGAGGGCGGCTGCGAGCACGGTGCGGCGGGGATGCGTCATGGGCTCCTCCAGGTTGGCGGGGAATCGGTTGGACGGGCCTCGGTGACGCTTGCGAGCCGTGAATGTGCGCAGTGTCCCTGTTGACCCGATCGGCTCATCCTGGCAGAAAACTTCAGATGAAGGCAAGACTACGGAAAGAATTTTCAGATGAAGGCGCGGTGACGTTCAGGCGAGCGCGGGTTCGCCGAAGTGGAGCGTCCCCGCGTCGGCGTCGAGCGTCGCCTTGCGTCCCAAGGGGATCGTGAGCGATCCCGCGCAGTGCCCGAACCCGAACTCCTCGACGACCGGCACGCCCCTCCCTGCGAAGCGGTCGTGCAGCACCTCGCGCACGGCCTCGTAGGGGCCGCAGTCGGCCCACGAGCCGAGCACGACCCCGGCGATGCCGTCGAGGTACCCGGCCCGGTCCAACTGGGTCAGGGCCCGGTCGATCCGGTACGGCGCCTCGCCGATGTCCTCCAGGAGCAGCAGCCCGCCCGCGACGTCCTGCCGGTGGTGCGCGGTCCCGGCTTCTGCGGCCAGGAGCGTGAGGGTTCCGCCGAAGGTGACGCCCGTGGCGGTGCCGCCGATGAGCGGCTTCGCGGCGGGGGAGGCGATGAGCTGCGCCCGTTCGGGTGCGAAGAGCTGGAGCCGCAGGTGCTCCTGCATCTGCGGGCCTTCGGCGAACAGCGTCCAGCTCGGCATCGGGCCGTGCACGGAGGCCGCGCCCAGTTCGAGGGCGATGGCCTCGTGGATCGCCGTCATGTCGCTGAAGCCCACGAACACCTTGGGTTCGACCGTTCGCAGTAGGTCCCAGTCGATGTGCTCGACGATCCGCTGCGAGCCGTAGCCGCCGCGCGAGGCGATGACGGCCGCGAACGACGGGTCGAGCCAGGCCTCGGCGAAGTCCGCGGCCCGGTCCGCGTCGCGCCCGGCCAGGAACAGGTGCGTCTCGGCGGCGTGCGGCATGAGGACCGGCTCCAGGCCCCAGCTGCGCAGCACCGCCAGGCCGGCGTCGAGACCGCCTGCGGGATAAGGGCTCGCGGGGGAGACGATCGCGACCTTGTCGCCGGGCACGAGCCGCCTCGGGCGCCGCAGCGCTGCGAGGGTCACGGCTTCAGCTCCAACTCGAAGTCGGGACCTGCGAAGCCGAAGACCTGCGCGTACAGGGCGTGCTCGGCGAGCACGGCGTCCACGATCGTGGAGTCCTTCCGGAAGCCGTGCTGCTCGCCCTCATAGGTGCGGTAGGCGTGCGGCACGCCCCGGCCCGCGACGGCCTGCAGCAGCTTCTCGGCCTGCGCGGGCGGGCAGATCGCGTCCTCCAGGCCCTGCAGCAGGAGGAACGGCACGGTGATGCGGTCGGCGTGGTGCACGGGGGACCGCTCGAGCGAGCGCTCCTCCAGGACCTCGGGCGGGCCGACGAGCGAGTACACGTACTGCGATTCGAAGTCGTGCGTGTCGTTCCCCGTCCACCCCGAGAGGTCCAGAATCGGGTACTTCACCACCGCGCACGCGTACACGCCTTGGGCCGCAGGCGAAGTGAGCGAGGCCGCGGCGGTCCAGCCGCCGGCGCTGCCGCCGCGGATCGCGAGCCGCGCCGGGTCGGCGGTGCCCTCGGCGGCCAGCGCCCGCGCGACGGACGCGCAGTCCTCCACGTCCACCTCGCCCCAGCGCTCGCGCAGCCGTTCGCGGTAGGCGCGGCCGTAACCGGTGGAGCCGCCGTAGTTGACCTCGACCACGCCGATGCCGCGCGAGGTGAAGTAGGCCAGCTCCATGTCGAGCACGGCCCGCACGTGGCTGGTCGGCCCGCCGTGGACCCACACCGCGTACGGCGGCAGTTCCCCTTCGGGCGCTGCGTAGTCGGGGTTGCGCGGCGGGTAGACGTGCGCGTGGATCTCGCGGCCGTCCTCGCCCGCGAAGGTCCGGTGCTCGGGCACCGGCAGGTACGCCGGGTCCACGGCGACCTCGTGCGCTGCGGCGACGACCCGCGTCGTGCCCTTCACGGCGTCGACCTCGACCACCTCGTACCCGGTGTTCGGACTCGCGGCGAGCCCGTACACGGTGTCGCCCAAGGCGACCAGCCCGGGCGCCCAGTCGGTCCAGGGTCCCTCCACCGGGTTGAGCTTGCGCTCCCAGCCGTCGAAGATGCCGAGCCGGCTCTCGCCCGCGCCGTGGATCGCGGCGATGTCGCCGCTGGCGAGGATCTGGAACCACCGCATCCCCAACGTCCACATGGGACCGGCGAACTCCTCTTCGGCGGCGAGGACCGTGCCCTGCTCGGGCCCCCACGGCTCCTTCCAGCCGAGGTTCCACCAGCCCGAGCGGTCCCCGGCGAGGACGAGCGTCCCGTCGGCGGCCCACTCGGCCTGCGCGATCGACTCCCCGTCGCCGCCCGCGATGGTCTCGAGGTCGCGCAGCTCCCCGGTGACGGTGATCCCGGCGACCCGCAGTTCGGTCTCGTCCCAAGGCATGTGCGGGTGGTTCCAGGCGATCCACGCGAGCGTCGTCCGGGTCGGGCTCAGCTTCGGGCCGGTGAGGAACCGGTACGAGTCGTCGGTGAGCTCGCGGACCCTAGCGCGGTCCTCGGCGGCCGAGCCGTCGAGCGGGACCGCCGCGAGCACGCGCCGCACCTCGGTGGGCCGCTCGCCGGTGAACTCCTCGAGCACCGCCCAGACCTCGCCGAACTCCTCCATGACCAGCGGCTCGCACCAGCGCATGCCGCTCGGCACGGACCCGACCGGGCTCAGCGGCCGCGGCTCCGCGCCGGCGTCGGGTTCGAAGGCGTACAGCCGCTGGTCGGCGAAGTCCGTGAAGACCACGAGCGGGCCGCGCTCGCCGATGACGCCGGTCCAGGGGGTGCCGCCGTACTCGTGGACGCGGCTGCGCACGTTCCACGGCTCCGGCAGCACCGACGCCACGGTCCCGTCCGCCTTGCGGCGCATGAGGGCCCGCCGCCCGCCCTCCTCGGGGCGCGGCTCGGTCCACCACAGCTCCTCGCCGACGGTCCCGAGGAACCCGGGCCGCCCGTCCGCGGCCGCGACCATGTCGACGGTGATCGGGGATTCCCAAGCGCCGTAAGGGGACTGCTGCACCAGTGTTCTCCTCTATGCGTTCCGCAGGAAGTCGTCCAAGACCCGCAGCCCGAACTCGAGCCCCTCGACGGGGACCCGCTCGTCCACGCCGTGTGCGAGCCGCCCGTACCCGAGTTCAGCGGTCTGCCCGAGCGGCGAGAACCCGTACCCGGTGATGCCGAGCTGCGCGAACTGCTTCGCATCCGTGCCGCCGGACATGCAGAACGGCACCGGACGCCCCTCGGGGTCGAACCTGCGGACCGCCGCGCGCATCGCCGCGAACGTCGGCGAGTCGACCGGGGCCGCGAGCGGCCGCGTCCGGTGCTGGTACTCCCAGTGCACGTCCGGGCCGCACAGTTCGTCCATGGTCGCCTCGAACTCGGCCTCGCCGCCCGGCAGCACCCGGCCGTCCACTTCGGCGTAGGCGTGCTCGGGGATCACGTTCACCTTGTACCCCGCCTGCAGCACCGTGGGGTTCGCGCTGTTGCGCAGCGTCGACTCGACCAGCTGCGCGGCGGGGCCGAGCTTCGCCAGGAGCCCGTCCACATCGTCCAGGTCCGGTTCGACGCCGTACGCCTCGGCGAGCTCGGTCAGCGCCGCCGTCACCGTGGGCGTCAGCCGCACCGGCCACCGGTGCGCGCCGATCCGCGCGATCGCGGCCGCGAGCTTGCTCACCGCGTTGTCCGGGTTGGCCCGCGAACCGTGCCCGGCCGTGCCGCGCGCCGAGAGCCGCAGCCACGCCGTCCCGCGCTCGCCCGCCGCGATCGGGTAGAGCCGCAGCCCGTTCCCGCCGTGGAAGGTGAACCCGCCGGACTCCGAGACGCCCTCGGTGCAGTCCGCGAACAGCTCCGCGTGGGCGTCGGCGAGGTACCCCGCGCCGAACTCCGCGCTGGCCTCCTCGTCGGCGGTGAACGCGATGACGATCGACCGCCGCGGCCGGAACCCTTCACGGGCCCAGGACCGCACGACCGCGAGGACCATCGCGTCCATCGACTTCATGTCGATCGCCCCGCGGCCCCAGAGCATCCCGTCTCGAATCTCCCCGGAGAACGGGTCCACGCTCCAGTCGGCCGCCTCGGCCGGGACCACGTCCAGGTGCCCGTGCACCAGCAGCGCCGGGGCCTCCGGTTCGGTCCCCTCGATACGGGCGACCACATTGGAGCGGTTCGGGGCCTTCTCCAGGATCCGCGCCTCGATGCCGGCGTCGGCGAGCTTCGCGGCCGCGTACTCGGCGGCCTCGCGCTCGTTCCCGTCCCCGCCGCCGTGGTTGGTGGTGTCGATCCGGATCAGCTCGGAGGTGAACCGGACGACCTCCGCGAGCGCTTGGGCGTCAACCATACTGCTCTTCCAGACTCGCCGATGCGATCTGGGTGACGGCTTTGAAGCACCGGATGGCCTCGTACATGGTCGCGAGCTCGAACGCGACCCGCCGCTCGCCCGCGAGCTCCACGCCCGGGATCACCGTCACGGCCCCGGCCAGGTGCTCGGCGTCGAACTCGACCTCGATCCGGTGCGGCTCGGCGACCGGCGCCCGCCGCCCCGCCAGCGCCACGGCCTCGGCAGCGCCCTTGCGGATCGCCCGGACCGCCCACTTCGGGGTCCGGCACGCCGCCGCATACCGCGAGATGTAGTCCTTCACCGCGATGCCCACCGCCTTGGGCGCGTAGTCGCGCGCCTCCTCCACGGTCTTGTCGTCCCCGGTCACCATGATCACCGGCACCCCGAACTCGGCCGCCACGGCCGCGTTCAGACGGCCCTCGCTGGCGCGCACGCCGTCGAGCCACACCCCGGTGATCGTGTTCGCCAGATACGTGTGCGCGAGCACGCCCTCCAGGCCCGCCCCCGCGTGGTACCCCAGGAACACCACCGCGTCCGCGTCCCGCACGCCCTCCATCATGGAGAGCTCCTTGTGCCGTCCGCTGATCACCGTGACCGGCCACTCGAACCGCTCCGGCATGAGGTTCCGCATCGACCAGTGCGCGTCGTTGACGACGATCTCGCGGGCCCCGCCCCGGTGCAGGCCCTCCACGGCCGCGTTCACCTCGTCGGTGAACAGCGGCCGCATCCGCTCCCAGCCGGGGCCTCCCGGCAGCACGTCGTCGGGGCAGGTGACGCCCGTGGCGCCTTCCATATCGGCACTGACGAGGATTTTCACACCCCAATCCTCGCATCCCCGTGCAAGGACCGATCGAGATGGCACGCGACCTGATGCGAATCCGCTTCCGGCCCAAGGACCTTCAGGTCCTCGCCGGTGCACTGGTGCAGTACCGGCAGGGCGTTCCCGGAGGCGACCTCCTGGCAGCGGGGCCGGAACCGGCACCCGCCCGGGATCTTCGACGCGTCCGGCAGCTCTCCGGCGAGCACGATCGGCTCCGCCACGGCTTCTCTCAAGACGGGAGAGGCGGGCAGGACCGACACGAGCGCCCGCGTGTACGGATGCCTCGGCGCCGTGAGCACCTGCTCCACCGGCCCCTGCTCCACGATCCGCCCCAGGTACATGATCGCGATCCGGTCCGCGATGCTCCACGCCAGACCCAGGTCGTGCGTGATCACCAGCGCCCCCAGGCCCTGCTCCTCCTTGAGCCGCAGCAGGAGCGACAGGATCTCGCCCCGCACCGAGGCGTCCAGCGACGCCACCGGCTCGTCCGCGACCAGGATGCTCGGCTCCAGCACCAGCGCCCCGGCGATCACCACCCGCTGGCGCTGCCCGCCCGACAGCTCGTGCGGGTACGCGAGGAAGAACTGCTCCGGCGGCCGCAGACCCGCCCGCGACAGCGCATCGGCCACCCGGCCCGGCTCGTCGTCTGTGATCCCGTGGATCCGCAGCCCCTCGGCCACCGCGTCGTACACGGTGTGCCGCGGGTTCAGCGCCCCGCTCGGGTCCTGGAGCACCAGCTGCACCTGCCGCCGGTACGCCTTCAACGCCCGCGTCGAATACCGCAGCGGCACACCGTCGAACGCCACCGTCCCGCCGGTCGCCTTCTCCAGGCCCAGCAGCGTGCGCGCCAACGTCGTCTTCCCGCAACCGGACTCGCCCGCCAGCGCCACGATCTCGCCCGGCGCCACGTCCAGGTCCACCCCGTCCACGGCCCGCGCGACCCGCCCGCCCGGCAGCCCGAACTCGACCCGGAGACCCCGGGCCGTCAGCGTCTTCTCCTCAGAGGACAACGGGCATCCCTTCCTGCGCGACGAAACAAGCACTGACCCGCTTCGGGCCCACCTCGAGCAGCTCCGGCGAATCCTCGCCGCACCGCTCCACCGCGACCGCGCACCGCGGCCGGAACGAGCAGCCCTCCGGCAGCCGCACCGGATCCGGCGGGTCGCCGGCCAGGCCGCCCGGGTTCTTGCGCGCCGCCGGGTCCCCGATCACCGGGAACGCCGCGCCCAGCGCCGCCGAGTACGGGTGCCGCGCGTTCGCGAACACCTCGTGCGCCGGCCCCCGCTCCACGACCCGGCCCGCGTACATCACCGCGGCCTCGTCGCACACCGAGGACAGCACCGAGAGGTCGTGGCTGATCATCATCAGCCCCACGCCCCGCTCGGTCACCAGTCCCGAGATCAACTGCAGCACTTGGGCCTGCACCATCACGTCCAGCGCCGTCGTCGCCTCGTCGGCGATCACCAGCTGCGGATCGCAGGCCAGCGCCATCGCGATCATCACGCGCTGGCGCTGCCCGCCCGACAGCTCGTGCGGGTAGGAGCGCATCCGCGAGGCCGGCAGCCCGACCCGCTCCAGCAGCGCCTCGGCCCGCTTCGCGGCCTGCGCCGGAGTGGTCCCCTTCTCGTGCACCAGGATCGGCTCGGCCACCTGCCGCCCGATCCGGTGCACCGCGTTGAGGGAGTGCATCGCGCCCTGGAAGACGATCGACGCGCCCGTCCAGCGCACGGCGCGCAGCCGCCCCCAGCCCATCGCGAGCAGGTCCTCGCCGTCGAGCAGGATCTCGCCCGACACCTCAGCGGTCTTGGGCAGCAGCCGCAGCACCGCCATCGCGAGCGTCGACTTCCCGCAGCCCGACTCGCCCGCGATGCCGAGCGTCCGCCCGGCCTCCACCGTCAGGTCCACACCGCGCAGCGCCGGGAGGCGCCCCCGCGAACCGGTGTAGGTCACCCGCAGGTCCTTGAACTCCAGGAGCGTCACCCCTGCTCACCTCGCAGCCTCGGGTTGAACACGGCCTCCAGCGCCCGTCCGCACATCATGAACGCGAGCACCACCAGCAGGATCGCCAGGCCCGGCGGCAGCAGGTACCACCACGCGTGCGCGGAGACGGCGCCGTTGTTGGAGGCGCGGTTGAGGATCGAGCCCCACGACACCACGTTCGGGTCGCCGAGCCCGAGCCAGGCCAGCGAGGACTCCATGAGGATCGCCGAGGGCACCAGCAGGGTCGCGCTGGCGAGCACGAGCGGGAGCACGTTCGGCAGGATGTGCTTGCTCATCTGGTGCCAGTGCCCGGCGCCGAGCGCGCGGGCGCGCTCCAGGTACGGCCGGGCCTGCACCGTGAGCGTCTGGGCCCGGACGAGTCGCGTCGTGCCCGACCAGGAGACGAGCGCGATCACGATGATCGTGGTCGACATGCTCCGTCCGAGCACCGCGAGCAGCGCGATGGCCACGACCAGGCTGGGCAGCACCATGAACCAGTCGGAGACGCGCAGCGCGACCCAGCCGTACCAGCCGCCGATGTGGCCGCTGGTGACGCCCAGGGCGGTGCCGATGACGATCGCGACCACCGTTGCGGTGAGTCCGATGAGGAGCGACAGGCGCGAGCCCCAGAGCGTCAGCGCCAGGATCGAGCGGCCGACCTCGTCGGTGCCGAGCGGGTACCCGGCGCTGGGCGGGGCCATCCGCTCGCCGGTCGCCTGCGTGACGCTGAGCTGCGACTGGTCGATCAGGAGCGGGGCGGCCAGCGCGAGGATCACGATGGCGCCCAAGAGGACCAGGCCGATCATGCCGGTGCGCTGGCTGCGGTAGGCGTTCCAGGAACGCGTGAAGGACTGCCGCCTGCGCGCCCATCTGAGGGCGCGGGGGGAAATCGGTGTCGTCGTCATGACCGTGTCAGCCGGACCTTCTGATGCGTGGGTCGATGAACCAGTAGAGGATCTCCGCGCCGAGCACCGCGAGGATGGTGGAGCTGGAGAAGAGGACGAACAGCGCCTGGAGGACCGGGCGGTCCGGGTAGAAGATCGACTGCACGAACAGGCTGCCGAGTCCGGGCCAGGAGAAGACGGTCTCGGTGACGATCGAGCCGTTCACCACGCCGCCCAGGGCCAGGAACACCAGGGTCACGGTGGGCAGCAGGGCGTTCGGCACGGCGTGCTTCGTCCGCACCTCGTCGTCGCGCAGCCCTTTGGCGCGGGCCGTGGTCAGGTAGTCGCTGCCGATCTCGTCCAACAGGGAGGACCGCATGATCATGAGGTACCCGGCGTAGACCACGGCGGTGTAGGTGAGCACCGGCAGCACCAGGTGGTAGCCGATGTCGACCGCCTGCGGCCAGAACTCCGGCGGGGTGTCCGGCGAGCGCATCCCGTTGACGGGGAACAGCCCCAGGTACCGCGCGAAGACCAGGATCACGATCATCCCGAGCCAGAACGTGGGCGCCGAGTACAGGAGCAGGCCGGTCGCGACGTGCCCCTTGTCGAAGCGGCTGCCCTGCCGCCAGCCCGAGCGCGTCCCGATCCAGAAGCCGAGCAGGACCGCGAGCACCATGCCCGTGCCGGAGAGCAGGAGCGTGGCCGGGAGCCGTTCGACGATGAGGTCGAAGATCGGCCTGCGGAACTGGAAGGAGCTGCCGAGGTCGCCGCTGAGCGTCCCGGTGATGTAGTCGACGAACTGGGCCCACAAGGGCTTGTCGAGCCCGAGTTCGGCCCGCATCGCCTCGCGCTGCTCGGGGGTGACCGGCCGTTCCTTGGTGAGCTGGTCGATCGGGTCCCCGGCGATGAGCCGGAAGATGAAGAACGAGGAGAACAGCACGAGCAGGAGCGACACGGCCGCGCCGCCGACGTGCTTGAGCAGGTACCGCCCGAAGCCGCTGGAGCCGCGCCGCTCGGAGCGCCCCGCGGACGGGGCCTCGGTGGAGGCCCCGTCCGCGGGTTCGGTCGTGCCGGAGGGCATGCCGTCGGTCATTCGCGCTCGTCCGCCGTCTTCCTGCGCCGCAGCACGAAGAAGACTCCGGCCGCCGCCACGAGGACGACCGCCGCGGCGACGGTGATCCAGACCCACGCCGGGGTGCCGCCGTCCTCCGAAGCACCGGCCGGCTGCGCCGACCAGTAGGACCAGGTGAAGCCCTCCTGGCCGGTGATCATGCCGTTCTCGGCGGGCTGGGTGAGCATGCCCGTCACGTGGTCGCTGCGGTAGGCCTCCATGACGTTCTGGTAGTACAGCCAGATCACCGGCGCGTCGGTGTAGAGCATCCGCTGCTGCTCCTTGACGATCTCGGCGCGCGCGTCCGGGTCGGACTCGAGCTTCTGCTGCTCGTGGAGCGCGTCGAACTCGGGGTTGCAGTACGAGTTCTCGCTGGCGCGCTCGGTGCCGTCGGTCAGGGTCGGCAGGACCGCGCAGGTGTGCATGCCGAGCTGCTCGGTCGGGTTCGGGCCCACGCCCCAGCCGGAGAACGCGATGTCGAACTCGCCCAGGTAGGCCAGGTCGTTGAGCGTGCCCTGCTCGATCGGCTCGGGCTTGATCTCCAGGCCGATCTGGGTCCACCACTCGGTCACGAAGTCCACGATGGTGGCGTAGTTGGTCTCGTCCGCGTGGTAGTAGAACCGGAAGCTCAACCGGTCGCCGCCGCCGGGCATGGTCCGGACGCCGTCCTCGCCGCGCGCGTAGCCGGCCTCGTCGAGCAGGCGGTTCGCCTCGTCGAGGTCGAACTCGACGAGATCGTCGCCGCCGTCCCAGTGCCACTGCTCGAAGATCGCCGGGATCAGCGAGGTCGCCGGGGTCCCGTTCCCGTCGAGGACGGTGTCCACCAGGGCCTGCTTGTCGATCGCGGTGTGCATCGCGGTGCGCACCACCGGGTCCTTGAGCGCCGGATGCCCGTCGCCGAACTCGGTGCCGTCCTGCGTGACCGTGCCGTGGTTGATGGTGAGCGACACGTACCGGCGGCCCTGGGCGTTGTTGACGGTGATGCCGTCCTGGCCCTTCAGGGCGTCCATCTGGGCCGGGTTGAGGCCGTTGACGATGTCGACCTCGCCCGCTTCGAGCGCGGCCACGGCCGCGTCGGTCTCGGCGTAGTAGTCGAAGACCACCTCGTCGAAGCCGGGCGCGCCCGCCCAGTAGTCCTCATTGGCGTCGAGGCGGATCAGCTCGTCGGGCTTGTACTCGGTGACCTGGAACGGGCCCGAGCCCACCAGCGGCAGCTGGTTCGCGTCGTCGGCGGACGGGTCGGGGTAGGCCGACCAGATGTGCTCGGGCACGACGAACACGGCCCGATTGAGCACCTCCGCGGGAGCCGGGGCGAGGAGGGTGAGCACGAACGTGGTGTCGTCGGGCGCCTCGGCGCTGACGAGGTTCGCCGAGAAGTCGATGTTCCAGTCGTGGATCGCCGGGTTCTCGATGAGCAGGTTGTACGTATAGGCCACGTCCTGCGCGGTCAGCGGCTCGCCGTCCGACCAGGTCGCGTCGTCGCGGATCGTGAACGTCCACTCCAGGCCGTCCGCGGACTCCGTCCAGTCCGTCGCCAGCCCCGGCACGGGCTGGTAGTCGTCCGCACCGGCCCTGACCAGCGTGTCGTAGGACATCATGTTCGTGTTGTACGTGAGGGTGTACCGCGACTTGAACGGGTTGAAGGTGTCGACCTCCTGGCTCGTGGCGATGAGCAGGCTGTCGGTCTCGTCCTCCTGGGCGGCGGCGCCGGGCGCGGCCACCGCGAGCGCGCCGGCCGAGAGGGCCAGCGCGGCGGCGCCCGAGAGGCACCGCCGTATCAGGGCATGGGGATTCATGGGGTGCAAGTCCTCGCATTCGGTTCCAGGAGTCGGGCGCCCCGGCGGGCACGCCACCGGTCCTCGATGTACCGATCAGAATGACGGAACACTTCTTGAGTTGTCAATGAAGTGAAGAAAGTTTTCATTGCCGCAACATGATACGGCCCCGTCGCCGCGAATCCGGGAGGCGGACCCTCCATTTCGATTACATTCAGCGGCACTACCGAGAGTTGCGTGGAGGTCGCGATGTGGCATTGGCTGTCCGACGCGCTCGTGGCACACCCTGAGACAGCGATCTTCCCGGCACTCGGACTCGGCTTCCTCGTCGGCAAGCTCACGATCAAGGGCATCGCCCTCGGCCCCGTCGCCGGCGCCAACACCACCACCGCGTCCATCGGCGCCGTCACCGACACCGCCGAGAGCCAGGTCCCCTCGGCCACACGATCCCCTGCGCCATCGGCAACGTCCTGCTCACGATCTGGGGCGCGCTCATCGTGGCCGTCCTCGCCTGACCCGATTCCGAAGGAGACCGCACATGACCGAACAGCACACCCGACGCGATGAGCAGCAGCGCCTCGAAGCGCTCAGCCCGTTCGAACTCAAGGGCGAGCTCATCGCCCTCGCCGACGAGAACCAGAAGCTCGAGGCGATCACCATGATCAACGCCGGGCGCGGCAACCCGAACTGGACCGCCACCGCCCCCCGCGAAGCCTTCGCGCAGCTCAACCTCTTCGCCGTCGAAGAGTGCCGCCGCGACTGGGACGAGTTCGCCGACCTCGGCGGCATGCCCCAGAAGGCCGGCATCGCCGCCCGCCTCAAGGACTGGCTCGGCAAGCACTCCGACGCCCCCGGCGCCGCCGAACTCGGCGCCGCCGTCGACCACGGCATCGACCGCCTCGGCTTCGACCCCGACGCGTGGGTCGCCGAACTCGCCGACGCCGTCATCGGCGACCACTACCCCGAACCCGACCGCGCCCTCGTCCACACCGAACAGGTCGTCCACGCCTACCTCGCCCAGGAGATGGGCGGCGCGCCCGACAGCGGCTGGGACCTCTTCCCGACCGAGGGCGGCACCGCCGCGATGTGCTACCTCTTCGACTCCTCCCAGGTCAACGGGCTCCTGAACCGGGGCGACAAGATCGCGATCATGACGCCGATCTTCACCCCCTACCTGGAGATCCCCGAACTCGAGCGCTTCTCCTTCGAGGTCGTCCGGCTCGAAGCCGACCGCTTCACCGAGAACGGCTTCCACTCCTGGCAGTACTCGCCCGACGAGATCGACAAGCTCAAGGACCCGAGTATCAAGGCGCTCTTCTGCGTCAACCCCACCAATCCGCCGTCGGTCAAACTCGACACCGCCGCCGTCGACCAGATCGCCAAGATCGTCGAAGAGGACAACCCGAACCTCACGATCATCACCGACGACGTCTACGGCACCTTCGTCGACGGCTTCCAGTCGCTCATGTCCGTCGTCCCGCGCAACACCATCGGCGTCTACTCCTTCTCGAAGTACTTCGGCTGCACCGGCTGGCGCCTCGGCGTCATCGCCGTAGGCAAGGACAACGTCTTCGACGAGCAGATCGCGGCCCTCCCGCAGGCGAAGAAGGACGCGCTGGCGAAGCGGTACTCGGCGATCTCGCTCGAACCGGAGAAGATCCGGTTCATCGACCGCATGGTGGCCGACTCCCGGGACGTGGCGCTCAACCACACCGCCGGGCTCTCGACCCCGCAGCAGGTGCAGATGGCCCTGTTCGCCCTGCACTGCCTGAAGGACACCGGGAACCAGTACAAGCGCGACTGCCAGGCGATCATCGCCCGGCGCATGAAGGCCCTCACCGAGGGCCTCGGCGTCGACCTCCCGCAGGACCCGAACGCGGCCCGCTACTACGTCGAGCTCGATCTCTTGAGCTGGGCCGAGCAGCACCTGGGCGCCGAGTTCGCCGAGTGGATGCGCGAGAACTACGAGCCCACAGACCCGATCTTCCGCCTCGCCGAGCAGGCCTCGGTGGTACTGCTCAACGGCGGCGGCTTCGACGGTCCGGAATGGTCGGTGCGCGTCTCGCTCGCGAACCTGCCGATGGACTCCTACCGCAAGATCGGGTCGTGGCTGCGCCGCATCGGCGACGAGTACACGACCGAATACGCGCAGCGCGACAAGTAGAGTCGCGCAGCGCGACCGCTAGCGCCGGGCACAGGGGGAAGCCGCCATGGACTGGATCAAGGACACACTCTCGGGCACGCCCGAGATCGCGCTGTTCGTCTGCCTCGCCTTGGGGTTCGCGCTGGGCAAGGTGCGGATCTGGAAGATCTCGCTGGGCGGCGTGGCAGGGACGCTGGTGGTGGCGATCTTCCTCGGGATGTTCGCGGACATTGAGCTGAACGACCAGGTCAAGACGATCGCCTTCGCGCTGTTCATCTTCACGCTGGGCTACATCTCGGGGCCCACGTTCTTCGCGAGCCTCAACCGCAAGAGCCTCAAGTTCGCCACGTTCACCGGGATCGAGGTCGTCTCGGTCCTGGTGATCACGGCCGCGGCGATCCTCATCATGAACCTGGACGTGGGCACGGCCGCCGGGCTCCTCGCCGGCGGCGCCACCGAGTCCGCGGCGGTCGGCACGGCGACGGACGCGATCGGCCGGCTCGACCTGCCGGCCGACCAGATCCAGACGCTGCAGAACAACGTGGGCACCGCGTACTCGATCTCGTACATCTGCGGCCTCATCACGATCGTGCTGCTCTCGAGTCAGTTCTTCCCGCTCATCATGCGCATCGACCTGCGCCAGGAGGCCGCGAAGCTCTGGAAGCAGTTGGGCGGCACCGCGGACGAGGAGACGGCCGCGCCCGCCGCCCCGGCCGTCGTCGGCCGCGAGTACAAGGTCACGGCCGCCACCGGCCGCACCGTGGCCGAGCTCCAGGCCGACCTCGGGGACGTCACCGTCGAAGAGGTCCTGCGCGGCGGGGGGCAAGTGAAGCTCGTTCCCGACCTTCAACTGGAGCAAGGCGACCGCGTGCTCGTCGTGGGCCGCCGCGAAGCCCTCGTGGGCTCGGCGAGCCGCATCGGCGAGGAGGTCGCACTCGACGAGTCGATGGCGATGAGCCTCGACCTCGCGGACGTGGTCGTGACCCGCAAGGACTACAAGGCCACCACGCTCGCCCAGATCCGCCGCGACTTCGAGGACCAGCGCCAGGGTGTGTACCTCCAGAAGATCACCCGCGGCGACCACGAGCTGCCGGTGCAGCCCTCGACGCTGATCCAGCACGGCGACACGGTGCGCCTCGCGGGCGCGGGCCGCGACCTGAGCCGGGTGATCCCGATGGTCGGCTTTCGGCTCGACCCGGCGGTGCGGTTCGACATGGTGTTCATCGCGATCGGCGTCGTCCTCGGCTTCCTCATCGGCATGCTGGTGTGGACCGTGGGGACGATCCCGCTGACCCTCGGCACCGGCGGCGGCTGCCTGCTCGCCGGCCTCCTGTTCGGCTGGATCCGCTCCAAGCGCCCCACGTTCGGCCAGTACGACTCGGGCGCGGCGGACGTCATCAAGACCCTCGGCCTCGCCGTCTTCATCTGCGCGGTCGGGCTCTCCTCGGGCCCGCAGGCCGTCGAGCTCGTGAAGGAGTTCGGCGTCGGCCTGCCGATCGCGGGCGTGTGCATGACCGCGATCCCGGCCTTCGTCTCGTTCCTGGTGGCCTGGAAGCTCATGAAGCTCCCGGCGCCGCTCACGCTCGGCTCGGTCACCGGGCAGCAGTGCTCCACGCCGGGCGTCACGGCCGTGCAGGCCGCCGCGGGCAACGCGACGCCGCTCATGGCCTACACGATCGTCTACGCCTTCTCGAACGTCGTCCTGCCGCTGCTGGGCCCGATCGTCGTCGCCATGGCCCACGCCATGACATGAGGACTCCCTCGTTCGGGTGAGCGGACTGTCGGATCATGGGCAGTCGCGTGGATTCGTGGGAGCGCGTGCGGAGAATGAATGGACATGTTGTCCACATTGTCCGATTCTGCAGAGGTGCCGCATTGCACGGTCACGAGCCGGTCCCGCGGGGTGTCGCCGCCAAGCTGATCCTTCTCCTGCACGAGCTCGCCGCCCACCGAGAACCGGTGGGCGTCACGCTCCTGTCGCGGCGCACGCGCCTGCCGAAGACCACCGTCCACCGGCTCCTGGCCGATCTCGAGGCCGGCGGGGTCGTCGACCGCAGCGGGCGCCGCTACGCCTCGCCGAGACCCCCGCGTGGCGCGACCGCGGCCCGCACCGCGAAGCCCGCCGCTGCTCCCCGCACGAGGCGCGGATGCGGAAGGTGCTCAAGCCCTTCCTGCTCGAGCTGTACCAGGGCACCGGCCATGTGGTGACCCTCGCGACCGCGGAGGGCCACATGGCCCGCTTCCTCGACGTGCTCTACCCCCACCGGTTCACCGACGCGATCCTGCGGACCGCCGAGGAGGTCCCGCTGCACTGCACCGCCACCGGCAAGGCGATCCTCGCGCACGACCCGGCCGCCGCCGAGCGGTACCTCCGCGAGGCCGAGCTCGTCCGCTTGACCCGCAACAGCATCGGCACCCGACGCGAGCTCGACCGGGACCTCATAGCGGCGCGTCTGCGCGGCGTGGCCCTCGACGCGGAGGAACACCTGCTCGGCTTCTGGGGCGCGGCCGCGCCCGTCATCGGCGGGCGGGGGACCGCCGTGGCCGCGCTCGGCCTGGCCGGGCCCGTGCGCGGTTTCGAACCGGCCGAGCACGTGGCGCGGCTGCGCGAGATCGCCAGGGCCGCTGCGGCGGCCGTGCGGCGCCTCCCCGAACGGCCCGTTCCGCCACCCGGAACAACCCTGTTCCGGGAGCCGGAACGTACGCGCGCGACCGGGCCGGACGGCGTCGATCCTCCATAGCCTCCTTGCATGCCAACGCACATCATTCCGGTCGTCGGGCGTTCCTTCGCCCGCTTCGCCGCACAGGTCGGCGGCCTGACCGCCGACGCCGCCCTGGCCGGGCCGCCGGACGGCACCACCGGGCCGCGCGGCTCAGCACTGCGCGCGGGCCAGGGCCTCAGCGCGGCCGACTGGGCCGCGATCACCGCCACCGGGGCCGCCGCCGCGCCCCGCCGAGAACCGGCCCTCGCCGACGCGGGCCTGTACAAGCGCGATCCGCGCAACATCCTCATCGGCGACCTCGAGCGGGTCGACCGCCGCCGCTGGCGCGCCGCGCTCGTCGTCCACGCCGACAACGCGGTGCTCGCCGACCGCGACAACGGCACCGCGCACCTGCCCGGGATGGTCGAGGTCGAGGCCTGCTCGCAGATGGCCATGGCCGTCACCGAGGCGTACCTGCTGCCGCACGGCGGCGGCTACGTCTTCACCACGAAACGGCTCGACATCGAGTTCGCGGCCTTCGTCTTCCCGCTCCCCGCGACCGTGGAGCTGCGCGCCGACCGCACCGGATGGCCGCGCCCCGACGTCCTCGCCGCCGACCTCACCGCCACCATCATCCAATCGGGACTCGCCGCCGCGACGATGCGGTTCCAGGCCAGGGTCTTCGAACGCGCGCACTTCGACCGCCTCGAAGGCGAACGGGCCCGCGAGGCCGCCCGCGCCGACCGCACCGAACTCTTGGAGCACCGATGAACACGCCGCCGCTGCAAGGCAAACGAGCCCTCGTCACCGGAGCCTCGCGCGGGATCGGCCGGGCCGTCGCGCTTCGCCTCGCCGCCGCCGGGGCCGACGTCGCGGTCCTGGCCCGCGGCACCGACGCCCTCGACGCGGTCGCCCGCGAGATCAAGGCACTCGGCCGCCTCGCCGTCCCGGTCACCTGCGACGTGACCGACCCCGACCGCCTCGCCGCCGCGTTCGCGGAGTCCGTCGAGGGTCTCGGCGGGCTCGACACGGTCGTGAACAACGCGGGCGGCTTCTACCACTCCGGGCCGTTCCTCCAACTCACCCAAGGCGACTGGGAGCGCACCCGGGGCCTCAACCTCGACCCCACGGTGCAACTCCTGCGCCTCGCGGGGACCGAGTTGGCCGCCAACGGCGGCGGCTCGGTCCTCAACGTCACCTCCATCGCCGGGCTCGGCGGCGCGCCGCGCCTGTCCCTCTACGCCGTCTGCAAGGCCGCCATGGTCTCGCTCACCAAGACCCTCGCCGTCGAATGGGCCGCCCAGGGCATCCGCGTCAACGCCATCGCGCCCGGCTGGATCGACACGAAGCTCACCAGCGGCTTCACCGGCCACCCGCAGGTGAAGGAGGCGCTGCAGCACGAAGTGCCCCAGAACCGATGGGCCGAGCCCGAAGACGTGGCCGACGCGGCGGTCTTCCTCTCCGGCGACGGCGCCCGCCTCGTCACCGGGGCCGTCCTCGTCCTCGACGGCGGCCTCACCAGCCAGCTCTCCGCGGTCGCCCGCGGCCTCCTCGGCCTCGGCCGCGCGGCCGCCTGACCCGAAAGGACCTCCCATGACCGACGACCCGACCGCCAAGGCCCGCGAGCTCATCGCCAAGATCCTCGAAGTCGCGCCCGAAGCGGTCACCGACGACGCGGACTTCCGCGACGACCTCGAAGCCGACTCCCTCCAGCTCGCCGAGATCAACGCCGTCCTCGAAGACGACCTCGGCCTCGACACCGTCCCCGGCGAGCCGCCGTCCCGCTTCGCCGAGATCCGCGACCTCCTCGCCGCCGAGGCCCCGCGATGAGCGCGCGCCGCGTCGCCATCACCGGCCTCGGCCCCGTCAGCCCCATCGGGACCGGCCGGGCCGCCTTCGCCGAAGCGCTGCTCGCCGGCCGCAGCGGCCGGCGCCCCGTCACCGCCTTCGACCCGGCGGGCTTCCAGATCCGGCACGGCTGCGAAGTCCCCGACTTCGACCCCGCCGCGTGGCTCGAACGGCTCGACCCGGCCGCGACCGGCCGCGGCGCGGCGTTCGCCGTCGCGGCGGCCCGCCTCGCCCTCGCCGACGCCGGGCTCGACCCCGCCGGCCTCCGCGGCGCAGCGGTGCTCATCGCCATGGGCACCAGCGACACCGAAGCGCAGGAGGAAGACCGGCTCGCGGTCGAGGCCGCGGCCGGCGGCCCGGCGGGATTCGACTCGGCCACCGCGGCCCGCTACACCGGCGGCACCGCCGTCCAGGTCGCCCGCGACCTGAACCTGCCCGGCGCCGAACCGGTCGACCTCTCCGCCGCCTGCGCCGCCGGGAACCACGCGATCGCCCACAGCCTCGACGCGATCCGCATGGGGGACGCGGACATCGCCCTGTGCGGCGGCTCGGACTCCTTCTCGCGCCGCATGTTCGCGTCCTTCCACCGGGTCGGCACCCTCGCGCCCGACGCCTGCCGCCCCTTCGACGCCGACCGGGCCGGGACCGTCGTCGGCGAAGGTGCGGGCGTCCTCGTCCTCGAAGCCCTCGACCGCGCCCTCGCGCGCGGCGCCCGGATCATCGGCGAGGTCGCGGGCGCCGCCTCCAATTGCGACGCCCGGCACCCCGTCGCCCCCGACACCGCCTCAGTCGCCGAGTGCATCCGCCTGGCCCACCTCGACGCCGGCATCGAACCCTCCCAAGTGGACGCCATCTGCGCGCACGGCACCGGCACCCCCGTCAACGACGTCAACGAGGCCCGCTCCATCCGCAAGGTCTTCGGCGACGCCGTCCCGCCCGTCGTCGCCGTCAAATCCATGCTCGGCCACGCCATGGGCGCCTCCGCCGCCCTCGGCGCGATCGCCGCCGCCGTCGCCCTCGACGCCCAATTCCTGCCGCCCACCGTCAACCACCGCCGCACCGACCCCGAATGCGACGTCGACTGCGTCCCCAACACCGGCAGGCCCGCCGCACTCCGCGTCGTCGAGAACCACGGCTTCGGCTTCGGCGGCTCCAACGCCGTCGTCCTCATCGCCAAGGCCGCCGCATGACCACCCTGCGCATCGCCGACCGCGCCACCTGGTCCGCCTGCGGCCCAGACGCACTCGACACCGAACCCGCAGCCGCGGTGCACGCCCCGGACCTCCCGCCCGGCGGCATCCGCCCCGTCCCAGGCTTCGACCCCGCCGTCGAGATCGGCCCCAAAGGCATCCGCTCCATGGACCGCGCCACCGCCTTCGCCGTCGCCGCCGCCGGCCGCCTCCTCGACCGCGCCGCGCCCGCCGACCGCTCCCGCACCGCACTCGTCCTCGCCACCACCGCGGGCAGCCTCCAGACCATGCTCGACCTCGGCACCGACTCCCTCACCAAACCCAGACCGCACCAAGTCGACCCGGGCCGCATCCCCGTCGGCGTCATGAACTACGCCGCCGGCCAATGCGCCATCCACCACCGCATCACCGGCCCCGGCGTCATCCTCCCCGGCGGCCGCAGCGCCCCCGTCCTCGCGCTCCGCTACGCCCGGCGCCTCCTCGCCTCCGGCCGCGTCGACCAAGTCCTCTGCGGCGCCAGCGAAGAGGCCACCCCCGCCCGCGCCTGGCTCGAGCACCGCACCCGCCCCGCCACCGCCCCCACCGTCCCCATCGGCGAAGGCTGCGCCATGCTCCGCCTCGTCGCCGACACCGCCCCCGGCCCCCGCATCACCGCCGCCGCAACCGAACTCGACTGCACCGGCGATCCCGCCTCCGCCCTCGCCACCGCCCTGCGCCGCGCCCTCGCCACCGCCGCGACCGACCCCGACGAGATCCGCACCGCCGCCACCACCGCCGCCCTCGACGGCCACCACGACGCCGAGACCCGCGCCCTCACCGCCGTCCTCGGCCCCGCCGCCACCCGCCTCACCGCCCACACCGCCATCGGCGACACCTCCGCCGCCGCGGCCGCCTTCGCGCTCCTCCACGCCCTCGACGCCACCGCCCCCGGCGACGCCTTCGCCGTCACCACCCTCGACCGCCGCGGCCTCGCCGGCTGCCTCATCGGAAGGGCCTGACCATGCACGCATGGGGCCTCCTCGGCACCGGCGCCTACACGCCGCCCCACATCGCCGCCAACCCCGAGATCGCCGCCGCCCTCCGCATCGACCCCCAGCGCATCCTCGATTCCACCGGCATCCGCGAACGCCGCCGCGCCGCACCCGCCCAAGCCGCCTCCGACCTCGCCGCCGAAGCCGCCCGCGCCGCCCTCGCCCAAGCCGCCTGCGACCCCGCCGACCTCGGCCTCCTCATCGTCGGCACCTCCACACCCGACGAACCCGCCCCCTCCACCGCCTGCCGCGTCCAAGCCCTCATCGGCGCCCGCCGCGCCGTCGCCTTCGACATCGGCGCCGCCTGCTCCGGCTACCTCTTCGGCCTCAAGATCGCCCGCGACTGGCTCGCCGCCGACCCGACGCACGGCCGCGCCCTCGTCATCGGCGCCGAGGTCTACTCCCGCTTCCTCGACCCCGCCGACCGCGCCACCGCCCTCCTCTTCGGCGACGGCGCCGGAGCCAGCGTCCTCGGCCGCGTCCCCGCCGGCACCGGCATCGCCGGCGTCCACCTCGGCAGCGACGGCACCCAGGCCGACACCGTCCTCATCCCCGCCGGCGGCAGCCGCCGCCCCGCCACTCCCGACACCGTCCGCGAAGGCGCCCACCGCATCCGCATGGACGCCCCCGCCCTCCGCAAAGCCATCCCCGAGACCTTCGACCGCGCCCTCGCCGCCACCCTCACCGCCCACCGCCTCACCATCGACGACATCGACCTCCTCGTCCCGCACCAGCCCAACCCCCGCACCCTCCGCCTCTACGCCGACCGCGCCGGCATCCCCCACGCCAAACTCGCCGTCATCGGCGAACACCTCGGCAACATCGGCGCCGCCTCCATCCCCACCGCCCTCACCGCCGCCGAAGCCGACGGCCGCCTCAAACCCGGCGACCGCGTCCTCCTCGCCGCCGTCGGCGCCGGACTCACCTGGGGCTCCGCCCTCATCACCTGGAACCCTCCCGGAAAGGAACGCACATGACCGACGACGACCTCCGAGAACTCCTCTCCGGACCCGGCTTCGACCGCCCCCGCGACCTCACCGCCACCCAGTTCCACCAGCACAACTACCGGCGCATGCGCCTCCTCGCCGACGCCGTCGGACCCGCCGCCGACCTCCTCGCCGACCGCGCCCGCCTCGCCGAGCTCTCGGCCCTCACCGCCCTCCGCGACCCCGTCCTCTACCACACCGTCCTCCTCCACTACTGCCTCTGCCTCAACGGCATCGTCCGCTTCGCCCCCGACCCCGACGCCGTCCTCGCCCGCATCCGCGCCGACGGCGCCACCGGCGTCGTCCTCATGACCGAGGCCGGACGCTCCAACAGCCACGGCGCCATGCGCACCGAAGCCCGCTTCGATCCCGCCACCCGCGAATTCACCCTCCGCACCCCCGGCCCCGAAGCCGTCAAATTCCCCAACACCGCCGGCGAGCACGCCGCCCCCAAAGCCGCCCTCGTCTACGCCCGCCTCCGCAACGGCGACACCGACCACGGCGTGTTCGGCTTCCTCGTCCACATCGGCGGCCGCCACGGCGTCCCCGCCGGACTCCAGATCCGCCACGCCTACGAATCCGGCAACCTCCCCACGGACACCGTCGCCGTCGCCTTCGACGGCGTCCGCCTCCCCTTCGACGCCTGGCTCAGCGACGGCGCCGCCTTCGACCCCGACGGCACCTTCACCGACCCGCTCGGCTCACCCGAAGCCCGCATGAGCCGCTCCATGGCCGTCGGCGTCGAAACCTGGATCTCCATCACCGCCGCCGTCGCCGCCGTCTCCCGCGCCGCCACCGCCATGGCGATCCGCTACTCCCTCACCCGCCTCACCGCCGACAAGATCTCCGGCACCCGGCCCGTCCTCGACTACCGCAACCAGCACGTCGAACTCCTCACCGACCTCGCCGACGCCTACGCGCTCACCGCCCTCGCCGACCCCGCCTCCCAAGTGGAGACCGCCGCCGCCGGAGGCGCGGCCTGGGCCCCCTGGTCGGCCGTCGACCCGCTGCTGCCCCTCCACAAGGCCGTCGCGGTCGAAGCGGCCTGGCGCGTCACGATGTCCTGCCGCGAGCGCTGCGGCGGCCTCGCGTACGGCGGCACGCGCTGGCCGCTCGCCTACCAGTCCCTCGTGGACGGGTACCGCTCGGCGGGCGGAGACAACGCGCTCATCCGCCTCGACACGGCCCGCAACATGGCCGCGAACGCCGGATACGCACCGCCGCAGGACGATCCGCCCGCGGCCTTGCGGACGGGCGCGGACTTCCTGCGCCTCGCCGAGGCCTGCGAGCGCCGCCTGCACGCGCGTCTGCGCGACCGCCTCGCGGCGGCCCGGAAGGACTCGGACGAGGACTTCGCGGTCTGGCGCGAGGAGCTGGAGGCCGCGCAGGATCTCGCCGGGGTCTACGCCGAACGGCTGCTGATGGCGCGCTTCGCCGCCTCAGTGCGCGACCGGGCGGGGGAGGACCTGCTGCTCCTCCACGGCGCCGGGTGGCTGCGCCGCCGGATCGGCAGCCTGCTCAGGTGCGGCCTCGCCGGGCCCGAGACGCTCGACGCCGTCGACCGCCTGGTGGGCGAGGCATGCGACCGGCTGCTGCCGCACGCGGCGGACCTGGTGGACGCCTTCGGCATCGACGAGGAGTTCACCCGCTCCTTCCTCGCCGCGGACGACTATCTCGAGGCCTTCATCGCCGAGTTCGGGTTCGAACCGTTCTGGGGCTAGCGCCGCCGCCTCAGAGCCGCCAGGTCCCGTTGGTGTTCAGCATGATCGAGTAGACCGAGTCGGTGGCGGTGATGAAGAGCCGGTTGCGCTTCGGGCCGCCGAAGACCAGGTTCGACACCGAGGGCTGCGGGATCGGCAGCGTCGCGAGGTGCGTGCCGTCGGGGTCGAAGCAGTAGACGTCCGCCGCGGCGGCCCAGACCCGGCCCTCGACGTCGACCCGCAGGCCGTCGAAGCCCCCGCCCGGGGTCTCCGCGAACACCTCACCGCCGGTGAGCTTCCCGCCGTCCACGTCGAAGCGGCGGATGTGGCCGCCGGGCGTGTCGGCGATGTAGAGCACGGACTCGTCGGGGGAGAAGGCGAGCCCGTTGGGCCGCTGGAAGTCGTCCGCGACGCGCTCGACCGCGCCCGAGGCCGGGTCCACGCGGTACACGTGGCAGTCGTCGATCTCGGGCTCGGAGCGGTGGCCCTCGTAGTCGCTGGTGATCCCGTACGGCGGGTCGGTGAACCAGACCGCGCCGTCACTCGAGACGACCACGTCGTTGGGGCTGTTGAACCGCTTGCCCTCCCAGCGGTCGGCGAGCACCGTGACCGAACCGTCCAGTTCGGTCCGCTCGACCCGCCGCTCGCCGTGCGAGCAGGACACGAGCCGCCCCTGCCGGTCGAGGGTGTGGCCGTTCGTGTACCCGGCGGGGGAGCGGAAGACGCTCACCGAGCCGTCCGTTTCGTCCCAGCGCATGATCCGGTCGTTCGGGATGTCGCTGAAGAGCAGGTACCTCCCCGAGGGCACATAGACCGGGCCTTCGGTCCAGCGCCCGCCGGAGAACAGGCATTCGAGGTAGTCGTCGCCGGCGACGGCGAAGCGCTCGTCGAATTTTCGGAAACCCACCGGAGCATTGTGCATCGAAACTCCTCGATATAGCCTGTTCGTGTGATCGTGCACAGCCCGATCATCTGGTGCGGCACTGGGCCGCACTCACGTTAGCTCGAACCGAAGGCCGCCCGGGACGGACCCGGCCGCCGCTATGAGACGGGAAACGAACATGGGACCGGCACTCCCCAGACGCACGCGCCTGCGCGCCGCGATCGCCGCCACCGCGGTGGCCGTGGTCGCCGCGGGCGCCACGGCGTTCACCGTGATGACGGCCGAGGCCGCCACCACCGGCTGCGCAGTCGACTACCAGGTCACCGCCGAGTGGCCCGGCGGCTTCAACGCCAATGTGGACATCACCAACCTCGGTGACACCGCGCTCGACCCGTGGAAGCTCGAATGGGACTTCCCCGGGACGCAGAAGGTCTCCAACGCCTGGAACACCACCGCGACGCAGTCGGGCGCGCACGTCACCGCCGCCGGCGTCGACTACAACAAGCGGCTGGCCGCCGCCTCGACCGCGAGCTTCGGCTTCAGCGGCACCTTCACCGGATCCACGAACGCGGTCCCGACCTCGTTCAAGCTCAACGGGATCGCGTGCACCGGCGACGCGGGCCCCTCGCCCACGAACCCGCCCACCAATGTGACCGCCTCGCCCACCGAGCTGCCGACCGGCGGCCCCGAGCAGGACGAGTGGAACCCGCCGTCGAACCTCGTCCAGCCCCTGAACGAGGTCTGGGCGCATGTGGAGGACACCTACAACCTGAACTTCCGCAACTTCGGGTGGGACCAGGTCATGGCCACCGGCGGCACGATCGACTACTGCGTCCGCTGGGACTCGCGCAACAGCGTGACCCTGCAGACCCGCGACGCGATCGAGGCGAAGCTCCAGCAGCAGTACAACCTCTGGTTCGACCAGATGAAGGGCTGGAGCGAGTGGCCCTTCGACCAGATCGACGTGAACGTCGTCGGCTGGGCCGCCTACGACCGCAACCTCCTGCAGTGGAGCGACAATGCGGTGGACGTCTACATCGGGGACATCCGCGAGGACGCCCCGCAGTGCTCCGAGGCCTGCGGCCGCTTCTTCCACCAGGACGGGAACTACTCGCAGTGCCCGGGCGGCGCGGCGCACCACTACGACCAGAGCCTCTGGCTGACCCAGGGCATGGGCGGCGGCGCCGGCGGCGACTGGGGCCAGCGCATGGGCCAGGAGTACTTCGTGAACTCCTTGGGCTCCACGCAGATCACGATCTATCTGCACGAGCTCGGCCACACCTTCGGCCTCGACGACTTCTACGACTGGACGCCCACGGGCCAGTGCTGCTTCATCATGAACGCGGGCTCCTCGGCCACCATCACCACCTTCGACCAGTGGATGCTCCGCGACTGGTGGCGCCACCTCAAGAGCCGCTACGGCTATTAAGACCTCCCTCTGACGGCGGCGGACCTCCGGGTCCGCCGCCGTTCCCGTGCGCCCGGACCCCCACGCCGTGCCTCTTTGATGCGGACACGGTTGGTCGGCAACAGCCGATAGCGTTTAGCATTGTCGAACGGAGCACCGTCAAAGGGGCGCTCCGGACTCACCGAGGGAACGGAGGCGCGCGGATGGCGAAGAACATCCAGTCGCTGGAGCGGGCGGCGGCCATGCTGCGGCTGCTCGCGGGCGGCGAGCGGCGCCTCGGCCTGTCCGACATCGCCTCCTCGCTCGGCCTGGCGAAGGCCACGGCCCACGGCATCCTCCGCACCCTGCAGCACGAGGGCTTCGTGGAGCAGGACCCCGGCTCGGGCCGCTACCAGCTCGGCGCCGAGCTGCTGCGCCTCGGCACCACCTACCTCGACGTCCACGAGCTGCGGGCCCGCGCCCTGGTGTGGACGGACGACCTGGCCCGCTCCTCGGGCGAGGCGGTCTATCTCGGTGTGCTGCACCAGCACGGCGTGCTCATCGTCCACCACGTGTTCCGCCCCGACGACAGCCGCCAGGTGCTCGAAGTGGGCGCCATGCAGCCGCTGCACTCCACCGCCCTCGGCAAGGTCCTCGCCGCGACCGACCCGGTCGCGCACGCCGAGCTCGTGGACGCCAAGCGCGAGCCGTTCACGGCCCGCACGGTCACCGAGCTCGACGAGATCGAGCGCACCCTCGACCTGACCCGCGCCCAGGGCTACGCCGTGGACAACGAGGAGACCCTGGAAGGGGTCGCCGCCGTGGCCGCCCCGATCTACGACCGGCGCCGCCTCGCGGTCGGCGCGGTCGGCATTACCGGTGCCGTCGAACGGGTGTGCCGCGACGGGGAACTGCGCCCGGAGCTGATCGCCGCCGTGCGCGACACGGCCCGTTCCGTCTCGCGTGATCTCGGGGCCAAGCCCTTCTAGCGTTTTCGTCCGTTTCCGCCATGTTCCGGCGGCTCCCATGTGACCCTGGTATGCCTGTCTTGCAGGCGTTTCGGATGGTTCGCAAAAGAGGATGTGATGGCGGTCACATAGCACTTGACGGGTTGGTAATGAAGGAGAACACTTTCGTACATCGGTCGGCATTGTCGAACGCCTAACGGCTTCGGTGCTCGCCTCGCCTTCCGTGTCGAACAAGCCCTTCCAACGAGGTCGAAGCCCCGGTGACGGCCTCGGACGCAGACAAAGGAGTCGGTGTGTCCAACTCAGACATCATCCTCGGCGAGGTCGTCGGCACCGCGATGCTGATCCTCCTCGGCGCGGGCGTGTGCGCCGCCGTCACGCTCAAGAAGTCCAAGGCCCAGAACGCGGGCTGGCTCGCCATCGCCTTCGGGTGGGGCTTCGCGGTCCTGACCGCCGCCTACATCTCGGCCGGCATCTCCGGCGCCCACCTCAACCCGGCCGTCACCCTCGGCCTCGCCGTCCAGGGCAACGTCCCGTGGGATCAGGTCCCGGTCTACATCCTCTCCCAGATGGTCGGCGCCATCCTCGGCGCGACGCTCGCCTGGGCCGCCTACTACGGCCAGTTCCAGGCCCACATGGCCGACATCGAAAACCAGCCCGAGGCGGTCGAAGGCCCCGAGGACGCCAAGGCCGGCCCGGTCCTCGGCATCTTCTCCACCGGCCCCGAGATCCGCAGCACCGCCCAGAACCTCGTCACCGAGATCATCGCGACCTTCGTGCTCGTCTTCGCGATCCTCACCCAGGGCCTCAACGCCGACGGCAACGGCCTCGGCACGCTCGGCGTGCTCATCACCTCCCTCGTCGTCGTCAGCATCGGCCTCTCCCTCGGCGGCCCCACCGGCTACGCCATCAACCCGGCCCGCGACCTCGGCCCCCGCATCGCCCACGCGATCCTGCCCATCAAGGGCAAGGGCCGCTCCGACTGGGGCTACGCCTGGATCCCCGTGGTCGGCCCGATCGTCGGCGGCGTGGCCGCCGGACTCCTCTACAACGTTGCCCTCGGGTAGCGATGAGGACACAATCGACGTATCCCTCGCCGACTCCCACCACGACAACGACGTTCTGGAGCGAACCATGACCGACACGCACACCGGCCCGTTCATCGCGGCCATCGACCAGGGCACCACCTCCTCGCGGTGCATCATCTTCGACCGCGACGGCCGCATCGTGGCCGTCGACCAGAAGGAGCACGAGCAGATCTTCCCCAAGCCCGGCTGGGTCGAGCACGACGCCGCCGAGATCTGGAAGAACGTGCAGGACGTCGTGGCCGGGGCCATGGTCAAGGCCGGCGCCTCCCGCGAGGACATCCTCTCCATCGGCATCACCAACCAGCGCGAGACCACCATGCTGTGGGACAAGCGCACCGGCAAGCCCGTCCACAACGCGATCGTCTGGCAGGACACCCGCACCGACGTCCTCTGCAAGAAGCTCGGCGGGGAGATCGGCCAGGACCGCTGGCGCCGCGAGACCGGCCTGCCCCTCGCCGCCTACTTCGCCGGCCCCAAGATCGCCTGGCTTCTCGACAACGTTTCCGGGCTCCGCGAGCGCGCCGAAGCCGGCGAGCTCCTCTTCGGCACCATGGACTCCTGGGTCATCTGGAACCTCACCGGCGGCGTGAACGGCGGCGTGCACGTCACCGACGTCACCAACGCCTCCCGCACGCTCCTGATGAACCTCGACGACCTGAAGTGGAACGAGGAGATCGCGGCCGAGATGGGCGTGCCCATGCAGGTGCTCCCCGAGATCCGCTCCTCCTCCGAGGTCTACGGCACCGTCACCGGCGGTCCCCTCGGCGGGCTCCTCGCCGGCGTCCCCGTGGCCTCCGCGCTCGGCGACCAGCAGGCCGCCCTCTTCGGACAGACCTGCTTCGCCACCGGCGAGGCCAAGTCCACCTACGGCACCGGCACGTTCATGCTCATGAACACCGGCGAGAAGCTCATCCACTCCGAGTCCGGGCTGCTCACCACCGTCGGCTACCGCATCGGCGACCAGGACCCGGTCTACGCCCTCGAAGGCTCGATCGCCGTCACCGGCTCGCTCGTGCAGTGGATGCGCGACCAGATGGGGCTCATCAAGACCGCCGCCGAGATCGAGACGCTCGCGATGTCCGTGGAGGACAACGGCGGCGCGTACTTCGTGCCGGCCTTCTCCGGGCTCTTCGCCCCCTACTGGCGCTCCGACGCGCGGGGCGTCATCGCCGGCCTCACCCGGTACGTCACCAAGGCGCACATCGCGCGCGCCGTCCTGGAGGCCACCGCCTGGCAGACCCGCGAGATCACCGACGCCATGACCAAGGACTCCGGCGTCGAGCTCTCCGCGCTCAAGGTCGACGGCGGCATGACCTCCAACAACCTCCTCATGCAGTTCCTCGCGGACGTGCTCGACGCGCCCGTCGTGCGCCCCATGGTCGCCGAGACCACCTGCCTCGGCGCCGCCTACGCCGCGGGCCTCGCGGTCGGCTTCTGGGAGAACGTCGAGGATCTGCGCGCGAACTGGCGCCGCGCCGCCGAATGGACCCCCGACATGGACCCCGAGGTCCGCGACCGGGAATACAAGCACTGGCTCAAGGCCGTCCAGCGGACCATGGGCTGGCAGGACGAGTAGAGGGAGCATCGCGATGACCACCTTGCAGCACGTCTCCGGCCCGGAGACGAACCCGACCGGCTCCGCGCACTTCACCGCGCGCGTGAGCCGAGCCGAAGCGCGCGAGCAGCTCTCGAACGCCCAGTGCGATCTGCTCGTCATCGGCGGCGGCATCCTGGGCATCTCCACCGCCTGGCACGCCGCCCAGTCGGGGCTGCGGGTGGCACTCGTGGACGCCGGCGACTTCGCCGGCGCCACCTCCTCCGCCTCCTCCAAGCTCCTCCACGGCGGCCTGCGCTACCTGCAGACCGGCGCGGTGAAGCTGGTGGCGGAGAACCACTTCGAGCGGCGCGCCGTCACCCGCCAGGTGGCGCCGCACCTCTCCCGCCCGCTCAAGTTCTACCTGCCCGTCTACAAGGGCGGCCCGCACGGCGCGGCGAAGCTCGGGGCAGGCGTCTTCGCCTACTCCGCGCTCTCCGGCTTCGGCGACGGCGTCGGCCACCTGCTCAGTCCCGCCAAGGCCCGCGCGGCCGTGCCGGAGCTGCGCGTCAAGAACCTCAAGGCCGTCGCCGTCTACGGCGACAGCCAGATGAACGACGCCCGCATGGCCCTCATGACCACCCGCGCGGCGGTCGAGGCAGGCGCCACGGTCCTGAACTACGCCGAGGTCACCGGCCTGCGCTTCACGGACGGCCGGGTCACGGGCGCCGACCTGCGCGACAAGGTGGACGGCACCGAGTTCGGCGTCAACGCCCACGTCATCCTCAACGCCACCGGCCCCTGGGTCGACCACCTGCGCCGCATGGAGAACCCGGCGGCCGACCCGTCGATCCGCCTGTCCAAGGGCGCGCACCTCGTCCTCAAGCGCACCGCCGACTGGGGCGCGGCGCTGGCGACGCCGGTCGACAAGTACCGCATCACGTTCGCGCTGCCGTGGGAGGACATGCTCCTGCTCGGCACCACGGACGAGGTCTACGAGGGCGACCCGGGCCAGGTCTCGCCGACGAAGGCCGACTTCAAGCAGATCCTCGACGAGGCGAGCCTTTCCGTGCGCTCGCAGCAGTTGAACCCGGAGCTCATCACGTACGCGTTCGCGGGCCTGCGGGTCCTGCCGGGCGGGCCGGGCGCGACCTCGAAGGCCAAGCGGGAGACCGTGGTGACCGAGGGGCGCGGCGGGATGCTCTCGGTGGCGGGCGGCAAGTGGACCACGTTCCGCCACATCGGACGGACCGTGATGAAGAAGCTCGCGGCCCTGCCGGGGTACTCGCTCGGCTCGGAGATGGAGCCGATGGCGAACCTGCCGCACCGCCTGCCGCTGCCGGGCATCGCGAACCCGCACGCGGTGGAGCACCGGCTGCTCTCGGACGGCGGCGCGCCGCTGCCGAACCTCGGCGAGGACACCGCGAAGCACCTTGCGACGCATTACGGTTCGCTCGCCTTCGACATCACCCGCCTGGCGGGGGAGCACCCGGAGCTCGCCGCGCGCGTCCACCCGGACGCGCCGGAGATCATGGCCCAGGTCGTCTACGCCCGCGACGTCGAATGGGCCCAGACCGCGGACGACGTGCTGCGCCGCCGCACCACCCTGATGATCCGCGGCCTCGACACCCCCGAGGTGCGGGCCAAGGTCCAGGCGGTACTCGACCGGAATCAATGAGGGAGCGACGGGGCCGCGACGTGAATGCCATTCGCGTCGCGGCCCCGTCATATCGTCTGCGGCCCAGGCCCGAAGCGGCTTTCACACCCCCGTGCCATAGTGGAATCGGGGGGTCCCCGGGTATCCGATTTGAAGGCTAGCGCCGGGAAAGCCCCGTCATTCCCGTCCGGCGTCCGGGTGGATCGCCATGAAGAGCGAGTACGGCTTCGCGTCCGGGCCCGGCTGGATCGCCGCCAGCTCGTCGAAGAGCACCTTGAACCTCGCCGTGACCTCCTGGTACTGGTCGTCGTCGAGCCGCAGGCCGAGCCGCCCGACGTTCACCTTCGACGGGTCGCCGAGCTCCGCCACCTCGGTGCGGAACGCGTCCATCATCGCCGTCGAGAGGTCGGACCAGTACTCCTCGCCCAGCCGCAGCGCCCAGGACTTCCGCGTCGCCAGGTAGGGGATCTCCCGCGACCCGCGCGCGCCCACCCGTTCCTCCTGCGCTGCAAGGAATCCCGTATCGACGAGCTTGCGCACGTGGTGCAGCACGGTGGCCGGGTTCGAGCCGAGCCGCAGCGCGATCTCCTTGTTCGTCAGCGGCTGGTCGAGGCACAGCCGCAGGATGCGCAGCCGCACGGCCGACGCCACCGCCTTGGCCTCCGCCTCGGAGGCCAGCGGCCGGTCGTCCTTGAAGCCCTCTGATTTCCGCTGCTCTGCCACGCCTTCATCCTAGCGGTCCGAGTGATTGACAGAACCCAATTGATTGGGAATACTCAATCGCATGATCTCCCTCGGTGACGGCGTCGCCGTGCCTCAACGGCGTGACCGCCTCGGCCTCCTCCGCGAACGCGACTTCCGCGACCTCTTCCTCTCGACCACGGTCGCCCAGGTGGGCTACCAGATCACCTCGCTCGCGCTGCCGCTCGCGGCGGTCCTCGCGCTCGACGCCGGCGAGCTCGAGGTCGGCGCGCTCTCCTCCATGACCATGATCGCGTTCGTCCTCATCGGACTCCCCGCCGGCGCCTGGGTGGACCGGATGCGCCGCCGCCGCGTCATGATCGTGAGCGACGTCGTCCGTGCCGCCGTCCTGCTCAGCGTCCCGATCGCCTGGTGGACGGAGACGCTCACCATCTGGCAGCTCTACGCCGTCGCCCTGGTGATCGGCGCCTTCACCGTCTTCTTCGACGTCTCCTACCAGAGCTACCTGCCGCACCTCGTGGGCCGCGACAAGCTCGTCGAGGGCAACGCGAAGCTCGAGACCGTCCGCTCCACCGCCCAGCTCGGCGGCCCCGTCCTCGCAGGCCAGCTCATCGCCTGGCTCACCGCACCCGTGGCGCTCGCCTTCGACGCGGTCGCGCTCGGCGCCTCGGCCCTCTTCCTGCTCCGCATCCGCCGCCGCGAGCCCCGACCCGAAACCGCCCAAGGCTCCCGGATCACGACCGAGGTCAAGGACGGCCTGCGGTTCGTCTTCAAGAACCGCATCCTCGCCGCGATCATCGCCTGCACCGGCTCCTGGAACTTCTGGATGGGCGCGTTCATGGCGATGATCGTGGTCTTCCTGCCCCGCGACATGGGCCTGACGCCCGGCGAGATCGGCCTGTTCTTCGCGCTCTTCGGCGTCGGCGGCGTCGCGGGCGTGTTCGTCGTCGGCCCGGCGACCCGCTGGCTCGGCCAGGGCCGCGTCGTGTGGATCTCGGTCGCGGCGACCTCGCCGTGGATCGTCCTCATCCCCTTGGCGGAACCAGGCTGGGGCGTCTGGGTCGGCGCGGCCGCGATGACGTTCGTCGGCATCGGCGGCGTCGTCTACAACGTCACCCAGGTGAGCTTCCGCCAGCGCCTCACACCGGACCGGATGCTCGGCCGCATGAACGCGACAGTGCGCTTCATCGTCTACGGCGCGTACGCGGTCGGTGCCCTGCTCGGCGGCGCCTTGGGCCAAGCCCTCGGCGCCCGGACCACGCTGTGGATCGCCGCCATCGGCGTCTGCACCGCGTTCCTCCCGGTCTTCTTCTCGCCCTTGCGGAACCTGCGGGAGCTCCCGAGCCCGGAGCCCGAACCCGTCCCTGTGGCCGCTTGATCGGAAGCGCGCGAGGTATGCCCGCTCGCGACGGGTCCGCGAGCCCCTGGCGCGGACGGCGAAGCGGCCCCTTGGGATCGCATCCCAGGGGGCCGCTCTTGTACCGGTCCGCGCCGGGGCGGCTCAGTTCTGGGCGTCGAAGCCGGGGGAGTAGACGTACTTCCCGCGGAGGTCGTCGCGCCAGTTGGCGAGCGTGCGGATCTGGAACGCGGGAGCCCAGGCGGCTTCCTGCGGTTCGATCCCGTACCGCGCGGCGAGCTCGAAACCGAAGCGGCTGTAGTAGCCCGGGTCGCCGAGCAGGATGATCGCGGGCTCGCCCATCGCGTCGGCGGCGGCGATCGCCGCGTGCATGAGGGCGGAGCCGACGCCCTTGCCGTGCAGCTCGGGATCGACGCCGATCGGGCCGAGGCCGAGGATGCGCTCTTCGCCGAGCCGCCCGTACGAGCACACGACGTGCCCGACCGGCTTCCCGTCGATCTCCGCGACGAGCGAGAGCTGCGGCACCCAGTCCTCGCCGGCGCGGAGTGCGTCGACGATGGCGGCCTCGGTGCCCGAGGCGTATTCGACGGTGGCGAAGGCGGCGTCGTGAAGGGCGTGGATGAGGGGCGCGTCGCCCTCGATTTCGCGTCTGATCACTGTCATCGGCCGAGTATCACAGCCGATCACAACGCCCGCAACGGATTTGCGCGCGCTAGGAACGCCGTGCGACCTGGAGCTGAAGGATGCCGGCGACGATCACGAGCGCGGCGGTGGCGTAGTGGACGGCGAACGCGGTGGCGACGCTGCCGCCGTGGAGGAGGATCATGCTGCCGTCGCCGATCGGGATGAGGGCCTCGCAGAGCAGGACCCAGCCGAGCGCCCGGCGCTGGCCGAGGGCGAGGAGCGTCAGCGGGATGACGCCGGTCATGAAGTCGCGCACGCCTTTGACGGTGAGCATGTCGGCCGCGGCCCCGGTGGGCGGCGTGTGGAAACCGAAGTCGGACGCGGTGGCGGCGGGCGCGAGCATGTAGGAGACGCCGACGTACATGATGCCGAGAGCGACGATGAAGGTGAGGACGTTGGCGGTGATGCGACGGGCCATGGGGGAACTCCTTAAGCAAGGGCAGGAAATCTAGCGTTGCTAGGTCTGAGTAAGACGCTAGCACACGTCTGCCCGGAGATCTAGCGCTGCTAGCGATCGTGGGTGCGACGCTGGTCTCCCGCCGATCGCCCACGCCCCCAACGGAACCCCGGCCTGGCCGTCGCGTGCGACAGCTCACGCGCTCCGACCTCGGCTTTCGCCCGGTCTTGTCACGTTTCCTCTCGCGGCCGGGTCAGTAGAGTCGTGGGGTTTCGAGCGGAGGATGAGATGAGCGAGGGCGTCGTTTTTGAGCACAGTCCGGTGCAGCGCTTCGAGGAGCACCGCGAGCATCTGCGGGCTGTCGCCTTCCGGATGCTCGGCAGCTCCGGGGACGCGGACGACGCCGTGCAGGAGACGTGGATGCGGTTCGCCCGCACGGACACCGCCGAGGTGGAGAATCTGCGCGGCTGGCTCACCACGGTCGTCTCGCGGGTCTGCCTGAACCTGCTGCGCTCGCGGCGGACCCGCCGCGAGGACGCGCTTGAATCCGACCTGCCGCTGGCCGCGGGTCCGAACGCGGGCGGCGATCCGGAGTCCGACGCGGTCATGGCCGACTCGGTCGGACTGGCCCTGCAGGTGGTCATCGGCGCGCTCGGCCCTGCCGAGCGGGTGGCGTTCGTGCTGCACGACCTGTTCGGCGTGCCGTTCGACCGCATCGCCCCGGTCCTGGACCGCACGCCGGAGGCGACGCGTCAGCTCGCGAGCCGGGCGCGCCGGCGGGTGCGCGAGGGCAATCGCGCGGCGGCGGATCGTGATGCGGCGCAGCGGAAGTCGGTGGTCGACGCGTTCCTGGCGGCCGCCCGGGAGGGCCGCTTCGAGGACCTGCTGGCGGTGCTCGACCCGGGCATCACCGTGGTCGCCGACGCGGACGCGGTCGCGACCGGCTTCTCGGGGCGCGAGGTCATCGGGGCTTCTGCGGTGGCGAAGATCTTCAACGGCCAGGCGAGGGACGCGGTCACCGTGCTGGTCGACGGGCTCGCGGGTGCGATGTGGGCGCCGGGCGGGACACCGCGTTCGGTGCTGTCGTTCGCGGTGGTCGACGGCAGGATCGCGAGCATCGAGATCATGAACGACCCGGCCGCGATCGCGGCGCTGGACCTCGCGCCCACCGAGGCCTGAGCGCGACTCTCGAGCGGAACCCAAGGGCGACTTGATGGTCGCGACCGCCGCTGCCGACGGCTGCCCGGAGCACGGTACGGCCTGCCCGACGTTTCCGGGCAGGGGCGACGCCTCTGGCGCCCGGGAAGAAGTGCCCTTATGCAACGGTCGCAGAGGGGTACGACATTTCCGGCCGTTCGCGGCCCGAGATGGTCGGTGGCCTTCCTCACTGAGGCCGGCCACCGACCACTCGCTACTGCTCGATGAGGACCTTCACGTCCCACGGGCCGAGGCGCAGGGAAGCGCCCGCCTCGTGGGCCGAGTCGTCGATCGCGTCGGTCGCCGCCGCCGGGAGCGGGTAGTCGACCTCGTTCCACGACCAGTTGTGCACGAACCGCACCGTGCGGCCGTCACCGGTGACGCCGCTGGTCACCGTCACACTCGGGTGCTCGGGGTGCCACGGGTTCGCCGGAGCGATCCACTTGAACAGCGACTTCCCGAAGGCCGGGTTCGGGATCGTGCCCACGTAGGTCACGCGGCCCGCGCCGTGCGCCTTCGTCGCGGCCGCCGCGAACTTGCCGTAGTGCGGGTGCACGTACTCGGCGAGCGGCTCGGCCCCTTCGGCATAGAGCCCGTCGGCCCACTTCACCGCCGCCGCACCGGCTTCCAACTCCAGCGGCGAGCCCGCCGCGGCCTGCACCGGGAGTTCCCCGGTGAGGTTCGCGAACTCCTCGTACCAGACCCCGGCGGCCTCGGTGAGCCGCGCGGGCTTCACGTCCAGGCGCGCGCGGGCCTCCTCGTCGGAGTAACCGGTGCGCGGACCGACGACCAGGTGCCCGCCGGCCGCCGCGTAAGCGGTGAGCCAGTCGAGCATCGCGTCGTCCTCGGCGTACAGGCCGGCCGCGACGAGCACCGGGTACTCCGCGGCGGCCTCCTCGGGCGAGCCGAGCTGGCTGGTGTGGACGATCCGCGCCTGGAGGCCGGCGTCGAACGCGCTGCGATAGAACGAACCGTGGATCGCCTCGAACGAGCGGTGCTCGGGGCCGCCGTCGTCGTTCTGGATCTGCGGCTCGGCGGCGAGGGCCCACTCGCTGCGCTTGGAGTAGAGGATCGCGACGTCCGCGCCGGGCACGAGGCCGTCGAGGGCCGTGCCGGCCTTGCGCAGCTCCTTGCCGATCTGCGCCAGCTCGCGGTAGGTCCGCCCGGGCCGCTGGCTGTGGGGGAGCACCCCGCCCCAGTACGTCTCGGCTCCGAAGTGGAGGGTCTGCCACTGCCAGTACTCGATCATCGAGGCGCCGCGCGAGACGAGCGCCCACGCGCACTGGCGCCACTGCCCGTCGTAGGCCGGCTCGTTCCACCACGGCATCCCGATGGCCTGCGCGTTGGTCTCGGTGACCAGGTACGGCGCCTGCTTCGAGGAGTACATGCGGTCGGCGGAGTGGTAGAGCGCCCAGGAGCCCTTGGTGTTCCAGTCGATCGCGCTGCCGCTGTCCTCGGCCGGCATGGCGAGGCCGTCCTGCATCGCGTAGTACGGGTTCCCGGCGGTCACGTCGAGGCCCGCGGTGAGCGAGGGGTCGTCGATCCCGGGGCGGGAGTAGGAGATGCACGTGGTCACGAACTGGTCCTCGCGCGCGTACTCGCGGGCGATGTCCGCCTGCCAGCCGATGAACTCGGTGGTCAGGTCCGCCTGGAACCTGCGCCAGGCGAGCGTGTACTGCGGCTGAGCGTTCCCGTCGGGCCGCCACAGGTCGGCCCAGGTGGCGAGCCGGTGGGACCAGTAGACCAGGCCCCATTCGCGGTTGAGGGTCTCGACGTCGCCGTACTGGTGGCGCAGGCGGTCGACGAACTGCTGGAAGACGCCCTCGTTGTGGTAGATCCGCAGGCCCGGCTCGTTGTCGACCTGGTAGCCGATCACGGCCGGGTGGTCGGCATAGCGCGCGAGGATCTTGCGGATGACCCGCTCGGCGTGGAACTTGAACGCGGCGTGGGTGTAGTCGACCTCCTGGCGCTCGCCCCAGTTGAAGCGCTGGCCGGTGCGGTGCTCGCCGGCGATCTCGGGGTAGAGGCGCACGAGCCACGGCGGGACGGCGTACGTGGGGGTGCCGAGGATGACGGCGATGCCGCGCTCGTGGGCGCCGTCGAGGACCGGCTGCAGCCAGTCGAGGTCGAACTGCCCGTTCTCGGGTTCCCAAGTGCTCCATACGGACTCGCCGACGCGGATCACCGAGAAGCCGGCTTCGACCATGAGGTCGAGGTCGTTCTTGAGCCGCGCGCGGGCGGCCTCGGTGTCGAATCCTTCGGCGGCGTCCGGCTGGTACTCGAAGTAGTACGCGGCCCCGAACAGGATCGGGTTCGGCCAGTTGCTCATCTGCGGCTCCTTATGACTACGTAGTCAGGCGTACCGTACGCAACCTCGGGAGCGTATGTCAACCCTCAATCCGAGCGCGCCGCTTCCACGAGCGGCCCCGGAGACGCCGAGAGCCGCCCGCACCGGCGGACGGCTCCTCGACCTGCTCGTGTCTAGTACTCGACGCCCAGCGCCCGGCCCGACTCCTCCGCGTCGATCGGCGACTCCACCGGCTCCTCCTCGGCCAGTTCGGCCAAGCGGATCGGCGACGCGATCGGCCGCTTGGCGAACCCGGTCGCGTCCACGCCCGCCAGCTCGGCCACGTTCCGCCCGCACACCCGGCCCTGGCACAGGCCCAGCCCGGCCCCGCTCACGAGCTTGAGCGAGCGCACCGCGCCCACGTCCCGCTCGTCCACGGCCCGGAACAGCGCGCGCTTCGTGACCTCCTCGCACCGGCACACGATCGTGTCGTCGCGCAGCCAGTCGTGCCAGCCCGAGCGCACCGGGTACGCCGCGTTCAGCGCCGCCGCGAACCGCCGGCCCGACCGCACCTTCGCCATCGCCCGCACCGGCGGCTCGACCGCCGCGCCCACGAACTTCGCCGCCGCCGCACCCGCGACCGCGCCCTCGGACGCCGCCAGCTCGGCCCCGCCGATGCCCGTCAACTCCCCGGCCGCGAACACGCCCGGAGCCGAAGTCCCTTGCACCGCATCGACAGCCACGAACCCGTCCTCGACCCGGCACCGCGCCGCCAGCGCCAGCTCCAACTGCGGCGTGAACCCGAACCCGACCGCCACCGCGTCCGCCTCGAGCCGCCGCTCCGAACCCGGCACCGGGTTCCACAGCGCGTCGAGCCGCGCCACGGTCACCGACTCCACGCAGTCGCTGCCGTGCGCCTCGATCACGGCCGTGCGCGACCGGTACGGCACCCGGTGCCGCGCCAGCGTCCCCGCGTACCGCATCAGCTCACCGGTCTTCGACCAGCCCGCCAGCGCCCCCTTTGGGTTCGCCAGCCATCCGGTCACCGCCGCGTTCGCCTCCGCGACCTCCACGACCCGCGCGCCCGCGCCGATCAGCGAGGCCGCCACCGGCAGCAGGAACGGCCCGGTCCCGCCGACCACGACCCGGTCGCCGACCGCGACGCCCTGGCCCTTCGCCATCGCCTGCGCCGCACCGGCGGTGAACACGCCCGGCAGGTCCCAGCCCGGGAACGGCAGCGCGCGATCGTAAGCGCCCGTGGCGAGCACGAGCGCCCGCGCCTCCACGGCCCGCCCCTTCCGGTCCGGTCCGTCGGCCGGGCCCACCCGCAGGTGCACGCGGTGCCCGCCGTCGACCGGCTCGATAGCCCACACGGCCGCGTTCGCCACATGCTCGACGTTCCGGGGCAGCTCGAACCTGTCGCCCGCCGCGAGCGCGTCCTGCCGGTGGTACTGCCCGCCGAGCTTCGCGCCCGCGTCGATCAAGACGACTTCGACCCCGTGCAGCGCAGCGGCGTTCGCGGCCGCCAGGCCCGCCGGTCCCGCGCCGATCACCACGATGCGCCTCATGACGGCAGCTCCGCCCCGGCCTGGGTGCGGATGTCGTCGCCTTCGGCGACCACCCGCTGGCACGCCCGCACATCGGGCACGCCGTTCACGTTCACGAGGCAGTCGAAGCACACCCCGATGCCGCAGAACAGGCCCCGCGGCCGGTCCCCGCCCCTGGTGGTCCGCCACGAGCGGATCCCCTTGGCCAGCAGGACTCCCGCGACGGTCTGGCCCTCGTGGGCCTCGACCTCCACGCCGTCGAACCGCACTCTCACGTCCGCACCTCCGCCATCACCGCGGGCCTGTCCACTTTGAATCTCGTCGGGTCCACTCCGGGCGGCAGCCCGCACATCAGATCCGCCAGCAGCCGCCCCGTCGCGGGGGCCAGGCCGATGCCCGCGCCCTCGTGCCCGGACGCGTGCCACAGGCCCGGGAACCGCGGGTCCTCGCCGATCACCGGCAGATGATCGGGCGTGTACGGCCGGAACCCGCCGTACGTGCGCATCACCGGCACCCCCGCGAGCACCGGGAACAGCTTCACCGCGCTGCGGGCCAGCCGGCGCAGCACCTCGACCTGCAGGGCCTCGTCGAACCCGACGCGCTGGCGGCTCGACCCGATGAGCACGGTGCCCGTCGCGGTCGACTCGACCACCGCCGACACCTGCAGATCCACATCTGAACTCGCCACGGCCGCAACGTAATCGGCGGCATAGACCTTGCGGCCCACCACATGGGGGAGCGGGGCGGTCACCAGGACCATGCCCCGGCGCGGCAGCACCTCGATCGGCGCGCCCGCGGCGGCGCTGAAATGCCCCGACCACGGCCCGCACGCGTTCACGACCGCCCTGCAGGCGATCGTCTCGTCGCCGACGTGCACGCCGGCGACCTTCCCGGACCTGTCGAACATCAGGCCGTGCGCCTCGGCCCCGCCGCGCACCTCGCCGCCGCGCGCCCGCACGGCCGTGAGCATCGCCGTCGCGGCCAGCACCGGCTGCAACTGGGCGTCCCCGGGGTAGTGGACGGCACCGACGACCCGCTCGTTCAGGTGCGGCTCCATCGCGCGGGCCTCGCCGCGCGTCAATTCGACCGCTTCGACGCCGACCGCGCGCTGCGCCTCCGCGAGGATCGCGAGCGGCCCGATCGCGTCCTGGTCGGTCGCGACCACCAAGCCGCCCTTGGGCTCCCACTCGACCCGCGCGGCCTCGTCCCCGAGCTCCGCGCGCAGTCGCTCGATCAGTTCGGGCCACAGCCGCCGCGAGGCGACGGCCAGGTCCAGTTCCGGACCGGGGGCCTTGTCGGACAGCAGCACATTCCCCTCGCCACCGGCCGTGGTCCCCCCGGCGGGGGCGCCACGGTCGACCACGAGGACGCGCATGCCCTCGGCGCTGAGCGCCTCGGCACACGCGGCACCGATGATCCCGGCCCCGATCACGACGACGTCAGCGGTCTCGATCCGACTCACCTGCCCCTCAGAACTCCCTCGATCAGAGAGTATGCCCGCGCCCGGCCCCGCCTACACGGTGGTCCGCACGCCGACCGGACCCTCCCGCATCGTGAAAACCCGGCGGCGGCCCGCACCCCGCGCCGCCTACCCTTTCGGCAGCGACGACGAAGGACCGATGCCCCATGGAACCCCTGCTCGAAGGCCCCGTGCTCCAAGGCGACCGCGTGCGCCTCGAACCCCTCGGCCACCACCACGCCCCGGACCTCGCCGCGGCCGCCGAAGAGGACCGCGACCCGTTCGGCTTCACGTGGGTCCCGCGCGCCGCCGAAGTCGGCGACTACATCGACCAGCAACTCGAACGCCGCGCCCAGGGCAGGCTCGCGCCCTACGCCCAGATCGACCTCGCCACCGGCCGCGCCGTCGGCGCCACCGCCTACTGGGACCCCCGCTACCTCCCGGACCGCGGCCTCTACGCGATCGAAGTCGGCTTCACCTGGCTCGCCGCCTCCGCCCAGGGCACCGGCCTCAACGCCGAAGCGAAACTCCTGCTCTTCCGCCACGCCTTCACCGGCTTCGGCGTCGAACGCGTCGACCTCAAGACCGACGCCCGCAACGCCCGCTCCCGCGCCGCCATCGCCGCCGCCGGCGCCAAGTTCGAAGGCGTCCTCCGCAACTGGTCCCGCTCCTGGGCCCCCGGCGAGGACGGCCGCCTCCGCGACTCCGCCATCTTCTCCATCACCCGCGACGAATGGCCTGAAACCGAAGCGGCCCTTGAGAAGCGCCTCGCCCGCATCCGCGAGCGGCGCGGGTGAGCGCCGGCGTGGCGGGACGCCGCTAGGCTTGCGCACATGCCATCGGACCACCCGCTCACCGACCTCGACGCCGGCACCAGCCCGCGCTGGCCCGCGCGGCTCGGCCGGGCCCTGGCGATCACGGCGCTGCAGGTCCTGGCGGCGGCCGCCGTCTTCGCGCTCTTCTTGATCCCCGCATCGAACGCCACCTCGGAAGGCCCCGACGATTGGGCCGGGTTCGAGTACATCGTCATGGGAGTGCTCGGGGCGCCCGTCGTGGGCGCGATCGTCGGCATGTTCGTCGCGTCCCGGATGCGCATGCCGCTGTACGGCCTCTACGCGCTGCCGGCGCTGCTGTGCGCGGCCGCGTTCCTCGCGCCGTTCTTCTCGGCCACCCGCGGCCTCGAACTCCCCGGCCTGCCGGTCTTCATCGGCGGCAACCTCCTGATCGCCCTCGCCACGGTCCGCCTCCCGCGCCGCCCGGCACGGCCGAAACGCGACCGCGCCCCGCTGCCCTCGGCGTGAGCGCCGTCCGAGTCCGATCGCGGCATCGGGCGCAGCACCGCGACCACGTCCTGTCAGGACCCCCTTGGCATGGCGTGAACAGCATGGGGAACATGCGATCGAACGAAGCGTCCCGCGACCCGGCGGTCGAACGCGGCCCGAAATGGCCCGCGCGGGCGCTCCTGGTCACGGGCGTGCAGGTCGCCACGACCCGCCTCCCGCTTCGCCTGCAGTGGTCGGTCACGGGTGCCGCACGAACTCGATCGTCCCGCCTACGATCGCGCCTCCCGCCTTCTCCAGCAGCGCTTTGGAACCCGGGTTCGCCGCATCGCATTCGGTGGCGACCTTCGTGTGCCCGCGTTCCCGCAGCACCCGGAACGCCACGCCGAGCAGCGCCGCTGCGACCCTTCGCCCGCGATACGGCCGCGCCGCGGCCACCAGGCCCAGCCGAGGGCCCGCATCGCCCATCCAGACCCGCACCATCCCCGCGAACCGCCCTGCCTCCGGGTCCCACGCCACCGGATAGACCGTCGGATCGTAGGCCTCGGCGTGTTCGCTTGCCCAGAACCCGGCATCCGACCGCCAGCCCCGCAACCCCGGGATATCGGCCCGGATCTCGTCGTCGAAGCGCCGCACCGCGTCCATCCCGAACGTCTCGGGCGAACCGATCGTGAACCCGGCAAGCGGCAAGTCATCCCACCCGGCCGCCGTCGCGACCGGCAGCGTCCAGTCGTGCTCGTACCGCTCGCCCACGAAACCGGCTGCCTCAAGCCGCCGATGCAATCCCCGCTCGTGCGCATCGGCCAGCGTGTGGACCGGCCGCTCGACGCCGATCACGTCGCAGAGCGCCGCGATCAGCTCCGCGTCGATCGGGTCGAACCATGCGAACCGCCTGCCGTCCGGGCGGTCCCACACGTGCGCGGTCCCGGCCAGACGCTCACCGTGGCGGGCCTCCCACCGGTCCTCGATCTGCTTGATCTCCAATTGCTCCCGCTCTCCTAGCCGCGCCTGGGCGGGGTGCCGTAGACCGGCCGGTACTCCGCGAACTCGGTCGTGAACAGCGCCAGCCCTTCGGTGATCCCCGGCAGGCGCCGCTCGACACCGTGCACGGCCTCGGTCGGCATGAACCCCGAGACGTAGCCCGTGGTCTCGGTCGAGAACTGGCCCTTGATGTTCGACCTGGCCTCCCCGAGCGTCTTCAGGACCGCGTTGCCGGTCCCGGCCGGGAACTCCACGTTGAAGCTGTTGACCGGCTCGCAGACCTCGGTCCCGGCCTCCTTGAGCATCAGATCCAGGAGGAACGCGGTCACCGCCCGGAAGTCGTTCGCCGTGCTCGCACGGCCGATGTACCCGGTCGCGGTCAGCAACACCCGGCAGTCCGTGACCGCCCAGCCGCACAGGCCTCGCTTCAAGACCTTGTGGACGGTCTCCTCCACCGCGTTGCGCAGCGCCCGCGTCAGCGAACCCCGCTCCACCTCGAGCCCGTAGTGCAGACCCGAACCGGGCTCGCCCGGCTCGAGCCGCAGCCCTACCGTGGCGAGGTGCGGCGTCTGCTGCCAAGGCCCCATCTCGTGCAGCGCCTCGACCGTGCGGAGCGGCCGCTCGACGTGGATCGCGCGCGTCTCCTCGAACTCGACGGCGATGCCGAACTCCTCATCGAGGAGCGAGGCCACGACCTCCTTCTGCACCTCGCCGTAGAGCCGCACCGCCATCTCCTCGGACAGCTCGTCCAAATGCGGGTCGACGAGCGGATCGCGCTCGGCCAGGCTCAGCAGCGCCCGGTTCAACGGGATCCGGTCGCCCGGCTCGGCCGGGCGCACCACCGTCTCCAGCGTCGGCGGCGTGAAGAACCCGCCGCTCGCCAGCGCCTCCTCCGAACCGATCGCGTCGCCGATGCGGACCTCGGTGAGGCCCTTGACCTTCGCGATGCTGCCCGGCTCGGCCACGGCCATCACCGTCTCGGTCCCGGTCGCGAACACCTCGACGCCGGTCACCTTGCCCTCGAACGACACCACGGCCCCGTCGACCCGCCGGTACGTCGTGAGCTGCTCACGCGGCGCGATCCGGCCGCTGTGCAACCGGACGTACGCGACCTTCTGGCCCGCCGCGCCGTGCTCGACCTTGAACACCGTCCCGACCGGTTCCCCCTCCGGATCCCGTTGCGGCACCGGCAGATACCGGCGGATCCCCTCGGTCAGCGCCGCCACCCCCGCGCCGGTCACGGCCGACCCGAAGAACACCGGATGCGCCTTGCCCGACCGCACCTGAGCCGCCAGCTCCGCTTCGCAGTCGAGCGCTTCGGGATCGTCGAGGTACGCGGCCAGGAACTCGTCAGAGCCCGCCGTGAGCATCTCGACCGCCAGCTCCGCGAACTCGGCATCGCCGAACGCGAACGGCACCACCGAGGCCCCGCCCGAGCCGATCTCGCGGACCGTCCCCATCGGCAGCAGCCTGGGGCTCAGCATCTCGGCCAGGTCCCGCAGCAGGTCCGCTTCGCGCGCACCCCGGCGGTCGACCTTGTTGACGAACAGGAGCGTCGGTACCCCGAGCCGTTCGAGGGTGCGGAACAGGACACGCGTCTGCGCCTGCACGCCCTCCACGGCCGAGACCACCAGCACCGCGCCGTCGAGCACGCGAAGGGCCCGCTCCACCTCGGCGATGAAGTCGGTGTGACCGGGGGTGTCGATGAGATTGACGGTGAGGCCGTCCAACTGGAACGCCACGACCGCCGACTGGATGGTGATCCCGCGCCGCCGCTCCAGGTCCATGGAGTCGGTCTGCGTACTGCCGGAGTCGACGCTGCCGACGCGGTCGATGATGCCCGCGTTGAACAGCAGCCGCTCGGTCAGGCTGGTCTTACCGGCGTCGACATGGGCGAGAATCCCCAGATTGAGATACGACAATGCAAGTCCTCGAGAGTGAGATCGACTGGAAGCTGATGAAGCACTCCGAGTTTTGGCGCATTGCGATCTCCTTCTGGCGGGGACGGACACGTCGAACCGACGATTGCCCGAGGGTAGAACCGCAGCAAGGCCCGTGCAAGCGAATTAGCGCGGGGGCCGCTAGCATTCCGGGGCATGGAGCAGACCACCCTTCAAGACGCGCTCAACGCCGAAGAGATCCGCGCCGCCAACGAACTGACCCGCCGCTGGCTCACCGGCCGCGCCGAGGTCCCGGCGGTCGCTTCCGGGCTCGGCATCTGGCCGCTGCTGGCCGTCCTCGCGACCGGCGCGGTCGAGGCCACCCTCGAAGAGCTGCTTGACGCGGCCGGCATCGACATCGGCCAGGCCGCCGACATCCCGACCGCCCTCCTGGACGCCGTCCGATCCGCCCCCGCCCTCAACCTCGCGCTGGCGGCCTGGGCCGGACCACGGGTCACCTTCGACCCCGAATGGGTCGAAGGCCTGCCGGTCGACGCCATCGGCACCCTGACCGGCGACCCGGACGTCGACCGGCCCGTCCTCGACGAATGGGCCTCCCGGAACACCGGCGGCCTCATCGAGCGGATGCCCATCGACGTCGACGAGTCGATCGAACTGCTCCTCGCCAGCGCCCTCTCGGTCCGCACCAAATGGCGCACGGCGTTCGACGAACGCGCGCCCTTCCACAGCGGCCCTTGGCAAGGCCGAGGCAAGATCCTCGCCGCCGCCTATTCCGAGGAGGTCCTGCGAGTCGGCAGCGACGCCGCCGTGCTCACCGTGCAAGGCGACGACGACATCGACGTCCTGCTCGCACTCGGACGCGAGGAGACGCCCGCGCAGGACGTCATGTCCACCCTCATCGACGCCGCCGCAGACTCAGGCTGGGGCCGCCCCGTCAGCGAACTCACCTCGGACATGCCGTCGATCGGCGTCACCTTCTTCGAATACGAAGGCCCCACCCCGCAGACCACGCCCGAGACGAGCGCGGTCGTGCCCGCCTTCAATCTCGCCAACGACCTCGACCTCCTCGAAGACGCCGCCTCCCTCGGCCTCGAACTGGCCTCCGACGACGAGTTCGCCCAGTTCGACCGCCTTGCGGCCCAACGCCTCTACGTCAGCCAGGCGAAGCAGTCCTGCATGGCGGTCTTCAGCGCCACCGGCTTCGAGGCCGCAGCCGTGACCGCGTTCGGCATCGACTGGATGGGCTCCGCCCCGCAGCCGCTCCACAAGCACCGCCGCGCGACGGTCACCTTCGACCGCCCCTTCGCCTACCTCGCCCGACACCGCCCCTCCGGCCTCATCCTCATCGCCGGATGGGTCAACGAACCGGGGGAGTAGCGCGCGGCCGAGCCGCCGATCCGATGAAGGGTGCGGCCCCGGCCCGCTAGCATGCGGGAGATGGGCACCGAGACGACACTGCAATCAGCGCTGACACCGGCCGAGGTCGCGGCGGCGAACGAACTCACCCGGCGGTGGTTCGCCTCGCGGCCTTCGCTTCCGGCCGTCGCCTCAGGGCTCGGCATCTGGCCGCTCCTGGCCGCGCTGGCGACCGGAGCCGTCGGCGAGACCCGCGACGAACTGCTCACCGCCGCAGGCATCGACGACGACCAGGCAGCCGTGATCCCGGCCGGACTGCTGCAAGCGGCCCGCTCGACTTCGGCGATCAGACTCGCCCTCGCCGTCTGGGCCGGCTCCCGAGTCACCCTCGACCCCGAATGGGCGGCGAACCTGCCCACCGACGCAGTCGGATCACTCACCGGCGACGCCGCCGCAGACAAAGCGGCCCTTGACGAGTGGGCCAGCCGGAACACCGACGGCCTCATCGACCACATGCCGCTCGACTTCGGCCAGCCGATCGACCTCGTCCTCGCCAGCGCACTCTCAGTACGCACCACCTGGGCCACCCCCTTCCAAGACTCCGGCCGCGTGTTCAAACAGGGCCCCTGGTCCAGCCTCGGCCGCTGCCGGGCCCTCACCGCGACCCTCCGGGACGATCTCCTCCGAATCAGCGACGACGCCTCGGTGCTCACCGTCCCGGGCGACGGCGACATCGACGTGCTCCTGGCCCTGGGCCGCGAAGACCTTGGGCCGCAAGCGGTCATGGACAGCCTGATCGGCGCCTCGACCGACCCTTCCTGGGGCCGCTCTTCCACCGAACTCGCAGTGGGGGAGCGGGCCGTCGGCGTCGAAGTCACCGAGACCAGATCCACGCAACCGCAGACCGGCCCCGAAATCGACGTCCAAACGGTCCGGTTCAACCTCGACAGCGACATCGACCTGAGCGAGGACGCACCCGCCCTCGGCCTTGTCATCGCCTCCGACGAGGATCGTGCCCAGTTCGATCGCCTTGCCGCCGAACCGGTCTACGTGAGCCAGGCAAAGCAGACCGCCACAGCGACCTTCAGTGCCACCGGCTTCGAAGCCGCCGCAGTAACCGCCATCGCCATGACCCGCGCCGCCGGCTTCGTGAAACCGCAGCACCGCCACGTACGAACCTCGGTCCGCTTCGACCGCCCCTTCGCCTACCTCGCCCGCCACCGCCCCTCCGGCCTGATCCTGATCGCCGGATGGGTCGACCGCCCCGAACTCGCATAGCCAACGGCAGCGAAGCGCTGGATCAACTGATGGAGTGAAGTCGGAGACCCGGCGGGGGCCGACCCGTGGTTCGACGGCCGTAGCCGTGCCCGTATCGCGGCCCGCTTCGCCCTGTCCGCGACGGGATCGGTGGGATCCGGCCAAGGTTGGACCGCCGTGTCCGGGTCCGCGTCAGGGCCGACTTCAACCGCTCAGCGACGGAGCGGCCGGGAGTCGACTTGTGGTCCGACGGCCGAGGCCGGGTCCGTATTGCGGTCAGCTTCAACCGCTCGGCGACGGAGTGGCGGGCGATGATCCCGGGCTTGCCGCCGAGGCCGGCCGGTCGTAAGTGCCAGGCGGGCCCTGGATCCGGCGCTGATCGCCGGGCGGGCTTTCGCGGTCCGTTCCACCAACGGGTCGGACTCCCAGGCGCAGTTACGATTTGAGCTGTAACTCCCAAACGCCGCGAGTACGGCTCGTCCAGGCCATCGTCAAGCCTCGTCATCTCCTGCCGCCTCCATCCTGAGTTTCGCGCTCTCGCTCCAGCGTCTGATGCCTGACTCGGGGAGGTCCTTCGACTTCCCTGTCCTACTCGCACCAGCCCCGGCACACTGTCGTTCCGTGCCTGCATCCGTGTCTGCCCTCGCAGGCATCCGATTCGCTCCCTGGGGCTTTCGCTCCTTTCGCTTCCTGCATGGGCATACTCCCGTCCTGCAGTTGCGGTTGCCCGTCTTGAAGGCCAGACCCTTTGGCTGCCTCCTGAACGCATAGCCGCGCCTGGACAGTGGTGGTGCCTCCCTTGCGCACCAAGCAGGTGCGCGTGCGGGAGATGTTCTTGCCGTGCGGGCGGCTGTGCCGAGTCGGGTCCTCTAATGCCCGATCTGGCATTGCCATTCGCAACAGCGGGTCTTACTCATGTGTGCCTCGTTCTGGACACTGCCGCGGTCGAGGTGATCCCGACCAACGATCTCCCACCCAGCACGCCCCCTTTGAAAGGGCCGTGGTCCGCTGTGGAACCCGATAGCACGAAGAGATTGAGCTGACGAGGCTCGGAATCGGTCTGGTTTGCGTTTCGGCCAGAGGCTTGGCGTAGTCTGCTTGCACCTACTCGACACCTGTACGTTTTCCGTATCCCTGTGCGTACATCAATCATCCCTCGAACAGCACCCGGCTGTCATCACCCACAGGGGTACAAGACCCTCACGTTCCGCCCCAGTCCACCTGCGCCCCAAGGGAAAAGCCGACGCCCGGCCCCCGCGGTCGGGTGTGTCGCCCGCCGCCCACACCAAACCCGCCACCCGGAATGGAACCCCCAACCCACCCCACCGTCGCTGATCGCTTGAAGCAGAACCGATCGACCACCCGCCGCCGCTGCTACTCAATCGGCGCGGCGTGCCAAGTCCAATCCGGTCCCCGCCTCCCGAACCCCTCGAGCTCACCGCGTCCCGTGGCCCAAAGCAGCGTCGGCCAAGGGTCAGTGTCCGCGGGCGCCTCGGGAAACAGCCGCGCCAGCGCCGGAGCCACCAGATCCGCCGGGGCCTCGAACTCGATCCGCAGCCCCTGCGTGAGGTCGAAGGCATGTGCCAAGGTCTCAACCACACCCATCGCCGCGAAGCCCTCCGGGTCGGCGGTGCCCCAGATGTGCCAGGATCGCGCCGTCGCCGGCTTACTGTCGACCACCGCCGCCACCAGGCCTCCGACCATGAGCAGCACCTCGATCGCCGCCTCCGGCCCGGCCTCCCGGTCCGTCACGAGCGGTCGCGCCAGCGCGCCCGGCCGGTCCCACAAGATCGTCGGCCGCCCCTCCAGGTACGGCACGGGCGGCGCGAGCCGCAGCGCGTACGAGAAGACGCCGTTGTTCAAGTGCTCCAAGGCGTCCCAGCACGAGCACTCCATCGGCCCGGCCTGCGCCTCCCAGGACTCAGCCGGTGCAGGACGCAACGCCTCGGCGGTGATCGCTACGGCGCGTTGGACATCGGCGCCGGTGACAAGGGTTCTCGACATCCTCGGACCCTAACGCCCGACATCGCCGCCGGGCAACCCGAATCAGTCGCCCTGCCAGGCGTGCCAGAGGCCCGCGTACACCCCGCCCGCCGCGAGGAGCGCGTCATGCGGGCCCTGCTCGACGATGCGACCGTCCTCGACCACCGCGATCCGGCGCCGAGGCCGCCGCCTGCAACTGGTGCGCGATGGCGATGACAGTGCGGCCCGCGAGGGCGGCCGCCAGCGCGACCTCCACATTGCCCGCGCTCGCCGGGTCGATCCCGGCCGTGGCCTCGTCGAGGATGACGATCGGCGGGTCGGCGATGACGACGCGCGCGAGCGCGATCTGCTGGGCCTCTGCCGTGGTGAGCTGGCGGTGCTCGGGTCCGAGCATGGCGTCGAGCCCGGCCGCGACGGCCCAGCCCGCGTCGACGCGCCGCAGCGCGTCGACCAGCCGCGCGTCGTCGGCGTCCGGGGCGGCGAGGATCAGGTTCTCTCGCAGCGTGGCGGTGAAGACGTAGTGCTCCTGGGTCACGAGCACGACCCGGCGCCGCAGGTTCTCGACGGCGATGTCGCACACCGGGACGCCGCCGAGTGTGGCCGTCCCGGTCCGCGGCCGGTCGATCCCGGCGAGCAGCCGCGCGATGGTCGACTTCCCGGCGCCCGAGGGCCCGACCACGACCAGTCGTTCGCTTTCGCGCGGGTGCAGACTCAGCCCGTGGAGCACGTCAGGTCCGTCGCCGTACCCGAAGGTGACGGCGTCGAGTCGCAGGTCGTTGCCGTCCGGGACGGCTTCGCGGGAGGGCGATTCGACGAGCCGCACGCCCGCGATGCGCGCCAGCGCGGCCGCTCCCTGCTGGAAGTCGCTGAGGTGGATCATGACCCCGTTGGTGGGGTTGGCGATGCGCACGACGACGGTGATCGCGGCGACGGCCGTGCCGATGCTCAGGGCGCCTTGGAAGTACCAGAACGCGGCGGCGACCACGGTGAGTAGCAACTGGATCCGGTTGAACCAGAGCAGGAAGAAGAAGAACTCGACCTGCAGCCGAATGAGCCGCTTGAAGCGTCCGAACAGGGTCTCGGCGCGCGCGTAGCCGAGTCCGCGCCGCTCCTCCTGCATGGCGAGCGCGGCGACGGTGCGTGCCCCGCTCCCGGAGGCGGCGAGCGTCTCGGCGGCTTCGCTCATGGCCGCGCGCTGCTGGGTGAACACCCGGTTCGCCTGCCGGAGGTACCGGCGCGCCGCGAGCAGCAGCGGCGGCAGGGTCAGGAGCGCGACGAGGCCCAGCAGCGGGTCGACCACGAACAGCGCGATGTACAGCACCAGCACCTCGATGAGGGAGGTGACGATCGTGGGTCCGTTGTCGCGCAGGAGGTCCGCGACGATGTTGACGTCGGCGGCCGTGCGGGTGCCGAGGTCGCCGCGGCCGGCCTGTTCGACGCGGTCGAGCGGCAGCCCGAGCACGCGGGCCACGACGTCCTCGCGCAGGCGTGCCGCGGCGCGTTCGCCGAAGCGGTATCCGGCGAGCCGGCCGAGGCGGCTGAGCACGAACTGGAGGGCCACGCACCCGAGGATGACGCCGCACACGAGGTTGACGTCGGCCGCGCCCCAGCCCGCGCCGATCCCGTCGACCACGCGTCCGAGCAGGACGGGGATGGCGACGCTGAATCCGGCCGCGAGCGTGTACATGACGAGGACCTGCGCGGCCGGTCCCTTGTCGGCGGCGAGCAGGTCGAGGAAGGCCCGCCGGACCTGCGCGGGGTTCGCGATCGGCAGGCGCGCGCGGGTGTCGGTGGCGCTCATGCGGACTCCTCGTGGGACGCGAGCTTGCGGTATGCGGGTTCGGCCAGGAGTTCGGCGTGCGTGCCGGTGGCGTGCACTTTGCCCTCGACCATCCACACGACGCGGTCGGCGTGGACGAGCCACAGCGGCGACGCGGTCACCACCAGCGTCGACTGCGACGCGCGGGCGGAGGCCACGCGGGTGGCGATGAGCGATTCGGTGTGGGAGTCCACGGCCGAGGTCGGTTCGACCGCGAGGAGGGTCTGCGGTTCGGCGGCGAGGGCGCGGGCGAGGCGGAGTCGCTGGCGCTGTCCGCCCGAGAGGTTGCGTCCGCCTTCGGCGATGCGCCCGTCGAAGGAGGCGCCGAGGCCCGTGTACACGTCTGCGGCGCAGGCGGTCTCGATCGCGGCCGAGGCCGCATCGGGCCCGACCCGCAGCGTCTCTCCGAGTGAGGCTTCGAAGAGGTAGTCCTCGTCGGTGAGGAGCATGATCCGTTCGCGGACCTCCGCGAGGGCGTACGCCTCCAGTGGTTTCGCGCCCCAGATCGCCTCGGAGTCCCGGTACCGGGCGAGGCGCTCGCAGGCTTCGGCCGCGGGGGCGGTCTCGGCGGTGACGAGGACGGTGAGCCCGGTGTCGGGCACCGTGAGGCCGGAGTCGGGGTCGGTGAGCTCGCCGCCGCCGCTTCGCAGCGTCCCCTGGTCGTCCACATCGGTCGAGACGGCGAGGAAGCGGGTGAGGCGTCCGGCCGCGACCCAGCTCGCCACCAGGTAGTTCGCGGAGATGATGAAGTTGCCGGAGATCGCGATGAAGATGGTCGCGAAGCTGAACGCGGAGGCGAGGCCGCCGATGCTGAGCGAGCCGTCCACGGCGAGGAGCGCGCCGGCCCAGGTGATGACGGCGACGAAGACGATGGGGATCGAGTTGCGCAGCGCGTGGATCCACGAGCTGGAGTTCGCCACCGCGTACCCGCGTTCGCGCAGTGCGGTCGACTGCTCCCGGTACCGCGCGGTGAACAGCAGGTCCCCGCCGATGCCGCGCAGGACCCGCAGCCCGCCGACGATGTCGGCCGCCTGCGCGGTGAGCCCGCCGACCATGTCCCGGTAGTCCGACTGGCGCCGTTGGAGGCTCTTGAGAAGCGGCCCGGCGACGAGGCCGGTGACGACGCTCCCGGCGATCACGATGCCGCCCAGGAGCGGATGGATCGTCCACACCAGGATCGCGCCGATGAGGAACATGGCGAGGTTGTTGACGAGGAACCCGAGCTCGGTGACCGTGTGCGCCGCCTTGCGCATGTCCTCGCTGGGCAGGTTCACCAGCTCGCCGGCGGAGACGCGGCCGCGCACGCCGGTCCCGGCCTCGTTGAGGTGGTCGGCGAGGCGCCGCACGATGATCCGCTGGCTCGAGGCGTCCGCGGTGTTGAACTGCCGGAAGCCGAGCACCCAGAACGAGGCCTGCGCCGTGACCGCGAGGGCCATGAGCCCCAACCAGAGTGCGAGGGCGCGGCCGTCGCGGGCGATGAGTCCGTCGTCGATGATCCGGCTGAGCATCCACAGTCCGCCCATCGAGGCGCTGCCCGCGATGAGGTAGAACAGCGATCCCAGCGCGATGCGGCCGGCGTGGCGGCGGGCGAGATCGGCGAGGAAGCGCAGCGGGGTGTGCGGCCGTGCCGTCTCCGGCGGCCTTGGTCTGGAGGGCATGGGTCCCAAGCTTACCGGCCGACCGGTTTTCCAGAAACCGCTTAAACTGTCGCATTCCCGGCTGTGCCAGTTCCGGACGGTCCCGTTTGCGCCGCTTGCGAGCGGGGAACCCGGGTGTCCAAGAACGACGGACAACTGAGTGAACGGAGCCGACATGGCACACGTCGTCACGCGCTACAACCCTCTCATCGTGCACGTCATCACCGCGGTGTTCGGCGCGATCGCGCTGATCATCCTGCTGCACTTGGGATTCGTCCTCCTCGAGGCCAACCCGCACAACCCGCTGGTGAACTTCATGGCCGATCTCGCCAACTGGTTCTCCTGGCTGTTCCGCGACATGTTCACCGGCATCGAGGACCCGAAGGTCCGCGCCGTCGTGAACTACGGCATCGCGGCCCTGGTCTACCTGGCGATCGGCGGGCTCTTCTCGGGCTTCGGCCGCCGCTGGCACGACTGACCCCGCATAACCCGGTTGACTTGAAATTTCAAGTTCCTGTGCGGAGGGACACGTTCCCCAGTAGTGCGCGCTAGCCATTAGGTATGCCTTACCTAATCTGCTCCCGTGCCCGACGCCCTCCCGACCACCGCCGCGACCCGCCGCCGCACCCCGGCGCGAGCCACGGCGGTGCTCGCCGTCGGCCTTGCGGCCCTTGCCGTCTGCGTCGCCCTCAGCCTCGCCCTCGGCACCCGCCCCGTGCCCCTCCCCACCGTCGTCGACGCCCTCCTCGGCCACGACACGAGCCGCGACGCCCTCGCCGTCACCGGCATCCGCCTGCCCCGCACCGTGATCGGCCTCGTCGTGGGCGCCGCCCTCGGCCTCGCAGGCGCCGTCTGCCAAGGCGTCACCCGCAACCCCCTCGCCTCGCCCACCACCCTCGGCGTCAACGCCGGCGCGGCACTGGCCGTCGTCACCGCCATCCACCTTCTCGGCCTCACCCGCCCCGCCGAGTTCCTGCCCTTCGCCCTCGCCGGAGCCGCGCTCGCGGCCGTCGCGGTCTTCGCCCTAGCCCGCGGCGCGGGGGACCTCGACCCGGTCCGCTTGGCGCTCAGCGGCACCGTCCTCGCCTCGGTCCTCGCCGCCTGGACCTCCGCGGTCCTCCTCACCTCTGAGCAGACCCTCGACGAGGCCCGCTTCTGGCTCGTCGGCTCGCTCGCGAGCCGCGGCCTCGACATGCTCGCCCCGGTCGCCGCCCCGCTCCTCGCCGGTGCGCTCCTCGCGTTCTTCGTCGCCCCCGCACTGAACGCCCTCAGCCTCGGGGACGAGACCGCCGCCGCCCTCGGCGTCCCCGTCGCCCGCACCCGGCTCCTCGGCGGCGTCGCCGTGGTCCTCCTCGCCGCCTCCGCCGTCGCCGTCGCCGGACCCATCGCCTTCATCGGCCTCGCCGCGCCCCACCTCGTGCGCGCCGTCATCGGCCCCGACCACCGCCTCCTCCTGCCCGGCTGCCTCATCGGCGGCCCGGTCCTCCTGCTCGCCGCCGACGTCCTCGGCCGGATGCTCCTGCGCCCCACCGAGATCGAAGTCGGCATCATCACCGCCTTCCTCGGCGCGCCCCTCCTCGCCGTCCTCGCCAGGAAGGCCGCCCGATGAGCGAGACCCGGCCCGAATCCGACGTCGAACCCGCTGACGCCGCCGCGGAGCGAACGAAGCCGCACCGACGGCCCTCGCCGATCGGATCGCGCCCGCTCGCCCGCCCTCGGACTTCGCCCGCCGCACTCGCGCCGAACACGGCAAGGTCCGGCCACGCAACCGCTCCCGTGCACCGCGTCAGCGCCATCGCCCGCCAGCGCCGCCGCGTCGCGCTCCTCGCCCTCGCCGGGCTCGCGCTCCTCGCCGCCGCGATGCTCGCCGGGATCTGCCTGGGCGAGAACGACCTCAGCCCCGCTCGCGCCCTCAACGCGCTGTTCTTCGGCACCGGCGATCGCGGCGACGTGCTCCTCGTGGGCCGCTTCCGCACCCCGCGCGTCCTCAGCGCGGTGATCGCCGGAGCCGGGCTCGCCGTCGCCGGCGCGGTCCTGCAGCGCGTGGCCCGCAACCCGCTCGCCAGCCCCGACGTCGTCGGCATCACCGGCGGCGCGTCCCTCGGCGCGACCGCCGCCGTGGCCCTCGGCCTCGCCGCGCCGCTCACCCCGGTCGCCGCTCTCGGCGGAGGCCTCTGCGCCGCAACCGTTCTCGGGCTCCTCGCAGTGCAAATTGACGGCTCGCAAGCAGCGCCGAGACTGAAAGGCGGCATCAGCCCGACCCGCCTCGTCCTCGTCGGCCTCGCCGTCCAGGCCGGCCTCACCGCCGCTGTGAACCTCTTCATCGTCCGCTTCCCCGCCGAGCTCGCCTCCTCCGCGCTGCACTGGACCACCGGCTCCCTCTACGGCCGCAACTGGAACGAGACGATCATCGGCGCGGTCACCATGACCGCCGCCCTCACAGCAGCGTTCGCGCTCCACCGCCGCGCCGCCGTCCTCGACCTCGGCGACGACGCCGCCGGCGCCCTCGGCGTCCGGCCCGGCCCCGCCCGCCTCCAACTCCTCGCGGTCGCCGTCGTCCTCGCCTCGCTCGCGGTCGCGCTCACCGGCCCCGTCGGCTTCGTCGCGCTCGCCGTCCCGCACCTCGTCCACCGCCTCGCCGGACCCCCGACCCCCGGCACCCTCGCCCTGAACGCCCTCGCCGGAGCACTCCTGCTCCTCACCGCCGACCTCGTCGCCCAGCACGCCCTGCCGCTCGACGGCCTGCCCGTCGGCGTCGTCACCGCCACTCTCGGCGCGCCGTTCCTGCTCGCGCTCATGGCCCGCCAGAACCGACCCGACCCGAGGACCGCCCGATGACGAACGCCCCCAACGCCATCACCGCCGAGAACCTCCGCATCGGCTACGGCCGCCACACCATCGTCGCGGACCTCGACCTCACCCTCCCCGGCGGCCGCGTCACCGCCATCGTCGGACCCAACGCCTGCGGCAAGTCCACCCTCCTGCGCGGCCTCGCCCGCCTCATCGCCCCCGCAGCCGGCACGGTGGCCATCGACGGCGACGACGTCCACCGCATGAGCGCCCGCGCCCTCGCCCGCCGCCTCGGCCTCCTCCCGCAGCAGCCCGTCGCGCCCGAAGGCATCAGCGTCGAAGCGCTCGTCCGCCTCGGCCGCTACCCCCACCAGCGCGCCCTGCGCCCCTGGTCCGCAGCCGACAGCGCCGCCGTCGAGACCGCCTTGGTGCGCACCGGCACCGCCGCACTCCGCGACCTCCCCGTCGACCACCTTTCCGGCGGCCAGCGCCAGCGCGCCTGGATCGCGCTCGCCCTCGCCCAGGACACGCCGCTGCTCCTGCTCGACGAACCGACGACCTTCCTCGACCTGCGCCACCAGCTCGACGTGCTCGACCTCGTCTCCGAACTCAACGCCACTGCGGACCGCACCGTCGTGATGGTCCTCCACGACCTCGGCCAGGCCGCCCGCTACGCCGACCACCTCGTGGTCATGCGCGACGGCGCCCCCGCCGCGGTCGGACCGCCCGCCGACGTGCTCACCGCCGAGCTCGTCGAAGACGTCTTCGGCGTCCCCTGCCGCGTCGTCCCCGATCCCGAGACCGGCACCCCGCTGGTGGTTCCGCGCGCGAGCGCCCGGCACCGCCGCCCCTGATCCTCGCAAGCCTGACACCCCCTGCACCCGAAAGGAACCCATTGATGAAGTCCACGAGGAGCGCCGTGCGCGCCGCCGCGGCCCTGCTGGCGACCGCCGCGCTGGCCGCTACGGCCGCCTGCGGCGCGGCGGGCACCACCGGTGACGCCGCCGAAGAGGCGACCGACGCGACCGGTGCGTTTCCGCGCACGATCACGCACGCCATGGGCGAGACCGAGATCCCGGCCCAGCCCGAGCGGGTCGTGGTCCTCGACTCCGGCGAGCTCGACGACGTGACGCTCCTCGGCATCGAGCCGGTGGGCGCGGTCGCGCCGCACTTCAAGAGCGGCGGCGGGTTCCCCGAGTACCTCGCGTCGATGACGGAGGACACGGTGGACGTCGGCCCGATGGAGGAGCCCGACCTCGAGAAGATCGCCGAGCTCGCGCCGGACCTGATCCTCTCCTCGAAGATCCGCCACGAGGCGATCTACGAGGACCTCGCCGCGATCGCCCCGACGGTGTTCACCGAGACCACCGGTGTCGCCTGGAAGGAGAACCTCGCGGTCCACGCCGAGGCGCTCGGCCTCGAGGACGAAGCGGCCGAGGCCCTCTCGTCCTACGAGGCGCAGGCCGCCGAGCTCGGCGCCGCGATCGAGACCGCCTACGGCGAGATGCCCACGGTCTCGATCGTCCGCTTCGTCGCCGGCCCGACCCGCCTCTACCAGAAGGCCACCTTCTCCGGCGTGATCCTCGAGGATGTCGGCGTCGCCCGCCCCGAGTCGCAGGACGTGGACGACTTCGCCCTCGAGGTCGGCCCCGAGCAGATCGACCTCGCCGACGCCGACCTCCTCTTCGTCACGGTCGCGGACGACCCGGAGAAGACCGAGCAGGAAGCGGCCATGGACAACCCGCTCTGGGCGCAGATGGAGGCCGTGAAGAACGGCAAGGTCTTCAACGTCGCCGACGAGATCTGGATGAGCGGCATCGGCATCCAGGCCGCCCGCCTCGTCCTCGCCGACCTCGCCGACGCCGCCGGCGTCGAGCTCCCCGCCGCCTAGCATGAGCCCCGGCCGCTCCCCACTCGAACGGGGGAGCGGCCGGCCCCTTCGCGAAACGGCGTTGCGGCGCCGGGAGCGGGACTGTCATGCTGCAGCGCATGGCCGACCCGATCGAATCGCTCCGAATCCGCTTCCGGACCCATACCTGGACCCCCGTCGGGCTCGGACACTCCGACGCCCACGTGTGGCGACTCGACGGCCCGACTTCGCTGTTCGTCAAGGCGGGCACCGATGTCGCCCGCGAGGCGAAGGCCCTCGCCTGGCTCGCGGGATACGACCTCGGCACCCCTGAAGTGGTCGACGCGGGTACGACCGCCGACGGCCGCGACTACCTCGTCACCACGGCCGTCCCCGGCCGCTCCGGCGCCGAGCCCTGGCCCGAGGCCGACCGGAAGCCCGTCGTGCAGGCGATCGGCCGCTATCTGGCCCGCTTCCACACCCTCCCGGTCGACCAGTGCCCCTTCGCAACCGAGGCCGACCCGGGGCCGGATCCCGTGGTGTGCCACGGCGACTTCATGCTCCCGAACGTGATCCTTGATCCGAAGACGCTCGAGGTCAACGGCGTGGTCGACGTCGGCACTCTCGGCGTCGCCGACCGGAGCCGCGACCTACATGACATGGTCTGGAGCCTTACCGCCGGCCTCAACCCGCAGTACGGCGCGGCCTACGCCGACGTGTTCAGAGCGGCCGCGCGTTCAGTCGCCGCGTGAGTCGTACTCCTCGCGGTTGGCGAGCACTTCGTCCATGTGCGACTCCGCCCAGTCCTTGATGCCGTGCATCAGATGATGGAGAGAGCGACCGAGGTCGGTCATCTCGTAGGTGACGGTGGTCGGCACGGTCGGGGTCACGGTGCGGGTGACCAGGCCGTCGCGTTCGAGTGAGCGCAGGGTCTGGGTGAGCATCTTCTGGCTGACCCCGGCGAGCCGCCGCGACAGCTCGGAGTACCGCAGCGCGTGCGGCTGCCCGCCGGTCCCGCCGTCCGGGCCGTCGCCGCCCAGCGCGGCCAGGACCAGCGCGACCCACTTGTCGGAGATCCGGGCCAGCAGGCGGCGGCTGGGGCAGGCGGCCAGGTACGCGTTGTACTTCGCCTGCGCCGCTTCACGCTGCTGCGCTGCGGTCATCGTGGGCATGCGTCGAACCTTCCTACTTCCGGGTGGCCTACGCACTTCGAAGTGCGTACTTCCCAATAGAGAGTTACCCATGCAAAGTAGAGCTGTCAAGTCCGAACCGCAACAGCAGGAGCACCACCATGAGCACCGCCACCTACCGCGCCGCCGTCGTCCGCACCCCGAACGGCCCTGACTCGATCGAGATCGTCGACGTCCCGCTCGCCGAGCCCAGGCCCGGCCAGGTCCGGGTCGCGGTCGCCGCCGCCCCGGTGAACCCCACCGACCTCGGGGTCGTGGGCGGTTTCTTCCATGCCATGGGCATGATCGACCAGCCCGAGCACACGGGCCTGGGCTGGGACTTCGCCGGCACGGTGGACGCGGTCGGCCCCGGTGTCAACCTGGCCGAGGGCACCCGGGTCGCCGGTGTCGTCACCGGCTTCGACCGTGACTTCGGCACCTTCGCCGAGCGGCTCATCGTGGACGCCGCCGACCTCGCCGCGGTGCCCGACGGCCTCGGACTGGACGCCGCTTCGACCGTGCCGCTCAGCGGCTTGAGCGCGGCGCAGATCGTCGACCTGCTCGGCGACGCGCCCGCCGAGGGCGCCCGGCTGCTCGTGACCGGCGCGGCTGGTGCGATCGGTGCGAACGTGGTCTCGCTTGCGCGCGACCGGAACTGGCGGGTGACGGGTCTGGCCCGAACCGGCGACGAGGCGTTCGTGCGGGGTCTGGGCGCCGAGTTCACCACTGTGGCGGAGCCGGGCTGGGACGCGGTCGTCGACACCTCGTCGCAGCAGGAGTGGGGCCTCGCCCCGGTCCGGGACGGCGGCGTCTTCGTCGGAGTCCGCCCCAACATCGTCCCCGAGGCCGAACGGGGGATCACCGTGAAGACGCTGATGGTGCAGTCCGACGGAGCACGCTTGGGCGAGCTGCTCGCGCGTGCCGCGGCCGGCCGCCTCGCGACCCGGGTGCACGCGGTCATGCCGCTGAGCCGGGCCGCGGAGGCCTACAAGGCCACGGCCGAAGGCGGCCTGCGCGGCCGCTACGTCCTCCAGCCCTGACCGCGGCGAGCGTCAGCTCTCGGTGCGCCAGCGCAGATCGGCCGCAGCGACGACCTCGCCGAAGCGCGGGAAGTTCAGGTTCACCGCCGCCTCGTGCTCGGCGAGGGTCAAGGCACTCATGGCGTCTTCGGCGAAGACCAGGTCGTAGCCCTGATCCGAGGCGGCCCTCGCCGTCGACTCGACGCCGAGATTGGTCATGATGCCGGCCATGACCAGCGTCTCGGCGCCGTGCGACCGGAGCGTCGCGTCGAGATCGGTGCCGTAGAAGCCGCCGATGCTGCGCTTGACCACCACCGCGTCGGCCAGGTCCGCGATCGGTTGCGACAGTTCGCTTCCCGGCGGCTGCTCGGCGACGTTCGGGCGTTCGACCCGGATCGCCACCACCGGGGCGCCCGCAATGCGGGCGCCCTCGGCGAGGGCGATCGAGGCTTCGAGCACCGCTTTACCCGTGCGGGGCTGCATGTCCAGCTCGAGGAGTCGCGGCATCAGGTCGACCAGGACCACGGCGGTCCGTTGGGGGTCAAGCACAGTCATGCGCCAACAGTAATTCAGCCGGCGTCGCGCATCCGGAGGAGCTTTCGCGCTTCGACGGTGGTGATCGCCGGCCGCTGCGCCAGCGCTGCCGCCTCCGCAGCACGCTCGACCAGCTGGTGGTTGCCTCTGACCGGCTGCCGCCGCGCGAACGAGACCGTGTCCTCCATGCCGACCCGCAGGTGCCCGCCGTGGGCCAGCGAGGCGAGCATGACAGGGAGGGTCGTGCGGCCGATGCCCGTGGCGGAGAACGTGGTCCCCTCCGGCAGGTACCGGCGCACGCCCTCCGCGAAGGCGGTCACCGTGGAGGCGTCGCCCGCCGCGCCGCCGGGCACCCCGAGCACGAAGTCGACGTGCACGTGGCCGCCGAACGGCAGGCCCTCCTTGTCGAGCAGCCGTTCCAATGCGGCCAGGTGGCCGAGGTCGAACAGCTCGTACTCCGGCACGACCGCCTTGTCCCGCATGCGGTGGTGCAGTTCGACGATGAACGCCCAGCGGTTCATGAAGACGTCGTCGCCGAAGTTCACGGTCCCCATCGTGCAGGAAGCCATGTCCGGTTCCGCGTCGAGCACCGCGAGCCGCGCCGCCTCGCCGTCACGGACCGAGCCGCCCGTCGAGAGCTGCACGATCAGGTCGGTCGTGTCCCGAAGGGCCGCAACGGCATCGCGCAACCGCACCGGGTCGAGGGTCGGCTTCGCCCGGTCGTCCCGCAAGTGCACGTGGATGATCGAGGCCCCGGCGTGCTCGCAGCGCTTCGCGGTGTCGACCAGCTCGTCCAAGGTCACCGGCAGCGCCGGGACCTCGTCCTTGTCGACCTCGGCCCCGGTGGGCGCCACGGTGATCAAGGTGCCGGTCACGCGACCTCCGCCGCACTGTCGTCGAGAGCGGCACTGCCCAGAACGTTGCTGTCCTGTCGCGCCACGGCCTGGCGTGACTTCGCGGCCGCCGCGTTCCCCGCGTCGCGGACCTGGACCGGCGGGTGCATGTGCCGCCACCATTCCTGCCCGGCCTTAGGAAGTGTGTCGATCGGGTCGTAGAACGGGTACCGGCGGGTGAGCGCGTCGGGGTCGTCGGCCTCGATGGAGGTCCGGTAGTTCTTGGTCCAGTACGAGATCCCGAGTTCCCGGTCGTACTCGGAGAGCTGGTGCACCCACCGCTTGCCGACCATCGGCACGTCGCAGATGATGCGCGGTGTCGCGTACCCGGGCAGGTACCCCATGATCGCGGTCTGCAGCTCCTGCGCCTGCGCGACGGAGGTCCGCCAGTGCTCGGCGTTCGGGATCATGTCGCACATGTAGAAGTAGTACGGCAGGATGTTCGCCTCGCCCTGCAGCGCGAAGCACAGGTCGAGGAGGTCGGCCTGGGTGTCGTTGACGCCGCGCATGAGCACGCCCTGGTTGCGCACGTCCCGCACGCCCGCGTCGAGCATCGCCGCCGCCGCCCGCGCCACGGCGGGGGTCACCGAGTTGGCGTGGTTGATGTGCGTGTGGATCGCGAGGTTGACTCCCTGCCCGGCGGCGCGCTTGGCGACGCGGGCCATGCCTTCGACGATCTCGTCCTGCAGCCAGTGCTGGGGGAGACCCATCAGCGCCTTGGTGGCCAGGCGGATGTCGCGGATCGTCTCCACATCGAGGAGGCGGTCGAGGAACCGTTCGAGCTGCTTCCACGGCAGGTTCGCCACGTCGCCGCCGGAGACGACCACATCCCGCACGCCGGGGTGCGCTTCGAGGTAGTCGAGGATCGCGGTCTGCCGGTCGACGGGTTTGAGCGCGAGCCGCCGCTTGTCCACGGTGGGGGTGGAGTTGCCGACGAGGTCCATGCGGGTGCAGTGCCCGCAGTACTGGGGGCAGGTCGAGAGGAGCTCGGCGAGCACCTTCGTCGGGTACCGGTGGGTGAGGCCTTCGACGGCCCACATGTCGTGCTCGTGCAGGGAGTCGCGGGTCGCGAAGGGGTGCGAGGGCCAGTCGGCGTGCCGGTCCGAGGCGACCGGGAGCATGTACCGGCGCACGGGGTCGGCGTAGAACGCATCCGTCCAGGAACCGGGGGCGGTCTCCTCGATCGCGGGCGCCATCGTGTTGAGCATCTGCGGGGGCAGCAGCATCGACATGGTCGCCGAGCGCTCCATGTCCGTCGCCAGGTCCTCGTAGAACGACTCGTGGAGCCGGTCGCCCACGACCACCCGGAGCTGCTTGACGTTCTTGACGCAGTGCACGCGCTGCCACTGCGCCGAGGCCCACTCGGCCTCGGTCACGTCCGCCCAGCCGGGGAACCGCGTCCAGTCCGGTTCCTCCAGCCTGCGACGCCGGTACTGGTAGGGCTGTTCGATCACGGGTGCTGTGTCTCCCGTCGGTCGATCCGACACCTTCTCACCTCCATGTCCGGGCTGTTGGCCCGGTGAAACCGCGCAGACGGGGATGACCGTCCTTGTGACGAGGATAACCTTCCGTTACTGTAGTGCGCTAGGTCCCGCATATTGAGACTCCATAAATTCCTCGCTACAAGAAGGGCGGCAACGATGTCGACAGGCTCACCGGTCGGATCGCACCGAGTCGTCAGTCCCGCCGGAGCGCTGCCACAAGCGGCCGACCGGCTCGACCCCGATCCCCGCATCGCCGACGACGAGGTCCGCATCCGCGTCGAACGCCTCAACCTCGACGCGGCCTCCTACCGGCAGCTCCATACCGCCCACGGGGGCGACGGCGATGCCATTCGCGCCGACGTCCGCGACATCATCGAGCGCCGCGGCAAGATGCACAACCCCGTCACCGGCTCCGGCGGCATGCTCATCGGTACCGTCGACGCCGTCGGGCCCCGCTCGCCGCTCGGCCTCAAAGTCGGCCAGAAGGTCGCCACCCTCGTCTCGCTCACTCTGACCCCGCTGCACATAGATGATCGATTGGAGCAGTGGGACGGCAGATCCGAGCAGGTTCCGACCAGCGGCCACGCGATCCTCTTCGCCCGCTCCATCGCCGCCGTCCTCCCCGACGACCTGCCCGAACACCTCGCGCTCGCCGTCCTCGACGTCTGCGGCGCGCCCGCGCTCGTGCGCAGAGTCGTCGCCCGCCGCGCCGACCCCGCCACAGTCGCCGTCATCGGCGCCGCCGGGAAGTCCGGCTCGCTCTCCCTCGCCGCCGCCCGCGACGCCGGCGCAGCGACAGTGGTCGCCGTCGTCCGCGACGAGATCGAGGACGCCCGGCTGCGCTGGGCCCACCTCGCCGACGACATCGTCATCGCCGACGCCACCGACCCGCTCCGACTCGCCCGCAAGGTCGACAAGGCCCTCGACGGGCGCGGCGCCGACGTCACCGTCGTCTGCGTCGACGTCCCCGGCTGCGAACACGGCGCGATCCTCTCGACCGCCACCGGAGGCACGATCATCTTCTTCTCCATGGCCACCTCGTTCTCCGCCGCCGCCCTCGGCGCCGAAGGCCTCGCCGCCGACGTCGAGATGCTCATCGGCAACGGCTACGTCCCCGGCCACGCCGAATACGCCCTCGACCTCATCAGAGGCAACGCGCACCTGAAGGACCTCTTCATCGACCGCGTGGGCGAGGAGTCCTGATGACCGCCGAACTCCCGCTCGACCCCGCCGTCGTCGCCGAGGCCCGCCGCCTCGCCGCCAAAGCCGCCCAACCCGTCGTCGACATCGCCCGCAGCCACACCACGGTCTCCGTCGAACGCGCCACCCTCCGCCTCGCCGGACTCACCGGCGCCGACCCCGACGGCATCCCCTGGGTCAACCGCCTCGCCGACGCCGTCCAGGAACAGGTCGGCATCGAGCACGGCATCGCCCTCCCGGTCTTCCACGCGCTCAAGGACTTCCCCGACCTGGAACGCCTCGCCCACGCCGCCGCGGCCGGCGGCGTCCGCTTCGCCCTCCCCACCGGCGGCGACAAGCAGACCGCCCGCGCACGCGCCCAAGCGGCCGTCCTCCACGGATTTGACCGCATCGACCAGTCCCGAAGCAGGCGAGACGCACTCGTCGCCGAGATCGGCGACCCGCCCCAGCGCCCCTGGATCTACCTCATCGTCGCCACCGGCGACATCTACGAGGACATCCCGCAGGCCCAGGCCGCCGCGAAGGCCGGAGCCGACGTCATCGCCGTCATCCGCTCCACCGGCCAGTCCCTCCTGGACTACGTCCCCGAAGGCGCCACCCGCGAAGGCTTCGCCGGCACGTACGCCACCGGCGAGAACTTCCGGCTCATGCGCGCCGCCCTCGACGAGACCTCCCGCGAGGTCGGCCGTTACATCCGCCTCACCAACTACGCGTCCGGCCTCTGCATGCCCGAGATCGCCGCGCTGGCGGGGATGCACCGGCTCGACATGATGCTCAACGACTCGATGTACGGCATCCTGTTCCGCGACATCAACCCGATCCGCACCTTCGTGGACCAGCGGTTCAGCCGCCAGGTGCACGCCCGCGCCGGGATCATCATCAACACCGGCGAGGACAACTACCTGACCACGGCGGACGCGGTGGACGCCGCGCACACGGTCACCGTCTCGCAGCTGCTCAACGAGCGGTTCGCGCACGAGGCCGGGCTCCCGGACCCGCTGCTCGGCCTCGGGCACGCGTTCGAGATCAACCCCGAAGTGCCCGAGTCGTTCCGGCTCGAGCTCGCGCACGCGCTCCTGGCCCGCCAGCTGTTCCCGGACGCCCCGCTCAAGTGGATGCCGCCGACCAAGCACATGACCGGCGACGTCTTCCGCGGGAACCTCCTCGACGGGTTCTTCAACCTCGCCGGTGTCATGACCGGGCAGTCGATCCTGTTGGTGGGCATGATGACCGAAGCGGTCGTCACCCCGTGGCTCTCGGACCGCGACATCGCGCTCCAGAACGTGCGGTACGTCCTCAGCGCGTGCGCCGGGCTCGCCGAGGACTTCTATCCGCCCAAGGACGGCTTCATCGCCAACCGCGCCAACCAGGTCCTCGGCGAGGCCGTGGACCTGCTCGGGAGGATCGTGGACGACGGCCTGCTCAACGCCATCGCCGACGGCACCTTCGGCATCATGAAGCGCCCCGCCGACGGCGGCCGGGGCCTCGACGGCGTCGCGAAGCGCGCCGAGGACTACTGGAATCCCGCAGCGGCGATCCTGGACGGTGACCACGCATGAGCCGCATCATCAGGCCCTACGGGGACACCACCGGCGACGGCATGGTGCAGCTCTCCTTCACCCTGCCCGTCCCGCACGACAAGCGCGCCGAGGGCGCGGCCCTCCAGCTCGCCGCCAAGATGGGCCTCGACGGCGCGATGCTCGTGCACGCCAAGCCCATCGGGGACGGCTACACGTTCTTCGTCGTCTACGGCGCCTCGACGCACCTCGTCAATCTCGACGAGGTCAAAGTGGTCGAGAAGGACTACCCGCACCTGAGTCCCAAGGAGGTCAACGACGCGATCCGCGAGAAGCTGGGCCGCAAGCTCTGCGTCGTGGGCGCCTGCATCGGGACCGACGCGCACACCGTCGGCATCGACGCGATCCTCAACATCAAGGGCGTCGCGGGGGAGAAGGGCCTGGAGTACTACCGGGAGCTGCGGGTCGTGAACCTGGGCGCGCAGGTCGCCGTGCCCGACCTCGTCAACCGCGCGGTCGACGAGGAGGCCGACGCGGTCCTGGTGAGCCAGGTCGTGACCCAGAAGGACGCCCATCTCCACAACACCCGCGAGATGGCCGCCGCGTTCCGCGAGGCCCTCCCGCCGGGGAAGCGCCCGCTGCTCGTCGTGGGCGGGCCCCGCTTCGACGAGGGCGCGGCGACCGAACTCGGCGTCGACCGCATTTTCACCCGCGGCACCACACCGTCCGATGTGGCCTCGTATCTCGTCCACCGTCTCGTGACTATGAAGGAGTCCGTATGAGCGCCAGTCATGACGGCGTCTCGGTGACCCACCGCCGCTACATCCCCTACGGCCACGCCCACTACGGCGGCAACCTCGTGGACGGCGCGTACGGGCTCGGCCTGTTCGGCGACGTCGCCACCGAGCTGTGCATCCTCACCGACGGGGACGAAGGCCTGTTCGCGTCCTACGCGGACGTCCAGTTCAAGGCGCCGGTGAAGGCCGGGGACGTCGTCGAGGCCACCGCCACGGTGACCCGCACGGGCCGCCGCAGCCGCACGATCGAGTTCACGCTCAAAGTGGTCTGCCGCGCCGACCCGGAGCGCGGCGACTCGGCCGCCACGGTGCTCGACGAGCCGATCATCGCGACCACCGCGACCGGGACGGTCGTGGTCCCATGAGGAGCGCCCCGTGACGAACGCCGTCGTCTGCGTCGACGTCGGATCGACCTACACCAAGGCCGCCGCCGTCGACGCGGACACCGGCGACCTCCTCGGCACCGCCTCCCGCCCGACCACGATCGGCACGGACGTCATGGACGGCCTCCGCTCCGCCGCCGGTGAGGCGGTCCCCAAGGGCGCCAACGTCGTCGACACCCTCGTCTGCTCCTCGGCGGGCGGGGGCCTGCGCCTCGCCGTCATCGGCAACGAGCCCCTGGTGACCGCCCGTGCGGCCTACCGGGCCGGGCTCAGCGCAGGAGCCCGCGTCGTGGACGTGCGCGCCGGGACCCTCGCGGCGGAAGATTTCGTGGAGCTCGCCGCCTCCCGGCCGGACGTGATCCTCCTGGCCGGAGGCACCGACGGCGGCGACGAGACCGCCCTGCGCGCCCACACCGCGCTCCTCGCCGAATCAGGGCTGCGCACCCCGGTCGTCCTGGCGGGCAACGCGAACGCCGCCGAGGACGTCACGACGATCCTCACCCGGGCCGGAATCGACACGACCCGGGTCGCGAACGTCCTGCCGCGCATCGGCGTCCTCAACCCAGTTCCGGCCCGGACCGCGCTCAGAGAGGTGTTCCTGCGCCACGTGATCGCCGGGAAGCACCTCTCCGCCAGCGCCGACTTCACCCGCATGGTCAAGGCCGCCACCCCCGACGCGGTCCTCACTGGCGTCGAGCTCCTGGCCGAGCGGACCAGGACGGATCTCCTCGTCATCGACGTGGGCGGCGCGACCACCGACGTCTACTCGGTGCTCACCCCCGACGCCGAGATGGAGGGCCCGCGCGCCGAAGTCGCCGGGACCGCTTGGCGCTCAAGGACCGTGGAGGGCGACCTCGGCGTCCGCCACACCGCCGTCGGCATCGTCGAGGCCGCCGACGAGGAGGACCTCCCCACCGGCTGGGGCCTGCCGGAGGCCGCCCGTCTCAGGGCCGCGAACCCCGCGTTCCGGGCCTCCGACCCGGCCGACGACGCGGAACTGAGTGCCCTCGCCGCCCGCATCGCGGTGCGGCGGCACGCCCGCGGCGAGCGGATCGGCGGCCCCACCGAGCCGCTGCGCGGCGGCAAGGACCTCGCGGCCGTGGGCCTGGTGGTCGGCTCCGGGGGGATCCTGCGCCGCGACCCCGAGGCGGCCGTGTGGCTGCGCGAGGCCGTCGGCGCGGACACTTCAGGCGGCGTGCGGCCTCCGAAGGACGCGCGAGTCGTCATCGACACCGACTACCGGCTCGCCCCGGCGGGTCTGCTCGCCGCGAACGGGTACCGCCATGCCGCTGAACGGCTTTTGAGCCGGGTCTTCGGCTAGTCCGAGGGGGCTTGTCCGCCTCGCGCTCCGGTGCGACGATGCCGCTGACCTCGGTCAACACCTGTCCTGTCATCGTGTTCAGCCTCCCGGGCCCACCCTAGCGGTCCTGCCGCCTTCAGGCCGACAGACGAGAGAGGACCGTTTGATCCGTCCACTTCGTTCTGATCCGGGGCAACCGCTCGCCGCTGCTCCGGCGTACTAGAGGTCGACATCCCTCACCACCTTGCAAGCCAACGAAGGGCGACCATGGAACGACGCGATGTAATCAAGCTCGGCGCCGCAGTGACCGCTGGTGGAGCCGTGCTCGGCTCCGGCTCTGCCGCGCAGGCGGAACGGTCGACCGCTCAGGCCGCCGTCACCACGGCGGCGCAGATCAAGGCGGTCTGGGACACCGAGACCGCGAAGGCCGGCGGCACCTGGCAGGGGTACGTGACCCTGCTCAGCGGCACCGCCGCGCCCGTCGTGGCCGTCGACAAGAGCTCCAAGAGCATTCAGACGGCCGCGAGCATGAACAAGCTCGGCATCGCGCTCGGCGTACTCGACAAGATCGACCGCAGCGAGCTCGCGCTGGACGACCGGATCACGCTCACCTCGGACATCATCCTCACCGGCTCGGGATTCTACTTCCACCAGACCGCGTACGGCGACGAGATCACCGTCGCGAACGTCCTGGTGGCGATGCTCCTGACCTCGGACAACACCTCGGTGCGGCTGTGCGGCCTGGTCTGCCCGCCCGCCGAGATCAACGAGACCCTGGCCGCGAAGGGCTTCACCGACACCCGCGTGATCCCCAACCCGGCCAACCCGAACCGCATGTGGCTCGGGAACACCACCACCTTCGAGGCCAACGACCTCCTCACCCGCCTCGCGAAGGGCGAGCTGCTCTCGGCCAAGGGCACGAGCTTCTTCCTCAACGTTCTGAAGGGGCTCAGCGGCTACCACGACGGCTTCCGCCGCAACATGTCCTCGGTCGAGCGCTCGCGCGTCGCCATGAAGTACGGCGCTGACGACGCCACCCGCAACGAGTCCGGCGTGGTCTACAGCGCCGCGGGCGCCCCGGCCCTCGTCTACTCGTTCATGGCCCAGTTCACCGACAACTGGGGCAACTACGGCGCGACCCACCCGGCCGTGCAGGCGCACGCCGCCATGGGCCGCAAGATGTTCGACATCGTGAACGCGGCGGGCCTCGCCGCCACCGACGCCGTGACCCTCGAGGTCGAGCAGGAAGCCCTCAACGGCGGCCTGACCCAGTAGTCCACTAACGCGAAGGCCCGGCTCCGGCCGGGCCTTCCGCGTTGCGGGCGCACCCGGCCGGGCAAAATCCCCACAAATTCAAGCCCGAACATTTGTACGATTGAATTACGACATTCAGGCTTAAATTTCCTTAGGCTTCATGGCACCTCCACCGAAAGGAACGCCATGAACGCCCACGACGCCCTCGCCTACTACACCCAGCCCGGCCCGCTCACCGACGCCGGCGCCCACCACGACGCCCTCCTCGCCCTCCCGAAGGACGTGCCCGCACTCCTCGCCGCAGTCCAAGGCACCCTCGTCCACCAGGCCCTCACCCACCTCTACGACTTCGAACTCACCGAGGCCCAGCGCGAGACCGCGCACCTCCGTCCCGCCGAACGCATCCTCGGGCAGATCCTCGACGACGACCAGCGGCCCCTCGCCGACCAGCGCGAACCGAAGCAGCGCTTCGCCTGCACCTGCCGCACCTTCACCCTCGTCACCGTCGCCGCCCTCCGCGCCCACGGCGTCGCCGCCCGCGCCCGCTGCGGCTTCATGCACTACGAGCCGAACTCCGACTGGCACATCGACCACTGGGTCGCCGAGCACTGGAACGGCGAACGCTGGATCCTCTCCGACGCCCAGATGGACCCCGTCCAGACCAAGGCGTTCAAGCTCGACTTCGACCCCGCCGACGTCCCCCGCGACCGGTTCATCGTCGCCGGGCAGGCCTGGACCGCCTACCGCGCCGGCGAACTCGACGCCGACAAATGCGGCCTCCCCGGCGTCCCCGGCGAGCAGGGCGCCTGGTGGATCGCCGCCAACCTCATCCGCGACACCGCCGCACTGGCCAACATGGAACTCCTGCCCTGGGACGTCTGGGGCCGCATGCCCGAACCCGAGGACACCATCGACGCCGACCTCACCGCCCTCCTCGACGACCTCGCCGCCGTCACCACCGACCCCGACACCGCCGCCGACGCCCGCACCCGCTACGAGACCGACGACCGCATCCGCGTCCCCGAAAAGGTCCTGAACGCGCTCCGCCAGACAGCCGAACCGGTCATCCCGGTCGACTGACCCACCGGTGCTGTACGGTTCGGTGCGTATCCCACACAAAAGGAGATGAACGACTGTGGACGTGGAGCGCACCGAGCTGCCCGGAATCGGAGTGCGGTTCGAATTCGAGACCAAACGCCATGTGCGCCTAGGCATCGTCGCCCACCGCGAGGGCCGCCGCGACTTCATCATCTACGACCCCGACGACCCCGACTCGATGCTCGACTGCATCGTCTTCTCCGCCGACGAATCCGCCGCCATCGGCGAACTCCTCGGCGGCGCCCGCATCGTCGAGAAGCTCAACCGCCTCCACCACGAGATCGACAACCTCGTCTCGCGCCAGCTCAAGGTCGACGCCACCAGCCCCTACGCCGAACGCCCCCTCGGGGACACGCGCGCCCGCACCCGCACCGGCGCCTCCATCGTCGCGATCGTCCGCTCCGAAGGCGTCGAGACCGGACCCGCCCCCTCCGCGATCCTCCATGTCGGCGACCGCCTCGTCACCATCGGCACCCAGGAGGCCGTCGACGGGGTCGACCGGATTCTGCGCGGATCCGCCTAATGCACGGGACCGTCGCGCTTCTCCTTGAGCTCGGCCTCCTCATCGGAGCCCTCGGTCTGCTCGGAGCCATCGCCGGCAAGTTCGGCATCTCCGCCATCCCGCTCTACCTCCTCGCCGGTCTCGCCTTCGGGCACGGCGGCATCTACGAGATGCACGCCATCACCGGCTTCCTCGACGTCGGCGCCGAAGTCGGCGTCGTCCTCCTTCTGTTCACCCTCGGCCTCGAGTACACGCCGCGCGAACTCCTCGGCACCATGCGGACCTCCTGGCTCGGCGCCGTCGTCGACCTCGTCCTCAACGCCACCCCGGGCGTCGCCTGCGCCCTCCTCCTCGGCTGGGGCCCCGTCGCCGCCGTCGTCTTCGGCGGCGTCACCTACGTGTCCTCCTCCGGCATCATCGCCAAGGTCCTCACCGACCTCGGCTGGCTCGGCAACCGCGAAACCCCCACGATCCTCGCCCTCCTCGTCGCCGAGGACATGATTATGGCGCTCTACCTGCCGATCCTCACCACGATCCTCGCCGGACTCGCCTTCGCCCAAGCCGCCGTCGGCCTCGGCGTCGCACTCCTCGCCGTCGCCGCCGCGTTCCTCGTCGCCTCCCGCTTCGGCGGCCTCCTCTCCCGATTCCTCGCCTCGCCGAACGAAGAGATCCTCATGCTCAAAGTCATGGGCATCGTCCTCGTCGTCGCCGGACTCGCCGAGAAGGTCCACGTCTCGGCCGCCGTCGGCGCGTTCATCGTCGGCATGGCCCTCTCCGGCGAGGTCTCGCGCCAAGCCGAAGAGACGCTCGAACCGCTCAAGAACCTGTTCGCGGCGGTCTTCTTCGTCAACTTCGGGCTCGAGACCGACCCCACCGCGCTGCCACCGGTCCTCCCGGTCGCGATCGCGCTGGCGGTCGTCACGATCGCGACGAAGTTCGCCACGGGCTGGTGGGCGGCGGGCCGCTCCGGCTCCGCGTTCACCGGCAAGCTCCGCGCCGGGCTCGTGCTCCTGCCGCGCGGCGAGTTCTCGATCGTCATCGCCGGCCTCGGCGTCACCGCGGGCCTGGACCCCGCGCTCGGCTCCGTCGCCGCAGCGTACGTGCTGATCCTGGCCGCCATCGGCCCGCTCGCACCGCGCCTCGCGGGCCCGATCGTCGCCAAGCGGCGCAAGAAGAACCGCGCGAGACGCCTCGCGCAAGCGGCCGTCTAGCGCAGCGGTGGCGGGAGTGCACAGTGCCGGCGAAGCCGGAGTGAAGAGTGCGACTCCCGCCACCGCACACGCCGAACCGTTATCTCGGCTTGATAGAACTCAGTGATGGCTGAAACCGCGAACCCGCCCCGCCCGCAAGACGAGGTCGTCGACATCGCCCGCGACCTCATCCGCATCGACACCACCAACACCGGCGACAACGCGACCGCGAAAGGCGAACGCGCCGCCGCCGAATACGTCGCGGAGAAGCTCGCCGAAGTCGGCCTCGAACCCAAGATCTACGAATCCGCCCCCGGCCGCGCCTCCGTCGCCTGCCGCTACCCCGGCGCCGACTCGACCCGCGGGGCCCTCCTGCTCCACGGCCACCTCGACGTCGTCCCCGCCGAACCCGACGAGTGGACCGTCCACCCCTTCTCCGGCGAGATCAAGGACGGCTACCTCTTCGGCCGCGGCGCCGTCGACATGAAGGACTTCGACGCGATGCTCCTCGCCCTCGTGCGCGACTGGAAGCGCCGCGGCAAGGTCCCCCCGCGCGACCTCGTGCTCCTCTTCACCGCCGACGAAGAGGCCGGCTCCGACTACGGCGCCCGCTTCATGGTCGAAGAGCACCCCGAGGTCTTCGAAGGCGTCACCGAAGCGGTCGGCGAAGTCGGCGGCTTCTCCGTGACCCTCCCCAACGACCTGCGCGTCTACGTGGTCCAGACCGCCGAGAAGGGCCTTGACTGGCTCCGCCTGCGCGCCACCGGCCGCCCCGGCCACGGCTCGATGCTCCACGACGACAACGCCGTCACCCGCCTCACCCGCGCGGTCGCCAACATCGGCCAGCACCGGTTCGAGGTCGAGATGACCCCGACGGTGCGCCAGTTCCTCGAATCCGTCTCCGAGCTCACCGGCATCGAGTTCGACCCGAACAACCCCGACGCGACGGTCGCCAAGCTCGGCCCGGTCGCCCGCCTCATCGGCGCGACCCTCCGCAACACGGCCAACCCGACCCGCCTCAACGCCGGTTACAAGACCAACGTCATCCCGTCCACCGCCGACGCCGTCATCGACTGCCGCTCGCTCCCGGGCCGCAACGACGAACTCGAGGCGATCCTCCGCGAACTCGCGGGCGACGGCATCGACTTCGAGTACGAGATCCGCCAGCCCGGCTACGAGACCTCCTTCGACGGCGTCCTCGTCGACGCCATGGCCGAGGCCATCCGCCAGGCCGACCCGGGCGCCCGCACGGTCCCGTACATGCTCTCGGGCGGCACGGACGCCAAGGCCTTCGCGACCCTCGGCATCCGCTGCTTCGGCTTCGCGCCCCTGAAGCTCCCGGCCGACCTCGACTTCACCGCCCTCTTCCACGGCATCGACGAGCGCGTCCCGCTCGACGGCCTCAAGTTCGGCGTCGACGTCATGGACCGGTTCATTACCCAGTCCTAGAACCCAACGGGCCCTAAGCCGGTGAGCGCACTCACCGGCTTAGGGCCCGCAAACCCATGGACACCCCGCCAAGGCCGCCACTAGACTAGTCGGCGATGTTGATTTTCCTCTAGAAGCAGCCAGGTCACCGCGTAGAGCCACGCTCCGCGAGGACCACCGGGGCATCGCAATCCAAGCCGTCAGCGCTCAGCGTGCCCTCCACCCATTCCGCGAACTGCTTTCTGGAGGCGCCCATGTTCCGCCATGCTCAACTCGCCCTTGTCGACGTCACCAAGCGCTACGCCGACAACCTCGTCCTCGACCGGGTCACCTTCACCGTCAAGCCGGGGGAGAAGCTCGGCATCATCGGCGACAACGGCTCCGGCAAGTCCACCCTGCTCAGGCTCATCGCCGGCACCGAGGCCCCCGACAACGGCGACCTCACCGTCGCCTCCCCGGGCGGCACCGGCTACCTGCCGCAGCAGCTCGACCTGCCTGAGCAGGACACGGTCGCCGATGCGATCGACCTGGCCCTCGCCGACCTGCGGGAGATCGAACAGGCCATGCGCGACACCGAAAAAGCGCTCACCGACGGCGACGAAGCCGCCGCCGAGCACTACGCCGAGCTCATGGCCCGCTTCGAAGCCCGCGAAGGCTGGGACGCCGACCTGCGAGTCGACCAAGCGCTGGCGGCCCTCGGACTCCCCGCCCTCGGCCGCGACCGTCCCCTGGGGACCCTTTCGGGCGGCGAACGCTCCCGACTCATGCTCGCTGCGACCCTCGCGGCCCGACCCGCCCTCCTCCTGCTCGACGAGCCCTCGAACGACCTGGACGACAACGCCGTCACCTGGCTCGAGGCGCAACTGCGCGACTGGAAGGGCACCGTCGTAGCGGTCACCCACGACCGCGCGTTCCTGGAGGCCATCACCACCACCATGCTCGAAGTCGGCGACCGCAAGGCCCGCCGCTACGGCAACGGCTACACCGGCTACCTCATCGCCAAAGCCACCGAACGTCAACAGGCCCAAGAGGCCTTCGACCGCTGGAACGCCGAGGTGGCCCGCCAGGAAGGCATCGTCGACCACAACGTCGACCGCATGTCCGCGATCCCCCGCAAGCTCCCCATGGCCAACACCGGCTCCGGAGCCTTCCGGTCCCGCAATCGCGACCACGGCGCGAGCAGCCGCATCAAGGTCGCCAAGCAGATGCTCGAACGCCTCAAGGCCAATCCGGCCCCCCAGCCACCCGAGCCCCTGCGCTTCAGCGCCGACCTCGCCGTCACCACCCAGGAAACCAACCAGCTCGCCCTCCAACTCAACGACATCCGCGTGGGCGACCGCCTGAAGGTCGACACCCTCTCGATCACCCCAGGCGAGCGCATCCTCATCACCGGCCCCAATGGAGCCGGAAAGACCACCCTGGTACGAGTCCTCGCCGGAGAACTCGAACCCGATGAAGGCCAAGCCGAACGCAATGGAGCGATCGGCCACCTGCGCCAACTCGCAGGCCCGGGATCAGCGCGCCAATCCGTCCTCCGAGCTTTCGCGGCAGGCCGGATCGGCACCCTGGAAGAGCACACCGAAGCCCTCGACCGCCTCGGCCTGTTCACCCACGACGAGTTCGGAAAGCCGGTCGCGACCCTCTCAGTGGGCCAACGCCGCCGCCTCGAACTCGCCCGACTGGTGAGCCGACCGGTGGATGTCCTCCTTCTCGACGAGCCGACCAACCATCTGTCCCCATTGCTCGCCGAGCAGCTCCAAGAAGCCCTCGTCGACTACAAGGGAACGGTGATCCTCGTCAGCCACGACCGTCGCCTCCGGGAAGCATTCAAGGGCCGCCACCTGCAAATGAATGCAGGAGGCATCGAGGCTATGTCGGCCTGAACGGAGCGAAGCGATCAGCGCTGTGTCCGCCGGCCGGGATACGGGTCGAGTCCGGTTGGGGTTCAACCGCTCAGCGACAGAGGTGGGGGTGGCCTCCGGTTGTGATGCCGGAGCCAGGTGAGAGCCGGTCGCGGTTCGAGCAGTCAGCGACGGACCGGTGAGCGCAGGGCTTTGGCCCGTTGCCGTCGCGCGGGCCGAGGAGGTAGAGGCCGAGAGGCCGGGCCCGCGCTTCGGCTTCCGCCCGGCGGTCGGGAACGGCGCAGGCGGGGTTGTCGAGTCGAGTCCGAGAGGATATCGGCGACCGTGATTCGTCCGGCACCGAGCAGGCGCACTGTGGCGCCGGATAGCGCCCGATTCGCTCGATGCGATCGTGTGTTTCGATCCGGTGGGCGCCGTGGCGGATCGAAGCGGCTTCGATGTTCGCCGCCGCGAGTCGAGCTGCGGTGCTCGCTGCTGCGGTCACCGCAGTGGCCTTCGCGTACCGACTCTGTTCGATCAGTGCTTGTTTGCGCGCCCATGGTTGAGCCGAGCTCTCATGCTGCATACGTATTCACCTCCAATCGCTCGCTCGTTCTCCGTCGATCGGCCCGCCCCTGATGCAGGCTCATGCTGGCGGTCGTGTCGCCACGATCCCGCCCTCGCTTACACGGCCAGCGTGGCCAGCATGACCGGTGTGGACGGGTCGCCTCTCGGTTCCCGCACACCCCAGGGGACCTTCGCAGTCCCGGCGCTGGTGGCCGATCCTTCCTCCCTCTCGGGAGTCCAACCTCCTGTCCTGCTCTCTTGGCCGCCTTCCTGTGTGTCCTCTCTCGGAAGGCTTCTCTTCCGGAAGGCACCCCAGTTACCGGGCCGTGGTGATGGTTTCCCTGCGCGCCATGTCTGCTGGTGCGGGGTCGTGCTTCCCGGAGGCACAGTGGTGCGCTGCCCGGGAGTGTCCTTCCATTGCGCACCATCAAGGTGCGTGTCGGGAAGGGCTTGGTTTCGCCGTGCCTGTGACGTTGCCGAGTCGGGTCCTCTAATGCCCAATCTGGCATTGCCGCTCACAACAGCGGGTCTTACTCGAATGTGCCTCGTTCAGAGCACTGCCGCGGCCAAGGTGATCCCGACCAACGATCTCCCACCCAGCACGCCCCCTTTCGCAGAGGCCGTGGTCCGCTGTGGAACCCGATAGCACGAAGAGACTGAGCTGACGAGGCTCGGGAAAATCATCCGGTTTGGGTTTCGGCCAGAGGCTTGGCGTAGTCTGCTTGCACCTACTTGCCACCTGTACGTTTTCCGTATCCCTGTGCGTACATCAATCATCCCTCGTGCAGTGCCCGGTTGTCATCACCCACAGGGGTATAGGACCCTCACGTTTGCCCCAACCCCACTGCGCCCCAAGGCAAAAGCACGCCCCCGGCCCCCGCGGTCGGGAGTGTCGCCGCCCGCACGAACCCCGACCACCACCACGCCCGCCACTCGAAATAGGACCCCGATCCCATCCCTCCGTCGCTGCCAGGGCTAACCGCAACTCACCAACCCACCCGGCCTCGAAAACGGCAAGGGAACAATGCTAAGCGAATCCCCAAGTCCCCATTCACAATGGCGAAGTAAGACTCATTGATCGCCTCCGCCAGCGCCGCAGAGACCACCTCATACTCCGCCTGCAGCCCCTTATCCTCGATCCAAAGGTCGTTCCACGAGCCCATGCCCCCGAAGACCGAGGCATGCTCGCAGGCCGCGAACAAGCGAAGCGCCTCAAGGCTCAACGCACCGGCCGGAAACAACCCGCGCTGCAAGTCGAGCTCCTCATCGCCCGAATGAAGGCAAGCACCCGCATCAGCGAACCGCCGCCGCCAACCGTCAAGATCCGCGATCGTCGCAGCGAACGCCTCAATCCGTTGCAACGCAGCCGAAAGCAACTCAGCTGCGTCAGCCACTGTCACGACCGAGGGCACTTCCTCAGACGCAGCAAATGAACTGAACACCAGCTGCCACCGTCGAGGATCCGTGAACGAGGACCCAGCCGGCCCCTGGAACCCGTTCCCGGCCGTCACCGATGGCAGACCGCCGATCAGCTCCATCTGCGAAACCCAGACTTCCGCAGCCATCGCCGCCCCAGTGGTCAACAGCCCGACCCGCACGTTCGCGGCGAACGCCTCCGCCACCTCCGCCGGAAGCCGGTCCAGCACGTCCCGTCCCGCCGGCCGATGCAGCCAAACACGCTCGACCCCTCGCTCCCGCTCGCCTTCGAGCCAGTCGAAGAACGTCAGACCCTCCCCGAACTCGATCGCGCGGTAGAACTCGAACGCAGGGTGGCGTTCGTGGAAATCAGGGCCGACGGCCTCAAGATTGCCGGAGAGCCAGGCATTCGCATGCACGGCCAGAATCGCTGAGGTGAAGGGCATCGTGGCAGCTTTCGCAAAAGGAGCAGGACAGGCGGTCACCGGTGGGCGATGACGAGTTCCCGGGCGGCCGAGGCACATTGGGCAGCGTACTCCGATGGCGGGAAGCCGATGAGGTCCTTGAAGTCGTGGGTGAAGTGGGCGTGGTCGGACCAGCCGAGTTCGGCCGCGAGGCGGGCCAGGTCGGTCTGCGGGTCCTCGGCGAGGCGGTCGGCGGCGTCGTGGAGGCGGTACCGCTGGATCAGGGTCTTCGGGCCGAGGCCCACGTAGTCCTGGAAGAGGCGCTGCAAGGTCTTGGGGGACATGGCGAAGCGGGCCGCGACCTGGTCCACCCTCGTGATCGACCGGTTCTCCAGCATCGCCCGCACCACCGCGAGCACCCGCCCGTAGCGCGGATCAGGCTTCTCGGGCACACGGTCCGCCAAGAACCGCGAGACGATCTCGATCGCATCGATGTCATTGCCGCTCATCGCGATCGAGTTCAGCTCGTCGATCTCGCGGCCGAAGACCGTCGCCGCGCCCGCCGACCAGTCCGCCAGCGCCGCCGCCTCCACGCCACTGAAAGCGGTGAACCCGCCGGGCCGGAACTTCACCCCGAACACGCGTCCGCGACCGGTCAGCGGATGCCGCGAGACCGCGACCCCCGGCCCGTGCAGCTCCGCGCCGATCACCGGCATGAAGCTCAGGTTCACGCACGGATGGGGGATCACCACCGATTCGTACGAGGCGCCCTCGGGCAGGTCCCAATGCACCGACCAGTACCGCTCCACGTACTGCCCGAGCAGCCCGGTCTCGCGGTATCGCCGCAGGTCGATGAAGTTCACGGCCTCCTGCGGTCGCAGCAGGCCCTTGTCGCTCGCGGTGGCTCCGTTCACGCCCCGAAACTACCTCCGGGGTCTGACGCTTTTTTACAAGCGCGCCCGCCCCGGCCGGGCGAGACTGGCCTCATGAGTGAGAACAAGGTGAACCCGATCCCGGACGGCTACCACTCGATCACGCCGTTCATCGTCGTCAACGACGGCGCCAAAGCCGTCGAGTTCTACAAAGCGGTCTTCGGGGCTGAGGTCCTGACCCGCAACGACATGCCCGACGGCACGGTCGCGCACTGCGAGCTCCAGATCGGCGACTCGATCCTGCAGCTCGGCGACGCCAACCCCGCGTGGGGCATGGCCTCGCCCGACCCGGAGCTGATCACCGAGAGCCTCGTCCTCTACGTGAAGGACTGCGACGCGGTGGTCGCCAAGGCCGTCGAGGCCGGCGCCCGGGTCCGTGAGGAGCCGAGCCTCTTCCTAACTGGCGACCGGTACGCCTCCATCGCGGACCCGTTCGGCCGCCGCTGGTCGATCATGACCCGCGTCGAGGACGTCCCCCGCAAGGAGGCCGAGCGCCGCATCGACGAATGGCTCGCCTCCATGGGCGAACAGCAATAGCGAGGACACGGGGCGGGCCGCGAGGCCCGCCCTTCAGTAACTCTCCGGGTACCCCACGGTCGGCGCGGACACGTCGTCGAGCGCCAGGCGGATCTCCGGGGGCAGGAACAACTGCTCGGTCGCGAGCGAGGCCCGCAACTGGGTGGCGTTCCGTGCGCCCACGATCGCCGAGGCGACGCCCGGCTGGTCGCGCACCCACGCCAGCGCCACCTCCAACGGGCTCACCCCGAGCCCCTCGGCGGCCGTCGCGCACGCCTCGACGATCCCGGCCGAGCGCTCGTCCAGGTACACGCCGGCGAACCGCGCCCACTGCGCCGAGACCGCCCGCGAGTCGGCGGGCCGCCCGAACCGGTACTTGCCCGTCAGCACCCCGCGGCCGAGGGGCGACCATGCGAGCACGCCCATCTCCAGAGCCAGGCACGCAGGCAGCACTTCGCGCTCCACGCCGCGCTGCAGCAGCGAGTACTCGACCTGGCTGGCCACGATCGGCGTCCGCCCCGGCCACGCCGACTGCCATGCGAACGCGCGCGCGGTCTGCCAACCGGTGTGGTTCGAGAGCCCGACGTAGCGGACCTTCCCGCTCGACACCGCCGCGTCCAGGACCGACATGGTCTCCTCGAGCGGCGTGTCCGGGTCGTACACGTGCAGGATCCACAGGTCGATGTAATCGGTCCCGAGCCGCCGCAGCGAGCCCTCCAGCGACCGCATCAGCCACCCGCGCGACGTGTCGCGCTTGCGCGGCGCCCCGTCCGTGCGCACCCCGGCCTTCGTCGCGATGTGCAGCTCCGAGCGGGCCACGACCTTGCCGATGAGCTGCCCGATCACCGCCTCCGCCGCGCCCTGCCCGAACACGTCGGCGGTGTCCACGAGCGTGCCGCCGGCCTCCACGAACGTCTGCAACTGCGCCGCGGCGTCCTCGAGGCCGGCCTCGTCGGTGGTCCACGTCATCGTCCCCAGGCCGAGCGAGGAGACTTCGATGCCGCTGCGTCCAAGTGGTCGGCGTTCCATGAGCACACAAGTTACATCGAGTGATCTTCGCATGAAAGCCTCAGGTGCGCTTGGAAGGACGATGCGGCCGTATCGTCCGTGATGTCGCGCCACTGGCCGGTCGGCCGGTATTCGAAATATGATCGCGGGCATGGATTCCTGGACCGCGCCGCATCTGCCCGCCCTCCCCGGCCAAGGCCCCGCCCTGCGCCTGCACGACACTGCCTCGGCGGGACTGCGCGAGACGGTCAAACCGGGCGCCGAGCGCGCCACGATGTACGTCTGCGGCATCACCCCCTACGACGCCACCCACCTCGGCCACGCCGCGACGATGCTCGCCTTCGACCTCGTGCACCGCTACTGGCTCGACCAGGGCATCGACGTCCACTACGCGCAGAACGTCACGGACGTCGACGAGCCCCTCTTCGAGCGCGCCGAGCGCGACGGCACCGACTGGCAGGTCCTCGGACTGCGCGAGACCGCGCTCTACCGCGAGGACATGGAGGCCCTCCAGGTCCTCCCGCCCCGCCACTTCATCGGCGCCGTCGAGTCCATCCCCTCCGTCGGCCGCGCGGTCGCCCGCCTCCTCGAGTCCGGAGCCGCCTACCGCCACGAGTCGGGTGACGTCTACTACGCCGTCGAAGCCCACCCGGCGTTCGGCGGCGAGTCGAACTACGACCGCGAGACGATGCTCCGCTACGCCCGCGAGCGCGGCGGCGACCCCGAGCGGGGCGGCAAGCGCGACCCGCTCGACGCGATCCTGTGGAACGCCCCCCGCGACGGCGAACCGTCCTGGGACTCGCCCGTGGGCCCCGGCCGCCCCGGCTGGCACATCGAATGCGCCTGCATCGCCCTCGACCACCTCGGCGAGGCCATCGACGTGCAGGGCGGCGGCAACGACCTCATCTACCCCCACCACGAGTTCTCGGCGGCGCACGCCGAGTCCCTCACGGGCGCGAGTCCGTTCGCGCGCACGTACGTCCACACGGGCATGATCGGCCTCGACGGCGAGAAGATGTCGAAGTCCCTCGGCAACCTCGTGTTCGTCTCCAAGCTCCGCGCCGAGGGCGTCGACCCCGCCGCAGTCCGCCTCGCGCTCCTCGCCGACCACTACCGGTCCGACCGGCAGTGGGGCGCCGCGAAACTCGCCGAAGCCGAACTTCGCCTGGGGCGGTGGCGCGAGGCCGTCGCGCGCGAACTGGCCGTCCCGGCCGGCGCGATGCTCAAGGCCGTGCGCGAGCGCCTGGCCGACGACCTGGACACCGCCGGGGCGCTCGCCGCGGTCGATGCCTGGGCGAATGAAACCCTCACGAACGGGGGCGAAGACCCTTCGGCGCCGGACCTTGCCCGCGACACGTTGCGAGGACTGCTCGGAATAGACTGCACGCGCTGATTGTGCGAAATGCCGAGTATCGGTACGCTCACAGTTGAGCGTGGCCGACTCCCCGTCCTCCTGGAGTCGAATTGAAGATCCTGCTGCTGGCGTCCGCATTCAACGGGCTCACCCAGCGCGTCTGGTGCACCCTGCGCGAGCAGGGGCACGAGGTCGGCGTGGAACTCGCCCCGGCCCACGACGCCCCCGAGTCGCTCACCCGCGCAGTCGAGCGGATCGACCCGGACCTGATCCTGTGCCCGTTCCTCAAGCACCGTGTGCCCGAAGAGGTCTGGCGCCGCTGGACCACCGTGATCGTCCACCCCGGACCGGTCGGCGACCGCGGGCCGTCCTCGCTCGACCACACCCTGCTCGGCCAGGGCCCCCGCTGGGGCGTCACCGCGCTCTCGGCGGTCGAGGAGATGGACGCCGGACCGGTCTGGGCCTGCTCCACATTCGACGTCCCTGAAGGGATCACCAAGTCGGCGCTGTACAACAGCCGGGTCGCGGATGCCGCCATGGAGTGCGTCGCCACCGTGGTCCGCAAGGTGCAGAACGGGGAGCGCCCCGTCCCCGCCGAGGAGCTCCCGCAGCCCGTCCCCGGTACGGGTGAACTGCCGCTCCTGCGCCGCAGCGCCTTCGAACTCGACTGGCGCGCCTCGGCGACCGAGCTGGCCCGCCGCATCGCCGCCGCCGACGGCGCCCCGGGCGCGCCCGCCGTGCTCGACGGCCGCACCTACTGCCTCTTCGACGCCGCCGCCACCGCGGAGGAGACCGGCGCCGAGCCGGGCACCATCGTCGGCCGCGACTGCGAGGCCGTCGCCTTCGCCACCGGCCGCGGCACCCTCTGGGTCGGCTACGCCGCCCTCCTGCAGAAGAAGCGCGGCCCGAAGCTCCCCGCGGCCATGGTCATCGACGCCACCAGCGCGCCCTTCAAACCCGCGCCCGAGGCCGTCGCCGAGTCCGTGTACCGCCGCGAAGGAGACGTCGGGTACCTCGCGATCCGCTCCTACAACGGCGCCATGCACACCGAGCAGTGCCGCCGCCTCACTGGAGCGGTCGAGAAGGCCCTCACCGAGGACACCCGCATCCTCGTCATCACCGGCACCGAGCACGCCTTCTCCAACGGCATCCACCTCGGCGTCATCGACGCCGCCGCCGACCCGGCCGCCGAGGCCTGGGACAACATCAACGCGATCGACGAGCTGTGCCTCGCCATCGCCCAGGCCGACCAGCTCACCGTCGCCGCGTTCTCCGCGAACGCCGGCGCCGGCGGGGTCATGGCCGCGCTCTGCGCCGACGTCACCGTCGCCCGCGACGGCATCGTCCTCAACCCGTACTACGACATGGGCATCTTCGGCTCCGAGCTGCACACCTGGTCGGTCGCCAACCGCGTCGGCGAGCCGACCGCCGACCGGCTCCTGGGGGAGAAGCTGCCGATCTCCGCGGCCGAGGCCAAGCAGATCGGCCTCATCGGCGCCGTCGGGCCCCGCGACTGGGACGAGTTCCAGAACTGGCTGCGGGCCGTCGCGATCGGCTACAACGAGCCGGTCACGCGCGGGCGCATGTTCGCCGCGAAGGCCCGCCGCCGCGCCGAGTCGAAGCCGCTGTCGTACTACCAGACGATCGAGCTGGCCGAGATGGCCCGCGACATGTTCGACGACCGCCACGGCTTCGACGCCAAGCGCCGCGCGTTCCTGGGCAAGGCCGCGCCGACCGAGACCCCCGAGAAGCTGCGGTTCCGCTAGAAGAGCGAGGACAGGGCTTGCCGATCCGCCCACCGCGTTGACAGGTGCCGTCCCACCTGATGGACTGTTCTTATGTTCGAAGAAGGACAGTACTTCGCGCCGGTCAACACCGGCGCCGACGGCACGGTCAGCGTGGAACTGGGTGAGAACCACCCCGGCTTCGCCGACCCCGAGTACCGCGAGCGGCGCAACGCCATCGCGGCCCTCGCCCTGGACTGGGAACCCGGCCAACCTATGCCGGCGGTCTCCTACACCGACACCGAGCACGAGATATGGCGGCTGGTCAGCGCCGAACTCGCCGTGAAACACCAAGCCCTGGCCGCACACGAGTACCTGGAGGGCGCCGAGCGCCTCAAACTCCCCGCCGACCACATCCCGCAGCTCCACGAGGTCTCCGAGTCCCTGGAGCCGCTCACCGGCTTCAGCTACCTGCCCGCCGCGGGGCTCGTGCCCCTGCGCGAGTTCTACGGGGTGCTCGCGGACGGGAAGTTCCACGCGACCCAGTACATCCGCCACCACTCGGTCCCGCTCTACACGCCTGAACCGGACGTCATCCACGAGGTCATCGGGCACGCCAACGCGCTCGCCTCGCCGCGGTTCGCCGCGCTGTACCGGGTCGCGGGCGAGGCGGCCCGCCGCGTCCACTCCGAGGACGCGCTCGAGTTCGTCTCCCGCGTCTTCTGGTTCACCCTCGAGTTCGGGGTCATGAGCGAGAAGGACGGCCTCAAGGCGTACGGCGCGGGCATCCTCTCCTCGTACGGGGAGATCGACGAGTTCCGGGGCATGGAGATCATGCCGCTCGACCTGGTCACGATGGGCACCATCGACTACGACATCACGAAGTACCAGGACCACCTGTTCGACGCGGGCTCGATGGAGCGGCTCGAGGACGTGGTGGGGGAGTTCTGGGCGACCTGCGACGACGACTCGATCGCGCGGCTGAAGGCCGACACCCGCTAGCGGCACGGCGAAGCGGCCGGGCAGAGGAGCCCGGCCGCGTGAACCCCTGCGTCAGCCGCCGCTCTTGAGCGCGGCCATCCGGGCCTCGATCTCGGCGTCGTCCTCCAGCCCGTCGAGGCTCTCGAACTGCTTGTCCAGCGAGGACATCGAGAGCTCGGCCTGGCCGCGGACCCTGGCCTCCTCGCGGCGGACCTTCTCCTCGAAGCGGTTGACCTCGCTGAGCGGGTCCATGATGTCGACGCTGCCGATGGCCTCGTTCACCTGCTTCTGCGCCTGCGCGGTCTTCGCGCGGGCGACCAGGCTGCTGCGCTTGGACTGCAGTTCGGTGAGCTTCGTCTTCATCTGGTTGAGCGCGTTCTTGAGTTTGTCCACGACCTCCTGCTGAGCCCGGATCGTCGGCTCGGCGGCCTTGATCTCCTTCTCGAGCTCGAGCTGCTTGCCCAGGGCCACCTTGACGAGGTTGTCGAACTTGTCGGCCTCGGCGGCGTTGCCGGCGGCGCGCAGTTCGTCGGCCTTGCGGCTGGCGTTGCGGGCCTTGTTCTCCCACTCCTGCGCGGCCTCCTTGTCGGCGGCGGCGTCCTCCTCCATGAGCCGGAGGTTGCCGATGGTCTCGGCGATGGAGCTCTCGGCGTCGGCGATGCTGTTCTTGTAGTCGCGCTCCATCTGGGTCAGCATCTTCTCCGGGTCCTCCGCGGAGTCGATGGCGTCGTTGATGTTCGCTTTGAGCAGTTGGCCGATGCGGCCGAAGATCGACTGCTTCTTGGTCATTGGTCCACACACCTTTCGGATCGGTTGGTCGCTGGTCCTCGCGGTCGTCAGAATCGGCCACCACCGCCCCTGCGGGTGCCCGCGCCGCCGAACGAGCCCGGCGAGGGGCCGCGCCGGCGCGACGAACCGGGCGAGCCGAACCCGCCGCCGCGGCCGCCGGAGCCGTTGAGGATCCCGCCGAGCAGGATGCCGCCGAGCATCGCCCCGGCGTTCCCGCCGCCGCCCATGCCGCCCGAGAAGCCGCCGGGCAAGCCGGGATCGCGGTACGCGTTCACGTCCTGCTGCGCGAGCCGCGAGGCGGCCGCGGCGAGCTGGTCGGCCCGCTGCGCCCTCGCGAGGGCCTGCACAGGATCGGACGGTTCGAGCGCGCGGGCGGCGTCGAGCTGCTGGTTCGCCTCGTTGAGGCGGGTGCGGGCCTCGGTGCCGACGCCGCCGCGGTTGGTGTTGATGTAGTCCTCCACGGCGGCGGCCGTGGCGGCGGCGTTCGCGATGGTATGCGCCAGTTGGGCTTTCGCGCTCTCGCGCTGCTCCTGTTCGTCGCGCACGGCCCGGAGCTCGCCGCCGATGGCGGCCTGCGTCTGCTCGAGTCGGCGGACGGCGTCGAGCGGGTCCACCGGCCCGGCGGCCCGCGCGGCCTCGATCGAGGCGGTGACGGCGCGCGCGTCGGCGGCGGCGCGGCGGAGCCGTTCCCAGGAGAGGGAGCCGTCGCCCTTCCGTTCGGCCTCGGCGATGTCCTGGCCCAGCGAGGCGACGAGTCCGGGCAGGTTCCGTTCGGCCTCGGCGAGCTCGGTCCGGCGGCCGGTCACGGCGTCGAGGAGCTGCTTCGCCTGGGCGAGACCGCCTTCGGCGGCGCGCACCCCGACGGCGGCCCGCCCGTTCTCGCCTGCGGTGAGGGCCTCGCGGGCCTCGGTGAGGCTCCGGTCGGCGAACGCGAGCCGGTCCTCGGCGTCCTCGGCGTTGGCGGCAACCGTGGCGAACGCCGACGCCGGGTAGGCGGCCGCGAGCGCGGCCAGCGCCTCCTTCGCCGGGCCGGTGCGCCCGGCGAGCGCCGCCGCGTCGGCCGTGAGCTTCTCGATCGCCTCGGGTGCGCGGCGGCCGAGGTCGCGCAACTCCTCGAACTCGGCCGCCGCGCCGTCGAGTTCCTTGTCGGCCTTCGTGAGCCGGTCGACGATCTCGGTCAGGACCGCCCTGTGCTGCTCCTCGGTGTCGGGCACCTCGTCGTCGAGGGTCTGGCGCAGTCGGAAGGCCTCGGCGAGCTCGCTCTTGGCGGTGTCGAGGGCGGCCGCGAACTTGGCGGTGCTCTCCTGCCCGAACTCGGCGACGGCGAAGCCGAGGTCCTGATCGCTGGTGCGGACGGCGTCGTCCCCTTCGACGAGGAGCCGGCTCGCCTCCCGGTCGAGGTCCTCGGTCGACATCCGCGGGACCGGGTCGCCCGGGGGCGCACCGGTCTTGGCGCGGCGCCGCCGCCAGACGAGGAACACGACGAGCGCGATCGCCGCAAGGACGACCAGGAGGATGACCCAGCCCGCGCCGCCGCTCGACTCGCCGGTGGCCTGCTCGCGGTAGCCGTCGGCGGCGGCGATCGCGGCCCCCGCCCAGTCGTCGTCGGCGAGCGCGGGTTCGATCGCGGTCGTGGCGACCTCGTTCAACTGCTCGTCGGAGAGGGGGAACGCGGACTCCACAGACCACGAGAATCGCCGGTCGCCGGTGGCGACGGCGAGCAGGATGTCGTTGGTGCCCAGGTCGCTGCGCATGGCGGTCTGGTTCGCCCAGTCCTGCGGGTCGTAGCCGGAGAATGAGTCGACGTACGCCACGTACAGCCCGATCGCGGCCTCGGACCGCAGCTCGTCGATGGCGGCGTCGACCTCCGCGCCACGGTCGGCGATCGCGCCCACCTGGTCGGTGACCGCGCCGGAGTCGAGCTCGGGGGGCGCGACAGCATAAGCGGCGGAGCCTGCCAGGGCGAACCAGAGGGCGGCCAGTACGGCCGCCGCGTACCTCACTGATGCCGACATCGGCGCCCCCGGCTTCCCCGCGTGCTGAGCTGCGAATATCGCGAATTCAGATTAGGGAAGAAACCTCAGGTGATGCTCGATTCGGTGAAACAGCCCGCCCCGACCGGATCGGCCGCTAGTAGAGGCCCGCCTCGTACCTCGGGCCGTACTTGTCGATGAGCTCCTCGAGCGTGGCGTCGACGACCTGGGTCTCCTTGACGAGCTGCGCGTGCTGCGGCAGCGAGTCGGGCGCCCACGTCTCGGGCTTCCAGATCCCCGAGCGCATCGCGGACTTGCCGCAGTGAAAGTAGATCGTGTCGATCTCGACCACGAGCGCCAGGATCGGCTTGTGGCCCTTGACGACCATGTCGTCGAAGAACGGCGCGTCGGCGACGACGCGGGCGCGCCCGTTGATCCGCAGCGTCTCGCGCCGCCCGGGGATGAGCGACAGCAGGCCGACGTGCGGGTTGGCGAGCACGTTGTGGTACCCGTCGACGCGGTGGTTGCCCGGCCGCTCGGGGATGGCGACCGTGCCGTCGTCGAGGACGTGCACGAGCTTCCCGGCCGGGTCGCCCTTGGGGGAGGCGTCGCAGTTGCCGTCGGCGTCTGACGTGGCGATGACGCAGTAGGGGGAGGCGGCGAGCCATTCGCGGTCGCGCGCGTGGAGCCGGTCGCGCTCCTTCGTGGCCGCCTGCTGGGCCACCTCGCCCACGATCTCCTGGAGCTTCACGGGGTCGGTGACTTCGGTCCACAGGTGACGGTCGGGCGAGTCCATATGGGTCCCTTCGGCGGTGGCGGCCGTTACGACCCGATGCTACGCCGTCAGTCCGGCTCCGGTCCAGACTCGCCGCGGCGCTCGTCCGCGTCCGCGATGCCGTCGCGCACCCCCATCCGCACGACCCAGTACAGGACGTAGGCGCCGATGAAGGCGAACATGACGGGGAGGAGTATCTCCATGCCGCCCATCCTATTCGTCCGAGTGTGATCTTCCCCCGACACGGTGCCCATTCTGTGAAACCGAGTTCCCACTCAGCGGCACTCCCCAGTACCCTTGACCCCGTGTCTGAGAAGAGTCTGTTCCTCGAAACCTTGAACCGTCGCGTCGTCATCGCCGACGGGGGCATGGGCACGATGCTGCAGACCTTCGACCCCACCATGGAGGACTACGACGGCCACGAGGGCCTCTCCGACATCCTCTGCCTCACCCGCCCGGACATCGTCCTGGGCATCCACGACGCCTACCTGGCCGCCGGGGCCGACTGCGTCGAGACCAACAGCTTCAACGCCAACTACGGCGGCCTCGTCGAGTACGACATCGTCGACCGCGCCCGCGAGCTCGCCCGCGCCGCCGCCGCCCTCGCCCGCCAGAAATGCGACGAGTACGCCACCCCCGAGTGGCCCCGCTTCGTCCTCGGCTCGATGGGCGGCGGCACCCGCCTGCCCACCCTCGGCCACGCGCCCATGGCGCTCCTGCGCGACCACTACCAGGAATGCTCGGCCGGCCTCATCGAAGGCGGCGCGGACGCGCTCCTCGTCGAGACCGCCCAAGACCTCCTCCAGGCCAAAGCGGCCGTCATCGGCGCCAAGCGCGCCAACGCCGCCCTCGGCACGAACGTGCCTATCATCGCCCAGGTCACCGTCGAGACCACCGGCACCATGCTCGTCGGCGGCGAGATCGGCGCAGCCCTCACCAGCCTCGCCGCCCTCGGCATCGACCTCATCGGCCTCAACTGCGCCACCGGCCCGGACGAGATGAGCGAATCGATTCGCTACCTCTCCCGCCACTCGCCCGTCCCGATCTCGGTCATGCCGAACGCCGGCCTGCCCACGCTCGGCCCCAACGGCGCGGTCTACCCGCTCACCCCTGAAGAGCTCGCGGACGCCCACGAGGAGTTCGTCAAGAACTTCGGCGTCAGCCTCGTCGGCGGCTGCTGCGGCACCACCCCCGACCACATCCGCGCCGTGCGCGCCCGCCTCGGCGGCGCCCCCGGCACCGGGAGCCCGGTCGCCGCCAGAGAGCGCACCCCCGTCCTCGAACCGGGCGTCTCCTCCTCCTACCACCACGTCCCGTTCCGCCAGGACGCCTCGATCCTCAACGTCGGCGAGCGCACGAACGCCAACGGCTCCAAGGCCTTCCGCGACGCCATGCTCGCCGCCGACTACGACCGCTGCGTCGAGATCGCCCGCGAGCAGGCCGGCGGCGGCTCCCACCTCCTCGACCTCTGCGTCGACTACGTGGGCCGCGACGGCGCCGAGGACATGCGGGTCCTCGCCTCCCGCTTCGCCACCGCCTCCACGCTCCCGATCATGCTCGACTCCACCGAGCCGAACGTCGTCGAAGCCGGCCTCGAGGCCCTCGGCGGGAAATGCGTCGTCAACTCCGTCAACTTCGAGGACGGCGACGGCCCCAACTCCCGCTACCAGCGGATGATGCCGCTCGTCGCCGAGCACGGCGCCGGCGTCGTCGCCCTCTGCATCGACGAGGAGGGCCAGGCCCGCGACCGCGACTGGAAGGTCCGCGTCGCCGCCCGCCTCATCGACGACCTCACCGGCACCTGGGGCATGAAGATCGAGGACATCTTCGTCGACGCCCTCACCTTCCCCATCTCCACCGGCCAGGAGGAGACCCGCAAGGACGGCATCGAGACCATCGCCGCCATCCGCGAGATCGCCCGCCTCTACCCGGGCGTCAACTTCACCCTCGGCGTCTCCAACATCTCCTTCGGCCTCAACCCCGCCGCCCGCCAGGTCCTCAACTCCGTGTTCCTCAACGAATGCGTCGAAGCGGGCCTCACCAGCGCGATCGTCCACGCCTCCAAGATCCTGCCCATGGCCTCGATCCCCGAGGAGCAGAAGCAGGTCGCCCTCGACATGGTCTACGACCGCCGCGCCGAGGACTACGACCCGCTCCAGAAGCTCATCGAGATCTTCGACGGCGTCAGCCTCGCCGGCACCAAGGAGGCCCGCGCCGAAGCCCTCGCCGCCCTCCCGCTCGGCGAACGCCTCGCCCAGCGCATCATCGACGGCGACAAGAACGGCCTCGACACCGACCTCGACGACGCCATGGCCGAAGGCAAGCGGCCCCTCGACATCATCAATGACCACCTCCTCGAAGGCATGAAAGTCGTCGGCGACCGCTTCGGCTCCGGCCAGATGCAGCTGCCGTTCGTCCTCCAGTCCGCCGAGGCCATGAAGTTCGCCGTCGCCCACCTCGAACCCCACATGGACAAGGCCGACTCCACCGACAAGGGCACCATCGTCCTCGCCACCGTCCGCGGCGACGTGCACGACATCGGCAAGAACCTTGTCGACATCATCCTGTCCAACAACGGCTACACCGTCGTCAACCTCGGCATCAAGCAGCCCATCAACGCCATCCTCGACGCCGCCGAAGAGCACCAGGCCGACGTCATCGGCATGAGCGGCCTGCTCGTCAAGTCGACGGTCATCATGAAGGACAACCTCGCCGAGATGATGGCCCGCTCGATGCACACGCGCTGGCCGGTCCTCCTCGGCGGCGCCGCGCTCACCCGCGCGTACGTCGAGGACGACCTCCGCGAGATGTTCGAAGGCGGCCAGGTCCACTACGCGCGCGACGCGTTCGAAGGCCTCGACCTCATGAACAAGGTCATGACCGCCCGCCGCACCGGCACGCCGATCGTCGACCCCGAGAAGGAGGCGAAGATCGCGCTGCGCCGCGAACGCCGCGCCAAGCAGGCCACGATGGTCGCGGACACCCTCCCGGACCTGAACGACACCTCGGTGCGCTCCAACGTCGCCACCGACGTCGAGGTACCCGTCCCGCCGTTCTACGGCTCCCGCGTCATCAAGGGCATCGCCCTCGCCGAGTACGCGGCGCTGCTCGACGAGCGCGCCACCTTCCTCGGCCAGTGGGGCCTCAAGCCCGCCCGCGGCGACGGGCCCTCCTACGAGGAACTGGTCGAGACCGAGGGCCGCCCGCGCCTGCGCTACTGGCTCGACCGGCTCATGACCGACAACGTCCTCGACGCCAAGGTCGCCTACGCGTACTTCCCGGCCTACTCCGAGGGCAACTCGCTCGTCGTCCTCGACGAGAACGGCCACTCCGAGCGCGCCCGCTTCACCTTCCCGCGCCAGCGGCAGGGCCGGCGGCTGTGCCTCGCGGACTTCTTCCGCGCCAAGGACGGCGAACGCCTCGACGTCCTCGGCATGCAACTGGTCACCCTGGGCGCCAAGGTCTCCGAGTACACCAACGAGCTGTTCCAGGCCAACGCCTACCGCGACTACCTGGAGGTGCACGGCCTCACCGTGCAGCTCACCGAGTCGCTCGCCGAGTACTGGCACCGGCGCATGCGCCGCGAATGGGTCCTGCCCTCGGGCGGCACCGTCGCGGACGCGGACCCCGGGGACCTCAAGGGCTACTTCGACGTCGACTTCCGCGGCTGCCGCTACTCGTTCGGCTACCCGGCCTGCCCCGAGCTCGCCGACCGCGCCACCCTCGTCGAACTCCTCGGCGCCGACCGCATCGGCGTCGAACTGTCCGAAGGGGACCAGCTCCACCCGGAGCAGTCCACCGACGCGATCGTCCTCCACCACCCCGAGGCGAGCTACTTCAACGCCAAGTGACGCGCGCGCGTGCCCGACGCCATTGGGGTGCCGGGCACCGCGTGCCGAGCCACTGCCGAAGCCCCGCCGCGGGTTCGGCACCATAGAACCATGTCGCACGAACTCGTCGCCTATCTCGGAGTCATGGACGCAGGCAAGTCCACCCTCGCGCTCCAGTACCACCACTCCCTCGGCGGCCAAGGCGTCGTCTACACCTCCATGGACCGCGGCGGCGAAGGCGTCGTCTCCAGCCGCATCGGCCTCAGCCACGAAGCCCGCGAGGTCAAACCCGGCTTCGACATCTACGACGACCTCGCCGCCATCAAGCCGCCGTACGTGATCGTCGACGAGGTCCAGTTCCTCGAAGCGCCCCGCCAGATCAACCACCTCGCCGACGCCGTCGACGGCCTCGGGCTCGACGTCTACGCCTTCGGCCTCAAGACCGACTTCCTCGGCCGCCTCTTCCCGGCCGCCCAGCGGCTCATCGAACTCGCCGACCGCGTCGAAGAACTCCCCGTCCGCGTCAACTGCTGGTGCGGCGAACGCGGCACCCACAACGCCCGCGTCCGCGACGGCGTCATGACCTTCGCCGGCGACCTCGTCGAAGTCGGCGACATGGACTCCTACACCGTCCTGTGCCGCCGCCACCACCGCGCCGGCCTCGCCTGACGACCCGGTGTGAGCCCGCTCGCGGCCCCGCCTCGACACGGGCCGGCCCAGCCGCCCCGCCCGTACTGTTGACACCGTGACTGACCAAGCGGAAGCCGCGTTCCCGCAAGCCGTGCTCTTCGACATGGACGGCACCCTCGTGGACAGCGAACGCGTCTGGGACACCGGCATCGAAGAACTCGCAGGCCTCCTCGGCGGCGCCCTCGACCCCGAGGTCCGCTCCCGCATGGTCGGCACCAACGAGGACGCCTCAGTTGTCATGCTCCTCGAAAGCCTCGGCATCCCCCTCACCGAAACCCCCCACCACCAGACCTGGCTGCGCTCCCGCATGAAAGCGCTCTTCGCCCAAGGCGTCGACTGGAAGCCCGGCGCCCGCGAACTCCTCCTCGAATGCCGCGCCGCCGGCGTCCCCACCGCCCTGGTCACCTCGACCCCGCGCGAACTCGCCGACATCATCATCGGCCTCGTCGGCCCCGAGAACTTCGACCTCACCCTCTGCGGCGACGAGGTCGACCAGCGCAAACCCCACCCCGAGCCCTACCTCACCGCCGCCGCGAAACTCGGCGTCGACATCGAACGCTGCGTCGTCCTCGAGGACTCCGTCTCCGGCGTCGGCTCCGGGCTCGCCTCCGGCGCGGTCACCCTCGCCATCCCCAGCGAAGTCGACCTCCCCGCCGAACTCCACGTACGCCGCCTCGACACCCTCGCCGGAGTCGACCTCGCCTACCTCCGCGGCCTCGCCTGAGCCGCACCGGCGCGATAACCCTTTGACGACCCGGGCGGTACCTACCAGTCTGTCCCGATGGAGCCAAGCCATCTCATCGTCAAAGCACTCGCCGACCCCGAACGCCTCCGCGTCTTCGCCGACCTCGTCCTCCACGACCCCGGCACCAGCGTCGCCGACCTGAAGACCCGGCACCCCCGCGCCGAGAAGGCCCTCACCCGCCTCTTCGAAGCCGGCCTCGCCGTCCGCGAAGACGGCAAGGTCCGCGCCGCCCCCGACGCCTTCAAAGCCGCCGCCGCGGCAGCCCGCGAAGCCGCCCCCGACGCACCGCCCGGCGTGAGCCCCGACGTCGCCCACCTCTACTCGAACGGCCGCATCCCCACCCTGCCCGTCAACCGCCGCACCCGCGTCAAACTCCTCCGCGACCTCGCGAACCGCCACTTCGCCTTCGACCGCACCTACACCGAACGGGAAGTCAACGAGACGCTCGCCGCCGAATTCGACGACCCGCTGCAACTGCGCCGCGACCTCATCGACGAACTCCTCCTCGAACGGGACCTCGGCGGCACCGAATACCGCCGCCGCGAAGCCCCGCCGATCTAGCACGACACGAGAATCCCCGACCGACCGGGGATTCCCGCACCCTCAGCAGGGGCGAGACTCCACCAACCGGGGCGCCAGCGCCTCCCGGTTCGCGTCACCCCAGACCTCCAGCGGTTGCAGCGCCTGATTCAACTGCTCGCCCAGCGGCGTCAGCGAATACTCCACCCGCGGCGGCACCTCCGCGTACAGCTCCCGGTGCACGACCCCGTGCGCCTCCATCTGCCGCAGATTCTCGGCGAGCACCTTCTCGCTCACCCCGTCGAGCTTGCGCCGGATCTGCCCGAACCGCACCGGCCCCTCCGCCAGCACCCACATCAGATGCATCTTCCACTTGCCGCCGACCACATCGATCGCGATCGACATCCCGCAGGTTTGATCTGCGTCACCCATCGTCTGCATCGCGGCCCTCCCGACCATATTGCGAACGTCCCGGTAAGTAACCCCACCCGGAAGTGCGGTCTTGCGAAGCCTACCCGCCGCGACCGACGATGGATCCCGTCAAGACACACAGGAATCCACCACTTCCCAAGGGGCACAACATGTCTGCCAAGCAATCCGTCACCGTGGTCGGCCTCGGACCGATGGGCCGCGCCACCGCGCGGATCCTCCTCGCCGCCGGACTCGACGTCACCGTCTGGAACCGCACCCCCGGCAAGACCGAAGCCCTCGTCGAACTCGGCGCCACACCCGCCGCCACCGCCGCCGAGGCCGTCGCCGCCAACGACACCGTCCTGCTCTCCCTCATCCACTACGACGCCATGTACGGCACCCTCGCCGACGCCGACCTCACCGGCAAGACGATCGTCAACCTCTCCTCCGACTCCCCGGCCAACACCGGCAAAGGCGCGAGCTGGGTCCTCGAACGCGGCGCCCGCTTCCTCACCGGCGCCTACATGACCCAGAGCGACGACATCCAGCACCCCGCCTCCCACCTCTACGTCAGCGGCCCCAAAGACCTCCACGAGGAACTGCGCCCCCTGCTCGAACTGCTCTGCGCCAACGAATACCTCGGCGCCGACTACGGCCTCGCCCAGCTCTACTACCAGGCCGGCCTCGCCCAGTTCCACTCCTACCTCATCGCGCTCCAGCAGGCGCTGGCGATGATCGAGCGCTCCGGCGGCAGCGTCGACCGGTACCTCGAGCTCACCAAGGACGACGCCCAGAGCCAGCGCGACTTCACGCTCTTCTTCGCCGAGGCCGCCAAGCAGGGCGGCTGGGGCGACCCGGCGGCCCTCAAGATGATGCACGCCGGGGCCCAGCACGTCATCGACGCGAGCGAGGACGCCGGGGTCGACGCCTCGCTCACCAGGACCGTCCAGGACTACTACCGGCGGGCCATCGACGCCACCGAGGAGTCCGGCGAATTCGTCTCCGTGTACCGGCTCATCCGCGGCGCCACCGCTTAGGAAGGGACGCAAGCCATGTCAGCGAACACCGTGAGCGTGCTCGGCCTCGGCGCGATGGGCTCGGCCGTCGCCGCGCGCCTGCGCGAGACTGGGCACGCCACCACGGTCTGGAACCGCACCGCGGCCAAGAGCGAGCCGCACGTCCAGGCGGGTGCGCAAGCCGCGGCCACCGTGGCCGAAGCTGTGCGGGCGAGCGACACCGTCATCGTCGTCCTGCTCGACCACGCGAGCGTCCGTGAACACCTCGACCAGGTCGCCGCCGACCTCAAGGGCAGGACGGTCGTCAACCTCGTCACGACCACGCCGAACCAGGCCCGCGAGACCGCTGCCTGGGCCGCCGAGCACGGCATCGCCTACGTCGACGGCGCGATCATGGCGGTCCCGGCGATGATCGGCGGCCCGGCCGCCCGCCTGCTCTACTCCGGCGACCGGCCCGCGTTCGACGCGGTCCGGCCGGTCCTCGAGACGCTCGGCGCCGCCGAGTACACGGGGGAGGACCCCGGCCTCGCCTCGCTCAAGGACATGGCCCTGCTCTCGGCCATGGACCTCATGTTCCTCGGCTACGTGCAGGCCATCGCCATGATGCGCACCGTCGGCGTCCCGGCCGCCGACACCGCGAAGGAGACCGAGGCCTGGCTCGCGGCCATGCTGCCCAGCGGCAGGCACCTCGCCGCGATCGTCGACGGCGGCACCTACGACACCGGCGGCCAGAGCGTCGACTTCGACCGCTTCGGCATCAGGTCGCTCATCGCCGCCAGCCGCGAGCAGGGCGTCCGCGCCGACCTCCTCGAACCGCACCAGAAGCTCCTCGAGGAACTCGCCGCGACCGGCCACGGCGACAGCGACTGGCCCCGCGTCATCGAACGCCTCACCATCCACTGAACACCAAGCACACCAAGGGAAACCGCATGTCCAAGGGAACCGTCAGCATCCTCGGCCTCGGCGCGATGGGCTCGGCCGTCGCCGCGCGCCTGCGCGAGACCGGCTACGCCACCACGGTCTGGAACCGCACCGCGGCCAAGACCGAACCGCACGTCCAGGCCGGCGCGCAAGCCGCCGCGACCATCACCGAGGCGATCGAGGCCGGCGACATCGTCATCGCCGTCCTCCTCGACCACGCGAGCATCCACCAGAACCTCGAGCCGGTCGCGGCCGAGCTCAAGGGCAAGGTCCTCGTCAACGTCACCACCACCACGCCCAACGAGTCCCGGGCGACCGCGGCCTGGGCCGCCGAGCACGGCATCACCTACCTCGACGGCGCGATCATGGCCGTCCCCGGGATGATCGGGCAGCCGGGCGCCCGCCTCCTCTACTCCGGGGACGAGAACGCCTTCGGCATCGCCAGGCCCGCCCTCGAGACCCTCGGCACCGCCGAATACGAAGGCGCGGACGCCGGCCTCGCCTCGCTCAAGGACATGGCGCTCCTGGCGTCGATGTACCAGATGTTCGGCGGTTTCCTCCACGCCGTTGCCATGATGCGCACCGTCGGCGTCCCCGCCGCCGACACCGCGAACGAGGTCACCGGTTGGCTCGCCGCGATCCTGCCGGCCATGCAGGGCTACGCCCCGCTCGTCGACTCCGGTGCGTACGACCCGGCCCCGGGCCAGGACGTCGCCTTCACCCGGCCCGCCCTCGCCTCGATCATCGCCGCGAGCCGCGAGCAGGGCGTCGGCGCCGACTTCCTCGAACCGCTCAAGAAGCGCCTCGACGAACTCGCCGCCACCGGCCGCGACACCGCCGACTGGGTGAGCGTCATCGAGCAGCTCACCATCCGCTAACGCCCCGGGGGCGGGCCGGGACTACCGTTCCGCCCCCAGCAGCGCCAGCTTGTCGTAGTCGTCGGTCCCCGGCGCGGCCGTCAGCGCCACGAGCATCTGCCCCGACCCGTCCGCCACCCGGAACTGGTCCTTGTACAGCTCGAGCGCCCCCACCATCGGATGTTCGAACCGCACGAACCCGATGTTGCAGTCGCGCACCTCGGCCCGCGCCCACAACTCCGCGAAGAACCGGTGCCGCACGGACAACTCGCCGATCAGCGACGTCATCGCCGCGTCGTCCGGGAACAGCGCCGCCATCTTCCGCAACTGCGCCACCGTCTCCAGCGCGCACACCGAGTCCCAGTCCGGGAAGTACTCGCGCGAGTCGTCGTCGAACAGCAGCCGCACGAAGTTCGGATTCGCCTCCAAGTCCCACCCGAACCCTCCGTACAGCAAGCGCGCCAAGCGATTCGACGCCAGCACGTCCTGCCGGTGGTTCATGATCAGCGCCGGGAACGCGTCGATCGCCGCCAGCATCGTCTGCAGCGACGGCCGCACCCCCGTCCGCGCCTGCAACGGACTCAACCGCGAGTTCCCCGCCAACCGGTGCAGATGCGCCCGCGTCGTCTCGTCCAACCGCAGCGCCCGCGCCACCGCGTCCAGCACCTGATCCGACGGGTGCTTCGCCCGCCCCTGCTCCAGCCGCGTGTAGTAGTCCACGCTCACCCCGGCGAGCAGCGCCAGCTCCTCCCGCCGCAGCCCCGGCACGCGCCGCCGCGCGTCCTCCCGCAGCCCCACGTCCCCCGGGTTCACGCGCGCGCGCCGCGCCTGCAGGAACTTCCCGAGGTCGACCACGTCCTCGAGTCGGTGGATCTCGGCCTCTGTCGCATCAGGTGTCATCACGCAAACCTCCGCGGCAAGTATCGCCGCGAATCCGCGCGAGTGCCTAGGTCTGTCAGTCCTAGGGTCGAACGACCCCAGGTCGAACAGACGTCTGGCAGCCTTCCTCCGATCGCAGCAGCATGGTCCGCATGAGAACCCACATCGTCTACGCCCACCCCGACAACGGCTCCCTGAACGCGGCCCTCCGCGACGAAGCCGTCCTGACCCTCGAAGGCCTCGGGCACACCGTCACCGTCGCCGACCTCTACGCGATGAACTGGAAGGCCGTCGCCGACTACGACGACTTCGGCCCCACCGACAGCGAACGGTTCATCGCCGCCGCCGGCGAAGCCTGGACCAACGCATCCCTCGCCCCGGACATCAAGGCCGAGCACGAGCACCTGCTCGCCGCGGACAACGTCATCTTCCAGTTCCCCCTCTGGTGGTACACCGTCCCCGCGATCCTCAAGGGCTGGTTCGACCGCGTCTTCACCAGCGGCTTCGGCTACGGCCCCACCCACGACTGGCCCCGCTTCGGCGACGGCGTCCTGAAAGGCAAGCGCGCCATGGTCATCGTGACCACCGGCGCCGCCGAAGACCACCTGTCCGAACGCGGCGTCAACGGCCACATCGACGACCTGCTCTTCCCGCTTCAGCACGGCGTCCTCTTCTACCCCGGCATGGCGGTCCTGCCGCCCGTCGTCGTCACCTCCGCCCTCGGCATGGACGCCGCCCGCTACACCGACACCGTGAAGCACCTGCGCGAACGCCTCGAAACCCTCACCGAGACCGAACCGATCGCCTACCGCAAGCAGTCCGAGGACTACGACGAGCACCGCCGCCTCCTGCCCGGCCGCGAAGCCCCCGGCACCACCGGATTCGCCCTGCACATCGCCCGATAGACCACGAACACAGAAGGGCCGGAGCGGCATCGCCGCTCCGGCCCTCACACTCGCTTCCTACCGCACTACTCGAACGGGAACTTGTCCGCGAAGGCCGGCTTCAGGTCGTCGACCCACACCGCGTTCTCGTCGAACTTCGCGAAGAACGGCCGCCCCACGAGATCGGGGTCCCTGGCCTGCAGCATCCGCAGCGCGAACACCTTCTCCTCGCCGATCTCCACGACCCCGTCCACCGCGACCTTCCCCGGCGTCGCCGACATCGACGGACCCCGCACGGTCCGGCACAACCCCGACACCTGGCTGAACGCGTCGCGGAAGATCTCCCACGCCCGCACCAGCGGCACCGAGAAGTAGTCCTGCGGCCCCGTGTCGCGCTCGACGAACATGTAGTACGGGATCATCCCCAGCTTGTGCTGGGTCCGCCACATCCCCGCCCACTGCTCCGCGTCGTCGTTGATCGTCCTGATCAGCGGCGCCTGCGTCCTGATCACCGCACCCGTGCCGCGGATCCGGCGCACCGCCTCCCGCACGATCTCGGAGTCCAGCTCCTTCTGGTGCGAGAAGTGGGCCATGAACGCCAGGTTCTTCCCCGACGCCACCACTCGCTCGAACAACCGCAGCGTGTCGTCCGCGTCGGGATCCGACACGAACCGCTGCGGCCAGTACGCCAGCGCCTTCGACCCGATCCGGATCGACTCCACGTGGTCCATCTCGAGCAGCGGCTCGATGTACCGCCGCAGCACCGGCTCGCCCATGATCATCGGGTCCCCGCCGGTCAGCAGCACGCTGCTCACCTCCGGGTGATCCCGCACGTAGCCGGTCAACTGCTCGACGTCGTTGTTCGCCATCTTCAGATCGGCGATCCCCACGAACTGCGCCCACCTGAAGCAGTAGGTGCAGTAGGCGTGGCAGGTCTGCCCCTGCTGCGGGAAGAAGAGCACCGTCTCCCGGTACTTGTGCTGCAACCCCGGGATCGGCTCCTCGCCGGCCTTCGGGATGTTCAGCGCGAGCTGCCCGGCCGGGTGCGGATTCAGCCGGAACCGGATCTCGTTCGCGGCCGCGGTCACCTCCTGCTTGGAGGCGTCGTTCTGGAGCAGGGCCGCGATGCGGTCGACGTCCTCGGACGGCAGCATGTCCTCCTGCGGGAACACGAGCCGGAACATCGGATCCTCGAACGGATCGGCCCAGTCGATCAGCTCATCGACGACGTAGGCGTTCGTTCGGAACGGCAGTACTGACGCCACCGCCCTTGTCCGGAGCCGCTGCTCCTCGGTCAGCGGCGCTCGCTGGAGCAACTCGTCCAGGTGGCGGATGGTGTAGGCCTGGAACCGCCTACCGGTGTCTTCAGGAGCAGTCACGAGAACCCCCTCCTCTGCAGTATCGGTTTGCAACTGGGCAGGCAGGCCTGGTTACAAACAAGTGCGCGAAACCAACGACCACCTCGCCGCCCCGAGGGCGATACCGCCCGCGTCCGGCTCCGTGACATAACGGTCACGGATGGTGCACCCGATGCTTTCGCGCACACTGTGCGTGAATATGAAATTTTCAGGCGTTTGTGACGACCCTAACCCAACGTCGCCTCAAGTGAAATCGGGACCGCCTTCAGCGCCTGGCTCACCGGGCAGTTCTCCTTGGCGCCGTGCGCGATCTTCTGGAACTCGTCGTTGTCGAGCCCGGGGATCTTGGCGTTGACGGTCAAGGCGATGTCGGTGATCCCCGTGCCGGGCTTGAAGGTGACGGCGGCTTCAGTGACGATCTCCTCCGCGGTGTGCCCGGCCTTCGCCAGTGCGGCCGAGAACGCCATCGAGAAGCACGAGGTGTGCGCCGCCGCGATGAGCTCCTCCGGGCTGGTCTTGCCCTCCGGGTTGTTCGTGCGCGCGGCCCAGGTGACCGGAGTGTCCGGCAGTCCGGAAGACAGGAAGCTGGTGACGCCGTTGCCTTCCTGGAGGTCGCCGGTCCAGCGGGTGCTTGCATTGCGAGTGGCTGTCATGCCTTCTCCTCTGATCGGAGTTCCTTCGCTCGCAGGCTAACAGCCGAAGCTGCGGTGAAGAGACCGTCTGCGTGGGCGGCCCTGGTGCACCGTGCTGCCGCGGACTTCTCGCAAGACCTTGATGTCTCCGCTGGTCAAGCGTATCGTTGAACGGGAGGCGACCCCCCTGGTTTCGGCCCCTTCGAGGGTGTGTATATTTGTCTTTGCCCGCGGGGGAACGGAACAGCCGAGGAAAACGAGGCCGGTCCGGAGATCACGGAGGCACGCGACGGACTCAAGGAGTCATGGCGCGGTCCGGATCGAGGCGCGGGATCCTGAGACTCCATAGAGGCTCAATCGCATGTGACGAGGGTCAATGACCCCCAGTTAGACAGCGCGGTTCGAGACTAGTAATGTTGTTCGGGTTGCTCCGGCTGAGGCCGAATCCAATTTGATGGATCGACTTGAGTTGGCGTGTTGTTTGAGAACTCAACAGGGTGTTTGGATGGTCAGCGTGCGGGCTGATCGAGGTCGCTGGACAAGGTTTCGGCGGTTCTTGGTTGGTACTGTTTTTGACTGTCTTTTCCTTGGGACACTTGCTTGGTGTCCCGTTGAAAATCGGTCAGGACATGCTTCGACACATACCAAAGTCGCTGGGTCCGTAAGGGTTCAGTGCGCAACAGGTTTTTGTTGGAGAGTTTGATCCTGGCTCAGGACGAACGCTGGCGGCGTGCTTCACACATGCAAGTCGAACGGAAAGGCCCGCT